>CAXXPR010000002.1:0-5870000 GCA_963665715.2 Desulfatiglandales bacterium
ATTTAGAAGTCCCCAGACAAAGATAAAGTGGATATACCGTTTTCAAAACCCACCCTGTCCGGATAGTTGGACCCAACGAATCCGGACAGGAGGTTCCAATGGTTCCGGAGAGGAACCAGTTTAAAGGTTTTTCCTAATTTTTATTGTTAATGCCATAAACTTCCCTCATGGATTTATCGTTATCTTTGTCAATGTACTGTATTTCTATGGTGTAAGAGTCATGAACAATCCGATCAAGAATGGCATCCGCTAAAGTTGATTCTGCTATTTTCTTATACCAGCCGGCAGGAGCAAACTGCGAACAGAAAATAGTAGATGCATTTTTATGACGTGCATGGATTATTTCCAGGAGATCCCTTGCCTCGGTTTCGATTAAAGAAACCAGCATCCATTCATCCAAAATTAAAAGCCTGTATTTTTTATACTGATTAACGACCTTCTTGAAGCACCCTTCGCCTCTGGCTATTGCAAGTTCCGCAAGTAATTCCGGGAGGCGGATATATTTCACAGTGTAGTGATGTTTGCATGCCTCCATACCTAATGCACATGCAATATAGGATTTCCCTGCACCGGTAGCTCCAAGAACCATAACATTGTGCTTATCAGTAATGTAATTACAGGTAGATAAACGATCAATAAGGCTTTTGTTGAGTTTCCTTCCTGAGCTGTAATTAATATCAGCAATAGAGGCTGAAGGTTGGTCAAAGGAAGCATTCCTTATCAACCTATGCAGGCGGTTGGTTTTGCGGGTGTCATATTCGATGTCCACAAGCATTCCGATACGTTCTTCAAAGGATAAATCATACATTGCGTTATCCTGTAACTGTGCCCGTAAAGCGTTGGCCATAGCGGACATGCGCATTTCAATCAATTTATTGATGGTTGCTGTATTTATCATGACTTTACCTCCTGTAGTATCTGGCGCCGCGGGTAAAGCCATGTTCATTCGTGGCTGAAGATTCTTTTTGTTTTTTATCTGGTACTTTATCCTGACCTGTAGTCAGTATGTTTTTGATTATCTTATAACTCGGATGAGGAGTATAAAATAAAGCCTTCTTACAGGCAGCTTCCAGACGATTCAGTGAGTATTTATCTGCCAGCTTTAAAATGCCCATACAGCTCTTATAACCCTGCTGTTCTATCTTATAGGAGTTAAATATGGATTTTATGGCAATAACAGTACTTGGGCCTATCTTTTCTGCCCATGATATGAAACGGCTTTTGTCCCATTTCAGGTATTTCTGATGATCTTCAGGCATATGAGCCTCAATGCTGCTGTACTGCCCTGGACGTCCATATAGGCGCATATGGGAACAGATTCGGGTGTTGCGGTAAAACACCTCAATAATGTTTTTCGTAAGCCTCACATCGACCTTTTGCTTGATATATTCATAAGGGACGGAGTATTGCATCTTATCTACAGATATATGATAATTGAACTGGACTGTGGCCTGTTTCCAGGTGGCAAGTTCATAGGAGGCAGCAGGTAGCGGTGCCATAAATGGCTTTTCTTCCTCAAAGAAACTGTATCGGCTGCCTTCTTTCTTTTGAAAAGCACGACGGTTATACCCGTTCAGTTTAAAGCTTATTTCCCTGTTCAACTCTTCCAGGGTAAAAAACTTTTCATTACGAAGAGCTGCGATAATCCATGCTGATACCACCTTTACAGCGCCTTCAGCATTAGGCTTGTCTTTGGGCTTTCTAACCCGCGCGGGAATCACTGCGGTGTCATAGTGTTCTGCCATTTCACGGTAGGTTTTGTTTATTACCGGAGTATACCAGTCGCTCCGTTCAACCCCTGTTTTAAGATTATCGGGAACAAGCATGCGCGTTGTCCCTCCAAAGAAATTATACATGTTAACGTGGGCCGTTATCCAGCTTTCCATATCCTGTTTGAAGAAGGCTTCTACGTATGTATAAAGGCTATAGGAAAGGACTCCTACAAAGATATATGCAGGGATAATTTCTCCCGTATCTCTGTCGATAACAGAAGCGGTATCACCTGCCCAGTCAACTTCAATAAGATCTCCCGGTTTCCTCGGGATATGCATGGTGGCACGCTTTTTTTCCGAATACTTCTGATAATGAAAACAGAACTGAGAATACATGAGGGGAAGTTCATTGCTCTGCCTGCATTCCTCACAGTACTCATTCCACAGAAGCTTCAATGTCACTCCGTTTCGCATCATTTCCCTGGCTATGTAATCATAATCAGGATGTTTACGTGATGGCTCTCTAGAGGTTTTTTCCGGGAATAGTTGCTTTTTTAGTTCTGCATCTGTGGTCTCAGCTTTTAAAGGCCATTCAATTTGTAGTTCCTTCGCTCGATTAATCACTTTACGTACGGTTTTTCTTGTGCATCCACAGCCTTTAGCTGTACTGCTTTGGTTGATCCCAAGACTATTGAGCCTAAGGATCTCTCGGTATTTGGTCATTTAGGTGACCTCCTCTATAATGAATTTACATCAAATCTTGATGTATTTGCTCATTATAGAGGCTCATAATTGGATGGGAACTACCCCGGATTGATTGGGACTTTTTACCGGAACGATTGGGTCCAATGGCCGGACTCATGGGGAAATCTGACACGGAATATCCAGATAAAGCGCAAAAATTATTTTTTTATGGACATTAATACTTCGAAATTAGGTTAGTTGCCATAGCTCGACACCGTTTTGACTGTTTACAACTATAAATATATAAAAAAAAGGAGTTAAAGAACCATTGGAAAGAGACAGTTTAAAAAAAGAAGTCAAAAACAAATTAAAAAACCTTAACAAAAAACAGATTGTTCATTTTGTCTGGCTCTGTGGCATGCGTGCACTCCCCTTTTTTTGTGGTTTTAAATTTAGTTTTTGGAAAGAGGAGGACAAAAAAAAACATATTTTTTCTATTTTTCAAGCATTAGATTTAGCAGCCTCTTTCGCCGACGCCGCCTCCTTTGATGCCGCCCACGCCGCTACCGCAGCCGCCTTTAATAATACTATAAAATTGGACTCAATTATTTTACAGGATTTAGATAATCCAGAGAGAAGTTCCAATACAAAATATTTTAATCCATCTGAATTTTATGGTGTGTTTTGGGATAATTTCCAGAAAAATCTTCAATCTGAGGAATGTGCTTATTGGGGTAAATTATTTGAACAAATTTTTTGCAACGATTTTGCTTTGGATCTAAAGGCTCTCCAGAGGCGTTTAAATGTTCCCGAGGAGATAAAAAAACAGGGCGCCGCAGCTGTAGCCATTTATTTGGAGGCATTAGAAAAAGGAGCCACCCGATTAAATGAAGCCAGAATCATTATCCTTGGAGACAAGGGAGCTGGAAAAACTTGTTTGGCAAGAAGGTTGATTAATCCTGAAGCACCAATGACAGACGATGATGAGAGTACTGCAGGTGTAAATACTCTGCCATGGAAATTGGAACAAGAAAATATCAATGTACGTATTTGGGATTTTGCCGGACATACTGTTACTCACGCAGTGCATCAGTTTTTCTTGTCGGAACGCTGTCTTTATATCATGGTCTATGACGGACGAACGGAAGAGCGAAACAGGCTTGAATACTGGCTGAATCATATGAGGAGTTATGGAGGTGAATCACATGCCATGATTTTAGTAAATAAACGTGATCGACATAGCGTAGACATAAACATTAATACTCTAAAGGAGAGATATCCTATTGAAGGGTTTTATACCTTTTCTATAAAAAGTGATAAGGCAAAATTGGAAGATTTTCGAAAAAAGGTTTCTACATATATCGAAGATAATCCCTCCTGGGAAAAACAGGAGATCCCTAGTAGCTACTATCAGGTAAAAGAGGCGCTGGAAGACTATTTTACTAAAGATGATAAAGAGAATGGTCGCGAACATATTACCATAGATGAATTTAACAGTATTGCTGAGCGATATAATGTTGAGAATACTGAAGAGTTGCTAAAAGATTTGCATTTTTTAGGTGTGAGTCTTTGGTATAAGCATATGGAAGATTTTGGTACATTGGTATTAAACCCTGAATGGATCAGTGACGGAGTTTATAAAATAATCAACTGGGTGAACGAAAAGAAAAGGCATTCCCTGGATCTAAAGGATTTTAATTTAGTATTTAAGGACGAGTTAGGCCGGTACCCTGAAGAAAAACACGAGTTTCTTTTCAGATTGATGAAACATTATGAACTTGCTTATGAAACAAATGAGAAAAAATGTTTGATCATACCGCATTTGCTGGGTGAGGATCGCCCGGCCTCTCTACCTGAGTTTCCAGTGGGTGAGAGTTTAATGCTGCGTTATAGGGCTGAACAGCCATTACCTCCTAATACCATTTCTCGATTTATAGTACGGCATAATCAAGAAATAAAGAAAGATAAAAGGGATTTTTTAGTTTGGCGGTATGGTGTTATTTTGAAGGATAAAAAAGAAAATATAGCCTTAGTGCGAGAAGAAGATCGTACTATAAGCGTTGCAGTAAAAGGGAAAACTAAATCAGATTATATTAGCACTTTAAGAGAAACTCTCAATGATCTTTTTAACAGCTATAAAAATAAAAAGCCTGAATTACAGTATAGAATAGAACGGTTTGGACTTATAGCTGATGAAGTGGAAGAAAAAAATCCTTTATGGTTATCTGACCGAAAGATTTTCAATCATTATAGAAGAGAAAAGCCTTACTATGATGATTTTACCAATCAAAATATACCTATGGTAGAACCAGTTACTACTTATAATATCAAAGCTGAAAATCTGATGATGGGGGGAGAAGGAAATCAATTTTTCGAGGATAATTCATTCCATAACACTTCTTTTGATTTCCATGACTTCAATATTAGTCTACAGGGCAACATCAATGAATTAGCCCAATTATTGTCTGAAGGAGGGGCTACTCAAGAAGCAAAAGGACTTGAAATTATTGCTCAGGCTTTAGAACAGGCTGAAAAGTGTGAAGGCAAAGAGGATGTTAAGAAAAAGGGAATAACAAACAGACTAAGACGCTTAATTGATGATCTGGAAAATAAAGGTTCAAGATTGCATAAAACAGTAAAAGGCATAAAAAATGGTATCAGCGTTGCACAGGATATCGCCCAAGGTTACAACGATTTGGCACAGTGGGTTGGATTACCACAAGTACCAGAACCTTTTCTAAGGAAAAATAAATAAGGATAAGAAAAAAGGATAGAGGTCCTCTCAAAAATATATTTTAGACGATTACTATCATAATAATTTGTACTATCGAAAAAGAATAGATTGCGATAAATAATTATCTGGTTATTCATCACCTAATTAGATTTTAATATTAGGGGAAAAAGAGCCTTAAATACTGCCTGTTTGTTATGGACACCCATTCGAACCTTCCGAAAAGTTATTGTTTTTTTAACCGTCCAACTAATTAGTCAACTCTCTTCCACATTATCATATATCATTTCAACAGCTTGGACGATAGGACGATCTTGACGGCACTTGGCTATCAATGAATACTTGTGCTATTAAGGTTCAACTTTTAAGCATACAATAACCTGTAAGACATTTTAGAAATATGAATTAAAAAAAATTCCAAATCTCCACTTGATACTCCTCCAAAATTCTGACCTATATATGCAGCTAAAATTTTAAACTCATGCTGAAAATGCTTAATCTCGAATTATCTGGGGGAATTCATTATGCACGACCTACATAACCATATTGAAGATTTTATATTTCATTGCCGTTATGAAAAAAATTTGTCATCTAACACTATCAAAGCCTATCAAATTGATTTATCACAATTTTCATCTTTTATTATTTCTATGTCAGGGTTTACTGGCCTTTCAGAAATAGATAAATATTGCATTAAAAGCTACATCAAAAAAGTATCGGAAAATAATAAACCTAAAACTGTCAAAAGAAAAATAGCGACACTGAAAGCATTTTTTAATCATTTGGAATTCGAGGAGATCATTGATCTTAATCCATTCCATAAGATTAGAATAAAGATTCATGAAGGCAAGCAGCTTCCGCGTACTATTGATAGAAAAATTATAGACAAGCTTTTCACTCATCTTTACAGCCTGAAGGATAATTTTCAGAAGAAAGATAAATATTCATTTAATGCAATCGTCCGAGATATTGCAGTTCTGGAGTTATTATTTGCAACAGGTCTTAGAATATTTGAATTATGTAATTTAAAAAAGGAAAATATTCATCTTAAGGGAAAATATGTAAAAATTTCCGGGAAGGGCAACAAAGAGAGAATTGTCCCTATTTGTTCTTCGGAAACAATAGACGCTATTAAAGAATATTTTAATCTTTTTAAAAGTATTATCCTGCAGAAAGAATACTTTTTTCTCAATCGTCTGAACCATAGATTATCAGAGCAATCTGTCCGCTTCATGATAAAAAAATATTCATCCGCGTTAAAAATAGATGAAAACATCACACCTCATATGTTCAGGCATTCAATCGCAACAATGCTCCTCGAAAATGGTGTTGATATACGCTACATTCAGGATTTCCTAGGACATAGTTCAATAAGCAGGATAACTATATATTATGGTTTTTTCTTTGCAATTATAGAAAAGTAGAAAAATTTATTTGAATATAAAATAATATTAAATTGAGATTGCATATGTTTAATAAAATTTGGCATTTTCCTACAAAATGATTTTTGAATATCGTTCTCATACTCTGATAGGCGATAAAGCAATGGGGAGATAATAGGCAGCAAGAGTTTATAAAAAACCTTCCCTATAATAGAAAACCTATTAGGCTCATATATATAAAGAGTTCCTGTAGGCTTTAAAAGCGTACTCAAAATAGGTATCACAGTAATTATTTCGTCAGGATGTAAATGATGCAACATACCAGAGATATTAATTACATCAAATTCGCCTATAGCAGATATATTGGGAGCCATAATTGAACTTTTAAAAAAAGTAACGTGCTTGGACTTGGCAACATCCTCATATAGATGATTTTCCAAGTCCATTCCAAATAGTTTTGTGAAACCTTTTCGAAGTAAATATTTTATGAAAAAACCATTGGCACAACCTATATCAAGGATAGTCTCATCTTTTCTGGTCTTAACTATTAATGGTAGAAGAAAATGATATTTGAGAAATAAACCTAATATCATGATTTTCTCTTTTTCCAAAATTTTGTATTTTTTTTTATAGATTGGATCATCAATATTTTTAATATTATACAATTTCATTTTAAAATAACCTGAATGTGAATGATGTATAAAAATATATTAATTATCTTTCGAATTTCTATTCTTGATTCATTTTTAAATAATAGCTCTGGGTGGCTATTAAAATGGGGAGTCCTCATATCATGCCTTGAATGGTTATTATTAATGATAGCAGCTAATATTGATGGCACCTGGAGAATACAAAACGGAATAGGTTTATCCGAACACTATGCAATTTTAACCTTTCTTTTAGGGGATATTACGTTTTTATTTTTTCTAAGGAAATACATAGATACAACACAAACATTTAAGAATAATTTAGATCTTACAAAAGAACAAAGCCGAATAGTGGACAAAAATATTGCGAAGTTTCGAAATAATATATGCATGAAAAAACGCTCAAAATTTATGTTCTTCTTTTTTGTTCTTATTGGCCTCCTTTTTTGGCTTTCGAATTTTTGGCATCATTTTTCAGGAAATACAGTAAATCAATGGGGGCAAATTACATATGATGCTTTTCAATATAAATGGGGTTTCTACTGTACCCGCATACATTTATTTATTTCATGGGTTATCATCCTACCTTTTTTTGCTTTCGCAACATTGCTTTCTACTTTAACACTAGTAACAATTATTAAGGAGATGAACCGAAAAAATATTTTGCCGTTTGATATTTTGCATAATGATAAATGTGGAGGCTATTCATTTATTGGAGATGCTCACATATATTTCAGCCTTATCATCTCGATTTGTTATATAGAAGTATCTTCAGTTGTTTTTATTTCAAAAGAGATTACAACTGAACAACTTATAATTTATATTCTCTTAACAATATCGCTTTTCCTCGGCAACACGATCATGCTTCATAGTTCCTCAACATATTTAAAACAAGCTAGAAATAAAATACTAAATACATACAAACAAAAATTATCAAAATCAAATAAAGGTAATAATTTTGAAATATACAAATACTGTATCAATGAAGTTGGATATTACCCTTTCACCAAATATTCACTAAACATTATACGTGTAACTAAATTGATGGCATTTGCAATATCATTGTCACTACAAATAAAAAAAATATTAACCTTTGTGCAGGTATAATCAATTTATCTATTTAAAAAATAACACGGTTTAGTGCATTATTTATAGCCTCATAAAAAAAAACAACCCAACCATTGCAATTAAAAAGGCGAACCAACCTGAAATATTTGCAAGTAATAAGCACACATCGTTTGAGGTTCCTAAATTGAGTTGGTATAGGCTGATCATGGCAAAAACAAAAGATACTCTAATGAATAACCCATGTAAACGTGAATAAATGTGAATAGTCTTTACTTTTTTTGTTTTTTCCATATTACATATTCTAGCAATATAAAGTGTTATTTCTCTTGTAATCAAAGCCCAAGATAACATCATGTCGTAAATGCCTTGGGAATTAAAGACTATAATCACGGCTACATAAAAAACTTTATCTCCAAGGCTATCAAGCATATAGCCTGTCAAGGTTGGCTTTGTGAATTTACGGGCTATAAATCCATCTGCATGGTCTGTCAACTGAGCGATTATTAGAATCCAAACAGATATTGAGAAATAGTCAGTACCTGACTGTGATAATAAAATAAATGCTATTCCTAAAAAAACTCTGCTAATAGATAATCCATCTGCAATGGTTCTGGCTATAACCATAATATATAGTTATCCTGCATTCAGAATGATTGGAATTATCTATTCATAAACAATAGGCTAATCAGTAAATTTCATATTTCTCCTTGGGTGTTTTTTATTAAGGATTCTCCTGCTGGCCTCACGGTTAACCTTAGCATATATCTGTGTGGTACTTATTGAACTATGTCCTAGGAAATCCTGAATGTAGCGTATATCAACACCATTTTCGAGGAGCATTGTTGCGATTGAATGCCTGAACATATGAGGTGTGATGTTTTCATCTATTTTTAACGCGGATGAATATTTTTTTATCATGAAGCGGACAGATTGCTCTGATAATCTATGGTTCAGACGATTGAGAAAAAAGTATTCTTTCTGCAGGATAATACTTTTAAAAAGATTAAAATATTCTTTAATAGCGTCTATTGTTTCCGAAGAACAAATAGGGACAATTCTCTCTTTGTTGCCCTTCCCGGAAATTTTTACATATTTTCCCTTAAGATGAATATTTTCCTTTTTTAAATTACATAATTCAAATATTCTAAGACCTGTTGCAAATAATAACTCCAGAACTGCAATATCTCGGACGATTGCATTAAATGAATATTTATCTTTCTTCTGAAAATTATCCTTCAGGCTGTAAAGATGAGTGAAAAGCTTGTCTATAATTTTTCTATCAATAGTACGCGGAAGCTGCTTGCCTTCATGAATCTTTATTCTAATCTTATGGAATGGATTAAGATCAATGATCTCCTCGAATTCCAAATGATTAAAAAATGCTTTCAGTGTCGCTATTTTTCTTTTGACAGTTTTAGGTTTATTATTTTCCGATACTTTTTTGATGTAGCTTTTAATGCAATATTTATCTATTTCTGAAAGGCCAGTAAACCCTGACATAGAAATAATAAAAGATGAAAATTGTGATAAATCAATTTGATAGGCTTTGATAGTGTTAGATGACAAATTTTTTTCATAACGGCAATGAAATATAAAATCTTCAATATGGTTATGTAGGTCGTGCATAATGAATTCCCCCAGATAATTCGAGATTAAGCATTTTCAGCATGAGTTTAAAATTTTAGCTGCATATATAGGTCAGAATTTTGGAGGAGTATCAAGTGGAGATTTGGAATTTTTTTTAATTCATATTTCTAAAATGTCTTACAGGTTATTGTATGCTTAAAAGTTGAACCTTAATAGCACAAGTATTCATTGATAGCCAAGTGCCGTCAAGATCGTCCTATCGTCCAAGCTGTTGAAATGATATATGATAATGTGGAAGAGAGTTGACTAATTAGTTGGACGGTTAAAAAAACAATAACTTTTCGGAAGGTTCGAATGGGTGTCCATAACAAACAGGCAGTATTTAAGGCTCTTTTTCCCCTAATATTAAAATCTAATTAGGTGATGAATAACCAGATAATTATTTATCGCAATCTATTCTTTTTCGATAGTACAAATTATTATGATAGTAATCGTCTAAAATATATTTTTGAGAGGACCTCTATCCTTTTTTCTTATCCTTATTTATTTTTCCTTAGAAAAGGTTCTGGTACTTGTGGTAATCCAACCCACTGTGCCAAATCGTTGTAACCTTGGGCGATATCCTGTGCAACGCTGATACCATTTTTTATGCCTTTTACTGTTTTATGCAATCTTGAACCTTTATTTTCCAGATCATCAATTAAGCGTCTTAGTCTGTTTGTTATTCCCTTTTTCTTAACATCCTCTTTGCCTTCACACTTTTCAGCCTGTTCTAAAGCCTGAGCAATAATTTCAAGTCCTTTTGCTTCTTGAGTAGCCCCTCCTTCAGACAATAATTGGGCTAATTCATTGATGTTGCCCTGTAGACTAATATTGAAGTCATGGAAATCAAAAGAAGTGTTATGGAATGAATTATCCTCGAAAAATTGATTTCCTTCTCCCCCCATCATCAGATTTTCAGCTTTGATATTATAAGTAGTAACTGGTTCTACCATAGGTATATTTTGATTGGTAAAATCATCATAGTAAGGCTTTTCTCTTCTATAATGATTGAAAATCTTTCGGTCAGATAACCATAAAGGATTTTTTTCTTCCACTTCATCAGCTATAAGTCCAAACCGTTCTATTCTATACTGTAATTCAGGCTTTTTATTTTTATAGCTGTTAAAAAGATCATTGAGAGTTTCTCTTAAAGTGCTAATATAATCTGATTTAGTTTTCCCTTTTACTGCAACGCTTATAGTACGATCTTCTTCTCGCACTAAGGCTATATTTTCTTTTTTATCCTTCAAAATAACACCATACCGCCAAACTAAAAAATCCCTTTTATCTTTCTTTATTTCTTGATTATGCCGTACTATAAATCGAGAAATGGTATTAGGAGGTAATGGCTGTTCAGCCCTATAACGCAGCATTAAACTCTCACCCACTGGAAACTCAGGTAGAGAGGCCGGGCGATCCTCACCCAGCAAATGCGGTATGATCAAACATTTTTTCTCATTTGTTTCATAAGCAAGTTCATAATGTTTCATCAATCTGAAAAGAAACTCGTGTTTTTCTTCAGGGTACCGGCCTAACTCGTCCTTAAATACTAAATTAAAATCCTTTAGATCCAGGGAATGCCTTTTCTTTTCGTTCACCCAGTTGATTATTTTATAAACTCCGTCACTGATCCATTCAGGGTTTAATACCAATGTACCAAAATCTTCCATATGCTTATACCAAAGACTCACACCTAAAAAATGCAAATCTTTTAGCAACTCTTCAGTATTCTCAACATTATATCGCTCAGCAATACTGTTAAATTCATCTATGGTAATATGTTCGCGACCATTCTCTTTATCATCTTTAGTAAAATAGTCTTCCAGCGCCTCTTTTACCTGATAGTAGCTACTAGGGATCTCCTGTTTTTCCCAGGAGGGATTATCTTCGATATATGTAGAAACCTTTTTTCGAAAATCTTCCAATTTTGCCTTATCACTTTTTATAGAAAAGGTATAAAACCCTTCAATAGGATATCTCTCCTTTAGAGTATTAATGTTTATGTCTACGCTATGTCGATCACGTTTATTTACTAAAATCATGGCATGTGATTCACCTCCATAACTCCTCATATGATTCAGCCAGTATTCAAGCCTGTTTCGCTCTTCCGTTCGTCCGTCATAGACCATGATATAAAGACAGCGTTCCGACAAGAAAAACTGATGCACTGCGTGAGTAACAGTATGTCCGGCAAAATCCCAAATACGTACATTGATATTTTCTTGTTCCAATTTCCATGGCAGAGTATTTACACCTGCAGTACTCTCATCATCGTCTGTCATTGGTGCTTCAGGATTAATCAACCTTCTTGCCAAACAAGTTTTTCCAGCTCCCTTGTCTCCAAGGATAATGATTCTGGCTTCATTTAATCGGGTGGCTCCTTTTTCTAATGCCTCCAAATAAATGGCTACAGCTGCGGCGCCCTGTTTTTTTATCTCCTCGGGAACATTTAAACGCCTCTGGAGAGCCTTTAGATCCAAAGCAAAATCGTTGCAAAAAATTTGTTCAAATAATTTACCCCAATAAGCACATTCCTCAGATTGAAGATTTTTCTGGAAATTATCCCAAAACACACCATAAAATTCAGATGGATTAAAATATTTTGTATTGGAACTTCTCTCTGGATTATCTAAATCCTGTAAAATAATTGAGTCCAATTTTATAGTATTATTAAAGGCGGCTGCGGTAGCGGCGTGGGCGGCATCAAAGGAGGCGGCGTCGGCGAAAGAGGCTGCTAAATCTAATGCTTGAAAAATAGAAAAAATATGTTTTTTTTTGTCCTCCTCTTTCCAAAAACTAAATTTAAAACCACAAAAAAAGGGGAGTGCACGCATGCCACAGAGCCAGACAAAATGAACAATCTGTTTTTTGTTAAGGTTTTTTAATTTGTTTTTGACTTCTTTTTTTAAACTGTCTCTTTCCAATGGTTCTTTAACTCCTTTTTTTTATATATTTATAGTTGTAAACAGTCAAAACGGTGTCGAGCTATGGCAACTAACCTAATTTCGAAGTATTAATGTCCATAAAAAAATAATTTTTGCGCTTTATCTGGATATTCCGTGTCAGATTTCCCCATGAGTCCGGCCATTGGACCCAATCGTTCCGGTAAAAAGTCCCAATCAATCCGGGGTAGTTCCCATCCAATTATGAGCCTCTATAATGAGCAAATACATCAAGATTTGATGTAAATTCATTATAGAGGAGGTCACCTAAATGACCAAATACCGAGAGATCCTTAGGCTCAATAGTCTTGGGATCAACCAAAGCAGTACAGCTAAAGGCTGTGGATGCACAAGAAAAACCGTACGTAAAGTGATTAATCGAGCGAAGGAACTACAAATTGAATGGCCTTTAAAAGCTGAGACCACAGATGCAGAACTAAAAAAGCAACTATTCCCGGAAAAAACCTCTAGAGAGCCATCACGTAAACATCCTGATTATGATTACATAGCCAGGGAAATGATGCGAAACGGAGTGACATTGAAGCTTCTGTGGAATGAGTACTGTGAGGAATGCAGGCAGAGCAATGAACTTCCCCTCATGTATTCTCAGTTCTGTTTTCATTATCAGAAGTATTCGGAAAAAAAGCGTGCCACCATGCATATCCCGAGGAAACCGGGAGATCTTATTGAAGTTGACTGGGCAGGTGATACCGCTTCTGTTATCGACAGAGATACGGGAGAAATTATCCCTGCATATATCTTTGTAGGAGTCCTTTCCTATAGCCTTTATACATACGTAGAAGCCTTCTTCAAACAGGATATGGAAAGCTGGATAACGGCCCACGTTAACATGTATAATTTCTTTGGAGGGACAACGCGCATGCTTGTTCCCGATAATCTTAAAACAGGGGTTGAACGGAGCGACTGGTATACTCCGGTAATAAACAAAACCTACCGTGAAATGGCAGAACACTATGACACCGCAGTGATTCCCGCGCGGGTTAGAAAGCCCAAAGACAAGCCTAATGCTGAAGGCGCTGTAAAGGTGGTATCAGCATGGATTATCGCAGCTCTTCGTAATGAAAAGTTTTTTACCCTGGAAGAGTTGAACAGGGAAATAAGCTTTAAACTGAACGGGTATAACCGTCGTGCTTTTCAAAAGAAAGAAGGCAGCCGATACAGTTTCTTTGAGGAAGAAAAGCCATTTATGGCACCGCTACCTGCTGCCTCCTATGAACTTGCCACCTGGAAACAGGCCACAGTCCAGTTCAATTATCATATATCTGTAGATAAGATGCAATACTCCGTCCCTTATGAATATATCAAGCAAAAGGTCGATGTGAGGCTTACGAAAAACATTATTGAGGTGTTTTACCGCAACACCCGAATCTGTTCCCATATGCGCCTATATGGACGTCCAGGGCAGTACAGCAGCATTGAGGCTCATATGCCTGAAGATCATCAGAAATACCTGAAATGGGACAAAAGCCGTTTCATATCATGGGCAGAAAAGATAGGCCCAAGTACTGTTATTGCCATAAAATCCATATTTAACTCCTATAAGATAGAACAGCAGGGTTATAAGAGCTGTATGGGCATTTTAAAGCTGGCAGATAAATACTCACTGAATCGTCTGGAAGCTGCCTGTAAGAAGGCTTTATTTTATACTCCTCATCCGAGTTATAAGATAATCAAAAACATACTGACTACAGGTCAGGATAAAGTACCAGATAAAAAACAAAAAGAATCTTCAGCCACGAATGAACATGGCTTTACCCGCGGCGCCAGATACTACAGGAGGTAAAGTCATGATAAATACAGCAACCATCAATAAATTGATTGAAATGCGCATGTCCGCTATGGCCAACGCTTTACGGGCACAGTTACAGGATAACGCAATGTATGATTTATCCTTTGAAGAACGTATCGGAATGCTTGTGGACATCGAATATGACACCCGCAAAACCAACCGCCTGCATAGGTTGATAAGGAATGCTTCCTTTGACCAACCTTCAGCCTCTATTGCTGATATTAATTACAGCTCAGGAAGGAAACTCAACAAAAGCCTTATTGATCGTTTATCTACCTGTAATTACATTACTGATAAGCACAATGTTATGGTTCTTGGAGCTACCGGTGCAGGGAAATCCTATATTGCATGTGCATTAGGTATGGAGGCATGCAAACATCACTACACTGTGAAATATATCCGCCTCCCGGAATTACTTGCGGAACTTGCAATAGCCAGAGGCGAAGGGTGCTTCAAGAAGGTCGTTAATCAGTATAAAAAATACAGGCTTTTAATTTTGGATGAATGGATGCTGGTTTCTTTAATCGAAACCGAGGCAAGGGATCTCCTGGAAATAATCCATGCACGTCATAAAAATGCATCTACTATTTTCTGTTCGCAGTTTGCTCCTGCCGGCTGGTATAAGAAAATAGCAGAATCAACTTTAGCGGATGCCATTCTTGATCGGATTGTTCATGACTCTTACACCATAGAAATACAGTACATTGACAAAGATAACGATAAATCCATGAGGGAAGTTTATGGCATTAACAATAAAAATTAGGAAAAACCTTTAAACTGGTTCCTCTCCGGAACCATTGGAACCTCCTGTCCGGATTCGTTGGGTCCAACTATCCGGACAGGGTGGGTTTTGAAAACGGTATATCCACTTTATCTTTGTCTGGGGACTTCTAAATAAATTTTGCTACCTCCTAAATAATATGTAAAGGTAATAAAAGTTACTTGCCATAGTCTTTAAAATGATGAAGGTTGATATTGTGAAAATATCGCCGCAATCAGATCTAAAATGAGAATATCTTGAATCTGGATGATATACCCCTGATTCGACTTCATCTCTATTTGGCGGATCTGGGTCACCCCAAACCGTAAGGTAATATTAGGGAAACTTACGCATCTATTACTCCTTGGTAGGTTAATAGGTGATTTAAAGTCCTCATAAAATATAATTCATAGATATATAGAAAGATTTTAATATAAATAAGACAAGTAAATAATTTTTGCCATAATCCCTGATTGTTTTCAAGCAGAGATTATCTCAATCGTTACAGAAAAGTATCGTCTAAACCGTCCTATCGTCCAACATTCTATAATTATGAATATTTAATGTGGACGAGATAGTATAGTAATAATTTATATTGTGATGGTCTTTATCGTGGTTATTTATTGAGATATTGCGCTATTATTCCAAAAGCCTATGCATAATAGTGGGCCACATTTGGGGCTCTTTTTTTCGATTTTTATTGCGATTATTTCATTTATTGCGATTATTTTTGATTGGATAAATCCTGATAACTTTTTGAAAATATAGATAATTAACGTGATCTCGACGAGTTAGACAATCCAGGTTAATTATACTCATAACCCGAAGGTCGGTGGTTCGAATCCGCCCCCCGCTACCAATTAAATCAGGGACTTGCGCTTATTTGAGTGCTGGTCTTTTTTTTTGGTGTGTCGTTTTTGTGTCATTTCTGTCAAACAAAGAGACCACTTTACCCTTCTTTTTCTCTACCGGTATATCAACTTCCACCTGCTCTGTTTCTATGGATTTTAGAAATGCGGAACCGTCTTTACGGGTCTTTTTGGGAATCCAGGCATAATAACGGGTATAAATCATCTGTAATGATGAATGCCCCAGCATGTTCTGAATCCACCCAATATCCTCCCCAGCAGAAAGCATCATAGTAGCAAATGTATGTCTGGTCTGAATTGGTGGTCTATAATCCAAACCTGCCTTTTCTAAAGCTGGTGTCCATACCACATTACGGAAATGGTCTGGGTCAATACGATTGCCGTCTTTGGTCAGAAATATATGCTTCTGCTTACCCGTTAGAGTTTTTTGTTTTTTAAGAGCTTTTACAACAGGGGCAATGCAGTCAACATAACGCTTCGATTTCTTGGTCTTCGTTTTGCCTTCTTCTCCATATACAAATGCTTTGTTTATATGGAGCATTTGATTAGGCTTCATATCTTCTTTGTAATCTGCCCATTCAAGACCGTCTGACTCACCTGCCCGCATCCCTGTAAAGAATCTTGTAGCAGTATAAGGCCGATAAAACTCATCAGTCGCTTCCAGTATTGATACTACTTGCTCATAAGTGAAGGGATGAATGTCTGGCTGGTCAACAGGGTAGTTGTCAACCTTTTCCATGACATTGTCTTTAATATACCCCTGCTTAAAAGCGAGATTAAACACTGACCGCATCGGGACTAATATATTATTTACCCGCTTTGAACCACAGTCCAGATCTGTCTTAAAGCCTTCAATATCCAGATATGCGATGTCTTCAATAGCCATGTCCTTAAATGCCGGTAGTACATGAGTATTCATGGCAGATTTGTAATCCCTCCAGGTAGAGTATTTAACCCTCTTCTCGTGTATCTTCGCCCATTCTTTGGCGATTTGGCCAAAAGTTTTACTATCCTGCTGGCTATCAAATGTAAATTTCCCATATAAACGATAGTTTTCCAGTAGCTTATCTCTTTTCCTTATTGCTTCCGTGCCAATTGTTGTTTCCAGAGAGAAGCGTATGCTACCTTTTCGGAAATAATATATGTCTGTGCCTTCTCTTTTGTATAAATGATGGTATTTTTTACTTGTCATGTTATATCCTCCAATCGTCATTGTGATTGACCGACACAACAGGCTTTTTCCTCATTATTTCAATGCAATTAGATGTTTTAAGGGGCAACACCTCCTTTTCTGTATGTGTAAACCTTCTGCTCAATTCTTTAATCCCTTCATCAGGATATAATACCCTGGTTGAATCAGGTAACTGAAAATAAGGTAAATAACCTTTGTCTCTCCAGTTTTTGACAGTACTTTTACTAACTCTAAAATGTTCGGCAACTTCTGTCTGGGTCCAATACCCACGTTCTACTTTTTTAATAGCCATATTCCAGGCCTCCAGTAATAGCAATTACTGATCCACAGCTTTTGTCCTCCTGTAATAAAGAGGACTGCTCATTTTAAGGAGTGAGTGCTCCTGAACCGTTATTAAAACTTCGGCTCATACTTCATAATGGCCTGATACTCCTGAACCATTACCTCACGCAAATAATCTGCGTGTACCTCTGGTACTACAACACTGTCGTAAACTGACAGAGCTGGAATATCCTTACTTGTCAAACGCAACAGGATATTATTCATAATCTCACTATCAATATTCATGAGAGTGGCACCCATATCGGAAAACAGATACTTTCCAATCGGCTTATGGGCATTCTTAAAGGTGTCAATTAAGGTCACCAGAGGTTTTTTGATACTGGGTATAGGAATTCCAGCATCCTTAAACTCATCCTTAATGGCACCGTATGCTTTCTTTGTATTTTCAGCGTTAATAGCTACTAATCCAACAATCTTAAATAACTTCCGCATATCATCACCGCCACATGCTCTGTACGGGTCATCTGTATAATCAATCCCTTCCCTGTGATACAGCATCAATATATGATACGCCGAATAATCAACTTCAACTGTACGGCTTCCGTTGATATAGATGTACTGCCTCATTTGTTTTGGCAAATTCTGATGTAAGGCTCCATACGCCCTACCTCCTTTCTTAAAAGATGCTCGGTTAAACACCCTGTGAAGGCGTTCTCTATTCAAAGTAAAGGTAAGTTCCTGAATGCCTATATCCTCCAACCGGAATTCCTCATTTAAAATAGCCTGCCTTTCCGCTTCCGTTGTTGCTTCTGCTACTTCTGACCTAACATTAAAAATGTATCCGAGCAGACCAGCGCCCTTTTGAGCAGAATCATGAATAAGCACTGGAATCAAGTGTCTTGGCTGTTTCATCTGCGTCATGGTTGTTTGTAATTTATGAAGAGGGATTGTATTATTCTGGTATATGTGTGATGGAGAGTTATAGGATGACAGTAATCTAGTAATAGTAGGATTACTATTAAGTTGTATATAGGTATTGTTCTTGTATACTGCTGAAGAATTGGATGTTGATACTGTTCCTAATTTGATGTCACCATTCAGGATGTTGGAATACAAGTACTGTATTAAGAAGTATTTATTTACTACTATTTTACCGTCCAGCTTAACAGAAATAACCTGTCGACTGGTATAGTCATTGATTACTTGTTGCTGTTCACGCCATTTCCGTGTCTGCCTTGTCTCTGTATACCCTATTGGGACCTGGTATTTTTTAACCTTACCGGTCTTTTTGCTTTTTTTCTTAACTTCCTTATGAAGTATTATCAGTTCTTCCGGCTCTGGTTTAGAAAAGAATGTTTGCGTCTGCATCAAATCAAAATCACTGAACCTGCTCCACAGCTTGTATGTGCCCCACATGCGAGTCTGTCTGCCAAAATTTTTATCAGGAATTGAAATCCCTGCCTTCTGTGCTATGTATCCAAGGATTTCCAGGGCATCAATTACAGGTATTATCCTTTCGTACTTTAAGAACAGCTTTCCATATCTTCTATGACTGGAATACCAGTTCCTGTCCCGAGAATAACGCACTGGTCTATCCATCAACCTGGAACACCACAGATTTATCAGGACATTTTTAATAACTTCCTTTGTGCGTGAGGGACTTTGAACTTTAATAACCGATGCAATTTCATTGTAAATGGCATCAACCATAAGCCGTAGTAGTATTGACTTTGAGTTGTATACATCAAATTCAAGCGCATCTTCCCACCAGTTAAAAGACAGATTTTCAGGGCCATATAACAGAACCTGTCCATATGCAAAGCCCACAGCAGGTGTCCAAGATTTTCTTGCTTTAAATTTATTATTTGCTGTACCTCCTATCATATTACACCTGTCTTAAACTGTTTTTGAGCATATAATTAGTGCCAACATTATCAAGTAGAGACGAAACATCATCCCTGAATTTGCGCCAATCAACTCTATTTTCTATTTCAGGGTAGTGATTGAGTTTTCCAACTTTCCAATGGTCTACGTATGGGTAAATATCTTGTATGAGCTCCAAGGCCTGGTCCGGATCTATGACTGGTTCAAGGCTTACCCAGGTCCTGATCCCTCTATTATGAGCTTCCTGTAATGCCATTACTCTGTCATCAAGCTTAGATGCCCCTGGCTCCCAATAGTCAGCATCC
Organism: Desulfatiglandales bacterium; assembly: GCA_963665715.2. Classification (GTDB taxonomy): domain Bacteria; phylum Desulfobacterota; class DSM-4660; order Desulfatiglandales; family HGW-15; genus JAAZBV01. Next base: position 19,898 of record CAXXPR010000002.1, read on the forward strand.
TCCTGCGTTGTAAATACAATCGTACTGCCAAAGGAAGCTTTGTCATAATTTTCTAAAAGATTGAAATCTCTTTTCGCTCTGGTGCCACCTTTTGTGAGAATTGTAAAAGGAAGGTTGTTTTGCTTTAATATTTTAATGGACTCTCGGGTAAGCCCAAGCTTCATTTCTTCAGGTTGATATACATCACCCATAAAAGATAAAAGAATATCTGGAACATCTTTTATTCCTGATAGTTTTTTAGCATCCCGTTCTAATTTTTTAAGAACTTGTTTCTTTGGATTAGCATTGCTGTAATATTTTTCTGAGTCAGTATGCGAATGGTCTGTCACATAACAATACTGGCACCCATGAGTACAGCCCTTGTAAATATTAAGGGCTAAAGAGCTATATTCTCTTGCTTTCCCTTTTGGTTTATAAATGATTTCTGTTTTGACATCCCGATAGCTCTCTGGATGTACTGCGACTTTACCATCTCCTTTATGCGAGAAGATTTTTTGACCGGATTTTCTTTCATAATTATTTGATAAGTCCATAAATCCTCCATACCAAATGCATCCAATAGGTTTGTCTGCCTATGACTTCGATGCTTTAATTAGGTTAATGTGTGCCGTGTAAGAATTTGTTTCGGCTAAAGGAGAAACTATGGAATGGTGGTATCTGTGGTTATAAGACAGTTATACTTATTCTTAATTCCTCCTTTCCTCTTTCTTTTTCAATGGCTATTTGTGTCGTCATCCATGTCATATTGATGATCGATCCTTTAACTTTTTTACTTGTGCCAGGCAATATTCCTGCCAGGAACAAGGGCTATACATATATGTCAGCCTAGTAAGGTTTATAGCTGATGCCATTTTGTGTAAACAATGGTCATAACCATAATAAATATTGTGAACATTGTTTTATTACTACCTTTTCATATTATTCCTCCTTTTATTATTTCAGAACGTTCTTTAATTTTCTTTTTTAATGGTCCCTGTTTTTATTTCTGGTTTCCACTGTTGCCTTATTTCCATATCTACCGCTGTTTCTATCTGGCGATTAAATTCTTCTTCTGATATGTCTTCACAGTCTTTTTCAAGTAACAGCCTGGTAAGCTCTTCCTCAACAGATAAACTTCTGATTGAGCCGTCATTGTTTATATTTTCCCAATTTCTCTTTAAGCGCATCTCAAAAGATGCCAAGAGATTTTCAATCATTTCTCCGATTGTTATTTGGAGCTGACTTGCTCTCATCTTCAACCTGGCATGTGCTTTTGGGTTCATTTTTATTTGATAAGGTTTTGCTTCCATTTTTTCTATCCTTTTTAATTATTTGCGTAGGGATACATTAGTCATAGATAACTTTGTTGTCAATATAAAAAATAACAAAACTATGTTTATGCCCTATAAAATAACATTTGTAAGATTGTTAGCGTTTTCTTAGAAATCATTTTCAAGCTCTTCATTTTCCTTGTCCAGGTCAAAAAGCTCCTGGTCATAATCTGATCGCCTCTTTTTCTCATTTGATAATTCTTCTGCTAATGCGCCAGTTATTGCCATGTCTTCCCAGTCAAAATCATCAAAATACATATTGCCTCCTCCTTTCGTAGAATTTTATTTGAAGACATCATTAGTTAAATAAATGCCAATTCAATCTTGAACCTTATTTCTGACATTATTGACTTCAATTTTGCGTTAGTAATATTTAACAACTCCATAATCTTCTTATTGCTCCTTTCTTCCAGAACTTTGTACTTAACTATACGTTTTTCCAGAGAGGTCAGATTGTCAATCAGCATATCGAGGCAGATTTTGTTTATTACCTGCTCATCCAGAGGTATAGCACCATTGGCAGATACAGCTTCTGCGAATACTCCATCATCAGATGAAAGCTGATTGTAGCTAATTAGTTTTATATCACTCCTTCTGCAGCGAGCATTATCGACAGAGCGACCTTTACGATGTGCTGAAGCGAGGTCCCATTTAGCTTTGTTTATGAGAAAGCTGTCTGTTCCTTTAGTGTCATTCATTAATGCCTTATATGCGCCAATCATGGCTTCCTGTCGATTATCTTCATCAGGAATGCTCCTTATGTATGGTGCCAGTCGGTTAATCCTTTCAGTGTATAGAGTATTTAATTGTTGAATATTCATGTGTGAGCCTCCAATAAAATAGGCGGTCGGTCTGTGGTGAGACCTTCCGCCTATGGGGGTTTATCTAAACTATTACTTGTTGGTTAAAGGGTTAATGTGGATACATGCATGTCAGTTGTAATATCTCTGTTGTATACAGAAATCTTGAATCATCAGAGGTTGGACTGCGCTGTCCAGTTTCTAATCTTATTAGAAAAACAGTTAAGGGTGGGGGCTATATCCGAGTATACCAGAAATGCCCTCTCATCATATACCAGGTACCCGCAGGCAATAAATTTATAGGATTTTTAATTTTCGCTTATGATAAAGTTTTTTACACGGGGGTAAGCATGGATTTAATGCCATTCGTTGAATGCTGGCTAATTTAAAGCTCCTGGGAGGTGTTTTCACCGTAAAATACATCCCCATAGTAGTAATAAAAATCATATAGTAGGTAACATACCAATATCCATATCCAGCAATAATCTCCAGTCTATATCAGTACCAGTATCAATCACCTTCAGAAACACAATGGAGCACTCATGAGCTATGTTAACTGTTCTGATTGTATTGGACTGTTGGTACAATGTACTGGTACTGGACGATACAGGATAGATTGCTTTATGATTGTTATTATATTACTGCTACTAATATTTTGATTGTTCATGTGCGAGGGGGGTATCCTCTTCATATTATAAGCCCAAGAATCCCCTAAGCTCCACACTCTTCTCGGCCAATAATAGCAACTGTTTCAGCCGTTTCATCTGAGTCATGGTAGAGTATAATTGTGAAGGTTAAGGGAGATGTATATGTTATGGATACGGATACTGGTAAGTTAGAATGGATGAATGTTATAGTTATGTGATGTGTTTTTTTTATGCTGGTTATTCATGATTATTTTCCAGAGCGTCAAGCTCAAGCATAACTTCTGCTAAAGATATGAAATGGTCATCCAGTATTTCAGAGATGCGGATAACCTCGCTGGATATTTCTTTACCGAGATACCCCAGTGCATCGGGATTAATATCGATAGCGCCATGCTCGACTACAGAGAAAACACTTATCATATAAGCAAGGGAATATACTTTATTCACGATGTTATTTATTTCATCTACGATTTTAACATAACGGTGAGCTGTTTCTACATTCATTCCTTTAATCATAATAATTACTCCTTTCTATCTTATGGTGGCTAATAACCGCACTGTGAACATATCACTGTAAGTTCCTTACCATTGTATATGGTGATGTCATTTCCAAGGTGATGCCCAAAAGTAATATGGTGCCCACAATCCAGCCTGAACTTATGCCCCTTCAGGGCTTTAACTAATATGTTTTTTAATTCCTCAACATCACGATATAATCCTTTCTGTTTTTTGGTCATTCAGTTTCCTCCTTTAAGCATAAAAAAAAGCCTCAGGATTTCTCCCAAGGCCTGTTAATGAAGTATTAAGTTTATGATTCAGGGCAGAGCAGACTGAAATTTCGAATAAGTCTCTCTTACCTCTTTCCGTGAGACGCCATAACACCCTACAGCAGTTTATACCGTGCCCCCCCCTTTGTTATTGTTCCTGTATGGAATGGGTGTTTTTATGTGAGTCAGTAACGATGGGATTGTATAGCGGTAGCGAATAAACGTAAATCCGTGATCGTGGCTAATACAGACAAGATAGTCGGCAGGTCTGGCGGGTTAAATGCTACTGATTACATAGTGCGAATTATCGGCAGTTGTGCCGTTTACAACTTCTGATAATTAGACAGCATTATGTAAGAAGAAGCATTTAACATGACAGGCACTGTCTGCCACGCCGTTTAAGAAATTTAAAAAACGGGGGAGTGAGATCCAATGTAATATGCCCCTGTACCATATCAACTCCTAAGTATATGTTCATGAGTAAATTTATAGGGTGATGGATTTAGGTGGTACTGTTATGGTATACAGATAGAAATTAGAACTTCATATAATAGGGAGGTAAAGGATGTTCAAGTTATCATTAGAGATTGTGAGTAAAAAATTAGAAGATGTCATCCCTTCATTAGAAACCGCTGTTGAGGATATAAAAAAAATGAAAAAAATTGCTTCACTGTCTGAACCTTTTGTAGACATCAAAGGTGTTCTAAACGAGAAAATAATAGAAGTTGAACTTGATGTAAGGGAATTAATAGAAAACGTAGAAAACGAATTTGAATTAGCTCAAGTGGGTCGAGATATTCTAGAGAAGTATGGTGTTGATATAAAGAAAACAGCCAGAAAGATAAGATCAGGAAAAGAATTAGAAAAAGAAGACATGATTTTTGAACAAGTTGTGTGCCAATCAATCTTTAGTTTTATCGAAGATAAAAAAGTAGATGTAATCATAAGTCGTCAAACAACCGAAGAAGAGGAAGATGATGATTTTATACTACTTGATGATGAGGATGAATAATGGAAATGATAAGTTGCCTCTATAAACATCCAACAATGCTCGCTCGCCCACGGAATACTGCGGAGTATTCATGAGCATGATGGTTATTCTGTTTGTATAGGACTATGGAGATGGCGTTGTGCTACTGGATGATAAGGATAACTGCTCCTAATTGGATGATATTGTTATGATGATACAATTACTATTTTACTAACGCATGAGGGGGCCAACCTGACATAATGTATTAAAATGATTAGTTTATTTAGTTTCTGACTTGTATAATTAAATGATAATTGGTATAGATTTCTGCGTATAGAAATAGAATTTACCCTTACCTAATATGATTTCTAAGGAATAAAATGTTTGAACAGACTTTCAAGAATATAGATGATGTCCTCTGGAAAGAGGCTGGCTGCTCCTCGGAACTGGACTACACAGAACAAACCTCATGGCTGCTTTTTCTTAAATACCTGGATGATTTAGAAGAAGAACGTGCTATGGAGACAGAGCTTAAAGGCAAACGCTACGACTTCATTATTGATGAAGAACACCGCTGGTCCCACTGGGCTGCTCCAAAGAAAACTGATGGCAGTTTTGACCACGACACCGCCATGACTGGGGATGACCTGATTGATTATGTAGATGGAGATTTGTTTCCATACCTCAAAGGCTTTAAGCAACGGGCTTCTTCACCCCAGACAGTTGAATACAAGATTGGTGAAATCTTCGGGGAGATTAAAAACAAGTTCCGGAGCGGATACTCTCTGCGTGATGCGTTAGAACTGATGGACCAGTTACAATTCCGTTCCCAGAAACAGAAGCATGAGCTATCTCATCTGTATGAAACCAAGATAAGGAACATGGGTAATGCTGGTCGTAACGGTGGTGAATACTATACTCCCAGACCCCTCATCCGTGCTATGATAAAGGTAATAAAACCTACCATTGGTAAAACTATTTATGATGGTGCCTGTGGGTCTGCTGGTTTTCTTTGTGAAGGACACGACTATCTGCGCTATGGCACTAAGGACAAGGAAGTAAAGCTGACCACCAGTGAATTAAACACATTACAGACCTCTACCTTCTATGGTAAAGAAAAGAAGAGCCTTGCGTATGTGATTGCTATCATGAATATGATTTTACATGGCATTGACGCACCTAACATTGTTCACACCAATACACTTGCTGAGAACCTTGCCGATGTTCAAGAGAAAGACCGCTATGACATTATCCTTGCTAATCCACCCTTTGGAGGTAAGGAGCGCAAGGAGATACAACAGAATTTCACTATAAAGACAGGAGAGACCGCTTTTCTTTTCCTTCAACACTTCATCAAGTATTTAAGGGCTGGTGGTAAAGCAGCTGTTGTCATCAAGAATACTTTTCTGTCTAACACTGATAATGCCTCCAAAGCACTGCGACAGGAGCTGCTGGAGAGTTGTAATCTTCATACTATACTGGACTGTCCTGGTGGTACTTTCCTTGGTGCGGGTGTAAAAACAGTGGTACTTTTCTTTGAGAAAGGAGCGCCAACACGAAAGATATGGTATTATCAGCTTGACCCTGGCAGAAATCTCGGCAAGACAGATCCCCTGAATGATAAAGACCTAAAAGAATTTGTAGAGCTACAAGCTTCTTATGCTGAAAGTGATAAATCATGGACATTTGATGTTGCTGAGATTGAACAGAGCAGTTTTGATCTTTCAGTTAAGAACCCCAATACATATGAAGATGCTCCTTTGAGAAAGCCTGAAGAGATTTTAATAGAAATAAAAACTCTTGATAAAGAAAGCTCAAAGATTTTGAATTCTATCTCGGAGCTGATATGAAACAGGGGTGGAAAATAGCAACCCTAGGTGATGTTTGTAAAACAACTCAGGGCATTCAAATTCCTAAAAGTGAGCAAAAAAATGAGATGCTTCCAAATCACATGCGGTACCTTTATATCTCTGATTTTAAAAATGAAAAAAACATTAAATATGTTATCAATAATAAACCTGAAAAGATTGTAACGGAAAAAGATTTAATTGTAGTCAACACAGGTGCTTCTGCTGGGGATATATTTAAAGGGATACCGGGAATATTAAGCAATAACCTTTTTAAAGTAACATATGACAATAGTATTATTGACTCTAATTTTATCTACTATTTTGTAAATTCTCCTCTTTTTAAAAATCATCAAAGAGCTATTATGCGGGGCACGGCAAATCCTCATATGGGTCATGAGAATTTTAAATCTACGCCATTTATGTATCCAAAGATTAAAGAGCAAAAACGCATAGTACTCATTCTGAGTGAGGTATTCGATGACATCGCCCAGTTAGTCTCTATTGCCGAAAAGAACCTCGTCAACGCTCGCAAGTTGTTTGAGGCTTACCTTAACAGTGTCTTTACCAAGAAAGGTAATGAGTGGGTTGAGACAACCGTTTCTAGTTTGGTTGCCAGTAATGTATTAACCAAACCAATGGATGGTAATCATGGCAGTATTCATCCTAAAAAAGCTGATTTTGTAAAACAGGGAGTACCTTTTATAATGGCATCTGATCTTATGAATGGTGAAGTAGATCAGACACAATGTAATTTTATTTCAGAGGAACAAGCTGGGAACTTACAAAAAGGGTTCTCAATTGATGGCGATGTTCTCCTATCGCATAAGGGCACAATTGGGCGAGTGGCAGTCCTCTCTACACAACATGATTATGTAATGCTGACGCCACAAGTGACTTATTATAGAATTGTTGACAAAGATGTTTTAACTAACAGGTATCTTTACTACTATTTCCAATCACCAACATTTCAGAATGAAATTGGCAGAATTGCTGGCATCGGTTCAACCAGGGCTTATATCGGAATTACAAGACAACTAGACCTTCATATTTCTTACCCATCTTATAAAAATCAGCTGAAGCTAGTAGCTAATTTTGATGCGCTAGTTGCTAAAACGCAACAGCTTGAAAACATCTACAAACAAAAACTTATGGCACTTGCGGAGCTAAAACAGTCCATACTTCAAAAGGTATTCACAGGTGGGTTGACATCCGATGTAGCCTCTAAACAAGTGGTGAACGTATGAACCAAAACCTTAATGAAGCTGAAACCAGAGCCGAATTTATTGACCCTGCCCTTGCCGAAGCAGGATGGGGCAAGGTGGGTGGTAGCAGGATAAAGCGTGAAGTCATCACTCTTGGTCGCCTCACTGGCGCAGGTAAAAGAGGCAAGCAAGATATAGCTGACTATGTATTGGTTTATCGTGATCAGAAGCTGGCAGTTATAGAAGCCAAGCGTGTTGGTCTGCCTGATACCGAAGGGGTTGGTCAAGCCAAACGCTATGCTGCTAAGCTCCAAACACGTTTTGCTTACTCCACCAATGGTATAGGGATTTACCGCATTGACATGGAGACAGGGGAAGAAGGATATGTCGATGGCTACTCTACTCCTGATGAGTTATGGACTGAGACCTTTGCCGAGCCAAATAATTGGAGAGACCGTTTCTCTGATGTTCCATTTGAAGACAGAGGCGGAGCCTGGGAGAGCCGTTACTATCAGCACAATGCTATCAACCAGGCACTTAAAGCTATAGCCGCAGGTAATGACCGTATCTTGCTAACAATGGCAACAGGTACAGGTAAGACCTTTATTGCGTTTCAACTGTCATGGAAACTGTTTCATAGTCGCTGGAACCTGAAAGACTGGAAGAGTGGTGAGCAACCCAGTCGTAGACCCCGCATACTATTCCTGGCAGACCGTAACATCCTTGCTGACCAGGCTTACAATGCCTTCTCTGCCTTTCCAGAGGATGCCCTGGTAAGGATTTCACCAGAAGCGATACGCAAGAAAGGAATGGTACCTAAGAACGGCAGTATCTTCTTTACAATCTTCCAGACCTTTATGTCAGGCAGTGATGAGAATGGTAATCCCGCACCAAGCTTTGGAGACTATCCTCCTGACTTCTTTGATTTTATAGTAATTGATGAATGTCATCGTGGCGGTGCCAATGATGAGAGCAACTGGCGGAGCATACTAGAATACTTTTCACCAGCCGTACAGTTAGGTTTAACTGCTACACCCAAGCGTAAGGGCAATGTGGATACTTACGCCTATTTTGGTGAACCAGTGTATATTTACTCGTTAAAGGAAGGTATCAACGATGGTTTCCTGACACCTTTTAAGGTAAAGCAGATTGCTACAACACTGGATGATTATGTCTATACTCCTGATGACACGCTGATTGAGGGGGAGGTAGAAGTAGGTAAACGCTATACCGAGGATGACTTTAACAGGGTGATTGAAATCCGTGAGCGTGAGGCATATAGGGTTAAACTCTTTATGGATATGATTGACCAGAACCAGAAAACACTGGTCTTCTGTGCTACTCAGGTTCATGCCCTGGCTGTAAGAGACCTCATCAATCAATATAAAGTCAGCGCTGATCCCAACTATTGTATAAGGGTAACCGCCAATGAGGGGTCAGAGGGTGAACGCTGGCTGCGTGTCTTTCAGGATAATGAGAAGACCATACCCACTATTTTAACCACATCACAGAAACTCTCCACAGGTGTAGACGCACGCAATGTCCGAAACATAGTCCTGATGCGTCCTGTAAACTCTATGATTGAGTTTAAGCAGATTATTGGTCGAGGCACTCGTCTGTTTGATGGTAAGGACTACTTTACCATATATGACTTTGTAAAGGCATATGAGCATTTTAACGACCCAGAGTGGGATGGTGAACCTGTTGAGCCAGAGCCGTGTAAAAGATGCGGTAACAGACCATGTACCTGTATAATTGAACCACCGAAAGAGTGCCCTGTATGTGGTAAACTCCCTTGTGAATGTGTAAAAGAAACTGAGCCCTGCCCTGTATGTGGTGAAGTCCCATGTATTTGTAAAAAGAATGTCAAGATAAAGATAAAACTGGCAGATGGTAAGGAACGCACCATTCAGAGTATGGTAGCTACTACTTTCTGGAGCCCTGATGGTACGCCCATATCAGCAGCACAATTTATTGAAAGGCTCTACGGGGACCTTCCTGAACGGTTCAAGGATGAGGATGAACTGAGAGCCTTATGGAGCAAACCAGATACCCGTAAGAAGCTGCTGGAAGGGCTGGAAGAAAAAGGTTATGGCAAGGAGCAGTTAGTAGATGTCAGCAAGCTTATCAATGCTGAGAAGAGCGACCTGTTTGATGTGCTATCATATATTGCCTTTGCGTTTGAACCTGTCAGCAGAGAAGAGCGTGTAAACAGCCATAGAAACCTTATATTCGAGCACTATGCTGATAATCAGCAACTATTCCTGTCTTTTGTTCTAGACCATTACATTACTCAAGGTGTTGATGAACTGGACCAGGAGAAACTACCCGACCTGCTGACATTGAAATACAACTCCGTAGCTGATGCGGTAGAGGAACTTGGAACTGTTGGTGAGATAAGGGATGTCTTTATTGGCTTCCAGGAGTATTTGTATGTGCCTGTGGCATCAAAATGATACTAAGGCAGCGCCTCTGTTCAGCAAAGACAAATTCCCTATAATAATCGTAATAATAGGTAGTTATATCCAAGTGTCAGTGTAGTCCTAGTATCCCATCAACCCAGTTCTTTTGCTCCTAATACTGGCATTTAAGCGCTATTAAACTATCATTTTATCGGATTTTCTACATATAAAGGCAGCTACTGAACACATTATAGAGCTATGTGACAGTGTAATGCCTATACTGTTGTAATTATTACTGTATTCTAATTTTATTACACTAAACGGCCAATTTGAACCCAAGTGTCAGCGCCGATTTGAAAATGCGACTCAGGTTCCGGGATAAACATGTAGTTTTCTTCATTTAGATCTTCTTCCCAAAAATAAAATTATAAAATATTTTCTTCATTATTCTTCCTGTATTTTCTTAAAAAAATACCTTTTAAAAAAATTCTATTCGTAAAATGTTGAATCCACTTTGGAGGTTCAATGCGGATGGGAAAAAGAAAAAGGATAAAATGTTGTAATTGCAAAAGGTTATTTGAACCGGATAATAGAAATAGAGATAGGCAGAAGTACTGCAATAGTCCGGAATGCCGGAAGGCAAGCAAGGCATCCAGCCAAAAGAAATGGCTTCGAAAACCGGAGAACAAAAACTACTTCAAGGGGCCATTAAATACCCAACGGGTAAAGGAATGGAGAAAGCGGAATCCGGGCTACTGGAAGCGAAACAGTATAAACAAGGAAGATGCGTTACAAGATTCCTTAAATGGCCAAGCTATTGATATTAATAAAAATACCAGTGATTTTGCAGGCATTGCGTTACAAGATCTCTTAACTGTACAACCTGCTGTTTTAATTGGTTTAATCTCCAAATTTATAGGTTCTTCGTTACAAGATGACATAGCAAGGACAATCCTTCTCATGCAACAATCCGGGCAGGATATTTTATTTTATCAACCCCAAGCAGAAGGAGGAGGTCATGATATCAAAAACCCCCATTTTACCCGAGCGGGTCCGCAGGATTCCCAAAAGTTTTAGCTGGATCGATCATCGACTGGTCAGTGACAAACATATTGAGAATATCAGTCATGCATCTGGAATATTGTATTTGTTTCTGGTCTGTGTCGGCGATGACAAAGGCTTAAGTTATTATGGAGATCAGAGTTTGATGAAAAAACTTACCATGGATCAGGGTATGTTTGAAACAGCTAGAAGCGATCTTATCATCAAAGGTCTTATTGCATGGCAAAGGCCAATCTACCAGGTGCTTTGCCTTGGCCCTGAGAGAAAAGTCCGACGTAAAGGAGAGCCAATGGGTCTGGGAGATATACTAAAGAGCGCCATGGAGGCTTGCCATGATTGATTACGAGACCTATGTGCAAATCAGAAATTATTATAAGGACAGAGGCTTAAAGTACAGTCAGATTGCTGATACCCTGAGTCTTGATGTCCGCACAGTAGCCAGATGGGCCAATGAAGAACGATATCGTCCCAGGAAGTCCGGAGAACGCAAGAGTAAACTTGATCCCTTTAAAACTGAAGTTATCCGAATGCTTGAAACACATCCATATACTGCGGAGCAGATATATCAACGTATAAAGGAGCAGGGATTTGATGGAGGCTCTACCATAGTCCAGGATTATGTCCGGAAAGTAAGGCCGCCTAAGACCAAAGCCTATTTAAAGCTGGTGTTTGCACCGGGAGAATGCGCACAGGTGGATTGGGGTTCTTATGGCTCGGTACAGGTTGGCTCAACCACCCGAAGGTTAAGCTTTTTTGTAATGGTATTATGTAACAGCCGGATGATGTATGTTGAGTTTACAGTCATGCAGACCATGGAGCATTTTTTAGGATGCCATCAGAATGCCTTTCAGTATTTTGGGGCGGTTCCCGAAAAAGTTATGGTAGACAATCTTAAGACCGCGGTTTTAAAACGTACACCGGGCCAGGTGCCGATACTTAATCCCGGTTATATTGATTTTGCCAGGCATTATGGTTTTTCTATTGTGCCGTGTAATGTTGGGAAGGGAAACGAAAAAGGGATCGTAGAAAACGCTGTGGGGTACGTAAAAAAGAACCTTTTGAACGGCCTTCCCATATCGGATTTTAACATCATGAAGCCGGTAACCCAAAACTGGCTGAGAACAATAGCTAACATCCGCAATCATGGACAAACCGGCAGAAGGCCGGTTGACATGTTCCATGATGAAAAACCACATTTACAACCTTTACCTGTTTTGCCCTATGATATCGGCGTTATCAGTGAAATGCGCGCTTCACGCCAGTTCAGGATCACCATAGATACAAACCATTACTCTGTTCCGGCCCAACTGGCAGGTGTGAGATTGACTGTAAAAAAATATCCGGACCGGATTTGTATTTATCACGAGAACAACCTCGTAGCCAGGCATGTACGAAGTTATGACCGCAGACAGGATTTTGAGCACCCTGATCATCCCAAAGCTCTTTTACAGCAACGTAGGAAAGCAAAGGAACAGAAGATATTTATGAGGTTCTTATCCTTATCGGGCAAAGCTGAACAATATTACCGGCAGTTAGAGCAGCGTCGTATGAATCCTTTACATCACATCCGGCAGATAGTTGCCTTGAGTGAGATTTATGGAAAAGAGCAGGTTAAGATCGCCATAGATGACGCCTTCGCATTTGCGGCTTTTTCCTGTGAGTATATTGCCAACCTCCTGGAACAAAGGGCACAACCTGAAAATGAACCCGGAGTACTTCATTTAACACGGAACATTGACCTTCTCGATCTGACCATGGATCATCCTGATCTTTCTATTTACCAAATAAACGGAGATAAAAAACATGACTGATATAATAGACATTCTATCCTATCTGAAACTTCCATATATCCGGGAACATTATGAACCAATAGCCCAAATAGCAGCACGAAAACAATGGACACATGTCCATTACTTATCAGAGTTGATCAAGGAAGAATCCAACCTCAAAAAGGATCGCACCATACAGCGACGTATACGTATGGCAAGGTTCCCTGTGGTGAAAACTTTAGATCAGTTCAACTGGTCATGGCCTAAAAAAATCAACAAGCCTCAGATCCAAAATCTGTTTCGCTTAAAATTTATTAAAAACCAAACCAATGTAGTTTTTATCGGAGGTGTAGGATTGGGTAAAACACACCTTGCTTCAGCACTGGGGTATCAGGCATGCCTTAAAGGGCACACAGTATTATTTACCTCTGCCATTGATTCTATCAATAACCTTATCTCGTCACAGAAAAAGGGGCTGCTTAAACTGGAGTTAAAAAAATATCTTAAACCTGATTTGCTTATTATGGATGAACTGGGGTATCTGCCCATCGATAATAAAGGTGCTGATTTGCTCTTCCAGATCATCAGTCAGCGATATGAACAGGGATCGATTATTATCACTACTAACCGTGTCTTTAAGGAATGGCCCAAAATCTTTAACAACGATAGTACGCTCACATCAGCGCTTCTCGACAGGCTTTTGCACCATGTAGAAGCAACCCTTATAGAGGGCGATAGTTATAGAATGAAGGAGGTTGCTGATAATTAATCATTAGGGTTAACCGGGTGCCTTGCTCTACTCGGTTGGCCTTTTTGGGGTCTTCTCATTTTAAAACCGGAGTTTTTAATGCATTTTTACACCGGAGCCAACACCCAAGTGTAATTACACTTCTGCTGGTGCCTTTAACACACAGTATATGATTATGTTATTTTGGTTTTGTGCGGGTCATATTTTATGTGGATGTTTTATACAGTTGACCATGATTTCGTAGAAGAAATATAATGATAGAGGTGTGTCATAATTGTGTCATTTTAATTCATCATTATTGTGCCTATTGAACATATTTTATTTATTGTACATGCGAATTTATTTTTACAACTAGTTGAAATAAGATGGAAAGCCCGTGTATCGTGCCTTTCTGGTTTTTATTTTGTGGAACCCCTTACTCAGGCTCATAACCCGAAGGTCGGTGGTTCGAATCCGCCCCCCGCTACCACATAAAATCGGAGGCTTGCACTTAATTGGGTGCCGGTCTTTTTTTTTATCAGGTCTGGCTCCTCTGTTTTTCTTCAATTCTTTTTCCCTGTATGGGCTGTCAGGACTTGCTTTTTTCCACAGAAAAACCAAAAAAATAAACTTGATTGTTTATTAACTGCTGTAAGTACGAAGTCATGTATGGGTTCTGCTTTTTATTTATCTCCTCTTCTTTAGTATAGTAATTTCATAATTGATGTTGATTCTGCTGTAAAAATAATAGGTATGTAAAATATTGCCGTACGGCTGGATTAGATTACATGATAGGTAGGTAATTTTTTACATAGGTGTGAATCCGATTGCGTTAAGGTTAAATAAATATAGTTTTGGTTTAGCTTTTAACTAGCTGAAAAGACAATAAAAATTAATTAGGTATTAATTATGTTGAGGCATGCAGCATATTGGCATGCCCCTTGCTCATATGTAGGGTTACCTGCTAACAGCAGGTGGGGAAAATGGAGAAAATGTATCAAATCTCAAAAAGATTTTTTACATACAATACTCAGGAGGTTTGATATGGAATTCAAGTTGAGAAGATTTTTATCTATATTTGCATTATTTTTATCGGTCTGTTTTTTATCGGGGCAGGTTTATGGTTATACAGTAGACGGTTCTGTTGATGACTGGGGTGTTAATATTTCATCGACAGAATATACGGGGCAGGGGTATCTTGATGTAAACACACCAACAAGTTCAACTGCTGATTTTTATACTGAGGACAATGCTGATCATACCAGTCCGAGATATACCCTGGTTGGCCCTGGTTATACTCAGTCAGGTAATATATATGATGCTGAAGCTTTATATTTTGATAATGACGGCACCTACGGTTATATAGCTCTTATTACAGGTACTTGTTTTAATGATTATTTTTTTCCGGGAGATATTGCTATCAGCGTAAATTCGAGTGCTTCGGATATTAATTTATTTGACTTGTATCCTTCTCCTCAAATAAAAGGCACTGTTCCGTATAATTATGCAATAACCCTTACTGAAAAAACAGCAGATGCGGAATTGGTTTCTGTAAGTGAGTGGTGGTCTGTATATTACGATACAGATCCATATGATTTCAGTGATGCCGATCCATGGAAGGTGAAAACCGGTCAGTCTATAGGCGATATTGAGTATAAATATACCCAGGTAATGGACCACTGGATCTATGAGGTTTCTTTTAAGCTTGACGATCTGGGCCTTACTGATGGAGATACTCTCGATATTCGCTGGACTATGCAATGTGGAAATGATTACCTTTTCATAGATGATGCTACGGTTAACCCGGTGCCTGAGCCGACAACAATGATTCTTTTAGGCACAGCTCTGATCGGGCTCTCCTGTTTTAGAAATAAATTTTTGAAATAATAATGTTTTAGATAATATTATTAATAAAGGCAGGGTTTTTTACCCTGCCTTTTCTTTTTTATGCTAAATAATATTTTTGGGATATCCCTTTTTTTATAGATGGGATATCTCCTTATGCCCCCAGAATATTATGGACAGCGAATCTATATAATGCTATGACAGATTGCTTTTACAAGAAGAAAAAATCGGAGGAAATAATAAGATGCTGCTCGGTTTAATGAGGAAACATGCCCAGTCATGGCTTATTAAATTCATGATTGCCATGATTGTTGTGGTTTTCGTTTTATATTTCGGTTACTCCTTCAATTCGGATGAAGGTATCAAGGTCGCAGAGGTTAACGGGGAATCAATCAGCAGGGCTGAATATGAATTAGCAAAAAACAATATGCTTGAAAGGTACCGTGAAGAATATAAAAGTATCTGGAGTGATGACATCGCCAGGATGCTTGATGTTAAAAACAGGGCACTTGAAGCATTGGTTGAACAGAAAATTGTCAGCCAGGAAGCTAAAAAGCTTGGTCTTTCGGTAACTGAAAATGAAATCCGAAATGAGATATTAAAAGAAGATTATTTTTTTTCCGATGGAATTTTCGATGAGAACAGGTATCGGGCACTCCTTACAGGCGCTCATACAACTCCCGAAGCATTTGAAAAAAGCATTGCAAAGAGCCTGCTGCAGCAGAAACTCATCCAGTTTTTAACAACGTTTCTTGTTCCAGGCGAACAGGAAATACTTGATTACTACAAGTACGCCAATGAAAAAGTTAAGCTCGGATTTGTGAAATTTTCTCCCGATGATTTTAAAGATACAGTAGAAAAAGACAGGGATGCCGTTAATACTTACTTTGAAGAAAACAAAGAGGCATACAGGGCTCCCGAAAAAATTAAAATTGCCTATCTGAGAATAAGTCCTTCATCATACGCTGATGATATTAAACCTACAGAAGATCAGCTGAAAAAATATTATGAGGACAATAAAGATCTCTTCCTGCAGGAAAACCAGGTAAAGGCCAGCCATATACTCTTTAAGGTTGCCCCCGACGCATCTCCAGAAGATGAGAAAAAGATTGAGGAAAAGGCAAAATCTATTCTGGAAAAAGCTAAAAAAGGCGAAGATTTTGCCGAACTGGCAAAGAAGTACTCTGAAGATACCTCCAGTGTTAATGGTGGTGATGTTGGTTATTTTTCCAGGAAAAGCGGTTATGTAAAGCCGTTTGTGGATGCGGCCTTTAATCTTAAAAAAGGTGAGATAAGCGATCTGGTAAAAAGTGAATACGGTTATCACATTATTAAAGTTGATGATATTAAGGATGAACAGGTTAAATCCTTTTATGAAGTAAAAAGCCAGATTATGAGTACAATGAAAAGTGAAGGGGCAATCGAAAAGGCTGCTGACAAGGCACAGGATCTTATCGCTCAGATGCCCTATGATGTTGATCTCAAAGAATATGCTTCATTGAGTGAAGCCCTGTACAATACCACCGGATTTTTCTCAAAGGATAAACCTGCGTCAGTAGTAAGAGGCGACCGCAAACTGTTGGACTCACTCTTTTCACTTGATAAAAATGATGTCACTGACCTTGTGGAGCTTAATAATGATTATTTCATAATCCAGGTTGTTGATAAAAACGACTCATATCTGCCCACCCTTGATGAGGTATATCCTTCGGTTGAATCTGATTATGTAGATAGTATAGCCCTTAAAAAAGCTAAAGCAGAAGCTGATAATTATCTGAAAGCCCTTAAAGAGGGCGCTAAATGGGAAGATCTGGCAAAGGAAAAAGCAAGGGTCATCGACTCTACAGATTTCTTTACCAGAAACGGTTCTCCCGGAAAGATAGGCAGTGTTCCTGGAATCCAGGAAGCAGCCTTTAAACTTAATGCTGATAACCTCTATCCCGAAAAAACATTTGAAAACAGCAGTGCCGCATTTGTTATAAAATGGGAAGAGTACCAGGATATGGATAAAGCTAAATATGAGGAGGACAAAGAAAAATACACAGAATCTCTCCTCTTGAGAAAACAGCAGGAAACCTGGGTTGACTGGATTGAAAAAATGAAGGCTAAAGCCGACATAGAGATGGATAAATCCAGGCTTTAAAATAAAAAATCAGTATTCTATAAAATATTTTTTATTATTCAGAGGGAGATAATATTTATCTCCCTCTTCTTTTATGTGTTCTGCGAACTGGTAATAGGCCGCCCTGCTGAAACGGGCTTTAAATTTTCTGTTCTTAACCCTGCAGTAAAGTACATTCCGGTTTCCCACCTCTATTGTTTCGGGATCAAGTTTTTCAGCTGTATCGTCAATCAGGTATATAAGAAACTGATTTTTATCTTCTTTGTATTCTGTTCTGGTTACTATAAAAGGGGTGTCCTCCACTTCTACAAAACATTTTTCAGACCCCCGGCTGATAATGTATTCTCCGGTGTCGGTAACTGAAAGATCCCTGTAAAAATCATTTATGATCCCTTTGTGTATCATTTCAAGGCCTTTATGAAACCATTTGCCCTCTTTATCTATATATATCATGCATGGCGGCAGATTATTTTTGTCCATATTTATTTCCTGGTTGCCTGTGTAAATTATTCCGGCTATTATTATTTAATTAATATGTACTCGTAATAAAATCGATTCCGATTATTTACATTCTATTGATCTCCTTTTCAAGCTCGATTTAAACTCAACCCCTGCTGCCATGTTCACTTCGTGTAACCGCTGATTTTTCAGGACCAGATGATTGTTGGAAAACGATTGAGATTTTTTTGGATTGTAAAAGTTTATTAATTTTTACCTAAAGAGATGCCAATGAAAAATCGAGCTGTGCTTTTTGTAGACGATGAAGAAAATATCTTGAAATCCATTGAACGTGGTTTAAGAAAAGAAGAATACAGAAGATTTTATGCGTGTGACGGATTTGATGCCCAGAAAATTATCTGCCAGGAAGATATTAATATAATCATCACTGATATGAATATGCCGGGTATGGACGGGCTTACACTCCTTAAATGGGTCGAAAAGGAAAAGCCGGATATCATAAGGATGATTCTTTCCATGAAGAACGATACGGACTCCATTCTGGAGGCTATTAATAATGGTAATATATACAGGTATATTATAAAGCCCTGCGATAGCAGCGATCTTAATTCTGCAATAAAGCAGAGTCTGGAAGTTTATGATCTGAAGCTCGAAAAACAAAAATTAATCAAAAAGCTTGAGGAATATAATAAAACCCTGGAGCAGGAAGTAGATGACCGGACCAGTCAGCTGCTTGCAATAAAAAGTGAGGCGGAGATCGGTAAGCACACCTCTCAGATTGTTCATAATCTGAATAATTATCTTAGCAATATTCTTGGATCACTCGATTTGATGGGTAAATTTATTTCCGAGGAAAATACAGACCTTGAAAAGGCCAGGGAGTTTTATAAATATGCAATATCAAGCACAGAAAATCTCGGAAAAGTGGTGGCTGAGATTCTCATAAGAGCACGGAACGGTGAATGCATAGTGGAAGAAAATGTTGATATTAACCAGCTGATTGAAAAGGCAATGCTGTTCTGGAATATTAATCCGACCTGGAAATATAAAATAAAAAAAGAGCTCAGGCTTGCCAGCGAGCTTCCTCCATTTACTGGAAGTCAGATACAGATAAAGCAGATACTGGACAACCTTATTAAAAATTCCATTGATGCGATGGAAAACAGTGAAAACAAGGTTCTGAGATTTTCTACCGGTATCAAAGACGGTAATATACTTGTTGAAATTTCCGATACTGGAGACGGTATATCCCAGGAAAATATCCAGAAGGTTTTTTCGCCGGGGTATACAAGTAAACCCATAGGAAAGGGGACCGGTCTTGGTCTTGCGAGTGTTAAAACAATGGTAGAGGCATACTCCGGATCAATTTCCATAGACTCAAAACCCGGTGAAGGAACAACTGTATCTATCAGGCTTCCAATCTAAACCTTATTACTTTTTCATTCCTATGAAGGCTCTTTTTTTTAAATTCGGTTTTTCTCCAAATTAGTTGTATTCTTGGCCCCTGTGTCCCTCCACAGCCCCATCTGCTTTTTGATATTACGTTATAAATACTGATGAAAGAAAACTTGAAAACAGTTCAGTGCCTTAATTAACCGTATATCAGGTCAGGTAATCGGGAAATTATCCTTAAAACTAATTATCAAGAACCCTGTAGCAGGCGAAGCTGCCTACTGTTTTATTGTTTACCATAATTGGCGTTATGCTGCTCTGCACCCCGTATTTTTTACCATTTTTTATACTCTGTATTGTTTTTTGAGTGCTGCCCCTGAAGGTGCGGTATTTAGATTTCTTAAAGCCTGTAGGCGGCTGCTCAAGATTAATGAGTTCATTAACTGGTCTACCCAGTGCTTCTGCCTCAGAATAGCCGAAGAGTTTTGTAAAGCCCGGATTGATCATTTCAACAACTGCCCTGTTATCAGTGATTACAACTGCGTCATCGCAGTTTTTTATTATTCTTTCTCTTACCTGTTTTTTATCCATGAATTCACAGGATTTTTTTAAAATTTTCCCCATTATCATGTTTATCTTCCCCGATCTGCCCGGTGTTGTTTAAAAAGGCTTTTAAGGAAGATAAAATGCAACAGCTGTGCCATAAAATGCCTGTTGCACAGCTCAATATTTTATGTGAATTCAGATATTTATGCAGATGCATAAAAGGCATCTGCATATGAGATAAAAAGTGAAGGTTTTTTTGACGTACCTGCTATTTAACTGCAGTATTTACATGACATGGAAGGCCTTCATGTTCACCAAGTTCGCATATGGTGTCCTCAAGATCCTTCAGTGCCTCTTCAGACAATGCACCTATTGTTGATGTCTTTATCATGTCCTTGCATGTTATTCCGCTAAAGGACTTTGCAAAGCCGTTGGTAGGCAGCACAGCAGTAATACCTATGGCATAGTTTGCTGCAGCAAAGGGAGTATTATGTCCCATAAGTATTTCACCGGAATTTTTAATTTCGGACAACACCTTTTCCTGACCTTCATCAGTACATGCAACCATAAGGTGCTCGGGTGCGTATTCGTCTATTACTTTACATGCCTCTGTTAAGTCATTAACCAGGGCAATGGTTCCCATACCGTCTTTACCAAACACCTTTTCAAGAATAGGTCTTCTTTTTTCATCCACGTCAGGTATTTTCTTTTCAAGCTCTTCTGCAACATTTTCAGCAAGTGTCTTTGATGCTGTTGCAAAAAGCACCGAAGAATCCGGGCCGTGTTCAGCTTCACACATAAGGTTTTTTGCAACCCAGCCTGGAGAAGCACTGTCATCAGCTATAACTGCACAGTCTGTAGGGCCTATTCCTACAACGGTTTTTTTACCGTATGAAAAGGCAACGCTCATTGCGGCGGCTATTCCTGCCGGTCCGGGGCCAAACATTCCGTCAACCTCGGGTATTGATTCTGTTCCAAAGGTCATGCCTGCAAGAACTGCAACTCCGTTACCTATAACAATCCGGTTGGCTCCTGCTATATGGGCTGCTGCAACAGTCGATGGATTAGCCTTTCCGTTTTCCTGGGGAGGCATTCCGACAACAATATTTTTTACACCTGCAACCTTTGCTGCTGTAACAAGCATAAGCGCGGTCGATACAAGAGGACCTTTTCTGGCAGGTATGTATAGCCCTACAGAATCAAGAGGGGTAATCTTTTCTCCTATTACTGTCCCTGGTCTTATCTCCTTTCTCCAGTCGCGCTCCGGCATAAGCGCCTCGTTTACTTCGGCAATGTTTTTAATTGCCTTTTCTACTGCGTTTTTAAAACGGGGAGAAAGTTCCTCCATACATTTTTTTATATATTCTTCAGAAACCCTGACTTCCTCTATTGAGATTTTGTCAAATTTTTCTGTTGCTTCCTTAACTGCTTTATCGCCCGAAGTTTTAACGCTGTCAAAAAGAGCAGAGATACTGGTTACAAGAGAGCTGTCCAGCAGATTTTTGCGGGAAGCAAGCCTCTTATTTAAAAGCTCTTTATCTTCAGGCAGTTTAAATATTAATTCTTTCATATTATGTATTTCCTGTTTTATTTCTTAATATAATCCATCAGGATACAGGCATGCCCGATATAGTCCAGCGGAGTAAGAGCAAGAAGCCTGTTTTTGTCATCCCCGGGCAGTTCAAGGCCGTTTATAAATGAGTGCAGATCAGCCTGTGTTATCTTTTTGCCCCTTGAAAGTTCTTTCATCTTTTCATAGGGGTTTTCTATTCCGGCTTTTCTCATAACAGTCTGGATGGGTTCTGCAAGCACTTCCCATGCATTTTCAAGATCCTTTTTTATAGCATCTCTGTCTACCGTTACCCTGCCTATTCCTCTTATCGCAGACTTAAGGGCCAGGTAAGAGTGACCTACGGCATTGCCCACATTTCGGATAGCTGATGAGTCGGTAAGGTCTCTCTGGAGCCTTGATATGGGCAGCTTGGATGCAAGATGATCCAGAAGAGAATTGCTTATGCCGAGGTTTGCCTCGGAATTTTCAAAATCTATGGGATTAACCTTATGAGGCATAACCGATGAGCCTACTTCTGTGCTTACAACCTTCTGCTTAAAGTATCCGAGAGAAATATATGTCCACATATCCCTGTCAAAATCCATGGTTATGTTATTGAACCTGATAAGAGCATGAAACAGCTCTGCCATATAGTCATGGGATTCAATCTGTGTTGTAAGGGGATTAAATGTGAGCCCGAGTCTTTCTATAAAAATTCTGGATATATTTTCCCATGGCGCATCAGGGTATGCAACACAGTGGGCATTGTAGCAGCCTGTTGCCCCGTTGAATTTACCAAGGTACTCAACATCTTTTATCCGGGCGAGCTGGCGTTTCCACCTGTGGATAAACACAGCCAGTTCTTTTCCTATGGTAGTAGGGGTTGCCGGCTGTCCATGGGTTCTTGCAAGCATAGATACATCTTTAACATCGCCTGCAATCGCTGCAAGTTTATCAAGCATTTCTTCTGCCAGGGGTATCCATTCATTTGTTATCCCTTCCTTCAGCATAAGTGCGTGGGAAAGGTTGTTGATGTCTTCCGATGTACAGCAGAAATGGATGGATTCACCAAGGTCTTCAAGGGAGGTGCCCTTGATAGCCCTTTTAATAAAGTACTCTACAGCTTTTACATCATGCCTGGTCTGATCTTCTATCTCTTTTACCGAAAGAGCTTTTTCGTCATCAAATTCCAGTACAATATTTCTTAAGGTTTCCTTTTCGATATCTGTAAGTTCTCGAACGTGGGTTATGTCAGGGCGTTCTGACATCATGATAAGCCATTCTATTTCAACATGTATTCTGTATTTTATCAGTCCCCACTCGGAGAAATATGCAGTCAAAGGCTCCAGGTTTTTACTGTAGCGACCGTCAAGAGGAGAAATTGCTTTTATGGCCATGAATGCCTCCGTTTAGTTTAAATTAAAAAAACAATTTCCGTGATTCGGATATGTGAATCACGGAAATTTTCATATAAATACCCGAATAATCTTAAAAAGTAAAGGTTATGCAACTTTAAACATTTCCCTTTTTATCCAATATCTGCTAATTAACCCTGTCAGGCATTATTGTGTTCAAACAATGCCGCAGGTCTTATTAAAATGCATCAAAAAAACTGAAAATCGAATTGCGCCGGACAGAATGCGCAAAATCTCAATTGAATCACAAAGGAGTGGCACAATGAAAAAGGCCGGTATTCGTCTTACATCTGTTATCTTTATAATCCTTGTCTCTTTAATGTTTTTGTCATGTCAGTCTCAGACACCGGAAGAAGTCTCTGAAAAGAAACCCGAGATAAAAAGTTTTAAGATCTATGATGCTCAGGCAAAGGAAATTTTAAGTCAAATGACCCTTGAAGAAAAAATTGGGCAGATGACACAGCCGGAGCAGGATAAGGTGCTTGCCAATGAAGGCGATATGCAGAAATATTTTATCGGATCTGTTTTAAGCGGAGGAGGTTCTGATCCGGCAGCGGGCAACAGTCTTGAGGCATGGACAGACCTCTATGACCGTGTGCAGGATGAGGCAATGAAAACACGCCTTAAAATTCCGGCTATATACGGAATAGATGCGGTTCACGGGCACAGCAATGTGCTTGGAGCTGTTATGTTCCCGCATAATATTGCCCTCGGCTGTACCAGAGATGCAGGTCTTGTAGAAAGAATAGGCCGCATCACTGCAATTGAAATGCAGGCAACCGGTATCCACTGGACATTTGCTCCCGCTGTTACTGTGCCTCAGGATATCAGGTGGGGACGCACCTATGAAGGTTTCTCAGAGGATACGAATATTGTTAAGGAACTTGGTAAAGCAGCAGTGCTGGGACTTCAGGGTTATGATCTTTCTGATCCGCTTTCTGTTGTAGCATGTGCAAAGCATTACCTTGCAGACGGCGGTACAGAAGCAACTACCGAGCCCAGGCCAGGACCCTTTGCAGATACTTCCGGAAGAATGTGGCTTGATCAGGGTAATTCAAAAATTGATGAAGATACTCTCAGAAAGATTCATTTACCAGGGTATATAACAGCAATTGAGGCTGGTGTAGGAACTATTATGCCATCCTACAGTATGTGGAACGGTGTAAGATGTTCGGCCAGCAAGGAACTCTTAACAGATATACTTAAAGTGGAGCTTGGTTTTGAGGGGTTTCTGATCTCTGACTACAATGCAATTCGCCAGATAGAGCCGACAGATATTAAAAAATCTATTATGATTTCCATTAATGCCGGGATGGATATGGCAATGGAGCCCGCAGGGTATGCCGAATTCTTTACTCTTTTAAAAGAGCTTGTGGAAGAGGGGAAAGTCCCCATGTCGCGTATAGATGATGCTGTTACCAGAATTTTAAGAGTAAAGATTGCAATGGGGCTCATGGATGAAACAAGGTCTCACAAGGCAGACAGAAGCCTGCATAAGGTTTTTGGATCAGCTGAGCACCGTGCAGTTGCAAGAGAAGCTGTTCGTAAATCAGTTGTACTGCTTAAAAATGAAAACAAAACTCTTCCCGTTTCAAAAAATATTAAAAGAATTCATGTGGCAGGAAAAAGCGCAGACAATATCGGAAACCAGTGCGGCGGCTGGACCGTGCAGTGGCAGGGGCAGACAGGAGATGTTACTCCCGGCGGAACAACAGTGCTTGCAGCGGTTAAGCAGGCTGTGTCAAAGGATACTGAAGTAACCTACTCTATTGACGGAACAGGCGCCGAAGGTGCAGCTTTCGGGCTGGTTGTTGTCGGTGAGCCTCCCTATGCCGAAGGAGTTGGTGACAGGTCCGATCTTTCGCTTGGAGAAGCAGATGTTGCTGCAGTAAATAATATGAAAAAAGCAGGTATACCGGTTGCTGTAATAGTAATCTCAGGCCGTCCGATGATTGTTAACGATATTCTTCCTTCTGCAGATGCGCTTGTGGCTGCATTTTTACCTGGCACAGAAGGGCAGGGTATAACAGATGTGCTGTTCGGTGATTACAATTTTACAGGAAAGCTTTCATATACATGGCCGAAGTCCAATGAGCAGCTTCCCATGAATATTAATACTCCAAAGGATAAGTATGATCCGCTTTATCCTTTTGGGTATGGGTTGAGTTATTAAAAGACAGTGCCCATCCAAAAAAGATTTGGATGGGCACTGTCTTTCAGTTTTTAAACAAGGTCCGATATTTCTGATGGGTGTTATTGTTTTAATGCGGGCGAACACACTGGTTCGCCCCTGCATTTAAAAGACTGGTTTTTAAATATATAGAAACTGTTGCGCTCCAAATAAATTCCTGAAAAACATTATTTGTATAGAGGCTCATATCACCTCGTAGGGGTCGACCTGCGTGTCGACCCGGCGTTCCCATAGAAAAACAAAAGACAAAAAAGCTGAACCGCAAAGACGCAAAGGACGCCAGGAAAAGCAAAATGAAAAAAATGTTTTATGTTTTAAGAAATAAAAAGCTTTTCTCCGTGCCCTCTGTGTTCTCTGTGGTGAAAATGTTTTTTATTCTTTTACTGTTATGGCTGTATCTTTTGTTCCGGCATAAAATACTATTATCTCAGCCGGTTCACTTCCTTCATTTTTTCCGTAGTGCCACTTATCAACAACTTCTATAATTGCATCTCCTGCCTTCAAATGCAGAACCCTGTTCTCATCGGTTATAACCGTGAGTTCTCCTTTAATAAGCACGCCTGCGTTTATTACAGGGTGTTTGTGGCGCGGGAGTTCTGCTCCGGGCGCTATCTGTATTCTTAAGATCGTTATTTCCGGTTTTCCTTCCGGGTAGTCAGGTAAAGGACTTCCATCCCAGCTTATTTCTGCCTGCGCCAGTTTTTTTGATTTAATATCGTCTGTATCAACTGCATAAAGGTTTCCTGCAAAGAACAGTACAAGGCATATTCCGCATATTAATTTTTTCATTGGGCATTCCTATCTTTTAATCCATTTTTCAATTACAGGGGCCTCATAGGTTTTAAACTTTTCTATGAGGGATTCAGGGTTTTCATCAACCAGCAGCATATCCCTGTGTTCCTGCCGCACAAACTGCTGATCGACAGCATTGTCCAGAAAGTTTAATATGCTGTCATAATATCCGCATATATTAATCAGCCCGCAGGGCTTTTTATGAAAACCGAGCTGAGCCCATGTCATTACTTCAAATATCTCTTCAATGGTGCCCATCCCGCCCGGAAGAGCAATAACCCCGTCAGAAAGATCAAACATCATTGATTTTCTTTCGTGCATAGTAGCTACAATATGGAGTTCTGTCAGGTTATTGTGGGCGACCTTATGGGCAAAAGATTCGGGTATTACCCCGACAGCCTTTCCCCCATTTTCCATAACAGTATTGGCCACAGCGCCCATCAGGCCTACGTCAGCTCCGCCGTATATGAGGTCAATTTCATTTTCTGCAAGGTATTTACCCAGCTCCTTTGCAGTTTTCATGTATTCGGGTTTTGCTCCGGGATTAGATCCGCAGTTAACGCATATGCTTTTTATTTTCATGGCTGTTTCCTCTATCGTTGAAATATATTGCAGGGCATGTATTATATACATCTTAAATAAAATTAAAAGAGAGGTAGCTGATATATGTCGCAAAAAACTATCCCCGAAAGAAAAGATATCCCGGAAGACCATAAATGGGATCTTTCACCAATGTTTTCTTCGGATGATGAATGGAATACGCTTTATGCGGAAACAGAAAAAAAACTCCCGGCCTACGGGTCCTACAAAGGAAAGCTGGGAGAATCTGCCGAAGCGCTTGCCGGCGCAATAGAGTTTTCGCTTGAATCTGACAGGAGCATAGAAAAGCTTTATGTGTATGCTCACCTTAAAAGCGATGAGGATAAGTCAAACCAGGAGTATCTGGGCATGTACCAGCGGGCAATAAGCCTTTATACCAGGGCGGCAGAGCTTTCCAGCTATTTTACTCCCGAGGTTCAGGCCATAGAGGATGATATAATGAAGGCGTATCTTGAGGAAGAGTGTCTTTTGGAGTACCGCTTTTATCTTCATAAAATACTCAGGTACAAACCTCATACACATAATGAAAAGATCGAGCAGATACTTGCAATGAGCCAGGACTTTGCTCAGAGCGCTTCCCAGGTTTTCAGCCAGCTTGATAATGTGGACCTTAAATTCGGTAATATTACCGATGATGCAGGTGAAACCACAGAGCTCAGCCATGGAAATTTTTCCACCTTTTTAATAAACCCGGACAGGGAGATAAGGAAAAACGCTTTTCATCAGTATTATGAAGAGTACAAAGATCACGAAAACACAATTGCTGCAACTTTTTCATACAGCAATAAAAAGGATATTTTTTATTCCCGTGTTAGAAACTTTGAAACAGCCAGGTCAGGGGCGCTTTTTTCGGATGATGTGCCCGAAGATGTGTATGACAACCTTGTATCTACTGCACGGAATAATCTTGATCCTCTCTTTGATTATTTCAGGTTCAGGAAGGATACACTTGGTTTTGATGAGCTTCATTTTTACGATACATATGTTCCCATAGTTCCTGATATAAAATTCAGTATGAGTTATGAAGAAGCAGTGGATGTATGTGAAAAGGCGCTTGCGCCTCTTGGTAAAGAGTATACGGATATTCTTAAAAAGGGACTGTTAGGCGGATGGGTCGACAGATACGAAAACAAGGGAAAGAGAAGCGGGGCCTATTCATCAGGCTGTTTTGACTCTCCGCCCTATATTCTCATGAACTATGAAGATAAAAATATCAACAGTCTTTATACCCTTATACATGAGGCCGGGCATTCCATGCACTCATATCTTGCAGCAAAGAACCAGCCCTATGTCGATCATGAATACACAATATTTGTTGCCGAGGTTGCTTCAACCTTTAATGAAACGCTTTTAAGCGGCTACCTTCTTGACCTCTATAAAGATGATCCTGCCATGAAGGCGTATATACTTAACCGGGAGGTGGATAACTTCAGGGCCACTCTTTACAGGCAGACAATGTTTGCAGAGTTTGAAAAAGTATCTCACTCAATCCTGGAGCAGAACCAGCCTCTAACACTGGATGTAATAAAGAGTGAATACAGAAAACTCCTTGAAACTTATTTTGGAGATACTCTTGTAATTGATCCGGAACTTGAGCTTGAATGTTTAAGGATCCCTCATTTTTACTCCGCCTTTTATGTTTACAAATATTCAACAGGTATTTCTGCAGCAATAGCCCTGGCAGACATGGTTATTAAGGGAGGAGACGAGGCAAGGGAATCTTATCTTAATTTCCTTAAACTCGGCGGAAGCAAATTCCCTCTTGATGCGCTTATGGATGCAGGTGTGGATATGCGATCACCGGAACCGGTGAAAAAAGCAATAGCTCACTTTGAAAAAAGAGTTGGGCAGTTGAAGGATGAGGTGGCCGGTTTATAAGCAGAAACTGAACCGCACGTTCGCTTCGCTCTCTCAAGACGCAAAGGCCGCAAAGTTTTTATTTTTTTAAAAAAACTAAAAAATATTTTTCTTTGCGTCTTTGCGGTTCAGTTCTTTTTCTAAAACGTAAAGATCGTCTGCCACCTTATAAAATAGGCGCAGTCTCTTGTGTTTCCTGCGTAGTAATTTCCCGGTTTAAAAAGCTCAAACAGTAAATCGGTTTTTAAGTGATTATTGAATTTATATGCAACATCGTTTGTTAAAAGGTGTCCCCTTACTTTTCCTGCCTCAGAGTATTCCAGGCCTGTGAGCGGTGATGAAACAACAGGCTTGTTGTTTTCATCTGTTAAAAGAAGGTGGTACTCCGTGTTTATTTTCCATTTTGCCGCAGGATTAAAGGTGTGCCCGATATTAAACCTTGTAAAATTTGTTATCTCACCTACTGATGTTGTTTCAGGTATGTAAAGATAAAGAAACAGGTTTGCCCACTGAGGCCATTTACCCCATACCGGATCAAACTGCTCATTATCTGCTGTGTTCGGGTCATCTCCGGAAAGATGCTCAATGGAAAAATGCATTTCATTATTATACTTGCTGTCAAAGGTTCTTCTAAGGTTTGACAGAATTCCCCAGGCCTTTGCATCAGCCTGCGTGTCTGTCAGCCTGTTTTCCCTTGTTCCAGCCTGGTAGGCTCCCTCAAACCTGTAATCCCATTTATCATTCAGCTTCTGTTCAATAGCCCCGCCGAATGTGATTAACTCAGCCTTTCTGCTGGCTGCAGGAACTACTTCCCTGTCTACCGGGTTGTCATTTTTATAGATGGCATATGTATCAAGCTTGATATTTTCATCAAGTTTTGTGGAGTAGTAGAGGATAAGACCGCGTTCTTCGGATGCCATCACATCTTTATGCTCATAGCTTATGGGTTTCAGCCAGCGGCTTCCTTCGGGTTTCTGATCAATGTAGATAAGGTCGAGTGTTGAACCGATACTTGCTATATCAATGGTAAACCTTGCAGCATCATAGCTCATTGTCCTTGATCCGTCATAGGGTGTTCCTTCAAATATAAGCCATCCCTTGCCTATCATTATATCCTGGCGGCCAATCACGGCTTTTACCGGGAGTCCGAAAGGTTTTTTAATCGTAAAGTTTAAAATATCAAAAAGTACTTCGTTGTACTCTGTGTACTGGCTTCTGGCATAAGGTTTCTGGTAGTCATAAAATTCCCATGCAAGTCTTGCGTTAAGATCAACTGTGCTGCCGAGCTCCATGCGTGTCCATAACCTGAGCCTGTGACGCTGATAAAGCCAGTCTTCATTCAGGCGGTCATTACTCAGGGTCTGCATGTTTTCCGTGGCATTAACCCTCAGCCGGTAATCTGCACCATTATGCATCCATGAAAAGGGATTATGAAAATAGTCCAGGGCGGATTTTTCTTCTGACATGGCGGTCAGGGGAGAAAGAAACAATAAACTGAAAACAATAGATATAATAATTTTATTTTTCATAAAAAGTCCTTTTATCGGAACGGGTAAAGCTGTCCGTTCTCCTTTGATTTAAGAGTAATTATTTTTTTTAATCAGTTTTAAAAGGAATTAAGTGGAATAACACTGGTCAGAATTTCATGGCAAAAACAGAGTGTTTTAAAACCATTGGCGCGGATAGAGAAACCACCTTAAAATATTCATATCAAATCAACCAAAACTCAGATACAAATTTCCTTAATGTTAAAACTGTACAAAAATAACACTCCATTCAATAAAGTGTCAGCTGAATGGAGTGTTATGTGTCCGGTTTATTACTATAATTAGCGTTTTATGTCTAATCTATTTTAAATGATTCTAGAACTCGGATATCCCTTGATGATGATCCGACCATGATTTTGTATTCACCCTTAAAAAGTTTCCAGTTGCCGGAAGGTTCGTCAAACATCATCAGTCTGTCATCACCAACAGGTATTGTTACGCTCACAGTTTCTCCCGGTTCAATCATTATTTTTTCAAAACCTTTAAGCTGCTTTGGCGGCTCCATTGCTTTATCAGGAACATCAACATAGAGCTGGACAACCTCTGCGCCTTTCCTGTCGCCGGTATTTTTTATATTCAGGGTAGCAGCACGGTCTTTCCCGGTTCCCCTGATAACAAGGCCGCTGTACTGGAAGTCGGTATATGATAATCCGTGTCCGAAGGGAACAGGGGCTCTTCATCCATTGCATCATACCATCTGTAACCCACAAGAACACCTTCATCATATATCATGTTAAGGGCATCTCCGGGGTAGCTCATAAAGTGAGTTGCCGGCCCCTGTTTTTCGTTTTTTGGAAAAGTAACAGGCAGCTTGCCGGATGGATTAACATCACCGAACAGTACATCTGCTATAGACGTGCCTGCTTCCTGGCCCGGATACCATGCCTGTATTACGGCTTCTACATCATCTATCCACGGCATGGCCACAGGTGTTGAAGTGTGGAGAACCACGATAGTCCTTGAATTTACCTTTGCTACTTCTTCTATAAGCCGGTTCTGATCACCAGGAAGAGAAAAAAACATCTTGTCATTTCCTTCCCCGAGCTGCTCCCCGACAAACACTATAGCCGCATGAGATTTACCTGCAGCATCAATTGCCTTTTGAAAGCGGTCACCGGGCGGCATCCATCCCAGCTTTACACCTGCGCCAAGCACGGCAGAGCCGGAGTTGTATTTAATTAAGATTTTCGCTTTTTTGTCTTTTATTAATTCAGCAACGCCGACTGATGCACCCGGAAAATCAGTGTGCTGTATTGTGGTTATAAGCCTGTTATTGATGTAAAGTTCAGCCGTCCCTGTTCCGGATAATGAAAAGGCATATTCTCCTGTCTTTGGCGGAATTATAAAACCGGTCCACTGTGCAGACCATGAAACAGCCTGGGCATTTTCCATTTTCCCCATAAGTCCTTCAGGTGCCGGAGGTAAACCAGGGTCCTGTCCAAACTCAATTACCTGGTCAATACGTGTTACCGCATCTGCCCAGTACCATGGTGTATGGAAATATTCTCCTTTTAAACCGTGGCCGGATCCATCGGGCGGGGTGAAAACCTCTGCCGGAATTGAAAAAAGCGGCCTGACACCTGCGCTGCCCTTTTCATAGATTACCGGAATTTCGCCGGCTCTTTCTTTAATTGCATCAATGGGTACAGAAAGGCTCTGAACATGTACATTGGGGCTTCCGGTTTCCATGACAACTGCTTCCGGGCCTGCATCCGCACCTATAACTGCAATTGATTTTGCCTGATCAATGGGAATGGCATTATTATCGTTTTTCAGCAGAACAGCCCCATCTGCGGCTATTTTTCTGGCAAGTGCAATATGCTCAGGCGTGGATACAGATGCTGTATCTTTTCCGGCAGAAGGGTTGTCATAAAGACCGTGCCTGAATCTTGTAACAAGGGTGTAGTACACTTTTCTGTCAAAGTAGTTTTTATCCACTTCTCCTGTTCTCATCGCACTGACCACTTCATCCACGGGCGAAGCCGATGTAACTCCGGCCTTTGCAGCCTTTACCGCATCTCTCTGGGCAAATACCGCGTCCGGTCCTATTGTGCCGTCATAACCCCACTCCCTGAGTCTTCCTAATAAGTCAGCGCTGTTGCAGCAGAACTCACCGTTTATCTTATTGTAGGCGCACATTACGGATCCGACCTTTGCCTGCTGAACAGCCGCTTTATAGGCGGGGAGATATATTTCCTGCAGGGCCTTTTCTGTGATCTGTTCATCAGTTCCGCCAAAGTATGGGACATTGCCTACCCTGCTGAACTCCTGGCTGTTGGCTGCATAGTGTTTCATTGTAGCGATGACGCCTTTGCTCTGCATGCCGATAATTTCGGGCACAACAAATTCACTCATGTGATACGGGTCTTCGCCGAATGCTTCGGCAGATCTTCCGCCGTGCCATGTTCTGATTATGTTTATGGTTGGTCCGAGATTTGTTGTAAGCCCCTTTCCGCTGAATTCTTCGCCAAGGGCAAGACCGAATTCCTTTGAAAGGTTCCGGTCCCATGTGGCGCCAAGGGTTATAACGTTTGGAAATGCTGTTACATTAAGAGAGCGGTCTCTTGTTTCTGTTCCAAAAAGGGGAGACATATCGGCAATACCGTTGGGGCCGTCACTTCCTCCGCCTATCTGGGGAAGGCCCAGCTTTTCGTTTGCCCTGCGGGCGGCATCCTGTGCTGCTTTTATTTTATCGCTGACCTCTGCGCCCGGCATGGTGAATGACCGATATCCGAAATATATCTTTTCTTCTTCATTCAGTGCAGCAAGGGCGTCAAGCGCCCTGCATTCTGCGGGCCTTGTTTTGTCCAGCCAGGGTTTATCAGAGTCTGACGGGCTGCAGTTTATTTCCGGCAGGCCCGGGATCGTGTTTTGTGATCCTTCGGCGTATAAAAACGTTGATGAAAAAATAAAAAGAACGGGTGCCAGCAAGAAAAAGGTCAGCCTGTTTGTCATATGTCTCCCTCCTTTTAAGGGGTTTTATTTTCCCCGGTTAGCTTTTTCCTCCATTACCTTAAGATCATCGTATTTTCCGGCATTTATAACGTTTTTATATCCCAGGTCTTTCAGTGCTTTTTCCGCAAGTCCGGATCTCCTGCCGCTCCTGCAGTAAACTACAATGGCCTGATCCTTATCCGGTACAAGGCTCGCAATGCCTTCCTTCATTTTATCATGCGGAATATTTTTGGCATTTTTGAGATGTCCCCGGTTATACTCCTGTGGAGTTCTTACATCTATAATAACGTTATCTGGAGAAAATATTTTTTCTAAATCATCTGCGCCGGAATTTGCGCAGACAGCTGTAAAAAAAGATAATAATAAAAGTGTAATAAGTTTTTTCATAGAGGCTCCTTTATTTTTGAGATCTGTTAAAAATTGAACTGAAAGTGGTCAAATAAAAGCGCCGCCATTAATTTTTAGCTCAAATTAATAGCATTCTTCCATTTTTATGTCCAATAAAATTGTGAATCCAGTTTAAAAAACATCATATCCAATATCTTTACAGCAAATTTCCGCTTTCAGGCAAGGATTAAAAATATTGTTGACATAATTTAAAAACTATATAGGATAAAAAACATCCTATATATCCGGAATGAAAATATGAGAATAACAAGAGCTGGTGAATATGCTGTAAGATGTGTGCTGTACATGTCGGACAGGGAAAAAAATCTAATAATAAGCAGAAAAGAAATTTCAAAGGAAATGGACATCCCGGACCAGTTTCTGGGGAAGATTGCCCAGCAGCTCGCCAGGGCAGGTTTTATAGAAATTGTTCAGGGTGCAAAGGGCGGTTACCGCCTTTTAAAAAATCCGGAAGAAATAACCCTTCTGGATGTTGTTGAGTCCGTATCCGGTGAAATCTTTTTAAATGACTGTATCATGAATCCTGACTCATGCACTAAGAGCAGTGTATGCTCGGTTCATGCAGTATGGGAAGAGGCGAGGGAGCAGCTCAGAAAAACCCTGAGAAATGCTACTTTTGATAAACTGTTAAAGGATAATTCATGTATCAGGCGTGCAGATCAGGCCTGATTCATATATAATATGAAAATCAGAATTCTCTTTTGAAAATAATAAACATAAATAAGGAGGAATGCCATGGACGTTTTGTTTTTATCTAGGCTTCAGTTTGCTGCGGCTACCATGTTTCATTTTTTGTTTGTTCCGCTTACACTGGGACTTTCAATCCTGATGGCCGTTATGGAAACAAAGTATGCCAGCACAGGAGACGAAACATATCTTAAAATGACCAAATTCTGGGGTAAGCTGTTTTTAATAAATTTTGCCCTTGGCGTAGTTACCGGTATTACCCTTGAGTTTCAGTTTGGAACTAACTGGTCAAGGTATTCCGAGTTCGTAGGTGATATATTCGGGTCGCTTCTAGCTATTGAGGCAACGGCCGCTTTTTTTCTGGAGTCAACGCTAATCGGTGTATGGATATTTGGATGGAAAAAGCTTTCTGCTAAAGCGCACGCATTTGTAATGTGGCTTATTGCAATAGCTTCGACATTATCCGCTGTATGGATTCTTATAGCAAATTCATGGATGCAGCATCCTGTGGGATATGTGATGAGAAACGGAAGAGCGGAACTTGAAAGCCTTTCCGAGATTATTTTCCAGCGATGGGCTATACTGGAATTTGTCCACACTGCCAGCGGAGCATATGTTTTAAGCGCATTTTTTGTAATGGGGATCAGCGCATATCATCTGCTTAAAAAACAGAATGTAGAGTTTTTTGCCAGGTCATTTAAAATTGCTGTTGTTTTCGGTTTTATATTCTCTGTAATTGTTGCAGGTGAAGGCCATATGCACGGCGCTGATCTTGCTGAAAAACAGCCCACCAAACTTGCCGCCATGGAAAGCCACTGGGAAACGGAATCCAGCGCTCCTATTTATATGTTTGTTATTCCTGATGAGAAAAATGAAAAAAATCTTGTTGAGTTTCTTCCCATACCCGGAATGCTCAGCATGCTTGCAAACCATGATATGAATTCCGAAGTGAAAGGCTTAAAGGATTTTCCTGCAGATGAAAGACCGCCGGTTCTGATAAACTTTATTTCATTCAGGCTGATGGTCGGCCTGGGGACACTTTTTATCCTGGTAACAGCGGTCGGGCTTTTATTAAGAAACCGGCTGACGGATTATCCGCTGTATCTTAAGATTATGCTTTTTTCAATACCTCTGCCCTATATTGCAAACCAGGCAGGATGGATACTGGCAGAAGTGGGCAGGCAGCCCTGGATAGTCTACGGGCTCATGAAAACCTCTGATGCGGTTTCACCGGTTCAAACACCGCAGGTCTTTACTTCATTTGTTGCCTTTTTAGTTGTATACGGCCTTCTCGGTGCGATCGGTTTTTACCTGATTGTAAAGAATGCTAAAAAAGGTCCTGATGCAATTAATGCTTAACAAAAAACAACTCTCATAAAGGGGGAGACAATGGATTTACAAAATATATGGTTTTTTCTCTGGGGGCTTCTCTGGGCAGTATATTTTATTTCGGATGGTTTTGATTTTGGTGTGGGGACGCTGCTTCCCTTTCTGGCAAAAAATGATGAAGAAAAAAGAGTTATGTATAACTCCATGGGGCCCTTGTGGGACGGTAATGAAGTATGGCTGATCACAGCAGGCGGTGTTACATTTGCCGCATTTCCGCAGGTGTACGCAGTAATGTTCAGTTCTCTATATTCCGCCCTTATGCTGATTTTATTTGCCCTGATATTGAGGGGTGTATCCTTTGAGTTCAGGCATCAGATTGAAAGCCCGGGCTGGAAGAAAATCTGGGACAGCTGTATGTTTATAGGAAGTGTGCTTCCGGCAATACTGTTTGGCGCTGCCTTTGCAAACATATTCAGAGGTATTCCCATTGATGGAGAAGGAATATATCACGGAACACTTTTAACGCTTCTTAACCCTTACGGGCTTTTAGGCGGAGTACTGTTCCTCTGCTTTTTCCTGGTTCACGGATCAATATGGCTTGCAATAAAAAGTGAAGGAGACCTTCACGAAAGAGCAAAAGCTGCTGCATCCAAATTATGGATTGTTCTGCTTGCAGCCGCGGTTGTATTTTTGATTGCTTCATATTTTGCAACAAATCTTTATGCAAATTATCTTGCGAGCCCGGCACTGTTCCTGGTTATCATTGTAACGGTTCTGGCTCTTCTGGGAATACGCTTCTATCTTTCAAAGGGCGCCCTGTGGAAGGCGTGGTTCTCATCAGCGGTTACAATCATAGGGGCAACCTTTTACGGCGTAATCGGTCTGTTTCCGAATATGTTTCCTTCAAGTATGGATGCAGCCTTCAGTCTTACAGCCTATAATGCATCTTCAAGCCAGCTTACATTAAAGATCATGCTTGTTGTAGCGCTTATATTTGTACCTATTGTGCTTATATACCAGATCTGGGCATACAATCTATTTAAAGACAAGGTAGGTTCGGAAGGTTACGATAAGGTGTATTAGACGGCAGCTGAAAGATAAGAACTATGAAAAAAAGGGGCATATTATTATGCCCCTTTTTTTTACAGCCCCTTCAGCTTTGCTGTAAGCTTTACAAGCTTATCCATTGTTCTTTTAATGGTTTTCATACCCTCTTCATCTGCGGCGGCGCCCTCTGCCTTTTTATCATCAGACCAGAAGGTCATCCCCAGGTTTGCACCAAAGGAGGCTCCGCTTACCGGGATCAGTTCATTGATTATATAAAAATCTATTATTGTTTTTATTACAGGTTCCTGTCCGCCGACCCTGTCGCCTCCGGTTGCAAGGCCTGCTCCTGTCTTTCCTGAAAAAATGGCTTTCTTTTTTGCAACTGATGCACGTGTGCGGTCAAGGATGGTTTTTAACTGACCGCTTATTGCTCCATGATAAACAGGGCTTCCAAGCACCCATGCATCCGCCTCTTCAAGCAGAGGGTAAAGGTCAGCCATGTCGTCCTTGTGAATGCATCCCTGTTTTTTTCTTACGCAGTAATCACAGTGTATGCAGAAATTGATCTGCTTTTTATGTGCAGAAAAATAGTCGGTCTGAACCTGGTATTTTTCTTCTGCATAGCTGAGAGCTGCCTTAACAGCATAATCTGTAGCACCGATTCTGGGGCTTCCTGAGATCCCTATAATTTTAATTTTGCCGGTATCCATTCAATCTCCAGTTTGTCTTTTGTTTATTGATCATTAATGTGAGGGTGGATTATAGAATAAAATCAGGTGGAATAGAAGTTAAAACAGAAGGATCATCTCCCAATTAGTTGACCTGATATACTAAAATTACGGTACTGAACTTTTCTCAAAGACGCATCTGAACCAGGTTGTACAACTGTTTTTTAAGGATTACAATATATGCACTTTAAAGAAAGTAAGTACACAATCCTTAAAAAATCAAAACATACTCATATCCCTCTGTAAAATTAACAGATAGATCTTTGAGAAAAGCCCAGCACCTCCACCCGGGTCAATAAGCATTTCTGATTCTTCCGCCCAAAGCAGGTAAAGGCTTTGTTTTTTTGCAACAAATCGTTTTTGTTTTTAGCCTTTTTTTGCGCTCTTCGCGTCTTTGCGGTTCGGATTTTAGGTTTCACTTTTCAGTAGAAGCTCATCAATATCAATGCCGCACATTCCTGATAACTCCTGATGGAGTTTAAGGCATCTTTCCGCCCCTTCAATGACACCCTTTTTCTTCATGTTGTCAACATGCTGTTTTATGGTCTGAAGGTTATGACCCATTGCAAGGTTATCTGCTGCCGCTACGACTTTCTGCTCTATTGTTTCAGGAATGTAATCTTCTGGAGGAAGCCCCATTTCTTCTGCTTCCTTTTTATAGATACCTGCTCCGATGTGATTTCTGATTATATTTATAAGGTCATCAGGAAAGCCAAGCTCGCGGGCGATTTCACACCCGACTACCGCATGATCAAGGTTATGGCTTTTTGTTCTTCCTATATCATGCAGCAGGGCTCCTGCTTCCAGCAGATCCATGTTAATAGTGTGGCCCTCTTCTTTTAGTCTGTTTCCTATAACAGCAGCAAACCTGTGAACTGCCTTTACATGCTTTAATACGTTTTTTTTAAGCCCTCTTTCCTTTAAGATGGAAATACAGACTGATGGTTCGGGGTATTTCATTTTATTCTATGCTGCCATAATACTTGTAATTTCATTTATATTTTCAAGTTCTTCAAGGTTATCCAAAAGAGAAAGCAGTCTTTCTGCGTCTGCTTTTTTTATCTTATTTGAAAACTCCATGTTGCTGAAAAACTTGTCTGTGATTTCTTCTTTTTTGAGCGGGTTCCCTACAGGCTCACCCTTTGGAGACTCTGTGAGTTTTTCAAACTCATCTCCGTTTTTCATGGTGACTTTAACTTTTGCGCATAAAAGTTCTCTTTCTACACCCGGAAGCTGTTCCAGTTTTATTTTCTTTATCATTGTTCTTATAACAGGATTGTTGATGCTGGCATCTGTAAAATCTTCCGGTTTAATGCCCTTGTTCATTAAAGCTGCGGCAACAGTAAAACTGTAATTGAAGGCAGCTTTTATCTGTTTGAATGAGTCGGGCTCAAAGGGCTGAGACAGAAAACTTTTAAGCGCGGACGCTGAAACATAAAGAGTGATCTCATCAATGTCTTCATAGTTCAGATTGTGGTTTGAGGCTATGAATGATGCCGAGTCAACTGCAGCATGTGCAACTGCACAGCATGGGTGAATTTTAAAGTGAGCGTCAGTGTAATACTTTATGCCAAGGTCTTTTGTTAGAATATCAGGGTTTCCGCAACCGCCTGAAAACAGATTGAAGTAGCATTTTTCTCCAAAGAGCGGGTCTTTTGGGCCTGCCCATCCTGCCTTTGCAAGCTGTGCTGATATAATTCCGTTTCTGGCGGAAAGTCCCTGGAGCAGTTTAAAGGCAGGTACGCCGTCCGTTATATTCTGCATTGATCCGGACATCTGGTTAAACACAAGCCCGAGTGCATTTTTAATCTGTGCCTTATCAAGCCCCATTATTTTTGATGATATGGCTGCTGAACCAAAACTGTTTGTGGTCCCGACACTGTCCCATCCGGGAGGAAGGCCCCCGGTGCTTTCTGCGGCAACTATCCTTGCTGTAAGGTTGTCACCTGCAATCAGAGCCGTTAAAAGTTCTTTGCCTGATATTCCGCAGGCCTCGGCCATGGTTACTGCAGTAATAACTGTTGTGCCGCTTATATGGGCGGGCATACACTTTCCGTCAACAAGAGGGCCAAGGGCCTCAAAGTCATATGACCTGGCCATAACACTGTTTGCAAGGGCGGCATTATGTGCAGCTGTTTTTATTCCATGGATAAAAATGCTGGATTCGGCTTTACCTCCCCAGTCTTGTATT
Source organism: Desulfatiglandales bacterium (assembly GCA_963665715.2). Lineage (GTDB taxonomy): Bacteria > Desulfobacterota > DSM-4660 > Desulfatiglandales > HGW-15 > JAAZBV01. The sequence goes on from CAXXPR010000002.1 coordinate 59,067, forward strand.
AACTGTATCAGTTCCCTGTTGCATTCGGCATCAGCTCCTGCAGCAACGCATCCCAGAACATCGATTATCCTGTTTTTTGCAAGTGATACAACTGCGTCATCAAGATTTTCAAAACTAGTGTCCGCAACATTCTGACAGAGGGCATCGGTAATATTCATGTTTGGATCAGTCATTCTGTTTCTCCTGTGGTTATCAATATCTCAGATATTTATTTAACAGAGTGGATGTGTCAAGCTGTAATATTGGATAAATGACTTTTGAAATTATCAGTCACAATAAAAGGGTATTAACAGGTGGATGTCTAATAAAAAAAGGAGAGCTCCAGAGTTTAAAACGGAATTCTCCTTTTTTATTGATATGGTAATACTTCTTAAAAGAATCAAGACGATTGTTTCATTTTTTCCTTCTAAACCTCAGCCCTGCTATTCCTGCCAAACCGCCTACAAGAAGCAGAAGTGCAGGAGGCAGCGGCACCGATGTAACATCCTGAAATATATGGTAATAAAATCTCAGTAAAACGGAAAAATGATAAAAGACAAAAAAGGAATGTAACGTTTAATACAGGAAATATCTAAAGTCACAGGTCGAAAAGGTGCAGCGCTGTTAAAATCTTCTATAGGTGATGTTAGTTGAGATTCTGAAATGATATTAATTGTTTTAAGAATTATTATAAGGCAGAAAATGTGTCAAGATTTTGAATCAGATACACTGAAATTTGCTCCCTCTTGATAAATTGTTCGTACTATAAGTCTTAGCATATGCTCTGCGGAATGGGCGTGTATAAGAACGTGATATCTAAGAGGTTGAAGTGTTACGATAATAAAAAATCCCAATCTTAAGTTTGTTGTTGTTCTTCTTCTTTAAATTTTTGATTATTTCCTATTCAAATATAATTTTTATAAATATTAAATATCTGCCAGATCTTTTATTAGATACATTTGTTTGTACTGTAGAGAGAACTAAATCCTTGACAACAATGCCTGCCTGATATAAAAACCGAACGTTCGGTAAAGTTGAAATTACCGCTACGTTAAGCGTGTCTAAAAATGATTTACTGATGTCTTTTTGTTTTAATTAAGCTTTATTGGTTTTGACAGTTAAACTATCTTTACGGTTGAGCATATAAGATGAACAAAAAAGAACAGATACTTCAGGAAATAGCTGAGCTGTTTTATCTGAATGGTTATGAAAAAACCTCCATAAGGGATATTTCAAAATCATTAAATATCAGCAAGCCTGGCCTATATTATCATTTCACCAATAAGCAGGAGATGCTTTTTGACATGATCTATGACTTCATGGATAAAACAAATCTCCAGCTTTTTGATGAACTGGCAGAACTTACAACTCCCGAAGAAAAACTGTTCTGCATAATAAAAAATCATATCCATTTTTTTATCAAGTATCCTGCACGTATGCGGGTATTAATATATGAAGCTCACTCTCTTGAGGATGAGTACTTCCAGAAATTCAAACACAAACAACTTGAGTATATCGTTGTAATAAAAGAGGTTCTTCAGGAAATCCTCGCAAAAAACAACTCGGAGAAGAACATAAACGTGGTTACTTTTACCCTGCTTGGAATGCTCAACTGGATTATACAGTGGTACGAGCCCAGAGGGATTGTTTCTCCTGATAACCTTGCTGATGAGATGTACTCATTTTTTATTAATGGCTTAAAAGGGTAAATGGAACGAGAGAATAAATTTACGACTTATTAAAGAGGATATTCATATGGAACAGTGGACACTTCCAAAAGTTTTTTATGATCAGTTGAACAGGCTTCAGGACAAGACTTTTCTTATCTATAAAAACGGCAGCCGGTGGCAGGATGTAACCTGGGCTGAAGTAGGTGAAAAGGTGAGAAATCTTGCGCTGGGTTTAATTAAACTTGGAGTAAAAAAGAGTGACCGCGTTTCGGTAATATCTGAGACCCGCCCTGATTATGCATATGTTGTAACGGCAATTGCAAATTCAGGCGCCATATTTGCCGGCATATATCAGACCAACAGCATAAAAGAGTGTGCCCATGTTATTAATGACTCCGGCGCAAAGATTATTTTTGCAGAAAACCAGGCACAGTGTGAGAAGATTTTAAAGGCGGCAGAAAAATGCCCTCATATAGAAAAGGTAATAGTGTTTGATCCTTTCCCTTCCTTGAATGATCCAAAGATCATGAGCCTGGACGACCTCTATGATCTCGGCCGGAAAGTGTATAATGAAAAAGGTGATGCTGAATATGTTGAGAGACTCCACAATGTAGAACCTGAGGATGTAACGGCTATCATATATACCTCCGGTACAACAGGACCGCCAAAGGGTGTTATGGATACCAACCGCGGCATTCTGATGAATTTAAGAGAATATACCAAGTTTTTTCCTGTAACTCCTTCTGACAGGGGATTAAGCTTTTTGCCAATGGCCCATGCCCTTGAGTTGAGAAACGGTCACTGGCTTCATATTACCTTCGGAATAGAGCAGGTGTACGCAGAAGGAATGCGTGAGCTGTTTAATAATGTCCGTGAAATGGACCCCACATTCTTTTTCACCACCCCGAGATTTTTTGAAAAGCATTACAATAATATTTCGGCAGAAATTGAAAATGCTCCTGCATGGAAAAAGGCAATTATTAACTGGTGCCTTAAAACAGGCGCAAAGTACAATGATGATTCATGGCATGTTAAGGGCGAATCTCCGGATGCTGTAACCTGTTTCAAGTATTCAATAGCCAAAAAACTTTTTATTGATGATGTCCGTGAGAGGGTGGGTAGAAAATTAAGGTACGGCGGAGTGGGCGGAGCACCAATGACAGCGGAAATGCTCAATTTTTTCAGGTCCTGCGGTTTTCCGCTATATGAAGGATACGGGCTTACAGAAGGATGCGGTCAGCTTGCTATAAACAGGCCCGGTGTTTTCAAGCTTGGTACAGTCGGTCAGGCCCTTGACGGTATTGAAGTAAAACTCAAGGAAGACGGTGAGATTATAGCAAAGGGATGGCTCTGTACTCCGGGGTACTGGAATAATAAAGAAGCTACCGATGAACTTTATGAAGGAGGCTGGCTCAATACCGGTGATATAGGCACTTTTGACGAAGACGGCTTTTTAAAAATAACAGGCCGTAAAAAGGAAATAATTATTACCTCGGGCGGCAAAAACGTTTCACCCTCATATATTGAAAATATTCTCAAGCTGAGTACCTATATCAGTCAGGCTGTTGTGTTTGGTGAAGGAAAGGATTATATAACCGCACTCCTTACCCTTAACCCGGAAGAGGTTGAAAGGTACGCGAAAAAGAGCGGAATTCAGTATACTGATTATGCTGATCTTATATCAAAAAAGGAAATCCTGGATCTTATTCAAAAAGAAATAGATACGCAGAATAAGGAACTTGCAAAGGTGGAAAATATAAGGAAGTTTACAATCTTAAAGGAAGAATTCAGTCAGGAAAAAGAAGAAGTAACACCCACTTTTAAGATTAAGCGCAGAATTATAAATGAAAGATATGCGGATCTTGTTGCCGGGATGTACGAATAAAAGCGGGGCGCATCCGTCTTCGCTTTCAGCTACGCCGTGACGGGAGGCGCAAGGTGCAGGGATTAAAAAGATGAACATCCAATAGCCAATTTTTGATTAAGGTTTTTTTGATTTTCATTGGAAGTTGGGAGTTGAGCGTTGGATGTTGAGAGTTCATTTTTTATAACAGTATATATGGAGGCTAAAATGTCAGATTATGAGACCATTATTTATGAAGTAAAAGACCATGTGGCAAAGTTGACTTTAAACAGACCTGATAAGCTTAATGCAATGACCGGTACGACTTTTCAGGAAATTACCGATGCACTGGATAAAGCTGATAAGGATAATGATGTAAGAGTTCTTGTTATCACTGGTAACGGCCGTGCCTTCTGCGCAGGTGTTGATCTTAAGTTTGCTGCCAAGGAACTTACAGATCTTAAATCACAGACAGACTTTCTTACAGTCGGTAAAGAACTGCTTGTTAAAATAGAGAGCCTTTCAATACCGGTAATCGCGGCTATAAACGGTCTTGCTCTTGCCGGCGGTTTTGAGATTCTTCTTGCCTGCGACCTGGCTGTTGCAGTGGAAGATGCAATGATCGGTGACCAGCACATGAAAGTCGGCATGTTCGGCGCAGGCGGAACCCCATACAGGCTGCCCCTGGTTGTGGGATTAAGAAAAGCCAAAGAGCTTTTACTTACCGGTAAATGGGTATCAGGCAAAGAAGCTGAAAAGATAGGTCTCGTAAACAAAGCTGTACCTGCTGATGAATTTGAAAAGGCGGTAGATGAAATGGCAGCAGAACTTGCAGACAAAAGCCCCACAGCAATGAGACTTACAAAGCTGTATATTAACAAGTCAATCATGGCTGATGCAGATATAAGACTTGAATCAGCAATGCTTTCAGCAATTGTAAACGATACATCAGAAGATCATGATATAGCTCTTAAGGCTTTTGCTGAGAAAAAGAAACCGGAGTTTACAGGCCGCTAGGCCGAAAATTACGGCTTCGATAATTTTAAATGTTTGAAATAGCGCAGTAGATATATGTGAATGGCGCAAGGCTCAGGGCTCAGGGCCCAGGGCCCAGGGCCCAGGGCACAAGGAAAAGCAAAATGCTTTAAAACCTTGCGCCTTGAGCCCCGCGCCCTGCGCCGGATATTAAACCTCTAAAGATGATAACAGTAATATGATGTCAAATAACAAAGCAGTTGAAAATAATCCCCCGCAAGCCCTTTCCGGACTTAAAGTCCTCGATTTAACCAGATTTGCGCCGGGGCCCTTCTGTACCGGAATCCTTGGTGATATGGGGGCGGATATTATTAAGATAGAAGAAGCAGGCAAACCTTCCGGAAGACGTAAAGGCGGACCTGCTGTTCCGGTGGTTAAGGAGTTTGCTCCGCCTGATTCTCCCTATGATCCTTCAAACAGAAATAAAAGAAGCATAGGTCTTAATCTTAAAAGCGATGAAGGAAAAGAGATTTTCTACAAGCTTGCCAGGGATGCGGATATTGTTGTGGAAGGCTTCAGGCCGGGTGTTACCGACAGGCTTGGTATCGGTTACGAAAAGCTTAAGGAGATCAATAAAGGCATTATATACTGCGCAATAACAGGTTACGGTCAGGACGGGCCATATAAGTTTCTGCCGGGACATGATGTTAACTATATTTCACAGGCAGGATATTTTAATATTTTAAAAAAGCCGACTCCGCCCGGCAACCTTGTTGGTGATATTGCAGGGGGCGGTATGCAGGCCGCTATAGGAATACTTGCGGCAGTTATAGCAAGAGCAAAAACAGGAGAGGGACAGTTTGTGGATATCTCTATCACAGACGGTGTTGTTGCTCAGCTTGGTCCTTACTTTGCCGCATACATGATGAACAATAAATCCATGCCGGATGAAACAGACATGGTAAGTACGGGTACTGTCCCTTTTTATAATGTTTATGAAGCAAAGGATGGTAAAAAACTCAGCCTCGGGTGTTCGGAGCCATGGTTTTTTGTTAATCTCTGCAAAGTTCTTGACTGTGAGGGTGTTATTCCTTTTCAGAATGACATTGAAAAATTTGATGAGATAACAAAGGTGTTTACCGAAAAGTTTCTTACCAAAACCAGGGATGAATGGTTTGATCTTCTAACTCAGTCGGATGTCGCGGTAAGTAAACTGATTGAGTTTGATGAGCTTCCTGATGACCCACAGATAAAACACAGGAATATGATAGTTGAGCTGGATCATCCTGAGCTGGGAAAGGTAAAGCAGGCAGGTATTTCCATAAAGCTTTCCGAGACTCCCAGCAGCATAAGGAAATTTGCTCCAAAAAGGGGGGAGGATGCTGCCGCCATACTTAAGGAAATAGGATACAGCAGAGAGGAAATAGAAAAGCTTGAAGAAGGGGATGTGATATACGCCGGAAGACTCTAAATATAGATGTAGAGACAGGTCTTTGACCTGTCTTCTCAAAAGGAAATTCCAAAAACGGAGAGAAATATGACAGATAACAGAGTACCAATACAGGAAGGTTTGTTCGTGGAAGAGAGCGGAAAGGCTTATCTGCTCGGCAACAAATGCAAAAAATGCGGTCTTACAGCATTTCAGAAAACGCCTGTCTGCCCCACGTGCCAGGTGCCGGACACAATGGAAGATGCAAAGTTCGAGGGAAAGGGAACCCTTGACAGCTTCAGCATTGTACAGGCTGCTCTTCCAGGGTTTGCAAGACCTTCTATTCAGGCCTATGTAAACCTTGAAAACGGACCGAAGATATGGACCCTCATTACCGGCTGTGAACCTACCGAAGACTCCCTTCAACTGGGTATGGAAATGGAAATGGTCATAGACAAGGTAAGAACGGATGAAGAAGGCAACGAACTTATCAGTTACCAGTTTAAACCTGCTGGTAAATAAGGAAGGAGGAGCGCCGTGAGAGAAGTATCAATTATTGGGGTCGGTATGACCCGTTTTGGAAAATTTGAAGATCGTGACATGAAAGACCTTGGCCGTGAAGCTACATGGAAGGCCCTTGAAGATTCCGGTGTTGCGATTAAAGATATTGATGTGGCCTATGTTGCAAACGCGGTTGGTCAGCAGCTTACAGAACTTAAGGGAACAATCGGTCAGCATGTTTTAACATCTGCCGGTATGTTCGGTACTCCTATTATAAATGTAGAAAACGCATGCAGCGGCGGATCAACTGCCTTAAGAGGCGCTTATATGGAAGTTGCATCTGGTAACGCAGATGTTGCACTTGCACTCGGTGTTGAAAAACTTTTCTGCGGCGACTCTGCAAAGTCAGCTCAGACAATGGCCGCCGGAACTGTGTATGCCAAGTTCGGTTTTATGTTCGTTGCTCTTTATGCAATGCAGCTTAAAAAATGGATGGCAGCATCAGGTGCAACAAAAGAACATTTTGCAAAAGTTGCAGCAAAAAATAAATACAACGGTTCACTTAATCCTTACGCACAGTTCCAGAAGGCAATGAGTGTTGAGCAGATTCTTGAGTCACGTGTTGTAGCAGAACCTTTAACTCAGTTTATGTGTTCAACCATGGCAGACGGCGCTGCAGCAGCTATTGTATGCAGCAAAGAAATTGCTTCAAAGTTTAAACAGAAACAGCCTATAAGTATTGCGGCATGTGAGCTTGTATCAGGCACATACAATGTCCCGGGTCAGGAGCATGAAGAAATAACAACTAGGGCAGCTAAAAAGGCATACGAAAAAGCAGGTGTAGGACCTGAAGATATTCAGGTTGTAGAGGTACATGACGCCATGTCCCCGGCAGAACTCAGAATGTATGAAGAGCTCCTTCTCTGCAAACCGGGAGAAGCAGGCATGATGATCGATGAAGGTCACACTGCTCTTGACGGAAGAATTCCTGTTAATCCTTCCGGCGGTCTTGCTGCCAAAGGACATCCAATTTCTGCAACCGGTCTTGCACAGATATATGAAGTTGTTACACAGCTCAGGGGAGAAGCAGGTGAAAGACAGGTTAAAAATAATCCTCAGATCGGTCTGACAGAAAACGCAGGCGGCTGGACAATGGATGATAATGCTGCATGTGCGGTTACGATACTTAAAAAATAAGGAGATTAGCTATGGATATAAAAAAAGTCGGTGTTGTGGGTTGCGGTATAATGGGCTGCGGTATTGCCCAGGTATGTGCCCAGTCGGGATATGATGTAGTCGTAATGGATACCAGGGACGAATACCTTGATAAAGGTTTTGCAACAATAGAAAAAGTGCTGGCAAGATCAGTAGAAAAAGAAAGAATTACAGCTGATGAAAAAGCTGCTGTACAGTCACGTATCAGCAGAACATTGACACTGGATGATTTTAAAGATGTTGACTATGTTGTTGAGGCAGTTGTTGAAAACCTCGAAATCAAACAGGATGTTTTTAAAGCTCTGGATAAAGCATGTCCGGAACACACAATCCTCGCATCAAATACATCAACTATAAGTGTTATCAATATTGCAGCAGCAACCAACAGACCTCACAAGGTTATCGGAACTCATTTTTCCAATCCTGTTCCCCTGATGAAGGTTGTTGAAGTTATTAATGCAATTTCAACAGAAGAAGAAACAACCAATATTACAAGGCAGTTTCTTGATTCTATTAAAAAGACCATGGTTGTATCAAAAGATGTTCCCGGATTTCTTTCAAACAGAATCCTTACTCCCTTCCTCTTAAACGCAGTGCGTATGGTTGAAGCGGGCGTTGGAACAAAGGAAGATATTGATACTCTTATTACACAGGGACTTCGTCATCCTATGGGACCGTTGACACTTCTTGACCTGATTGGTATTGACACAGTTTTTAGAGGTGCGAGCACTATTTATGAAGAGATTAAAGATCCCCAGTATCTGCCTCCTACACTTATGAAACAGATGGTTATTGCGGGATGGCACGGCAGAAAAACCGGTAAGGGTTTTTACGAGTATAAATAAAAACAGGCGCGAGGCTCATCCGCCGTCGCCAAGGCTATGGCGGGACAGGGGGTGCAATGCGCAGGGGAAAGGCTCCTTTAAATTAGTCTTTGCAAATACAGGAGAGTGTTATGGAAAATTCCGAATTGGTTGCCCGGTTAGCGGCAAGAGTAGATGAACTTGAGAAAAGGCTTCAGAATCTTGAGGATGTGGAAGCTATAAAAAAGCTCCAGAGAGCATATGGTTATTATCTGGATAAAATGATGTGGGATGAGCTTACTGACTGCTTTTGCGAAGACGGTTCTCTTGAGCTAGCCCAGAGAGGTGTTTACGTAGGCAAAAAGCATATAAGGGCATTGATGGACCTTATGCCGGACAGCAAAAACGGTATTCAGTATGGTCTTCTCATGAACCACATGAACCTTCAGGGTGTTGTAAATGTTGATCCTGATGGAAAAAATGCAAAGGGAAGGTGGCGCATGTTTGCCCAGGTTGGTAAATGGAAGGAAAAAGCATTCTGGGCTGAAGGCACCTATGAAAATACATATGTGAAAGAAGACGGTGTCTGGAAGGCCAAGTCCATGCATGTGTACACAACCTTCATGACACCCTTTGACAAAGGCTGGGGCGTGGAATATGAAAACTTTATTCCAAAACCTGATCCATCCTGTCCGCCGGACCTGCCTCCTACAGAGGTGTTTGGCGATTATCCTAATGTTTATATTCCTCCTTTCCATTATGTTCACCCGGTTACAGGAAAACCGGTTGATAATAAAATAAAGGAGCCCAAGTAAAAGTTTGTATTCAGCTTAATAAAATTATATCTTTTAAATTATATCTATGCAGGAGTTAAATAATGAAAGAACAGGAAAAACAGGCTGAAAATCTTTCAGAGACAGTAAGCACAGACAGCTCAAAGACAAAGGAAGAGGAAATCTTCAATACCACAGAAATCAAGATTGAAGAAATGGCAATCGACGGGATCTGCGGAGTTTATTAGATTGTCTAATTTGAAATACAAACTGGCAAGAGGATCACAGGTTAGAGAAGAAGATTTTGGTCTTCTCTTTTACAGGATGAACGGGCCGAGGCTTTATTTTATCTCCTCTGGAGATCTTCTTGCTCCTGATTTTTTTGACGGCGAATTATCCCTTAAAGAATGGCTGGAAGATACCGGAAAGAATAATATAGATGAGGCCGGGATTACCGGTCTGACTGGTACCCTTAATCAGTTAAAGGAAAAAGGAGTTATCATTGAGTGCTGAAATGGCAAAAAACGGTTTAAGGGCGCCGGTAAATCTTACGTGGGAAATTACTTTAAAATGTAATCTGCGCTGTGTTCACTGCCTTTCTGACTCAGGAAACGCAGGGGCGGATGAACTTAATACTTCAGAATGTAAAAAACTTATTGATGACTTAACTGCTCTTAAAGTTTTTCAGACTAATATAGGCGGAGGCGAACCCTTTATAAGGGAAGACTTTATCGAACTCCTTGACTACAGCCATAACAAAGGACTTGTCACCTGTGTAAGCACCAATGGCACACTAATAGATAATTCTATTGCAAAAAAACTTTCGAAAATGAACATGCTTTACCTCCAGGTGAGCCTGGATGGCGTGGATGAAGAAACCAATGACAGCATTCGCGGTAAAGGTACATACAGAAAAGTTCTAAATGCAATCGATGCCTTCACATCTAATAATGTGAGTTTCAGCATCAACACGGTTCTTACCCGTACAAACTTTGATCAGCTTGAAGATTTAAGAGCTCTTGCTGCTGAGAATAAATCCGAGCTTCGTGTTTCAAGGTTCAGACCTTCAGGCAGGGGAAAGTCAAGCAAGGCTGATCTCGGCCCTACTGCAGATCAGCTTGAGTACTTTGCCGAGTGGCTTGAAAAACATGATCTTGTAAAAACAGGAGATTCTTTCTTCTGTCTTACATCGGATCACAGGCGTCATAAGGGTCTTGATATGTGCGGTGCTGCAAAAATGACATGCTGTGTATCTCCCAATGGGAATGTATACCCATGCGCTTTTCTGCAGGAAGAGCCTTTTATGTCAGGCAATGTGCGCAATAAGTCTTTTAAAGATATCTGGGATAATTCGCAGATACTTAATCAGTTCAGAAACATAAATGTGAAATCATGTGTCGACTGCTACCGCTTTGATGTATGCAGGGGAGGGTGTCCGGCAATGGCCTACCACACCTATAACGATATTAATATGCCTGATCCGGAATGCCTTGTTAACCTGAAAATAGGCACAAAAAGTGCCGCATAAGATTGAAAAGATATGCCTGACAATCTCTTCAAACCCATCTCTTTAGGTAATGCAACCTTGCCTAACCGGGCATGTTTTCTTGCCCACAGGACAAATTTCTCAAAACAGGGTGAACTTAATGAAAAGCACACCGCCTATTACACAAGAAGGGCAATGGGCGGCTGCGGCCTTATTGTGCTGGGAGAGTTATGTATCCATCCTGATAACAGGCCCTGGGAATCTCTGATAAATTTTTATGATCCGAAAGTTAAAGAGGATTTTAAACAGTTTACAGAATCCATTCATACTCATGGTACCCGTATTTTTGCCCAGCTTAATCATCACGGTTTTCAGAGCAGCGGAGCCATAACCAGAAAAGAAGTCTGGGGCCCGTCTGCCAATTCGGACATTGCTTTCGGGGAAGTATCAAAACCCATGGAGACAGAAGATATACAGGTTGTGATTGATGCCTTTTCTAACGCTGCCGAGATAGCAAGATCGTCAGGTTTTGACGGAATCGAAATAGACATGGGGTCTGAATCACTTTTACGACAGTTCTTATCTCCCCTTACAAACCACAGGCAGGATGAATACGGCGGAAGCCTGGAAAACAGAATGAGGCTGCCTCTTCAGGTACTGGAGGCTGTAAGAAAGTCTGCCGGGAGTGATTTTACAGTAGGGATAAGGCTCTGCGTGGATGAAAAATTCTGGGGTGCAATTGAACCTGATGAATCAAAACAGTCTGCAAAATTATTTGAAGATCATAAACATACTGATTACATAAATACAACTGTGGGTACTTATTACAGCCTGCATTTTTATATGGCATCAATGCACACTCCGGCAGGGTTTACACTAGATGCCTCGGAACATCTTAAAGAAGCCGTAAAGCTCCCGGTAATTGCAGGTCACCAGATAATTTCACCAAATATGGCAGAAGAAATTCTTAAAAAGGGGCAGGCCGATGCAGTCGGTTTTATAAGGCCTCTTATATGTGACCCTGATATGGTGAATAAGGCAAAGGACGGCCTTCAGAAGGAAATCCGATATTGTGTAAGAGACAACAAGGGCTGTATCGGAAGAGTAAATAATAAAAAAAGAATCGGCTGTATACAGAATCCTGAAGCGGGTTATGAAACATCGTACCTTAATGAAGGGGAGAACAAAGCTGCCGCCAGGAAAAAGGTAGTTGTTATAGGTGCAGGACCCGCAGGCCTTGAAGCCGCAAGAACTGCCGCAGCTCGAGGGCATGATGTGAAAATATTCGAGGCTTCGGACCGGGCAGGCGGACAGATTAATCTCATTAAAAAGAGACCTAGCCGGCAGGGTATGGGAGCTGTCATTTCCTATCTTACAAGAGAAATTGAGAAGCTGGGAATACCCATAATTACAGATTATGAGGCAACTGTAGAGTCGGTATTAAATGAAATGCCTGACGCTGTAATAGTTGCAACAGGTTCAAAACCGCAGGAAAAACCTGTTCCAGGTAACTACGGCCCACAAGTATTAAATGTTTGGGATGTTCTTAAGGGGGAGCCTCCGGAAGCTGAAAAGATTTTGTTTGTGGATGAAAACGGCGGACATCACGCTGCTGCTACAGTTGAATATCTTGCGGATCAGGGTAAAAAAATCCATATGATTACTGGTGAGCTTTTTATAGGACTTGATCTTTCTCCCCTTGGTGATCTTTCTCTTACCAGGCAACGCCTCCTTCAAAAGGGTGTTACCTTTGCAGCCGACCTGAGGGTGCAGGAGATTGATGGATCTAAAGTAACATGTATCGACATCTACACAAATAAACCTGTTGTGTTTGAAGGTTATGATGCAGTTGTGCTTGATATGGGCAACAGATCCGATGATAAACTGTATAAAGATCTTAAGGGCAAGGTTAAAGAACTTTACCGGGCGGGTGACTGTGTTGCTCCAAGAGGAATTGATATGGCTTTCCTCGAAGGACGAAGAACAGGTGAGCTGATATGAGCGAATTCAAATATCTCTTCAGCCCTCTTAAGATAGGAAGCCAGGTTATCTCTAACCGGATACATTTTGCCGCCCACATGACTAACTTTGGTGAAGACCAGAAAATAAGCGACAGGCATATTTATTATTATACGGAAAGGGCAAAGGGAGGCTGCGGATTAATAACCACAGAAGAGCTCACAGTCCATCCGTCAGACCACGCCTATGACAAGCTGGTTGATGCTTTTCTACCTGAAGTAATACCGGGATATAAAAAGCTTACTCAATCGATTCATAATTACGATACCCGTATCTTTGCACAGCTTAATCACAACGGAATGCAGGCAGACAGTACAATTTCAAGGCTTCCGGTGTGGGGGCCTTCTCCGGGCGCAGATCCGTTATTCCGTGAAATTTCCAAGGAAATGGAAATAGAAGACATAAAAGAGTGCTGCGAATATTATGCAAAAAGCGCAGAGTATGCTGTTGAAGGCGGGTTTGACGGCATAGAGCTTCAGCTCGGGCACAGTTCTCTTGTGCGCCAGTTTCTTTCACCCGCAACCAATCAACGTGAAGATGAGTATGGCGGAAGTTTTGATAACCGCATGAGGTTCTGTCTTGAAGTTATTGACTCCGTAAGAAAAGCTGTTGGTAATGATTTTCCGCTGGGTATAAGACTTAATGCTGATGAAATGCATCCAAAGGGCGGAATTACTCTTGAGGATGCTAAAAAAATTGCGGCTCGCTTAGAAGAAACAGGCCAGCTTGATTTTATGGACCTGTCCATCGGCACCTTTTACAATCTGTTTCTGGTCGAAGGTTCCATGCATACACCTCTTGCATACACTGTTCCCCTTTCTACCGGGATAAGATCGGTCATAAATCTCCCGGTATTCTGCACCAACAGGATTAATGATCCGCACCTTGCAGAAAACATTCTGGAAGGCGGACATGCCGATATGATCGGAATGGTAAGGGCGCTCATATGTGACCCGGAACTCCCTAACAAGGCAATGGAAGGAAGGGCCGAAGATACACGGCACTGCATTGCATGCAACCAGGGTTGTATAGCCAGAATGGGACTGGGTTATACCTTGGGGTGTCTGCAGAACCCGGCAGTCGGGTATGAAGAGCATCTGGGAATCGGAAAACTTGAATCATGTGAAGTGCAGAAGAAGGTAGTAATAGTGGGTGCAGGGCCTGCAGGTCTTGAGGCCGCAAGAACAGCAGCCTTAAGAAAACACAGGGTTGTGCTCTTTGAAAAGAATGAAGAGCCCGGCGGACAGAACCTTATTGCAGGTAAGGCCGCAGGAAGACAGGAAATAACCGGTGTTACAAGATGGCTTTTAAGCCAGGTAAGTAAACTCGATATTGATATAAGGTTAGGGGTTGTAGCGGATGCAGAAACCGTGCTTGCAGAAAAACCAGATGCAGTAATAATCGCCACTGGGTCTGTACCAAAGCCAAATCCCTTTCCCGGAGAATATTCTTGTCCCCAGGTAGTGAGCACTGTGCAGGTGCTTAAGGGTGAAGTGGAAGTGGGTAAAAAGGTCCTGCTTATTGATAACGACGGACACCACCAGGCCACAGGAACCGCTGAACTGCTCGCAGACAGGGAACATGAAGTCCATATTATAACATCATCTCTTTTTCCTGGCGGTGGACTGGGGCCGCTGCAGGATCTTTATCTTACAAGAAAAAGACTTGCTGAAAAGGGAGTAACCTTTACAGCGGATATAGCAGTGCTTGAGATACAGGGATTGGTTGTTAAGGGTCTCCATGTGTACTCAAATGAAATGATGGATTTTGAAGGATACGATACAATTGTTCTTGCAGTGGGTAGTGTTTCCTGTGATCAGTTGTATTTTGAGCTTAAGGGAAAAGTTAAAGAGCTTTACCGCGCAGGGGATTGTGTTGCCCCAAGAAAAACAGATATGGCTATTGTTGAAGGCCACAGGACAGGACGAAAGCTTTGAGCAGCATGAAAAATATATGGATACTTGTTCAGCATACAGGTGACGCTGTTGATGAAGTTACATTCGGACTGATTAAAGAAGCTGAATGTATCATCAGTCAGTCCGAAGAAAAAGGAACTGTCACCGCTGTTCTTATGGGAACTCCTGAAGATGCGGTAATGGATGTATTAAAAGAAAGCGGTCTTGATAGAGTTTTACATTTAAAACATGAAGCGCTTAACAGGTATAACGGTGAAATATTCTGCACTGTTTTTTATGATGCTGTTAAAGGAGAGAATGTCTCCTGTATTCTGCTTGCTCAGAATGAAAGTGCATCTGATTTTTCTGCAAGGCTTGCCGCAGTGATGAATACAGCTCTTATTTCAAGGGCAGTTGATTTTAAAATAGATAATAATGATAAATGGCTTGCAAGGCGGCCGGTATCAAACGGATATCTTTTTGAAGAGCTTGTAATTGAAACGGATAATCCGCCTGTAGTGTCTTATCATCCTTCTGTATTAAGTGCTGCTGGTGATGCAGCCGTTAAGAGGACTCCGAAAATTGAAGAAATTAATCCTGAAATAGTTGTAGAAAATCTTCGCACAAAAGTTATAAATGTTATAGCTGCAGAACCCGGTGATCTTGATATTGAAGATGCGGATATTATTGTTTCAGGCGGGCGCGGTGCAGGAAAAGGTGATGATTTTAATCTTGTCCATGAGCTTGCTGAAGCGATTAAAGGATCGGTCGCCGGCACAAGGCCTGTAATAGATACGCAGACATTACCCTTTGAGCGTCAGATAGGTCAGACCGGAAAGAGTGTCTCGCCTGATCTGATAATCAACTGCGGGATATCTGGGGCAAACGAATACAGCGCAGGTATGGAAAAATCAAAAAATGTTATTTCAATCAATAAAGACCCAAGGGCAAGAATATTCCGGTTTTCCGATCTTGCTGTAGTTGGGGATTTGCAGGAGATAATTCCCATATTGATTGAGAAGATAAAGAAAAATGATTTAACCACGGAGAACACAGAGAGCACGGAGAAAAACAAAAGATAAAAACTTTTTGATTTATTAAAATAATAAAAGGCTTTTCTCCGTGTCCTCCGTGCTCTCTGTGGTAAAACAAATATTTAATATGTAAAAGAACATGAATACATCCGGTATAACAAAAACATATCTGATCATCCTGGCAATAATCCTGTTGCCATGCAGCCTTTTTGCATACGAAACGGATGACTGCATTTTATGCCACAGCAGCAGTGACAGCGATGGAATACCTCAGATATCTGTAGAAAAATATCAGTCCTCCGTTCATGCAGATGTAGTGGCATGTGATGAATGCCATACGTATATTGAAGAAGGGCATGAAGGCGGGGATATAGTCGGAAAAGTAAACTGCACCGAATGCCACCAGCAGCAAAATCTTCACGGTGCCGGGTCTGAATCACAAAACAAACCGGAATGTTATTCATGTCATACAAGGCATAATATACTACCTTCATCATCTGATAAATCATCGGTTCATGAAACAGCCTTTAATAAAACATGCGTCACATGCCATGAAAATAAATGGGAAGAATCGGGCCTTATGACCTGGTTTATCTCTGGAAAAATTAAGTCACATAAAAAGCAGGATTTCAGCAGGGATTACAGTAAAACAAATTGTACAGGCTGCCATCAGGGTATGGCAGTTCATGGTGATACTGAAAAAGTATCTGATGATAACTGTTCAAAATGTCACCTGAAGGATGGTGAAAATCCCATGGGTGGAAGTTTTCATAATTCTGACAGCGCCGGCTTATCTATCAATGTTATTGCAGCACTGTTAATGATTATATTGATTTTTATTTTTGCAGCAGGGTTTATTTTAAATCCTTTGGGTAAATCAGGGGAAGGGAAGGAATAATCAGGTGCTTATGTCTTTAGATCTTCTGATAGTGTGTGCGGCTATATTGTTAATGGCTGCTGGTCTGTCAAAGACAGTCAGTCTGATAAGATCAGGTTTGCCTGAAAAACGTACCGGTAGCTGGGGAAGGCTTTTTAAATATATTCTTGGACATAAAAAAATTCTTAAAAATCCTGTTAAAGGAACCTTGCACCTTGCAGCCTTCTGGGGCTGTATACTTCCCGTTGTCGTTATTGTATTTGCCCAGACCTGCCTTACGCTGCCTGCAGTATTAGCATCGGTTTTATCTCTTATACTTGATATTGTCGGCATTGTGTTTCTAACAGCATCAGTAATATTTATTATTAAAAGACTTTCTGCTAATGATCCTTCCGGGCCTAAAAAGAGTCTTCTGCCTCTTTTTATTCTGTTTGTCATCCTTGTAACAGGTTTTCTTGCAGAAGGGTTCAGGTTGAGTATTACAGGTTCTGAAAAGGCATGGGAAGCCCCTGTCGGCGGCATTGTTTCGATACTTCTGCCTGCATCACCTCTTATGATGCAGATCATGATAAAAATACATCTTTACGCCCTGCTCCTGCTCATTACTCTTTTACCTTTTACATTCTTCCGCCATCTGTTTGTTTCGCCTCTTAACATATTTTATAAGAGGAATGCCAGTAACGGTAAGTTCAGGAATCTGCCCCAAAAAGATGGCGCACCTGGAGCGGGAAAGGTAAATGAATTTACCTGGAAACAGCTTCTTGATGCAGAGGCATGTGTTTCATGCGGACGCTGTGAAGATAGCTGTCCGGCTTTTATTTCGGGTAAGCCTCTTTCTCCCAAAAAAATTGTAAGACATCTTTATGAACTAGCTCATAAAGATAAGAACGCTTTACTTGATACATTTGTAACCCCTGATGAAATCTGGTCCTGCACAACATGTATGGCATGTGTTGAGGCCTGTCCTGTATTTGCAGCACCGTTAGACAAGATAGTTGATATGAGAAGACATCTTGTCATGGGTAAGGGAAAACTTCCGGCTGAAGCCGTTACCATGATAAGGGATCTTGAGTTATACGGTGATGTAAATGGAAAGGGTGTTTCTCTGAGGGCTGACTGGGCAATGAACAGAGGCGTAAAAGTAATAACACCTGATGATAAGGATGTTGAAGTTGTTATATGGACAGGCTGTTCAGGTTCCTTCCATCCCAGATATCAGGATGTCTCAAGGGCGCTTGTGAGCATACTTCAGAAGGCCGGAGTTAACTTTCGGATTCTTGGAAATAAAGAACTGTGCTGCGGTGATCCTGCCAGAAGGCTTGGAGAAGAAGAACTGTTTTTAACACTGGCGGAAAAGAATTTAAAAACATTTAAAGAATATAATATAAAGCAGCTTATAACCCTCTGTCCTCACTGTTTTAACACACTAAAAAATGAGTACCCTAAACTTGAGACAGGGGTTGATCATAAATTTAATATAGTTCATGCTTCTCAGTTTGTGATGAAACTGATAAATATTAAAAAAATTACACCGGTATTTCCTCTCGATAAAAAGGTAACAGTACATGATCCCTGCTATCTTGGCAGAGGTAATAATATTTATGAGCCCTTAAGGGGTATAATTAATAGTGTTCCCGGAGCTGAGTTAACAGAACTGGAAAGATCCCGGGAAAATGGTTTCTGCTGCGGAGCAGGAGGCGGAGGCATGTGGCTGCATGAGAACCTTGGGAAAAGGCTTAATGTTATAAGATCGGAAGAAATTGCCGAAAAGAATGTTGATGTAGTATGTACATCGTGCCCCTACTGTCAGACCATGATTGATGACGGGATTAACGGGCTGGAACTGGATGATCCGCCTGAGGTTGTTGATATCATCGAGATGGTTGAGAGGGCGTTAAGATAAAAGCTCGGCTCAAGGCACATGGCGCAAGGCACAAGGTTTAAAAGCTTTTAGTCTTTCCCTTGCGCCTTGAGCCATGAGCCTTGAGCCGCCTATTAACATTTGTGGAATTAAATTTCCACGGAGATGAAAATGAAAATCGTAGTTTGTGCTAAACAGGTTGCTTTTACATACACGCGAACCGGACGTGATCCGGTTCAAAATTATATTGCGCCAGGTGATTCCATATTCCGTATTAATCCGTGGGATGAAGCGGCCCTTGATATTGCTCTTAACCTGAAAGAAAAAGAGAGTTCCATTGAATTAATAGTTTTAACTCTTGGACCTCTTATTGCGGAAAAAGAGCTGCGCAGGTGTATTGCCGTTGGTGCTGATGCTGTTTATAGAATAGATACAGAAGATGATCTTGATTCCTGGGCTAAATCGATGCTGCTTTCAAAGGCTTTAAAACAGCTGGACGCAGACCTTGTTTTATGCGGAAAAGAATCTGTTGATAAACAGAACGGACAGGTCGGCGCATTTATTGCCCATCATCTTGATTTGCCATTTATCTCAGATGTTGTCGATATTGTAGAGACAGGTTCAGAAACTGTTTCTACAGATGATAAAAAAGCCAGGGCGGTAAGAAATGCCGGTAAGGGTGTTAGGGAAGAGATAGAATATGCACTGCCTGCGGTATTAAGCATATCACAGTCTGCTGTGACTGCGCGTTTTCCTGACTATGAACAGAAACAAAAAGCTGCTCAGGCTCAGCTTGAAATACTGGATGTTGATCAGAAAGACGCAGTAAAAAAAATTGTCCATAAAAGGACCTTCCCTCCAAAACCCAGGCCAAAAAGAGTTATAACTCCTGACAGCAGTCTTCCTGCCTTTGAAAGGATCAATCAGCTGTTGGAAGGAAGCAATGTTGAAAAAAAAGGGGCTGTGCTTACCGGAGATCCAGAGTCTCAGGCTGAAGGTATAATTTCATACTTGATTGAAAACGGATTTTTGAATACAGAAGAGTCATCCCGTTAAAGTAAGGCCGGAGGCAATGGTTACAGATACAGAAAAAATAAGAGAACAGGTAATTGACGCAGGTCTTAAAATGCCTGAGAGCCTGACTCTTATGATTACAAATGCCTGTAACCTGACCTGCCCTCATTGTCTGCTTAACTGTAAATCTGCAAATACCGCACCTGTCCCTGAAGAAATCATATTAAATATCATTGGCGATTTTGCTGATCTTGGCGGAACATCCGTAACAATAACCGGAGGTGAACCTTTGCTGCACCCCTGCTGGTTTAATATTCTTGGACATGCCTGTAATGCAGGGTTTAAAGAAGTTGTTTTCCAGACGAACGGTGTTATGGTCACAGAAGCGGTTGTTAAAAAAATACAAACTATTGATTCCGAAAAAATAAAGATCCAGATAAGCCTCGACGGAGCATCTGCTGAATCAAACGACAGGATCAGGGGAAAAGGGAATTTTAAGGCAACTGTAAGTGCTGTTAAACATTTTGTGAAAGCCGGGCTGGGGAATAGAGTAAGAATTGCCTTTACCGAAATGAAACATAATTTTGATGATATTTATAAAATGCTTAAGCTCACAGATGAGCTTGGGGCAGGGCAGGTTGTATCAGGCACAATAGTAAAAGCCGGCAGGGCAAAACATACAGACTGGATAGAAATGCCTGATAAAAATCAGGTGAAAGATCTGATAAGTTTGTATGATACTGATCTGGAATTCCGCACCTTGTATGACCGGCTCGGAAGTGTATCAGCCATTGAATGGTATAAGGGTAGAGAGGTTCCTTCAGATCATGTATGTAACTGCATCAGTATGCCGCTGATAAATACTGAAGGTAAAATGTTCCCGTGTGTTATGAATATCAATGATGATCTTGCAGTGGGTAATGTCTATGAACAGGGTATAAAGCAGATGATTTTAAAGGGACTTGATAAATGGGCTGAGCTTCCTTTGCTTGATAAAAAACGAAGTGATTTAATAAGCGAATGTGATTCATGCTCTGGCAAAGCGCACTGCAGAGGAGGGTGCATAGGCAGGGCGCGGGCGGCTAATGGTGATATAATGTCGGTTGAAGACAGGTGTGAATTGAGGCGGGAAGTTTACACATATCGGAGAAAAAGATGAACGTCCAACATCCAACATCCAACATCCAACGTCCAATAAAAAAACAATATAAAAACGGACAATATTCAAACGTCATTCCCGCTAAGGCGGGAAGCCATTCAGCTTTATGCTTTTTATTGGATGTTGAGCTTTCAGATTTAAATACATTCGGGTATCATGAGCAGTATTAAAATAAATCACTCCTCCCTGCTGTCATACAGACTCCTCAGAGGAGTTACTTTTATAAAGACGAACTCCACACTGTACCTTATACGCAAAAATCCTCTCGCAACCATAACATTGAATTCGGCCTGGGAAACTGTACTGGGTATTTTAAAAGACAGTGAATATATTTCCTTTACTGAAATCTGCACTCATATAAATGCCGATCCCGATAAAATAGAAATCTATCTCAACAGCCTGGTGCGAAAAGGATTCATGGAGTGCAAAGGCTGCAGAACTTTAAAGGCATACCCTTTTATAAGCATTATAATACCTGTAAGAAACCGTCCTGATGATATTGCTCAATGTCTGGAGTCCCTTCTTAAGTTAGATTATCCGCCTGATGAAAAAGAAATAATAGTGGTGGATGATGCGTCGGATGATAATACTGCGGATGTCGTATCTTCATTTCCTGTTAAGCTTTTAAAAAATCAAAAAAGAATGCAGGCGTCATATTCTCGTAATCTGGCAGCTAAAGAGGCAAAGGGGGAAATACTTGCCTTTATTGATTCCGACTGTACTGCAGATCCTTTATGGCTTAAGGATCTTGTTTCATGCTTTAATGATAAATCAAACGCTGCCGCCGGCGGCCTTGTGGATTCATGGTTTGATAAAAAGGCGCTGGACCGGTACGAAAAAAAATCTTCGTCACTCAATATGGGCGGGAGATCAAAAAGTATAAAAGAGGATGGAAAGTTTTTTTACCTTCCAACATGTAACCTTCTTGTACGTAAAGATATTTTTATGAAGCTTGATGGATTCAATGTGAGCATGACGGTAGGTGAAGATGTTGATTTCTGCTGGAGGCTTACAAACAGCGGTTATGAGATAGAATACAGACCTTCAGGGACTGTGTTTCATAAACACCGGAATAAAATCACGGCATTTTTTACCCGCAGGTTTCAGTATGGAACATCAGAACCGGGGCTGCAGAAAAAGCATCCTGACCGGATTAAAAAAATGTTTTATATGCCGGCGGCAATATTGTTCTGGATTTTTATGTTTGCGGCATTTTTTACAGGAGAGTTTTTTATACTTTCCGGGTCTGTCATAACCCTGTTTACTGATACTCAAACAAAATGGAGGCAGGTAAAATTAAAAAAACTCCAAATAGGATACAGCAGTGTGCTGTCAGCAGTTTTTAGAGGATATTTTGTTTCCGTTTATTTCTGGTGCTCATTTTTCTCGCGGTATTACCTTGTATTTGCCTTTCTGTTATTCCCTTTAATACCCCGGGTCTGCCTTGTTCTGTTTATAAACCATTTTATCGTTTCCATATGTGAGTTTGTTTTAAAGAGACCTTTAGTCAATATCGTTTCATTTGCCTGTTTTTTTACAATTGAGCAGCTCGCCTATCAGCTTGGAGCCTGGTACGGCTGCTTTAAATATTTAAAATTTAACCCTGTTAACCCCAAAATATGCAGGTGGAAATCATAGTGGATAAAGTTATACAAAAAATTGCTGAATCATTATTTATTAACGGCCAGCGCTACAGGTATAAAAAGAAGACAGGAGAGGCCGGAACCATAAGGGCTGTCAGTCTTGAGATAACTCACAGGTGTGTTGCAAAATGTATTATGTGCAATATCTGGCGGATTCCAAAGGATGTACCCGAGCTTTTTGTTGGTGAGTGGCTTAATCTTTTGTCTGACACTGTCTTTTCGGGCTTAAGAGAACTGGATATAACAGGCGGGGAACCCTTTATCCTTGATGATATTGATGTGCTTTTTAAGGGCATAGGTGAACTGAAAAAAACAAACCTTAAAGAGCTTCAGTCTGTCGCCGTTACCACTAACGGGTTTTTAACCGAAAGAGTGCTTGAGAAAACAGTAATCATTCTTGATGCATTCAAAAAAGCCGGTCTTGATCTGGTGGTTGTATGCGCCATGGATGCAATAAATGAAATTCATGAAAAAATAAGAAATGTAAAAGATGCATGGAGCAAGGTTAACAGCACTGTTGAAGGCCTGATAAAACTGAGAGCAAAATATCCAAACCTTATTATTGGAATTAAAACAACCATACTCCCAATAAACATAGATCAGCTTAAAAATATTTCGGAATATGCAGATGAGAGAGGTCTTTTCACTATTATATCTCCCTGCATAATTACCAGCGGAAGATACCTTAATAAAGAAACTGAAAAGAGTCTTTCCTTTTCTGAAGAAGATAAAAAGAAGATGGTTGGCTTTTTAAGGTCCAGCAGGTTCAAATGGAGCTTTCATGCAGAAAGCCTTGTAAACTATTTTGAAACAGGAGAAATCAAAAAGCCCTGTTCATGCGGATTTAACTATTTTTTTGTAAGAAGCAGCGGCGATGTGTTTTTATGCCCGCTCATCAATGAAAGTATCGGTAATATAAAAGAAGACCCCCCGGCATTTCTTTTAGCTTCGGGTAAGGCCTGTGAGTTCAGGCAAAAGGCAGGGAATTTTCCTGAATGCAGAGACTGCACCGAACCGGGTCTTGAACGGTATGCTTTACCATATGAAGGTTTTACTTATTTGAGTATGCTTGAAAAATATGGAAAAGATGAGTTTATGGAGCTGCATAAGCATCTGGGGCTTGAGAAATATTTTTAAAAAAGTTGACTATTAAATCATCCCTATTGACCTTTATTCAGGCAGGACCATTCACTATTAAAAAACTGGATTCCCCGATCAAGTCGGAGAATGACGATAGCAGCAGGCAGTGACAGAGAGAGAAAACCCTTTTATTCCTATTAACAATTTGTAGTGGCGGGCCTTGCGTCCGCCTTTTTGCAGGATGGTTGCTGCCGGTTCAGTGGATATTCCGGAAAATTAATTTGCAGAGACGCCCGACCCGGGCGTCTGTCTTGTTCTTTTTTTATGGGCTGGTGAAAACTATTTCTATGCCCCATTTATAAACCTTAAAAACAGGCGGACGCAAGGCCCGCCCCTACAGGTATATCTATTGTTTTAAATATTTTTCGCCGCAGTTTTTAATTGATGAAAATTTTGAGTCGGGCGGGATTATGTTTCCTCTTATGCTTATATTTCTATTCTGAGATTTTCCTCTATGAATATTGTATTGCTTTTTTCTGTATTTATTATATGCCCATAGGCATTATCAAGCAGCCTCAATTGATAGAAAGCGTATAGTCGGCCAAATTGATGAGCTGGCTGAAAATCCAGATGGACCTGAAACAATAAAAATGAAGGACGATAATCCTTTTCATGGGGCCAGTATTGGGGATTATAGAATTATATATGAAATCCAAGATGTAGTTCTCATTGTGTTTATAGTTAAAATAGGGCACCTCAGAGAGATCTGTAGAAACCTTTCTTAATTTTTCTTCTTGCTTTTTAAACCAAACAGGAATAGTGAGTACCTGAATCAAAACCGGAGTATGGGATTCTGTTAGTGCATAATTTGAAATATTGAAAATCTCATACATGAAACAATAACCATTTTAATAGGAGATTCTAATGGGTGAATCAGACGGCAGTCACAGTTGCCGGAATATAATCCATGAATTGAACCAAGATAATCCTGACGACCCTGGCTCGTACAGCGTACGCCCAGCGGCCTTTGGATTGAACCTGGAGCTCTCCTGTTAATCTGATCCTGCCTCCCGGTTCTCCTCCGGTCGCGTGTATATGCTGGTGCGGCCCTAATGGAGGTTAACCATGATCAAAAAAAATCCGCTTCTTGTTCCTGAACTGCGCGAAATGCTGCAGGCCGGGGACTCAGCCATGCTTCGTGAATTCTGTGAATCAGGGCACCCTGCAATAATTGCAGAAATGATTTCTGCCCTTGCCAGTGATGAAGCCTGGAAGGTGCTTCTTGCAGCAGAACTGTCACTGCGTTCTGAAATATTTGCTCATCTGGATATTGATGTCCAGGTGGAGATAGTCGGTATGCTTAACCGCCGTGAAGTTGCAGGTCTGTTTTCAGATATGTATGCGGATGACAGGGCATATCTTTTTAAACAGCTTCCGGAAGAACTGCAGGAGTCAGTTCTCCCGGCGCTAGCACAGGCAGAAAGAGAAGACATACGCAGGCTTTCATCCTATGAGGAAGGAACCGCAGGCGCTGTTATGACATCAGAGTATGTCGCACTTCCGCCTCATCTTACGGCACTCCAGGCAATCAATCGTTTGAGAGAAGTGGCCCCGGATAAAGAGACTATTTATTATGCCTATGTGGTTGATGATACAAGAAGGCTTTTAGGACAGGTTTCCTTAAAAGATCTTATAATTGCGCGCCGTGATGAAAAGGTTGAAGATATCATGACCCGGGATGTTGTTTTTGCCAAGGTTCAGGATGACCAGGAAGATGTTGTAAGAGAAATTCAGAAGCTGGATCTATTGGCTCTTCCCATAATAAACGGCGGCGATGCTCTTGTAGGCATAGTTACCTATGATGATGCAATGGATATTATCAGCCAGGAGCAGACAGAAGATATTGAAAAGCTCATGGGTATTGGCGGTACCCATGAGGATGCGGTTTATATGAAGACATCTGCATGGGGGCATTTCAAAAACCGCTATCCATGGGTAATAGGGCTTGCTTTTTTAGGGCTGGTATCCGGGTTTATTGTTCAGAGCTTTGAAGGACTGCTGGTACAGTTTACAATCCTGGCTGCTTTTATGCCTATGCTTGCAGATACAGGCGGCAACACGGGCAGCCAGTCTGCAACCCTTGTTATAAGAGCCCTCGCCTTAAAGGAGGTAGCCGCTAAAGATATTATACGCATACTAGGGAAGGAATTCTGCGTTTCCGTAATGCTTGCTGTACTGCTTGGTGTTATAGCCTTTGGACGGGTATTCTTTTTTGGCGGAGAAATGAATGACGGCAGCGGGATGTCCCTTATACGTATTGCATGTGCGGTTTCCATTGCGCTTGGTCTGCAGGTTATAACATCCACTCTGGTTGGGGCGCTTCTACCTATGGGAGCGGCCAAAATGAAATGGGACCCTGCTGTTGTTGCAAGCCCGGCGCTTACAACCGTTGTGGATATAACCGGGCTTTTGATTTATTTTTCCATGGCCAGGATGCTGCTTGGGGTTTAGGTTTTTAGTGTGAGGCGATAAGGTGGATATCAGCAGTGATGAAATGATTTTTGTTTATGGCACCCTTAGAAAAGATGGGACAAATCCTTTAAGTGAGCTGTTCATTGCTGATTGTGAGTTTATTGCCTTTGCCTCACTTAAGGGCATACTGTATGAAATAAACGGGTATCCCGGTTATGTAGAGCCGGATGATTCTGATGGGATTGTGCACGGGGAACTTTACAGGCTGAAGGATGCTGAAAAAATGCTCGACAGGGTGGATGATTATGAGGAGTGCTCTGATAAATTTAGTTTCCTCCATGAATATACAAGGCAGAAAAGACAGGTATTAACAACTGACGGTCAATTTGTTTCCGCATGGGTATATATTTATGAGCTGCCTGTAACGGGATTGAGGTATATAAAAAGCGGAGACTACATTAAAGGGTAGAAGGGCTTTCTGAGCCTGAATCCTGCAGGAGTTTTTTATATCATTCTCCTGCAGGATATAGTGTTTTTAATTATTATCAGCCGAGTCTGTCCTTCTTTTTCATAACATCTGCGACCTTGCCCAGGCCTACTTCGTTAAGCGCTTTTTTTGTGGGCCATCCTGTCTGCGGGTCCCAGCCTTCAAGTTTATAAAAATGTGTCTTGAATTCTTCAACGCCGTTTCTGTCAAGGTACAGGTCGTTCTGGCTTTCAAAGCTCCATGTACCGTTGGTGTAGATAGGTTTTGGTCCGCTTATTGGGAAGGTTGCACCTGGCATATGCATAAAAGGTGCAAATTTTTCCTGATCGCGGTGCCTTCCTGCCATTACCCTTATGGCTCTTTCTATGTTAAAGATTTTTCTGCCCTTTTCTATTGTATCGGCGAAACTGTCTTTGCTGCCTGTTACAGCCTTGTAATACCTGTATTCAAGTTCCGGGCTGGGGCCTGCAAGGTCTCCCGGACCGTTATCCATAAAAACCGGAAGCAGCATTTCACAGATGGACATTGCTTCGTTGTAAAATCCTGCATATCTTCTTGCCCATGAAACCATTTTTGCCTTATGCGGTGAGTAGATACCTGTCTTGAAGGCATCATCGCCCTTCCATGAATTACTGAATATAAGAGGTTCATTGTCAAAGGGCACTACCTTTTTAGACATCATGGTAACAAGCTCTTCGGCTGTATAATTTGCAGGACCGCCGAAACCGCCTCCGCCGCTTAACCCGAAGAAGCCGTGCCATACCGGATCTCCTGACATAAATATATAACTGTATGCCCATTCAACACCCGGAAGTGCATGGTGCCAGCTTGCACCCCATGCAGGAAGCCTGAGGGTTCCTTCATTAAGGTCTTTTTCAAGCCGTCCCCATTTGTGTGCGGCTTCCATAACTCCGTCAGCAAGGTCAGCGCCTATGCCGATTCTTCTGGTAATTGCATCACAGAAGATTTCGCGGAATTTAAGGGTGTCCCACTGATCCATTGGAAGAGGATAGGAGTCTATGTTTTTACCAGGGCCAAGTTCTCCTATTTCGTACAGATAATTTATATACCATCCCATACCGGGTTCCATGGGCACCATTCCATTAAATGCCGGAGGTGCTTCAGGGATGGGTAGTGTAACGGCTCCGCCGAATTTGGTTGCCCAGGTACAGATCCCCCATTTCATGGCAATATCAGCGCCGCGCATTCTTATATCAGGATCGCCACCGCCAAGTTTGCCCGGCTCCTGTTTTCCCATATACCAGTATTCATCAGCACACATCGATTCGCCGCCGTAGTATGAATTTCTTTTGCGGTCATTGTTTAAACATGGCATGCATGCAGCCTTTCCAGGCTCAGAATATGTGATCTTAGGGTAGTTTCTTGTATGCCACAGGCGGGTATCAACAATGCCTGCCGGATCAGCAACTTCAATGCCCCCGGTACCTATTACACTTACTGCCTTTAGATTTTTAGAGCCGAAAACTCCGCCAAAACCGCCTGTCCTGGCGCTAACTCCGCTGCCGTGTATAAGGGCCGCTACTTTGGTCATTGTTTCGCCTATGGGGCCTATGCATACTATCTGAGGCATAGCTGTTGTATAGCTTTTTTCTATCTCTTTCCACTGCTGCCCGAACCGGATTCTCCCTGAGACCTGTGATGTTATAACGTCCTGTGTTTCATAGGTGTCCAGTCCCCAGAGTTTTGTTCCGTCTTCAATGGTTACCTTGTCATTAACAATATTTATCCATACAGGTTTGTCAGCGCGTCCCTGTATTGCAACACCGTCCCAGCCTGCAAGCTTTAACATGGTACCGAATCTGCCGCCGAAGCTTGTCCTGTGAAACAGGGGTGTGGGGTAGGTTTCAGGAGCAATTCCGCTTACACTGGTTCTTCCTCCGCCCGGAACACTAGTGGCCGCAAGAGGGCCTGTCATTAATGAAATAACATTTTCAGGATTAAATGCATCCTGCATGTCATAGTTACCCGGTTCTACCGCGAGATCCCAGAACAGTGCTGCACCAAATCCGATACCTCCGCCAAACTCTTCATATTTAGCTGTATCAACCTGCCTGATTTCTTTTGTGGTCAGATTTATTATCAGGATTTTACCTGCGTATCCGTTTGCCATGTCTATTCTCCTTTCGTCTCATCAGGGGTTTCAAGCGATGCGCCCATACCCATGCCTGGGAATCCCATTTTTCTGGGCGGAGGTGCAAGGTTAACATCATAACCGTCCACATCTGTCTGAGGCGGAGTCTTTGTTACTAACTTGAGAGCCTTTGCCGGACAGGTTTCCACACAGGCCTGTTTCCCGTCAGGACCGCCTTTTTCATTCCAGAAAGGAGCGCTTTCGCACAGGTCGCATTTTGCGGATTTCTTTTTATCCGGATTCCAGATCGGCCTGTGAGGTTTGTGGGGACACGCCTTTATGCATTTTTTACAGCCGATGCATTTTGACTGATCAATACGCCTGATGTTGCCGTTTGATGTGTCTATATGACAGGCGCCTGTAGGGCATGCTTCAACGCACAGCGGTTCCGTACACTGACGGCATACTGACATTACTACATCGTAAGGGTACTTTGTAAAAGAGGGGGCGTCCCTTATGATCTGTATCCTTGAGAGTGACGGATTCGCCATGCCTTCATGGGTCAGGGCACAGGCAAACATACAGCTCTGACATCCAAGACACAGCCTGCTGTCATAGACTATGTATCCCTTTGATTTCGGGTAGGTCTTTTTTTTGTCTGCTGCTTCAGATTTTCCGGGAATTCCGGCAGCAATTGCTCCGGCTGCAAGAGCTGCGCTTCCGCCCACAAGGAATTCACGTCTGCCTATCTTCCTTTTTTCTTCTTTTGGTTTTTCAGATTCAGCCATCAAGCGTTCTCCTTTTGTTAAGTTTTTATAAAAACCATTATGGTTGAAAAAAATAATATTTAATTAGTTTCGGCTAAGAAAGTATATTATGGCGATCGCTTATGTCAATTGCGATATAGTACATAAAATGCACGTTAATCAGAAAAAGTATAAAAAACATCAAAAACTGTTTCGGGCGTAATAATATCATAAATTGAGCCTATAAATATATTTTAACAAATTAGTGCATTAAAAATAATTTAGTGTTTAATTGACGCTTTATATGAGCGTTTTATCTCGGTTTTCTAAAGCCTCAGGCGCCCACAATATTCTTGATTTTTGAAAGAATTAATTTTAGTTTGAAAAAAATAGATAGTTTTCACAGGCGAACTCATCTCATTTCTCATTAAGTATGTTTTGCTTAATGCAAAACAGCTCATCTGCCCCATTCAATTTCAGACAGCTTCGATCTATCTCGGGATTTACAGGTATTGTTTTTTTGAGTCAGACATTTACCAACGGTATTGCCGGGATGTTTTTCTGTCTTCCTTTAAAATTAACCGGTATATATCGCTCGAAATAACAAGATGTAAAAAGATGCGGCACCCTGTTGAAATTTTCGAAGCTGCAAACACAAAAGCAAAAAGATTTTTCAGCACCGATATCAAACAGTTTTTTTGGTTTTAAATTTTCTGTTGTCAGAATGAAGTCCTCAGCAGCGAGGTTTGCTGCGGCTCATTTCAGCAATATCTTTCCGGCGGAATATTGGGATTTTGTCAGAAAGATCAACAAAGGAGATTTGCCGAATAATAACTTTTTGACGGGAGGAGAATTATGAACCAACTGGGAGGAAGGAAAAAAACATTGTTTGGAAAACGGCTTTTGGTTTGCTTTATTGTCTGTGCATCTCTTTTTATTCTCGGGATGACAGAAACAGTCTTTGCCGAAGACGAGGGGACATTCACACTTGAGGAGATAACCGTAACTGCAGAAAAAAGGGAGGCAGAGCTGCAGAAGATTCCAATGGAAATTTCTGTTTTAAGAACGGATGAGATGAAAAAATTTGATGTAAACCAGGTATATGACCTGGAAAAGATTTTGCCTGATATCAGTACTGACTCACAGGTCGGGACATTTGTTATTGTAAGTATAAGAGAGGTTGAGACCGGTCTCTGGAACCCTATGTTTGAGACAACTGTTTCAACCCATCTTGACGGTATTCAGCTTACACGTTTTGGAGGGATGGAAAACTTTTTCTATGATCTTGAACGGGTTGAAGTTCTTAAGGGACCTCAGGGAACACTTTATGGGAGAGGATCTACTGCGGGCAGTATAAATATGATTACAAAAAAGCCTGTAATGAATGAGTTCGGCGGTAGTTTTGAAGTTGAGCTGGGTGACTACGACCTTTATAGAACTTCCGGGGCATTAAATATTCCTATTGTTGAAAAGCTTGCAGTAAGAGTTGCAGGACGATCCAATAAGCGCGACAGTTATTCCGATCTGGGATATGGCGATGCAGATTCAATGTCAGGGCGTATCTCTATAAGATGGACACCAACTGAAAAGCAGACATTTACCGTTTCCCATGACAGGGTCCATTTTGACGAAGAAGGTTATTCGATGTTCGGTGATGACAGTATCTACCTGGACACCTACGGGGATGTTACTATTGTAGCAAACTCCGATCCTGCCTATGCTACCTATCCCTATATGCAGGGCGGTCCTGTACACGCGCGTTTTGAGAGCCTGTGGGCATTCAGCCCGACGTATAAAGACAACAACTGGAATCGCGGTGATCTATACGGCGTGGGCTTTCAGTACGAATATAAATTTGATTTTGCAACATTAACTGTAGAAGCTGCTCACCGAAACCTCGAAGAAATAAAAAACTTTATGTGGGGAGGTGCATATCTGAATCCCGTAGGGGACGGTCCTGTATATGACCAGGTGGAGGTAACTTTAAGAGACCCGATATTATTTGTTATAACCCATACCAGCTCCGATACAGACACAATAGAGGCACGGCTTACTTCAACGTCGGCAATAAGTTCAGGCGACAGCTATGAGTGGATAATCGGTGCGATGATGCAGGATGACAAGGTAACGGAAGAAACCTTCACATGGTTTGCGCCATACTATGTAAGGGTGGATACTCAATCATCAGGTATCTTCGGACAGGCATCATATTCTCCCTTTGATAAATGGAACATCACCGGAGGTGTACGATGGAACAAAGATAAAAAGGATTATATGGGAATATACCTTTTTGAAACATATTTTGATCTTGATACCTACACCATGCAGGTAAACAGGGATATGAGCGCTGACCAGTGGACATATAAAAGTTTTGAGTGGTCCGAGCCTACATACAAGATAAATATAAGTTATGAGGCCACAAATGATATGATGGCCTATCTGCAGTATTCAAAGGGCTACAGGTCAGGAAATGTGGATTTTGGCGCCAATGCTGCCCCTCCCGAATTTCTTAACGCCTGGGAGCTGGGTTATAAGAGCAGGTGGTTTGATAACAGACTGCAGTTTAATGCTGTTATCTACTATTATGATTATAAAAATTATAACAGGTCAGGTACGGCCAATAAATGTCTTCAGGATACCGACAGCGATCCGGCAAACGGAATATATCCGGGGGATCATTACTGTGATGATGTTGCCAGCAACACGGATCCGACAGCTGCGCCTCCTGCTACAGCTCCTCCCGGATGGGTTCCAGGAGAGCCTGACGGAACGGTGGATAATTACGATTATGACAACAGTTACGGTGCCGGATACGTAAGTGTTTCACCCGGAGGTGCGGAACAGAAAGGTGTAAGTGTCAATCTTATGTACCTGCTTACCATGAACGATACCATCAGCTTAAATGCGGTATGGAGACATAACGAATACGGAACCCCGTATGGTTTCAAACAGGCCATACTGGCTGTGTACCCCGAAGCTGATAATCCCTACAGAGATTATTATGATGAAAGCGGCCGTGAATTCGGCGGAGCGCCCATCCGTGGAAACATGGGGTATACCCGCACTTTTATGTTTGGTTCGGATATTCTAACCTTCAGCGGAACTCTGTTTTATAATGGGAAAGGTATCGATCAGTTTGTCAACTACGGTAAAGAAAACCAGTACACAATGCCGGGAAGAGATGCCTACTGGACCGGTGATATTTCAGCCACCTATCAGTCCGGAAGATGGATGCCTTCAGGAACCAGATGGTTTATACGCTTCAGGTGTAACAATGTTTGGGATGAAGATGCCCTGGATTCGATCACATATACGGATGATGCCGGAAATTTTGGAGCCTTTCCTGATGCCTTTGCAACCGGGTCGGGTGTTATCAGCGGGCGGTATATCAATCCCAGGAGCTGGGGAATTACATTTGGCGTTGATTTCTAATTTGAGAAAATTGTAACCAGTTGAAATTGATTTAAACAATAAAAGCCCTCCTGATAAAGGAGGGCTTTTTTGCTGTTTTTACCTTCTTAAAATATAATAAGTCCGAAAACGGTTGGTTTTTACGGTTAAAAAAAACTCCCGCCAGTACTGCATGCTGCAGGTATTTGCCTTGTCTAATGCCTGGAATTTCCCCTTTTGATATTTATATAAGTTATTTGTGTAAATATAGTCGAAAAAATAACTTGATTTATTTTGGCTAATTAATTATTAGCATGAAACATAACAGGCAGCATTTTTCGTTTTCTGCTATTCACAGTCAAAATTCTTTATTTGACGTTTTCTCCCGCTGGTAAGGGCTGCCATTTATTACAGTACAAAAGTGAACTATTATCAGTTGTATTCCCTTGTTTTATAAAAATAATAGTCAGGTTTTTTAAGCATAGTTTTAAGTCTATCGGTATTAAATTTTTACAGCATCCATAAATAAATGGGTGGTGAGAATAAAGACATCATGGAATTAAGATTTAGTGTTTTTAAAAAAAGATCTGCAGTAATTATGATTTTTACTTCAAAATAAAAGTGAAGGTCTATTGCTGCAGTTTTTTTTTGGGGACTTCTCAATAACGGGAAGCTCCCTGTTGGCTTTTTTTTTACTAATTTTTAAGACAGGAGAATTTCTATGGGAGGGAAAAAAGATTTACTGTTCAAAAATTGGCTTTTGTGTTGTGTTTTTCTGTGCGCTTTATCACTGGGTTTTGGGGTGAATCCGGTAATAGCACAGGAAGAAGAGGAAGAAGAGGAAGAAGCATTTACGCTTGAAGAAATCACAGTAACCGCAGAAAAAAGAGAAGCAGAACTCCAGAAGGTTCCTCTTGACATATCTGTTGTCAGAACCGAAGACATGGACAAACTGGGCGTTCACACCGTTGAAAGACTTGGTGAACTGCTTCCAGATATTCAGACAAGTCAGAATGCCGGAAGTTATGCAACCGTTAAGATTCGTGAGGTTAGGTCTAATTTCTGGAATCCTATCCATGAAACAACTGTTGCCATGCATATGAATGGCGTTCAGTTAACCAGGGTCAATGGTTTCAACAACATGTTTTTCGATCTTCAGAGGATGGAAGTTTTAAAAGGCCCCCAGGGTACACTTTACGGCCGTGGCTCAACCGCCGGTTCTATGAATTTCATAAGCCAGAAGCCCATACTTGAAGAGGTAGGCGGATATGTAACTGTAGAAGCCGGAAATTACAGCCTGTACAGAACAGAAGGCGCTTTAAACATTCCTGTTACAGAAAAACTGGCGTTTCGTGTTGCCGGACGTACATACCAGCATGACGGTTACAATGACACAGGCTGGGGTGATCAGGATTCATGGAGCGGTCGTGTGTCTATGAACTGGGAACCCACAGACAAGGATCAATTTACTCTCGTGTGGGATCAGGAAAGCAGTGAAAACAATGGAAACTCAGGCACAGGAAATGTTTTCGGAACATATGGCGATTTACTCATAGTGCCGAACAGCCTTGATCCTCTCTGGGCTGATAACCCAGTTACTCAGACGGGTCCGACTCATGAGATTAAACTTCCCTGGCAGAGCAAATGGTATATGGGTGAGTCTCTGAATCAGAATTATAATGACCTTACCAGCTGGGGATTTATGGCCCAGTATGACCGGGAGTTGTCATTTGCCTATGTTGCAGTTATTTATGGACACCGTGCTCTTCATGAGAGAAAACAGTACGCCATGGCAATGCCTGGATTTGCGTTCTCATATGCAGATTATGCAGATATTACCAATCCGACATATCCTAATAAATATCTCGATAATTTAGATCCTACCAAACCCTATCAGGATTCTGTAATGATTAATCCTTATTCATGGGGAGCTCCTTCTGTATGGACAATTGGTGCAACCAATTCAAAAACTGATTCTTTTGAAGCCCGTATTTTATCGAAGAAGACCATTACTATGGGTGACGGATATGAGTGGGTTGCAGGTTATATGTATCAGGATGATGACCTGTGGGAATCTGATGTCGGCCCGTTTAACCCGATGAAGGTTAATATAAACACGAAAGTATCTGCTTTGTTCGGCCAGGCAGCCTATGAAATAATTGACAAGTTGACCCTTACAGGTGGGTATCGTTATTCCTGGGATGAAAAGATTTTTAACGGACGCGCAGGAACAATATTTTCCGGAGACTATGACCCATCGAGTACAGGGCCTTCATGGAGAGATATTTCAAGCGGTTTTAAACTTGATTATGATACATATAAATTGAATTTAAGCTATGCAGCAACAGATACCATAATGGGATATGCTCAGTATTCACTGGGTGTGAAAACCGGTAACATGGATTATCAGGGAAATGTAATTCCTCCCGAAAAACTTGCTGCTTTTGAAGTTGGTTTCAAATCAAGGTTTTTAGATAATCGACTTCAGTTTAATCTCACAGCTTATTACTATGATTACAAAAACTATAATGACTGGGGCAGTGTTTCAAAGTGTAAGGCCTATAATATATACGATGCCGACGGTGAAGTTGTTGGTTCAACCGATTCGATTGATCCTGACACACAGGGTACAGCAGATACTACGCTTCTCCATACCTGCTATGATGGATGGCATGAACCTGATACTGACAACGGTGAATCTGGCGCGCAGGTAGGCGGTGACGGTACCACGGATGTTTATGATGATGAATATAATTATTCAGTAGCTGTATCTGCAGGCGGTTCAGAGCAGATTGGTGTTAATTTGAATGTAATTTATCTTCTGACCAGTAAAGATACCTTAAACCTCTCAGCTTCATATTCATCTAATAAATACACTGAGTATGATATGGCAGCTGCCATGCTTAAGGCTTATCCTACTGCAGACAGTCCATACCGTGATAATACAGTGGCAGAATCTGGTAGAGAATTCGGTGGTGCTCCGATAAGAGGTAATTTGTCCTATAACCGTTCAATGTTTCTGTTTGGTATGGATATGCTGAACTTTAATATCCGCGCACAGTATGAAGGCAAGGGAATTGATCAGTATGTAAATGACGGTCAGGCAAATATGTATATCATGGATGGCAGAGATGACTATTGGCTGATGAGTACATCAATTACATACAACTCCAGCCGATGGGTTCCGGAAGGGACAAACTGGACTGCCAGCTTCTGGTGCAATAATATTTTTAACAGCCAGCAGTTTGAAAGTATATCTTATACCGGCAGCTATAGTTATGCGACATATAGCAACATCAATATAGCTGAAAATGCAGGTACCTATACTGCGACATTTATAGAGCCCAGAATATTTGGTGCTTCCATTACCTTTAACTTCTAGTCTCAGTTTTATCTTAAGGAGCCTGTTCTGACAGGCTCCTTTTTCATGGAAATGTAGATAAAATTTGATTTTTTTTGACGGGCATCTGCTGTTTATTTAATTATTGTTTAATAACAGCAGGTTGCCCTTTTTTTATGTTTAAAAAAGCGATTTTTAGAATTTTTGAAATGGTTTCTGTAATCACCTTATATAACAGCCTGTTATATGCGTAATATTCCTGTTTTGATCGATATTTGAAAAAGGTAATTCAAAAAGATGCATTTTTTTTGCCTTGATTTTTAGAATAATAAATTATATCACCCCAAAATTGAAAATCAGTTGAGATAGCAACGTTCATTTTTTCTCATAAATTGAATATTTCGGTTAATTGAGACAGGAATACTGTATTCCTGACGAAAGCTGCTATTCAGGACAGTTTTAAAATAACTATTATCGACTCGGTTTACAGGATTTACAATTTAATAGTCGATTTTTTTTAAACATAGTTACAAGTCTTTATCAGTAAAGTTTTAAAAGCGTTTTCGGGCTTTGAGAATGCTGAAGTATTAAAGCATCATGGAATTAAGATTTTTTGTTTTAAAAAAAAATGATCTGCAGTGACTAAACGACCGTATCCGTCAGGATATGAACGTTTGGTCCTGCAGATTTTTTTTTATGGGGAAACTTCTTTTGAAGAAGTTTAATTCCGGTTTTTATACCGGAGAAATATTTTAAAACAGGAGTATGTCTATGGGAGGAAAAAGAAAAGATTTAATGTTTAAAAATTGGCTTGTCTGCGGTCTTTTTCTGTGCCTTACACTGGGAATATCAGCCCAGGGTCTGGCTCAGGATGAGGGAGATGAGGATGCCTTCACCCTTGAAGAGATTACCGTAACCGCGGAAAAAAGAGAGGCTGAACTACAGAAGATACCGATGGCGATATCTGTTGTAAGGCCCGATGAAATGGAACGTCTTGGTGTTCATTCTGCCGAGCAGCTTGATGAACTGCTTCCTGATGTTCAGGCAGATGAATCTGCAGGAAGTTATGTTAACGTGAGCGTCCGTAATGTAAGATCTAATTTCTGGAACCCTATCCATGAAACAACAGTTGCGATGCATATGGACGGAATTCAGCTTACCAGAATCAACGGTTTCAACAACATGTTTTATGATCTTCAGCGCCTTGAAGTTCTCAAAGGACCCCAGGGGACACTTTATGGACGAGGTTCTACTGCAGGAAGTATGAATATCATATCTCAGAAACCTATACAGGATGAGTTCAGCGGTTACTTAAGCTTTGAAGCTGGAAATTTCGACCTGTACAGAACTGAAGGTGCTTTAAACGTACCGATTACCGAAAAACTTGCCATGCGTTTTGCCGGCCGTACATATGATCATGACGGTTATGATGACAGCGGTTACGGTGATGCACACTCATGGGGCGGCCGTGTATCCTTAAACTGGGAACCTACCGACAAAGACCAGATCATTGCAACATTTGACTTTGAAGGTAATGAGGATAATGGTCAGTCTTCTACCGGAACTGTTTTTGGAACCTATGGCGATCTTACCATAATGCCCAATATTTATGATCCTGAAGCACGGGGAGCTCAGCTTCTGGGACCAACACATGAGATCAAACTTCCTTACCAGTCACGCTGGTCAATTGGCAACGGTCTTGATGCCAACTACAATGACGGTAATATCTGGGGCGTTATGCTTCAGTATGAGCATGAATTCTCATTTGCATATGCAACAGCTCTTTACGGACACCGTTCTGTTCATGAAAATAAACAGTATGTATATGCAGCTTCAAACCTGGCAACATCATTTGATACAAATATCTGGGATGGAATTCCGGGAACAATGGTTCCAATTATCGGCGATTCCGAATACCAGAATACAGTTGTTCTTAATACCTCCGCTCCTGCTGTCTGGACATACGGCCAGACGAGTTCGGCAACTGATTCACTTGAGTTACGTCTTCTTTCAAAAAGTGCAGTAAGTTCAGGCGACCGTTTTGAGTGGGTTACCGGATATATGTACCAGGATGACGGTATCAGTGAAAGTGACAGAGGCGCATTTAACCCGATGTGGGTTCATATCCAGACCAAGGTTCACGGTCTTTACGCACAGGGTTCATATCAGCTTATCGATGACCTGACACTTACAGGCGGTTATCGTTATTCATGGGATGAAAAGAGCTACGGCGGTTCAAGAGGCGAGGTTTTTTCAGATGCATGGAACAGAAATTCTGATGCCTGGAACTGGAAAGAGTTTGAATATAAATATGATTATGACACATATAAATTAAACTTAAGCTGGCAGGCAACAGAAGATGTAATGACATATCTCCAGTATTCAATGGGTATCAAGACTGTTAATGTTGACTACGATGGAAATGAAATTCCGCCTGAAAAACTTGCTGCATGGGAACTCGGTTTCAGATCAAGATTCCTTGATAATCGTCTTCAGTTGAACGCAAGCGCATATTTTTACGATTATAAAAACTATAACGAATGGACAACTGTTACACAGTGTAAAGCTCACCCGATATATGACGCAAACGGTGTTCCTGTTTCTGTTAATTCAGGAACAAACATAGAAGGCGTTGATTATGTACTTGGTAGTGTTGATCCAGATCAGCAGAATACAACAGACCTTGCCATGCTTCATGAGTGTTATGACGGATGGCATATACCGACAGATGAAAATGGTGATGTTATTGACGGAGCTGTACCGGAGCTTGGACCGGACGGTGCAACCAACCTTTATGACTACGTTTCAAGTAAAAGCACCTCAATCTCTCCCGGCGGTTCTGAGCAGTACGGAATCAATATGGACTTGATGTGGCTGATTACTATTAATGATACTCTTACTCTTAATGCTACATGGTCAAAAAATAAATATAAAGATTATGACCTTGCTTCAGCTATTCTTGCCAACTACCCTGAGTCTGATAATGTTTATTTCGAAGAAAGTCTGAACCAGGATAAGAGCGGTAAAGAATTTGGCGGTTCACCCATTAGAGGTAATATTGCCTACAACCATTCAATGCCTTTTGGTATGGATATGCTGAACTTTAACATCAGAGCTCAGTTTGAAGGAAAAGGCCTTGATATCAGGGTTAATGAAAATACCACAAATGAGTATGTTTTTAACGGAAGAGATGAATACTGGGTTCTCAGCGCTTCAATTCACTACAGTTCAAGCCGCTGGGTTCCGGAAGGTATGAAATGGACTGCCCAGTTATGGTGTAACAACCTGATGGACAGCCAGTTCTTCTCATCTATAAGCTATAACGGTAACATGGATTCATGGGCCAATTACAATATTAATCCGAATGCAGGATCATATACTGCAACAATCATTCAGCCCAGAACAATGGGGCTTAACTTGACACTTCATTTCTAAAATTATGATCCGGACAGGCGTTTTGCCTGCCCGGATCGTTATAGATTTGTAAAAAGCTCCGGCTGTGTTTTTTTTAAAAACACGGCCGGAGTTGTTTGCACCCCATTTAAATCACAGTTTTCTGATACCTGCTGCCAGTTCTTCAACTGTATTTTTTTCCAGTATCCTTATTTTTTTTCCGTCCGATTCTATGATACCCTGCTCTGTCATCTTTGTGAGTATTCTTGAAAGAGTTTCAGGTATAGTACCCAGAAGGCTGGCAAGCTGTCCTTTGGTTGTGCTTAATATAAGTTCATGTGTGCCCTTTGTTTCTTCGCTGAGGTAAAGAAGATGCCTTGCAAGCCTGCCCGGGACCTCTTTAAGAGAAAGGTCATCGATCATGGCTGTGAAATTTCTAAGCCTCATTGAAAGAACAGCTAGCATGTTCATGGCGATGGACGGATTTTTTTCTATCAGCTTAAAAAGGCCGTCTCTGGGAAAAAACAGTGTGCTGCTTTTTTCCATGGCTTCTGCACTGGCCGGAAATTTTTTGCCCGCAAATACCGGGACTTCACCAAATACCTCGCCGGGGCCAAAAATATGGAGAATCTGTTCACGGCCTTCAGACGACATTTTGAATATCTTTACCCTTCCTGAAGTAACAACATAAAAGCCCGATGCAGGTTCGGCTTCAGTAAAGATATTTTCGCCTTTCATATAACTGTTTTCAGCTGTTATCATTTCAAGGGCGTTAATCTGATCATCAGGAAGACCGCTAAATAATGGGATTGATTGAATCTGTTCTATCAGTGTTTTCATAGGTTTTAACGGTATGTACCGCCCTTTCAGGGCTTTAAAATGATATATGTTAATTCTTTCTAAAATATATGGGCACGGCACGCCGTGCCGCTACGGTTTAAAACCGGGCGAAGAATTATTCGCCCCTACAGTGTGGAGGTCAGTCCGACTTCTTCTTTTACCCTGCACCTTGAACCCTGGACCGAGCATTTACCTCTACCCGTTTACCAGCCTGACAAGGGCATTATTATCCGGGAAATAATCTATTATATTAAGACAGCCGTAATCCTGCTGAATATTGAACATATTCTGTATGTCCATTTTAAGGGCATCACACAGTATAATCCTGTTAACCCCGCCATGGGCAGCTAACAGAATATTCTTTCCTGCCTGTTCTTTTATTATTTCTTTAAGGCCCGGAATAACCCTGTCTGATAAATCCTGCATACTTTCACCGTTTCCTGTGGGTCTGTATTTTACGATGTCGGAAAACCGCCTGGTAAGTTCTCCAGGCCATGTTTTTTCTATCTCCTCAAGAGTCATTCCTTCCCAGTCGCCGAAGTATATTTCCTTTAATTCCGGTTTTGAAAAACGCGGGACATCATGATGCCGGCCTATTATTTCGGCGCCCTTTTCGGTCCTTGTCAGGCCTGTCGCATAAATTGCTTCCAGCTTTTCCTGTTTCAGCCGATCGGCAAGAGCATTCATCTGCTCTACGCCTGTATCTGTAATGTCTACATCTGTGTGACCGTTGGCTGTAAATTTTTCAAAGCCTTTCACCTGACCATGCCTTATAAGGTATAATCTTGTGTAATTTTCCATAGCGATAAATAATATTGTTAAGCCCCTTTTAAGTCAATGAGTTTGGACTTTAATAATTAGAGCCAATATTGTATAAGACTTGCTGGTCAATAAGCTATGGAAAAAAAAGACTGTTTCGGAATTCTGGATAAGGTATTTCCCTTTGGTGAAGAAGGGCTCAGACAGGTGCCCCCGGACTGCTTTGAATGTCCGGACCGGCTGCCGTGTCTTAAGGCAGCTATTAACACAAAGGACGGCTGCGATATGAGAAGCGAAAACCTGAAAAAAATCCCGGTAAAGGGTGTGCTTGGCAGGATGAAGAGATGGTCTCAAAAAAAGGAATTGAGCCGAATTTCCGGCAATAAAAGGAAAAAATGATCGAAATAACTTGTCCGAACTGTAATTTTTCCAGGGGGGTTCCTGAAAGTACAATCCCCCAAGGCGCTAAAACTGTTAAATGTCCCCGCTGTAAAACGAGCTTTGAGCTTCCTGTAACTGAAGAAGAGAAAAAGCCGGAAGCTGTTGAAGAGGCTGAGAGCGTTGAACTCGTTGAAGGCGTTGAAGAAGTTGAAACAGTTGAAGTGGCTGAAGCCGTTCCCGTGGATGAACCTGATGAAGAAATTCAGGACGAAGCGGTTGAAAATATTCAAAATATTGAAGCTGATGAAGAGAACGATGCTCCCTATGAACCTTTGACGGGAAAGACAGAAGAAGCGCCTGAAGAATCGGGATATTTTACAGGTTTATACAGGACATTTACTGCTGTCCTGTTTTCTCCTGCCGAATTTTTCAGTGTTATTAAAAAAACACAGGGTATCGGAGAAGCCTTTACCTTTGGAATACTGACCGGAACTGTCGGGGCAATATTTCAGCTTTTCTGGCAGTTTAAGACAAATCCTGAGTATCTGAACATGCTCATGAAGCTTGTCGAAGATCCTCCTGATGCAAATCAGCTTTTTTTTACATCCATGATTCTTGCTCCTGTCAGTGTTATTGTCACAATGTTTATTATGACAATATTTCTGCATCTTTTTCTTACGCTGCTTGGAGGCACCGGTAGAGGTATAGAATGGACCTTCAAGGTAGTAGCCTACTCTTTTGCACCTGCCGTTTTTCGTATTTTGCCGGTTATCGGTGATCCTGCAGCTTTTATATGGGGGATGATTATTATTGTAGCCGGGCTCAGAGTGGTCCATGGAACGACAAACTCAAAAGCATTGCTTGCGGTACTGATGCCGTTTTTTATTCTGCTGCTCTTCGTGTCTATAGTATTAGGCGCCTTTTTGTCCCTGGCTAACTAAAAAAACAAATAGTGATTTTATCATTTAAAGGAATATAGATTATTGGAAAACAGTATCAATTATCAGGAAGTTCTTAATCCTTCACAGCTTGAAGCCGTTACCACCCTGGACGGCCCGGTTCAGGTAATAGCCGGTGCAGGCAGCGGTAAAACCCGAACACTCATTTACAGGGTTGCAAGGCTGGTTGAATCAGGCATACCTCCTGAGAGTATTCTGCTTTTAACATTTACCCGAAAGGCTTCAACTGAAATGCTTGAAAGGGCATCTGCCCTGGCAGATGAAAGATGCCGTTATGTGGCAGGCGGAACCTTTCACTCCCTGGCCCACAGGATTTTAAGAAGCAATGCAGGACTCCTGGACTATAATACAAATTTTACCATCCTTGACCGGCAGGACATGGAAGAGATAGTCAAGGCCATGGTAAAGGAAGTGCAGACCGATAAAAATGTGACAAGGTTTCCTAAAAAGGGCACTATTACATCAATCATCAGCAAGGCCTCCAACCTGGAAAAGCCTGTTGAATGGCTTATGACAGAAGAGTATGCCCAGTTTATTGAACACGCCGGTGTTATCTCAAAAATAGCCGATCTATACGCCCAGTATAAAAAGAATAATCAGCTTATGGACTATGACGACCTGCTTATTCTGTTCAGACAGCTTCTTGCGGATAATGAATCCATAAGGGATGAACTTGGTCGGAAATACAGATA
Source organism: Desulfatiglandales bacterium (assembly GCA_963665715.2). GTDB lineage: Bacteria > Desulfobacterota > DSM-4660 > Desulfatiglandales > HGW-15 > JAAZBV01. Next base: position 101,874 of record CAXXPR010000002.1, read on the forward strand.
TATAATGGTTGATGAGTATCAGGACACAAACGGTATTCAGGCTGATATCGTAAAATGGCTTGCTTCAAAGCACCGGAATATTATGGTTGTGGGTGATGATTCCCAGTCTATTTATTCATTCAGAGGCGCCAACTACAGGAATATGTTCGAGTTTCAGACTATCTTTCCGGGTGCAAAAACAATCAAGCTGGAACAGAACTACAGGTCTACCCAGCCGATCCTTAAACTTACAAATGCCATAATGAACCGCGCTGCAGAAAAATTTACCAAGTGCCTTTATACCGAAAGGGAAGGCGGTGTGATGCCGGTGGTGGTTGATGTGAAGTCCGATCCTGAACAGGCTGCCTATATTTCTTCTTCCATACAGGAGTACCTTGGCAAGGGCTACAAATACAGCGATATTGCCGTTCTCTTCAGGGCTGCCCACCACTCCTTTGAACTGGAGCTGGAGCTTGCAAGACAGAGTATCCCCTATGTTAAATACGGCGGCTTTAAATTTCTTGAGTCATCACATATAAAAGATCTTATATGTCATTTAAGGGTTGCAACCAACAGGGACGACACCATTAGCTGGGGGAGAATTTTAAGGCTGGTGAGCAACATCGGCCAGAAAAAGAGCCAGTCAATAATCAACTGGATAAAGGAACAGCCGGATGATGATTCCTTTGATCTTGCAAAATGGCCTGGCCTGACAAACAGGTATTCAGGGATAAAAGCCCTTGCCGAACTTATTAAAAAGCTGTCAAAAAAGGATTTGAAACCCAAAAAGGCGGTTGAACTGGCCTACGAATATTATGATCCTATTTTAAAGGAAAACTTTGATAATTACCCGAAACGGGAAAAGGATCTTGAGCAGCTTATTCCGATGGCAGAGCGTTATAAAAAACTGGGGCCGTTTCTTGACGAACTGGTCCTTGATCCCCCGTCAAGCAGCATTGATATTGAGCCGGAATCGGAAGATAATTTCGTCACATTATCAACCGTTCATTCGTCAAAGGGACTGGAGTGGCCGGTTGTTTTTATCATCTGGGTAATGGAAGGATATTTCCCGTCTGTACGGGCCCATTCCAGTGAAGATTCAATTGAAGAGGAACGGAGATTAATGTATGTTGCCACCACAAGAGCAATGGATAAGCTTGTAATGTGTTATCCGGGGCTTGAAAGTCTTCCGCCGTGGCAGCTTGCTGACCTGGGCGGAAGGCCGGGGCTTTCCTGTTTTATAAGGGATATTCCTGACGGAATTGTAAAGCACGAATCCCGCGGAAAGAGCTTTATGTTTAGAGAAAGCGCCTGGCAGAACAAAAGCGGTAATATATTTAAAAAGCCCAAAAAAGAAGGACCGCCTGCATCGACCAGCGGCCCGGGCGGACTCCGAACAGGAGATAGAGTAATGCACCCGGCATTTGGAAAGGGTGTTGTCGCAAAATTTATCGGCACTAATAAAGTAGAGGTTTTATTCGGCAGTGTAGGAAGAAAACTCCTGCACCTTGAGCATACAACGCTCGATAGGATTTAAAATGACATATAAACAGGCAGTAAATTATCTGTATGATCTTCAAAAGTACGGAGTAAAATTCGGACTTTCAAAGACATCAAATATTGTAAAAAAAATGGGCAACCCCCATAAAGGACAAAAATATATCCACATTGGAGGTACAAACGGAAAAGGTTCTGTTTCTGCAATGATTGAATCGGTTTTAATGAAATCCGGTCTGAAAGTCGGGTTTTATTCTTCTCCGCATCTTGTAAGGTTTACGGAACGTTTCAGGATCAACAGAAAAGAAATAAGCAAAAAAATGGTAGTCGAGCTGGTGGAAGAAATAAAAAGTGTTATTGATCCGGCCGAACCTCCAACATATTTTGAAGCAACTACGGCAATGGCTCTTGCATATTTTGCCAGGGAAAAAACCGATATTGCAATTATGGAAGTGGGCATGGGCGGAAGACTTGATTCAACCAATATAATAAGACCTCTTGTTACGGCTATTACCAATATCTCTCTTGAGCACCAGTCATTTTTGGGCAGCACTCTTCTTGAGATAGCCTATGAAAAAGCAGGCATAATAAAGAGAGGCGTTAATACGATAACCTCGGCCACCCAGCCCAAGGTTTCAAAGTATTTCAGTAAGGTGTGTGAAGAAAAAAAGGCCCCCTGCTTTCAGGTTGGAAAAGATATAAGATACCGCAGCTCTGAAAACGGGTTTAATTATTACGGCCTTAAAAGAAAAATAAAAGATATTAACCTGTCTTTAAAGGGCGAGTTTCAGCATAGAAATACTGCTCTTGCAATAGGTGTCCTGGAGCTGCTTGAGAAAAAGGGTTATAAACTTGAAGAGGATGATATCAAGTCCGGAGTGGAAGAAACTACCTGGCCCGGAAGAATCCAGGTTTTGTCTGAAAAGCCTCTTGTAGTTGTAGACGGCGCCCACAACCCGGGGGCTGCCAATGTACTTGTTGAAGCTGTAAAAAACGATTTTACCTATAAAAAGCTTATACTTGTTTTAGGCGTAATGGCTGATAAGGATATAGACAGCATTGTAAAAGATCTTGCGGGCATGGCTGATCAGGTTATATGTTCAAGCCCTGAATATTTTAGAGCCGCAGCGCCTGAAGATTTATATAAAATAGTTTCTCCATACAATAAAAACACAAAGGTAATAAAAACCTTGCCTGAAGCTATTAAAAAGGCAAAGAAACAGGCAAAGGCCGGAGATATGATTCTTATAACCGGTTCGCTTTTTACAGTGGGCGAGGCATTGAGTATTATTGATCCTGTAAAATATAAACCTGACACAGTCTAGATTCATAATAATTTGGAGGTGACCTATTTCCGGTAAAACGAAAATATTGATAATTCTGTTTTTTCTACTTGTTTTTGCAGCCCGGATACTGAATGCACAGGAAGACCTTAAAAGCCGGCTCGGTGTAGATGAAGATTCGGAGGTGGATTTTTCTGCGGTGTCATACGAATGGAAGGGTGATGTATTTACAGGAAAAGAAGATGTTGTTTTAAAATCAGGCGAAATCACCCTGTATTCTCAGGAAGCTGTTTATAACAGAAAAACGAATATTGCAGAAGTTTCGGGCGGCATTGTGCTTGAAACAGGAGATGACATCCTTAGAGGAGAAAGCGGGACATTTGACTTTAATAACCAGACAGGTGTTATCAATGATGCCAGGCTTTATATTAAAGAAAACAACTTTTTCGTAAAGGGCGATAAGATAGAAAAATACGGGGAAGACAGTTACCTTGTAAATGATTTTAAGCTTACAACCTGTGACGGAGATAAACCGGAATGGAGTATTACCGGATCTCAGATAAAGGTCACAGTGGAAGGATACGGCAGCCTGCGCAACGGTGCATTCAGGGTTAAGGATGTTCCTGTTGCCTATGTTCCGTATCTGCTCTTTCCTGCAAAAACCGAAAGGCAGTCAGGTGTTCTTATTCCCCAGGCTGGCTATTCTGACAGAAACGGTGTTGAATTTGAGATCCCGATATTCTGGGCAGTGTCCGACAGTACGGATATTACCTTTTATGAGCGGTACATATCAAAAAGAGGCCTGATGCAGGGACTTGAAATGCGTTATGTTTCAGGACTTGATTCCAAAGGATATTTTAATTTTGATATCCTGTCAGACAGGATAGAAGAGAAGAACATGAGTGACCCGGATCAGCTTGAACTGAGCCCCTATGAGCGTACAAACAGCGGCAGGTATTGGCTGCGGGGAAAGGCTGATCAGGATCTTTCAGGCGGAGTAAAGCTCAGGCTGGATGCAGATGTTGTAAGTGATCAGGATTATTTCAGGGAGTTTGAAGGCGGGCTTTCAGGGTTTGATACACGTCCCGATTATGAAGACGAGTTTGACAGGCCCTTTGAAGAGTATAACTCTCCCTTAAGAACATCTTCTCTCAGACTGTCAAAGGATGCGGAAAACTACAGTTTTCAGGTGCTGTCATCCTATTATCAGCGGCCCGAGGGATTTAGAAATGATACAACTCCCGAGCCTCTTGCCGGCTTTAATTTTTCACTGCTTCCCACATTAATAGAAAATAATCCGGTGGCGTTTTCAATGAACAGCGATTATGACTATATCTGGCGGGACTTCGGACAGAAAGGTCACAGCTTTTCAATTTCTCCCAGGGTGTCATACCCCATGTGGATGGGAAAATACCTTCAGTTTGAAACAGGTTTTGGCTATACCCACGATATACAATGGTTTGACGATGACTTTTCTTTTGGTACAGACCGCCAGTCCCGTGATGTATTTTATGGAGAGGCAAGGCTTTCGACACTCCTTGAACGTGTTTTCAAGGTAGACTCAAAGCTTGCACAAAAAGTAAAACATAAAATTGTCCCGAGCATAGCATATGAATACCGCAGCCATAAGGATGAAGATAAATATGAACCATGGTATGAATCCATTGATGATGAGGGAAGTGCCAACAGGGTTGTGTTTTCAATAGATAATTCTCTGGATGCAAAAAAAGTTGATGAAAAGGGCAATATTACATACTCCCAGTGGGGAACCTTCAGGCTCAGCCAGGGGTATGATATTACCGAATCACGCCGTGGTATTAATCCGCAGCTTAAAAAGGAGCCCTTCGAACCTCTGACCGCAGAAATGAGGTTTATGCCGTACTCAAATCTTAATTTTGATGCGGAAGCAAGGTGGGATCATTATAAGGATGATTTTTCATATGCCGACCTTGCAGTAAAGTATGATGTGGAACGGGCCGATAGCAGACAGGATACATACAGGCTTGATTATGTCTACAATGATGAAGGCAGTAAAGGCCTGAGCTACTATGTAAAGGTAAACCTTGCAAGGGGTTTTGCCCTCGGCAGCGCACTTCAGAGAGATATTGAGGCAAGCCATGATGTGGAAAAAAGCTACTGGCTTGAATACAATTCAAAATGCTGGGGATTAAAACTCGGTATGCAGCAGTATGATGAAGAATCCCGTGTTATGGTGAGTTTTAAACTGTTTGGTTTCAGTTACTAAAAAGGAGAAGGTTAGCAATGTACTCAGTCGTAATGGCCGGCGGTTCCGGCACCAGATTCTGGCCCTACAGCAGAAGAAAGATGCCCAAGCAGCTCCTTAATATTATGGGAAAGGGCCCCATGATAGTTAAGACCTGTGACAGAATGCTTTCTGTATCAACTGATGAGGAGATGATAATAATCCTTGGTGAAAGCCATTATGAAGCGACAAAAAAACTTTTTCCCGATAGAAAAATAAGCATACTTGCTGAACCTGTCGGAAGAAATACAGCGCCGTGTATAGGGCTTGGAGCATTATATGCCCGTCATCTCGGCTGTGACGGTCCACTGGCATTTTTGCCTGCTGATCATTTTATCGGTGATGTGGATGCCTTTCTTTCCTGTCTTGAGTCAGCCGGCAAGGCAAGTGAATCAGGCGCTATCGTAACCCTGGGTATTATTCCTTCCCGGCCTGAAACAGGCTACGGTTATATCAAAAGGGCAGAAGAGCTGCCTGCCAAAGATGAACACAGAATATATAAAGTTATGGAGTTTGTTGAAAAACCGGACCTGGAAAAAGCCGTAAAATATATCAGCAGCGGTAACTACTTCTGGAATGCCGGTATTTTTGTGGCAACTCCTCAGACCATATTAAAGGAAATGGAAACATGCCTTTCTGATACATATAACAGCCTGCTCAGGCTTGAACCCTATTTTGATTCTCCCGATTTTAAGGCAAAATTCAAGGAAGTGTATTCCGAAATAACATCCGAATCCTTTGATTACGGAATAATGGAAAAAACAAAGGCTGAGGTTCTGGTTGTTCCATGCGAATGCGGATGGAGTGATGTGGGGTCATGGGAGTCTCTTTATGAGTTAAGGGCTGATGAGCATGATAATGATAAGAACCTTAAGGATGGTGATGCAGTTCTTATCGGCTGTGAGGGAAGTTATGTATCATCCACATGCGACAGGCTTGTTGCCTGTATGGGCATTAAAGACTGCATAGTAATAGACCGTGAAGATGCTGTGCTGGTCGCGCACATGAAAAATTCCCAGGACATAAAAAAAATAGTGGATGAACTGAAAAACAAGAAGCGGGATGAACTGCTGTGAATAATGCCGTTTTCAGGGAATATGATATCAGGGGGAAATTTCCTAGAGATTTAAATGCAGAAACAGCCTTTGAACTGGGTAAAGCTATAGGGACTTACTTTCAGTCAAAGGATGTTTTTAATATATCAGTGGGCCATGACTGCAGAAAAAGTTATCCGGTATTAAAGGATGCCCTTATTAAAGGCCTTCTTGAAACAGGAATGACCGTAACTTATATAGGCATGGTTCCATCACCCCTTTCATATTTTTCAGTATATGAGTTTAACCTGGGCGGCGCTGTTATGATAACCGGGAGCCATAATCCTCCCGAATATAACGGCTTTAAAATAAGCCTGGGTAAATCAACCATTCATGGTGAAGAAATCCAGAAGATAAGAGAACTCCTTATAGCAGGTGTTTATAAAACAGGTGAGGGAACGCTTACTGAAGCGGATATTATCAAGCCATACCTTAAATACCTTTCGGAAAACCTGGTGCCTGGCGCGATCAAAAGAAAGGTAATAGTGGATGCCGGAAACAGTGTGGGTGGTCTTGTCGCTCCCGAAGCGTACAGAGCAATGGGGGTAGAGGTAGAAACTCTTTTCTGCGAACCTGACGGGAAATTTCCCAATCATCATCCTGACCCCACAATCCCTGAAAATCTTGCTGAGTTAAAAAAAACAGTGATTGAAAAAAATGCTGATCTTGGTATTGCCTTTGACGGCGATGCCGACAGAATTGGCGTTGTAGACAGGGACGGCGGCATTATCTGGGGCGACCAGCTTATGATAATATTTGCAAGGGATATCATAAGCCGAAATCCGGGAGCTGCCATTATAGGTGAGGTGAAGTGCTCACAGGTGCTTTATGATGATATAGAAAAACAGGGTGGAACGCCCATTATGTGGAAGGCGGGTCATTCCCTTATTAAAAGCAAAATGAAAGAAACCGGTGCGCTGTTTGCCGGAGAGATGAGCGGACATCTCTTTTTTAATGACAGGTTCTTTGGCTTTGATGATGCCGTATATGCAGGTGCAAGGCTTCTTGAGATACTTACAGCACAGAATAAGAGTGTAAGGGATCTTTTAGAAGGTGTCCCTGAAAGGGTGAATACGCCTGAAATAAGAATGGAATGCCCTGACGATAAAAAGTTTAATGTTGTAAAAACACTTGTTGAAGAGTTTAAAAAAGACTATGAAGTTATAGACATTGACGGCGCCAGGGTGCTGTTTGACGGAGGCTGGGGATTAATAAGATCCTCAAACACCCAGCCTGTGATAGTGTTAAGGTTTGAGGCAAAAGACGAAAAAAGGCTTGAAGAGATTCGATCCATATTTATGGAGAAACTTGAGAAAGTAATATAAGAGGAAAAAAATGAGTAATGATGTAAGAGTACGTTTTGCCCCCAGCCCAACCGGGTATCTTCATGTGGGCGGTGCCAGGACAGCGGCCTATAACTGGCTTTATGCAAAAAAGACCGGCGGAAAATTTATCCTGAGAATTGAAGACACGGATGCCGAAAGATCAACAGACGACGCTATAAAAGGTATCCTTGACGGCATGGAGTGGCTTGGTCTTGACTGGGATGAAGGCCCTTCTTTTCAGTCTAAAAATATAGAAAATCATGTTGAAGCGGCAAAGAAGCTTCTTGAGTCCGGTGATGCCTATAAATGCTTCTGCACCAAAGAAGAGCTGGATGCAAAAAGAGAAGAGGCAACCAAAAACAAGGGTGATATGAGATATGACGGCACATGCCGAAGGCTTTCACCCGAACAGGTTGCAGAAAAAGAGGCCCAGGGAATCTCCTATACCGTAAGGCTTAAGGTTCCGGATGACGGCGGTGCGGTTAAGTTCAAGGACGAAGTGTGCGGTTTTATTGAAAAGAGACATGAGGACATTGAAGATTTTATTATAGTACGTTCAAACGGTCAGCCTCTTTATGTACTTTCAAATGCAGTTGATGATATCAATGACAGGATAACCCATATTATCCGCGGGCAGGACGGTCTGGCAAATACGCCGAAACAGATACTTATTTATAATGCTCTCGGTGCCCCGCTGCCGGTGTTCGCGCATATATCTCTTACCCTTGACACAAAAAAGGCAAAGATATCAAAGCGCAAACACGGCGAATCGGTTGCCGTTCACTTTTACAGGGAGCATGGTTTTATTCCATGGGCATTTGTAAATTTTCTTGTGCTGCTCGGCTGGTCAACATCAGAGTCTCAGCAGATTTTTTCAAGGGATGAACTGATCGAAAAGTTTTCTCTTGGCGGATTAAATAAAGCCAACTCGGTTTTTGATATCAGGGCTGACGATCCAAAGTTTTTTACGGACCCCAAGGCCATAAGCATAAATTCCCATTACATAAAAAACATGCCTGTAGAAGAGCTTGCACCCTATGTAAAGATTGAGTTTGAAAGCACAGGCATATGGGATGCTGATTATGAAGGAGCAAAAAAAGAATGGTTTAACAGCACCATTGATCTTTTAAGAGAAAGATACCACTACACAACCGATTTTGTAACACTGGGTAAAGCGTTTTTCTCTGATGATTTTGAGTTTGAAGAAAAAGCTGTTAATAAAAATCTGTTAAAAAATGAGATCCTGAAGACAATGCTTCCGGAGCTCGCAGAAAAATTTTCAGCAATGGAAGGTTTTGGTGAAAAAGAGATCGAAGATATTATGCGCGCAATGATCGAAGAGCAGGGTGTAAAGGCCGGAGTACTTATAAACGGTGTACGTACAGCAGTTACCGGGCAGGCGGTCGGCCCGGGGATTTTTGAACTGCTTATAGCTCTTGGTAAGGAAAGAGTAGTAGAGCGCCTTAAAAAGGCTGGTGCTTTATATTAAACGCTGAACCGCAAAGACGCAAAGGACGCGAAGAAGGACAAAAACAGAAAAGCATTATTTGTTTTTTTAAATAAATGCTTTTCTCCGTGTCCTCTGTGTTCTCTGTGGTGAAATAGAGCTTTTCTTACTTCCCCAATATTAAATTCGAACCTTTCTATTTTCTTTGCTACAATCCAACCTCAGCAAGATCAGGTCCCAGGTAGGTTCTTTCATTTTCTCCCAGACATCCCAGAGCCAGGCAAATAATTGTCCACAGGTGGACTGTATTGTATCCGCCTTCATAATGTTCGTTAAGATCACGAATCTGTGAGTGGCAGTTATGACATGGTGTGATGCAGTAGTCAGCGCCTGTTGCCTTTATCTGGTCAAACTTTATTGCCCCGAATTTATAGCGGGCATCGTTGTAACCTGACTGAAGATACCCTCCTCCGCCTCCGCAGCAGAAATTATCCAAGCGGTTGGGAGTCATATCAATAAAGTTATCTTCACCTACTGCAGCCTTGATAACATATCTGAGGTCTTCTGCTGCAGGGTCTCCAAAAGAGTTTCTTACAAGCTGGCATGGGTCCTGGACTGTAAACTTTACTTTAAGATTTTCGTTCCAGTCCGAATTTACTTCAAGTTTTCCTTCTCTTATACACTGGGCGTAATACTGTACAATGCTTTTAACTTCAAAATTATGGGGTATGCTGAATCGTCTCAGGCCTTCCATAAAGGCGTACATTTCATGACCGCATTCCGTATTGAGCCAGACCCTGCAGCGCAGGTCGTCAACAGCCTTTGCCTTTACCCTTACAATATGCTCCCAGCTTTCAAGGTCCCGGGCAAACATGCAGTAGTTTTCTGCTGCCCAGCCCTTTGTTCCGTATGTCCAGTCGGCTTTGGTCAGATGCAGGATTTTCCATATGGGCACCATTTCATCCGGTTCCATGGCTGCTTCTCTTGAGTTCTGATTAAGATAAAAATAGGCGCCCTCTTTATTAATGGGCGCTTCAAGGTCTTCCCAGCCTTCCTGCTCGTCCTGAACCTCTTCAAGGGTATCTTCAACAGCATACCTGAAGTCTTCCTCGGAAAGCCCCATGGCGCTGCATGTGTCACTTTTAAGGGCCATATCACAGGAACCTGTAATACCCCTCGGTTTATCTTCTTTGGTCCAGGCCTCCCGTGCAAGGCCTACAACTTCTGCAATATCCGCATTCATGGGGCAGACCTGTGTGCATCTTCTGCACATGCTGCACATCCATACCCATGGTGTAGAGGTCAGTTCGTCATCTTTGCCATTAGATGCAAGCAGGATAAATTTTTTAGGGTCCAGATCTTCCAGCCCTGATGCAGGACAGGCGGATATGCAGGCATCACATGTGCTGCATATATTGAAGTCATAATCTTTAATCAGGGGGTCGACTTTTTTTCTGAAGTTTATTTTGTTTTCTTCCGGAGTATTTATTTTTTCAGTCATAGAATTCTTTTATTATTTTTAATGGTCGTAAATGTTATTTCTCAGTGTTTATCTGCCTAAACCTTATTTGGCCTGAAGTACCTGAAATTAACTTTTTACCAGGTGTGCAGGGATGGGAAAAACGGCGAATAATTATTCGCCCCTACAGTGACCTCCGGTCTCCGATTATTGTTTTTTTTGTCTCACCCTGCACCTCTTGTCGCGGCGAAGCTCCAGCGAAGACGGATGAGCCATGCGCCCTGCGCCCCGCTTTTACCCCACACACCCAAGACTCGGGTCCTGAACCACAATAGTCCGTTTTCGTCTTTTCTTTTTAACCTGGCACAGCATTGTTTTATATGTCGGAAAGCCTGAAATAGGGTCAAACTGTTTAAGGTCTGTAAGAACGTTTACATTGGCCCCTCTCCAGGATTCAGTTCCCTGGGGTCCGCCGCCTCCTACCGGAGCATATACAAACCCTTCCATTATATCTTCTGTTACATTTACCTTCATTTCCACAAAACCGCCTGCGGTTTTCACAACAACCGAATCCCCGGTATCAAGCTCTCTTTCATCTGCATCTTTTGGATTCATCTGAACCATTGGATCCGGATATTTTTCTATAAAGTCAGGTATGGCACGCAGGCAGGATTTCATGTCAGGTTTAAAGGGGCCTGTGCCGAGTACCAGTGGGAAACGTTTTAGCATCTGGGGCTGACTTGCCGGTGTTTCATAGGACTCCTCATATTTTGGCAGTCCGTCATATCCCATTTCTTCCAGTATTGCTGATTTGATCTCAAATTTACCTGAGGGTGTTTCAAAACCGGGCTGTCCGTCTTTTCTTAACCCTCCAGTCTCCCATTTTCTGTATCTCATTGGTTCAGGTGTTTTCCGGTAAGCTTTAAGAGGTGCTTTTTCCAGATCCTCCCTTGTAATGCCTGTGCCTTTAAGAGATTTATCCAGCAGGCCCATTTCTGTAGCCGGAAAGCTCTCGCCGTAGCCGAGTTTTTCTGCGAGCTCTGTAAGTATGGTAAAGCATGGTTTACTGTCACCTACCGGTTCTATCATTTTTTCACGGAGCCTCACTGCATTACCGTAAAAACAGTATGATTCCTGTTCAAAGGCGGTTGTCGCAGGCAGCACAATATCCGCCCATGCGGCATCCCTTGTAAGCTGAAGATCTATAGATACCATGAAGTCCAGCTCGGTGAACGCCTTCTGCCATAATATAGGATCAGGCCATGCTGTAAGAATGGATGCACCCATTATAAAAAGACCGCGTATTTTGTAGGGATCGGAATGCAGTATTGCACGGGGAAGCCGGTTGGCATGAGGTTCTCCGCCGCAGTAGTGTGCATATAAGGGGAAATGCCCGCTGCCTATTGATTTTTCGTATCCAGGAGTTTTAAGCTGATGATCCCTGTTAAGTTTAATCTGGTTTTCCGGAGGGACAAAGCAGCGTCCGCCTTCAACATCCATCTGGCCGGCCAGCGCCCAGAGTACCTGTACTGCCCTTATGTTCTGAACTCCCGATTTGGTGTACTCAAGCCCTGTGTACATGACATAGCTAGCACCTTCCGCATCGGCAATTTCTTCTGCCAGCTCTTCAATGGTTTCAACCGGAACACCTGTAATGCCGGACACCTTTTCCGGCGTGAACTCTTTTACGTACTCTTTAAATTCATCATATCCAAGTGTCCATTCTTCGGTAAACTCATCATCCACCCATCCGTCTCTTATGACGATATGGGAAAGCCCCAGGGCAAGCGCCCCGTCAGTGCCGGGTCTTACCGGTATCCATGTGCTTCCGGGAAGTTTTGCAGATGCCGTCTGCCTTGGATCAATAACAATAATTTTTGCGCCTTCCTTTGCAGCTCTTGCAATTCGGTGGAACATTTCGGGCGGTGTTGAGGTGGAAGGATCTGTTCCCCACACAACAATAAGGTCAGAGTTATCAACATCAGAGAACATGTCTATATGAAGACAGCCCATGGTAACCTTTGGAGCCAGAACTCCAAGAGATGTATAGCACGGTGCGCCCACGCCGAATGTGTTCGGAGAACCGTAGGGAAAAAGAATGCTGGAGGCAAGGTATATTTCAGATCCGCCAAGCTGAAAGGCGTCCTTGAAGGCCCGTTCATATGTGCCTGTGCCGGCGTAGAATGCAAGCGCCTCGGGCCCGCTTTCTGCCTTTATTTTGTTCATGTTGTCAGCAATAATGTCAAATGCCTCTTCCCATGATATGGGCTCAAAATCAAGCTTTCCTTTGGGTCCTTTTCGTTTAAGAGGCTGTTTTATCCTGCTTTCAGAATATATAATCTGTTTTGCGCTGGCCGCCATGGGGCAGATCACTTTTCCCATTGGCGCTTCCGGGTCGGGGGTGAGTTTTTCGATTTTACCTTCAGCATCAAAGTGAACATTCACGCCGCAGCCCGGGCTGTGAAAACATAATCCGCAAATTCCCTTTTTTTCTGTCAAACCGATTATCTCCTCTTATATCTTTTTTCTCTGGGCAATAATAAACTGTGATGTGATATGTTCCCACAGGTTCCGTGTTTTTCTAATCTTCCACTGTACCTTGCCTGTCTCTTTTATTCTGAATTCAGGTGAAAAGATATCTCCTTTTTCACTGAGCATTCGGGAGACATTATCAATGCCGAATCCTTTAAAAGGCCCTTCATTCCTGCCGCCAAGCCACAGCTCCGGGGCACTGACCGTTTCATCCCAGGAAAAAGGATCAGAAATAAGAAAACGCGCACCTTCTTCAAGCATTACCCTGTCGGCTTCTAAAAAATGTTTTGAAGGATCGGGCACTTTTTCAAGAATATTTACAGAGCTTGCAGTTGCAAATCTTTTTGAGCGAAATGGCAGGGCCATGGCGTCCGCTACAATGAATTCGGCCTTTTCATACCTGAAATCAGGGTCAAGGTCGCTTGCCCTTTTTTCCGTTATTTTTCCTTCCATTATAAGGTCAAACTCAAGATGTTTTTCGGCTGTAAGCTTTCGGGCTGCTTTTATAAATGAAAGTGAAGTGTCTATGCCTATTGCCCTGTCATGTGTTTTTGTCATTTCAAATGTGAGCCTTCCTACTGCACAGCCTATATCAAGGGCCCAGCCGTTGTGCGGGCTGAATGCTGCCGCCCATTTTTTATATGCATCCGTAGCATCCGGCCCGTTAAAAAATTCCGAATAATGGCTCCATAAGTATGACTGGAGCATGGAAAAAGAACCGTATCCGGCCTGGTGTTTTGTTATGGGAAGGGTTTTTTCCGGCACTACCACGGCAACACAGTCATTAATTTCATAGTGCCTGCCGCATTCCGGGCAGTTAAGCCTGCCTTCTAAAATTTCTTCATCAGTTTCTTTTTCTATATCCACGGTCAGAGAAACTTCTTTTGCCAGGCATTCAGGACAAATCAGCTCCTCGGTAAGCCATTTTTTCATGTCAGCTCCTTCACTTTTTTATCGATTGTATGAATTATCAAACTAAACTAATCATATTTCGGGCATTTGGCAATGATTGTTCCATATTTTTAGCCGTCAGGTTCAGGTTGATTCTCTGAGTTTTTATGGTATTCTTCACGACAATATTTCTATGAACAGCGGCTGTTACAGAATTAAGAGTGTGTGACATTTTCCGCTTTAATATAATTTAACGAGGTTACCGGAATGAGCAGCATGATACTATTGCCTGATGAAAATCTTATAGAAGTGCTTACAAAGGAGTTTCAAAAAGAAAATGCCCGGCCCGAAACTCTTTATGTGGACGGTCATGTTGATCTTCCTTTTTATATGGCGCAGCATTTTCCTGACAGGCGTTTTGAAGATCTTGAATCCGGTCCTGTAACTCCTGATACTGTAATAAACTCGGGCGTGCGGCTGTTTGCAACTGCAGTTTACTGTCATGATAATTATAATGGGGATAACTCATTAAGACATTTTCAGCAGAATTACGATTTTACACAGAGGATTCTTGAAAATGTGCTGCATATAAAAAGCGAAAGCGACATCGAAAAAATTCAGGAGGATGAGGGCATTATAGGCACTCTGTTCCTCCTTGAAAATGCAGATGCTCTCACTGGTAATTACAGCCTGGCACGTTCTTTAAGAGAAAAGGGGATATATGTAGTCGGCCTTACCCATGTCGGCACAAACCGGCTTGCAGACGGAAATTCGGTTATGCATTCAAGGGGCCTTACTTCCGAAGGCCGTGAAGTTGTTCGTGTGCTTCTTGATAATAATATTCTTATCGATGCTGCACATCTTCATCCGTCATGCTTCTGGCAGCTCATGGATCTTGTTGAGGTTCCGGTCGTTTCATCCCATACGGGCATACGGGAGAGATGCGATATCCCCAGAAATCTGGATCTTAAGCAGGTTGAGCAGATAGCTGACCGGGGCGGGCTTGTGGGGATAACCTTTGACCCCAATATGCTATCGCCTGTAAGTGAGGCTGGTGTTGAAGATATATTTGTTCATCTGGATACCGTGGTCCAGAGATTCGGGCCTGATCATGCGGCCCTGGGCTCGGATTTTTGCGGGTATAATGTGATTTCCGAGGGGATGGAAGATTTTACCGGTGTGAAAACATTAAGGGAGTATATGAAAAAACACGGTTACGGGGATGATGCCGTAGAAAAAATAATGGGCTTGAACTGGCTCAGGATTTATAAAGGTGTGCTTTAGGAGTAAACTAAACCTCAAAGGCCATATCCATACCCACAGCAAAACATTCAAGGTCGACACCTCTGTCATCAATTATCTGCCGGCAGTGCTCAACAATGTTATCCATGGCTGTGTCTGATCTGCCCTGATTCAGATGGAAAAGACCAAGCCTTTTTACTCCAGCCTCTATTGCAAGGTTAAGGGTGTCTATATAGGTTGAATGGCCCCACTGTTTTACTGTGAGGTATTCTTTTACTGTGTACTCGCCATCATGCATGAGAAGATCGGCTCCTCTGCAGAAATCAACATAATCATCAAAGGCAAGTCCTCCCTTATGCTGAAAGCCGAGTTCGTTGTCCGTTAAAAATACAAAGTCTTTTCCCTTTTCGGAAAACCTGTAGCCGCTTCCCTGATTGGGATGGCTGAGAGGTACCGGTTTAATATCAATGGCGCCTATATTAAAATCTATGGGGCATTCGGGCAGGTACTCAAACTCGGCCTTTAATTCATAATACTCTATAGGAAAATTGGGCGGGGACATTACTTTTCCGAGCATTGTCGCTATAAACTTCTGGGCAAAGGGGCAGCCCTGCATCCGGATTTTAAAGTTTTCATTATAAATGGGGGCAAAGAAGGGAAAACCCATTAAATGATCCCAGTGAGCATGTGTGAAAATCATATCAAATGAATAGCGCTTCTCATTCATCAACTGGATGCCCAGCCGTCTTATACCAGTACCGGCATCTACGATAATAAGATCATCTTCATCCGACCGAATTTCAAGGCAGGTAGTATCTCCGCCGTATTTTATGTACTCCCTGCCTGAGACAGGTACAGACCCTCTTGAGCCCCAGCATTTAATGAACATTTATAGATGCCTTTCAGATAAATACAGTTTTTAAACCATGATTATTTAATTTTGGCAATAATAATTGATACTTAATTACCTGTCACTTCTTTCTTTTAAAAATTTTTTAAATCTTTTTCAACAACTATTAAATGATCTTTTCTGTTTACTATTCTATTACTTTACCCTTTTCACTTTTTCGGACAATTTCCTTAACCATTAACTGAGCTTCATCTTTTGTAAGTTTATCTTTGTATGAGGGCATGGCAAACCCGAAAAATATGCCTTTCATGATTGCATTTACCATTTTTTTATCTTCAGTTTCTTTTCTCCAGTTAAGATCTGTAAAGTCTTCACCTTTGAGCTTTTTACCGTCTTCTCCAAGGGCAGAGCCGTCAGTCCCGTGGCATTTTACGCAGTTGTTTTTATAAAACTGTTTTAAGTCCTTTTTACCTGTGTCCTGAGCCTGTGAAGTGACAATACAGATTAAAGATAAAATGACAAATACGGGTATTATAACTGCTGATAAACTTTTTCTCATTTTATTATCCCCCTGCTTTTTTTTAAATTGTGTAATTCACCCTGTTGATACACTCCACCTTTCCTGAACCTTCTGTAACTTTTCCAATCCTGTATGCGTCTTCTCCTGATTTTTCAAGTATGCGTAATACTTCTTCTGCATTTTCTTCGGGGCATACTATTGCCAGCCCGACGCCAAGGTTAAAGGTTCTAAGCATGTTTTCATCAGATACTTTTCCTGCTTCACGGATAACACAGAATACCGGCTGCGGTTTATAACAGTTAAGATCAATAACCGCATCAACGTTAGAGGGAAGAATCCTGTTAAGATTTTCTTTTATGCCGCCGCCTGTAATATGGGCAAATCCTGTAACCAGACCGTTAAACAGATTTTTAATGGACTTATAATAGCAGCGGTGAGGCTCAAGTACTGCATCCAGAAATGTTTTATCACCGAGCTTTTTATCTGCCAGTTCAGGTGATTTTGAAAGTAAATCTCTTATCAGGGTGTACCCGTTTGTGTGCGGGCCTGAAGAGCCTGCTGCAATAACTGAATCCCCTGGTTTAATTTTTGTGCCGTCTATTACCTTATCCGAGTTTACGATCCCTATAATACTTGAGCCGAGTATATATGTTTCGGGAGGAAGAATATCCGGCTGTTCGGTTGTTTCTCCCCCGGTAAGTACGCATTCGTTTTCCGTGCATATTTCCGAAATTGCCGAGACAATACGGGTTACGGTTTCTTTTTCAAGCTTTCCGCATACAACAAGGTCCTGCACTGCAAGAGGTTCTGCGCCCATAACAACACAGTCATTAATGAGGTGATTTATCATGTCAAAGCAGACTGACTCTATTTTATCGTTTTTAAAGGCAAGGATCTGTTTTGTTCCGGGCTCTTCGGTTTTTAAAACGAGGAGCGGGTCCGGGTATCTGCTTGTATCGATTTTAAAAAGCGAAGCAAATGCTCCGACCCTGTTAACAAGACGGTTGTCTTTTCCGTCTATAAATTTTGAAAAACCGGATTTTGTCTCGTTTGCTTCATCTATGTTAACTCTGTATTCCATGTTCCTCTCTTTTCCATGTGCCGTTAAATAATGATGCTGTTTGCCGGGTTAACCGGCCTGCGGCACAACAATATGATGGTTTGATTTTTTCAATAGCAGGGTATATATTCGATTCCTGCTGATATATTGTTTTTAATATGTTAGCAATAATTTTTGAACGAAATTTTACATATAATAGCAGAATATGATAATATCCTGCAAATTTTCTGTTATTATTAGTTGATATTTAAAACTTGCATCATGATATGACTGTTTATATGCTGATAACAGTACAATTTCTATAACAAGGACTTTAGCATGAATATTTTGCCTGACTTACCCACGCTTGTGATTCCAGCCGCTGTAAGCGCTAATACAGGTTCCGGAAGCGGTATTTTTCAGATGTTCGGTGATGCCGGCCTTATTGTTAAGCTGGTACTTTTTATTTTAATCGGTTTTTCCGTTGCATCCTGGACCATCATTTTTATCAAATTCAGATATTTCAGAAATGCAAAGCAGGAAACAGCCTATTTTCTTGATCTGTTCTGGGATTCTTCCGAAATTTCCAATATCTATAAAGAGAGCAAAGAGCTCATGTACAGCCCTGTGGCCCAGATGTTTCAAAGGGGATATGCAGAGCTTATAAGAATAAAAAAGCTCCAGGGAAACGGGAACGGGCAGGGCGCAGAGACAAACGGTATCTCGGAAGCTGTAGAAAGATCTCTTAGAAGATCCGCCATACACGAGACCAGCAGAATGGAAAAAATGCTTCCGGTCCTGGCTACAACCGGAAACACTGCTCCGTTTATCGGTCTCTTCGGTACTGTCTGGGGAATTATGGAATCATTCAGGGGAATAGGCTTAAGCGGGTCAGCAAGCCTTGCAGTTGTAGCTCCCGGTATATCCGAAGCTCTTATCGCTACTGCAGTGGGTCTTTTTGCTGCAATACCTGCCGTAATGGCCTATAATTTTTTCAGCAGCAAAACAGCCGAGCTGGGTACCGAGATGGAAATATTTTCAGCAGACTTTTTATCCCTTGTTGTGCGCCAGTCTTTAAAAAACGGCGCAGCTGAAGAAGAATAAAAGTATAAAATGGAGTACCTTTGACAATGATGAGCGGAAACGGCGGCAAAAAAAAGTTGATGTCCGAAATAAATGTAACACCATTTGTTGATGTTATGCTGGTGTTGCTTATTATATTTATGGTAACTGCCCCTCTTATGATTCAGGGAGTGGATGTTAATCTTCCAAAGACAGAAGCAAAGGAACTTAAGACAAAGCAGGACCCGCTTATTCTGACTGTTACGAAAAAACTTGAGATCAGTATTGAAAAGACAAAGATTCCATTTGAAGAGCTTGATGAAAGACTTAAAGGCATAATGAAGTTCAGAGAAAACAAAGAGCTTCTGCTGAGTGCGGATGAAAAAGTCCCATACGGGTTTATACTTAAAATTGCAGCCAGGGTCAGAGCTGCAGGTATTGAAAAGCTGGGGATGATCAGCGATCCGGTAGAAAAGAAATAAAGGATTTGTCCGGTGGCAATAACCATGGCTATAAGCAGAGATCTTGAGCAGACAGGGGATAAGTGGCGGCCCATGCTCATCCTTTCTCTTGTGCTGCATGGCATAATATTTTCCTCTTTTTTTCTGGGACCGTGCAGCAGCAGGTCAGACGGCATCCTTATGAATAAAGTTATATATGAGGTAGACCTTGTGAGCCCATCGGAAATAAGCCGGTCTGAGGGGGCAGCTGCTTTTTCAGATTCTCAGGGCTCAGTGACCAGAACAGTACCCTCCGACAGCCGCCAGGCAAGGCGTATATACACCCCCTCAAAAAAGGAAAACAAAGTCAATGTAGCGAGAAGAATTTCTAAAAGAAATGATTCAAAACCCAAAACAGGTAAGCTCAGCTCGGATAAACTGCTGGAGAAAGCCATCTCGGGAATAGATAAAAAAGTAAAGACCGATGATTCCGATTATCTTGAAAAGGCTATTGCAGGGCTCGAAAAAAAAGCCGGTCCCCAAACCGGTACTCCCGGAGGAAAGGCATCAGGTAAAAGTTCTTCGAACGTCAGCCTGGCTACAAGAATGTATCAGGTACAGGTGGAGTCGCAGATAAAAAATCACTGGGTATATCCTGATGCGCTGGGAAATCAGAAAAACATAGAAGCCGTGGTCCTGCTCAAGGTCAGTAAAGATGGAACAGTCCTTAATACTAAATTAGTCAGGCGTTCAAAAAACAGTGTTTTTGATGAATCGGTTTTAAAAGCAATCGAAAAGGCAAAACCTCTGCCACCACTATATGAAGGATTTAAAGGAACCTATGAAGAACTTGAAATCAATTTTAATCTCAGAGACCTTGAATAATCTTACAAATTTATTTCTGCTTTGTCTGCTTGCGCTCTTTATTTTCCCCTCTGTTTCCTTTGGGAAGATAATCATCGATGTAAGCAGTCCTGCCCAGAGAAAATGGAAAGTCGCAATCCCTGATTTTAAAAATCTATCGGATGCAAATGAAAACCCCGGGTTTTCAGAGCAGCTTCCAAAGGTGATATCAGGCGACCTGGATTTGAGCAGTTATTTTCTGCCCATGGATAAAAATTCCTTTCTCGGCGGAGACGGTGACGGTATAACATCAGACAGTATTAATTTTAGAAACTGGTCCCTCATAGGTACAGAGCTGCTTATAAAGGGTGCTTACACCTGCATAGGACGCAATCTTGAAGTAACTGTCAGGCTTTACGATCCTGTTTTAGGCAAGCAGGTTTTTGGTAAACGGTATCTGGGAAAGGTGGATGACTACCGTGAACTCATGCACAGGATAGGAGATGATATTATCCTCAAGTTTACAGGCCAGAAAGGCGTATTCGGCAGCAGTTTTCTTTTTGTTAATAACAGTACCGGAAACAAAGAAATTTATATGTGCGATTTCGACGGCTATAACATAAAGAGAATCACTTCTGATAAAAGCATAGCCCTGTCTCCCAGGTGGTCTCCAAAGGGCGGGCGTTTTGTATTTACTTCCTACAGAGAAGATCAGGCCGGACTCTATGTAAAAGATATCTCTTCAGGAAAGATCAGGAAGGTTTCCGGTTCGGAAGAGGGGTTCAGCGGGAGCTGGGCCAATGACGGAAAGAGCCTTGACCTTACTCTAAACCGGAAGGGTGACTCTGATATATATAATGTTGATCTGAACGGAAAAATTAAAGAAAAACTGGTTGGGCACCGCGGCATTGATATCTCTTCCTCAAGGTCTCCTGACGGCAGCAAAATTGTGTTTACCAGCGGAAGATCCGGTCTTTCACAGGTATATGTCAAGGATCTTAAAACCGGTTCAGAGGAGAGAATAACATTTGATTTTAATGAGGCAACAAGCCCGGTATGGTCGAGCAAAGGCAGGATAGCCTTTGACGGTATTACCAAGGGAAAACATGATATCTACACCATAAACCCAGATGGAACAGGACTTAAGCAGCTTACGGACAGTGACGGAAATAACGAGGACCCCTGCTGGTCTCCTGACGGGATGTATATTGTATTCAGCTCCAACAGGTCGGGAGGTTATCACCTTTATATTATGAACGCCTACGGCTACAACCAGAGACGCATTACCTATTTTAAGGGCGAAGAAACAGCGCCTTCATGGTCGCCGTTAGAATAAAAAAGCTGCCAGCGCTCAGGGTTCAGCTTTCAGAAAAAGCCCTTAAATATTGCCTTATGGGCTGTTGTTAAATATTTATTTATTATTTGACTGTTTATTCTAAATTTAATAAAACAGTTAAAACTGATTATCTGCAATCTGAAAATATAATGTTCAGGTTGAAAAAAGAATGTTCCATCAATATTAAACTCAAAATTTTTCAGGGGGATAATATGATTAAAAAATCCATGACCGGTATGTTATTAGTTGGGTTAATATCTGCATCACTTTTTCTTACATCTGCATGTAGCCAGGTGAGGGTTCCGCCGGAACCGGACGGTCCTACACAGGAAGAAATTGATGCCCAGAACGAAATTAAGAGGCAGGAAGAGATTAAAAAGCAGGCAGCTGAAGATGCGAGGAGAAAAGCAGAAGAGGACGCTGCTGCAGCTGAAAGACAAAGAATAGAAAGAGAAAAAGAAGAAGCTGCCCGTCAGGCAAAAGCAGATATGGAAGATGAAAAAATCTACTTTGACTATGACAGCTCAGAACTGAAACCCGAAGCTCAGGCTGTGCTTGATAAAAAAGCCGAATGGCTGAATGAGAACAGCGAATATAAAATAAAAATAGGCGGTCATTGTGATAACAGGGGCAGTACAGAGTACAACCTCGCACTTGGCGCAAAAAGAGCTGAAGCTGCAGCCAAATACCTGAGTGCTTCAGGTATTTCCTCAAGCAGAATTGCAACGGTCAGCTTTGGAGAAGAGCAGCCTGCTGTTGACGGTAATAACGAAGCAGCATGGTCACAGAATCGCCGTGATGAATTCACATTAATGGATTAATGTAAAAACTTGTCTTTAACTTTTTAAGGGCTGATCTGTATGTTAAATACGGTTCAGTCCTTAAATTCCTTTTCATATAAGCAGATGAATACAATATCCTCAAATAAAATCAGGCTGATATCAGGGTGCTCTATTGCAGTGCTCCTTTTTTTATGCTCATCATGTGTGTACGACAAGGAGTATATGAAGTATACAAATGATCAGATAGCTGCTCTGCAGAAGACAACTTCCGAGTTGAAGGAGTCAAATGCCGCAAAAATAGACGCGGTAAATGCAAGTCAGGCTGATATTATGCTTGAAATCGAAGCTCTTAAAAAAGAAATAACAGACCTTTCGGGCAGAGTTGAGGATAACGAGCATTTACTTAAGCATAATTATGAAAAAGAGCTTGGTGAAAATGAAGATGCCAAATCCCAGGTTGGAAAGCTAAAGGAAAAGATAGAAAGCCTTGAAAAGATGGTGAATTATCATCACTACTATCTCAATCTTGAACCCTTTGAGTATATTAAGCCCGGAAGCAATGAGGTTGCCCTGGGCGGAACACCTGCTATAGGCAGTGCGCCTGGCAGCACAGAACAGAAACCAAATGACGTTGCATTGTACGAGTCCAACCTTGATCTTTTTAATGCTCAGAATTATGAACAGGCTTTAACAGGTTTTAAATCATTTCTGGATACCTATCCTAAGTCGACCCTTGCAGATAATGCGCAGTTCTGGATCGGTGAGTGTCTGATGGGGCTCAAACAGTACCAGACCGCAATACTTGCATTTCAGGATGTCATCAAAAAATATCCTGATGGAAACAAGGTGCCTAACGCAATGCTGAAACAGGCTGTTGCAATGAAGGCTATTAATGACCTTACCAGTACGAAGATAATTTTAAAAAATCTTATAAAAACCTATCCTAAATCACCGGAAGCGGCGATTGCACAGAAAAAACTGGATGCAATGGATTAAATTTATCTTTTTCCCTTAATTTATCCCGAAAATAATTTTTATCTATAATATTCTGACTTTTCGGTTAACCTGTCGATATTTTGCTTATTATTTCAGTGCCTGAAATATCCGGATGCTGAAATAATTAAAATTTACAGGCTTATTATTATAATTTTACTTAATAATACATAGTATATTATGTATTAACCTGCTATATATAAATAATATTAATATAGGATAACTTTACCCACTGTTGACCATTTATTGTATTGACTTTCTACCTTTAAGGTATTATAAATAACAATACGGATTTTTCGATTATTTCGTTAATCTATATCATGCAAACAGGGAGTTTACCATGCCACAGATAATGACAACAAAAGAACTAGCAAAATATCTTAAGCTCCACGAGATAACCATATGCAAATATGCTGCAGAAGATAAAATTCCTGCTATCAGAATAGGACGTGTGTGGCGCTTTGATAAGAATGCAATTGATGAGTGGATAGCAAGCGGCGGAAAAAAGAAATAGTCATCTTGTTATGAATAAGGTTAAAGAGAGTTTATTGACTTTATATAAGATAATACCAGTATGCTTGTAACGTAAAAGAAAAAAGTATCAGTCTGCATTATCAAATCATTAAAGATATATAACCATGTTGCGTACATGGTTTATTTGTTTTTAAGGCCGCAAAAAAAAGTTTTGACAGTCAGCTTAAGACCGGGGTGGGGTTTTAAGCCGGCTTGAGTAAAAGTCTGAGCTGTAACTATTAATACAGAAGATACTGCCCTCGTATTTGTCCGAACTCCTCACAGGCCGATGTCCATTCATTCCTGAGCTTAAATAAATCATCCCCCTTTTCCAGAGATTCCCGTAAGGTAGAACTGCCGAGTATAAGGTCTATCGGTTTTTTATCATACTCATATTCATAGGGCGGTTCTTTCCATTTGAAATCATCTTTATGGATGCTGATTATTGTATGTAAAACAGCGATTGCTGTTTCATATGAACGAAAAGTCTGTCTGTTGAGGATATGGATCATGAATCCTCTGCAGATTTTTCCGGCACATTTATTAAATGTCGGCTTGAATGATATATCCCTCAGAAGGCAGCCTGTTAAAAAGTCATCGGGGATTTTTTTCTTTATCTGTTCTGTGTCAAGGTAGGGTGCTCCGAACATTTCAAAGGGGCGGCATGTTCCTCTGCCTTCGGACAGCTCGGTGCCTTCCCATATTACCTGGCCCGGATATACATATGCTGTCTCTGCTATCGGCATATTGGGTGAGGGGACTGCCCATGGAAGGCCTGTATCATCCCATAGCATATCACGGGACCATCCCTCCATTTTAATTATTTCAAGGTCGCAGTCTATTGAGAGCTCCCTGTTAAAAAGCAGGGCCAGTTCTCCCATTGTCATGCCGTGCCTCATGGGGATGCGCCACGGTCCTACAAAGGAATGGAGCTCCGGTTCAAGGAGGTTACCCTCCATGACATCTCCTCCAAGAGGGTTGGGCCTGTCGAGTATTACGATCTTTTTACCGCTATTCGCTGCAGCCTTCATGCAGTTGAGCATGGTGGAGGCAAAGGTGTAGACCCTTGTGCCGACATCCTGCATATCAATGATCATGATGTCTATAAGGTCCATCATATCGGGCGAGGGCTGTCTTGTTTCGCTGTAAAGGCTGAATATAGGTATTTTAAGGGCTTTATCCAGCGCATGGCCGGTTTCAATCATGTTGTCCTGATCTTCACCTGCATAACCGTGCTGTGGTCCGAAAAGTGCCTTAAGGTCATCCCCTGAAATATTTGACAGAACATCCTTTGCGTGGACAAGGTTCTTTGTTACGGATGCCTGGTTTGAGAGGAGGCCTGTACGGCTTCCTCTGTACTTTTTAAGTTTATTATTCTGGATCAGGTCCAGACCGGTGAGTACGGACATTGATGTCATCCCGCTGTTAGATATTGTAAGTGCTGCTGCAAGAACTACCTCGGGATTACCTTTACTTCCTGTCCCGGAAATATTGTGCTGTCAGGTGTAAGGCTGTTTATTTTTAAAAACTCATAGAGGTTCATTCCATGTCTTTTTGCTATAAGGTATGGTGAATCTCCCCGTTTTACAGTATAGTTTTGTCCGTCAGCGCTTTTTGTGCCGGAAGCACTCTGGGATATGGTAAGTTCCTGACCTATTTTAAGCCATGAACTGCTTAACCCGTTGGCCGTTTTTATTGATTTTACAGTAGTGCCGAAGCGTTCGGCAATTTTCCAGAGAGAGTCTCCCTTTTTTACCGTGTATTTTGTGGGTGTGTCTGGCGCAGCAGAGTATGCAGGCGCAGAGGTGTATTTACCTGTAGGTATCTTAAGCTTCCAGCCGGCCCTCAGGTAGTTTTTACTCTTAAGGCCGTTCATGTTCATAATTGATTTGATGGATGTTTTATATCTGTCCGCAATTACGGATAAGGAATCTCCGTTTCTGACCCTGTGAATAACATAGGCCGGAACAGGAGGAATATAGGCTGGGATTCCCTCAAGTTTTGCAAGGATAACTGTTTTTTTACCTTCCGGAACCTTTAATATGTATGCATCTCCCGGTGTAACATCCTGGCGTAGTTCGCTATTAAGTTCCTTAAGCAGTTTGTAGTCTGCATTCATTTCGTTTGCCAGGGTTTTAAGATGCAGCTGTTTGTTTATATTTACTTTTTCGATCAGTAATTCGTCTTCCAGCGGCGGAAGGCTGATTCCGTAGGCCGACGGATCGTTCAATATATAAAGCACCGCCATGAATTTTGGTACGTAAAAGGCTGTTTCCCTCGGCAGCTTTTCATAAAGGTCCCAGAAATTATCCATGTAGCTGATTTTCTGTGATTTTATCACTCTTAAAACCCGTGCTTCACCGCAGTTATATGCTGCAAGGGCTGTTGTCCAGTCTCCGAATATTCTGTGCAGCTCTTTAAGGTAGGCTATAGCTGCCTGAGTTGCTTTTTCCGGGTCCATTCTTTCATCAATCCAGGTATCCCTTTTTAAACCGTATTTATAACCTGTTGAGGCAATAAACTGCCACATGCCAAGTGCCCTTGCGCTGGAGTGGGCTTTTGTACTGAAGCCGCTTTCTATAAAGGGAAGCCATGACAGTTCTTCGGGCAGGCCGGCTTTTTTAAGCTCTCTTACAATGGCCGGTCTGTATTTGCCTGACCGTGCATACACTTTAAGAAACCATTTTTTTTCTTTTCCCTTGAACAGGTTTATTGCCTTTTGAACATGGGCGTTCATAACAAGGGGAATGGCTTTATGAAAACCGTTTGCTGTTGTGTATCTTGATGAATAGACTTCAAGAGTTTTTTTTGCAATTGCGATACGCACATCTTCAAGCTGCTGAATTATATCGGGGCCTGCTTCATTGTTTATCTGCAGGGCATAGGAATAGGCTTCATCAAGGCTTCTGATTGCGTTTTCAAGGTCTCCCTGTTCCCAGAATCCATTTGAAGTCTGGCAGTATTCAAGAGCAAGATCAATGAGCTCCTGATCAGTCAGAGGGTCTGCAGCTGCAGTAGTCTGGGAGGTCTTTGGAGCAGTTTCCTCTGCGGTTTCTTCTGCTTCAGTATTTGTTGCTGTTTCTGCAGATGCAGAAGATATACTGTCAGCCTGATCGGGCGTCAGGTTTTCCTGTATTTCGGATACGGGGTTTTCAATGGCTGAGGGAGTGTTCCTGTCCATTGTTCTGCACCCTGCAAACATTAAGGCTGTTATCAAGAGGAAATGGACTGAGATTTTCCTTGTAAAAAACATATAAAATTTCCTTTCAGGCTCATTCCGTTATATCAATTTCTATCAGATCCAGGACTCGGTCAGAGTTGTCTGTAAAAATGATACCGTTTGTATTAACCTATCGGTTTAATCCTGTAAAGCCTTGAGCTGGTTATCCTGTATAATTTTTTTGCTGCGTTGAGGGAGTATAGAAAAAGAGCTTTAATTGGTCAATAGAATATAAAAACAACAGGCTAAACGGGTTGATTATTAAGATATGAACAGGTATTATTCACGGGCTATGCTGTCTGGTATCTCCAGCGCATTATTTTTATTATGAATGATAATTTTTTTCAGTAAGAAAATGGCAAAATTTGAGCTTTTAAAGCAGAATACAACCGAAAAAAAGGTAAAAAAATGTCTGGCCTGCGGAAAACCGGGTCTGGATGCAAGAAGGCGGTACTGTTCAACCGAATGCAGAAAGCAGATTATGTGGGTTCTTTCTCTTTCAAGCGGTTTGCTAAGTACTTTTAATGCGAGATATGCATCCTTTTCATTTAATCATAATCATGTAATTCTTGATATCTTACCTGCATGGTCAACCGATATATCCCGGTTCAGTCATATTCGAAGATTAGGGAAAAAACCTGCAGATGATCTGAAAAAGCTGATTCTTGATTCCGGCAAGGAATGGTATGATATTATCGGTGATAACAAGTCACGGAGTTTTGCAAGTCTATGTCTTTTAAGGAAAAACTGCGACAGCAATATCTCCATAAAAACCATAAGACCTGACTGTAAAAAGAAACCGCGTCTTTCAAAGGAAGAAAGGGAATCCTTTAAACGGCTGAAGCTGAAGCTGGAAGAAATTATTTCAGAGGAAAAAACCTCCAAAATAAAATCCGCCTACAAAAAAATGGCAAGGATTCATCATCCTGATATGGGCGGAAATGCAGAAGATTTCAGAAAAGTAAAGGATGCCCATGAGCAGATGCTTATGTGGGCCAAGAATCCCCAGTTTACATCCAGGAAAGCCCTGGTAGACTGCTGGTCATATGATGCATACACAAATAAGTGGACTCCTCCCCTGTAATTAAAAGGTAGTGAATGTCATTCGAAATCTGTGTGAAAGAGATTCTCAAAAACAATAAGGTGAAAGCATCAGCTCCATGCCGGATTGATGCAGGAGGAACCTGGGATATAAAGGCAATGGCGCTTGCCTTTGAAAAATACAGCCCTTCGACCTTTAATATTGCCCTTAACCTCAGGACTCATGTTTCTCTTTTGCCCTTTAAGGCGGGAATGGTAAAAATAACATCCGAGGGCTTTCCTGAAGGTGTTAAGTATAAAAGCGGCAAAATGGATCTTGCCGGGCAGTTTGGTATTTTTTTTGCTGCAGTCAATTATTTCGGATTCAGCGGACTTGAGGTAAAGATTCATTCCGAGTCGCCTGTACGGTCTGCCCTTGGAGGTTCAAGCACTGCTCTTGTTGCGCTTATAACGGCGCTTTCGAAACTTAATAAAATTTTATCAGGTAAAAAGTGTTTATCCAGAAAGGACATCCTCAACCTTGGGTATCACCTTGAAGACGGTATCAGCGGCGGAAACTGCGGTATGCAGGATCAGGCTGCAGCAGTTTACGGCGGTGTGAACGGATGGCGGTGGAACTACAGCAGCAGGTCAGAGCCCGTTATAAGAGAAAAACTGCTTGATGGTAAGGGTATTAAAGATCTTTCGGAAAGAATACTGGTGGCATACAGCGGCAAATGGCATGTGTCAGCCACAACAAACAGAATATGGCTAAATAATTTTTTAAGCGGAAAAACAAGGAACGGCTGGATAGAGGCTAATAATGTGATCAGGCAGCTTGTTTCTTCGGTTAAAAAAATGGACTGGCCTGAGTCGGTAAAACTTGTCAGGGAGGAAATGAAAATCAGGAAAAAGATTACTCCGGATGCCCTGATCCCTGAGACGGATAAAATTATAAAGGATGCTGTAAGAGCCGGGTGCGGCGCCCGATTTGCCGGTGCAGGTGCAGGCGGTTCTGTTTGGGCGCTTGGCGAGTCAGAGGATATCCTCAGGTTGAAAAAAATCTGGAAAAAAAATCTTTCCCTTGTAAAAGGCGCGTATATACTTGACTGTGCCGTTGATCCAAGGGGCGTTTTTTAAACGCCGGTCTTAAATTTTTCCTTCTTCTTCAAGTGTATCGAGAAAGACTTTATAGAATTTTTTATACTCCTGTATTCCCCTTTTGAGCAGAACCGGAAAGCTTTCAAGGTCTTTAATATTTACAACCATGTTGGCGCTTAATGAATATGCCATCATTTCGTCCATTGTTTTAAATCTGCTGCCGATAAGGGTAAGAAAGATATTGCGTCTGGTGGACATTGACAGGTGGTTAAGGTAGTTCATTACAGGTCCTCCTGCAAGGTCTTCCTGTCCGTCAAAATTTTCCGAAAGCACAATCAGGTCAAAATGATGAAGCCTTAGCTTTAAAAGAGCTTCTCTTACAGTGGGAGTGGTGACCACCCTGTATTCTTTTTCCTCAATGGATGATCTTATTTTTTCTGCGGTTGCATCATCCGTAAGTACAAGTGCAAGTTCCGTATCTTCATAATATTCAAGGGCAAGGTCCTCATCGTTTTCTTCAAGGGGGATCAGCCCATGATCCGCAGTTGAACTGCTGCTGTTATTCGACGGTTCTATTATGATCCTGTTTTTACACTTGGGGCAGCTTATGCTTACCTGCTGATCCTTCGGGATCTTCTCATCAGGGATATTAAGTTTCGCATTGCATTCCTTGCAGTTTACTTCCATGTCAGCCTCCTGGACCCGTTTTTAATGTTTCTTTTTGCTGTACTGATCATCGATAGTGAGTCCTTCTATCTCTGTTGTTTTTTCGCCTCTTTCGGACTTGACCGTGTCAATCATCCTGCCTACAACACCTTTCCTCGATGCATAGCTTATGGCTGTATCTTCAGATATCCTTCCGCCTTTGTAGTGCTCAACAATGCTCTGGTCAAAGGTCATCATGCCGAATGGTCTGCTTCCTTCTATGATCTCGTAATATGTTTTTCCTTCGGATTCTCCGTTTAAAATCGTATCTTTTATGCGGAGGTTTGATCCCATGATTTCGTGGGCTGCCTGTCTGCCGCCGCCTACCTTTGGAAGCAGTCTCTGGCAGACGATCCATCTGGCCGTGTCGGCAAGCCTGATTCTTATCTGTTTTTCCTCTTCCTGTTCAAACATACCCACGATTCTGTTTATTGTCTGGCCTGCATCAACAGTATGAAGTGTGGTAAGAACAAGGTGACCTGTTTCTGCTGCTGAAAGACCGATTTCGACAGTCTCCCTGTCCCTCATTTCACCAACAAGGATTACTTTGGGAGCCTGCCTGAGGGCGGCTCTCAGGCCCGAGGCGAATGAATCAAAGTCATGCCCGAGTTCCCTCTGGTTGAATGTTGCCTTTTTCTGTGCATGCACAAATTCTACAGGGTCCTCAAGGGTAACCACATGAACCGACTGATCTTCGTTTATCTCATTCAGTACTGCTGCAAGTGATGTTGATTTACCGCTTCCGGTTGCCCCTGTCACAAAGATTATCCCGTTTCTTTCCTTTGTCATTTTTTTAAAGGCTTCCGGGAGATTAAGCTCTTCAATAGTGGGGATTCTTGTTGCAAGCTGCCTCATTACAGTTGAGTAATATCCCTTCTGTGAAAAGGTGTTGACCCTGAAGCGGGCCTTTCCTGCCAGCTGATAGGATGAGTCACATGAGCCTTCTCTTACAAGAGCCCTTGTAAGCCGCCTGTCCGAATTGATCAGGTTGAGGGCAAAAACCTCTGCCTGGTAAGGTGTTAGTGACTCTATGGGCGGATTAAGGTTTACGGGCAGTAATACTCCTGATGCTTCAACCTGAAAGGGCTTGTCCACAGTCATTAAAAGGTCGGAAACACCTTCGTGTGATTCCAGCATCGAAGTTAATATATTGTCGAGCTGCTGTTTCTTCATGGGTTGTTACTCCTCTTTTTACCGTTTTGTTTACCTTATCAGTTCCGGACTATGCATCTGTAAAATCAGTCGGCGGATTTTTGAGATAAGGTCTGAAGGTATCCTTGTTGTTGCACTTGGCGTATGCATCATCCGGGCTGATACGCTTTGCCTGAAGATGTGCCATAATTGCGTCATCAAGTGTCTGCATTCCGTATTTTTTACCTGTCTGCATGGCTGAAGGTATCTGAAAGGTCTTTGCCTCTCTTATAAGGTTTCTTACTGCCGGAATTGCAATCATGATTTCCAGTGCAGCTACCCTGCCTTTTCTGTCAATACGTTTAAAAAGGTTCTGGGCGATAACGGCTCTTAAACCGTCCGAGAGGGTGTTTCTGATCTGCTCCTGCTGATTGGCCGGAAAAACTTCGATAACACGGTCCACTGTTTTTGCCGCGCTGCTTGTATGAAGGGTACCGAATACAAGGTGACCTGTTGATGCGGCTTCAATTGCAAGGCTGATAGTTTCAAGGTCACGCATTTCTCCAACCAGGATAATATCAGGGTCTTCCCTGAGTGCGCCTCTCAGAGCTGCTGCAAAGGACCTTGTATGAAGGCCGACTTCCCTGTGGTTAACTACGGCTTCTTTACTTTTATGAACAAATTCTATTGGGTCTTCAACTGTGAGAATATGGTCTTTTCTTGTTCTGTTGGCTTCATCTATTATTGCTGCAAGTGTTGTTGATTTACCGCTTCCCGTAGGACCTGTAACAAGTACAAGTCCCCTTGGCAGTGATGCCAGTTTCTGTACTACCGGCGGAAGTCCGAGCTGTTCGCAGGTCAGGATCTCTGAGGGGATTTCCCTGAATACTGCCGCAATTCCGTATTTCTGATCAAAGAAATTGGCCCTATAGCGTGCAAGACCTGGAATTTCATATGCAAAGTCAACATCTCCTGTTTCTTCAAACAGTTTTACCTTGTCTTCCGGGGCAATTTCGTAAAGCATCTCTTTTAAAGGATCATTTTCGAGAATTTTATACTTGATTCTGGTCAGCTCTCCGTTGATACGTATAACCGGCTGCTGGCCTGTTACAAGGTGGAGGTCCGATGCCCCCTGTTCATTCATTAGTTTAAAAAAGGCGTCTATCTGTGCCATACCCTGATTCCTCCCAAAAATGAGCTTTTATGTCCGGAAAAACTAAAATTGTTATTGTTTTTTCAGGACAGTAAACATCTTACCGTCAGATAACTAACGGTAATGATAATATTTCACAGGTCTGATAATGTTGATCAGGCAGCATAAAGTCTTTTTGCCATAACGCAGGCATCCTGCCCTTCCGGGTAAAACTTTCTTTTTATCTGCCATATTCCGTAACCTGAATCGGAAAACAGTTTCCGTGCATTTCTGTTTTCAACTGCCGTATGAAGGAATATTGTCATTATTCCTGCATCCTTTGCAGCCTCTTCAATTTCAGCCAGAAGCAGTTTTCCTATACCTTTTCCCTGCCATTCTTGGTCTATGCCGATGGCGAGCAGTTCACTGGCGTTATTCATGTCATACCTGCTGAGGGGTCTGCTTACCATCGAAAATCCGACAGGTGTTCGGTCATGTCTGGCAACAGCTGTTATACTCCGGTCTGACAGGTACCAGTTAAGTACTACATCGCCATAATCCCCAAAGGGCTTAAAGGCTTTTGCACTTAAATCTCTTATAAAAGCCGAATCTGTATATGTTGACAGGTTAATTTCCACTTCAGCTGCTTTGTCTGTTTTTTTATCATCCATGCAAAAAATGTACCTTCTTTTTGAGTGTTGATATCCGGTCTGTCAGATACTGGAAATTGTTTGCTGTAAATAAGATTATTTCCGGCTTCTTTTCAAACTTGACCCGTTTAGCTGTTTTTTAATATTCTTCTTCAGGTGTGTATACTTTACTAAAAGTATTAAAAAATATTGATATATTTTTATCTGTTTCAGGAGAAATAATGACATATAAAATAAATCCCATTGGCTATGTAAGGGATCAGGATGATTGTAATGTGATAGAAATACTGCCTCAGTATGAAGAGGCAATACACGGACTGGAAGAATACTCCCACCTGATTCTGCTTGTATGGTTCCATAAAAGCGATAATGAAAAGGACAGAAGTCTTTTAAAGGTTCATCCCAGGCATAATAAGGACAATCCTCTGACAGGTATTTTTGCCACAAGGGCGCCTGTCAGACCTAATCCTGTTGCTCTGTTTATACCTTCGATTATTTCGATAGATAAAAATATTATCCGTGTAAGTAAGACCGAGGCCTTTGACGGGACACCGGTAATAGATATTAAGCCCTATCTTCCTCACATTGATTCCATTACGGATGCATCGGCGCCTGATTTCAGATAAATAAGTGATGCAATAAAAAAAGCCGGTTCTTTAATTCCTGAACCGGCTCTTATTTTTTTAACTGACAGCTGAAAGCTGTACGTTAATATGCAGCTTCTATCCTATCAGCTGTTCGACTGCTACGACTGCCCCGAATTTTTCTTTTAAGGCAAGAAGCTCTTTTTTCTGTTCTGCATAGATATCAAAGCATTTCTGAGGAATTCCATCTTCCTTTTTGTATTCCTCTTCCTGAAGATCGATCCTTGCAACAATGTTGTCTATGTAAAAGGCAAACTGTTTGTTGTAAAGCTCAACAGGGTACTCTTTATCGATTCCGCTGAAAAGCTCTTTGAGATCTTCGTATTTCGGGATGTATCCGATTGGTGTGTCAATTGCGTCTACATCACCGTTTGCTCTTTTTTCAAGCCATCCGAGCCATACTTTAACATCGCGTTTTTCACCCAGAAGACCGCTTCCTTCTCCTCCCCTTGCACTGTGTGTAAGGAAGTAGTTGAGGCCTGCCATTATGGGTTTCTGTTTAAGTTTTGACGAATTGAAAAATGTAAACTGGGCATCCATATAGTCTGCCAGTGGTCCGGGGATAAATGGCTGATTTGCCCAGGGCTGCCTTCTTACACCTGATACGCCAACTTCAGTTGCTGTTGCGGCTGAAAGTACTGATGCTCCGATTATAACGCCCTGATCAGGGTTTTTTGCTACCCAGACAGGAGGCATTGTATCTGCGTCACGTCCGCTGTATGTGATTACCTTAACTTCAACACCCTTCGGGTCTTCGCCTGCTTCAGGGTTGTAGTTTTTAATTTCTGTATTGGCCAGTGTACATCTTGAGTTTGGATGGCTCATTGGAACAGGTTTGCCGTCTTTGTCGGTTTTACCTTCAGACCATTCTCCCTGGAAGTTGACACCTTTTTTAGGGGCTTCTTCACCGTTTCCAACCCAGTGTGGCACATTGTTTTCATCAATAAGTACATTGGACCAGATTACTTCTGCTCCTTCTTCTCTCAGGCATTTCATGAGGTAGGGGTCGCCTTCGCGGTTAACGTCCTGAACAATGCCGAATATGCCGCATTCAGGGTTAATTGCGCGCAGGGTGCCGTCTTCTGCAATCCAGAGCTGTGCAAGGTCATCGCCTATAAAGTCTGTTCCCACCATTGCTGTTGTGGTTTTTCCGCAGCCTGAGGGAGCAGCCCCGGCAAAGTATGTTGTTCTGCCGCCGTCACCCTTAAGCCCTGTAATGAACATATGCTCGGAAAGTTCTTCTTCTTTTCCGTAATATGTTGCCAGATCCACTGCAAACCTGTGATTTCCTTTTTTAAGGAGAAGAGTATTGCCTGCGTAGGTGCAGAACATTGAAAAGGTTGTGAGCCAGCTTCTGTCCATATATACACGCGCGTTTGGCAGGTCTTCGGATCTGTTCGGTCCTTCGCCGTGTACATTTGTCAGTATATAGCCCTTTCTCTCAACTTCCGCGTCAAACTCTTCATAAACATTCCTGTATAGGATATTGCCTGAATGCATAACATATGTTGATGTTGTCATCTCTATGGCAGGAAGCGCTGCAGGAGCTCCGACAGGGCCTCTGCTGAAAAAGCCTATCAGAAGAGCCTTTCCTTTTCCCAGACCGGCCATATAGGTTTTAACATGCTCCATGGCATCTTTTCTTAAAACCTTTTTGGCAAGCGTGCTGGTGCTTTCATCGTCGTTAACTATATAAAATGTTCTGTCTACAATTCGTCCCTGTTCTTCAGCAAGGTCAAAGTGAATTGTGTGATCTTTCATTTCAAGGGGTTTTTCTTCACCCTTTTCAATGCTCATTTCTCTAATTTTCTGAATATCTTCGTCGCTTCCGGTATTTACAAAGACTGAGTCAGGCTTCATCATTGAAATAGCGTTGGCAATTTTAAGGCGGGCCTCTTCATTTGTTATTTTTGAAAGCTTTGAAATAGTTTCTTCGTCACAAAAATTCTTGAAGACATCTTCGGCTTCGCTCAGGCCTTTGATTCCTCCTATCTCGGAAAGGATATCAGTGCCCTTTTTAAGTTCTAACATAACTTCCCCCTTTATGGTCTGGATAGATTTTTGCCCTTATCTGAGTGACTGTATCATCTTTGAATACGTCATGGTATAAGCAGCTTAATGATGCGATAGTTATTTATCGGCTACATAACTGGAAAGTATAAAAAAAAATAATGATTTCAGTCAACTTATTTAAATCAAAAGTAAAATTAACTTAAAAACATAAAATTATTTTTTTGTTTAATATTTTGGCTGCAGTCGTATATGCTGTACAATTGGTTGACCCGGAAAGAAAAATAATATTTTATAACAGATGGTAGAAATTCCAACCGTAAAATAACAAATAAAAGGAGTAAATAATTGGAATCTAAAATAATATCCTTTTCAGAAGGTAAACTTGATGTCCCTGAAAATCCTGTAATTCCTTATATTGAAGGCGATGGAATCGGTCCTGATATATGGAAGGCTTCTTCCATGGTAATTGACCGGGCAGTAGAAATATGCTGGGGCGGTAAAAGAAAAATAGAATGGAAAGAAATACTGGCAGGTGAAAAGGCATTTAATAATACAGGAGAATGGCTTCCGG
This sequence comes from Desulfatiglandales bacterium, assembly GCA_963665715.2. Taxonomy (GTDB): domain Bacteria; phylum Desulfobacterota; class DSM-4660; order Desulfatiglandales; family HGW-15; genus JAAZBV01. The sequence continues at coordinate 137,451 of CAXXPR010000002.1, forward strand.
AAGAAACGCTGGACGCATTCAGAAAATACCGCGTAGGTATAAAAGGTCCTCTTACAACCCCGGTAGGCGGCGGTATTAGAAGCCTTAACGTAACTTTGAGGCAGGTTCTTGATCTTTTTGCATGCGTCCGTCCGGTAAGATATTTTACCGGTGTACCGAGCCCTGTTAAGGAACCTCACAAAGTGAATATGGTCATTTTCAGAGAAAACACCGAAGACGTGTACGCCGGGCTGGAACTTGAGTCAGGTACAGGAGAAGTGAAAAAACTGATTGATTACCTTAAAAGCGAATTCGGCTGGGATATAAACGCCGACTCCGGCATTGGTATAAAGCCTATCAGTAAAACCGGAAGCAGACGTCTTATTAAAGCCGCAATCGAATATGCCAAAACATATAAACGTTCAAGTGTAACTCTTGTTCATAAGGGCAATATTCAGAAATTTACCGAAGGCGCCTTCAGAAAATGGGGATATGAAATGGCAAAGGAAGATTATCCCGAAGATACTGTTATATGGGATGATTATGATCCTTCATCAGAAGATAAAAGGATACTTGTCAAGGATGCCATTGCTGATATCTTTTTTCAGCAGGCCCTTACCCGCCCCGAAGAGTTTGCTGTTATAGCAACCATGAACCTCAACGGAGACTATATCTCTGATGCTCTTGCCGCACAGGTAGGCGGAATCGGAATGGCTCCGGGCGCCAATATCAATTATGAAACAGGTTATGCTATTTTTGAGGCAACTCACGGAACAGCTCCTAAATATGCCGGTATGAACAAGGTAAATCCCGGTTCTCTTATTTTAAGCGGTGCAATGCTTCTCGACCATATCGGATGGTCCGAAGCTGCGGAAAAAATTGAAAAAGGTCTTGAAAAGACATTTGCATCCAAAAAGGTTACCTATGATCTTGCGCGCCTGATGGACGGTGCGGAAGAGGTTTCATGCTCCGGTTTTGCAGAGCTCGTATGTGAAAATATGGCTGAGTAGTCTAAAAACTTGATTTTGGTTGTGGCATCATCTTTGCATTGATATAATAAAAAACGTTTACCATAGAAAGGGGGCGTTAGCCATGTCTGAAGGATTAAATGTAATTATCGTTGATGACAACAGGGATGTATGCCAGGGTGTATTCGACATTATAAAACGTTTTTACACCTGGGGCGAGGTGATTGCCTTTACCGATATTGAAGAGGCGGTTGTATACTGTAAAAGTCAGAAAACCAGCGTTTCTATATTTGTTGTTGACGTTTTTTTAAACAACTCTACAGGTTTTATATTTCTTGACTCCATTGCCGACAGGTACCCGATGGCATATGAGGACGCCATAATGATGTCCGGAAATGCCAGTGACGATGTGGTAAATATGTGTGTGGCGGCAAATATAACCTATCTTCTGGAAAAACCGGTAAAGGCATATGCCCTTCAGCTCGCAGTAAGGGCCATAGTAAACAAGTATATAAATTTTGCAAAAAGGCTGCTTGATGATCCTGATTTTGCCGAAGATATTTATAATTTTTAATTTACATCAGGTAAAACGCCTGGCCAGATCATTATCTATTACATAGATACAAACCTCTTTTGCTCCCTGTTCTGTATAGCCGCTTTTTTCGACAAGATTTTTTATCAGGAAGGACACTTCTTCTCTTATTCGACGGTCGTAGGTTTTAAACGAATCCGTCGAATAGTCCTTTACCGCTCTCCTGAAATTTGCGTTATTGAGGAACGGCTCAAGGACCTTTTCCTTTAAATTATGGACATATCTTTCATGGAGGGCTTCATATACTCTGGTATTCTGAATGTTTTTTCCCTCAACCATTATTTCCTGGGTAAGTGTCGTGGATGTGTACTGGCCCTGTATATCTTTCCTGAAAAGTTCACGCTGTTCATCACCTGCATGTACACCTAAAAATCTGAGTTCTATTGATTTTAAAAAGTTTTCCGTAATCTCCAGTGTTTCACCTGTGTATATACATTTTTCAACTACATCTATATCAAAGTTGATTGCATACAGGTAATTCTGGATGTCCCTGGAGATGCGTTCTTCATTGTAATAATAGAGAGCTTCTTTTACTTCCTGGAGCACGTCGTAATCATAGAGCTGCACCAGTGAATCAAGGAAGCCGTAAGGTATGAATTTTACGAGATTGCTGTGGTGTTTTTTAAAAAAGTTGTACACCATCCCCATGTTTATAAGTTTGTCTTTGTTTGAATAGGCATCGTAAAATTCATTAAATATCTTGAGAGAATCCCTTCCGGAAAAGCCCGAGTTGCCTTCGTACTCTGATTCAGCGATGATTCGTTTTCGTCTTCTGGCATTAAAACTTTTTCTGTCAGATTCTCTAAGCCACCCGGGTATAATTCCTGCGTATATTTCCATTTTTAAAAGATGGAGATCATTGTCACAGTATAATTCGTAGTTTTCAGGTATGCCTATCCATTCCATCAGTGCTTCTGATCGGGGTTTCAGACGTGTTGCAATAATTACTCTTGCAAAGTTCTCGAGAATTTTAGGCAGAAAGTTTTTTCTGATCTGTTCTCCAAAGGCGTTAAGGTAGATCTTTACTTCTGTATTGTAGTCAAGTACGTATGGAACCTTGATATAGGTAATCCTGTCCAAAAACGACTGGGTGTCGGTCATGTGTGAGTCTTCAGGGTTCATGAGCGCAAGAAAAAGTGAGTTGACATTTTCCTCCATGTCCTCAACCTTGTGGACACCTTCACTTATAATGCCGTGCAGATTGGTAAACCTTTCACGGTTGTTTGATTTTATATCCATCAGTGCAAATATGCCGTTGTTGGTTTTTGCATACCTTGAATAAAGATAACGTACCCTGTTGCTGTCCTTTAACAGTGCGTTGAGCTGAGTCTGCAGGATCTGGTTTGTCATAACCCGTGCCTTTGCGGATTTATCACCCGGGTTGAATACGCTGATGCCTTCACCGAGTCTTCTGTTAAACTGGTATTTTCGGGCAAAGATCATATCAAATATTTCGGAAGGTGATTCAAGCTTATCCAGCAAAGTCTGGTAAAGTGAGACACATATGGTGCATGGGTTGTCCCGGAAAATCCACTCATATTTTTTTTCATTAAAAAGTTTCTTTTTAAAACTTTCATCCTTTATCAGGCTGTCAAACATTTCCCTCCTGTTGTTTTTAGGGATTATAAGAAGGGGGTGATCATGGCTGGGGCAGGGGACTTCCAGGTAATTTTTTTCTGCCAGTCTGATATTGTCTCTCGCTGTGTTCCCGGCACCATGGGTGTTGTCAACAAGGGATCTGAGCTGGTTGATAATTGTATGTGTTTCATGCTCCTGGCTGCGTCCGAGTCTTTCTTTATTAAGTCTCCATACAATTTCATAGCTTGTCCCTTCCGGGGTTTTTGAGTACTTTTCAAACTTCATAAGCAGGTTGTTTAAAAATGTACTCTTACCTGAACCGTGAGGACCTTCAAAAATATAGATTCGATTCTGCTGGCTTCCGTGGTAAACGGATGATGCAAGAGCTATAAGTCTGTTTGCAAAAAGCCGGTCGGCAAAAAAAGGATGGTCAGATTCCTCAACGAACAGTCTGCTCGTATCATAGTTTACATAGTGTATTGATTCCGGATCATCAGGGTATTCATTGTATCCCTGGCTTACATATGCATGAATCATGTCATGAAAATGATGAAAGATATTCCTGAAAATAAGTTCGGGCTGATCAGCCGCAATGTTTATATACTCATTAAATGTGAGGACGGACTGCTGGTCCTTTTCTCTTATTCTTTTGTAAAGGTTGCTGAGCGCGTTGCTGACGTTTTCCATCCTTGATGTTTCCCTATATAGGAGTTCTGGTCAAATATCTGTCTTCCATGGTGTAGAGCACCTTCTGATACTTTTCTTCCGGCGGCTCTGTCTGAAGATTGGGATGTGCATAATAAAAAACAAACTGTGCAGGCACTTTAGGCTTTTCTTCAAGCTCGGTTGTTTCGAGCATAACCGGCCCTCCCCACAGGTATTCAATGCCCATCATGGTGTTTGCGATATATTCTCTTACCAGAGGTTTTCCTTCAAAATTATGCCTGAGATAAAGGATTCCGTCTCTGCTTTTTTCCCGGTCAACGGTCATGACAGGAGGGTGGTACAGTGATGTGAGTATCATCTGTTTATATTCAAATGCGTCTCTGCTTTTTACATAGTATTCGTAGACCCCCTTTTTTTCATTGAGCCGTTTTCCTGCTATAAAAATTTTGTGCCTGTCAATAAAATCCTGATCTACAAAATCATTGATAAACATAAAATCGCTGTAGTTTTCCCTGGTGCTGAATATATGCTCCTTTCCTTTACCTGTTCTGCGGTCAAATTCTTTTCGTTTCCGGGCGTTATTGATTCTTGAAAACTCAAAGGATATTCTTCCTTTGTCTGCCAGTTCTTCTATATGAAAAAAAAGTCTCATCCCCAGTGCATATGGATTCATCCCTATTCTCGGAAGAGCGGTTACTTTTGCGTTTACCCTTGCAAAGTTGACTTCGTTACCCTTTATTCTGTCATCCATTAAAAACAGTTTTTCGTGCCAGTAGCTTGCCCATCCTTCATTCATGATTTTTGTTCTTATCTGGGGCTGGAAGTATAAACTTGTATTTCTGATGATCTGCATGACGCTCTGAATCCACCTGTTTTCATCCTTTTTTATAAACTCGGAATTTTCCTGGATATACTGCATGATATCCTTTGGCGGCTGCTGATACTGCTTTTTGTATTTTTCATAGAGTGATTCAAACTCGGGGTATTTTTTTTGTACATCAGAAAAAAATACTGACTCAGCCATTTTATTAAATTTTTTTAATACAGAATTATACCTGTCAATTTCCTTCTGGTATTCATGGTACCTGACTTTTACCTTCTGCTGCAGAAATATATCGAAATAAAAATCAAGCCGTCCCGATGTTTTTATTTCCGGCGGAAAATTAATTTCGGCAAGTTCGGAGTAATACCCTACAAGGTTGTCAATGCCCCTTGCAAACTCGATTACATAATCAACCTGCCGTCCCTTTTCCGATCTCAGCCTTGCAATAAGGCGTTTGTCCGAGAGCGCCTGACCTTCAAAATCGCTTCCCCATGTATGTTTGAACAGCAGGTTGTTCTGGAAAAAATCTATATGACCCAGAACATGATAAAATATCATTACATTAAGCCAGTCCGGATTGTTATCATTGTAAAATGAAATTGGCGGATGCGTATTTATTACTGTTTCGTAAGGATTATTCGGGTACAGGTCATACCTGCCCTGTTCCTTTAATACCTCTATGTCATGAACCCAGTAATCATAAAGGGTGGGAATCATGTTTTTTGGGCCAAGCTCTATGAGATCCCTGTTGGTTACAATGTACTCCAGTGATTCATCCTGAAAGGAAAGACCTGCATCCCGTGCGCGCTCCTTGCATCCTTCCATAATTTTTTTTGTATGCTGATCAATGAGTTCCATTTATTTTAACCAAGCTCCGGTCAATGATTAATCGGCCTGATATTTTTATCAGTTTATCAGGTTTTTTATTCCGCTTATAAGCCTGTCTTCAGAATCATTTTCGCTTATGGTGTCCATTCTTATATGTTTAGGGAATTCGCTTAAGAGTCTGGAGTTTGCCATGTATCTTTCTATTGTTGATGCATACACTCCGTATGACGGCATTCTTGCTACTGTAATACCTATCCTGCTGCTGTATGAAATGGCCTTCCTAATTTCCGGTATTGTGTTTGATCCGTCAGAGTCCCAGTCATCGCCGTCTGTTCCGTGAAATATATATATGTTGTAATCCCTTGCCAGACTTTCCTTTTCGACAATTTCATTAACAAGCCTGAATGCAGATGCAACTCTTGTTCCGCCTGCAACGGTTGAATTGTAGTATGTGTAAAAATCAGGGACTTCCTTTGCTTCTTCGTCGTGGAGTATAAAGCGTGTTTCAACCTGGTGGTCATACTGGTATATCAGCCAGCTGTAGATGAGTACATGCTGGTTGACTATCATTTCGGTAGGGCCGCCGCTCATGGAACCTGAATAATCTCTAAGCAGAAATACCATTGCCTGTGACTCATAATCTTTTTCCTTTGATAAAATTCTGTAGACCCTGTCACCGGGTGATACCAGCAGTTCTGATGGATCAATCTCCGAGTCTGCAGAAACTTTACCAAGGTTTATATTGGTTTCTATTATGTTTTTTAGTGTAGCCTTTTTATCTATTATCTGTCCTGTACCTTTGGCGCGGTCTGTAAGGTCATAGGTGTATTTGGTGAGAGAACGTTTTTTGCCCTTTTCCTGCAGGTTGGGAAGCTGAAACTTATCAGTAAGTATCCTGCCGAGATCATATGCGCTGGATTCAATCTCATGGTCTCCATCCTCTCCCTGCCCGGTACCGGACCCGCTTCCTCCTTCAGCTTCATTTGCAGGCTCTTCTCCGATTACTTCGCCTTCTTCGCCTTCGCCTGATCCGCCTGAATTTTGTTCCGGGTCTTCCTGTGACTGCGGCCTGTTATCGTGTATAAATTTTTCTTCGACAGTGGAGGGCACAACCACTATCTTGTTTTTGCCTCCCCTGCCGGGCTTTACAAATCTCCCCAGTTTTATTTTTTTAGGAAATCCGTCTTCACTCCTCTGCCTGTCCCTTTCAAGGAGTTCATCTATGGTACTTAAGTTTGTCGTGTAATTATAATCCGCAGAAATTTTCTGAAGAAAAACCAGGTCGGTATAATCATATATACTTCTGCTGAATTCTTTATTTGAAGTTTTGTCAGCGTTACCATCAGGAAGAGTGCTGCCGGGCAGGCGGTGCCTGTCATGCAATCCCTGCTCCTGTCTGGTTTTCTGTGAACTGTCTTTACTGTCGGACATGGATTACCCCTGCATCACTTTTCAGTTTTCATCATTCTGAGTACAGAAATATTCTATTGTCTTCTGTGCGCATGTGCTGCAGTATCCGAGCTTGTTGAGCATTGTGTCTACCATGCGGTCATACAGTTTCTGGTTTTCTTCGTTGGTCCGGTTTGCAAGGGCGCCGATAAGACTTCCTGCCCCTGCAATGTCGGATTTAAGCCTTACATCCGTTACGGCCTTTACAAGCTCTATGTTGTCCATAAAGTCATATGCCGTATCCACGGACATCTTCTGCCCGTATATTTTTCTTATGCTTGTTCTGAATGTTTCACACTGCTCTCTTGTTTTTAGGCCAAGTCTTTCTTCTACACTCTGAATATATTTTTCATCTATTTTAAGCGCCTTCAGTTCACCTGTCTGGGGGTCCTTGTATTTCCACATCCTGTCCACTCCAAGGTTTTCCGCATCAATGCCGATAATCATGTTTACATAGTTCATAACATCTTTTTTAACTGCCTGGGGTTCATCCATGTAGGCATTGAACATCTCTGTCATGATTCTTTCTCTGTACAGGCCTTTTGCAATTTTCAGATCTTCAAAATATTTTTTCCTGTCATTTGCTTCAGTGACGTAATCAAGTGTTACTCTTTCAAGTGCCTTGAAAACATCTTCGGCAAACATGCATTTGCCTTCGTTTGTTTCACTGCTTTCCATCAAAAACTGTATAGCTCTTCCAAGGTCTCTCTGCCCCAGTCCTTTCTGTCCAAACCTTTTTGTAATGTCCGGTTCGTGGTTGAGGTTGTCTATAACTTCAGACAATGTTTTGATTCCCTTTTCACCTGCAACTTCACCTGCTGCAAGTTTCATTGTTTCTATGGGGGTAAGCTTTTCTGACCTTGGAAGCCTTGTTAGTACTACCGAAACCGAGGCTGCGTAATTCATGTTCGGGTCCCTGTGAAGGCTTTCCTTTGTGAGGGTTGTTTTTGCCTCGCTTCCTATGGCGTAGTTTGTAAGGCTTTCCTGGAGGCGGTAGTCTGTATTGTGCGCTACATAGCAAATTCTGCACCTGTCAACAATAGGAGCCTCTTCTCTTTCTGATAAAAACCTGTTGAACTCACTGTTGTTGCTTGTTGCAATTATAAGTGTGTCAATAGGCCATCTGAAACCGTCTATCTCGATGTTTCTGTTCTGGATGACTCCCAGATATACCTGGACAAGATCCTTTTTGTTTTTAAAGATTTCGTCGCTGAAGTGAATTCCTCCGCCTGCAACTCTTGCGAGTGCGCCCCTTCTTAAATCAAACCTGTAGGGGTTGTTCTGATCAGATATATGAAGAAGCCTCTGTATTGATTCTTCCCCCAGCAGGTCAACTGCAGAAGAAGTGATTTTATCCTTTGCAGAATACTTGCCTGTTACTGTTCCCATGCTTTCGCTCAGGGGGACCGGTGAAATTTCTATAAAATTAAGGAGCTCTTTTATATCTCCGTTTAGATAGTTTCTTATATCGGTCAGGATAAAATCGCTGCATGCTCCAAGGGGTCTGTAGTTTTCGTACAGACTGTCAATATCCTTTGTTTTGAATTTGTGATTTTTAACCAGATATTCTTTGCTCTGGTCCTTTGTTTCGCACAGGTTCATGGCAAGTATCATCGGGTCTTCAAATGTCTGGGACTGTATGCGGCTGATTTTTCCGTAGGTGCCGAGTTTGTCCAGGCCTGTAAAGGTAAATGTGTAGCGCCTGTTTTCATCCCTGGCCAGGTAGTTTCTGTACAGGGCGCAAAGATAGTCTACAAAAAAGGTTTTGCCGTTACCCGGCTCACCAACAAGTACAAAGGCCATTTCTTTGGACGATCCGCCTTCGGACGCATCTTTTACAAATGAAACAAAGCTGTTTATCTCGTCAAACATGCCTATGACATGTTTGCCTCCCTGCCTGAAAAGTTTGAAGTCATAGGTGCTGTTACTGTGCACTACCACTTTTTCTATGGCTTTCGGGTCTTCCAGTATCATCCTTGCTACTGTCTGAAATGAATTCTCAAAACATCTTTTTCCGGATTTTACTTCATTGATGTGCGTTCCAAGTCTGTTGGCGCCGTTCTCTTTCATTTTGACCTCCGGCCTGTTTTCAATTGTTGGTTTATATTCCGGGTTCAGGGCAGTAAAAAAACCGCCCTGAACCCTTTTTATCAGGTCTCCGCATTCCTTTTTCAGAACACATTTCCAGTAAAAGAAGGCATCACCAGAATTGTTTCCAGGGAGCAGGATGGCCTGATATGGCCTTGAAACGGTTCACATGAAAAAGCCCGTGAAGCAGAGTGATAGCAGGTGTTGTGAAGAGTCGGTAAAAACTCGGAAACAGATTGAATTCGTACAGGGAATTCAGTTTCTGCATGAGGTTATGAATTAGATAAATGTCACATTAGGGGTACAATGATAGCACCGTTTTATATAGAATAAAAGCCAAAATATTGAGCGGGTACTTAAGGCGGTTAAGCAGAAAAGTCAGTTTGCATGCCTGGGGGCGCTGCTGTGTTTTCCTGAGTATAAAATTCCGTTTATTTTATCATCTTCAGCGTCTTCAATTATTTCCAGGCTTATAAGACTGTGACCTTTTAATCTGCCCTGTTTCTGAGAGCTTATATCTCTTATTTCTGTCACAAGGTTCTGGCATGGATATAGAAAGTCATTTGAATAGAATTTCATGTTGTATCTTGAATTGACCCTGGCGATAGACAGGAATTTAGAATCCTCTTTTGCGAGGATGGTCATAAACATTGTTTCTTTCTGCCAGATTTTGAACAGGTAAACAATGCCTGGATTCGGGTTTATTTCAACGGAATAAAACTGATCAAGATTCCGGGCCTTATCCGGTAATACAGAATCAGGTAAATTGTCCGCCAGGGCTTGTTTGTGCATGTCGGCCTCCTGTGCAGATTTTTCGGATTTTAAATACTGACCGCGTTATATGGGAAAAACTTTGTCCCTGTCCTGCAGCTGATACCCCAGAGCTAGTATTATCTTTCTCATGGTGGAGACCCGGCAGCTTAATCCTTTTTCAATTCGGTCTACTGTTATAACAGAAATTCCGGCTTTTCTTGCAAGCTCGGACTTACTCATTAACAGGTTTTCTCTGATTTTTTTCACATTGTTATCTATTTTGTCTGTCAATTGATATCCAGAATAATTAGTGAGTATTAAATTAGATATAATTATATATAAATAATATGATTAGTCAATCAATTAATTAATTATAAATAATAGATGATATAATTAAGGATAGATAGTTGGTAAATTATACTATTTAAATAATATTATCTTTTGTTTTAAGTATAAACCGTCTGCAGATAAGTTTGTATTTTTCAGGCTTATATCCTGTTTCTTCCATTTATTGTTATGGTCAAATCAGTGCCATATTTCTGACATATTTCTGACTGATCTTTGCCTGCAGATACCCTGAAAATAATGAGTTTGCTGTAATTACGCCATTTTCCCGGTATCCATTGTTTTGGCATAAATCCTGCTTGTCAATTTAATGTTGTATTAGGTCAGGTGCATTTTAAAAACGGTTGTAACAGATTACCCGGAGATAATTATGAAGGTTGTATGTTCAACATGTGGAGTTCAGTTTAATATTCCGGATGAAAGATTGCCGTCGGGAGAAAAAATAGCTTTTCCCTGTCCGCGATGTAAAGGCATTATTGAACTGGATCTTAGAGAATCATCAGATGGGAGTGCTGTATGCCCGGGCAATCAGCAGGCGTTATGCACAGGTGAAACTCTTAAAAAGAAGATATTACGGAGTATCAAAGATCTGCCTCCCATGCCTCAGACTGTAATAAAGGCGCGGGAAATTATGTCGGACCCTAATTCCGATTTTAAGTCACTCGCAGCGCTTTTTGAAACGGATCAGGCAATTGCCACAAAAATACTTAAGCTTGCCAATTCTCCCTATTACGGGATGGGCGGCAGAATATCATCGATCCAGCATGCGTCTGTTGTGCTTGGGCATAAGGCCCTGGGTGAAGTGATAACCATGGGAGGAGCTTCTGCAATTCTGGGTAACAGCCTTGAAGGTTATGGTCTTGATGCCGGTGCGCTCTGGAAGCATTCTATTGCAGTCGCGTTTGGTTCAAAAATGATTGCGGAAATGAAAGTGCCGGCAATGGCTGACGATGCATTTACATCCGGTCTGATACATGATTCAGGTAAACTGATACTTGATAAATATGTTGCTGAACGCTGGCAGCTTTTTGAAGACTTTATGCGTAATGACGGTGCTACTTTTCTTGAGGCCGAAAAAGCAATTCTTGAGCTCGATCACCAGGAGGTTGCCTCAGAGGTATGCGGGGCATGGAATATACCCAGGGCATTGACAACCGCAATAAAGTATCATCATTATCCGAACCGTTCCAATGGCAATGAGCTGGCTTATATCATCCATATTGCTGATGCTGTAGCCATGATGACAGGTCTGGGTATCGGTATTGATGGAACTCTTTATAAAATGGATGATAATGCGCTGGAGTTTATCGGGCTTAATGAAGACGATCTTAATAGTGTAATGAAGGAAATTATTGACTCGGTCAATAAACTAACTGAATAGATTTATTATTGTTGTGCTGATGCTGTAGATGAATATTCACTACCGGGATTTTCTTTAGGATAAAAGGACTTTTTATGGCAAAAATTAACGAACAACACCTGCTTGATGAAATTCGTTTTGACGTAGAACAGAAGGATATGATTAAGGCAAAACTGGTTCTTGCCGAGCTTAACAATGTCGGGCTTGATACACAGAGAAGAGCTCTGTTTGAAATAAGCCGTGCTGAAGATGATTTTTCAATCCCTCTGCTTGCTGGTGTGATTGCCAATAATATAGCTATTGTGGAGGCTTTTCCGCAAATAAAGGAAGCCATGGTTTCCAAGATTCTTGACAGCCCCAAGGTGCTTTTAAAACTGTTGAGAGATGGAACTGAGGCAAATGACAGGCTTATCCTGATTGAGGCTGCAGGTGAAATCCAGATGGAGGAATCCGTTTCCGTTCTTCTCAGGATTCTTAAAGAAGAGAGAAACCTGCAGGCTATAAAAGCTATTATTGATTCTCTGGGAATGATCGGTGATCCGATCTCTGTAGAGGCTGTAAGCGAATATCTTTATTCCAATTCAAGAGAAATAACTATTGCCGCGGTAACTGCACTCGGGAGAATAGGCGATGCGGCTGCTGTTAATAAACTATATGACAGGCTGGGAGGGGAAACTGATCTTGATCTTCTGATACTGGATACAATATCAAACCTTCAGATCAGCGAAGCCTACGAAAGACTTAATGATATTTTAAGCTCTGAGTTTGTTCATTTAAGAACTGCTGCAAAGAAAAAACTTGTTGCCATCGGTTCTATGAGTGTAAGGCTGATGATAAAAAATCTTTCACACAGCGACCCTGATATTATCATTCATTCACTGAATGTTCTTGGCGACCTGGGTGACAGTGCTGCTATCCAGCCTATCCGAAAACTTTTATTCAACGAGCCAAAGGATCCGAATATCCGTTTTGCAGCCTATGAAACCCTTGGCAGGCTTCCACTTGATAAAGGTGCATTTGCCCTTGCATCAGGCCTGGAAGACCCGGTTGATAATGTGAGGTCTGCGGCGGCAAGGGCTATAGAACGAAATTTTAATGCAGTGCTTTCCGGCGGAATAAAAAATATGGTCAAGTCCGGTGATGTGCACGCATTAAATATAATTACTACAATAATTGACTCACAGTGTGAAACCATCTTTATAGACCTGATAGAGGAGGACAGCTTTAAAAATCCTGCCATGCAGTATCTTGTTAAAAAGGCCCATCCGGATGTAAAAGCTGGATTTGCAAAACTGCTTGATGACTCAGGATACGAAGAGCTTGCCTCTCAGATTTCAGAAGTAAAAGAAAAGAAAAAAGGTAAACTTAAGGTTTTTGCCGTTGATGACTCAAGGATGATCCTCAGTATATACAGAACCATCCTTCATAACCTCGGGTGTGAGTCTCTTCTTTTTGAATTCCCGGCAAGCGCCATTGAGTCGCTTAACAGGGAAAAACCGGATATAATCCTTACCGACCTGAATATGCCTGATATCTCCGGAATAGACCTGGCAAAGGAAGTAAGAAAAAAATTCAGCAAAGAAGATCTTCCTGTTATCATGGTAACTACCCAGGATGAGAGCAGAGATTATAATGATGCCTATGATGTTGGAATCAATGATATAATCAAAAAGCCCTTTACCGAAAGTCAGATAGGGGCAGTACTCAAAAAAACGCTGGGTTTTAACCCTCCGGCAGATTAATGATTGGCAGGGCTTCTTCATAAAAAGATATGCGGGAGCCTTTTTCCACTTCCTTAAAAAAATCCCGTATATAAAAAACAGCTGTCGAGTTCTATCTTGATTTAAACGGTGTGATTATGTCATTATAAAAGGCTTGAATCCGTTTGATTCATCAGGCTGAATAATAAATAAAAATCAGTGATGACAAATAAAATTTGTTGTCCTGTCAAGGAGCATTGTAAATGGTTGAAGAAAACATCAAAACCCCGACTAATTTTATTCGTGAAATAATCAAGGAAGATATCGAAAGCAGCAGGTTTGAAGGGCGTGTTCATACGCGTTTTCCTCCTGAGCCCAACGGCTTCCTGCATATTGGTCATGCCAAGGGCATTTGCATCAGTTACGGGCTGGCAGAGGAGTTCGGCGGCAAATATAACCTGCGGTTTGACGATACAAATCCTGTTAAAGAAGAAGTAAGATACGTTGAAAGTCAGATGGATGATATCCGCTGGCTGGGTTTTGACTGGGAGGACAGGCTGTTTTATGCATCCGATTATTTTGAACAGCTCTACGAATGGGCAGTTCAGCTGATAAAAGACGGCAAGGCCTATGTCGATGAACTCAACGTTGATCAGATTAGAGAGTATCGCGGTACTCTGAAAGAACCGGGGAAAAACAGCCCATACAGAGACCGCCCTGTAGAAGAAAATCTTGATCTTTTTGAACGTATGAGAAACGGTGAGTTTGAAGAGGGTAAGTGTGTTCTTCGTGCAAAAATAGATATGGCCTCCGGAAATATAAATATGCGTGACCCGGTCATGTACAGAATTATCCATGCATCCCATCACCGCACAGGAGACAAGTGGTGCATATACCCCATGTATGACTGGACACACGGCCAGTCCGACTCCATAGAAAGTGTAACCCACTCAATATGCGATCTGGGTTATGAAGACCACAGGCCGCTTTATGACTGGTTTCTTGATCAGCTTGGTATTTATCATCCAAGGCAGGTGGAGTATGCAAGGCTTAACCTCAGCTATACCGTGCTCAGTAAACGCTGGCTCATGAAGCTTGTAAATGACGGACATGTGAGCGGCTGGGACGACCCGAGGATGCCCACTCTGTCAGGCTTGAGAAGGAGGGGATACACTCCGGAATCAATCAGGAAATTCTGTGAGCGAATAGGTGTTGCCAAAAGAGACAGCATGGTTGACATTGCCCTGCTGGAACACTGTGTAAGAGTAGATCTAAATAAACGGGCGCCAAGGGTTATGGGCGTGCTGCGTCCTTTAAAGGTTATAATAGACAACTACCCTGAAGGAGAGTCCGAAGAACTTGATGCAGTCAACAACCCGGAAGATCCGTCCATGGGTACGAGGAAGGTTCCTTTTTCAAAGGTTCTGTATATTGAAAGGGATGATTTCATGGAAGATCCTCCTAAAAAGTTTTACCGTCTTGCCCCGGGCAGGGAAGTGCGGTTCCGCTATGCATACTTTATTACATGTACTGACGTTGTAAAAGATCCTGATACAGGCGAAATAATAGAGCTTCACTGTACCTATGATCCTGCGACAAAGGGCGGTGACGCACCTGACGGCAGAAAGGTTAAAGCCACCATTCACTGGGTATCGGCAGAGCATGCGGTTGAAGCAAAAGTAAGGCTTTATGATCATCTCTTTACAGCCGAAGATCCTATGGACGTAAAAGAAGGCGGTGATTTTACCGATTCATTAAATCCGAAAAGCGTGGAAGAACTTACATCATGCAGGCTCGAACCATGTCTTAAGGATGCTCTAAAAGGTGTAGGCTACCAGTTTGAAAGGCTGGGCTACTTCTGCATGGATGATGTGGACTCTGCACCCGGTATGCCGGTTTTTAACAGAACGGTAAATCTCAGGGATACCTGGGGTAAAATACAGAAATCACAGAAAAAATAATACGTAAAAAATCGGAAGAAAACCAATCATGAAGAGAAGCAGGACAAAAATAGGAGCTGATCCTTCGGGGGCAGCATCAGAAGAGTTAAAGTTAAAAAATGTCTGGCGTTCAATCGCCTGGCTGATAATCCTTGTTATTATTTTTCTTTCTCTTATGCCTGACCCTCAAAAGGTAACGCCTTTTTCCGCTTCTGATAAGCTCCTGCATACACTGGCCTATGGTGTTGCCATGATCTGGTTCGGGCTTTGCTTTAAAAGAGATAAACTGTACCCCATAGGTGCAGGACTTGTTTTTATGGGTATTGCCCTTGAGGTTATTCAGGGGCAGACAGGGTATCGAACCATGAGTCTGTTTGATATTTTTGCAAACTGTGCAGGAGTCGCTGTAGGGCTCCTGTTTTCAATTTCACCATTTTCAAAGTCGCTTTACTTTATTGAACGGAAATTTCTGAAATAAACGGGAGAGTGCTATTGCCTGTTAGGGATATAATTCAATTTTTAAAGGAAGGTGTCTGGAGACTAAGTCTAAAAGATCTGTCCTCCGGAAAATCCGCACTGGTTAAACTTCTCAGAATTGTTCTTCTTGCCTTTAAAGGTTTTAATGAAGATAAATGTGTTTTAAGGGCACAGGCTCTTACCTTTTATTCCCTTATGTCGATTGTTCCTCTTTTAGCCTTCGGTTTTGGTGTTGCCAAGGGTTTTGGTGTAGAGAAAACACTTGAGACCGAGCTCAGAAGTTACTTTGAAATACAGGTTCAGGATACTGTAAATGCAGGGCAGGGTCAGGTTGAGAGTGCTTCCCGTGCTGTTGGTCAGGCTCTTGGAGCAGAAGGAGACGATGGAACCGCTGACGAGCGGATTGAGATAATAGGTGAAGTCGTAGACAAGGTAATAGAGTTTGCAAAAGAAAGCCTTGAGCAGACAAAGGGCGGCCTTATTGCCGGGATCGGTATAATAATACTCCTGTACACTGTATTTAAACTGCTTCAGAATATCGAAACCTCTTTTAATGATATCTGGGGAACACCCCATTCCAGGACATTCAGCAGAAAACTCAGCGATTACCTTTCGGTGCTTTTTCTTGCGCCCATACTTTTTGTTATATCCAGCGGTCTGACTGTTACAGTAAGGACTCAGATAGAAAACATTATTGCCGTTATAGATACAAAATTTCCATTGATGGATTCTGTTACGCCATGGATACTGGTTTCTCTTAAAGCCCTTCCGTTTCTGGTTCTATGGTTTCTTATGACCTTCCTGTACATGTTTATGCCAAATACAAGAGTTAGATTGAAATCAGGTTTTACCGGAGGGTTTGTTGCAGGCACTCTCTGTGTCCTGTGGCTCAACCTCTATATCGTATCACAGGTTGGAGTTGCCAAATACGGCGCTATATACGGGAGTTTTGCTATTCTGCCTCTTTTTATGATCTGGCTTCAGATGAGCTGGCTGCTTGTGCTTTTTGGCGCCGAAATAGCTTTTGCACATCAGAATGTGGATACCTATGAAATGGAACCCTTATCCGAAAAGGTGAGTTCTTCATTAAAAAAGATCCTGGCATTAAGGATTGTAAATATCTGTGTGAAGAATTTCATCAGGGGTGAAAATCCATGGTCTTCAGCAAAAATAGCCGAAACTCTTGAATTGCCGGTAAGGCTTACAAATAACCTTCTTACAGATCTTGTAAACAGTCATGTACTTACTGAAACAGAAGGCGATGATGAAAAGGCTACCTACTACCAGCCGGCAAGAGATGCCTCTGCCTTGTCCATGCATTATGTTACAAACGCGCTCGAAAAACTGGGCAATGATGACATAACCTACGCAGAATCAGAAGAGATGGAAAAGATAAAAAAGTGTTATGAAAAACTTGATTCTGCTTACAGTCAGTCCGATGCTAATATCCTCCTTAAAGACATCTAAAAAATGAATCCCTTTAACCTGCCTGGTAAAAAAAAGATCAGCCTGAGGGTAGTTACACCTGATGCCGATGCCGCAGGTTTATCTGACAGGGGCCTTGTCAGAAATGTTAACGAAGATAAAATCTGGATGCATGATTCCGGCAAAGTATTTCTTCTTGCAGACGGGATGGGCGGACATGAACGGGGAGCCGAGGCAAGCAGTTTAGCAATAAAATCACTGTCCGGCCTGCTTGCACCAGATAAAATATTAAATTCCCCTGATGATGTGCCTGTTCCCGAAAGTGTACCTCCTGAGTTCAGGCCTGTACATGCAACAATACAGGCATCCATCAGGCAAGCTGCTATCCAAATGGCACAAAAAAACAGGGAGCTTAACCTTACAAAATATATGGGCACCACCGTTGTTGGGCTTATACTTGCCGACATTGATTTTGTCTTCTGGTTTCATGTAGGCGACAGCCGCCTTTACCGATACCGCAATGGAAATCTTACACGCCTTACAGTTGATCATTCTCTGTATGCAGAGTGGAAAAAAAATGGAAGAAACGGAGAAGCTCCCCCAAAACATTTTGTGACAAGGGTGATTGCCAATAATCCTGATGTAGAAGCTGATATAGGGTGGGATAAAAGCGAGGAGGGAGATATCTATATTCTCTGCAGCGACGGGTTACATGACATGATTTCAGACGAAGATATCAAAGAAGTGCTGGGCATTAAAAAAAGCATACCCTCAATTGTTAAAACGCTGCTTAACCGGGCATTGTCTGAAGGCGGCCGGGATAATATCAGTGTTATAGCTGCCAGGGTTTTATAGCTTCAGATTACTTGTTTTTCTTCCTTAAAAGTTATTTGGATTTAGTGGCATTTAATTGACATAATTCCGGATTAAAGCTAAAAATTAGAATCAATAAATAATTCTAACCGTGAACAATTGTTCATTTCAATGCTGCTAAAAATAAAAGAAATAGCAGACTAAAAAGACGTCTAATACGACATATATGCGGTTTAGACGACTAATCAGCAGTATAAACAGTTTAGTATTACGTATTAGCCGTGAAATAACACGGCTTTTCGGCAACCTACTATATGTTGGCTGTCTGAAATGGAACATGCAATGAGCTATGAAGTAGATTGGAACAGATACCGAAAAAGAAGAAATTTATTCTGGGTTATTTTAGTTACATATATCCCAGGGAGCATGATATTGGGTGCAATTTTCAAAAATCTTTTTGGTATCGAAAACTTATTTATCATAGGCCCATTACTCTGGATAATAGGAGCTTCTATAGCAAGTTGGCGATTCGCCTATTGGAATTGTCCACGATGTGGCAAGCGTTTTTTTATAAAAGGTTGGTCTCGTAGTATATTATCGAAGAAATGTGTTCATTGCGGTCTACCAAAGTGGAAAGAATAAAATATCAAGGAAGGTTCATTCTCCGGAAATTCTTTTGAAAAATAATTCAGAACAATATAAAAAGAAGAATCAAAAACAAAATATTCAAAAAGCATCAAATCTTTAAAGTCAGTAATTTGAAGTAAGCAGTTAAAAACAAACTAAAGAGGTTGGCGGCAGCCAACAAATCACTAAACAAGGACAGGCTGTTTTTATTGCCGAATCGAACCACAAAGGTTCACGAAGTTATTCCTTATAATAAACTTCAAAGGTATGCCCCGCCTGCCTGTTAGTGTGGTCGTTATTTTCATGAAGGTAAAAATGGCTAAATCACGTATTCCAGATCCCATAACATTTAAAAGGGCTAGTATATATTTAACAGTATGTATGATAGCGATAGGAATTATTTTATTTTATGGTAGTAAAGATCTTTATACGTTTTTAAAAGGGATGGGATTTGCAATACTAATTGTTATACTTCCTCTTTCTATTTTTATGTTTATGTGTAATTGGATGTGTAAGTCTATGAAATCTCATGATCCTGTAGTTAAAAAAAGGTTATCTAAGTTTGTTAAAGTAGCAGCTACTGTTGCTATTACTTATAATCTTATTCGGCTAATAGTATTAATTTTCGACCAGTAATAAAAAAATAACAATTAATTCAACCCGACGTGCTTACTATCTTGCCAAATCAAGCTTTAAAGGTTTGCAACATTCAAACTTCTAAAAGCCTCTATTGGCTGGCATCGCACGCCGGTTAATTATGCCGTTATAAGCAAAAAGAGAAATGACCATTTCAAATAATAAAACAGGATGTATGAATGATACCAAGTGGGAAGAGTTGCGTTTAGCAATGTACAACCTAGGTCATAGCCCAAAATGGCGAACCAAAGACGTGGAAAATGGTTATCTATCTGACTGGGATGGAGAATGGTATTATCATTTTAAAGTAGGTGGTTATAAAACAATTGAGCATGTCGAAATCAAAGTGTCTGACGATGAAATGCGCAATATGGTACGAAATATCTTGGCAAAAATTCATGTTCCTGGTTACGAAACACAAGAAGGCTTTATTGTTAAAGGGTATACAAACTCAAGTGAATCAATAGAATACATAAAAGGCTTATAACATTTAAATCAACAAGGACATGCTACTATCTTGCCGAATCAACCTTTTGTAGTTTGCATAATTTATACCTGTAATAATTTTTAAAGGAGTGCACCGCATGCCTGTTATTTAACGCGTTGTGTAGTCGGAGGTAAAAATTGGAATTTAAACTTCTCAGTCAGATAATTACAACTATTACTGCTTTCATAGGTATGGGGCTAGGCTTCTATAATCTTTTTGTAGAAAGATCTAACAGAAAAATAAAAATTCTTGTTCGTCCAAAAGCAATAATTCGTAGGACTATGAATACAGTTACTGGTGCGGAAGGATGTATTACCTCTTTAAATGAGTTTAACTGTAACGAGCTTGATGATTATTTTGCGATTGAAGCGGTAAATATTAGTACATTTCCAGTGACAATTGATAATGCAGGTTTTGAAGTCAGGAAACAAGATAATAGAATGACAATTTTTCAACCTATATTTATGGATAATGGAAGCTGGCCAAGAAGACTTGAACCCAGAGATTCTGTAACAATCTATGGGTCTCTGAAACATCTTCTTAAAAGCGATGGAACTCCGAAAATAAAGAATGCATTTGTTGAAACATCATGCGGAACTATCTGTCGTGGCACATCTGGAGCTTTAGAAGGATTAATTAATTACACAAAGCAACTTCAAAGTTGCACTTAAAACTACACAACAACGGTATCTACTAAGACCGGGCTACCCTCTTGCCAGATCGGGCTTGAGTACAATTAAGTGATCATTGATGTTGGCAAAGTTTTTTCAAATTAAACCGCCCGGCTTGTAATACCAAGCGTTATTTTTATGATGGAATATAAAGAATATCCGAGACTAATAATATTTGAAATGCATGTTCTTCCGGAGTATGCATTTGCTCTTGATATGTTGAGCGACACTGATACCTTTACAGGTATATCGGAAAAGTGCTCGGAATGGTTCTGGCGTTTTTCAATCTGTGTGGGGATGCCAAAATTATCGGCTTCGACTGATGTGATAAATAATTCTATTGAAGCATTAAAGGTTATTCAAAATCCATCAGATAAAATGGTTAATAGAATAAAACAGGTTTTTACAAATTTTGCCCCTAATGAAATTATCGAATCATGGCAAGAGTCATTAGGCATAATGGTAGCAATAGCAAACAATCGAAAAGAGTGTCAGTGGGTCGCCCCTTTATATCCTATTGATAAAGCATTTACACAAAACCCCACTGATATTTTAGAAAAAATGGCAAGCAATTTTGAGTTGGCAGTTAACAAAATCACAAAGAATAAAAAATAACAAAATGCTCTACCCGACTGGGCGATAAAACGCCGCCCAGCCGGTAAGCATCACCGTTCGGCGTATACGAGGATGGAATGACAAATAAATATTATACATCTTTAGCTTTTTGGACAATGGGAGATAAGTATTTAATTATATCTCATGGGGTATGTGAAAAAATCATTCGAAATCGTAATCAGTATATGCTGGTATCAGACCATAAACTCACATTGAAACAAATTGAAAGAAAAACAAAATGGAACGATGTTAATATGATCATTCCACTACTATTCAATTTCTATCATGGACTTGAGCTAATGCTGAAAGGTTTTGTTCTTTTCTCTGAAGGTGGTGAAGTTAAACTCGATCATAAAATAACTAAGTTATACCAGAAGTTTCATACACATTATTCAGATCAAAAAAAGTTAATAAACTTGTTTGGCCGGTACATTGTAAAGAATCAAATGCCAGAAATCCTTTTTAATTTTTTAGGCCACAATAAACTAAGTGTAAATCGGTTTTATGAGTCATTAAGGTATCCATTTAATAATAGCCTGACAAAGGAATATCAACATTATAAATTAAAATACCAAAGCGATAGAGGCATTGAATTTTTTAGGACACTTAAAAACGATATTAATAAAATCAAAAAACTTACTGTGGCTTTGGGGAATTTATTGGAGCAATGATCGCCGAACCTGCGCATTTACTAAGACTGGGCTTTTTTTCGCCTTTTTTTAACTTTATACTGGCTAAAAAACTTTCAGTATTTAAGAAGGTAAGTTGGTTTGCACCGCCCAGCTTGTAATGCAAACCGTTCGGTTACAAACTATGACTCTTATAAAAGCAACAAATACTCTTTTAGAACGTTTCTTCATTGTTATCTTCACTTTTCTTTTATTTATAATGCTTATGGGGATGTTTGGAGGAGTATTAATACTTATAATACATTTTTGTTTTGTTAAAACACCCGAAATACGTCCACCTATTTGGATAATAATATTATGTTTAATATTTGGAGGATTTTTCAGTAGAAAAGCTTTATCTAGTCTATTTACAACTGATTATACGCTTTCAGATACAGATTTAATTATCGGCAGCCCATTATATAAAAATAAATTACAGCTAAGCAAAATAGTAAAAATTGTAAAAGGAATTCCAGCATCCTCCTCTATAGCTTATCGTAGTACTATCATGGGGGAAAATGGAAAAATACTTGCATCCTCAATATGCTCGAATACTTTATTCCTTAAATTCACTGATGGCTACTTTCTTACATTAAATATTCATAGTATGAAAAATGGCACGATATTAATGGAAGAATTATTAAAAAGCCAGGCTGATAAGATAGAAGAAGAATATGTTTTCAATGAAAAAGAAAATAAATTACTTAAAAAACATAATATAAATGCCTTGGTAAAAGCATGAAAGTAATCGATTCAAACATTGTTACTATTCTGTTTATCATTCTGAAAACCGAACACCCCCTTCAACTATGACTGGACGATAAGACGCCGCCCAGCATGTTAAGGGTACGTTCTGTGGATAAAATATTATGAATGAAAATAAAGATTGGCGCCTTCAAGGACAAGAAAGATACCTCAAAGGAGTCACACTCAAATATAAAAAATATTCAAAATATCGTGAAGGTTGGGAGCATGATCATTGTGAATTCTGTCAAACGAAATTCATGGAAAAAGGCTCTGATGCACTTCATGAAGGATATACCAAAAAAGATAATTATCATTGGATATGTCCACAGTGCTTTAATGACTATAAAGATCAATTTAAATGGAACATAGGTACATAGAAACACAGAACAAGGCGCTAAACTAAGACAGGCTATTATCTCGCCGGATCGGGGCTTAAAAGGTTCGCGATATTTCAACTAATAATAAACTCAAAAGGCAAGCCCCGCCTGCTTGTTAGCTCAACGTTGACGGTGTCGAAAAAGTAAAAAAGGACTTAATAATACTTGAAGATATAACACAGTGTGCTAAATTGCAATTAACCTCTTCATCACACGGAGCTTACTTGATGGCACGCTACACCCCAACCGACTATGACCAATTAAGGATGATACCATTATCTCTTGAGGACCAGTTAGAACCTGGCACCCTTGAGTATGCAATACATTACATCATTGAAGAAAGGCTTGACCTGAGATTCTTTGATAAACGATACAGGAATGATGACACTGGTCGTAAGGCAATTGATCCTAAGGTTTTATTAAAGATAATTTTGTTCGGCTATTCACGAGGAATGTTTTCTACCAGACCACTTGAAAGAGCGTGTAAAGAAAATATCACCTTCATGGCCCTCTCCTGCTGTCAAAAGCCTGATCACAGCACGATAGCATCATTTGTAAATTCAATGGATGAAACAGTTGGAAACCTTTTCACTAAAGTCTTATTAATATGTGAAGAAGAAGGGTTACTTGGTAACACTCATTTCAGTCTTGATGGAATGAAGGCCTCCTCAAATGCATCAAAGGAATGGAGTGGGACTTTCAGCGATCTTCAGAAGAAAAAAGAAAAGCTTGAGAAAAAAGTTAAAGAGGCCATAGCAGAACATCAATCTGCCGATAAAATAGAGAGCAAAAATAGTACTTCAGAAAAACAAAAGAGAGAAAAAAGAATAAAGGGTCTGAAGCAAAAAGCAGACAGAATAGATAAATTTCTTTCAAGCAATAAACCAAAGATAGGTTCTACAGGCAAAGAGATTCAGAGTAATGTAACAGATAATGAGTCTGCAAAAATGGCAGCCACATCACATGGAGTATTGCAGGGATATAACGCCAATGCCATGGTAGATGAAAAGCATCAGGTAATAGTTAATGCAGAGGCCTATGGTAAAGGTGATGACACCAGCCTAATGGAATCTATGCTGGAAGGCGCAAAGCAAAATCTCGAGGCAGTTGGTATTGAAGACCCTTTAAAAAATAAGACTGTAAGTGCAGACACAGGATACTACAGCATTAATAACCTGAAAGCATGCAAAGAGTATGAAGTTGATGCTTATGTCCCTGACCAGCAGTTCAGAAAGAGAGATATAAGGTTTGCAGATGCAGGCCGATATCGCAGGCCTATTGATAAGAATAAAACGGATAAGAGTAAAAAATATTTTTCAGTTGAAGATTTTAGTTATGATGATGAAAAGGACAAACTTATCTGCCCTGCAGGTCACAGCCTTTACGTCCGAAGCAGAAACTGGGCAGATAAAAAAGGTAATAAGGGGATAATTTACCAGGGGACAAAGAAAGCATGTGGAAACTGTGAACTTAGAGCAAAATGTTTACGAAAACCTGATAAAACAGTATCGAGGCAAGTAACCATAATAGATGGGAACCGACCTGGAAGTGTTCTGGATGAAATGAGGAACAAGATAGATACACCAGAAGGTCGGAAGACATACAGTAAGCGCCTGGGGATTGTTGAGCCGGTTTTTGGAAATATCAGAGCCAATAAGAGAATGGACAGATTTACCCTGAGAGGAAAGGTAAAGGTGAATATTCAGTGGATGCTGTATTGTATAGTTCACAATATCGAGAAAATATGCAACTATGGCACCAGCTACGCAATACAAGGTACATAGAAAAGGCCGAATGAAGGCCATATAGGCCTGTAGATCGATTTTTCTTACCGGATTTTAGTTTTTCTTTTTTAATCATTTTATTTTTACAATAAATATATTTTTTTCAGGCTGTCATTTCCCAGGATTAATATTTTTTTATAAAGTGGGTTTTTCGACAGCGTCGTTCTGTGTCGCAAATAGTCACGTTCTACCAAGGAGAATGAATATGGAAAAAGCAATGATTGCATTTGCAGGAGTGCTTGCTGGAGCGATACTTCAGTATTATTTTACTCGCCTTATCGAGCATCAGCGACATGTACGGGATTTGCGATCACAAGCATTTATTGATTATATAAACAGTGTAAGTGAACAAGCGCAATTTCATCCGAAAATGGGATCGAACGAACAGAAAGAAATATATTGTCGAACGGCGAATGCTAAAGGACGAATATGTCTTTATGGATCAAAAAAAGTCATTTCTGCATTTTCAAAGTTTGAAGAACTTGGTGCAGGAATGAATACTCCTGAGCAGAGGGAAGCGTTTATAAAGATGATATCGCTAATGCGAATTGATTCAGGTAGTAAAGACTGTGAGAACAATACAGAAATACAAAATGTAATACTTGGTATTAGAAAATAAGCACAGAACAAGTCGCTAAACTAAGACTGGCTACTATCTTGCCGAATCGACCGATTGTGGTTTGCAGAAGAAGTTCTTTTAATAATCTTTTGAGGTTGGCACCGCCAGCTTGTTAGCGTCGGCGTTAACTGTCTGCAATGGAAAGAATACAATGACAAAATATCCATCAATAAGAGAAAAAGTATCAGAAATATTAACATATCTTTTTGGTGATATAGATAATGGTATTGTTTTTTTGCCTGAAAATACAATTAATAGAACTGTCGGTGGCAAAAAATTAACAAAATATGAATTGAAAACATCAACTAGTTGGTCAGCAGAGTTCAACGGTCCACAACTAATCATGGTAAGCTGTGTAGGGATGTCAATGACAGAGTTTATTAAAGAATATAATAATACAAACATTCACTATACCAGTTCAAACGAAAATGGATTCCAATACATTTCAATATTTAAAAACACACCAGAGTTAAAAACATATGGGTGCGTGCGTAATCTTGATATAAAAAATAACCTTATATCTCTATATTTTGCTGGCCTTATTCATGCAGAAGAAATAACAACGAACATTAGTCCCAAAACACCTAAATGGTTAATTGATGTCCCTGACAATGGCTATGCTTGTTTTAATTGTAAAATTTATCAATCATGGCGATCATTGGAATCATTCGAAAAATTTAATTGGGATAAAATATGGAAGACCTTTAAATTTCAGTCATATTTAACAAAAAAAGAGTCCATAGAATACTTTTAAAAACAGTTAACAAACAAAGGATTAGTAACCGAGTCTTGAGGAACGAAAGCTCGGTACTAATCCAGGGTTCAAGAAGGCGCGGAGTATAGGGAGAATGGTTGCACTGGCGCAGAAACAAAAAGACGTTTTTGCCAGTAAAAGAGGAGGCAAGGAAGTCTAAAAGGTTAAATATCCCAAAAACACAACTTTCAATTCAGTAAATAATCCCACGGCGCGTTTCTGGAACAATGTCTCAAGTTAGATTTACATTACACTACATGCGGAAACAGGTTTACTCAGAATTAAATTCTTCAATTTTTTTGTCAAGACATTTTGCGATACGCGGTTGACCTCCTTTCTGTATGCGCGTTGTTTATTAAGTTTTTTCTTTCGAAGAGAGACTATTCTCTCTTTTAAACCATTATGACATTGATCAGGTGTTATGTAATCAATACCTGAATGCAAATGATCCTTGTTATACCAGAGAAAATATTCTCTAAAGTATTGAACAGCTTCATCGCGGTCCAAAAATTGACCGGGATATTGAGGCGCCCTTTTGACTGAACCAAACATTGACTCTATAAAGGGATTATCATTGGGGGTTCGCGGCCTGGCAAAAAGTTGAGGCATATTGTTTTCCTCAAACATTGTTTTAATAGGCCGAGCTTTCATCTGGCGTCCTCTGTCATTAATGATCTCAGGACGTTGATCCATCGGAAGATCAAGGATATTTTCATTTATAAGACCGTCTTCAATGAGTTCTTTTGCTTCTCCGGCTGTCTGATGCCAACTGACCAACCAGGAGATGGCTTTACGAGAGTATTCATCTAAAAGTAAATACAGGTAAACAAAAATACCCTTTTCCATGGTAGGTAAATAACTTATATCCCAGCACCATCGCTGATTAGGGCCTGTAAGTTCTTTACGAACAGGAGGAATTGAATGGCCGTTATGTTTATTATTTACTCTCATTGTAGTCATATTTTCCGAACGTAAAATGCGATATACAGAAGAAAAAGAAACAAAGAATATATCCAGATCCCAAGCTGTTACCGCTAATATCCTATGGGATAGATCTGCGTATTCTTCTTTCTTAGCCATTTCCAAAACAGCTGTCCTTTCCGCCGGCAGAAGTCTGTTAACTGGTTCCTGTGGCCCTGGTTTCAGATTATCGAGGCTATGCCCATTATCTCTTTTCCAGCGCCACCGGGTTACTCTGCGACGGCTAATCATCAAAAGCTTACAGGTTCGTTTTACTGGAATACCAGCATCCTCGGCTTCATCTATAACTGACAGAATATCAACCTTATGCTGCTCACTCAGCCACTGGCCTTTTATCGCTCCCACGAACCCCCATTCGTTTTTTTTCGTAAGGCCATCAGCTCAACAGAAAGATCTGCCAGAGCGCGTTCTTTCTCTTCAAGCTCGCGTTTTAAGGCCTCATAATCGTCCTGGGAGACCATCTTCTTTTTTGCTCCGGGACGGGCAGCCAGATGCTCAAGTGCACCTTCTTTCACTTTGTTACGTATTCTGTTTAAATCTGTGGAATACATCCCTTCACGGCGTAAAATCTCACCTACGGGTTTATCGCCTCGCTGGGTTTCCAAATATATTTGAAACTTTTTCTCAGGGGATAAATATTTTCGTTTCTTTTTTTCGTCAGTATTCTTTTTATCCTTTGAACGACTCATGGTATACTCCTTTCAATTTCGCCTCGGACGGGGCAACTCCGGTCGCCCTCCGGTCGCCCTCCGGGCTCCCTACGTTACCCCGTCACGACATATATACCATGTAGTGTAATTACATCCAACTTTTGAGACATAAATTCAGAAACGGCGGGCCCAATAAAACATTGCATAAACCGGGACTCGGGCAGACCTGTAGCGCTGAGTCTGCCCGGAGCTGTCCGGGCACCTCATTTTTATAAGGTGCAATTAAAAATTATCGTGAAACAAATGGGGACGCCCTTAACTTATTAACTTGACAGAGAGCGTCTTCTTTTAATACATTTCACGTCATGCCGAGACAATCCCGAATAGATGCTCCAGGAGCGTTGCATCACATAATAGTCCGTGGAATAGAGCGTGGAAAAATATTCAAAGACGATGATGACAGGTATGCTTTTTTAGATAAGCTTGGAATCATTCTTAAAGAAACAGAAACAGCCTGTTATGCATGGGCATTAATTCCTAATCATTTTCATCTTTTATTAAGAACAGGCTCAGTTCCTGTATCTACAGTAATGAGACGCATACTCACCGGTCATGCCGTAAGATTCAACCGCAGGCATAAACGGCATGGTCATCTCTTTCAAAACCGGTATAAATCAATTCTCTGCCAGGAAGATACCTATCTCCTTGAACTGGTAAGGTATATCCATCTAAACCCTTTACGGGCAAAGCTTGTTGATAACATAGATGGTCTGGATAAATATCCTTTTTGCGGCCACAGTGTAATTATGGGTAACAATGACCAGGACTGGCAGGAATGTGAAGAAGTCCTGAAATATTTTGCTAAACGAAAAGGGATAGCAAAACGTAAATACATGGAGTTTGTTGCCAAAGGGGTAGAAGCCGGTAAAAGAAATGATTTAACAGGCGGTGGATTAATACGCAGTTCCGGCGGCTGGCAGGGAGTTATAGCTGCAAAAGAAGCAGATATACACCTCAAGAGCGATGAACGTATTCTGGGAGACAGTGATTTTGTTACTGATATCTTATCAAGATCAGAAGAATCCCTGAAGGAAAAGTATAGGCTTAAATCAGCAGGTGTTGACCTTGATTTTATTACACAAAGAGTTTCTGAGATACTGAATATATCAGTAGAGGATGTATGGGGTGAAGGAAGGTATAGAGAAGTTGTAAAGGCTCGCAGTTTGTTATGTTACTGGGCCGTTCGCGGGCTTGGTGAAAGCATGACTTCTATGGCCCGAAGGCTTAATATCTCAACTGTTGCTGTAAGTAAATCAGTAAAAAGAGGGTCAGCCCTTGTAAAGGAAAAGGGTTTAAAGTTAATAAGTTAAGGGCGTCCCAATTAGCTCATAAGTTAAGGGCGTCCCAATTAGCTTCATTTTAGAAAAGGGTAAGTTTACCCTGACAGATAAAAAAAGTAATAAAAATATAAGAACTATAATCATTGAATATTATAGCCGCTCTCATGGGCCAGAGAGTGATAGCGAGGGAAGAGATTATTTGTTACCAGATAGAACACCTTTTTATGGTATGCTTGATAGTATGTGAAAACAACGGGGATGTGAATGGGGACGCCCTTAACTTATTAACTTGACAGAGGGCGTCTTTTTTTAATACATTTCGCGTCATGCCTAGACAATCCCGAATAGATGCTCCTGGAGCGTTGCATCACATAATAGTCCGTGGAATAGAGCGCGGAAAAATATTCAAAGACGATGATGACAGGTATGCTTTTTTAGATAAGCTCGGAATCATTCTTAAAGAAACAGAAATAGCCTGTTATGCATGGGCATTAATTCCAAATCATTTTCATCTTTTATTAAGAACAGGCTCAGTTCCTGTATCTACAGTAATGAGACGCATACTCACCGGTCATGCAGTCAGATTCAACCGCAGGCATAAACGGCATGGTCATCTCTTTCAAAACCGGTATAAATCAATTCTCTGCCAGGAAGATACCTATCTTCTTGAACTTGTAAGGTATATCCATCTAAACCCTTTAAGGGCAAAGCTTGTTGATAACATGAATGGTCTGGATAAATATCCTTTTTGCGGCCACAGTGTAATTATAGGTAATAATGACCAGGAGTGGCAGGAATGTGAAGAAGTCCTGAAATATTTTGCTAAACGAAAAGGGATAGCAAAACGTAAATACAGGGAGTTTGTTGCCAAAGGGGTAGAAGCTGGTAAAAGAAAGGATTTAACAGGCGGTGGATTAATACGCAGTTCCGGCGGCTGGCAGGGTGTTAAAGCTGCAAAAGAAGCAGATATACACCTCAAGAGCGATGAACGTATTCTGGGAGACAGTGATTTTGTTGCTGATATCTTATCAAGATCAGAAGAATCCCTGAAGGAAAAGTATAGACTTGCAACAGCAGGTGTTGACCTTGATTTTATTACACAAAGGGTTTCTGAGATACTGAATATATCGGTAGAGGATGTATGGAGTGAAGGAAGGTACAGAGAAGTTGTAAAGGCTCGCAGTTTGTTATGTTACTGGGCTGTGCGGGGGCTTGGTGAAAGCATGACTTCTATGGCCCGAAGGCTTAATATCTCAACCGTTGCTGTAAGTAAATCAGTAAAAAGAGGGTCAGCCCTTGTAAGGGAAAAGGGTTTGAAGTTAATAAGGTAAGGTGGCGTTATAGTTTTCCGGTGGGGCTAATAATGGTAACGAAGCTGAGCGATTAGGATGACATCTTGAGAGGCTTTGTAAATAATTCTATGCTCATCATTGATTCTTCGGGACCAGTATCCGGATAAGGCGTGTTTGAGCGGCTCGGGTTTCCCAATGCCCTCAAATGGATTACGTATAATTTCTTTTATAAGGTTATTGATTCTGCTGAGGATTTTCTTGTCAGTTTTCTGCCAGTATAGATAATCCTCCCAGGCGTTATCAGAAAATATGAGCTTCATTCTGCAAGCTCTCTTTCAGTTCCTTTTCCATTTTCAAGTTGAGCAATGGATTCAATAAGCCTTTTTATATTTTCTGGAGATCGTAAAAGATATGCTGTTTCTTCAAGGGATTCATAGTCCTCAAGTGACATTATGACCACGGAATCATTTGTTTTGCGTGTAATAATAACTGGTGCATGATCATTGCACACATTTTCCATTGTTTTAGCTAGATTTTGTCTGGCATTTGTGTATGTAATCGCTTTCATATTATACCTCCTGTACATGTACTAAATATTGTACAGCTGGAAGTTGTTATGTCAAGGAGGAAATTGCAGTGCTAAATAAAAATGCGGCCCCGCTTAATATCAGGAAAAAAGCTTGGCTATTCGATTTTATTTTAGGGAGTTTTATTCAATCGTTATTTTTCTATAACTTATTACTTGAAACTCTAAAAGTTGGAAATGAGATTACAACAGGATTAATTGCATTTTTAGGAATATTCATTTATTGGGTTATTATTCCTTTTTTAAATAATGGAAAAACTATTGGAATGTTTTTGTTTAGATTAAAAATTGTTGATATTTCTGGAGCTAAATTATCTGTATTACAGCTTTTAAAAAGGCATTTGGGCTATTTGATTACTTTTATTAATTATTGCGAAAAGAATCGTCTTGATACAGACGAGAATGGTTGTTTATACCATGATCGTATTT
Organism: Desulfatiglandales bacterium; assembly: GCA_963665715.2. GTDB lineage: Bacteria > Desulfobacterota > DSM-4660 > Desulfatiglandales > HGW-15 > JAAZBV01. Next base: position 168,498 of record CAXXPR010000002.1, read on the forward strand.
CTAATACCTATGTTATAACAGTCGTAACAGTTTAGTCCTTATGAGCGGGATCGATTGAGGCTGAGCAATAAAATTATCATATCCCTGCTGGCCGACTTAAAAAAAATAATACCTGAGTGGGACAGGATTATTGAAGTATGCTTTTTGCCGGATGCAATGAAGGATGCTTATAGGGCTTTACTAGAAGAAAGATGCAGGAGACTGCTGTAAAAAGCGGCAGTGTATGATGAAGTAAAAACTTTAATTATAAAACCTTGCTTTTAAAACCTGTGCCCCAGGTTTCCCTGCGGGCCAGATACACACTTTATTACTCTATGCTGTAAAAATCTCATAAATCTTAACTCTTTGTAAAAACTTGATCTCTCTTTAAATGAATGACTCAATAAAGACAGAACTTAATAAAGGGCGTAACACTATTGCTACCATCTGTCTTTGTCAAGCATGATTAGTTACTGGATCATTATTGTTTACTAATGGTTAAATTGTTTGATGAGATTATTTCTAATGATAAAAATGAGAAGATTATGCCGGGGAACAAAAAATTGTTTTAAAAGAAATCAACAGGATGGTAAAGCTAAGTGGATGCCCGGCTGCACGGGTTAAAGAATAGGGATACCATTAACTAATTACCTGAATCCAGTAAATGGTCATGGAGAATTGTAAATGAAGATATTGAGGCATAGTGGGCTTTACTACTTATATCATGTTTTAATCTGCTGTTTTTTAATAAGCTTCCCTTGTAATGTAATGGCATTAGATGATAAGGAGGGCGAAAGTGAGGATATCCTGGCAGAGATCAAACCACAGGTTGAGTTAATCCTTCGAAGTCATCCCAATACATGGAAAATAATACCCTATAAGGATATATGGTTAAAAGGGCTTCCAGTTTTTTGCTTTTTTGACAAATGTGGACATTCTGTTGTCTTCGCAAAGGATGAAGAAGAGGGTTGGTTGCGCCTAAGTGGAGGGGGCGATTTTTCAGGTATGAATAAGGTTCTTAAGAATTATAAAATTTCGAAAGAAGAATTAAATGATTCGAAAGCTCTTGTTAACTTTTTAGAGGTTTTATGTGAGTTATACGTACATCCTTATGAAATAGTCTTGTCAAAAAGCTTTGTTGAGAATCATCATGGCGATCTTACCAGTTATCTGTTCCTTGATGATAACGAAAACCAACTGAAATCCCTATGTGCCAATCCTGATGTTTCTATTAAGGGTGATGTTCTGAAAATTAAGTTTAATATCCTAAGAATGAACGGGTCTGTAGAGTGCTGGACATTATTTACTAAACATAGAGGTGATCATATTTCAGTTGATCAACTTACTGTAAGTGTATTGAAACCAACTGGAACGTATCTGAATATTAATATAGGGTAAGCAAACAGTTAAAAGTCAATAAGTTAAGGGCGTCACCATTTTACTATTATATTGCACTGCTTTAGAAGAAGGGCGAAAAGAAAAAATGCATTTTAGAAAGGTGTGTTTAATAATTATATTAATAAGTAGTTGTATTTTTTTTAATTCTTTACCATCGAATTCTGAACCTGATGAAATGATTTTAGTTAGATTGATTTCTCTTGCTGGTTTTAAAAAACCAATTGAATATCTAACTATTTACCAGAATGGTACAGTAAGGCTTTTTATCCAAGATGACAAAGCAGGAAGATATGAAAGTGTTATTGTTTCCAAAAAACAAATTGACCAGTTAGTTAATTTATTAAAACAAACCAAAATAACAGATAAGAATTTTTTAAAGGGCCGTAATTATTTTGGAATTGATGCAGAAGCAATCTTTATTGAAATTTATTTTAATGATGAAAAATATTATTTAGGATCATGGCACCCTTTTTTAGAGTGTAAAGAGAATATTGTAGTTAACCAAATAGGGCCACGTATTTTGGAAAATAACGAAACAAGAGAGGAATATTTAAAGCGAAATGCTTCCCCTGAATACAATAAATTTAGAAAAGTATGGGAGCAATGCTATGATTTATTAGATAATTATTATTTAGAGCTAACAGGAAAACATATTGATTTAAACATAGTAAATCCCAATATCTTTAAAGTGAAAGAATGGTAACACTCTTAACTTATTAAGGCTGCACCAGTGCGCCAGGTGATGGAAATTTTAAAAGCGTACTTCTTAAATCAACAACATTGCTAATTATTTCCCTGCAAGCTCTTCCAGCTTTTTTACATGCTTTTTTTCTTCTTTAATAATTTTATCAATGCCTGCTAGGACTTTTCCTTCATCAATAAACTCTTTTATCATTTCATAAAAAAGGATGGTATCCTTTTCAAATTCTACGGATATTTCAAACAGGGTATTGATATCCTTTACCCTTGAAAAGTCGGCATCATCCATGGAAAAAGACTGTTCCCCCAGGACACTGTTTAAAATTTCTCTGCCCATTTCTTCAAGCCTGGGATCTTCAGTTTTTTCATTTATTTTATTTTTCATTTCGGTGAACATCTTAACGTGCTCTTTCTCATCATTTGCGAGCCATTCAAGTATTGATGCAATCTCAATGTTTTTTACTTCGTTTTGAGCTTTCCTGTAAGACTGTTCACCGTTTTTTTCTATCTGGATGGCCAGATCGAGTATTTCCCCGAGACTGAACATAATCAACTCCTAGTGCATGGATATATTCTGTATATCTCTTTCAACAGGAAGTTGGAATATTTGTCCAGGGATTTTTTCAATTATGTTGGAAAATTTTGTTCCTTTAAGGCCTATTGTATCAATGCTTTTTTTAAGAGGATCAGCATCAAGTCTCTCCATTTCCTGTCCCACAAGGAATCTGGACATGATCAGGTCCGCAAGGTACACAGTGCTTGAAAGAACCCCGTCAGAGTCAGAGTTTTCGGGGTTGTGATGATTCTTGATTGTGTCTATCAGGTTATCCGGCAGATCCCAGTGTTTTGCAAGCATTGCTCCTGCATCATCATGGGTGATGCCGAAGGTCTCTTTTTCTGCTGCAAACAGGTTTTTATTATCCGTCTGGATGCTTCTGTAAAAGAAAGGAAAGGCCTGTCCCATCTGCTGATCAAGGACGACCTTTCCAATGTCGTGAAGGAGGCCTGCGGTGTAGGCGATGTCAGAAGGTACGCAGTTCGTCATCAGGGCCAGTTTTTCACAAATGAGCGCGGTTCCTAGAGCGTGATTGAACAGGCCTCCTTTACACTGTGAATATCCCCTTGTATTGCCGGTAAAGAAATCTTCAAAACCGGCGGAAAGAACAACCTGAAGCAGCTGCTTTTCTCCAAGCATAACAAGAACTCTATCAATAGAATCAACATGAACTTTTTTGTAGAAGAAGGCTGAGTTGCAGATCTGTAAGAGCTTTGCAGATATTACCTGGTCCTGTTTTACTTCCGCTGCTACATCCTGAAGGCTGCACTGATTTTCGCGTATCATCCGAATGATCTTGAATACAATTTGAGGTATCGAGCGAACTTTGGTTATTGTCTGGCTGAGCTGGCTGAAGTCGGGCTTTGTGAATTCAGAATCAATTACATCAGGAGGATCATAAATGGGGTATATGCTGCTTTCAAGGTTGTCCAGGTTAAGGGATAAACGACAACTGAAATATCCGCCGGTCTCCATTTTGGCGACAGATATTCCGGCATTCTTAAGAATCCTTTCCGTTATTTCTACTGTTCTTCCGCCTATGTCGAGGTCCATGTCCGCCTTTGACAGGTTGCCGACAAGTGCCCCTCCGGCAATGGTGGCTTCCATGTCCGGGATGTTTGCTCCTCTGCTGCACATTTCCTGTATGAACAGCGGAAGTCCTGTTAAAGCATAATTACAGGGGTTTCCCATAAAGTCGCTTCCATTGGGTTCGGGCAGGAGTATGTGGGTAAGTCCTCCAATGTTTGCTTTTCTGTCGCATAAAGAAAGGCCCACACATGTTCCAAGATAGGCGTTAAGTAATTCCTTTTTTCTTTCACTAACCTTATATGTACCAGCGGGTACCGGATATGCAGGGTATCTACTGTTCTTTACCATGTTTAACTGTTCTCCGTTGTGCTTTATGATGAAGTCAACACGCTGTTGACCACCTTTAAAATTTTGTTCATCTCATAGGGTTTGCTTATAAAATCTTTAGCTCCCCACTCCTTTGCAAAGAGTGCTGACTCCTGAACATTATAACCGCTTGCAATAATGATTTTTGCGTCAGGGTTCATTGTCAGGATGTTCTCCATAAGTTTTTTACCGCCGATTCCGGGCATGATCAGGTCTGATATTACAAGGTCGATATCATCACAGTTGTCGGTATAGTATTTAAGTGCCGTGTCGCAGTCTGAGGCGGTAAAAACATTGTAGCCGAATTTTGTCAGCAGCTCTTCTCCTATTTCTCTGTTTGTCTTGTCATCTTCTACAAATAAAATGTTTTCATTTTTTCCTTCGGGTACTGATTCTTCTTCAATGTTTTTTCCGGAACGTATAGAGCTTTTTATAGGCGGGAAATAGATCATAAAGGACGTACCCTTATCAGGACTGCTGCTGCATGTAATATGTCCGCCGTGACTCTTAACTATTCCGTACACCATTGAAAGACCAAGGCCTGTACCTTCCCCGACTTTTTTTGTCGTGAAAAAAGGCTCGAAGATATGTTCAAGTGTCTCACTCTCCATGCCGCATCCTGTATCTGATATTGTAAGCATGGTGTATTCCCCCGGCGTAATACCTGGGAGTCTGCCCTGGTCGTCTTTGTCGACAAGTGCAGTTTCGGTTTTAAACTCCAGCACGCCGCCGTCAGGCATGGCATCCCTTGCGTTTATCCCCAGGTTCATCATTATCTGTTCAAGCTGGTTCGGGTCCGCATTTATCATGCCGATGCTGCTGTCAAGGTTCAGTCTGATCTCGATCATTTTAGGGATGGTCCGTTTCAGAATGGATGATACCTGGTCTATTTCCTGGTTCAGGTTCACAGGAGTTGCCTCGTTTTCCATTTTTCGTCCGAAGATCAGCAGCCGCTTTGTTAATTTTCCGGCCCGGTGTATAGCGTTCTCTATTGTTGTAAGCTTTTTATAGTCAGGATCATCTTTACTTTTTGTAAGTCTTAAAATTTCAGTGCATCCGAAAATAGCCTGGAGGCTGTTGTTAAAGTCATGGGCGATGCCTCCTGCAAGGGTTCCTATTGCTTCCATTTTCTGTGCCTGGATCAGCTGCGCCTCAAGCTGCTTTCTTTCACTTACATCTCTTAAGAGGTAAAGCATTCCGGCCGGGTTCCCCTCATGGTCATCATATCTTGAAGCGCTGAGGTTTATTTCCAGCAGCCGGTTTTCCTTTGTATATCTTTTGGTCTCAACATCCTGGCAGGCAGTTCCAGTGAGTTTTATCTCTTTTATCATGTATTCCTGTTCTGCCCTGACTGCCATAGGCATAAATGGAATCTCTTTTCCCTTTATTTCCTCAAGCTCCCATCCAAAGATCTCCGTAAAGGAGGGGCTTACATAACTCGTTTTACCTTCCATATCAGTTAAAACAATTGCGTCTGCAGATGAGTTTATGAGAGACCTGTACAGCTCTTCCGCTTTTTTTGATTCCTGGTAGAGCTCTCTGTATTTCTGCTCACCCTGTGCCAGCGCGATAAGCGCACTTTTTCTCTCCCAGTACGAGCTGATCATGCCCGATATTACGCGGAAGGTCTGGACTTCTTCTCCCAGCCATTCTCTCGGGTTAACAAGATCTTCAAATGAAAGTGCGCCAACAAAGGAGCTTGAATGGGAGTAAATTGGTATTACAAGTATCGCTCTTGTGTTTCTTGCTTTAAGGATATTTTTTTCCCTTATGCCGTCAGCAGGAAGACCTGCTATATCAGGCACCATGACGATATTGTCTTTCCTGAGATTTTCAAAAATCCATTGAAAGAATAGTGCATCCGTTTCTTTTATTTCGTTTCTCAGCACCAGTGAAGGGTCACACCACTGATATGTTTCACTGACTTTTTCAGTACCATCCTTAAAGCAGATAATACTTGTACGGCTGACGGATGATGCTCTTCCTGTAATAGAAAGAATCTCCTCCAGCTCAATACTGTCAGAAGAAAGAAATATTCTCGAAATTTTCGATACTGCTTCTTCAATGGCCAGGCGGTCTTTGAGCCATTCCTTTGTTAATGCACTTCCAGACAACATTTCAACCTCAGATATAGAATAGGAATATAAGTAAATAACAATGGTTTATCAGCCTGTCTGCCAGATGTATTCTTCCAGATGCCGAAACCGTAATTTCACTTGATACCCGAATTAACGGAACTTTATTATACAAATAGCATGCCAGCTTTCAGCTGTATCCTGATACGGTTTGTGTCCTGATGATTTTTGTGTGTGAAAGCCTTTAAAAGAGGGGAATGCCGTGCACTGATAATTTTATTATGCTGCCGCACAGTTTGGTGAGTGGGTTTAATGGTAGTATTTTAATAATTTAAATGTGTAACATGTGTAATGCTGCTGGTAAAGTGTAACGTGACACTGTTACACTTTAAGGCGCATATTCAAGCATGTTTTTTTCTTTCATCTTTCTGTAGAGGGTCTGTCTGCTTATTCCTAAAGATCTTGCCGCTTTTGCCTTGTTCCATTCCGCTTCTTTAAGGGCATCAAGTATTCTGCCTGCTTCATCATTTTTATCAGTGTCTGAAGGCCTGTTTGCTGTAACTCTGTGTTCCCTGATTTCGGACGGAATATGGTTTATGGTGATCATGTTTTCGTGGCATATAACAAAGGCATGTTCTATTGCATGTTTCAGCTCACGGATATTACCCGGCCAGTTATATTTCATAAAGGTGTCAAGTACTTCGCCTGTAACACCCTCTATATTTTTATCAAACTTTGTATTGAACAGATCACAGAAGTGTATGACCAGAATTTCAATATCCTCTTTTCTTTCCCTTAAGGGCGGGAGCTTAACCTCAACTACTTTTAGCCTGTAATAAAGGTCTTCACGGAATTCTCCCTTTTCAACCTTCTGCCTGAGGGGCTGATTTGTGCTTGTTATGATCCTTACATCCACTTTTATGGACTGGGAATCTCCTACACGCTCAATCTCTTTTTCCTGGATAACCCTTAACAGTTTAAGCTGGACAGAAGGTGCAATATCTCCAATTTCATCAAGAAACATTGTGCCGTTATCAGCTGCCTGAAACCGGCCTACTTTATTTTTTAATGCACCCGTGAATGCTCCCTTTACATGTCCGAACAGTTCGCTTTCGAGCAGGTTTTCAGCAAGGGCAGAACAGTTGACTGTAATCATGGGCTTGAATGATCTTGGACCGCTGTAATGAAGTGCCTTTGCTATAAGTTCCTTTCCTGTACCGCTTTCTCCAGTGATAAGAACTGTGGTGTCTGTTTTGGCCAGGTCCTGAAGCAGACGGTAAATTTCCTGCATCCTGCTGCTTTTTCCTATTATATTATGAAACTGGTGCCGTTCTCTTAATTCGTTTTCAAGATCGTTGAGCCGCGTAACATCCCTGATTACAAGTACTGCGCCTATTGACTCATCATTTTTATTGATAAGTGGCGAGCTGGTAACGGATACCACCTGGCTTGAATTATCAACCTCTCTGCACTTTATTCTTGTTTCGCGGATAGTGTTCTGGCTTTCCAGTGTTTCCTTCAGGATGCTTTCACATGAATTACAGCAATGTTTGTCAATTTCACTGATGTTTTTTCCCATCAGTTCTTTCGGGTTTATTTTACATATTTTTTCGACTGCATCATTGGCTTCAATAACGGACATATCTTTTGTGACTGTAATGATACCGTCGTTGACGCTTCTGAATATAGCCTCGAGGTTGTTTCTTATTCTTTCATTTTCTTCTTCAACCGATTTTTTTAAATCCACCAGGGCTTTATGATCCAGGGCAAGTTTTGTTGCACGCAGGAGAGGTTCTTTATAGATTGGCTTTAAAAGGTAATCAAAGGCTCCGAGTCTTACCGCTTCGGTAGTTGTTTTGATACTTGGGTTTCCTGTCATCATGATTACCGGGCAGTTGAGTCCAAGCTCTTTTACTTTGCTTAATATTTCTATGCCTGTGTGTCCCTTTAAAATCAGGTCGGCAAATATCAGATCCAGCCGGTTATTTTCTATTATTTCAATCGCGGAAGTGTAATCCTTTGAAGTGAAAACTTCATGCCCTTCATTTTTAAGGTGTACGTCAAATGTAAACCTGATGCTTTCTTCATCATCGATTACCAGTATTTTTGCTCCCATTTTATTCGGCCTCTTTTGCAGTGGGTGAGTCAATAACTAGAATTTGATCTGTTTTTCTCGATAGAAATCTGGATATGTTGATGTCCAGAGGAGCTGGAGATATAAAATCAGTCCGGCCTTTGTAATCCTTAAAAAGTACTCCTTTAATTATAAATTTAACGTCTTCTTTTCTGTTTCCTTCTGCAGCATAAAAAGTGTGATCTTTATCATCATAGGCAATATCTAAAAATTCCAGTGTTTTTATTATGGTTTCGTTTGAGGTTTCTTCCGCAGGTATGGACAATATGTTGTAGCTCTGATCCGTCAGGAGTTTAGTGATTTCTTCACCGAGCCCCTTCAGGTCAATTATACAGTCTCTGCCGTTTCGGTTAAAAAAGTAATCAGCTTTAACTACAAGGTTGAACCCCGAATCTTCCCCCTGGTATATCTTCAGGTCTTTTCGGGCGGAATAAGTCTGCCCGGTAAGCTCAAGCATTTTTTCTATTATGCTGCTTTTTTTATTTTCGAGTTCAGTAATGCTGGCTTCAGGTTCTGTTTCCTGTTCGTCTGCAGGGGCCTGTGGATAGTCGATTATTTTTACGCCATGGGAAGTAAAAAACTCTTTTAAAAAATCCGGGATTACTCCGCTGTTTTCATCAACAAGGTTAAGACATACAATGTTGCCGTCAATTTCCGCCGGCTCGGGCATCAGTCTTACGATCCAGTCTGCATTTACTTCTATTTTAATTCCGTCTTCAAAATACAGGCTTTCGTCTTTTCTGTATATCCTGTCATATCCGCATGCAGAAAGAGTTTTGCTGACTGCCGCCCTGAGACTGTCATCATCCTTTATATGAACAATATGATAGTTGTCCCAGTTTGATTTAATAAGGTCAGCCATATTGTCAGGAAGGCCGTTAAACAGATCAACGATAACCCGGCCGCCGTTTCTCAGGTTGATTATGGGATATGTCACGGTGTCAAGGTCAATCTGACCTCCTGATTTTAAAGGGATAAAATGCTTGCCCTGGCGTATCCATTCTTCTCCTATAAGGGTAAAAATGTTTCCAAGGTGATTTCCCTTTTCCATGTTGAGCAGCCTTTTCTTCTCATTCTCCTGATCTGATTTTTGGGGAGGTTTTCCTATTGTACCCCTTGCAACTTTTGGCGAATAGATCGGGAGCCTGACTTTCTGACCGGGGTAAATATTATTAATGTCTTTAAGCCCGGGATTTATTTTTTTTAACTGATCCAGATATTCGTCGTAGAGCTGCTCTCCCGGGATATCGTATTTTTCATTTATGACCTTAATCAGCCTGTCACCCCTCTTTACAGTATAGTACTCAAGGTTCTCTACTTCCTCCAGAGAGGTGGTTTCAATCTCTTCCTCTTTTTCAGTCCCAGTGTACTCTTTTCCTGTAATGGGGGTAATAACAAGAGGAATTATTATTTTTTCGCCGGGGTGGATAAGGTCAATATTGGAAAGAGAGTGGTTCAGTTCCTTCAGAACATTCAAAACTTCTCCGAATTTATTTTTTTTGAGAACTTCCTTGTTTCTTAAAATTTTCCAGATATGGTCGCCTTTTTTTGTTACATAGGTTTCCGTCAGGATCTTTTTGTCCCCCAGTTCGATGATTTCTTTAGAAACTTCAGCCGTTTGTACAAGGTTGATAGAGTAGGTTTCTTCTTCCTCCTCCTGGGCCATAGAGGAAGAACCTGTCATCAGGCTGCAGAAAACTGCGGTTGCAGATAAGGCTGTCAGAAAATAATTTCTCAATTTTTTATATGTCAATTTAGTCCCCGGGGAATATTTAAACTGTTTTTCGCCTGTTTGGTCAGTGCGATTATTTCAGTCAAATCAGAAAGATAATATAATTTGTTCATTCTAGAAAGTAATTTTTTAAGATGTCAACGATTTTCTCGGTTTTGATGAAAAAAATACTATATATAGGTGAATAACGAAATTGCAGTACATCATATAGTATTTTGTTCTTTACAATTAATACTATTGATGGTAGCTTTCTTCAACGTTTTGAATAGTCATATCTCAAGTCAATACAGGAGGTCCTTATGAGAATAAGAAGGCTCTCTATCATGGGGTTTAAATCCTTCAAGGACAAAGTGGACATACCGTTCCCGGGAGGGATCAGTGCAGTTGTCGGACCCAACGGTTCCGGCAAGAGTAACATAGTTGACGCAATACGCTGGGCAATGGGAGAACAGAGTGCCAGGCAGCTGCGTGGACGAAATATGGAAGACATAATCTTCAGCGGAGCCGGAGACTTCAAGCCTCTCGGCATGGCCGAGGTGTCGCTTGTCTTTGAAAATGGTGGAGGTTCATTTCCTGCCGAATTTTCGGGTGTTGATGAAATAGCCGTAACCAGGAGGCTCTATCGGTCGGGTGAAAGTGAGTACCTGCTTAATAATGTTCCGTGCAGGCTCAAGGATATTCATGAGATTTTTATGGATACCGGCCTTGGAAACAAGAGCTATTCCATCATAGGCCAGGGCAGGATCGGTAATATAGTCGAGCAGAGGCCTGAAGAGACAAGGCTTATGATCGAAGAAGCTGCAGGTATCACCAGATTTAAAAAGAAAGAGACTGAAGCCAGAAGAAAACTGGAGCTTACAAAGGGTAATCTGAGCCGTGTTGAAGATATCCTCTCCGAAGTGCAGACCCAGATGCGGTCACTTAAACGGCAGGCCGGAAAGGCTATGCGCTATAAATCCATAGGAGACGAAATCCGCAGGCTTGAACTTGTACTGAGCGCAAATCAGTATCATGAGCTGATTGCTTCATCCGGTGAAAATAAAAAATCCAATGAGGATCTTATTTCGAGGGAAGTAGAGCTCTCAACATCAGTTTCGAGCATCCACAGTAAAATAGAAAACATGAACCTTGAGCTGGAGGAAAAGAACCAGATCATCTCAAGGCTTAATAATACATATCTGTCTCTGAAAGAGGATTTTGCAAGAAAGGAATCCACGCTTGAGTCGATCTCAAAGGAAAAGGAGATGCAGGCAGGCCTTGAGGAAAGGCATAACAGGGAAATAGAAGATATCAGGCGTAAGCTTGTTTCTCTGGGCGAAGAAAAGGCCCTGCTGCAGGAAAAGATCGCTCAGCTCAAGGATGATGCAGGAAACTGCGAGGAGGAAATCTCGGTAATCGAAGGCCGGATGAAGGGCCGTAAAGAATTGCTGACCGAGATAAAGGAAGAGTATGAAGTTACAAGAACAAGGGTAAATACAGGCGTATCAAAGGAAGCCGGGCTGGCAAAGGTGCTTGATTATCTTAATAAGAGAATCACCGAGATAAGCGACCGGAAGGAAAGGCTTGAAGCAGAGAAGAGTGAAATAGATACCAATATAGAAACCCTTTTAGAAACTTCGGATAAAAAGAGTGAGCTCAGGGTGGCTCTTTCTCAGAAGTTCAGTGATATAGAAAGAGATATCAGGGAGAAGGAAGAAAACTGCCAGGAACTGGAAGCTATTAAGAAGACAACGGAAAATGACCTTAAGACCGTTGAAAAAGATCTCAGTATCACAAATACAAGGCTTTCAAGCCTTAAGGCATGGAATGAGAATTTTGAAGGCTACCAGGTAGGTGTACGTACCATCATGAAGGCCAATGACCTTGCGGCCAAAAATGAGGGCAGGGTGCTTGGTATTGTTGCCGATGTTATCCAGGTTGATTCAAAGTATGAGCAGGCCGTAGAAGCGGTTCTTTCGGACAGGCTGCAGTATATACTTGTTGAAAATCAGGATGACGGTAAAGATGCTGTCAGATATCTTAAGGAAAAGGCCCGGGGCAGAAGCAGTTTTATATCCTTAAATGATATCAGCTCTAACGGCAACGGTCATGGCCACAACGGCTTTCCCATGCTTAAAGATGTTATCAAGGTTTCTGATAAGTATAAACCCATGGTGAATATGCTCCTTGGAGACATTGCCCTTGCGGACAGTCTGGATCAGGCAGTTGATGCATGGAGGAGCAACGGCAGAAATACCACTCTTGTTACACCTGAAGGGGATCTTGTAGACAGCCGGGGTATTATAACAGGAGGAAAGCTTGGTTCGCACGGGCTTCTTGCCAAAAAGAGAGAAATCAGTGAGCTTGAAGAAAAGGTAGCAGAACTCAGTAAAAATGTTGCAGAAAAATCCGGGCGCCTTGAGGGGATTATTATCGAAGAAGAGGAGATGCGGGTAAGCCTTTCCAGGTTAAGAGAAGAAAGATATTCCTGCCAGGATCAGCTGAACGAGCTGGATAAGGTTATCTTCCAGCTGAGTAATAAGCTTGATCAGTATGAACGACTTTCTGAAAGGCTCTCAAAGGAACTTGAGGAAAGGGAAAAGGAAGAAGCCAGACATAATGAGGCTCTGAGTAAAAACAAGAGCGAACTGATGGAGTGCGGAGAGAAAAAAAGACGTGAAGAAGAATTTCTCCTGCAGAAAAAAAGAGAGCTGGATGAATGTGAAAGAGAGTTTGATGAGATCCGGGAAGAGCTTGAATCTGTAAAAATGAAATATCGCGTCTCAATGGAAGAAAGCAAAGGTCTTTCACGTGAAGTTGAGAGGATTGATAACTACTATGATGATTCTCAGGGCAAGCTCGATAAAATTGCCGAAGATATCAAAGAATGTCAGGCAAAACAGAGACATTTAGCTGAAAGAGAAGAAGTCTTAAGGGAAAATATCAGCAAGTATTACGAAAAACTCAGGGATGCCAAGGAAATGGTCGATGACGCCCAGCAGGAGCGTAACGAGTTTCATTCCGAAATCCGTGAAAGTGAAAAACGGCTGGAAGAACTGAGGGAAGAGCTGAGTCTTCTTAAGGATAAAATCAGCATCGCAAGGATGGAACAGTCAAAGATCGAAGTAAGGATGGAAGGACTTGTCGATCAGGTCAGAGAGAAATCCAATCAGGATCTTGCTGAAATCTACAAAGAATATCTCCATGAAGAGTTTAATGAACAGGAGACCAGGGGAGAACTGGAACGGCAGAAGGATCAGCGTGAAAAACTGGGGGAAGTTAACCTCATGGCTATACAGGAGCATGAAGCCCAGAAAGAACGCTATGAATTTATCCTTGGTCAGAAAGAAGATCTTCTGGCTTCAATTGAATCAATCATGCAGGCTATCAGGAAAATTAACAAGACCTGCCTTGAAAGATTTACAACAACCTTTACCGAAGTAAATGCGCAGCTCCAGAGTGTATTTCCTATTCTTTTTAACGGCGGTGAAGCGTCACTGGAATTAACTGATGAAGCTAATCCCCTTGAAAGCGGTGTGCTTGTGCGGGTTCGCCCCCCGGGAAAAAAGGTGAGTCACATGGGGCTGCTTTCCGGTGGTGAAAAAGCTCTTGTGGCAATGGCACTGCTGTTTGCAATCTATCTTATAAAACCGAGCCCATTCTGCCTGCTCGATGAGGTAGATGCTCCACTTGATGAAGCCAATGTTGACAGGTTTAATGACCTGTTGAAGGAGATCAAGAAATATTCCCAGGTTCTCATGATAACTCATAACAGGCGTTCTATGGAAATTGTAGACAGTCTGTTTGGTGTTACAATGGAAAATGCCGGGGTCTCCAAAATGGTTGCAGTTAACCTGAACGGAAATATCAATAATTAATTTTCAAGGCTCTGTCCGGAAAGAACATTCTTTTGGGGCAGAGCCTTTTTTAACAGGAATCGGAGATGCCAAGAAGTCTTTTGATTCTTATGAGCATTCTTTTTGTGTTAATTGGTTTTACCAGGTAATCATCCGCTCCTGCCCCTATTCCGGTTACTTCGGAATCCACATCCTGCATTGCTGTTACCATCATTATCGGAATATGGCGGGTTTCAAAATTGGACTTGAGGTTTTTAATAAGAGCTATACCGTCCATTTCAGGCATAAGATAATCGGTTATGATAAGGTCCGGCTTTATACGGATTGCAAGTCTCAGTGCTTCCGCACCGTCTGATGCTGTGATTACTATATAGTTCTCATCATTAAGAACCTGTTTCATGATTCCGGTTATGTCCCTGTCGTCATCTACAAATAAAATTGTTATATTTTCAGGGATTTCCGGGATTGCCACAGAACTGTTTTCACGTGTTGTCTCTATATGCTCGATGTCTTCCTGATGATCTTTTCTTTCGGGGGCAGCCACGCGAAAGACCTCTTCTACTGTGGTCAGACTCTTTGAAGCTTTTTTAAGTCCGTCATAAAACATCGGTGCATATCCAGAGGGATAAGCTGCTTTTTTTAACCTGTCGATGTCTACATCTGATGTTATCATTTTCTTGACCTGTTCAGGGAAAGTGAGCAGCTCAAAGATGGCAATGCGGCCGCTATATCCCGTATATCTGCATTTTTCACATCCCGGGCCCTTATGGTAGGTAAGGTTTTTATATTCCTCCGGCATACGCTTTTTATACTGCTCCGGGATTGCTTCAGTAGTTTTGCAGTAGTCGCATATTTTTCTTACCAGCCGTTGACCGACTGCCGCATTTAATGAGGTTACGCACAGGTAGGGCTCGATACCAAGGTCAAAAAGCCTGACAATTGCAGAAGGTGCATCATTTGTATGAAGTGTAGAAAGTACAAGATGCCCGGTCTGAGCAGCCTGAAATGCAATTGACGCAGTCTCCCTGTCTCTTATTTCTCCAACCATTACAATGTCCGGGTCCTGTCTCAGTATGGAGCGGAGGCCTGCGGCAAATGTGATTCCTGCTTTTTCATTTATCTGTACCTGGTCAATTCCCTGAATATCATATTCAACAGGATCCTCTACTGTGATTATTTTTACTTCGGATGTGTTCAGCCTGTTTAGACAGGCGTACAGTGTGGATGATTTACCGCTTCCGGTCGGCCCTGTTACCAGTATAATCCCCTGGGGCATTGACACTGCATTTAGAAAATTTTCCATGCTTTTTTCAGGCAGCCCGAGACTTTCTATTTTGAATTTACCCATGTCAGGGTTGAGAACACGGATGGTTACTGTTTCACCGTATGATGTGGGTATTGTGGAAACCCTCAGGTCATATACCCTGTCGTTATATTTTATCTGGGACCTGCCGTCCTGGGGCTTTCTTTTTATTGAGATATCGATATTGGATAATATCTTTATCCTGGAGACAAAAGGCGCGTGAATCTGCTTATCCGTCCTCATGACCTCTTTTAAGACGCCGTCCATACGATACCTTATTACCAGGTGATCCTTCTGTGGTTCTATGTGAATATCGCTGGCGTTAAGCTTGAGGGCATCTGCAAATACGGCATTTGTAAAACGTATAACAGGGGGCCTTTCGGTAATGGAAAGCACATCTTCAATTTCCTTTTCAGGTTCTTCCTTTTTCTGAATTATCTCCACACCTGCCTGGTTGATATCGTCAAAGCCGAATTCAGTATCGATGTTTCCTTTGGAATAATATTTTTTAAGGATATTCAGGATATCTCCTTCAGGTGCGATCACAATATCTATAGGCATCTGGGTCACAAATTGAAGATCCTCAAAGGCATACTGCTCAAGCGGGTTGGTCATTGCTATGGTAAGTCTTTTGTCTGTTTTTCTTATAGGGACCAGCTGGTAGTTACGGGCCATATCAGGCGGAACCAGTGAGGTCAATTCCTTTTGAATATCCTTATCCCTGATATTCAGATATGGAATTTTAAGCTGATTTGAAAGGGTCTTTGCGATTGAAATATCATCCACTGCCTCCATGTCTATCAGTATTCTTCCCAGCTTTTTTTTATCAATTTTCTGGATATCAAGAGCCTTCTGCAGTGTTACTTCATCAATTAATCCCGCTTCCAGCAATATTTCTCCCATTTTTTTTCTTTTCTTGATGTTGTTCGGACTGCTGATTTTTTGCATATTACCTCTCCCGGATTAACATTGTGAAAATTAAAGTTCAGGTCTGACTCAAATAATTATTAATAGCCTTAGGCTGCGGGATGTTTACCATGTGAAATTTGACTGGCAGAAAAAATAAAAAATTGCCTGATTTGTAGCTGATCGCTTGAGAATTGACTCTGTTATTAAGATTTTTACTTTATAATAACAAAATCATTATTATATGTTATAGACTAAACATAATCAATAAAGTAGTAATACCATTAAAAATATTGACAGGAAGAGAGATATCTAATGTTTGGATTTAAATCAAAAAAGAAGCAGAAGACTGAAGAGGTTCAGGAGGAAAAGGCAGGTTTTTTCAAGCGTCTCAAGCAGGGGCTTTCAAAAACCCGAAACGGCCTGACCGGAAGACTGGACAGGATATTTCTGGGGAAACGGGAAATTGATGACGAACTGCTTGATGAGCTTGAGGAGATACTGTTTACTTCGGATCTTGGTGTAAATGCCTCACAGGAACTTATTGAGCTCGTAAGGGAAGGTGTTGCAAGAAAAAGCCTGGGTAATCCCGAACAGCTGAAAGCAGCGCTTAAGGATAAAATAGTAGAATTTTTAGCTATTGAAGAGCCTGAGGTAAATGAACCCGGTCCGGGTGAACCCCTTGTTATCATGATGATCGGTGTGAACGGAGTAGGAAAGACTACTACCATTGGTAAAGTTGCAAACCAGTTAAAGAGCGAGGGCAAGGAAGTAATGCTGGCAGCAGCCGATACCTTCAGGGCCGCAGCCGCAGAACAGCTTACAATCTGGGGAGAACGTGTCGGAGCTGATGTGATCAGACAGAACGAGGGGGCAGATCCCTCAGCAGTTGTTTTTGATGCCGTAAGTGCAGCTGTAAACAGGAATGTTGATGTTCTGCTGATTGATACGGCCGGAAGGCTTCATACCAAGGTAAATCTGATGGATGAACTTAATAAGATTTACCGGGTGGCAGGAAAGAAACTTCCAGGTTCTCCTCATCAGGTCTGGCTTGTTCTTGATGCAACAACAGGTCAGAACGCAATTTCACAGGCTGAGATGTTTCATAAAACCCTGGGTCTTGACGGGATTGTACTGACAAAACTTGACGGAACAGCCAAGGGCGGAATTGTTGTGGGAATATCCAGGCAGCTTGGAATTCCGATAAAATATATAGGTATTGGTGAAAAAATTGATGACCTGAGGCCTTTCAATGCTTCTGATTTTGTTGAAGCGATATTTTCTGCTTAAATCCTTTGTGTATAATGCTGTAAACATGGATTGTTGAAATATTGATCTGCAATACGTTACAGTTGGTAATGTACTGTTAATAAGGATAAAATTCTTGTATTTGCAGTAAAAAAATATTATTCTTATATTCTTTTTTAAGGAGGAAATTAACAGTTAAACTGTTTTATTTGATTGCTGTCGAATTGATCTTTTTATTAATTTTTATTCTTCAAATTAATCATTCGGGAATGCAATTATGATGTCAGGGGGCAAAACAGTTTAATATCTGCATCGTGCAGGTGAAAGGTTTTTTGGAGGAAAGCATGAAAAAGGCAAAGTTGTTTTTCATGACGCTGATTGCCGCCGTGATCCTTATGGGGGGATCAGAGACAAGTTATGCGTTTGACTTTTCAAAAATTGTTACAAAACCGGTCAGCTTTGTTAAGTATGTAGCTAAAAAAGCGGCTTTCTGGAATGATGAAGATGAACCTGGAACTGATCCTGAAAAACAGGCTGGTAATAATGGTCTGTCTGAAGGTCAGGACAGTTCCGATGATATGGGTACTATTGAAGCCCTCTTTGCCCGTTCAACTTTCAGTGATCTCCTTATTGAATCCTCAGTCGAGACTCTCCCTTTATATCAGATGGGGCCTAATCTTTTAAACGGATGGCAGAAAGCCAATGAAAATTTCAGTCTGAACTATACCGGAGAGAGCTGGTTTTTTGAGTTTTCATCAAAAATCAGCGATTCCTCTGATCCCTTTGATATTGATAAAAGCAGTTCAATGCTGACAAATATGGAATACGGCATTGATCTTTCTTCCGAATTTATATCACGCCTTGACCTCCAGTTTTTAATGGAATCCACCATTACACAGCGGTATTCACTTGATATAAGATTAAGATCGCCTTTTTATGTTTTTTCAGATGAACCTGTCAGCTCCGAGCCTTCAGGAAGCGCTTACGCTCTCGGTGTAAGTGCGAGCATAAATGATGCGCTGGTCAGCCTGTATGCCTGGTACAGTGACCAGAATAATACGTCCAATCAGGCATATCCGGGCTGGGGGATTTTTGATGAGTATTCGGACCTTTTATGGCGTGCGGGTAATTCAGAATCCTATAATAATGGCAGTGATAATATTACTGCAGCCATTTCCTATAACCTGCCTGTAATGAAAATTATCAATCAGGAAACTGAAAATGCAATCAGACTGGAAACTGCCTACAGGTTTGCCTCAAATGATCCTGACAGTGCCGGTATTACAGATAATTATGACCGGTTTAAAGTGGGGCTGTCCTACAAGGGACATAACAGGGCAGGGTGGCTGAACCCCTATGGCCTTAACTGGGGGGTCGGGTATAACTATAATGTTAAGCTGGACGGGCTGGATACTCCGGGGGAATATGATCAGAAATATACATCCCATTCCGGCAATATAAATGCCAATACCTACTGGTTTGATATGAAGCTTTATACAATGTTCATGTATCTTTATGACCGCCAGACAAAGGACAGCATGACGGTTTTAAATGCAATATACTCTCCGGACTGGCAGTGGTCATACGGCATCAGGGCAAATTTTTATTACGGTAAAAAGGATGAGAATGCCGATTCTGCTGATAATAAAGATGAGTTTGTTTCCTTTACAGCCACATACCGGTGGGATTAAATATTAAGTAATAATAAAATAAAAAAAGCTGCGTAAATTTACGCAGCTTTTTTTTGTTGTATAATTATGTGTCAGTCGGGTTTACTTGTAGATATCCTTTATGACTTCATCAAGCCCGCCAAGTTTTTCAAGTGACTCTCTGCTGGGAATGAGTGTCTCTTTATCCCAGTCAACAGCTTCGCAGAATTGATTCATCTGATCTTTTACATCTATTGTTACACCTTTGAGAGGACCTTCAGTAAGAGGCGGTTCGCCTGTGGCCCTTTTGGTCAGTATATCTTCTGTAGGGTCAATACCTGCCTTTAAATTAAAGGCATGCCTCAGGTTAAAGATTCTTTTTCCTGCATCAAATACATCTTTATCTGTAAAGTCCCACCCTGTGGCTGCAGAAATGTACCTCGGCATGGTTCCGGGAGGCATACCGAAACTGCTGAATGCGCATAGGCCGACGCAGTTCTGGACCTCGGTTTCAAAGGTTACCCCGGCATCCCTTGGTCCTCTGCCTTCTCCGTTGTACTTAACCTCCGGCGGTGCATTCATTTCCATCATGCCGGTGCTTCCTTTTACATGACGTCCAGGTGTGGGGTCATACCTGTATGTTCTTGCAAAACCCGGCGCAAAACGGGGATCATGCATGGGGAGTTCTATACCTCTTGCTGTCTGCAGGTATTCGGATCCTTTACCCAGCTTTTTTGCAGCTGCTTCGGAGCCGAGAGCAAGAATTTTTCCAAACCCTGTCTGGTCTGCTATAGCCTGGGTCATTTCGACAATAGCATCCGCATTACCCCATGTGAGCTCTATTCCTTCTGTGTCTTCTTTTGTAAAGATACCGTTTTCAAAACATTCCATTGCCCAGGCGACGGTTGCACCTGCCGATATGGTGTCAAGCCCGTATTTATTACATATGTCATTGCACTTTATTACGGATTCAGCATCGCTGTTAAGCATCATAGCGCCGAATGCTCCGATTGTTTCATATTCCGGTCTTTCGGTTTTTTTCAGCGGCCATTTCCCATCTTTTACGCTGTAGTGAGCTCCGCATCCCATTGGACAGTTGGAACATGCGTATTTGCCCGTGTTGTATTTTGAGTCATAGGAAACAGATGCCAGTTTATTGGCTTCTTCCTCTCCCATATCTGTTACACCTGCGCCACCCCAGTTTTTAATGGGAGTATCGCCGCTCATGATCATGCCGCCTGTTCCGCCGCCGGTGCCGAATGCGCTGAATCCTTCAATCATGCCGGCCATGGGGCCTTCCTTCATGGAGCCGGGAATCTCTTTTGTGATTTGCTTAAATGTATCAGCATCTGCAGCAGTAAATTTCCCTTTTCCCTTAACCGCAATAGCTTTGAGTTTCTTAGAACCCATTACAGCCCCGCAGCCGCCTCTTCCGGCTGCACGGTGTTCATCATTAATTACACAGGCCATAAGAGAAAGGTTTTCCCCTGCCTTCCCTATAACTGCTGCCTTTAATTTTTTTTCACCTGTTTCTTCAACCAGGCTTTCAATGGTTTCAACACAGTCTTTTCCCCAAAGAGCGGATGCATCTCGAATCTCGGCGTTTCCGTCATTTATGTATATGTATACAGGCTTTTCCGATACCCCTGATACTATTACACCGTCAAAACCTGCTCTTTTCAGTTCCGGTCCGAAAAAACCTCCGGAGTTGGCGTCATTCCAGCCGTTTGTGACCGGAGACTTGCATACGACCGTGTAACGGCCGCCAAATAAAGCGCCAGTTCCGTTAAGTAATCCTGCCATAAATCCTATAACATTGTCCGGTCCAAGAGGGTCAGCATCATGAGGGATCATATCATAAAGAAATTTTGCCCCTATTCCATATCCGCCCAGAAATTTTTTTACAAAGTCCTCTGATAATGTTTCTTCTTTAAAAGTTCCTGAAGATAAATCAACAAACAAGATTTTTCCTGTATATGCACCTGCCATTAAAAGCCTCCTTATTTCTGAAACCTGTTAAAACATTAAGCCTTAATCAAGGGCATGAAAAAAAAATCTGATGCTTTTATAAAAAAAACAAAGCAGGAAATTTTGCCCATTTATTAAAAATAACATATTGCGAATCCTATTTGAACAGGGGTGGATTGTCAATGATATTAACCTGTTATATCAATTGTGATATAACAGGCCGGCAGGAAATAGGGGATTATTTTAGAGGTTAAAAATAGAGTTCTATATCTGCAGAGGGTATATTATTACTTGACTCTTTTTATTGTTTATATAAAATACCTTGCCTAAAACTAAAGTTCTGGATGTGAAACAATGACTGACAAGAAAGATAATGATAATAAATATATTGTACCGGCTGTTGAGCAGTCTATAAGAGTACTGTTATGCCTTGCAGGTTCCAAGTCTTCTCATATGAGTCTTACCGAAATTTGTGAAGATGTCGGGATCCATAAAAGCAAGGCTTTTGGGATTTTACATACATTACAGAGATTCAACCTTGTACAGAGCAGGGGACGTAAAAAAGGTTATGCGCTTGGTACCGGATTGATAGCCCTTTCCAGAAAGGTACTGGACGGAATAAATGTAATTGCATTTGCTGATCCGATCCTCAGAGATCTGTCTGACAAGGTGAGAGGTACAGCCGCGCTTGGAATCATTGACGGTGATTCGGTAGTTGTTGTTTCCCGTTATGAAAGCGATAAAAATATCGGCGTATCAATCCGGGTTGGCAACCGTGTTCCCGTTTCATACGGCGCTCATGGAAAGGCCATAACCGCTTTTATGCAGCCTGATGATCAGGAAGCTCTTCTTAAAAAGGAAAAACTCTATTTCCACGGCAAACCAGCGGATCTTGACAGAGACCGCCTTATGCAGGAGCTTGCAGAATGCAGGGAAAACGGATATGCAACCGATTTGGGTGAAATAACCAACGGCCTTAATGCTGCAGCCGCACCTGTAATAGATCTCAGCGGAAGGCCTATCGGTTATCTGCTTGTGCTGGGGCTTTTTACACCCGAAGCAACGATGGAGTATGGTCCTCTGGTTGCAGAAGCAGGCAGAGATCTCTCAAAACAGCTTGGTGCAAATCTGGATAATTTTTGACAATAATCCTCCTGAAATGATATTTTTCACCGAATTTTAATCCTTTGGATCGGAGAAAATGATGTCGGATTTTAATAATAAAAAATCTGATTTGCCGGTGACTGTAAATATTACTGTTAACGGAGAAGGTTTCTCTTTTGAAGCCGGTGAAAGAAAAGATCAGGTTTCCTCTTCTGAGACTCTTGCTGATACAATAAGAAACAGGGTAGGGCTTACAGGTACTAAAATATCATGCAATCATGGTGCCTGCGGAGCCTGCACTGTGCTGATGAACGGAAAGCCGGTTAATTCATGTATGGTTCTTACTGTCGAATGTGACGGCAGTTCAATAACCACAATCGAAGGTCTCAAAAATAAGGATACAGGTGCTCTTGATCCTCTGCAGCAGTCCTTTGTTGACCATACTGCCTTCCAGTGCGGATTCTGTACTCCGGGAATGATTCTTAACGCAAAGGCTCTTCTGGATGAGAAGCCTGGCGCAACACCTGATGACGTAAAAGAAGCTTTATCCGGAATGTTCTGCCGGTGCATCAGTCACTACCAGGTGATTGATGCTGTTATGGCGGTATCAAAGGAAAAGGATTAAGCCATGGCCCGTGAACACAGGTATGTCGGTAAAAATGTTATCAGAAGAGATGCCGAAGATATCGTCACCGGCAGGGCAAAGTATGTAAACGATCTTAACTTTCCCGATCTTTTGATTGGAAAGGTCTTCAGAAGCTCCGAACCCCATGCCGTTATAAAAAGCATAGACAAAACTGCGGCTTTAAAAGTCCCCGGTGTAAAAGCAGTGCTTACATGGGAGGATGTGCCTGACTGGAAAACCGGTGTTCCTGAAGTTACACGGGTGCTTGATAAAAAGGTCAGGTTTACAGGTGATGCTGTTGCCCTTATTGCCGCAGAAACCGAAGAAGCCGCGGATGAGGCGCTGTCACTTATTAAAGTGGAATATGAAAAACTCCCTCCTGTTTATGATGTTGAGGAAGCACTTAAACCTGAGTCTCCCGACCTGTATGATGAAATAAAAAACAATCTGCTTCCGTCCGTTGACCCTTTCTTTGGTCCTGACTGCCTGAGTGATCTTATAATGGGAGATGTGGAGAGCGGTTTTTCCGAGGCGGATGTAATAGTAAAAGACACCTTCAGCTACGAAAATATTCCAAACCCCATACCGGCAGAACAGCCAGGTGTTATAGCAAAGTGGGAGGAATCTTCAGGCGGTGCCCCTGAATCAGTTACTCTCTGGGTATCAAACCAGTTTCCGCATCTTAACCGTATGATTCTCCGTTCTATAATGAGGAAGGTGGATGTAAGAATCATCGGCAACCATTGTGGAGGAAGTTTTGGAACCAAGCTGATGTCATGGCAGGTGCAGTGTTATGCCGCTCTTTTAAGCCGTGCCGCATTAAAGCCCGTCAAGATGATCTACTCAAAGGAAGAGCACATTGCAGCCTTTGTGTTAAGACCCGGATCAAGGCTCAGGGCAAAGGTCGGTATGAAAAAAGATGGTACTGTTACTGCTGTTTCCGGCGACTGGTTTGTTGATACAGGCTACTATTCCAAAACCACACAGCTCCAGGTTGCGGTCGGGTGCGGCGAGGCACAGATTGCGGTTAAGTCTAAAAACTGGAATCTCAAAACAAATATAGTATGCACAAACAGGAATGCCTCGGGAATCGTAAGAGGATTTGGCGGGCAGGAGCTTAAGTGCTGCCTCTTCCCTCTTTTAAGCCGGGCAATGGAAAAGCTTGATATTAATCCCTTTGATTTTTTTAAAAAGAATTTCATCAGGCCGGGTGACGGTTATTACTGGCGTGACGGAGTCTGGTACACATACAGGGGAATCGATTTTACAAAGGCTATTGATGCAGGCGCGGAAAAGTTTGGATGGAATGAAAAATGGAAGGGCTGGCTTAAACCTGCTTCGGTTAATGGTGTGCTTCGCACCGGCGTGGGTATGGGCATTCATGGGAACGCAGATGTAGGAGAGGATGTGTCAGAGGCCTATGTGCGTATTCATCCAAACGGCGGTGCTGTTCTGTTTTCGGGTGTTTCGGAGCACGGCACAGGACAGGTCAGCAACTTTATGAAGATGGTTGCAGATGTGTTAAGAATTCCATTTGAAAAGGTAACCAAGTCGCCGACCGATTCTCTTGTGAACCCCAATGAATTCGGACCTGCAGGCTCCCGGGGGACATACGCAATAGGAAGCGCAGTGATCAATGCTGCCGAAGATGCCAGAAATAAGCTGTTTGAAGAGCTTGCGCCAAAGCTTGATGCAAAGCCTCAAGAGCTTGATACGGAAGACGGTTTTGTATTTGTAAAAGATGATCCGGACAGGAAGCTCCACTGGAGTAAAATGGGGTATGACAGATCCATTACAGGTTTTGGTGTTTTTGAACCTGACTTTACTTTATCAAACTGCATGATAAGCTTTGTGGAAGTTGAAGTGAATATGGAAACCGGTCAGACCAGGCTCTTAAAGGTTGTTAACTCTACGGATGTTGGTATGGTGATTGACCCTCCCGGTCTTAAGGGGCAGTTATACAGCTGTCTTGGTTCTTCGGGTATTGACAGTGCTCTTTTTGAAGAGACGGTGCTTGACCCTTATACAGGGCATATCCTTAATGCCAACCTTATAGATTATAAATGGCGCACATCCCTTGAACTTCCGCCGATTGAGAATGTTGTGTTTGAAACTCCCATGGACAGTCACTGTTTTCATGCTGTGGGCGTGGGTGAGATTGCAACTTCGCCCGGGCCGTCCGCTGTACTTATGGCCGTATCAAATGCAACAGGTTCATGGATTCATGAATATCCGGTTACCCCGGAAAGGCTGTTAAAAATCATATCGGAAAAGACACAAAAACAGGACAGGTAGACGCAATGAGAGCCTTTAAACATATTAATGCCGAATCAGTTGAAGAAACAATAAATATCCTTCAGCATTACAAAGGAAAGGCAAAGATAAATGCAGGAGGAAGCGACCTTCTCCTGGTTCTCAAGGATTCCATCCTGCCCGAATATCCTGAAGCCGTCATCAACATAAAGAATGTACCAGGTCTGGATTTTATATCCTGCAATGATGAGTCTGTTGAAATCGGCGCCCTTGCAACCCTGGATCATATATGCCGGTCATCACTCCTTTCTCAGAAATATTCCATACTGACTGATGCTGCAAAATCCGTTGCAGGACCGCAGATCAGAAATCTCGCAACCACAGGCGGAAACCTCATGCAGGATGTGCGCTGCTGGTATTACCGTTACTCGGCTAAAATAGGCGGACCGGTTAAGTGTTTAAGAAAGGGAAACGGCCCTTGCCTTGCAGTAAAGGGCGACAACAGATATCACGCAGTAATAGACGGGAAAAAATGTTTTGCTGTATGCCCGTCAGATATGGCAACTGCATTAACTGCTCTTGATGCTGTGGTTACAGTTGCCGGACCGGATGGCAAGAGAGCTGTGCCTGTGGCTGATATTTATAATCCGCTTGATAAAAACATTAAGGGTGATGAACTGCTGTTAAAAATATCCTTTCCTGCCTTAAGTAAAAACAGCATGCAGCGGTTTGTTAAGTTCACCCTCAGAAAACCTGTTGATTATGCAGTAGTAAGTGCGGCTTCCACATGCGAAATTAAAGACGGTATGGTTGAGGATATCCGTATTGTGCTGGGTGCTGTTTCATGCAGGCCCTATAGGGCAAAGGCTGCAGAAGATTTTTTAAAGGGCTGGATGCTGGATGAAAAAACAGCCGCTATAGCGGCTGAAAAAGCTGTTGAAGATGCAAAGCCCTTAAGCAAAAATGCATATAAAGTTGATATTGCCAAAAGTCTTGTTAAAGATATTCTTTTCTCTTTCTGTTAAGCATCAAGGATTTCCTTAACCTTCTGTGAAAGGTTCTTCAGACTGAATGGTTTTTGTATAAAGCCTTTACATCCTTTATCCAGAATCTCTCTGGCCTGGCCGTCCAGGCTGTATCCGCTGGAAAGCAGAACCGTAACATTCTCATCTATGTCCTTAAGCCGGGCGAAGGTTTCACCGCCGCCCATTCCCGGCATGACCATATCAAGAAGTACCAGGTCAATATTCTCATGTTCCTTTTTAAATATCTCAATGGCCTCTTTTCCGCTTTCGGCAACAATTACATTGTACCCGAGTTTTTTAAGCATCTGTTCTCCTGCGTAAATGATTATTTCTTCATCATCAACCAGCAGGATTGTTCCTGTCCCCATAAAAAGTTCATCAGCCATGTTTTCATCCTCTAAAATTGATTCATCAGTGGCCGGCAGATAAATGCTGAAGATTGTTTCTTCACCCTTTACTGATGATACATCAATGTATCCGCCATGACCTTTTATAATGCCGTATGCAGAGGCAAGACCGAGTCCTGTACCCCTGGCAAGCCCTTTTGTTGTAAAAAAAGGTTCAAATACCCTGTCGATGATTTTGGGATCAATGCCAAGCCCGTTGTCCTTTACAGTTATAAGAACATAACTGCCTTCTTTTGCTTTATAGGGCTTATCTCCAAAATCCTGATCTGTAACATTTGATGTGCCAATTGTAAGTGTTCCGCCTTCAGGCATTGCATCTGCAGCATTGATATAGAGATTTAAAAGTGTCTGTTCGATCTGTCCCTGGTCTGCCTTGACTCCAAATGTGTTTTCAGAAAGATCCAGGATAATGGTAATATCCTTTCTTGCTGCGCCGAATGTGTCTGAGGTTTCTTTTATTATAAGGTTAATATCAATGGGTTTTATTTCAAATTTCCCTTCTCTTGCGTAACCAAGCAGCTGATTTGTGAGGTTTGCTCCGTTTCGCACGAGTTTTTCTATGTTCATAAGATTTTTATAGAGAGAATGATCCTCACTTATTTCAAGCAATGCAATGGATGTGTTTCCCTGTATGCCCATAAGAAGATTGTTGAAGTTGTGTGCAATACCTCCGGCAAGTGTCCCCATGGACTGCATTTTTTGTGCATGAATGAGCTGCCTTTCAAGCGCCTTTCTGTCCGAAATATCGAGCATGGAGATAACCAGGGTTCTTCTGCCGTAATACAGGATGGATGAAGCATTGATCTCCACGTCAAGGGCTGCACCGTTTTTCTTTGTTATCTTTGCGTTAAACAATTCACTGCATGAATGGACTTTCATGTCCTCCAGCGCACCCCTGATATCAACAGGCTGATAGGAGAAGTTTATCAGATCTTCAATATGAATGTTTTTTAGCTCATCGAACGAATATCCTGTTAATTCCCGGTATTTGGGATTTACATAAACATGAGAGTTATTCTGGATTATGGCAATTCCGTTATTGGAATATTCTGCAAGCGCACGGTAGTTTTTTTCACTGTTCCGGATTTTGATATAGTTAAGGGATGAATAAAGAGAGTTTCCTACAAAATCAGCAACTATTCTGAAAAGATTGATGTCTTTTTTATGGAATGTGCCTGGTTCGGAATGGCTTATATTAATCACTCCTTTTACCTTTGCGTCCATCTGAATGGGTACGGATAATAAACTGCTTATTTTAACTTTTGTCTGAGGACTGGATGAAAACAGTGTTGACTCCAGAGTATCTTCGATAAGAACAGCGGTATTGTCGGCAAGTGCACGGCCGGCAGCGCCTTTGTCCGCATCAGGAACATAAACCAGTCCATCCTTTGAAAAAACTTTTTTGGGATCAATTATGTAGGTCTGTTTATGATAATTGGAAGCACAGATCAGGTACAGGCTTTCTTTTTCTCTGTCCAGAAACATTATGGAGCAGTTCCGGGCAATGGTATTCTGAATTATGACATCAAGCAGGTTTTCACATAATCTCTTAAAGTCATTAACATTAAGTACCGCCCCTGCAAGCTCATGGAGAATGGATAACTCCGATATTTTATACTCATATTTTTCCTGTATATCCCTTATTTGTTCTCTCAGCATAGAGTTTTCTTTTTCAAATTTTTCCGTTTTCCACATTTCCATTTTATTACATCTTAACCTCGAAAAATCTTCGCTGTCATCCCTGCCAGTTCTCAGTTTTTTAGTTTTCAGTTCCATTTCATTTTCAGCCATTTTCTACCGGCCCTTATGTTCATGATATTAATGATATTTTCATTATCTGATCCATTTTGCCGGGCCGATATAAAAGAGGTAACTATAACTTAATGCATGAAATGTGCCATAAATACGAAAAATTTAAGCTATGTTTTGTTTGATGATGTTAAAGTGGCATTAATAATGATTAGATATGATTTAATTGGTGAAAAAGATAAAAGCCTGTTATTTGTTTTTAACCTGAAATCACTGGATCGTCAAAATCAGGCCTGTCTTAGTCATAAATATTGCTGTTTGATTTGAATACCTGCAGGCTGGAATTTTATATCAGGCAGTATAACAGGCAGGCTTGAATCATTGGATTTCATACTATATTATATACATCTCCAACTGAGGGTTCTTAAGCTCAAACCATGAAAGGGAACAATATGAAGAAAATGTTAATAGATGATACCGGGATAGAGTCCTGCCGACTGGCCCTTGGAGGCATACCGTTACAGCGTGTAAGTGAAGATGAGGCAGTTGAGGTTGTTTCTCATGCACTTAACAGGGGTGTTGATTTTGTGGATACTGCACGGAGTTACTCTGACAGCGAGTCCAAAATAGGCAAGGCCCTTAAGCAGAGTGATAAAAAAGTTATTGTTTCCAGTAAATCCCTTTTGCGGTCAGCAGACGGAATCAGAAGAGACATAGAAAAAAGTCTTAAAGAACTGCAGCTCGATTTTATTGATTTTTATCACTGCCATTCCGTTGCCTCAGACGAAGATTATAAACGTGTTGCTTCTGCAGACGGTGCGCTTGAAGGCCTGATAAAGGCAAAGGAAGAGGGGCTTATAGGCCATACAGGTATATCCGGGTATAATGCGGATGTAATGGAAAAGGCTGTGGATGATAATCTTTTTGAAACAATAATGGTGCCCTTCAATATCATTGAGCCCATTGCCTATAAGTCCGTTATTCCAAAGGCAATGGGAAAAAATATCGGCATTTTCACCATGAAGCCCCTGGCAGGCGGGGTTATAGGTATTCCTGAACTTGCTCTCAGGTGGGCGTTTTCTTTCCCCAATATGCTTGTGATAACCGGCATGAAAAATAAAGAAGAGGTTGATAAAAATTTAAAGATATATGAAGGGGATTACAGTTTTACTGATGAAGAAAAGCAGCAGATAATTTCACTTAATAAAGAGTTTGAAAGCAAGTTCTGTCACAGGTGCGGGTACTGTGAACCGTGTGCTGTAAATATACCGATATATAAAATCCTCAGCGTAAAAAATATGGTTAAGATAAACGGCACTAAAATGCTGACTTCACCTGATTTTGAAAAGGCCCTGGACAGGGCTAAAAACTGCATCCAGTGCGGCGACTGCCTGATCAGGTGCCCCTATAATTTACCCATACCCTTTATGATGAAAGAATATGTAAAGTGGGCGGATTACGAGAGAAGCAAACTTATGGATGCCATGTTTTAATATTACTATGTAGCAGCCCTTGCTCTTTTCTCTGCCCAGGTTCTTATAGCTGTTATTCGTTCTTTGTAGGTTATTGACAGGGGGACTGTATCTTCTATCTCATCATAGATATCCATGTCTTCAATTTCCCTGTCTTTTGAAAAGGCGCGGTACAGGCCGGATATAACCAGCTGTTCTATTTCTGCACCTGTGTAGCCGTCTGTTTTATTAACAAGGCCGGGGATGTCAAAATTATCAGGGAGCCTGTTTCTTTTGTTGAAATGAATTTTAAAAATATTTTCTCTTTCATCATCAGTAGGAAGATCAATAAAAAAGATTTCATCAAATCTTCCTTTTCTTAAAAGCTCGGGCGGAAGGTTTTCTATATTGTTTGCTGTTGCAAGCACAAACACGGGCGCAGTTTTTTCCTGCATCCATGTAAGGAAAGTCCCAAGCACCCTTGCCGAAACCCCGAAGTCTCCGGACTGCTTTGAACCCATACCCGAAAAAGCCTTGTCAATTTCATCAAGCCATAGAATATTGGGAGAGAGAGCCTCTGCGGTTTTGATTGCCTCTCGGATATTTTTTTCCGAGGAGCCAAGGTAGGCATCAAATATTTTCCCCATATCGAGCTTTAAAAGAGGAAGCCTCCATAGTGATGATGCAGCTTTGGCTGCAAGAGATTTTCCGCATCCCTGTACTCCTAAAAGCAGCATGCCTTTGGGCTCGGGCAGACCGAAGTCCCGTGCCTTTTGTGTAAATGCCATTCCTCTCTGTTTCAGCCAATCTTTCAGTTTGTCCAGTCCTCCAACCGAGTCAATGCTTTCTGAAAAATCATAGTACTCAAGCAGTCCGGATTTTCTGATCAGTTTTTTCTTTTCAGAAACTATAACAGGCAGATCCTTTTCATCAAATGAACGGCTGCTGACAATAAGGCCGGCATAAAGGTTTTCCAGTTCACCCTCTGTAAGACCGCGTGATGCATTGACCACCTTTTCCATCAGCTCATCATCAAGGTTTACTTTTATTTTTTTAGAATCTTTTAACGGAGTTACAAGGCGCAGCAGGATCTGTTTAATTTCTTTTACTGAAGGGAGCGGAATATCAACAGGTGTTATATCCTTTTCAAGGCCTGCAGGAAGGGTGAGAACAGGAGCGATAATAAAAAGGGTTTTAAAACTCTTTTTAAGGTTAACAACAATGTCTCTGAGTTTTCTTATTATTAAAGGCTCTTCAAGATAGTGATGAAAATCCTTGAGTATGAATAAACCCGGCTCAGTATAATCCATGATTGTATTTAACGCCTTTAACGGATCAGTATCGCTGCCGAACTTGTTTGTGTTGTAATAACCTCCTGTTGCACTCCATAAATAGCAGGGCTTTTTATTAATGTTGCCTGCTTTTTCCAGAAGTTTTTCCGCCCTGTTTTCTTCTGATGTAACAAGGTACACTATGGGGTAGCGTGCTTTGATATAAATGCTGATTTCCTTAAGAAGTTTTTCCATGCCTGACCTCATACATTGATTATTATATTTCAAGGTAGTTTGATAACTCTCCTCTGATGCTCTCATTCTTTTTTAATTCCAGAAACTGTACCGAATCTTCTGTGCTGAAAACAAGCCCCCTTTTTGTAAGGGCCGAGTCAATTATTCTTTCATTTGAAGGATGCCGCCATACCATATCTTTTTTTTCATTGTAGCAGTAGAATCCGTTATACCTTTTTATTATTTCATAAAAAGATTCTTCATCAATATAGAAATGAGAGTTTAATGATTCTATGTCATAAGTTTTAATTATCGAAAGATCCTCTGCAAGGTGATGAAGTTTTTTGTTGCCTGTAACAATAAACAGCGGATCAATTGAAACGATTTCTGAGTCACCTTGAAGAACCTTCAAAGGTTTTGTTTTTACCTTCCTTGTTGAAAGGTTTATTCTGATAACCCTGTGATCTTTAAGAAGACATATCAGAAAGGGAGCAGCATAAAAGATATTTTTAATTTCATTTGTAACTGGGTAAATAAATGATGCTTTCCCGGTTTCAGAATATCCTGCAATTTCGTTTTTATTAAACAGTATAAATCCATGTTCCTCACAGCTTATCCCGTTTCCGTATTCATTTGTAAGCAGAGCGGTGTCTAGTAAAGTGCCGTCAAAGTCATAGGCTAAAAGCTCCTTTTCCTTTGATAATGTAAATATTTTTTTATGGTGGTAGTTAACTATCGGATTTCCTGCAGGTGATTTTGAGAACAGGATGTATTTAATTTTGCTGTTCATAAAATCAATGATTTTAATTTCTTTATCACCATAAATATATCCATATAAAAAACTGCGGCTGATTCCGATTTCCTTAACCGCTGAAGTAAAGGATGTGTTGAGTCTGGCTGTACCGTGTTCATCACAGAAATGTATAGATCCGTCCTTTCCGGAAAGCCCGAAAAAGTTTTTGTCGGGGCTCACTGTTAATTCGCTGTAATTTACTGTGTCATTGCGGCCGCCGGGGCGTATAGTCCAGAGGGTGTCCTTTTCAAGGATTCTTTTATCCTCTGTTATTTCAAAAAAATCATGTCTCTGCTTGCGGTCGGAACTGTTTGAGTAACAGCTGAGTATACCGTCATCATCAACTGTCATAAATAGATTTCCCCCGGAAGAGAGTTTCATGTGCGTTATATTATGCCTGGATTTATTCTCCCATTCTATCCCGGCATCCTCATTATACATTATCAGGGTGTTTTCAGAATCAAGGACCAGCAGTTTTTTTCCGTCATAAGAAACGGAAAAAGATTTTATATTCCGCTCATCACATATTTCAAAAAATGACTGTCCGCTGATATCAAACTTTAACAGATCATTCGGGTCCAGTATAAAGTAACCTGTATAAGATCTCTCTGATATCTCTATACTGCTGTGAACAGTGAGGTTTTCTATCTGCCACAGGATATTTCCATCCATATCGCTGCAGAGAAGCCTGCGGTCCTGGCTGTATATTATCAGGGTGTTTGTCAGAGGAGCCGGTTTGAAATGCCGTATCATAAAATCAAATTCAATGTTTTTTACGGTGTTTCCATACTGTTTTACAAATGAAATATTTTTCTGAAAACCGCCTAGTAATATTGTGTCGCCAAAAAACTCCATGAGCTGAATTTTTTCATCAATATCAACGCATGAAGATTGTGAAGTTACAGGATTATAAAATAAAGTTTTTCCTTTGCCAGCACCGCTATCAGATCACCGGTCGTATTTATCCTGAATGAAACCGGTTCACACTTAAAACAGTAAACCAGTGTGTCCTTGCCTTCAGGTGAAACGGACGTAAGCGTACCGTCTGCATAAAGAATAAATACAGAGCTATTAACAGGGTTAAACGCTGTCTGGATAACATCATCATGAAGAGGTACCTGGTAGAGGGATAATGGCATGCAGCTAAACTCCCGGGCCAAATACATGCCAGCTTTTCAGGATGTGCCATATAAAAAACAGTGCAACAAGAGTGGATACAAGGCGCGGTATCAAGCGTGAAAGGAAAATAAAATTCTGCTCTGCATTAGTTAGAAAATTTTCCTGAAGCTTTTTTAATGTTTCGCCGAGCCGTCCGCTTTCTTCTCCAACTCTCCATATGGATAAAAAGTCAAAAGGCAGTTCACGGGAAAAACCTGACGATACAGGGTTTCCCTGCTGTGCGCTTTCTTCACCTCCTGCGAGCATATCAGCGATTACACTGTTTCCGCAAAGGTCGGTTGCGACCCGTGCACATTTTTCAATGGGTAAACCGCTTTCAAAGAGCATCCTGAAGCCAAAACAGTATCTCCCAAGTGTAAGGTTCCACATAGCTTTTCCTGCCACAGGAATCTTTAATAAAGTTTTTTCAGGAAGGGCCCGCAATGAACCGTGTTCCGGTATTTTATTGTAAGCGATTACAAGTAAAACCGGTGGAACAAAAAAGAGCGCGAGCAGAGAAATTACATAAACTAAATATTTGCTTACTGAAGTCATGATTAAAGGGAAGGGCATAATAAAGGCTGCAGCCGTAAGAGATAAAACAGGCCGTGTAAGACCTGATTTAATAATCAGCATCATACGTGTTTTTAACCTGTACCAGTCGGCTAATGACTGAAATATTTCCGGCAGCCTTCCTGATTTTTCACCTGCATCAATTAATGCCCTGTCAAAGGCAGGGAATATTTTGGGGTATCTAACAACAGCACTGCTTATTGTTTTACCTTTTGCTGCGGACTTTTTAATTGTCATGACAGCATCATGCAGTTTTTTCTCTGCACCGTTAGCCGAAGTATTAAGAGACGTTGTTAAATCAACACCGGCATTTAACATAGTTGCGATATTATCGTAGACCTGTTGGTGAGATATTGCCATCCTGCTCACTCCGTGTATTTCATTTTCCGATTGTTTTCATATGCCAATAGAAATCTGGTGTGGTTTTTATTTTTCTATCGGTTCATCTGCTCTGAAACTGGAATGATTTGTTTCGATTTTAAACCTGTGCAGTTAAAAAGTACAGACTCGTTTTTCTGTAAAACGTATAGGTCTGTTCGGATCTTTTGAATCAGGAGATGCAACTGAAGCAAGCGACATTGATCTGCTTGTGGAGTTTATTGATTCAACCTTTGATAATTATATGGATCTCAAATTTTACCTCGAAGATACCTTTCAACGTCCTGTTGACCTTGTCCTTTCTGAAACACTTAAGCCCCGAATCAGACCGGCAGTAGAGCAAGAGGTTTCATATGTATAGGGACAGCCGTCTCTACCTTGATGATATACTTCTAGCAATCGAAAAGATTAAGATTTATACAGAAGATTTCAGTTATGATTTTGCCGTTTAAAACCTTTCCGCGATTTTCCCCTATGCTTATTTGTAATTAAAATGGGTGAAACAGCACCGTCATTCCCGAGAAATCGGGAATCCAGTTTGTTTTAAAGCTTTTAAAGGATTAAATTATTTTTTAACCGCGAACCACGCTAAGCACGCGAACTAAAAACATTAAATGTATAAAAAGGCAGGATTGTCTGAGCCGGAGTTCAGGGAAGAGTTCGGTGGGTTATCCGTTCGTTTTAGGAAAGAGGCCCTGTCGAGACCAGAGTCAGTTATGGCTTTCCCGTTTAAAACTTTTTCGCGCTTTTCGCGTGGTTCGCGGTTAACATTGTCTTTTTGTTTTTCCTCATTTTTCTTTTCTGTTTCACCGAAACTTTCCATACATTTAAAACATTGCCCGAATAAGCTTTTTCTGTTAAAACTTAAAAACCATAAAGGGTTAGTTTTACAGCTAATTTGACATAAAACTGACAAATACTTTAGCCTTTTTAGATTATCAAAAATATATAAACCGATTACGTTATTAACAACCTGTTGTCTGCCGATATTCAATCGACGTTATATTACTAAACTGCGGAAATACACACGGGGCAACCGATGGACAAAATCAATAAAAAAGAACTGAGCGAAGCTGATATCTGTGATTTGTTCATTACACCCGCCATAAAAGATGCAGGATGGGATCCGTTAAAGCAGATGTCATTATTTGAAAATTAACTAACTTAGTTGGTTTTTGTTTTTTTTCGCAATATAAGCAATTCCCTGGATTACCTGATATATCATGATGCAGAGCGTCCAAATAATGTGTTCTAGCTTAGATCTCAGAAACAAGGAAAGTCGCCCGCCGTTTCTGAATTTATGTCTCAAAAGTTGGATGTAATTACACTACATGGTATATATGTCGTGACGGGGTAACGTAGGGAGCCCGGAGGGCGACCGGAGGGCGACCGGAGTTGCCCCGTCCGAGGCGAAATTGAAAGGAGTATACCATGAGTCGTTCAAAGGATAAAAAGAATACTGACGAAAAAAAGAAACGAAAATATTTATCCCCTGAGAAAAAGTTTCAAATATATTTGGAAACCCAACGAGGCGATAAACCCGTAGGTGAGATTTTACGCCGTGAAGGGATGTATTCCACAGATTTAAACAGAATACGTAACAAAGTGAAAGAAGGTGCACTTGAGCATCTGGCTGCCCGTCCCGGAGCAAAAAAGAAGATGGTCTCCCAGGACGATTATGAAGCATTGAAACGCGAGCTTGAAGAGAAGGAACGCGCTCTGGCAGATCTTTCTGTTGAACTGATGGCCTTACGAAAAAAAACGAATGGGGGTTTGTGGGAGCGATAAAAGGCCAGTGGCTGAGTGAGCAGCATAAGGTTAAAATCCTGTCAGTTATAGATGAAGCCGAGGATGCTGGTATCTCAGTAAAACGAACCTGTAAGCTTTTGATGATTAGCCGTCGCAGAGTAACCCGGTGGCGCTGGAAAAGAGATAATGGGCATAGCCTCGATAATCTGAAACCAGGGCCACAGGAACCAGTTAACAGACTTCTGCCGGCAGAAAGGACAGCTGTTTTGGAAATGGCTAAGAAAGAAGAATACGCAGATCTATCCCATAGGATATTAGCGGTAACAGCTTGGGATCTGGATATATTCTTTGTTTCTTTTTCTTCTGTATATCGCATTTTACGTTCGGAAAATATGACTACAATGAGAGTAAATAATAAACATAACGGCCATTCAATTCCTCCTGTACGTAAAGACCTTACAGACCCTAATCAGCGATGGTGCTGGGATATAAGTTATTTACCTACCATGGAAAAGGGTATTTTTGTTTACCTGTATTTACTTTTAGATGAATACTCTCGTAAAGCCATCTCCTGGTTGGTAAGTTGGCATCAAACAGCGGATGAAGCCAGGGATCTTCTTGAGGAAGGATTGATCAATGAAAATATACTCGATTTACCAGAAGATCAACGTCCGGAGATCATTAATGACAGAGGGCGCCAGATGAAAGCCCGACCTATTAAAGCAATGTTTGAGGAGCACCATATGCCTCAGCTTTTTGCCAGGCCGCGAACCCCCAATGATAATCCCTTTATAGAGTCAATGTTTGGTTCACTAAAAAGGGCACCTCAATACCCCGGTAGTTTTTTGGACCGTGATGAGGCTGTTCAATACTTTAGAGAATATTTTCTCTGGTATAACAAGGATCATTTGCATTCAGGTATTGATTACGTAACACCTGATCA
The DNA here is from genome assembly GCA_963665715.2 of Desulfatiglandales bacterium. GTDB lineage: Bacteria > Desulfobacterota > DSM-4660 > Desulfatiglandales > HGW-15 > JAAZBV01. Next base: position 205,089 of record CAXXPR010000002.1, read on the forward strand.
ATGTCATAATGGTTTAAGAGAGAGAATAGTCTCTCTTCGAAAGAAAAAACTTAATAAGCAACGCGCATACAGAAAGGAGGTCAACCGCGTATCGCAAAATGTCTTGACAAAAAAATTGAAGAATTTAATTCTGAGTAAACCTGTTTCCGCATGTAGTGTAATGCAAATCTAAGTTGAGACATTGTTCCAGAAACGCGCCGGTCGTTAAAGATTATTTTATCATTGGAGCTGTAGTATTAAGACAATCAGATAATAAAAAATATTCTTTAATTCATGATTCTAACCTGAATAAAGAAGGCATATGTGTCCCAAAATAAAATTATTGTGTTTGAAAATAAAAAATAGATGACTCTGACATGTTGATGAATTGTATGTTTTTTATTGATGAATTCATGATTTTAATAGACAGTCTTGATGGGAGCATACTCGAGTAGACTGAAACAACAACTTGAAAAGGAAGAAGGTGAGGTTGTGACATTTTGTACCAGCCTGAAATAAAAGGAAAACATTATGAGTAGATATTGCGGAGAGCGAGACTCAAAATCAACTTTGGAAGCAGCTGCACACTGGAAACGGAATTGTTTACTTAAAGACGGCTCTGCATTTACATATAAAAATTTATGGCAACACGAACATCTTATGGCTTTGGTCGAACATTTTATTAACCAACCGGATGGAGGTGATGGTAATTTCTTTGAAAAATTGTCCGGGCAGCTTGCTCTTACTGAACCAGAAGTTAAACAGCTTGCCGCTGAGATTTTATGGGTAATGTTTTTATGCTCAAGCAATATAAAGCCGGATAAAAAGAGGGAGGGTATTTATACTATATGGAATTGGTCAGCAGAAAAATTGCCCGACAATGTACAATGGTTGGAAGATATCTATCTTTATGGAGTTGGCAGTTCCGGTACAGGATATAATACAAATAGGTGGCGTGAATTAGTTTTTGCTATCCGCACAATAGTTGCCTTAAAAGAACTTGGTTTTGTCGAAAGAGAAGCGCTACTAAATGACGGCTGGGCAATGGCTAAATGGCTTGAACGGATTCCTGAGTGCGATTCAAGGCAGTTTAGGCATATGTTACTTTTCCTTCTTTTTCCCGACAAGTTTGAAAGAATATTTGGTGGTGGGCATCGTAGAAATATTATCATGGGTTTTACCGGTAAATCCAAGGCTCAAACCAATCAAATGTCTGCATTGGAGATGGACAATGAGTTTTCCTCAATTAGGAAAAAAAAGGAAAAGGAATATAATACACAAGAACTTGATTTTTATGTCTCACCATTAAAGGATCTTTGGGGTGAAAACAGAAACGTTTCCTGGCTTATGACATGGAACCCATCAAACTGGAAATGGGATACTTACTCAAAAGACAGAGATACGACCCATAATGGAAAAAAAGTTACTATTAGATGGTCATGTTCAAATCGAAACCCAATGGTAGGTGATAAGGTTTATCTAAGCAGGACCGGAGTTGAGCCTAAAGGTATAATTGCCACAGGTAATATTATTAAAGCACCATATGAGGCTGAGCACTGGGATGAATCAAAACCGGAAGAAACCTGCTGGTATGTTGATGTGGATTTTACGCGAATTCAGGACCCTGCAAAGGGTGATAGCTACATCACAATTGAAGATCTAAAAAAAATAACTATAGATAACCAGCATTGGACCCCTCAGACTTCAGGCATTGAGATAAAACAACAATCTGCCGGAGTGCTTAATAAATTATGGGAACAGGTATTGAGTGATTCTCTAGGTGAAGCAGTCAAATCACATGTATCAGTTGAACCTGAAAACCTTATTCTCTATGGACCGCCGGGAACGGGAAAGACGTATCAGCTTCAAAGTCTTATTGAAAAATACAGCAGTAAAAAACAAATGATCAGCAGGGAGGCATGGCTTATCCAGCAACTATTAGATGTGCGCTGGTTTGATGCTATTTTTGCTGCATTATATAACCTCGGCAAAAGCGCCAGAGTTAAGGATATTATTGGTCATGAGTTTGTTGCCCTTAAAGCAAGGGCAATGGGGCGGGAAAAAAATATCAGTAATACTGTATGGGCATGTCTGCAATCCCATACGAGTGATAGTTCCAAAACAGTGAAATATAAAAATAAGAGTGCTCCTTATGTTTTTGATAAAAGCGAAGAAAGTGTTTGGACATTTGTTGATGATTGGCAGGATGAATGCAGCGAACAGATCGAGTTGGCGGAATCCTTAAAGCGAGGTCCGGAAAAGGGGCAGATACAGAAACGTTATGAATTTGTAACGTTTCACCAGGCTTACAGTTATGAGGATTTTGTAGAAGGCATTCGGCCTGTTCAGGATAATGAAACTGGTGAGTTGAGTTATCTTGTTGTTCCTGGTGTGTTTCAGCGAATTGCAAAAAAGGCAAAGGTTGACCCTGGGCAAAAGTATGCAATTTTTATTGATGAAATTAACCGAGGTAATATAGCCAAGATATTTGGGGAGCTGATTACCCTTATAGAAACTGATAAACGTGCTGTTTACGATGAATCAGGTAATAAGAGTGATGGTATGGAGTTAACCCTTCCATACTCCGGTGCGTTATTTGGAGTCCCTGCAAATCTTGATATCTATGGAACTATGAATACGGCTGACAGATCGATTGCATTGCTCGATACTGCCCTTAGAAGACGCTTTAAATTTAAAGAACTTATGCCTGATCCTGCTTTAATAAGCGGATCAAGAGGTGATGGATATATTGAGGATGGAGAAGGCGGTGTTATTAACCTTCGGGCGCTTCTTGATTCTATGAACAGACGTATACGTTTTCTTTTAAATCGTGACATGACATTAGGTCATGCATACCTTATGAATGTACGCGATTTCTCGGGGCTTACTGATGTATTACTGAATCAGATTATTCCTCTCTTACAGGAATACTTTTATGAAGACTGGCAAAGAATCCAGCTTGTTTTTAGCGACATTGATCAATCAGATCAAAAAAAAGAACCACAGATTATATGTCATAAAAAGATGAATGCTCAGGATATCCTTGGTTTTGACCATGATGACTTTGAGGATCTCTATGAATACCGTATAGCTCCAGGTGATGACATAACCCCTGATTCAATACGTAAAATTTATGAAGTGGAAGCTTAATTGGAGACAATATCTTTAATAGAGCATGACTTATTGTCTATTGTATCTGAGAGAACGAAAGGCCAGAAGGCACTATCTTCTGAGCATTCTTCTGCGCTTGCACGGCTTGAAAAATATTTTCCTGCAAAGACTTTTACATGGGCACACAACTCAGTTAAGTTTTCGCAATACTGTGGAGTAATTTCCCTTGGTAACATTTCACTGGAAATCCTGCCAAAGATATATGGAAAAGAGACAGAGCCCGGTGCATGTAGAAACGCATTAATAAAAATGCTGTTCAAGGCTAAAAGACTTAAGGCCCAAAAAAGTGGGTCAGCTAATATCGCTTTGCAGAAATACTCACTTCTGGATGTTTTTATTATTCATTTTTGTAACCAGCTGCGTACCGAGCTGATGCAGGGGATGATCAGGCATTATGTCGAGAAGGCAGAAAACCTCATGGTCCTGCGTGGCCGAATAAGGATGGGAAAACAGTTCAAGTATAATCTTGCGCATAAAGAGAGACTTTATTGTCAGTATGATGAATTAAGCGATGATAATGTACACAATCAGACAATAAAATATGTACTTAAAATATTAATGAAATTCGTAAAAGGAGTTGATGCCAGAAAACAGGTTACTGAACTCTTAATGCGTTTTGATAAAATCAGTGATACAGAAATTGATCTTCAGACAATAGATAACCTTAGATTTGATCATACCAATTGCAGATACGAGCCTATATTTAAGCAGTGCCGCTGGTTTTTAGAGGGCTTGCACCCGGATGTGCTGGTTGGTAATAATTCATGTATTACACTTCTTTTTGATATGAATAGGCTTTTTGAATCCTATGTCGCAAATATACTCCGAAAACTTGCCTGGACGAATGGAATAAGAATGCAGGAGCAGAAGCCTCAGAAATATATGATAAGAAGAGGGGATAATGATAATCAGATTTTTCTAATGAAGCCTGATATGACTTTCCATGACCAGGATAATAATCTACTGGCTATCGCAGATGCCAAATGGAAGCTCCTTGATACCCGGGACAAAAAACTGGGAATATCCCAATCAGATCTTTACCAGATGGCAGCATATGCAACAAGATATGGAATTAATAAACTTGCACTTGTCTACCCAAAACAGCAATGGCTGCAAGATACGATAGAGCTTCAGATACAAAATTCTTTTTCCAAAATAAAAATTATACCAATTGATGTGATAAATGATTCGAAGATAAACATTTCATAAAAAAACATGAGAGTGGGACGCTCTTTCATAATTCAGTAACTCGGATGGCTTTGTCTATTCTCTATTCATTGTATTTACTTTTTAACAATAGGTTTAAATGCTTTAAATATTGAGGACCGGAAATCATGAATAAAAACAGGTCGGGCCCAATGCCATTAACTTAAGAGAAAGAGATTTCCATTCCTGTCTTTAAGTATCTCTCTATCCCTTGTTATTAAAGGTTCTTCAGCATATTTTATTTTTCGACCTCGGGATTTTATTTCTAAACCACGACTTTTTCTACGGTATTCCTGCTGATTTCTAGAAAAATGCCTCCCTGGTTTAATTCGCACTCTGTGTTTCGAGCATCTGTGAATAAAACCTTTCCATATAGAACACCACAAAAGCAAGTCAGGAGTAGATACTAATATTTTAAAAAAAAGTCTGGTTTCTGTGAGTGCACGTGCAAAACTTAGATGTCCAACATAAAGATTAACTAATTTCCCTGCATGTACCATTGCAATACGTATTAAGCAAATAGAGATCATATGCATGAGTAACTCCAGATGAAAAGAATCAGGAGTACGACAATGCCATGAAGTCGCCCTAAAAGTATGCTTAAAATCACGGTAAAATGTCTCAATATCCCATCTCATGTGATAAAGATTTGCCAGCTCTGCTGCGGGAAAGCGAACTGGATCTAAAAGAGAGGTAATCAAGCGTCGGCGGCGAAAACCTTTTCTATAAACGAAGACCACTCGCACATTGATGTCTGTGTTGCTGTTATAGTCTTTTATTTGGCAGAGATAATCTCCTTCTCCGAGGTTACGTAATACTTTGGGCCGAATATTTTTTTTGGCAGGTATAAGGAAATGTGCACAGCGAAGCATAATTTTATTAAAAGTTACAGAGTAATGGAAGCCGCTATCCAGTAAAATTAAATCCCCCTTTTTGATGTATTTAATAAGCTTGTTAATTAGTTTATGTTCTGATGTGCAGACCTTGTCATAAACGAAGTGTATCGGCGCACGGCTTATGATGTCAAAGAGGCAGCAAAGTTCAGCGGAAATTGGACCTAGCCCCTGCTGCCCACTGTGAGATCTGAAACGCTTCCAAAGAGACTTTGATTCAGGTAATGAAAGGGTGGTCTTATCCGCAGCAATGAGACGTAACCCATGCCAACGAGAAGATTCATTTTTGTAAGCAGTTTGAAGCCGAGAAACCAGTTTACCATAGAACCAGTGTAGCGACTGGAGGGGAAAAACGCGAACGAGCCTTACAAAATGCGGGAACGGAAACAGACCATGATATGTTAAGTTGTCCAGTAGCCAAATGGAGGATTTCAAAAAGGCTGGCTTTTTGTGTGTCCAAAGATACTGCTAACATAAGCCATAGCGTTTCTAATGTTGAAAGTTTACGCCGTCTGCACCACTCATTTCTTAAGTAACGTCGAGATTCCAAAGCAGTAACAAGTGATGGTTCAATCCATTGTGCCAGCATAGATAGGTCAGGTTTTTTCATGGTTACCCTCCTAAGAATCAATAAGGGTGAATGTAGCTGGAGCGCTTTGTCGCAACAGAATGCCTTGACGTGCTTTTTTACCTAATGCGCTGGAGAGGGTATCCCGTTCAGCAAGGCGCCCAAAACGAACCTGGAGAAGTTGTATAAGCTCGTTTATATGAAGAGGTCTGCTCTCTTCAGTCAGTATTTTAATAGATAAATCCACAAGAGACTGACGTCTTCTTCCGCTTCGCATTGAAGTGTTCAGCTCGGTTTCTGACTTACCTTGAAGTTTCCTTATTGCTCTCAACTGTGATTCTAGCTGCACTTCAAGCACTTGCAGAATGACTTCCTTAATATCTTCTTTATCCATATGGCCCTCATTAATGTAAGTTATTTAACGTATTACATCATAATCGACTGACATAAGTCAATAAGAAAGTGATTGATAAAATATTATGGAGAGACTAAATAGAAAACTAGGAAATAGATAAGAAATAGCGTTAACTGATTGATATTATTTGCTTTTACCTTAAGTTAATAGCATTAGGTCGGACCAAGCTAACTTATTGTATTTAAATGATATACCTCGAAAAACACCCTGTTTTTACCCCTTATATGGCTTTTTTTAAGGCTGAAAAAGGTGATATAAGAAAAAATGAAAAAGAACGAATTTGAATATATCCTTCAGAATGGTGAATCCTACCTTGTTGAGTTTAAGGAGAGAGTAAACAGTTCCCTTTCCCGGGAAATCATATCCTTTGCCAATGCCTCGGGCGGGCGTATATTTCTTGGTGTATCCGATGATGGCAGAGCTATTGGCATTGACATTTCCAATCGACTAAGGTCTCAGATACAGGATATTGCGAACAACTGTCAGCCTTCGATAAATGTAAACCTCAGAAAATATAAAGACATTCTTATCATTGAAGTCCCCGAAGGAAAGGACAAGCCCTATCAGTGCTCAGAAGGCTTTTTTATCCGCATGGGAAGCAATGCACAGAAAATGCACAGGGACAGGATTATTGAGTTTCTTCAGACAGAGGGAAAAATAAAGTTTGAGGAGCAGATTCATAAAAAGTTTAATTTAAAAAAAGACTACTCACCTGCCAAACTTGAAGGATATCTGAAACTGGCCGGTATTACACAGAACCTTGATGATGAATCCATACTGATTAATCTGGGTGTAGTAGAGAAATTGGATAGTTCACTAAAGATGAAAAATGCTGGAGTACTTTTCTTTTCAGAATCCATTCGGCTTTTATGTGAGCAGGCTACCATAACATGTGCTGTTTTTGATGGAACTGAAAGGATCCATGTTTTAAATCGAAAGGATTATTCACAGGATATCATTACAAACATTGATAATGCTCTCCACTTTATAAAGCAGGAGTTAAGAGTAGAATATCAGATGACTGATACAGCTCAGAGGAAGGAGATATATGAAATTCCATTTAAAGCCCTCAGAGAGGCAGTCATTAATGCTGTGGTTCACAGGGACTATTTTTTAGATGGTTCTCACACGGTTGTTGAAATATTTGATGACAGAGTAGAAATATCCAACCCCGGAGGACTGCCACGAGGTCTGTCTGAAAAGGATTTTGGAAAGCGAGCTGTGCGCAGGAACCAGTTGATAGCATCCATGCTGCATCGCATAGAATTTGTAGAAAATATGGGAACGGGTATCAATAAGATACTCACCCTTGTAAAGGCGGCCGGATTACCCGAACCATGGTTTGAGTTTGGTGATTTTTATACAATTATTTTCCCTCGAAAAGAAACTGCTATAGCGGATGAAAGAAAAAGTTCGGAAAAAAGTTCGGAAAAAAGTTCGGAAAAAAGTTCGGAAAAAACAGCAAACAGGATAATCGATGCTATGAGCAAAAATTCAGAAATAACAATATCTGAATTAGCTGATATCATCGGAGTGTCAACTCGTTCTATTGAAAAACAGATAGCTAGATTACAGGAAGGAGGAAGAATACAGCGAGTTGGACCACGAAAAGGCGGGTACTGGAAAGTTATTGTGAAGTAGATTGGGACAATTCTATAATCCGATAACTCAGATGATTTTACCTTTTTGTAAGAAAGAAACAGTGTCAGGTCTTGACTCTTGACAGATATTACTGAGCAAAAGCCTTGTAGAGTGGGACGCTGTTTCATATCAAAAGCAATGGGGTCGCGTCTTCACTTTTGACAGATTTGAACTAATATCTTCTTTAAAATAAGAAAAAGTCGCATTGAAAAATAAATTAGTATAACAATAAACAAAATAAACCAGCATAGAGGAATGTACGCAATGACCATTGAGCGGCAAAATGAATACCTGATAAGCATTATCAATGAACTGCGCAAACTGCCTGCAGAAACAGAATGGGTCGAGTTTAAGCATAATCAGAGTGTTCAGGAAGAAATTGGCGAATATATATCGGCGCTGGCCAATTCAGCAGTTCTTATGGGGAAGATAAATGCCTATATGGTTTGGGGAATTGAAAACCAGACTCATAAGATTATAGGCACAACTTTTAGACCTGAAGAAAGTAAGGTTGGAAATGAAGAGCTGGAAAGTTGGTTGTTGCGACAACTTAATCCAAAGATAAATTTTCGTTTTTATGAGTTAAATATTGATGATATTCCCTTGGTTTTACTTGAAATAGGTGCTGCATTTCGTCACCCTGTAAGATTTAAAAGTACAGAATTTGTTCGGATTGGTTCATACAAGAAAAAGCTTAAGGATTATCCTGAAAAAGAGAGAGAACTCTGGCGTGCTTTTGATCAGACCCCTTTTGAACGTGAAATTGCTGTTGATAATATTTCTTCAGACGAAGTTCTCGAAGTAATAGATTATCCCGTCTATTTCTCACTGTTAAACATACCTCTTCCTGAAAGCCGAGATGGAATTCTTTCTGCCCTTGAATCAGACGACATGATCATAAAAAATCCTAAAGGGCGATGGGATATTACTAATCTGGGAGCTATTCTTTTTTCTAAGCAGCTTTCTGATTTTCAAAACCTTAAGCGAAAGGCTGTAAGGGTAATTATATACAAAGGGGAAAACAAAGTCGAAACCATCCGGGAACAGGTGGGAGCAAAAGGCTATGCAAGCGGATACGAAGGATTGATTTTGTTTCCAACCTGCTGCCTAACAATGAAGTTATAGGTAAGGCTCTTCGAAAAGAAACCCCAATGTTTCCAGACCTTGCCATTCGCGAATTGGTTGCTAACGCGATTATCCATCAGGATTTTCACGCAACGGGAACAGTGCCTTTGGTGGAAATTTTTTCAAATAGAATGGAAATAACTAACCCTGGTTTACCATTGGTGAAAACCGATCGATTTCTTGATAGCCCGCCGAAATCCAGAAATGAGGCACTGGCTTCATTTATGCGCCGTATCGGTGTATGTGAAGAACGCGGCAGTGGCGTTGATAAAGTGGTATTTCAGGCAGAATTATATCAATTGCCTGCACCAATTTTTGAAACTACTGAAGAGCACACACGTGTGGTACTTTTCTCTCATAAAGAATTCCGCGAAATGGATAAAGATGACCGCATAAGGGCCTGCTACCTTCATGCCTGTTTAAGATATGTGCAGCGTGATTTTATGACAAATACAACCTTGCGGGAACGTTTCGGTATTGATGCAAAAAATAGTGCAATGATATCAAGAATAATCAAGGACTCTATTGAGGCAGGCCTCATCAAGTGTCATGACATGTCGGTTGGCAGCAGAGCGAGAAAGTATTTACCGTTTTGGGCATAAAATTTTTGTTTGACCGTTGTTTGACTCAGTCGTATTTGGCTATATTTGACCTACACCTAATACTATGAAATTACAGGTAAAATCAATAGAGCTTTGTTTGACTGTTGTTTGATTAATTAAGTTTAACCCATTAAACAGTTGAAAAGAGTGACGATGTTTAAAAATTCAATAACTCAGATGGCTTTGTTTTTTATAGCAATTAATACGTATCTGGATTTCAGAAGATGTTATGACGCAGAGCATCCAAAAGAGGTGTTCCCACGGGGATTATGGGTAAGGGAAATTCCGGATACCTGGAAAAATAAAATGGATACCCGATTTCTCGGGTATGACATAATGCAGAAAAGAAATACTATTTTGAAGCTGGAAACTCTTTTATAATTCATTAATTCTTATGCCTTTTATTTTTATCTTGCCTGCCTTTTAAAAATTCCATAGTTTTATTCATGTAAAATAATCATTAGTGTCCAAAATAAAGTGGAGCAACAAAATATTGATTTTAAATTAATAAACCTCGCGTACCGTCATACCCGCGAAGGCGGTTATCCATTAGCTTTTGCCTTAAAACTAAAATGGTTTACCGCCTGCGCGGGAATGACGAAAACAGGGTCACGATTCTAATAATGATTGAATAACGCCTCATTATTGTTTTTGGACAAGAATGTAAAATAATCTCATATCGAATTTAATGCTTTGAGTTCGAGGAGCGGAAATCATGAAAGAAGAAAATAATCAGTCTGAAATCATCCTCTATAAAACCGATGACGGTCAGATCAAGGTAGATACTGTTTTTCAGGATGAAACTATATGGATGACTCAGGCGCAGATGAGTGAGCTGTTTGATGTAAATGTTCCAGCAATATCCAAGCATCTGAAAAACATATTTGAGAGCGATGAGCTGGATGAAAAAGTGGTTGTTTCCATTTTGGAAAATACCACTCAACATGGAGCTATTAAGGGAAAAACGCAGACCAAGCATGTAAAATACTACAACCTCGACGCTATCATTGCTGTAGGCTATCGTGTAAATTCAAAGCGTGCCACTCAGTTTAGGATATGGGCTACTAATATCCTTAAAGAATACATCATCAAAGGATTTGCCATGGATGATGACCGGCTCAAAAAGGCTGACCGGTGGGATTACTTTGATGAATGGCTTGCTCGTATCCGTGACATCCGCTCATCGGAAAAACGGTTTTATCAGAAGATCCGGGATATCTACGCTACCGCAATTGATTATGATAAAAATACTGAACAGGCTCAGGATTTTTTTAAAAAGGTTCAAAACAAAATGTTATGGGCTGTTACCGGCAAAACGGCAGCTGAATTAATTGAGACCAGAAGCAATCCTGATACTCCCAATATGGGACTCACCTCATGGCGCGGATCTATTGTCAGAAAATATGATGTAGGGATTGCCAAAAATTATCTGGATGAGAATGAGATAAAAGACCTTAATGAAATTGTGACCATGTACCTGGACTATGCTGAACGTCAGGCCAGGCAGAGAAAAACTGTTACCATGGGGCAGTGGTCGGATAAGCTTGATGCATTTCTGGAATTTAATGAACAGGAGCTGCTTACCCATGCCGGTAAGGTAAAAGCAGAAGTCGCTAAAAAGATAGCAGAAGAAAGATATGAAGAGTTTGATAAAAAGAGAAAGGCCGACGAAGCCATTGCCGCTGATAAACAAGACTTGAGAGAACTTGAAGAGTTAGAAAAAAGGATACTGGAAAACCAGAAAAAAGATGATTGAAATAGCTTTGGGGATGCCCATAAGTTTATAAGTTTTCTTAAAGAGAACTCTGTTTTAAAATTCAATAACTCAGATTGTCTTTGTCTTTTTATAGCAATATCAGCATCGCTGAAGATATTATGACACAGAACGTTCAAAGATTAGATTCCTGAAAATTAAGCTGAAACCTTTATAACCACCTTATGAAGTTTACCATCTGCGATCAAAGGTGCATGTGCATCTTCCGGGAAAAAGATAACAAAATAACCTGGTTTTACAGGAATCCATGCATCCGGAATATCTTTAAAAAACCGGATGTCCGATTCTTTATCAAACTCTGCAGTCGGGAGCATACATGATGCTGCAGGTTTCCATCCCATTTCATCCGTCCCTGAAAGCACCATCTGAATATCAGTATATTTTTTGTGTATCTCCAGTTCTGCATCTTCTTTTTTTCGGCCGTCTTCAATCGAAATAATCGCATAAACACGATCGTCATCTATTTTATATTCGCCAGCAGGCAGGTCCTTCAGGTTCGGCTGTAAAAGAAATTCAACTGCTTTTGAAAAGCCGCTGTTCAATGATGTATAACGTTTAATGCTTTCGAGTGAATCGAATATCATATCTGTAGTATCCTTTGTATTACCGGGTGCTTTTTGGCTGAAGCTCTTTAAAATGTAAATGTATCAGACCCGCAAAGGTTACTGCCTGTGATAAATGATCTGTCACAGCGCAGGTCTGATACCTGTCTGTTTTAGCCCTAAAATTTAACTCTCGGAATATCAGCTTCTTTCATGCTGTCTGCCATTGTCCAGAAGTAGGCTTCTCCCTCATAAAGGTGGAAAACTGCCAGCAGCGGATCATCCGGTTCTGTGATTCCCATGTTTTTAAGGAACGTTCTTTCGGCAATGCATTTTTTCTTTACTTCCATGTCTTCAATAATTTTCATCTTGCCGGAGACTCTCATTACCTTGCTGTATTTCGGGGTTGTAAAATAAACTTCAACCTTTTCGCTCTGCTCGATCTGTTTGTACAGAGCCTTTACTGACTGGGCCTGGAACCAGAAACCGGTTTCATCAGCATACCACATTCCCATTGCCCTTACTCTCGGCTGATCGCCTTCTATTGTAGCAAGGTAACATACCGGATTATCATTTGCGAATTTTATATATTCTTCCATGCTCATATCGTCCCCCTTTAAAAAAATTGATTTTGATCTGGTGCCTGTTAACAGCGTTATTAATACTTACGATAAGAAATGAACAATTTATGATTCATGTCACGGCTTTGTCAAGTTCAGCTTTTCAAATTTTTTAAGGCAGTGAGCATGTCGAGTTGCTTTTATAAAAAGGTTTAAAGAAAGACCTTTCTGAGCAGTCTTCGCACAAAGGTTATGACTCATTAGCGGAAAACTAAGGGAAAAAGCGAAAGCTGTGTCTTACACAAAACCGCTAAGTCACAAAGAAAACAAAATGCTTTTTAATGAAACATCTTTTTTAGTTTTTACCTTTGTGGCCTTGTGGCTTTGTGTGAGACATTTTCTTATCTTTTATTATTTATTGATGTGTATAGTTCTGTGTGGAAAAACAGTTGACAATGATAATCCTGTCAGTTACAAAAAACCGAACGTTCGGTAAAGTGCCTGATTTACAGCGGTTTTGCTTTTTTACCGGGTGCAGATGCATATTTTTTTGATCGGATTATTATTTGTTTTTCAGCAGCTCATCTTTCTTCCTTATGGAGTTAGTTATGCGTAGAAAAAAATTTTTATCCCTCACCATGTGTTTCTTTTCTTTTCTGCTTTTCTGCAGTTTTACTCTTTTCACTCAAAATGCAATGGCAAAAAAAGCCATACCTATACGGCTTGTAGTTCCTGCTGCTGCGGGCGATCCTATTACTGTCAAGGACGAAGAGCTTGCAAAAAGGTTTAATGAGCGGGTTAAGGGCCGGTATAAAATCCAGGTGTATCCGGGTGAGTCTCTTGCAAAAATTCCTGAGTTTTTTGATGCCGTGAGAGTCGGCGCTATTGAAATGGCAGATGTTGCATGGGGTGTTTATGCAGGAGCTGATCCCAGATTATCCTTAATAGAAACTCCCTTTCTGTTTAACAGTATGGAAGCAGGTACTGCTGCTGCCAAACGTCTTCTTCCTCTTCACGATAAGATACTGCAGGAGAGATTTAATTCAAAAGCCCTTGGCCTGATGCACTTCAGCGGTATGGAGCTTTTAACAGGAAAGCCCATTGCAAAACTTTCCGACTGGAACGGCAAGATGATAGGGGCTATAAGTCCGGCCATGGCTCGTATGATAAAGGACCTTGGCGGATCTCCTGTAACTGTTATGTGGACAGACCTTTATACAAGTCTGCAGAAGAACGTAATAGACGGTACGGCAAACGGTACACACGGCAGCATAGAAAACGGTCTTCTTGATGTGTGCTCCGACGTAACCTTCTTTTTTGGCGCAGGCGCATGGAACGGCTACACAATTAATTTAAGAGTATGGAATAAGATGCCGCCTGATGTTCAGCAGATACTGCTGGAAGAGACCGAAAGGGCCGTTGACTGGATGCACGGTAAGCTGATCGATTATGAAAAAGAAGACATGGCTACCTTCAAAAGGCGCAATAAAAATATTCATATTATATCCACAGAAGAGCGCGAAAAATGGAGACAGAAACTTTTACCCTATCAGGAAGCACAGTTTAAAAAAATGGGTGACTTCGGGCAGAAGGTAAAAGAGATAGTAGATGATGTTAACAGTAAATATCCATACAAAGTAAAAACAACAGACGGAAATTAATAAAAAACATGTCGCAGGGAATACTCGATAAGACGGACAGGGTGCTTGAAAGGGCGAGCAAAGTTTTTGCCGTGCTGAGCGGAGTAATGATACTTCTTATGGCATTTACCGCATCATACGGCGTTGTAAGGCGGTATCTTTTTAACAGCCCGGAGCCCTACTCATATGAGCTGAGTACAATGTTTCTTTTATGGACATTCGTCCTGGCCCTTGCCTACCTTGAAAAACTGGACGGTCATTTGAGGGTTGATTTTTTTGTTGTACTGCTTCCCAAAAAAATAAAACTGTTTCTGCTTAACGTTATAAGCCCTTTAACGGGACTCCTGTTCTGTTCAGTTTTGTTCTGGGAAGGTTTAAGGGCTGCACTGTATTCTCTTGAAATAGGAGAAAGGAGCATGTCTGTATGGGCGGTTCCTCTTTTTCCTGTAAAGATAATTATACCTGCAGGGTACGGCCTGCTCTGCATTGTACTTGTATTAAAGATAATAAGAGGTTTTTTAAGCCTCAGGGACAAATAGAATTTATAAATAATAATCCCGTTCTACAGGAGGCATAGTGGATTACAATACCGCATCCCTTTTATGTGCAGGCCTGATGATTTTTCTGCTCTTAATCGGTGTGCCTATCGCATATTCCCTTGGATTCAGCTCTATAGTAGTCGGCTACTTTGCATTCGGAAGCTTTGCCCTGCAGAAGGCCGGCTGGACTACCTTTCAGCTTTTGTACAATCTTACCTGGACTCCTCTGCCTCTTTTTACTCTCATGTCTTTTTTAATAGCCGAAACGCAAATGGGAGAACATCTGTTCAGGACCGCCAGAAACTGGATGTCTCGCCTGCCCGGCGGATTGTTTGTTGCCGGTATCTTTGGCGAAGCGGGCATGGCTGCAGCCCTTGGTGCAAGCGGACCTACTATAATTGCCGTTGGTAATGTGGCTGTTCCTGAGTTCAGGAGATATTCATACAACAAGGCGCTGGGGCTTGGCGCTCTTACATGCGGCGGCGTTTTAGGTCCCCTGATTCCTCCAAGTGCAACCATGATTATTTTTGCCATACTTGCCAATGTGCCCTTGGGGCGTCTTTTTATTGCGGGCGTTATACCGGGTATTATACTTGCCTTAATGCTTTCCATTGTGCCTGTAGTCATGTGCGCAAAAAATCCGGAGCTGGGCAGGGCAGCCGGAAAGGTGAGCTGGAGGGAGAGATTTTCATCCTTAAGGCTTATCTGGCCCATTGTGCTTGTCATGTTCGGGATTCTCGGATCTATATATTTTGGTATTGCTACGCCTACAGAAGCAGGCGGTGTGGGATGCTTTATTGTCCTTGTTGTTGCCGTGCTCTTTTTTGATTTAAGATTAAAGGGGCTGTACCGCGCCATTGTAAAAACCGCAACTCTTAATGCAACAATCATGATTATCCTGGTGGGTTCATCTTTTTTTACATATGTGTTCGGAAGTTCCACTATCGCTGCAAGCCTGTCCGAACTCATTGCAACCATGAATCTTCCTCCCATTGCAGTGATCATTGCCATAATGATTTTTCTACTGATACTTGGCTGCGTCATAGACGGGATTACCATCATGATGCTCACAGTACCTATTTTTATACCGATAATAACTGAGCTTGGTTTTGATCCCCTCTGGTTTGGAATCCTGTTTGTAATAAATATGGAGATAGCTCTTATAACTCCGCCAATGGGGATTAATTTTTTCCTGGTCAGAAACAGCTTTGATATTTCGAGCATGGAGCTTATAAAAGGTGTATGGCCTTTTTTAATTATGCTTGTAATTTTTCTGGCCATAACAGTGGCATTCCCTCAACTGAGTCTCTGGCTTCCGGGGCTTATGATTGGGAATTCATAAAAGATTTTTATTTAATGTTTTAATTTTAGCAACAGGAGCAAGATATGAGTGTAAGGAATTTTGATAAGTATATTGTTCAGGGAATAACCCCTGAGATGAAGAACATGTCCTATGCAGGAAAACCACAGGACATTTCTCCTGAAAATGCAAAACGAATTGCCTGGATGGATGATCATATTGTTAAAGGTTCATTTTATACCGAGGCTGTCTGGATATGGAAGGGTGACGAAGGCTCTGTAGAAAAACCCCATACACATGATTATGACGAAGTAATTACATTCTTCGGCAGTGATTATAATAATCCGGACGAACTTAACGGCGAAATTGAGTTCTGGTATGAAGATGAAAAATACATACTTACAAAAAGCGTTATGCTTTTTATTCCGAGCGGCGTTAAACACTGCCCCCTTATTATAAGGCGTGTGGACAGGCCTATTTTTCATTATACGGCAGGGACCGGCAGCAGTCATACACAGGAGATAGTGGAATAGATATTCAGGGAGGGGTGCGATGAGTCTGGAAAACGTGGAAAGCTATCTTATAGATAAGCCGATAAAGTTGAAAAGCCAGGGGGAAAACATCAGCGATCCTTTAGTCTACATGAGCGATGAGCTGATCCATGGAATAAACTACTATGCTCAGTTACGCTGGATAACCGGTATGCCTGAACCCGCAGAAAAAGAAAAGGCAATTGTGTCCGACTGTGACAAGATAGTTTTATTCTGGGGCACAGACTATAAAGAGCCCGAGTATCTTGGTGCAGAGATCGAGTTTATGCTCGATGGAAAAATTTTCAATTTTAACCGGGTAACCTCCATGTATATTCCAAAGGGGGTCGCCCATGGCCCTGCTGTGTGGAAAAGTTACGAAAAACCCAATGTGGAGATGACTATACTTATCAACAGGGGGAACCTGGAAGGTATCAGGTCTGCCGATGAAGCAGCAGAGTTGACGCATCTCTCCGACCCTGAAAAATATATCGTAAGAAAACCAGCCTATGAGGTTGTAGCACCCACTCCCACAAAAAACAGGATGCATCCCTCCATGACCTTTATGAGCAAGGATCTGGTGCCCGATGCAGATACCTATCTTGAGTTCAGCTGGATATGGGGGATACCTGATCCTGATCCGCATATTTTTGAGCATATTCATGAAGATTCTGATGAGCTGGTGTTTCATATCGGGTCAAACCCGGATGATCCGGAAGAGCTGGGAGCGGAAATAGAAATTGATCTTGATAAAAAGCCGCTTCTGATTAAAAAGACTTCGGCTCTTTACGCACCCAGGATGATATATCACGGGCCTTTAAAATGGCATGCATATACAAAACCTCATATAGAGATGGCTGTTATTTTCGGTGCAGGGGTTCTTGCCCAGTCTGATCCGGGCGGGCACCAGAAAAATCTTTAAAAAGTGTTTTTGATTCAGGGAAAATATGACTCAGACTGATTATGAAAAATATATGGTAAGTGATCCATTAAGAGAGGCTGGCACCGGTATAAAGGGTAGGATTTCTCCCTCCATGACCTTCATGAGCAATGATCTTGTTAAGGGGTGTGATAAATATATCGATTTAAGCTGGATAAGACAGATGCCTGACCCCAACCCTCATACAGTGGAATGCTCCCATGAATATGACAGGATAGTTTTTTATATTGGAAGTGACCCCTTTAACCTGGAGGATCTTGGTGCCGAAATAGAGTTTTATCTGGGGGGGCAGTGTATAAGATCCGATAAAACTACTGCAGTCTATATTAAGAAAGGGGTGAAATACGGGCCGGTAACATGGAAAAGCTTTTCACGGCCTCATCTTGAGATATCAATTATTTTAGGACCGGAAAAGAATTCTGCATGCTGGAAGAGTGATAATTCTGCATCTCAAAAATTGCCCGAAAAAACAGATAACATTGACTATGAAAAATACGTGGTAAGAAAACCTCTTATACTCCAGGGAACGGATGTGACAGAGGCAATGGAAAGTCCTGCCCAGATATACATGAGCAGCGAGCTCATACCTGAGAGCAAAATATATGTGGATTTCGGATGGATTCCCGGCATGCCCGGGCTTAATCCTCCAATACCCGACCATTCTCATGATTACGAAGAAGTGGTTCTTCTTGTCGGAAACAACCCGGAAAACCCGGAATATCTTGGCGCAGAAATAGAATTCTGCATTGACGGTCAGCCCCTGCTGTTTAATAAAACAACTGCGATATTTGCGCCAAAGTCTCTTAACCACGGACCGCTTACATGGAAAAAGTTTGAAAAACCCCATCTTCTGATGCCCATTGTGATAGGAACAGGGTCTCTGGCAGAAGCTGCGCCTGCAGGGTATAAAGAAGAATAACGGCAGTTTTTGTAACTTAAGGAGAAGATAAATGATTAAAGCAACAGTAATGTATCCGGGCAGGGATGGGAAGTTTGATATGGATTATTATCTTGATTCTCATATCCCATTTGCGGAAAAACTCATGAAGCCCTACGGTCTTGTTAAGATAGAAGTGGATAAGGGTATAGCAGGCGGCGGACCCGGGGAAGCGGCGCCATATGCGGCTATGGCCCATATGATATTTGAAACAATTGAAGGTTTTGAGGAAGGTACAAAGGCCCATGATGCCGAACTTGCTCAGGATGTAAAGAACTTTACTGATATTAAACCGGTATTCCAGATCAGCGAAATTAAAAAGTAATAATCTTAATCCTTGCTAAAGTATTAAAATATATATATTATTAGCAAATGATTCGGACTGAAAATAAATTCGCCGATTTCAAAACATCCTGACATGGAGGTGGACATGTTATTAGACGATATAGATCTAGCATTAATAAAAGAATTGGAAAAAGATGCCAGAGTCAGCAGTGATGCACTGGCAAAAAGCCTGGACATCAGTTCTACAACAATAAGGCGACGGACAAGGAGGCTTATTCAGGAAGGGGTTATTAAAGTTGTTGCTATACCTGATCTCAAAAAACTGGGATACTCCTTTATTGTCGGTATTCAGATGGAACTTGACCAGAAGAAGATCGAGTGTGTAACCGATGAACTCATCAAACATCCTAATGTAAGAAGCGTGTGGACAGTTACTGGAAGATACAACCTGTCATCAATGGCAGTGTTTAAATCCACGGAAGAATTTTCTGAATTTATGCGCAGTGTTGTGGGAGAACTTGATGGTCTTAAATCTGTTGAAACCAATATCTATCTTGAACTTATTGGTTCTCAGTCTCAGGCGAGAACTTAAAAATTCTGTGAGGGCGTAAGTTTTTTCGCCCTCACTCTCTTCTTTTCTAAATTCCCAGATCCTGATTGATAAGTACTACTTTTATTCTCCCCTTTGGGAATGATTTTTCCGTTACTGTCCACATGTTGCATATTCTTGCAGGGCTTTTACAGTCCGCGCACCTTCCGGATTTTATACACGGCGTTTTCATGTCAAGCCGCATTGCATTTATCGGGGCTACCATGTTTTTTATCCTGTACATTGCGTCATCAAGATCCTGAACTATCTTGTTTCTTCCCATGAGGATAATAACATTTTTAGGTCCGTAGGTTATTGCTCCGACTCTGTTTCCGATCATGTCAAGGTTTACAAGGTGTCCTGCTTCCGTAACTGCATTTGTGCCGGTAATAAAAAGATCTGTCAAAAGGGCCTGTCTGCGTCTTTCGGAGACCTCTTCAGGAGAAAATCTTTTTCTGTCATATGTGTCTATAATCTCATAATCTTTACTGTTTTTGAGATCATCATAAATCCCTGTAGCCATAAAGGTCATGGAGCCGCCCCATGATATGCTTCTGGGCTTTACAGCCGGAAGTATTTCTTTTTCTACAATTGATCTGGCTGTTTCCGTGTCTTTCGCAATGAATGCCTCAAAGTTGTTTTTTTCAAGCGCCTTTTTTACTTCTTCCATGCGAAGAGCCCAGTAAAGTTCAGCAGGTTTTTCCATATATTGCCTCCTGGTTAAATGGTTGATATTTTCTGATTTTAACTGACAGTACTCATTTTTATATATGATTAAAAACAGAGGTCAAGTGTTTTGATTTTTGTAGGGTTTGTTCTATTCCAGGAATATTCAGCAAGAAAATATAATAAAAAATCTTGATATTAATTGCTTTAAATCATATTAAATACCGGTCTATCAAATTTAACCTCATTAGATTACAGCATTACATTTTATTTTCTCACTCAATTTTCGAAAGGAGTTTTTTCCCTATGAAGATGATACCCGGAATCAGTGTTAATCTGCTGTTCATTTTGGCCGCCTTTCTTTTAATCTCAGGTGATATTTCTGCAAAAACTCAGCCGCTTCCGGTTGAGGCATTCAGTTCTCTGCCCCGAATTAAAAATATGCGTATTTCACCCAATGGTAAAAAACTAATCTATTTTCAGAATGCAGAAAATTCTACCTACCTTGTGAGCCTTGATCTTGCAACATACAAATTGACAACTATTACCATCGTAGATAATGAAAAATTTAAATTTCGTTTTGCTGATTGGGCTAATAACGAAAAAGTTATATTCAGTGTTGCCGTGCCGTACCATCGTTCTGGTGTACCTGTTACTGAAACAAGGCTTCTTGTAAGAAGTGCAGATGCCAGCGATGAATCCAGGGAGCTGGTTAATGCAGGGGCTCAAAAAGCCTCAGACCCCGAATATGAATCTCAGTTTCAGGATAATATAATAAGCATGCTGCCGGATGATCCCAAACACATACTGATAGCTCTGGATCTCAGGGAACCTGGATCACCGGGAGTTCATAAAATTAATGTAGATACCCGTGATATTACGGAAGTTCAGCATTATAAAAGAGATGTGCGTGACTGGAGCGCGGATCAGCAGGGACGTGTAAGGGTGGGACTAAGATTTAACAGCGGAACTACAACCGTGACCTTTATACTGTATGACATTGAAGAAGAAAAATGGAGAGATGCCTGGACTTCAAAACCCCTGTCAAATGATCCGGCTGTAGAGCCAATGGGTTTTGGGCTAGACCCGAATATCCTGTATGTAAGGTCCGATCACAATGGCAGAAATGCAATTTTCAAGGTTGATGTAAGAGATCCGGAGCTCACTCTTAAACTTGTGGCGAAGGATGATACCTATGATATAAATGGAAAGCTTATTTACAGTCAGAAAACCAGGGATGTTATTGGTGTTTACCATGGTGAGGCAGATGGCCGCAGGATCTACTGGGATGAGTTTTATAAAAAATTTCAGGAAGCTGTTGATAAGGCACTGCCCGGCACAATCAATTACCTGATCGATTTCAGTGAAGATGAAAGCAAATATATTGTCTACAGTACCAGTGATAAAGTTCCGGGAACATACTACCTGGGGGATAGTAAAGAAAAAACTCTCAAACTGCTTTCAAGTGACTATCCTCAGCTTGATGGAAAACTTCAGGGAAATAAAAAAGTTACCTACTCTGCCCGTGACGGTCAGGCCATTGAGGCCTACCTCACTCTTCCCGCAGATCATAAGCCCGGAGTTCCTTCTCCTGCTATCATTCTGCCCCATGGCGGTCCCATGGTAAGGGATTACGGCGATTTTGACTACTGGGCAGAGTTTTTCGCAAGCAGAGGGATAGTTGTACTTCAGCCCAATTTTAGAGGTTCCTCAGGATACGGCAGGGATTTTGAGCGTCAGGCCATACAGAATTTCGGGCTGACAATGCAGGATGATCTTACTGATGCCGCAAACTGGCTTATTGAAGAAAAGCTGGCCCTGCCGGATCGAATAGCCATAACAGGCGGAAGTTACGGAGGTTATGCCGCTCTTATGGGTGCTGTAAAAACTCCCGATCTTTTCAGGTGTGCAATCAGCTTTGCCGGCATAAGCGATCTGTACCTGCTGGTTAAATCAAAACAGTTTTTTCTTAATTACGGGGTTGTACTTAAACAGCTTGGGTCAGACAGGAAAAAGCTTAAAGCTGTATCTCCTCTCGAACATGTAGATAAAATAAAAATCCCTGTTCTTCTTGGCCATGGAGATAAAGACCGGACTGTACCTGTTGAGCAGAGCAGGAAAATGGCCAAGGAATTAAAAAAGATGAAGAAAAAATATACCTACATTGAACTTGAGAACGGCGGGCACGGCCTCAATCTTCAAAAGAACAGACATGAATTTTTTAAGGCCATGGACAAGTTTTTAAATAAGTATCTTCTTAAATAAACTGTCAGCGTGAAATCCTGTCTGAAAGCAGTCCTATTGAAAGGGCATACTTGAAGGCAGGATTAAATTTCATGATTGTGCAGAAATCCCTGTAGATGATGTACCCTTTTTTATCGCCTTTGTCTGCGAGCAGCAGGGCTGCAGGTATTGAACGTTCCGGCAGGTCAGTTTCATTAAGTCTTCTTATACCAAGCTCCTGCCATTTTTGAAGATCCCTCCAGGCTCCCATGTCTTTATATCTTGCACACTCTTCCGGCGGATCCAGGTCATCCGTAAGTTCGATAAAAAGCTCACTCTCATCGGTATCCGGCAGCAGAACCGGTCTTCCCCATGTCTCATTATCGCGCCATCCGAATGAAGAAAGGTAATTTGCTATGGATGCAAATACGTCCGCTTCGCTGCTCCAGATATCCTTTATTCCGTCATTGTCATAATCCACTGCATACCTGAGATAACTCTCCGGCAGAAACTGACACTGGCCCATTGCGCCTGCCCATGAACCTTTCATCTTTTCATATGTCTGAAAGCCTTTGTCGAGTATTTCAAGTGCGAAAAAAAACTGTGCTCTGTAAAACTCTGCTCTTCGTTTATCATACGCAAGTGTGGCAAGGGCGCTGAAAACCGGTTCTTTTAACGGGATAGTGCCGAAGTTTGTTTCCGCCCCCCATATGGCGACTATAAACCTGGGCTGAACTCCATATTTTTTCCCTATTTCATTAAGAAGTGCTTCATGTTTCTGCATGAATTTCTTCCCGTTTTTTTTTCTCCATTCACTTACCCGTTTTTTAAGGTAGTCTGCATAGGTTTCCACTACCTCTGCCTGGTTCCTGTCGCTCTTAACAACACGTTTTACCGGCTCTTTTATTTCGGAAAAGGCCTGCCTGATACTTTCTTCTTTGTAGCCTTTTTCTTTTGCTTCCGTCTTCAGTTCATCGAGCCATTTATTGAATGGGTTTTCTTCCTGGGCATAGGAAATAAATGGAATAGCAATAATGCTTAAAAATATGAGTCCAAAAAGTGTTTTTTTCATAAATATCCTGACAGTTCTGCTGAACCTGATTTCGAGATATTAAAGGGTTACAGGCGTTTTTTTAATTACCTTTTTGTCAGAATAATAATTTTCTGACCTGGTTTAATGGTCCTGTGATTTTTTATTTTATTCCACTTCATGATATCACGGTATGATACCTTGTACTTTAATGCAATCTCATAAAGTGTATCTTTATTTTTTATTGTATAGGTTATTTCTTCGTCATCCTCTGAATCTGCCGAAACAGCCTTCGCCTGTACAGGATAAGAGTTTACAGTACTTCCCGGAGCAGGTATCCTGAGTTTTTGACCGGGAAGAATTTTTGTGCTGTCCCCCATTCCGTTAAGCGCCTGAATCATTCCTACGCTGGTTTTAAATCTGACAGACATTTCCCACAGACTGTCTCCATGCTGAACAAGATAGGTGTCTGTTTCCGACGGAAAGAAGTTTTCTTTTTTCAGCTTTGCATATTCGGTCAGAAAATGCTCCTTTTTGCCTGCCGGAATCTTAAGTAAATAGTTCTGGCCTGCAGGGGTATAGTTTTTTTTCAGTTCAGTATTTAATTCTTTAAGTGTTTCAAGGTCAATTTCCGCACATTTTGCTGCAGCTTTGAGACTGGTGTACTGAACTTCAACCGTATCAAATACCAAAGGCTCTTCCTTGACTATATTTTCAAAGCCAAAAAGTTCCGGAGCCTTTGATATGATAACTGCTGCCATAAAGGACGGAACATAGTTTCTGGTTTCTGCGGGCATTTTCATTGTCCAGAAATCCGTATTGCCTCTTTTTATCTGGCGGTTGACTCCGCCCGGCCCCCAGTTGTATGCGGCCATAACCAGGTACCAGTCGCCATATATCTTATAAAGATCACTGAGGTGGCGTGCAGCAGCCTTTGTTGATTTTACAGGATCATAACGCTGATCATACCATTGGTTTTTCTTAAGGCCGTAAAGGCGTCCGGTTGCAGATGCAAACTGCCACAGGCCCGAACAATGGGCTCTGCTGTAAGCTCTTGCATTAAATCCGCTTTCTATCATTGCTATGTACGCAAGGTCCAGGGGCAGATCATGCTCGTCTAGTATTTTTTCTATCATCGGGAGATAACGGCCGCTTCTGCTGATCCGTTCCTCCATATCCTTTTTACCTACAGTCTGAAAAAAATAAATGGCCTTTTTTACCTGTTCATTATATTCAAGCGGAAAGTCACTCCGAAGGGCAAGCTTTCTTACTACCTCTATAAGCTCGTCATCCTTCCACATCCCGTATTTAAAATCTTCGGGTTTTGTTTCCGACAACTGGTCCAGCCAGTTAAGCGGTTCTTCCTGGTTGACTCTGTCTACGTTTTTATAAAGTCTGCCGTAGTCCTGAAATATAGATGAAAGAGTAGCGGAATACCTGAGCGCCAGGGTTTTATCAGTAATTGCAGATATGTCCACCTCGGAGGATAAGACTGCTGCACTGTCAAAACGAGCCTCGGCAAGGCTGTAGTCTCCGTTTTCTATAGCATCAAGCGCTTCTTCATAAAGTTTAACTATATCTGAAAGCGTTTTTTCTTCTTCACTTTCAATTTTGTTTTCAATGGCCGATTCGGATACGGCGTCTGCCGTAACCCCGGTTTCAGGATTATTTGCGGTTACAGCATCTTCCGTTACTTCAATTTTTGACAGTCCGTCAGCCTGATTTGCTGTAAACTGTGTTAAACATCCTGAGGTAAAAAGAGTTATAACTGTCAGCGCAGCAATCGAAACAGGTCCAAGTCTCATTTCGTTTCCTTTCAGATCATATGCAGGGGGAGGAATATGGTTATCCGTTCAGTTGAATCTCCGTTTTCCAATCCAGATCTTTTACAAATTTGTTCTTCGCTTTATACCCTATAGCAGGATCAGTTTCAATATTAACCTCTATCTTGCCAATGCCTTGAAATAAAAGGTTAATTAATGTGAGTGGCAGTTATTGCAGGCATTTTCCGAAAGCTTATGCTGATGATGGCATTTGTTGCAGTCCGGGATTTTTCCCTCGTGTGGGGAAAAATGCGGGTTTAATGCTTTTTCGCGTGTAGCGCTGTAAAGCGCTTTTTCGTCATTATGACAGGTCCTGCACACAGCCTGGTCAACCGGTTCTGCTTCAGAGGGATTTTTGTGACACTCTCTGCATGATACACCGCTCAACTGATGCATATGACCTGACGGTATCTTTTCTTTAAGGCTCATTTCTTCGGATTCATGGCATGCATTGCAGTCATCCCGGTTCATTTCGGATGTGTCTGCATGGTCTTCGGGTATAACTGCTTTGTTTCCATGACAGCCCGTACACTCTCCCGGTTTTGGAGGAGCAGGGGTTTTAACCTGTTCAGTTTTGCTGGAAACGCTGCAGGCAATAAAAAACAGTAAAAAAAATCCGCTTATCAAAAAAACAATAAATAGTTTGTTCATAGTGTGTCCTTTACATCAGGCTGCTATTTAAATGTCAGCGCCAGCACAATAAAAAGAGGAGGAAGTATAAACAACAGATACCTTACAGTTTTAATTTTCGCAAGGGACGGCAGAAAAACAACAATTAACAGCCCGAAAAATACAGCTGATCCTCGGAGTCCCATGGATAAATAACTCCATTCAAGAATTGCAGAGTCAAGTCCTGTAAGTAAAAGTATTACAGATAATAAAAGCACCGCAAGGCTTATCAGCCTGAGCCGCATGAGATGTTTTTTAGGGCTTATTTTTTCTGCAGACCCAAGAAAGTCAACATCCAGGTTTGTTGTCACTCCAAGTATAAGACCTGCGCCTGTGCCAAGCACTACAAGCAGCAGTCCGGCAGAAAAGAAAGCCGCAAGGGCCGGCGGAAAATATGTGTTGAGAAAAAATGGCAGCGCCTGTGCGCTGTTTTCGGAAAGCTCAGGATGGTGTACCTTGAGATACAATCCGATTATTATCCCCAGAACACCAAGCGGCGGTATAACCGCAGCGCTCAAAAATGCGCCGTTTCTTGCGGCCTTTACATCCTTTGCGCTGAAGATCGCCTGAAGATAAATCTGTGTTGAAATTACACCAACAATCATTGATCCAAGGTCGATAATTCCCTGGCCTGTGCCGTAAGAAAAAAGGCTGAAAAGGTTTTCATCTTTTGGCAGGTCATTGAGCAGTGAGGTGAATCCGTTTCCAAGCTTAACTGCATATCCGGCGGAAAGAAGCAGCATTCCGTACAGCATGTAAAATTTAAATTTGCCTATTAAACCTGCCCCGCTTACTCCCCCGACTGTCACAAACAGGGCCATAAGAAAAAAACTTGTAATAAGTGCCGGCCATAATGAAAATTTAAAAATGGACTGTAATATTGCTATAGAGCCTAAAAACTGACCCACTACATGTACGAACATGCCTATGGATGTAAATACACTGCTGTAAACCTGGACGGTTTTTCCAAATTGAAGTCCCAAGAATTCCGACACGGTCACTGTCCCGCGCTCTCTTAAAGCCTTTGAAAAAAGCAGTCCAAGAAAAAAACATGCTATGCCGCTCCCAAGGGTGAATATCCAGGCCGACAGTCCGTTTTCATAAGCCATCTGCACTGTGCCTATGGTTGATGCACCGCCTACCAGTGTTCCGATGATAACCCATGATACGCCCGGCGCACCCAGCGAACGGTTGGCTACAGAAAAATCGCTTCCTGTCTTAACCTTTTTCAGCCGGTTAAGCGACATGACAGTAATAACTAAAAAAGATAAAATAAATATAGTCAGATAAAGCCAGTTATGCATTTTTTATTTTAAAGGTAGTGTTGTACCCTTTTTACTCCTGTTAATTAAATTGAGATTTTAAAAGTATTTCACCGGAGGTTATACATGTCAACTGTCGAATGTGGAAGAGTTTAATAATCTGAGAAGAAGCTGCTGATTAGGGTTTTAATGAATGTTAAAGGTTTGTAAGCTGCTGATATAAAAGCTTGAATTGAGTAATTTGCCTGCAGGCCTTTAAAAAAGCGGTAAAATTTGGTATACAGACTGATTCGCAAAAATAATAGAGCCTTTTAAGGTTCACAGAGGAGGTCAAAATTGAGGAAATGTACAGGTAACAGTTTTGCTGAGCGGAGGTTCAATTTTATGGTTGAAGTTGAAAGCCCTCACTATGGTAACCTGGCTGAGTTAAATAAAAATAATGTTTCCCGCTATTATCAGCAGTGTGAAAACACTGCAGTCAACATCAGGGGCGACTATTGTTTCAGCCGCTACTGCCCCTCTTTGTCCCGGCATAACAGGAATTATTATTACGAATTCCAAAAATCAAAGGACCTGTTTTTCCGGCGTAATACTTTTTAGTACCCGGCAGGGCCTGCCTTTTTCTACTGCTTTAAAAATTAATCTTCGAAGTATTGAAACAATGAAGCTCATTGTATGAGCCGTTGCAGGTCAGTCCTTTTGTCAGCCTTCTCAAATTATTAATAATATTTATTAACTGGATATAAAACCAAAGGAGTATATTTATGGCTAAAATAATCAGTGATCAACATGCTTTTTTAAGCCCTTTTGCAAAAAAGATTTCCGAAGGACAATGTCAGAAGCTTTACTGGGCTTGTCTTGAAATTCTGGAAAGAACAGGTGTCTGTTTATATGAAGAAGAGGCTATCGGCCTCTTAAAAAACGCGGGCGCTGAAGTAACTGATGGTAACAGGGTCAGGATACAGGCCGGAATGGTGGAAAAGGCATTCAGCACTGTGCCCAAAACCATAACATTGTACGACCGGAACAGGAAGAGGGCAATGAGAGTCGGCGGCACACGCAGCTGTTTCGGGACAGGTTCCGACTGCCCATATATCGTAGACCATAGAACCGAAGAGCGCCGTTTTGCAACTATAGAAGATATCAAAGAAGGCATGATTGTAAGTGATGCCCTGGAGCACATTGATTTTGTAATGAGTATGTTTCTGCCGTCTGATGTTCCTCAGGAAAGGCTTGACCGTTATGAAATGGAGGCAATGCTCAATTATACAACCAAGCCGATAGTGTATGTCGCACCGGAGTTTGAAGGCTGTATGGATGTTGTCCAGATGGCGGAACTTGTTGCAGGCGGTGAAGACAAACTCAGGCATAAACCTTCTGCTGCCTGTTATATCAATGTTACACGAGGACTGGTGCATAACCAGGAAGCCCTTAAAAAATTATTGTACCTGTCCGAAAAGGGGTTGCCTTTCAGCTATATTCCATCAGCCCAGGGAGGAGTTACTGCACCTATAACAGTTGCAGGCACCATGGCTGTAAATTATGCAGGCGTTCTTACAGGGCTTGTTCTTTCTCAGCTTAAAAGAGAAGGCGCTCCATTTATTATGCCGGGATGGGGCGGGAATATGCTGGATATGTCGTCTACAATTCAGCCCTATGCCGATCCTGAAAAACGCGGTCAGGCAATTGATTTTGCAAAATTTATGGGGATTCCGACCTTCAGCCTGGGCGGTTGCAGCGAATCAAAACTTGTTGACCAGCAGGCTGCCATAGAAGCAGCTCTTACTCTGTTTACCGACGCACTCTTCGGGGGCAACCTTGTACATGATGTGGGTTATCTTGAATCAGGTCTTTCCGGTTCGCTTCCTCAGCTTGCCATATGCAACGAGATTATAAGCTGGCTTGAAGCCTTTATGGGTGAAACCGAAATTAACGATAAAACTCTTGCCCTGGACATAATTGATGAAGTCGGTCCTGATGGTCAGTACCTTGATCATGAGCATACGCTGGATCATTTCAGAGAACGCTGGTATCCGGATCTTTTTGAGCGTGACAACTATGTGGGCTGGAAAAATAAGGGATCAAAGGATCTTGGCCAGAGAGCAAATGAAAGGGTTGATGAAATACTGGCAAATCATAAACCGGAAATGCTGCCGGAAGATATGAGAAAAGCCCTTAATAAAATCGTTACAGGAGAGTAATAATCCGTTTTGGGCTGATTCTTGTTTTGACTCCCTGTAAAAAGCAGGTTAAAGTTTGCAATAAATGATATTAAACCTGTTATATGACTGAAAATCCGGAGAATAAGATGAATCGCCCGAAACTGAGGGCTGCAGCTGCGTGGCTTTTAATAATCGCAGTTATTGTATTTGTACAGTATATCGTATCCCGCAGAACATTGAGCGCATCATCTGATGACGCTGTAATGGATGTACAGCACCAGATTACCGGAAAATATATTGTAGGTTTAAAGCAGCTTTCAGGTTATGATCCGAAAATTGAAAAGCGTATTTCTGAACTGGTCTGTGAAATAGAAGCCAGGCAGGGCCTGCATAAACAGCTTTCCATGATTCCAGTTCTGTTTGAACTGTCCGGGAAAGAGACTGCCATTTTGGAGCTTGATAAATTGGCGGCTGATCCGGACAGTGTAGCAGATGCTGACGCCCTTCCGGTCTTTCATCAGATTTATCAGGAGGGCAGTGACTCTCTAAATTCCTCCCAGCTTTCTATTCTTAATAATTATGGATGGATCGGTAAACTGGCGCTGAGCCAGGATAAACCCGATACCCATCCTGATCGTAAAAAGATTCTTAAGTCTGCCTTTTATATGGTACTGCTTGCAGGGGTTCTTACAATAGCCGTTGCTGCGGTGCTGTGTGCCGGACTGGTTCTCTTTATAATAGCATTAGTCAGAATTATAAAAGGAAAAACAAAAAGCAGCATGAGTCTGTCTCTTAATCCTGATATTTCATTTCTTGAGTCCTTTGCCATTTATCTGTTCGGGTTTATGGCACTGCCGTCAATAACCGGAATGATTTATCCTGAAATTGGAATCGGCTATGGTATTATTTCTTTTCTTGCGGTTGCGCTGGCAATCCTGTGGCCGTGTTTTAGAGGTGTAAGCTGGAAGGAATACGGAAAGGTTTCAGGCTGGAATATGGGGAAGGGATTCTTTCATGAAGCAGGGGCTGGCATCCTGGGCTATATTGCAGGTCTGCCTCTTATGGCTGCAGCGCTTTTTGCTGTATCGCTGATTGTAAAATATACAGGTGAGATGCCTTCTCATCCTATTGTGCAGGAGATTGGGGGGAATCCTTTATTTTATCTCCTGCTTGCCTGTGTGTGGGCGCCTGTTGTTGAAGAAACTCTGTTCCGCGGAGTCTTCTTCGGCTATCTGAGGGGGCGGTTTTCCTGGATACCTTCCGCAATATTAAACGGCCTGATCTTTGCTGTTATTCATCCGCAGGGCCTGGCCGCAGTACCGGTGCTTGCTGTCATCGGATTCAACCTGTGCAGTATCCGGGAGTGGCGCGGATCAATAATAGCTCCGGTAACCGCGCATGCTCTTAATAACGGATCACTTGTCCTTTTACTTCTCATTATCCTTTTATAGCTTAATAATTCACTCCGTGATGATATCGGACTATTGCGGCAATAATACGGCAGCAGCATTGTTTTTTTCAGGATATGCTCAAAATAAATTTCGGCACTGAACTTTTCTCAAAGACGCATCTGAACCTAATTGTACAAATGTTTTGTTTTTTAAGGATTACAATATATGCACTTTAAAGAAAGTAAGTACACAATCCTTAAAAAAACAAAACATACCTATATCCTTCTGTATTATTAACAGATGCATCTTTGAGAAAAGCCCGGCACCTCCACCCGGGTCAATAAACATTTCTGATTCTCCCACTCAAAGCCGCTGCCTGCTTTGGGAGAAAAATAGCGGCGCTTTAGTCACAAGGTGAGTGGAGGTAATGCCTTTTCACAAAAAGTTATCCGCATATAATTACCTCACAAGTTTGCGGTGTTTTGAATTTTTAAGGATTGTGTACAGGCTGTCTCACAGGGAAAGATCGCGTAATCCTTAAAAATCAAAACCGTTGAACAATGCATATTGGATATCTTTTTGTGAAAAGGTATTGCCGGAACGGCTGTTATGCACAAAACGAAATACAAATTTCAAGGGCTGCTGTCTTTAAGCTTTTAAGGCGGCAGTTGACTTGATGTAAAATACTGCGATATTAATAACTTTCAGGAATTAAGAATACAACTGCAGGATGAACAGCTTTAATAACGGGGTGAATCTGCCATGATGGAAAAAAATAAGGGAATTATTTGTTTTAAAAAAAAGCCATCCGGCCTGTGTTATTGCCTGAGTATGTTTTTCGTGTTTTTACTTTTTGCAGGGTGTTCTGCTCCTCCCAAAAATAAGGCAAATCTCTGTTCGATCTTTTTTGAAAAAGGAAGCTGGTATGAAGATGCAAAGCGGTCGTACCGGCGCTGGGGATCTCCTGTGCCTGTTATGATGGCCATGATGTACAGGGAGTCCAGCTTTAAGAAAAAGGCAAAGCCCCCCAGGAAACGTATTCTGTGGATTATTCCGGGCCCGCGCCCTTCAACTGCCTACGGATACTCCCAGGCGCTTGATTCTACCTGGGAGGTGTATAAAAAAGAAACCGGAAACAGGGGAGCAGACCGGGATGACTTTGGTGATGCAATTGATTTTATCGGCTGGTACAACTATAAAAGCCATAAAAAATGCGGAATAAAACCTGACAACGCCTATGCCCTTTATCTTGCTTATCATGAGGGGCAAGGAGGCTATACCCGCGGGACCTATAAACGAAAAGCGTGGCTTATTACTGCCGCTAAGGCAGTGGAGGCAAGGGCCGCCTATTACCGCAGGCAGTTGAACGGATGCCGTGAAGAGCTTGAAGACCCGTGGTGGTGGCCCTTTTAGTGTTTAGTTCTTTCCTGTAAGTATTTCTCCTGTGCTTGACTTAAGCCCTTCCCAGGCCTGACGCATTGAAACAAGTGAAAGCACAAGGTTACTTTCTGCTGTTACCAGGTCACGCTGTGCCTCGTTTAATCTAACAAGAGAACCCTGACCCGCAGTGTATTCCTTTTCTACAAGGTCCCTTGTCTGTTTTACCAGTTTTGTGTTTTCACGCTGCAGTTTCAGCTGATCCTGTGCTGCCTTTAATTTTGTGAGAGCTGATTCAACATCCGATATAACAGTCAGCTGTGTGTCTTCAATATTCCTCTGTGATTCCCTTACTCTTGATCTTGCCTCCCCCACTCTTGCTGTGGTCTGCCATCCGTTGAAAAGATTAAGAGATACATTCAGCAATATTGTTTTACCGAAATCTTCTTTCTCAAATTCCCGGTCATCCCTGTAATCTTCTAATGAGCCTGTGACGCTTACAGTAGGGTAATAGCCTGAACGCGCACTGCCTACGCCTGCTTTTGCCTGTTTGTAGAGATGCATTTTCTGGGTCAGGTCCGGCCTGTTTTTAAGTGCAAAATCAATGGATGCCGAAGAATCGGGAAGTATAAATTCATCGCCTGTTTCATCCTCAAGTCTGCTCAGCTCGACATGTGAAGGAAGCCTTGCATTCGAAACGCCCATAAGGCTTGCCAGTCCGTAGACAGCGGCTTCATATGCCTGTTTTGCTGAGATAAGCTGTGATTTTGCAGAATTGATGCGTACTCTGAAATTAAGTACATCGCTTAAAGAACCGGTTCCAACCCTGTATCTTGCTTCGGCTTCAGTAAGCTGTCTTCTGTTGAATTCTTCATTTGCTTCGGCAATTTTAATGTTCTCCCTTGCAAGCTGGGCATTGAAGTAACTTGCTGCTACCTGATACAGCAGCAGTCTCAGTACATTGTTCTTTGATTCAATGCTGCTTTTTTTCCCGTAACGCGCACTTAAATGGCTGTATTCCCTCTGGAACCCGTTAAAGAGTGTCCAGGAGGCAGAAAGGCTTGCGCTGTATGTATCCGATTTATCATTTATAGATGGATCGTTTGCCAGGGCAGCCTGGTAGTCGTTATCAGACAGTATTGAACGGGTGCCGATTCCTGTTGCTGTTATTGACGGCAGGTAAGCGCCCCATGCCTGGTTCAGCTGTTTTTTTGCCTGAATTACCCTTTCTCTTGCAGCATCAAGAGAAGGGTTCCCTTTTACTGCAATCCGCTGTGCTGTTTCAAGATCAAGGATTGTTAAATTTTCAAGCTCTGTCGAGGCGGAAAAATTAACTGTTTTCCCGGCCGCAGCTGTATTTTGAAAAATGATACATAAAAATAAAACGTTTACTGTAAATAAAATCCTGCGGGTCTTAAACATCAACAAATCTCCTTATTTGATCAGGATCGAAATTTTATTAAATATCAGCCCTGCATGGAGTCATGCAGGGTAATCGTTATGCCTGAACTATGAATGCCTGTTAAGCCTCCGAATCAGACAGTTCCCCGGAGCCGGCTGGCAATGGAATATTATTATCCTCTTCAATGTCTGTTCTATTTGTTGCAGGCTCTATCTCTTCTCTTGTGGGCCAGTAGCCATGCCACAGCCTGAAAAAGAGAAGTCTGACGTCATTCATTATAATTATCAGGCTTGGTATTAAAATCAGCGTGAGCGCTGATGAAAAAAAGACGCCGGCAGCTATGGAGACCGCCATTGGTATAAGCATCTGAGCCTGCATATCCTTTTCCAGTATAAGCGGCAGCAGAGCACCTACAGTACTTACGGTGGTGAGGAATATGGCCCGGAAACGCCGTGCGCTTCCTGACTGTACAGCCTCAAACAGGGGCATTCCTTCGGCAAGGTTTTTGTTGATTCTGTCAATCAGAACAATTGCGCTGTTTACAACAACTCCTGTCAGGGCGACTATGCCGAATGCGCTCATTATCGCAAGGTCTACACCAAGGACCATATGCCCTGCTATTGCGCCTATTATGCCGAAGGGTATCGTAAAAAAGATTACAAATGGCTGGATGTATGACCGGAACATGACTGCCATTACAAAGAAAATACCGATTAAAGCCAGCGGGTATGTGATAAATAAAGCCCCGAAGGACTCGGCATCGCGTGCCTGGTGTCCCTCTACCGAAATACTCAGCCCCGGATATTTGGATTTAAGTGAGGGGAAATAACTCACGTACAGTTCTCCCATTATTTCCCGTGCATTTGCATGTTTGGCATCAACCTGGGCGTTTACTTCAACCCTTCTTTTTCCGTCAGTTCTGGTAATGGTTGCAAAGCCCGGCCCGTAGCTTATATCTGCTACTGACAGAAGCGGTACTTCATTACCCTGAGAAGTCCTGATTCTTAGCTGTTCGAATTCCGAAAGCTGGGTCCGTTCTTCTTCGGTATAGCGTATTTTAACCCTTATATCGTCCCGGCCTCTCTGTATCCTGAGTGCTTCATTGCCGTAGTAGGCTGAAAATATCTGGCGGCCCAGGTCACTTACGGTAATACCGAATGTGCGGGCTTCCGGTTTCAGCTTTAACCTGAGTTCGTTTTTTCCGGGTGTGAAATCGGTTTTTACCTGATAAACGCCCTCAAACTCTTTCAGGCGTTCCATTAAGTCATCGGCTGCCCGGGTTATCATATCCATATCATAGCCCTGTATCCACACTTCTATGGGCGCACCTCCGGGCCCGAAGCCTCCGCCTCCGAAGGTAAGAGATTCTACTCCCGGGATGATGCCTGTTTCCTGCTCCCACTTTACGGATAAGTCATTTGAGTGTATTCCCCTGTGTTCAGATGGCAGAAGCAGCGCCTGAACCGAGCCGACATTGGGACCGCTTCCTCCGCTCATTCCAAGAGACTGCCCCACCAGGGTAATTGTATGTCTGAGCAGGGGATCACCGGATTTGGTTGTTGTGTCTTCTGCAACTCTATTTAACGCTTCTTCAAGGCGGTCAACGGCCTTCTGGGTTATTTCCTGAGGTGTGCCGTTAGGAAACTTTACAGATGCTGTGATGCTGTCACCGTCTATGCTCGGGAACATCGTATATTTTATTACCCCGCCTATAACGAGCCCCAGTGTTATGATAAGAACTGCCGTTGCAGTGGCAAAGGATATATACCGCCATTCAAGAGCTTTTTTGAGAAAGGGAAGGTAAATTCTATCAACAAAATTTTCCATGCCTCTTGCAGTATATTCCTGAATTCCGTTCAGTTTGCTGAGTACCATTCCCAATTTTGTTTTTTGGTGTCTGCTTTTTTTACTGCCCTCTATATTGGGGCCAGGCAGATGGTTGAGATGAGCGGGTAAGAGGGCAAGACATTCAAAAAGCGACATAAGGAGGCAGCCCGTAACAACAACCGGAAGAAAGAATATTATTTTTCCGATTACGCCGTCTACAAATGCAAGGGGAATGAATGCTATTATGGTTGTTGTTACTGATGCTATTACGGGGAGTCCTACTTCCCATGTTCCGTTGACTGCAGCTTTAAGCATTGGAACACCGTTTTTGCGCTGTACATATATGGCTTCGCCGACAACTATGGCATCATCAACGACTATGCCTAAAATAAGTATAAAGGCAAAGGTGGTCATCATGTTTATTGTCCCGTCAAAAAGAGGCAGGATCATCATTCCTCCGGCCACTGCAATCGGAATGCCCAGTCCGCACCAGAATGCAATTCTGACGTTCATGAATGCCCACAGGAGAATAAAGACGATGATAAGGCCTATTAATGCATTTGAGCCTAAGAGATCAAGTCTTGCGCGAACCTCATCAGTGGAGTCCTCCAGAACTTTGATGGTCGCCCCTTCGGGAAGGGTGCTCTGTTTAAATGCAACGTATTTTTTTACGGCCTCTGCAGTTGCAATTGCATCTTCTTCAAGTGAATTGGATACACGGATAAGTACTGCTTTTTTCCCGTCAACCTTGTTATTGATGGGGTCTTCATTAAAACCGTCATTTATATCTGCTATACGGTCAAGTGTTATTATTTCTCCGCCGGGTTTAGCCAGTACTACTATTTTGGAAAGTTCACTTCCTGTATATTTTCTACCGATGGTCCTGATTCGGACCTCCTCGCCCTCGGTTCTGATTGTTCCGCCTGACATGTTCATGTTGTTCAAGCTTATGGCATTAGCGACCTGACCAATAGTCAGTCCGTATTCTCTCAGGCGTTCTTCTGATACTCCGATATTAATTTCATATTCGCGGGTACCAAAGAGCGAAACCGTTGAAACTTCGGGAAGATCCTGTATCTCATCCTTTACCTGTTCTGACCAGGCCTTCAGCCTGCGTTCGGACATGTTCGCCTGGACAAAGAGGGTCATAACCGATCTTTTAAATTCGAACTTGTTGATGACAGGCCTCTCCGCATCCACCGGAAAAGTCATTATTGACTGGACTTTTGTTTTTACCTTTTCAAGAAGCTCATCAACATCATATCCTGTTTTTACT
The DNA here is from genome assembly GCA_963665715.2 of Desulfatiglandales bacterium. Classification (GTDB taxonomy): domain Bacteria; phylum Desulfobacterota; class DSM-4660; order Desulfatiglandales; family HGW-15; genus JAAZBV01. Next base: position 241,433 of record CAXXPR010000002.1, read on the forward strand.
TCTATTGAGACAGATGCCGAACCTTCGGAAGAATTGGTTGTAAACTTGTCAATGCCTTCCATGCCCTTTATTGTTTCTTCAATCTTTCTGCTTATAGCCTCTTCAACTTCTTCGGGGTCTGCTCCCGGATAGAAAACGGAAATATTAATGGCGTCCAGACTCATTTCAGGCATTGATTCTATTATCATGGAGAATGCGCCTATTAAGCCGCACAGGAGAATCATGCACAGCATTAAATTAGCAAATACCCTGTTTGCTGCCAGAGCTGTCAGTAGTGACTTCATATTTTTTTAATCTCTCTTTTATAAAATTATCAGCTTTATATTTTCCATTGGGTCAATAACCCGCGTTACGATCACTCTGTCTCCGGGTTTTATCCCGTCTGAGATGTATGCATCTTCACCCTGTGATCTTGCTATTTCAACCGGAACTGTTTTGAGTCTGTCATTGACTGCAATATATACCGTGTTCTCAAAACTGACAGCCCACCTCGGGACTCTGTAAACATTTTCAAGTGTTTTTCCGGGTATTTCGACGGAGCAGAACATTCCCTCAACAAGGGGGAGGCTTCCATGATTGATTGAAAGTGCTTCTGATCCGTCAACCTGCACTGCTACCGTGACGGTTCTGGTCTGCTCATCAAATTTAACAACCCTGCTTAATATTCCTTCCCAGTAGTTATGGGATTTTGATTCAGTCCAGCGCACCTTGCATTTTACCTTCTTAAGCCCCTTTACCCAGGCATTTGATCTGTTATTGTCAGTGTCTGAAAAAGGCAGCCATTTATTTGCATCACGACTGTCGAGCGGAACCTGAATTTCAAGAACAGAGTCATCGGCAAGCGTTACTACACTCATTCCAGGGGATACATACTGTCCTTTTTCGATGGACTCGCTTTTGATCCGGCCGTTAAATGGAGCTTTGACTGTGCATCTTTCAAGCCGCAGTTTGGCTGTTTCCATTCTTGATTCTGCAGATAAAAGGCTGCTTTCAGCCTCTTCAATCTGAAGAGGGTAAAGCTCAACAGTTTTTTCCATCTGTTCGCGCTGATCCCTGGAGTTGTTGCATGTCTGTTCTGCCTGATCAACGCCTGACTGAGTTCCGACCTTATCTTTTTCGAAAAGTTCCTTTACCCTCTCGTACTGTTTTACGGATAATTCACAGGTTCTCTGAATTGTTTTTAGCCTTTCTTTGTCTATTTCGTACTGTCTTTTCATCCGTTCAAGTGAGCTTTTCATCTGAATTACAGTGGCTTTTGCCTCAATAAAAGCTGCTTCATAGTCTCTTGGGTCGATCTGGAATATAACTTCACCTTTCGGAATTACTTCACCCTCTTCCAGTCTGGGATGAATTTTTACAATTTTTCCTGAGACTTCAGAGGCAATTGATACCTCATTGAGTACTTTTACTTCTCCATACCCTGTGATAGAGACAGGTATGTTTTCAGGTTTTATATCAAGTACTTCAACCTGCAGTGAGGGTTCTCTGTGGGGCATCATTGGAGGCGGCATTCTTAACGAAATGAATAATATGGCAATAACTATGCCTGCAATAATAATGGAAGCTACCATTATTACTCTAAATAATACCCTGTTTTTAGATTTTGTTTCGTTTCTATCGTACATATAATTTGTTACCCCATATTTTTGGAAATTTACTGATTTATTCAGCTGTAATTTAAATTTGTGATTTTCTTAAAATAACTGCTTATTGAATTATCTTGAGAAAATTTATTCAGAAAAGGACTGTGAAATACTCCTGAATGGATTTAGTTTTATACGTTTTTTGCCTTAATTAATTTGGTTTGTCATGCGAAATGCACAAATCAGCTTGTTATTTAAATATTATTACCAAAAAAAACAATATATAACAATTGTATTATTTTTTTGTTTATTTTAGTGATCTTTTAAAATAAATGTATTCTCCATCATGGTTAAACTTTGATATAGAGATACCGTTAGAAACCGTGTGATTCCAAAAGTCGTTTTAATCTTGGGAAAAACTGCCTGAAATATTCGGCGTGAAAGATAGATCAATTTTGGTCCAAGTAGATAGCACATTAAGAGTGTTTGTGTTTTTTGTTTTTGTAAAATAATGTAAAAAAAATGTAAAACAGGTAAAAAGAGGTGACATAAATGGCCGGCAGAGTTCTAATTATAGAAGATGATTCAAAAATACGGATGCTTTTAAAGGAGTACCTTGAGGGAAACGGTTTTCAGGTTCTGACCCTGGCTGACGGCAATAATGCTATTGAACATATTGTTTCCGAATTACCTGATATTGTTATCCTTGATATCATGCTTCCGGGAAAAGACGGTCTGGAAGTTCTGAAGGAGATAAGACAGAAAAACAGTGTTCCTGTAATTATGCTGACTGCCAAGGGCGAAGACGCAGATCGTATTGTAGGACTTGAACTGGGCGCTGATGATTATCTTCCAAAACCTTTTAACCCGAGAGAGCTGCTTGCACGTCTTAAGGCTGTTATGAGACGGACTTTCCAGGAGAGAGATACAGAGGCAGAGCCTGAGCCGGATAATACAGTTACCGCCGGCGGTATTGTTCTTAACAGGGCAAAACAGAGTGTGATACTGGAAGATGAAGAGATTGAACTGTCATCAACGGAATACAAAATTCTTGAAGTCCTGATGACAAATCCCAATATAATACTGAACCGGGATCAGATTATGAACTACGCAAGGGGAAGGGAATTTATGGCCTTTGACAGAAGCATTGATGTTCATATAAGTAAACTCAGGTCAAAGCTGGAGAGAAATCCAAGAAGCCCTAAAAGAATAAAAACCATATGGGGCTCAGGGTACATGTTTGTGGATACAAAATGAAAGCTCCCAAGTTATACATCAAGTTTTTTCTTTTTTTTACTTTTCTTCTGGCTGTAACCCTGCTTATGATTTTAGGGCTTTACAAGGTTACTGAAGAGCGGGCAAGAAGGAGTATTTTCGGTCAGCAGGTAAGGCAGTATACCTTTGAGAGGGTTATGCTCTTAACCGAGCTTATTAAAGAAAAAATCGGGGACAAATCTGCTGATAAAAACACTGTTGATACTGACAGCGCCGATATACAGAGCTTTATAAACAACATAGGAAAACTGAATACCGCCCAGATATGGCTTTCAGGCCGTGACGGTGTCCTTATCAAATCCCTGAACTGTGAGATTCCTCAAAATATTGAATTACTTCCCTTTCAGGACGAATACCAGTATGACGGGATGACCCTTTATCAGGGTTTCAGGGGAACAAGAGAAATATATGTCCTGTCTCCAATTGAAATCCCTGGTAAGGAAGAAATTATTATTCATATTATTTTCGGAGAGAGAAAAGGCGCGGAAAGGCTGGAAACCGGCTTTACTCTTGGCCTTGCAGGGATAGGGATAATTATTCCAATTCTTGTAATCCCTATTTCACGTTTTATTTCAGAGAGAGTTAATAAGCTTAAACAGTCTGCCCTGCGTATTGCATCCGGGGACCTCTCCTACAGGATCGATGAGGAGGGGCATGATGAAATAGGCGAACTCGGGACTGCCTTTAACCAGATGGCGGACAAGGTGGAAAGGATGGTTGTGGGCGGAAAGGCCTTAACAGCTCATGTGTCGCATGAACTCAGGACTCCGCTGACGCGAATCAGGATTGCAGAAGAAATAATTAGAGAAAAGCTTGAGAACGATAAGCAGGAGGTTTATTTAAGACACCTTGATGATATAAGAGAGGACATAGACCTGCTCAACAGACTGATCGGACGTATTCTCGAGTTTTCAAAGATAGATCTGCATGAAATTCCTTTTGAAAAACATGCCTTTGATATTAAAGAATTAATTTATGATCTTATGCATCAGTTAAAACCAATTATTGACCGGAAAAATCTTAATGTGTATACTGATCTGCTTTTGATTCCGGGATTTAAAGGAGACAGCGGTTCTCTCAGCACTGCCCTGTTGAATGTTTTTGATAATGCTGTTAAGTATACTGCCCCTGGCGGAAAAATATATGTGTCTCTGTCAAAAGAGGGTGAGCAGGTTTTACTGAAGGTTGTGAATACCTACAAAAAACTCGATGACAGTGATCTTGACAGGATTTTTGAGCCGTTTCAAAGGGTTGGGCATTCAGATGCATCAGGGTCCGGGCTTGGGCTTGCTATAACCCATAAGATTATTGAGAGACATGGCGGATCGGTTAAGGCTGCAAACGGGGAAGACGGATTTGAGGTCAGTATAATGCTGCCGTTGACAGTTTAGCTGATTTAATCCGCAGGAGAAAAGCCCGGCACATTAAAAGAAATAATTTATTAAAATATTTCTCTATAAAAAATTAAAAAAGCTTGACATAATTTGAATATTCCTTTAATTAATTCGTTTTTCGATTTTACACATTTAGGATAAATAAAAATGAAAACATATGTTGCCAAAGAACACGAAGTAGAAAAGAAATGGTACCTCGTTGACGCAGAGGATATGATCCTTGGCCGTCTGGCTACCCAGATAGCAATGCGGCTTCGGGGAAAACACAAGCCTATTTTTACTCCCCATGCTGACACCGGTGATTTTGTTGTTGTTATTAATGCCGAAAAAGTCGCATTAACAGGAAATAAATGGGATAACAAAATGTATTACAGACATACCGGATATCTGGGCGGACTCAAGCAGATTTCTGCCAAGAAGCTTATAGAAAAGAAACCGGATCAGGTCCTGTATATGGCTGTAAAAAGAATGCTCCCCAAAAACAGTCTGGGTAGGCGACAGTTAAAAAAGCTTAAAATATATGCAGGTTCTGAGCATCCTCATACAGCACAGAACCCTCAATTGATAAAGATGTAGGAGGTCTTAATGGCTCAAGACTTATGGCATGCCGTTGGCAAAAGAAAAACTTCCATCGCCCGTGTGTGGGTTAAGCCGGGAAGCGGTGTTATAACTGTTAATAATAAGGCTCTTGATGAGTATATCAGCAGAGAGTCCGGTGTTGAGCTGGTAAAACAGCCTCTTGAAATTACCGAAACCATGGACAAATATGATATTAACATAAATGTTCGAGGCGGAGGAGTAATTGGTCAGGCAGGCGCTATCCGTCATGGAATCAGCAGAGCTCTTGTAAGCATCAATCCGGAATTCCGTACTCCCCTGAAAAAGGCGGAGCTGCTTACTCGTGACCCGAGAATGAAAGAAAGAAAGAAATACGGTCAGCCCGGAGCCAGGGCACGCTTCCAGTATTCAAAGCGTTAATTCCCTGTTCTGTCTTTCCGTTACAATTAGAATTATCAGGTAACCTGAAAAGGAAGCTGCTACAGCTTCCTTTTTTTATGGCTCATTCTTCAGGAAAACTGTATGGGTGAAACTAAAAACATCAGGATGATTCTTCAGTATGACGGTACCCGTTATCACGGATGGCAGCGTCAGAAGAGTGATGTTACTGTTCAGGGCCTGATAGAAGACTGCCTTGAAAAAATGACAGGCAGCCCGGTAACCCTTCACGCCTCAGGCCGTACCGATGCCGGGGTTCATGCCCTGTACCAGGTCTGTAATTTCATCTCTAGAACCAGGATTGTACCTGATTCAATAAAAAATGGTCTTAACTCGCTTTTGCCCGATGATATATTTATAAAAGAATGTGAATATACAGATCCTGACTTCCACTCACGATACAGCGCTAAAAGTAAAGCATATGAGTACAGAATTTTAAACTGCCGGGAAAATGACATCTTTAAAAGAATGTATACCTGGCATATCAGGGAAAATCTTGATTTTGAAGTAATGAGAAAGTGTCTTGCTCTTCTGACAGGGGTTCATGATTTTAGAAGCTTCAGGTCAACAGGAACCAGTAATGTTAATCCTGTAAGGGAGATGTTCTGTGCTGAACTTTCTGATCTAAAAGAAGACGGAAGTGCTTATTTTGTTTTTAAAGCGGAAGGTTTTTTAAAGCACATGGTCAGAAATATTGTAGGGACTGTAGTGGATGCAGGAAAAGGGAGAATAACATATGATGATTTTGCCGAAATTCTTGAGTCCTGTGACAGGAAAAGGGCAGGGTACAAGGCCCCGCCCCAGGGATTGTTTTTGACAAAGGTTAATTATTAAGGCTGCCGCTTAAAAAGTAATCCCGGAACCCTGGTTTTACACATAGGGCATTTATCTTTTTTCAGGTTGTTGAATTCAATGGTAAAACCGGCCCTTCCAATAAGCGGGTTGCCGCAATTGTGGCAGTATGTGTTTTCTCCGTCATCACCAGGCAGGTTTCCGGTATATACATATTTGAGCCCGGCGCAGTATCCAATCTGTCTTGCCCTTACAAGTTTTTCAGAGTCCGTAGGATTCAGATCCGTCATTTTGTATCTCGGGTGAAATCTGCTTATGTGCCATGGAATAAAGTAGTTTGTTTTTGCTATGAATTCTGCAATTTTGGCAAGTTCTTCCTCCGAATCATTAAGGCCTGGGATAACCAGGGTGGTGACTTCGATCCATATACCCATATCATTCAATTTTTTGATTGTTTCAAGCACCGGTTCAAGCCTGGCACCGCACTGTTTTTTATAAAAATCATCACTGAAGGATTTTAGGTCGATGTTTGCACCGTCCAGAAAGTCTGCCATATCGAGAAGGCATTCGTTAGACATAAATCCGTTTGAGACAAAAATATTTTTTAAGCCTCTGGATTTTGCCAGCTGGGCGGTTTCTTTTGCCAGCTCGTAATAGATTGTAGGCTCGGTATATGTATAGGCTATGGTTTCCGCATTTCCTGCAACCGCTTCTTCGACAAGTGCTTCCGGAGAGATGTTTTTTCCTGCGATAGTACCGGTGTCAACAGGCATTTGAGAAATGTCGCTGTTCTGGCAGAAACTGCATTTCAGATTGCACCCGGCTGCCGCTATTGAGTATGACTTACTTCCCGGGAGAAAGTGAAAAAGCGGTTTCTTTTCAACCGGGTCCATATGTCTGGCTATTATTTTGTCATAATTAAGAGAGTAGAGTGTTCCGTCAATGTTTTTTCTTACTCCGCAGATTCCGGTTGAATTACTGGCTATTAAGCACTTGTGATTACATAAAATGCATCTTACTTTATCGTCTGCCTGTTTTTCATATAGCAGGGCTTCTTTATTCAATTTAAAACCTCCATTTATTTACTGTGACTTATGTGAGCGCCTTCGATTACAGGTCTTTTGCCCCTGTTTAATTTTTCTTTTAGAAAAATATTATCAGTCCTGTATCGATATTTGAGAGTAACGGTTATTCCTATTATATTGCCAAAGGGCATGCGGATTTCCCGGGAAACAAAAGGCAGCCCAATTTTCTGCATGAACTGCGGAAAAAGATATCCGCTCTGCCATGTTACAGGTGCAGCTCCATAGGTCATACTGATGAATCTTTTAAGCTCCCACAGGCTGTACATCTTTAAATTTGAAAAGAGATTACTGCTGAATTTTCCGCAGAATTTCTGCCATCTGCAATGTTTTGATATGCTGTTGAATGCAGCAATAAATATCCCCCGTTTTGCCAGCCTTCCTGCCTCTTCCAGTACCGGAATGGGATCGCTGAGAAATTCAAGCGTATTTATGAGAAACACAAGATCAAAGGAGTTGTCTTCGTAGGGGATATCCTCTGCATATGCCTTTTTAAGTTCGCACCGGCTGCCAAGGCGTTCTTTTGCAAGAGAGAGCATATAGGGTGAGGCATCAATTCCGGTTATGTCCAGCCCCATTCTGTCAGCCATTGAAAGGTGGCTGCCGGACCCGCATCCGATATCTAGAACCCGTTCACGTTTAAATGGTTTCAGTGTGTCTGAAATCATTTGTTCAATGAACAGTTCCATACGCAGACCTCTGGAAGACCTGCACCAGTTATCATAGGCTTTGGCTAGATGGATATCAAAGATTTGTCCCATATGTGAAACCTGAATATGCCCAATTAAGTTTTCTCTTTCTTTGAGGACGGGTGATGAATGATCTGCTTATTTATTGATGAAGATTAACTGAAATAATAATGTAAGTCAATTGAGGATTCATCAAATCCATTGTCGTATTTTAAAGGAGCAGAGGTTAAAAAAATATTCAGGCTGAACCGGTGTACAGCTAATCTTTTGAGTCTTTTATTTTATCAAAGGCATGTTTGAATTCAATCCACATTTTAAGGCCGATCCTGTTCTGTGTATCCTTGATTTCGTCAAGTACGTCATCTTCGGTAAGCGGATTGATAAGCACAGCGCGAAGAACTACAATTTTCTGGGGGCGATAGCGTGTAGATTCCAGGGTAGTCCTTGAAACAAATGTAGTATCATCCTTTCTCAGCTCCCTGTGAAGCTTTATGTTAAGGCTGTTGATGAGTCTGTTTGTTTTCTGGATTTTCTTTTTTGCCTTTTTGGCAATGTTTCCGGAGGCAGTTTTTATCTCTTCCCAGACCTTTATCTGTTTTTGAACTTCGTCCGGTATAAACCGATAATTCAGGATGAAAAGTTCGGGGTTGTTGAGAGTTTCAAAACTTCCGCAGGCATCAAGTATATTTTTAAAGTAATCCGTTGATTTTCTTGCCTGTTTAAAAAGAAGATCATATCCCTTGCTGCCTATGACTTTAAGCGAGGCCCAGGGTTTAAGGCACGCAAAGGGTCGGGAGCCTTCGAGTGTAAATCTGCCTGTGTCAACAGAGTTTTTTCTTATTATGTATCTTGATGTGTGCTTTATGTAGTTTAAATCTTTTTCGCTTCTGAAAAGCGCAATTCCCATACTCATGGGGCAATAGAGAAGCTTGTGAGAGTCAAAGGCAACTGAGTCCGCTTTTTCTATTCCCTTGAACAGGGACCTGTATTCATCTACCAGCAGAGCCGGTCCGCCCCAGCATGCATCAACATGAAAGTAGGCTCCGCACTCTTTTGCTATTGCGCTAAGTGCTTCAAGATCATCCACATTGCCTGTTTCTGTTGTGCCTGCAATTCCTACAATAGCTATTATTTTTGTGCGTTCACTGGTGCTGGAATTGAAGGTCTTTATTCTTCGTTTAAGTTTTTTGATATTTATTCGGTTATTTGTATCAACCGGAATATTGATTACGTTTGATTCTCCGATTCCGAGTATATTGGCCGCTTTGGTGAGGGAGTAATGACCGCGTGTTGAGACAATGACGACTCCCCTGTCATACCCGTAATGTCTCAGCGCCTTTTCGGATCCGGCAACTCTCAGTCCTGGGAAATCTCCGTCAGGAGGGAATGCTTTTTCTCTTGCAACCATTAATGCCGTAACATTTGACAGGGTTCCGTCTGAAGTGACATTCCCTAGAGATACTTTAGGATTATGAATATTTTTTTCATAAAATCCTTTTTTGTTTCCGAATATCAGGTTATGCAGCCATGCGACAAGTTCTCTTTCAACAAAGCTTGATGCCTTTGCTGTTTCGATCTTTACCTGGTTCTGGTTAAGCGCCGCTATTATCATTTCAAGAAGGATCATGAAATAAGGGATAGCGCTTGTCATGTGTCCTATGTAGTAGGGATTTCCAACCTTGACCGAATGATCAATTATCTTTGTTTTAATTTCCGAAAGTACATCCTTGATCAGTAACGGGCCATCGGGTATTGATGTCTGGTTGAATATGGAGCTGAGTTCGGGGAGTGTTGCGCTGCTGTGTATGCCTCCCTTTTCCTGAAAAAAATCATGTATAAGTTCAAGCAGTTCATGTCCAAACTCAACAAACTTATCCGGTGATTCCGGCATGATGAAAAGCTTTTTCAGGTACTCCAGATTTGTTTTTAATTCCCTTGTTTGACTCATATTTTTTTATCTAGCCTTTAAAATCCGTTTTTGCAATGGCTAATACATAACCTGATATGTTTTGTCTTTCTGTTACTTTTGAAGCTCATGTAAATCTTTGAGCACATATTTTAATCTGTCGATTATATCTTCTCCAAGGTCCTTCTCATTTTTCTTTATATACTTCTTAAGATCTGTCAGTTCCTTTTCAATATCAACTATACTGTTGTATGCCGGATCATAATAGGCTGCAGTTTCTTCAGGAGCTTCGGTCTGTTCCCGAATTATTTCCTTTGCTTTCAGTATTAAGCGCTCTCTCCATCCAGGAACATGGGTTTCAAGGCCAAAATTTCCTGTTATTTTCTCAGCAAGTTTTCTGCTTGATTCCGGCTCTCCATGTATAACAAATACCCTTGGTTTAGATTCTTTAAAATTGCTTACCCATTCAAGAAGGTCTTTCTGATCTGCGTGAGCAGAAAAACCGCCGATTGTGTAAACCTTTGCATTTACATCGACATTTTCTCTGAAAATCTTAACGGACTTGGCTCCGTCAACTATTTTTCTTCCTGTTGAACCGACAGCCTGGTATCCGACTATAACAATACTTGCGCCTTTTCTCCAGAGGTTGTGTTTAAGATGATGTTTTATCCTTCCTGCTGTACACATACCGTTGGCTGCGATAACGATTGCGGGCCCGGGATTTTCATTGATTGCCATTGAATCTTTTGTTGCAGGTGTGAATTTCAGGTTCGGCATGTCAAAGGGGTCAAATCCCTCTTTAACGATGGACATTGCCTCGTCATCATAATATCTTCTGTTTTTCCGGAATATCTGTGTAGCCTTGATTGCAAGGGGACTGTCCAGGTATATGGGCATATCCGGAAGTTCACCTTTACGCTGAAATTCACCGAGGATGTAAAGTATCTCCTGGGTTCTTTCTACTGCAAAGGCCGGGATGATGACTTTCTCGTTGTTGGATGCTGCGTATTTTATAGCTTCAAGGAGTTCAAGGACGCTGTCGTCAAATGTCCGGTGCAGCCTGTCTCCGTATGTGGATTCTATAAAAAGGTAATCCGCGGCAAATATTTCATGCGGATCTTTTACAATAAGCTGATGATGTTTGCCGATGTCTCCGGAGAATACGATTTTTACTTCTCCTCCCTCGGTTTCCACCCACAGTTCAAGGATTGAAGAGCCCAGGATATGCCCAGCGTTTCTGAGCCTTGCTCTTATTCCCTCCTCCACCTGGATTATATTGTCTCTTTCAACCGGTTTAAATAGGTGAAGTGCTTCTTCGGCATCTTTTGTGTCGTAAAGAGGTTCGATTGCACCCTTTGACTGGCGTTTGTTCTTTTTTGTCTGCCACTCCGCTTCCATTTCCTGAATGTGTGCTGAATCAAGAAGCATTATTTCGCACAGCTCTGCAGTTGGCGGGGATGTGATTATCTTGCCGGAGAATCCGTCTTTTACAAGCTTTGGTATTCTTCCGCTGTGATCAATATGCGCATGGGTCAAAAATAAAGTACTGATGTCAGCCGGGTTAAATCCCCAGTCAGCCCAGTTACGCTGTTCCATCTGTCTTCCGCCCTGAAACAATCCGCAGTCAACCAGTACTTTTTTACCCTGTACGCTTTCAACTAAAAAACTGGAGCCGGTTACTCCGCCTGAGCCGCCCATGCACGATACTTTTATCATTACTGTTTCCTTTCCTGTATGAAGTCTGCCTGTTCAATTAGTTTCAAATTCATGCAGTCTGAATTTTCTTTTATTCTTTATATTACCGGGTATTTATATTCAAGTCCCTTGTAGTTTCTTATTATTATTTTATTGTCTTTTATCCCTTTGATATATTCGGGTATTACCGGTATTTTACCTCCTCCGTCAGGGAGATCTATAACAAACCTCGGCACTCCTATGCCTGAAAGAAAACCCTGGAGGCCTTCCATTATTTCTATTCCTTTTTTTAATGGAGTCCAGAAATGGGATGTTCCCTCTGCGAGATCTGCCTGGAAAAGATAATAAGGCTTTACTCTTACGGCTATTAATTTTCGCATCAGCTGCATTATTGTTTCAAGATCATCGTTGACCCCCCTAAGAAGTACTGTCTGGCAGCCGATGGGTATGCCTGCATCAGCCAGCATATTGCACGCCCTGGATGCTTCCGGGGTTATTTCAAGGGGGTGATTAAAGTGGGTGTTGATATATAACGGATGATGCTTTTTGAGCATGTTTACAAGTTCAGGAGTTATTCTATGGGGTAATGTGCATGGCATTCTGGTACCGATACGGATAATCTCCACATGTTTGATAGATCTCAGGCGGTGTAGAATATTATCAAGTTTTTCATCAGGGAGCAGTAACGGATCACCCCCTGATAAAAGCACATCTCTTACAGTTTTTGTGGACTTTATATACCTGATACCTTCTTCTATTGATTCTTCTGTAACCATGAAAGGACTGCCTACTTTCCTCTTGCGGTTGCAGAATCTGCAGTACATTGCGCATCGGCCCGATATAAGAAAAAGTACCCTGTCTGGGTACTTGTGTGTGAGGCCAGGAACAGGCGACAGGTTTTCTTCATCCAAAGGGTCAATGAGTCCCCTGGTATCAGAAATTTCTCTAATATCCGGTATTGCCTGTTTTAGTAATCTGGGGTCTGTTTTTATCAGGTCGAGGTAATAGGGATTGATAAACATCGGGTATTTTTTTATTACCCTTTCTGTATCGGTTTTATCAAATCCCTTTATTTGCGGTAAGTCTTCAGGTCGGGATATGCCGTTAGAGTAGATTTCCTGCCATGACTCCGGGCTGTTTTTTTTGTTTACTGATATTAACAATCTGAGACCGTCTTAAAATAATATTTCCATTAAATCAGACACTGATGTGATTCCGATCATTTTTATTCCGTGCGGGGCCTTGCAGCCTTCCAGGTTGCTTTTTGAAAGGATGCACCTGGTAAACCCCATTTTTTCTGCTTCTCTGATTCTTGCTTCAGGCTGAGTAACTCCGCGTACCTCTCCTGCCAGTCCGACTTCTCCGAATATTACCGTGCCGGGATCGACTGTTTTGTTTAAAAAGCTTGATATCATCGCTGTTACAATGCCCAGATCTGCGGCCGGTTCTTCCACCTTTAATCCTCCTGCAACATTTACAAAGATATCCTGGTCTCCCATCTCAAGTCCTATCCTTTTTGACAGAACAGCTACAAGCAGTGATATTCTGTTGTGATCAACTCCAATGGTTGTGCGCCGGGGCATGCCCAGAGGACTGGGGCCGACAAGCGCCTGTATTTCCAGCAATAGAGGCCGTGTGCCTTCCAGGCAGGGAATAACAATGGACCCTGAAGCATTTTCCGGTCTTTCTTCAAGGAATATTCTTGAAGGATTGCCGACCTGTTCAAGGCCTGCTTCCTTCATCTCAAATACGCCTATTTCATTTGTGGATCCGTAACGGTTTTTTACTGCCCGTATGATTCTGAAACTGTGACTTTTATCCCCTTCAAAGTAAAGGACTGTATCCACAAGGTGTTCAAGTATTTTAGGGCCTGCTATTGCGCCTTCCTTTGTGATGTGCCCAATAATAAATGTTGGAATTCCGCTTTCCTTTGCCCACCTCAAGAGCCTTGCCGCTACTTCTCTGATTTGTCCCACGCTTCCAGGAGCAGAAGGCAGTGTATCCGTGTATGTAGTCTGTATTGAATCTACAACTAAAAAATCCGGATTAATGGATTTAAGTTTATCAAGGAGAGCCTCCAGCATTGTGCCTGTGATTATATAGATGTTGTTAGAGTTTATTGAAAGCCTTTGAGCCCTCAGTTTGATCTGCTGAGCTGATTCTTCACCTGAAAGATATACGGTTTTTCGATTATTCTGAGACAGCATTCCGGCTACCTGCAGGATGAGTGTAGATTTTCCGATTCCCGGTTCGCCTCCCAGCAGCAGCAGTGAGCCTGGAACAATACCTCCTCCTATTGCCCTGTCAAATTCATCCAGTCCGGTTTTTGTTTTTGTATCATTGGTTAAAGTAATCTCGCTTATTTCAAGCGGATCACTCATCGTCCCGGAGGATATATCTGCTGTTGGGGCAGGTCCGGCCAACTCTTCAGCCATTTTTCCCCATTCCCCGCAGTCAGGACATTTGCCCAGCCATTTTGGATTCTGATATCCGCAATTTTGGCATATATAAATTAATTTTGGCTGTTTGGACATTTTTTTCCTGAACTTAATTATTTGTTTTCTACCGAGGCAACGCCATGCTTTTTATACAGTTCCTGCAGCGCATTTTTCCATTGCTCCGTTTTTATACGGCCTTCTTCAAGTTTTTTATTGCCCTGTTTTATGACTGTATTATCTCCTGTTTTGCTGCCGATCATTATCGCCTGGAATCCTTCCAGTGTAGACTCTGCACCGCTTATAAATATGTTGTGCACCTGACGGACCTCAGCATTTTCCGGGGAAATATCATTCAGGCCCTGTACAAATCTTTTGTATGTAGGAATTACAAAATCTCTCAGCGCTTCATATAATCTTCTGTCTGTTGTAGCATTTTCTCCCGTTACAGATGCGTATCTTTCAAGTGCTTTCTGTTCGAGTTCCGATAATGCAATAATCCCCTGATTTACGTAATTTACTATATCCGCTGCAGCAGGCCCTGCTGTCAGCTTACCCCCGGTAATTTTTTTGCCTGATGAACAGCCCGGCATAAGAAAAATAATACATATACATGTAAAAAAATAAAGTGCTGTTTTTTTCATATTTTTTCTCCAGTAAGTACAAGTTTATTTAAGTCTGTCCGTATTCTACCCGATGGTATGTTGCAGGAAGAAAAAAATATCAAGGAAAATATTCCTTTTTTTTGTGTAAAAGTGAAAAGAGTTGATTTGTTTTATTCTTCAGTTTGACAAATTAATAATAAGCGTATATAAAAAATTAACAATATTATTAAAAAAAATAAATTATCTTTTAATAATATGAGGTCGTTTTAAATGACGCATTCATTTTTTCTGCTATAAATACTTAAATATCGCCAATTTGACCGGCCTTTCCGGTATTTACCGGCTCATACACTCACTGCATATATCTTTTATAGATATGAGCATAGTAAAAAAAAAGCTTGACTAAGTTTTATTAATGAGCTTTAATTTTGAGCTTATAAATGGGAGGGGCTAAACATTAACCTAGGAGGGTTTTAGGATGAAAAAATCATTTTCATGGAAAATCGTCGTCACTACTCTATTATTAGCGTTGATTCTGGTACCAGTATCTTCGTCTGTTTCCTTTGCCCAGGCTGAGTCAGGAGCCGGTGCAGCCGGTGCAGCTGGCGCTGGCGGAACAGTAGGGTTGAGTACAGCTGCTATCGTTGGGATTTCAGCAGCAGTAGTCGCTGTTGGTGTTGCAGTCGCAGCAGCAGTTGACGATGATGACGCTGTAGCCGCACACAGCCATCATTAATTAAAAAGCAAACAAACAGGTTTAACTCATAGGGGATCGGGGTACCTCCCGATCCCCTAGAAGTTTTCTGCATGATGCTTTTCACCGATTTAAATTGTATTTTCTGTAATATCCTATTGACATTCATTTCAATAATTATGCAGTAAATGGTCCGGAGGTCTCCGGGTTGAACCACTATTTCTTCTTGATAAAACACCTTATGTAATATATAAATCAATCCTGTTAATCAGTGATTTCTGTCCCGGTTTTTAACCGTTTACTGCAAATTAATGTTGGAATAAAGGAAAGGTATCTTTGTGATGATTTCTTTTTCACACCGGATTATTTTCAAGTTGGTTTTTGCAACAGCTTTTTTAGTTTCTGTTCTCTCCTGGAATTGTTATGCCAGCAATATGGATTACACTGGTGGAACAGAGGTGAAGAAAAAAATTGGTCTGTCATCTATAGGCTCTCTGGGGTCCGGAGGAAATAATGTCGGGTACAGTCAGTCTTTAAATGAGTCAGCTAAAAAGGAGATCATTGCAGCTCTTAATAGAGATCAGCTGGCTGGTTTATTTCAGGGGCTGGATGATTCAGGCAAACAGGACATGTTCAGCCTTCTTTCAAGTGATCAAAAAAAAGAGCTTTTTACAGGGCTGAGTGATCCTGAAAAACAGAGAATGTTTCGGGCTCTTGATGATGAAGAAAAAAATGAGCTTTTCAGCTCTATTGATAGAGCGGATAAAGAAATAATACTGAGCAACCTGACTTATATTGAAAAATCAAGACTGATAAACAGCCTTTCGGATTCCGAAAAGAGCGACTGGCTTGAGAAGTATCCTGAACTTGTTTCCGATATCGATTTTACTGATAAAGATTTTTCCGTTGAAAAAGGTAACGGTTTTTCAAGGCTTGAAAATATTTTTTCAGGAAATGTTTCTACAGGGATCGACAGGGAGCTGAAACAGTTCGGGTATGATTTTTTTTCACCGAAATCCGCTTTTTCTCCTGCCCAGAATGTCCCTGTTGGTCCTGAGTATACCATAGGTCCTTCAGATTCATTTACTGTTCATCTCTGGGGAAAAGTGGAAGAAACTCATTCCGTAACAGTATCAAGGGATGGAAGGATTAATCTCAGACGACTCGGTACCCTGAATGTAGGGGGGCTAACATTTTCCGAGCTCAAGGTTTTTCTAAATAACAAATTTAAAGAATATTACCCTGATTTTAACATGAGCATAACAATGGACGCTCTGAAATCCGTTGATGTGTTTATGGTCGGAGAATTCAATAAACCGGGGACTTATAATCTAAGCTCGCTTTCCACTGTCGTGTCAGCTCTTTTTGCATCAGGCGGCCCCAGTAAAAACGGAAGTCTCAGAAATATAAATGTCTTAAGTAATGGGACACATATTAAAACAATAGACCTTTACGATTTTTTTATTAACGGATCAAAGGGGGATGATGTAACCCTTAAGCAGGGGTATACAATTTTTGTTCCTGTAATCGGTCCGACAGCAGCAATTTCCGGTCATGTTAAAAGGCCTGCTATTTATGAGATGAAGGGAGATCAGACTCTCGAAGATATCATAAATCTTGCTGGCGGCGTTCTTCCAACAGGGCACCTTCAGAATGTGGTAGTTGAAAGAATAGCAGGGCATAAACGAAGAGTTATTGCAAGTTTTGATCTTGACTCAAAAAATGCTCAAACCGAATCAAACCTTAAGACTGTCATCAGGGACGGTGACCTTATAAAGATATACCCGGTTCATAAGAATATTGAAAAAATTATTTATCTTGAAGGTAATGTAAAATACCCAAATGAATATGAATTAAAGACCGGGATGAGAATAAAGGATATAATCCCTGACTATGATCATCTTCTTCCGGAAACCTATCTTAAACAGGCTGAAATAATACGACTTGTTCCTCCTGATCTTCATCCTGAAATCAGGATGTTTGATCTCGGTGCGATGCTGGAAGGTGATGAGAGCCAGAATATTCTTCTAAAAGACAGAGACAGAATTAAGGTTTACAATGCCTGGGAAAAACAGAATGTTCCTGAAGTGTCCATAAGCGGAGCATTAAGGAATCCGGGGGTTTTCAGGCTGTATAAAGGAATGACTATTAAAGATCTGATTTTTGCAGCAGGCAATACTGCAAAAGACGCCTATCTTGAAGAAGGTGAATTGTCCAGGGTTGCGTCAGGTACTTCAGGTTCCGATATTATCAAAATCCAATTTTCACCTAAAAGCGCTATCGCAGGAGACCCTGAACATAATCTTACTCTTCGGGCCGATGATCTGATACATATAAGAGAACAGCCAAAATATAAATCTTCGCTTGAACGGAGGGTATACCTGGAAGGGGAATTTAAATTTCCTGGGGAGTACAGTTTTTCCGAAGGTGAAAAAATATCTTCGGTCATAAAAAGAGCCGGCGGACTTACCGAAGAGGCTTATCCCTATGGCGCTGTTTTTACCCGTGAATCGGCAAAAGAGATATGGGCTGAAAGAAAGAAGGAGTATATTGATAAGCTTGAGCAGGATATTGTCACTGTGAGCGCTTTTTCTGCTGAAACATCTCTCGATGCTTCCCAGGCAAGTATTGCAATGCAGACTCTTAATGCCAAAAAGGAGATGCTTGAAAAAATGAAGGCAACAGAGCCTACAGGACGAATGCTTATTAATATCTCCGATCTTATTCTGATGCCGTCAAGTGAAAATGATCTTGAACTCAGACCCAATGATAAAATTATTGTGGGAAGGCGTCCCGATTCTGTCTTTATAATAGGTGAAGTTTATAATCCGAGTGCTTTGATCTGTAAGGAAGAAGCCGATGTCTCCTATTACCTGAATCTTGTCGGAGGAATGACCAAGAATGCGGATAAAAGCGAGATCCATATAGTAAGGGCAGACGGCCACGTAGAGAGCCGACAACAGAGCAAATTTGGACTTTTTAACTGGGACAGCAAAAATCACAGGTGGGGATTCGGGTCCTTTAAGTCAGTTGAACTCAATCCCGGTGATACAATTATTGTACCCAAAAAGATTGTAAGATTTGGCTTTATGAAGTTTCTTAAAGATACAACCAGTATAATGTACCAAATTGCTGTTTCAGCAGGTGTACTTAACGATATACTGGACGACAAGTAGTTTGTGAGTTTCATTCAGAGTTAATTTTCCGTACCCTTTAAAATTATTTTGTTAAGGTATCAAACTGAAAAGCATCATTTGCGATCAAAATGCAAATGATGCTTTTTTTATCCTTTCGGAAAGATGCGTGTAGCGCTTTATAATCCGGTCATTTTTTACTCCCATGGTAAGGGCCTTTTTGCTCCCCGTAACCACAACCAGTTTTTTCCCCCGGGTTATTGCCGTATATATGAGGTTCCGCTGTAAAAGGATGTAATGTTCTGTCAGTAAAGGCAGTATTACCGCGGGGTATTCGCTTCCCTGTGATTTATGTACTGAAATAGCATAGGCCAGTGTTAGCTCATCCATTTCACTGTATTCATAGGTGACTTCTTTCTGATCAAACAGAATTTTAACAGTCTGACTGTTCGGATCAATATAAGTGATTTTTCCCGTGTCCCCGTTGTACACATCTTTATCATAGTTGTTTTTTGTCTGCATTACCTTGTCATTAATCCTGAAACTTCTGTATCCCTTTACCAGTTTTGATTCTCCCGGGTTTACCGCCTCCTGAAGAGCATTGTTAAGGCTGGCTGTTCCTGTCGTGCCCTTATGCATGGGTGATATCACCTGTATATCCATTAATGGATCAAAACCGAATTTTCCTGGTATGCGTTTTGTGACAAGTTCGATTATTATGTTCAGGACCCTTTCGGGGTTGTCCTGCTCAATAAAAAAGAAGTCTGTATCCTTATTCCCGTTATCAAATTCAGGCAAAAGGCCTTTGTTAACACGGTGTGCGTTTAAAATAATACAGCTTCCTTCTGCCTGTCTGAAAATTTCATTGAGCTCGATACAGGGGATTTTTCCGGAAGCAATAATATCCCCCAGGACATTTCCTGCTCCAACAGACGGAAGCTGACAGATGTCTCCCACCATTATAACTGCAGCCCTGTCAGGAACCGCTTCCAGAAGACAGCTCATCAGTCTTGTGTCAATCATTGACGCTTCATCAAGTATGAGTACATCTATATCGAGAGGATTTTCTCTGTTTCTTCTGAACTGTCCCTGGTTTGGTGCGTATTCGAGTGCTCGATGGATTGTTTTTGCCGGACTGGAGGCTGCTTCACTCATCCTGTTTGCTGCCCGGCCGGTGGGGGCTGCCAGAAGAATTTTTGCATTCAGTTCATTAAATATTTTTATGATGGCGTTTATGACTGTGGTTTTTCCTGTGCCCGGTCCTCCGGTAATAACCATCAGTTTTGATTTAACAGCTGTTTCAACTGCTGATATCTGCCTTTGAGCAAGTTCAATATTGCTTTTACTCTGAACCCACTTTCCTGCCTTTTCTGTATTGATTTCTCCTAATGCTGATCTGCTCGAAAAAATTCTTTTCAGGTGTTCCGCAATATTTTTTTCTGCATTATGAAACCGTTTTAAATAAACAGCGCTGCTCGTATCGTCTATATCGCTAAATGTCTCATCTATTATTACTTCACCTGTCATAGTAAGTTTCTTAAGCGAGTTTTCAATTAAATCTGCGGGTACTCCAAGTATCTCTCTGGATTTCTGATTGAGCATTTTTTCGGGGTAATATGTGTGCCCTTCATCCGAAAGCCGGTTTAAAACAAAAACAATGCCGGCTTTGATTCGGACCGGTGAATTTTTTTCAAATCCCAGTTTTTCTGCAATATCATCAGCTGTCCTGAAACCTATTCCGAATACTTCGGATGCAAGAGCATATGGATTCTTTTTTAAAACGGAGATAGATCCCTGACCGTATTTTTTGAATATTCTGACTGCCGTGCCTGTACCTACACCATATGCCTGCAGAAAGATCATAAGATCTCTTATATGCTTCTGCTCATCCCAGGCCTCCTTAATCATTTTTATTCGTTTCGGGCCGACTCCTTCAATTTTATTAAGCTCCTCCGGGCTGTTTTCTATAATTTCCAGGCTTGCGGTTCCAAACTGTTCAACTATTCTGGATGCCATTTTAGGCCCGATTCCTTTTATAAGGCCTGAGCCCAGAAAGTTTTCTATGCCCTTTGCTGAAACCGGATTTTTTACAGCAAAGGTTTCAACCTTAAACTGTGCTCCGAATTTAGGGTGCTTTGTCCATTCGCCTCTGATACTCAGTCTTTCTCCGGGAGTCGGAGATACTATGTTCCCTACAGCGGTTACAGTATTTCTCTCTCCGTCTATTTCCATACTTAAAACAGCATAACCTGTTTCACTGTCGCTGTATTTTACTTTGAGAATTTGACCTTCAAGTTCTGTTGGTGAACTGTTTTCCGGCATCACGGTCCTGTTTGTTCCGGTTAAAGTTTAAAGGGAATTTTTTTGTTGATGCATATTTTTACCGTATCTATATATACATCGTATGCAAGAATTTCCACTCCGTTGTCACGCGCTTTTTTAAGTTCTTTTGAGTATGACGGATCAATGTGCTCGGCCGGCCTGAACTGCTTTACGTCCATCCTCTGAATCAGATAAAACATAACAGCCCTGTTGCCTTCACGGACTTCCCTCTGCAGTTCAATAAGGTGCTTGAGCCCGCGTGATGTAACCGCATCAGGAAAATAACAGATTTCATTTTCCATCAGAGTGCAGTTTTTCACTTCAATAAAAGTTTTTCTGCTTTTATCTTCAAGGAGTATATCGATCCTGCTGTTTTCTCCATATTTTACTTCCGACCTTATTGTATCAAAACCGGTGAGCTCTTTAATTTCCCCGTCTTCAACGGATTTTTTAACCAGTTTGTTCGGGACACCGGTGTTAACTCCTACCATAGAGGTCGGCATTTCTATTAATTCCCATGTGTATTTCAGCTTTCTGTCCGGCCTGTTATGCCTGGAAAGATAAACAGGGCGCCCCGGTTCTGCGCAACTGGTCATGCTTCCGGTATTGGGACATAGCGCCGATACCACATGCCCGTTGGCAAGTTTTACATCAGCTATAAAGCGTTTGTATCTTTTTATAAGTATTCCCTTTGTGAGTTTTGGCCATTCTATCATTATTTTTTATCCTTGCTTTGATTCTGCCTAAAAAAAAGGTGCTTGCAAGAATGTATATAATTTGCAAACACCTTTAATATTGTCAAAAGTAAAGTGTTCAGGTTATCCGCATTTTGAGTATCCGCAGAAATGACACATCATGCAGCCCTCTTCAAAACTTATTGTCTGACCGCATTCAGGACATTTTTCACCCATAAGGGTGTTTGTCTTTGACTGACTGATTTTTCCTTTGCCGTTCATGTATCTGTTTTTGAAGACCCTTGCAATTGCATCAGGTATAGAAAGAACCAGGCCGTCTTTCTGGAATACAGGGTATTCTCCGCCGATTCCCTCAAGCTGTTTTACTATTCTGTCAACCTCTACACCGGACCTGAGTGCCAGTGAAACGAGGCGCCCGATTGCTTCTGTTTTTGCTGTTGTTGATCTTCCTGATTTACCTATGGTAGCGAATATTTCAAATGGTTTTCCTTTAAATTCAGTGACTGTCACATAAAGGTTTCCCATTCCTGTTTCCATTTTTGTGGTAAAACCCTCAAGCGTTTCAGGTCTGTCTTTTATGTCTGCCATTGTGAAGGGCGTATTCTTTGATTTTTCCTTGTCACTGAAACTTAGTACCTGATTTTCCTTGCTTCCGTCCCTGTAGATGGTAACGCCTTTGCAGCCGAGCTCAAATGCAGTGTTGTAAACCTTTACAACATCTTCAACTGTTGCATCACCGGGTAGATTCACTGTTTTTGATACTGCGTTATCTGTGTATTTCTGAAATGCAGCCTGCATTTTTATGTGCCACTCAGGTGATACATCATGAGCTGTTACAAAAATCTTTCTTATATCTTCAGGGATTTCTTCTATTCCGTGAATTGATCCTTTTTGTGCTATTGTACTCATCAGTTCATCACTGTAAAATCCGCGTTCTTTGGCTATGGTCTCAAAATATGGATTAACTTCCGCCAGGATGTTGTTGTCCATTACCCTTCTTACGAAACTCAGGGCAAAGAGAGGTTCTATTCCGCTGGAGCATCCTGCCAGAATACTGAGGGTTCCTGTGGGTGCAATGGTCGTGGTTGTCGCATTGCGGAGTTTCATGTCTTCCTGATCTTTAAATATGCTGTAGCTGAAATTCTCAAATACACCGCGTTCTTCGGCTAAAAATTTTGAGGCTTCGTGGGATTCCTTCTGAATATAGCTCATTACTTCTTCTGCAATTTCAAGTGCCCTGTCTGAGTTGTAAGGGACTCGCAGCTGATAAAGCATGTCGGCAAAACCCATTATTCCAAGACCGACTTTTCTGTTCCCCTTAACCATGGCATCTATCTCGGGCAGGGGATACTTTGACATGTCTATTGTGTTATCCAGAAATCTTACGCTCCACCAAATTATTTCCTTCAGGCCCTCATAGTCTATAGCCGGGTCTTCCTGATTTTCGATTACATATTTTGCAAGGTTGATTGAACCGAGGTTGCATGCCTCAAGCGGAAGCAGGGGCTGTTCGCCGCATGGGTTTGTGCTTTCTATATCTCCGATTTCAGGTGTGGGGTTGTCCCTGTTCATGCGGTCAAGGAAGATGATTCCGGGATCTCCGTTTTCCCATGCCTGTGTAACAAGTGCGTTGTAAACTTCGGTGCTGGAGGCTTCTCCGACTATGCTGCCGTCAACAGGGTTTACAAGATTGTAGCTGCTGCCTGTCTTTAATGCCTCCATAAACCTGTCTGTAACACCAACTGAGATATTAAAATTGTTGAGCTCTTTATTGTCTCTTTTGCAGTATATAAACTCCATGATATCAGGGTGGTCCACTCTTAAGATACCCATGTTTGCACCTCTTCTGGTGCCGCCCTGCTTTACCTGTTCGGTTGCGGTATTAAATATCTTCATAAAAGAGATTGGTCCGGATGCTACTCCGCCGGTTGTTCCTACCCTGCTGTTGTGAGGGCGAAGTCTGGAAAATGAAAAACCGGTTCCGCCTCCTGACTTGTGTATGAGTGCAGCGTTTTTTAAAGAATCAAATATGCCGTCCATGCTGTCTTCAACCGGAAGAACAAAACAGGCTGCAAGCTGACCCAGGCGCCTGCCTGCATTCATGAGGGTAGGGGAGTTGGGCAGAAACCTGAACTCGGTCATTATACGGTAAAAATTTTCTTCCACCTTTTCAATATTTTCTTCATTGCCGTATTTTTTTTCGGCAAGGGCAATGTGATGAGCAACACGTTTAAACAGCTGATCCGGAGTTTCCATTACATTGCCGCTGCTGTCTTTTTTGAGGTACCTGTTTTTTAAAACAGTGAGGGCATTTTCAGAAAGGCGTATTTCTTCTTTTAAAAAAAGTGAACCTTCAAGCTTTATAGGGGTGTTTTTCTTAAGACCGAATTCCAGTAACTTTGCCTCGACTATTCCTTCCAGCAGTGGGATTGTAATAGTTTTAAGTTCCATCTGATGAATTTCTTCCCTCAGAGACCTGCTTATGTCCATAGCCTGTGTGCTGTCTATGGAGCTTTCTTTAACCAGCATGTCCGAAAAAAGATTATCATCCCACCTGTAAGCTGCAAGGTCAAAAGTGCCGTCTTTTGTTACCAGGAATTTGCTCTGTTGCGCCATTAACACCCTCCATAAAAAAATAAAATTACCTAAATATTAAAAATAACATTTATTGTTTCGGGATGACAAAGGTATGGAAAAATTATCGCATAAAAAACAGCTGGATTCAGTAATAATAAGTGTTTTAATGCAACTCCCGGATGCAGATAACTTTTTATTTAAATACCCTTATATTGAAATTAAAACATTCTAGGGCACAACATATGGTATGTCAATAATTAATACCGCAAAATAATATTAAAAAAAGTACAGGTCTTTCAGACATGTAAAACAGGTGATCCGGAGCGTGAAGCAGTGCTTAATATAAAGTGAAAAAAGGTATCTCCTTGATGATTTAACGTGTCTGAGTTATTATATTTTTTTAATCCTGTTGAGTAATTAATAATTCCTAATGGAGTAGTTTTTTTAGACAGCCTGATACTAAAGGTCTGTCAAAGCCAGGTCAAAATCCTGATACATATGGTGAAAAATGCATGTTCTAAGTTCCGAAGAAGAGAAGAAAATAAAAGAGCAGGAAGAAAATATGATCTCCGATATAGCCGAAAGGTTGAAATCTTTCGGGCATAGTTCTGGAGATCTTTTACCTGTACTTCAGATGATTCAAAATAAATATTCCTATCTTTCAAAGGATGCAATAAAACTTGTCGCCGATCATATTGGAATTACGGCAAGCGAGGTTTACGGTGTTGCTACCTTCTATAATCAGTTCAGGTTTAATCCGCCCGGAAAGCATCAGATCAAAGTATGCCTGGGTACCGCCTGCCATGTTAAAGGCGGAGACATTATCCTTGAAAATTTTGAAAGAAAGCTAGGTATAAAATATGGAGAAACAACCCCTGACAGGGAGTTCAGTATTGAACGCGTAGCCTGTGTAGGATGCTGCGCCCTTGCGCCTGTCGCTATTATAGATGATAAAACCCAGGGCGGTATGGCCCCGAGCAAGGTTGAGGGTATCCTGCTGGGATTTGAAATTGAAAAGGATAGGAAGGCAAGGGAAAGACAGAAAGAGGTATCAGATGAGCAGTGATCCAGCCGCAAGATATGAAGAAATAAAGAATAGGGCCGCAGCAGATGTTGAATCTGAAAAACAGAAAAACAGAATCAGCATAACCATTGGAAAAGGCACATGCGGAATAGCCGCCGGTGCACTTGAGACGCAGGCTGCTGTTGTAGAAGCCCTTGATAAAAACGGAATAGAAGCCTCGGTCTTTTCAATAGGCTGCATGGGGCACTGTTATGCTGAACCGATTGTTATAGTTGATAATCCTGATTCCGGGTTCCCGCCTATTTTTTATCACGGGGTAACACCGGGAAAGGCCAGGATGATCGTTAAATCCTTTCTTTTAGACGGTGATCCTCTGTTTGAGCATGTCATGGGGGCAATGGTGCCCAATGATATGATCCCTTCTATCATGGACTTTCCGCGGTTCAACAGTGAAGAGCGTATTGTAATGGAAAAATGCGGTTTCATGGACCCGGAGAGTATTGATGAATACATTGCGCTCGATGGTTATAGAACCCTTGCTGATGCACTTAACAGTAGAACACCCGATGATATTATAAGAGAGGTGACAGAATCCGGACTGAGAGGGCGTGGAGGTGCAGGATTTCCTGCAGGCAGAAAATGGCAGATGGTAAAGGATGCAGCTTCCTCTGATAAAGCAGTTATATGTAATGGAGACGAGGGCGACCCCGGCGCCTATATGGACCGGAACATACTTGAAAGCAATCCCCATCAGCTCCTTGAAGGAATAGCCCTGTGCGCATATGCAGTGGGTGCCGGGAATGCTGTTATCTATATCAGGTCCGAATATCCTCTTGCAGTTGAAACAGTAAAAAAGGCCATCTCTCAGGCAGAGGAGTATAATCTTCTTGGTGAAAATATTCTTGGAAGTGATGTCAGTATAAACATTTCCGTATTTGAAGGTTCAGGGGCCTTTGTATGCGGTGAAGAAACTGCGCTTATCAAATCCATTGAAGGAAAAAGAGGCATGCCCATGTTCAGGCCTCCGTACCCTGCGCAGAAAGGTCTTCACGGTATGCCCACGGTTATAAACAATGTAAAAACCTTTTCAAATATTGTTCCCATAATTAAAAAAGGTGCATTATGGTATAAAACTATCGGGACTGAAAGCAGCTCGGGTACTGCTGTTTTTTCGGTAGTAGGCGATGTGCTTCATGCAGGTCTTGTTGAGATACCAATGGGTATCAACCTGAGGGACCTTATATTTACTGTATGCGGCGGAGTGCCTTCCAAAAAGAATTTTAAGGCTGTGCAGATAGGCGGGCCGTCCGGAGGATGTCTTCCTGAAGAATACCTGGATACTCCAATTGATTTTGAGTCCCTAAAAAAAGCGGGCGCCATGATGGGTTCCGGCGGAATGGTTGTAATGGATGAGGATACCTGCATGGTTAACATTGCAAAGTATTTTCTTGATTTTACTCAGCAGGAGTCATGCGGAAAATGCACCTTCTGCCGTATCGGTACATATCATCTGCTTCAGATTCTTGACAGGATTACAAAGGGTGAAGGAGTGGAAGGTGATCTGGAAAAACTTGAAAAACTTTGTGAAGACATTAAGGAAGGCTCTCTCTGTAACCTCGGAAAAACAGCGCCAAACCCGGTTATCACAACCTTAAAATATTTCAGGGATGAGTATGAAGCTCACATAAAAGAAAAGCGCTGCCCTGCAGGCATGTGCCGTGAACTGACAGCCTTTTATATAGATCTTGAAAAATGTGCAAGGGGCTGTGATGCATGCGTGGGAAGCTGCCCTGTTGAGGCGATTTTTACAACAAAGGAAAGAAAAAAGGGCATTGATCAGAGCCTGTGTGTGAAGTGCGGTGAATGTGTTACTGCCTGTCCTGAAGAATACAAGGCTGTACTTAAGGTATCACCGCCTGAGCTTGCACCTGTAATAGAAAGGCCTGAAGAGTAAACTGAAATGGATACTAAAATTAAAATAAAAATTGATGAAAAAGAAGTGGATGCAGCTGAAGGTTCTAATCTTTTAAGTACATGTCTTGATAATGATATCTATGTTCCCAATCTCTGCCATGTTAAGGACATGGAATTCCCGTCGGTATCCTGCCGGCTCTGTTTTGTCGAGATAGAGGGCGCAAAAGATCCTGTTTCATCATGCTCAATAAAAGTAAAAGAAGGAATGGTGGTGAGGACTGATACTGAAAGGGTTAGAAATCTTCAGCGGTCAGCATTTAAGCTTCTTTTGTCTACCCACTTTGTTGACTGTAAAAATTGCCCTGCAAATAAAAACTGCGAAATTCAAAAACTTGCAGGATTTTTAAAAGTAGGTCTTAAAAATGATGAATATGAAAATAAACTTAAGACCCCTGATGTTGACCTGTCCCACCCTCTTATAAGTTATTACCCTAACAGGTGCGTGCTTTGCGGAAGGTGCGTGTATGTATGTTTTCAAAAGGGGCATTCTCTTTTATCCTTTGCAGGACGCGGTCTCAATACTGTAATAAGCCTGTATGGA
The DNA here is from genome assembly GCA_963665715.2 of Desulfatiglandales bacterium. Classification (GTDB taxonomy): domain Bacteria; phylum Desulfobacterota; class DSM-4660; order Desulfatiglandales; family HGW-15; genus JAAZBV01. The sequence continues at coordinate 268,846 of CAXXPR010000002.1, forward strand.
CAGGAAGAGAATACTGCCTGTAAATCATGCGGGGCATGTGTAGAAATTTGTCCGGTAAAAGCTCTTCTGTATAACGATGAGGTTTAAGGTGTGTTTAAAGACGGCATACTGAAGGCAGTTCTTCCCAAGGCAGAGGAAGATGTTAAAAAAATTGATATACATTAAATAAGAGGTTTTCTAAGGGTATCTCCCAAAAGGGAGATACCCATCATGGTTCCCCTCCCAGATACTCCTATACAATCACATCTATGCTTTTAAAGCTCATTCCTCCAGTGCCCTGGCTGCCGCTGGCATCATTATTAAGGCTTCCGTTTTTACTGTACATAGATCCGACATCAAAATTACGCTGCTCAGGAGTCTTTTCAGTAATTTTGTCACGCTTTAAATCAAGTTCAGATCCGGTATTTTTTCCTGATGTTTCTACCGGCTTGATTTCTGCGGGTGTTTCCTTCTTTTTTGCCTTGAATTCTCCTTCATTCGGAAGAATTACAACTGCCGAGGAATCTATAACCATAATTTGCCTCCTGTCTAAGGGCATTTTTTATGGAAAAACAGCTTTAAAAAACTCCTTTCTGCGGATAAGCCTAAACCGGACGAAAAAGCCCGTTACATTTCCATGTGAACGGGCGCAAATAATCTGTTTCTATTGCAGCCCCGCTGTCGTATCTCTTTATTTAAAGAGACTTAGACCGGAAGCTTTGCGCCCTGTCCTTTCAGAAAGTTTGCCCTCAAGTTTTTCCATTCAATAGATCGGCACTCCTGAAAAATAACTTTAATCTTTTTTGAATAATATTTTAATATAATAAAAACAGTATGTTATTGTATCTGAAACAGGCCTTTCGTATTGACTCATGTGAAACCATGGTCTAAAGTTGAAAAAACTGTACCTAAAATAACTAATCGTCGGAGAAAATATGAAAATACTTGTTACAGGCGGCGCAGGATACATAGGAAGTCATACGCTTGTTGAGCTGCTTAATGCAGGGCATGATGTTGTGGTTGTTGACAATCTCTGCAACAGTAAAGATGAGTCATTAAAAAGGGTTCAAGAAATAACAGGCAGAGATTTTACTTTTTATAAGGCTGATATTCTAGATAAACCAAATATGCTGAAAATATTTAAGGATAATTCCATAGATGCTGTCATACATTTTGCCGGGTTCAAAGCTGTTGGAGAATCAGTTGAAAAACCGCTGGAATATTACAGTAACAATGTATATGGAACATTATGTCTTTGTGATGTCATGAAGCAGTGCAGTGTGAAAAAGATTGTGTTCAGTTCGACTGCTACAGTGTATGGTGATCCGGATAAAGTTCCTGTAACGGAAGATTTTCCGCTTTTTGTTTTCAGTCCCTATGCAAGATCAAAACTTATGATAGAAGAAATAATTAAGGACCTGTATATATCTGACAAGTCATGGGATGCGGTAATTCTCAGGTATTTCAATCCTGTCGGCGCTCATCCAAGCGGAAAAATCGGTGAAGACCCCAATGGTATTCCCAATAATCTTATGCCGTATATCTCGCAGGTTGCTACAGGTAAACTTGAGATGTTGTCAGTATTTGGTGATGACTATCCTACGCCTGACGGTACAGGGGTGAGGGATTATATTCATGTAGTTGATCTCGCAAAAGGCCACCTTAAAGCTATTGAAAAACTAAAAAATAAAACAGGCGTTACTGTCTACAATCTTGGTACAGGCATTGGCTATAGTGTATTTGAAGTGTTAAACGCTTTTATTAAGGCATCAGGAAAAGATATTCCCTATAAAGTCACCGCACGCAGACCGGGTGATGTTCCAAAATATTTTGCAGACCCAACCCTTGCAAAAAATGAGCTTGGCTGGGCAGCTGAAAAAGGACTTGATGAAATGTGCGAAGATACATGGAGATGGCAGTCCATGAATCCTGACGGATATTAAATAAAAAATAAAAGAGATTTAAAAGGTGAATTTGAAAACAAAAAATATTCTTAAGGCAGTACTTATTGATTTTGGAGGAGTGCTTGCCGAAGAAGGTTTTAGGAACGGAATAAGGACAATAGCAGAACAGTGCAAAGTTGATCCTGATCAGACAGAAAAGGCTGCATTTGATATTGTCTATTCTACAGGCTATGTACTTGGAAAATGCAGTGAAGAAGATTTCTGGAAGGTCATTAAAAAAGAAACAGGTATTTATGGCGTAAACAGTGAACTGCGCGATATTATTCTGAAGGACTTTGTTGTAAGACCATGGTTTCCTGAAATAATAACAGCAATGAGAGGGCAGGGGGTGACCCTGTGCATGTTAAGTGACCAGACAGACTGGCTTGACAGGCTTGATGAACGTGACGGGTTTTACAAATTATTCGACCATGTATTTAACAGCTATTATATGGGGAAGAGCAAAAGCGACATAGCTCTCTTTGATGATATTGCAGATAAAATAGGTTTGAGTCCCGATAAAATCCTTTTTGTTGATGATTATCACGGGCACATTGAAAGAGCGGACAGTAAAGGATTTAAAACCCATCTTTTTATAGACAGGAGCGGATTCATTAAAGATCTTGAAAAATATTTTGACCTGTGCGCACCGGAGAATGCCTGATCATGACCGATCATATGCATTGCCTGTAATTAAGCAAAGGAATATTTATGCAGCTCCAGTACGGCCTTGATGAAAAGGTCCCTTTTATAAAAACACTGCTTTTCGGTCTGCAGTGGGCAGTCCTGCTTATCTCCACAATTCTTATACTGGGAAGGGTAGTGGGACTCATACATTATAATGATCAGTTTAACCAGATTCTCTATATCAGGAAACTGCTCATAATAAGTGCTATTACTCTGTTTATACAGATCTATTACGGTCACAGGCTCCCTCTTTTACCGGGCCCTTCAGCCGTACTGCTTATCGGTATTCTTGCATCAAAAAGTTTTTCTGTTAATGTTATTTATACAGCCGTTATTGCCGGGGGTGTTGTGCTGGTTGTAATCTCTGCAGCCGGCCTGCTTAAACACGTTAACAGGTTTTTTACAGCAAATGTGATTTCCGTGGTGCTTATTCTTATTGCCTTTACAATGGCTCCTGCAATAATGGATCTGATTATTGATAAAAAAGGGCCGGTAAGTCCTTCGATAAATATGCTCTTTAATGTGATTATGATCTTTATCATGTTTCTTATGCACAGGCTGCTTAAGGGGATATGGCAGTCGACAATAGTGATATGGAGCATAGTGACAGGAAGCCTTGTCTATCATTTTATGTTTTTATCAGGCCACTCTGCCGCTGCCTATAATGGAGCATGGATTGATTCCTTTTTATACAGCCTTAATACAGATCTGTCATTCCATCCCGGAGTTCTTATCTCATTTCTGTTCTGCTATATTGCCCTGCTTGTAAATGACCTTGGTTCCATACAGTCTGTTAATGAGATACTCGATGTAAAAGACAGAGAAGGGCGTGTGAAAAGAGGTGTCTTAATTACCGGAATAGCCAATGTTTTTTCAGGCTGGATGGGTGTGATAGGGCCGGTTAATTTTTCATTAAGTCCGGGGATAATAATGAGTACCGGCTGTGCCTCACGTTTTACACTTGTACCTGCTGTTGTAATAATGTTTGTGCTTGCCTTTCTGCCGGGCGTGACGGGTGCCATGGGCAGTATTCCTCCTGTGGTTATAGGGGCAGTACTCACCTACCTTATGGCATCACAGATATCTTCGGGCCTTCTGGTGGCCTTTAAGGATACAGGAGATAAAGGGTTTTCAATGGAAAACGGCATGGTAATAGGTTTATCTGTTTTTCTCGGTACGATTGTTACATTCCTCCCTGCTTCGGTTACGGATACAATCTCTCCTGTATTAAAGCCGGTTCTTGCGAACGGTTTTGTTGCAGGCGTAACATCTGCCATTGTTATGGATCTTATATTTAAAAAAAAAGGAAATAAAAGTGGCGCTGAAGGTTAATGAAATTTTTCACAGTATTCAGGGCGAGTCCTCATATGCCGGTTTGCCTTGCGTTTTTGTAAGACTTACAGGCTGTAATCTCAGATGCTCATACTGTGATACCGTATATGCATATGATCAGGGGGCAATTATGGAGGTAGGCGATGTTGTCAGTAAAGTTGAAACATTCGGATGCAGGCTTGTAGAGCTGACAGGTGGCGAACCTCTCTTACAGGAAGATACTCCTTGTCTAATAGCAGCACTTCTGGATAAAAACTACGAAGTGCTGCTTGAAACAAACGGAAGCAGGGATATCAGCGCAGTTGATAACAGATGTGCAAAAATAATGGATGTCAAATGTCCTTCAAGCGGTGAAGAAAAAAAGAATGATCCTGAAAATCTTCACAGGCTGAGCAGAGGTGATGAACTGAAATTTGTAATAGCTGACAGGAAGGATTATAGTTTTGCGGTTAATATAATTCGAAGTATGGATGAAGCAATTAAAAAAGAGATAACCATTAATTTATCTCCATGCTTTAACAGTGTAGAACCCCGTGAGCTGTGCGAATGGATGTTAAAAGATAAACTTAATGTAAGACTTAATATGCAGCTGCATAAATATATATGGCCTCCAGATATGAGGGGAGTGTGATGAAAACAAGGCGCAGGGCACAAGGTTCATCCGTCTTCGCCTACGGCTACGCCGCGACAAGAGGCGCAAGGTAAAATGCTCTTAATTGTAGGGGCGAACCTGCGTGTTCGCCTGTTTTTGAAAAGGCAGGTTTTATAAATGAAATTTATTTCGGATTTTAAACATCCTGAAAAAATAAAAGATGATTCGCTCTGGTTTTTAATTCATGAGCAGAAAATAATTGTGTTTTCAGATGACGGAAAATTATCAATACCTGAATATAAAACTCTTACTGAAAACAATATTTCTTCGGAAGATATTCAGTACATGGGTTTATACAATAACACACCGTGTTATGCTGCTGATATAACCTCAACGGATAATCTCCCTGAATGCTGTTCCATTCATCCTCCCCTTACTCTTTTGGATGAAATTGGGATTGACTTTGTCAGGCTGGCGGGCCTTGCAAACCAGTACATCAACTGGAACAGGAACCACAGGTTCTGCGGAAAGTGTGGAAAATTTACAGAAAATAAAGATGATGAGCGTGCAAAGGTATGCCCATCCTGCGGGCAGATATATTATCCAAGGCTGTCACCGGCTATTATTGTTGCGGTTTTAAAAGACGATAAACTTTTAATGGCGAGCTCTCCCCGTTTTCCTTCAAAGTTTTACAGTGTTCTTGCAGGCTTTGTTGAGCCCGGAGAAACTCTTGAAGAGTGTGTTCGGCGGGAGGTATTTGAAGAGGTCGGTATTAAAATAAAAAATATAAAATATTTCGGCAGCCAGCCATGGCCCTTTCCTGATTCTCTCATGGTAGGTTTTACTGCAGATTATGACAGCGGTGAATTTGTTATTGATGAAAAAGAGATATCCGATGCCGGGTGGTTTAAGAAGGATGAAATACCAAGGATTCCCCCGAGTATAAGTATTGCCAGAAAACTTATAGACTGGTTTCTTGAAAGGTGATTGGCGGTAAAAGATTAAATTGTTTCCTTTATCATCGTATGATATATTTTTAGGCTAATTCGAAACCAAATTTTTCGGAGGCTTTTATGGACAGGGATGAGTTTACATCTGACAAAAGTGAGCTCCTGTTTCCAGTTGAAGAAAATCCGATATCTGAACCTGTAGAATTAAATACAACCGATCATAATATTAAACCCTGGAAACTCCTCATCGTGGATGATGATGAAGAAGTGCACTCGGCAACCAGGCTTGCGCTTAAAAATTTTGAGTTTGAAGGCGCCGGCCTTGAAATTCAGTCAGCATATACAGGTGCCGAAGCTCTTCAAAAATTAAAGAATGATAGTGAAACTGCAGTAATCCTGCTGGATGTTGTAATGGAAAACCCCAGTGCCGGCCTGGACTGTGCACAGGCGATCCGTCAGGAACTGCACAATAAGCTGGTCCGGATTATTCTGCGCACAGGGCAGCCCGGCAGCGCACCGGAGCGCAGTGTAATCATAGACTATGATATCAACGACTATAAAAATAAAACCGAACTTACTTCCCAGCGCCTATTTACGGCAGTCTATACTGCAATACGCTCATACAGGGATATGCTTGCGATCGATAAACAGAGAAAGGGGCTCCAGTATATTATTGATGCATCGGGTGATTTTTTTAAACAGACATCCTTAAAAAAACTCTCCAAAGGAGTACTTACCTTAATTGAGTCTATTTTCAGACTTCAGAATACACTTTACATAAGCGGTACAGGCTTCAGTGCGACCCAGGATACAAATCAGGGACAGGCAAATTGGAAGTTTATTGCGGCAACCGGAAAATTTGCGTCCTGCCAGAATGAAGGCGTCTGCGAGCAGATAAATCATGAGATAGATCAACGTCTCCGGGAAGTTGCTGAAAGACGTGAGAGCATGTTTATTGATAATGACTATATAGGTTACTTTCCCACCCATGGAAATAAACATCATATTGTGTACATGGAAAATTGCGGCAGGTACAGATGGGAAGAAGTTCAAAATTTACTGGAAATATTCACCTCAAACGTAGGTATTGCTTTTGACAATATCTACCTGAATCAGGAAATAATTGATACTCAGACCGAGATTGTCATGCGCCTGGGGCAGGTGGTGGAAGAAAGGTCAAAGGAAACAGCCTATCATGTATTCAGGGTTGCTGAATACATTTATACGCTGGCAAAGGCTCTGGGGCTTGATGAGGAAGAGGCGAAAACTATAAAGCTGGCTTCGCCCATGCATGATATAGGTAAAATAGGTATCCCCGACAGTGTACTTTTAAAACCGGGCAAACTCAATGATGAAGAGTGGGCTGTCATGAAAACCCACGCTAACATCGGGTATAATATTCTGGGCGGATCGGAGCGAACACTGCTTAAAACTGCGGCAATTATAGCTTTAACACACCATGAAAGGTGGGACGGCAATGGATACCCCAATGGTATGAAAGGGGAAGATATCCCGCTGGCCGGACGTTTGACAGCCCTTGCGGATATATTTGATGCCCTGGGCAGTGACCGTGTCTATAAAAAAGCGTGGCCCCTGGATAAAATTTTCAAATACATTACAGAAGAAAGCGGACGCATATTCGATCCAAAACTCGTTTCCCTGTTTATGGAAAACAAAAAAAGTATTCTGGCGATTATGGAACAATACAGGGATCCCTGATGAGTAAAAACAGAATCATCCCTCTTAATTTTTCCTTTCCAGGTCTGTTTAAGCCCCTTTGGGTAAAAATAGCCGTCCCCATTGTCATATCGATTGCATTATTTTCAGCATCCATTTTTCTTATTCATCTGCCCGAGGACTATAACGCCTTACTTGAGAAGAAAAAAAGTGGCATTCAGGACTCTACTCAAATCATCTGGGATATGGTCCGTTTTTATCATAACCTGGAAAAAAACGGGCAGATGACAAGGGCTCAGGCTCAGAAAATAGCCCTGCAGAATATTGAATCCATCCGTTTCGGTGATGATCTTAAAAATTATTTCTGGATTAATGATCTGCATCCGAAAATGATTCTTCATCCCTATGTGAAGAGTCTGGAAGGGCAGGATCTTAATGAATTTAAAGACCCTGCAGGAAACAGACTGTTTGTGGATATGGTAGAAAAAACATCGATAACCGGCAGCGCTTTTGTGTCTTATCAGTGGCAATGGCAGGATAATGAAAATATCGTCCTGCCCAAAATTTCATTTGTAAAAAGATATAATCCATGGGGATGGATAATCGGAACCGGGGTTTACCTGGATGATGTTGCCGTTGAAGCCCGAAAACAGGCAAGGCATCTGTTAGTAACAATCATGATCGTGCTGACTCTTGTGTTATTTCTCTCTTTTCTGTCTGTCCGGCAGGGCATGAAAGCTGCGGCAAAAATACATGATAATGAAGCAACGCTAAGAGGATTGTTTGATCAGACAATGGAATTTCTTGGCATTCTAGACCTGGACGGCCGAGTTCGTCAGGTAAACAAAACCACACTGGATTTTGCCGGTATCACCATTGAAGAAATCAGAGGAATACCTTTCTGGGAAGTAACATGGTGGAGCCTGTACCCGGAAATTCAAAACAAAGTTCGCGAGGCGGTTAAAAAGGCACAGGACGGCGGCAGCTCCAGTTTCACCGCACGGTATACCTCATTTGACGGTAAAAAAATAATCGCTGAGGTTTTTATCAAGCCGGTCAGAGATGAAAATGGAAAGCCTGTTTTTATCCTTGCTGTCGGCATAGATGTAACTGAAAGGGTGAAGGCCGAAGAAGAACTCAAAGACCTGAACAAAAATCTTGAAAAACATGTAATAGAACGAACCGATGAATTGGAAAAATCCCTTGTTTTCCTTAAAAAAGCTCAGAATCAGCTTGTACAGTCTGAAAAAATGGCAGCACTGGGCGGGCTTGTAGCAGGGGTTGCACATGAGATTAATACTCCTCTGGGTCTGGGTGTTACAGTAGCTACATTCCTCCAGGAAGAGATGGATAAGATAAAAAAAGCATATGAGACGGGGCAGTTTACCAAAGGGGAATTTGAAGAATTTCTTGCCAATGGAGAAGAAGCCACCAATTCCATGCTGCTGAATCTAAAAAGAGGGGCCTCAATCATAAACAGTTTCAAGCAGGTTGCAGTTGATCAGGAAACAGAGGAAATGAGGCCCTTTAAGCTGAAGCAGTATCTTGATGAAGTACTTTTAAGCCTTAAACCGAGGTATAAACACACCGGCCACAAAATAAGCGTTGACTGCCCTGATGAAATTGAAATGAATTCCTACCCGGGTGTACTGATGCAGATTATATCTAATCTGCTCATGAATTCACTAATCCATGGATTTGATGGAGTTGAAAACGGCCAGGTAGATATCCGGGCTTCTGTCCACGGTGACAGGGTTCACCTGGTTTATACAGATAATGGTAACGGGATGACAGAAGAGCAGCAGGCAAAAATATATGATCCCTTTTATACAACCATGCAGGGCCGTGGAGGTACCGGACTGGGTATGCATATTGTGTTTAATCTGGTAACTCAGAAACTGTGCGGCTCTATTAACCTGAAGACTGCACCTGGTCAGGGTGTCTGTTTTACACTTAACCTGCCCCTTAAAAATCAGGAGGGATCCTGCGTTGAAATCAACTTTCCAGATTCCGGAAAAAAAGCATTTTAATACAAAATATAAGTATTATATTAAAAAAAAGTAAGTAGATGATTAACAGCTTTCCGGAAGGAGGGATGGAAATGAAATCATTAATAATTATATTGATGTTGTTGACAGCAGGGATTTTTGCCTGCGATCTGAATAACAGTGATTCGATGGAGCAGCCAATGGAAAATAATATAAAAAATACAGAAACGGCAACATTTGCCGGCGGATGCTTCTGGTGTGTTGAATCGGATTTTCAAAAGGTTAACGGGGTTATAAAGGTCGTCTCCGGGTACTCCGGCGGGGATAAGGAAAATCCAACCTATAAAGAAGTTTCAGGCGGAACAACAGGGCACCTTGAAGCGGTTCAGGCAGTGTATGATCCTTCAAAGATTACATATAAAGAAATGCTGGAAGTTTTCTGGAAACATATTGATCCGACAGATGCAGGCGGACAGTTTGTGGACAGGGGCGAACAGTACGGGAGCGCTATTTTTTATCATAATGAAGATCAGAAGACGATAGCTGAGCAGTCAAAGAAAGAACTGGGCGAGTCAGGGGTTTTTGATAAACCGATAGTAACGAAAATTTTAAAATTTGATAAATTTTATCCGGCAGAGAACTATCACCAGAATTACTGCAGTACAAATCCTACCCGTTATAAATATTACAGAAGCAACTCCGGCAGGGATCAGTTTCTGGAAAAGGTGTGGGAGGATAACAAGGGTGATGAAAAGTATGAAAAAATGAAAAGTTCAAAGGATAATTTGAAATATTCAAAACCTGATGATTCCAAAATAAAAGCAATGCTTACCCCCCTTCAGTGCGAAGTAACCCAGAACGAGGGAACTGAAAGACCCTTTGATAACGAATACTGGGATAATAAAAAAGAAGGCATCTATGTAGATATAGTTTCAGGCGAGCCTCTGTTCAGTTCGGTAGATAAATACGACTCGGGGAGCGGATGGCCAAGTTTTACCCGCCCGCTTGAAGGTGGAAATATTGTAGAAAAAGAAGACCGAAAACTATTTACTGCAAGAACTGAAGTAAGAAGCAAACATGGCGACTCGCATCTTGGGCATGTGTTTAATGACGGGCCGAATCCTACGGGTTTGAGATACTGTATAAATTCCGCTTCATTAAAATTTATCCCCAGGGAGGATCTGGAAAAGGAAGGTTATGGTGAGTATAAAAAACTTTTTGAAAAATAAACCTGCACAGTGCAGTGTCATGTATCGGCTGAAAGTTTAACAAGGCTTTTTGAAGGGGCGGGATTTATTCCCGATACTGTTTACTAAAGTTTGAGTTTATATTTTCTTAAATAAATAACTTTAATTTTCACCACAGAGAGCACGGAGGACACGGAGAAAAGCCTTTAATTATTAAAAAAACAAAAATCGTTTTGTCTTTTGATTTTCTCCGTGAACTCCGTGTCTTCTGTGGTTAGCTGCTTTGTTTATGGAATAGACACCAAGTCAGCATCATTGGGATTTATTCGCGGCCGGATTTTTTGTATAGGCAAAGCCTCTACAAGGTGGTGTGTAATCCGTCTTCGAACAAGACTACGCCTCGACACGAACACCACCCTGCGAAAAATCTTCTGCTGCTCAAAATGATACATAGTTTCACTGATTCGGTAACATAATGACAGGATCTGTTCAGTAGCAGGGATGGTTGCTCTGCCCGGTATAATATCCCGGGCAGAACATTTTTTCGAAAAATTCTATTTTGTGTCCACAGCCTCAAGGGTAACCTCAATAAGGTCCTTTGAATTACCCCCTGCCATTATTTTAAATGTGCCGGGTTCCACTACTTTATGCATGTCCCTGTTTAAAAAGGAGAGTTCCTCGGGCCCTATGGTGAACTCAACTCTTTTTGTCTCCCCCGGTTCAAGGGTTATACGCTTGAATCTTTTCAGTTCCTTTACCGGTCTGGTGATTGAGCTTACTTCATCCCTTATATAAAGCTGTGTTACTTCATCTCCCTTAACCTTTCCTGTGTTGGTAACATCAAATGAAACTGTAACCTTTTCCATAAGCCCTATTTTATCTTTAGAAAGTTTCAGGTTGTTATATTTAAATGTCGTGTAGCTTAAGCCCCATCCGAAGGGATAAAGAGGCTCGGTTGTTGAGCCCATATAACCGCGGCGCGCTGTAGGCTTATAGTTGTAGTAAACAGGAATCTGCCCCACAGAACGCGGGATTGAAATAGTAAGTTTTCCTCCCGGGTTGTAATTTCCAAAAAGTACATCTGCAGCAGCGTTTCCGCCTTCCTGGCCAAGATACCATCCTTCCAGAATAGCCTGTACGTTTTCCTCAACATAGGTGATGTTGTTGGGGCGGCCATGAATAAGGAATACTACCATGGGCTTTTTGAGTTTAACCATTTCTTTTACAAGATCGTTCTGATTTCCTAATAGCTCAAGGCTGTCCCTGTCGCCAAGGTGACCGATCCATGCTTCCCGCGATGTGAACTCATTACCGCCGAGTGCAAGAACTATTACGTCAGCGTTTTTGGCAACCTTCACTGCTTCTTTAATTCGTTTTTTATTTTTCTCAGGGTCTCCCGGCCTGGGCTCCTCAAAGGTAAATACTGTAGGATCTGTTTCAGTTATTTTACATCCTTCTGCATAAAGAATTTCCTGGTCTGCGGCAGCCCTGTTTTTCATTCCCTTAAGTATGCCGACACTCCCTTCAGGAGTGCCGCTGTAGTTGCCTATGTGTGCCCCCTTTGCATTTGGTCCGATAACAGCAATTTTTTTGTATTTATCTTTTGTAAGAGGAAGGACATTGTTCTCATTCTTTAAAAGGATAATAGATTTTTTTGCTGCTTTTAAGGCGAGGGCTTTGTGATCGGGATTTTCATAGACGCTCACCGCATAGTCAGGATCAACATAAGGATCATCAAAAAGGCCAGTGATAAATTTTGAGCGGAGCACTCTTGCCACACACTTATCAACTGCCTTTTCTGAAACAATCCCATTTTTTACAAGATCAACAAGTCTGTCATAGATTTCAGTGTAGGGCAGCTCAATATCAACGCCAGCCTCTATTGCCTGTTTTGCTGCGTCTTCCTTTGATACCGCTACATGGTGTTTTTCTTTTAATTCTTTAATGCCGTAATAATCTGATACAGTATGTCCTTTAAAGCCCCACTCCTGTCTGAGAATACCGTCAAGCAGTTTTATATTTGCATGGGAAGGAAGCCCGTCTATCTCATTATAGCTGGGCATCATACTCTGAAGGTTGGCCTCTTTTACTGCAGCCTCAAATGGTTTTAAGAAAAATTCACGTATGACTCTTTCGGAATAATTTGCAGGGCCGACATTTATGCCGTTTACGGGCTGGCCGTGAACTGCAAAATGTTTCCCGGTTGCTATAACGTGGGATTTATCAATAACAGCAGAGTTGCCCTGAAAACCGGTTATGGATGCAACACCCATTCTTGATGCAAGGTATGGATCTTCTCCGTATGTTTCTTCCACTCTTCCCCATCGGGGATCTCTTGCAATATCCAGTACCGGAGAGAGTACCTGCTGTGCTCCCCTTGAGCGTGTTTCAAGGGCTGCAACTGTATAAACTTCATTTACCAGTTCAGGGTTCCATGAGGATGCAAGAGCTATTGCCTGAGGAAATGATGTTGCCTTTGCTGTTGCTAGACCGTGAAGAGCCTCTTCATGGAACATAACAGGAATGCCAAGCCGGGTATTTTCAATAATCCACTTCTGAACTGTATTTGTAAGCTCAGCCATCTCCTTTGGACCCAGCATCATTCCAGGCCTGGATATCTGGCCGATGCCGTGTTTGAAAAACGCTGCTGCGGCTTCCGGATTAAATTTGCCGTCTTTATCTATATAGGACGTCTCTGCTTTCTCATCAAAACCGAGCATTGGCATTGTGCTGGTAAGCTGCGCCACCTTTTCTTCCAGCGTCATTTGTGAAAGAAGGTCTTTAACCCTTTCTTCAACTGGTAAAGCAGCATCCTTGTATGAAGTGGTTTTTGTTTCATTACAGCCGATGATTGTTATGGTTAAAAAAAGCAGTAGCAGTAATCTCATCAGTTATCCTTTCTGATAAAAATAGGTGATAATGAGCAATGTTGTAAAATAATTAGCCGAACAGGCATAAATCTATAGCATTAGGCCGGTAAAAAATAAAGAGCAATTACTTTCAGCAGTTTGACTCACTATCTGCCCCGTGCTATTTTAATTCCCTTACTCAGTTAACCTTTAAGAGACTTATTATGAAACTCAAATGCATAAGCTGTGACGCACTTGCCAGGCAGGTTTATTATTGTGCTGCCGCATCTCCTCACCTTGTTGATGTAGAACTCGTTTCAATGGGACAGCACATTGATCCTCCCCTGCTCAATAACACTCTTCAGCAGAAAATAGATGATGTGACCGGTGTCTATGATGCCATCCTTTTATGCTACGGACTTTGCGGACAGGCAACAGTCGGGCTTAAAGCCTGGGATCTTCCTATTGTGATGCCGCGGGCTCATGACTGTATTACCCTGTGTCTCGGGTCAAAGGAAGAGTATAAGACTCAGCAGAAAAAATGTCCGGGAACAATATGGTATACTAAGGATTATATGGAGAGACTGGATAATGCAGCAGGGTTTTCAGGCATGGGAGCATCATCTGCTGAGATGTATGATAAGGCCGCCTATGACGCAATGATAAGCCGAATGGGTAAAGAAAGGGCAGACAGGATTATAGCGTCAATGGGTGATATGACAAAAAATTACGAGCGAACTGTTTTTATTGAACAGAATATTACTGACAGTACAAAGGAAGAAGAGCTGGTAAAAAAAGAAGCAGATCAAAAAGGCTGGCGTTTTGAAAAAATGCCCGGAGATATAAAACTGATTCGTAACCTTTTAAACGGAAACTGGCCTGAGGATGATTTCCTTAAACTTGAACCCGGCCAAAGGGTTGCTATAGGGTTTGGAGATGTGATTGTAAAGGCAGAAAAAAGCTGAACCACAAAGACACAAAGGACACGAAGAAAGACAAAGGCCTTAAAACATATCTCACACAGAGGCGCAGAGAACACAGAGAAAGACATAAGACAAAAATGATTTAGTGTTTAAAAAAAGAAAAAGATTTTCTTCAAGGAGTTGAAAATAAATTTAATTTTTATTACAGTGCTTAAAAAACAACAGGAGACAAATCAGGAATGAAAACTAACCGCAGGTAGTAAAAGCAAATTTCAGCTTTAGCTTAAGTTCTTCCCCTATATAAAGGTGTGGAGTGCTTTGATCCATACGGTATACATTCAGCCTGAATAAAAAAATATCTTATAAGCCCGCCGGTGGATCATGTTCGACCTGCGGGCTTTTTATTTCAGGGAAAAGAGAAATCTGAAAATGTCACCTGATAATCTTATCTTTAAAGACGTATCATTTACCTATGATGTAATGAGTGTTCCTTTACTTGAAAATATCAATATACATTTCAGTCGTGGATGGACAGGGATTATAGGCGCCAATGGTGCAGGTAAAACAACTGTTCTTAAGCTTGCGGCCGGAGAACTTCTGCCCGGTAAAGGTCAGATAACAGGTTCTGTAAACACAATATACTGCAGGCAGAGGACAGATGCTCCTCCATCCGGTTTAAACGCATTTATTGAATCAACGGATAATGATGCATTCAGGTTAAAAGGACAGCTTAATATTATGGATGACTGGTACAAACGCTGGTCATCCTTAAGCCATGGTGAAAGAAAGCGGGCTCAGATTGCTGCGGCCCTGTGGCAGAGACCTCAGGTACTTGCGGTTGATGAACCGACAAATCATCTTGATAGTGAAGCACGTGAATATCTTTTTGATGCACTAAAAAGTTTCAGGGGGACGGGGCTCCTGGTAAGTCATGACAGGGAACTGCTTGACGGTCTGTGCAGGCAGTGTGTTTTTATTGAACCTCCCGGCGCTGTTATGCGGCCCGGTAATTTCAGTGAAGGGCTGCAGGCCGGTAATCAGGAAAAAGACGCTTTAATAAACCATCATAAAACCAAAAAACAGGCCTATCTTAAAATAAAAAAAGAAACAGCAAAACGGAGGAGTTTGTCCGGCCAGGCTGACCGTATTCGATCAAAAAGAGGGCTTGGTATAAAAGACCACGATGCAAGATCAAAAAAGGATATGGCAAGAGTTACCAATAAAGATGCTACAGCAGGTAAACTGCTCAATCAGCTAAACGGCAGATTAAAGCAGGCAAAGGAAGAGCTGGACAGTCTAGCGGTTATTAAAAAATATGAAACAGGTATATGGGTAACCGGTGCCAAATCAAAAAGAAAGTTTCTGTTTAATGTTAAACAGGGTGTTATTGATTTTGGAGAAAGAGGCAGGCTGTTGTATCCTGATCTTATTATGTGTCCTGATGACAGAATTGCCTTAACAGGTGTTAACGGTGCTGGTAAAAGCACTCTGCTTTCGCGCATTGTAAGTTCAATCAGTATGGATAATGAAAAACTTGTTTATATACCCCAGGAGATCAACCGTGATGCATCAAAGAGAATTATAAAAAATGCAAAAAGGTTCAGCGGTGATAAACTGGGTAAAATGATGGCAGTGGTAAGCCGTCTTGGTTCAAGACCTGAAAGACTGCTTGAAAGTGACGAGCCCAGCCCTGGAGAAACAAGAAAGCTTATGCTTGCAGCAGGGATTGCAAATGAACCTCACCTGATAATTATGGATGAACCCACAAATCATATGGATCTGCCGTCTATACAGTGTCTTGAAGATGCGCTTAATGATTGTCCATGCGGGCTGCTTCTGGTGAGTCATGACAGGATATTTCTTGAACATCTCACGAGTAAGAGCTGGCATATTAAAAGAAAAGGAAATGATGGGCGGCAGTTTGTTTTGAATGTTTCATGATAAAAAACGGGCAGCCAGCCGCTTTCGCAAAGGATAGGTCGGGCCAGGCAGGGGGCAATGTTGTTGACTTGAGAATTCTGTTTTATAATTTCCCTCCCCTGGCGGGAGGGATTAAGGGAGGGGGATAAAACAGCAATAATGCAATGAATCTCTATTTTTCCACCCTCTCCCAGCCTCTCCCGTCAAGGGAGAGGAGTTTTGTTTGGTGCTTAAGATAACAGCCTTAAGGAAGGATTTGCCCGCAGATTGGCGCTATATTGCAAGACAAAAAATTGTTTCTCACACAAAGCCGTCCGCCTCCGTAAAAAACATTCACACTACGGCGGGACAGGTAAATGTCGCAAAGTTATAAAACAAAATGATGTTAAAAGCCTTTGTTTTCTTAGTGTGCTTTGTGCCTTTGTGTGAAATACAGCTTCAGGCTTTTGATTTTCTCTGCGTTCTCTGTGAGCTCGAGCGAAGCGGGCGAGAGATATGTTTTTATGCTTTTACTTCGTGTGTATTCATTCCGATGTTGTGTTGTACATCTTTTTAAGTGACTTTAAAACCTTATCACGATTATTTCTATTCTGGTTAAGGATTATAACAAAGCTGTCATAACAGCCGTCTCTTAAAAAATACCCTGCATATGAATAAACACCTCTTAATGTTCCTGACTTTATATGCATATTATCCTCAAAGGGAAGAAGTGCGGCGTAAGGTTTGAATCTGTTTAATATTTCTATCATTGCACTGGCTGTGATTCTGTTATTTCTGGAAATTCCCGATCCCTCATCAAATTCTATTGAGCCCGAATATCCCGGAAAATTTTCATCAATATATTTTCTTAAGGCTTTTTTTGATTTTTCCCATGTTGCCGGATATTCATATTCATGCGCTCCCATGGTCAGATAAATCTGGTTTGCTGTATAGTTATTGGAGTAGAGCATCATGGCTTCAATAACTTCGGAAAGATTTTTGGAAGAATGATGTATATATAATGGCTTTAATTCCTCAGGTGTTTTTTTATTTAAAACTATACCGTCACCCGAAATATTATTGCGGTGCTGAATTGCCCTGAACAGTTCACCTGTATGTCTTAAGACATTTTCCGGTGAGTTTGAAATGTTTATCCTGTGCCTTCCTTTTTTAAACCCTTTTCCAAGATCTTTCATTATAGCGAGCGTGGGGGTCTGTTTTTCTGCTGAGCTTACAGTTCCGTCATTATCTACCGTAAAATTGACTGTGTTAAAATTTACAGCTAGGGCGCTGTTTGTTACGTCATAGGGGTTAAGACTGTGACTTACTCCGTTTGGTGCAGACGATATGTTAAAGGCAGTGCTGTCCAGATAAATATTGTTAACTTCCGATAATCCCTTATCTTTTAATGTTTTAAAAATTAAGTCTATCTCTTCAGATACAAGAAATGGATCTCCAAAACCTTTTATGTAAAGGTTATTGTCTGTATCGAAATAAAATTCGGTTTTAAATCTGTAATTCCCACCAAGGGTGTTTAAGGCAGCAAGTGATGTTGTTATTTTCCAGATACTGGCAGGTACTAATTTCTTATCATCTTCATATGAAAAGATTATCTGATTGCCGCTGGCAGCAATACAGCTGCCGTTTTGAATCAGGCTTTTAATTTGGGGGTTAGATTTGCTGTCGGTATTTTCTGCAAAGAGATAATGTGGAATGAAAGCACCTAGTATAAATATCCAAAAGAACATCTTAAAAAATGCAATCAATTTTTTGAAATTATATTTACCTGTCATAGATAAAAATACCCGCTGGCTTTAAAATCAAAAGACTGGATTCCCCGATCAAGTCGGAGAATGACGTTGGGGGTGGGGCGTCATTCCACGGCTTGACCGGGGAATCCATTTTCTAAAGTCCGCAAAAAGAATAAAATGTATATCCCTCACTATACTACTATTAGTAAAAAATGAAATTTAGGTTCTTATTGTACAGTCCTGATCCTTACAATATATGCCACCGCCCACATTGATCTGTCAGAGAAAAAATCTGCTGTAGGTGCAAGCCTGTAACCTGTTTCAGGCATCTCCCCGTTTACCTTATCAACAATCATCATATCTTTACCGCTTTCAATTACAAATATCTCCCTGTATGAAAACAGGCACCTGTATCCATCACATGCAGCAAAAAGAAAATAATCATCCTTGCTGATATCGTCAAAATTGGATTTTAAAAATGCCCTCAAATCATAGCCTTCGGCCTCTACGTTTTCTTCATAACCATGACCGTGTCCAATCAGCGCCCAGTCTTCCTTTTTAATCCCTGGAATATTCTCAAGAGAACCTTCATATTTATTTTCACCGTCTATACAGGTAAGAGAATGGCTTGCGCATTTTGTCCCTTTTTTTCTTTCGGGCAAAAGATCATTGGGAGCAGGTAAAGTGGTGTATGTAATTTTAACAACATTATCAAGGTATCTGGCGGTATCCGGTTCTTTGGGTGCAATAAGCCTTAAGCCTGTAAGCGGTTCTGTATAAATATTTTTATCATAGGTGTCTCTTACCTGATCCGTGGTCGGCTGGATCGGCTCTCTGTAATAGGCAAGGGTAACTGGAAGTGTGTCGTCTGCCATGATAATTTCATTAAAACTAAAGCTTACGGTTTTACCTGTTGAAGAAACAAAGTTTATAAGGATATCAAGCGGCTGATTAAACACATCGTCCGGTTTTTTCTGTGGAGCAATGCCTTCAAGAATGTTGAATGCAGGTATACCTGTGTATGCATAGGCTCCAAGATATTTTCCGTCAGGTGAAAATTCTTTTGTTCTTATCCTTGTAGGTGCAAAACCGCCAAGCGCTGATGCCGAAAGATTATATTCCTGTTTTACAAGACCGTCTATTGTAAGAGATATTTCATCAGGTATATCTCTTGATATTGCAAGAGGGGTAGCTCCGGATACAGCATTAATCATATCATAGTAATTTTTATTTTCCTGTCGAAAATAAATAAAAACAGTAAGTGCGATGAGCAGCAGGATGACAATATTCTTTTTCATAACTGGAATTCCTTATTTAAAATTAAAAATAATTCAGTATCATGAGTCTGTTTAAGTATCAAGATTGATATAACGGAAAAAACTATTTCTATTATGTAATACCTGTTGACTCCGGCAAATGTTTGGACTATTAAACCACACCTTGCCCTTTGAAGCGCTTACATAACAAAAAGAAAACACAACTCTAACCTCCATCTTAAAATAATCAACGAGATAAAAATAAAGATATGTTAGTATTATAGAATAACAATTTTTCAGGAGATATTTTTTACTGATATGCAGAAATATACCAAAATAATAGCGACCATAGGCCCATCAACTTTTCAGCCGGAAATGCTTGAAAGGCTTCAAAAAGCAGGGATGAATGCCGCCCGTATTAATATGTCACATGGAGACTATGAAACACAGGCTCTCTATATTAAAAATATAAGGACTCTGGATGAAAATTTTCCTATCCTTATTGATACAAAGGGACCGGAGGTAAGAATAGGCATAATTCCGGATTCTCCCCTTCATCTCGCAGGCGGCAGTGTGATGCGTCTTGTAAACGCAAAGGTGCAGGATGCACCTGATGTTATTCCTGTGGACTACCCTCATCTTGATGAAATTAAGGTCGGTACACAAATACTGTTTGATGACGGACTGGTGGAATCCGAAGTTATTGAAAACAGCACTGACGGTCTGAAAATAAAGATAGTAAATGAGGGGCCTGTCAGCACTTCAAAAAAGGTGACTATTCAGGAATACCAGCTCAGGCTCCCATTTCTTACTGAACGGGATAAGGAAGATATTCTTTTTGCCATTGAACAAAATGTAAGTCTTATCGCCGCATCTTTTGTGCGTTCTGCTGAAGATATTCTGGAGCTTAAGGCTTTTCTGGCCGAGCATAATGCAAAGATGATGATTTTTGCAAAGATCGAACAGGGAGAAGCTGTTGAGGATCTGGACAGGATACTTAAGTATTCAGACGGGATAATGGTGGCCAGAGGGGACCTGGGTGTTGAACTGCCGCTTCAGGAAGTTCCTGCAGTACAGGAAAAGATAATCAGAAAATGCAACATCGCAGGGAAGCCTGTTATAGTTGCGACCCAGATGCTGGAGTCCATGAGGGAAAATCCCCGCCCGACCCGTGCAGAGGTCAATGATATTGCCCATGCAATTTTACAGGGAGCCGATGCCATTATGCTGAGCGCTGAAACAGCAACCGGAAAATACCCTGTACGGTCTGTTGAAATGATGTACACCATTGCCCTGGAATATGAGAAACGCACAAAAAGTGTTGTTAAAAAGCATAAGAAAACCCATGAGGGAAGCAGGGCTCAAATTGCATTGTACATTGCAGAAGCGGCCTTTTATGCTTCCGAGGAGCTTGAAGCCAGGGCAATTTTAACACCTACTGAATCAGGCTTTACCGCAAGGAATGTTTCAAGGTTCAGGCCCAAGTGCTCCATACTTGCCAGTACGAAGGATCCGCTTGTAGTGCAGTTTCTTAACCTGGTATGGGGTGTTATTCCTATGCTGGATACTGATGGTTTTCTTGATATGCCCCATTATGACATGTCGCGCAACCTGATTCTCAAATACTACAGGGACGGGCTGCTTTCTGAAGAGGACAATATAATAATTACCTCCGGGAGCAACCTTCTTACAAAAAGGGGAACAAATCTTCTCGAAATTTACGCTGTAAAAGAAATTATCGCTTCTGATATTTCCAGAGAGAGCGGAAGCTCGGCAGAAGATTAAATTCACCCCTGATTCACTATTTTTTTGATGCATCCCGGATACGTTCCATTTGCTGCCCGGCTGATATTTTTCAGCCGGGCACACCTGTCTGCCATATATAGACCCTGTGCCAAGCCCGTATTCCCTGTAAATATTCTAAAAGATCTTTTGTGCGCCTTTCCAGTCTCGGTTGCATTTTATTTAAAAAATATGAACATATTTCCATCGCAGGTGTCTAATAGACATACAGGGGAGATATTAAAGAAAATTGTATTCTCGATTTAAGCTGCGGTATAATAAGGCTTAATAGATAATCCTTTAAAAATATTAGTAAACAATGAAAAAACATTTGGAATATTTAACTGTTTAAAGGAGATGGTGCTATGAAAAAAAATATTAAAATGTTTTCGGTTTTAATTTCAGCGCTCCTCGGCATAACAGGCTGTGCTGCAACTACAAGAAATCTTGATCCAAAGGATGACATGCATTATGACGCGAGTTACGACTTTTCGGATAAAAATAAAATTGTTGAAGATCTGGTGTCTCCTCTTCTCGCGGCCCCTGTTTTTCCTGTCACAGAAAAAAAGCCGATCCTTATTGTATATCCTGTGGTTAATGAGACCTCAGAGCATATAAGCACAGGGGGGATCACAGATGCAATCAGGATGAGGCTCATTCAGGCCGGTAAATTCCGTTTTATAAATGAAAAGCAGAGAGAAAATATTCAGGCAGAAACCAGCTACCAGGATCAGGGATTTGTAGATCCTGCCATGAGAGTTGAAAAGGGAAGGCAGCTGGGTGCGGATTATATTTTGAGCGGCACTCTTCGTTCAATTAAAAAAGAGCAGCCCAAACAGTGGCGCTTAAATAAAAAGGAGCGCATATACTACAGCCTTGATATTACCATGACAGACTTAAAGACCGGCGAAATAGTCTATGCCGACCAGGCTGAACTTGCCCGTGAAGCTTCTCAGCCTATTATCGGCTGGTAGTGCCGGATGATGTACTGCAGGTACTTCATACTGTTTTTTCTCTTTTTATTTGCCGGCTGTGCAAGTGTGCCCCTTAATAAGGCCAGGGCGCAGTTTTATTCCGGCAATCTTTCCGGTGCTGAGCAGGCACTGGGTGAATGCAGCGCTGTGCCCAAACGGGATCGGCTGCTCTGCTACATGGAAAAGGGGAGTATCCTTTATTACATGAAGGAGTATGAGCAAAGTACGGAGGTTCTGCTCAGGGCTTCAAAATTTATCAGGGATGAAGACCTGGTAAGTATTAAAGATCAGGCGACATCCGTAATGGTAAATGACAAAACAGCTACATACAAGGGCGAGTATTCGGAAAGACTCTGGGTTCATACATTTTTAATGATGAATTTTCTTATGCAGTACAAATACGAAAGCGCCCTTGTAGAAGCAAAGCAGGCACTTGAGGAGTATGGCAGGCACCCTGAAGCACTTGAAGATGATCATTTTACCAGGGCGCTTATTGCCCTGTGCTATGAGAATATGAACCAGCCTGATGATGCACGCATAGAGTATGAAAAAATTGCAGAGAGTACAGGGGAAGAAAGAATAAGCCCTGCACCCATCCCCGAAGGAAAAGGAGAGCTTATACTCTTTGTTTCGCGCGGGCGCATCCCTGAAAAAATATCTGCTGATGTAGTTGTACCTCCTTCAATAAGGATTTCTGTACCAAGATATGCTTCATCATCGGCCTTTTCTCCTGTAAATGTATATGCTGACGGCAGGGAGAGTGACCATAGTGATTTTTCAGTAAACCTGGGAGATGCTGCGGCAAAATCTCTCAATAAAAGGGCTGCTCAGTACCTGACCCGCCAGGCCTTAAGGGCCGGATCTAAAGAGGCGATTGCCAGGGAGGTGGGTGAAGAAAGTGTGATTGGAGAAGCTCTTGCCAGGATTTTTCTCTTCCTTCTTGAAGAGGCGGATACAAGGTCTTGGGAAACTCTGCCTGGTGATTTAACTCTTGTAAGGATAGTACTGGATGCCGGTGTCCATGATATTAACGTGTCTTCGGGTTATTCTAATAGTGTTAATCTTAGCGGTGTTGATATTCCGGAAGGAAGAAGGATTTACAGGGAAGTTCGGTTTTAGGTTTTTGAAAGCAGTAAAACAAAAAAGCAGAGTCATATGACTCTGCTTTTTTTGTTACTGCTGTTGTGTATATATTATTTTTTAAATTTCCTTCTGAGGCCTGCAATTCCAAGAAGGCCGGTGCCTAAAAGAAGCATGGTTGCCGGCTCAGGAACTGAAGTTGAAGTCATGGGGACAAGGAAATCCTGATAGTCTGGTGGTTCATAGCATGTGTTGTCATCAGCTATATAATCGCTTCCAGGGTAGCTCTGGCTTATGGCAAGGGCGTAAGAATCTGTAGAATAGGATGTTAAGTTGGCTACAAGACTAACCAGATAGGATGCATTGTTTGTATAAATAGTATTTGGGTCAATAGGGTTAACTACGCCGGTAACGTACCATATTGCAACCTGTGCATCCATAGCTGAGAACGTAAAATCTTTCCATTCTTTATACCAGTTATCAGCAATCCAGGCAGCTTTTGCAATCTTTAAGTAATTCTCGCTTCCAATCAGGTCTATCAGGCTGCTGTCAATTGTAAGAAAATCAACATATTCAGTACTGTTTGCGTTATCCTCTGATACACAGAAAATATACTCATATATTCCGTTTTCAACGCTGTCAGGTACTGTTGAGTCTGTAATAGTGCCGTCATAGTCAAGGTAGTAATTATGGTATACAGGGTAGCTCCAGGTTACACCAAGAGTTCCTTCTCCGATTTTATCAGCACTGGCGGTTAACTGAACAGATATTAAAAGCCCCATTAATAAAAATAAAATTTTTTTCATCGTATTGTAATCCCCTTTTTAAAACAAAAAATATTGTAAAACGTTAAATCATTATATGGATGTTTTTTTAAACTTATTCTGTTTTTGGTTTTTTAATTTAATTATAACTGCAAAATAAAGCAATTATCTTGCCAAATATTTATGTGGTTAAATTACTATTAAAAACAGTATGTTAAACTGGCAGGAATGGCGGTGGTGTTTTGCTGTGTAAAATATTTCCAATGGTTTGGGTAATATAGTTCCTGTAGTTGGTAAAAAATTACATGGTGGCGGGAGGCAAATTGAACTGACTTTCAGACTTTTATATGTTATTCAGATACACTCCAATATTAATGTCAGTTAACAAAAAATAAATGATAAATCCTTTAAATATGGGGCTCCAGTATGGATTATATCGATAAAATAAAGGCAATAGTCGGTGAAGAAAATATATTCAGCGATCGCGTGGAATGCTTAAGTTATTCCCGCGATATGTCTGTCCATCAGGGTATTCCTGATGCCATAGTTTTTCCATCTACAACCGAACAGGTATCTGCAATTATGAAGGTCGCATCCGAACATAAAATATCTGTTATACCCAGGGGGACAGGTACAAGTGTGACCGGGGCTGTTCTGGCTGTCAGGGGAGGATTGATACTGGACCTCCATCTTATGAACAGTATCCTTGAGATAAATAAAAAGGATTTTTATGCACGTGTAGAGACAGGTGTAATATGTGATGCCCTTAATAAGACTCTGGAAAAAGACAGCCTTATGTTCCCGCCAAACCCGGGAAGTGAAGTGATTGCAACAATCGGCGGTATGGTGTCCACAAATGCAAGCGGACACAGAGCTGTTAAATACGGCACCACCCGAGATTATATAAAGGGTTTAAAGGTTGTGCTGGCTGATGGGAGAATTATCGAAACCGGTACTATCGCCCCTAAAACCTCTCTTGGTTATGATCTTACCCACCTTTTTTCCGCTGCCGAAGGAACCCTTGGCATTATTACAGAAGTAACAGTAAAGCTGATGCCTAAGCCCGAATACAGTGCACTTGCCATGGCAATATTCAGTGACATCAACTCTGCAGTTGACGCTGTGACAGAAATTTCCACAACTGGTATTAAGCTTGCCGCATGCGAGATAATGGATAACAATTCTCTCAAGGCTGTTGAAAAGGCTCTTGGCAGGGATACCTCAAGCATTGAAGCAATGCTTATTATGGAAGCGGACGGAGCTGAGCCTGTTGTAAAAAGAGACATGGCGAGCATGGAGGATATCTGCAAAAGATTTGGCGGAACGGAATTTCAGTGGAGTGATAATCCGGAAAAAAGGGAAGAAATGATGAAGGCAAGGGGAGGGCTGGTTCCCACCCTTTCACGTATTAAGCCCGGAAGCAGGCTGATATCAATAACCGAAGATCTTGGTGTGCCCTCAACACGTATTCCTGAAACAATTAAAAAAGCCCAGGAAATATCTAAAAAGTATGACATCATGATAGCCTCATTCGGTCATGTGGGTGATGGAAATATCCATACTACATTTGTTGCTGATGTAAGAAGCAGAGAGGACTGGGAAAAAGTAAGAGGAGCTTCGGAAGAGCTTTTTAATGCTGCAGTCGAAGCAGGCGGGACAGTAACAGCCGAGCACGGTACAGGCCTTGCCAGGGCGCCCCATATAGAAAAACAGCTGGGTGAAGGGCTTAATGTAATGCGGAGTATTAAAAAGGCCCTTGATCCCCTTAATATTTTAAACCCGGGCAAGATGAACCTGGAGGAAGGTGAGGCAGATCCGGATATCCTCGACCATTTTGCATTCAGGCATTTTTTTGAAAACCGGGAAGCATGTGATTCATACGGCACTGACACGGATAATGAATTGATGGCATGTATCCAGTGCGGATACTGCAGGATGGGATGCCCCACATTTAATGTGACCCAAAGGGAATCAAGAAATGCAAGGGGGCGCAATACCCTTGCATTTTATCTTATGACCGGAGAGGAGAAACCCTCAAAGGAAATGGCCGAGGCATTTTATTCATGTGCAGTCTGCCAGACATGCACATATTACTGCCCTGCCATGATAAAAGTTGACGATATTGTTCAGGGTGTGCGTAAAAAACTTTTTAAAGAAGGCTTTGGTTCCGAACCTGTTATTGCCTTAAGAAAAAATATATTTTCTACAGAAAATGTGTATGGAAGCCCGAAAGAAGAGAGAATAGAGGTATATCCTCCCGAACTTGAAGAGATGGCAGAAGAAGGAGAGCTTAAGGAAACAGCGGAAACACTTCTGTTTATGGGGTGTGTGCCAAGTTATTCCGATATGGAGATGGTCCCCAGCCTTTTAAAACCCCTTGATGCTGCAGATGTTGATTATACTGTGCTTGGTGAAAATGAAGGATGCTGCGGTCTGCCCCTGCACCTGATGGGAGCAGAAGATGATTTTAAAGTACATATTAAAAAGATGGTTAAAAGAATAAAAGCCACAAAGGCAAAAGAGCTCGTCACGCCATGCGCCGGGTGCTACAAGGCATTTAAAAAGCTCTATTCCGAGGAAGAAGGCTTTGATCTCGATGTTTATCACTCTGTCCATTATCTTGAAAAACTTATTAAAGAAGGCCGGATAAAGCTGAAGGAGGGCTTTTCAAAAAAGATTACCTATCACGACCCCTGTGACCTCGGGCGTTCATTTAAAATATTTGATGAGCCCAGGAATATAATTAACAGCATTCCGGGAGCTGATTTTGTCGAGATGCAGAAAAACAGGCTGCTTGCAAGATGCTGCGGGGGCGGCGGGCTTATAATGGCAAACGACCATAATCTTGCTAAAGATGTTGCATCTGTAAGGGTAAGGGATGCTCTGGATGTTGGCGCAGAACTTATTATTACAGGGTGCGCTGCCTGCAAGGATAACCTTACAAAAGGTTCCCGCGGTATCCCGAAGGATGAGCGTAATAATATAAAGGTTATTGATATTACCGAACTGGTTGCCGACCTTATGGTTGAGTAGTTAACAGATCAGGAGTTTTTAAGGCTGCATGTCTCTTTTTTTTGTTTTAAGAGAGACATGCAGGTAACTGCTTTATTATAACTTTGAATTGCAACAAGTCTGCTTAATCGATTATTTCATCAATTTCACCAAGCGCTTTTTGGTAGCATTGAGGACATATCCCGTGAGAAGGGGCGGAGCCCGTAATATCTCTTACATATTTTTCAACCGCTACCCAGTTTCCTGATTCTTCCCGTACCTTTTTACAGTAACTGCATATTGGATAAATCCTGCTCAGATCATCGAGAAATCGGTCACATTTATCAAGTTCCTCTTTGGCTGAAACTACATCCAGGGTTAATTCGATCATTTTCTTTATCTGCGTAACAAGTTTGATATGCAGGTCATTGTGCGGGTTTTCTTTGTTGTCCAGAAAACATACAGTCCCGAACTGTTTCCCGTCAGGGCGTTCTATGGGAAGCCCCATGTAGGAGATAATATGGAGCCCAACCGCAGCATCATTATCTTTCCACTTAGGGTCCTGAAGCGCATTGGGTATCAGGTTGAGCCCCCTGCTTTTAAGGGTGTATTCACAGTACCATCCGGAATCAGGATAATGGGTTACACAATCAGCAGGATAAGGGTTTCCTTCAGTTTCACTTGAAAGGAGTATCTCTATCTCTTTTCCATCGACGCGCGTGATAAGCCCTGCCGGGACAGAAAGAATTTCGGCTGTTTCATTAAGCAGATTCTGCCATTCATGAAGAATGTTTTCTGTAAGATTTTTTCTGTTAAAGGGATTTTTATCTTTGTTTTCCATGCATTGTATCCTTTTTGAGATATTATCGGGTACCATAGAAATCATTTAAAGTGAAAAGGCAGTATACATTTAGATTTGAATAAATAAAGAAAAATATAACAAAAAGGCAGGTCCATTATGTTAATGGAACTGCCTTTTGTTAACTTTACATATTTACAGTCGGGATTGTGAAACAGCCGGCTGATGAAACATTATCTGCAGATTGAATTTAATTTATTTTTATTCTCCAGCCAAAGGGATCATCTATTTTGCCGTATTGAATAGATACTATTTCATCATAAAGTTTCTGTGACAGCTGACCCATTCCGCCTCCTGCAACAACGTGGTCTTCACCCTTGTAGGTGATCTGGCCGACAGGAGAAATAACTGCAGCAGTACCAGTTCCAAATGCCTCGGTAAGAGAACCGTCCTTTGATGCGGCAATTACTTCATCAATTGAAAGCGCTCTTTCGGAAACCTTCATGCCCCAGTTTTTTATTACCTGAATAGCTGAGTCCCTGGTTATTCCGGGGAGTACACTTCCTGCAAGAGGTGCGGTTATTACTTCGTCGTTAATGACAAAGAACATGTTCATTGTCCCTACTTCTTCTATGTATTTACGCTCTGCAGCATCAAGCCATAAAACCTGGGTAAAGCCTTTTTCCTTTGCTTCTTCTGCTGCCAGAAGGCTTGCAGCATAGTTTCCTGCTGTTTTTGCCTCACCGGTGCCGCCTAATGATGCCCTTACATACTTGTCTTCTACATAAATTTTAATGGGGCTTAAACCCTCTTTGTAATAGGCCCCAACCGGGCAGAGTATTACAAAGGCGATATACTCGTTTGCAGGTCTTACGCCAAGATGAGGTTCAGTGGCAAACATTGCCGGCCTGATGTAAAGAGATGTTCCTTCGCTTTCAGGTATCCAGTCCTGTTCTACCAGAATGAGTTTTTTGAGGCCGTCCATGAACATATCAACATCGACTTCAGGCATGCACATCCTTGCTGCTGATCTGTTAAATCTTTTAATGTTGTCTTCAGGTCTAAAAAGGTAAATGCTTCCGTCTGATGCCTTGTATGCCTTTAATCCTTCAAATATTTCCTGTCCATAATGTATGGACATCGCTGCCGGATCAACACTGAAATTTCCATAGGGCACTATGCGTGGATCAAACCAGTCTTTGCCCTCTTTGTAATCCACTACAAACATGTGGTCTGTAAAGATATTTCCAAAAACCAGATGTGATTCATCCTCCGGTTTCTTTTTGAGTTTATCTGGCTCTGCCTTGGTAATCGTGATTTCCATTTTAAAATAATCTCCTTTGTCCATACTGATGTTCATCAGAAATTGCCTTCAATATTCATAAAAAAAACGGATTCTTATAAATATGAAAGGGAATTTCCCTGTAAATAAAACTAATTAGCACAGGGAAAATAGAAAGGCAATATGGATGTTTGCAGGGGGGATACCTGTTTTTGTTTTTTTGTTGAGATAGGGGCAGAGTGGCCCTTTGTCTTTTTTATCAGTGGCTCAAGGTTCATCCGTCTTCGCCAAAGGCTTCGCCGCGACAAGAGGCGCAAGGGATGGAATTGTGACTTATAATAAGTCTAAATTATTACAGCAGGGGCCGATCTATGTCTGGCTCGGCGAAGACGGCTGTCAGCCCTTATGCTCCACATTTCGCAGGATGCTTCGAGTTTTGTCCTGAAGGCGTCATAAAAAAACAAAAAACCCGTTCATAGAACGGGTTTTTGTTTTTTTTATTAAAATGTGCGGTTATCTAAAAGAGTATTTTACACCGCCGTAAATGGTTCTTCCTTCTCTTGGAAGGGCGAAGCTTTCATAGTAGTTTTCATCAAACAGATTGTTTGCTCCTGCATAAATTTTAAATGCCTTTGAAAAGAATTTCTTTTCTACTCTGAAGTTGATCAGTGTAATGTCAGGAAGCTCATCTTTTGCGTTGTTGCTCCCATAGTAATACTGGTTCTGGACACGCTCAATGTTTGCATAGACTGATATATCGTATGCAAACTGGTACTGACACTCAATAGTAAACTGATGTTTCGGATTGTACTGAATGTCGTCAACAGACGAGCCGGTTGATCTGTCTTTTGTTGTCATAAAGGTGTAGCTCAGGCCAAGATAAAGATTTTCGATAGACCTGTTTGATGCAGTTACTTCAATTCCGTCATATCGGTATTTTTCATTATTCTGGTTAACCTTGTTATCATCCTTTGCAATGTAATTTTCAACATCTCTTCTGAATCCGGTTACGGAAAAGGCTGTTTTGATATCGCTTATGTTCTTTTCAAAGCCCAGTTCAAAGTTCATGGATTCTTCATAGGTCAGGTTCGGGTTGCCTTCTACAACACCATAAAGCTGTGTTACGGACGGGTATCTGATTTTATCGGCAACAGATGCCCGGATTCTGCTGTCTTCAGAAACAGCGTAGCTTAAGCCTACCAGGTAAGTACCTGTGCTGTCTGAATCACCTTCCTTTTTAAACCATGAGTATCCGTAACCTGCAACCAGTCCCAGATTCTCAATCGGTTCCACTTCATATTCCATTGCCGCAGAATGGGTTTTTATATCTTTGTCTGTTGAGCCTTCTGTTCCGGTGCTTTCAAATCCTTCTTTTTTTGTACCAAGTGAAACAGACAGTGTTCCTAACCCATCAGTCAATATCTGTGTCTGCAGGCTGGCGCCTTCTATTGTTGTATTTTCAGTTGTAGAGTAATCATAATCTCCGGGCTGATATGTAGAATCATTATATCCGTTTTTAAGCTCTTCCAGCTCATTTCTGTAAATCCAGCCCCTGATACTTAACGGCCCGGGAATGTCATACCTGCCTGACAGGCTCAGGCTTAGACCATCCCTGTCGTCTACTCTCTCATAACTCGGATTTTTTCCAAATACTGAATCCAGTCTTTTACTTATTGTCGGATCCGGGACACCATACTCACCTTCGATATAGTTTACGGTAAGCCCAAATTCGCTTATATCATTTGGAGTAACTGCAATATTCCCGAAAAAACTGCGGAGACTTTCATCACTGTTATCTCTTATATCTCCGTCTTCAAGAACGCCGTTTCTGTCGTCCTGTGTAGGTACCAGGTCATCCGAAACCTTGTATCCATCGCTGCTGTAATCATTTGCGCTTACAAAAAAGTTTACTTTGCTGCTCCCACCGGAAATGCTTGCCTTTAAAGTGGTCTGATCTTCATAGGCATACTTGCCTTCTACATCAAGGGCTAATTTGCCGGTTCCTTTTTTAGTAACAACATTTATAACTCCGCCAAGCCCGCCCGGTCCGTAAAGTACAGAGTCGTTTCCATAGGAAACCTTGATTTTTGCAATGTTTTCCGTTGTTATAAGCCTTGGATCAAACTGCCCGTCTCCTGCAGAATTATAGGGAATTCCATCAATAAGCAGAGTCACATGCCTTGGTCTCATACCTCTAAGATCAGGTCGTGGAACTCCCTGTCCGCCTGTCTTGATGTTAATGCCAGGTAAAAGCCTCAGTGCATCATCAAGAGTTTCTGCTCCGCTCATTTCTATTTCTTCTGCAGTGATTTCTCTTACGGCGCCTATTGACTCAACGCCTGTTCCTTCTGAGGAGATTACAACTTCCCCAAGTTTGTAAACTGTCTGGCTACTGTCTTCCTCTGCTCCTGCATGCAATGAGGCAAATCCTGCAATTAAAAATATTATCAGTAAATAATTTAACTTTTTCAATTTTTCCTCCGCTTAAGAATCTTTTTATAGGGATTACGGGATATTGTCATTTGTTTCCCGTTTAGGTGGGAGATTAGATAATAATTGGTTAGTATTGTCAATAATCTGTTGTATTAATAATACTATAAGGAGTGAAGTTACTAATGCTTACTATTAATAACTTAAAATATAGGTGTCGCTGGTTTTTTTAATGCTCTTATTACTGCCTTTTTTTTCATTTCCCTGAAAATGCCTTTCCATTTTGTTATTTCAGGTGAAAGTTTGAAACTCCTGTATTTATTCCATGTTCTGTCTGCTCTTTGTGCCTGTGTTCTGAAATCCATGTCTTCGGGATTTATAATTCTGCCCTTTTCCACCAGTTTTACAAAAAGAGGTCTGCCGTCTATGCTTTCTGATTTATCAGCAATAATAAGAGTGTCATCCTTTTCATATACCCTTAAACTGCCGGGGATTGATTCCTTACCTGGTGAATTGCTGAATTTAATATTGGGATTATTTCCGGTCATAGATCTCTTAAATGCCGCTGAAACAGTATCCCTGTGAAATTTTCTGTAATAATATCCGCCTGCGCCAGGGAACAGAATTTCAGGATCAACTCCTGTGGCATCTTTAAAGGCGCTGTGCACCTCTTTTACCTTTTCTGGTGTTACTTCATCTTCAAATACAATCAGCCTGTTGTCTATTCCGTTTTCCTTCATTTTAAGGTAAAAGCGGATACACTGGCCTGCCAGATCTCCTGAATCGATTCTTACTCCTATTCTGCTGTTTTCCGGGTGTTTTTTCATGACCCTTATTGCGTTTTCCATTCCTACTGATTCAGCATCAACAAGGTCGCTCAGTAAAGAAGCTGTTCCCATGGATGATACAAATCTGTCCATTGCTTCAAGTTCCGCTTCCTCAAGATCTGTAGAAAAGGACTGGAACGCGCTCAAAAATTCGTGACCTATTGTTCCTATTGATTTAAAAAAATCCGGGAACATGAATTCTGCCGCATCGCAGGAGGTAAGAACCGGGTTTCCGCCGTTGCCTGTATAAACAGCCAGGAGTTTGGCAATTGCCATCATCTCATCAGGGTCTGCCCTGTAGCCGAATTCCGCATGTTTTGTTCCTGCGGATTCATACATGAGCCGTCCCTTTGTTGCGTGAATGACCGAACCGTAATACCTGCACATCTGCGGCTCAATAAAAGAGACTATGCCTCCGGGGCCTTCAAAGCTCATGCAGGGAATACCGGAAAGAAAAGTCTGACCGCCTTTAAATCCCCAGATGTCAATGGGAAGAAAGATATCCTCTCCGTCAGCGTCCTCTGAAAGATTTTTAAAAAGATTTATCGGGAAAGCCTTAACAGCAGCTTTTCGGGTGTACCACTCTATTGCTGTGTCGAGGTCGGATTTTTTTAACGGCTTTAAAAAATACTGCCTTAAGAGCCATTCATGACCTGCCATGATAAGCCGGTTATCCGCACCTGATTCCGGAAGTCCCTTTCTGAGGGTAAGGCTGTAGGATGCAGGAAGTGCGCTCAGGTTTTCGTCAACAGCCCACATTGTACGTTTGTATGTGTCGGAAGACAGAAATCCTCCCAGAAGAAACCAGGATGACAAAAACTGGTTAATCATAATTTTTCTTTTTTCTTCCAATGAATCCATCTTCACCTGATTCCAAAAATTATGCGGTGGATATCTGTAATCAATATTTTAATTTGTTATTGATCTGTTCATGTCGTAAACTTACTCAAATATCTTTTTATAAGACAACAGTTTTAAGATGAATGCCAGAAAAAAAATAGGTTTTTCAACGTGCGTATCACGGAGGAGCATCCATTGATAAAAAAGAATATACTCCAGTTTATCCTTTTAGCCGTTATATTTACAGTTATGCAGGCGTTGTCCGGCTGCGGCGGAAAGTATGTGGAAAAGAAACCTGTACCAGAAGCGTTTCCTGCCTGTGATGCAGCAGCTGATGAAGCAATGAAACAGCAGAACTATGAAAAAAGCATCATACTTCATGAGTTTTTTATAAAGGATAATCCGGGTAACGGACTTGCCATGTATCATCTGGGGTTCAGTCACGGTCAGCTCGGAGATCATATTAAAGAAGTCGAATGTTACGAAAAGGCGATTGATCTTGGATATTACGGTACCGGTATTTTCTTTAATCTGGGTATGGCCTATGGCGAGATGGACAGGCTTGAAGACTCCCTGAGGATATTTGAAAAGGCCGTCCAGGTTGAGCCTGATAATGCAGATAACTATTTTGGGTTGGCTGTTACCTATCAGAAGATGGCTCAGTATGAAAAAGCTCAAAAGGAATTTGAAAAGGTTGTTGAATTAAAGCCCGATGACATTGATGCTCTTTATTTTTTAGGACTTATTTATATTGATACAGGTGAGATTGATAAGGCGCGTGATATACTGGAAAAAATCAACAGGCTCTATCCCGGCAGTGAGATGGGCGCTGAGCTGAAGATGCGGCTGGATAGCGTTATGGAATAATACAGTGTGAGACTGTTATTGATTAAAAAAAACAAAAGGCAAAAACATGTCTCACGCATCCGTCTTCGCTTTCAGCTACGCCGCGACAGAGAAACTCGCAGAGCACGCAGAGAAAAGCTTTTTATTTTATAAAAACAGAAAACAGTATTTGCTTTTTGTTTTTCTCTGCGGCCTCTGCGCCTCTAGTGAGCGAAGCGAACGGGCGAGATATCTGCTTTTGGATTTATTCTTTTTCTCCTTTATTAAATTTAAATCTTCTGACAGGTTGGTCTGTATTTTTAGTCTCCCCTGCACTGGTCACTGAGCCTGTCCCATGCACGGTTCCTGCTGTTATTGATGCGGTCAAATTCGGCTTTACTGATCTCCTCTCCTGAAGGAAGAAAATAAGCCCCGGTAAATCCGCCGTTCCAGTGCATAGACAGAAAACCTGCCACAAATCTTCCGTCCGTTGAGAACAGAAGGACTACGTCCAGGCGTTCCTCTTTTATATAAATGCTTGTGCTGCGCGGTATAGACCTGTTACCGCAGTCGTAGCCTGTTTCAACACTGTAACCCTGGAGTGTGCATGTTCGTTCCGTATGCCTGCACCCGTCCAGACTGGCTCCCGGAGAACACATAAGACGGTTGTTAAGGAAGGGTTCATATACAGAACGCCAGCTTGATTCTCCTCCGCTGCTTCCGCCCTGTGAACCTCCGTCATCTTCATCCTCTTCTCGGACTTCCATTGGCACATGTCTAACGCCCCATGGTCCTCCTCCGGTTCCTGTTCCGCCGCTGCCCGGGTCTGCCAGTGATTCTCCCACAGCTGTAAGAGCGTCTCCTACGCCGTTAACAATATCTATGACATCATCGAATATTCCTTTTTCCGCTTTTGGATTAAGTGAAATATTTATGTTTTTTGATCCGGCCGCAACCCTTCCGTTTTTGTCTCTCACCTTTATCCTGATCTGGCCTCTGCCTGGTTTCCCCCTTGCAAAGCCGAACATAATTCCCTTTGTACCGGTAAGATCCATGTTTTTCTTTGATGAGTTAGCCGGCCACACACCAAGCATGTCATCATTATGGTTGGCTATCCATGTGATTGGAGGCTCAAAGTCTGACGGCACCCTGAGTGAAAAAGGCACCTCTTTGATTGCCATAATGTCTGACGGACCAGCTATAGTCATGCGCTCATTTGTAACCTTGAAAGGCACTGACTCTTCACATTTGACACCTCCTGAAGCATTTTCGATCCATACCTGTATTTTAATATTGTTTGCTCCATTCTAATGGAATTTATTAAAATTAATAGAGGCATAACCTGCCCTTCTTGTGCCCCCTTCAAGCCTGACGCTGTAGGAACTGATCAGGCTGTCATTATCCTCATCATAGGCCTTACCTATCATGTAATAGTCGTTTTTATCACCCTCACTGATTTCGAACTCTACGTATGCTTTTACATTATCGCCAGCCCTTGCTTCCGTGACTGCT
The DNA here is from genome assembly GCA_963665715.2 of Desulfatiglandales bacterium. Classification (GTDB taxonomy): domain Bacteria; phylum Desulfobacterota; class DSM-4660; order Desulfatiglandales; family HGW-15; genus JAAZBV01. Next base: position 303,965 of record CAXXPR010000002.1, read on the forward strand.
ATATCCCTGAGAAGAAAATCATCGCTTTTGTCCGGATCAATCATTACCAGGGTTTTGATTTCGGGTTCAAAGGGAATGAAATTAAGGGTTTTTCTGCCCCTTGCCTTTCTGCCTTCGGCGTCCTCAACAGTCATGGTCAGTTCAGCCTTTCCTGACTGTGAACTGCTGACAGTATCAGGCAGTCTGCCCAGATTTTTATATACCCTGCACTTGTTGCGGTAGAAGGTCGGCATCGTAATGTCGGGCGGCTCTTTGAATCCGCTGTTAGCTGCATCCCCTTCCTCTCCGAACAATATCATTTCCGAACTTTCACATTCCATGGATCCCTTTTCTTCAAACCGGCCTTCAATACCTTTATATTTAAGGGTCATGGTAAAGGGCGGTTTGAATCCTTCAGGCAGGCTGCATTTTACAGAGTATGTTTCTTCCTCGATCATCTCATCCGGCATGAGGATATTAAGGGGCTCAGAATCGTCTTTTATAGAGATAAATACCGGATCCATCTTAATGGGCTCACTGTTTTCAGGTGTTACGACAGACTGGATCTTAAGGTTTTTTATCGGCTTCCACTTGATATAGTTTGTGAATAAAGTGACTTTGCCGAGCCTGGTGTTGATTATCTCTTTTTTCATTTTGAGATTTCTGGCTTCTTTTAACAGTTTTCCTGTGTCCTGATCATATATGAAAAGATCCCACACAGCGGCAGTATCCTCAGGAAAATAGGCAAGCACATGATGCAGATAAAATTTCTCACCCCGCAGGAATGTGGTCTGTTGTTCTGTGTTTTTATATGTTTTATTTGCATACACCATTACAGGCAGGATAGCGTTTTCCGGCAGCTGCTTTTTTATCTCTTCCAGCTCCTTTACAAGGTCCGCCACAGCAAGACCCAGGTTGTCAAGGTCTGACCTTAGCGTTGCGCCTCCGTATCCGATGTTTTCAAGTTCATTGAACCTTGCCCTGTATTTTTCAAGGTTCTGTTCTATCTCCTCCATTCTTTCTTCTGCTTGTGACAGTTCTGCGTTTTCTTCAGCAGCATAATTAAAAGGGGATGTTATAAGTAAAAGAGCGGCCGCAAGTATGATTATGCATTTTGACATTTTTATCTCCCTCCCTATATCTCAGGCATTTCGCCCCAGGAGGGGTGCCATTCAAGTCCTTTAAAACCGTTTTCTTTGCAGTATTTGAAAATCCTTACAAGGTCTTCATGGGAGTTGATTGTTCCCACCATTCCATCAGGCAGCACTATTGTAAGGCCTTCCTCTTCAGGCGGGTCAACATACCGGGCAGCTCCTCCATGCTGTATGGGGGAAACCGGGTCCATGCCGCTTTTTTTTGCCTCAAGCCTTGCAAAGATATTTATCTGGCCGTGTATGTCCTGCTCATGGGCCTGGATGTTTCCGTGAACCGGGTCCATTGTTTTTCCATTGTAAAGGGTGCCCGAAGGATTTCTTGTTCCAACACCCACCATGTCCATGTCGCCTGTAAGGTATTTTCCTGTGTGGGGGTCACAAAGTGCCTCAACAGGTTTTATGTTTTTGAATTGACCCTGGTCAACCACGCGGTTAAGGGATGCATCTATGTATTTTCCGTCAGCTGTTTTTTTAAGGATTACAGTTCTTCCGGATGCGTCAAGGGCAGAATGCACTGTTCTTCCATCTACACCTTTTACTGGTTTTACTATTGCGTAGCCGTCAGCAATGTGCTTCAGTGCTTCAGCATTTTTATCTGCCACTGCTTCAGCTCCGTCACGGGCTGCCTTGCTTAACCCCTGGTCTACAGGGATAAAACCTTTAAGGCCCGGAATTTCTGATGTTTTTGATTTAACAAAAAATGGCTTTGGTGCGCCGATCCCGTGTTTGTAAAGGATTTTTGCATCCCTGTTAACAGGCCGGGCAATAAGTATTGTGCCGGTGTTTTTAGCCGCACTTGCAAGTGCTGTGATCCATTCTCCGGGCATGTCCGAGCTGAGCCTTGCAACATCTGCCGGAATAAAGTTAACTTTTTTAACGTAGTTTGAAAGACCCCTTGAAAAATCCATGAGATCGTCTGATTTTTTACGGGCAAGAGAAGCCGCATCATCCACTCTTTTCCTGAAGCTGTTTTTCGCATATTCAAGAGCGTCTTTTGCCCTGCGGCTGAGGTCATCCATGTTTCTTTTTGTATATTGAGCAAGCTGTTTTGTTGCGCTGTCAGGCACGGCAAGCTTCCACAAAAATGCAATGCTTTTTGTGCTTATGTCCATTGCGCCCTTTGTAACCTTTATACCGGCTTTTCCTGCATAGCCGAGTGCAATGCCGAAGGCGTCAGGGTAAAGTACGTTTACCCATGTAAATCCCTGTTCAAGGGCAGAGAGCTGTTCCCCTGTAAGAGTTTCTCCGTTCCATGCTGTTACAACATCAAAGGCGTCACTTACAACCGGCGCCATTTCTAATATGGTCTGTGCCTGTCCGAGCCTTGCTGTAAGAATTTCTGCATCTGCTTTAAGCACACCTGCCTCTGCCTCGTTTAAGGCCATGGCAACATCTGCAAGGTTTCTAATATCTTCTGCAGCCTGACCGGGTGAGGGTGTAATAAGCGCCCTGATATAATGTCTCCATGCACCCTTGAATGCTGTCATGCGTTTTTCCTGCTCGCACAGCATCCTTCCTTCGGTACGTTTTGAGAGTGTAAAGTAGTGGTCTGCAGATTCGCCTGTGATTGTCTCTTCTGCAGTTTTGGCAATGTTTACAAGGGTGTCTTCCATGTCTGTGCCGCCTCCGCAGAGGGATGCATAGTCTGCACGGAGTATGGACTTTTTAGCAATCTCAAATATTTTTGTGATTTCCGCAACAGGGAGGTTCCTGGCGTAAGCTACATCAAGGGCCTTTCTGAGCTGCGCCCTCATGGACTCACCGTCCATTTCAGCTTCATCATTTTCCCATTCCTCAAGGTTTTCCCGGATATCTTCCTGGAGTCTTGCAAGGTCCTGTGCGCGGAGTTTTGCAATATCCTGCAGGAGTTCTTCAGTTTGGGCTGTGAGCCTTGAATGCTTTTCGATGAGTGCCTGTCTGTCACTCTGAGCAAATGTAATGTTGACGGAAATAAAAAAAAGAAAGGCTGTAATACATACGATCTTTTTTTGTGAACAGTGGAAAAAAACAGGCGGGAGTAACTTAATCACGTTGAAATCCTCAAATCATTTAAAGTAGAAGCGGTAAAATGCCTTTATTACAGGCAGTCAAAATTATTATATTAAATACATGGCTGAGCTTGTTTTACATGGATATTTTACTATTCGGTACTGTAGTCAAAATACTTAATTTGAATACAGAAAAAAATATTTGATGCCTGGGTTTAAGGTTTGATTTTAAGGGATAAGTTACTCTGTGATAAAAGTTTAAAGTTAAAGCATCATTCCCATAATGTATGAAATTGTGTTGCATACAACTGATGCAATTATTGCTGATTTCCATTTCAGTTTTGCAAAAAAGCGGTAGATAATAGCCTCTACTGCGGCGGCAAAAGATTCCGCCCCGAAAAACACTAATGTGCCCATAAGATTGTAGTGTGTGATTAGAAGCCACAGAAGTGGAAGGGTAACCACCTGTGCTGCAAGTACGCACAAAAAGGTTCTGCCTTTGCCGGGTACAGGAGCGGGAAGGACAAATCGAAGGATAAAAAATACAATAAGCTCAACAATAAAGGTGACAAAAAAGGCCCAGGCCATTAGGTTTATGTCCAGGTGGTTGGGGTTTTCTTTGTATTCCTTTTCCCCTGTTTTATTAAAAACAAGTTTTTCATCTACTATGGATACTGTATAAAAAACATCCTTTCCGGCCAGTGATGATGGCCGGGAGACGAGCAGTTGTCCGCATTCTACAGGCTCTTTTCCGCTTCGAATAATTTGAGGAGCATCGCCCAGGTCAATGCTTTCTATATCTTCCGCTGCTTCAGCGTGTGTTTGAGGAATTGCGATTATTTCAAGGCGGTTCAGTTTGTAGCCTTTATTTACCTTCCCGTCTTTTTCTATGATTTTTTTAACACGTATTTCATTTCCCAGTGTTTCAATCTGCATAAATACATAGTCAGGGAATTCATCAAGATTGGTGATGTTTGCCTGTACATATATGCTTTTCATATCTTTAGGGATAATATCGGCCTGTGAGGGCAGTATTGCTGTAAGTGCGAGCAGTAAAGTGAGAATCAAAAATCTTTTCATGTCGGTATCCTTGCTGATGGTTTATTTTGTTATTTTAAGAGCATCTGCTGTTTCAGGTTTTAATAATGATTTAATCATGCTGTAAGGTATTTCGGCTTTCTGCTGCCCGGCACTGCGCGGGCCGGCCTGGTATACCGGAAAATAAAGGATCAGGGCTTTTTCTTCAAATCCAAAATATCTGAAGTTTTCTTCAGATGGGAGCAGTCGGCCTTTTTCCATGTCTGTCAGCTCTTCATCCCTGTTACTGCTTAGCTGTTTTGCTGCTTCTGTGCTCAGTATCGAGAGAGCTTTGTCGGGTGACCTGAAAATATCCGTAATATAAAAACGTTTTCCGGTTTTAAGGTTAAGAACAAAAGTTTCGATATAGACATTGGGGTGAGCACCTCCCATGTATTCAGATATGTCGAATTTAAGGCTGAGTATGCTGCCGCGTGTACTCTGTTTACTGAGTGCGATATTTAATTCGGATACAGGCTCCTGGTTATCGGGAGAGGCTTTAGAGGTAAACTCCTCTATTGTCCTGTTGATCCAGCTGCTGACAGTGTTTATGCATGGGGATGTCTTCTGGAAGTCTGGGTAATCGGCCGAGACAGTACAGCATGCGGTTTTAATTTTTTTTGTGTGTATGCTTACTGTAATACCTGAAGTTGCTTTATCATGAGCAGAAGATGTGCATCCTGCAAGAGAGAATAGAATAAAGATAAATATAATTTTAAATCTCATAATGAAAACAGTTATACCAGTGCCGGGTTTTCATGTACAGAAAATTTGGTTAGTATTGTTAACCTGCTGATCCTGAAAAGTAATAAAATTTGGGCGTCAAATTAATTAGCTGCTTGACAATTTGGAATATTTAACTATTTTAAGTATCAAGGAATAAAAATGTGATATTTTGAAACAGTTTTAAAAGTTTGTCTTCTCGTGTGTGCGTGCATCTTTTGGCGGGAACCAACAATTAAATTGGATAACTAAATCCGGCATAATAACGGCGCATTGGGAAAAGTGTTTCACTAAAAAGGCTCATTGTTTCATGAAACAATGAGCCTTTTTTTTATTTACGCTCCCATCTGATATGTTTTTTTCAAATATCACTTGACACAAGTCTCTTCAAATTATCTAATCCCTACCACTTTACTATGAAATAAAAGTGGTTATTATATTTTCAAAAAGAAAACAGGTTATGATTTTAAAAAATATATTTAGGAAATAATTAAGAACAAGGCGTAAAAAAGGAGAAAACATTATGTATTCAAAAACTGTTATGGATCACTTTAAAAAACCAAGGAATGTAGGAACTCTTGAAACTCCTGATGCTCTTGGCGAGGTAGGCAACCCCCTTTGCGGTGATATGATGACGATATATCTGAAGATTGAAAATGATATAATCGAAGATATCAAGTTCCAGACATTCGGATGCGGTGCAGCTATTGCGGTATCAAGCATGCTTACAGAAATGGCAAAGGGAAAAACCATAGAAGAAGCAAAAAAGATTACAAATAAAGATGTTGCCGAAGCGCTTGACGGCCTGCCGAAAAATAAACTTCACTGTTCGAATCTGGGTGCAGATGCACTTCAGCTTGCAATAAAGGATTATGAAGACAGAAAAGCCGGAAAGCCCAGACCTGAAAAATCAGAGCAGAATGAAGTTCATGAACATGGTGAAGGCGAGGCCTGCTCATGTCCCTACTGTGATGCTGAAGTGGAAGACGGTGTATCTTTCTGTACTTCATGCCAGAATGAGCTTACCCAGCTTAAATAATTTCAGGAAGGAGTAAAGAAATGGCTTATATAAATTTAGATCATCTTTCTGCCAATCCGATTCTTCCTGAAGTTCAGGAGGTAATGATTGACACCATTAAAAATAATTACGGCAACCCTTCAAGCCAGCACAGCCTTGGTGATGCTGCAGCAACCGCCCTTGATGATGCCAGGGAGTCTGTTGCCCGGTTAATAAACTGCTCTGTCCCTAAAGAGGTAGTATTCACATCCAGCGGTACAGAATCCGTAAACCATGCAATAAAGGGTGTTGCCTTTGCAAAGGGTGAAAAGGGAAAGCATATCATTACATCCAATATTGAGCACAGCTCGGTTATCAGGTCCCTTAAACGTCTTAAGCTTTACGATTATACTGTTACATCAGTATCAGTAGATGAGCACGGCCTTGTTAATCCTAAAGAAATTGAAGATGCAATTTCCGATGATACTATTCTCATCACGATCATGCACAGCAATAATGAGATAGGCACTATTCAGCCCATTAAAGAGATTGCAGAAATTGCAAAGGCTCATAAGGTGCTGTTTCATACAGATGCCTGTGATTCTGTGGGCCTCATTCCTGTAGATGTTCAGGATCTTGGTGTTGATCTTATGAGTTTTGGTTCAAATACATATTACGGCCCGACAGGTATAGGCGGACTGTATATCAAACGCGGAACAGCTGTATGGCCCATGTTTGACGGAGGTGTTCAGGAGAACAACAAGAGGGCTGGTACAGAAAACCTTATCGGCATTGTCGGTATGGGAAAGGCTGCGGAACTTGCAGTAAAGGATATGGATAAAAGAATTGTTCATGTCAAAAAGCTGAAGGATAAATTTTTAAAGGAACTGCCTGAGTATCTGGATGAATACATATTAAACGGTCATCCCGAAGCCAGTCTGCCCAATCATATAAGTGTATCCATAAAATATATTGAGGGTGAAAGCGTTGTGCTTATGCTGGATGAAGAAGGGATTGCTGTATCAACAAGATCAGCATGTGCAGCAGGAGCGCTCAGGGCCTCACATGTTCTTCTTTCAATCGGTCGTGATTTTGCAGATGCTCAGGGTACAATGGTAATAACATTTGGTGTTGATAATACAGAAGAAGATGTAACCAGGTTTTTAACTGTATTAAGAGATACAGTTGTTTCATTGAGAGAAATTTCGCCTCTCTATAAAAAGTAAACAGGTTGACTGAGATGAAGCTTACAACAAAAAGCCGTTACGGTACACGCCTTATGATAGATCTGGCAGAGCATTACAGCGAAGGCCCGGTCAGTATAGGGAGTATTGCCGAGCGGCAGGGGATATCTGTAAAGTATCTTGAGCAGATTATTGTCCTCCTGAAAAAAGCGGGTTTTATTAAAAGCACAAGAGGGCCAAAGGGCGGTCATATACTTGCGATGCCTCCCGAAGAAATAAAAATGGGTGAGGTCCTGGCAGCCCTTGAAGACGGCCTGGATGTTTCCGGGTGTGTTCATGATCCTGAAACATGCGACAGGGCAGAGGACTGCAAGGCAAGGGATTTGTGGGAGGTGGCCACCTCTGCAATGTATAATGAATTAAACTCTTTAAAATTATCAGAGATGATCCAATGAAAATAGTATCAATAGCAACAAGCAGAAAAAAAGGTACAAGAAAAACCACCCTTGATTCGGTAACCGTTAAAAAAGATTTTGGAATCGAGGGGGATGCCCATTCCGGACCCTGGCACAGGCAGGTCAGCTTTCTTTCCTCGGAAAGCATAAATCAGGCAAAGGAAAAGGGGCTGGATGTGACATTTGGTGATTTTGCTGAAAACTTTGCAACAGAAGGTATTGACTGGAAAACTGTTCCTGTCGGGACAAAAGTAAAACTTGGTGAGACAACTCTTGTGGAGATAACTCAGATAGGCAAGGAGTGTCATAACAAGTGCGCAATTTACTACCAGGCAGGAGACTGCATAATGCCCAGAGAAGGAATATTTGCAAAGGTGCTTGAGGGCGGTACCGTTAATACAGGGGATGAAGTGGAAATAGTAAATGACCTTAATGCCGATGGCGGGACCTGATAAATATGGAAGATATCACTGAAAAACTGTTTACAAAACGCGAATCCGGGACAGATACAAGTATAAACTATGATGTCATAAGGGTGGATGGCGGTGTGCCGGTTGATGAGCACCACGATCTTATATGTGAAGAGCCTCTTCTTATCAGGGTTGATGAAGTTCCCTATTCAGTTATTATGCGGACCCCCGGAGATGAAACCTATCATGCTGCAGGGTTCTGCCTGGCAGAGGGCATTGTTGAAAACTACAGCGATTTCAACAGTATTGGTTTCTGTGCAGATATGGATCCCAATGTTGTTGAAGTAATCCTCACACCTGAAAGACATAAAAAAATAGAATCACTTCTGGACAGGAAAGGGTTTTTAAGTCAGACAAGCTGCGGCATATGCGGAAAGGTTTTAATTGAAGAAATATCACAGCTGTTAAAAGCAGGTGATATCCAGAAGAAGGTAACCGTTGATGAGATACTTGAATCCGGTAAAAAACTGGTGGAAACCCAGAAGTATTATAAGCGCACAAGAGGTTCACACGGGATTGTTTTACTGGATAAAAACCTTGATGTTATGTCAATCGGAGAGGATGTTGGCAGGCATAATGCGCTGGACAAGGCTGTGGGCCGTGTTCTTGTCGGGCAGAAAATTAAAGATGCCTATATGGCAGTGCTTACATCCAGAATAAGTTTTGAAATGATTCAGAAGGCTAACCGTGCAGGTATCTATTTTATGCTGAGCCGGTCACGTCCTACAGCGCTCGCTGTTGAGCTCGGCAGAAGCCTTAATATGACACTTGTATGCCAGAGTGACGGAAAAGACATGATCGTTTTTAGTGGACAGGAAAGGATTATATGGTAATATCCATTACCGGTTGCCGACATCACCCGGTATTCTGCAGCCGGCGCCAATCCAAATAATGCGAGGTTTTTCCTGTGTCTGCTGAAACTATCAATTCTCAAAATCCTGCGGCCGGTCCTAAAGGCTTTAAATATCTCATACCCGTAATACTGTCAGCCCTTGTCGGTATTGTTCTTCTTGTATCCGGGCTTCAAAAGGTCTTTGAAATAGATCTTTTTATACGCCAGATTAGAGATTATGAGATAATCACCAATCCTCTTCTGATAATTCTGGGAGCCTGGGGAGTTGTTACCTTTGAATGCTGCCTCGGAGCTGCCCTTATTTTTAATTATCGTCCTAAGATAGCTGTCCCCCTGGGACTTTTAATTTTCCTGGTGTTCATAGGCGCAACAGGCTATGCGTGGAAAACGGGCGTTACCGAAGACTGCGGATGCTTTGGTTCATGGATCGAGCGTACACCTGGTGAAGCAATGGTGGAGGACCTGTTTTTATTTGCAGCGCTTCTTGCTGCATGGAAGTGGAACAGGACTTTTAAAAGATGGCCGTTTTTTTTGAAGGAAATTCTGGTTGGTATAGCACTGCTTGCAGGTTTCCTTATACCCGTAACAATGGGACCTGTAATTGACCGGATAACTTCGGCAGTTACAGAGCCGGCAAAGGAAGGCCTTGAACCGTTCATACTTGAAGGCTTTACCGAAAGAGATCTTTCAAAGGGAAAGCATATTATTATAGTAATGGAAACAGACTGCAGTCACTGCCGTGCTGAAATGGAGTTCTTAAATGCAATGGCTCTGGACAAAGACCTGCCCGAAGTAATTGCCGTTACCATGAACGATGAACAGCAGAGAGAGGATTTTGCCTTTGAGTATGACTCTGCCTTTGATCTTTTTAAAATACCTGATAACGATTTCTGGCGCCTGCTTGGTGACGGTGAAATTCCCAGAACCATCCTCATAAACGAAGGCATGGTATTAAAAAAATGGGATTTTGCCGCACCCGGAATTGATGAGCTGAAAGCGGCTTTAAATCCACGGTAATATCGGCAGCAGGGTGATGATATTATGTTGTTACCTGTAAGATATAAGAAATAACGAAAGGACTTTAAAACATGACACATGAAGACAGAGGCCACTACTCAAAAAAACATCCGAGTGAAAAAACTGTTGATCCGGCTCTTAAAAAGGCTGTTGAGGAAAAAGCCTCAGATGCGCGGATAACATGTGCTGCTGCCTCAAAAATAGCTTCAGACTTTGGCGTTGCTGCAGGAGAGGTGGGCTTTACAATTGATATGCTTGAAATTCGTATAATTCGCTGCCAGATGGGTATTTTTGGTTATGAACCGGAAAAAAAAGCGGTTAAGCCCATGGATAATGTGCCGGATGAACTTGAAAAGGCGATTACAGACAGGCTTGCTGATGGGCGGCTTACCTGTGCCATGGCGTGGGATGCTGCAAGGGAGCTTGGTATTCCAAAAATGCGTATTTCTTCTGCCTGTGAGACGCTTGGTATCAAAATAAAACCCTGTCAGCTGGGTGCCTTTTAAATAGAGCTTTCATCAGTCAGCCTTCAGCTCTCAGCAAAATCCGGGTTAAATAAAAAGCCTCCATTTTGCAGTTAAAAATGGAGGCTTTTTCTATTTAAACCTATTAAAACCTAGCAGCTTGAACATGTGCTGCATGAATCTCCCTTTGGAAGATTTGATGTTATTGAAAACCCGGAACCCATTGCATTTGTAACAAAATCTACGTTAATAGGTTTTGCCTGCTCTAGCAGGTTTTTATCAATCAGGTATGTTACTCCGCTGTCCTCAATTACTTCATCATTTTCTGCAGGCTCATCCAGAGCCATTCCAATGGACGGGCCCGATCACCCGCCTTCTGAGAGAAAGAACCTTATATATGATGGATCTTTCTGAGCTTTAAGAAAATCAGAGATCTTCTCATTTGCTGTTTCCGTTACAGTTATCATGTATTCCTCCTTAAATTTTGTTTTACTCATTGAGTTTATGAAATCAAATTATACATGATAATCGGCATGTCAAATAATTTTGTTAAATGGAAATGCATATCCTTGAGGCTGGGTATGGGCTGGTTTTGCTGTAAAAACAAAGCCTTGGAAAGGAAGGGGGAAAACAGCCATTTTTGCCTTATATTGAGCAGAAATGGCTGTCAGTCATATGAAATTAATTACAGGAAATTCTTTATCAGCTTGAGCAGGAAGAACAGGAACTGCACCCGCTTCCCTTGGGCAGGTTTGAGGAAATTGAAAAACCTGAACCTGTATCAGCTTCTACAAAATCAATATTAATCGGTTTTGCCTGTTCTAAAAGAACCTTATCTACAAGAAAGGTTATTTCGCCTTCCTTTATTACCTCATCATTATTTTCTTCGTCATCAAGCGCCATGCTTATTGCAGGACCTGAACATCCGCCGTCCGAAAGAAAAAGTCTGATACAGGACTGCTCTTTTTGTGTTTTTAAGAATTCCGTGATTTTCTCAACTGCCTTTGGTGTAACTGTTAACATTTAAGCCTCCTTTTTTTGTATAGCAACATGAACATATCAGTTTTAAAAATAATTCTCAATGGGGCCACATCAATAGGCGAGTGCTGTTTTATTAGTGGGGATGGGCAGGGTTGTCGCAGCCCCCTGATGCATAGGGCTCTTCAGCCATCCGGTTGTTGAGCCAGATCATTACCTTGTTAAACTCGCCGGTCATCTCTTTCATGGCCTTTCCCCTGTGGCTTATACTGTTTTTTTCTTCCCCTGTCATCCTGGCAAATGTTTTTGACATGGGCGGATAGTAGAATACCGGGTCATAGCCGAACCCGTTATCTCCATCCGGAATATCTGTTATTTCTCCTTCTACCTTTCCGACATATGTGAGGGCCGGGCCTCTCGGGACAGCTATTATTATTGCCGTTTCAAAATGGGCCTTCCTGTTGTTTTTACCTTCCATTTCTTTTAACAGCTTTTTGATATTATTTTCATCAGTAGCGTTTTCGCCCGAGTATCTAGCTGAATATACACCGGGCGCTCCGTCAAGGGCGTCCACAACAAGGCCTGAATCATCAGCTATCGCCGGAAGTCCAAGAACCTTTGCCGTAAAATGTGCTTTTATGTAGGCATTGTCTTCAAAATCTTTTCCGTCTTCTTTTACTTCAGGTATCGGGCCGAAATCCTTCAGGCTTTTAATGTTGATATCAAAACCTTTGAGCAGCTCTCTGAGTTCTTTTATTTTTCCTTCATTTCGGGTAGCAAGTACGATTGTTAAACCACTCATTTAATAATAATCCTCTCAAGTTTAGCTGTTTCCTGTGCGAGTTTTTCCGCTTCTTCTTCATATCCCGGTTTTTCAAGCATTGCAAACATGGCCTTTTTATATGCCTCCACTCCCGGCTGTATAAAGGGATTATGCCCGAGGAGGTACCCGCTTATGGCTACGGATTTTTCCATCAGGTAATAGATCTGGCCCAGGTTAAAGGCATTTCTTTCAGGTATGTTTATTGTCATATTGGGGACTCCGCCCTGGTAATGGGCCCATGCCGGTCCTTCAATGACTTTCCTGTTTACATAGTTCATATCGCGGCCCCTGTCAGGTATAAAGTTAAGGCCGTCGATATTTTCTTCATCGGAAGGAACATCTATCCGGTTATCATGTCTTTCAAGTAAAAGAAAGGTTTCAAGCAGATTTCTTTCTCCGTCCTGCACCATCTGCCCGTTTGCATGAAGTTTTTCCGAGTAAAGAGAAGTGGATAACCACATTCCGTGCCCCTTATGGCCTTCACTTTCAGGAAAGAGCTGTTCCATCCATTTTGCAACAGGCATAAGAGAGTTGGAGTTTGTGGCAATAACCTCTATTTTTTTACCCTTTAGCCAGGCCGCATGACGAACTGCGGCATGAACCATTGCCGGGTTATTCCAGAAATCATCAGTCATGGTGATTTCCCGCATGTTTTTAAAGCCGGCAATAAATTCTTCTATATCAATATTTGCCATTGCAAGGCCTATAAGTCCTACATCCGACAGTACCGAGAACCTGCCGCCTATATTGTCAGGGACAACAAATGTCGCATATCCTTTTTTGTCTGCCAGGTTTTTAAGGGCTCCCTTGCTTTTATCTGTTGTGGCTATAATAAGGCTGTCTGCGTCTTTACCGAGCTGCGACTCCATAATGCGTCTTATAATCCTGAAGGCAACTGCTGTTTCCGTTGTTGTGCCGGATTTTGATATAACGTTTACAGCAATTCTTTTTCCGTCAAGCATATCCAGGGTGTCCCTGAAAAAATCCGGGTCCATATTCTGGCCTAAAAAATAAATTTCAGGTGCGTTGCCCCTTGCCTCACGGCTTAGCTGGTTAAAGTAATTGTGGGTAAGAGCCCTGATAGTGGCTTCTATGCCGAGGTATGAACCTCCGATCCCGAGAGAGACAAATGCGTCTATTTCGGGGGAAAGCTTTTCTGCAAGGGTTTTTATTTTTTCGATGTGTTCTTTTTCTATATTTACCGGCAGGTCCACCCATCCGGTCATTGGGGTATTGTTGTCAAGAATATCACCCCTGTTATCTTTGAGCATTTTATGGGCGTCTGTCACATTCCCGGCCAGCATTTCTATATCATTTTTAATAATAGAATTATCTCCGGAACAGTTGAAGATATTTGTTATATCAATGGAAATGCGGTTATTCTGTCTGAATTCTTTTGATGTGAAATCAGTGCTGCTGCCGCTGCCTCTGGCAACCTGCTTGTCTGTCGTAGTATTACTGCCGTATTCTGTGATTTTTATGTGTGTCATAGCACTTTCTCCCATTAAAGAACAGGTTTGTGATATTTTGTAATGTTTAAGTATTATGGATTTAAACCAAAAATTATAAATGATTTCGGGGTTAAAAGAAACAGTATTGATCAGTAAAAATCAGGCAGCGGATTTTGAGCGGCTTGTTTTATCTTCATACAGCCTTAAATCAGCAAGGCGGATAAGCTCTTCCGTGTCTTTTTCTTCACTCAGTTCTTTGCTGTTGGCTATACCGTAACTGAAGTTCAGTCTGAATCTGTTTGAACCCCATTTAAAGGTGTGTTTTCTTAAGTTTTCAATAACCCTGATCATTATTGCATGGGCATCGTTGAGGTCTGTTTCGGGAAGAAGAATTGAAAATTCATCTCCTCCAAAACGTGAAATAATATCAGGCTGTCTGGTAGCGTTTTTTAAAATGGATGCAAATTCACGTAATACATAGTCTCCGGCCTGATGGCCCATTGTATCGTTTATTCCCTTAAAACCGTCCATGTCTGTCATTACAAATGATATGGATTTGTTGTATCGTTCGGCCCTGGATAGTTCTTTTTCAAGGAAATCAAACAGCCCCTTGCGGTTATATACGCCGGTAAGGTTGTCTGTTACTGCTGCTTCCTTTAGGATGCGGTATTCCTGGGCATTTTTAAGGGAAAGGGAAAGCATATTGGCAATGGTGTTAATTAAAACCTCTCCGTTTGCAGGTGTTTTCTGTGAGTTCCCAGCTTCATAAATAATAAAACCAAGAGTTCTTCCTCCCAGGTCCAGGGGAATGAGCTTCATTTTATCAAGTCTCAGGGGCTGCAGTTGTTTCATTTCAACGTGGTCGAAATCTACGTCCGCTGCAGGAACTTCCATATTGTATTTACCGCCGACTCTATCAATGATCTTGGATATCAGGTCTTCGCGCGCTGCAATTGTTTTTGGTTCTTTCATATGCATGGAAAGTTTCCAGCGTGAACCCATTTTAAAGAAAAGCCCGAAAAGTCTGTATTCCAGTGTTTTTTCAATTCCTGCATCAATCATTCTTTTAAGAATCTGATCCCAGTTGACATCATAGGAAATTTCACTGGTGAGCCGGTTTATAAAGCTAAGCTCCTGGTTTCTTTTTTTCAGGGCCTCTTTTTCTGTTTCAAGATTACTGTTTAGCTCTTTTAACTCATCCATCATTCTCAGTATCTCGATAAATGAGCGCCTGTTCTCAAGGCCTCCGAGTATGGTTTCCCTGAGGCGTTCCGTAAAGAGATTTCTTGGGATATAGGCGTATATGCCATTCTGCAGAATGTGGCTCAGTTCATCTGTTGTGATTCCGTTTCCGTAAAGTATCAGGCAGGCTTTGGATTTACTTTGCTGCAGGCTGAAAAATATATCGATCCTGTTTTGTATAAGATCATAATCGGCCAGAATAAGGGCCGGTTCATCTTCATTGATAACCTGATCGACTTTTTCATTGAAAATGCTCATCCTGATGTCATAATGGTTATTGCCTATGACGCTGATGATTTCTTCTCTGTCTTTTTCGCTGTCGCTGATTATAAGAACTTTTTCCATCTCTCTACTATCTTCTCATTAGTAATTAATATAGATGTAATGCAAGTTGTATGCCGTTTTGTGGTTTTTTTTATAATTTAATCCTGTTCGTCAGGATATTTTCTTGCGATTGCCCTCAACATATCGTAGCTGTCAAAGAATGCATCCACAAGATCAGGGTCAAAATGGGTTCCTGAGCAATTTCTGATTTCCTTTAAGGCATCATCCTCATCCCAGGGTTTTTTATATACTCTCTGTGAGCAAAGGGCGTCATAAACATCAGCAATTGCAACGATTCTGCCAAAAAGAGGGATATCTTTTCCTCTTATAGGGAAATTTTTACTGTTTTTATCTATATACTGTTCCGCATCAATGTCTTCCTTTGACTCACTTTGCCCGGGATATCCTGTGCCGTCCCATTTTTCATGGTGGGTAAGGGCAACTTCAAGGGCGACTGCATCAAAATCCGACTGCATATTCCTGAAAAGTCTGGCTCCCAGGTAGGTGTGGGTTTTCATGATCTCAAATTCATCAATGGTCAGCCTTGCAGGCTTTTTTAAAATAAGATCGCTTATGGCTACTTTACCAACATCATGGAGCATTGCAGCCATTCTTAAAAGATCCTTCTGCATTTCTATTTCTTCCTGTGCTACCCCATTTTTCCTTGCCCATGTTTCATATATTTCGACGGAATATGATGCCACACGGTTAACATGAGCACCTGTTTCCCTCGGGTCTCGCATTTCCGCCATACTTATCATTCTAAGTATTATGTTTCTGGTTGTCTGTGCACGTTCTATTGCAAGGCCTGCACTTGTGGCAAAATGTTTTACAAGAGGGTGATCGGATTCGGAGAAGGATATGATGTTTCCATCACCATCCATTGCATTGATCACCTGAAGCACTCCGAGAATATCATCCCTCTGGTTTGTTATGGGGACCGTAAGCATTGACCTTGTTCTGTAACCTGAAATTTCATCAAATGACGAGTCAAATACATACGGGACGGATTTGTCAGTTTCATAGACATCATCAATGGATATTAATTCTTTGTTAAGAGCTACGTACCCTGCAATCGACCTGTTATTAACCGGTATGCTGTATGTGCTGTAGATCAGTTTTTTACCGGCCGGGAGTTTCTGCTGAAGAGTGTTGTTTTGAGAATAACTGAATTTAAGCCTGCTGCCCTGCTTGAGATATATTGACCCTGCATCTGCGTGAAAAAAAAGTCGAACATTGGTCAATATTCGTTCCAGCAGAAGGTCGATATCCTTGACCTCATTAATATCCAGACTTATCCGGGTTATAAGATCTATTTTTTCTTTTTCATCCATGCTGTTCCTGTTTTACCTCATCAGAAAACAGCAATTATCATATAAAGCTTATAAAAACAATACATTCGCCTTATCCCAAATCCACTGTTGTTATTGGCTGTGAAAAATTTGATGGTGGATTTTGCCTTGACCGATATAACGGTACTCTGATAAAGATTTCCCCATGAATATAATTGATTACATAATCCTGATACCGCTCGTATATTTTACCGTTAAAGGTGTTTTAAGGGGCTTTTTCAAGGAGATTTCCTCCCTTGTTGGAATAGTGCTTGGGGGTATCCTTGGAAATGTTTATCAGCCTGAATTATCCAAAGTGCTGTATACCTGGCTTCCTGATAACAAGTATGTTCCCTTAATCAGCCTTGCACTGATTTTTACAGTGATTTTTCTTGTATGTACACTGGCAGGCTGGGCGCTCAGGCAGCTTTTTAAAAAAGCATCCCTCGGGTGGTTTGAAAGACTCATGGGAGGGGTAGTGGGAGCGGCAAAAATCGGATTTATTTCCTATGTTGCCATAATCTTACTTACCTTTTATGTGACAGCAACCGCTCCCCTTGTCTCCGAATCTGTTCTCGCTCCCTGGATTGTAAAATCATATCAGTCCGTATCAGGCCTTATATCGCCTGATCATTATGAAAACTGGAAAAGAAAAATTATAGGTAAAGCAAAAGATTTAAATAAAAAAGTTTTAGATAAAGTTAAAAATGAAAACAAAGATAAATGATAATGATCTTGCCGCATCATTCCTCGAACTGGTTGATCTTGCAGCAACACTGAGAAGCCCTGAAGGCTGTCCATGGGATAGAAAACAGACAATAGAAACCGTAAAGATGTACCTGCTGGAAGAATGCTATGAAGCCATGGACGCAATAGAAAAAAAAGACTATCCGGAAATGTGTTCCGAGCTGGGTGATCTTTTATTTATGATTGTTTTTCTGGCCCAGCTTTCAGGCGAGCAGTCTTTATTCGGCATGCTGGATGTTATTAACGGCATAGTAATAAAAATGAAAACCAGGCACCCTCATGTGTTTGGAGACACAGTTGTTAACAGTGCCGAAGACGTGTCTGAAAACTGGCAGAAAATAAAAATGAAGGAAAAGAACAACCGGGATAAAAGTGCTTCTTCCATTCTTGAAGATGTCCCGTCATGCCTTCCCGCTCTTTTGAGGTCCCACAGGCTGAGTAAAAAGGCGTCCAAAACCGGTTTTGACTGGAAAAACAAGGATGATATCTGGGACAAGGTAAAAGAGGAATTCGGCGAACTTTCAGCCGCAGTTGATCAGGGAAAAGAAGAAGATATAAAAGAAGAAATGGGCGATCTGTTTTTCAGCCTTGTAAACCTTGCAAGACACTGGAAATTTAACAGTGAAGAACTGTTAAGGGATGCAAATTATAAATTTGTAGACCGGTTTAAAAAAATGGAAAACCACCTGAATGATTCCGGCATAAAGCTGGATGATGCAACATATGAGGAAATGAACAGCGCCTGGGACACGATCAAGAAAAAAGACAGGGTATGATTAATTGGGGAAAGCAAAGAAAAAGAAAAAAGGTCTGCTTAACCGGTTTTACCGATTTATTGCAAAGATCCTGATTCTGTTCTTTGTTGCTACCCTTTTTCAGGTCCTTGCTCTCCGGTTTATTGATCCTCCCTTTACAACTTCCATTTTAATCCTTCATGCCAAAAATCTTTTTTCAACAGAAACCTATATTATCCCGAAGGGTGAGTGGCGTGATCTGAAAGATCTGTCACCGTCTCTTGTAAAGGCAGTTCTTGCATCCGAAGATCAGAAATTTATGGATCACCACGGTTTTGATTTCAGGGAACTGAAAGAAGCTGTAAAGGATATTTTCAATAAAAGCAGGGTCAGGGGTGCTTCCACCATTACAATGCAGACCTCAAGAACCATATTTTTATGGCGGGACAGGAGCATTACAAGAAAGGTGATGGAAGCCTATTATACCGTACTGATAGAGTTTGTTATGCCCAAGGTCAGGATTCTGGAACTTTACCTTAATACAGTTGACTGGGGGAGCGGCATAATAGGAGCCGAGGCGGCTGCAAAAAAATATTTCAATAAAAGTGCTGCAGATTTGACTGATGAGGAAGCAGCCCTTCTGGCGGCCATCCTTCCAAGCCCGCACGTATGGTCACCTGTGAATCCGAGTAGACAGGTGCTTGCAAGGCAGAAAAGAATACTTAAAAGTATGGGGCGGATGCACCTGTAAAAATGCAATCTTGCGCTTGAGTATGACAGGGATAACTGCTATCTTCCTGCTAAATCAAATATGATGGAGTTAATAATGTCAGTTACTTTCTTTCGGAACAGATATAAATATACCCTGCTGCTTTTAATGTTTGCGGTATTCTTTTACAGTTTTTCTGTATTTGCCTATATAATGCCTGCAGATCAGCTGCTGGATTTTATGATAAAAAATTTTAAAGATATTCGAACAGTTACGCTTATGCAGTCTACTGTAAGGACCAGTTACGGCATTGAAGAAAGTTATGATGAACAGGTCTGGCTGGAATCTCCGGATAAATATTCTGTGAAAACACTTGATCCTGCGGTTGAAAAAAACGGTATTTTTGCAGATCAGCTGTACAGGCAGCTTTTTACGACCGGCAGTATCGAAAATATGGAAAGAATTCTGCTCTCACTCGGGGTGGATCTTTCTCAGGTATCTCTTACCCGTTTGAATGGAGAAATAGCATACCTGATAGGCAGTAAAGAGCCGGGAAGTCCTATACTGATTATTGAAAAAAAGAGGTTTCTTCCCCTTGTTTTTGTCTATAAAATTCCGGAAGGCCTGGCAGGTGATCCTGTAACCGTGAAATTTGAGGATTATCAGAAAAAAAGCAAAAACTGGTATCCCTGCCTGATTACCTATGAAAAAGGCGGTAATTTAAAAGAGCAGTACACTGTTAAAACATATCAGAAAAATATTCCGGTTGATTCTTCCATACTCACTGAATTCCCGGAGTATGAATTGCCGGCAGTCTCTGAAGAAAAAGATTTTCCGGCTGTACCATGGGGAACTCCTTCGGCTCCAGACAGTGAAGAGATGCTGGATAACCCGGATGTATTTGAAGAGTAGCAGTATATCCCGCCAATGAAAGAAAACTCCCAAAAAGGAATAATCAGTGTAGCCGTCTGCGCGCCTGTTGAAAAACTGTACACCTATTCGGTCCCTGAAGACCTTATGCCTGCGGTTCTACCGGGTAAAAGGGTCCTGGCGCCATTCAATAACAGAGATGTTATCGGCTATATCATGGAAACCGGTATAGATGGTGATTCCATTGATTATGAGCTTAGAGACATAACCGATATTCTTGATGAGATTCCTCTTTTCAGCGCCGGTCTTATTCCTTTTTTTAAATGGATATCCGAATATTATCTCTGCCCCATTGGTATGGTTATTCAGTCTGCTCTTCCGGGAGGTTTGAATGTACTGCCATTTAAGGCCGGTAAGATTACCGATAAAGGAATTGATGCAATTCAATCGCCTTCAACCAGGCCGGAATATAAAGAAATACTGGAATGGATAAAAAAGAATCCAGGAAAACGCCTTACATCTCCTTTTTACAGGTATTATCAGCTCGAAAAAAAAGGACTTATCTCAATTGAAAAGCAGGAGCCTTCTGCCAAGGCAGGTCCCTTGATGTGGACCTATGTAAAGTATAAAGAGGGACATAATCCTTTCAGTATCATTGATGATCCTGACATAACTTTAAAAGCTGATAATGAACCGGACTTTTTAAAATGTCTTGCATCAGAAGAGGGGCTCCCGTTGAGGGATGTGTGTTCCATGTTTTCCAACGGGAATTATCTTGTGGAAAAATGGCTTAAAAAAGGCGTGCTCGAAAAATACAGTAAAGAGGTTTTCAGAGACCCGGCAGGAACAGTTATCAATGTATCACCGCCTCCTGCGTGTCTTTCCGCCCACCAGGAGAATGTTTTAACGTCTTTTAAAAAAGGAATGGATAAGGGCAGCTTTGCCACCTTTCTTTTATTCGGCGTTACAGGCAGCGGCAAGACTGAGGTGTACTACAATGCCATCTCACATGCCATATCTCTTGGAAAACAGGCTATCATGCTTGTACCTGAAATTGCGCTTACCATTTTTACAGAAGGGCTTTTCAGGGCAAGGCTCGGCAACCGGGTTGCGCTTTTTCACAGCGGGTTATCAAAGGGAGAGCGGTATGATCAGTGGATGATGATGCTTAAGGGTGAGGTTGATCTTGTTATAGGTGCAAGGTCTGCCCTGTTTGCACCTCTCTCCCGTCTCGGTCTTATAATAGTGGATGAAGAGTATGATTCGTCCTACAAGCAGGAGGAATCGCCACGCTACCAGGCAAGGGATGCGGCAGTTGCAAGGGGTAAAATGGAAAATGCCGTGGTGATTCTCGGGTCCGGTACCCCATCTGTCCAGTCATTTCACAATACGGATAAAAAACATTACAGCCTTGTAAGCATGCCTGAAAGGGTAGAAAAAAGACCTCTGCCCGATATCAGGATTGTAGATATGAAGTCTCTGTCCGAGCTGGAAAATTTTGACAAAAAACAGCTCTTAAGCCCGGCTTTAAAAGATGCCCTTGTGGAAAACTTTGAAAAGGGAAAGCAGGCAATACTGTTTTTAAACAGGAGAGGTTTCAGCCGGATTTATCTCTGCCCTGCATGCGGTGAATCGGTAAAATGCCCTAACTGTGACCTTACCCTTACTTATCATATGAATGCGAAGGAGCTTACCTGTCACTACTGCGAATTTAAGATTACACCGGATAACAGATGCCCGTCATGCAGGCATGAGGGGATGATTCCATACGGCTTCGGCACTGAAAAGCTTGAAAGGGAGCTGGTGGAAAGTGTACCCGGAGCAAGGATAGCAAGGTTTGACAGGGACAGCACCAGAAAAAAAGGGCAGATAAACAAGATTTTAAGAAGTTTCAGCAATCAGGAGATGGATATCCTGGTAGGTACACAGATGGTAACCAAGGGGTATGACTTTCCCAATGTAACCCTTGTGGGTGTTATATCCGCAGATCTATCTTTAGGGTTTCCGGATTTTAGAGCCGGGGAGCGTACCTTTCAGATTCTGTCCCAGGTGGCAGGACGGGCAGGGCGCGGTGTTGATCCTGGACAGGTTATTATTCAGACCTTTAACCCCTCTCACTATGCGATCGAAGCCGCAAAAAAACATGACTATAAAAGCTTTTATGAACACGAAGTTCAGCTTCGTGAACTGTTAAGCTATCCGCCATTCGGTTATCTTGCATGCATAAGGTTTTCCGGTAATGAGCTGGGCAGAACCAAGTCCATTGCACAGGAGATAGCCGGAGAAATGAAAAGCATCCTCGAAAGCTGGCCCAAAAAGGGAAAAGAGATACAGGTGCTGGGGCCTGCAGAGGCGCCACTCTCAAAGCTGAGGGGTAAGTACAGGTGGCAGATACTTATTAAGTGCAAAAACAGCAGTCTGCTTCACTATTTTTTAGGCAGGGTAAAGGAGATTTCCGGAAACATAATTAAAAGAAGCGGTGTCAGCATGATGATAGATATTGATCCATATCAGATGCTTTAAAACTAAGAACTCTCCCTGCTTATTAGTTGCTTTGCGGATCTTAAATTACGGCGCTGAACTTTTCTCAAAGATATATCTGATCCGCATTATACAATTGCTTGAGTTTTTAAGGATTACAATATCATGGTTGAAGAGAGTAGGTACACAATCCTTAAAAATCCAAACACACAAATGTCCTGCCGGTTATAAACAGATACATCTTTGAGAAAAGCCCAACACCTCCACCTGAGCCGGTATTCGCCTCTGTTTATTTACTTATCTTTACTTTGCTCCCGGGAAAAGCAGGTAATGGCATTTTTTTTCAGGATGCGATCATTTGATAACCTGCACCCAGGGTTGCAGTGTTTAATTTTTAAGAGGTAATTGTACTTAGATTATACCCGCCCTGATAATCGTTTACCTCTTAAAATAAATACATGGTACAAAGATAATTTGATCGTGTCCTGAAAAATGATGCCATTACCGTCTCAATATCTGTTTACCCTCTTTGTGTATTGTAATTTCAATATTTTTTAACTTGTTACCAATGGAGTCCTAAACTCAATTACCCTGATCGGATTTTATGCTGTAAAAAGATTCACCTTTTTCCGCCATGCTTTTAAGCAGCGCCGGAGGCGCATAGGCTTTCCCTTTTTCAGCAGCCAGATTTTCAAGCACGGTTACCATGTGTTTTATGCCGAATTCATCAAGCCATTTTAAAGGTCCGCCCCGGAATGCCGGGAAACCTGTTCCCATTATAAATGCAAGGTCTGCGTATCCGGGATTGGTTATAATGCCTTCTTCTATTGCGGATGCCAGCTCTTTAACCATCATTCCCAGGCAGCGGTGAATTATGTCATGATCACCGTACTGAACATTTTCTTTTACTATTTTCTGTTTGATCAGTCTTGCAACAGGCGGATTAATTCTTCTGTTTTTCCCGTGGATATAAAAACCTGCCCCGCTTTTTTTACCAAGATATTTTTTATTTTCACCAAGAAGCCTGAAGACCTTTGCCATTTCAAAGTCAGTTCCTTCAGCCTTTTCAAGAATCTCTGCCACTTTAAAGCCTACATCTATCCCTATTTCATCCATTAAAAGAAAAGCACCCATGGGCATGCCAAAATCCGTCAGCACGCGGTCTATCCGCTCTGCCTCAACGCCTTCTTCAAGGAGTTTTCCTGCTTCATTCAGATATTGAAGCAGTACCCTGTTAATTAAAAAACCATAACAGTCCCCGACATGTACAGGCGTTTTTCCGAGTTTTTTCATCAGCTTTATAAGGGTGAAAACAGTCTGGGGCGATGTTTTTTCTCCTGAGATAATTTCAACAAGGGGCATTCTGTCAACAGGGTTAAAAAAATGCAGGCCGATAAAACGTTCCGGATGTTTTAAATCTGCGGCGAGCTCTGTTATGGGTATGGAAGAGGTATTGGTTGCAATGATGGTATCTTCAGGGAGTATATCCTCAAGTTCTGCATACACCTTTTTTTTAACTTCTTTGTTTTCAAAAACAGCTTCTATTACAAGGTCATTTTTTTCAAGCCCTAGCATATCAATACTGCCTGTTACTTTATGTTTTTTTAAACCTGCTTCCCGCGGGCTCAGTTTTCCTTTAGCTTCAAGGTTTTTATAGATTTTACCTATGCTGGAATATCCCAGCTCTATGGCATCCCATGAGATATCCTTCATCCTTACAGGCATATCACCGTTTGAAAACAGCCATGATATTCCTCCGCCCATAACCCCGGCTCCTACTACTGCCGCCTGCCTGATATTTTTTTCTTCTCCCGTGTAATCAATCTGCGGGTCTTTTTTTATTTCCTGTGAAATAAAATAGAGGTTCAGAAGATTTTCAGTGACATTTGAGGCCATAAGCCTCCCGAATGCTTCACTTTCATCTTCAAATGCCTGTTCTCCTGATGCTGCTTTTTCCATTACCTTAAGCGCTTCAAGCTGTGCCGGGTATTTTCCTTTTGTCTGTTTCAGGATGTTTTTTTCTGCCGTCTTTACAAGAAATGATCTGCCTGGTTTTGTATTATCCAGAATCTTTGCGAGAGGCTTTTTCTGTTTCCGGCGCGAGATTATCTGTTCCCTTAATTTTTCTGATGCTATTAATTTAAGAAATTCCGCAAGCTTTTCTACGATAAATTCCGCAGGTATTACCCTGTCCACCATCTTTAATTTAAGGGCTTTGTCAGCATCAACGATCTTTCCTTTAACGATTATATCAAGGGCAGTGCTCAGGCCGCACAGCAGAGGTAAACGGTTGGTTCCGCCAAAGCCGGGCAGTATACCAAGTTTTGTTTCCGGCAGGCCGATTTTTGTTTTTTTGCTGTCAGTCGCTATCCTGTAGTTACAGGCTAAAGTTAATTCAAATCCGCCGCCAAGGCATACACCGTCTATAAGCGCGACCGTATTAACATCAAGGGCTTCAATCTTGCTGAAAATCTCCTGGCCTGCCCTGGAATCAGCTGCCGCAGTTTCCTGATCCTTCAGGTTTTTTACTTCGTTGACATCTGCCCCGGCAATAAAACATCCGGGTTTGCAGCTTTTAAAAATCAGAGCATCAATGGAGTTTTTCGGGAGATCATGGTCTATAATTCTCTCCAGTTCTTTCATAACAGGTGATGTCAGAAGGTTCATGCGTTTTTCAGGATCATTAAAGATTATATATCCGTAATTTCCTTCAATTTTTAATTCAACGGCTTTATTCATTATGCCACCTCCAGAAATAGTGCGGCACCCATGCCTCCGCCTATGCAGAGGGTTGCGAGTCCTGTGTTCATGTTCCGCCGGTTAAGTTCTTTGAGCAGGGTAAGTACAAGCCTTGCTCCTGTTGCTCCGACAGGGTGCCCGAGTGCAATGGCCCCTCCGTTGACATTCATTATTTCACGGTCAAGAGACCCTACTGGGTTTTCCTGATTCAGGTACTTATTTGCAAATTCCTTTGAGTCGAAGGCCTTTTCATTTGCGATAACCTGGGCTGCAAAGGCCTCGTTAAGTTCTACCAGGTTAAAATCTTTCATAGATGCATTCATTTTATTTAAGAGTTTGCTGGTGGCATAAACCGGGCCCAGGCCCATACGTTCCGGCTCAAGCCCTGCATATGTATATTCTCTTAAAAAGCCAAGAGGTGTGTAGCCAAGTTCCTTTGCTTTTGCTTCGCTCATAACCAGCATCATGCAGGCGCCGTCTGTAACCGGACATGAGTTGCCCACGGTTACTGTTCCATTCTGCCTGTCAAAATAGGGTCTAAGTGATTTTAATTTTTCTATTGTAATGTTTTTTCTTGGTCCCTGATCCGACTTGACCATAGCTTTATAATCAGGCGGAATCGGGACAGGTATAATCTCTTCTGCCAGGGTTCCGTCTTCCATTGCGGCGAGTGCTTTTGTATGGCTTAACAGGGCATATTCGTCCTGTTCTTCCCTGAGGATATGAAACTCACGTGAAAGGTTTTCTGCTGTCATTCCCATGATAAGCCCGCTTACAGGGTCAGTTAACCCTTTCACGATTGCTATATCAGGGCCTAAAGCTGTAAAGGGAAAAGATACGGCAGCTTTAAGTTTATCCAAAAAGTTTTTTGCTCCTGCAAGATTGATGAAATACTCTTTCATCTGTTCTTTGAACATAAAGGGAATGTTGCTCATGGACTCTGTACCGCCGGCCAGGTAAATTTCTCCTTCGCCTGAAAGGATCTTTGCTGCAGCGCCGGTGATTGCCTCCATGCCCGAAGCGCAGTTTCTGGCAACTGTGGAGGCGGGCATTTTTAGGGGAAGCCCGGACTTCATAGATATAACACGGGCAATATTAGCTGCATGTGAAGGCTGTGCCACATTGCCCATGATCAGCTCATCAATGATATCAGGATCAATTCCGGTTCTTGCAATTACTTCCTTTACAGCAAAGGTCCCAAGATCATCGGCCTGTATATCCTTTAAACCTTTTCCTGCCGGAGCCATTGGTGTCCGGATTCCGTCAATTATTGCTATTCGCTCTCGCATCTGCCGTCTCCTTGTTGCAGTGGTAGTCGATAATTATTTATAATCACGTCATTAAAACAAAAAGCATCTTTTTGTTAAATAAGTAAGAATGTGTATTTTTACTTTTTTATGAACAGAACAGATGAATAACCCACAACCCGCTTTTTATCTCCTCCTGTTACATCGCCTGAATTTGCATATTTTAATACTTCTGCAGTTTCAGCTCCCATATCTTTTGCCAGCAGCATGGCAGTGCCGACGCCTCCGCTGGCGCATATTGCAGTCCTCAATCCGGGCAGTTCGGGTGTTTTCATCTGAGTGTAAACATGTTTGAAAAATCTGTTTATGTCCATGCTTTTAACAGCATCAAGGGTTAGACTGTCCATTTTATTTGCATCCTCCCAGGTGGGGTAATGGGACATATCCGTGCTGGCAAGAACAAATATTTTTTTATTTTCTGAAGCATGTTTTATTGCATCCGCCAGTATCCTGCAGTTTTCAGGGGATGGAAGCCCAAAAAGTAAAGGAACTATTTTACACTCCTTTTTTATGGCCTGTATAAACGGCAGCTGGACCTCTATCGTATGATCTGTGCTGTGAATTGACGCCGCGGGTTTTATTCCCCTGTTAAATTCATGCAGTTTTTCAACTATTTCCGTATCCACCTTTATTTTGCCCATGGGCGTTTCAAAGTAATCAACCGGGCAGGTGTAGGCTACTGCATCCTGATATGAATCATGGCCTATAATAATAATTGTTTCAAAATCCATATCCCGGATGTTTTTAAAGGTGCATGCTGCTATCCGGCCGGAAAAGACATACCCTGCATGAGGTGCTGTTGCGGCGCAGATTATTCCGCTGTTATTAATTTTCTGTGCTTCATCAAGCAGGCTGTTAACTGTTTTATCCAGGATGTTTCTGCTGTCAGGATAAAATGTACCTGCCGCTCGAGCCTGTCTTATTTTTACTATGGATTTTTCAGGCAGTTTATCTGCTCCGCATGCATTAAAAAAAGTCAGAATATTAATAATAAAGAGAATAGTAAGAGGAAAAAGTTTTTTTGCCATTTCTGCCTCTGCTTATATTTTAAAGTAAAATAATAATACTTAACTTCACTGCTGTCCAAAATAAAAGAAAAACATTTCGGGTGGGTATTGTCTTTCTGATTTCTAAGTCAGCCTCTGATACAGGAGAGCTGAATGAAAGAGCTGTTTGCGGGAAATTTCAGATAAAAAAGAAAAAGGCTGAATCACCTTAAAGTGAAACAGCCTTGTTATAATCGTAAGATGCCGAGACACAGAATTGAACTGTGGACACGAGGATTTTCAGTCCTCTGCTCTACCGACTGAGCTATCTCGGCAAGTTGTGAAACGCTCTTATAACCTTTCCTTTTATGATGGTCAAGCTGAAAATTAAAAAAATATTAATTCCTTTTTATTAAACTTGATACTGACTTCTAACACTTTAAAATCATGATCATAAGCGGTTGATTTATACCCGGAAATTAATTTTTATCATCCGGGTCATCGAGGTCAAGATCCAGATCAAGATCGAGATTTTCCAGGTCAAAGGTCATGTCTCCATCGGAGTTTTCTTCTTCGTTTATTGAAATATCATTAAGGTCAAGTTCGAAACTATCTATTGTCTCATCACTTATGACTGAATCAAGCCTGCCTGCATCCATGGAAGCTGTTTCTTCCATTACCACGGTTTTTTCTCCTTCGGAGGCGGAGTCATCTTCAGGGATATCCAGCTCAAGACCTGATATTTTCAGTTCGCCTGTCTCTTTACTGTCGAGATCAATATCTGTATCTGTCGGCGAAGCATCAATGGAAATATCCGAAAGGTCTAAGTCATCAAGGGATATATCATCATCAGTGTCTTCAATAGCAAGATCACCCAGATCAAGATCCCCTTCTTCATCTTTTATTATTGATCCGGGAATCATTGCTTCCTGCTGCTGATTGTCAACATCATCTGCATCATCGAAAGTAAGATCCGAAATATCCAGCCCTTCTTCGTCATCCGAAGATATGTCAATATCTTCAATGGCAAGATCGCCCAGGTCCAGGCTTTCTCCCTCATCGTCTGGTTCGTCATCCTCATCAAATGTCAGGTCAGAAAGATCAAGGCTGTCTTCTTCATCTTCAATGGCTGAGCCGTAGGTCTCATTTTCGGTCTGTGATGACTCTTCTTCGTCGTCGAATGTCAGGTCTGAAATTTCAATGGAATCAGTTTCGCTGTTTCCGATAGCTTCAATCTCTGGTTCCTGATCAGGTATCCCAAATACTTCATCCGGGATTGAGTTTATCTCAAGCTCTCCGGTGGAATTTATTTTAAGGTCGCTTACATCCAGCTCAATTGCTGTTTCATCTTCAACAGGTTTTTGAGCATCCCGGCTTATATCTTCAATTGAAATATCCTGGATATCCAGAGCGTCTTCGGAGCTTTCTTCAAGGCTGATATCATCTGCTGTATCCTTCATGGCTAATGAGTCATCAAATGATATTTCACCGGGGTCGTCCATTGTGTCTTCAATTGAAAGCTCTCCCAGGTCGATCTCCAGATCATCGCCTGTTTCCTTTTCAGGAGACAATATTAAACCGTCAATCCCTTCATCCAATTCCCCGGTCATTTCATCTGACAGATCAGAATCCCCGCTGCTGAACTCTATTTCAGGCATCTCCTCTGATTCGTCATCGAGATTTATTTCAGGGAGTTCGTATTCTCCGGAGTCATCAGACAGGCTTATCTCCAGTTCCTGCTCGTCTTCATTGAAATCAATGCCGTCATTATCAACCATTGTTGACGAATCATCAAAATCAAGGTCCATTTCAGCCCTGTTCACTGCAGAGCCGTTATCCATGTTGAAACCAAAATTGGACTCGTCTCCTGAGCCTACCAGCATCCCTAACAGTGAAGGAGGTTTTATCTTATAGGCGGGCAGATTTAGTTTTGCCTGTTCATCCGAAATATCTTTATTACACTTTGGGCATATTTGGTTATGATCAAAACTAATATAGCCGCACTTTGGACATCTCATATTAATACCCCTTAGTATAAATGTTTTAAAAAAGGGTTCTTCAATTAAATAAAATTAAAATTACATATTTTTGTTTTATCGTCAACTATTCAATATTAGATAACTTTTTCTGGAAATTCAATTCTAATTCCCTGTATCTATACCCTTTTTATTCATTATTGCTTCTCTTGCCATCCTGTCGCACTCTTCATTTTCAGCATGTCCATGGTGTCCCTTAACCCAGACCCAATCAATCTTGTGAGGGGCGCTGTATTTAATCAGCTCTTCCCACAGGTCTCTGTTTAAAACGGGTTTCTTCTGGGAGTTTACCCAGTTTCTCTTTATCCATCCCTTTATCCATTCAGTCATGCCTTTTATTACATAAGACGAGTCTGATACGACTTTTACATTACCTGTTTTTTTTATGGCCTTTAATCCTTCAATAACAGCCATCATTTCCATTCTGTTGTTTGTCGTGTCGGGATCATAACCCGAAATACACCTTGTATGGTCGCCGTATTTCAGGAGGATTCCATAACCTCCCGGGCCGGGGTTTCCGCTGCATGCTCCGTCGGTATATAACTCAATCTGTAATGCATTATCTTTTTTCATAAAACTCTCTAATATTGTTGTATTATGTATAAATCTATATTGTTTTGATTTTACGGTTTAAAAGCCGTCCAGACCCGTTAACTTTACCTGTTTGGACTTATCCTTGACCAGATACGGATCCTTATTTCCGGTTTCTCCTTATAATTTGTACCAAGCCGCAGTTCACCTTTCTTATCTCCCGGCATATCCGGGTTGTTTTCAAAATGTATTTTATACTGCTTTCCCTCTTCAACCGTTTCAATGCTGTATTTCACTCTTCCGTCACTCAGTGAGTCTTTTAAATGAAATATTTTCAGAGGTTTATCAATCCCTGAAGAAATAAAAACATCCGCACTCCTGGATTCTCCCTGCTTAGCCCTTATAGTAATATTTGCTGAAGGTACGAGTTTTATTATCGGCCTTATTGATATTTTCATCATCAGCTGTTCGCGCCTGTTTTTAGGGTCGTTGCTGTATACTCTTATGGCCTTGTTAAATCTACCCCAGGTATTTAAAGTGTCTATTTTTACAGTTATTTTTCCCTCGCCGCCCGGCGGGATAGCCTCATCAAAATTGGCAACCGTGCAGTGTCAACCCGGCTTTACCTTTTCTATCCTGAGGACGGCGTTTCCCCTGTTAAAGACTGAAAATGTGTGTTCAACCGGAGTGCCTTCTAAAACCTCATCGGCAGTATAGGTCTTTTCTTTGAAAAAAATTTGAGGGGCCTTGATATCAGAAGCAGGGGCCGTACCGCTGAGTACAATAAATAATAAAGGCAGTATTAAAAAAGACAATAATCGTTTCAATAAATTCCTTCGGACACTTATATTTAAATATTTAATTTTACAGTCAGTAATCATATGGAAATTTCATTTTTAAGTTTATAGGTGAGGATATCAAGCTTAACTGTAAAATCTATATTTTCAATAATGCAGTCGGCAGATGCCTGTATCTGCGCGGACGAAAAATTCAGGATTGCAGTTATGCCCGCGTCAAAAAACATGTTGGCCGTTTCCTGTGCTCCGGAATATGGAGTTGATATAACACCTATGTCAATATCACACTCCTTTGCATATTTTTTTAACTCCTTAATATCTCTGATAATGAGCTTTGAAGAAAGCTCATTTCCTATTTTGCCGGGGTCGTTGTCAAATGCTGCAACAAATCGAAAACCTCTTGAAGCGAAATTCCGGTTTTTAAGAAGGGCGATTCCGAGATTTCCAATGCCTGCTATCCCCATTTTCCATTCTCTGTTTACTGCGAGGATTTTTTTAATTTCCCTCTGCAGTTCAATAACATCGTAACCCACTCCCCTTATTCCAAATTCACCAAAATAGCCGAGGTCCTTTCTGACCTGTGCCGGATTTACCTGGCACAGCCAGGCAAGCTTTTCGGATGCAACAGTCCGGTAGCCGTCAAACTCAAGCAGTTCGAGATGCCTGTAGTAAAGTGACAGCCTGGTAATGGTAGCCTTGGGTATTTTTTCTCTACGTTCCATGAAAAAAGGATTACATATATTCTATAATTCGGATATACGATAAGAAAGTTACTCTCTGAAGAATCAGGAGGGCATGCCTTCTGTCTGAACTTCAAAGTTGCCTTAATGTTGAAATCAGTTTAAAACAGTAATATAAGTGATTCCATCATATAGCACAGTAGCTTGTGAAATAACAGTTAAATTGTATTTCGGTCATATATCGGCATATATTAAAGAACTTTTGTAAATACTCAAAATATATGAAAATTATGCAAAAAACAGGCCACTATTTTGAAAGGCTAAGGTCAGATGTCCAGCAATAAAAATAATATAATCGCCGGTAAATCCGGAGAACTGAACGGCCCTGCAATATCAAAGGATAACATCAGAAAAAGCATCAGCTATGTCGCTGATATATTTGATGAAAGATATAAGATATTTTTAGAGCAGGTCAGTGACGGTGTATTTGAAACCGATATATACGGCGATTTTATATATTTTAACAAGGCTTTCAGTAATATTCTCGGTCATCCCGGAGAAGATATACAGGGACGCGACTTCAGCCGGTTTATGGACAATGATAATGCCAGGATGGCATATGAAACCTTCACCAAAATATGGGTGACTCACAATGAAGTTTCCGATCTTCACTGGGAGGTAATTGACAGTGAAGGAAAGACAAGAGTCATTGAATTGTCGGCGTTTCTTATCAAGGACGACAACGGTACAAAAAAAGGTTTCAGGGGAATAGCCAGGGACATCACTCAGAAAATAAAAACCATAAATGCCCTGAAGAAATCCGAACAGCTCTACGAAAAAGAATCAAAGGCTAGCAGAAGGGCTGAACATATGGCAAGAACCCTGCTTGATTTTGTTCCCTACCCCATGATTGTAACAAATATGGAAAGGATGGTTGTTTTTTTAAATCCTGCCTTTACCCTTACATTCGGCTGGTCTCTGGAAGAACTGAGGGGGAAAAAGATACCATATGTTCCGGAATATCTCATTGAAGAGGATCTCAAAAACAGAGAACTGCTTCTTAAGCAGAAGCTCTTCAGATACGATACAAAAAGACTCACAAAGGACGGACGGATACTGGATGTAATAATGCGCGGCGCGGTTTATTCCTATGAGGAAGACGGTGAAGATGAATCCGCCGGTGTAATTTTAATAATACGGGATATAACCCAGGAAAAAAAGCTTGAGCGCACCAATGAAACTCTGCTGAGAATCAGTACTGCTCTGCCCCAGTACCCGATACTTGAAGAACTGCTGGATTATATCAGCAGTGAAACAAAACGCCTTTTAAATACTGAAAGTGCAACCGTCGCTCTTCTGGATGAGGAGCGGAACGAAATATTTTTTGTCGGTGCTGCATATGATGAATCGGATGCAAAATACAGGGTGAAAAAAGTACGCTTCCCTGCAGAAAATTCAATTACCGGAAGGGTTATAAAAACCGGAATACCTGCGGTTGTTCATGATTCATCCAAGGAGCCGGATTATTACCCCGGTGTTGATGAACAGGCGGATATACATACAAATAATATGCTTTTTGTGCCCCTTAGAAGTCATGACAGGATTATCGGAGTGCTTGCAGCGGTAAATAAAAAAGAAGGGGCATTCGACGATACGGATGTTGAACTCATGAACATGATAGCCGGGTCAGTTGCTCTGTCGGTTGAAAATGCCCGCTATTCGGAAGAACTTAGAAAGGCCTATCATGAAGTGACAATGCTTAACAGGGCAAAGGACAAGGCAATTAATCACCTGTCACATGAGCTCAAAACTCCTGTTGCCGTTCTTCTTGCAACGCTCAATATTATTGCAAAAAAACTCTCTTCTCTTCCAAGTGAAACATGGGAAACTACCTTTAAAAGAGCCAGAAGAAATCTGGAACGGATACTTGATATTCAGTATGAAGTTGAAGACATTATGAGAAACGGAGATTTCAGAAGCTATCATCTTCTTTCCGTTCTTCTCGAAGGATGTTCTGATGAACTTGAAGCGCTTGCTGCCGAAGAGTTCGGAGAAGGCGAAATAGTCGAAAAACTGAGAAAAAAAATAGAGGATGTTTTCGGTCCAGGTGAAGATGAGGCAGTTGATATCGAACTGGCATCATTTACTGCTAAAATACTTGAGGACATGAAACCTGATTTCAGTCACAGGGATTTGGATATTACTCTTCATGCAGAAAGTTCACCTTCTGTTCATCTTCCTGTAGATGTTCTTGAAAAAGTGTTTTCCGGTCTTATTAAGAATGCAATAGAAAATACCCCTGATAAAGGTAAAATAGAGATAATCATAAGGTCGGATAACAGCGGGAGTGAATTTGTAATCAGGGATCACGGTGTGGGGATAACTGAAGACTTTCAGCGGCGGATTTTTGAAGGCTTCTTTTCCACTCAGGATACAATGAATTATTCTTCCAAAAAACCCTTTGATTTTAATGCAGGGGGTAAAGGCGCAGATCTTTTAAGATCCAGGATTTTTTCGGATAAATACAGCTTTACCATAGAGATGCAGTCAAAAAGGTGTATGTATATACCTGAAGAAAATGATGTGTGCTACGGGAATATAGAAAGATGCGCCTTTTGTAAAGATATGGAAGACTGCCGCAATTCCGGAGGAACCGTTTTTACACTTTTTTTTCCGGAGTCCCTTTCAGGAACAAGGTAAAAATACCCGTCTGAAATTAGATACCCTGATATAGCGCTTAATACATTCTGTATTTTTTATCCGGCGTTATCTCCATAACATTGTTTTTTATTGTATTATTGAC
This sequence comes from Desulfatiglandales bacterium, assembly GCA_963665715.2. GTDB lineage: Bacteria > Desulfobacterota > DSM-4660 > Desulfatiglandales > HGW-15 > JAAZBV01. Next base: position 337,895 of record CAXXPR010000002.1, read on the forward strand.
AAGTTATTGAAAATTAGCTATTTGAAAATATCCCAAGAATTAACAATTGAAACCGGAAAAAATTTAAATTTGCTTTGTATCTTAATACCCAAATGCAGGTCTCAGGCAAAATCGGGGGCAATGAATGATTATAAATTGTGAAAAATGTGCTTCAAAATTCAACCTTGATGAAAATCTCCTGAATGAAAAAGGTTCCAGGGTAAGGTGTTCAGTCTGTAAGAGTATTTTTACTGTGTTTCCTCCTGAGCCGGAAGTTGAAGAGGATGATTTTAACACTGCACTGGAAGAAACAGTTGACCTGGACTCCCCTCCGGTTTTTGATGAAGAAGATAGCATCGAGGCTGTCACCGATGGAATAGAGGCTGATGATGATTTTGACAAGGCATTTGAAAATGCCCTGAATGAAGACCTCCAGGAAGTTGAAACAGAGGAAGAGCAAAAGCCGGAACCTGAGCCTGAAGTGTCTAAAGAAAAGAAAAAGGGTAAACGACCCGGCCTGCTCATAATTCTTCTTATTGTTATTATTGCCGCAGTGCTCGGAGCATTTGCTGTTTATCTCTTTGCTCCAGGGCTTCTTCCTGACGGACCTGCTGGTATGCAGTCTGTTGAGCAGGAAGCCGTGACTGATCCGGGAAGCAGGAAGCTTGAGATTGTCGACTGCAGTGACAGATATATCCACACTGATGAACTTGGACAGCTGCTTATAATAAAAGGAAGGATAATCAATAATTACCCGGAAGCCAGAAGTCATATCCTTATCAAGGGAACCCTTGAAGATGAAAGCCGAAATCCAATTCTTCGCAAACTCGTTTATGCAGGCAATATTTTTTCGGAACATGACCTGAAAGATATTACTGCTGATGAAATCGATGACAGGATGGAAGTGAAGGCTGGCAAGGACAATTCCAACGTTGATATAGCTCCTCAGGATTCTGTTCCTTTTATGATTATATTTAACAATCCGCCGGATTCACTGAGTGAATATGTTGTAGAGGCGGTTAGTTCATCTCCTTCTAAGTAGACATTGTAAAGACCTGATAATTGATGCCGGTACCTGTATAAAGTATTTGTGAGGCAATATGTTAGGCATTGACACAAAAGAGACCACCAGCAGCAATCCATACAAAATCATAAGGGTCGTTCTGATACTTTTTTTTACCGTTACCCTTGGTTCGGTCGGGTATATGGTAATTGAAGACTGGCCTTTTTTCGACAGCCTTTATATGACAATTATTACCATTACTACCGTAGGCTACGGTGAAGTAAGGGAGATGAGCATCCTTGGAAGGGTATTTACTATTGCTCTTATTTATATGGGAATGTTCATTATAGTGCTGTCAACACAGGCAATAGTTGAATTTAAAATCAGCGCCATTATCGGGAGGAAGAAGTTGAAGCAGCAAATAAAAGCACTAAAGGATCATTATATTGTCTGCGGATTCGGGAGGATCGGAAGAGTAATCTGCAAAGAGCTTAAATCAAAAAAGATTCCCATGGTGGTAATAGATAATAATCCTGAATCAACAGAGATGCTCGATGCGGAATCTATTCCCTATATAATAGATGACGCAACCAGCGAGGATGTTATGGTTGAAGCCGGTATAGAAAAGGCCAGGGGTATGATATCGGTTGTTGCCTCAGATGCGGATAATCTTTTTATTACACTGACTGCCAGAGGCCTTAATCATTCGGCCTTTATTATTGCACGGGCTGACGAAGAAAAATCGGAAAAAAAATTATTGAGGGCAGGGGCCGATAAGGTTTTTCTTCCATATTCGATAGGCGGGCATAAAATGGCCCAGTCAATTACCAAGCCTGCTGTTACTGACTTTCTTGAATTTACGGTTCATAACCGTGATATGGGGCTTGAAATGGAAGAGCTCAAGGTCAGTAAAGGCTCAAGGCTGGCCGGTTTAAAGCTTATGGATTCGGGCATCAGGCAGGAGATGGATATCATCATAGTGGCCATAAGAAAAAAGACCGGCGAAATGGGATTCAATCCATCATCCGAAACCCGCATTGAGACAGGCGACACCCTGATTGCCCTCGGGAAAAATGATGAGCTTTCAAAGCTTGGTAAAATTCTGGCGGGATGATGTTTTAAAATTTATACTCAATCCCAGCAGAAAACATCTTAACAGATTTATCAAGCCCGATAACAATTGCCGACCCGGATGATGTATCTGTATATGAGTCTCCATGGTATGAAACAAATCCGATGCCAAAATCCAGTCTCATATTGTCCGACGGATCATAAATAATTCCAAATCCTGTTGTCGTTGCATCAAGTTCGGGTGCTTCTTTTAGAGCATACTGAGCATCCATACCTGTCTGGGTGTGGAGCCAGCCCACAGACCCCTTAAGGTTTTCAAGAAAAGCGTATTCTACAGTGATACCTGCATCCCATCCGTCCTGTACATTGTTTTCCGCACCGTTCCATTCTGCATCTTCATGAAAGTAGTATATAAAGTTTGCGTCGATTCGCAATTTTGGTGCAGGCGTATATGCCAGGCCAACGGAAAATAACGCGGGAAGATCTCTTGAGTGTATGCTGCCGTTGATAACTCCCTGTAAAGCTCCCAGCCCCACAGGAAGACCTGTTATTGTGTCCCTGTTTACGGTGTACTCAAAATCCAGGTCTGTTTCCGACTCATACTTCATACTGAGATAAAAGGGTTTAAAATCAAAGCTCAGTCCAAGTATGTATCCCCAGCCGTCAGATTTGTCTTCATAGTCGAGTAGTGTTGTTCTTACCGGCAGACCGAGGAATGAACCTGTCTCGTTAGGAAGCAGCTGAAAGGTGGCATCCACTTTTTTTACAGCATCTATATAGCGGCCTGCTACAGAGAAGGAGATAAGGTCGTTGAGTTTATAAGCTCCTCCTACTGTTAGGCTGTAATAAAAACCCTCGGCATGAAGTTTTTCATTTACGATACTGCTGTAAACAGCCGTTCCTGCTGCTGCATTAAGTGTATTTCTGAGAGCGTTTGCTCCGATTCTTGTGGTGGCGTTGCCCTGATCATAATCAACTTCTCCGCCTCCGGCAGGAATTGTAAAACCGAAGTAGGCGGCCCATCTGTCGGTTTTATACATTCCGAAGAGGGCGGGAACAAGTGAAGGTGTGTCCTGTTCCAGTCTTTCTCCGTCTACTATGTTTGTATAATCCTTGCCGACATAGTGGACAGAAAAATTTGCATGTGATCCGCTTTCAAGTTTCATGACACCTGCCGGGTTATAGGCAATAGCATCAATGGAATTGTTGGCAGCGGCCCTGTTGAGTGATCTTACATACTCTCCGCTGTAATTGCTTCTGTTGTCAATGCCTCCGGCAAAAAGAGGCAGGTTGAAAGCGGTTAAAATACAGAGAATATACAGGTACAGCAGGCTTGTTTTCATGTTTTACCCTCCCATCAGGTGTAAAGTATGAATAACGGAACTATTGAGAAATACATTTAAAGTGAAGAGACTATTGTTGATAATCAGGCTGCGAGTTTATTGGCAAACATGCAGCTGTGTCAAGAAAAAAGCCCCCGCTGCGCGTCCTTTACTGTTTGCTCCGGATCTTTAAAACAGTCTTTATATCATGTTAACTTTTTTCTTTAAATCATCGTAATAATAATATAACGTGCACGGGCTATGATAGAGAAATTATGTAAAATATTATCCAATAATCAGGTTGCGCCCGACACATACCTGATACGGTTTTCGTCACCGGAAATAGCCAGTGAAGCGGTTCCCGGCCAGTTTGTAATGCTGAGAATCAATGAAGGCTTTGATCCATCGCTGCGGCGTCCCTTTTCCATCTGCGGAGTTGAAGGCGAAGATGTAGTAAAGATACTGTACAAGGTTGTGGGCAAGGGCACTAAAGGTTTGACATATAAAGATGCAGGAGATTCCATTTCCGTTCTGGGCCCGCTTGGAAAAGGTTTCAGTACACCTGATCCGCTTAAGGAAAATTTTCTTGTGGCCGGCGGTATAGGCATTGCTCCTTTACTGTTCCTGTATCAGAAAAACAAGTCAGCAAAAATTCATTTTTTATCAGGGTTCAGGACCTCCGGTGAAATAATTGATCCGGGCACAGCAGGGTTTGATGCAGAACATATGATTGCCACGGATGACGGATCTGCCGGATATGACGGGCGCGTAACCGGACTTCTTGCCGAAAAGCTCGAACAGTACAAGCCTGATGATACATGTGTTTATACCTGCGGTCCTCACCCGATGCTGAAGGCCGTAAGGGACGAATGTCTTAAAAATAATGTTCCATGCCAGGTATCCATGGAAACATTTATGGCCTGCGGGCTTGGAGCATGTCAGGGCTGTGTTGTTAAATCTGATCTTACAGCTGTCAAAACGCCCTATCTGCATGTGTGCAAGGAAGGGCCTGTGTTTGACATGAATAACATAGACTGGGAAAGCAAATGACAGATGGTCCTGATATCTCGGTAAAACTGGGAAACCTCAATCTTAAAAATCCTGTGATGACAGCATCAGGAACATTCGGCTACGGTAAGGAGTTTGATTCCGTTATTGATCTCAACCGGCTTGGTGGTATTGTTGTGAAGGGAATTTCTCTTAAACCCATGCCGGGCAACCCGCCGCCCAGGATTGTTGAAACACCTGCCGGCATGCTTAACGCTATAGGGCTTGCCAATTTAGGCATAGATGGGTTTTTGAAGGAAAAACTTCCCTTTTTAAAAACTCTTGATACAAAGACCATAGTAAATATATACGGGCACAGCATTGATGAATATGCGGAGCTTGCCGGAGTCCTGAAGGGTGTTGACGGAGTTGATGCCGTTGAAATAAATATTTCCTGCCCCAATGTTGATAAAGGCGGGCTGGTATTTGGTAAAGACCCTGAAGTTTCCGCCAGGGTAACCGAAGCTGTTGCAGGTAATACTGATAAGCCTGTTATTGTAAAGCTTACCCCGAATGTTTCTGAAATTACTGTACTTGCAAAGGCGGTTGAACAGGCAGGTGCAGACTGTATCTCCCTGATAAACACTCTTACCGGTATGGCTATTGACATAGAAACCGGAAAGCCGAAGCTGGGTAATGTTTCCGGAGGCCTTTCCGGCCCTGCGATAAAACCTGTTGCTTTGCATATGGTGTACCAGGCGGCAAAAGCTGTAAAAATACCAGTCATAGGGATTGGCGGTATAATGACTGCTGAAGATGCCATTGAATTTTTAATAGCAGGCGCCAGCGCAGTGCAGGTAGGGACTGCAAACTTTGTTAACCCAAAGGCAAGCATTGATATTATTGACGGTTTAATAAAATACTGCGAACGAAAAGGAATAGGCAGTATTCAGGAGATTACAGGCAGCATTAACGTTGACAAATAGGGAGAACAGATGTCTGAGAAACCTTCAGGGTTCAGGCCCTGGCACAAACACTGGCCCCCCCAGGTAGATAAATACCTTACTTATCCGGACTCAACACTTGCAGAGATTCTTGAAGAATCCGTAAAAAAACATGGAGACAAAACAGCCATAGTATTTCTTGATACCAGTATGGACTATATTACTTTATGGGATATGGTAAAAAGAATGGCAAAGGGGCTGTCAGACACAGGTCTTAAAAAAGGTGATGTGTGCGCTCTGATACTTCCAAATTCCTATCAGTATGTTATCTCCTTTTATGCATGTCAGCTGCTGGGTGTTGTTGTTACAGCAATAAACCCGACCTATAAATCTCTTGAAATAAGGCATCAGATAGAGGATTCCGGAGCCAGTACTGTTATTGTGCTTGATTCTATATTCAAAGATGTTGCCGAAGGAATAAAAACTCCCTGTGTAAAAACAGTTATAGGGACCAACATCGTTGATCTCTGCGGTTTTTCCAAAATAAAGGTGTTTTTAGGAAAACTTTTAAGAAAAATCCCGACAGGAAAGCTCCCTTCAAATGCATTAAAAATGACAGATATTCTGAAGGCAAAACCTGTCCCGCCGCTTATTAAGGTTTCTCCTGAAGATATTGCAGTTCTCCAGTATACAGGAGGTACAACAGGGCTTCCCAAGGGGGCGATGCTTACTCATAAAAACCTTGTAGCAAATGCTGCTCAATGTGATGCATGGCTGTGGAAAAAAGATGATGTTACCTGTCTTGTGGGCATTCTGCCTCTTTTTCATGCATTTGCCATGACCGTTGTAATGAACCTGTCAATACGGCTGGGCGGCTTCCAGCTCCTCTTTCCAAGACCCCCTGCAGACATGACCGAATTTTTCAAGGCAGTAGAAAAGTATACCAGCGGTTCAGGGCTTATTATGCCAGGGGTGGCAGTGCTTTTTAACAAGATAAACAACCATCCAAAGGTAAGCGAATATAAACTTAACAGAATGAGAATGGCTGTATCCGGTGCCGGTCCTTTACCAATAGAAGTGCAGAACCGATTTGAAGAAATTACCGTATCGATTATCGTTGAAGGATACGGATTAAGTGAAGCGTCACCTGTAACCCATGCGAATCCCATATATGGAAACCGCAAACTTGGAACCATCGGTCTTCCATTTCCTGATACTGAGATAAAAATCATGGACAGGGAAACAGGAGAACAGGAGCTCTGCCGACTTCCTTTTCCGGTGGCAACTGCAGGGGGATTAAGCCGGGAGCAGCTGGAAGAGGTGGATAAATATACCGGCGAGCTTGTTATTAAGGGGCCGCAGATTATGAAAGGGTATCTGAACAAGCCGGATGAAACCGCCAGGGTTTTACGCGACGGCTGGCTCTATACCGGAGATATTGCATGCATTGACAGCGAAGGCTATACAATAATACGTGACCGCATAAAAGATATGATTAAGGTAAAGGGTTTTGCTATTTTTCCTGCCGAGGTTGAAGGATTGCTTTATAACCATCCTGCGGTTCAGGATGCAGCAGTTATAGGTGTTCCTGACAGTGAAAGAGGAGAGGCTGTGAAGGCATTTATAGTTCTTACCCCGGATCAGAAAGGTCAGGTGTCTCCTGACAACATAAGAAACTGGGCAAAAAATAAAATGGCAAAGTATAAAATTCCAACCTATATTGAATTCAGAGATGAACTCCCTACTACAATGGTCGGCAAGGTCTTAAGACGGGTTTTAAAGGAAGAGGAAAAAAAGAAGTGGGGGTAGTCTGTTCATCATGTGTTTTTCTTTTTATCCATATTCTCAATAATCTTTTTAAAATAAATCTGATCCTGATCCAGCAGTGGTGAAGAATGTCCCATCATGTTAAGCCTGGTTATCTTCAGGTTTATCAGTTTGATCTGCCTGTATTTTTCCGCTTCATCAGGAATACCTCCCAGTAGTTCGGTCATCTGGCTTATTTCATTTCTAAGTTCAAGCTCCGGCGGCAGGCAATTGGCGTTTTTAAGGATCTTGTGTGAAAGGCGGAGTTCCTCGGGTATTCTTCTTTCATCTTCAAGGTCAAGCGGTTTGCCTTTGCCCGGAAGGTTGTCAAACTCGCCGTTTTCCTGTGCTTTTTTTATCTTTTCCTCAATTAGTTTTTCATAACCTTTTATCATTTTATCAGTCCCTGTAAGTCATAAGATAAATTTATACCATAATCGGGCTGCAATTCTCCAGTATTCTTCATGTGAATGTTTTGAGATATGTAAAACCCCGATTATTATTGAAATATATGAAAAATTTTACTAGTTAGTATTAACTCAATAACTTTCGTAAAATATCCGGAAAACTACTAATGATAGATGAACTTGATAAAAAAATAATCAGTATACTTCAAAAGAATATTCCTGTTGTTCCGCGGCCCTATGAAAAGATTGCCGAGCAGCTGGGAGCCAGCGAAGATGAAATAATAAAAAGAATAGAGTCAATGGTTCAAAAAGGTGTTGTCAGGCGTTTTGGTGCAACTCTTTACCATCAGGAGGCCGGGTTCAGCGCCAATGCAATGGTTGCCTGGGTAATCCCGGAAGATAAAATAGATGAAACAGGCCGCATAATGGCCGGCTTCAGGGAGGTTACCCATTGCTATCACAGGCGCCCTCAAAAGGACTGGAAATACAACCTGTATACAATGATACATGGAGATACGAGAGAAGAGTGCTGTGAAACAGCAAAGAACATGTCGGAAAATACCGGCATGACAGAATATTCTCTTCTTTTCAGCGAGAAGGAATTCAAAAAAACAAGTATGGAGTATTTTTAAAACCAGGTGCAGGGTACAAGGTTAAGGATTTTTATCAAAACCAAAAACCATAAGTTAACAACTTAAATTATTAAATATACGGAGTTTAATAAATGGGAGAAAAATCAAATTCTCTATTTAGCAGGGCTTTAAAAACTATTCCGGGAGGTGTCAACAGCCCGGTACGTGCGTGTAAATCTGTGGGAATCGACCCTCTTTTTATTTCAAAGGCAGACGGCTGTTACCTCTGGGATGAAGACGGTGAAAAATATATAGACTATGTCTGCTCCTGGGGGCCTATGATCCTGGGACACAGCCACCCTGAAATACTTAAGGCCATCAGCGAGAAACTGCCCCTTGGTACTAGCTATGGTGCACCTACAGCAATCGAAGTTGAAATGGCTGATACTATTATTGAAATGGTTCCGTCCATTGAAATGGTAAGGATGGTAAATTCAGGTACAGAAGCAACAATGAGTGCAATACGTCTTGCAAGGGGCTACACAGAAAGAAATATCATTATCAAGTTTGAGGGATGCTATCACGGCCATGCGGACAGTCTGCTTGTAGAGGCAGGAAGCGGAGTTGCTACACTGGCTATACCCGGAAGTCCGGGAATCCCTGAAAAAACGGCTGAATATACCATCTCAATCCCATTTAACGATCTTGAAAGTGCTGAAAAGGCATTTGAGAAATATTCAAAAGATATTGCTGCAGTTATTGTTGAACCCATACCTGCCAACATGGGAGTTGTTATCCCTGATGTTGAATTTTTAAAGGGCTTAAGAAAACTCACAAGTGAAAACGGATCTCTTTTGATTTTTGATGAGGTTATAAGCGGTTTTCGGGTACGCCCCGGAGGCGCGCAGGAGTATTTCAATATTATGCCTGACCTTACATGCCTTGGTAAAATCATTGGCGGAGGGCTTCCGGTAGGGGCTTACGGCGGTAAAAAAGAGATTATGGAAAATATGGCGCCAGAGGGAGGAATTTATCAGGCCGGTACTCTTTCCGGTAATCCCCTTGCAATGGCCGCCGGTCTTGCCACCCTTAATATCCTTAAAGACAGAAAAATATATGAAGATCTTGAAGCAAAGGGAAATATGCTCTTCAAAGGATTAAAAGATGCTGCCGCGAATGCCGGTGTGGATATTGTATTGAACCATATAGCATCTCTCGGTTCCATATTTTTTACTAAAGATCCGGTAACAGATTTTGCTTCCGCAAAGGCAGGCAATACAGAGATGTTTAAGGTATACTACAAAAATATGCTTGATCGGGGTGTCTATCTGGCTCCGAGCGCTTTTGAAGCCAGCTTTGTTTCAATTGCCCATGATAATGAAATTATTGAAAAAACAATTGAAACAGCATCAGAGTGTTTTAAGGGGCTAAAGGCATAAAGACCGGTTGAATTATGTGAAAATCGGTACATAGTGGGCGAAAGAATATTGACTTTATTTCAAAATATGTGATAGAAAGCGCGTCAAAGAGATCATAAACAGGATGAATCCTGCTTTTTTATGGACGATGATACAAAAAAAATGTTTCGCACTCTGGGTGTCCTGAGTACTGCAGGGATGGCAATGGGCTTTTCCATTGCAATTGGGGTTTTAGTGGGTTACTTCCTCGATAAAAAGTTTGGTACCGGGCCCTGGTTCTTTATAATTTTTTTGATTTTCGGGATTGTCGCAGCCTTCAGAAACCTTTTTTATATGTATAAAAAAGCAAAAGAGATAAGCGGCGAATAAAGTGGAATGGGAATTAATCTATGGAGATCTGAAGAAAATTAACCTGGTTGTTCTGCTGGTTCTTTCTTCAATAGGTTACTTTATATTAAATAATTTCCAGACGCTGGGCATAATTGCCGGCGGAGTAACGAGCATCGCTAATTTTATGGCTTTGCAGCACACTCTTAAAAAGGCCTTTGGTTCTGATTTCAGAAAGAGAAAACGGAAAGCAGCAGTTTTTTTAAATTATTATTTTCGTCTTTTAGTTTTAGGCTTAATTATTTTTTTCCTTTTGAAGTATCAATTGGTACACCCGGTTGGCCTGACTATAGGATTGTCAACAAGTGTTATTGCAATATTTATATTGGGTATATGCATGGCCTTAAGACAAAAGGCGGGGAGGCATAATTAAGGTGGAACATCATTTTTATCTGATCACAGAATTGCTGGCATCGATTGGCTATGAACATCTTGCCCATAGGTTTCAGCATGTTACACATTCATGGTTTGTTATTATAATTATGCTTGCCGGCGGTCTCTACCTTGCCCGTAAAATTAAGCTGGTCCCGGAAAAAGGACAGTCCTTTCTTGAGTTTACTGTTGGCAGCATCGAAGATTTCATGCTCAGTATTACAGGCCCTGAAGGTAAAGAATTCCTGCCCTTTATTGCAACTATTTTTCTTTATATCTTTGTATGCAACCTTATAGGTCTTATCCCCGGGTTCTTTTCTCCCACGGCAGACACAAACACCACTGTTGCTTTAGCCTTAGCAACATTTTTCTATACTCACTATATAGGCATAAAATATCACGGGATTAAATATGTTAAACATTTTATAGGCCCGGTACCGATTATAGCACCCATAATGCTGCCTATTGAAATAATCGGACATCTTGCGAGGGTTATGTCTCTTACCATCAGGCTTTTCGGTAATATCTTCGGCAAGGAAAAAATACTTGGGATACTTTTTGCTATTGCCGGTCTTTACCTCGCGCCTTTACCCATAATGTTCCTCGGAATACTTGTTAGTTTTGTTCAAGCCCTTGTATTTATGCTGCTGGCAACAGTGTATTTTGCAGGTGCCATGGAAGAAGCACATTAAAATAAATGTAAATGAATAAAGTTTTAATACAAAATATTTAAACGAAGGGAGATTTTTTATGTTAAAGAGAAATGTTGTGGCGATTATGGCATTTACACTGGTAACAGGTTTTTCATCAATGGCCTTTGCAGGTGACGGCTCTGGTGCAGCCGCAGGTCTCTATGCTGCTGCCGTTATGGCTATTGCCTGTGCTTTTGCAATAGGTATTGCTGCTCTTGGTACCGGCTTGGCAATGGGTAATGCAATTAACGGCGCTATGCAGGGAGTTTCCAGAAATCCTGAGGCTGGCGGCAGGATATTTACCATGCTCATTCTTGGTCTTGCACTTATAGAGTCACTCTGTATCTATGCTCTGCTCATCAGTCTTCTTATGGTATTCAAGATTCCTTCACTGGAAGCGGCTCTTGAAGCAATTACAAAAACCTTTGGCGCATAGCTCTAAGTATTAGAATATCAGAGGGTATTATATCTCAAATATAATACCCTCTTTTTTTTAAAAGATTTGTGCAATTATTCACAAAATAGCGATTTCAGAGGATTGTTTGATGATAAAAGATATCAAAATCCCTGATGTTACAATCGAGAGGGTTGCGCTTTACCTTAGGCCTCTTGAAAATTTTGAGAAAAACGGCGGGCACGTTATCTCATCTGATAAACTTGCAGAATTATGCAATGTGAATCCTGCACAGGTAAGAAAAGATCTTTCCTTTTTCGGTGAGTTTGGCGTCAGGGGCGTCGGCTATCAGGTAACCGAATTATTAAGCGAAATAAAAAAAATACTTGCTTCCGACCGTGAATGGAGGCTGGGGATTGCGGGTCTTGATGACATCGGTATGGCCCTTGTACAGCACAAGAATTTCCTCAACAGGGGATATAAGTTTGTCGCTGCATTTGATTTCAATCCCCGAAATATTGGGAAACGGGTTGCTATGGATCTGGTGGTGCAGCCGGTTTCAAGGCTTAAAGAAATAACCATGGATATGTCTCTGGAGATAGGGGTTATTGCCACTACTCCATCCGAGGCTCAGAAAACGGCAGACATGTTTTTTGAGGCGGGAATTCTTGCAGTGCTTAATTTTTCTTCAACCCACCTTCGAAAACCGGAATGCTGCCTTGTTCAGAATGTGGATTTTACCTTCAGTCTTGACCACCTTGCCTATCAGCTGAATAAAAAAATCAGGTAGTTTATATCCAGAAACTAATGGTCTGTTTGGCAGCTGAACGCAGAAAGCTCCATCCAGAACTTGCCTCCTGATTTATGGGTACCAGACAGTATTGCGGTTATTTTTCAATCATGTGATTCAATAATCCGTATTTGAAAACGGTTGGAGGTTTTCTATTGACAAAAGGGTTATTATTAGGGATTTTATCAAAGAATATTAATGACCTAGCAACAAAATAAATGAAACTGTCGATGCCGTAAAAGGCATTGATAAAAAGACAGGAGATGCTTTATTGAAATATAACTAATTTAAAAAGGAGAGCACATGGCGCAGCCGCTTTGGGTACCTTCAGAAGAGAGAATCAGGGATGCCAACATGACCCGGTTCATGTCGGCAGTGAATGAAAAGTATAACAAGAGCTTTTCCAACTACTTTGAACTCTACGACTGGTCTGTCAGCAGCATCACGGATTTCTGGAAAATGGTCTGGGATTTTGTAGACATCAAAGCATCGGCGAAATATGAGCAGGTTATTGACGATCTAAATAAATTTCCGGGGGCAAGATGGTTTCCGGGTGCTAAACTCAATTTTGCCGAAAATATGCTCCGTTACCGTGACAGCAAAACCGCTGTTATCTTTAAAAGGGAAACAGATGATCCTGTTTATATAACCTACGAGGAGTTATATAAAATTACAGCCGGTCTTGCTCAGGCATTACGAAACGACGGCATCACCAAGGATGACAGGGTTGTGGCCTATATGCCGAACATAAGTGAAACCCTTATTGCCATGCTGGCCTCAGCAAGTATCGGGGCAACATGGGCATCCTGCGGTTCGGAACTCGGTATTCAGGCAGTTATTGATCGTTTCAGCCAGATCAAACCAAAAGTGCTCTTCACAGTAGACGGGTATAAATATAAAGACAAACCGTTTCCGATGCTGAAGGATGTTAAGGCGGTGGTTGATGCCGTACCATCCATTGAAAAAGTTGTTGTTGTCCCATGTATTGACGAATCGCCGGATATAAGCGATATTCCCAATGCAGTGCTTTACGGTGATTTTAAATCAACCGGAGCAGAAGAAATAGATTTTGAGCAGGTGGATTTTAATCACCCTCTTTACATAATGTTTTCCTCAGGAACAACTGGAAAACCGAAGTGCATGGTTCAGAGTGTCGGCGGTATCCTGATCAATCATTTAAAGGAGCTGATCATTCACTCTGATCTTAACCGGGATGATGCAATCCTGTATATGACAGCGCCAAGCTGGATGATGTGGAACTGGCTTATGTCTGCTCTCGGGGTGGGCTGTCGGGTGGTGATATTTGACGGCAACCCAGGTTATCCGGATCTGGGCGCAATGTGGAAGCTTGCTGATGATGAAAAGATCAGTTTTTTCGGAACCAGCGCAACATATATCCATCTGCTGAAAAATCAGAATTACAGGCCAAAGGATCATTTTGATCTTTCGTCTGTAAAGTCCATCGGCCAGACAGGTTCGGCCCTGTCGGCAGACGGCTTTAAGTTTGTTTATGATGCAATCAAAAGTGATGTCCACCTTAATTCATTATCAGGCGGAACAGACATTAACGGTTGCTTTGTAGTAGGTTCCCCGACTCTTCCGGTTTATGCCGGGCAGCTTCAGGCTCCCGGGCTGGGGATGAAGATAAAGTCCTATAACGAAAAAGGGGAACATGTTTTTGATGAACAGGGTGAACTGGTATGTGAAGCTCCGGCACCTTCGATGCCCATAGGGTTTATCAACGATCCTGACGGGGCAAGGTATCACGGAGCTTATTTTGGAGTATACCCCGGAGTATGGCGGCATGGTGATTATGTCGAATTTTACGGGGATACAAGGGGCGTAACTTTTTACGGCCGATCCGATGCGATTTTAAAACCTTCGGGCGTACGAATAGGCACTGCCGAAATATACAACGTACTTGAAACTCTGGATGAAGTGGAAGATTACCTGGCCATAGGCCAGAATCTGGAGAATGATCAGCGTATTCTGCTTTTTGTGAAACTTACACCGGGTTTTGAACTTACCGATGAAGTGAAGGATAAGATAAAAAGCAGCCTGCGAACAAAGGCTTCTCCGCGTCATGTACCGGCCATGATTTTTGCCGTTGATTCGATACCATATACCTTCAGCGGTAAAAAGGTAGAAAGCGCCGTTACAAATATAATGAACGGCAGACCTGTTACAAACAGGGATGCGCTATCTAATCCGGACAGTCTGGATTATTTTGAAAAATTATATTCCGATATATAAGGCAGCTCGTTTTACCGGCGGTCTTATAATTTTATTAACAGAAAGAAGGAGAATAACATGAAAACAGTTAAGGATGCCACAGGTACCCCCTACGAGGCAGCTAAGCATTACGGTGTTTACGGCTTACAGAAGTTTGTTAAGGAATCAGACCGTGTTAAGGTTTTTTATTCCTATTTTCAGCCGAACGGCGGAGCTGAAATGGCAGCGTCCCCTACAGAAAAAGTTTACTATGTAGTTAAAGGTTCAATCACTGTAAACGGTAACGGCGAATCACACGAGCTTAACAAAGGCGACCTTATTTTTATCGGCGCAAATGAAGAACGTGAAATGGTAATCAATAACGGAAAGCCGGCTGAAGTCCTGGTTTTCATCATTACCCCATAGTATTTTAGAGGAGAAACAGTAATGAAAGATATGTTTAAACTTGACGGTAAAGTCGTAGTAGTTATCGGCGGAGCCGGCGGAATTGGAAAAGCATGTTCAGCAGCCCTTAGCGCACAGGGTGCAACAGTAGTAATCGCAAGCCGTAATGCCGACACCATTATGGCTGTTGCCAAAGAAATAAATGCCGAGACCGGCAACGAGACCGGCTTTTTTCAGGTAGATACCAATGACGAAGCAAGCATTATCGAACTCGCTGACAATATAGTCAAACAGTACGGTAAAGTAGATGTACTTGTTAATACCCAGGGTATGAATATCAAGGGTCTGATTATGGACTTTGCTGTTGAAGACTGGGACCGCATATTTGATGTTAATGTAAAGGGTGTTATGCTCTGCTGCAGAACATTTGCAAAGAAGATGAAGGAAACAGGCGGAAAGATAATCAATATGTCATCAGTTAGAGGTATCCGTGGTACCGGCGGTGGAAACACAGCCTATGGTGCAACAAAGGGTGCTGTTGATATGATTACCCGTATGCTTGCGGCAGAATTTGCACAGTACAACATTAATGTTAATGCAATGGCTCCGTCACTTGTATTGACAGATACCATTAAAAAAGCGGTAGCTCCGGAACGTCTTGAAATGCTCGCATCAAGCAGCCTTTTCAAACGCCTTGGAACACCTGAAGAGATGGCAGGAGCATGTGTTTTCCTTGCTTCAGATGCAGCCAACTTTGTTACAGGACAGATTATCTACGTAGACGGCGGTCTTACCGCTGTAGGTTAATCGATATACCAGGCCATGTTAAATTATTATCTTGTTTTTCCGGGATAATTTAACATGGCTATTTTTTTCGCCCTGTGACTCAATGCTCCGGTTAGTTACAGTGTTGATCCGCAGGAGAAACCACGGCACAGCCGAAAAAAGCTGAGCCTGATTTTGTTTAGAATTTCCGATTTACAGCATCCCACTTGTATTAATTAAGTTTTAATTTAGAAATAGAGTTAAAAATGACAAATAATACACAAGAGCTTAAATATTTTTTTCAACCGAAATCAGTGGTAATTGTAGGGGCATCTGAAGAGGCAGCAACCTTTGGTACACGTTACCTTCAGGCTATTATAGATATCGGCTTTAAAGGCAGCCTGTATGCAGTTCATTATAAGGGTGATGAAACCCTTGGAATTAAAATATATAGAAGTATAACGGACCTGCCTGAGGCTCCCGAGCTGGCATGTTTATGTGTTTCCGCAAAGTATGCGCCTGATACACTCAGAGACTGCCTTAAAAAAGGAGTTAAGGCTGCTATAATTTTAAGCGCCGGATTCAGCGAGTATAATGAGGAAGGCCGCAAACTTGAAAAAGAAATTGTTGAAATTGCCAAGCAGGGTATAAGGGTTATGGGGCCCAACTGCTTTGGTACATACTGTCCGTCAGGCGGTATTACAATTGTGCCGGGCGGTCATTTTCCTAAAGAGACCGGCGGTGTCTCGCTTATTACCCAGAGCGGACAGCTTGCAGAGGGTATAACTGCACCTTCCTTTGGAGAAGGTATAAGGTACTCTAAAGTTGCAAGCTACGGGAATGCCTGCAACACAAATGAAGCAGACCTCCTTGAATACTTTATGCAGGATGATGAGACACAGCTGTTTTCTGCGTATCTTGAAGGAGTAAGAGACGGTCGAAGATTTTTTAATATTGCAAGATCCTACAGGGGTAAAAAGCCCATTGTCATGTGGAAGGTAGGCCTTACAAATATGGGTGCTGCTGCAGCATCTTCACACACAGGTTCACTTGCCGGCGGATCTGTTGTATGGGATACCTTTTTTACACAGACAGGTGCAATCAAAGTTGAAACCAGAGAAGAACTTATTGATACAACCACCGGTTTTTCGTGTATTCCAGATGGAACAGGTCCGGGTGTTGCCTACATAAGCGGCGGCGGTGCCGGTACAGTTGTAGGGGCTGATGCGTGCGAAAAAGCAGGTATGAATCTGCCGACTTTTTCTGATGAAACATCCGCCAAACTCCTTGAGCTTCTGCCTACTGCCGGAGTATCTGCAAGGAATCCTCTGGATATTGGGACTCCACATCCTCCTGTAGATATATTTAAATCGGTACTTGAGACACTGGCAGAAAGTGATCTTATTGATGTAATCGTAATCAGGCGAATTTTCTTTTCAATTAAAGCAGCAACCTTTTTTGCAGGGGCTCATGCTCCGTCAGCCGAGCAGGTAGAAGTTATCAGAGAAATACCTGTTAATATCAAGAATAAATACAATAAACCTGTAGTTATAATAATCCCTGAAGACCTGACAGGTACAGAAAATATTGAGCTGGAAGAAGAAAGAAGGGAATTGCGCGATTATTATTTTAAACAGGGTATACCGGTATATAAAAGCGAGCAGAGGGCCTTTACTGCACTTGGAAATCATGCCAGGTTTAAAAAAGATGTGGGCATTGAACTCGATATACCGGAAGCCGGAGAAAAAACATCAGAAGGCAGAAAGTTTTTTCTTGATACAATAAATGATTCAAGAACTTCAGTTCTGGATGAAATTCAGTGTAAAAAGATTTTTAAAAAGTACGGTATTGAATCAACCCTTCCTGTTTTATGTAAGACACCAGAAGAAGCTGTTACAGCTGCCGAAAATTTCGGTTATCCGGTTGTTATGAAAATCATTTCCCCTGAGATAACCCATAAGAGTGATATAGGCGCTGTAAAGCTTAACCTTAAAACAGCTGAAGATGTTAAAAGTGCCTTTAATGAAATTATGACTGTATCAGAGGAAAAGGTGCCGGAAGCAACACTGGACGGTGTATCTGTACAGAACATGGCAAAGTCGGGTCAGGAACTTGTTATAGGAATGACAAAGGACCCGCAGTTTGGCCCTATGGTAATGTTCGGCCTTGGCGGAACCCTTGTTGAAGTATTAAAGGATATATCATTCAGGATTGCTCCCTTAAGCAGGCAGGATGCTGAAGAGATGATACAGGAAGTTAAAGTATATAAACTCCTTAAAGGATACCGGGGTGCGCCTCCTGTTGATATTAAGTATCTTGAAGAACTGCTCCTTAAGGTATCGGCCATGATTATGGAAAACCCTGAGATAAAAGAGATGGATATCAATCCGCTCTTTGCATATGAAGAAAAGGCCGTTGCTGTAGATGCTAGGATTATCCTCGAGGATGATTTCAATGACTAATTTAAAATGAAGTTACATGTGAGTTTTGTTTGTAGTGGCGGGCCTTGCGTCCGCCTTTTTGGAAAAGTTAGTTATGAGATACTTAAGCCGTTAAGTCATGGGGTTGTATAAAGCAAAAAAAAACGACCCGGAGCGTTTAAAAGCAAAGCTCTCCCTGATCCTGAAATGTGGATTTATGTAGATCCCGAATATCCTGAAAGTTTTTCTTCCTGTTTTTTTAAAAGGAAAATGGAGTTTATTGGATAGGTCTGCCCGAATTTCATCTATTTCATCACTTTTATATACACAGGAAGCTGCTTTGCTTCAATATTTCGATTTTACCCATTTACCATTTTTTATTTCCAAAATAGCACTACTATATGGCGTAGTGATTTTGCATTGACATACAACGCCGAACTCCATATTCTTCATCTATCAAAAAGAGAATTCTTGTTAATTCAATTACACTCTAAAATGGAGGGATAAAATGAAAAAGATCATGATAGCAATGCTGATTTTGGCGGGAAGCCTCCTGATGTCCAATACCGCCACGGCTGCCGTCGTAGGATTTGATCTGACCCTTTCCGGTGACCACAACGCCCCGACGATCTACCTTGAAAACACGTCAGACACCTGGGATATAAAAGAGTTCTTCATTACCATTGGTGATTTTAATTATAATTTTGATTTTACCATGTCCGAAAATGCAAGCACCGGCATCTCATGGACACTTCTGGCACCCGACAACAGCAGCGGCGATGTCAGAAGTTCGATGATTGACTATGTTTTTAATGATTTTAGATCAGGTTTATCCTTTCAATTCCAGGCAGACGTGGATAAAAATTACTCTGATACGGTTGAAGATTACAGATCGGTTATGTTCGATTTGGATGGAAACGGCGACATACTTGACAATGCCCTTGTCATGGTCTCCTTTTCCAATTCAGAAATTATCATGACAAGGCTGCCGGATTTTGCTTCCAACAGCGGGGACACTTACACACTGTCCGAGACCAAAAGAGTCTCCAACACGCCGATCCCCGGGGCTGCATGGCTTTTGGGGACAGGAATGATAGGTATTGCAGGCATCAGGCGAAGGAGATGATACGGGAAGTTAACGCATATAAACTTCTTAAAGGATAAATGTTTTATATTTCATAAATAAAACAAAAAACCCGCCAGGAATGACGGGGTTTTTGTTTTTCTCTTTACTCTTTCCTGTTTTCTATTTTCTATCTCAAACCAGCGGCCCGCCCTGCGGAGCAATATCGTTCGGATCAAATGCCCTTGTAAGGGCTATCCACCATTTATCATAGTGCGACATGTTTGCTTTTATATCATCGCTTACTTCACCCATCATAAGGGCAAAATAATTTTCATCGAATGCTCTTCGGCCCTGTTCCTTTGACCATTTATCGACTGCAGCAGCAGCCTTTTCATTTGCCGGGTCAAACTTACAGAATATTTCAGTTTTGCCAACATGACCCTGTTCAACTCCCCACCCAAAAAAAGCTCCGCCGTCATCAACGATATGGCCTGCCTTTATTAATGGAAGTTTTGCTTCTCCTGCTCCAATCGCCCATTTTATAGTAAGGTCTCGCTGCCCCATAATAGGAATGGAACTGAATGCTCCTCCTGCGCGGAAGGTTTCTCTTATGGATGCTGATATCCTTGTACACTGGGCAATGAGTATTCCCTCTGTTTCAGGGTCTTCAAGCGACTTCATGGATTCACCATCCGACTCCTTTACAATCTGCTCAAGGGCTTTTTTCTTGAATGCAAAATCAGCATCAGAGTTACCTGCTATAATAACAAAAAATCCGGGGCCTTTTTTTTCTGCATCAAGCTGCTTAAACACTCTTTCATCATCTTCATTGCAGGTGGTAATGTTTGCAGCAACCATGGATACATTAAAGCCCATAAGCTCCATGCATATTTCATTTTCACCAAGTTTGATTTCCGCGTTCCACATCTTTTCTACAGATGGAAAACTGTAGTAGCGTGCCATCATGTTTTTAGGCATTTCCGGCAAAGTATACTTTGGAGAAAGTCCCTGTATGTCATAAGCCGGAGGACCGGGCCAGTGATAGAGCTTGATAGCAGCCTTTGTAAACACGCCCGGTGTAACTCCCGGAGGAACCGCGCTCGTAAGTATTGACCTTATGGATGGACCGGGGCCGTCGCCGCAGAACCATTCGTCTGTAGAACCTAAAGCTCCTGATCTAATTATTTCTCCTTCAGGTGTTACCCACTCTATTGCAAGATGATTACGGTCATCACCTCCAGTGCTCTGGTCCAGGTGCCCGTGACCTCTGAGCATGGCGGAACAGTTGCTGCCGGCTCCCTTTACATTAAAATGCAGACCCTTCTTAAAACATTCGGCCTGGAGTTCTGCTGTGATTACATAGGGTTCAACAACCGCATACATGTTTTTTTCATTTATTTCTATAATGCGGTTCATCCTTCTCATATCAATGTAGATAATGTCTTTGTCAAAGGACCCTGTCCAGCCTGTTGCTACTGCGCTGAATTTAACACCGTACCTGTTGCATGTTTTTAATATTGCCTGAACCTGTGCGGTATTTTCAGGAAGAACAACTGCTCCCAACTCTGTACCATGATATGAGGGCATTATTGCCGGATCATTACAGATATATTCTTCTCCGAGTATATCTTCCAGCTCTTTATATATTTCCTTTTTTAGTGCCATTATTTTATCCTCCTTTCTCAGAGTGATTCTGCAACAAGTTCAACAATGTCATAAACCTTAAGGGCACACCCGCTCTCTTCCATCGCGTCACTCAGCGTTTTAACACACCATGGGCATGCTGTTACAATTGCCTCAGCTCCTGATGCAGTGGCTTCAAATATTCTTTCAGTTGCTGTCCACTGGGCAAAATCAGGATTGGAATCAATAACCCCGCCGCCTGCACCGCAGCACCATGCGTATTCTTTTATTCTTTCCATTTCATTGAATTTGATTCCCGGAAGATTCTTTAAAATATCCCGCGGCGGCTCATACACTCCCTTTGTTCCGCGCCTGTATTCCTTTGGCGGATCAAATACAAATCTGTCGCCGGGGATCTTTTTGCCTTCATAGTGTATCCATGGCTCGCCAAGCCTGCCAAGCCTGCATGGATCATGATATGTAACAACCATATCAATGTTCTTTTTAGGTTTTAGTTTGCCTTCATTGATAAGCATAGAGATATATTCCGTTATATGCATAACTTCAATATCTCCCCTGATTCCATACTTTTCATATAAAACCTTAAAGGCATGGTATCCGTCAGCACAGGCTGTAACAACGGTTTTTATACCCGCTTTTTTGATCATGGACATGTTCTTCTTTGCCTGCCTTAAAAAGTCCTGCTCATAACCCATCTGGTAGGCCCGGCCTCCGCAGCAGGTTTCATTATCTCCTGCTATGCCGAAATTGATCTTTGCTTTTTTCAATATTTTGGCTGCTGCCTTTGCAATGCTCTGCATGTCCTTATCGTAGCTTGAAAGACAGCCTACATGAAAAAGAACATCAACATTATCTTTGAAAGCATTTTTCAGATTAAGACCTTTTGCCCAGTCACCCCTTTTACCTTTAACAGGAACCATGGACTGGTTTTTTTTCAAATGACTGATTACCTTTTCCAGTTCTTCATTTGTTTTACCTTCTGAAACACATTTGAGTCTTAACTCATTGATAGGTTCCTGAAGTTCCATATCCATGGCATAGTTGCAGGATACACCGCATGCTCCGCATAACTGGCAGTTGTAAACTATATCAAGAAACCTGTCTGTGTATTTAAACCCGTTTTTAAGACCGTCTGCTATAATGTCGGCGCGTCCTCCGCCCGAATAACTGTGAAACTGATATTTCGCTATACTTGGGCATACATAAGAATAATCATAACTTTTAACCTGCTGAAGGGGGATGAACTTGCATGCCGAGCACCTGCAGCACATATTTACATCACCCTGATACTGTTCCAGTCCCATGTTTTATACCTCCTTTGTCCATTCAGCTGAAAACTGCTGTTTAATAATGTTTTAAAAACAGACCTTGCCGGGATTCATTACACAGTTAGGGTCAAATATTTTTTTAATCCGGCCGAGTGCATCTTTTGTGGCAGCATCCCTGTTATAAATCCGGTTTGCTTCATATCCGTATGGTCTGGAGAAAAAGGCGCCCATATTCATAAGTGCCCTGGTGGATGCGGATGCAAGATCCTTTACTCTGCCTATTTCAGCAAAGCTGAAGGAGTCGTAAAACATGTTAAACTCACAATGAATTCCTGTGCCCTGAACAATGGGCTGAATGTATACACCAAGCTCGGTAGAAGGATAACCTGATTCTCCGGCCATTTCTTTCATGGCATCTATCTGCCCTTCAAGCTGATCATAAACGGTAAGATAAAAGATATCCTCTACAGATCCTTTAAGTCTGAGTTTCCAGTATGGCTCCTCACAGGGCTGCTGTACTTTTTTTAACATGGCATCTGCTGATACAATACCAGCGGCCTTTGCAGAATCCAGCCCTATGCGCTGATTCATTTTTGCGATATCTTTTATATAAGCAGCTATTCTTTCCTCAGGAAAATAATCGTATCCTGTAATAGTATAAAACAGGATATAGGGCGGAAGGGTGTCTTTTATTTTCTGATACTCTTCATAATCAGATGAAAAAATTGCTGCAAGGTTTGTATTGTTAAGGATAAAACATTCGGTAACCATCCTGAGCCTTATAAGCCAGGACATAAGATCCAGAAGTTTTTCAAGATCATATGATGCAGAAAAGAAAGGCTCCTGAATGGCCGGCAGGATTTCGCACCGGACAGACATCCAGGTAACAATACCCATTGTTCCCTGAGCTCCCTGAATAAGCCTGTGGAGGCTGGCAGTACCAGGGCCGTAGGGCGCCTTCTGCACTGCGCCGATTTTCCACTGCTGTTTAAGTGTTCCTGGTCCTGCGGCCTGGCCTGTTCGAAACTCTTCGCCATTACCGAAATAAATACCTGCGCATGCAAGAGGGTCAGACATATCCCACTGATACCCCGGCATTAAAACAGGTTCTCTTTCAAGTATGCTTCCGATAACGGATTTTGATTTTCTGGGAAGAAGAGGCAGGTTAAGTCGTAAACCTTCCTTTGTGCACATGGGGATAAGCTCTCCGAATGTGACACCCGGTTCCACCATTGCGACCCTGCGTGGCCGATCGACAAACTCCACTTTTTTCATGCCGCTCAGGTCTACTACAATACTTCCGCCGCTGCCGGGAACAGTATCACCCTTGAAGTGAGGTGCGCCGGAACTGACAGGCACAAGCGGTGTTTTTGTTTTGTTTGCAAGGGCTATTAATTTTTTTACCTCGCGCGAATCACCCGGTTTAACCACAAAAGCAGGCCTGACCCGATTAACAAAGCTGATGTCACCGGAGTAGTCGTAAAGTATGTCATCACTGTCCATGACATTACCGGTGCCGAATATTTTTACCAGTTTCTGTTTCTCAATCATTCTTACCCCCTTTCATTCCTGTCAAAGTGCTACAGCGTTTAGAAATAATCATCCGATTGATATCTCATTACACCAATTTATCGATCCCGAGGATCGTTACGTTCACTGAAAGAGTAAATACTGCAAAAATCAAAAAAGTATCTTTGAACAAATCTGTTCTCAGTTACTTTGCCGAAAAGCAGCAAAGATATGACTGTTATTTGTAAGGCTGGTATGTTTATGTGCGGCAATTATGTCGAAGACACTATTTATTGTCAAGGTAATTAGTTCGGTATATGGAAGTGTGATGCTATTGCTCCGAATTTAGTCGGGCACGCCTCCATACATGTTCCGCACTTAATACATTTATCCTGATTAATTGCATGTACCCCTTTTTTATCTCCATCAATAGCATCAACCGGACATCTTGTTTTACATATCGAGCAGCCCACACATTTTTCCGGATCTATAGAATAGACTGGCATTTCATTTAAAAGCTGTTTCACTTCTTCCATTGTAAAAAGGGTTTGATAATTATTGGATGTGGAACAAAGCTTTTCGCGGTATTTAATTTTTATCCAGGGGATCAGCCTGATAATGTCATTAAGTGAAGATTGTATTCTGTCTCCCTGTTCCAGAGGACCGAGTGATTTTATTTTCTCTGTAAACTGATTGATGTTTTCGGCAAGAAGTATTCCGTCTCCTGAAGACATAAACCGGATATCAAGCCTTTCAGGATTAATGCCTGATAACTCCAAAAGCCTTTTGCAGAGAAGCACCATGTTGAGGGCATGATAGTTCCCATGGGTGATGTAATTGCATTCACCCAGTCGGCATCCGCCGATGAATACACCATCCTGTCCGCTCAGAAAGGATTTTAAAATAAACTCAATATCAACCCTTCCCGAACACATGACTCTAATGAGTCTTATCTCTGTTGTATACTGCAGCCGGGAAACTCCGGCCATGTCTGCTGCTCCGTATGCTCACCAGTGACAGACAAAGCCGAGAAGCCGGGGGCTGAAGTTAGTTTTATTTGACATAATAATTCATCCCCTAAAAAAGTTGCCTGTTCTTGTAATAGTTGGCAGATCATCGTAGGGGTGGACCTGCGTGTCCACCCGCTGTTAAGCAGGGTGCCTCCGCCGTCGCCGTCTGCTAGGGTCTTCGCTTTTTAGATACACCCCGACATGATAGCGGAACAAGAGGTACAGGGTAAGAAAGGCTTTTGCCTTTCACTCGAACCCTTGACCCCTTGAATTCTTGAACCCTTACTTTTCCAATGCTTCCTCAATCTGACCAAGGATCTCTTGATCAGTAAAATGTTTCAATACAATCGCACCTGTAGGGCACTTTGTATTACATACTCCGTCCCCCTTGCATATGACCGGGTTAACCTGTGCCTTATTAACTCCCTTTATTTTTACTATATTAATAGCCCCGTAAGTACATGTATCCATACATGCACCGCAGCCGATACATTTTTTACTGATCACTTCACATACAGAACCCGATACAGTTACGCTGTCATGGGAAAGCAGTGTCAGCACTCTTCCTGCTGCACCGTTTGCCTGGTTTATTGTTTCTGTTATATGTTTGGGGTAATGGTTTGAGCCGCATAAAAAGACTCCGTCTGTTCCAAATTCAACCGGCCTGAGTTTCACATGGGCTTCTTTAAAAAAGCCGTTGTCATCAAGGGACACTTTGAACAGTTGTGAAAGTCTCCTGTTATCTTCAGATGGAGTAACTGCAGCGGCAAGAGAAATTAAATCTGTATCAATTTCCATATCGATCCCTAAAATCAGATCTTTTATATATACCTTTAAGCTGCCGCCTTCCTGAGTCACTTCAGGTGGATTGTCCAGATTCCACTGTATAAATTTTACATCTTTTTGTGATGCCTGCCTGTAATAATCTTCCTTTAATCCGTATGTCCTCATATCCCTGAACAGGATATAGATATCTGATTCAGGATTTAATTCTTTGAGATTAAGAGCATTTTTTATTGATTCGGTGCAGCATATCCTGCTGCAGTATTCACGCTCATCATTTCTGCATCCTACACACTGGATCATTACGATGTTTTTTGCATTCAATACCTTTTTATCGTTATTATAGAGAAGTTCTTCAAGCTCAAGCTGGGTAATAACTCTTTCGTCTTTTCCATAAAAAAAATCAGTTGGCTGATAAATGGAAGAACCGGTAGCAATAACGGTTGCTCCGTGTGTTATTTTTACAGGCCCCCGGTCAGAAATTATACTTGTGGTAAAGTTTCCTATATAGCCTGTAGACTCTGTTATGGCTGCATTTGTATACACATGAATGAGAGGGTGCTTATAGGTATTATTTATAAGATTATCCAATAAATTACGGACATCCATACCCTCAAGTGTGTAATGTATCTTTTGCGCCATTCCTCCCGGGTCGTTTTCCTTTTCTATTAAATGAACATGGTGTCCCTGGTTGGCTATGGAAAGCGCGCAGGTCATGCCTGCAATACCAGCTCCCACTACCAGCGCAGATCCGTTTACCGGAAGATCAATCTCCTGCAACGGCTCAAGGTTACGTACCCTTGCAACTGATAATCTAGCAAGGTCCTTTGCTTTTTTTGTAGCTTCTTCAGGCTGTTTGGAATGAACCCATGAACAGTGTTCTCTTATGTTGGCCATGTCATAATAATACTGGTTAAGGCCTCCCTCTCTCAGAGTATCTCTAAACAGAGGTTCCAGGGTTCTTGGAGAGCAGGCTGCCACTACTACACGGTTTAATCCTTTTTCCTTTATTGTATCCGTTATTTCTTTCGCAGAGTTAGTCGCGCAGGAAAAAAGCTGTTCACATGCATACACAACATTGGGAAGCGTGCGCACATATTCTACTGTGGAGGTGACGTCAACTATTCTTCCTATATTGGCTCCGCAGTGACATACAAAAACTCCTATCCTTGGTTCTTCGCCTGACACGTCACGCTCGGGCGGATAGATCCTTTCTGTTGTGAGACGGTTTCTCCTGTAATCAAGAAGTTCTCCGCTTTTTGATGCTGCTCCGCTTGCAGAATATACAGACTCCGGAATGCTCAAAGGCCCCTGAAAAGCACCGCTTATAAATATTCCCGGTCTGTCTGATTCAACAGGGCATTCAAGAGGGGCCATGGAAAAGCCGTAATCATTGAGAGCAATATCAAATATGCGGGAGAGCTTTTTTGATTCGTGAGGCGGATTAAGGCCGACAGACAAAACAACCATGTCGAAATTTTCTTCGATAACTCCTCTGTCTGTGGCGGCATATCTCATTGTGATATTTTTAGTCTCCCTGTCTTCACTAACGATTGACGGGTAGCTTCTTATAAATCTTACTCCGGTCAGATTTTCTGTGCGTTTAAAATATTTTTCAAAATCTTTGTCAAAGGAGCGTATGTCATTATGAAATACAGTACATTCGGCGTTTTCATCATGGTCTTTGGTAAGTATTACCTGCTTCTGTGTGTATGTGCAGCACACTCCGGAGCAGTAGCTGTTATCACCGGGCGTTACTCTTCTGGAACCAACGCACTGTACCCATGCTATTTTCTTTGGGTGTTTTTTATCAGACTCCCGAAGTATTTCTCCCTCATAAGGCCCTGTCGCACACAACAGCCGTTCATAGTCCATGCTTGATACTACGTTTATAAAATCATTGTAGTGGTATTCCTTTTTGCTGCCTGCATCAAAAGGATCAAAACCGGGTGACAGTATAACTGCACCGACATTAAGAGTACGTTTGGCGGCACTCTGATTAAAATCAATAGCATTATTCTGACAGACGTTTTCACATATACGGCACTTCTTTTCCTTTAAATAGAGACAGCTTTCATCAATATAGGCCACAAGCGGAATAGCCTGTGAAAAATATATATGAACTGACTTATTGTTAGAAATATCCTGGTTGAATCTGTCAGGATATTCAACAGGGCAGTACTCAACACAGGTTGTGCAGCCTGTACATACATCCTCCTTTATGTACCTTGGCTGTTTTTCTACAACTACTTTAAAGTCTCCTGCTTTACCCTCTACACTCACCACTTCAGAATATGTTAAAACCTCTATGTTTGGATGCCGGCCGACCTCGACCAGTTTAGGTGAGAGTATTCACATGGAGCAGTCATTGGTGGGGAAGGTTTTATCGAGCTGGGCCATATGCCCGCCGATTGCAGGAGATTTTTCTATCAGGTAAACCCTGAAGCCTGAAGATGCAAGGTCAAGAGATGCCTGTATCCCGCTTATGCCTCCTCCTACAACAAGTACATCTCCTCTGTCTGTGCCAGATGGTTCAGGTTTAAGCTGTTCCAATCTGTTTCTGAGAAGTTCTATGTTATCCAACTGGATTAATCCTTCTCTGTTTCGGCAATGTTAATAATTTTATCCAATATTTTATCAAGACCATACCTGTCTATAAGCGAAGAAAGACCGATGCCGAGATTATCCGGTTCGTCACATTCTTCTTCTCTTTCTTCACAGGTAAGAGCATCGGTTATGCACCATTTAACGCACAAAGGCTCATTCTCTCCTTCGCACATATCGCACTTAAGCGGCAGACCCGAATCCGGTTCTTTAAAAATATCGCGGGAAGAACACGATGCACGGCAGAAGGCGCATTCATCATACTCTTTGCCGTCTATTGTATATCTGTCCCTCACCATGCATTCGGAAGCTGCATATTCTCCAGCGTAAACAGGTATGTATATATCACGCAGGGGCTCGCGTATTATCCGTATACGCGATCTTGCAGGGTTGTTGCTGCTGTATTTGGGAGTGGCATGGACAGCAGAACATATTACTTCACAGGCCCTGCATCCGTTGCATTCATCTGCGTTTATTTTTATGGTTTTTATTTTCTTTTTCATTAATCTATAAAATACCTCTGTTTAAAAACTCCTCAGCCACAAAATCCAGCCCAAGCTCACACAATGTTTCTTTTGTCGGAATCCCTTCATCATTCCATCCCTTGAATTGGTAATATGTATCCAGCAGTTCTTTTTCAAGATCAGGAAATCTCTTTTTCCAGTGGTTGTCAGGCGGCCTTTCGTCTTTTCTTCTCATGCCCCTGCTTATATTAATTGCCCTTACAAGGGTTCTGTATCTTTTTACAGCTTTAGTAAGTTTCTCTTCATCCATATCAAATCCTGCTCCGGCAGATATGAACTTCGGGTAGTTGTGGATATGGTAAGGGGGCTTTAGTGGAAAAGATGAAAGACCTGCACACATACCGAGTGCATCATCTATGTAATGCATTTTCTCCTGCCAGTCCACAATCTCACAGCACATCTGCACAGTAGGGTAAAATGGCATGGAGTTTTCGCCCCTGGGTTCCCAGTCCATAAAATATTGTTTGAACTTTTTATCCGGGACCTGAATCCAGTCTTCCACAAACTTTTCTCTATGTTTTCTTTCAGGGTAGGGCGCCTGGGGAAACTGGCCTTCTATCTGGGTGATGTTTATCTTTTCTCCTGTGCAGTACATTAAAAAGTATATGGGGTTGAGCATGGAGAGTTTAAGCGGGAGCTGCTCATGTTTTTTTATGTTATTATGGGCATATTCTTGTGCTCCTTTTCCTATTGCCTTTGCGGCCCGGTAGGTGCCGTCTGCAAGTTTATCACCGATTCCTTCTCTGTTTACAATTTTATTCAGCAGCCAGTAAAACCTTTCTTCGTTATCTTTAGGAAATCCGGGCATGTCATCATCTGCGAGTATACCTTCCTCATAAAGCTCAACTGCAAAGGCCATCACCTGCGGTGCGGAAAAACCGTCAAGGCCGTATTCAGTTGCACTCTGGGCAATGCCAAGGCCGAATTCAAGGTCAGCGATTGCCGCCATTGTGTAGGTAAGTTTTGAAAAGCATTTCATCATGTAGGTAGGAAGACCGGGGACCGAAATTGTTGCACCGCATTTCATGGGGCAGTTGTAGCAGCTTATAAGCCTGGTCCGCATGTTCTCCATTGTCTCGGTCCATTCTTTTGCGATATCTTCATTCCAGAAATCTCTTCTGCGGGTTCGTGCATTTCCCCAGTTAAAATTTTCCGTATGCCACTTTTCATCATGTATCTTCATTTCCTGGGGAGATCCCAGCCCGGCAAGTATTGGCATAACGCCGGGGATAGGGTTTTCATTCCTGTGCTTGATATATTCCACAACTTCATTACAGAGCTGTATAAACTCTGCAGGGTCGGCAACATTTATGTCCTTTGTACCTCTTACAGCAACTGCCTTTACATTTTTATCACCCATAACAGCGCCAATACCAAGCCTGCTTGCGCTGGATCGGCCCTGCTCTATGGATGCAAAGTAAACCCTGTTTTCTCCGGCAAGGCCTATTGCTGCAACCTGTGCCCTGGGCTGGTTAAGTTCCTGCCTTATTATCTCACCTGTTTCTGTTGCGCCCTTGCCTTTAAGATGTGATGCATCACGTATCTCCACTTTGTCGTTTTCTATCCAGATGTATACAAGGCCGGGAGACTTTCCGCTCAAAATCAGTTTATCGTATCCTGCGTATTTAAGCTCCGGCGCCCAGAACCCGCCCATCATTGAAAATGCAAGCAGGTTTGTCTGTGGTGAAATAGTCGTAACAACTGTGCGGTTGCACCCGATTGCAGGAGTGCCGCATAAAAGACCTGCGCTGAATATAAGAAGGTTTTCGGGAGAGAATGGTTCTGTTTCGGGAGAAACCCGATCCCACATTATTTTTGCATTTGTTCCGAGACCGCCAAGATACAGTTCAGTATCTTGAGGGGACGTTTCAACCCTTTCAATATTACCCCTGGTTAAATCTATCTCCAGGTTGTATCCTGTTTCTGCGTATCTCATCTTCCCTCGTGGGTATTCAAATTAGTAATGCTTTCTATGTTAATTTTCTGCAGTTAAATCTGAATTTGAGCTGGGTGAAAGAAGATACAATGTAGCTACATAGTAGTTATATTGTAAGGGCGGGTCAAGTTAAAAAATAGGTGAGATTGGAGCTGTTGATATTAAAAAATGAATGAGAAAAAATGCAGATAAAACCAGGTAACATGTTCAAGATGATTTAGTATTGCGGATAATAGTCTGGCTGGTGCAGTTTACCTGAAAAACATGGCAAAAAAAAATTGCCCCAATAATTTCGGATTGAATATCTAATATGCTGATTTGGCAGGAAATGCCAGTGCCTGTATAAGCTGATACTGGGCCTGGAGATAAGATGTTGGACACAGCGGAAAACACTCCTTGCAGTTCCAGCATTCCTTAGATGCTATCTCAGGGATAAAGCTTATTTCCTTTTGTGTGCCTCTTCCCACAAAGCCTACTGCCCCTGTTTTTTTTACTTCATTGCAGTACCTTACACAAAGTCCGCAGTGTATGCAGAATGATGCTTCCTTTTTAAAGCGAGTCTTGTCTGCGCCGTATTCTCTTGCGAGTTCATCCAGTATAAGTGAATCCGGTGCATGGGCTAAAAGTAATTCCAGTATCATCTTTCTTATTCTGTCTATTTTCTCCGATCTTGTTTTTACTACCAGCCCTTCTTCTGCCTGGTAGACACATGAAACAACTGTCCTTGCAGTACCTCTGCTTTCTATTTCCACAATGCATAGACGGCATCCTCCATATGGTTCCAGCTTTTCATGACAGCAGAGAGTGGGTATTTTTATGTCTGCGCTTTTTGCAGCTTCAAGGATCGTCATTCCTTTTTCTGCTGTTACTTTTTTTCCATCTATTTCTAGGGTGATATCATCCATAGTCTTCTTCTGCCTTTAAATAATGTTGGAGGTAAGCAACATTTTTACTTTTAATGTGCTTTGTTTCTGGATTCCCCGATCAAGTCGAGGAATGACGCTGGAGGGGTGAGCCGTCATTCCACGGCTTGACCGGGGAATCCAGGTTTTTTAACTATGTTTAAAAATTCAAAATGGTTTTCTAAAGCACAAAACAGTTTTTGCTTTTGTTTTTCTCTGTGGCCTCTGCGCCTCTGCGAGAGACATGGTTTTAGGTTTTTGTTTTTCTGTTTTTCTCCGGTACAGGTTACGGAACCGCTTTCCCTGAAATCTTTTTCACCGCATTAAATTTAGGCGGGCATACATCAAAGCATGTTCCGCATTTTGTGCATTTTTCCTGATCAATTATGCTTATCAGTTTCTTGCCTCCGTCTATTGCTTCGGCAGGACATTTTCTTATACATGTCATACATCCGGTGCATTTTTCAGGGTCTATGTAATATGAAATAAGATCTTTACATGAAAGGGCAGGGCATGTTTTATCTTTTATGTGAGCTTCATACTCATTTCTAAAATATTTGAGTGTGCTTAAAAAGGGATTGGGAGCACTTTTACCCAGTGCACACAATGCAGCTTCCTTTGCTGTCTCTGATAATGCTTCAAGCGTTTCTAAATCCCCTTCTTTTCCTTTTCCCTTTGTAATATCGGAAAGTATCCTGTGCATCTGTCTTAAACCTTCACGGCATGGCACACATTTTCCGCAGGACTCTTCTGTTAAAAACTCTATAAAGTATCGTGCAGTATCAACCATGCATGTGTCTTCATCCATTACTATCATACCGCCTGATCCCATCATGGAGCCGGCCTTTGTGAGTTCGTCAAATCCTACCTCAAGGTCAAGCTGTTCTTCAGGGATACATCCTCCTGATGGTCCTCCTGTCTGTATTGCCTTGAACTTTTTATTCTGAAGAATACCTCCCCCTATCTTATAGATTATATCCCTCAGGGTTATTCCCATCGGTACTTCAACCAGGCCTGTGTTGGTAATTTTTCCTACAAGCGAGAATATCTTTGTACCTTTGCTTCCTTCTGTTCCAATTTTGGTAAACCAGTCGGACCCCTTATTTATAATGTGCGGAACATTGGCCCAGGTTTCAACATTGTTTAATACCGTGGGGTGGCCCCAAAGCCCTGCAATGTTTGAACGAATATACTTGGGCCTGGGTTCTCCTGCTTTTCCTTCTATGGATGTCATAAGGGCGGTAGACTCACCGCATACAAATGCTCCTGCTCCCTGGTTTACCTTAACCTTTAAATTGAAACCTGTCCCCAGTATGTTTTCACCTAAAAGCCCCAGCGCTTCCGCCTGTTCTATTGCTATGGTAATGTTTTTAACTGCAAGAGGGTATTCGTGTCTTACGTAAACATAACCGACCTGTGCGCCTATGGCATATGCTCCTATAATCAAACCTTCCAGGATCAGGTGCGGATTTCCTTCAAGGAGCGCCCTGTCCATAAACGCTCCCGGGTCTCCTTCATCGGCGTTTACAATTACATATTTGACCGGGTCAGGTGCACTCTTAGATCCTTCCCATTTTATTCCTGCCGGGAAACCTGCACCTCCTCTGCCTCTGAGATTTGATTTTTTAATCTCTTCAACTACATCGATCGGGGTCATATCTAAAAGAACCTTTGCAAGAGCAGAGTAGCCGCCATTTGCAATGTAGTCGTCTATACTTTTTGAATCGATCTTTATATTACTGCAGATAAGATTTCTTTCCTGATTTTTATAAAAGGAAATATCAGATTCATGGACTGCCTTTTCTCCTGTTTCAGGATCTGTAAAAAGGAACCGTTCAACAATGTTTTTATTTTTAATGGTTTCTGTAACTATTTCAGTGACATCTTCAGGCATAACCTGCAGGTAGCAGATTTCCTCCGGATATATTACCACAACAGGTCCTCTTTCGCAGAAACCCGGGCAGCCGGTTCCCTTGGTATCAACCGAAGCTGAAAGACCCTGTTTTTCTATTTCATGTTTAAAGGCCTCAATAACCTCAATTGCGCCAGATGCAACACATCCTGAACCTGCACATATGGATATGCAAGGCTTATCAGGATCTCTTTTATTGAGAATATTCTGTCTGTATTTATCAAGCTCTTCAGGAGATGTAAGATGGATCATGTTTTGCCTCTAATCGTAACTTTTGAGAACTTCGGCTGTTTTTCCGGGTGTTAATTTGCCGTGCACCTTTCCGTCTATTTCCGCAACAGGCCCAAGCGCGCAGCAGCCCAGGCAGTTGACTGTTTCAAGGCTGTAGTTTAAATCAATATCCGTTTCTCCCGGTTTTATACCTGTTACCTGTTCTACGGAGTCAAGTATCCTCGACGCACCTCGTACATGGCAGGCTGTTCCCATACATACATGAACCTTGTGCTTTCCTTTAGGTACTATGCTGAATACTTTATAAAAGGTTGCCGCATGTCGTACCTGCTGAAGCGGGATGTTCAGCTTTCTGCTTATTCTCTTTAATGCATTATCCGGAAGCCAGTTGAGTTCCTCCTGGGTATCCAGCAGCACCTGTATAAGCGAACCTGGTTCACAGTTGTATTTATCAAGTATATGGTCAATGCTGTTTATGTCTGTTACTTTTTCAGTCATTGTTTTCCTGCCTTTTAATAAATTGATAAATTATGAGGTAAGGGAATATACCCTGTCCCTGGTGCTGTAGTTTACAATCCCGTGTCTTGATGAAACTGCCATGTATCTGGATACTTCGGACGGTGACATGCCGGTTGCCTTTGCAATATCTTTTGAGGCTAATGGCCTGTCAGAAAGTAATGAAGAAATATCCTTCAGGTATAACTTTTCTTCAATCTGTTTTCTGTAAAGGTTATCAAACTCTTCACTGCTGTAATAATCATGATATCCCTGTTCTGTCCGGACAGATGGCGTCATGCTCTGTCTTAAAACCAGTTTTATGTAGGGTATCATCTGAGCTACTGAATCAATTTTCCTGGTTAAATCTTTTCCTTTTGATATTTCATCTGTGCCTAGCGGGCCCATGCTTTTTATTTTATTCCCATAGGCGTTCATAATTTCAGCAAATCTTATTCCTTCTCCTGCGGACACCCATTCAAGTCTTAATCTTTCCGGGCTTATGCCTATATAGGAAAGAAGCTTTTTAAATACTGCTGCCATGGCAAAGGCATCGTAATTACCCTCTGTGTTATAATGACAGTCGTTTATATGGCATCCGCCAATAAAAACTCCGTCAGTTCCCTTCGAAAATGCCTTTAGAATAAAAGAGGGATCAACCCTGCCGGAACACATTACCCGTATTACACGCAGGTAAGGAGGATACTGAAACCTGGACACCCCGCAGAGGTCTGCGCCGCCGTAACAGCACCAGTTGCATAAAAAGCCCAGTATTCTTGGGTTATAGTTGACTGTTTTGCTCATTGTTATCTTTTCCCCTCCCCCAGCACCCAATGTTGCTCACTTAAGCTTGATTGTATATTTACTGAAATACAAAAGCTTAAATTTCACCACAGAGAGCACGGAGGACACGGAGAAAACCCTTTATTATTAAAAATTAAAAACATTATCTTTTGTTTTTCTCCGTGCTCTCCGTGTCCTCCGTGGTTAACTAAAAAGAATTAAAATAATCAAATTGGTACTAAGTCGAGAGTATTAATTAGATCCACACCCTAGGCTCTTTATTCATCTCCAATGGCGTTATCAAAATGGTTCTCAACTTTATTTATTAAAAACAATGCATCAATCTGCGATGATATTTCATCATCTGTAAAGTGCCTTAAAAAGACAGCTCCTGTAGGGCACCTGGAATTACACAATCCGTCTCCCTTGCACAATACCGGGTTAACTCTTGCTTTTTTACCTGCAGGTGTTTCGGCAAACGCTATTGCACCGTATGAGCATACTGAAATACATGCTCCGCATGACACGCAGTCATCTTCATTTACACTGCATACTGATCCGGATGCTGTTACAGCATCTCTTGTAAGGACTGTGGCTGCTCTTCCGGCGGCTCCGTATGCCTGGCTGATTGCTTCGGATATATGTTTTGGGTAATGGGCGGTACCGCATAAAAATACGCCTTCTGCGGCAAAATCTACGGGCCTGAGCTTTACATGAGCTTCTGTGAAAAAGCCGTCTGCTCCAAGTGTCACTTTAAAAAATCTGGAAATACTCTCATTTGATTGTGACGGCACAACCGCTGCCGCAAGAACCAGCAGGTCGGCATCTATTGCCAGCTCTGTTCCAAGAACATAATCTTTTACTGCGACTCTTAATATCTGGTCATTTTCAACGGCTTCTACCATGGGCTTTTCTTCAGTTTCATAACGGATGAATCTTACATCAAGTTCTGCTGCCTTTCTGTAGTAATCTTCTTTAAACCCGTATGTCCGCATATCTCTGAACAGGATCGTAATATCAATATCAGGATTGATTTCTTTCATCTTAATGGCATTTTTTATGGAGTGACTGCAGCATACACGGCTGCAGTAGTTTCTTTCTTTATTTCTGCAGCCCACACACTGGATCATGACCATGGTTTTTGCGTTTAATATGTTTTCATCTTCCAGGTCTATTCTTTCGCCCAGCTCTATATTTGTAACTACATTAGGGTTTTTTCCATACAGGTATTCAGTCGGGGAATATTCATCAGCTCCTGTAGCAATGACGGCAATACCGTGTTTTATTTCTTTAGACATATTTCCGTATTTTACGTTTGTGGTAAAATTTCCGACATAGCCTGTGGTAGCAGTAATAACTGCCTCATTATATACATGGATGGAAGGATTTCTGTAGACTCTCCATATCAGGCTCTCCAGGAAGCTTTTTACATCATAGCCTTCAAGGGTGTAGTGGATTCTTTTTGCCATGCCGCCAAGTTCAGGTTCTTTTTCAAGCAGATATATTTCAAAGCCCTGATCAGCTAAACTCAAGGCAGCTGTCATGCCGGAAACACCTCCGCCGATAACAAGACCTCTTTTATCTACAGGCAGTTCATACTCACTTAATGGTTCCAATAGAGCTGTTCTGGCAACGGACATCCTTATAATTTCCTTAGCTTTTAAAGTCGCTTCTTTAGGTTCCTTTGAATGAACCCAGGAGCAGTGTTCTCTTATGTTGGCCATTTCAAAAAAATAGGGGTTAATACCACCTTCGCGGCAGGTGTCCCTGAAAAGAGGTTCATGAGTTCTCGGGGTGCATGCTGCAACAACAACTCTGTTAAGCCCCTTTTCTTTTATCTGGTTTGCAATCTGCTGTGCATTATCCGTTGAACAGGCGAAAAGACTTTCCTGTGCATGTACAACATTGGGAAGTGTTGCTGCATAATCCACAACATCAGGCACATCAACAACTCTTCCTATATTGGCTCCGCAGTGACATACAAATACACCTACCTTAGGCATTTCACCTTCTGTATTTCTTTCTTCAGGGTAAACTCTTTCTTTATCGAGCTTTCCCCTGCGGTATGAAAGCAGTTTGCCCGAAAGAGCGCATGCTCCGCTTGCTGTTACAACGGATTCCGGAATATCTATCGGGCCCTGAAATGCCCCGCTTACAAATATTCCGGGCCTGGTTGTTTCTATGGGATTAAAGGGATTTGTTTTACAGAAATTGTGCTCATTTAGTTCAATACCGAATGTACTGGAAATATTTTGAACTCCTTCAGGCGGGTTAAGCCCTACAGATAATACCACAAGATCAAACTCTTCTTCTTTTACCCCTTCATCATATGTTGAGTATTTTACTGTTACGTTTTTTGTTATCGGGTCTTCTTTTCCGATAGAGACATAGCTTCTTATAAATCTAATATCAGGGAGGTTTTCCGTCCTCTGATAAAATCTTTCAAAATCTTTTCCGAATGAGCGTATGTCATTATGAAAGACTGTACACTCAGCATCTGCGTGGTGATCCTTGGTAAGAATAACCTGTTTCTGTGTGTAGGCGCAGCACACTGCAGAGCAGTAGCTGTTGTCGCCCGGTGTAACACGTCTTGAACCCACACATTGAATCCAGGCAATTTTATGAGGGTGTTTGTGGTCGGAAGGTCTTAATATTTCTCCTTCAAATGGACCTGTTGCACATAAGAGCCTCTCATAATCAAGGCTTGTTACTACATTTTGTAATTTTCCATAGCCGTAGTCGTTCTTTAAACCGGGGTTAAATACATCATATCCGGGAGAAAGGACTATTGACCCCACTTCTATTTCGACCCTCTCCGGTTCCTGGTGCAGATCTATGGCTTCGTTCTTACATGCACCAACGCATATGTTGCATTTTTCATCCTTAAAGTAGAGGCACGTATCTGTATCCACATAGGTTATCAAGGGAACTGCCTGAGAAAAGTAGATATGGATAGCCTTGTTCATGGAGAGGTTCTGGTTGTATGGGTCGGGTATTTTAACAGGACAGTATTCTACACAGGTGTTGCAGCCTGTACATTTATCCTCTATCACGTATCTCGGCTTTTTTATGAGGCTTACAGTAAAACTGCCAGCCTCGCCTTCGACTCTTTCAACCTCGGTATAGGAGAGGATATCAATATTCGGGTGTCGATCACATTCTATAAACTTCGGCGATTCTATGCACATGGAGCAGTCATTGGTAGGGAAAGTCTTGTCCAGCTGACTCATTTTTCCGCCGATTGCAGGGGCTTTATCCACCAGGAATACTTTAAAGCCTGTCTGGGCAAGATCAAGAGCAGCCTGTATGCCGCTTATGCCTGCACCAACGATCATTACATCGCCGTAGTTGTTAGAGTTTTGTTTTTTCATTAGCCATTTCCTAAAAAAACGATTTTGATCAACCGGGGTCCGTCTTTGTAGGGGCACAGCGTGCTGTGCCCGCGTATTTACCGGATTCCACATCTCCCGGTAAATGGCACGGCACGCCGTGCCCCTACGGTTTTATTCATTGATCTCATATTAAATCACCGCCTCAACAATCTCGGTTATATCCATAATACTTATTTTATCCTCAGCATCCAGCGTAAGCCTGCTGTCTTCAAAGTTTGCTATGCAGTAGGGGCATGCAGTTACAAGGATTTCCGCTCCTGCATCAATTGCCTGCTCGACCCTGATATCGCAGAACCTTTCACCCTTTGGCGTTTCCATCCATATTCTTCCTCCACCGCCTCCGCAGCAGAGACTCTCCTCATGGGATTCGGGCAGTTCAGTAAATATCAGTCCGGGTATTTTATTAAGAATCTCTCTGGGCTCATCATATATATTGTTATGTCTTCCCAGGTAGCACGGGTCATGATAGGTAACTTTTCTCTCAAATCCTTTACTGAATTTGAGTTTTCCCTCTTCAAGCAGCTGAAAGATAAGCTGTGTAATATGAATAATATCAAAGTTCACCCTGAAATCAGGGTATTCATTTTTAAATGTGTGATAACAGTGGGGAGATGAGACAATTATCTTTTTTACTCCGCTGTCTATAAATGTTTTAATATTTTCCTTTGCGAGTTTTCTAAAAAGGTCCTCATCTCCTGTTTTACGTATGCTTTCTCCGCAGCAGTTTTCTTTCGTGCCAAGTATTCCAAAATCCACCCCGGCGTTTTTTAATATAGATGCTGTTGCTTTTGCCGCCTTTTTAAGTCTCGGATCGTAGCTCAGGTAACAGCCGCTGAAGTACAGATACTCCATCTCTTCGGTGAACTGTTTTACACCTGTTCCTTCGGACCAGTTTGCACGGTTTTTTCTCTCTTCATTAAGCGGGTTTCCTTCACCTACCAGGCTTGCGCTTATTCCTTTTACCGGTTTTGCTGTTGCCGGAAAGACTCCGTATTCTGTTGCTATCCTTCTTAATGCCACACCTGAATCAATCTGCCTTACATCCCTCGGGCACTGGCTCGGGCATCTTCCGCATGTGGTGCATAGCCATATGTCTTCACTTTCTATCTCGGTCATGCCGAATGCCGCCTGTCTTACTATTTTTCTCATGCTGAAATCTCTTACCCTGTTCCAGGGGCAGACAGTGTCACATAAACCGCACTGGAAACACATTTTAAATGCATCTCCGCCGCTTTCCTTTATTACATCTGCAATCTCTTTATAGTCGGCTATGTTTTCCACTTTTCTATTCCCCTGACATTCTGCTGAAGGTTTCCATTACCTTTTTCTTTCCATATCTTTTTACAAGCAGTTTAAAGGCCGCTTCCATATCATGATGACCTGTATCGTCTATCAATACTTCTTCTTCCCTCTCTTCGTAGGTAAGCGCTTCAAACTTGCATGCGTCAACACACATGGGTTTTTCAAGCGGCGGGTAGTCTTCGCACATGTCGCACTTTAAAGGCAGGCCGGAATCCGGCTCCTTGAAATAATCCCGGGACGGGCATGAGGCAGGGCAGAAGGCGCATTCTGAATATTCCTTTTCGTCTATCACATAAAGGTTTCTTCCGTTGCATTCCGCCTGAATATATCCCCCGGCACGTATGGGTACATACTGATCTCTTAATTCATCCATGAAAACACGTATTCTAGCCCTGTTGGGATTTATGCTGCTGTATTTGGGTACGGCATGAAAAGCGGAACATGCCATTTCACATGACCTGCATCCTGTGCAGTTATTGATGTTTACTTTTATCTCTTTAATGATTTTTGTTTTTTTGTCAGGCATCATGCTGCAGCTTCCTCCTCTATTTCAGGGGGATTATTTACAGTAGTAACAGGAGGCGGAACTTTTTCTTCTCCGGTGAGTATCCCGGTTTTGATAAACTCCCTGCTCACAAAATCAAGGTCAAGGTATTCCAGTGTCTCCTTTGCCGGGATTCCCTCTTTGGTCCATCCCTTAAATGCATAGTAATCATCAAGGAGGTTCTGCTCAAAGTCTTCATCCCTTACTGCCCAGTGGTCTTCCGGCGGACGCTCATGTTCTCTTCGTAATCCTCTTTTATTATTTACGGCCCGCACAAGGTTTCTGATCCTTTGAAAGCATTTCCACAGTTTTGCCCTGTCAAAATTGATGCCTGTTGCAAGGGTTAAGATTTCAGGTATGTTGTTCATATGAAAGCCGATTCCTCCTTCCCCTGCAAACTGGCCCCTGAATGACGATACAAACCCGCACAGGCCTATGGAGTCATCAATGTAATGCATTGCCTCATTCCAGTCCGTAATGGCGCACGATGCTTCGTTGGAAATGTCATTACGCTTTTCCCACTCCATAAAATATTTAATAAACCTGTCGTCAGGTACTGCTTCCCACTGTTCTATGAATTTTCTTCTTTCTTCCATGGTAGGAAGCGGATCCTGGGGAAAAGATCCTTCAATCTGGGTGATGGCCATTTTTTCGCCGGTTGCAATCATTAAAAAATAGGGCGGATTGAGTTTTCCTAATTTTATGGGAAGCTGTTCAAATTTTTTTGTGGTGTTGTGGTCATACTTTTCTGCTCCGTTACCTATCTTTCTCGCTGCATGCCATACTCCATCTGCAAGTATGTCTCCTATGCCTTCTCTTCTTACCACCTTTTCCATAAGGTAAAAGAACCTGTCCCCGCTGTCTTCAGGAAAGTCCGGAAGGTCTTTATCTGTAAGGATACCTGCCTCATAAAGTTCTACTGCAAAGGCAAATACCTGGGGGGTAGAATATGAATCAAGGCCGTATTCCTGGGCAATACCCAGTATCTCATAGGTGAAGTCGAGTTCCTTAAAGGCTGCCATATGGTAGGTGTCTTTACCGTAGCATTTATAGCCGAATCTTTTTTTACCCGGCCACTTTATCACGTTTCTGCACTTTTTGGGGCAGTTGTAACAGCTTGTCTGGCGGTCCATGTGGTCGTACTTTAAATTTTTCCAGCGTTCTTCAAGCTCGTCGCTCCAGAAGCCTCTTCTTCTTGTACGGGCATTTCCCCATGCAAAGTTGTTATGATGAAAGCTGTCATCCTCGTCTACCGCCATCCAGTCTCCGCATCCGTCGCTTTGTGCTATTTTTTTATGGACGGCCGTACAGATCTCAAACAACTCCTTCGGGCTGGCAATATTGATATCTTTTGTGCCTCGAACTGCAATGGCCTTTATTTTTTTATCGCCCATAACAGGTCCCGGACCTCTCGCAGCGCTTGAATGACCATGGTCCATTGATGCAGTATAAACCCTGTTTTCGCCTGCAAGACCGATAGCCACCACCTGGACCTTGTCATCCTTTAATTCCTTTTTAAGAAGGTCGCCTGTTTCCGTGCAGCCTTTACCGGCAAGGTGAGCTGCATCACGGATTTCTACAGTGTCATTATTGATATAGATATAGGAAAGCTTCGGGGCCTTGCCCCTTAATATGATCTTGTCATATCCTGCGTGTTTCATTTCAGGACCGAAGAACCCTCCCATGAGCGAGTGTGCCATCAGATTTGTCTGGGGTGAAATAGTGTTTACGGCAACCCTGTTTGCCGCGGGTACAGGTGTCGCGTGTAAAAGCCCGGCGCTGAATATAAGAAGGTTGTCGGGTGAGAATGCGTCGCAGTCTGCAGGAACTCTTTCAAAGATTATCTTTGCCGCAGTTCCCTGGCCCCCCAGAAACAGTTCTGTGTCTTTAGGGTCTGTTTCAACCTTTTCTATGTTCCCCCTGGTGAGGTCAATCTCCAGATTAATTCCTGTTTCCGAGTATCTCATCTTTACCTCCTTTTACTTAAAAGATGAAATCTTTTGAAAAAGAAAATTATCAGAGCGCGGTCAGTTGATCATAGAGAATCTGCAGTTGATTTCATCTGCTGTTTTTAAAAGAAATTCGGAAACGCCTTTTTTTGCATTGTTTTTAAATTCCTGTTTAAGGCCTACTGTCCATATTGCAGCCTGAAGGTCTTCGCGGTTTGTAATAACCGGAACCGCTGCAGCTATAAGGCCTTCTATGTATTCTTCCATATCCCAGGCAATGCCTGTTTCACGGACTTTTAATATCTCTTTTTTAAACAGGCTTTTATCCGTAATGGTTTTTTGCGTGTATTTTTTTATGCTGTTTTTATGAAGGATTTCACCTATCTGATCATCAGGAAGCTGTGATAGGAGCACTTTTCCTGCAACACCTGCAAACACGGATATTTTCATTCCGATTTCAGAGGATATTTTAATCTTCTGAGCCCTGTCGGCTTTATCTATTATAATGACATCATTTCCAGACAGGATTCCGAAAAAGGATGAAAGCTTATGTTCTCTGTTAATATTTTCAAGAAAGGGGTGAACTGTCTGGATCAGGTCCGATCCGACTGAAGCTGCATTTCCAAGTGTAAAAAGTTTTATTCCGGGGTAAAACAGTCCGTCAGATCTTTTTTCCAGTACTCCTATATTGTTGAGTGTATGCAGAATGTTAAAAACTGTGCTTTTATTAAGGTCAAGTTCCCTGACGATTTCGGTAAATCCGAGGGGTCGCTTTTTTTCCGTTATCAGCTCCAGAATAGAAAAGCATTTATCAATGGCAGGAACACGTTTGTAGTTTATAGGCATTTTAATCCTGAATCATACTGTTAAATAATTGTCAGAAAATACTTAAAAACCCATGTTATGCTAAATGATCTCTATAGAGAACATATGATCTCTATAAAAGTAAATTTCACCGCTTTTGTCAAGTTTTAATTTTGTCAGCAGAACATGTCGGCTCCTGAATGCTTTCATTCAAAAACGCCTGTTTTGGCGTGAACACTGCTTGATTATTTTTTTGCTAAGAAGTATTCTCAAAAGAATCATCTTCTTCTAATATAGTTTTAATAAAGATATAATTATATCTCGAGAAATATAGTCCATTTATTCCGGGTGGCTCCATGAATACACACACAGATATTGAAAAAGGTTTTTCGAAAGAAAATATAGCCATGATAGAGAAAAGGATTGCTGAAAAAATTAAGGATTATGAAGAATATTCCTTTAATAAAACTCAGGACTGTTCTCTTAAGACCTTTTTTGATCTGTCGCAGGAATTTAAAAACAAGTTTGATATCTACTGCATCTGTGTGCTGATACCCAAGGTGTTTTTTAAATATGAATGCATACTTTACCTGATGAACCCTGAGGGTGATCTCAGAATTGCGTGCAACTCACGAAGTATTTTAGATGAAACAAAAGACCGGGTGTGTGAAATCCCGGTTTTTATTGAAAAGCCCCAGGTGTCGGGCAGTTCATACTTTGTACCGGTTAAGGGTAATGCTGCTTTATCACAGGATCTGCCAGACAAACTTAAAAACGGAGTTTTCGGGATTTTTGAGATCTGCGGAGGCAGTGATCTTTCTGATAATATGAAATTCTTTTTTGAAAAGTATGTAAACAGGATCGGCTTTCATCTTCATAACCGTATGATCAACGAGAAAAACAGGGAGCATCTTGCCTTTATCGGAAGCCTTGTTAATGACATAGGTCATAACATTATAGTTCCCAACATGTTTTTTAAACTGTTTTTCAGAAGACTGCAGGGTAAAATGGACAGAGCCGGTGAGATAGCAAGGGATCTGAAGGAAAAAGCCAATCTTCGTCCGGAGGAGATCGATGAAGTTGCAGCCCGCCAGATACACAGCCTTACAGAAGAACAGGAATATATTTATGAATCCATGGATGAGCAGTTTCAGCAGATACTGTCACATTATGAGCAGACAAGTCTTTTCCTTGAAACACTTTTAAGGCGCTCCCATTTTGAGCAGGGGCGCTATGTACTGGAGCCCAGGCTTATCAATATAAACGAAAAAATAATCAAACCACAGCTTAGCCGGTATCTTCCCAGGCTGCGTGAAAGAAACATTTCTGTTGATAATCAGGTAGCGGTAAACCCGGATAAAGAAGTTATGATTTCAGCGGATGTGGGTCTTATTTCACAGGCCTATGCAAATCTTTTTTCAAATGCTGTAAAATATACAAGGGAAGTAAAAGGTGAAGACGGTAAAACCGAAAAATATATATCCTTCAAGATGGAAACGTTAGACGATTTTTTTGGAGAAGGAAAACCGGGTGTAAAGCTTAACATGTTCAGTACCGGTGCTCCCATGCCTGATGAAGAT
Source organism: Desulfatiglandales bacterium (assembly GCA_963665715.2). Taxonomy (GTDB): domain Bacteria; phylum Desulfobacterota; class DSM-4660; order Desulfatiglandales; family HGW-15; genus JAAZBV01. Next base: position 382,078 of record CAXXPR010000002.1, read on the forward strand.
ACAAAGGGACTTTTTCAGGAAGGCTACAGGGGAACAAACACAGATGGAGAATACGGCACCGGGCACGGTCTTCAGTTTATCAAGGAAGTGGTTGAACTGCACAATGGTGTTGCAGGGCATGAGTCTCTGCCGAACGGGAATGATTTTTATTTTGTGCTCCCGGCATAACTTTTTGTAGAGAATATTAGATGCAGGTAGAAAGAAGAAAATACAGAAGGTTTGAGATACCGGGCGGGACTGCGAAGATAGTAAAGGCGCAGGGTTTTTCTTTGTTAAAACCTTTTACCTCGTCTTTTCCGCTTATGAATGCCTGTATGGGGGGCGTTAATATTCTCTGCAGCAAGGAGTTAAACACAGGTGATAATCTCCTTCTTGAATTAAACGCCCCTGGTGAGAAGGCCATAAGAGTCCGTGCAAAGGTTATATGGGCAAATCCGGTTCCCCTGAGCAACGATGTGCTGACAGGGTTTGAACTCGCATCCTTTGGTGACGACAGGAACCTTAATCCGCCGGAAGTAATGAACGTCCTGAGAAGGCTTTATGCAAAGTACGTAAAGTCGTAATTTAAAATATAACTCAATCTAAGAAAAAAAATCTTCCTTTTCCCGGTCATGTTTTCTTTTATCTCTGTACCCGCGGCTATCGTTTTCTTTTGGTGATTTCATCTTGTTTTTCCTGCAGGCATTGCATCTTTTGGGTATATCAAAACCTCTTGACTGCAGTTTTTCCTGCTCGCCGACTGTTACAATAAACTCGCTGTCACACTGGATACATCTTCTAATCTGGTCTTTCATAATCTTCTCCTTTGTACAAACCATGCCTTTCCCGCAAGACTAGTAGGAAAGGAACTCACTTTCTCCCTTAAGTATTTTTAAATTTATTCCGTCATACCGGATAATCCGGGGTACAGGTTTAATAAAAGCCTGACGCAGAGAGTATGTGTATGCTCCCTGGTCAGGAATGATTATTATATCATTATTTTTTATGCTGCTGCCAAAAAGGTTTTTACCCCACACATCATCGGGTGTGCATAAGGGGCCGTAAACCGTGAATTCATTTTCTGTCATCGAAGGGTCGCTCAGATTTATTACCGGGATGTATTCGGTTAATGGGCGCTCCCATCCAAGTATGTTGATGCCTCCGTCAGTTACCGCATTTACTCTTTCCTTGATATCGATTACTTTTACAAGTATATGCATGCTCTTCGTTGATATCCACCTGCCGGGTTCTGCATATATATTAAGATCTTTAAAGAATTGTCCCTGATTTTTCAAGGCTTCTGAGATTTTAAGAGCAAAGTAATCAAGACCGGTTGATTTCATATAGTAATGGCGGTTTTCAAACTTTGTGCCGGGCATAAGGGTTTTTATAACTCTTCCGGCTGTGGTGTTTTCAGGGTGGAGCCATTCTCCGTTATCAGGCCAGTAGCCTCCCCCTATATCAAAGAACCTGAAATCACTTAGATAATCCTGCGGAATTTTATTTTTAAGATGCTGTGCAATATCTTCTATCAGTTTTACCTGTAATTCGGGTCCGAGATTCCAGCTGGTATGAAACTGTAATCCTGATGCCTTTATAAGGCCGTCTTCCGTAACTGTTTTTAAAAAAGAACCTGAATCTTCAAGCTTTATTCCGAATTTATTCCAGTAGCCCTGCCTCGGATTCCTGATTCTAATTCCTGCACAAATCCTGTCTGTTTCTCCGTTTTTTTTTCTTTTCAGCAGGGCTGCAAGCCTTTGATATTCTCCGGGGCTGTCCAGCATTATGGTAATTATGCTGCTGTTTGCCGCTGCAAGTTCAAGCTCTTCATCTCTTTTTCCCGGACCGCTGAATATAATCCTTCTGCATCCTGCTGCAAGGGCATTTTTAAGTTCAGTGCCGCTTGATACATCCAGGCCGTGACCCATATCCGAAACTTTACGTGCAATTTCAGGCAGATGATTGCTCTTCATTGCGTAGAACATATGGAAGTTTTCCAGTCGGCTTTTGAATGTACTGTAAAATCTGTCAACCGATGACTCAATTGATGTTTCATCATAAAAGTACTGGGGTGTTCCAAGCGCCTTTGCACTCTCAAGGTACAGCTCTTTTTTAAAGAGTATGTTCTGCACATATCTTTTAACATTGTTTTCCGGAAGCGGTCTGGCTGGACGGGAAAATAGTCTGACCAGTGCTGAAGCGGCTTTATCCCTGAATGTGAGTTCCATGTTTAACAGGGGACAGAGTAGGTTACTTTTAATTTGTTTTGCATTTCATTACATACTGATATTGGAGATTCTTCTGCGTCGAGGGTTATGACACTGTAACCAATCAGTCTGTTGTCATAATCATCGGGAGGCAGAGTTATTGAATCCCCCGGCTTTTTTTTAAGCAGAATAAATTTTGTTCGCGAGTCTTTTATAATTTCTTCCGTATCAATCTTATCTATTATCCCTTCCCGATCCGAATAAAAATGAACAGTGGCATGCCTTCCTGCCGGTTCGGGAAATCCTTCCAGTGGCCCGTTACTGCCGGTCATTATATCCAGGTAGGTTATGAGAATATTAATTCCTGTTGAGGCTTTTATGAGGTCAGGAAGCGAATCCCCTCCGGGTCTTGGAGTGAGCTCTATTATACTGATCATATTGTCGTTTACAATAAAATCAGCCATAAAATAACCCCAGGAAAATCCGAGTGAGTTCGCCGCCTTCATCATGGCGGATTTTATATCGTCTTTTTTTATACTGGCCGGATAAACCGGCGGCATAAGATAGCCGGATATGGTTCCGAACTCGCAGGCTCTGTCTTTTATTTTTTCTGTTTCTCTTAAAATATGGATACTGCTGTTTTCCATAAAAAAGTCGCAGCTGTATTCAGGACCGCTGACAAACTCTTCAACAATCCAGAACCTGCATGGATCAATCATTTCACGGGATACAGGGTCCATAAGGGGATAAAAAAGAGGATTTTCTTTCCTTTTTTCAAGCTGGGTCTTAATAATTTCCACAGCTTCTTCTATTTCTTTTTCATCTGTACAGTGAAATACAAGTTCGCTGCCGCTGCCGGTTAAGGGTTTTATAACCGCATCACGATTGTATTTATTAAAAAGTTCGATGCTATAGGAAAGACCCGAGGCAAGTTCGCACTCAGGGGTCTTAACCCTCTCGTTCATCCAGAGCCTGCTTGATAAAAATTTATTTCTTGCCTTGAGAACTGCATCCGGAGGCGGAAACGGGGAGTCAAAATATTCGGCCAGTCTGCCTGTAAGGTAAAGGGCTTCGCAGTCAAAACATGCAAAATACGGTTTAAGATTTGATGCAGCAATATATTTTATTAAAATGTTCAAAGTGCCGCTGTAGTCTTCAAGATTTGAAAAAAGATGATCGGAATTATCTTTTTTTTCAAGCTCAGGAAAACCTTTAAACTTTGAGTCAAGGAGGAAAAGCATATGGTAAGGCTTTTCCTCCTCTTCTATTCTTAAAACATAGTCCGGAGTTGTACCAACAACAATTATCAGGTGCGGTTCCATCTTTAATGTGCTTCCAATCCTTCTAATACAGGCTCTGATAGTCTGATGTCGTACACAGGAGTCATGTCCTCCAGGTCCGGAGAAACGAGCTTGAGCAGCGGCTCTTCATCAAGGTGCCACAGCTTTTTCCAGTTGAAATCACCGCAGAGAAAATCCACCTTATTGATCCTGTTTTCCAGTGCATAATCAATATGGTTCATGTTCATGGCTTTCGCCAGTCCCTGTATCCTCGCAAACACCCCGCCCAGAAATACTGTGTAGGTTCCGTTGTATACTGCTCCTACATCAACTGCCACGGTATTTCCTTCAATCTCGAGACTTACCATCCTGAGACAGTCCATCCGGTCAAGAAGCCTGATGATATCTCTGAAACTGTTTCTGAAACGGGAGTCCTGAAGGTAACTGTCCTCACCATAACGCTCGATGCTCATTTCAACAAGAAGTTCGAAGTCTTCAATCCGGTTTATATGAAAAACTGCCCCCATGCTCAGGATGTTATTAACATCTTTGAGTATGCTTTTATACTTCTTGCCGGAAAAACGGGAGCGGTAATTCAGCTTTTCAAAATCAAGCCTGCCGGGATACATGACATAACCTGTTTCATCGGCAGATACATAATCGGGAAGGTAATCCGAATCGCAGTCAATATACCTGAGGTAGGTCCTTTCGGTACAGGAAGCAAGAAGCCTGTAAAGTATATCACGGTTTATTGCGTATACAGGGGTTCTTTCCAGCCAGGTTTTGTTTTTCCATATTTCTCCAGGAAAAAAAGCCGTGATATCCAGGCTGTCAATGTGAGACAGAGGAAGAACACCGTAAATATTTCCTCTTTCTTCCATGACATTAAAGCAGAACCTGTTATTAAAATAACGGTGAAAACACATCCTGAATTCCCAGAGGTCTGATACAGACTTTACAGGGATAAACGTTTTCCAGAGTTTTTCACATAAGTAGGGATCCGTAATTAACCGGTTCTCTATCATTTTCTGTGAAGAACCTGAAGGCGAACTTCTTCCGCATCAAAAAAGTTTTTTGCAAAGTCAGCTACTGTCTGTGAATCGTAATATTTGCAGCTGAAAACATCCAGGTATGTTGTGTTTGACTGGTTGGCAAAATGAGCTGATATAAGTGATGTTTCAATCAGCTGGGTCATTGAGAAACCTGCAACTCTTTCATCTTCTCCAAAGTTTACAACAGTTGTCTCGCCAAAGCGTTTCATTTCAATCAGGTCGCAGAGTTCTGCAACAAATTTTTTAATGAGATCTGCATCTCTTATTTTATCAGGGTTACATCCGTAAAGGTCAACACATGAATGGATGCCCCATGGTGCCGGTTCTGTTACTGGTAATGTGCTTAAGTTCATATCTTATCTCCTCTCCATGGCTGTAAGATCCAGGCCGATATCAAAAGGTTTAACCAGTGTCCATCCCGAAAGAATTAGAAAGCGGATGAACACCAACTATAAAATGTTTTCTGGATCATCTGTCAGAATAATCCAGTGTTGTGTTCTATCGAATCTAACAACGCAAAGCAATTAATGTGCCTGAAAACGTAACTGCCTGATATTAAAACTGTAATGGATAATTATGTGTGAGAGTAGCGGAACCATCAGTTCCTGTTGGTGAAAGATAAGGAAAATATATGTTCCGGGTACGGTGGAAATGATTGTAAGGTCTTGATATTAAAAGGTGTTTAATGGTGGAACTGTTTGTTCCTGCAAATTGAAAAAGAGGAACTTTTAATTCCTCTTTTAGCTGTGCTTTTAAAAAAAGAAAATAATAGTAAGGCCCAGTGCCCAGCAGTAGGGGGCAAACCATGCAAAATTTCCTTTTTTTACCATTGTCATCAGAAGTTTAAGTGCAAAAAAACCGGTAATAGCTGCTGAGAAAAAGCCGATAGCCATGGGGAGTATTTCGACTGATCCAGGATTACTGTCTGCAACCTGGAGAACCATCGCTCCTATAATAGCCGGAATAGATAAAAGAAAAGAGAACCTGCCCGCCAGTTCTCTGTCTATGCCGCAAAGCATGCCGCACACGATTGTAGAACCTGATCTTGAAATGCCGGGAGTAATTGCCAGACCCTGTGCGGTACCTACTGCCAGTGAAGATAAAAGCCCTACCTTTTTTCTTTTTGTATAACTGGAAGGCATCAGTTTTGATATCAGTACAATGACACCTGTTATCATCAGCATCCATGCAGCTTTTTTGGGTTCCTCAAAAAGGCTTTCAAGTTTGTCTTTGAATACAAGGGCAATCAGGACAGTGGGTATTGTTCCTGTAACCACCCAGAGTGAGAGAAGGGCATGGGGCTTATCTTTTATTGATGAAAGCGTTTCTTTTTTATTTAAAAGTCCTGCCAGGTATTGGAAAGTTTCAGAAATCATTTCTTTAAGATCATCCCTGAAGAAAATGAATACTGCCAGGAGTGTTCCCATATGAAGGGTGATATCCAGAAGAAGTTCCCCTTCATGTATATCCAGAAATTTCTGAAATATAACAAGGTGTCCTGAGCTGCTTACTGGTAAAAATTCCGTAAGCCCCTGAATGATTCCAAGTATTAACGCTGAGATGCTGTCCATATTAAATTCCGTTTTATTATTTTAATTATTAAATATCTAACAGGTTTACGAAGCGCTTTCAAAACATTTAATTTTGATCTGTTGTCAGTTCGGCGTGGTTATTCCGGCGCTGAACTTTTCTCAAAGATTGATCTGACTCACGCTGTTCACTTGTTTTTTTTACTTCTCCTCTAATTGGAAGAAGCAGGTAAAGGATGCCTTTGCCGTTATTATGCCTGTTTACCTGTCTTTAAAAATCTTCCCGGGATTAAGAATATTATCAGGATCAAAAGAAGCTTTGATACGCTTCATAAGGTCAATGGCAGGTTTAGAAAGCTCCATCTCAAGGTATTCGGCCTTTGTTATTCCTATGCCGTGTTCTCCTGTGATTGTGCCTTTTAGATCAATAACCTTTTTAAAAAGTTCCCTTACTATCTTATCTCCGGTTTTCTTTTCATCCTCATTACTGCTGTCCATCAGTATATTAACGTGCATGTTGCCGTCCCCTGCATGTCCGTAGGAAGCAATGGGGAGCCCGTACTGATTACTCAGGTTTTCCAGAAACTCGACAAGGTCCGGTATGCGGTTTCTGGGTACAACTATGTCTTCACTTATTTTTGCGGGTTTTAATTCCAGCAGAGAAGTGGATATCTCCCTTCGGGCGGCCCAGAGTTTTTCCACCTCTTCAGTGTCTGAGGCCAGCCGAAAATCTATTGCCCCTGTCTTGCTGCATACCTCTTTTACCTTTTCTGCCTCAGTTACCGTAAGCTGCTCATTGCCATCCACCTCAATAAGAAGTATTGCCGCAGTGTTTTCAGGTATATCAAATTCAAGCCTTGATCTTACGCAGGTAATTATAAACCTGTCTAAAAATTCAAGAGTGGCAGGTATTACCCCGGCCTGTATTATCGCCGATACTGTTGACGCTGCTGCCCTCATGCTCTCAAAAAAAACAATCATTGTCTTTTTGGATTCAGGTTTCGGCATGAGTTTGACAGTTATGGATGTTATAACCGCAAGGGTTCCTTCGGAGCCTACAATAAGGCTTGTGAGATCATACCCTGCAACACCCTTCATTGTTTCAACACCGGTTTTTATTATCTCTCCGGTCGGAAGCACTACTGTAAGACCTAAAATATAGTCACCGGTTACGCCGTATTTTAGACCTCTTAAACCTCCGGCGCATTCCGCTACATTTCCTCCCATTGTAGAAACATCGGCGCTTGCCGGGTCCGGCGGGTAAAACAGACCCAGTTTTTCCACTTCTTTCTGGAAATCTTCGGTTATTACAAAGGGTTCTACCCTGGCTGTCAGATTTTCTCTGTCTATTTCAAGGATACGGCTGAATTTATCCATTGAAAGAACAAGGCCGCCTTTAACCGGCAGTGCTCCACCTGTTTTTCCGCTTCCGCCTCCCCTTGGTATCACGGGAAAATAAATTCTGTTTGCCAGTTTGAAAATTTCGGATATTTCTTCGGCAGTGGATGGTAAGGCCACGGCATCCGCCATGTATATAAGTTTGGTGCTGTCGGTTGAGTATTCTTCCAGGCCGTCTTTTTCTGTTAAAAGGCAGCCTGGTTTAAGGATGTTTTTTAACTCGGCGAGCGCCTGTTCCGGGATCATGTTAAATCCGGGTTCTGCTGTTAAAGGAGTGTTTGAGGGTCATGTAATCCATATATTTAAGGTCTCCTCCCACCGGTACACCAAGTGCGATTCTTGTAACCTTGATATTTTTTTTCATTAAAAGATCTGCCAGGTAGGATGATGTAGCCTCTCCCTGTGTGGAGGGATTTATGGCAAGCACAACCTCTTCAACCTCTTCGCTGCTGCAGCGGGAGAGGAGTTCTCCTATTTTGATATCTTCCGGGCCGATTCCGTCCAGAGGAGAAAGAACACCATGCAGCACATGATATCTTCCCTTGAAAACTCCGGTTTCCTCTATGGCCAGCTGATCTCCGGGGCCTTCCACAACACAGATAATATTACTCTGGCGGCTGCTGTCATTACAGACTGCGCATGGATCTGTGTCGGTAAAGTTAAAACACACGGAGCAGAACTTAATCTGCTCCTTTACTTCGATCAGGCTTTTTACAAGGCTTTCTGATAATTCCTTTTTACTGTTCAGAATATAAAGGGCCATTCTTGATGCGGATTTCTGACCGATTCCGGGAAGCCTTGAGAGCTGCCTGATCAACCTTTCCAACGGTGGAGGGTATATATCCATAATGCAGTTACATTAGTCCCGGTATATTGGGAAGGTTAAGACCTCCGGTCAGTTTTCCCATTTCATCGTTTACCATCTTTTTTGCACGTGCCATGCCGTCATTAACTGCTGCAAGTACCAGGTCCTGGAGCATTTCAACATCTTCAGGATCAACGACTTCCTTATCTATACTGATAGATACCATTTCCTGGTTTCCATTAACAACAACGGTCACCATGCCGCCGCCTGATGTGGCTTCAATGGTTTTGTGCCCGAGTTCTTCCTGAAGCTTGGCCATTTTGTTCTGAAACTGCTGAGCCTGCTTCATTATATTTCCCATGTTTGGCATTCCCTTCATTATCTTCCTCCTTATATATCAATTATATTTTGTTATAGTTTATGAGGCAGGATTCTTTTTCAGTTCCCCTTTAAATACACTGAGTACTTCCTTTACGGAATCAGGGATTTCCTGCCTTTCAATCATGTTGGGTCCTTCACCTTGTTTTACTGCTGATTTTTTTGGTGCCTTTACCGATACTTTAATGTCCTTTTCGTAGTATTCTCTGCAAAAGCTGTTCAGCTTGTCTGTATTTTCGGAGTCATTAAAATAACGCTCCGCAAAGGGTGAATCAGCCCTTTCCAATTCAATAATCGAGTCAGACTCTTTTATCAGTTTACAGCCCTTGATGACCGCGGACATTCCTTTGCTGTTTGATGATACGTAGTCAAGAAGGCCTTTCCAGTTCCTGTTTGTGTTTGCAGGAGCTGCCGGTGAAGGTGCTGGCGCAGATGCCGGTGTCGGTTCAGGTGCCGGTGCTGTTTTTTCTGCAGGCTTTTCCGGCTGTGCCGCAGGACGGGACGGAATTTCCGGTTCCCAGATCGGTTCAGGTTCGGAAATTACAGATTCAGTTTTTTTTTTATATACCGGCTCATCATTTTGATGATCCGGCGCCCCGCTTCCTATTCTTTTTTCGAGGGCTTCAAGTTTCCGGAGGAGATCCCCTACAGACAGGAGTTCTCCCAGTCTTGAAAGCTTTATCATAATCGTCTCAAGCACCAGCCTTGAGTGAGATGTAAACCTGAAAGCCTCTTCTTTTGTAATCAATATATTAAGGCATTGCTGGAGTTTTTCAAGTCCTGCCTTTTTTGCCTGATCTTCAAGATCCTTTTTACTGTCTTCCGCAATATCAAGAAGATCTTTGCCCGGAGCTGCCAGACATATCATCAGATTCCTGAAGTGATCCATCAGCGCCTTGTAAAATTCTTTTATGTCGTAGCCAAAGTGATATATCTGGTCTACTATCTCTATACAGGCGTCTGACCTGCCGTCAATTATTGCTTCCGATGCTTTAAATATCAGCTCGCTGTCTATTATTCCCAGGATATCGGCAATATTTTCATTGTCTATTTTTGAGCCTGAAAAGGATATCACCTGGTCAAGAAGGCTTACTGCGTCTCTCATTCCGCCGTCAGCTTCTCTTGCTATCAGGGTAAGCCCCTGTTTTGATATATCTATGTTTTCTTCCGAGGTGATTTTTTCGAGCTGTTTTACAATGGTGTTTTGAGGGATTCTCTTGAAATCAAACCTCTGGCACCTTGAAAGAATGGTTATAGGGACCTTGTGAGGCTCTGTTGTTGCAAATATAAATTTTACATGCGCAGGCGGTTCTTCAAGGGTTTTTAACAGTGCATTAAAAGCCTGCAGCGTAAGCATGTGAACTTCATCTATTATATAGACTCTGAATCTTCCGGTAGAGGGCATATGCTTGATATTTTCCCTCAGTTCTCTTATTTCATCTATACCGCGGTTTGAAGCTCCGTCGATTTCCTGCACATCCATTGAAGATCCTGCAGAAATATCCAGGCATGACTCACATTTATTACAGGGATTTCCTTCAATACTGTTTTTGCAGTTGATTGCCTTGGCAAGTATTCGTGCAATGGAGGTTTTTCCGACTCCCCTTGCACCGCTGAAAAGGTAGGCATGGTGAAGTCTGTCTGTGGTAATGGCATTTATGAGTGTTCTGGTAACATGCTCCTGACCCAGAACATCCTGAAATATTTGAGGTCGCCATTTTCTTGCAAAAACTTCATACGCCATGTCTTAGTTACTCTTCTATGAAAAAAATGGCGGAGAGAGAGGGATTCGAACCCTCGGTACCGCTTGTGGCAGTACACACGATTTCCAGTCGTGCTCCTTCAGCCAGCTCGGACATCTCTCCGCAAAAAAACAGCGGTTAAAAATCTATTCTATTCTTGGACTTTTAAATTTCAACCAAATTCTGTGACCTTCGAAAGCACAGGGACCGTTTTATAGCAGAAATAGTTTAATATGGAAAGGGTAAAAAATGGACTGAAAAGGAAAATAAATGATTAACTCAAAGTTTTTTTAATCGAGTGATTTAAAAAACGGGCCGCTGCATACAGCTGTATTGACATTTTTTTGACGGACTGCCTTTTAACAGGATGTTTATTATTTGGCATACCAAAAATGATCCTTTCATTTTTCCTGTTTTTTACCTGTAAAAATCTGGATATCTGCTGTTAACACAGCGAAACAGCCTGTATTGTTAAAATATTATTAAGTAGCATCCTTTTGGCACCTGGTTTGCTAACCTTATGTGACGACTGTTTACACCTGAGCCTCATTATATTCAAATTATTGCTGAACGGAGATGTAGAATGTTCTTAAAGAATTGCAGTCTGAATAAAAAAATTCTTCTGGCCTTTTTTGTTATAGGTATAATACCCTTTCTTGCTGCAGGATTTGTTTCCCTTCAAAAAGCGGAGTCCTCACTTCACAGACAATCCTTTAACCAGCTTGAAAGTATTCGTGAAATAAAAAAGAAGGAAATCGAAAAATATTTTACCACCCTTAAAAATCAGATAATCACTTTTTCTGAAAACAGTATGGTTGTGGACGCAATGGAGCGTTTTGAGAACGCTTTTGAAAGTATTATTTCTGATAATAGTATTACAGCATCGGATATACTGCGTATGAGACAGGAACTTTCAGCTTATTACACAGATGATTTTGCAGAAGAGTATAAAAAGCAGGAGGATGCTTCACCTCCGGATATGAGGCGGATTCTTGACCGTTTAAGCGATGAATCCATCATTCTGCAGTATTATTATATAAAAAGGAATTCTAACCCGCTCGGCTCAAAAGACAGGCTCATAAAATCCGATGACGCCTCCTCATACAGTTCTTTCCACGCTAAAATTCACCCTGTAATAAGCAGCTACCGTGAAAAATTCGGTTATTACGACATTTTTTTAATCAGCGCCGAAACCGGCAGTATAGTTTACTCCGTTTTTAAGGAACTTGATTTTTCTACCTCTCTCTTAACGGGCCCCTATGCTGACACAAATTTTGCAGATGCCTATAGAAAGGCCCGTGATGATTCAGACAAAGACGCCTTTATTATCACGGACTTTGCAAGATATCTGCCTTCATACGATGCGCCTGCGGGTTTTATTGCAAGCCCTGTGTATAAAGAAAACAGATTACTGGGAGTTGCAGTCTTTCAGTTCCCCATTGATCAGCTCAATAAAATTATGAGCGAAAGAACAGGAATGGGTGATACCGGTGAAACCTACCTTGTAGGTCCGGATAAACTCATGCGTTCTGATTCATATCTTGAACCTGTTAACCACAGCGTAGCTGCATCATTTAAAAATCCGCAGAAAGGAACGGTTGATACAGCAGCTGTTCATGAGGCCTTTAAAGGCATAACCGGAAAGGATATAATACGGGACTATAACGGCAACAGCGTGCTGTCAGCGTACACTTCTTTAAAATCCGGAGATATAAACTGGGCGCTGATTGCCGAGATAGATGAAGCCGAGGCATTTGCCCCTGTTAAATCCATGCAGCATCTCATTATGGTTATAGGTGTTACAGGTACGGTTATAATCATTTTTGCGGCGTTTTTCCTCTCCTGCCAGATAACAGGACCAATAAAAAAGGGCGTTCAGTTTGCTGAATCAGTGGCAGGCGGCGATCTTACAGGAAGGCTTGAACTGGATCTGGGAGATGAAATCGGTTCGCTTTCAAAGGCCCTTAACCTTATGACCGAAAAGATAGGAAACATAATCAGCGATATAAAATCCAGCGCAAGGGTGCTTACAGCCTCATCCGGAGAAATGTCTGAAGCATCTTTTGTTATGTCCGAAAAGGCCATGGAAACAAAGGAAAAGGCCCATTCTGTGGCATCATCTGCAGAAGAGATGAGTGCTAATATGAATACCGCTGCAGCCTCTTCGGAACAGGCATCAACAAATTTTCAGATTATTGCTTCTGCGGCAGAACAGATGGGATCAACAATAAAAGAAATCGCCCAGAATACCGAAAAGGCGAGAAGTATTTCGGGTAATGCTGTTGAAACGACACAGAGAACATCCGATAGAGTAAATAATCTTCGTGCTGCTGCAGAAAGAATAGGAAAGGTAACCGCAGCTATAAAGGATATAATGGATCAGACAAACCTGCTTGCGCTTAATGCAACAATAGAGGCGGCTAGGGCAGGGGAGGCCGGAAAAAGTTTTGGTGTTGTTGCAAATGAAATAAAAGAGCTTGCGTCCCAGACATCCGATGCAAACAGTGAAATTAACCTAATTTTACAGGGTATGCAGGAAAGCACGGATGAAACAATAGAAGATATACTTTCTATCAGTAATGTCATAGAGGATGTGAACAGCATTGTAACAACAATTGCAGCGGCAGTTGAAGAACAGACAGCTGCAACCGATGAGATAGTCGATAATCTCAATCAGGCGGCAAGGGGTATACAGGAAATAACCGAAGGCGTGGCAGCAAATTCCGCTGTTGCAGATGAAATATCAAAGGATATATCGGATGTGAACATCGTGTCAGGCGAGTTTAAGGATCAAAGCAGTATAATAAATGTAAAGTCTGATGAACTTGCACAGGTTGCAGGAAATCTCAATAAAATGGTCGACAGGTTTAAGGTGGGGTAAAAGCAGCTCACAGCATTCAGCGGTCAGCTTTCAGCTTAAAGATTAAAAACTGCCCCGAAATGCGGTAATGTTTATTTGTCAGCTGAGATAATTACTCTGCCTCTTGATGTAAAGGATATCCCCTGCTGTGTCTGGGTTCCGATCATTATTGATTCAACAATGGGCGGATTTACAGGCTCATCCGATTCCCACTTTACAATAAAATTTGCACCTGAACCCCCGCTTGTATCTTTTTCAGGGATAACATAGCGCAGAGAACCAAGCGGGTTTAACTTTACCGGTTTATTGATCTGTTTTTTCAGAAGTTTTCCTTCTGTCTCGTAATAGTCTGCAGCAGTGATTCTGATTTTTTTTGATGGATCAATATTTCGTATACTTAGTGTAACAGTAAGCAGAAAAGGTTTTTCTCTGCTTCCGCTGTATATGTGAGAATATGCAGGTACATAGATTGTCTGCCCCATGGACAGCCCCTTACCTGATTCTTCACTGTAAGCCGGAGCCTGAAACAGAAGACACAGAGATAATAAAAAACAGAAAAGTCCCGGAATGGTATTATTATTCATTGCTGCTCTCCTGTAAAAGATTAACAGAAAAAATATACCTGACTGTAAGCTATGCGGTCAAATATAATAATTTTTCAAAGGTCTTTAAAAAAGCTTTTAATCCAGACAAAACAGATAAGAAGTATTGCAACCCAGACTGCGGCTATTACCGCCGCCGCCCGTTTACTGGCGGGTATTTTTACGGAATGTTCATCTTTATACCTTTCACGGTATTCTTCCCATATACTCTCAGGCACAAGTTTTACAGCCAGCCATATACCAAGGGGCAGAAGGATGAGATCATCAAGATAACCAAGGACAGGTATAAAATCAGGGATCAGGTCAACTGGGCTCACTGCATAAGCAATGACGCAGATCATAACAAGTTTGGGCAGCAGAGGGACACGCGGATCCCCTGCCGCCCTGTACAGTATATAGATATTGCGTTTTAGTTCACGCGCCCGTTGTTTTAAGGCGGATAAACTCATAATGACTCAAGATCCCTAAAAATATATCTGAAAGCGGGACATAAGGATATTTGCATCTGCCTCATCTATTAATACTCCTCCGCTGTTCCTGTCTTTTATGGTGGCCAGTATATAATTAAGATCCCATCTCAGGTTCGGGTTAAGATACCAGTTGAGCCCAAGTGTCCAGTTTGTTTCTTTTCCTCCCCTGATATTACTGTCGTTAAGATCAAGCACCGAATATCTCAGTGCAACCTCCCATGCTCCCCATCCGGATTTATTGAGATGAAAATCATTATTTATCTTTACCCTTGTAAATTCTCCTCCTCCGTCGTCCATCTGCCTGTATGCACGGTTTTCACCTGTCAGAAAGTAACTGCAGAACAGATACCATGCAGAAAAATCTGGATCATCGGAACCCTGTGCATCCACCATGGTATACACATATTCTCCCTGGGCAGAAAATGGTCCTTTAACAAAACCTATTTCACCGCCTAAAAGGTCAATGGAATCTGCGCCTGCAATATTGCCTGTATCAGCCAGACGGACATCAGTAATATGAGTTTCCGGCCGTTCTCTGATCCTCAGCGTATTATCATCTTTTCTGAACTGATGACTGTATGAAAAACCAAGGTGCAGAAGATTTCTGCCGTTGTCGCTGTTTATGGGCAGACCCGTGATTCTGCCGGTAATATCGTAATCCGACCCGTCCTCAAATCCGTCGCCTGTATCATCCACATCCTTCATAAGGCTTAGTGACCAGGCCAGGTTTTTATTTTTAGTGCTGTTTATTATTTTAATACCGGTGTTTCTTGTGGGGACAAGGGCTGAAGTCAGTCCTTTTTCCATAAAAACAAGATACATTGCGTTATTAAGATTTTCCATTGAAAATGGTTCTTTCTGGTGTCCGAACCTTACCTGGCCCAGGACCGGAATATTTTTCATACCGACCCACACATCCTTGAAATCGGCATCGCCACCAACAAAATCGTATTCAGCCCTGAATGTTATGTCGTTATAGATTGTTCCGGAAAATTCAATCCTTGCCTGCCTGAACTCTGTACCGCTTCCTTCGAGCAGGGTATCTCCAAATGCGTTCTCAAGCTTCTGATCCGCATCTATAACCGCCCAGTCGTTCAGTATCCTGCCTACAAATTTAACGTCAAAGGCTTTGTCATCACTGCTGAACCTGAAGCCGTTTTTCCACTGGATCTTTATTTCCTTTTCCTTTGTTTTGTCTGTAATCTGTTTTGACAGTTCCTCATACTGTGTGTCCGTAATAGCTTTGTTCTCGTGCAGCACTTTTAAAAGAGCAATATTGGGATCACTGTCAGTACCTGCAAATGAAGGTTTAATTGCCAGAATCAGCATTATGATTCCAAATGTGAGTGTCGCAGTAATTTTTTTCATAAGTTTTTTTTCCTCCCCCCGGATTTAAAAAAAATTAATAGTGTCCATCCGGAAAGAACAAATAACCGGATGGAGCATTGTGAATAAAATAATTACTTTTTTTTCTTTGGATAAAGATCGAATACAGAGGAGGGCATCTCCTCAATTTTTTTTATATTTTCATCCAGCTCCTTTTTTACACGTTCATCCTTTTTTCCCCAGGCTCCCTCGATTTTTTCAACAAGCTCATCGATCTCGCATGGTTTTGTCAGGTAGTCATAGGCCCCCAGTTTGAGGGCTTCAATTGCTGTATCCAGAGATCCGTGCCCGGTCAGTATCAGCACCTGGGTTAAAAGCCCCAGACTGGTAATTTCCTTAAGTGTTGCTATACCGTCCAGACCCGGCATTTTTATATCCAGGACAACAACATCAAAATCCTGTCTGTCCAGTTCCTTCAGTACTTCTTCTCCGCTGTTGACTGCTGTTACCCAGTATCCCCTGTTGTTTAACAGTCTTGCCATATTACCGGCAAAAATGACTTCATCATCAGCCAGCAGTATTCTGCTTCCAATCATATTTGCCTCCCTTAGGGTCAGTAAAACCGCGTTTGCATTTATTAATTCAGGTTGTCAGCTTCATGATCCAGGGGTGCAATGTCAAAGGGAAGAAACACTCTGAATTCCGTGCCTTTTCCGTAGACGCTCTGCACCGTGATATTCCCTCCCAGGTTCCGGACAATAGTGTGGCAGATGGAAAGTCCCAGACCTGTACCTTTTCCTGCAGGTTTTGTTGAATAGAACGGATCAAATATATTTGCCATGTCCCTTTCATTGATTCCGCATCCGCTGTCTGCTATTGAAACTGAAACGCCGGATGGTGCTGTTTCCTTTCTTGTGGTTATGCTGATAGAGCCGATGGCCCTGTCGTTATGAGCATCAATGGCATTATTTATAAGGTTTAAAAATACCTGCTGCAGCTGTGAGATGTCGGATTTTATTTTCGGGAGTTTTTCATCGAGAGCTGCAGTAAACCTTATGCCGCCTGTCCTTGCGTCTCTTTCCATGAGCTCAATGATTTCCATAAGAAAGCTGTTTAGATCAACTGTCTCAATGATTGATTTTGTTCTTCTTGAAAACCTTAAAAGATTATGGGTTATGCGTTTGCACCTGTTTGCCTGGACCGAAATCTGATCCATGGATACCATAAACTGTTTGGCAAACTCTTCGTCATTGATGTTCGTGTTCTCATACTGGTCCAGGAGAATCTGTCTTTCTGTCATTATTATGGCTATCGGATTATTTATCTCATGGGCCACACCGGCAGCCAGCTCTCCTATAGATGCAAGTTTGCCTGCCTGAAGCAGCTGTGAATTCAGGCTTTCCGCCTCCCTGTCTCTTGTCCTGATAATTTTAACCATATAACGGGTGATAAAGATTGTAACTATAAGGATGGTAAGTGCGCTTATATGAAGGAATATAAGGTTCATTTCAGTGGCATGATTTATCTCGGAAAACGCCTCATCATATTTCTGCCTTATAACAAGAAGCCATTCAGGATGTGAGAGCCATGACCTGCCGACTATATATTTATCGGAAGTTTCATCTGTGGCGTCAGCAAGGATATCTACAGCCGTACCGTTAAAATCACTGATATCAGCGGCTGATTTCTCCATTATCCTTCCGGAAAATCTGGAACTTGTCTGAAAGACTCCTTCCCTGTTTACAAGGTATACTTCTCCTGTTTCGCCTATCTTTACATTCTCGACAAGTGTTCTGAATACATCTGTGTTCACGGTTGCGCGTAAAATCCATTTGCCGTCGGTATCAGGTCTTGCAACCGCTATGACAAAGTGAGGCTCGTTTCTGAAGCCCGTGAACATGTCGCTGATATAAATACCCTTCTGCATGACCTCTTTAAACCATGGCGTGTCGAGATAGTTTTTTTCCATGAGGTCGTAGGGGCCGATGTAGGCAAGATGATTTCCCCTGCTGCTGATAAGCCCTATGTCTGTTATGGTTCCTGAATCCCTGTTTATATTTTCAAATATGGACTGAAGATTGTCAGGAGCAAGAAGGAAATCCTTTGTGTTGGCATAGGCAATCAGTCTGAGTTTAGAGCTCTGTTCCATGAGAAACTGCTCAATAAAACGCCTGTGATTATCAACCTGGTCACTGAAGTTATGGGTTATTCTGGTCCTTGCAAAATGGGTGTAATATATTGCAAGCCCCCATCCTGCCAGGAGCAGCGGAACAAAAGAGCATATAACGGTGAGGAAGGTGAACTTTTTTAAAAGATATTTATAAAATGACTCTTTTTCTACTGGCGTCTGATTATTTTTATTATCTTTCATTTTTCACCTTCATTTTTGCATGGCAGCGGTCAGCTTTCAGCAGAATACATTTAAACGGAGTCTTAGCTGACGGCTGACAGCGGACTGCTGAAAGTTCCATCCATATTTTTTATTATTATGGATGGGCATTAACTCATATTCATTTCATTTAAACGGTATGTCAGCATACCAAGCTCAATTGAAATATCCTGACTTGCAATAACCATATTGTCCGGGACTTTTACAGGCCTTGATGCCAGATAAATAGCCGCTTTGACTCCCAGCCTGCTAAGCCTGTCTATCATACTTTGAACCTCTGACGGAGGCAGTGCTATTATGGCAATATTGTCATGTTCAGGATCAAGGGTTTCTTCAAGATCGTCGATGTGAAAAATATTCACCTGCGCCGGTATATTCCCGCTCAGATCCGTGTTTTCACAATATATCTTGTTGATGTAAAAATTATTGGACTTCAGAGTAAGTGAACTCATCAGAACTTCACTGTACTGTGTACTTCCTATAACTACCAGGCCCCATCCTTTATCCATGCCTATGATTCGGCCCAGTTCATGTTTTAATCTGGTGACCTCATATCCCAGGCCCCTTACCCCGAAACATCCGAAGTAAGACAGGTCTTTCCTTACCTGGGCAGATATACGTCCATCAATTTCAGCCAGTTCGGTGGAAGTAATGTATCGTATGCCTTTTCTTTCAAGCAGGTTTAATGTTCTGAAATAAGTTGAAATCCTTCGAATACAGGGGTCCGATATTTTTATTGTTTTTATCTCCGCGCTGATATTGCTAACCATTTGTTAAATTCCTTGCTGTAAAATTTAATAACATTTCAGGTGCCGTAGGTTCCCTGCCAGGTTATATGGCAAAGTCCATGCCATGGTTTGAATAAAAAAACAGATGTGTAACGACCTGAAAATACATGAAAAAAAATAATAGAATAAAATCAGGGCTGCCTGAGAAAATGGTTTGTAATCAATTTGCAGACAGTGAGTGGGTATTGGGGGTTTCTATGTGCTGCGGGGTTGCCGGGGTATTTCTGCGGGATTCTGTTTTTTTGGGGGCCTTTAAAGCGGCGCAGGGCGCAGGGAAAAGCTTTTAAAAAACCTTAAGGCACTTCCAGTACTCCTTTTGGATCTCAATTGCTTTATTAAGCCCAGGCAGGCCTGCCGGGTTTTCTTTTTTTACTCTTTCAATTTTATCAGGGGGAAGAGTGGGGATGCCTGCAAGCTCCTGCATTACCCTTGATCCGCATTTTTTAATTCCGTTTATACTGTAGCCTCCTTCCATCACAAACAGGATTCTGCCTCCGCACAGTTTATCTGCAAGCTCCTTTAACATCCTTGTCATTAACGCATATCCTTCAGGTGATACATTCATCTTTCCAAGGGGGTCTTCATGAAAAAGATCAAATCCGATAGACACCATAATAATATCCGGTCTGTACTCTTCTGCCACCGGGCAAAGCAGAAAGTAGAACACCTTCTGGTAATCCAGGTCGCTTAATCCCATGTGCAGGGGGACATTAACAGTGTATCCTTTTCCTTCTCCGTTTCCTGTTTCACCAAGCTTTCCTGTGCCGGGAAAGCATGGAAACTGATGTGCCGAAAAATAAAGTACATCTTTCCTGTTATAAAATATTTTCTGTGTGCCGTTTCCATGGTGAAGGTCTATGTCAACAATCAGTACCCTCTTTGCGTTGTAATGCCTTAATGCATACTCGGCACCAAGTGCAGTGTTGTTAAAAATACAAAAGCCCATTGCCCTGTCCGGTTCCGCATGGTGCCCCGGAGGCCTGATAAATGCGATGCCCGGGGAGCCTGCCGCTGTGCTGTAAAGTGTGTCAATGAGGCTGAAGACCCCTCCTGCTGCTAGCTTTGCTGTAATGTATGTCTGTGCCGTTGTCTGTGTGTCAGGGTCAAGAGATGATATTTCAATCCCTGATGTTTTTGCCACTTTTTCAATGTATTCTTTATTATGGCACCACAGCAGTTCATCGGCACTCGCCTGCCTGGGTGTTATGAGGGTTATCCTGTCAAAAAGATAATCCGCAGAAAGTATTTCCCTAACTGCAGGTATTCTTTTGGAACTTTCAAGATGGAAGACCCCCTTGAGGTGCTCTTCATACCGGGCATCCCACACTACCGGTATCTCTCCTGCGCCGTTTAGAATAACAGGTGTTGTTCTGATGCTGCCTTCCTCTTTTAATCCATCAAGCAGCATTGTTGATTCCGGTATCTTCCCGGAATATTTATGGAGAAGATTCTTTGCCTCTGTTCTTAAAAACGCGTTTTTACCGGGGCCTATACATGTTGAAACAATTAGCACCGCTGCCTTTCTTTTAATGTCCTCTGCGCGGTGATGTTTTTTAAGATACCTGAACTGTGCCCTGATAATTTTTTCCATGGCCTTTTCCAGGTTTTGCGGCATGGCAGAAAGATTCATGGCCATAACTGTTATGTACAGGAGCAGTTTGCCCTGGGGCGTTTTAAGAAGGTAGCTGTAGGGGTGCCTGTAGCTGAATCCTATTGATCTGTAAAAATCGGCTGCGCCTGATTCTGCATTCAAATATATTTCGTGAGCACGGGGCCATATCTCTTTCCACAAAAGCCATGTCCCTGCAATTATGAATGTACCGGTCCCTTTTATTCTCGGGTACATGGCTGTTTCAGGCGCTGCCGGCTTACTGTTGACAGTTGCTATATACTTTACCTCTATCACCTGGCTCATGTGCCTGTACCTTTTATCAAGCAGAATTATTCCTGTAATTCTACCTTCTGTGACTGCGGCATAAAGCATGCAGGACATTTCCGAGATAAGAATGCTGATAAGAAAGCGGACATGAAAGTACTCAAGCTGCAGTTCTGCAGCCTGTTTTAAAGAATCAAATGAAAAAGGAAAAGGTATGAAATGAATTGTTTTACCCGGGCTTACCTCTGTACTGTAAAGGGGATCATGTTCTTCAATTTTTATCAGGCTGTCAGAGGAGGGTTCAAGCCCCTTAAGAATATCAATGACCTGTTCAGCAGACTGCCGGTGTCTTTTTATTAGAAGTGAAGATTCGGTTTTTCTGATATCTTCGACTGCCCTGTTTATTTCAAAGTTAACAAGTGTTTCAATACCTGCCCGATGAATTCTTTTTGCTGCTGACATAAAGTCAATATCCGTTTCTGCTGTCTGCAGCTTATATTTTTCAGCCAGTTCTCCGTATTTAATTACAAGCCTTTCTTCGATGGATTCTGTACCATGGCTGAAAATACTTTCCCTGTTTATTAATACTTTTTCACCTTCAAAGAAAAAGTGAAGGTCTTTTATGTTTTGAGTTTCCTGGGGAAGTATACTGCCTGTGCGCAGTAATTCTGTAAGACCGTAACCGGTTTCAGGGTCTCTTGAAGAAATGGCTGATACTGCTCTTTGCAGCAGATCCGTTGTAATCATATTATTATTCCGGGAGCTGGTTGTTTCCCGTTATTTTAAATAAACATTTCTCTTCAGACAAGACATGTTAAACGGCCTCTCTAAAAAAAAGAGAGGCCGTTTCTCTCAAGGAGACTTATGCCAAGTTATGTTGTACTGTGAGGTTTCAGTACGTCTTCCCTGAAAATATCGAAAAAAAGCCGGTGGCATTTTTCCGAAACCTTTATATATTCTTTTTTTCTGCAGCTATTCCCCCTTATCAAGATAATAGAGGATATCCTTAAGGCGGACTATTCCCTTAAGATATCCGAAATCTATAACCGGAAGGTAATGAATGCTGTTACTGATCATCAGCTCTGCAGCGCTGTTTATCCTGTCATCAAAGTAAAGATATAGACCCTGATGCGCGCTCATGTTGTCTTTAACTTTTTTATCCGGAAGCCATCCCGGATTTTTTAAAAGGTCTTTCCATTCCACCTTTTTATTTATGTTCTCTTCTGCCGCTCTTATAAGGTCGCTTCTGGTTATTACTCCGCAGAGCATTCCTTCAAAATCCGTAACATGCAGCCTTTCCCTGGCAGTACCTGACTGTGCCGGGTCAAACAGCTCAAGTGCTTTTACAAGGGGGCTTTCTTTTACAAGCGGGGTGAACCGGATATTGCTCAGATCCCGTATTCTTTTTCTGGGCCACAGAACCGGATTTTTTCTTATCTGTTTTGCCTTTGCTGTTTCACGGATTTTGTCCGCCAGAAGTTCAATATCCTCAACCGGCTTAAAAAGATAATCAAAGGCCCCTTCACGTATTGCTCTGTTTCCTGTTTCAACATCCGCATACCCTGTGAGCATGATTACTTCTGTGTGAGGTGATAATTTCTTAAGGCGCATCAGTAATTCTATGCCGTTCATGCCCGGCATTTTTATATCCGAGATGATTACATCAAACTGCTCTTGTAAAACTTTTTGAAGTGCGTCTTCTCCATTATATTCTGCCGCAGCTTGAAACCCTCTTGAGTTTAGAAGCCGGGCAAGATTATCTGCCAGATATCTTTCATCATCTACTATGAGTACATTGATGGAACTTTTCACAACTGTCCCTTCTGCATTGCTTTATACTAATTTTTATACATATGAAAAGCAAAAGTCAGGATCAGAATAAGCAGCGCCCCGCACACAGTGTGTCCCCATTTGCCTTTTTTTACGGGCTTCGGATTATTTTCTCCCTTCGGGTTTTCAAGGTAAAGGTGCAGTCTTAAAACCGAATTATAAATCCAGTTCCAGGTCAGACTTATTATAAAAAGGACAGACAGAGCAAAAAGCAGGTGATGTCCGTTAAAGCCGGCAGACTTTAGCTTTTGGCCTATACCAGACGGGTTCAGCGGGCCTTCGGCTGTACCAAAAAATCCGAGGTAGTAAAGGCCAATGGATATGGCCAGGACTATCATGTTGTAACCGAATTTTCTTATCTGATTCTTTGTATTATCCGGGTAACCGGAATTGTCTCTGTTTTTCATAACATTACCTTTCATTTTTTTAAAAGGGCCGCCCGAAGTCAGAGGATTCATTTTGAGGGCGGCCCTGTATCTACAGGGGGAGGGCTAGACACCGAGAGCTTTCATTACGTCGGGGGCCATCCTGTAGGATATAAAGGCAACCATCAGCAGACAGTAGATCGGTACAACCCAGTTCCAGAATTTCTGCGGGAAGACCCTTGTTGCATAGGGTGCCAGAATTGCCGATCCAAGTGCCGCAAGCATCATGGAGGGCATCAGTATAAAGTCCAGTTTAGTGCCTGTTGAGAGCATTATGAACCATACAATTGCAGCAACGGAGCTGACCGTTCCTTCCGAAATTGCTGTAACGGCAAGCTGCGCCTTTATAGGAATACCTGAGATAAGGCCGCCGATGGTAACAACCGGGCCGTATCCGCCGCCGCCGATCCCCTTGTTGAATCCTGCCAGAAACGCAAAAATACCCATTCGTTTAGGTCTGTATTCCCGTTTTCTGTCCTGTGTTTTAGCCTGGTAAACTGCCACCAGACCCATTACAAGCATTAAAAATGTTACGTAAACTTTTATCCATACCTTGGCTACTTTAAAAACTGCATAAACCGATGTTATTGAAAAAACAACCGCAAGTATCCCAAGGCCTGAAATTAAAAGCCACAGCTTGATAGTTTCCGACATGGGGTTTAACTTCCATTCCACGTTTTCAAACTCCCTGTGCAGAAAGGTTCCTACAATCCCGCATGTGGCCTGCTGGAGCATAATGGTCGGTACAACCTGCAGCGGTGTAAAACCCATTACCATAAGCATGGGGCTCATGATTGTTCCAAAGCCCATACCTGCCGAAGCGTCCATAAATTCAAAGAACAGTCCGAGCACTACAACGTACCAGATAAGATGCCACTGGTTGGTGCCTACAAGCCCGTGACTTGTGTTGTATGCTGAATCAGCCGCCCTGCCTGTTGCCTCAAAGGGGTTGCCCGCAAGCCAGCAGGCAATACCAAAGACAATTGCAAGGGCTATAAAACCTCCAAATGCGCTTACCAGATGCCTCTTTTCAGGGATAGCCCGTTCAAGGATCGTTTTCTTTGTTTCCTCAACCTTCTGGGAAACCTCAAACCCGGTTACTTTACTCATTTCCGACATTGTTACCTCCTTTACATTGACCAATGTTATAAGTTCTGCTGTGAGCTCCTGTTGTATACTCTTTTATTAATATGATAGATCCGCATGAGCAGTTATCATGATGTTCCATTAATCAAGATATATGCCATCGGTTTATGTGCGGTTGAGATTACGGCGTGTGCACCATAACTGTTTGAAAACAAAACTGAAATGCGGGAGCCTGGTTTCTGGTGATAAATGCCGGGTGAAATTTTAACCGGCCTTATGTACTCTTTCAGGTGACCGGCTGAGGATTATGTGAAACAATCTGTGGACATATCAGGTATTGAAAATTAATTAATATATAACGGGTATTACAAAACGTCAGTATAACCGCTTAATTTGTCAGGTAAATTTATTATTAACGGTTTGAATGAACAGCTGCACAGGATTCAGGCATCCTTTTTGCTCTGTATTGTAATTCAATAACTGCGTTATGATTCACACACGGATAAAAGGAGACAGTCTATGTGGTTACAGGTAATATTGTTGATCGTAGGATTTGTAATGCTTTACTACGGAGCGGAATGGCTGGTGAAGGGCTCTGCCAATCTGGCAAGAAGCCTGGGAATTTCACCCATAGTAATCGGTCTCACGGTAGTGGCATTCGGCACATCTGCGCCTGAACTTGTAGTAAGTGTTATTTCATCTCTGGCAGGAAAGAGTATGATTGCTGTAGGTAATGTAGTTGGAAGCAACATCTGCAATATCGCACTTGTGCTCGGCGCTTCAGCCTTTCTTGTTCCTCTAAAGGCCGATAAATCCGTAATAAAACGGGATATACCTCTTATGCTTGCAATATCCCTTTATCTGCTTTTCATTACACTGGATTCAAGTATATCAAGGTTTGAAGGAGCGACCCTTTTTGCCGGTGTAATAGCTTACACCATATTCAACTATTATATTTCGGCAAAGGAATCAAAGCTTGCAGTTTCCGGGATGTCTGCCGGGGCAGGTGCGGCAGGTTTTGATGAATATGAACACGCTGCAGAGCTTTATGATGAATCCGCGCAGGAGATTGAAGATATAGGTATTGTAGATTCCAGGGGTAAACAGATACTGCTCATAATAGCGGGTATTGCCTGCGTGGTAATAGGCGCCCAGGTACTTATTGATGCGGCAGTAATTATAATGAAAAGTTTCGGTGTAAGTGAAAAGTTTATAGGTCTTACTATCGTCGCACTGGGTACATCTCTGCCGGAACTTGCCACATCGGTAGTGGCAGCCCTCAGAAAGGAAATGGACATAAGCATAGGCAACCTTATAGGCAGCAATGTGTTTAATATCCTTTCAGTCATCGGAATGGCCGGCATGGTGCGCCCTGTGCCCATACCGGGAGGCTTTATTGAAAGCGGTCTTGTCTATGACTACATCGTTATGATGTTTACGAGTTTTCTGCCCTGGATCATAATGCGGAAAGATTACACCATAGGCCGCAAAGGCGGCGGATTGCTGCTTGCATGTTACATAGGCTATATTGCCTATCTTATTTATATGCGATAACCGGATGATAAAACGCGGCAGGAAAATGGAAGCTCCAAAGGTTAAGGCTGTTATGAAAAGATATTCAGGGGGCGTTACCTCAAAAATAACGGTAAAGCCCTCTGATAAACTTACTGATGCAGTAAAAAGAATGCTTTTTTACAATGCCTCCAGTCTCACGGTTGAAGAGGAAGGCTGCCCCGTGGGAGTGCTTAAGCTTAAGGATGCATTAAAGGAGCTGGGGCTGTGAATCCTCCCTGCCTTTTTCTCTATAGTCTTCCGCTTCAAGACCAACCTGCTTCATAAGCCTGTGCATGTACTGACGCTGTATTCCTGCTGTTTCGGCAGCCTGGCTGATATTTCCTCTGGTGTCCTTTAAACGTGCCTCTATATACTGCCGGAAAAACATCAGCATGAATTCATCCCTTGCTTCTCTAAATGGCTTTTTAAGTATTTCCTCATCAAGCACAGAAAGATCATTTGCGTGATCCTCATTTTTCATCTGCAGGTCAGCCATGTCCAGAGTGTCTGATCTGCAGAATATGACAGCTCTTTCCATCATGTTTTCCAGCTCGCGTATGTTGCCGCAAAAATCGTTGGTGCACAGCTTTGCAGAAGCTCTTCCCGAAATCCCCTTTATGTTTTTCTGGTAGAGCAGAGAATATTTTTTAAGGAAATGATGGGCCAGCATGGGTATGTCTTCGCGGCGTTCCCTCAGTGCAGGTGTTTCAAGTCTTACCACATTAAGCCTGTAAAAAAGGTCTTCCCTGAATGTTCCCTTCTGAATATCCTCCTCAAGATTGTGATTTGTGGCAGCAATAAAGCGGATATCAGCCTTTTGAGTATGTGTGCTCCCAACAGGCTTGTATTCTCCTTCCTGTATCAGCCTTAACAGTTTTGTCTGCATCAGAGGATTAAGGTCGCCTATCTCATCCAGAAAAAGCGTTCCCCCGTCAGCCATGGTGACAAGACCTTTTTTATCCTTCCATGCACCTGTGAAGGCTCCCTTTACATGGCCGAAGAGTTCACTTTCAATAACGTTTTCTGTTATTGCAGTACAGTTGACCGTTACATAGGGGCCTGACTTTCTAGTGCTGAGCTGATGCAGCGCACGTGCTACCAGTTCCTTTCCCGTACCGCTTTCTCCTGTCACAAGCACGGTTGCAGTGGTAGGCGCGACCTGGGTTATGTCATCTATGAGTTTATTGATTATCCCTGAAGAACCGATAATTGAAGGTATCCCGTGTTTTTTACCGAGTTCTTTTCTAAGGGCAATATTCTCTGAAACAATGTTTTTCCATTTAATAACCTTCTCTACTGTAAGTACAATCCGCTCTCTCTGAAAGGGCTTTGTTATATAGTCAAAGGCTCCTTCTCTTATTGCTTCAACCGCAGTATCTATGGTGGCATATGCTGTAATCATAATTACGGAAATATCCGGTCTTACGGCCTTCATTTTTTTTAAAAGATCAAGCCCGCTCATGCCCGGCATTTTCATGTCCAGTATTACAAGGTCAAACTTGTTTTTTTCAAAGAGTACCAGTGCCTTTTCAGGATTATTTTCTGTAGTGACACTGTTTCCTGTATCTTCTTCTATTATGCGCGATAACAGGAGGAGCATGTCCTTTTCATCGTCAACAATAAGTACGCTCCCTTTCATTTATTCTCCCCTTTCATAAACAGGCAGTTTAAGTTTAATAAGCGTGCCGTGTTTTGTTTTTGAGACCATGGGTGAATCCGCAGACACGCTGTGGCACTCAATGTTTCCGCCGTATTTAGTTATAATGCCGTAAACAATGGCAAGACCGAGGCCGGTTCCTTCACCTTCCGGCTTGGTGGTATAAAAGGGCTCAAAAATTCTGTCCATATCTTCGACCGAAATACCCGTGCCTGTGTCTCTTATCTCTATTACCGCCTTTTTCCTGTTTTCATTAAAGCGTGAACAAAGGGAGAGTGTGCCTCCTCCCTTCATTGCATAGACTGCATTGTTTATAAGGTTTAAGATAACCTGCTGCAGTTCCCCGGGGTCTCCCTTGATCATCGGGATAGTATCGTCAAGGTCATATTCAAGCCGGATATTATCCATTTCAAGTGTGTGAGATACAATCTTGAATATATCTCTTATCTGGCTGTTGATGTCGGCCTTAACATCCCTGTTTTCACCGAAACGTGCAAAACGGAGCAGGTTTTCCACAACCTGTTTGCAGTGCATTCCCTGTCTTTCAATAATTTTAAGGTCGTCATATATTCGGGAACCTTTTTCGGATTTTCTGATCAGGTCATCGGTAAACCCGAGTATAACCCCAAGCGGGTTGTTTACCTCATGAGCCACACCGGCTGCCAGGGTACCTATTGAGGCAAGCTTCTCCGTATTGATCATCTGAAGTTCCATGTTTTTTTCACGGGTAACATCCCTTGCTATACAGAGAACTGTACCTACTGTTCCTGATTCTTCCCGTATGGGCATAAAGTTGATGTTAAGCCAGAGTTTGTCTTCTTCGGTCTCAATAAAAAATTCTTTCCGTATGCTTTTGCCGTGTTTGTAAACATGCTCCAGGATTACCCTGTGTTCCTTTGACGTGTCCTCAGGAAAGACCGCCTGGAGATCCTTGCCCTTGAAGTCGTCAGGGAATCCTCCGAAAAATGCAGCGGTAAAGCTGTTCATGGAAACAAGGATGCCTTCCCTGTTAAGAGTGTAGATAAAGTCTTCGGCACTTTCCACAAGCGACCTGTATTTTTCTTCCGACCTTTTAAGCATGCCGGTACGCACTTCAATAATGCTTTCCAGTTTCCTGTTCCACCGCCTCTCGTTAAAAAATATTGCCCCGGCCGAAAGAACAAGAATCAGGATTATCACTGCATGGGAAAGAAACCGCCACAGGTAAGTTCTGTTTATGTATTCATCAATTTCAGCAGAAGGTGCAGCTACAGCCACAGACCAGCTGATAACAGGATCTTTAGATATGCTCACCGGCGCATAGGCTATCAGTTTTTCAATCTGCCCGGTAATGCCCCTGTGCCATCCGGATGTATATACGCCAGAGCCTTCAAGCCCTTTGAGCATATTGTTTTCCTGAATAAAATTAATATTTTTATGAGAAATATCCGGGTCTCTTTTGTCCCTTGCCATGAACGCATTTTGACCGATAAACCCGGTAAAGGGGTGAAAAAGAAATAAGCCGTCCCCATCAATGAGCCATGCATAGCCTGTTTTGCCTGAACGTGTTTCCCTTAAAAACCGCGCCAGAAATCCGGGTACATCAAGCTCAAAGGTGAGGAGCCTGTCAGGTTTTACTGATTTTAACAGCACCATGTTTTTACTGTCCATCATATAAACAGAAGGAAATGTTCTGCTGTTTTTATGGATTTTGATTTTAAAATCCTGAACCGGTGATTTTTTTAAAGTCTTCCACTGATGGGAGTAGTCATAGGACGAACATTGAAAGGATGAAAGATCATAGATACTGATTTTGTAAATTCCGTCTTTTATTATCCGGGTAAAGGTGTTTTTCAGATATCTCCGGGTCTCAGGTTCATCTGCATCACGGATTACAGA
Organism: Desulfatiglandales bacterium; assembly: GCA_963665715.2. Taxonomy (GTDB): domain Bacteria; phylum Desulfobacterota; class DSM-4660; order Desulfatiglandales; family HGW-15; genus JAAZBV01. The sequence continues at coordinate 411,189 of CAXXPR010000002.1, forward strand.
TGCGGCAAGATCCATTTCATTTTTTAAAAACTCAAGTTCCTGCTCTATATTCCATTTTATATTTCTGGCAATAACAAGCTGTTCTTCGTTGAACTGTGCTTTGGATATATTCCTGAGATTCCTGCTGGACCGAAGGTCAATAAACCCGCTTACGCCCAGAATAATAAGCGTACTGATTATGAGCGCAGATACAATTTTTAATGTCCTGCCTTTAAATAGTGAAACTGACAATTTATGTGTTACCCTTAAAAATAATAATTATACGGACTCTTTCCATGGTCAAACAATCCGCAGATATCTGAAAGAAAATATAATCGCAAAGCCCGTGCCATATAATTGAAATGCTTTAATGGCGTAAAGTGGTGTATTTACATGGAATTTGATGATAGTGGGAAAGGGGACGCTGCTGGAAATGTTTAACCATTGTAAAGGCTTTTTACAATGTGGAAAACATGGGGCAGGTATATCCACAAGTTAGTTATCTTTACAGTCTGAAAAGAATATTTACATGACCTGTTGTCTACACATGAAATAATGATCCTCCCCGGCAGTTAAAACCCCTGTAAACCTGTCATACAGCGTGCTGTTACTTTTGCAGGTGCTGGCATAGTAATTGCTTTTTCTGATTTTACTATTCTTAAAAGGAGATTTCACATGCAGGAAAAAATCAATCTACTGATTATAGATGATGAGGAAGATTTTCTTGATACCATTGCTAAAAGGCTCGAAATGCGGGGTTTTGATGTTACAACGGCATCGGATGGATACAAGGCGCTTGAGGCTGTAAAATCAAAAAAATATGATATTGCCCTGCTTGATTTAAAAATGCCGGGACTGGACGGCTTTGAAGTTTTAAGGGAGTTAAAGAGGGAGCATAAATATATAGAGGTTATTATCCTGACTGCCCACGGCTCGGTGGAAGCAGCCTTTGACTGCTCAAAGCTGGGCGCCTACGGTTTTCTTACAAAACCCTACAGGTTTGAAGAGCTCATCAGTAATATAAAAGATGCATATGAAACAAGGCTTAAAAAGAAATTTGAAAATGATGATGACATGTTGCAGAAGGTGTATGCCAGACTTGCAGGGATTCCCCTGGAAGCGGAAAGCGCTCTTGATATGCTGGAGGAACTGCGGAAGCTTGATAATGATGAAAAGTAAAACCTGAAAATCATATGAATGAAACAAACGACAATCCCTTAAAGGACAAAAGGTACCGGGAATTAAGAAGGCAGTACCTTGTAAAGCTTATCCTTGCCTACATAGCCCCGTCCCTTATACTGATTGTCTTTTTCATATACCAGTATATCTCCCTTGCACATGCAGGTCAGGTGCAGCATCTGCTTTCGGTTGCAGAAAGTCAGTCAAAAATACTTGATATCTTTTTAAAGGAAAGAGTCGGTAACCTCATAAATCTAATAGATACAAGTTTTACCGTTGCAGGGCATAATGCTGAAGAAGTTAAAAATTATTATGATGATTTAAAAAGAAACAGCGGATCATTTATTGATGTCGGCTTTTTTTACGGGTCAGGCATTCAGGAAAATTATTACGGGCCTGAAAGTTTTCTGGTGAACAGGGACTACAGCTCCGAAGAGTGGTTTAAAAAGCTGCTTGCTCAGAAAAAAAGATATACCATAACCGATATCTACCCCGGGTTAAGGAACAAGCCTCATTTTACTATCGGCGTTAAAAAGATTGCAGGCAGCAGAACACATGTTGTCAAATCTTCACTCGATCCGGAAAAAATATACGGATACCTCACTGCTGCCGAAAAATCCATGGATGTAAAAATATCAATCGTGAACAGGGAAGGGGAGTATCAGCTTCCCCATGTGTCAGGCAGGGCAGTGTCGCGGGATTTTTTCAGGTTAAACAAAGAGAACTCAAGTAAAGGTATTGTAAAAAAAGTAAAAGGGGAAAACGGAAGCCTCTTTGCCTGGTGCCTGCTAACAGAAACAGACTGGGCGGTAATTGTTGCTCCTGACAGGCCTGTAACCTTAAAAAGTATTTTTATTGAATACTGCAATGTGATTTCTGCTTCCTTTTTTATTCTTGTTGTGCTGTGTGTGGTTGTATTTTTCAGGTCAAAAACAATGGTGATAGATGAGTATAATAAGGATCTGGTCAAGTCCCAGCTCGAGCAGGCATCAAAGCTTGCCACCATAGGAGAACTGTCCGCAGGAATTGCCCACGAAATAGGCAACCCGCTTAACATAATAGCTAATGAAGTGGGCATGATGCAGGATTATGCAGACCCTTCCTTTAAAACAGGCATGACCCTTCAGGATATGGAACCGCATTTTCAGAAAATTCTAAACTCGGTTTTCAGGTGTAAAGATATAACCCGAAAGCTTTTAACCTTTGTGAGGAGCGATAAAATCCACTTAAAGGAATGTGATATTAATAATGTGCTTGATGATCTGCTGGACGGATTTTTTGAAAAAGAACTGTCTCTTAAAAATATAGAGCTCATAAGAAATTACAAAGCCGGTAATTCAAAGGTTAAGATAGATGCCAACCAGATAAGTCAGGTGATAGTAAACCTTATTACAAACGCGGCCGACGCCATAGAAAAAAACGGCACCATCACAATCGGTACTGAAATGAAAAACAACTGTGTAAGCATATCAGTTACAGACACAGGAAGCGGGATAAGCCAGGAGAAGATAGATAAAATATTTATTCCTTTCTTCACAACCAAGCCTGCAGGAAAAGGTACAGGTCTGGGCCTGTCTGTCAGCTATGGAATAGTTGAAAACCACGGCGGCAGAATCAAAGTGGAAAGCATCCCTGGAAAAGGCAGCATATTTACAGTAGAACTCCCGTCGGCCTGATAAACCTGCTAACGATATTTCAGCCGGTTGTTTCCTGCAATACTGTTTCCCATGGTTCCGTCATTTAACTGAACAACCCTGTTCAGATAACTGTCCGCATCAAGCTGAGACTTTTTTTTCAGCTTTTCTTTATCTTCCTTAAAGCCTTTTAATGCCTCAATATCGTTTTTTACTGCGCTCGCGTAACCGTTTAAAAATGCCACTCTGATAATGTCATACTGATACTTGTCCAGTTCTGCTGATAATGAGGTCGGGAAGATAAATGAATAAGCTATAACAAAAACTGCCAGCAGTTTTATTTTAGCCATTTTTCCCTCCTTCATAAAAAAATATACATCTATCCATCATAAGATGGTTAAAACAATGTCAGATTTTTTCTGGAGTGTTCAGCTGTAAATTAAAATTGTGTCCGCCCGGGTTAAAGCATGAGACTGTGAAGGTATGTGTGTACTGCAGATATAAAGTGGAACTTACTTATAGCGTTAATGTGTTTGATCCGCTGTAAACGGGTTTTTTGCTTTTTCTTTTTTCCGTTTTATCCTGGTTTAATAATGTTACTTTCTCCATATAATTTTCTACTGCATTTCTGGAAAAATACTCCATCTTTTTTTCGTCCAGTTTTAAAGCCTGTATTGTATCCATATCGCTTTTAAGGGCATTAACATATCCGTTCATAAAAGCGATCTTGATTATTTCAAACTGGGCGTCTGAAAGATTTGCAGATAAAGAGGAAGGAAAAATAATCATGCATACAGCAATAAATACAATTATCGGTTTCAGATTTTTCATTATTCCCTCCTTTTTGATTTATTAAACTGTGTTCACCCTTTTATTCCCTGAAGATAATATCGGAAGATAACCGGCAACAGTTTAAAAAAAATCTCATTAGTGACCAAAATAAAGTGTTGTAATTCCAGTAAAAGATAATTTTCTTTACAAAATATTTTATCCCCGCCGTACAATAAAAGCCGATTACGCGGGAATCAGCATTCGTAGAGACAGGTCTTTGACCTGTCTTGAAAGAGGGCAAGCAGCTTCAATAGCTGTCTGCAGCCATGCATCACGGATTTGCCACCATTAAAGACGGGTTAAAAACCCGTCTCTACGAAAATAAAAAAAGCCCGATTCCGTCTCTATATAACATTATGACATGCCCTGTTTATGGGAATGACGAAAACAAGATCGCAATATTAAGTAATTTTGAATAATTTAACATTATTATTTTGAATTTAAAATATTTTTTTAGGTAAAAAATCTCATTTTCATAACTTTTGCTGCTCTGCACAAGGTTTGCTAACCACCTTACTTTACAATGGTTTCGGTGATCGAACAGCTAATATATAGATTTACATGAAAGAAAAATACTGATACAAAGCACTAAAAATTCTACAGGGTATCAGGATTGGTTAATGGCATTAATTGAAAAAGAAGTACTTGGCGATCAGGGCATCACAGTATTCAGAGTCAATGGCAAGGTTGATTTGGATGAGGTTATTGGTGAGATTTCAGCTTTTTACAAAGGCGATTTTACAAACCATACCATGTGGGATTTGACCGATGCAGATGTAACTGACTTAACCCGTGAAGAAATAGAAAAAATAGTGTCACATGCAAAAGATTTCGGTCATCTGAGAGATAACGGCAAGACCGCTTTTATAATGCCTTCAGCCCTTAAATACGGTTTGGGGCGCATGTACGACTCAATGGCCCAGGTGCTCAGCCACCCGATAACTCACGGTGTTTTTAAAGTTTATGATGATGCTGTAGACTGGGTTAATAAAATTGAGCAAAAAGAAATTCAGGATATTTAATAAACCTGCCTCACATAATTAAAAGTATCAGCTGTTTTAAATTTTTCCCTTCCATTTCCTGTATCTCCAAAAAAAATAAGCGGATCAGCTGCTGTCTGTATACCTGTTCCCTTTAATGCAGATAACCATCTTGTCTGGGAGGGTGTATTTTTTAATAAAAATACGGTTATATCATTATCTGCATAATACATCGGGGATAACAGGCTGTACGAGTGACAGAAAGTTCCGCCGCTCTCAGAGGTAAAACCAGCACCTTGCATCCGCTTATTTTTGGCAGTTCCGGAATAAGCATCCTTAAAAGTTTACAGCATGTTTATTTCCGGACGGACTGAAAGTCCGTAAGTAAATAGGATTAACAACATGTATAAGCATGATCTGTGCCAGTATTGGCGGTGAGTATGTTTAATCGTTATATCAACAGGTTACAGGTTTAGTAAGGCATATTGAGAAAAGAGATGAAAAATACCGTTGGTATTTGAAGCCAGATGTTAGCTTTTTTGATTATTCTCCGATGATTTTTACCAGCACTCTTTTCTTTCTTCTTCCGTCAAATTCACCATAGAATATCTGCTCCCATGTTCCAAAGTCCAGCCGGCCCTCTGTTACTGCCACTGTTACTTCTCGTCCCATGATCTGTCTTTTCATGTGAGCATCCGCATTGTCTTCACCTACATTATGCCTGTATTGAGAAACCGGAGCATGGGGGGCAAGTTTTTCCAGCCATTTTTCATAGTCGTAGTGCAGACCTGATTCATCATCATTAATAAACACAGAAGCTGTTATGTGCATGGCATTGCATAGCAGCAGGCCCTCTTTGATTCCGCTTTCTCTTAAGCATTCTTCAACCTCAGGGGTTATGTTAATGAATGCACGCCTTGTAGATACTTCAAACCATAATTCTTTTCTAAATGATTTCATTTTATTACCTCCGGATATTTATAATAAACTCTGCTCCCATGATGTCCAGTTTTTTATAAAGAAAGCCCTGCTGGTGACGATAGCTGTTTTATCTTGATATTAATAAAAATTACACCTATTAATAAAAGTCTATTCAGTCTCACATACAAAGCATAAAGATCCTGAAACACCACAGGGCCTTTTCATATAAATTTTACAAAGTTTTTTTTAGGCATCTTTCACCTTAACGAAAGACCTGTTTTATTTTTAAGTGCACAATTTATCATTAACGATTTGGTATTGTTTCGATTAACAAAAAAAACAGAACCCCGGAAAAAAAAGTTTCTATATATAGAAACTTTATAAATGCCTGCTAGGCGGGTTAATAACATGTTATAGGAGTCAAGAATGAATAAAATCATTTCATACCTCCCTTCTTTTTTGATTTTCTTTGGAGCTATCTGCGCTGCTATTGGTGGGCTTTGGACTACCCTTCGAGACACTAATGATAAAAAAGAGTTTGAACAGAAACTTAATTCTAAAAATGAAAAAATAATTGAACTAAATGATGAAATCAAAAAATATACAGTTGGTGGAGATAACTATCCTTTTATACAAGAATATATTGAAAAAGATAAGTGTCATTTTTCAATTTTTAATAATTCACCTAATATGTTACCTCTTTATGATGTCAATGTTTTACTTATAAATCATGATTTAAAGAAAAAAATTGACGATGATAAAAGCATACCTCTAGTGAATAAAATGTATTTGTTAGAAAGGGAAGCGTTTAAAAGAATTTATGTTGGGTATTTGCCAGGAATTAGTGGCTTAGCCCATATTGATACTGTTGCGCTTCCTCCAAAAGAAAAAGAAATAAGATATGAAATACATATGACGGCAAGAAATACTTCTGTAGTACAAGATGTAATTATTTATTACGACAATGAATACAAACGTTACCATACAAAATCAAAACTTATAAAAGATGGCATTGAATTGTTTAATACAATAAAGCCTAAACAAACAATAAACCCGACCAGGCGATAAAACGCCGCCTGGCCGTTTATCATGTCGTTAGTTGCAGACTATGAATAAAAATATAATTTACCAAATAATAATTTTATTCTTTCTAACTGGATGCACATCAAGGCTCACAGAATATCCGGTCCTTGATGATTACTCAGTACTGGAACCGTCTGTTGTGATTGCCGTTCCTCAGAGAGTATGGGAACTTGAACCATTAAAGTTATCTGAAAATTGTTTAAGTGGTGAATATATATGTATTGATATTGACCCACCACCTCTTGGGTTTGAATATAACATCATAAAACTGATCTATGGTCCATCTTTACCAAAAACAGTAGAAGTAGCAACAACAAGTCATATAGGCATAGAACTTTACAATACAAATAAGAAAACAAAGAAATACCCAGTCCTTATGGTTATAGGTTCAAAAGATGATAATTACATTTTGCCCAGAAATCATGTCGGCCCCATAGTAAAGCTGGTTGACGGAAATTATGTTGTGCCTATAGATCCTTTTTATGGAGAAAATACTCTATGGTGGTTTCCTTGTTATATAACTCAAGAAATCAAGCCTATTCAATTTGGTGAGTCTATAGAGTCTTTTAGCATTCCATTGGAAGAAGCTTCTGATGAAGAATTAAAATCAAAATATGCGAAAATTATAGGTGATAAAGTTGTTCCAACCCATGGAATATATTTAAAGGACATAAAAGCTTATCTTGAGAAGAATGCACCTAAAATAGAAGATTTTGAATGTGATAGAGATTAAAGACAACTAACAATTTAATAAACGCGGATTTGGCGTAAATATAAAAGGGGTCATCCATTAAAGGGTTAGTCAAGAGAAAAAACACCTCTCCAATAAAAACTATTCCCTATTTTTTGAATGGCGTTTTACTTCCGCACACCACCGATGTAAGTTCATTCCTACTTTGCGCCCGAGAATGAAAAAGGGGTCAAGTCTGCTTTTGACTCTTGCGCACTAATTTAACAGGCGAAATCTATTATGACAAGACCACTGAGAATTCAGTATCCAGATGCATGGTATCACATAATGAATCGAGGCAGACGTGGGGATACTATATTCAAAAGCAAAGATGATTTATCAACCTTTATTGAACTTCTTAAAGAATTAAGTGAAGTGTTTAATGTAAGGGTTGCCGCCTATTGTCTCATGTCAAACCACTATCATCTGCTGGTGCAAACTCCGGATGCCAATATATCAAGAGCGATGAGACATTTAAACGGTGTTTATACCCAGCGATATAATAAGGTCCATGGTTATGACGGCCCGCTTTTTAGGGGCAGGTATAAATCCATACTCGTTGAACTGGACAGCTATGTACTGGAACTTGTCAGGTACATACATAAAAACCCATTAAAAGCAGGCATTGTTAATGATATAGAGAAATATCAATGGAGCACACATAAGGCATATTTATCAAATGCAAAAAAATGGGAATGGCTGAATAAAGATTATATTTTAAAATTATTTTCCAGTTCAAAACCCGAAAGCCTCCGCCTGTACAAACATTTTGTACTCAACGAAATTCCGGGTGATATAAACAATATATTCACCCGAAAAAATCTTCCTGCTGTCATAGGCAGTAAGACTTTTATAGACAGGGTAAAAGAAAAGTTTTTTAACAGTAATGATTTTGAGGAAATCCCTGAAATAAAAAGCCTTGCACCTGATATTAACAGGATAATAAAAACTGTCTGCAGGAATTATGGAATCAATGAAAAAGAATTGTATATTACGAAAAGAGGCTATTTCAATGAACCTCGTAATGTCGCTATTTACCTTATAAGATACCTGCGAAACGATACACTGAAAAATGTTGGTGAATATTTCGGGATCGATAAATACAGCACTGTAAGCAGCATTATTGAAAGAGTTAAATATAAGATGAATGCAGATAAGACATTTAATAAAAGAGTATTGTTGATAAAGGGTGAGAGTGATAAGAGTCAAAGGCAGACTTGACCCCTTTTAAAAGCGTTATCAATAAAATTTTAACACCCCCCCCTCCCGTTCATTAGATATATCGCATTAAATTAGTTGACTCTAATTATTACTTATTATATTGCTAATACAGTAATTTTTAAAAATGAAAAAGTGGCTTGTGATATAAAACAGCTGCATATGGATATTTTCAGGTATACATTATAATGGAAAAAAATCGATCTGTTGCCTCACTCTCTTCAAAAGTTGCCGGCCATCTTGTTAACCGTCTTCCCGAACAGATCGGAAGCGGTGGTATTTTCATCGACACCTTTGCCTCGGGCCTGCGGCTGCTGTACTGCAACCAGCAGTTCAAAGTAAAGGTTAGCCTTTCCGGTGAAACAACGGATTGGTGGGCCGGGATCAGCTTCAGCTTAAAAGGCCATTCCATAGTACACGCCTCAACGCTTCACGGCGATTTTGCCGGTGAAACCGGAAAAAGCAGGCTCTTTTTCTTTCCAGGGACCACGGTCCTGTCAGAGGATTTCAGTCCAGGCCACCGGGTTAAAATCAATATTATGTTTGACGCAAAGGTATTATTTGATTGCGCAAGGGATGATGAAGAGGCCTTTCTTCCCTTATTACAGGGATTCAAAGACCAGGCTCCCTATGTTGATCACGACATAATCCTGCCCCGGATGCACCAGGCTTTGAATCAAATCCTCGTCTGCCCCTACACCGGAAAAACCCGGGACTTGTTCCTTGAAAGCAAGGTTATGGAACTAATAACCTATAAACTGGAACAGATCCGGACCAGGACCCGTCCTTCTTCGCGACAGCATGGTATTCCCCCCTATGACATCGAACGGATACGCCATGCTGCCAGGTGCCTGCTCCAAAATCCGGCTGACCCTCCGGACATAACAACCCTTGCCGCAGCCGCAGGAATGAGCCGAAGCAAGTTTTACAAATGCTTCAAACAGGTTTTCGGACATTCCCCCCTGGATCACCTGCGCAACCATCGCCTCCAGCTGGCCCAAAATTTATTAACCGGGGGAAAACACAACGTCACCGAGACAGCCTTTGCCGTGGGCTATAACAATTTGAGCCATTTTACTAAAATTTTTACCGCCGAATTCGGAGTTCCTCCTCATAAAATGTCCTGATCCATCCCGCCCTGACTGATATCAGACTTATACAAATACGCTAATTTTTTGGACAAATACGTTAGCGCATTTTTCATAATTTGACTATACAAACTAAAGTAGACAGCTTTAATAAATTTAGACACCTAACCATAAAAGGACACAAATGAATTGAAAGGATTGATAATGAAAAAAATAATAGTTTTATGCTTCATAACATTGTTTATACTTTTTCAAAACATATACGCCGAAGACAACTCATTGGAATCGGATAATGAATTGAAACTGGAAGGGCTAACTGTAACGGCAAATAAAACGGAGGAAAATGTACAGGAAGTACCTATCTCTATAACTGTATTTAATGAGATTGAAATAGAAGACAGTAAAATAGAATCAGTTCAGGATGTTGCTTCGTACACCCCCAATTTCGCTTTAATAAATAAAGCAGGAGGGGTTTTTACGCCTACAATACGAGGTATTTCCAATTCCCTGCCTAACGGCACTCTTACTTCACAGTCATCAAGTATAATTATTGACGGTATCCCGGTATCAGTTGCAAAAGGATTTGATGTAACTCTGCTGGATATAGAAAGGATTGAAGTATTAAAAGGCCCCCAGGGAACACTATATGGAAAAGAGGCAGAAGCCGGAGTTATCAATATTATCACAAAAAAACCCGATAACGAAATAAGAGGAAAAATAGGAATTGAACTTGGAGAAGATAATAAAAGACAATATATTTTTAGTGCAAGCGGCCCTGTTGCAGAAGATAAGTTATATATAGGATTATCGGCAAAACATTATGAAAAAGACGGACTTATAAAAAATACGCTTTTTGGTGGATACACCGATGACAGGGAACATAACTACGGGAGACTCCACTTAAGATATACCCCTACCGATAACCTTGAGATATCTTTAATATCATCTTTAATTAAATATGATGATGGAAATATTAATTATGTTATGCCCTATGTTCCGAGAGATAATGGTGTAAGTACAAATGAGCAAGGTTATGATAAAACAGTTACAACAACACATGTCTTAAAAGTATCATATGATATAAATAACTACCTTTTAGAATCTATTACAACCTATCGAAATGTAAATACGGATGCTTTACAAGACTATACTGTTTACCCCAATTTTATTTATGACAGGGATCATGATAAATACTCACAAGAGTTCAGGCTGAGTAATGATAGCGATATTTTTAAATGGGTAGCAGGAATTTATGCAGATAAAAGGGATGTTGATGATTTGTCACATTGGGTAACCGGATTTCCCCCTGTTTTATCAACAACAAAGGGTGATTCATTAGGCGTTTTTATCCATACTGACTATGCTATCAATGATAAACTCTCTTTTATTTCGGGAGTCAGGTACGATAAAGACAATAAGGAATATGAAGAATCCACTACAAAACTGGATTTATCCGATGATGAGATATCTCCAAAAGTTTCTTTAAAATATCAGCATGATAAAAATAATATGTATTATGCAACCATTTCAAAAGGGTATCGTGCAGGAGGTTTTCATGCCAGTGCACTAAGTGGTTATTCAAAACAATATGACAAAGAGACCCTATGGAATTATGAAGCAGGGGCAAAAAACCGCTTTTTTAACAGGAGACTTATAGTAAACAGTTCCATCTTTTATATGGATATAGACGATATGCAGGTAAGAATTAATCCTATTCCAGGCTCGTATAGTTCTTATGTAAATAATGCAGCAAAAGCGACTTCAAAAGGTTTTGAAATAGGATTAAACGGAAAACTAAGCGACACGATAGATCTTTTTGCTTCTTATGGATATGCAGATATTACCTTTGATGAGTATAAGGATGCAAATGGTGATTATAGCGGTAATAATAATACATATGCTCCAGCATATAATTATAATATAGGTGTCCAATACAGGAGTGAACAAGGGTATTTTGCAAGAGTTGACGTAAACGGTTATGGAAGAACATATTTTAATGCCACCAATACCAGCAGCAGAGATCCTTATAGACTTGTAAATATGAAAATAGGATATGAAGCTGATAATTATGATATTTATCTGTACGGGAAAAATATCTTTGATAAAGAATATGATTCCATCGACATGATGAATGCCAATGGAGTTATATATTCCGAATCAAGAGAGATCGGCGTACAACTGGCGTACAGGTTTTAGAATAATGGGGAAATGGGGTCGGGCCAAGGTAACCTATTGCAATTAAATTAAAAACATTGGTGAGCCCCCTTGTTTTGGGGGCTATATAGACTTTTTTATGTCAAAAAAGAACGATATAGAAAAATAATCAAAAGGTTAGCCTGGCCCGACCCTGTTTTACTTTTCTCAATTTTCACTTTGGCGATATGGTTGATATAAAACGACCTCCTGAACTCTCGCGGGGCATTTCACAACTATTCACCTCTACACTCTCGTCTGTGGAAAACAGATCAAACCGTTTGACTATGTGATATTGTAGACAGAAGGGCTTAAAACGGTACCGCTCCAGGTAGTGAAATCCGAAAAGAATGCCCCCTTTTTACGTTTGTCTAAAACATTGACAGGTGTACCTAGTTGGCGTACGATATGACGTACGTTTAAGCTGGAGGAAATAAAATGTCTACAGTAACAGCAACTGAAGCAAGAAAAAGACTCTATACCCTGGTCGATGAAGTAGCTGAGTCCCATGATCCAATTAAAATTGTGGGTAAAAGAAACTCAGCAGTCCTATTGTCCGAAGAAGACTGGCGAGCCATACAGGAAACACTATATTTAACATCAATACCGAAAATGAGAGAATCTATTCACAAGGGTTTAAATACGCCCATCGAGGAATGCGAAGAGGAGCTTGACTGGTGACCTGGCGTTTGGTCTACACAAAACAAGCAAAAAAAGATGCAAAAAAGCTTTCCCGTTCGGGCTTAAAGCCTCAAGCAGAAAAACTTCTCTCTATTTTACAGGAAGACCCATATCGAATACCTCCGCCATATGAAAGACTAGTTGGAGATCTTGCAGGTGCATGTTCCCGAAGGATTAATATTCAACATAGGATTGTGTATCAAATTCTTGATGATATAAAAACCGTTAAAGTAATTCGTATGTGGACACATTATGAATAAAAATACTGGAGAACATCATAATTAAGCGGGACCGGCTGGTTTTCCTGCCGATTGAAATCCAGCAATATAAATAGTCTTAGTACTTTAACTGCCATCTATACATTAACCCGACAGCCCCCTTGTTCAGCAGGTCACGGAATAATAAATGCTTTTGTCTGTGTCAGTCTGCGAGTGTCTGCGGTTAAAAAAAAAGCTTTTAAAGCATGATTAACCGCAGACTAACCCAGACATTTATGAAAAGCGGTCAAACCTGCCTTTGACTCTTGTTCATCAATTTAATGAGCTAACCGGGGGCTGTCCTCGACATGGTATAAACCAGGCCATAACTTGACCCCTTTTTTCATCTCAGGTATACAGAGCCTTTTCCCGCAGCCGTAAAAATCATTTAGCTATAGAGTTGCGGGGCGTACAGCGTTCCGGGGGTTACCCGGAATTTAACCATGATAAGGATGTTTTTATGTTGTATTGTCGTAAGCGTTATATCTGTTTTTTGATGTTTGTTTTACTGATTTGCACTGCAAGTGCTTCAGCAGCCGGTTTCCCTTTGCCGGTCAGTTTTGACAATGTGGTGTCGGTAAAAGAAAAACATCACGATTACGGCATGCTCAAGGGGCTTAAAAAACAATATTTTGGTGAGTATTGGGAAGAGAAATATTCCTTTTCCATTAAAATGGCCAATGAAGAGCGCTTTACCCTCATGGCCGGCAGTATCCTCCGGTTTTTGGATAACCCGTCTTATACCTTTGAAAAGTACGGCTATCTTGAATTTGAGTATGAAGGCGAAGAGTATCTCATGCAGCTTCAGGCCTATGCAAAAACCGCCACAATTAAACTTGTTAAAAGCACGGGTTTTACGCCTTTTCTTTCTCTTAAAATGGACAAATGGCCCATGAAAGAAAAACTGGCAGCAAAGGCGGGTGATGTGCCATTGGTTCTGGTGGCGCCGCATTCCAAAGAGCTTGAAGTTACGCGGCTGCAATACAAAGCCTATGAAGAAAAATTGTTTCGGGCGGGTAAAGACACCCTGGATGCGAAGGGAAAGTTCTGGGATATCCGGTACGGCCTGAAAAAATATACCAAACACAACCTGCTCCGCTACCGTGCTGTGCAGGATTATCGAACCATTCTTAAAAAAGAGGGCGCCCAAATCATCATGGACGGGGATGCCGGGTTTATCTTTGAACTCGATTTTGAGGGGAAGCATTTTGTCGGTGATTTTGAGGCCTATGATAACAGCATTGCATTGCAGGTTATCGAAGAAGAGGCCTTTTCCCAATCCCTGGTACTCTCTCCGGACAAACTTAAGTCGGAACTCGATGCCGGCGGTAAAGTAACTCTGGAAGGGGTCTATTTTGATACTGATAAGGCAACTTTAAAAAAAGAGTCAGGCAAAGCGATTCTTTCTTCGGCATCCTTGTTAAAACAATACAGTGATCTTGTCATCGAGGTTCAGGGGCACACCGACAGCCAGGGTGATGACAGCCATAATATGGATCTTTCTTCCCGGCGTGCAAAATCCGTTGTCAATGCCCTTGTGGCAGAAGGGATTAATGAAACACGCCTCAGGGCCAAAGGGTATGGTGAAACAAGGCCTGTTGCGGATAATAGTACTGAAAAGGGGCGTGCCCGTAACCGCCGGGTGGAACTGCACCGGATCAGCGGCGGTACCGAGAGGATGATGATCAATATCGATTTTATCAAACCCCTGCCTGGTGCTGTAACTGAATCAGAACGCCGTTACAGGGACGGCTTTCTCATGGTTCATCACATGCCGCCTTACAGCAGTAAAAAAAGAACAGAAAAAATTACCGCACCCTCATACGATGTATACGATTATATCATTGAGCGAAATGGAAAGCGGGATAACAGTTTCAGCCCCACTGAGATTCTTGCGAACTACCGAAATATTCTTCCCGTGTCAGGCGCTAAACTGATTGGTGAAGATTCAAACAAGCTCTATTTCACATTTGCAGATCGCGGCGACAAACGTCCTCTCTATGGTGTGATTACCGCCTATGAAGGCCGGTACAAAGTGAGTGTTTATACACTCACTGCAAAAGAGGATGCGCCGCCTGCAGCAGATAAAATGGTACCCGAAAGCAGTGGGTGCAGTGACGCCATAGTAGGACAGTGGCAGGCAGACTACCAGGGCAGCAAACCCTATAATACTAAAAAGTCATATGCCTTTGTCACCAACGGTGTTATTGAAGCAGCTTCAGATCACATCACCATAGCAGCAGATGGTTCTGCACGGATGGAAGGGGCAAAGGACGGTTATGATCTTTCCTGGAAAATTGACAATGGGGCTGTCCTGCTTTTGCACAAAGGGGAGACTGTAAGACAGATAACCTGTGTTAATGACTCAACCTTATCTGTTTCCATGTATATTCTGGGAGAAGAACCCACTGTAGTGATCTATAAAAAGCAGTAATACTAAAGGAAGGCTTTTCCAAATGATGGAATGCTGAATTGTCTTTCCTGGCGGACCAAATTAACTATCCGTTTTTTCGTGAAAAATATTATAAATACAGCTGTTGTTCATCCTTAGGCTGTTCTTTTCAGCCCATGGTATTCCTGATATGGTGAAAAGGACGATAGCTGTTTTCTCTTGATATTAATAAAAATTATACTTATTAATAAAAGTCTGTTCAGTCTCACACTCAAAGCATAAAGATCCTGAAACACCGCAGGGTCTTTTTATATAAATTTTCAAAGTTATTTTTTGAGTCATTATTAAGTAATAATATAGATGGTTTTCAATGAGATGCTTGAACCGCTGGAGAAGATACTTTCCTTTTCGGTTCCTGGAGCGATGCGGTTGCAGCATCTTCGTCCTGCCAGATCACCAATTAAAAAAGGAGGCATTAAAATGAAGATCGCACAGGATTTGATTGAAGGTCTCGTATCAATAATAAAGCTTGGGCCAAAACTAAATAACCAGCAGAGAGCCGAAATCAGAAAAATAGTAGGAGAACTTGGAGATGAGTTACAACGGGCATTAAAGATGTCTATAATGTATCTGGAAAAAGCTCCGAGGATATCTGATGATCAGGGATATTCTGACTATTTATCCGGTGCTACCGGAAAACTCCTGAATGCTTTCAATGAATTTGAAATATGTTCAGGCATCTATGGGTTACATGATAAATTCAATCAGGCCTTTGATCCAGCGAAATATTCAGTCAATATAGGCAATATACAAAAGGTCCACGAATTGATTGACAGTTTAAGCAATGGAGAGCAGATGGTTATTGACGGGATGGATAAATTAACCGAAGAGCTTAGAAATATGTCGTGGGATTTTGATTCTGCAACCGGCGAGGATAAAGAAGCCATAAGAACCCAGATAAACACTTATATAAAACTCAGCATTAACAGTATTGAATCAGATAGAAAAAGTATAAAAAACACAGTCCGGGAAGTCATAAAAGTAATGTGATCCTGAAAACATTGTTTGCCGAAAAGTCTGGTAAGATATCGGCTTTGCGTAAAACCGACGGCCTGGAGGAGAGTTATCTAATGATTTCGCCTGATGAAATTAGAGAAAAATTTGGTGACGATTTTTTCGTTGATGATCACACTTTCAAGCTGGGGATAGATCATCGTTTCACAAAACATTTTTCCGAAAGATTTCAAAATCGGAAAGTGCTTGAAACATGCACCGGTGCAGGCTTTACTACTATTGCTTTAGCTCGTGCTGCATCTCACGTTGTAACCGTGGATATAAATCCTTCTCACCAGATGCAGGCAAAAGAAAATATCTTCAGGGCGGGTTTAACCGACCGGGTAACATTTTTATCAGGAGATGTTTTAGACGAAAAGATACTTGGTGAACTTGATACAGTTGATGCTGCGTTTCTTGATCCAGACTGGGCAGATACTGACCATGATCATGAATATTGCTTTATTAATTCAAATACACTGCCTCCTGCAGATATGTTGTTTGAACGTATTTATCAAATTACCAAAAATATTGCTTTGGTTTTACCTCCATATATAACCACAAAAGAATTTGAACAGCTCCCGGTACATGAGTGTGAAAGTTTATACCTTGGAGGAGGCCATGAGCTGTTCTGTCTTTATTTTGGTGAACTTGTTTCAAGTATAGGCGAAAGTGAATTTCACATAAATGGCATAGAAAATAAGATGTCCGTTAATATCATATCCGCCGGAGGTAATACCTGTGAAAATGTTTAAAGACAAACCATATCGGAATATTATTGAATTTATCGATGCTGCGGCAGGTTCGGATGAATTGATGAGCTGGCTCAGGAATTTAGAAACTTTACCTGATAATCTTCGGAGTGATCATCTTGCCAGGATGAAAACAAAAATGACATCAAACAAAGAACCTGAAAAAATTATTGATATTGTAGAATCGATTAATAAACCGAAGGTGTTATCTGCCATAAACCTTGTCATAAAAGATGTATATGATTCAGGTATGAAGGCAGATAAATATTTAAAAAGAAACAGTAACAAAAATTTTAATATTCTTATAAGTCTTATGACAGGCTGTTAGCGGTAGAATTATAGACAATGATTCGGTTTCTGCCTTCTTCTTTTGCTTTGTAAAGAGCATCATCAGCATTTTTCATTACTCTATCGATCGGATCTTCAAGTGATTCTATTTCCGCTATCCCGATACTGACAGTTACTGTCAGTTCTCCTGCAGGGGATTCAATATTCTCTCTGCTGATTCCTGATCTTATCCGTTCTAGCACTATTGCAGCATCACCCGGATCTGTTTCCGGAAACAGTACTGCAAACTCTTCACCGCCCCATCGGCAGCATGTATCTGTTGCCCTGATACCTTCATTGAGTACACGGGCAAATACTTTGAGAACTTCATCACCAATATCGTGACCGTGGGTATCATTTACCTGCTTGAAGTGATCCAGGTCCATCAGCGCAACACATGGAGGTCTTCTATTGTGTCTTGATGCAGTTTTTATCTCTTTATAAAATTCATCATGAAATGCTCTTCTGTTAAAAAGACCTGTAAGAGTATCTGTTCTTGCTGCTGATGCAAGCGCAGCATTATCCTCCGTGAGCATCCTGTTGAATTTTTTAGTCATTACCTGGTGATATACAAAGGATATGAATGTAGATAAAAGCAGTATCTCCAGTGGGAACAGCAATGCTGTTTTCTGACTGAAAAAAGCCATCAGTCCAAGTCCTGCAAGTAATGCTGCTATACCGGCCAGAATGGGTATGCCTATCAGGTGCAGATGGGTCAGATCCTTTTTAAGCCAGGTAAACAGCCCCGGAAAGAGAGCTATACATACAAGAATAATATTCCAGATTTTTTTGTCCGGTTTTAATGCAAGTCCCTTATTTATGGTTTCATGTGCAATTGCCAGAACATAGGTCCCGGACATGGAGCCTCTGGGTGTGTTTACCCTGTCGGACAGGTAGGCAGTACTTCCTATAAATACAGTCTTGCCTTGAAAAAAACCTTCATCATCAACATCAGTTATTCCAAGGGCTGTCTGTGCAACCTCGAAAAATGGCAGGGCCAGGATAGAATTTGCATTTTCAGGAAAATACACATGCAGAGTGCCCATTGTGCCTACAGGAAGCTGAAGTTTCCCGGCTGTTAAAACTCCATGGTCCGGATTATAACTGTACCCTGTTTTATTATAGTCATCTTCGGCAATGCGCAGTGTAAGAGACGGAAGAAAATAATCATTGACCCTGTATATCAGGGGCAGCCGCCGTAAAATACCGTCAGGGTCAGATGCTGCTGTGACAACGCCAATTCCTGCACCATCTTCTCCTCTTCCTACAATTCCGGATCGGGGCAGAATAACAGACTTCATTTCAATATAGGGCAATTCTGTTTGAGGCTGAAGTGAAAGATATTTGAGCCGTTCAATATCTTCACGGTCGGTCGTTACCTCGCCAACCGGTGAACTGGCTGCAAAAAAAACGATTTTATTTTTTAATACAGACCTGTAAAAGTCTTCATCCTGTTCCCGCTGATCCGAAAAAATAATATCAAAGACAACGGCCTTTGCCCCTTTTTCACTCAGATAATCAAGGAGCCTGGCATAAATCCCGCGGTTATAGGGCCATGTTCCTATGTGCGGTTCCAGCTGCCTCAGGCTTTCATCATCAATGTCCAGAACAACAGAATCTGTAAAATAGTATTCATCAGCAGCCATCTGCTGAATGCGGTCACGGACACGGAAGTCAAGAGCCAGATGCAGCGATGTGAGGGATATCAGCCATGCCAGGATAAAAGACACAGGAAGTATCCATGATCTTAAAATTAATATTTTAACAGGACTTTTAATCACGTGACTCCACTGCGAATTTATGAAGAGTCGAAAACGGACCCTGTTTTTTATCTTTATCTATACCTGCGATCCTCCAGAAATATTCACCCGGTTCAAGTTTTACAGACACACCCCTTATATTTCCCTTAAGTCCTTTTATCTCTTTTTCGATTGTTGAAAAGTCTTCGTCTGATGAAATCTGAAAGATGTAACTTTCTGCTTCAGTTGAAGGCTCCCAGTGAAATTTTATCTTTTTTCTTGTTATGATGTCGTTTCCTGCAGGCGACTGTGCTTCCGGAGGCATCGGATGGGCATCAAGAACAAATATCTGCTCTGCATTTTCTCCTTCAAGTCCGTTTTTGTCTATACTCCTGACTCTGAGCATGTAGCTGTTATCCGGCAGCTGTGTTAAATCAGCTGTGCTGCCTTCGAATACGCTGTCGTAAACAAGATACTCATAGGCGTCTCCGGTCATAAGCTGAACCCTGAATTTTTCTGCGTTTCCACTGTCTGTCCAGTTCAGCTGAAGTGGGAGCCGGTTTTCGACAGGTTTTACAGGCGTAACATCCGGAGCACCGGGAAGAGCAGTGGCTGCTTCAGGCGGTTTTCCAACTTCGGCTGAAGTTCCGTACCCTGCAGGAAGTTCAACCTCTTTGCCCGCTGCAGAGGCCATGACAGTTCCTTCAAGCACCATTGATCTTGTTCGGCCTGTGTCTCCGTCAACTGATACAATAAAGCTTGTTCCTCTTACAGCAAGCTGCATTGCAGGTGTTAAAACCCTGTACCTGGCTTTAAACCCCTTTTGTTTTTTTACATGGGATTCAACGCTTCCTCTGTCAACACGAACTGCTGTTTCTGTTTCACCGGTTTCTTTCGATTTAAGCAGTTCCTCCATAACAACAAGACTGTTTTCCGAAACAAGCAGTTTTGAGCTGTCTTCAAACTGAATGGTCAGACTGCTGGAGGGGCCGGTTTCTACCTTTTCACTTTTTGCAAGGAAATCACCCGTTTTGACAGGAGATTTTTCACCTGCTTTTATTTTTAGTGCCTCTCCCTGTATCCGGATTACTTTGGCCGCTGCCAATTCAGGACTTTTAAGTCCGCTGCTGCAGGAAAAGAAAAAAACAATACCAGTAAGTATAAATCCTGCGATAAAAATTCCTGATTTAAATCTTTTTGATTTATTCCGGCTTTTTCTGCCTGACATAATAAACTCCTTTTAATTCTTACTATAGTTCAAAAACGACCGCTTCCAGATCATCAATAACTATATCTTTCTTTTTCTGAAGTTCCACCAGCGCAAGGCCAAGAACAAGATCAGGTCTTGTTTCTGCAACCTCATGCGCAGCAGAATCTTCAGGTGTAATAGTTAAACCGAACTCGGATAAAGATGCGTTGTATTTTAATGATGATCCGTTTTTAGCCTTCAGCTCTATACTGATATCAAAAATGTGATCACCCGGCTCAAAGTCTGATCCGTCAGCATCATCATAGGGCATTACCGTCAGTTTACTGTCTTCATCCATGATTATGTATCCGCCGCCAGCTGTATCTGCCTGACCTTTTTTCTTTACAACTACAGCTACTGTAGTTGCCATCCCGGAAGATGAACTTCCGGCAGGTCTCTGGCGTTTTAACTGGAGAGTATTGCCTTCCATCGAAACCTTAACGTCAGGCATTGAAATTCCTGAAATAGTATTGCCGTCACCCGCTGTTAAGTCAAAACTGCCGTCTTCCACGATTTCCACTTTTGCAGGCTGCATGGGAGTTTCACCTGTGCCGCTCTCCTCTGTGTCTGCAGTTTCTGCATCATTATTTTCTGATCCTGGGGCTGAATCATTTCCTGAAACCGCACCGTCTTCTGCCGGCTCTGTTTCGGCTCCTTTGTTACCTGAATCACCCGAAGCTTCTTCACCTGTGCTTCCACCGGCTTCTCCGGCTGCTTCTCCTGAGGATACTTCTGCCACTGCATCTGCACCGGTTTCTTCAGTGCTTCCGGCACCGTCTGAATCAGCATAGTCTGATTCAGGTGCATTTACGGCTTCATTGACTTCTTCTGCTCCTGAATCCGGGTCACTGCTTCCGTATGAATCTTCACTGATATTTTCTGCACCGGCAGCTGTGTCTGATTCCGTTCCGATATCTGCACCTGTTTCTCTGCTGCCCGGTTCTTCTGTATCAGTTTCTTCTGTCCCTGGAATTATACCGGGGTTAATTTCATTACCGTCGGCAGGCAGAGTACCGGGAGGTAAATCATCATTCTTTTCAGTTTCTTCACTTCCCGTTTCATCATCTGTATCTCCTGGAATTTCACTGCCTGTTTCAAATGAACCTTCAGTGTCCCCTGTTCCGGTTTCTACATCGTCGGGAGTGGGAATATCTGAAATATCAGGAAGAGGGTTGGCCGTACCGGTTTCCGTTCCTGTATCCCCTCCTTCAGTGGAAATTTCCTGCTCCGTAACTGTGCCTTCATCATTATCTCCGGCAGGTTCGGTTCCTGCTCCGCCTTCGGTTCCTGCAGGAGGTGATTCACCCGGGTCATTATTTACAGGGTTTGTGATGGTTAATGTGCCGTCTTCATAATCGATTTCATAATTGCTGCTTTCCAGACCATCGGGTGCAATAGTATAACTCCCTGCATCAACTGCGCCCTGGGAGGTTCCTCCGTATTCAAGTTCTCCTCCAAGGTCTGATTCATCTTCATCAGCTGCAAAGCCTTCGTATGTGACTCCGTTTCCTCCGCTGTATGCCGTTCCGTCGGAAGTTTTTGTTTCATCGTTTGCTGTAACAGTTAGAGATGCAGGTGTTATGTTTAATGCACCGTCTATAAATGTAAGTGTATAGTTTTCATCAGTGCCTTCTGCAGTGTGGATGTATTCACCTGCATTTAACCCTGAACCGCCGCTTGTTGTAATTCCGTCCAGGACACTTACTGTTTCGCCGTTTACAAGGCCCTCTGCGGTGAAGCCTGTTACTGACTGGGTAAGTCCGTTATATATTGTGCTCATGCTGCTGGCAGTAACCGTTGCATTCGCTTTTTCGATAATAAGGTCGCCGTTAATATAGGTGATGCTGTAATTACCTGAAGCAAGACCATCCGGAGTCAGTATGTAAGACCCCGCATTTACCGCTCCCTGTGAAGTTCCTGTATAGATAAGATTTCCTGTAAGAACATCGCTGGTCTCATTGTTTACAAAACCGTTATAAGTAACACCGTTTCCTCCGCTGTATGCTATGCCGTCATAGGTTTTGCTGGCATCAGCAGCCGTGACCGTAAGTGCAGCCGGAGTAATTGTTTTCGCCCCGTCAATAAAAGTCAGTCTGTAATTTTCATCCGTCCCGTATGCAGTATGGATATATGTTCCGACATTTATGCCTGAACCGCCGCTTGTTGTGACTCCGTCAAGAACACTGACCGTCTCGCCATTTACAAGACCTTCTGCTGTAAAACCGGTTACAGCCAGTGTACGTCCGTTATAAACTGCCGTGCCGCTGTTAGCTGTTACTGTTGCTTCTGCTTTGTTAACGGTAAGGGCTCCGTTTTCATAATGTATTTCATAGTTGCCGCTTGTAAGACCGTATGGGGTTATTACGTAATTTCCTGCATTTACAGCTCCCTGTGAAGTTCCGGTATAGGAAAGGTTTCCTCCGATAACATCGGCAGTTTCATTATTTACAAAACCTGCGTATGTTATTCCGTTTCCGCCTGTGTAGGCCAGGCCGTTGTAGGTTTTACTGTCGTCGGCTGCAGTTACGGTGAGAGAGGCCGGTGTAACAGTAAGGTCTCCGGTATTGTATGTAATGCTGTAATTGGAGGCTGTGAATGTTCCTCCGGAAGCATTTTCTGCAGTAATATCTCCAATGTATGTTCCTGCAGAAGCGCCGGTATCTGTGTCATATCCTCCGATACTGCTTAATATAACAGAACCGATTGTTTCACCATTTTTAAGCCCGCTTGATGTAAAAGCTGCGGTACCGAGAGTAAGAGTATCACCATAGGTTTTACTTCTGTCATCAGCTGTGATGGATAATTCTGCAGCATCAACTGTAAGGTCTCCGGTATTGTATGTAATACTGTAATTGGATGCAGTAAATGTTCCGCCCGAAGCGTTTCCTGCAGTAATATCTCCTGCGTATGTTCCTGCAGAAGCGGTTGTGTCTGTGTCATAACCTCCGGTGCTGCTTAAGATAACAGAACCTACTGTTTCATTGTTTTTAAGTCCGTTTGTAGTAAAGGCCGTGGTGCCGAGCGCAAGGCTGTCGCCATAGGTTCTGCTTCTGTCATCAGCTGTTATGGTCAGTTCCGCAGTATTAACAGTAAGGTCTCCGGTATTGTATGTAATGCTGTAATTGGAAGCCGTAAATGTTCCACCCGAAGCGTTTCCTGCAGTAATATCTCCTGCGTATGTTCCTGCAGAAGCGGTTGTGTCTGTGTCATAACCTCCGGTGCTGCTTAAGATAACAGAACCAATTGTTTCATTGTTTTTAAGTCCGTTTGATGTAAAAGCAGTGGTGCCGAGCGTAAGGCTGTCGCCATAGGTTCTGCTTCTGTCATCAGCTGTAATGGACAATTCTGCAGTATTAACAGTAAGGTCTCCGGTATTGTATGTAATGCTGTAATTGGAGGCTGTGAATGTTCCTCCGGAAGCATTCTGTGCAGTAATATCTCCTGCGTATGTTCCTGCAGAAACGGTTGTGTCTGTGTCATAACCTCCGGTGCTGCTTAAGATAACAGAACCAATTGTTTCATTGTTTTTAAGTCCGCTTGATGTAAAAGCAGTGGTGCCGAGCGCAAGGCTGTCACCATATGTTTTGCTTCTGTCATCAGCCGTGATGGACAGTTCTGCAGTATTAACAGTAAAGTCTCCGGTATTGTATGTAATGCTGTAATTTGAAGCAGTGAATGTTCCGCCGGAAGCATTTTCTGCTGTAATATCACCTGCGTATGTTCCTGCAGGGGTGCCTGTGTCTAAATCATATCCTCCTGTACTGCTTAAGGTAACAGCTCCAACTGTTTCATTATTCTTAAGCCCGGTTGCTGTAAAAGCGGTGGTGCCAAGAGAAAGGGTATCTCCATAGGTTTTGTTCCGGTTATCCGCCGTAATGGTTAAAGATGCAGGATTGATCGTAAGGGTTCCGTTTGCTGTTGTGAAATTATAATTACGGTCAGTCGCAAGAGTACCTGTACCCGCTGTAATAACAGCATTTCCAACAGCTGTTGCTGCAGCAGCGGTTGTTGAACCTGAAGCGCTGCCGCTTAAAATGCTGTCGGTCTCCCCGTTGATATATCCGCTTACCGTCTGAGTTAACTCGGGGTTGGCTGAGCCGTAGGCCCGTGACTTATTATCAGCTGTTACAGTCAGCGTTGCGGTCTGAGCAAAGGCAAAACGGTCTCCGGTGCCTGATACTGCGGTCGGATCAGCACTGTTATAAGTGGTGTTGTACCAGGGGACAGCAGTCAGGTCATCATAGGTGTTTAAACCCTGATTCTGGCTGTATACAATAAACCTTCCTGTGCCCGGGTTAAGATCTCCGCCTGCGCCTTCAATAAAGTTTTCACCTGCGGCCAGAACAATTGATGTGGAATTGTCATCACCCATATCGGCTGTGGCTGTGACAGTACCGTTAAGAAGAAGGTTGTTCCCGCTTTCAGCTGTAAGAGTTCCGACATTTGATGTGCCGAGTCTCAGTATTTCGGAATCATAAATAGTTACAGAACCTCCGTCAACGGTAAGGAGAGAGCCGCTGTTATCTGAGTCGAAAATATTTAATGCATGATCCAGAGTAACAGTCTGAGTGCCCGCATTGATATCCGTTGATCCTGCGACAGATAAAAATTCGGACTGGGATATTGCTCCTCCGCTTGTGAGCGTGAGGTTTTCGGCAGCTGTTACTGCTCCGTCAATGTTAATGCCCGAACCGGTCAAAAGTGTAAGACTGTCATTGAATGTAACCGTTCCCCCGATATTTACTGCCCCGGCATCTGCATGTCCTATGGTTATACCTGAAAAACCGTTCTGGATTTTACCAAGTTCCGTTGTGTCCAGATTCAGTGTTCCTGTTCCTCCTGCCAGACCAATAGTGGTGCCGGCCGTTTCCGTCTCTATAACCAGGGCGCCTGTTGAGGCGATGCTGGCAGTGGCATAATTCAGGTTAAGAGTGTCACCTGTGAGGGTGATGGTTCCGCCGCCTGTGCTTGACAGTTGACCAACCATATCTACTGCATCTGAATTGATGCCGACATTGTCATTCTTTCTTCCTGCAAGAGATATATTGCCGACTGCTGTAATGACGCTGTATTCACTGATCCTGATTCCGTCGTTGTTGTCTCCTCCGGCCCCGGAAGATACAGCTGCAGTTCCATCTATCACAATGTTTCCGCCGGCAGTGATTGAACCTGCCAGTGTGTCATTGCTGAACATGTGTACGCCGGAGTTATAATTGTGAATACTGTCTGATCCGATACCGGTTATGTAGATATCTCCGCCGGTAATATTAATCCCTCTATCCAGGTAAACTCCGTAGCCGTAGTCGTCTCCGGTGAAAGTGCTTTTTCCGCGTATTATAATGTCACCGGTTCCGGAGTTTAATGTGAACTCCTCGTCCACCTCAACTCCGATATAATCGGGGTTGACAGCAAATCCGTCCGGAATCCCGTCTCCTGCAGTTCCTCCGTTTGCCCCGTCATCAGCTCCGCCTGCCAGGACTATCATACCTCCTGAGGTTGTAATGGAATCAGGGAAAGGATCAAGGTTTTCGGTTCCGTCATTTCCTATATGAATGCTTCCCGAGTTATTGACATCACTGTCAGCCCATAAAATTACGTCACCGCCATTAGTTGACAGCGCGGTTGCAGCTCCGGTGTGGTTCTGAGTAATGCTGCCGGCTGCCTTAACAAGAATGTCTCCTGTTCCGTTCGCTGTCATATCACTTTTAATGGTAATGTCTGAATTACTGCTTGAAAGAATGATGCTCCCGTCAGTACTTGTAATAGAACCTGTGCTGTCAAGAAAAACCCCGGAAGAATCTCCTGTTCCTGAACGGCCGTCAAGGGTTATATCTCCGTTTTGAGTTTGTACTGTTCCGCTTATCTTAATCCCGTTGTTATTATCAGTTCCATTGCCGCCGCCAGTACCGGTCATAGTGACTGTACCGCTCCCGGTTGCACTGACTGAACTGCCGGATGTTATATAAATCCCGTCGTTGTTGCCGGTGTTGGAGTTGCTTCCTCCTGCTGTGCCGGAAATATCAATTGCACCCGTGCCTGTGATACTGCTTCCATCAAGGGATACTCCAAAATTGTTTCCATAGGCTCCGGCCGTGCTGTTGGCAGAGCCCAGGCCTCTAACTGTGATATTGTTGCCGCTTATACCGCTGGACTGATAAATACGGATACCCATTCCGTTTTCACCTGCGGTGAAACTGTTCGCGCCGTTCAGGGTGATATCTCCGGTACCTGCATCAAGTACAGCATATCGATCAATGTTAATGCCTCCCTCATAGGTGTCGGTATTCCAGGCATAGTCTGTTAAAGGATTACTGCCGCCGCCCATAACAATGTCTCCGCCTCCGGAGCTGACGATAGTCGTTTGAGCTGAATTTGCAGTAGGAGAAATCATGATGCTGCCGGAGCTGTTGTCATCACTGTCAGACCAGTAGGTAATATCTCCGCCGTTTGTGGTGACATCAACATTGCCGGCCTGTATTATATCTTCTGTTGTCTTGATCAGGAGATCATCTCCTGCACTGCTCAGGGTCAGGCTGCCATTAATATTAATGTTTCCGCCGCTTAAAAGAGTCAATTGGTCGATAAAAGTATGAGAGTTGACTGTCATTGCTCCGCTGTTAATGCTGCCTATAGTAGTGCCTGAAAGGCCATCCTGCAGATAATTCAGTTCAGTTGTATCAAGGTTCAGTGTTCCGGCTCCACCGGCGAGTCCTATAGTTGTTCCGGCTGAATAGGGGGTTAACGTAAGGCTTCCTGTACCCTGAATATTTGCACCCAGAGTCATGCCGTCTGCTGTCAGGGTGATAGAGCCTGCATCACCATCGATTAATTCGCTGGTTGTAATTGTTCCGGAGGAAGTCAGCGAAAAGCTGTAGGCGGTTGATACGGATCCGAGAGCGATATCATCAGCATCTGAATAAACAACTGTCCCTGTAGCTGCAGTCAGAGTGTCAACATCGCTGACTGCAGAATCGAGATTGAAAATACCATCTGATCCTGTCAGGTTCAAAACACTGGCAGTAATAGAACCGCCTGCACCGTCTGAAACAGTCCCGGTACTGGTCAGGGTAAGGTTATTGCTTCCGCCGGATAGAGCACCGTTTATCTGTATGCCTCCACTTCCTGTTAGAAGGGTAAGGTTGTCATTAAATGTGAAACCGTTTGCGGTCATGAGTCCTGAACCGTCACTCCGACCTACTGTAATACTGGAAAAACCATCCTGGAAATACCCCCATTCTATGGCATCAATATTCAGCGTACCCGCACCGCCCGCAATGCCTATGGATGTGTTGGACGTGATCGGCTGGATAGTCAGGCTGCCGGTGCCGCTAAACGTCGCACCATTAAGACTGATTTGATCAGTAGAAAGAGTGATGTTCCCAGCGCCTGCGCTGATAGTGCTGTTACTATGGAAGCCTGTCCAGGTTAAGTTCGGCGATGCCGTACTGATCTGCACGTCTCCGCCGTTTGTACTGATCGTTATGCCATCTAAATAGGCGCCATAGCGGATGCCGATCTGACCGCTGCCGTTGTCCTGGGCCTGCACATCCATGATAAGATCGCCGCCGTCTGTGTTGATAGAACCGGAACCGGATCCAGCCCACAAACCGCCGCCGTGATTAGTCAAATATCCTGCATAACCTTTACCTTTTAACGTTATTGTTCCGCCCCCGCTATTCAGGTTACTGCTTGTGATTGAAATGCCGTCCTGGTGGGGAGGAGATGCAGTCTGGGTGCTGGTGCCCTCAGCATACCCGTTTCCGTCCGTTCCGCCGACTAAGCTTATAGCACCACCGTTGCTATTGATGGTGCTGCTGTTGATATTGATGTAGCCACCGTTGGTGGCATCAGAGTCGGACCAGTAGGTAATATTGCCGCCGGTTGCAGTAATATTAGCACCAGCTTTTTGGATGATGTTTCCGCTTGCTTTCAGTTGAAGGTCCTTTCCTGATCCGCTCAGGGCAAGAGCTTCATTGATAGTGATGTCTCCATCACTATTGATTGTCAGCGTCCCTGATACAGCTGCTGCTCCCATTGATACATCATTTGTGTCATTAAGGCTGATATCTTGACCACTGACAATGGTTATATTCCCGGTAAAATCGTTGCTGCTATTGGTAAGAGAAAGGTTATTGGTCCCGCCGGTCAGTGTAGTGGCTCCGCCGATGTCAAAGATACCGGTACCTTGAAATGAACCATTTGATGTCAGGCTCAAATTGCCGCTTCCGGTTATTTGAATCAAACTGGTCGAAAGGGATTGCTGAAAAGCCACCCCTGTACCATTGTCATTTGCGATCAGGGTGATATCTCCATTTTCAGTAATAATAGATCCCGCACCAAGTGCATAAATAGAAGTATCTCCGATGCCGATTCCTGCAGAGCCTCCATCGGGAGTCCCGGTAATCGATATGGTTCCTGTTCCTGTTGTTGAAACAGTCCCGGCTATATGCACACCGCGTGCAGCGCTGACTCCGGCCTCTGTTGCCCCCTGTCCCTTAAGCGTTATATTTCCGCCCTGGGCGTTCAGGGTTCCGTTAATTGCAACTCCCCGGAACAAAGAATTCCACTCGTAAGAGTTTTCTGTAACACCAACCGCTACCGAACTCGCACCTGCTCCTCCGCCGACAGTGATATCTCCCCCATTCGTCAGGATGGAAGATCCGGAAGGAAGCCAGAATCCTCCGGTACTGCCATCACTGCCCGGGTTGATAACTATATTTAACTTGCCTGATGTTGACTGGATGGTTGTTGTGTAGCCATCTGCCGCGGCCTGACTGTAAGAACCGATATAGGAACTGTCAACCAGAGCAATATATTCAGTTGCCTGCAGGGTAAGAGTTGCATCTCCACCTGCATCTTTGAGAAGACTCACGTCCCCTGAAGTAATGATGCTGCCGGTTACGGTATTGGTTACATCGGTACCACTGTTTAAAGTTCCGGCATAAGTATCTGCAACAGCTTGATCAATTACTGCATCTGCCGGATCCAGGAGCCACAAACCGCTTTTTCCGGCTGCGGCTGAGGCTCTAACATCAGCCCCGGCAATATCAAGATAATGGCCGGATGTTTCAATTCTGCCGCCATCTCCGCCGTTCTCACCCCCGTTGGCAAGGATAGTGCCATAAGCCCTGGTTTGGGAATTTTCCTTGGTAACGTCCGACCACAAAACTACAGTTCCGCCATCACCATTGTAAGAGGCACCTGCATCAATGACAGCACCTTCTGTCATTGTAACGGACTCAGCCTGAAGCATATCTCCGCTTCCCTGCCAGCCTCCGCCGATAAGGATCTCTCCTCCGCCGGTTGCGCCTGTTGCATTGAGTTCACCTTCTATTAAGATATCGTTTCCGCTTATCTCTATATTTCCGCCTTTGCTGTCCGGCCCGGAAGCATCGAGAACCGCAGTTTCTGACACAGTTACCGAACTGCCCCTGTCACCGGAAAGAATTATTTTACCGTCTTTCTGCTCAATGCTTCTTGCCCTGACTTCTCCGCCGGAAATAATAATGCTGTTAAGGATATCTCCGGCTGTTTTTGCGGTCATGAGCACTGTGCCGCCGTCGGCATTTATACTTCCGCTGTTTTCAATTCCTGCAGAGCCGCTGTTAATACCCATGCTTTCGGCTGTTTCATCGGAGATGGCAAAATTGATCAGGTTGTCTCCGTACAGGTCCAGGGAATAACCTTCTACGGTGCTGCCCATGGCAACAGTTCCAAGTTTTGCTGAAATTATTCCGCTGTTTGACACATAGGGCGCAACAAAAGCTGCAAAGCCGCTGTCGGCTATGGTGATGTTTCCATTATTGATTACTGATGAGTCAGTAAGGCCTGGAATGGTAAAATCGTATCTGCCTGACATAAAGTCGTCATCAGCAATATCAAAAGTGGAAGCAAGCAGTCCGCCTGTATTTATTTCGGCTCCTTCTCCAAACAGAATGCCGTTTCTGTTGATCAGAAAAACATTTCCGTTTGCATCAAGCGTTCCGTATATTTCCGAAAGATTGTTTCCTGTTACCCTGTTGAGGGTGACTGCATTTGAATCCGGCTGGTAAAAAATCACGGATTCATCTCCTGCTATTGAGAAATCCTGCCAGTTTATAACAGCCTTTGAGGTGTCCTGGGTGATACGGCTTACGGATTCGTTCTGTTCAATTTCTGCAGCTCCTCTTACTACCTCACCGCCCGAAGGACCGGCATAGGCTGGAAATATGGAAACCGGTGTAAACATTAAAATCAGCAGAGCTGCTCTTAAATTTATTTTGAAATAGTTTCTGATCATTCTTGACTCCATTTGATTTCTATCTGATTGCTTCGATTCCGGTACAAGGCCTGTTTAATGGTCATTTTCATATCAGTGCCTGTAATTCCAGCCCAGGAAAAATCTTCCGCTGTTGTCACCTTCAAGTGAAACAATATGGTTGAGGGGTTTTTCCCATTCAAAAGAAAGGTTATGTTCTTTAAATATTTTCAGCTTAACTCCGAGGCCGGTATCTGAACCGGAATCATTTGTGCCTTCCCTTATCCATGCACGTCCTGCGCTTGCAAATACAAAAGGTTCAAGGCTGTTGATCCAGGCGGGTTTCTGCATTACCCTGTACCTGAGTTCCAGCCCTGCCATTATTGAGTGATCTCCGGATATTTCCGAGCTGTCATATGCCCTTCCGAAAAAGTTTCCGCCGTAGCCGTGCTGCTCGGAATAGGGCAGAGGGTCAAAGGCGTACTGACCGGAAACCTGGGCGAAATAGCTGAATCCACGATATAAGGACTGGAGCCTGTAAAGGTCTGCTCTGAAGGTTGTAAATGTGTAATCTGCGCCTGAGCGGCTGGAAAAGCTGTTGCTGTTTTTAGTGGCGCCGAATATGTTCATGCCGCGGCTCAGTATAAAACGGCCCATGGTCTGTCCCATGTAGCGGTCAAGGATATCAAAGTTGAGCCCCATTCTAAATGTCCGGACATCCTGCTCCGAATTTTTCATTCCCAGCATATCGCTCTCGCTGTTATTTACTTCAAAGCTGTAAAAAAGAGTGTAGTTCTCACTGCGGGATCTCATAAGGGGCTGATCAAGACCGATGCGGTAAACCATATTTTCCGTTTCATATTCCAGAAGTTCAAGTATATCTACTCCGGGTTCTCCATTGCTGTATGAAACACCGAAGTTAATGTTTGTGCCTGTATCGTGGATAAGGCGGGTATAGTCCAGGGCGTAATACCTGAATTCATTACTGTCAAATGTACTTCTCACGGAAGCTGACAGGAGATCATCAAAACCGATAACATGCGCTGCGCTGCCGCCTATATCATACCGTTCTCTCCCCTGGGCCTTTGAACCCCGGTTGTTAATACCTGCATTGAAATGATACCTGGACGCATCAATGTTTACCTTAAGTACCAGGGCTCCGGCTTCCCTGCTGCCCCTGTCAATTGAGGTCATTATTCTGATTCCCGGCGTTTCATTTGTAAGCAGAACCTGCTGTTCAAGAAAATCTATGGAAATGGGCCTGATGTTTTTAAGGGCCTCCAGGCGTCTTTTGTTTCTCGGGCTGAGGCTGTCTGCGTGCCCGATAAATTCAACGCGGGCGATATAGCCTTCAACTGCAATTATTTTGACCTGACCTTTTTCATCAATTTCCTGTGCCGGTACATAAACGGTGGAAAGGGCATATCCCTTTTCTCTGTATGCGTCTGTCAGTTCTTTTGCTATATCAAATACCGTTTTCAGGCTTATTTCACTGCCGAGGTATTTTTTATAGTATTTTCCCAGATCTGCACTGTTAAACAGGGTGCAGCCTGTTATATTTAATCCTTTCAGTACAAATTTTATTTTATCCGCTTCATCAGGTGCTGTTCTGTTTTCAGTGACAGGGATATTTATTTTTGGTGTGCTTTTTGTTTTAAGAGGCTTCTCAAACTGCCGCTGGCTTACTCCGGGTCTGACAGTATCAGGAACCTGCTGGGCTGTGACGGGAAAAACAGGACCGGTAATAAAAAGAACAATAACAAAAAGAAATAGCCTCATATTCAAAAAGTACTTCATGTCTACCTCTGAAAATATGTAATTCTGATTAGCGATAAAAAAATTGTGATTCGGTTAAATATTCATTCCTGAAAAGCGGCTGAGTGTTAAATCGCCGGAATCAGAATGAAAAATGAAAATAAAATGGTAAAAAGCAATTATTATGCCAGTAATAGGAATGGAAAATTGTGAATCCGGCTGTAATAGAGGTCTGATGTAATAAATATAGGGGAATCTGTTTCAGGCGGTTGCAGATGTTATTTACTGAAATTAATTAATTTTATAAATTAAATTGCTTATATGCAGAAAAATGTCCAATTAAATGACATTTACAGTTGATAAACAGTCATAATTTTAACGGAGTCCGAATCGGGGTAATTATGTCTCATCCATATTCTTGGCACCGAAATCAGGCGGGTCTGTAAATTTTCTTCCGGCCTCAAATACTATTTAAATGATATCCTGCCAGGCTTAGCAGACAGCTCCGAAAAGCTTTCGACCGGCAGAGGAGATATGTTCTCTCCCATTGCGATACCGTGGACATAAAGATACTCAAGAAGATTATCCATATCACATTCATCTGTGCTGCATGTTCCGTTTTTATTGTCAGGGCATGAGTAACATTTTTTACTGATATGATCGGCCATTATATCCGATACGGTTGCAATATATTCAGGGTTTTTTGCTCTGTTTCCGGCGGGCGTCTGCTTTCTTTTCAGTCTTGGCAGAAGCGAATTTTCTCCTGTAAGTGTGGATGAAACATTTATTGCGTAAGCTGCATCTCTGTCAGTTATTATG
Organism: Desulfatiglandales bacterium; assembly: GCA_963665715.2. GTDB lineage: Bacteria > Desulfobacterota > DSM-4660 > Desulfatiglandales > HGW-15 > JAAZBV01. The sequence continues at coordinate 444,286 of CAXXPR010000002.1, forward strand.
TCTGAGACCGTAAATACAGCTTCTGTCTTATAAATGGTATTAAAGGGAGAAAGATTCATGACATGTCCATCCTTTGAGACTGTAGAAAGGTCATCACATAAATTTTTCAGCAGTCCGGTGTAATAGCTTTTTGTCTTTTCCTGAACTGTTTTGTCGAACTCCTTTACATACCAGTCTTCATATACCAGGAAGACGTACAGCGTCCCGAATGGAATAATGCTTATGCGCTGAGGCATTGATATGCATACTGCAAACCCCGGATGTTCAGGATTGTATTTTTGTTTTGTATACGCGATGCTGTTTTTAACAAGAAAGTAAAGATGCTGGGTAATGAGTTTTGTCTTTAATGAGTGCAGCAGGTTCATTGATTCATTGATTTTTATTGTTCCGTCCGTTGTAAAGACAGCAATAAAAAAATCAAGTTTCTGCCTTAGCATACGAAGTTTTTTAAGTATTTCGGGTTTTTCATCAGGGGCAGAATAAATTTCACTGAGCTGTTCAATGAGATATTCCCTGTACCATTCCTTTGCCTTTCTGTTTGAGAAAAAAAACAGTTCCGACAGTTCGGGGTTGGATCTTAGAAGATAAAAGTAGGTTCGGCTTTTGGATATAAGAGTTATCAGCAGTCTCAGTCGGTCAGGGAATTTAATCCATCGGTCGATTTCGTTTTTCCCTGTAAGAAGCTGTTTTAAAATTATAACCAGCCTTGTACAGGCAACTTCCGGCTCCTGCATTTTCAGGATCATATCACCTGCAGCTATAATGAGATACCTGGTGTATCTGCTTTTTTCGGCCATACTGAAAAATTCGTCAAAGACTGCCAGAAAGTGGCTGGTTACCTTTGTTCCTTTTTTATTTATAAAATCATTTACATGTCTGAAGGGGATTTCTTTTCTATGATAAATATCCTCCATGCCTGTAAGGCTGTGATCGGTCATAAGGTTTTCACCAAAAAAAGCGATTCCCATGGCTTTGATAAGTGATGAATGCCAGCGCAGGTCCATGAGAAGCTGTTCCGATTCTTCCAGTAATCCGAGCCTTTTGTATCCTGCGCGTCTGGCAAGGGGCGCAAGATCTGGATTGGCGTCATAACCGAGAGTGGTGTTATCCGCAACCCCGCACAATATTCTCTGTCCGTTTATACACCTCCTGAAAAAATAATAGGCATCGCTGAGTTTTTTTCTCTGAGTTCCGGTAAGCAGTCCTTTTTTAAACAATGCAGGCAATGCCCTGTAAATTTCTCTGATCCAGAGTTCTCCCGAACCATTATCGTTCTGTATCTGTATCAGCTGTATTATTGTTTCAAGATCTACTATGGCGCCGTCTCCGTGCTTCATATTAAAGGAGCGGCTGTTTAAATTCCGGTGTCCGGATATTCTTGCTTTACTGAGTTCATCAAGACGGATGTAACCGGGTTCCTTGAAAAAACCCGTGAGAAGGCGGCATATTATCCTGTCAAGTCCGGCTGAACCACATATAAGACCGGCCCTGTAAAGGGCTATCCTTTCAAGGGCGTGGGATGCTCCTTCAGGTGAATAGTATTTGTTAAAGTCACTGAGAGTTGTTGCAAGATTGCCTTTTTTACCGTATGGACGCAAGCGCATATCAGGCTCAAATATGCCGTTTATCTTGGTTTGAAAAACTTCAAGAAATCTCTTTACCAGCCTGTCGAAGTATTCGTAACTGTCCATTTTATCCGGCCCGGGGGATTGTCCTTCTCCGTCATATATGAAAAAGAGTTCAAGGTCGGACGCAAATCCAAGAGCTGCGCCTCCCAGTTTTCCCAGTCCGTAAACGCAGTATGAAACAGGTTTTCCATTAACAGCAACCGGTCTGCCGTATTTTGTTTCAAGTTCAAGGTCAACCTGTGATACAAATGCTGCAATTATTAAGTTAGCAAGCCCGGTGAGTTGCCTGGCCAGTGTTCCGACATCCGGACGGCTTCCCATAAGGTGGTTTATTTCTATTGAAAAAAGTACGAAGTCCTTGAACCTGTTAAGCATTTCATATTTTTCTTCAAAGGAGCCTTTGCTGCTGCAAATTTCTTTGATCCTTTTTTTCGTCTCATTTACATCTGGTACAAACTTATTGTCGCTCGCCGAGTTTGAGATTAAATCCAGAAATGATACATAATTAGATTTAATAAAATCTTCCCACAAAAAATCACTTGATCCTACTACCCTGTAGACAGAGTCTCTTATTAAGCTGTTTTTCATGTTTTCGGTGAGTGTGTCAAAAACCTTCTCATCAACTGAGTCCGATAAATCAAAAAGCCGCTTAAGAGCCTTTACAGGGTCGGGAGCATAGGCCAGGGATTTTACAACATCTGTGCAGATATTTAAAACTCTGCCCAGTCCCGCCAAACGTCCGTGCAGGGCATTGCCTTTGAACTGTCCGCTGCATGTTTCTCCGGATGTAAGTTCTATTATTTCTGTATTACCGCTCTTTCTGTACATAAGAGACAGGGGCGATGTGTCAAGGTATTGAAGGAAAAGTGAAAAAACATATATATACCCGGGTGAAAAAATCTTCTCTACCACTATCTTCGATTCTCTCCGGTCAACAACCTGATTACTGCTGTTTAATTTTTTCCACTGCGGGTGAAATCGATCTGAGTATGAAAAAACATTGCGGGTTATCCTGTCTGCAAATATTTTCTTTTCCAGGTCTGAGAGTCCCTTGAACTCATGTTCCCGCTGAATCAGTAAATCAGTAATGTTTTTTACTGCGTCCTCATCACTAAAGCAGTTTTCACCTTTAATGTGCCATTCACAGACCATGACTGGTATGTCTTCTGGTAAAGAATTGATGCTGGATGTTTTAAGCCGGATCTTTTTTTCGATTTTTACATTGCCGGTAAAAAGGTCAATGGCTGTTAAATCAAAATCCTGTGTGGAAAGAACTGCACAGTATGCTGCAAAAAGGCGGGGATCAAAAATAGAGACAGTAAGAAGTGACAGGGATGATTCGCGTCTATCGTTTACCTGTATATAAAGCCCGTTTTTCTTTACTATGCCGGTTATAATATCACCGAACTTCTGCCTTAAATCGGTCCTGAAAACCTGTGCATAACGTTCATGAAAGATAATTTCCGATATCTTTTCCCTGCTGATATGAGCCATCTGCGTCTTCTCCTGAAACAGTGCCGGTAATCATATGGGGACAAAAATCATGCATATGATGTCATTGCTGTATCCGTCTGTCTTTTTGTATTCGCGGTATCCGTTTGAAACCTGAAGGCCGAGCGCGTAGCTGTTTGAGTTAAGTTCGATAATGGCGGAACTTCTTTCACCCTTTTTCAGGCTGAAAACAGAATCATTCAGTTCAAGTATGCTTCCTTCGGGGTAATCCGGATTTGTAGAAGAAATAATCAGCCTGTCCCTGGTCACAAAAAGGCCGAAGCATCCTTCCTGAACCTGTCTGCGGTCATTCCTTGGAAGTACGTCCAGAAGCATGTTTTTAAACTGGGGCTCCGAGTCAAACACGATCATTATAGACCCTACAGGCAGGCTGTCGTTTTCCGGGTGGCGGACCGCTGTGCTGTATATATATGTGGGTCGTCCTCCGTAAAGAGGCGTTTTTTTAAAGTCGGATACGCAGTAGTCTTTACCTGTATTAAGGCTTTTTATCCTGGCTGCCAGATCTTTTTCTACTGTCATGCCGATGAAATCCTGCCCTGCCGGCATGTCATCCTGTGTAAATCTTTCTTCCAGCTCAGCAGGCGGGTTTGAAAGGGCGATAACCTTTCCCTCTCTGTCCGTAAAGACCAGCCTCAGATATGGTGTGTAAAGATCATTTATATACTGAAGGTTTTCGGTGAGAGCTTTTTTTTCCTCTTCTGTAAGATCCCTTTCTTCATGCTTTGCCATGAGTTTTCTGAACAGGGGAGTCAGCGCCCACCAGCAGACATCATTTGCACGTTCATAAAGGTTTCTGTCTGCAATATTATTTCCCTGAAATGCTCTGAACTGAACCTCGTTAAAAAGACTTGATACTATTGTCTGCTGAAGGTTTCCTATGGCAGAGGAAAACAGTCCGTTGATTTCTTCTCCAATAAATTTAACAAACTGGAGAACCTCTACAAAAGCCTTTGCTGCAAACTTCTGAGCCATCACCTGGCCGTTTATGCTGTCCAGTTTCATGTCGTCCAGGAGTATTCCTGACCTGTCTCTTATGGAGGCAAGCTCCGAGGAAAAATGGTTGAGCTCTGCTGTAACGGAAGTCTCCATGGAGTTTTCTTCTTCATCCCTGTTAAGGGATGTTTCGAGCTCAGTCATGACAAGACCGTACCATGTTAAACCGTAAAAGCCCTGATACCCGTCGGTTTCGACAGTGCTCACAAGGTATGAGGTTCCCTTAACATTGAGAAACCTGAAATCGGTTTCAAGATCAACCGGAATCCTGCAGGCTTTATCAAGGATATCAGGCCTGCTCGAACACATTACCCTTCCTGTTTCGTCAAGTACTGCAATTATAAAGTTCTGATTTCCCTCGCCCAGATCTTTGAAGATTCCCTTCATTTCATCTTCAAAATCAAAACACAGGCAGAGAGTGCCGAGGGATGAATGGGATTCGGGATCTTCGATCTTTTGAGAATATATTAATACATCACCCTTGCCGGGCCTTAAGTCTGACGGCCTGCAGGTTTCTATATATTTTTCTTCATATTTATTTGAGTGAAGGTCTATGTCCTGTGTCTGAGAAATCAGATGATCTGATGAGTGGGTGATATGGTTTTTTTTGTCCAGGTTTGCTTTTACATTCCCCTCTGTATCAAGGATTATTATTTCGTTATAGACAGTGTATTCATACTGATATGCGGCGAGCCGTTCCCTTATCTGCCCGACCCTTTCGTTCATATCATCTGATGATTTTAAAAAGTCCACAATCTCAGCATCTGTGGCAAGGTAGCCGACATCGGCAGTACGTTCAAAAAGGTTTCTCTTTAAAATGTTGATGGTGAATTTTGCGGCGTCGGAAACCTCAAGAACAACTTTTTTAACCATTTCAAAAAGGATTGCATTAATAAGCTGTTCCTGGATCCGGGTGTACTTGTTTTTTGTTGCATCCATATCCGTGATAAGAGGGGTGAAAAGCCGGGATGCGTGAGTTTCCATGCGGCCCACTTCTATCAGGCCCGAAGTTATAGCGCTCCCCCATCGTTTATTGATTGATTTAAAGGTGGAGATATAATTTTTAAACAGCGGCACCGCGGTGAGCAGTCTTTCCCTGCTTTTTGTAATTGTGTCCTTTTTCATTTGACCTCTGCAAAAAAATAATCGTCAAAATGATGACAATTGTAATAACAGTTAGTGTTTTTCTACAGACCCGGCTCAGATTCCGCTATATGAATAACTTTAACTATCAACATGTTTGTAGGTCACTTGTTAGTGCGATACAAAAATGACTGAAACTCTCTGTATTGCGACAAAAATGTATTATTGCAATATCAGTGCCATGTTTATTTGAAGCTGAAATTTAAAAAAGACTGTCTGCTGCAGTTTTTGCGCTCGGTATAAGTGGCCTGATAATATATATGGTAAATACCATTTAATTGACAAAAACTGTTTGGATGATTACTGTTTGCCGGGAAAAACAGATGAAAAATGAAAATGAAAATCAGACCGGGATAATTCTGGACAGTATAGCGGACGGTGTTTTTACAGTGGATTCCGAATGGAAAATTACATCCTTTAACCGTGCGGCTGAAAAAATTACCGGGATCAGTAAAAAAGAGGCAATCGGCAGACACTGCTGGGAAGTATTCAGGGCAAGTATCTGTGAAAGCTTCTGTTCTCTTCGTCATACACTTGAAACAGGGGAACCTGTTTTAAATCAGTCCATATTTATTGTAAATTCCGAAGGTGAGCGTGTTCCTATTAGCATCTCGACCGCCCTTTTAAAAGGGGACAAAGGGAAGGTTATAGGCGGAGTTGAAACATTCAGAGACCTGAGCCTTGTTGAAACTCTTAAAAAAGAACTTAGCGGACGAAATTCTTTTCATGACATAATAAGCAAGGATAAAGAGATGCAGCGTCTCTTCGGTATTCTTGAACAGCTTGCCGACAGTGACACGACTGTGCTTATAGAGGGTGAAAGCGGAACAGGCAAGGAGCTTTTTGCCAGGGCCATACACTCATTGAGTTCAAGAAAAGACGGACCTCTTGTTACTATAAACTGCGGGGCGCTTCCGGATAACCTGCTTGAGTCAGAGATATTCGGCTACAAGGCAGGCGCGTTTACTGATGCAAAAAAAGACAAGGCTGGCCGGATTGCACTGGCAGAGGGCGGCACACTTTTTCTGGATGAGATAGGGGATATTTCTCCGGCTCTTCAGGTAAGGCTTTTAAGAGTAATACAGGAAAAATGTTATGAGCCTCTGGGAAGTACCAAAACGGAAAAGGCTGATGTAAGGTTTGTGGCTGCAACAAACAAAAGTCTTGAAACCCTTGTAAAGGAAAATAAGTTCAGAGAAGATCTTTACTACCGGATAAATGTTGTAAAGCTTCAGCTCCCGCCCTTAAGGGACAGGAAGGGAGATATCCCGCTTCTTGCATCACATTTTATAAAGCGATTTAATGATTTAAAGGGCAAAAACATACAGGGGCTTAAGCCTGAAGTAATGCCCATACTTATGTCTCACCAGTTTCCAGGCAATATCAGGGAGCTTGAAAATATCCTGGATTACGCAACGGTTGTCTGTAAAAACGATTATATAGGTATTGAGCATCTGCCTGATTACATGGCAAAGGAAATGCCGGAAAGGAAAACCGTGCAGACCGTCAGCCGGGCAGGAGTAAAAGAAGCTGAACGAAACTATATATACAGCGCTCTTGAAAAAAATAACTGGAACAGAAAGATTACCGCAGAACAGCTTGGTATGCATCCCACCACCCTCTGGAGAAAAATAAAACAGATGGATATAGAAACTCCGGTCAGGGACGGCAGGTCAAAGAACTATTAAAATATATAATTTTATATTGTGCGCTATAAATTAGAGCCTGCCATTGCTATAATAGCCTTTACCTGCTGTTCCTGTATTGCAAATATGCAATTAAGTAATTGCGTTACATTGCAATGATGCACTGTTGCAATGTTGCTATAACTCCTTCCAGTTAAAGGTTCCTGTATAAATGCCTAGATAAATCAATCTGTTAAAGGTTATTTGATGAAATGAAAAAATATGGCACGCCAAATGCTTATAGGATAATTGCATTTATTAACAATGGTTTTATCTACAGGCAAAAGGAGGTGATCCAATGCCGGGATTTGACGGAAGAGGTCCTGAAGGTATGGGGCCGGTAACAGGTGGCGGACGCGGTCTTTGTAACACTGCAGGCAGATCCTTTTTTAACCGAGGTGCATCCTTTACGGGAGGCGCAGGTCGCGGAAGGGGTTTCGGCAGCTGCAGACGTCAGCCTGGAATGGGGCGCAGAGCCGGGTTTGGCGGCGGTCCGGTTTCTTCTTATTACAGCAGAGACCTGGAAGAAAGTTCCCTAAAGAATGAAGCGGCAGTGCTCAGAGATGAGCTTAATGCCATTGAAAAAAGACTGAAAGAGATTGAAGAAACAGATTAATTTGCTCCTTGGTTATAGTGCCTCTCAACACTATACTTGGCAAGGGCAGACCGGGACAAAAAGCCTCCTGTCCCGGTCTGCATTTAAGATTTGATTCGTACCTTTCATGTGTTTTGCTATCAGGGAAAATTATTATTTGCATATGGCTATGCACTTTTTTACAAGACGAGATCAAGACGGAATTATGGATTTTTTAGCTTTTAGGTATAGAGGCATTATAATTTGAATAATGTCCTTATGATTTGTGGTGAATCGACATACTGCCTTAAAGTCAATTTTTATTAATCTCGTCTTGCGAAAGTGTGCATGGAGTATTATATAGACAACGCAGGAGATAAATAAGGCATTTTATTATGAGAATTGCTATACCAATATGGGAAGGAAAAGTTTCTCCGGTATTTGACACTGCCCTCAGGCTGCTGGTGGTAGAGGTAACCGAGAGAGGCGAAGAATCCAGATTTGTATATCACATCGATGAGAGTGACCTTTCACAAAAATGCCAGAGAATAAGGAAGCTTGACCTGGATACACTCATTTGCGGAGCTGTTTCCCACGGTTTTCTGCGTATGCTGCTTGCATCCGGGCTTGATGTAATACAGGAAATATCAGGCCCTGCCGAGGATGTTCTTAAAGCATTTATTACGGGAAACATATTTCAGCCGAGATTTTTAATGCCGGGCTGTAAGAGAGGGCTCGCAAGGTGCGGCCGAAGAGGGCATCCCATGTCGCGGAACTTTGGCGGACCGGGCAGAGGCGGATGCAAAGGGTTCAAGCATTAATAAGGTTTTTCCCTTTGCACTTTATATATCAAATATATTATGCATAGGTGATAAACCTTAAACAATACAGGAACAGATATTTGGAGGAACACTAGAATATGGCAAATCAGCAAAACCCCGGACTTACAAACCTGGACGCCCAGTCCCAGCAGGAACTTGAAATAACAAAAAGCCTGGGCAAAATTAAAAACAAAGTACTTGTCATGAGCGGCAAGGGCGGTGTCGGTAAAAGCAGCGTCTCTACATTTCTTGCAATCAGCCTTGCCAAAAGAGGTTTTAAGACAGGGCTCATGGATGTTGACCTTCACGGCCCCAGCGTACCAAGAATGCTCGGCATGGATGCAAATGTAAGCGTTTCACCTGTGTCAGGTAAAGCCATACCCATTGAGCCGATGCCGAATCTTCAGGTTATTTCAATAGAAAGCATCATGGGATCGGACAAGGATGCTGCAACTATATGGAGAGGCCCTATAAAAATAGGTGTTATCAGACAGTTTATTACCGATATGGACTGGGGAGAACTTGATTACCTTGTTATTGACTCTCCTCCTGGAACAGGTGATGAGCCTCTTACTATTGCCCAGACAGTTAAAGATGCCAAGTCTCTTATCGTTACGACTCCCCAGGAAGTATCCCTGGCGGACGTTAGAAAGTCTATAAACTTCTGCAAGCAGGTAAAGATGGAAATGCTTGGTGTTGTAGAAAATATGAACGGACTTAAATGCCCTCACTGCGGAGAGCTGATTGATCTTTTCATGGCAAACGGCGGCAAAGGCATGGCCGAAAAAATGGGCGTGGAACTGCTTGCAAGTCTTCCTATAGAGCCGAAGGTTGTAAAACTGGCTGACAAGGGAAAACTGGCAGATCTTGACAGCGAAGGTGTAACATTTGGTGATGAGTTTGCCAAAATGGTGGACAAGGTTGTTGCAAAGACCGGTAACGCTTAACTGATAAAAACTCGGAGGAATCATAATGAAAAAAGTTGCGATAGTAGGGTGCGGATCTTACATGGACAGCGGATACGGATGCCCTGGTGAATGGAGATGTCTTAAGGCTGCGGCAATGGGCGATGCAAAGTTTGGTGAACCGTCACAGGTAATCGGCTTTGTAAAATGCCAGTGCCCGGGAAGAAGCACTGTGTCTAATGTCGGAATGATGATGAAACTCTCCGAGATTAAACCTGATGAAATATATTTAAGCTCATGCCTGGCAAATGCTTCTCCGTCATGCCCCTATAATGATCCTGAAACACTGGCAAAGGCAATTGAGGGCAAGACAGGAATAAAGGTGATTGCAGGTACTCATGACTATCACTAGGATTTTTTAATGGCAGACAATTTAGATGATTTTGTAAAAGAGACCCAGGCCCAGATAATTGCGGACCTGAGAAAAACATACACAGAAGAAGCCATAGAACGATGGATGAACCCGGATAATGCCGGTTCTATTGAAACCCCGGATGCATATGCTTCTTTAAAGGGCTCCTGCGGTGATACAATGGAAATATTCCTCAAGTTTGAGGAAGGCAGGGTTGAAAAAGCATCCTATATGACTGACGGGTGTGCATCGAGCAATATATGCGGATCATTTGCCGCTGCCCTGGCTGTTGGAAAAAATCCTGATGAAATTACCGACATCAACGGGGACTCCATACTCGAAAGAATGGGAACCAATGTTCCTGAAGAAGACCGGCACTGTGCGTTTCTGGCTGCAGGAACTCTTCAGGAAGCCCTGCATATTTATATGCAGAAACAAAGGGACAAAAAATAGAGGGCAATTATTGTGATAATCAGTATAGCGAGCGGAAAAGGCGGAACAGGAAAAACAACAGTCGCCACAAATCTGTCTGCATCTCTCGGGACAGACGTGAGGCTTCTGGACTGTGATGTTGAAGAGCCAAATGCTCATCTCTTTATAAAGCCGGAAATAGACTCGGAAGAAGATGTTACAACCCCTGTCCCGCAGGTGGATGAAAGTAAATGCACCCTCTGCGGAAAATGCTGTGAGATCTGTCAGTTCAAGGCAATTGTACGCATTGCAGACACCATACTGCCCTTTGAAGATCTGTGTCACAGCTGCGGCGGCTGTTTTGAGGTATGCCCGGAAAACGCAATCACGGAAACATACCGGAAGCTCGGAGTGCTGGAAAAAGGACATAAAAATTCCATTGATTTTATTCACGGCAGGCTAAGGGTAGGGGAGGCTATGGCTCCTCCGCTTATAAAAAAGGTGCGTGCTTATGCCGAAGAAAAGGGCATTACAGTTATTGATGCTCCGCCCGGGACTTCATGTCCTGTAATAGCTGCCATGAAAGGTACTGACTTTATCATTCTTGTTACCGAACCCACGCCATTCGGGCTTCATGACCTTAAGCTTGCTGCAGGAGCGGTTAAGCTGCTTGGTATACCATGCGGAATCGTTATCAACCGTTCCGACCTGGGAGACGACAAGGTAAAGGAGTTTGCCCGGGAAGAAGAGATCCCCATACTTATGGAAATTCCCTTTGACCGGAAGATTGCAGAATCCTATTCGAGAGGCGAGCTTGTTGTCGAGGCAATACCTGAATGGAAAGATAAATTTGTTGATCTGTATCACGATATAGAAAAGATAGTGCAGGAGAACAGCTAATGAAAGAACTTGTTATTATCAGCGGAAAGGGCGGAACAGGAAAGACGAGCATGGTTTCTTCCATTGCTTCCCTCGCGGAAAACATGGTTCTCTGTGATGCTGACGTGGATGCTGCTGACCTGCATTTGATTATGTCCCCGGATGTGGTTAAATCGGCTCCCTTTAAAGGCGGCGGAGAGGCTGTTATCAATAAAGATAAATGCATTGAATGCGGCCGCTGCAGAGAATTATGCAAATGGGATGCAATAACCCCTGACTATGAAGTCGACCATATTGAATGCGAGGGCTGCGGAGTCTGTTTTTATTTCTGTCCTGAAAAGGCAATAGACTTTCCTCAGAAAACATGCGGGGAATGGTTTATATCTGATACCCGTTTCGGGCCCATGGTTCATGCAAGGCTGGGCATTGCCGAGGAGAACTCTGGAAAGCTTGTAACCCTTGTACGTAAAGAAGCAAAAAATCTGGCTGAAGAAAAAAATCTGGATATCATTATTACAGACGGTTCTCCGGGTGTAGGCTGCCCGGTAATAGCATCCATAGGCGGAGCTGACGCGGTTCTTATTGTAACGGAACCTACAGTATCCGGCCTGCATGATATGACACGGGTTGCCGAACTTGCAAAGTTTTTCAGGATTCCGGCAATGGTCTGTGTAAATAAATATGATCTTAATCCGGACAAGGCAGAGGAAATAAAAAAATATGCCGAAGACCATGACATGCTTTTTGTCGGCATGATACCCTTTGATCCTGTGTTTACAAAGGCAATGGTCCAGGGAATCAACATATTTGAATATGCCCCGGAAGCGGATATATGCAGTGATGTAAAAGGCATATGGAACAGGGCAAAGGAAAAGCTGGACGAAATAACAGCAGGAAAATAACCGGCACTGTTCCGGTTGAAATATAACAATTATTATTAATAACCCAGGAGGATTATAATTATGAAAGACGGAAGAATAGCAGTCCCATCAAACGATCAGGGCGGACTTGACGGAACAAGAGCAGGACACTTTGGCCATTGTGATGTATTCACCCTTATTGATGTTAAAGACGGTGAAATCGAGCAGGTAACAACAATCAACAATAAAGAACATATGCAGGGCGGCTGTATGGTCCCGGTAAACCTGCTTGCAAGTCATAATGTAAACGCACTTATCGTCGGCGGCATAGGCATGAGACCTCTTATGGGCTTCCGCCAGTCAGGCATAGACGTATATCATGATGCAGTAAGGCCGGAGATCAGACCTGTTGTTGAAGATCTTATAGCAGGAAAGCTTACTGTTATAGGCGATGATCAGGTATGCGGCGGCGGAGGAGCGCATTAAAATGAAAATAGCAGTTACATCACAGGGCACCGATCTGGACGCCCAGGTAGATCCCCGCTTTGGAAGGGCGGCATATGTACTGGTCGTTGATTCGGATACTAATGAGTTTGAGCTTATTGATAACAGTGAAAACATCAATGCTCTCAAAGGAGCCGGAATTCAGGCTGCAAGTAATGTCGTTAACGCCGGAGCAGAAGTTCTGTTAACCGGTTACTGCGGACCGAATGCCTTTAAAGCTCTTCAGGCCGGTAAGGTTAACGTATCAAATGACGCATCCGGTACCATAAAAGAGGCGGTTCAGGCTTACCTTGACGGAAAACTTCCTCATGCTGACGGCGCTAATGTTGAGGGGCACTGGTAATAAAAACTGGGCTCATCCGCTGTCGCTGAAGCTATGGCGCGACACGAGGCGCACGGCTCAAGGCGCAGGGGAAAACATAAAACCCTAAGTTTAAATTTACAGGAGTTTATTATGCTAAGGTTGCTGCTGGTTAGCAATAATAAGGAATCTTTTGCTGAATTCGGGTCAGCTTTAAAAAGCGACAAAGATGTGGAGCTTATTTATGCTGATTCCGGAGAAACAGCATTGAAAATGATTCAAGACAGTGCTATTGATCTTGTTATTACAGATGAAGAAATTGGAGACATGTCCGGTCTTGTCTTTATCAGCAAACTCATACTTGTGAATCCCATGCTTAATTGTGTTGCCGTAAGCAGCCTTTCGGAAAAGGATTTTCACGAGGCAAGCGAGGGGCTGGGTGTTATGAATCATCTTCCGGTAAATCCCGGAGAAGATGATGCTGCCGAGCTTCTTAAAAATCTGAGGCTTATAAAGGGACTTGAAACCGGGTAGCATTAATAACAAGATTAACAGAAAAAGGAAAAGTGATGTCCGAGGCAAGTAATATTATCAATAACGATTTAAAGTCAGCAAAAGAACTTCTTTTAAATTCAGGTTATTCGGAAAAAGCTATCAAGTATTACATGGATAAAAAGAACATGGGGCAGCTTGAGGATGCCACCCAGGCCAGTGAGCTGACCGGCCAGTGCGGCGATACAATGAAGATATACCTGAATATTGATGATAAAGATATAATCAGGGACGCAAAGATACAGGTGTTTGGATGTCCCGGTGCAATTGCATCAGCAATGGCTGCAATGGACATGATAAGAGACAAGAGTCTTGATGAAGCCATGAAGCTTACGGACAGGGACATCTTTCGTGAACTGGAAGAAATTCCTGATCAGAAGCAGCACTGTATAAGACTTACAAAAAAAACAATAGAAAAAGCAGTAAACGATTATAAATCAGGTAAAGGCGGCAGCCCGGAAGGAGAATAGCAATGCCTCTATATGATTTCACATGCATGGACTGTGGTAAGGACAGCGAAATACTTATCGCCCGTTCAGATGATGAACCCGTATGCAGCCATTGCGGCAGTAAAAAACTTGAAAAAAAGATGTCTGTGACATCTTCCTTTTCAGGCAGCGCATCATCAGGATTTCCGGGAGCCGGAGATACAGGATGCTGCGGTTCCAATCCTTCTCATGCCGGATGTGCCGGTCCCGGAAGCTGCTGCGGAAAGAATTTTTCATGATACTTAAAGAAATAATTGAATCGCTTGACCATGATGCAGAAGTAAAAGATCTAAGACAGGGTGTCTTTCATACCGGGGTAGTAAGCCGCTACTGCGGGCTGGGAGCAACACTTCCGAGAGATGCCCTCAAACAGATACCTCCCCTTGTTGAGTCGCCGGGTTTCCTTCTTGATAAAACAGCCCGTGAACTTACAGAAATGGCCCTTTCCGAAAGCATCCTCGAAGCTGCAATCGGTATGGCAGCCATCAACTCGCTTATTGAAGTAGATGAGTCAAAATGTTCCGAACTCAATGCCCGGGAACTTATTATTGAAAAAGGCGAAAATAAAAACATTGCAATAATTGGTCATTTTCCTTTTATCCCCAAACTTAGGGGGATTGCACGGGAACTGTGGGTTATTGAAAAAAATCCAAAACCGGGAGATTACCCTGCCGAAAGCGCTAAGGATCTTGTTCCTCAGGCGGATGTCCTGGCAATCACAGGCACAGCCATAACAAATCACAGCATCGGGGATCTTCTCAAATTAAAAAAGAAAGATGCCTTTACAGTAGTCCTTGGGGACTCTGCTGTTCTTTCGCCTGTTCTCTTTGATTACGGAATCGATGCAATCGCCGGCACAATAGTAACGGATACGGATCTTGCTCTGAAATGTATAAGCCAGGGGGCAAATTTCAGGCAGATAAAAGGTACAAGAAGACTTATCATGATGAAGGATTAACTATGGCAAATTTATATGACGAAATAAAAAAACGGGCCTTTGAGGTTCTGGATAAAGACCTGCTGGAAAGAAACATAACTGTAAAGGCGCGTGCATTAAGCACAGAAGAAGCTATCGGTAACCCGGAGTCGGATGACTTTCCTCTTATGAAGGGAAAGGAAAGACTCATGCAGGCTGAGCTTGAAGGTGCCGCAGGCCAGGCATTTACAGACAGGTACGGTGATTTTGAGGGAAGGCTTAAGGATATACTCGAATCTGATCTTACCAATAATTACCGCATGGCTATATTTGTTGCATCCCTTAACGCCGCATTAAAACATACGGGGCTTATTGAGGGAACAATCCACTGCAAAGACAATGAACCGGCGGAATGCGCAGTGCAGCTTGTGGAACATATTAAAAACAACTACGGCTCTCCTAAAATAACCCAGATAGGTTTCCAGCCCAAGTTTGTTGAAAATGTATCAGCCTCATTCGACCTTCGCGTGATTGACCTTGATAAGGACAACATAGGTACAAAAAAATACAATACCCTTATAGAAGGCCCGGAAAAAACAGAAGATGCAATTGAATGGGCCGACCTTCTGCTGGTGACAGGAACAACTGTTGCAAATGGAACAGTAGAACAGTTTATAAATAAAAAGCCTGTTCTGTTTTATGGGACAACAGTAGCAGGTGCGGCTCATCTTATGGGATGGGACAGGTTCTGCGCAAAGAGCAGGTAACAAGATAACATAACGGGGAAAAGATTTTTTTCGCAGGGTGGTGTTCGTGTCTCGGCGTAGCTTGGTGGGACGGATTACACACCATCTTGTAGAGGTTTATGCCCTGAATTTATTGATTTTGACACCCTTCAATATTTTGTAATGTTTGTCATTGCCGGTAAGTAATGTAAGACCATGTGCTGCAGCGGTAGAGCCAATAAGGGCATCGGCAAGTTGTATGGAATGGCTCAGGAAATGCTGTTCAACTGCAAACATGGCTTTTGCTGAAATTTCTTCTGTTATATAGAGTATTTCAGCGTTCCATTCCTGAAGAGCCTGGCGCAGGCTGTTAAGTTCTTCTTTATTTCTCATACCCTGCACAAGTTCCATGTAGGTAACAACCGAGAGCGAGAAATGTTCTAAACTTTCTATGGTTTTAAAAGCCTTTTGATTTCCTCGCAAATACCAGATAAGTACATCTGTATCGACTATGAGCATTAGAATCTTCCTTTTCTTAAGTTCCTTACATATTCATCTACGTTTTTAGTTTGCTCATGGTCTTTCCATATGCCGAATAAATTATTTTCTGGAGTTTCAGTTTTTCTATCCTCATAAGGAACCAGTTTGGCACAGGGTTTCCCGCGGAAAGTAATTATTACTTCCTCTCCTCTTTTTGCTGTTTCAATTAATTCTTTAGAGAGAAACCTTAAATCTTTAGCTGTAGCCCTCATTGATTCCTCCAATGCATAATGTTTATACTATGAAGTGTAAACAATGGTGGGGGGAATGTCAAGGATTGGGTGCCGGAGAACACTTTTGTTATTATGGTTAGCAGTCTTTTTTAATGGAGGTGCAGAAATGTCTCCTGCTATAGATGTGTGAATTTCTCAAAATATTCATTAATGTTAGGTTTTATTGACTATTTTGACTAATCTTATTAATATTGTTCCTTAATCCATTTCATTTCATGATCTTTCTGCTTCTCTATTTAAGACAGCGTTAACAGCTCCTCTTCTGTAAAAAAATATTTGAAAAAATCATTTTTGTTATCAAGCGGTTTTATAAATAATTATCTAATTTATCAGATGAGGTTTTATGGATAAGCCAATTTTTGTCTCAATAGATCCCGAAGAGAGATATGCAGCGGTTTTGTCAGAAGCGGAAGCTGTTTTAAAAAAAATAAAATTCCTGCATGCAAAATCAGAAAATGAAGCTTCAAAGCTTCTTCAATCCATGAAAGACAGCAATATATGTATAGTATACCTGCTTCACGATTTAAAAAAGTTTAGAGTCTCAAAAAAATACTTAAATGATTTTCCCTTCCTGAAAAAAATACTGCTTGTTGAAGAAATATCTCTAAACAAACTTCCTGCAAAAATAAAAAGTTCGGATTTTATAATTTTCCCCTTTCTAAAATCAGGGAACGATTTAGGCCTTATCATCAATCAAATACTAATCTTTGAAAAACAGAGACTTGATCTGGAAAACGAGATTGAAAGGTCATCTGTATCCATTGACAGAGTTACAGGGGCTGCCAATGCCTTTATGCAGTCCCATCAGGATCTGGCAACTCTGGTACACTGCGGTCAGGAACTGCAGGGTGATCTTGAGCTTAAAAATGCCTGTGAGCGGATTATTACATCTTTAAAGGAAATCGGCCTTGATACGGAGATTCACTTTGCTGAAAAGGGAGGGGAGCAGGAGCAGTACTGCAGGTTGGCTGAAGATTCGGAAAAACATTTTGAAGTGCTCGATGATACGGCAATGCTTTTTTTTAGAGAAGGATCCTATTCAGGATATATCAGGGTAAAGACTGTCAATGGAGATGCTTTTGATATAGAGCGTTTTGGAGATATTATTCACCTGTTTAAAAACCAGCTTACTGTTTTTATTGAAAGACTGATCGGTGCCGAAGAGAGAGAAAAACTGTTTGCAGGTTATAAGGCAATACTTGATAAGCTTGAAGATATGATAATGTCATCCGACATTTCACAAAAGGCCCATAATGTGCAGAAAGAGCTTGAAAGTGATACTGAAAGCGTGTTTCAGCTCCTTGATAAAATACGGGAAAAAATACCGGAAGAATTTTTTCCATGGCTTGATGAGATAGAACTGAGCCTGCAGTTTGGCGACAAAGTTTCTCAGCAGATTAATTCACTTGTCGGGATAATACGTGAGTTAATGGGTGTTTTAAACCCTGAGCTTGAGGATGAGAATAAATCTAAAAATGCCGAGTCTGCATCCAATATTCTGGAATCTTCGGAAGAAGCAAAGCAGGATGTTGAAGATCTTCTTGCCAGTCTTGGTATGTAACTGGATATTTAAAACATCTAAATCATATCAAGTTCGTCTTCTCTGAGTTCCTTTATCTCATCTCTCAGGCGCGCGGCTTCTTCAAATTCCAGCTTTGCTGCCGCTTCCTTCATCTTTTTCTCAAGATCCTTTATCATTTTCTTAATAGTATCCGGTGTCAGGTATTCCTTTGACTCTTCTGATACAACCGGGACCGTTACGTAATCTGCCTCATAGAGCGACCCGAGCACATCATCAATATTTTTTGCTACGGATTCGGGTGTAATACCGTGTTCCTCATTATACTCAACCTGAATCTGTCTTCTCCTGCTGCTTTCGTCCATAGCTCTTTCCATGGAGCCTGTAATCTGATCCGCATAAAGAATAACTGTTCCGTTTAAATTTCTGGCGGCCCTTCCGCATGTTTGAATAAGGGATCTTTCGGATCTTAAAAAGCCTTCTTTATCTGCATCCATGATAGCAACAAGAGATACTTCCGGAATATCCAAGCCTTCCCTCAACAGGTTGATGCCTATAAGAACATCAAATGCACCCATCCTGAGATCGCGTATAATCTCCATTCTTTCAATGGTTTTAATATCCGAATGAAGATACCTTACCTTTATATCCAGTTCCGAATAGTACTCTGCAAGGTCTTCGGCCATTCTTTTAGTAAGGGTGGTTACAAGCACACGCTCATGGGCTGCTACCCTTTCTCTTATCCTTGCAAGGAGATCATCAACCTGTTCTGATGCCGGTACAACTATTATCTCAGGATCTGTCAAACCTGTGGGCCTGATTATCTGCTCTGTAAGTGCTTCACTTATTTCAAGCTCATAGGGGCCTGGTGTGGCAGATACATATACAACCTGGTTCAGTCTTTTTGAAAATTCTTCAAACTTAAGCGGTCTGTTATCAAGAGCCGAAGGCAGGCGGAAGCCGTAGTTTACGAGGGTTTCTTTTCGGGATCTGTCCCCTTTATACATTCCACCTATCTGCGGAACAGTAATATGGCTTTCATCAATAAACAGCAGAAAATCCTTCGGAAAATAATCAAGAAGTGTCGGGGGCGCATCACCGGGAGATCTTCCTGTAAGATGCCTTGAGTAGTTTTCTATTCCGTGGCAGTAGCCCATTTCGATCATCATCTCAAGATCAAACATGGTGCGTTCTTCTATGCGCTGCGCTTCTATAAATTTGTTATTATCTCGGAATTCATCAACTCTTTTTTTAAGTTCTTCCCTGATTCCCTTAATCGCTTTGTCCCTGATTTCTGTAGATGTTACATAATGGGTAGCGGGGTAAACGGTTATTCTCTTAAGCTCTGCTGTTACCTTTCCGGTTAGAGGGTCAATTTCCTGTATTGTTTCTATGTCATCTCCCCAGAATGTGATTCTTACAGCCTTGTCTTCTTCATAGGCCGGAAAAATATCTAGGATATCTCCCCTTACCCTGAAACGTCCGCGGAAAAAATCAAAGTCGCCTCTTTCATAATATATTTCTACAAGTTTTTTTACTGCATCATCCCGTGAAAGTTTATCGCCGACTTCAGCGTAGAGCAGCATGTCATGATATGCCTCGGGAGAACCAAGGCCGTAGATGCATGAAACACTGGCAATGATAATAACATCATCTCTTTCAAGCAGAGACCTTGTTGCCGAATGGCGCATCTTGTCAATATTTTCATTAATGCTTGAGTCTTTCTGAATATAAGTGTCAGACTGAGGGATATATGCTTCGGGCTGGTAATAGTCGTAATAACTTACAAAGTACTCAACCGCGTTATCCGGAAAAAGATTTTTAAACTCTCCATAGAGCTGGGCAGCAAGAGTTTTATTGGGCGCCATGATAAGGGTAGGCTTCTGCACCCCTTCAATAACATGGGCCATGGTAAATGTTTTACCTGAACCGGTAACACCCAGCAGGACCTGGTGTTTGAGGTCATCATTAACTCCCCGAATAAGATCGGAAATGGCGGCAGGCTGATCACCGCAGGGAGAAAGGGGGGAGACAATTTTGAACATTTGGTTTCCTAAAAAGTCTAAAGGTTACTATAAATATGAGGGAATGTAAGAGAATGGCTCAAGGCGCATGGCCCATGGAAAAGCTTTTACCTAGAGCCTTGTGCCATGAGCCCTGCGCCAGCATATTATTTGTAAGGTTTCGGCATCCCTTATACTTCCTTTCGCCAGGTCGTAACTCCTGCTTTATCCTCCAGTACAATCCCCATCTCCTGCAGTTTGTCCCTTATCTCGTCCGCTTTAGCCCAGTCTTTGTTTGCCCTTGCCTCTGTTCTCTGTTTTACAAGATCGTCAATTTGAGATTCGTCCACATCAGAAGGTTTTTCAAGCTGTGAAATAAACTCTGCCGGGTCGCTTCTTAAAACACCAAGAACAGCAGCCGCTTTCATAAGAGCATCTCTCTCGTTTTTAAGCTGATCCTTCACCGAGTCAGAGGGCGTATTCCCTGCTTCATCCATAATGCGGTTCAGTTCTTTTATTTTATCAAATATGGTTCCTATTGCACCGGCAGTATTAAGGTCATCATCCATCAGACTTATAAACTTTATTAAAAACTCATTATCCTGATCACCTGCAATCAGACCCTGGAGAGGCGTTTCATCTTTGCAGGGTCCTATCAATTCTTCAAGTCTCTGAAGTGTTCTGTATATCCTTACAAGGCCTGACTGAAAATCCAGTACATCCTTTTTTGCAAAATCAAGAGGGCTTCTGTACTGTTTTGACAGCAGGAAAAATCTCAGCACTTCAGGGTGATATTCTGCCAGTGCATCTTTTATAAGAATAAAGTTGCCAAGTGACTTTGACATCTTCTCTGATTCTACGGTTAAAAAACCGTTGTGGACCCAGTACCTGGCAAACTCGCATCCGTTTGCAGCCTTGGACTGTGCTCTTTCGTTTTCGTGATGAGGGAAAAGAAGGTCCTTTCCTCCGCCGTGAATATCAAAGGTGGCGCCAAGGTAATGGTTGCTCATTACAGAGCATTCCATATGCCATCCCGGTCTGCCGTTTCCCCATGGGCTTTCCCACATGGGTTCACCCGGCTTGGACGGTTTCCAAAGAGTAAAATCCATTGGATGTCTTTTTTTATCATTTATGCTTATACGGCTTCCGGCCTTCATATCATCGATTTTTCTGCCCGAAAGTTTTCCGTAGTCCTCGAGCTTATCAACCGCGTAAAAGACATCTCCATCCACTTCATATGCATAGCCTTTATCTATAAGGACCTTGATCATTTCTATCATGTTAGAGATGTATTCAGTTGCTCTCGGCTCCATGTCCGGCTTCATAACACCAAGGGCATCCATGTCCTCATAAAATGAATCTATATATTCCTGTGCAAGCGCTGCAGTATCTTTACCTACTTCGTTTGCCCTGTTGATTATCTTGTCATCCACATCCGTGAAATTACGTACATATGTAACCTCTATTCCCTTTGCCCTGAAATATTTAACCAGAACATCAAACACGATGGCAGACCGTGCATGACCTATATGGGAATGATCGTATACTGTTACTCCGCAGACATAAATGCCTGCCTTGCCTTCTACAAGCGGTACAAATTCTTCCTTCTGTTTTGTTGCCGTATTGTATAATTTAATTGTCATTTTAATCCTGTTTAGTTTTATATTTTCAACTGTATCACGGTACTTATTGTTATTAACCACGAAGTACACGGAGAGCTCGGAGTAAAAGCAAAAAAAAGTTTTTTAATTAAAAAAGATTTTCTCCGTGTTCTCTGTGGTGAAATTATGCTTTTAAACCTGTTTTACCAGACTCACAACAGCATATGCTTCCATGCCTTCGCCCCTGCCTGTAAAACCCAGCCCTTCGGTTGTGGTGGCTTTGATATTAATCCGGTTATTATCCGTAAATAGAATTTTTGAAATATTCTCTTTCATCCGGTCAATATAGGGTGCAAGCTTTGGTTTTTGTGCAACTATTGTGCAGTCTGCATTATTTATCAGGTAGCCGTCATCTCCTGCCATGGTCATGACCTCCTGCAGTAAAAGCAGGCTGTCTTTATCCTTATAGGCCGAGTCTGAATCAGGAAAATGTTTTCCTATATCTCCCCTGCCAAGAGCGCCGAGTATTCCGTCCATTAATGCATGCACGAGTACATCTGCATCAGAATGACCCAGTAAGCCCAGCTCATAGGGGATTTCTACTCCTCCAAGTATCAGCCGGCGACCTTCAACAAGCTGATGCACATCATATCCAAAACCTATACGGAACACTCATGGCCTCCAGTGATAAATAAAGTTAACCGCATGTGGAACAGTTTCCGCCAGAACAGCCTGAACAGCCTGACGATGATGAACCTGAGCTTGTGGGGGCGGAATAGTCACCGCCTCCCCCGCCGCTCTTGAAACTGCATGCGGACATTTTTCGTTTTACTTTTTTTGTATCGCAGCTGGGGCATGTTACAGTGTCGCCGCCCAGAACAATACATTCAAACTCTTCGTTACATTTCATGCATTGATATTCATAAATAGGCACTTTAAAACCTCCGGTTTTCTATTTTTCAAGACCTTCAATTACTGCGGCCGCAAGAAGCGGGAACATAATCTCATGGTGTCCCACCAGTGAAAATCCCCGGCCGCCGTCCTTTGTGGGTCTGTTATATACGTTTGTCATGGGACGATACCCTTTTATAAAATCCATGACAAGAGTTGTAAAGTTATTAACTTCAAAGCCAAGGTTTCTTGACAGCGTTAAGGCCTTTAAAAAAACCTCCGGCAGTATCACTGCAGAACCGAGGTTGATAAAAACCCCGTCACCCAGTTTTGAGACAAGGCCTGCAAAAATTCTAAAATCCATGTGGGTTGTTTTACCTATTGCTGCACCGTCAGCCTCGGGATGATAGTGTATTGTATCGGTTCCCATTGCAACATGCACAGTAACAGGCACATTCAGTTCATATGCCCTTGCAAGTATGCTTGCATTATTAAACTCAAAATTCTCATTTACAAGCATGCTGCCTACAGCTTCTCCAAGCCCCATGTTATTTGATGCGCCTTCCTTTATGGCCCTGTTCAGTAAATTCCCGGTTTCTTCGGCCATACCGTAAACGCCTGTCCCGAGGCGGGCATCAACATCCTCTGAGGTGTGGCCTGCCATTGCAAGTTCGGAATCATGTATGATCCCGGCTCCGTTCATTGCTACGGCTTTTATTATGCCCCTTTCCATAAGGTTTATTATTACCGGATTTAACCCTACCTTTATTGGGTGTGCACCCATACCAAGAATAATCATTTTTTTATTTTTTACAGCTTCAATAATGCAGTCGGATACCTTTATGAGGTCATCAGCCGCAAGTATGCCCGGAAGGGAGGAAAACCAGTCTCTCATGCTTTTTCCGGGTTCCCAGGCCTTTCCGAACTCCTTTACTGTTACTTTACTGTCCCTGCTTTTAAGAGGGTATGTCTGAATCTTTTCTAAATTTATCGGTTCCCATTTTGTCATAATCAGGAATCTCCTCCCTGGAACAGTATAAAATCAACAAGTCTGCAGATAATATGTCCTGCCATTATATGTGTTTCCTGTATCCGTGCAGTTCTGTCACCCGGCACCGTAAGGCATATATCGCTTATTTCCCTAAGCTTTCCGCCCTTTGCGCCTGTAAGACCTGCAACGTAAATCCCCATATCCCTTGCTGTTTCGGCTGCGGAAATAACATTCTGTGAATTTCCGCTGGTACTTATGGCCAGCAGTATATCTCCCTCAAGCCCTATGGCCTTTACCTGCTTGGTGAATATGTCGTTAAAGGAATAGTCATTTCCAATGCAGGTGATTATGGATGTATCTGTAGAAAGAGAGATTGCCGGGAGCGGGGGCCTTTCCATTTCAAACCGGTTTACAAACTCCGCGGCAATATGCTGTGCATCCGCAGCGCTTCCGCCGTTTCCGCATAGCAAAAGCTTTCTGTCGCTTGTAAAGGCCTCTACTATTTTTTCTGCAAGAGCAATCAGAGTGTCGCTGTTTTCCTTAACAAACTGCTCCTTGACCTTTATGCTTTCCTGGAGAATATCGTTTATTATATCTTTCATGATTTTCCCCTATCAAATCCCTGCAGAATTTATACTGTTGATTGCCGCTGCAACGGTCTTTAATTCACTATCCTGAATTGTTCTTACATCAAGAAGAACACTGTCCTGTTCGATCCTTACAATTACAGGCGGGTCAGAGGCCTTTAGTGTTTCATTGATTTCCTGAGCTGTCATTCTGACCGGGGTCAGCCTTAAAAGGCGTGTGTGGAGTTCCATAAGAGGCATTGCGCCTCCTCCTACCTTTGAGTTCCCGTCAACCGTATCTACTTTAAAATTTTCTCCCTTTTTTTCAGTTATCATGCGGGAAAGTTTTCCGGCCTTTGCTTTAAGGCTTTCATAGGGCTGGCTGATCATTTTTAATGTCGGGATCATCTCAAGGGCCTTGCGTTCATCCCTGTAAATATTAAGGGTTTCTTCAAGGGCAAGAAGTGTAAGCTTGTCAATTCTTAATGCCCTGTTGAGCTGGTTCATTTTTATCTTTTCCACAAGTTCTTTTTTGCCCAGTATTATTCCTGCCTGGGGTCCGCCCAGAAGCTTGTCTCCGCTGAATGTGACAAGATCAACACCGTCGGCAAGCACCTGCTGAACCGTTGGTTCCCATGTCATGCCGTATTTTGAGAAGTCAATAAAAGATCCGCTTCCAAGGTCTTCCACTACAGGTATATTATGCTTTTTCCCAAGCTCCACAAGGGTGCTTCGTTCCACTTCTTCGTTAAAGCCGACTATCTGAAAATTACTCCTGTGAACTTTAAGCATTACGGCTGTTTCTTCGGTGATTGCCTCTTCATAATCTTTAAGATGGGTTTTATTGGTTGTTCCCACCTCTATCATTTCGGCGCCGCTTTTTTTCATTACATCCGGGATACGAAACGATCCGCCGATCTCAACAAGCTCCCCTCTTGATACTATGGCCTCCCGGCCCTTTGCTAGTGTATCAAGGGTTATAAGTACGGCTGCTGCATTATTGTTGACAACCATGGCCGCCTCGGCAGATGTAAGTTCTTTAAGAATTCCCTCTACATGGGTGTAGCGGCTGCCCCGTTTTCCCTTTTCAAGGTCATACTCAAGATTGCTGTACCCGCCGCTGATGGAATGAAATTTTTCTATAACCTTTTCGGCCAGCAGGGATCTTCCCAGGTTTGTATGGATGACAACCCCGGTGGCATTTATTACGTTACGCAGGCTGGATCGGGATAAAAGTTCGATTCTCTGCATTACTGATTTAATAATCTGCTCAGAATCAATGCCGCCGGTCTCCTTTGTGATTATATTTTTTTCAATGTCTTTTCTGGTTTCAGAAAGGATTTCATTGATTGCATTTATAATAAGATTTCTGGGGTAATTATCTGATATTTCTTTTAATTCGGAACTTTCCAGCAACCGGTCCACTGCCGGAATCATTCTGAATAAATCTGCCCTGTTATCTGTCATATTGGCTGTCCTGCTCCTTAATTGCTAATAAATTTAATCTTTTGCTTGCAAATTTTAAAAACCATGGTAAAAGAGATAGCACATTTGCGGTGGGTGTAGCTCAGTTGGTAGAGCACTTGGTTGTGGCCCAAGATGCCGCGGGTTCAAGTCCCGTCACTCACCCTCTAAAAAAATCAAATAACAGGGAGCTTTTGCTCCCTTTTTATTTTTGTCCTGAGTACTTCCCTGCAGTTTTATTATGCACCGCGTGCAATTATTTTTCTAATCTTATCAGAAACATATGCTTGTTAGCATATTTTTAAAGTATTTAAAAGTGCAATTATAAAAGCCAAGTTCTGCAAATAAAAAATCAGGAGTGAAAAATGAATCCAGTTTACCCCAATGTTAATCAGTCTATTGTTTTCTCTCTGCTTCTTATAGCTGCTCAGCTTGTATTCGGAGTTGTAATTGCTGTTGTTTTTTTGATCACCGGCAAAGCGGAGCTTATTAGCAATCCCCTGGCTCTAATCCTGCCCGGTTTTATGGTGTATTTGCTGTTTATGTACCTGGGATATAAAAAAACAAAGCTCCCGTTAACTGAAGTATACCGGTTTGAAAAATTCGGCATCACACTTTTTATACCTTTGTTTTTCCTGATTGCCGGGAGCAGTGTAATCTGCTCTGAGCTGGACAATTTATTAAGGTATTTTTTACCTGCACCTGAGTTTTTAACTCAAATAATGAAAGACCTTACGTCAAAGGGGATAGGGTCAGTAATAGCACTGGTTGTTTTTGCCCCGGTAACTGAGGAGCTGATTATGAGGGGGCTTATATTAAATGGGCTGCTTTCACAGTACAGCACTAAAAAAGCCGTTATTGTATCTGCCGCACTTTTCGCATTTATTCATTTAAACCCCTATCAGTTTGCCGGAGCTTTTATTTTTGGAATTTTAGCAGGGTATATTTTTATTGCCACTAAATCCCTTCTGCCGTGTATTATCTGCCATGCCTTTTATAACGGGATACCGCTTATTGTAAGGGATGTTTTTAAGGTAGGGATTGAAGGATATTCCCAAACAGACGGAATTTCAAATCACAGCTTTCAGCCGGTATGGTTTAATGCTCTGGGGATTTTGATTTTTTCTATCGGGCTTTTTTTCCTGATTAAATATTTTAGAAAACAGGCGGTTGTTGTTTCAGATAAAGAAGTGACCGGCAGACTGACGATGCCCGGAAGCGTTTGAAAAACCAAAAGAATGAAATTTGAGTAACCCTCCGGAGCTGATATGGGAGGATAAAAGATTGTACTGATTGGGCGGCTCATTATGTTTAAAAGTATGAAGCCGGGGATGGATTCTGCTGAATTTATGAGACGACTGCAGGCAGAACTGTTTATAACTGTACTGCCCACAGAAAATAAAATTGCAATTATATGTTTATGACTTTTTTATTTTGCGTCTTATGAATGAAAGACCAGCCAGGCTGAAGCCGATTAGGAAGAATGTTCCCGGTTCTGGAACTGTAGCCGGTTCACCATTATCATAGTAGAGCACATCAGATGGTACCACAGAATAATCAACATGCGTCACGACTGTGGAGGTAGGTGCCTGCCATACAAAATTTATGTCAGCATCACCAGTATATTCATGGTAAGTTATCACAAGTGCATGCAGTCCGGTAGTAAGGTATATGCTCCCGTAGCCTAAAATAGTACCATGATTTCCGTTGTTATTAACTACAGTGTTTCCGTCAATATATACCATGGAGCTATCGTCCGAATTTGTTCCGAATGTATAATTACCCTCAGTCTCAATATTTATCCAGCCTGTCCATTTGATGCTGAAGTAGTCATTACCCAGGGCGTTAAAATCCGGGCTGCCAGCTATCCAATCGAAATCAACTGTAGAATCGATCTGACTGTAGGCTAAATTATCCCAGCTGGGTGTGTAGTAATCTGAACCATCATAATACTCTCCCAGCAGACCTCCACTCACAGGGATAGCATCTGCTGATACGGCAAATAAAACTGATAAAATAACTGTAGATACTAAAATACTAAATCTTTTCAAAATAAGCCCTCCCAAAAAATGTGAACGAAAATTAATTAGATATCCTTAATTACTGTGCGCTTTCACCTGTAATGGGTGTGTATTTTCTTCTGCATGCATCGTCGGATTTATACAGTTTGAAAATAATTACAGATAGAAATGAACAGTCTAAAAAAATATGCAAAAATATTAGCAACTACTATGCCAGAGTGATTTAAGTTTGGGTTGCCTAAAGTTATGATATATCAATATGTTAAGCAATGGTTAGTTCAGTAAATTAAAAGTGTGAAAAAAAGTACCTGAATAATATAAAAATGTTTGCCGTATTCAGGTAATAAGTTACATATGATTGTGTAATGTTAAGGTTATAACTCTCAGGGGCTACAATTTAGCAGTGTGTCCAGATTTTGATGAATTAATTAGTAAGCGAAAAATTCTTTGTATAAGAATAAAATAAAAAGTTAACAGTGCCCATCTGCAAACTGATATTTGGGACAGGCACTAACGAAAAGAAAACAGAATATATCTTCAGCTTTTTAATATCTTTCTATGAGTAAAAAATCTTTTAAGTCGGTTTTAAAAGAAAATAAATTCACAGGCGTAGTTCATTAATGCTAACGCGCTACACCGTCATCAAATGAGAACCTCTTTGTTACAGTCGCATACCAGTCTCCGTCCTCTATGAAAAGAGTGCTGTTTGAAAACCAGTTTGCCATATTCTGTAAAAGTGTACCGTCCGAACCGATATGTGCTGACATAACAGTATATTCGGTTTCAGCACCGGTTGGAATCGACCAGTTATCAGTCCACCCTTCTGCAGATGCAAGATCAGGCATGGTGAAAGAATCAGATTGGATCCTGCCGCCTGATATGAAGCTCATGACAGTATACTCAATGCCGTTTATGTTTCCCCTGTATCTTACCGAGTATCCTATTACATTTCCTGCACCCAGAGCAGGTATACTCGAAATACCCGGAAGCAGTTTACCTGTGCTGGTATCTGCTTCAAAGGCGGCATCAAAGGTCAACTCCGGAACAGTTACTGCGTTGTTCCCTGCATTTTTAAACCCTTCTGCATAATAGAGTTCATTATTTTCATCAAAATCTATATTGACAGATACCCTGTACATATCATTGCCTGCGAGGGGAGCAGGAAGTGCAGAATATTGAAAACTGTTATCTGTATCGCTTTTATCTCCAAGTTCAACATCTGTAAAGTTTTCAGTTATCAGGTTAACTTCCCCTGAAAAAGTTGTACTGTCGAGCAGCCCGTTTTCATCTCCCTGCACTGTTATTGTGTAGGGGCCTGCAAAGGCAGTACTGCTGTCAAAGTCTTCTGCGGTTATTGTCTCCTGAGTTTCTGCGTCTGTATTGAGAGTTATATTTCTGCGTGCAATATAGTTTGCAGGATAATTGTAAGACCCGAATACATTCTGTGTTACAAAAAGGTCATATGTTCCGGGTGCTGCCGTATAAGACTGCGTATCAGTAAAATTATAAACCCCGTCAATCTCATCTCTGAAATATAAATATATTGATGAATTTTCAATATTTTGAGGTTCTTCCACTGTAACTTCAAATACTGAAGTCTCTCCCTGAATTAATGCCTCCACATCAATTTGAGGTAACTCTGCTGTGGTTCCCTGAAAGGTTTCCAGTGTCAGAGCCTGACTGTCTCCGTCTGCACGGAGATAAGCAATGCTGTAACGTCCATCAGGGTCTGTAACATCAGGTGTGAAAACTCCGCTTTCGGGCAATTCTATTTCCTGCCATGGGCCGTCTCCATCCTGAAATGCAAACCATTCGGCATCAACAAGGGGGGCAGGTGTTTCAGTCTGCGCCGCCGGGACTACATAGGGGTCCGAGTCACTGCATCCTGCAGTGAAAAGAAGAGCGAGTATTAATGCTGTTATTGTGACCAGTGAAAGTTTGTGGTTTAGTGTATGAAAAGTTCTGCTGAAATTAAATCTGTTTTCCATTTTTTTTTCACCTTTCGCAAATTAAAAATAACTGGAGCTGTAATTAATAAAGATAACGTAATTGCAGTTTTAACGTTAACTGTCATTATATTTGAGGGCTTATTCGGAAAAATGAGGTGGAAAATTAAATTTTTATAAGTGTTTTATATAAAAAATATATATATGGTTTTAGCTGCTTAGACATAAAATTAATGATTTCATTTCGGAAATCTATATAATCAGGGAAATATTGATTATAATAAGGTTTCAGGCTGTTATTACATGATATTGTCCTGAAATAGATAATATTGCTTGTAGATAAAATTTAATTCCCTTAGTTTGCTGTTTCTAACAGGAAAATAAAATTACTATGAAAAATAACTGCAGTACAGAAGTAGAACAGGGCAATGTTGTGATGGTTAAAAAAGTCACATGGGGCGGAATGTGTATTAATGTGCTCCTTGCCGGGATTAAATTTGCCGTAGGTTTTATAGGTTCCAGCCAGGCAGTTATTGCAGATGCTGTGCACAGCCTTTCCGATATGTCTACAGACCTTGCAGTAATATTAGGTGTGCATTTCTGGTCGGCGCCTCCTGATGAGCAGCATCCGTACGGGCATCAGAAGATAGAAGAAATTGTAACTGTGGCTATAGGCCTGGCACTGGCCGGTGTGGCAATAGGCCTTGGTTATAATTCTCTTGTTACAATACGTGAGGACCATATACAAAAGACGGGCTGGATTGCTGTGTCGGGTCCTGTGCTGTCAATAATAGCCAAGGAAATACTTTATCACTGGACGGTCCGTGTGGGCGAAAAGGTTAAATCTTCTGCTGTAATAGCAAATGCATGGCATCACCGTTCGGATGCCTTGAGTTCAATTCCGGCCCTTATAGCCGTAATAGTCGCGGTTGTTTACCCTGAGTGGAATATTGCAGACCATATAGGTGCAATGATAATAGCAGGTTTTATATTTAAAGTGTCCTGGGATATCGTTGTCCCTGCGCTTCAGAGACTGAGCGATACAGGCGCATCAGTAAAAACCCGGGATAATATAATCAAAGTTGCCATGGATGTGGAAGGTGTAAAAAATGTACATGCCGTCCGTACACGCAAGTTCGGGTCGTTTCTTTATATAGATATGCATGTTCTTGTAGACCCTGAAATAACTGTTCGTGAAGGTCATAGAATATCTGAAGAGGTAAAACAGCGTCTTCTAAGCAACGGGCCTGACATACTTGATGTTTTGATTCATATAGAGCCCTGTGAGAAAGAAATAGGATAATGAAAATTAAAAATAAAAACAGGGATGTCATATCATCCCATGGCGTTAAACTCCTGCTGCCGGGAAGTAAAAAAATGGGCGGCCTGCGTAAACAGCCAAAACCTGTAGATCATGGTCATAAGGTATGGCCCACAACATGGATGCTGATTGACTATTTAAAGGAAACCGGGGCTGCAAAAAATAAAAGGGTTCTGGAGCTTGCCTGCGGCTGGGGACTTCCCGGAATATTCTGCTCTAAAGTTTTGAACTCAAAGGTTACCTGGATAGACGGCGATGAAAAGGTTTACCCTTTTTATAAAATTCTTGCTGAAGAAAACGGGGTAGAGGAAAATTTTATTCATATGGACCTTAACAAAGTAGGCCGCAGAATACTGGAAAATATAGACATTGTAATAGCATCTGACATGTGTTTCTGCGACACACTTATTGACCCCATAAGAAGATTTATCAACCGTGCAAAAGATGCAGGGGTGTCTCAGATTTATATCTCCGATCCCGGAAGATGGCCCTTTGAAGACCTTACTGAACTTTTAATAAAGAAAAAGGGTGTTGAACTTATTGACTGGAAAACTGACTATCCTGTTAAAACAGCAGGAAAAATTCTGTGCCTGAGATGACAACATGGGGTGTTTTGTAGTAATATCCGCCTCAAAGGAGAAAATTAAATGAGAACTATTGCCCTCTACAGCATAAAAGGCGGTGTAGGAAAAACAGCTGCATGCGTTAACCTAGCATATCTTTCATCTCTTAAGAGCGGATCGACTATCCTCTGTGACCTTGATCCTCAGGGTGCTTCAACATTTTACTACAAGATAGAACCAAATCCTGATTACAGCAGTGATGAATTTTTAAGCGGCGGAAAAAAGATAGGCGACGCAATCTGCGGAACTGACTTTAATAATCTGGATCTTCTTCCTGCCGACCTTTCTTTCAGAAACCTTGATATACAGCTGAGCGAGTTTTCCAAGTCCCGTGTAAGGCTGCGTAAACTTTTAAATGTGCTCAAAAAACGGTATGACATGGCTTTTCTTGACTGCCCGCCCGGCCTTAATCTTGTAAGTGAAAATATATTTGTAGCTGCGGATATTATTCTTGTGCCCATTATACCTACTACCCTGTCTCTTATGAGCTATAAAAAACTGCTGGACTTTTTTAAGGAGAAGAAACTGGATACCGATAAACTTTATCCTTTCTTCTCCATGGTTGAATCCAGAAAGCTTATGCACAGGCAGGTGATTGCTGAAATGCTTAAGAGTAAAACCAGGGTTATGAAAAGCTACATTCCATACAGTGCTGCAGTGGAAAAGATGGGGTTTTACCGGGCACCGATAACAGCACGATATCCGGATATAGCTGCATCCGAAGCGTTTAAAAATCTGTGGAGAGAAGTAAACCGTACTATTAAAAAACTGCCATAAAATTTTATGGTATTAATGAAGAAATTAAGAAGTTTAGAAGTTAAGAGGTTTCAGTTTAGTTTTAGCTTTGAGCTTTTTTCTGAACTTCTCAATTTCTAAACTCCATAGCTTCTGTTTTTTATTCTTTCATAGCCTCAATAAGTTCATCCCTGACCTTTTCCCATTTTTCGGTAGGCACCTGGCATGTACCTACAAAGGTGTGTCCACCGCCTCCGTATTTTAGCATAAGAGAACCTATATCCACACTGGCGCTTCTGTTGGTGATGCTGTAGCCGCAGGTGAAGACCATATTCTGTTTTTTGAATCCCCAGATTATTCTCATTGATATATTCTGGTCCGGGTACAGTACGTATTCCTTGAACCTGTTTCCCGTTACAATCTCATCCACTTCATGGAGATCAGTAACCAGAATATTACCGTGAACAGTACTGTTGCTTTTTATCATCTCTTCATAGGCATTTTCCTGTTCAAAATATCTTTTGACTCTTTCCTGCACATCCGGGATTTCCAGTATTTCATCTACAGTCATTGTTCGGCAGTGCTGTATCATTTCTTCCATGAGCTGATAGTTGGAGATTCTATAGTCTCTGTATCTGCCGAGACCTGTCCTGGGGTCCATGATAAAAGACAGGAGCATCCAGCCTTCGGGTTTCATTACATCGTCAACAGAAAGCTGACCGCTGTCGCTTTTATCCACGGCATCCATAATTCCTGTGCTGTCAAGTTTGGAAAATTTTTCAGCGCCGCCGTAATAGTCATATACTATTCTTGCACAGCTCGGAGCCTTTCGGCTGTCTCCTTTGTAATTAAACTCCTGCTGTATCTTCTGTCTTTCCATCTCGCTTGAATGATGATCAAACCAGAGACCGCATCCCGGAATAAAGGGGATATTTGTAAGAACATCATTTTCAGTTGCCTCAACAAGGCCGTCCTGAACATCTTTGGGGTGAACAAATTTATATTCATCAATAATACCTGCCTCAACAAGCAGTACTGCACAAACTAGCCCGTCAAAATCCGATCTGGTTATTAATCTCATTGGGAGCTCCTTTTTCTTTTGCCCTGCAGGGGGCTTAAATTTATCGGGTATTTTTTATGATCCGTTTATTTATATAAATAAAAAAAGAGTTATTGCAGGAAATGTACCATATCTGAATTGCCGGAATGTGCCGTAATATCAGTCTGATAACCTGTGAAGTGATGTCTTTGATTAATGAATGTATGCGTGTTTATGTCAATTAATTGACTTCGTGTAATAAGGCAGGAAATGATTAACAGCAGTATATGTTATTTATTTTAGCTGAAATGAAGGTTTGGTTAAGCGGTGCCCTTAGACTTGCGCTCGGGGCCTGGGGCCGTAAAAGGGCAGCTCAACATTTATGGCTATGAACTCCCTGTTTTATGCAGCTTTCTAATTATGTGCTGACTCATCACCTTTCTTTTTATTTTTATCACGCACAGCTATGAGGTATTTCAGCGTCCCTTCAAAACTTTCCCGATTCTTTCTTAGCTGGGCATTTAACAATTCAGCCTGTTCCGGAGGTAATATGTCTCTTACAGCCTGTTCGTAATTTCTGTAACCCTGTATTCCTATTTCGTACCGGCGTATATCTTTATCCTCGTTCGAAGCTGAAGAGTTATTGACATCTTCAAGCCCCATTTCCTCTTCTGTGGCTTTTCGTGCGTCATTCATCGCAAAAATAAGGTCGCCGGCTGTATCATAGCTTATCCTGTTTTCAGGAGGAGTGCTTTCCATAAATGTATTCACCTCCCATCTTTCTCCTGTCCCGCTCTTAAAAGTATCATAAATCAAATACTTTTCTTCGCCTGAAAGCTCTTTTAATTTCCTGCTGTATTTTTCTTTATTTTCCTTTTTCAGTTTATCCGCCTTTTCATAATCTTCAGGATTTGATATTGGACCAAGGATAGTCCCATCATCAGCCAGTCTCCATTCATTTTCAATACGCTTAAAATCATCCAGAGTTTCAGGCGCAAGTTCGAGCCGTTTGCGCAGCATTGCATAGTCCCTATCTACATCAAGCTTTATCTTTCTTTTTTTCAGGATTTTTTCAGCTTCTTCAAGCGGAGCTCCTGATGTGCTTTTCTCAAGCAGTTCACTTAACTTCTCATAGGCAATATCCATCTCTTTTTCCGCGGCATCCAATTGTTGTTTCAGCACATTAAGCTCAAATACTCTTGTATCTTTATCTGCCTCTGCAGAAGATTTATTAACAGCTTTATAGGAAGAAGATGACTCTGTCTCCTGTTTTTCAGACAGGTCATTAACCTTCTGATAGAGAAAAAATGTGGAAGCAGCAGCCGCCAGAGTCATCAGACCAAGGAGTATTGAAAACCAGTTTTTATATATCATCGAACCCTCCGGATTATTAGATTGGAAATGCAGCGAATTATAAACGCCTGCATGTTTATACTCTATTTTTTTTCAGCTTCTTCTACACCTACATAAAATTCTCTTGTTCTTTCATATTCTTCTAAAATCCATTTTCGTTTTGAGTTAAACAGTTCTGCCTGATCTGGAGGTAATATGTTATCGGCAGCCTCTTCATATTTTTTAAGGGTCAGTATCAATGCGTCAAATATATCTCCCCAGGAATCAGGCGGATTCTCACCCAAAAGGTCTAAGTCTTCTCTAACAGCCATTCGGGCCTCATACATGCCGGATATAAGCTTTTCAGCCAGATCATCACTCATCTTATTCTCAGGACCAATCTCTGCCAGGTACTCGTTTACCCCATTTCTTTCCTGTATGCTTTCTCTATAGTACTCGTAAATCTTATATTTTTCTTTTCCCAGCAGGGTAATAAATTCGGGTTTATACTTATCTTTCATTTCCCGCTGAAGCGTTGTCAACTCTTTCCAGGTTTCAGGCATGTAGGGCTCGGTTACCCTGGAAGCCGTTCTCAATTCATACTCAAGACGTTTAAATTCAGCCAGATCTTCAGGAGAAAGATTCAGCTTCCCGAACAACTGAGCATAATCTTTGTCAACAGCCAGCCTGATCGCGTTTTCCTTCAGCGCTTTTTGAGTATCTTCAGGACTGCCGTGCCTGCTTATTTCTTCCGTCACTGCAGCTATCTGCTCGTTTACCATTTCGAGTTCCTGTTCTGCAGAAACCAGGTAAGACTTAATTCTTTTAATCTCTGATATATCCGGGTCATTAGCTGTTACAGCAGAAGATTTATCTGCATAATCCTGAACAGCAGGTGAAGCAGGCTCTGTTTTTACTGAATCATCTGAAGACAGTTTTTCTGATAATTCAGTTTTCTTCTGATAAAGGTAGATATCCGCACCTGTAGCTGTCAGGATTATAAGGCAGGCAAGCGATAAAAATAATTTTTTTAAAATCATTTAACCCTCCGGATTTTACATATTTGGAGTATTGAATCAATTAATGGGGAAATATAGAAGTCTGAGAAGGTTTTTAACTACTTCGGGATCGGGTTTTCGTCAAGAATAAACCGTAGAAAGCTGATGTCTGAAGTCATCCTGTAAAGGCATCCGATCCTTAAGTCTATTTATATTCGTACAGCTCAAATCTCTGAATGGAAAAATGTTTTCTGAAAATTCTTATGTGTCTTCCCTGGTGTGTCTGGTCTCCATTCAGATGTCTGATAACCTTCCATTTGCTGTTAACAAATTTCCCTTCATCGGTTTTAAGAATACCGATACGCATCTCCGGGTCATCTGTTTTATTAAAGGTTATTGCGATACCTGATCCGGCAACATAGAATTCATTATCACCAGTCCTTATAATTATGGCTCCGCCCGGTATCCAGTTTTTATCACCGGACTCCTGCTCCCAGCCGAGTGTATGACTGTGTTTCACAGTGAATTCATATTTGCCGAGCAGTATTTTTGTTTCAGGATTTTCTTTATCAACCAGAACGCCTTCTATTCTTCCTTTGCCATTATGTTTTGTAATCAGTGGAGTTATCTGTGTTATAAGATCATAGGCCTTTCCTATATCTGAATCCTCCGGATTTTCTACAGATTCTATTGAAAAGGGCGAATAGCCAAGACTCTCATAATGTCCTATTGAAAAAAGAGCTTTTGCCCCTGCAGACGGGTCTCTTACTGCTTCGGGTATAAACAGAAGATTGCCCTGACGGGCATAGAGGTCGCACCAGTGTTTTATATTCGGGAAATAGATATCAGGCGCAAGGAAGTCTATTGAAGGACCTCCGGCAGTCCAGATATCCATTATGTGGGGGAGCGGGCCTGCGCTTGGATAACCTTTGCCGGGTTCACTGTCAGGCCGGTTTAATGCCGCATTTACATACATAGGCAGGGGATAAATCTTTTTTCCTGCCTCGATAACGGCATTCGTATATTTTGAAAAATACCATGCCATAAAAATTTCATCTGTATGAGTGCCTTTGCCGAATATATCTGCCCAGTTTCCTTTGGTTTTAAATCCGTTTTTCTTCCAGACCGATTTGAATTCCGGCACAAGGCTGTCCTTATGTTTCTGCAGATATTTTATGAGTTCATCAGGAACTGGAGAGTTGAATTTATTATTTGCCGGACTGCTGTAGTCACGTGCGGATGGCAGCATGCCGATTTCATTTTCAGGCTGGATCATTATAACTGTATGTTTGTCACTGTCGATTTCTCTGATGTGCTGCATAAGGGCTTTAAATGCTTTAATATCTGCGTTCAGGTTGTTTTCACTGAAAGGTGTTAAAATTTCCTGGCTGATACCATTATTATCCTTTACCCTTGGATATTTTTTCTGGTTTAATTTAATCCATGATGGTGCATGGCTTGACATGCTGTTTTTCCATGAAGCAAACCAGAGCAGGATGATTTTAAGATCATGCTTTCCGGCTTCCTCTATCAGCTGATCGTACAATTTAAAATCAAACGCACCTAGAGCAGGTTCAATAAGTTCCCAGTAGACCGGAGCGAGAACGGTATTTAAATTTAATACCTGCAGTTTTCCCCATACCTGATCCATGCTTTCCATACTGGTAAAGGTTGAATTGCCAAGTTCTCCTCCACGAATGATAAAGGGTTTGCCATCGACTATCAATTGAGCAGCATTCCCCTGCCTGTGCAGATGAGGTATTTTATCTATCTTTTCACCGTAAACAGGCAGTGTAAATATCAGGGTTGTAATGTATCCGATTAAAAGTAAATATTTAAACAGTTTCTTCATAGCAGCTTTGCAACCGATTAAGATTCAAACAGGTAACATGGAAACCTGTCTTCCGAAACCAGTCGTCTTTTTTTTCTCTTGACCGATTTAATAAGCCTTACAAAGGCCTGCAGGGTTTCATTGACAATAAGTACAGGGCAGGGGGCTTTTTCTATGAGGGTTTTCATTGCATGCATTGTCTGGCTTGTGTAAACGCAGAAGCAGGCTACTGTAATATCAACATCCGGTATATCTATATCACTGTAGCTGCCGGGTATGGTTTCAAAGTTGTTTATGCTGTTGGCTCTTAACTGCTGTGCGCAGTAATCAAGCGCAACCGGAGCAAGGTCATTGATATAAAGCTTTCTGGCCATGCTGCCTAAAACCACGGTTTCCGCACCTATGCCTGCACCTGCTATAAGAATATTTTTATTTAAAAGAAGTTCGGGTATCTCATAGACAAACTCACAGAATTCCTGAGTAAGACCCCACCTGGTATCATAGTAAACATCAATCCCTGTTTTCATTTCTCCTAAGATGTCTTTTTCCACCTGTGGATGATCAAGGTCCAGCAGTTTGAATTCATTATAGTTAAAAGTAACTGTAGTCCAGATTGAATGTGGCATTGTCTTGTCTCCGGTGTCGTGGTCAGGTTTCCGGCAATATTACAATCTGTTTTTTTATTTCTCAATCCATAATTGCATGCTGGCTGATTATTATTGTTATGAATGGTGCATTACTTTTTTTTCCAAAGTGTAAAAAGCCTTTACACAAAAATCCGTAAGTGAAAAATTACGCAAGACGAATAACTTAAAATAAAGTGATAAATCAATGTGTTATGTGATATTTTCGGGTTATTTTTCAGTGGCATGGAGTTTGCGATTATTTAATGACAACAAAACATCCGCTTGGAAGTGACGGATGTAAACGGCTGATGATCGGCGAAAACCCCATTAAGTACCCGCTCATCAGCCGTTAAATTTTAGAGGCAATTATTTTATGATCATTGCAGCGGTTGCAAACCTGCCTGTCTCACCTTCACCCCTGAAAGAGTAGAACATGTCTGTTCGGCATTTTGTACAGATTCCTGAAACCTCAATGTTTTCTTTTTGTATCCCTTCGTTTATCATCTGCATTTGGCTGATTGACCAGAAATCAAAGTTGTTTTCACCCGCCATGTAATCACGGAAATGCTCCGGAAAGATTTCTTTGTATGTTTTAAACTCAGCGCAGCACGGGCCTAAAGACGGGCCTATTGCCGCTTTTATATTTTCAGGCAGACAGTTAAAATCCTTTACCATTCTTTTTACTGTTTTTCCTATGATGTTCTGCACGCTGCCTTTCCATCCTGAGTGTACAACTGCAGCTGCAGATTTTACCGGGTCAAATAAAATGACTCCCTGGCAGTCTGCCTGCTTTACCATGACGGCAGTTCCCGGAATATCCGTTATAAGAGCGTCTGCATCAAAAACTGTATCTGTGAGTTCCGGTCCGTCTTTTTTGAGAGAAATAATAGTGTCGCCATGCTGCTGATTCATGTGCACTGTCTGTGCTGCTCCCATGTTGTCTGATATAAGCTTTAGATTTTTTTCAACACAGGTATGATCGTCATTTACCGAATGACTTATATTAAGGGTGCTGTAGGGGGTACTGCTGCAGCCGCCGTTACGGGTGTATACCCTGTGACACAGATTTTCATGTTCTGACAGTTCAGGGAAGCATAGATAAAAGAGCTCTGAAGAGCTCTTTTGTGATATGATTTTATTTTTTTTATTAAATTGCTGCATTTTTTTTTAAGGATAGATTGAATACTTGAGGGTCCGGGTAGATACCAAAACGACACAAACTGCCCTACTTACCGCTGCTTCCTTCCGGACCTGACGGGGTTCATAAGCGTTTGTCACGCATGGTCCACCCGGACCCGCAAATATTCAATGGATATCGTAATTCTTTTCTCTGTCCCGGGCTATTGAACCATTATCGGCGGATCAGGTTGAAGGGTACCGCAGCAAGCTCCCCATACAGCAGTTCCAGGATCTGAAGTGAGATTAAGAAATATCGACTCTTTCCTTTAGTTCTTTACCGACCTTAAAGAACGGGAGCTTCTTTGGAGAAACGTTGATGATCTCTCCTGTCTTGGGATTTCTTCCCTGGTAACCGTCATAGTTTTTAATCTTAAAACTGCCAAAACCTCTGATTTCTACCCGTTCACCGTTGGCAAGGGCCTTTTCCATGTCGCCAAAGACAGTGTTTACTACCTCTTCGGCCTTTTTCAGCGCCAGGTTTTCCTCTTTCGCAAGGGCTTCAATAAGTTGTGACTTGTTCATAAATCTCCTGTTTCTTAAATCTACATTTAAATATTCAAAGTCTTAAATAGCTGATCTGAGAAAAGACTAGATATGTATTTGAAAAATCCAAAGATAAATAATCAAAACCCCTAAGTCAAGATATACTTATTTGATATATTTAATAAATGTTACTTTCGCTACATATACAGGGGGAAAATACTTAAATTTTTTTAGGAGATCAAGTATCTTTATCAGAATTTTTTCATTTAAAATGAAAGGGTAAATTTCTTGCTATTTCTGGCGCCTTTGATATAACACCGGGTGATTTTCAGCAAAATAACAGATTATACAAAAAGCAGGTGCGTTATCCCGCTTTTGCCTTATGTATTGAGGTGACAGATATGAGAAAACTGACAACAGAAAAAATAGAAAACCTTGTTCCCTATCCTCCGGGAAAACCAATAGAAGAGCTTGAACGTGAACTGGGTATAACCGGTTCCATTAAACTTGCATCAAATGAAAACCCCATAGGGCCTTCGCCAATGGCGGTAAAGGCTATTCTTGATAATGTAAATAAACTTCACAGGTATCCGGACGGAAGCGGCTATTATCTTAAAGAAAAGATTGCCGAAAAATTTAAACTGCCCATGAACAGGATAATAACCGGAAACGGCTCAAACGAACTGATTGAGCTCGCCATACGCTCATTTTTAACTCCGGGTGATGAAGTAATTCAGGCAATCCCCACTTTTCTTGTATACGAAAAGGTTGTTAACGGGGCCGGCGGCGAACTTGTGTCAGTGGATCTTAAAGATTTTAAGGTGGATCTTGATGCTGTTAAAAAGGCAATTACGCCAAAAACAAAAATAATATTTGTCAATAATCCCAATAACCCCACCGGGACAGCTCTGTCAAAGGAAGAGATGCTGGATTTCCTGAAGTCCGTTCCTGAAGATATTATTGTTATTCTGGATGAGGCATATATCGAGTTTGCATCAGATAAAGTTGCAAAGGGTGATGATCTTTTAAATGAACGTGACCGGCTTATAGTGATGCGAACCTTTTCAAAGCTTTACGGTCTTGCAGGGTTAAGACTGGGTTACGGATTTTCATCAGCCGAGATTGTCGATTACATAGACAGAGTACGGCAGCCATTTAATGCAAACCTGCTGGCACAGGCAGCGGCAGTTGCGGCCCTTGATGATGATAAGTTTGTAGAGATGACTTTAAACCTGGTAAGTGACGGGCTTAAATATCTGTATGGAAGTCTGGATGAGATTGGCCTTGAATACCAGCCTACGGAAACAAATTTTTTTCTTATTAAAGTGCCCTCAGGCGGAAAGAATATTTATCAGAACATGCTCAAGGAGGGAGTAATAATCCGTTCAATGGACAGCTACGGACTTGGTGATTATATAAGGATCAATGTTGGTCTTCCCGAGGAAAATGAAAGATTCATTAAAACCCTGAAAAAAGTGATTGAAAATCTTGATTAACTGAATATCCAAGGATTTTAAATAATGAACAAGCCCGTAATAACCATAGACGGCCCTGCAGGAGCAGGCAAGAGTACTGTAAGCCGGCTCCTGGCAAAAAAACTAAATCTTGTTTATCTTGATACCGGTGCGATGTACCGGGCCGTAGCCCTCCAGGCAACGCGGATGAATATACCTTTTTCTGACGGAAAAGCTCTTTCTGAAATGTGCGAGAGTATAAATATTAATTTTGCAGGTGACGGAGAAAATTCATACATACGCATAGGCGATGAGGATGTTTCCCGCGAAATCAGAAAACCTGAAATGGATATGCTTGCATCATCCGTATCTGCTGTAATGGAAGTAAGAAAAGCCATGACAGCCCTGCAGCGTAAGATAGGTGAAGACGGAGGCCTGGTCGCAGAAGGCCGGGATATGGGTACGGTTGTTTTTCCGGATGCGGATTTTAAATTTTTTATTACAGCCACTCCGGAAATAAGGGCGCAGAGACGCTATACAGAAAGAAAAGACCGGAATGAGAGTATCAA
Organism: Desulfatiglandales bacterium; assembly: GCA_963665715.2. GTDB lineage: Bacteria > Desulfobacterota > DSM-4660 > Desulfatiglandales > HGW-15 > JAAZBV01. The sequence goes on from CAXXPR010000002.1 coordinate 485,560, forward strand.
AAGGGAGGATGTACTGGCGGATATCCGCAAAAGGGATGAGCAGGATCAGTCAAGGGAACATGCTCCTCTTAAACCTGCTTCCGATGCTGTTATTATTGATACATCGGGAATAGGTATTGACCAGGTTATTGAAAAAATACTTGAGTCAACAGGTACAGAATAGGCTTTTGCTTCCGTATTTTTGCGCAATCTGTTTGTTCCAGCTGTAAAAAATCCTGGTACAGGATACTTCGTCTATAAAAAGCATCAGATATTATTTTGTTTTTATTTGAAAAAAGTAATTATTATCGGTTGATAATTGATTATATTTTTGCTATTTAAACACGTTTAAGAAAATCCAATTTGCTAGGATAATATATTCAGGGGGTATTTAGTTTAATGAACAAACCAACAGACAAAATTTTAGAAAACAGCCAGGAAGAAGAAATGAACGATCAGACCAACATGGATGAGAGTTTCAATGATGATGAACAAACTTTCGATGATGAAAGTATGAGCAAGTACTTTTCTTCTGATTCCGATGGCGACGATGATGATGATTTCGGTGAAGACAGCTTCAGAGCGCTTTTTGAAAAAAGTGAGGAAAGTAAAAATATTCATGAGGGAGAGCTTGTTACCGGCGAGATTGTTATGATCGGCAAAGAATATGTCCTGGTAGATATTGGATACAAGTCAGAGGGCCAGATTCGCATCAACGAGTTTATTGATGCTGAGGGCAATATGACTGCAGCAGTCGGTGATATGGTAGATGTTCTTCTTGAAAAGAGAGAAGATGATGACGGCAGAATAATCCTTTCAAAGGAAAAAGCCGCCAAGATCAAGATCTGGGACGAAATTAAAAATATCTACGAAGAAGACCGCACCGTTGAAGGTGAAATTATTGCAAGGTTAAAGGGCGGAATGGCCGTTGATATAGGTCTTCAGGCTTTCCTTCCCGGTTCTCAGATTGACCTCAAACCCGTAAGGAATTTTGATGCCCTTATCGGTACAAAACATGATTTTAAGATCCTCAAGTACAATAAGAGGAGATCAAATATAGTTCTGTCAAGAAGAGCTCTTCTTGAGAAGGAACGCAAAGTTAAACGTGAGCAGACCCTTGATGGTCTTGAAGAAGGTGCCGTATTAAAGGGGACGGTAAAGAATATTACCGATTACGGCTTCTTTATTGATCTGGGAGGAATAGACGGGCTTTTACATATAACGGATATTTCATGGGGAAGAGTTGGTCATCCTTCTGAGCTTTATCAGATTGGTGACGAGATTAAAGTTAAGGTTCTTAAATATGACCAGGATAAAGAAAGAGTATCTCTTGGCCTCAAACAGCTTAATCCTGATCCATGGATCAATGCTGACACCGATTATCCCATCAATTCAAAGGTTGTCGGTAAAGTTGTAAGTCTTGCAGACTACGGCGCATTTGTTGAGATCAAAGAAGGTATCGAAGGTCTTATCCATGTTTCCGAAATGTCATGGACACGCAAGATCAGGCATCCTTCCCAGGTTCTCAAAGTTGGTGATGAAGTTGAAGCGGTTGTTCTTAACATCGATTCCGACAACAAGAGAATCTCTCTCGGTCTGAAACAGGTTGAGCCGAACCCATGGGAAGTTATCGGTGAGAAATATCCCATCGGTACCACCATTGAAGGCAGGATTAAAAATATTACCGACTTCGGTATATTCATCGGAATAGATGAAGGTATCGACGGACTGGTTCATATCTCTGATATTTCATGGACCAAACGGATCAAACATCCTTCAGAAGTTTACAAGAAGGGCGAAGAAGTTCAGGCTGTTGTTCTTAATATCGATGAAGACAACGAAAGATTCTCTCTTGGTATCAAACAGCTTGCAACCGATCCATGGGATGAAATTCCAGAAAGATACAAACCCGGAACAAGGGTAACCGGAACAGTTACAAATATTACCGACTTTGGTGTTTTTGTTGAACTTGAAGAAGGTATCGAAGGCCTTATTCATGTTTCCGAACTCACAAAGGATAAGAGCGGTAATCCTTTAAGCAGGTTCAAGGTAGACGATGTTATTCAGGCAAAGGTTATAAACATTGCCAAAGATGACAAAAAGATTGGGCTTTCTATCCGCAAACTGGAAGAGACCGAAGAAAAAGATGTCTACAGAAGCTATCTTAATAATGGAAAAGAGGCTACATCAAACCTCGGTGAGCTGTTAAAGGCCGGTATGCTTGATCTTGAAAACAAGCAGGCTGAAGAAGAAAAGGCAGCCCAGGAAGAAGATACAGAAGACGAAGAGTAGTAAATAATAACTGCGGAATCTTAGGCTCCGCAGTTTAAATACCTAAAACCCCTGCCGGTTATTCCTGCAGGGGTTTTTTATTTTTTAAGTTTATATAAACAGGCTAACATCGCCTTTGCCTTCACGTATTATTTCCGGTTCATCGTTTATAAGAGAAATAACACTGGAAGGTTCATGAGGCCGCTCTGCTCCGTCATCGATAATAATATCAAGGTCAGAAGGGTAGGCATCTCTTATGGAGTATGGATCTCCATGGATTGCACTTGTGGTGATAATCGGTCTGCCGAGAGTTTCTACTATGGCAATGCATATGTTGTTTTCAGGAACCCTGATTCCCACGGTTTTTCTTTTTGTGATCATTATTTTAGGAACCAGTTTTGTGCCTTCAAGTATAAATGTATAGGGACCGGGCAGCAGTCTTTTCATTGTTTTATAGGCATAGTCGGATACCTTGGCGTACTGACTTATGCCTTTAAGGCTGTCACATATCATTGAAAAGGGCTGTTTCAGGGGCCTGTTTTTCAGCTGGTGTATACGCTGAACGCCCTTTTTATTTAAAAGGTCGCACCCCATTCCGTAAAAGGTGTCTGTCGGGTAAGCGATCAGACCTCCCTTTTCAAGAGTCTCGCATACCTTGTCTATCAGCCGCTGCTGCGGGTTATCCGGGTTAATTGAAATAATCATAGAGGCGGTTTTTATATAAAATCCCAGATAATGTCAAATTAATATAAATAGAAGCCCGAACCATAATATTGACAAAATTATAAGGAAATGGTCTTCTTTGTTTTTAATTCACTAAAACTAATAACAAAGACTAAAATATGCTTCCATTTAACATACAGTTGATATTTGCTTTTGCGTTTGGACTCGCTGTGGGGAGTTTTTTAAACGTATGCATTTATCGGATACCCATAAAAAAATCAATTGTCACGCCTCCTTCGGGCTGCCCTGCATGCGGAATTCTGATAAAGTTTTATGATAATATTCCTGTGTTGAGCTACCTTATACTAAGGGGACGCTGCAGAAAATGCGGGGTTCATATATCCATGATATACCCTGTAATAGAGCTTATTACAGGCCTTATGAGCATGGCGCTTGTAACCCGTTATAACCTGCTCAACAACAGCCTGCCCCAGTTTTTTATATTTTTTATTTTTGTTTCAGCCCTTATCTGCATCACCTTTATTGATCTGGAACATATGATTATTCCCGATGTAATATCTATTCCCGGTATTATTATCGGTTTTATAATTTCATTGTTTTTCAGCCATATAACGTGGCTTGATTCACTTCTGGGGCTCTTGGTCGGCGGAGGAGTTCTTTATCTTATTGCTGTATTTTTTGAAGTGGTCAGAAAAAAAGAGGGTATGGGAGGCGGAGATATAAAGCTTCTTGCAATGATAGGTGCATGGCTCGGCTTAAAATCCCTTTTATTTGTTATAATGGTCTCATCCTTTACAGGGGCTATTATAGGAAGCGCCGGCCTTATTTTATCTAAAAAAGGCATTCGTGCTCAATTTCCCTTTGGACCTTTTTTGGCCCTGGCTGCAATACTGTACATCTTTTTTGGAAAGGAGCTGACTAACTGGTATTTCAGTCTGCTCTCTTCCGCTTATTAAACTCAATTAAAGTTTCAATTTATGGTGTTTAATTGAAAACTCCCATATCAGGGCTGAGAGCCGGCATACTGACACAGCTTGTTTTTCTAATTGCCGCTGCCATGCTTTTAATTAATATAGTTATCCTTAATTTTTATGAAAAGGATATGTTAAAGGCAAAGGAGCAGGCTGGAAGGATTCTTATCCTTTCGATTGAAAACAGCCTTGGATTTTTTCTGCACAATGGTGATCCTGATGAGCTCAAAACCGCTGCGGCTTTTGATAAAGCAGTAAAGGAGATGCTCAGGAAGTCTGAATACTCCGGTGCCGCAATAGTAGACAGCAATGGTAAATTGATATTTTCAGCAGGATCTTCAGGTGAGCATAATTCCTTTCTCCGCACAATGGCTATGAACGCAGTAGCTGCAGGGAATGGTTCTATTTTATATACAGACAGGACCTGGGGGATATTCTGGCCGGCAAACAGTGAGGTGTCCCTTTCTGCACCATTGCGGCAGAATGGAAAGGTATCCGGCGGAATTTCAGTAACAGCAGATCTTGCGCCTTTATATCAGAGCCTTAGAAACTCCGAAAAGTTTATTCTTTTTTTTATCCTCATGGATACGGTCATACTTGCCCTCGCAGGTATCTATCTTCTTTCAAGACTTGTGGTTAATCCTGTGCACAGGTTATTGAGGATGACAGAGGAATATCGGGACAGTGAGCTTATTTATCCTGCCGGGAAGCTTCCTTCTAATGAGATAGGAAATCTTTCCATGGCACTTTCAAATATGCTTGAAAAGCTTGATGAGAATAAAAGGGAGCTTAAGTCACATATTATTTCTCTTGAAGAGGCGAATAATAATTTAAAATCTGCACAGAATGAGATAATCAGATCCGAAAAACTCGCATCAGTTGGAAGGCTTGCAGCAGGGATTGCTCATGAAATAGGAAATCCTATAGGAATCATACTCGGGTATATTGACCTACTGCAAAAAGGCGGATTAAAACCTGATGAAGAAAAAGATTTTCTTGAAAGGGTTGAAAGTGAAATATCAAGAGTGAATGTCATCATAAGGCAGCTTCTTGATTTTTCCAGGAGCAGCTCCGGCCTGATTGAAAAATGCAGTCTGCATGAGCTGATTAAAAACTCCGTTAATATGCTTGCTCCAAAGTTTAAAAAAATGGATTTTGATATTCTCTTTGAGCTGAATGCAGAAAAAGATGATATCACTGCGGATAAAAACAAGCTTCAGCAGCTCTTTTTAAATATCCTTATGAATTCGATTGATGCTCTTGAAGAGGTTGTCAGCAAAATTGAAAATCCGGGCATAACTGTAAAAAGCGAATCATCGGAAACTCATATTAAAATCTGTTTTACAGATAAGGGGCCGGGAATACCTGGTAATGAACTTGGACGTATATTTGATCCTTTTTTTACTACAAAGGAACCGGGCAGGGGAACAGGCCTTGGTCTTTCGGTATGTTACCGTATTGTAGAAGAGCTTAACGGAAATATAGAGGCCGTGAGCCGGCCTGGAACCGGCGCAAAAATCATTATTGTACTGCCCTTTGATCAGGGCAGGGCTGAAGATTTGAACGGGGATCATAAATGACAGCATCCGGAAATACTGTTCTTATAATAGATGATGAAGCCAATATGCAGCATATGCTTAAGGCCATGCTAAGCAAAGAAGGCTATCAGGCTGAGTCAGTCTCTAACGGTATTGACGCATTAGCCCTGATGGAAGAAAGAGATTTTAATTTTATCCTGTGCGATATCAGAATGCCGAAAATGGACGGACTGAGTTTTTTAAAAGCCGCCCATGAAAAATTCCCAAAAAAAATATATATAATGATGTCAGCCTACGGCTCAATCGATACTGCCATAGAAGCCATGAAAAAAGGGGCCTATGACTATATATCAAAACCATTCAGGACGGATGAGGTCCTTCTTGCCTTAAAAAAAGCAGAAGAAAGAGAGCTGCTTAAGAAAGAAAATCGTGTATTGCAGGGCAGGTTAAAGACGCTTGAGCGGAAGTATTCATACGGGAGCCTGGTTGCCGGCAGCGAAGCAATGAATAATGTCTTTGATCTTGTCGACAGGGTTTCTGACCACAAGACGACAGTTCTTATAACAGGGGAAAGCGGAACCGGAAAAGAGCTGATTGCAAAGGAAATACATGCAAGAGGTGGGCGCGCATCATCTAAAATGGTGGCAATCAACTGCGCCGGAATACCGGAAACTCTTCTTGAAAGTGAACTGTTCGGATATAAAAAGGGCGCATTTACCGATGCTGTTAAAGATAAACCCGGCCTTTTTATGCAGGCAGACAGGGGCACTATCTTCCTTGATGAGATAGGTGAAATGCCTGTAGCTGTCCAGGCAAAGCTTTTAAGGGTTCTTCAGGAAGAAGAGGTGACTCCTCTCGGCGGAACTGCTCCCGAAAAAATAGATGTAAGGGTAATAACGGCAACATCAAAGGATCTTGAAACGGAAGCAGCTGAAGGAAGGTTTCGTGAAGACCTTTATTACAGAATCAATGTCATGACTATTCATCTCCCGCCTTTAAGGGAACGGAGGGGCGATATACCTCTTCTGGTCAGGCACTTTATTGAAAAGTTTAACAAAAAACTGAACAAAAAAATTGAAGGCATGTCATCGGAAGCAATGGCAATGCTTACCGGATACGGCTGGACAGGAAATATAAGAGAACTGGAAAACGTAATAGAAAGAGCCATGATCCTTTCAAACGAAAATTTAATAACAACGGCTGAGCTTCCTCCTGTCATAACAGCGGGAAGCAGTGTAAAGGCTTTTTCAGGAGACGGCCGCACATTGTCTATAAAAAAAGCCAGCAGAGCCCTTGAACGTGACCTGATAGAAAAGGTCCTGGAGATAACCGAAGGAAACAGATCAAAGGCTGCAAAGATTCTTGAAATAAGCAGGCCGATTCTGATTGCAAAGATCAGGGAATATGGATTATCTTAAGAGGTTAATTACAGTAAAGAAAGAATAACGGGAATGGATATTAAAAAAATTATTTCGGGCGGACAGACCGGCGCCGATCAGGCAGCGCTTGATGCTGCTATTGAAATGGGAGTTGAACACGGCGGATGGGTACCTCTGGGCAGGATGACGGAAAAGGGCAGGTTATCTAAAAGATATAACATGAAAGAGATAAATGCCATTGACTATGATCAGAGGACAGAGCTTAATGTAATGGACTCGGACGGCACTCTTTTATTCAGCAAGGGAGAACCCGCAGGTGGATCAGCTCTTACAAAAAAACTTGCACGAAAGCATCTCAAGCCCTGTCTTCATATTGATGTAAATGAGATAAGCGAATATAAGGCTGTGGAGATTATAAGGTCATGGCTTGGAGTGCGTAAGATAGAGACACTTAATGTTGCCGGTTCCAGAGCTAGCGAAAACCCTGATATATATGAAACTGTTCTTAGTATAATGAAATCGGTTCTCTATCCCCCACCTGAAAAAATAGCGGAAAACCAGCCGAAATGCGTTGCAGAAGCAGTGGATGTTCTTGTTTCCATGATGACCAAAAAAGAAATGGTTACTATATCAAGGCTTTCCGAATCCGATATTATTTATCCGTCAAAAAACCTGCTGCTGTTTATATGTAAAAAATTCGGACTTGATTCCGGCAATAAACCCCTGATGCAGTCATGCATGCATATCAGTAATAACAGTGAGCTGGACTGGCAGGGAGCTTCGGCTCTTATAATAAGAGAACTGTGGCTCAAACTCCATGAAACACACAGGCTGAGGGTTGTAAAATAAATAAAAAGGATAGTTTCTATGTCGCAGCCCATTCAAAAACAGCCTAATGCACTGAAAATGATGCTCACCGTTGCATCATTTGTAATTATTATTGCAGGAATGAAAGCTGCTAAAGATATTCTTGTCCCATTCTTTTTTGCCATATTTATATCAATAATTACCAGCTCACTTCTTTACTGGCTCAACAGGAAAAAGATACCAATGCTTCTCTCCCTGCTTTTTGTAAGTGTGTCAGTTCTGGGAGCAGTTTTTTTGATGGGGCTTTTACTAAAGAGCAGTATTCAGGATTTTACACAGTCTCTGCCTGTGTACCTGGAAAAACTCAAACACCTGGAAGGCATGGCGTCAGCATTCATAAAACGTTTTGAAATCCCTTTTTCCATGGAGATTATGGAAAATGTAGACCCGGGCGCTGCAATGCGGTTTGTATCATGGATACTTGCCAACCTTAAGAGCCTGCTTAGCAATGCGTTTCTTATTATTATAACTATTGTATTTATCCTGTTTGAAGCAGCCTCCTTACCGTCCAAATTAAATAATGCGCTTGAAGGCTCACGGTTTACCTTTAATCACATTAAAGAAATCATGGAGAATATTAACCATTACATGGTTATTAAAACATATATGAGCCTTGCAACAGGAGCACTTGTGACAGTATGGCTTATGGTAATGGGAGTGGATTATCCGGTTTTGTGGGGGCTTCTTGCTTTTATATTTAATTTTGTGCCGAACATAGGTTCCATTATAGCAGCCATCCCTGCCATACTTCTGGCCCTTGTGCAGGCGGGTTACGGGACAGCGCTTATTACCGCAGGCGGATATGCCGTTATTAATATCAGTGTAAGCAATTTTATTGAGCCGAAGTTTATGGGCAGCGGGCTCGGACTTTCTACCCTTGTTGTTTTTCTTTCTCTGGTTTTCTGGGGCTGGGTGCTGGGTCCTGTGGGGATGGTGCTTTCCATACCTTTAACAATGACAATTAAAATAGCTCTTTCATGTTCTGAAGAAACTGCATGGATAAGTACTTTGCTGGGAGCTGCACCAAAAAAGGAATGAGGAATCAGAAAAGAGAAAACCGGAAAAGCTGTAGGGGCACGAGGCATCGTGCCCTTAAAAAGAGACAAAATAAAAAAGGGATGTGAGTAATCACATCCCTTTTTTATATGTTATATTGCAGAAAATTCTAGCTGAAACGTAATACAGCCTTTAATGTTACGCCCTTTTCCGCATCTTCTATTGCCTGATTGATTTCTTCAAAGGGATAGTATTTGATCATTTTATCAAAAGGCATACGTCCCTGTTTGTAAAGATCGATCAGTATCGGAAGCAGGATGTCTGAGGTGGCGTCACCTTCAACAATACCTACAACTGTACGGCCGTTAAGAAGGCTCTGCATATCAATGCTTGCCCTTACGCCCATGGGAGCAGCGCCTATAAGTCCGCATACACCGCCCTTTTTAAGGCAGTCAACTGCCTGGCTGAGAATTTCGGGGATTGCTGTACATTCGAGAGAGTAGTCAGCACCGCCGCCTGTAATCTTCTGAATTTCTTCTACAGGATCACAGTTTTTGGAGTTTATAAAATGGGTTGCGCCGAACTGTTCTGTGTTTTTCATTTTTTCATCGCTTCGGCTTATAACAATTATTTTTGTAGCACCGGCAACTTTTGCACCCATTATCGCGCTCACACCAACAGAACCTGTACCGCCGAAAATGGCAATTGAAGAACCGGGTTTAACCTTAAGTGAGTAGAATATTCCCCCGACTCCGGTCTGAAGAGCGCAGCCCAGAGGTCCAAGCATTTCAACCGGAACATCCTTGGGTACTTTTACGATATTTCTTTCTGTGACAAGCGCATGTGATGCAAATGATGACTGGCCGAAGAAAGAACCGTAAACAGTCTGGTCGCCCTGTTTCATGTAGGTGCTGCCGTCGGGACGGGTTCCTAAAAAGTTAAATGGGAAAAAGTTGTCACAGTTTGTGGGATGGCCTTCCATACAGGGCTGACAGGCACCGCATGAAATATAGCTCATTGCTACATGATCACCTGGCTGAACCTTTGTTACCAGCGATCCAACTTTTTCGACAATGCCGGAACCTTCGTGTCCGAATACTGCCGGGTATTTTACAGGTAAATGTCCATGCTGACCTGAAAGGTCGGTGTGGCAAAGACCGCATCCTACCATGCGTACCAATACCTCATTGTCTCTTGGTTCATCGAGTTCCACGTCTTCGATGACAAATGGTGCCGATTTTTCTTTTACGATAGCTGCTTTAATTTTCATACCCTACCTCCTTTTAAAAAGTGCTAATAATTGATCTTTATTGTATTAAATATTTCCGGTTTTTCCTGTTCTGCTACATGATGTCTAAAAAACAATTTCGGCAGGTGTAATAATCTGCCGTAACGGATTCTTTGAAGGTTATTATCTTAAAGCCCATTCAGGTAGGAAAGGTCCCTTAAGTTATTGATAATAAATCCCTTTTTATGTTGCGCAGTGATTATATGGAGTTCAATAATTTATGTCAATAGAAAACCGCCGGCATAACAGTTCATTCAAAAGCTGTTTCGCGGTGATTAGTGTAGAATTATTATATTGACAACAAACGGCAGTGCCAATATTCAATGTTAAAAAACAAAAGGAGCTTTGAGTGGCATACAGAATTAATGATAACTGCATTAACTGCGGCGGCTGCATCTGTGAATGCCCTCAGGATGCAATTGTTGACGGCGATAATGACAGGAGAAAAATTGTCTCCGAAAAATGCAATGACTGCGGGTATTGTATTGATGATTTTTTCTGCCCCGCATACGCCTTTGAAAAAATGGAAGAATAGGAAGCTGTCATGATAGAAATTACAGATGATATACATATTTCCGAGAAAGAAATAAAAGAGGATTTCATAAGGTCAGGCGGACCGGGCGGACAGAATGTCAATAAAGTCTCGACTGCGGTGCAGCTGAGATTTGACGTTAACAGCAGTACATCCATTCCTGAACCCGTTAGAAGACGTCTCATCAAGCTTGCCGGAAGCAGGATGACAAAGGACGGGGTGCTTGTAATAAGGGCTGAAAGACACAGAACAAGAGAGCAGAACAGGCAGGATGCGGTTGACAGACTTGCTGAACTGATTGTTGCCGCAACAAAAGCTCCCAAATACCGGGTGAAGACAAAACCTTCAAAAGCATCAAAACTGCGCAGGCTTGAAACAAAGCAGAAACGAAGCCGGACTAAAAAATTCAGAGGAAAAATTTCCTTAACTGACTACTAACTGATCGGGAGATACAAATGTTATTTATGAGCTGGTATAAAGGCCTGTCAAAAAAACAGGCGGTAATTCTCTGTTTTACTCTTCTTATAATGATCTCCATAGTTACAGCCGGCTATTTTATAGCCCCTCCTTCAAAGCAGAATAAAAATATAAAATTCAGTACTGAAATGACCTTAAAGGAGCTGGCGCCCAGACTGGGTGTAACCGGAAAGGCCCTTGCAAAGGAATTGAGGCTGCCCCTGGATACACCAAAATCAAAACCGATGAACAAGCTGGGTATTAAAGAAGATCAGCTTGAGCATGTGGTTGAGCATCTTGTTTCTCATATTGATACCACCCTTAAATACTATTTTTACGGGGCTCTATGTTTGGGAGGGCTGGTATACCTTGTATGGCTTGGAGTGCCGGCAAATGCCCCTGCCGGAAAAAGAAAATTTTATTATCCGCCTGTGATATACACAGTTTTTATGCTGGCTTCGCTTGCTTTTGCCGGTTTTATGCTGGGGAAATCTCCAAATCCCATGGAAGGAATTGTAAAGGTATTTAAATCCATGGTCGGGCTCTATCCCGATCCTTTAAACAAGGTTAAGGCATTTATCTTTTTTATTCTGCTCGCTGTTATCGGCAACAAGATTATATGCGGATGGGCATGCCCCATGGGCTCACTTCAGGAGCTTATCTATAAACTTCCCCTGTTTAAAAATATAAAAAAGAAAAAACTTCCATTTGTTTTTACCAATATAATCAGGACTGCAATTTTTATCGTTATGCTGGTCTTTCTCTTCGGTATTGCCGGCGGTAAAAAGGGGATGGTGATTTATCACTACATTAACCCTTTTAACCTCTTTAACCTTGAATTTGAGCTGATGAGCATACTGGTTATGGTGATTGCCATTATTGTTTTTTCGTTTTTTACCTACAGACCCTTCTGCCAGTTTATCTGCCCCTTCGGGTTTGTGTCATGGATTGTAGAGCGCATAAGCATTTTCAGGATCAAAATAGACCGGGAAAAATGTACAGAGTGCGGTGCGTGCATAAAGGCATGTCCGCTTGAAGCGGCAAAGGGAAGGGTGAATGGAAGCATTGCTCCTGCAGACTGTTTCAGCTGTGCAAGGTGTCTTAATGTGTGCCCTGTTGATGCTGTTAAATATTCTTTTACATGTAAAAAATGATTAAGCAAGGGGATTACCCTGTTTTTGAGTAGAGACAGGTTTTTAACCTGTCTCATATTTTAATTAAATATCAGACATGTTTACTGCGTCTTTTCAATCCAATAAAACCGGCCAGTGCACTGCCCAAAAGCATCAGGGTGCCGGGCAAAGGGACCGGACTCGGAGCGCTCAGGGTGTACATAAGAGGGACCGTGCCGTTTTCCGCCACCAGGTAGATGTCCCCTGTTTCATCTACGGTAACTCCTTCAATGGATGTAACAAGTCCGTCAAGGTCGTAACTGCTGAGGATATTTCCAGCCATATCCACTTCCAGAAGCATTTTTGATTCCTGGCTGAGGATAAGCAGGTTATCGGTTAATCCGAGCATGCTCAGGCTTTGTATATCTGACAGGTCAGCAAGGCCAAGGCTGTCAGTATCGAACAGGGATGATATCTGGGCTTCCCCTGTTGTAAAGTCAAGGCTGTTTATATTCACTTCCTGGTCATCCTTTTCCTTTACCGTGTAAAAGGCACCGGTGGCATAGTCATAGGATATTCCTTCTATACCGATGTTACCGATTGTAGAGCCAAGGTCAACTGAGGCAAGATCATCACTGTCAACGGTTGCGTCCGCGCTGTAGGTTAAAATAAATGCCTCACGAAGACGCTCTTCCGTGATTACAAACTGGCCGTTACCTGCATAGGTAAGACCTTCTGTATCGTCGAAATCATCAAGGATCATGTTGCCGATGGTCTCCCCGGTCAGTGAAACTTCAACTATGGCATCACCTTCGTCTCCGACAACAAATAGGGTCCCGGTATCCCAGTTGTATGTGACAGCGGAAGCCTCTTTTGCGTAGCTTGCTCCTCTTGGAAGCCTGTATGTGCCAGAAAGGGTATAGGTTGAAAGGTCCAGGATTCCGGCGGATACTGTCTGGCAGGCAGTTGCTGTCTGACAGAAAAACAGTGCAGCCAGAAGCAGAGTGCTTTTTATTAATATTGATTTCATAAGTCCTATCATATTAAATCTATCTCCATATAACAGATGTTTGCGGTCAATGTATTAAGCGTTTTTTCTGCGCCTGATTCCCATTATTCCGAGAAGGCCTGAGCCAAGGAGCCAGAGTGCGCCTGGTATGGGTACTGAACTAAATTCGCCCGGATTACCCACATCACCTGTTGCAGAAGACCATGAACCGTATACATCTCCTTCATATGAAAGAACCCAGAGCGAATCATCATCAGCACCCAGGGCTGCCATACTTAAAGGATTGCCGCTGGCGCCGTTTGTCTGAATTGTGTCTTTTTCATAGGCCAGGCTGTCTACCAGAATACCGGAGGCATTGTAGATATTAATAATGTCGCTTCCACCGATATTGTTTCCAATGTCATTCTCTCCGAGTCCGGCAAGAACTTTTACTGAAGCATCCAGTCCCCAGTCAGAGTAGAAAGTGTCTACATATTCCACTGCTTCTTCGGTGATGATTACAGACTCTCCTGCTGCAACAGTTCCCAGAGCCGAGAGATCAAATGTGTTTGTGTCATAGTGATCATCCATAAAATACCAGTTCGTAAGGTCAATTGCTTCATCTCCGGTATTGGTGAGCTCTATAAATTCAGGTCCGTCACCTTTATACATCCATTCGGTGATATAAATGTCAGCCATGGCCTGATTTGTGAATATTAAGAAAACAACACAGGAAAGAAGGGGCAGGTACAAGCTTGATAAAATTTTTTTCATTTTAGAAATTCTCCTTTTTATAGAATTGAGATTGTTAAAACACACAGCGGTATTATTTATGTGCCTTGTGAGTTAGGAGATTGTTAGAGGGGGATTAGATAAATTTCATCTTCGAAAAAATATTCTGACGGGGATTATTGAAACCATTTTTATTACAGGTAAAACAGGTATGACATGGCAAAAAGGATCACAATATATATCAGGCTGAGCCCCCATCCCACCTTTATATAATCCTTTGCGCTGTATCCTCCGGCGCCCATATACAGTGCATTTACCTGATGTGTCGGAAGTATGAAGGAGTTTGATACTCCTATGCCTACCACAATGGCTGCTGTTCTGGGATCAACGCCGGCCTGGTTTGCCAGTGATATACTTAATGGGACTAGCAGGGCGCAGGCGCCGACATTTGATATGACCATTGTAAAGCCGCAGGAAAGAACAGCCAGCAGAATCAGCAGCAGAGGCGCGGACATATGGCTGCCGACAGCGAGAATAATACCCTTTGCAATCCACCGGGCTGTACCTGTCTGTTCAATGGCAATGCCAAGGGGAATCAGTCCTCCAAGAAGAAAGACTGTCCGCCAGTCTATTGTGCGGTATGCTTCATTTATTTTTATTACACCTGAAAGAATCATGCCCAGTGCGCCTGTCATAAGACATACCGAAAGGGGGATGGGGTTATAGTCAAGTTTACTGAAATGGAAAGTTGAAACCATCATCATTATCAGTGATATAAAAAAACAGGCCAGTGCCCGCCCTGCCTTTTGGGGTTCGGGAAAATCTTTTTCAAAGGGAGTTATAAAAACAAAGTTTCGGTCAAAATCATTAAACTCCTTTAATTTTTTAAGAGTCCCGTGAAGAAGCAGTTTGTCACCGGCTTTTAAGGGAACCTTATCAAAATCTTTATAATATGTTTCGCAGTTTCTGTGCAGCGCCAGTGCTGATATATCATGAGCCTCCCTGAATTTTATATCCTTCATTGTTTTATCGATCATCACTGAAAAGGGAGATAAAATTCCCTCCACAACCGCTGAAACCGACGGGTTGAACATGCTGTTTTTAAAAATTTGGGGTTCACTTAACAGGATAAGCCCGTAGTCATCGCAGAAACTTCTTATTAACCTTTCCTCTCCATATACACACAAAGACATACCTGAAGCGAGCAGGGTTTTATGGGGCGGAGCCTCCTCTATTGAGTTTTGCGATCTTCCAATGGCAACCACATTGATTCGGTACTTATCAGTAATCCTTCTTATCTTCTGTTCCCTGCTGCCCGGCTGATAGTCAGCCGGAATATTGATTTCATAGGGGCCTTTAAGATCAGGGTATGGATGAATGTTTATATCCAGTGTAATCATTTTATCTGTTTTTTCAGAACTGTTATACTGTGCAGTATTTTTTTTAAGCAGGCTTATCCCTGCAGTTGAAAGATATGCTATCCCGCCGATTACAAGGGCTGAACCAATGGGAGTAAGTTCTAAAAAACCGATTTTTTCCATACCTTCCGGGAGGATGTCATTTAAAAGAATAAGCGGGCTTGTGCCTATAATGGTAAGTGTGCCGCCGAGGATTGCTGCCATGCCTATGGGCATTAATACCCCTGATATATGTATTTTAAGCCTGCGGGATGCGATAAATTTTATTGCCGGAAGAAACAACACTGCAGCACCTGTATTCTGCATAATGCCTGAAAGGAATGCGATTATGGATGAGAATGTAACAACAAGACGTTTCGGGCTTTTATCAACAAAGTTTAACAGGGGCTCTATTGCACGGTTTACAAGCCCGGTTCTGTTAAGGCCGTAGCTTATTATCATGACTCCTATTATTGCAATTACAGCATTACTGCTGAGTCCTCGAAATGTTTCGCCTGAATCCAGCAGGCCTGAAAGCGGCAGCAGAACCATTACAAGAATTGCAGCAACATCCACCCTGACCCATTCCATAATAAAAAACAAAATCACAACTGCTACGACTGCAAGCATTATCAATTTGGTTATAAGGGGAGTATCTACCTCAAAATCAAGCATCAGGGTTCCGCTGTCGTTAATGAGATTTTGTGAGCTGTCTAAAAGATCTGCAGATATATTCAATTCGAAAGAATGGTTTCCGGTTTTTGTATCAGGGGCTGCAAGGTATTTTACTTTTATTTTTATAAGTTCAGGGTCTGGGTTCTCACCTGCTTTACATTTCAAAGTTATTTTATGAAAGCCTTTGTCCCTGGTATTTCGATCAAAAAACTTTATACCGCTTTCAGGCGGAGCTGATAACCAGATGGTAAGGGGATTTTCCAGATTTTTATTCCAGAACATTTCTTCGATTTTATGTTTTTCTGTCTTATTGATACGGGCGTCCAGCTCAATAAAACCTGGTTCTCCTGTGATAAGTGCTTCTGACGGGTTTTTAAGGGTGACCGATATAAACCGTGGCCGTTTCAGGTGAGTGCTGTTCTCTTTTTCATATGTATCTGTCTGAGGGCTATTATTTGATGGTTCTGCATTATTGCAAAGGGCACGGGCAGGGCAGATAAGTAAAAACAGTAATCCGGCAAATGATAGAGTAAGAAATCTGATAAGCTGTTTTATTATACAGGCACGTATCTGCATGGTCTGCCGGCTGTTTAAGGTTTTAGACAAAAGCACATCTGCTGTAAATTATTCTATATATTCTGCAATTATACTGTGTTTCTTTTTTATATTACTGATAAAGCTGTCATAATGCCTCATTCTGATTATTGAGCGGATGATTAAGTAGGTTCCAAATACAATTAAAAGAAAGTTTATGACTGCAAGAGGAATAAGTAAGTGCAGGACATGGAGCACATCGTAGTATTTTGAAGTGGCTATCAAAACACTCATAACTGACATCGGTAAAGCCAAAACCGCTATGCCTGTACGCATAACAGAGAGAGACGTTCGTTTTTCCGCTAAAACCAGCTGCACTTCATTAATTGCGATAGAATCAGTGTTGCTTTTATTGCTGCTCAATTTGATTTCCTTTTGTGTGATTTGCAAGATGAATTATTATGTAGTTTTCAGAATAACATTACAATCCCATTTTTTATTCTTTTTATTACCTGTGAGTGAAACTGCAGGTTAAAACCTCTGAAGGGTAAGTATTGGTATAGAAGGAATTTAATTCTGTCAGGCTGTCAGGGGGATTGAGTGGCTTTTAATTTAAAATGCTTCCGGCCATTTAAGCCGGAAGCATTCATTTTGTTTATATTACATTCTCATGACGTGAAATGAGGTCATTCTGGCAGTCGCGGGTAAGTTCTACAAAATACGCTGAGTAACCTGCAATTCTTACAACCAGGTTACGGTGTTCATCCGGATTTTTCTGTGCCTCATGCAGTGCCTCGGTAGAAACAACGTTGAACTGTGCTTCGGCCCCTCCGCTGTTCATATAGGCCTTAACCATGTCGCGTACCTTGGTGATTCCGTCTTCACGGCTTAGTGAAGATGGGTGGAGTCGAATATTAAGGCATACTCCGTCCATGAATTTTTTGTGGTCATAACAAAGTGACGAGGTAAATACGGCAGTAGGTCCGTTTGTATCACGGCTCTGAACCGGAGATGCCGCATCCGCAATCGGAGTTCCTGTTAATCTTCCATCAGGTGTTGCCCAGGTTGTGTATCCCTGGCCCACATGGTCTGCAGCCCCGTACAGCCCGGATTTGAATTTCCTGGTACGTGTGGAAAAACACTCTTTGCATGTATCATAATATGTATTTATGACCCAGTTCATCTGTTCATCAGCATATGGATCAGCATTACCAAAGTGGGGTACCTTGTTGATTATCTGCTGTCTCAGGTCCTCATAGCCTTCCCAGTTGGCCATAACTGCATCATAAAGTTCTCTTGCGGTGCACAGCTTTTTGTCAAAGACCATATATTTGATTGCGGTCAGAGAGTCAGCCACTGTTGCAAGACCGGTTGCTGTTCCGCCGTAGGAGTTGTACTTGGCTCCGCCCCAGGTGCAGTCCCTGCCTGATTCCATACATCCGTCGATGGAGATGGACAGCATCGGGTGCGGTGTGTGGTACTGAACTAGGTATTCCAGATAGTTATTAAGGCTTACCTGGGCTTTGAGGTAATAGCTGGCCAGCCTGCGCCAGGCCTCTTTTACCTCGTCAAAGGTTTTCATATCATACAGGTAGCCTGTATGGATTGAGCTCTGTTCCCCGTTAATGGGGTTTTTACCGTCGTTGATGGCCATGCCAAGCAGTACACTGTAGTGAATGGATGCATGGGGCGGTGCAACGCCGTTTGCCGCAGAGTAATCATTGCCTGAACCTGTGATCTCCTGACACCCTATAATGGCATAATCCCTGGCGTCTTCAAGGGTAAAGTCCAGCTCCTTCATTATGCCCGGTACAATAATCTCGTCGTTCTGGAACAGGGGCAGGCCGCCTACCTTTGCTGATGTTTCAAGAGCCAGCGCCCACAAATCTTCCGGGGTATTGGGGTTAACACGCAAAGATATTGTTGGGTCATGCAGGCTTAAACGGGACAGGCTTTCCAGTACCATATAGGTTACAGGATTGCTGGCGTCATCGCCGGTTTCAGGGTCAACTCCGCCCACTGTAGTGTGAAGATATGTGTTTCCGATACCGATTATTTTAACAAGTTCGCCGTATCCGCCGGCATACATTGAATTGATTTTCATGAAAAAGCAGTCCACGATTTCCTGGGCTTCATCTTCTGTCAATCTTCCTTCTTCGAGATCTTTTTTAAGGAAGGGCCAGGTATACTGATCAAAACGGCCGAATGATCCTACATCACCTATAAAGCTGAGACGCAGTATGTACTGGTATGTTATAGCAGCCTGGCAGGCTTCTCTGAAGGTTCGGCACGGGTTTTCGGAAATCCATTCCAGGCTGTCCGCCATGGATTCTAGTTCGGCCTTTCGTTTTGGGTCTTCACATGAAGCGGCCTTCTCAAGGCACTTTTTTCCGTAGCGTTTAAGCAGAATTGTGGCAGCATCACAGGAAATAACAACTGCATTGTAGAACATGCATTTGTTGGCATCTTCGCCCATGAGGTTGTTAACGTGTGAATCAAGCCAGTCCTGGGCCTCTTTACGTATGGCAGCATAACCCTTATTGATAATTTTTTTAAAGCCGGGAGTAAGGTGCCCGGAAGGCATCATAAGAAGCGGCATACCTTCTCTTGTAGCTGAAACCTGCATTCGGCACAGTTCTTTATAGCCTTCAGGCTGCCAGGCTGCCGCAATATCATTGTAAGTTCGGCCTTTCCAGTATTCGCTGATGGACACAAGGTCTTCATAGTCTTCAGGAGCTATGGACATCTTAAGCTCCTCCTCATCAGGATTGTGATACAGTCCGTCTTCACGGAGTGTCCATTCACCTGCATCTATAACATAGGGAATCCATGCTCCTCCGCCCCAGTCAGGAGTGTATCCTGCGCCGCAGAAGTTTTTGCTGCTGTTTCCTACGATCATCTCAAAGTCTTCGACCCGCACTGTCATCTGTTCGCATATGGCCTTTAATACTGTCGGACGTCTTAAAAACGGTATTAGATTTTCGTTTTCCTGAAAGCAGCGGGTAGTGATCATTGCGGTTTCAGAATCACTCTGGATCACGCGGTCACGGATCAACTGATGCATGAGCTGCATGCGTTCGCTTATTGGCTTGAACTGATACATTTCTGTATTTCCTCCCTTTTTTAAATCCTAAATTACCTGTTAAGGGATTTGCATATTTAAATAAATATTTGTAATTCCTTATAGTGAAACTATTTAATTTAACCTTAAAAATAAAGCCTTGCATAATACATGTCAATCTTTAAGGTTTTTTTGTGATTTGTCTTTCGAGTGTTCTGCAAGTTTTGTGTTTTTTTCCGGTTTTTCTGTCCTTCTTTGTATGTTTTTTTGTACAGTTTTTGTTTTTAATTTTTTTTTACAAAATATGCTTGTTTAATAAGTCTAATTAAAACGGTGAGATATGTCTTTATGCTGTCCCTTTGTTTTCAGGCACGTGTTTTGCTTTTTGAACCGGTTGATAACGGTTTTCCGTTCTTTTGATAGTTTCATAAAAAAACAGATAGAAATATTCGGCTTTAAAAATGTTCAAGCTTACATTGCTTCTGGAATGTGCGTGCAACTTTTCTTCGGGCCTCTTATGACAAGAGCATCAGGCGTTTCGGCAGAAAATAACGGCATTTTTGGAAGCTGATTTAATGGAACGATAAAGCCGCCCATAAATATAAGGTGAGGCAAGTGTGAAAAAAACAGTTAAAATAAGGCGTTATGCGATACTGATAGTATACCTTTTTGCAGCGGTTCTGTTAGCAGGGTGCAGCAGGGTAAATAAAGATAATTTTAAAAAGATCAGGATAGGTATGAGTTATAAGCAGGTAACGGATATCCTGGGTGATCCGGATTTATGTGAAGACAAGGTTTTAAGTACAAAAAGCTGTATCTGGGGATCTTCTGAAAAAGGAATAAAAATTGATTTTTTAAGAGAAAGGGTTTCCTGGCGTTCAATCAGCGGAATATAATTTAAATCATGCTGTTCGCAGCATCCTGTCTATGGATTATTTCTCAAAGGTCTTTTCCTCCCTGTTTTCGTTTGACTTACAAAGACTGGTTTTCTATAGTTTGCCAATCACTATTATTCATTTAATATCAGCATGGTAAGGGCGCAGCCCAATAACTCTTTCGGGCTTTCATACAAACTTTCACTGGAATAGATTTAATAAAATCGACAAAAATAATATGTCTGAAGATGTTGTATATATAGATACTCTGAAACCCGAGAATAAAAATGAAAAGCGTCTCTTTCCAGGTGAGAAGTTTGAAGAAGGAGGAATGTCCCTGCTGCTGGAAGCTGTAGATACTAACCTGCTTCGCAAAATAGCAATGAAAGTAGTACGTGATGATAAAATCAAGGACGAGTATGAACTCAGCCGAATGGTTGTGGAAGCCCAGATTACAGCCCAGCTTGATCATCCTAATATAATTCCCATATATGAGCTCGGTATAGATAAAAAGAAACGGCTTTTTTTTACTATGAAAAAAGTAAAGGGGAAAGTCCTTTATGAGCTTATCAATGAAAAAGACCTTTCAAAAAGAACCGATAAAGATATTTTCCATCTTATCCGGATTATGCTCAAGGTCTGCGACGCAGTATCCTATGCCCACAGCAAAGGCGTAATACATCGTGATCTGAAGCCTGATAATATAATGGTTGGCGATTTCGGGCAGGTTTACCTTATGGACTGGGGTATTGCCCGTGTAATAAGTAAAAAAATATCTTCCCTTGCTCAAATGGATATCCCGGATGTAA
This sequence comes from Desulfatiglandales bacterium, assembly GCA_963665715.2. Taxonomy (GTDB): domain Bacteria; phylum Desulfobacterota; class DSM-4660; order Desulfatiglandales; family HGW-15; genus JAAZBV01. Next base: position 506,704 of record CAXXPR010000002.1, read on the forward strand.
AAAAACGAAAAAGATACAGTATACGGGAGGAAGCTCAGGGTAATATTTTCGGGACACCCTGTTATATGTCTCCTGAGCAGGCTCATGGCGATTTGAAAGATATTGACGAGCGGAGTGATATTTTTTCGCTCGGGGCAATTCTTTATGAGATTCTTACCGGTGACAGGCCTATCCCGGGAGATACTCTTCGTGAAATGGTTATTAATGCAAGAATGTGTGAGATTCTGCCTCCGGATGAAAAGGTGGATTATCCTCTTCCCCTTGGCCTTGTGCGAATAACCATGAAGGCAATGAGTAAAGATCCTGCTGACAGGTATCAGTCTGTTAAAGAGCTTGAGAGTGAGCTGGAGGATTTCCTTGAAGGAAGTGAGAGATTCCCGGGCCGGACATACAGGGCGGGAGCCCTCATAGTGCGTGAAGGAGATACCGGCAGCGAAGCATACATCATACGTTCCGGTGAGTGCCGTGCTTTTAAAAACGTTGACGGAGAGAATGTTGAACTTCGTATAATGGGAGTCGGGGAGGTTTTTGGAGAGACTGCCATATTGACCGATAAACCCAGGTCAGCAAGTGTTGAAGCTGTTAATAATGTTACTGTTGCTGTAATAAAAAGCCAGTATTTTGAAGAGGAACTTGATACAGGATCATGGCTGGGACCATTCATACGTGCACTTGCCGAGAGATTCAGAGAAGCCGATCAGCGGGCAGCGGGCTGATTTTAAAATATTAACATCAATTTATACTGCATCTTTTTTTACCTTTACCCTGTTGCCTTCATATGCTTTCCTGTTTTTTAAATAAGAAATTATTACCTGTCTTTGGTGGTTTAGAATACCATATGGTGGCGAAATAAATTACATAGGGCTTATCGTGGAAAATATCTGAATGCAGTTTGGCTTTGTAGCTTATTGATATTATGGATTAAAATCCTTTTTACTCCTTCTGGCACAATAGATGCTATATATACGGGTAAAACAACTTAAAAAGGAGAAAAGGAAATGAATTCAGATACAATAGCCGAAGACACAGTCAGGGAGAAGATAGCCTTTTTTATGGATCGGACTCCCGGTCTTGTTTCTTTTGTTTTTACCCTTATTGTAATTGCCGGTTTTATCGGTTAGCCGATCTGTCTGCCTCAGGACAGGATATATTATATCTTTACATCTTTTATAAGTCTTTTCACAGTATTAAGCTGATCCGGATCAGTCTGTTTTACACCATGTATTAAAGAATAAATAACAAAATTCCTGCGATCTTGACAAAGGTTGGAACCCTCAATATTATCCTGCAGCAGTGTCATTGACATTCCGGTTTATTTACCTTCCCGGATTCCAATTAAAGGAGTTCCATTAATACCTATGTGTTTATTTGAAAGAAGCTTAAAAGGAAAATCACGGTTTTATTCTGGTCTTATTCATGCTGTTCTGCTGTTTTTAATTTTTTATGCCGGGTATTCCGGTTTTGCATACGGCAGGATCGCAGATAAAGGCGTTGAACCCAAAAAACAGGATGGAAGTATCAATTCAAATATTGTGGCCGAGCTTAATGGTGTCCCGATATCTACCCATGATCTTATAAAACGTTATAATATCTTTTTGCTGATATCCGGTTCACCGGCAGGTACTAATGAACGGCTGCCGCTTAATTCCTATCTCGAAAGTTACATAACTGAAAAGCTTTTAATACAGGAAGCCAGAAGCATGAATATAACTGCGGGCAGGGCTGAAGTCGAAAAGGAAATCAGAAAGTATCTTGAGATTAACAACCTTGGAGAGGATGCTTTTAAAAAAAGGCTTTCGGATTTGAAGATAACAAGAGAGGATGTAGCCGGTTATTTCAGGGACAACCTTATTGTTATCAGGCTTGGAGAGAAGAAATTCGGTAATGTAAAGATTTCAGATGATGATGCCAGGAAAGTTTATGATAATAATTATGATTATTTTAACGGACCTGAGAGAGTCTCAGTCAGTCATATCCTGATCTGCCATAAAGGCAGTAAAGGGTGTCTGAGTGATCTTGACAGGGATGAGGCAGGGGAGCTTGCCCGAAATCTGCTTGATGTTGCCACGCCTGCCAATTTTTCAAAACTTGCCAGACAGTACTCCTCCGACAGGTCAGCGGATGAAGGCGGAGATCTTGGCATAATAACCCGAGGTTCACTGCTGCCGGCTTTTGAAGATGCGGCGTTTAAACTTGAGGCAGGAAAAATATCTGATGTTGTTGAAACTGAACGCGGTTTTCATATTATTTTTATAAAAGCAAAGCAGAATGCACGGTCTCAAAGCTTTGAGCTGGTAAAAGGTATTATTAAAAAAAATCTTAATGAAGAGTACATTGCATCAAAACTGTTTGAATATTCTGACCAATTATTAAAAACAGCTGATATAAAGCGGTATACTCTTTCGGAAGGCGCACCGGAAACAGCTGGACAGAAAAAGAAAACAGAGGAAGATAAGAGGCAAAAGGCATCACCTGTAAAGAATTTTCAGACATTTAAAAGTACAGGCAGCCCGTTGAATGTCAACAGCAAGGGCCAGCCCGTAATTCTTTTTTTCAGCAGGGTTGACTGTTCCCACTGTCAGTGGATTTCTGAAACATTTAATTCAACAGTTCTGGAATATGTTGAAAAAGGCCTGATAGAGGCTCACCACTACGATACCGTGACAGGAGATGATCTGCTTACCCCTGTTGAGGAATCTGAAATCCCGGAAAAATATATGGATATTAAAAAAGACGGGAGTCCTGACTATGTCCCCTATTTTAATTTCGGAGGAGTTTATGAGCGGCGCGGTACGGGTTATGAGGCGCAGGATGATTTTTTTGCTGAAGAGATGGAGATGCGTCAGGTTATAGATACACTGCTTAAACAGTAAACAACTGAAGAGGTGTTCTGATATTAATATAAAAAGGCCTCATGTGTACAATGTTAAAAGAGTATACATGAGGCCTCTGTTTTTTAAATTCTAATTTTTACTGCCAGTCAATTTTTTTCTTGTCTAGAAAGTCTCTTGCACTCTGGCATCCAAGTTTTGCTGCTGACTTGAAATCCTCCAGTACTTTTTTCTTGTCCCCCAGGTGTACATATGTCCACCCTCTTTCATTGTAAGCATCGGCGTGACTGGAATCCAGTTCTATTACCTTGGTAAAATCCTTGACCGATTCTTCATAATTTTTGAGTTTTCTATTTAGTAAACCTATGCGGAAGAAAATGGTTACAGCGTTAGGGTTAAGTTTGATGGCCTCACTGTAATCATTGAGCGCTTTTTGAGTTTCCTTGTTTTGTTCATATATATTACCCCTGGCAGCATATGCCGAATACAGGGCTGCATCTGAAGGTTTAGCATTTATTGTGAAATTAAGATCTTTCATTGCAAGATCCATCTTTTTCATCTCAAAATAACAGATGCCTCTTTCAATGTAATAGTCTGCTTCTTTACCGTCATATTTGATTGCCTGGGTGTAGTCAGCAATTGCATTGTCGTTTTCACCCCTTGTTCTGTATACTGATGCTCTCTGAAAATAAGCTTCGGAAAAACCGGGATAAGTATCTATTGCATCAGTATAGGCTTCTATTGCATTTTCATAATCCTTAAATACCTCAGCAAAAATTCCGGCTTTAAAATAGTTGGTGGCTTTAAAGGTATTAACTTCCCTGTCATATTCGGCTTGACGGCTTTTTGAATAAGGCTCGCTCTGCATCTGGTATATTTTATTCAGGGCATCATCCGCCTTTTTCTGATTCATCTTTATCGCGTCTGTCATGCCTCTGTTATTGGACATGGCGCATAATATTTTTGCTGAATCTGATATTGATATAGCTGATGCGGCCTGATACTCGAGAACTCCGTCCTCCCAGTCTGCAGAACCATCATCATTTTTGAACAGAGGCGACAGCAAGGATACAAAATCCTGTGAGCCGATGGAAGTCTGTACCGGGCATTCCCTGCTGTAGGTGGACATTATTTCGTTTCTGGCTGCTTCAATCGATTCCAATTTCAGCTTTTCGGCAGCAATTATTTCACCGGATTTTTTATTGTCATACTCGCTTGCGTTATAAAGGACCAGTTTGTTGATGATTTTTTTTCCCTGAAAGGCAGGATTCTGAGGGGGACCCATACCAAACTGGGCAAAGACCGATGCCTGGTTCAGGCAAATAGCCACAATAATAATGAGTAAAAACAAAACGCGATTCATGCTGTCCTCCTTTTGGTTTGTTGAAGTAGAAAATATTTTATTTTACCGGCCGGATTTAACTTAAAAAAAGCACTTTATAAACCGGTTTTTTTAATATAGATACTTAAGTTACAACAGAAGCTTGTATTTAGCTGAAGATGCTCAAAAAAACCAGTAGAGCATAAAAGGATAACTCATTTGTGTCAAGATAAAATGATAGTTGCCTTAAAAGGTGAAAGCGTTGAGTTGGTGTTTTTATTTTATGATTAGATGTCCTGTGTTTAAAAACGCCACATATAGTAATTTAATAGTCAAATTTAAAAAACTTGACAATCTGATAGTTTCATGAAAATTTACTGTCCTGTCTTAAACGCATTTCAATAAGTTTTTTTTGTTAAATCCATTTTTTGTTTTAAAGTATAATTTGACATCGGTAATAACAGCGTTTTCATCAGGTGTCTAAAGTCTGATGAGCTGCTCTCAAAATTACTGTAATTAAAGTCTTACCGTTTTATCTGCCTTAATTCTGTTTTACTCAAGTTAGTTATTTGTTTTAAGCGTAATGTTCTATTCTGATACTAGTGTTGTTAGTTAAGTTTTCAGGCTTTCTGTTAAGCTGATAATCGTAATCGAAATCGAAATCGTGTTATTGCGGGTGTTCAAGTTTGGATCTAAAAGCTTCAATTCATTTTTTCTGTTTATTTAATAATTCCATTTTATTCAAGAGCGAATATTTCAGCCTTTTTTATTGTTGTGGAAAAGGACTGGAGTTTTGTGTTCGTCCGCGTATTTCATGCTGACGATAGTTTTAGTGATTGTTTTTCTTTTGTATTTTTAAAGTTTTATTCGGTGTTTAGGGGAACAGGTTTTCAGGTATTGGCAAGGGAGAAAATCAATTCGATTGTTCAGAATTGCCAGTTTCTCTCTGTTTTTTTTAACAATGATTAAATAGGAGGAGTTTCCATGGGAGGAAAACGATGTTTTATGTTTAAGGATTGGCTTTTGTGTTGTTTTGTAATGGCATTGGTTTTATCACCTCTTTGTCTGTCCGGACATGTATTCGCACAGGAAGATAGTGGTGAGGAAGAAGCATTTACTCTTGAAGCAATTACAGTAACCGCAGAAAAAAGAGAAGCAGAGCTGCAGAAAATTCCGCTTGACATATCTGTTGTCAGAACAGAAGACATGTCACGTCTGGGTGTCCAGACAATTGAAAGACTGGACGAACTGCTTCCGGATATTCAGACAAGTCAGAGTGCAGGAAGCTATGCAGTTGTGAAGATTCGTGAGGTCAGATCCAATTTCTGGAATCCTATTCACGAAACAACTGTTGCCATGCATATGGATGGTATTCAGCTTACCAGAGTCAACGGTTTTAATAACATGTTTTATGATCTCCAGAGAATGGAAGTTCTTAAAGGTCCCCAGGGTACCCTTTATGGCCGTGGTTCAACAGCTGGAACTATGAATTTTATCAGCCAGAAACCCATTCTTGATGATTTGGGCGGGTATGTGACTGTAGAAGCGGGAAATTTCAGCTTATACAGGACTGAAGGAGCTCTTAATATTCCTGTGGCAGAAAAACTTGCTTTTCGTGTTGCCGGGCGTACTTACCGTCATGAAGGATATAATGACAGCGGCTGGGGTGATCAGGATGCCTGGAGCGGTCGTGTATCAATGAACTGGGAACCTACGGATAAAGATCAGTTTACTCTTGTATGGGACCAGGAAAGCAGTGAGAATAATGGAAGCTCAGGGACAGGGCATGTTTTTGGAACATATGGTGATCTGACTATAGTGCCTAATACCTATAATCCCAGTTTAGCTGATTTGGCAGTTGCTCAGATCGGACCGACTACTGAGATTAAGCTTCCATGGCAGAGCAAATGGCTTACGACTGACACTCTTAATATGAATTTTAATGATTTGACCAGCTGGGGTTTTATGGCCCAGTATGACCGTGAACTGCCTTTTGCTTATCTTACTGTTCTTTACGGACACCGTGCTCTTCATGAGAGAAAACAGTATGTTGGTGTAATGCCCGGGTTCACTTTTGCATATTTAGGCGAAACAATTCCGAATATTGATGATACCAAATCCTATCAGGATACCATAATGCTTAACCCGCATCCCTATGGTCCTCCTTCTGTTTGGACTTATGGCGCTACAAATTCAAAAACAGATTCTTTTGAAGCTCGTTTATTATCCAAAGCAACCATCACAATGGGTGACAGGTATGAGTGGGTCGCTGGCTATATGTATCAGGATGACGATCTCTGGGAATCTGATGTCGGAATTTTTAACCCTATGAAGGTAAATATAAACACAAAAATATCTGCCTTATTTGGTCAGGCTGCTTTTCAGATAGTAGATAAGCTGACTTTGACAGGAGGTTACCGCTATTCATGGGATGAAAAAATATTTGACGGTCGTGCAGGTACAATGTTCGCACCAGACTATAATAATCCTCTCAGCCCGGGCTGGAGAGATATAGACAGCGGTTTTAAACTTGATTACGATACATATAAGATTAATCTAAGTTATTCACCTACTGAGGCAATTATGGGCTATGTTCAGTATGCACTGGGCATTAAAACCGGAAACATGGACTATCAGGGACATGTAATCCCACCTGAAAAGCTTGCATCATTTGAAGCAGGTTTTAAATCCAGGTTTTTGGATAACCGCCTTCAGCTAAATTTAACAGCCTATTATTATGACTACAAAAATTATAATGACTGGGGCAGTGTCAGCAAGTGCCGTGCATACAGAGTGTATGACGACAATGGCAATCCAATAACCGGTGAAAGTGTTGCTTCGATTGATCCTGTTGCCCAGAACACCACAGATGTGGCACTCCTCCATGAATGTTTCAATGGATGGAGAGCCCCTCTCGATGAGACAGATGAAGAAGGTGCCCAGGCAATTGACTGGGATGCCTATGCTGCGGATCTTGCTGATAACGGTGTTATTGATGATGAAGCGAATGATCCTGGCGATTATGACGTCTATGATGATGAGTATAACTATTCTGCCGCAGTATCTGCTGGCGGGTCTGAGCAGGTCGGCGTTAACCTTAACATCATTTATCTTTTAACCAGCAAAGATACATTTAATATTTCTGCAACGTATTCATCAAATAAATATACAGATTATGATATGGCCGCTGCGATGCTTGTTGCTTATTCGAATGCTGATAGCCCGTACAGGGATAATACTACTCCAGAGACCGGCAGAAAATTCGGCGGTGCTCCAATAAGGGGAAATATATCCTACAACCGTTCAATGTTTTTGTTTGGAATGGATATGCTTAATTTCAACCTACGTGCACAGTATGAAGGCAAGGGGATTGATAAGTATGTAAATGATGGGAGCTCAAATCCCTATACTATGCCGGGAAGAGATGAATACTGGTTAATGAGTACTTCAATTACCTACAGCTCAAGCCGCTGGGTGCCTGAGGGAACAAGCTGGATTGCGAGTTTCTGGTGTAATAACCTGTTTGACAGCCAGCATTTTGACAGTATTAATTATGCAGGAAGTTATTCCTACAGGACAAGCGCAACTATAGATCCCTATTCAGGAACCTATGGTGGTTCATTTGTAGAGCCCAGAATTTTTGGAGCTTCCATTACTTTTAACTTCTAGCAGTTGCCTTACTAAAGGAGCCTGTCTTGACAGGCTCCTTTCCTTTTCAATTGGTATTATTTCCGTTTTTATATCACATTATTTTATTCTCTATACTGCAGTTCATTAGAATGTTGCTTTTAATGAATTTTGAAATAAGTATATTGTTGTGTCCCCATCAATATTTCTGTGGCGTAAACCGCTGGCAGGCCGAGGCTGGAGACGGAAGCTTCAGCTGGTAATTTGATTTATACGTTTATTACTCTTCTCTTTTAAAAAACTTGACAATTTCTATGTTTCGTGAAATTTTACATTCCGTTCTATAACGTATCTAAAAATCAGTTTTATTTAGTCAATATAAGTTTTTTTGTATAGGCTAAAACCTGGTAATAACGGGCTTTTACCCGGGATTCAAAAACCGGTGAAGAGTTTTCGGGATTACTATTAAGAAGTTTTAATTAACTTAAGTCTTATCGTTTTATCCGTCTTAATTCTGTTTTATTCAAGTTATTCTTTATTTTGATGAAATGTTCGTATTCTGATTGATTCGAGTGTTAATAGATAAGTTTTGGGTTTACGGTTAAACTGTTAATAGTAATTGAAATAGTTATTGCGGGTGCGATAAATTGATTGATCTCAAAGTTCCAATCTATCTTTTTATTTTTTCAATAATATCATCTTTTACAGGGGAATGCTTTTCTCCCTGTTTTCATGAAAGTGAAAAGGGGAAGGAGTTTTCTGTTCGTCTGCATATTCAATGCTGACGATAGTTTGATTGTTTTTTCGTTAATATTTAAAAAGCTTTACTCATTTAGTTTAATGGCTGGTTTTTCAAGTATTTGCGGGAGGGGAATAGAAGTAGGTATTATTGGGAAATATCTGTTCCTATCCTTTTTTCAAAAAACAATGATCAATAATAGGAGGTTTTTCTATGGGAGGAAAAAGGCGTTTAAAATTTAAGAGTTGGGTTTTTTCTTATTTTGTGCTCGCAATGGTGTTGGGGGCTTTATGCTTTTCGAACACCGTATTGGCACTGGGGGATGAGGATGATACAGATGAATTTACACTTGAGGAAATCACAGTAACCGCTGAAAAAAGAGAAGCTGAATTACAGAAGGTTCCTATGGATATCTCGGTTGTCAGACCTGAAGAGATGGATCGCCTGGGTATTACTACGGCCTATGATCTCAAAAAAGTACTGCCTGATATAGATACCGAATCAGCTACAGGTAACCAGGTTATCTTGAGTGTTCGTGATGTTGGTCTTCAGCAGAATGTTCTCTGGAACCCCATCCATGAAACATCAACAGCTGTCCACCTTGACGGAGTTCAGATGACCCGTTCCATTGGTTTTGACAGTTTGTTTTTTGACCTTCAGAGGGTTGAAGTTCTTAAAGGCCCCCAGGGTACCCTTTATGGCCGCGGTTCAACCGGCGGAAGCATGAATATTTCAACCCAGAAACCTATCCTGGGTGAAGTCAGCGGGAATGTCGGTCTTGAGTATGGTAATTATGGAAAGAAAAGGGCTGAAGCTGCTCTTAATATTCCGATTGTGGAAAAACTGGCTGCCCGTATTTCAGGCAGAAAGATAAAAAGAAACGGATACAGTGATACAGGTTTCAATGACCAGAATTCATGGGGCGCCCGTGTATCTCTTACCTGGGAACCGTCGACTAAAGATACTATCACTATGACCTATGACGCTGAAGGTTCAAGGACCCACGGATATAAATCAGATGGTAACTACTGGAGCGTTTACAGCTCAGATCCTGACTTTGCATGGTTCCATGCTCAGACAGACCCTACAGTGGAGACAGATGCTGATTCAGGCGACCAGTATTTTGGCGACCCAAATGTGCCTGATCTTTTTCCTCAGACCTGGAATACAAAAGTCATTAACCTTCCCAATCAGAGCGCCTGGTATCTTGGCAACGCTTCGGATTTGTCAAGCGTAGTTAATAAAGGATGGGGTGTTATGGGACAGTGGGAACACGAATTTGATTTTGCATACGGAGTAGCTGTATATGGACACCGTGTTGTTCGTGATAAAAATGCATGGATTAGTGTGCAGTCTCCGTCACCATATCCCTACAGGCCATATTATACCTATGAGGCAGCTCCAGGAGCAGATTTGCTTGATGCAGACGGCAATCCTCTTTATTTTGATGCAGACGGCAATCCCTTTGTTGATGCGAATGGAGATTTAGTCGAAACAAACGACCAATATTTTGCCGGATTTGCTCTTTACGGCTGGGCACCGCCTACCACACTGGGATCCTATTCCCGTACCTTCGCTCATTTTGATTCTATGGAAGTGCGCCTTCTTTCAAAGGAGACCATAACCGGCGGAGACAAATATGAGTGGGTTGTAGGTGCTTTGGGACAGAATGACAAAGTTGTAGAAGATGCATATATAGCAAATATCCACTGGGTAGAAATCAATACAAACTCATACGGCCTTTTTGCTCAGGCTGCATATCAGATTTACAAAAGCTTAAACCTCTCTGTCGGCTATCGTTATTCTCTGGATCAGAAAGAATATTACGGTATATACCCGGGCAGCTGGGGTACAGACCCGAATGTAAATAATTTTCCGGAAAATTTCCCTCATGAGTTTCCTTATGTTGAAAAGTCTAGCGGTGATTTGATAACCGAGGGTACAACAACAGAGGCTGAATGGAGCGAGCATACATACAAGATTAATTTGAACTGGTTTGTAACTGATTCCGTAATGACCTTTGTTCAGTATTCAAAGGGTTATAAGACAGGAAATATGGATTACCATGGAGAGGCACTCGACCCCGAATACATGGATTCATATGAATTTGGTTTTAAAACACGCTGGTTTAACAACCGTCTTCAGTTTAACGGTTCAGCCTATTACTATGATTACAAAAACTATAGCACATGGGTAAGCGCCTATAAGTGTAAGTACAATGTAGCTGACCATCCGGATGATCCGAATGGTGATGGCGCAAACACCTATGCCAATGATGCATGCTGGGATTATGACAGTGAAATACTTGGTGAAGGCGAAAGTAATGGAACCATAGACTCAGATGATTATGTTTATAATGAGTCAGCCAGTATATCCCCCGGTGGAGCTGAGCAGATGGGTGCCAACCTGAGTTTGATATATCTCATTACACCCAGAGATACTTTTTCTATCAACGGAACATACTCTCATAATGAGTATAAAGACTATCATGTTGGTAAAGCCATAAACGCGCGTTATCCTGATAATGATAATGTTGCAGTTACTGACAGTTATCAGCAGTCCCGCGATGGCAAAGAGTTCGGCGGTGCTCCTTATCGTATGAATTTCAGCTATTCTCATACAACCTTTATTGGCATGGATATGTTATCCTTTAATGCCAATGCATTTTACAATGGTACAGGCCTTGAGCAGACTCTGGCTGAGTATACAGAAAATGAATACACCATGCCGGGACTTCCGGACTACTGGACGGCTGATGCATCTCTTACATACATGTCAAGCCGCTGGGTACCGGAAGGTGTAAACTGGAATGCGCGTTTCTGGGTGAATAATATTTTTAACAGTGCGCACCTTTCAAGTCTTTATTATACGGATTTTTCATACTCAAGTATCTGGGAGAGTTATGGTCTTCCTGCCAGGACAGGATATGCTACTGGTCACCATATTACCCCCAGAACATTTGGTGTGACTCTTACTTTTAACTTTTAGGGCATCTGACTGCGGGAATCTGCTGTTAAGGCAGGTTCCCAGCTTTAAAAGAATATGAGCGGTTTTAAACTTTATTAGTAACCGCAGTCATTTTTTTAAAGCGGAAACAATAAAAGGTTACATGCCGTTAATTATAAACGGATGATCTCAGAATTTCTTTTGAATTAAAAGGAGACCGAATATGAATCTTAAAAAATATATAAGACTTAACATCAGCCTTTTTTCAACTGTGCTGTTGTTTATAGCCATGGTTTTTACTATGGCCTGCGATCAGACAGATGTAGGCTCGATTGAACATGAATGGGAAGATCATTGGACAGTTACAGGAAGAGTTCAGAATACTGACGGCGATAATCAGGGTGATATAGAAGTCACAACCATGGGATTATCAGAGGAGTTCAGCGCTACAGCCAGTCAGGGAAGTTTTACACTTACAATAAAATATCCAAGGGGTACGGAAACCATTGACAGCGTTATGCTGAAATATGAGGACCTTGTAGACGGAGAGTATGTAACAACCTACAGGAAGGCATATTTTGTTTCTGATGATGAAGACACTGTCAATGTAGCTGATGGCAGAGCCGGCCTTGTTATGCTGTCTGCCTATGGTGCTACTGGAGTTGCAGCAGCCGGAGCAGCCACTGTAGTAACTGACGGAGATGCTTCTGTAACAATTCCTGCCGGTGCTGTTGCAGACGGTGCATCAGTCACAATTACTGATATTGGAAGTATTGAGGAAGATGGGGACGGCATGAATAGAGTTCCCGGAGAATTCAAAGGCATCGCCGCAGCTGACAGTTCAGAAACTCTGTTCAGAATTCGTGGCCTGATTGACGTAACAATTGTAAATGATAACGGTGACGCTCTTGACCTGACTTCAGGTACAGCGGATGTAGTAATTCCTGTACCGGGCGGAAGTTTTGATACAAACCCGTTTAATCCATTGCCTGCTGATATATCTGCCCACCTGGGAGTTCCTGAGACAATCAGTGGATGGTATTTTGATGAGACAGATGGTGTATGGAAAGAAGATGCAACAGTTACTTTTACATTGACATCAATTGAAGGTGCGACAGTTCAGCTTGACTGGACAGCATATAATATGGGTTTTGTTGATTCGACCCACTATACTTTTGCCTATGTTGGATCAGTTTCGCATTTTTCAAAATGGGCTGCAGCTGAATCATTTGATCCAACATATGTACAGATTCAGGTAATAGATGAGGAAGCAGCTGCCGTAGACGGCGCACAGGTAACGGTAATGGGTGACGGCTGGATGGCAGGCGGATCAACTGACAGCGATGGCTATCTCAGCGATCTTGGCGTATTTAGAGGACTTGGAGTCCCGGATGGTTATATTGCCGTACCATCAGAAAGTGCTGATATCTCTGCCAGTGCAACGTCGGGTAATTTTGAATCCGCAGATTTCTCTCTCGGTACTACTGGAGAAGCTGGAGCATCAGCAGAAGCACCTATTATAATAGATATTGATATGGGGACAACATTTGTTTACGGCCAGGTAACCTGGGAAGCCGATCGTCCATCTGCAGCCTCATATGGTTTATATATAGCTTTTGAAGACCCTGATGGTGCAGTTACATATGGCTATATTGATGCAAACGATGAAGATAATTATGGTAATTATGTCTATCCGACAGGATGGGATCCGCAATATCTGACTCTGAAGCCAAACACTCTCTATAAAGTATATGTGTCTGAGCGTTTTGCATATGCTGATGGCGTTATAGATAATTTTGATGGATTTAACTATAACGAATGGACGAGTGGAGATAAGGGCGAAATGAGCAGATTCTTCCCGACCTATGTCGGTGTAAGTGAATAGTAGAAATGTGTAAGCTCAAAAACAACCTTTAAAATAAAAGGCGTCCGGGTAACCGGGCGCCTTTTTTATATTTATTTAATTAATAATTATTTCATAAAGTTAGATAGTTTATTGCTTGTTGGTTTTAACATATTATAACTGCCTTATTATTTATATTCACCAGCCTTGACAGAGGGATTCTTTTTCTGCTAATTAATTTGCCGTTGAAATAATTCTGTTTTATTAAAATTATGTTTGTAATTTTAAATAAAACATTTATAATGCGACATCTTATTATTAGGGTGTTTAAACAAAATTTTAAAGGAAATTGGCAGGAATAGGAGCGTGAACATGATAAAACGTATTTTATGGACCATGGCTTTTTCTATCTTCATCGGGAGTGGATTTGCATCAGCACAGACCAGTCCGGGAGAAGTTCATAAGAAGGTATCCAATACCATTGCCACGGAATCCAAGGCACAGGTGAAAGCCGATGATTGGAACTGGGAAAAAGACTCTGTATTAAATGAAATCAGAGAACACAAACTCAACATCGACTGGAAAAAGTACAAACAGGAAAAATACAGGATTTATATCAAGGGTGTTAAAGAGAATATAAAGCTCTATGAGTTCAAGAAGGATGAGCTCCAGACTCTTCGTAAAAATCTTGAACCTTACCTCGAACAAGTCGTTGACAAAATGGCCACTTTTATTGATCAGGATCTGCCGTTTTGGGTCAAGGACAGAAATGCACGTGTTTCCAATTTAAGAAACTCATTAAATAATTATCATTATAAAATGAGTGAGAAAATGCGTCAGGTATTTGCAGAAGGCCTTCAGCTTGAGACCGAATTCGGCACCAAGATTCAGCCCATCAAAGATATCACGCTTAAATTGAACGGTATTGAAACTCAGGTTACCTTAATGAAGATTGGTAGGGTAAATCTTTATTATATGTCTATCAATGAGAAACAGATCGGAATGTGGGACAAAAAGACAAAGCAGTGGATTGCCCTGCCTGATAACCTGGTTAAAAACTTTAAAGAGGCGTTTGATATGGCTTTGGCCAAAAAAGCACCAGAAATCATCGAACTTCCTTTAGGAGCAATATAAGCATGTTAAAAAATTGGAAAAATAAAATAATTGCATTTTCGGTTACTACTTTATTTCTTTTCTCTGGACAGGCTTTTGCACAGTCTCAGGCTGAAGAATGGAAAAAGGTAGCTAACGAGGTTAATGAGGAACAGGATAAGGCTCTTGAAAATGTCGCCGGTATGGAAAAGTACATTAAAATGGACATGGATTCATTGAAGAAAGAGCTTGCAGATCTGAAACAGGAAGATGATCAGGCTGAAAGAGATCTCCAGAAGCTGGTGAAAGATTTTGAAAAACTTCTGGCTGTAGAAAAACAGCATATTAAAGATCTGGAAAATGAACAGCAGGAGATAGATGATATAGAAGGTACTGTCAGGGCCGTTGTAAAAGATGCTATCTCAAAAGCTCGTGATAACCCAATTACAGTTGAACATCCGGAAAGAATAGAAATTCTTGACCAGATAAAAAGTTCAAAGCGTTTTCCGGGTATGGACTGGATCAAGACACTTGTAGATTTCTATTTCCAGGAAATGGAAGAAAGTGCAAAAATTATAAAAAGAACGGGTGAATTTGTCGGTCCTGATGGAAAGCTTACTACAGGTGAGATAGTACGTATAGGCCGTTTTACCACATATTACCGTTTAACTGACGGATCCGTTGGTTTTCTCACTCCTGAAGCAGATGGTAGAAGACTTGTTGCCGTAACAGGTGATGCTCCAAGCCACATGCTGAAATCAATTAATGAATATTTTGAAGGCCAGACCGAAGTTGCTCCTGTTGACCTCTCAAATGGAGCATTCTTTGTTCAGTTGAGCAAGACAGATACTCTTGTTGACCAGTTCAATGCCGGTGGTATTTTCATGTGGCCTATACTCATAGTTGGAGCTCTCGGTATACTTCTTGGAATTGAGCGCTTTATAGTTCTGAGTACCAAGTCTAAAGCTTCAGATAAGGTTATGGATCATATTAAATCAATGGCAAACCAGGGTAACTGGCAGGAAGCTAAGAATTTTTGCTCATCAAAGAGCCGTATTCCTACATGTCAGATGCTTGAAGGTGCTATTGAAAATGTCGGTCACACTCAGGAAGTTCTTGAAAATTCTCTTCAGGAAGCAATCTTGCGCCAGGTACCGAAACTGGAAAGATTCTTACCCACAATTGCTCTATTTGCAGTTATTTCTCCTCTGCTAGGTCTTCTTGGAACGGTTACCGGTATGATAACCACATTTAAGGTTCTTATGGAAGTTGGTACTTCTAATGCAGGTATGCTTGCCGGCGGTATTTCTGAAGCTCTTCTGACTACCAAATTCGGACTTGTAGTTGCTGTTCCTCTTATGATTATTCATCACTTCCTGAAGTCTCAGGTTGATGGAATTATAAATGATATGGAAGAAAAAGGAACTTCGTTCGCCATTACTCTGATAAAACAGGGTGATAAGGAGGCCTAGAGTGATCTATGAACTTTTAGATGCTGCTTATGACCAATTGCAGGTTGGCGGTTGGGTAATGTATCCGCTGGTGATTTCCTGCCTGTGGATGTGGTATCTAGCTATAAAAAAGATTATGGATCTGCAGATGTATAATAGAGGTTGGAAGCCTGTTCATGAATGCATGCAAAACGTTGGCAACAGCGATTTTAAATGTGCATACTGGCAGCAGACGATCCTAGATAAATACATGTCCGAAAAAACGGATGATGTTGATATGAACATGCAGATCCTCGAAAGTCTGAAATTAGGCCAGGAAATGTTTGTTAAGAGGGATGTAGGGACAATCGCACTCCTTGCAAGCATTGCTCCGCTACTCGGATTGCTTGGAACCGTCGGTGGTATGATCAAGACATTCATGGTAATCGCAGAGTTCGGTACCGGTAACGCAAAGGAGCTGGCGGGTGGTATATCTGAAGCATTGCTTACTACCCAGACAGGTCTTGTTGTTGCTGTTCCCGGCCTTTTTATGGCTACTTTTTTAGCTCGCCAGTCCAATGGAGTGCTTGAGAGGATGAAGCGATTTTGCCTGAGAGTATCAAGGTCAAATATCGCCTCTTAACTGAAATTTATTGAAGGGAAGAACCAATGAGAAAAACATCACTAAGGGGAGATAGAGGATCAGACGAGATAGAGCTGAATATGTCCCCTCTTATAGATATGATATTTATTTTGCTGATCTTTTTCCTCGTTACTACTTCTTTTGTAAAGGAATCGGGTGTCGATGTTAATCGTCCGGCAGCCGATTCAGGTAAACAAAATGAAGCAACCAATATGACTATTGGAGTTACAAAGGAAGGGACAGTATTTATAGAAGGTCGACAGATAGATGTACTCTCTGTAAGATCTACAATGGAAAGATTCAAACACGAAAATCCAGAGGGTAATGTAGTTATCACTGCTGACAAGGATAGCCGTTTTGGAAAAGCAATAGAGGTCCTTGATCAGGTCAGGTTGGCTGGAATCAAAAACGTCATTATGGCGACAGAGACACAATAACAATGGATACTACAAAAAAGTCTATATTCAATATACCTGTTAGTGTCCTTGTGGCACTAGTAATAACAACAATTCTTTTTGTTGGCATTCCGTTGCTCACTAAATTGTCTGAGATGAGGCCTCAAAAGGAGGTTATCAAGGCTGTTTTAATCAGCCAGGCAGAACCTCCTCCTCCTCCAGAGCAGGAGCAGAGGGAAGAAGTTAAAAAGAAAGAATTGAAAAAAGAAAATAAAACAAAGAAAACCCAAAAACAGCGCTCAAGGCCTCAAAGAAATTATCAGCTCTCAGGTCTTAGCGGTGGAATGGCAGGGACTATTAGTATAGGTGGATTGGTCGAGACAAAGTTTGAAGTATCAAATTCACTGTTTGCCACGGCATTTAATCTCAATGAGGTTGATCAGCCACCGAGAGCTGTAAGACCCGTTACTCCACAGTATCCTTTTGAAGCAAGAGCTAAGGGTATAGAAGCAAAAGTAATGGTTCGCTGTGTTGTTGATGAAGAAGGTAACGTAGTAGAGCCTGAAATAGCCTATGTTAAACCGGATAATGAGTACAGAGAAAAATTTGAAGAAAAGGCTATTGAAGCTATAAACAGATTCAGGTTTAAACCTGCCAAAAAGGACGGGAAAGCGGTTGACGTTATAGTACTGCAGCCATTTAATTTTAAACCAATTGATTAATATTTAATGATATGAATAGAAAAAATATGCATAAAAAATATTATACACTACTGATTAGCGTTTTCGTTATTACTGTAGCCGTCTTCGTATCATCTCCAGTTTTCAGTGCCGAAAAGAAAGAACAGACCCAGACCGCACAGGAAGAGGGCCCGCGGCTTTCAAAAGAAGCTAACCGGGCAATGGTCGATGCTTTCAGATTAGCCAATGATGAAAATAATCTTCCCGGTGCCAGAAAAGCTCTGCTTGATTATATCGCTACTGAAAAGGCAAAAGAAGGCTTCACGGATGATATGATATACGATCAGGTATATCTTATGCTGGGCGTCTACTGGTATGATGAAAATAAATTTAAAGAAGCTGTAGATGTATTTAAGCTGGCACATAAAATATATCCGGAACATAAAGATATACTTAAATATTATGCAGCTTCGCTATACAGTAACGAGCAGTTTAAAGAAGCCGGACCTTTGATGGAAAAGGTTTATGATTCTTTAGAAACAAAGGAAACCCAGTATCTTGAGCTGGCAATGCAGTCATATTATCAGTCTGAAAATTTAGAAGAAGCAAAGCGGATTCTAAAAAAGATGATAGGTTTGACTGACACCCCGAAAGAAAGCTGGTACTCTTCATTAATCATTATCTGTCAGGATCAGGAAAAGTACGTAGAAGCTGAGAAATATTTGTGGGATGCACTTGGTTATTTTCCTATGAATTATAATTACTGGCAGACTTTAATCTATTTGAGCCAGGAAAAGGGCGACAATGAAGGCGTTGTGAGTGCATATGAAATTAGTGCACACGTAAAGCCTCCTAAAAAAGAAAAGGAATGGAAAAGTCTCATAAATAACTACAGATTTATGGGCTTGCCATTAAGAACAGCAAAAACAGTACTTGGCTTTTTAAAAAGTGCTGAAAAACCAAAAGATGAAGATTATATTCTCATTGCGCAAAGTTATGCTCAGGCCTTCAAGGTTGATGAGGCAGTTGCATATCTTGATAAAATAATAGCTCAGAATCCTTCACAGGATTTAATGTTTGAGAAGGCTAAAATACTTTACAGCGCCCGCAGAAATAAAGAGACAATAAAAGCTGTGGAAGAACTTTCAGATAAGTATAAAAATGCAGGGCAGGCTTATATGATGATGGGGTACGCAGCCTGGGATCTCAGAGACTGGGATACTGCAAAGAAAGCTTACAGGAAAGCAAGAGATGTAAGTAAAGATTTGAGAGCTCCTGCTAATGAAATTCTGGAAGTTATTCAGAATCTTGAAGAAGCCAGGGATAAAATTGAGTTTCCCGATTATTATAATGTGGCAATGAAAAAGAAGTAGATTTATTATTCATTTAAAATTAAAAAAGCTATCAGTGTCTATACGCTGATAGCTTTTTTTATGTTAAAAACAAAATATAATAAATATATGACTGGATCAGCAATGGTTTAAACAAAAAAGGTTCAAAAAGAAATCAGATTTTCAAAAGTTGATTATAAATAATTTGACATAAAAGTAACACCACATCTATACTCGTATACAGGTAACTGGGTATTAAATTGGCAAGCAGGAAAGGTCGTTATGAAAGCAGCAGAAGGAAAGGCTGGCAGAACGTTTATTATTCGTCTTGAAGAAGGAGATATTCTTCCCGGATGTATAGAGCAGTTTGCCAGAGAACATAATATTACTAATGCTCACATAATACTTATTGGTGGTATAGGGTCAGGTCAGGTGGTATCCGGTCCAAGATATACTGATGAAATGCCGCCGGACCCAATGTTAATTCCTGTTGACGGAGCACATGAAGTACATGCTCAAGGTATTATTGCCCCTGACAAAGATGACAGTCCTGTTTTGCATATGCATGGATCACTTGGTCGTTCAGGAAAAACCCTTACAGGATGTTTCCGGCCAGGTGTAAAAACATGGCTTGTAGGGGAAGCAATATTGTATGAGATTGTAAATGTAGATGCAAAGCGTTTGCCTGATGAAAAGAGCGGATTTGACTTATTGACTGTTAACTCATAGTTATTCCTACCCCTTTTAAACGGCACATGAAAATCCAGAGACAGGCACATACCAATTAACATTATTGGATATTATGAATATTTAATTGATAAATATTCTACTTGAACTAAAAGGAGTGATTTTAAAATGGAAGATGTTACAGAAATACATAAAAAAAAGATTGAAGAGCTAGGTGAACGAAAATGGGATGATGAAGGCCTGGCTGCGAAAGTACGAAAATTTGCAGAGGAAGGTATTCCGCAAAAGAAACTTGTCAAGGAAGATCTGATAGCACGCAAGGAAGAGATTCTTGACAGTGTTCAGCGAAAAGCTGAGGAGTATAACTATATAACGAAAAACTGCTCACAGGGAACTGCACTTGCCCTTCTGGATGAGTTCGGTATGGGAAGCATGGAAGTAATCAAGGGACTCATGCTTTATCCCGGTATCGGCGGTACAGGAGATATGTGCGGCGGTATAACCGGTTCGCTTATAGCTTTCGGACTTTATTTTTTTGGTGACGATCCACTGGATCTTCATCAGGTTAATGATTTGATGTTCCTTGCACAGGATTTTATGGCCTTTTTTGAAGGCGAAATAGGATACTATTATTGTGCGGAAATTCAGGAAAAGATCATATTCGGCAAGAACATGGAACCTGGTTTGAGTGATGATAATATGAGCTCCTTTGCTGCAGCAAAAGGTTTTGAAAAATGCGGGCTTCCTCCAGGAATAGGTGCAAGGCTTGCAGCAGGATTTATGATTGATAATTATGATATGAGAGCTGATGCATAAAAGCTTATATTATAGTATAAGGCTTACAGCTTACAAACAAAGCTGTTGCCTTATACTGTAAACCATTTTTAATTCCTTCGATAAAACAACTTTTGTATTTCATATTAACACTCCAAAATCTTTTTTTTATTAAATCTGAATAATTTATAAAAATATAGCGGCTGTCCTGTTGTAGTATCCATAATCATAATGATTTTGAGGAAAAAGAATCTTGACTTTAAAACGACCGTTTGAAATAAGTCAACAAAACAAACCATTAGTAAATAACAGGTACAGGTTATAGTGAATAAAAAAACTGATGAAACTATAAATAAGATAAAAAAATCAAACAAAACAAGAGAGCGTCTTCTGGAAAAGGCAGAACATCTTTTTGCTCAGAAGGGATATCACGCTGTAAGTGTGAGAGAAATAACTGCAGCTGCCAGATGTAATATGGCATCCGTAAACTATCATTTCAAAAATAAAAAAAATCTTTATGTCGAAGTGTTTCGCTCCAGGTGGGTGCCGCGTGAGCTGCTCATGTATGAAACATTTGAAAAATCAGTAGATAGTCTCAATGATCCGGTTCCAAAGCTTATAGTACAGTCCCTTGTCAGGGCATATATTGAAGGGCCTCTATCTGATGAGGAATTTAAGATGCACCGGCAGCTTATTGTCCGGGAGCTCAATAATCCGACCGAGGCTTTTGAGCTGGTTGCTGATCAGACGATGAGGCCTTTATTTAAAAAGCTTTACGGGCTTTTAAATGATTTTGCCCCGGAAAATATTGATGAAGGGAATCTTAGCTTTGATATTATGAGCATTTTTGGTATTATACTCTACTTTAATTATTCCAGACCAATGATATCACGAATTACGGGAAAGCCCTATGATGCAGATTTTAAAGCCAGGCTAATAGAGCATATGGTCCGTTTCTCACTTAATGGTCTTGGCGTATAAGGGGAGAATCCACGTCTTGCATTTTTTATAACATCGAACTGAATATTAATTCCCTCGTTGAGGGTGCACACTGAATAAATTTTCAGGGAGGAATCTATGACCGAACAAGTTTTTACAAGCTGCACAAATGCAGGCCCCATATCGGTTTATGTAAAGGATGGGAAAGTCGTAAGAATAAGGCCGCTGGAAGCCAAAGACGAAGACTTTATCCCTTCCTGGACCATAGATGACGGGGAACGAAAGTACTCACCGCCTAATAAATTTTTTATCTCACCCTACATTCATGCTGAACGAACAAGACTCTATTCTGAAGACAGAATTAAATATCCCTATAAAAGAGTTGATTTTGATCCAAAAGGGAACAGAAATACTCAGACCAGGGGAAAAGCAAAATACGAAAGAATATCATGGGACGAGGCTCTTGATATAGTTTCCTCAGAAATTACCCGGATAACCGATACATACGGATCTTCCGCTATTACGGGTATTACATCATCTCATCATAACTGGGGTATCGTCGGGTACAAAATGGGCCCTTTTGCCAGGTTCATGAATATGCTCGGCTACACTCCTATTCTTGACAACCCGGACAGCTGGGAAGGATGGCACTGGGGAGCAACCCATACCTATGGCTTCTACTGGAGACTTGGTATGCCGGAGCCTTATGATCACCTTACAGATGCCCTTCAGAATGCTGAAATGATTGTATACTGGTCATGTGATCCTGATTCAACAAGAGGAACATACACGGGCCAGGATTCAAGCATGTGGCGCCAGTGGCTGAAGGAAAAGGGCGTTGAGATGGTGTTTATAGATCCTCTCTACAACTATACAAACGCAGCTATGGACGGAAAATGGATTCCCATAAGGATGGGTACAGGAACCGCTCTTGCACTGGGTATCGCGTATGTATGGATAAACGAAAATACATATGACAAAGATTATATTGATACCCGCACAGTCGGCTTTGATACCTTTAAAGACTATGTTATGGGTAAAGAAGACGGAACCCCAAAAACACCTTCATGGGCATCCGAAGAGTCCGGTATTCCAGTTAAAACCATAGTTTCACTTGCAAGAAGATGGGCGACAAAACGTACCATCCTGGCAAGCGGCACAAGAGGCGGTGAAGGCGGAGCATGCAGAGAAGCCTATGCAACCGAATGGGCAAGGATGATGGTCCTGCTTCAGGCAATGCAGGGACTCGGAAAACCCGGAGTAAACATCTGGGGAACCAGCATGGGCGCCCCTTCAAATGTTGATGTGTTTTTTCCGGGCTATGCTGATCCTGATGGACGCATAGGTTCTACAAAGGCTGCAGCCACAAAAATCACACCTGCAGAAAACCCGACAAAGCAGAGGCTTTACAGGCTCACAGTTCCTGATGCTGTTTTAAACCCTCCTATTGACTGGAGAGGCGACGGTTTCTGCGGTAATGCTCTTGAACAGCAGTTCAACGAATATGTATACCCAATGGAAGGATATTCCGAAGTAAAGATGTTCTACCGCTACGGCGGATCATTCATGGGTACCATGAGCGATACAAACAAATGGGTTAAGATGTACCAGAGCCCCAAGCTTGAGTTTGTTGTAAACCAGGACTGCTGGTACAACAGCGAAACCAATTTTGCAGATATTATTCTTCCTGCATGTACAAGCATCGAACGTGATGATGTTGGTGAATGGGGTGCTGCAGGCGGATATACTCATCATGCAAGCAACGGATGTAACCACAGGATAGTTGTAAGGCAGCAGAAATGTATTGAACCACTGTGGGAATCCAAGTCGGATTACCAGATTCTGTCGGATATATCAGAGCGTCTTGGTAAAAAGGATGAATTCACTGACGGCGGAAAGACGGAAAGAGACTGGATAAAGGCATTCTATGACATCTCGGATCTTCCCAAATATATCTCCTTCGAAGATTTTGAGAAAAAGGGATATTATGTGATCCCAATGCCCGAAGATTACAAACCCACTGTTTCCATGAGATGGTTTGCCGAAGGCAGGGACTGTGACACTCCTGATCCGGGAAATCCGAAGCGCGGTACAGAAAAGGCAAATGAACTGGGAACCTACAGCGGTAAAATCGAGTTCGTATCGGAAAGCCTTAAAAAATACTATCCGGATGATGAGGAAAGACCTGTATATCCCAAATATATTCCGAGCTGGGAAGGTCATAAATCGGAAATGGCGAAAAAGTATCCTCTGGCAATGGTTTCACCCCATCCAAGATTCTCTTTCCATACTCATTATGACAAACATACAGACTGGCTGAATGAAATACCTGTGCACCGTGTATACAAAGACAGTTACCCATACTGGCCTGCCCGTATTCATCCGGCTGACGCTGAGCCCCGCGGAATCAAGAACGGCGACATAGTTAAACTGTATAATGACCGCGGTGAAGTTCTCTGTATTGCCAAGATTACGGAAAGAATCAAACCGGGGATAATTCACAGTTATGCCTCATCTTCTGTTTATGATCCGCTTATACCCGGAAAGGCCGGTTCCATAGATCGCGGAGGATGCGTAAACCTGCTTACGTCATCAAGGATGCTCTCTAAAAATGCTCCGGGCATGACGCCTAATTCATGTCTTATTGAAATAGAAAAGTGGGAGGGATAAGAAATGGCCAGATATGGAATGATGATAGATGTTGATAAATGTACAGGCTGTTACAGCTGCTTTCTGGCCTGCAAAGATGAATTCTGCGGAAACAGTTATCCCGGGTATTCTGCTCCCCAGCCTGCCAGAGGTCATTACTGGATGAAACTGACAGCTGTTGAAAGAGGAACATACCCGAAGGTTAAACTGGACTATATCCCTACTCCGTGCCAGCAGTGTGAAAATGCTTCCTGCATTTCAGGAGGTACCGAAGGTGCAGTATACAGAAGGCCTGACGGAATAGTAATTATTGATCCGGAAAAGGCAAAGGGCCAGAAGGATATTGTCTCTTCATGCCCCTACAGGCTTATCTACTGGAATGAAGAAGAAAACGTTGCCCAGAAATGTAATTTCTGTGCCCATCTTCTTGACAGGGGCTGGAAAGAACCAAGGTGTGTTGAAACCTGTCCTACAGGTGCTATTGTCTTCGGTGATCTTGATGATCCTGAAAGCGAAGTTTCAAAACTGGCTGCAGCTTCTCAAACTGAAACACTCAGGCCTGAATTTGAAATGAATCCATCTGTCTGCTACACAGGTCTTCCCAAGCGTTTTATTGCAGGTGAAGTTGTATTTGCCGATAAAAAGGATGAAGCAGCTGTTGGTGTCAGGGTTACGCTTAGCTGTGAAAAGGGTGAAATGTTAACTGTTACAGATCATTTTGGTGATTTTGAGTTTGAAGGACTGGGCTCCAACGAGGAGTTCTGCCTTAAACTTGAATATGACGGTTATAAAACTCAGGAATATTCCTTAAAGACTTTAAAGGATTTAAACCTGGGCGAAATTGTCATGGAGGCAGCTTAACAATTTAGTCAGGTTTAGATAGATGCTGTCTCTAAAAGAGAGACTGTAATTTTAATCTTTAAATATTCAGGCTGTTTCATTGTCTTTTGTTTCATGGAATTTACCGAGTGTAAATCTTATACAAATAATATGAAACAGCCTTTTTTATTAAAGAGGGAAAATTGGAAGCAATATTCGCCAGAGCAAAAAATGAAAATCGATCGATTCTTACTGAAATAGAATCAAAGCAGATCTTTTCTTCCGCCGGGATAAAATGTACCGATACAAGGCTGGCACGTACAAAAGAAGATGCTGTTTCTATAAGTAACGAGATTGGTTATCCGGTAGTATTAAAAATATCCTCGGTTGAAATAACCCATAAAAGTGATGCAGGCGGTGTTAAAGTCAATATTACTGATGATGCAGCCGTCATGAAAGCATTTGATGATATTATGGCTTCTGTAAAAAAAACCTATCCGCATACTGTTCTTGAGGGTGTGTCTGTTCAGGCTATGGCAAAACCGGGGACTGAAATTATTATCGGTATGACAAAGGATCACCAGTTTGGCCCGGTTATAATGTTCGGGCTTGGCGGTATAATGGTCGAAATGCTGAAAGATGTTGCCTTCAGAACAATTCCCCTTGATAAGGAACAGGCTCTCGGCATGATAAAGGGAATAAAAGGTTTTAGGCTTCTTCAGGGCTACAGGGGAGAGGCACCGGCAGATATTGATTCTCTCTCTGATATGATTGTGAAGATTTCGGAATTTATTGATAAAACGCCTGAAATCAAAGAAATGGACATGAACCCGGTATTTGTTTATTCAGACGGTGCTGTTGTTGCCGATGCCAGGATCGTGCTGGAATGATAAATTTAGTAAAAAAACTTGACTCTTAAACGGACGTTTGAAATAAAATATGCTGTTTTTAAAACAGTTGTTTACAAAAACATTAAACAGTCATAAGAATAACAGCAGTTATTTTTATAAATTTTTTCGGAGGAAATCAAAATATGTTCAAACAATTGCCAAAGGATAAGATTCTTATCACCGTCTCTCTGACAGGTGCACTCGTAACCAAAGAACAGCATCCTGATCTTCCGGTAACTCCGGATGAAATTGCGGAGAACGCAAGGCTCTGTATTGAAGAAGGTGCAGCGATTTGTCATATTCACGGAAAGGATAAAAACGGCCAGAACACTTCTGATGTTGAAGTGTTTAAAGAGATAAAAGAAAAAGTAATGGCAAAATCAGATGCTATTACCCAGTTCAGCACAGGCGGCGGCCCCAACCTGACCCAGGAGCAGCGTATTGAGTGTCTTGGCGCCGGCCCCGAAATGGCCTCCCTTAACATGGGTTCTCTTATGAGGCTTTCAGGCCAGTACAAAGGAACCGCATTCTGCAACCTCCCCGAAGAAATTGAACTGTATCTCTCAAAAATGAGAGACCTTAATATCAAACCCGAAATGGAAGTATACAACCTTGCAATGTTTCAGGATGTTAACGCAATAATAGCAAAAGGCCTTGTTAAACCGCCATACTGCGTTAACCTCGTACTTGGTATGCGTTATCAGGGAGCTCTTGCAGCAACACCAAGAATTCTTACTACCATGTATGATTTTCTCCCGGATGATTCCATTGTTAACTGTGCTGCCGTCGGCGCTGATCAGCTTCCTATTACAACGCTTAACATGCTTATGGGCGGAGCCGTTAGAGTAGGGCTTGAAGATAATATCTATTACAGTAAAGGCGTTAAGGCCACTAACATGTCTCTTGTAGCAAGAACAGTAAGAATAGCCAGGGAACTGGGCAAAGAACCGATGACTCCGGCAGAAGCAAGAGAATTCCTCGGTCTTGATCCGCTTTCAAAATAACAGGGTAACTCAGTGCTTTATCACTGATTGGATTTTCAGCGGGGCGTGCCTGGAGGCTTTAAAAGGGTGCTGCCCCGTATTTCATTAAAAGATAAACTTAATTTAAAAATTATATGGAGAATAAAATGACAGATAAATTAAAACTGGAAGATATTAAAAAAGTAGCAGTTATTGGTGCAGGCACCATGGGACATGGTATTGCACAGGCATTTGCATATGCAGGTTACGAAGTAAACATGATGTCCAGAACCCAGGAAACTCTTGACAGAGCTATGTCTCTCATAAAGGCAAGCCTTGAGGCAATGGCTGGTGCAGGACTTGTAGAGTCAGACAAAATTCCTGCAGCGCTCGAAAGAATCAATACATGCCAGAGCATTGAAGAAGCAGCTCAGGGTGTTGATATCGCTTTTGAGACAATGGTGGAAAATAAAGATGCAAAGATCATGGTATTCACCGAGCTTGACAAACATTGTCCTCCTCATGCACTTATCGCCAGCAACACAACATTCCTCAACCCCTTTGAGTTTGCAGAAACAAGCCGCCCGGACAAAGTGCTTATAGCTCATTTCTATGCACCTCCTCAGATTATTCCTCTGGTTGACGTTGTAAAGGGACCTGAGACAGACATGCATAACGTTGAGCTGATGGTTGAACTCTTAAAGAGCATTGGTAAAAAGCCTATCCTCTTCAAACAGCATGTATCCGGTTATGTAATCAGCCGTCTGCAGCTTGCTCTTCAGAGAGAAGTATACTTCCTTCTTGATGAAGGTCATCTTACCCCGAGAGAAATCGATGATGCATGTATCTGGGGCCTTGCACTTCGCATGATGATAGTTGGAGCTGTAGGAAGAATCGATTACGGCGGAATCGGTCTCAGCGTTAACAACCTTAAAAATCCTGCATGTGATGCTACTCCGGTAGAATACATGCCTAAAAAGATTTTTGAACTCTTTGACCAGGGTCATGTTGGAGTTAAAACCGGTAAAGGTTTCTATGATTATGAAGGTAAACCTGAAGCTGAACTCTGCTCAATCAGAGATGAAAAGCTCCTGAAGATGCTTAAGTTTGCTATGGATCTTGGCGACGCACTTCCTAAAAAATAGAAAGCAGGCACAATGAATTACCCCGCTGCACACAGCGGGGTATCAATTAATGACTAACTCCAATTAAACGGCATAAGTGCCGAGGTATAAGACCTTGCGCTTCGTAATAAACAAGGAGAAGATTCATGAGTCTTGAAAAGGTATATATAGTCAGCGGTGCCAGAACACCTATCGGCCGCTTTGGCGGTACTCTCAGAAGCGTACCAGTCTATAAATTTGCAGCAACCGTCCTTAATGAAGTAATAAAAAGAGCAGGAATAAAAGCTGATGACGTGGATGAAGTAGTAATGGGCCACGCCTATCAGAACGGCGAGTGTGCAAATGGCGCCCGTATGGCGCTTCTTGAGGCAGGCTGGCCTGTTTCAGTAACAGGCCTGGTAGTAGATAGAAGATGCTGTTCCGGTCTTGATGCAGTTGCTATGGGTGTTATGAAGATACAGACCGGTAATGCAGATATAGTTGTTGCGGGCGGTATGGAAAGCATGAGTCAGGCTGAGATGTATATCCCCGGAGATATCCGGTGGGGGCTTGGCGGAAAGATGGATGAAAAGTTCGGTTTCATGCCAAAGGGGCATGGCGCACTTGCCATGTGGGGTATCCCCTTTTATGACAGAATCCAGCGCGGCCGTGTTATGGCACAGCCTATTGAAAGATTCGGCGAGCTGAACTCAATGATGACCTGGGCGGAAGCTGCTGCAAAAAATGAAGGCATTACCAGGGAAGCAGTTGATGAATGGGCCTATAACAGCCACCAGAAGGCAATAAAGGCTATGGAATCCGGTAAGTTCGGTGAAGAGATCGTCGGTATTCCTGTTCCCCAGGCCAAAGGTGATCCCATTCTGTTTGACAAGGATGAAACTCCAAGGGCTGATACAACTCTTGAAAAGCTGGCAAAGCTTAAAACCATTTATGATGACGGTGTCTGTACTGCCGGTAATTCGTCATCCGAAAACGACGGAGCAGGGGCTGTGGTGCTGATGAGTGAATCAAAACTCAAAGAACTCGGCATTACACCTATGGTTGAGTTCAAGTCCTTTGCAGCCGCAGGAGATGATCCTACCCTTACATACCCGGCTGTTCCTCTGGCTGTCAACAAGGCGCTTGAAAAAGCAGGCGTTACACAGGCTCAGATCGATCTTATTGAAATTCAGGAAGCCTTTGCCGCACAGACACTTGCTGACGCAAAACTTATGGGTCTTACTCCTGAAGAGTGCAAAGCTAAAGTAAATGTTAACGGTTCAGGTATTTCTCTGGGGCATCCTATTGGTGCTACCGGTGCAATGCGTATGGTTACACTGATACATGAGATGGTAAGAAGCGATGCTAAATACGGTCTCGAAACTATCTGCGGGGCCGGCGGACTGGGTGTTGCTGCTGTATTTGAGAGAAGTTAAATCAGACAGAAGGGAGATCAAAGAATGGAAGATATTTTCAGCTTGAAAGGTAAAAACGCAGTTGTTATAGGCGGAGCCGGCGGTCTTGGTGAAGCTATTGTTGAAGGTTTAAGCCAGTATGGCGCAAATATCATTATTGCCAGCAGAAAGCTTGAAGCCCTTGAAAAAGTAGCTGCTGATGTAAGTGCAAAAACAGGCGGTGAAATAACACCCATGACTGTTGATGTCACCAGCGAAGAGAGCATGGCAAAACTGGTAAGCGATTCCGTAGCAAAATTCGGAAAGATCGATGTCCTTGTCAATGCCATGGGGCTTAACATCAAAAGGGACGCCCTGGAATATCCCATGGAAGACTGGGAAAAAATCTTTGATATCAATGTTAAGGGTACAATGATTGCCTGCAAGCATTTTGGAAACATAATGAAGGATCAGGATAAGGGGAAGATTATAAACCTTTCGTCTGTCCGGGAAGTAAGGGGCTACACAGGCGGCAACTCTGCCTATTGTGCCACAAAAGGTGCAGTCGGTATGATTACAAAGGCTCTTGCTCTTGAACTTGCTCCACATAATATTTACGTAAATGCTATCGGACCTTCCCTTATCATTACACAGGGAACCGTTCATATTAAAAATGATCCCTCACTTGCAGAAAAGTACTCATCTCAGATCCCTCTGAGAAGGCTTGGTGAACCGTCCGACCTTAAAGGTGCAGCCGTATTTCTGGCTTCAAACGCATCAGACTTTATTACAGGCCAGACATTTTTTGTCGACGGCGGACTTACCGCAGCCTAAGCTGTATTTTTTATATATTATTTAACTGCCTGCCTTCCGAAATGATTGATTCGGGGAGCGGGCAGTTTTATTTTTATGTTAAAAAAAATTAATGTTTGCATCTAATCCTCCCGATTATTCTTTAAAGAATAAGCTTAACAGTCACCTCCTGTTATGAACATTCCAGTAAAAGCATGTCTATTTTGTTCACCTTCAGGGGCTGAAGCATACCATATTATACTGAGTAAGGATTTGATTTAAAGTTGAAGCTGAACGAACCTTTCACGATGAGGTAGATATGAATAAGCTGCTGAGTGATCCTGTAAAAATCGGAAATATCACCCTTAAAAATAGGATGTATGCGGCCCCAATGGTCAGTCTTTATGCTGATGAAGATGGAAATGTGACCCGCAGGCTCGTGGATATCTACAGAAAAAAAGCCCGTGGAGGATGGGGACTTGTCTGTGTGGAAGCTGCAAGCATCAGGTATGACGGCAGGCTGTTTTCAAGAATGCTAGGCATTTATCGTGATCAGCAGATAGCAGGCCTTAATGAACTGGCAGAAGCAATAAATGAGGAAGGTGCCCTTTCATGCATACAGATTATGCATGGCGGCAGACAGGCAAACAGCAGATTTAACGGAAATAAAAAGCCGTCAGCCCCTTCCCCCGTTGCACCATGGCCTCCTGACCAGTCTCCTCCGGATGAATTGACACCTGATGAATGCAGTAAAATGGCTGATGATTTTGCTGCTGCTGCCGGCAGAGCAAAGGAAGCAGGTTTTGACTGTGTCCAGCTCCATGCTGCCCATGGATTTCTTATGCAGCAGTTTATTTCTCCCTATACAAACATAAGGTCGGATCATTATGGAGATAAACTTGCCTTTGTAAAAGAGGTAATTATAAAGGTAAGAAATGTTGTCGGCCATGACTATCCAATCGGTATAAGGATGAGTGCCGATGAGTTTCTTGGTGAAAAGGGCATTTTAATTGATTCCTTTGTAAAAGAAGTTGCCCCTGAAATAGAAAAGGCAGGGGTAGACTGGATTGATATAAGTGCAGGTACTTTTGAAACACTTGTTCACTGGATTCCGCCTCTCTACTTTAAAAATGCTTATCTTGCAGACCTTGCTGCAAAGGTAAAAGATGTTGTCTCAATTCCCGTGTCCGGGATTGGAAAAATCAATGATCCGCATATTGCAGAAAGGATTGTTAGAGAAGAAAAGGTTGATATTGCAGCCTTCGGACGACAGGTTCTAGCTGATACGGAATTTGCAAATAAAACTCTTGCGGGTAAAAAGGATTCCATAAGAAAGTGTATTGTCTGCGATATGGGATGTACTGACAGGCTTTTAAAATCCTTTGGTATCAAATGTGCGGTAAACTATGAAATGCACCACACATCACCGGTAATAAAGTCATATGATAAACATTCCGTTAAAAGGGTTCTTGTGACAGGCGGAGGCGTTGCAGGAATGGAGGCTGCAAGAGTCCTGGCCATGAAAGGCCACAGGGTAATATTATGTGAAAAAAAAGCAGGTCTGGGCGGGCTTGTAAAGCTTGTATCTGCAGTACCGGAAATATTTACACACGAACTGATGAACATTGTCACTTTCCTGAAAAAGCAGATAGAAAACCTGGGTGTTGAAATTCACCTGAATAAAGAAGTTAATATTGATTATCTGAATTCCATTAAGCCCGATGAAGTTGTTATCGCATCAGGTTCTCTGCCAGTTGTTCCGGATATTCCAGGTATTGATAATAAAAAAGTAATTACACTTGATGAATACCTTATGAACACTTCTCCTGAAGGTGAAAAGATAATTGTGCTTGGCGGTAACTACGGCGCGGAAGCAGCTCTGTCACTGGCACGTAAGGGCAGGCAGGTTACTGTAATTGAAGAGTCGAATCAGTTTGCCGCTCCTCCATATATCCACTACGGCAGGATGCTTGTGCTTCAGGAATATCTTAAAGAGGCAAAAGTAAATATTCTGACCGAAAGTTCTATTAACAATATTTCCGATGATAAAGTGTCTGTAACTGATTCCGAAGGAAACAGGAAAGATATTAAGTGTGATACTGTAATTTCTGCAACAGGCAGGGTTTCCGATTTCTCTCTGGCTGGTCCTGTTAAAGAAGCCGGGTACAGGGTTCATCTTGTTGGTGACTGTGTTGCCCCGCTCAATATCTTAAACGCCGTTCACAGTTCTGCGAGAATTGCCAGGGGTATCTAATGACAATAGCCGCGGGTACCGGGTTCAGCAGAAAACAGTCTTCTTTCCAGGCCGCTCTTGAAGCTGCGGGCATGCTCGCAGATAAAGTGCCGGAGCCCGGTTTTATTATTGTTTTTGCTTCCGTGTTCCACGATCATGACAGGATACTTGAGGGCATACATGAAGTATTCGGACGGACACCTGTTATAGGCTGTTCTTCCTATGGAGAACTGTCTGATGCAGGTATGAATGATAATTCCGTAGTTGTGGCCGGTTTCATGTCCGATGATATCCGTTTTGGTATGGGGATAGGTCATGATTCCGATATATCCCCTGAAAAAGCCGGAGAAAACGCTCTTAAATGTGCATTGAATTCCCTGGGCAGCAGCTCTTTTAAATCAGGTTTCTTTTTCCCTGAAATGATCGGCGGAAACAAGGTTCTCAATTCTCTGAAAAATACCTCACCGGATAAACTGTTTTTTGGAGGGTGTGCTTCGGGAAACAGGAAAGTCCCGGTAAGTAATCCTGATTTTTCAAAGGGGTTCCAGTATTTTAATGACAGAGTGTACCAGCACAGTGTACCCATTCTGCTGCTTGACGGAAATTTTGAATGTTCCTTCGGTGTGGGGCATGGGTGGCGTCCCCTTGGTAAAACAGCAAAGGTTGGGAAAACTAAAAAAAATATTATATGTGATATCGACGGTTTAAGTTCTCAGGATTTTTACCGGAGATATCTGGGGGATTCTCCCAAAACACCCTATCCGCTCGGGTTTTATGAAAAGGACTTTCTTTTACTCAGGGCAGTGGCCGGAACATCAGAAGACGGTGGTCTTGTTTTTACATCCGAAATTCCCGGGGGAACAGATGTCAGGATAACAAGAGGCGACAGGTACGGTATCTACAGGTCAACGGAAGATACGGTTAATCAGGTACTGGCGGATCTCAATGGAGCTGTGCCAAAGCTGGCAATCGTTATCTCTTGCATAAGCAGAAGGACCATGCTCGGGTCAAGGGTAGCGCGGGAACTGGATATTATACAGGAGGTTCTCGGTAAAGATGTACCATTGATCGGAGGGTATTGTGCAGGAGAGTTTGCTCCTGTTTCTGATATCAGTTCCTATCACAATTTCAGCTTCTGTTTATGCGTTATCGGTGAAAGAGAAGATGGTGAAAAAAACGAAGAATCTAGATCTGTGAAGCTAAGTAATTATTCCGAAGAAAGCAGAGATGCAGTGCTTTTTCTCAGCAGTATTGCAGCAGCAAAGGGATGCAAAGATCTGCTTGCGGATGCGGGGATCGGGACTGATACCGTTATTGACTGGACGGAGTATGAACGGCTGTCCATGAAAAACAGTCCGCGTGTTGTTCTGCTTGATACTGAAAATGCCGAAAATATCGATAGAGTCAAAGAAATAGATAATCAGACCGGAATAGTTATACTGGCTAAAGGGGAAGAAAAAAATAAACTCGCATATGTGATGGATAAATGGGGAAGCCAGATAAGCGGGTTCTGCTACTATCCCTTTGAGTCATTTGAGTTAAGGCATGTTGTAAAGCAGGCTCTTGGGGAAAATGATCTGTATAACCGGAACCTGCAATGCTGTGACAAGCTTGCAGAGGCTCAGGAAAATCTGGAAGAGGCCGAAACCCGGATTGAAGTAACTGAAAAAGTAGTGATGCAGAGTTATGAAGAGATAAAGGCCATCAATGACTATACAAAGCGGATAATCGAAAGCATAACCGATGCTCTTGTTGTTACGGATGAGGAAGGGACAGTAAGGACTGTAAACCTTTCTGCAATGGAGCTGTTCGGCAGCAGTAAGCTTGATTATATTGGTTCAATGTTACAGAAACTTATTCCGGAAAATATCAAATCCGGGATTTACAGAAAACTTTCACAGGGACGGCTTTATAATTATGAAAGCATAATTACAGGAAGAAACGGTGAAAAGATTCCAATACTTTTGAGCGGATCGATTATCAAAGGGGGCGAAGAGGCCAGTTTAAATATTGTTTATATAATAAAAAATATAGCAGACCGTAAAGCTGCCCTGGAAGCATTGTATGAGAGTGAGGAGCGTTTTAAACAGGTTACCGAAAATGCCGGTGAATGGATCTGGGAGATTGACAGTAACGGGCTCTTTACTTTCTCTAATTCTCTTGTCCGGGAGATACTTGGGTATACGGAAAAAGAGATAGTTAATAAAAAATATTTTTATGAATTTATTCACCCTGAAGAAAGAGAAGAGCTTGCCAGAAAGGCATTTGATGCGGCCTTTAACAAAGAATCATTGAAAAATGTAGAGTACACAGGCATCACAAAAGACGGGCGCCGTATAATCCTTGAATCAACAAGTACTCCTGTTGTTGACGAAAACGGTGATCTGTCCGGGTACAGAGGTTCTGCAAAGGATATTACCAAAAGAGTTGCAGCTGAAGATGCCCTGGAGAATGCAATGAAACAGGCAGAGGCGGCATCCATGGCAAAGAGTCAGTTTCTGGCGAACATGTCTCATGAAATAAGAACACCAATGAATGCTGTACTCGGTTTTACAAGGCTGCTCACCGAAACAGATCTGGACAGTATTCAGAAAGATTATCTCAGTACTATTAAAGAAAGCGGAGATATTCTTCTTACCCTCATCAACGATGTACTTGATGTGTCCAAGATAGAGTCAGGAGAACTGGTTCTTGAAAAAATAGGTTTCAATCTGAAAGATCTTGCCGGCGGTATACTTAAAATAATCAGCTCCAGGTGCAGGGATAACAACATTAAACTGATTTTTAATTATCAGGAGGATATGCCCAGGCTGTTTACCGGTGACCCAACCCGGATAAAGCAGATACTTTTAAACCTGCTCGGCAATGCTGTAAAGTTTACCCATGAAGGTGAAATCGAACTGAGTGTCTGTATTGACCCTTCTGATAATAAAACCATTACTCAAAAAGGCAAAAGAAAAAGAATTATAAATGTATCTGTAAGGGATACCGGTATAGGCATACCTGAATCCGAAAAGGAAAAAATATTTGAATCATTTGTTCAGGCCGACACATCGGTAACAAGAAAATACGGAGGGAGCGGTCTTGGCCTGGCTATAAGCAGAGCCCTTATTGAAACCATGGGAGGGGCTGTTTCTGTAAAATCACGTGAGAACGCGGGCAGTAATTTTGTTTTTACACTGGTTCTTGAAGAAAGCGATGCTGATGAAATAAAAACTATTAATCCAGTACATTATGACAGCCTGAAGAATAAGAAGGTTATTGTTGTTGATGAAGATCAAAGGATTAAGGATGCTGTATTCAGATACTGTGCAGATGCCGGAATGCTGGTAACAAACCATGAAAGCAGCATCAGCGATGCTGCCGAACTGTTTGATTTCATTCACAGGGAAGCTCCCGACCTGGTATTGATCTCATCAACTGCTGCCAAAAATGAACTTTTTGATATTGCAGGCCTTATCAGAAAAGGGGATTCATTCAGCAGTGTACCTCTCCTTGCCATATCATCCGACCCATATGCCGGTCAGGCCAGAGAACTGGAGCAGATGGGGTATAACGGGTTTTTATCCAGGCCATTCAGTGCTGAAGAGTTTTATAATGTGGTATGCACCATCCTGGGAGACCAGAGAGAAAGAGGACAGATCATTACAAGATATCTTGCAAGAGATCTTAAGCTTCCTGTGCTGATTGTTGAAGACAATGAGGTGAATATAAAGCTCGTCTCCCTATTTATGAAAAAGCTCGGATGTTCTTTTGAAATTGCCCGAAACGGAAAAGAGGCAGTAGAAATGGTTGCTGCTTCGGACTATCAGCTCATACTCATGGATATGCAGATGCCTGTTATGGATGGTGCAACAGCAGTGGAAATCATAAGAAATGATCTCAAAAAAAAGGTGCCTATTATTGCTCTGTCTGCTGCTGTAAGAAAGGAAGACAGAGAAAGGGCCTTTAAGGCAGGCATGAACGATTATCTTATGAAACCTCTAAAGATTGATGACCTTAAGATGAAGATATATAAATGGACCGGAGCCTGCCGGCATGAGCTTTCATAGAACCAGACCGGGTATCTACTCTGCATCCGGGATATTTGATATCTTTATAAGTAATTCGTTAAGCTGGTATAGTTCTTCTCTGGTCAGATTCTGATACTGGTTTATATGTAAATCCATCAGGGGCTTGCGGGCTTTTTTTACCATCGCCTCACCCTTCGGGGTCAGCTTTACAATTACAATTCTTCTGTCTGTTCCGGCGCTTCTTTCCACCATTCCGGCGCTTTCCAGTTCTGCAACCATTCTTGTAATATTAGGCTGAAGACTGACTGTCCTGGATGCAAGGTCCTGTATTGTAAGTGCCTTGTTTTCAGATATCTGTATTGTTTCCAGTAAATCAAACTGCGCAACTGTAATTTTCAGATTTTTAAACAGTTTGTTGGAGCCCACATGCATAATATTATATGCACGTTTAAGGTTTCTCGATGTCAGTTTTTCAATTGGATTGTATGGTTTGTCTGTTTCACTCATCATTTTCTCTTTTTTACTGATTTAATTTATCAGTTTTACGTAATATAGATAAGGTCTATATCTGTGATATGTAACTATGTCAAGGAATAATTCATGTGTAAAATTAGGGTATTAAGTGAGATATATCTCAGTTGATAATTTATGGTGTGAATTAATTAGTCATTCTTAAAGCAAAGCATAGAGGCGGGATTTCTACATTGTTTATTATGCATAAAAAAAGAATGCGCCTGATTTCTCTTGACCGATATAAGTAAGCTGATGTACAGATGTAAATAATATATATCAGTAATATATATAGTCTGTGTGATGACAGTGCTGACGATTTAATATTCAAAGGGGATGATATGGCCACATACAACAAAACTGCTGTAAATATTGATCCGCGCGAAAACATAGACCGGGCTCCTATGGGGCTGCTTCAGATAATAATAATTATTCTTACTGCAGGGCTGAATGGTCTGGACGGTATAGATGTACTTTCCATAAGCTTTTCAGCTTCCAGCATTGCCGCAGAATGGGGTATAGACAAGGGTGCCCTCGGTGTTGTTCTTTCCATGGAGCTTTTTGGAATGGCCTTCGGTTCAATCTTTCTGGGATGGGTGGCTGATCTTTACGGACGGCGTAAAACAATGATCGGATGCCTTATAACAATGGCTCTGGGTATGTTTATGGTTACAACCGTTACCAATGTTATAGAATTATCCATATACAGGATCATCACAGGCGTAGGCATAGGCGGTCTTTTATCAGCTATTACTGCTATAACCGCAGAATTTTCAAATCTTAAAAAACGTTATCTTTGTGTTTCGATCATGGCAATAGGCTATCCTGTGGGCGGAGCTATCTGGGGTGATGTTGCAAGTAAGCTTCTTGTGAACAACGACTGGAGAGCTATCTTTTATTTTGCCGCAATACTGACAACCGTTTTTATACCCCTGTTTTATTTTCTTGTCCCCGAATCCGTATACTGGCTTGTGCGTAAACAGCCTGAAGGTGCTCTGGAAAAAGTAAACAAAACCCTTAAGAGAATCGGACAGGCGACTATAGATGCTCTTCCGGAGGTTACACCTGAAGTACGTAAAAAGTCCTTTGGCGATCTTTTCTCTTCCGGATTAATGGCTTCAACCATAATAATAACAGGTGCATATTTTCTGCAGATAACCACCTACTACTTTATTCTTAAATGGCTGCCGGACGTTGTTGTTGATATGGGCTTTACCCGGTCGGAAGGGGCAATTGCTCTGACATGGGCCAATTACGGCGGTATCACCGGCGGGATTGTGCTGGGAATATTAACATTACGGCTGAACCTTAAATATCTTACCATGGCTGTACTGGCTCTTTCGGCAGTCTTTATAAGCATGATAGGTCAGATACCGACTGAACTTAATTATATTAAAATTATTGCAGCCTGCTGCGGATTTTTCGGAAACTCGGGTATCATAGGGATGTATGCCCTTTTTCCTGCTGTATTTCCAACCCATGTAAGGGCATCAGGCACGGGTTTTACTGTAGGTGTTGGACGAGGCGGAGCAATACTGTCTCCCATTATCGTAGGTTTTATGTTCCAGGCAGGTCTGCCGCTTCAGTCAGTAACAATGATAATAAGCATAGGTGCTTTTGTTGCCGCAGGAGTACTTGTATTTCTGAAATTCAAAAAATAAAGTTTTTTAATTATTGTGCTCAAGCAGAAAGGAGTTCCGGAATACCCCGGCGCTCCTTTTTTGTGTTTAAATATTTTATTGATTTATTAATAGCGTAACTTATATATGAAGTATATATAAATAACTTTATGCCTTTCAGTAAAAACAAGGAGACTTTTTAATGTCCGATACTCCGGTTAAATCAACTGCCAGTCAGCCTGAAAATAAACAGGAAGCTCTAAAACAGCGGTCATTCTTTCTTACAGGGCTGCCTCTTTTTGTGCTTGCCCATGGTGCTCATCACCTGATTACTGCACTTCACCAGCCAATGCTTCCATATATGCAGCAGGAATTTAAACTGGACTACACCAAAGTCGGAGCAATCACTTCAGCTTTTTCCATTTCAGGCGGTGTCTCACAGATACCTTCAGGCTGGCTGGCTGACCGTATGGGGCCGGCTTATCTTATAACTATGGGAATACTGGGTGTTGCAATTGGAGGTTTATTTGTAGGCTTATCCACAGGTTATTTGCTGCTTCTGCTTGCTCTTGTTTTTATGGGCCTTATGTCAGGCGGTTATCATCCTGCATCGACTCCTCTCATTTCCATGTCTGTTCCAGTACATCAGAGGGGCAGAGCCGTAGGTATCCATCTAACAGGCGGTACCGGTATGTTTTTTGCCACGCCGATTTTAGCCGGTATTATTGCAGGTGTGTGGGGCTGGAGAGGTGTTTACCTTACCCTTGCTATTCCGTCTGCTGTTTTTGGTTTTTTCTTTTTCTTTTACCTGAAAAACAGATACGGTAAGGCCAGGTTTGAAGAGATGAAAAAGAAGCAGGCAGAGGAACGTCCACCCCAGCCCGGTTATAAAAGACGCCTGTGGGCTTTTATGATAATGATGGTCCTGGGCGGCGGGGCGAGCGCTACTGTTCATTCTTTTCTTACGCCTTTTCTGGTAGATGTTTTGGGCGCACCAAAACAGTATGCTGCAATGACGCCCTCCCTTGTATTTTTCTGGGGTTTTATCGGTGCTCCTGCAGGGGGATATCTGTCTGATAAAGTTGGAAGTGCAAAGGTTATAATTACTACGGATATCCTGTCAGGTCTTATTTTATTCGGGCTTGTGGCTGTTGACTCTTTTGGTCCTTTTTTATGGGCCGTACTCTGCATACTGGGGATTGCCCAGGCGATCCGTTTTCCGGTTTCCGAAGTGTTTATAATGAGCCAGACTCCTGCTAAAAACCGCTCAACCGTGTACGGTATCTATTACTCCACCATGCAGTACACAGGTGCTATTTTTGCACCCGTTATGGGTTATTTTTTAAATATTTACGGTTTCCATACAATGTTTAAATTTTCCGCATATGCAGTAACTGCAGTAGCAGTCATTACGGCCTTTTTTATTTATGATGCAAAAGATTAAGGGGGGAAGCACCACCCTTGCCGTTTTAATTTATTTTGCCTCAGGCCGTTATTTGTCGTTTTTTAATAACAGGTGCAAGGCTCAGGGCGCATGGCTCAAGGTTAAGACTTTTAAGGCTTTTCCCTGCGCCGTGAGCCATGTGCCTTGCGCCTTTCTTTTTCCTCCCACATATGTTTTAATATTTACCTAAACTATCCACAGGGAGAAATACTTTGATACACGAATATGACGCAGTGATAATCGGTGCAGGGGGTGCAGGTCTCTATGCCGCCCTCGAGGCGAGTAAAAAATCCAAAACAGCGGTTTTATCAAAACTCTATCCTGTAAGGAGTCATACAGGTGCTGCACAGGGAGGTATAAGCGCTGCCCTTGGTAATGTTGAAGAAGATAAACCCGAGTGGCATGCCTATGATACTGTTAAAGGCGGTGACTACCTTGTGGATCAGGATGCTGCTCTTGTTTTAAGTGAAGAGGCGGTACAGGCTGTTTATGATCTGGAAAACAGGGGCCTTCCCTTTAACCGTACTCCCGAAGGAAAGATAGACCAGCGCAGGTTTGGCGGCCACACCAGAAACTTCGGCGAGGCTGCTGTACGCAGGGCCTGTTATGCCGCAGACAGGACCGGTCATACAATCCTCCAGACACTCTACCAGCAGTGTATAAAAAACAATGTATCATTTTATGATGAGTTCCAGGTGCTGGATGTAATCATTGACGGAAACAGATGCGGCGGTGTTGTTGCAATAGAGATTGCAACCGGAGAAATTCACACCTTTAAGGCAAAGGCTGTAATGTTTGCCACCGGCGGTTTCGGCAGAATGTTTAAAATAACATCAAACGCCTATGCAAACACGGGAGACGGGCCTGCAGTGCTTGCACGCAGGGGGATTCCTCTTGAAGATATGGAGTTCTTCCAGTTCCACCCCACGGGTATAAGCGGTATGGGTATTCTTATTACCGAGGGTGTAAGAGGCGAGGGCGGTATCTTAAGAAACAGCAAAGGTGAGCGGTTCATGGAAGTGTATGCACCCACCCTGCTTGATCTTGCACCAAGAGATATGGTTGCAAGGGCAATAACAACAGAGGTGCTTGAAGGCAGAGGCATACTTGGCAATAAAAAGATTGATGACTATGTATACCTTGATGCAACGGGGCTTGGTAAGGAACTGCTCGAAAGCAAACTCCCGGATATAACAGATTTCTGTAAAACATACCTTGGTATCGATCCTGCCGAAAAACCCATACCGGTTCAGCCCACAGCCCATTACGGCATGGGCGGTATTCCGACCGATGTACATGGACGGGTTATTATTGATGATAAAAACACAGCCTGTGAAGGGCTTTATGCAGCAGGCGAATGTGCCTGCGTATCCATACACGGAGCAAACCGTCTGGGTACCAACAGCCTGCTTGATCTTGTAGTGTTCGGCAGGAGAGCCGGTATTCACATTGCATCATATGTAAAAGATGCGGACCTTATAGCGGTGCCTGATGATGCAGACCGTTATGCCAGGGATTGGATAGAAGGCTTAACCTGTAAAGGGAAAGCCGGAGAAGCCGGAAGGATCGCAGAAGAAATGAAAGTGTCCATGATGCAGAATGTGGGCATATACCGGAATGAAAAGAACATGGGTAAAGCAGTATCAAAGATAAAGGAACTTCGTGAAGAATATAAAGGTCTGGGAGTCTCCGATAAAACGAAAAATTTCAATACCGAGCTACTGGAACTGATAGAACTTAAAAACCTGCTGGACACTGCATTTATAACAGCGGAGTCTGCAAAAAACAGAAAAGAAAGCAGAGGAGCTCATTCGCGCGAAGACTACCCGGACCGGAATGATGATGAGTGGCTTAAGCACACACTGGCAACACTTGACGGTGATGAGGTTAAGATCGGTTATAAGACGGTTGATATATCAAGGTTTGAGCCGAAGCCCAGGGTCTATTAGGAGGAAGCGATGAATATAACACTAAAAATACAGCGTTATAATCCGGAAACAGATGATGCCCCATATTTTAAAGAATACAGTGTGGATGTGGAACCAACTGCAAGGGTGCTTGATGCCCTTATGCAGGTGAAGGAGTATCAGGATAATACAATTGCCTTCAGAAAAAGCTGCGCCCATGGTGTGTGCGGTTCCGATGCAATGCGTATCAACGGAAAGGAAGGTCTTGCTTGCAAGACGCTGGTGCAGTCTGTTACCGAGTCTGACGGTGATACAATACTTATTGAGCCCTTAAGAAATTTCCCGGTTCAGCGTGACCTTATAGTTGATCAGACAGCACTGTTTGTGAAATATAAAGAGATAAAACCGTTTCTTATCAACGATGAGCCTGTTAAAGAAAAAGAGAGACTGCAGTCCCAGGAAGAACGCATGCAGTTTGATGATTCAATCAACTGCATTCTGTGCTCTTCATGCTATTCCGCCTGTCCTGTGGTTGGAGAGGGGAAGGGCTTTTTAGGGCCTGCTGCAATTGTACAGGCCTTCAGGTTTATCAGCGACACTAGGGATAAAGGTTTTGAAGCAAGACTTCCTATCCTCGATAAGCCGGACGGAGTGTGGCCCTGCGAAAATCATTTTGAATGTACAAAACAGTGCCCACGGTCAATCCTTGTTACGAAAAGGATAAACCAGACAAAGAACATGATTAAAAAATATCATAAGGAAAAAGCAGAAGATTAGAAGTTGAGAAGGTTAGATGTCTGTATGGGCGAATTATTATTCGCCCATTTTTTAATATTGCATTGTCTTGCTGTCGTTTGTTTTTTATTGGAAACTTTTTAACTGGATTCTCCGGTCAGGCTGTGGAATGACAGCCTCCCCAATCGTCATTCCATGACTTGATCGGGGAATCCAGTATGTTTTTTCCCGCGGACCCTGCGTAATATTTGATTTTATTCTCTGTTTTATTTACAACCATTTGTTTTAGTGTTTCTTAGCATCCTTCTTAACACGGCCTGGCCTTTGGCATAGACTGCAGTGTTTTTGCGGTTCAGATTTATTATTACCCGGTAAGGAAATTCGTATGCATAAAACTGTACTTAAAATTAATATTATACTGTTATTTTTCGTTCTCTTATTCAGTGCCTGTTCCACTCTTCCTAAAACGTATCTTGCGCAGCAGCAGTTA
The DNA here is from genome assembly GCA_963665715.2 of Desulfatiglandales bacterium. Classification (GTDB taxonomy): domain Bacteria; phylum Desulfobacterota; class DSM-4660; order Desulfatiglandales; family HGW-15; genus JAAZBV01. The sequence goes on from CAXXPR010000002.1 coordinate 549,542, forward strand.
ACGCCTGATGAACGCATTGTTTTTAATAAAAAGGTTTTTGATTCTGCCTGGAACAAGGTTAACTGGTTTTATTATGATAAAACCTTTAATGGAAAAGACTGGAAAGCCTTAGGCGCTAAATACCGTGATGAGGCAGCTGCAGCACCTGATGCCGATAAACTGTACGAAGTAATCAATAAAATGCTGGCAGAGCTTGAAGTCTCACATCTTGCTGCCATGAGAACTGCCAGAGAGGACATTACTGACAGCAGTAAAAAAGAAGGTGTGATCGGAATAATGATCGGCGCTGTTCAGGATAAGATATATATATCCTCGGTTATACCGGACGGCCCTGCCGCAAAAGCCGGTGTAAAAAAAGGCTGGCTGGTTACAGGGCGGAACGGGATTCCGTTTTCGGATTTAGAGGATGCCAACTTGAAAACTGTTGCAGGTGAAGCCGTCACCTTTGACTTTCTTGATCTGAATGATAGGCCTGTATCTCTTTCCATAATTCCTGCAAAACGCAGCATAGTAAAATTTGTAGAGGCTCATGAACTTGATAACGGTGTGCTGTATATCAGGCTGGCCGGTTTTGACAGAAAGTCCGTTAAACTGCTGCGTAAAAAGCTTAAGGAATACAGTGAAGCACCTGGCCTGGTTCTTGACCTGAGATCCAACCCCGGAGGGAAGCTGCGGGCCTGCAAGATTGCAGTAGGGCATTTTTTTCCGGACAATGTTGAGCTGGGTACTTTTATACACCGCAGCGGAAAAGAAAAAGAGAACGACAGTATAGATTTTTTAACCCTTAATTATGACAGGCCAATGGTGATACTGGTTAACTCCCGGTCGGGAAGCGCATCGGAAATATTTTCACATATTTTACAGTATCACCATCGAGCCAAAGTGGTAGGGCAGAAAACAGCCGGGGCAGTTCTTGCAGCTTTTGAACTTGGACTGCCTGACGGCGGAAAGATTGTTGTACCTGTATCTGATTATATCGGGTTAAACGGAAAGCGCCTGGAAGGTACAGGGGTTATTCCTGACAAGGTTGTGTCTGTGATGACGCTGTATGATATCCGTGAAGGAAAAGACCGTGAACTTGAGGCTGCGCTTGAGATACTGAAAAAAGATTTATAAAACAGATGTTCTTTCCTGAGCCTGCTTTAAAAATTTAAAGTCAGGTTTTAAACCTGCCTGATAAACATAAAAAGCAAAATCAGTAAATACAGGGAGAGTGGTTCTCTATTGACATACAGCGCCAAACTCCATATAGGTCTTTCCTTTTAAAAAAGGAAATTCTGTCAAAATGATGCAGCTGCTTTCACAATTTAAAAAGACCTTTATAAAAGCTATTGAGCTTGAGATGGAAGCCCTTAAGAAAAAACAGGGCGCTTTTGAGGTCAGAGTTTCATATGACAGTGCCGTACAGCAGGGCGACAGAAAAAAGAATCTGCATCTATTTGAAGTTAAAACTTCCATAGATAAATTATCCGCCGGGATGCAGTGTTCTCTGAAGTTTAAAAATACCGATTATACTGCCGAAATATTCAGTGTTGATGACGTGAAGTGTGAGATAAATATTGATTCAACTATAATTATATCTCCCCTTGATGAAGCTGTTATTGTTGTAAATCCATGGTTTCTTTTTGAAAAGCTGATAGAGGGAATTAATTCGCTGGATCATATTACTCCGGGGCTTGAACTCGCTTTTACCGCTTTTGGTAAAAGCAGGGCTACTGTATTAAAAAACAGCGATCCTGTTCCCGGGAAATTGTCCGGTGCATTTAGTGCCCTGAACGAAAGCCAGAAGGATGCTGTCCGTCACAGCCTTGACAGTCCTGTCTCCTTTATATGGGGCCCTCCCGGTACAGGGAAGACATATACCCTGAGCGTGCTTCTTGGATTCCTTCTTGAGCGGAATTATAAAGTGCTGACTGTGTCCACAACAAACGGCGCCATTGATACTGTAATATCCAAACTGTCCGAATTAAAAATATGTGATCACTGTTTTAATGCCGGAAAGATCGTCCGGTTTGGGCGTAAACATGAAACCGAAGACCGTGTAAATATTCCAGATATTTTAAGCAGTATAAACAGCAGGCTGTATAAGGAACTTGATGAATACACTGAAGTAGCAGATTCATTAAAGGGTGATATTTCTGCCTTAAATGAAATACTGAAGGGACTGAAAAAAAACGGTGGGCAGCTTGATATGTTTGCTATGGGAGCGCTCCCGAAAAAGCCTGAATCTCTTTCCGGTATTTTTCCTGAGTTATATGACAGATGGTTTGATATTGATGTTACGGCACAAATAAAAGAAACAGCAGCACTGCTTGATAATAAACAGAATATGCTGAGCCCGCTGGAACAGAAAATTGGTGCGCTTAAAAATGAAGTAATAAAAAATCCCTGGGCTGCACTTGAAAAGGCAGACCTGGTTTTTTCCACTATTGCCGGGCTGTACTCTGGAGACATGCTGTCAAAACTATCCTTTGATATTGTTATTATAGAAGAAGCAGGGATGGCGGTTTTACCTGCGCTGTTTTACAGTATTTCGAGGGCCGGTAAAAAAGTAATACTGGCGGGCGATCCCATGCAGCTTCCGCCTATTGTTTATTCTGATAACCCATATGCTGTGCAGGCTATGGGAAGATCAATTTACCAGGTCGGTCTTGATGACGGATTTTCCGGTGATCATGTGCATCTGCTTAACACGCAGTACAGAATGCATCCTGAAATAGGACAAATGATTAGCGCTCTTTTTTATAATGACCGTCTTGAAAACGGAGTAGATAAAAAGGACCGGCATAATATCAGTAAAAGTACACCGTTTCCGGAAAAATCAGTTGTCCTGTATGACATGCAGAATAAATCTGTATGCCGGCACTCAGAGTCATCATATTCAAGGGTTAACGAGCTGAGCGCTCAGGCCTGTATCGGTTTTCTTAATGAGATACCTGACGGTTTCAGTATCGGAATAATAACTCCCTATGTTGCCCAGACAAATCTGATAAAAAAATATATCTCGGATTCCCGGTTTAAGGGAGTGGATATTGAATGTTCAACAGTCCACAGGTTCCAGGGGAAAGAAAAGGATGTTATTATCCTTGACCTTACAGATGCGGAGCCGCTGCCTCCGGGAATACTGACAAACGGAAAAGATGCACCGAATCTTTTAAACGTCGCAATGTCCAGGGCAAAGGGAAAACTGATTGTTATTGCGGAAAAAGATTACTTTTATAATAAAGCGGGAAATTCAAAGCTTAATGAAATTCTTGAATACATGGCATGTTAACAGAGCCGGTTAATGCTGCCGGATTAATGTATAATTTAAAAAATCAGCAGCATTTCAGGTATCTTTACATATTCCAATTAATATAATAGCATATATGACTTTTTTGCCTGTTTCAGGTATGTTACGGAATAAGGCAAATTTATGTGAGAAAAATCAGTTTAAAATATCCCGTTTGTCTGGATCACTAATATACGGATTTTCAGGGGAGTCCCGGCTTGAAAAAATATTTAAAAGTACTTATCTGGATCATGGTTACCGGAGTTATTATTGCTGCTGCAATAGGAGGTGGTTTATACTATTTCTGGTCAAGCAGTCTTCCCTATATCGGTAATCTGCAGGATTATAATCCTCCAATTATAAGCGAGTTTTACAGCGCTGACGGTGAAACAATCGGCCGATTCTGGAAGCAGAAAAGAATTGTTGTCCCCTATGAAGAAATACCCAAAAATTTAATAAACGCATTTGTAGCTGCTGAGGATGATCAGTTTTTTAAACACAGCGGAGTGGATTTCAGCGGTATAATAAGGGCAGTTATAAAAAATCAGCTTGCCGGCAGAAAAAAACAGGGCGCCAGTACTATCACCCAGCAGGTCGCCAGGCTTATGCTTTTAAAAAGTCAGGAGAAAAAATATAAAAGAAAAGTTCGTGAGATTATACTCTCTCTTCAGATAGAAAAACATTTTTCTAAGGAAAAGATTCTATTCCTTTACCTCAATGAAATATATCTTGGAAGCGGAGCCTATGGTGTTGAGTCTGCGGCAAGAACCTATTTTAATAAAAGTGTGTCCGAGCTGAATCTGGCAGAATGTGCAATGATAGGCGGACTGATTCAGGCACCCAGTAAGTATTCTCCCATTAATAATTTCGACAAGGCAAAGATCCGCCAGAAATATACACTTGAGCGGATGTTCAGTGAAGGCTTTATAACTGAGGCCCAGAAAAATGAAGCCCTTGAAACCGAAATAATCGCAAACAAAGAACGCGTTGAAGAAGACACCTTTTCAAAAAGCCCTTATTTCAGTGAGTATATAAGGCGGTACATTATAGACCGTTACGGAAGGGACCTTTTATATAACGGCGGGCTTAAAGTGTATACAACTGTAAACCTTGATATGCAGCAGAAGGCTGTTGCGTCACTTCAGAAAGGTCTTGAGGAAGTAGACAAGAGAGAAGGATACAGAGGGCCTTTAAAGAGTGTTGCTCCTGAAGAATTTGAATCCGTAAAAAAAGAGGCTGATGAAAAATTTAAAGAAGAGCATCCGGCTAAAGGTATGGTTGTCCATGGGCTTGTTACCGAGACTGATGACGATGCAGGCCGGGCTGTTGTATGGGCAGGAAGCCTTAAATGCCTTCTTCCTTTAAAGGATATGACATGGGCCAGAAAGCCTGACAGCGAGGTTATCTACTATGCATACAAAGCAAAGCTCAGAAAAATCAGTGATGCTGTTAAGCCTGGAGATGTAATCCTGTGCAGACTGGAAAACCCTGCAGAAGTGTCTCCCGATGCCTTTGACTGGGTTGTTTCTCTTGAACAGAATCCTAAAATTCAGGGTGCTTTATTTTCAATGGAGAACAAAACAGGTAAGGTTCGGGCAATGGTAGGCGGATATGATTTTTATCAGAGCCAGTATGACAGGGCAAACCAGTCCAAACGTCAGCCCGGTTCGTCCTTTAAGCCCATTATATATGCAGCAGCACTTGATAACGGCATGACTCCGGCCACAGTAATTCTTGATACTCCCTACATTTCAAGTCTTAACCCTGATGAAGAAATATGGCGTCCAAAAAATTACAAGAAAACTTTCTTCGGACCCACACTGTTCAGAAATTCGCTGATATCTTCACTGAACGTTATAACCGTAAAGATACTTAAACAGGTTGGTATAAGAAAGGTTATAAACTATGCCAGAAAGATGGGTATAGAATCAGAACTGAGCCCTGATCTTTCACTGGCCCTTGGTACGTCGGGTCTGGCGCTCACTGAAATTACTAAAACCTATTCCGTTTTTGCCAATAACGGTTTTCTGGCTGAGCCCTATTATATTGAACGAATAGAAGACCGGGACGGACTTATACTTGAAGAAAACCAGCCAAGACTGAAAAAGGTTATTTCTGAGGATACTGCATATGTCATGACGGATATTCTCATGGGTGTTATAAAGGAGGGTACAGGGCACAGAGCCCAGGCTCTCAAAAGACCTGCTGCCGGTAAAACCGGTACGACAGATTCTCTCTGGGATGCCTGGTTCATAGGATACACTCCCGAGCTTGTTACAGGTGTGTGGGTTGGCTATGATGATCATTCACCAATGGGTGCAGGTGAAACCGGCTCCAGGGCTGCCAGCCCTATTTGGTTATATTATATGAAGGAAGCGCTTAAGGGGCAGCCTGTCCAGGATTTTATTGCTCCAGAAAGTGTGGTGGTAGCCCAGATAGATAATGAAACAGGTCTTCTGGCAAGCCCTTATTCCAAAAAGACAGTATTCCAGAGTTTTAAAAAAGGGACGGCTCCAACAACATATACACCAAGGCCGGAAGCACCTAAATCGGGCAATTTTCTGAATTTGATATGGATTTTTCTGACGACAACGACTAGCAGGACCAGCAGCCCATGGATCATATAGCAATCGATATCGGGGCATCCGGCGGCAGAGTTTTTACGGGTGTGATCTCCGATGATTCAAAATCTTTATCCTCCCCGGTAATAAAGCTCAATGAAATATACAGGTTTAAAAACAGTATTGTTAAAAAACAGGGGCATTATTTCTGGGATATAGACCTGTTGTTTGAGCATATTGTAAAGGGGCTGAAGGAAGCACGCCTGCACGGAGTCGAAAAGTGCACGGTCGGCATTGATACATGGGGTGTTGACTATGTGCTCATTGACCGGGCAGGTGAAAAAATAAATGAGCCCTTTGCCTACCGCGACAGCCGCACGGACGGCGCCATGGAATCTTTCCACAAAATAATACCGGCAGAAGAAGTCTATCATAAAACCGGTATCCAGTTTCTGCAGTTTAACACCCTTTACCAGTTGTCTGTTCATGACAGGGATGAACTTGAAAGAGCATGGAAGATACTGCTTATCCCGGATTATCTCTACTTTCTTTTTACAGGTAATGTATTTAATGAAGAGACCAATGCCTCAACAACACAGCTGCTTAATCTTGATACAAAAGATTTTGATGCTGACCTGCTCAGTGAACTCGGGTTAAAAAGAGAACAGTTTGCAGAGCTTGTTACACCGGGCAGCGCAGTGGGTAAATTAAAGCCTGAACTTAAAGATGAATATGATCTCCCTGAGTGTGAGTTCATAAGTGTCGCAACACATGATACCGGTTCTGCAGTTCTGGGAACTCCTCTGCTCGATGATGATTCTGTGTACCTGAGCAGCGGTACATGGTCTTTAATGGGTATTGAAAGCAGCCGCCCTGTAAATAACAGTGAAGCTCGTGCTCATAACTTTACCAATGAGCGCGGTGCTGGTGATACATACAGGTTTTTAAAAAATATTACTGGGCTGTGGCTTATTCAGGAAGTAAAGCGGAATTTAAATGATGAATACAGTTTTGAAGAGCTTATGAATCTGGCTGCCTCAAGTGAAAAATTTAAATTTTTAATAAACTGCAATGATGCCTGTTTTTTAAACCCTCCTGATATGATCAGTGCAATAAAAGAGTATTGCGTACAAACAGGGCAGGGAGAGCCTGCCACTATTAGTGAGATCGCACGGTGTATTATAGACAGCCTTGCGTTTTCTTACAGATATACAATTGAAGAAATTGAAACACTCACAGGAAGACCTGCAGGTTCGGTAAATATTATTGGAGGCGGTGTTAAAAACAGGTTATTATGTCAGTCTGCTTCCGATGTTACAGGAAAGAAAGTAACCGCAGGCCCTGCAGAAGCAACAGTGATCGGAAACATGGCAATGCAGATGATTGCGTCAGGTGAGATAGAAAGTATAAAAGAGGCCAGGTGTATTATAAGTAATTCCTTTGACAGGGATGAGTATGTTCCTCAAAAAGATCCTGCAGCAGATGATGCATATATGAAATTTAATAGGCAAATACAAAATGGATTCCCGCCTGCGCGGGAATGACGATCTGCGGCGATGCGTATATGTGATGGGCTGATTTTATTTGCCGCAAGCACGGGAAGAAAGAGAAAAGCAAAAGACAAAACGATTTGTTATTTTATTTTAAGTTTTCTTTCGTGTATTTTGTGTGTTTCGTGGTTAAATGATTTTTAGCTTTTCTCCGTGTACTCTGTGCTCTCTGTGGTGAAAATGTTTTTGATTTGTTTTTATGGTTCGTTGTTAGGCGTAATACTAATAAAGATCAATTAAAGGGTGTTTAATGACAAAAGCAAACCTGTATGAAGAAGCAAAAAATATTTATGCCGGGATTGGTGTGGATACCGATGCCGCAATAGAAAGACTCAAAGAAATAAAAATATCGGTGCACTGCTGGCAGGGTGATGATGTTAAGGGTTTTCTTTCCGCTGACCAGCCCCTTTCGGGCGGGATATCGGTTACAGGTAATTACCCGGGAGCAGCACGCAATGCTGATGAACTGCGCAATGATATGGAGGCAGCCTTTAAGTGTATCCCTGGAAAGCATAAAATCAATCTTCATGCTATCTATGCTGAAGCACAAAAGGGTACAGGCCTTGATGAGCTTGAGCCTGAACATTTTAAAAACTGGATGGACTGGGCTGATGAAAATAACCTTGGTCTTGATTTTAACCCTACATGTTTTTCGCATCCTCTTTCAAAAGACGGGTTTACCCTGAGTCATTCCGATAATGAAATAAGAAAATTCTGGATAAGGCACTGCAACGCATGCAGAAGGATAGGGGAATCTTTGGGCAGAAGGCTGAATCAGAAGGCAGTAGTAAACATATGGATACCTGACGGGTACAAGGATGTTCCAGTTGACAGAGTGGCTCCAAGGGCGCGGCTAAAGGACTCCCTTGACGAAATATTTAAAGAAGAACTCAATTCCGAATACCTGCTTGATACTCTTGAAAGCAAGCTCTTCGGTATCGGCTCAGAGAGTTATGTGGTAGGGTCCCATGAATTTTATATGGGGTATGCATTAAAAAACAGTAAAGCTGTATGTATGGACACAGGACATTTTCATCCTACCGAAACAGTCTCAAATAAAATATCAGCACTGTCACTGTTTTTTGATGAAATGCTTCTGCATGTAAGCAGGCCTGTGCGCTGGGACAGTGATCATGTTGTTATGCTGGATGATGAACTTCAGGAAATAGCCTTTGAGCTTGTGCGTAATGATCTGTTAGACAGGGTTTATATAGGGCTTGATTACTTTGATGCAAGTATCAACCGTGCTGCAGCATGGGTTATAGGGGCACGCAACATGCTTAAAAGCCTTTTGCGGGCAATGCTTGAGCCGTCGGAACTTTTAAAAAAATATGAGCTTGAAGGAGACTATACCTCAAGGCTTGCCATGCTTGAAGAAATGAAGAGTTTTCCATATTCCATTGTATGGGATCATTACTGTGAAGTTATGAATGCTCCTGTCCGTGATGCATGGCTTGGTAAAATAAAGGAATATGAAAGAAATATTTTGAGTAAAAGGGTTTAGGAGCTATAGTAATGGATAATAAAATAATAAATTTTGCAGAATCTAAAATTGTAGAAGAAATACTTGAAACCGCCCAGGTCATGTCTGACAGAGGATGGGCCGAAAGAAACGCCGGGAACATAAGCTGCATACTCTCCGAAGAAGAGGCTGCTGAATATTTTGAGTCGGCCGGAGTAAAAAGAAGTTTTGATCTTGACCTTAACATAAGCGGTCTTTCTGGAAAGACTCTTGTTATAACCGCAACAGGTACATACTTTAGAAAACTTAAAAAAGATCCCGCTGTGGGGCTCGGTGTTGTCAGGGTTGCCGAAGACGGGAACAGCATTGATCTTTTATGGGGCTTTGAAGGAGACAATAAACCCTCAAGCGAAATGCGTATGCATTTTACCGGTCATATTGCACGCCTTAAGGCTGACTCTTCCCACAGGGTCATTCTTCATACCCACGCAACGCATTTAATTATAATGTCTACTGCAGAGCTTGATGAGAATGCATTTACCTCAGCATTATGGCGCATGCATTCCGAGTGTCTCGTTGTGTTCCCGGACGGTATCGGTCTTATACCATGGATGGTGCCCGGAACTGTGGATATAGGTAATGCCACAGCAGAAAAGTTTTCAGAGTTCAGGCTGGTTGTATGGCCGCTTCACGGTGTAATTGCAGCAGGTGGTTCAATAGATGAGGCCATGGGCCTGATTGAGGCTGCGGAAAAAACCGCAGAGATTTATATAAAAAGTCAGGGGCTTCCCGGTGTTGCCCGTATTGTAACTGATGCCCAGTTATTAAAAATTGCGGAATTTTTTGAAGTGGAACCGCGAAAGGGAATTATAGAAGAGGTCTAGCCCTCTCTTCCGTTTTTGTAAAGCGGTATTTTAAGGGTAACTATTGTGGTGTCTTCTTCTGTTCTTATATCTATCAGTCCCATGAGCAGGCGAATAATACGGTGGGTTATATAAAAACCACGGCCCTTGGCATCTCCTTCAAGAAGCTGCAGCCGGATATCCTCTGAAATAGCCCCCGTGTTAAACACTTCAATGCAGGCATAGTCTTCTTCCCGGAAGGTTTTTATTCCGAGTTTTCCACCCTGTAGAGGTATGGCCTTTGTCGCGTTGTTGAGCAGGTTGTCCAGGACCCTTTCAAGGTAAAGAGGGTAACAGTATATGAAAAGATCTTCATTGAAGGGGCCTTCATCAAGTGTTATGTTCTGCCTCAACTGCTCCCTGATGGCTTCTTCATTTATCTCAAACCTGTGCTTAAGTATCATTGTCACATTAACGGGCTGTTCCCTGCCCACATGGGAGAGGCTCATTGCCATCTCCTGAAGCCTGTTTGTTTCTTCCATCAAGATCTGGACATACCTTGTTATTTTACTGTCTTCACCCGGGTTGAATTCTTCCTCAATCATTTTATGCACTCTGCGTGCAAATCCTGCTGTGGCAATGGCCGGGTTTTTAAAATCGTGGAGGATGTCATCAAGGCGTTCCATGCGTTTTGCCTTCATCAGCTCTCTTCCAAGGAACAGAAGAATTTCAATCTCTTCGGCACTGTAGCCCTTACGCTGATCAACTGCGTCGAAGGTTATAAAATGAGTTATGTCATCCCCTGATCTTAACGGGATATATAAAATGGAATTAATATTGCGCTGGGAGGAAAGGTTTTTTGTGTTTTCCGATACCAGCCTGCTTTTATGTGGATCTGTTACAAGCACATAGGATGGGGTGATTATTTCATAGGGTGATTCTTCTTCCGGGAATCTCAGACCGAGCACAAGCTCAAAGGAGGGTTCACTTTCTATTGCGAATTTTTTTCCGATTCCGTGAAAGGAAAGGGAGTCCGGAAATCCTGCCTCAAGCATTACGTTTTTCATGTCGTCTGTAACTGAAAAAAGGGCACAGCTCTGAATGTTTATGATATCCGCAAGCTCCGGTATGATCCGGTTGAAGATATCCTTCATTTTTACTCCCTCAAGTGATCCCATTTTAAGGAATATCTGCTTGAGGATGGTTTCCTTTTTTTCGTTCATTTTCTGCATTAAAAGGATCTTTTTCCGGGCAATAACAAATCCGAGCCTCTGTGACATGAGCCCTGCAACCTGTGTTTCAAGCGGCCCGAAAAGGCGGTCCTTTTGTGCGTAATAAATCTGGATAACCCCTGTTGTATTTCTTTCGTGCGGAAAAAATCTGGGAATCTCAAAGGGGATGGCCATTAGAGAGTTGACACCTTTTCTATCCACAATGGATTTATCCGTGTATAATTCCTCCTGCATAATATCAGGTACAATTATAGACTGGCCTGTTGTTATGGCCATTCCGGCGATACTTCCTTCTATGGCGATCTGGCTTTCTCTTTTATCTTCTACTGAGGGGTATGACCCGTATGAGAGCATCTGTTTGGTGTCTGGGTCGTATATTCTTACAGATGCATGAACGGCCCTGAGAGAATCAACCAGTCTTTTAGCTATTAACTGAAGGATCTCTCTTTCGGAATGGTCTGGGTCAATGGTTATTATTGAGTCTACAAGGTTTTTAAGGCTGACAACGAAATCGGGAAGAAGGTTTTTGATGATCCATCCAGTCATATTATCCCAGAATATATCATCGGCCTGGACGTTTACCGCCCATTCCTGCTTTTTAATCAGTTCGATGTTTTGTTTTGAGATACCGAACATCAGCTGCTCTTCCCGATCCCATTGTTAAGATCATTTGATAATTATTAAGGTTCGATATCAAGAACCCCCTTGTAGATCGTTTCAAAGAGTTCTTTGATATCTTCTTTTTCTATGCATGAAAATGCGATACGTAAGTCGGTCTTTCCGATAGATATTGTGCCAACTCCATATTTATCCAGAATATGAACTCTGAGAGTCTCTGCATCAACGGTTTTAAGCCTGAGACACATGAAATAACCGGAGTTGAACGGATAAGCTTCCCAGACTTTATCATATTTTGAATCAGAAAGCACTTCCTTTACTTCAAGAGCACGTTCTTTCATAACATTGAACTTGTCTTCGGCTTCAGATTCAAATGAATCCGAGCTTAATGACTTTGCAATTATAGTCTGGCTCAGGTGCGATACATTACTGATATTGCCCCTTACATCACCGCCGGTCTTTCTTTCGAGGGCATCATAAAAAAGGGCTTCGTCACCTTCAACCGCTGCTGCATAGGTAACAAATCCTATTCTTAATCCCCACACGTATATTTCCTTTGTTGCTCCGTCCAGTTTAACAGCAAGGAGTTTCGGGTGTCTGTTTATAAGGTGGGTGAACAGAGACTCCTTCATCACCTCTTTTTCATAGAAAAGCCCGAAGTACGCATCGTCAGTTACCGCAACCACGTTTGTTCCCTTTTCTGCAATTTCCGTCAGGATATCGGCTATTTTTACTCCTTCTTCATCAGTAATACTGTAGCCTGTAGGATTGTTAGGGAAATTAAGCAGCACAACAAGTTTATCCTTTTGTGCGGCCTGTTCTTCAAGACAGCTTTTAAAGGATTCCAGGTTAAAGCCGCCTTTGTCGTTAAAAAGGGTGTATTTAACTATCTTTGCGCCTCTTCTTACTTCATAGATCATGCTGTAGTTGCCCCACATCTTATCCGGAAGAACAAGTACATCGTCAGGGTCTGTCCACATATCAGCAATCACCGATAAACCGTGGGTAATGGCGTTTGTTACAACCGGCAGACTGAACACCTTGCCCTTAAGAGAAGGGTTCTTTTTGATTATAGATTCTTTCCAGACCTTTCTGAGGTCGGCAGTCCCGTATGAAGGAGCGTATGTGAGTGATTCATCGGGAGTTATATTACCTATCTGATTCATGACAGAGGGGAGGAACATGGTCTCGCCCTTTTCCTTTGCCATGCCTATGGTCGCGTTAAATTTGTGAGCTTTTGCCTTTGCTTCGGCGCTCTGGGTCAATATTCCTTTGGGGAAAAACAAAGATTTTCCAACTTCAGAAAGCATATCGTATATGTTGGAGTTGCCTTTTTTGATAATTTCATTCAATTCCAATGCAAGCGGATTCATATTTTTTCTCCATAATAGATTTCCTGTTTCGTTTTATCTTAAAATCATCCTTCAAAATTTGCTGTGTCATGCAAAAAATGTCAAGAAAAATCATTTACTTATTGGGGATTGAATTAACTTGACTTGGAAAGTGACATGTTTATATATTCAATCCGTATTATCTTAATCGGTTAACCCTGCTGAATCAGCAGAGATCCATTTTATATTTTTAGGGTATAAGGTTCAAGTAATTGATAAAATTTACTAAACCTGTATTCATTTTTTTTATCAAATTCAAGCCCAAGGAGCAGATTAATGGAATATCAGAATATCCTTTTCAACGTAGAGGGGAGTGTTGCTGTAATTAAATTTAACAGACCAAAGGCGCTCAATGCCATTAATCCGGATGTTCTTTCCGAGGTTAATACGGCACTTGACGAAATCCTTAAAACTCCGGAAATAAAAGTACTTGTTTTTACGGGAGAAGGAGACAGGGCGTTCGTGGCAGGGGCAGACATTAAGCATATGCTCAGCCTGACACCGCTCCAGGCAAGGGAATTCGGAAGGGTAGGTCAGGATCTCCTGTTCCGTATAGAACAGCTTCCAATGCCTGTTATTGCCTGCGTAAACGGTTTTGCTCTTGGCGGCGGATGTGAAATAGCCATGGCCTGTGATTTTATCTATGCTTCCGAAAAGGCAAAGTTCGGTCAGCCCGAAATAAACCTTGGTGTTATTCCCGGCTTTGGAGGAACCCAGAGACTCGCAAGACTTGTGGGCAACAACATGGCAAAAGAGCTCTGCATGACAGGCGAAATAATAAATGCCGAAACAGCTAAAAGCATAGGCCTTGTAAACAAAATATTTTCTCCTGAAACACTGTGGGAAGAAACCATGAAGGTCGCTTCATCCATAGCTGCAAAGGGCAGGGTGGCTCTAAAGGGCATCAAAGACTGCATTGACAGAGGTTCTGATATGGACCTTATCAACGGATGCAGAATGGAATCCGATGCATTCGGTCTTGTTTTTTCAAGCGAAGATCAGAAAGAAGGCATGGGCGCTTTTGTTGAAAAAAGAACCCCTGAGTTTAAAGGAGATCTTTTTTAGTATTTTGGGGAGGGTGGCATTTTACATGCCGCCTGTTTTTGGTGATGTATAAAGCCCAATGATGTTGACGTAGTGTCTATTCAATAAACAAAGCAGCTAACCACGGAGGACACGGAGTTCACGGAGAAAATCAAAAGACAAAAACGATTTTTGTTTTTAAATATAAAAAGGTTTTTCTCTGCCTGTTCCGCCATTTTATCAGGGCGTAGCCTTGGCGAAGACTGAAGCCTCCGGCGACAGCGGATATCCTCCGTGCTCTGTGGTTAAAATTAAAGTTTTGTATTTAAGGAAATATAAACTCAAGCTTAAGTCAGCAGCACAATAACTAAGTCCCCTAAAGGGACTGTTTTTTTTATATGAGATTGTTTTCTATGTCTGAAACAGCAGAAAAAATCCTGTCAGGAGATATCCGGTCAGCCGCAAGGCTTATAAGTGATATTGACAACAATGACCCGGATGTCCGTGAAATTCTTAAGGAGCTGTATCCTCATACCGGAAATGCCTATGTGATCGGCATAACAGGCGCACCCGGTGTAGGTAAAAGCACGCTTGTTGACAGGCTTATTGAAAATTTAAGAAAAAGAGATAAAAAGATCGGTGTTATTGCCATTGATCCTACCAGCCCTTTCAGCGGCGGCGCTATCCTGGGCGACAGAATCAGGATGCAGAGACACAGCCGGGACAAAGATGTGTTTATAAGGTCACTTGCTACAAGGGGGCATTTCGGTGGGCTTACCCTGTCTACAAGGGGCGCCATCGATGTAATGGATGCCATGGGCAAGGATTATATAATCGTTGAAACCGTAGGTGTTGGTCAGGATGAAGTGGATATAGTAAAAAAGGCCCATACAACCGCTATTGTTGTTATCCCCGGAATGGGGGACGATATCCAGGCCATAAAGGCCGGCATACTTGAGGTCGGTGATCTTTTTATAATCAACAAGTCAGACCGTGACGGTGTTGATAAAACCCTTAATGATCTGAGTGTAATGATAGAAATGGGAATGGATAAGACGGAAGAAAACCCGTGGCATCCTCCCGTGTTAAAGACAATCGCATCGGATAACTCCGGAGTGGATGAAGTTATTGATGAGATTGAAAAACACAGAGAGTACATTACCCAAAAAAGGGGCGACATAAATTTAAGAAGAACCGAAACAGGTGCAAGGGAAGAACTGATCGAGATGGTAAAAGGCCGGATAATGGAAGAGATTTTTAACCGGTTTGGAAAAGACGACGGGCTTGATAATGCAGTCAGGTCAATAATGAGCGGTGAAAGAGATCCCTACACTGTCTCGGATGAAATAATAAAAGATAAATTCAACATTTAAATAATGCAGGAACCGGTTAATATGAGTGCTGTAAGCGGAGATCAGGTCAGATGATATGGTGGGTAAAGCGGGTTGTTATCTGCCTCATGTCAGGTTTTTTTATGCTTTTCGGAATACAGGTGCTTATTTCCGCATACAGCCAGAAGGATTTAGGTGTTTTTGTAATACTGTTTTTTGCCTCCAATTTTATGATCCTTATCAGTGCGGCTATTTTTTTCGGATATATCTACCGGATGATCAGGTATGGCAGCGGCAAAGATGCCAAGGATCCTGAAGAAGCTGAAAGTGCTGAAACAGTTGAAAATGTTGAAGAGGAAAATTAAGAAATACTATGCGTGATTTTTTCAGTCCATATCAGGATATAATACCTGATTTTGATGATTTTTTAGAAAGCCTTTATACGCTTCCGCCTGTGCATTTCAGGGTGAACAGATTAAAGACTGATCCTGAAAAACTGGTTGAAACATTTGAGGAACGCGGCATAAAGCTAAGTGCAATGGGTGATGATGGTAAAAGATTTTATGAAGCCCGTGATCTTAAATCCCCTGGAAACCTGCCTGAATATTTCAGCGGTTATATTCATCCCCAGAGTTTTACATCATGTCTTGCTGCAATGGTTCTTGATCCTCAAAAAGAATCCTTTGTTCTGGATATGTGTTCCGCCCCCGGCGGAAAAACCGGACACATGGCGGATATCATGAGCAACAGCGGAATAATAGTGGCAAACGAGCTCTATGCAAACAGGCATATTGTGCTCGGGCATACACTTACAAGGCTTGGCGTGCTTAATACAATATACACGGAGTACCCTGCACAGGAATTTCCAATGAAGCAGCGGTTCGATTATATACTTGCGGATGTCCCCTGCTCGGGCGAAGGCAGAATCAGGAAGATCGAGGGCACCGGTAAAAGCTATCCTGTAAAACCTCACCCGGGTAAAAAGCAGCTTGATCTGCAGAAGAAGATGATTTTAAGAGGGTTTGATCTTCTTAAGGATAACGGGATAATGCTCTATTCCACCTGTACATACAACCCGCAGGAAAACGAAGAGGCTGTTCAGTATTTACTGGAAAACAGGGATGCGGAACTGCTGCCCATAAATATTAAATTTCCCCACGAAAGTGGTATAACCTCCTGGGAGGACGCTTCATATGACCGACAGCTTGCAAAATCAGCAAGATTCTACCCTCATCAGATCAATTCAACAGGATTCTTCATGGCCAGAATTGGCAGAAGAGGGTGACAGGGCATCTCTGTTAAAATACCTTGATGACAGGTTTGGTATTCCTGCCGAAAGTTTTGATGATTATCTTGTTTATTCAAAAAAAAGAACCTTCTGGTTTATTCATAACAGCACTGTTTTATCCGAAGCCGCTCATCTTAAGATAAAAAGACTCGGGATAAAGGCTTTTCAGGAAGTGGGGCGGTTTATCAAGCCCACTACCAGGATCATCCAGTGTTTCGGGCATCTGGCAAATAAAGCAGTGTTTGAAATCAATGAAACTGAGCTGAGGCAGCTTCTGGATGGTGAGCAGCTTCCGATGGATGGTGAACTTGAAAACGGTTATGTGATCATATCTTTAAAAGGTCAGATTCTTGGACTCGGACTTATTATAAAAGGCCTGGTAAGATCTCAGCTGCCCAAAGAAGATGTCAGATATTTTGACAACCGAATGGGGCAAGATTGTTCAATAACAGCCCGATCTAAGCGGTAAAACACACTTTTTATTATGAATTTAAATTCTTTTTTTAAAGATCTATTACCTGTTCTGTTAATTTAAACTTAACGCCAGCCTTTTTTTTATTCATATCATAGCAATAAAAATTTTATATCTTCTTTTTTTTTGCTTTTAGGTATGGATTTTGCTTCTTTTTCTTTGGGTAACGGCTGTTTCAGCCGAACAGTATATTAAATAAATCCTGAAAAGAGAAAAAATATGAGCTCAGGTTTTTTAAAAAGAACCCCGGTTTCATCCGGAAATTTTGTCATAAGCAGGAAAAAGAATGAAATACTGGACGCGTACCTGGGGACATGTGTAGGTGTCGCGATTGTGGATCCTGAAAAAAATATTGGCGGACTTATGCATATACTTCTTCCTGAACCAAGCGGTATGAGTGTTCTGGGTAAGGTGGAAAACTATGCAAAGACAGGCCTGCCCGTTTTTATTAAATCCCTGCGCGGTCAGGCAAAAGATCAGGGTAATTTTACAGCAACAATTGCAGGAGGCGCCCTGGTAGGGCCTGTTTCCGAGCTTGATCTGAATCTTGATATAGGCGGGAGAACCGCGGAAATTGTTGAAAGTATTCTAAAAGCGGAAGGCATTCCGGTTGTTAAAAGTGAAACAGGCGGGCATTTCTGCTGCTGCCTGAGCCTTAATCTTTCCACCTGGGAAAGTTCCATAAAGCCGATAAGTGTTCCGGAAGATGAAGAGGCAAGCTATATTGAGCAGCACTCCATGGAAGAAATGGAAGATGTTATTTCTAAAATCAAACCGATTCCCCAGATCGCCCTCAAATTACTGAGAATGATTCAGGATGATGTATACAACATGGGAGATCTTGGCGGGGAAATAAAACAGGATCAGATCATAAGCGCCAAAATCATCAGGCTCTGTAATTCCGCATATTTCAAGCAGAACGGAAACGTAGACAGTATAGAAAGAGCCCTTGTTGTGCTCGGCGAAAAACGTCTTCTGCAGCTCATTGTTTCGGCTTCTGTTGAGGGGTTTTTTAATGATGAAAGCAACGGCTATTCTCTGTGCAAGGGCGGTTTGTTCAAGCATGCAGTCGGTACGGCTCTCATAAGCGAAAAACTTGCTTCATGCAATAATACAATTTCAGGCGATATTGCATATACGGCCGGACTTCTTCACGATATAGGCAAGATAGTCCTTGACCAGTTTATGGACAGGAGTTATCCCCTGTTTTACAGAAGAACGCAGCAAAGCGGTGAAAGCCTTGTAAGTGTAGAACAGGATGTTTTCGGTTTGACCCATACAGAAGTAGGCGGGAAACTGGCAGAAATGTGGGATTTACCTGAGAGCCTGGTTGATGTTATCAGGCATCATCACAAGCCGGAAGATTCTGAGTGTGCGAAAGATCTTAATCACCTGGTTTACCTTGCAGACCTGCTGATGTCCCGTTTTATAGTAGGGCAGGAACTTGAAAGACTTAGTACCGACAGCTTTTATGAACGGCTTGAACGGGTAGGTATAAGAGCAGAACAGTTTTCTCAGGTAATAGAGGAGCTGTCTGATATTATTTCTAGTCTTTCGATATAGGGACCCTTCTGCTGCTTTCTACATGCCGATGGCTTTAAAAAAATTCGGTCCCCCGAATAATCCGGATATTTGAATCATCGGCAGAGAAAAAATCCGACCAAAAATATTAAAATTTGTAAACCGGTCCAGCAGGAAAAGGGCAATTAATAACACGGGTGCATAGCGCCTTGTTTTCATGAACTTTACTGCTGCAGAATCGGGAAGCAGATTTTCAATAACATGTGATCCGTCAAAAGGGGGAATCGGAATAAGATTGAAGAGTCCAAAACCTGTATTAAGCAGGACCATGTAAATGAGAATTGTTCTGTAAATATCATTGTCCAGGTACATATGCCTGACAAAAAGACCGGCAGTAAAGGCTGCGGCAAAATTTGAGATCGGACCGCTTAACGCCATCAGTATCATGCCCTTTTTTCTGTCTTTAAAATATGCCGGGTTAACCGGAACCGGCCTTGCCCAGCCGAAATGGAAAAACAGCATAAAGAGAGCCCCGAGCGGGGCAATATGCGGGAAAGGATTTAATGTAAGCCTTCCGGCGTTTTTTGCAGTCGGGTCTCCAAGGGACAGAGCAGCCTTACCGTGTGAATACTCATGTATAGTTATTGCAAAGAGAGCTACTCCTATTATAATGCCTAACTCTGCAGGATTATCCGGTATCAGGCGCCCGATCAGTTCTTTAATTAATTCCATTATGTCTGTTTTTTTAACTTTAAATTAATGTAATGTTTTAAAAATGAGTTTTTATATAATAAAAAGATTGATTGCTGCAAGAGGCAAAAATAGCTAAAATAATGTCCATCCAGAAAAAACAAGGGCCTGAGGGCTTTATTTAAGAGGAGTATAGTAATGGGTATAAGACAGCCTGATTTGGCCGGGAGCTGGTATCCCGCAGCAGAATCGGAATGCCTCAGGATGTTTGACGAATTTGAGAATGAATCCGTTCCGGTAGAAGAAGGCAGCTGGCTCGGCGGAATACTGCCCCATGCCGGATGGGTATTTTCCGGGCAGGTTGCGTATAATGTTATTAAATATTTAAAAACAGGTGATGACCCTGATGTTATAGCTGTTTTCGGGAGGCATCTTCACCCGGGAAGCGGCAGCTTTATAATGAAGGAAGGTTCATGGAATACTCCCTTTGGAGAGCTTCCCATTGCTGAGGATATTGCAGAAAAGCTGGTGTCCGAATTTAGATTTTCTGTAGAAACTTCAGATAATTATACGCCTGATAATACAATAGAACTGCAGCTGCCTATTATTAAATACTTTTTTCCGGAAGCAAAAATACTCCCGATAGGCGTTCCGCCTGCAGCAGCATCAATAAAAACTGGTGAACGCACCGCAGAAATTGCTCTTGAGCTGGGTTATAAACTTAAAGTGCTGGGTTCAACCGATCTTACCCATTACGGGCCAAATTATGGTAATACGTCTATGGGAACAGGTACTGAAGCTGTTGACTGGGTAAAAAATCATAATGATAAAAAAATGGTTGATCTCATTCTTAAAATGGAAACGGAATCAATTATAACCGAATCTCTCAAAAATTATAATGCATGCTGCGGAGGAGCTGTTTCTGCTGCAGTAGCCTCGGTTAAAAAACTTGGAGCAGAAGAAAGCAGAAAGCTGGTCTATAAAACCAGTTATGATGTTATGCCCGGCAGCAGTTTTGTGGGGTATGCCGGTGTTGTATTTAGATAAATCCGTATAAAAAACATTAGTTTTTAAATGGACAGTGATTAATATTTTTATTATGTTTTGAAATATTATTTTAGTTTCACATGGTGAACAATAAACAGGATAAAAATATCCTGATATATATTGTAGTATAAAGGCAGTAATTGTAGTTATGAATAGAAAAAGAATAAAAACAGAGCTATTGGTGCATGATCTGAAAAATCCGATCGCAGTAATAGAAGCAAGCATAGATTGCATGATACGACAGGCGGAAAGAGAAGGTCCTCTTTCCGAAAAACAGGTAAAGGTACTTAACAGGGTTTTAAGAAATTCCAAAATAGCAAGATCTCTTGTAAATGATATACTTGAGGTCGGCAGGTCAAATGAAGGTATTTTCGACAAAGAAAAGCTCAGGTTTTTTGAGTATGTAATTCTTCCTTTTGTAGAAATATTTGATCTTATTGCTCCCGATGCTGCGGAAAAACTTGGCACTACAGTAACTCTGTCCGAATTTACCGAAATTCTTAAAAATCATGATATAAAGTTAAATATCAGTGAATCTCTCTGGTTAAAAGAAGTATTTCTGGATATCAGAAAGGTAAGACAGGTTTTAAGAAATCTTTTAAGCAATGCTGTAAAATATCGTAAAAAAGAAATAGAACTTAATATTTTTATGGATGATTCCACGCTGGTTATCTCAATATCCGATGACGGAAAGGGGATTGCGCAGGAATATCATAAAAAGATTTTTGACAGGTATTTTCAGCTCGGAGATGACAGAAACTCCTGTGTCAGGGGCCATGGACTGGGATTGGCAGGCGCACTTATCCTTGTTGAGGATATGGGCGGTGAAATGCTGCTTGAAAGTGAAACGGATAAAGGCGCGAAGTTTACTGTTAAGTTACCACTGGGTGAATAATTTTTAAATTTATTGCAAAGCGCAAGGCATAATACCTCGCCGCTTGCGGCGGTTAAATAGATTTACTCAATAATCGAGCCCCCTTTTTAAATAGGGGGCAATTCATTAACCGCAGTATTATCAAATGGAGGTTATAAATGGATTCTCTGGAAAAGGCAAAAATTCGTCTGGAGCACTGGGTAGAACACAGCGATCATCACATTGAAGACTATACAGCTTTTGCAGAGCAGCTGGAGCAGGAAGGTAAGTCTGAGAGTGCAGCATATATTCGGGAAATGATTGAACTGAATAAAAAAAGTACCGAGTGTCTTAAAAATGCACTTAAAGCCCTTGATTAATCGGGGCAGGAGGTAATTTATATGTGTGAAGCAAACGCCTTTTTATTAAAGGAAGGTATCGAAAACAAGGTTATGGAGAACGTTGACCAGCTTGATGTAGAAGGTGATGAAATCAGGCTGATAAACATATTCGGCGAACAGAAAAGCATCAAGGCCAGAATCGTAAGTTATAACGGTTCTGACAGCAGGATTCTTCTGGAAGCTATTTAAAATTAACGGATCTTATCTTGACTGAACTGCCCGACCGGATAAAACAGGCTGCAGAAATAATCATGAAAAACAGGCCGGTTATTGCCCTTACGGGTGCCGGTATTTCGGTAGAATCAGGAATCCCCGACTTCAGAGGGAACAACGGGCTCTGGTCAAGATATGAACCTTCAAAGTATGCAACAATTCAGGCCTTTCTGAGTGATCCGGCTGAAGTATGGAACATGCTCAGGGAAATGGATGCACTGGTTTACAATGCAAAACCCAACCCTGCCCATACAGGACTCGGCTGGATGGAACAGAAAGGCTTTCTGCATTATATAATCACTCAGAATGTAGATAATCTTCATCAGGCAGGCGGCTCACAGAATGTGATAGAGTATCATGGTAATTCCAGCCGTCTTTCATGTCTTTACTGTAATAACAGATACACAATGGCCGAAAAAAGGGATGAGTATCTTCCATCATGCGTGTGCGGTAAAATCCTCAAGCCCGATATAGTCTTTTTTGGAGAGAGTATCCCCGAAGAGGCGCTTAATCTTTCTTTTCAGCTTGCCCAGAATGCCGGAACACTCCTTGTAATCGGTACTTCCGCACAGGTTTCACCGGCAAACAGCATTCCATCGGTGGCCGCCCGAAATTCTGCAAATATAATTGAGATAAATAAAGAAAGAACATGGCTTACAAATGAACTGACAGATATCTTTCTTGAAGGTGAAGCCGGGGAGATTATTACAGGCCTTGTAGATGCTTTGGAATGGCTGGATACTGGATGCTAGATCCTGGATTCTGGGTGCCGGTCAGCGAAAAAGTCTTTACCCGTATCAAGTATCAAAATGCAAGTATCTGATTTTTCCTCAAGCTAATCTGATTTTATATCAAAACTCCAATTTATTATTTTTATTGACAAAAAAACTAAAAAAACTAAATTAACTTCTCGTAGAGGAAATGTATTTCTTTCCTGAAAAATCAGGGAAAAAGGGAATTTAAAATTGTCTATTGAGATCGAAGAATCTGTCCTTAAAAAAGCCTGCATGGAGATGATTGAAACTATCTTCGTATGCCTCCCCAATGCCTTTAAAGGCACTATCTACAGAGTTGGCAGGATTCCCGGCATAAAGGTTGAGCGAATTACCTCCGGCCGGATAGATGATTTTCGGGAAAAGATCGAGTGGGGACTCCCTGCTGTTTCCGAGTATAATCCTCCCGGAAAGCCCTGGCTGGAATACAGGGATGAACCAGGCAGACCCCTGGAAGCAATGGGATGGTGTGTAGAAAGACAGAAAAGCTGGACATCAGAGGACCCCTCCAATGACACAAGAAGCGTAAGACTTCAGCTTGAGGCAGAACCCGAAGATTTTCAGCATATGGAGCCGGTGCTTGTCCGAAAAACAGATCTTAACCTCAATATGTATTCCTCCCTGGAATATCCAAGAAATTTCTTCGGCGACCCAATCTGGGCAGACAGTGATTATGTAGTTGTTGCTGTCATCAAAATCCATTTCAGGCCCTATACCATTAAGATGAACAGCCATGAGACAAGGGTTATAAAAAAGCTTTCCAGGTCGCTGGGGACCGAGCTTTTAAGCCATCAGCTCAGGCAGGACTCCATGAAGGCAATGCAGGATCTTTCAAGGGACAGGCTTAACGCCTGCAACATCCTGGCTGATTCCTTAAGAAATGCCATTACAAAATCCGGCCTTATTTTTACTCTTGTTAAACAGGAGATAGCCTTTTTAAGGGAACAGTGGGAAGGGCTGCTGCTGGAAAATTCCGGTAAAGAAAACCCTAAACTCACTGCTATCAACAAGCTGAATGATATTATTGCAGGCTTTGGTGATGATGTTTATGAGTACACAGAAGTGCTGAAAAACGCCCATGAAAGGTTTATGGAGCTTTCCCTTCCTCCGTCCCAGGGTGAAAACTGGGTAAACATGCAGATAGAAGAAAAGTGGAATGATATTTTAGAAAATGAAAATATTGATGACAGTATAAAAACTCTTGTTCGATCAGCAATTGAAGAACTGAAACAGTCGCTCCGTTTTGGCCGAAGTGCTGAAATGACAGATAACTATAATGAAATACCTGTTGAATTAAAGCGTAAGTGGATAAATCTCATATATGAAGAGCTTGAAAGCATGAATGATCCGATGCTTGAGTTTTTAATCAATATACTGGGAAATTCCAGCCTTAATATTACCGGGCAGGAAAAATCCCGGAAAACCCTTTTGCAGTTAAAGGCCCTTGCAGATACCATGGGGCAGCTTGAAAGAAATACTAATTTTCTTCTGCACCAGGTTTTAAACGGAAATGCCAGAAAAGAGCTGAAAGAAAAAATCTATGATTTTTTAAATGAAAACAGCGGAACCTCTCTTCCTGATTTTGAAAGATTCATGGGTTCAGGTATTTTGAACAAATAAAAAATAATTAGCATTTTATTTTAAAAAAAGGTTGTTAAAGTCAAAAATATTATGTTATATGATGGACCCTATTTCAGGCGCCCGTAGCTCAGCTGGATAGAGCAGCGGACTTCTAATCCGCAGGTCACGTGTTCGAATCGCGTCGGGCGCGCCATTAATTTAAACACTCAGGGCTTTCAGCATTTTGCTGAAAGCCTTTTTTATTTTGTAGTCGATTCTGCTCACTACATCAGGGGGATTAACAGTGTTTTATTATAAATCTATACCAGGTATCCGCTTCCTTTACAGGTTCCCTTATAAAGGATTAATATGTGTTTTAATTTTTATTACATTAATAAGCTGTTCTAATAAAAATTATAATGAGCAATTAAATTTTTTATCCTTTGAAGATGAGGAAAACTTCTGGGTTGATTATTCAATTAAAAATCCGGGTAAAATATGCGGACTTGAACCCTTTTCATTTTTTATGTCAAAAGATGAAATGAAAGAGATGAATGAAGAAATACGGCATATTTTAGGCGCTTCAAATGGTGCCATGATAATAATTACTGTGAATGTATCAAATGGATTTTTCTCGGTTCATGGATTAACTGAAGACAGTTTAACTGAATGGAATAGTGGGAAAAGAAGAAATATTGCTAAAAAGAAATATCCCGTCGATAAAAAATTGAAAATGAGTCTTAAAAATATGAATTTATCAGGTAAAAAGGACCTCTTTTTTTCCTCTGATGGGTGTAATTGTTTTGATGCAACCAGCATATATGTGACTTTATTTGATGGTGAAAATTATGGAAAGTTTTCATTTTACAACCTTGAGTTAAGCGTTGTGGGACTTGACCCAGGGGTTTATGCTGCCTTGATCCTGGACAGAATCAAAGAAGAGTGGGATATGAAGCAGGACAGCAATGGAAAACAATCGGAGACTGACTTTTACAATTTGCTGAATCAAAAACGCTGATAGCTTATAAGATGAGCAGGTATTCGAGCAAACAGATATTGTAAAGATAGCTTTGTCCTTGTTAAGTTAAAAAGTTAAGGGCGTCTCTATGTACCTCATAATGACGAAGCACCTCAGTTTGATGATTTACGGCTATTTGAGGATAAGCATTTTTAGAATGTATAAAATGATAAATCAGAATTTATGGATATTACTTGTTTTTACCCTTTATTTATTTAGTCAGCCAGTATTTGGAAGTAATGAAATTACAACTGAAATTGCTGATGTTTTAATTAAGATAGAAAAAGACGGCATTTTAAAAATTGGGCAGGATGGCCTGGTAAACAAGAAGCAGGAAAACTATTTTGCTATGCTGAAAAGTGCAGCAAAAATAGAAGAGTTAATTGAATTAACCAGTCATAAAAACAAAATAGTAAGGTGTTATGCTTTCTGCGTATTAACCCATTATCATACGGCCGATTTATTTTCTGTTATTCTTAATCACATTGATGACAATGAGTATGTGACTCTACATTTCCATGACACAATACAAGATATGAAGGTCGGAGATTTTTTTATTTATGTTGCAACATCAAAAGAAAGTTTTTCAGAATCAACAAAATTAACACCTGAGCAAATAATAAGTCTTGATTCTCTTCTAATAAAAATCCCAAATAAACTGAATTCAAGAAATAAGGCATTAATGCGAGTTAAGCCTGTATCAGCATTATACCCAAGAATTAGAGAGCTGTACCTCAAGGACAATAATCAATCAGCTCTTGTTGCGCTGGCTAAATACAGGAAAGAAAAGGATATCGAATTAATCCTGAATAATCGGGAAAAGATAGACTATGAGAAACTATATGGGGATGTTTATGCTTTAATCTCTGAAGATCCACAAGAAATTTGCAAAAAAGAGATACAAGGCTTTAACTATACCTATATTGCTATAGCCAGCTATCCTAACTCCAAATTTTTTCCACTGCTCAAGAAAAACCTGCTGAAGGCACTGGGTAATTCTTTTTGGAGTGAGGACTGGCGCAACTTATATAAGGCTGTTGCAGCCTTTAAAGATAAAGAGGCATTGATGCTGCTCCAGCTTCCACTTTCTCAGGTAAAGGCCGGTGGGTCAGTAAGAAAGTATCATTTAGAATCGGTTTGTGATGCATTGCTGTTATTTAAAGACCCCATTTATGATGAGTTGATCTGGAGGCTGTGGACCGAAGAGGGCATTGTTAAATTGGAAGGGTTTAATTATCTTTTTGAAAAATTCCCGGATAAGGTATTTGAAGTGTCCAAAATTTGGCTTGGAAGTCCCAATAAGCCATGGGATTCATGGGAATTTAAAAGCCTTATCAAGGAAATACTGAATATAATTTTTATTAAAGATAAAGATTTGGCAATAGAAATAATTAAAAAAAATATCAGGAATTCCGGTGTTTCTACATTTGAGGTGTTTGCTAATAAAATTCCAGAGGTGAAGGATAACTCAATTTTTATAGAACCGTTATTTGACAGGCTTGGCTTTGAGTCTAATCCGCATATAAACTTAAGGATTGTTAAGATTCTAATTTCATTCAATGATGATAAAGTCAATAAAAGGATACTTGATGTTAGAGATGAAAATAAAAGTTTACAATCCGGCTGGGGAGAAGAAGTTTTAAATAAGATTTTAAAAAATAATAATCTGATACGATAACAGTTCAAATCATCAGGGTTTATAAACGGTTAAGGTTTATATGGTGTTAAGCGTAAAACTGGACGCGCTTTAATATTGATTTATATGTTTTTGATTTTTTAATTTTTAAAGAAAAATTTTATGGTAATTACAGTATGATACAAAAAGTTTTTTTAAGAGAAATGATAAAAATAATGAAAATATCTATATTGTTTATCGCTTTTTTTATTTTAGTCAGCTGCAGCCAGAAGGGTTTAATTACAAACGCAACAATACACAATTTTAGATTCGGTGTTAAAAAAGAATTAAATGATCAGCAATTGGGGCAGTTAAAAGATTTATTGGAAAATGGACTAACACCGGTTGTAGGGGCTAAGCTCATATATTTGCGAACAATTAAATTCAGTTATAAAGAAAATAAAAATGAAATAGATCTTCTTAAATGTGATCCAGGTTTTTATTATCTTAGATTTAATAATAAGCATTATGAGGTTAAAGAATCGTACAAACATATTGTTTTAGATTTTATTGAAATAAGCAAAGAAGATAAGGATTTTAAAAAAAAGTTTTGGGAAAAAAGAGGGATAAAGTGGCCTTTCAATGATTAATAAAAAAAGCCTGAACCATCCTGGAAACCTGATGCAAATAAAACAGGCGTAACAGTTTAGTCGGTAGTTAATATTATAGATGGTAACCGCGGATTACCGGGATGAATAAAGAAGAGTTGCGATATAAAGCTTATTATGAATTTAAAAAAAATAAATGAATTAATTCACAATTTTGTTGTCGTTCCGGTTGTAATATTTATAGTTTTAATTTCAATATATATATTGGGGTTAGGGCTTATTTTAAAGGTTTTTGTACCATTGTTTTTGATAGGTCTCATTATATTAATAATTCCAGGATTGATAAGGCGAAAGCGTTTTAGGAAAGAGTACATCTTGTTTCAGTCTAAATCCAATTTCAATCTTAATGAATATATTAACCTGGCATATTCCGCATTAAATGCGCATGATTTTAAAAGAGCAGATTTTTTATTTTCTGACATTATTGAAAAATATCCCACAAAACCGGCAGGGTATTGCGGGATGGGATTTTTAGAATTAGAAAAAGAAGATTTAGAAAAAGCGAAATTTTATTTTGAAAAGACTATTGGTTTAGATGCAAATTACGAGCTGGCAAAAAAACAGTTAGATTTAATAAAGCAGGAAAGAGGGATGTATAATGCAACTAAATAATGTTGGCGATATTTTTTTAACAAGAGAGCTTTATTTAATCGGTGAAACAAAAAGAAAAATATTAGTTAAAATTGGTAAGCCTGAAAAATATCCAGGATCACAAGACTATTATTGTCCATATCAAATAATTGGCTTAGAGTTAGAGAGTGATAAGGTGAAATACGCAATGGGTATTGATCAGATTCAGGCTGTCCAATTAACAATGGAAAGAATAGGTGCTGTGTTATATACATCAAAAGAATATAAAGAAAAAAGTTTGCGCTGGATTGAAGATGAAAATTGTGATTTAGGTTTCCCTGTTCCAGCCTCTATTAGTGACCTTTTACCTTAATTCAAGCAGTCTCCAGATTTAAAGCCAGTGTAAAGATAGGACCACTCTAAATCTATATCTTTCCTCTATGCCAGCCTCCCTAAAAAAACAGAAAAAATCTTTTTCATGATTTATTGCTCATTAAATCAATACATTTTGCCGAATCGAATAAAGGACTTTAGTATTTATAATTACGCCAGGCTCTGGTGAAATGAGGTTTTAAAATGAATAAAAAAGTAATAACTTTAATAATATCAGGCATTCTGCTTTTTGCGGGGGCTGTTTGTGCTGATCCTGTAACTGGATCCATTTCAGATCCTTTTGCATATTTTAATGTATACAGCCTTGGGGATATCGGCTCTTCAAAAAATGCCTATGGAAGCGATTTTAAGGGTGTCGGAGGCGCTGCAGGAGATGTTTATTTCAAATCCTTTTCTCTTGACGGCTATGATCCTTCAACCGGTTATTCTCTGCATACCGGCGGTTCAGCTGTTCTCGGCGGCCACTATGCAGGCGGGCTTGATATCGGGGGCGACCTTACTATCGGCGGGATAAGTATTAACGGTGATGTAATGGTCGGCGGAAGTGTCTTTCAGTCAAGCGGCGGAAATATAAAAGGCGGCCTTTATGCTGCCGGAGATGTAAATCTGAGAAGGAGCATGACTGTAAAAGGCGGCACCAGTAATGGTGTTTCCTATAGTCCAATGATAGACTATTCTGCAGTATCCGGGTATTTCGCTTCTACATCGGAAATAATAGGCGGATGGGAAGCTACAGGAGGAATAGAAAATAACTGGGGCGGACTGACCTTTGAAGGTAAAAGCGGGGTCAATGTAATAGAGATTGATGCGGAAGAACTCCATAATGCATGGGGATTTACCATTAATGCCCCTTCGGATGCCATGGTTTATATCAATGTTATAAATTCCACCGGCTCCATGACTCTGGATTCTACCAACTGGGTATACTCAGGAGGTATATCAGCAGGAAATGTTATTATGAACTTGTCCGGCACGGAATTCCTGTCACTCAGCGGTGGAAATACAGTAAATATTCTCGCTCCGCTGGCTGACACTGTTTTTAGTTCAGGAGTAGTTACCGGTTCTCTGATTGTAGGCAGTCTGGAAGGACGAGGACAGGTTAACCTGGGGCATTTTAACGGGGGAGATTTTTTTTCTGATTATCCTTCAGGTGAAACTCCTGATCCAGTTGTAACTCCGGAGCCTTCAACAATAATGCTTTTATTTCCGGGGCTTCTGCTGATCGGCCGATATTACAGGAAAAGAAAAATTTAAAATTGCAATAATGATAAAGCATTCATAATTTTTAATACCTTTTATTTTTGTAGAGACGGGTTTTAAACCCGTCTTTAATTTCGCTAATCCGGTAATATAATCTTTTAATAACACCACATTATATTTTTACACCCTGAAACAGACACCCGATCGGGTGTCTCTACACCGGTAGATACCGGTATGCCGAAATTAATATTTCACCTTGGCATCGCTCGGGCATGAGGGCCTGATGCTGTTGACTTAAGTATTCATTTATAACCGCATCGCGGTGACATATTAATAGACACATTAATAACAAAGAAAATCAGCCCCGGAGGGGTGACACCGTTGGTATGTGTCGCCCCTATGGAGCTTGTAATATTACGTGCATCTGCGTACCTATTAACATATCGCATCCAGAGATGCTTTAAATAAGGCCACATTGCTAATGTTTACAACATTGGTTCGATTCCATAAACAAAGCAGCCAACCACGGAGGACACGGGGTTCACGGAGAAAATCAAAAGACAAAAACGTTTTTTGTTTTTTTAATAATAACTAAAGTTTCGCAGTTAACAATTGTAGGGTGGTAATTAATTTTTCTTTATTATTTTAATAACTTACATAGATATAAAATAAGGATCTGTTGCCAAAAAACATTAGTTTAATTTTGAATATTTCAGGTTTGGATAACGATATAAAAACTGGATTACCCGATCAAGTCGGGTAATGACGAATAATTAAATATGGTGAGAGAAGCGTCATTATACGGCTTGACCGGGGAATCCAGGAAAAAGAAGGCTAAAAGAACTATTTTAGTGCTCTCCTAAACAATATAAAAAAGGCAACTGCGAAACTTAAGTAATAATAAGCTTTTCTCCGTGTTCTCCGTGCCCTCTGTGGTAAAAATTACAGGCTAAACAATAAAACTGGATATCGCTGAAAAAACACTAGTTTGAATCACCTTCCCTGATTTCCACCCTGCGGATCTTGCCGCTGATTGTTTTTGGAAGTTCATCTACAAATTCTATTATTCTCGGATATTTGTAAGGTGCTGTGACACGCTTTACATGGTTCTGCAGTTCCTTTTTAAGTTCTTCGCCTGCTTTATCTCTGTACCCTGCCGATAGGATAACCGTTGCCTTTACTATCTGCCCACGCATTTCATCCGGTACAGCGGTAACAGCGCATTCTACAACAGCATCATGCTCTATAAGGGCGCTTTCCACCTCAAATGGCCCTATCCTGTAGCCTGAACTTTTAATAACATCATCGGTACGGCCTACAAACCACAGAAAACCGTCTTCGTCCATCCATGCGGTGTCTCCTGTATAATATATTCCGTCATGATAAACGGATTCTGTAAGTTTCTTATCTTTATAATATCCCTTAAAGAGCCCGACCGGTTTCTGTTTTTCCATTTTAATAACAATCTGTCCCACCTCACCTGCCGGGCAGGGGTTGCCGCTGTTATCTATTATCTCCATCTCATAACCGGGCGAGGGCATTCCCATTGAACCTGGTTTTGGCTCCATGCCGGTAAATGTTCCGGCTGCAAGGGTAAGCTCGGTCTGGCCGTATCCTTCCATAAGGCTGATTCCTGTCATATGTCTGAACTTGTTATAAACCTCCGGATTAAGTGGTTCACCTGCTACCGCACAGTGTTTGAGGGCCGAAAGATCATATTTTTCGAGACCTTCTGCCAGCATATAGCGGTAGATTGTAGGAGGTGCACAGAAGGTGGTAACTTTGTAATGTGAGATCTTTTCAAGTAGCGTTGCCGGCACGAAATTTTCCATGTCATATACAAATACTCCGCTTCCGCAGAGCCACTGTCCGTAGATTTTACCCCACAGGGCCTTTGCCCAGCCTGTGTCTGCAACCGTAAGGTGGAGTCCTCCGTCTATTACATTCTGCCAGTATTTTGCAGTTACAATGTGTCCCAGGGGGTAGGCAAAGTCGTGCTGAACCATCTTTGGGTAACCGGTTGTCCCTGATGTAAAGTAGAGGATGGATGTATCCGAGCTTTCGGGCCGCTGTTCCATCACAGGCTCCTTAAAATCATCCGATGCGGCTTCTACTTCGGCATTAAAGTCAAGCCAGTCTTCGGAGGCAAGTGTGTAGCCGCTGCATCCGGCTTTGACATAGGCCTTTTTTGTAAGAGTTTCCGATTCCTCCTCTGATTCTTCTATGCTTTTTATTACATTGTCTTCGGCCACAGCCACTATCATTTTGATTCCGGCCATGTTGTTACGGTATACGATGTCTTTTTTTGTTAAAAGATGCGTTGCCGGAACAGCAACAGCACCCAGCTTGTGAAGCGCAAGAAGGGCTGTCCAGAATTCGTAACGCCTTTTAAGTATCAGCATCACCGGGTCGCCTTTTCCTATTCCCTGTGATCTGAAAAAAACAGCGGTTTTATCTGTGTCTTTTTTTAACTCGCCAAAGCTTACAATCTTTTCTCTGTCATAATCATCACACCATACTATGGCTGTTTTATCCGGCTCTGTCCGGGCATATTCATCTGTTACATCAAATGCAAAATTAAATTTTTCGGGCACCGTAACTTTAAAATTTTCCTTAAGCTCTTTATAGTTACTGCTGTCTCCGCTTATATACTTTTTATACATAAAATCTCCTGAATCTTTCTTACTAAAAAATCAGACAATCACTGCCAGGAATTCAGCCGGCTTGCCGCCAAGAGCCTTCATTCCATGGGGTTTTGATGAATCGTAATAAAGTGAATCTCCCTGTTCCAGAATGTATTCTCTGCCTCCTACCGCAATGAGCATACGTCCGCTCAGCACATAGTTGAACTCCTGGCCGGGATGTGAGTTGAGCTCATAGTCGTCATCATCATTTCCGGCTTTAACTGATACAATAAACGGTTCTGCCTTTCTGTCTGCAAAATTGGCTGCAAGGTTTCTGTACCCGAAGGGTGCACGTCTTATAACCGGCAGGCCCTTGCCGCTTTTTGTAAGTGTTGCAAAATGCAGATGGGGTTCTTCGCCTGTAATCAGTGTTGTAAGCGCTATATTGAAAAAATGGGCTATTGAGTTAAGCGCTCCGACCGGAATGTCGCCGGTCCCCGCTTCATAGCTTTTGTAGTCATCCAGTGGGATTCCGCAGGCCTTTGCAGCCTCTTCTTCGGAATACCCTTCAATATCGCGGATTTCTTTTATTCGTTCCGCTATCATCTTGATCTGATCAGTCATTACATTCTCCTGTTTTTTAAAAAAAAAAGGAGAATACAGTAAGTGAAAAATCCTTTCAATGATTTTAAATGGAAATATCCCGTGCCTTATGCACGGCAGGTTTTTACGATGTTTTTTAAAAAAGGGGATATGAAAAAATCTTAAAGATTTTAAAGGTTTTAACCGATTTTATTAAATATACGACGACTGTTCGTACTGTTTCTGAATGATTATTAAAATGAAATGATAAGGATACTGTTCCTGTAACGGTTATTGAACCTGTTAAGCGGAGTTTTATAAATGTTGAAGAAGATGAGTGTGAAATGGAAGATTCTCGCCATAATGGCTGTCGGCCCGGTTCTGGTTACCCTGGTTCTTGCATGGCAAAGGGTTGGAGATATCAGGTCTGGCGCTGAGGAAGCCATAATCGAAAAAAGTCAGGCAATTGTCCAGATGGCTGAAGCTGCCCGAAACGAAATGTCAGTTAAGCTTAAATCCGGAGTTGTACGTCCGCTTGAGGAACTTGATTCATCCAATATTCTGGATGCAGTGCCTGTGGTTACTGCCATGAAAATAGCAGCAGTAAATGCAGAAAAAGCTGGATATACCTTTCGTGTGCCTAAAATGAGTCCCAGAAATCCGGCAAATACGCCTGACAGTGTTGAAGAAAAGGTGTTAAGCGAACTTAAAGCGAAAAACCTGGATGAAAAAATCATAATGGAGCCGGACAGGATAAGATATTTTCGCGCCGTTCGCCTGACATCCGACTGCCTTTTCTGCCACGGGAACCCAAGGGGAGAGCTTGATCCCCTTGGCGGGATAAAAGAAGGCTGGAAAGAGGGAGAAATCCGGGGCGCCTTTGAAATAATAAGCTCTCTTGATGCAGCTAATTCCGCAGTAGCAAGCGCGGGCTGGAGCATTGCTCTGTGGTCCGGTTTGATACTTCTTGTTGTTATAGGGGCAGGTTGGTTAAGTGTGCGTTCAAACCTGCTTAAGCCGCTTTTTGATGCAGGCCGCTTTATAGACCGGGTTTCCAGGGGAGACCTGTCGGATACTCTTGAGGTAAGTCATGAAGATGAATTCGGAAAGATGGCCCACAGCCTTAACGGTATGGCTGCACATCTCAAGGATATGATTAAGGATATCACTGCCACCAGTAATGAGATTGTTACTTCTGCAAAGGGTCTTGATGCGATGTCCAATTCTCTTGCAGAAGAATCGGATAATACTGCCGGCCGGTCTCATACTGTTTCTGCTGCTGCAGAAGAGATGAGCGTTAATATGAGTAATGTTGCGGCTGCAATGGAACAGGCTTCGGCAAATATACGTATTGTTGCAGAAGCTGCAGAAGGAATGAACCAGACCATAACCAGTCTTTCAAACAAGGCTGAAAATGCAAAAAACACAACGGTCGATGCGGTAATGCAGGCTTCAATGGCATCTGACAAGGTTAACCGCCTTGGGAAAACCGCAGCGCTTATTAGTAAAATAACCGATACGATAACTGAGATTTCCGAGCAGACAAATCTTCTTGCTCTCAACGCAACCATTGAGGCAGCAAGGGCAGGGGAGGCCGGAAAGGGCTTTGCCGTTGTTGCAAACGAAATCAAGGAGCTTGCAAAGCAGACATCAAATGCTACCGAAGAGATCAATGACACTATCATGGAGATTCAGAAATCCACCCATGAAACAGTAGCGGATATTGAGACTGTTACAAGCGTTATTGACCGCGTAAATACAACGGTGTCCGAAATAGAGGCCGCCATGAACGAGCATGCAGCCACCACACGTGAAATTGCAGAAAATGTGGTTCAGGCTTCTCAGGGCATAATCGAGGTAAACGAGAATGTAGCTCAGAGCTCGGCTGTATCTGCAGAGATTGCAAAGGATATCGCCGATGTTAACCAGTCTGCAAATGAAATGAAAAATAACAGCACTGAGCTGAGAAAAAACGCAGAAGATTTAAACAGTGTTTCAGAAAAAATGATTACCCGTATTTCGCAGTTTACACTTTAATCCGAAGCTTGCCTCCCGGGTGCAGGTATGGTA
Organism: Desulfatiglandales bacterium; assembly: GCA_963665715.2. Taxonomy (GTDB): domain Bacteria; phylum Desulfobacterota; class DSM-4660; order Desulfatiglandales; family HGW-15; genus JAAZBV01. The sequence continues at coordinate 584,381 of CAXXPR010000002.1, forward strand.
AACCGTTTTTTTATTTTAAAGCCGGGAGCCGATTATGACGATTAAAGAAGAGCAGCTGATGGGGTGTCCTTCATGCGGACACAAACAGAAAACCGAGTTTTATCAGGCGATTAATGGAAAGCTTAATCCTGAATTAAAGGAAAAGCTGTTTGCCGGGGAACTGAATATCTTCAAATGTGAAGAATGCGGTGCCAAAGCAACTGTTGATCTTGTTTTTCTGTATAACGATACTGATAAACGTTTTTGTGTTCAGTACTGCCCCTATGATCTTGTGCTTCAGCAGAGTGAAAAGCTTGCCGAAATGTATACAGTGGACGGCAAACTTAATGCTCCAGCAAATATCCAGCTGCCGGAGGCTGTCCGTTACATGTATGAGCCTCATATTGTATTAAGTCTTGATGAAATGATAAGATATGTACAGTTTCGTGATGCATTGTATGCAAAATCTGTTGACCATAAGAAAATGCATTGATTTTAATTCTACCCGCTGTCCTCTATATGGCTGACGGCAGAAGTCGAAGCAGTTATGAAGATGATGAAATAGTGTAATACGAGGCAGATGGTTTCTGCCTCGTAACTGAAATTGCCCGATGCCATTCCTGATTTTCCAGATTCATCTCCCGTCGATCCGGCTTTCATTTGATTCTACCATCTAAGTCTTTTTTCATTAACAGGCGCTCAAAACGGTATTTATTTTTTTAGGGGCATTTTGCCGAAAGTTAATATTTAAAGTCATGGATGTGACGCTATTATTATGGAAAAAAAGTTTATAGGCATAGGTGAATATGAGGCAAGCAAATCGCCCCTGATTATCCATACAATCCTTGGTTCATGTGTGGCAGTGTGCCTGTATGATGACATAAACAGGATCGGCGGCATGAACCATATCCTGCTGCCGGGTAAAACCAAACTTCATGAATATAACTCTTCCACCCGGTACGGTATAAACGCCATGGAGCTTTTAATAAACAGTATAATGAAACTGGGAGGCGAGCGGAAACTCCTGAAGGCCAAGATATTCGGCGGTGCCCATATTATCCCCACTATTTCCATAGAAAACAGCATCGGGCGGCGTAATTCGGAATTTGTAATTAATTTTCTTAAAGAGGAAAGAATCAGGCTGATAAGCAAGGATGTGGGAGGGAATGAAACCCGAAAGGTAATGTTTCATACTGATACAGGTGAGGTCTTTTTAAAACGTATCCCGAATACCATTGCTGAAAAATATGCAGCGAAAGAAAAACAGAAGATTAAAAGAGTGGAAAGGGAGCTGGCTAAAGAAGGTGATGTTACTCTTTTTTGACCCGGGTCACCTTTTTGTCCCGCTTTAATATATTTTTATGTATACGGTTATATTCATATAATGGTTTATTAAGCAGATTGATTCGTCAATTTAGTCCAAAATCGGATTTTTAAAAAAATAATAATGTACAATAAGCTCAGGATATGATAGAGCCAGTGTCCTTAAATTGAAATTTTGTTTTACCCCCGCCGGTTAAAAGCGGGGTGTTAGGGCTGAGTCTAAAATATATTACTCCGTTGTGATACCGTGACTGCATTAATATTGTTCCGGCAAAAAAGACAGCGGGGTAAAAAATGAATAACATATTTTTACAACCTTCATTACCCGCCTCAAAAAGGCGGTGAATTAGCGGAAACCCTGTCGTCTGATAATCAGAGGTTTCCGTTTTTATTTTTTAAGCCGAAGGAATATTGAAAGAATTGAGAAGGAATGATTAGATTTACAAGCGCTGAGGAAGCAGTAAAAGTTATAAAAAGTAATGATAGAGTCCACCTGAGCAGCGTTGCTGTAACTCCGCATCACCTGATTGATGCAATGATGGCACGAGGCAGAAACGGTGAGTTTAAGAATGTAAGAGTACACCATATCCATACGGAAGGTCCGGCTCCCTATGCTGGCCCTGAATTTGAAGGGGTATTTCAGCTGGAATCATTTTTTGTCGGAGCTAATGTAAGAAAGCAGACACAGGATGGTTATGCGGATTATATTCCTGTATTTTTAAGTGAGACCCAGAAACTTATAAGACTGGGACACCTTAAAATAAATGTTGCCATGATAATGGTTTCTCCTCCGGATAAACACGGATATGTCTCGCTGGGAACATCGGTTGATGTAACACCTGCTGTAATCGAAACTGCTGATGTTGTTATTGCCCAGGTTAATAAATATGTACCAAGGGCCTGGGGTGATGCAATGATCAGAGTGAGTGATATTGATTACTTTGTTGAACATGATCAGCCCTTACATATTCACCGCAATCCAAAACTTAGCGATGTTGAAGCCTCTATCGGTAAAAATGTTGCCGGCCTTGTAGAAGATGGAGCATGTCTTCAGATGGGAATAGGCGGTATTCCAAATGCCGTACTGGCCGAACTGGGTAATCATAAAAACCTGGGCATTCATACTGAAATGTTTTCTGACGGTCTTTTACCCCTTGTAGAAAGCGGTGTTGTGAACGGTCTGGAAAAACAGATAGACAGGGGTAAGATTACGGCATCATTTATTATGGGGTCTCAGGAAGTTTATGATTTTATAGATGACAACCCCATGGTGGCAATGATGGATGTGGCCCATACAAACGGCATTCACGTGATCATAAAAAATAAAAAGGTAACGGCGATAAACTCCGCTTTGTCAATAGATCTTACCGGGCAGGTGTGTGCCGATTCTATCGGAACTACTTTTTATTCGGGTGTAGGCGGTCAGATAGATTTTATGAGAGGTGCTTCACACTCAGAAGGCGGAATGCCTATTATTGCCATGCCTTCCATTACCTCAAAAGGGATTTCCAAGATAACACCCACCTTGATGGAGGGTGCCGGAGTAGTCACAACAAGGGCCAGTATGCACTGGTTTGTTACCGAGTACGGCAAGGTTAATCTTTACGGAAAACCTCTGCAGCAGAGAGCAAAGGAAATAATTTCCATTGCACATCCTGACTTCCAGGAATCACTTGATGAAGCGGCTTTCAAACGATATGGAAGCCATTATCATTTTGTTCCGTAGTGGTGTGTTGTATATCTACTGTCAGCATTTTGCAGGGTTGGGATTTATTCCCAACCTGTTTTGACGTCGAGGCTAAGCCTTTACAAGGTGGTGTTCGTGTCGCAGCGTAGCCTTGACGAAGACCGGTTAGTAGAAGCTGGGTAAGGGCGGCAAAATAGAAACTCAATATAATATTGATGTTTTCTCCCCCTCCCTTAATCCCTCCCGCCAGGGGAGGGAAATATAAAAAAGTACTTCTTAAGTCAACAATATTAGTAATAAATAATCTTATCAATTTACATTGCAGCTGCTATTATCCGCTGTAGTTTAATCAAGTAAATATTTATTTAAGAATTTATCCATGGCCTCAAAAAAATTATGCCTGTTTCTTTGCAGGGTCAGGCTGTGGCTGCCGCCCTCCAGCTCAATATAGGTATAAACCTTATCTTCTTTTTCAAGTTTTTCAGCCATGTCTCTGCTCTGATCTACCGGTACTGTTCTGTCTTCATCTCCATGTCCCAGCAAAATGGGAATTTTAATTTTATCTGTATGGTAAAGAGGCGACACCGCTTTAAGATCTTTTTTATTTGAGCCGAACTGCTGAAGTGCAATGCCGTAACTCAGGTAGCCCTGATGTGATTTTACATGGGCATTAAGATCTCCGATTCCAGCAAAACTTATGGCGCACCTGAACAGGTCCGGTGTCTTTACAGCACCCATAAGAGCAGCGTATCCTCCATAACTTCCTCCTGCAATGGCAACTCTCTCCGGGTCGGCAATTTTCTGTTCTATAAGCCATTTAGCTGCATCAGTGAGGTCATCCTGCATTTCCTGCCCGTAGCGCTGTACTGCAGCGTTTTTAAATTCTCTGCCGTATCCGGATGAACCTCTGAAGTTTGGCTGAAACACTGCAATACCCTTGTTTGCAAAAAATTCCGACCAGTAATCAAAACCGCCGTAATCCCTTACCATTGGACCTCCATGGGGGAAAATTACAGCAGGACAGGGCGTACCCTCTTTATATCCTGCAGGCAATGTAAGGTATCCTTCTATTTCCTTGCCGTCACGGGCATTATAAGTTACTTTTTTGTTTCCCCGGAGTTTGCCTTCAAGCTGCGGGTATGTGTGAGCTATAATGCTCAGGGTGTTTTTTCTGCGGTCGCCCAGGTAATATTGTCCGGGCATGGTATCGCTGGTGCAGTAGAGTATATAACGGCTTTCATCTTTACTGAAATCGATAAGGTAATTTGTAGTATCAGGCAAAGCCTTATTAATTGCTTCCTGGAATTTTTTATATTTTTCATTCCAGTAAATTCTGCTGTCTTCAGCTTCACCATGGTATACACCTATTACATCCCTTGTTTTATGGCTGTAGATAAGGCGTCCGTTTATATCATAATTTTCATCACTGGCAACCAGTTCCATGGGGAGATCATCCTTTTTCAGATCCACCCTGAATATTGCATTTCGTCCATTGTGATCAGCACGAACATATAAAATATTCGGGTCCAGTCCAAACCCCATTGGGATAATAACCGGGTCATCGGTAAGGGGTTTGCGCTGCCAGGCTGTCTTCCAGTCTTTATTTTCAAGATCATATATCAGCGTTGATGTGACAGTTGTATTCGGATTGAACATAGCTCCAATCCTTACACGGTCCTGCTGGTCTGTCATCCAGTCTCTGACATTCTTTTTATAATGCTGATATACGCTTTTATTTCCGGTGTTTATATCTATTTTATAGACGGTATCCAGGTTTGCTTCTTCAAAGTCTATTCCCATAAGTATATGCTCGGGGTCATCGGGCAGAAGACTTATAATATTGTCCTGAATCTGGGAGAAATGCTCACCTTCTGTTTTTGCCCTTTTTCCTAAAGGCTTTACAAGCAGGTAATATTTTTCACTGCCGTCCGCTCTTCCTGCAAAAAGCCGTGTTTCAATGGTTGGGGTTCCATATCGATGGTAGGGTATACTTGTACTGAATACAATCATATCGTTGTTTGCCCAGTCTGCAAAACGGTATTTGAATTCAACATTATCTACAACGGAGAGGATTTTTTTCGCGCCTGTATCAAGTTCATAGCTTACAATAACAGTCTCATCCTTTATATTCTGCATATAGATTACTTTTTTGCCGTCAGGTGATATTTTTACTTCCTCGATTTGCGGCAATGTACTAAAGGCTGAAACAGGCAGAGACTCTGCTCCAAATGCGGTACTATGAGTGAGTGTGATTAACGTTAACAGAAACAATAAAACAGTGGAGCTTGAAGCCAATCGGTAAAACATATTCATTTAAAACAACCTTTCCTGTAATAAGTTACGCCGCAAAACAAGCAGTTTGCAGCTGTCAGCATGAGAATGAACATAAAAGCATTTTAGCTATTAATTATTAGGCTGAACAAATTAAATCAAGGTTAAATATGATAATGAGGGGAATAACTTAAATAATTTAAAAACAGGCGAACGCAAGGCCCGACATTGTTGACTTAAGCCTTAATACTCAGATTCGCCTCAATTATTCTGCACATACTTTTTTGATGCTCCAACAATAAAATGAAATATGGGCCTTTCCACTTTATGAAAAATGATGGGGCAGTGTTTTGTTCCCTTTGGTATAAAAATCAGGCAGCTGTTTGTGAGTTCATATTTCTCATCTTCTATCCAGAACTCCACTTCACCGCACAGGTCCCTGGTGTCATCAGGATTGGTTCCGAAAAGAGTAACTATCTCATCAAAATCATGGTCGTGAGATGTCTCTTCCATTACTATCTTTTCCGGTTTGGGCCATATCCAGCATACGTCTGAAAAAAAAGGTGTGTTAGGTGCCACATCATTATTGAACTGAAACATAAGTGTGCCGATCTCATCTTTTCCGCGGTTAAATTCTTTATTGATCAGATGCTCGTATTTTTTTTCGCCCATTTTGAGTCTCCCATCGAAGTGAATTTTTATGTGATATTCACATTAACTTAAAAACAGTATCCTTGCCAGTTATTAATCATTCGTATTATTATTGATATTTTTGGTATGAGTATATGGATTAACCTTTATAAATAAAATTGATTTTACCACGGAGATCACAGAGAACACGGAGAAAAACACAAGGCATATTATTAATTATAAAAAGTTTTCCTGGCGTCCTTTGCGTCTTTGCGGTTCAGCTTTATTGTTACTTTCACTATACAGGGAGCGAAAATGGATCTGAAAGAAATATTTGAATACACGGAAAAAATAGGTTTTTTAAGCTTTTCTACAATTGATAACGGCATTGTCCATTCAAGGATTGCCCATTTTCATGCCTGTGATGAAGACGGTCTTCATCTGCGGTCTATGTTTTCCAAACCCTTTTACAGGCAGATGGTTAAAACAGGAAACCTGTCTGTATGCGGAATGTATCCATCCACCCGTATAACAGGCTGTGATAAAAACGGCGTCCCTTTTTTTGAACCCGGTTTTACATTCAGGCTTACAGGTGATGTAAAAGAACTTTCTGAAGATGAAATAAAAAAGAAAGCCGAGACAGATGAACAGTTCAAGATTGCGCTGTTTGATATGAAAAAATATCCTGCCACGCGCAACCTTGTCATGTACCGCGGTAAAGGCGAGATATATGACTATGATTTTGAAATGGAAAACAGGGATCACAAACTGTTACGGACAAGATTTGCCTTCGGCGGTGCGGAATTCAATCCTGCAGGCTCACGCATTACAGATAAATGTGTAGAGTGCGGAGCCTGTTATGATGTGTGTACATTCAAGGCAATAAAACCCGGAAGCCCCTACAGTATAATAGGTGAAAGATGTGATGAATGCGCATCATGCATACTTGTATGCCCTGAAGATGCGATTCTTGAATCACTGACAATATAGATTTTGAAAATATTGATTTAGTGACTATATTATAAATCCTAAAACCTTTAACCTTACAGGGGAGGATTCAATGAAGATACTTGGAATATCAGGGAGTTCCAGGGATGAAAAAACGTCCGGGACCTACAGGCTGGTTAAAACCGTTCTTGAAAATACAGGTATTGATTATGAACTGATATCTCTTAAGGGAAAGAAGATATCAGGCTGCATATCATGTCTTCAGTGTGCAAAGGACAATATCTGCAAGGTAAAGGATGATATGTATGACCTCAGGGAAAAGATAATCGAGGCTGATGCCTATGTGATAGGGGCTCCAAATTTTTATTCCACTCTTAACGCCCTCACTCATGCGTTTATAGAAAGATGGTATCAGTTCAGGCACCAGGCAGGTGATTCTTTGTGGGGAAAGCTTGGTGTGGCAGTGGGTGTGGGCGGCAGCAATGGAGACGGTCCGGTTAATGAGCTCGAAAAATTCTTTATGTACAGTTTTATAGAAACAGTTACCAAAGTATCAGGACAGGGAGCTGCTGCATGCTTTACATGCGGGTACGGTGAAACCTGCCCTGTAGGCATACCAAGAATGACAATGGGTGATGATGTGAAGATCACGCCGGAAATTATTCCATCTGTAGAAAAACAGCCGGACCTGATGAGTGCTGCCGAGGTTGCAGGTAAACTCCTGGGTGAAAGATTAACCCGAGGACATGACAGAAAAAAGGTGGCGGCTGCTGTGCAGAAAAAAATGATGGATATGTTTTCGGAATCGACGTAGAGTAGGTACTAAAATAAGAAGAAGGTAAAACTTAAAATGGAAAAACCAACTGAATTTATAGAAATAGACAAAGAAAAATGTAATCGGGACGGGCTGTGTATTGCTGCGTGTCCATCAAGGCTGCTTTTACCGGGAGAAGACGGTGTTCCTGTTCCAATAGAAGGTATAGAATCAATGTGTATCAGGTGCGGACACTGCGTTGCTATATGCCCTGCTGCAGCCCTTAAACACCGGAGTCTTGATTTTCACAGGTTTGAAGTCTTTGAAGACGACTTTAAAATGACCGGTGAACAGTGCGAAAAGTATTTCAAGAGCAGACGATCCATAAGAGCATATAAAGAAAAGCCTGTATCCCAGGATAAGCTTTCCAGGCTTATCGATATTTCCCGATATGCACCTACGGCGCGTAATGCGCAGGGTGTGCAGTATCTTGTTGTAAGTGATAAAGAAGAGTTGAAAAAATACTCTTCACTTGTAATAGATTTTTTTGGAGTTGTTCTGGACGGCGGTATTAAGGGCATCAACCCTAACCCGCATCTTAATAAACTTATTGATGACTATAAGGCGGGTATTGATGTAATACTGCGGGATGCTCCTGTACTTATAATTACTCATGATAAAAAAGAAAACCGTCTCGCACAGAACGACTGTGTTATTGCCCTGGCCAACCTTGAGCTTATAGCTCCCAGCCTTGGGCTTGGCTGCTGCTGGGCAGGTTTTTTTATGACTGCGGCAGCAAATTATGAACCGCTTAAAGAAGCTCTGGCGCTTCCTGAAGGTCACCAGGGATTTGGCGGACTGCTTGTAGGATACCCCAAATTCAAATATCCCAGAGTACCTATCAGAAGGCAGCCTAAAATTATCTGGAGGTAACAGCTATGAAAATGGAACAGATTATCAGGGCAATAGCAGGTACTTTTATTCTGATTTCTTTAGCACTCGGGCACTTTGTAAGCGAGTACTGGTACCTTTTTACAGTCTTTGTAGGGCTTAATCTTCTTCAGTCTGCTTTTACAAAATGGTGTCTCATGGAAGATATACTTGCAAAGTTCGGTGTTAAAAAAGGCTGCTGATTATATAATCTTCAGGGTTAAACCGGGCCTTCCGGTTTAACTGCCGAAGGATCAAGGTGCAGACCGCATCGGGCGCAGCTGCCTCTCAATACAGGCGTCCCCCATGCTCTGCATCTCGGGCATCTTTTAAGAAGAGCAAAGTTGAGCAGCAGGTATATTATTGCCACAAACACTATGGTGTATAAAGCCAGCTGAACTACAGGGTGATTTTTAAGCAGGCTGTTTATGGTCAGAGGTGCCAGCGAAAGGCATACCCCATAGACAGGAAATGTCCTGTAAAACGCCCCCATCTTCTTCAGCTTCTTTATCTCATCATCATTCGGGTAATTTGATTTCATAAAATTTTCTCCGGATTATTCTTCCTCATCTTCCTCTATAATGTTTTCTTCCCCTGAATGCAGAATGTCCATATTTTTATTATAGACGGATGTTTCAATTTCCATAAGTCCCAGCAGGGTATGAAAGATGTTATCCTGAGAGTACGGCTTTGAAGATACCCTGTCAAGCGCATCTTTGTTGATATGGTAGCCTTCTCCAAACCACATAATCGCCGGTATATGCTTCTGTGTTTCGGGTGCCATAAAGTAGGGCATTCCGTGAAGGTATATGTTGTTTTCTCCAAGTGATTCACCATGATCGCTGATATAAAACATTGCTGCTTCAAACTGGCTGTTCTGTATTAAAAGATCTATAACCTTTGAAAGAAAATAATCCGTGTATAAAATAGCATTATCATATGCATTACCTATCTCATCTTTTGTGCATTCCTCAAACTGGTTGCTTTCGCATACAGGTATAAATTTTTTAAACTCTTGAGGATACCTTTTATAATAAGCCGGTCCGTGGTTCCCCATCTGGTGAAGAACAATCAGAATGTCTCCCTCTGTATGAGAGTCGATATATTCCTGCAGGCCTGAAATCATACCCACATCTCTGCACTCAATATCACACACCGGGTTGTTTTCAGGCAGTTTAAAATCCTGGTATTCAACCCTTGTTGCCACACCCTTTGAATCGGAATTGTTATCTCTCCAGAGAATATGTACTCCGGCATTTTTCAACACATCCAGAACATTATGTGTAGACTTTGCCCTGCTGTCAGAATAATCCTCTCTGGGGTAAATGGAGAACATGCATGGAACAGAAACGGATGTAGATGTCCCGCAGGAATACATGTTAGGGAAAAATGTAAGGTCTTCATTTGCAAGCATAGGATTTGTTTCTCTTTCATATCCGCCGAGAGAAAACCTGTCTGCCCTTGCAGCTTCTCCTACAACTAATATGATAAGCTCTCTGTCTGTATCAGTTTCGGGTATTTTTGCATCGCTCCCGATTACAGTCATTTCCGTATCGCTGTTTTTAAGGCCTCTGCTGATATATTTGCCGATAGAAAAAAGAAAATATGTGGGGTTTGTATAATATCTGAGGGGCTTATGCTCCCTTAAAAAGCCTGAATAAAAATTACTTACCGGTAAGGCGGACACCAGAATAACCGCAATCGCTGCAACAACTCTGATAACCCTTGAAAGCAGTTCACGCGGAAAAGATTTATAAGTGATTTTAATTTTATAGATAATTAATGACGGCAGGATTCCGGCCAGTCCGATGTAAATGAACAGTTTTAAATGAAGCAGATCGGTTACTTCGCCTGAGTCGGTTTCCAGGATATTCTGAAGCATGGTTTCGTCAATTACTATGCTGTAATTGTTCATGAAATAACTGACAACAGATGAGACAAGCAGAACAGTTATAAGAATTGGTTTTGTCGTATATTTAAAACAGAAAATAGAACCGAGCAGTATCAATACAGATGTGAGAACTACTGTTAAAGAGATTAGAAAAAGTATATTGCTGATTGAAACAGGATATATGTCTGTAACATTTTTATAAAAAGCAAAGTTGTCGAATGCGACAATAAACAGTGCTGTAAGAGTGATCAGGCTGAAATTTGACATCTTCCATGAGTTTTTACTGTTTTTTTCACAGGTGTCTGGATGGTTCGGTTTATTTTTCATTTTGTTTTCCATTTTAACAGCTTTTATTTTAGGCAGTATAGCTACCTGATTTCGGATAACTGTATATCTTCTGATGCAATTTTCATGATATCCATATGCTCGTTATAGACTTCCGTTTCTACTTCCATCAGGCCTAAAAGAGTATGGAAAATATTATCCTGCGAATATTCATTTACTGCAATGTTTTTAAGACCTTCCCTGTTTATTTTAAATCCATCTCCAAACCACATTACTGCAGGTATATGAGTCTGGCTTTCGGGAGCCATAAAGTAGGGCATTCCATGGAGGTATATGTTGTTTTCTCCCAGGGATTCACCATGGTCGCTTATATAAAACATGGCTGTTTCAAACTGCTTATTTTGTTTTAACAGGGAAATGACCTTTGAGAGAAAATAATCAGTGTAAAGAATAGCATTATCATATGCATTGTCAATTTCTTCGCTGGTGCATTTTTCAAGCTGATTGGTTTTACAGACCGGTTTAAATTTTTCAAAAGATTCAGGATATCTTTTGTAATAGGCTGGACCATGATTTCCCATCTGGTGGAGAACTATTAAAATATCACCTTCTGCATGACTGTCGATATATTCCTGAAGGCCTGCCAGCATACCTTCATCGCGGCATTCAATGTCACATACCGGGTTTCGTTCGGGTGTTTTATAATCCTCGTACCTGACTCTCAGAGCGACACCTTTAGAACTGGAGTTGTTATCCCTCCAGAGTATATTAACCCCTGCTTTATCAAGCACATCCAGAATATTATATGTGGTTTGCGCTTTGCTGTCCGAATATTCGTCTTTGGTAAAAACCGAAAACATACATGGCACGGACACAGCAGTTGAGGTTCCGCAGGAGTGGACATCAGGGAAATTTATAACATCTTCTTTCTCCAGAAGCGGATTGGTATCTTTCCTGTATCCATTAAGAGAAAACCTGTCAGCTCTCGCGGTTTCTCCCACCACCAGGATTACCAGTTCTCTGTCATCATCCGTTTCAGGGATTTTTGCATCGTTTCCAATCTGTGTCATTACTGTTTCACCATTTTTTAGATTGTGCGACACATATTTTCCTGCCGCATAAAACAGGTATGCCGGGTTTGCATAGTATCTTATCTGTTTCTGCTCCCTGAAAAATGAATAGTAAAAATCACTCATGGAAAAAAACAGTACCGCAATTATTAAAAATGCAGAGGTCATGAATATAAGCTTTGAAAAAATCTCCCGAAAAAAAGATCTGTAACGGATTTTTATTTTATAAACTAAAACGGAAGGCAGAATTCCTGCAATCAGTATGTAAATGAACAGCTTGAAATTAAGCAGGTCAGATACTTCGCCGGGGTCTGTTTCAATGATGTTTTGTATCATGGTATTGTCAATGACAACATTATAGTTGTTCATGAAATACCCTGTAATTGAAGCGGTAATAAGAACAATAATAATAACCGGTTTTATCGTATATCTGAAACTGAAAAGAGAAAGCACTATAAAAGTCACTGATGTCAGCATAACAGCAACTGAAAATAGAAAAATCAGGTTGTTATTATCAGGCGGGTAAACGGCTGTAAGGCGTTTAAAAAAGGTAAAGTTATCAATTAAAACCAGAAATAATGCAGTTAATATTAAAAGATGCGGACTTTTTATTTCTGTAAAACGTTTTTTTATACCGGTTTCTGTTATCGCTCCTGCTGTATTATTTTGTTTCAAGCAGATATTCCTTTTTTCTATTTTGTTAATACATTTTAATTCATCTACCTGCCTTTAGACCGTATAAAGCCGGTAATTGTTCCATAATAAATTATTTTATTTAAAAAGAAATATCTGATGCTCTGCTACTGCAGGGGTTATTCTGGAGGTTTCATGCCTATGTCCGTAACAAATGAAATGTTTCTGCTGTTTTTCCTTTTAAACCGAAAATAGATGCTTCTGTATACAGGTTTAACAGAAAGCAGCAGGAGAAGAAATGCACCGGTATATTCTATCCATGCAGGTATCAGTTCTGCTGCCTGCCCTATAACTGCCCCGGGTGATATCCCGAATGTGAAATATATTTTATCCACCAGGAGACCGAAAATGACGGAAAAAAGTGCAATGGATGAAAGATAGATAAATGAGCCCCGTTTTCCAAGTACATTAAACAGTACGGTTATGGAGGTGATATTTGTTGCCGGCCCGGCAATAAGAAATACAAGCGCTGCTCCCGGGCTTACTCCTTTTAAAATTAAAGCTGCGGCAACAGGGGTTGATGCTGTTGCACAGATATAAAGCGGGATACCTGCCGCAAGCATAATAAGCATGGAAGATATTCCGCCGCCAAGATGCTGTGTAAATATCTCTTCCGGGATAAAGGTCATTATAATACCTGCAATCAGCAGGCCTGCTAAATACCAAACTGCAATATCATTCCATACTTCTGATGATGCATATTTTAATCCGGCTGTTATCTTTTCAATAAACGAATGATGAGCTCTGTGCTCATCGGGTGTGCAGGATGTCCCGTCACAGCAGCCGTCAACCGTGCAGGTTAAATCATGGGTTGATTTAACTTTTTTTGGCGGTGAATAGAACAGGTTTTCGGTAATGCCTGCAGCAACCGCCGTAACAAATGCTGCTATCGGCCGGATAACAGTCATAACAGGGTCCAGAAGGGCATATGTGATGGCAATGGAGTCTACTCCAGACTCAGGTGTGCTTATTAAAAATGCGGTTGTAGCCCCGTTGTTTGCTCCCTGTTTTTTTATAGATACAGCCGCAGGAAGCACACCGCAGGAACAGAGCGGTAAAGGTATTCCGAACAGTGCCGCTTTAAAAACTGGTAAAAATCTTCCTTTTCCCAGATGCCTTGCCACTGATTCGGGCGTGATAAAAACTCTTAATATGCCGCTTATCATCAGCCCGAATATTATATAGGGGGAAGATTCCAGCAGAAGGTGCCATGCTTCTGTTAATATGTTTAAAAAGTAACTCATTTTTATTATCCGGTTTAAAACTCTTTAATAAATATTAATAATCCGTAATACAAATACAAGTCTTCAGAATTCTCCTCTTTATCTGAGTAAAACGTTTTTATTAATATCGGGTTGAATCATGATTCTGCAAAAAGATGTTCTTTTTTTAAATTTGATAAAATGGTAAAATTTTTAGATTAATTTATTGAATGTATTTGAGGGTTTGCTTTTTCTGACCCTTTTAAGGAGGATATGATGATAAACAGGATCGGTAATTCAGATATGTTTAAGACCCTGGGAAATCAGCAGACAAGGTCTCAAAGACAGGAAAAAAAGTCATCCGGGCAGAACACCGGCGGGCCTATGACACAGGACAGGGTATCTTTTGGGGATAATAAGAAAGAAGTGCTGACCTATGGGATCTCCTCTAATTCCTCGCTTATAGAACCGGATTTTAAACCTCTGCAGACAATGCTTGTTGAGATTTTTGAAGAGCAGGGAATAATGGTCCGGATTGACTCAGAAGGAGAACCTCTTGATTTCAGAGATATAACTCCCGAAAAGGCCCGTGAACTTATATCGGATGACGGTTATTTCGGTATAGAACAGACATCCGACCGTCTCCTTGAATTTGCAAAATCAATTAGTGGTAATGATCCTGCCAGGCTGGAAGAACTAAAGGCAGCCATTGAAAAAGGCTTTAAGGAGGCCTCAGATGCTTTGGGCGGAACTCTTCCTGATATCTCTATGAAAACCTATGATGCAGTTATGGAAAAACTGGATGCATGGGCTGAATCTGCCTCAGCATAAATCTGTACCTGGCCGTTAAGAATAATAGAATCAGTTTTTATGTTTAATGAAAGTTCCCTGATCATATTCCTCAAAGGCTTTCTGTAATTCTTCCTGGGTGTTCATAACTATTGGGCCATACCACGCAACTGGTTCACCGATGGGTTTTCCGGAAATCAGAAGAAATCTTACCTCAGAATCCCCGGCAGCAGCTATGACCTCATCACCGTCATAAAACAAAACAACAGTACCGTTAATAAATGGTTCACGCTGAATGTCAAAGCTGGCTTTGTCTTCCGTTTCAAATGAGAGAGGGGTTTCTTCTTTCCTGAAATACCCCTGTCCGCCGATTATATAAGCTATTACCGTGTGCCCTTTTTTTGTTGGGTGCCTGAATTCCGAATTTGCAGGAACCGTCACGTCGAGATATTCAGGATCAATTACCACATTCTGTACCGGCCCTTTAATCCCCGATACTTTACCGGAAATGATCCTTATAACTGTTCCGTCAGGCTGTTTGATTTCCGGTATCTGTTCATTGGATACATCCCTGTACCGGGGAGCCATCATCTTGTCGCCGGCCGGCAGATTGGCCCAGAGCTGAAAACCGTACATCTTCCCTCCTTGATCACCTTTCGGCATTTCCTGGTGGATGATGCCGCTTCCTGCAGTCATCCACTGTACATCCCCAGAGCTTATAATTCCTTTGTTCCCGAGACTGTCTCCGTGTTCTACATCTCCCTCCAGAACATAGGTGATTGTTTCGATGCCGCGATGAGGATGCCATGGGAAACCTTTTATATAGTGGTCAGGATTATCGGAGCGGAAATCGTCAAGGAGCAGAAATGGATCAAATAAAGGCGCTTCACTGAATCCAAAAGCTCTTTTAAGATGAACGCCGGCACCTTCAAGTGTCGGCTTGCTTTTAAAGACTTTCCTTACTTTTCGAATTACAGGCATCTATATAGCCCCCTCGGTGAAATTTTTAATATTTTATAAGATTAAGATCTAATAGGGAATATGATTCTTCTATATATAAAGGTTGAGACATTATCCTTTTTCTTCCTTCATTCCTGAACAGATTAATTCTTGACAACCTATTGTGATTCTGGGGTATAATTTTTTTTTAAAAAAACAAGAAGCTATAAGGTGCGCTTGCGCAGATGATCGTCTATAATTTTCACCTTAGGGGGCGACCCCCTAGAACCTGGAGGCGTTAGATGGATGTTGTAGGAGTAGATATTGGATTCGGTTTTACAAAAGTTACTAATGGCAGAGATTCTATCCTGTTCAAATCCGTTTTAGGGGAAGCGATTGACAACCGTTTCAGGATGCCCATAGCAAAGAGCGAGACCGGACCCTGCATGCACGTTGAGATGGATGGCCGGGCCTATTTTGTAGGGGATTTTGCGGAGCAGCACTCCGATACCAGAGAGTTTACCCTTGACCAGGAGAGGCTTCTTGACGAATTCACCAAAGTACTGACTATGACGGCTATAAGCAATCTCTTCGAAAGCTATGCCAACATAAATGTGGTAACCGGACTTCCTGTCGGTTTCTACAGAGAATATAACCAGCGTATGATGAAAATGCTCAAGGGGATTCATGAAATCACCTTTCATAATGCCGATGGAACAACAGAAAACAGACGGGTTAATATCAATAACCTGAAGATTCTGCCGCAGCCGCTCGGCACCTTTTTAAATCTGCTGATGAACGAATATGGTAAATTTACAAACCGTGATCTTGCCAAGCAGAAAATCGGCATCATCGATATCGGTTTTCGGACGACCGATTGCTGTATTTTCCAGGGGATGGAGTATGTTCAGAGGGGAAGCAGTACATCTGATACCGGGATTTCCGAGAGCTTCAGTACCATCGCCAAAAAGCTGCGCGAAGAGAGCAATGTAGATATTGAACTGTACCGGCTTTTTAAAGCAGTCGAAACCGGATTAATCAAGATCCGGGGTAAAGAGTATAATATCTCAAAACTGCGTGACAAGGTGTTCGAGCATTCGGCCAGCATTATTGCCAACGATGTAGCACGCCTGTGGGCAGATGACTGGGATATCGATCATATTATCATCAGCGGCGGCGGTGCCATGGAACTTGCGAAATACCTGCAGCCCCTGATTGCCGGCAATGTCATGCCTCTTGAAAACAGTGTTGACGCCCGCTTTAATAATGTTCAGGGCTACCTGAAATATGCACGCTATCTTTGGGGAGATGTTGAGCCGCCTGCAGCAGAGCCGGAAAAGAAATAACTGTTTTCGCAGGGTGGTATATCCAATGTTGTTGACTTAAGAAATATGTATTTAAAATTTCCCTCCCCTGGCGGGAGGGATTAAGGGAGGGGGCGAAAAACAGCAATATTCTATTGAGGTTCTATTTTACCACCCTCACCCAGCCTGTTAATTCATCATCTCAGATAATACTTCCTTTACCAGGCCGCCTTCGGCTTTTCCTTTCAGCTCTTTCATTACCATGCCTGTTAACTGTCCTGCATTTTTACCATCTGTATCAATTCCTGATGTGAGAATAAAATCTTTAATTTCATCTTTAGACATCATTTTAGGCAGGTAGCTTTCTATAACATCAAGATATACTGAGTCGGTTTTATTTGATTTTTCCAGTACCAGTTCTTCATTCTTCTTAAGGCTTTTTAATATCTTCAATATTTCATCATCCGTAGGAAGTTCACCTGCCGGTTTATTAAGTCTTGGAAATTCTCCCATAATAACCCGCAGGGCATTCACCTTTTCCATCTCTTTATTTTTCATAGACTCTTTCAAGTCCTGTTTTAATTTATCATACAGCATTTTAATTCTCCTTAACTGTTAAAGTTTTAAGATCGTATGCAGGGAGGGGTAAGCTGAGCAGTCCAACCTGCCTGTTGATATCATCCCATGTCACTATTATGTCATTCCCATACAGATGGGAATCCAATTTTGTTTTTTACGCTAAGATACCGAATAAAATTCGGTAAATATTATAATGTATAAAGGTGTTTTTGTGAAATTATTAGCATCTATTTGCCATGGGATGTACTGTTTTTTTAAAAGAAAAACCTCCCATATTTCAGGTGAAATATGGGAGGCTCTATCAATTATAAACGGCACAGTGGGTAGATTCGGGTACGTAAAGTAACCCAATTAAAATATTACATCTCCCAACCTTTAGGAGGCTCGGCTCCGCCCTTTAGTTCGCGGGTAACATACATCCATTTACCGTCTTTTTTAATAAAGGTGGAGTACTCACGGCCCTGAAACGGCTGCTGTACCGGATCCATTTCTTTTTTTACTACATTCTCGGTCCACACCAGCTGTGCTTTGGCTGTATTGCCTTTCACCGTAATGAGTAAATTACTGATAAGGCTGTTGAAAGAAAAGTTCTTGGGAGCTCCTCCATCAGGAAATGTATAAGCCTTTTTAATGGCCTCTTTACCTTTAAAGCTCTGACCTATAAGGATCAGCTCTCCATCCTCCACATAAAAGTCTGCAAAACTTTCAGGAGTTCCGTCAAAGTTGTAGTAATAGCGGGTAATTAAATCCTGAATCTTCTGGCGTTCTATCAGGGTTTCGGTAGTCATTTCTTCTGCCTGGGCAATAGAGCCGCATACAAATGTAAGGCAAATCAGGGTAAGCAAAGTTCTGGACAGGTTTTTGAAATTGATCATAGTTGTACTTCCTCCTTTAAATTCTGTTTACATTGTTGGTTATGAAGTTCCGGTTTAGTAAAGAATCAGGAATCATAGTTCTTTTCATAACACAAAATATTAGCGTTTACTCATAACAAATTATTTTATGGATATGTATTTAATTTTTATACCCAGTATCTGATATTTATGATGTGATCTCCTTCGTATCTTTGTCGGAAGATCCTGCAAGATATCCGGCAAGTGGAAAAAAAACTGCCCCGGCGATGAGCATACCGAAGAACAAGGCTGTAAGTGCGGAAGAAAATTCGTATGAAATTACTTTCAGGTCATCCACCTTCAGCAGCATAAAAATCAATTTTGTTACGAAGGCAGCTGCACCGGCTTCGACTGCAAGTATACCGAAGCTGTGGAGTAGTTTCGATCTGTACCGATTTTCCTCTGCACTCGCTGCTGTAACGGTCATCCTTAAAAAGTTCCTCAACCCGACACCCATCCATGAAGGAAAAAGGATGAGTCCAAAAAGGAGCATTAAAAGGCCAGGATCAAAAAATTGATCCAGCCTGTAAGCGTTAAACCTTATCAGCATAATTACCGGTAACAGGATTAATAGAGCCACTGCGCCGATTCTCTTACCTATAGACGATTTTATACTGTTTTTAGTATCATCGGTTGAGACAGTTACATTGATAATACTGAGCTTGTGATACAGGCTGAGCTTCATAGGTGTAATAATTATGATTCGAACCAGGAGGGTCGTCCATAGAGCTATCAGTCCGCATGCAATGGCGGGTCCAATGAATTGGGGTTTATGGATTTTGGTGAGCAGCATTATCAGTGAGTACATAAAGATCATTCCGCACCAGAAATAGAGCTGCCTGCTTATTCTCGAGATGAGATTCACTCCGCTTAAGTAGCGGGCTTCGTTTCTATTATCCGCATCAGCAGTTACTGCGTCAAATACAAGCAGTACCGATTGCCTGTAACCGCCATTGAGATAGAACAGCAGCAGCAAAATTGCCAGAATAATCGAGTGCAGCTCGGGCATAACAAAGGGAGATATTCCTCCTACACTGTGATACAGAACACCTGCCACTACAGCGATTGTTAAAAATGCATACAGGACACCCATATATTTATATTTCATCTGTTTTTCCTCTCTCTTTAATATACATTTTTGCTGTATGTCTTAACTCCTCTGCGAAGGGAGTATCAATAATCAGTTCATCGATAATACGGGAGGCCGCTAAACTTTTTTCCTGTTGTTCAAATGCGTTCTTTCTTCCTTGCACTAGGTAAGCTGTGTTGAACAAACCTATTATCAGCAGCATTGCGGCAAGTGCATATTTAAACTGTGATACGAAACGAAATTCCCGTATTTTACGGGCGGAGGCCGCGCTGTTTACAGTAATGCCTGCCCGTCTATCACTCAGCTGCTCAAGCAGTCGGTCCCTTCCGCCTTCAGGCGGTCTTAAAAAGGTGCTTTGGTGAAGGGTTTTTAATGCTTTTTTATATTCACGGTTATTCATAACGTTCAGTAATTAACTTTCCGAGTTTTTTTCTCGCTTTGTGAAGTTTCCATTTAACTTTTTTTATTTCTGTTTCAAGATGTTCTGCCACAGCTGAATAACTCAACCCGTTCAGGTCTCTCAATACAATTAACTGTCTTTCTTCAAGAGACAGTTCCATAAGACAGATCTGAACGAGGTCCATGTCTTCGCTGCCAATCAGATCTGTTTCGGGTGTCCCGTTTTTACCGGGCAGTTCATCCAGCGGGACTTCTGAAAAATCAAGGTGACGTTCTTTTCGGAGAATATCGTAACAGCGGTTCCGGGCCACAGTCAGAATCCACGAAAGACGATCAGGTACCGGATCGCCTTTAAGCATCCTGTCCTGGATCTTAATAAAAACATCATGGGTCGCGTCTTCTGCCGTTTCTCTGTTCATGAGAATCGCCGCGCAATAAGAGAAAACCCTGCTGTAGAACTTCCGAATCAACCATTCCATTATTCATTCACCTTAAACAATATACGAATGGGATTGATGAAAGTTGCTAAAAAAATATGTTTTATTAAAATTATATTCCGAAAGGCCAATAGGTACTATTTTTAGTAAGGTTTATGTCGATGGCTCTTTATTGCGGTAATTTATTATACCTGAAGAGATATAATGTTTTAGATTTAAGATTAATGGATTTAAAAAGCAAGAAAAAACCAGATGTCAGAAATCAGCGGTCAGAGGTCAGAATAAACAGGCTGCGGTCATCGACAAGGTTGTGCTGTTAAAGTGTAAACGGTGTCAGCCTGTGTATAGATATCCCTGTTTCTTTAAATTTTTATCACCGTCCCTGTCTAACCTATTGCAGTCACTTTTTTTTTGTACGTCTTTTCCGGAGAAGACATAAGAACATCCCCTTCCAGTATAGCGCCTTCCTGCAGTGACAAAGTTGGAGTCTGTATATTTCCAAAAACTTTTCCCGGTGGGTGCATATCAATTTTTTGTTCAGCAATGATATTGCCTCGTATCTCACCGCTGATAAATATCTGGGAGATATGTATATCGGCATCGATAATTCCGGACTCTCCAACGATTAAACTTCCCTCAGTTGATTTTATTTCTCCCTTGAAATGTCCATCGATTCTGACTGTTCCGGTAAAATTGAGAGTTCCCTCGAACTCGGTATCCTTGCCTAAAAATGCTTTTATAGTTTTATCTTTCATGGAGGAAGCTTCCGGTTTTAAAAGGTGTTTTATCTGATCTCATATCAATATCTCCCTGGTAACTTATAAAAATTGCTTCAGCATTAATAATGCAAAACACATACCTTAAAATTAAGAAAATAGAATATTATATTAACAGGCTGATATCACAGAGATACTTCTGTTAATGAACTTCATGTCCAAAGAGATTGATCCAGTTTTTGTATGAAAAAATATACTCATTATTGATATATATTTCATACTCTTTGAAGTAACAGTAATTATAAAATAAGATGTCAGAGATCAGAAAAAACTCCATCGCCTTTTTAGTTCAGTTTCTTTTTGAGATCTATAATCTTTCATAACATAGGTGTCAGTCATAAATATGTTACTGGTATTTACGACCATCATGTTTCAGCCATCCATCTTCATGGTATCCGTCCGGATCATGGTGTGTCCAGTGCACAACTCCTCCCTGTGAATTCCATTCGTATTCACCATTAAATTCAATTTGATCCCCTTTTCTTAGAGAGTTGATTCTTGGAGCGAGATCGATATTATGTACAATCAAAAGAGTCTGACCGGTGCCAAGCCTGATAATAAATTTTTGATGCCGGCTTCCTTCATTATCATCCGGTAATAATCTTATTACCTTTCCTGATCCTGTGACCTGAATGTCGCTCTCTTCATTATTAAATGCATCCTGAAGAAGCTGGTTATTTTCTGATGTTTCGGAGCCTGAAAATATGCCGGCAGGAAAATTTCCTCCTGAGCGATGAAAGACTGCATAACCCAATCCTGCGATGATTATTATAATAATTAATAATTTTTTCATTTTGTTTCTCTAATCCTTAGTGTGAGACACAGATTTAGTTTATATTTTTTCCCTTGGCTTGACGCTAATGCGCCTGCGCGGGAATGACAATAAAAGACTATTCTCAATTTTTATGATGAAACGTATAAGCGTTTTATGGCAGTGTTTTTACACTAAAAGATATAACGCTTCAGATTTAAGATTAATGCATTTAAAAAGCAAGAGAAAAAGATAGAGGTCATATGTCGGCAGGACAAGGCTGGCGGCCTGCGCAGGCAGGCTGTGTCATAATATTATATCGAGGCGGAAGATGGCTTTTTTATTTCTGTAGAGACGGGTTTTAAACCCGTCTTTGATCGGGTAAATCCGTAGATGCATGGTCGTAAACAGCTATTGAAGTTGCCTGTACCCTATCAAGACAGGTTAAAAACCTGTCTCTACGGATACTGATTCCTGCGTAGTCGGTTTTTATTGTATGGCGGGGATTAAAAGATTTTGTAGAGATAATTATCTTTTACAAGAATTACGTTAGAGCGCAGGTCCAAGTAAGAGGGCGAATAGTTATTCGCCCCTACAGGTCCTGTTTCTGCTCTGAGTTACTTTATTTTGTCCAGATACTTTTCCGGATTTTTTTCAAACTTTTCGATACACGCAGGGCAGCAGAAATATACCCTTCTGCCTTTATAGTCTGTATATACCTTCTTATCTATATCTCCTCCCATTACCGGACATTTCTTCTGTACCGACTCGAGCAGTACACCTTCTTCCTGTAATTTTTTAAAATATTTTTCAGGATCTTTTTCAAATTTTTCTATACATGCAGGACAGCAGAAGTATACGCGCTGTCCCTGGTAGTCTGTGTAAACATCCCTGTCGATCTTTCCTCCCATAACAGGGCAGTTTGTCTGCGGTTTAAGCTCTTCTGCTGCAAATGACATCACCGGCAGAAGAGAAAATATTAGAATTGTAATAAAAAGTACTTTTTTCATGGTTGAATCCTCCTGTCTGTTTTCCCGGTTATTCGGGCGAAAACTTAAATTTAAGTTCCCTGATCCAGCAGTAGGATACAGGGACAACAAACATTGATACTATTACTATAAGCATTCCTCCGAAGGATGGAATGGCCATAGGCACCATTATGTCGCTTCCTCTTCCTGTTGATGCAAGTACAGGGATGAGAGCAAGCAGTGTTGTGGCGGTTGTCATCATGCAGGGTCTTACCCTCCTTTTTCCGGCTTCAAGTGTTGCTTTCCGTATTTCTGTTATTGTTCCGGGTTTTTCTTTTTCAAATGTCTGGTTAAGGTATGTACCCATTATTACACCGTCGTCGGTAGCAATGCCGAACAGGGCTAAAAAACCTACCCATACTGCAACACTCAGGTTTACAGGGTGCACCTGGAAAAAATCGCGCATATTGTTTCCGAATATACTGAAATCCATAAACCATGACTGACCGTACAGCCACAGCAGGATAAATCCGCCTGCCCATGCTACTATCACACCGCTGAAAACAAGGCTTGTTGTACTTACCGATTTAAACTGAAAATATAAAATTAAAAAGATGAGAAACAGGGCAAGGGGAAGCACAACTGTAAGTTTTTTCTTAGACCGCACCTGGTTTTCGTAGCTTCCAGCAAATGTGTAGCTGACGCTTGCAGGAAGTATAAATTCACCTGATTCGATTTTATTATCCAGGAACGTTTTTGCCCGGTTTACAACATCCACTTCAGCAAAGCCTTCCTTTTTATCAAACAGTACGTATCCTGTTAAAAATGTGTCCTCACTTTTTATTACCTGTGGGCCCCTTACATATTTTATTTCTGCAAGCTGAATAAGCGGTATCTGTTCTCCTCCGGGCGCCGAAACAAGTATTCTTCCAAGTTCTTCTATACTGTCTCTTAATTCCCGTTTGTATCTAACCCTTACAGGGTAACGCTCTCTTCCTTCCACCGTGGTGGTAATGCTTCTTCCTCCTACTGCTATCTCTATTACATCCTGAACCTTTTCAAGCCTGATGCCGTATCGTGCAATTGCCTTTCTGTCTATATTGATTTCAAGGTACGGCTTACCTACTATCCTGTCGGCTATTACAGCAGACGGTTCGATAGAGGGGACCTGTTTTAAAAATGTTTCAAGTTCAAGACCCACGCGTTCAATAGTTACAAGGTCCGGCCCCTTTACCTTTATACCCATGGGCGCGCGCATGCCGCTTTGAAGCATTACAATACGCGCAGCTATCGGCTGCAGTCTGGGGGCAGAGGTCGTTCCGGGGATTTTTCCTGCC
This sequence comes from Desulfatiglandales bacterium, assembly GCA_963665715.2. GTDB lineage: Bacteria > Desulfobacterota > DSM-4660 > Desulfatiglandales > HGW-15 > JAAZBV01. Next base: position 608,306 of record CAXXPR010000002.1, read on the forward strand.
TTTACAATCTCATCCCATATATCGTCCGGAGTCTGTATCCCTTTCCATTCTTCCCTGTCTTCGTTCAAGTCCGGATCAAGACCCGGGCGCCAGAGTCTGAATGGCTTTCCATTTTTATCAGGTATGAGCATACCTGATTCATCTCTTTCGTATCTGCCTTTTACATAATAGGGCTTTCCGTCAGGGGCGGGGAGGGGTGTTCCGTCCGGAGCTCTGAACAGATCCGTATCTCCAGCGTCAAACCTGAAGGTTACACGCTTTCCTTTTCTGTCTACCAGGTACATGTTTTTATAATTGATAACCGTTTCAATCATGGAAACGGGAGCAGGATCAAGAGGGGTATCCGCTCTTCCAAGTTTTCCGGCAACGGATTCTATCTCGGGTATACTGCTGAAGGCCATATCCTGTTTCTGCATCACATCAAGGGCTTCTCCTATTGATGCGTGAGGCATGGTTGTAGGCATGTACAGGTATGATCCTTCATCAAGAGGAGGCATGAATTCTTTTCCAAGGCCCGGGAATTTGTGAGCTATCGCTGATACAGCTCTGCCGGTTTTGATATTATGAGGCAGCCATCCAAAAAAGGCATCAAAACCCAGCCAGGTCATTCCGCCAAATAAAATAAAAAAAACAGGTATGCAGAAGAATATTATTTTATGATTGAGAAACCAGCTCAAAAGTTTTTCGTAATAGCGTAAAAATATTTTGGTTAAGAGCAAAAGCCCGCCTATAAGCATAACAGTGAATATAAAGTTTCTGATAATTCCCTGTGCCGGCCCGAGTGGAAGCCAGTAGCTGCCCAGAAAGGCAGTGAATATGATGATTGCTGTACAGCTTGTAATATAGGGGATCATGGCCTTTATCCTGTCAGGGAACGATTTTGATACAAGATGATAAATGCCCGTAAGAATAATTACCAGCCCAAGGTACCACCTGATTTTTATGAAAATAATTATTCCTGTGATAATGATAATCCAGTTAAGGATGAGTTTGAGTTTTGAGGATTTTATCCTGCCTGTAAACAGAATGTGTGCAAGGGGCGGAATTACAGTAAGCGCCACTATAACGGAGGAAACAAGTGCAAAGGTTTTTGTGTAGGCAAGAGGTTTAAAAAGTTTTCCTTCTGCTGCTTCCATTGTAAATACGGGCAGAAAGCTTATAACTGTTGTAAGCACGGCAGTAAGTACTGCACTCCCCACTTCGCTTGATGCACGGAAGACAACTTCAAGTGAATTTGTTCCGGAAGGTGCTTCATCAAGTCTCTTTAAAATGTTTTCACACAGGACAATACCCATATCCACCATTGTGCCAATTGCAATGGCAATACCTGACAATGCTACTATATTTGCATCCACTTTGAAAATCTTCATGGCGATAAAGCACATGAGCACCGAGAGGGGAAGAAGACCTGACACAAGGAATGAGCTTCTTAAGTGCATGAGCATAAATATTATTACAATGACTGTAACAAGTATTTCTTCTGTCAGTGCAGTGTTGAGTGTGCCAAGGGTTTCATTTATTAGATCCGTTCTGTCATAAAAAGGTACTATCGTTACCTGGCTTACTGTTCCGTCCGTCAGAGTTTTTTTAGGAAGCCCCGGTGAAATTTCAGCAATTTTATTTTTAACGTTTTTTATTGCTGTGAGCGGATTTTCTCCGTACCGTACAACTGCTACACCTCCTACAGCTTCTGCACCGCCTTTATCGAGTGCTCCGCGCCTTAATGCGGGGCCCGATGAAACATGGGCTACATTTTTAATATAGACAGGGACATTATCATTAACCTTTACTACAGCATCTTCCAGGTCCGAAATCTGTTTTATAAAACCGATTCCTCTAATTACATATTCAACCCTGTTTATTTCAATGGTCCTTGCTCCGACATCCTTGTTTGACATTTTTACTGCAGAAAATACATCATTCAGCGTAACGTTCCACGCCCGCATTGCGTCAGGGTCTACGTCTATCTGGTACTCCTTTACAAAACCGCCCACAGAGGCTACTTCGCTCACACCTTCGGCTCCCATGAGGGCATATCTTACAGTGTAGTCCTGTATGGATCTGAGTTCATGGAGGTCCCATCCGCCTGCGGGATTGCCGTCAGGGTCCCGTCCTTCAAGTGTGTACCAGAATATCTGTCCGAGTGCAGTGGCATCAGGCCCGAGTGTGGGCTGTACTCCTTCAGGCAGTGTGCCGGGCGGAAGACTGCTGAGTTTTTCAAGTACCCTTGACCTGGACCAGTAGAACTCTGCATCTTCTTTAAAAATGACATATACTGTTGAAAAGCCGAACATGGAATAACTGCGCACGGTCTTTATCCGGGGAATTCCCATAAGAGCAACTGTCAATGGATATGATATCTGGTCTTCTACATCCTGCGGAGAACGGCCTGTCCAGCGGGTAAATACAATCTGCTGGTTTTCGCCTATATCAGGGATAGCATCAACAGGTACAGGGTCGCGCGGGAGATTTCCTGTGTTCCAGTCAAAGGGCGCAGCCATTATTCCCCATGTGATAATGACCGCCATCAGGAGGAAAACCACAAGTTTATTTTCCAGAAAGAATTTTATTATTCTGTCCAGTATGGATAATGTTTCTATAATATTTTTGTTATCGTCCATTAACTGTTCCCCGATGTCTATCCTGCTGAACCTGAAATTAGCAATGATCTAAGTACTTAACGACATATGAAAATCTTTTTCATCACGAAGAAAAGCTTTTTATGTTTTTAATAATAAATCGATTTTTGCTTTTGATTTTCTTAGCGTCCTTTGCGTCTTAGCGGTTCAGCTTTGTTTGTTTTTCTCCGTGTCCTCAGTGTTCTCCGTGGTAAAAAAAGTTTATTGATTATTCGATCCTGTTACCAAAACCTCCTTTTTCTCCCCGCATGTCAGCATCATACTTCCGAAATAGGGGTTTCTTAAATCGTCATTATCCTGGAGCCAGTCAGCCCCTTTATTATTAAAGGCCATGGGGCAGTGAAACACAGTTACTGTATGTCTTCCGCCGGTTCCCAGTTTTATCACAACTGACTTTAAGGCCTCTGATACCGGCTCAAATGACTTGCGCTGTTCTTCGATGTCTGATGCGGCAGATATAATATCTGCATGTTTATTAAGTGTGGCCAGTTCCTTCATCCATGCCATGTGCGCTTCACCCTTTAGAAGAGTCATATCAACATTATCAAGAGCCGTCCTTAAAAGTTTTCCATGTTCCTTAACTGCAGCCGGGTCATCCTTTGTGAGCGCCTGCTGGATTTTAAAATAAACACCCAGCACATCATCTATCTGGTTCCTAAATTCATCGGATGTTTTAAAGTTTTTATCTTTTATCTGACTGCCGGCTTCTGATATCTGACTTCTGTTATTTCCCTCCATGCCTGCATGTACTGCATGCCCCGCCGGAACTGCATCTCCTTCAGGACTCATCATGCTCGGTTTTGCCTGTATCTGGAGCGCGCTGTCGATTTTAAAGCTGCCGTTTGTTACAACCATCTCGCCCTCTCTAAGGCCTGACTTAACAATGTAGTAATCCCCCACCCTTGGTCCTAAAGTTATTTCACGTCCTTCAAAGGTTCCTTCATTACCGGGCTTTGCTGTATATATTACTGCTCTTTTTCCTGTTATCAATGGCGCTGATGCAGGTATTACAAGTGGTGCCGTCTGTTCCTCTGTATCCTTTACAGCTGCATACCCAAGGCTTTCTGTTGTTACAAGGGGCATGCCGCATATGTCGCAATCTCCCTTTTTATCTTTTACAATCTCCGGGTGCATGGGGCATATCCATTTGCCTGCCATGGATACATCCATTACTTTTCCTGCCTTCGCTACCCTTGAGTGTACGACAGAGTGTGCAAGCATTCCGGGTTTGAGTTTCCCCTCTTTATTGGAAACATTAACCCTTACCTTTACTGTCCTTGTTTTTTGATCAAGTACCGGGTCGATAAATGAAATGGTGCCTTTAAATATTTCACCGGGGTAGGCTTCTGTTTCAATGTCAACCTCCTGGCCGTACCTGAGCCACACAAGATCGGACTCATATGCATCAAGCATTACCCACACCTTTGAAAGATCCGCAACTGTGTAGAGTTTTGTGCCTGTATTTACATATGCGCCTTCTTCAACATTTTTATGCACAACAATACCGCTTATGGGTGAGTAGATTGTTATGTGGTCTGTTGCTTTACCGCCTTTTTCAATTGTATCTATCTGTTTCTGCGTAAGTCCCCACAGTCTTAATTTGTCACGGCTTGCCTCAAGGGTTTTTACTGCGGTTTCACGCATTATTTTCATACCGCTTGATTTGAATTCACGTGCTGATTTTTTTGCCTGGATAAGCTCTTCCTGCGCAGTAAGAAGTTCAGGGCTGTAAAGAGACACCATGTGGTCACCTTCTTTTACTGTAATGCCTGTGTAATCCACGAAAAGACGGTCAAGCCTTCCCGGCACCCATGCCGTAATGTTCTTTACCTTTGTCTCGTCATACTCCACCCTGCCTGCAAGTCTTATTTCTGCCGGGATAAATTTATGCTCTGCTTTTGTGGTTTGGATTTCTGCAAGCCTGACAGCCGCCGGTGACATTTTAAGTTCCCGTGCACCGCTGCCATGATCCTCCTCACCTGCTACCGGTATCAGGTCCATGCCGCATATGGGGCACTGGCCCGGTTCAGGCATACGAATCTGCGGGTGCATGGAACAGGTCCATACCTCTGTTTTCATGTTGGTCATTTCATGGTTATGGGCTGCATCCTGCCCTGGTTTCTCCTCACTGCCTCCCCCGAGTAAAATGCCTGTGATAAATGCCGCTAAAACAATAATTATGTATATGATCGATTTTTTCATATTAATACTCCCCTGCTGAGGCTGTTAGCATTTCAATTTCGGCAAGTGCCTTTCCGTAATCGGTAATGGCCTTTTTTTCGGAAAGCTGAAACTCAAGCAGTACCCTCTGTGCATCAATAAGGTCCATAAAGCCAGCCTTGCCCGAAGAAAAGGCAAGCTGGTTTATGTTAACGTTCTGCTCCGCTTTTTTAAGCAGTGTGTCCCTGTAAAGTTTAATTTTTCTTTCTGCATCCATGAGGTTATAGAGTGCTATTTCCAGGTCTGCATAAAGGCTGTTTTCCTTTTCCTCGCGGGTTTTCACAACAGAGTTATATGCGGCCTCAGCGCTTCTCCTTTGAGATGCATATTTTTTCCGCCATATGGGCAGATTAACCGTTACACTCGCTATAACCGGGTCTTTTCCATTATCCGCAGGGGCGGCATCAATGCGAGATTCAGTGTCGATGTATTTGACCCCGAGTGTGAAATCAGGATAGATATTTTTTTCCGCCAGGTTCAGGAGGTAGCTGTCTTTCTCTGCCATGTGATCAAGTATCTTTAATTCCGGATTTTTGGATTTAAGAAGCAATATAAGCCTCTCTTTATCCATGGATAATTTTCTGTCAGGAATTTTATCCGGCAGAGGAATGGGGGCATAGGCAGGTCTGTTCATTGCCTTATTGAGCTTTACAGCCAGCGGACCTGTGAGGTCTCTGAGGGATATAAGCCTGTCTTCAAGTTTTCCCAGTTCAACCTGGGTTTTTATAACAGCATTCTGAAGTCCTGTACCGCCTTTGTATCTAGACCTGGCTACACTTTCAAAGCCGGATACAAGGGTGATATTGTCCCGTGTTATGTTTATTGCCTGGGCAAGGTAGCTGTACTGGAAATAGAGTTTTTTGATTTTTGCTGTGATAGAAAGTTTCATGGCGTCATATCGGGCCTTTTCTGCATTTGCTGCCGCAGCCGCCGCCTTGCTTTTAAGGTCCAGTTTTCCAAACCATGGAAAGGTCTGGTTTATGCCCAAAGAATATTTCTGGGCACCCACACGGGTTTCTACTTCTTCTATATAATGGGAAAATGTCAGTTTCGGGTCAGGAAGGGTTTTAGCCGGCCTTACTTTTTGAAGATCTGCCTGCCATTTTTCCCAGGCTGCCTTTAAACCGGGATTATTTAAAAGTGCATATTTTACACAGTCGTCAATAGTGGATATTTTTACTGTTTCTTTTACATCTGATGTATTTTTCTGGTCTGTCTGCTGTGCATTTGCCGTCGAAACTGAAATCATAAAAATGACTGCGGCTGATATATACAGATATTTGTAACTTAAACTTTTCATATGGTATCCCTTTTTTATTTGTTTAAGTTTCTTTATGTTAATCTTAATATATGCATTAAAAAATATTGCTCAACTGAAGTGCAGACAGGATTAAATTTAGATCGATACGATGGTTATGAATATTTGAGCGAGCAAGGGGGTCTGATTTTAGAGTTAATTGTACCAGTATGAACTTAACAAAAACAACAAAAAGATATCCTGCTGCACCTTCCTGTCTGATTACCGAAAAACGGTGATAAAGAAATCTTGCCTGTATATAAAAGTGTCCATCTTGTCTGCTTTAGTCTAAAAAAATAATTTTATCAGAATTCAATATTAGTTATGAATTATTTATTGGCATTTAACATCCTGTAATAACGGCCTAAAATGGAGTGTATGAAAAAGTGGATGTGTGGCATGTTTTTTGTATTAAATAAAAACAGAATGGAGGCTGTTTGATAATAAAAATATTATCCTGTAATTATTCATTTAAGGAGTTACAGCAATGTTTCGATTAAGAAGCTACAAAGCACGAAAGAGTGCGAGACAGGAAATTAACGTTTTGAAAGAAAAATTCAAGACTGTTGAGCTTCAGCCCTGTTATGGGGATGCGGATTTAAGAAAGAAGGAAAATGATCTTCTGATCCTGTGGAAAGAGATTTACAGCCTTGAAAAAGAAATAGATCATTTTGCATTTCCGGTTTTAAAGACCCTGAGATTAAGATAGGATCAGGCTCTAACCGGTTGTAATTGCATATCAATACCCTCATGACAAAGGTTGTCGCATTGCGGTAAAGAGACAGGCTGTACCCGGTCTTAACCGCCTACCTGCCTTGACAACCCTTTCTCCGATGCTTAAGTATTTATGACGTGTGTCTTGTATTTACAATTGTAATTTAGTAAGAATATAGCCTGTTTAGTACAGATGCTCTGACAGTTAAACAGGTTTTTATAAAGCGGAGGATAATGTCATGAGTGATTCTTCCAGAATTAATACAGATGAAATCGCCGAAGTTATGAGTGATATCCCGGATGAACTTCCAATTCTTCCATTAAGGAATATGATTGTTTTTCCGGATACGATTATGCACCTTCCGATCGGTATTCCCAGGTCTGAGCGTCTTATCAAGGATGCGATAAAGGGAAACAGGATGATCGGGCTTGTTACATCGAAAAATCCGGAAATTGAAGAACCCGGCCCTGACCAGCTTTATGAAGTTGGTACAATAGCTACAATAACCAGGGTGTTTCAGTCACCCGACAATTCAATGAATATTATTGTTCAGGGACAGGAAAGGTTCAAGATTGAGAGCTGGACCAATACTGTTCCCTACCTGACTGCAAAGATTATAGAAAGTCCTGATTACTATACCGAGGGTGTAGAGTTTGAGGCTATGGTACACAGTCTCAGGGACCTTGCCAAGGAAGTTGTCAAGATGTCTCCGAGTTTTCCGGAAAATGCACCTCAGTTTATTGATCAGATGGATGACCCGAGATACCTGACATATATGACCGCCTCAAATCATGGTCTTGATATAGAGGTTGCCCAGGGTCTTCTTGAGGCTGATGATCTTAAGGATAAGATTAAGCTTCTGATTTCTCACTTGACCCACCAGAGAGAAATCCTGCTGCTGGACAACAAAATAAAGAATGAGGCCAAGGAAACCCTTGATAAGGCCCACAGGGAGTATTTTTTAAGGCAGCAGCTAAAGGCCATACAAAAAGAGCTCGGGGAGTCTGATGACGGCCCTGGGGCTTCCGATATAGAAGAATATGAACAGAAGTTTAAAGAAGCCAACCTGCCGGAAGAGGCAGAAAAGGAAGCCCGTAAAGAGCTGAAGCGTCTTGCCGGCATGTCTCCCCATTCTGCAGAGCATCCGGTTATAAAGACATACCTTGACTGGATTGCGGATCTTCCATGGGATAAACTGAGCGAGGATCAGCTGGATATTGAACATGCCAGGGAAATACTTGATGAGGACCATTATGATCTTCAGGATGTAAAGGACAGGCTGGTTGAATATCTTGCCGTGCGAAAGCTTGTCCGCGACAGGGAAATGCAGTCCGAACCGGGATCAGAAGGAAAGGCCGGGGAGGCCCAGGGAGCAATACTCTGCTTTGCCGGTCCTCCGGGTGTGGGAAAAACAAGCCTTGGAAAAAGTATTGCCAGGGCACTTGGACGCAAATTTACACGAATGAGCCTGGGCGGCATGAGAGATGAGGCCGAAATCCGCGGTCACAGGAGAACCTATATAGGAGCAATGCCCGGAAGAATTATCCAGGCAATAAAGAGGGCGGGCACAAGAAACCCGATCTTTATGCTGGATGAGATAGACAAGATCGGCTCTGACTGGAGAGGCGACCCGAGCAGTGCGCTGCTTGAAGTGCTTGATCCTTCGCAGAATCATGCCTTCAGGGATCATTACCTGGATGTGGATTTTGATCTGAGCGATGTAATTTTTATTACAACCGCAAACCAGCTGGACACAATTCCTGTTCCTTTAAGAGACAGAATGGAGATTATACAGCTCGAGGGATACACCGAGTATGAAAAACTCCAGATTGCACAGGGGTATCTTGTTCCAAGGCAGATCAGGGCCAATGGTGTCAGAAAAGAAGAAATAACACTTAATGAAGACGCCATCAGGAAACTTATTCAGGATTACACAAGGGAAGCAGGTGTACGTAACCTTGAAAGGCAGATAGGATCTGTCTGCAGGAAGGTTGCTGTAAAAATAGCCGCCGGAGAGATAGAAAGTATAGAAGTAACTCCGGAGCTGGTACGTGAATACCTAAAAAAAGAAAAGTATGAATCCGAAACCTCCGAGGCGATTGAAATCCCGGGCGTTGCAACCGGGCTTGCTGTGACCACAACCGGAGGTGATATCCTGTTTATTGAAGCAACCCGTATGAAGGGAAGCGGAAGACTTAACCTTACGGGTCAGCTGGGCGATGTCATGAAGGAAAGTGCTGAAATAGCATTCAGTTATGTAAAGGCAAAAACCAAAGAATGGGATCTGCCAAAGGATATTGCCGAAAAAGAGGATTTTCATATTCATGTTCCTGCCGGCGCCATACCAAAGGACGGACCTTCAGCAGGTATTGCAATGGTAATGGCAATGACAAGCCTGTTTACCGGAAGACCGATCAAGAGCCGTATAGGCATGACCGGGGAAGTTACCCTGAGGGGACGCGTACTGCCTGTCGGCGGTATTAAAATGAAGGTGCTGGCCGCGCACAGGGCAGGGTTAAAGACAGTAATTCTCCCAAAGCGAAACGAGGCGGACCTGGATGAGCTTCCTGAAGAGGTACGGAATGATATTAAATTTATCCTTGTAGAAAGGATAGAGGAAGCCCTTGATGCAGCTATTAAGCCTTCTGATAAAAAAGGTAAACCAAAAGCGGACTGTTTTTATAATAGACGTATTCCTATGCCTGCAACAACGGTTTAGGTTCGGTTAAAAACAAAAATAAAAACGCCCTCTAAAAAAGGGCGTTTTTATTTTGTTTTCACTTCAATGCCGCAATCCTCACACCGGTAAGTATCAAAATCCTGCTTTTCCTGCCTGACCTCCTCAAATTCCCTTCTTCTGATATGATCATTTTCCCAGCATTCCGGGCAGAAATCCGATTCAAGCTCTTCTTTGTCTATTGTCAGATGGCAATGTCTGCAGCGTAATTTGGGTTTGTCATTTTTAACAAGTATAAGTCTCTGATGCCTGCATTGTTCCATTTTGTTTTTTTTACCCTGCTTTAATATATTTAAATATACTGAAAAGCATAGTCTCTTACATTATGGCCGTCAAGGACATGAAACTTTCTTATTTTTTTGAGTGTGGCAGGCGGAATAGTGCCAATGGGTATATAAATAATATTTTTACCGTATCTTTCCGCAATGCTCCTGCACCATCCTGAAGGAGGCGAAGCCGCCACGTATACAACATGTTTTTCAAGACAGTAGTCTATAGCTGCCATGAGCAGCCTTTCGGGCTTGTTCCTCGCATGGCTGAAATATGTATCCTTCCATACGTCATAAACCCTCATGGGCGGATAGGAGAGCATGAAACCGCCGTAATGGCATCTGCTTATACCAGGGCCGTCCATTACTTCACCTGCCGGCGTGCTGTAAAAGGCCATGTCTGACTCCTGGTCATGTTCTCCAAGCCAGGTGACCTTCCAGGGGAATTCTTCACTTCCGCTATTGTCAGAGGTGTCAGGATCAAATATTACAACCACTGAGCCTACCTTGCCCCTGAGAGGCCGGTTTTCCTTAACATAAATCTTTCCCTCATGAAAATTTCTGATGGTCTCGCGAAGGTCCAGTCCGTCCAGCATTGAGCTTTCAAAGGGCACAATACGGGAATTTTCCTCTGACTTTATTTCAATAGCCCTTTTTTTAAGATAATGCCCGTATCCCTCTATGACAATATCTTCAGGAGGGTATGAGCAGATATATTCTCCGCTGAACCGCTCTTTCCATTCACCCTTGTTCTTTTCTTTTCGGCGTTTTTTTACAGGGACGGAAATAAGGCGTTTTCTTGTTCCTTTAATTCTTCTGTGAAACTTGATTTTTCTGTGGTTATAAAAAAGATCATCACCGGAAAGCTGTATTACCGGGATGCCGGGCTCTTCGGTCTGCCATGGGTACTCGCTTCCTTTGTCCCAAACCTCCCATGCGAAGTTGTCGTCAGCTACTCCCCTTGAGGCAACAATAAGCTGAAAAAAATCAGGAACAAGGTTTCCTGTTGTCATTGCATAATTTCTGGCGAAGCGGTTAAGTATTTCAAGCTGTACCGGGGTAAGTTTTTCCCTGTCGTTTTTCCAGAGCTGTTTCTGAGCTTCCTCAAGCAGCCTGTTATTGACTTTCATCCTGTCAGGATCTTCGCTCTCAGGTTCGGTTCTGTAATTTTCAAATTCTGCTGTCAGGTAGGGCATTTCCGACAGTATTTCTTTACTTGATCTTTCATGCAGGTGAGACAGTCCTACACCTGTTCTTTTTCTTATTCCTATGACTTCTGTCAGGGGCTGATCCAGAAGCCTTATAATCCTCGGAGAATGGTATATTCCGCATATAAAGAGAACTTTATGGCCGGCTTTATTCAGTTTCTGCAGGTTATAGGCCATGTTTTTTTCTCTTAATGTATCTTCCCTGCTGCATTCATCCCGGTCATGTTCCCTGATGTATTCTGTACAGTATCTGTAATGCCCTATTTTTGTAAGAGAATATGAGTCCGGCATGGGTGTAAGATCAATGGGGTAATCTTCCGTATCCCTGTCTATAAAGTGTACTGGAATATCAGATTCAATACCCAGCCTTACTGCTTCCACAAGGGCATCAGCCGGTTCAATAAGCAGGTATGTGAAAACACCGTCCGATTCTTCATAATGAACAACAGATAAAAACGGAAGCCGTTTGACTCCCTGAATAATTTTATCTCTGAGAGTGTAGGGATATTCAACCGCAATAACATCCGGCCGGTATTCATTAAACTGTCTGCGCACTTCAAGAGCAAATTCCATCCGTCCGTGAACCATGGGAACAAGGCGGATGTTATTCCACTGCAGGTATTCTTTATTCATTCTCAAGGTCCATCATATCATTGAAATATTCAGACGCCATTGAATCAAGAATCATTCCTGCCGACTCTTTTAGGTAATCGAGTATTCTGGTTTTATTGTCTGTTTTACTTCCTGAAAGTCTTTTAAGAGCATATCTGGCAATATTGATGCCGTCGCGTACAGAATACCGTTCGTTTGCCATGTGTGCTGCCTGCAGAAAATCAACTACATAGTCCAGCACTTCTTCCTCTGCAAAGGGAAGATTCTTTTTAAGGATAAGAAGCTCATCTTCTCTTTCAGGAAAATCCAGTACTATTCCGGGCTGAAGTCTTGAGTAAATGTAATCGGGCAGATCAAATGTGCTGGCATCATCGTTCATAGTTGCACAGAGCCTGAAGTCCGGATGGGCTTTTATTTTGATACCTGCCACAACTGACTCCACATATCTTCTGTTGTCCATAAGAGGCGCCAGGGATGCCCAGCTTTTTTCGCTCATCCTGTTGCCCTCATCAATTACAACAACACCTCCCTTGATCATTGCAGACACAATAGAGCTTGCTATATATTTGATTTTTCCGTTTTCACCTATTACAGGCGTTACTATGAGATCTTCGGGTCTGGTATCCATAGTGGCCTGAAAAAGGTATACCGGCTTGTTGAGTACCTTTCCGGCATGATAGGCAAGGGTGGTTTTTCCGACACCGGGTTTGCCTAAAAGCCTCGGATTAAGGGGCAGGTCATCCTCTTCCAGCACAAGCCATGCTGCAAGAAGCTGGGTTACAAGGTCTTCCTGTCCTACCCATGCCATAGGTATATCTACAGGCTGGGCAAGTGAAAGCTCGATTCCGTCAATTACAATTTTTTCCATTTATATCTTCTCCTTAAATAAAGGGTATTTTTAGTCCTCTGTATATTGCGCAGTTGCTTCAGATAGTATATATCTCACTGGTGTCAATCCAGAAATAATAAAAATCTGGCTAACAAATTAATCTTTAATCTTTGAATATAAACAAAAAAAAATGCAAAACAAAATAAAAAAAGAAATAAACGCATATGGCATAAAAGTTCTTCTTTCTGCACATCCGGCTATAAGGCGGTTAAAAAAAGATTTTATCCCCAACCATCATGGTAACAGATTCTGGTGGTCAAGCTGGCTTTTAATGGACTATTTTAAAAAAAATAAATTACCAAAGGGAACCCGGGTTCTTGAGGTAGGCTGCGGATGGGGGCTTTTAAGCATATATTGCGCAAAATATTTTGGGGCTATTGTAACAGGCGCAGATATCGATATGGCAGTTCTACCATATGGAATGCTTCATGCCGATATTAACGGGGTTGAGGTGGATTTTGTAAGAAAAAGCTTTCAGGAGCTGAAGCAGAAGGATCTTGAAGAGTATGATGTGATTCTTGGTGCGGATATCTGCTTCTGGGATGATATGACCAGCCTGTTAAAAAATCTTATCCTCCGGGCAAAGAGAGCAGGGGTTAAACAGGTATATATTTCAGACCCTATACGGTCCCCCTTTGAAGAGCTCTGTGAATATTTTGACGAAAAAAGGGGAGGGGAAGTAATTGACTGGATGGCCAGAGAGCCAAGGGAAATACTTGGTCAGATTTTAAAGATAACCTTTTGATACCATATCTAAAATATTTCTCGCCTTTGGCTTTTTTGTTGTTATCTTTATCAATGACCTGAAATGATTCGGATCTTATTAATGTAACAGGAGAAGGCCATGCAGGAAAATCATGATCATAATCATGAAAATGAAGAACATGATCATCACAGCCATGACGATCATCATGTCCACAGCCATGATTTGAAAGAAACACCATACAGCAGGCTGTGGTGGGCCTTTGCTATTAACCTTGTTTTTCTGGTCATAGAAATAATCGGCGGCTTTCTTGTAAATTCCCTTGCTCTCCTTGCAGATGCAGGCCATATGCTCACAGATGTCGGCGCTCTTGCTCTTGCCATATTTGTAGCCCATATGGCCCGTAAACCCGCAACTCCCAACAGAACATTCGGGCTTTTACGAGCCGAAGTGATCGGGGCCTTTCTTAATGGCGCAACCCTTGTACTTATTGTGGGCTTTATACTCTATGAGGCCTGGGAGAGGCTTGGAAGCGTTCAGACCATAGACGGCCCTGTAATGATATTAATTGCAGTTTTCGGACTTATTGCCAATGTTGTAAGCGCTGTAATTCTTAGCAAGGGGCATGAAGAAAACGTAAACCTCAGAGGGGCATTTCTTCATATGGTAGCAGACGCCCTGGGTTCTGTAGGTGCCATTGTGGCAGGGCTTGTAATATGGACAACAGGCTGGTTCCCGGTAGATGCCATTGCAAGCGTTGTTATTGGGCTCCTTATTTTATGGAGCAGCTGGGGTTTTCTTAAACAGACCCTTAATATCCTGCTGGAGGCAACGCCTGAAAATATAGATTATATGGATGTTAAAAACAGTCTTGAAGAAATGGAACATATTGATAAGGTCCATGACCTCCATATATGGACAATAACTTCGGGGATGCCGGTGCTGTCCGCCCATATAAAGCTCGCAGAATGCTGTTCGGACACAGACCACTGGCAGAAATGCCTCAGGGATGCAAATAATCTGTTAAAGGAAAAATTCGGGCTGGAACATACTACCCTGCAGATTGAACCGAACGACGGCTCATGTACTCAGGAATGCCAGATGAAAAGACATTAAATACTATAAGGTGACTCTCTCAAAATCTTGCTCTTGCTCCTGCTCTTACTCTTAATTTCGTTTTTTTAAAAACAGAGTAAGAGTATGAGTAAGATCATGAGCAAGAGGGCATAAAATTGGACGCCCCTATTAAACATGCTTCATTTTTCACTGAATAAACAAGGCGTCCCCGAACAAATTTGTTTCGGCCAGTTTTTATGCGAGTGCGTACTTCAGATAATCCTCGCCGTGACCTCCATCCTTAAGTTCACCATATTTTTTCATGGCAGAAACATAATAGAGAACAAGGTCGCTTTTAATTCCTGTTGATTTTGCAATTTCAGGAATTGTTTTTGCACCTTCCTCAAGGCTCTTTTTAATAAGACCTGTATCGGTATTCTGCTGTTTTAATATGTCTCTGTTTTTGGCTATTATATCCTTACGCTCTTCCCTGAGAGCTTTAAGTTTAGCCATAGCCGCTTTTTTAGCTGCTTTTTCAGCAGCTTTTTCCGGTGTTTCTTCTTTAGCCATTGACTATCTCTTTTTCCTCCTTTGGTGCGTAGGTCGGCCCAAGAGGTCTAATTATTTCAGTAAATTCATTGGCGTATTTGGCAAATAAAGGGCCGTCCGAAGCGCTAAGGTTATACATTGCTACTCTCTCGGGCTCAACACCCACTGATTCGAGAATTTTCTTTGTATAGTTTATTATCTTTCGCGCTTTGATATTGCCATCAATATAATGACAGTCGCCTTCCATACATCCTACTGCATAAACGCCGTCCGCCCCATTTTCAATTGCTCCAAGCAAAAGCTTTGGTGTAATTCTTCCCGTACACGGGAGTTTTACAACATTTACATTGGACGGGTAACTCAACCTTAGTGAACCTGCCAGGTCCGCAGCGGTGTAACCTCAGAACTGGCAGCAGTATACTATTATCTTAGGTTCGAAATCAGACAAATTCTAACCTCCTGTTGTTATATTCCTGCGAAGCGCAAGGTCTTATACCTCGTCGCTTTCAGCGGTTAAATAGCATTAATAGCTAATTAATACCCCGCTGCCTGCAGCGGGGCTGTTTATTTTATTCAGAAGCAACCATCCCTGAGGTGATAGCTCCTCTAACCTGTGAGCCTATTTCAACATTGTCATAGTGAGCAATTGATATTGCTCCGCCGGGACATGCAGATACACAGGCTCCGCATCCGTAACAGGCTGCCGGGTTGATGTATGCGCCGTCTTCTTCAATGACCGGTACATCAAAGGGGCATGCTCTTATACAGGTAAGACATTTTGCACACTGCTCTTTGTCTACCTTTGAAATAAACGGTTCCAGATTTACTTCTCCCTTTGAAAGAAGTATGGAAGCCTTTGAAGCGGCAGCCGCAGCTGCTGCAGTGGTCTCAGTTACATCCATAGGCGCCTGGCATGTACCGGCAAGGTAAATACCTGCTGTAAAAACTTCTACCGGTCTCAGCTTGGGATGAACCTCGAGCAGAAAACCGTCAGCGCCGCAATGTATTTTAAGCAGATCTATAAGGGGTTCGATCTCTCCGGGTTTCATGCCGGTTGCAAGAACTATAAGGTCTGCAGGTACTTCAAGCTCTTCATTCTGCATGAGAGAATCTTTTGCAAATACTGAAAGAGCGTATCCGTCTTCATTTTTCTTTACTACAGGCTGATTTTCAACGCCGAATCTTACAAATTTTACACCTTTTCCTGATGCTTCGGCATAAAGTTCTTCGTGAGATCTTCCGTATGTCCTGATATCGCGGTATATGTTGAATATCTCTGTTTCAGGGTGCCTGTTTTTAATTTCAAGCGCAGAGTGAAGCAGGCCTGTACAGCATGTACGTGAGCAGTTAGGATTAAGCTTGCCGTTTTCATCCGGTTCATGAATACCTTCTATCTGGCGGGAACCGACACAGTGGATCATTGCCATGCATCTTATGGTTTTTCCGTTGACAGTAAGATAATCTCCGCTGTTTTTATTCTCTGACAGCTCTTTTACAAGATCTCTGAGGGTAATAACTTCAGGATGATCCTTGTAGCCGAATTCTCCCTGTTTAGGCACATGGGGGGCAAATCCGGTAGCTATAACGATAGCGCCTGTCTCCAGGTCAAACTCTTCTCTTGCTTCAGGCGGTGAATTATGGAAAACACCTACAAAGGGAATAAACTCATTTCCTGCGGAAGCGGCTTTTTCCATATTGGATAGCTCCAGCTCATCAACAGGCGGCTTTCTTGCAACTGTAAGCTTGAAATTTCCGATATATCCTTCCTGTTTAATAACTTCTGCACAGGTATATACTTCTATATTGGGATGTGTAAGTACTGCCTTTGAAAGTGTGCTGATTACATCACTTGCCTTGTCGCCGTAGGGGTATAGTTTGTCAAGAAAAGCGGTCTGTCCGCCCAGAAAGGGAGTCTTTTCAACTAATGCAACTTTCAGTCCTCTTTTTGCCATATCAAGAGCAGATCTTAATCCTGCAACACCCGCACCTACAACTGTTGCATGATCGGTTACTGAAACACTTGTTTCTTCAAGCGGCGGGATCTCCATAACTTTTCCGACAGCCGCTGCAACTATTGCTATTGCTTTTTTAGTTGCCGCATCACCTGAATGAACAAAGCTTACCTGTTCCCTGATGTTTGCATGTACGTAAAGATAAGGATTGAGCCCTGTACGGAGTATGGCATTTCTGAAGGTGAGTTCGTGCAGGCTGGGTGCACATGCAGCAACAACTACACGGTTTATTTTACCTTCTTTTATATCATTGATTATAAGATCCTGACCCGGATCAGAGCACATGAACATGGTATGTGTGGCAACTGTTACACCATGCATTTTTGAAGCTGCCTCAACTACCTTTTCGACCTCTACCGTATTTGAAATATTTCCGCCGCAGTGACAAACATAAACACCAACCTTTGTCTCCTCGGTATTAATTTTTTCCATTTCGTTTTCTGACATTTTTTAGCAATGCTCCGATTTTTTTATTTAAATGTTAATATCCCGATATCTTCAAAAAATCAGGCAGCAGCTTTGCTGGCCAGTGATCTAAGATAATTTGCTGTTTCCATTGCAGCTGAACCAGCCTCTACTATGCTGTCCACAATATCCTTTGGTCCTGAGGCTGTCCCTGCAACAAAGATACCTTCTTTATCGGTAAGAGTGGGGGACAGTTTAGGATATGGCGACTTTATGAAATTATCTTCAGCAGTAAGTACGCCTGTTATCTTCTGAGGCTGCCAGGCCGGAAGAATACCCAGTGCCATTACTGCCATGTCAAATTCCTGAAGCAGGTTTTCATGCTCGCCTTCCTGGTCTTCATATCGCAGAATAACCTCATCGTTTTTGCCTCTGCCGTAAATAACCGGTTTGGCTTTGACAAACTTGATGCCTTTTTTCTTGGCATTCTGATAGAACTGCTCATAGTTTTTACCAAAAGCTCTCATATCAATATAAAATATGGTGATTTCGATTTCCGGCAGTTCCTGCTGAACAAGAAGGGCATTTTTAATGGCGTACATACAGCATACTCTTGAGCAGTATTTTACACCGTTTGTCTCATCCCTGCTGCCTGCACACTGGAGGAATGCCAGGGTTTTAGGCAGTTTGCCGTCGCTGGGGCGAAGAACTTCCATATAGGGGCCGGTCGGCGCAAGGATTCTTTCAAGCTGAAGAGCATCTATTACATTCGGATTCTTTGCAGGTTCCCCGTAAACACGTTCAGGAAAGTCTTCAAGGAACTGATACCCGGTTGAAAGAATAACGGCCTTTGCTTCAATTTCAATGGTTTCTTCTTTCTGGAAATAATCAACCGCGTTTGTCGGGCAGACCTTTTCGCATTTTCCGCAGAGAACACAGCTTTCTACATCCAGAAGAGCAACCTGAGGAATAGCATTAGAAAAAGGTATATATATTGCCTTGCGGGCACTCAGACCTTTCTGGTCGTTATCAGGAGCCATTACAGGGCAGGCGTATTCGCACTGTCTGCATCCTATACATGCTACCTGATCTACGTATCTCGGCATCTGAATTATTTTTGCTTTATAGTCAGATCCTTCTTTTTTGAGGTCTGTGAGTTCACATAAAGTCAAAATATCGATATTTCGGTGATGGGCTACGGATGCCATCTTGGGGGTGGTTATACAGGAAGCACAGTCAAGAGTGGGAAAGACCTTATCAAGCCGTATCATCTTTCCGCCGATTGAAGCATCCTTTTCAATAATCGCAACCTTGTATTCCTGATCGGCCAGGTCAAGTGCTGACTGCATTCCGGCGATTCCGCCTCCGATGACAATAACGTCATATTTATCTGAAACAGTAGATTTCATTATTCGTTTACCCCTGTTCAATTTTATTAGAATTTTGTTTAAGGTATATAAGCCAAAATTGACCGTTTTTTCAAGGGTTATATGGCGTGTTTCTGCATTTTTATGCCAGTGCCGTAAAAAAACCGGGGATACAGGCTGAAAACCTTGTGACGTACAATACTTAAAGAAATAAAATTTTTCAATTAAATTTATTACGAGCTGTCACAACTCTGTCTTTATTGCTGTAATCCTTGACTATTTTTTCATCCGAATACCTGCCTGTGGCCCTGGTCATTTTGACCGCATTATCAGTCTGATCCGGCGCCATTTCAAGCATAAGCCAGCCGCCGGGGCTTAAAAAGTTATATGCTTCATTTATAATAGTACGTATATAGCAGAGCCCGTCATCATCTCCAACCAGGGCTGTTTTGGGTTCAAAATCTTTTATTTTTTTAGGCAGAGACTCAAATTCGGCAGCTGTTACATAGGGAGGGTTTGAGATAATAATGTCAAAATGCTGTCTATTTTCTTTAAAAGGTGAAAAAAGATCACCCTGTAAAAATTTTACCCGTTCGGTCAGTCCATGTTTTTCCGCATTTTTCATTGCTGTTTCAAGGGCAGGGTGAGATATATCCAGTGCGGTTATTTCCGCATCATTAATCTCAGATGCTGCTGCAAGGGCGATGGCACCGCTTCCTGTTCCTATATCAAGTATTGAAACCCTGCGGCCTTCTTCTTTAAAATATTTATTGTAAACCGTTACTGCCTGTTCAACCAGTATTTCCGTTTCAGGACGTGGGATCAGGACGCTGCTGTTTACCATAAACTCCATGGACCAGAACTCCTGAACACCGGTAATATACTGAAGCGGTTCTCCGTCAATAAGTCTTTTGATCATAGCCCTGTACTGACTCAGGTCATATTCACCCACCGGCTGATCAAATCCTGTATATAGTCTTATACGGTCTGTTTTCAACTGGTGGGCAAGGAGAAGTTCTGCAGAAAGGCGGGGTGATTCAATGTTTTTATTTTTTAAAAAATCGGTTGAAACTGTTAACAGATCATTGATAATCCATTTTTTGTTATCACGAGTCACCCTTAAGCGCCTCAGCCTGGAAATGGGTAATTAAAGGATCTATTACTAGGTCCAGTTCACCCTGCATAACATTTTCGAGCTTATAAAGAGTAAGGCCTATCCTGTGATCCGTTACTCTTCCCTGGGGAAAATTGTAGGTGCGGATTCTCTCGCTTCTGTCACCGGAGCCGACCATATTTTTTCTTTCCTCGGAAATTTTGGAATGCTGGGCTGTTTCCTGTGCATCATAAAGCTTTGACCTTAAGACTTTCATGGCCTTTGCCTTGTTCTTGTGCTGAGACCGTTCGTCCTGACATGCCGCGACTATTCCGGTAGGTAAATGTGTAATTCTTACCGCCGAATCAGTAACGTTTACATGCTGGCCTCCCTTTCCGGAGGATCTGTAGGTATCTATCCTGAGGTCGTCGGTATTTATTTCAACATCTACTTCTTCCGCTTCAGGCAGAACAGCAACCGTTATGGCTGATGTATGTATTCTTCCCTGGGTTTCAGTCTCGGGAACACGCTGAACCCTGTGAACCCCGCTTTCAAATTTCAGCCTGCTGTAGACTGAATCTCCTTCTATAAGGATAATAACTTCCTTATAGCCTCCGATGCCTATCATGCTTTCGCTGAGTATTTCTGTTTTCCACCTGCTTGTTTCTGCGTATTTCAGATAGCTTCTCAACAGGTCAGCCGCAAAAAGAGCTGCTTCATCACCGCCTGTTCCCGCCCTGATTTCAAGAATAATATTCTTTTCATCATTGGGGTCCTTCGGCAGCAGGAGAATCTTGAGCTCGTTTTCCAGTTCTTCTTTACGCTCACTGAGTGATTCCATCTCTTCTTTTGCGAGATTTTTCATTTCAGGGTCAGGATCGTTTAAAAGCGTTTTATTCTCTTCGATTTCTTCACATACAGAATGGTATTCTCTGTAGGCGTTAACTATCGGGGCCAGCTGACTGTGTTCTTTTGTGTATTTCTGATACTTTTTCTGGTCATTAAAGATGTCAGGTCTGGAAAGTTCGCTTTCAAGAAGGCAGAATCTGTCTTCGATTTCATTGATCTTATCAAACATTATAGAGACTCATGCGTTTTAATTTTTCTGTCTGAAACAGTAATGTAATTCCACGCCGCAGGCAGCATGGCATCAACTGAAAAAGGACACCGGTCTGGCACCTTAAACAAGCAGGTGACAGAGCCTGTGCTATGCAATTAACTTTTGCCAAAAGGAAAAATGGAATGTCGGTATATCCGGCATTCCATTATTATTGATTTCCTTAAACAGGTATTTAATTGTTTGAAGCAGCGGCCTTTTTCTGTTTTTCAAACTTGGCATATTTGTTTTTGAATCTTTCAACTCTGCCGGCTGTATCCATCAGTTTCTGCTTACCTGTATAAAACGGATGACACTGAGAGCAGATTTCCACTTTGATCTCTTTAAGTGTGGAACCTGTTTCAAATTCATGACCGCAAGCACAATGAACAAGGGCCTTATTGTATTCCGGGTGTATATCTTTTTTCATTTTCATCCTCTCTTTATTGACTCATTGATTTAAGAAACGCTACATTATTCTTTGTTCCTTTGATTTTGTCCAGTAAAAAATCCATACTATCAACCTGGGTAAGTGGAGCAAGAAGTTTTCTGAGTATCCAGATTCGGTTAAGATCAGCCTGTTTGAGCAGAAGTTCTTCTTTTCTTGTTCCTGACCTGTTGATATCGATTGACGGGAAGATTCTTCTGTCTGTGAGTTTACGGTCAAGGATAATTTCCATATTACCTGTACCCTTGAACTCTTCAAAGATAACTTCATCCATCCTGCTTCCTGTATCTATAAGCGCTGTAGCCATAATTGTAAGGCTTCCGCCCTCTTCAACGTTTCTAGCTGCACCAAAGAAGCGTTTTGGTTTGTGGAGAGCATTTGAATCCAGACCGCCGGAAAGAATCTTTCCGCTTGGCGGTACGGTTGCATTATATGCTCTTGCAAGTCTTGTTATGCTGTCCAGAAGGATAAGTACATCCTTTTTATGCTCTACAAGCCTTTTCGCCTTTTCGATTACCATTTCGGCAACCTGAACGTGCCTCTGCTGCGGTTCGTCGAATGTTGAGCTTATTACTTCTGCGTCAACAGATCTCTGCATGTCTGTTACTTCTTCAGGTCTTTCATCTATGAGAAGCACTATTTTGTGTATGTTTTTATCATTTGCAGTGACGCTGTTTGCGATATTCTGGAGAAGCATTGTTTTACCCGTTCTTGGAGGCGCAACAATAAGTCCGCGCTGTCCCTTTCCAATGGGGGTAAGGAGGTCCATGATTCTTGATGAGTAATTATCAGCAGTTGTTTCCAGATTGATTCGTTCGTCAGGGTAAAGAGGGGTCAGGTTATCAAAGAGGATTTTTTCTCTTGATATTTCCGGGTCCTCATGGTTTACCTGCTCGACTTTTAAAAGAGCAAAATATCTTTCGGTATCTTTTGGAGGTCTGATCTGCCCTGTGACAGTGTCCCCTGTTCTGAGATTAAAGCGGCGAATTTGAGACGGTGATATATAGATATCATCCGGTCCCGGCAGGTAGTTGGCATCCGGGGCTCTTAAAAAGCCGAAACCGTCAGGCAGTGTTTCAAGAACACCTTCTCCATATATAAGACCGTTCTGTTCCGAATGGGCCTGCAGCAAAGAAAATATCAGCTCCTGCTTGGGCATCCCGGAAGCGCCTTCTATATCGAAGTCCTTTGCCATTGTTGTTAATTCGCTGATTTTCATCTGTTTTAATTCAACAAGATTCATAGTTTGATCTCCATAAATGCTTTCTTTTGATAATTATAGATTTCCATATATAAAAACTTCATTTTTATTTATTCGTTCCTAAAATAAAAATCCTTTAGTCTTTTACTTATAAAAGTTTCTTTCTTTACCTTTCAGGCTGCTGATTTGAGAATTTGTCTTGCCCGGGTAGTTTTAAATTTGCTGCTGTTTCAGGGTGCAGAATTGATTCTAACCAGTCATTTAGAGTTGCAATGCCTTTGCCGAACGGAAGTAGTAACCATAGATAATATTTATTTAAAAATTAATAAAAAAATTACCGGAATCATTTATTCGGGGTATTAAGATTTTGCAGGTATCAAATGCCTCACAGGGTTAATCGACTGTTTTAAATTCCCTTCTATGTGAGTGAATTGTGATGAAAGAGCAAGAATACTTCCCGTGTAGTAAAATTGATATCCGGTCTATACCGAATCCTCCATAAGGTAAGAAGTTATAAACCTATAAGCATAAATCATATTCATGTCAAGATTGTTTCTTAAAATTATTTAACAGATTTTAATTTTTTCAACACAATATCCATGTCCGAAGGTACCGGTGATGAAAAATTCATATATTTTTTTGTTTCAGGATGGGTGAATCCCAGATATTCAGCATGAAGCATCTGTCTTTTTATTTCTCCGTAAATATCCTTTGATATATTTGTATTTTTTTTCCACCAGCCTGATTTGTGTCCGTAAACAGGGTCTCCAACTATGGGATGACCTGTATGGGACATATGAACTCTGATCTGATGAGTCCTTCCTGTCTTTATTGTTACAGTCAGTAAGGCGAATTTATCACCGAGTGTTTCTTTTATTTCCCAGAGTGTAAGGG
Source organism: Desulfatiglandales bacterium (assembly GCA_963665715.2). GTDB lineage: Bacteria > Desulfobacterota > DSM-4660 > Desulfatiglandales > HGW-15 > JAAZBV01. The sequence continues at coordinate 631,716 of CAXXPR010000002.1, forward strand.
CATTTTTACCTTTTGAGTCGGAAACAGCCATTTCCTTTCTTTTTACAGGGTGGCGTGAAATAGGAAGATCAATTGTTCCTTCCTTTCCTTTTGGTATGCCGTGAACTAGGGCCAGGTATCGTTTACTGACTTTACTGTTTTTGAATTCTCCGCTTAGAAAATTATGAGCAGTATCATTTTTTGCTGCTACCAGTAGCCCGGATGTATCCTTGTCCAGTCTGTGTACTATCCCCGGTCTCAGTACTCCCCCGATGCCTGCAAGGTCTTTGCAGTGATAGAGCAGACCGTGTACAAGAGTTCCTCTGTTATGTCCCGGAGCAGGGTGGACGACCAGTCCGGGCGGTTTGTCAATTACTATAACCCATGAGTCTTCATACACTATGGGCAAATCCATGGGTTCAGGTTCCAGCAGGTAAGGTTCCGAAGGCGGAATGTTAAGGGTCACAGTATCTCCGGCTTTCAGTTTGTGGCTGGTTTTAACCTTACTGCTGTTTACCGTTACGTTCCCTTCCCTTATCAATGACTGGATTCTGGATCGTGTTTCCTCTGTACGTTCCGCCAGATATAAATCGATACGGTTATCCGTATCGACCGGCTCTACTGAATAAGAGGTTGTTGTTCCCGTTTCATTTCCCACTGTATGTTTTCTTGAGTAATAATTGGATTTGAATGGTGACTATATTAAGGAAAACGATTTTGATTAGCATCATGTATGGAGTTTATCACTGCATGATATGCTGTCAGTGCAGTCAGCACCTAAACTGTAGCAGGAAACATTTTATCCAGATCCTTTTCAATCTGCTGTTCTTCAACATTTTTAGCCAGAGAAATTTCTTTCACAAGAAGACTTCTGGCTGTATCAAGCATTTTCCGTTCACCGAATGACAGGTCTTTTTCTTCTTTAAGCATAAGCAGATCTCTGTATACCTCTGCTACCTCAAAGACTGAGCCTGTCTTTATTTTATCCATATATTCACGATATCTTCTGTTCCATGTCTGGTTGTCAATGACAACGTCTCTTTTTTTCAATATGGAATAAAGTTTTGGTATTTCTTTCTGGGCTATGATTTCCCTAAGGCCCACACTGTCCACATTCTGTGTCGGGACCATAATCTTCATATTATTATCAAGGATTCTTATGGTGTAGAAGTCTTGTTTGCATCCTGAGATTTCTTTTGTTTCAATATTCTCAATTATGCCAACGCCGTGTGCAGGATAAACTGCCAAATCACCTTCTTTAAACATCAATTACTCCATGTTACGCTAAATTTATATATGTATATTAAACCTGTGAATACATTTCTCACAAACTTGTTATCTATATCATAGATATTGTAAATTGTCGAGTTTAGAATTCAGAGAGATGCTTTTATTTGCTTTATAAAAAGAATTCCCCATTTCCCTTAAAGGGAATGGGGAATTCTTTTGTTATACGTTATCGAATATTAAGCAAAAAGAGCTAATAATTTACCAACAGCTGGAAGTGTAGGTGCGATAACAAGTGAAACAACAGCCATAAGTTTGATAAGAATATTCATAGCCGGTCCTGAGGTATCCTTGAAGGGGTCACCTACAGTATCACCGACAACGGCTGCTTTATGGTTATCTGAACCTTTACCGCCAACATGGCCTTCTTCGATATATTTCTTTGCATTATCCCATGCACCGCCGGCATTAGCCATAAACAGTGCCAGGAAAGCGCCCATTACGGTAGAGCCTAAAAGCATACCGCCAAGTGATTCTTTACCAAGTAAAAATCCAACAGCGATAGGTGTTACTATTGCAACAATACCCGGGGCAACCATCTCTTTAAGAGCTGATGTGGTAGCGATAGATACACATGTTTTTGAATCAGGTTTAACACCTTCTTTACCTTCAAGAAGGCCGGGGATTTCCCTGAACTGACGCCTGATTTCTTCAACGATTGCAAATGCTGCCTTACCAACAGATGTCATTGTAAGAGCTGCACATACCATGGGAACCATTGCTCCGATAAAACAGCCGATTACAACAAGAGGATTCATTACATCGATTGTTCCAAGACCTGCTGCCTGAGAAAATGCAACAAAAAGGGCCAGTCCTGTGAGTGCTGCTGAACCGATTGCAAAGCCTTTACCAACTGCTGCAGTAGTGTTGCCGATTGAGTCAAGGCTGTCTGTTATCTTTCTTGTTTCTTCACCAAGGCCTGCCATTTCTGAGATACCGCCGGCGTTATCAGCTATCGGGCCGTATGCATCAACTGTCATTGTTGCTCCAACGGTTGCAAGCATTCCAACTGCTGAAAGGCCTATCCCAAAAATGCCTGCGGTCTGATATGCAATAAATGTAGCAACACAGATTCCAAGGATAGGAAGGTATGTTGACTGCATTCCAACTGCAAGACCGGATATTATAACTGTAGCCGGACCTGTTTTTGTCTGGTCTGCTATATCCCTGACCGGTTTGCCTGATGTATAATATTCAGCAAAAAGACCTATTAATATTCCAACTATAAGGCCTGATACTATTGCCCATAAGGGACCCATCGGCATACCAAGGCTCTTGATGATGAACCATGAGAGAATAATAAAAATGCCTGCAGCTATAAAAGTTGTATATCTTAAAGCACCTGCAGGATCGCCTTTCTGGAAAAGTTTTATTGAAAAAACGCCGAAGAAAGAGCTGATAAGTCCTGCCATGGCAACGAGAACAGGCAGTGACATATATTTAAGAGTTTCTTCCGGAGAAGCAAGTGCCATTGTAGAAGCAATAGCAACTGTAGCAATTACTGAACCTACAAAGGATTCAAATATATCAGCACCCATTCCTGCGATATCACCAACGTTGTCGCCAACGTTATCAGCAATAACACCTGGGTTTCTTGGGTCATCTTCCGGGATTCCCGCTTCAACCTTACCTACAAGGTCAGCACCGACATCTGCAGCTTTTGTGTAGATACCGCCGCCAACACGGCCGAAAAGGGCTATAGAGCTTGCGCCCATTCCAAAACCGAAAATGTACTGGGCGCTGTCAGGATTTCCGCCCCATATCGCAAAAAATATACCAATACCAAGCATACCAAGGCCTGCAACAGAAAGACCCATTACTGATCCTGCGAAGTAGGATACATTAAGTGCTTTTGCCTGGCCTGATTTATTTGCAGCTTCTGCTGTACGTGCATTACCTCTTGTTGCAGCCTTCATTCCGCAAAAGCCGGCAATCATTGAGCAAAATGCACCTGATACAAACGCTATAGGCGTTTTCCATTCTCCTAAAAGAAATCCCAGTACAGCAAATACAACCACAATAAAGATCACTAATATTGAGTATTCTCTTTTAAGAAAGGCCATTGCGCCATCATGGATGGCCTCTTCCAGTTCCTGCATTACTGAGTTTCCATTTGGCTGTTTTTTGACATATAGAAATATCAAAAACGCGATGACCAAGCTCAGTGCACCCACATAGGGGGCATACATTGTTAATTCCTGCATTCGTTAATTCCCTCCTTTTTAATTACAAGTTTTTTACCATTGACACGGTTCATTGCTGTCTCTATTCCCTCTGATAAATAAAGGCTGCATGCATGAACCGAAAAAATAATAACCTCTTTGAGCAACTCTTTCTGGGTATCGTAAAAAGGGGAAAGCACAAAGTCTTCGATTTTTTCCCCCTTTTCAGGTCTCCCTACTCCTATTTTTATCCTCGAAAAGGTATTTGTCCCAAAATAATCAAATATTGACTGCATACCCCGATGGCCGCCTGCTCCTCCCTGTTTTACCAGCTTTATCTTTCCAAGCGGCATGTCAAGGTCATCATGGATAATCAATATCCGGTCATTATCAATATGGTAATTATCAGCACAGGCCTTTAAAGCTTTTCCGCTCAGGTTCATATAGGTTGCAGGACGTAAAAGCACTAATTCTTTTCCGCCTTTTTCTGCAAGCGCATTTCTTGAATAAAATTTCCTGCCGGTCAGGCTTACCCCTAAATTCCTGCAAAGGGAATTTATAACCATAAATCCTATATTATGCCGTGTGCCGGCATATTGTCTTCCGGGGTTCCCCAGACCTGCTATCAAGTACACTTATAAGGCCTGCTGAACAGCTATTCCTCTGCTGCTGTTTCTTCTGCTGCTTCTCCCTCTTCACCTTCTTCCTCATCTCCTTCAGATTCGGAACCGGACGGGGCATTAACTACTGCTACTGTAAGGTGCTCTTCCTGAGGTGAAGTAATTCCTTCCGGAAAGACAATATCACTGATATGAAGAGATTCACCAACTCCAAGACCTGATACATCAACGTCTATTGATTCTATAACTTTGTCCGGCAGACAGGAAATGGTAAGTTCACGCCTGATATGCTGGAGAATTCCGCCGTTTGTAACTCCTGCCGGTGTGCCAACCAGTGTTACCGGTATGTTGAGGGTCAGTTCCTTATCCATTGAAATTTCATAAAAATCTGCATGGATGTAGGTGTCTTTAAGGGGATCAGCCTGAAGTTCTTTAAGCATAACCATTTTAGATTCTGTTCCCTTGTCAGATGTTATATCCAGGCTCATTATAATATTTTCACTGGCAGCGCTTTTTAATACCTTTCTAAGGTCGCCATCCTTAAAGCAAAGCATAACAGGTTCGCTCTCAGGTCCGTAAAATACGCCGGGAATATTCTTTTCTTTTCTCATTTTTTTAGCTGCTTCTTTTCCTTTTGATTCTCTTACCTGTGCAGCTAATTTGTATTGTGCCATTTTATCCTCCTGTGTAGGGCCTTTAGATTGGGTAACAGCCCCGCAAATATTAACTTCCCGCAAATAACCGGGTTTTTAACAAAACTTTAATTAATAAACGAAAAAATTCACAAACAATAAAAAACGCCCTTTTTGTCAGGGGCGTTTACTTGTTATATGAACAGTGTACTTACTGAATGTGAATAGTATATTCTTCTTACAGCTTCTCCTATCAGTTCCGCAACCGACAGTGTAATGATTTTAGAGCAGTCTGCGGCTGCTCCATTAAGAGGTACTGTATTAGTAACAACAAGCTGATCTATTTCTGACTTTTTCAGTCTTTCAATAGCCGGGCCAGATAAAACAGGGTGTGTACAGCATGCAAATATCTTTTTTGTTCCCCTTTTTTTAAGGGCCGCAGCTCCCTGTGTCAGGGTTCCTGCCGTATCAACCATATCATCAAGTATGATTGCTGTTTTGCCGTTTACTTCACCGATTATATTCATTGCCTCGGAAACATTCGGGGCATCTCTTCTTTTATCTATAATCGCAAGTGTTGCATCCAGCCTTTTTGCAAAAGCTCTGGCTCTTTCAACGCCGCCTGCATCAGGAGATACAATTACAAGGTCATCATTATACTGATCTTTAAGATTCTTCATGTGTTTTAAGAGCAGTGGTGCTGCAAACAGATTGTCTACCGGAATATTAAAGTAACCCTGTATCTGGCCTGCATGGAGATCAAGCGATACCACCCTGTCAGCCCCTGCAGTTGTTATAAGGTCTGCTACAAGCTTTGCAGATATTGGTACCCTGGGCTTGACTTTCCTGTCCTGGCGGCCGTATCCGTAATAGGGTATTATAGCTGTGATTCGTTTTGCTGATGCGCGTTTCAGGGCGTCCATTATGATGAGAAGCTGCATGAGGTTATCATTTACAGGTGTGCAGGTGGACTGGAGCACAAATACATCCCTGTTCCTGATGTTTTCATGGATCTCAATCTGTGTTTCTCCGTCACTGAATGTCTTTGCCGTTATTTTTCCGGGTTCAATACCGAGGTAGTCGCATACCTGCTGGGTTAACACCGGGTTTGATGTTCCACCGAATAGTTTCATGATAATCTAAAAAGCTCCCTTTAATTTTAATATAAAAAAGGAAATAAGCCGGCTAAACTGGCTGGGGCGGAAGGATTCGAACCTTCGAATGCGGGCTCCAAAAACCCGTGTCTTACCGCTTGACGACGCCCCATTATTAAATATTCCTGTCGGCCTTTTTGATTCCTTTTCCTTTAACAACACTAATGTGTCTCAGATCATCGGACATTAATATATCCCTGGCTGAAACGGCCTTATCGCGGGATAAAAATACACCAAAAACAGTAGGCCCACTGCCCGACATTATGGCCCCTTCAGCACCTGCATCCATTATTTTTTTCTTCAGTGAATCAATAACAGGGAAGCTGGCGGAAGTAACCTTCTCAAGATCATTTTTCAGTATGTCTGAGATGATAACATCATCATTTTTCAAGGTTTTCCTTATATAGTCATATTGCTTTGATGTCAACTCCATTTTGAAGTTCTGATATACCCATGCAGTTGATATTTCGATCTGAGGCGTAACGATTAAATACCATAATTCAGGCCAGTTAGGGATAGGTTCAAGTATTTCGCCTATGCCTGTTGCAACGGCCGGGACTGCCTCAAGGAAGAAGGGTACATCCGCACCAAGTTTTGCCGCGACAGGGTGAAGTTCCTCTATCGTAAGTGGAAAATTGTACAGACTGTTTAGTGCCAGAAGAGTCGATGCTGCATCGCTGCTCCCGCCGCCAAGACCTGCTGCAACCGGGATGTTTTTTTCGAGGGTTACCATAATGCCCGGGTTTTTAATTGCGGCTTTTGTAAAAAAAGACTCGGCTGCTCTATAGACCAGGTTTGTCGGATCCTCCGGGACGTTATAACCAATATTATTGATTTTTATCAGACCTGTATCAGTTCGGGTTATATCAATATTATCAAACAGTTCAATCGGGACCATTATAGAAAAAATATCATGGTAACCGTCAGGACGCTTTCCTGTTATTTCAAGCCGGATATTTACCTTTGCAGGTGCTTTGATCTGAATTCCGGAATTGTCCAATTTCACTTATCTCCTGTAATGACAAAGTTAAAAATAAGGTATGTGATTTCAGGGCAGAGAGAGGTCGCTCTGCCCTGTTGAGCTGTTTTTCCGGTATGAAAGTATCTTCAGATGGTATGTAATCAGATTAAATGATTATTGAAGATGAATAATAACCAGAATTAAATTGAATTTATATCAATTTGATTAAATTATTTTTTATCATTTACCGATTTAACAAATTTGAGCCTTAAATCAGTAAGCATATTATCAATGAACTGCTGTTCCTCTTTGTCCAGGTTTCCGGCGGTTTTTTCCTTGAGCATCGAAATGATGTCAATGGAATGTTTGGCCATTGGGTGATCCACCCGTGTTTCGCCGGTCTGAGGGTCTGCAATTTCGCCCAGAGCAAGCAGGGCTGACGAAGTTAAACTGAAAATCAGGGCACTGAAATTTACTTCCGGTAATGGCGGAGGAGTGCCGTGAGTTTTTTTGTCTTCATTTCCCATCTGAATACTCCTTTGTTTATAGTTCGATTCTTCTTACTGAAAAAATGTTTTCTGATTCCTGCAGTTTTTTCATGACAGTGTCATCAATTGAAATATCGGTTGTCAGAAGTATTATATTGCGTTTGTTGCCTTTATCCTGTCCGACAGCCATTCTTTCTATATTGATTCCATGATCTCCCATGATTGTTGCAATATGCCCTATCATGCCCGGAACATCAAGGTTGTGAAGGAGCAGATTGTGACCTTCCGGTATTGCCTCAAGGAAGAAGTTGTTTATTCTGAGGATCCTCTGCATTGTATTTCCGAATATTGTTCCTGATATTATGCTTTCTCCTTGCGGATATTTTACTTTCAGAGAGATCAGGCTGGTGAAATCATCGGATGTAGTGGTTTTTGATTCGACTACTTTGATTCCTCTGTTTTTTGCTATGAATGCTGCATTTATGTAATTAACATCATCTTTAAGTATTGGTGTTAAAAGTCCCTTGAGTGCAGCAGATGTGAGAGGTGTCAGGTCATATTCTGTTACTTTTCCTGAATAATTGATTTGCACTTCTTCAATTCCGCTGTCTGCAAGCTGTGTCTGGAATTCACCAAGTTTTTCAACAAGGGTTACATATGGTTTCAGTGTTTTCATAAGCTCGGCGCTTACACTCGGTACGTTAACCGCGTTTTTAACTGTTCCGTTAATCAGAAAATCGGAAATCTGCTCTGCAACATCTCTTGCAACGTTTACCTGTGCTTCCATTGTTGATGCCCCAAGGTGAGGAGTACAGATAAAATTGGGGAGTTCCATAAGCGGTATCATTCCCGGAGGCTCGCTTTCAAATACGTCAATTGCAGCACCTGCCAGGTATCCTGACTTGAGTGCGTCATAAAGGTCACTTTCGTTTACAATGCCGCCTCTTGCGCAGTTTATGAGCATGGCGCCTTTTTTCATTTTTGCAATTGTATCTTTATTAATAAGGTTTGTGGTCTCTTCTGTTTTTGGGGTGTGAATTGTTATTATATCCGCCCTGGTGAAGAGTTCATCAAGAGTAACAGGCTCGATGGAAAGTTTTTCAACCATTTCGGGTTTCAGGTATGGATCGTATACGATTACCTTCATTTTCATTCCCTGTGCCCTGTTTGCAACAATCTGGCCTATATGACCGGCTCCAAGCAGACCGAGAGTCTTATTGAAAAGTTCACGTCCCTGAAGTTTCTTCTTTTCCCATTTTCCGGCCTTTAAAGACGCAGTAGCCTGGGGAATGTTCCTTGAGAGCGACATGATCATTGACATGGTGTGTTCTGCTGTTGTTATGGTATTGCCTTCGGGAGTATTCATTACTACAATACCGCGCTGGCTTGCAGCCGGTATATCAACGTTGTCGAGCCCGATACCTGCTCGACCGATAACCTTGAGGTTTGTTGCAGCTTCTATGATATCTGCTGTAACTTTTGTAGCGCTTCTTATTGCTAGACCGTCATACTGGCCGATTATTTCTTTCAGTTCTTCCGGAGTGAGTCCTGTTTTTACATCGACTTCAATGCCTTCGGTTTCTTCAAATATTTTTACTCCAACCTCTGAAAGAGTGTCACTGACTAAAACCTTCATTTTGAATACTCCTTGTATCTGTATTATTATTCAGACCGCGCATGGCAGATCCTGTTTAAAAAATCTCTTATTACTTTAAGCAGAGTTAATTCCTGATTAAAATAACAGGTTAAATTAACAGAACCGGTTTAATTGTCAAGGTCATTTTGTTGTTATGATTCACATACTTCCGTGATTTTATTTATCCAGGCAATGTTTTTGTTTTTTTGTGTGTATCGAGGCAGCAAAAAATGAAGGGTGAATATTTTTTATTTACGCACCATATATTCCGGTGGGCTGTTCTCCTCTTTCATGAAGAAAGAGGAGAACATCTGTGTTTATTCGAAAAGGTTTAAATTTCAAATCAAGATGTTTCGGCTAGTCGTTATCTCCGTCAAGCAGGCCGCCAAGGGCTCCCAGGATAGAACCTTCACCTTTGCTGCCGCCGCGCTGGGGCGCTGACTGGAGCATTCGGCCTGCAAGTCTTGAAAATGGAAGCGACTGGAGCCATACCTTGCCCGGACCTCTTAACACTGCGAAAAATAACCCCTCACCGCCGAAGAGGGAGGTTTTGATATTTCCGGCCTGTTCGATATTAAAGTCTACAGAGGCCTCATATGCAACAACACAGCCTGTATCTATGTGGATAGTTTCTCCTGGTTCAAGTTCCTTTTCTACTACAGTACCGCCTGCATGCAGAAAAACCTGTCCGTCACCTTCAAGCTTCTGCATTATAAAACCTTCTCCGCCGAAAAGGCCTGTCAGAATTTTACGCTGAAAAGCAATGCCGATAGATACTCCGCGCGCAGCACAGAGAAAGCAGTCTTTCTGACAGATAAGCGTTCCGTTTACCGCGGTAAGTTTTACCGGAATAATATTTCCGGGGTAGGGCGCTCCAAAGGCAACATGAGCCTTGCCCTGTCCGGTATGTGTAAATACTGTCATAAAAAGGCTTTCACCTGTTAAAAGTCTTTTGCCTGCGCCTAAAAGCTTGCCCATAAAACCGCCCTGCTTATCTCCCTGTGAACCGTCTCCGAATACGGCCTCCATTTTAACGGACGGATTTTTATACATCATGGCACCTGCCTCTGCTACAGCGCTTTCACCCGGGTCCAGTTCTACTTCAACAAACTGCATTTCAGCACCCATGATTTTAAAGTCTATTTCATCAGCAGTTGAGGATGACGAAGGAGGAGAAGGCGGAGCTGATGCCGATGAAGCTGCCCGGCTTAATTCTCCAACCTGACTGATAGGGAGCCATTCTGTAAATCCTTCCCTCCAGCAGTGTCCGTCCGGATTATTTCTTGCCATGGATTGTGCTTCACCCGTATTAAAGGGTCCCTGCTGCTGTCCTTCATAGCTTAAATACCATTGTGCCATTGTTTTACTCCTTTTAAAAAATATGTATTAAAATGATACTCCAAGCTCTTTATGGATTTCGTTTTTAACCGACTGATCCAGATTTAACTTTAGAGCCAGGTTGTTGAGATAATCACGTTCAGCATCGGTATCCACTTCTATTGCCATAATAGATACCGTATAGACCTGCCTTGCCATTTCCGGAGAGTTTACCTTATTTGTAATTGTGTCAAGAGTACAGGGCGATGCAAGTTCTTTTTGAATGAAATCACGTTCTTCTCCGCTTAACTCAACGGATTCCAGCTTGTCGATAATGTTCTTTTTTTCCTGCTCGTCAATTTCACCGTCTGAGGCCGCGGAGGCTATCATTGCCTGAATAAGAAGTACTGCGTCATTCTCAGAATTCTCTGCAGAAGCCGGAGGCGGCGGTGGGGTACCTGCTCCCGGAGGAGGTGGCGGAGGGGCACTGGATGATGTTCCGGGAGGCGGTGGCGGAGCATTTGATCCAGGCGCCTGGCGCGGAGGCGGCGTGTTTGTGTGAATGTTTTCACCCGAAGGCTGTGTTTGAGCTTTATTCATGAAATGCTCGGCTGCTGCAAAAGCAACTCCGAGAAGTCCTGAACCGACAGCAAGACTGCTGCTTCTTCTCCTTAGACCTAAACTGTCTTTGAGTAAACCACCCAACAGTTTTTCAGCACTAAACATTTTATGTTCTCCTTTTTTTTAGGGGGTATGCCGGTAAGCTGTCTGAATATATTGACTTACATATCTGGTGTCAACAGGGATTCAGGATATGGAAGTGCCCCCAGTTTAAGCTTGATGAATATATCAAATGACGTTATTGTTTAAGTCTTTCATCGGTTTCAAATATTAATATATTTAAAAATAAATAATAAAGGGTTTAAATAAATGGGCATTATTGAAGTTGATATGTTTTCCAAAGATGTAGATGATCCAAAGCATCCTGTAGCTGAAAGTTTTAAAGAGCTTTTACTGGAAGTTTCCGAGCAGTATGGATGTGAGCTGCTCTCCTTCAGTGTAAAAAAAGGGGTGGTCTCCTTTTCCTTTGATAATGATGAATTAATGGCAGAAGTTGTTAAACTTCTGCAGATTGATGAATAGGATAAATGGAGACACTGCCGTGTGCCCCTGCATTTGCTCTTCCTGGAACTCATCTGTTTCATAGCTCGGTATCGATTTCCTTCTTTTCTGTTTCCTGATTTTTATTTTTCAACTTTAGTCACTTCTAATCTTCTCATCTTCTAAACTTCTCTAATTTCTGTCTTCCCGTCCTTCATCTGAATCTTTATATCCGCCAGCCCCATTACTTCTTTATCATGGGTGGCAATAATCATAACACAGCCGGCTTCCTTTCCTGTATCAGACATAAAACTTATAAGCTCTTTTCCTGTTTCCGTATCCAGGCTTGCGGTAGGTTCATCCGCCAGTATCAGGTAGGGCTTATGGGCAACAGCCCTGGCAAATGCCACTCTCTGGGCTTCACCTCCTGAAAGCTCAAAGGGCATTGCCTTATCAATACCTTTTAAGCCCGTTATTTCCAGAAGTTCATGAACCCGTTTTTTTATCTCTGTTTTGTTAAAAGTGTTCAGTTCAAGGGGAAATGCAATGTTCTGGAACACTGTAAGGTAATTAAGGAGATTGCTGTGCTGAAATATAAAACCCAGCCTGGTTCTCTGGAACAGGCTTAAATCTTTTTCGCTGAGAGCATGGATATCAACACCGGATACAAAAACTCTTCCTTTATCAGGCTTGTCGAGCCCGCCGATGCAGTTAAGGAGTGTGGTTTTTCCGGAACCCGATTTCCCGTATAAAACAGCGGTGCTCCTTTCCTCTATATTAAGGGAGATGTCATTGACAGCATTAACCCTACCTCTTCCGGACCTGAACTGTTTTGATATGTTTTCAATCTGTATCATGCTCAATGACTCCTCAATATCTGCACAGCCTTTTTACGGGAAACAATCAGGGCTGGCCATATCCCTGCTACAAGGCTGAAGACCATTGATATTAAAGGAGGAAGAACAAGGGAATAGAAAGTGAGTCTGGGGTAGATAATTCCTGAAACTGCAAAATACCTGTTATGGGAAGTAAAAGACGTAAGATCTATCCCTGACCCTGATACAAGCGCTGCTGCAGCAAGACCTGTAACAACACCGGCCAGGGAAGCTGCAGCGTTTATTATAAATATTTCCGCCATTATAAGATATGCTGTTTCAGCCGGGGTTACTCCCATGGATTTTATGATGCCGTATTCACGCATATTCTTTAAAATGAAAATTGCAAAGGCGCAGGCGATGCCTATCGATACAACACCGAACACTATAAACATTACAATGTTCATGGACATGTAGTTAAGGTCAATAAGCTGAAGAAGGTCCGGCATCAGCTCTTTCCATGTCATGAATTTTAAATCAGAAAATTTATTGCGGTATTCAACTGTTATTGCGTCGGGATCAACCCCGTCATCAAGAAAAATACCTGCCGACCATGACATGATCATTGATTCCGGGAGAATATCCACAGGGCAGAAAGCTGTATTATTGTCCAGTTCGCTAAGGCCGGTGCTGTATATCCCCTTTACTTTAAGTGTAACTGTTTCATCTGAATAACCGGCCTTAAATATAAGTTCACTGCCAGGATCTGCATCAAGTCTCTCACTCATAACCCTGCTGAGATAGATGCCGTTTTCACCGGAGTTTACAAATTCACCCTTTATTTTCTTTTTTAAAAGGGCGGTATGTTCTTTTTCTTTTTCAGGTGCTATGCCTGATAAATTGACTGCCTCGGTTTTTTTACCCCTTGAGATTGTCCCCGGAATATACACCCTTTTTAAAACGGCCTTTACACCTTTTGTTTTAAGATCTTCCGGGTTTACTGACTGCGGAATGGAAAAACCTGATATATGACCGGAAAACATCCCCACCGAGTTTCTGATCATTGCATCATTTACGCCCACATCAAGGGATGCCAGGAAGATAAGGGCGGAAACCGCCGCCACCACCATAAGGCATAACATGACAGCTGACCTTCCTGATCTTAGAAGAAATATAATACCTGTTCTGGTCCAGAAATTTATTTGACGGATATTCACTGTCTGATCCTAAAAGTATCTTTCCACGCCTATGCGCATTGCCAGAAATTTTATTGCGGGTTCCACCAGAAATCTGTGGCTGTCTTCAAAAAGAGAGCTGAAGCCGTTAGTAAGGTATTCTCTTGCCTTTTCAACTGCTGTATTTTTCTCACTGTTAAATTCAGCAAAAAAATCTTTGCATTCCCCTGATTCAGAAATTGACAATACCAGTTCTTTAAGCTCTTTAAATTTTTCCGCTCCTTTATTGTGATATATCAATGAAGCTGCGTAATTATGATGTCTTGTTTTTATGTCCCTTTCAATGTCAGCCATATCATCCATGATCTGGCAGCCTATACCTATATTATAAAGCGCCCTGTTCATGGTTTCTTTTTTTGTATCATCCGTTTTTTCAATTACAGAGGGTATTGCCCAGGGGCAGTTAAAAAGAATACCTGTTTTATAGTGATGTATTTTTTCAATTACATAGTCAGGAGAGAGCACTTCATTTACACCTCCCTCTTCGGTTGCCTCCTGATAACCGCTTTTAATAAGAGAGTGTAATGATATAACTCCTGCGGAAAGTATTTTGTCCATGTCCTGAAAAGCCCCTGCGGATAATTCAAACAGCACACGGTCCGATACCATTATATCCAGGACAGATCGGAACTTTATCCCCTTTTCGGGCAGGCTGGTTTCAAGGGTTCTTTTATATTCATCATCAAGGATGTTGTCACACCCTGTAACCATGCCTCTCAAGCACTGATTCATGGCAGAGTATAAAATTCTCCGCTCACTGGCGATTCCTGCCCTGTAGTAGGAGTAGAGGAACAGGGCCGAAAAAAAATTGTTTTCAAGGTCATAGTATCCTGCAGGAGGGGCAAGAAGTTCCACACCGCTTCCGCTGAGTATTCCTCCGGACTTTTCCCAGAACAGGGCAAGAGATTTATTCAGCTCTTCTGTAAGGGATGAAAAAATATTATCAGTGCCAGCATCACCGGAATTTATCCGGAGATTTTTCATTGATTCGATTATATTCATTATTCACCTGATTCAGGTTTGAGGCTTGAAAAAACCGTTATGTATCCGAAATAACTCTGTACAAGTTCGGGAGGTTTAAAACCTGCGTCCTCAATTACTTCCGGCATTACACCCCTGATATTTTCACCTATCTGGGGCTGCATGAAAAACCACCTGGAGATATGGGATACAAGGCTTCCCATAAATGTAGATGGGATATGCATATCGGCAATAACCAGTTTTCCTCCGGGTTTTATCACCCTGAAGGATTCGGCAAGCGCCTTTTTTTTAAGGTCAAGCGGGACATGGTGAAAGAAAAGACTTGATACTATGCTGTCAAAATAACCGTTTTCAAATGGGAGATCTTCTGCCGCAGCTGTTTCAAACCTGCATGAAGGAGTTTCTCTTTTTTTTCTGGCAACTCTTATCATACGTGCCGCAGCATCAATCCCAATGGATATCCCTCCCTTTTCAGGATTAAGCCTGTCGGCAATCATACGGGTTAAAACACCTGTTCCGCAGCCGATATCCAGCACCCTGTCAGTTTCCTCAAGTTCAAGGAGCTTTACAATTGTGTGGTCATATTCAGCCTGTTTTCCCAGTAAAAGAAGAGGTTCAAGAAGGTCATAGACTCCGGCAGCATGGTCGAGAGTTCTTCCTTTTGTCGGTATGGAATTTTCTTTCATCGTTCCGCTCCCTGTCAGCATATTGTTAAGTCAAATTGGATAAGATCTGATGATATTTTAATCACTTTATGATGAACAGCCAGCTTTTTTTTATGAATGTTATATGTCTGATTATATATAAGGTACTGAATAATAAAAAGAATAAAAACTGCAGATTTAAGTTACATCGCCATCGTGCCGATTATATTTTTTAACATTTCTTTGCCGGAGACCTGCTGCCTGTTGCCGGTAATTACACGTGTTTTCAGTATGAAAGGCGATTTAAAAATGATTAAAGATTTTAGACTCGGTCAATGGCGGTTCAATGCAGCAAACCTGTTAGTTCCAATCCTGTCCACTTTGATATTCCTGACATCGGAACCTGTTTTTGCAGGGGATATGATTGTTCCGGACGGAAACACCTCTACCAGGCTGGATATCAACGGCGATGTTACTGATATTCATACTGATACAGTAAAAAATCAGAATGCCTTTAACTCCTTTAGCGTTTTTGATGTTTATGAGGGGAAGACCGTTAATCTCTTTCTTCCTGATGAAACTCAAAACCTCATAAATATGGTTCATGAAGGAAGAACCGATATAAACGGCATACTGAACAGTTATAAAGACGGTGCGATCGGTGGAAATGTTTTTTTCCTTAATCCCCACGGGCTGGCAATAGGAAGTGACGGAGTTGTAAATACAGGCAGTCTCACAGTAATGACTCCTTCACTAAATTTTATGAATGAGCTGTTCAGTGACGGTCTTATATCCGAGTCATCTGTAAACAGCATTCTCAGTGATAATGTGCCAATCGGAGAAACAGGCTCTGTTTTAATAAATGGAAAAATCAATACCATCAGCGGTGTAAAGATACTCTCTTCAAACCTGCTGAACCAGGGCGAGATAAAAACAAACATCAGCCTGGCTCCTGTCAGTCAGCAGGAGTATGTATCCAATATCGTTAATATCGATGATTCTTCGGATGACCTGGTAATCAAAGACGGCAGAATCGTAATCGATACAGCAGAGGATTTTGTAAACAGCGGCCTTATCTCTGCAGACGGCTCTGCCGGAAAAGATGCTTCATCAATAGAAATAACAGCCGGAAATGATATAGAACTTAAATCAGGCTCAAAAATAACTGCAAGCGGTATTGGTGAAAATTCCAGCGGCGGAGATATTTACCTTTACGCTGAAAATAACAGCATTTTCAATAATAATGCTTCAATAGAATCAAAAGGAGGAATCAGCGGGGACGGCGGTAATATAGAATTTTCTGCTGCAAAGGAGATAAATATCCTCGGAGGTTCTATTGATGCCGGAGCCGTAAACGGACGTTCTGGAAGTATATATATTGATCCTGAGATACTGAATGTCGAAGTCAGTTTCGGAAGCAGCGGAGGCGATGTAAATCTTGAAGCTGATAACGAGATAAATATATATAGCGGTGTTACCATCAGTACCTGGGGGTCCAGCATTTTTGGGGCACCCAATAAGGCCGGCAAAATTGATATCCTGGCGCCGAATATAAACATAGGTGATAATGTCACCCTTAATGCCGTTTCTCCTGACGGAAACCTTAAAGGGGATATTAACATCCTTGCTACATTGACAGATCCTGATCCTCTAAAGGTTTCTTCAACGTCAATTACTATAGGAAACGATGTAACCCTGGCAGGCAAGGACATCCTGGTATCTTCATACTCTCAGGATTCTGCATACAGCCTTATCACCAGAAGAACATCCGCAGATATTAATATTGGAACAGGTTTTACTGTTGATGCGGATAACATTGGAATAAGGGCCACTTCCATATCCACAAAAAAGATTAATGATGATACTTTAAAAAATATTGAGGATTTGCCCCAGGTTGATACCGAAAAATCAAGCTTCTTATCGGGTTATTCTGCTTTCATCGGAGGATCATGGACAACTGCAGACGCTAATATAAATATTGATGATAACCTTAACCTGAATTCGGAAAATGATATTTCAATAAAATCATATGCAGATTCCGAAGCAAGTATGATGGTTCTGGGAACAGCAATAGGTGCTGCCCTTGTAATTGTTGATTCCAATGCAAAGGTAAATATAGGCGAAAATGCGCTTATTTCTGCAGAAAACAACATCGATATAAACGCAAAGAACAATGCCGTATTAAACGCCAGTTCCATGCTTATTAACCTGGGGGACGGTAAAGGTGCCCAGATAGATGCTGCCCTGACCATAGCGGATATGGACCTTGATACAACAGTTACAATTGAAGACAGCGGAAACATCAGTGCAGGCGACACAGTTAATATTGATGCGTCAACGGATAAATTTATCCAGGCGGCGTCTGCATCATTGAATTTTGAGGACGGCATAGCGGGCATTGCTGTTACCGTCTCAAACTCGGATGTTAATAACAGTGTAAATATAGCCAGTGATATTGAAGCTCAGGATATCAATATTTTATCACACATTGATGAAATTGATGAATCTGGCAAAGAAGGCAATATTGCAAGGGCAGTTGTCGGTGTTGGAAGCGGATGGCTTGTTCATACCTTTCTGAAGGTAGAAAAGGCTGTAACCAATAAGATCAGAGAGAAACTCTCCCTTTCCACCATCGACGGCAGGTCAGGCTCAACTCCGTTAGCCCTTTCCGGGGCTGTAGTCTATTCGGACCATAACAACAGTGCAACCGTTGATATCGGTGAGGATTCCAGTATAAAGGCATTAGGTGCAGATCCGGAAAAAGGTAAGCTGAATATCTCTTCAAAGATTGACACAATAATTGAATCCAGTGCCATTGCAACAATCGCTGCAGACGTTTACAGCGATGAAAATAAACAGGATGAATTTTACAGGGATAATACCGTAGCCGCCGCTGTCAATATATCTGACTATTATAATAATGTTGAAACCAGGATAGGCGATAATGTCTCTCTTGATGCAACAGGAGATATTAATCTATTTTCCGAATTCAACATGCCCTATGAATTTACACTTATCAGGCCTTTTTCCTGGGACAGCAGCATCTCAAAATGGGACAATATTAAAAACAATATCAGTGCTCTGCTGGAAGATAATGTCTGGCTTGAATATGCCAACGGCAATCTGGGGATACAGAAAGGCGGGTTTAACACCTGGGCCCAAACCCAGGTCGCGACTTCTTCCGAGGAAAAAACAGAGGGATTCGGGCTTGCGGGTTCTGTAAACCTTGTGGATTACATGCAGAACAGTAAAGTCATCCTGGGAAACGATATCAGGGTCAACCGGAATATTGAAGGACGCCCGGGAGACCTGAATATAACTGCTGCAAGTCTTGCTGAATCAGTCAATTTTGCGGGCAATATAGGACTGGGGTGGGGTGTAGACGCAGGCAAGACCGGAATAGGCGGCTCCTTTGTTGATGTGGACAGTACATCAAATGTAGAGGCCTATATCGGGGAAAGGGCGTTGATAAATGCCGACAACCTGGGGCTTAAGGCTGAAAACTTAAATTATCAGCTTTCCATAGCAACCGCAGGGGGCAGTGCTGGGCAGTACGGTGTGGACGGTAGTGTTTCTTTTCTTTCAATAAACAACAGAACACTTGCCCAGATTGCACAGGGCGCGCATATAGAAACAGGAGAGGATAACGATGACCCGGATGATTTTTCATTTATAGAGGCCATTGATAATTCGGATGCCTTGAATATAACAGGCGCATTTTCAAAGGCCGGTAATTTATCTGTGGGAGGTTCAGTTTCTCTGACAGAAATGGATAGGGTCACAGAGGCTGTTTTGGGTAATAAAGAAACAGAATCCACGGATGAAAGAGGCTATTTCAGTTCAGGACCATCTATTCTTATAGATGCTAAAAACAGCGGAGAAACATACACAATAGGAGTTGCCGGCTCTGTAGCATCTGGAGGCAGCGGCCCCGTAGGAAGTACTTCCGCAGGCGGAGGAGCAGGGTCATACGGTATAGGCGTTTCGGGTGAGGTCGGGTACTTTGACAGTAAAGAAACTGCACTGGCCTATATAAATAATTATGATGTTCATTCCAGCCAGGGAGATATAAATCTTAACGCCTTGAATGATACATATAAGTTCTCGGTCTCAGGGGCACGCACCTTTGCCGACTCAGCAGGACTGGCCGGTTCTGTAGGTCTTAACTACATAGATTCCGATACAAAAGCTTTTATTTTAAATTCAGATATTTCTGCACAGGATCTGATCTCGATCAATGCTGAAAACAAGTCTAAAATCACGGCGTTTGCATCAGGAGGATCAGGAGCTACAAAGAATGATTCTATATTGAATCTTGCAGGTTCCGTTTCTATAAATGAGATCTCAAATAACGTTTATGCCTATATTGAAGATTCGGACCTTGTGTCCACCAATATTGAATTGGAAGCATTGGACGGTGCCGAGATCTTTTCGATCGCCGGGACAGCGATATTTGGAGGAAATGCCGGCATCGGTGCAGCGTTCTCAAAGAATGAAATAAATAATAATACATACTCATACATGCTGAACTCATCAGCAGAGTCAGATAAAACTTATATTTCCGCCATTGAATCATCAGGGATTTTTAACATTTCAGGTTCAGTTGGCGCTTCCGAATCCAAAGGTCTTGCACTTGAAGCTTCAATTTCATTGAATGATATCAACTCAACAACAAAGGCATATTTTGAAAATGATGATTTGTTATTATTAAAAGATTTTAAAGCATCACAAAGTGACGGCCTGGATATAAACGCCATCAATGATTCCGAAATAATGTCCATTGCAGGCGCTCTGAGCGCCGGGATGTCATCTGTCGGCGTGGGGGTATCAACTGCAAAAAACAAAATACAAAATTCTCTCGATGCTCATATAAACGGTGCTCATATTGATTCTAACGGGGGATTAAGAGTAGTTGCCGACCAGGGCGGTGACATAATGACTGTTGCAGCGGGAACTGTGCTTGCCTCAAGCGGCGCTGTTGCAGGATCTATTGCAGTAAATGATATATATTCCGATATTAATGCGGGTATTTCAAATTCTACAGGATCTGTAAGATCCTCAGCAGGCATACTGGCAAGGAACAGTTCAAATATTGAATTTTACGGCGGTTCACTCACCGGTTCGGGCTCATTCGGCCTGGGAGCAACCTTTGCTGTTAATACAATTAATTCCGATATCCATTCATTTATAAATAATTCAACTCTTGATATTGGCGGACGATACACGCACAACTGGGGCGATCTGATCATTTCAGATACAGATGATGAAATATATAAAGGCCTTTATATTAACTCTTCGGCTGATAATAATATAACGGTATTGAATGTAAACGGGGGTGCCAGTACTGTTTCCCTTCAGGCATCTGTTAACATTACCGATGTCACCAGTAATGTTAACTCTTCTATTGATGATTCGGATATCAGGCTGAATCCTGATTCGTCATACGTGGTTACAGGTAACAATTTCCAGGTGTCATCATACAATGATACGGACGTTGATGTATATGGCGGAGCGCTTGCCATAAGCGCTACCAGAGGAGCAGGAACCAGCCAGGGGTATATAGATATAAACAACAGTACAGCATCAAAAATTGCCAACTCCGATGTTTATTCCATTAATGATGTTGATATAAACGCCGAATCAAAGGAGCGCTATGATACTGTATCCATTAGCGGGGCGGTTTCCGGTACGCTTTCTGCCGCAGGTGTCGTTGATTCAGTAACCATAGATTCCGACACGGATGCATTTATTGAAAACTCCGATGTGAACAGTTCAGGGAATATAAACATTACAGCAAAAGATGATGCTCAAATGGGCGCTGACAGGGGTTTTATATTAGGCGGCCTTTCTGCCGGTGCCGCAGTCGGCGGTGTGGGCGGGACATTATCCTTTGCTGATATTAACAGTGATACAAAGGCCTATATTAAAAATTCAAGTACTGATGCAAAGACATCAACCGTTATATCCGCCGACAGCATTCAGGCCATTAATACCGTTGCCGCAACCGTTTCAGGAGGTTTATATACCGGGCTGGCAGGTACATACACCACGAGAGATATAACCGCAAATACAGAAGCTTATATAGAAGAAACAGACGGTAATAATTCTGTTATAAATGCAGACTCAGGTTACACTACAGTTTCTCAGGATGTAACTATTACTGCAACGTCGGATACCTCTATTGACACCGCTCTTTCAGCCGGATCACTCGGTGCGTTTGGAGTCGGAGGTTCTGTTGATTTATCAAGAATAAACTCCACCACGGCTGCCGCAATAAAGGACGGCGTAGAAGCACATGCAGGCAGAGATATTACTGTTGCTGCAAATGCTGAAAAATCTATTGAGTCATGGGGTATGGGCGCTGCCGGAGGAGCGGGAGAGTTTGCAGGCGCTGTAAGCGTGGGTACTATCGGCTCAAATATCTCTAACGAAACCGAGGATAATTATCTGCAGAACAGCCGGGGAGAGATGAGCTCCCAGATGTCCTTAAATTCTCAACTAAATGCAGCCAATGTGGGGGAAGAAAGTATTGCGCTTGAGGATATGGAAAGAGTCAGCTCAAGGGATTACGGCAGTGAGCTGACGGATGTCTATTCAGGAGAATATAACAGCACTGACAGGACTGCAGCCTATATCGGAGACAATGCAGCCGTAACAACCGGTAACGATTTATCAGTAACAGCCTACGAAGATGTTAAAATTGACCTTGTTACAGGCGCTGCTTCGCTGAGTCTGGGTGCAATAGGTTCAGGCATATCAATCGCTGATGTAAATTCTTCCACAGATGCCTTTATCGGGAATAACAGCAGTATCATTGCGGGTGGTAACTTAACAATAGATTCAGATTATCACTCTTCAGACTATGATGTTTTCGGTTATGCCTTTAACGGCAGTGCTGCATACCTTGGTGTAAGTGTCGCCCTTGCCTTTTCCCATAATGACGTGAACGCCTATATAGGCGACGGGACAACGATCGAAGCTGAAAATGACATCAGTATAACTGCCGACACTGTTTCTGATATGCAGGTTTTATCAATAGGCGGAAGCATTGCAGTCGGAAACATTCAGGCTGTTGTATCCGAAGGATACAAGTCAGGCGTTACTCAGGCATATCTCGGGAATAACTCAAATATTACGAAGGCCCACAGGTTATCGATACTGTCTAATGCTGATTCGGATATATCAGTGAAAGGGCAGTTCGGTCAGCTGGGTGCGCTCAGCCTTATGACAAACAGGCCCTATGCCGAGATAGATGATGATGTTCTCGCATATACAGGGACAGATGCAGAGATCAATGTAAACTATGATACTGCCTCTTCATGGGGGCATACCTACAATCAGAAGGGTAATTTTAAACTCTCTGCAATGGGTTCTGCAGCAACAGATATGTCTACATTTGCGGTAGAGGTGTCCGGAGCAAAACTTGGAGGAACAAATGCCGACTCCAATATCTATGTTAATACCCAATCTTATATAGGCGAAAACAATGACGTAAAGGCCCTTAATCTTTCTATAGAGTCTTCACAGGTAGATACAACTTCAAATCTTGATATTTACGCGGCCGGCGGATCAGGTATTTCTCTCAATGCAGTTACTGTTGATTCAACAATAAAAGGTAATGTCAAATCAATGATTTCAGATAACAGTGATATCACTGTTGACAGTTATCTGAAAATGACATCAGGCTCGGAAACAGATCAGGATGTTCAGTCAAAGGCCCACAGCGGCAGCATCATAGCAGCAGGCGGAGCATGGGCAAATGCTGAGACTGACCTTGATGTAGATATAGAACTGGGAGATTACCTGAAATTAAGCACCTATAACCTCGGACTGACCGCAACGGCAAGTGATAAACAGTTTGCCAAAACAATCTCCGGAACAGGCGGGATTGTTAGCGGCGCCGGGTTTTCTACCAAAACAGGCAATTATTCCGATATGAATATCTCCATTGGAAAATCTTCATCCGACAGGACTCTGACCATAGGCGGAACTTTAAAGGCAGAGGCAGACTATACCTCTGACCTTAACCATATGGTTGACTCCTTTAATGCAAGTGTTATTGGTGCAAGCGGGGTAAATTCAGATAATATAAATGATGTGAGTGTGAATGTCAGCCTTGCAGACCAGGCCCAGGTAAGGGCAAAAAAGATCGACGTGGATATAAATAACCGCTTTAAAAAAGAAGACCTGGGAGAGGATGTCTACAATGTGTATTCAGGATCGGGCGGAGCCATTGATGTGGCCGCAGCAACAAGCAAAACCGATATCCGCAACAGTTCCGCTTTCACAGTAGGTGAAGGGGGAATACTTGTATCTCAAAATGGTGATCTTGATATCACGGTTCACAATTCTGTTGATGCCGATGACAAGGTGAAGATCGTTTCAGGCGGTGAAATAACCGTTCCGGTAGCAGTATCAGAAATCAAAAACAATACAAACTCTGCAGATATAGCGTTTGGAAAAGATTCGATAGTCAAGGCCAAAGGTCTTGACTCTGATATAAACCTGGAGATTGTCAATACAACGGATATAGAAAGCCGGGTAAACGCCAGTACCTATGGTCTGTCCGGTGTTGTGGTTGGTAAGGCAAGGGCTTTCACCAGCACACAAAATAAGATTGATGTAGGCGAAAATGCCCTTCTGTATGCCCAGGACAGCGTAAACATGATGATAGGTAAGACCGCCAATTACAGTGATATTGATGAAGAGGAGCTTGGCACCAGGTCGGACATAAATGTAAGGTCCAATGTTTATATGTTCAATGCAACCGAGCTGCCCTTTGCAACTTCTCCGGAGGTAAAGGCTGAAATATCACAGGTAAACACATTTAATATAGCCTCCGGTGCAAATGTTAAGGGTGTCGGAGATATTAATATCACGTCGGATCCAGGCATAAGAAAGGCGCTCGGTTTTTCCAGCGCAAAAAATACATATACGGCAATGCTGTCTCTTGAAGATACGTCAATGGACTCGCAGATCGCAGATTCTTCAAGCGTAAACATAGACGGGAGCCTGCTCGCAGGTTCCGATAATATCCAGACGATAACCTTTAATGAAGGGGGCGGCAACAGCTATGCTTCGGTGACGGATAAGGTCGGAAGCATCAGTTACAGCCAGAAGACGGAAAATCTTCAGAACAGTATCAATGACAGGATAGAGGAGCTTGAAGGGCTGATAGTTGAATACTCCGGCCTGCCCGAGGCTGTAGCTTCATACAGAAGTGAGATAGACCGTTTAAAACACGAGCTTGACCTGCTTGGACTGATAGAGGACGGAAATGTTGTAGAGGCAAAGGATGTGGATTTTATCGAACTGGATGATATCATTGCAAACACCGGTGATATAAGCATTAATGCTGATAAGCTTACCGGGTCCGGTTCTCTTAAGGCCAACGGTCACAGCGAAGTTGAAATTACAAACAACAGCCACAGATACCTGAAAGTTAATAATATAGATGTCCCAACCAATGAAGGCGGAAATATACGGTTCAATAATATCAGTGTTGCAGGTAATTCGGATGTGACTGCAATTAATTCCGATGGAACAGCATCAGGATTCTCAAGCATAGAAAATGATCCCAATGCCGGGGATTCAACTGTTTCAATTACAAGCAATTATAATCCGAACCTGTCATCAAGTGTTTACCCAGGAGCGGATATTATCCTTGAAGGAGATATCAACAACAGGAACGGACTGGTTTCCATTCTGGCGCCCTATTCGAATATCGATTCAAGGGGCGATATAACTGCCGGGGAGATCCGGATAGTGGCAGGCGATTCATTTGTTCAGTCATATGTTGATACTATTTTTAACGTTGCGGAATCACCTTCAGAATCGTGGAGTACTCTTGCCGGGACCTATGAATCTTCAAAACCTGACAGTGCTTCCTATAACGGCACAACACCAGGAACAACAGGGTCAATAACAGCTGACGGCAAAGTAATTATTCATGCAAGGTATATAAATGTTAACGGGACTATAAAGAGCGGCCTGGATATCTATGATGCACTGGTGGAAAACCAGATGGTGACATCTTCGGCCGGCGAACAGATGAATATTAAAAATGCAAAATCCCATTACCAGGGCGAACTTGACTCGGGTCATTACAATGCTGATCCCATGTATGAAATCTGGAATAACGGTAAACTCACCGGTTATTATAATGCAAGGGAGAATGTGATTGACCTTAACAACGTAAAGTTTACTCCCGGATATGTTGAGCTGTACGGGCAGATAGTCAATACCAATAATAATTCCGGTCAGGCACAAATTATAGCCCTGGATGGTTATCCCTCATACAGTCTGGATAACAACAATACTATTCCTGTTATTGTCAACAACGTAAATGTTGGGAGCAGACTTGAAGGAACAATAAAGATTACAGACCTTGGAAAGAAAAACAGCAGCGGCGAATACCTTACAACAGTCTGGAAACGCAGTAATAATGTTGTTACAGAATATACAAATGAAACAACGGACAGCAGCGGAAGTCCCAGTTACCTGAAAAGCAGCAGTGTATCAAGAAGCGGTTCATATTCTCCCCTTGCAAACTCATCATATGTCTGGAACACCGGAACCGAGACGGTTGTAAGGACAACTTACAATTATGAGACGGATACTACTTTTTTCGGATTGATAGATGTCTCAAAGGATACGGCAAAGACAGTAGATGAAGAATATCTTAGTGAAAACCCTCTTCTGGAAGGCGAATACATAACAGTCGAGTCTTCTCCCACATATCAGTACCATTATGACCTTATCGATAATTCAGAAGATACACTGGTTTTTTCCAAGGAATGGAAAGATGACGGATGGTTTACCGATACATATCATAAAGAGGAAGTCTATGAGAGAGGGACCAAACAGTACCATACACACCAGGTAAGGGCGGACTATGCCATAGGAATAGGTTTTTCCGGTCAGGATACATCAAATATAAATATAAATTCACTGGGTGATATAATCCTGGGCGGTGAGATCAACAACCCGGACGGCGAAGTTAATGTGAACTCAGGCGGTAAAATTTTATCGACAAATACCGATATCTCAATAATAGCGGACAGTGTCTCACTTGATGCGGTAAGCGGGATTGGGCAGGAAAATTACTATATCAATATGAAGAGCGGGGCTCTTAATCTGGCTGACACAGATTCGGGCAGCATAAATATAAATGAAAAAAATGACGGGCTTGTTTTTGGTGTTGTTAAAACCGGATCAGGCAATGTCAATATAACGTCAAAGGGCAGTATTACATCAGATAATTCGGAAAGCTATATAAAGGGCGACAGTATCACTCTCGTTTCTGAAACAGGTTCACTCGGGACTGACAGCAGCTACCTGAGGCTGGATACGAAAGATCTAGAAACAACAGGCCTTGGTGCGGAGGCATACGGTGATATTTACCTGACCGAAATATCAGGGAGTCTTGGTCTTGATAGAGTTGAATCCTATACTGGCGATGTGTACCTGAATGTGCCTGACGGAAATATCTATGATATCAGCACAGACAAGGTAAGGGATATTGCTACAGAGGCAGACATTGTACAGCTCTGGGAAGATATGAAGCTAAGGGCCGAAGACGGTGCACTCGAACAGGCACAGGCAGGAGTTGATGCCCTGGAAGAGGCGAGGGAACAGGAATACAAAACCTACTGGAGCTACAGAAACAGGCAGGAAAATCCTGCTTCATACAGCAGCGATTTTAAAATAGAGTTTACAGCTGACGAGATATCCGTCTATCAGGAACAGGGGTATTCGGCCGAAGATATTGCCGGTATAGAATCGGAGTTAACTGATAAATATCACGACCTGCATGAAGAATACGGCCGGTATGGAAATGCCTATAATGAAAGCCTGGCGTTTGAGGTATCTGCACAGATGGAAGCGGATATGACGGAAGGGGCAGTGTGGACAGAAGAACAGCTGAGAAACTCCGTTGCACGGGCAGTAGTCACGGGAAGTGATGATGTACATATCAACATCGACGGAACAAATATTAAGGGTAAGAAGATAGTTATAAATACCGGCGGATCAGTCGGGCTCGATCTTGGAAGTGAAACCATCAGGATAGACGGTTCCCTTGATCTGACCGAAGACCAGAAGTATATCCTCTCACTTGCAGAGGCAGGCGATATAGAAATATCGGATGATAAAAGCACACTGACAGTTATGAAACGTCAGGATATTGATATCAACGCATCTGAGAATATATCAATAAATGCCCATGGTAATGTTTTCCTCGGTTCCGAAGATAATATTAACCTCAACCGGATAGAAACAGACAATGATTCGACTATAAGGCTTATTGCTACAAACGGTATATACAACCGGACAGGCTACGGCACAGCAACCAATATTATTGGTAAAAGACTGATTATCGAATCTGACGGAGGATGTATAGGAAATAATTTTCTTATTCCGATTAATATGGACCTGACTGAAGGCGGTTCATTTATGGCCAAATCGAACAAAAGTATTTATCTGAGGGAACAAAACGGTGACGCCAATATTGAGTATGTCTATACACCCGGAGAGTTTGTGCTCTGGTCCTACGGCGGAATTTATGATGCGGCTGATGATGATATAATCGATGTAAGGGCCGGTAAAATTGATTTTACCCAGGGTAATATAAGAAATATCGGTTCGGCAGATAACCGGCTTGAAGTTGCAACCCTCACGGGTCAGGACGGGAGCTACGGATATGCCAGTATGTATTCTGAGGGTTCAATATATTTAAGCAATCCTGAATCATCCCCCTTTTATATTGGAGCAATAGAAGCACACAATATCAATATCCTTTCACAGGGAGGTATTTTCAACGGAACCGCATCCCAGAAAAAGCTGAAGGCAAAATATGTAACACTTTCGACTGCCGGAGATGTTGGCAGCTCAGAGAGCCCAATATCCATATATGATGCGGAAAGCCACAATATTACGGCTGATGATATGTATATCTCTTTAAAAAAATCACCTCCGCCACCGCCTACTCCAGGGCAAGTAATCGGCGGATTATTTGAACGCTTTTTTGGACCGTCGATCAGTTTTTTGGCAGTCAATGCAAATATAACAGTTCCTGAAGGAGATATGATCCTGGGCGGAACCATAGATATTGAAAACAGCCTTTATATAGACCTTGATGACGGTTCCCTGTTAAGTGCGGCAGGCAACAGTGCTGTCAGCACACCAAGCCTCCAGGCTTCATATATTAATATTGAAGTATCGGGTTCTGTGGGCGCCAATTCAATGGATGAGCTGTTATTCAGTACAAACCAGGGTGATGTTATCGATATCACTGCCGGTGATGATATCTTTGTTAAGAATCTTTCCGGAAATGATTTTGTAATGAATAATGCGGCCTCAGGCAGCGGCGACCTTAATGTGGATCTTGCCGGGGGCGGGGATTTTATTGTTGATGATTTCAGGGTCGGCGGAAAAATCAATATGGTACTCAATCCAAATGAGGATTTTGAAGTTGATGATGTGGTTGTAGGAAAAGAAGCCGGACTGGTTACATCAGGTAAAAGAAAATCGGAAACGGATGAAGACATTTTGCCGGTAAATCCGATGTTCTTTGAACGGGGAAATTCCAGGGCAGAAACCTCTCCGGCGCTTGTAAGGGTGGGTGAGGTTTCACAGAATATTAATATAGATGCACCGGAAGAGGATTAGGATGTTATACAGAAACCTTTTATTTGTTTTATCTGCGCTGCTTTGCACAATTGCAGCCGTTGTACCTGTTAGAGGTGCAGGAATAGTTAATCCAGGAAGTATACAAAGCCAGCAGATAAGAGACAGAGAGAATGATCTTAAAAAAATAGAACTCAAAGAAGAGCTGAAATCCAGGGAAGAAAAAGAGTTGCAGGATTCTGCCGGTAAAACGGGAGCTGAATCACTTAAGCTTGAGAAGCATGAACCTGGAGAATATGTCATCTTTTTAAAAAAGATTGAGGTTAATAAATCCGATCTTCTGCCGGAAAAACTGATCGAACCATATATTGAGTTTTATGAAGGCAAAGAGGTAAGTTTAAAGGATCTTAAAAATCTTGTTGCCGCAATAAATAAACTCTACAAAGATCGCAGCACACATACAGCACTGGCGATTCTGCCTGAGCAGGATATATCCGACGGGACTGTAAAAATAAAACTTGTTGAGGGAAGGCTCAGCAGGCTGACTATTAATAACAATAAGTATACAAAATCTTCCTACATAGAAAAAAGGCTGGATATCCCCGAGGGAGAGGTCTTAAGACTGAATGAAGTTGAAAAAGAACTGGCCGGGTTTAACAGGGCGAATGATATAAAGCTCTTTGCAAAGCTTGCTCCCGGTAAAGAATATGGAACCACTGATATCAGCCTGGAAGCAGTTGAACCTAATAATTTTCATGTTTATCCCTATGTAAACAACAGGGGCAGAAAATCCATAGGTTATTACCAGGGCGGAACCTCCGTGATTATTGACAGTGTTCTGGGTTACAGGGACTCATTTTCAGCCGACTTTGCCGCAACCGAAGGAAACAGGTCCATGAGCGGTTCATATTCTCTGCCTGTGAACAGGTACAATACCAGGCTGGGGGCTTCATATTCATATAACCGCATGAAGATAACCGGCACTTCTCTTGAGGTTCTGGGTATAGAGGGGAACTCTTCTGTTTTTACCATGTCTTTGATACATCCCCTGATAAATGACTTTGATAAAAGGATGAATATCTATTTAGGGTATGATTATAAAAAGACCGAAACAACAATTACAGGAGAACTGTACAGGGATGAATCATACCATGACATTACCGCAGGCTTTGAATTCCAGAAATTTATTAAAGGCGGTCTTATTTATACCTCTCACCGTTTTATGACCGGACTGGACCGCAGCGGAACATACCTGGCAGAGGATGACGATTTTTATAAATACAATGCTGACTTTATTAATGTGCTTACTTTTCGGGAAAAGTTCCAGAACACGTTAAAGGCTTCGGTTCAGTATGGCAGTGACTCCATGTCCAGTCTTGAGTACTTTCAGATGGGGGGCATGAATTCCGTGAGGGGATATTCCGAGGGGCTTATTTCAGGATATAACGGCTACTCACTATCGGAAGAGGTGCGCTTTCCATGCATACTGCTGCCAGGGTCATCAAATGCTGATGAAGGTAAAATAAATTTAAGGAAATATGTTGATGGTGTACTGTTTGTGGATTTTGCAGGATGGTTTAAGGAAAGTGATTTTTCTTTTACCGGCAAAAAATATATATGCGGCATAGGAACAGGGCTGAGGATAAACATAGGCAGAAATCTGACCGCGGCAGTTGATCTTGGCGTCCCCCTGGTTAAACCGGATGGTCTGGACGTATCGAGCCCAAGACTGCATTTCAGTATAACAATGAATGCTCTGGACTGGATGTTTGAGTAAACAGGTTTATGTCGGGGAATTATGTTTCTATTTAAAAAGATTAATAAACTGTTATTGGTTCTGCTTGTTCTGGCAGGTATTGTGAACTGCAGAGACAATGATCTGTCAGTTTCTGATATTATTAACTACAGGCTCAAAAGCATGCTTGATGAGACAGTATCCGAATATCAGGCCCCGGGCGCAGCCATGGCAGTTAAACTGCCCGACGGCACTACTCACTACTTTGCTTCAGGCTATGCAGATAATAATACAAAAGAACCCCTTACGCCTGATCATCTCTTCAGGATCGGCAGCACTTCAAAAACCATTACTGCTGTAGCAGTACTTATCCTCTATCAGGATGGTCTGTTATCACTTGATGACAGTGTTGAATCCATTCTGCCGGGCATAATTCCTGAATACGGTGATGATATCACCATAAGGATGCTCCTGAATCATACGAGCGGGCTTGAAGATTATGTGTCCTGCCCATTTGAAGACAGCTACTTTTTTTATGTCCTGCGTGACAATCCGGAAAGGTCCTGGACTCCGGAAGAACTTGTAGCTATTGCTGTGGATTGCGGTTTGGCAGATACACCGGGGCAGACATTTATGTATTCCAATACCAATTACATACTCCTCGGTATGATTATTGAAGCTGTCAGCGGACAGAGCTTTGAAGACTATATCCAGGCACATATTTTTGATGTTCTGGATATGCCCCAAAGCAGTGTTCCGGTAGAAAACGGTTTTGAAGATGATTTTGCCCATGGTTACTATGAAAGGGATGAAGATGGTGTGCTTTATGACTATTCAATTCAAAACCCTTCGGCTGTATGGGCTGCAGGGAATATGATTTCGTCACCGGCGGATCTCCTGGTCTGGGTGGAGGCGCTGACCAGCGGAGATCTGCTTGGTGATGACGCATTTGATCAGCAGTTACAGATGGTAAGTTTAGGAGAAGAGGCCGGAGGAGCAATGTACGGCCTGGGGATACTCGCAGCTGACGATGCTCTGGGACATAATGGTTCTGTGCTCGGATACCAGATTCAGATGTTTGAGCGTAAGGGCGCGTATATTGTTATATATACAAACTGCTATTTTGAGACACAGGATAACATCTCTCAGATTATTTTTGACAGGACCGGCGATATTCTCGATGATTATTAAATAAAAACGGCCGGCAGGCGAGGCATTCTTAATTTTCTATATAACTGGCGCTTTTCGGGGAGCGTTCCAGCCTGTATTCTCTGTGAAGCTTTAATACGGGCGTTATCTCATTAAGAAAATCATCTGAAACATTATTATCCATAGGGTTTTCTGACAGACATGACTGTATTCTGTTGACTGCGCTGATGGTTTCGGGACCCATTCCGGGCGTTCTTTTTGTGATATCCTGGCACCTCATACAGGCAATCCCGCCTGTATCCGGTCTGAACACTGCGGTTCCCTGACCCATATACCTTCTTCCGCAAATGCAGCATTTATCAGTGTTAATGCTGTATCCCCCGATTGCCATTGCCGCCATCTCGAAAAAAACATGTACAGTGTGTGCACTGCTGCCTCTGCTGAGGGTGTCAAGCGAAACCTTAAGCAGGTTAAACATCTTTTCATCAGGCAGATGCCATGGAGATAACAGTTCTGTAAGCTCAATCATATAACTGGCTTTTATAAGAGTGCTGTAGTCTTTTCTCAAGCCGGGAAAAGCGTCCATGAGTTTTCCCGAGTGCAGAAAGTGAAGGCTGTCTTTCTTTTTCTGACTGTATTCAAGGTTGACCAGTGAAAAGATATCAAGGCAGTTCACAAATCTTGCTCTGCTTCTTCTTGCTCCTTTGGCGATTCCTTTTATCTTTCCTTTATCGGGAGTAAAAAAAGTTATAAGCAGGTCGGATTCACCGAAGTCGCTTACGCGCATTATTATAGATGGTGATAGATACGTATTCATAATTTAATTAAAACACTTATTTAACTGTTGATAATTTACAATATTTGAAAATTGTATTTTCTTCAATAATATAAAAATGTGATTTTTTTGTATGGTCAGGGCGATAATGCCTCATCGCTTGCGCTGGTAAATATAGGCTTAGTGATTAGTTACAAATTATGATAAAGTTCTATGCTATTATGGCCTGTAAGTTTATTATGATAATTTAATTGGTTTGCAGTATTCAGGCACTCCCTTGTCGTAAAAAACAGGAGGAAAAATGGATAATCAGATTAATGCCGGAAAAGATATTCATAATACAGATACAATCCTGCAGACTCTGGAAGCAATCCAGGCCGGGGTATGGGATTATCGTCCGGGGCTTAAAAAAATTATTTTAAGCGGCCAGAACATCTGGGATACAATGCTTGGACACCCGCTGAAAAACAAGGTGATTACAGTTGATGAATTATTCTCCTATATACACCCGCAGGACCTGTCAAACTATATAAAACTTCACAGAGAATTCATGATAAATGGAGGCAAAGGTGAAATTGAAGTCCAGCTTCGTTTACGCCGGGCCGACGGCAGCTGGCACTGGATACTTTCAAAGGGCAGGGCGGTAGAATGGGATGAAAAGGGCACACCGTCACGCATAATAGGAATAGATATAAATATTCAGGCACTCAGGGAAGCCCATGAGCGGATACGTCAGAGTGAAATAAAATTCAGAACCATATTTGAAAACGCGCCCTATGCCATTTCCATCAGCAGCCTTGAGGATTCAAAATTTATTGACGGAAACCAGGCATTTCTTGACACTCTGGGCGTGAGTAAAGAAGAACTTCACCTCAAAAGCCCGAGTGATTTCAGTACACTATCTGATGAAGAAGTGACGGAACTGATAGAGGAACTTCTTGAAAAGGGGGTAGCCTCCAACCGGGAAACATTATCCATAAAAAATGGAAAACCTAAATATACTAAATTTTCCTGTGTGCTTATGGAGGATCAGGGCAAAAAACAGGTTATGGCCCTGGCCGAGGATATTACTCAGGCAAAACTGGCAGAGATTGCCCTGATTGAAAGCGAGATGCGTTTCCGCATGCTTTTTAAGATGGCCCCGGTCCCAATGGCCCATATTTCCAGAAATGGTGAGCTTCTGGATCTGAATGACCGTTTAACTCAGGCAATGGGGCACACCATAAGTGAAGTTCCAACCCTGGAACGCGCGTGGGATCTTGCCATGCCGGACCCGGAACTCAGGGAGGCTGTAACTGGCAGGTGGAAGAGGGACCTGGAGGATGCTATTGCCAGTAATTCTGATATGGAACCATTTGAATGTCCTCTTCACTACATGGATGGATCTGTACATAATCTGATAATAAGCACCAAATTAATAAATGACAGTATTATTGTAAGTTTTTTTGATATCACAGATCGGAAAAAGGCAGAGAAAGAACGTGAAAAACTCCAGGCGCAGTTATATAACTCGCAAAAACTGGAGGCTGTAGGAATACTGGCCGGAGGTGTAGCCCATGATTTCAACAACATGCTTGGCGGTATTCTCGGGTATACAGAACTGACACTGAGTGATATGTCGCCTGATGATCCTTCCAGGGATAACCTTCTGAATATCCTGAAGGCAACCCGCCGCTCGGCAGACCTTACACGTCAGCTTCTTACCTTTGCCCGAAAGCAGACTATCTCGCCTGTGGTTTTAAATTTGAATGAATCAATTGAATCTGTATTAAAGATGGTCCGCAGGCTTATCGGCGAAAATATAGATCTCGCCTGGCATCCCGGATCTGATACCTGTGTCGTACGGATGGACCCCACTCAGCTTGATCAGATTCTTATAAATTTTTGCGTTAATGCACGGGACGCAATAACAGACGTGGGCAAAATAACAATTAAAACAGATACAGTCTCTTTTGATCAGAAATATTGTGATAATCATGCCTATTTAAAGCCTGGCAATTATGTAATGCTTGCCGTAAGTGATGATGGTTCTGGTATGGAAAAGGAAACAATGGAGCATATCTTTGAACCTTTTTATACCACCAAAGATCCCGGCAAAGGCACAGGCCTTGGTCTTGCGACAGTATACGGAGTTGTAAAGCAGAACAACGGTTTTATAAATGTAAACAGTGAATCCGGAAAGGGAACAACCTTCAGCGTTTATCTGCCCCTGGTTGAAGAAGAGGCATCAGAAAAAGAAAAGAGGGGAACTGATACTATTCCAAGGGGTAATGGTGAAACCGTTCTTTTGGTGGAAGATGATGAGACAGTCCTGAGTATGGCCTCAATTATGCTTGGAAAGCTTGGGTACAGGGTTTTTACCGCCGGCACAGCATCGGAAGGCTTTTCTATTGCCGAAGAGCACAAAGCCGGAATCCAGGTACTCGTTACAGATGTCATAATGCCGAAAATTAACGGCCGGGAACTGGCTGAAAGGATTGAGTTGATAATTCCTGAAATAAAAATACTCTTCATGTCAGGCTACACATCTACAATTATTGCCCACCACGGTGTACTGGATGAAGGTATTAATTTTATACAAAAACCCTTTTCAGTAAATGATCTGGCTTTTTCCATGCAGAAAGTTCTTCAGTCGGCGCCGGGCATTAAAAAATCCACGACAGGCTGAGTTTATCTGGGCGCTGTTTTTATTTCCGGGAACAGATACTTCCGGCACTGGTCAAGAAAATACTCATCTGTCATGCCTGCCATGAAATCTCTTATTATTCCGGGTTTTGGTGTTTCTTCTCTATATTCTTCGGACATTCCCTTTAAAAACTCACCGTATATCTCGGATTTATCATTTTCTGTTTCAAGGTCTTCATTGTACCTCTCAAACAGAAGCCTGAACATCAGTTCTATTTTTGATGTCTGTTTCCATTCATTGTCGCTGAGGTAAATCCTTTCTCTGTTAAAATCCTTAAGCTCCTTGAGTGCATTACTGATACTGTCGCTGAAGCATATATGCGGTTTATCAAGGCTGTTGATTACAAGGTCTTCTACAAGGTTATAAACTATTGTTCCATTTGTTTCCCCGAGTATTTCCGTGCAGTTCTGTGGCAGATCGGTTCTTTCGATTATTCCCAGCCTTATGGCATCTTCTATGTCTCTTCCCACATAGCTGATTGTGTCTGCCATGCGTACAACGCAGCCTTCAAGGGTCATCGGAAGTATTTCGAACTCCGGATCTTTTTCTTTTTGAATAATCTCATTTTCCATTTTTTCAAAGGTTTTTTCTTTTTCGGGGCAGAGTTTTTTATTATGAATTTCGCCGTCATGACACAGGATTCCATCAAGAACCTGCAGGGTAAGATTCCAGCCCCTGCCTTTTCTTTCTATTTTTTCAAGAAACCTGACACTCTGGAGATTGTGAAGGAAATTTCCTGTCCCATGCTCTTTGGAGAGCCTGGATATAAATCTTTCACCGTCATGGCCGAATGGTGCATGGCCGATATCATGACCCAGAGCAATTGCCTCTATAAGGTCTTCGTTCAGCCTGAGCAGTCTTCCGATGGTGCGTGAAATTTTTGATACCAGCTGAACATGAAGAACACGGTGTGTTATATGGTCATTTTTAACCAGTGAGAAAACCTGTGTTTTATCGATATACCTGGAGTAGGCCATAGAATGCAGAATTCTGTCCGTGTCCAGAGAAAAGCTCTGCCTGTGTCCTTTAAAGATTTTTTCTTCCTCGATTCTTCTGACAGCATTTTTACTTAAACAGGCATACTGGGACAGGCTGTTTTTTTCCGCTTCATCAAGTTGTATTTTGATCCGGTTCAGTTTTTCCTGATTATTCAATTCAAAGGCTCCTTATTGATATATTGCATGTTTTATAACATATCCTGGAAAAGGGCGAATAATTATTCCCCCCTGCGGGGAAAAAAGGGCACACTGCCTGGCGCTCCTGCTAATTCCTCTATTCTCTTTCCAATTTTCTAATTCCTAATCCCTCTTCTGCATGGACACCGGTTAACCAATATGTTAAACCTCATGCTAATTTATTCAATAGCTAACACAAAATTGATCTGAATATTAATAATAAGCTGTTTTTTTGAAATGAAAAGGTTTAAGAGGCCCTGTTACCGGCTAAAAATAATTTTTTTCTTGCAAAAAAAACGGAATGCTTGTTAATATATCTGGTTGTTATTTGGCAGAGTTGATATTTTTTTTATACATATTGATTCTGTGCGTAAAAATTCACACGTTCGGGACTAGCCCCGGTGCCCCACCATATGGGAGAACGCCAGATCCTGAGCGGAGGTTAAACCGTGGGAGTGGGATTTTAAGATCCCAGTTATATGGAGGTTTTTAATGGCCGCAATACTTAACATGAAAGAGTTACTTGAATCCGGAGTTCACTTCGGACACCAGACCAGACGCTGGAACCCAAAAATGAAACCATATATTTTCGGTTCCAGGAACGGTATTCACATCATCGACCTGCAGAAGACAGTTAAAATTTTTAACGGAATTCACGATTTTATCGTTAGAACAGTAGCAGAAGGCTACCCCATACTGTTTGTCGGAACAAAAAAACAGGCTCATGATTCAGTAATGGAAGAGAGCGAACGCTGCGGTATGTTCTACTGTGTAAACCGCTGGCTCGGTGGTACCCTTACAAATTTTCAGACCATAAAAAGAAGCATAAACCGTCTGAAAGATCTTGAAAAGATGATCGAAGACGGATCAATCAACAGATACACCAAAAAAGAAGCTCTTAAGATGGAAAAAGAGCTTATTAAGCTGGAAAAGAACCTTGGCGGTATCAAGAATATGGATGAACTCCCGGGCGCTGTATTTGTAGTTGATCCGAAGAGAGAACATATTGCTGTCAAAGAAGTTAAAAAGATGGGTATTCCTGTAATAGCAATTACCGATACAAACTGTGATCCCGATGATATTGATTATGTTATCCCGGGTAATGATGATGCTATCAGGTCTATCAGGCTTATCTGCTCCAAAATTGCAGACGCCTGTATAGCAGGGCACAATCTTGCTGAGGAAAGATTAAGAGCTCAGGCTGAAAAGGATAAAGAGGAAGAAGCTGCAGCAGCTGCTGAAGCTCCGGCACCTCAGGCTCAGCAGGCAGCAGAAGAAGCAGCCGATAAAGGCCCTGAAGTAATCGTCGTTAATAAAAAAGATAACCCAGAAACCACCGAAGGTGATACAGAGGAGTAATAAATTGGAAATTACAGCATCAGCAGTAAAAGAGTTAAGAGAAAAGACCGGGGTCGGCATGATGGACTGCAAAAAGGCCCTTAAGGAGTGTGACGGCGATATAGAGAAATCAATCGAGTTCTTAAGGAAAAAAGGAATCGCCACAGCTGCAAAGAGAGGCGGACGTTCAGCATCCGAAGGTCAGGTTCAGTCATATATTCATTCGAACGGAAAGATCGGTGTTCTTGTAGAAGTAAACTGTGAGACCGACTTTACCGGAAAAAATGATGATTTTGTAGAGTTTACAAAAAATATTGCAATGCATATTGCTGCAAGCAATCCTCTTGCTGTAAATGAAGAAGAAATTCCTGAAGATATAATCAGCAAGGAAAAAGAAATTTTTGAAACCCAGGCAAAGGAATCAGGTAAACCTGATAATGTTGTCCAGAAAATCGTTGAAGGTAAAATCAAAAAGTTTTTTGCCGAAAATACCCTTCTGGGGCAGCCCTATGTAAAGAATCCTGATATTACCATTCAGGATCTTGTTAATGAAATGATAGCCAAGACTGGTGAAAAGATCGTTGTAAACCGTTTCGTACGCTTCCAGCTTGGTGAAAATAATGAGTGATAAGGTTCGCTATAAACGCATACTCTTAAAGGTAAGCGGCGAAGCCCTTATGGGCAAAAACAGCTACGGCATTGATTCCGAAACTCTTAAAAGTGTTGCTGAAGAGATTAAGGAAGTGCATGATGAAGGTATTGAAGTAGCTGTAGTTATAGGCGGCGGAAACATATTCAGAGGGCTTAATTCTTCTGAATATGGAATGAAGCGCGCTCCCGCAGATCATATGGGTATGCTTGCAACCGTTATCAATGCGCTTGCCCTTGGTGAAGCTATTAATAATGCGGGCCTTCAGACCCGCATTATGTCTGCTATAGACATGAATAAAGTTGCAGAACCCTTTATCCGTAAAAGGGCAATCAGCCATCTCAAGAAGGGCAGGATTGTTCTATTCGGCGGCGGAACCGGAAATCCGTTTTTCAGTACGGATACTGCCGCGGCCTTAAGGGCGATGGAGATTGACGCAGAAGTTTTACTGAAGGCAACCAAGGTTGACGGTGTTTATGAAAGCGATCCGGAAAAAGATCCTACATTAAAGCCCTTTAAAAGCCTTACATATCAGGAGTATATAGAAAAGGGATTACGTGTGATGGATATGACGGCAGTTACCCTTGCAATGGGACAGAATCTTCCGGTTCTGGTGTTCAGTCTCAGGGAAAAGGGTAATATTTTAAAAGTCGTTACCGGAAATAACGTGGGCACTTTAATATCAGGGGAATAAAATGAAAGACGAAATACTTTCCGAATTACGTGACAAGATGAGTAAATCTATCGAGGCATTAAAAAAAGAATTTGTCAGGCTTCGAACGGGAAGAGCGACGCCGGCATTACTCGATGGTATTAAAGTCAACTGCTATGATTCTCAGATGCCGATTGATCAGGTTGCATCCGTCTCTGTTCCTGAGAGCAGACTGATAACCATCAAGCCGTGGGATCAGACTGTTATCAAAGAGATCGAAAAGAGCATCCTGAAATCAGAACTTGGGCTTACACCCATGAACGACGGCAAGATAATCAGAATTTCCATTCCTCCGCTTACAGAGGAAAGAAGGAAAGAACTTGCAAAAATGGCTAAAAAAATGGCTGAAGAAGCTAAAATAGCTATTAGAAATCAGAGACGGGATGCCAATGACATTTTCAAGGAATTAAAAAATGACAAGGAAATGTCAGAAGATGAAATGTTCAAAGCTCAGGATGAAGTACAGAAGATAACGGATGATTTTATTGGCAAGGTTGACAGTGTAACAGCCGAAAAAGAAAAAGAAATTCTTGAGTTTTAAATCCTGTCTGTACCTTTGAAACACTTCTGCCCGGAGATCGGTTTTCCGGGCAGAATTCTAATAATCCTCTGTAACTTTTCATTTCTGTTTTTATCGGCTGAACATCATATTAATTTCTAATTTAGTGAGAAAATATTTAATAAGAAAGAATTATGACTAATCTGGACCCGGAAAAACTGCCAATACATGTTGCCGCCATTATGGACGGTAACGGTAGGTGGGCAAAAAAAAGAATGATGAACAGGGTCAGGGGCCATGAAGTAGGCACAGAATCTGTCCGTGTTATTGTTAGAACCAGCAGAAATCTGGGTATAAAATATCTTACCCTGTATGCCTTTTCGGAAGAAAACTGGAAAAGACCCAGACTTGAAGTAACAACCCTGATGGGAATCCTCAAACGTTTTCTGAAAAGCGAACTGCCTGAAATGCTTGAAAATAATATCAAACTGCGGGCAATAGGAACCATAGAAAAACTTCCGGATGATGCCAGAGCAATTCTTCTGGACGCAATTGAAAAAACCTCTTCAAATGACGGTATGGTTCTTACCCTTGCCTTAAGCTACGGCGGAAGGCAGGAATTAATCAGTGCAGTAAAAAAGATTGCACAAAAAGTACAGTCCAAAGACCTGAACCCCGAAGATATAAATGATGACATCATAAACGATAGTCTATATACTTCCGGAATTCCTGATCCTGATCTGCTTATCAGGACAAGCGGAGAATACAGGATAAGTAATTTTTTATTATGGCAGATCGCCTATACGGAGATTTATATTACTCCGACATTATGGCCTGACTTCAGAGAAGAAGAGTACCTTAAGGCTCTCGATGATTTTCAGAACAGAGAGAGACGCTTCGGTGCTACTGAAAGTAAATAAACTTTATTTTACTTAAGCTATGCATTTAAAAAGATGGTTAACCGCAATTGTTGCATTACCAATCCTGGTCTATCTTATAGGTTTCGGCCCAAGGGAGCTGTTCTACCTGTTTTTATTTCTGTTCAGCCTGGCTGGTCTTAACGAGTTTTACAGACTGACCCTTCCAGGTCTTCCTTTTTTTATTAAATCCGTTACCGGTGTAATAAATCTGCTGTTTTTTGCAGGTATGTATTATGGAGATGTGTGGCTGTTACTGGGGCTTGTCAGTTTTGCCGTGGTAATTCCAATGCTTTTATTTCTTTTCTATGACCCCACGCGGGGAGAAAAGTATCTTTCCGAAACAGGTATGCTTGTAACCGGTTTTATCTATGTATGTCTTCCTCTTGCCATGCTGATGCAGATAGACAATAACCTTTATTATCTCAGGCACGGAGTTAAAGGCATATGGATCTTCTTTCTTCTTGTTATTACCTTTGCCAATGATACCGGGGCCTTTTACAGCGGTAAGTTTTTTGGAAAACATAAACTGTATGAAACCGTAAGCCCCAAAAAAACCTGGGAAGGTTCAATAGGCGGTGTAATTTTTGCCTTTGCTGTGGGCATTGCATTCTTTAAAATATTCCGCATTCATCCGGTTAATTTTTCCGCCTTTTTACTGATTTTTCTTCTGTCCTTTGCAGGGCAGGTAGGAGACCTGGCTGAGTCAATGCTTAAAAGAAATTTTAATGTAAAGGATTCAGGGGTGCTTCTTCCCGGACACGGCGGTGTTCTGGACAGGATAGACAGCCTTTTATTTGCCGCTCCGGTGTTATTTGTTTTTTTGAAGATGACTTTATAAAGTCTGATGAACAGAGGAGAGATTTATGGCTATATATAATTATGACAGAACCAGAATTCTTGTAA
The DNA here is from genome assembly GCA_963665715.2 of Desulfatiglandales bacterium. Lineage (GTDB taxonomy): Bacteria > Desulfobacterota > DSM-4660 > Desulfatiglandales > HGW-15 > JAAZBV01. Next base: position 672,895 of record CAXXPR010000002.1, read on the forward strand.
CGGGCGGCGCCGGTTTTTTGGGCTCTCATCTTTGTGAAAGACTGCTCAACGAAGGTAATTATGTAATATGCCTGGATAATTTTTTTACCGGCCAGAAAAGAAATATACTCCACCTTACTGATAACAGGTATCTGGAGATAATCAGGCATGATATAGTAAGCCCGATTCTACTTGAGGTGGATCAGGTCTACAATCTTGCATGTCCTGCTTCTCCCGTTCATTACCAGTACAACCCGGTAAAAACCATCAAAACAAGCATTATGGGCGCCATTAATATGCTGGGGCTTGCCAAAAGAGTAAAGGCAAGAATTCTTCAGGCCTCAACAAGCGAAGTTTACGGTGATCCTTCAATTCACCCTCAGACAGAAGATTACTGGGGCAACGTTAACCCGATTGGGGTAAGATCCTGTTATGACGAAGGTAAACGGTGCGCAGAAACTCTTTTCTTTGACTACCACAGACAGAACAGGGTAGATATAAAGGTTGTGAGAATATTTAATACATACGGCCCACGCATGCATCCTGATGACGGAAGGGTAGTGAGTAATTTTATTGTACAGGCCTTGAAAGGTGAAAATATAACAATATACGGAGACGGTGCACAGACAAGATCCTTCTGCTATGTGGATGATCTTGTGGATGGTATGGTTAAAATGATGGGGAGCCCTCAGGGATTTACAGGTCCTGTCAACCTGGGTAATCCTGGAGAGTTTCAGATCAGGGAACTGGCAGAGATGATTATCCGTCTAACAGGCTCAAGCTCAAAGATTGACTACAGGCCTCTTCCCATGGATGACCCTAAAAGGCGGCAGCCGGATATAACGCTTGCAAAAGAAAATCTGGGCTGGGAGCCGAAAGTAAAAGTAGAAGACGGTCTTAAAAAGACAATAGAATATTTCAGAGAACGTATAGAGATATAATGAAAAAGATAACAATACTTGGTTCAACCGGATCAATAGGTACAAGCACTCTTAAGGTTATTGATATAAACCGGGATAAATACAGCGTACTGGCTCTTGCTGCCGGAAATAACATAGATCTTCTGGAGAAGCAGATTAAGGCATATTCACCTGCGGCTGCTGCTGTTACAAAGAAGGAACTTGCTGAAGAATTAAAGATACGCCTTGGAGACGGTCATCGAACTGAAATTTTCTATGGAGAAGAAGGGCTTGTAAAAATAGCAAAAATGGAAGAAGCGGATATTGTAGTTTCGGCCATAAGCGGAGCAGCCGGTCTTCTGCCCACCTATGAGGCTATAAAAAGCAGAAAAGATATTGCCCTGGCAAATAAAGAAACCATGGTTATGGCAGGAGCCATAATTATGGATCTTGCAAAGGAACACGGAGTTTCAATTCTCCCGGTTGACAGTGAGCACAGTGCAATATTCCAGTGTCTGCAGGGGCATAACCGTGAGGATCTGCACCGTATAATCCTGACCGCCTCGGGCGGTCCTTTCAGGGAATATTCTAAAGATCAGCTTAAAAGTATTACACCTGCCATGGCCCTTAAACACCCTAACTGGGAGATGGGGCGCAAGATAACCATAGATTCTGCCACATTAATGAATAAGGGGCTGGAGATTATAGAGGCTAAATGGCTGTTTGACCTTGAGCCTGAGCAGATTGATGTGCTTGTTCATCCTGAAAGTATTATTCACTCAATGGTGGAATATAATGACGGTTCGGTTATTTCCCAGATGGGCGTGCCTGACATGATGACTCCCATATCCTATGCCCTTTCATATCCGCGGCATATAAAAACAGGTCTGCCTCAGTTAAGGCTGGAAAAGACAAATAAACTTACTTTTTTTGAGCCTGATACAGTAAAATTCAGGTGTCTTGAGCTTGCATTAAATGCTCTTAAAGAGGGCGGAAGCATGCCGGCTGTATTAAACGGTGCAAATGAAATAGTTGTTGCAGCATTCCTGGAAAATAAAATATCATTTTTGCAGATCCCGGAGATAATAGAAAAAACAATGTCTGCCCATAATTCCTGTCCTGTGGAAACTTTGCAGAGTGTTATATCGGCTGATTCATGGGCAAGGTCAACGGCTGAAAAGGAAATTGCTGTTCTAAAAAATTGATTTTTACTCTTTATTATTGTTATTCATTTCTTAAATTATACAATAATACAAAAACCTGAAGACGAGTTAACATGGATATTATATTAAATTTTTTTTCAAACGCAGGACATATATTAATTAACAACATAATTCCCCTGATAATAGTGCTGGGGATTATGATTTTCTTTCATGAGCTTGGACATTTTCTTATTGCCAAGTATTTTAATGTCAAGGTGTTGAAATTTGCCCTGGGATTTGGACCCAAAATCATATCAAGAGATTACGGTGAAACCGAATACTCAATAAGGTATCTTCCTCTTGGCGGTTTTGTAAAAATGCTGGGTGAAAATGATTTTGATGAAGATGCAGAACCTATTGATGAGAAAGATGCGGACAGGGCATTTAATGCACAGCACCCCTTAAAGAGAATTGCCATTGTGGCTGCAGGGCCTGTGTTTAATCTTCTGCTTGCTTTATTTCTTTTTACGGGTTTTTTCATGTTTTACGGAATGCCTGACCCTCAGCCGGATGATACCTATACTCCGGTGATAAAAAACGTTAATGCCGGATCACCGGCAGAAAAAGCAGGTCTGAAAGAAAATGATGTATTTGTATCTGTTGATAATAAGGCGGTTTTAAAACTGACAGATGTCAGTACATTTCTGGAGGGGAAAGAGGGTGTATCTGTAAAATTAAACATATTAAGAGATGATGAGCCCTTAACTTTTTATGCTGAACCTGAGGAGGGACTGGTTCCCAATGAGGCAGGAGAAGAAGAGAAAAGGGCTGTTCTCGGAATCGGTATTTCATACATAAGAAATGTCAGTTATGTGGAGATAGGCCTTATTGACTCCTTTAAAGAAGCCCTGTCGGAAACATGGAGAGGCATCGAGCTGACCGGCCTTGTTGTTGTAAAACTGTTTCAGGGAGATATTTCTATCAAGACAGTCGGCGGCCCAATAATGATCGGGCAGATGACCGGGCAGATTGTAGAGTCAAGCATCGATGACCTGCTGCCCTTTATGGCTGTTATCAGCATAAACCTTGGTATGCTGAATCTTTTTCCCATCCCTGTTCTTGACGGCGGTGTCATACTTTTTCTTCTGTTTGAACTTGTACTGGGAAAGCCGTTAAATATAAGAAAACGTGAGTTTGCCATGAAGGTAGGTCTTTCTTTTCTACTGCTTCTGATGGTTGTTGTTTTTTATAACGACATTCTCAGGCTTTTAACGGATTAGGTGTTATCAGGCATATGTTTCTGGCTATCAACAGTTCGACATTCCAGTTCAGCATTGCATTGATGACAATGCAGGGCGTGGTAACAGCAGAGTACATGGTTACTCCCAGACGTAATACTTTCACCGGCTTTATTCCTGCCATTGATCAGCTTATGGATACTTCCGGGACAGATATTGAAGATCTGAAATTTATATCGGTTGCTGCCGGGCCGGGAAGTTTTACCGGGCTCAGGGTGGGCCTTGCCGCAGCAAAAGGTATTGCATACAGCATGAAAATTCCACTCATTGGTGTATCGGGTATTGATGCTCTTGCATCATCAGTGCCCTATACCGAAAAGCCTGTGTGTGCCATGCTGTCATCCAGAAAGAATGAGGCCTTTTATGCCTTTTTCAGAAGATCTGGCGATGATTTTGTTCGGGAGTCAGAGGATGAAAGTATTGAGATAAAGGAGATTGGTTCTTTGATTAAAGAGCCCACTGTAGTTGTGGGCAATGATTTTAAAAACCAGAAGAGCCTCATCGAAGAATCAGGTAATCCTCATATAATACCGGCCCGTCAGGATCACTGGAGTTTGAGAGCCTCTTCCATCGGTCTTTTGGGGCTGGACCGGTTCCGTAACAACAGTTTTGATAATGTCCGGGATATTGTCCCGAACTATATGGCGGCTCCTGACATCCGTCCGGCAAAATAATCTGATTATATACTGAAAAACTTCAATTATTTTAATCCGTTGACAAAAAAAAATAAAAAATATAATGAATTCTCTTGCCTTTAAAAGCACAGATAATAAGATCTTTAGGATGAGCCGGGCTGAGGCAGCATGGGCAAAGATTATATCGGGTAATGATTAAATGAGAATAACTGGGGGTGAATTAACCGGAAGGATTTTAGGAACAGTAAAAGGCTGGAATGTACGCCCCACATCCAGCAAGGTCAGACAGGCAGTTTTTAATATTCTCGGAAATGATATTACCGGGTACCGGGTTGCGGATTTTTTTGCAGGCTCAGGGATAATGGGGATTGAAGCCTTAAGCCGCGGTGCTGTTCAGGCTTTTTATTTTGACAGCTCAAATAAATCCCTTGCTTTAATAAAAAAGAACCTTGAGTTATGCGGACTGGATAAAAAAGGCTACGTTATAAAAACGGATTTAAGCAAAGGCATACCCGAGCATAATAAGATAGAGCCGGGAAGCATTGATCTTGCATTTCTTGATCCGCCCTACGGGAAGGATCTTATTCCGGGTGTTCTTGAATCCATTGTCAAAAAAGGAATCATGACAGATGATTCCTGCATTGTTGCCGAATCCATGAAGAATGATGCACTCCCGGAACAGATAGAAGATTTTTGTCTGGTTAAAACCAGACATTATGGTGAAACAAAAATAGATATTTACAGGAATTACAGATGAGTCAAAAACTGGCAATATATCCGGGGACTTTTGATCCTCTTACCAACGGGCACTTAAGTATAATAAACCGTGCTCTCAAGATATTTGATAAAGTTACAATAGCAATACTAATTAACCCCAATAAAACTCCGCTGTTCACTCTTGAAGAAAGAATTGATATGCTTAATGAAATTTTCAGGAATCAGGAAAATGTGGAGGTTGACTCCTTTAACGGGCTTCTTATTGATTATGCTGTAAAAAAAGAAACAAATGTTATCGTAAGAGGATTAAGGGCGCTTTCCGATTTTGAATATGAATTCCAGATGGCGCTGATGAACAGAAAGCTTAACAGAGACATACAGTCTGTATTTTTAATGACTGACTATAAGTGGTTTTATATCAGTTCAACAATAGTAAAGGAAGCCGCCCGGCACGGCGGCGATGTTAAAGGCCTTGTTCCGCATATTGTGCATGACAGGCTCAGACAGAAATTCGGTTACATGAAGTAGGTATCAAATTATTTCACTTTAGGTTGCATTCCGGAGGATAAGTGATGGCATTAACAAAAGAACAGATAATATGTGATATATATGATAATGTCGGCTTGAGTAAAACCAAGTCACGCTCTGTTGTGGAAAGACTCTTTGAACTTATGAAGTCTTCTCTTTCTGATGGTGATGATGTTTTAATCAGCGGTTTTGGAAAACTGTGTGTTAAACAGAAAGCTCAAAGAAGAGGGCGTAACCCGCAGACCTCCGAGGACCTTATACTTGAACCGAGAAGGGTCGTTGTATTTAAAATATCCGGAGTGTTAAGGGATAAGATAAATCCCTGATTTTACAGCCTTACAATAAAGGCTTCAGTAAAACCCATATCCTCCAGTTTTTTTTCAGCTTCAACAGCATTATCCAGAGTATGTGTTTTTGATACGTGCAGTCTGAAAAATTTGTTGTTTTTCTCATCCACATACTCTGTGATATTTACATAATCGTAAATCACCCGCAGTTTGTCGGCCAGCCTTCTGGCATTTTCTTTCTGGCCGAATGCTCCTATCTGTACGGTAAATGTTCCTTCCTGAATATTTGGAGAAACCTGGTCTCTTCTTAATGCCACAATATTAACCCTGGCTGTTCCGGGACCCACAACACCCAGTTCCTTTGCAGCCGCATAAGAAAGATCTATTATTCTTCCCTTTGCAAAGGGGCCGCGGTCATTGATTCTTACGATGGTGGATTTATTGTTGTCCAGGTTGGTAACCTTTACATAGGTATTAAAGGGCAGAATTTTATGAGCAGCGCTTTTTTTATGCATATCATATGTTTCACCGTTTGAAGTCTTGCGCCCGTGAAATTTGCCGCCGTACCATGAAGCAGTCCCTGTCTGCTCAAAACCCGAGCTGCTGGTAATAGGGTAATACCGCTCACCGTTTATCACATAGGACCCGTCCTGTTTTTCAGGTGTTTTTTGTGTCTGAGAGGGTTTGGGGACCCTTACTCCTATTCTTTGAGGGGCACAGGAAAAAATAAAAGATGATAACAGTATATAAAAAAATATTTTATGCTTCATAGTCACAGTCTTTAAAGATTAGTTTAATAAAAAACTTTCTGCCTCAATCTGTTAATGGTGGGTTATATACCAGGTGCCGCTGTTATATCAATATAAATTCCTGTTTTTACTTGACATGGTCAAGGGGTTTTATAATTATATTGTGGCTATAATGTGATTACGTATCCTTCCGGAGTCTGGAGTTGGCAGTTATGCCGGCGGAGGTATCCTCCGTTACTAAATCCCTATTTAACAAAGGGTTCCTATGGATCTTAATAATAAGGTTGCATTAGTGACAGGCAGTAATCGCGGGATAGGACGGGGCATTGCAGAAGCCTATGCAGATGCCGGCGCCTCCATTGTTGTTAATTTCCCATCAAATCAGAGTGAAGTCTTTAAAAAAGAAGCACTGGACCTTGCAGACAAAATAAAGGCATCAGGCGGCCGGGCAATTGCCGTAGAAGCTGATGTCGTAAAAAAGTCAGAGGTAGAAAATCTTATAACATCAGCAGTTGAGCATTTCGGAAGACTGGATATCCTGGTGAATAATGCCGGTTTTACCCGCCCTGCCATGATGCTCAAGATGACAGAAGATGAATGGGACCAGGTTGTCGATATTCATCTAAAGGCCCCCTTTTTATGTTCTCAGGCTGCAGCGCGTGTAATGAAGGAGCAGATGTGCGGTAAGATAATAAATGTTACTTCAGTGGCAGGAATAACCGGTACCGTCGGCCAGGCAAACTACAGTGCAGCCAAGGGTGGCATTCTTAGTCTCACCAAGTCACAGGCAAGAGAGCTTGCACGTTATAACATATGCGTAAATGCAATATCTCTCGGTGTTGTTGCAACGGATATGACTGCAAAGATACGAAGTGACGAAAAACTCAAAGAAATATACATGAACAGAATTCTCTTAAAGAGGTTCGGAGAGATAGAAGATATTTCTCCTTCCTTTACCTTTTTTGCATCAGACGAAAGCAACTACATCACCGGGCAGGTTCTCTGTGTGGATGGTGGTTACGGTATGGTTTAGTTTTCCATCCAGGAAAGATAAAAACCTGGATGGAGCTTTCAGCTGTCAGCATTCTGCTGTCAGCTATTAAAAAAAGGAGGCTTCATGTTTTCTATCCCTGATAAAATTAAGGCATGGCAGATGGTTAAGCCCGCAGTCTTTAACAGTGAAACAAAGGAATCGACTCCGGGTATACTCAAAAGAACAGAGCTGCCGGTTCCGGAACTGAAAGAGGGAGAAGTTCTCGTAGAAGTTGCAGGGTGCGGAGTATGCCATACTGATCTTGGATATTTTTATGACGGTATCCCTACTGTATGCGAACCTCCGCTGACTCTGGGGCATGAAATATCCGGTACAGTCGTTGCCGGGGATGAATCTTGGACAGGTAAAGAAGTAATTATTCCTGCGGTAATGCCCTGCCGTAAATGCATTCTCTGTAAAAGCGGGAACGGCAACCGATGTCTTGCCCAGAAGATGCCTGGAAACAGTCTTGGTATCTATGGCGGTTTTTCGGATTATATCCCTGTGCCGAGCATTGATCTCTGTGTAATCAACGACAGAAAAAACATTCCCCTTCCTTTATTCGCCGCACTGGCGGATGCAGGAACCACGCCCTTTCAGGCTGCTAAAAGAGCAGATCTCAAGTATGGCGACAGGGTTGTAATCATAGGTATCCGGGGAGGTGTGGGAAAGTTTATGGGGCTTATTGCAGATGCCCTTGGTGCAGGTACTGTAATAGGCATCGATATAAAAGAAGATATTGAAGATGCCCTTAACATGGGTGCGGATTATGTGATCAATGCTTCGGGAAAAGATCCTAAAACTATTTCAAAAGAATTTAAAAGTATCTGCAGAAAAAATGATCTTCCTGCATTTGGATGGAAGATATTTGAAATGTCCGGTTCCGTGCCTGGGCAGAATATAGGGCTGAGTCTTATCAGTTTTTTAAGCACCATGATAGTGGTGGGCTACAACAATAAAAAGGTCGAATACAGCATAAGCCGCCTTATGGCCTTTGAAGCGGAGATAAAGGGGACATGGGGCTGCCTGCCGGAATATTATCCAAGTGTGCTGGAGATGGCCCTTTCAGGAAAAATTCCACTCGCCGATCTTGTCGATACACGGCCTATGAGCCTTATTATGGAAACCTTTGAGGAAAATCATAAAAATCCTCCGGATAAGAGAATAGTGCTTACTCCGGATTTCTAATTACATATTAAAAACAGAGGAGGTAAACGTGGCTTTAGAATGGATGCCCAGAGAGGATGAAAAAAAAGATCATTTACTTCACAGTGATATGCACTGGGGCACAGAAGCCCCATGCGTAGTTTACGAAAAGAAACCCATAACAGATCCTTCCGGCAATGTTGTCGAAAAACTTTATACGGCATGGGTAAGGCTTAATAATCCAAAACAGTATAACTCCTATACAACTGAAATGGTAAAAGGCGTAACAGCAGCTTTTCAGAATGCATCTCTTGATAGGTCGGTAGTTGCTGTTGTGTTTACAGGCACGGGCCCATATGCCTTCTGTACCGGTGGCAACACAAGGGAGTACAGTGAGTACTACAGCCGCAGACCGGATGAGTACGGCCAGTATATGGAGCTGTTTAACGGAATGGTTGACTCAATACTGATGTGCAAAAAGCCTGTAATATGCAGGGTGAACGGAATGAGGGTTGCCGGCGGGCAGGAGATAGGCATGGCCTGCGATATTGCTGTATCATCGGACCTGGCGATATTCGGACAGGCCGGCCCAAAGCATGGCTCTGCCCCTGTCGGAGGATCATCGGATTTTCTTCCATGGTTTTTAAGTATGGAGGATGCAATGTGGAACTGCATATCATGTGAGATGTGGTCTGCATACAAAATGAAGGCAAAAAACCTTATAAGCAAGGTCGTTCCGGTATTAAAGGTGGATGGCAAATGGGTGAGAAACCCGCAGATCATCATTGATAAATACGTTGACGAAGGCGAAATTGTATACGGTGAATATAAGACAGGTGATGCCGCAAAGGAAGCAAGGGCATTTGTAAAGGAACATCAGCCCAGTGCCGATTTTGAACTTCTGGATAAAGAGGTTCAGAAACTTGTCTGGACCTTTACCAATCTCTTCCCAGGCTGTCTGATAGAGTCCATAGACAGTATCAGGCAGAAAAAGAAATTTTTCTGGGATACAATGAAAAATGCCCACAGACACTGGCTGGCTGCCAACATGGGCGGTGAAGCATTTTTAGGCTTCGGTGCCTTTAACTCAAAAAAAATAACAGGGCAGGATACAATAGATTTTATAAAGTTCAGGCAGAATATAGCGGAGTCAAAGAGCTGGGATATGGATATGTTTGCCGAAGTAATGGGTAAACCAAAGGAATAAAAACTATTTAACCGCCCGCTTCGCTCAAGACGCCAAGAACGCAAAGCTTTTTTTGAACAAATAATGCTTTGGGGTTTTCCTGGCGTCCTTTGCGTCTTTGCGGTTCAGTTTGTTTTGAAAGGAGCAACCTCAAATGTCATATGAACACATAGAAGTAAGCTTTGAAGAAGGCCTTGGTACCATTACCCTGAACAGGCCTCCGGTTAATGTTCTTAATATCGCCATGATGGACGAAATAAACAGCGCCCTTGATTCATGGATGGGAAATAAAGAGCTGAAGGTTGTACTCTTTAATGCAAAGGGAAAATGTTTTAGTGCAGGCGTTGATGTCGGGGAGCACATGGGCGATACAGCAACTAAAATGATTGAAGTGTTTCACGGCATATTCAGGCGTATGGAAAAACTTGGTGTTCTGACTGTTGCATCTGTTTACGGATCATGCCTTGGCGGTGGATGCGAGCTGGCTATATTCTGTGACATGATAATAGCATCAGAAAGCGCAAAGTTCGGCCAGCCCGAAATTCAGGTAGGCGTGTTCCCTCCTATAGCGGCATACCTTATGCCAAGGATGCTTGGCAGGAAAGCCGCCAGTGAGCTTATTCTTTCGGGCAAAATACTTAATGCCTCCGAAAGCCTTAACATTGGTATGGTAAATAAAGTTGTGACAGAAGAAGAGCTTGAACCGGAAACTGTAGAGTTCGTGGCACCTTATCTTAAAATGAGTGCAAAGGTTTTGGCTCTTACAAAAAAGGCGATAAGTGCCGGGCTGCGGGATGATCTGGAGCCTGCTCTCAGGATTATAGAGGGGATTTATCTTGACGAACTAATGAAAAGCCATGATGCTCATGAAGGTTTATCCGCCTTTCTTGAAAAAAGAAAACCACAATGGAAGGATGAGTAAAATATGGAGAGCAAGAGTATTAATTGATTGTGGATTATTATATTCGTTGATTTTATATATACGACAGAATAGGAAAACAGACCATTCCCAAGTTTTTACAAACTTATATTTGACAATAGAAATTCAAACATAATATTATCAATCCGGCTAATAACAGAAAAAATAGTATTTATTGAGCTATCTACTAACATGAAAAACAAGCTGAATCAGAATGTAATAATATTCTGAATGATAAACCGGAAATACCTTTTTACAGGATGACGAGTAGATAGCAGCTGACTGAAGGAAGATCTTATTTAATCACTTCGATAATATTGTTACCTTCCGCATGTGTATTTCCTGTTAAAATCCCTGAAGTTTTATCAAAATTATATGAGTCTTTACTGTATATTAAGAGATGAATGTATTTTACTAAATATACAGTTTTCCTGAGCCTGTCTCAAGGATAAGCGATATGTGGTAAGATTATATGAGTTTGAAAAATGAACAAAGCCCCCGTGTCCTTGTGGTTGATGATGATATTTCTTTTTGTCGGATACTGTGTGATGCGTTCAGCGGACATGGATATGACACCTCTTTTTCAGTATATCTTGAAGATGGAGTTAAAAAAGCATGTTCCCATTCGGTAGATGTGGTTCTCCTTGATGTTCATCTTCCCGACGGTAATGGACTGAATAAAATCCCTAATATTATGGCAGCACCTTCACAACCTGAAGTTATAATCATGACAGGAGATGCCGAGCCTGACGGGGCTGAACTTGCTATAAATAACGGAGCATGGAGCTACATAAAAAAGCCTGTTTCTATGAAAAATATTTTTCTGCAGCTTACACGTGTGCTTCAGTACAGGGAAAAAAAGTTTGCGGCTTCATACAAGTCCCTTTTAAATCGTGACAGAATTATCGGCAAAAGTCCGCAGATGCGGAGCAGTCTGTTAAGGCTGGGCAGCGCTGCCTATTCCGATGCAAGTGTTTTGATAACCGGTGAAACCGGTACAGGTAAAGAATTATTTGCCCATGCACTGCATTTGAACAGTTCGCGGGCAAGCGGCAGTTTTGTTATAGTCGATTGTGCGTCAATGCCTGAAACTCTTGTTGAAAGTGTTCTTTTCGGCCATGAAAAGGGCTCTTTTACCGGCGCTGATAGGGTTCGTGAGGGATTAATAAAACTTGCTGACGGCGGAACTTTATTTCTGGATGAAGTGGGCGAAATGCCTTTATCTCTTCAGAAAATATTTCTTCGTGTTCTGGAAAGCAAGAAGTTTCGTCCGATTGGCTGTAAAAGAGAAGTGTACAGCAATTTCAGGACTGTTGCTGCAACTAATCAGGATTTGGATGCAATGGTTCAAAAGGGTTTGTTTCGTTCGGACCTCCTTTTCAGACTCCGTGCCTTCAATATTGAGCTCCCTCCATTAAGAACGCGAAGTGCTGACATACGGGAGCTTGTCATGGATTACATAAATCGAAAATGTGAGGATTATGATATTGAGCAAAAGGGATTCTCTCCCGATTTTTTTGAAACCCTGAACCTGTATGACTGGCCGGGCAATGTTCGTGAACTGAACCAGTCCATGGATATGGCTATTGCAGAGGCCAGACATGAGCCGATACTTTTTGCCCGTCATCTTCCCACCTATATAAGGGCAAAGGTTATGAGAAAAAAAACCATTGATAATGTTAAGCCTGTAACATTCGATGATGCTTATTATGCCGAGAGAGCTCCCTGCAAGGCTGAGAAAGCCTTTCAGAAATTACCATTGTACAGAGACTTCCGTCAGACGGCTCTTGATTATGCGGAACGGTCTTATCTGCAGCATCTGATGGATATATCGGGAGGCAGCCTGAAACAGGCCAGAAACCAGTCTGGTCTTGGTCGTACCAGGCTTTATACACTGCTAAAGAAACATAATATGGTAGAAAGCCGATAAACTGATTGTCTATTCCTCGTTGATATCCTGCCTGATCTCTTTTTGTGAACATATCTGTTCAATTTATGTGAACCGATTTGTTCATCTTTCCTGAACATCTTAAATTTATCCTGTTTTATTATTGTCACTAATATCAGTGCAACTGTCCGTTATTATAGGTAAAGTTGCTCATAGACGCCTGTTGGCACATATTTTGATTATTAGCATTGATGCAATTAATACAAATTATGGCGGATATGTTTAGAGAAATGAAGATATTACTTTATGTTAAAAAAGGAACTGATGCCGGCAAACGGCTTGAAAAAGCAATGGAGCTTATATCTTTAAAAGCGGAGTTGACAATTGTACGTACTGTCCGGGCTTTAATAAGAGAGCTGCGTATTCTATGGACACCAAAACCTTCTATATTAATTCTATTTTCCGAAGATAGGTGTGATCTCGACGAACTGTTTTCAATGAAAGTTTTTTTTCAGGATATCCGTATCATTCTTATTTTGCCTGATAATGACAGGGAAACTCTCGCACTGGGATATCAGTTATATCCACGATTTATTTCATATGCCGACAGTGATTTTGCGGATGTGAAGTTAGTAGTGGAAAAGCAGCAGGCAAGAATATCTTCAGAAGTAAAAAATCATAAGTTTTAAAAAATAGTCATGGTGAACTGTATTGGATTTGGGTCTGTTACAGGAAAAGTTGAAAATGTTAAGAATGAGGAGATTATAACTGTGTTTAATATTCAAAATATCAAAATGAAACCGAAACTGATTAGTCTTTTTTTGTTTGTAGGGCTAATTCCCATGGTGTTTGTAGCCTGGTGGAGCAGTAATAAAGCTACTGAGGCGTTGATGAAAAAATCATATGATTCATTGACCGCAGTGCGTGAGATTAAAAAATTTGAGATAGAAAAATTATTCAAAGAAAGCAGAAGTGATATGGGGGTCTTACTGGAAACTGTTGCTACACTTCGATCCGAGGCCTTTAACAAAATAAAGGCTGTTGAGGCTGCCAAGAAGGCGCGTATTCTTGAATATTTCGGCAATATGCGGGAGCAGGTTATAACACTCAGAAACGATCCCTTAATATTGAAGTCCATTATCGAACTGTCAAAGGCCTATGAGAATGGCGGTCAAAAAGTAAATACGGCTTTATGGAATGATGTTGCGGATAAATACAATGCGCGTCTGAATGACATCCAGGCCAGTCATGGGTGGTATGATCTTTTTCTGATCAGCAGAGGTGGTGATATTGTATATACGGCAGCAAGGGAATCTGACCTTGGTATGAAGATCACCGGAAGCAGATTAAATGATCAGGGTATCGGAAAGGCCTTTCAGTATGCAGTTCATATGAATTCGGAAGATGTTGCACTGGCGGATCTGGAGCCCTATTCACCGTCAGGCGGACAGCCTGCAGGATTTATGATGGTTCAGATCAGAAATGAAGACAATCAGCTTAAAGGATATCTTGCCATCCAGATACCATACAAAAAAATTAATGATATCATGATGCAGCGGGAAGGCATGGGAAAGACCGGGGAGGCTTATCTGGTAGGGCCGGACAGGTTGATGAGGTCTGACTCATTTCTGGACAGAGAGGGATATTCGGTAGAAGCATCATTTAAAAACAAGACGGAAGTCGATACAGAGGCTGTCAAGGAGGCATTGGCCGGCAAGGAGGCACAGAAGGTTATCATTGATTATAATGGCAACCATGTACTGTCTTCGTGGACTCCCATAGAACTGGGAAACGGGATCAGGTGGGCATTAATAATTGAGATTGATATGGCTGAGGCCTTTTGTCCGATTGATGAGGCAGGTAATGAGTTCTATGCAAATTACAAAAAGCTTTATGGTTACTATGATTTATTTTTAATAAATCCTGATGGATACTGTTTTTATACTGTGGCAAAAGAATCGGATTACCGCACAAATCTTGTTAACGGCAAATATGCGGATTCAGGTCTGGGTAAACTGGCCCGTGATATTCTCGCGTCCAGACAGTATCAAATGGTAGATTTCGAGCCCTATGCGCCAAGCAATAATGAACCATGTGCATTTATCGGTCAGCCGGTGCTTCATAATGGAAGTGTGCAGCTTATTGTTGCGCTTCAAATTTCACTTGAGGCCATCAATAATATTATGCAGGAACGTGATGGTATGGGAGAAACCGGTGAAAGTTATCTGGTTGGTGCAGACAGACTGATGCGTTCCGATTCATACCTTGATCCTGAACACCATTCGGTAAAGGCTTCTTTTGCAAATCCCGATAAAGGGAAGGTGGCGACAGCAGGTTCAGAAGAAGCTCTGAAAGGAAACAGCGATGCAGGAGTAATCATGGATTATAATGGAAATCCGGTACTTTCTGCCTACACTCCGGTAAAAGTCGGTGATTTCTCCTGGGCTCTGCTTGCAGAAATTGATGAGTCCGAGGTTCGGGAGCCAGTCAAACAACTTCTGGTAGCCATAGTGATAGCAGGGTTGATCCTTGCAGTCCTTATTGCGGTCTGTGCTTTATTTATTGCCGTCGGAATAGCAAATCCGCTCGTAAAGGGTGTAAAGCTTGCAGATGCTGTAGCAAAAGGTGATCTTTCGGCTACAATTGATATAGAGCAGAAGGATGAAGTCGGTATACTGGCAAAGGCCATGAATAAAATGGTTTCCAACCTGAGGGGGACAGCTCAGGCAGCGGACCGGATAGCCGGCGGTGACCTGACTGTAGACGTAAAGGTTCAATCTGAAAAGGATGTGCTGGGAAAGGCTCTCCTGAACATGGTTGAAAAATTACGTGAAGTAGTGGCTGATGTAAAGGTCGCGGCAGATAATGTCGCAGGCGGGAGCAGGCAGATGAGTGCCAGTTCGGAAGAGATGTCCCAGGGGGCAACAGAACAGGCCTCCTCTGCAGAAGAGGCATCCTCTTCCATGGAGGAGATGGCATCCAATATAAAACAGAACTCCGATAATGCACAGCAAACCGAGAAGATTGCTTATAAGGCAGCTGAAGATGCAAGGGACGGTGGCACTGCAGTTACTGAAACTGTTAATGCAATGAAAAAGATCGCCGAGAAAATATCAATTATTGAGGAAATCGCCAGGCAGACCGATCTGCTTGCACTTAATGCAGCTATAGAAGCTGCAAGGGCAGGAGAACATGGCAAAGGTTTTGCTGTGGTAGCGTCGGAGGTCAGAAAGCTTGCAGAACGGAGCCAGAGGGCCGCCGGTGAGATCAGTAATCTTTCGGGCAGCAGTGTGGAGGTGGCAGAAAGAGCCGGTGAAATGTTAAAGCGGATGGTTCCGGATATCCAGAAGACTGCAGAACTGGTTCAGGAAATCGCTGCGGCCAGTAATGAGCAGAATGTCGGCGCAGAGCAGATCAATATGGCAATACAGCAGCTTGATCAGGTTATTCAGCAGAATGCTTCTGCATCGGAAGAGATGGCTTCTACTGCGGAAGAACTGTCCTCCCAGGCAGAGCAGCTACAGGCTACAGTCGCTTTTTTCAGAATCGAAAACAAAAGAAATGGAGTATCTGAACACAATAAATGTTTGGCTGCAATACCTGAAAATAATCTGAATATTGATTTTTTTAAAATGAGTAATGAAAGAGATACTGACGGAAGGGCACTGTATGCAGAAGAAAACATAAGCCAGGTAATGCCAGGGAAATTTAAAAAGGGAATTGAGCTTAATCTAAGCAGAAATGAAGAAGCTGATGATATGCTGGACTATGATTTTGAACGATTTTAGCATGTATGAGAGATAGCGGAACAGCCGTCTCTCTTTTTTTATGGAGGATTGGATAGGATGGAAACAACTGAGAATGCGCTTCTATACCTGACATTCAGGCTTGGGGATGAGGTTTTTGCAATTGATGTATCAAAGGTTAGAGAGGTGCTTGATTTAAGTCCCATAACAAAGATACCTCAGTCTACAGATTTTATGAGGGGCGTGATTAATGTCCGCGGGAATGTTATCCCTGTGTTGGATATGAGGGCCAAGTTTGGTATGCCGCCCATAGAAGAGTCAATGGATACGAGGGTTATAGTCATGGAGATTTCCATGGATGGTGAAGATATCGTGCTGGGCGCACTTGCGGATTCAGTGCATGATGTGAAAGAGATTAATCAAGATATGATTGATCCTGCACCGCAATTAGGTACGTATTGTCAGAAAGAAATAATTCATGGAATCGGAAAGCTGGAAGATGGTTTTGTTATTATTCTGGATATTGACCTTGTATTTTCATCTGAAGAGATTCTTGAAATTCAGATTGCTGATAAAGAGAATAATGTTTAATCTGAACATAGTTAGTGTGCAGGATGGGACATGTAGATAAACCATTTATTGGCGGTGTAAAAGTAGAAGTTGAGAAGTTTAGAAATAATAAAATCAAAAGTCTCTGATTTTTTATAATCTAAGCTTCTTAACCTCCTGTTTAAGGTAGTTGTCTTTTAATTCGGACAGTGGTGAAGGTATATTCATACATATTTTACTGGTGTATATAATTTCAGTCATATTATGATTGTAAATATTTATAGAAATTAATAAATAAATCAGGGGAGTTGTATTCCATGAATTGGGAAATATAACCGTATTTGATTAAGGAAGTATAGGAAATAAATAAAAAATTATCAATATTGTGCTTTAAATAAT
This sequence comes from Desulfatiglandales bacterium, assembly GCA_963665715.2. GTDB lineage: Bacteria > Desulfobacterota > DSM-4660 > Desulfatiglandales > HGW-15 > JAAZBV01. The sequence goes on from CAXXPR010000002.1 coordinate 689,995, forward strand.
ACAGTGAAGAGTCATAAATCCTATGTAATAGTTAATGTGTGCACTAAAATGCATTTATTATCCTCTTTAAATTTCATTTTTCTCTTTTCTCATATTTAAATTCCAGCATATTTTAAATAAAATTAAAAAAAATCATTTTTATTAAACTCCGGATAAGGTTCTGAAAAATCATTATTTATCAGAAAATCCATTCTTGAAATCCATTCTCTGTGTACGCCATAGCCATTTTGGCTGGTATTGAAAATGCAAAGCCAACTCTCCAGTCACTAATAAGTAATAAAAGTTACATTAAGGAGGGTGATATGTTCAGTATGATTTCAAGCGGCGGTGCTTTTATGTATGTGATTATAGCTCTGTCCATTGTTGCATTTGCATTATTTTTTGAAAGGGCATCTTTTCTTTACCTCAAGCTCAAACTCAATATGGATTCAGCCTTTGGAAGCATCATGAAAGCGCTTGAAAAAGCAAGCTACAGCGATGCATTGAAGGAATGTTCAAAAATAGAAAAACATCCCCTGGGAAGGATCTTAAAGTCAGGTCTTATAAGGTCGGATAAAAAAGACAAGGATATTGAGCGGGCCATGGAAGAATCCATACTCAAGGAAATTCCAAGGGTAAAGGCGCGTATCAACCTGCTTTCTCTGTTTGCAAACATAGCCACACTGCTCGGTCTGTTAGGTACCATCATGGGTCTTATAATGGCCTTTAAAAGTGTGAGTACAGCAAGCGAGGCAATGAAGCAGGAAGTTCTTGCATCAGGTATTTCCATGGCAATGCTTACCACTGCCGCTGGTCTTATAGTGGCTATCCCCTGCATGGCCGGCTACTACTTTTTAAACAACCGCGGTGATTTTATCATCGATAAGTTTGAAGAAAAAGCCTTAAGCCTTGCCAATGCACTTTCCACACTTAAAAAGGACGGGAGAATCTGATGTCTGCCTTTTCGCGCCTTAGAAGACGGGAGATGCTGGATGATGCAGAACCTAACATGGTTCCTATCATGAATATGTTTATGGTGCTGATTCCCTTTCTGCTTATGTCTGCCAGCTTTTATCACATAAAGGCGGTTAACACATCAGTGCCTGTTCTTTCCGAAAGCATCGATGATCAGGAAAACGGACCCATCGTAAGCCTTACCCTTGTAGTTGAACTGAAAAAAGATTCACTCAAGGTCTCGGCAATGAGCGAGCAGCTTACTGATGATGAACTCAGCCAGTTTAAGGCGGAATACCCCTGTGAAGAAAAAAACAGGTATCCCATGGAGCTGTTCACTGTTTATCTTGAGAACATAAAGGCACTGTACCCGAAAAGCGACACCCTTATTTTAATTCCGGACAGCAGCACTGACTACGAAACCATTATCAGTACAATGGATACAGCAAGAAAAACAGGTGAGACATCACTGTTTGCCAGGGTAGTGCTGTCAGGTTCACTGGGTTAGGAGATTATCCATGGCACTCGGCGACAGCAGACGAAAAAGAAAATCATCAGCAGCACCCAAACTTATGCTTACCTCCATGATGGATATGTTTACAATTGTACTGATATTCCTTTTGTTTTCATTTTCGGAAAATCCCGAAACCATCAAGCTGGATAAGGATCTGGAGCTGCCGAGATCATCGGCGGAACTCAAATATGACAAAAATCTCAAGCTGGTTTTAACAAAAAATTCTCTCATGCTGGAAGATGAAGTAATTTCCGAACTGGAAAACGGAAAAATTAAGGGAATAGATGAAAAGAATTTAAAATCATCCGACCTTTTTAAACGCCTTAAGGAACATTACGAGATGAGCATCAAGGCCGCAGATGAAAACAAAACTGCAGAAACAAATCCTGATGAAAAAACTCCGGGCCGTGAAATCGTATTTCTCTGTGACAAAAAGCATGAGTTTAAAACAATCAACCAGGTGATGAAAACAGCAGGGCTGGCCGGTTATCCAAACTTCCAGTTCGCGGTCCTGCAGGACTGATCATAAGGAGGCGCGGGTATGTTCAAAATGTTTCTGATTATACTGATAATCTGTATTCCGGTTTCAATAACTCTTTTATGTCATGCCTCAAGTGTACTGGCCGAAGAGGAAAAAAAATCCCAGGAAACCAAAAAGGAAGCGCTCATGGAGCGAATTGATTTTGGGAACTCTTACATCCTGGGGCAAAGCATTAAGTCCGGAGCCACCTATCTTCTCCACAGAAAAAAAAGCAACATCAAAAGCATGTTGAAAACAAGGGAAAACTATCGAAAGGAAATCCTGGAAGATTTTAAGGTCAAAGAGGATTCTTCGAAGAAGCCCGAAAAGAAATAATTTTTAATATTTAATTTTTTATAACAGCAAACGCGTGGTGATATCATGAATAAGCTACATGCCAGTATTGTACCCGGAAAGCCTTATCCGGATGCAGCAGAGGACAGGTCTCCTGATAGAGAGCAGGCTGAAAATACCGCTAATATACCATCTGTAAGGGTTGAGGTGTACCTTGATGATGAATATCTGGGTAAAAAAATATTTTCTCAGGAAAGGGTTATTATAGGCAGAAGTATTGAAGCTGATCTTGTTCTCTCTGATGAAAGAATAGCGTCCTGCCATGCGAGTATTTCATTTATAGAAAATAAACCGGTAATTCTGGATCAGTCAAAAGAGGGGCTATTTATAAATGGTTCAAAGGTTCAGATAGCCATCATTGAAACCGCAGAACAGGTAGGCATTGGCCCCTTTACCCTGAAAATAACGGATTTGAACAAAACCAGGGAAGTGGTGAGTTTTGATTTTCAGCCTGATACGTCCGTTGATTCAGCACCTTTAATAAATGAGAAAGAAGAATTACCCGATGATGTCGAATACCTGGACACTGATATCATATGTGATTTTAAAACCACCTGTCCTGAAGAAACGCCGGATGAAACAGAGAGTGCATCTTATACAGAAGTAACAGAACTCTGCGATGAACCCGAACAGGGAAAATCTGAACAGAAAGAACCTGAAGACGATAGTACCCTATGGCAGTTTTTTGGAGCGGAAACCGAGGATGAAGAGGATGAGGAAGATGAAGACCTTCCTGCCGACTTTTATCTGAAAAATAAAATAAATAATGAAGCCCAGGCAGATGACTTGTCCGGTGAGGATAAGGGAATATATCTTGAGGTTCTTAAACTTAAAGGAGAGAGGCTGGTTGATATCCGTCACCTGGATGAAGGTGAAAAGTTTTATATCCATGATAACAGGGATAAACGATTCTGCCTTTCCGAGTTCAAAAACAAAAAAGATATTCATTTTTATTTTAATGAATCAATTTCGGGCAGAATAGAAAATGAGAACAGCTCTGCTGTGGAAACGCAGAGTCTAATGAATGACGCCTACTGTATAAATAAAAGAAAAAAGATATTCAGGGCAAATGTGCCTCGCGCAGGAAGGGTGGAAATATCAGACAGCTTATACACATACCAGCTGCGCATGGTAAAAAGGTCTATTATTCATTCTCCTGAGCCGGTAAAAAAACAGAGATCATACAGACCCCTGGGCATATCCTTTACATTTCATATTGTGTTTTTACTTTTTTTAGGACTGTTCCCTTCTTTTGATGTTCCTGAAAAACCTGAGGACGAAACACGCTTTGTACAGCTTGATTCCACCCAGCTTAAAGAGCTTGAAAAAATAGTAACTCCCAAACCCAAACCGCAGCCGCCTGTAAAACCGGCAGCAGCTCCGCCTGCCAAAAAAATTGTTAAATCGAAAAAAGTAAAAGAGCAGCAGGTAAGAACAGCATCTTCCAAAAAGAAGCCTTCAAAGAAAAAAAGCGAAGCAGCTTCGGACAGTCATCCTGATGCCGGGGGAGGCTTTGGTGTGGGTAATGTGAAAACAAGGAATATAAATGAGACAGGTATCCTCAGTATGCTGTCCGATACAGTCGGTATCCAGCCCCAGAATGCCCTTGCTGCCGTAACTAACCTTGATGCTGTTTCTTCACCCAATGTGACTGCTGCTAACCTGACTGTTGGCGGTGTTGTAGGTAAAATCGGAACAGGTGAAATTTCGGTCCCAAAGGGAGGCATCGTTGCCACCATGGGATCTGAGCAGGTTTTAAGAAGCCATGGCCGAAAGGGCGAAGGAAGGGTGGCTGCTCTGGAAAAAGGCAAAACCGGTGATCATGAAGTTATGGGAATGGTCACCGCTACCATAGATAAAACTGCCCGCATTCGCGGAGGTCTCTCAATGGATGCCGTTAAAAGGGTTATTGATCAGCACCTTGATGACATTACCTACTGTTATGAAACAGAACTTATCAGTAATCCCTCCATAGTAGGAAAGGTGCTCTTTGAATGGAAGATCCTTTTATCCGGAGAGGTGGGTGAAGTCCGTATTAAATCATCTTCAATTAATTCACATGAAATTCATGAATGTATCAGAGATGCAATCCGATCATGGCAGTTTCCGCAGCCAAGGGGCTCGGAGGTTGTTGTTTCCTATCCATTTGTGTTTGACATCGTTGGTTTCTAAAAAAGGAGTCTAAATAATGAAAAAATATTCAATTGTATTTATCCTGATATCTGTTCTTTTAATGCCGGCTGCAAAAGGCTTCTGCAAAGACAGCAAAGATGAAGCAAAGGTATACGCTGTGCAGAACCGGATTTTTCACCGGAATCACGAGATAAAGTTTGATATGGGATATATTGCAAACGAAGACTTTTATCATCCCTTTCCTGTCGGGTTTGGATACATATACAATTTTAATGACAACTACGGCTGGGAGGTTGCGCGTGCCCAGTATATTATATCCGCAGAAAACGATCTGAAGTCGGATCTTGAACAGCAGTTCGGCGTCACACCCTCAAGGTTTGCAAAGCCTTCCTTTATGGTTCATTCACACCTTCTGTTTAAACCCTTTTACGGAAAAAATGCAGTAATGAACAAAGGGGTAATCAACCATGAAACCTACCTGTTTGCGGGCGGAGGATTTGTGAATCATGAATGGAAATATTCTGAAAATAATCCTGCAAGTGCCAGGACTTCATCAGAGACAGTCCCGTCGGTAAGTTTTGGTATAGGTTCAAAATATTTTCTCAATCAGAAGTTCTGCGTGAATGTAGAGATCAGGGACATCATGAACTTCTGGGATGACGGTATGGAAAACAGGATCTACATAGGCGTGGGGCTTGGTTTCAGGTTTAACCTTAAGCCCAGAAAAGTGGAAAAGGATGAAACAATAGAAAGGCTTAACAGGTATCTCAATAAGGATGAAAATGATGATATCTAGATACCGCATAATAATTCTCCTGCTTGTTGTTTTCCTTTGTACAGGCAGTGCGTTAGCAGCCTCGCCCATGGATTATGTAAAGGCACCGTTAAAGCTGGTGACGTCTCCTGTAAACTTTTTAAAAAAGATGCTTAAAAAGGATAAAAAGGAAAAGAAGAGCGCCTCTATAGTGTTTTCAGAAGATGAGACAGATGAAGATGCAAAGCATAAACACTTTGAACTTGGCTACCTGCTTTTTTCCGAAGAAAACTATCAGGATGCAGCTGTTGAACTTTACAGGTTTATATCAGTGTCCTCTCCTGATGAAGAGGATTACGAGTGGGCCCAGTTCTTTTTCGGCATCAGTCTTAATGAATTAAATTATTCCCACGCTGCAATGGATGTGCTGGGAAACCTGGTCACAAGAAAACCCAATCCTAAGATAGTGTCATACTGTTTTGAGATTATAGAAAAAAATGTAAACACACTGCCCCATGATGAAGAGTTTATAGTTGATCAGGTTGTCGGCGATCAGGACTATGATTTTGTGGAAGGAGATGTTGCGGATTTTGTCCATTACCTTCAGGGGGTGTATGACTGGGAACACAACTTTTTTGACTGGGGCGATGATCATTTTAAAAAGATCAGTAAAAAGTCAACATACTATTATCAGTATATATACAGGCAGGCGCTTTACAGTGTGTACCGTGATGATGTTGATGAAGCAGTAGCCTATCTTAACAGCATATTAAAAAGTGATTACCCTTCAAGGAATCTCAAGGATAAGTGCAGAAAAACCCTTGCAAGGCTTCTTTACGAAAAAGGTCAGTATGATGAAGCTGACCTGATCTATTCACGCATAGAAAAAGATATTATCGAGCAGGCGGAAAATCTTCTTGAACGTGCGTGGGTGCATTACAGGCTGGGACACACCAGGCGGGCAATGGGATTACTGTACAGTTTTCAGGCGCCGAGTTTTAAAAATGCCTTCAGGCCTGAATACTTTATACTTAAATCTTTTATCTACAAGGATGTGTGCCATTACCAGAACGCCCTTGCTGTTGTAAATGAGTTCAGGGGCCGTTACGGGGATGCCCTGTCAAAACTCTACGAAAGAAGCCTGCCCCAGGAAAATAACGCACTTATGCTTGTTCTCCTTAATAAGACCCAGATAGCCGATACATACAACTTTCTTTATCTCCTGGAAAAAGAAATGGCAGCGTGTGAAGACATACCTGATGAAGGCTTAAGAAATTATATGCGTGATCTGTATGAACTTCAGATGGAAGAAAGCAGGGAGAAGTTAAGAAAACAGATTACTGAAGGCTACGAGGCAATAGCAAATGATCTTTTAATGTATGAAGAAGACGCGCATTTAATGGAGTATGAAATAGGTATTGATATGTATCAGCGTGTTTACCAGGCTCATTATACTGAAGAGCCGACTAAAAAAGAGAAAGCTGAAAAAGGCCTGGCAGCATACGAGTTTCAGGGGGAGTTCTGGAATGACGAGCTTGTCTCATACGAGGTGGATTTACCTAACAAGTGTGAAAACATGGAAGAATGGGACGTGTTTTTCAAATGATCAAATATTCTAAAAATACAAAATTACTAAGGCGGTTTGCATGTGCTGTATGTGCGATAATTTTCCTTACAGGAAAGGTACCGGTATCATACGGGGAAGAGATACACGAGGCATACAAAACAGCAGACAGGGAAGAAGAACAGAAACAGTTTTTAACTAAACTGATTCAGGATAATAAAAAGGTAGACCTTGCCATAGAAAACACAAAGGTGCTGATAGACAGGTCCTTAAGCAAGCCATATGTGCCGGAACTGTACATGCGGCTTGCAGAGCTCTATATAGAAAAATCAAGGATCGTTTATTTTATCCGCAAAGGCAAGGTAAAGGGCAGCAAGGGTTCCAGCCTGGACAAGTTTGAGTATGAGATGCTCAAAAACAGGGCTGTGGAGATTTATCAGCGGATTCTGGATCATTATCCTGACTTTGAAGAGAGGGACAAGGCCTACTTTTTTATGGCCCATGAGTTCAGGGAGCTGGGCAGTATTGATGAAATGGTTAAAAGCTACCGTGTGCTGATAAAGGATTTCCCTGAAAGCGAATATATCCCCGAGGCATATCTTTTATTGGGCGACTACTTTTTTGCCAAGCAGGAGCTTGAGCTTTCTACTCAGCATTACGAAAAAGTGCTCGAATATCCACAGAGCCCTGCAGTAGCAATAGCAAGGTATAAGCTTGCATGGTGTTATATAAACGCTGTTGATTATGAAAAGGCCATCAAGCTTTTTGAAAAAGCTGTAAAAGGTCATGTGCCCGAAAAAGACCTGGATGTGGATACCTACAAACATGTTGATGTACGTCTTGAGTCCCTCATTGATATGGCCTTCTGCTATCCTGAGTTTTATAAAAAAAGCACACCTGAAGAGGCTCTGGAATATTTTAAGGAGTATTCATGGTCACGGCAGTCGTACGGTATTGTGCTTGATAAACTTGCCTACAGATACTTCATAAAAAGAAACTGGAAAATGGCATCTGCCATCTACAGACGGTTGTGCGATATCAGGCAGGACCCGGAAAAACTTTTAGAATACTGCAGGAATATTTTTGAATGCGTTCAGGCAATGGGAACCTATGAAAAGGCAGACAGAGATGTTGCCCTGATTGTAAAGGCATTAAAACGGCAGAAATATTCCATGGGTATTGAAGATCAGCAGAAGGAAAAGGATGTCAGGGATTTTGAAGCATATGCCCGCGAGCTTGTTACTCACCTTCATGACAAGGCAAGAAAAACAAAGTCTAAAGAAGCTTTTAAAGTGGCAGGATCTGCCTATAAAAAATACCTGGAGTTTTTTGAGGACAGCTCGGCAGGTACCGACATGCTTAATAACTATGCAGAAGTACTGTTTTCATCCGGTCAGTATCTTGAAGCAGGAAAAACCTATGAAAAAATTGTTGAGCTTCTTGCCCTTTATCCCAAAAACAAAAAAGATAAATTATACAGTGCAGTCATAGCCTATTATAACGCCCTAAAAAATAAAGAAGACCTTAACTATTACGGCATAACCTGGGCAAGGCAGGGCATGAGGGCAGCCGGGACAGAGTATGCTGCTTTATATCCAGACAGTCCTGTAACTTCTGATGTTCTATTTAATGTCGCATGGGTAGCCTATGATGCAGGTATGCATGATCAGGCCGTGGAAGAGTTTACACAGTTTGTTAAAAAATATCCCGGCGGAGAATCAGCAAAGGCAGCCGTTCACCTGGTTCTCGATATCTACAATATGGATGAAGATTATAAGGGGCTGGCTGAGTATGGTAAAAAGGTCCTTAACGCTTCTGGTATTTCCGATGCAAAGTTCAGGGGCGAGATAGCTGGTATTGTAAAAAATGCAGAATCAAAAATAGTCTCCACCATGACTCTTGCCGCAGTTGAAGACTGGGATAAGGGAAAGGATGAACTGCTGAACCTTGCAGCCGAAGAAAAAACTTCTGTTGTAGGAGAACAGGCCCTGAACGCCCTTATTATTTCTGCAGTGGATAAGGGCGATTATGAAACCCTTTTTACAGCAGGTGATTCCCTCGTAACTCAGTTTCCCGGATCAGAGCAGTCAGTAGAAACAATGAGCAGGATGATAGATACGTCCTATAAAATTGGGCAGTTCAGAATGCTGGCTGATTACCTTGAAACTTTTTTACGGATAAAACCCGGCCATGAATCGGAAAAGGATTTTATAGGTCAGGCAGCGGAAATAAGAGAAGGGCTCGGTCAGTATGATCTCGCCAATATTCATTACAGAAACCTGATCAGCCGATCGTCGTCTTCACAAAATGATATCGAAAGGATGGTTTTTACTGTTAAGGATAATGCCTTTAAAACCGGAAAAACCGAAGAAGCAATAGGGGTTTTAAAGGCAGGGTACAATAAACTCGGAAGTACCGGAAAGATCCATGCTGATTCCGATCTGGCCTGGCTCTATTTTAAGAATAACAGTTATAAGGATGCATACAGGTACTATAAAAAAGCAGTAAAGGCATACAGTAAAGGCCTTGCCAAAAAAGATCCGGCCATGAATGATGCCTTTGCCAGAATGATTTTTACGGAAGTGCATCTTTCAGAAGACAAATTCTATTCACTCAAACTTTCAGGCAAAATCGATAACAAAGTAGTAAAACAGAAATCGGATCTTTTAACCGGTCTTGAAAAACAGTACGAAAAAATAATCAATTACCAGTCTGCCGAATGGGCTCTAAAGGCCTGTTACCGGACAGCGCTTTTAAATTACGAGTTTGCGGAGTTTCTTAAAAATGCACCTATTCCAGAGTTAACCGAAACCGAAAAAACCGCCTATGCTGCTGCCATAGAACAGAAGGCATCGGGCTATAGGATCAAGGGTGATCAGTATATGGAAACCTGTGTGTCTCTCTCAAAAAAATGGGAGACATGCGATCCTGCTATGACCGCCTATTATATGCCTGAGGTTCTTAATGGATATAAAAAAGAGTATACTCCCTTCAGCGGTTCAGTCTCCGGCTATTCAGTAGGAAAACAGGACTTAAAAAATCAATCGCTCAAGGCGCTGTATGACAGCCTTTATGCAAAACCCGATGATTATAAAACCATTCTTGATCTCTCAAAAACATATCTGGATGAAAAGGATTTTGGACAGGCCATGCTTGCTGCCAGAAGTGTTATGGACAGGGTGCCTGACAAAGATAAAAAATCCGGGGCCATGCTTTATACCATACTGGGCGTCTGTCATCTCTACCTTGGAGAGGACCAGGCTGCTCGGGATGAATTCAAACAGGCGTTAAAGATAGACCGAAATTACAATGAGGCCAGAATAAATCTTGCCGGTCTTTATTCCTACTATGGACACACCGAAAAGGCAGCAGCAGTAAGGTCTCAGGTTCAGTCTGCTGAAAACATACTGTCTTCAGTGCTTGTTCATCCAAAGGCGGGAGAATTTTATTATGCGAATATTCAGACATCAAATAATTGATATTTTAGTAATCCTTACCTGTTTCATATTCTGCCTCTTTGCATTGGGATGCGGCGGAAGTGACGGCGGCGGAGGCGGATCAGCCACGGGCAGCGGAAGCTCCGGAACTTCAAATACAGTAGTTTCTCTCCCCCAGGAGAATCTTTCCTGGGATATGTATGAAGTAAAGCATCTTGATGCAGAAGGCCTGCTGGTGCCGCAGATCTCTGCAGCGGTGGGGGCAGACGGTATTGTGAGAATTGCCTACTACAGTGACGGCACAGACTTTGGTAACGAAAACAGGTACAGCATAAACATGATTCGATGGGACCCTGGTACACAGCAGATTCTGTCCGAAGATGTTTTGAATCCTCAGTCGCCTGAATCAGGAGGAGAGGGGCTTGATAACTGCAATCCATTGTCTCTCGCTTTAACTTATGCCGACTATCCTGTAATTGCCTACCAGGGCGGTTTATACAGGGATCAGAGCCTCAGTGACGGGGAACAGTCGGATGTTATGTTCAGTATGTTTGACGGACAGGACTGGCCGGAATACACAGGCGCAATCGGATATGTTGACAGAAATCCTCTGTACGACGGACTGGCGGGAAGCGATCTTTCTGCTGCAGTTGATTCTGAAGGCAATATTCATATCTGTTTTCAGTTTTACTACGAAGGTATGGATTCATACAACTTCAGTTATCCTGCCTTAAACTATGTTAAGCATGATGCCGCCTCTATGGGCAATGTAGCATCCGGCAGCGGATGGGCAGATATGGAAGAAACAGTATACGGAAGTGTTTTCACCAGTACCTCTGCAGTCCACCGGGGTGTCGGGTACAGCTGTAAACTGCTGCTTGACGATAATGATAATCCTGCAGTTTTTTTTACTGAATACACAGATTACAGCAATACATACGGCCTCTGGTTCGCGAGCCGCAGCAGTACGGGCGAATGGCAGAGGCAGTGGGTTGAACGGGTAGGCAGTAATTGGACAATAGGAGATGTAAGTGCGGCAAAGGCCCCTAACGGTGAATTTGCTGTGGCCTATACCAAACAATGCAGCGACTGTGATGATGACGAGGGTGATCATTTAAAGTATGCACTCCGGTCCGGAAGCGGATGGAATGTTCAGGTGGTTGATCAGTCTTCCATATGCGGTTACAGCCCGGCGCTTGCCTTTGACTCTCAGGGAAATCCTGCCATTGCATACTATGATCTTAAAAGCTACAGCGGCCGCAGCCGGAAATATCTTAAGTTTGCAAGCCTTTCGAACTCTGTCTGGACAACCGAGACAGTCGCAGAAAATGATGACTTTGGTCACCATAACAGCCTCTGGTTTGACGGGGATGACATACCGTTTATATGCACCTGGTCGGAAGCTGTTGATGATATCGCGATTTTTGAGAAACACTAATCAAGTATGAAATATTTTCAGACGTTTTGACATGAGGAGGTCATGATCATGAAAAGTAATTTTATAAGAATAATGTGTCTGTTGTGTATTTGCGGCTTTTTATGCTGGAGGCCTTCAGGGAGTGCATTAGCAGGCTGGGCGAATGATATTTTTGATGAATGCCCCGATGATCAGTGCGGAGCGCCGCCCTCCGGAGGAATTGGAGGCGGCGGAGCAGGCGGAGGCCCTCTTGTTATTTCCTACAATTTCGGGCCCAGGTTTTACCCCATGGAAGATTATGATTATGACGGGGTCTTTGATCTTCTGGATAACTGCCCCTTTACACCCAATGAGCAGACCGAAAACTCTGATGGTGACGACTATGGCGATGCCTGTGACAACTGCCCTGATACTGCCAATAATGACCAGCTTGATACTGACGGTGACGGCCTGGGTGATGTATGCGACAGCGACGATGATGACGACGGTATTCCCGATGTCTCTGACTCCTGCCCTGTAGATTATGACCCGGGAGGTGCGGATCATGACAACGACGGACTGGGGGACATATGCGATGATGATGACGACAATGACGGTGTGCCTGATACGGTGGATAACTGCCGCCTTGTGGCAAATCCGAACCAGGCCAATGATGACTACTATGCGGTTGGTGATGATGAAGGAAACGAGTGCGACAATGATCTGGATAACGACGGCTTTATAGAACCCTATGAAGACCTTTGCCCAAGATGCAGATCACTTACAAACAATGATGCAGATAATGACGGAGTCGGCGATGCCTGCGACAACTGCCCGAATACACCGAATTCGGACCAGGCGGATGAGGATCACGACGGAATAGGAGATGTGTGTGATGGTTAAGTATCTTTTGATTACAGGTTTTCTCATTACAGCAATGCTGATTTCAGCCTGTGATTCTCCGCCTCTTGAACGGTATATGGCAAGGGATGAGGTTACAATAAATGCAACCTTTTTAACTGAGAATCCTGAAAATATTATTTTCCCTGTTAAGGTTCTTTTTGCGATCGACTGTTCAGGAAGTATGGGCGGTACTGCCGCAGGAATAGAAGGCGGATCTGACCCTGAGGGATTGAGGCTGGATGCTGTTAGAGAATTTGTAAATACATACAATACCGATGAATACCCTAATGTGTCCTTTGAAGTTATGCTCTGGAATCTTTCTGTAATGGACACAACCGTTAATGATTCCGGGCAGGATGGATTCACACGCTCGGCAGGCGAAATAAACAGAGTTCTGGACGGTGCAAATAATCAGTCCATGACCGACTATATCGGAACCATTGATGCCATAAGAAGCGACATAGAAAACGATATAAACAGGACGGCCCAGGAAGCAGGCGGTGCTGATACGCTTGTAAGAACAAAATATATTGTACTGTTTTTCAGTGACGGCCTTCCCAATGTGCCTGACGGCGAGGGAAGTTCCATGACCCAGTCGGATTCCGAGATCTGGGACAGCGTTGAAGAGCTTAATGAGATGGTCAATGAAAACGGTGTTGGGGGTTTTAATTTTCATACATTTCTTTTATCGGCTCTTTTTGGACCTGGAGATGAAGCTGATATGGATAGAGCAGTAAACACCCTTCAGCAGATGGCATACAGGGCAGGCGGCGTGTTTACGGAGTTTCAGAATGCCGAGGCAATTGACTTTATAAATGTTACGGATATGCGCCTGACCGCAGAGTACACCATAGAATTTGCCCTTGCATTTAATCAGAACGTAATACCTAAAACAGAGCTTGTTCATGTTGACAGCGACGGCGACTGGCTGAGTGATGCTGATGAACTGCTTGCCGGAACAGATCCGCAGCTTCCGGATACTGATAACGACGGAATGGGAGACTTTTTTGAAATTAAGGTCAGTTCACCCCAGCAGGAGCTTGATCCCCTGGTGCCTGACAGCCCCTGTCAGGCTTCAGGTGACGGAACCTGGCCTGATGCTGACTTTGACGGTCTTACTGACTGTGAGGAGTATATCAAGGGCACCAACCGTTACATTATTGATACGGATCAGGACGGTATTCCTGACGGGGTTGAGTTTTATATGGGGACAAACCCGCTTATTGATGAGCTTACCAAAGACAGCGACTTTGACGGGGATCCGGACTGGCTGGAAGTAAGGGCTCATACTAATGTAATGGGTAATGACCCGCAGGTCCGGAGGGACAACAGTTATCAGTACAGCCTTATTGATGAAGGATATCCAAGGGATGCAACAACAGGTTCGCTTTTGCCTATGCGGCAGTACAGGCTGACAGTATCCAATATCGATATCATGAATACTCTTGGGTACTCAATAGATGATGTCACCTGGCTTGAGCCCGGTGACAATATTATTCGGTTATATATTGCACAGAGACCTGCAGATCTTCCCAACAGCCCGCTGGTTTACCGTATGGCTGAGTTTCAGATCAATTTTAATGATCCGGGAAGAGATGTGAATCTGACCCAGCTTGATTTTGAATTACTTGATTAATCCTGCAGTAAATAAGAGGTGCCAACATGAAAAAAATATTGATGATATTATCTGCAATAATGCTTTTAAGCGCTTGCAACAGCGACTCATCAGGCGGGGGAGGCAGTTCGTCAGACTCCGAACTTCAGCTTGATCAGTCTGTAACAGGTTCAATAGCAGAAGAAGGCGAAGTGGACATTTACCATGTGCGGGTCAATGATGCCAATACCATCCTGTCTGTGTCCGTTGAAGGCGATACAGTTCATCCTGAGGTTGATCTTCTGGTAACAGCATATGAAGACGAGGTAAATGAAAATAACCGTCTGCTGGCGGATCACGCCCAGGAGGATGCATATCTTCCTGCGGATGTAAATATGAATATCTATATAGACCAGCCGAAAGATGTGTATATTACTGTAAGAGATCTTATGGATGATGAAGCTGATCCTGAACAGCGATATCACTTAAAGGTATCCACCGCAGGATCAACAGAAGAAAATGATGATTTTGGAAGCGCCACAATTTTAATTGTTAATGACACGAACAGTGTAATAGAAAAAATAGACTACATTGGCGACAGGGACTGTTATTCCTTTATAATTAATCAGGAAGGAGTTTACAGTGTAACAATAAATTTTGACCCGTTTGTGGGCGGCACGAGTGTAAAACCTGCGGCCGAGCTGTACGGACCTGACGGTGAGCTGATTGATTCAACCGATTCTGTAACCGCCAGCGGTTTTGTGTTTTTAACCCATATGGCAGCCTCGGCTGAACCGTACCATATAGTTATTGAAGACTCCGGGAATGATGATTTTGATCAGTCTTCCATATACAGCATCAGCGTAGCGTCTAAAGTTTCCGGTGAAATATTTTTAAATGATGTAAGGAGTGACGCAGCTGCAATGCCTGAAACTGCCGGCCAGATTTATTCTGTAAATGCTTCGCTTGATTATGCTGCCTCTACTGAAAGTGAACTACATGCCGGTGATATGGACTGGTATACCGTCCCTGTGCAGGATGTGAGTGCAGCAGGTATTAAGGTTATTAATATTACCATGACAGATATAGATTCGACCATGGATCTCACATACCGTCTGAGTCTTATGGAAGAGTCCGGAAATGTTCTTTTTACCCATGACTATGACGGTGGTTCATCTCTTTACAGGTGCCAGGTAAAGGCAGGTACGGGTGTTCATTATGTTCTTGTTCAGGCAGTTGATAATGAGCGTGTTGAAAGCAGCGAAGCATATACCCTTGAGGTTGAAGTAACCGGTGTGCAGGATGCATATGAAGCAGGAGACGGAAATAATACCGAGAGTTTTGCAACGGATATAACTTCAGGCAGTTCGATAGAAGGCAGGATAGCCTACAGGGGTGATGTGGACTGGTATAAAATATCCATACCAGCGTCTGCACCGAGGGTGCTTGAAGTGTCTCTGGACAGCGCCGTATCCATGGTGGATTACGATGTGCAGATAAGAGTCAACAATAATACTGTAAAACGGATATATGATACATCAGGTTCTGATGCCCCTACACAGCTTGAAACAGGTATTTATATAGAATCCTCAGGTGCTGCAGTAGATTACTACATAAGGGTAGCAGATTACCAGGGTGATGATGGGGATGAGGTGCCCTATACGCTTATGGTTAATATTGCTTCTGTACCTGAAGAAGCCGAAGTGCCCTTAGCGCCTGATGATGGGTTCAGGTATTACTTCAGTGAAATAGAAGAAAGGGCAATGGACAGTACAAGGTCTGAGGATGTTGAGCTTGAGATATTTACAACGGAACAGCCGACCTTTAAGACAGATACGGGCTATTTTGATTTCAGGGCAGCAGACTATGCCGCAAAAAATATAACAAGGATTAATAACGGTGACGGAACCGTTACCATTACCTTTCCGTGGATTGCCGGTTTTGTAGATTACCAGGGAGACAGGGACTTTTTTCAGGTTGATTTGAATACCCTTGATCCGGAAAACCCTGATGAACAGTGGTACTACGATGTAGAAATAAGGCTCGCAACAAAGGCTGCTACAGATGTGGAATACAACTGGAAGTTTTACCGTGACCATAACGGAAATAATATAATTATGGATAATCCCGGAGCCGATGACGGTTACAAGGCATGCGACGGGGATATAACCCTTACCACAGAGACAATAAATATTACAACCCCTTCGGGCACGGATACATTTTATGTGGGAGACAGATGGACTACAGAAACTCCAAGGTATTATACGGTGTATATTGGTGTGAGTGATTTCAACTATGTGAATCTTCCAACATCAAATGAGAATGATCCCATGGCAAACCCTGACCCTGATGATGACTGGGGATATGATGCTCCCTATTATTTTAAGGTTGTTTTAACTTATCATCCCGGGGTGAGTTACCCGTAATGCAGAATGCAGAAGGTTGGAAAAGCCGTAGAGTGAAGAAAATAGAAATTAGTAATTAGAAAAGAGAAAAACTGCAGAGGCAGGCTTTGCGTCCAATACTGTTGGCTTAAGTATCAAACCAAACTCCTCTCCTTTGGCGGGAGAGGCTGGGTGAGGGTGGTAAAATTGAAACTCAATACTTAATTGATTTTTTTCCCCCTCCCTTAATCTCTTCCGCCAGGGGACATTAGCGTCAAGCTAATAGGTAAATCAAAAAGCTAAAGCGGTACCTCACACAAAGGCACAAAGAAAATCAAATGCTTTTTAATATAAAAATCTTTTTAAGCCTTACCTTTGTGACTTTGCGGCTTTGTGTGAGACATGTTTTAAGTTTTTCGTTTTGAATCTTGCCGGCATACATATGAAAATTAATTTCGGTTATAATTCCTTCAAATTACTAAAATCTTTATCACAAAAAACATTCAGGTCCAAAGGTCCGGTTATTCCATTTACCCTGCCATGATCTGCATACTGCCAGAAGGTCCAGTCTGTTCCCTCCGGCATGTCAGGCATGAGAAAGATATCTCTGATCCATATCCTGTATTCACCGGTTTCTCCCTTTAAATATTTATCATATGACTCACAGGTTACATAAAATATCGGAGATTTACCGTATGCCTCCTCAACCTCTCTCACAAATATAAAAAGTTTATAAAAAATGAAAAATATTGCTTGACATAAGACTACACATGTAAGTAAACTTACAATCGTAATCAAGATTACATATGTACTCGCGATATTTGCATTTCTTTTAACTTATAATCTGACGGTTGGGCATGGCGAATAGATCTCAGATTACTGCAGCGCCATGAATCAGATTCTCACGTATTACCGGTTTCATAAAGAGTTTTATTTAGGTTAACGCTTTTTTAGTTGATTAACAAAATGGGAGGTCAGAAATGTTTAGACACATTTTACTATCCGCTATTGCCATGCTGTTAACGGCAGGTTTCTCTGTAACTCTTAAGGCTGATATTGAAGGAACGGAAGGGAAGGTCACAAGCGCGATTGAGCGAGAAAACCTTGCCCAGGGCAAGGTTGAGGAGTGGTCCGCAAAAAAGGAAGATCTTGTTTCGGAAATCAGAACAGTCCAGACAACAAATACATGGCTGGAATACCAGATCCGGAAATATGAGCTGTACATTGAAAAACTGAATAAAGAAATGGAGCTGCTTGAAGTTAAAAAGCTGGAGGCCAGAAAGGTCAGGGAAGGACTCGAACCATATCTTGAAAATGAAGTTCTTGTAAGACTGCAGCAGTATATTGATTCTGATATGCCCTTTTATAAATCAGTGCGGAATCAGGGTGTGAAAGATGCAATTAATACCATGAATGATCCTCACGGCTCCCTTGCAGAAAAATTAAGACAGGTGCTGAGTGTCCTTGAGATAGAAGCCAAATACGGAAAGGAAGTCGGGACCTCGGATGTTACGCTGGTGGTTGACGGTAATGAGCTGGAAGTGACAACTTTACGTTTCGGGCGCGTATCCATGTTCTATATATCCCCGGACGGAAAGAAAATCGGATGGTGGAATGATGCGGAAGAAGCATGGGAGCCGCTTCCTAAAAAGTTTCAGCGGGAAGTTGGCAGGGCTCTCCAGATGGCAAAAAGAGAGAGAACAATTGACCTGATTAACATTCCTGTTGGGGAGGCAAAATGATGAAAATACAAAATATAAAATGTCGCCTGATACTGTGCATATGCCTGCTGTCTGTTTCTTTTGCCTGTCCTGTAACTGCACAGGAGGGATGGCAGAAAGTAGAAAAGGAAATTGATCAGGAAAAGAGCAGGGTAGAAGAGGATGCAGCCCTTACCGAAAGACTGGTGTCCATGGACAGATCCCAGATGCAGGCTGAGGTGGATAAGCTCAAAAATGAAAACAGAAGACTTGAAAACAGGCATAAATCTCTGGCTAAAAAATATGAGGACATGAAGGCTTTGCAGGCAAAAATGAAAGAAGAGCTGATGGCTGCCCAGCAGGATGTTGAAGAGGTTGAAGGAACACTCAGATCCGGTGCAAAAGAAGCGGAAAGCATGATCAGGGACAATCCTGCTACATCTGAAATGCCGGGACGTGTTGAAGTAATAGAAAGACTTCGCGATCCTGACAGGGTGCCCGGCCTGGAAGGCATAAGAGACCTGGTAGAGGTTTATTTTAATGAGCTGGAAGCTACGCGAACCATATCAAAACGTGTTGGTGAGTTTGTTGCACCTGACGGCGCAACAGTAAAAGGTGAAATTATACGCGCAGGTCTTTTTACAAGCTATTTCAGAAAACCTGACGGCGAAGTCGGATTCCTCAGGCCTGATTCCGATGGAAAAGGCCTCAAGGGTGTAACCGGTAAAATGCCGGGTTCTACACTTAACGCCATAAACGATTACTTTGACGGCAAATCAAATATTCTTCCTGTTGATCCTTCACGGGGCGGAGCCTTTGCCTCCTACACAAAGGAAACAAAGCAGATAGAAAAACTGGAACAGGGCGGACTCATAATGTACGTAATAGCGGCAGTCGGTTTTCTTGCTTTACTGATAGCTCTTGAGCGGATCTTCGTACTGTACCGGACAAAGGCGAACACGGACAAGATTACAGAAAGGATTACGGAACTTACGGAAAAAGGTGACTGGAGTGAGGCAAATGATGCCTGCGACAGTAACAGCAGGGTGCCCACCTGTCGAATGTTAAAGGGTGCCCTGGGTCATGTGGGGGCCTCTCAGGAAGTTCTTGAAAACACCCTGCAGGATGGGATTCTACGGGAGACTCCCAGACTGGAGCGTTTCCTCCCGACGCTTGGTGTGCTGGCTACAATTGCTCCTCTCCTAGGTCTCCTTGGAACAGTAACAGGAATGATCAATACCTTTAAGGTCATTACTGCCCAGGGAGCCGGAGATGCAAACGCAATGGCCAGCGGAATTTCAGAGGCCCTCTTGACCACTCAGTTTGGACTGACTGTGGCTGTTCCCTTAATCCTTATTCATCACCTGCTGTCACGGCGCGTGGATAAGATTGTTAATGATATGGAAGAAAAGGGAACTGCATTTGCCGTAACAATGACCATGAGCGGCGGAGTCATGCCGGAAGAGGTGTAATATGCTGTTTGATCTATTTGACAGAACAATCGAACATCTGGAGGTGGGCGGGTTTGTAATGTATCCGCTCCTGACGGTCTCTGTGATCATGTTCTTTTTGGTAGTGAAAAAATATGTTGAGATACGCGGGTTTTCTAAAGGAGACAGGCCTGTTATGGAATGCCTGCAGTCCATAGGAAGGTCTGACTTTACCGCGGCCCCATGGCAGAAGTCGATCATAGGAGACTTTTTAACTAAACGCACCTTTAACGATGACCTGGATTCCAGTATCCTGGAAGTTCTCAAGCTGAGACAGATGAGGTTTATCATGGGATCAAACAAGACCATTGCCATACTTGCTGGTATAGCTCCGCTCCTTGGTCTTTTAGGTACAGTGACAGGGATGATAACAACCTTTATGGTTATAGCAAAATCAGGCACAGGAGATGCCAGGGCACTGGCATCAGGCATCTCCGAGGCGCTGATTACAACGCAGACAGGTCTTGTTGTTGCCGTTCCCGGGCTGTTTCTTGCAAATTTTCTGCGACGCCGTTCCAATAATCTTGAAGATAGAATCCAGCGTTTCTGTCTCGGCCTGCAGAGATCACACAGAACCATAGATGCTGAGGATTATCTGCATTCCGGTATTCCCGAAGTTAAAGACTCTAACGGCATCTAAAGGGAGGCTGCTATGAAAAAAGTAATTACAGGCGGAAGGCGCAGAACGGAATCAAAGCTCGATATGGCCCCTCTTATAGATATGATTTTTATTCTGCTGATATTTTTCCTGGTGACAACCAGTTTCAGCAAAGAGTCAGGTGTCGAGCTTAAAAAACCAAAACTTTCTCCCGCCCAGACAGAATCTAAAAGGAAAACCAACGTTACAGTGGAGGTGGCGCATGACAACAGGATTATTATCGACGGCAGAGTGTATGATGTAAGGACTGTCAGGGCTTTTATGGAGCAGTTTCTTATAAATGCGCCAAAGGGAACGGTTGTTATTGCATCGGATAAGGACAGTGATATTGGGCGCGTTATCGAGGTTATGGACCAGTGCAAGCTTGCCGGTGTAATAAATGTGAGCGTGGCGCCGCGTATCTCGGCCCAAAATACGTAGGAGGAATACCATGAAGAGAGTTGTAAAAAATGACAGAAGGTCAGATTCCACGGATCTTGATATGGCTCCCCTTATAGATATGATTTTTATTCTGCTGATATTTTTCCTGGTGGCAGGCAGCTTTGTCAAAAAGTCCGGTGTAACGGTTGACAAAGCTGTTGCCCAGACTGCAGAGATGAAGAAAAAGACAAACCTGATTCTGGGCATTACCAGGGATAATAAAATTTATTCAGGCGGGCAGGAGATCGATATCAGGGATGTTCAGAGTCATATGGAACGTTTTCTTATAGAAAACCCTGACGGATATGTTGTGATTTCTCCGGACAGGAGCAGCAGATCGGAAACAACGCTTAAAGTGCAGGACTACTGCTATGCGGCCGGAATAAGAAATATAAGTATATCCGCAGAAAAACCCCAGTAAAGGGAGAGTAGATATGGAAACATGTATATATTCGGCATGGCGCCCTAAAAATATTGCGGTGGTAGTAATTTTAACGGTGCTGATTAATGCGCTGCTTTTTATGGGGCTGCCGGCCCTGACGCGTATGGCGGACAGGGACAGGGAAGTTAACCGGGAAGATCTGTATGTACTTGCAACCCGGGCAGAACCGAAACCCCACGAGGATAGAAGGGAAACGGAATTAAGAAGAAAGGAACTTGAGAATATTCCGTCTCCTAAAGCGGTATCAGCAACAGCGGATAAGCAGAATGACCTGAAATTTTCATTTGATACCGGAGGCGGTGGCGGTGTCAATACCCTTGCTATAAATGTTGCGCCCGCAGAGGGAATGGAGATTAATGCTGATGATTTCGGTTTTACCCCCGGTGATGTGGATACCTTGCCCAGGGTGATACGGGCACCGCCTGTAACCTACCCCTATGGAGCCATAAGCCGCGGCTTAAGAGGGACCGTATATGTGAAGGTACTTATAGGCGTTGACGGAAAAGCTACAAACATAAAGGCTAAAAAAGCTGATCCTCCCGAGGTGCTGGAGGTTTTTGCTGAAGAGGCTGAAAAGGCGGTTGCAAGGTACAGGTTTGCACCGGCCAGGCTCGGAGGGGAGGCTGTTCCCATGTGGGCCAGTCAGCCGATTACCTTTGATTTGAACTAGTCTTATAAACAGGAGATCATATGTCACAAATTCCTAAACACATATTTGCAGTTACTGTGATAATTGTTCTTGTAATGGGCTTCATTCCGGTCAGCATTGCAAAAGAGAGCGGCAGTAAGGAAAAAGAAAAACTTTCCACTGCGGCAAGGCTTGCAATTTACAAGGCTCAGGCAGCTTTAAGCCAGGAAAAGCAGGATGATGCTCTTAATGTATTAAATGAATATCTTGAAGAGGCGCCGGAGGATGTACCCCTGAGGGTCTATGAGCTGATTGCCCATATCTGGCTGGAAAGAAAGGATCTTAAAAAGGCGTGGGAAAATTATAAGATAATGCATGATATGGAACCTGATGACCCGAGGGTATTAAAGAATTACGCTTCGCTGACATACCAGACCGAACAGTTTAAAGAGGCAGCAGTTCTTTTTGAACAGCTTTACATAATTGAGGAAAAGACCAAACCGGGCGGCTCTCTTCCCCTTGCCGCAAATTCATATATGCTTGCAGAAGACCTTGATAATGCAAAGCGTGTACTTGAAAAGCTTGTAGCTCTTCCTGGCAGCCCGGAATCACAGTGGTATGAAGTCCTGATCAACATATGCATAGAAAAAGAGCAAGACAAAGATGCTGAAAAATATACCCTTGATTTTCTGCGTGTTTATCCTCTTCAGGCAAAATACTGGAAGCTTTTATCCAATCTGAGGATGAAAAAAGAAGAGTGGAAAACAGCTGCGAGTGATCTTGAAATATCCCATCGCGTAGAAATTCCGGAAAGGCAGAAGGACTGGCTTGTACTTGGCGAACTTTATGTAAGGGCGGTTAATGCTCCCCTTATGGGTGCCCGCTGTTATAAAGAGGCCTACAGGGGTGACAGTGATGAAAAGGGGTATCTTGATATTTCCCGTATCTACCAGAGGGGGTACCGCTATGACGAGGCTGTTAAAGTACTTGATGAAGGTATAATGAAAAATCAGAAAAGCTCCACCCTGCTTTTTGAGAAGGGCCGAGTGCTCTATGAGGCCCGTCGGTATAAAGAGTCAGTAGAAGCTCTTAAGGACTGCGTAAAGGCTGCGCCGGAATCAGGGGATGCCTATTTCCAGATGGGACTTTCCGCATGGACAATAAAGGACTGGGATACAGCCCGGACTGCCTTTGTAAAGGCAGAACAGCTATCTGAAAAATACAGGGTGCAGTGCAGTTCTGTGATTTCCATACTTGATGAACTTAATGAGGAGAAAGCCGAAGTGGGGAGTGACTGAAGTTTAAAGCGGTAATTTAAAAAGGTAAAAGTCAAAGGTCGAAAAGCTGTGCATATTTTATATGACATACTGTAGCGGCGGGCCTTGCGTCCGCCTGTAGTTTTAAAATCTGTTATTCCCTGGCTCCGGTCGTCTCAACCTTTGCCTCTCTCATATACTCGAGTAAGCCTGAAATTATTCCGGATTTATGAACTCCTGCGAAACTTAATTTTCTCAGTATTTTTTCAATCTTTTAACAAATTATAATTGACATTTTAGTGCATTTTCGGGCATAATTTTATTACAATTGTAATCCAATTGAAAGGGGAGAAAAGATAATGAGTAAGGTTCCGAAGATTTCAGAATCAGAATGGCAGGTCATGAAGGCCCTGTGGGATGAATATCCGATAAGTTCGAATAGAGTTGTAGAAATTTTATCAGAATCAACATCCTGGAATCCAAAAACAATTAAAACACTGCTGACACGTCTGGTTAAAAAAGGGGCAGTCTCTCACAATAATGAGGGCCGAAGCTATCTTTATTTTCCGGTTGTGGAAGAGTCTGTCCTTGCAAAGGCAGAGAGCAAATCCTTTTTAAAGAGGGTTTTTCGGGGAGCCTTAAAACCCATGATAGCGACAATGGTTGAAAGTGAAGATTTATCGGATGAAGAAATTGAAGAATTAAAGAGTCTCCTTTCCAAAAAGTAGGGGGTATAAATGGGACTTCTGCTGTCCGGGCTGTCGACCTTTTTTATGTGGTTGATGGATTACACGATAGATATCAGCATTTTGATTTGTCTTATATTTATCATCAAATCAATTGCCTCCAGAAAACTGCCTGCATGGTGGCATTACAGCCTTTGGATAGTACTGCTTCTAAGAATGCTCCTCCCATGGCAGATAGAAACTCCTTTAACTATTACCAATGTTGTACCTATCACAATAGATGAAAGTCTGTTTGAATCCGTATTAATCGAAGAAGAAATTGTAACAGCCGGTCCTGCACCCGAGTTGTCTGCAGCAGAGGCTGGATGGAATATTCAGGTTAATGATGTGCTGCTAGCCTTATGGATGTCCGGGGCCCTGTTTTTAGGCTGCTACATCCTGGTTAAAAACATAAAATTCCGGAAACTGATTAAAAATGAGCCTTTGCTGACAGAAAAGAGTGTACTTAACCTGCTGGAAAAATGTAAACGCAGAATGAAGGTCCATAACAATCTTGAAGTTACAGTAACGGATAAAATAAAAAGTCCTGCTCTCTACGGTTATATAAGACCCAGGCTTTTACTGCCTGCCGGAATTGCTGAAACGCTTGACAGTTCAAAATTGTCCTATATTTTTCTGCATGAGCTCGGCCATCTAAAACGGCATGACATCGGGGTCTCATGGGTCATTTCTTTTCTTCAGGTTGTTCAGTGGTTTAATCCCTTTGTGTGGATGGCGTTTCACCAGATGAGACTTGATCAGGAATCAGCATGTGATGCTTTTGTTTTATCCAGGATAAAAGGTGATCAGACAGTGGCTTATGCCAGCACTATTGTGGGATTTCTTGAAAGTATTTATAGAAACAGAAAGCTTCCCGCTCTGGTTGGTATCCTTGAAAGCAGAACCCAGTTAAAAAAACGCATAACCATGATTGTCAATTTTCGAAAAAATTCGAAAATAATGATGCTTTTATCCAATGCACTGCTGATCGTGATTGCAGTTGCCTTTTTTTCTTTTACTGGTTCTGCAAAGCCTGATTATGAAATAACAGCTCCTGATTCCGTAATCCTGCAGGCTCTCCCCGTTGATGTTTCGGATATCAGTGAACCGGAAGCAGGCGGTCTGAAATTAAACATTAAAAAGCTCAACCTTGCTGATGGTTATAAAAAAATCCTCGCATCAGGGCAAAAGAGGCTTGGCAGTGTTGAATTGAGTGTAGAAAAACCTCAAAGGGACCGGCAGGAGTCAATGGCGCTGAATAGCATAGGTAATGATAACAGGTCAGTTCTCCGCAAGCCTGCAGTTCAGACCGGTAAGGCCTCCATTGCTGTGCAGAGCGGCGTCAGAGATATCGTGTCGGAAAATACAGGTGCTCTCCAGACTGTAAATCACGTAGTGTCTGAAGAGGAGAGCAGTAATATTAATAAATCGTCGTCTATTATACTGGCGGAAGACAGCCGTAGCGCAGTAAAAACTTCAATACCTGTGATAGAACCCCGCAAAGCTCTGACAGAAGCCCTGCCTGAAAAGGCCGAAAAGGTGATGGGCGCGACTGCTGCAAAAAACGATTCCCAAAAAACAGATGCGGTTTCCAGTGGGTTCTATATTGACAGCAATTCTGAAAATGCAGATATCCTGAGGTATTACAAATATATAAAGACTCGAAATCGGAATAATACCGCAGATGTATCTTTGTCTGCAGCGGACGGGTCAAGTGCCCTGGATAATTCAGTTGTCAAATATCAGGAAGCTGCAAATACAGACACCATAGTAAAATCAGATTCGTCAGAAAAAGCAGGTGATGAAAACAGAGTTTATAAAAAAAGGGAGACTGACGAAACACCTAAGATTGTCACTTTTTACCCTCCGATCTATCCTTTTCAGGCAAGGGCAAGGGGTATTGAAGGAAGTGTAATTCTGAAATTTACAGTTGATAAAAACGGAAGTGTAGTTAAACCGCAGGTTGTAAAAGCTACGCCGGAAGGAGTATTTGAACAGGCCGCGCTCGATACTGTGGTTAAATATAAATTTAAACCGGCCATGAAGGACGGTAAGCCTGTAAGCAGTGTTGCAAGGCTTCCCATATCCTTTTCAGTTGATGAGAGTAACAGGTTTCTGAAGTTTGCACAGAGGTAGAAGAAATGCCCCTGAAAGTTAATCCTCATCCATACTTAGCTCTTCTTTGAGCTCTTCCATCTTTACCTGAAGTTCTTCCCATTCGGAGTAGGAGTCATCCAGACTCTGTTTTACTTTTTTATATTCATTTAGGAGCGGTACACTTTTACTGCTGTCCTTAAAAAGTTCAGGGTCTGCAAGCTGATCTGATATTTCCTTTTCCCTGGATTCAAGTCCGGAAATATTTCCTTCAAGCGCTAAGAGCTTTTTTTCTATGGGTTTTAAAGCGGCACTTATCTCTTTGCGCCGTTCGGCCTTTTTTCTTCTTATCTCTTTTTTACTTTCGCCGGCTTTCTGTGAAGGTGTGTCCGGATTATAATCTGCGGATTTACTGCCGCCGGATAATTCTCCTGCTCCCTGTTCAAGTTTTTCAAGGTCTCTGTAATATTCCTTAAGGGTTCCGGGATACTCAATTATCCGGCCGTCCCTGATGTCCCATATTTTTGTAGCCAGCCTGTTTATAAATGACTGGTTATGGGATACAAATAAAATTGTGCCGTCATATTCATCAAGTGCATCGATGAGTGTTTCGGAAGAGACAAGATCAAGGTGGTTTGTGGGCTCATCCATTATAAGGAGGTTCCCCGGTTTTATGAGTATTTTTGCCAGTGCAACCCTTGCCTTTTCGCCGCCTGACAGCACCTTTACGGGCTTTTCTACATCATCTCCGGAAAACAGAAATGCTCCGCATATGCCTCTTACATAGCTTGTACTCTCATGGGGCACAACCTGGTACACTTCTTCAAGTATGGTTCTGCGCAGGTCCAGCATTTCTGAGTGATGCTGGGCATAATAACTCATCTCTACATTGTGTCCCTGAGATATGGTCCCGCTGTCCACAGGTATTTCCCCGCCTATCATTCTTAGCAGGGTGGTTTTTCCGTAACCGTTAGGGCCTATAAGACCAATCCTTTCACCCCTGAATACTGAAAGATCAATATTGCTGTAGAGTTTTTTTTCACCGAATGCCTTTGATAGTGATTCTATTGTAAGCACGTTCCTGCCGCTTCTTGCTACTTCAGGGAAAGCGAATTTTATACTTTTCTGATTCTTGTGTGTGCTTACGATCTCCATTTTTTCAAGGAGTTTTATCTTGCTCTGTGCCTGTCTTGCCTTGGTTGCCTTGTACCTGAACCGGTCGATGAATTTTTTGGCGTCCTTGACCTTCTGTTCCTGTTTTTTTGCAATTGCTTCCAGGTGAGCATTTTCATCTTCCCTGGTCTTCAGATACTGGTCATAGTTGCCCTTGTAATTCCTGATGCCTTCAGGCTCAAAGCTTACAACCCTGTTTATCTGGCTGTTTAAAAATTCCCTGTCATGGCAGACAAGGATTATTGCTCCCCTGTATTCGCCCAGAAACTGTCCGAGCCACTGTACTGAGGGTAGGTCAAGGTGGTTTGTAGGTTCATCGAGCATAAGCAGGTCCGGTGCCTGGTAAAGTATGCTTGCAAGAGATGCCCTCATACGCCAGCCTCCGCTGAGTTTTGAAACAGGCTCGTTAAAATTCTGTTCATCAAAACCCAGGCCGGCAAGAATTTTTTCAGCTTTATGGGAAGGGTACATTATATCAAGGCCGGCCATCTGGTGATGCTGTTCCGTAAGGCTTTCGGCCAGTTTCAGCTGTTCTTCGCCTTCTATCCCTTTTTCCAGTTCTGCTTCAATTCTTTTTATTTCTTCTCTTGTCTCTTTTCTACCGGGTACCGAGTCAATTATAGACTGAAGAAGAGGGCCTGTAAGTATTTCACCAACATCCTGGGTCAAATAGCCCAGTCTTGAACCGCCTGTTAATACAACGTCACCGCTGTCAGGGGGCATTTCATTTGCGATAACCCTTAATAAAGAGGTCTTTCCGGACCCGTTAGGGCCTATAAGACCAATACGGTCACCGTTTTCGACCTGGAGGTTAAGTTCTTTAAAGATCTCCTTCTGGGAGAGCATCAGGTTCAAATTTGTTATGTTTAGAAGACTCATTGTTCTATTAAAAAGAGGATAAAAATGAAGAATATATTAAAGTATATGCTGCCATGGTCCGATAATTATCTTGAACCGCGAATGGTTCACTCTAAGCCCCCAGCTCTCCTCAACCCTCTTAGCATGGGGGCTTTCCTTTACCTTTTTTCTGAGCTTTAAATTAATGGGAAAAGATGCTGTCCAGCACATCCTGTATCTGGGTAGGTGTCATGTATCCTCTGTCAAGGAGGATTTCTCCAATCAGGCGATGTGTTTTATACTGGATTTCTTCTTCCACCTGCATCTTGAGGGTTTCGATGAGATTTTCAGCAGTAATAAAACCTTTTTCAATTGCAATTATTCCAAACTGTTTCTCATAATGCTCTATCTTGCCGGGTTTGTCCGCCATGGAGACCTCACTTTTATTATTCCTGGCTGTATTTCTTTTTTAGAATTCCGCCATATACGCAAATCATGGCGATAATCCAGAGAGCTACCATTATCCAGCGGGCAGATTCCATTGTCCAGCTATGGGTAAGATGCCAGACAGCGCCGCTTCCTACGAATGAAGGAACCATCATTACTATTCCGATGCCAATATCTCTGCTTTCCATTATATTGCCTCCTGACTTAAAATCAGTTCTCCGATTATCATAAAAATACTGATATGGCTATTATTTTCTTGTTTTATTGGCCGGCCTGTCTGATATTTTTTGCGCTGATCATCATAGGTTTAAAATACATGATTACCCCTTTGTCCAGCAGCTCCATTCCTTTTTCCCGGGCGGCCTCTTCATCTGTAAAATCTCCGATGTAAACCCTGTACCATGTTTCTGCAGAGTCTTCCTCAAGAATATAAAAGGCATCATATCCCTTTTTTTTGAGGGCCGCAACTTCGTCTATGGCTGTTACTTCTTCTTTGTTGCTGCTTATTTTTATAACATAAACCTTTTTTTCAGGATCGTTATTTTCCGGCGGCTTTATATCTTCATCATGAACACGGGAGTATCCTGAAATTACTCCCGATTTGACCAGGTCTTTTGCATCTTTGACGGCATCCCTCAATGCGGGGTATCCTGTTATATAGAGCCTGTAAAATTCACCATTGTCTTCGGTGGTTTCTTTGTTGTAGAAAGCTTTTCTGCCGAGCTCCGCAAGTCTTATTTCCTGGGCTTTGGCGTTACTTTCCTCCTTAAATGCTCCCACCTGCAATGACACGCTGCCTGATATTTTCGGGGCTGGTTCTGGCTTGGGCGGTTCTTCCGGCGGAGGAGGTGTTTCCGCTGTTTTTTCGGGTTCAGGCTCCCTTGCAGGAAGTTGCCTTCTGACTATGTTTTTCGGCTCATCTTCTTTTTCTTCAGGCGCTTCTTTATTCATTTGAGCATAAGTCTCTTCAATCTTTTTTTCAGTTTCTCTGTTTTCTTCCTGAGGGGTATCTGCCGGAGATTCTTCATTTTCGTCCGGAGTTGTGCTGCTTTCCTCTTTCGGAATTACAGCAGCCGGCTTTACTTCTTTTACCGTGTATTCGGAAATCAGTTCCAGTTCTTTTAAAACCCTGGCTTCCATTTTTGCTTCATCAAGGGAGTCATATTTTTCTATATATACCTGGTAAATGATTTCATTGTTTTGAGGATCTTTTTCCTGCCTGAAAAATGCATTGTGCCCGGAGTTTTTCAGCTTTTTTTCCTCTCTGGATGCGTCCTGTTCTGTGCTGAATTTTGAAAGCGCGATAGAAAAAAAAGACTCTTCACTGTGAACATCGGTCACAATCAGAAGTGTCATAAAAAGGGAAAAAATAATGCCTGCAGCCGCATAGTATTTTACCCTGTGTAAAAAGCGATTAGCATATGGATAATTCATATATTTGACCTGTATATTATCTAAATGTATTCGTAAAATAATTTTAATAATATAACATATTAAGGTTTGGCTCTGTTTCTGAAATGATAAATTTTATACATGAAACGAGTCAAAAAAAAGTAGTAATTAAACCACAAAGAGTATATGGAATATAAACAGATGTGTCAATATTTGAACCTCTATGAGATTATCACAACCTTACTGTATAATGACTGAATCAAACACCGATAAAAATACGCCCTGGCTCAAGATGTGCCGTATATCTATGCCTCTTCCCAGCCTTAATGATAACACTGCTGATGCGGACCGGTTTGTTAAGTGCTTCAAAAAAACAGCGTGTATGGATCATATAAATATTCCTTTTACGATTGTTAAAAAAATACCGGCACTGTTTCGTGAATATAACTATCAGTGCAGTGCTGTTTTTTCATGTATTAAAGACAACTGCACTCTTATCGATATATTTCCTTTGCACAATAATAAGCTGTATGCTGCTGCAGCTGATATAGGCAGCTCAACCGTGGTTTTGCGCCTGGTGGATATTTTGTCCGGTGAATATCCGGGTGAAGTTTCTTTTATCAACCCTCAGTATAAGGTCGGAGCGGACATCCTGAGCCGTATTCATTACGCCGCAGCAAATGGTGTTGAAGATCTTCAGAAGATGCTGGTGCATGAAATCAACAGTCAGCTGAGAACTCTCTGCTGTAAGCATAATATAGAGCCTTCAGAAATAACATGTTTTGCAGCGGCCGGAAATACGACTATGACCCACTTTTTTCTTGGTCTTGATCCTTACTGGATATGCCGGGAACCTTATATTCCAGTATTAAACACTCCTGATATATTATCCCCTTCTGATATGGGGCTGGATATAAACCCCTGTGCCCCTGTTATTGTTATGCCAGGTGCAGGAAGCTATCTTGGCGGTGATGTGGTCGCGGGAGTGCTTGCTTCGGGCATGAATAAAAACAGCGGAACAAGCATCATGGTTGATGTGGGCACCAATGCAGAAGTCGTGCTTGGTAACAGTGAGTGGCTTATGGCCTGTGCCGGTGCTGCAGGACCGGCCCTTGAAGGCGGTGTTGCGGCAATGGGGATGATGGCAGGCTCAGGGGCAATTGATAAAGTCGCGATTGATATTTCAACTAAAGAAATCAGTGTTCACACCATTGGTGATGCGCCTCCTGCAGGAATATGCGGCTCAGGTCTTATTGATCTTGCGGCTCATCTCTTTTTATCCGGCATGATAGATCTGCGTGGAAAGTTTGACAGAGAGGTGTGCCGGGGAAGGCTGTCTGAGATAGATGGTGTGGAAAACCTGCTGATAGTGCCGGGAGATGAAACTGAAAGCGGTAATAACATTTATTTAAGTCAGACTGATATAAATGCCCTCATACGTTCAAAGGCCGCAATGTATACAATACTTAATACCATCTCGGAAATGGCCAATCTTGATATTCATGATGTGGAGAGGTTTTATATTGCCGGTACATTCGGGGCGTATATTGATCCTGTTTCTGCCATATCCCTTGGAATGATTCCTGATCTTTCGTCCGAAAAGTTCAAGTCAGTTGGCAATACCTCCCTTGAAGGGGTTACAATGGCTCTGCTTTCTTCGGAGAATCTTGAGACGATATACAAGATAAGGGATATGATTACTTACATTGAACTTAATGTTAACCAGAAATTTATGAATAATTTCAGTGCGGCAAAATTCATACCCCATACGGACAGGGCTCTTTTTCCTTCTGTCAGAGAATCTTGATTATGCTTCTCTTTTTCTATATACTCCACACCACTTTAATAAGAGTTGAATGAGAAAACCGGGACTTAATGGAATTTATTACAAAAAAATAGCGAGGCTGATTTAAATTGTTTATTACTTTTGAAGGGATCGAGGGCTGCGGAAAGACCACCCAGGTAAAGCTTTTAACTGATTTACTGGAAGAAAAGAATATCCCCTTTGTAAAAACCCTTGAACCCGGAGGTACAGATATAGGGCAGGGGATAAGACGTATACTGCTTGATTCAAAAAATACTCATCTTTCACCTCTGGCTGAACTGATCCTTTATGCTGCCGACAGGGCACAGCATGTGAGCGAAGTAATAAAGCCTGCGCTTAATCAGGGAAAGTGGGTAATCTGTGACAGGTTTTTTGATGCAACGGTAGCCTACCAGGGGTTCGGCCGCGGCATGGATATGGAGATAATCGATTACCTCAATTATCAGGCTTCAACAGGGATCAGCCCTGACCTTACAATTCTTATGGACTGCCATGAAGAAACCGGCCTTAAACGGGCATTATCAAGAAACAAAATAGAAAATCTTGAGGATCAGGGCAGGTTTGAAAAGGAAAAAATGGAATTTCACCATAAGGTGAGGAACGGTTATCTTGCGCTTGCTGAAAAGTATAAGGACCGTTTCAGAATTATCGATGCATCAGGATCCATTGAAATGATAAGGGCGGATGTATGCAGTCTGCTGACTCCTTATCTGAATACAAAAGGACAATGAGACAGAAAAAGTGAAATCATTTTCTCAGATTATCGGGCAGGAAAAAGCCATAGGCTTTTTAAAAAAAGTTCTTCAGGGCGACAGGATTCCCCATGCATACCTTTTTACCGGTATACGCGGGGTTGGTAAAAGCACTACTGCTATTGCCCTTGCAAGAGCCGTCAACTGCGGTACGGATTTAACATTTGAAGGGTGCGGTGATTGCGTTTCATGCAGGCAGCTTGAAAGCGGCAATTTTCCTGATCTTATTACCATTGAGCCTGATGGGCAGAATATTAAAATAGAGCAGATTCGTGAACTGAACAGAAACCTGAATTATAAACCTGTTTCCGGAAAGTACAGGGTTACAATAATTGACCATGCTGAGATGATGACAGATGAGGCGGCAAATTCCTTTTTAAAAACACTTGAAGAACCTCCTCCAGGTAATATAATCGTACTTAAGGTTGTCGATCCTCTTGATCTTCTTCCTACTATTATATCAAGATGTCAGAAAGTTCCCTTTCATCCTCTCTCCCACAGTGCTGTAAAAAATCATCTGATTAAAGAGCTCGGATATGATGAAAATACAGCGTGGCTTGCGGCCGGAGTTTCCGAGGGAAGTCTCGGCAGGGCCGTTGAGATTTGTGAAGAAGGATTTATGGAGGAAAGAAATGAACTGCTTCGTCATATTATGATGCTGCACAGGATGTCAATTGTACAGGTTCTTAATATGGCTATTGAATACAATAAGACATATTCAAAAAAAACTCAGGCAAGCAGGATCGATCTCTACAGCCTGACAGGTATCTGGAAAACTTACTTCAGGGATCTGCTCCTTACCAAAGTTCATGGGAATCATGAACTGCTTGTGAACAGGGACTGTTCGGACAGGCTGGCACAGATAGCTGAAATGTATGATGCTGACAGGCTTATTGAAAGTTTTTTTCTTGTTGATAATTATCAGCGGGATCTTTTGCGGAATCCTAATACTGGTCTTATGCTGGAAAAAATGTTACTTGAGCTTAAGACTCTTAACCAGGTCAATTAACGGATAAAGGTTATAAGATTATATGAATAAAATAGTCGGTGTCAGATTAAGGCCAAATGGTAAGATTTATAACTTTGACTCAGGGCACTTTGTTTTAAAAAAAGGCGACAGGGTAGTTGTTGATACTGAGCAGGGAAAAGCTCTTGGAGTTGTTGCAGTCGAGCCCAAACAGGTGGAAGAGGTCGAGTCGGACCGTGAGCTGAAGTCCGTTCACAGGATAGCTTCTGATGAAGATATAAAAGTGAATGAAAAAAACAGGGATGTGGAAAAAGAGGTCTACTCCTTCTGCTACCAGAAAATTCAGGAGAGATCCATGCCCATGAGCCTTGTTGCTGCCGAGCAGATGTTTGACGGAAGCAAGGTCGTAGTTTATTTCAGCGCAGAAGGCCGGGTGGATTTCAGAGAGCTGGTTAAAGACCTGGTCCAGAGATTTCATACCAGGATTGAGATGAGACAGATAGGTGTCCGGCATCAGTCAAAAATGGTCGGAGGTCTTGGACCCTGCGGGAGGGAATTATGCTGTTCGTCATTTTTAAATAAATTTGATCCCGTATCCATTAAAATGGCAAAAAAACAGAATCTTTCTCTTAACCCCACAAAGATATCAGGCATGTGCGGAAGACTGATGTGCTGTCTTTCCTATGAGTATGATTTTTATAATAAGGTCACAAAAAATATCCCGAAGATAGGAAAGGTTATTAAAACTAAAAAGGGAAACGGAAAAATGATCCGTAATAATGTCCTGAAGGAATCGGTTACTATTCTTCTCGATGAAGGCGAGGAAGTGGATGTGGGTTATGATGAAATTATTCGCGAAAAAAAAGTCGGAAATGAAGGTAAAAGTAAAAAGGATAAAGAAAGCAAACCAAAGAAATAAATTTTACAACTAAAATTATAGCAGTAAACAAAATAGTGTGATTATGACATATTTTTGTCCTTATTGAGTATATAAAGATAGGCTTGGAGCTTATTTGGCTGTCTTTGTTAAAAAAATGAATTTTAATTCTTATTTTTACTTGACAACCAAATCAACTTATGGCCTATTATTATGTTATGTTTGTGGCCCGGCTCTTATCGCGGGTCGTGTTTTTCGGTAAGATGTTTCTTTTTCCGAAGTAGCGACCTGGAGATTTTGAGTCTAAGTGTAACATTTTTTATTTGGAGGTCTTAGCTTTGGCAGAAGGGACAGTAAAGTGGTTTAGTGACAAAAAGGGATATGGTTTTATCGCACAGGAAGAAACCGGACAGGACATTTTTGTTCATTACTCATCAATTGAGATGGACGGTTTCAAAACTCTTTCAGAAGGACAGCAGGTCCTTTTTGAGGTGGAAAATGGCGAAAGAGGTCCTGTAGCAAAAAACGTCAAAAAAATGTAATCCTCAATTAAGATTTACAAAAAAGGCATCTTGTACAACCTCTGCAAGATGCCTTTTTTTTATTTTGACCGGAATGGTTAAAATAAACCACGGCGCAGCTTTATGAGCAAAGCCGGGTGATCCATCAATTTTTTACAGACTGATATAAAATGAAAATAGCAACTTTCAATACCAATTCGATAAGAGCACGCCTCCCAATCATTAAAAACTGGCTTTCAGAAATGCAGCCCGATATTCTTGCCCTTCAGGAAACAAAGGTTCAGGATAAGGATTTTCCCTTTAAGGATTTTGAGGAACTGGGGTATAGGGCAGCCATAAGAGGCCAGAAGTCATATAACGGTGTAGCTGTTATCTCAAGAGAAGAACCCCTGGACATAAGAAAAAATCTTTACGATGGAGAAGATGAGCAGGCCAGATTTTTAAGTGCAAAAATTTCGGGTGTTAATATTATAAATGTTTATATTCCGCAGGGATTTGCTCCTGGAACTGACAAGTTTGAATATAAACTCAAGTGGATGAATGATCTTCTCAATCTCTTAAAAAACAGTTATACTCCCGAAGACCAGGTCATACTTCTGGGAGATTTTAATGTGGCAATGGATGAAAGGGATGTTTATGATCCTGAAAGCTTAAAGGGAAATGCTGGCTTTCATCCTGATGAACAGGAAATTCTGAGCCGGATTTTTGACTGGGGCCTTGTGGATGTTTTTAGAAAATTCAACCAGGAGGCCGGGCAGTACACCTTCTGGGATTACCGGATCCCAAATGCACTAAAACGTAAACATGGGTGGAGAATTGATTATATTGCAGCAACAAAATCGATAGCTGATAAGGCTGTTTCAATATTTGTTGATGAAGACGCAAGAACGCTGGAAAAACCATCCGATCATACCTTTCTGGTTGCCGAGTTTGAGGAATAACGCTCCTGAATCTAATTAAAATCTTAGAGTCATGGGCTGGCTGATTCCTTTTATTGGTCCAATCTGGCTTTTGATTTTACTTATCCTGAGCGGTAATCCAGGCGCAAACAAATACGGTTCCGATCCTATAGAGGGATAAATCAGTATTTTAAATTATGCCTGAAAAAAAGTAATAGGGTGGTTCAATAGCAACTGATCAATATTGTCCAGGTTGTAATTGAACCACTTTCGGATTTTTATATACCCTTATATCTTTGAAGAAGGGCAAATATCTGCCATGGGGAATCTTTCATGGTCTGGCGTTGCATACTTTTCTTCCGTGATATATCAGAATATCCGAAAAACGCTGCCATTTGTCTTCCGGCAGTATTTTCATGACGTCTGCTTCGATTTTATCCGGATTGCTGTTTTCCGTAAATCCCATCCTTATACACAGCCTTTTTACATGAGTGTCAACAACAACTCCCGGTACATCATAGGCTGCTCCAAGCACACAGTTTGCAGTCTTTCTCCCTGCCCCGAAAAGCCCTATCATTTTCTCGAGCGTTTTAGGGATTTTACCTCCATACATATATACAAGACCCTGGCTGCATCCATTTATTGGTTTTGTCGTATCTCTGAAAGAGCCTGTGGGCAAAGGTTTTTCGATTAGGCGGATGGCATGGAATGTGCAAATTTCTTGATAAATTTACAGAGAAAATCAAAACGCTTAAAAATTCAGGGATAAATCAGTAACAGGAGATCAATAATATGACAAAAATATTAATAATCATTGTCGGAATAATGACGCTTGCAATAACAGCAGGTGCACAGAATGTGGCTATTAACGAGACCGGCAGCACAGCGGACAGTTCGGCTATGCTTGATGTGTCGTCAACCTCCAAAGGGTTTTTAACTCCCCGCATGACACAGGCGCAGCGCAACGCCATAGGATCTCCTGCTGCCGGTCTTCTGGTGTACCAGACGGATGAAACATCGGGATATTACTACTATAACGGCTCTGCCTGGGTTCAGGTCGGTGAGGCATCGGACGCCAGCCAGTGGACCACCACGGGCAGCGATATCTATTACAATTCGGGTAATGTCGGCATCGGGTCAACGAGTCCTAATTATCAGTTGTCGCTAGGTGGTAATACGGATGACACTAAAATTGCTTTGTGGGATGGTGGTGACTCAAATGCCTTTGGGATTGGGGTTGCAAATGGTGATTTCCTTTTTCATTTAAATAACAGTGGTGATAGATATACTTTTTATGATGATGATGAAAAATCGAATGCTTTGTTGACCATTACTGGTGGAGGCAACGTTGGTGTTAGGACAACTTCGCCGGGTTTTCCATTAGATGTAAGCGGATCTACCAGTGATGGGACAAATTCAATCTACTTTAATGGTGGAGGCTCAAACTTTAATAGTGGAACAGGACCTTTTAATGTAACCATACATGCCAGTAATGATATTATGGCAGGTGGTTCTATTGTGGCGGCATCAGATAAAAGGGTGAAAGAAAATATTACAGAGCTGCATGATTCTTTAGGGATGATTGGCAGACTGAGACCTGTTTCCTATAACAAGATAGACAAGGTGGAGTACGGCAACAGGCTTAATTTTGGATTTATAGCCCAGGAAGTGGAAACCGTAATTCCAAACGCGGTAAATACGGGAACAGGCAAAGTGCCGGTCCTCAAACCATTTGAGAAAGTAATCTTCGAAGACGATGTAACTTATACTATCCTTGTGAAAAATGGCGACGATATTAAAGAGCAAACATACACTAAAGGCGATGCAAGACCTGAAGGCGAAATTATCATTAAATCAAAAACTGTAAATGATTTTAAATCGCTTTCCTACGATATGATTTTTACTGTTGCCGTTGATGCCATCCAGGAACAGCAGGCCACAATCAAATTATTACAGGGTACAGTTGAAGCTCAGCAAAAACAGATTAATGATCTTTTAGAGTTTGTTGAAGAATTTCGAAAGTAAGGGAAACGAGAATGAAAAAGGCAGGATTTATATTACTGATAATTGCCATATTCATGGCAGACAGCGGGTTGTTCGCTCAAAGTGTGTCTATTAATACAGATGGAAGTGAGGCTGACGCCTCGGCCATGCTGGATATCAAATCCACGAGCAAAGGTTTTCTGACTCCGCGAATGACAGCGGAACAACGTGCAGCTATCAGCTCTCCTGCTGCCAGTCTTCTGGTGTACCAGACCGATGAAACATCGGGGTATTACTATTACAATGGTTCTGCCTGGGTTCAGGTCGGTGAGGCATCGGATGCCAGTCAGTGGACCACCACGGGCAGCGATATTTATTATAACACCGGCAACGTCGGCATCGGGACAACGAACCCCGGGCATAAATTAACAGTGGCTGGTGCAGGAACATCAAACACAGGCGTTGTAGGAATTGATGTTACTGGGGATGCTAGCTTTACTTTTGCTTCTACGGCATTGGCCCCAAATCTTACAGCCGGTAATAATCTAATTCATCTATTAGGAAAAGAAGGAAGCGAAAACAATTCAGGGTATATTGGATTTAAATATCAGGGAAATGGATCCAACTCTAACTTTCTTACATTTGGACTGCACACCCACGATAACCTGCTGAATTTAACAGGCGCAGGCTACGTCGGTATCGGGACAATTTCGCCGGGTGTTCCATTGGATGTGAACGGATCTACCGGGATTAATACAAATGCAAACTACTTTAATAGTGGCGGTACAAGCATTAATAGTGGAACAACTGATTTTAATGTAACCATACGTGCCAGTAATGATGTCATGGCAGGAGGTTCTTTTGTGGCGAGATCAGACGAAAGGGTAAAAGAAAATATTACAGATCTGCATAATTCTTTAGACCTGATAGGCAGGCTAAGACCTGTTTCCTATAACAAGATGGATAAGGTGGTATACGGCAACAATCTTAATTTCGGGTTTATTGCCCAGGAAGTGGAAGAGGTTATACCCAATGCCGTTAATACAGGTATAGGTGATGTTCCGGTACTAAAACCATTTGAGAGAGTCGAGTTTGAAGGTGGTGTAATCTATACCATTCTTGTAAAAAACGGTGATGATATCAAAGAGCGAAAATACACTACCGCTGATGCAAGGCCCGAAGGCGAGATTATTGTAAAATCGAAGACTGTAAATGATTTTAAATCGCTTTCCTACGATATGATTTTTACCGTTGCCGTTGATGCCATCCAGGAACAGCAGGATATTATAGAAACACAGGAAAATGAAATTAAAAGTTTGAAATCCGAACTTTCAACCATAAGGCAGGCGCTTAAAAATGCTGGGATAAATCTGCAATAAGAGAATGATCAGTTATAGAATTAAGATAGGTAAATCGATGCTACTCATGAAAAAATGTAACAAAATGGTATTATGGTTCGCAGTAATATTTATTGCGCTGTTTCCTTCAGTGATCCAGGCGCAGGTAAAAGTCGATAACGGATCGAATCTTATTGTGGGGCAGGGCGCCCATCTGGTGACATCGGGCGGTCTTAGCATCACCGTGGAAAGCGGCGGATCAATGAGCATATTCGGGACCGGTTCTGCTGAAGTAGACGGAGATGTCAGAAACAGCGGAACGCTTACCCTCGGCACATCATCCGTGTTAAGCTTGGCAGGCGACTGGATCAATAGCGGTACCTTTAACGCAGGCACCGGCACAGTTACCTTAAGCGGTACAGGCCAGCAGATTTCAGGCAGCAGCGATTTCTACAACCTTACAAAAATCGTGACCAGCGCAGACACCCTGATCTTTATAAACGGCTCGGCCAACAAAACTACCATAACAAATACCCTGACCCTGCAGGGCTCTTCAGGCGAGCTTTTGTCTCTGCGCAGCGATGTGGCAGGCAGCCAGTGGGAGATCGACCCCCAGGGAACCAGGATACTGTCTTACCTGGATGTCAAAGACTCAAACAATATCAATTCCGGTGAAATCGATGTAGCCGGTCTGAGCTGTGCCAACGCGGGTAATAACACAAGCTGGATTTTTACAGATCCGGTTGTGACCACCCAGGCGGTGGCAGATATCAGCATCACCTCTGCCACAGGTAACGGTAATGTTGCAACCATTGGTGATCCTGCACCCACCCAGCACGGGGTCTGTTGGGCCACCGGCGAAAATCCAACTACCAGCGACAATAAAACCGAGGAAGGGGTTGTCTCCTCCACAGGTGCCTTTACTTCAAATATAACCGGACTTTCGGAGAGCACAACCTATCACGTGAGGGCCTATGTTACCGGCAGCGCCGGTACCTTTTATGGCGATGATGTTAGTTTTACCACCCTGGCCACCCTCACCGGTGCAGCAACGGTCAGCGGAACGGCTGCATATGGCGAGACCCTGACTGCATCGCTGGCAGACGGTAACAACACCGGCATATTATCATACCAGTGGACCCGGGGCGGATCGAATATCTCCGGTGCAACAAACGAAACCTATGTGCTGACGGCAGATGATGTCGGCAATACAATAGCGGTAAAGATTTCAAGCAGTGTTGAAACCGGCACTATCACCAGTGCCTCTACATCAGCTGTGGTTAAAGCCGACCAGACCATCAGCAGTTTTCTCCCGGCAAACGGCAGTAAATATTACAATACGGACACGGCTGCTTTAAGCGCCGCTGCTTCTTCCGGGCTGGAGGTAAGTTTTACGGTCACCTCCGGACCTGGTGCTATCGAAGGCTCTACTCTCTCCTTTACCGGAACTGGAACCGTCATAATCACAGCTGATCAGACCGGTGACAGCAATTACAACGCAGCATCCACCGTGACCCACAGCATATCTGTTTATACAGCTGTATCTATTGATCAGGCCGGTCCTCTGACTGTCACCATGTCTGAAGACCGTTCACCAACAGCCTGGTCTTCGCCCACAGTAACCGCATCCAATGGGCAGGGAACCCTGACCTGGTCTCTTGAATCCGGTCCTTCTAATGGTACAGCTTCCGTGTCAGGTACCGGGATTAGCGGTCCGCAGGTTTTCAGCTATTCCCCTGATGCCGATTATAACGGCACTGATAGCTTTGTGATAAAGGTCAGCGATGAAGAAAATACGAGCGATACGATTACCGTCAATGTTACGGTCGAATCGGTAAATGACGCACCTGTGATCGGTGAGGATGATCCTGCCAGAGTTGCTATGTCGGCCGACAGCAGTCCTGTGGCTTTCAGCCTGAGTCTGAGCGCCACGGATACGGAAAACGACACACTCACCTGGTCCCTTGACAGCGCTGCAGAACATGGAACTGCTGCGGTCTCAGGCACAGGAGGCAGCCCATCGACCTTAACCTATACGCCTGATATAGACTATGCCGGCAGCGACAGCTTCGTTGTTGCTGTCAGCGACGGCAACGGCGGAACAGATACTGCCACCGTACAGGTAACGGTAATCCCGCCCATCGCGGCAGAGACTGCGATCCAGTTCGACGGTACAGATGATTATGTGGCATTTACCTCTTCACCGGCATATTCCGATACAGCAGCAATTACAATAGAAGCATGGGTCAAGCCTACAAGTACTGCAGGACTAAATGGTATCCTGTGCTGGGGTAATGATGGAAGCGAAGGATCCAACGTTCAATTTAGAATTTACGACGGGAAGTTACAATTCGGATCCAATGATGACGGCTGGCAATCTATAGAAAGTACGGCAAATATCAGCAGCGGAGAATGGACCCATGTCGCCGTTGCAAAGAATGGTACGGCATCGGTTCAGCTCTATGTGAACGGTGTTGCAGATGCAAATGGTGCGAATACAAATGACAGCAATGATGTGCCCAATATGTATATTGGCGCATATAAAAATCTTAATACAAACGAGTTTGAAGGCTTTTCCGGTAAGATTGACGAGGTTCGCATATGGAATGATGTACGTACCGCGGAAGAAATCCGGGCCAATATGCACCATTACCTGGCCGGTACGGAAGAGGGGCTTGCAGCCTATTATCCCATGGGCGCAGTCAGCGGAACAACCCTGACGGATTATACCGCTAACGACAATAACGGAACCCTTTATGACGGCGAAAGTGAGGGCAATGGACCGACCTGGAAAACCTCCGGAGCTTTCATGGGACCGCGAAATGCCATCAAGTTTGACGGGGCGGACGACCAGGTTACAGCCACCCTGACCGAGGGCCTGCTGTCAGACCAGGTGACGCAGGAGGTGTGGGTTCGGTTTGATGACCTCAGCAGTCAGCAGAATTTTACCTATCTCAAAAGCGGTGCTTCCAATACACGTATTGTCCTGTTTAAAAATACAGACAATAGTTTATGCGTCTATCTCAGCGAAAACGATACCGACATAGAGGTGTTTGATTCCGGGTATACTGTTGAGGCCGGTCACTGGTATCACATAGCGGTTGTCTATGATCAGGCAAAGGTTTATTTTTATGTGGACGGTCGGCTTATAAGCCAGAATCTGAATACGGTCAATATTGAATACTCCGGCGCCCTGCCTTTAGTTTTGGGTTCTGACAGCGGCGGTTTTTATTCCTATACGACAATGGATGAGGTGCGTATCTGGAATACTGTCCGAACCGCTGCCGAGATCCGTGAAACCATGAATATGTCCCTTGCAGGTGACGAGACAGGTCTGGTTGCCTATTACCGTT
Organism: Desulfatiglandales bacterium; assembly: GCA_963665715.2. GTDB lineage: Bacteria > Desulfobacterota > DSM-4660 > Desulfatiglandales > HGW-15 > JAAZBV01. The sequence continues at coordinate 732,257 of CAXXPR010000002.1, forward strand.
TTGATCAGGAAGACGGAACCACTGTTTATGACTGGTCAGAAAACGGCAACAACGGTACTATGGTTAATATGGATGCTGCAACAGACTGGGTTGCCTCCGCTGCCTTTAATACCTGGGTCGGAGCTGACAGCGCTGACTGGGCCACTGCCTCCAACTGGAGTCTCGGTACTGTCCCGGCTGCTGCGGACAATATCGGTCTTTACGAATGGGTCCTCGGATATGCTACAGATATCACAGGTACACCGACAGTAAACTCCATGGTTGTAGGCTCCTCGGCTATGCCGGATCTGAGTTCCGGTATCACTGTAAACGGTTCCCTGATACTTGAAAATGATGTGTATCTGAACGGACAGACCGTGACTCTCGGGACGGATGCCCTACTGATTGAGGATGAAGGATTGTTTTACGGTACAACCGGTGAGATCACCACGACCCGTGAACTCAGTAATATAGACGAAAATGTTGCCGGTATAGGCGTCACGATTACCTCCATTGCCAATCTGGGAGAAACCACTATAACCCGAAAGCACGCTGCTTTCAGCATAAATAGCAGCAGTATCACCCGATCCTACGAGATTACCCCGGCAAACAATACGGGCCTGAATGCCGCTCTGGTGTTCAGTTATGATGAATTGGAACTGCTCGAAAATAACGAGAGTTCTCTGGCCCTGTTCCGCTCCGCAGACAGCGGTACAACCTGGACGGATATGGGCGGAACCCTGGATTCCTCTTCCAATACCCTGACCCTGACCGGTCTGGACGGGTTTTCTATGTGGACTGCAGGCACCGAACGTACTGACCAGACAATAACAGATTTTTTACCGGCTGACAGTGCTGAATTTGAGGCGGACGATACTCCGACTCTGAGCGCCCTGGCATCATCCGGACTTGCAGCCGTTTTTGCAGTGGCCAGCGGGCCAGCCACGCTTGACGGTGTTACGCTTTCCTTTACAGGGACGGGCACGGTGGTCATTACTGCCGATCAGCCGGGTGATACAGTTTATAACCCGGCGTCTACGGTAAGCCACACTCTGACAGTAACAAAGGCCGCACTTACCGTTATCGGAGCGTCGGCTCAGGACAAAACATATGACTCCTCTACCAGTGGAACTATTACCGGCGGTACACTGTTCGGCGTAGCTGACGGGGATACTGTCACGCTGGAAAACAGTTCAGGCGGAACATTTGCTCAGTCTGATGTTGGTACGGATATCAGTGTCGCCACGGTCATGACCCTTGGTGGAGCAGATGCAGATAAATACATTCTGGTACAGCCGACACTAAAAGCGGATATTACAGCCAAAGGACTCACAGTAAGCGGGGCGGCAGCCCAGAACAAAACCTATGACGGCACCACTGCCGCTGTCATAAGCGGGGCCACTTTGTCCGGTGTGATAGATGGTGACGATGTATCCTTTGATGATGCTGCAAGCGGAACATTTGCAACAGCTGACGCTGGCTCCGGCATTGTTGTTACAGGGGCACTTACCATTACCGGCGTCGATGCAGGCAATTACACCTTGTATCAGCCTACTCTCAGCGCTGATATCACAAAAGCCCCATGTACGACAGCAACAGGAATTACGCCGGTGCTTTCAGACTCAACACCCACCAGCATCACCCTGACTTCGGTTTCAGGCTATGAATATATGCTTGTGGCCGATGGTGCAGGCTCAACAGGCTCATGGCAGGACAGCAATACTTTCAGCAGTCTGACGGAAAACACACTATACGACGCCTACCAGCGGGTAAAGGCGACTTCCAACTATCTGGCTTCCGGAACCAGTGATAAACTGGATGTGACTACTGATCCCGGCATCCTTACCGGTACGGCAGCGATCAGCGGAACCGTGACCTATGGTGAAACCCTGACGGCATCGCTTACCGGCGGAAACAACACTGGAACGCTTTCCTATCAGTGGATTCGAAGCGGATCGGATATCTCCGGTGCAACAAATGAAACCTATGTGCTGACGGCGGATGATGTCGGCAACACCATCGCAGTAAAGATTTCCAGCAGCGTTGAAACTGGCGCTATAACCAGCGCTTCTACTGCAGCCGTTTCAAAGGCAGCCTGTGAAACGGCAACAGGTATCACTCCCGTGCTTTCGGGTGCAGCACCTTCCAGCATAACTCTTGCCTCTGTCTCCGGTTATGAGTACATGCTTGTAACTGATGGTGCAGGCGCAACAGGTTCATGGCAGGACAGTAATGTATTTACCGGTCTTACTGTAAATACTCCCTATGATGCTTATCAGCGGGTAAAGGAGACTTCAACGCATCTTGCATCCGGGACCAGTGGAAAGCTGGATGTGACGACAGATCCCAATGTTCTGACAGGCACGGGAACAATAAGCGGAACAGCCGTCTACGGAGAAACCCTGACGGCATCTTTGACCGGCAGTAATAATACCGGGACGCTTTCCTACCAGTGGACCCGCGGGGGATCTAATATTTCCGGCGCAACCAGCGAGACCTATGTGCTTGCAGCAGATGATGTCGGCAACACAATAGCAGTAAAAATTACAAGCAGCGTTGAAACGGGAACTGTTACCAGTGCGAACACCTCTGTTGTGGCAAAGGCTGATCAGACCATTATTAATTTTCTGCCTGCAAACGGCAGCTCGTTTGTTTCGAGTGATACCGTTACGCTGTCAGCCACAGCCAGCTCAGACCTGACAGTAACCTTCAATATTCAAAGCGGACCAGGGAGCATCACAGGAGGAACAACCCTCTCCTTTACCGGTGCCGGAACAGTGTTGGTTACAGCCGATCAGACTGGAAACAGCGTTTACAACCAGGCTCCGACCGTGACAAGAAGCTATAACGTAGAGTCTCTTGGTATACCTACAGCTACTGACGCCTCTTCAGTTACTGCAACCGGATTTACGGCCAACTGGAACAGTTTGAGCGGAGCAACAGGTTATCTTCTGGACGTGGCCACGGACAGCAGTTTTGAATACCTTGTCTCAGGTTACAATAATCTTGACGTTGGCAATACCACAAACTGTGTATTAAGCGGTCTTGAAACAGAACTCACCTATTATTACCGGGTCCGTGCATACAATGCCTCCGGAATAATCTCAGCTGTTTCCAATGTTATAAATACATATATTGGCGCTGTAGATTACAGGCTCAGTGACCTTACAGCTGGCTCCGGCACTTTGTCACCGGTATTCACCTCCGATACTCTGGAGTATTATGTATTGCTGGACAGCGCACCGGGTTCATTCTCTTTTACACCGACTGTTTCCGACAGCAGCGCTTATATTTTTATAAACAATATATTCCATACATCGGGAACCGCATATACGGACAACAGCCCGGATAACCTGACAACTCATTATATTATTGATCTTCGCGATTCTGATAATCCTGCCACATCCGTAACAAAAAGGACTTATCATCTCTATGTGTCGGTAGAGCAGACAACCATTCCTGGGCCTGCAGGAACATGGATAGACAGTCTGGTCGGCGAAAATTACGATCCGAATGACGATCAGCAGGCAACAGCGGCAACCGATCTGGTGGGCGATGCAACGTATCCTATGGTGCAGGCGCAGCAGAATGTTATTAATATCAGCGGCACTGCAGAAAAAGTTTATTATTTCCGGGCTCGCCTGGGCAATACATTAACACCTAAAACATCCGGCTATTTTGGGCTGGATGTCGACATGGACCAGCGTGTTGATATGATGGTTGAAGCTAATATCAAGGCAACCAGCCCCTATGTTGCATATCATATTATTGATCCAACGCTGGATGGCAGCGGTCCGTCTAAAACGTCCTGGCTGAATAGTACCAAAAATGATGATGTTGAAAAACAGTTGTCCGACACTGACAGTTATATCGTCGCGAGTTCCGCTGAAACTGATCTTGACACTCCTGTGGGAGGACAGAACAACGGGACAGATACCTGGCTGATATTTGGTTTTACTGAAAGCAGTTTCAGCAGTTGGACAGGCAGTGCACTGAACAGTCAGACAGATGGAGACGATGTCGTTTCAATCGTTTTTATGACGTCCACTTCCCAGAAAGCTAATGGCGATATCGGAGGGATTGATGATAATATCTCTGATATGGATAAATCCTGGGCGGAATTGGGGATAAGTGATACCGGTTCATTTGAGGGTAACACTGCTTCGGATCCTGACCCTCCAACAGTGTCTATCAATTCTGTAAAAAGTTTGAATGGCTCAGCCACTGTTTATGGGTTGTGGAATGGTGATTCATTTGATTCTCCAAGCTTATTGGTGACGGTCGGTGAGAATACCTATACATATCCCGGATCATCTGAGATCTCCTTAAACGGAGAGAACTGGGTACTCAGCCTTTCTGGGTATGCTGCCGGTTCTTATTCTATTTCGGTTTCCCTCTATGACGGGCTTGGCCATGTTGGTACAGATGAGGCAACTCTGCTGGTTTCAGGACTCAAAATTGACGATCTGATCACCAGGGATACGATGCCGGTTATTACGGGCACCAGCACGGATACAGGCGGCGGCCATACAGTAACAATAAATATTTACAGTGCATCCGATATGGTCACACCTGTGATATCAGGCGTTACTGCCGTTACTGAGGTCGGCGGAGACTGGACCTGTACCGTCGCAACTGATTTATCTGTCGGATCTTATAAAGTTTCAGGCAGTTTAACAGTAGACAGCAGTATAAGTCAGGATGTTGCCGATCTGGAAGTACTTGCAAATATAATTTATCCTGCCATAGAGATTGATCAGTCTAACCTGGTTGTATCCGGTGACAGTATGACGATTACCGGAACAAGCAATTACCAGGATTGCAGCAGTCCGACGATGAATGTAACAGTAACCGGACCGAATATACCAACGGTTGGAGACCTGACCATAAATGGGGATGGAACCTGGAGCCGTGAGCTCTCGGGCCTTGTTTTCGGAACATATGTAATAACAGCCGGTTTATCGGCAGGAGATTATGATTCCGAGGATGTAAAAGAACTGTCAAGCTCGGGTTTACCGCCAACAGTGGTTACCGGCAGTACAGCCGATATATCTTCGAATGCCGCCACTGCTAATGGAAATGTAACCAATTCGGGAGGCTCCGCTGTTACGAATCGTGGAATAAAATATGATACCAGCAGTGGTTTTAACCCGGCAACAAGCGGCACTGCAGCAGCGGCAACTGAAGGCGGGTCTGGTTTGTTCAGTGTTTTCATGACTGGCCTGACTGAGGGGACTACATATTATGTGTATGCTTATGCCACCAACAGTGCAGGTACAAGCTACGGGGATGTTGAAAGCTTTACTACTTTAAGCGTACTTACTGGCACAGCGAATATAAGCGGTACAGCGGCTTATGGAGAGACACTGACCGCATCATTAAGTGATGGCAACAACTCCGGAACGCTTTCTTATCAGTGGACCAGGGGAGGGTCGGATATCTCAGGCGCGACTAACAGCACCTACACGCTAACGATGGACGATATAGGTTATGTTATTGCAGTAAGGATCACCAGCAGTGTAGAAACCGGATCTGTAACCAGCGTGTCAACCTCAGCAGTAACAAAGGCTGCCTGCGAGACAGCAACAGGTATTACTCCTGTGCTGTCGGATGCAGCGCCTGCCAGTATCACCCTGACCGCAGTTTCAGGCTATGAGTACATGCTTGTAGTCGACGGTTCCGGAGCAACAGGAACCTGGCAGGACAGTAATACGTTCACTGGTCTGTTGATAAATACATCCTACGACGCCTATCAGCGTGTAAAAGAATCTGCAACGCACCTGGCGTCAGGAATAAGTGCTAAACTGGATGTGACCACGGACCCGAAAGGGCTTACTGTGAGCGGGGCTACAGTTAATAACAAGACCTATGATGGGACCACTGTCGCAACAATCAGCGGGGCCACCCTGGTTGGTGTTGTAGATGGTGATACGGTTATACTGGAAAATGCAGCCAGTGGAACCTTTGCACAGGCCGATGCGGGTACGGACATCAGCGTTACTGCCGCAATGATTCTCGGAGGCCCAGACGCATTAAAGTATTCCCTGACTCAGCCAACACTCAGCGCTGATATTACCGCAGAAACCCTGACTGTTACGGCAAAGGACATGCAAAAAGTCTATGGTGCAGAAATGACCTTTACCGGACTGGAGTTTGAAACCTCCGGTCTGGTTGATGGAGATTCTGTAACCTCCGTGACCCTGACCAGTACCGGTACGGCTGCAGGAGCATCTACAGGTACATACAGTATTGTTCCTTCCGCTGCCCAGGGATCAGGTCTTACCAACTATGATATCACCTATGTGAACGGGATATTAACCGTTTCCGATACATATCATTACAAGATCGGTCAGACAGGTGAGTGGGACTGGAGTACAGCAGGTAACTGGCTTGTTTCGGCAACCGGCAGTGATCCGTGGGTTGTTGCGACCGTTGCCCCTGATTCTTCTAACTCAGAATCGATCACAATAGAGGATGGTGCTATTGTAAACGTTGACTCTGATCTTGCTGTTAACCGGATGAACATTGCAGAAGGTGCCGCGGTTGTTGTGACTGAGAACAATACGTTGACTGTTAAGGATGGCAGCGGAACCGACCTCTCCGTGCCTGGATCTTTGACCATTTCAAACGGAACTGTAAATATAGAAGGGACTATTGATGCAACTGACGGTGAAATACTTTTTAACGAAGCCGGGAATCTCAATCTGGCGGGTGATGTGGTTAGTCTGGGAAATTTGATCCCCGGAGACGGAACTGTGGCATACACAGTCGAGGGGCCTCAGACTGTTATAGGTGCTGATTACAATAACCTGATCCTTAGCGGTTCGGGGACCAAAATCCTGGGCGATGAAATAAGCGTGTTTGGAGATCTTGAGATCGGTAGCGACGTTACCCTGGATGTAAGTGATAATAATTACGGAATATATGCAGGAGGCGACTGGATTAATAACGGTACGTTTAACAGCCGGTCCGGTGCAGTGATCCTTGACGGAGAGGATCAGATTATCGCCGGCAATACTAGTTTTTATGACCTTACAAAAAGTGTTACGTCAGCCGCAACACTGATTTTTGAAGCGGAGAGCGTAACTACCATTACGGGTACTTTGACTCTCGAAGGACAATCTGAAGACATACTGATCTTAAGAAGCAGCGTTGAAGGCACCCAGTGGGATATTGATCCCCAATCAGAGATAATTGTAGCCTATCTGGATATTCAGGATTTAAACAACATAAACGGTACAGAAATTCTGATCGGCGGAACCGGCAGTATCGATTCGGGAAACAATACGGGATTGAACTTCTACCTTTCCTACTCTGTGAGCACCTTGCCTGCCAGGGATATCGGCGACACATCCGCCTCTGTAGGCGGCAGTATCTCCTTTCTTGGTCAAATCGAAGCCGACAGTCACGGTGTCTGCTGGAGTATTTCACCGGCTCCAACCATTGTTGACGGGGTTGCGGATCTGGGCAGTGTTGCCGGGACAGGGGCTTTTGTTACGACTGTTACCGACCTTGATCCGGAGACTCTTTATTATATCAGGGCCTATGTGACAAGCAGCGATGGAACAACATACGGGTCTGAACTTACCTTTGAGACCTTGAGTTCACTGGATACAGATAACGACGGTATCCCTGACTACAGGGATGGGGACAATAACAATAACGGGGTTCCGGATTATAAGGAAGAAGACAGTGATGAAGACGGAATTTCCGATTTCCTTGATGAAGACGACGATAATGACGGAACTCCTGATTACCAGGATGAAGATGATGACAATGACGGAATAGCTGACAGCGAAGAGGGTATTGTCGACAGTGATAGCGACGGAATTCCGGACAGCTATGATGAAGACGATGATAATGACGGAATTCCGGATGAAATGGAAGAAGATATTGATGGCGACAAAATCCCCAATTATCAGGATGAAGACGATGATAATGACAAAATACTGGATGAGCAGGATGAAGATGATGATAATAACGGGATTGACGACTATCTGGAAAAAGACAGTGATGGAGACGGAGTTGCCGATTATCTTGATGAAGACGACGATAATGACGGGATTTCCGATGACCTTGATGAAGATGATGACAATGACGGCATAGCTGACGATGAAGAACTAACTATTGATACTGATAAAGACGGAATACCCGATTATCAGGATGAAGACGATGATAACGATGGTATTCCTGACTACATGGATGAGGATGCCGATGGTGACGGAATACCGGATAGACTGGAAGAAGACAGTGACGGTGACGGAATTGTAAATTATCTGGATGATGACGATGATGGCGACGGCATCACGGATGAACAGGATGATGACGATGACAACAACGGGATTCCGGATTACCTTGAAGGTGACAGTGATGGAGACGGAGTTGCAGACTATCAGGATCAGGACGATGATAACGACGGTATCATGGACTACGAGGATGATGACGATGATAACGACGGCATAGCTGATGATGAAGAGCAGACCATCGATACAGATGATGACGGCGTCCCGGATTATCAGGATGAAGATGATGACAACGACATAATTCCTGACTACATGGATGAAGATGCCGATGGCGACGGAATACCGGATAAACTGGAAAAGGACACTGATGGCGACGGAGTTGCCAATTATCTTGATGATGATGACGATAATGACGGAATTTCGGATGAGTTTGATGAAGATGATGATAATAACGGGATCGCCGACTATCTGGAAGAAGACAGTGATGGCGACGGAGTTGCCAATTATCTTGATGATGACGATGATAATGACGGAATAGCAGATGATCAGGATGACGATGACAATAATAATGGAGTTTCCGATGACGAAGAACTGACCATCGATACTGATTATGACCAAATCCCCAATTATCAGGATGAAGACGATGACAACGATGAAATTCCCGACTATCTGGATGATGATGACGATGGTGACGGTCTTCCCGATAGATTGGAAGGGGATAGTGACAGTGACGGGATCCCGGACTACCAGGATGAAGATGATAATAATGACGGGATTTCAGATGATCTGGAAGGGGATAGTGACGACGATGGGATTGCCGACTATCTTGATGATGATGACGATAATGACGGAATACCTGATGACCAGGACGATGATGACGATAATGACGGCATAGCCGATGACCAGGAAAAAATCATCGATACTGATGACGACGGGATTCCGAACTATCAGGATTGGGATGATGATAATGACAGAATTCCGGATTCCCTTGATGAAGATAATGACAATGACGGCATCTCCGACAGTGAAGAAGGCATAGGTGATACGGACAGCGACGGATTTCCTGACTATCTGGATATGGAATCCGACGGTGACGGGGTTGACGATGAAATTGAAAACGGTGCTGCAAATAATGGCGATGGTAATAATGACGGTATTTCAGACAGACGCCAGTGCAATGTCACGTCAATTCTGACCTACGACGAAAGCGACTATGTGACATTGGAATCACCTGAAGGGACGAGTCTGACTGATGTATGGACAACCGAAAATCCGTCACCAGAAGATATGCCCTCCGATGCGTCGTTACTTTATGGATCTTTTGAATTTAATATCGAGAATATCGGAGAAAGAGCAACCGTTGATCTGACTATTTACCTGCCTGATGACGCGCGGCCCGTTTCGTATATCAAATACGGCCCGACACCCGATGATGCTTCATATCACTGGTATGAGTTTATGTACGATGGAACGACCGGGGCGGAAATTGATGGGAACATAATAACGCTGCATTTTGTAGACGGCGAAAGGGGAGATGATGTTATGACTCAGGATGGACTTGTAGTCGATATAGGTGCACCGGTGTTTGCGTCTGAGGATGAGAATAGTGGTTCCGTTGATTCGGACTCATTTGGGCCTGCGGGTGGCAGTGGCTGTTTTATCAATACTGTTCGACCGAAGGACGGTTTTCCCTGCAGAACGGCTGCTATGCTGATTCTGACTGCAATAATGTCGGCGCTGTTTTTTCAAAAGAGCATTCGAAAAATTTTAAGCAGGATCATTATTGTCGTCATGGTTTTATGTATAATGATCGGTGCGCCGGCCGACTCTCTGGCCGATGGTGAAAAAGCCTTCACCTCAGACACTCTCTTCCCTGATTATGTCTCTCTGGGGTTGGGGTACGCCTTTATTGACAGCGGAATGGATGCAGGTTATTCAGGCCGCAATTATCATCTGGAAGTGAACAGCTCACTCTATCCTGTTTTACGCTGCGGATATTCCCTGACCGAAAAATTGGCTGTGGAGGCTGGACTGCGCTGGGATATTTTCAGCGGGAGCATGGACCGGGCAGGTGCAGGCGGTGCTAGCAACCTTCAGGGATTCACTGTTCTATTGGGGCCGGTATTCACAGGCGAGACCAGGCAGATTGAGTATTTCGGCCCGGTAAAACCGACAGTATCTTTCCAATTGGGGTATGTTAAGATTTTAGATGATATCGATTTTCCCGCTAACCGGTTTGATTCGGCGTTAAGGGCCGAGGTCGCCGTCGGGGTAAGGCGTGACTATATCGATCTTAGATGGGGATATCGTTTTGTAAAACTGGACCTGGATGGTGTAATCAGTGGAGTGACTCCTTCAGACAGTTCTGATGAGTTGGATCTTTCCGGTGTGTTTTTTGAGATTGCATATCTCCGCTGATATCCAACCGGGACAATGATGAAGCATTGTCCCGGATTTTTTTAAAAAAGCCTTTTGGGCCCGCTGTCATATATCGTTTTATATTTTTGCAGAAGGGCAAAGATCTGCCACCGGGCATCTTTCATGGTCGGGCTTTCTGGCATTGCATACTTCTCTTCCGTGATATATAAGAATATCCGAAAAACGCCGCCATTTGTCTTCCGGCAGTATTTTCATGACGTCTGCTTCGATTTTATCCGGATTGCTGTTTTCCGTAAATCCCATCCTTATACACAGCCTTTTTACATGAGTGTCAACAACAACTCCCGGTACATCATAGGCTGCTCCAAGCACACAGTTTGCAGTCTTTCTCCCTACCCCGGGAAGCTTTATCATTTCCTCAAGGGTTTTAGGGATTTTACCTCCATACATATCTACAAGACCCTGGCAGCACCCTTTTATTGATTTTGTTTTATTCCTGAAAAAGCCGGTGGATCTTATTGCCTCTTCGATGTCCGCAATCGGAGCCTTGATAAAATCTTCAGGTTTTTTATACTTTTTAAAAAGCCCTGGAGTAACTGTATTTACCTGCTTGTCAGTACACTGGGCAGAAAGGATTGTTGCAATTAAAAGCTGGAAAGGCGTTTTATATTTCAACGCTGTTTTTTCATAGGTGTATATCGGGTCGAGCCGGTCATATATTTTTTCGGCTCTGGCTTTTTTGCTTTTAAGGCTTTCCATAATTTACTGGTCCTTTTGGGTGTAAGTGTTTCATATAACAGGTTTATATTTTTGACAAAGTTGTATTAATAGGATAATTTTATCTATAAAAACAACTGCACGATGAAATATAAAAAAAATAAATATATAATACAAGTTTTACAGGCTATCACTCTTTTTACGGTGATCTTCTGTTATGGCTGTTTTTATAAAAATACAACAGCCCATGCTTCATTAAAGGTTTCCGGCTCAGAAAATAAACCAGTCAAAAACAAAACCGATAAGGGGATTAAAATGAATGATAAAAGTCAGCTTACAGAAAAAGAGGGAGAGTTTCTTCTTGCCCTTGCAAGAAAGACTATCGAAGCCAGACTTTTCAATAAAGAACTTCAATCGGAAGAAGAAAATTCTGACAAGTATCAGGAAAAACGCGGTACTTTTGTAACGCTTACTACAGGAAATCATAACCTTAGAGGATGTATAGGGCACATTTTGCCTCAGGAGTCACTTATAGATGGGATAAAGACCAATGCAATAAATGCAGCGTTCAAAGATCCACGTTTTCCGCCCCTTTCAAAGGATGAGTGGGATGATGTCAGGGTGGAAATAAGCATTCTTACAGAGCCTGTTCCTCTTGAATATTCCGGGGCAGAAGATCTTCTGGATAAACTTAAGCCCGGGATAGACGGAGTTATAATAAAAAAAGGTTTTGCTCAGGCAGTGTTTCTTCCCCAGGTATGGGATCAGCTGCCGGATAAAGAACAGTTTTTGTCACATCTCTGCATGAAGGCTGGGTTGAGCAGCAGTGAGTGGCAGAAGGGCGGGCTTACTGTTTATATATACCAGGTTCAGGCTTTTGAAGAGGAGCACTGATACTATCTTCTACTCATCGGACAGCAGATGGCAATGAGAGTTAATAAAAGCCTAATTATATGGTCAATAATCGGGACCGGTATTTCATCCATTACCGTCCAGCTTGTAACAGTACGGGAGTTTCTTACCCAGTTTCAGGGCAATGAAATTACAATCTCCCTTGTTCTTTTTGTGTGGCTTCTTCTTAACGGAGCAGGAAGCCATGCAAGCAGAATATTCAGGGTGTCCAGGGCTGTAAGCTACTCTCTTTTAATTTTTTTTATTGCTGTATGGCCGCTGCTTCAAATCATAATTATCAGGTATTTCAGGGATATGGTTATCCTGCATGGTGCATCCCCCGGTTTTTACCAGATACTTTTTTATATAACCGTTACTACAGCACCATATGCGTTTTTAACGGGTTATATCCTGCCCGGTGCGCTGGACCTTTTAAAATCAAATTATTACGATTTTACATCCGGTGAGCTTTATCTTACGGACAGTGCAGGCGATATCCTTGGCGGTGCTGTTTTCAGTTTTTTCCTGGTTTACTGGCTTAATCCCTTTAAAACCATCGCTGTAACTTCAAGTCTTCTTATATTAATATCTTTTAACCTTTTGATTAAGAGAAAAAAAAGCCGTGCCGTAATAGTACTGCTGTTTATAACTGCCATGTTTTATGTCTGCTCGCTTAATTCCGGAATTGAGAAAATGACCATGAAACATCAGTATGGAGATGTTATCAGGTACAAGGAAACACCCATGGGCAGGCTTGTGATAACAAGGGAGGCGTCTCAGCATACCTTCTGGGAGTCGGGAGTTCCTCTTTATTCGGATGATGATATCACCGGAAGTGAAGAAAAAATTCACTATCCCATGTGCCAGCTCGGTCATAAAATAAAAAATGTCCTGCTCATATCAGGCGGTATAGGCGGAACACTTCCTGAGCTGTATAAATACAATCCTGAAAAAATAGACTATGTTGAGCTTGATCCTGCACTCACCAAAATGGCGTTGGAGAGCGGGCTTTTAAAACCTGACCCGCGGCTTAATATAATAAACCTGGATGGCCGTTCATATCTTAAAACCGCCAAGACAAAATATGACGCGATTATTATGGATCTTCCCGACCCGGATACCTTCCAGGTGAACCGTTTTTTTACTTCGGAGTTTTTCAGATCGGCAAGTGAGAAACTGAATGAAAACGGTGTATTGTCTTTTAATGTAAAGTCATATGAAAATTATATAAGCGATATCGTAAAAAGTAAGCTTTCTTCCATTTACAATACCGTGGGAGAATATTTCAGTAATGTCATCATGGTCCCCGGGAGTAATGTCTATTTTGTGTGCAGTAACCGGGAACTCAGCTATGAGATACCGGAAAGACTTGCCGAAAAGGGTATTGGTACCCGGTACATACAGTATTACTTTCACGGTAATGTCAGCAGGGAGCGCATTTCACAGCTTGCTGAGAGTCTTGATGCCGAAGAGTTTATAAATACCGATTATGAACCAAGGCTGCTGAATATTGCATTTAAGGACTGGTTTTCAAAGCACGGAACGAGTCCTAATATTTTTCTTATTGCTGTTCTGGCTGCTGTTTTTATCTATATTATTTTCATGAAAAAGGAAGAGTATATTCTGTTTTCATCGGGTATAGCATGTATGGCGGTCGAGATGCTTGTCATATACTCCTTTCAGATAATGTACGGTTATGTGTATTCAAAGATCGGGCTTTTAATAACAGCCTTTCTATTCGGTCTGCTGCCCGGCGCTGCCTTTGGAAGTGCATTCAGACAGAAAAACTACTCCGAGCTTATATTGTCCGAAATCTTTATTCTTGTCCTGCTGATAGGTTATTATGTGTGGGTCAGTTTTTTTAAAACAGACCTCAGCCAGGTATGGTTTATATCCTACAGTATTCTTTTTTCAGCTTTCTGCGGATTTCAGTTTCCTGTTGTGACAGGAATTATCGGCGAAAAAATGAGCCCTGCTGCAGGCTGTCTTGCTGCTGATCTTGCCGGTGCCGCTGTTGGAACACTTCTGGCCGGAACTCTCTTAATTCCTCTTGCCGGAATTCAGGCGGCCATAATTACAGTAATTGTGATTAAAATAACGAGCGCCCTGATTATCATAAAAGGCGGCAGAAATTAATAATACCTGAAAAGACCGGTGGCTATGGCGAAACTTTTTACCCGAAAAGAATTTATCAGGTCCATGACTGCCTGTGCATCAATCCTCCTGTTTGGCAGACCGGGCAATGGATTTTTTGCCGGAGACGGCTCCGGTAAAAATATAAGGGGAACTGTCCTTAGAGGCGATGCGCCAGATAAACCGTGGAAATGGTCTGTCGAGGCAATGTATTATGAAAAGAAAGGGGAGAACACCCGGTGCCTTGTCTGCCCCAACTTCTGTTATCTGAAACCCGGCGACAGGAGTGTGTGCAGATCAAAGGTAAATATTGGCGGAAAACTTTATTCTCTTGCATACGGAAATCCATGTGCATGTAATATTGACCCCATAGAAAAAAAGCCTCTTAACCATTTTTATCCGGGTTCTTCCGTGTTTTCAATCGCGTCAACCGGCTGCAACCTGAGATGTCTCAACTGCCAGAACTGGGAGATTTCACAGAAAAGACCTGAAGATGTGAATCATTTTGAACTTTTTCCTGACGATGTGGTAAAATCAGCGCTTAAAAAAAATACACCTTCAATAGCCTACACATACTCCGAAGCCACAACATGGTATGAATACATGTATGATACTGCAGAGCGCGCAAAAGAGGCAGGTATTAAAAATGTGCTCGTCTCAAACGGTTATATAAATGCCGCGCCGCTCTCGGCCCTTGCAAAGTTTATTGACGGGGCAAATATTAATCTCAAGTCATTTGATAATAAAATTTATATGGCACTTAACGGCGGAACTCTTCCCCCTGTTCTGAATACATTTAAAAGGCTTCATGAAGCAGGGGTATGGTTTGAAATGACTACACTTGTTGTTCCGACCTATATCGATGATCCTGAAATGATAAAAAGAATGTGCGGATGGATAGTTAAAGAGCTCGGCCCGGATTATCCCCTTCATTTTTCGAGGTTTTATCCTAACTATAAACTCAACAGACTTCCCCCGACTCCTGTATCTCAGCTGGAAAAATTCCGCAGCCTGGCCATGGAGGAAGGTATTCGTTATGTGTATATCGGGAATGTTCCCGGTCATGAAGCCTCCAGCACATACTGTCATAACTGCGGCAGAATTATAATTAAAAGGGACGGTTATATTATAAGCTCTATGAGCCTGAAAAATGGAAGGTGCAGTTATTGTAATACGGCTGTACCGGGAAGATGGACGGACACTGCAGAGGCTCTGTAATGAAATATTTTTTGCCTTAAATTAATGTGGGTTGTTCCTGTTTTTTCTTGACAGTACCTGTTGTTAATTATAAAAACTACGCTTGTTAAAAAATGCACAAAGTCTGAAAAAGGTTTTTCAGAGATTATGTCTGGGCTTTTGAGGGAGACTATTAAAAATCTAAATGATTCCAAATAATTAAAAACATAGTTTTTAGGAAGGAGGTGTAGCGCTACTGAATTAATTTATAATCAATTAATTGAGGTACTTTAATTTTATAAATTTTGTTAACTCAGGAGGTATAGTAAATGCCAAGTTATGTGATTACAGAGAAGTGTGACGGTTGTAAGGGCCAGGATAGAACTGCCTGTATGTATATCTGCCCCAACGACCTGATGGTTTTGGATAAAGAAAGAATGAAGGCATACAACCGTGATGCAATGATGTGCTGGGAATGTATGTGCTGCGTAAAACTTTGTCCTCAGCAGGCAATGGATGTTCGTGGTTACGCCGATTTTATGCCCATGGGCGCAAGTGCTACCCCGCTTAGAGGTACCGAAGATATTATGTGGACCGTAAAATTCCGCGACGGTTCAATCAAAAGATTTAAATTCCCCACAAGAACAACACCGGAAGGTTCTGCTGATCCATTGGCAGGCTTTGCTACTCATGATGATCTTACAAGCCCGGAACTTGCAACAGAACCGTCAGTACTCGGTCTTGATGCTCTTCCAACACCCAAATAATTTAAAGGAGGTATTTTAATATGGCAAATTTTGAAACAGTAGAAGTAACTACCGACCTCCTCATTCTTGGTGGAGGTTTTTCAGCATGTGGAGCTGCAACAGAAGCAGCTTACTGGGCAAAGAAAAATAATCTTAAAATCACACTCGTTGACAAGGCCGCTCTCGACAGGTCTGGTGCTGTTGCAATGGGTCTTTCAGCTATCAACCAGTACGTCGGCGTAAAAGACGGCGACAATACTGTTGAAGACTATGTACGTTACGTTCGTCAGGACCTCATGGGTATTTCAAGGGAAGACCTTGTATACAACATAGCCCGTCACGTTGACGGTACCGTTCATATGTTTGAAAAATGGGGCCTCAAAATCTGGAAAGACGAAGAAGGTAAATACGTTCATGAAGGTAGATGGCAGCTCATGATCAACGGTGAGTCCTACAAGATTCTCGTTGCTGAAGCAGCTAAAAACGCCCTTGCCGAAGCAGGCGGCGAAATCTACGAAAGAATTTTTATTACCGATCCTCTGATGGACGGCAACAAGTGTGTAGGCGCTATCGGTTTCAGCACACGTGAAGAAAAATTCTACGTATTCAAAGCAAAAGCAACTATCGTTGCTCTTGGCGGCGCTGTTCATATCTTCAGACCCCGTTCAGTCGGTGAAGGTTTTGGACGTTCCTGGTATCCTCCTTTCAACTCAGGTTCAAGTGCATACATGACACTTCAGGCCGGTGCTGAAATGACTTGTCAGGAAGTTCGTTTTATCCCTGTTCGTTTTAAAGATGCTTACGGTCCTGTTGGCGCATGGTTCCTTCTGTTCCAGTCAAGAGCTATCAGTGCAGAGGGCGGCGAGTACATGTCAGTAAGAAAAGACGAACTCAACAACTGGGCTCCCTACGGCCTTGCAAAACCGATACCTGCAAACCTGAGAAACTATCTTGGTATGCTTGATACTGACGAAGGTCTTGGTCCATTGTACATGGAAACAGACGAAGCCATCCAGAATCTTGCAAAGAAATACGAAGATGATCCCAAAGCCTTCAAGAAAAAAATGAAAGAACTTGAAAGCGAAGCATGGGAAGACTTCCTGGATATGACAATATCTCAGGCTATTCTCTGGGCATCACTCAACGTAAAACCCGAAGAAAAACACTCTGAAATCGCAGCTTGTGAACCTTACTTCATCGGTTCTCACTCCGGTGCTTCAGGTGCATGGGTAAGCGGTCCTGAAGATCTTGATACTCCCTACAAATGGGGATATGCAAACATGACAACTGTTGATGCTATGTTTGCAACAGGTGACGCATCAGGCGCTTCAAGCCATAAATTCTCTTCTGGTTCTCATACTGAAGGTAGAATTGCCGGTAAGGCAGCTATCCAGTACATCGTAGAAAAAGGTACAGATCCGGTTGTCGATATGGCTAAAGTAGAAGAAATGAAGAAGGTTGTTCTCAATCCTCTTGATCTTTTCGAAGCTAATAAAGATAAATATACCGATCCTGAAGTTAACACCGAGTACATCATGCCAAGGCAGTTCCTGTTCAGGCTTCAGAAGATCATGGACGAATATGCAGGCGGCGTTACTGCTGCATTCAAGACCAGCAAAGCCAACCTTGAAAGAGGCCTCGAACTTATGCAGTACCTCAAAGAGGATTCTGACAAAATGGCAGCAAGAGATCTTCATGAACTCATGAGAGCCTGGGAAAATATCCAGAGGATGTGGATTGCAGAATCTCATATCCGCACAATGCTCTTCAGAGAAGAGACAAGATGGCCTGGATACTACTTCAGAGCAGATACACCCAAGATGGATGAAGAAAACTGGAAATGCTTCGCCAACTGCCGCTACAACCCGGAAAATGGCGAATGGGAAATGTGCAAGAAAGATATCTGGAATATTCCCGGTGTCTAATTCGCATTAATCATTTCTAATGATATAAGCCTCTGTCGAGTAATCGGCAGAGGCTTTTTTTTTATCTCCTGAATATATCCTTTTTTACCTCAATATTATGTGCTATTATTCCCTCCGCTAAAAATTTGGCAAATTATTGAATGCTAATATAACAGGCTATTACTAATGATATATCTGTTCAAACTCTTTGCTTACCTCAGAAACTATAAGCGCCATATGACGCTTTTCATGTTCCTTACTGTCTTATCTGTTATTTTCACAATGCTGCAGCCGAAGCTTATCGAGTGGGTTATTGATGAGGGGATAGTTGCCGGAACCGGTAAAAATATTATTTACGGCGCTGCGGGCATTTTTCTTTTCGGACTTGTCGGAAATGCGGCCAATCTCTTCGGCGGTTTTTCGCTTATCAGGGTAGGACAGGGGCTGAGTCATGATGTGAGAAGTGACCTGTTTAAAAAGATTGTATCCTTCTCTTTTGTTAATTTTGATAAATGGCGGACCGGGGAATTGATGGTAAGGCTGAATTCCGATGTGAATACTGTCCGGATGTTTATCAGAATGGGCCTTTTCATGATTGTCCAGTCAATGGTGACAATATTCGGCAGTATAATCTTCATGTTTCTCACTGATGTCAGGCTCGCCTCAATAATGTCGGTTATCATGGGAGGTACGCTTATACTGTCCCTTGCCTTTGTCAGCGTCATGCGTCCTCTCTTTATGAAGATGAGAGTCAGGCTTGATGAGCTTAATAATACTCTTCAGGAAAATCTGGCCGGTTCAAAGGTGGTAAGGGCCTTTAACAGGCAGGATCATGAGATTGAGAAATTCAGCATAAAAAACCGCAGTATCTACAGGATATCTCTTAAGGTCGGGTACCTTTTCGGCTCATTTATGCCCTTTATGTTTTTTTTAGGGAATATTTCTGTCACATTAATCCTGTGGCTTGGCGGAGCTGAAATTATAGAAAATTATAATGCCGGTACAACAGGTTTTACCCTCGGACAGCTGATCGCATTTAACAACTATGCGATGATGTCAATTTTTCCACTTATGATGCTTGGGATGGTTTTAAACTTTGTGTCCATGGCAAGCGCCTCCGCAGAACGGATATTCAGACTGATGCAGGAAATTCCGGATATT
The DNA here is from genome assembly GCA_963665715.2 of Desulfatiglandales bacterium. Taxonomy (GTDB): domain Bacteria; phylum Desulfobacterota; class DSM-4660; order Desulfatiglandales; family HGW-15; genus JAAZBV01. The sequence goes on from CAXXPR010000002.1 coordinate 751,586, forward strand.
GATACCCCTGAAATACCTGTACCTGCTGATAAGATTAAAGGCCGTATTGAAATGAAATCAGTTTCATTCGGGTATGGAGACGGAGAGGATGCGCTCAGTGATATTAATCTGGTAATTGAGCCCGGAGAAAAAGTCGGCATTATAGGCGGAACCGGAAGCGGAAAATCCAGCCTTGCAAATTTATTACCAAGGCTATATGACCCAAGACAGGGCTCGATACTTGTTGATGATGTGGATATTAAAAAATATGATCCCTCCGGGCTGAGAAAAAAGATCGGCATTGTCCTGCAGGAGTCTACCCTGTTCTCCGGCGGAATCAGAGAGAATATTTTATACGGAAATCCTGACGGCGGGCAGGATACTGCCGAACGTGCAGCAGGAATAGCCCAGGCCCTTTCCTTTATTGAAGAAAAGGGATGGGATTCATCTATTGGTGAAAGAGGAACAGGGCTTTCGGGAGGTCAGCGCCAGAGGGTGGCAATAGCCAGGGCAATAGCTTCAAATCCTTCCATAATAATACTTGATGATGTTACCTCTTCCCTTGACCTTGAAACCGAAAGAAAGGTTACCAGAGGAATTTATGATGAACTGAATAATGCCACAGTGCTTATTATCAGTCAGAAAATAAAGACCATTAAAGAAAGTAACAGGATCATTGTAATGGATAAGGGCAGAATAATCGGAATCGGAACCCATGAAGAGCTTTTGGGCAGCAATGAAATATACAGACAGATCGCTGAGACACAAAATGAGTTTATACATTAGATGGCCAGGGAAGTTCTTTAATGGAAAATAAAGATAATATAAAAAAACGAAAACCGAGGGCGGGCGGGCCTGGTCCCGGTCCTCATATGATAGAGTCTGCCAAAGATGTAAAAGGCTCGTTTAAAAGGCTTTTTGCCTATTTCGGAACGCAGAAAATACTGCTGGCAGTTTCTGCAGTTATCATATTTATCAGTGTTTTCCTGGGTGTAGCCGGCCCTGCAGTACTTGGTAATGCCATTACCGAATATCTTGAAAAAGAACACAGTCTTTCGCTGTTTTTAAGGCAGGTTGTGCTTCTTGTTATAATATATGCAGGCGCCTGGTTTACAGAGGCCTTTACCAGAATCGCCCTTATCAAAGCGTCCAATAATATTATTTTCAGGATGAGGCAGGATGCCTTTAATCATATCCAGAAATTGTCAATGTCTTACTTTGATAAAGAAGATGTTGGCGAAATCATGTCACGCCTGACCAATGATATTGAAGCGATCGAGCAGGGTGTTAATAATGTGTTCAGTGAAGGTCTGCGCGGCCTTTTAACCGTTATAATGACCCTCGGCGCCATGCTTATGCTTAATATCAGGTTTACACTGATTGTTGTCGCTACTATTCCGGTTATGGCTTTTGTAGCTGCAGTAATCGGAGTAAAGGTAAGGAAGGCCTTCAGGGTCAACCAGCAGAAAATAGCTGATTTAAGTTCAAAGGTGGAGGAAGCCGTATCAGGTGTAAAGGTCATAAAGACATTTGGTATGGAAAGAGAAGAAATTCGGGATTTTGACAGGGTTAGCATTGAAGCAAGAGATGCAGGTGCTGCAGCTGAAATGCTGTCGCATATCTTTTTCCCTGTAATGCAGCTGATAACCTCTGTTATTCTTGCCCTTATAGTCGGTATAGGAGGATACCTTGTTCTGGGTAACAGCGATGTTTTTTCTATCGGTCTTCTTACCAGCTTTATAATGTATTCAAGAAACTTTCTATGGCCTGTTGCCCAGATATCAGGGATTTATAATGTAATCCAGGCAGCTCTTGCAGGCGCAGAAAGAGTTTTTGAAATTATTGATAAACAGCCCGCTATTATGGAAAAGTCAGACTCACTTCCCTTTAAAGAAGGAGATATAGTCTTTAAAGATGTATGCTTTTCATATGAAGAGGGCAAGCCTGTTCTTGAAGATATAAATCTGACTGTTCCGCTCGGAAGTGTGGTCGCTATCGTAGGGCCTACCGGTGCCGGAAAGACAACGATGATTAATCTTCTTAACAGGTTTTATGATGTAAGCCGGGGTTCTATAAGTATCAACGGAACTGACCTCAGGGATATGGAGCTAAATACCCTGAGATCAAATCTGGGGGTCGTTCTGCAGGAACCTTTCTTTTTCGCAACAACAATACGTGAAAACCTGCTCTATGGGAATCAGGATGCCACAGAGGAAGAGATGATGGAAGCCGCAAGGCTGGCAAATGCAGGCCATTTCATAAGCAGACTGCCGAAGGGGTATGATACCGTCCTCACAGAGAGGGGTTTAAATATCTCTCAGGGTGAAAGGCAGCTGCTCGGGATAACCAGGGCAATATTAAGGAATCCGTCGATACTGATACTTGATGAAGCAACAAGCAATATCGACAGCCTGATTGAGACACAGATTCAGGAAGCCCTGATTACCCTCATGAAAGGAAGAACATGCCTGACTATTGCACATCGTCTTTCCACTATAAAAAATGCTGACCGCATTATTGTGATCCATGATCACAGGATAATAGAGGAGGGGACATACACTGAGCTGATAGCAAAAAACGGGTTTTATGCCCGTTTGTATGCAATGCAGCAAAATCAAGAAGATATTACAGAAGAAATGATTGAGGATAAATTTTAATATGCTGTGCAAAAACAGATAATTTATTTATGAGTTTTTACCCAGTTATGCAACAGTGTAAAGCGTTTTTATAACATCCTTTTTTCATAGTTATATTAGTATATTTTACGATTCGTGTGCTTGTGATGAATTTCACAAAAATACTTGCAATCGTGCAAAATGATATGGTAAAACATCGAAAAATTTTTGTTTATATTTCTAAGCCTTATAGCTGTTGTGCAGTAATGTATCCGGAATTGGTGTAAACTCTTGTGAATTTTACTACTATATAGAAGGAGAACGGTTTTGGCTGAGAATCATGAAGTTATGGAAGTGGATGTGCTTTTTGTTGGCGGTGGGGTCGCGTCATTAAGCAGTGCCCTCCACCTTTCTAATCTGATTAAGAAATATAACGAATCAAATGAGGACGGCAAAGGAAAGAATCTTGATGAAGTAATGATAGCTGTCCTTGAAAAGGGGCCTTTCCCGGGCGCCCATGGAATATCCGGTGCGGCAATAGATCCGACACCCTTGAAGGAACTTGTACCGGACTACCTGGACAGAGGTGCACCTGTTGAAGGTGAGGTTAAAAAGGAAACAGTATATTTCCTTTCCCCGAAAGGGCAGTATAAACTGCCAATGAATCTGTCACCAAAAGGGCTTAACCCTCTGGATAACCACGGGAACTGCATTGTGTCCGTATCAAGACTCAATGAATGGCTTACCGGTTTTCTGGAAGAAAACGGAGTTGATATTTTTCCGGGGTTTCCGGGTGTAGAGGTTCTTTATGAAGGTGATCGTGTTATCGGCGTCAGAACAGGCGATCAGGGTGTTGCCCATGACGGAGGTAAAAAAAGCAATTTTGAACCGGGCATTGATCTTCATGCAAAGGTTACCGTATTCGGCGAAGGGTCGAGAGGCAGCCTTACCAAGCAGCTTACAAAGCGTTTTTATCTTGATGCGGATAAAAATCCGGCCGGTTATGAAGTTGGTGTTAAGGAGGTTTGGGAGCTTCCTGAAAAAAGACTCGATCCCGGTGAAATTATTCACACAATGGGTTACCCGTTGAAAAATGATACCTTTGGCGGTGGTTTTGTCTATGGAATGAAAGACAACAAAATAAGTATCGGTCACCTTGTAAGTCTCGATTACAGTGATCCCTTCCTTGATCCTCACCGCGAATTCCAGAAATTAAAGAAACACCCTGTTATAAGCGGACTGCTCAAGGATGGTAAAATGCTTCAGTACGGCGCAAAATCCGTTCCGGTAAGCGGTTATTTCTCTGTTCCAAAGCTGACCTTTGACGGAGGCATGATAATTGGAGATTCTGCCAATCTTTTTAATGCCATTAAGATTAAAGGTGTAAATCTTGCCATGAGATCCGGAATGGTGGCTGCCGAAACCATTTTTGACTGCCTTTTAAATGATGATTTTTCAACAGGTCGTCTTGAAAAATACCGGGACAGTCTGATGGAGACAAAAGAACTGAAAGAACTGTATAAGTCCCGTAATTTTCATCAGGCAATGGAAAAGGGCCTATACAGAGGGTTTGTCACAGCGGGAGCCCAGGTACTTCTTGGCGGAAGCATATTTAAGGCCCGCCTCGAATCAGCACCTGATCATACACATTTAAAAAAGGTCAATCAGGTGTACGGCACTGAAAGAGTATCACCAAAGAAAAAAGGTGATATTAAATATGACGGAAAAATAACCTTTGACAAGGAGACTGACGTCTATTATTCCGGTGCCACTCATGAAGAGGATCAGCCGCCGCATCTGCACATAAAAGATTATGATATCTGCTATGTTCAGTGTGCAAAAGATTTTCAGCATCCATGTGTAAGGTTCTGCCCTGCCAATGTATATGAAATGGAAGTTGATGAAGAAAGCGGTAAAAAAGAACTTAAACTTAATTTTTCAAACTGTGTTCACTGCAAAACCTGTGATATCAAAGACCCCTATGGAAATATCACATGGGTCCCGCCTGAGGGCGGAGGCGGACCGAAATACAGTATGATGTAGAAGGGATTGTTTTAAAAGACATTTTTTATTGATTAGGTAATGTACTTCTTGTATATAGAACAGGCAATAAATTTCGGTTTAAGGTATATCGTTTGCCGTATGAGACAGGGATTATGCCGGTAAACACTGTGCCTTAAACCGCGTTTTTTTATATTAAGTAATTATTTTAATACTTTATATATTTTTTGTTGTGAATGTATTCTTGCCAAAATAGTTGAGGAGGATTAGTATGACAAATACAGAGACTCAAAGTATTCTGGTAGTCGGCGGTGGAATCAGCGGACTCACCACGGCTATCGAAGCAGCTGAAGCAGGCTATGATACCTATATTGTAGAAAAGAACCCCTATCTCGGGGGAAGAGTTGCTCAGCTTCATAATTATTTCCCCAAGATGTGCCCGCCCTCTTGTGGACTTGAAATCAACTTCAGAAGAATAAGGCAGAACCCGAGGATCAGATTTTTTACAATGGCAGAGGTTGACTCCATCTCCGGTGATGAGGGCAATTATGACGTTAAGATAAAAATCAGTCCCCGCTATGTAAACGAGAAATGTACTTCCTGCGGTAAATGCGCCGAAGTATGTGACGCAGAGATTGACAACCCCTTCAATTACGGCATGAATAAAATGAAGGCAGCCTATCTTCCTCATGATATGGCGTACCCTGCAAGGTATGTGCTTGATCCTTCCCTGGTAAAGAGCGGTGAGGCTCAGAAGATTAAGGATGCCTGTCCATATGAGGCAATTGAGCTTGATATGGAAACAAAAACAGTGGATCTCAAGGTCGGCTCAATTGTCTGGGCAACCGGCTGGAAACCATATGATCCTTCCAAACTGGAAACCTACGGTTTCCAGAACTATCCTGATGTTATCACCAATGTAATGATGGAAAGACTTGCCTCCTGGGGCGGACCGACAAAGGGAAAAATAGTAAGACCTTCAGACGGTGAAGCACCAAAGAGCATTGCCTTTGTACAGTGTGCAGGATCAAGAGATATCAATCATCTTCCATTCTGTTCCGGAATATGCTGCCTTGCCTCAATGAAACAGGCAAACTACGTGAGGGAACAGTACCCTGATGCGGAAATCTACATCTGTTATATCGATATAAGGGCCACTGACCGCCTTGAAGCTTTTTATACCAATGTGAAAAAAGATGAAAAAATTAACTTCTTCAAGGGGAAAGTAGCCAAAATAGAACGGAGCGAGGATGAAAAGGCTCTGGTCCTGAGAGTTGAAAATACTACCACAGAAGAGATAAGCGAACTGTGTGTTGATATGGTAGTCCTTGCAACCGGAATGGAGCCGAATACTGCAGATACTCCCCTTCCTGTCTCTATCCCCTATGATGAATATGGGTTCATCGCCTCGAAGGACCCCAAACCAGGAATCACCGGCGCCGGATGCTCAAGATCACCAATGAACGTTTCGGAAGCGGTTCAGGATGGAACTGCCGCAGCCCTTAAAGCTATTCAGTCCATCGTCAGGAGGTAGACCTAATGGAAAAAAAGAGCGCAGTATATATTTGTACGGGGTGTGGCATTGGAGATGCCCTTGATATTGACCAGCTTTCCCAGATTGCAACTGATGAATTCAGTGTGCCGATCTGTAAAAAACATGCAAATCTCTGCAGCAAAGAAGGTGTTGAGCTTATTAAAAAAGATATGGCTGATGAAGGTATCAACACTATAGCCATAGCAGCCTGCTCGCCAAGAGTAATGTATGACACCTTTGACTTTGAGGGCTGTATAGTTGACAGAGTCAATCTGCGTGAACAGGTTGTCTGGTGCCAGAAAGAAAACGATGAAGATACCCAGCTGATGGCTGAAGATTACCTTCGTATGGGTATTACAAAAATAAACGGTATGGAACTTCCCGAAGGATATAAACCTGAAGAGGAATTCTCAAGGGATATCCTTGTTGTGGGCGGCGGATTGACCGGCCTTAACGCTGCTCTTGAAGGAGCAAAAGCCGGGTACTCAATGGTTCTTGTGGAAAAGGAAAATGAGCTTGGCGGTTTTCAGAGGAATGTAAAGGAAATCGCAGTGTCTCCCTTTAAGGAAGTTACCGCAAATGACCTTCCTGCACTTATCAGGGAAGTTACCGAAAATGAAAAAATTACAGTATATACCGGTTCAACAATGGAGAGTGTATCCGGCGGACCAGGCATATTTAAAGCAAAAGTGAAAAAGAGCGACGGTATTGCGGAGCATAAAGTAGGCGCTGTTGTGCTTGCTGCCGGCTGGAAGCCCTATAACCCTGAAAAGCTGGATGCAAAACTCGGCTATGGGCAGTCTCCCGATGTTATTACAAACGCCATGTTTGAAGAAAGTTCGGTAGAAGGCAAAATAGCCAGACCGAGTGATAATAAGGATGTTGAAAATATTGCATTCCTTCAGTGTGCAGGCAGCCGTGATCCCAAACATCTGCCCTACTGTTCATCAGTATGCTGTACAGCTTCTCTGAAACAGGCCATAAGAGTAAAACAGCAGAATCCTGATGCCGGCGTATATATTATTTACAAGGAGATCAGAACTCCGGGTCAGTCCGAAGACCTCTACAGAGCCGCACAGGAACTTGGAATCGTGTTTATCAGGTGCCAGGATCCTGAGGTAAAAGTAGACGGCGGACTGGCTGTTGAAGCGGATGATGAACTTCTTGGTGAAAGAGTTTTAATCGATAACCTTGATATGGTTGTTCTTGCAACAGGTATGGTAACAGTATCTGCATTCGGCAGAGACATAACAAAGGAACAGCAGGCTGAATCCGATGACGAAGAAGATCTGGATGTTCCTCTTGATGTAATAAGAAGGTCAAACCTTCTTAACCTTGAATATCGCCAGGGGCCTGAACTTCCGGCTCTTAATAATGATTTTCCTGATTCTCACTTCATATGTTTTCCATATGAAAGCAGGCGTACAGGTATTTACCCGGCAGGAACCATCAGAAGACCGATGGGTATCGGAACAGCAACAGAAGATGCTGCCGGTGCAGTCATGAAGGCAATCCAGTGTATTGAGCTTACTTCTAAGGGCGCTGCTGTTCATCCAAGAGCAGGGGATATGACATTCCCTCACTTTGAAATGAAGCGCTGTACACAGTGTAAGCGCTGTACTGTTGAGTGCCCATTTGGCGCTATTAATGAGGACGAAAAGGCCAACCCGCTGCCGCAGCCCACAAGATGCCGCAGATGCGGTGTATGTATGGGTGCCTGTCCTGAAAGAATTATTTCTTTTAAGAATTATTCAGTGCCCATAATCGGAGATGTTATAAAATCCATCAACATACCTGAAGAGGATGAAGAAAAACCCAGGATTCTGGTTCTTGCCTGTGAAAATGACGCCTATCCAGCACTGGATATGGCAGGACTGCACAGGATGAAATATAATGCATGGGTAAGGGTGGTTCCTTTAAGATGCCTTGGTTCCATGAACCTTGTCTGGATAGCTGACTCAATGTCCAAGGGTGTTGACGGAGTATTCCTCCTTGGATGTAAACACGGTGACGATTACCAGTGTCACTTTATAAAAGGAAGTGAGCTTTCAGAAATAAGGCTGAGTAAGGTTTCGGAAACTCTGGACAGGCTTGCGCTGGAATCCGAAAGGGTTCGATTTGAGGCTGTGTCCATAGTTGATTATGATAAACTCCCGGCAATGCTGGATGAATTTGCCGAATCGATTGAAGAAATTGGTCCTAATCCTTTTAAGGGCTGGTAATTGGTAATAAGTTTATGGTACCTGTAAAAGCTTCAGCGGGTTCATGAACATATCTTTTAATAAGAGGCGGAGGTGTATTTATGAGCGTAAAAGTTGATCCGAATTTTATGAAGGATCTCAAGGCATTTGGTCTTACCGATGCTAATAAATGTATGCACTGTGGAAACTGTACTGCAATATGTCCACTTTCAGAAAAGGACACTACTTTTCCACGTAAACTTATAAAATATGCGCAGATGGGTATGAAGGACAAAATACTACAGAGTCCGGAACCATGGCTGTGCTATTACTGCGGTGACTGTTCGGATAACTGCCCGAGAGGCGCTGATCCGGGTGAATTTATGATGTCCATGAGGAGATATCTGACATCAAGATACGACTGGACCGGTTTTTCCAAAAAATTCTACACATCTCACATATTTGAATATGCTGCAGTCGCGGTTGTTGCAATTTTTATAGGTCTGTTGCTCACCTTTTTCCATGCTGCAAACCCGAATATGGAACATGCCCATATCAATTCAGTATGGCCTGCTCCTGCAGTCGAAATCGGTGATATGATAATGGGTACCATCCTGGCACTTCTTTTGCTCAGCAATACTTACCGGTGTGCAAAGTTTGTCATGGGGGATCTGTGGGGGAAAATCCCGCTTGGTGTATATATACGCAATGCATGGGAACTGGTTGTTCATTTTCTTACCCAGAAACAGTTCAGTAAATGTACCGATCAGATGCAGTGGTTTGTTCACCTTATGATCATGACAGGTTATGCCACGGTCTTCCTGCTTGTTGTAGGTTTTCTTGCCGGCGGAATTCATGTAATAGGGCTCTCCTGGGAGAATCTGCAGTTTCAGCGTGATGTTATTTATCCTATCTGGCATCCCTGGCGTCTGCTTGGTTACTACTCCACATTTGCAATTATGTACGGTACTACCTATGCGATAATAGGACGTCTGAAAAAGGAAAAAACTCCCTATAAAAACAGTCATGGTACAGACTGGATGTTCCTTATTCTTCTCCAGCTGACTACACTGACAGGTATTTTTATCCACTTTACCAGGCTGCTTGACTGGCCAATGCCTACATATGTTCTTTATGTGATTCATATGATGGTGGCAATACCGATGCTGGTGCTTGAAGTTCCCTTTGCAAAATGGGCTCATCTGGCATTCAGACCTGTTGCATTATTTTTGATGAAGGTAAAGGAAGATTATAAAAAAGATATGGACACCTTCGCCTAATCATTCTTTATAGTAGTAAATCAATAGAACCAGACTTTCATTTAAACAGGTGGGAGTTTGGTTCTTTATTTAGGGAGATTGAAAAATGGAAAGTAATGAAATACCAAAATGTCCCCACTGCAGTGTAGAAATGAAAAAATGGGTGCCGCCTGAAGAATCGACATGGGCCAATGATCCATTTCACTGGGTCTGCTTTAATGATGAATGTCCCTATTTTGTAAAGGGCTGGGAGTGGATGGAAGAAACGCAGGGTGTAAAAATGTCCTACAGACATCAGCTTGACCCTGAGACAGGCAAAGAGAGCCCATTGCCGACTAAAACCCTGACAATGCACAGAAATAGAATTTTAGACTGAAAGGTAACATCATGAAAGTTGGCAGAAATGATCCATGCCCATGCGGCAGCGGAAAGAAATTTAAAAAGTGTCATATGGGTAAAGAAGAAGAGTTTGCCCTGGACAATATGGGTGAATTTACCGAAGAAATGAGCCTCAGAATTACCAGCCTTCCGGAAGTAAGTTATGGAAGATGCAGGGAGATTATTGATTCCCTTGATATAAAAGAACTTACCGGCAACAAAATGGGAATAAAGCTTGTTGACTTAAAAGAATATTCCGATCTCAATCTGTTCAGCAGTACACATTCAAAGGCTGACGACGGAAGAGGCGGAGGCGTCTTTATAAATGTGCTCAAAACACTTCCGACAGACCCGGATAATCTTTACCTTGCCATATCGCCAAATATAAATGAAGCAACGTTTGTTCACGAACTGGCTCATATATTTGACTATCTTGGAGGCTCAAACATCATGCCCGGTGCTCAGCAGCCGCTCAGTATGGAAATGAATGTCCCTCTGGAGCATCTGGAACATCCCGAAGAGTACGGGAAATGGCTTGAGTATCTTGCCGACAGGTTTGAAATACAACTGGATGCTGATGATACCATTGTTTTATATCTTTATAAAAAAGGCATGTTATTAAATGGATCCGTTATTTCAGGCGGAAATGAGATGCTGATAAAATCCAAATCCGAACAGATGTTCAGGTTTCTTGCAGAAAACAGCCAGGAGATCGATAAGCTCATACGTGAGCGGGACGGATATATCGGGCCTCAGGAAAATAAATAACCAGGTCCATAGATTTTACAATATTATTCTAGCCAGTTTCCCTTTTAAAATCAGGGAAACCGGCCTTTTTTTATCCCAATGAAAAAATATTTGATTAATAATCATCCTGAAGTATAATTCAATCTCCAAACTAATAGTTAACTTCAATACGGGGTCAATTATGAAGATTACAAAGATTGAATGTGTCCCATTATCCATCAAGTTTGTAAAACCTATCATTATGTCCGGCGGTGCAGTTAACTGGGCTCACAGCGTATTGCTTAAAATCCATACTGATGAAGGAATTACAGGTATTGCGGAATGCGGTGATACCTCCATGTGGTATATGGGTGAAAGCCAGGAGTCAATTCTATATAATGTAAGCCGCATTTACGGCCCTGAAATTCTGCTTGGTGAGGATCCCTTTAAAATCGAGACTATAATTGCCCGAATGGATAAGACAGTTTACCGTAATTACCATTCCAAGGCCCTTGTAGACTATGCTCTTCATGATCTGGTGGCCAAAGCCATGGGCGTGCCTCTTTACCAGTATCTTGGCGGAAAGGCCAACGAAAAAATAGAACTTGCCTATGTGATGTCTTCCGGGACGCCTTATGAAGTGGCTGATAATGCCCGGAAACTGGTCAGTGCAGGCTATAAAGGGCTCAAGCTGAAGGTGGGACATAATATTATTGAAGAAGATGTCGAGATGGTTGCCGAAGTGCGCCGGGCTGTGGGAAGCAGTGTGAATGTTATGACTGATACCAATGGCGGATGGGATTACATGCGTGCCCTGCGGTTCCTTAAGCAGGTTGAAAAATATGATCTTTTTCTGGCTGAGCAGCCTATTCCGCGCTGGGATATAGACGGGCTGGCCAGGTTGCGCCGTAAAACTTCGGTACCCATTTTTGCCGATGAAGCTGCGGCAGAGCTAAATGATCTTGTTAAACTGGCACAGCGTGATGCTGTTGACGGATTTTTCCTCAAAGTACCAAAGGCAGGCGGGATTCATAAATCTAAAAAATTTGTTGCTGTTGCCGAAGCAGTGGGTATGAATGTCATGACCGGATGCATGATAAATTCAGGCCTGGGCGCAGCTGTGGAGGCCCATTTTTTATGCTCTACAGAGTGGCTTGGGAATATCCAGCAGGAATCCATTGGACCACTTAATATGCACGATCTTATTGAAACTGACGGAGGTCCGATTCCAAATGACCTTGGATTGAGCTCACCTCGCTATGAAAAGGGGTATCTTTATCCGCCTGAAGGTAACGGCCTTGGGGTTGATCTTAATGAAGATATTGTCCCTGAATTGATAACAGATGGGAAGACGCATGTGGTTGTTGAATAATTTTTATTGATAAGGGTGCTGACAGATTAACCATGTCAGCACTTTTCTTATTCGTCCTTTTTTATAACTATTACATCCCGCTCCCTGATTACCCTGTCTACCCTGTGTGTCATCATTTCGTAGGGCTGGTCATCGAGTATATTAATTTCACAAGCGGCTTCTAAAAGGCCTTTCATCTCAAGGCGCGAAAAGCGTGATGAATCCCATGACATTACAATTGTTCCGCCGGGAAGCAGTAGCGAAAGCCATTCCGGAACAGCATCTATAAGAAGCTCTGTTATATCTCCCCCATGCTGAACACCGTAGGGAAGGTCGGTTACGATGCAGTGGGGTTTTTTAAAGCCTGTAGTCAGATATCCCGCCTCTGCAGCATCTCCGCTTACCAGCAGGCAGCGCTGATCAGCGGCGCCGATATTAAACCAGTTTTTATTGATGGATTTTTTAAGTCTTTCCTCTTTTACTTTGCAGGAAATATTCTGTTCTTTCATATACTGTTTTAAAAAAGTAACAGTCGATTTAACATCTTTCGAACGTTTTTCAATTCCTGCCGCATCAGCTCCGAGATACATTGCTGTAAAAAGAGTGGTTCCGCCTCCTGCAAGAGGATCGAGAATCCTGAGATCCTTCCATCTGCAGTCGGAAAAACTGCTGCTGTATCGGGCGATGTTGCATAAAAAATGGGTGAACATCTCATTGGTCTTTCCCTTGTACCTTCTTGTTAACGGGAAATCTACAGGCAATGAGTTTGTGTAGGAAACTTTTATGGGTTTTAAGAACGGTCCTTCGATTGAGGATAGTGTTTCATAGTAATTGAAAAAACTTCCTGTCATGGAGAGGTTTGCCAGTTCATATAAAATGCTTTCATCCATTTTGTCAGCAGAAAGAGATATTTTCAGGTATTCCTGCCTGCCGAATTCTATCGGTTCTATGGATAAAATAAACTGCCCCAGGGGGCTCAACTTGAGCTCAACCGGGGCAAGTGCTGTGGCTATTTTACTGTATTGAGTGCTTCTCTGGGGTGAAATCTGCGCAAGAATGTGAGGCATAATATGGGAAACCTTTAAATAAACTATTTTGTTTGAGGTTTTTCTTTTACCCAGAATACCTTCTTGCCGAACATTCCGAATTTAATCCATTCAAAGGCAAATTTCAGCAGGTCTGTATCACTGGTTTTGATCTTTTCAAGTATATCTTCTTCAACCTCAAGTCTGTCAAGGAACGTACTCTCAAATACAAACTTGCGGAATTTGTCGATATTATAAAGGGACATAAATATCATCTGCTGAATCTGCGGGTTATCAACATTGATTTTCTGCGACTGAAGCTGGATAGTAAGGCTCGATAAAAATTCATTCAGTTCATCATATTCTTCAACTTCCTGGGTGTGGAGCCAGTCAATTATCTTATTTATATCTTTTTCTTCAAGTCCTTTGCATCTTTCGGCATTTGTTATAAGGCTGTATGTTCCGTCATCATTGAGTGTAAGCGGATACATCCTGCATGGCCAGGGTCTGTCATTGTAGATTTGACATCCTGACTCCTTTGTAACAAAGGGGCATTTTTTATCATCTTCATTCATTTTCAGAATGACTATCGGGATAAGCCTTCCCTCTTTGGGTACTATAATTGTGTGTTTATCAAGAAATTCTTCAGATGTCATGCCAAGGCCGTTTTTCATCCTTAGGACATCATAGGGGGTCAGAATTATATTTATATCCTGACAGCAGTTTGTAAAACATGATACTCCGGGATGACATCGGAACTGAAATGCATGTACTTCTTCAAATCTTTGCTTATTCTTATCCATATTTACTGTAATCCTTTCTCACAGCCAGGTACTATATAAATGTTAATGCCGTTTTATCTAAAAAAAGCTTGACTGATTTGCTCACTTAGTCTTTATAGGGGCTTCTATATCAATTAAAAGTTACTATGGTCAATGAAAATAGAATACAGGAGGTATAATTTATAAATGAAAGAAAGAACTTTCTCAATCGTGAAGCCGGATGGTGTTGCCAAGAATCTGATTGGCGAGGTTATCCGCAGAATAGAAGCAAAGGATCTGAAGATCATTGCGGCCAAAATGATTAAAATGACCAAAGAGCAGGCAGCAGGTTTTTATGCTGTGCATGAGGGAAAACCTTTTTTTGACAGTGTTACGGATTTTATGTCTTCAGGACCGTGTATGGTGATGGTTCTTGAGGGAGAGGATGCAATATCTTCATACCGGGAACTTATGGGCGCAACAAACAAAGATGATGCGGCGGAAGGTACAATAAGAAGAGACTTTGCAACTGATATCGAAAAGAATGTTGTTCACGGATCAGATGCTCCTGAGACAGCAGCATTTGAGATCGGCTACTTTTTTAACAGTCTTGAAATTCAGTGCAGATAATTAAAATTAAGTAATAGAGTATAAAAATAAAAAGGAGACCTTATTGATCTGGGTCTCCTTTTTAATTATGTTATCCGTAATTTTAGGCGAAGCAAAAACTATCTGAAAATATCTGTATTCTTACTCTTTATCTTCATCACCTGTTTTTTCTTTTTCACCTTTCAGTTCCCTGAGTTCTTCTTTAAGGCTTTCTACCTGATTCTTTAATTCGACATTTTCTTCACTTGAGCTGTCTGCTTCTGTTTTGTCTTTAATCTCTTCATATCCGAGATAAGCTGCAAGACCGCCGCCAAGAATAAAAAGTGCAGGGATAGTTGCCTTTAACAATAGAAGAAAAGGCTCAAACCATTGAGCAAGAAAAAAAATACCTAAAAGAGCTGCTATTATTCCGCCAATCAGTGATATCATGATAGTTTCCTCCTTCAATAATTCCTGATTTAAATTAAGGTTTGATTTATATCATACCCGGTACATTGCATTCAATACATTAATGAAAATAATAATACAAATTTAAATAAATGAGAAACAGGTGAACCAAAAAAATATTTTAAAAATTTGAAGAATTTTATTGCATTTTTTTTTATTAGCATATAGAAGAGCCCCTGAAATATTTTTTCAAAATAATAAAGAATGCTTTTTTATAAAAATATTTTTTACTGGATTACAAATTGGATGATTTCTTTATTTATATTCCGGTAAACAACAGGTTGATAGCTATATAGCGAGTATGAATATCATCAGTTAAACTGGTGTTTCTAACTATAAATCCAAGCCTTTTTAGCTAATCTTTTCCTCAGAAGCATTTCCCTTTATTGTTTTGTGCATATTAAAATAAATCAAAATAGATTATTATATTTTGGTTTTATTAATAAAATTGCTCTTAACAATGTTTTATAAACAGCATGGTTTAAAAGATATTTCCAAATCCCTTAAATATTTAAAAAAAGGGTAGAGAAAATTTTGAAAAAAGAGTATATTTTATTAATTCAAAGAAAATGAAAGAAAAATGAAGAAAATAGCCATTTGGTCGTGGTTACCTGTGAAATTGGCTAAATACCGATGTTGATTAATTTTCAATATGTATTTATTCTCCAGGATTCATTTTTTTGAAATATGCGCCAGCATAGCTCAGTTGGTAGAGCTACTGATTTGTAATCAGTGGGTCGGGGGTTCGAGTCCCTCTGCTGGCTTCATAAAGGGATACAAAAAATGGAGAGGTTCCCGAGTGGTCAAAGGGAGCAGACTGTAAATCTGCCGGCTCAGCCTTCGGAGGTTCAAATCCTCCCCTCTCCACCACCTTAAGAGTAATAATCGTATCCTTTTTTAATGGGCGGGAATAGCTCAGTTGGCTAGAGCGTCAGCCTTCCAAGCTGAGGGTCGCGGGTTCGAATCCCGTTTCCCGCTCCATTTTTGTTTGTAATAATATAGCTTATTTATGGCTATTCGCCCACGTAGCTCAGTAGGTAGAGCACATCCTTGGTAAGGATGAGGTTCACCGGTTCGATCCCGGTCGTGGGCTTCATAACTTAATAAGTAAGTAATTAAAGTTTATATTTGAGTTTTTACTCTACAGGGAGATAACGATGGCTAAACAAAAATTTGAAAGAACCAAGCCGCATGTAAACGTTGGTACGATCGGACATATTGACCATGGTAAGACCACACTGACCGCAGCCATAACAAAGCTGATGGCATTGAAGGGCGGAGGAGAGTTTGTGCCCTTTGATTCTATAGATAAGGCTCCGGAAGAAAAAGCTCGCGGGATAACAATTGCAACAGCTCACGTTGAGTATCAGACAGAAACCAGACATTATGCTCACGTTGACTGCCCGGGTCATGCTGACTATATTAAAAACATGATCACAGGTGCCGCTCAGATGGACGGAGCTATCCTTGTTGTTGGTGCTGATGACGGTCCTATGCCCCAGACAAGAGAACATATTCTTCTTGCACGTCAGGTTGGTGTACCAAACATCGTTGTTTTCCTTAACAAATGCGATATGGTAGATGATGAAGAGCTTATCGAGCTTGTAGAACTTGAGCTCAGAGAACTCTTGAGCAAATATGAATTTGACGGTGACAACATCTCAATTATCAGAGGCAGCGCTTTAAAAGGTCTTGAGTGCGACAGTGCTGACGATGAGGCCGCTAAACCAATCTATGAACTGATGGATGCAATTGATAAAGACATCCCTGAGCCGGTAAGAGAAACAGACAAACCTTTCCTTATGCCTGTTGAAGACGTATTCAGCATCAGCGGTCGTGGAACGGTTGTAACCGGAAGAATTGAAAGAGGTATGGTTAAAGTTGGTGAAGAAGTTGAGATCGTAGGAATCAGGGACACCACAAAAACGGTATGTACCGGAGTTGAGATGTTCAGAAAGATTCTTGATCAGGGACAGGCTGGTGATAACGTAGGCCTTCTTCTTAGAGGAACAAAGAGGGAAGACGTAGAGCGCGGGCAGGTTGTGGCAGCTCCCAAATCGATAACACCTCATACCAAGTTTAAAGCAGAGGCATATATCCTTACTAAAGAAGAGGGTGGAAGACATACACCATTTTTTAACGGATACAGACCTCAGTTTTATTTCAGAACGACCGACGTAACAGGCGTAGTATCATTACCTGAAGGCGTTGAGATGGTAATGCCTGGAGACAGTGTTGCAATAGAAGGTGCCCTGATAACCCCGATAGCAATGGAAAAAGAACTTCGTTTTGCTATTCGTGAAGGTGGTCGTACAGTTGGCGCCGGTGTTATAAGCGACATTATTGAATAAAACCATAATCTACCTGATTTTTGAATCAAGGGAGAATTTTTAATGAGAGATATAATTACGTTAGCCTGTGAACAGTGTAAAAACAGGAATTATACAACGACTAAGAATAAAAAGAAAACTCCTGATAAATTGAATTTTAAGAAGTATTGTGCTTTTTGCAGGTCGCATACGAACCATAAAGAAACTAAATAGTTTTCTAGGGTTTTAAATAATAAGCATGAATTGTCTTGGAGTTGATTATAGGAGTTAGGTTATTAATTAACATAGTAAATTCAAATTCGTGAATGCAGGCCAGTAGCTCTAACGGCTAGAGCACCGGACTCCAAATCCGGGTGGTGGGGGTTCGAATCCCTCCTGGCCTGCCATTTATGTTTGTAAAATAAAATGTTATAATCCCTGCTGGTAAAAAATGAAGGCTGATCAAAAAAAGAATATAACAGGCTCAAAGGATACTACTGAACGCATGAAAGATAAAAAATCGAAAGTATCTGTTTCTAATGGTGATAGCGTAAAGAACAAGAAGAAGGTTCAACAGTCATCCGGAAAAAAGACTTATGACAACAAGTCTAAAAAGTCGGCAGAGAAGATTAATATTTTTAAAATCTCTGCACAGTTTTTTAAGGATGCCAAAAATGAGCTCAAAAAGGTTAAATGGCCTACTAAGAAAGAATTGATTGCATCTACGACTATGGTTGTAATTCTTGTCTTGATCGTAGCTTTATATCTTGGTTTGATAGACTTCGGCCTTATGAATATTATCAATCGTATTGTATAGATAAACCGCAGAGAAATAATATGGACGAAGAAAAAAGAGTTGATTTAAAATGGTATATTGTTCACACCTATTCCGGGTTTGAGAACAAGGTGAAGCTCAATCTTGAAGAGAGAGTAAAAACTCTTAAGCAGGAAGAGTACTTCGGCCAGGTTCTTGTTCCAACTGAACAGGTGGTTGAATTGAAAAAAGGCCAGAAAAAAACTTCATCAAGGAAGTTTTATCCTGGCTATATAATGGTTCAAATGGTTCTTAATAAAGATACCTGGCATACGGTTAGAAATACTGCCAAGGTAACCGGATTTCTTGGAGGAGCTAACGAACCCTATCCTGTTCCTGATGAAGAAGCTGAGCGTATTATCCGCCAGATGCAGGAAGGTATAACTAAGCCAAAACCCAGATACTCCTTTGAAGAAGGAGATGATGTAAGGGTTGTTGACGGTCCTTTCAGTAATTTCCAGGGAACAGTTGAAGAAGTAAAACAGGATAAAGAGAAGTTAAGAGTTTTAATAACCATATTCGGCAGGGCTACACCGGTCGAACTGGATTTCATACAAGTAAATAAGATATAAAGAGGATTCAAATGGCTAAAAAAGTAATTGGAAGTGTTAAATTGCAGGTAAAAGGAGGACAGGCAAATCCTTCTCCGCCAATAGGTCCCGCACTCGGGCAGCATGGTGTAAATATAGCCGAATTCTGTAAGGCATTTAATGCCAGAACTCAGGATAAAATGGGAACTGTTATTCCGGTAATCATTACAATATATGCTGACAGAACTTTCTCATTTATTACAAAAACCCCTCCAGCTTCTGTTCTATTAAAACAGGCTGCTAAAATTGCCAAGGGCTCCGGAGAACCAAACAGAGAAAAGGTTGGAGAAGTAAGCAAAAAGCAGGTTGAAGAGATTGCAAAAACAAAGTTCGAGGACTTAAACGCATTTAATATGGCAAGTGCGATGAAGATTATTGAGGGAACTGCCAGAAGCATGGGTATAAAAGTTACTCAGTAATAATATTTGATAATTTATTATCAGCTTAAATTAGATTAATTTAGAGAGAAATAAGATGCCTAAAAGAGGAAAAAAATATAATTCAGTCGCAGTTAATATTGATAGACTCAACAAATATAACTTTTTTGAAGCCATACAGCTTGCTCTGGACAGCAAAGTTGCAAAATTCGATGAGACAGTGGATATCGCAGTAAAACTGGGTGTTGATCCCAGGCATGCTGATCAGATGGTCCGCAGTACTGTTGCTCTTCCCCATGGTGTTGGAAAAACTGTAAGAGTTCTGGTTTTTGCAAAAGGGGAAAAAGAAAAGGAAGCGCTTGACGCAGGCGCTGATTTTGCCGGTTCTGACGATATAATAGAAAAAATACAGGGCGGCTGGCTCGAATTTGATAAAACTATTGCTACTCCGGATATGATGGGCACTGTAAGTAAACTTGGACGTGTCCTCGGCCCTAGAGGTATGATGCCTAATGCTAAACTCGGAACGGTTACTTTTGATGTCGGTAAAGCTGTAGAAGAGATTAAAGCCGGTAAAATTGAGTTCAGAGTAGAAAAAGCTGGTATTGTACATGCTCCTATGGGTAAAGTTTCTTTTGGGCTGGAAAAGCTTACGGATAACATTAGCGCCTTTATGGATACTATTCTCAGATTGAAACCCCCAGCAGCTAAAGGTACCTATCTTAAAAGCATTGCCATATCAACAACAATGGGTCCTGGAATTAAAGTAGATCCGCTTCTGACAAAGGAGCTGCTAAACAGGCCGTAGATGTTATTTCGCTTGTTTTTTCTCTTTTGAAGATTCATTTATTTCAGGAATTCAGGTTATCTGCAGTGCGTTAAAATATTGTTAGTAGTAACCTTTTAATTTACTGAAAAAATAATAAAAAGGGCAATTTTATAAGATAATTACTAAATATTAAATTCTATCACTTTAGAATCCCGCAATTATTGGTTAATTGTTGGGATTTAGGTGGTTAATATAGTCAAAGACAGTAGGTGCTGCGATATTAAAATATTGGAGCTTAAATAATAGCCTGCCCAGACTATGCTATCGGCTTCTCTCCTAACAGCATACTCCTGTTTTTGACTAAAATGTCAGTACAGGAGGAGGTGATAATACTTGGATAAAAACACGAAAAAAGCATTCATCGATGATATGAACGAAAAGCTTAAGAAAGCTCAGGCAACATATATTGTTGATTACCAGGGGCTTGATGTTCTTTCGATGGAAAAAATCAGGGATGAGCTAAGAAAAATCGGTGCCGAATTCTATGTTGTTAAGAACAGGCTTTTAAGACTGGCGGCAAAAGATACCGAAAGTGAATCAATATCGGATCAGTTTGTCGGACCATGTGCAATGGCTGTTGCATATGATGATGTTGTTGCTCCTGCAAAAGTCCTTGTTGATATGGAAAAGGACCTTAACAAGCTTGAGATTAAAGTCGCTCAGACGGCAGGAAAAATGATCGATCTGGACGGCATCAAAAAACTTGCTAAACTGCCGGGCAGAGAACAGCTTCTTGCTCAGGTGCTTTCAGCAATGCAGGCAGTTCCGACATCATTCGTAAGAGTTACAAATGGTGTTCTTGGAAACTTTATGAACGTTTTAAAAGCAATCGAAACCGCAAAACAGGAAAACTAGGCGGATTCGCAACAAAACTATTTATTATAAGAAGATACTTAGGAGGATATATATAAGATGGCCGATATCACAAAAGATGATGTAGTTGAATTCATAGCAAATATGACAGTTCTGGAACTTTCAGAATTTGTTAAAGAACTCGAAGAAAAATTTGGTGTAAGCGCAGCTGCTCCTGTAGCAATGATGGCTGCTGCTCCTGCAGAGGGCGGCGGTGAAGCTGCTGCTGAACAGACAGAGTTTAATGTAATGCTTACAGCTACAGGCGACCAGAAGATTCAGGTAATTAAAGAAGTTCGTGCAATTACCGGATTAGGACTTAAAGAAGCTAAAGCTCTTGTTGACGGCGTACCTGCTGCAGTTAAAGAAGGTGTTGCAAAAGATGAGGCTGAAGGTATTAAGAAACAGCTCGAAGATGTTGGCGCGAGCGTAGAAATTAAGTAATTTTACTATTTAGAAGATCTCCTGAGGTTACAGAAAATGTAACCTGCAGGATATTTTCTAATAAGCACAGACTGAATAATAGTACAAATTAATAGTATTAAATAATAAAGCAGGGAGACTCCATGAAAGAAATGAATGGTGTGAGGCGTCGGGTAAGAAGGAATTTCGGAAAAATAGGGAAAACTATTGATATTCCAAATCTTATTGAAGTACAGAAGCACTCATATGAACGTTTTTTACAAAAGGATACACAGTCTGATGATCGTGATGATACAGGTCTTCAGAGTCCCTTTAAAAGCGTATTCCCTATTCAGGATTTCAGCGGTACATCATCACTGGAATTCGTAAAATACTCTTTCGAAGATGCTAAATATGATGAGATAGAGTGTCTTAGCAAGGGAATGACTTTTGAAGCGCCTTTAAGGTTAACTGCGCGTTTACTCGTTTTTGATACTGATACAGAAAATGGAACAAAAAGTATCAGAGACATAAAAGAGCAGGAAATTTATTTTGGCACCATTCCAATGATGACCAGAAGAGGTACTTTTATAATAAATGGTACCGAAAGAGTAATAGTAAGCCAGCTTCACCGGTCTCCCGGTGTTTTTTTCGATCACGATAAAGGTAAAACTCACAGCAGCGGGAAACTGCTTTATTCAGCCAGGATAATACCCCTTAGAGGATCATGGCTGGATTTTGAGTTTGATCCGAAAGATCTGCTGCATGTAAGGATAGACAGGAGAAGAAAATTTCCTGCAACCACATTCTTAAAAGCACTTGGATACACAACAAGAGAGCTTTTAGCAGAATTCTATGACACGGAAAAAATATATATTAGTGAAGACGGCTGTTTCAGAGATATAAAATTTGATAATCTCTATAGAAAAAGGATAACCAAAGATATACCTTCTCCGGATTCTAAAAAGCTCATTGCAAAGGCCGGGGATAAATATACAAAACGTCTGCACAAAATGCTCGAGACAGCAGGGATTGAAAAACTTCCCATCAACATTGAAGATGTAGAAGGAAAAATCCTTATTGATGACCTTATTGATGAAGAGACCGGAGAAGTTCTGGTTTCCAGAAATCAGGCTGTCACAGCAGAGAACATCGAGACTATTCTTGAGAAGGGAATAACTGAACTCGAGATACTTGTTCTGGATGCACCAGGCGTCAGCCCGACCATTCATGATACAATACTGCTCGATAAGATAGATAATGCAGAAGAAGCTGTACTTGAAATATATAGAAAGATGAGGCCAAGCAGCCCTCCGACTCAGGAAGTGGCAAATAATTTTTTTAATAATCTTTTTTTCAACATTGCCTCATTTGATCTTTCTACTGTCGGCCGTATCAAATTAAACTACAGGCTTAACCTTGATGATGTACCAAGCGATCTTAGGACTCTAAGAAAAGAAGATATTATCATTATTGTTAAAGAACTGATTCGTCTGAAAAATTCTGAGGCTTCTGTAGATGATATAGATAACCTCGGTAACAGACGTGTAAGAGCGGTGGGCGAGCTTCTTGAAAATCAGTACAGAATAGGCCTTGTAAGAATGGAAAGGGCTATAAAAGAAAGAATGAGCCTTCAGGAAGTTGAAACCCTGATGCCTCACGACCTTATAAATTCAAAACCTGTATCCGCTGTTGTAAAAGAGTTTTTCGGAACCAGCCAGCTTTCTCAGTTTATGGATCAGACAAATCCTTTGTCTGAAGTAACCCATAAAAGAAGGCTGAGTGCACTTGGACCTGGCGGTCTTACGCGTGAAAGAGCTGGTTTTGAGGTTCGCGACGTACATCCGACTCACTACGGAAGAATATGTCCTATTGAAACACCTGAAGGACCGAACATCGGCCTCATTGTTTCTCTCAGTACTTTTGCACGGGTAAATGAATATGGTTTTATCGAAACTCCATACAGGCATGTTGAAGACGGCAAGGTAAGTAAGGAAATCTCATATCTTTCTGCTCTTGATGAAAGAGATTACCCAATAGCACAGGCAAATGCTCCCCTTGACGCAAAGGGTGCCTTTATAAACAATGAAGCTGCTGTCCGTATAGAAGGCGAAGCAATGAGAGCACCTGTCGAAGAGATTAAATACATGGACGTATCACCTGATCAGCTTGTTAGTGTTGCAGCAAGTCTGATTCCTTTCCTTGAGCATGATGATGCTAACAGAGCTTTGATGGGATCAAACATGCAGCGTCAGGGTGTACCTCTTTTAAAGGCAAGAGCTCCGCTTGTCGGAACCGGTATTGAAGGTGTTGTGGCCAGAGACTCCGGAGTAACTGTTGTTGCTTCACGCGATGGAATAATAGAAGATGTTGATTCATCAAGAATTGTTATCAGGTCATTTGCTGACGAAGAAAACGAAGAAGAAGTTGAAATTCATAAACTGGTTAAATACCAGAGATCAAATCAGAACACGTGCTATAATCAGCGCCCGATTGTAAGAAGCGGTGATGTTGTTAAAAAAGGTCAGATAATAGCTGATGGTCCCGCAACGGAGATGGGTGAGCTGGCACTCGGACAGAATGTAATGATCGCATTTATGTCCTGGGGCGGTTACAACTTTGAGGATTCAATAATCGTTAGCGAGCGCGTTGTTAAAGAAGATATATACACTTCAATTCATATAGAAGAATTTGAAGTAGTTTCAAGAGATACAAAGCTTGGAAAAGAAGAAATAACCAAGGATATTCCGAATGTAGGTGAGGAAGCACTTAGAAACCTTGATGACAGCGGAATCGTAAAGATTGGAGCTGAAGTTGAAGTTGGAGATATTCTTGTAGGTAAAATTACACCTAAAGGCGAGACACAGTTATCACCGGAAGAAAAACTTTTAAGAGCAATTTTTGGTGATAAAGCAGGAGATGTTAAAGATACATCACTCAGAGTTCCGCCTGGAGTTGAAGGCACCGTTATTGATGCAAAGGTATTTTCAAGGAGGGGTGTTGATAAGGATAAACGAAGCCTCACTATAGAGAAGAAGGAAATAGAAAGACTTGAAAAAGACAGGGCTGATGAGATAGAGATTGTTGAGAAAAGTGTCAGAAGAAGGCTGTCTGAGCTTCTTGGCGGAGCGTCTTTAAAGACAAATCTTAAAGATAAAAATTCCGGTAAAACTCTTCTGGGTGCAAAAAAAGAGATAACTTCTGAAGTGATTGATGAAATTCCAGTGTCTGCATGGGCAGGTGCGGATATTAAAGCATCCATGGATCTTATAGATAAGGTTGAAGCTGCAGTAGAAAAATTCAACGCCCGTGTCGAGCAGGTTAATGCGGTTTTTGAAGATAAGATGGAAAAACTTTCCATGGGTGATGAACTGGCTCCCGGTGTTATAAAGATGGTTAAGGTTTATATCGCTGTAAAGAGAAAACTCTCTGTTGGTGATAAAATGGCCGGTCGTCATGGTAACAAAGGTGTTCTTTCAAGAGTGCTTCCGGTTGAGGATATGCCTTATTTTAAAGACGGAACAACCATTGATATTATACTTAATCCTCTTGGTGTTCCTTCTAGAATGAACGTTGGACAGGTTCTTGAGGCACATCTTGGATGGGCTTCTAGGTCACTTGGAAGACAGATAGCAGAAGTTCTTGATAATGATGAAGGTCTTGAAGCCTTAAAGAAGAAACTTAAAAACGCATATTCAGCCAAAGAGTATAATGAGTTCTTTAAGGATATGAGTGATGCAGACCTCGTTTCAAGTGCCGGTCTTTTAAAAGACGGTGTTCATATGGCTTCTCCGGTATTTGACGGTGTTGAAGAAGAAGAAATAAGGAACAGCCTTGAAAGAGCAGGGTGCCCTGTAACCGGTCAGTCCGTTCTATTCGACGGCAGAACCGGTGAACAGTTCGCCCAGACAGTAACTGTCGGTATCATGTATATTCTTAAACTCCATCACCTTGTTGATGATAAAATACATGCACGTTCAATCGGTCCTTATTCTCTTGTAACTCAGCAGCCACTCGGCGGTAAGGCCCAGTTTGGCGGTCAGAGACTCGGAGAGATGGAAGTATGGGCAATGGAAGCATATGGTGCCGCATATTCACTACAGGAGTTTTTAACTGTAAAATCAGATGATGTCGCCGGTAGAACACGTATGTACGAGCGCATAGTAAAGGGTAATAATATTCTTGAAGCAGGCTTGCCTGAATCATTTAAAGTTTTAATAAAAGAACTGCTGAGCCTTGGACTGGAATTCCAGCTTCTTGAGGATATAAACAGCTGATCTAATATTGTGGTTTGGAATGAATAATAAAATTGATCCTATATTAATCGATAATAATTATTATATAGAAGGAGGAGACATTGGAAGAACTATATAACTTCTTTACGAAGCCAAAGGATCCATCAAGTTATAATGCTGTAAGGATCTCATTGTCGTCCCCTGAAATGATCCTCGAAAGATCATATGGTGAAGTAAAAAAACCTGAAACCATTAATTACAGGACCTTTAAACCGGAACGTGACGGATTATTCTGTTCAAAGATCTTCGGTCCTATTAAAGATTATGAATGTAACTGCGGTAAGTACAAGAGAATGAAACACCGCGGTATCATCTGTGAAAAATGCGGTGTTGAGGTAATTCAGTCAAAGGTAAGACGTGAGAGAATGGGGCATATTAAACTTGCTTCACCGGTTGCTCACATCTGGTTCCTTAAATGTCTTCCTTCAAAGATAGGAAATCTGCTTGACCTTACACTTAAAGATCTTGAAAGAGTCCTGTATTTTGAAAATTTCATAGTTATCGATCCAAAGGATACACCTCTTGTAAAAGCTTCACTTCTCAATGACGAGCAGCTCATGAGAGCAAGAGAAGATTACGGCGACCGATTTGAATACGGCGTGGGCGCTGAAGCAATTCAGAAGATGCTCATGGAACTGGACCTTGAAGAGCTTTCAACAAGTCTCAGAGAGGAAATGATAAGCACCCGTTCCGAAGCAAAACGTAAAAAACTTACAAAGCGGCTCAAGGTTATAGATGCATTCAAGGAATCTGAAAACAGGCCTGAATGGACTATAATGAGCGTTGTTCCAGTTCTTCCCCCGGATTTAAGGCCTCTTGTTCCTCTTGACGGCGGAAGGTTTGCAACCTCTGATCTTAATGACCTTTACCGAAGAGTTATTAATAGAAATAACAGGCTTAAAAGACTGCTTGAGCTTAATGCTCCTGACATCATTGTTCGCAATGAGAAAAGAATGCTTCAGGAGTCTGTTGACGTTCTTTTTGATAACGGACGAAGAGGAAAAGTTGTAACAGGTGCAAATAAGCGTCCGTTTAAATCTCTCAGTGATATGCTGAAAGGAAAACAGGGCCGTTTCAGGCAGAACCTTCTTGGTAAACGTGTTGACTACTCTGGACGTTCCGTTATTACGGTTGGTCCGGACTTAAGACTTCATCAGTGCGGTCTTCCAAAGAAGATGGCTCTTGAACTCTTTAAACCGTTTATCTACAACAAGCTGGATGAAAAGGGTTTTGCTACAACTATCAAGTCAGCTAAAAAGATGGTTGAAAGAGAAACACCAGAAGTATGGGATGCTCTTGATGATGTTGTAAGAGAATACTGTATTCTACTGAACAGAGCTCCTACACTCCATAGACTCGGTATTCAGGCGTTTGAGCCCACTCTTGTAGAAGGAAAGGCAATACAGCTTCACCCACTCGTTTGTACAGCTTTTAATGCTGACTTTGACGGTGACCAGATGGCTGTTCACGTTCCTCTCTCAATTGAGGCACAGGTAGAAGCCAGGGTTCTTATGATGTCTACAAACAACATTCTGTCACCTGCTGACGGTACACCTATTATTGTACCAAGCCAGGATATTGTTCTTGGAATTTATTTTATGACCAGGGATAAGATCTACAGCAAAGGTGAAGGAATGATCTTCGCCAATCCTGATGAAGTTAGAATGGCATACGATGCAGAAGCAATTTCTATCCATGCCAAGATTAATGTCAGGATAAACGGAAAGATTGAAGAAACAACAACAGGACGTATTCTGCTTAGTGAAATACTTCCTGAGGAACTTCCCTTCAGCCTCATAAATCAGGTCATGACTAAAAAGAAACTGGTAAACCTGATTAATGAATGTTACAGGCGTGCCGGTATCAAGGCAACTGTTATACTTTCCGACAGGCTTAAAGACATGGGATACAAATACAGTACCATATCAGGAACATCTATCAGTATTAAAGATGTTACTATCCCGTCAAAGAAGGTATCCATTATTGAAGATGCTGAAAAAGATATTAAAAAGATTGAAGATCAGTATAAGGGCGGTCTGATAACTAACGGTGAAAAAATAAATAAGGCCGTTGATATCTGGACACAGGCCAATGATCAGATTACATCCGAAATGATGAAAGAAATGGGTGTAGAAGAAATAGTATCACCTTCCGGTGAAAAAGAAACAACTGAGAGTTTCAACTCTATTTATATGATGTCGGATTCCGGTGCCAGAGGAAGTAAAGACCAGATGAGACAGCTTGCCGGAATGAGAGGGCTCATGGTTAAGCCTTCAGGTGAAATTATTGAAACTCCGATTACTTCTAATTTCCGTGAAGGTCTGACTGTTCTTCAGTACTTTATATCTACTCACGGTGCCAGAAAAGGTCTTGCTGATACAGCGCTTAAGACTGCTAACTCCGGGTATCTTACAAGAAGGCTCGTTGATGTTGCGCAGGATGCGGTTATCACTGAAGAAGACTGCGGTACTATGGACGGGATCTGGGTTACACCTCTTATGGAAGGCGGTGAAATAATCCAGAGAGTTGGCGAAAGAGTTCTTGGAAGGGTTGTACTGGAGGATGTATATGATCCTATTACCAATGAGCTGCTTATACCTGCCAATGAGCTGATCGATGAAGCAAAAGTAAAACTCATTGAAGATGCCGGTCTTGAAAGAATACTGATCAGATCTGTTCTTACATGTCAAACTAAAGTCGGTACATGTAAAAAATGCTATGGACGAGACCTTGCACATGGACATGAAGTTAATATAGGTGAGTCTGTAGGTATTATTGCTGCTCAGTCTATTGGTGAGCCAGGAACACAGCTTACTATGAGAACCTTCCATATAGGTGGAACTGCGAGCAAGAGAGTTGAACAGACAACTATACAGGCTAGAAATGAGGGAAAGGTCAACTTTATTGATGTAAAGACTGTAAAGAATGCCGAAGGCAGTCACATCGTAATGAACAGAAACGGTGAAATATCAATCGCAAGTGCCGGCGGCAGAGAAATTGAGAGATATCCGGTTACCTACGGCGCAATTCTCAAAGTTAAAGATGGAGAGGCGATCAAGGCCTCCCAGGTACTTGCTGAGTGGGATCCCTATACGATTCCTATCCTGACTGAAGTTGAGGGTACTGTAAAATTTGGAGATATTCTTGATTCGGTTACCATGCAGGAAAAACGGGATAATGTAACAGGAAGAATAAGCCGTTTTATTATTGAGTCAAGACAGGCAGAGCTTCGACCCAGGATTTCTATTAAGGGCGAGGATAACAAGACTGTTACCCTGCCGAGCACCACAAAGGCCTTTGCCCGTTATCACCTTCCAATAGGTGCTATTATAATGGTTGGTGAAGGAGAAACTGTAAAAGCTGGTACTGTTCTTGCGAGAATTCCAAGGGAGACAACAAAAACCAAGGATATCACCGGTGGTCTTCCAAGAGTTGCCGAGCTGTTTGAAGTTAGAAAGCCGAAAGAAAACGCAATTCTAAGTGAAATAGACGGAACCGTTTCATTTGGGCAGTACAGTAAAGGCAGAAGAAGAGTTATTATCACACCTGAAATAGGTGAGCCTGTAGATTACTTTATCACAAAAGGTAAACACGTAAGTGTTCTTGAAGGTGATTATGTAAGGGCTGGTGAGCCTTTAATGGACGGTTCGGCCAATCCTCATGATATTCTCAAAATCAGAGGACTGAAAGAGCTTGCCAAATATCTTGTAAACGAAGTTCAGGAAGTATATAGACTGCAGGGTGTTTCTATAAACGATAAACATATTGAAGTTATCGTAAAACAGATGCTGCGTCAGGTTACTGTTAAAGATGTCGGATCATCTTCATTCCTCCTCGGAGAACAGGTGGAAAAATGGAAATTCGAGGAAGAAAACAGTAAAATTATCGAGCAGGGTGGCGTTCCGGCAACTGCTGAGCCTCTCCTCCTTGGTATAACAAAGGCATCTTTAAGCACAGAAAGTTTTATATCTGCAGCATCTTTCCAGGAAACAACTAAAGTTCTGTCAGATGCGAGTATTGCAGGAAAAATTGACCGGCTTAAGGGGTTGAAGGAGAATGTTATTATGGGTCGTCTTATTCCTGCCGGTACGGGCGTTAAGGAATATCGTGATCTTGATATTACGGTTTCCAGCAACTAAATGGATAAAGATAAGGGATGTTAATCAGCTGAATATTTATTGCGATAAAAAACAAAAAAAAATAAAAATTGCTTGACAATTATCGATAATGTCTCTAAAAAGAGTGGTTCTTTGATTGCAGTATTTTTTAGCAATAAGTATTCATGAAATAAGTGAATTAAGTAAAAGGAAGGGCAAAAAAACATAATGCCAACTATAAATCAGTTGATAAGAAAAGGACGAAAGAAATCCAAGAAAAAGGTTAAAACACCTGCATTGGAAGCTTGTCCTCAGAAAAGAGGCGTATGTGTTAGGGTATATACTCAAACTCCAAAAAAACCTAACTCAGCTTTGAGAAAAGTCGCAAGGGTGAGACTGACAAACGGTATAGAGGTTACTTCATATATACCAGGTGTTGGTCACAATCTTCAGGAGCATTCGGTTGTATTGATTCGCGGTGGTCGTGTTAAGGACTTACCCGGTGTCCGTTATCATATTTTAAGGGGCACTATGGATACTTCAGGTGTTGAAGACAGAAGACAGGCACGTTCTAAATACGGTGCAAAAAAACCTAAAGCGATTTAGTAAACAGGAGTTGTTATGCCAAGAAAAAGGTTGATTATAAAAAAAGAGATAAACCTTGACCCGAAATACAAGAGTCAGCTTCTCGCAAAGTTTATTAACTGTATGATGAATAAAGGGAAGAAAAGCCTTTCTCAGGGAATCCTTTATGATGCATTTGATATAATAAAAGATAAGACACAGGAAGATCCCTTATCTGTATTTCAAAAGGCTGTGAATAATGCCAAACCTCTGGTAGAGGTAAAGTCAAGAAGAGTTGGTGGATCTACCTATCAGGTTCCAACTGAAGTTCGTGCGAACAGGAGTCAGGCTCTTGGAATAAGATGGCTTATCTCCTTTGCTAGAGCCAGGGGAGAAAAAAGCATGGCTGCTAAACTCGCAGGAGAGTTGATGGATGCAGCAGCTAAAAAAGGCGCAGCGATAAAAAAGAAAGAAGATACTCACAGAATGGCTGAGGCAAATAAAGCATTTGCTCATTATCGCTGGTAACAGTTTGAAATATAATAAAATAATAATTTAAATTGAATATTTTTCATTATTGCTCTTAAAAGGGGGATAGCGATGGCAAAACAAAAATTTGAAAGGACTAAGCCGCACGTAAACGTTGGTACAATTGGCCATATTGACCATGGTAAAACCACACTTACTGCTGCCATAACAAAGCTGATGGCATTGAAGGGCGGAGGAGAATTTGTACCCTTCGATTCTATTGATAAGGCTCCGGAAGAAAAAGCTCGCGGGATAACAATTGCAACAGCTCACGTTGAGTATCAGACAGAAACCAGACACTATGCACACGTTGACTGCCCGGGTCATGCTGACTATATCAAAAACATGATCACAGGAGCTGCTCAGATGGATGGAGCTATACTCGTTGTTGGTGCAGATGATGGTCCTATGCCCCAGACAAGAGAGCATATCCTTCTTGCACGTCAGGTTGGTGTACCAAACATCGTTGTTTTCCTAAATAAATGCGATATGGTAGATGATGAAGAACTTATAGAACTTGTAGAACTCGAGCTTAGAGAGCTCTTAAGCAAATATGAGTTTGATGGTGACAACATCTCAATCATAAGAGGAAGCGCATTAAAAGGTCTTGAGTGCGACAGCGCAGACGATGAAGCGGCTAAACCTATCTATGAGCTGATGGATGCAATTGATAAAGACATTCCTGAGCCGGTAAGAGAGACAGACAAGCCTTTCCTTATGCCTGTTGAAGACGTATTCAGCATCAGCGGCCGTGGAACGGTTGTAACCGGAAGAATTGAAAGAGGAATGGTTAAAGTCGGTGAAGAAGTTGAGATCGTAGGAATCAGGGACACCACAAAAACGGTATGCACCGGAGTTGAGATGTTCAGAAAGATTCTTGATCAGGGTCAGGCTGGTGACAACGTCGGTCTTCTGCTCAGAGGTACAAAGAGAGAAGATGTAGAACGCGGTCAGGTAGTAGCTGCACCTAAATCAATAACACCGCATACCAAATTTAAAGCAGAGGCATACATTCTTACTAAAGAAGAGGGTGGAAGACATACACCATTCTTTAACGGATACCGTCCTCAGTTTTATTTCAGAACAACCGACGTAACAGGCGTAGTATCCTTACCTGAAGGTGTAGAAATGGTAATGCCTGGAGACAGTGTTGCAATAGAAGGTGCCTTGATAACTCCGATAGCAATGGAAAAAGAACTTCGTTTTGCTATTCGTGAAGGCGGTCGTACAGTTGGCGCCGGTGTTATCAGCGATATTATTGAATAGAACAGGAAGTAATCGCAGGGAATAAAATGATAGAAAAAGCGTTAGCAAACCAGAAGATTAGAATTCGATTAAAGGCATATGATCATAAACTGCTGGATCAGTCTGCTTTGGAAATTGTAGATACTGTGAGGGAAACCGGAGCAAAAATTGCTGGTCCAATACCATTACCTACTGT
This sequence comes from Desulfatiglandales bacterium, assembly GCA_963665715.2. GTDB lineage: Bacteria > Desulfobacterota > DSM-4660 > Desulfatiglandales > HGW-15 > JAAZBV01. Next base: position 783,549 of record CAXXPR010000002.1, read on the forward strand.
TATTAACAAGTTTTGTGTTTTGCGTTCACCCCATGTGAATAAAAAATCCAGAGAGCAGTTTGAAATTAGAACTCATAAAAGACTGCTGGATATTCTTGAACCTACACAACAAACGGTTGATGCCTTGATGAAGCTGGATCTGTCTGGCGGGGTTGACGTAGAAATTAAACTTTAAGTTAACAATAATGAGTTGGAGAATTTAATGGGCAACAGGATCTTTGGAAAAAAACTCGGCATGACACGATACTTTATAGATGAAGGTAAGAGTGTTCCTGTAACATTGGTACAGGCCGGCCCATGTGTTATTATACAAAAGAAAACTATCGATAAAGATGGTTATGATGCTATTCAGGTTGGTTTTGAAGAAAAAAAGCCCGGCAGAGTAAATAAACCTATGCTCGGACATCAAAAAGCCGCTGGTGATAAATGTTTTTACTCTCTCAAGGAAATTCGTGTTAAGGACATAAGCGAATATGAACTGGGGCAGGAAATAACAGTTGCTGATATCTTACAGATTGGAGACAGTGTGTCTGTTTCCGGTAACAGTAAAGGTAGAGGGTACGCTGGTGTAATGAAAAGATGGGGATTTGGCGGAGGTAGAAAAACTCATGGCTCAAGGTCTCATAGAGTTCCCGGTTCAATTGGCTGCAGTGCTACACCTTCAAGAGTTATTAAAGGTAGAAAGCTTCCTGGACACATGGGAAATGAAAAAATTACCGTCAAAAATCTGAAAGTACTTGATGTCAGACCTGAAAACAATATCGTAGCAATTAAAGGACCATTACCCGGTAGTAATAATTCGATAATTGAAATCTGCAGATTGTAGATTATTAAAGAAGTGATTAATAAAAAATGACAGTAATCGACGTATATAATTTAAATGCAGAAAAGACAGCTGAAATTGAACTGAATGAGAAAATCTTTGGTGTCGATGTAAGGAAAGATATTCTTCATAAGGTTGTTGTAAATCAGCTGAATAAAAGAAGAGCAGGCACAGCTGCTGTTAAAACCCGCTCTGAAGTAACGGGTTCAAAAACTAAACAGTGGCGCCAGAAAGGAACTGGTAGAGCGAGAGTTGGAACTATAATGTCACCAACCAGAAGAGGCGGTGGTGTTGCATTCGGTCCTTCTCCAAGAAGCTATGAAAAGAAAGTTCCTAAAAAGATAAGAAAAGCCGCAATTGCAATGGCTTTAAGTGACAAATGTAATAACAGCCAGCTTATAGTAGTTGATGATTTTACATTGCCTGCAATTAAAACAAAGGATTTCGTTAAGGTAATGAAAAACTTTGATGTTAAAAAGGCTTTGATTGTTACTGAAGATAAAAATGAATATCTGGAAAAATCCTCTAAAAATGTTCAGGGCATTAAGGTTGTTAGACATGAGGGTATTAATGTTTATGATATTCTTAATCATGATCATCTTTTCCTTGTAAAGCCTTCAATTGAAAAGATTGAGGAGGCATTGTCTTAGATATGGATATTTACAGTGTAATAAAAGAGCCGCATATTGCTGAAAAGGCAAATATACTGAAAGAGTCATATAATCAGATCGTGCTTAAAGTCGATCCGAGAGCAAATAAAATTGAGATAAAAAAAGCTACTGAACTCTTATTCAAAACAAAAGTTATTGATGTTAAAACCCAGAATATGAAGGGTAAAAAACGCAGAGTTGGTAGGAATATTGGTAAAAAGCCTGACTGGAAAAAAGCTGTGGTTCAACTTGCTCCAGGAGAAAACGTAGAATTTTTTGATGGTGTATAGGCTGGCAGCCAGGTTTAATAGATAATATATATAAGAAAATACAGGATTATTTGGAGATATAGATGGCTATTAAAGGTCATAACCCGACTTCACCCGGAAAGAGATTTCTTAAGAACAGTACTTTTGAAGAAATTACAACTGACAGGCCGGAGAAGAGTCTTGTCAAATCGCTTAAAAAAAGTGGCGGCAGAAACTCTAATGGTAGGATAACAGCCAGGTTCAGGGGTGGTGGACACAAAAGACGATACAGAATCATAGATTTCAAGAGAAACAAAGATGGTATACCGGCAAAAGTCGCCACAATAGAATATGATCCTAACAGGTCAGCAAATATTGCTCTTCTTCATTATGTGGATGGTGAGAAAAGGTATATTATTGCTCCTGCAGGATTGAAGGTTGGTGATTTTGTTAATTCAGGCCAGGGGGCTGAGATATCAACTGGCAATACACTTAAACTGAATGATATTCCGCTTGGTAGTCAGATTCATAATGTTGAACTGAATCCGGGACATGGTGGGCAAATTGTAAGAAGTGCAGGGACTTATGCCCAGTTGATGGCAAAAGAAGGTAAATATGCACAGATTAAACTGCCTTCCGGAGAAGTAAGGATGATTTCACTTGAATGTAAAGCTACTATCGGACAGGTAGGAAATTCTGCATACATGGGTATCAGCCTCGGAAAAGCAGGAAGATCAAGGTGGAAAGGTAAAAGACCACATGTAAGAGGTGTTGCCATGAATCCTGTTGATCATCCGCATGGTGGTGGTGAAGGTAAATCATCAGGTGGCAGGCATCCTGTTACTCCATGGGGTGTCCCGACTAAGGGATACAAAACCAGGGTAAGAAAATCTAGCGATAAAATGATAATAAAGAAGAGAAAGTAATCGTTTAGATTATCTCTCTCAGCGAAAATGGAGGAAAAGTTTTGCCAAGATCATTAAAAAAAGGACCATTTGTTGATGATCATCTGATAAAAAAGGCTGAAAAGTCTCAGTCTGCAGGTGGAAGAAGTATTATCAAAACCTGGTCAAGAAGATCTACAATCTTACCTGAATTTGTCGGGCTTACTTTTGCAGTGCATAACGGTAAAAAGTTCATCCCGGTCTTTGTAACAGAAGATATGGTTGGACATAAACTGGGCGAGTTTTCTCTTACTAGAACCTTTTACGGTCATGCTGGCGATAAAAAATCAAAGGTAAAGGGTGGGAAATAATGGAATCAAATGCCGTAGCACGTTATGTAAGAGTTTCACCACAAAAAGCCCGGTTGGTGATGGATCAGATAAGAGGGAAGAATGTTGAAACAGCAATCAATATGCTTAAATTTGCCCCTCAGAAAGCTGCTGGATTAATTTTAAAAGTAGTAAATTCAGCAGTGGCTAATGCTCAGCAGAATACTGATGTTGATATAGATAATCTGTATATAAAAAAAATATATGCTGATGAAGGTCCTATGCTGAAAAGAATTATTCCAAGGGCAAGTGGTAGAGCAACTAGAATACTAAAAAGAACAAGTCATCTGACTGTTGTTCTTAATGATAAATAACTTAAAAGTAACAGTACCAACTGGCGGAGGTATAGATTGGGACAGAAAGTAAATCCTATCGGTTTCAGACTGGGTATAAATAAAGAATGGGACTCAAAGTGGTATGCAGGTAAAGAGTACAGCTGCTTCGTATATGAAGATTATCGCATACGAAAATTTCTAAAAAAGAAACTTGCTCAGGCAGGAGTTTCCAAAATTGAAATAGAAAGGGCTGCTAATAAGGTTAAGTTAAAAATACACACTGCAAGACCCGGACTGGTTATCGGCAGAAAAGGTGCTGAAATCCAGAATCTCACAAAAGAACTTGGTAAAATAATAGACCGAGAATTCTTTATTGATATCCAGGAAGTTAGAAAACCTGAAGTTGATGCGCAGTTACTTGCTGAGAACATAGCATTACAGTTGGTGAGAAGAGTTTCCTTTAGAAGAGCAATGAAAAAAAGTGTAAGTTCTGCCTTAAGATTTGGTGTTCAGGGTATTAAGATATCCTGTAGCGGTAGACTTGGCGGAGCTGAAATGGCAAGAAGAGAATGGTACAGGAAGGGCAGAGTACCTCTTCATACAATAAGAGCTGATATAGACTATGGATTTGCCGAAGCTTACACTACGTATGGTGTTATCGGAATAAAAGTCACAATATTTAACGGCGAGATTTTACCAGATAAAAAGGATTAATTATAAATGCTTAGTCCAAAAAAATTAAAATACAGAAAACGACAAAAAGGCAGGATGAAGGGGAAGGCCAAAGGTGCCACGCTTGAATTTGGTGAATTTGGTCTGCAGGCAACAGAATGCGGCAGAATGACTGCTCAGCAGATTGAATCTGCTCGTATTGCCATTACCAGACATGTAAAACGTGGTGGAAAAATTTGGATACGCATATTCCCTGATAAGCCTATAACAAAGAAGCCTCTTGAAACCAGAATGGGAAAAGGTAAAGGTGCAACTGAAGCCTGGGTCGCAATCATAAAACCCGGTAGGATACTTTATGAGATGGAAGGCGTTGGAGAAAGTATTGCTGCTGAAGCTTTTAGACTGGCAGGACATAAACTTCCCTTTGGGACAAGATTCGTAAGCAGGAGATGATAATGAAAGCTAATGAACTAAGAGAAATAGATTCTAGTGAACTTGTTTTAAAAGAATCATCTCTGCGCCAGGAACTTTTTAACCTCAGATTTCAGAAAGCTACCGGTCAGCTGGGTAATACTGCTATGATCGCAAAGACCAAAAAGGACTTGGCAAGAGTCAAAACTATTCTAAACGAATTAAAAAATAAGTGATACTGGAAGAGGTAGGCATGAAAGAGCGTGGGGTTAAGAAAAAATTAATAGGAGTTGTTGTTGGGACGAGTATGGATAAAACTGCGGTTGTCCTGGTTAATCGTCTCAAAAAACACAGTACTTACAACAAGTATATACGTAGGCACACTAAATATCTTGCACATGATCCGAATAATATTTGTCAGAACGGCGATAGAGTCAGGATCATTGAATCAAAGCCGATAAGCAAGCTGAAAAGATGGCAGGTAATGGAAGTAGTAGAAAAAGCCGAGACTGTTGCCATAGAAAACAGCAGCGAACAGGCTCAGGAGTAAAAAGATGATTCAGACAGAAACAAAACTAAAAGTTGCCGATAATTCGGGTGCAAAACTGCTTACCTGTATAAAAGTTCTGGGTGGTTCTAAAAGAAGATATGCAGGCGTTGGCGACATAATAGTTGTTGCCGTCAGGGAAGCTATGCCCAACTCAAAAGTAAGTAAGGGCAGTGTTATGAAGGCTGTTATAGTTAGAACTGCAAAAGAGATAAGACGGCCTGACGGTTCGCATATAAAATTTGATGAAAATTCGGCAGTGCTAATAAACGCTCAGAATGAACCAATAGGTACTAGAATCTTTGGCCCGGTTGCCAGAGAATTAAGGGCAAAGAAATTTATGAAAATAATTTCTCTTGCACCCGAAGTACTATAATTTAAACGTATGGAGTAACTTAAGTGCTTAAGAAACATCCCATTATAAAAAAGAATGATAAGGTCATTGTCCTTTCAGGAAAAGAAAAGGGAAAAATAGGTAATGTACTGAAAGTTGATAGTGAAAAAGAGCGTGCAATCGTTGAAAAAATCAATATTGTAAAAAGACACACCAAACCCAATGCTGCTAATGCTCAGGGCGGAATAGTCGAAAAAGAAGCTCCTATTCACATTTCAAATCTTATGATTATCTGTGGTAAATGTGCAGAACCTGCACGAGTAGGAAAGCGCATACTGGATGATGGATCAAAAGTAAGGGTTTGTAAAAAGTGTAATGAAATTATCGGAGAATAATTTTTTCGGTATTAAAATACTTTGAATATAGAAACATTTATTCAGATCATTTTGTAAACAGGAGTAACAGTTGTCCAGACTGAAAGATAAATATAACAATGAGGTTGTTCCGGCTTTAGTAAAAGAATTCGGTTACACCAGCTCTATGGCTGTGCCAAAGATTAAAAAAGTCGTATTAAATATGGGACTGGGTGAAGCGATTTATAATATTAAAGTTCTTGATAATGCTGTTGAAGAACTTGCATTAATAGCCGGGCAGAAAGCTGTAATCAGGAAGGCAAAAAAATCGATAGCCGGGTTTAAATTACGTGAAGGTATGCCAATCGGCTGCTCAGTAACTTTAAGACGCGGTAAGATGTATGAATTCCTTGATAAACTTTTTAATGTGGCATTACCGCGCGTACGCGACTTCCGTGGTTTGCCAAATAAATGTTTTGACGGAAGAGCTAACTGCTCTATCGGTATCAAGGAACATATAATTTTTCCTGAAATTGATTACGATAAAATTGATAAAATTAAAGGTCTTAATATAACAATTGTTACCTCCGGAAATACGAATGAAGAAGGTATGTTTTTATTAAAATCTTTAGGAATGCCATTTAGAAATTAATGGGGAGGATGACTTGGCTAAAAAGTCCCTTATAGCTAAAGCTAAAAGAAATCAGAAGTTTTCTACGCGAAAATACAATCGTTGCCCAATTTGTGGAAGGCCTCGAGCATTCATTAGAAAGTTCGGTATATGCAGAATATGTTTTAGAAGCATGGCCTTGGATGGTGTAATACCAGGTGTAATAAAGTCCAGCTGGTAGTTTTTGACTGGTTGGTTAATATTTTTGTATTTTCTAATATAGAAAATTAAATAGAAACAAGGAGTTATTTTCATGGGAATGACAGATCCGATTGCCGATATGCTTACCCGAATCAGGAATGCATTAATGGCATCATACAATTCAGTTGACGTTCCGGGCTCTAGGATGAAAATAAATATCGCAAAAGTACTTAAGTCAGAAGGTTTTATTAAGAACTTTAAGTTGATTGATGATAAGAAACAGGGAATCATCAAAATTTATTTTAAATACGATGAACAAGGTGAGCCAACAATTGACGGCCTTAAAAGGGTAAGTAAACCCGGTTGCAGAATTTATGCTAAAAGTGACAAGATTCCAAAGGTTTTAAACGGCTTTGGAATCAATATTTTATCTACTTCTAAAGGCATAATTACGGATAAACAGGCCACTGAAATGGGTGTAGGGGGCGAAGTTATCTGCGCTGTCTGGTAATTTCGATTAATATTTATCCATCGTATTATGATCTTTCTTAATTGGAGGTTTTAGATGTCACGCATAGGCAAAATGCCTATTGAAATCCCTAAGGATGTTAAGGTAGATTTAAAAGAAGACACTATATCTATCAAGGGACCAAAAGGTGAATTAAAGAGAACCATAAATCCTAAGGTTCATCTGAATATTGAAAATGATCAGATCCAGGTAATGGTTGATGACGATTCTAAAGAATCAAGATCATGTCACGGATTATTCAGGGCCCTGGTTGCCAACATGGTTAAAGGTGTATCACAAGGATTTGAACGCGCACTTGAAATAGTAGGTGTAGGATACAGAGCCGAAGTTGCAGGACGTACAGCGACTTTTCATCTTGGTTATTCTCATCCTATTGTTTTTGAGTTGCCAGAAGGTATTGATGCAAATATTGATAAATCCAAGATAACTTTGACCGGAATCGATAAAGAGCTTATTGGAAGAACAGCTGCAAAGATCCGTAGCTTCAGAAAACCTGAGCCATATAAAGGCAAAGGGATTAAATATGTAGAAGAAGTTATTAAAAGAAAAGCTGGTAAATCCGGAGCAAGAGATTAACAGTATTATTATTTTAACGGGATCCATATAATGGCAACAGTAAGTAGAGCAATATCAAGAGAAAAAAGAAAAAGGCGTGTAAGGCGAAAAGTAGTGGGTACTACAGAACGTCCCAGGCTTTCCGTCTTCAGAAGTGCAAAAAATATTTATGCACAGATTATTGATGATACAAATTTCCAGACTCTGGTACAGGTCTCCACAGTTTCAAAGGATGTTAGAGATGATGTTAAAGGAAAAGGCGGAAATAGAGAAGGTGCTTCAATAATCGGTAAATTAATAGCTCAGAGAGCACAGGAAAAAGGTATTAAGAAGGTCGTATTTGACAGAAACGGATTCTTATATCATGGAAGAGTAAAATCACTTGCTGAAGCCGCAAGAGAAGGCGGCCTGGAATTCTAAATAAAAATCATCCAAAGAGAATTCCAATATTTTTATTCAGCAATTAAGGAGACAAGGCATTGTATAAAGAAGAAACCGAAGATGAATTGATTGAAAAAGTCGTCCACATCAGCAGGGTTGCTAAGGTTGTAAAGGGTGGTCGAAGATTCAGTTTTAGCGCAATAGTTATTGTTGGTGATGGTAAGGGGCTGGTTGGATGTGGCCTTGGAAAAGCCAATGAAGTTCCTGAGGCTATTAGAAAAGGATCTGAAAAGGCAAAGAAGAGTATGAAATCCATTAGTGTCATCGATGGGACTATACCTTACCAGGTAATAGGAAAATGGGGAGCAGGAAAAGTTCTTATAAAACCGGCTGGTCCAGGTACTGGTGTTATTGCTGGTGGAGCTGTTCGTGCTGTGCTTGAAGCTGTTGGTATTCAGAATATACTTACAAAATGTCTTGGGTCTCATAATCCTCACAATCTTGTTAAGGCTACTATTAAGGGTCTTAGTACTCTGAGGAGCCCTGAACACATGGCGGCTAGAAGAAACAAAACTTTACAAGAAATGTTTAATTAAAGAGAATGAGATTCTATTATGGCTGATAAAATTAAATTAACCCTGGTTAAAAGCGGAATCGGAAAAAATAAAAAAGTCAGGGAGACCCTAAAAGGTCTGGGTTTAACAAAGCTAAATAAAACAGTTTACCTGAATAATACTGCTCCTATAAGAGGGATGATAAATAAAGTATTATACATGATAAAGGTTGAAATATAATTATTCGGAGATAACAATGAAGTTACATGATCTTTCCCCGGCAGAAGGTTCCAGGAAAAACAGAAAAAGAGTAGGCAGAGGTCCGGGCTCCGGCAGCGGAAAAACTGCATCTAAAGGTCATAAGGGGCAGAAAGCAAGATCTGGCGGAAGTGTTAGACCGGGCTTTGAAGGCGGCCAGATGCCTTTGCAGCGTAGATTGCCAAAAAGAGGTTTTACCAATCATTTTGCTAAAATTTATGATCTTATTAACATAAAAGATCTTAACAGGTGTGAGCCAAATTCTGTTGTAAATTTAAGCACTCTTTATGAACTCGGTTTTTATAAAGGAGCAAAAGACGGAATTAAACTGCTTGGCAACGGCGAATTAAATCATCCTGTTGAAATACAGGTTAATAAAGCCAGCAAAGAAGCTGTTAGAAAAGTAGAAGCTGCTGGCGGAAAAATTGAACTGATCTGATTTTAATATTTATCCGGAGAATACTCACCTTGGTCGGCAGTATACAAAATATACAAAAAATACCTGAGCTCAAAAAGAGGATCCTGTTCACTCTGATTATGTTACTCGTTTACAGGTTGGGTTGTCATATACCTACACCAGGTATAAATGGAGAAGCTCTTGCTGAAATATTCAAATCTCAACAGGGCGGACTACTTGGTTTATATGATATGTTCTCCGGCGGGGCATTGAAACAAATGTCAGTGATGGCGCTGGGAATAATGCCTTATATAACATCTTCAATAATTCTTCAGTTGCTGGCTGTTGTTATACCTCATCTTGAGAAACTGAAAAAAGAAGGTGAACAGGGAAGAAAAAAAATAACCCAGTACACACGATACGGGACAGTAATTCTAAGTGTAATACAGGGATTTGGTATCGCCATGATGCTTGAAAGATCTGGATCTGATTCAGGCGGTGCTATGCTTGTATTAAACAGTGGATGGGGATTCAGATTAATAACAGTAATAACACTCACCGCCGGAACGGCATTTCTGATGTGGCTTGGAGAGCAGATAACAGAGAAAGGGATAGGAAACGGTATTTCTCTTATTATATTTGCAGGTATAATAGCCGGTTTCTGGCCTGCATTTTTACAGGTAGTTGAATTTATAAAAATTGGTGAAATTGAGCCATTCATGATGGTCATAATTGTAGTCGTAATGATTGCAGTTGTAGCATTTGTAGTTTTCATGGAAAGAGGACAGAGAAGAATACCTGTACAATATGCAAAAAGAGTTGTCGGAAGAAAAATGTATGGAGGCCAGAGTACTCATCTGCCTTTAAAAATAAATGCAGCTGGAGTTATACCTCCTATATTTGCTTCTTCAATACTTATGTTTCCGACTACGATAGAGAATTTAGTAAACGTTAAAGATGTAGAATGGTTTCAGACTATTGTTGCTGCAATAGCACCTGGCACCATGTTATATAATCTTGTTTACGTAATATTTATTATATTTTTCTGTTATTTTTATACTGCTGTAAACTATAATCCAATGGATATAGCAGACAATATGAAAAAACAGGGTGGTTTTATACCGGGCATCAGACCAGGGAAAAATACTTCGGAATATATAGACAAGGTAATGACCAGACTAACATTTAGCGGTGCAATTTATATTGCTCTGGTATGTATTTTACCTCAGATTTTAAAATGGTATGAACCCAGTATTCCTTATTATTTTGGCGGTACATCGTTGCTGATCGTAGTTGGTGTCGGAATGGATACAGCGAACCAGATTGAATCTCATATGATGATGAGACATTATGAAGGATTCATGAAAAAAGGAATCGGTAAACACAGATAATCAGCAGTAAAAATCAGGAGAATTTTTTATCATGAAAGTACGTGCATCAGTAAAAAAAATGTGTAACAAGTGTAAAATTATAAAACGTAAAGGCGTTTTAAGAGTTATCTGTGATAACCCAAGGCATAAACAAAGACAGGGTTAAATTTGTTACAATAATAATATCGTTTAGTTCATATTATTAACAAGGAGAAAGAACTTGGCAAGAATTGCAGGTGTTGACCTACCGAAAAATAAAAGAATAGAAATTGCCCTTACATATATATACGGTATAGGGAGAAATGTTTCTCAAAAAATACTTACTGAAAGCGGAATTGATTGGGATACAAAATCTGACGATCTAACTGAAGGTCAGATAGCTGATATAAGAAGTATTATTGACGAAAAATACAAAGTGGAAGGCGATCTGAGAAGAGAAGTTTCCATGAATATTAAGAGACTTATGGATCTGGGCTTATATAGAGGCATCCGTCACAGAAGAGGATTACCTGTGAGAGGACAGAGAACAAGTACCAATGCACGAACAAGAAAAGGGCCCAGCCGTTCAGTAATGGGAAAACGGAAAAAATAAGGAGATTAGTGTAATACTATGGCAAAACGCGTAAAAAAAGGAAAAAAAGTAAAAAAAGAAAAAAAAGTAGTACCAAATGGTATTGTACATATCTGCTCTACTTTTAATAATACTATAATTACCATTACTGATAACGATGGAAATGTTATTGCAGCTTCAAGCGCCGGAAGACATGGTTTTAAGGGTTCTAAAAAAAGCACACCATATGCTGCACAAATGGCCGCTCAGGGAGCGTTAAAAGACGCTATGGAGCAGGGGTTAAAGACTGCAGAGGTTAGAGTTAAAGGACCTGGCGTCGGAAGAGAAGCTGCCTTACGCGCTTTGCAGGTAGAAGGTTTTACTGTGAGCATTATTAGGGATGTTACTCCGATACCTCACAATGGGTGTCGCCCTCCAAAAAGAAGAAGAGTATAATTGTATCATTTAAAAAGCTTAAATTATTAAATTACCAAGAAGGAAACAGGCTCCTTCATTTAAATAAAATGATACTAAAAATTGAAATATTTTGATCATTAGATTAGGAGGCTAGGATTGGCCAGATATACAGGTTCATTATGTAGGTTATGCAGAAGGGAGAATTTAAAACTCTTTCTGAAAGGTGATAGATGCTATAGTGACAAATGCGCTTTCGAAAGAAGACCATATGCTCCCGGACAGCACGGCCAGAAAAGAGGCGGTAAAGTATCTGATTACCAACTGCAGTTAAGAGAAAAACAGAAAGTAAAAAGAATTTACGGTGTACTGGAAAAACAGTTTAGGAAATACTATTATAATGCTGAAAAACAGAGAGGCATTACCGGTACAAATCTTTTACTTTTTCTCGAATGCCGGCTTGATAATATAGTATACAGAATGGGTTTCGCTTCCTCAAGAAATCAGGCAAGGCAGCTTGTAAGGCAGAACCATTTTACTGTAAACGGTCGAAAAGTAAATATTCCATCTTTCCAGGTATCTCCTGGAGATTATGTTGAAGTAAAAGAAAAGAGCAAAAAAGTTAAGGTTATTCTTGACTCTCTTGAGACTGTTGTAAGAAGAGGAATTCCGGCCTGGATTGATCTGGAAAAAGATAAATTTCGCGGCACTCTGACGGCCATTCCTAACAGGGAAGACCTGACTATGCCTATGCAGGAGCAGCTTATTGTTGAGTTGTATTCTAAGTAGGAATTGATTTTACAATAAATATAAAATCTCATTTATCATAGTGGAGGTACTTTTTTGGGAGATCTTAAAGCTAGAAACTGGCGAGAACTAATTAAACCGAAAAGTATAGTGATGGAAGATGATAATCATTCCTCATTTTACGGTAAGTTTTCATGTGAACCTCTAGAAAGAGGGTTTGGTATTACAATCGGAAACTCTCTTAGACGAATATTGCTGTCGTCTCTGCAGGGTGCAGCGATTGTATCTGTTAAGTTTGATAATGTAGTTCATGAATTTTCGTCCATTCCCGGAGTTATGGAAGATGTGACAGAAATTATTCTTAATCTAAAAGAGTTGAATTTAAAACTTATAGATGTAGAAGAAGCTGTATTAACATTATCAGTTGAAGGTGAAGGCCTTGTTACGGCCGGTGATATTGATGCAAATGAAGCGGTCGAAATATTAGATCCTGATAAACCGATAGCAACACTGAGCAAAAAAGGTAAGCTCAATATTGAAATGGTTGTTAGAATGGGTAAGGGATATGTCCCTGCTGAAAAGGACTCAAGCTCAAGCAATGAAATTGGTAACATACTTATTGATGCAAGTTTTTCACCTATTAAAAAAGTTAATTATATAGTCACTAACGCAAGAGTCGGGCAGAAAACCGACTATGATAAATTAACTATTGAAATATTTACTGATGGAAGCGTTACACCTGAAGATGCAATAGCCTATGCTGCAAAAATATTAAAAGAGCAGATGACTCCTTTTATAAATTTTGAAGAGGAGACTGAACCGACTGAAATTGAAGAAGAGGAAGAGGGTGACAAACTGAATGAAAATCTCTTCAGACCAGTTTCTGAGTTGGAATTATCTGTACGTTCAGCAAATTGTCTTAAAAATGCAGAGATCACAATGATCGGTGAGCTTGTACAGAAGACAGAAGGTGAAATGCTAAAAACTAAAAATTTTGGCAGGAAATCGCTTAATGAAATAAAAACCATCTTAACTGAAATGGGTCTTTCATTAGGCATGAAAATAGATAAATTTCCGTCTGTTGCATCAGAAGAAATAAATGATGATGAAGAAGAAAGTGAAAAGGAATAATTAAAATGAGGCATCAAAAAACAGGAAGAAAACTTGGACGTAATTCCAGCCATAGAAAAGCAATGTACAGAAACATGGTTACATCATTGTTTAAGTATGGACAGCTGGAAACAACAGATGCTAAAGCAAAGGAGTTAAGGCCTATAGCTGAAAAACTGATCACTCTTGCAAAAAAAGGTGATCTGCATTCAAGAAGACTTGCCTTATCCTATATGAATGAAAAGACTGTGACTCATAAACTGTTTGATGATATTAAAAATAGTTATCTGAATAGACAGGGCGGTTATGTAAGAATCCTTAAAAATGGATTCAGACGCGGAGATGGTGCTGCAGTTTCAATCGTTCAGCTTTTACCTATAGAAGACGCCGCTAAAAAGTCATCGAAAAAAGCAAAGAGTGCTGAAGCTAAAAGTGAATAATACTGAGATTATATAATCTGGAGTATAAATAGATTTTAAATAATATAAAAATAATTTACTGTTTGAATCCTTGACCAAATATTTTTACTCTGTTAGTATTCGTAAAAAATCTCAAACATTAAATTAATATGAAATATGACAAAATTTATTGTCCAAAAATGGTAAAAGGCCTCCTTACCGATATTACGGTAAGGAGGTTTTTTTTGACGGGGGTATAATTGAGCATATTTAATCATAAAGATCTACTGGGAATCGAACAGTTATCTGTTGATGATATTAACCTTATATTGCAAACAGCTGAATCACTTAAAGAAATATCCCAGCGAGACATCAAAAAAGTTCCTACCTTAAGAGGAAAAACTATTGTACATTTTTTCCATGAACCCAGCACCAGAACAAAAACTTCATTCGAAATTGCGGCAAAAAGACTGAGTGCGGATACTGTGAGTCTATCCTCTTCAGGCAGCAGTATGGTCAAAGGAGAAACTTTAATTGATACGGCAAAAAATATACAGGCCATGAATCCGGATATAATTGTTTTAAGGCATTCATCAAGCGGAGCACCTCATTTACTTTCTGATAAAATACCTGCATCTATTATAAATGCAGGCGATGGCGCAAATGAACATCCATCTCAGGCACTTCTTGATATGTTTACCATAAAAGAAAAAAAAGGGAAGATAGAAGGATTAAAGGTTGCTATTATTGGAGATATAGAACACAGCAGGGTTGCCAGATCAAATATGATAGGCCTTAAAAAGATGGGTGCTGAGGTTACTTTGTCAGGGCCGCCAACAATGATGCCTCATAATGTCGAATCATTTGGCGTAAATGTCGTCAATAATCCTTCGGAAGCTATTCTTGATAAAGATGTAATAATGGTATTGCGTATACAGCTAGAGAGACAGAGTAAAACTCTTTTCCCAAGCCTAAGAGAATATTCGAATTTTTTCGGGATAAATGAAAAGACATTACATAAAATAAAAGAAGGTGCCATCATTATGCATCCCGGGCCGGTAAACAGGGGTGTTGAGCTGTCTTCACAAGTGGTTGACAGTCCTTATTCAGTCATTCTGGATCAGGTTTCAAACGGAGTTGCCGTTAGAATGGCGTTGTTATATTTATTGATCGGAGGGACGCGCAGTGAAGATATTGTTAACTAACGGTAATATTGTTAATACCGAGAAAAGCTTTATTGAAAAAAAAGATATTCTAATAAACGGGGCTGTTATAGAAAAAATATTTTCTAAAGGCGAAGACGACTGTAATAATGATGATATTCGGATAATAGATGTTGAAGGAAAAGTTATAATCCCCGGATTGATTGATATGCATGTTCATTTGAGAGAACCTGGGGAAGAGTATAAAGAGACGATAGAAACAGGATGCCGTGCAGGAGCTTCAGGAGGATTTACTGCTGTCGCCTGTATGCCTAATACCGAACCTGCAAATGATAACAGTTCTATAACAGAATTTATTATAAGCCAGGCATGTAAAGCCGGTCTTATAAAAGTATATCCCATTGCCTCAATAACAGTGGGTAGAGAAGGTCATAATCTTACAGAATTTGGCGAATTAAAAAAATCAGGAGCGGTTGGTATTTCTGATGATGGCTCGCCTGTTAAAAACAGTGAAATCATGCGAAGAGCTCTTGAGTATGCAAAATATCATAATCTTGCAGTGATTTCACATTGTGAAGATACTGATCTTTCCAAAGGCGGTCATATGCATGAAGGTGATATTTCTGCCCGAATGGGAGTTAAAGGCATACCTTCCGCCTCTGAAGAAATAGCTATAAAAAGGGAGATATCTCTTGCTGAATTCACAGGCTGTCCTGTTCATATTGCTCATGTTAGTACAGCCGGAAGTGTTGATGCTATAAGGCAGGCAAAAGAAAAAGGTATCCCAGTTACTGCAGAAACTGCACCGCATTATTTTACGCTGGATCATTCTGCTGTTAAGGGGTATGACACTAATGCTAAAATGAATCCGCCATTGCGGACAGCTTCTGATATAGATGCCATTAAAAAAGGCATTGCTGATGGCACAATAGACGTTATAGCAACTGACCATGCACCTCACCACACTCTTGTAAAAGAAGTTGAATTTGATCATGCGGCCTTTGGCATTATTGGCCTGGAAACAGCCCTGCCTCTGACATTAAACCTTGTACGGGAAGGTATAATAACATTATATGATGCTGTAAAAAAATTATCTCTAAACCCGGCAAAAATTCTGGGAGTAGAAGGCGGAGTAATAAAGGCGGGAGCAAAAGCAGATCTGGCAGTTATTGATCCGGAAGAGGAGTATATCTTTCGTAAAGAAGATATACAGTCAAAAAGCAGGAACAGTCCTTTTATCAATAAAACATTAAAAGGCAGAAATATTTTTACAATGGTTGAGGGAAAAATTGTCTGGAGCCGAGACAGCAAATATTCTTGTTGTTGATGACGACAGGAGTATGAGGGAATTTCTTGATATTCTTCTAACCGGGGAAGGATATAATGTCACGCTGGCAGACAGTGGTGAATCAGGATGTAATGCCCTTATAAATGATACATTTGATCTTGTAGTTACAGATATCAGAATGAAGGGTATTAACGGCCTGGATGTTCTGAGAAAGGCAAAAGCCGTTAATCCCGATACAATGGTTGTTATGATATCTGCTTTTGCAACAGCTGATACTGCTGTTGAGGCAATGAAAGAAGGTGCCTATGACTATATTCCCAAGCCTTTTAAGGTAAGAGAATTTAAAAAAATAGTAAACGATACTCTTGCATCAAGAAAAATTAATACACCTTCAAAAGCCGCAAATAACATAAGCGGTTCATACTCCTATCATTTTGACTGCATTATAGGAGAGAGCAGTCAGATGAAAAAGGTGTATGACCTGATAGAACGGGTTGCTGCAACAAAGAGTAACATACTCATAACCGGTGAAAGCGGTACAGGAAAAGAACTTGCCGCAAGGGCGATACATTATCAGAGTCCGAGAAAAGACCGTCCGTTTGTTGTAATTAACTGCGCAGGTCTTCCCGAAACACTTATTGAAAGTGAACTCTTCGGATATAAAAAAGGGGCTTTCACCGGAGCTGCTAGCGATAAAGTTGGGTTATTTGAAGTGGCGCAGGGTGGTACTGTATTTCTGGATGAAGTGGGGGAACTGACTCCTCCGATCCAGGTGAAACTGTTAAGGGTTATACAGGAGAGAACATTTACAGCGGTAGGAGATACTGAAGAAAAAAAAGTAGATGTCAGGTTTATTTCCGCTACAAATAAAACCCTTGAAAATGAAGTTGTCGAAAATAAATTCAGAGAGGATCTTTTTTTCAGGCTCAATGTAATTCAGATTGTAATGCCGCCCTTAAGAAAAAGAGAAGGGGACCTGGAACTTTTGAGCCGATTTTTTCTGGATAAGTATTCCAATGAACTAGGGAAAGATGTAAAAAAAATATCCGCCTATGCAATGGATTTACTGAGGAATTACAGGTTTCCCGGAAATGTACGTGAACTTGAAAATATTATAGAACGCAGTGTTGCATTAGAAACTTCAAATATTGTATTGCCGGAAAGTTTGACACTTTCCTATTTTCACAGAGATGTAAACGAAAAGCGCCATCAGAGGAGAGAAACAGACCTCACTCATGAAGGCGTTGACCTCAACAGTATTATGGCTGATATTGAAAAGGGTTATCTTCTGAAAGCTCTTGAACTCTCTAATGGTTCCAAACAAAAAGCAGCTGATTTACTTGGGCTCTCTCTCGATTCAATAAAATATCGTCTAAAAAAGCTGAAAATATAACCCGAATAGATTAAAAAAATGGGTTATTTTCACATTTTACGGGTGAAAATAACCCTGTATGTTTCTGCTCAGGCTTATTTTTTGACGCTTGCATATGTGCGGAATTTGGCATTCCTTAGTAAGTTCTTGAAATAAATGGTGTTTGTAATGTTTTGATAATAGCTGCTTATAATGGCATGATATTTGTATATTGTTCAGTGTAATTGGAACGTAAACAATGAAAATATAATTATAAAAAAATTTGGAAAGGAGGTGGCTCTCCAAAGAGTTTAAGGTTTTAAAAGAAGGTTTTCATTGATCATGATCAAATTTAATTTATTTTGGAGGAATGTTATGTTTAAAATGATGAATAAAAAAGATGAAAAAGGTTTTACACTTATCGAACTTATGATTGTTATCGCAATCATCGGTATTCTGGCAGCAATTGCTATTCCGCAGTTCAGTGCCTACAGGACAAAGGCATATAACTCATCAGCACAGTCTGATGTAAGAAATATCGCAACTGCTCAGGAAGCTTATTTTGTGGATTACTCAACATATACTGGCACTGTTGGTAATCTTACAGGGGCACAGTACGGTTATATGGCGGGAGATAAAGTTAACGCTGGCACAACAGGTGGAAATACTTATGTAATAACTGCTGTACATACATCAGGCGGAAAAACTTATCAGTTATCAGGCCCGGGCGGCACAATAACGGCTCTTAATTAACAGTTTTTGAAATTGCTTTATAAAGGGGCTGACTATTTTAAGTCAGCCCCTTTTTTTAATCTGTTTAGGTTTTTCAAAGCAATAACATTATGGCGATCGATTCTTAATGCCATATTAAAATATTTGATAGCCTCTTCTATATTATTCTGCCGAGCCATAATTGCTCCTAAATTGTTATAGGCGCCTGCCTGATTTGGATTTATACGCAGGACATCCATAAAACATTCAGATGCCTCATCATATTTTTTCAACATAAAGAATACCGTACCAAGGTTTAATGCTGCATTCAGGTAATCAGGGTTAATAGATAGTGAAGCTTTGTAGTTGTTAATAGCCTCTTCGTAATTATTCATTGATTGAAATGCCATTCCAAGGTTGAAATATACCTCATATCTGAGTTTTTCAAGCCCAAGAGCCTTATTATAATGTCTGACAGCATCCTCGGGGCGCCCATTATTTGCCAGAGCAAAAGCAAGATTGTTATGAGCCAACAGATTATTATCATTGACTCTGACTGCATGGCCAAATAAGGTCATATCATTTTTCCAGTAACTTAACTGAGTGCTGGATAAAGCAATTAGGGGTATTAATATTATGCTCGTCAGTAAAATGCCTTTTTTATTATCCTTTAAGCCGGGCCATAAACTGTAAAGTACTTGGGACAGAATAAGTGACAGGCCAATAGTCGGTACATAACAGTAACGATCCGCTATAGAGTGACTGCCTATCTTAACCAGACCTATAACCGGGATGAGTGTAATTACATACCATGCCCATCCGAATAAAAGGTATGGATGACGATAACGATTTTTAAAAGAAATAAAAGTAATAAGAAAAAAAATAAAAATAGAATTGAATACACTGACAATTGATGGAACTTCATTGGGAGGATAATGAACAGAAAGTCCGGTTGGAAAAATATACATTTTTAAATATTGAAAGTAGTTTATAAAAATATTAACTATCCTCGAAAGTGGCGGGATTTCCTCAGTTGATATAAGTGCTCCATATTTTTTTTCAGCAATAAAGGTCACTGAGATCAGTATGAGTGAGAGAATAAAAAACGGAATTTTTTCAATTATAAGGTTTTTTATTTTTCCCTTATCCAGACTATGAAAATTTTCTCTTTTCACATGTTGGGCATTTAATTCAGTGTTATTCACATTTTTCAGCTTCCAGAAAAACAGCAAATCCATAAAAATAAAAATAACAGGAAGTGTGACAATCATTGATTTTGCCATCAATCCCATGGTGAATACAGCTAGAAGTATCAAATATGTTTTTAATGATCTCTGATTGGAATAAGTCAGGTATACCCGCATAGACAGCAGAAAGAAAAAAGTGCTTAACAAATCCTTTTTGCTTGATGACCATGCAACAGGCTCGACGTTTAAAGGGTGAAATGCGAATATACAGGCTGAAAGCAGGCTTATGAAGAAGGAATTTGAGATTTTTTTTAATAGAAAAAAAAGCAAGACTGTATTTGCAGCATGAATTACTAAGCTGGAAAAATGATGTCCCCCGGGATTGAGGCCAAAAATTTGACAGTCTATTATATGAGACAACCAGGTCAGCGGGAACCAGAAACCTGCAGAAGTATCTGTAAAGGCCCAGTGGATACTTTCCAGGGTTAATCCTTTTAAAACCATATTATTTTTAGTTATGTACAGGTGGTCATCGTAGTTAATAAATCCATGATGAATTACAGGCAGAAACACAGCCACTGTAACAAAAATTAAAATTACCCCTGCGAGTAAATCAGCCATGCTTTGATTTGATGGGATGTTATTGTCATTTTGTTCCATGATTGGTTTATGTCATAGATTGTGCTATCTTGCAACAGATTGAAAGGGTGGCATGTATCCTGCATTATATTGGGTTTGTTTCAGGCTATAATAAAAGTATGTAATCAGTTTAATAATAGATTAACTCACAAAAGATAAAAATGATTTCAATTATATTGCCCACATATAATGAAGTTGAAAATATAAAAAATATCATTTCCGCGATAGCAGAAGAGCTTGAAAAGGCAGATATTGAAGGCGAGGTTATCATAGTCGATGATAACTCCCCTGACGGCACTGCTGCAGCCGCTGAAAAGTATTCAGGTAATATTCCTGTTAAGGTATTTGTAAGAAAGAGTGACAGAGGGCTTTCTAAATCGGTTATAAAGGGTTTTGAACTTGCCCGGGGGAATATCTGTCTTATTATGGATGCAGATATGAGTCATCCGGTTGAAAAGATTTCTGAGATGGTTAACCCAATATTATCCAATGAATATGATGCTACAGTAGGAAGCAGGAATATTCCGGGAGGAGGGTATTCTGACTGGCCGCTGATAAGGCGTGTGATAAGTAAGGTCGCCGGTCTGATGGCTAAAGGCGTTACCAGTTTAAGCGATCCAACAAGCGGTTTTATGGCTGTACGAAAAAAAACAGTGGACAGTATTAATATAGATCCTCTTGGATGGAAGATTGTACTGGAGGTAGCCGTGAAATCAAATCCAAGGATAAAAGAAATTCCTATATTCTTCTCCCAGCGCAAGATGGGGAAAAGTAAGCTGGGTATAACTGCTCAGTTTGATTATATCCATCATCTGTGGAAGTTATATACCTACAGGTTCTTCAGAAAGACAAAAACAGAAAAATTATAAAATGAAACAACAGCCTTTAATAAACAACCTTTCAGCAGCTACTTTTATTTTTGTTTTTATTGTTTACCTGAGTACTGTCTGTCCTACTGTATATGTTGGTGACAGCGGGGAGTTAACTGCTGCGGCATATTCACTTGGAATACCTCATCCCAGCGGGTATCCTCTCTTTGCATTAATCGGTAAAATATTCTGCCTGATACCTGTTGGCAGTATTGGATTCAGGATGAACCTGATGTCCGCTGCTCTTTCATCTGCAACTGTTTTAATTGTATTTAATATTATATACAGTCTGAGCTCATCACGTCTCGCATCGGTCTTTGGCGCTCTTTGCCTTGCATTTACACAGGTTTTCTGGCTGCAGACTGTATCTGCGGAAGTTTATCCTCTTCACACTTTTTTTGTAGCTCTGCTGATCAGGCTGTTAATATACTGGGATGGTAATAAGAGCTTTGCATCTCTTTGTCTGTTTGCTTTTATTGTCGGGCTTAGTTTTCTCAACCATCTGCAGACTGTAATGATGGCGCCCGCGGTTCTGTTTTTTCTTATTTATTCCGACAGAAAAGGTGTTCTTAATCCAAAGTCACTGTTTACCATCAGTCTGTTTTTTCTTTTTGCATTATCAGCATATGTATATCTGCCTTTACGTACTCATGCCGGAGCAGCAATCCATTGGGGCGACCCTGATACTTTTAAAAACTTCTGGGCCGTTGTGAGCGGTTCAGCCCATCGGTCCCATTATATTTTCGGGCATTCTTTAAGTTATTATATTACCCGGAGTAAAGATGCCCTTGCTATTGTATTTAGCCAGTTCTGGATAGTGATTATTACAGCGTTTTGGGGCTTTCTCAAACTGCCAGACTGTCGTTGGAAAATTTTTTATTCCCTCATTATCATTTTTGATTTTTTTTATACTATATTCCTGAATTCAGTTTTTCTTGAAATAACAGCATTTAATCTGCCAACCTTGATTGTATTATCTATTTTATCAGGGATTGGAATCAGTGAGATATTGAAAAAATGTAAAGATGTAAGTGGAAGCGGAAGACGTCGGGTTTACAATGTCACCAAAGCTTCATGCTGTTTAATACCCGTTATTTTTTTTGTGTCCAATTATAATATTTGCGATCAGAGTAAAAACTACATTGGTTATGAACACTCGCTTAATGCTTTCAGGACGGTAAGCCCGCAGGGTGTACTTTTTGCTGATGGGGACAACAATATATTTCCTATGGTTTATACAAGGGTGATAGAACGAATGCGAGAAGATGTCTCTGTATATGATTTAAAAAATCTGTTTTTTAGAGTTGATAATTCAGATGCCCTAACAGAGAAAGATGTATCAAGCCGCAATACATTATTGCCCCGGTTACAGGAAGAGGTCGTTAAAAAGTATTCAAATCAAGGTGTCTTTTTAAAAATATTTGATCCGTATGGTATTAAGATTCCTGAAGCCCATCGATTGATTCCCTATGGCACTCTTTTACTGGTGTCGGGTGACGGAATGGAATTGGATGAACAAAGGTATAAGTCTGTATGGAAGTATTATTCAAACGAAAGTATTGAAGGTAATTTTATCAAAGATTACATGAATCGGGAGGTGGCAGCCTATTATCATTATACCAAAGGTCAATATCTTCTTTTAAATGGTGGAATAGAGCTTGGTCTGAAGAGGTTGGCTCTTGCATCTGAAGAAGGATATAATGATGAAATAATTCATGTTAAGCTTGCTCTGTTGTATACAGATATTGGCATTTTTAACCTTGCTGAACAGGAACTTGAAAAAGCCCTGCTTTATTGTGACGATACTGCAATGGTATATAATAACTGGGGATACTATTACTCCAAAAAAGGAGATATTGATAATGCTGTTTTATCAATCAGAAAAGCTGTAGAACTCAATCCAAATAAAACTGCATATTATAATAATCTGGGAAGCATATTGATCGAAAAGGGCAATGTGGATGAAGCTGTAAAAGTATTAAAAAAATCTATCTCAATAGACAGTAATCAGGAACATCAAAAAGAAATAGTAAGAAAATATGAGTCAGGTAAAGGAATGTAAAATAAAATTTACCTCAATATGGGCAATCACTGGATGAATCATAAATTTAAAAAGCGTTTATTTACTGTATTTTTCATAGGAATAATTATTCTTTTTTCTCTGTGGATTAGAGCATATGCTGGAGCCATGAAAGATTATAGAAGAGCAGAGTCTTTTGCCAATGAAAAACAATATATAAAGGCTGTTACCTATTTTGACAGGGCAATGCACTGGTATACGCCTTTTAATCCATATGTTGAACAATCAGCCGAACATCTCTGGGGAATAAGTCTGCGAGCTGAGAAGGACGGTGACTATATCCTCGCAGGAATAGCTGTCGAATCCATACGAAACAGTTACTATTCCTCCCGAAGTTTCTATTCGCCGGGAAAGAACTGGATTGTTAAATGTGATGAAAGAACAGGATATATTTTACAGAATTATGGCAGCAGTGTTTTCACGGGTGGCAATATTGTCTCTGATACTATTAATGATGAAAAAAAAGCTGTGAAATATAATGATCCTGATTTGTTCTGGACTATTATTTTAGAATTAGGGCTGTTCGGATGGATTTCTTCAACAATCTGTTTTATATGGTTTTGCCTGAGAAATGATAAAAAAACAGACCGTTTTTTTTACCGGGCATTTTTCTGGGTACCTGTCATATGTTTAAATTACGGAATATGGATACTTGGAATGATAGCAGCTTAAACCTGAAAAAGTTTAATAATTTACAGGAGCATTATGATTAACAATAAAAAAGTAATTGTTGTACTACCTGCCTATAACGCTGAAAAAACTCTTGAGGATACTTATAACGAAATACCATTTGACATTGTTGACAAGGTGTTGATGGTGGATGATCACAGCATTGATAATACAGTTGTATTGGCAAAGAAAATAGGTATTGAAACAATAGTTCATGATAAAAATTACGGGTACGGCAGAAACCAGAAAACATGCTATAGAGCTGCTTTAAAGCAGGGTGCAGATATAGTTATTATGCTTCACCCTGATTACCAGTATACTCCCCGGTTGATTACAGCCATGGCAAGCATGATTGCATATGATGTTTATGATGCAGTGCTTGGGTCCAGGATTATAGGAGGTAAATCCCTTAGCGGCGGTATGCCGGTATATAAATACATATCAAACAGGGTTTTGACGAGTTTTGAAAATTTGCTTCTCGGCAGCAAACTGTCAGAATTTCATACCGGTTATCGTGCGTTTTCCAGAAAAATTCTTACCGCACTTCCGCTGGAAGTTAATTCCGATAACTTTGTATTTGATAATGAAATGCTCGCACAAATACTGTATTTTAATTTTCGTATAGGTGAAATATCCTGTCCGACCAGGTATTTTGAAGAAGCGTCCTCTATCAATTTTAGTAATTCTGTACGCTATGGCCTGGGAGTTATCAGTGTATCTGTTAAATATATACTTCAAAAAATGAATTTCCGTAAAGATCCGCTTTTTAACCAAAATGAAAAAAAGTTGGATTACAATATCTGAAAATAATTTTAATTGTGTAGAATAATAAAGGCATGAAAACTAAAATATCTGTATCTTTGATATTGGCAGGATTTTCTCTTTTGATAATTCTTGCACGCTGTCATACCTATAACGAACCGCTTGAAAGAGATATAACAACATATGCTGTAATAGCCCATGAATTGCTTGAAGGCCGTGAATTATATTCCGATCTTGTTGATATAAAACCGCCTGGTATATATCTGACATTTGCCTTAATGGAGCTGGTTGCAGGGTATGGAATAAAATCAATTTTTTTAATTAATATACTGTTTGCAATAATTACATTGTTTGGGATTTACTGTGCCGGTACGCTGTTAAATAAAGGTGAAAAAGCCTGCGGATTATGGGCTGCTGCCATCTGGACAATTATTTCCGGCAACTTGATTTTACAGGCAAATCAGCCCAATGTTGAAGTCGTACTCAATTCCTGTATTATCTGGGCATTTATTTTTATCGTAAAGAAATATCAGATAAATAGTCTGCAAAAAAATATCCTCATCGGCTTATTTATAGGATTGGCATCTATACATAAACAGATCACAATTATTTTATTTCCTGTTTTTTATTGCTTTCAGTTTATATTTCCTCCTCCCTTTACCAAAAGAAGAATGGTTATTAACGATTTTTTAATAACAGGCATTGTTATAAGTGCTATTTGGTTTTTGATGCTGGGATATTTTATTATAACCGGGCGTTCTCAGGATTTTTACGATGTTATTATTTTATACCCAAGATCCTATGCCGGTAATCTGCTGGATAACCTAATTACTGGTTTAAGTTTTAAAGAACTTTATCCACTTTTTTCTCCTGTTATATTTCCTCTTATTTTATTTACAATGATAGGTATGATTATCGGGCTTTTCAGAAAAAAAGTGTTCTGGATTCTGATTTTTTCATATGTTGTCGGTGTTCAGATAATGGTTTCCCTGCCCGGGAAATTTTTCCCTCATTACTATCAGTTGTGGATGCCTGTTCTGTCAGTCGGTTCATCAGCTGCTTTTCTTGAATTAGAAGATTTAATAAAAAAAAGATTGAGCTGGTTAACTAAAATACTGCCCGGAACAGTCGTGCTTTTTCTGCTGATTTACCAGCTTCCTTTTTACAGATTGTCTCCTGAGGAATGGTCCCAACGCAAATATAAAAACGATTTTATTCTTGTGAGAAAATTGGCAATGGAGGTTTCGGGAATACTCAAGCCTGTAGATAAACTTTATGAATGGGGTGCAGAACCAGGTTTGTATTTTTACACTAAAAAGTCTCCACCCACAGGTGTTTTTTTATATTATCCTTTACTTGACGGTGAACTCGTCGAAAAATATTCAGCAAAAGTAATTAATGATCTTAAAAGTAATAAACCTGATTTAGTTATCCTTCCCAAAGAACTTGCTTATATGCATCCTGTGATAAATTGGATAAATTCAGAATGCTGGAATTACATAAATGATGATGTCATAAATTTTTTTAAGCTCTATGTGCGGTGTGACGGAGACCTGGATTTTCTGCTCAAAAAATATCAGGCTGATAATAGTGATAATGATTTGAGTAAATTCAAAAAATGGATTCAACATCAGTGATGAAAAGCTGAGCCTCTACCTCGATTAGTTATTATTTAGACTGCCTCAATATTTTTATCAGGTGTACAAAATGATATTTTGCACACCAAAAAAATGCTGCAGCCGAAAAGGCCAGTTGAACTTTTTGGTGGAGCTCAAGGGTTAAGCCTCCGATAAATGGTTTCCAAAGTACACTGAACTCAGGAACATACCAGACCATGAATTCCAACTGTATTGAAATATTCGGCCTTTGAGGATCAAAATTGGCACCATTAAAACCTACCCAAAAACTCAATAACAGCACAGAAAGTAGCATAAATGATTTAGGTATTGATGTTTTATTTTCTGAAACAGAAGATGCCAGTATCAGTGATGCGGGAAAGGAGGCAAGAAGAAAAAATCTGGGGCCCCAGAAAAATCCGCCATACCAGGACCACCACTTGCTGTAAAACAGTACTGTTGCAGCTAGCGTAATAAGCGTGGACTTTATCAGCAGTTGTGACCGGGTGTTAATGTTTTTATCATACCAGCTATAGGGCAGAAAAATTCCTGGTGTAAACCACAGCAATCCCTTTCCGAATGAAAAAATAATAGAAAGCAGGCCAAAAAAAACAGGATAAGAAAAACCCGGTAAAGAGGAATAGGGCATAATCGTTTTATAACCATAATCATTTTCATATCCGGTTATAAAAAAATTTCCGTATTTCAGGTAATTTTCTGAGAAAATAATAAGAAGTGTCAGTACCGGAATGAATAGAAATTTTATGTTCTTTTTTGAAACACTCATATACAGACAGAATGCGGCCATGCCAGGAAGCAGTCCCGGTTGATTGGCTGCAGAAAGTGCCAGTAGCACCGGCCCGAATATACTTTTATCTTTTATAACCAGAATAATTCCGAGAAACATTAAACATGCAGACAGGAGCTCTCCGTTAAAATAATTGACATGGCATGTAAACATTGAGGCATTAATTGTAATAATTATAAAAAGTCTCAGGCGCTCTTTTTTATAAAACTCTTTAAGCTGTATGTATGATAACAGTAAAGTAATCAGAAGGATTATATAATTGAAGTAAGTTAAGAACAGGTCGGGTTCTCCAAAAAGAGATCCGATAAAATAAACCGGAGTTGCAAATAAAGGCATTATCAAGGAGTATTTGATGATAAGTATTTCTCCATTCTCCATCAGTGATTTTACTGCATTGAATCGGACGACAGAGTCTCCTCCAATATATCTTTCGGATAGAAAAAGAAAAACAAGGCCGGAAATAATAAAGATCCAGTCTATTACTAACCTGTAATTTTTAAACAGTTTTTGAGTGGTTTTGTTAAGTTTTATTTCCATGTTGGATTCCATGTCATTTCTGGTATCAGTATCCAGATGATTCCTTTTGACTGCATTTTTTATATTCGATTAACAGAGGCTCTATCCCTTTTTTTAACAGGTTTTTTCTTGATGCTATTTTAAAAAAATGAGCCCTGGCGCAATGGACTGTTTTCCCTGGCTTTGTTGACTGCATGGAAAGAGATAAAACAATAAATAAAGCCAGTATAGCTGCCAGTATTTTATTGAATTGCGGTATTTGATTATCATCTCTGTACCGGGTGCTTCTGATAAGCAGGGCAATAAGGGATAACGCTGTAATAATAACCGGCAGTAATGATAGCGGGCCTTTAATACCAGCCATATTACCTGCATTGATTGCTGTAAATCCTGCAGATATAAACGGTATTATTATTTCGGGTAAAGGATTTACAATCTCCTGAGGAATGTGGAAAAAAACAGCAGAAGACAATAATACCTGAAATGCTGACAACCCAAGTAAAAGAAAGAACCATAAAGATCGCTGCAGGCTGAATGCCATTGGAATGGCCAGAAATGGAAGCATGGGAACAAGATAGCGCGGTCCGTATGTCCATCCTGCATGCCAGCCGTAGAATCCGCTGTTTATAAAAAGGTATCCTGTAAAAATCAGGATAATCAGTATGGCTTCGTGGGTATGTTTTCTGTTTTTTAACATTCTAAAAAATCCCAAAAAACTGTATAAAAAAACAGGCATTATAAAAAACAGTCCCCTTGAGGGAGATAAAAGAATTGCGTATAAGGCGTCTGGATCAGGAAGTGTTATTCCTAAAAATCCCTGGGATGCTCCTCCCATAAATTCTTCGTTGCTCATGTTGTTATAGGAAAAGGAAAGTATACTTCCAAAACAGTGATGGTTATACAGTAAAAGAAGAGTCAGGAAAGGTATTCCGCCGAGCATGAATAAAAGCTTGAGCTTTATCGGGATCTTTGTGGCGAAAATATAAATCACCAGCAGTATGGCTATATACATTGCCGTGTAATCCGAAAGTGCACCGATGCCTAAAAAAGATCCAGCTGCAAATGAGTACAACAGATCTCTTTGCCTGTAACCATTTGCAGCCTTTTTTTTAAGACAATAAATAATTGCAAATGAAAAAAAACAAAAGGCCGCTGATGTTTCGTGACCACTGAATATCATTGAATGATTAAGGGCTATACTGCCAAAAGAGTATGCTAAAACCATGTACAAAGATTTACCCCGGTCAATACCCATTCTCCTGCTCAGGCCGAACATTACAGCTCCAAGTATGGCAAAGGGCAGAGTAGCAACAAAGAATCTTACTATATAAATATTCGGATCATAAAAAGGGTTTGTGCCGGCCAGCGGAGTAAAGTTTCTTATAAACCAGTAAACGGGTATACCTATAAGCGGTACGCCTATGGCCTTGGCTGAATAATAATGGCCGTTGCTGAATGACAGATCATCATTTTTATCCGTGCTGATATCATCTACATAAAGTTTCTGATAGTCTACTACTGAAACCATGAGGTAATACCTGCATGATTCATTGGAAAAAAGTATGGGGTGATAAAAATAACTGCTTACACATAACAGCAGCAGGAATAAAAGCAAATGTGGGGATTTTATGATCTGCAGATAATTTGATTTATTTTGTGAGCTGTCAGTCATTATTTTTCTACTGTATTTCCTGTGCCCCGGGATTATATGCTTTTTTATTTGTAATATTCAACAGCCTGACTTTTTTATCGCCTGATTCGCCAGAGTCTTTTACCGGTATCAATAAATAGTGGATGTTATAGGTGTCAAAAAGTTTGAAGTACTCTTCCTTTTCAATCATTTTAATCTTTTTTAAATGTTCATTATATACACTTGTGGGGTATCTGGAAATATACCCTGTACCAAGAGGTATCTCATGGATTGTCTGAAAATACAGTGTCAGGGGGGATGGTGTTACTGTATCTATAAGTGCGCCATTGTCATCTCTATGGCTTAGAGCTTTCACGTATTCAGGTGTTTCGATTCTTGTTAACGGCAGCGGTTTTGGTAGAGTATCAACTATAAGCATTATTAAAAAAGTGGAAAACAAAAAAATATTTATTTTTTTGTTCATGTTCTTCAAAAGCAGTGAAATACCGGAGGCGCAGATTATGGATACTCCGAGTATTACCATTACCATCATCCTTACAGGACATCCTGATAATTTCATTGGCGGGAAAAGGGCCTGGATGAAGTCATAAGGCATAATTCCTCTGTAAACACAATTTCCGGCAACATTAAGCGCCGGACCAAGGGCGAGGATACTGAAAAAAAATATAATAAAATACCAGTAATTAAGGGAAGGAATGTTTTCCTTTATTTTTTTCCGGTTAAACCATGTGTAGATAATCAATATTATAGCTGATAATCCTATGTAAACGCTGCTTTCATGTATATTGCCCGGGAGTTTTGACCAGTAAACCTCTGTTAATTGAGCAAACCGCCAGTGCCCTCCAGGAATAAATGGAGCCAGTAAATCGAGAGAAAAAGTAAATGGGTCATGTGCCCCAATCAGAGGGTCTGTACGATTTATCTGAAGTAAATTATAAACAAGAACACCCGATGTGAGTATGCATAAAATAGTAAAAAAAAATAAATTCTCTAAATATTTTCTCGTTAAAAAGAACATATAGTTTTTTGTATTAACCGCATACCAGATAACCATTATTATCCCGGAAAGAATGCAGAATAGAAAATAGTAATGGTCACATAACAGTACAGCAAAAAGGACTAATGCCGATGCAAATGCTCCAGGAATTCCCGGCGATTTTATAAAATTGTACCAGCAGAATATAAAAAGAGGTATCCACTCAAGTGATACCAGCTGCATATGCCCTTCGGCATGCATAAAATGAAATTGTGAAAAAGTAAAAATGTAACCGGCAATCAGGCCGCTCCAGTATGACCTTGTAAGTGAATGGGCGAGTATAAATGTTGTGAAACCGCCCATAACAAATGAGAAAATAATTATTATATTGTGGGTTTCGATTAATGATAGAAATTTTAACAGCAGAATACCCATAAAACCGTTAAAAGGGTTTAACGTTTGTCCCAGGAGCGATGTCCCCTGTGGGTAATGAAGGTAGGCTGTATACCATGGATTCTGATGAAGCTCAGTAACCGCTTTATTTATCCACCATATATTCCATACATTCTGGAGACCGTCTCCTGTATCAGTAAAGAAATGTGTATGAAAATTTAATATCAGAGGGAATGTTAGAATAATAAAAAACAGAAGATATAACAATATGGGGAAAATCCATATTTTAAAAATTTTTCCGAAAAGTATAGTCGATTCTTTTTCCGAATATTTTTTCATCATATATAGTATTCTTCTGAGGTGTTATCTAAAAAAAATTACCAGGTGTTTAAAATCTTTTTAATTAAAAAACATGCTTCATATCATAAATGAATATTGAATAACCAATCTTAGCTATTGGATTGCAATTTTTAAGCCATGCATATAATTCATTATTGTTAAAGTACAGCCCCTGAAGGTTTGTTGCGCTGACTGCTAAAAATCCTTCTAATGGGATTCTGAGACCGTCTTCCCCGGGGGATTCTGCATATAGCGGACTTGGCATCCAGGTGTAGTTGATCCCATATCTTTCAGGAAGATCCGTTCCATAATAGCTGAGGTATATATGTTTAATTTCATTCTTCTCCATGTATTTTTTTAATCCGGGCAGATCCTGCCCCCAATCCAGATTGGAATCAACAAGGTATTTATAACCGTTTTCAGGACCGTGAACAAATTCATTAAAATAAGCAAGGTAGTGATTATTCATACCAAGAGTGCCTGAAATGTACCATAACATTACTAAAAGCAGGGCAAGCTTTTCTCTTTTTTTTACTGTTTTTACCTGTGTAATTTTTCCAGTAAGCACAAAGATAAAAGGATACACCGGCAATATATAACGAAGCCCAATTGACTGATGCATAACGGAAAAGAACAGCAGTATAAAAATGATCGGAACAATAAGGCTGTATTCACTGGCATAGCTTTTGGGATTAAACTTAACTGCGGTGAATAATAAAACAGTAAATAGTAAGATTAGTGTGGGGATGGGAGTTTTTATCAGAAAGGCAATGATATAATAATACCACCAGCCGGAAGAGGAGTGTTCTCCCATCAAAAAAGATGAGTGGCCGCTATTGGCATGTTGAAGCTGGAAGGTTATCCCCTGAATGTAGGGGGTTATATCAAATCCGTAGCCAAGCAGGAGTATAAAAAGACCTGTCCCGATATAAAGAGTGTTATCAATGAAATTAATTTTTTCCCCTTTAAATCGATATATACAAAGAATAACAAGTAACAATGGAAACAGCAGTACGCCTGTGAATTTTGACATTAGAGCCAGGCCCAAAAAGAAACCTCCTGTAACAGCATGTTTTCTTTTTTGAGTTTCAAGGTTTTTCCAGTAATAAAAAACAGCAATGAAAAAGAATGTTGTTAAAACCATATCTGGTGTTGCCAGGTGAGAATGGGCAAGGAGATTAGGTGAAAATGCGAAAAAAAATAATGATAATAGAGCCCCCTTTTTTCCATAGATGGCATTACTCCAGAGATAAATGTAAAGGCCTGATAAAAGTGATATCAGTATTATCATTGCTCTGGAAGAGTTAAGCAGTCGATTGTTTTTATTGAGTGCGGATGAAAGAAGTGTCTGCCCACGGTGATTATCCGCTTCACCTAAAAATTCGATATTCGGCTTATCATTGTATTGCCATATTTCTTTATTATCACTGCTGACAAACATCATGGGGATGCTACTGATATAGAATGAAAGCGGAGGGTGAAGTATTGTTCCTGGAACATCCCACTTCATGTTATTGATAAGATATTTGCCTAACCCAAAATAATGAGTTTCATCCCATGTGGATGACTCCTGCAGCATACCTAGCCCGGATTGGAGCAGAAATATAAATAATAAAAAAGCCTGTAAAATTTTGAGTAAATAATTTCGGGGTTTAAGGGGCTTCGGCATGGTTTTATTAAGCATGCTTGATATTTCTCCTGCCGGTGAAACTGCAATACAGCCATGCAGATAAAAACAATAATACAGAAATACAGGATATAAAAATATAAATTCCGAATTTATCAGGTGAATATATAAATTCAACCCTGTGCTTTCCCTTATCTATTTCAACTCCCTGAAAAAGCAGGTTTAGCCACAGGCACTGCTTTTCTTTTCCATCCACAAAAACTTTCCACCCCGGATAGGCTGATTCAGCCAGTATTAAAACGCCCGGTTTTTCTATGTTCGTTTGAATTTCGATCTTATTGCTGTTTATATATCTGATCTGCTCAACACCTCTTACCATCTGACTGTTATAGCTCTGTACCGCAGCTGCATTTGTGACAGCCGACTCAGTATAGTTGAAGTCAGGTTTTATCAACTCATCTATTGTTCCTTTTTTTACTGGCAGGAGTTTTCCTATAATCCGTGCCCTTGGTAAAAAATCTTTTAGCCTGTATACATGAGCGTTTATCTGCTCAACTTTATCTTCTATTCCGGGTATTTTGTTAAGTTCATTTGCCGAAACAATATATTTAACGTTTGCCATTCTTAAAAAATCAATTTTGTCCTCCCATGGCCTTAGAAGTAATTCCGTTATAATATACTGATACCTCAGCTCCAGTCCTGTTGTGCCATTTACCTGATCAATGTTTTTAAGCCGGGCAATGTTTGGGAAAAGCATATTCTGCCAGGTGATATGATGTTTTATTATTGAGCCCTGCAGCAGTTCTTTTGTAAAGCTTTCCTGATCAACATATATTCGAAATATATCTCTGTCATCGATAACCGGCTGAAGGTCAGGGTGTATATCCTCATACTGCTTTGCATCTACTAAAGGGTTAAGATGTCTATGGTTGTAATAGAGGTCCGAAAACAGCAGTATAAACGCAGCAGTAAAGATTATATAATTTACAGCTTTGCTGTGAAACTTTTTAAGCAGTTCATCTAGACCATAGGCTGCAAGAATGATTAAACTGAAACTTCCCGGGAAAATAAATTTTTCAGGATATCGAAAGATTGAAACAGTTTTATACAGCAGTTTGTAAACAGGTGTATTATTCCCAAGCGCCAGCATTATGCTCGCTGTAAAAACAAGCAGCCACAACAGTTTTTTTTGTGAGTATTGGAGCAATATTCCAAGGCAGGCAAATGGAATTATCAGTATGCCCGGGTAGATTGATAAAAGCCATGACAT
Source organism: Desulfatiglandales bacterium (assembly GCA_963665715.2). Taxonomy (GTDB): domain Bacteria; phylum Desulfobacterota; class DSM-4660; order Desulfatiglandales; family HGW-15; genus JAAZBV01. The sequence goes on from CAXXPR010000002.1 coordinate 817,124, forward strand.
GCCGTTTTTATGGCTGAACAGCCTGTTCAATGATTCAGGATTTGCAGTATAATCATATGTGAACCTTAACGGAACCAGTAAATGTTTAAGAGTCTCAAAAGAAAGAGAATTCTTTGTTGCTTCTGCATATGATATGCCTCCCTGACGGACAGATAAAGCGTAATCAGTAAATGCCGGCCCAAGCTGGACAGATGTAATCAGTAATGAAATGAAAATAACAATAAAGATAGCAAACGGTATCTTAAAAATGCTTCTGACTGATTTTTGAGCAGGAAAGTAGATTATACAGTAAAGGAATAACATCATTCCTGTCATAATAAAAAGTTGCGGTTCTCCTGCTAAAATTGACATGCAGCAGAATAGAATCGTTAAAAAATATCCGGATTTTTTTTTATCCTTTAAAGCTGTTGTAACTGCCCATAAAATTGCCGGAAGCCATATCAGGGTAGAAAGGTTGTTAAGCGTGTTTATGGAAGAAAGTATGTAACCGCCAAAGCAGTATGCTGTGCCTGCAAAAAGAGCTGCCAGATTTGATAGATCAATCTTTTTAACAAACCGGTATACAAAAACAAATCCCAGTAAAAAGTGGGTAAGTACATATATATTGAATGCTTTAGATACTGATCCGAACAGGAATATTATTGAAGGTGGGTAAAAAACACCTGACTGCAGATCACTTATGAAAGGTGCTCCGCAAAAGTAGTTGGAGCACCACATTGGGATAACACCATCCTGTAATGATTTACTCAGATGATATTTCATAGGATAAAACCAGCGGTGAATGTCCCTGAAAAAAAATGTTTTATCTTGAAAAATAACCGGATGAAAGAAAAGAATGATTAATGCAGCTGCAAAAAAAATATAGCCATAATTTTTCCAGATCTTTAATGATCTGGGTGACGTGTCAGGAATTGATATCATAGTGTTTTAATTTTATCTGCGGCAGATGATGGCTCTGCCGCATAATAAATTATATAAACTAAATAAAAATCTCAGGTTGTTTAGGCTCTGCAAAATTTTCCGAAAGCCATTTAGCTGCTTTTTTAACTCTTTCACTGTCCGTGTACCTTGCATCTTCCGGGCACCCCTTAACACAGGCACAGCAAAGGATACATGCTGCAGAGTCAGTCGTGTAAGCGCCATCATCTGCTATTGCTCCCGTGGGGCACAGGGGTATGCAGGTTCCGCACTGTGTGCATAAATCCATATTGGTTTTTGCACAGTCATCAGATACCGGCAGGCCGTCTTTATATGGTTTGTTTCCTGGTACTTCAACCGGTGTTTCATTTTTAATATCTTCAATGGACGAAAGTTTTTTAATGATTTCTTTACCAAAGGCCTCTGCTTTTGCAAGGTCATCCGCATCAGGTCTTCCAACTGCTATAGGTGTTTCAGGAGCAGTATATGAATGCTCGCCTATAAATGCAGATCCTGCAACCGGAATAAATCCGTTTTCTACTGCAATGTCTTTTAACTCAATAAGTGCGTCTTCAAACTCCCTGTTGCCGTAGAGTACAACCAGAACAGCCGGCGTATTGTTTCCTTTTAATTTAGAAAGCCTTTCGACCGCTTCTTTCGGCAGTCTTCCTGCATATACCGGTGCCCCGATAATAACAAGGTCATCATTAAAGTCCGGTATTTCCTGTGAGGCTCCATCCGGCAGTGTCAGGTCCAAAGATTTTACCTGGCCTGCATCTGTGCCTTTTGCAATGGCATTAATTATTTTTTGAGTGGTACCGGTTGGTGAAAAGTAAGCTGTAACTGTATTGGATATCTGCATAATGCCTCCTGAAAAATAATAATTTTAAAGCGGTACAGAAGCCTTGTATATTGTCGCTTTTCCTTTAATGTTGTAACTGCTGACCTCTGCAGGAATAAGTATTGATGTTCCTTTTTTAACAGGCAGGCTGTGTCCTTCAGGCTCGTCTGTAATTACCGCATTACCGTCTGTGCATAGTATTATCTCAACACTTTTCTGTCCATCTTTTTTATAAACCGAACTTGTATCAGGGATTTCTATTACGGACAGGACAAACTCCTCTGCGGGTGACTCAAAAAAAGATTCAAATCCTGCAGTCTCTTTTTTACTGTTTAACTCAGGTGTTGAAGGCTTGAATGAAAGGACATTAAGCAGTTCCTGTCTGTCGATATGTTTTGTTGTAAGTCCTCCCCTTAATACATTGTCCGAGTTTGCCATTATCTCAAGTCCGGAACCTGAAAGGTATGCATGAAGTTCACATGCCGGAAGATATACAGTCTCCCCCGGTTCAAGCCTTAAAACATTAAGGTATAACGGCGCCAGCACTCCTGTATCTCCGGGGTATTCAGTGTAGAGGTTTTCAACCCACTGGTATGCCGGGTCTTCTTTCTTTATTTCCTGTACAATGTTAAGAATGTCTTGTATCAGGGCTGATGCGGATGCTTTATCCATGTTTAACAGGTTGGTAAAAAAATGCTTTATGCCTTTTTCATTTGGCTTGTTTTTCAGTATATTTGTTCCAAGTCTTTCTTTCAAAGTGTGAAACGGTTCCAGTAATCGAAGAGTATCTTCCGGCATCCTGAAACCCTTCAATGCCCACATAGTAGTCAGTGCACATATCTGTTCGGGTTTGTGGTTATTGTCCCTGTAGTTTCTATCGGGGGCATCCATAGGGATACCTTCCATGTTTTCCCTTTCAAAACCCGATCGGGCGATGTTTTTATCAGGGTGTGCCTGTATTGAAAGCGGTTTTGCTGCTGAGAGGATTTTAAATAAAAAGGGCAGTGAATGTGAAAATTTGTCAGCAGTTTTATTTCCCAGTACTGATTCAGGGTGCTTTTCTATATAAAGGTCAAGGGTGGTTACTTGATCATCCAGTATTATTTTTGAAGGCGCTTTTTTATGTGATCCCATCCACATTTCGGCACAGGGAATTTCACAGGATTTTTTAAGACCAAGAAGGTCAGGTATAAAGTCTTTTGATCCCCAGTGGTAATTCATGATTTCATTTTTCAGCAGGCGTATTTTTTTCATATCAGTTCCCTGTTAAAAATTTCCGGTTTGTTGAAAATATTCATTGAATATCCGGACTATATTGCTTATTTTTATGCAGTGTAAAAAACAGTTGTTTAGGATTACGGTTGAGCTGTAAAACAAATAAATAATTATTAAATGTGTTTTTAAACCATTTTTTGAAATAATAGACACAAAATAAAATATTCTTCAATTATTCTTTCTGCTTAATTGGACTTTTTGAGGTTTTATTATGTTTATGCTGGCAAACGAAGAGACCTATACCGATGGTCAGACCATTTTTAAAGAAGACAGCCCCGGAGACTGGGTTTATATTATCCTTTCCGGACAGGTTGAGATATTCAGAGCCATTGATGATAAAAAATATGTTCTTTCAAAGCTTAAGGAAGGGGATGTATTTGGAGAAATGGCCTTCCTTGGTAATACCAAACGGACAGCCTCTGCCAAGGCAGTAGGTGAAACGGTAATTGCCGCCATAGACCGGGATACCCTTGACCGGGAATTCAATAAACTGTCGTCTGATTTCAGGTTCATTCTAAAGACCCTTGTATCCCGTTTTACAGCCATGAACGGCAGGGTTTCGCATTTTACATCAAGGGAGGAGCAGCGGATAAAAAAGACTCTCTCTCTTTCATATAAAGACCGTGACAGTTTTGTAAATGCCTATACTGCTAATATAAGTAAAGGCGGACTGTTTATTAAAACTTCAAACCCTCTTGTCGAAGGTGAATCTTTTATTCTTAAACTTAAACTGCCCGGAATTGAAGATGCCTTTAAAATAAACTGTATTGTCGCATGGGTGAATAAAGATGAGTCCAGAAAGGATCTGCCTGTTGGTATGGGGCTTAAATTTGTTGATATGGGCAAAAATGATAAACTGATACTGGATAGATATATTGGCTCAATTCTGGATAGATAAGTTGATATAGTTTATAAGGCTGTATATTGCTTTAAATATAAACAATGTGCAGTATATTGATGTTGATTGTGTTAAGCTAAGCTTTCTATTCTTCTAATCTTCACTTATTTTCTTGAGAACCGTCACTTCTCCCTTTAAATATTATTTAATTATTAAGCTGTTTATGCCGATTAATTTAACGGAAAAGAGACTTATGCCTTAATGAAAAGATTTTTTACTTTTAAAATTAAACAGGCAGAAGCAGAAAGCTGTAGATAAAGGATGTTATATTGGAAGGAATGACAACAGATGATAAACTGTTAGCTCAGGATGATATTGATGCTCTTCTTGGTGAAGCAGGTCTTGAAGGCGGATACGATACTGATGAGCCTGATAATAATATTAAACCTGTACCCAGAAAAAATGAAAGTAATTCAGTGGTCAGGTTCAGCAATGTGTCTGATGATGATGTACATGAGACCATGGCCATGCTTTACGCAAAAGCATTGCTTGAAAGGGATGAAGATGTAAAAGTCATCTGGAATGCTACGGGGACGATCCCGATGGCTACCGGTTTTAGTATGAACATACAGGAGATGGAGTTCGAAAGCCTTGGGGTTTTAAAAGATAGCCATCTTGTGGTGAAACAAAAGAATATATAACAGCAGTATGTCTGATGTTGCTATACTACCTTCTGTTTTTTTCTGCCGTTTATCCCCATATCCAGTTGCAGGCCTGCTGCTTAAAAATATTAAATATCATAAAATTAAAAGCTTGTTTTACGCCTGACCATACTGTTTCAGGCACGGCATTTAGACAAAGCTGTAAGATGAACAACGTAATAATTTAATTTGAAATAACCTTTCTGATAAGACCGGTGAAAAAAGTATGAAATTATTAGTGTCAGCAGGAGATTCAATTCTTCGCAAATCAATAGAAAATACTCTGGAAAATTCCGGGCATGATGTTCTGTATGCTGATAATTTTATGACGGCGTTATCATTACTGACTGAAAAAAAAGTAAACCTGCTGATTACAGATATGTTTAATGACGGGATGAACAGTCCTGAATTAATAAAAGAAGTACGGAAGCTGAAATCGGACTCCTATATCTATATCCTGATGATATCTGATGAAAGCAGCCGGGAAAACATACTGGGCGGGTTTGAAGCAGGCGCTGATGACTGTATCAGGATATCCTGCCTGCATGAAGATCTGCTTTTAAAGGTTAAGTCAGGCTGTCGTGTTATAGAGCTGGAAGACAGATCTAAAATTCTTAAGAAAGAAAAAGTTACAGCAGAATCCAGGTCTACTGCCAAAGGCGAGTTTCTGGCCAATATGAGCCATGAAATAAGAACACCGTTAAACGGCATTATAGGTATAACTGAACTCGCGCTGGATGGAGAACTTAACAATGAAAGCAGAGAGTTGATGAAAACAGTTCTTGCTGAGTCTGAATCGCTTTTAAAGCTGGTCAATGATGTTCTGGATTTTTCAAAAATAGAATCAGGAAAACTCGATCTTGAAAAGTCCGCTTTTAATATCAAGCGAATGATTTCTGATATCCACAAACTTTTTTCTGCGACTGCAGATAAAAAAGGTCTGGAATTCATCAGCAATATTTCTGAGGAGATCCCGCGATCCCTGATCGGTGACCCGGGCCGTCTCAGGCAGGTAATCAACAACCTCCTTGGAAATGCCCTTAAATTCACACATGCCGGCTCTATATCACTCGATATCGATATTGTCGAAAAACATGGTGATTATTTAAAACTCTGTTTTTCAGTATCTGATACCGGCATAGGGATACCTGAAGATAAACATGATAAGATTCTTGAAAGATTTACCCAGGCTGACGGATCAACCAGCCGGAACTATGGCGGTTCGGGGCTTGGGACAACAATATCAAAACAGCTTGCAGAACTCATGGGAGGTGAGTTGGCTTTCACCAGCCGTGAAGGAGAGGGGAGCAGGTTCTGGTTCACTGCAGATTTTACAGTTGATGTAGAATATACTGATAATACTCGCAGTAAATCCGGTTCGGCTGATGCTGCTGGTGCAAAGATTTTGATTGCGGACAGAAACTTCAATGAAAGACGTCATCTTGCAGGACTTTTAAGAGGACATGGATATACTGTTACAGAAGCCGATAATCCTGACAGGCTGTATGACTGCATCAAAACAACAGAGTCGTCCGGCAGTGTTTATGATCTTATTATTGTTGATTTTAAAATTAACGGGGCAGACGGGTTTGGCGTGTCCGGGAGAATAAGAGAAAATAAAAACAGTAAAAATACCCGGCTTCTTCTTCTTACATCAATAGGAAAACCCGGGGACTGCCGGCTCTGTAGGGAGTCAGGGATAAACGGTTATCTTACCAGGCCTTTCAGTGATAATGAATTTACCGGTGTAGTAGATCTTGTATTAGCCGGGAGCACTGAGTCAGGTGAAAAGCCGGTTACCCGGTACCATGCAAGTGAAGAATCTGGAAAGGAATGTAATATTTTACTGGCAGAAGATTATCCGACTAATCAGAAAGTGGTAATGCGGCATCTTACCAGGGCCGGATATTCTGTTGATCTTGCCGAAAACGGAACTCAGGCTGTCGAAATGTTTCAGCTTAAACATTATGCCCTTATCCTTATGGATGTTCAAATGCCCGGTATGAACGGGTTTGAAGCCACGGCTCAAATAAGACATCTGGAAGAAAAAAATAGAAAGACAGAGCCCGGACGACCGGATACCGTTATTATTGCAATGACAGCTCATGCCATGGAAGGATACGGGGATGAATGTATAGAAGCAGGTTTTAATGATTATATCTCAAAACCTGCAAGAAAAAATACTCTTCTTCGGATGGTCTCTGACTGGCTTTTCAAAACATCAAAAAAGCAGGATAATATAGAATCTATTAAAAACAGTAATATAAGCAGCGAAAAGAATTATAGTAAGGTCTCCGAAAAACCGATAAATCTGAAAAAAATGATGGAAGAGTTTCAGGGTGATAAAGATTTTATCGTTGAGGTGGTTGGAGATTTTATCGACGATGTTTCAGGGCAGGTTAATACCATTGAAAAAGCACTGGATGAAAAGGATTTTGAAAAAATAAGAAAAGAGGCTCATGCTGTAAAAGGAGGCGCATTGAACATAAGCGCTGATTTACTTTCCAATACAGCCTATGAGCTTGAGATGGCCGGCAGATCGGGTAACCTGGAAAATGGTCCTGTTCTGCTCAGAACTATTAAAGATGAATTAAACAGGCTTGGGAAATTTATCAGTGAAATCCATTAGAATATTCTATTGTTTTAATGACTGAACTGTATGCTGTTAATTTGTTAGTAATTAGTGTAAGATGAAAATATTATATTGTTTAATAAAAAGAACAGGGCAAAGACATGATTGATATCCGGGAAATTAATGTATTGCTTGTTGATGACATGCCATCCATGACCAAGTTCATTTATAAAATGCTGAGGAATCTGGGAGTTGGAAAAGAGCATTTTATGGCACATACCGGTAAAGATGCCCTGAGGATTTTAGCAGCAGAACAGATAGATCTTATCTTTCTTGACTACAATATGCCGGAGATGTCGGGCAGTGACCTGTTAAGCTGTATAAGAGAAGACAGGCGCCTGAGAGACGTCCCTGTTATTATGGTAACTGCCGAGGCCTACAGTGATTTTGTTGCTGAAATAGGTGAATCGGAAGTTGACGCATACATCTTAAAACCCATCACCGTTCAGGTTCTCGAAGAGAAAATTAACTTTGTTGTGGATAAAATCAACAACCCGGCTCCAGTGGATTATCATCTTAAAAGGGCCAGAGAGTTTGGTGATGAAGGCGATTATGAGTCAGCTGTTAAAGAAGCCCAGCTTGCAATGGAAGCTAATCCCAATGTTACCAAACCTATGAGAGAGCTCGGGTACATACATTACCAGAATAACAATCTTGAAGAAGCAAAAAAATGGTTTGAAAAAGCTGCCGGGCTGAACAAACTTGATGTTATATCATTTCATTATCTGGGCCAGATATTTCTGCAGCAGGATGATATTGAAAAAGCGGTATATTATCTGGACAAGGCAATGAAGATCAGTCCAAGGCATCTTGACAGAGGTATTGATTTTGCCAGAACCCTCGTCAGGCTGGGCCTGAAGAAAAAAGCTATCGAGGTGTTCAACAAAGCTCTTGATTTGTCTGCCAGTACCGCTGAGCTGAAGGAAGAAATAATGGATTACTGTATAGAAAATGATATGCCCGAGTACTCCATTAAGCTTTTAGAAGGACTGGTTAATGATCAGCCTAAAAGAGTTGATCTGTTAATTAAACTTGGCCAGCAGCTTGAAAAAATAAATGATCTCAGCAGAGCTGTAAGCTATTTAAGCCGTGCCAGTCAGATGGATACTAAAAATATAGAAGTGAAAATTCATCTTGGAAAGAGTTATCTGTCGATGAAAAAGCCCATGCTTGCTGAGAGGCCTCTAAAGGAAGTATTAAAAATTCAACCGGACAATGAAGCCGCCCGGGAGCTGCTGAGACAGTGTGTTTAATATTCCATGCAGAGTTTTAATCTCCTGCATCAGTTTCGGTTTCATTTAGAAGTCTGCAGCCGGTTTGTTCAGTTTCCTGATAAATTGCCTGTCCTGATAATTTCTTATGCTCTCCCACACTTTTTTAACCTCTGCCCGTGTGTGTTCAACTGTTTTATCATTATTAATTATATAATCGGAAAAGCTCAGTTTCTCATTAATCGGCATCTGGGATTTAAGTATTTTATCTGCGGTCTGCCTGCTGATGCCGTCCCTGTTCATAAGCCTTTTGAGCTGTTCATCAGGCGGCAGATAAACAACAATTATTTTTGAAAAGATATCCTGCATGTTTCCTTCAATTAAAAGAGGAATCACCGCGTGGATTATCGCTTTTTTATCTTCCTCAACAGCGGCCTTAACAAGCTCTATAAATTCATCCCATATATAAGGGTGGGTAAATGACTCCAGCTTTTCTCTTTTAGCTGTGTCATTAAATACAATAGCAGACAGTTTTTTTCTGTTTATTGTTTTGTCAGGGTTTAATATATTGCCGCCAAAAAAATCCTTTATCAGTTTCCATGAGACTTTTTCAGGCTCAACAACGGATCTTGCAAGAATATCAAAATCAATGATGATGTCGCCAAGTTCTCTGAATATTTCGGCAGCAGTGCTTTTACCGGTAGCTATTCCTCCGGTCAGCCCTGTAAGGACAGCATCGGAGCTGCTGAGTATATCTGTCAGTGATTTGCTGATCTGTTTTTTAACGCTGTCAGGTCTTTTCATATGCTCTCTAAAAATATTAATGTCGCTAGATAATACGTAGATGATCAAAAAAAATCAAAATATTATTCTGCCTATTCTGTGCGATAAAGTTATACAGTTTTCTTTATATAAAATTGATCACCATAAAAAATGTCACAGTCAAGGGCTGCCCCTGCTCTTTTGCGAAAAAAAACATGAACCCACTTGCTCAAATAGAGATGTGGGGTTTTGTTTTTATATGTCCAATATGAAGATCATTTTTTGTTTTTCCAAATAATTTTTTGTCGTCATTCTCCGACTTGATCGGGGAATCCAGTTGTTTTTGATTTATAGTTTTAGGGCATTGTCAATCCAAGAGTCAAAGGCAGACTTTTTTTCTTTTACACGGCCGGGTAGTGGCTCATACGCTTCCACTGGGTATGTATGAAACCTTTACCTACGATGCCAACGGCAACATGCTCACCAAAACCGATTTTAACGGTGACACCACAACATATGTATACAGTGTATGCTGCGGAAGGCTTTTAACAGAAACATATGAAGACGGTTCAGGTGTAACCTACACCTATACAGGAACTGGCCAGAGAGAAACTGTTACAGATGCCAGGGGAACTACTTCATACACCTATGATCAGAGGGACAGGCTCCTGACCGTTAATAACCCGGATGGAACATCCCTTGTTTATACATATGATGATGCTGGTAACAGAACATCCGTTACAGTCCCGTCAGGTATAACAAATTATACTTTCGATCATCTTAACAGGCGTACATATCTTGGAAACAGGAAGTCAGGCGGTGAAATAATATCCAGTTTTACCTATACGCTTGGGCCTGCAGGTAACCGCACAAGAGTAGTAGAAAACACCGGCAGGATAGTCGATTACACCTATGATGAGGTTTACCGGCTTACAGAAGAGGCAATAACGGATCTTACACTCGGAAGCAGAACTATCACATACACCTATGACGCCTTTGGTAACCGCCTTACAAAAACAGATTCCAGCGGAACAGATATTTATGCATATGACGATAATGACCGCCTGGTAACGGAAAGCGGACCTGGATATGTTTATGATTTCACCTATGACGATAACGGTAACACCCTCAGTAAATCAGATGGATCTGCTTCAACCGGATATGTTTATGACTATAATAACCGCCTTATACTTGTAGATACCGACACTGTTGATACTGCCTATGACTATGATGCAGACGGCATCAGGGTGTCATCCGGTGCCAGCGGAGATGTTACAGTATATCTTGTTGACAAGAACAGGGATTATGCCCAGGTGCTTGAAGAGCGGGATGATATTGGAACCATTAATGTAGAATATATTTATGGCGATGACCTTATTAGCCAGGAAAGAGGCGGAGCGGACTTCTGCTATCTCTATGATGGTCAGATGTCTACGAGGCAGCTTACAAATGATTCTGAGGATGCTGTAAATGCATATATTTATGATGCTTTTGGTATCCTGATAGATCAGGTTGGCGTTGTTGCTAATAGCTATATGTATACAGGTGAACAGTTTGATCCTAATGCTGAATTCTATTATTTAAGAGCTAGGTATATGAATCCGGAGATTGGGAGGTTTGTTACAGTTGATCCGTTTGAAGGCGTTACTCATACCCCAAAAACATTACATAAATATATATATGTACTAAATAACCCATTATCCTATTCAGACCCATCGGGTGAATATTTTATGAATCTGATTGAAATTGGTGTTGTACTGGACATACAATCAGATGCACGTAAAAAAGAAGGAACAATTAAAGTAAAAAGTGGGAATAAAGTAATTAGAGAGCTTAGTTGTGGCTTAGGCGCAGCGTATCTAAAAAGAGAAACCAAGGAACTTGTTGGACACCACTCATATCAAAAATCAATGGGTGGAAATAAAAAACAAGATCTCGTTTATATTGATGGAGAAGCTCATAAAATGATTCATGCGTTGCAAAATTTATTCATGAAGAATTCTCCAGGCATGGGAAATGCATATATTAGTAAGGGTGCTTGGGATATTGCTTTTACTCAGAATCCATTAGAACAATATGCAGTAGCTCAAGTACTATATGAGGTAGCAAAGCTGGTTGATAAAACATGTAAATATAAAGGGATTCTAAAAAAACAGATTTTAAAAGAGATAAAAAAATCGTGTCCTAAATGCCCTATAAAATAATAATTTTTTATAGAAAAGGAGTCAAATGGAAGGTCTAATTTACAACTGCTCTTGGAAAAAAGAAAAAGGAAAATATACGATTTGGGATATAGACAATACCAATTTAAATACATCTTCATCTATATTTGAAGATGCTCTGGACTCTATGAGAGAAAAAATATTATGTGAATATGGCGATGGAGAGGCTCAAATTAATTTTGATAAATCTTTACCTAAAAATTTATTTCCTGTGAAGTATTCATATCCAGAAATTTATAGAATAGCTGGCAATGATGGAGTTGACAACGTTGAAACATTTCAGCCGGATATTTACACTAAAGATTATTGTATGCACTGTAATATTGGGCTAGGTGAGCGAACAAAAAAACAGCTAATCCTACCTAGTCTTCCTCGTACTTCTAATGGCGCTATATTAAGTGGATACAACAATATCTTTTCAGAGGATTTTTTAGAATTATTTACTTCAGATGAATTAGATAACATTAATTTTTTAGAAGTGAAAAGTATTAAAAAATCGAAGAGAATATTTTATGAATTAATAGGTCCTTCGATAACAGACTATATCGGTGTAAAGAGCTTTCAAGGTAAAAAAATCTATATTTGTCCATCATGCGGTAAAATAGGTTTTCTTTATACTTATAAAAGTAATTTTTATTGGTTCATTTCAAGAGCAATGCTTCCAGATAAAATACCTAATCTTTTTGTTATTGGGCGTTATAATTTGGGCTTATGTATCATAGGAAAAAGATGGAGAGAAATTCAAAGTAAAAAAGGTGCAAAAGGTATTGTGGCAGAGCAAATTGGAATAGTAAAAGAAAATGATGAGATTGTGTTACGCGAAGACATGAACAAAGAGTAGCATCTGTAACGGGGTCAGACCTTCATTATTGACAGGGTGATGGGTCATGTTACTAGATTTAAAAGATAAAATATATCGGAGGATCAAACATGGCCCGTCCATTACGAATAACCTATCCGGGAGCATTTTATCATATTACCTCCAGGGGTAATGAACAGAAGACTGTATTTAAGAGTAAGAAAGACAGGATAAGGTTTATTGAATACCTCAAATCTGCAACTGAAAGATACAATGCAGTCATACATGCCTATTGTCTCATGGATAATCATTACCATCTTTTCTGGAAACACCATCAGGAAACCTTCCCAGGATTATGGTGGGCATGGGGACGCCCTTAACTTATTAACTTGGCGGAGGGAGTCTCATTTAATAGGGTAACTTCCATGCCGAGACAATCCCGAATAGATACTCCAAGAGCATTACATCACATTATAGCACGTGGAATAGAGCGTGGAAAAATATTTAGGACTAATGAAGACAGGTATGATTTTGTAGAGAAGCTTGGAAATATACTTAAAGAAACAGAAACTGTCTGCTATGCATGGGCTTTGATCCCTAATCATTTTCATCTTCTTTTAAGAACCGGCAATGTTCCTGTCACCACAGTCATGAGGCGCATACTTACCGGACATGCTGTCAGATTTAACCGCAGACATAAAAGGCATGGGCACGTCTTTCAAAACCGATATAAGTCAATTCTTTGCCAGGAAGACTCATACCTCCTTGAACTGGTAAGGTATATCCATTTAAATCCTTTAAGGGCAAAGTTTGTAGATAGTATGGATCAACTGGATAAATATCCTTTTTCAGGTCATAGTGTAACTATGGGAAATAGTGAGGTTGTCTGGCAGGAATGCGGAGAAGTTCTTAAATATTTTTCAAAACAAAAAGCCGCAGCAAAACGAAAATATCGGGAATTTGTTGCCAAAGGAATAGAAACAGGTAAAAGGCAGGATTTAACAGGCGGGGGCTTAATCCGAAGATCTGGAGGTTGGCAGGGTATAAAAGATGCAAAAGAAGCTGATATCCATCTTAAGAGTGATGAACGTATTCTTGGAAACAGTGATTTTGTAACTGAAATATTATCGAGAGCAGAAGAATCCTTAAAGGGAAATACAGTTTAAAAGCCTCAGGAGTTGACCTTGATTTCATAACAAAACGTGTAGCAGCTATAATGGATATGTCTGAAGAAGAGGTATGGCAGCATGGAAAATATAATAATCTTGTAAAAGCGAGAAGTATATTATGCTACTGGGCTGTGCGTGAGCTTGGTGAAAGCATGTCTTCAATGGCTCGAAAATTTAAAATATCTACAGTCGCTGTAAGTAAATCAGTAAAAAGAGGAGCTCTAATTATTAAGGAAGAAAGTTTGAAGTTAATAAGTTAAGGGAGTCCCCATCCATCGCACTGCTAAATTAGTAGATAAAACATGTAAATTAAAAGGCGTGTTAGTCAGACAAACGAAGAAGGAAATAAGAAAAGCCTGGGATTTGCCACTTAAATAATTATAGGCTAACATACAATCTATATGAATTTTAAAGGAGGTTAAATTGGAAGGTAAAACATATCTATGTAGTTGGAAAAAAAATAAAAATATGTTTTCAATTTTCTTAAAAAATGATCCTGCTTTTATTGTTACTTCATCTACTTTCGCTGAAGCAAAAGAATTGATGTATGAGAGAATACTTGTTGAATTTGGCGATGGAGAAGCCTTTTTAAATTTTGATAGGGCTCTTCCGAAAGGTGTGTTTCCTATAGAATTTTCAGTACCCGAGTTATATACTCTCGGTGGTAATAAAAGTGCCGTCTATGAATCTTTGCAGGATAATATTTATGAGAATGGCTATTGTATAAGATGTAAAAGACCCTTGGGAAAGAGATTATCTAATTCATTGGTTTGTAAGAAAGGTCCAGAACCATCTAATGCAACCACTTTTATTGAATATAATCCAATATTTTCGGACCTTTTTATTGGTTTGTTTTCATCTGAGGACTTAAAGAATATTAGATTTAAAGAAGTAAAATGTATTAAAAAGACGAAAAGAACATACTACGAATTGCTTGGTCCTGCTATAGCAAGCTATATTGGTGTAAAAGATTTTCCAGGGAAAGAAGTCACAGTATGTAGTGTTTGTGGAAAAATTGGCATTATATATTTATACAATAATCAGTACTGTGATTTTATTTCTTTTTCAGATCTTCCAAAAGATATTCCAAATATTTTTGTTATTGGGGATTACTCATTGGACTTATGTATTACAGGTAAAAAATGGAGAGAGATACAGTCTAAGAAAGGTGCGAAAGGGATAACTGCAGATCAGATTGGCGTTGTAAGAGATCCATCTAAAATTATTCAGCCTGTTGATTTATTGGATGATAAACCTGAAGGTGATTTTAATGAATATCAAATAAAAATGAATCAAAATGCTATTGAAAAATGGAATAACCGTAAAATAAAAACCAACGGGGTCAGACCTTCATTATTGACAGTGTGATGGGTCATGTTACTAGATTTAAAAGATAAAATATATCGGAGGATCAAACATGGCCCGTCCATTACGAATAACCTATCCGGGAGCATTTTATCATATTACCTCCAGGGGTAATGAACAGAAGACTGTATTCAAGAGTAAGAAAGACAGGATAAGGTTTATTGAATACCTCAAATCTGCAACTGAAAGATACAATGCAGTCATACATGCCTATTGTCTCATGGATAACCATTACCATCTTTTACTGGAAACACCATCAGGAAACCTTCCCAGGATTATGGCCCATATAAATGGGGCCTATACCTCATATTTTAATAAAAAACGTGATAGATCTGGACACCTGTTTCAGGGCAGATACAAGGCTATTGTTGTTCAAGTTGATGAATATGCTAAAGAACTATCACGGTATATTCATTTAAATCCCGTTAAAGCAAAAATAGTAAAATTACCTGAAGAGTATGAATGGTCTAGCTATTCATCCTATATAGGAATGAAAGAATGTCCTGGCTGGCTTTGTATGGATTTTATCCTTGGGTACTTCGGAAAAAGGCAAAAGGCTTCTCAAAAGAATTATAAAACGTTTGTCAGTATGATGATTGATAATGAATATGAGAGTCCATTAAAGGAAGTAACATGTTCCATAATATTGGGTACACAGGATTTTGTAGATTTTATAAAAGATAAATACATCAAACATAAAAAAGATGATAAAGATCTACCTTCACTAAAAGCTCTGTCAGACAGACCAGCAATTGAAAGCATTGTCGAGCAGGTTGACCTGGTTATTAAAGATGATAAAAATTTATCAAGAAATGTAAAGATATATCTGTGCTGGAAATACACTGGAAATAAATTGGATGAAATAGGAAAATATTTTTCTATAGGTAATTCCGGCGTTTGCCAGGCAGGTAGGCGGATATATCAAAAAATACAAAAAGACAATTCATTGGCAAAGCTTATAACGAATATTGAAAAGAAACTGTCAATAATGAAGGTTGGACCCTGATGTTTTACTGATGTTTTATCAAAATTTATAGTTAAAAATGCTGAGTGTCAACGTATACCAGCCCGGAAATAAAAACATCGGTATTTAGATTTTGACAGTGACTTAACCCATTGACTATTTTTACCCATCGAGTTATCTGTCAGTGATTTGCAGATCTGTTTTTTTAGGCTGTCGGGTCTTTTCATTGGTTCTCTAAAAATGTTAATGTTGGTAGATCATACGTATATGATTTAAAAAAATCAAAATATTATTCTGTTTGTAATTGCTTAAGCTGTATGCAGGTGATTGGGTTTTTATTATGGATTCTTTATCAGGCAGTTCTATTTCGCGTGAGCAACTTAAAGTTGAGAGTTTAAAAAAGGTTACGCATCTGACATCAATGGGCATCAAGATATCCTTCCTTAATTCGGTAATCCTTGTTGTTTTCCTTATAGGTGTAACGCCATTATCAAAACTGATTATATGGCTTTCATCATCCTTTATTATAAATATGGCCCGCATTATTATTCAGCATAAACAGAGCAAAGTTGAAATAACGGTTGATAATGTTTCATACCACCTGAATATTTTTCTTGCCGGTTTATTTGTTTCGGGATGTGTATGGGGTGCTGCCGGTGTATTCCTTCTTCCATACTCTTCAATAGTTCACCAGGTTTTTATATCCTTTATGCTTGGAGGCATGGTGGCTGGAGCAGTAGGTGTTTTTGCCACTGTAATGGCTACTTTTTATGTGTTTACGGTCCCTGTAATAGTCCCTATAAGTATCGTCTTTTTACAGTTTGGCGATAGAGTCCATTTGGGAATGTGTTCCATGTTTTTTATTTTCTGGTTTGTAATGTTTATAATCGCCAGAATGCTTAACAGGGAGCTGATCGATTTTTTACGCCTTAAATATGAAAACACCGGCCTTGTCTCTAACCTGGAAAAAGAAGTGGCTGTAAGGAAAAAGGCGGAAGAAGAATTATTAAAGAGAAACAGTGAGATTGAAAGTATTGTAGAAAAACGTACTTCGGAGCTTATAAGTGTAAATGGCAAACTGATAAAGGAAATAGAAGAAAGACGGGCTCTTACAGACGCCCTTGAAATAAGCGAAGAGAAATATCGTGAGCTGGCCAATTCTTTACCGCAGATAGTATTTGAAGCCGATGAAATGGGTAAAATAACATTTGCAAACAGGAACGCCTTTAAAACTTTTGGCTATGAGGCTGATAGTCTTGATAAAGGGTATAATCTTTTACAGATGGTTGTGCCTGAAGACAGGGAAAAAGTATTGAGAACCTTTGAGCGTTTGCTGGGGGGCGAAACTTTTGTCGGTAATGAGTATATGGCATTAAAGAAAGACGGCTCAAGGTTTCCGGTTGCATCCCATGCTGATGTAATAAAAAAAGACGGAAAAAATGCAGGTATACTGGGTATTGCCATTGATCTAACCCAAAAAAAGAAAGAAGAGGCACGCCAGAAGGAACTTGAAAAACAGCTTTTAAGAGCTCAAAAAATGGAAGCCCTGGGGACACTTGCAGGAGGTGTTGCCCATGATCTTAACAATATTCTCTCGGGAATTGTGGGCTACCCGGATCTTCTGCTCATGCAGCTTGATGAGGAAAGCCCATTAAGAAAACCGGTAATTACAATGCAGGAGTCCGGTAAACGTGCTGCCGCGATAGTGCAGGATCTTTTGACCCTTACAAGAAGAAATGTGCTTGTAGAAAAGGTTGTAAATCTGAACGATATTATCGAAGAATACCTGAAGAGTGCTGAACATGACAAGCTGATTTCCTTTCACAGCGGAGTTACGCTTAAGACAAATCTGGATAAAGATCTCCTTAATATTTCAGGTTCCCCTGTACATCTCGTTAAGACGGTGATGAACCTGGTATCAAATGCAGCAGAAGCATTGCCCGAGGGCGGTAATATAAGCATAGCCACAGAAAACAAATATCTTGATAAACCTCTCAAAGGTTATGATGAAATAGCCGAGGGAGATTACGCTGTAATGCGAATATCCGATAACGGAACCGGGATATCCTCAAAAGATATTGACAGGGTATTTGAACCCTTTTTTACAAAGAAGAATATGGGGAAAAGCGGAACTGGCCTTGGCATGACGGTGGTTTGGGGAGCCGTCAAGGATCATAACGGGTACATTGATGTTGAAAGTTTTGAAAATAAAGGTACTACATTTTCTCTTTATTTTCCGGTAACCCGTGATGCTGCACCTGCGGATATGTCAGAAGATGGGCTCACTTTATATATGGGAAAGGGGGAGAAGATAATTGTAGTGGATGATGTGCCGGCCCAGCTTGATATTGCAAGCGCCATGCTGAAGCAGCTCGGTTACTCTGTAGACTCCTTTTCAAGCGGAGAGGAAACTGTTGAGTATTTAAAGTCTCATAATGCGGATCTAATTGTCCTTGATATGATTATGCAGCCGGGCATGAACGGTCTGGAAACCTATAAAAAAATTCTTGAAATAAAAACCCGTCAAAGGGCTGTTATTGCCAGCGGTTACTCAGAAACTCTCCAGGTTAAGGAGACTGTTAAACTCGGTGCCGGAGAATATATTAAAAAGCCCTATACTTTGATTACCCTCGCAAAGGCTGTGAGGCGCGAGCTTGATAAGCCTTAGTCTTTTATCTCAAAAGGAAAAAGATCAATAGCTCCCAGCTCTGTAAGCGCCTGTATTACAGCAAACAGCGGAAGCCCGACCACGTTGCTGTAGGAGCCCGATATGCTTTTAATCATAAATGCACCGATCCCCTGAATGGCGTATGCTCCTGCCTTTCCAAATGGTTCACCTGTTTTTATGTATGCGGTAATTTCCTTTTCGGAGAGTTTCTTAAAACTTACTACTGTGCTTTCATAACCCGTAAAAGCTGCAAGGCCTTCCGGGTTAATGATTGAAAAACCGGTTATAACTTCATGGTCGCCGCTGCTTAGCCTGCCCAGCATTGATGCGGCTTCTTCTGCATCAGCAGGTTTACCCATGATGATTCCGTCTTTTACAACAATGGTGTCAGCGCCGAGTATCCAGCCCGGGTTTGATGCTTCGTGAAGCGAGAGGGCTTTTTTTTCCGCAAGGCTCATACATATATCACATGGCGGACCTGTTTCACCGTTTTCATCAATATCACCCGGCTTTACAATAAAGGGGATATTAACCTGTGTCAGCAGTTCTTTTCTTCTTGGAGATGCTGATGCAAGGATCAGCGGATTTTCATCGGAAATCTTTTTAAAATTCATAATCATCACTCTATATTAAAAAGTGTTTTACAGTTTGCGGTTGTTATGCGGGCCAGTTCTTCAAAGTCCATATCTCTAAGCTCTGCTACCGTCTTTGCCGTATAGGTTACATAAAATGGTTCGTTGCGCTTACCTCTTTTAGGTACTGGCGCCAGAAAAGGGCAGTCTGTTTCTACCAGAAGCCTTTCTATTGGAATACCTGCTGCAACTTCTTTTAATGTGTCTGCCTTTTTAAAGGTTACGATTCCGGGGATAGAAATATAAAAGCCCATATCAATAAAGATTTCTGCAGTTTTAAGGTCGCTTGAAAAACAGTGGATAACACCTTTGTGTCCTGTGCTTCTGCATGATTGTAATACGTCAAGCAGTTCTTTATCTCCTTCGCGGTTATGTATTACAACCGGAAGGTTAATATCATATGCGGTTTCAAGCTGTTTTTTTAATATCTCTATCTGCCTGTCCTTTACCGATTTATTATAAAAAAAATCAAGACCAATCTCTCCCCATCCCACCACTTTTGGGTCATCAGCCATGCTGCGTAATTCTTCAATATCCTCATCGGTTGCACTGTCTGCATCATGGGGGTGAAAGCCCACGGTTGAGTAGATAAAGTCATAACGTTTGGCAATTTCAAGCGCTTTTTTTGAACTGGCCAGATCAGTGCCTATTGTTATTATTTTATCAACTCCGCCTTCTACCGCTCTTTCAATCACAGATTCAAGGTCGTCTTTAAAATTATCCATGTCAAGATGTGCATGGCTGTCTATAAGCATTTTAATTTTTACTCCCTTTCCATAATTCTTTTTTAAAGTGTGTAATAAAGCTGAACATACTATGTCATAGCTAAAAATTTGGCAAATAATTATCTTGCCCCACAGCCTGCATCAGGGTATTATCTGTTTTATCTTCTTTAGGTTTCTCTCCGTTTTTTTATTAGCACTATATAAGTATTTCAATCGGCACACGCTTTCTGCGGGCTGCAGTCATTTGTTATTCCGCATATACAGGCGGGGATGGTCTCAGACTCATTATCTTTTACCTGTAACCGTTGATTTTGACTTTCTTAATATTAAAATCATGTGATTTCAGTTTTATCTGCATAAAGGAGGTAATAACTTAAATGGCTATCGGTGATCACAATGGTGAAGGCAAACACGGAAATATTTCACTAAAAAAACAGCTTCTGTTTCAGAAGAACCTCAACAGGATAACAAACAAAATTCATTCGGCAAAAGATACTGATGATATCCTTGTTAATCTTACATCCGAGATACAGACCCTTTTTGATATAGACAGGATGACTATTTATGTGATCGAAGGGCTTAAAAAGCAGCTCGTATCAAAATTTAAAACAGGAAATGATATAGGCGAATACCGTGTGGATATTAACAGTAAAAGTATTGCAGGGTTTTGCGCAGTATCCGGCAGTATTGTAAATATAAAAGACGCCTATGATGATACAGAACTTAAGGCGGTTCATCCTGAGCTTGAGTTTAACAGGCGTTTTGACTCTATTACAGGCTATAAAACAAAACAGGTTCTTGCTGTGCCGATAATGCATAAGAAAATGCTTATGGGTGTAATTCAGCTGATAAACAAACAGAAAGGCGAACGCTTCACACCGGAAGATGTGGCATCCATGAAAGAGATAGCCTATGTGATAGGGTCTGCGGTATTTAAAAATCAGCGGCTTGTGCCAAAGCCTAAACCGACAAAATATGATTTTCTGACAGCAAACGGTATTATCACAAACGCCGATATGGAAAGGGCCGCAGGGCTGGCACGCAGGCTTAAAAAGCAGGTAGAGAATGTATTGATGGATGACTATGATGTGTCTAAGAATGACATCGGTAAATCCCTTTCCGTTTTTTATAAAACCC
Source organism: Desulfatiglandales bacterium (assembly GCA_963665715.2). Classification (GTDB taxonomy): domain Bacteria; phylum Desulfobacterota; class DSM-4660; order Desulfatiglandales; family HGW-15; genus JAAZBV01. The sequence goes on from CAXXPR010000002.1 coordinate 837,983, forward strand.
GTTTCATACCCTATGATGAGAAGATGGTTATCCCAGGGCAGCTGCTCAAAGGGCTGAAACTGAATTATTTGAAAAAGAACCGGTTTGTGCCTGTATCTCAGTCTTCGGATGCTATATCAGTGGCAATGGAAGATCCAGATTTTCTGCCTGCAAGAGATGCCGTTAAACAGATGATGCCTGGAAAGGCGCTGGAATTTTGTGTGTCGCTTAAAGAGGATATTGATAAAATGATCGATCTCTTTTTTGATGTGAACAGAACCGAGATGCTTGATACTTCCGGAAGCATCGAAGATCTTCTTGGAAAGATGGAAACCGGTGAGGATGATGAGTATGAGGAGATCGAAAGAGTGTCCGAACAGGACGGCGCCATAGTTCAGCTGGTAAACAAGATGATTGTAGACGGGTTTAACAGGAACGCATCTGATATCCATATTGAGCCCAGACCCGGAAAGGCAAACTCGGTTATAAGGTTCAGGGTGGACGGTGCTTGCCAGATATATCAGACTATCCCCTTTTCATTTAAGCGCGCGCTGGTGTCACGCATCAAGATAATGTCCGACCTTGATATTTCCGAAAGAAGACTGCCCCAGGACGGAAAGATAAAATTTAAAAAGTTTGCCCCCCTTGACCTGGAACTTCGTGTGGCAACAATACCTACTGCCGGAGGTATAGAGGATGTTGTGATGAGGATCCTGTCAAACGGAAAGCCTCTCCCGCTTGAAAGCATGGGCATGAACAGGCTCAACTATGACAGGTTTACCGAAATGATCCATAAACCATACGGTATAGTGCTTGTGGTAGGGCCTACCGGAAGCGGGAAAACCACAACTCTGCATGCAGCCTTAAACCATATAAATAAACCCGAAACAAAGATATGGACAGCAGAAGACCCTGTTGAAATCACACAGGACGGACTCCGCCAGGTTCAGGTGCATCCGAAGATCGGGTTTGATTTTGCCAGGGCAATGAGGTCCTTTTTAAGGGCAGACCCTGATGTGATAATGGTAGGAGAAATGAGAGACCCGGAGACTGTATCAATAGGTATCGAGGCATCTCTTACCGGCCACCTTGTGTTAAGTACGCTTCATACAAACAGCGCACCAGAAACAATATGCCGCCTTCTGGATATGGGGATGGACCCGTTCAATTTTGCAGACGCCCTTATAGGTGTTCTTGCCCAGAGACTCGTAAGAACACTCTGCAGTAAATGTAAAGAAGCATATCATCCTGATAAAACCGAATATGACACCCTTGTGCATGCCTGTAACGGAAATTTTGAATTCAGTAAATACCCTTACAATGAAGATCTTGTGCTGTACAGGGCAAAGGGATGTTCAGCATGCGGCAGCACCGGATACAGGGGAAGAACAGGGCTGTATGAAATCCTGGTAGGCTCGGATGAAATGCACATAAAAATTCAGAAAAAGGCAAGGATGGATGAAATAAGAGAGCAGGCAGTGAAAGACGGAATGCAGACCCTAATGCAGGACGGCATAAGAAAGGTGTTTAATGGTGATACTGATTTTACTCAGGTCCGGAAGGTGTGTATGGGGTGAAAGCTAGGCGCAAGGCTCATGGCTCAAGGCGCAAGGTTAAAACCCAAAGCTTTAAAGGCTTTTCCCCTGTGCCCTGCGCCATGAGCCTTGCGCCATGTTTTTATGGGTACCTCCCCGGTTTCATAAGGCCTGTGGCTTCGTCCAGTCCGAACATAATATTCATGTTCTGTACCGCACTGCCGGCCTGTCCTTTAACCAGATTGTCTATATAGCTTATAACGATCAGCTTTCCTGTCCTTTCATCTACATTTATAGAAAGGCTGCAGAAGTTGCTGCCGCGAACATCAGTGCTTACATGGGCTGTTTCCGGTCCGGATACTCTTACAAATACTGAGTCCTTATAAAACTCCCTGTATATGTCCACTATTTCATTTACATCGGTCGTGCCTGTAAGGTTGCCGTATATTGTGGACATAATACCCCTTGTAAGCGGGATTACGTGGGGTGTAAATGTTACGTTTAAATCAACACCTGCAATAAGGCTCAGCTCCCTTTCAATCTCAAATACATGCTGGTGCCCTGAAACCTTGTAGGCATTCATTGCATCATAGCGGGCCGGATAATGAAATCCGGGCTTGGGTGTTTTACCGGCGCCTGATACACCTGTTTTGGCATCACATATGATTGAGTTTTTATCTATTATAGATGCATCAACCGCAGGGGATAAGCCCAGTATGCAGCTAACTGCAAAGCAGCCGGGGTTTCCTACTATCCTGGCTTCAGCTATTTCTTTCCTGTGGAGTTCCGGAAGGCCGTATACTGTTTCGGGGAGCAGTTCGGGTGAAGCATGCTCCCATGTTTTGCCTATCCTTTTTGCATATGAATCATAGGTGGCTGAATCATTAAAACGAAAGTCACCGCTGTAATCAACTACCTTAATACCTTTATCAAGCCATTCTTTAGCAAACTGCTGGCCAACGCCGTCCGGAGTTGCATAAAACACAACATCAAAATCATCCGGGCAGTCCGGGTCCTTGGGGTCATAGACCATAAGGTCACAGAACCCTTTAAGGTGCGGATACATTTCGCTGACAGGTTTACCTGTATCCTGCTTGGCCATAAGGCCTGTTATCTCGGCATCGGGATGCTCAACAAGAAGCTCAATGGCTCCGCATCCGCCGTATCCGCCGGCTCCAATAATACCGACTTTTATTTTACTCATAACATGCTCCTGTTATGTGTTTATTGTAAGTTGTGGGTTGCACGTTGTATGTTGTTAATAAATGGAAGCAACAAGCAACAGACAACAATCAACCTACATTTTTAAACGTTAAACCTGTAATTAATTATATCACCGTCTTCGACAACATATTCCTTGCCTTCAAGTCTTACCCTGCCTGCGGCCTTTGCGTCCTTGAAGGTGCCGTATTTTATAAGGTCGTCATAACCTAATACTTCCGCCCTGATAAACCCTTTTTGTATATCAGAGTGAATCTCTCCAGCTGCTTCAAGTGCAATTGTATCTTTCTTAATTGTCCATGCCTTTACCTCATCTTCTCCAACGGTAAAGAAAGACATAAGATTCATAATCCTGTAGGACTCTTTTATTATCCTGTCCAGTGCGGATTCTTCAATGGAATATTCTGCGCGGAACATCTCTGCATCCTCTCCGCTCATAGCTGCTATTTCCATTTCAAGTCTGCCCCGCACGGCCTGTATTGCAACGTTTTCATCCCTGGAAGACCATTCCGGCAGGCTGTCATTATCATCGTCATTGTTGATGATAACAAGCTGGGGTTTGGCTGATAAAAATGTGAATCCCTTTAATAGAGGCGATGCTGCCAGCTCAGGATTTTTTCTTAAAGGCTCTCCGTTATCCAGAAGCTCTTTACATGCCAGAACAAGGTTGTGTTCTTCTTCGTCCGGCTTTTTACCTCTTTTAAGATCAGCATTAATTCTTTCAAGACGTTTTTCTACTACCATAAGGTCATTTAAAACCATTTCGTCTTCAAGCTGTTTATAGTCCTTTTCAGGTGTGGGATCAGAACCGGTAAAATCCGGGAAGTTGCGCACAACATGAATAAGTGCATCACAAACCCTTACCTGGTTCCAGATCATATTTTCAGATCCTCCGCCCACATCAGACGGAAGAAGATATTCAACTGACGCAAAGGCTGTCTTTTTGGGGTTGTACATATCGGTTAAAAAATCGATTCTTTCATCCATTACCTTAACAGAGGCAATCCTGTTGTCCTTTTTTGCCCCTTTTGTATCGCTTTCACCCCGGGCCCCTGTGAGGGCGGAAAATATTGTGGATTTTCCTGACTGCGGCAGACCAAATATTCCTAATTTCATATGTTTTTCCTTCTCTGTATCAAAATTGCAAAATCCGACTGAGAATATTCGTTTTTATTAATGAAATCAACCCGATTCTGGGAGCATGATAAAATATCTTGACAATAAATATAAACTATTTAATTTAACTAAAAAGTTAATAAAAATAGTTGAGGTAAAATCCATAGCTGAAGCGATATTTTCGGGAGAATGTTAAATGGTACAGAAGAGAAAAAGAAAAGAGTCAATAAGACGGATATTTGAGGCTGCAATGTCGGTTTTTGCCGAGGAGGGGTTTTCAGGGGCAAGAATGGATGAAATTGCCGAAAGAGCCGGCGTGAACAAGGCAATGATATATTACCGTGTAGGGGATAAAAAGACCCTTTACAGAGAAGTGATTCAGACTCTTTTTGGAGACATAGGCAACGCTATTACCGTTAAAATACCCGAAGACTCGGATCCGGAAGAAAAATTTAAGCTGTATATTAACGGCCTTACACAAACCATTGCAGAGCACCCGTATCTTCCGGGGATTATGATGCGTGAAATGGCATCAGGTGGACAGAACCTGGATGAATATATGGCAAGTGATTTTGTAAAGATTCTCGGAGTGCCGGAAAAGATAATCAGTGAAGGGATAGAAAAGGGTGTTTTTATAAAAACAAGCCCGCTGATTGTGCACATGATGATAGTGGGGTTTATGATGTTCTGGCGATCAACAGAGCCTGCAAGAAAAAGATACGAGGCAGCTCTGCCGGAAAGCGCACAGGTTTTTGGAAATAAATCCATAGCAGAAGGAATGAAAGAGATAGAACGGCTTGTGTTAAGGGCTATTAAGGCCTGATAAAAGTGCTTTATCGGAGGCAGTCATATGACAGGTAAAAAGAAGAAAATTATAATTGCATTTGCTGTTTTATTTATAGCCGTTACTCTCATGGTTGTGCTTGGTAAGATATTTAAAGGCAGCGGTGACATGCTTTATTCAGGCACAATAGAGGCAAGGCAGGCTGATATCTCCTTTCAGACTGTAGGGCGTGTGATTACCATTCATGCTGATGAAGGAGCATATGTTAAAAAAGGGTCGCCTCTGGCAGATCTTGAGCCTTCGGAGTTTGAGGCGCGTTACCAGCAGGCGGAAGCGTCTGCTGCTGCATCGGAAAAAGAGATGGAGCAGCTTGAGGTTGAGCTTGAAGTAAGCAGAACGGTTTTGCCGGCAGACGTTAAAAGAGCCGAAGCTGCTGTTGAAGCACTTAAGGCCAACCTGAAGGAACTTGAAACAGGTTACCGAACCCAGGATGTGGAAAAGGGCAGGCTTGCGATGCTTGCAGCAGAAACTTCAATGAAGACAGCTTTAAGAGATAAAGAGCGTGCTGACTCTCTGTACAAAGATAAAATAGTATCCGAAAAAGAACGTGATGATGCATACCTTTTATATGAAACAAGATTAAGATCATACGAACAGGCAAAGGAGAATTTTGCACAGCTCAGTGAAGGCTACAGGACAGAAAATATAACAGCCGCCCGTGCAAAACTTACCGAAGGGGAAGCTGCACTAAGCCAGGCAAAAAAGAACCTGGAAAAACTTACAGCGCTGGAAAAAAAGGTCGAATCGGCAAAGGCCATGGTTAAGGCAAACAGGGCAGCTCTTAAACTCGCAGAGATACAGAAATCCTATGCTGTTCTTAAAGCGCCATTCAGCGGAACAGTTACCAGCAGAAATGTTGAACTGGGAGAACTCGTATCTGTAGGACGTGAAGTGTTCTCCATGGCAGATTTATCAAGCGTTGATCTTAAAATATATGTGGATGAGGAATCCATAGGAAGAGTAAAGCACGGACAGGATGTTGAGGTAAAGGTGGATACTTTTTCTGATAAAGTTTTTAAGGGCAAGGTTGCCTTTATTTCACCGGAAGCGGAATTTACACCAAAGATAATTCAGACACATAAGGAGCGGGTAAAGCTTGTTTACCTTGTTAAAGTGAAAGTTCCAAACCCGGATATGGAGTTAAAGACCGGGATGCCGGCAGATGCGTGGGTTAAATGATTTCCATCCAGAGAAAAGGCGATTTCTGGATGGAGCTTTCAGCGGTCAGCTATCAGCTGTCAGCTAACAAACAAAGGCTTTAAAACATGTCTCACGCAGAGGCGCAGAGATCGCAGAGAAGAGCTTTTTATTTTCTTAAAAAAACAATAAACAGTTTTTGTTTTGGATTTTCTCTGCGTCCTCTGCGTCTCTAGTGAGCGAAGCGAACGGGCGAGATATATGCATTTGGTTTTTATATAAGATCGGGGCATTAAAATATTAATGGCAGAAAACTTTGTACATATAAACAGTGTAACTAAAAAGTTCGGGCAGGTAACCGCGGTGGATGATGTATCCCTTGAAATAAAAAAGGGTGAAATCTTCGGCCTGGTTGGATCTGACGGCGCAGGAAAATCCACACTCTTAAGAATGACTGCCACCATGATCCAGCCTGATTCTGGCTCCATACTCATCAAAGATCTTGATAATGTAAAAGAGAGGATGAAAGTAAAAACCCTTATGGGATATATGCCGCAAAAGTTCGGTCTGTATCAGGATCTTACTGTTGGAGAAAATATCGAATTTTTCATGGATATCTTCAATATATTTGGTGAAGAAAGAGATAAAAGGCGGGAACTATATCTCGGGTTTTCCAATCTTCTGCCGTTCATTGACAGGCCGTCGGGAAAACTTTCCGGCGGTATGAAGCAGAAACTTGGTCTTGCATGTGTTCTTGTACATGAACCGGAGCTGTTAATACTTGATGAACCGACAAACGGTGTTGACCCTGTTTCAAGGGGTGAGTTCTGGGAGATACTGTTCAGGATGAAAGAAGAGGGTATGACAATAATGGTTTCAACCGCATACCTTGATGAAGGTGAAAAGTGCGACAGGATTGCTCTTATGCATAAGTCGCACATTCTTGATCTTGATACTCCCCGGAACATGATGAAGGGATTTCCTGATCTTGAAGAAGCGGTTATCCACAGGATTTCAGAGGCAGACAATGAACTGGCGGAGGAGCGCTTTGGAGCCTGATATAGTAACAGTCAAAGACCTTGTAAAACAGTTCGGTGATTTCACTGCAGTAAAGGATATTACCTTTTCTGTAAAAAAAGGTGAGATATTCGGATTCCTCGGTCCAAACGGTGCGGGTAAATCCACCACCATAAGAATGCTCTGCGGTATACTTATGCCCACATCAGGAAAAGGCACGGTGGCGGGGTACGATATAATAAAAAATCCCGAAGGTATAAAGCACTCCATCGGTTACATGTCCCAAAAGTTTTCTTTGTATGAAGATATGACTCCCTTTGAAAATATCAGGTTCTACCTGGGGGTATACAGTGTTCCGCAAAACCTGTGGAAAGAAAGAACCGAATGGGTTCTTGAGATGGCATCCTTAAGCGATTTAAGAAACAGGCTTACAAGAGAGCTCCCACAGGGCTGGAGGCAAAGGCTTGCACTTGGCTGCGCACTTATTCATAAGCCTGAAATACTGTTTCTGGATGAACCTACATCAGGTGTTGATCCTGTAACCCGAAGGCAGTTCTGGAGTTTTATAAGAGAGCTTTCGGATGACGGTATAACCGTGTTTGTTACAACCCACTATATGAATGAAGCGCTCAACTGCGGGCGCATTGTAATGATAAACAACGGCACCATAGTTGTATCCGGTGAGCCTGACCAGGTGATAAATGATGTATGCCCGGATAAACCCGGTGCAGACCTGAATGATGTTTTTATAAAGCTGATGACCAGGGAATGATAAAGACAGGCGCAAGGCGCGAGGCACAAGGCAGGGATATAAATGAATTTTGTAAATATAAGAGCAATTGCACGCAAGGAGTTCTATCATCTCTTAAGGGATTTTAGAAGCCTGTACATGGCCTTTCTCATGCCGCTTCTTCTCATTCTCATGTTCGGGTATGCCCTGAGCCTTGATGTAGACAATGTAAGTGTGGTTGTAGTTGATCATGACAAAACACCCCTGACCAGAGATTTTTTAACAAAGCTTAATGCATCTCCATACTTTAATATAACTGCCTATCCGAATACTGTTTCTGATGCTTCGGAATATCTTGATAAAGGCACCGCTACTATTGCTCTTGTCTTTCCTCCGGGCTGGACAGACAACATTAAGTCAGATAAAGAATCCCCGCTGCAGGTTTTGATGGACGGGGCAGATCCAAACTATGCCACCATTTCAAAAGGGTATATAGAGTCATTTGTAGAAATCTACAACAACAGCCTGCTTAACGATTATGTAAATCGAATGGGCATTCAAAAAATAAAACCGCCTGTAGATGCAAAAATGAGGATCTGGTTTAATGAGGAGCTTGAAAGCAGTAACTTTATTGTACCGGGCATTATAGCAATAATCATAATGATAGTTGGTGTGATTTTAACATCACTTGTTATTGCAAGGGAGTATGAAAACGGCACCATGGAGACCATAAGGTCTTTACCAATAAAGGCGGAAGAGTTTTTTTTAGGCAAGGCCATTCCATATTACTTTATAGGTTTTGCAGATGTGCTTGTGGCTATTCTTATGGGGCAGATACTTTTTGGAGTTGTAATCAAGGGCAGCTTTCTTTTAATGCTAATTGCATCCACACTGTACCTCATGGTTGCTCTAAGTATGGGGCTTTTTATATCTGTTGCAATTAAGTCTCAGCTTGTTGCAAACCAGCTTGCTATTTTAACTTCATATCTTCCTGCTTTAATGCTGTCGGACTTTGTCTTCCCAATAGAAAATATGCCGATCATGCTCAGAAATATTTCGCGCATTGTTCCTGCAAAGTATTTTATTGATATCTTAAACGGCCTGTACCTGCGCAATGTCGGGTTTTCGTACATATGGAAAGACTACCTGATCCTTTTAATCATGTTCTTTATATTTTTTGCCCTTACCCTCAAAAAGCTTAAAAAGGAGGGCATGTAAATGAACTTCCTTTGTGTAAGAGAGCTCATAAGAAAAGAGTTTATTCAGCTCTTCAGAGAAAAGAAGAACAGGCCGCTCCTGTTTGTTGCACCTTTATTACAGCTTATAATATTCGGCTATGTGGTTTCCACAGATGTTAAGGACGTAACCATAGCTGTGCTTGATCAGGCCAATACATATGAAAGCCGCATGCTCATAGACGCCTTTGATGCAAACAAAACATTCAGGGTAACTGAAAGGGCATCAAATGATCATGAGCTGGAAGAATGTATATTAAAAAGAAAAACGCATGTCGGAATAAAAATCAATCCTGATTTCAGTGAGAAAATTAAAAAGGGCAGTACAGCCGATATCCAGATCATTGTTGACGGAAGCATGAGCAATATCTCTGCAACAAGAATGGCATATATAAATATGCTGCTGCGTGATTTTAATAAACAGATGATAAAGGCCCGCTTTAAAAGAGAATTAACATACGGCAGAATAGATTTAAGAACAAGAACATGGTTTAACCCGAATCTCGACAGCTATTACTTTTTCGTGCCCGGCATAGTGGCCTTTCTAATAATGCTTATCTCCCTTCTTTTTACATCCTTAGCCATAATAAGAGAAAAGGAAGCAGGGACAATGGAGCAGCTCATTGTTACTCCTGTAAAGCCAGTAGAGTTTATAGCAGGGAAGACCATCCCATACGCAATAATATCAATCCTTCAGATGATAATGGTGATTGCCTTTGCACTGTTATGGTTTAAGGTCCCGCTTGAGGGAAGTGTTTTTATACTCTTCTGCGGGAGCCTGCTTTTTCTTTTAAGCACCCTTGGAATAGGTCTTTTCATATCCGCAATATCAAGCACGCAGCAGCAGGCAATGATGACCACCTTCTTTTTTATCCTGCCCTTTTTTATGCTGAGCGGGCTTATATTCCCTATTGTAAATATGCCGGTATTTATTCAATGGCTGACGCTTTTAAATCCCTTAAGATATTTTCTGGTAATAATAAGAGGTGTTTTTCTTAAGGGGGTAGGCATGAATGTGCTGTGGCCTCAGTTTGCGGGGCTCCTGATTCTTGGAGTAATTGTGTTCGCAGGTGCAATGAGGTTTTTCAGGAAAAGAATGGATTAAAACAAAAGAAAAAATCAAATACAGGCTGCAGGAACAACCATGATTCTTTCGGCAATCATTTCTGTGCGTTCGCTATTATTTATTACTATCCCAAGGGGCAAATCATTTTTATAAACAAAAATTTTAATTGCCTGTAACTGGCGCTGTTTAACTGTGCTGCCGAATTTTATTTCTATGGGTAATATCCCAAAAGGACCCTGAAGTACCAGGTCGACTTCTGATCCATTTCTTGTTCTGAAATAATGGTAATGCCAGTTAATCGTATCTGTTGCCTGTATGCCTTTGATTATTTCTTCTGACACAAACGCCTCAAAGGCATTCCCGACATTGGGGTGACTCAATAACTGGTGCCTGTCTGTTATCCCCTGCAAAAAATGTGTCAGGCCACTGTCTCTGAAATTTCCTTTAGGCATTTTCACGATAGACTTGCTGACACTGGTTTCAAAACTGGGGATATTTCTCCATATGTAACTACCCTCTGCTATTTCAAGGTAATCCCTTATTGATTTTTCTGAAACATCAAGAGACCTTCCAACCTGAGATCTGTTGATAATTGTACCTGTCAACGCAGAGAGCATCGAAATAAAACGCTGATATTTTATCAGGTCCAATCTGGGGAATAATATTCTGATATCCCGCTGTACATATGTTTTGATATAGTTATCCATCCAGGCATTCCAGAACTTTTCATTCTGTTCAAGCACAGGTTCAGGGTAGCCTCCTTTTAAGAAGGCATTCATTACATGGTCATGGTCTATTTCGGGTGCAATATCTTTTAAAAAATCTATTGTAGAATTGTTAATTTCCTTTTCGAATATTTTATAAAAATCAGGAAGTTTGAGAGAATAAATCTCGTTTATTTTAAATCCACTCAATTCAATAATGCCCACTCTACCGGCAAGGCTCTCTGAAGCATTTTTTATAAGATCTATTGAACTCGATCCGGTGAGTAGGGAACTAGGGGACGTAGATAAAAAGGTAAAATTAGATAATTTATATAGTAAGTAAATTTTTTTCCACTATCATCCTTCCTCTTTTTACAGCATAGCTGATAGCAGGTGATGTCAGGTTTAGGAGAATAGCAAGTTCACGCTGCGTCATATCTAATTCCTCTTTTGCCCAGTAGCATAATATACTCCTCGCATCTGTTCGCTTTTTATCCCTTTGACTATCAAATATTTCTTTTGTTCCTATGCCTGTAATTTCTGATATTCGCGTTGTCAGCTTTTCCAGGTCATATCCTTCTGCCCTTATCTGATATTTCTTTTTCAGCTTTTCTTCAGCACTTGCAAGAACTTCGTTCACAAATCCACTGTTGCCAAGTATTCGCTCATCACCTTTCTGGTATTCACCTGTTTCTCTTAATAGCTTTACTCCTGTCCATCCTCCATGACTTCGCAATAAACCTCCTCCTGTTAAATCATGTCTCCGTCCCTCTTTTATTCCCTTACGTACAAAAATACTATACTCTCTCCTTGCCCCGCCTTCTTTTTTTCCAAAGAATCCAAGAACATATTCTGCGTCTTGCCATTCCGCTATTCGACGACCCATGATTGGGCCATGACCGCAATAGGGATAACCTGAAAGGGCTTTATATTCATCTAACAGTTTTGCCCTTAATGGATTTAAATGGATATAACGAACAAGTTCTAACAGGTAGGAGTCTTCCTGGCATAATATTGATTTGTAACGATTTTGAAAAAGATGACCGGAACGATTGTGGCGTCTGTTAAAAAATACTGCATACCCTGTTAAGAGCCTTTTCATGAGATGAGAGACTGGAATACTTCCGGTTCTTAGTAAAAGATGAAAGTGATTTGGGATTAATGCCCATGCATAACATGGTGTTTTTGTTTCTACCAACAGATTGCCAAGGCGTTTAATGAAAGAAGAATAATCCTTTTGATCTGTAAAGATATCCTGACCGTCAACACCTCTGGCCATAATATGATGCAATGCTCCGGGAGCGTCTATGCGTGATTTTCTCGGCATGTTATTTTTTTAACACATTCAGGGTATATGTCAATTAAATTTACCTATTTACCTACGTCCCCTAGTTTTTCACATTCAAAAACAATAATTTGCCTGTCCCTTTGCTGTTATCCCTCTGAAATATTCACTTAAATATAATAATTTAATAATATGAATCTTGCGTATATAGGTTAAGAAATTGAAGATAATGGGGAAACTATTCTTCTCTTCTTGAAGGAACTGATGTTTCAATGCATTTTTTGCATCTATCATTAGTATCGGCTTTCCAATACTGAACATCGGGAAATGAGATCAAATACTCAACGGTATTGTCATCTATGGACTCAATCGGAATATTCTTTTCCCCTAGTGAATAAATACAAAATGTGTGAATCAAATTAGGAGGGTTTTCGCAAGATTTTATCAAAGAAATAATTTTGTGTAGAACACTACCAACTCCTAATATATCATCTAATATTAATAACTTATTACCATTAAAGACAGGTATTCCCTTTTCATATTTAGAATAATGCCCTCTACTTTCAGACCCTTCTATGACACTTTCAAATGTAAATGACAACTTTGCATTTATCATGAATGAAAGCTGTAGGCTGTCACATTAAAATGTCTTCTTATTACTGAACAAAAAGCCATTTAGGACTAAATATCAGAATAAAAAGCCAGGAGCAATCATCCTTACAGGCCCTGGCTGTTTTCCATTAAAAATTAATATTTCATATTAGAACACTTCAGTAGCCGCTAACCTGACATGCTCAGGATTAATGATCTGCATACTCTGTTTAGCTGCAGCTATAAGAGCCCCCCTTGCCAGATGATTAGCCTTTCTGAGAAGGCCACCAGAACCCTGATGTACTGCTGTCACCGCAGCATCATCAAAGATTCCGGGATTGACTCCAGCAAGCTTTAAATGATGCTCCATGTACTGTTTCATTCCATCCCTGTCCAGCCCTTCAAGGTGGCTTCTGGTTACCACCCTTGACGCAAGAGGCTCGGAGGAACGGTACATCATCTTGTCTATAAGGTTTGACTGACCGGACAAAACCATGGGCATACAGTGCTTTGAGTCACGATTGAACTGAGTAAGCGTGTGAAGCTCCGCAAGAACCTCTATGCGCAGTAACGATGCTTCATCTATAACAAGAACAACCTTCATCTTTTTCGTATCTACAATCTCCATTATCTCTTTCTTGATAACCCTCATCATTAACGCCTTCGACCTTCCAGATACGCCTATGCACATCTCGTTTACAATCTGCTGGTACAGTTCCAGTATGGGGCCTGTTGTGGCGGTTATATAAAATACTTTATACTCAGAAGGATGGAGACTGTCAGAAGCATATCTTAATGCTGTTGATTTGCCAGATCCTATATCTCCTGTAAGAAGGGCTGTTCCTCCAAGATCTGTGGCATAGTAAAATTTATTTTTAACGGATTTAAGTTCTTCGGTTTCAAGTATTTCATTCTGTTTCAGATCTGATCCGAAAGGCTCTTTCTTCATTCCAAAGAATGTCTTGTAATTATTGTTCATGTGTCCTCCTAAAATAATGATCCGCCTTTGTAGTCAGCCCCTTCACCGGATATGATCACATCGGACATGTTATTTGCATCACGCTTTACCCTGCAGTTGACATGAAGGTCTACAGGCCTTGCTACCCCATAGGAACGGTTGCCGTACCTGACCTCTATTTCCTCCAGACTGCTCTCATGGTAAAGAAGCTCAACCTGTTTACCTATAAGGGCCACAGGAACTTCATACATCCTTCCCTTGAACACAATGGTTCTGTCTTTGGCCACCTTGCGCCTTGCTACATTGCGGAAGTAGTCTTTCAGATTTACAGGGGCCTGACGCAGACACTCCATCTTTGCAGTAAACCTCTCAAAGGGAGTCTGTCCTGTGGAACCATGCCTCCTTTTGTGATAGATGTCATTTACCCACAGATCCAGACACATATTAAGATCTTCTATGGTGTTGCCCTTAAATCCCGGCAGAAAGCTTGTTCTTATGGTTTTGAACCACCGTTCTATCTTTCCCTTTCCCTGCGGCTGATAGGGCTTTGCATGTATCAGTGATATGTTAAGCGATGCGGTTACAAACTCCAGATGATTGCTTCTGAAGGCTGCACCGTTATCCACATACAGTTTTCTGGGAAGGCCTCTTTTGGAAAGGGCATCTTCAAAACATTTAAGGTAAGAGTCCAGTGCTTCGCTAAAATAAAACTCCGCATGAGGTATCAATCTTGAGTGATCATCTATAATGGCTATCAGGTAGGTCTTTCTCTGTTTGCCGTCAAGCTCAACTCTGGGGCCATGCATTACATCGCTCTGCCAAAGATCATTGGGGAGTTCTGCCTCAAACTTTCTTCTGTCTTTTTTTACAGGCTCCCTTTTCATAAGCCCCTGGCCTTTTAAAAATCTGTACACTGTTGTTTCATTCAGGATTATCCCCGGAGTAACAAGCCCCAGTCTTTCCATTTTATCAATGAGTACAGGCAGGGTTATTCCGGGTGTCTCCTTTTTCAGGCTTATAAGCGAAAGACATGTATCTTCGTCCATTGCCCTTGGTATCCCTTTGTCATTCCGGGAAACAGGATACAGACTTTCAAGGCTGTTATTACCTTCCTTATATTTCCTGATCCAGGATCTTATACCGCTTCGGCTGAGACTTGTCCTTGATGTATAAGGGATTACCCATTTTCGGTTACACTTCTCCCTTAAGAGCTCTTCCTGCTCTCCATAGGAAAGTTCAGCTCCCGATACAAACTCATGAATCACTCCATAACGGAACACAGCTATATGTTTTTTCTTCTCTTCATCCATTTAAACACCTCCTTTTTTTGTTTCTGCCTTACTAAAACAAGGAAAAAGGTATTTAAATGACACTCTTCGGTAGGGTGTTTAAATGATAGAAACTGCTCCGGTTTATTTTATAGATCTGCTTACCGGGTTAACTCCTGATAACAGGAGATAATTAAAAACTTTCATTAAATCTTTCCCGGATTGGAAACCAAACAGGTAAAAGGCCTTCCTTTTTAATGATCTCAGCCAGTGTCCTGATCTTTGCCTGCTTGCACCGGGAGGCCACCTTCCAGTCTTGATTCTTATTGATAATGTTGATTTTATCTTTTGGGTAGACGCCTGAAACCGGCTCAGATGACTGGATGGTCTCAATCGGATAACACAACCACAGCAGGGGCATCTATACCTCTTTAACTGGAGTGCTTTATTGTAACCATCAAACAATGCATCCACATATCCATGTCCCCAGATTCTCGTACTGCCACACCTGGGGCAGACTTCTGGTCTCGGCCATGGATACTCTCTTCCATACTTAAAAATATCCTTGAGCAATCCACATATATAGAATATCATCTGAGAATATTTAGGCTTTGGGGATATAAACCCCATTACCATATAAAAGAGGACGGTTGGTCTCCTACAAACTTCCCGTCCTCTTTTCTTTTTTACCAATAAAAAAAGCCTCCAATTAGAAGGCTTTTTATTCCGATATTTAGCTATACTTTGTCAATCTATACTGAATCTTTTATGCTTAACTTTGTTTTTTTATTGTGACATTAGAGAAAAGCAAAGAGCCAATCCCAATCGCACTAGTTCCCACTGATAATATATCTGTGAAGCCATATTCAGAATATTTCGACGCTAACATTGAGCATAGGTTGGTCACAAAATTTATGTCAGAACACAATTCACGACAATTAACTAACCTATCAGTATGCCAGCCTGTCTTTAGTGTGTAATGGCCACTTTTTACTGCAGGATTTTTAAGAAAAAAATCTTTTGCATTTTTTCTTACATATCCCCATTCTGGCGATAATTTTAATTCACTAATTAATTTTCCTTCTTTAAATTTTTTTTGGCCAAACTGATAGGGCCTTAACTTGGTTTTTATATATTTAGAAACTTCTTTGGGGAGTCTATTAACCGTTGGATTTTTCTCAGGCTCGGCAACCAATACAAAATCGAGCATGCATGGTTCTGAATCCTCACTCAGTTTTAAATATTCTTGGATTAAATCACATTCATTGTTTATTTTTTTTTTCACGCAGTTCTTGCAATAATGTCAATATTTCTTCTATTTCACTATCATGTGCATCTTCTGGGACTCGCCAATACATTCTAAACCTGACTCCACCTGGGCCGGGAGATGCCAATTTTATATCTTGAGTGTAATGACATGCAGACCAATGAGCTTTACCTTCATCATCAAGCAGAGAACTATCAAGGAAATTTAATTCTGGAATTCTAGTAAATTCACAATGTAACTCATCTCCTAACCGTAACAAGCCAGCAAGTAATCTTAATCTACGATATTGACCGGCCTGAGTGTCACAGGAATAGTATGATTCTTTTAACTTATCCCAGTATTTATTGCCACTATGAGAAAAACCTACTAACGCACCTTCATATAAAAATGATGTATGATGCTTTTGAAACGCCAAATCTGGTCCACCATACTTTTTTTGAAAATCACCATTAATAGTCATTTGGATCATATCATATCCAATTTGAACGTGGCTATTTCTTATTTGGCTAGCTATTAAGTCTTCATTATATATTTTATACTTCTCGTATTGCATACCAATATCATGTATCAATGAACCTATTCCAAGAATAGTCTTTTCATATGGGGAGAGATCATGATTATCTATTTTTACTCTTTCAAAAATTTCAAGAGCTCTCTTAAGAACATTAAAACTATGATCTATTCCATGATCAACAAACTTATATAATCTTTCACTCCTCCAAATAGCACATACGAAATCATAAACGCTTATAACTATTCCATCTAAAGAAGCATTATTAAATCTTTTACCCCTTAGCCCGAGCAAATCAACAAATGAACTAGAGTCAATATTATCTGAGGATAAATCATTTAACATATTTGTCACCAATATATTTAGGAATTCTCTCATATCCGATATGCTGACTCGGTTTTACTAATGAAATGATCAATTCAGATTTGATGAATCGTGAGGAAGCACATTCCAGATCAAATATACAAGACGCTCTGCCTATTTCTCCATTATTTGTTAATATTAATAGAGCTAACAAATCAATTTCTCGCCCTGACGCGATTACGTCTTCGATTATTAATACCTGTTTTTTATTTAAATAATGCAAAATATCTGATTTGAAATATGAGAAATTTGGATAAGGGCCTAATTTGTCAATTATAATTAGTTTTTTATCATCAAATATTTTATTAAAGAACATTCCTAAAATATAGGCTGTATTATTTCCGACTAATATGATGTCTTCTTTTAATTTTTTTGTATAACCTTTTGTTAAAGAATATCCCATATGATAAGCGAGTTGTAGCGTTAAATCGGTATTTCCAAGAATCGATTTTACATCTATCCATTGATTTGCCCAAGCCATATCATGTAATTGAATATAGCGAGATCCATCCGGTGGTTTTTGAACAAATTTATTACTAAGCGCCAATATAAGCTCTTCAAAATATTTACAACGTACTATATGTATATTGTTTTCTTTTTTAATATCATCATAAATTTTTTGCATCTCTACTGAATGCATAGAATTAAGTTGATAGGTTTTAATCTCTCCTGTCGCATCATCTGTTATCAGCAAGGGGATCTCATTTAACAGTTGTATTTGCTCTATAGCCATACTTGATCTTATTGCTATAATAAAAGGGGTTTTCTTATTAAGCTCCAATAGAGAAAGAAACCTTTTTTGAGCCCCAAGGCTTGGTATAGGTGACAGATCAACTAAAACATGCTTGTCAGGGTTATTCCTAGCAACTTTTGTGATTATTTGTTGAAGCCTATCCATGTCTGTCTCAGATCCATAAAGTGTGATTGATTTTTCCAGACATTTTCGATCTCCACTCTGAATCAATACTTTTAAATGTTCGAATAAGGGATCTATTATTATAAAATTGTCACTAAACATTATTTTATTTCTCTTGCCTCAATATATACTTGAACACCAGGGAAGTATGTTTTTTCATCACGAAAATATGTTTTGGAATTTATAAAATTTTGTACTTGTTCTCTATCTTGTAGAAATGCTTTACTGAAATTTAAAAATGCTGAAGACCAACCTGACCGAATTTTTACTACTCCTTCTAACCGACTAGCGAATTGAACTGCATTAAAAAGTCCAGCACCTTCTTGATTATGATAGCGAAAAAGTAATGCATTCTTTATTGCATCTATGTCATTCCTTGAAACAAGCCCTTTGTTTTGGAGGCTTTTATTGAATCCCATACCACAATCACCAAGTACACATTTCAATAAATTACCATTTCGCCTATGAGACACAGAAAGTACAAAAAAACCCTGTCCGTCTCCATTTCTCGGTCGACTGTGTTGGACAAGATTTCTATTTGTCTCAATTATCAGATTTGCAAAAGGCTGCATAATCTCAAATTCCATTTCAGCAGTAGGTCTTAAATTTAATACTCTTGATATATTCTGTATTAAAAAGACATATGATATTAAGCTCACGGAATTAATATCTACATTTAAAAAGTTAAAATAACTTGGGATATCGCTAAAGGCTGGTTTATTAACTCTTACTGCATCTAAATAAAATAAATTAGTTATTGTGAATAATTCTTGAGCAGCGTTTACGAATAGCGTTGATTTAATAAATTGTAGTTGCTTTCTGTCTGATGGCAATTCTAACCACATTAATTTGCCTTTATCTTGCAAGTAGTCACCAATTAATAAAAGCCATAATAATCCATCAGCTTCTATATAATCAAAACCTTCTAAAGAAAAAAATAACTCCGAATCATTTGATTTAAGGACATTATCTCCGATAGGAGATTTTATAATTGATTGCGCCTCATCCCACTGAAATCGACGCTTATTATCCGAACTCAAAGGGGCGTAATCACTTAGCTGGATTGATATCATAATGGTCTCCTATTGGAACACGAAAAACCGATAGAAGTTCACGTAAAAGGGGATGTTGGTTCCTAGACAACTTATCCTTCTCCAATGAAAACTTTTTTCATATTGATAAATTAAAATTTGTAGCCAAGACGCCGTTAATCTATTAACTTGCCAATATTGTTATGAGACATTGCAACATTCCACGATACAAAAAAACTTATCTGTTAATTTTATTTAATGCTTAAAAACTTATTTGAAAAGCAACTACAAAGAAGTGCCGGAACAGAGCCTTGACACAGGTTTACCAGTTAAAAAAGTATAAATGTCGTGTAGGATATAAAAAGCTTTTTGTTTTTACTTGATTTTATTTGGAAAGACTTGAATGCGTATATAAAAAAAATGGGGGGGAAGTCAAATATAAAATCTAGAGGTCCGATATCTGAGGTCGGAAGTCAGAGAAAAGATAGAGGTCGGATGTCTGAGATCAGAAGTCAGTGGTTTTTCAAATCAGCCGGCTTCGCTTCCTTCCGTCTTCGTTTTCGGTTATGCCGTGACAAGTCGCCGTGCCAGGGAAGGTTAAAGTCCTGAAGGTTAGAAGTTGAGAAGAACATCCTCCGTCGCCAAATCTATCTAGCTATGGAGGACAGGGAAGCTTATTGTGCTATAGGCTGTTAGGGAAAGCTGAAGTACCAGCGGTCAGAAGCCAGATACCAGAAGTCAGTAAAAACTGCATGCAACAAGGTCAAGGTTGGGAGCTCAAGGTTCAAAGGTGTAAAGAAAGACAAGCCCAAAGATCAATCAACCGGTTTTGCTTAAAATTAATTAAAGCCTTATTTTTTGTTTTCTTCTCAAACTTTTTCTGCACGCTTCTGATGGCGTCTAAATACGCCTTTTATACAGGAGTGAGTGTTTTTACCTGATATTTGCGGTATTCCTTTTCAAAAAAATAAAAGAGGATAGGCAAATTATTATTGCCTATTTAACAGGGTGGTTCGTGGTTTAAAGTTATGCTTTAAAGATATCATCCAGGGATATTGAATTAGATACCAGTTCTCTTGAATACTTGTTATTTTTTACTCCGAATGTTGTAACCATTGTTAAAAACACATTCTTACGGGTATTGGTAATCCTTTTAAAAACGTCTATCTTTTGCCGAAGATCAGCGGCATACTTATTGTCTATAATAAATTCCGCTTCAGTAAATTTCATTTCGCATATATTAATTGTATTATCTTTCCTGTCTATCAGCAGATCAATCTGGGCGCCCGGAATCCCGGCGTCACCGGTTGGTCTGTAATACCATGGAGCTTCCGTTGTTTCTACTCCTGATATCCCAAGACTGTTTTTAAGATTATTTGCATGTTTAAGACATAGACTTTCAAAAGTATAACCGGCCCAGGCTCTCCTTTTCGGTGAATTCAGCTTTGATGCCCAATAACCACTTCCGGGTGAACGCTTTCCAAGAGAGCTTATCCAGTCAAGATAAAAAAGAGAATATTCATCTGAAAGTCGATAGAGTGAATCATTGGAAATTTTATTATATGGGATATATGATTGTATAAACCCCGATTCCTCAAGCTCTTCAAGTCTTTGACTTGCGCTTCCTCCGGTTTTAAGCCCTGCCGATTTTAGTATTTCATTGCGTGACAGTCCTTTTCGTTTTTTAGAAAGTGCCTTAATAATATTAATATGAGTTTCTGCCTTTTCAAAAAGTGAGGCATATAACCTATCAAATTCTTCCCGAAGTAATCCCTGGGATGAAAAGCATACTTTATCGATAATTTGAGTGCTTGATAATCCGGGTTCAGCCTGCTTCAAGTAATGAGGAATACCGCCCATCGCCATATACAGTTCAGTAACCTGCATTAACGTCAGGTTAACTTTATTTTTATTAAGAAAAAGTCTGGTTTCGGGGAGGGTGAACGGGAGCAAACGTATTTGACGGGTCAGGCGATTATGGAGCCCTCCTTTTGCTTTTACAATATTTTGAATCATCCATGAAGCCGCTGATCCGCATACTACCATGATGATATCTCTTTGCCTTGAACACCAGCTATTCCAGAAATGTTCCAGGCTTGACAGAAATTTAGAGCGCGGTGTATTCAGCCAGGGTAACTCATCAAAAAAAAGGACCTTTTTCCCTCCTTTATTTTTATGCGGATTAGATTCCAGAAACCGCTCTAATTGCTGAAATGCCTGTGCCCACGAAGAAGGCTTTTGCAGTGGCGCACTTATTTCCATTGCCCTGCCAAGTGAATATGCAAAATTCTCAAGCGCATCACCAAGAGAGGCTTTATGCTTACCGGTTATTTCAAAACATATTGAATTATCAAAGTATTCCCTTATCAGGTGAGTTTTCCCAACTCTCCTCCGGCCATAAATAGCTATAAATTCAGGTTCAGAGGAAGTATATGCTTTTTCCAGTATAAGCTTTTCTGCTTCACGCCCAATAATTAAGTTTTTCATAGTGATAATATATTGGCTTAATATGGTTAACTATGTCAAGCCAAAATTGATTTGTTAAATAACTTTTGGCTGAGTATAAATATATATAATCAGCCAAAAAAAAACTATTAATGGCTTTTTGGCTGATTATAATTGGGCTATGATTTTTATATTTTAACCATGAAATACACGAATATTTTGATCCACGGAAGATAATTTTAAATATGGATTCTCCGTTTCGCCTTTGCATGAAGCGTACGTCTTCGCTTAAGCTGCGACAATGGCTAGAGGGGACGTAGTTGACTAGCGTGACTAGCCCAAATCCAATCCTGTTTTTTTAATAAGTAAATGAGCTAAAGTGGTAGTGATTAAAGTTGGGAAACAGTTTTTAACCGCGAACCACCCTGTTAAATAGATTTAAAAATCTTCCCTATGGGATTTAACTGGGCTTAAATCGCCAAGAGGGACTGCGAATCAGTATTTAACAGGGCAGGCAACTAAAGACGCGAAAGTTTTAAATCCTGAATAAAATTAATATGGATTACCCGATTCAGTCTTCGCTTAAGCTATGCCGCTACAAGATGACGGGATAGGCAAGCCGGAGAATGACAGGCGGGTTAGTACACTTAATAATCTATGTCTTAATCCATGATCTTATTTTCGTGTGTTTCATGCTTGATATGAAGAAAATTAAATACATGCTGCAGGAACAACCATGATTCTTTCGGCAATCATTTCCGGGCGTTCGCTATTGTTTATTACTATCCCAAGGGGCAAATCATTTTTATAAACAAAATTTTTAATTGCCTGTAACTGGCGCTGTTTAACTGTGCTGCCGAATTTTATTTCTATGGGTAATATCCCAAAAGGACCCTGAAGTACCAGGTCGACTTCTGATCCATTTCTTGTTCTGAAATAATGGTAATGCCAGTTAATCGTATCTGTTGCCTGTATGCCTTTGATTATTTCTTCTGACACAAACGCCTCAAAGGCATTCCCGACATTGGGGTGACTCAATAACTGGTGCCTGTCTGTTATCCCCTGCAAAAAATGTGTCAGGCCACTGTCTCTGAAATTTCCTTTAGGCATTTTCACGATAGACTTGCTGACACTGGTTTCAAAACTGGGGATATTTCTCCATATGTAACTGCCCTCTGCTATTTCAAGGTAATCCCTTATTGATTTTTCTGAAACATCAAGAGACCTTCCAACCTGAGATCTGTTGATAATTGTACCTGTCAGCGCAGAGAGCATCGAAATAAAACGCTGGTATTTTATCAGGTCCAATCTGGGGAATAATGTTCTGATATCCCGCTGTACATATGTCTTGATATAGTTATCCATCCAGGCATTCCAGAACTTTTCATTCTGTTTAAGCACAGGTTCAGGGTAGCCTCCTTTTAAGAAGGCATTCATTACATGATCATGGTCTATTTCGGGTGCAATATCTTTTAAAAAATCTATTGTAGAATTGTTAATTTCCTTTTCGAATATTTTATAAAAATCAGGAAGTTTGAGAGAATAAATCTCGTTTATTTTAAACCCACTCAACTCAATAATGCCCACTCTACCGGCAAGGCTCTCTGAAGCATTTTTACCAGAGTCGTTTTCCCGCACTGCCTTACACCAAGTATGATTACAGCAGGAAAATAACTGAGAAGATCATTTATTTGGGATTGGATGTTTCGTTTTAGACCAGTCATATTCGTATGATACGCACGAAATTAACTGACGTTAACATTTTATTGTTCGGCTTTGGTGTTCTATTGCCATTCTATTCCCATGATGACCTTTCCGCGTCAATATATTCCTGCGCATCAAATCTACAAACTTGCCAATGTATGTTTCACTTGCTATATTTGCATAATTCTAAATGGAAAATTGATCAGCATCAATAATACAGGATAAGCACGAAGGCATTTTTTACAGGATATAAAAATGAACGAAGATAAAGATATCCGATGGAAGCAACGATTTCAAAATTATGAGAAAGCCTTTTTTCTTTTAAAGAGAACCCTTGGAATTGAAAATCCGTCAGAAGCGGAGAAGGGTGGATTGATCCAGTTTTATGAAATGTCATTTGAACTCGCCTGGAAACTTTTAAAGGATTATCTCTATGAACAGGGTTTTAATATCAATTCTCCCAGAGAAGCCATTAAGCAGGCATACCAGTCTGAAGTTATAGATAATGGTCAGGAATGGATTGATGCGCTTGAAGACAGAAACCTAACAGCACATACATATGATGAAGAGACAGCCCAAAAGGTTGTTGAATCAATCAGAAGTTCTTACTACCCCCTGCTTAACAGTCTGTATGACAGACTTAAAGGTGAGGTTTGAATTGGGGCACGGACTGGGTGAAAGAGATACAGAAAGTATAGTCAGAGCTTCAAGAGAGCTTCCTGAAATTGAAGAAGTGATATTATTCGGGTCCAGGGCTAAAGAAACACATAAAAAAGCATCGGATGTCGATCTTGCAGTAAAAGGCAAAAATATTTCCGATAAAACTGTCAAAAAACTGAGCTCGAAATTAAATGAAGAGCTGCCGCTTCCCTATTTTGTAGATATCGTTCATTACGAAACAATCAAAAACAACGACCTCATAGATCATATCGATAGAGTGGGCAGGATAATCTACTCCAGAAATGAATAATTGTTTTCAGGTATAATAAACTTTTTTTTAATTTGTTTATGCCTTAAAAAAATGTTGACCTTAAACGTCTGACATTATTAAAAAGGATATATGATGTTCTTTGTTTAATTTAAGAACTGTTAACAATTTAGCTTTTTATTGAAAGGAGAGGTCATGCCATTTTCAATTAATCATTTAACGGCAATACTCTTTGGTGAAGGTGTCGCAAACCAGACCGGTGAAACTCTTAAACAATATGGTGTCGGTAAAGTACTTTTTGTTTATGACCAGGGTTTAAAGGCCGCGGGAATTACAGATAAGATTATTAAAAATATAAAAGATAATAATATCGGAGTTGTTGAGTTCGATGATGTAAAGCCTGATCCTCCTTCTGCGACTGTTGATGCTGCCGGTAATCTTGCCAGAAAAGAAAATGTGGATGCTGTGCTTGGTATTGGCGGCGGGAGCGCTATGGATACAGCTAAGGCCGTAAATGTTCTTTTGGGCAATCCCGGATCTATTAAGGATTATCTTACAGGGGCTCCCCAGAAACCCGGTAAACTGATATTTGCAATGCCCACTACTGCAGGTACCGGAAGTGAAGTTACCAATGTAGCTGTTGTTTCCAATATAAAAGAAGGATTAAAACAGGGTATAAACCATGTAAACTGTGTACCCAAGCTTGCGATTATAGATCCTGAACTCACATACGGTCTTCCGCCTTCTCTGACAGCTGCCGGCGGTATGGATGCCTTTTCACATGCTATAGAGTCATACACCGGCGGGTTTACCAATCCCATGTCGGATCTCCTGTCCCTTGAGGCAATTTCTCTGATAACAAAATATCTGCCTGTTGCAGTAAAGGACGGATCAAACACTGAGGCCCGTTCAAAATTGAGCTTCGCAAGCACAATAGCAGGTATGGCCTTTAATGATGCTCCTGTCCATCTTGGTCATGCTCTGGCCCATGCAATGGGAGCAGTCCATCATGTTCCTCACGGAATAGGCTGCGGGCTTGCTCTTCCAATAGCAATGGAGTTTGCAGCCGGGTTTGCACCGGAAAGAGTACGCGGCGTTGGAAAAGCAATGGGACTTGAAATACCTGCTGATGCAGCTAATGAAGAGATAGGCAAGGCTGTTGCCGATGCAATAAGAAATATAAACAAAGAAACAGGCATGCCTGAAATAAGCGCCCTCGGCTTTAACGAAGATGATCTGCCCGGTATTGTGCATGAAGCAACAAGGGATATCTGCTGGACTGTCTTTATGCCTAAAAAGACCGAAGAGGGAGAGGCCCTGGATCTGTTTAAAAAGGAATTTTCAGCTTAGGTTTCATTTAGTTGTAAGGGCACGGCGCGCCGTGCC
Organism: Desulfatiglandales bacterium; assembly: GCA_963665715.2. Lineage (GTDB taxonomy): Bacteria > Desulfobacterota > DSM-4660 > Desulfatiglandales > HGW-15 > JAAZBV01. Next base: position 863,220 of record CAXXPR010000002.1, read on the forward strand.
CTTACTGATAGATTGATTACTTCCTTAAAAGCACATATATTGCACCGGTTCCGCCGTCATAGGGCTGTGCCGATGAAAATGCCATTACTATTTTTCTGGCAGGTCCTCTATTAAGCCAAACAGGTAAGCGTTCCTTTAAAACCGGGATGCTGTCAGGCGAGTTTAAACCTCTTCCGTGTACAATCAGTACGCACCTTAATCCTCTGCCGTGGCTGTTAATTAAAAATTTTCTTACCACATCCTCGGCATCCTTTTTTGTTAATCCGTGCAGGTCTATATGCGACTGTATCGGGAATTTGCCCCTTTTAAGCTTCTTCATTATGTTCCGGCTTACTCCGCTTATGGAGCCTTCTATGTATTCGTCGCTGAAGGTGATATCCATATCAATTGAACCTGCCACCAGGTTCTGGAGGTGCATTATCACTTCATTTTCATCATCAGATAAAGAGTGCGCCGGCTTTTTGGTTTTTCCTGTGGGCAGAATTTTTTCTCCCTTTTCCTGGGAAATCGGCATTACTCCAGCCATTGCCGCATTAAAAGCAAGCTGGTCATCTGCTTCATTTTTGTCCGGCTGTTTTATTTCTTTTTTTACCGGCTTTTTTGCCTTTGCACAGGCTACGGCTTTTTTAAGGTTTTTAAATGCCGGGTTAAAAACTTCACTTTTTTTCTTTCTTATGGGCATGTTTTTATTTCAATTAACTGGTTATCTATAAATAGAACATTTTCGGCGAATAATTATTCGCCCCTGCGGTGACTTTTAATACAGATTAATATTTTAAGAGCAAGATTAAAACATATAATATTAATATTGTTAATCCCTTTAATATTAAATGCAGGTGCGAAAAAATATTCGGCCTTGATTTTAGGCGCTTTATTGAATAAAAAGTTGTTTTTAAACAATTAAAATTTTTTTTTACCCGGAGAAACATGGCCAGAATAGATGATTTTAAACAGGCAAAAGAGCTTTCTAAAAAAGATCTGCTTCAGTATGATCCTGAAAAGATAGCTGAATATTCAGGAGTAGAACTTAAAAAAGAAGGTGATGAGCTGAAGGCGCTGTGCCTGAATTTTCTTAATAGAAATATTATAATTTCATGGCCTGATATGGAGTTTTCCTTTGAATCAGGCGATGGTGAGATTTCAATTCAGCAGCAGGCTTTTCTGCTTCATTACCTGAACGGAGCCTGTTTAAAGAAAGGTCTTAAACCTGAGGGCGAGTGGGTTTCCTATCAGGATATTCCTGACGGCAGATTTTATATGGATGCCTTTATAAAAAGGGCAAAAACTCCTCTTATACAGACCTTTGGGCTTAATGCAAAAAAGATAGTTGAGATTGCATCAAAGGCATATAACGCCGAGACCCTTGATCTTGGCGATTACTCTGTAAAGGTTAACGCTCTTCCCCTGGTGCCTGTTGTGCTTCTTATCTGGGAGGGTGATGATGAGTTTCCGCCTGAAGGAAATCTTCTTTTTGATAAGAGTATATCGGAGATCTTATCGGCAGAGGATATCGCAACCCTGGCAGGCATAGTTGTTTACCCCATGATCGGGATGGCGTACAAATAAAGACCGGGCGCAAGGTTCAGGGCGCACGGCTCAGGGTTAAAGACAAAATACAAAAGGCTTAAGACACTAAGCTTAGGGCGCAGGGGGGAGACAGATTTTACCCTGTGCCCTGAGCCTTGCGCCTTGCGCCATTTTTTATTTATACTTAGGAGAACAATATGACAGAAAAAACACCCCTTGTCGCAGTTATAATGGGCAGTACATCGGATGCAGATATCATGAGAGGATGCCTTGATCAGCTTAAGGCCCTTAATATCCCCTATGAAGTGAAAATTACATCCGCACACAGAACCCCGGAGCAGACAAAGACCTTTGTTGAAACAGCAGAAGACCGCGGTATTGAGGTCGTTATTGCCGGGGCAGGATGGTCAGCTCATCTGGCCGGTGTTGCCGCCGCTCATACATTACTTCCGGTGATCGGTGTCCCTATAGATTCATCATGTCTTCAGGGCATGGATGCACTTCTTTCAACAGTACAGATGCCTCCGGGAATTCCGGTTGCAACGGTCGCAATAGGGAAGGGCGGAGCAAAAAATGCTGCAATACTTGCTGCCCAGATTCTTGCACTTAAGCATCCCGATATTGCAGAAACTCTAAAAGCCTTCCGGGAAAACCTTACAAAAGAAGCAGAAGAAAAGGGCGCTAATTGGACAGAGTAAACGTCCCTTCTAACATCCTGACTATAGACTCAACAGAAACTTTAAAGGCCGCAATGGATAAAGCCCGAAAGGTAATGCTTTCGGGCGGCGTTGCGGCCTTCCCTACAGAATCTTTCTACGGCCTTGCCGCGGATATTGAAAACGGAAACGCGCTGGAAAAACTTTTTACTTTAAAGGGAAGGGATAAAAATAATCCCATCCTTATACTTCTGCCTCAAATAGAAGATCTTGTTAATTATGTGACGGATATTCCTGCGGAAGCTGAAAAACTTATCAAAAAATTCTGGCCTGGCGGTCTTACCATGCTTTTTAACGCGGGCAGTAATATTTCGCCGCTGTTAACTGCAGGTACAGGCAAAATAGGTATAAGGTACTCAAGCCACACTATTGCGGTTGAGCTTGCAAAATCCATAGGCCGCCCTGTGACCGGTACAAGTGCCAACCTTTCGGGCCAGCCTTCATGCACAACGGCACAGGAAGTGTTTGACTGTTTTGGATTTGATGTTGATCTGATTCTTGATAACGGCCCCACTGCCGGAGGCAGGGGAAGCACCATTCTTGATGTAACCGTTAACCCCTGTACTGTATTAAGAGAGGGGATTGTTTCAGGGGCGGATATAAAAAGTGTAACCGGCTGATTATCCGGTTATACGGCTTTCAGTTTTGCGGTAAAATGGAAGGTGCTGCCTTTTCCTTCAATGCTTTCTGCCCATAACTCTCCTTCAAGCAGTTTTACAAGCTGACTGCAGATACTTAAACCCAGCCCTGTTCCGCCGTACTTTCTTGTAAATGAGCCGTCGGCCTGGGTGAAATCTTTAAATATAATATTCATTTTATCTTCAGGTATTCCGATACCTGTATCTTCTATCTCAAAATGAAGCTGAATATCTTTTCCTATAACCTGTTCCTGTTTTACTCTCAGGCTGATGCTGCCTTTTTCTGTGAATTTTATAGCATTGCCTAAAAGGTTAAGTATCATCTGACGGATAATTTCAGGATCTCCAATTATGCGCCCGGGTATTTTTTCATCAATGGTGCAGTTGAGTTTGAGATCTTTCTTTTTTAACTGGGTTGAAACATAATCCATACATGCCGAAACAACCCGGTTGAGGTCCAGCATTACTTTTTCAACTGCCATGCCTCCGGACTCAAGTTTAGAAAATCTGAACAGGTCATTCACCAAACGCAGCAGGCCTTCGGTGGACTCCTGAAGAAGATTCATATATTCCCGCTGATCATCGTTAAGATCCGTATCCATAAGAAGCCCGAGTATTCCGACAATACCGTTCATCGGGGTTCTTATTTCATGGTTCATGTTTGCAAGAAATTCGCTTTTAACACGGCTGGCTTCCTCTGCCATATCCTTTGCAGCAATAAGAGCCCTTTCCGCGCGTTTTCTGTCTGTAATGTCGCGGGCAAAAGACTGGATAAGTCCCTTTCCCTCGTAATTGGCAAGGTTGGCGCTTACTTCAATCTCTATTATTGTCCCGTTTTTTTTCAGAAGTTCGGTCTCAAAGGTGGAACCCCCTTTATCAATAATATCAGCAAATACATTATCCTTTTGGGGCATGGATTCAGGTTTAAGGGCGATCAGGTTCATATTTAAAAGGTCATCATGGCTGTAGCCTGTAAGTTCGGATGCTCTTCTGTTTGCGTTAATTATGTTGCCCTGATAATCATGGATTAAAATAGGATCCTGTGCGTGGTTGAACAGGTCAAGATATCTCTGTTCTTTATCTTCAAGCTCAAGCTGCTGTGCATAAAGTCTTAAAAATACATCTACCTTGCACTGCAGAAGAAAAAGTTTTGCAGGTTTTGTAATATAATCTACGGCGCCGATTTTAAAGCCCTTTTCAATAAACTCATTGGTCAAAAACTCGGCGGTGATAAAAAGAATAGGTATATTTTTAAGTTTATCATCTGCCTGCATTCTTGCTGCGACTTCCCATCCGTCTATATCAGGCATCTGTATATCAAGAATAGCGAGGGATATATCATCTTCTCTGTTGAGTATTTCCAGAGCCTCATGACCTGAATTGGCTTTTAAAAATATTCTGTTGCTTTTTCTCAGCTGATCCTGAAGGGTGGTTAAATTTTCCTCCATATCATCAACAATGAGTATTTTGTAGATTCTATTATCTGTATTTTCCATTTGCATTGAACCGCTAAAAACCTTTTAGTTTTTTCTGATTGGCCAGCTTTGCAAGACGCGGCGACAACTGCTTTACATATGCCATTCCTGTATCAGTATGAAAAAATACTTTTCTGGGCATATTTCCTCCAAAGTCATGGGCAACCAGTTCTATTTTGTTTTCCTTTAAAAAGCTGATTACAAAATCCACTATTTTTGAGCCGACTCCTATCTCTTCCGATATAGCCGGTATTACATGGCCTCCGCCAAAGGCCTTGGCTATCATATCCTTCTGGTTTCCGCCAAGTTTGATAATTTTTTGAAGCAGGTTCTTTATGGCGTTTTCTCCATATCGTGTGGATGAAGTCGACGAATTACCGCCGGGCAAAAAAATGTGGTTCATCCCCCCGATATGTTTCTGGGAATCATATATGCATACAGCCACACAGGAACCGAGCAGTGTATATATTATAGTAGGTTCTGCTGCAGCATGCAGTTCTCCTATTTTAATTGTAACCTGAGTTTTATTGTGATCAATCATCTGCTTTTCCGTAAGCAATAGATAAAATCATCATGAATATCTAGTGGATAAAACCCAGATTTTCCATTTCCTTTATCAAAGTCTCCTTTAACACCGGTTTAACAATATAGGAGGTAGCACCTCCGTCATGATAGGCCTTTATAACATTTTTTAAATCATCCAGTGCTGTTACCATGATCACCTTAACTTCCTGTGATCCTATGATCCCCATTTCAATTTCCATATCTCTGATCTTCTCTAATGCTTCCTGGCCGTTAAGCTCAGGCATCATTACGTCCATACATATTAGGTCATAGGGCTCTCTTTCTTCCCATGCAAGATAAAACGCATGAACTGCTTCTTTGCCGTCTTTTGCTACATCGCAAGTTCCGTAGGGAGCAAGCAGTTCCATCATTATTCTACGTGATACAAAATCATCTTCCACAATGAGAATCTTCAATTTGTCATCACCCATGTGTATATTACCTCGATGTTTTATTAATTATAAAAATCATTTTGCAGCTTCCCTGAGCACCATGGCTGCTATTTTATCAAGCGGAAGTACTTTATCCGCAGCGCCAAGTTTTATGGCTTCCTGGGGCATTCCGAATACTACGGAACTGGCTTCATCCTGGGCTACTGTGAATGCTCCCTGCTCTTTCATTTCCAACAGCCCTTTTGCTCCGTCATCTCCCATGCCTGTCATAATAACTCCTATAGCATTTCCGCCTGCATAGCGTGCTGCAGAACGAAATAAAACATCTACCGAAGGCCTGTGTCTTGAAACAAGCGGTCCACCTCTTACTTCAACATAATATCTTGCTCCACTTCTTTTAAGCAGCATATGATGATTACCCGGAGCTATAAGCACCTGGCCTCGTAAAACTGTATCGTTGTTGCTTGCTTCTTTTATGGTAGGCTGGCACAGGGAATCCAGACGTTTTGCAAATGCCTTGGTGAAATTTTCAGGCATATGCTGAACAACCACCATGCCGGGGCAGTCCATTGGAAGTGATTCAAATAAAACCCTTAATGCCTCTGTTCCTCCTGTTGATGCTCCCACGGCAATAACTTTTTCAGTGGTTTCAATCATGGCCCTGCTGGACGCTTTGGCCAGAACAACATCAGCGCTAAGTTTGGGCTGTACTTCTTTTTTCTTTGATATCCTCTTGATCTTTGCCATTGCTGCAGCTTTAACACAGTCACATATACGGATTTTTGATTCCCGCAAAAATTCCTTTGTTCCAAGTGTCGGCTTCTGGATTATTTCAACCGCGCCATACTCCAGAACCTTCATGGTTGTTTCCGACTTGTTGACTGCAAGGCTTGAGCAGATTACTACCGGAATAGGGTGCTGACTCATTATTTTCTGCAAAAAAGTTACACCGTCCATCCTGGGCATTTCCACATCAAGCGTGATTACATCGGGAGCCTCTTCCCTCATTTTTTTTGCTGCCACAAAGGGGTCTGACGCAGATCCTATCACCTCTATGTCGGGGTCTGAAGAAAGAATTTCAATAAGCGTCTGACGCACCATTGCCGAGTCATCTATAACCATTACCTTGATTTTATCTTTCATCACATTTCTTTCCTGTAAACGGCAGGCGCTTTTGATACCAGCGGTAAATTGGGATTATGAAGCACTTCCGAATGGCCCATAAACAGGTATCCGCCGTTTTTTAAATAGTTGCAAAGTTTGTAAAGAAGAGTGTCCTGTGTTTTTTTATCAAAATAGATCATTACGTTTCTGCAGAAAATAACATCCATTAATTCCCGCAGCTGAAAATCATCATCCATAAGGTTTAACTGCCTGAATTTAACTTTGTTTCTCAGCTCAGGGACAACCCTCACAAGGTTTTTGGACGGGTCTTTGCTTTTTAGAAAATATTTCTTTTTCATATCTTTGGGGACCGGGTCTATGTCATCATGGTCGTAGATAGCTTTTCTGCCGTCTTCAAGAACATCATTGGAGATGTCTGTGCCAAGAATGAAATAATCAAAATCAAGACCAGGGTATCTCTCCCTGAATTCGTTTAACACTATTGCTATTGTGTATACCTCATGGCCTCTTGAGCTGGCAGCGCTCCAGAGATTGAGCTTTCTGCCTACTCCTGAACCCATTTTGGTAACCAGCTCCGGTATTACCCGCTGGACAAGGAATCGGAAATGATCCTCCTCACGGAAAAAATCCGTTTTATGGGTGGTAACAACATCAATAAAGTAATTTAGCTCCTCCGCCATGCCGCGTTCACTGAAAAGATAATCACAGTATTCGGTAAAACTGCTTATCTTCCTTACCCGCAGCCTTTTTCTCAGGCGTGATTCAATCATCGTGATCTTTGATCCAGGCATTTTAATGCCGAGATTTGAATGTATAAATTCGCTAAGCCTTTTGAAATCACGCTCTGAGAGAGACTTTATAAAAGAATTATCTGATTTTTTTTCCATGTCCTTTTATTTCCAGTGGATTGCCTGTTAGTATTCTTCAAAATCTGAATCCAGAAAGTCTCTTCCTGAAGAATGTGTTTCATCCATGTTCAGATTTATTCCCTTTGTTATTTTAGCCGGGGCTGCCAGTTTTTTTGTGCTGGATTTCATAACAGCCAGCCTGGGTGTTCTCTGTCTTTGCAGATTAACGGAACTATGATCGGCATTATTTCCATTAATCTTAAAAAAAGTTATCGTATCTTTCAACTGTTCTGCCTGAGCAGCAAGCTCTTCTGCCGTTGCCGACATCTCTTCCGATGCTGACGCATTCTGCTGGATTACCTGATCAAGCTGAAGCAGGGCCTCATTGATCTGCTCCGCTCCGCTGTTCTGCTCAGTGGATGCGGCATTTATCTCCTGTACCAGTTCTGCTGTTTTCCTGATATCCGGAACGATTTTGTTAAGCATCTGACCGGCATTTTCGGCAATTTCAACACTTGTTGTGGAAAGCTGGCTGATTTCTCCTGCTGCTGCCTGGCTTCTTTCCGCGAGTTTTCTGACTGCATCGGCAACAACTGCAAAACCCTTTCCGTGTTCACCTGCTCTTGCAGCTTCTATTGCGGCATTCAGTGCAAGCATATTGGTCTGTCTTGCGATCTCTTCAATGATGGATATTTTTTCCGCTATCTGTTTCATGGCCGATACTGTTTCTTCAACAGCCTTTCCGCCTTTTTCCGCATCATCAGCAGCCTGCATTGAAATTTTTTCGGTCTGCTGGGCATTTTCTGCATTCTGTTTAATGTTCGCCGACATCTGCTCCATTGAAGATGAAGCCTGTTCTGCAGATGCTGCCTGTTCAGTTGCTCCCTGCGACATTTCTTCAGTGCTGCTGCTCAGTTCCTGACTGCCTGCGGCAACATTGTCCGATGCCATTTTAACACTTGTAACAACATCACTCAGGTTCGTAACCAGAGCGTTAACGCTGTCTACAATCTGGCCTATTTCATCCGCTCTTTCCGCCTCAAGTGTGACAGTCAGATCACCGTTACTTATAAGATCTATCTTACTCATAAGCATGTTGACCTGTCTTTCGAGGTATGCCTTCTGGTCACTGGCCTCCTGCTGGAGTTTTTTTATCTCGGTAATATCAATTATTACTTCCATACCTCCGTAAGGTTCGCCGTGTTCATCAAAAAGAGCCGAACATGCCGCATTAATGGGGATTTTACGGCCATCACGGGTTTCGGCCACTGTTTCTCCAAAAATTGTTTTTCTGCTTGTCATACAGCTTTTAATGGTGCAGTCGGAAGTTCCGCAAAGGGGTGTTTTTGAAAAGTGAGCACATGTCATTTTACCCACAACTTCATCTCTTGAATATCCCATTGCATCCAGTGCTGCATCGTTTACAGATGTGATGATCAGGTTTTTATCCGTTACAAACATGGGCGCGGCTACTGAACCCAGAATGTTTTCTGTTTCCCACTGGGCTTTTACGACCTGTGTCTGGTCAATAATTATTTCCATACCGCCGTAGGCTTCCCCGTTCTCATTAAACATTGCAGAGCAGGCGGCCTTGATAGGTATTTTTTTCCCGTTCCTTGTCTCGACAACCGTTTCACCCAGGATAGTCTCCCTTGTCTGCATACACCTTTTAACTGTGCAGTTTTCCGTATTGCACAGCGGTGTTTTTGATATCTGAGAGCATGTCATTTTACCTACTACTTCGTCTCTGGTATAGCCCAGTGTATTCAGGGCCGGTTCATTTATAAATGTAACCGTTAGGTTTCTGTCCACTACAAACATGGGTGCTGCAATAGCCCCCATGATTGCATTGCAGTGCTGTTCTTTCTCATTTGACAGGTTAAGTTTTTCTTCCAGTTCTCCTACAGTTTCCTGGAGTCTGCTGTTTTCATCTTTTAATGCCTGGGTATTCCAAAACATATTTTTATTGCCTCCTGTTAATAGCTTTCAAAATCTTCATCAAGGGTATCACTGGCGGATTCTCCCATGTTTAGAAGTATCCCTTTTGAAGCTGTTTTTTCCTGATCGTAATCAAGCTCGTTTTTTCCTGAGGATAATTTAGATGGTGTGTTTATCTGAATTGCCCTCGATTTTTTTATGGAGCCTGATGCCTGCATTTTTTTTCTTCTTGTGCCGTTATCATCTACCTTGAAAAAACTGATTGCATCCTGAAGCTGTTCTGCCTGGGCTGCCAGTTCCTCCGATGTGGCAGACATTTCTTCGGCTGCAGATGCATTCTGCTGTATAACCTGGTCAAGCTGCTGGAGAGCCTGGTTGATCTGGTCTGCCCCTGCATTCTGTTCTGATGATGCTGCATTGATTTCCTGCACCAGCTCAGCATTTTTGCGGATATCAGGTACAATCTTGTTGAGCATTTCTCCTGCATTTTCTGCAATATCTACGCTTGACGTGGAAAGGTTGCTTATTTCTCCTGCTGCAGACTGGCTTCTTTCTGCAAGCTTTCTGACAGCATCTGCCACGACAGCAAAACCCTTTCCATGTTCTCCTGCCCTTGCTGCTTCAATTGCCGCATTAAGTGCAAGCATATTGGTCTGTCTTGCTATTTCTTCAATTATAGTTATTTTTTCAGCAATCTGCCTCATGGCACCTACTGTTTCCTCTACTGCAGCTCCCCCTTTTCCTGCGTCTTCTGCGGCTTGAAGAGCTATTCTTTCCGTCTGCTGGGCGTTATCTGCATTCTGTTTTATATTTGCAGACATCTGCTCCATTGATGACGAAGCTTCTTCAGCAGATGCAGCCTGTTCTGTAGCGCCCTGACTCATCTCTTCTGCTGATGAACTTAATTCCTGGCTGCCTGACGCAACATTGTCTGCGGAAGTCATTACATCCGCAATTACGCTCTTAATGGATGTCACCATGTTTTTCATTGCGGTCATAAGCTGTCCTATTTCATCTTTGCTTCTGACCTGGATATTAACTGTGAGGTCTCCCTTGGCGAGCCTGTTTGCTATCCCAACACCTTCATTCATTGGGCCTGTTATTGAACGTGTGATGAAAAATGCCGATATAATGCCAATTATAACCGCAATAATGAACCCGGTGATCAGTATGGCTTTTGATGAAGATATTTCACTATGCATTTTTGCTTTCTGATCTGCCCTTGCTTCCGTGCAGACTTTTTCTGCATTGCGCGCCTTTTCCAGCATGCTTTCTTCCAGCTGAATCTGACTTTTTATCTGTTCGCTGAATTCATTAAATGACTTGTAATAATCACCTACACTTTTTATCACGGTGTCAATCTGGGCAATGTTATTGGCGTTCTTGAACTTTGTCTTAAGTGTCCGCGCCATTTGAAGTATATCCTCAATCCTTGTATCTACTTCCTCTTTCCATTTAAGATCGCCGTTTGATATGATAAACTCCTTCTCGTTTTTTCTGGCTTCAAGAAAGCGCTTAATCATGCGGTTAGCTTCATCAGCTTTTGATATTTTGTCGTTAATAAGAGCATCAACTTCTTCCTGTATGTTTTTCAGCTCAGCTGTTCTGCCGGATGAAGCCGTTTTACTGATTGTTTCCGAACCGTCTTTTCTTACCTGTGCAAGCTGCTTTTTCTGATCAGCCCGGATTGCTTCAGTCTCGGCCAGGGCGTCTCTTGCTTCAGCCCTCATTGTTTCCATTATCCTGGCCTTGTGGGTTTCCTCTTCAACATAGCTTGTAAAAGCATTGTGATATTCATTGACTCCTTTTATGACCTGATCCATCTGGTCCTTATTAAGTTTGTCGTTAAACTTGACCTTGGTTGCATTCGCCTGGTCAATGATGGCTTTCACTTTTTCATCAACTTTAGCTGCATATTCAGCCTTTCCACGCATTATAAAATTCTTTTCCTGCTGGCGGGCTTCAAGCATTATTTTGATAAGCCTGTTTACGTCATCAGCCTTATCAACACGGTTTACAACATTGTTTTGTCCGCTGAAGCCCATGTAGGCTACAATCGCCATTAATATTAATAAGATTACAAAACCGCCTGAAATTTTTGTCCCTAACTTAATATTATTAAGCATTTAATATTTCCTCCAAACAATGATTTCTCATGTTTAAAAAATAGCTTTTCCATACTCCGGTTAAGCGATGCACTGTTCATAATTAAAACTTTTAAGTGCTGGCTGAAAGGTGTGATTTTATCCATGCACCTGGAGCCGGTATTAAATACTTATTTCCTGTGCTGTGTTATTTTCCAGTGCTTTTCCTGCTGCCAGATCCTGAGGCTTTATTTCTTCTGCAGCCTGGATAACGCCCAGTTCTCCGGATGAAAAAACACGGTCAATATCAAGAATGATGATAAGCTCATCATTCCTTTTACCCATCCCGCGGATGAACTCGGTATCAAGCCTGGTACCTATTTTGGGCGGCGGCTCAATCTGTTCCGCTTCAAGGGTTATTACTTCCTGTACAGAATCTGCAAGAGCGCCAAGGTAGGTTTTATCTCCTTCAATATCCAGTTCCATAATGATGATGCAGGAATCAACCGTTTTCTCCGATCCTTCCATTTCAAACTTAAGCCGGAGATCCACAACCGGAACAACACCGCCCCTCAGGTTTATTACACCTCTCATAAACTCGGGCATACGCGGTACTTTTGTTATCTCGGTATAATCCAGAACTTCACGTACCTGGGTTATGTCAAGGGCATATACTTCCTGGTCAAGTTTAAAGGTAAGGTACTGGTTGGAATCTAAAATTTCTGTTGCTGCCATCTTAATACTCCTCTCTATAAAAAAGTTTTATTAACTGTTGATTATTTATCTGCTCGCTCTTAAAAGCGTTGTTAATTTTACAGCCCTTTAAATAAGGGCGTTTACATCAAGTATAAGTGCAACTGTCCCGTTACCCAGAATGGTTGCTCCCGATATATCTTTCATATGCTTGAAGGCCGGGCCAAGGGGCTTTATCACTGTCTGATGTCCTCCTATGACATTGTCCACAACAAACCCGATTCTTTTTTCGTGAACGTCCGCTATTACAATATGCTCAAGATCGGGCTTCTCTTCTTCCACTCCAAAGTGGTCTCTGAGACGGATGTACGGAATGATATCTCCCCGTACATTGAGTATGTTTGATCCTGATGCCTGCTCAGATTTGCTGTTTGCCAGCTCAACACACTCTTCCACGGAAGCAAGCGGAAGCACATAAAACACATCACCTATGGTAACCAGCAGACCGTTTATTATTGCCAGCGTCAGCGGAAGTTTAAGAGTTATTGTGGTGCCTTCTCCTTTTATACTGTCCACTTCTATGGCTCCTCTCAGGGACTCTATTGTCTTTTTAACAACATCCATACCCACACCGCGCCCTGAAACGTTTGTTATACTGCCTGCCGTTGAAAAACCCGGGGCAAATATCAGCTCAAATGTTTCTTTGTCTGTAAGTGCTGCGTCTTTGGATATAATATCCTTTTGAACAGCCTTTTCTCTTATAACATCCACATCAAGGCCCCCTCCGTCATCGTTTATCGTAATGACAACGTGAGCGCCTTTCTGACCGGCTGAAAGTTTTATGGTGCCTTTTTCAGGTTTGCCTGCTTTTTTACGTTTTTCAGGAGATTCAATTCCGTGGTCAATACTGTTTCGTATAAGGTGGACCAGCGGGTCATCCAGCCGGTCCAGAACCGTTTTGTCCAGTTCCGTCTCCGCACCTTCGGTTATGAGATCTATATTTTTACCAAGCTGTCCGGACAGGTCTCTCACAAGTCTTCTGAATTTACTGAATGTGGTACCTATAGGCATCATTCTTATGCTCATGGTGTTGTCCCTGAGCTCACCTGTAAGACGTTCCACTTCTTCTGATATTGAAATAAGATCGGTATGCTCCAGGTTGCTTGAAAGCTGAGTCAGCCTGGCCTGGACTGTTACAAGTTCTCCTACAAGGTCAACAAGAACATCCAGCTTGTCTGAAGCTACTCTCAGGCTTGATGCGCCTTTATCTTCGCATCTTTTTTCCTTCACCTTTTTTAACTGGTTCTGTTCTGCAAGTGCTGATACCAGCGTCTGGGAATCGACTTTATTACTGTCTACAAGTATTTCTCCCAGTTTTTTCTGTTCGTTCAGTGCACTGTTTATTTCGTCAGGGGATACATCATTTCTTTCAACCAGTATTTCTCCCAGTCTTTTCAGATCATCATCATATACGTAATCCACTTCATTATCGATGATCTCAATGCTCAGTTCGCAGTTATCCTCTACAAAGATGAACACATCCTTTATGGTGTTGTAACTGACAGACGTTGTAAGGATAATATCCCAGAAGATGTAGCATTCCTCCGGATTAAGCTCATCAAAAAACGGAATGTTTTTAAACTGAGGGATGACTTCATGGTCTCCGTATTCTTTAAGTTCTTCAAGCAGGAGAGCCGGGTCCGTGCCTGTCATGAAAATATTGGGTTCAGGTTTGAACCTGATCCTGTATGTGACTTCTCTTTTTTCGAGGTCTTCCGTTTCAGGTTTTCGGGTATCTGCGGACGCAGGGCGGTCTTCTCTTTTTTCGGCCTGACCAAGGAATGCATTGAGACTTTCGACAAGGCTGTTTTCATAGTCCATATCCACTTCATCACCGCCTGCGGTGTGGTTAAGGATTGACTTGATGTGATCCCTGCATTTTAAAATAAGGTCTATCAGGTCTTTAGTTACCGGAAGAAGGGCATCTCTGAGCATATCCAGTACTGTTTCAAGGGTGTGCGTAAAGTCCACAATTTTATCAAAACCGAACATCGCCCCTGAGCCTTTAATGGTGTGAACAGCCCTGAAGAGCCTGTTGATTGCCTCCCTGTCTTCCGGAGCCTCTTCTATTTCAAGGACCGTTTCTTCAATTTCAATAAGCAGTTCATCCGCTTCCTGCCTGTATATTTCTATGAAATTCTGTGTTTCGTCCATCTGGCTACCCTTTATTATTTAAACGACAACATTGGATTTAAAATCAGTTTTACTGTCTGAGCACTTTATTAATAATTGATACAAGCTGATCAGGCTTAAACGGCTTTACTATCCATCCTGTTGCCCCTGCCGCCTTACCTTCCTGTTTTTTTTCATCCTGCGATTCCGTTGTCAGCATGACTATCGGTATAAATTTATATTTCTGCATGGTTCGGACTGATTTGATAAGTTCAATGCCGTCCATGTTTGGCATGTTAAGGTCTGTAATCATCATATCTACGGGACTGCCTTTAAGCTGATTAATTGCATCCTGACCATCGATTGCCTCGACTACTTCGAAACCTGCACGTTTTAAGGTAAAGCCGACCATCTGGCGTATGCTGTTTGAATCATCAACTGTCATTATTACCTTTGACATTGTTTTCTCCTGTTAATCCGATAAATTAACTGAAAATGTTTAAAGGTATATCCATTTCCTTTAATGCTTTTTCAAGAGCTCCCGAGGGATCACTGAATATGATTTTTTTCCCATCCCTGTTTCCGCTTTTTTTAAGAGAGTAGAGTATCTGTATACCTGCTGTGTCGCAGGATGTTACGCTGTTTAAATCGATTTCAATATCCTTTGAATTTTTGTAGCTCTCCATAATTTTGTTATGGACTGAAGCTGCTTCAAAAATTGTAAGTGATTTTTCTATTTCTATTTTTACGGGTTTATCCTGTTTTTTTACGGCCATCCTGTCTCCTGTTTACCCCTCGTGATTATCGGGGCTGCTTAAAAAAGTTCTATATTGTCTCCAAGATCATCATCCGATGCCTCTTCCTGGATATTGTCTTCCCCCGTGTATTCAGCTTCGGGATGTTCATCAGAGGTTTCTTCCTCATTAAAGGCCCTGCTGTATACGCCTCTTTCTATCTCCATTGTGTACCTGTCTGTAATGTGTGCAATATCTTCATTGAATTCACTTTCTTCAGGGAGATAAGGGGTGAGGTAATCCATTATATGCCGTATGTTTTTAAGCTGCTCTTCAAGTGTATTTTCAATTGTGTTTAAAAATCCCAGTTCCGGTTCAAGCTGCAGTATTCTGTCTTTGAGATTTTCGGAGTTCCGTGCGGAGTCTTCGGAGTTCGATATAAATTCTCTGTATATATCTGCAATCATTTCGATGCCGTCCGAAAGTGATATCTGTGAGACAGCATCGGCATCTGATGATTCATCAGATGAGTCATGGGAGATGGTTGTTGCCAGCTCTCTTATTGATTTTAATATTTCGACAACATCAAGGACAAAGGTGTTTGAGTTTAGAGATACTTCGGTTACATCCTCTGCAAGCACGGAAAGTGTTTTACCTTCGGTGCCGAG
Source organism: Desulfatiglandales bacterium (assembly GCA_963665715.2). Taxonomy (GTDB): domain Bacteria; phylum Desulfobacterota; class DSM-4660; order Desulfatiglandales; family HGW-15; genus JAAZBV01. The sequence continues at coordinate 878,794 of CAXXPR010000002.1, forward strand.
ACGCTTGGACATTATTAATGCGTTGACCGCCTTGATATGAAGATCCATGCTGATGTCTTCCATCTGTGCAAGATGGTCGGCAAGGCTGCTGGCTGATTCCGCCGATTCCTTGAGATTGGACTCAATGCTTTCTGCCATTTCCTTGCCCTTTACAATTATTTCATTGAGCTGTTTTAATCCTGAAATAAGCAGGGTAAAGGGGTTTTCTCCCCTTGATGATCCGTTACCCATGTTAAGCTCCCTGACATCCGATACAAGCTCATGAACCTCATTGCCTATCTGCATGAATGAGTCTTTGATGTTATTACGGGCTTCGTTTATCTCATTAATTACCTGTGCAAGCTGGTCTGCCTGTATACGCAAGACCATATAAGCCTTCCACAAAGCGTTTTTATGCTGTTCTCCTGTTTCATCGTGATTTTCTTCATCATCTCTGAAAAATGTATCTATTTCGTCAAGTGTCTCAAGTACGTGTTCTATCTGCTGACGTATGATATCCTGAAACTGAATTGCCATTACAATATCTCCCACAAGTGAGGATATTTTTTTCGAATGAGTTTCCGCCCGGCTCATTACCTCAAGGGCAATTCTGATGAGATCTTCTATTATTATGACATTGTTTCCGACTTTCTGGCGGGCATTGTCCGCAAGGCTGCTGAGCATGTCCTCCTGGCTTGCCAGATTTTCAAAATCTGATATCTGCCCGGTTTTTGCCCTTTCCGAGTCTTCGCGTATCCTTGTGGATATTCCCTGAACCTTTGATGCAAGATCTCTTATTTCCAGGACAAAGAAATTGAACATATCTTCACATTCCCTTGTCCTGCTGCTCTCCATTGATATGTGCAGGGCAACGATATTCAATTTTTTAGCAATGGTTTTTATTATTGGACACATACTGTCCAGGCGTTTTAAATTGTCCAGGCATATTTCAATATTGGGAAGTATATTTTTTACATCTTCTCTGCACAGGTTGAGCTCTTCCAGAGAATGTTTTGAAAAATCGCCGATATTGGTAAGAATGTTATCGTTTGAATTGCCGTCTATCAGCCGGGCAGTCTCCCTTGTCAGGTTTGTCAGACCGTCAGCGTCGGAATAGATATTCTGAAGTTCGTTACCAAGGCTGATAAACATTGGTTCGCTTTCTCCGGCGACCTGTTTAAGAGGGCCTTTAAGGTCTGAAATATCAGATACCGTCTTTTCAATTACTGTTGATAGATCGTCCATTTTTTCTCTGTTAAATAAAAAACGGGTTTTAAATTTTCCTGTTATTTTAATCTGCTGCTGATAATTCTGATAACAGGTGCATGTTTTCAGTGCAGATGCATATAATCCACATCAGTCTGATGAGTATCCTTTTCCATAAGTTCCACTATCTTTTTAAGTACAACTGCGAGATCTCTGAAATCACTGTCTGCATAACTTAAAAATCTCGGGCGGAATTTATAGCCCATTGCGATTACTTCCTCGCTTCTTTCAGGCAGAACAAGAATAATCCGGATGTCGGTAAGAAGATTTTTGAGTGTAAAAAGTGACTGGAGGTCATTCATACTATCAGCGAGAATTACTACTGCACAGCTGCTTCGCGACTGCTGACGAAGCCTTTCTGAAAAATTTCCGGTTGAGTAAAAAACTTCCAGGTCTTCTCCGGGAAATTCGGATTCGATAACACCCTGAAGTTTCTCAGCCGCATCATTCTGGAGAGGTCTGTAATATAATAAACTCATATCTGGTTGCCCCGTTTTCTTGATCTCAGTTAAAACACCTTTTCAGGCTTTGGATAAAAAAATTGTACATATCTTCCTATACCAAGAAGTATGCCAAAACGGGTTAAACTGTAAAGTGTAGATAAAACAGGCTGTTATGCTGTTTTGATTTGCCGGGGGCTAATGCGGATTGTTGTGTGAAATTAGAAAAAGTCCAATTTTATTGGATTTTTTCTAATTCATGTGGATATTTTTTGATTTTGACTATCAGTATGCTTTTGTAATTCCGTGGGTTTTCATAAGGCCGTATAATCTTGCTCTTCCAAGACCTGCAATCTTGCATGCCTCTTTAACATCACCGTTTGTAATAGCGATAAGTTCTTTGAGATATTTTTTTTCATTTTCATACATTATCATCTCTCTGAATTCCTTAATTGTAGGAAGAAACCGCCTGTGATTTTTGCCGCTCTGCCTGCTGCTGTTTTCGGTGTATGAATGTGCATTATCGGAGATTGCCGACCGGGCCAGGTTGATTCTTATATTGTCTGAGAGGTGCTTTGGAAAAAGTGTGGGTTCATAACGGGCTTTACTTACTGCTCCATCCAGCACATTTACCAGTTCTCTCACATTGCCGGGCCATTTATATGTTTCAAGGGTTTTTATAAATTCCGGTGAAAAACCTTTTGTGGCTATCCTCTCGCGTTCGCTGGCCTTGCTTATGATGCTCATTGAAAGTTCTTTTATATCCTGAACCCTTTCACGGAGGGGAGGCAGGTTGATCGCCAGGGACTGGATACGGAAAAGCAGATCCTGCCTGAATTTATTTTCTTTGATCATCTGATCCAGATTTCTGTTTGTGGCAGCTATCAGCCTGAAATCGCTTGTTATTTCTTTTTTACCGCCTACAGGCCTGAATCTTCTTTCCTGAAGCACCCGGAGAAAGGTCTTTTGAACGGACATCGGCAGTTCGCCGATTTCATCAAGAAACAGTGTTCCTTTGTCCGCCTGTTTAATCAGGCCTTCCCTGTCGCGGTCCGCACCTGTAAAGGTGCCTTTTACATGACCGAAAAGCGTGCTCTCAACCAGGGTTTCGGGCAGGGCGGCACAGTCAACAATAACAAAGTTGTTTTCCTTTCGCGGGCTGTTGTCATGTATTGCGGATGCAAAAAGCTCTTTTCCTGTTCCTGTTTCGCCTGTTATTAAAACATTTACATCACTCAGTGCGGCCTGGGCAACCTGGTCCAGGCAGTGTTTCATTCCTGCGCTGTCGCCGATGATTCCTTCTCTTTTTAGAGAAACCGAGTTGTTTGCAATTTTTTTCTCGGCCCTGTACTGAAGTGCCCTGCTCAAGGGCAGAGTCATTGCATCGACAGAAAGCGGCTTTTCAAAATAATCCCAGGCTCCGTTTTTTATAGCCAGCTCGGCTCCGTCAGGGTCGCCTTCTCCTGTCATGATTATAACTTCGGGAGACAGTGGAATGTTTTTTATCTGGGGAAGCAGTTCAAGACCGTTTCCGTCAGGCAGGTTTACATCAAGAAGAATTACATCAAAGGATTCCATCAGGGCTTTTTTGCTCCCCTCCTTTAATGAATTGGCATATACCGATTCGTGTCCCATTCTCTTGATTACCAGAAACAGTGAAGTGCATATTGCTTTATCATCATCAATTATTAGTATTTTTGCCATGATAAGATATTTGAAAAAGGTTAGACATAATGTAAATTCGGCCCTTAATTCTTTAATATATTTAGCATATTTCATGCCGGCGGGGCCTGTTGGGAGGTGTTATGGTGTGAAATATTCTATAATGACGTAAAAAGTGGCTGATTTTATGGGGTATTCGGATTTGATTTTGTTATTTAGAGCCGGCAGAGCCGGTATTTAATACGCTCTGATGCTGATTATTTACTTTGAAAGGTATTTAAAATCAGAAATCAGAAGATATTACAGGTGTTATTGTCAATTGTTTGACGAAGCAGGATAGTTAACCCTCATCAAAAACAGACGCCAGCATGGTTTTTATATGACGGCTTTCAGGTGATTTTAGATCCGGGTCTGTTTCAAATAATTCCCTGGCGGTATCTGAACTTTTTGTAAACAGGTCATGGTGTTTGAGTATTTCACCAATTCCGAGTTCACTGAAACCGGACTGCCTTATGCCTGTAATTTCTCCATGCCCTCTGAATTCCATGTCTTTTTGAGCTATCTCAAAACCGCTGCTGCATTTTTCCAGGGTGCACAGTCTTTCACGGGTTTTATCCGATTGAGTTTCCGGTGATATCAGGATGCAGGTTCCGCCTTTACCGTCCCTTCCTATTCTTCCCCTGAGCTGATGAATCTGGGCAAGGCCGAGACGTTCGGGATGTTCGATAATCATGAGCGTTGCATTGGGAACATGAATGCCCACCTCGATAACGGTTGTTGCAACGAGGATATTTGTTTTTCCTGACCGGAAATCCCTGAGCCTGTTTTCTTTGGTAAAAGGATCAAGCTGCCCGTGAATATATTCCACGCTGTATTCCGAAGGCAGTATTTTTTTAAGGCTTTGAGCCATATCCGTTACATTTTTTAATTCAAGTTTCTCGGATTCATCCACAAGTGGGCACACGACATAAGCCTGACGTCCATGAGTCAGGCAGTCTTTAAGCGTGTCAAAAATCCACCGTTTTTTTGCTCTGTCAACAAGCAGAGTTGAAACCGGAACGCGGCTTCCCGGGTACTGACCTATAAACGAAAAATCCCTGTCGCCATAGAGGGTTATGGCAATTGTTCTGGGAATCGGGGTGGCTGACATGGAAAGGACATGTGTATTTTTCCCTTTTTCAATTATTGATGCCCTCTGCTGTACTCCAAACCTGTGCTGTTCATCAATGACTGCAAGTCCCAGGTTGTTAAATATCAGCCTGTCCTGGATCAGTGCATGCGTACCGATAATTATATTGTAATCACCCTTTTTAACTGCGCTGTATATCTCTTCCCGTGCTGCTTTTTTTAGGTTTCCTGTAAGCAGTACAGGTTTAAAATCCATCTCCGGCGGAAGGGAGCAGAAATATTCCATGTGCTGTTCGGCAAGAAGCTGGGTAGGGGCCATAAGCGCTGCCTGGAGGTTGTTTTTAACCGCCATGTATGCGGCTGCAGCAGCAATAACTGTTTTACCTGTGCCTACATCTCCCATAACAAGCCTGTTCATGGGCCTTCCGCCTGCAAGATCTTCCCCTATGCTCCTGATGCCGGCCAGCTGATCATCTGTAAGTTCAAATGGAAAGGAGCCTGTAATATCTTTCAGCATTTTACCTGTTATTTTTAAGGGCGGGACACTTATCCTGTTTCTTATCTGTCTTTCATAGAGTACCTTAAGCATCAGGTTGAAAAAACGGTCGAACCTGATTCTTTTATGAAAGGGCGTATCCGAATCCATAAGACAATCATAATCGGAACTTTTGTCAGGAAAGTGCAGCTGTCTTATGGATTCTTTAAGTCCTGGCAGTTTTTGTTTTTTCAGTATATTTTCCGGAACAGGATCTATAAGAAGGTCCAGGTAATTATCAACGGCCGTTTTTACTGTTGTGCGTACAACCTTGTTTGGAATTCCTTCAATGGACGGGTACACCGGTAAAAATCCGGGAGATTCTCCTGCTTTGTCAGCGGTTACAACATCCGGATGATACATCTGCTTTTTATTTCCAAAAAGTTTTGCAGTACCGTAGGCGCATATGAGTGTTCCGGGTTCGGATACGGCTGCAAAGAAATTTTTATTAACATTAAACCATACCAGCTCAAGTCTTTCTGTTTTCCGGCTGATTATGATTTTAAAGATTTTTTTTCGGCGTCTCGGAAGATTTTCTTCATCAGCGTAAACAACCGTGCCTTTTATAAAGGCAGGCTTTCCATCCTCAAGCTTATCAAGGGGGATAATTTTTGTTCTGTCCTCGTAATTTCCGGGGAAGAAATAGAACAGATCAAGGACGGTTGTTATTCCCTTTTGAGCAAAAAGGTCGGCCCGTTTTGCTCCGACCCCCTTCAGGTCTGAAACCGGAACATTTAAAAAACTGTTGGCGCTTTCAGTAACGGCTGATGATGTATCATTCTTTCCAGCCATGGGCGCCTATTAAATCAACAAAACGGCAGCCTCCATGTTTGGCTACTCTGAAAGCGGTTTTTGTCCTGGTTATTTCATATAATTCCTGGCCGGATCTTTCTCCGACAGGCACTACCATTGTGCCGCCTTCCTTAAGCTGTTCAGCCAGATATTCCGGGATTTCGGGAGCGCCTGCGGTTACAATAATCGCATCATAGGGGGCAAACTCTTTCCAGCCGAGGGTTCCGTCATAATACTTGAACAGGATGTTGGTGTAATCAAGTGCATTGAGAATGTATCTTGCTCTTTCCATAAGCGGACGTATACGCTCTATGGTAAATACTCTTTCGGCGAGTTCTGAGAGAATGGCAGTCTGGTAACCGCTTCCCGTGCCGATCTCAAGGACTTTTTCAGTTCCTTTAAGCTTAAGAAGCTGTGTCATCAATGCCACAATATAGGGCTGCGATATGGTCTGTTTCTGTCCGATTGGAAGGGGTCTGTCACCGTATGCTTCTGCTGCAATAGCTTCTTCTACAAAAATATGGCGGCGGACTTTTGCCATTGCCTGCAGTACCCTGTTGTCCTTTATACCCCTCGGGATCAGCTGGGTCTTTATCATTTTTTCACGTGCGTGCCTGTAGTCGTGATTCATTAAGTCTCCGATCCGTTTTTTTATACTGTTACAAAAAAGCAGAATCTTAAGATGTCCTGCTGTCGGGAACTTTATTAGCATATAAAACAATATGTTAACAAGTTAGTTTTCATCCATAAACGGCTCTTTTTTTAATTTTATCGTTAATCTTCGGCATGACAGGCAAAACACAGGAAAAGCACTAAAATAAAGCATATGGTATTTTTATAGAATTTACAGCATGTCTCAATATAGCCCTCACGATCATCTGCCAGTGTTTAAGAAGGGTACCCTCCCTGGTGCTGTGTCATGTTTTGACTGTAGGTATTTTGCAGCGGTGGGATTTATCCCCAAGAAATATGTCTTTCAAGTTTCCCTCCCCTGGTGCATTAGCGTCAAGCTAAGGGGGAGAGCAAAAAACTAAAGCTGTATCTCACACAAAGGCGCAAAGACACAAAGAAAATCAAATGCATTTAATTAAAAAATCTTTTTAATTCTTACCTTTGAGACTTAGTGGCTTTGTGTGAGACATGTTTTTTTTCTTTGATAGTGGATAGATGTTTTCCGGGTTTTTATAGCGGGTAATATCAGTTAGAGAAATATAATCTTCCTTATTATTTGAGAATGTTATGACTTTCGTTTTTTGAATATTTATTTTTTTGATTTGCTATAGATTGCACCTTTGGAATTTTTTATATTTTTTTTGTTCAACCAGCTCAGTATACTGCACAGGTAATACATGCTCCAAGCCTTACTGAGTTATTGAATTTTGAAACAGCGTCCCAGCTTAATATGTCACCGTCAAGGGCCCTGAAGATTTTCATTACATGCAAAAAAAAGTTGACATTTGAAAGGTGGATATCTATCATAATTTTCATCATCCCATCGTAGACCTTGAGTCTCTTTGGCCCCGAGTTGCCCGAGCACTCGGGTTTTTTTTTGCCTCCTACACATACCTACAATAAAGGACATATAATGGAAAAAGTTATTTTTCTCATTGATGGATTTAACCTGTATCATGCAATAATGGAAAATAAACATTCTAAAAAATACAGGTGGATTGACCTTTCCTCTCTGGCAGAAAAATTTATTACTAAAAATGATAAAATTGTAGATATCTATTATTTTACTGCCTTAGCAACGTGGTCTGTGGACAAAGTAAAGAGACATAAGGCCTTTATTAAAGCTCAGGAATTAAATGGTGTAAAAGTAGTTTATGGAGAATTTAAAAAAAGAGATAAAAAGTGCAATATTTGCAAAAAGACATATAAGACGTTTGAGGAGAAAAAGACTGATGTAAATATTGCGATCAACCTATTTCAGTTAGCAATAAAAGATGAATATGATAAAGCGATAATCATATCCGGAGACAGTGACCTAATTCCATCAATTGAAGCTGTAAAGTCAACATTTCCATCAAAACAAATAGGCGTTATTATCCCGATTGGCAGAAGGGCTGAACTATTAAAAAATACATGTGACTTTTATATGAAAATGAAAGAAAAACATCTGGGCGCAAGCATGCTTCCTGAGCAAATTAATATTGGAAAAGGGAAAATAATAACACGCCCAACCAGTTGGAAATAAGGATAATTATTTGTTTTATCCGATTTATATTTTTAAGTAAGGCTTCTATTTGCACTTATGCTATAACAAATCTTTTTTATCTGTCCATGACTGAAGTCTCCGCATTAAACCTCTTATACACTTCCGTATAGATTAGAGCAGGGAGCTTTGCTGCCCTGGCCGGAGCCGGGCAGCAAAGTGTTTAGCTGGATAATCAGTGGGTTGTTCTGCCGTTGTTCTGCATTGAATCTATCATAGACTGGGTCACGAGAGCCTGTTTGAATGTCATGCCGTTGTTGGTCATTTTATCAAGAGCTTCTTTGTAGTACTTCCTTTTGTTGTCATTCCATGAATACTGTATTGCTTTGTTCAGGTTCTTTTGCGCCTTTGCTATGTCTCCGAGTTTCAGGTAGGCGCAGGCAAGCCCGTAATAAAAAAGATGTTCGTCTTTTTTAAGGGCTATTGCGTATCTGTATTGTTTAGCAGCTTCTTCATACTGTTCATTATCATATGCTGTATTTGCTTCTTTATATTTATAATATGGATTTCTGCGTCTCAGTTTTAAAAGGCTGGTCCTGTAAAGTTCGGCTTTTTCAATATCGCCGGTTCTTTCATACAGGCTCATCAGGTTGTTGAACAGGGTAAGTCTGCTGCTGTCATTACTGCCGTAGGTTACAGCAAGTCCCTGCAGATATGCATCTTCAGCCGCTTTATACTGTCCGCTTATCCTGTAGGCAACGCCGATGTTGGCCCATGCAAAACTCAGCTCGGGATCTGTTTCAAGGGCCTTTGAAAAATACAGGTATGCGCTGGCCGCTTTATCCTTTACCAGTAAGCGGCTTCCCATATTGTTGTAATGCTGTGCAAATGCACGGCTGTCCGAAATAGGATCGGCTTTTACACTGTTTATTGCATTTACCGGCATCATATCAAAATCGGATATAAGAAATCCGTCTGTAATCTGTGAAGATGCAGTGGCAGTATTGTTTCTTGAAAGTTTAAGCTGTATCAGTTCTCTTGATACCCCGGGTATTGAAACCGAGGCTCCGATATGTCTTGAAATGTAAAGAACTTCTCCTTCCCTCGTCCAGGTGGGAGATGTGGAGATTTCCACATATTCAGCCTCCAGCCCTGCGTATCTGGCTGCAGCGACCACAAGATTGCTGAATGAAAGACAGTTGCCTGTTCCTGTCTCAAATACTTCGCTGGCGGTTTTGACATCATACAGGTCATCCTCCGATTCGCATCGGACTTTTTTAAACAGCATTTCTTTAAGCACTGCTAAACGCACCTTGAAATCCGAAATACTTGCCACTTTGCTGTCAAGCAGGGCCTTTATTTCAGGGCTTAATGCCAGAATGTCTTTTTCCCGGACAATTGAATCAATGGCGTCAGGCGGTGTTTTATCTTCTTCGGATGCCTGATAGGCAGGAAACCTGTCGATTGGTACTGTCTGGACATTCTGTACCGATATGGACGCACAGGCTGAAACAAAGAGGGTTAACAGAACTGACGGGATTAAGACGGCTGAGCTTTTAAAACCTCTAAAAGCCGAATAAAAAGATCCCGTTACAAACGAGGTAAATCTTTTGTAAATATATAAATACATTATGTACAATCTCCAAAAAAAAAGTATTCGGGTTTTCTAAAGACGCCGAATACTTCAATACAATTGGAGAAAGCTGATGCCTGACGAGCAAATTCAATATCCTTTTAATGCTTTTAGGATATTATTCTCTGTCTTCTTCTATAAAACCCTTTTTTAGCTGCTTTCGATCATTACGCTCTCCTGATTAAGTGTTTTATTTTAAACGACTGAAACAGAATACTTCTAATAAATCAATAGCTAAACTATAGTTCTTATCGGTAATTAATAAGTTATAGTTACAAAAAAAACAATAATTTGTAGCGAAAAATAATAAAAAGTAGAATTTTTGTAAGATTTACCATTTTATAATAAAGTCGGTATCTATGCTGATTTAGTGTTTTTAGTGGTAGAAATTAGGCTGTTTTATGTTTTTTTATGCCGCCCCGGAGGAAGTGTCACTTGTAAGTGATCCGTGGGCGGTAAAAAAAACTTGTATGGCTTAAAATAATAATTTAAGCCATTTTAAGTTTTTACACCATTTATATATATTTAGGTGCGTTTCCTGCTAAATAGTGGAAAATCGGCTTTTTCACATTTCTTACTATCAGAGGTCCGTGTTTCACTCCTTCAGGAATTACTGCGTAAAAGCTTTTATCCATTTTATAGGGTTTTCCTTCTATCCAGAGTTCCACTTCCCCGTTCAGTTTGTGTATATCTGAAAGATCGGTTCCCAGAAATACTATTACCTGCTTGAATGGATGTGAATGTTCATCTGCAAAATTAACATCTTCTTTTATGCCTGTTTTATCTTCCGGATAGATCCAGGCGGTTTCGCAATGCACATTGGATTCGGGCAGGATATCGCTGTTTATCTGTGTTACCCGGTGAATGAAATTTTCCGGAATTTCTTTTCTGTAGGAAGGCATCTCTATATCCCCGGTCCTGTCTCCATTGATCATAAACCTTGAGATATTCTTTTCGCCTTCATATTTTCCGCCTTTATTAAGCAGAACATCATGGTAATATGAATTGGTAAAGCCCATGCTGAAATGGAATACCGGTTTGTCCATCCTGTTCATGTCTACAGGGCTGTGTTTCATTCCTGCAGGAACAAAAAATATGCTGCTTTTTGTGATCTTTACCGGTTCATCTTCAAGAAAAAAATCAATATCAGCGCCAAGATCTTCCGGGTTTTCAGGGTCTGAACCGAAAAATGTAAATAATTCATCAAAAGGATGTGAATGAGGCTTGGGGCCGGGTACGTCTTCCGGATCCATATCTTTAGCCTGCTCAGCCAGTTTGGCCATCATTTCTTCCATCTTCTTTTTATTTTCCGGGTCTATCTTGTCATCACTCATAAACCACAGGCTTTCGGAATATATATCTTTTGTTCCGATATTTTCATCCAGGTAAAATATGTGTTCCATAAACCTGTTTTTTCCAGGGGTATAATCCTGCAGAGTATTTTTGGCATCCCATGCCAGCCGTACGTTTTTTTGCATTTCCGTAATAATGAAATCCTGTTTAAATTCTGCCATACTTAAACTCCATACTGTGAAAAATGTTGTGAATTACTGTTAATAAAAATGATAACCATGCCTGTACCCATCCATAAAGAGACAAATCCTGGATGGATACATGTTAATAAAACTTTTAAAATGAAAAAGATTAGATAAGGGACAAAACTAAATCAAGATAAAAATAAAATCTATGTAACATATTCTCTATATATCCAAAATTTTATTGACACTCTGCTGCCTCCCTCATATCCTCTGCGCCAGCAATTTTTTTGTTTATCAGCCAGTGTCCATCCCTAAAAAGGTGAATTCTGGATGGACACCAGTTAACATATTTTGAGCACAGGACAATGGATTCTACATATTCTTTTTTTGCCACAAGCCCTAAAGGGGTTGAACACATACTTGCAGGAGAGCTGCGCAGTCTCGGTGCGGACCGCATAAAACAGGGCAGGGGCGGTGTGTTTTTTTACGGTGATTTAAAGATGGGGTATAAAGCCTGTCTGTGGCTCAGAACCGCAAACCGTGTATTTCTGGTAGTTGATACATTCAAGACCGATGATACTGACGGGCTTTATGATGGTGTCAGGAATACAGACTGGTCAGAACACATGTCCCCCGAAAGTACACTTGCCATTGATCTTAATGCCAGTCAGTCTTTTATCACCCATACCCATTTTGGCGCTCTCAAGGTTAAGGATGCCATAGTCGATCAGCTGAGAGAAAAGTATGATGAAAGACCTTCCATTGATACATCCTCACCGGATATAAGAGTCAATGTTTATGTGGCCCGCAAAACCGTTACCGTAAGCCTGGATCTCTCTGGTATGAGCCTTCACAAACGCGGTTACCGCAGTGACAGCGGTCTTGCCCCCATGAAGGAAAATCTTGCAGCGGCAATTCTTATAAAGGCCGGATGGCCTGATACAGCCGCACGGGGAGGTTCATTTATTGACCCAATGTGCGGATCGGGTACGCTTCCCATTGAAGCCGCCATGATTGCCGGGAAAATGGCCCCCGGCCTGTTAAGAGAATATTTCGGGTTTATTAAATGGAAAAAGCATCAGCCTGATGTATGGCAGGAGCTTCTTGATGAAGCAGAAGAAGCGGAACTGGAATACAGAGAAAAGATTCCGCCCATAATCGGTTATGACAGGGATTCTTCTGCTGTAAAGGATTCCTTTGCAAACCTTGAAAGGGCAGGGCTTCACGGTCTTGTTCATTTTGAAAAAAAAGATCTTACCGAACTTACTCCCCATGCCAAAACATTAAAATGTCCGGGCCTTATCCTTGTTAATCCTCCCTATGGCGAAAGACTTGGCGAAGAACACGGACTGATCCAGCTCTATTCAAAGCTTGGAGAAAAACTGCGGTCCCGGTTTATGGGGTGGCATGCGGCAGTGTTTACGGGTAATTCAAAGCTTGCAAAAAAAATTAATATCAAACCGGCTCAGAGGGATAACTTTTATAACGGCAGTATCCCATGTGAACTGATACAGTATAAAATTGATAAAAGCACGGCTCTGGAACAGGGCTCTTCCGGCTTTGCTCATATTGATGCATCAGGTTATCAGCCTTCAGACGAAATAAAGATGTTTGAAAACCGGGTTAAAAAGAATATGAAGCGGCTCAAGTCATGGCGAAAGCAGAATAACATAAGCTGTTTCAGGATCTACGACCGGGATATCCCCGAATATGCAGTTGCGGTTGATGTTTACGGCAAATGGATTCATGTACAGGAGTACAAAGCCCCCGGTTCTGTATCTGCCGAAGCGGCGCTCAAACGTCTTCAGGATATTATTTATGTGCTTCCCTCGATATTTAATGTGTCTGCCGAAAATATCTTTTTAAAGCAGAGACAGAGACAGAAAAGTACATCCCAGTATGAAAAACGGAATGAATCAGCTAAAACCGCGACAGTAGAAGAGTCCGGGCTGAAATTTGAAATTGACCTTAACAGTTATATTGATACAGGCCTTTTTCTGGATCACAGAATGACACGGGCCATGATAGGTAATATGGCTGAGGGTAAAAGGTTTTTAAATCTTTTTTCCTATACTTCTTCGGTTACAGTATATGCCGCGCGGGGAGGAGCTGTATCCACCGTGTCTGTGGACAAGTCCAACACCTACACAAGATGGGCAAAAAAGAATATGGCCTTAAACGGGTTTGATAAAAAGAACCATGTTTTTTACAGTGAAGACTGTCTGACCTGGATGAAAAAAGAGAAGAAAAAATATGATCTTATTTTTCTTGATCCTCCTACTTTTTCAAACACCAAAAAGGAAGGAACAAGCTTTGATATCCAGAAGGATCATGCTGAGCTGATACTTGCTGCGGTTAACCTATTATCTGATAACGGAACACTGATATTCTCAAATAACTTTCGGCAGTTTAAGATGGATTTTGACAGGCTTAAGAATCTTTCCATAGAGGATATTACTTCAAAGACCATTCCGCCTGATTTTGAGAGAAATTCAAAGATTCATAACTGCTGGGTGATCAGGCAGTAGGAAGACCTGTTTGATTACGGTCCGGATGCTCATGCCTGTGTTCGTCGTATCCTAAGATAAATGAAGATGAAATTGCCCCGTTTGTACAGGCGCTTTTGCATTCCCCGCATCTTATGCACTCTGCCGAATTAATATCCTGCAGGATTCTGACATTCATTTTACAGGTCTTCTCGCACTCCTTACATCCGTTACATTTTAATTTATCGACCTTCATCCGGTAAAAACTGAAACGGTTAAACAGAGAATATAATGCTCCCAGAGGGCATATATATTTACAAAACGGCCGGTAGATAAAAACCGAAGATGTGATGATCAGGCCTGAAAAGGAAATTTTCCAGATAAATAAAGACCCGATTATATGCCTCAGGCTTTCATTTTTAATTACCAGCGGGACACCGCCTTCAAGTGTACCTGCAGGGCATATCCATTTGCAGAAAAAGGGTTCGGCTATATTAAATTCATCAGTAATAAAAACAGGTAAAAGAATTACCGGAAGTAAAAGCACTGCATACTTAAGATAGCGGAGCCTGTTGTCGGGCTTTTCAGGTATTTTAATTTTTGGACTTCTGATTTTATAAAGCATGTCCTGAAAAAAACCAAATGGGCATAAAAAACCGCAGACCAGGCGTCCTGACAGTATTCCAAAAAGCATGAGTGTTCCGGTAACATAGTAGGAAAAATTATATCTGGCACTGCCTGCAATTGTCTGAATAGAGCCGACAGGGCACGAGCCCACTGCGCCCGGGCATGAATAACAGTTTAACCCCGGCACACAAATCTGTTTTATTTTTCCAAGGTATATTTTCCCGTTTATAAAACCGGTAAGACTGGAGTTGATTAAAACTGCGGTTGCCGCCTGTATCAGAGACCGATTTTTAATTAATTTTCTTAACTGCATTTTATCCTATCCCTATACACTCAAGGCAGATATTAACGGCTTTTCTGAATAGAATCCGTTTTTCCTGTCTATGTGTTATTCCTGTTAAAATAAAACACAGAGATAAAATAAGAATGAAGTATCGCAAAAAACATATTTGCCTGTTATGTGATCCGGGTAGCATATCCTTACCGTCTTTCAAGATGATCCGATTATTTTTCTATTAAACTCAGGCGTTTTTTTATCTCAATCATGTATGTTTCGGGGACCTTGTCCGAAGGCGCGCCTCCCATGGGGCCGCCGATAATATTCCCGTTTTTATCAATAAATATTGTTACCGGGACAAAGGTGTACTGCCTTAATATTGACCTGCTTAAATTTGCATCAGGGTAAATTACCGTGAATTTGCATTTATATTTTTCAATAATGTTTTTTGTGAGCGTGATGTCAAAACCGCCGTCAATGCATAGAGAAATAAAATTGATATTATCCGGAAGCTGCTCATATAACTTCTGCAGCCCGGGCATTTCTTCTTTGCAGGGTTTGCAGTCCGTTGACCAGATGTTCATCATTGTGAGATCATATTTTTTAAAAATATCCTGATTAACGCTGATGCCATTGACTGAAGGCGCATTAAATTTTCCTACCTGTGAAAAACTTGAATCATCAACCGAAAAAATACAGATATAGTCTTTTAGCTTATCGATATCATCAGTTAACCATGTAATCTTTTGTCTGTCGCTGTCTGACAGTTTCAGGCTGGAGTGATCCCTGTTATATGCAAGGTAATATGCGGAACCTTTTAAACCGGCAAGTTTTTCTGTTTTGCTGAAGCTCTTTTTTATCAGATCCAGATACATTTCTGTTTCTTCATCTCTGGTCTCGGGTACACGATATACGGCCATATAAAAAAATGTATTATCTTCGGATATGTTTACTATACCTTCCTGGCTCTTTTTAGTATTCTCAGGTAAATACATGAATGAATATCCCATGCTGCCCAGTTCCATCACAGCCAGCCTGTTACCGGTAATCAGTTTTTTCATTGTTCCGGTATATTCGATTCCAATACCGGTCCTTTCATTAACCGTACTGTTCTGTCCTGAAGAATCCTTGAAGGAGTGTTCGTTGCCGTTCAGGTCCATCATTTTTAGAAGGTTGTACTCCTGATTGATATACTGACCGCCTGTCTCATTCGCCCATATGAAATTTCCGTATGTAATACATGTTATCAGCGCTAAAACCAGCAGTAATGCCGCTTTCTTTTCAGTAATCAATTTTTTCATGATGAGTTCCTTCCGGGTCTTAAATTTAAAATTCACCATAAAACAGTCAAGGTTAAGAGAAGGTAAAGAAAAGGACGGTATCCGAAAAAATTTTGTATAAACCGGTCATAAAATCATCGGGGCTGATAAAAAAGGCGGGAAGTGTTTGAGGACGACTTAAAAAAATGAGGGATATCACCGGACCGGTATTTCAATAATAAAAGTGCATCCCTTTGTGTCATTTTTTCTGCAGGATATTTTTCCGCCATGCCTTGTTATTATCTCATGCGAAATGGCGAGCCCCAATCCGGAAGAGCCTGTTGAGCCTGATCTTGATTTATCAGCCCGATAAAACGGCTGGAAGATATATTCCAGGTGCTCTTCTCCTATACCCGGTCCGGAGTCAATAACCTGAATAATACATTTTTGCTCCTTTGAAAAAACATCAATATGAATAGTACCTGCCTGAGGGTTATATTTAATCGCGTTATCAATAATATTTAAAACAGCATGTTTGATCATGGTACTGTTTGCTGAAAGCTCAACGCGGGACAGTTTTGCTGTAAGATGAATTTCCTTTTCTTTTATTT
The DNA here is from genome assembly GCA_963665715.2 of Desulfatiglandales bacterium. Taxonomy (GTDB): domain Bacteria; phylum Desulfobacterota; class DSM-4660; order Desulfatiglandales; family HGW-15; genus JAAZBV01. The sequence goes on from CAXXPR010000002.1 coordinate 895,122, forward strand.
TTTTATCAGTCTCCTGAATAATCTCATTTATCAGCTCATCTGCATATACCCTGTCATTCAACTGGTATTCAGCTGCTGTTGCCATATTCAGCAGATCATCTATCAGTAAAGTCAGCCGGTTTATCTGTTTATCAACAACCTTGAAGCATTCTCTGTATTCCTCTTCCTCCGGTTTTTCATCCAGAGATAAAACATCCAGATTTGCTTTTATCACTGCCAGAGGAGTTTTTATTTCATGAGCTGCATCTGAAATAAAACGGGATTCTCGAAAAAATGCCTGTTCCAGACGTGCTAACAGGCTGTTAAAGGAATCTGCAAGCTGGTTTAATTCATCGCCTGCTTCAAAATCAGTAATTCGATAGGAGAGCTCATCCCTCTTTAAATGGGCAATCTCTTCCTTCAGTCTTCTCACCGGTTTAATAATGGAGCCTGATACACTGTACATAAGAAAGGCTCCTGATATTATGACCAGTATCATGAAGGAAATGCTTATATACATGAACTTGTTTATTTTGCTTCCGAACTCCGTGGTCAAAGTATAGGCAGAAATTCTGATGTCCTTCTCATCCAGGCTCATCTCGGCATTAATTAATCTGCCGTTTTTTTCAGTAGATATCTCTTCTCCTGGCTCATTTGCTGCACCGCTTTGACTGCTTAATACTGTTTGAATGGGCACCACCAGTGTATAGTTAAGGTTGGTAATGGAAAAAACCGTGAAAACAATACATACACAAACCAGCATCAAAGTCGTAATAATCGTTAACCTTGTTCTCAGTGACATCTGTTTACTTTTTTTCATCACCTTCCTCACTCCGTATTCTGTAACCGAATCCTCTTACTGTATCGATGTGTTCACATCCCGTGGCGTCTCTGAGTTTTTTCCTTATATTACTGATATGGACTTTAACCGAATCAGTAAAAATATTCACCTTCTCTCCCCAGATATGTTCAAACAATGTCTCGGCACTAATAATTCGGCAGCAATTCAGCACCAGGTACTCCAGGATAGAATACTCCCTTGGTGCAAATGGGATTTCCCGACCATCGGTTAAACTGACTTTTTTGGCGATTGTGTTAATCAGTATTTTATTTATCCGGATTTCAGTATCCTGCTGAAATATTTTTCTGCGGAGCAAAGAGCGGACCCGCGCCTCCAGTTCCAGAAAATCAAATGGTTTGCACAGATAGTCATTAGCTCCTGAATCCAGCCCCTCAAGACGATGGCTGACTGCAGTACGGGCTGATAAAATAATAATTCTCTGGAATTTATCTTTTTCTCTTATTATTTTTAAAACATCGATTCCATCAATTAACGGCAGATTCAAATCAAGAATAATAACATCATATTCATTCAGCAGATATAATTCATAGCCTTCCCTGCCGTCATGTGCTGCTTCAGCTATGTATCCTTTTTTTTCAAATCCGCGAACCAGTGCCTTTGCTAAATCTTCTTCATCCTCTATTATTAACAGTCTCAATCATCTGCTCCATTTTTGTTATTGTTATTTAATAGATGTCTGCCAAACAGAAAATTAAATAAGGGTAATTTAAAAACTGCTCACCCCAAAGCAAATAACAGAGATGTGAGTACAAAATTTTGAGAATAATAACAAAATAAAAAAACAGCATCATTTCTCTGTCTCCCATATTTTCAAATACGAAAAAAGAAAGAACAGGCTTTGATATCAGGAAGAACCATGCAGGTTTTATAGGTGCTGCGGTTATACTTCTGCCTGATGGCAGAATCCTGAATTTTTCCAATAACTGCAGGGTTATATGACTGCAGGCAGACCAGTAAACATATTGTCGAATACAGTTAATTATTTAACGGAATATGCCGATACAGTTAATATATCCTTAATAAATATCAATAGAATACTCTGACTTTAAAATCTTATTTAAAAGGAGACTGAAAATGGGTCTTTTACTCAAGGTTTTAGGTATTGTTTTTATTGTATTTCTTCTTTTACTGGCTTACCTGGCTTTCCGTTTAAAAAGATGGTGGAAAAAAGTTAAATCATCAGTGGATGATTCACAGGGGGTGCCTGTGAAGATCCATTTAAATGAAGATCTTGACCCTCAATGGACCGATGCTGAAGTGGTTCAGGCGCTGATCAGCGACTTTAAAGACGCCGGTTTTTTTAAAGGGAAAGCATATGAGATTAGTGAGATGCCCCAGGTCCGGCTTCTCAGCCTTTTTTCCGACCGTAATATTCCGGCTGTAATATATGAGCATGATCAGGGGTTTTACTGGATAGATATTGCTGTTCAGTATGAAGACGGTACAGAGCTGACAGTGTCCAGCGCTCCTGCCGGTGATGAGATGGACAGCCCGCCCTATGTCAAAAAAATAACCAGGCCGGACGCAAATGTTGCTGAACTTATTGAAATACTGGAAACCGAACTTGAGGCAAAGCCCTTTGAGCAGGTTGATGACACGACTTTCAGGCAGCATTTTGAGAAAAGCTATGAAAAAAGCATGACATGGCGGATGAACAGGGGCGGAACAACCGAAGAGGAATTTCAGCGGGTTGCTGAAAAAAGTGATACAAATCTGGATAAGGATGAGATACATGAGGCATTCATCGAATCCAAAACAAAGGAACTCTATACCTGGCATGATGCATGTCTTGATTTTGTCCTTGAAAAAAAAGGAGTGCCGGTAGAAAAGCGGGATTCCCTTAAAAGTAAATGTTTTATAGTCAGTGATAATATGCACCCCGAGGCTTTCCTGGAGTATCTGGATGAACACATGGATATTACGGAAACGGCTAAGGAGGGGTATAAAAAACTGCTGTCGAGCATACAGAAAACCGGGGAATTTTTTGCCAGGATAAATGAAACATTCTCTCCTGATCTTCAGGCCAAAAAAATAGGACATGTAAGTCAGCCCATTTGTGCGGAAATATATAAATCGCCCTTGAGTTAAATCAGCCGGGATATGCCTATGAAGCTGATTTTTACGCAGCAGGGCCGGCAGGATGAGCCTGCGGTTATTGAAAATGCAGATATTGACGGTATCAGGGAATTTATACATTCAGCTGACTGGAAAGTCTATGCCTCCATAAAGCTTGAAACTGATGCTGACAATTTTATGGAGCTCTACGGTACAGACGGTTTCGGCCTGGAAATTATGGTGGCAGAAAACCGGGTACAGCTTGTTTCTGCATCTCCGGTTGATTCGCCCCAGATACAGTCAATTCTGTTTTTTTCCTATTTCAGGCAGGATGATCACTGGCGCAGCCAGGTTGAATGGGAAGAAAAAATCGAATCCTGCTGCGGGATATCGGATGATTTTTCCCTGACAAAATTTATATGCAGGGCATTATTTTTCAGGCAGGTAATTAAAGTACAATCAGCTGTATTCAGATGCAGGTATTTATTCTTCGTGTTTAAAAGTAAAATATACAGGCTGTTCGGAATACGCCCGCCCGTTTTTATTGGAAGTGATCTGACCCCGGAACAGGATAAATTTTTAGGCAGCGCTTTAGAGGAGCATAATCAAAACAGCAAAAGGCTGGCACGGTTTTGGGGATTTGATGACTACAAAGAATGGGGATTTGACCAGAAGACAGGTGATTTTTTTCTGACATTAAAAAACGGTAAAAAAGTAACTGCTTCAGGACAGGTCTATGGGAGTTATTCAACCGCAGGTAGTTCCTGGGAGTGGGCCTGGAACAATCCCAATGTGGCGGATGCCCTTAAAAAGGATTCCCGGCTTGCACGGGAGTACGGAAAAAAGCAGGGAAAGGGATTTGAGTATCTCTGCCTTGGAATGCCGAAAGTTTATCATGATATGGCGCCGGTGTATTTTGCCGCAATAACCGAAAAACTGAGCGGGGCTCAGGGTGTATTTCCGGCCGGATATGGAGCATATACGTTTTATATCGGATTAAAGAATCTAAAAAAGGAATGATGTAAAAAATCTGCCTATAACAGACCTGTAAGAATATGAAATTGAAAGACTGTCGGTCTTAATAATTTAAGGTTCGCAGTTATATTTAAGGGATATCGGGCAGAATATCGTTTTGTTCTTTTTAGAGATATTTTTGCTGGATTCCCCTACTTGATAGGGGAATCCAGTCTCAAATTGGTTAAAACCCCTATACAAATTTAAAAATCAATAATGATATTTTTATACCAATTTGCTTTCCTGAAATATTGTATCGTTCATAAATAAAACATGTTTTTAAGTTGCAGCTCTTGATTTTTAACTGCGAAACTTTAGTTAATACCTGAATCTTGCACGATAAAGAATAAAAAAGACTGAACCATCTGGGAAACCTGTTGTATAAAGGAATACGCCAATACCCCATAAACAACAGGAGGTACCCAGATGGTAAAAAAGCAAAAAAAGAATATCAGGAAAAGACGCGTCGGTAAACGGTATAATGAGCCTAACGAAAGAGCCAGAAAAATCAATGCTTCCACAGCATATGAAACATGCAGCGAGCAATTAAGCCCGTTTGGTGGGCTTCTAGGACTGATTAAATTATTGGACTTATTTGATTTTCGTAAATATTTTGATGAGACATATATTGCGCCGTCACGGAAAACCAAGCTAGGAGACTATGCAATGGTTTTGGGAATTATGATGCTAATGTTTATAGGGTTCAACCGGATTTGGCATTTTATTTATCTACGTTTGGAGTCCATGCTTTGTGGGATCTTCAGAGTATCAAAACTTTTTGCGGCCAGCACCTATTGGCGCTACCTGGACAGCCTTGGTATCAATCAGGCCAAGTCCCTTTTGAAAACCATGAGTTTGTTAAGAGAAGAAGCCTGGAAACGATGTGGTATCAAATATAGTCGGATTGCTATAGATATTGATACAACGGTTGAAACAATATACGGAGATCAGGAGGGCGGACGCGTAGGACATAACCCGAGAAATAGAGGGAAGAAGGGATATCGTCCGGTGCTTTGCTTTATTGAGCAGACAAGGGAATACCTTTATGGAAAATTGCGTAAAGGGGAAACAGTAAGTGGTGAAGAGACAGCCAAAATAATTCACATTTTAAAAAGTTACTTGCCATCATGTGTTAAAAAGGTCCTTTTAAGAGCGGATTCTGAATTTATGAGTTGGCATAGTGTTGAAGCAGCATTGTATGAAAGCTATGATTTTATTTTTTCCAATAAGCAATGCGAACCGCCATTTGACCCTGCTAACTGGTATCGTCCCAGAAAAAGTGTGGAAGCTGAATTTAATAGTTGCATATATAAACCCAAAACCTGGAAACAGGCATGTAGATTTGTTGTCATGAGGATTCCAAAGGACACATTAAAAAACACACAGCAAGAACTATTTGAAGAGGAACGATATACCTACCGGATATTTTGCACAAACCTAAGCGGAAAAGCTCATGAGGTCATAAGCATATACGACAAACGAGCGGATGTAGAAAATCTGGTTGGTGAGGCTAAACAGGAAGGTTTGGATGCAATACCTTCCGCCAAATTTAAAAACAACTATGCCTTTTTTCAGATAGCCATGCTCGCGTATAATGTCTGGCGGTATTATAAAATCATGGCAAATTTCTGTGGGGGAAAATTAAAGATGTTTAAGGGGATTGCAGATAATAAAATCAGGATCGCTCGCTTGAAACTATTAATGATAGGCGCAAAGGTTGTGAGATCAGGCAATCGTGACATCGTAAAATACTCAAGCCATGATACTCGGACACCTGCTTTGCTTATGGTTTATGAATTTCTAGACAGTCTGAGGTCTAAAAAAACTCAACAGTGCAAAGTGTGATATTTTTAGATGTTTTGATGCAAGAAATTTCTTGCATCAAAGTAGTTTTTTTAAAAAAGCATAAGAGTTTTATGATACTTTTGATTACGAAAACGCAAAATGCGTGCAAGATTCAGGTATTAATTTAAAAACAGAATAAGTATAAGGGGTAAGATTACTGAGGCACCGGAAAAACCGGTGCCTTATTTTTTAAGATTAATTATTTATAGATCCTGATTAATTGACAATAATAAGCTGTTGATGTATCTCAGAGAAAAAAATCGGGGGCGGGAAATCTTCATACAGCATTTCACTGTCAGCAATATAATCTTCTTCAATTTTTCAGGCTCATGTTTTGCTGCATTTTTATAATGGTTATCGCTGTTTTATGCTCCTGTGCAATAAATAGAATGGCTGTTATAACAGTATGTTAATAACATTATATAGGATTGGATAATTTAATGGGTGATTCAAAAACAGCTTTAATAACAGGCGGCAGCGGGGCACTTGGAACTGCAATTGCCTTATCACTGGCCAAAAAAGGTTTTGATATATGGCTTCATTATAATAAAAATCGTGCTGCAGCAGAGAAAACCGCAGGGATGATCGAAGAAACCGGCGTGAAATGCACTCTTATCTCCTTTGATGTTGCGGATACGGATGCTGTAAAAGATGCTCTTGAACCTTTACTTGAAAATGATGTTCCCTATGTACTGGTCAATAATGCTGGTATCAGCCGTGATGCGCTGATGATATGGATGAGCCAGGATGAATGGGATGATGTTTTATCCATCAACCTTGACGGCTTTTTTAATGTTACCAAAATCGTGCTCAACAGTATGCTCAGGAAAAGAAAAGGCCGGATAATCAATATTACATCCACCTCCGGTCAGAACGGGCTTGCAGGGCAGGTTAATTACTCCGCGGCAAAGGCCGGGCTCATAGGCGCAACAAAGTCTCTGGCAAAGGAAGTCGCAAAGCGCAATGTGCTGGTAAATGCTGTTGCGCCGGGCTTTATAGAAAGTGAAATGACTCAGGATCTGCCGGTTAAGGATATTTTACCCATGATTCCTTTAGGGCGCTTCGGGAAACCTGAAGAGGTTTCCGGTATTGTGGCGTTTCTCTGCTCCGAAGAGGCCGGCTATATTACCGGGCAGGTATTTCCGGTAAACGGCGGAATATATATGTAGTTTTTTTTAAAGTTCAGCTGAAAACAATAAACATTAAAGGTGAGTCTTTTAATAGTATGAATCGAGTTGCAGTCACAGGAACAGGCATTATATCGTGCCTTGGAAATGATTTAGAAACAGTCGGAAACGCTCTCAGGCAGGGCAGATCCGGTATTATCGCTGATGAAACACGAAAAGAAATGGGGTTCCGCAGTCCCCTGACCGGTGCGATAGATTTTTCACCTAAAAACTATCTTTCCCGCAAGCAGCGTAAAACCATGCCTGATTTTGCTGTTCAGGCATATGCCGCAGCAGCCCAGGCTCTTGAAATGTCCGGGCTTGATGATAAGGATATCCGGAATCCTGAAACAGGTCTCATTTTCGGATGCGACTCAAGCTGTATTGCAGCTATTGAACAGGTTGATCTTCTTAAGGAGTTTAAAGAAACAAAATCCATAGGAAGCGGCCTTGTTTTCCGTTCCATGACTTCCACCGTAACCATGAACCTTAATACAATCCTGAAAACACGCGGGGCCTGCTGGACAATCAGCTCTGCATGTTCAAGCGGCGGTCATGCTGTGGGTCAGGCTGCAAACCTTATCGCGCTGGGGCAGCAGGAGAGGGTGATATGCGGAGGAGCCCAGGAGGTTAACTGGGAATCAATGTGCAGTTTTGACGGTCTTGGCGCTTTTTCACCCAGCTTTGAAAAACCGGAAGCAGCAAGCAGACCCTTTGATAAAAACCGTGACGGTCTTGTTCCGAGCGGGGGCGCTGCCGCTATTGTTCTGGAAGATTACGAGCTTGCAAAAAAAAGGGGCGCTAAAATCATAGGCGAAATTATTGGCTACGGTTATTCCTCTGACGGTGCAAATATCTCCGTTCCGGATGAAGACGGACTCGGCAGGGCCATGAAGATGGCTCTTAAAAATTCAGGCACATCTCCTGATGAAATCGATTACATATGCGCCCATGCTACATCAACGCCTGCCGGCGATGTTGCAGAAGGTAAAAATATTCTGAATATATTCGGGGATAAAACTCCGTACATTTCTTCCACAAAATCCATGACAGGTCATGAGTTATGGATGTCGGGCGCTTCACAGGTTGTCTATTCCATGATTATGGCTCAGCAGGGTTTTGCCGCACCCAATATTAATTTTAATGAACCTGAAGAAGGTCTTGAGAACCTTAATATAGTCAGGGAAGCTGCGGATACTGATATTAAAAATATCCTCTGCAACTCTGCAGGATTCGGCGGAACCAACTCCTGTCTTGTTCTGCGGGCCTCATAATGGGCTATGACTGCCTGGTCATCGGAGCCGGATTATCAGGTCTGGCTTCTTCCATAATCCTTTCAAAAAACGGTTACAGGACCGCGCTTGTAGAAAAATCATCAAAGACAGGTTCCCTTGTAAGGGGATTCAAACGAAGCGGAAAATATTTTGATACTGGCTTTCATCATGCAGGCGGCATAGGCGAAGGCAGCAGCGGGCGCATGATGCTTGATTACCTTAATGTCTCAGGCCGCATCAACATGAAGCTGTGCAGTCCCGACTGCTTTGATTCTGTAAAGTTCAGGGAGTCCTCCTTTGAGTTCCGCTTTCCTGTAGGGTTTGAAAATATCAGGGAGGCGTTGTGTGACGCTTTTCCTGAAGAAGCCCATGCTGTTGATGCATATCTTAAGGAAATAAAGCAACAGTGTTCAAGCCTGCCCTTCCTTAACCTGGAAGCTGACCTGAATGTAATGAACATCCTTGAAAATGTTCATGGTAAAAGCCTGAGTGATTTTTTGTCCGGGCTTACTGATAATAAATATCTGAAATCCGTTCTTGGCGTTCACGGCCTGCTTAACGGTGTTCCGGCATCCGAGCAGGGCTTGAATAACTACTCTTACATTGTGGGCCCCTACTATGAATCGGTAAGTTACATTGAAGGCGGAGGATCAGCTCTTATAGACGCCTTTGAAAAGTCTGCAAAGGTAAGCGGTGTTGATATTTTTACCGGTATGGAAGTATCCGAACTATTGCTTTCATCATCCGGAGAACTTACCGGCGCAGCTTTTAAGGATGGAACTGCTATAGAGTGCAGAAACTGCATTTCTACTGTTCACCCTATTAATCTTATTGATATTGTTCCTGAAAACTGTTTTAGAAAGTCCTATATAAGGCGAATAAAATCCCTTGATGAAACAGGCTCCGCCTTTATTCTTTACGGAACATTTGATGCTGATATGGCAAACCCCTTCGGCCCCAGCCTGTATCTTTTTCCTGATCCCAAAAGTGATTTCGGCGACTGCAGCGTTCCCATAGAACAAAGGCCTGCCAATCTGATCAGTAATAATTGGGCATCAAAAGAAGACATATCCCGGAATGGCTTTATTATGATAGTCCCTGCCCTGATGAGTGAAGTTGATGAATGGAAAGATTCAGCAAGGGGTAATCGCCCCTCTGAGTACCGGGATTTTAAGAATAAAATTAAGGACCGAATGTTAAAGCTTATTGAATCATTTTATCCTGGTACTGATTTAAAGCTTGAGGCGCTTGACTGTTCTACCCCGCTTACCCTGATGGATTATTCAGGCAATCCATACGGCAGCATGTACGGGGCAAAACACAGGATAGAGCAGTATAATCCCTTTCCTGTAACAAAACTCCCGGGGCTTTACCTTGCGGGTCAGTCCGTTGTTGCTCCCGGGCTGCTGGGGACAGTTGTTTCCGCCTTTCTTGCATGCGGTTATATAACGGGGCATGATTTTTTAAGAGGAGAATTAAAAAAATGGTTATGAGAAGAGTTGTTGTAACCGGCATGGGGGCTGTCTCACCCTATGGCCAGGGCGTTGATCTTTTAAATGATTCCCTTATGGCCGGGAAAAGCGGTATTACCGAGTGCCCCGAACTTACAGCCATGGACGGGGTCCGAAGCCATGTAGCCGGGATGGTGAAAAATATTGATCCTAAAACTGTGCCCAGAAAATACCGCCGGTCCATGTCTTCCATGTCCATATTTTCTGTTATTGCCTGCCAGGAGGCTATCGAGTCTTCCGGTCTTTCTCCGGACTGCTGTTCGAGTGAGGACATGGGGATTGTGCTCGGTTCCACAATTACCAGCACCGATACATTTATAAATTTTTTTGATGATTATTTTGTAAAAAAAAATATGGAGAACATGCGTTCCACCCTGTTTTTTAAACTTATGAACCACAGCTGTGCATTTAATGTATCCCAGGTGCTTGGTATAAAGGGCAGAGTAATAGCTCCTTCCGCAGCATGTTCAACCGGATGTCAGTCAGTAGGCATCGGGTATGAAATGATTGCCTTCGGCAAGCAGGATTATATGCTCTGCGGCGGAGCCGATGAGTTTCATCCTCTTACAACAATGTCATTTGACCTGATAAACGCAGCCTCAACCGGGTATAATTCTTCCCCTTCAAAAACGCCAAAACCCTTTGACCGGGATAGGGACGGAATGGTCTGTTCCGAAGGATGCGGAATTCTGCTTCTTGAAAGCCTTGAATCCGCAAAGGCGAGGGGCGCAGACATACTGGCCGAGGTTGTGGGTTTTTCTTCAACATCCAACCCGGAAAATATCGCCAACCCCAATGCGGAATCCCTTATTCCCTGCATGAAAAGGGCGTTATCCGATGCCGGACTGGAGCCGGGTGATATTGATTACGTAAATGCCCATGCCACCGGTACTGTTCAGGGCGATATCGAAGAATGCAATGCTGTTTTTGAGGTTTTTGGGGGAGATACGCCTGTAAGCAGCTTAAAGGGCCATCTGGGGCACACCATGGCTGCAAGCGGCAGCCTTGAGCTGATTGCTTCAATTAATATGATGAGAAAAAAAACTGTCATTCCAACCTTAAACCTTGAAAATATTGATGATTTATGTAAGAAGTTATTTCTTTTGCAAAATACGGAAGAAATAGAAATTGAATACCTTTTAAAAAACAATTTTGCCCTTGGCGGGGTTAATTCTTCTTTGATATTACGGAGCTATAAAGAATGACAAATGATGAGATAATCAGGACTATTAACGAGGCGTTAGCAAGGGAATTTGAGCTCGAAAACGATAAAATGGTCCCGGAAGCAACCCTTTTTGATGCCCTGGAGCTGGACAGTCTTGATATGGTAGATATGGTTATTGTACTTGAAAATGCATTCAAGTTTAAAATTACAGAGGAAGAGGAAATTCGCGGCATTCGTACGCTCGGTGATATTCACAGTTTTGTCATTAAAAAGAGCGATCAAATAAGGAAGGAGTCCAAATAATTTCTGATTGTTTTACAATTCCGGAATTGTTTAATACTTATTGTGACTAACTTTTTTACAGTTTTAATTAATCTTACCGTATTTCCTCTCCTTGTAATAATGACCGTAATAGGCATTATTATTTCTCCTGCTGCATTTCTCCTGTTTAAAGTCATCGGACGCATGAATACTGTGCATATTACGAGGCTTCTGGTTTGGATATACGGCAGAGGGTGGCTTGCAATCACACAGCCCTTTACAGGGCTCAGGAAGTACGGGCTTGAAAAGGGTGAAATAAATACTCCCTGTATCATTGTTCCGAATCACCTGTCTTTCTTTGATACTTTTTTTATGGGAGCCCTTCCTTTCAGCAACGTGTGCTTTGCGATTCGGGCCTGGCCGTTTAAAATGGCATGGTACAGGCCTTTTATGAAAATGTCGAAGTACCTGGATGTTGAAAGTATGACGTGGGAGGAATCCTTTGCAGCCTCTCAGAAGGTTATAGAAGACGGCGGAGTTCTCCTGTTTTTTCCTGAAGCCCACAGGAGCAGAAACGGAAAACTCGGGAGGTTTTATTCCGGTGCTTTTAAAATAGCTATTGCTACAAATACTCCGGTTATTCCGCTGTGCATCACCGGTACAGACAGATTTTTACCGCCCGGAAGATTTTATCTGAAACCTTCCAGGGTGAAACTTAAAGCATTGCCGCCGGTATACCCTGAAAGTTTTACCGGCCCGAACAGTCATATTGAAATGCGTAAATATGTTAAATCTCTTATCGCTGAAGAACTTTTACGAATGAGGTAATTATTTACAAATGGAAATCAATACAAGTTTACCAATGCCTGCAGGAGAGCTTGTCCCGCACAGGCCGCCTTTTCTTTTTGTCGATACACTGCTGGAGTTTTCCGGAGATGTCGGTGTTGTAGAATCTGTAATTACCCCGGAAAATCTATTTCTTGAGCCTGACGGAAGTTTAAGAGAAATTGCCATGGTGGAAATCATGGCCCAGTCAGCCGCAGCAGTAAAGGGGTACAGTAATCTCATCAAAGGTGAAAGCGTTAAAAAAGGATTCCTTGTGGACAGCCGGGAGTTCCTGTTTAAAAAAGAATGCTTCAGAGGCGATGTTCTTCACAGCCGGATCGATATTACCAAGAGTTTTTCAGGCTTTTCAATGCTTGAAGGAGTCCTCGAACGTGACGGAGAAGAACTGGCTTCAGGGTGCCTCAAGCTGTGGGTGCCGGAAGACAGCGGGGAGCAGTCTTAAATCATGCTTAAACTCAAGATTATAACTGTTGCACTCCTCATGGTTTTTGTTCTTTCTGCTCAGACCTTCAGCAGTGAGCCTGGTACTTCAGCCGAAGCTTCTGATAAAACCGAAGCAGCTCTGCTTAGAATCAAAAATGCATCTGCCCCGATTACTACTCTCACAGGCAATTTTATCCAGAAAAAAGAAGTGGAAATATTAAAGGATATGCCTGACTCAAAGGGTAAGTTTTTTTATAAAAAGCCTGACTGCCTCAGGTGGGAAATAATTGAACCTGTTAAAATGGGTTTTATTGTAAACGGGGAACAGGGCAAAAAATGGCGGAAGAAACCGGAAAGATACAAAAAGTTTAATGTAGAACGAGAGCCTGTAATCGGTGTTATAGCAGGGCAGGTGTTTGCCTGGGCAAGGGGCGATTTTGATAAATTAAGAGAAGGGTATGAAATAAACCTGCTTGATGATGCCCCCATAAAGGTAGAGCTTACTCCCCTTTCAAAAATGGAAAAGAAATATATTTCTTCCATAGTGCTTACTTTTTCTTCCGCGGATAACTATGTTGAAGAGCTTAAAATCAACGAGGCAAAGGGCGGCGCAACACAGGTTACTTTTTTAAATATGGTAACCAATGATTCTCTCGGGGATATTTTTTAAATGGGGTTCTTCGGTATATTTCGTCATCTGTACCTGTTTTTTTCTACAAGACGGACAATACTGTTTATCTTTTCCGCCCTTTTAATTCTTTCAAGCTTTCTTTACCTTACAAAAATAAAACTGTCCGAAGACATCAAATCGCTCCTGCCTGACAGCCGCAGCGATTTTTTACTTGAGTTCAACCTGCTTCAGCAGACTCCGTTCATGCACAAGGTTATTATCAACCTGAAGGACCCATCAGCAAAACACGGCGAAGAACTTTCCGATATAGCCGACACACTTGCCGAAGCAGTTTCCGAAAGCCCCTTTATAACAAATGTTACAACAGGGCCTGTATCCAATCAGGATGCCGATATTTATGATTTTATATTAAACATACTTCCTAATCTGACCTCTGAGGATGATCTTTTAGAAATTAAAAAAATCCTGACAGACGAGTATGTAAAAGATCAGCTTGATGAAGGCTATTCTGCACTTTTTTTACCTGAAGGTTCGCTGCTGACGCAGTATTTCAGGCTCGACCCTGTCAACCTGAAATCGGTTGTATTAAAAAAGCTTTCCGCATTAAATATTATTCCAGAAGCAACATTAAAGGATAACCATTTTATTGATCGCTCCGGAAAAAATATACTGGTAATTGCAGATACCTCGGTTGATGTGACAGATACCTCAAGCGCCGAAAAACTGCTTTCCGAACTGGATGCAGTTAAAGAAAAGTTTCTGCCGGGTGATATGGAAATGCTTGTTATAAGCCCCCAGAGCTACACGGTTGCAAATGCGAACGCCATAAAAAAAGATCTGTTTGTTGTTATCAGCATTTCTTCTCTTTCAATGATTATCCTGTTTTTTCTTTTTTTAAAAAACTGGCGGGCAGGGTTTATACTTCTTATATCTTTCACATCCTTTGCAATGGCCCTTGTTGGTGTTTCATGGATATATACAACTGTTTCCGCAATTACCATCGGGTTCGGTTCTGTTCTGCTCGGGCTCTCGGATGACCTGAGCCTGCATGTCTATTTTGCACTTCGTAAAAAAAATCGTGATCAGGACACATCAGTTATTATGTCCGAAGTTTCACGGCCGGTGCTCTACGGCGGGCTGATTGTTGTATGTTCTCTTGCTCTTCTGCTCATGTCCGATCTTCCGGGCCAGCGTCAGTTAGGGGCTTTTTCTATCATTGGCGTGGTATCGGCCCTTGTTTTTACCCTTGTGCTCCTCCCCCAGATGATGGAGGCCTCAAGGTCCGATGAAAGCAAATCAAAAAATATTCTGCTTATACAGGGCAAGGCCCGCAGTCCGTTACTCATTATTTTTGTATGGGTTATTATTCTTGTAAGCTGTATCTGGGCCGGAAGGCATATCAGCTTTAACGGCGAGCTGAGCAAACTTAACTTCAGGTCCGAAGAGCTGATCAGTACCGAGGCATACATTAAAGATGTATGGGGGGATGTGCGCAGTAAATCAATGATATTTTCCGAGGGTGATGACCTGCAGTCGGCTCTGGAGGTAAACGATAAACTGTTTACCTACCTATCAAAAAATGCACATGATAAAAGCATTGTCAGCATTGCACCAATTCTTCCTTCTGTAAAAACACAGAATGCCAACATTGCGGCATGGAAATCCTACTGGGCGGAAAATAAAAGCTACATTAAAGAGCTGCTCCGGAAAGAGGGCGAAGCTATCGGATTTACCGGCGATGCATTTAAACCTTTCTATGACAGCCTTGAAAAAACACCTGACCTTATAATGCCTGAGACCATAAAAGAAACCGGTCTTTCTGCGCTTATGGATTCGCTGGTCATATCATACGGCGGGAAAACAAGAATCCTCACACTTGGACCTGATACTGCCGAAATCAGAGACCTTGTTAAAGGCCCGGATTGTCCTCCGGGAGTAAGATTTGTATCCCAGAACTATTTCGGCGAAATAATCAGGAAGACGGTCGGCTCAGACTTTACCCGGTTTATTGCAGGGGCTTTAATTGTTATCCTGGTGCTTCTGATTCCTTTGTTCAGGGATTTTAAAAAGGTGCTTTTAAGCATGGTTCCTGTTGTGACAGGAGTAATATTTATGTTTGGAATAATGGGATTTTTTGATATCCCTTTTAATATATTTAATGTGATCTCATCCATACTTATTATCGGTCTGGGTATTGATTACGGCATTTTTATGGTATGCAGATGTTCCGAAGATTACGAGCATGATACTGATACTGCTGTTCTGCTGTCGGGTCTTACTACTGTTACCGGCTTCGGAGCTCTTGTCTTTGCACAGCACCCGGCATTGTATTCTATTGGTTTGACTGTTTTACTGGGGATCGGCGCTGCCATTCCTTCATCGATTTATGTGATTCCGGCTTTATACAGGATTATAAACAGGGATAACAATAAAGAAACAGTTTGAGGCAAAATATGAATATGTTAATTGATTCCATAGAAAAATATGCCATTGGGCCGGTTAAAATGATTGAGCCAATGGAAGTTGTTGGGAAATTTTCATTTGATAATGACTTTAAGGGGTTTTCCGGACATTTTCCCGGATACCCGATTCTTCCGGCTGTTCTTCAGCTGTTTATTGCTCAGCTTCTTGTAGAAAAACAGAGAGGACAAAAGATTAAGGTAACATCCATAAAAAAAGCAAAATTTTTATCTCAGATACGCCCTGACGATGAAATAACAGTAAGGTGTGCTGATGCATCATCTGATGAACTTACAAGATCAAAGGTAAGCATTACAGAGGGTGACAGACTGCTGGCATCCTTTATTATGAATTACACAGCGTAAAAGGAGTTTATAAATTGTTAAAACCATACTTTAAAATACGGGAAGATGCACCGCCTCCTCTCCGGTTTAAAGTTGAACGGCAGGTAAGGTTTGAGGAAGTAGATGCCCTCGGAATTGTATGGCATGGCCGCTATCCGAGCTATCTTGAAGATGCAAGGGGCGGGCTGGGGCAGCGTTACGGAATCAACTACCTGGATTTTCATAAAAACAATGTTATTGCGCCCATTAAAAAAATGCACCTGGATTATCACAAGCCTCTGGCATACCCTGATGTGTTTACCATTGAGGGGATACTGCACTGGTCTGAAGCGGCAAGGCTTGATTACGAATATATTATTACAGACAGAGACGGTGAAGTTACAACAACCGGTTATACCGTACAGGTTATGCTCGACCTTGATAAAAACCTGTGCATGGTTTTACCTCCCTTTTACAGTGAGTTCTGCCGAAGATGGAAGGAAGGTGAGTTAAAATAGCTTTAATCCGGATTACAGATGCAAATACGGTTACGCCCTGGGGTGATGATCTTGAAAGCCTGTGGGAAGGACTTTTAACAGGTGAATCAAAGATCGGAAATGTAGAACGTTTTTCTGCAGAACCCTATTATGCCGGGGCTGCCGCATGTATTTCCGATCTTGAAAAAAATCAGAGCCGCTCCATGGTATATGATCTGATTGATCGGGTTTTCAGCAGGCCGGTTTCCATGCCTTCGGATACCTTTCTTGTAACCGCATCAACCAAGGCCGGTATTGACCAGGTACTTGATTCATACCGGGCAGGTAAAACCTGTTCCCGCGAAGGGTTTCTTCCGCACATCTCAGATTATATAAAAGAAAAATTATCCATTACAGGCGGCAGTTACCATATAAGCGCAGCATGCGCATCATCCACCGCAGCCATTGCAAAGGGCGCTTCTCTTATTAAAAGCGGCAGGTGTGATTCTGTACTGGTGTGCTGTTTTGATCTTGTTACGGAATTTGTTTTTTCAGGCTTCTGCAGCCTTCAGGCAATGTCTCCGCTGCCGTGCACGCCCTTTGATAAAAACAGGAAGGGAATGTCAATCGGCGAAGGCGCTGCATATCTTCTTATGATGAGCCCTGAAAAAGCAAAAGAGCTCAATAAAAAATCAATGGGAGATCTCCTGGGATGGGCGGTAAGCAATGATGCCACGCACATTACAAGGCCCGACCAGGACGGAAAGGGACTTTCCCTTGCCATAGAACAGGCCCTTTTTGAAGCAGGACTTGATGCGGATGATATTTCCGCTGTATGTGCACATGGTACAGGTACCTTTTATAACGACTCCATGGAGCTTGCTTCATATAGAGATGTTTTTAATAACAGGGTGCTTCCGGTTTTCAGCATAAAAGGCGCAATAGGGCATACCCTTGGTGCGGCCGGAGGAATAGAAGCTGCCGTCAGTCTCAAATGTTTAAAAGAAAACAGTGTGCCTCCGACAGTAGGGTTCAAAGAACCTGAAGATGGTGCAGAAGGACTTGTAAGTTCAAAGGTCTGTAAGGCCGATGTTTCATATATCCTTTCCACAAACTCCGGGTTTACCGGGGTAAATGCGGTGATTATTCTGGGGAAAGGAGCAGAGTCGTAATGTATATAACAGGACTTGGCTGGGTAACCGCAGGAGGATCAGGAAAAGGACACAATAGCGATCCCTTTGATTTTAAGAGGGGGGGGATATCTGATATTTCCGGTGCAAAAATACCGACGCATCCTGCATTCCGTAAAGGTCGCCTTGATCGTATTTCTCTTTTAGGGCTTCAGGCTGCTGCAAACGCTCTTGATGATGCCGGCCTGTATGAGTGGGAGGAAAAACGCGGAACAGGTATTATTGCATCAACTGTATACGGCTGTTTAAAGACTGATCTGGATTTTTATGATTCGGTCAACCAGGAAAACGGAAACCTGCCTGAACCCAATCTTTTTACACATACGCTATCCAATATATTTCTTGGTTATGCTGCAATGCTGTTCGGAATAACAGGACCAAACTATGTTTTATATGAAAAATCAAGCAGCAGTATATCCGCTTTAATGTCTGCAATGGAGTCAATTGAACTCGGGGAGACGGACACCATGCTGGCCGGGGTATGTGATATTGAGCCTCCTGATAATTTTGACGGGGCGGAAGATGTGATACCCGGTGCACTGTTTGCTGTGATTGAAAAATCTCCGGATAACGGAAAGAAGAATTTCGGAAGGCTTTCATTGGACGGGAAAAGAAATATTTTATTAAATAAGACAGTTATTAATGATATGGCAATGTGCGTTAGAGAATGCCTTAAAATAAAAAACTATTAATCCAAAACAACAGGGAAAAAATTCATGAACATCACACTTATATATCCAAAATGGCCGAAACTGGAACGTCAGACAGAATTCCATCTGCCGCCTCACGGGCCGGTTGTGTTTGCAGCAGAGGTGCCGGAAGATATTGATCTGACATTTATCGATGAAGCATTTGAGGAAATTGATTTCAGCAAAAAGCCTGATCTCGTGGCAATGTCCGTGATGCTTACAGCCCAGCTTCCGAGGGCCATCGAGATCGCAGAAAAATACCGTGAAATGAAAATACCGGTTATCTTCGGCGGTATTGCAACAATGCTTCACAGCGAAGAGGTAATGCTGCACAGTGACTCGGTTTTTCTTGGTGAAGTAGAAGGCCGTTTCGGCGAGGTACTGGATGATTTTAAAAATAACCGCCTTAAAAAGGTGTATGACTACATGGAAGATCAACCTGATATTGCGCTGGTCGGCACTGCAAGGCGTGAGATACTGAACCCTGATTACTACACATACCGCGGTGTAAAGATGCTTGATCTTGTCCATGCCTCAAGGGGATGCAAGTTCAACTGCTTTCCATGCTGTGTCGGTTTTCTGGGCGGAAAGGTCATGAGACCCAGGCCGGTTAAAAAGACCATAGAAGAAATGGAATCCATCCAGAACAACAGGATGTTCATTGTTGATAATTCACTTGCCCAGAACCGTGAATGGCTTAAAGAGCTTTTTACAGCAATGGCGCCCTTGAAAAAGACATGGGTATCACACCCCATAATGGATGACGATGAGATCCTGAGACTGGCGAAAGAAGCAGGGTGCTGGTATGTGTACCAGGCCATTGTAAATACATCGGACGGAATCAGGAACAGGATCAAACGCCTTAAGGATAACGGCATCGGTGTTGAAGGAACAATTCTGCTTGGTACTGATGACCAGTCCGAAGACGACATAAAACGCCTTGTTGATTTTCTTATGGAAGTGGAGCTTGACATGGCCGAGTTTACCATACTTACACCATTTCCCCGCTCACCTGTAAGAGCCCAGTATGAGAAGGAAGGCAGGATATTCAACAACAACTGGCTCGACTATACATGCGACAAGGTTGTTTTTCAGCCTAAAAAAATGTCTCCCGAAAAACTTACAGAGCTCTATCACTATGCCTGGGATACATTCTATTACAACAGCAGTCCAAGGCTCAAGATGAGCTTCCTGTTCAAACAGGCGGTTATGGAAGAGATGGAAAAGGGTACATACAGACAGTATAATCCCAGAAAAAAACGATCCTTTGCAAGAAAGGCGAATAATGAGTAAGGTCCTGATGATATCATCAAACACCTTTGTCTACCCCTATCCTGTTTATCCGCTGGGCATGGCCGTAGTTTCTTTTGCCCTCTCGGAACAGGGGCATAATGTTTTTCAGTTTGATTACTCTGTGCATGAAAATCCTGATGAGGAATTAAAGAAAACCATCAGAGAATTCAGCCCGGACTATGTCGGCCTCTCAATACGCAATATTGATGATGTCGATTCACTGGGCGGTGAGCTGGAAGTCCTTAATACCGAAAGACATATTATAGAAGTTGTTAAAGGCGAGACAGATGTGCCGGTAATTGCAGGCGGTTCTGCCTTTTCCATTATGCCTGAAGAGATAATAGCCTATATCAAAGCCGACTACGGTGTTGTGGGCTCCGGAGAGGAACAGTTTAACAGCCTGATAGGAGATCTTGATAAGGGGAAATCCTGCCCGAAGATTACCACCGCATGCCTGATGCAGAGTCAGAGCGGAAAGTCAGGCTCGCCCCTGTGGGATAAAGACCTGGTGGATTTTTATATGGGTAAGAGCGCCATGCTTAACCTCCAGACCAAGAGAGGCTGCCCATATAACTGCGCCTACTGCGTGTACCCTTCACTTGAGGGAAGAACGTTCAGGTACCGTGATCATGATGCAATAATCAGTGACATAAAAAGAGCGAAAGATCTCTATGGTGTGGATTCTTTCTTTTTTACCGACTCGGTTTTTAATGATCCTGAAGGCAGATACATTGAACTTGCAGAAAAGATAATTGCGGCAGATCTTAACATACGGTGGGCCGGGTATTTCCGGCCTAAGGGTGTCGGCGAAGAGGAATTTAAGATCCTTAAAAAGTCAGGGCTTTATGCCGTTGAGGTAGGTTCGGATGCAGGGTGTGACGAAACACTCCGCCGCATGGGAAAGGGTTTTACCTTTGACGATATAATTGATTTTTACAACGGCTGTAATAAGGAAGGCATTGCAGGCGCCTACTTTTTTATATTCGGCGGTCCCGGTGAAACAGAGGCAACCGTGCGTGAAGGTGTTGAAAATATGAGGAAGCTTAAAGACGGCGTAATATTTGTCTATTCCGGTATACGTGTGCTTCCCGGAACCTCCCTTCACAAGATTGCCCTGGAAGAAGGCGTGCTGTCTCCTGATGATCCCATGCTTGAACCTGTCTATTATTTTTCTCCAGGGATAGATGTTGATGAAATGAACAGGGTTCTGGAAGAGGATGCAAAACATAACAGGAGATACATCTTTCCGCCTGAAAAAGGTAAAAACATGATAGATGCAATGCATACCTTCGGATATAAAGGCCTTTTATGGAATGAGCTTCTGGCCATTTCCGGAAGATCAAAACGCAGAAAAAGGAAGTAGTAATTCATGAATACACTGAACCATGATAATATTTTACTTGTTCACCCCCTTGGATATAAAACAAACGCCGCAGACAGGGATGTATCAAGGCTTGCCAATATCATGCCCCCAATCGGGCTTGCCAGTATGGCGGCATACCTTGAAAGAGACAAGCTTGGTTCAGGTATTATAGACTGCTATGCCTACCCTGAATATGATTCTCTTATTAAAAAATACCTCCTTGAAAAGCAGCCCGCATATATCGGGTTCAGCTGTACTACCTCCAGTTTTTTAGACGGTGTAAGGATTGCGGCATTTGCAAAACAAATACTGCCCGGAATAAAGTCGGTGTTCGGCGGGGCCCATGTTTCGGCTCTTAAAGAAAAAATCCTCGAAGATTATCCCGAAGTTGACTACAGCGTAATGGGCGAGGGGGAAGTAACACTCACCGAACTTATGAAGTCAGAAGGTGAAGATCCATCCGGTATAGAAGGACTTGTTTACAGGGATGCTGACGGAAGCGTGTGCGTCAATGCCTTCCGCACAAAACTGCTTGAGCTTGATTCGCTTCCTTTTCCTGCATACTCAAAGCTTGCAGGGTTTCCGGACCGGTATAAACTTCCGATCTTCAATTATCCTAAAACTCCCAACACAAGCTGTATCTCAAGCCGCGGCTGCCCCTATGCATGCAGTTACTGTGACAGGTCTGTGTTCAGGAGGACCTTCCGGTTTAACTCGGCGGAATATCTGCATGAGCACATGCGGTATCTGAAGAAAAAGTACGGCATAAGGCATGTGAATTTTTATGATGATCAGTTTACCTTTCACAGGAAAAGGGTGCAGGCATTCTGCGAACTGATGATGAAAAAGCCCCTTAACATGACCTTTAACTGCGCTGTAAGGGCCGACCATATAGATAAAGAGCTGATCCTGATGATGAAAAAGGCAGGATGCTGGATGATCAGTCTTGGTATAGAGTCAGGAGATCCGGATCTTTTAACACAGCACAGGCAGAATGTTGACCTGGATATGATGAGAGAAAAAGTTAACATGATAAAACAGGCCGGCATCAGGACAAAGGGGCTGTTTATGGTAGGGCTTCCGGGTGAAACGGAAAGCAGTATAAAAAAGAGTATAAGGTATTATAAATCGTTACCCATTGATGAAATAAACGTGGCAAAGTTTACACCTTTTCCGGGAACTCCCCTTTATGAAAACCTGAACAATACAGGCACCTTTGAGGAGGACTGGGAAAAGATGGACTGTATGAACTTTTTATATATTCCCAACGGCCTGGATGAAGAAACCCTTGAAAAATATTTTATAAAATTCTACCAGGCCCATTTCATGCGGTACAGAACCATCTGGAACTATATAGCCATGGCATGGAAATCTCCTGACAGCTGGAAACGCTTTTTGATAGATTTAAAGGGATTTTTAACATTTGCCTTCAGTGACAAGAGGTTTAGGTAGGCAGCATAGAGACTTTGGATTTATGAAGTTTTAGGGGGTTGGAAGTTTTTTTACAAATAACAGCTGGCGCAGGGTGCAGGGTTCAAGGCGCAAGGTAAAAGCAGAAAGTAAGAAGTTAATAAGGTTTTTGATTTGTTTTTTGGACAGTTCCCTTCCCCTTGCGGGAGGGGGTAGGGGAGGGGGATAAAACAGGTTATTCCCTTTTGTTTTTAATAAAATTAACAGAAAAAATTTGAATAGTGAATAAGAGTAACCTCAAAATAGCAGTATTAATCCCGGTGTATAATAACCCCGAAACCATAAGGGACGTGGTTGTCAATACACTTAAGTATCACCCTCATGTGCTGGTGATTGATGACGGGAGTGAAACGGAAGTATCCGGACTTTTAACAGGGCTTGAAGTGACTGTTGTGCGTCATTCCAAAAACAGGGGAAAGGGTGTTGCAATATTAACCGGCACGGCAAAAGCTGATGAAATGGGATACACCCATATAATTACAATAGATGCGGACGGCCAGCATGACCCTTCTGATCTTCCGGCATTTGTGTCGGCAATAGGAGAAAAGCCGGATTCCATTATTGTTGGAACTCGTGATTTTGAAAAAGCAAATGTCCCCGGCTCATCTGTTTTCGGCAGAAAGTTTTCAAACTTCTGGCTCAGGGTTCAGACAGGCAGATCTGTGGAAGATACCCAGAGCGGTTTTCGCGCTTATCCTGTTTCTGTAATAAAGGCTATCAGGCTCTATGAAAAGCATTACTCCTTTGAGGTTGAAATTCTTGTAAAGGCGATATGGGCAGGTATTACGGTCAGAGAAATTGACGTGAATGTCTATTATCCGCCTGAGGATAAACGGGTTTCTCATTTTTTAAAATTCAGGGACAACCTGCGTATAAGTCTTTTAAATACAAGACTTACCATGCGCTCAATCCTCCCATGGCCCCATAAAAAAATCCTGTTTGATGAACAGAAGGAAAAGACCGTTTCCATTTGGCATCCGGTTAATTCAATAAAGGCGCTGCTTACCGAGAATGCATCGCCCGAAAAAATAGCTTTTGCAGGAGCGCTCGGTGTTTTTCTCGGTGCTCTTCCGCTAATTGCATGCCATACAATTGTTATAATTATGGCCGCCAGCTTTTTAAGACTCAACAAGGTTGCAGCGCTCAGCACCAGCCAGCTGTGTATGCCGCCCCTGATGCCGGCCATATGTATAGAGGCGGGTTATTATTTCAGGAATGGTGAGTTTTTAACAGAGATATCAATGGAAACAATAGGCTATCAGGCTATTGACAGAATATACGAATGGTTTTTGGGCTCACTTGTTGTTGGGCCCGTTGCCGGTGCAGCAGTAGGTTTAATAATGTTTTTAATGGCAGCAGGAATAAAAAAAGGCAGATATGGAATCGTCGGAAAATAATCAGGAAAACAGCAGTAAAAAGTGGACAAGCAGGAGCATCGGGTCTTCTTTTCAGCACCGGTTTTTCTATGCCCTGATCCATCTTGGCGGAAGAAGGCTCGCCTACTTTTTCCTTTATTTTATTGTTGCCTATTACATAATTTTCAGGCCGTCCATAAGGAGAAAATCATACTATTATCTTGAGAGAAGGTTTTCCGATAATACTTTTTTAAAGATGATGTTCCGAAGTTACAGGCTGTCGCTCGAGCTTGGCAAGGTTCTTATAGACCGGGCAATTATCGGAATACTCGGCTATGATAAATTTAAAATATCTTTCAGACAGAGAGAAACCCTTAGAAACCTTGTAAAGGAAGGCAAAGGGGTAATTTTTTTAATGGCCCACGGCGGGTGCTGGCAGACCGCCCTTGCAGCATTAAGCTATCTTAATACCCGCGTGAACATGGTTATGCGTAAAGAAGACGGGGATGTTGACCGGCACTATTTTGAGCATCAGTCAGGGGAATCGCCCTTTTCGACAATAGATCCGGACGGGTACCTGGGCGGAACACTTGAAATGATAAATGTATTAAAAAACGGCGAGGTCCTGTGCATGATGGGCGACCGTGTTTTCGGCAACCTTAAAAATAATGTTGAGGCGGAGTTTTTAGGTAAAAAGGCTTTATTTCCCTTCAGCGCATTCAAGGTGGCATCGGTTACCGGCGCTCCCCTGGTCGTATTCTTTACCTCAAAACAGGGTGCAGATAAATTTGAGCTGGATCTTGCTGATGTTATATATGTACCTGAAAATATGGGGAGATCAGGCGAAAAATTTAAGCCCTATGTTAATAGATTTGTAGAACATCTGGAAAAATATACGGAAGCTCATCCCTTTCAATTCTTTAATTTTTATGATATGTGGGAGCAGCTTTAATTGTGTGTCGATAGCGGCATTGAAACTTTTTGGGAGGAATCCATTAGATGGCAGTTAACAAAGAAGAATTAAAAGAAATAATAATCAAGGATCTGTTTCTAGAAGACATAACTCCTGCAGAAATAGAGGATGACGCTCCTCTTTTTGGAGAAGGTCTCGGTCTCGATTCTCTGGATGCAGTGGAACTTGTTGTTATTATCCAGAAGCATTACAAGATCGAGATAAAGGACATGGACGAAGGACGTGTAGCTTTCAACTCAATCAATTCCCTTGCTGATTTTATCGGAGAAAAACAGGCATCATGAAGCAGAATGCCCCGGTGGCAATCACAGGAACAGGCTGTCTGAGCGCATCAGGGTTGTCCCTGGAAGAAAATATGAACAGCCTGTTTTCCGGAATACGCAATGTAGATGTGCCGACAGGCTTTTCCTCAACACATACCAGCAAATACCCGGTTTTTGAAATAAAAGGAAATATCCCCGGCCTTACTGATGATGATAGAAAAAAATACTCAAGAACATCTCAGCTGGGCCTGGCCGCAGCCAGAGAAGCCCTGAAAAATGCGGGTCTCAACGCAGAAAATTTATCAGGGCTCAGGGTTGGCGTATGCATGGGAACCACTGTGGGCTGCGCCATGAATGACGAGCCCTTTTACAGGGATTTTCGCGACAGATTAAAGCCGGATATGTTTCCTATCAAAAAGTACCTGAACAGTAATCCATCTTCAGCTATTTCCTGTGAATATTCTCTTAAAGGTCCATGCCAGACACTGGTAAACGCATGCGCCTCAGGCACGGATGCAATCGGGGTAGGGACATCATGGATACGAGCAGGTATATGCGATATTGTAATAGCCGGCGGTACTGATGAACTGAGCAGGATTTCCTACAACGGTTTCATTTCTCTGATGATAACATCGGAGCGCGCCTGCATGCCATTTGATAAAAACCGCAAAGGTCTTAATCTTGGTGAAGGTGCGGCAGTACTGATACTTGAAGGCGAAGATTCCTTAAAAAAACGTAAAAAAGATCCAAAAGCCTTTGTGCTCGGATACGGGACTGCCTGCGACGGCTATCACCTTACTGCACCCCACCCCGACGGAAAGGGACTGAGGCGGGCACTTAAAGAGGTTTTTGCCGACAGCGGTAAAACTCCTGAAGACATCGGTTTTATAAATGCACACGGTACATCCACACCCGATAACGACCGCACGGAATCAAAAATATTAAGAGAGCTTTTACCCGGGATACCTTTTTTATCAACAAAGGGGTACACAGGGCACACCCTTGGAGCCGCCGGTGCAATTGAGGCTGCATATACAGTAGCATGTCTTGAACAGGGGCGAATACCTGCCAATGCCGGTTTCAGCGAAACAGACCCTGAGCTTTGCGTAACTCCGGTTACAGAAAATACGGAAATTTTAAAGAAAACAGCCCTGTCAGAATCCCTTGCATTCGGCGGGCAGAATTCGGTACTTATTTTGAGCACGGAAGGAATATAATATGGAAGCTGCTGTCAATGGAATAGGTGTGGTCGGCGGCTTCGGCAGAGGAACCGCAGATCTTTTAAAATACTTAAAAAGCGGTACTGTTCCTGCACCCTCAAACTCAGAGTTCTATCCTGTGTATGCCGCAGATATTTCATATTTAGATACCGTTATACCAAAGCGGGCATTGCGCAGGATTGATCATTTTTCACAGCTTGCCCTTTCCGGTATTTACCTTGCGATTGAAGATGCCGGGCTTGAGTCTATTGATAAACCTTCAACAGGGCTTATCATCTGCTCCGGATACGGATCGGCAAAAACGACTTTTTCTTTTCTGGATTCCATATTTGACGATGGCGATGCATGCGCTTCCCCAACGCTTTTTTCAAACTCGGTGCATAATGCTGCGGCAGGTCATATCTCTATAATACTTGGCCTTGAAGGTCCGTCATCTACCATAAGCCAGTTTGACATGTCTGTGCCATCAGCTCTTTTAACTGCACTTCAGTGGCTCGAAGAAGATAGGGTAGATCATATAATGTTCGGGGCAGTGGACGAGTACTGTGATGTGATGGGATACTCCTATCAGCGTTATTACGGCATGAATGAAAACACGAAAATGGCTCCCCTTGTACCTGGTCAGCAGAGTGCTGTACCCGGGGAAGGCGCTGTCTTCTTTTTACTTTCCAAAAAAGAATCAGCAAAGGGATACGGTTCTGTAAGTTCGGTTAAGGCCGGAAGTCTTTTTGATAAAGGTATTGTTTTTCCCCAGGATTCTTTTTATATTCTTAATGCTGACGGACATAAAAAAACTGACAGAAATTACCACGATATAATTCCCCATGGTTCACTGGCTTCATGCTATACTCCCTTATACGGCTCCATGCCCGTTGGAACAGCCTTTGATATGGCAGTGGGAGCTTTATCCTTTAAAGAAAAAACACTGTTTTCATCACCCGAATCAGTAGGCTGCTTAAATGAAAGCCGTGTGCTGAAAGAAAAATGCATTAACAGGTATGAGAATATCTCCTGTGTAAAGGTCAGCAGGCAGGATGAGCTGAGTATAATAACCTTATCTTCGAGGTAAAAAATGAACAGAAAAATAATTTTAAGAGCCGTTATATTACTGTCATTAATACTTGGGATTACGGTGGTGTCAGAAGTATCTGCTGAAGAAAAGGACGGGGAGTTTTTTCCGACCCGTTACGGTATGTCGCTTATCACAGGCAGAACCTATGACCCCACCAACAACATAGATTTTTATATGGTTTCCGGTTTTATACTCTATGACTACGAAAAGGTCTGGAAGCATAAAGCTCCGGACCAGTTAAGGTTTAAGGTTGAAACCAGCCTCGGCGCTGCATATGAAAATGATACCCGCTTTACAGGTTCGGTTAATATATTCGCCCTTTATTACCCGGAGATGTGCAGGAGCGAAACCTTCAGGCCTTATGTTGAAGGCGGTATAGGTGTTATCTACACGGATTTTCAGATTAAAGGCCAGGGTTTACGATGGAACTTTAACCCTCAGATAGGTATAGGCACAGAGATAAAGTCAAATGCCGATACGTTTTTTGTTGCAGTAAGATTTCACCATATTTCAAATGCCGGACTGGACGATGACAACCGGGGTATCAATTCCGTTATGTTTACGGCAGGGTATTACTTTTAAACTTTAAAACTGACACATACTGCGCTGAACAGCAATCCAACTTTCCTCTAAAACTTTCGGTGTCATCTGCTTCGATTTAAGGGCAATTTTCCTGTTGCCCGGATTTTTAAATTACAGGTTTATGCATAATGATTCTTAGCACGCCGTCAGACGCGTAAAATTATATGGCATTTCATTATTTATTTAATAAGCCTGAAAGGAGGTTTTTATGAATAAGTACTTTTTAAGTATTATCATATTACTGTCCTGTGTCGTTTTATACCCGCCCATATCAGAAAGCCGCAGTAAATTTCTTATAGATGAAGTTGTCTACCTTAAAGCCAATATTCATTATCAGGCGAAGGGAGATGACAATGAGACAAGTTATGCGTGCTGGGTCGGACCCATAGGGGGACATAAAATCATGCCGGTTAATACTCCGGTAAAAATTAAAAAATGGGGACGTGAAAATTTTAAAATACTGAGCATTCTGGATGATGTTGAAATAGAATTTGAGTTTAACAGAGAGCGTATGAAAATGCCGAGAGATGAATATTTGAAATATATAATTTCTTCAGTCCAGGTACCCCTGGAAAGGTTTTCTGATCTGGACAGGAAGGGAATAATGGAAGGCAAGGCTTATATCGGAATGACAAAAGAGGGAGTTTTTACAGCCCTTGGATATCCGCCGACACATAGAACCCCGTCTTTAAAAAGCAACACCTGGGTGTACTGGAGAGATCCCAGGAGAACAACATCAGTAACATTCGATCAGGAGGGAATAGCCGCAAGAATGAGGGGCTAGGTGGAACAGAATGCCTTTATCAAAATAATACAGCCGGGCAAAATTAAGTGCAGGCATCGCGGCTGTCAACAGTTTTAAAATAAGAAAACGGAGACATATTATGGCGTATCCAATCAAAAAACATGTATTCATTATTATAGCTGTACTGTTTTCAATGATTTGTTCAAATGTGTCATTTGCCGAAGTAGTAACAGGAAAGGTATCAGATAAAAAACTGGGTCAGTTTTTATTAACAAAAGAAAATGGGGAAACAATACAAATTTATACAGGCAGTAAAGTTACATCCTTTGTTCCGGAAAATTACAGGACACTGTCGGATGATAAGGTTAAGGTGACATATGATATGCAGGCCTTAAGGTTTGGAGGTGAAGCCGGGGAGCTTAAACCTGTAGCCAAAGAGATAGAGTGTCTGGAAGAAAGCAGCAACCACACTGGTACTAACATTGTCTGTGAAATAAACTCGGTAGGAAGAAGATGGGTGATGGCAACTCTGGTTGACAGACCGCTGTATGTTAGGCTGGAATTATGGAACAGGGAAACACAGTATTTCCCTAAAAAATATGAGCTTGAAGGCGGAGATATTGTATCAATGTATATTGATTCAAAAGGTGATGAGTGGGGTATTGACAAGTACAGAAACCTTATAATGGAAGTCCGTAAAATCACTGAAAGTGAAAAAGAAAAATGTTTAAAAAATATACAAAAGAGAAAAGAGCTTAAAGCGGCATCAAAACTGACCCCTGTTGAGGACCTTCTGCTGGAGCTTGACTCTGTTCATTTTACAGGGATTAGAAACACTGCAAGGTCAATTACTGAAAGTGAATACTGTAACAATAAAAGGGTAACAGATAAAATTGCCGAAGTGCTGGAAGATTTTATTGCAGAGCCGGATAAATCAGACATCGCGGTGGATGCAATGGCATGGTGCTGTATGGCGCTGCATAAAAGCATGAATAAAGATTATATTCCGGTACTCCAAAAGGTCAAGGCCAGTAAAGTGGACGGGAAAATACGGAAATACGCAAAAAAAGCATTAAAGGCTTTTAAAAAGGCGGGGGTGTAAAAAAAAGAGGCAGTTTAAATTTGGAGAAGAACCAAAATTAAAAACTGCCTCAATAAATACCGTCAGTTACTGTTCATTTATATAGGAAGCTATCTCCGGATCATTCAGTATTTCAATAACAGCAAGTGCAACAGCACCGTTATATGCCAGGTCAACTGTAGCAGGACTGCTGTTTCTTACTGAAATGTTTTTGGTCTTTGAACCTCCCATAGTGACTGTAAAGTCCAGATTTGATGCTATTTTCCACATTCCTCTTTCAAAAGCTGTATGTATAACATTCAGCTCAATTGATTTTTCAGCAGTGTCTGATATTTTCAGTCCTCTCTTGGTCAGTTCCCATTTGAGCTGATCTGCAATCGCATTTGTAAGCAGCTGATTGTTCCCATAGTATTCATGGAGGCCGACATTACCCATGCGTTTTTCTGTGGTTTCAGAGATGCCTTTGATTATTTTTAATGGCGGGCAGTTTTCTCCGTCAATTTGGGCAGTCACTCTGTCGGGCGCAATTTTATATTCAACCCAGCTGTAATCATGTCTTATTACTTTAGGAGCGCATGAAGATAATACTAATACGACTAAAAGAAAAAAGATTTTTTTAAACATTATTGTTCCTCCATATTAAATATGATACCTTGACATTTAACCGCTTCCCGGTAAAATCATTTTCTTAAAAAAAATATATAAAAACTGTTTTAAAATTCTATTTGGGGGATACTATGCTGAAGAAAATATTACTTTTATCTATACTAACAATATGTGTTTTTGTAAACCCGCTGTCCTCTCAGGCAAAGGATAAATACATCCTTGAAGGCCCTGTATACCTGAAGGTTAACATCCATTATCAGGATAATGGCAAAGACTGCAAGGCAAGTTATGCAAACTATACAAAGTCCGGTGCGGGTCACGATTTTCTGCCTGTAAACACTCCTGTTAAAATTAAAAGCTGGCGAAGAAACGGTTTTATAATCGTTAATGCTGATACAAATAAAGAAATCATTTTTGAGTACAGTGCAGACCGTATGCAGATGTCTATCAGCGAATACCTTGAAGTAATAACTTCTCCTTCTAAAGTCAGCCTTAACAGCCTTTCAGAAAAAGACAGAAAGGGAATCAAAGAAGGTGCTGCACAACTGGGTATGACTAAAAACGGTGTAATGATGGCCCTTGGTTATCCAGCTGCTCATAAAACTCCTTCCCCTGAAGAAAACAGATGGACATACTGGGGAAACCGCTTCAGGACTATCGTCATTACTTTCAGTGATAAGGGCGTTGTTACCGATATTAGAGGCTAGCTTATAAATTAAGCTGTTAAATCTACCCTCCAGGGCATCTATTCAGTCCCCGGAGGGATTTTTTTTGTTATGGGTAGAACGTAAATGCGGTATCTGATAATACCGGTCAATAATTTTTTGTCTCACGGATAAAAAAACTTTTCATTCAGCACGCCAATCTTATTGAAATCTCTAACTTTTATTGACACAGACGTAATTTCCATATATACCCTTCATCTATAATACGCTTCCGCTTTCGGGAGCGTATTGTTTTGTAATTATTACTTATTTATAAGGAAGTATTAAGAAAAATACCGGTGCTTTAAGTTATGGAAAAACAGGATATCCCTCAGGATGATAAAATTTTAGACGGCAAACGGGTCGCATGCTACGTTCTTGAAAAGGATGGGAAATATGTGGTCGGTAAAAGTTCCGGATGGGATGCGGTAAATATCGCAAATATTCAGGCATGGGAATATATCTCCGAAAGGCTGGATCAGGTTGCTGATGATGTCAACAGCGGGAAAAAAAGTGTTCTGGCTTTTTTTATGGAAAAGGATCAGATGGATGTTGCCCTGCTGTCAAAATATATAAAACTGCCTAAATGGCGCGTACGAAGGCATCTTAAACCTGATGTATTTGCTAAATTGAAACCTGAACTTCTGGAACGTTATGCATCGGTGTTTAGAATACCTGTTGATGAACTTTTAAAGTCTCAAAAAGTGAACACTTCACTGGATCTGTTAAAAAAAGAAAAAAATATAAAAGAATGAAAATACCTTTTAAACATAGTTTTTCAGCCCATTGTGAGAGCGGTGTAACAGCCAACCTTTTTTCTCATAATGGAATTCATTTGTCCGAGCCGATGGCATTCGGGATCGGCGGCGGACTGTTTTTCGGTTATTTCCCCCTGGTAAAGGTTAACTACCTTCCCCTTACAACCTACAGAAAATTTCCCGGCGGCATTATCAAGGGCTGCTGTGACAGGCTGGGTGTAAAATTCAAAAGAAAAAAGTTCCGGTCACCGCAAAAGGCAATGGAAGCACTGGATAACGCCCTTTCGGAAGGGTATCCGGTTGGGCTTCAGACCGGTGTTTACTGGCTCCCATACTTTCCTCCTGCCATGCGGTTTCACTTTAATGCTCACAACCTGGTGGTTTACGGCAAAGAGGACGGCAAATATCTAATAAGCGACCCGATAATTGAAGAACCGGTAGTGTGTGATGCAAAGGATCTTGAAACTGCCCGTTTTGCACAGGGCGCGCTTGCCCCGAAAGGGCATATGTATTACCTGACGGACCGTATAAAAGATGCCGATATCCCCTATGGTGTTCTTCTTGGTATAAGGGAAGTAACACGCCGTATGCTCATACCTGCAGGCGGACTGATAGGAATAGGCAGCATGAGAATGCTCGCCCGGCAGATAATGAAATGGCCGGATAAGCTTGGACCAAAAAAATCCATACAGTATCTCGGGCATGTCATCCGTATGCAGGAAGAGATTGGCACGGGCGGGGGAGGATTCCGCTATATTTTCTCTGCCTTTTTACAGGAATCTGCCGAACTGCTGGATGAGAGAATCCTGAAGGATTTATCAGATGAGGTTACTCTCATTGGTGATAAATGGCGTGATTTTGCCCTTTTTGCATCCAGGATATGCAAAGGGCGGGACAGCAGTAAAAACGCGTTCAGCCAGGCATCGGCAGCGCTTCAGAAATGTGCTGACCGTGAGGAAGTTATCTGCAGGGAGCTTAAAAAGTTTGCTAATACCCGGATTAAAAAAGGATTAAAGTAGGACAATGACACCGGTTTTATCCAGCGAAACTCCGCAGGTACAGCCTGTGATAGAGGTAAGCGACCTGATTTATAAATATTCAGGCTCCGAAACTCCGGCTATAAAAGGTCTTTCCTTTTCCGTAAACAGAGGTGAAATATTCGGTCTGTTAGGCCCAAACGGTGCAGGTAAAACAACCACCCTTTCATTAATTTCAACACTTCTCAAAATACAAAAAGGCAAACTGGTTTTATCCGGTGTGGATGTTTCACGCAATTCTATGGAAGCACGGCGGTTAATCGGGTTTGTCCCGCAGGAACTGGCTCTGTACCCTACATTTTCAATAAAAGAAAATCTGCAGTTCTTCGGACGTTTATGCGGTATCAGGGGGAAAATGCTCAAAACAAGGGTGTCCGAGTGTCTTGAAGCTGTTGATCTTGCAGAGCGAATCAATTCACCTGTTAAGGAGCTTTCAAGCGGTATGAAACGCAGGGTGAATATTGCAGCAGCCATGATGCATTCACCTCGGATCCTTCTGCTTGATGAGCCTGCAGTCGGGGTTGATACCCAGACAAGAAAACTGATTTTTGAAGAGCTTGACCGACTCAGGTCTACCGGCATGACAATGATATACACAACCCATTATATGGAAGATGCAGAACAGCTCTGTGACCGGATTATTATTATTGATCACGGAAAGTGTATTGCTGAAGGCCGGCCCAAAAAGCTTATTGGAGACAGGACTGAATGTACGAACCTGGAAGAGCTTTTCCTGATGATGACAGGGAAAGATATAAGGGAATAAAGTATAGATGTACATATTACTGACCATAATCTTTAAAGAACTCATGCTTTTACTGCGTGACCGCGGAGGCCTTGCTGTTCTCTTTATTATGCCGGCCATACTACTGCTTGTTGTCTCTGCTGTTCAGCACAATGTCATGATGACTCTTGACCGTCCCCAGGTAAGAATTCTTATGGTGGACAATGATAAGGGTATTGTCTCAAAAGAGCTTATCCTGTTTTTTGAAAAAATTCCTTCCATTGAACTTATTGATGGGGGTGACGGAACAGCCGTTAATAAAGAGGATGGGTTTAACCTGGCTGCAAAGGGTGATTACCAGTTCTGCCTGTATATAGCTCCCGGAACCAGTGACAGATTTATAAAATCAGCAGCAAATATTGAAAATCCTTTTTCATCCGGAACCGAAATAAAGATAAATCAGCCTGAAACGGAAAAAAGTGTTGCCGGGATTGAGCTTTATTTTGATCCTGTTGTTCAGGGAGCCTGGCGCGCAGCGGTCGAGCAGTCCATAAAAAGTGCTGTTTTTGCCATAGAAGCAAAGGAAGGTTATAAAAATCTGCTCAGTGCCCTGTCTCAGAATTTTGAGCTGCCTCTATTTAACACATCCTCCAACATAAGCAGCGCCCGCAGTGCGGATTCCGGTCAGATGCCCGCCGGACCGGCAGGAAAAGGGATAATAGATGTTGATTTAAAACCGGCGATAACAGGAAGTTCCAGGAAAATACCCAACGAAGTTCAGCAGAATATTCCTGCCTGGACACTGTTTGGCATGTTTTTCATTGTTGTTCCTTTGTCCGGCGCTTTAATCAGGGAAAGACAGGAAGGAACCCTTACAAGGCTTTTTACACTGCCTGTCCCTTTTTTAACTTTACTTATGGGGAAGATTTTAGCATATATAACAGTTTGTCTGATTCAGGCAATATTGATGTTTCTGGTCGGAATGACCCTGCTGCCCCTTCAGGGGCTGCCGCCGCTGGATCTGGGCTCTTCGCCTGCCGGCCTGTTACTTGTTCTTTTAAGTGCATCATATGCAGCTGCAGGTTTTGGGATTATGGTCGGGGCTGTTGCAAAAACTTTTGAACAGGGGTCAATGTTCGGGTCAGTAACAGTTGTTATAGGTGCTGCAATTGGCGGTGTAATGCTGCCTGTTTATGTAATGCCTGATTTAATGCAGAAACTAAGCAGCCTTTCTCCCTTTTCATGGGGTTTGGATGCATTTTTAGAATTATTTGTAAGGGGGGGAGATATCCGGACGGTTTTTCCACAATCACTGTATCTCATACTTTTCGGATCAGCAGCTGCGGGAATTGCCCTGTGGGCCGTGATCCGGGAGAAACGTCTTTAAGTCAGGCGGAGTATTGAATCGACCGGAAATAGATTATGGTAAATGAATTACTTGAAAAAGAATTACTGGATTTAATAATCAGGGTTTGCAATGTTGAAGATGTTCCTGAAGGAGGTATTGATCCGGATGCCCCTTTGACCGGCCCTGATTCGCCTTTGTTTCTGGATTCTCTTGATTCGGTTGAAATCGTAGTAGCGATTCAGGCTGAGTATGATATCCGGATAGGCAACCAGAAAATGGCAAGACGTATTTTGAAAACGTTGAGAACCCTCACGGATTTTATCAGAAGCGAAACTCAGGACAAGTAGCCCGGCCATGAAGATTCTCCTCATCAATCCTCCAAACAGCGGAAAGAGCATACCTGAAGAACGTTACGGTATTGAATCCATGAAGCAGATTTTTCGCGGAGAGCCGCTGTCACTTGAAGTGCTTGCAGGATCACTTGCTGAACATGATGTGAAGATAGCTGACCTTAAAGTTGAAAAAAATTCCATAGAAGATATTGCAGAAGATTTTAACCCGGACATTGCCTGCATTACAGGCATGACCTGCGAAGCCAATACAATGGTCCGCATTGCCGCAGCAGTTAAAAATTGCACTGACCCGATTGTGGTTGTAGGCGGCATTCATGCAAGCAACTGCCCTGAATTTTTTAACCTGCCGGATGTCGATTATATAGTTAAAGGCCTTGGAAAGGCCAGCCTTGCTGAACTTGTTGCTTCCATTGAACTGAAAAAAGACACTGCAAAAATTCCGGGAGTCGCAAAAACATCACCCGGAAAAAATCTTAAGTTTATTCCAAGAGACTACAGTAAAGAAGATCTTGTTGAGGATATGCCTCCCAGGTATGATCTTGTAGATCAGTATCGTCCGGACTATTTCCTGCCCGGGCTCGGTCTTAAGATGGGGTTTGTGGTTACTGCCTACGGATGCCCATACGGCTGCAGCTTCTGCACCATAAAGGGCCAGACCAATGGAAAGTACATTACCCATGAAGTAGACAGTGTCATGAGAGATATCAAACTCCTGGACGATATTCCGGTTATAAGACTTGTTGACGCCAATACCTACGGTAATCCTGCTCATTCCATGCAGATATGTGAACGGATAATTGAATCAGGCATCAAAAAAAGTTTTCTGGCCGATGTCAGGGCCGATACGGTTGTGGAGTCTCCTGAAATTATCGAAGCCTGGAAGCAGGCAGGGTTGAGAGCTGTGATTGTCGGGTTTGAGGAGATAAACCAGTCGCGCTTTTTAGAGATGGATAAAAAAAGCGACCTCTCAAAGAATATTGAAGCAATAGGGATATTAAAGGATCTCGGTATATCTATTGTTGGTGATTTTATTGTTGATCCTGATTATGATGAAAAGGAGTTTGATAACCTCAGCCGGTTTGTGGAAGACAACCATATTGATCTTCCCATGTATACAATTCTTACGCCGATGCCTGGCACTCCTTTATACAGTAAAATGAAAGATAAAATTATTGTTGATGACTTTGACTACTACACGCTTATAAACGCTGTTACACCAACAAGGCTTGAAGAGAATATTTTTTATAAAAAATTCTCCGGACTTATTTCAAGCGGTCATCATGCAGCAGCAATTTAGAAAGTTTTAACCATGGATGTTTTTATAAATGATATAGCGGCTTTTTTACCCAATAACCCTGTTTCCAATGATGAGATGGAATCCGTTCTGGGAATGATTAATAATATTCCATCAAGAACACGAAAGATCGTATTAAGAAACAACAATATCAAAACACGCTACTATGCGATTGATCCGGAAACAGGAAAGTCTACACACACCAACTCTCAGCTTACCTCCGAGGCCGTAAGGCTTTTAAAACCCTATGAAGGGTTTTCTCCTGAGGATGTTCAGTACCTGGCATGCGGAACTTCTACTCCCGATCAGATCATGCCCGGTCACGGCCTGATGGTGCACGGTGAGCTTGGAATAGGCCCCTGCGAGGTTGTCAGTACATCCGGGATATGCCTGTCCGGTGTTACGGCCCTAAAAAATGCATACATGAATGTTGCTCTTAAGCTGTCTCAAAATGCGGTCGCAACAGGATCAGAGATGTCATCTTCCTTTACAAAATCAGAAATCGGGCAGACCATAGATCCTGAAAAAATAGATGCTCTCAATAAAAAGCCGGTCCTTTCTTTTGAAGAGGATTTTTTAAGGTGGATGCTGTCCGATGCTGCAGGTGCCATTTTTCTTAGCGATAAACCCAATGAAAAAGGTCTGTCTTTAAAGATAGAATGGATTGATATTGTTTCCTATGCCGGTGAATTCAATACATGCATGTTTGCAGGTGCAAATGCAGAAAAAGAAACCGGCCGGATAAAAGGATGGCGGGAATATTCATCTCTTCATAAAACGGTTGATGAAGGCGTGTTTAATATCAAGCAGGACGTTAAGCTTTTAAATGAAAATATAGTTACAGTTTCGGTTAACAAGGCCTTGAAACATGTAACAGAAAAATACGGTCTTACACCTGAAAAAATCGACTGGTTTTTACCTCACTACTCATCAAACTATTTCCGCAAGCCCCTTATGGAAAGAATGAATGAAATCGGCTTCGGTATCCCGGAAGAAAGATGGTTCACCAACCTTGAGTACAAGGGCAACACCGGGGCTGCTTCTATATATGTAATCCTTGAAGAGCTGTTTCATTCCGGCAGAATCAAAAAGGGCGATTCCATCCTCTGTTTTATCCCGGAAAGCGGGAGATTCTCCATAGGGTATATGCTTTTAACCGCAGTGTAGAGACGCCCTGCCAGGGCGTCTAATATCTTAGCTGTCAGCCATCAGCATTCAGCACTCAGCAAAAAATCCCAAAATGATGTGTTGGTTCGGCCCCTGCGTCCGGCCGTTTTTATAGCAGGTCATGTATCCAATTGGATTGAAAAAATAAACTTGTTTTAATCTCAGGGCGGATTAAACTCCGGCGCTGAACTTTTCTCAAAGATTCATCTGACTCACCTTGTACATTTGTTTTGATTTTTAAGGATTACAGTCATCACGGGTTTTTGAAAGTAAATACACAATCCTTAAAAATTAAACCAGCAAACACTCTTCTAAATTATAAACATATGAATCTTTGATAAAAGCACAGCACCTCCACCCCGATAATTACGCAGTTCTTCCTGAGCGTTTCTTTTTTTATAAAAACAAAAGGGCATATCAATGTTATGTTATGCCTCGACTGTCAGTATTTTGCAGGGTTGGGATTTATTTTAATGTTGTTGATTTAAGTAATTTGTTTTTGAAAAATTCCCTCCCCTGGCGGGAGGGATTAAGGGAGGGGATAAAACAGCAATTCAGTATTGAGTTTCTATTTTGCCACCCTCACCCAGCCTCTCCCGTCCGGTCTTCGCTTTCAGCTTCCGTCTTCGCTAAGCTACGCCGCGACAAGACGCCCCGGCACGCAAGGGCAAGGGCGAGGAGTTTGGTTTGGTACTTAAGTCAACAGTATTGGGATTTATTCCCAACCGGTTTTGAAAACCATGAAATGTAGCGGCACGGCGCGCCGTGCCATTAGGATCCTAGTGTTCCAATACTGCACAGCAATGAGTTCAGTTCGCCGTGACGCAAAAGTACAGTTGTTTTAAACCCTATTGCTTAACATGTTCTATTATTCCGCCGCTGAAACTTACTTTCTCTTTCTCTGTCCCGTATCTCAGAATAGCGGATGAATACATGACATTTTCATTCAGGTTGAATATCAGTGTCACAAAATCAGGTTTCTGTTTTTCATGAAAATTAACAATGTACATTTTATCCCCGATTTTTCTTGATCTGTAGGGGATGTCTTTTCCCATGTTTCCCTTCCGGGGGCCGGTAATCCATTCATAATAAAGCATGCCGTCATAAAATTTTATGCTTATCCCTGAACCGTTCTGATAATGATATTCCATGCTTGTTCCGTCAAGCAGGTGTTCGCTCTTTTCTTCGTCTGCGTAAGAAAAAGGGGCAAGTGCAGTAATAAAACAGACCATTAGTGTTATTAAAACCTTATTGCGTTTCATGATGAGATCTCCTGTGACTGGTTGTTTCTGTTGAGTTGAATTCGATAAATAACTTTAACGGCACATTTACGATGTGCCGTTATGGTGCAGGTATCTGCGGAGCTGCTTCTGAATCTGTGACAATAATCCCGTCAATAAAACAGTATTCAAGGGCTTCTTCCGCATTAAAAAATATCAGTCTGTCAGTTAGAGGAAAAAAGCTTTCAGGCAGACGGCTTTTTTTTCTGATTGCATTTACATAGTCTTTTTCAATGCTGTCTCTAAAATAATTATTATTGCTTCTTACTGCATGAAGCCCGAACAGTGCAGCAGGATATGCAAGCCTTTTTCCGGTTGCGCACTGAAGTATTTTGCATGCAGATGACATACAGTACCCTGTAACGATCACATCAACCTTTTTGATGGAAAACTGCACAGCATTGCATATTATTTCCATTGCTTCGGCATCTCCGCCCGAAGAACTCATATAAACGCTTATTTCGCTGATATCCTCAATCTGCTCGGCATACATGATCTCCTTCTGGAACCTGGTGGCCTTCCAGATATTGATGTCTCCGTTTAAAAAGATTGTGCCGCTGTTAAGATTAAAGTCGTCATAGTCTACTTCTGTAACAGGGTACTTGCCTGCCATTTCATCTATAAGCTTATCAACCGGAAAATGAATCTGCACGGTATTGCAGCCGGTTAAAAACAGTAAAACAATAAAGATACAGGTTAGGTTTATGATCCTTATCATCACATATCCTTTTTGCCTTTTTATAATCAGAGCAGCCCGGTGCTGAAGTATCTTTCCGCCCTGTCCGGAAGCACCGTGGCTATAGTCCATTCCGGATGCTCCTTTGCAACCTGTCTTGCCGCCCATATGTTTGCCCCGGATGAAGTTCCGCATAAAAGTGAATTGGTTAAAGCCAATTCTCTTGTTGTATTCATTGCATCATCATCCGTTACTTCTATTATTTTGTCTATCAGGGAGACATCCAGGATGTCAGGTATAAAGCCGTCGCCAATTCCCTGAATCTGGTGCAGACCCGGTTCATGGCCCAGAAGAGCGGATACATTTTTAGGTTCAGCCGCCACTATTTTGATGTCAGGATTTTTCTTCTTTAAAAAAGAGCCGATTCCCTGGATTGTTCCTCCGCTTCCGATCCCTGATACAAATGCATCAATATTGCTTCCGGCCTCTCTCCAGAGTTCGGGCGCAGTGTATTCATAGTGGGCAAGTGCATTGTTGGGGTTTGTAAACTGCTGAGGCATAAACCCGTTAAATTCTTTTACAAGCTCTTCGGCTTTTTTTACTGCTCCTGCAACATTTTCACTGTCCGGGGTGAGTATTAGATTTCCGCCAAGAACTTTAATAATATTTTTTCTCTCCTGGCTCATGCCTTCGGGCATTACAATATACACCTCATAGCCTCTGGCAACGCCCACAAGGGTTATTCCTATCCCGGTATTTCCTGATGTGGGTTCTACAATCTTCATGCCCGGTTTAAGTTTGCCGTCTCTTTCTGCTGCTTCTATCATGGCAAGGGCTACCCGGTCTTTGATGCTTCCGCCGGGGTTCAGGAATTCGGCCTTTGCCACAATGTTTTCATTTCTTAGCTTGATCAAAGGAGTGTTTCCTATCAGATCAATAACATCACACGCTTTCATAATTCTTTTTTATCCTTATTATCAGGCAAAGGCCTTTTTTATTTTTTCTGCGGTTTCTTTTATTCTGTCCATGTTCCCGGGTCTTTCTTCCCAGCCTGAAACCGGAAGTCTCGGGTCTCCCTGCTGCCTTGGTATCAGGTGCAGGTGATAATGAAAAACGGACTGGCCTACACTTTCGCCGTTTAGCTGCATTGCGGCAACGCCTGTGGCGTTAAGAGCCTTTGTAATGGCATCTATTACTTTTTTTGAGGCCTTATGAACCGCTGCAAGGGATTCGTCATCAATTTCATAAAGATTAGCTGCATGCTTTTTTGGTATTATAAGGGTATGCCCTTCGGACACGGGGTTGATATCTTCAAAGGCGTAAACATGCTCATCTTCGTAAACTTTAAAGCTTGGTATTTCACCTTTTATTATTTTACAGAAAATACAGTCTTCCATTTTGAGCTCCTTTGTATGAAGGATGGTTTAGTTATTTTTATTAGATATAATTTTATTTCATTGTTATAGTCAACCCTGTTAATATCCTGATAACAATAAACTATCCACTATAAACTGTCCCACAAAGGAGGATATTTCATGATCAAATCAATCGCACTTGCCCACAGAAAAACAGGTTTAACAAGAGAGGAATACAACAAATACTGGAAAGAACAGCATGCCCCCCTGGCCGCAAAGCTGATACCTGGTGTCAGAAAGTATGTCCAGAATCATTTTGTAGATGTTCCGGGTGTGAGTTATGAAGGGGACGGTATTGTTGAGATGTGGTATGACGACCTTGATTCATTTAACAGGGCGATGGAATTTATCCATTCCGATGAAGGAAAGGTTCTGGTGGCAGACGGAACCAAGTTTGCGGAAATGAAACCGGGAGGGCTCTGGATTGTTGAAGAGCATGTAATTCTGGATGATTTAAAAAAATAGCATTTAGTTACCAAAACAGAACTGCCGGATACTATTTACCCTCCATATCCGGCTGTTTTGATTGTTTCCTTCACAATTTTTATAAAAAAAATAATTTCTCAGATAGAAACTTAAAAAATTGTAACTTTATTGAAAGTAAAGCGACTTCATTAATTGACCGGCTACTTGTTTAATATTCGGATTGGTCAAATATCTAGAAAAAATGCACATAATAGCCATGATGCACAGGGGATTGAGGGTAAATTGTGCCAGTCAAGAGGAAGGTCTTTCATAAAGATAATTTATAAAGGAAGGAAAAGGTTATGAAAAAACTGTTATCTCCATTAATGGTTTTACTTACAGCATTCTGTATCACAGTTTCTGTAAACGCCCAGGCACCCGGCAGTCAGGATACAGGCGACAGGGACAGAAATCGTCCCATGATGGGAAACCCGGAGCAGATGAGACAGATGATGGCAGAAAGGCTCAAGGGACTGCTTGAGTTTAATGATGATGAATGGAGTGTTATTGGGCCTAAAGTTACAAAAGTCCTTGATCTGTCTATGGAGAGCAGAGGCAACCCCGGAATGATGTTAATGGGCCGGCCAGGAACGCCACCGGGCGGAAATACCGGGAGAAGAGGCCGTGTCGCCATGCCTGATAGTCCGGTAGCAAAAGCAATGGAAGAACTTCAGACCCTGCTGGCTAAAAAAGATGTTTCTTCCGAAGATATTAAGGCCCAGATAGTTAAACTCCGCAAGGCCAAAGATAAGGCCAAGCAGGAAATGTCTTCCGCCCAAAAGGAGCTTAGAGAGCTTCTTTCTGTAAAGCAGGAAGCGACTTTAATCGCAATGGGCGTGCTTGAATAAATGAACAGTATCATTATAAAAATGCAGGACAGGGGGCTGCTTGAAAGTCATGAAGCCGTGTCAATTGACAGAATGCTGACAGACGGCGGCTGCCTTGAGCCGTCTATTCTCTCATGCAGCTCTCTTTCTGAAGAACAGATTCTTCGTTTTCTTTCCGAAGAATTCGGCTGTCCATATATAAATCTTGATGACATTAAGTTTTCAACACAGTTCCTGTCAGGATTTCCGGCCAGGGTACTTCTAAAAAGACAGATACTTCCCCTTGAAAACAGTGACGGGTCAATGTCTGCTGTTACAAATACAATATCAGACAGTACCGGTTTAGATGAACTGCGCCTTGCCACAGGGATGGATTTTACACCTGCCCTTGCCCCGTCGCCGGACATAGCCCGCTGTATTAAAAAGTATCTGGGCGTAGGTGCTGATACTGTACAGTCAATGGTTACAGAATCAGGTGATAACGGAATACAGATTATTGATCAGGATCTTGAGGATGATATGGATCTCATGGAGGCTGCCGAAGGGGCTTCCATTATAAGGTTTGTCAACCAGATCCTTACCGAGGCTATTCAGCTCAGAACCACTGATGTACATATTGAGCCTTTTGAAAATATGCTCAGGATACGGTACCGAATTGACGGGGTGCTTAAGGAAGCCCCGATACCGCCGGAAATAAGGCGGTTTCAGGCTGCCATTATCTCCCGTATCAAGATCTTAAGCCATTTGGACATTGCAGAAAAGCGTCTGCCCCAGGACGGCCGTATCAAGATCAAAATAGACGGAAGGGAGGTTGATATCCGTGTTTCCATAATCCCTATGCTTCATGGCGAAGCGGTGGTTTTACGCCTCCTTGACCGTTCTTCCGTACTCCTGGGTCTTGAACAGCTCGGCATGCCTCACGATAATTATAAAGAATTTTCAAAGCTTCTTGAGCTTCCCTATGGAATCATACTTGTGACAGGTCCTACCGGAAGCGGAAAAACAACAACCCTCTATGCCGCGCTTTCACAGATAAATGATGTGGAGCGGAAGATAATTACCATAGAAGATCCTGTTGAATATAACCTTACAGGCATCAACCAGATACAGGTATCCAGAAAGGCCGGCCTGACATTTGCCAGCGGTCTCCGTTCCATCCTCCGTCATGACCCTGATGTTATACTTGTGGGTGAAATAAGAGACCGAGAAACAGCGGAAATAGCGGTTCAGGCATCTCTTACCGGCCACCTTGTGTTTTCTACCCTGCATACAAACGATGCCCCCGGAGCCCTGACACGTCTTGTGGATATGGGCATAGAACCATACCTTGTTGCTTCAACTCTCGAAGCGGTTATTGCACAGAGACTGGTAAGGTTTGTGTGTCCGGAGTGTG
The DNA here is from genome assembly GCA_963665715.2 of Desulfatiglandales bacterium. GTDB lineage: Bacteria > Desulfobacterota > DSM-4660 > Desulfatiglandales > HGW-15 > JAAZBV01. The sequence continues at coordinate 938,756 of CAXXPR010000002.1, forward strand.
ATGAAACCTTTACTCCCTCAAACCGTGACCAGCTCCAGAAGGAGTTTGGCGATATTCTTCCCGCACAGCTCCACAGGGGAAAGGGTTGTGAAAAATGCCAGGGCATCGGGTACATGGGACGAATGGGAATTTTTGAACAGATGAAGGTTACGGAAGATATAAGAGAAGCAATAACCGAAGGTCATTCACACATCAGGATAAGAGAACTGGCATTGAAAAACGGTATGAAGACATTAAGGGAAGACGGTTTCAGGTATGTCAGTAACGGGAAGACCACTGTTGAAGAACTGCTCAGGGTTACCAAGGATGTGCGTTTTAACGGGAACGGTTAATGAGAGATATACTTTTAAAAATGATGAATATAAAAAAAGAGATATATTTTGCCGACATTCGTTTATAAAGCCCTTGATAATAACGGATCAGAGGTGTCCGGTTCAATAACACTCGGAGGCAGGGATTCGGTTATCGAAAAGATAATTTCCGATGGCTTGAGCCCTGTCTCCGTTACGGAAAAGAAGGCTGCTGACACAAAAACTCGTAAAGGCTTTAGAGGTACAGGGCGAGTCTCAAGAGCTGATGTTCAGGCCTTTATAAGGGAGCTTGCAAACCTGTTGTCGGGAGGTGTGCCCTTAAGCCGTGCTCTTGAGATACTCAGCAGAGAAGCTTCCAGCCCTGCAGCAAAGGAACAGTGGTCAGCTATCAGGGATTCGGTTTCTGACGGAACATCCCTGGCAGATGCCTTTTCCAAATGGCCTAAATCTTTTACAAATGTATATGTGGCCATGGTAAGAGCGGGCGAGGCCGGAGGTTTTCTTGATATTGTACTGGATCAGATTGCAGGTTTTCAGGCCCGGGAAAAAAAACTCACAGGCAAGGTAAAAGCAGCGACCATCTACCCATTGATTCTTGCTGTGCTTGGCTTTTTTATCATGATTTTTCTTATGACTTTTTTTATTCCAAAATTTTCGACCATATTTGAAGATTTTGGAGGCCGCCTTCCGACCCTGACTTTAATTATTATGGGCATGAGTAATTTTTTAACAAAATACTGGATGATTATTTTACTGGCAGTCATCGTTATTTTTGTCGGTGTGCAGCGTGCCCTGTCAAAAAAAGAAGGCCGGCGTATTATGGAAGGTCTTCTTCTTAAGACTCCAATGCTTGGCAAAATACTCTCACGGTTTGCACTTGTAAGGTTTTCAAGAATGCTGGGTACACTGGTAAAAGCAGACGTCCCACTTGTTAATGCCCTTAACGTCGCAAATGATGCTATTGGCAACCAGGTTCTTTCGGATGCGCTTACTGAAACGGTTAAAAAGATCAGAAACGGATCTCCTCTTGCTGCGGGCATGGCCGGATGCCCTCAGCTTTTTCCGCCGTCCGTAGTTGAAATGATTGCAGTTGCCGAGGCAAGCGGAAGGCTCGATCAGGAGCTTGTCAGGCTTTCGGAAACATACGAAGAGGATCTTGATCACAGGCTTGATATGCTGGTTGCCCAGGTTGAGCCGCTTTTACTGTTTCTTATGGCCGGCGTTGTTGGGACCGTTGTTATGGGTATGCTTCTTCCCATATTCAACCTGCAGGAGTTAATAAGGTAGAATGCATCATATTGTCAGCTTTCAGCTTAAAAACATGGTCTTGGAAATAGATACAGACTGTTAATTTTTTACTTAATGGAATTAAAAATGAATGAATTAAAAAACAAAAAACTTATTGTAGTACTGCTTCTTATACTTTCAATGCTTGTTCTGTACAGCTGTAACAGGTTTATAAAACTTCAGAGTAAACCGCTTGACCGGGAAATAGCTGTTGATGGTAATGACAGCGACTGGAAAGATTACCCCTTTTATTACGATGAAGATACCCGCACCTTAATCGGAACATATTATGATGATAACAGTCTGTATGTGATGTTTCAGAATATGGATCAGAAGCTCCAGCAAAAGATATTAAGTCAGGGACTGACAATATGGTTCAGTAAGACAGGTAAAAAGGATAAGGAGCTCGGAATATGTTTTCCATCCGGAAGGCAGGGCGGTCCGGGGGAATTCGGAGGTCCCGGCGGCGGTCCTCCAGGCGGACCTCCCGGAAGATCGTCTTCGGATATGTCTGATAATGACAGGCCTGAGCCTCCTTCCCAGGATGACTTTGCAGAAGGTAATATGCCTCCCGGAGGACCTGGCGGTCCATTCGGGCAAGAAAAGAACATTGAGCAGAAAGTAAAAATATTGACATATGAAGACGATTCCGGATGGGAATGCAATATGCAGAAAGCAGCCATTATAGGTATACAGGCGAGCTATAAACTTGATGGCAGAAACAGGTTTACCTATGAACTGAAGATACCTTTAAAGGAATCCAAGGATACGCCTTTTGCTGCAGTGCCGTCAAAAGAGAATGTTATCTATGCCGGCTTTGTTCTTAAAGGTTCCGGCGGTATGCCCGGTGGAGGACCTGGAGGTGGTCCCGGAGGCGGTATGGGCGGTCCCGGAGGAGGTATGGGAGGCCCGGGCGGAGGCATGGGCGGAGGCATGGGCTTCAGCGGCGGTATGGGCGGTCCCGGAGGAGGTATGGGCGGCGGTATGGGAGGCCCCGGCGGCGGAATGGGCGGAGGCCCGGGAGGCAATATGGGAGGCAGCTCTAAAAATGCCATGGAAATATGGGCCGAGATTACCCTTGCATCAGAAAGTTCTGAAGGCGAGTAAATTAAATTAAGGTGGACAGCAATGATAAAAGTAAAAAATAGAAATGAGAAAGGTTTTACCCTTATAGAAGTTCTGCTTGTTATGGTTATACTGACAGTGCTTGCTGCTGTAGTACTGCCCAAATTTACAGGCAGATCAAAAGAAGCCCGTGTGACTGCTGCGCGTACGGACATAGCAAACCTTGAAGTTGTTCTGGATACTTTCGAGCTTGATAACGGCCGTTATCCGACGACTTCAGAAGGTCTGAATCTGCTGGTGGAAAATTCATCGGACCTGAAAAACTGGAAAGGTCCCTACCTGAAGCGGAATGTTCCAAATGATCCGTGGGAAAGCCCCTATGTATACACTCAGCCCGGACGCCATAATACATATGGTTACGACCTCTATTCATTCGGCCCCGATAAAAAAGAAGGCGGGGGTGATGATATTGATAACTGGTCAGCGAGGTAGAAAAGAAGAGACCCTATAACTATCATGTATTTTGCGATGCAGGCCGGTGGCAGCAGGATTAAAAGCTTATTTTACCACGGAGGACACAGAGAGCACGGAGAAAAGCAAAAACGATTTATTTTTTAATAATAAGAGGCTTTTCTCCGTGTCCTCCGTGCTCTCCGTGGTTAATAAAAAGATCTGCAGTTATATGAACATAACTAATGAGCAAATAAAATGCAGCATGAATGGTAACAGGGGTTTTACCCTCCTGGAGCTTATACTTGTAATGGTAATCATCAGTACGCTTCTTGCCGTGGCTTCGCCTTCTCTTCAGGGATTTTTTTCATCAAGACGCACTGATGATGCTGCTTCAAATATGCTTTCTCTTATTAAGCTTGCCCGGTCTCTTTCAATATCCGAGGGGAGAATATACAGGTTTAATATTGATTCCGATGAGTCCCTGTACTGGCTGACCGCTGCTGAAAAGGGCGTTTATGAAAAGCTGAATACCGAATTCGGAAGAAGCTTTCTTCTTCCTGATGATACGACCGTTACTCTTGATAAACAGACTGACGGAAAATCAATAGAGCAGTATATTGAGTTTTACCCGGAAGGAAAGGCGGAACCCGGAACAATAAAGCTGACAGATATGCGGGGAAATACTGTCGAAATATTATCAGCTTCTCCCTTTGAGCAGTATCACATTAAAAACCCGGAAGAAGACACCGGAAATGAGTAAGGGAATATTAAAAAAAGCCCGGGGGAAAATTTCTTCGGAAAAGGGATTTACCCTGCTTGAAATACTGGCGACATTTGTCCTTATTGCCATCATTCTGCCTGTTGCAATGGAGGGTATTTCACTTTCAACAAAAATGGCAGGCGATTCAAAAAGGAAGATCGAAGCAGGAACACTGGCAGAAATAAAAATGACGGATCTGCTGATAAACGAAGACTGGACCGGCGGTGATGACAGCGGAGATTTTGGATCTGACTATCCTGATTACACATGGCGCTATGAAGTTAAGGACTGGGAATCGGAAGACATGGTAAGGCAGATCGATCTTTATGTGGAATGGAAGGCCTCAGGAAAAGAGGGCTCAATCGTTTTAACCACTCTTGTATGTCTGGATGAGGAGTAATGCGGAAATGAACATCCCGGACAATAAAGGATTCAGTCTGCTTGAACTTCTTGTTGCCATGACACTGATGACAATTATCACGGCTTCTTTGTACAGCTCTTTAAGCATAGGATTCAGGGCAAGGGAAAAAAGTGAAAATGCAATTGAAGAAAAGCGGGCTGCCGGTATTGTAATGGATCTGCTTAAGCAGGAAATAATTTCAGCACTGCCTCCGACCGGTATACTGGCTGGAACATTCGAAGGTTCCGATGAACAGGATGCAATGGGTAACGATGCTGACACCCTGGTATTTTACTCTGCCGCATATAACCCTGATGATGAAGAAACAGCCTGTGACATTGTGAAGGTGGAGATAAGTATTCAGGCGGATGACAGTACGGAAAAAAATAATCTGGTGCGCGGTATTACCACAAACCTTCTTTCTCCAAAAACAGTTGATCCGTCGGAAGATATAATCTGTACAGATATCAGGTCTATTAATTTCAGGTATTTTGACGGGAATGAATGGAAGGATGAATGGTCTTCCAGTGATAATGAAAACAGCCTTCCGAAGGCCGTTGAGGTAAGCATAAGTTTTAACATCACGGATGATGAAAAAAGTGATGAAGAGGATGTTAACAGTATTACATACTCCTTTTCGCTTCCATGTGCATAACAGGGAGAGAATCTGAAAATATTGTTAACTGCAAAAAATAAAAAAACTAAAACATGTCTCACGCAGAGGCGCAGAGGCCGCAGAGAAAAACAAAAGCACAAACTGTTTTGTGTTACAAAAAATAAAAATGCTTTTCTCTGCGTACTCTGCGCCTCTAGTGAGCGAAGCGAACGGGCGAGATATATGCTTTTTGTTTTTTGAATAATATTATTTTGAAATTTAAAAAGAGTGAAGCAAGAGATATGGAAGTTATAAGCAGAATATTAAAAAATAATTTGAAAGAGTTCTCATCTTTTAAAAAGATCCCTGATTTATTTAAAAATGAAACAGGATCTGTGCTTATAGTAACCATATGGATTGTGCTGGTTCTGGCCGGACTTGTTCTTGTGTTTTCAAGAGACATGCGGGTGGAGGCCATTGCATCGGCCAACCGGATGTCTTCTCTCAAGGCAGATGAAATCGCCATGGGCGCAGTTTCATTTATCAGGGCCAGGATGGGTGAAGAAGATATCTCATTAAGACTGGATGGTGAAACCTCCTATGAAAAATTAAAGGCAGGGGATGGGTACTTCTGGCTTTTACGGCCCGACTATGATGATGACCGATCCTGTTATTACGGAATCCGTGATGAAGCCGCAAAGATCAACCTTAATACAGCAACCTATGAAATGCTTTTAAAACTGCCTAATATGACTTCCGAACTTGCCGCATCCATTATCGACTGGCGTGACTCGGACAGTGACATTACACAGGGAGGGGCGGAAGATGAATACTACCTGCTTCTGGATGAACCATACTACTGCAAGAATTCCGAACTTGAAACAGTGGAAGAGGTACTTCTTTTAAAAGGTGCGTCAAGGGAACTGCTTTATGGTGAAGATTCAAACCTGAATGGTTATCTTGATCCCAACGAAAATGATGCAGACAGGGGAGAGCCGTCGGACAACTGCAACGGAAGACTGGACAGGGGCTTTTTTGAGTATGTCACTGTGTACAGCAAAGAGCCTAATACCGACAGCAGCGGAGAGAATAGAATCAATATAAACAACAGTGCGGAGGAGCTGTTTGATCTACTGCGTACCGTTGTAACAAATGAATTCAGGCTGGCTGAAATAATGACGTCCATCCGTTTCAGTTCCTTTGAAAGCGTGCTTGATTTTTATATCCAGTCAGGTCTGACAGCAGATCAGTTTAAACAGATAGAGGATAAACTCAGCATAACGTCAGATGAAAATGTTTCCGGCCTTATAAACATAAATACCGCACCAAAGGAGGTGCTCATGTGTCTTCCGGGTCTGGTGGAATCGGATGTGGATGCCCTTATAGAGGCAAGAAAAGCAAGCGGCACAGACACTGATTCTTTAGTATGGGTTGCTGACACTCTGCCTGAAAAAGCTGCATCTATCGGAGCTTATTTGACAACTGAATCATGCCGCTATTCTGCTGATATAGTAAGTATAAGCGGTGACGGGCGATCATACAGCAGGTACAGGATGATTGCCGATACCGGGAATGATGAGTTTAAGGTGCTGTACTGGAAATCACTCAAATACCTTGGGTGGCCTCTTGATGATGATATTGTAAAGACACTGAGGGCAGGTAATTCTCTGGAGAGTATATGATAAAAAACATTAACATTAAAAACAGCAGTCTGATCAGAACCCGAAAAATACTGGGGCTTGCAATTGATGAAAAGAGCATAACCCTGTCGGAAATCATTTTTGAAAAGGATGCTTTTCAGGTAAAAAAATCTGCGCAGTTTAAATTTCCTGAAGGTGTTTCCTTTGAAAACCCTGCAGGGCTGGGAGATCTTTTAGGAAGTTTTCTGCGTGAAAATAAATTTGCTGCAAAAAAAACGGTTATCGGGCTTCATGCTGGATATTTTATGATGCGCCGGAAAGATGTACCACCCACAAGCCGGGAGTCAATTGCCGGGATACTTAAACTGCATGCGGAACATGAATTTTCTCTTGGTCCCGATGAACTGACCATTGATTACACCGGAAGCATTGAAACAGGGAAACCAGGATCTTTATATATCGGTGCTGTCACACGAAAAAATTATAACAGGATTATTGAAACGGCCAGTGCTGCAGGGTTAAGTGTTATTTCGGTTACAGTGTCATCAATGGCATTAAGGCAGGTGCTGAGTATACATGAAAATAAAAATTATCCTGATTATTTTCTCTATATAACATCTGATTACTGTGAGCTCGTTACCGGGCAGGGTAGGCAGATCACTGATGTAAAGCACATACATAGAGACAGTTCAAATGACCTTGCTTCATGCCTTTCAAAAATCAAAAGAATAATTTCACTGAGCCCCCAAAGGGGTGATTCTGCAACAACCCCCTCAATGATGGTCTTTAGTACATCCGGGCCTGCTGACTATATTCCTGATGACCTTAAAGAGGAACTCTCAGGGCTGATTGATATCTCTGTATATGATACATCCTCAGTTATGAAAAAGACGGGCTTTGCTTCGGGCAGCAGAGACAGGGGATATATGGCTTCTGCAGCCGCTGTGCGGGCATATTATGCAAAAGATGATTTTTACCAGGATTTCTATAACTCCCGTATTAATGTAAAGGCTGTCAAAATTAAAAGAAAACAGGTTGTATGGGCATCTGCAGCAGTGTTTGCTCTGCTGGTGTTTGTTTCCGGTATGCTGTTTTCCTACAGATCAGACAAAAGGGATGTTTTCGAGCTTAAGGTTAAACTTGAAGAAATGAAAGATGATGTTGAGGCTGCAAAAAGTATTGTTCAAAAGGTTAATTATGCACGGGGCTGGTATTCCGGCAGGCCTCAGATTTTAAGATGCCTGTATGAGCTGACTCTTTCATTTCCGGAGGAAGGAAGAATCTGGGCCGCTAATTTTGCATTGAATGAAGAAATGAAAGGAATAGTTACCGGAAGGGCAGTTGATGAGGAAAGCGTGATTGAGGTTCTGGATACACTCAAAAAGAGCAGACTCTTTTCGGATGTGCAGATGATTTATTTAAGAGAAAACGGACAAAGTTCCCAGGAGGTGTCTTTTTCAATGAGTTTCTCCTTCAGGAACAGGGAGATTTAAGTATGGTTCTTTCTAAAAGAGAAAAGCTGATAGTTGTTCTGACCATACTGGTCCTGATGATATTTATCTCGGACAGGTTCATTATAACTCCTTTTTTTAATGCAAAAGAAAGTATCAGCCAGGAAAAACAGAATCTTGTTAATGATCTTCAGGATGCAGCAAGGCTGTTCAGGCATAAAAAGAGAATAAAGGAAGAGTGGCAGAAAATGCTGGACGGAGGTCTGGGAAAAGATCCGTCAGGTACGGAAAGCCGTGTTCTCCATGTAATACGGCAGCTGTCTCAGGACTGCGGACTTTCTATTTCATCCATTAAGCCTGACCGCAACCGCAGTGAAAACAAAATTATGAAGGAAATAATTTTCAATATATCCTGCAAGGGAAGCATGAATTCGGCAGCTCAGTTTTTATGGGAGATTGAAAACAGCACTCTCCCTGTAAAAATAACTGAGTTTCAGCTTGGAGCCCGTGAGGAGGACGGCAGAGACATGTCGCTGCAGATAAAGCTTTCTGCCGTGTATCTTCCTGAGGATGGTGAGCCTGTGCTTGACAATGAACAGGAACAGAAGGGGGATGCATAAATGAAAAGATATACAAAAAGATTGTTGTTTTTCATTTATCTTTTAACAGTTTCTGTAACAGGCGTTTATGCAGACGGTGAGGAAAAAGTCTCCCTGACCTGGAAAGATTACAGTGTTATAGCGGAACGTAATATTTTTTCAAAAAACAGGTCAAAAAGAACAGAGTCATTTTTAAACAGAACTCAGGCAAGGCCGGCGGCTGCAGGTAAAGAAGAAAGCTATCTTATATTGAGGGGAATCACGAAGCATGGTGCTGACTATACCGCCTTCATAGAAGACAGCAGAACAATGGAAGTAAAGATGCTTAAAAAAGGAGCTGCTGTTGCCGGCGGAACTGTCAGTGAGATAAACATGGATTATCTGAAGTTTGAGTCCGAAGGAAAAAGCATTACAGTAAAAATGGGTATGGCTTTAGAGGGACGCGAAGCAGCCGTGATGCCTGCTTACACTCCTGCAGTCGGGGTGACCATTCAGCAGGGCATGACCCGGTCGGTTCCAAAAACTGTTTCAAATACCGATTCATCAGAATCCGATGATAAAAAATCTATCCTGCAACGATTAAAGGAAAGACGAAAGAAGGAGCTTGGGGAATGAGTTTAATAATTAATGATCAAAAAAACAGGGGTAATAATCTCATGAAGAATAAAAGGTACTTACATTTTTATCTCATTATTCTCTTTATAGCTGCTTTGCTTGTTTGCCAGTCTGCGGGAAATGCATTTGCTCTGGATAAAAAGAAAAACATAATGCTTAACTTTAAAGATGCCCCTGTAGAAACCGTATTAGGGTATCTGTCTGAAACAGCCGGTCTTGTTGTTGTGTATGAGTATGCTTTAAGTGACCGGATAAGTGTTATAAGTAAACAGCCCCTTGATACCGAAGAAGCCGTGTCCCTTATAAATACTATATTGAGGGAAAAGGGCTATACAACAGTTGTAACCGGCAGGACTCTTAAAGTGGTCCCTCTTTCCGAAGCAAAAAAGATGAATGTTCCTGTTTTGTCAGGCGCTGATCCAGACAAAATTATTCCGGGTGATGATATCGTCACCTATATTATTCCGGTCAAGTATGCCCAGGTGGCAGGGCTTAAAGAGAGCCTTGCATCACTGGTTTCCGAAAACGCCGATTTTTCGGCAAACAGTGATACCAATACACTTATCATCACGGATACAACAGCCAATATCAGGCGCCTGATTGAAATTATTAAATCCATGGATACTATTGTTGCAACTGTTTCGGAAATAAAAGTATTTCATCTTCAATACGCTGAAGCTGAAACAACTGCCGAACTCATAAATGAACTGTTTGAAGAAAACAACAGCAGCAGTTCTTCATCTTCTGTTTCAGGGCGGATCAGCCGTATGCTTTCATCCAGAATGCCCGGCGGCGGGCCCCCCGGTACGCCGGGAGCAGTCAGCGGATCTTCACAGTCAGGGCAGGGGGCAATGGCTGTAAATATAAATGCCAAGGCGGACGAGCGGACAAACAGTGTTGTAGTAAGCGCTCCTCAGGACAGTATGAGTGTAATAGAAAGCCTGATAACAGACCTTGACTCGGACTCATCTGAGGGGCAGACCGTTTTTGTATATCCATTAAAGAATGCAAGAGCGGATAATCTTGAAGAAGTCTTAAACGAATTATTTGATGAAATGGACGACAGTACATCAGGAAGTACAGGCGTGGTATCACCTACACGCGGCCAGGGAGGGGCGCCTGGAATGCCCGGCCCGATTACCTTTTCGCAGAGTTCTTCGGAATCATCTACAGGTGATCTGGTCGGGCAGGTGTCCATCAAGGCTGATGAAGACACCAACTCGCTCATAATAATGACCTCTCCTGCAAACTACCAGAAGGTTAAAAAGGTTCTGGATGACCTTGATAAACCTGTGCCTCAGGTGCTTATTAAAGTCCTGCTTGCCGAAGTTACACATGACGACAACGTTGAGTGGGGCGCTGAGTTTTCTTTTCTGGATACACTGGGAAAAGATACGAGTGTTACAGTGGATACGGACTTCAGCCTGGGAAATCTTACAACAGGCTATGTTGCAAAAATAGTAGATCAGAAGTTTGATGTCACATTAAGGGCTCTTGAAGAAGACGGAAAGCTTAATATTCTTTCAAGACCGTACATACTTGCAAGCAACAACCAGACAGCAACCATAACCGTTGGTAACGAAGTGCCCTTTATACGTGATACAAGAACAACAGATACCGGGCAGACAATTAACACAATAGAGTATGAGGACATAGGTATTATCCTCGAGGTAACACCATACATTAATGATGAAGGTCTTGTAATAATGGATCTCAGTCAGGAGATATCAGCAATAAGCGGAGAGTCGGTACCTATATCGGAAACAGTTGACGCATCGGTTTTTGCGAAACGTTCTTCAGAGAACAGGGTTATTGCAAGGGACGGTCAGACTGTTGTTATAGGCGGGCTTATGGAAGACAGGGTTACCAAGACTCATAAAAAGGTCCCGCTGCTGGGAGATATACCGCTGCTTGGAATGCTCTTTAAAAGCATAGATGAAAAAACATCAAAAACCGAACTCCTGATATTCCTGACACCGACTGTAGCAAAAACGGACCAGGAACTGATGGAAATTTCGGAGCTTAAAAAGTCCGAGAATAAGCTGATACCGGAAGTGTTTGGTGAGAATGAGATGGAGTAAGATAACTGTGTATCCGGCTTTGTATATTGCCGCGTCAGGCGTGCATGACGTATGGCACTATTTAGAAAAGGCTATTCATAACTTAAGGGGATTATAAGGTTTTTGACTTTTTCTGTTACCTAATAATTGTACATTTTACTTAAAAATAAAAAAGGCAGAGGAACTGGTAATGTTCATCTGCCTTTTTTAAAATTGATAAATGTATATCTGAAAGTTATGCCTTTTTAAATCTTCTTCTAATCCCTGCAAGACCTGCCAGACCGGTACCAAGGAGAAGCATGGTTGCCGGTTCAGGGACTGGTGCAGCGGTACCGAGGTCAAGGGTTATGGTCTGTTTCGTATTGTTGTCATCCATATATGTGATTGAAACGCCGTCAAGATAACTGTATACAGACGGGCTATTGGTGGAGTATCCGGCAATTATATCAATGAATAGCAATTCTTCATCATCGTAGGTCTTTTTATAGTGAGGGCCAGTGACATAAGCCCCTGCGTCTTTATCATAGACATCTGCGATCCCAAGGTCGCTGATGCTTGAATAGGTCCAGACACCTTCATCTCCATTTGCCCGGTTGTAATTTAATCTGTAGTCATACCAGCTTGAATCGCTATCGGATTTTGTATAAATTTTTACCTGCCAGTCGATGAGTGAATCGTCTGTATTTAAAGTCCAATATGTCAGGTCTACAATATCACCGACTGTAATACTATCTGATGCAAAAAAGTCTGCGTATATACGCAGTGACGTATAATCTACACCGCCGCCTATTGCACTTCCTGTTACATTTGAATAAAAAGAGCTTGTACCAAATCCAGGGGCGCCTGTTACATCTGATCCTTCAGGCTTAGCCTCATCACTGTCCCACGATAATCCTGTGCCTTCTATCAGATCTTCTGGTGTTATGTATTCTGCGGATGCTGAATTACATAAAAATAAAAACATAAAAAGTATAATGAAAGACGATATTTTCTTCATTGCTGTTCTCCATTGTTGATTAGTTTTAGAAATATAAAAGACCGGGCTGCCCACTCTTTCAGGTAAATACAATTTCTGATGGTTAAAGTTAAAGTAAAAAATTATATCAGTAAAATAATAAGCTATTTGCAATTAATACGCCAGGTATGTTGAACTTAAAATAGTAATAAAAACAGTCGTTTGTTAATTATGAGGTGGAATGTGTGAATAAAATTGCTGAACTTATGTGAAAGTATATTCCTTTATTGGGAATGATTTTACATAGTTTGGGGGTGTGATAGATAAAGTATGTGTTTTGAAGTACGGAAAAATATTTTAAATATAAAAAGGTTGGTTAATTTGTAATTAAATCTGCCGGGTTGGCGGATGTACCTGAAGCCACTGTGCGGAATCGAACCGCAGACCCCTTCATTACGAGTGAAGTGCTCTACCAACTGAGCTACAGTGGCATAAAAAGGAATCCGACTATAATATCTTTTTTTTAACCTGTCTATAATTTTTTCCCTTAGTGCCTGCTATGAATTATATTGCCTCTCAAAGCAGTCAATATCATTTATCAGGGAATCCATATATTCTTCAGTCAGAGGAAGAGTCCCTCTCTTTTCTATCAAATCATTCCTGTATTCCATAACCGTTTCAAAGTGCTTTTTTCTTGCCGAAGCTGTTTTCAGGGTCATTGCTTTTTCCATGCTCTGCAGGATTTTTTTCCATTCCTTTTTAAAATTGTCTGCCTTTTTCCATTTTGCCTGGTTTCTGTTTCCGGAGTATACAGCAATGTCAGGACGGGATTCCAGCAGGCCGTCCATTCTTTTTTTATCCATGTGACATACATATTTAAAATCACAGTAGTCACAGGTTAGACCGTCTGCCGAATGATGAAAAATGCCTTTTTCTATAAGCCCTGTAAGTTCTTTTATAAAATCATCTATAAGAGATATTCCGCTTATGTCCATACCGCTTCCGTCTGTGTGATCCGATACAAAGTTTTTAAGAGGGGCGTTTTCCAGAAAAGAACTTCTTTTAAGTGAATAATAGCATGCCGACAGTTTGTCCGGTTTTATAACTGACTGGAGGGCCTTTATGTATACCGGAAGCTGAAACGCCAGCCCTTTTTTAATATTTGCCGCAGGCTTTATATAGCCTGTTTTATAGTCATAAATATGAAAGGTTCCCGGAGATTCGGCATCTGCGTCAAACCTGTCTATAAAACCCTTAATTGATACATCCCCAAGTTCTACAGGATTATCTTCTGTGCCGAATTCAAATTCCACTCCCTTTGGTATCCTGTGAGTAAATTCCCGGTTTTCATAATTGAGAAGAGATGAAATGACTCCCTCCCGGTTTGTCTCACCCTCTCCTTCGGGTTCTATTCCTGCATAGAGTTCCTGTTTATAAAATTCCCCAAAATCCAGCCTGTTAAAAACAGTAGATTTATCTTCATGTTCTTTAATAATCTTTTTTATCATGGTAAAGGCCTGCTCTATACCAAGCCCCGCAATGTTGTCTGACTGTTCCATCACCTTCCTGAAAAAGATACTGAGTATTTCATGGGTAAACTGGCCGATATCCCTTGCTGATGCCTCTGGTGTGATTTCTTCCGTATCCTTTAATTTGTAAATATACTTAAACAGATACCTCATGGGGCAGTTTGCAAGGGTTTCAAGGCTGGAATATGAAAAACTCCTGATATTTTCACTGCTGAATACCTTAAATCCCGGGGCATTTTTTACAAGCCCGTCATATTCAAAAAGACCGTTTCCTGCAGAGCGGGCGGCAAAGGTTTTAATGCCTCTTATGATATCCTCTTCCCGCCCGTGCTCCTTGATAATTATATTTTCAAGATTTGAAGGGTACCCCTGTTTTTTCTGTCCGTTTTCATTTTTACATATTCCGGCATTAAGCAGTTCATTGACTGACGCATAAAAGGGATTTGACTCCCATGAATGTCTTCTGTCATCCTTATTTGTGTCCATCAGTGCAAAAAGATCCTGAAGAATCTGTGAGGGCTGTACCTGTTTTTCGGAGATACTTTCGGGCCATGAAATATAAAGCCTTTTTTTATAATTTTTTAAAAGATGGCAGAACAGATGTTTTGACTGGTCCACCGGATCAATAATCCTGAACCTGCCTCTTAATGACTCAGGTATTATAAAGTCCGCTTCTTCCTTTAGCGGGAATTTATTGGCTGTAAGCCCTCCTGCAAACACATAATCAAATGACCTTCCCCTTGCCTCCAGCCATTGGGATACCCTGATGACATCCGGGTTTCTTTCATCAAGCAGGTACTTGTTGTTAATCCTGTTTTTAAAGGTGTCATAAAATGATGAAACAAGAATGTCGCTTTTTTTTATATTAAAAAGCCTCTGTACAAGATTCATTTCCCTGTGGCTTATATTGACAAGATCATTTAAAAGGGAAAAAGCCCTTATGTCTCTTTTAAGCATGGTTCTTTTTTCATTTGGCTTAAAAACACTGTCTCTTACGTTTATATCAATGATATTTGCCGGAAAGCCCAGGAGTTCAGTCAGCTTTTCACATGTTTTATAAATTTCATTAGGGCTGCTGCAGGTCATAAGCTCAATAAATGGTGAAAATATGGCCTTAAATAAAGAACCCTGAATAATAAATAAATAGTATTCAAGACCAAGAGCTTTTCTATCATCACGGTTTTTTACTCCATCCATGGATGTGATGTAGATTTTTCTGAAAACCGGAATTTGATCCAGTGCAAGGTTTTCAAGGCCGTGTCCGAGCCTTTCAATGCCGCATCTTTTAAGGGCTGTATCAAACAGAAATACATCAGGGTTTTTCAGCCTGCTGATGAATTCTTCTGATACCGACAGCTTTTCTATATCTTCTCTCTTATCACCCGGCAGCAGATGTTCATCTTTTATGGCGTCCATGGTAAGTTCAGGCAGCTCAAATCGGGCAAATTCAAAATTGATTATTTTTGATGAGAAAAGACCGAATATATCGTCTCTCCTGAATCCCTCCAGCGGGAGCTCAAATATCTTTAAAAATATATGGGAAAGAGGGTGTGAAGAGAGCGGTATACCCTTTGTAAGACTGAAGGGCAGACCGTATTCACTGAATATTTCTGACACAATGGATGCATAATCATTAAGGTCCGGAAATATTACTCTTATGTCTCCCGGGTTCACATTTTCTTTTTGTCCGGGGTCAAACAGTATGCGTTTTATTTCCGAGGCAATTGCCCTTACTTCATCAACATCTCCGGTAAAAGAACCCGTTTTAAGAGAATCTGTTCCTGCGGTATCTGGCTTTTTACCGGTATACAATGCTCCCGCATATGGGTTTGGATAAGGAATTTCATCTGTTTTTTCAATTTTTACAGAAACATCCTTTTTATGAAGCCTGTCCATAAGGCTTACAAGAGAGTAGCAGATTCTGCATGATTCATTGTCATCCTGCTTATCTTTTTCTATGCTGCAGGCCTGTCTGAATCCTGCCATCGGATCATCTGATTTACTGTCAAAGTCGATCAGCCACCACAATTCTTCGGCCGAACTGACCAGGTGGTAAAGGATCTCTTCTTCTATCCTTGAAAAATGTGTAAGCCCGTCAAGGATTATTGTTTTATAATCTTCCAGGTATGAAGGCCTGCCCCCGTTTTGGAGATACTCTCTTACATTCAGGAATATATCATCTTCATCATAAACCTTAATATCTCTTTTAAGTTCCTCGTAATCCCCCATAAGCCAGAGCAGATCGCTTTCGAGCCCGTATCTTTCATCGGCGGTTCCGGGGCTTATTTCTTCCTGCAGCAGAATTTTACTGCCAAGAAGGTTTGCATATATATCTTCATAATTATTCCGATATATGGTTGTAAAAAAGGAGGAGATATTTCTGCAGATGCCGGGGTAGTCCCTGTGAGCATTTTCCTCCGTAAAAAGATTGTTGAAACAGGCAAGACCGTCGGGTTCCATGGATCTGTTTACAAGGGCTTTTTTTATAAGTATCCGGGCTGCTATTCCGTCAATGTGAGAATAATCAGAATATTTTTCAGGCTTGATGTCTTCTTCAAAAATTTGATGTATAATGCCTGTAAGTGTTTCCACGCGCCTTTGAAGCCAGAACAATGTATCTGTTTCAAGCTCCATTACTTTCCCCTTTGTCGGTACCAGGTGGAGAGCTCTGGTGATGTCCTTCTCCTTCATACTGCGCAGCAGAAGTGCCTGTCTGGCTGATACTGTTTTTCCGATTAAATAGCAGATTTCTTTCATGATTTTTAGAATTATCTCAAGATATTAACTGATTAGCCGAATACATAATTAAGGATTCATTATGCTGTCAGCCTGAAAAATAGAATTATCTTTTACTGAAAAGTATTATCACTTTTTATAATGAAGTTCAGTATATTTATGGTGATCCCATGAGAATACTTGTAGTTGAGGACAGTAAGTCCCTGAATGATATTATTCTTGATACCCTTAAAAGTCATGGGTTTGAGGCTGATACAGCGGAAAACGGTGTTGAAGCATGGAAAATGCTGCAGTATGGAAATAATGATCTTATAATTACAGACTGGGTTATGCCGGAGATGGACGGGCTGGAGCTTTGCCGTAAAATAAGGTCCCAGTATGAAAAAAACAAAAAATACCGATATGTCATTGTCCTTACGAGTAAAAAAGAAAAGGAAGATATAGTTGAAGTGTTCGGCAGCGGTGCGGATGACTATATCAGTAAACCCTTTGATGCCGAAGAATTAATCGCAAGAGTAAATACTGCAAAAAGAATACTGGAGCTCGAAAGCAGGCACAAAAAGATTAACCTGTCATTAAAGTCCAAATCCTATGAGCTTGCCCGCCATGTAAAGGAGCTGAACTGCCTTCACAGTATTTCCAAACTCATACACAAGCCGGGAATATCCGTTGATGAGCTTTTAGGCCGTGCTGTTGATATTATACTGCAGTCTCTCAGAGAGCCCGAAAATTCATGCGTCCGTATTATTTCAGGGGCTAAAGAATACAGGTCCGATAATTTTCAGGAAACACCGTTCAACATAATTCAGGATATAAAAAGCACTGAGCGCAGTTTTGGAAGCCTGGAAATCTGCCTGATAAATGGAGACATAGGCGATGATATAAGTCATTTTGATACAGGCGATAAGAGGCTTATAAATGGAGTGGCAGTAAAGCTGGGCCTGCTTATTGAAAAGAAGGTTTTTGAACGAAACCTTGAGGAGAGTGAGAAAAGATACAGGAATATTCTCGCAAATATAGAAGAAGGGTATTTTGAACTGGACCTTAGCGGCAGGCTTGTATTTGCAAACGAATCCATGTCCAGAATTTTCGGCTATCCACTCGATAAACTGCTGGAACTTGAAGGCAGTAAATTGATGGATGAAGACAATTACAATAAAGCCGCCAGTGCTTTAAAAAAGGTGTATGAAAATGAAAAACCTCTTTTATTATACGGCTATGAAATACTTACCAGGGATAAAGGTAAAAAATATGCAGAAGTTTCATTGTCAATTCTTAAGAACAGTGAAGGTGAGAAAATAGGTTTCAGAGGTATTTTAAGGGATGTCACAAGCAGAAAAGAATACGAAGATAATCTGAAACTGTTCAGAGAACTTATTAACCAGTCAAAGGATGCTATTTTTATTCTGAATGAATCTGCCTCAAAAATAAATTATGTGAATTCAAGAGCTGCGGAAATATTTTGCTCTTCATTCCTGGACATGATCGGGTTAAGTCTGGAGAGTCTGGTTAAGGAACTAAACAGTGAAAAAGTAAAAAGCCTTGTCTCAGAAAGTCATTCCGGCGGCATGGATGCCTGTGAAATTGCTATCAACTGTAAAATTAATGAAAAAATAGATGTAGAGGTCGGCGCCAATGTGATTGATTACGCAGGCAACCCTCATTATCTTGTTATAATGAGAGATATTACCGCAAGAAAGCAGGTTGAAAAAGAAAAGGAAGGTTTTCAGTCACAGCTGCTGCAGTCGGAAAAAATGGCTTCTATAGGTCAGCTTTCTGCCGGTGTCGCACATGAAATAAATAATCCTACAGGTTTTGTAAGCAGTAACCTCAGCACTCTCGCCGATTATCAGAATGATATTCGTGATATGGTTATGGCGTATAAACGGTATGTAAGCGAATGTGAAAAGATTGCAAAGGCAAGCGGTGATAATTCTGCATGCAGCCTGGATGATGTTTTAAAATTTGAAAAAGAGATTGATCTTGATTTTATACTGAATGACAGTATTGATTTAATCGCCGAGTCAAAAGAGGGGACCCAGAGGATAAAAAAGATAGTTGAGGATCTTAAAAATTACGCTCATCCCGGGGATGATAATCCGGTATTTACAGACCTCAATGAAAATCTCGAATCAACGCTGAATGTCGTATGGAATGAACTTAAATACAAGGCTGATGTTAAAAAAGATTTCGGGAAAATTCCAAAGGTGAAATGTCTGCCGCAGCAGCTTAACCAGGTCTTTGGGAATCTGCTGGTAAATGCGGCTCAGGCTATGGATAAGCAGGGTGAGATCAGAATATCAACTTCATATAAAGATGATTTTGTTGTGGTTAAAATAGAGGACAACGGAAGCGGGATAGCACCTGAGAACATTAAAAAGATTTATGATCCCTTTTTTACCACAAAGCCTGTGGGCAAGGGGACCGGTCTCGGCCTTAATGTTGTTTATAATATTATAAAAAAACATAACGGTGATATTAATGTTGAAAGTGAACCTGGTAAAGGCACTGTCTTTACAATACGGCTTCCTGAAGAGGGTTTTGATAACAATATTGTCTCTGAGGTCTGATAAACGGTTTTGACAGGAATAGGAATGACTGCTATATAACCGGTAGTTTATCAGGGGATTGTTACCAGACCCATCAAATAATATTTCAGATAGTGGTAGCTATGATAAAAGTTTTTATTTTTTCAGGTTCCGGCCAAAACCAGTCATATGAACTCATAGGAAGCAAAGTTCATATCGGGCGCTCTGAAGAAAATGATATTCAGATCAGGGATGTGTCTGTATCCCGCCGTCATATGGAGATAATTGAAGAGGACGGCTCTATCTTCATCAAAGATCTGAACAGTGAAAACGGAACCTATGTTAACGGAGTTCAGATTCCCCCCGACGGTTATCACAAAATTAATGAAAATACTCCCATACTGATAGGTATGACGCTGATATGCATAGGTGAAAACTGCCTTGACCATATAGCGCCGTTTATCAACTCTATGTGCCCGGCGCTTGGCAGTTCCGGAATTGAAAAAAATACCACTTTTTTAAGACCCTTAACCGATTTAAAAAACAGTGAACTGGTTAACAGGGTCAAAGGCGTACTGGGGTCTTCAACTGATGTAAATGAAATAATAGGAAGACTCCTTGATCATATAATGAACCACTTTGTGAGAGTTGACCGGGTGGTAATGATTTTATTCTTCGGATGCTCAAACGGCGAGGTGTCTGAAACAGTCGTTTCAAGGTCAAGGCTTGATGACGGCAAAGATGACAGGTTCAGCCGTAGAGTTGTGGACCGGGTAATTACAACTAAAAGACCCATTGTAATTCCCAATGTGAAAGATGAAAGAGAAATATCCTTTTCAGGGACATTGCGGCTGCTGGAAATCGGATCGGTTATGTGCGCACCTATTATGAATAATGATAAGCTCGTTGGTGTTATATATATTGATTCCCATGAAAACCCCTACGGGTTCAGAGAAGACGATCTTAATCTTATTACGGAATTAAGTGACATTACAGCCAAATCAATAGGGCCGGGCTTTACCGAATAAAAAAATATACCTGAAATTTCCTTCCTGTAATGATTTGTAATAAAAATAAAAAAACTCCTGTTATGATTTCAATAAAAAGGACTGAAGAATATTGGCAAGTAAGACTAAAATAAAAGTACATGAGCTGTGCCGTTTTTTGATTTACGTGCTGGGGCATCATCCCGGTGAGTTCGGGCTTGTGCCTGATGAAGACGGGTTTGTAGCATTTAAAGAGCTCATCCAGGCGATGCACGAAGAAGAGGGCTGGCGCAATATAAACCAGGGCAGAATCAACGAAGTTATGGTGAGCGATGAAAGGCATAACTTTGAAGCGGATGAAAACAGGATTCGTGCAGTTGAAAGAAACTGGAAGCTGGACCTTGATGTTCCTGCCGATCATATACCCCCGATACTCTACACCCCCATAAGAAGAAAAGCCCACTATACAGTTATGGACAGAGGGCTCGGTGAAAGAGAAGGCAGTTACTACACACTTTGTGCCGATAAAGATAAGGCAGAAAGAATAGGTAAAAGAAAAGACCAGAAACCTGTCCTGCTTGAAATAATGGCAGGAAGGGCAGGGGATGAAGGTGTTCCGTTTTATAAATTCGGAGATCTTTATCTCACGGCTGAAATACAGAAAAGACACATTGTGGGCCCGCCTGTACCTAAAGATGTAATAAGAAAAAGAGAGGAAAAGCCTGTAAAGAAAAAGGAAAAAACTCCGGATGTAACTCCGGGTACTTTTATACTCGATGCCGCCAGAGACCCTGATATGGAAAGAAGAAAAAAGGGTAAAAAGAAAAAAAGCTGGAAGGATGAAATGCGCGGGAAGAGAAGAAAGGGCTGATAACGTATACTGCAGGTGAAAACAAAAGCTGAAAGCATGATTAACCGCAGACAATTAATGCCTTAAAAACAAAAAACTAAAAGACGGGTTAACCGCAGACACTCACAGACGGCCGCAGACGATTAAAGCTTTAAAACAAAAGCTAAAAGATGGATTAACCGCAGACACACGCAGACGGCCGCAGACGTTTAAAGCTTTAAAACAAAAACTAAAAGGCGGGTTAACCGCAGACACTCACAGACGGCCGCAGACGATTAAAGCTTTAAAACAAAAGCAAAAAGACGGGTTAACCGCAGACACTCGCAGACGGCCGCAGACGTTTAAAGCTTTAAAACAAAAGCTAAAAGATGGATTAACCGCAGACACACGCAGACGGACGCGGACGTTTAAAGCTTTAAAACAAAAACTAAAAGATGGATTAACCGCAGACATTCGCAGGTGGACTCAGATATTTAATGCTTTGAAAATAATAAAAGCTTTTGTCTGCGCAGGTCTGCGGCTGTCTGCGGTTAAAAAAGATTTTGCCTTTAAAGGCGTAATAAACCATGCCCCCACACAGAAGAACACGTACGTTTAAAGTTTTTTTAAAAAATAAAAGCTTTTGTCTGCGCAAGTCTGCGGCTGTCTGCGGTTAAAAAAAGTCTTTGCTTTTAAAAGCCCGATAAACTGCGGGCGAATGCATATGTACACGGACACTTAATGCCTTGTAAAAAAAACTGAAAAAATATTATCTAAGAAAATTTGCGGTAAAATAAAAATGGAACTTAACTACATTACATACAAAATAAATGGGGCAATATTTGAGGTGAGCAGGGTATTAGGTCCAGGTTTTCTTGAAAAGGTCTATGAAAATGCTCTGTTAAAGGAATTAAAAATACAGGGGCTAAATGTTGTATCCCAGGCGCCAATTAATGTGGTTTATAAAGACGAACTGGTAGGTGAATTTTACGCAGATCTTCTTGTCGAAAATAGAGTAATTATAGAGCTCAAGACAGTTGAGAAGTTAGATAAAATACATGAGGCTCAGCTGTTGAACTATTTAAAGGCTACAGGGATCAAGGTGGGTATTCTTGTGAACTTTAAAAAAGAAAAAGCTGAAATAAAAAGGATGGTTCTTGATTTAGAAGATTGATAAACCGCAGAAGGTCAAGATCATTTAAAGTTTTAAAACAAAATCAAAAAGACGTATTAACCGCAGACGTTTAAAGTCTTTAAAACAAAAGCTAAAAGATGGATTAACCGCAGACACACGCAGACGGCCGCGGACGTTTAAAGCTTTAAAAAAAATAAAAAAGTTTTTGTCTGCGCAAGTCTGCGGCTGTCTGCGGTAAAAAAAGTCTTTGCTTTTAAAGGTGTAATAAACCGCGGCATACGCATAAGGAATCGGATGTTTAAATCTTTACTAAAAACAAAAACTAAAGAATAATTAACCGCAGACACACGCAGATGGACGCGGACATTTAAAGCTTTAAAAAAAATAAAAAAGCTTTTGTCTGCGGCTGTCTGCGGTAAAAAAAGTCTTTGCTTTTAAAGGTGTAATATACCGCGGATACACGCATAAGGAAGCGGATGTTTAATGTATTGTTAAAAAAAATAGAAAATGTCTGCGGTTAAATTCTTTCCGCAAGAAGGTAATCTTTTTTATGCTTAAGAATTTCCACTTCCAGTATTTCATTCTTAATTAATTTATCAGAGTGAATGAGCACCTTGAGGTAGTTGCCGCTCAGCCCTTTTATCAGCCCCTCTTCTTCGGACTCCCATCCCTCGGTAAGTATTGTAAGCTTTTTTCCTTCAAAGGACTTGTAGAACCGGGCCTTTTTCTTTTTTGCAAGTTCCCTCAGTTTTGCCGCTCTTTCCTTTATTGTCTTAGGATCAACCTGTTCTTTAAATTCTGCGGCAGGAGTTCCCTTTCTGGCACTAAATGGGAAAACATGCATGTAGGATACCGGAAGTTCTTCAAGCAGAGAATAGCCGTTGTTAAAGGCTTCATCATCTTCTCCCGGAAAGCCTGCTATAATATCAATGCCTATTGCCGCTTCCGGAATTTTGCTGTGAATCTTTTCTATAATCTCCTTAAACATATCCGGGCTGTAGTGCCTGTTCATCTTTTTAAGGATGTTTTTATCCCCGCTCTGAAGCGGTACATGAAAATGCCTGCACAGCCATGGTTCATTTGCAACCATATCTATAAGGTCATCACTTATTTCAACTGGCTCAAGAGAGCTTAGCCTTACCCGGTATTCCGGCTTTTCTTTTTTTATTGCTTTAAGCAGCCCTGCCAGTTCGGATTTTCCTGTAAAATCTTTCCCGTATTTTCCCAGGTGAATGCCTGTTAATACTGTCTCTTTATATCCAAGGTCTTTAAAGGTGCGGATAGATTTTAATACCTCATCCTGTTCCATGCTTTTAACAGGGCCTCTTGCATATGGAACAATGCAGTAGCTGCAGAAGGAGTCGCATCCGTCCTGGATTTTTAAAAAAGCCCTTGTGCGGTCAAGAAAATTTTTGACCGGCATGTTGATAAAGGTGTTATGCTCCATTCTGTCGCATGATGCTATCATCATGTCATCGGAGTTTTGTATCTTTTCCAGAATATCCGGTACGTTTACCTTGTCGCGGTTTCCTGCAAGGATGTTTATGCCTTCTATTTTTTTTAATTCTTCCGGGAAGACCTGCGGGTAGCATCCCACCACGGCAATTTTTGCATCCGGGTTTTCCCTGATTGCTTTTCGTATTGCCTGTCTTGACTGGTAGGATGCCCTTTGTGTGACTATACAGGTGTTGATAATAACTACATCTGCGTCGGCAGCTGTTTCGGTCTGCTGCCAGTTTTTTGCGGTAAGTATTTCCTGAAGCGAGGCTGTTTCGTACTGGTTGACCTTACAGCCCAGTGTTACCATTTTAAACTTGTTACTCAAGCAGGCTCCTGTCGAAGTTTATCTCCATGGCCTTTGCAGGACATGCTGCAACACAAAGCTCGCAGGCGCTGCATCTTTCTCTGTCAAAAATAACTTCCATTTCCGGTCTTTTAATATGCAGGGCTCCCGTAGGACAGACAGCAGTGCATGCTCCGCACTGGAAGCATTTAACATCATCCCTTCTTATGTCATGCCCGATATTTTTAACCTTTATCCCCATATCCTTAAGGTACTTGACGCCCTTCAGGTAGTTTTTTTTATGTCCTCTCAGCTCAAGCACCATCAATCCTTCTTTCCTGGGGTAAACGGTAGCTTTAAGAATATTGAAGGTCAGGTCATAGTTTTTAACCAGGTTGACAACAACCGGTTCATTAACGCTTTTTTTAGGGAACCTGAGTGATAATATTTTTGAATACATTTTATCCTCCTGCCGGTTATTCCGGGAGCCTTACTGCCTATTTGAATTTTTTTATTGCTCTTTCAAACCCTGGCATAGAGTTTATTATGGTTTCGTCAGAAACACAATAGGCTATTCTGAAATGTCCGGGGCCTCCGCAGCCGCTTCCTGGCACTGTAAGTATGTTTTCATCCTTAAGTGCCGAGACAAAGGCTATATCATCTTCTATCGGGCTTTTGGGGAACAGGTAGAACGCTCCCTGGGGTCTGAAGAACTCATAACCGACAGCAGCAAGTCCGTCACACAGAAGATTCCTTTTTTTCTCATAAACGCTTACATCAATGCTGACATTTAAAAGGCTGTTTACGGCTCTCTGCATAAGGGCAGGTGCATTTACAAAACCCAGTATTCTGTTTGAAAGAACAAGCCCTGCTGCAACCATGGCCCTGTCATCTATATCAGGGTTGAGCACGGCATAACCGATTCTTTCGCCGGGAAGGGACAGATCCTTTGAAAAGGAAGTTGCGACAAAACTGCTTTTATATGCTTCAAATATGCTTGGTACAACGTTTCCGTCAAATACTATTTTTTTATAGGGCTCATCCGAAATAAGGAATATGGGTTCTCCCTTTTTTTCGCTTAATTCGGTAAGCAGCGCGGAAAGGGCGTCAAGTTCTTCCTTTGAAAAAATCTTACCCGTGGGATTATTGGGAGAGTTTATCAGGACTGCCCTTGTTTTATCTGTAACAGCTTCTTTTATAATATCCAGATTAAAGGAAAAGTCCGGGTTGCTTTTAACAAATACCGGCACTCCCTGGTGATTATCAATATAGAATTTGTATTCCATAAAACATGGCCCTGGTATTATTACCTCATCATCGGGGTCAAGTATTGTTTTAAGAATAACATTGAGGGCTCCGCCTGCACCGACTGTCATTACCACATCATCGCGTGTAAAAGTCTGTGAATTGCGTGCTGAGAGGTATTCTGCAACAGCGTCCCTGGTATCATTATAGCCGGCATTGGGCATATAGCTGTGCTGCCCTGCGCTGGTGTCATCTACAAGATTTTTAAGTATTGTTTTAAATTCGGCAGGAGGTTCAAGGTTTGGATTGCCGATGCTGAAATCAAAAACATTTTCTGCGCCGTAAATAGCTTTCCTGTTTGCACCTTCTTCGAACATTTTTCTTATCCATGAAGCCTGCGTAATAGCAGTCTGAATTTTTTTTGAAGCGGACATTTGCTTCTCCTTTCGGTCCGGATATTACTGCAAATACTCGTGACATTATAATTGCTGCAGAAATGTGAAATCCGGTATTTGCGAATCTGACAAAATAAGCCCTTTTTTTTGTTTTGTAAAGTATTCAATGATATTGCTTAATAAATACTTATATTTATAAACGTTAAGTTTTATATCTGAAACAATTTAAGAGGAGTTCTGAAACAGAGACGTGCAAAATAAATAATTTTATGGGACTATTTCATTGACATGATGCACATGCCGAAATTATGCTGTTGGCTTATTTTTTTAGCGAGGCGCCTATTTTGACTGAGAAATATTCAAAAAGAAGAAAGAGCAGACAGATTTTGCTCGGGGATTTCCCCATTGGGGGAGATGCTCCTGTGTCGGTGCAGTCAATGACCAATACTGATACAAGAGATGCCGCAGCAACTATTAAGCAGGTGAATGACCTTAAAAATGCCGGATGCGAGATAGTCCGTATTGCCATACCTGACGAAGACGCAGCCCGTGCCTTTGCTGAAATATGCGATAATGTTGATGTGCCTGTAATAGCGGATATTCATTTTGACTACCGGCTTGCAATTGCCGCAATAAAAGGCGGAGCCGACGGTATAAGAATAAATCCCGGAAACATTGGCGACAGGGAAGGGGTTGAAAAAATCCTTAAGGTGGCCGGTGAAAAAAACACATGCATAAGAATAGGCGTCAACAGCGGTTCCGTATCAAAGCACCTTTTGGCCAAATACGGGCATCCGACTCCCGAGGCAATGGTTGAAAGCGCCATGGAGCATATTGAGCTCTTTGAGGAGCTTGATTACAGGAATATTAAAATATCTTTAAAATCATCAAATGTTCTTAACAGTATAAAGGCCTATGAGATGCTGGCGGAAAGGACAGATTATCCTTTTCATCTGGGGATTACCGAGGCCGGGACGCTTATTTCCGGTACAGTTAAAAATTCAATAGGGATAGGAACACTTTTACTCAGGGGTATTGGAGATACATTAAGAGTATCTCTTTCAAGAGACCCTGTTGAAGAAATAAAGGTTGCCTATGAAATACTCCGTGCGCTTGATCTCAGGCATCGCGGCCCTGAAATAATTTCATGTCCCACATGCGGGAGATGCGAAATAAATCTTTTCAGCATTATAGAAAAAGTTGAAAATGAACTGGTTGATGTTACCGCTCCGTTAAAAGTGGCTATTATGGGCTGTGTCGTCAACGGCCCCGGAGAGGCAAAGGAGGCCGATATAGGCGTCGCAGGAGCACGGGGCAAAGGTGTTTTATTTAAAAAGGGTGAAGTGGTTAAAAAGCTTCCTGAAGATAAACTGGCAGAAGTGCTTGTTGCGGAAGTCAGAAAAATGGTCTGATGATATATACAGGCGTGTCTGAAAGAGATAAGATTAAGATATGATTCGACTCAACGATATAACATCCAGGTTGTTCAGTTATAACTCCAAGGCAGATATAAGCCTTGTGGAAAAAGCATATGTATATTCGGCCAAGGTACACCAGGGACAGGTAAGGCTGTCTGGTGTCCCCTACCTTTCTCATCCCCTTGAGGTTGCCTACCTGCTTACTGAAATGAAGATGGATGTTGTCAGCATAGTTGCCGGTCTGCTTCATGACACCATTGAAGATACGGATGCAGAGCTTTCGGAAATAGAACGTCTTTTCGGTAAGGAAACCGCAAATATCGTTGACGGTGTTACCAAGATAAGCAAAATCAAGTTCAGCAGCACTGAGGAGCGGCAGGCAGAAAATATGAGGAAGATGATCCTCGCCATGACAACCGATATAAGGGTTATAATGGTAAAGCTTGCGGACAGGCTTCATAATATGCGCACCCTGGGGTTTCATACCCCCGAAAAGCAGACCCGGATTGCCAGGGAAACAATGGATATCTACGCTCCTCTTGCAGGCAGAATGGGTATCTACTGGCTTAAATCCAACCTTGAAGACCTCTGTCTCTACTACCTTGAACCTGAAATATACAAGATGATAAATACCGGAATCGCAGAAAGACGCGGCGCCAGGGAGAAATTCATTCTCGAAGTAAAAGAGCTTATAGGCCAGAAGGTCAAGGAGTACGGTGTTGTTGCTACAATAAAGGGCCGGCACAAGCATTTTTACAGTATTTACCAGAAAATGAAGGAGCAGAACCTTACCGTAGACCAGGTTTATGACGTGGTTGCCTTCAGGGTTATCGTAAATACACTCAAAGAATGCTATGAGGTTTTAGGGCTTATTCATTCAACCTGGAAGCCGATTCCGGGAAGGTTTAAGGATTATATTTCCCTTCCGAAGGCGAACATGTATCAGTCGCTTCATACATCCGTTATAGGTCCGGACGCTCATCGCATGGAAGTCCAGATAAGAACCTGGGAAATGGATAAGGTGGCTGAAGAAGGAATTGCTGCCCACTGGAAATACAAGGAAGGTATCAAGGGCGGCGGGACCGATCAGAAACAGTTTGCCTGGCTTAAGCAGCTTTTGGAATGGCAGAAAAATCTTCAGGACCCGAAGGAGTTTATGGAGATGGTCCAGATGGACCTGTTTCCTGACGAAGTGTATGTTTTTACTCCCAATGGTGATGTAAAAGAATTTCCCAAGGGCGCAACTCCTGTTGATTTTGCATACAGTATTCACTCCGAGGTAGGTGAAAAATGTTCCGGCGCAAGGGTAAACGGCAGGATGGTTCCTCTCCGCTATACCTTAAAAAACGGGGACATTATAGAGATAATAACCACCAATAAACAGCACCCTCATAAAGACTGGCTGGATTTTGTAAAAACAACCAGGGCAAAATCCCGGATCAGGCAGTGGATTAAAAAAGAAGAGCGGGATGAGAGTGTTATTATCGGTAAAAATATCCTTGAAAAAAATATTGATCAGTCACAGTTGAGTTTTTCAAATGTGTTAAAGAATAAAGACCTTGAAGCTGTTGCCAAAGATATGTCTTTTCAGACGCTGGATGACCTGTATGCAAATGTGGGCTTCGGAAAGGTGTCTTCAAGCCAGGTTTTGGGAAAGCTCAAGGCAAAACTCGGTATTGATAAGGATGATGAAGGCAACCTTATGCGTAAGGTGGTCTCCAAAATTACCCGAAGAAAAACCAGTAAAGGGATAACTGTAAAGGGTGTTGATGATGTGCTTGTCCGCTCTGCCAACTGCTGTCAGCCTCTTCCAGGAGAACATGTGCTCGGGTTTATTACAAGGGGGCGCGGTGTAACCATACATAAATACAACTGCAGTCATATCCTGAATTCGGACCCGGAAAGGGTTGTTGATGTGCAGTGGTCTCCGAATGATGGAGATGTATATATGGCCGGGTTAAAGGTAACCTCTGTTGATAGAAAAGGTATTCTTGCGGATGTAAGCTCGATAATGGCAAAAAAGGAAGCCAATATCATCAAGGCGGAAATTAAGACAACCATGGATAAAAAAGGAGTTTCCTTTTTTACCATAGAAGTTAAAAGCTACAAACAGCTTGAGGAAATAATGGGAGCGATTAAAAAAGTTGAAAACGTTTTAATTGTGGAAAGGGTTTAAATTTCCATTACGCTCCCTTTCCTTTATAAAGCTTAATTGTGTACAGCCGTGGTATAAAACAGTCAGGAAACTAGTATTTTGTTGCGCGTCCTGATTTGATACAGTCTGTACAGGCCTTGACTCTTTTTGTCTGGCCGTTCTGAATGGTTCTTACCTTCTGCAGGTTGGGATACCAGATCTTTTTTGTTTTGTTATGAGCATGGCTAACGCTATATCCAACCCGCGGCCCTTTTCCGCAAATATCACAAACTTTTGACATTTTCTGACTCCTGATATTAAATATGAACCCGTAAACATAAATAAATATTTTTAAAAAGGCAATAAAATTTTATGGAATTTCAAAAAAATACCCCTGAAACAAACAGTATTCTGAATAAAGAACTTAATAAAGTACCATCTGAAATAAAGCATATTCACCTGATGGGGATATGCGGAACCGCTATGGCATCCCTTGCAGGCATACTTAAAAACAGGGGGTATTATGTAACAGGATCGGATCAGAATGTCTACCCGCCCATGAGCACTTTTTTAAATGAAATGGGGATTGAGATTAAAAAAGGCTATTCCGGGGACAATCTTGAGCCTGTGCCTGACCTTGTAATTGTAGGCAATGTTATTACAAAAGTTAATCCGGAAGCTGTCAGGCTTTCGGAGCTTGATGTCTGTTACCTTTCTCTTCCCCAGGCCTTAAGGCATTTTGCCATTGAGGATAAAAAATCCATTGTTATTGCCGGAACCCATGGGAAAAGCACAACTTCGGCAATATGCTCCTGGCTTTTAGACCACTGCGGATTGGAGCCCGGCTACATGGTTGGGGGAATACTCAATAATTTTAAAAGCAGTTTCAAGCTTGGTAAGGGAAATTACTTTGTTATTGAAGGGGATGAATACGATACCGCTTTTTTTGATAAAGGTCCCAAGTTTTTACATTATGCGCCCTTTGTTGCAATCATAACCAGTATTGAATTTGACCATGCCGATATCTACCGGGATCTTGACCATGTTATTTCAAGTTTCAGCAGGCTGGTTGATATAATGCCTTCCGATGGGCTGATTATAGCAAACAGTGATGATCCGGTTGTGATGAAAGTGGCGGGTAAGGCAAAGTGCAGGGTGTGGACCTATGGATATAACGAAAATGCCATGTGGCGAGCAGTTGATATTAAAAATGAAGAAGCCGGCACATATGTAAAGATACTTAAAGAGGGTTCTGAGTATATTTCCCTTGTAAGCCCGCTGTATGGAAAGCATAATATTTCCAATATTCTATCAACCGTGGCCTTGTCTGATTTTATAGATATCCCGGTCAAAAAGGTTCCTCCTGCAATCGGCACATTTAAAGGGGTAAAAAGAAGACAGGAAATAAGGGGCGAAGAAAACGGCATACTTGTGCTGGATGATTTTGCTCATCACCCCACTGCAGTTGAAAAAACCATTGAGGCAGTCAAAGGGCGTTATGAGGGACGAAGGGTGATTGCTGTTTTTGAACCGAGATCAAACTCAAGCCGAAGGGGTATTTTTCAGCAGAGGTACAGCGAGGCCTTTGATTCTGCTGATCTTGTTTTTATTCCGGAGCCTCCTATGATGGAAAAGGTTCCGGCTGATGACCGGTTTTCTTCCGAATCTCTTGTAGAAGAGCTTAAGAGCAGGGGGATAAATGCATTTTATGGAGACTCCACCGAAAAACTGCTCGAGATGATTACGGCAAATGCTGCTTCAGGAGATGTTGTTCTTATTATGTCAAACGGCTCTTTTGATGATATTCATGAAAAGCTTTTAAATAAACTAAAAACCTGATTTTTGGGGTAAAGAGAGCCTTTTTTGTTTTAAAGCAAGCTGCGATCTTCACGGATATTTGACGGCAGCGGCATCATTTTTCAGGACGAGATCAAATTACCTTTTTTACATGTGCGGATTTTGCGGGCAGTTATCTGCTGATCTCATCCTGAAAAAGGATGCTCACTGCCTGCTTTGTTCGGTAGCGGTCCAAATCTCATGTTTTTAACAATCTCCATTCTTTTTGCGGGCCGACACAAGGGTCGGCGTCTACAAGATAATGAGACCTTTTATACAAATGTCAGGCGGCAATCGAAAATGCCGCAGGGGCGCGCTGCGTCCAATGTTGTTTAATTAAATTAGGTGCTGTTTTATTTTTAAAAAGCAAATCACTTAAAAAGTACGCATGTTGACATTTTGATTTTCCCGGGATTTATCACCATTAAAAACTGGATTCCCCGGTCAAGCCGTGGAATGACGGCCTCCCCCATCGTCATTCCACGACTTGATCGGGGAATCCAGCAAGAGAAACTCCAAAAGATGCAAAATATATTTTATCTGAAAAGATAACTGCTAATCTTTCGTTAATATAAAAATCATTTTAAGCCTTATCTTTGTGACTTTGCGGCTTTGTGTGAGGCATGATTTTTTGGCTTTTGTTTTTCTCCGTGAACTCCGTGTCCTCCGTGGTTAGCTGCCTTATTTACGGAATTGGCACTAAGTCATCAATATTGAGCTTTAAAGTAGATAAAAAAAACGGAACAAAATGTAAATTTTTATGTCTATAGATATTTGGACTTTTCTTTTGTCCGAAGTTTTGATTTTATGATGTTTCTTCAAATATTTTAATTTAAATTATAAATCCCTGTAACTGTTGAACTGAAAATTAATTAGGAGAAAGTGTTATGATCAGCGCTGAAGGACTGACAAAATATTACGGCGCCCAGTGTGCTGTAGATCAGATAAGCCTTGATATTAAAAAAGGTGAAATAGTCGGGCTGCTCGGGCCCAATGGTGCCGGTAAATCAACTACTCTCAGGATGATTACCGGATACCTTAAACCTTCATCCGGCAGCATAAAAATCAAGGACTATAACATTAATGAAAATCCCCTTGAGATAAAAAAACTCATAGGGTATCTGCCGGAATCAGCTCCTTTATATGATGAAATGCTTGCCTATGATTACCTCAAATATGTGGCTGAAGTAAGGGGCATTGAAAAAGAGAGGATAGACTCCCGTTTAAGAGAAGTTGCTGATTTATGCGGCATCAGGGAAGCAATGCACAAGCCCATAGGCAATCTTTCAAAGGGGTACAAGCAGCGTGTAGGACTTGCCCATGCAATGATGGATGACCCTGAAATACTTATCCTTGATGAGCCAACCTCCGGGCTTGACCCTAACCAGATAGTTGAAATACGGGATATTATCCGTGAGATAGGTAAGGAAAAAACGGTTATCCTTTCGACCCATATTTTAAGCGAGGCAGAGGCCACCTGTGACAGGATCATCATTATTAACAGGGGCAAAATAGCCGCCGATCAAACCATTGATGAACTCAGGGAAAGCATGGGCCGGGAGTTTTTTATCAATATATCACTCAAATACGCTTCACTTGAAGATGTCAAAAATGAGCTTGGCTCGATAGACGGGGCCGGCGAGATTGTTGAAGAGAGTGATGAAGATGGAATTGTGAAAATTACCCTGCGCTGCGGGTCTGAGAATGACCCGCGTGAAGAAATTTATAGGCGGATTAAAAAGCACGACTGGGTTCTTTTAGAGTTCCATCACAGAGTACAGACCCTTGAAAAAATATTCAGAGACATAACCAGGGAGAACTGAGATGAGTCAATGTTATAATATTTTTAAAAAAGAGTTTAAGGCCTATTTTGTTTCACCCATTGCCTATATTGTTATATCGGTTTTTCTGCTTGTAACCGGCTGGTTCTTTTTCTCTACCTTTTTTCTATATAACCAGGCCGGTATGAGGGATTTTTTTTCACTCCTTCCCTTTGTGTTTGCCTTTATTGTACCGGCCGTTACCATGCGGCTTTTCAGCGAAGAGATAAGCACCGGATCATATGAGATACTTTTAACAATGCCTGTTACACACAGTGATATTGTGCTCGGAAAATTTTTTGCTTCGCTTGTATTTATTGCGGCCATGCTTGTCCCGACACTTTCTTACCCCGTATTTATCTCCTTTATCGGTCAGCTTGACTGGGGCCCTGTAATCGGCGGATATATCGGGGCGCTGCTTCTTGGTGCAACATTTTCTGCGGTTGGTCTTTTTGCTTCATCCCTTACAAAAAATCAGATCATATCATTTATTATAGGTATGGCCATCTGCTTTGCCCTTGTACTTATTGACAGGATGCTCTTTTTTGTGCCGGCAGATGCAGTCACATATGTTGAATATATCGGGTCAAACTATCACTTCCAGAATATTTCAAAAGGCATAATCGATACCCGGGATATCCTTTATTTTATCAGCATGAGTTTTATCGGTATCTACGGCGCCAACCTGGTAATTCAGAGAAAGAATTAAGGAGATGATCAATATGAAATCTAACGAGCGATCAGGCGATCTTTTAAAGTTTTTTATATATCTGGCAGTTGTGGTTCTTATTAATATTGCTGGATTTACCATGTTTTTCAGGGTTGATCTTACTTCAAACAAGGCCTACTCCCTTTCTGATGTGAGTAAAAAAGTAGTATCAACTCTTGAAGAGCCCCTTACCATATATGTCTTTTTTACAGAAAATCTTCCTGCGCCCTATAACAGCGTAGAAAAATATATTCATGATCTTCTTGATGAGTATGCCCTTTCCGGGAATAAATACTTTAACTATAAATTTTATGATGTAAGTCAGCAGGAAGGTCCTGCGGATGAAGAGGTAATGAAAAACCAGGAGCTTGCTTCCAGCTACGGGATACGGCCGGTCCAGATTCAGGCCCTTGAGCAGGATGAGGTCAAGTTTAAGGTGGCCTATATGGGGATGGTAATTATTCACGGTGACATGATTGAAAGGATACCTGCTGTTACATCAACTGACAGGCTTGAATATCAGCTTACCACTTCCATTCAGAAGCTGAATAATAAGATAAGCACCTTTCAGAAGCTTGATGATAAAATAAAACTCAGGCTGTTTCTTTCTTCAACACTTCCCGAAATTGCACCCTTTATGGGGCTTGAAAAGGAAGCAGTTTCTTCTATTCCGGAAGGAATAGAAGAGATTGTAGAAAGACTTAATCGTAAAAGTTTTGATACTCTTCAATATGAGGCGCTTGATCCTTCAAAGGATCCGGCCCTTTCCGGTCTTGTTGAAAAGTACAGCATTATGACAATGCAGTGGCCGGATGTACCAGAAGAGGGTATTAAGGCAGGTCAGGGATCAATAGGTTTTATTATTGAATACAAAGACAGAGTACTTGAGGTGCCGCTGCTTGAAAGATATCAGATCCCGATTTTCGGGGCAGGGCAGGCAAAGGATATTTACCAGCTTACTGATATGAAAGAGGTTGAGGAAGTTCTTCAGAAAAGCATTGAGTCTATTGTGGATATAAATGAAAACCTGGGATACCTTGCTGATCACGGTTCTGTCAGCCTGAGAGGAAGAGGATACAGTATCCCCGGTATGCCCGACCAGGGAAGTATTTCAAACTTCAGCCAGCTTACTTCAAAAAGTTATTCAATAAAGGAAGTGAAACTTACAGACAGGGACATGCTTGAAGGCCTAAACTGCCTTGTTGTTGCCGGGCCCAAAGAGCCGTTTTCCGATTATGAACTGTATCAGATAGACCAGTTTTTAATGCAGGGAAAGAGCATTGCTTTTTTTGTTGATTCATTTAATGAGATTCAGTCCCGTCAGGGCGGCGCGCAGTATATGCCCGTTGATACGGGTCTTGATAAACTGCTTAATCACTGGGGCATAAACATCGGTAAGTCTATAGTTTTTGATGAGGAAAGCTACAGGGCTCAGCTCCCTGATGAATACGGCGGAGGAGAGCAGCCCCTTTATTATGTGCCCCAGATCAGGGATGAGAACATCAGTAAAGAGCTGCCCTTTATGAAAAATATAAGGGGACTTCTTGTTCAGAAGAGTTCTCCTGTAGTTATTGATGAAGCACGCATTAAAGAAGAAGGGCTTACACTTCATAAGCTTTTTACCTCTTCTGAAAAATCCTGGGAAATGCATGAGCCTCTTAACCTTAACCCCTTGATGATGGGGCCTCCGGGACCGGATGCGGAGATGAAGAAAAATCTTTTGGCCTGTACAGTTGAAGGCAGCTTTACGAGTTATTTTGCGGGTAAGCCTGTGCCTGCTGCTGTAATGGAGCAGGATAAAAAGGATGATGGCGAGACTGAAGATACTGAAAAAAAGGAAGAGGAAAAGGATGATGAAAAACCGGTTATCGATGTTGAACAGGTAAACAGTGCCGGTAAAAAAATAGATAAGGGTAAGCCCGGAAAGATTTTTATAATCGGTACTTCCGAGGTTTTAAAGAACTCTCTTATCAGCCCCGAAGGCAGTAACCCCAATGCGGTTTTTATGATGAATGTTATTGATTATCTTAACGGCCATGAAGATACCGCCGTGATGAGAGGTAAAAAGGGTAACCTCAATCCCCTGGCAGTTACCTCTGCAAATGCGAAATCCGCTATAAAATATTTTAATATTATAGGTCTTCCGGTAATAGTCGGAATCTTCGGCCTGATCATATGGGGAGTACGTGTTAAGAGAAAACGTGCAATCCAGGCTATGTTTTCCAGTTAGAAAATTCCGGAGGTTAAAAATGAAATTAAAAAAAGAATACATAATACTCTTTACAGTAATTGCAGCGCTTGTTCTTTACATAGCTTTAAGAAAAGGAAACAGGATTCAGTATGAAATACCGGAGGTTTCTGAAATTATCGGTTCGGATATTTCTGGTATTGTTATCGAGGAGTCCGGTAAAAAGCTGGCTCTGGTGAGGGAAAATGACCGGTGGGTGATTGAGCCTGAAAAGTATACTGCAGATTCATACAAGGTTGAAAAAATGCTCGATTTTCTGTCTGCACCGGAACTTGTGACAGTGGTGTCAGATTCAAAGGATTATATGAGGTACGGCCTTGATGATAAAAAGAAGCTTTCTGTGAAAGCCGTGTCAGAAGGCAGTAATGCCAGATCTGTAGAAATAGGCTATCAGACTGAAATTCGTGATTTTACATTTTTAAAACTTGAAAATGGTGACAGGGTATTTCATGCAAGGGGCGACCTGAGAGATATTTTCACCACTGATATGAATGAGATCAGGGATAAAACAGTCATATCCTTTGAAAGTAAAGATATCGGGTATATTGAGCTTATTAAAGACGGGAAAAAGCTGAGCTTAACCAGAACGGGCACAGAACAGATAGAGGGGGATACACAGCCTTCATATGAGTGGAAGAATGCTGAAGGCAAAACGGTTGATAATGCCGCCGCAGCAGCCATACTTAATGATATTCTTGAAATTAAATGCTCGGAATATATTTATGATAACAGTGAAGTTCAGGGTGATCCTATGTATGTTATTAAGGTGACCGATGAAAAGGAACACTCAATTAAAATATTTACTCAAAAAGAAAATGAATACAGTGCGGTGTCCTCTGATAATCCAACGCCCTTTAAGCTTTATGCCTGGAGAATTGATAATATTATTGAAAAGTTTGACGGAATCTCAGGGGAATGATTTAACCGCTTATAGCCGTACCCGGAAGGCTCCACCCGAATTTTTTATTCCGGGTGAAGCCTTCCAGATAATAGAACTTATTTACTGTTCCCATGAACAGGGGCTGCTGATGTTAAACCAGTATCCATAACATGGTTCCATAGTTGTAAGATCGCTGAAATCGGGATTTTCAGGGTCATACACCTGCCAGTGCCCCTCTTTATATCCCCAGACGCTTATTATATTACCGGATATAGAAGATACAGCCTCAGATATATTTTTACTTTCCGTTGAGTTATAACCTACAAGATTCCAGCCCTCTGCGAATTCGATATTAATGGACTGCGTCTGTCCTGAAATTGATATTTCCGCATTTTCATTCATGTTTATCCAGTAACCTGTTCCCTGCACGACTTCTGCAAGGTCGCTGAAATCCGGATTTTCAGGATCATACACCTTCCAGTCATGGTCAGTGTATGCCCAGACACTTTTGTACTTTCCATGGATATGTGAGAATACTGTTCCCACTCTTTTATCTGACGGATTAAGGTTAAAAGAAACAAGGTTCCAGGCGCTCTCAACATTGAGAGTTATGGAGCTGTTGCTGTCGGCAGGGGCATCTGAAATTGCCACTGTTATGTTATCACTGGCTCCGTCAAACATGAGACCTGCATTGAAAATATTTTCTGAACAGTAAGATGAACTCCTGTCAATTCCTCTGAGCTGTATTTTTGTAACGCCTTCCGGAAATGTAATATAGTCTCCGTCAGCAAGAGGAGACCCTTCTGCTTCTACCCATGTTCCGGCGTTGTCATACCATGCCTCTACCCCTTCCGGGTCATCTTCCCCATCTTCGGATACCGGTCTCCTGCTGCTGTATTGTCCGGGCATTACAAAACCTGCCAGCCCTGCACCCTGGACTTCTATTTCTATGTTTTCACCCTCTGTCGCCCTGTACCAGACCGGTACATCAATACCCGGTCCATCCTCAAGTATGGTAACTGCAGGTAAAACAGCAGGGGTACCGCTCTCGATAATGGGATTCTGATAAATCAATCCGGGCATCGGGGCGAATGAAGCATTAATATATTTAGCTATTCTTGCTGAATGGAGCTGATAAGATGTTAAATTATACTGGCTGTCCGGAATTCGGTAACCGTTCGCACCAGATGAAAGCTCTGTACCTGCCGACATCGTTATAATGTCCCCGATATGGGCAGCAACTTTAACCTCTCCTTCTTCCGGAAGAGCTATTTCATTACCGTTAAGAAGTATTGAATAGCTGGTATTAAGATTGGTGGTAAAGGAGACGCCTTCTTCAGTATTATATATATCGCTGCGGGTCGGGTTGACATAGAGTATCAGCTCAACACTGTCTCCCGCCTGTTCGGTCAGCATAGGCTCAATGATGTACTGTGCTGTTCCATTCTCATCTCCGGCACTGGCGCTGATACTGATCGAATTTAAGACATCATTGTTTTCCTCTGATGAGTCGCTGCTTTTTTTGTGAT
Source organism: Desulfatiglandales bacterium (assembly GCA_963665715.2). Taxonomy (GTDB): domain Bacteria; phylum Desulfobacterota; class DSM-4660; order Desulfatiglandales; family HGW-15; genus JAAZBV01. The sequence continues at coordinate 976,687 of CAXXPR010000002.1, forward strand.
ATGACGCCTGGTGAGGCCTTACCCAGGTTTCACATGATGACCCGACTGAAACTGAATTGGCGTGATTTTCCATCCAGTCTGTAGATGTTAAATAGGGGACCGAGGGCCCCATTTCTCCTCCGCCGGCGGATATCCAGTTGACGCCAAGGCCTTCAGATGCATCTAACAGCGCGCTCACAGCAATAGCTACATCTCCGTAGCTTAAAGAATCAGGGACATCATTATAGATCTGAATCAGGGCCTGCTCCCTGTAAACTTCGTCTCCTGACGGGGTAATGGATTTATTTTCAGATGCTGAAAAATTGTCCAGCTCCCGGTTATAAAGATCCCAGCGCGGCCCGCTTATATTAACGTCTAAAGTGGCGCTTCCCGAGAATTGCGCCCCCGTGCCTGTCGGGGTGAATTTTGCCGCATAAGTTTGTGTTTGAATTATAAATAGAGTTAAAAAGCATGACAGCAGTAAGATACTGAGATTTTTATGCATAGTTCCGCTCCTGATTTAGATTATTCTTTTCCTTTTAGTATTTTGTTTTCTGCGGTGTCCTGGACGGGTTCGTCTGTGCCGGGAATTATACAGCTAACTATGTAAACCGTGTACAGCTCTTACTGTAAGCGGCTACGCAAACACTCTGCTTCAAGGAATGTTAAAGGTAAATCAAAGTTTATTTAGGTATTGGTGGTATAGTTTAGTAACTTAAATAAATCCTAAATATTATATAACAATAAAAAAGTCAAAGGGTTGATAGGCCAAACTAATGACTCGCCGGTGGCAGCATATATGCTGATTTCAGTGTTTAGGGCCTTTGTAATCAATCAGCCCGATAAATATATAATTTCTCTGTTTGCGATAATAAAAAGCTTAAAATACTTGAAATTCCGGGCATTCATGTAATATAAAGTGAACAATTTCACATCTTAATGTAATTAAGAAGGCAGCCATTTGATGCGGCTGCAATAGATGATAAACATATTTTAAAGGAGAAATAAAAATGTCAATGCTTGATGATTCCTGTAAGAGTTTTATATCTGTTCTTTCATCAAAAGCTCCTGTGCCGGGTGGAGGAGGCGCTGCTGCCATGGGTGGAGCAATTGGAATGGCACTCAGCAACATGGTAGGTAATCTTACAACAGGCAAAAAGAAATATGCTGATGTTGAACCTGAAATAATCGAACTGATAAAACGCGGTGATGATGTTATTGCTGAACTTCAGACTCTGGTTGATAAAGACGCCGAAGTTTTTGAGCCCCTTTCAAAGGCATATGGTTTACCTAAAAATACACCTGAAGAAATAGCAGCTAAAGCTGAAGCCATTGAAGAGTGCAGCAAGCTGGCCTGTTCTGTTCCAATAGAAATTATGCGCAAATGTTTTGAGGGTATCAAAATTCACGCAAGAATGGGTGAGATAGGAACCAAAATTGCTATTTCCGATGTCGGCTGCGGTGTTGTTTTCCTGAAAAGCGCCCTTGTTGCCGCAAGTCTTAATATCGTTATCAATCTGGGTACTATTAAAGACGCAGATTTCAAGAACGATATGCAGAAGGAAATGGATACACTGCTGGCAGAAGGACAGAGACTGGCAGATGACACATTTAATATTGTAATGGATAAATTAAAATAATAAGGAGCTTTTAAATGGCTGAAATTCTCAAAGGAAAGCCGGTTGCAGATGCAACCAAGGAAGAGCTTGCAAAAAAAGTTGAAGCTCTCAAGGCAAAAAATATATCTCCGAAACTTGGTATCATCCGCGTAGGCGCAAGGCCTGATGATCTTTTCTACGAAGGCGGAGCAAAAAAGACATGTGCTGCAGTAGGTATGGACTGTGAAGTTTTTGAGTTCCCTGTTGATATAGCTCAGGATGAACTTGAAAAGGCAGTAACCGAAATAGGCGAAAAGAAAGACGTTCATGGTATTCTTATGTTTTTCCCCCTTCCTGACAACCTGGACGGAAAGAAAATCAGAGAGCTTATACCGGTAGAAAAAGACGTTGACTGTCTTACAACTGCAGGTGCTGCAAAGATTTTTACTGATGATCCTACAGGTTTTCCTCCATGTACACCTACCGCATGTATGGATATGCTTCATTTCTACAATATTCCGCTTAAGGGTAAAAAATGTACAGTTGTAGGCAGGTCCATGGTTGTCGGCAAGCCCCTTGCCATGCTTCTTTTAAAGGAAAATGCAACAGTTACAATCTGTCACTCAAGAACCGAAGATCTTCCTTCTGTATGTCAGGACGCTGATATCCTTATCGCAGCAGTCGGACGTGCCAAGATGATAAAAAGCAATTATGTAAGTGAAGGTCAGATCGTTATTGATGTCGGTATAAATGCTGATCCTGATAACCCTGGAAAATACTGCGGAGACGTTGATTTTCAGGAAGCAGAACCGGTTGTTGCAAAAATATCTCCGGTGCCTGCAGGCGTTGGATCTGTAACAACATCTGTACTTTGCAAGCAGACTTTAATGGCCTGTGAACTTCAGAACGGTCTTTAACAGATAAAAAGATATAAAGATCTGTTTATAAAACAAAAGGGGAATGATGAAAGTCATTCCCCTTATTCATTTTCACTTTTAGGCTTTCCCGCCTCATCAATTCTTTTTAATGTAGCCGTAAGATATTTGGCCATTTCGGTGCCTGTCTGAAATCTGTCTTCCGGTTTTTTCTCAAGGGCCTTGTTTATTATCTGTTCGCATACCTTGGGGATTTTCGGATTGATATCTCTTATGGATGGATGTTTTCCCTGGGCTATCTGGTAAAGCAGGTTTGTTATGTTTTTCCCGTGGAAGGGCACCTGGCCCGACAGCATTTCAAACAGGACAACACCAAGAGAAAATATATCGGATCTTCCGTCAATGTACTGGCCGTTGATCTGTTCGGGAGACATATAGCTTGGTGTGCCAAGTACTACACCGCTTTTTGTCTGGGTGGATGACATTGCCTTTGCGATACCGAAATCTGTGACTTTTACTTTTCCGTTTTTGAGAAGCATGATATTGCCGGGTTTGATGTCCCTGTGAATTACACCCCTTTGATGAGCATGATCAAGAGCAAGAGCAACATCGCTTATAATCTGAAGTACTGTTTTAAGAGGTTTAAGTGTATCTTTTTTGCTGTAGTTACGCAGATCTTTTCCATCGAGATATTCCATTGCCAGGTAGGTTAGATCATAATCTTCACCCGCATCATATATTGATACAATGGATGGATGGGAAAGTTTCCCTGCGATTTCAGCTTCTTTGAAAAAGCGGTTTTTTACTTCCTTTACTCTTTCTTCTTCAAATTCATCAGAAAAACGTATGGTTTTAATGGCAATAGGACGGTTTATTTTAGGATCTTTCGCCTCATAAACCACTCCCATGGCCCCCTGACCGATCTCTCTCACTATCTCATATCTACCAACAGTCGGTTTTATCTCAAGGTCATTAACTACCAGTATCTTTTCATCTTTTTTCCGGTTTTTAGGTGAAATGGCTGTTGCGCCTATAGCCTGTCTCAGCATGGCTATTCTGCCTTCAAGGTCCCTGAAATCAATATCGTTTTCTGCTATATATTCATAAACGCTTATAGCTTTGTTAAGCATGCGCTTTCTTTCGTAGTCAAGCCCAAGATTATAGATAACATCTTTCATGGAGTTGTCGAGGTTGCATTTTCTGAATTTTTCAAATGCAAGGTCAAGCAGTCCCTGACTCTGGAAGCTCAATCCAAGCATCCTGTTTGATTCCATGAACTCTTCGGAACGTATGCCCATCATTTTCTGGCTGGCAACTATGTTTTCTACCAGTAATTCAAAGTAGAGGACAACAACTGCTGCCAGTATATAGATTGTCTTGATCCATACATCCATAACAACAAATGAGATAGCTCCGACTATAACAATTATGATGCACAGGCTTATAATTATACAGATGCGGTTTATATGCGAGTTGCGTGGCAGTACAAATGAAAAGCACATTACCAGTATTATAAGAATAAATGCCTCTATGTATGTCATTGCTCCGGGCCGTTTTATATAACTGTGGCCTATAAGAGACTGGACGACATTGGCAATAAATTCGATTCTCGGCATAGCCTGGTCAACAGGAGTGTTGATTTTTACCCCTGCATCAGCTGTATAACCGATAAGCACTATTTTACCGTCGAATAACTGAAAAGGAATATGGTCTTCATTGTAGATGTCTGCAAAAGAATAATATGGGAAGGAACGGCGTCCTCCCAGAAACCTGATAAGCAGTTCGCCCTTTTGTGCAGGAATGGTTCTGCCGTCCAGCATAACTTCTCCGTCCGGAAATGCCATGCTGAAGGTTTCCCCTCCCATATACTCCAGGGCAATTCTAAGGGGCATCGAGGGGATAATATTATCCTCAAAATTGCTTTTTAAGTTAAAAAACAGGAGGTGTCCCCTTCCTGACATGGTGTTTTCAGGCGACAGGTTATTGTGACCTATTCCTGTACAGTTTTGTGCCAGTTCCGGGAACGGAAGAAGAATATTATTGAACTTATACAGTGAATCACTGTCAGGGTGAGGATTTAAAATCTTCATTTTCTCTATACCTGAAGTATAAACCTCATTCATGACAGGGTCTGTTTCACTGTTGAAACCTTTTGCCGGTAAAATTACATTTCCGCTGTTTTTTATCGCCGCGGCAAGGGCGTTGTCATTATCTAGCTTGGTCTCAATGTCGGAGAGCATATCTTTAAGCTGGCCGCGTTTTTCCGCGGGGAGTTCCATGGCAGTTATCCTGTCATTAAGCTTTTCTATCTCCATGAGACCCTGGTTGGGTTCTTTTCTGTCCAGACCATCCAGGTCGAGCGCAATAAGTTTTGCCCCGTTTTTTCCGAGCTTATCAATCATCTCTGCAATAACTGATCTTGGCCATGGCCATGGTCCAAGCCTGTTGATGCTTTTTTTATCAATATTTACCATGGATATTTTTCCTGCACCTACAGGCGGAGCAAGAGCAAAGCGCATTTCTATCCCGTAAAGAAACTTTTCTATTGATTCAAAAAAGCTCAGAGACTGAAATGAAAGCAGGAGAAAAACAACTGATATAATTGCCCCTCTTAGAAGATCCTTGATGTCTGGTCTGGAATTAATCATTTTTTATATAAAATTAAGGCTGACTGATAATGATTTTTATATGAAAAAATAGTCAGACTCCTTATGCAGAGAATACGCAATTTTTGAAACTTTAAGGCAGCTCGATATTTATTAACCTGTTGATATTTTCCTATATTTTAGATATCTAATTATATTATTAAAAATTTGATGTCAAAATAAAAGAAAGATTATTATTTCCCTGCTGGTGTACAGCGGGGTATCCTTAGATGGAAAAATATGCACTGTTTTAGATTTTATTGTGTATTCAGGTAAAGAAATGGCTGATGAACGAGCTGGGAAAAAGGAAAAATCTCCGGTAAAACGGGATACACTTTCCAGAAGAAAACTTGGCGAACTTCTGGTTGAGACAGGACTTCTAGGCGTTGAGAAACTGGCTGAAGCGCTAAAGGTTCAAAAGGAAACCGGTAGAAGGCTGGGAGATATCCTCATTGAAATGAAATTCATTTCCGAGGAAGAGATGGCCCTTGCTCTCGCTCTTCAGCTCAAGATCGAATATATAGATTTAAGTGATCATGACATTGATTCTAAAATCCTTGAAACAATACCAAAGGAAATTGCACTCAAATTTACCTGCGTGGGATTGGCCGTAAATAATAATATACTCCAGGTGGCAATGGCGGATCCGCTTGATTTGAATATGATCAAGGATCTCCAGTTTATAACCGGGTATAATATAAAACCTACTATTTCTACAGCAAGCCAGATTTTAGATGTGCTTCAGAGACATTATAATCCTGAGAAAAGTCTCAGCGAAGTCGCCAGTGAATATGACAACGATGAAATAATGGAATTTCTTCCTGATGACGGAATTGAAGAGGAAGAAGAGCACACCGTTGAAGAGTTCAAAGATTCTCCATTTGTAAAAATGGTGGATCTTATCATCAGAAATGCCATAAAAAGGGGAGCCAGCGATGTTCATATTGAGGCTCAGGAAAGTCATGTCCGCGTCAGAAACCGTATCGACGGTGTTCTGCAGGACTCAATGCCCAAGCTGCCCAAATGGACACAGCCAATTATTATTTCACGTATAAAAGTTCTAGGCGGAATGGACATCGCAGAGAGAAGACTTCCCCAGGACGGCAGGATAAGGGTGAGATCAAAAAATCTGTCTGTTGATCTTCGTGTTTCTACTCTGCCTACCTATTACGGTGAAAAGGCCGTTATAAGAATACTCAATAAAGATGATGCGTTTCTCAGTATTGATGAACTGGGACTAATGCCCAGAAGCCTTTCGACTATAAAAAATTTTATCAGTCAGCCCCAGGGGATGATTCTTTTTACCGGCCCCACAGGAAGCGGTAAAACATCATCTCTCTATGCCTGTATGCGGGAAGTAAGATCGGAAGAAGTAAATATTATAACTGTTGAAGATCCGGTCGAATACGAGCTTCCGGGAATAAACCAGGTTCAGATCAATGAAAAAGTTGGGCTTACTTTCCCCTATATACTAAGGTCAATCTTAAGGCAGGACCCAAATGTGATTATGATTGGTGAAATAAGGGATATGGAAACAGCAGAAATATCTCTGCAGGCATCTCTTACCGGGCACCTTGTTTTTTCCACACTCCATACAAATGACGCCCCTTCTGCAATCACAAGGCTTGTGGATATAGGAATGCCGCCTTATCTCATATCTTCATCCATTCTCGGGATAGTTGCCCAGCGTCTGGTAAGGAAAATATGTCCTGACTGCAAAGAGGAATATATTCCTGACCCTGATCTCCTCACACGTTTAAGCCTTGATAAAAATGAACTCCCTTTTAAATTTTACCGTGGTGCAGGCTGTCGTAATTGCGGTCAGCTGGGCTACAGGGGGCGAACAGTAATTGATGAGGTTATGGTTTTAGGTCACAAAATCAGAGAGTTGATCCAGAATGGAGCTTCTGTTGATACGATAAGAGAGGCAGCCCTTGCAACAGGTATGACCACTCTAGGCGTCAGCGGGCTTAAAAAAGTGGAAGCAGGTATTACCACTCTTGATGAGGTACTTAAGGCTGTTCAGCAGAAGGAAGAGCTTACAACCATATGTCCTTCCTGCGGAAGAGGGGTCAGCCTGGATTTCAGAGACTGTCCGTTCTGCAAGAAGGTACTTGTACCGTCCTGTTCAAAATGCGGAAGAATTGCCCAGCAGGGATGGATTGTCTGTCCTTACTGCCGTAATGATTTGACTGATGATCAGTAATATGTGATTTTATCTGTTATTATTTTTATCTTCACCCCTCTTTTAATTCTTGATTAATCAGTGTATTATATCCTGATTTTTAAATTCTCCTTTTAAAAGGTAAATAAATGAAATGTAAAAACCACCCAAGCCGCAATGCTGATAAATTCTGCACAAGCTGCAGTATACCAATATGCGATGACTGTGCAGAAGAAGTAAATCCCGGGGAATATTTCTGTTTTAACTGTGCCATGCTTCAGACAGTATCCAGTGTAGGCAGTTCACTTTCAAATAGAGCCGATAAAAGGACAGTAGTTAGGGAAAAAAAACGCGACAGGAAAAAAATAGTCTGGGGACCGTTTCATTATTTTGTGGTTGTCTCATGTGTACTCATAAGTGTGATGTGGGTAGTAATACTTTTTGGTGGAGAGAAGGCCCCAGGGCGGAAAGCCGATTATACTAATGAAAGGGTTCTGATTTTTAAGGTGGACAGTTCTATAAGGCGTTATTATCACTATGAGGATAAAACCTACCCTGATAAGCTTGATGACCTCATACCAAAGTATCTGCGTATGGCTAGAGAAGACCGGCATCATTTAGGCCGGCTGGTATATGTAAAAGATAGTTCCGGCAGGTATAGCCTGTCCCCGGCCAATCCAAAGCCAGGTAGTATATCTACGTCTTCTGACGGTATTAAATTCAATACTAGAGATGAGGAGGTGGATAATGAATCTGAATAGAAAAGGTTTTACACTTGCAGAGCTTATGGTAGTTATCGCCATCCTGGGTGTTTTGATGGTAACCTCCGTCCCTGTTTATCACAAATGGCTGCAGAGGGCCCGTGGTTCTGAAGTTAAGATAATGCTGAACAGTCTTGTGGATGGCGAAATCAGCTATTTTCTGGATAATGATGAATATTTTCCAAAGGGGGAGACTCTGTCTGTGTATCATGGAGGAGAACTCCCGGACGGTGCTGCTGATCGGATTTCCGAGAATCTTTTAATTAAGATACCTAAGGGGCATTACATTGATTACACTATCTCCTCTCTTGGCGATACCTGTATGATAGAACTATCCTCAAGTGTGGATGCTCCCCTTGATTTATTTGAGAATACATCGGAAATATACGTTGTTTTAGATAAAAATGGGTTAGCTGAAATAACTTATAGCAAGAAACCTGAAGAATAAAATAGTGGCGAATATACAATATATCAAAACAAGAAACATATATCTTATAAAGTTCAAACCGAATTTATGAATTTTGAATATATTCTAAATAATATATTAACAAGCGGTGTGGATCTTGCCGATCCTGATATCCTCAGAAAATACAGAGCTCTGAACATCTTTCAGTTAACTATGGTCCTTCTTTCTCCGGTGCTTGGACTGTTTTACTTTTATATTGGCGCTTTCCCCCTGTTTTATACGTTAATAGCTGCCGGTATGCTGATGTTTGTTGGGGTTATGCTTCTCAGGGTAACCAGAAATCTTGTTTTTGCCGGTAATTACACTCTTGTGGTAATGTGGTCTGTTATAGCTGTTGTGTCATGGAAGACTGGCGCCATATCATATGACGGTATAATCAACCCCACATGGATGCTTAACGCCGGACTTATTCTTTTTGCGATATTTCTGAACGGATACCTGTCAGGCTCTGTATGGGCAATAATTATTTTTATCCAGACAGGTCTGCTGATTGCCCTGTTTAGGAAGGGGTATGAGTTCAGCAGTATTCTTAAGCCTGAAATCGCAGACACCTACTTTATGGGCGTCTATCTTTTGTGTCTTTTAATTATTCTGCTCTTTGCCTTCCTGTTTGAAAAAGAAAAAAGTGATGCTCTTATGAGGGAGCAGAATAAATCAAAAACCATCAGAGAAGCAAAAAAATATATGGATAATATTTTTGACAGATATCCTCTTCCTACATTCGTGCTCGATAGAAGGCACAGGGTCATTCAATGGAACAGGGCCAGCAGTGATATTTCTGGTCTCTCGCCGGAAGAAGTCCTTGGAAAAGAAGTATGGGAAGGATTTCATATGAGCGGCCAGGGGAAAAGCATGGCAGATATAATGCTGGATGATATCAGCAGTTTATCAGATCTTTATAAGGAAGATATTGTGTCATCCGACAAAGGGTGGTTTGAGGTTAATACCTGCCTGGAAGGGGTAAGCGGCGGGCTCAGAGCAACTATAACAGCTGCTCCCATTCTTGGTGATGACGGTTCTGTAAGAGGTGCAATTCAGACGATTCAGGAAGTGAAGCAGATTCCTGTTGAGGCAGGTGCTCAGGATTATCTGGCTGACTTTTTTCCAAAGGCTACCTTTAAAGTGGATGCAAAGGGGAAGATTAATTTCTGGAACAGGGCATGTACCAGGCTTCTGGGGCACGATTACAGTTATATGCTCGGGCAGAGTCCTTTATCTATTGTAGCCAAAAGTGACAGAGACTCATTTAAAAATATTTTTGTTAAAACAATCAAGGGTGAGACTTTTCCTGATCATGAGTTAACGTTTATATCCGCAAGCGGTAAGGCTGTTTATGTGATAGCAAGAGTTTTTCCATGCCACAATTCATTAAACAATGCTGTGGAATGCGTTTTTATTAATACGGATATTACCCCTCTTCAGATAAAGCTGAAAAAATTAAGGCAGCTTGCATCAGAAAGTAATGAAAAATACAAAGAACTTTCTGAAGAATATGATTTAATGAAAAAAAATCTGGCCACTTTTATACGAAAAAAAGATAATTCATCCGAAAGATAATCTCTGTCAATAATGGTAAGCTATTCAAGAACTTCATAAATCATTACTTCCAATGCCTTGCCTTTTACCTTTTTAGGACCTATCTTTTTGATCCTGAATTTTCCCTTCACTGATTTAAAGGTATCTTCTCCAATCAGTATCCTGTCAGCTCCGCCCATGGATTCAAGCCTGGATGCAACGTTTACGGCATCTCCTATTACTGTATAGTCCATACGTTTTGGTGAGCCAACATTTCCGGCTACAACTTTGCCTGTGTTTATTCCTATCCTGATATTAAACTGTCTGTCAGCCGGGAAAATTTTGTTGAGAAGTTTCAGTTCTTTTCTCATTGCCAGAGCTGCTCTTATCGCCCGCTCTGCATCCCCTTTTTTTTCCATAGGCGCTCCAAAAACCGCCATGATGGCATCACCGATATATTTATCAAGTGTTCCGTCATACTCAAAAATAATATCTGTCATTCTGGAAAAAAAACGGTTCAGCAGCATATTTATTTCTCTTGGAGGCATTTTCTCTGAAAGAGGGGTGAACCCCATTATGTCGGCAAAGAGTATTGTGGCCGTCAGGTCTTTGGGTTCCATAATGTCGTCCTTTGTTTCCTGACCGCTTTTAATAATCATATCTATAACCTGGGGTGAATGGAACCTTTCCAGTCTGCGTCTCAGCTTTTCTTCCTCTCTTATCTGTTCGTTCAGGCTGGCCTGTTCTATTATCATTGCCATCTGGCTGCTTATTGTCTGCAGAAGCTGAAGGTCTTCCTGTCTGAAGTGATTGTCCAGTCGGATGCTCCACAACTGTATTACACCGATGATTTCATCTTTTTTCCAGAGGGGTACGCACATGGCTGATCTTATCTGCTGCAGGAAAAGACTCTGAGCCTGATCAAGTCTTGAATCTTTCATTGCATTTGAAGTAAGCAGGGAAACTTTATCTTCTATTACCCTTTTTATGATGCTTTTGCTTGCCGTAAGTTCAGTGTTTTTCCCGGTTTTTTCGTTTTTTATTTTTACAACAACAGGAATAAGTTCGTCCTTATTCTGTTTGTCCGTAAGAATAAGAAAACCATAGTCAGCATCAATGATAATGAAAATCAAATCCATTATTTTATTTAGAAGTTCATTGAAGTCTGTAATTGTATTCAGCTGTTTACTTATTTCATAGAGTACAAAAAGAACTTTGTTGCTCCGGTCAAGTTCGGAAAGTTCATCTCCTGCTGCATCCTTCTTTTGAGAAGATGCTTGCCGTGATGTACCGGTTCTTTTTAATAAAAGATTTTCAGCTCCGTCTTTTTTTAATCTTTCCCTGCTCTTTACTATTCTCTGGTCATCTTTATTCTCTTCACTTTCCCTGAATATTGCATCCGAACTGTAGACAGGCGGAATATCTTCATTGCTGCAGATAAAAGTTATTTTTATGCTTCCGATTATGATGAGATCATTGTGTTTAAGGAGGGTATTCTGTACAGGTTTATTATTTACAATGGTTCCGTTAAAACTGCCGAGGTCAACAATTATGTACTCATCATCAGTGCAGATAATTTTTGCATGGTTTCTGGATACTGCGCTGTCAAGAAGTATGACATCGTTATCCTTGCCTCGGCCTAAACTGGTTTCAGGCTTTGTTAACTGATAATTGGATGATTTGCCGTTATTGTCTAATACGCGTATGCCGGGCATGTGTCGAGGTTACCACTGCCAGTCACCTTCTGAATCCCAGCGACTGTTGACGTTTACGCCAAGTTTGGAAAGCATATGGTGGAACAGAAAGCGTCTGTTTCCCCGAAAGTAACCAAGGTCTTCATCGTATGAATGAGGTTTGTATCCCAGATTCTCTGCCTCTGACAGCCTGACAGATCTGGATGTTTTTCCTGCAAGGCACTTGTATCCTCCGAATATGGAGTGGTACAGCTTGTCTTCTTCGGTTATTATTACAAAGGCATTATCAGGGATTGTTTCTTCAACCGTTATAAAAATACTCATAAAAAGCCCGATCATAATGAGGCTTAAAAATATAACCACGACTGTTTTATGATATTTTTTCATCTTCAAAGCTCCTAAGCAGGATCAGCCTTGTTCGACCGGATACGCCATATTTCTGATACGTTGAAAGAAAGTATTACTATATTAACCTTAATGAAGTCAATCCAACTGTTATGAAAACCGGCAAATATGAGTTATTAGTTTTTGTCGCTTTCTTTGTTTGCTGATGGGAATTTGATGAACGGGACACCTTCGTCTGCCAATAGTTTTTCTTCATCCTTTGTAGCGGTCCCTCTGATGTTCCGGGCTTCAGATGCCCCGCAATGGATTTTTAATGCTTCTTTTGCAAATCCGGATCCCAGGTCCTCAAATTCATTATGTATGTAGTTAGCCATTTCCATTGCAAGATTATGGTAATCTGCAGGCAGGTTTTTAAACTTTTGGTCTGACCTGGAAGATGTTTTCATTGCTACCGGAGACAGAATTTTTTTTATATCTGTATTTTCGCACAGCGGGCAGATGATCAAATTTTCAGCATCCTGCGTTTCAAAGGATTCCAGGTTGTCAAACCATCCTTCAAAGGTATGGCCGTTTGCACACATAAGATCAAATGCTATCATATCAGTTATTCCTGTTCAGCTTTTTCAGTAAATATTTCAGACTTATTATATATATCGTCAATTTTTATTACATTATCAGATTTTTTGACAATTTGTCCATATGCTTCTTTGCTGCTCTTATTATAATCGGCTTAAAAAAATAGCAGTTTTCAGTGCCTTGATCCATTCTTGCACGGTGTTCTGGGTTATTAGTTGTTTTTTTTTTAAAATCCGGGTAATTTCTAAACCTGTACCGGTATCCTGGTCTGATGCTGTTTCAGGCAGAATATGTTTTTAAACTGTATTAAAAATGCCCTGTCAGGATATCCATGTATGGGGCCGGGCCTTCTTGTTCGTAATAATGCTCTTGCTGCTTTTCACGCTTCCAGTACGAAGATTACTTCCATTCTTACTCTGTATTCAGTAATTTCCTCGTCATTTATTGCTACTCTCTGTTCAATTATACGCAGACCTGTAATACCCCTCAGGGTTCTTTTCGCTCTCTCGAAGCCGGCTTTTATAGCATCATCAAAACTGTGCGGTGAGCCGGCGATTATTTCTGACACTCTCGCTATACGGTCCATTTTCATCTCCTTTAACAGTGTAATGCAGTTTGATCATATCTGGATAACTGGTTTATGCCGGTTATTGAAAGGCGTTTTATTTATATTAAAATTGATAATATGGTAATGACTGGAATAATTGATTCTAAGCTAATCAAAATAAATGTAAAAATCAAATAATTTTATGGTATTTAATGCTTGAATGAACTAATTTGGCTTTTCTTTCCGAAAAAAACAGCTTGTTTCGGAAACATTGAGCGTCAGTGTTTATACAATAACAGCAGGGCGGTACTTATAGTGTTTCAGTTATTCACCAATATTTTTTTTGACTGGAGGTTGTTCTGGAAAACAGCAGTAAAGAAAAACAGCAGCTTTTAAATTTATCATCCGGCTACGGCATTGATCTTACAGTAGAACAGGCTGATTCGCTTTCTCATTTCGTAGATTTACTTCTTGAGTGGAACAGCAAAATAAATCTTGTCGGGACTTCTGACAGAAATCGAATTATTGTTGAGCTCGTGCTTGATTCATTAATTCCTGTCTCTTTGCTGCCGCAAAAAGGGAAAATGGCAGATTTGGGCAGCGGTGCAGGCTTTCCTGCCATTGTGGTAAAGATAATGAGGCCGGACCTGGACATGAGGCTGATTGATGCAAATGGTAAAAAGGTCAGCTTCATGAAATATGCAATTCGTGAGCTTAAGTTAAGGAATATTGCAGCTGTACACAGCCGCCTCGAAGCTGTTGCTGATGAAATCAGGTGCTGGGGCTGTGATATCGTCTCTTCCCGTGCAATGGCAGGCCTTGATAAAATAATACCTATGGCGGCTCCGTTTCTTGTCCCAAATGGAATTATAGCTGGATTTCTTGGGAAAAACGGAAAAGAAGAGTTGAATGATATTCACAGGATTCTTTTAGAGTATAACCTGGAGCTGACGGAGTCTGTTACCTATACACTGCCGGAAAAACAGTCGGAACGGACCACTGTAATACTTAAAAAGTCAGTTACTTCTGGTATTTAAATGATACATTAACTCTTGCTCTGTAATACTTTATTTTTCCTTTTTCAATTGTAACATCCAGTTTTGTAACCTCTGCTACACGAAGATCCTTTATACTCTCTCCTGCCGTCTCTATTGCGCATTTTGTCGCATCTTCCCATGAAATGTCGCTGGTCCCCACAAGTTCTATTATTTTATATGTGCTGCCTGCCATGTTTTATCTCCTTATTAAAATGCATAGGATAAAAAAGGATAAACTATAAAATTTTATCAGCTTAAATATTATAATATCTTTTATTATAAGAAAAGAACGCTGTTAAGAAAAAAGAAATATGCGGATGTGGATGGAATATAATTAAACATAGTTTAGATATAATTTGACTTCTAAGTGGCATCTTTTCTTGACTTTTTATTATTTGTCAATTATATTACCAAATACTTTAACTTTATATGATAAGTCAAATGAAAGGAGACATTATGGCAACAGCTAATCAAATTAACTACAGATTGGGTCAGGCAAAGAAAAAATTAGCAAAGCTTAACAAAGACGTCACAGCTACAAAAGCCAGTGTTAAAAAGCTTGAAGCCGCACTTAAAAAGGCTAAAGCAGAAGAAAAGGCAAAGGCTAAAAAGAAAGTAACACCAAAGAAGAAAACAACAGCTAAAAAGAAAGTAGCAGTAGCTAAAAAGAAAGTAGCAGTAAAAAAGAAAAAAGCTGCTCCTAAGAAGAAAAAATAATAAGCCTTTTGATTGACCAGGGTAAAGGTAAAATCAGTCACAGGGTCTTATTAGAGCCGGATAAATAAACTGTTTTATTTGGCCTGATGGTGTGTTTTTTTTAAAAAAGCCCCCATTGTTTCATTTGTTTTAATATTTTTTTCCTGTGGCTGCCAGGCCAGAAATATCGTTCGCATGACGGACAATATTTAATTTCCTTGGTATTTTGGCTTATTACATACTCCGGTATTCTCCCCCGGGCGTGGATGATTTTTGCGCTCTGTAGTGGGATATTGCATACCGTGCATCTCTTAAACCAGGAATCGCTGGTTTCGGGGAGAAAACCGCATTTTTTCAATTCCATAAGCTGCGATTCTATTTTCTCTGATATTATCAAAATCGAAGGCTCGTGACTGCTGTGTAATATGCTGTTTCTGGTGATGAGCGTTCTTCCTGCTTTCAACATGAGTTCAATTTCACCAAACCTGTATTCATGCTGGTAATGTGCATCAATCCCCATTATTCTAAGCCATTTGGCAAGCCTTCCCATAGTCGGGTCGACAGCCACATTTATCATTTTATCGATCATTGCATGACTCCCATCGAGGTATTGCAAAAGTATTATATTTGACTGCAGCTTCTGTGTAAATAAATTGACTGGGGTTCTGGGTTATTATAAGTACATAAATACTTAATAAAAATCTCACAGGAATTTATTTAATGCAGAAGATATTAATAGAAGGTGGTCTTCCACTCAATGGTGAAGTGAAAATAAGCGGAGCTAAAAATGCTGCTCTGCCTGTAATTGCTGCATGCCTGCTTACTGGCGGGTGGCATAAAATAAAAAATGTTCCTAATCTCAGGGATATCCAGACAATAAAAAAGATCATGGAAGGTATGGGGGTTGTCTTTAAAGAGGAAGGTGACACACTTTATATAAACAGTGAAAACCTGAATAAATATGAAGCATCCTATGATCTGGTAAAGACAATGCGAGCCTCAATTTTACTGCTGGGCCCGCTGGTTGCCCGTATGGGCAAGGCAAAGATTTCGCTGCCGGGCGGATGTGCAATAGGTGCGAGACCTGTTAATCTCCATCTTATGGCCCTGTCTTCCATGGGCGTGGATATGTTCCTGGAAAAGGGGTATATTAACGCCAAAACAAATGGTGTAATGGGTGCTGACATATTTTTTGATGTTCCAACTGTAACCGGCACCGAAAATATTATGATGGCCGCAGTCAAGGCAGAGGGACAGACTATACTAAATAATGCCGCCAAAGAACCGGAAATTTGCGACCTCGCAGATATCTTAAGGGGGATGGGCGCAGATATTGAAGGCGACGGCACTGATACCATTGTAATAAATGGCGTTAAAGAGTTGAGGCCTGCAGAACATAAAGTAATACCTGACAGGATCGAAGCAGGAACCTTTATGATTGCATCTGCCATGACCGGCGGTAATATCAAAATACTGGACTGTAAAAAGGATGACCTCTCATCAGCAATTGAGAAGCTAAGAGCTGTCGGTGCTGATATTGAACTAATTGAAAACGGCATATTTGTGAAGGGGCCGGATGTTCTGGAAAGTGTTGATATAAAAACAATGCCTTTTCCGGGATTTCCTACGGATCTCCAGGCTCAGTTTATGGCAATGATGTGTATTGCCAAAGGCTCAAGTATTATAAAGGAAACAATATTTGAAAACAGGTTTATCCATGTGAGTGAGCTTAAAAGAATGGGGGCAGACATTGCCATAAACGGCAACCAGGCCCTTGTAAGGGGAAGAAAACGGTTGTTGTCCGCCCCTGTTATGGCTACCGATCTTCGTGCCAGCGCGTCTCTTGTTCTGGCAGGTCTTGTTGCAGAAGAGGGGTTGACAGAGATAAACAGAATCTATCACCTCGACAGAGGGTATGAAAACATGGAAGAAAAGTTCCGGGCTCTGGGCGCTAAAATATGGAGAGAAACAAGCTGATATGCATAAGCGGCCGCTAGTTCCAATTTTCGCCTGTTTTTCGGCAGGCATTCTGGCCGGCCGTTATTTTCCTTTTTCCAGCAGTTTTCTGCCCGGTATTGCAGTCCTTCTTCAGTTATTCCTTTTGTTTTTACCCTGTTTAAAATCAGTAAAGTTTTATGTCCTGCTGTCTCTGTTTTTGGGTTCAGGGGTGTTTTTTGTGTCAGATACTGCTGACAGTGCAGATCTTGTCAGACTATCCTCGGGTGAAAAGGTAATTCTTGAGGGCACTGTCCTGACCCTCCCCAGAACAGGTAATAAAATAAAACGTTTTGAGCTGAAGGCCGAAAAACTTTTTACAGGCGATAAAGCCTATGTTTCCGGGCAGAAGATACTTGTTACTGTTTTTGATAATTCCAGTGATTTTCCCATCGGCATTCGAATCAGGTTTCCTGCATATCTGAGACCCTTCACTAATTTTAATAATCCAGGTGCATATGACTATGAACTGTCAATGCGCCTTAACAAAATATCCTGCAATGCCAGTGTATCAGACGGCAGATATATTGTGGCGACAGGTTTTGGAAATCCGGGATTTACTGCCGGTTTGACCGAAAAAATAAGGAGTCCTGCAAGAGCATTTTTAAAGAAATCGCTATCTGCCGAAGATTATGCGCTATACAGGGCGCTGCTGCTCGGTGAAAAACAGGGCTTAAACGATGAAATAAGAGAACCCTTTGATATGACAGGTATGAGTCATGTTTTAGCTGTTTCAGGGCTGCATATAGGCATAGTCGCATGGCTCAGTTTTTTTATCAGCCGGTATCTTCTGGCATTTTCCGAAAAGCTTGTTTTAAGGCATGATATCAAAAGGCTTGCCGCCCTTATCGCCTGTATACCTGTAATTGCATATACAGCGTTAACAGGATTTCAGGTGTCAGGTCAGAGGGCGATGATAATGGCTCTGACATATCTTGTTTCGATTATCCTGGGAAGGGAAAAGGATATCTGGTCGACCCTGCTGCTTTCTGCTGTTATTATCCTCGCCATTGACCCGTATTCTCTTAACAGTATTTCTTTTCAGCTGACCTTTCTTGCTGTAACAGGAATCTTATGGCTCACCCCGGTAATTCAGAAATTATTTCCTGAACCTTCAGCTGCCATAGAAAAAAAACGGTTTTTATTAAAAGGGTACCGTTATTTTACCGGGCTTTTCAGCGCATCTCTGGCTGCAAATATTTTCCTGCTGCCTGTTACTGTGCATTACTTTTACAGAATCTCCTCTGCTGCGGTGCCGGCCAACCTGGTAATTGTTCCCCTGCTGGGATTAATAGTGCTGCCGGCCGGAATGCTGTCTCTGATATTATCAGGAATATCCCCTTTTGTTGCCGGGGTTATTCTTAATATCGGCGCATCAGGGCTTCACCTTATTATGTTCATTATGGAGTATATTGCGGGGCGCTCATGGACATCATTTACAATGGTGACTCCTTCTTTTAGTGAAATACTTATCTGTTACTGTGTGCTCTTCTGTGCTGTTTTTTATAAAAAAGGAAGATGGGCGAGGTATGGAACGGTCATAGCCCTGATAATGGTCACGGCAGATGTTTCTTACTGGGTATACGAAACAAGGTTTAATACGGATCTGAGAGTCTCATTTATTGATGTAGGTCAGGGAAATTCCGCATTGATTCAGTTTCCTGGAAAAGAAAGAATGCTTATAGACGGAGGCGGCTTTAGAAGCGGAACATTTGATACAGGTAAAAATGTTGTTGCTCCTTTCCTGTATAGAAATAAAATCCTCCATATTGATTATCTTGTCTTAACTCACCCGCATCCGGATCATCTGAACGGTCTCAGGTTTATAGCATCGGAGTTTTCTCCAAAGGAGTTCTGGGCTAACGGTGATCCTTCCGAAAGTCCGGAGTATAAAGAGCTTATAAATATTGTTAAGTCACAGAATATTAAGATACTAAATCCGGAAGATCTTATGCCGGTTCGAACTGTGTCAGGTGTGAACCTGGAGTTTTATCATCCTTCTCGAATATATCTTGAAGAATCAGGTTTGATGGGTGATAACAGGTCAGTTAATAATCGGTCTCTTGTGTTTAAGACCGTGTATAAAGACCGATCAATACTTTTTACCGGTGATATTGAGACGGATGCAGAACAGTTTCTTGTTAATAACGAACAGGGTCGACTCAAAAGTGATGTGCTCCAGGTCCCTCATCACGGGAGCAGGTATTCCAGCTCCACGTCTTTTCTGGAAATGGTCCGGCCGCTGATTTGCATAATATCATCAAGGAAAGGCAATCGTTTTGGTTTTCCTAATGCTGAGACTCTTGAAAGACTTAACCGGACAGGCTCGCAGGTATTAAGGATAGATAAGAAAGGCGCCGTAAAAATTATAATAGGAGATAAGGGATTAAGCCGGGATTTTTACCTGAAACAGTCAGGTTCTCTTTTGACACTGCCGGGAATCTGACATATAATTTTATTTCTTAACCGGAGAAAGCCGTGGACGAAGATGAATACAAAAAGAAGTATACAAATCTGATGATTCTTAAGAGTGTTCAGGATTATCTCAAATCAAACAGCGACACATCAGATTCAGTATATCCTATAAAGGTTCCTGATGAACTTTTCATGCAGGTATTACGGCTTGACGGCCCTGAAGGTCTTGACAGAATCGTACATCATATTTTTAAGCTGGGGCTTACCCTCTGGAATGAGAGACTGTACGAGAATGAATTTGGTTCAACTGATGAATTAAATGAGTTTATAGATCTGGTTAAAAGCAGGACAAAAACGGATAAATAATTACCGCAGGTAATCAAATCATATCAAAATAGAGCGGCTTGTTACTGGCTCGATCTTCTGTATTAATACCTCACAATGTTTTTTAAAGTATTACGGCTTTAATGCCGATAACTCCTCAGGGTAATCAATTTAAGTCCCATCTTTAGAGTATTAATTAAAATTTAGCAAAAGCAAGGATTGGATCTGTTAATGGAAAAACTGAATGAATTGTTAGAGTGCTTATCGTCAAATGATTATCAGGTGAATTATGCCGTAGCAAAATCAAATTTTGCCTGCCTGATGTGCGGTAAAGAAATCGGTGAGTTCAGAGATGCTGCCGCGCGTCTTGAATATGAAATATCAGCACTCTGCCAGGAATGCCAGGACGCCTGTTTTGGCGGTAAATAGTCCATCTCAAAAAACTTATTCACTCAATTCTGTAAGACGGCTCATGTATATGGGTATTTCTGCATTTTGGGCATTTACCCGGTGTGTGAATCTTTGATCTTTCCCTGAACACAAACCCGCAGTTGAGGCACTCTGCCGGCTCAATAATAAACTTATTCGGCTTTTTTACACTTTTTCGAACATGTTCAAGATGATTGAGGACTTCTTTCATGGATATATGAAGAAGCGAAGAAAGTTCCTGAAGAGTCTGGCTTTCATCCATTAAAAGGTCTGCTATTATTTGTCTCTTTGTCTGCATTTTTATGTGATTTCTCTAGGTGTTTTTTTCTTTTTAAAAAAAACCGGCTGCTATTTTAGTCATTTTATTCCGACTAAGGCAAATTTATTGGATGCTAACAGGAAATAAATTCCATGTGCTGCTCAGGGTGTTAATGTTATTTAACTGTAATAACAGTGTGTTATATAATGAAGGTGTTTTGGCGCATATTTTGCATTTTATAAAGCAGCACGATTAAAACCCTGCCTGCAGGGAATACGGCTTCATAAGGTTTTCATAGGTAGCGATGTCAGCATTTCAACATGGAAATTAAAAATATTAAGAACTATACAGTTAATGAGGTATAAAATGAGTGTTTCTCCAGCAGCTACATATACGACAAGCAGTTACTACGATTTAATCACTGATTCTGCCAGCTCAACAAAAAGCTCATCAACAGGGTCTTCAAACCAGTCAGAAGAAAGCGGTTCTTCGTCATCAGGGTATACAGTTTCTTTTTCAAGTGATCTTTCCATGGCAAGGATACAGGAGGCCCTAGGGCTGGAGCCGACAGGGAAACTTAAATTAAAGGAGCTGGAAACCGTCTCTGAAGACAGAGAAGAGTTTGTTTCTTCAACTCTTGCGCAGACCATGGAGTCTCTTGGTATAGATCCTGATCAGGAATTTACTGTATACCTGGGCTCGGAAAATGAAATATATATTTCAGGGGATTTTGCCGGAAAGGACGAGCTGGAAGATGCTTTGAACGAAAATGAGGATTTTACAAAAGCATTCACTCAGTTAACCGCCAACCAGAGCATTCTGGATTATATTACCGAGCTTCAGAGCAGTGTACAGAATAAATCAGCCAGTCTAATGGATTATATGGATTCTGACTCTGATTTAAATGATCTGCTCTCACTGGCGGCTGAATACAAGAGTATAAAATCCAGCAGCAATATGATGGGAACTCTTCTTGATCTGAGCACGAGTGAAACACCATACAGCTATGCCTATAGCAGTGATACCGAGTGATAGAGGATACTGACAAACAGAATAAGAATAGGCTCCAGTCAGTATAAAAATAATTTTCTATTAATAAAATAATCCGATAAATCGCCTTGACTTACATTAGCAAGATAAGATAAAAGTACGGTTTCTATCTATGGGGATTAAACAGATAGAGGGAGAAAAAAGATGCGCGCTCATGGCTCAGTTGGATAGAGTGACGGACTACGAATCCGTAGGTCGCAGGTTCGAATCCTGCTGAGCGCGCCATTAAAAAGAAATAATATCAAGGGTTTAGCTGTTTAGGTTAAGCCCTTTTTTTATTGCAACCGGCCCAGACCGTCTATCAAGGCTTTCAGTGTTTTTCTTCTCTTGTGTCCTTTATTTGTAATGTTTTTCACGTCTCCTATGGTTTTGGGCCAAGAAATAGTCTGGGCCAAGAATGCGCCCTTAAAGACCCTCTTCAAGGCACTGCGAAAGCCCACAGTGCATTTTAACTTGAAGGCAGTATCAATGCCCCTATGAAATCAGTGTGGAGCAGATTTGAGAGTATGAAAGGGACTCTTGGGGTTTGCCTTTAAGGGTTGCCATAGATAGAAGCAGGTTGTATATTTCTAATTCATACTGGTTCTAAAGAACTCTAATGCCTTGTACATGAGGATTTACTATGACTCTTCTTAGAGATATACAGAGCTCAGCGATTGACTCTGAGAGCAAACTTTCCGATTTATTACGCAAATGTAAAGTCCTTGCTTACCGTCTACAGCATGATGAATTGAGCCAGTGGGTAGAATATGAATTAAATGGCTATCCTTCTCAAGATGATTTACCGGAATATCGAAAACTTGTTTGTCAACCAAAAGGGCATTTGGGAGGTGCCTTTGGCTCAGGGTATAAAAACATATCAATTCCAGTTACTTCTCTACCTGATAAATGGAGAGATTGGGCAAAGAAATGTCTCCTTGATCTGCCAATTAGTGCTTTAGAGGGGTTAACCAAGGGAGAGGGTGATACGCTCCACATTGATTGGCCGGCAGAACTTATAGCAATTGTATCTAATAACATTTCGAGTAATTATAGCTTATATGCAGCATGGCTTGAAATTCCAAAAAATGGAGTCGTTGCAATCCTTGATACAGTAAGAAATCGCATTTTAAGCTTTGCTCTTGAGATAGAAAAAGAAAATCCAGACGCAGGAGAAGCAATGCCAGACGATAAACCAATTCCAGAAGAGAAGGTCTCACAGGTATTCCATACTGTTATCAACGGGAATGTGCAGAATGTAGCTACAGGAAGTACAAACTTTACGCAGAGTGGACAGTTTACTATTCAAAAAGGTGACTTTGAAAGTCTTTCTTCTTTCTTGAAATCTGAAGGCGTCCATGAAGATGATATTGAGGGATTAAGTGTAGCCATTAAAGAAGATGGTGAAGCAGGGCCAACAAAAAATCTTGGATCAAAAGTGACAGGTTGGATGGGCAAGATGTTAATAAAAGCAGGGACAACCGCTTGGAATATTGGAACGAGTTCAGCCGGAACAATCTTAACGAAAGCTCTCACAAGCTACTATGGGTTAGACTAAAAGGGCGAAAAAAAAGATGCCCTTGAGGTTAAAAAAAAATAAGAAAAGGGAGACCAACTTAATGATCTCCCTCTCTGTGTTAATTGTTATTTGGTTAGATTAGTCTATGATATGGTTAAGTTTATAAAGACGAGTTGTACGATGCTGTCTAACAGAGTCACCAATTCTCGCTGAAGCTTTATCTCTCAACTCCGTGATAACTTCATCAAGAACATCTCTATTTTCTTTCTTTGCGATATACAACTTCCGGGCTGATTCACGGAACTCAGCGACCTTCTGAGAATAAAAGGAAGCCTTAAATTCATCATCCTTAATAGCCTTAAATTCAGGATCATCATATATTTTAGTTAGAATTTCCTTGATAGGAAGCTTCTCCAATTGAGACAGTAAGTCATCATACTGTTCAGGCTTAAGTTCAACCTTGACACCTTTAAGGGTTATACTCTCTTCCATAGCCTCAATGTTACAACCTACACGCCACATATCCAGAAATGCTCTATCTTCATCTTTGTCAATCTGACTCCGGTTGAGCATACCGAATTTCCGCTGGAGTCTCTCTAAGGGAACCCCTGTAATGTTGTGTCTACGAGGTAACATCTTTTTAGAGTCCCACCATTTATACCAGCCATCTAAGAATGAGTATTGTTTACGGAGTGTGTCATCTTTAGTGGTCTGAATGGTTTGCATTGCGATAGCACCGGGTAAGAAATTAGCTGATGTCCTTTTAGCCCATCTCTCGATTTTCTTAGGGTTGTCACCTTGAATCATATCCATGAATTCAGCTAGACTTTCCATATAGGTTTTACTAGTGAGGTTATCCGAGAAAACAGCTAGAGCCATTGAACATAGTTCATTAAACTCAGTGTCATCCATTTGATAAGCATCATACCAGCGTTTTATGTCACAAGCCATACCGACAGTCATCGCCATTGGATCAAGCCTATTAAAGGCTATCTCTTCGCCACTCTCGGTTATGAATGAATATTCTTGTATGTTAGCATTCTGCCATGCGGAGCGTTGACTAGAAGGAGCACTTCCTCTGATTCTACCTGTATCATAAAGATGCATAAAGGCACCCATAGCGACAGTTCCCATAGTGATTCTCGCTACAGCTTCACCGGCTTTGATACCACCTTCTTTGAAGATAGCCTCTAAGTTTTTCGGAGAGAGAATACCAAATGGTGAACTTCGCATTGAGAATTTTGCTAGGTTGATACCTACATTATAGAATGGAGAAAACAACATTTTAAACAACGGCGGTATATAAGCAAGAGGCCCTAGCCTCTGATCATATGCCATTAATCTGCCGATCCCTGAAGCAAGTGGTCCTAATTGTTCCGTGAAGGTATTCGTCCGGGCTGTCTTTAAGGCTTCAGTGTGTAGCCACTCCGGGTTATTCGCTAAGAGGGCATCAAGCTGACCTTTAATAACAGCTCCATCAGCTCCTTTATTAGCTTTATACACAGCCTCAAACCCTCTGTAATTTCTCTCAGCATGGTAATTAATTGCTTTAAATAATTCATCTTCAGCAGAGAGAACCCTGAAAGGCATCCTGATCAGATCACCTAAAGGAATCCGAGCCCACCATGGAACACCCTTTTTGAACACATTCTTGAATTCTCCCGGTATTGCTCCACCTTGAACAGGTGTGTCATATTTAACATTTCTATCCAGAATAGGTTCACCATCTATGAGAGCCTGCCAAACCTTACCCAACTGTTTATTTTTACCTTGAGACCAATCCAATTTGAGTTCTTTGAGAGCACCCTTAATGTCACCCTTCAAGCCTGTCATTAAGCCGGGAACTCTAAGAGCATCCACAAAGCCCTGACCATACCCTAAATACATATGACCTAACTGTTTCATTCTCCATGGCTGTGCTACTGAAGCTGGTAAACAAGCAAGTGTCCTCACTAAGCCTTCCCATCCTGTAGCCATTCCTGACCCTGCAGTGTTTACAGCATGAGTAACCCATGATGAGACTAAGTTAGCCTGATAAAACTCAGTGATACCATGAATGATTCTGCCCCTAGACATATTACGTGCATATTTCAGTCGGGCATCTCTATCAGCAGTCTCAGTGTATTTCTTAACCATTTTCTTTAAGCGTTTCTCAGAGGTGTTCGCTGAGATTTCATCTAAGATATCATCACCTAGTTTCTGATAGTCAAACTTCCTGATTTCCTTACCGAGCTTATATGAGTTCAAACCTCTACCCATTTCAACCTGTATACCTTTTACCATTTTCTGCACTTCAGCAAAGGATTTGACATGTTCTAAAACTCTGAGGAAATCTGCTGTGCCTTGAGCTTCTTTGGAGATTTTCATTATGAAATCATCATAGGAAACCAAATAGTCATTAATGGCTTTAATCTTAGCGTGTACACCTTCGAGAGAACCGTATGTATCCTTAATGAACTGATACATCTGCTCCTGAGTTCCACCTATTGAATCAGCTAATTTCTTTGTAGCTTTGAGAGATACGCGACCGACATCTCCAGATAACTCTGAAATTCTATGGAGTACCATTTTTACCTGATCAGAGGATTGAACCAAATCGAAGTTAAAGTAATTCCCTTTACCTTCAGGAACATCTATTTCTTTCCTCCCCTGTGAAATTCTAATCCAATCATCAGTAGCTTTTATTAATTCTACATCATCTACATCAGTGATTTTCTCAGGTTTAAACTCTTTGGTGAAATCATACTTCTTTACACCCATATCTTCCAGTACAGGGTTAAGCTCTTCCGGACCTTCTTTCGCTTTCTCAACTGCTTTCTTCTGTGTATCTGCTTTTTCAATACCAGCTTCTTTATTACGGATATCTTCGTTGGTCTTCTGGATCATATCACGTTTTTCCTTTATCAATTCCTCATCAATAAAGCGTGTCACGTCTTCGTCTACACCGTGATATTTCTTCCAGATTCGTCCTTTAGCACCTCTGAGCCCCATGAAGAGTGCCTCCATGACACCACCTGCGAGAGCACCTTCTAAGACATTCTTTAAGCGTCCCTCTGCATCTGTATCATCTGGATGTGACTTCAGGTACTGAGTAATAGGATTAGATAAAGAAGGATGTTCTTCTATTAAATCCGAGAGTCTCCCTTCATGAGCATCAAACACTGTGCCATCAGCTAAACCACCAGCTATTGTGGATTCAATAAAGGCAAGCATCTTAGGGGAATTCTTAATGAGGCCCTTTAAGGCAAACCCTTTAGTCAATTTCATTCCGGGTATGAACCCTGTGAGAAACTGACTTGTACCTTCAGCCATGCCACCTATGAGGGTTTCAGAGTGTGACAGGTCTTCATATTCAACATCAAAGAAAGGGCGTTCTTTTAAAGCTTTTGCCTTCTTATTCCATTCCTCTTCTGTTGGCAGGTTTGGGCGATACTCTGCAGGTAAATTAAGCAACTGTGCTTTATAAGCCAGATATCCTGCACCTGATTCATTCAGCCTATCACCCTGTTCTTTGATATCTTTACCGAAGTTATAGAAAGCGTTACGAACACCACGGGGTACGCTAAGTAGATAATCCTTAACATGAAACAATACAGGGCTTTTCTTCTTGTCTCTGTAGCGTTCAATTTGTTCCTTATCTACAATTCCACGACCATACGCCACTCGTAATTCTTTAGGGGATAAATCATGATAATCCCCTGTTTTCATTTTGTTACGAACAACCCATTCCTGCAGATCATCCGCAGTAATCAGATCATCAGAATAAGCCTGTTTTAATTCCGCAGAGTTCATCTGCATTAGTTTGTTTTTCTCCATCCATACTCCTTGTTTAGTTTAAAGTTGTTATTTATTTGGCGATTAACTAAGTGGTTGACACAAAACTTCACTCTTTCAGATTTCCTCAATACATGCTTTGAGGTACTCAAAAAAGAGAACTTTTATTTTACTAGTTAAGGGGCTACATACGTTTGAATTGGTTTAAAATGGTGGGTTTACAAACGATCCAATAAATCCAGATGAAAACGAAGATATCCGTAAATGACATATTAAGTTAACCCTCATAAATTATTTACACTCACACTCTCTCTATGGGAGCGTGTATAATTTAAACATGATCATTATTCACATAAGAATTGAAAGTTATTACCTGTAGGGGTTTCTAAAAGATACACTTATTGAGCTTCTGCGAAGCAGGTTAACAATAAGACTTTGCTTTAAGTCTACCTACAGCGTATCATTTACCAGATATAATTATCTTTATTGGTTAATTAATATCAGTGTGTTTTCTTAAAGTTATATCTCTATGCCGGAATCCCTGACAAGGGATGTAGGAGCATGAAGGAATGAATAACGAAGTTATGAAATGACTGAATGTTGTTAACACTCTTAATGATTATAACTCTAAGATAGGGGATTTTTTTATTTATTATCCGCTTACCATAAAGAGGGAAACTCAATGTGTATCCTGATTAGTAACCAAAATGATTATCCTCTATATAGGAGAAATGGTCTTTAATTTTAATCTCTCTTATTATTAAACCTTAATGAGAGACCTTCCGGTTTTAATCCAGCCTGTTGCGTTTTGAATTAAGTCAATAGCTCTCTTAAAGGTTGAATCTGGTATACTCTTCAGTTTAGCTTCTTTCTTGATCTTCTGTGTCGATACTTTCGGGACATCTTCAGGTAATTCTCTAAGATACATCTTTATTTTCTCAACTACTATATCAACTTTTGATTGATTAAGGATATGTTTACTATTCCACTGTGTCCACTTAGCTTCAGGCATAACAATATCAAGGTAATCCTTAATGCTTTCATCATTGAAGATTAGCCATAGTGTAGCCGGTGAAGTCTTACCATAGTTAATGATACGTGAAGCAGAACGGGAATAGGCCTGATATACCGAATGAGCGCACTCTGACAACATCACCTTTTGTATCTGCTCATTTGATACCTCTGCCAGTAGGTTATCCAATTGGCCCACAATAGCGGAGCCTAGCTCAAGAGCTGATCTGTGTATAACACCTGCTAAGATGACATGTTTACAGTAGGAATATTTACTGTGTGAGGTTTCATCACCCCATGTTAACCATATAAAGCGGGGCTTATTGCTATCAATTACAGCGTCTGTGTCTATGCCCTCTTTATAGAGGTCATCTTCAAGTATCTGTCTAAAGTTCACTTTCTTATCACGGGTCTTAAATGTGAATATTATAATACCTTCTTCCTCTGGTATACTCTTCACGGCTTCACTGACTTCAAGACATACTTTCCTGTCTGCTTTACGACTCTTAAAGCTGTTTGTCATTGAGTGTCTACCGGAAAAGTATTTTAGATGTTTAACTGTAGTATTTTCATGAGATACCTTGAAGTCTAACTCTGATTTTTTAATGCTCTTATCAAGTTGAACTAATTCACGGATATTGTGTGAGGCATCCAGAACAACAATGTTTTTAAGCTCATGAGGTACAACAATGTCATAGGATATAAAACCTTTACCTTGTGCTGTAGATATTACCCTTAATGGTTCCTGTGAGATATTCAAAAAGGATATCAAAGCCTTTGACACATCTAATGCTCCTCTATGCTTCTTGCTCAATATCTTCTTATAAGCTTGTAATTGATCGGCATCAAGTCGGGGAAGGGTTATCTGTTTAGGGTCTGTGGATTTGCTCTCTTCTTGCCGTGTAAGCTCCTCTGAGAAAACTTTAAGGGCATTATCAATATAATTCGTTGCTTCATTCTTAGTGTAGACCTTGAGGAATGCTATACTTGATTCTATATTTTGCATGTCAATCCCTCTAGTATCACTTACCAGTAAAGATTCATCATAAATTAACAAGTCTCTTGGTTTACCTTGATAAGAGTTATACTGGTCAATATCAACCCTTCCTCTAATTTTTGCATGAGTGCATAACAGAATCTGCTTATCATCAAAGCTATCAGAGCAAGGCTCAGAGGCGTAACCGGAAGGCATTAACTCAGTGTGTCCCTTCAAATACCCTTCAGCCTTTTCTTTGTCGTATTTATATGAGTGAAGGAGGCCAACAGACAAAGAAGTGTCAGCTCTTTCAAGGTTCTTCTCAATGTCCCTCTTAAGGTCACATAGAGCTTCAACCTTAGAGGCTGATACAGCTATTGAGATGTTAGAAATATTATGTTTAGCAAGGGCCGTAATGAATGCCACAATTGACTGTGATTTACCGCCACCTGTTGGAATACCAAAGGCATAACGCCCCTGCTGATTCCCGAAGGCAATTTCTGTGTAGGTCTCTAAGAGAGCCTTTAAGACTCTACTCTGGTTCATGCTCAGTGTGTTTCCATAGCTTTGTAAATTATCAATCAATATCGTGAAAGCTGTACTGACAATCTGTTTATTCTCAATATTCCGGTTTGTATCTGTGGTTCTCAAGTCCATTGTCTCCTCTTCTTTTGTTGGGTTTTGGGTTGTTAATCCTTCAAAGGTTTCCCGCTGAGTTCATCCAGAAGGGCTATTCTTGCGGTTGAAGCTTCACGGCCTAACCGTTTAAATGATTTCAGCTTACCATTCTTGTCTGTAAGTTTTTTAGGCAATCCCTCCAATCCAAATGGAGATATCCTGTTTTCAGCTGATGCATATAAAGACTGTTTTTCTTTCTCTCTGAGTCCGTCATTGAAAAGGTCAGGTAGAGCCTCTGCAAGCCCTACTAATGCGCGTCTTGCAATGACTGACTTTGCTATATGAGGTAAATCATAAACTTCAGTGTAAACTCTCTGGATATATTCAATTATTGATTCTGTGAGCTGATCTACTTTGTAATGGTTTCGTATACCTGTATCTGCGTTACAAAGAACAAGTCTTGAAGGCCTTCCTAAACGTCTTATCATAGTGTGTGCTTCTCCTTTTTTGTTAATGGGTTAAGTTTGTTGGTTAATTACGAAAACGCGCCTGTAATACTGGTTGCTAGGTGTTCATTTAAGCGAATCGCTTGATATCATTGCTTCTCCGCTTGGTGTCTTATCGAAAAAAAAATATACTCTGGGTGTGTGCGGCTTAATAGTTAAACAGATACAAGCAAATGACCCCTTAAACAATTATCCTGACGGGAGAGCTATTTTATCCAAACGTGAGGGGTATTTATTTCCTAACGTGAGGCCTATCTGAAACTGCTTAACTTTGATATAAAAGTTAATGAGATAATATGGTCACTCAATGAGCCAATCACTGAGATAAATCAATAACTTAACTATTATTCACTGTAATAACACAAAAACCGGCTTGACTATCTCGTTAAGTATTGAGATTATACCGAAAAAACTTAAGGAAATAATAAGGAGGTATTCACAGTGGAAAAAGGACAAAATAAGAACCACCCAAAGAAAGGCGATAGAATCAAAGTAGAACCGATTAAAGACTTGAACGCTATTCAGGGCATTAAGACTATCTTGAAGGATAAACCCCGAGACCTTGCATTATTCACAATTGGTATCAATACATCATTGAGAGCTTCTGACATCCTCAATATTAGAGTCGGTCAAGTCCGAGACCTTAAGGTTAAAGATGAACTCACTGTAATTGAGAAGAAGACAAAGAAAGAGAAGCGTATCACATGGAATAAGGCTTGCTATGAGGTCGTACAGGCTCTCTTAAAGACTCAACCATATGAAGACCATGAGCCACTCTTCAAAGGTCAGAGAGGACAGATGTCAGTGCCTTATGTAAATGCACTTGTTAAAGGCTGGTGTAAGACAATGAGACTGAAAGGTAATTATGGAAGCCATACACTGAGAAAAACTTTCGGTTATCATCAAAGAAAGACATTCTGTGTAAGCTTGCCGATTCTCGTTGATATCTTCAACCACTCTTCACAGAAGCAGACTCTTGACTATCTATGTATACAGCCGGAAGAAGTCGCAGAGGTTTACCTTAATGAGCTTTGAAGATGATATAGATTAAACCAATATCATGTCATATAGTAGAGAATCAAACCGCCTGACCTGTTGAAACACTTCAAAGTCTTCCCTCAAGCCATAACCGGAGGGCATACGGGGGGATTTTCGCGGGGGGCTATATACGTAAACCCTCTCACATTTTTATCACAAAAATCACTCTATAACCTGACTATGTATACCTAAACGGTTTCTTCTCCTAGCGGTCACACTAATCTGAGTTATTGCCGGAGTCGGTTTCTGTGGAATTATCTCCAGATGAATCCCCTCCCTGATCATTTCCCCCTTGATTGCCTTGATTTACAGGGTCAAGTTCAGAGATTCCGTCAAAACTGGCTTTCTCCCGATCCCCTGATTGATTGGTCTGTCCTTTTAGAGTGTCAATAAAGATATTTTCTATTTTTCCGTTATCATCGTTCATTTTCTTTTCTCTTCTATTTTTGGAGGCTTTCGATTTCAGTATACAGTATCTATTTTTCAGAGCTATTTCCTGACCCTGAATTACTTGATTGACCACCCGAAGAAGAGCTACTTTGGCTCCCACTGTTACTTGAACCTGAAGGGTCAAGGCCTGAGATTCCTACAAAACTTCTTTGACCTTCAACAAAATTTCCGTTTCTGGTTGTGCTTTGATTTGTTGTAGTTGATTTTTTATCCGTCATTTTTATATCTCCTTTATTGTTCAAGTTTTCAATACCGGCAGAAATACCGATAACCATACTGAAAATAATACCTAATACGAAAGTATATGAAGCAATTTTATCCAGAAGTTTTAAGTAGGGGTCAGTTGTAGACTCTTTTTTAGCTACTTTTTCTAGGTGGTCCGAATTTCTTTGAAAGATAATAATTACAGCGCAAAGACATATTATGAAAGAAATGATTGCAAGCCCATATAAAATAACACGATCTGTAGAATTTGCACCTATTGTAGTGAGTAAAGTTATAAGTAAACCTATAGCAGCGGCTGACAAGGTTAAGAGGCTTTTGTCTTTCTCAAGCCGAGTATTAAACCATGCATTGACAATAGATGTATAGTACTGGACTTCTTTCTCTTTTCTTAAATCATCGTTATTGTTTTCCATGTTGTTGCTCTAAGGGAGTTGAATTGCGCCAATATACAGATTATTATGTATAATATCAAAGGAAAAACAGGCACCACTTTCTTTATACTCCTTTCAATTGGTATGAGTTTAGAGTGCATGGAGAAAGTGTCTGCATATGTGTAATTAAGAAAAGGCTATGAGATTTGCACGCATAACCTTCTTGTTGTCTAATCAAATTTATATTTTAAAGATGCCTAACCGCTGTAGATACCTCATGGTTGTACTTGTATTGTTATGTCCTAGTCTCTGAGATATCTCAAAGATTGGTATGTTAGGGTCATTGCCCCATATAGAAGCCCTTCTATGTCTCAAGTTATGCCAGTTCCAACGCTTTTTACATTGTCCCTTTTCTACAAGGTCTTTAATGATACTAACAAGTGTATGGGGCCATGAATTCCATTTATTGAAGACTCTACCTGAATTCGGTATATGCTCATCTTTAAGGCAGTCAGGACGGGGAATAACACGGGGAGTTAGATTTGAATTCTTTGCTTTGCGTGTATAAAGAGTAACGGTCTTCTCATTCACGTCTTCGGCTTGCAGGTTTATCGCTTCCATGATTCGGCACCCTGTCTGATCTACGAAATCAAAAAGTAATATTTCAAGGCCTTTGAGCTGTTCTCTTACAAGATTTATCTCGTTATCAGATGGTATGTATTTCCGTTTAGGGTTTTCAGCGAATAGAGTCATTTTCTTAAAAGGGTTCTTCATGTCAATATCACGAATATCAATAACCCAATTAAAAAAAGACTTTAATACACGGATCATAGAATTAGCTTTAAATATTCCCTTTCCAGTCTCTTTTAGTCTACGAGCTTCAGACATTACAAGGGTATATGCCTTTTCTTTTGTTACCTCAGTTGGTCGCAGATGTGCACCCCAAAATTTTTCGGCTTTTGAGAAGTATCTTTTCGATTCTGCGTAGTAGTCTTTGGACTTGTCATATAACTTCATCTCTTCAAGGCGCAACTGGAAAAGGTCATATAGTGTAGCTCCATGTACTCGATTCCTGTGTAAAAGCTGAGCCTCTTCAGCTTCCTCTCTTGTCTTGTATATGCTTTTTGATTGGTAACGCTTGCCTTTGTTTTTGAACTCATAGCGGAACCGTAGACCAGACTTTAGAATTCTTTTTGATATTGCCATGTATATCTTCCTTTCTAAATCTAGTATTTGAAGCTTATAAATAATACGCATGAGGAGATGAATCAATAATATTAAATTAGTTAAATTATTTATGTTAATTATACTATGGGTATATCCTAAACTCAATATGCTAAATAAAATAAATATAAGTGCAATATATTGCTTTTATAGATCAATAAGTTAATCTAAGAGAATAATATGCTAAATTAACTTTATTATGGGTATTATTTAATATAAAAGATATATTGCGGGTAATAATAAAATAAAGCTATGAGATTTTACCCCATAGCTTAGCTCTTGTATTGGGCTTCAGGCAGTGTTTTGTGTGTGGATTTATTAATGGAAAATAACCGTTATCTCTTTAACAATTACATGGAGTTCATCTCTTAAAATTCTCCATGCTTCTTTTTCTCCAATAAGTCTTGAATTACCTTTAAAAAAGTCTGCCTCAAGTTCGTTTCTCCGTTCCATAGCATCTGTTAAACTTGTGAATGCTTCAGTTGAGTCAACTTCTAAGCCTAATAATTCTGCGCCTACCTCATGAAAAATTACAGCGTACATTTTCCTTTCAATAGTGTTCATTCTTTGAGTCTCCTTTTGAGGGTGAATATATTTTAAATTACCATATAGCCATAATGACAGCAATTTAAATAACGGCTGGGCATCAGTTTGTCAAGATTAAATTGACAGTAATATGTTTTTATGTTTAAACAGCTTATCTTAAAGTTAATCTCAAGGAGAATGTAATGGTAAAGAAAAAAGCAACTGATGAAGAAATGATCAAGGTGACTCATTACATCGCTGTGCGTCACGTAGTCGGAATTGACAGCATAAGAGCAAAAAGGCTGAAAGACGGAGCAAGACTCAGTGAGGTTGACAAGTCATCCTTAATGAGAGAAGCACTTGACCTGTTAATTGAAAAGGAAGGTGTGTAGTCAATGGGAGCTTATCAAAGAAAGCTTAAAGACGGCATTAAGTGGAGATATAAAGGATATTTAAAAGGAACTTATTATTCTTCTCCGGCTATTTATGAAACGAAAGAAGAGGCTTTAATTGCTGAGCGTGTATTCCTTGCTGGTAATAAGGATGATACTCTTGAACATTTGATGAATGAGAGAATTAAACATCTCAGAGTAAATGCCACATCTAAAAAGCATCTTAGGCAGAATGAGTTAGATTTTGATATCGCTAAAGGAGCATGGGGCCATGATATGAAGGTTGATAAGGTCACAAAAAGCATGGCTCAAAACCTTATCAATGATGAAGCTGAGAGAAGGTTCAAAGAAAATAAAAGTATGCACTCGGTAAATAAAACACTGAGAAGCCTCAATGCATTCTTCAACTACTGCATTGATGATAAAGAAATACCTATGCTTAATCCTTTTAAGGCAGTTAAGTTGATGCCTGTAAGTGATAAGAAGAAATACATACCTTCTGATATGGAGGTCTATTTACTAAGGCAAAATCTCAATTCAAAACAAACAAGTCTTTTTGATTTTGTGGCTGAGACAGGATGCAGGATTGCGGAAGCTTTACGCTTGAAGGGTGAGGACATCATGCAAAATACAATTACGTTATACACTCGTAAAGCGAAGAACTCTAACTTGACACCAAGAGTAATTCCCCGTCCTGAATGTTTGA
Organism: Desulfatiglandales bacterium; assembly: GCA_963665715.2. Classification (GTDB taxonomy): domain Bacteria; phylum Desulfobacterota; class DSM-4660; order Desulfatiglandales; family HGW-15; genus JAAZBV01. The sequence goes on from CAXXPR010000002.1 coordinate 1,011,371, forward strand.
TTGATAGAATCATACCAGCTGATCCGGATCAAAGAATTTTCCACCAGTGGGTTGTTGGTGAACCAAAATTTCTGGAAAGGAACGTAAAGAGTCTAATTAACGAACAGAAGGAGGGAAAGACACCTTTTGAATCGTCTCCTTTTAAAAAATGGAACTGGCATAACCTCAGACATCGCGCGGCCTCTCTTTGGGCAAAGGCTAATATTCCGATTTTTGAGATATCGCAGAGGCTTGGGCATGCCAACGTAAAAACAACACAGATATATTTACAGACTCTTGGTTTCTCGCCTGTTCCTTTTACTCAGTACGGAAGGGGGGCAAAACCTCATTATGATATTGATTATTTCCCTGAAGAATTTGCCGAAGAATGTTAAGGCGCACTGTAAGTAATGCTGTAAGTTGGTGGGCCAAGAAAAAGTCTGGGCCGGGACACAAATTATAAATTATAAGTTATTGAAATAAATAAAGAATGAACGGACTACGAATCCGTAGGTCGCAGGTTCGAATCCTGCTGAGCGCGCCATTAAAAAGAACTCAAAAGGCATTCAGTTAATATGACTGAATGCCTTTTTTATATTCGTAGACTGTTTTTATAGATCATCATTAATAATTTGTATGCCCACATAACAGTGCAGCCGTGCACAAGAATATGTGCAAATATTTTATTTTATTAACTCCATACAGCACTTATCCGCATAGCTTAAAAATCATAAAACCCTTACCAGCTATAGTTCTATGCAGCTTGTAGAGGAGCATTATCGTCTATGGCATAAATATTGTATTATGATTTTGTTTTATTAACGAGTTATGGAGGTTGGAAATGAATCAAGTCAGTCAAGCTAAGGATATAGACAGGCTAATACATATACTTTTAGTGGATGATGATCATGCCGTATTGGAGATAACAAGAAAGTTGCTTGAGCGTAAAGGGTATATTGTCGCTTCAGCTAACAAGGGCAGTGAGGCCCTTGCTATAATCAAAGAATATAATGATGTGTTTGATGTCATAATCACTGATTACGATATGCCTGGAATGGATGGTATTGAGTTAGCTATGTCATCCAATAAGCTATTGGTGGATACTCCTATAATCCTGTATACCGGAAAGATTGATTTTCTGGATATTGATCAAGCTGCCAGTGCCGGTATAGCTGAAGTTGTGGACAAACCATCCAGAATCAAGCAATTGGACATTACAATCCAGAAAGTTATTAGCGAAAAAGAATAGAGCAGCTATTAAAAAGAGATGTATGAATCCTTTTTTTTAAAAAGCAAAAGCTGTCTCACACAAAGACGCGAAGACACAAAGAAAATCTAATACTTTTTTATAATAATATCTTTTTAGATCTTACCTTTGTGGCCTTGTAGCTTTGTGTGAGGATTGATTTTTTGTCAGAAATGGAATGTGAGAAAAGCTAAGACCCGAAGTTCTGTTCAGTTGAGCTGCATGAGTTTTTTAAGCTGCTCCAGTCCTTCATCTCCCTCAAAAATTTTTGCTCTATTGTCATCTGCAAGGTCATCTTTCTGGACATAGAAAACAGTATCAAATGCCTTGTATTCCCTGTTTTTATAGTAAGTAATGATGTCGTCTGCGCTTAGTGTAGGGTTTCCCATCCTTTTTACCAGTTCAAAGTTATATGCTCCTCTTGAATTGAGGGATCTGTATATTATTTCTGTACAGCACTGATAGGAACCGTCATTAAAATCAAACCTGAAATCATATTCATTACCAAGCATTGCAAAGACAATAGTAAGGGCTTCTTTGCGCTCCCTTTCGGACAGCTTCGGTCTTAATACAACCATTCTGTTGATATGCGTATCCATTAAAAAATCCAGCGAGTTAAGTATGACTCCTTCCGCAACCGCTTCAATTACGTCTGCCGGCTTACCTGTATCCGTGTTATCCGACAGAAAATCCTTTTCCAGTTTGCGTGTATTTATCCCTTTTATAAGTCCTGTGGGGTCATTAACCAGTCCCACTTTTTTTCTTTGATCGCAATTCCCTATATATATAATGCCGTGTTTGAAATTCCCCGGTAAAAATACATTGCTCATGTATCCAGATGCATAGGTAAGGATAATATCTCCCGGCTGCAGCATGGAATGTATCTTTTTTTTCTGACGGTCAGAAAACTTAAGCGGTCTGGCGGGCGATATTTTTATATGGCCTACGTTACGGAATAAACTTCCCCTGATTGCATAGAGATTGTCTTCAAGACTGTTATTAAAATCTCCTGCCAGTCCGGCTATGGCTGAATGCCTTAACCTGTTGACTGTTTTGGGAAACAGCTGTGATTTTTTTTTGAGTATATATGTTAATCTATCATCGGTTTCCTTATAGAATTTTTCAATCTGGTCGGCCATGTTTCTATAGGTTTTGTTTTTACAGATTTTACGGAGCAGTGAGTGCCTGTCATCTTTTTCATTTTTAAACAAAATCCATGCGACCTTTACTGCATCCATATGATCAATGGATGTAAGGCTGTTAAGGAGCATGTCAAATGAGCCTGACTCTATTCCGGATCTCGGGTAGGCCTCGTTGAGCTTTTTTTCAGTTGCCTCATTCATAAATGTAGTAATCATTAATGATGTGTATGAGGAAAGGTGCAGCCCTGCACTGTACCCTGTTAGAAAGCCCTTTGTCTGCGTTTCAGGAGTTGTGAAATTTGTTCTGAAATCTTTATAATAATTGATAAGTTCCCACAGGGTGTTTCTTATCATCAGGTAGCGGAAAAGAATATTTTCTAATTTGTCATGTTCTTCGGGCGGAAAATAGCCGATTTTCCATACCCTGGAGTTATCTTTCAATTTAAACATTTCAAGCTTCATGGATTCAAGCTCACCTGACAATCTCGTCAGGAGCCTGAGGTCGGATGCAAGCCTGATGTTTTCCTGTCTGAGTTTTTCCGGATCAGTATTGTGAGGCCTTTCTTCATATATCCGCATGTCTTTAAATTCATCCAGAGACATCTTAAAAGAATGGCTGGAACAGGAAGACATCAGTATTATCGGAATACCTAAAGCTAAAATGAGCCTGGTGATCCTGAGCAGTCTTAAGAACATTTCTATTTTCCGAAAATTAACGGCAGCGCCTCATTGTAAATTTTTTGCCAGAGAGATACTCCTTCAAAACTTTCGATATAAACTTTCATTTTGGGTTCGGTTCCTGACGGCCTTACCGCAAACCATGAACCTCCATCAAGATTTACTTTTACTCCGCCTATGGGTGCATTGTTTCCTGGAGCATTTGTCATAATGTTTTTGATTTTTTTACCTGCAAGTGTTTCTGCTTTTATATCTTTAGGGTCGAGCGCCTTGAGCACTGCCTTCTGTTCATCGCTTATAGGTCCGTCTTCTCTTTTGTAATATGGCTCACCATGTTCGGGTACTAAAATATCCTTATATATTTCCGATGGGCACTTGCCGGTTTTTGCAAGTATCTCTGCAGCTAAAAGCGTCATACAGAAACCGTCTTTGTCTGTAGTCCATGTTGATCCGTCCATTCTTAAAAAGGATGCTCCTGCACTCTCTTCTCCTCCAAATGCGACTGTTCCATCGAGCAGTCCATCTACAAACCATTTAAAACCGACCGGAACCTCGTAGAGTTTTTTTCCTGCGGCACTGACTATCTTATCGATCATGCTGCTGCTTACAAGGGTTTTTCCTATAGATACATCGCTGCGCCATCCTGCCCTGTTTTTAACAAGGTACCATATTGCAACAGACAGGTAATGATTGGGATTCATCAGTCCGTCCGGGCATACGATGCCGTGCCTGTCAAAATCAGGGTCGTTACCCCATGATATATCGTACTTTCCGGAAAGTGCAATAAGGCCTGCCATTGCGTATGGTGACGAGCAGTCCATTCTTATCTGACCGTCCGAATCAAGTGTCATGAATTTGAATGTCGGATCTGTTTTTTTATTAACAACGTCTATATCAAGGCCGTAATACTCTGCAATGGGTTCCCAGAAGCCTATTCCTGAACCGCCCAGAGGGTCTGCACCCATCTTTATTCCTGCATCTTTGATTGCCTTTATATCCACTATTCTGGTCAGTGCTTCCACAAACGGGATAATAAAATCCTGCTCATGGACGCTGTCTGATCTTCGTGCTGCTTCATAGGACTTTCTTTTTATATCTGCACCGTTGTTTTTAATTATTTCATTTGCCCTGTCCTGAATCCATCCTGTTGCGTCCACATCTGCAGGGCCTCCGCTGGGCGGGTTGTACTTGAAGCCTCCGTCCTTTGGCGGATTGTGTGACGGGGTTACTACAACGCCGTCGCCTGTTTTGCCTTTCCCGCTTCGGTTATGCTCAAGAATTAAAAAGGAAATTACCGGGGTTGGTGTGAACTGATCACCTGCATGAATAACCGTTTCAACATCATTTGCCGCAAATACTTCAAGCGCTGTTCTAAAGGCCGGCATTGACAGTGCATGAGAATCAAAACCCAAAAAGAGGGGGCCCTTGATGTTTTGAGATCTTCTGTATTCACATATGGCCTGACTGGTTGCTGCTATATGTATATCATTAAAAGTACCGGAAAGAGATGTTCCCCTGTGGCCTGATGTTCCGAATGAAACAGGTCCTTCTACATCTCCGTTGTAATAAGCTGCTTCCAGTTTTTCAGGGTCAATAAGGATAGATTCCGGGGCAGCCTTACCTGCCAGTTTATGAGTTTTTGCTGTCAAGATTTTATCTCCCTGTAATTTAGTAACTATGTTCTCTTTCGGTTTATTCCAGGCAGAACATAATAATATTTTATTTTGCTGTAGCCTTCCAGGTTCTGTAACCGCCGCTCAGGTTTCGTGCTTTAAATCCCTTTTGTATAAGAATCCTGTAGCCAAGATATCCTCTTAAGCCTACAGCACAGTAAAGAATATAGTTTTTTGATTTATCCAGCTCATTGAGCCTTGTTCTCAGGCTGTTAAGGGGGATATGCAGAGAACCATCGATTGTTCCTGATTCCGCGATCTCTTCCTTTTCTCTCAAATCAATAAGAATATCGTTTTCAGGATCAATATCATCAAGATCATCCCAGTTTACCTGTGCCACATCACCCTTAAGAATGTTTGCCGCCACAAAACCAGCTATATTGATAGGATCTTTTGCAGATGAAAAGGGCGGGGCATATGCGAGTTCAAGTTCTTCCAGGTCGTACACTGTCATGCATCCGCGTATTGCTGTTGCAATTACATCGATACGCTTGTCCACTCCCTTGCCTCCTACTATCTGTGCTCCAAGAATTCTTCCGCTTCCGGGAGAAAAGAGAAGTTTAATGCCCATCATTTCCGGGTCAGGATAATAGCTTGCGTGAGAACCTGAATGTGTATAACTGACAATGCAGGGGATGTTGTTCTGCTTAAGGCTTTTTTCGTTGCTGCCTGTTGAGGCAACTGTAAGGTCAAATACCTTTGCAACGGCACTGCCCAGGGTTCCCCTGAAAACCGTATTTCTTCCCATTGCATTATCTGCTGCTATTCTGGCCTCCTTGTTTGCCGGCCCTGCCAGTGCGGTCATGGCCGGAAAACCCAGGACAAAATCCTGTGTTTCCACTGCATCACCCACGGCAAATATATCAGGATCGGAAGTCCTCATGCCGGAGTCCACTATTATTCCGCCTCGTTTTCCGATTTCAAGTCCTGCCTGTTTTGCAAGTATGCTTTCTGATCTTACACCGATGGACAGTATTACCATTTCGCATTCTGCTTTAACGCCTTTTCCGGTTGTCACCTTTATCTTTTCGCCAGATTTGGAAAATGATTTTACGCCGTCTCCCAGTATAAGCGTTACTCCCTTTTCTTTTAAATGTGTATGGACAAGGGAGGCCATTTCATAGTCAATGGGCGCCATTACCTGATCTAGCATTTCAATAATTGTTACCTTAACGCCTCTGTGAACCAGGTTCTCAGCCATTTCAAGCCCTATAAAACCGCCTCCGACTATTACTGCCGATTCAGGTTTTTTTTCGTCCACCTGGGCTTTGATAAGGTCCGAATCAGGGATGCTCCTCAGGCTGTAGATGTTTTCAAGGTCAATGCCCTCCAGGGGAGGCCTGAGAGGCTCTGCTCCGGGAGAAAGGATGATTTTGTCGTATTCTTCTATATGGGTACTGCCTGTCTTGATGTCCTTTACAGTTACCTGTTTTTTTGTCTTGTCGATTTCTGTGACTTCGGAAAAAAGCCTGATATCTATATTGTATCTTGCCTTGAATGCCTCTGCTGTTGTTACAAGGAGGCTTTCTCTTTCTTTTATGACTTTCCCGATGTAATAAGGCAGTCCGCAATTGGCAAAAGAGATATACTCACCTCTTTCAAAAAGGACTATATCTGAAGATTCATCCAGTCTCCTGGCCCTTGCAGCAGCTGTAGCGCCGCCTGCAACTCCGCCTATTATTAAAAGTTTTTTTGCCATTTTATTTACCTTTATGAATGTTGATTGTGTGTTGAAAATATATTTTAAGAGACTGGTCTTTCATCAATATATAAAACTGAATTTTAATACCAATGAATAATAAATTCAATAGCTCCGGCCTGATTTATTTTGTGTTGTTAATGATTTTGCTGTAGTATTATTTTTTTTCCGTTAAAAAAAGACATCAGCAGCTGATATCACAGCGGCTTTTTTTTTATTAGAATTTTAATATGAAATCAGAACCCTTTTTTTGTTGATTTTTAAGCCGCTTTAGATTAGTAACCTCTTTTGCTTCATCGAGCAGGGGAGCTTTTATCCATTCCGGGCTCCCGCAAAAAATTGAAAATACAAGGAGTTTTTATGGGTGCAGATGAAGAACATGACAAAGAATATAGAAATAGACACAAGAGAATATTGCGGACAGGAAGGTGATGTTAAATATGCCGGAGTTCATCTTCTTATAGAACTCTGGACAAAACACTACCTGGACGACTCCAATCGTATCCGGGAAATCATCATGAAGGCTATTGATACCTGCTGTGCAACAATGCTTGGTATTGACCTGCATGTCTTCACACCCAATGGTGGTGTTTCCGGTGTAGCAATCCTTCAGGAATCACATTTAAGTATCCATACATGGCCGGAATATGAATATGCTGCCCTGGACCTGTTTGTCTGCGGTACTATAGATCCCCATCTGGCAATTCCAGTGCTTGAAGAAGGGTTTAAACCCTTTAAAATTGAAGTGCAGGAAATGAGGAGGGGGATACTGGAATGACCGAAGAACAGCAGTGGGTCACTGAAAGATGGCAGGATGTTGAAACACGGTACAGGATACGTTCCGTACTTTATGATGATAAATCCGAGTTCCAGCATACCAGGGTTGTAGATTCAAACAAATACGGGCACATGCTGCTGCTGGACGGTATTGTACAGACTACCGAAAAAGATGAATTCGTATATCATGATATGATGGTTCATGTACCGATGCTGTCTCATGCCCGGCCTGAAAACGTTCTTATTATAGGCGGCGGAGACGGCGGCATATTACGGGAAGTTCTTAGATACAGTTCAGTTAAAAAGGCGACCATGGTGGAGATAGACGCGGGCGTTGTTGAGCTCTGCAAAAAGTATCTGCCGTCAATTAATAACGGCGCCTTTGATGATGACAGGACAAACCTAGTTATTACCGACGGTGCGGCTTTTGTTAAAGAGACTGAAGAAAAGTTTGACGTGGTGATCGTTGATTCATGCGATCCGGTCGGGCCGGCAACAGTGCTTTTTTCAAAGGCCTTTTACGGCGACATACACAGTGTGCTCGCTCCGGGCGGTATTATGATATGCCAGACAGGGTCTATCCATATGCAGGAAGAAGAGCAGAAGGATACACATGCCCTGCTGTCAGAAATATACAGGTTTGCTGATCCCTATGTATTTGCTGTTCCCACATACATCGGGGGATTTTTTTCTGCCATGTTCTGTTCGGATGAAATTGATCCTCATAAAACCGACGTAGAAACGTTAACCCAAAAAGCAGCCGGTTATAATATTCAGGGAAGGTATTATAACCCCGGAATACATGCCGGCGCTTTCAGTATACCCGGTTTTTTAAAGGAGCGTTTAATATGACAATAAATACCATGGAAAGAGAAAACTGTGAGTGTGAATCATCTCCCGGCGTAACATTCGGATGGGAGCTTGTCCTTGACCTGTACGACTGCAACAGTGAAACCATATCGGATGAAAAGGCAATCAAAAATTTTGCCAGGGAATTGTGCAGGGTGATAGACATGGTCCCCTATGGCGAGCCTCTTACTCCATATTTTGGTGAGAACCAGGAACACACAAAGGGTTATTCACTTTTACAGTTCATCGAAACAAGTTCAATAACCGGACATTTTTCCGAAGGTACCGGCGCTGTTTACCTGAATATTTTTTCCTGTAAAGAATACGATATTGAAGCAGCGGAGAGTTTCTCAAAGGAATACTTTGGTGCTGAAACTGTCCGATCGAGGTTTATCGTAAGAAAGTAGATTATCAACCCACAACAGGAGGCGGTATGAATATATTCATGACCGGAGGTACTGGTTTCGTGGGGCGTTCTCTGTCAAAGCTTCTGCAGGGCAGGGGACACAGTTTAAAAATTCTAACGCGTTCCGTCCGGGACAAAAATACAGACGGCGGGAGAGTCTCTTATATAGAAGGTGATCCCGCTTCATACGGCCCTTGGGCCGATTCCCTTTCCGACTGTGAAGTCATTATAAATCTTGCCGGTGCATCAATCTTCAAACGCTGGACATCCGAATATAAACAAAAACTTATCGAAAGCCGTATTAAAACGACAGATAACCTTGTAAAAGGGCTTGCTGAATCGGACAGTAAAAATGCTCTTTTTATAAGCACATCCGCAGTAGGGTATTACGGGTTTCATGGTGATGAAAAACTTGATGAAGAGTGTTCTTCCGGTGATGATTTTCTTTCTGAGCTTGCTGTAAAATGGGAGGCTTCTGCAGATAAGGCAAAGGAGACCGGGGCAGAGGTTATAATAAACCGCTTCGGCGTTGTGCTGGGGAAGGACGGAGGAGCTATTCCCATGATGAAGCCGCTTTTCAGATACTGGCTTGGAAGCCCGCTTGGAAAGGGCAGTCAGTATTTTTCGTGGGTACACATAACCGACCTGGTCAATATCATATTGTTCCAGATAGAAAATAGCCGGCTGGAAGGGCCTTTTAACTGTACTGCACCTTGCCCTGTTACAAACAGAGAGCTCACTAAAGCTATTGCTTCCGTAATGAAAAAACCTCTTTTTATGCCGCCTGTACCGGGCTTTGCTATGAAGCTGGTTTTAGGAGAGTTTGCTGATGTTCTGCTCAAAGGGCAGAGAGTAATTCCTAAAAAGCTGATGGATGCGGGATATGAGTTCAGATTTCCAGAAATTAATCAGGCACTGGAAGATGTTTTACTTTAGAGCATAAACCCTGCTCATGACTCCAGACCCCGCATCCTTTAATTTAACTTAAAAGAAAAATGTTATTACCAGACCTTTAAATTGGCCGGGCCGCCCCAGTCAAATTTTCTTAAATCAAAATCAGGAACACGGTTTTCACGGTCAAGGTAAGGCCCAAGGTAAAGAGCATGAAAAAGAATTGGCTTGTTTATTTTTCTAAAATTTAAAGGTGCATGCTGCATACCTTTAGGTATAAATACAATTGTTGTCGAGGTTATGGTGTGTTTTTCCATTTCCTCTCCCATCCACAGGTCAACTTCTGCGTCAAAACTGCTGCACAGGTCCGGAAGATCTGCGCCGAGGAAAATAAGAAATTCGTCATATTTGTGAATATGGGGTGTTTCCCAGCATACCGGATCGGTAAATACCTGCCACCCTATTGTGGCTGTTGCCCCTGGTAATGCTGATGCCCCCCTGAAGTACGTCTGTGGGCTGGCTATTTCGGGGAATATGGGGATGCTGTTAAGCCCGACAAAATCATTTGCCTTGGGCGGTTCACCATTATCTGCCAGAAAATATTTCCCGTATATAGAGCCGTCCTTTGACGGGGTTTTTGCCGGAGCTGCTATCGCTTCGTTCGTCTCCGGGCCAAGTGTTTTCTGAAGCCATCCTGCCAGTGCAAGCCCTCCTGCTCCTGCCAGAAGTTTTTTTACAAATCCTCTGCGTGATGTGTTTTTTGTGCTGATGCTGTCAGTCATGTCTATGTCTCCTTTCCTTTGAAAATATTTGATTGCCGGTCATGTTGACCGTCCCTGAGATGGTTTGGACAGTCAACGTTTTTATATGAAATTCTTTTATTATAGAAAGATGATAGAACAGGTGAGGAAATATACTAAATAATACCGGTTTTTTACAGCATTTTATTAAGCTTGTTGCTTTATTAGCTGTTGCATGCTAGAGCAGTAAATCATTTTGTTAAAAGGGTGAACAAAAGAGGTGGTGTTTGTATAAGTTATGGACAATTTGGCTGAAGTTGTTGTTATTATTGTATTCAAGGAGATAGAATGTGGAAAAGAGACTTCCGGGCATAATTACTAACAGTTATGGTTTTGCAAATTTTTCTTTATCGATGATGTTGAATCTTGGCACGGTATACTATATGAACTTCCTCACAGACACTGCTATGATTTCTGCAGCTCTTGCCGGAGTTATTATGCTTGTTGGAGGCGGGCTTGACACTGCTTCCATCTTTCTTTCAGGAAGCATAATCCAAAAAACCCAGATGCGTTGGGGCCGTTTCAGATCATGGTTCCTGTTTATCCCGATAACAACCTGTGTATTTTTCACTCTTTCATTTACCAACCTGCCCTTGAACAACAGCCTCAAAGTAATCTATTTGACCGTTGCATACATTATAGGGCATGTAAGTCTTAATTTTGCATTTAATGCCCATATTGGTTTTATTTCAGTTCTTACAACTGATGTAAATGAAAGGCTTCGGCTTTCTGTCAGGAATATCCAGTTCGGTATGGCAAGCTCGATTTTTTTCAGCAAGGGCATAATACCGCTGCTTGAACATTTAAAAGTTGTAAAAGACTCTTCTCAGGCATTTTTATATGTCGTAATAATACTTTCAATCATACAGATCACCGGTTACTGGAACCTTTTTTATCAGACAAAGGGCTATGAAAAATATGATCCGAACTTAAATACAGATCCAACAAGTAAAATTACATTATTGGAAATAATAAAGAATGTTGGCGGCAACGGCCAGCTCCTGCTTCTGATGGCATCAGATATAATGAACCAGACCATGATTTTCAGTATTATGGGACTTGCAATCTATTTTCTGGACAACATCGCCGGAAATGCTGCATGGATGTCAAACCATTCATTTATAACAGCTATTCTCAGTTTTATAACTGCAGTGTATGCCCCTTATGTAATAAAATTGTTTGGAAAGAAAAACACATACCTCATTGCAATGATCTGGGGTGCAGCTTTTTATTTTGTACTTCGCATGTTTGGAGACGTAAGTGTTATCCACTTTACAGTTATTATCTGTCTTGGAAACATGGTATTCGGAACAGCCGGTCCAATGCGCCAGGCAATGTATATGGATGCAGCAGAATACGGTTTCTATAAGACCGGAAAAGATGCCAGTGCATTTACCATGTCCATGTTTACCCTGCCTATAAAAATAGGTATCACCCTTTCCGGGGCAATAATCGGTTTCGGGCTCTCTTTTATCGGGTATACTGCTGGTATGGAAGTAACAGATCAGGTGGCAGGCAGCCTTATGGATATAATCTGTTATATTCCGGCAGGCTGCGGTATTGTCGCAATGGTGCTGATGCTGTTTTACAAACTGAATGATAAAAAAATGATTGATATAATGGCGGCAAACAATAGAAGAAGGGCTGAAGCTTAAATTTAGTGCCCGATTAAAAACTGTTGTTTTTAATCGGGCAGCTCTGCAGCGTATAGGCGTAACGCTCGGAAATATTTGATGCAGACTAAGACAGCTCTCTAACCTCTTGCTCCTGCTCTTACTCTTAATCTTACTCCCGTTTTTAAAAGCAGAGTAAGTGTATGAGTACGATTATGAGCAAGAGGGTTTAGCCAAGACCATCAAAATCTTTTTGCTTTTGTTTTTCCTTCCTCTTAATCACAAGGTCAGGCCTTCCTTTTAGACTGGCAAATATTGTTCTTCTTAAAAACAGCTGTTCTCCATCAGCCAGGGTCGGTATCTGATCCCTTATTTTAAATTTTATGTCCTTTGAGCTTGTACCTGCCTCCAGGGCCATTGAAAGAACCTTGTCTGTCAGCATTTTTTTTGCGTACTTTTCCGCTTCGTCAAAATCTCTGAAGCTGGGTGAATCTGATGCTCCTTCTATAATATAACCTCCGAATTCATAGGGGATGATTCCTATTTGTCTGCTTATGAATACAAAACTTGTAATAGCCCCTATAGCGTTTGCAACATCAGCATCTTCAGGTATTACCGCTTCCGTTTTAAGAGGTATAACAGATTCAGGTAAAAAATACCTGATTGGAGCTCCGATTCCTATTACCGGATGATCAAGGCTGATAGATACCTTGTAATTGGGGTGCTGAGTGTTTAAAAGGTGCTCAAGCAATGTTTTACAGGCCGGAGAATTGTCCATTTCATCAGGGTTTATATCATCAAGACGATGTTTTAAAAGTTCAAGTGAAAGCTGTCTGGTCCCCAGCTTAAGGAGATAATCCACCAGTTTAGGCAGCGGTTTGATACTTAAAAAGGCATATATTTCAGCATATTTTTCTGCCGCCTTTGTATCCCAGTTTTCAAACATGCCGTTAATATGAAGCAGGTCTGTAAGGGTAAGTCCGCATTTTTGAACAATAAAATTTTCCTCAAGCCGTTCGAGCGGGACAGTATATTCTGTGAGAGAACCGATCGCAGGGGCAATTTCATCTATGGAATAGGGCCTCTGTTCCAGAAGTTTAATAATCTTTTCTTCGGTTTCCGTGAGTTCCAGATTTTTAACATCTCCTGTTTTTGCAAGTATCTGCATACTGAATGTTGACCGGGCAAAATGTTCTATATGTTTATCTATATACTTTAAGGCCTCATCAGTTCCGGGGTAGTATTCACTCAGCCATGAAACAGGTGCCACTCTTTTGGGGCCGATGTTAAATTTCTTTTTATAATATGAAATCAGGCTGTCTCCGCCAAGACCTGAGGTTCTTATATCAAGGGCCTTGACATGTGTCCTGTGTCCTCCTACGTTTGAGCCCTGTTCATTCAGGCTTACAAGCCCCTTTGAAAGAGATGCCGTGTCGGTCGTTGTCCCTCCCATATCCACAACCATGGCATCCTTAAGTCCTGTTAAGTGCTTTGCTCCTGCAACACTTGCCGCAGGACCGGAAAGGATAGTTTCTACCGGGCGGCTTTTAGCCATATCAGAACTCATAAGCGTTCCGTCGCCCTTGACAACAACAACAGGCGCCTTGATATTGTAACCAGACATTACCCTTTCAAGATCCAGTAAAAGGCTTGCAAGCCTTGGTATTATCCTGGCATTGAGCATTGCCGTGACAGCCCTTGTACGGAAATTAAGCGTGCTTGAGAGTTCATGTCCGCATGAAACAAAGAGCCCGGTTTCTTCCTGAATAATTTCCTTTGCCTTAAGCTCATGGGCCGGGTTGACTGAGCCGCCATAACCTGAAACTGCAAAGGCTGTAACATTGTGCTTTTCTATCATTGAGGCTGCCGCAGTTTTTATCTGATCCGGATCAACCGGCATGATTTCCTTTCCTGAAATTTCAAGCTGTCCCTGAATAAGTGCATAGGGCTGATACTGGATATCCTTTGTGTCCAGCCCATAGGGCGGCATAAGTATAAGACCTACCTTCTGACCTTCGTTTTCCACAATGGCATTGGTTGCAAGGGTGGTGGAAAGAGATACCAGTTCGATTTTATCCAGGAAATTCTGATCAAGCTTTTCCAGGGCTTTTTTTATACCGATTGTAAAGTCCCATTTGGTGGTGAGTGCCTTTGCCTTTGACAGGGTAATGTTTTTTTCAAGATCATATACAACGGCATCTGTATATGTTCCTCCTGCATCAATACCCAGCCCGATTTTTATGTAATCCTGCTGTTCTTCTTTATATGACTCAATATCTTCATCTGTGTCTGTATCCGGTTGTGATGTTATTTTTACACCTGCAGGCCTGGCGTTCAGGTTTTCATTGATGGCATCAAAGCCTATAATATGTTCCTCCGGAACAAAAAGAATTTCATCACTGGAGCTTTCCGCATTGAGAAGTCGTTCAAGCAGTGCCTGGCTTCCCCTGATTTTTTCATAATCCCAGTGAAAAAGTTCAGCCATTTCCTGAGCCATTTTTTCATATTTTTTAGATGATTTAGCGCCTGTCTCAATATAGGCTGCACGATGATAGTTTTTCTGCCAGGTGTTTAAAAAATCAAATGTCTTTTCTGCTGCGAGTTTTCCATGCTGTTCGACAATATCGTGGAAATTAAGTTTCCGGTCTCCGAAGTAGGCATACTGATCTCTTTGAGATGCAGGTTCCGCCTTCTCCTCAATCCAGCCTGCAGACAGGTAAATGGTGCCGGGATGTTTTTTGAACTGATTTTTATACTCTTTGTCTCCTCCCAGAAAGAGTGCTATACAGTCGTGAACCTTTGGCATAACAAGCGGTATATTTCTTGAATGAATACCTATAGTACCTTTACCGCAGACGCCATACCCGATTATGATCCTTTCGTATTCTCCGGAAGATGAAACGGTGTCTATTGTATTCTGAAGTTTTTCCTTTAAAAGTTTCGGATTTTCGTGAAGCCCTGCTTCAAGAAAGTGGTAACTGATATCCAGACCGGCATTTTTAGCAATATGTTTTATGTCAACAGCAAGAACTGAGCATGCTATGACTGAAATTTTCCTGTTCATTATTATTCCTTAATCAAATTAATAAGCATCCGTGCATTTGTGACTGCCTGTGATTTTGCATGGTTGTTAAAAAATACAAACAGCTTTTTTGTCCGGCGGGAAATTTCTTCTACACGCGGAAGCCAGGTTTTTAGTTCTTCTTCACTGTACAGGTAGTCGTATCTGGTCGTTGAATCGGTTCCGTACCAGTTTTTTTTATTCCTGCCGTGAAACCTGATATATCCTGTTTCTGATGTGGCAATGGACATGGGCGGTATAAGCCCGGCAAGTTCAGGCTCATCAACACATACAAAACCTGCGGAAAGTTCTTTGAGCCTGGAGAATACAGAATCCTTAAGCCATTCTTTACTGCGGAATTCTACACAGGCTGGGACAGGCTTAAGTGCTGTTAACAGCTCATTAAGATAAATCCTGTTTTCTTTTGTGTAGTGGAAACTCTGAGGGAACTGCAGCAGCAGGGTTCCCAGGCGGTCTTCTTCAATCAGAGGTGCTATTCCGTTTATGAACCTGGGCAGAATCACCTTTATGGAGTTCTCGGTGATTTCGTGGGTTATGCCCCTGTATGTCTTTACAACAAATATTAGAGAGTTACCTGATTTAAGCAGCATGTTTTTAATCTGCTTTTCATCCGGAAGGCGGTAGTAGGTAAAGTTCAGTTCAATGATATTGAACTGATCTGCGTAAAAGGTAAGGTAATCCTTTTTTTTCAGGCTGCCGGGATAAAAACATCCCTTCCAGTCGTCATAGTAATAGCCTGATGTTCCAATCAGAATTTCTGCCATTTCTATCCGGGGACATGCCTTTAAAAAATTATTAGTGAGTGTCAGGAATGCTGATGTCTGCGTTAATCCGCCTGCACTGTTTTAACAGCCTGTTCCTTTTGTGAGCCTGTAGCAACGGCTGCAATAGTGGAAATACAAATGCCTAACAAAACCAGAAAAATTACTCTTCTTACCATAACTTCTTCCTTTTGAAATTAGTGTTCGAAATAAGTAAATCTGTGAATCAGGTATTCATTCTACTAAACCATTTAAGGTGGAAGGTCAATAAATTTATAGGAAAGCCTTCCGCTTATATGCTATAATGCAAAGCTATAAATCATATAATCCGTTCATACTTGTTCAGTAATATTATTCATGTCAGATTAATCTCTTTATAAAAGGAGACGGCATAATGAGTGAAGGACCTGTCAGGAAGTTCTACCTAAAGGAATTCAAGGCAATCAGTCATGCAATATCCACCTATGGTGATTTAAACCTTCTTATAAATCACCTTGCGGAAGGCACAACAAAAACATTTGATGCAAAAGGGTGCTGTATAATGCTCTATGACGACAGCGAAAACCAGCTGTTTGTTGTGAGCAGTTACGGTGTCAGCGATGAATACCTGGATAAAGGCCCCCTGTTTGCTGACAATAAGCACTGCGCCTTTGTCAGGGGGGAGCCTGTATTTGTGGAAGACATTCTCAGCGACGATCGTATTCAGTACCCGGATGCTGCAAAAAAGGAAGGTATAGTGTCTCTGCTCTCAATACCTATTACCTTTCATGGGGATTCAATAGGCATCATAAGAATTTATCATGATAAAAAAAAGCTCTTTAACGAAGATGATATTGATGCTCTAAAGGTGCTGGCTGCGCACCTGGGTCTTGTAATTGAATATAACGGTTTAAAGAATTTTCTGGATGGAGTGCAGATGGCCATGGACAGTCTTCCGGCCAGAATTCTAAAGTGCAAGATATAATATTATGAACCAGCGGCTCGTAACAGATACCTCCAATTTTTTTACCATCGATTACGGCGATATAATTGTTGTCGATGAAAAAAAATACAGGGTAACAGGGCATGAGAGGGAAAGAAGATTCGGAGTTGAAGACCCGAAGTTCTGGGTGAAGAGGGCTGTTGATGTTGATACGGACGAAAAAAAGATCATAAAACTTTCTTTTTTTGAGTCCTTTGAAACAAACATGGGGGGTGTTCCCATAACATGTTTCAGAAACCCTGACAAAGAGGGTGAAATACTTGAGCTGGTAAAGGATCATCCCGGGTTTATGCACGGCACTGTTCACCATGATGAAAAGGGAAACAACATGCGGATTATAGAACCGGTCAAGGGCCCTAATTTTTTCCTTTATATTGGTTCAATGGATATTGATCATGAAGAGTATTTTCATAATATTCTTCCTCATGTCCTTAAAAAGGTGGCCAGGGCATTTGAAGCGATACGTTTTCTGCATGTGAACGGATACAAACACGGTGATATCAGAAATGATCATATTATTGTTGAAGAGGAAACAGGCGAGTATGTATGGATAGATTTTGACTATGACTACAGCAGTCCTGAAAACCCTTTCAGTCTTGATATATTCGGTATGGGCAACATACTTTTAAATGCAGTCGGCAGAGGCTTTCATAACCTCGAAATGATAAGAAGCAACACGGCAAAGTATGGTGACCTTATTGATAAGGTGGATAACAGCGATTTTTCGATATTCAATAAGCGCCGCCTTGTAAATCTTAGAAAACTTTACAGTTATATACCTGTTCCTCTGAATAATATGCTCGCTCATTTTTCAAGAGGTGCGGAAGTATTTTATGAAACCACTGATGAAATTATAGAGGACTTGTACCGCTGTCTTTATTCCTTTGTTCTCTCATAGGGGAGGTAGATTTGGAAAAAAGAAATAATTCTATACTGGTTGCATTAAACGATTCCGTAAGTTCCAGGGCGCTGGTTGATTACCTGGCGCATATGTCATTATGTCCAGACGACTGGGATATTGATCTGCTGCATTTTTTCAGAAAACCGTCATCCAGTGAAGAGCTGATGGGTAAAAAGTTTGCCGCAGATCAGCCTGCCAAGATGACCGGTATGCTTGAAAAGGCAAAGGAGAAACTTGTTGAAAACGGGTATAAACCCGGAAAGATAAATGTAGATCTTGTAAATGAACCGTACGAAACAATAGCCGAAGGTATTATAGACCAGGCACAGAAGCGGGGCTCGAGCATGGTAATAATCGGCCGTAAAAAAATGTCCAAGGCCGAGGAGTTTGTTATGGGCGATATAAGTGTAAAGGTTATACGCGCCCTTGAAGGTGCTGCTGTTCTGGTTGTTAAGTCTAAATAGTATATGAATGGCTCAAGTATAGTTTTTATAGGGATATTACAACGTTTCAGCTGCATCATTTACAATGCCGGCCAGAACCCTGAGATCCCTGTGTGATATCTCCTCAAGTAAGAAACTCAGGGAGTTCAAAGCTGCAGGAATGTATTTTTCAAAATATGTTTTTCCCTGTTTTAAAGATAAAAATGAGTAGGCCCCAAGGGCCTGAAGTATTCTCATTGCCGCAACATAATAAAAATATTTTTTAAATGATTCATATTTTTTCAGGTTCTTTTTCTTTAAAAGCCTTTCGTATACACCTTTTAAATGGTTTCTTTCATCCATGGGTAAATCAACGTAAGGGTCAAACAGCAGTGAGGCAAGGTCATAGGCAAGGGGGCCGGGTCTTGCTCCCTGCCAGTCCAGTATAGCAATACCCTTATCCCTTATCATTATATTTCTGGACTGAAAATCCCTGTGCAGCAGGAAGTTTTTATCCGCTTTATCAGCCTTTGATATTATATGTTCAAAAGCATTATCCAGCGAAGAAAGATCAATATCCGTTTTTATATAATCCCTTAAAAAGGCATCTCTGAAATAGTTAGCCTCTTTTTCTCTCATTAATTCAGCATCGTAAACAGGAGTCTGGCAGCACCAGTCTGTATTAAATCCCTCTATTCCCTCTGTCTGAAGTTTAATGAGATTTTCTATTACATTTTCATATATTGCTGTCCGATTTTTAACGGAGGATACTTTGTCCTGCAGGTTAACATTTCCCATATCTTCAAGAATAAAACAGCCGGTGTTTAAATCGTGCTCCAGTATCCGGGGCAGGGGAATGCTTTTTGAAATCATATGTTTTCCTATCATAAGATAGGCTATGTTTTCTTTTTTTAAAAATTCCGTTTTGGGCGGGTTTTCCATGAAAATAAAGGAGTTTCCACCTTTTATCATAATTCTGCTGAACAGCCTTGCAGACCCGTCACCTGCAACAGATTCAATGCTGCAGTCCATGTCAGAAAGGCCGTTAGCCTTTAAAAAGGTTTCTTTTAAACAGGTGTTTTTCATTGATTTCCTTTTAATCAAAATTTGACGCTTTTCATTGTCTGAGTGATATATTCCCTGAACATTATGTCCCTGCATACTGATTAAACAAAATAACCTGTTCTGCAGTTATTTTGTATTAACCTATTAATTTAAGCAGGATAGATGCGTAATAAATTTTTTTAATACTGTCATTTTATATTTTAAAAAATTGGGTACAGTTTTTGCACATTTTTTTTAAATTGCTCTTAATTCTCATATACAGGTGAAACAATGGATATATATGTAGCCAGACAACCCATCTTCAATCAAGAAAAAAAGATATTCGGTTATGAACTTCTCTTTCGTGACAGCATGCAGAATGTGTTTTCCGGAGTAGACGGTGATACAGCCACTTCAAAGGTACTTTCAAACAGTTTTTTAAACATAGGTATCGATAACCTGATAGGAAAGGGTGTAGCCTTTATTAATTTTACAAAGGAGCTTCTTATTGACCGTCTGCCCGAACTTTTTCCCAATGAGCAGCTTGTTGTTGAAGTCCTGGAAGACGTTGAACCGGATGATGATGTTGTTAACTCCTGCATCGAATTGTCAAAGCAGGGGTACACCATAGCACTCGATGATTTTTTTTATTATGAAGATCTTGAGCCTCTTATTTCTGTTGCCGATATCATAAAGTTTGATTTCCGCGCTACACCTGTTGACGAGATAGCGGATATCATATTCAGGCTGAGAGGCTATAATCTGAAATATCTGGCAGAAAAAGTGGAGACTCACGAAGAGTTCGCTCAGGCTCTGGATATGGGTTTTGAATATTTTCAGGGATATTTTTTCAGCAAGCCCGAAATAGTTGAAGGAAAAGATATATCTCCGGCCCAGTTTAATCTGCTCGAAATGATGGCAGAGGTGAACAAGCCTGACTTTGAATTTTCAGATGTTGAAAAAATAATCGAAAGGGATGTGTCCATTTCATACAAGCTTATGAGGTACATTAATTCTGCCTTTTACAAGAGGGTAAACGAGATATCATCTATAAACCAGGCAATAGTACTGCTTGGTGAAAAGGGTACAAGAAGTTTTCTTTCACTTGTTTCAATGACTCAGCTGTCAGACGATAAGCCTGAGGAACTTGTCAAAAGTTCAATAATAAGGGCAAAATTCTGCGAGTTAATGGCTAACTGTCTTGAATCTCGCGAAAACTCATCGGAGCTTTTTACCATAGGCCTTTTTTCATCGATAGACGCAATGCTTGATGATTCCATGGAAAACATCATGGAAAAGCTGCCTCTTGCCGAAAATATTAAAGACGCTCTGATAAACCGGAAAGGAAAGCTTCATGATTATCTTGAAATAGCAAGGTCATATGAAAGAGGTGACTGGGAAGGCTTTTCGGAGTTGACCGGAAATATAAAGGTTGACGAATCAAAACTTCCCGCGTGTTTTATGGAAGCAGTGAACTGGGCAGACGCAATAACTTCTCTTTAATTTCAGTAAATAATAGGGTATCCTGACCGACATTTAAAATAATCAGGGAGAATGGTCAATGAGTGAGTCAGGATACGGAAGCTATATTTTAATAATTAATGATGAACCATTCCAGGTTGTTTATCCGGATGAAGGCAGGATTGTAAACCAGGCAATAGATACTGACCTTACCAGAAAGGAAAGATGGTATAAGATAAACGGGAGAGAAATCCCCGAAATAAACATCCTGTGGTATGTAAAAGGGCTGACTCCTGAAAATCTTTCAAATCTCGACACCGGTGATCAGATCCGGATACTTAAAGATTATCTTCATGGTCAGAAGACCATAAAAGCCATTAAAAATAATAAAGACAGCTATATTACCGAGGCAATAAATGATTATGATACTGCGGTCAGTAATATTTTTTTAGAACAGCCTGACTTTAATGTGTCATGCAGAGCCTCAGTCAGTTTTGCCTGCCGGATACTTAAAGCAAAACTGAGGGAAGATAACAAACCCTTTGAAGAAGGCGACAGCCTGACAGAGCTTGCAGTGAAGATTGCCCCTGCTGATTTTAGTGAAATAGAAGATATAATCCCATGGATTCAGAAAAATCCCGAAAGCGGAGAAACAGCCTTTGATGATGCAGTAAACGCTGTCCGAAGTTCTCTTGCATTGTTTGTTAAACTGTTCCCCGATGAAAAAGACGGGAAAAAGAACCGTGCTTTTATGAATGTTGCACCATAGGGCCGTATAGGTGGCCTATCTATAAAACTAAAACCAGGTTAAAAAGCTTAATTTTTAATGTCTGCACCTAATGCTTTAAAAAAGATTAACTGCCAACGTTCAACATAGAAAAAATCTAAATACAATGTCTTTTATTGTTTTTCATTGAAAGTTGAACGTTGGATGTTCGATGTTGGACGTTCATCTTTACTGCTTTATTTTCTCTATTATATCCGGCACAATGTCCGACCATCCAAGAGGCATGATGTGTGCCCCCTGAACCATTGGCGCTATTTCCTTTATGAGCCTCGCAGATA
Organism: Desulfatiglandales bacterium; assembly: GCA_963665715.2. GTDB lineage: Bacteria > Desulfobacterota > DSM-4660 > Desulfatiglandales > HGW-15 > JAAZBV01. The sequence goes on from CAXXPR010000002.1 coordinate 1,032,842, forward strand.
TTTCAACTGCCTTCTGTTTTCTTTCTTCCTTTGGTACAGAACCTATTTCATTAATCAGCTCCTGCGGAACCGTTATGCCAGATACATTTTTATTCATGTATTCACCCATGGCAGGTGATTTAAGCACAACATGGCCGTATTGTATGGGTATACCAAAACCTTCTGTCATACGGACAAACTTCTCAAAAATGCCTATGTCATAGACTGCCTGTGTCTGGAAAAACTGTGCCCCTGCTTCTATCTTCTTTTCCATCTTCATTACCTGAAGATCCAGCGGTTCAAAGTTCGGGTTAACAACTGCCCCGATGTAAATGTCAGGTGCATTCAGCAGGTCGTTTCCTGCCATGTCTTTTCCGGCCTGAAGACCTGCCGCCATTTTTACAAGCTGCACAGAATCAATATCAAACACAGGTTTGGCTTCCTTGTGGTCTCCAAGATTGGTATGGTCTCCTGTAAGCATGAGCATGTTGTCGATGCCTAATGAGTATGCCGTAAGTATTTCAGACTGGAGTGCCAGCCTGTTTCTGTCTCTGCAGGTGATCTGGTAGATAGGTTCTATTCCATTGTTTTTGAGTCTTACACATGCCGCAAGAGAACCAAGTCTCATCACAGCACTCTGGTTGTCAGTTACATTTATCGCATGAACATGACCTCGCAGGTCCTCCGCTTCCTTTGCGCAGGGCGGTTTATAGTTTTCATCCCTTGGTATTGCGCCTTTTACCGGGCCTACTTCACCTGTTATTACAAACTCGCCTTTATCGAATAGTTCTTTTAATTTCATTTTTATACTCCGTTAATCTATGTTGCTGACTGTTACACTGCCTGCCTGTGAAATAAATGTTGCCTCGTGAGGGCTTACCTTGAGGCTCCTCGGACGGCTCCACCTTGCATGATTTTTAGGCTGCTGATATTTTTTGAGAATGCTTTCTCTTCCAAGCTTTTTAAGCCTTTCATAAATGAGTATCCACCCGCAGTCTCTTTCGCTGTCTACCTCGCATTTGCCGTTTTCAGCTCCTCCGCATGGGCCGTTTAAAAGGCTTTTTGCGCACAGGGTCATTGGGCACAGTCCGCCTGTAGCATCTATGATACAGTCTCCGCAAAGTGAGCAGTATTCGTTGATGCTGGTTTCCGATACTGTCTCTCCTCCGAATATGGTGTCGCACCCGGGGTGAACCATGCCTCCGTCAGTTGCGTCTATTACTGTATGTACTCCCTGACCGCAGCTTAATACTAAAAATGAATCAGCTTTTTCAGTCTGTTCCGCAAAATCCTCATTAAGCACCTTGCGTGTATGATCGAGCTTGCAGAGTGACATGCCCTGTGGGCCCGGTACAGTATAGCCCACAACCTCGATGCCTCTTCTGGTAAGACGCTCCGCCATTGCCTTTGTTTCTTCTTCGCCTCCCGAATGGCATTTCCAGGCGCAGTTGTTACAGCCGACAACAAAGACTTTTTCTCCTTTTTCGATGCTGTCTGTGATCTGGTCTATGGGTTTTTGTATTGTAGCATGCATAAAGTTCTCCCGTGTTAATTGCTGGTGCAATTAAGTAAGTGGTTGTTAAAATAGGGTTTATTGCGTCGTTTTGTGTCAGAGCGGAAACCATTGTGCATCCGGCTGCAGAAGAGTTTCTTCTCTGACAGGTCCTGCGTATAAAGGTTTAAAAATTGTACCTGACCGCCATGTATATATTGGTGTTATCCTGGAACTGACCGAAAAAGGTGCTCGGGTATTCGCCGGAAAAAATGTTCGCTCCGATTTCTCCTGCAAGATTGTCTGTGAATTTATAATTTACATTGGGTCTCATATACAGGTCCTCATCTGACGGGGAGTAATAGGTGAATAATGAACATGTCAGGTTCTGATTAAAAAACAGTTTTGTAAGCCTGAGGGTGAAAAGGTGCCTGTTTTCATCAGCCGCGGTCATGCCTGGTAAAAGGCCTGTAAAATATTCATCATAGTCTGTCATATGCTCAAGGTAATATTGAAGCCCTGCTGTAAAGTCGGAAGCTATCCACGGCAGGTCCTGCTCGTAGCCTGCCAGAAACCTTATCTGACCGTTGTTGATAAAAGGATTGGTGCCGCTTCTGTCTTCTTTTGAATCATACCAGCCAACCTCAATATTTCCGATTCCTTTTCCTACCTGACCCCGTATGCTTGCCCCGTATACACTCAGTTCCGGGAAAATATATCTGAAGGTTACAGGATCTGTGCCTCCCGGACTTTTCCAGTAACCACGGTATCCGTACAGGGCCATTTCATAGCCGTTTAAATTTTTTGAAAGCCTTACGGCCAGTTCTGTTGTATTGAGCCAGTTATCAGGACGGTCTGCCTGTATAATGCTGTTTGATCCGGCAATATTGAATCCGTTCCAGTATGACAGGCGTTCGCCTGTAATAATCCTGTCTGAGTCGAACTTAGGCGTATAAACCACATCAATGTTAACCATGTCTGTAAAGACACTGACCTTAAGCGCATCGGACGGAGCCTTTAAATACTCCGTGTCTCTTCCCATTAAAAATGACTGCCAGTCTTTGGGGAACATATCATTTATAAATACAAGATCACCTGTGCCCCATGTAAGAACCTGTCTTCCTGCCTTTATGTCCATTATGTCAAAGGCGGAAAAAGAGACACTCAGCTTTCTTAAGTCGATATATCCGTCGCCTTTTTCAAGGTTTATTGAGCTGTTATCTACTACATCGTCATAATAAATATCGGTGGTAATCTGAAAAACAAGCCTCTTCCACTGTTTTTCCATTTCAAGCTGAAGTCTTGCTTCAGCCATTGATGTGTCCTTTTCATAAAGGTCCTCATGCACTCTCAACCCGGCACGGGCCTCTATAAAACCCGTAAAAGGCAGGCGGAAGGATTCTTTGTCAGCGTTCGAATATCCTTCGGCACTGCTGTCTCCTGACAGTCCTGCTGGAAGTGACGGGCCTGATGTGTCAGCCGGTATGTCAGATGATCCCAGCCCGGAGGGCAGGCCGGGCACATCATCTGCGGCCGGGCTTTCTGATATTCCGCCCAGACCTTCCGGTAATGCAGGACCGTCATCTGCATAAATGTTTTGAGAAAAAAGTACCGCTAAGACGATAAGGCATAGAAATAAAAAATATTTATTAACGGTATGGAGTGTAACAGGATCAAAATAAGATGAACCGGCCGTCACTCCCGCGAAGGCGGGAGTCCTGTTTTCTCTTCCAATGGATTCCCGCCTTCGCGGGAATGACAGGGTGGAAGGCTTCAGCGATTTTGCTAATATTTTATTTTTCATCATCTTAAATATTTCCTCGGCGGTCTTCTAAGGTATCGTTCGGTAAAGGTGTCCTCGGGAATATCAATGTTGTACTGAACATCCGAATATTCAAGGATCGTATAGCCGTTTGTTCTAAGATCCGTCATTTTAGACTTTGTTACTGTGCTGAACCCCTGCACATTATCTACTGCCATAGCCTCATAGGTACGGTACTTTTTATTTTCCTTATCAAAATAGTCTGTTTTTACTACCGTGAAAGAGGCTTTATGTATCCACATCTCATAGTATGCAAATTCCACAAGGTCAGGATCTTTGGGCGTGTTTTTCAATACATAGTAGGTATCCGTTGTTTTGATCAGCTCATGTGTATCGTCATTTATACTTCTGCCTGAAACATCTTCGTAAAAAAAGTGCGACCCTACAAAACTTGTCCTTTTATCCGTGGAGGAAATCCTTTTTACAAGATCCAGGGCCGGCAGGTACATCCACCTGTCATCATCCTTGTCCAGATTTTTCCATACCAGAAACACGGTCTTGTTAACATCTGCGGGTCTGTCAAAATAGGCGTATATCTTCTGGCCGCCGCAGTAGGTGTCATCGGATGCGCCTGAGGGACCGGGTTCGTCCCATCTTAAAATAGTGAGCCTTCTTTCACGGGTTCTTCCTTGGCTGTCGTATATAGTCATGTTAACCTGGGCTTTACCGTCTGTTCCCTGATAATAGGCAACCCTGTTGGCCTTGTTTACTATGGTGTCTACATCGGTAATGTCAGCGCCGTAGATACTTCCTGAGTAAGCAATGGAAAACAGTGCGCACATCAGTGATAGAACGAGTATTCTCTTTAGTTTATTATCAGTCATTTTATTCACCCTCCTGTTCGATTGTTATTTTACATTTTTCCCGCCGGGACATTAATCCGCATCCCAGTGACAATATAGGTATTGCGATAACCACAAACCATGTAAGTGTTGACCATGAAATATGGGCAAATGAGTCAAGTGTAAGCGCTATCAGTACGACAAGCGTTGCTGACGACACAAAGCAGGCGGCACAGTTGCAGCATTGACCTGCCACAGGTTTATGTTTGAACAGCGGCTTTTCAAGAGCTTTCAAAAGCGCAGGAAGAAGCAGAAGTGTCCCTGCACCTGAAACAAACAGTATAGCTGCAAGCAGTGCCCCTACTGTTTTATATGGTGTAAGCGGTGCAAGTAGCAGCGGTAAAAAGCCTACGGCTATAACAATGATATTTTTTGTTATGGCCCGTGCAGGTTCTGAGAAAATTGCCGGTATGGTTTTTTCCCATGATCCGAACTCCTGATACATCTGCCTGCTTCTGGCTAAAAAGTGTATGGCAAAGTCAACAGCAAGCCCGAGTGTCATGGAACTTAATACTGCTACCGGCATGTCATAATCTTTTCCTGCAATTCCAACCGCACCGTAAATAGCGCCAATGGTTATTGTAAGAGGTATCATTGATAAAAGACCCCAGAGTGCTGACCGGAAAAGAACAGTCATCATCAGGAATACAACCAGGAAACTTCCTGCAAAGGCTTCTATCATCCCGGTAACCATCTTCTGCTGCCACACAACATTGATATATGTGAGTCCGAACCAGTCAACATTTATGGGGACCGGCGGAGGATTTTTTGCAATGTATTCATCAATGCTTTTTACAACCCTTGACATATCTTTATTGTCGCCGCTTTTAAGCTGTACCCAGATGCTACTTTTTTTATAGTCCGGCGTTACAAAGTGCCACAGGTCTCCGGGACGGTGGCTTGACTGGTAACTGATCATACACTGTGCAACAGCCTTTGAAGTTGCCGGAATGGTGTAGTGATCTGTCTTTCCTTCAAAAAGCTCCCTGTGAACAGTCTTTACTATATCGGACAGAGAGTTGGACTTTCCAACCACGCTGGTTTCAAGCAGTGCTTCCTGGATGTCTGCCATATAATTTAAAACTTCAGGATCTTTAAAAACCTGATCTCTCTGTTTTTCTTCCTCTATAAACAGTGACGCATCTTCCCATGCATATGCTGTATCATCATTGCTGCTGCCTTCTATCTTATCGTTAATGATTTTGGTTAATCTGTTATAAACATCTTTACTGCCGGAGGCCTCTTTTGCCTGGCTTTTAATTATGGCTTCAAGTTCATTGAAAGCTGCAGAGGCTTCAGGGTAATCAAGTTCTTTGGCCCTTTTCTGTGCCCTTGATGTTATGCCCGATACAAAAGCATCAGAATCGTATTCTTCATCTTCAGCGGATAAAGCAAGGTATCCCATGTATGTTCCGCCGAAGTGATCATTAAGAACCCTGTCGGCTACTCTAATGGGGTGTGACTCTTCAAACCATTTTACAGGGTTGTCATTAATTACTATAAGGCTCATTCCATAGCCTGATGCAATCACCAGGATCGCCGAAAGTGTCAGTATGAGCTTTGACCTTTTATATGTAAATCTTCCCAGAGAGGTCAGAAGTTTCCCTGTAAATGTAGTCGGCTCTTCATGCTCTGTAGTATGTACAGCTCCGAACTTATCCAGTGTTTCCGGTTTCAGAAACATTATATAGGCCGGGATAAAGGTAATTGTAAGCGCCCATGCTATCATGATGCCGAGTGCTACATAAATTCCAAATACCTGTACCGGCGGAATTGGTGTAAGTGCAAGGGAGGCAAAGCCCGCCGCAGAGGTGAGTGATGTATAGAGCATTGGGGCAAAGAGCTCATCCATTACTCTTTTTATGGTTTTCCGCCTGCTCTTTGTCTGCTGGTAAAGCTCAAAGAACTCGCTGATAATATGTATGGAGTCCAGCACCGCAATGGGCATTATGAAGATAGGGATCATGCTGCTCATTATATGGACCGGAAAACCGGATATTATTAACGCTCCCATGGTCAGTATTACTGACACCATTGCAACGATCATGGGTGATATGATGAGGACAAGTTTACGGAAAAAAACAAGCATAAGCAGAAAGATCACTATCATGGCCGCAGGCGCTGATACCGCCATCTGGATGAACATCTCAACACCAAAGGTGTCTTCTGCTACCGGAAGACCCGTGATGTGATACTCATCATGACCTTCAAATTCCTTTACCTTTTCATGCAGCGCCGAGTAAACCTTGTAGCTTAAATCCTTGTGTGTGAGCGGGATATAGATAGCCAGAGCTTTTCCGTCTTCAGATACCAGTGTGCCGTTTAAAAAAGGAATGTTTTTCGCCTTTTCCATTACAGCAACAGCTTCTTCCCTTGTTTTGGGAGGTTTGGGCATAAGCCATTCAAACTTTACTACTCCAAGGCCACCCTGCTCTATATTGTCAACAGTAGAAGGTGCAATAAGATCTACTTCAACAACTCCCTTTTCTTCTCCGTCTTCTGTCCAGTGAAGGGTCTTTGCATATTCTGCAAGTTTATATATGTTAGTCAGTGTCTGCGGGTTAAAAACGCCGTCAGGATCTTTTTCGTTTACAACACCAACAACCACCATATCATAGAGCTGCAGTTCCTTTTTCATGCTGTTATGAAACTGCCTTACCGGTTCATCTTCCGGGAGCATGTTTTCCGGGTCCGTGTCTACCCTCAGGGCATTCATGAACGGAAATTTCTCCGGATAAACAGAGGGAAGGGCAGCAAACAGGACTACAGCCGCTGTGACAAGAATCATTACAGCTGTAATCAGTTTGTACCTGTTAATGGAAAATTCTGATATTTTTTCCTTGATACTCATGATCTTCTCTCCTTTAAAAGGATTATATTAAAAGTCCTTCAAGCATTTTTTCTTCATCATCTACAACCTTGCCGCCCATAACTTTACCGATATTGCCGCCAAACATTTTAGCCATGAGCGCCATGTTCATTTCGGATACATAGACCTTTCCGTCATCGCCTTCCCATACCGAGATACTGCATGGCATAAGGCATGATACAAAGCGGTCAGTGGTTAATACTTCCTTTGCATATTCAGCCTTGCAGAGTTTGATTATTTTTACCTGCGGCTTGAAATCATAACCTGCCTTGTTTATTTCGTGTTTTACATCACTGACTCCTTTAACTGACCAGCCCTGTTCAACAATTCTTTCCTGTATTTTTGCTACGGTTTCATTAAAGCCGAGTTTTGATTCCTTTGTAACAATCATCATTTTAGGCATTAATGTCACCATAAGTATTATACTAAAGATGATTCCTGCTGCTATACCTGCAATAATGTATATCCACTTTCTGCCGGGATTTTCCTTTGTCAGTTGAGTCATGATCTTTCTCCTTTTTTATTTCTCTTATAAGTTCAGGTATTTTATTTCGTTTATCAGCGTTTCCAGGGGCTGAACCCCGATAAATCGCTTTATCTCTACCCCGTCTTTGAGAAGGCAGAGTGTGGGCAGAGCGCTGATACAGTATTTTTCCGAATCACTGTCCGGGTCATCCATGTTTACCTTCACAATGTCGACCATGCCTTTTGAGCTGACGGACAGCTCTTCCAGTATGGCTGCCTGTGTGTTGCAGGGAGCGCTCCATGATGAGAAAAAATCCATTAAAACAAGGCGGCTTTTTTTGTTCCTGGCTGTGTCCTGTCTGTTTTGAGAAAAATTTTTTTTCATCGGAATCTCTTCCTGTTCGGGTTGCTTATTCTTTTCTGCCTGTTTGTACCGGATTTATGTTTCCGGGTTTACAGTATACAAAAGCAAAGAACGGGCCATAATAGGGGTGTGAAATTAGAAAAGAGAAAAGAGATGATAAATCAGATTGTTACAGCAGTTTGAGTTCGTGATGGAGATGTCCGGAAGTAAGCTAGTATACGTAAACTGTTTACGGTTTACGTATACCGGAATTGATAAGTTTACATATTAAGCCGGCGCAGTTTTTTATACAGCCCGGCCCTTGTAATGCCCAGAATTCTGGCTGCCTGTGTTTTATTGCCCTTTGCTTCTGACAGGGCATTTTTTACCTGGTCTATTTCATCTTCTTCAGAAAGAGGGGCTCTTTCAGGCTTTGGAGTGAGAACGGTCTTCTGTTCAAGTGTCAGTTCCGGGGGAAGCGACGAGAGAGTTATCACCTTCTGTTCTCCAGTGGTGACGGCAAAGGCGTGTTCGATAACATGTTCAAGTTCTCTGATATTGCCCGGCCATTTGTATGAAAGCAGCAGGTTCATTACTGACGGCGAGCAGCCTTCGATGTTTTTATTATATTCAATGTTAAAATGATTTATAAAATGGGATGCAAGATCTTTAATGTCTTCTTTATGTTCCCTTAAGGGGGGCACTGTAAGACCAACAATCCTCAGGCGGTAGTAGAGGTCTTCCCGAAATTTTCCCGCTTTTATAAGATCGGTTATTTTTTTATTGGTCGCTGCGATTATTCTGCAGTTTACAGGCCTGGGGCGTGTTTCTCCTACACGTGTTATCTCTTTTTCCTGCAGAACCCTTAAAAGTTTAACCTGGGAAGCCAGGGGCATTTCTCCTATTTCATCCAGAAAGAGTGTGCCGCCCGAAGCTGTTTCAAAGCATCCTTCTCTGTCTTCAACCGCACCTGTAAACGCCCCCTTTTTATGACCGAACAGTTCTGCCTCAAGCAGAGACTCGGGCAGTGCGCCGCAGTTTACAGGTAAAAATATTTTATCTGCGCGGCTGCTTTCTGAATGAATGGTTTTGGCTATAAGCTCTTTGCCTGTGCCTGTTTCGCCCTCAATTAGGATACCTGCATCATTTTTAGATACCACCTGTATGAGCTCATAGAGGTTCTGCATTTTGGCGGATCCGCCAACAAGCTCGCCGTACCTTCCCATGCGTGCTATTTCATGCTTGAGCACTCTTATTTCGTTTCGGGCTTTTTTGATAAGACTGACATCTATGAGCGCCTCAATAGCGCCGATAATATTTCCTTCATCATCAAATACAGGTTTGCTCCTGCGCATTACAGGAATCACCGCACCGTCTTTTGAAAGCATTTCGCATTCCACTTCGCCGCCGTTTCCGCCCGAGATAAGCGGGCAGAAGGTTTTGCGGATGGATTCATCCTGGTATGCACATATGTTTATTTTAAATTTATCGCATGTAGCCCCGATAATTTCGGATGCGTCATAACCGGTAAGCTGTTCTGCTGATTTATTCCAGTAGATAATTCTGTGGTCCTTATCCACCATAAAGACGGAGCAGGGGATAACATCTACAAGTGCATTTCTGAAGTGATTATTTATACTGTCGAATTTTTCCATTTTTATAATGTAGCAGGTTTTAAATTAAGAATTATTAAGAAATATTAAGCTATTTGAATTGAAAGTGAAAGATAAAAAATTATGTCAAAGGATATTGCCGGAACGTGAAGTGCCGGTAATTTATTTCGAGTATAGAATTATGGATGGATATTCTACTGTTTTTATATTGGTGTTTTAAATTCATGGCTGCTCCATTAAAGGGCACGGCCGCCGTGCCGCTACGTTTCTATTGCCTGTATAATAGGTCATGGAACAGTATCTGGCGGGTGGATAAAAAAAACTAAAAATGACCTAGAGCGTCTAAAAACATGTATTTCTACGGAGGACCGCAGGAACAAGAAGGTGTGTCAGAGCATAGTTTCGTAGAATAAATTATGAATGATCTTTTATGATTTTTTTAACACTCTTCAATAACAGCGGTATGTCATCTCTGCAGATAAGAAAAATTGCTTCTGCATCTACATCATTATGATGATGGGTAAGGATATCTCTCATACCCTTTGCCCTGTTCCAGTTCACTTCAGGGTATAGAGGCAGCAAAGTGCCCTTTGTAATATTATCGAATTTATTTAAAGATTCCCCGATAACTATCAGTCTCATACAGACAGCATTTATTTTTTCGGTGCCGTCGCTGTTATCTGTAAAATCGGATATGTTTTTTATGGTTTGAAAGTTTTTAACGATTTTATCAGCAGCAGATTCTATCTGTTTTAAAACTTCCAAAATAATTTTATTGTCATACATCTACGGTCTTCCTATTTATTCGGTTTTGTCATAATTGTTAAAGCTGGATTCCCCGATCAAGTCGGGGAATGACGCAAGGGCTTGGTGTCTTTCTATTTACCCGTTCGTCCTGAGCCCCTTCTGTAGCGGAAATCCATAGATGAAGGGCGAAACGTTATTAACCTCGCGCCCTGAGCCATGCGCCCTGCACCTTATTTAATACACACCTTCCGAACCTGCTGGATATCTGTCTGGCCCAGAAACACCTTTCTTATTCCATCCTGCATCAGGGTTGTCATGCCGTCTTTTACTGCCTGTTCTCTTAACAGTTCCATTTTTGATCTGCCCTGAATAAGCGTCTGCATTTCATCTGTACCGTTTAACAGTTCTACAATTCCTGTTCTTCCTCTGTAGCCCGTATTATTGCATTTATCACAGCCGTTAGCTCTGTATAGTTTAAGGTCATCAGTGTATGGAAAACCCAGTGCATCAAAATTACCTGCATAGGCGCGCACCAGGTCATCATACTCTTTTCTGTCCGGATGATATGCCTCTTTACAATCTTTGCACAGTGTTCTTACCAGCCTCTGGGCAAGTACACCGAGCAGGGCATCTGCAAAATTAAATGGGTCCATTCCCATATCTAAGAGCCTTGTTATGGTTTCCGGCGCGCTGTTTGTATGAAGTGTGCTGAATACCAGGTGCCCTGTAAGAGACGCCTCAATACCCGTTGCAACGGTTTCATGGTCTCTCATTTCACCAACCATGATTACGTCCGGGTCTGCCCTTAAAAATGCTCGCATGGCAGCGGCAAAGTCAAAGCCGATTTTGGGCTGTACCTGAACCTGTCTTAAACCCTTCTGGGTTATTTCTACCGGGTCTTCAGCTGTCCAGATTTTTGTGTCAGGCTTATTGATATGCTTTAATGCCGCATGAAGGGTTGTTGTTTTTCCGCTTCCTGTGGGGCCTACAACCAGCACTATTCCGTAGGGCTGTGAAATGAGGTTTGTAAACAGGTCATGATCTCTTTTACTGAATCCCATTGCATCAAGAGAAATGGGCTCTCCTGCCGCCAGTATACGCATGACCACATCTTCCTCACCTCCCACAGTAGGAATGGTTGCCACCCTGAGTTCAATATCAAGAGGTGAATATTTTTTAAACTTGATCTTTCCGTCCTGTGGTTTTCTTCTTTCGGAGATATCCAGCTCGGACATTATCTTAAGCCTTGATACGATGGCTCTTTTATAATGATAGGGAATGGTCTGGTACTTTGTGCATGCACCGTCCACCCTGAAACGGATTTCAGCGCCTTCCTTTCCGGGATATGGCTCGATATGAATATCCGATGTGTTTTTTCTGAAACCGTCGGTTATTATCTTGTTTACCAGCTGAACAATGGCGCTGTCATCCTCGGTCATCATGTCGTCTTCATCATCCATGTCAGAGTCGTCAGTATCGAGCTTTGCCATTATATCGTGTATTGAGTCATTGTCCTCTATCTGGGGTGTGCCGTAGAAATAATCAAGAAACTGTAAAATATCTTCCTTCAGCCCCACCGCAAATTCCCAGGTTTTGGAGGGTATCAGTGCTTTTATGCTGTCTACCTTGTCCAGGCGCTGCGGATTGTCTATCAGTATTTTTACATTTCCGTTCTGTCTTGCAAGGGGTACCCACAGGTTGCTTTTAAGATATACCTGTTTCAGTTTCGTGAGCAGATCGCCCGGTATAGGGAAATTACTGTCATAGGAGATATATTCGCATCCATAGAATTCTGCCAGGGATTTTCCTACCTCGTTTTTGCTCACTTTAAAGTCATTAATAAAAATGGTTTCTATTAATTCCTTTCTCTCCCTGGATATTTTAACAGCCTGCTCAAGTTCTTTGTGTGTAATAAGACTGTTGTTAAGAAGGTAGTCGAACCGGCCCTTTTTTTTGTTTTTCTGCGCCAGCTTGATCTGGTTGTAAAAGGCAATGCCAAGTACTTTTGCCATCTCAACTGCAGAGTTCTGGTCATCAATTGAAAAGCTGTCGTGCCCGTTATTTTTATTGATAAGCTGAAGCACGCCTATTATGGAATTCTTGAAAAATATGGGTACTGTAAGAACCTGTTTTGTTACAAAATTATTTTTCTCATCCCAGCTCTTGTCAAAGGAGAGATCTCTGTTGATCATTGCCAGTTCATGCTTGTCATAGGCATTGGATATGTTTGTCATCTGTGCGTTGTTGGCTGTGTAGCCTGCAATGCTTTCATTATTGATAGGAACGCGTATCTCCTCGGGCGTTGACCCTCCGGCCTTTAAACGCTGATAAAGCTCTTTTCTTTTGCTGTCTACAACATATATGCTTATTCTCCGGGTATCAAAAAAGGAGAGAATCTGTTCGGTAAGGTTTAAAAAAATCTCATCCATGCTTCTTGCTGAGTGGATCTGGTTTGCGATGTCGTTTAGAGATTTATAGTAAAACGCCTTGTCCTTCTGAGCCTGGATCTCTTTGCTGTCAACGGGCATAAATAATACTCCTGCGTGTCATATGAATATCAGTTGCTAGTGCTGGTCTGGGTTTTTGATTCATATTCATGTGATGTCTCTGGTAAAACCCGGAAAAACAATAGATTATTTGAGCTGAAAATAAAAGGTAAAAAATATGGATTAATGGAGCACACTGACATATCTAAGTTTTTTATTGAATTTAAAATCGTTTTATCATTTAATTAACAAATATCTATTACATATAAACTCTGATCAAATTTCAGCAGCTTGCTTCTTTTTTCCAACTGCACTCTGTTTTTACAAAACTGAATACAAAAATATTTTTATTATCATTATTTGAAGTTCTACCGGACTGTCTGATCTTTATTTTGCTCTATTCTAAACCTGTTAAATTATTAGAAAGGAAGAAAATATGTCGTCAGCGTCAATCCTGGCAAAACTGGGCAGTGCCCCGGTAATAGGTGATGGAGGAACCATATTTGAACTTGAGCGAAGGGGGTACGTAAGTGCCGGACCCTTTACTCCCCAGGCAGTGATTAAAAATCCTGAGGCTGTAATGCAGCTTCAGGTTGATTTTGCACGCGCAGGGGCAGAAGTTCTTCAGGCATGTACATACTATGCTCATGAAGAAAAACTTAAAGTCATAGGCATGACTTCAAGCCTGAAGGATATAAATTCTCAGGCAGTGCAGATAGCCCGGAAAGTCGCTATTGCATACGATACTCTTGTTGCAGGTAATATATGCAATACCTGGGCTTATGAACCCGGGAATTCATCCTCCTTTTCCGAGACAAGGCGTCAGTTTGACAGCCAGATAGAGTATCAGAATGCCGAAGGTGTTGATTTTTTTATTGCTGAAACAATCGAATATCTGGGCGAAGCTGAAATTGCGCTCGAAGCCATAAAAGCCTCAAGACTGCCTGCAATGATAACTCTGGGATTTAAAAAAGATGATAAAACCCTGGATGGAGTAGTGCTGGAGGAGGCCTTTAAGGTGCTTGAAGATAAGGGGGCGGATATTCTGGGTATCAACTGTTTCAGAGATCCCGTTCAGATGCTGCCTCTGGCCGTTCGATTAAGAAAGGCTGTAGGCTGTTATGTCGCAGCTCAGCCGGTGGCATACAGGTGCACCCAGGATAAACCCTATTTCCAGATACAGGAATTTAACGGGCATGTTGCTTTCCCACTGGATCTTGATCCCTTTGTGCTGACAAGATCGGAAATGGCTGAATATGCGGTCAGGGCAAATGATGCAGGGATAAATTATATAGGATCGTGCTGCGGGTCTGCTCCACACCATATAAGGGCAATGGCCGAAGCACTCGGCAGGAAGGTTCCTGCAGGCGAGTACTCACCCAGGCTTGAGATGCATACGATTATAGGTGATTCCTCACATATAAAGGAAAAAGATTCTCAGATATTATGTGAACAGAGATATGGAAAGGCCCACTGTCATTTTATGGAGAGGAGAAAATAATTGGATACAGGTAATGCTTTGTTAAAGGAAATTCTCGACACTACTCCGGTTATCGCGGCTTTATTTACACCGGATCGTGAAATTGCCTGGACAAACCGGATGTGCATGGATTTTACCGGGCGTTTCAGCGAAAGTATTATCGGCAGGAAATGTTATGATATCTGGCATCTTTCAGAAACATGCCAGGGATGTCCTTTTAACCGGGTGATGGAGACTGGCACTGCCATGGGCCTTGATCTACCTGTCCCGCTTAAGCAGTTATGGTCCATTGCCAATGGCAGATGGCGTTTAAACTTTTTTCCTTTGAAGGAAGGTCACGGGCAAATTTCAGGGGTGATGGCGGTTGCACATGAAATAACGCCGGTGAAAAATTTACGACAGGCCTTAATGAGAAGTGACAGCAGGTTGAGACGCGCCGAAGAACTTGCACATATAGGTCATTGGGAGCTGGATTTTGAAACAAATGAATTGTTCTGGTCAGATGAGGTTTACGATATTTTTGAGGTTGATCCGCGAAAGTTCGGCAGCTCCTATGAAGCTTTTTTAAATGCATCACATCCGGATGACCGTCAGGAAATTCATGACACTTATATCAACTCTCTAAAAACCAGAACAAAATATCAGATTGAGCACAGGCTGCTGCTGCCTGACGGGCGTGTTAAATATGTCCAGGAGCGATGCAGAAATTATTATGATGATAACGGCAGGCAGATACGGTCAATCGGAACTGTTCAGGATATTACAGTGCGAAAAAAGATTGAGGCCGAAAACAGGGCGCTTCAGGAACAGTTTCAGCAGGCGCAGAAACTGGATTCCATTGGAAGGCTGGCAGGGGGTGTGGCCCATGACTTTAATAATATATCGAGCGTTATTCTGGGATATGCTGAAATTGCCCTGGAAGCAATTGAACCTGACCACCCCATGTATGAATATTTTACAATAATAAACAATGCGGCTCAGAGAGCTGCAAACATAACCCGTCAGCTGCTTGCCTTTGCCCGAAGGCAGATTTCCGAGCCCAGGCTTCTTGATCTGAAGGAGACAATGGAAGACCTTCTTAAGATGCTGGAACGGCTGGTCGGGGAGAATATAGAAGTTATATTTTTACCCGGTTCCGATATCTGGAAGGTAAAGATAGATCCGTCCCTGGTTGACCAGATTATGGTTAACCTCTGTATAAATGCCCGAGACGCCATAGAGGATGTCGGTAAAATAACCATTGAAATATCCAACACCGGCTTTGATGAAGCATACTGCAGTAAACATATGGGATTTATTCCCGGTGAATTTGTTCTGCTTTCTGTCAGTGACGATGGTAAAGGTATTCCCACGGAGGATATTGATAAGGTCTTTGAGCCTTTTTACACGACCAAGGAAATAGGCAAGGGGACCGGCCTTGGTTTATCTACGGTATACGGCATCGTAAAACAGAACAGGGGTTTTATAAACGTATACAGTGAAGAGGGTGTCGGTACTGTAATAAAGATTTATCTGCCAAGGCATTCCGGAGAAATCATTCCTTCAATAGATAAAAAATCGGTTAATGTTCCTATGGGGAAGGGTGAACTGGTGATGCTTGTAGAAGATGATCAGGCCATCCAGAAGCTGATAACGCTTTTTTTGAATCAGCTTGGATACAGCGTGCTGCCTGTCAGCAGTCCTGCAGATGCTGTTGAGGAAGCTGAAAAATGCAGCAGTACAATAGATCTGCTTATCACGGATGTCATAATGCCTGTAATGAACGGCCGTATCCTGTCCGATCGGCTTTTAAGCTATTATCCTGATTTGAAGACACTTTATATATCCGGGTATACTGTTAATGTTATTGCAAGCAAAGGCGTATTAAAGGATGGCATTTTCTTTTTATCAAAGCCCTTTTCAAAAAAGGAGCTTGCTTTCAAGATCAGGGCGATTCTGGATAACAGGTAAATTTATAAACTGTCCTGCGGAGTAGTTTTTAAGGTTTGTATTTTGTAGGGTCCGGTATTCCTGATTCAATAAAACCTTTTTTACGGAATATGCAGCTGTCGCATGTTCCGCATGCATAACCTTCAGGTGTGGGGTCATAACAGCTGTGGGTTATGCCGTAGTCCACTCCGAGGTCTGTTCCGCATTTTATTATTTCCGCCTTTGTCATATGTATTAATGGCGTGTGAACTTTAAGTTTTGTAGTGCCTTCAACTCCTGCCCTTGTGGCAAGATTTGCCATTTTTTCAAATGCTTCAATATATTCCGGCCGGCAGTCAGGATATCCGCTGTAGTCGACCGCGTTTACACCTATAAAGATATCTCCGCATCCAAGTACCTCTGCCCATGCAAGGGCATAGGAAAGGAATATGGTGTTTCGTGCAGGTACATATGTGACAGGAATGCCGGATGCTATCTCATTTTCCTGGCGTTCCTTGGGAACTTCAATATCGCTTGTAAGAGACGAGCCTCCGATTTTCCGCATATCAATATCAATTATCATATGTTCTTCCGCTTTAAAAAAAACGGAAACTTTGCGGGCTGATTCAAGTTCAAAGGAATGTCTCTGACCGTAATTAAAAGAGAGACTGTATATGGAATATCCTTCATCTTTTGCTATTGCCATTACTGTGGTCGAATCCAAACCGCCGCTTGAAAGTACTACTGCTTTTTTACTGTCTGTCATCTCATTAATCCCGGAAATATAGATTTTTAAGAAGTTTTTATATTTTATTTTTTTATGAAAATCAAACAGGGGAGCGAAAAAAAAGGCGCATGGCACGAGGCGCAAGGCTCAAGGAAAGGCAGTGCAAAATGCCGAAAATATGATTCTAATAATATGAGTAAAAACGATTTTGTTAAGTCTTTATTTTCCCTCGCGCCCTGAGCCCTGCGCCTTGCGCCTGTCTCTTAACCTTCTCAACTTCCACGTTGTCTTACCCTGCACCTTGTAGCCTGCGTCCTGAATCTGTCGTTACAAGGGACGGGTGTGCCGGCGGTTTTGCAAAAATAATACATGTAAAGCCTATTGCCATAACAACAGCTGATAACTGGAATGCGTTCACATAGCTGCCTGTTGTATCGTGGATATGGCCTGCCAGGGGAGATCCCAGGCTGCCGAGAATATTATAAAACGGTGTTACAAAGCCCATTATCTTTGGATATTCAGTAACGCCAAAATAATTGGGGATCATGTTTACGGGTACAAGTACATTTATTCCGAAACCGATTCCCAGCAGTGTTGAATAAATAATCGCCCCTGAAAATGAGCTGGCAAACGGGGCAATGATGAGTCCGCATATCAATATTGCAATTGAGCAGAGTGCTATATACTTCATGTCGATTTTCACGGCAAGAATGCCTGCGGAGATCTGTGCTATTGTCATGGCTGTTGACATTATTCCTATTACCAGCCCTGACATTGCGGCTGACACGCCTATATCAAACATGAACTGTACCTGGTGACCTACAAACCAGTTCATAGTGTAATACTGAAGCGTATAAAAAATTAAGATCATCCAGAGCGCCCTGGTTTTAAAGGCCTCCTTTGCCGTGAAATCAACAGGTGTTCTGTAGACAGTTTTTTTACCGGTACTTTTTGATGATATTTCAGATTGTTTTGAGCGCGGACCGTCAGGTACCTGGCCCAGGTCACCGGGTCTTTCTTTTAGAAAAAAGGCCGGAAGAATAACACAGAAAACCATTATAAGGCCGGCGAAGACCAAAAAGGTATGTCTCCAGCCTATAGTGTCGATCAGATGGAGCAGGAGAGGGGCTATAGCCATTCCTGTTACTCCGGTTGCAGATGTTGCTATTCCTACTGCAATAGAAAGTTTTTTTTCAAACCATTTACTTATTATAGTGTTCATGGCGAGGATCCCGCCGATGCTGAACCCTGCGCCTATTAATACTCCATAGCCGATATAAAGCTGCCATACTTCAGTATAATAGGACAGAAGTATAAGGCCTGCCGTATTTATAAGGTTCCCGATAATAATGGCTGCTTTACCGCCCCACCTCATAAGAAAAAAACCGGCAAAGGGCGCAACCAGTCCTATCAGAATATTGCTTGTCTGCTGAGAACCGGAAATAAGTGACAGGCTCCACCCGAAATCATCATGCCAGAAGGGGAGAAAAATACCGAATGTTATTAAGAGTGCGCCAGAGACAACATTAAAAGGGAATAATATTCCAAGATTTATCCAGCCGTAAAAACCTTCTTTGCTTTTTGCTTTTATTGCCATATAAAATAACATCCTCTTTAAGGGATATGTCCTGTGTTTAAAAGGCGTTTTACTGCCGTCCTGTTGGAACGCATTTTTACGCCTGCGGCCTTATGTCAGTATAAAAGGGATTTTATTTTCGGATCATAAATACCTGGATGACCCTGGAAAAAGCGGATATGGATAGGAGATACCATATTCAGATATGTCTGACTGTAATCCGATCGGAATCCGGTTATTCTTAAAATATTCTGGAGAACATAAAAATCTGAAAAATAATTCAATTTTAAATTATTAAAAACATTCAAAAAAGCCGTTTTCTATTAAATAAATCCATGAACTTTTCTGTGTTTAATTAATATGTCCTATTAAAATTCTTTAAACAGATTTAAGTGAAATCCTCGTCTGTATTTTTCCCGAAATAAAAAATAATCCCATTTTTTTAAATAGTTAGGCGGAATATAAGGTAGATGATTTTTAATGTCAATCTTATAGTTTTATTATTGGAACTTGCGCTTTTTAAAAAGAATATTAACTTTTTAAATTATCATTATTATTTTTAATGATAATTTTTTCAGGTCTTTTTTATGCAAGTTGATGATAATTGAGAAGATATTGAATTGACTCGTTATTATTTTACGGGTATAAAAATTGTTTCCGGTTTAAATATAAACCGTACTATTACAAGTTGCTTCAGATGCAGCTTCTGATTTATTAAGTCTTATATGTTGATTTTAATCATTAGTGGCTCCCGGCACATCTTTAGCAATCTTTCTCAGCCGGGTTATCGTCGGTAATTATCATTGTCTCAGGACATGAAATTTAAAAACAAGAAAGAGAGAAGATAATATGGATACTTTTCTGGAAAACGGACCCAAAAACCCAATAAAAATACAGGACAACACCTTTAGAGATGGACATCAGTCTCTCCTTGCAACAAGAATGAGAACCGAAGACATGCTCCCTATTGCTGAAAGAATGGATGAAGTAGGATTCTGGGCAATGGAAGTATGGGGCGGTGCAACCTTTGATACCATGCATCGTTTTCTCGGTGAAGATCCTTTTGACAGAATAAAAACACTTAAAAAATATATCAAAAAAACACCTTTCAGCATGCTTTTAAGAGGGCAGAACCTGGTTGGATACAGAAACTATGCAGATGACGTTGCAAAACTTTTTGTTGATAAATCATGTGAAGCCGGCATGGATGTTTTCAGGGTGTTTGATGCTCTTAATGACTTTAGAAATTTTGAAACAGTTGTAGACAGAGTAAAGGCGAACGGAAAGCATTTTCAGGGCACCATCTGCTACAGCCTTACCGAAAGACGCATGGGCGGTGAAGTATTTAATATCGAATACTATCTTGCCAAGGCAAAAGAGCTTCAGGATATGGGTGCTGATACCCTCTGTCTCAAGGATATGGCCGGTATCATGGCTCCTTTTGATATTGCAAAGCTTATTACAGAGCTCAAAAAAACAATAACAATTCCAATACACCTTCATACTCACTACACAAGCGGTATGGCTTCAATGATTTACCTTGAGGCAATAAAGGCCGGTGTTGATATTATTGATACCTGTCTTGCCCCTTTTGCTCTCAGGACATCACAGCCTGCTGTTGAGCCAATTGTTGCAACACTTTACGGCACATCAAGAGATCCTGAATTTGATATAGACACCCTGCTTGAACTTGGTGATCATATTGAAAAAATTGCACCCAAATACAGGGATTATCTTGCTACACATAAAATGTCTGTAATAGATACAGGTGTTCTCAAGCATCAGGTTCCAGGCGGTATGATTTCCAACCTGGTAAGCCAGCTCAAAACAGCCAATGCACTTGACAGACTTCCCGAGGTTTACAAAGAAGTTGCAGTTGCCCGTAAAGCGCTTGGTATGCCGCCTCTTGTAACTCCAACAAGTCAGATAGTCGGAACACAGGCTGTGCTTAATGTCTTACAGGGACGCTGGAAAATAATGAACTATGAATCAATGGACCTTGCAATGGGATATTACGGAAAAACTCCTATTCCAGTAAGTCCTGAGATCATTGAAATTGCAGAAAAAAGAAACAAAAAACGCAGACCTGACGGGATGATTGAAGACAGGGTTGCAAACCACCTTGAGCCCGAACTTGAAGCTGCAAAGGCAAAAATAGGTGATCTTGCAAAGGATGACTTTGATCTTCTTATTTATACTCTTTACCCCACAACCGGTGAACAGTACCTGAAGTGGAAATACGGCATTGAGGAAAGACCTGATACAGTAAAACCGAAAACCCTTGATGACATAAGGGCAGAAGATGAAGCTATGGCTGCTGCTATTGAGCAGGTATGTAAAGTTTCTCTGAAGTAATAAATATTTTAATCAGGCAGTGCCCGTTAAAGAGTTGTTTTGACGGGCGCTGTTTTTTAAATCCTCATTTGAAAACAGTCTGTTTAAGTACGGGCAGTAAGCATAAAAAAATACACTAAAACCTGAAACAACGAAGTAAAACCGACAAGAATTAGGCTATGGCCGCTGCTTTATTAGAGTATGCATAGTTTCTTTTTAATATTGGTCTTATTATCGAAAGGAGAAAAGGCATGAAAAAAAAAGTTACTGTTGTGGGTGCAGGTCATGTAGGTGCGACCTCTGCCATGCGACTTGCGGAAAAAGAGCTCGCGGATGTTGTTCTTATAGACGTGCTCGAAGGTGTTCCGGAAGGAAAGGCTCTTGACCTTAATGAAGCTGCTCCGGTTGAAAAGCATGACTCAAAAATCACTGGAACTACAGGCGATTACTCTGCTGCAAAGGATTCCGATATTGTTATTATAACCGCCGGAATTCCCAGAAAACCGGGTATGAGCAGGGATGATCTTTTATCCACTAATATGGGGATCATGAAAACCGTTGTTGCCCAGGTTGCAGAAGCAGCGCCGAATTCAATTCTAATTATTGTAAGCAATCCCCTTGATGCCATGTGCCATGTTGCCATGGAGGCAAGCGGCTTTCCAAAGGAAAGAGTGATCGGTATGGCCGGTGTTCTCGACTCCGCAAGGTTTAGAAGTTTTATTGCCATGGAGCTTGATGTTTCTGTCGAAAATACCCATGCCTTTGTTTTAGGCGGTCATGGTGATACAATGGTGCCTTTGCCGAGATATTCTACGGTAGCAGGTATACCAATAACCGAACTCATGCCGGCAGACAGGATTGAAGCCCTTGTTGACAGAACGAGAAACGGCGGCGCTGAAATTGTTGCTCTTCTTAAGACCGGAAGCGCATATTATGCGCCGGCATCTGCTGCCGTTGAAATGGCCGAAGCAATATTAAAGGATAAAAAGAAGATACTGCCCTGCGCAGTGTATCTTGGCGGAGAGTACGGTATAAAAGATCTTTTTATAGGTGTTCCTGTAAAGCTGGGTGAAAAGGGCGCCGAACAGGTAATTGAAATTAAGCTGACAGAAGATGAGTCAAAGGCTTTACACGCATCTGCTGCTGCAGTTCAGAGACTTGTGGATGATATAAAAAGACTTGGCTGAAAAAGCAGAGATCAGTGGTCAGAAATCGTAGGGGCGAATAATTATTCGCCCTTTTCCGAGTGCCCTCGGAAGCCGTCGTTCCCATGCAGATAGGAACAATTAATCATAAAAATTAAATAAAACCGGAATGTCATGGCAACAGAATTTAAATATGAAGATATGTTTCAGTTGGGTGAGGATGAGACAGAGTATCGTCTGATTACAAAAGACCATATTACAGTCTCTCCGTTTGAAGGTGAAGATATAGTAAAGGTTGCTCCTGAAGGTCTTACACTCCTTGCTGAAGAAGCCTTTAAGGATGCTGCCCACCTTTTAAGAAAAAAACATCTTGAGCAGACCGCTGAAATCCTTACTGATCCTGATGCATCTGACAATGATAAATACGTCGCACTCGAGCTGATAAAAAACGCGGTTATTTCTGCCGAAGGCGAATTCCCCATGTGTCAGGATACCGGTACCGCAGTTATTATAGCCAAAAAAGGTCAGAGTGTATGGACCGGGTATTCGGATGAAGAAGCCCTGTCACGCGGTGTTTTTAATGCCTATACCGAAAAGAACCTTCGTTATTCTCAGAATGCACCTCTCACAATGTATGAAGAAAAAAACACAGCATGTAATCTGCCTGCCCAGATAGATATTTATGCGGAACAGGGGGATGCATACAAATTTTTATTTATTGCAAAGGGCGGAGGGTCATCAAATAAAACATATCTTTATCAGGAGACAAAGGCTGTTTTAAATCCTGATGTGCTTGTTGATTTTATGGTTGAAAAGATGAAAACCCTCGGGACTGCCGCATGCCCGCCTTACCATGTTGCCTTTGTGGTTGGAGGAACATCTCCCGAGCTTAACCTTAAAACCGTAAAACTTGCATCTGCCGGTTACCTGGATAATCTTCCGGCAACCGGAAGCGAAGGGGCAAGAGCCTTTAGAGATATTGAGCTTGAAGAAAAACTTCTTGAACGATCAAGGTCGATAGGCCTTGGCGCACAGTTCGGCGGAAAATATTTCTGCCTTGATGTAAGAATAATAAGACTCCCAAGGCACGGCGCATCATGCCCTGTAGGGCTTGGTGTAAGCTGCTCTGCCCACAGGAACATAAAGGCAAAGATTACAAAAGATGGAATCTTTCTTGAAAAGCTTGTGTCCGATCCAGGCGTGTACCTTCCTGGACCAGATGATTCAGTTGATGATGCGGTAAGGATTGACCTTGAAAAACCAATGGATGAGATACGTGCAACGCTTTCAAATTATCCTGTTTCAACACGCCTGCTGCTTAACGGTAAAATAATAGTAGGTAGAGACATTGCCCATGCAAAGCTTAAGGAAAGGCTTGATAAGGGCGAAGGTCTGCCGCAGTATCTGAAAGACCATATCATCTATTATGCAGGTCCGGCCAAAACACCGGAAGGTTATGCCTCCGGTTCATTCGGACCTACAACCGCAGGTCGTATGGATTCATATGTCCCTATTTTTCAGGAGCAGGGCGGATCAATGGTAATGCTTGCCAAAGGGAATCGCTCTAAAACAGTTACAGATGCATGTAAAAAATACGGCGGTTTTTATCTTGGGTCAATAGGAGGCGCAGCAGCAAGGCTTGGTAAAGACTGTATTACAAATGTTGAAGTCCTTGAATATCCGGAGCTTGGAATGGAAGCCGTATTCATGATTACAGTAAAAGACTTTCCAGCGTTCATTATAGTAGATGACAAGGGAAATGATTTTTTTGATCAGTTCAAGTAATAAATGTCTGCTTAACTTTTCAGATATTTCCTCCCCCGGATTATGATTTTCCGGGGAAGGAGTAATCCTCTGGATTAAAAATATAGAGATAATGATAAAGTAGTTTTTCTTGGCTCTATATAATAACCTGTAATAGCTCCGGAATAGGATGTGCTGGATGTGCTGTAAGAGATCGACTGCAGATATCTGCTGTCAGTGAGGTTAGTGACAGAAAGCCGCAGGTTCC
The DNA here is from genome assembly GCA_963665715.2 of Desulfatiglandales bacterium. GTDB lineage: Bacteria > Desulfobacterota > DSM-4660 > Desulfatiglandales > HGW-15 > JAAZBV01. The sequence goes on from CAXXPR010000002.1 coordinate 1,056,681, forward strand.
ATCTCATACTTTCAGGGACCCACCTGCTGGAACCGTATGAAAGACTTAAATTGGTTACCCAGTAATCACTGCGACCGCGAACATCATACTGATAGTCTCCATCGTAATTAATGGTCTGGCCAAGTGCTCTTCCCTCATACTGAAAACGCAGATTTGCATTGAGTGAATCCATACCTATCATTTCTATATGTGAAAATGATATGCTGCCGCGATAGGGAGTTGATCCAAATCTTCCGGCATTGGTAGTTGAATAGGTAGCCATACTGTAAGCACTGTCAGGAGGATTATCCGGATAGGCTTCAATTAATGCCTCTTTTATACTCATACCCTCATATTCATTGTTGGACCAGGTCCCATTTAAAGAAACGGTATCTTTTCTTGTTGCCATCCATGTGATATTTGCAGTGGCGCCTTTCTGAATCGATGTCCCCTGTGTGAAATAAAGCTGATCGTAATTGTAAAAATTTGAATCTAATGTGACCGCATCATCAGTGTCATCAGGATTTGCAGTGGGATCGCCTCCTACAAGTATCTGATCGCCGTTCTCATCAAGCAGGTATCCGTCATCATCACGTTTATATGCTGTCTGGCATGCATGGTCATCGTCTGCCTCATAGCACCACCACACAGAAGCTGTTCGCTGATAATTTTTGTATTTATAATAATAACCGGACAGATTAACTCTGAGGCGGTTATTAAAGAACTGGCTTTTGATACCCACTTCGTAGGTGTCGGAAGTTTCGGGCTGTACCAGTCTTCCGTAATAGGAATAACTGCCCGCCTTGTAACCAAGGGCATACTGTGCATAGGTCAATAAGCTTGGTGTTACAAAGTAGCTTAAGTTCAGTTTCCAGGTGTCTTTGTTCCATCTGATCTTATAACTTTCTCTTGGGTCACCGACTATATATTTGTAGTAATCTCCGTCAGCGTCTATATTGCCTTCCTCATCTACCATCACAGGATTGCCGTCATCGTCAAGTTCCTGTTTTTTTGTGAAATCTATTTCCTCGCCGCTGTCAAAATGGCGTCCATTATATTTCTTTACGTCTATGCTTTTTCGAAAGCCGGCACTGATAATAAACTTATCCTTTAAAAATGACACTGGAGGTGTCCATGCTCCCTGGAAAAAATAACCCTGTGAAACATTGTTGAATTTTCCCCAGTAAGGAGCGTCAAGGGAGTCATTGTATGCGGTTAATTCATCATCCTGCAGCATTAAGCCTGCAATCCATTCATATCCGTCACCGTTTGTAATGCTTGCGTTTGAGGTAAGGCGAGTTTCCAGCGAATCCGTGTGAGAGCTGTTGTATGAATGTGAAAAATATTCTGAAACGCTGATAAACGTTCCTGACTTGACAAAGTTGTTTGGGTTTAAAAACCAGTATCTTCCATTTGTTCCGTTCTCTATTCTTACCTCTTCCGATAAGGGCGTGTAAAAATCAGGCCATGCGGAGTAATCAACATAAGTCGAACCCCAGAATGCGTATGTGGCAGGGGGAGTACCGCTCGCAGATATGGTTAGACCTGAATAATTTTTATCTTCATGCATGGACCTGTGACCGTAAACAGTAGTTAAATATCCGAAATTAAACAGATGCTCCCACTGGATCATTGCTCCCCATGTTTTATTGTCATTAAGGTTCTTCTCTGGAGAGCCAATCCCCGGAGAAGCCCATTCATCCTGAAAGGGAATCTCAATCGGACCGTCAGCCGGTGTACTTGTAATGGTTTGAAATTCTGAGATCGGATCCGGGGAAGGGACTATGTTTAGATCTCCATAGGTGTCAAAGTAATAACCGTTCCTGCTGTAACCGTTGGTTTCTGAGTGTCCCAGGTCAATGTTGCCAATAAAGGTATCTTTTTCAGACGGTTCCCAGGTTAGTGAAAAACGGCTTCCCCAGCTGTCCTGTTTTCCCATGTTGCTGTCTGTGGGCCCGTCTTTTTTTACTGTACGGCCTGCAACACGCATAGCCAGTTTTTCAGCTAGCGGTATATTAATTCCTCCTTCAACCTGGCGCAGATTATCATTTCCTACTGACAATGATGCATTTCCGCTTACTTCATTTAGTATAGGCTTTTGAGTGACAATATTAATTGTTCCGCCGATCGCGCCTCTGCCGTACAGTGTGCCCTGGGGGCCTTTAAGTACTTCTACTCGCTGCATATCGTAGATCATGTTGTTGAAATTGTTTGTCCTGGTTAATTGAACTCCGTCAACATGTATAGCTGTACTCATTTCAAACATCGGGTTCCAGAATGACTGCTGTACGCCGCGGACTCTTACCTGCATAAATGAGCTTACTGCCGAATCAATTTCAAGTTCAGGTATGATTTCGTCAAGTTCTTCTGCTCTTGTTATTCCGAGTTCCTGTAAATCCTCTGCTCTTACAACTGATACATCCAGCGGAACCTTCTGTAATTCCGCCTCTCTTTTTTCTGCTGTAACGGTAATTTCCTCAAGAGTGAATTCATCTGTCTCATCTTCTTCCTGGTCTGCGGCAAAAAGAGGAGTAGAAAGTCCCAGCATTAAAGAGAATAGGCCAGAGATAAATAAAAAAAGCCATCCCCTTTTCAAGTAAAAACTTTTTTCAAACATAGCAATTCCTCACAAATTAAAAGATTAAATTTTGCAAAAGTTAATCTATCCAGTGTTAAAAAAAGGCTTTTATTAACCTTTGCTTCTGTCAAGGTGGCCTGGATTTATCCGGCCTCAAAAATACAATAAAAACTTCCACCCTGTGTAAAAGCGGATGATGGTTTTCATTGGAGATGCCCTGTTAAAAAAACATTCTGAATATGTAAGTTTAGTTATTTTGATTTATTTCAATAAGTTATTAAAAACTGGCAAGACGCTGACTCCTTGATGCTTTATGATACTTTTTATAACTAAATTGAGATGTAATTTAGTCATTATAAAATTAAATAACTTAAGTAAAATAAACCGACTAAATAGTTTGCGGATATAATTAAATGCATGAGTTAAAAAAGTAAACAGCATTAAAAATACTATAGTAGTACAGTTAAAAATTGTAGTTAATGTATCAGTTACTATTTGGTATATTGTTATGAAATTATGTTAATTATGTTTCGTTATGGTATGTTGTTTTGATGTGGTAAGAGGTGTGATAATCTTCTTTTTTTTTCAATATGGCTTATTGCAGATAGTATTAATTACATAAAAAATCCCATAGCCTTATTAAATCCCATGGGATTTGAATTGATACTTTTCTATTCCTCAGCTCTTATGCATCATGTAATCAACGGCCTTTTCAAGTCCGTCCAGGGTCAGCTCAAACATGGGGAATATTTCTCTGATCATACTTATGGTTCGGGTGTAGGGCCATTGTCTTTCAAGCTTGGGGTTCAGCCATATGCTGTGAGGGAAGGTTTCATGTATAAACTGAAGCTGCCTGTAGCTCGGCTGACCTGATCTTTCCTCGATATGAATTGATCCGTCCGTTGCCATAAGTTCATATGGCGCCATGCTTGCATCTCCTAAAATAATAAACCTTGTCTCCGGATCCCGCTTTACAAGGTCACGCACCGCATGGGGTTTTCTCATTCTCTGAGGGTCTTCCCAGAGATAATCATAGATTGTGTTGTGAAAAAAGAATGTTTTGATGTCCTTGAACTGGGCCCTGGAATAATGAAAAATAGTTCGCACTATATCTATGTACGGCTCCATGGACCAGCCGCCGTTATCTATTGCGAGGATTATTTTGATCCTGTCCTTGAGGCTTCGGTCAAAAACTATTTCAATTTCACCGGCATTTTTCATGGTCTGATAGATGCTTTCATCAATATTAACTTCATCCTTTGGGCCGACTGCTACCATGTTTCTGAGTCTTTTTAATGCCTCTCCCATTTGAGACTGTGTGAGCGGACCTTCCTGTGAGTAATCGCGGTATCTCCTGTCCATGGCAACCTTGACTGCCGACTGATTTCTTGAAATACCGCCGACTCTCATACCTCCGGGATGAAACCCTGAATGCCCGACAGGAGATGTGCCTCCAGTACCTATCCACTTGCTCCCGCCGTGATGTTCTTCTGTCTGATCCTTGAGTCTTTCCATGAAGTATTTTAGCAGCTCTTCGGGACTCATGTTTTTTAATTTTGATTCATCAACTCCCAGTGCATTGGCAATTTCACGTGGATGTTTGAGCCATTCATCCAGCAGAGCACGCGCCATATCCGAAATAATCGCTTCATCAGGATCAGCAAGTTCAGCTCCCTCAAAGTGATGCGCAAACACCTGGTCGTATAAATCGAAATATCTTTCACTTTTTACGAGTATGGTTCGGGCTGTGGTGTAAAAATCATTTATGGAATTGATTAGCCCCATACTCAGCGCCTTCTGCAGCCTGAGAAATGAAGTGGGAGAAACAGGGATTCCTACCTGTTTTAATGTGTAAAAAAAAGTTGTAAACATGGGGGTTGGTTATTTTACCTTTTCCGTTTTAAATAAAAAAATATTAGTTATTGCTGTTTCATACAGGTAACAAGCTGGCGCAGGGCGCAGGGCTCAGGGCGCAAGGCGCATGGAAAAGCTTTTAAGGCCTTTACCTTGAGCCTTGCGCCCTGCGCCTTGAGCCAGTCTTTTTATCTTCTAAATCTCGCGCTGACATTCTTTGCCATTGCATAGTCCGGGCTCTTTTTAAACAGTATTCCCAGATACGGGGCGTCACCTTTTTCAAGATTTTTTACTCTAAAGTCCGGGTCAGCCTGCAGTGCTCTTATCCAGTTTAAGAGTTCGCGTGTTGCGGGTTTTTTCTCTATTCCGTTTATGTCTCTTAAACGGTAAAAGGACTCAACAGCGTTTTCCAGCAGATCTTTTTCTATGTTCGGAAAGTGAACATGTATTATCTTTTCCATCATGTCAGGTTCAGGGAATGCTATGTGGTGAAAGTTGCATCTTCCCAGGAAAGGGTCAGAGAGATCTTTTTTTGAGTTGGAGGTAATTATTATCACCGGGCGGTTTTTTGCCTTTATCGTCTTATCGATTTCCATGATATCGAATTCCATCTGGTCAAGAACATCCAGCATGTCATCCTGAAAATCCGTATCAGCCTTGTCTATTTCATCAATAAGCAGAACAACCTTTTTATCGGCTGTAAAGGCCTGGCCTATTTTTCCCATTTTAATATATTCTTCAATATTGCTTACATCTCTTGACGAGTCGCCGAAACGGCTGTCATTAAGCCTTGTCAGGGTATCATACTGGTAAAGCGCTTCAACAAGCTTCATGCTCGATTTTACATTGAGCACTATCAGGTCCATGCTGAGCGTTTCCGATATAGCATGGGCAAGCATTGTTTTGCCTGTTCCCGGTTCTCCTTTCAGCAGAAGCGGCATTTCAAGGGCCATTGTAATATTTACAATTTTAGCAAGCTCATCATCAAGGACATATTCTGTTGCGCCTGTAAACTGATTCAGGCAGTTGTCTTCAGACATTCCATACTCCTTCACCGGATGCGGTTTTATTTTAGAGGGGTGATAACCGCCTCGTATTATTCTTTTTATTCTGTTTATCATAATAACAGCGGGTATTTATAGCGGGACCATATATAAAAGTCAAATAAGGTCCCATGTCATCAAACGGGCATTTAATTCTGTTCAGACAAGATTTCTTTATGTCGAATATTTTCCGATCTATTCCTTCTTTTTGATTTTGTCCAGATCAGGAAAATATTTTTTAATGCATTCCGGGCATATGCCGTGGCTGAATTCCGCATCAGTGTGTCTTGAAACATACTCTTCAACCTGGTTCCAGTAGCCTTTGTCATCCCTTACCTGCTTGCAGTAGGAGCAGATGGGCACTATTCCTCTTAAGGTGTCTATCTTTTTTTTGTAGGCTTTTATTATCAGGAATACCAGTATTAAAACAAAAACAGTTATACCTGCACATATAGCAAGATTTACTACAAGCGTTTTAAAAATAGGCCTTAAGGCTTTATCTTCTGCCTGTTCCACTATGAGTATCCATCCAAATTCCTTTATAAACCGTGCGTTTGTCAGTATTGTGTGATCTTTGGTTTTATATATAAAAGATGTTTCGGAAGACTGTGTGATTTTATCTTTATAACTCTTCCTGCTTTCATCCTGAAAAATGTTTTCAGGCATGTTTTTCCAGTTTTTGCCTGCAAGTTTTATATTGCCTTCTTTATCAGTAAAGTAAATTCTTCTGTCATATTTTTCCTGGTACTTTTCTATCATGGATTTCACTGATCGTACGGTCAGTCCTACGCCGGTCGCGCCGATATAATTCCCGTCATAGTCATATACCTTGTAATTGACAAATATTGTCATCTCATCCCTGTTAGCCATATCTGGGTCAATATTGATTTCGTATTTGTCTTCCATGTTTTTCACCCTGTAGTACCAGATATCGCGTTCTTCTTCAGGTGAAACAGTTTTAAGAATGCCGCCCGAATAGTAATATTTAAGTGTGTTATCAGAAACAAAGAAGCTTGTGACGGTCTGATATCTTTCCTTTATCTCCTTAAGAAATTTTGTGACCTTGTCCTCTTCAAGCTCACCCTGAATTACCCAGTCTCTTAAAAATGTATCTGATGCCATGAGAGAAGATATAAATACAGGTCTTATAAGATCTCTCTGTATTTCAGAGTAAATGTTGTCACTGGTGAGCGGAAGCTGATTTTCGGAGATTTCAACCCTGAGAGATGATCTGGAGGCAAAATAGCTTGCCAGGCTTGTTGTAAGAAAACCGATAATAAGGATTATTCCAATTAAAGGGATGAGCCTGTTGTCTCTTTTTTTCATTTATCTATCCGTTGTTCTGAATATGCCTGAGTACAGCTTCAGCACGTTTCATGATGTTCGTGTTTTTGTCATTAGAATAAACCGGTATTGTGATCATTTCAAATCCAAGGCCGCTGTAAGCCTTGTACAGCTCTTTATGGACTGCTTTAACCTGCTCTTCACTGTCTTTTCTCTGCTCATCCGTTTTATAGGTTTTTAGCAGATCAAAAAAAAAGACCTTCTTTTCATAACCGGCCGCTGCTATGTCATCATATATTTTATGTCCTAAATTTATTTTTTCAACGGCAGCATAGGCAAGGTTGTCAATTATTGACCTGTCCAGAACTATGATATCATCTGAGCTTTCAGTGAGCTGCTTTTCTCTTTCAACCTGCCTTTCATGGCAGCGGCGGCAGAAAATGAGCTGATCATCCCAGGGGTATAATTGAATAAAGGACTGGTCCACATTCTTTTTTTCCTGGTCTTCCTGGATGATAAGCCGTGCAGTTTCATGCATGACATTGATGCCCTTTTTTTCGAGCTGTTTTATAACCTTTGATTTTCCGGAGTGGGGTGCCCCGGTAATAATATATTTTTTCATTTTACTTTTTTACCTGATAGTCATAATTAATAATATTATTAGTCTATTTTGTATAATCGATCAATGGATTGGAGAAAATAATGCAGGAATATTCAGTTATACCGTTTGTTGTGGGTGCCAATGAAACTGACCAGGGTGTTATGACCTACCTTAGGGATTACGGGAAAAGAATCTGGATACCTATATATGTTTTTTACATCAAAGGCGGAGACAAAAATATTCTTGTAGACACAGGGCTTGAGCAGTTTATGGTCCCTGACCATGTGGGTGAGACCTATGGTTTTGAAGTGCTTGAATTTGAAGATGCTCTTTCAAAGGCTGATCTGGTTCCTGAGGATATTGATGTTATCATTCATACGCATCTGCACAATGATCACTGTGAGAATGATTATAAATGTGTGAATGCTGAAGTGTTTGTACAGAAAAAAGAAATGGATTTTTTCAATAATCCTCACCCGGCGGATCACCGGTATTATCCTGATATACTTGAAGGTGTAAATGTCACCCAGGTGGAAGGTGATACTAATATTATGGACGGCATTGATGTTATATTTACCCCGGGCCACTCACCCGGAGGACAGTCCGTGTCTATCAATACATCTGCCGGAAGGGTGGTTATAACCGGTTTCTGCTGCAATGATAAAAACTTCCCTAAATCCGGCCCTGCTGTAGCGCCCGGTGTACATATCGATTTGACCGAGGCATATGACAGTATTCAGCAAATAAAAGAGATGGAAGCTCTTATACTACCTCTTCATGATTTGTCTATCGGACAAAAAAAGTCTATCCCGTAAAGGGATGATCTTCTGAAGCAGGTGTAACAGCTGTCTGCCGTAACAGGGCAATCAGTCTTTAAATCAGTGCGTTTTATGAAATGTTTTTACCCTGTTTTCGTTTCTCATTTGTTTCAGTACATTCAGTAATTCTCTCTGTCCGGTCTCTGACATGCCGATGGATTTTTCAAGTATCATGATTGCATTTTCAAGGCCCATGTCATATGCCTTTTCGATGTCTTCCTTTTTATAAATATGTTCGATGCCCCTTTCGCCCATATACTTTCCCCTGTTATATTGATTCTTAAAACTCTTAGCAAAAAAGAGGCCAAGGATCCGGCGTTATAACTAAAGTATATAAATCTAGGTAGTTACCTATACTGTCTCTTTTTTGAAGTGATATAAATGTCCTTTTATTCGAGTTTTTTAATGCGTCATGCACATTTTAATGTGCATGATGCATTAAAAAATGTGCAAAGATATTTTACGGAAGAAATCTTTGGTTTTTTATGGGATACTGAATCAAAAAATATCACAGATAACGGCTATTTTTTTAATAAAACAGGAGTAACTTTATGAGTCGAACAGGTAAGAAGAATATAACGCTTATCGGCATGCCAGGGGCCGGGAAGAGCACAACCGGTGTAATTCTTGCCAAGCTTCTTTCCTTCGGTTTTATGGACACTGATCTTTTGATCCAGATTAACAGGAAAAGGTCATTGCAGGATATTGTCGATACTGAGGGACATTTATATTTAAGACAGGTTGAAGAAGAGGAAATATTGAAAATCAATCCTGAAAAATATGTGATTGCAACAGGGGGGAGTGCTGTATACAGCGAAAAGGCAATGACCCATCTAAAATCAATTTCAAGGGTTGTTTTTTTAAGGGCCGGTTTTGATACCATTGAAAAAAGAATTAATAATTTTGATCAGAGAGGAATTGCCAAATCCAGGGGCCAGTCTTTTAAAGATCTGTTTCTGGAGCGTCAGCCGCTCTATGAAAAATATGCTGAGATCGAAATTGACTGCAGTCATTTAAGTCAGGATTTTGCTGCTCAGATGATTTTTGAAAAATTGTAAAGATTAGTCCTGTTGATGTATAATTCGGGGCTGAAACTAAAAAATTAAACCTGTTTGATTTTTCTTCATATTAATGTATATAGGTACCCGTTAAATAATTTTTAAAAAAAAGAATGTGAAGGAGCTAATCAATATATGACAATACCAAAGTATGATCCAAAAGAATTGGAAGTGAAGGGATCTATTCCAGCTTCACCCTTTTGTCCGGAGTTAAAGGTATATAATTATCCTGTATCTCCTCGTGAGGCTTTTACCGCTATGATGAGTAAAAAGCCGCTCTGGCAGATGTCCAACCTTGAAAACCAGATATTTACTCCGAATATTATTCCTGACAATGTTGCCCGTGCATTTGTTTTTGAAGCAATTCCCTTCGACCCCATAAAACAGGGCGGCGGAAAGGATATGTTTGGAATTGACTGGGAATATATTGAAGTTGCCGGCGGTTCAATGGTTCGCCCCGGTGTTCCTTTTATGGCTGATGCAACCGAGTGGTACGATAAAGTTGTGTGGCCTGATCCTGATTCATGGGACTGGGAAGGCAGTGCAAAGGCAAATAACGGGACATTCCTTAAACCCGAAAATTTTAATATAGCATGGTTCCAGACCGGATGGTATGAAAGACTTATATCCTTTATGGATTTTGAGGGAGCTGTTGTAGCCCTTATAGATGAAGATCAGAAAGAAGCTGTTAAAGAACTTTTTATGAAGCTTTCTGACCTTTATATTAAAATATTTGATAACTATCTGAAATATTATGACAATATTGACGGGTTCTACATTCATGATGACTGGGGTTCACAGAAGGAAACCTTCTTTTCTCCTGCTACTGCAGAGGAAGTAATTGTTCCTGCAATGAAAAAGGTCACAGACTTTATTCATTCAAAGGGCAAATTTGCAGAACTCCACAGCTGCGGTCAGCTCCTGCTGCAGGTTCCCAATATTATTAAAGCCGGGTTTGATGCATGGGGCGGTCAGGTTATGAATGATACCCAGAAGATTTATGAACTTTACGGCGACCAGATGATGATAGGCGTTATTCCTGATCCCTTTGATCCTGCGACAACATCGGAGGAAGAGCAGAAGCAGAGAGCAAGGGAATATGCCGAGAAATTCTGTAACCCGGAAAAACCTTCCTTTTTTAATTTTTACGGGGCCAGCATGCTGACTCCTGCATTTAGAGAGGAACTCTATATTCAGTCACGTATCAACTACAGCAAGTAGTTATAAAAATCGAAAGCAGTTTTAAGCGCCCCGGATCAGTTTCTACTGATCCGGGGCGTTTTTTTTCTCCCTCCTTGTTTTTTTCCTGTACCCCCTGTTTAAAAAGGTGATGTATAATATGTCCGCTTTTAGGATTTAGAGGTCTGCTGAAGAAGCAGGATTTATTCAACCTTAGTAAAAGGGAGGCTTTTATGTCGAAGGCAAGAGATACCCAGAAAACGGTCAAGAAGAAAGCTGAAAAAACACTGAAAGAAAAACGGAAAGAAAAAAAGGATAAAAAGGCACAGAAAAGATTAGGTGACAGTTTATAAATAAATCATGGAATAAAATCCATGAACTCTATCTGAAATTTAAAAAAGTTAGTGAAAGGGAATGCCTGTATATTTATCAGGAGGCATTCCCTTTTTTAATTGTCATTGCCGTCGGAAAATAAGTTTAATTGCCTTTTATGCCCTGACTGTAATATATTTATACATCTATTCCTGATTTTTGATCTTTTATTAAAAATATAGTTTCCCGATTTTTTTTTACTGCTTGCGTTGTTTTCTAAATTTTAAAACGGAGGACACGTTTATGGCTAAACAGGGTAAAGATAAAAAGATCATTTCTTCATATGAAATTCCCCAAAAAAGCGGCATCATAGATGACATCAACAGGCATATCCAGTCTACTCTAGGTAATGACCCTTCAATGCCTGATAATTATTCATGCTTTATGGGGCTGAGTTACAGCATCAGGGACAGGCTCATTGAGCGATGGATAAAAACCCAGCGGGCATGCTATGACACATTTGCAAAAAGGGTGTATTACCTTTCAATGGAATTTCTTCCAGGCCGATTCATGATGAATTACATTACAAACCTGAAAATGGAAGACGAAGTTTCCGAATGTCTTAAGAAAATGGGGTTCAGCCTGGAGGATATAGAAGAAGAGGAGTGGGATGCAGGCCTTGGAAACGGCGGTCTGGGGCGCCTTGCATCCTGCTATATGGACTCTGTCGCAACCCTCGGTATTCCATGCTACGGATACGGCATCCGGTATGATTACGGCATCTTTCACCAGACTCTTGTTGACGGATACCAGCGTGAAAAGTGCGACAACTGGACCAGGCGGGCAAGCGCATGCGAAGTCAGACGCCCCAACCTGCTTGAAAAAATAAGGTTTTACGGCCGCTCCGAATCATATGAGGATGATACCGGCAGCAGGCGCATGAGATGGGTTGACGGAGATATAGTAATGGCAATGCCCTGCGATATTTTTATCCCCGGCTACGGCAATGATTTTGTAACCAACATGCGTTTATGGTCGGCCCAGTCCAGCAGAGAGTTCAACCTTGAGCATTTCAACCAGGGCGATTATATCGGTGCGGTTCAGGCAAAGGTTCACAGCGAAAATATATCAAAGGTTCTTTACCCCAGCGATGAAGCCGAGCAGGGAAAGGAGCTCAGGCTTAAGCAGCAGTATTTTTTTGTGGCAGCAACCCTTAAGGATATTTTCAGACGTTATAAAAAACAGAACCGCTCCTTTGAAAGCTTTCCGGATTATGTTGCCATCCAGCTTAATGATACTCATCCTTCAATTGCAATCCCTGAGCTGATGCGTCTTTTAATAGATGAAGAATTTATCCCATGGGATGAAGCGTGGAAAATATGCGAAAAAACCTTTGCCTACACAAACCACACGGTACTTCCCGAGGCGCTTGAGACATGGCCGGTAGGCCTTATCGGCAGGGTGCTTCCGCGTCATCTCGAAATTATATTTGAAGTCAACCGGCGATTTCTGGATATGGTCAAAGACCGTTTCCGGGACGACTCGGAAATTATTTCACGTGTATCTCTGATAAATGAATCAGGTGTAAAGTCGGTGCGCATGGCCAACCTTGCAATTGTGGGCAGTCATTCTGTGAACGGCGTTGCTGCACTGCATTCAAAGATACTCAAGGACGGGCTTTTTAATGATTTTGAACGGATCTATCCCGGCAAGATCAAAAACATAACAAACGGAATAACCCCGCGCAGATGGCTCTGCCAGGCGAATCCGGCCCTGTCCAGACTGATTACATCGGTTATAGGTGATGAATGGATCCGTGATCTGGCCCGGCTCAAAAAGCTGATTCCCCTTGCTGATGATGCCGGTTTCAGGTCCGAGTGGCGGAATACAAAACTCGAAAATAAAAAACGTCTTGCCCGTTATATATTAAGAAAAATCAGGATAGGAGTTAATCCTGATACTCTGTTTGATGTGCATGTGAAGCGTATGCACGAATATAAAAGGCAGCTTTTAAACCTGTTTCATGTGGTAACCCTTTACAACAGGATAAGGGAAAACCCGGGCGCAGAACATGTTCCCAGAACCGTTCTTTTTGCCGGAAAGGCAGCCCCTGCCTATATGCAGGCAAAACTTATTATAAAACTTATTAATTCAGTTGCTGATAAAGTAAACAGTGATCCTGATGTTACCGGCCTGCTGAAGGTTCTTTTTCTGCCCAATTACTGCATTTCTCAGGCAGAAAAGATAATTCCTGCTGCTGATCTCTCCGAGCAGATCTCCACAGCCGGTATGGAAGCCTCCGGTACCGGCAATATGAAGCTTTCCTTAAACGGAGCCCTTACAATCGGAACCCTTGACGGCGCCAATATAGAAATTATGGAAGAGGTCGGAAAAGAAAATATCTTTATATTCGGTTTAAAATCCCATGAAGTTGATTCGCTGAGAGGCAGCGGATACAATCCCCGTCATTATTACGAAAAAGATCCCGAACTCAAGGCTGTTATTGACATGATAGGTTCGGGCTTTTTTTCTCCGGATGACCCTGAGCTATTCAGCCCCATAATCTCATCTCTTCTGGACAGGGGCGATTTCTTTATGGTGCTTGCTGATTATCGTGATTACATCAGGGCGCAGGAAGAAGTTGGAAAACTTTTTACCGACAGAGATGAATGGACAAAAAAATCCATTATCAATACCGCCTGCATGGGAAAGTTTTCCAGTGACAGGGCTGTCCTTGAATATGCAGACAGCATCTGGAACGTAAACCCGGAAGGCGAATAAAAAGGCGGTTTATAATAAATAACTGTCAGACAGACAATTGGAGGCAACATGGCAGATCATCAAAACAGCTGTACTGATTCCCTTTCAATGTTTATAGCAAGGCAGCCTGTATTTAATAAAAAAAAGGATCTCTGGGGGTATGAGCTTTTCTGTGTCTGCAATGAAGGAGAAATAGGTTCAGTTATATCTAAAGATATAAATGTCGCAGTCAATATTGCATCGAGCAACTATATAGGCATTCAGCAGGTCCTGGACAGAGGTAAAAAGATTATTGTTAATTTTAATGAAAAAAATCTCCTTGATGATTCTCCCTATGCACTTCCTCCCGGACTGACGGTTATCAAGGTGCCTGAAGGGCTGCTGGCAAATAAAAGTGTTTCTGATTCTCTTATTAAGCTGAAGACCGACGACTATCTGATTGCTGTCGGGGACTTTACCGGAAACCAGGAGCATGAGGCTGTTTACAGTATATCTGACCTGTTCTGTATTGATACCTCGGAAATTAGAAAAGAAGAGCTCAGTGAGATAGTCCATCGCGCTGACAGTTTCGATGCAATGATTCTTGCGGAATTCATAAAAAATAATGACCGTTTTGAGATGTGCCTTGATCTGGGCTGTTCTCTGTTCCATGGACCGTTTTTCAAGATACCTGAAAAACTCTTCCTGAAAAAGATCTCATCAAATGAGATCGCCAGGTTTAACCTGTTAAAAAGTATTGAAAAGGAAGATCCTGATTTTGATGAGCTTTCAAAACAGATACAGGCAGATGTCTCCATCAGCTTCAGGCTCCTTTCTTATCTTAATTCCGCAGCATTCGGTTTTTCCCAGAAAATACAGTCCATTCACAAGGCGATTACTCTTCTCGGCTGGAAGCAGATGAAAATATGGCTGAGGGTGGTGATACTTTCCGATATGAACTGCAGCCCCAATGCACCTGAACTGATGTTTCTCTCAGCCCAGAGGGGAAAGTTTCTGGAGACAGTAGTGAAAGAACACGATTTCTGGGGTTTCGATCCTGACAGCCTGTTTCTGCTGGGTACGTTTTCGCTCCTGGATACTATGCTGGGAATGGACATGAAAGAAATAGTGCAGTACCTCCCCCTGGATGACAAACTTAAGGAAGCCCTCTGTCTTGATCCGAATAATGAATATTTTCCCTTAATCCAGCTTGCATTGAGTATGGAGGAAACCAGGTGGGATGATGTAAATACAATGATAAGAACGCTGAGTCTTGATCCTTCACGTATCCGGAAGGCATTCCAGGATTCAATAGACTGGGCTAATGAGATTACAATGGTTCATAACGATGAATAAAGAGATGCCCGAATATGTTTTTAGAATGCTCCGGTATGGAGTATTAGTATTTTTATTCAAATAATACAGTTAGTTATTGATGTTTTAATAGTTCATCTGCTCATTTGGCCGATATTGTAATCTGTAATTGACACATTCATGCTATTCTCCTATACTCCCATCTTGGTAAAATTGTAGTTTCAAAGAACATATTTCACTCTTATTGTAGTTTAATAATCTGAATTCGGTAAAATGAGTTTTCTCGCGGGCTTTAATAATTTGGAATGATTAAAACAGGTGTCAGTAAAGTAATTACAGGGATGGTCTTTTCGTTGCAGATGCAGACTTAATCCTGCAAAACAGGCTGTTCAACAAGCTGTAACACCTGTTTCAAATAGATTTGCTGTAAATGCCGGTGCATTGTACGGCAGAGATTTAATTGCTTTCTTTCAACTCCTTGATCGTGCTGGAGTATTAAAGAAGAGGGGATATAGATCTTTCTGAATTAAACAAGGCGTTCCGCGGATCTGCTGTCCGTAAAAAGTCTATCATAACCCTCCAAATGTAAGTATGTCAGTCGCACAATGTAACGGGATGTTTTCTGGTGCAGACTGATGACGTGTCTAAAGATTAACTGTTTCGTGCAATAAAAGACATGAAGACAGGTATTGCTTCATTATGCCTCAAAATCAGTATTGTTACTAAGAGAGAGTGAGCCCTGAATTATTCCAAGGTGCACTATTTATATAGTAATATGAAACCATAAAGGAGGATAGGATGGAGATTAGGACGTTTGGAGTTATTGGTTCAGGTCAGATGGGAAACGGTATAGCTCACGTTGCTGCGATGAGTGGTCTTAATGTTATCATGAATGATATCAGTGAAGAATTTGTTGAAAGAGGGTATTCTGCTATAGCG
This sequence comes from Desulfatiglandales bacterium, assembly GCA_963665715.2. Classification (GTDB taxonomy): domain Bacteria; phylum Desulfobacterota; class DSM-4660; order Desulfatiglandales; family HGW-15; genus JAAZBV01. The sequence goes on from CAXXPR010000002.1 coordinate 1,072,379, forward strand.
GGAAACCTTGACAGGAGCGTTTCAAAAGGGAAAATGTCCAAGGAAGAGCGAGATGCTGTTCTCTTAAGGATTTCTAAAAGTACAGATATAAATGACATGGTGAATGCAGACTATGTTGTAGAAGCTGCTACCGAAAGAGAAGATCTCAAATTCAAAATATTTCAGAATCTTGACAGCATCTGCCGGCCGGATGTAATACTTGCCAGCAATACATCTTCAATACCCATCGGAAGGATAGCCTCTAATACCGGCCGGCCCGAAAAGGTCATTGGTATGCATTTTATGAATCCAGTACCTGTCATGAAACTTGTTGAGGTTATACGCGGTATTGTTACATCTGATGAAACCTTTGAAACAACCTGGAAACTTTCCGAAAAGTTTGGCAAAACACCGGCAAAATCAAACGACTTTCCCGGCTTTATAGCCAACCGTGTTGCAATGCCCATGATCAATGAAGCAATTTTTGCCCTATACCATGGTGTAGGATCAGCTGAAGATATTGATACAGTAATGAAACTCGGATTTAATCACCCTATGGGACCGCTGGCGCTTGCTGATCTGATAGGTCTTGATACAATTCTTGCAATAATGACCACGCTTCATGAAGGATTTATGGACCCGAAATACAGACCCTGTCCGCTTTTAAGAAAGTATGTCGAGGCAGGCTGGCTCGGGAGAAAGACCGGCAGAGGATTTTATAAATATTAGACTGTTAACTTTAACAGTAAGAAGTGTATTGCAGCTCCCTTGCCCTACGGTAAGGGAGCTTGTTTTTGTGAAGATCAGGTTCTATTGAGGAGTTCATTTGTGGAAATATCAACAGAGCGAACAATAATAAGAAATTTTGAGTCAAAGGATTTTAATGATCTTTTTGAATATTTATCATTACCTGAAATCTACCGGTTTGAACCTGGAGAACCGGTAACTTTAAAACAGGCAGAGCGAATGGGGTTTAAACGGGAAGGCGTTCTGGAGAAAAATATATATTTTAAAGAAGTTGACGGGAAACCTGTCTGGCTGGATACAGCGGTATATGGGCTGCTTAATAAAAAAAGATCATCTCCTAATTAGTTGACCTGATATACTTGAATTACGGCTTAAAATACTCATTTCTATTCCATGGCTTTTAACAGGCCTGTCAGTTAATATTATCCAGCACTTTACGGACCCTGGCTGCAAGCCCCTGGACTGTAAAAGGTTTCTGGATAAAATTAACCCCTTCGTCAAGAACGCCACGATGTGCAATGACATCATCAGTGTAGCCTGACATGAAAAGTATCTTTATATCAGGATCAAGGGCAAGCGCCATGCTGGAGAGCTTTTTCCCATCCATTACAGGCATTACAACGTCTGTAAGAATAAGCTGTACCTGCTTTTTATGTTTTTTTAGAATAGCTATTGCATCCATGCCGTTTTCAGCAACCAGAATTTTATATCCATAGCTCTCAAGAATCCCGCATGTGATACTTCTGACCTGGGCATTGTCTTCTACTATCAGGATGGTCTCTGTTCCGTGAAGGTTAGATGGGATTTCAACATCTGTATCCGGCGATGCATCATTATTTTGGGAAACCGGCAGATAGATATTGAATGTGGTTCCGTTTCCCGGCTCACTGTAAACGGAAATTCCGCCGCCATGCTGTCTTATGATGCCGTATACCGTGGCAAGGCCCAGTCCGGTGCCCTGTTCTCCCTTTGTTGAAAAAAAAGGTTCAAAAAGATGTTTGCGGGTTTCCGCGGACATTCCGCTTCCTGTATCCTTGACACTGAGTATTAAGTATTTTCCAGGTGCTATTTTTTCATTGTATACAGTTATGTTTCCGTTAAGTTCTGCAGCGAATGTTTCAATAACAAGAGTGCCGCCATTTTCCATGGCATCCTGGGCATTGACCGCAAGGTTCATGATAACCTGTTCCAGTTGTCCGATATCTCCGCGGATAAGAGGAACCTGCGGGCCGGGCTTTATTTTAACCAAAATGTCTTCTCTTATTGTTCGTCTTAGCAGTTTTTCAAAGCGGGATAATACTTTGTTAAGATCAACAGTCTTAAATTCAAGGGCCTGCTTGCGGCTGAAAGCAAGAAGCTGTCTTACAACATCTCTTGCCCTTATACCTGCGTGTATTATCTGCTGCAGCGAGTCTCTGCGTTTATCATTCTCGTCAAAATCAAAAAGCAGCATCTCGCTGTACCCAAGAATGGGGGAAAGCAGATTGTTCAGATCATGGGCAACGCCGCCGGCCAGGCGTCCGATAGATTCCATTTTCTGAGCCTGCTGAAACTGAGCCTCCAGATATTTTCTCTCTTCTTCATCCCGTTTTCGGGATGTAATATCCGTCGCTACAATAAGGACTGCCGGATCTTCATATGCAGTAAATGGGATTTTGTATGTTTCAAGCAGGGCAATGCTTCCGTCAGGGCTTTCCATTGTTTCTTCAGGTATAAGCTTTGGTTTTCCGCTGTTTATTACTTCAAGATCGTCAGCGAGCATCGACTTAAGTTCTTCTTCATCCTCACAGACCTCCGAGTGAGATACTTTTATCATTTCATCTGCAGTGGTTTTATAGAAGTCGGCAAGCTTTTTATTTGCCAGGATGAATTCGCCTTTGAGGTTTTTGGCACAGATATAAACAGGTACAATATCCATTACATCCCGCAGCAGTTTTCTGCTTATCTTAAGCTGTTTTTCAGTTTCTCTGTGTTCAGCCTCCTTTTCTTCAAGTTCCCTGACTCGTTTTTCCAGTTCTTCATAGGTTGGTTTGCCTGACATACAATAAGACTCCTGATTCTATATCTGGACCCTTTTAAAGCCTTTATTAAGTCCGTGTTAAGGCTAATGAAATAACCCATTATGTGGTGCGAATCAATAAAAAATCTAGATATTTTATATATATAGCTTAAATAAATAGAATTGCCGCAGGTATGATTTAAGTAGGCCCGCGGTAGTTTAATGGTGCAGGTTTTAAAGATTGCCGCGGTTACTGGCCCGGGTGAGAGGCGTTTGCTGTGACGGTGTTTGAAATGACAACGCTGTCTTTTATATGTGTGCCGCTTTTTATAACCGTATCATCCAATATTACTGAACTGTCTATGACTGCATGTTTTTCAACAGTAACATTGTTTCCTATAACTGCACAGTTTTCAAGAGAAGCGGAAGGATCAATGTTCACGTTTTTACCTGTCACAAATCTTTTATTTTCAAATTTTAAAAAATCCATGTTGGCTTTTATGTAGCTTGCTATTGTCCCGATGTCGTACCAGTAATGTTCTTTTGAAGTAAAGGCATTTATCGGTCTGCCTGATTCAAGTAATGGATTGTAGCAGTCCCTGATTATTTCCGAATAGCCTTTTTCCGGAAGGATGCTGAATATTTCAGGTTCAATAACGTGAATACCGGTAAAGGCAAGCCTGCCTATGTTTGTATCTTTATGTATTGCCCTGATTCTGTTTTCTGCTGTTTCAACCTGGTTGAATCTTTTACAGTCATGCATAACCATGGTAACCGGGCAGCCGGACTGCCTGTGACTTTTAACAGCCTTATCCAGATTGATATCAGTGAGGATATCCACGTTGATTACAATAAATGTGTCATCCTTTAAAAATGACCTGCAGTTTGAAATGCCCCCGCCTGTGCCAAGTATTTCTTCTTCCTGGTTTACCGAAAGGTTAATCTGGGGAAGGCTGAATCCGGATACAAATTTTTGGACCTGTTCTCTATGATAGTGGGCATTGATAATAATATCTCTAATTCCGTACTTGTTCAGGTATCGGATATTCCTTTCAAGCACAGGCATATTGAGTACAGGCACCAGCGCCTTGGGAGTATTGTCTGTAAGAGGCTTAAGCCTGGTCCCGAAACCGGCTGCCATTATCATTGCTTTCATTGCTGTTTATCCCCCTCCCTTAATCCCTCCCGTCAGGGGAGGGAGATTTAAAAACATTACCCAATTAACCGCATTGCTGCTTTTGTTTTTTAACCTGCGCCTTGTGCCCTGCGCCTTGAACCGTCATATTTATTCTTTGACATCGATCTTAATTACTTATAATCAGTTACTTTCAAATGCAACAGATAAAACAGGTTCAGGGTACAGGGACTAGCTGTACGCTGACAGCATAAGCTGCTTTATAGAGGTTAAAATGAACACAGTTCTGGATTTGTCAGAAATTAACAGTTATGTGGGCCAGTTGTTTATGATCGGTATACCCGGTTATGAGCTGGATAAAAATACAGAAATCCTGATAAGAGATTTCAATATTGGCGGTATTATTCTTTTTAAAAGAAACGTGAAAGATCCCGTTCAGGTTGCCACTCTCTGCAGGGATATCCAGACCGCTGCATCAAAGTATCATGATACCCCCATGTTTATTTCGGTTGATCAGGAAGGCGGAAGCGTTGCCCGTCTCAGAGATCCTTTTACTGCGTTTCCCGGAAACGGAGCAATTGGTGAGTCTGATAACCCCGAAAAAATGGCAGTAGAATTTGCTTTAGTGACTGCAAAAGAATTGGGCCTTGTTGGAATAAATATGGATCTTGCACCTGTCATGGATGTAAAAAGAGGTGAGCCTGACAAACATCTTAAAAACAGAATTTTTGGTGATGATCCTGAAAAGGTCGGCAGACTCGGCGGCCTTGTAATTGAAACATTCCAGAAAAATAAGATGATGGCTGTTGCAAAACATTTTCCGGGTCTGGGACTGGCTGATTTTGACCCTCATGCAGGAAATGTTACTATACGGTTTGAAAATGCGGAAACAGAAAGGGATCAGCTTCTGCCCTTTAAAAAAGCAATAGAACATAACGTATCCGGCATAATGTGCTCACATGCGCTATACCCTGATATTGATCCCGAATATCCGGGAACTCTTTCCCGTAAAATTCTCACGGAGATTCTCAGAGAAAAGCTGAAATATAAAGGACTTATCCTCACAGATGATCTTGAGATGGGTGCTATTTCAAAATCCGTGGGTGTTGCTCCGGGTGCAGCAGAGTCCTTTGAAGCCGGGGCTGATATTCTGCTTATCTGTGAAAATCAGAATAATGTAATGGACGCTATCGAGCTCGTCAGAAAAAAAGTGCTGATGAATGAGATCGGAATGGATCGGCTTATGGCATCTCTAAAAAGAATCGGAGATGCAAAATCCCGATTTTTGGATGTATCCAGAAAGATTTCGGTAGCAGATACAAAGAAGTATTTTGGTATGAGTCAGGTTTAAAATATTATTGTTTGATTAAAAAGATACTAATATGTAAAATAAACATCTTTTAATCTACAATATTGTATGATTGCCTTTTTTTATGGAATTCCAAAATGGGAGTAACTGATTGAAATGATTGATGTAAGGCGTTTCAATGGTCATGGCATGGCAATTGCTAATTTTAAACCAGAAAATAAAATTAATAAGGTTTTCTATATTGATATAAAGCATTACCAAAAGAAATTTTTACCTAACTTTACCTAAGGAGGAAAATATGGCTGAAATCAAAACAGCAAAAGACGTACTAAATTTAATCAAAGAAGAAAATGTCGAAATGGTCGACCTCAGGTTTATGGATTTTCCGGGATTATGGCAGCATTGCTCATACCCCGTAAGCGAAGTTGATGAAGGTACATTCGAAGACGGAATGGGTTTTGACGGATCAAGTATCAGAGGATGGCAGGCAATCAACGAATCCGATATGCTTATCAAACCAGTTGCTGAATCTGCATTCATAGATCCCTTTTTCAAGGCAAAAACCCTTGTAATGATCTGTAATATCTGTGACCCGATCACTGGTGAAGACTATACAAGAGATCCGCGTAATATCGCACGCAAGGCTAATAATTACCTCAACAGCCTCGGTATTGCTGATACTGCATTTTTTGGTCCTGAAGCTGAATTCTTCGTATTTGATGATGTTCGTTTTGACCAGAACCAGCATGAAGGTTACTATCATCTTGAATCAGTTGAAGGTGCATGGAATACCGGCAGAAAAGAAGATCCGAACCTTGGCTACAAAGTTCGTTACAAAGAAGGTTACTTCCCGGTTCCTCCTACAGACAGCATGCAGGATCTTAGAGCCGACATGGTTCTTACAATGCAGAAAGTAGGTCTTACCATCGAAGCGATGCACCACGAAGTTGCAACAGGTGGTCAGTGTGAAATCGATATGAAGTTTGCTCCTCTTGTTGCTATGGCTGATAACCTTCTTAAATACAAATACGTTATCAAGAATACAGCAAAGGCTTACGGCAAGACCGCAACCTTTATGCCCAAACCTCTGTTTGCTGATAACGGTACAGGTATGCACGTTCATATGTCTCTTTGGAAGGGCAGTGAAAACCTGTTCGCAGGAGACGGCTATGCTGGTCTTTCAGAAATGGCAATGTATGCAATAGGCGGTATCCTGAAACATGCGCCAAGCCTTCTTGCATTCACCAACCCCACAACAAACAGCTACAAGAGACTTGTTCCCGGTTATGAAGCTCCTGTTAACCTTGCATACTCAAGAAGAAACAGAAGTGCATCAGTTAGAATACCTCTTTACTCAAATTCACCAAAGGCAAAAAGACTTGAGTTCAGATGTCCTGACCCAAGCAGCAACCCCTACCTGGCATTCTCTGCCATGCTGATGGCTGCTCTTGACGGTATCCAGAACAAGATCGAACCCGGTGAGCCTCTTGATAGAGATATCTACGATATGGAACCCGAAGAACTGGCTAAAGTACCAAAGACTCCAGGTTCACTGAGAGAAGCTCTTATGGAACTTGAGAAGGATCATGATTACCTTCTTAAGGGTGATGTTTTCACATCTGACGTTATCGAAACATGGATCAACTACAAGATGGAAAAAGAAGTTGAAGCCATTGATCTTCGTCCTCACCCATGGGAATTTGCACTTTACTATGATATTTAATCTTAACGATTAATCATAAGTTTTAATAAAAAAAACCTCCGGGGATTTTCTCCGGAGGTTTTTTTATATCTGGATATTATAAAATCTGTGATATAAAGAAAAAATGAAACCAGACCTCGAATCATTAATTAAAGAACTGCCGGGCATAGATGAAAAAATAATAAAAGACCATCTTGACCGGCTGGGCGACCTCTATTTTAAAAAGTTTAAAACTAAAAGTGTTATCGCACATATAAAGGCTGTTTCGGAACTGAGTAAAACCAATCCTGTTGAAACAGGTGTTGTGAAGGCCCGGGATGATTCGGTTCAGTGCACTGTTACGGCTTTTGATTATCCTTCTGTGTTTTCTCTTATTACCGGGCTTTTATCCGGGACAGGGATGAATATTAAGGCCGGGGAAGTCTTTACCTATGAAAAAAAGGAAAAACCCAAAAGCAGGCCTTCCTTAAAAAGAAGAATCTCTTCTTCAATAGGGACATCTGACCGTCGAAAAATTGTTGATTATTTTTCAGGGCATTTAACAGGATCGATTTCCTTTGATACCTGGAAAGAAAACCTTAATGGAAACCTGAAAACAATAATAGGTTATCTTGAAGAGGGAAGTGAGGATTCCATAACAAAGGCAAAAAACAGGGTCAATGAAATGGTTGTAAGGCAGCTTGCCAGTATGGATAAAGATGCCGAACCTGTTCTCTATCCTGTAGAAATGACAGTTGATAATGACTCCGGTCCATTTACCAGGCTGAGGGTTGTATCTCAGGATACTCCCGCATTTATGTATGCTCTTTCCAATGCACTTGCTTTAAACAAAATCCAGATTGAACATGTAAGAATGCGAACCATTCACGGCAGAGTGGAAGACAGAATAGATCTTACTGATATGAAGGGCAGCAAGATAGACGACCGTGAAACAATAGAAAGAATCAAGTTCTGCGTACTTCTTACAAAACAGTTTACATACTTTCTGGCAAAGGCCCCTGATCCTTACTCTGCGCTCTCGAGGTTTGAGGTTATTATTAAAGATATTGTAAGGCAGCCCTTTCGTGAAGAATGGTCAAGGCACCTGGCTGACCCTAAAAATCTTAAGGATCTTGCACGGCTGCTCGGAGCGAGTGACTTTTTATGGGAGGACTTTATCAGGCTTCAGTATGAATCTCTTTTTACCGTGTTTGACAGTGCAGAAGAAAAAAAAATACTGAGCGCGCCGGTAGAGGATATGCCCCATAAACTGGAAACCGAACTTCTAAATGCAAAAAGTCTTGAAGACAGGAAAAAAGTGCTCAACCGGTTTAAGGACCGGGAGACCTTTCTCATTGATCTTGACCATATTCTCAACCCGGATCTTGATTTCAGATTTCTTTCTAAAAAGCTCACCATACTGGCAGAGCTTATCATCAATAAAACAACCGAGATAATTTATAATGACCTTGTAAAGCAGTACGGCAGGCCGGTGAGTGAGTCCGGTCATGTTACAAAAAGTGCCATAATGGCACTTGGAAAGCTTGGCGGCGAGGCAATAGGGTATGCCTCTGATCTTGAGCTTATATTTGTGTATGAAGAAAACGGAAAGACCGATGGTGAGCAGTCGATAACCAGCGCCGAGTTTTTTAACATGATGGTAAAGGGTGTGTATCAGTTTGTTGAGACAAAACGTGAAGGCATATTTCAGATTGATCTCAGGCTCAGACCCTATGGCAACTCCGGACCTCTTGCATGCAGTTTTGAAAATTTCCGACAGTATTACAGCACAAAAGGTCTTGCCCATTCCTTTGAAATATTATCCCTTGTAAGAATGAGATGTGTCGGCGGAGACAGAGAACTGGGAAAGAGGCTTGAGGATGTCCGTGACAAGGTTGTTTATTTTTCCGACATAATCGATATAAAGGCCCTGCGTGAGCTGCGGGAAAAGCAGTTTAAGGAAAAAACTGTTTCAGGAAAAGTAAATGCAAAATACAGCCCCGGCGGGCTGGTGGATCTTGAGTACGGGGTTCAGACACTTCAGGTTATGCACGGCAGGACTGCGCCTGATATCAGAACACACAGTATCAATTCTGCGCTCAGGGCACTCAAAGAAAATGGTTATATGACCTATGAGATCCATGACCGGCTTACCGAGGCCTACAGGTTTTTACGTGAACTCATAAACGGTTTAAGGATGCTGAGAGGATCGGCCCTGGATCTTTTTCTGCCGGAAACGGATACAAGTGAATTTGAGCACCTTGCGCGAAGGATGGGATACAGACTGGGAGGAGCAATAAACCCGGCACAGCAGCTGTATATTGATCTCGAAACCCATATGGCCGGAATAAGAGTGTTTGCAGAAAAATATTTCGGTCTTGACTCTCTTCCGAGTAAAGACACCGGCACCATTGCCGATGTTATCCTGTCAGACAGCATGCCTCCTGAAATAAGAAACCGCATACTGACTGAAGGCGGCATAAGAAACTGTGAGAGGGCCTATAAGAACCTCCAGGGACTGGCCGGGCAGGGCGGAAGTCGAAGAGAAGTGTTCGGTCGGCTTACCCTGATTGCATGGGAGACAATTAAACGAATGCCCGACCCGGATATGGCGCTCAATAACTGGGAGAGGTATATTCACTCTCTTGCAAGCCCGGAGTTCCATTTTAATGTCCTTCTCTCACGCCCAATGCATCTTGAGATACTGCTTGCCGTTTTTTCAAACAGCCAGTTTCTGTCGGATACCCTGGTCAGGTATCCAGGATTTTTTAACTGGCTTGTTAATCCTGATCTTCTTAATAATACAAGAAAAAGATCAGACCTTGAAACAGAGCTGCGGAAGGCTGCTGAAAGCTGTCGTGAAAAAAGAGACTGGCTCAATAAACTGCGGCGGTTCAGGAGAAGAGAAATACTCAGGATAGGCACAAGAGATATCTATATGGGTGTGAATGCCAGGACAATTATGCATGAGCTCTCTATACTGGCCGAGGCCTGCACGCAGGTTGTTTTTGAGCAGTCAGTGAAAAGCCATTTGAAGGAAACAGAATCTGACTCCATGTCTCCCGAGGAATACTTCTGTATTATTGCTTTTGGTAAGCTTGGCGGGAATGAGCTTAACTACAGTTCGGATATTGATCTTATAGGGATATTTCTTCCTGATAAAGATAACTCAAACAGCAGGAAGGCTGTATCAGGTAAAATCCTGGAGGAGGTAAGGTCAGATCTGTCATCTCATACCGAAGAGGGATATGCCTACAGGGTTGATCTCAGACTGAGGCCCTTTGGGAGTTCCGGCGAGATAGTTCAGTCTGTCCCTTCCATTATAGACTACTACAGTCACTCCGCAGCCTTCTGGGAAATACAGGCAGCTATAAAAATGCGGCCCATTGCAGGCAACCTGAGGATTGGCTATGATTTTCTTAAAAGCCTTAAGCCCTTTATTCTTAAAAACTGGGACAGTAAAACTGTGGGGCGTGAGATAGAAAAGATGCGTAAAAAAGCCATTAAAAAACTGTCTCACAATCTTACATCAGGTATTGATGTGAAAACCGGTCTTGGCGGAATAAGGGACGTTGAGTTTCTGGTTCAGGGGCTTCAGCTGCTTTATTCAAAAGAAAAAAATCTTACCATAGAAGGCAACACAATACTGGCCATAGAGGCTATGGTTGAGGCAGATTTAATACCCTTTGAATCTTCAAAGATTATAAAGCAGGATTATATCTTTTTAAGAAGGATAGAACATTATCTGCAGATTCTTGAGGACAGACAGACGCATACACTGCCGGTTGAAAAGGATGAGATAGATGCACTTGCAAAAAGAATGCTTGGTGCAGATGCAGACGGCGTGGAATTGCTGAACCGGCTGGATGAATGTCTTAAGAGGGTGCGGTCTACCTATGAAAAGTATCTGCTGGAGGAGTAAAAGACAGGTACATCCGTCTTCGCCTTAAGGCTACGCCGGGACAGGGGGCACATGGCGCAAGGCGCAGGGTAAAAAAGTCTGAATATACAACGTTTAACATCCAACACCCAATGTTCAATAAAAGACAGAATACATTATTTGATTCCCGGCTTTTAGTTTTTTATTGGATGTTGAGAGTTGGATGTTCGATGTTGGGCGTTCATCTTTTGTTTTCTGCCTTTAAAGCGGAAACGGATTTATATCCTCATACTCAACACACCATGTTCCGTCATCCGGGAATCCTGCAAATTTGCCAACCTTTCCTTTAACCCCTGCAGCAAGCATCGGTACTGCAAGCAGTATAGATCCGTTGCCGGGGAGGTAAAGGGGCAGATCTTTTCTTTCTCCCTGTGCGTTGTTCCCGCTTTTTACATAACGGTTTTTAGGTGTGTCTGTTAACAGCAGTTCTACAGCCTTGCCCTTTAACCCCAGTCTAACAGCAGTCATTGCCATAACTGCAAAATCCCAGCCCCATAATGATTCGTAATCCCAGGCCTCTAACACTTTATTCAGCGTGTTTTTCATTACTCTGCTGTCTACCCTTTTGCTGTCAATAAGACCGTATGCACACAGCATGGACGGATGATCAACATTGGCAGTCTTAAATGTTTCTTTACAGCTGGCATGGGCCTGGTACATATCATCATGTACAGGGCTATGGATCATATTCTCTATGATATCTGTCCACTTATCCGGTATCTCTATATTGAGGCGTTTATACCAGTCAGTTGCAATAGATAGCCCAAAAACAAAATACTCTACTTCAAATGCCGGGTCCTTTGTTTTTTCCGGAGCATGACATTCCTGTGCCGGAATGAGCGGCGGTAAAAGATGGTATTTATTATCTTCAGAATCTTTAACCGGGAAATCGGCCATAAATTCCGCAGTCTCTGTTACAATGTCCAGATATTCTTTTAAAAAATCGTCCGAAGGGTTTTCCTGATAACATAACTCCAGCATGTATATAATATGCGGCTGCTGCCACACCAAAAGAGGAGCAATGGGCGATGGCGAATCTATTGCCGTCTCCGCAATCATCTTGGGCCATCTTGCTCCTTTAAAACTGTTTTTTGCTGCATTGTTCACAGCATCCTTAAAATGCTTTTTAAACCATGGCAGACATTTTTTAAGAAGATATCCCCTGTTCCACAGCGGAAGATATGCCTGGTGCCACAGGTACATCTCAAGGTGAAATTTCCCGTACCAGCTGTTTATGGATAAACCTGTTTCCTGAGGAGGTATTGTGCCTGTGCACTGTGCAGCCATAAGGTACATTGAAAGAATAATTCTTCTTTCAAGTTCTAAAGCTTCCGGGGCTTTACTGTTTCTGAGTTTAATAATTCCGCCGTTCTCCCAGAAGTTTTTCCAGTGTGTCACTGTTTCTGTAAGGCATGTATCATATGAGGGTATTGCCGGTTCCGTATCTTCACTAAAGGAAATCGTCAGGATGATTTCCTTTGCTTCCGGTTTGATCCTTATAGTTTTATTTTCTGTATTACAGAAAATCTCAGCCCCTTCAGTGTTCACTGAAATTATATGTTCTGATGTGTCCAATATTCTTTTAATGCATAGGTAACCAGCTTTACCGGATAATATTGTAAGCCTTTGTTTTTTTACTGAAGGTTCTGACCAGTCCGAACCGTGAGTTTCCCATGAAGGATATGGGAGCAGTATGTGCGGTTCAAGGCCTTTGAGAAGAAGGGCTGAATTGATATGGAAACAGACAGAATCACTCTTTGAATGGACAAAGGTGGTAATGCTGCATTCCTTGCTGTCCAGTTTAAATATACTTCTGCATATGCCTTCATACAGTTTCAGCTCCTGCCTGCATGAAGAAATATCACCGGCTTTGATTTCTTTATCTTTATAAAAAAGTCCTGCCCGTGCCAGGTTGTATCTGTGGGGATTTTCCCTCAGCCAGTCATACTCTTTTTCGTTTCCTGCTTTTTTTGTTACAGGATAACGGACTGTTCTTTCGTTAAATTCATATTCGTCATCTCTGAGATCATCAGGCGTATAGTATTCTTTTTCATTATCAGCAGGTGTTGTGTGCCAGGCCCATTCAGCCATTGTGCATAGCGGAAAGTTATCAAGGTATTCATTGTAGAGCGTCTGCATTCCGGTTATGTCAAAGGTATATGCAAAACTCCCGTTACCTGATGTGAGAGGAGAGTTTGTTTCCGGGTTTTCCAGTATTACATTATGAAATTCTATCAGTTCTTTTCTGTTTATTGCGGCCATTGTACCCTGTTAAAATGTTTTATTATTTACCACGAAGGACACGAAGAGCACGAAGAAAAACAAAAGCAAAAAACGATTTGTTGTTATAGAAATAAAAAGCTTTTCTTCGTGTCCTTCGTGCTCTTCGTGGTGAAAAAGCTTTTTACCTGTTCAAGCGCACTTTCTTATCCTTCAACGATATCCTCACAGCTCTCAATATCATAAATTTCTGAGAGGTAGCTCTTCATGTCTTCATCAGCTTCAACCTTAAAGTTTTTAAACTCTACATTGCGGGCATTCCTGAGATAAGCTCCGCTCATCTTTGCCTCTACTTTTCCGTTTCCTGCACAGGGCCTTATATCGTAGTCTCTCTTCGTATAACCGCTTTTGTTTGTCAGGTGAATTTTTATATTGTCAAAAGAAACATCTTCAACCGGGTTTTCTTTGGTGCCGTATATGAAAATACCGTTTTCACTTTTGCATTCTATATTTTTAAAACGGATATTTTTTATTTTTCCTGCCTTTACACCTTCTTTTCTGTCAACAGCGGTAATGGCAATGGGTTCGCCTTCACCCCACCAGTGTTTTGAAAACCTTCTTGTTTCTATGGTGATGTCAGAAAAAGAGACATCCTCAATATTTGCGCTGTCTCTCAGCATAAGAGATATGCCCCGGTTTGTCCTGGTGATTGTGCAGTTATCGATATGGATATTTCTGAAATCAGATTCACTTTCTGTGCCGAATTTTACTGCAGCGCTTGTTGATGTGAGCCTGCAGTCAGATACTTTAATGTTTTCACAGGGGCCGTACTGTCTGTATGCTGCGGTTGTCTTGAACACTATACAGTCATCGGCCGCTTCTATGTCGCAGTTTTTGATTGTGACATTTCTGCAGTGATCTGGGTCAATACCGTCGCTGTTCATCATTTTAAGGTCGTTTTTAATTTTAATTCCATCAATAACAACATTTTCGCACCCTGCAAGATGAACAGTCCAGAAGCCGCTGTTGGTGAGTGTGACATCCTTTATATCAAGATCTTTGATATTCTCAAAAAAAATCATGGGTATCCTGGGATAGCTGTCACCTTCTATATATTCTTTAAAAATTTCTCCATGATGTATTTCCGCTGATCCGTCTATTTTTCCCTTTCCTGTAATAGAAATATTTTTAGAGTCTGCTGCATAGATAAAAAACTGTTTCGGTTTGCCTTCATATTCGCAGTTTATGTGTGCCGGAACCTTAAGATCTGTATCAAAGTTTTCAAGCTCGCTGAAACCGCTGTAGTCAGCCTTGTTGTCACTGGCCCTCAGAGTGGCTCCTTCTTGGATATGAAGTTCAGTGTTTGATTTTAAAATAAAAGAACCGGTCTTAAATAAATCAGGTCCGGGAACAATCACTCTTCCTCCGCCGTTTGTAAAGCAGTCATCTATTGCAGCCTGTAAAGCTTTTGCATCATCTGCTATACCATTGCCTTTTGCCCCGTAGTCTGTAATTATATAGTCCATTCTATATCCCGGTGATCCCTTTATATAACTGTTTATTTTGATGTGATTTTCTTTAAAAACAAGGCCGCTAATCTGGCATAATTTCTTTCTGTTGGCAAGTATCCTTCTTTTACTGATCAGGTTTAAAATCTGCCTCCATGGTTATTGCAGAGTACATCACTGCAGAGTATATAAATTGGTGCCGGTGATAACAGCAATCCGGAAAACCTGCCTTCGGGTTATTTTATCTATGCCCGTTTCAGTTTTTTTCAACAACAAGGTCTTGCAACACCAATTCAATAATGATAGGTTTTCCGTCGAATATTCAGCTTGTTTTATGCAGCTTATGAGCATTCGGTTATTAAAATATCGGTTCATGAGGTGCAGTCGTTTTTGATTCATTTTTTTGTGCGTTTTGGGGTAGCTCCTTTCATTGCTATTGCTGTTATATCAGTTGTTTGTGCTTTTTATTTATAACGCCCCAGCCTGAAATCTGCCTGCCTTGTAATGCTTTCTTTTAATTTGCAACAGGTTTCTCATTCCGGAATGGCCGATGAGTGATTTGACTCCGGAACGGGAGATATAAATAATTTAATTTTTTAAAAAATTTAACGGTTTTGCCTGCAATGCACAAGGTCTAATAACTCGCTGCTTGCTAAGATTAAACAGATTTAATCCTTAATCGATACTCTGCTGCCTGCAGCCGGGTAGTTCATCTGCCGGAGAAAAGAAATGAAATTGAGAATTATAAAAGCAGTTATTTTACTTTTTATTATTATCCCGCTCCTGAATTGCAGCAATTCAACCCAGGAACAGGGCGCTTTTGGAAAGCTTCCGAGAAATGAAACCCTGATTGCAGGCATGCTGACAGGGCGTGTCGGAGCACCGGGAAATTTTAATGAATGGGTAGGCTGGAAATGGAGAGACCGGGGTATGCAGAATCTTGCCAATGAACCATTATGGTCTGTTGATTTTGCTACAGGTGAAATAATCAACGGACTGGCTTCAGGCGATCCTGTTTACTCTGATGATTTTAAAGAGCTGAAAATTACTTTAAGAGAGGGAGTAGCATGGGCAGACGGCATCCCTTTTTCATCTGATGATGTTGTTTTTACAGTTGATACTTTAATGAAATATGAAGGTTTTAATGATCATTCATACTTTCTGGATAATGTTGAGTCTGTCACTGCCCCTGATAAATATACTGTTATCTTTAAACTGAAACAGTCAAACTCCCGTTTTCATACAAGGTTCCTGGACAGGTGGGGCTGCTGCTGGATAATGCCCAAACACATTTTTGAAACAACTGACGATCCTGTAAAGTTTGAATTCAATCCCTTTGTGGGTACCGGCCCTTATAAGCTGCACAGTTTTGATCCGAACGGTTACTGGACAATATGGGAGAAAAGAAGCGACTGGGATAAAAGCCCTACAGGAATTCTCTTTGGTGAACCAAAGCCTAAGTATGTTGTGTTCCAGGCATTTGCAAATGAAGGCGCAAAGATTCTCGCCCAGTTAACAAATGATCTTGATGCTGCTGATCTTTCATCAGAGGGAGTGAAAGCCGCATTAAAAAAGAGTGATTCGATTCGTGCATATCAGAAGGGATTTCCATGGGTTGTGAACAATGATCCATGTATTACGGGGTTAACATTCAACACTGTAAGAGCTCCATTTGACAACCCCGATGTAAGATGGGCGCTTCTGCTTGCCATCAATATAGGCGAATATGAAAGTCAGGCTGTTGACAGCACAGCAACTTTAAGTCCTGTTCATCTTCCATCGGTAGGTACCTATCCCCAGGACTATATCAAACCAATGGAAACATGGCTTAAGGAATTTTCACTGGACCTGGGTAACGGCGAAATATTTAAACCCTATGATCCTGATGCTGCAGAACGTATTCTTGAATATGCAAAAAAACGCGGCTATGAAGTATCTGATGACCCTGCTTCTGTTGAGAAGGCATTCGGTGTGGGCTGGTACAAATTTGCCCCTGATGCGGCTGCAAAGCTTCTTGAAAAGAACGGTTTTAAAAAAGATGAAAAAGGCAAATGGCTGCAGCCTGACGGTGAACCATGGAGATTTGAGGTGGTCACAAGGTCAGATATGTCCCATATGAGTTTTAAAAATGGTGCTGCTGCAGCACAGCAGTGGAAAAAGTTTGGCATAGATGTAAGACATTTTCCGTCTGACAACTATACTGCACTTACACAGAACGGTGAATATGATGTTTCAGGTGAGTGGCCTGCACAGGAACCATGGGGCGCAGGTGTTGACCTTTACCGTTCAATGGACTTTTATAATTCCGAATATATCAAGCCTGTCGGGACTATTACACAGGGGCATACATCCCGCTGGGCCAGTAAAGAGCTTGATTCTGTAATAAAAGATTTACGGAATTCTGATCCGACCGATAAAGAGGGTACAGTGTCAACAGGCATAAAAGGACTAAAGATTCTTGTGGAGAATATGCCCAGTATTCCGACGTTCGGATACATAGGTTTTTCTACCTGGGATGAAACCTACTGGACAAACTGGCCGGGAAGTGAAAACCCGTATGCTCCGCCCTATGTTCACTGGGGAACCTTCAAGTATGTCACGCCCAGGCTGAAACCGGTTGAGGCAGAATTAAAGTAATACAATTGTTCACCACAGAGACACAGAGGTCACGGAGAAAAGCTTTATTGTTAATAATGATATTTTTGTTTTTCTCTATGTTCTCTGTGCCTTGAGTGAGTGCAGCGAACGGGCGGTAAATTTGTAAAGAGGAGTAGGCTTTTTTGTCATTCATAAAACGATATCTCATTCCGCGGCTTATCCAGTATTTTCTGGTTATCTTTGTAGGGGTTACCGCTGTTTTTTTTATTCCCCGGTTTTCTCCGTCAGATCCTGTTGAAAAGACCATTACACAGCTCAGGTCTCAGGGCTCTTTCCTGGACCCGGCATCCATGGATGAATTCATTGAGGACCTTACGGAAATGTACGGGCTTGGCGGGTCATTGCCTGAGCAGTACATGGATTTCTGGAAGCGCCTTTTTCATGGAGATTTCGGGCTTTCTTTTTTCCAGTTTCCTACTCCTGTCATTGACCTTATAGCTGTCTCATTACCCTGGACCTTGGCCCTTTTGTTAAGCACTACCATTATTGGCTGGGTGTTCGGAAATCTGATAGGCGGACTTGCCGGGTATTATTCACGCAAATCATGGTCCCGTATACTTGATACAATCGCTATGATAGTAAGGCCTTTGCCATATTATATTTTTGCCTTTGCCCTGCTTATTTTGCTGGGGTTTGTTTTCAGGCTGTTTCCTATATCCGGAGGAACCAGTTTCGGCGCGGCCATAAACTTCAGCTGGAATTCTATTATGGATATGCTCTGGCATTCCTTTCTTCCAGCCCTGTCTCTGGTAATTCTCGGAGGGGCCGCCAACTTTCAGACAATGAAACTGATTGTTCAGAATGTTAATGCGGAGAATTTTGTACAGTACGCAAGGATAGGCGGTATTAAAGAGAGAAGGATTGTAGGCCGCTACGTAATAAGAAATGCAATGCTGCCTCAGTTTACCAACCTTGCATTATCACTCGGCCAGATATTTTCCGGGGCTCTCATTACTGAAATTGTATTTTCTTATCCAGGTGTAGGTACACTGCTTTACAACGCCATTATCACCGGGGATTATAATCTGATTATGGGTATTATCGCGATTTCAATAGTCGCTATCACAACCGGAATTCTTATTATTGATCTGCTCTATCCCTTGCTGGATCCGCGGATCAGGTATTCGCAGGGAAAATAAAATTGTGAAAAGTATGAAAATATTCAGACTGTTCAAAGATTTATTCAGGGATTACAGATTTGCCGTAAGTGCCTGTGTTTTGTGTGTACTGCTTGTATTGGCAGTCCTTTCAATATTTGCTCCCAATGATCCTGCACTGTGGGATGTTGCTCCAAAGGATGAAGCTCCGTCTTTTACGCATCTTCTTGGGACCAATTCCAAGGGCCAGGATGTTTTCTGGGAGGCAACCTTTTCGGTACGCAATTCACTTATTATTTCTGTGATTGCAGGATCAGTATCGCGCCTGATTGCGGTTATTATCGGAATGGTTGCTGGATACAGGGGACGTAAAACAGATACATTTTTAATGTTTATCAGTGACAGCCTTCTTGTTATTCCTTTGTTTTTGATAATAGTTATGCTTGCACTTCTGATACGTGAGTATATGAACCTTGTAACACTGGGGCTATTGCTGGCGTTATTCGGCTGGGCCTGGGATGCGCGTGTTATAAGGTCGATAATACTCACACTGCGTGAACGTGATTTTACATACACGGCAGTGCTTTCAGGAACAGGCACAATGCGCCTTGTCTTTAATGAGTACATGCCCTATGCAACACCTCTGGTTTTTTCCACACTGATCAACAACATGTCATGGGCAATCGGGCTTGAGATCACCCTTGCTATTTTAGGTCTTGTTAACATGGATATCCCAACACTGGGGACAACTCTCCAGTGGGCCATAAGCAAGCAGGCGATCCTCCTGGGATACTGGTGGTGGATTTTAACACCCATTGTGCTTTCGGTACTTTTATTTATTGCCCTGTACTGGCTTTCTGTGAGCATCAGTGAATACCTTGATCCGCGTTCCAGGATTCAGCGTGTGGGAGGGGCATAATGACAATTCTTAAGACTGAACAGTTGCGGGCATATTATGTGCTCGATATGATGGGGACAAAAAAAGAAGTCAAGGCTGTTAACGGCATTGATCTTGATATAAAGAAAAATGAAGTTTACGGAATTGCCGGTGAAAGCGGATGCGGTAAGTCTTCACTTTTAAAATCCCTCTATGGTTTGATAGAGCCTCCCTTAAGGCATATTGACGGTAAAATATTATACAATATCAACGAAGAAGAGGTTGATGTTTTCAGCCTGAGTCAGGAAGAAACCAGAAAACTGCGCTGGGAGTACATATCCTATGTGCCCCAGGGTTCTATGAGCGTGCTCAATCCGGTCACAAGGCTTGAAGAAACATACCGTGACTTTCTTGAAAGTCATGTGCCTGCAAAATCAAAAAATGAGATATTTGAACTTGCCAGGGAACATATAAACAAACTGGGTCTCCCTCAGAAAACACTTAAGGCATACCCTCATCAGCTCTCAGGCGGAATGAGACAGCGGGTTACCATTGCACTTGCAGCTATTCTTAAGCCAGAGATAATTATTGCTGATGAACCTACGACAGCCCTTGATGTAGTTGTTCAGAGGGGTGTTGTACAGCTTCTTAAAGAAGTGCAGAACGAACTGAACAATACCATTATACTTGTAACCCATGACATGGGAGTTCATGCGAACATAGCAGACAGGATCGGAATTATGTATGCCGGAAAAATCGTTGAAGAAGCTGATACAGAAACAATCTTTGGGGCACCAAAACATCCTTATACCCGGTACCTGATCAATTCGTTGCCTCAGTTCGGAGATAAGTCTGTAAGGAAGAGTGTTCCAGGCAGTCCTCCGTCACTGGACAAACTTCCGGATGGATGCAGTTTTAATCCGCGCTGCCCTCATGCAAAAGGAAGGTGTTTTGAAAGGGTGCCTGAGATGGTTGAAGTTAATAATGGGCATCGAGTCGCATGCTGGATGGAGAATTAAATGAATCTTCTGGAAATTAAAAATCTGACAAAGGTGTATTCTCAGGGCGGTTTACTTTCAAGAATTAAAATTACTGCAGCTGATAATGTATCCTTTAATATGAAGCCTGCGGAAATATTTACTTTGGCTGGTGAAAGCGGTTGCGGGAAGTCAACAATTGCTAAAATGATTCTCGGTTTTGAGACACCCACTTCCGGACATGTTATCCACAAGGGAAAAAAACAAAAAGAGATTCGCAACCGAAAGGCATGGCTGGAGCAGGGCATTCAGGCTGTTTTTCAGGATCCATTCGGTACCTTCAATCCTCTGCGCCAGGTAGAACGATACTTTTTTGAATCCATTCAGAATTTTAAACTTGCTGATACAAAAGATGCGGCCATCGAATTAATTAATAAAAAACTGAGCGCCGTGGGCCTTAAATATGAGGACATGGCAGGGAGATACCCCAATGAATTCTCAGGCGGTCAGCTTCAGCGTATATCAATTGCAAGATCTCTTTTAACTGATCCAGATCTATTAATTGCTGATGAACCTGTATCAATGGTGGATGCATCTCTGCGTATGTCCATTGTCAATTTATTCAAACAGCTCAGAGATGAATACGGGGTAAGCGTTGTTTATATTACCCATGATCTTGCAACCGCATACTATGTGAGTGACCGAATTGCAGTCATGTTCCGCGGAAATATAGTTGAAACGGGATCTGTTGAAAAAGTACTTATGGAACCGAAACATCCATATACCAGGCTTCTGCGGGACTCAATACCCCAGGCAGACCCACAAAAGAAATGGAAGGATACTATTACCCTTGGCGAACTTGAGCAGGACGAGTTTCTTCGAGCCGGATGTAAATTTGCAGGCCGGTGTCCTGATGTTATGGATATCTGCAGGCAGAAAGCCCCTGAAGTTTTAAACGTTGATGGTGTTCAGGTTAGGTGTCATAAATGGAATGGCATTTAGCAGTAATCAGTATCCATCAATAGAGTTATTACCAGCAGATTTATAAAAAAACACTGGTAACCAGCCGCCTTTTAGAGGGTCGGTATAGAGCAGTACCTTTATAAAAAAATCAAAAAAAAACGGACTTTAATAAGGTTGTAACTTTTCATTTTGAAGACCTTACACCGTTATTGCTCGACACTGTTATTGTTCTCCTTAATGGTAATAGATCAAAATTGCCATTAGCGCATCTCATGCTAACGTTGAAATTTGGACAAGGTCAAAACATGGTTCTTAAAAAATTAGTACGCAGGTCTTTGAGACTCTTTGATAAAATATTCTGGACTGACTACGATATTAGATTAACTAATCACATTATCGGTTTCCACAAGTCAGCATATAACTTTAAGAAGAATAAAATTTCGTTTGTTCATATCCCGAAAACCGGAGGTACTTCACTACACAAATTGTTGAGAAAAGATGTGAAATCCAGATTCATTAATCTGAATGTGCATCGGCCTGTATCCCGATTATGCGATCCCGGGGAATACAGCTATATGACAGTAATGCGTAATCCTGTGGCGCGTGTATGGTCATACTATCAAATGATAAAAAGGAATCCATACGGATCAGCATATAAACGTTTTGCTGACAAAGGAATTGAGTGCCTTTTAAAGCATTGCTGGGAAGTCAGAAATATGGCGTGCCGATATTATTCCGGAGAAGTAAAACCTGAACCCGACACAGCCACATTCAATAGAGCTATGAAAAATCTTGATAATTTTATCTGTGTAATAGATATGGAATTTTATGAGAAGCAGGTTGATGAATTTCTAACACAATATAATATTCCAAATAATCATATCCCTCACGAACGAAAAAGCAGGTACCCCACCTATGATCAGAATGAATATGAGCTTATCTGTGAATATAATAAGCTTGATATAGAGATATTTGATAAATGGAAACCGGTATATCTGGATGAAAACATAAAAAAGAAGTACCTGGCAGCTGCCTAAGAACTTTAATATCTGCAAAAAGTAACGTTGTCTTCTAAAATTGATTTACATAAATTTGAATATATGATTCGGGCTTTTTTCCAAACTTGTCATAACTTCATTTTTGAGGGCTGAGTCTCTTCAGCCATATTCAAGTGTCCGGCAGAATCTCCAGCATCCGCCGAGCAAATAATACAAAATAAAAAGGCAGTGCCGGATTAGGGCTCTGCCTTTTTATCTTCTTCCCTAGGATACCGTTATACCCGGCTGAATAATATCCAAAGTTTTTTGTGGATAACCAGCAGAACAGATGCACGCATATCTGAGAAATATTTTTTATTAAGTATATAAATAATATGAAAAATAACTTCTGTCTATTGGACTTTGGTCCAATAAATTCAAAAATTCTACAGGGTTGGACATTTTTTAGGAAGTTTTGATTAAGGTTTTTTGAGGGGGGATAAATCCCATAGTCCTGAAGAGATATTAATAATACATCGCTGACAAATAATTTGTGGAAAAATATGTAATCAGTCAGCCGGTAAAATGCCTATCTTTTCGGTCATGCGGACCAGCTCTGCAAGCGAGTCGGCTCCTGTTTTCTGCATGACACGGCTGCGGTGAACCTTGATGGTTTTTTCCACCGTGCCCAGTTCCCAGGCAATCTGCTTGTTGGGTCTTCCGGATATTACCCATCGCAGGACCTCTTTTTCCCGTGGCGTCAGGGTTTCTATGCGTGCATTGATGTTATCTCTTTCAGATGCCTCTTTCATGTTTTTTTTACTTTGTTCAAGCGCTTCATTTACGGCACTGAAAAGATCCTCGTGTGTGAAAGGTTTGGGTAAAAAATTTACAGCACCTCTCTTTATTGCTTTGACACTCATTGAAATACTTCCATGACCAGACATGAAAACAATAGGAAGGTGTGAATCCTTTTCACTTAATATCTTTTGAAGGTCCAGGCCGTCCACATCCGGAAGCATTACATCCAGGAGCAGGCACCCCGGGTAACGTATCATTGCATTATCTAAAAAATCATTTGCCGACTCAAAGGTTTCAACCTCGAATTCGGCCCTGCGAAGTATGCTGACTATACTTCTGCGGCAAAATGTATCATCTTCAACAACGTAGATAACTCCTTCATTAGCGTTCATTTGGGTCCTCATGTGTAAACATTTAAAGAAGCGAGAGCAGTTGCAACTAACAGTGTTTTAAAGTGTTTGAGCAATTCGTTCAGTTCTCCATACTATTATCAGATCTGTGTTTCCAGGACTAGTTTGAGTATGATTCGAATATCTGTTTAAGCTGTCAACATGAGTTGGGCGGTGTTTTTTATGTCCTGATACCCTGACTTATATCACTTATGCAAAGCAGAAATGTTGTAAACAGGGTGTATTTCTTTTACCTTCTATGTCTTGGTATTTCAAGTTAAAAGGGCTTAAAGTTTATTTATTCAATTTGTGTAAGGAGATAAGGCAGGATGATACTTTTTATCTGGAAAGAATTGAGAGTTTTTTTTTAGAGATGATAAGATCTCAACCTTATCAGATTTTTTTTATCTGTTTTACGGTCAGAATAATTTACCTGCCCCGCTTATGTAAGCAGGGCAGGTAAACTCTAATGCAGAGAATGAGGACCGAAAACCACCTCTTTACGGACAGAAGCCTGCCTACATTCCCTTCATTCCTTTAATGCCCTTCATATCCATCATTCCCATCATTTTAGGGCCCCTGACCATTCCACCGTGGAATTTCGCCTTTGGATCGATTTTGATGAGTTCAGCATAAAGATCGAGGTGTTTTTGCGCCAGTATGGCTTCAAGGCTGCATATATCTTTCTGGATTGTTTTTGCCTTTGCAATATCTGGAGTATCGGAATCCAGAGCAGTGTTAAGGTCAAACTTTTTTGTCATGAGCTGTTTAAGTATCTCTGCATTTTCGTTACGGAATTTTTTATGAAGACTTTCTATCTGGCTGATTTGTTCGGGTGTAAGAGTGTTTTCCGGTGTCTGGGCCGGCGGTGCTGTCATCCTCATGTCTCTGTCCGGACGAAATTCTTCTTTTCCGCCTCTTGCAAAAGCTGATGTCGGTATAATAAACAGACATGCCATAATTATAATTCCTGTTATTTTGAGTTGTTTATTCATTGTTGCCTCCATTCTTAAAATTAATAATAAATGTTATTCATTCAGTCTTTAAGAAGGATTTTAGCAATGCAATGTAAAGCGATTATTAATCAGATGCACTGATTTGTAATGTTAATGTAAAGCTGGAGGGAATCAAAATTATTCAGGATGCGGCAGGCTGAGTGTTACCGAGAACCCCTGTGGGCTAAGGTTTCTGGCTGAAACTGTTCCGTCGCATGCGTCCATGCAGGTTTTTACAATGGAAAGTCCTAATCCTACGCCGCCGGTAACCGGATCACGGGAGCTTTCAGGCCTGAAAAAAGGCTCAAATATTTTATCCAGAAGATGTTCAGGAACACCGGGCCCGGAATCCCTTACTTCTATATCGATTGCATGTTCTTTTTTTTCTGCAGAAATAATGATCTGCCCGGCCTGACCGCTGTATGCCACTGCATTTCTAACCAGGTTGGAGAGTGCCCTGGCCAGAAGATCCCGGTTTGCCGTTACCTGTAGATTCTGCTCCACCTCCAGCACTATTTCATCCGAAGTAATTCCTTCCCTTCGTGTAATCTTTTGAGCAACCGGCAAAAGTTCAAATGTTTCCAGTTTGACTTTTTCAGGGCTGATATCTGCCTTGGAGAATGACAGTATTTCATTAACAAGGTTGGAAAGATGAGCCACATCCTCTGCAACGTCCGTCAGACGATCCGAATTTTCTTTATCTACATGCTGCTCCAGGATACCTATTCCAAACTGTATTCTGGCAATCGGGGAGCTGAGTTCATGCGCCACATCTCTTAAAAACCTCTTCTGTCCGTTTACATACCCTCTGAGCCTGGCGGTCATGTGGTTGATAGATGAGGACAGTCTGCCTATTTCATCACGGCGTTTCTCATGAACAGCAACATCAAATTTGCCCTTGGCAATTTCTTCTGCCGCCGCAGTCATCCTGCCAAGTGGCCTGGTGATATGTCGAACCAGTGGGATCCACATTACAACAGAGATTATAATCACCAGAACCGCAGCAATAATCCACGGCATTGGATCAAAGAAAAAACCGTTTCCTGAAAGAGATTCGGAACCGGCTATAAGCATTGCGGGCATGGGGCGCGGTTTGTCCTTTGGTGATATCAGTACAACGGTCCCCATCCAGTGCATAACAGGAGTATCCGTATTCATTATAAATCTTTTTTCTTTAAACGGGAGTTCTCTGCCTCCCGGCAAACGTCTTTTTAAATGCTTGCCCAGTTGCGGAATGTCAGGCAGATTATCAAACTGCCTCAGGCTCATGGTTGACAGAACTCTGGCAACTACTTCCTTTGGCAGGGTTAACCCTTCGGAAACGAAGACTGCGCCGTTAACCGTTACGACTGCAAAATCTACACGGTTGATTTCTTTATGCCGGGTAAGAATCTCCTCCCATTCCAGCGGAGGATTTCTGCTTATTTCATGGGTGATCACTTCTGCTGTTATTCTCAGCCGGTCCGATGCCCATTTACCCAGAAGAGTACGCAGATCCACTCTGCTCTGGAACAGGATAAATACAATCAGTAATGCTGTTACCAGAAGAAGGTTTGCTATAAGGTAGACAAGAATTTTTGTAAAAAGAGTGGAGAACGGCTTCATTATTCCACCTTCCGGGATTGAAGCATATACCCCACACTGCGGATTGTTTTTATGTATTGCGGGTCTTTGGGATCCTCCCCAAGCTTTTTTCTGAGAGTAGAAATATGAACATCCACCGACCTGTCAAATACTTCATATTCTCTTCCTGCCACGGCATCCAGAAGCTGGTCCCGGGTTAATACGCGTCCGGCTGATTTAGCAAGGGCAGTCAGTAGATCAAATTCAAAGGCGGTCAGATCAATGTCCTGATTATTGAGTGCGGCAGTTCGGGCCGGAAGATTGATTTTCAATTCTCCCACTGTGATAAGATCTTCGGAATCATGAACCGTACCGGGAGAAGCGGTATTTAAATTGCGCCGGATAACTGCACGAAGGCGCGCCAGTAGTTCGCGTGTAGAAAATGTTTTAGGAACATAATCATCTGCTCCTATTTCAAGGCCCATAATCCGGTCAACCTCTTCACCCATTGCAGTAAGCATAAGAACAGGTACATTTGATGTCTGGCGCAGTTTCTGCAAAACCCCGAGTCCGTCCAGTCCGGGCATCATAATGTCCAGTATAACAGCATGAAAGGATTCCGAAACAGCCTTTTCAAGTCCATCAATACCGTTATGAGCTGTTTCAACATCAAATCCCATGGGCTTAAGATAATCCTGCACCAGACGGCAGAATTTTCTGTCATCATCAACCAGCAGAACTTTCATTCTGTTATTTTCTGTATTTCCGGTCTGTATTGGATTTATCAATGTTTTTTTCTCCGCCTGTTACTGCATGTTTATAACTATCGGAATCTTTCGTGGATTCCAATAGTTATAAGATTGTATATGTAAATGTGTCTGTCGTGCAAGCAGCTTTACATTTGCATTACAAAAATTATGGTTACTGAAATAGTCCAAATTAAAAAAGACCGGAATTCCATATCAAGGCCTGTCCTGCAATTGGGCTGGGAGCTGGAATGAAGACGGTTGTAAGTCCTCATTCCATGGTTTAAATCTTTAGCTGATTTTATGATCAGGGATGTATTGTATCGTCGATCAATTAGCTGTTTTTAGTTATTAATTTTCAGGCTTTATATGGATCACAGGAATCAGAAGCAATCCTGCTGTTACTGCGGCAGATGCAGCTAAACCGAATGTCAGAGTATAGTGGCCTGTTATATCAACGGCCCATCCGGCTGCTATCGGAGATATTATTGAGCCTGCGCCCAGCAGTAATGTCCATAGTCCGATAACGCTTCCTGAATATTTTTCAGGAAAAAAATCATGACTGGCCGCCGCATAAACAGGCCAGAGAGATCCGTAGCCGAATCCAAAGACAACTGTTGATGCTGTCAGTGCTGAATATGTATCTGAAAAAGCCATGCAGAGCGGGCCGATAGTTGTCAAAGCTGCGCATAACAGCATGATGCGTAATCGTCCGATCCTGTCAGAGAAAGGTCCCAGTGTCAGTTTGCCTGCGATTCCGCTTACTGCAAGTATTGTAATCAGCAGAGCGGATTTTGCGTACGGGATTTCAAGTGTCCGGGTTGCATAGGAAGGCAGAAAAGTAAAAGGAATAATGATACAGGAGCAGATCATCATATATGATAAACCTATAAACCAGAATGCCGGTATTTTTATCAGCTCCCTGATAACCTGAAGAAACGGTATGGAAGAAGGTGATCCGTTCTGTGCATCATGTATTTTAGGCGGGTTTTTAATAAACAGGTAATTAAGCCCTGCTACTAAAAATCCCATGATCCCAAGGCTCCTCCACCCCCAGCGCCAGTCCAGGCCTGAAACAATAAGAGGTAGAACAAGACCCGCAATTATTACCCCTATGCCGCTGCCTGTATCAACAGTAGCTACTGCAGTCCCTCTTTTACCCGGATCAACCCAGCGCTGAACAACCGTGACTACCGGAACCCACCCGGCGGACTGCCCGATTCCGGCAATAGCAAAAAAAATACACGCGCTTATCAGGCTGCCTGCGCATGACATTAAAAATGAGCCAAGCCCGAGGAGCGCTATAAAAAATGTTAACATATATCTTACTGCATACCGGTCTGTTATAAAACCGAGTACGGGTGAAAAGAGGGTGTAGGCTATAAAATAGGATGAGTATATGGCTCCGGCCTGCGCATTGGATATTCCCAGAGATGGAAGCATGAAAGGCAAAAGAAGTCCATAGGAGTACCTCACGGTATAGCTGATGAAAATTGTAAAAAAACCTGCGGTTATTATTGTTCCTGTGTTTCTATTCATTTATTAAAATCTTGCCAAGTATAGTGCTGCTGTTATGCAGTTTGATTGATTTCCTTAAGTCCTCCGACCTGGAGGAAAAGCTGCCTTGTATCTGCAACATCCCAGTGTTCACAAAGTTTACCGTCCTTGAGACGGAACATGTCCACCGCATCAAAATTTATTTTATTGCCTGTCGGTTTGTAATGCAGAAATCCCTTGCCTGTATGTGTACCAGTGATGGTGTTGTATACAAATACAATATCATCCTCAGCAACCATCCTGTTGATTGTGGCGCAGAAATCCGGAGCTGCTGCAAAAAAGCCTTTATGAAAATCAACAAATCCCTTTATGCCCTGTTCTGCATCAGGATTATGCTGTATGTAATCTTCGTGCATGTAATTGCCGGCTGCATCAAGGTTGTGCCCCTGAAAAATTATCTGGTAGAATTCCTGCAGTACTTTTTTATTCTGTTCTGTGCTCATAACAATCTCCTTTCCGGTTAGACTGATTTTTAGATGGTTTATAATGTTAAAAAACGGTTTTGTCATCATGCAAATTAAAAACAAAATGCAAAGATACTCCCTGGTCGGAGACCGCGATGCCGGCAGTGTAAAACAAAAATCAGGAAATTATTAAATGTTTAAAAAAATAAAAAAATGGGTTATATTAACGCGCTGTTCAAAATGAAAGAAATATTACGAAGGAGGAAAGAATCATGCAGGAAGTTTATGAATTTTTAAAGAAATGCGGTGCCTACTATCTGGCTACTACAGAAGGTGATCAGCCCAGAGTTCGCCCCTTTGGTACTTATCTTATTTTTGAGGATAAACTCTATATCCAGACCGGAAAGGTGAAGGAAGTCTCAAAACAGATGATGGCAAATCCCAAAGTGGAAATATGCGCCTTTTCAGGCGACATGTGGATACGTATTGCTGCAACCGTTGTTGAAGACGACAGAATTGAGGCAAAACAGGCAATGCTTGATGCATATCCTCAGCTTCAGGCCTCCTACAAGGCTGAAGATGAAAATACACAGGTACTTTACCTTAAAGATGCAACTGCTACATTTTCATCTTTTGGCGGTGAGCCCAAGGTAGTTAAGTTCTAAGACTGCATATTTTTTTGTGCAAATTAAAAAGCAGGGTGAAGGTTATATTATTAATAACTTTAGCCCTGTTTTTTTTTACAGACTGCATCCGGGCTTAAAAAAATCTGTATGTTCCGATATTTTTATATCCTGGTAAAGAATGTTTTATGTGCAAATAAAGGTTGTTAAATAATATTTTGCCTTGGTGAGTTCCTGTGAAAATAACAGTTTATATCTGGAAAAAATAGTTTTAAGGCCTTTTTGTCCTAAAGTTTAATCTGTTATCTACCGATGAATTCCTTGTAACATAGCTGAAATAAATAATTAATAATTATGAGCTATGGTTATGTCTATAAGTTTAAAAGTAAAATCAGTGTTTTTCCATAAGTTTTCAGGTGGATATTGATGGGAGCAGGAAAAACCACATGTGAAAGAATTATTGCAGTGCGCGAATTCATCCGCAGTAATTATCCGACATTCTAACTTTTATTAATTTATGGAGGAACTCATATATGAAATCACTCACAAAAGTATTATTTGCAGCAATTGTATTAACCTTCTTTTCAACCGCAGCTTTTGGACAGCAGGCTCTGTACAACAGCCTTAACAAGAGGATGGCCATTCTCTATAAAAATGGTAAAACCATGGAAGCTATCGCAACCGCCCAGGAAGTTGTCAAGGTTGCAGAAGAGACATTCGGTAAAAATCACGCTTATTATTCAGCATCACTTGAGAACCTTGCATTACTTTACGCAACAGAAGGCAGCAATGAAAAAGCTGCAGCTCTTTATGAAGAATCATTTGATGTAAGAGAAGGTCTGCTTGGTAAAAACAACCCAAAACTTAAAGGTGTTCTTGAAAAACTTGAAAAATGTTATAAAGCAATGAAAGCCGATGACAAACTTGAATCAACAAAGGCCAGAATTGCAAGTCTCCAGGGATAGCGGCGTCATATACGTTAGATTATTGCCTCAAATATAAAAATATCAAAAGCCCTGCTTTTTTAGCGCAGGGTTTTTTTATCCCTTCTGGATGTCTTTTTTTTAAATTAGTTATTAAATGTCTGTAAATTTCTAATCCAATAATAATTATTATAATTAATCTGTTACGATATTTATAGAAGTAAGTATTTGAAAGTTAAGGGAAATAATTAAAAGTGAAAATAAATACCTTCAGCATTCATTTTTTTCTAAAGTTTATTTATCTATTCACCGATAGAAATTGAAATACTGCAAAGCAGGAAATGTAAGATCCATATTTATTAAGTGTATAAACAAAATAAGGTTTTCTTATAAGCTTGCAGTAATACAAATGCTAAAAAACAGATATACAGATAGTTGTTAAAAATGCGGAGCGCGAATTTATCCGCGGGAATTAATTGAAGTTGTAACTTTTTTTCTTAATTAATGGAGGAACTCATATATGAAATCACTCACAAAAGTATTATTTGCAGTAATGGTATTAACTTTTTTTTCAACCGCAGCTTTCGGACAACAGGCTCTTTATAACAGCCTTAATAAAAGAATGGCTATTCTTTATAAAAATGGTAAAACCATGGAAGCTATTGCAACTGCACAGGAAGTCATCAAAGTTGCAGAAGAAACTTTCGGCAAAAACCACGCCTATTATTCAGCATCACTTGAAAACCTTGCATTACTTTATGTCGCAGAAGGCAATAATGAAAAAGCCGCTGCTCTCTATGAAGAATCATTTGACGTAAGAGAAGGACTTCTTGGAAAGAATAACCCCAAGCTTAAAAGTGTTCTTGAAAAACTTGAAAATTGCTACACAATAATGAGAGCTGATGATAAATTGAAATCAACAAAAGCAAGAATGGCCAGTTTACAGAGTTAGAAGTGTTAAGTGCAGTTAGTAGATGTTAACTGCCAGGCCATAAATAAAATATAAAAAAGCCCTGTTCTTTTAGAACAGGGCTTTTTTTATTATCAAAATAGTTCAGGTATCCGGGAACTGTGAGAAACTCAGTCTGTTCTCTTAATCAATGGATTCATTACTTCTGACTTTAATTCCTGATTTTCTCCTTGCTTTTTTATCCATGTAACCATAAATCTGAAATATTATTTTATATCTGGAGTGTTTTGCAGGCTCTGTCACTGATATTTAAACTAAATACAGTTTACTGGCAGGGTATGTCAGTTTTATTGGATCAGCTAATCGGATAAACAGAAATACGGAGTGAATATGGGTAATTTTGATCATTTGTTTTATGAATTTGAGCCCCAGGAAACAAACTGGGGAGACTGGTGTCATTCGCCTCAGGCGTATTTCAGGGGTGAGAGTGATATGCCGGGTGCCAATATGAATGTAGGGTTTCAGGTATTCAAGGAACCGGTTTTCCTTGAAAGGGAGCCTCATTTTCACAGGGAAGAGGAATATCTTATTTTTCTGGGAGCCAAACTCCCCGACGTGTTCAGTTCATTTGATGCGGAGATAGAGTTTTTCATGGGACCTGCCCTGGACGAGATGGAAAAGATCGTCATTACAAAGCCGACGATCGTCCGTATTCCTCCCTGTATGTGGCACTGCCCCCTTGATTTTAAGAGGATGGACAAACCTGTCCTTTTTCAGGCCGCGTTAATGCACGGAAAATTCGGTTCTGTAAAACTTAAGAAGAATAAGGACGGTATGAACGAGTACTCTTATCTTGGCGATGAGGCACGTCCATGCGTGTTAAACGCGGAAAAAATATGCAACTACTGCGGTAAATGTTTTGACCGTGATGCTGTTGTTGAAAACCGTGATAAGGAGCCGGAACCTTACTGGAAGGTCAAGGAAGGCGGGCTTAGCGATGAGATAAAAGCTCTGGTGTGTGAACTTCCTGCTGAAAATACAAAATGGGGAGACTGGTGCCCCACGCCCCAGGCATACTTCAGAGGTGAGACCTATATGCCAGGTTCAAACTATCATGTAGGTTTTCAGGTATTTACCGCTGATAATGATATGGAAGATTCGCATTTTCATCAGGGAGTTGATGAATACATATTCTTCATGGGTGCAGACCCTATGAATATCTTTGATTTTGATGCTGAAATAGATTTTTATATCGGAAACGATCCAGACAACATGGAAATATATAAGATCACAAAGCCTACTGTTGTAAGGCTTCCGCCGACCGTATGGCACAGCCCCATACTTTTTAGAAAGATGAAAAAGCCGCTGCTTTTTCAGGCAGCCTTTCTGGCAGGATGCTGGGGAACCATATACAGGATAAAGGATAAGAGCGGAAAACCTATTTATGCTTATACAGGGGATAATGTCCGTTTCTGTAAAGTAAGGCCGGGCGAAAGGTGTAATATCTGCGGTAAATGTGCACCCGCAGTACCGTCTGTAGAAGAGTGATTGTCGATTTACAATTAGTTGTATAAAAAAGATAAACATCCGGTATTCAGCGAAAGCCGGATGTTCATCTTTGATAATTTTCCCTTAATTCTAAATTTACCAGTAGCTCTGCAGCCCTTCATGAGGCTGTTCCATTAAATTGATCTTTGTCCATTTTTCGGTTTTTGGTGCCGGCATACCTGTATCAGAGCCTGTTAAATATTTGTTTCGAAAAATCATAAACTCATCATAATCCAGTTCGATATCCTGAACAGCCCGCCATCTTTCTGCTGTAATTTTTTTACCTGAATCAAGGTAGATGGATTTAAACATGTTTCTGTATGACGGCGCATCACAGAGCATGGAATCATAGTAGGCAATAGTGACATCCGCTCCTGGAGCCATATACTTAATTGCATGCCCGGTAAAGAAAAGTTTTTGTGACTTCGGATCATAATAAACCGTAGATTCATCCAGTCTGTTTTTCTTTATGCTGTCTATTACTGCTGCAGCATCATCGGGTGATACTTTAATGGAGAGCGATCTTATTATTCCGGCCCCGGTCAGTTCCTCATATGGTTTTATCATGGGTGGAGCAGACCTCTGTCTTGCCCTTATCCTCTGAAAATTATTCCTGTACACAAATGAGCAGTAGTTTATGGGAAGCTTAATTTCTGAATCGGCAGCATTTTTTATTGCCTTGAGTGCAGTAAGTTCCGATTCCAGTACTGTTGCATCCTGCCCATGAAGAAAAGTATAGCCGCGTTCAATAAATTTTTTAAAATTGTATGATGTGCATCTGAGCTGATGAAGGTTTAAATACTTTATTCCGTTGTCATGAAGTTCTTTTATCATTCTGCACAGCTGATCGTAGTCTTCAGGTATTGCAGGAATTTCCACTGTTACAGTATCTATAAATTCGGCAGCCATAACTGCCTTTTCAATATTGTATCCCTGGGCATAAAGGTTCAGCCTGATTTCATTTAACCCGGCATTTTTAAGTTTTTTCAGTTTTTCTTCCGTGAGAAGTATCGCATTGGTGTATAACCATTTATGTATTTTATCTTTATATCTTTCCTGAACAGCAGATAAAAATTTAATGCTTTTATCAATTGTTATAAGCGGTTCACCTCCGCTGATACTTACGCCTTTAATGTTGAAGTTTTCTATGTAGTCAAGGTAGTCGGAAGTGGTTTTAAACTCCATTGCATTTGTAACCGGTTCTCCCTGTTCATTCTGTTCCGATGGGCAGAAAAAACATGTGCCGTTACAAGTACCGTTTATAAAAAGGCATGACCATGTCCCTTCACCGCAGTGCCTGCATCCCGGTGAGATATCAAGATAGTATGGTTTGGTACCATTATACCCGTATGACAGACTGCCTGATATGGATGCAAGTATAGCTTTACGTTCTGCTTCCGCTTCGGCGGCTCCATCACCAATCCATTTAAAATTACGGTATTCATCACCGTATTTTTTTTGAATCGACTCTACGATTCCTGTTCTATTGATTTCCATAGCATGAAAACCCGTATTTAAAAAAAGTGTGTGCCTTACAGATAAAGATTGTGCGGCACATATTCAGAAATGAATAAGCTTCCATTCCCGGACAGAATGGAGGGTGGCGTAAAATAGCATAAAACGGTAAATATGCAAATAAATAAGAGTATACAGGAGGAAAAATAAAGTGAGTCTTAAAAGCTGTATTTAATGCAGATTAAAAGTGTCTGACAGTGATATATGAAGTATTATAAAGACAGAAAGCGAAGTATCCTATAGCCCTGTAGGGGCGCACGTTATTCCTTTGGCGGATCACCGTCAAAACCTCCTGTGGGATTAAGAAATATCTTCCCCGGTTCTCCCGGAAGAGGCAGCATCCAGTCAGGGCTGCTGTATGGATACAGAAGTCTTGCCTGCCACTGGATTGCAAAATCCTCGGCTTTCATATCAGGGTAATTATCATAAATTCTTTTAACAAACTCCTCTGATGATTTTGAAGTTGTATATATCTCTTCATAGTTGTCCAGGTACTGTATGGACCAGTCAACGCAGTCTGTATATGTTTTTGAAGCATCTTCCTGGACCTCTTCCATTATATACACTTTTTCTTCATCACAGTGGCCGGGTATTATTATTCTGGCTCCAAAATCCTTTAGTCTTGCAATGTCTTTCCGCCATGTGATCCGTCTTTCCACATTGCTTTCTATTGGCCATAAATGGCAGTCATGAAATGCTATGTCTGTAGCGCATGCAACACCTATGGACGGTATCCACACAACTGAGTTGTTTATACTGTCGCCTTCCCAACCGTCGGAAAGCAAAAGCTCTTTTCCCTCAATTTCCAGTTTAGGTTCGGCCAGGGGCATTGGTATGGTAGTGGTTCCGGGTATTTCACCAGGTCCGAACCGGTCTATTGCCCACATGTCCACCTTGTCGTTTGATGTAAAAACAATGTCCTTAACCGCAGAGGGCAGGGCAACTATCTTTACTTCCGGGAATGCGAATTTTATAACTGCAAGACCGAAGTGATGGTCAGGATGAAAGTGAGATACATATACATGTGTGAGCCTTTTTCTCATCTTAAGAAGCTCGGCCGCCATCCGGTGGGAATCACTCATGATCTGTGATGCATCAATAAGGATGGCATCATGCTCGCCGTATATAAGGGTTGAGTTGCTGTTAAAACCAAGGTAGCTGTGCAGAAAAACTTTAAATTTAAGAGACATGCTTTTTCCCCTCTTTTACTGAAATCTTAGGTTCTTAAGGCCGAAAAACTTCAACAGCCAAAATAGCATAAAATTAATCTCTGTTACAACTTATGAAATAAAAGATAAAAGTTGACTTTTAAAGCAGGTGTTATGTATTATTATTGTCATATACAACTAGTACAATAAAACAGTATGAAAATCCCAGAAAAAGGGGGTGATTATCAATGATAAATTTTAAACTGGATCCTAAAAGCGGTGTTCCTTTTTACAGGCAGATTATAGACCAGATCAGGTACGGAATGGCATCAGGGGCTTTAACTGTCGGGGAACAGCTGCCTACGGTAAGGTCTCTGGCTGTCCAGCTTAAGGTTAATCT
Source organism: Desulfatiglandales bacterium (assembly GCA_963665715.2). Classification (GTDB taxonomy): domain Bacteria; phylum Desulfobacterota; class DSM-4660; order Desulfatiglandales; family HGW-15; genus JAAZBV01. The sequence goes on from CAXXPR010000002.1 coordinate 1,107,968, forward strand.
CAATACTGTCAGCAAGGCTTACAGAGAGCTTGAGATTCAGAATATTCTTGAAACCCAGCAGGGGACAGGCACATTTATCGGTGATGTAAAGGTGGAGATTTCACCCGGTGAAAAGAAAAGTAAACTCGAAAGTATCTGTAACGAATTATTAGGTATTGCGGCGAATTACGGCTTTACAGCCAAAGACATTATTGAAGAACTAAAACAAAAATAAGGAGGATTATAATGTCTTCAACAACCGGAAAAGAATATTTTTCATTGGTTATCCCGGATACAAAAAAATATTTTAATGCAGTAGCAATAGCTGTTCTTATAATTTTATTGTTTGCAGATTACCTACTGTACAGTAACGGTTTTATAAATTCTTACCTTAGTTTAGCAGGGGTTGTTATTGCCGTTTTTATCGGGTCTTCTATTAAAATGGCGGACCAGTGGGAAAAGGCAGTTGTACTCAGAATGGGTAAATATAAAGGCCTTAAAGGCCCTGGCATTTTTTTTATTATTCCTGTTCTGGACTGGGTTGAAAAATATATTGATCAGAGAATCAGGGTCACGGATTTTAACGCTGAAAAGACACTTACCAAGGATACAGTGCCTGTAAATGTTGATGCTGTAGTCTACTGGATGGTGTGGGATGTAGAAAAGGCTGCTCTTGAGGTGCAGAAATATACCGAAGCAGTATCCTATATTGCCCAGACAGGACTAAGAGACATCATCGGTAAACATGAACTGGCAGAACTGCTCCAGAATCGGGAAAAGATTGCAGACGAATTACAGCGTGCACTGGATGAGTATACAAGCCCATGGGGTATAACATGCCAGAATGTCGGAATTAAGGATATTGTAATACCTGAAGGCCTTGCAGATGCAATGAGTAAACAGGCCCAGGCAGAAAGAGAAAGACAGGCCAGGATTATTCTGGGTACTGCAGAAACAGAGATATCTGAAAAATTTGAAGAGGCAAGCAGGCGATATATTGGCAACCCGGTTGCTCTTCAGCTGCGCGGTATGAATATGCTGTTTGAAGGCTTAAAGGAAAAAGGATCTCTCATAATAGTACCAAGCTCAGCCCTTGAATCTATGAACCTTGGGGCGATTAGCGGTATGGCGTCGCTTTCTGAAAAGAACGAAAAACAGTAAAAACATTCGAACCGCGAAACACACGAAAGACGCGAAATTAAAAAATATAAAAGGTTTTTCAGGCTTGACTATATCCAACCCGGACTTAGATTTAGAATTATGAAATCAATGTTAAACGTTGTAACAAACAATCATGTTTCTATTTTCCTGATCGGGGCACTGCTCAGTGCCCTGAGCATTTTGTGCGGCGGTGTTGCTGCCGGTGATGTTTTACTGTTTTCATTAGCCGCGTTTATCATCTCTCTTACTCCGCTGCTCTTTTCAAAAAAGAATGCTCTGATACCATGCAGAGTCATTTCAGTTTATCAGCCTTTGGTTTCACGAAAAGACCTTACACACCGAAACGATCCTTTACTGATGTAACATCTTCTCCTGTAGTACCTGCATATTTTTAAATACGAAAAAACAAAAAACTAAAACATTTCTCACACAGAGGCGCAGAGGACGCAGAGAAAACAAAAGCAAAAACTGTTTTGTGTTTTAAGATAAAAGGATTTTTTCTACGAACTTCATGGGCAGGTATGGCTTCATGCATCGTCTGCTGTGTAAATTTAAAATATAAACAGGAGATATTAAATGGATAATGAAATCACCCGTCTTATTATGGCGCTCTTATTAACAGGCATCATTTTATTTGCATGGAATTACTACCGGGCTGCTTTAAATAAGCCTGCTGACGGAACTGTAAGCGCTGTTGAACAGCCAAAGAAAGTGGAAACAGAAAAATCAGAGATCCGCAAAAATCTGTCCGAGTATGAAAACTGCGGTTACCTGAAAGTATTAGTCTATCCTCTGCACAGGCTGTTTGAATATGGCTACAGAAAAACCGGCAACCTCGGTGCTGCCCTTGTTTTAATTACGCTGCTGATCCGCATTATACTGACACCCCTTTCTCTAAAGCAGATTAAAAGCGCAAAAAAGATGGCAGGGCTTAAGGCGGTTATAGAAAAAATAAAGGCTCAGCATAAAGATAGTCCCATGGAAATGCAGAGGGCGATTGGAAAAATGTTTAAGGAAAAAGGTGTAAATCCCTTTGGTAATATCGGGTGGGCTTTAATCCAGATTCCTCTGTTTTTTGCCCTGTACAAGATAGTAAGAGAGTCTCAGATATTTTCAGGCGCTAAGCTGGGGTTGTGGATAAATGATCTTGGAGCTGCAGATCCATTTTTTATTCTACCGGTTGCTGCCGGTCTGGTAATGCTGCTTGGCTCATGGACTGCTGCTGATACAGGCACACATACACCAAAGTGTATGATGTATATTTTTCCTGCTGTCTTTACATCCTTTCTTTTAAATCAGCCATCGGGTCTTGCGCTTTATATGCTTATTGGCTCAGCCTGTCAGCTTGCTGTAAATATTTTTGCAGGAAGTTCAAAGTTTGTACGCAGCGCATGAGAAATGATTTTTTCTCTTTTATAATGAATAGAACTTTTTATTAGGGCTTTTGTTTTATTTCCTCGGCAGACAATATGTTTTCTGTACAATATTTTTGTTAGCTTGACGCTAATGCGCAAGGGGGAGGGGTACCATATAAATCATTCCCCATTCCTGAGATTTCCTGGATAACCCAAAACCGGGCACACTGCCGTGTGCCCCTGCGTTATACTCTTTCCTCATTTCAATTTTCTCATTTCTGCGTATTTAAAAACAGGAACATAACCGGAAAAAAAGGTAACAAATGCGTAACATTTGTCCCCCAGAATATCCCTCATGATAAATCAGATAAGGAGGATTGAAATGAAATATTCAGGACCTTACCAGCAGATTTTTAAGGAAATTATTAAAAAAAGCAGAGTGGTGTGGCTGTATATTACAGGCTTTATACTCCTGTATATCCCTGCTGCCTATTATTTCAGGTTCGGTACCTCGGAAATTGAACCTGAAAGATTAAAGGTGTTTAGATTTAGTTTGTACGGCATAGCTGCACTGGCAGTACTTCTGGTCCTTATACTTAAAAGATACTCAACCTCAAAAAAGAGAATATCGGCACAACTTAATAAAGTATCTAAAGCCAGTGATTATGCAGTTAATTTTTTTACTAAAAGGTTAAAGCCTGACCTGCTGAAAAGTATGATCGGTTTAACTGAAGATGAATTAAAGCTTATTGGCCTTGCTTCCCGGTATTTCAGGCTTTTTGTTGTTATTCTTGCTCTTTGTGAAGCTATTGCTATCTGGGGGTTAATACTTGCCTGGATGGTTAAACCGTATGACATACTCCCTTTCGCTGCAGTTGCAATACTATTATGCCTGAGCATCTATAATGGAGCAAGGCGTGTCACAGAAGAAGGAAAAATGATTCTTGAAAATAAAAGCACATCCTGATGCTGTTCAAAACTTTTTAAAAGTGTTCTGTGAAAATCAATATATATCCCATGGAGGAAATGATGAAAAATTATTTATGCTTTATTCTTGTACTGGTGTTTTTATTTGCCGGAACATCACTGGCCAATACTGCTCTTAACGGAACCTGGCAGGGCACAATGGAAATCACGCCTGAACAGAAACTTACCATACAGTTTACATTTACACAAAAGGATGACGGCTCCTATAAGGCTGTTTTAAATTCACCGGACACAGGCGGAATAAAAAATATAGCCGCTGACAGTGTTACATACAGTGACAGTAATCTCGATATTGATATTAAAATTCTGAGCGGTTCCTATTCCGGAAAAGTAACCGGCAATAAAATAACAGGCGAATGGAAACAGCCGGGAGGAACTTTAAAACTGGAGCTTACTCCCTATGAAAAACCGGTAGAAGTTCCAACCGATCCCCTGCTTGGCGAATGGGCCGGAAAACTTGATATTCAGGGTATAAAATTAACGGTTGTATTCCGGTACAGCAAAGACAGGGATGGGAATTTTACGGGTTTTGTGGATATCCCGGAACAGTCAGCTAATAATCTCCCTGTTAAAGATGTAACTCTGGCAGGGGATGAAGTGAGGTTTGCAGTACCTGTTGCACAGCTCAAATACAAAGGCACCTTTGAAGGTGAAAAAATATCCGGCAGTCTGATACAGGGCACTGTGGATATGAAGCTCACTCTTGAAAAAGGAAAGTACGAGGTTCCTCAGGCTATGCTTGATGTATCTGATGAAGCAATGGAAAAGCTTAAGGGCGAATGGGCCGGAACAATGACCTTTATAAAAGATCTTCCCACACCTGTGAGAGTAAGGTTTGAAGAAACTGACGAAGGAAAATCCCGGGCATTTATTGATATCCCTTCAGAGAATCAGATGAACAGACCCCTTTCGGACATTAAGCTTACAGGTGACAGGCTGAGCATGAAGACTGGTCTGCCAAGGTATGAGGGTACCCTAAAGGGTAATGTTATATCAGGGCACTATATAATAGCCAACATGAAGTTTGAACTCGATTTGACAAAGGGTGCAGAACTGAAAATCATTAAACCTGAAATAAATATTTCTGAAGATATTATGAAAAAACTTTCCGGCCGCTGGAAGGGGCAAATTTCAGGTTTGACTGTATTTTTAACATTTAATGTTAATGACAGGGGTGAAAATGAAGCCTTTTTAGATATTCCTGACCAGGGAGAACCCGAAGCGCCTTTTCTTAGAGGCTCAGTTAGCGGCAGCAGCCTGACCATTAAGACAGCAGCAAGTGAGATAAGCGGTGAAATAAAGGAAGAAAAAATAGAAGGATTTTTTAAGGCGCTGGGTAATGTGATCCCTGTCACTTTTATAAAGGAAAAATAGAGGAGCTGTAATGAATATTCACAGCGATATCAAAGCTGCATTTCGTATCTTTTACAGGGAGAAATCCTATGCCTTTATCAACCTGGCCGGTTTGTCTCTTGCCATTGCATGCTGTCTGCTTTTAGGCCTCTATTTAAAGGATGAGCTGACCTATGACATGCATCACTTAAGGCATAGAGAAATATTCAGGGTAGTTAATAATTTTAACTCCAACGGCGACGGATCAGATTATGCTATTACATCACCGACTCTGGGCCCCATACTCAAGGCATCCTATCCGGAAGTTATTGACTGTGTAAGATTCAGGTACCCGAGGGTGCAGGAGGAAAAAATACTTATTCGGGCAGGCAGGGAGTCTTTTTACTGGGAAAAGATTTTTCATGCGGATGCCGGTGTCTTTAATGTTTTCACCCACGAGATTATATACGGAGACCCTGAAACAGCACTTACCGACCCTCAGTCTGCCGCTGTAAGCGAATCATTTGCAAAAAAATATTTCGGAAATGAAAACCCGCTTGGGAAAACCATCCATATTGATATAGCGCCGGAAATTCCACGGAAAATCACACTCGTTTTTCGCGATCTGCCTGACAACACTTTTTTAAAGTATGATGTACTCCTTTATCAGCAGCCCAATTTGGGGCACAATGATCAGCCTCTCCAGCTGTTCAATGCAGAATGTTATACATATCTTTTAATGCCCGAAGATTATGACCCTGCTGATTTTGCAGCAGTGAGCCGGGATTTCTATAAACGCTTTATGGAGAAAAACGGCAAAAGCCTGAAAATAACATGGCACAGCTGGATTGAACCTCTTACTGATATTCATCTTGCTTCGGATATTCCCTATGATGTGGGAAACCACGGCAACAGATATTACATATACGGTTTCAGTGCGGTTGCCCTTTTTATCCTGATTGTTGCCTGCATAAACTATATAAATCTTGCCATTGCCAGGGCAACAAAACGCGCCAGGGAAATCGGCATGAGAAAAATTCTGGGTGTGCCGCGGCATTATCTGATTATACGCTATATGGGTGAGTCAATGGTTTTTTCATTTATTGCAATGGGGCTGGGAATAGTCCTTGTTGAAATTGTCCTTAAACTGACTTCTATTGACATGCTTTTTGGAAGCCCGCTTAAACTGGTATTTCCCGGCGATCTTATCTGGGTACTTGGTCTTGCTGTTGTTATAGGGCTGTTATCAGGCCTTTATCCAGCAGCATGGCTGTCATCCATCTCTCCTCTTACCGCATTAGCTGATTCAAAAGGTAAAAAAGGAGCGTTCCGCCTGAGAGAGATGCTTGTCCTTGTTCAGTTTACTGTTTCTGTTGTTGTGATCGCAGGAACCCTGATCATGGTCATGCAGATGAGGTATATTGCAGAAAAACCCCTTGGCTTTGAAAAAGATAACAGGGTTGTTTTCTACCTGCGGGGATTAAATACGGTTAAAAAGATTCAGGTTATTAAAAATGAACTTTTAAAAAACAGCAGTATCTTAGGCATTACTTCAAGCGGGGGCATTATTGGTACCGGCAAAGGAGTAGGGACTACCATAGGGGTGGCCGATAACAACAGCGGAGTGCTTGAGGAAACAGGTTTTGGTATAACGCTGGTGGATAAAGAATTCATTAAGGTAATGGGTATTGAGATGGTTTCAGGAAGGGATTTTTCTCAAAGGCTCATAACTGATATGGGGACAGGTTTTATTGTAAATGAAACCTTTGTAAAAAAAAGGGGGTGGGAGCAGCCTCTGGGTAAACGAATTAAAGTCGGTGCCTTATTCAGCGGAAAAGTTATGGGGGTGGTAAAGGATTTTCATTATGCGTCTCTTCATGAAAAAGTGGAACCCATTGTGTTTATTCCCATGAATGATAATTTTGATAATGCTGATCCTGCTGACGGGGCAGCTTATCAGAGAAACATGATCCTGCATATTTCAGACAGTGATATGAGGCAGACCTTGAGTTTTCTTGAAAACAGGTTTGCGGAATATGATGCCAGGCATCCCATTGATTATGATTTTCTGGATGATCTTATAAGTGAGAAATACCTGTCAGAAGATAATCTTATGAAGATGACCGGTATTTTTTCCGGTGTCTGTATATTTATATCATGTCTTGGGCTGTACGGTCTTGCAGCATATAATACCGAACAGCGCAAAAAAGAGATAGCAATAAGAAAGGTTTTAGGCGCATCCGCAGTGCAGATTATTGTTATGCTTGCACGCCGGATCTTATGGCTTGTCATGGCTGGATCGGTAGTGGCCTGGATCGCTACTTTTTTTACTCTTGATGAATGGATAAAAACATTCACATACCGAATGCCGATGACAGGCGCATTTTTGCTGGTTTTGCCATTGTCCGCTTTTATAGTTACGTCTGTTGCATTTTTAACGGTTGCCCTGCAGTCCTACAGGGCTGCACAGTCCAACCCTGCATTAACAGTTCGAAGTGAATAATCATATTGATGGAGAGCTGTTTTTTTAAAAAAAATTCATGCAGGGCCACAGGGGCGAGAAGCTGAATTGGTATATAAATAAAAAGGAAAAAAAATGATAAAAATTTTAAAGCTTATATCAATTGCTCTTATCATATCATCAATTAATTGTTTTTCAGGCTATGCCGAACAGGCAGTTCAGAAACCTGCCGGCTATAACAGGATGCAGAATCCACAAAAGCCGTACCCGTACCATGAAGAAGAAGTTAAATATAATAGTATGGAACCAGGCATTTCACTGGCAGGGACATTGACACTTCCTGAATCAGGCAGCCCGTTTCCTGCGGTTGTGCTGATAAGCGGTTCTGGTCCGCAAAACCGTGATGAAGAACTGCTGGGACATAAACCGTTTCTTGTCCTTGCAGATTATCTCACCCGTCGCGGCATTGCAGTTTTAAGGTTTGATGACCGGGGAGTTGGCGGGTCTTCAAAAGCAACATCAAAAGAGACAAGTGAAAATTTTGCCAGAGATGTTTTGGGAGGCGTATCCTATTTGAAGACTCGAAAGGAAATCAATCATGATCAGATTGGACTTATAGGACACAGTGAAGGCGGATTGATTGCACCAATGGTTGCTGCAGGGTCACCTGATATCTCCTTCATTGTTATGATAGCAGGAACCGGAGTAAATGGTGAAGAAATATTGAATCTTCAGTCAGAACTTATGATGAGGGCTGGCGGGGTACCTGAAGAGATGATCAAAGAGAATGTTCGCACACAAAAAATGATGATAGATATTTTAAAATCAACCACAGATAAAGAAGCAGCAAAGGAAAAAATTAAAGCAGCCCTGTCGAATCTGGGCGAAGACGAAATGAAACAGGTACAGGCGCGATTGGATTCTTTTATAACTCCATGGATGCGATACTTCGTAACCTTTGATCCGAAAACAGCACTTGAAAAAGTAAGATGCCCTGTGCTGGCCATTATTGGCGAAATGGATCTGCAGGTGCCTCCTGATCAAAATCTTCCGGAGATTAAGAAAGCGCTTACTGCAGGCAGTAATAAAGACTTTAAAACAATTGAACTGCCGGGGCTTAATCACCTTTTTCAAAACTGCAAAACCGGTTCTGTTGCAGAATATGCACAGATAGAGGAAACAATTTCACCAAAAGTTCTGGAATTGATTTCATCATGGGTGCTTGAACATGCCAGTTAGTGTTCATCCAAAAACTAACGCTAAAAGTTGCATCCAGAATTTGTATTTGTATGGATGGGCACCAGTTAGAGTGAAGTGCTGTTTAAAATGGGATTGTTGATTTGAAAAAATGACCAATACAGTTGATTTATAAATAAATGAACATTATGTATGTACTTCATCATTACTTACAAATCATTCCAGCGTGTTTGCCGGGCCTGAGTATTGGCCGGCTCTTAATTAGAAAAAACTTAGGATCTGCATAGAAGGAGATGCAATGAATACCGACATTATGCCAGCAGTAGCTAATGTTTTATCAGGTATACTTTTTATTGCTGTAAGCGTTCCTTTATTTAAGAGAAAAATTAAAATGAATGATCTGTACGGTTTTAGAATACCTAAGGCATTTAAATCTGAGGAAAACTGGTACAGCATTAATGAATATGGTGCAGGACAGCTGATAACCGCATCGCTTTTTATGATACTGATTGGGGTTGTTTTCCTTTTTGTGCCTGTTAAAGAAAACCTTCATCTGTTTATTGCAATAGGTCCGATGACTTTATCCATATTAATTGCGATTGTTAAGACTTTAATCTATGCAAAAAAACTTTAGTGTTATCTAAACGAAAGATTGTATCTTTTGCTTTGTTCAGTGAGGCAAATATCAAGGGTAACACATAATTGGCATCTTTAATTAAGGATTCCAATATAAACTCCACTCCCGCCAGGGGAGGGAAAACTTCTGTTGCTGTATGACACAACACTGGAGATACTGCCTTGTATCAGGGGATCTCCAAATGGCAAATCATTTTAAGGAGAATAAAAAATGGTCAAATTGAACAGAGTCATATTAGCTGTATTCCTGTTTTTATTAACTCAACTGCCTGTATTTGCTTCGCAGGAATTACCGTCAAAAAGCGAAATTGAACAGATCCTTAAAGAACGTGTAGAAAAGTATGAGCAGACTGTCGGGATAGTTGTGGGTATAGTTAATGAAGAGGGCAGTAAAATATACAGCTATGGTAAATCAAGCACTGACAGCAATAAAAAAGTTGACGGCGACACACTGTTTGAGATCGGTTCTATTACCAAGACCTTTACTTCGACTCTTCTTGCGGATATGGCTGCAGGGGGTGAAGTAGACCTCGATGATTCTGTAACAAAATATCTGCCCTCATCAGTTAAGGTTCCTTCAAGAAATGGTAAAGAGATTACATTGAGGCATCTGGCAACGCATACTTCCGGTCTTCCGCGTATGCCGGATAATTTTAAGCCTGCAGACCCTGATAATCCATATGCTGATTACACGGTAGAAGATATGTACAGTTTTTTATCAGGTTGCACGCTTACAAGAGATATCGGTGAAAAATTTGAATACTCCAACTTTGGAGCCGGGCTTTTAGGACATATACTTTCGCTAAAGGCAGGAACTGATTATGAAACTCTTGTTACAAAACGTATATTAAAACCCCTTAAGATGAAAAGTACTGTTATTACACTTTCCCCTAAACTGAAAAAGCGTATGGCAACCGGTCATAACGGAGGGTTAGAGGCAGTATCAAACTGGGATATTTCCACGCTGGAAGGCGCAGGAGCATTGCGTTCAACCGCAAATGATATGCTGAAATATATTGCCGCAAACCTTGGTTTGAAAAAAACAAAGCTTTTTCCAGCAATGCAGAAAACCCATGAGCCCCAGGCTGATACAGGCACAGGTAAAGCAAAGACCGGTCTGGCCTGGCACATATTAGATAATGACAGTAACCCTTTAGTACTGCACGGAGGCGGTACCGGCGGGTTCAGGACTTTTGCCGGTTTTAATCCGGCCGGGCGCACGGGCGTGGTTGTACTCACAAACTCTACAAAAGGTGCGGATGATATTGGCCTTCACCTGCTTGATCCTGAAAAACCGCTTATGGAGCTTAAGCTGCCGAAAAAAGAGGCTGTCATATCAACTGAGGTATATAAGGATTATATCGGAGAATATGAGCTGGCTGCAGAAAGAATTTTCACGGTTACTGAAAAAGATAGTAAGTTGTATGTTCAGCTGACCGGTCAGGCTGCGCTTCATGTTTTTCCCGAATCCGAATCAAAGTTCTTTTTAAAAGCAGTTGATGCCCAGATTTCCTTTGTCAGAAACGATGAAGGGCGTGTAACACATCTTGTACTTCACCAGATGGGGGTTGATCAAAGGGCTGAAAAGCGGAAAGAGCCGGGCGTAAGCCTCAATAAGAGAAAAGAGATAACTCTCAGACCTGAGGTGCTTAAAAGGTATGTTGGGGAATATCAGCTTACACCTCAGGCTGTTTTTTCTATTACAATAAATGATAATAAGCTGTTTGCACAGCTCACAGGCCAGCCTGCTTTCCAGATTTTTCCGGAAACAGAAAATCAGTTTTTTTTAAAGGTGGTTAATGCTCAGATACGGTTTAACCTTAGTGATGCTGGTGAAGCGGAGAGCCTGATCCTGTTTCAGAATGGCAGAGAAATGCCTGCTCAAAAAATAGATAAATAGCATTAAGAAAAAAACTTTTCCGATATGTACTACAGAATAGATTGAACAAAAGGAGAACTCGCCATGGCGAAAAAGTCATTTACAGCCTTATTGCTTTTAATATTGATATTCAGTTTTTCAGTCCCTGCAGAAGATATTTCAACTCTTCTGGAAGAAGGTATCTATACGGAAGAAACAAAGGGTAATCTTGATGAGGCTATGGCAATCTATAAAAAGATCATCGATGAAAACATGGGTAACAGTGCAAATATTGCGGAGGCGTACTATCGGCTTGGTAAATGTTACCTGAAGAGAGGTGATGATAAAAAAGCAATAGAAATGTTTAATGAACTTTTAACCGATTTTCGAGATCATGAAGGTTTTGCATCGGATGCCAGGGGACAGCTGTTAAAACTGAATGCCCTTGATGAGGAAGATCGGGATAATAAATATCTTAAAACTGTTCCTGCTCCATGGGAAATTGGAGAGACCTGCCGTTATGATATAAAAATTTTCACGGGTACAGTTGCAGGAGAACTGATTTCTGTTATGAAAGAAGCGGATGCCGGTGACAGTAATCTGTGGAGAATAGATCATTATATTGGCATTCCTATTGAAAATTCCCAGGTGTATACACGTACAGACGTAATGAAAGACTCCTTTATACCGGTTACAAGGATATCAAAGGGAATCCGTGCCAGTATAAGACTTGATAATAAAATCAATTATGAAAAGGATCATATCAGTATTGATTTTGATATGATGGATAGTATAGGCAAAAAGGAGATACCCGTAAGTTATCCGGTTTATGCATATGACGAGATACCAAGCCTTGTAAGAATACTACCGCTTAAAGAGGGCTACCGCGCCTCATTTACTTTGTTTGATTCAGAACGTGGAATATTAATAGATGCAGACCTGGTAACAAAAAAGAAAGAAACAGTTACTGTACCGGCCGGAACTTTTGAATGCTATTATATTGAACTGGAACTGGAAGGTTCCAATAACCAAAAGCTATGGGTATCTATTGATGAAAAAAGATACCTGGTTAAGCAGGAATCTCAATATACCATGGAGCTTAAAAAAATTACCAAGGCCGGAGCCTCCGATACTGTAGCATTTCATGATGATGAAACCGGGGTATCAATGTCTGCGCCGAATGGGTGGTATTTCATAAAAAGTCCCATAAATGCTCAATATAAAATAATGCTTTTTGTAATTCCTCCAGAACTTGAACCTGATTTACAAGTCATGTTTGTTTCCAATCCCCATGGCGGCGTAATTACAAAAGAAACATTTAGAAATATAATGGAAATGGACGCCAATGTTGTAAAACAGGCATTTAAAAATTATTCTATAATAACTGAGAGCTGGGAACCCGGCTCAATCGATGGACTTGATTCATTATCATACTATGCTGATTATGATGAAAAAGATAAAAAGATGGTTGAATACAGGTATTATCTTATCGATTCCACCTCCTTTTATGCCTTTATAATCAGGCTGGAAAAAACAGTATTTAAAAATAATAAGCCGGAACTGGATGCTTTAATAAGCAGCTTCAGAGCTAAGAAAAAATAAGCAATAGATGAAAGATCTCTTTAACCAGACAGGCCTTTACCAGAAAAGGCGGATGTGGATATTGACAGGCATGCTAATGCTTGTTGTTATCATTCCCACAGTCTGTCTTCTCTGGTTTGTATCGGAAGCGGTCCGCAATGAATAGATGGCCGTTCGTCAGAGGCTTACAGAAGTCTATCAATCCGAGCTTGAAAGACTTCCCTCAAAGCTGCAGAGTTTCTGGGAGCAGAAGCTTAAAAAACTTTCTGCAGTTGACCCTGACATGAGCCCGGGTGAGCGCTTCAATACAATGATTGAAACCGGACTTTCCGACACTGTTATTCTATACGGCAGCAGGGCAGAACTGCTTTATCCATGTGAAGTTGAACCGCCCCATTTAAATATCACAGATAATGGTTATGACTGGGATCAGGCAGAAAGTCTGGAGTTCAAAAGTAAAGAGTATCAGGCCGCAGCCAGGCTTTATTCTGATATTGCGGGCAAGTTAAAAGACATCAGTTTAAGTGCCAGGGCGCTTCAAAGACAGGTCAGGTGCCTTGATAAAGCAGGAAAGAAAGAGGACGCAGCCAATATTGTTACAGGCGCCTTAAGCAGTCCCGAATACAGTGAAGCACGGGATGATAACGGTCGTTTGATTGCTCCTGACAGTAAGCTGTTTGTTCTTCAGTCCATGATTAATAAAACAGATCCTGAGTTCAGCAGGCTGCTTGAGAGTCTTGTTTTACGGGTAAGGGACTACGGCCCGCCTGTCATGCCTTCTTCTCAAAGACTGTTTTTGATGAAGGCATTGATGGACATTGAAAACAGTATTGAGTTTCCATCCTTTGCTGCTGAAAAACTCGCATTATTTTTCAAAGCACATGTGTTTGAGCCCGGTCAAGACGGCCTTGTCAGAGTATCTGGCAGAAAAGATTTATGGAAGGTAACATCTTTCGACAAGACCGTTACTGCACTGTTTAACCAGGGCAGGGTTGAAAGAGAAACACAGCAGTTTATAAACTCAAATGAATCATATACTGGCATTCAATTTTTATTTGCATTAAAAGATGCAGAACGTGATTCCAGGTCTATACTCCGAATTGATGCTGGAAGTTATTTTCCTGACTGGGAACTCACTGTTCTGGCTGAAGGTGATGATCTTTACATGGAAGCATCAGAAAAGCAGGTCTCGTTATATATCTGGACTGCTGTACTGATTAGTACTGGTATCCTGATACTGGCTGTCATTACAACGCGTTTATTTGTCCGTCAGATGAGCCTGGCCCGGATAAAGAATGATCTTATCACAACCGTATCACATGAGCTTAAAACGCCTCTTACTTCTATCCAGCTTCTTGTTGATACATTGATAGAAGGCAGGTATGAGGATAAAGGCCAGGAAAAAGAGTATCATGAATTAATTTCCAGGGAGACTGAACGGCTCACTGCGATGGTTGAAAATTTCCTTACATTTTCACGTATTGAGGATAAACGACAGACCTTTGATTTTAAGCTGGTTGAGCCCGGAGAAATTGTAAGGTCAGTATACAATACAATCAGACACAGGTTTGAATCCGGAGGTTTTACCTTTGAGATGAAGGTCCATGAAGGCATCCCTGATATTACAGTGGATTTTGATGCCATAACAATGGTTCTTCTTAACCTGCTGGATAATGCCTGTAATTATTCTGATAAAGTAAAGTCAGTTAAACTTTCAGCATATCAAATAAACGGTTTTGTATGCTTTGAAGTAAGGGACAAAGGCATAGGGATGTCTTCTGATCAGAAGAAAAAAATATTAAAGCCTTTTTACCAGGCGGATCAGACCATGTCGCGTAAAAAGAGCGGATTTGGATTGGGCCTGAGTATTGTCAGATCCATAGTTGATGTTCACCATGGTTCAATTGAAATTGAAAGTGAACCGGGGAAGGGGAGTGTTTTTACTGTTAAGGTGCCGGTAGCGTAAAACAAAAAACTAATTTTCACCACGGAGAACACAGAGAGCACGGAGAAAAACAAAAGCTTTTTTATTGTTAAAAGCAAAAAACTAAAAACATGCCTCTTGCACGTTCTAAAAGCAAAAAGCAGTTTTATCGTTTTTGCATTTTTCCGTGTCCTCCGTGCTCTCCGTGGTTAGCTATAACAATAAATGCCAAATGTTGCTGGACTTTAATGTCGAGTTCTCAGGGAGTTTACCATGTCGCAGGAAACAATTTTAATTATTGAGGACGATAAAACCATATTACGGGGTTTAAAAGATAATTTTAAGTTTGAAGGTTTTAATGTATCCACTGCCGAAAACGGCGAAGACGGTCTTGAAAAGGCAGTGAATATAAAGCCTGACCTTATTCTCCTTGATCTTATGCTTCCGGGCTTAAACGGTTATGAAATATGCCGGTCCCTGCGCGAACAGGAACTTAATATGCCCATTATAATGCTCACTGCCAAAAACCAGGAGTCGGATGTTGTTCTGGGGCTCAACCTTGGTGCCAATGATTACGTTACCAAGCCCTTCAGGATAAAAGAACTGATTGCCAGGGTAAATGCTTTCCTGCGCTCTCAAAGGAAAAAAGAGAAAGTAAAATGCTGTTTCGGAGAATTTGAACTGGATATGAATTTGCGGAAATTAACATGCAGCGGAAAAGATATTACCCTTACACCCAAGGAGTACGGTCTGCTTTCTCTGCTGGTCGCCCATCCTGACAGGGTGTTCACCCGTGATCAGATACTCAACTCCATCTGGGGATTTAATATAGCAGTAACAAGACGGAGTGTTGACCGCTGTATAAACTCGCTTAGAAATAAAATAGAGTCAAACCCTTCCAGGCCCGATTATATAAAAACAGTAAGAGAAGTCGGGTATCGGTTTGAAAATAATTCCTGATGTATAAAAGATAAACATCAAAATACATAACCCAACTTTCCATGTTTGAATAACCTGATCAATATGAACCATTGACGGAAATTAAAGGATCATAAAAAGATCAGAGGGTAACGAGGCTGTCGAAAAACCCCGTTCAAAAACCATATTATTCTGAGTTAAAGTTCTACAGCCGGATAAAAATAATATTTAAAATTAAAACCGATTTTTTTGTGAGATAAGAAATCATGAAGCAAGGTTTATAAAAAGGCGCTAAAACCCTTGTATAGGGCCTTTCAGGCCTCTTTTCCTACGCTCCCTGAGATGAAACCATTCCATAATTGCATATTTTTTCAATATTGTGAACTATGCAGTATAGCATCCACTGTATATTTACCTTAACTTTGCCTCTTAAGGTAAATCTATTCATTTTTTTACATGCCCTTATATTACCAAACACCGGTTCAACTATCCCTAACCGTTTGCTGTAAGTCTTTCGGCCTTCAGGTGTATCTATCTTATTCTTCATTTCATCCTTGAGACTGCCAGGTCTGTTTCTATCCAGTATGGTTACCTGTCTTGCTTCTGTTTTGTCAGGTTTGCGCAAACATTTTGCTCTCAGTTCGCAAGCTCCACACGCTTTCTTCGTCCCCTGGTAAATTATCCCCTTATACCCATCTTTAGTTAAATAGTTTCGGCTTCTGACATACATGCTATGCCCGGCAGGACAGACTAATTTATCCGTTTCATCATTATAGTTGAAATCTTCAACTGTAAAATATTTTTTCCTCTTATCAGTCTTTCTCTTATCAACAGGCCTGCGGTGTCTCTCTGCATCTGCAAATCTTATATCTCTTTTTCTGAACTTTGGGTCAGGTATGTAAGCATCTACTTCATATTCTTTGCATGCTTTAAGATTCTTTGCACTGAAGTATGCAGTGTCAGCACTTACTGTTTTATCTTTTAACGGCTCTTCAATTCCGATAGCTTCAAGGTTTTCCTTTGCTCCATTAAGCATCGGTTCCATAAGGCTGCCGTCATCTCCTTTTCCGAATACCTCAGCGTTTACTATCACCTGATGCATTTCATCTACCACAACATTAGCGTTGAATCCCTGCTGAACTCCGTGAGATGTTGTCATCTTGGCAGATTCATTGTCTGTTATGTTACTCTGTACCTCTTTGCCCTGACTGCCTATCCTTGGCTCACTCTCAGATAAAAACTTCTTTATTTTTTCAGATGCCTGTTCAAGCTTCTTTATCTTTGCTTCCTGTCTCTTCTCCCATGAGATATCTTTCTTCTTACCTGATACTTTGTCCGTTGCTCTATGTTCTTTGATTGCCTCATCAATCTTCCGCTCAAGGGCATCCTGCTTCTTTTTTAAATCATTCAGCTTTCCGCTCCATTCCTTTGAAGCATTAGAGGATGTCTTCATTCCGTCAAGACTGAAGTGTGTACCGCCAAGAAGATCACATGCTTCACAGGTCATCAATACTTCTTTAAAAAGATCTTTTGTCTCTTTACCTATCGATGAAACAAAGGATGCTATTGTGCTGTGATCTGGAGTCTGAAAATCTGCCAGCAGCATAAACTTAACGTTTTCCCTGCATGCCTGTTCTATAGGACGTGATGACGTCATACCTCGCGAGTAACCGAGAAGTATTATTTTTAGAAGTGTTTTGGGGTGTATTGCCTTGCGACCGGTATTATCGTTTTTATATCTTTCGTTGAAGGTACTCAGATCAAACTTTTCTATTACAAAGTCTATTGTATGTTCAAGTGTGCCTGGTTCCAGTTCTTTGTCATGTGATACTATAACCAGCTTGCTCTGGTTTCTGTTCGTGGGTTTGTAGCGTGCCATCCGGAGCTCCTCTTAAGGGAAGTTTTTATCAAATGGATGGCAAATATATAGCATAGTACGTGATAAGTGTAAATTGATTAAATTAAAATAAAGCTATTAAAAAAGGCCTAAATTAAATCTAGTAATGAGTCTATTGTTTTCTCAAGTGAATGGATGGATCAGGGTACTTTTTCGACAGCCTCAACACACCAGTAACATTTCTTTTTTAATATATACTCACCAACTAACACTGTTTAAGGGATTATCTATGACAATAAAAATTAAAATAGTTGTCATAATAGTACTGACTGTTCTGCTTCAGGTTTCCTGCAATGCAGGGGAGGTTAATTTAACAAAACTCAATAAGGCAGACTGGATCTTATTGGAAACCGAAAGTTTTTACATCATTACGGATGCTGCAGAAAATGATGCTGTAAAAATAGCATGTGAGCTTGAAAATTTTAAATATTTTCTAAGCCGTATCCTTAACTATAAACAAAAGCCTATAACTCAAAAAGTGCAGATTGTGGCAGTAATGAATGATGACTTATTTAATTCAACAGGAATTCCTGAAAATTATTCAGGAATTTATTTAAATGAAAATAATAATGTTATTTTCGCAAATTGTAATTCTTTCAGAAATTCATCAAAAAGAAATCGCATACCGGGCCGGAGTGCCATTCTTCATGAAATCGTTCATTGGTTCATCCATAATACGCCTTACGGCAGGGATATACCTCCATGGTTTGACGAAGGTATAGCCATATATTTCAGCACCTACATTAAAATAAATGGAAAAGTGTTCTGGGGAAACATTGGTTCAGGAAGCAATATATATCCTTCTAAATTAAAAAACCTCAAAAGGTATTCAATCATTAATACCGAGTCTTTGTTTAAAACAACAAGATTGGATTTAAATGTCTTTAATACTTCCATGAGTCATAAAGAATATTTGGAGGCATTTTATGCGCGTTCCTTTTTGGTTGTAAAATATATGTTAAGTGATCCTGAGAGAACAAAGATGCTCAATCAATATTTATCATTGCTTCAAAAGGGAGCCTCTATTGATGAATCATTTAAATATGCATTCAGCATTTCTTTTTTAAGTCTGGATAGAAAGGTTAGATATTACCTTGAAGGGAAATCTTTTCGTAGAGAAAGTTATTTGACTGAAAAAACTGTGATGAGTTTCCCTGAGGTGAAATTTGTAAAACATGACTTAAAAAAGCGGGAAGCTATGAAGATTTTAATAACAAAAATTTCCATGCTTCCGGAAAATTTCTTAAACGGCAGCAGCCTTAAAAAAAATAATAAAAGGACCGTAAGGTAACACGCCGGTAACATACCTTATTTATACTACCTGCCTGATCTATCAGAGATATATCACGGATAACAGATCCATCCTACAGGAGATTAAATATGAAAATTCTTACATTCGTTTTAGGGTTTTTACTGATTGCCGGTTGTACACATGTATCCACACCCTCCCCATCTATAAACCTTAATGGCACATGGAAAGGTGAATATAAGGATAAAAGAAGACGGAATCATCATATGAATAGAGAAGAGGCTTTTAATCAGAGAAACAGATTTTTTATTTTCAGATTTAAACATGATGATAATTCTATAAAAGGGATTGTCTACAGTGACCCTGCAAGACCGGACATGTGGTTTGATTTGGAGGAAATTAAAATAAAAGGCAATAAAATATTTTTTAAAACCAGATTGAGTTCCATAGAATTATGCAGTTTTAAAGGAACGATTGAAGAAAATAAAATTCATTTGATTTTTCAAATAAATTTCAAGAATACGACGGTAACTGTCAGGAGCGACAAATTCACTGTTGAAAAAGAACTATAATTAGTATTTTTCCTCTACAGGCCGATGATTGCGGAGAACCGGATAGTAATAAAAAATATGGAAATAACAGATGGCTATGGTATCAACGGAAGATAATATAAAAAGTTCAAATCAAATGCTTCGCTGGTTAATACTTGCTTCATTTTTTATCCACATCCCGATATTTATGCATATGAACGGCCTGCTCTCTACAAAGATTCTGGATTATATTGACCTTAGCATCAAAAAGTTTGAAGAATCATCAGACCGTGCTATTCCCAGGCCTCCTCACCTGTTCAAGAATAAGGGGAAACCGGGCAGCCAGAGAGCGTCACGCCTGATACCTGTACCCGTTCCTGAAAGCAATAAACTGTTTAAAGAAAATGTTTTACCGGTTGAATCTGACATAGCCGCAGGTTCTGCAGGATCTCTTTCGGGCGGAAGTAATCTTGCGTCCGGTTCAGGTTTTGGAACTTCCATTGGTGAAGGGACAGGCGGCGGCGGATCGGGGTCAAAGGACGGCTATCTCGAAATGGTACGTCTTAAGGTTAAGCGAAACAACAAATTCCCGGAAGAGGCCAAGAAAAAACAGAGAGGAAGTATTGTAACAGTCAGCTTTGTAATAAAACTTGACGGTACTATCCGTGACCTGATGATTATAAAACCTTCACCATTTGATGAATTTAATGATCAGGCTCTAAAGGCGGTGAGGGACAGCTCTCCATTTTTAAAACCTCCGGCATATATTTTTAAAGAGGATGTTCCTATTATAATCGATATACATTTTGATCTGATCTAGGTGCGCAATGAGACATAGAAAAAACAAAAAAATATTATTCAATATTGTCATGTTTTTATCTTTTGTAATTTTATCCAGTCATCAGGAGGTAGATGCTTCCAGGCGGTATACCGAAATCCAAGATACCAACGGTGATGTGGAACCCGATGTTATCCGGCAGCGCAAAAAACTGGGACCTGAAGATTTTATACCTCCTGTTGTGTTTTTAATTGAACGCGATACAAACCGTGACACGAAAATAGATAAAATCGAATTCAGCCCCGGGGGCAGGCTTGTGAAGAGGGAACTGGATACAGACCATGATCAGAAAACCGATGTGAAATTATACTATGCTGATGATCAGATTATCCGCGAAGAACACATTGAAAAAGGTAAACCGGTTATGGTTATGGATTTTAATGATGAGGGACAGCTTGTAAGACAAAGAATAGATATAGCGAAAGACGGAAGTTTCAGCCTCGTTTTTTACTTTATTGACGGAGAACGATTCAGTTCCACAAGGGATACGGATAATGACGGCAAACCCAATATCTGGGAAACCTATGATAACGAAAAGCCCGTTGAGCAGAGAGTAGATAACGACGGTGACGGTATTCTTGATCACAACACTCGTTTTGATACTGAAGGAAATATATTCAGCGTAAGTTTTGATAATAATAAAGACGGAGTCATGGATACTTATCACTCCTACTACAAAGGTAAACTTGTCGAACTTATGCAGGATAATGATCAGGACGGACGCTATGAAACCATAACAAGCGTAATAGATGATGTACCTGTCAGTCAGAAACGGGATACAGATATGGACGGTAATTTTGATGTTTATACCGCCATGAAAAACGGCAGATATTCTTCACAGATGTTAGATACCTCCTTTGACGGAGTTATAGACCGTATTACTTTTTATAACGATGAAGGATTTTTAAGGGAAATACGGGAAGACTATGGACATACAGGACAGTTTGACAGGTTTAAATTTTATAATAAGTCAGGAAACATGTACCTGCTTTCAAAAGATCAGAACCTGGACGGAATGGAGGATGTGAGGGCTTTCTATAATAACGAAGGTCTGAAGGAAAAGGTTGAAAGCGATATGGATATGGATGAACGCTTTGACACCTGGGAAATCTATGATGCTGACGGCATTATCAGGATGGAAAAGGATGAAGATACAAACGGCATGGTTGATCTTATCGGGTATTACTCAGATGGCGCGCTTCAAAAAAGCATAAAGGATCATAACAGTGACGGACGTTTTGAAATTACCAAGTGGTTCAGCAAACCAGGGTGGAGCATGGTAATGGAGGTTGATGCGGATCTGGATGAACACCCGGAGACAAGAAACTTTTATAAGAATAACCGGCTTAAAATAAGGGAAATGGATAATGACAGCAACGGCATTATGGAAAGACGAAATTTCTATAATGAAAAAGATAAAGTCATCAAAGTTGAAAAGGATGAAGGCGGTACCGGCAAAATAAACATTATATGGCACTATAATGATAATGAAGAAGCCGTAAAGGCTGAAATGGATAACAACCTGGATGGAAAGATTGATACATGGTTCCACTATGACAAAGGGCTTGTCATCTCTGTTGAAGAAGATAAAAATCTTGATGGAAAACCGGACCTCTGGGAAATCTATGATGGCTCGGAGATACTGATAGAGACGAAAAAGGACCTGGACTTTGACGGTACCCCTGACATGGTTGTGGATGAGAAGAAGGAAAAAGCTGAACAGAAATAAAAAGCATAAAAAAATTACCACAGAGAACACGGAGACCACGGAGAAAAATAAAAACAAAAAAATGAAATTGTTTTTTTTAATGCTTTTCTCCGTGTCCTCTGTGTTCTCCGTGGTGAACTAAAAATGTTTTATCTGAGTTATAAAATTTGTAACAAATTAATAAATACAAAAATAGATACCCTATAAATTTCAGGAGGCGACGAATGTTTGAATTTCTAGCAAAAGGCGGTGTTCTGGTTATCCCGATATTACTCTGTTCTGTAGTTGCTCTTGCTATCTTTGTGGAAAGAATAATCCGGTTTTCAAGAATAAAAAATCATGGCGCCGATCTTGCCGGGGACACAGTAAGACTTGTAAAAGCCGGCAGAGAAGATGAGGCCTGCCGGATACTGGAAAACGGAAATGCTCCTATGGGAAGAGTCCTTTTACAGGCAGTAGATGTAATGGACCAGGACAGGGATACACTGGAAACAGTTATTTCCCATGCAACTGAAGAAGAAGTAAGAAACCTGTCTACTTACGTACAGGCACTTGCCACCATGGGCAATATTGCTCCGCTTCTCGGTCTTCTAGGGACAGTAATAGGAATGATAAAGGCGTTTATGGTTATCCAGCAGATGGGCGGCAAGGTTAATGCTGCAGTTCTTGCCGGGGGTATCTGGGAGGCAATGCTGACAACTGCATTAGGCCTTGCGGTTGCTCTTCCTACAATGGTTGCACACAGTTACCTGCTCTCAAGGATCGATAAATACGAGGCACGGCTTCAGTCCGGAACAGTTGCATTTTTAAAGGGGATTGGAAAACAAAAAGGCTAAGGGGATAAAATGTCATTACAGTCAAGAAAAAGAAAACATTATGAAATCCAGGCACCGCTGACATCCCTGATAGATATAGTATTTATGCTTCTTATCTATTTTCTTCTAACTACCAATTTCATGGTTGATGAGGGGATAAAAATAAAACTTCCCCAGGCAAAGGCTGCAGCGCCCCAGACTCAGCAGGAAATAACAATATATGTTGATAAAGAGGGCAGGGCCTTTCTAATGAATAAAGAGGTTCCTCTGAACATTCTTTTTTCGGAAATAAAAAAGATGATAGGAAGCCAGAAGGACAGGCTTGTTGTTATCAAGGCCGACAGGGCGGTAATTTTAAACAAGGCGGTTAAGGTAATGGATTTAGCAAAAGCGGCAGGGGCAGGAAGACTGTGTCTTGCAACTGAAAAGGATTTTTAATTTTATCAGAGGGGCTCTAAATGCGCAGTGAAAAGGTAAAAGGAAAGGCCTTATATTTTTTCCTCTTAACCATACTTGTAATAATAGATTTGTCCGGTGCAGAAAACAGCCGGGGCAGTGAAAATTCCCCGATCAAAAACCTGATTGATGATCTCACAAATGTTATTAAACCGGATTATGAGCGAAAGGATGCAGTAGACAGGCTGGGAGAAATGGGCGCTGATGCCGAAGAGGCAGTTCCTGTACTTGTTCTTGCATTGAAAGATAAATCTTCATTAATCAAAAGGAGTGCAGCAGATGCCCTGGGTAAAATAGGCCCAAAGGCCGCCGGTGCTGTTCCCGCAATGTGCGAGGCGCTTAAAGATAATAAAGTTCTTGTAAAAAAAAGAATCGTCTTTGCCCTTGGTGAAATAGGCCCGGCGGCAAAAGAAGCCGTTCCCGCACTTATAACGGTGTTAAATGAGAATGATCCTCTTCTTAGAAGAAGAGCTGTTACTGCCTTTGGTAAAATAGGGCCGGTTTCAGATAAGGTTATCCCTTCGCTTTCAAAGGCTCTTTATGATGAAGATCCGGTTGTGAGATGGACGGCAGCATATACACTGGGTAAAGTGGATGTAAAAGCAGAAGAAGCAGCCTCAGCTCTTATAAAAGCCTTAAAAGATAAAAATTCTGTTGTTAGAAGGTATGTTGTAAAAGCCCTTGGTAAATTAGGTCCGAAAGCAAAAAA
Source organism: Desulfatiglandales bacterium (assembly GCA_963665715.2). GTDB lineage: Bacteria > Desulfobacterota > DSM-4660 > Desulfatiglandales > HGW-15 > JAAZBV01. The sequence goes on from CAXXPR010000002.1 coordinate 1,131,559, forward strand.
GGCTGTAATACCCGCCCTGATCGATACTTTAAAAGATGAAGATGATTATATACGCTGGACAGCCTTGAATGCCCTTGCAGAGATGGGCAAAGATGCAATACCTGAGTTACTCAACGTTTTAAAAAGCGAAAAGGAGTGTGTCCTCTGGTCTTCAAAAAGCACTGCAGATGTTTTAAGGCAGATGGGTCCTGAAGCTGTATCAGCACTTGTTAAAGCCCTTAAAGATAAAGATGTTTCTTTAAGAAGAAATTCTGCAAATGCCCTGGCAAAGATGGGGCCGGAAGCGGAAGCTGCAGTTCCCGGATTGATAATTATGCTTAAGGATAAAGACCTGTCAGTTCGCTGGAGTTCTGCAAATGCATTAAAGGAAATCGGTATAAAAGCAATACCTGCATTATTGGAGCTGCTTAAGAAACAGGATCAGGCAAGCCGCAGGAGAACTGAAGGCGCATCATTTATTATAGGGCAGATGGGGCCGGCTGCAGTACCCGAACTTATTAAAGCCCTCAAATCATCTGATAAAAAAATCCGGGTTGGCGCTGCAGATGCCCTGGCCGAAATAGGGCCGGACGCAAAAAAGGCCGTTCCCGCACTGATTACCGCACTTGAATCCTCTGACAAATCTTTGTCAAAGAGGGCAGCCGAAGCAATTGGGCGAATAGGTCCTGCTGCAGAAAAAGCAGCTCCGGCCCTGATAAAAATTGTCAAAAAAGGTGATGCATCCCTCGCAAAAACAGCGGCGGATGCACTTGGTGATATTGCTCCTTCAGTTAAAGACACTGCCACTGTTCTTATTGAAGCTCATAAGAACAGGATTGTGCGCTGGAGTGCGGATGATGCACTTGAGAAGATGGGGATTGAAGCTGTGCCTTTTCTGACTGCAGGACTTAAATCAGGTGATAAATCTTTTAGCGTTAACGCAGTTGAGATGCTGGCAAAGATAGGTCCTCCGGCGAAAGAGGCAATTCCGGAACTGATAAAGGCTCTTAAATCCGGGGATGAGTCGCTTTGCAGAAGTTCGATATATGCACTTGGTAAAATGGGGCCGGAAGCTGTTAAAGCCGTGCCGCATCTTGTAAATATTTTAAAAAACAAAAAAGGTGAGCCTGCCCGGGATGCGGCCTGCGCCTTAAGTAAAATCGGTCCTGTTACAAAAGATGTGATACCTGCACTTTTAGAGGCCTGCCGGTCAGATGATATCCTACTTCGTAAAAGTTCTGCATATGCGCTTGGTAATATTGGTACCGGAGCAATCTCTGCGCTGACTGAAATATTAAAAGAGAAAGATGAATCACTTGTTAAAATCGCATCAGGTGCACTGGGTCAAATGGGTCCTGATGCAGTAGATGCTGTACCCGCTCTGGTAAAGATGATTGGCAGCAGGGATAAATTAATAAAATTGAGTGCAGCAAATACTCTCGGAAAGATCGGTCCAAAAGCAAAGGGCGCAGTGCCTGCCCTGGTAAAGCTGCTTGAAAATAACGATAACAACCTCTGCCTGAGTGCGGTTGATGCTCTGGGCGGCATTGGTCCTGGTGCAGAGGATTCGGTACCTTTTCTTATCAGTATAATCAAAAGCAGGGACCTTGCTCTTCGCCTGAGCGCTGCGGACTGTCTTGGTAAAATCGGTCCACGGGCCAATGATGCTGTACCTGTGCTGATTGATACATTGAAAGAAAAGGATGCTTCTCTTAAAAGAAAGTGTATATCAGTCCTTGGAAAAATAGATCCTGCAAATAAAAGTGTTGTTGCGGCGCTTATGGATGCTATTAAAGACAGTGATGATTCTGTTAGTATCAGCGCCATAGCAGCACTTGGCACTGCAGGGTCTGAAGCAAAAAAGGCAATACCAGAATTGATAGGCATGCTTAATGAAGATAAAAGCCTGCTTTTAAATGCTATTGAAGATACCCTGGAAAAAACAGGTCCTGCTGATAGAGGTGCAGTTTCCGCCCTGATAAAAATAATAAAAAACAACCGGGGCTATGCCTGTAAAAAGGCATTAAGGTATCTTGGAGAAACCGGTCCGGCAGCAAAAGAGGCTGTCCCTGTATTGATTGATATTATAAAGGAAGGGGACCGTATTCTTTGCCTTAATGCTGTAGATGTTTTGGGGAAGATAGGTCCCGAAGCTGAAAAGGCAGTAACAATGCTTATCGGGCTGCTCAAAAACCGGGATGATTATTATTTAAGGTCCAGGGCAGCAATGGCCCTGACTGATATAGGCCCGGCCGCAATTCCTGATCTTGTGGGACTACTAAGAGATCATGATAATGATCTGAGTGCAAATGCCGCAGATATACTGGGGAAAATTGGACCTGAATCACTTCCTGCCCTTGTCACTCTACTGAGGGAAAGAAATACAATGCAGCAGTTCAATGCTGCCTGCGCAATCAGGGATATCGGTGTAGCGGCAGTACCAACCCTTATAGATACACTTAAATATGATGATTATAACTCCATCTGGGATGCTGAAGGAGCGTCAGGTGTCCTTGCTGAAATAGGCACGCCAGCAGTTCCTGCATTAATTAAAGCCCTTGAATCGGAAAATGAAAATGTCTGGGCCGGCGCAGTAAAGGCCCTTGGAGATATCGGTCCGCCTGCAAAAAATGCTGTACCTGTCCTGCTGAAACTGGCAGATCAGAAAAAGACAAACATAAAATGGTGCGTCATAGATGCGCTTTGTAATATCGGTGCAGAACCAGGTACAGTTATGCCAATGCTGCTGGACACTCTGTACGTTCCTGTAAAAATTGATAATTCAAATACATTTGATTTATCACAGTTTGCAGCATCCCGTTTTCTAAGGAATATAGGCCCGTCAGCAAAAGAGTATCTCCCTGACATAATAAAGGTTTTATTAAAAAAAGATGCAGCTATGGACCCTTACCTGCTCTGGACTCTGGGGAAAACTCTCGGCAGTACAGGCCCTTCTGCTGTACCTTCTCTGATAGGGGTGATTGAAGGAAGAAACCCGGAGCTTGCCAAATTTACAGCAGCTCATGCACTTGGGGATATCGGTCCCGAAGCAAAGGCTGCGGTTCCCTGTCTGATTGAATCTCTAAAAAAAATGGAGCCTCCTCTGAAATGGAGTGCTGCAGATGCTCTGGGTGATATAGGGGCTCATGCCTCAATAGCTGTTCCTGCATTGCTTGAATTGTTTAATGGTCAGGATATGCAGGCCAGGCGAAAGGCTATTTTTGCATTAAAAAAGATAGGTTCCGACGCATTGCCTGAACTAATTAAAGCAGTTAAAAGCAAAGAATCAAGTATAAACGTCAGATACGCTGCAGTTGATGCTATAGGCAGTATCGGCCTTGCAACCGGGGATGCTGTTCCGGTTCTAATAAAAAAACTGAGTGATCAGGATGCCATGATGAGATCTAAGGCAGCTGTTTCTCTGGGCATGATCGGCCCTGCCGCAAAGGATGCTGTGCCTGCTTTAGAAAAAATTATAAAGGGTGATGAAGAGCTTCCCGTAAAAAGCTCAAAGTGGGCGCTTACGTTTATAGAAAAAAAACAAAAGGAGTAATAAAACCATGAAAAAAATTATTGTTTTACTATTCATTCTAATAGCTATTCCGGTTTCTGCTCAGGAGAACAGGTATACAGATTCTATCGAGATTCCGGATAATCCGGCCGGAAAATATGTAATGCCCTTTCTTGATTTCTTAAACAATGCTGATAATGATCAGATAAAAGAGTTTGTGGAAAAGAATTATGAACCTTCCTTCCGTGCTCAATTTACCTTTGAAAACATTACAGGTCTTATAAATTATCTTCGTAATACATTCGGGAAACTGAGTTTTTATTCCGTCCGCGAATTTCAGGAAAAACTGCCTGATAATCAAATTATGATCATTGTTCAACCAGAGCGGATTGAATCCAGGATAGCCTTTATAATCCATACCATGAATGAAGCACCCCATCTGATTAATAATCTTCAAATATTACAGGCAAACCCGCATATCAAACCTGCGCTGCTGGTAATTGACACCCAGAACGAATACCTGCACCGTATGTCTGAAGAAGATAGAAAGGATTCATTGCGTATGATTAATGAATGTATATCGCTGTTCAGGCAGAAGGGCCTGCCTGTTATCCGCGTGTATAATACTGATCCGCAAAGAGGTCCGGCAGTTGATTCTGAGGGTTTTAAATTTCCGTCAACTATAAATATTACAGAAGATGACCCGAAGATTATTAAAAATTTCCCGAGTGGGTTTAGAAATACTGATCTGGATGCCATACTCAAGGAAAAGGGATGCAACAGATTGTTTCTGTGCGGTTTATCGGCGACTGGTTGTGTTCTGGCAACCTATTGGGGTGCTGTCGAAAGAGGATACAATACCTTTATGGTAAAAGATACGCTTTTAAGTCCAAACCACACCCATACTCAGGTAATAGAGGACATCACTAACACCGTTAATATCCAGGTGTTGACGTTTATGGTGGATCATATTGTTAAACCCGCGGAAAATTAATTCAACTTTTAGTAACTGGCAATAACCGCAGTAAATTAAAAGGAGGGTTTGAAATGTCTCTCTCTTATATTAATAAAAAAAAATGGAGTCTAATAATTAGCTTTTTCATAATCCTTTTATTTGTAAACTCATGTGCATCAATAAAACGGGAAACCTTTTCAGTTCCAACTGATTTACTTAAACAGTATGTCGGCAGCTATCAACTGGGTCCTGATTCCATAGCAACAGTTTCTTTGGAAGGTCACCAGCTGTATATCAGTTCGTGTCCACTTTTAGATTTATCAGTTTCACCGGACATAGTTTCAAGATATACAGTCAGTAACCGACAGGAACCCGATTCAAGAGAAAGGCTTATACAGGAAGTCAGTCTAATGCGGCGCAGTGCTGAAAATAAGCGGCACCCTGTATATGCCATATCGGAAACTAAATTCATAACAAAGGAGAAGCATACAGGCACAGCCGTAATCGAGTTTGTTATAAATGGTGAAGGTGAAGTTACTCATTTTATCGTTGAAAAAATGCTTTCCGATCGGCGTTACTTAATAAATCCTTATGAAGCATTCGGTCTGGGTGGAAAAGATATAGCTGCTAAAATAGCCCCATAAAAGAATTTTCATTACAGTTAATATGTTTTATACTGGCTTTTTTCCGGCAAGCATCAAACCTGAAAGCCGCTGTATTATTATCATGACTATCAAAATCAACTGGAGTTTTATGAAACGCATGTTGAAATGTTTTATTTCCGGGGCTTTATTATTTTCTGTGTTTTTGATCAGTGCGGTAAATACAGGCGCAGTCGAAGATTTGCCAGTGCAGGAGCTTATCACAGTTCTTAAAAATACCAATGATTATTATCTCCTGTCAAAAGCCGCTTCTGCACTCATACAGACTGGTCCGCCTGCAATACCTTCCCTGATAAAAGCTCTGAAAACTCCGGATATTTTTGTCAGGCGGAGTGTAATCAATATTCTGGTAAAGATTGGACCGGATGCTATACCTGCCCTTAATAGAGCGCTTGAAGATCCTGATATTAGGGTGTATGCCGCGGATGCTCTTGGCGATATGGGGCCGCAGGCCAGTGAATCTATACCTGTTTTAATCAGTAAACTGGAGGGTGAACATGATTATTATTTCAGGTCAAGGGTTACCGCGGCATTAGGAAAGATAGGCTCTGCCGCAGTTCCGTCTATTGTAAAACTCTTAAAAAGTAACGATGAATCACTTCACTGGGATGCAGCACAGGCTTTAGGTAATATGGGGCCTGAAGCAATAGATGCTGTTCCTGACCTGATAAGGACTTTTAAAACAGAGAAGAGGCAGACACGGGATAATACCGGGTTTCTTGTTGCAGAGAGAGCTGTTATTGCTCTGGGTAAAATCGGCTCCGGGGCTGTTCCCCATCTTGTTAAATGTTTTAGGTCAAAAGTCGGTACTGTAAGAAGGCATGCTGTAGAAGCCTTAAGAAGTATGGGGCCTCTGGCAAAAGATGCTGTACCGTACCTGTTGGAAGAACTTAAAGATAAAAATATCGGGGTAAGTGCCAGTGCGGCTTCTGCCCTTATAATAATCGATCCGGGATCAGTAGACAGAATACCTGATATAGCTGATCTGCAAAAAAAATATAATGAACTGCCCCGCCGGATATTTAAAATGAGCAGGCAGGGTGTAAAAGGCGGGCTGCAATACTATGTGAGCGGAAGTGAAAAAGGACGGAATAATTTTTACATGCCTGAAGGAAAAATTGCAGTTATAGAAGAAGACAATAATCATGATTATAAAACTGATATTAAAAGATATTTTGTTGATGAAGAATGTGTTTGTGAGGAATATTTTAATAAAGATAATAAACTTATCAAGATTCTGGAAACTGATTTTAAAAACCGTAACTCCTTATCCCGGGAGGATACAAATGGTGACAGCAGGTTCGATTCTATCTTCCATTATATTAACAGAGAACTTTTTGCCTCCATAGAAGATATTGACCATGACGGTTCAATGAATGTCTGGAGCCTCTATAAAAATAAAAAACTTTTTGAACAGAAGCTTGATGAAGATGGTGACGGTCTCCCGGATTATTATTCACGTTTTGACAGTGAAGGTCTTCTTAGCGAAAGCAGCATTGATGCAGATAAGGATGGGATTGAGGATACTTTCAGGTTATACAGTAAAGGCGAGCTGACACAGGAGATGAGAGATGAAAATCAGGACGGCAGGTATGAGACCGTAACTGATATAAAAGATTCCTTACCTGTAAAACAGAAACAGGATACAAACCAGGATGGTGATTTTGATCTCTTTACATCATCAAAAAATGGAATTCCTTTTATCGAGGAATCTGATACTGATTTTGACGGCACAGTTGACAGGATAATTCTGTATGACTCAAAAGGTTTTTTAAAAGAGGTTCGCGTTGACTCAGGGCATACAGGCCATATTGACCAGGTCCAGTATTACCGTCAGAATAAAAAAATATACCTGCTCACCAGAGATATTAATGCAGATGGAATCCCTGATGTCAGGATCTTTTTTAATAACCAGGAAAAAAAAGAAAAGATAGAAGAAGACACTAACCTGGACGGTAAGTTTGATGCATGGAAAAATTACGGATCAAAGGGTCTGGTAAATGTTGAAAAAGACACTGATGCAGACGGCAGAGTAGACCTTGTATCATATTACTCTGACGGGGAAATGAAAAAGCAGGTAAAAGATGAAGACGGTGACGGACGCTTTGAGCTGACTCAGACATTCAATTTATCTGGCTGGACCATGGTTGTGGAAAAGGATGCTGATAATGACGGCAACCCTGAAATGCTTGCATATTACTCAGAAACAGGCCTGAAAGAAAAAAAGATTGATAATAACAGCGACGGAAAAACAGACAGAATAGAATCCTATAACAGTGACGGGAAAGTGATAAAAATTGCCAAGGACGTCGGTTCTGTGGGCATGATGAATATATACTGGTACCTTGACTCGAATGAAGAAGCGGTAAGGGCAGAAAAAGATACAAACCTCGACGGGAAAATAGATGCATGGTTCCATTTCAGTAAAGGACAGGTAACATCTGTTGAGGAAGATACGAACTATGACGGTAATCCTGATCTTTTGGAAAAATATAATTAATTATGGCTATTTTTTTAAATCAGACAGGTATTTACCGGAAAAGACAGATGTGGGTTATGATGAGCATGCTTTTTCTGGTGATTATAATCCCCACTGTATTTCTCCTCTGGTTTGCCTCAGAAGCAGTGCGTAATGAGCGCATGGCTGTAAGACAGCGCCTGACTGACCTGTACCGTTCTCAGCTTGAAAACCTTCAGCCGATGCTGGAGAATTACTGGAAACAAAAAAGTATTGATATATCCCTTAAAAATATTTCCATAGAACCTTCTGGACAATTCAAAGAGCTGATTGAAAGCGGTACAGCAGACAGTGTAATACTTTATAACCGGGAAGGAGAAATGCTGTACCCTTCTAAAGCTGAAAGCCCTGGTATTAATTTATCGGAGTTTGATGATAAGTGTGAACTCCCGGAAGGGGTAGAAAAAAATGATTCAGAATACCTGTCTGCTGCAGAAGGATATTTTGAAACCGCAATAGATACCAGGGGTGTTGAAGCATCTGCAGTCGCATTGCAGAAGCAGGCCTGCTGTCTTGTAAAAGCCGGTCGCAGGGATGAGGCAGTAAAAGTAATAACCGGGATATTAAGCAGCCCGAAATATAAATCAGTGCGGGATAAAAACAAGCGACTTGTTGTACCTGATACCCAGCTTTATGCTGTACATTTAATGACTGAATCTCATGGTATGGATTATTCGAAAGTTCTCGAAAAACTTGCTGCCAGGTTAAATGATTATGGCAGACCTGTTATGCCTTCTTTTCAGAGGCTTTCCATAATGGAAAAATTAAAACCATTAAACAGTGATATCAGATTCCCAAGCTATACTGCCGAAACTCTTGCGTCTGATTATATAAAGACACAGGCTGCGCTTCCCAGACCGGATGTATTGTCGAAAGTGCCCGGGAAAAATTTATGGCAGATGGTATCTTCTGATCAAACGGCTGTTTTGCTTTTCAGGCATGAAAGAGTGTTATCAGAGACACGGGCGTTTATTGATTCTAATGTATTATACGCGGGTGCCCGAATTGATATCATCCCCAGGAATTCAAGAATAACAACAGAACCCTATTTCAGGATTTCTGCTGGTGATTATCTTCCTGACTGGCAGCTTACAGCAAGCATTGAAGACAGTGATTTTGATATGGCTGCATCCGACAACCAGGTATCCATGTATATATGGGCAGCACTGCTGGTTATTATCGGCATACTGATCCTGTCTTTTTTAACGGCCCGGCTGTTTCACAGGCAGATGGGCCTGACCCGGCTAAAGAATGACCTGATAACTACTGTCTCACATGAATTAAAAACACCTCTTTCATCCATACGCCTGCTTGTTGATACACTGCTTGATGGAAAATATGAAGATAAAGACCTTGTAAGAAACTATATAGAATTAATTGCCAAAGAAAATGAAAGGCTCAGCAGGCTGGTTGAAAATTTTCTGACATTTTCAAGAATAGAGGATAAAAGACAGACCTTTGATTTTAAAAAAGTTGAGCCTGAAGCAGTTGTAGAATCAGCCTGCAGCGCCATCAGGCACCGTTTTGAATCAGGCGGGTTTTCTTTCAGCAAAACAGTTAGAGGGAAAATGCCGACAATCACTGCCGACCATGATGCATTAACCATGGTTCTCTTGAACCTGCTGGATAATGCATATCAGTATTCGGACGGAGTAAAGTCAGTAGATCTGACTGCATATCATGAAGACGGCACTGTTTTATTCGAAGTAAGAGATAAAGGTATTGGACTGTCCCAGGATGAAAGAAAGAAAATTCTTGAACCCTTTTATCAGATTGATCAGTCCCTCTCACGAAAAGGGAGCGGGTTCGGCCTGGGTTTGAGTATTGTTAAATCCATTTTAGATGTGCATAACGGGTCCATTGAAATAGAAAGTGAAAAAGGTAAAGGAAGTGTGTTCACTGTTAAAGTTCCGGTAACATAATATACATTGGCATAAATATAAAAACTTGATTTTTACCACAGAGAACACGGAGAAAAACAAAAAACTATTTTTTGTTAAAAACGAAAAACTGAAAACACGGTTCACACAAAGACGCAAAGCACACAAAGAAAAGCATTTTAAAATTTAAATATAAAACAGATTTTGATTTTGCCTTTCTCCGTGTCCTCTGTGTCCTCCGTGGTTAAGTGAAAATATATCATAGCACATATATGAAATGAGAATTCAGGAGAATATAGATGCCTCAGGAAACCATTCTGATTATAGAAGATGACAGGACAATGCTTACGGGTTTAAAGGATAACTTTGAATTTAAAGGGTATACCGTTATTACTTCTCAGGACGGAGAAAAGGGTCTTGAAAAGGCTCTTCAAAAAAATCCGGATCTGATCATTCTGGACCTTATGCTTCCCGGTCTTAACGGCTATGAGATATGCCGGGTGCTGCGTGAACAGAATATGGAAATGCCCATTATTATGCTGACAGCTAAAAACCAGGAGTCGGATATTGTTCTGGGTTTAAACCTTGGTGCAAATGACTATGTGACAAAACCCTTCAGTATCAAAGAACTCATTGCAAGGGTAAACGCCTTTTTAAGATCCCGGCGAAAGCAGGAATCCGTTATTTACACTTTTGGCGAATACACGCTGGATACAGCTTCACAAAAAATGAAAAAAAACGGAGAAGACATAACCCTCACCCCTAAAGAATACGGCCTGCTATCCTTTATGATAAAACATCCGGACCGGGTTTTTACAAGAGATCATATTTTAAATGCTGTCTGGGGACACAAAATAATAGTAACACGCCGAAGTGTCGACAGGTGTGTAAACTCCCTCCGGGCCAAGATAGAAACAGATCCTGCCTGTCCTCTTTTTATCAAGACTGTCAGAGAGGTGGGGTATCGGTTTGAAAACAATCCATGACAGGGTAATTGAAAGGCTGATATAATTTATTTACTCTGTGTTTTTTATCTTTATATCTGCAGCCCTCCTTAAATATTACGAAACAGCTCCATCCAGGCTTTTGTTCTTTCTGGATTGACATTAATTAAAAAAACATTTCTATCCCGAAAAAATAATAAAAATATTCACTTGACAAATATAATACTGCTATTTAATATTAGTTTTCCTGTTACAATGTAACAGGAAATCAACTTGATAATAAATGGAGAAAAAATGAAAATTAAAGAGCCTCTGCCAGATTTAACAAAAACGGAATTTGATATACTCCGCATCCTATGGAAGACAGGAAGACTGAATGTCAGGGAGGTTCATGACCAGATGGTTAAAAACTATTCCTGGGCCTACTCCACAACCAAAACCATGATGGATAGAATGGTAAAAAAAGGTTTATTAAAACGGGAGCAGTTTCATGGCGTTTTTCTTTATACCCCGTTACTTTCAAGACCAAAGGGTTTCGCGCGCCTGATAAGCTTTTTTTCGGACCGGGTTCTGGAGCTTGATCATGGTGCGGTTGTTTCTCTCTTTTCACGCAGCAATGCACTTACTCCTGATGAAATTGATGAACTGTCTCAACTGTTAAAAGAGGAAAAAGAAAAATAAGGAGGTTTTATCATGTATGACCTTGTTGAAAAATCCTGTTTGTCTATTATCAATACACTGTACCATCAGTCTCTATACTGCATTATCCTTTTTTTATTTATAACCGGTCTTTCTTTTTTCCTGAAAAACAGTTCTCCCAGGTGGAGATTCTGGTTATGGTCTTTAATTCTCATACGCCTTGTCTTGCCAACCGATTTAAGCCTGCCGTTCAGCGCCCGCAGCATTGCAGGCGATATTTTGTTAACCGAAAACCTTAACCTGGCTTTAGAAAACGTTTCTAAAAAGTTGGTTGTCGCCAATCATATCGGACAGTTTTCTGCATCGGATGTTACTGTTTTGACCGAACATAAAAAAGTCTTAGATCAGACAGATAAGAAGTCCGGCTTTTTCCTGTCATGGCCTTTTGTGCTTTGTGCCGCGTGGTTTTCAGGCTGTATTGTTTTTACAATAATATTTTTAAATAAGATTTATAAATTCAGGCAGGTGCTTAAGCATGCATCATTGTTACAGGATAAAGAAATAATCGGATGTGTCGAATACTGGCGTCTGAGTTTTAATATAAAACGATCAATAAGAATATTCAGTTCGGATAATTTTTTGTCCCCCTTTACCGCAGGAATAATTCGACCAAAAATATTTATCCCAGAGCCCTTTCTGGAAAACAGGAACATAGATACTCTTAACTCAATCATTGCCCATGAAATGGCCCATATAAAGCGTTTTGATCATCTGTGGATAAGGCTTCAGAACATTATACAGATATTATATTTTTTTAATCCGGTTGTGTGGTATGCGAACAGGCAGATTAATATAGCCCGGGAATGTGTATGTGACTCAGGTGTTATGAGTAAAAAGGTTATATCAAAGGAAGCATTCGGGAAAAGTATTATTGATGCATTAAAGGTGAATGTGTATGGCGCACCATTCATTGATGCGCTGCCCGGTTTCGGCAGTCATAAAAAAATATTTGAATACCGAATCAGGGATATACTTAAGGGTAACACAATAACTAAACAGAAGGCAGCCTTTATTTTTGTTATAGTTTGTCTGCTTGGTCTTTTCCTGCTGCCGATGTCCAGCGGAAATACACTTAAAGGCGATACGGAAATAAAAATAGAAAATACTATTACCGGTTTTATCAGTGAGCCTGTTGAAACTTTTACTGCGAAACCAGAAATAAAAGATTCATCAAAAGAACAATACCAGGAACAAATCAATGTTTCTTCAAAAGATACACCAATTCCAGTTGCACAGCAGACAGCTGTTAAAGAAGAAGTCAGCATACCAGAAGAACCGGAAGCTGAGAAAAATATATTAATTATAGAACCTGTTAAAAAAGAGGAAAGCAGCCCCGTTTCACTCACTGATGTAAGCCCCGATGAAACAGAGGTGACAGATAAACAGTCTGCACCTGAGACTGCAGTTCCCGTTCAGGACGAAAAAGAAACATTGATTTTAGCTCAGGATATTAAATCGGAAGTTCATCATAAAAAAGAAATATCTATAGCTGATGAACCGAATACAGAGACGGATAAAGCTGTTTCTGGTACGCTTAAAAAACAGGAAAATAATGCTGCTTCTCACCGCAGCAGCGGTTTTGCATATTTGGAAAAACATAAATATGACAAAGCCATTTCTGAGTTCAGTAAAGCTATTTATCTGAACCCGGGAGCTGCCCTCTGTTACTACGGCCGTGGACAGGCCTACCTTGCTAAAAACCAGGTCACTAATGCAGTTTCTGATCTTGATAAAACTATTGAATTGATCCCGGGCGATGCAAACCTCTACCTTATGAGGGGAAGGGCTCATTCAATTCTTGGTAAAACCGACAATGCTGTTTCAGATTATAATAAGGCTCTGGAAATAAATCCAAAACTTGCTGAAGCTTATTTTTTTAGAGGAAATGAATACTCTGGTAAACAGAAGGCTAACGAAGCAATTTCTGACTATACCAGGGCAATAAAAATCAGACCCGACTATATTTCCGCTTATGTCAGCAGGGGCTATAACTACGTGTCCATAGGCCAGTTCAGTGACGCATTTTCTGACAGCCAAAAGGCTCTAAAACTCAGCCCTGATAACGCCCTGGCTAAGGAGTTACATGAGGTTCTTTCCCGTATCTATACAATGGCAGGTACTGTCAGGAATGCGGAAGAGAACGGCAAGATGCTTATGTTACAGGGCAGGGAGGAAACAAGCGCCAAAGTGTATCTTGAATCTGAATCAAAAAGAGCTCTTATAAATTACAATAATAATTCCGGAAATTAACTGACCGTTTAAAAAAATAATAAAGGGAAAAGGACATTAAGTATACTGCAGTGGTTTGGGTATGTTGCTCATTACCAGTTGTACAAATGTGTCTAAAATTTCCCAATCCGCCTCATAAGCTCTTAAATAATATGAAATGAAACCGGATTATTACATAAGAAAAAAAAGACCCAATTATCTTCTACAGGGGTTACTCCTGTTTTCACTGGGAATTCATGCTCTGTTATTACTGCATATCACAGGGCTCTATGAATCAGGCACACTCCATTATATTGAGATGACCCTGAGAAAAGAAAAAAGCTCATCAGGCAGGATACTTCCGGGAAATCCCGAAATTAAGGATAAAGAATCGGGTGAGGCCGGAAAAGAAAGCATATATAACTCATCCGCTGATGAACTTCCTGATGCAGACCCCATAGGAGATGCATCTGATTACAGCCGCTCCGGTACCTTTTGGGCAGGCATGGAAGAAGACGGCGTTCAGGAAAACGGTGAACATTATATTGATATAGTAAAGCGGATAATTGAACAGCATAAAAAATACCCGGATGAAGCTGCTGATATGTATAAAGAGGGTATAGTATCCCTCAGCTTTGTGATCAATCAGGAAGGGCATATAACTGACCTGAGAATTGTAAGGGCATCTCCTTATATAGAGTTAAACGAAGCTGCTCTCCAGGCAGTCAGGGACAGCGCACCCTTCCCAAAACCTCCGCCTCACATTTTTAAAGGCGGTGTCGTTATACCTCTTAACTTAACCTTTGAACTTTTGTAGGAGCAATGAAAGCTCAATATCAAAAAAGAATATCTACGGCCCTGCTTATTTTAATGGCATTTATTACATCATTCTCATGGACGTCAGGAAGCAGCAGTGTCATAGCTCATGAACTATTAAAAACTCCGGGTGTAATATTTGATGCTGAAAATAAGGACGGAGATATTGAACGGATTTTTTATTTTGATTCAAATGAAAGAACAGTCTTCATGATTGAAAAAGATACAAACAAAGACGGCATAATGGATTTTTTTGAATACAGGACTAAAGGTGAGCTGGCCAGGGTAGAGGCTGACATGGATTATGATCATAAGGTTGATTTTAAAGCATATTATGAAGGCGGTATGCTTGTCCGTAAAAAATACCTGAATAAGGACGGCCGGACTGAAAAGATTATTGATTTTGAAGAAACGGAACAAAGGGTCATGGTAAGGACTGATACCAACGGAGACGGTCGGTTTAACATGGTGCAGCATTACACTGCAGGGGCGCATTCTTCTTCCACAATTGATACTGATCACGACGGCAGAATCAATATATGGGAGATATACGAAAATGACATATGTGTTGAGAAGAAGGCTGATGAAGACGGTGATAATTTTCCGGATTACATTATTCTGTATGATGCGGAAGGCATCCCTGTCTTAAGGTGTATGGATACTGATAAGGACGGAATGATGGATATTTTCAGATCATACGATAAAGGGAAGCTGTTTGAAAAAAGAATAGATATGGATGAAGACGGTCAATATGAAACCATAACTTTATTTAATGATTCTGTTCCGGTAAGCCAGGTTAAAGATATGAACCGTGACGGTAGATTTGATGTGTTTACTTTTTTTGAGAACGGCATCCCCTGTTTTCAGGAATCGGACAGAGATTTTGACGGAATAATGGAGCGAATTGATTTTATAAGCAATGATGGTTCTTTAAAAGAAACACTCAGAGATACCCAAAAAAACGGCCTTTACGATAAATCATGGCGGTTTAATAACGACGGAAAATTGTCCCTTCAGACCAGCGATGAAAACATGGACGGAATACCTGATACAAAAATATATTTTAATAATAAAGGCATAAAAGAAAAAATCGAAACGGACATAAACCGTGACGGTAAATTTGATACATGGGGAATCTATGGCGAGATGGGTCCGGAGAGGATTGAAAAAGATGAGGATGGAAACGGACAGGCAGAAGTGCTGGAGGTCTTTGCTGAAGATAAACTGGCAAAACGCATGAAGGATCAGGATGGTGACGGGAAGTTTGAAATGACGCAATGGTTCAACAACCCGGAATGGTCCATGGTGGTTGAAATGGATGCGGATTTTGACGGTAACCCGGAAATGCGGTCTCTTTATAAAAATGGTCAGATAAAAATAAAAGAGACGGACAGTAACAGTGACGGAAGGATCGAGAAAAGAAAAATTTATAATGAAAATAAAAAGGTAATTAAAGTCGAAAAGGACGAGGGGGAAACTGGGAAGATAAATATTACCTGGTACTACAACTCAAATGAAAAATTGCAGAGAGTAGAAAAGGACAGCAACCTGGACGGAAAAACCGATACCTGGTTCAGCTATAAAAACGGTCATGTGAGTTCTGTTGAGGAAGATACAAATTATGACGGCAGACCTGACCTATGGGAGATATACAATGACTCGGAAGCATTGATTGAGTCTAAAAAAGACCTGGATTTTGATGGAACACCTGACTTGATTGAGGATGAAAGTGGCCGGTAATAGACAGACGGTAAAGGAGATGTCTGAAAGACAGTATATTTGCATCATATTGCTGAATATTTTTCTTTATCTGCTTTTTTTGAGTGCGTCCGGGTGGGTGTTTGCAGAATCAAATAAAATATCTGAAACCGATGAAGAGCTGCTTCCGCTGCTTAGTGCATTTGAGAGTTATATGCCTGATGTGGAAAAACAGACACCGGCTTCAAAGAAAATTGTACCTTCCTTAATCAGTGAACTCAGTAACAGTGACCCAGCGGCATCGAAACGTGCACTGGATTCTCTTGGCAGCATGGGGCCTGATGCTGTGGATGCTGTTCCGACACTTATAGATATCCTGAACCGAAAAAATTATTTCAGCAGGGCTGCGGCAGAAGCTCTTTCAAAAATTGGCCCGGTTTCAAAAGAAATTGTACCGGCTTTAATAAAGGCTCTTAACGAAGGTGATGACTCTCTCAAAAAAAGTGCAGCCTGTGCTCTGGGAAAAATGGGCACATCAGCAGAAGATGCAGTCCCTCTACTTATCCATCTTCTTAAAAACAGGATGATCCATCAAAGTGCTGCAGATGCCCTTGTTCTGATAGGTCCGGCAGCGGTTCCGGCACTGGTAGAAGAACTTGAAAAAGAAAATGATTCAATTTTATGGAGCTCTGAAAGCGTTACACATATCCTTATAAAAACAGGAAAACCGGGGATATCCGCCTTATTGGGATTGCTCAGGAAGAGCGGAAATGGAACTGTCCGTTTAAAATCTGTTATTGCCCTTGGGAATACCGGTTCTCATGCAGAGGAGATTGTTCCTGCCCTGGTTTCTGTATTAAATGATAAAGATGAATCTGTTGGATGGTATGCAGGGAATGCTCTTTTCAGGATAGGAGAACCGGCCGTACCACACCTTATAGACGCTCTCGACAGTGAAAATGATATTACCGGGTGGAGGGCAATGAATGTTCTGGAAAAATTGGGGCACAGGGCCGTTCCAGACCTGATCAGGTCGCTTGAACATAAAAAATCTAATGTCAGATTTAAAGCTGCCAGGGCTCTCGGCAATGCAGGAACTGAATCTGAAAAGGCTGTTACAGCTCTTATTGCAGCCGTTAAAGACAGTGATGTCCGAGTAAAAAATAGTTCTGTAAAAGCTCTGAGAAGGATAGGGCCTGCAGCAAAAGATGCCGTGCCAGCCCTTATTAATATGCTTAAGGACGATGATAAAAATGTTGCTGCATCAGCAGCAGGTGCACTTGGTAGTATCGGCACTGAAGCAGAAAATGCCGTGCCTGCTCTAATCGATACGCTTAAAGACTGTTATGTTCGCTGGAGCTCTGCTGATGCCCTTGTAAAAATTGGACCTGCGTCAATTCCATCTCTTAAGCATGCGGTTAAAAATAGTAAAGATACTTGCGGAAAATATGCAGCAGCTGTTCTCGAAAAGATGAACCGGGGTGAAGAAGAAACTGCTCCTGCCGCTGCCGTTAATCATAAAAGTGAGGACAAAGAGCCGGAGAGAAAATCTTTAACAGCCGCAGAAATAAAAGATACGAAAAAGCAGGAAGCTGTCCCAGAGTTGATAAAAATGCTTGAGACTAAGGACATTGCTCTTCGTATAAAGGCAATGGCCGCTTTAGAAAATAAAGGACCGGAGGCTTCTGCAGCAGTACCTGTCCTGATCAGGATGCTTAAAAAAGAGGATGATTATTTTATCCGGTCATTGGCAGCCTATGTTCTTGAGCAGACAGGTCTTCAGACAAAAGAATACGTACATTCAGTTATTGAGATGCTCTATGACCCGGACGGCTTTAATCGATGGAATGCAGTAAGAATTCTTGCAGAAACAGGTGAGGCGGAAATACCTCTTTTGATCAATGTACTTGGTGAACGTAATTTAACGGTTCAGTCAGGTGCTTCGGAAGCCCTCACAAATAAAGGTTATGCCGCGGTGCCTGATCTTATGGCTGCATTTAAAGACAATGGGAGTGATCTGTACCGATCAGGGCGCATAGCAAATATCCTTTCAGAAATAGGACCGCCTGCAGTGCCGGCCCTGATAGAAGAACTTAAAAATCCTGATAAAAATATACAGGCAGGTGCTGCCGATGTTCTGAGAGAAATCGGCCCGGAAGCAAAAGATGCTGTTCCTGCACTTATTCAGTTATTTAACGACCGGGGATGGGTGACTGATGACATTAGGAGAACTGCAGCATATGCACTTGGAGAAATAGGGCCGGCTTCTAAAGGTGTGGTGCCTGATCTGATTCTTGAATTGAAAGAAGCTGCCGGAATAAAGTACAGCGCGGCATATGCTCTCAGGAATATATGCACCGGATCAGAGTGTATCAGTGAGCTGATTGAACTGCTGAAAGAAAAAAACGGATATGCAGTCTGGAGTGCCGCAAAGATCCTGGGGCAGAAGGGTATATATGCAGTTCCTCCCCTGTTTGATATTCTTAATAATCCTCATTCAGATGATCTAGAGAAATTTGGAGCTGTGCTTGCTGCAGGCGGTCTTGGGCCCAGGGCAAGAGATACAGTTCCACTTCTAATTGCAGCATTAAAAAATAAATCGCCTGCTGTTCGATATAAATCAGCGGATGCACTCGGTGCAATAGGCCAGGATGCAGAAGATGCTGTTCCATATCTGCTTGAATTACTCAATGACAGTGATTCAATTGTTAGAAGCAAGGCTGCTGCCGCTCTGGGCAGGATAGATCCGACAGCAAAGGTTGAGTAGCATCCTCTTGAATGGATATCATGTTAATAGGAATCGTCAGTAATTAATAAGAGAAATATCATGAGATTCTGGAAAAAGAATCGGTTACATACCCTTAAGACTTCTGCTGCAGAACGGAAAACGGTTTCCTGTTTTGCTGCATTCATTTTCATGGTGTCATTTTTCTTTCCGGTCTCCGGAATGGGTGATGGAAAAGATAAAAACCTCTTGGTTAACATCCTTGAGAGGGTTTCCGGAAACGCGGCTGCTGCAGGCTTTTACCACAGTCTGTTTATAAAGGCTGATGGTACGCTCTGGACCATGGGATATAATAATAAAGGACAGCTTGGGGACGGTACCACCGACACACGCAGTACCCCTGAACAGGTTGCGTCTGATGTAATACAGGTTACTGCTGGTAATGTGCACAGTCTGTTTATTAAAAATGATGGTACCCTGTGGGCAATGGGATACAATAAATATGGTCAGCTTGGGGACGGAACAGCTTTCGACCGGAGTAAGCCTGTAAAAATTGCTGCAGACGCAGCCTTTGTTGCAGCGGGTGCATTTCACACTCTTTTTATAAAGGAGGATGGCAGCCTGTGGGCAATGGGATGCAACGATGATGGTCAGCTTGGTGATTGCAGCAGGAAACACAGGTCTATACCTGTAAAGATCGCAGATGATGTTGTGCAGGCAGAATGCGGCAGCGCTCACAGCTTGTTTTTAAAAAAAGACGGTACCCTGTGGGCTATGGGGGCAAATTACAGGGGGCAGCTTGGTCACTCCAGTGAAATTGTCAGCATAAGGCCGGTCAGAATAGCTGACCGGACAGTTCAGATATCAGCCGGCGGTTCATTCAGCCTGTTTTTAAAAAATGACGGCAGTCTATGGACAATGGGTTCTAACAGGTACGGTCAGCTTGGTGATAGTACTGTTAAAGACCGCATAACACCGATACCTGTAGCAAATGATGTTATCAAGATATCCGCCGGGTTTAATCACAGCCTTTTTTTAAAGAGAGGCAAAAGCCTGTGGGCCATGGGGGCAAACTATACCTGTCAGCTTGGCACTGATGCTTCAGCCAGCTTTTATGTTCCGGTTAAAATAACTGACAAAGTGGAAGAAATACAGGCAGGCGGTTCTCACAGCATGTTTGTAAAAATTGATAAAACTCTTTGGGTAGCAGGCTCTAATTATATGGGCCAGTTGGGTGACGGCACGACAGCTGACAGCTGCCGCCCAAAGCAGATCTCTTCCGGTGTTGCACATGTAACAGCCAGGGATGCTGATTTTACCTTCAGGGCGGTTCCTCTAAATTATAGATTTGTAAAACCGGCATCAGGCCCGAGTCTCCAGTCATCCGGAAGTACGATAAACAATATTATTAATGACTTTAATATTATGCAGCCTGAGGGCACTGCCGGTATACCGCAGGGAGATATTGCAGCTTCGGATCTGCTGCCTGTCTCACAGAATGACGATTTTCAGTTTACCCGGTTATTTTTAAAAAACAGCTCTGAAGTAAACTTTGAAAATGTTGATAAAGAATCAGCACTTATATGGGCAGCCTTCAATGGACATACCGGCATAGTAAAGCATCTTTTAGAAAACGGAACGGATGTTAACTGTAAAAGAGACAGTGATGGAACAACTGCCCTGATGTGGGCTGCCAGGAATGGAAATACCGGCATTGTCCGTCTGCTGCTGGAAAAGGGGGCAGATATAAAAGTTAAAAATAAGGTCAACAGGGCAACAGCCCTGTGGATTGCATCAAAAAACGGTTATGCCGATATAGTGGAACTTCTTATTAAAAATGGAGCAGAGGCAGATTCCAGCAGAACAAAAGGTATGGACGATATATTAACTGCTCCCGAAGATGAACCTGATAAAAAAACAAAGAAACGACAAAGTACTGCTAGAAACCTTTTTAATGGATACAGAAATATAACAGAAACTCTGGCGAGGAAGGGAGGACTCCCGGCTAACTGGGGAGAAATTGGAGCGCTTATCCACAATCCATACAAGCCGGTGTTCAGGGAAGGTACTGATGCTTTATGGATCGCATCTCTGAACGGCCATACTGATGTAGTAAAAATTCTTATTGAAAATGGGGCTGATGTTAATGCTGAGAGCAGGAAAGGCCTAAACGCTGTCTGGGCGGCATCTCAGAATGGTCATGCTGATGTTGTAAAGCTCCTCATACAAAAGGGCGCAGATATTAAAAGTGCCCTGTTTATAGCCTCCTATAACGGTTATATTGATATTGTAAAACTTCTTATAGAGTATGGAGCAGATGTCGACAGCCGGGATATAACGCTGGGATTGTTTGGCCCAACTGCCCTGATGGGAGCATCAGAAAACGGGCACATGGAGATAGTCCACATACTTTTAATGAACAAAGCAGAGGTGAATGTTTCCTTCGGTCATTTTACGGCCTTTGGTATCGCCTTTACTAACGGACACTATGATATTGCCAGGCTTCTTGTTAAATATGGGGCTGATGTTAAAGTTCCGTCTGATCGAATGGGAAGATCAGCTCTTATGATAGCATCGCAAAAAGGTTTCAGTGATTTAGTAAAAATATTTCTCGAAAAAGGCGCAGATGTAAATAAAAAGACGCCCTACGGAGTAACCGCTCTTATCCTGGCTGTTGAAAATGAATATCCGGATATTACAAAACTGCTTGTGGAGAACGGAGCGGAAATAAATTCAAAAGCCGTTGACGGAACAACTGCACTTATGCTGGCAGCCGGTACAGGAAATATTGAAATTGTCGCTTACCTTATTAATAAAGGCGCTGATATAAACATCACCGCAAAGGATGGAAGACACGCTCTCATTATAGCAGTCGCCGGAAGCCATAGCGCTGCTGCCATGCTCCTTATTGATGAAGGGGCTGATGTCAATAAAACCGGTGCTGACGGTGTAACTGTATTAATGGTGGCATCCGAAAACGGTATGAGGAATGTTGCTGATCTCATAATCAAAAAAGGTGGTTCTGTTAACAGCAAAACCGTTAACGGTATAACTGCCCTGTGGATAGCCGCACAGAACGGACATAAAGATGTTGTATATACTCTCATTGAAAAAAATGCAGATCTCAATCCCCGGAGACTGCCTGACAGAAAAACAGCCCTGTGGATGTCATCTCAAAACGGACATACCGAAGTAGTAAAAGTTCTTTTAGAAAACGGAGCAGAACTGGACATAAGAGCGGCTGACGGCTCAACCCCGCTTATGCCTGCAGCTCAGAACGGACACAGTGAAGTCGTTCGGCTGCTGTGTGAATGGGGTTCTGATATGAATATAAAAACAATAATTAATGATAAAGGGTATTCAGCTCTTATGCTGGCAAATGAAAACAAATGGAAAGATACTGCGGGAATCCTCGAAAGTATTGGAACGGAATAATAGGCTGAATGGGGATGATATGAAAGAAAAAATATTAATAATTCTCCTGGGATCATTTCTTGCTTTTCAGAACTGTGCCCCTCCAACTGTAAAAATGACTGCAGTTACAGAATCCGATCAAAAAATACATAATGATGGTGCCGTCACTTCAGAAAAAAAACATGCTGTTACAATTTCTCATTATAAAAAAATCAGTAAGGCAAAGAGCAATACCTTATTCCTGATTGTAGTAGAAAACAGAGGTGAAAAGCCGCTCTTTATTAATGATGAAAATGTATCTGTAATATTTAAAGGAAACATCAGAAACTGGACATCAAAAAAGATAGATATACAATCCCTCCGTGAGTTTATGACAGATTTATCAGATGATTATTATTATGAAGAAGCAAGAATTATTTCAGGTATTATCTCAAAAGCAAATGCCGCGGAAATAGGATGTCCTCCGCCCACGGAACAGGATGTGTTTCGTGTTGTAGATAGAGTGAAAACACTGCGTGAGGAGCTGCCTCAACTGCTCAATGTTATACCTGAGCTTATCTTAAAACCTCAGCTTATAAAACCACACAAAAGCATAATGGGAATAGTGGCCTGTGATACTGGTGAAATGCCTGAAGAACTGGAAGGTCAATTTGAGATAGCCCTGTCAATTGACGGCGAAAAGCATGAATTTACTTTTTCGCGGGTCCTTATATAAGAGGTGCGCGTAAATAAAAACGATTTTTAAATTTAAAAAGGAAGATATCATGAGAAACAGAGCACTGATAAGTTTCCCTTTCCTGAAGATTGATCCTGTTAATTGGAGCATGTTTTTTTATCCTGCTGTATTTTTTTTTATGCTGTCATTCATATCATCCGCATCAGCAGTAGACTCACTGAAAAGTGAGAACATAAATCTGTATGCTAAAAACACAGTAGCTGCGGGACTTTACCACAGTTTGTTTATAAAGGCCGATGGCACTCTCTGGACAATGGGTTACAACAATAAAGGGCAGCTTGGTGACGGTACCACCGATACCCGAAGCATTCCGGTACAGGTCGCAGAAAATGCAGTTCAGGCTGCAGCAGGAAATATACACAGCCTGTTTATAAAAAAAGACGGCACCCTCTGGGCAATGGGAAGTAATAAGTACGGTCAACTTGGGGATGGTTCCAATAGCGCTAAATTCAGGCCTGTGCAGGTAGATACAGATGTTGCACGGGTTGCGGCAGGGGTTTTTCACAGCCTGTATATAAAGAAAGACGGAACTCTCTGGGCAATGGGAAGTAATAAGTACGGTCAGCTTGGAGACGGTACAAAAACGAATCGAAATAAACCTGTAATGATAGATACTGATGTGACCGGGATTGCAGCAGGCAGTTCTCACAGCCTGTACTTGAAAAAGAATGGCAACCTCTTTGTAATGGGCTGTAACTGGAATGGCCAGCTAGGTGACAGGGCAGGTCCAGTGCAGGTAACGCCTCTTCTTGCAGCATCCGGAGTGGCAAGAGTTGCTGCAGGCGGATCATTCAGCCTGTTTGTTAAAAATGACAGCACATTATGGACAACAGGTTTTAACCGGTATGGTCAGCTTGGAGAAAACACCTTTAATACCCGGAGACGGCCTGTTCGTGTGGTAGCAGGCGTTGTAGAGGTTACAGCCGGATGCAGTCACAGCCTTTTTATAAAAAAGGATAACAGCCTCTGGGCGATGGGAGCAGATTATTCGGGTCAGCTTGGTGCCGGTACAAGAGATGTACAAAAGAGGCCGGTTAAAATTGCGGACGGTGTAACACAGGTTGCAGCAGGAGGAGGACACAGTTTTTATGTAAAGGCTGACAACAGCCTCCGGGCAATGGGTTCCAATTACCTGGGGCAGCTTGGCGACGGTACAACCGGTGACCGGTTCAGGTCTGAATTGATACATAAAGATATTCTAAACAGTTCAATAGATTTAGCTTCCTTTAACTTTTCTGATGCACCTTCTGACGCTGAAATTGAAAAAGAAATTAAAAGCCGGAACACTGAATCAGTCAAAACCGGATCCGGATATGCTGCCAGCGATGATTCAGAAGAGAAGGATGGTTTTTATATCAAATCATACTCAGAAAACATTCTGCCGGATTTCCAGAAATATAATACTCTGTTTTCTGAACTGTTTTTAAAAAACAGAAATAAATTGAATTTAGAAAACATCGATAAAAAATCAGCCCTGATGTGGGCGTCATGGAATGGCTATATTGATACTGCAGAACTTCTTATCAGGGCCGGCATTGATATTAACAGTATCGACTCTGAAAGTACAACAGCCCTGATGCGGGCATCCCGGAACGGGCAGCATGATATGGTAAGGTTTCTTATTGAAAAGGGTGCTGATATAAATATGAAGAGAGACGCTGATAATGCAACAGCACTATGGCTGGCCTCGAAATATGGTCATGCTGATGTTGTCGATCTTCTCATCCAAAATAAAGCAGATATGAGTTATAAGAACATCAGGGAAACAGCATACCTGTCTCCTGATGATAAAAAGGTTGCAGCCGAATATAAAAAAAATGCAGAACTTCGCAGAGAAATGACTTTCAGAGTCAGTTCTACAATGGCTTCCGTAAATGCTCTTTTTGAAGAGATCCGTGTCAAGTACCATATGGGCAGACTGCCTGATGATCTGGTCCGGGAAAAGAATCGTTTTGAACAGTATGTAAAAGAAAATGATGACGATGTATTAACTCTCCGGGAGGGCGGTTCTGCCCTGTGGATAGCTTCTCTTTATGGGCATGCAGAGGTTGTCAGGCTGCATATAGAAAATAAAGCAGAAGTTAATGCTGCGAGTATGAACGGAACAACTGCACTCTGGGCAGCATCAAAGAACGGGCACAGGGATGTTGTTGAACTGCTTATAAAACACGGAGCTAAAGTCAATACTTTAAATGTGGACGGTACAACCGCTCTCTGGATTGCTTCCATGAACGGTTATCCTGATATAGTTGAAATACTTATAAATAACGGTGCAAAAGTAGATGTGTTTAATAAGGCTGACCATGAATCCGCCCTTTGTAAGTCATCAGAAAACGGCCATTATGAAGTTGCAAAGCTTCTCACTGAAAACAATGCCAATGTAAATTTTCCGACCGAAAAGAATACAACCGCCTTCTGGCTTGCACTAAACAGCGTGCATGCTGATGTGGCCAGGCTGCTTCTTATGAAAGGAGCGGTCGTTAAAGTAACATCAGATATCACTGATAAAACCGCCCTTATGATTGCTTCGGAAAAAGGCATGACCGATATTGTAGAAATCATCATAGAAAAAGGTGCAGGGGTCAATGTAAAGAACCGCCATGGTTTAACTTCTCTTATGCTGGCCCTGGATAACGGGTACAGCGAGATAAGTAAAATTCTGATTGAAAATGGAGCAAAGGTGAATACAGGATCAAAAGATGGAACCACTGCCCTAATGCTTGCTTCAAATAATGGTGATATTGATCTTGTAAAATTTCTTCTACAAAAAAAAGCCGACGTCAATATAAAGGCAAAAGACGGCAGAACAGCTCTCTGGGATGCTGTTGTGAGAGATCACGCTGCTGTTGCAGAGCTTCTTTTAGAGTATGGTTCGGATGTAAATGTGAAAAGTAAAATAAACGATGCAACAATTTTAATGGTGGCATCGGAGAATGGAAGCAGAAATGTTGCGGAACTTTTATTGAAAAAGGGGGCAGAGGTAAACCGGAAAACTTCGGACGGAATAACCGCCCTGTGGGTAGCAGCGCAGAACGGATATACAGAAGTTGTAAAACTTCTTATAGATAACAGTGCGGAATTGAACCCTGTAAGAATCAGTGACGGCAGAACAGCTCTATGGATGGCTGCGCAAAACGGTTATACAGATACTGCATTACTTCTTGTTGAAAGCGGTGCAGAAGCCGATCTGAAAGCTGTTGACGGTTCCACCCCACTTATGCCGGCAGCCCAGAACGGACATACCGAGATTGTTAAACTTTTGTGTGAATGGGGATCGGATGTGAATTTTAAGTCAATAGTAGAGGATGTCGGATATTCTGCACTTAAGCTTGCCGATATAAACCGATGGACAGACATTACAGGTATTCTGGAGAGCATAGGAACCGAGGAATGATAATAAAATCTGATCCGGTAATCCTGCTTGTTAGCCAGAGACTGCCGGCACAGTGATATAGAGAGGATATAAAATGAAATTTAAAATAATATCAGCACTTTTCCTTTTAATGGTGTTCATGTACAGCTGCTCCCCTGTAAAAGTTACAGGCATAACATCTTCTGACCAGAAGGTGTTTGAAGATGAATCCGTTATTTCGGAAAAAAAGCATGCTGTTACAATGTCTCACTACACTAAAATCGAAGAAGCAGAAGACAAGACCATATTTAAAATTATTGTTGAAAACCGTGGAGAAGAGCCGGTTAAAATAAGTGAAGATAATATATCTGTAATATTTGAAGAAAGTGGTGAAAAAAAAGCATTGAAAAAGATAGAACTACAGCCCTTTGATAATTTTATGAAAGATCTGGAAAGAGAATATTACAGCGAAGAATTGACACTGGAGCTGAGAGTGCTGAGGGATATGGAATGGACGCTCCTTATGATTGCAGCCGCTCCGCTCCCTGAAAATGCGGATATGGGAGAACTTGCTTATAACATGGAAAAAGCATTGGGCGAAGAGTTTGAGCCTCAGTTTAGAGAGATGAATGAAACCATAGAAGATTTGCATGAGGATATTAAACAGTTAAGGGAAGTATTGCCGGAAATTATTATGAAGCCGAAAACTATAAAGCCCGGTGATGTTATTATTGCAATATTTATCTGTGATACGCGGGATATGGATAAAAAAGTAAAGGGGAACTTTAAAATTAAATTTTTTGTTGATAGTGAAGAACACAGGTTTACCTTTGCACGCAGATAATAATGAAACTGCGGCATATCCTGTACTTTTTTAAAAAGAGATGACGGATTTATTTATTTTTCTTCATCGTTAAAACCAGAATGAAATAAGCTGTAGCTGTACCGGCAAAAACGGCTGCAATATCCCATATATCAAAGGTCCCTTTTTTAAAATAATTTTCAAAGGCTTCCAGAAAAGGGAGCTCTGAAAAACTGTCCGGAATAACCTTAATAAATAGACTGCTGTATTTCTGGCCCAGTTCAAATATACAGTCAGTCAGGCACCATATTGAACATGCAGTCAAATATCCTCTTTTTGTCCGGCAGATTATTCCTGCTGTTATCAGTATAAAGGAAAGCGGGTGAATAAAGTCAGGAAGATAATTTCCCAGGCTGCCGAATAAATCCGGAAACCTGTCATGCAGGCTGCTTAAAAAATGAAAGCGGTAAATGAAATATGTATACTCGGGCGGCCGGTCAATAAAATATACAAGCGATCCAATGAGCAGAAAGAAAATACCTGCCAGAATCTGTAAACGGTTAATAGAATTTTCCTGCCTGTTTAAAACTGAATTCATTTCTCTTCACTGTTGTTACAGGTTATTGATGAAAACTGTAATCTGTTCTTCAGGGTTTTGTATATCATAAACATCCTTAATAAAATAAAAAAACTTCTCCATAGAAATTACTGTTTCTTTAAAAAATTGTAACCTTTCCGAAAATTCTGCGCCTAATAAAATGTTAGAAAAATATTAGTTTGTGTCCATCAGGTCTGTTTTTTTTCGGATGGTCATCAGTTCACTTTATTTTGAGAAGAAATGGACAGAATAAAAAATATCCTCAATAATTTTAATGCTGCAACCCTGGACAGCCTTGATGAAATAAAGCTTCTTAAAAGATATGACACGAAGTTTGTTTTCTGCAGGGAAAAGCTTTCGCAGGTGTTTGAATTTCTGGATGAATATTATGCTGTTCTGGAGATAGAGGGAAAACGCTGTTTTAGATATGAAAGCCTTTATTATGATACCGATGATTATTTTTTTTATCGTCAGCATCACAATAAAAACTATGACAGGTACAAGGTAAGGTTCAGAAAGTATGTGGATTCGGGCCAGTGTTATTTTGAGGTTAAACAGAAAAACAATAAAAGCAAAACAGTAAAAAGCAGACTGCTTCTTGAAAACGGAAATGCGGAAGGAATTCTGTCTGAAGACTCAAAATTGTTTGCAAAAAACTGCATCTGCTTAAACTGCAGTGATATTATCGGGCAGATAAAGCCAAAGCTTAATGTCAGCTTCGATCGTATTACTTTTGTAAACTATGTCAATAAAGAACGGCTGACCATAGATTTGAACCTTACCTATAAAAAAAATAACTCAGAGCCTGAAACCCTTAACAGGCTGGCTATTGCAGAGTTGAAAAGTGAAAAACATTCTCTGAATTCACAGCTTATACAATGCCTGAAGAAATTTAAAATATATCCTTCCACCTTCAGCAAGTATTGTGTCGGCCTGGCCATGACTGAAAAGAATATAAAATACAACCGCTTTAAAAAGAAAATATTAAAACTTAATAGACTGAATTAGGAAGACTACTGAAAATGCTGAATGATATTACGCAATTTACAATATTTGGAGTTCATATAATAAACCTTCATGACCTGGGATATCTGCTGCTTAAGTTATGCCTGGACCTGTTTTTTGTCATTATAATCATAAGGGGTATCTTTTACCCTGTTTACAGGGAAATAAATTATGTTTTTACAACGATACTGATCAATATTACGATTTTTTTGATCTGTTTTCTTTTAGGGAGCATGAACCTTAAAATCGGTTTTGCTTTCGGCCTGTTCGCTGTTTTTTCAATAATAAGATACCGGACCGAGCAGATTCCGATTCGCAAAATGACCTACCTGTTTACAGTAATAATAGTAGCCGTCCTGAATTCTCTTGCAGATGTAAATATAAGCTATTCTGAGCTTATAGCAGCCAATATGGTTATTGTTCTTGCCGTGTTTATCCTTGAAAAAAATATCTTTATTAAAAAGGAAAATACTCGTCTTATTACCTATGAAAAGGTCGAACTCATAAAACCGGAAAATTATGAAGACCTTATTAAGGATCTTAAAGAACGGACAGGATTAAATATTTTAAAAGCCGATGTAATAACAATAAATTTTTTAAACGATACAGCCCAGTTAAAGATTCTTTACCAGTGCCCGGATAAAGATTAACGGCGCTCCGAGGATTGATATTATGAGAAAAAACAAGTCACACATGATGCGTATTTGGGCAATATTCTGTCTTTTTCTGTTTTTATCATTTACAGCTCTGTGTCATGCTGAAGATGATAAATCCGATTTTAAGCTGTTCACAGAGCTGGATACCGAATACACGGATAATGTGTATGGAATGACTGATGAACAGATATCCAAAATGAATGAGAACGATCCGGATGATCTATTAAACGGACGCTATGCCGATATGGATTCCATGTCCGATTACATAATCGCTCCGCGAATAGGGATAAGGTGGGATACTGCCGGTCTTTTTGGCGGGGATCTTAAAGTGTCATCATGGCTCAGATATAATCTTTATACAAAAAACAGCGACTCAAGTTATCCTGAAGTAAAGGTGGAACTCAAAAATTCTGCCGGTAAAAAAGGCGCTGTTATTCTGGAAGGGAGTTTTTTATACGGTTACAGAAAGAAAAATTATTTGTCTGCCGTAAACGACTCAAACGGGAATGAAAATATTTCCGGGGATGAGCGTATATATTCCGAAGCAACCTATGATGAATATGAATTCAGACTTGGATACAGGCATGAGTTTATTGATGATAAGGATGAAATTCTTTCAGGTTTTGATATTGAACCTTTCTCAGGATATTCGGTACGGTCATATAATTCACTGTTTCAAAACAGGGACAAAGATACTTTCTTCGGCGGTTTAAAAATTGGTTTTGAATTTTTGAACAAAATAGATCTGGGTATAACCTATAAGTATGAAGATGTTTCATCTCCCGGAAATACTGAGCTTATTTTATTTGATGAAACAATAAATGGGGAAGATGTTAACGGTGACGGGTCAGTAAGGAGAAATGCACCTCTTTATACAGCTATTGACAGATCTGCTGACAGGTATTCATTTGAAATAACTCCGTCCGTAAAAATTACAAAGGATATTAAATTTTTTACAGGATACAGTAAGCGTACAACCGAATACAGCTCAGGCAACTCTCTTGATCTGGAACATTTTAATCAGAAAGCATACAGAAAAAAATATAAAGCAGGGATTAACTATGATTTATCAAAATCATTATCTGCCGAACTTGAATACTGTAGAACAAAGAACCAGGACCCTGAAGACGGTACCTATAATGAAAACAGTTATCAGGTTGGGCTGAAATACATATTCTAAAACAAGAGGAGTGACAGAGGTGGCTGATAGAAAAACAATTTTGAGATTATTGCGGTATACTTTGCTCATGTTTGTTGCTGCTGCTGGAATTATTACTATTGCAGCTTCAGGCGGAGGCGGTGACGGCGGAGATGCAACAATTGCATCAGGCTCAGGCAGCACGGGCGGATCAGCATCTGCGGACTCCGAATATGATGAGTCGGCGCTGCCCGAAGGTACATCTTATACATATGAGGACGATGACAGTAATCCTACCACCATCACCTTCGGATCTAACGAAATTACCGGTGACACAGCAGGCGCTACATATGACGGTAATATTGTAACTATAAATACTCCGGGTACATTCAATATCACCGGAACAGTAGCAGATGGTCAGATAAGGGTAGATACCCTGGAAGATGGTGATGTACGGCTTGTGTTTATGAATGCCGATATAACATGCTCATTCGGTCCTCCACTTGATATAGAAAATGCAGAAAGAGTTATTATCCGCCTTGAAGCCGGAACAGATAATTCTCTTACCGATACACATACAACCGAAGTGTATGATGAAGACGGTGATGAGATTGATGCTGCTCTGTACAGTAAGGAGGACCTTGTTATCAGCGGGACAGGGTCTTTAAGTGTAGAAACCGGATACAAAGACGGAATAAAAAGCAAGGACAGTCTTATTATAGACAGCGGCAATATCACTGTTGTATCCGCGGACGACGGAATTATCGGTAAAAATTTTATCAGTGTTGAAAGCGGTGATATCTATATCGATGCAGGCGGCGACGGCTTAAAATCCACAGAAGACGATGATGCAGATCAGGGCTATATTTATATTACAGACGGTGTATTTGATATAGAAGCCGGGGCTGATGCTGTGCAGGTGGAAACAAATATAGTGATAATGGACGGGGACTTTAATATCTCCACAGGCGGGGGAAGCAGTTACAGTACATCCGATACTGCCAAGGGACTCAAGTCGCCGATAGGCATTACTATATATAACGGTGAATTTATAATCGACACAGCCGATGATTCTATACATTCAAACGATACAATTGTAATAAACGGCGGAGACTTTCAGATCAGCAGCGCTGATGATGCAATCCATGCGGATATTGAAATTACGGTTAATGATGGAACAATTGATATACTGGACTGCTATGAAGGAATTGAAGGCATGGTTATCAATATTAATGACGGTGATATCCATGTAGAATCCTATGATGACCCGATAAATGCTACGGACGGAAACGGCGGCGAAAATACTTCCGGCGTGGCTATTTATATAAACGGCGGATATATGTACCTGAGGTGCACCAATGCAGACGGGTTTGATTCAAACGGCGCTGTTTACCTGACCGGCGGAACCGTGGTTATAAACGGGCCGACATCGGGCTCCAACGGAATACTTGACTACGGTACATTTAAAACAACCGGCGGAACAATTATAGGCGCCGGCACATCCAGTATGGCTCAGGCTCCCGGGAGCAGCAGTTCATCTCAGAATGCCCTGCTGTTTGTTTTCAGTCAGAAGAGTGCAGGAACGCTTTTTCATATAGAAAACAGCAGCGGAACGGATATCGTAACGTTTGCACCTGCGAAAACATATTCATCGGTGGTCTTTTCGTCTCCTGACCTGATAACCGGCAGTACATATAATGTTTATATGGGCGGTTCATACTCAGGCGGTTCGGAAACTGACGGATTATACAGCGGCGGAAGCTATTCCGGCGGTCAGCGGTATTTCAGCTTTACTATAAGCAGCCGTGTGACAACTGTGAGATGATATAAAACAGTATCAGATAATACTTGAAATTAAATCAGTACCGTGAGGACATATTTGTGTCCTCACGGTTTTTTTATGATCAGGATAACCTGTCCCAGATATTTTCTCCTCTGCTTCTGTCTTTATCATTATTGTTATTGTGCCTGTTTACTGGCATATTACCCCTTAACCGGGCAATTCTGTCCTGCAGCGGCGGATGAGTTGAAAACAGGTTTGCCATACTGCCTCCGCTTAAGGGATTCACAATAAACATATGGGAGGTGTTGGGGTTTTGTGTATGCATTGGTATTCTGCCAGAATATGTGCCAAGTTTTTCAAGTGCATTGGCCAGGCCGGCAGGCTTTCCTGTAAATGATGATCCGGTAGCGTCAGCCTGGTATTCTCTTGATCTGGATATTGCCATCTGGATAAGCAGGGCGGCAAAAGGAGCCAGAATAGACATTGCGATAAGTCCTAAAACACCCAGACCGCCTTCCTCATCATCCGAACCTCCGCCAAAGATTGCGGACCACCTGGCTATGCCGGCAATCATCATTATGGCTCCTGCCATTGTTGCAGCAATTGACCCGATAAGAATATCCCTGTTTTTTACGTGTGCCATTTCATGGGCCAGAACTCCCATGATTTCATCCCTGTTCATCAGGTTTAAAAGCCCTCTGGTAACTGCTACAACCGCATGGGACGGATTTCTTCCGGTGGCAAATGCATTGGGTGCATCTTCAGGGATTATATATATACGGGGCATTGGAAGCTGAGCATTTTGGGCAAGCTCACTTACCATGCCGTAAAGATGAGGGCTTTCCGAAGGGGTTACTTCCTGTGCTTTGTACATCTTCAGCACTATTTTATCCGAATAAAAATAGCTGAAAAAGTTCATTCCCGCGGCAAGTATAAAGGCGAATATAATTCCCTGCTGTCCAGCTACAAGACCCCCTGCAAAGACAATAATAGCCGTCATTATTCCAAGTAAAAGCGTTGTTTTAAACCCGTTAAACATTTTTTTGCTGCTCCTGTTTTTAATTAAAAAGGATAATGCCGAATTGGTTGATGTCAAGATTTCTGATATGGTAATGTGCCTGTTCGGAATCTATTGATATTGGATGACTGCAGTCATGAAAGTTGAAATTACGACATAAATGCTAATAGTAAAAAAGCTGAAACAATTAGTTCTGAAGCAATGGGGTACAAGTAGCGTAATCAGGTATAGTGACGGTAAAGGCATAATTTTTCAGGATACGATCAAATTATCTTTGTCCAAGGTGTTTATTTTTAAGAGGTAAACAATTATCAGGGTGTGCATAATCTTAAGTGCAATTACCTCTTAAAAATTAAACACAGCGGGCCTGACTTCCGGTTATCAAATGGTTGCATCCTGAAAAACAATGCCTTTACCTGCTTTGGGAGGAAGAATCAGAAAATGGACGATGCTGTTTACTGACTTATAGCAGCACTGGTTTGTTGAAAAGATATCAGGATTTGACTAAAGGAGACATTATCTTGAAAATACTGCTTATCAGGGCAGGGGCTCTGGGCGATACACTTATGCTTATGCCCTGTATTGATGCTCTTAAAAAAGAACACCAGATAGCTGTTGCAGGCAGAAATCCTGGAATTGCCTTTCTTGCTCCATACACCAACGAATGTTTTGATATGGAAAGGGGAGGGTGGCATAAACTGTTTGTGTCTGGAGACGATATCGATTTACCGGTTACCCATGCCGACCATGTGATTGCATTTGTTAATGACAGAGATAATTTATTCGCTGCAAACCTCAAAAAAGTCTTTAGACATGCTGATATTAATATTTTTCCTCCATTTCCTGAAGAAGGTTCTGAGACACACGTAGCACTTTATATGCTTCGTAAAATAAAATCTGCCGGTATTAACATTGATTGTGAGTCACAATTTCAAATAGCCTGCAGAAAACCTCTTATACAAAAATTACAGGCAGGAGGAAGCAGGATTATGCTGCATCCCGGTTCCGGATCAGAAAAGAAAAACTATTCAGCGGATTTCTGGTTTGAACTTGCATCTGCTGTTAAAGATCGGCTCCCTTCAAAATCATCAGAAATATTATTTCTTCTTGGCCCGGCTGAAGAACAGAAGTTTGGTTTATTTAAACAAAAGGCTGAAGAGCTGGATGCTGGAATTATTATATGCCCGGATAACAGGAGTCTGCTTGAGCTTCTAAAGGAGAGCTGTCTGTATATAGGTCATGACAGCGGAGTTACTCATCTTGCCGCAATGATGGGTATAAATACTGTTGTTCTTTTTAAAAACAGCAGTCCAGCCTGCTGGCACCCTTTGGGACCTGGGGTTAAGGTCATTAAAAGCGGAGAAGATATAAAAAGTATCCGTGCAGAAATACTGGAATCTGCCGGCTGTTAAGAGTCCAAAATAAAGTTTAGAAATAGAAAATATTTTAAAATAAATGAACCTCGCCTACCGTCATACCCGCGAAGGCGGGTAACCATTGGCTTTTGCTTTAAAAATAAAAATGGATTCCCATCTTCATGGGAATGACGAAAACAAGTTCACGATATTAATAAATTATGAATGCTCTATCATTATTGTATTTTAAAATTTAAAAATATTGTTTTTGGACAAGAGTGCAGCCGGCTGTTAAATAAAAGTCAGGTTAATTACGCCTGTCCAGAACGTCCCGTACTGTCATAGCCAGATCAAGCATGGTTAGAGGTTTCATTATAAATGCATTGATTCCCATTTTTTTTGATTTTTCTTCATTTATATTTTCGTTATAGCCTGTGCATAAAATTACCGGCGTTTCAGGGCGCACATCACGTATGTTTTTTGTCAGCTTTGTACCTGTCAGGCCGGGCATTGTCATATCCGTGATAACCAGGTCAAAGTATTCAGGGTCCGAGTTAAACAGCTTAAATGCCTCCCTGCTGCTGCTTATCATAGTTACCCTGTAACCCAGGGTTTCCAGTATATTTTTCCCAAGGGCAGCAAGTGTTTCTTCATCATCTATAAACAGGATCTTTTCATTTCCCAGAGGAATGTTATGCTCTCCTGAACTAAGTTCAGGGATCTGCTGTTTTTCTACTTCAGGAAGATAAATTTTAAAAGTTGTTCCCTTTCCAGGTTCACTGTAGACATTTATTGCCCCTTTGCAGTTTTTAACTATTCCATGGACAACAGCAAGGCCCATGCCCGTTCCGACCCCCTTTTCCTTTGTTGTGTAGTAGGGATCAAATATCCTGTTTATAATATCCGGCGGAATACCATGGCCCGTGTCCCGAACCGATATCACAACATGCCTTCCGGGTTTTATATCAGGATGAGGGACCGTAACGTTTTCGTCAAAATATATTCCGTAAAGAGATACTTCAAGTACTCCTCCTTCCTCACTCATTGCGTGTGCCGAGTTGGTGCACAGGTTCATCATTATCTGGTGAATCCTGGTAGGGTCGCCCATAATAACCCCGATGTCCTGCCTAAGGTTCTGTTTTATTTCAATTGTTGAAGGCAGTGATGCTTTTATGAGTTTCAGGACTTCTTTGATGATTGATTTTACGCATACCGGCTTAAGTTCATTTTCATCTTTCCGGCTGAATGCGAGTATCTGTGCGACAAGATCTTTTGCCCTGTAACTGGCTTTAAGAATTTCATTAATGGATTCTTCTGCTGGGTTATCTCCATGCAGTTTGAAATTTGCCAGTTCGGAATAACCGATTATTGCAGAAAGGATATTATTGAAATCATGTGAAATTCCGCCTGCAAGAGTGCCTATTGCTTCCATTTTCTGGGCCTGCCGAAGTCTTTCTTCAAGCCCTTCTTCTTTTGTTACATCATTGACAATCCCCTGCATCAGTAAAGTTCCGTCATATTCAATAATGGTCGCATTTATTGCTATCCTGATAATAGTCCCGTCTTTTCTTACTCCGGTATATACCCCTGATTTTGTGGGTTTTGTTTCATATTCAAGGGGCCATTTTTTTAAAGTTTTTTCAAGCGGCTCGTGCTCTTCAGGGCTTATAAGGTCCCAGACCGAAAGATTCAGCCCCTCATCAAGAGAGTAACCGAAAAAATTGCACAGGCTTTTATTTAAAAACTGAATATGTCCGGAATGGATATCTACAATAAAAAAGCCTAAAAAAGAGTTTTCCACCAGGCTTTGATACCCGTGGTCACTGTGTTTAAATTTTTTTAATACCTTGTTTTTATGCAGGTTAACAGGTTCTGTTTCAGAACAGGCGACGGTCGTTAGATAATATGGGCTGGGGTTATCTTCATCTGATATCTCGGAGGTATTGACTGTTACGGAAAACCGTTTTTCGTCCTTTGCCTTAAAGGTCAGTTCAACATCCTTCAGCTTTCCTTTAAAACCTTCGGAAAGTTTTGACATGATAAGGGTCTGGTTCTCTTCGGCCCAGTAGGGGTAGGGCGGGCCGAACCCGATCAGTTCATTTTCCGTAAAACCTGTCATCCGGCAGAATGCAGGATTAACATATATATGAGTTCCTTTTTCGTCGAGGATAGTAACCCCGTCTTTTACTGCATCAAAGGCGCTCTCCGGAAAAAGTTTTATCTCCCTCACCTGCGGATTTTTTCTTACTTCACTGGACCTGAATCTCATAATAATCCTCTCATTGATAGATTATCATTAATCATGTCTTATTGAAGTAAACCGGAAAATTAACTCAGAAGTTGCAGGAAATACAGTAACAGAAAGGCGGAAGATACGATTTGGAATTGGAATATTTTTCACTCATTATTGAGATCCAATATTATCAACCAAGTACCATTTTTATTTAATTGTAGGATTAAGGTTAAATATAGAAAAATATTATAATTTACTAAAAATAGGAACGCAACAGTTTATTCAATAATAATTTGTTCTGTTTGACCGGCTAAATGGAGTCCAGAAACAAACCAGGATCACCCTCTTTTCTTATTCCAAGCCGTGTCAGCGCAAAATCGTATTTTACCGGATCCTCCGGGGAAATTTGTTTGAATGCTTCGGTTATTTCAACCGCAGTCCGCATATCTGCCTGTTTTCTTGATGTCATGTGCATGCCTGAGCCTAACCTGTACATATGAGTATCAAGCGGGATAATAAGTTTTGCAGGGTCAACTTTTTCCCATCCGCCCGGGTCAACATCGTCCTTTCTTACCATCCAGCGTAAAAACAGGTTATGTCTTTTACATGCGCTTCCCCGGCAGGGAAGAGATATAAGACTGTTTTTAGCCTGATCCGAAACACTGTTGAGTCTTTCGATAAAGTTTGAAAGTGAAGGAAGGATGTTTTTATCTGAAGTGCTGTATCCGGCTAAAAACGCCCCGTATAATGAGCCTTCCTCATCAATCATTTTTTTTGCACCGAGAAGCATTGAAGATATGTGCTCATCTGTTGTAAACCTGTGTTTAAAGCCCTTAAAGGTTTTTATCAGATTATTTTCCGATGAATTCATCAGAAATTCAGCAGGAGAGGGCGCCATTTTATCCAGAATTGTTTTTACGCTTTTTAAAATCTGGGCAACCCTTCCATAGGCAAGGGATGAGGCGATAAGCCCGACTATTTCCCTGTCGTCACGTTTTTTGTAATTATATAAAAACTCAAGAGGGTCCGGGTGTACGAATTTTCTTTTATTGTAAAATGAATGCAGCTCATCCAGCTTTATTTTCAGATCATTCTTATTTTTCATGCTTCCTCAGTATTCGAAATATAAACTGTTTTACCTTTGCGTTCTCTGCGTCTTTAGTGAAGCGGGCGGTGAATGTTTTAAAGTTTCCTGCCGAATTCCAGACTCTGCCTGTTAACGCTTACTCCCAGATCATCATTGATAAGGTCGTATCCTGTTTCTCTAAATGGGATGTAAACAAGAGTTTTTTCTTCAACCTTAAAACCGATCTTTGGAAGAAAGGGTATAACATTTTTTTTCATGATTGTGGAAGAGGCAAGTATTATTTTTAATGACTGGACTGCCTCTCCAGGGGGCAGTGTGACAGGATGGAGTTTTTGTGAAGGGAATGGATTGGGTGTTTCAAAATCATTTTTCTGCATTATGGTAAACTGTTTTGAAAGCTGCAGAAACATTTTGGGTCTTATCTTAAAGGCCGGGCTCCAGTAATTCATTTTCATTGAATTGTGTTCATCTCTTACAAACAGCGGCTGACCTGTGGCGTTTATAAAGTCTGCAAAGCTGTTGATTTCAATGCCTTTTGTCCGGGCGGTTATTTTCCAGAAAGGCAGATATACGTTATCTTTATCGGCCTTTTTACTGGATATTAATGTTTTTATATTATTAAACTTTTTGTCTCCGGCCTCCCAGGCTGTATCGCAGTTTCTGCATACCAGGGCTACACTGTCCTTTTCCCCCTGCATTGTCCATCCGCATTTAGGGCAGAGTGTGGGGATAAAGGAAACTGTTTCGGGCGCTTTTTTTAAAATAAGTTTTTCAATGTCGTCCATTGTCCCGCTTAATTCGGCAATGGGTCTGTCGAGTACCGCATCATATATCCCGCCATCTTCAATATATACCGGCAGATACATAATGCTCATGGTTTCGCCGATAAAGGCCCGGTGAATGATTTCTCCGCTGTTTGAGGAAGATGAAAGTTTTGCTGCCCTCATTAGAATGTCAGCGGCTTTGAGTGTGAACTTAAAAAATTTTCCACTTGTTTTATCTGTGGCAAAACGGGCTTTCATTGCCTGGGGTCTGAATCCAAGGGATGCTGGCACGCCTCTGAGAGGGATACCTGTCTGTGTAATATCAACTATCCTGTGTCCGATGGATTCCTGATCACAGAAAAACACAGTTCCCCTGAAACGCAGATAAGGGACATGAATAATATCATCTCTGACGGTTTTATGCGGGAGTGTGTATCTGAAATAGTCCGGTGTAAACAGACAGCTCTGTACATCGCAGTAGGGGCATGTAAGAATTCTGTCTGTTTCCGAAAGCTCCAGGGGTGCCGCACATTGAGGGCACTCCTGTTCTATTACAAATGCCATTAAACACCCAGCTTTTCACCGCACTGGTTGCAGAAGGATGCTCCTGGTATATTTTCCGTGGAGCATTTCGGGCATATGAGCGGTGCCGGTTTTTCATCTGCCGGATGCCCGCACCTCGGGCAGAATTTTGCATTGGGCGGCAGGTTCTTTCCGCAGCTGCTGCATTGTCTGAAAACCACCTGCTGATGTCCGCAGAGAGGGCAGAACTTTGATTCCTCCGGAATGGAGTTACCGCAGTCCGGGCACTGCATATTTTTTTGTGCCTGGGCTGTATCGTTTTTCTGTTCCGGTTTAAAAGCCCCAGAAAACATGGCAGGCATCATGAACCCAAGCCCCATTCCCATTCCGCTTCCGGCATCTCCATTTGATTCGGCTGCCTTTTCCATGGCCATGGCAGCTTTCATTTTAACAAGTTTGTCCAGGTCATTAAAAACCTCCATGCGGCTTTTGTCATCTATTGCTTTCTGAACCTCGGGCGGAGGTGTTATGGATGTGATATAAAGACTGCTCAGGGCCAGACCGAATTTTGTAAAATCATCCTGGAGCCGTTTCTGAAGGCCGGTTGAGAGCTCATCATACTGACCCGGAAGGTTGATCATGCTGTCGAGATTTTCTCCCAGATAATCATTGAATCTTGAGACAATAACCCTTTTCAGGTAATCGCTTATCTCCTTTGTGGTGAACATTCCCATTGTTCCCACAAGGCTGTTGATGAAAAGTACAGGCTGGATAATCCTGATATTGAATATTCCGTGTGCTCTGAGCCTGATAAGGCCAAGCTCCGAATCTTTAAAGGCTACCGGATCTCTTGTGCCCCATTTAAGATTTGGAAAGACCTTTAAGTTGGCCATGTACACTTCTGCCCTTAAGGGGCTTTCCATACCCCATGGAATGGAAAGGATTTTGGTAAGAACAGGTATGTTTCCTGTTTTGAGTGTGTGTCTTCCCGGACCGAATGCATCGAGCGCCCTGCCTTTATAAAACAGTACTGCAGCCTGGCTTTCCCTGACTGTAAGCTGTGCGCCGTATTTGATTTCTCCTGAACCCTTTTCAGGTATCCGGTGTATCAGTTCATTGCCTGTTTCATCAAACCACTCTATAAGTTCAAGAAAAAACTGGTTATCTGCTCCCATCCCGGTCTCCCTTTTTTTATCTATGTTTTAATTACTTTCAGCTTTTTTTCGGGCCTGTTTTGCTTCGTACATGGCTTTATCCGCTCTGTCTATTATGGATTCAATAGTGTCGCCATCCATGGCTTTTGCTGTTCCTGCACTGACTGACAGCTTTATTTCACCATGTTTCTGTGACACAAACCGTCTTTTTTTGAGGTTCCTGTTAAACAGCGCAATTCTTTCCTGTGCCATTTCTTCCGTAAGATCCTCTATTATTACGATAAATTCATCACCACCGTACCGCGCCACAAAATCATCTTTTCTGAAACTTTCGAGAAGACATTCCGATATCTTTATTAATACTTTATCGCCTGCAATATGGCCCAGTGTATCGTTGATACCCTTGAATTTATCCACATCAAATACAATAATTGAAAAATCCTTTTTCTTTTTAACAAAATCTGCATAGGATTCTTTCATCCTGGAATCAAAGGCCCCGCGGCTGTAAAGATTTGTAAGGCCGTCCTTTAAGGCTGCTGTTCTGTATTCCCTGGCCTTTACAGACATCTTCTGCGCCTTTTTTTCTACTGCATTTATTCTTTTATTCAGCTGTTTAATATTTTCCTTTGCAGCATTTGATTTTTCTACTTCGCTCTGCTTTTTAAGGGATACAAGGCTTTTAATTTTTTTTATTTTTACAAATACTACATCCTTAATTTCATTTATTGTTGAGTAGGAGGCAAATGATTCCGTAATATTTCCGACCTGCAGATTAATATTGGACTCAAAGTCTTCCATGTCCCTGATACCGGTTTCCGATGCAAAATCGGTAACCAGTGTTTTTTCAACATCCCTTACCTGCCCAAGCAGGGTAAAAAAAGTGTTGTTTATTTCGCTGAAGTCCTCTGAGATTTTAATTTTAAGTTTGTCCAGAAATTCAAGAAGTTCATCAGAGGGGCTGTCTATATCAATTGCCGATGGATCTCCGTTGCACTGTACCTTTATTTTGTCTGCTTCTTTCTGCATATCTTCAGAAAGGGGATAAAAATCCTCCAGTATTGCTGCCATAATTTTTTTGATTGTCCGGCAGGAATTGATGACTTTATCAGTGAGAATATCTACTTTTTCAAATTCTTCATCTCCGCTTTCTCTTTCCTGCTCAATAAGCCTGTTTCTGATTTCCTGGCTGAGTGATCTGATATTATCAAAGGCTATATCTCCTTCCGGCGGGATGGATTCTTTTATCTGTTTTATTTTATCGGATATATCATTATGCCCGGCGGCCAGAAGGTTGAGAGAATTGAGCACATCAGCCATAACTTCCCGTTCTTCTCTTCTTGATTCAATGAGGTCAATAAAATCCTGTTTTATCTTAGTCATTTCAACCTGCTTTGCATCTTCCATAAAATAAAGTCCTGTAGTGTTTTAGGTTAATAAAAATATGCTGTTTTATAAAAATTGAACAAATAATATGAAAATAGCTGTTTAAGGAAAAGTCATACAAAAATTATGCCATGTTTCTGTAATCAGAATAAAAAACGGCGCTTCTTTTACAAGAAGCGCCGCAGCAGGATAAAACTGAATTTAGAAGCCGGATATTACTGATTTGATAATGTCTCTTCTCTTTTTTTCATAGAGACATAGTCTCTTTTTTTCAAACCTGTATATATTTGTCTTGGCCTCTGAAGTTTCCAGCCCGGATCTTCCATACTTTCTTTCCACTGGCTTATCCAGCCCGGAAGACGCCCGATAGCAAACATAACTGTAAACATGTTAACAGGGATACCCATCGCCCTTAATACAATACCGGAATAGAAATCCACATTGGGATAAAGGTTATGATCAACAATGTAGGAATCCTTTCTGGCTGCTTCTTCAAGTTCCATGGCTATATCAAGAAGCGGGTCTTCTATATGTAGTTTTTTAAGGATTTTATGGCACCATTTTTTCATGATTTTTGACCTGGGGTCATATGTTTTATAAACCCTGTGCCCGAATCCCATTAACCGGAAGGGATCATTTTTATCTTTTGCCCTGGCAATAAATGGTTTTACATCTCCTCCGCTTTCGGCTATTTCGCTCAGCATCTCGATAACTGCCTGGTTTGCACCTCCATGAAGCGGACCCCAGAGTGCACATATACCCGCAGAAATCGCCGCATAAAGGTTAACCCTGGCGCTTCCCACAAGACGTACTGCAGCAGTTGAGCAGTTCTGCTCATGATCGGCATGAAGAATCCAGAAGACGTTAAGAGCTTTAACCAGATCTTTATCCATTCCATATGGACGCACAGGTGTTTCAAACATCATGTTTAAAAAATTTGCAGCATATGAGTA
The DNA here is from genome assembly GCA_963665715.2 of Desulfatiglandales bacterium. GTDB lineage: Bacteria > Desulfobacterota > DSM-4660 > Desulfatiglandales > HGW-15 > JAAZBV01. Next base: position 1,174,107 of record CAXXPR010000002.1, read on the forward strand.
ATCATGCCTGGGATAAACCACCTTGTGGCCCCGTGAAATTCTGTATGACATGGCAGCCATGGTTCTTATTTTGGAGAGAAGTCTTGTAACAGTTATGTTGATCTCTTCTTCTTCGGAACGTTCCGGGATTTCAGGATAAAAGGCCCTGAGAGCATTTACCATTGAAGAAAGAATTCCCATGGGATGAGAGCTTCTTGGGAAATTGTCAAAAAAATGTCTCATGTCTTCGTGAACCATGCTGTGGTCATTGAGCATGACGGAAAAGTCTGTGTATTCTTTTGGAGTAGGAAGCCTGTCATTTATGAGCAGATAGGCTGTTTCAACAAAACTTGCCTTTTCGGCAAGCTGCTCAATGGGTATTCCCCTGTATCTTAAAATACCCTTTTCACCGTCCATAAAGGTGATTGCGCTCTTGCAGCTTCCGGTGTTGGCATAACCCGGGTCAAATGTTATCAGCCCGGTGGATTTTCTTAAATTGCCTATATCTATTGCTCTTTCGCCTTCAGAGCCTTTTATGATAGGCAGTTCATATTCCTTTCCATCTATTTTTAAAATAGCTTTTTTATCCATATTCTTACTCCTTTAAATATTTAAGGATTTTTTATCAGTGAAATTTGGAGAACTATAAATATAAGTATTTTTATTAGAATATCAAATAATTATTTTAATTTAAATTTTAAGTTTGTTTTTTGAGGGGTCGTCAAAATATTGGCAGATTTAGGGACAACGGTAAAAACAGAAAGATTTTGTGTTTTTACCGTTGAGTACAATGGCCTTATCCTGCGGTTTTCCGGTTATGCGGAGGATTTTTTTTGTTGTCTTTTCTTATTTCCGATTTTAACTCATTCAGCAGTTTTTCAAGTTCTTCAATTTTATTCTGAATGCTTTTTTCTTTATGATCTTTTGTCTCAGGTGATTCGTTTTTTTCAAGCTGTCTGTTTATTTTACGTACTTTAAATTCCAGGGTTTTCATCCTTTCCTGTATTTCGCCGAGGGATTTTGTCTCATTATAAATACGGTTCATTGATTCAACAGCGTAATCTGCCGAAGTCTGCGCTGAGGCAGCTTTTTCGGATGCGTGCATTGCTGCTCTTCCCGATGCATTTACAGCCTTTTCTGATTCCTTTACCATGTTTGACAGCTCATAGAGTGTTGCATCCCACTGGCGGTTTAAATGTCTGAATTCATTTACAACGTTTTGAGCTTCCGAATCTTTCAGGTTTTCGGCAATCATCATCCTGTCATTTTGTGACTTAGTCAGCAGATCATTAATTTTGTCTGATGTAATCTGTATGCTGTTTTTTATGTCCTCAACTGTTTTCAGGTATTCCTGCGCCCCGGTTACATTATCTGAAAAGGTTTTCTGCAGTTCCGGATTATAGGCCTGTTTAAACATCTCCATATCACTTTGAACTGACGAATTGTTAAGCTCTGTTTCGCGTTTTAACTGTTCAAATTCAAGCCTGAGTCTGTTGTAATCCGAAGTGCTTGCACAGCCTGATATAAAAATAATTGTCAGCAAAACTGTTACCGGTATCAGTTTTTTCATAAAATTTCTCCCGCTCATAAGTTCGTCTATCAATGTATTATTAAATTAACAGACACCCTATTAAAAAAAATACTCAAAAAAAACTGTGAAGAAATTTTGAGAAAATAAAAAGGACAACAGCCAGAAGTAGTACCGACAGTGCTGTTTTTGAAAGATAAGCGTAACTGCCGCTTAAGGTTGCTTTAAAGTAATCCTTTGTTACCAGGAAACAGAGATGAACCGGGGAAAGCATCATTCCCATGTATCCGAATGTGTAGGCCAGCGCTGCATAAGACAGATACATGAACATATCGCCTTCAGGGAAAAGCGGTATTATAAGCGGAAATGATGCGCCAACAAATCCTACTGCTATCCCCAGTATAAAGCCCGAAAAGAAAGGCATGAGGATGATCAGGAATATGACCGGTATTCCATAGGTCATGAGTTCATCCCTTATAAGCTCCACAGAACCTGAATCAGCCATTACGCCCTTAAAAAGCATTATAGCTATTATTAAAAGAATCATTGTAATGTTTGATTTGCCGAAGGTTGCGGAAAGCAGTCCTGAAGGGGCAACTCTGTTTGTATGGCAGACCCATATAATCGACAGCCCAAGACCTATTATAATAGGTACAAGTGAAGGGATATGCAGGTTTATGCCTGCGGCAGAAAAGATTTTTGAAACAGCGCTGATAGCTGCTATTGATAAAATAATTATAATAATCGGGAGCATTTCAAATAAAAATGCCCTCACACCTTTCCAGGTAACACGGCCTTCTATTGCTGATACTGATTTATTCATGGGCTTATAAATAAAAAAATATGCAGAAACCAGTGACAGAATTGTCATAGGTATCATAACCGTCATGAAGCGCCAGCTTTCTATATTGAGAAGCGCTATGGCAAGGATTACACCGGGGTACAGCGGCCACCAGTATTCCCATATATGCCTGTACCAGTAGTTTAATGCTGTTTTATGTTCAGGTGTTGCATCAACCCCTGAAAGCGCTTCATCCACCATGGGGGCGGAAAAGAGCGCTCCGCCGGGCATTGGCAGCAGCCCTATAAGAGCTGACATAACAGTCCCGACAATCCTTGAGTCTTTAGCGAGCTTTGTAAAACTGCTTACCAGCCGTTTCATGTGCCCGCTTTTTTCCATTATTTTACTCATGACCATAATAAGCCATACTATAAAGACAAGGCTAACGGTCTGGTGATCTATTATACTTTCAAAAAGACAGGCCATTAGTTCCATGGGAGTGGAACCCATCCACAGACCAAGGGTTATTGACCCTGCCAGCAAGGAAACGGCAAGGTGCAGTCCTAACCTGTTAAGGATAAGGATAAATGCAAAAACAATTAATATTTTTAATAAAACTGGAATTTTAAAAACCTCCAAATAAAAAGGGCCTGCTATGTGTCACTGCAGACCCTGTATTGGTTTACTAATGATTAACCTATATTCAGCTGTGCATAACAACCCGGACAGGAAAAACTAATTAAAAGTCCTTTTACCACGGAGAGCACGGAGAACACAGAGAAAAGCTTTTGTGATTTATAAAATAAAAAAATGTTTTGTTTTTCCTGGCGTCCTTTGCGTCTTTGCGGTTCGGCTTTTTTTAAAGCTTGCCTCTGCCTTACCACCCTAAAGTCAAATACTTGTGCATGGAATCAGACGCCATTCTTCCTGCGCCCATTGCCAGGATTACTGTTGCCGAACCTGTAACTATATCGCCGCCGGCCCATACTCCCTGTTTTGTTGTCTTGCCTGTTTCCTCGTCTGCTATGATGTAACCCCATTTATTCAATCCAAGATCATCTGTAGACTGGGTAAGAAGCGGGTTTGCGCCTGACCCTACCGCTATGACAGCAAGGTCGCATTCAAGCTCAAAATCCGATCCTTCCACCGGAACAGGTCTTCTGCGGCCTGATTCATCAGGTTCGCCCAGTTCCATCTTTATGCATTCAATACCTTTGACCCTGCCGTGTTCATCTTCTATAAATCTTTTTGGCGAGGTAAGTATATAAAATTCTATTCCCTCTTCTCCGGCATGGTGGATTTCGGCTGATCTTGCCGGCATTTCATCTTTGGATCTTCTGTAGACAATGCGCACAGTTTCAGCTCCAAGCCGCATTGCGGTTCTTGCGGCGTCCATTGCAACATTTCCTGCTCCGAATACCGCTACGTTTTTTCCTTTAACTATCGGAGTGTCATACTCAGGGAACAGATAAGCCTTCATAAGGTTTGATCTTGTAAGGTATTCGTTTGCCGAATAGATTCCTATAAGATTTTCACCGGGTATTCCCAGAAATTTCGGAAGACCTGCGCCGACACCAAGGTATATGGCCTCATATCCCTGCTCAAAGAGTTCATCCAGGTCAACAGTGCGGCCTACGACCGTATTGCATTCAAGCTTTGCTCCAAGCCTTTCAAGAAAGTGAACTTCGGAAAAGACTATTTCTTTGGGAAGCCTGAATTCCGGGATTCCGTAAACAAGTACTCCTCCGGGTTTATGAAATGCCTCAAAAATAGTTACATCGTGGCCCTTTAGCAGCAGGTCTCCTGCAACAGTCAGCCCTGACGGTCCGGAACCCACAACCGCTACCTTTTTGCCTGTCGGCGCTGCCTTTGGGGGAAGGGCTCCCTGACCCTGTTCTCTTTCCCTGTCAGCCAGAAAGCGTTCAAGGTTTCCGATGGCAACTGCATCACCCTTTTTTGCCAGTATGCATGAGCCTTCACACTGTACTTCCTGGGGGCAGACTCTTCCGCAAACGGCGGGCAGGGCGTTTTTCTGCCATATATGGCGGATACCCTCTGTATATTTTTTTTCTTTTAAAAGGCCTATAAAACCCGGGATATCAACTGATACCGGGCAGCCTTCCATGCATGACGGTTTTTTACACTGGATACATCTTGATGCCTCGGCCAGGGCCGTTTCTTCTGTATAACCGTGCGGGACTTCCTGAAAATTTCTTCTGCGTACATCAGCTTCCTGTTCCGGCATGGGCTGCCGAGGTGTTTTATCAATCTTAGCTTCAGCCATGTTATCCTCCCTGATACCTGTACGGCATCATTAGCTTAAAACAAATCAGTATGTAAAACAGGTTATTGAGTATTTTGAAAAATTTAAACGGCCTTACATGAACAGGCGTACTGCCTGTTTGATTCCGCCTCTTCCGCGGTATAGGCCTGCAGTCTTTTGGACAGTTCGTCGAAGTCTACTTTGCTTCCGTCAAATTCAGGACCGTCAACACATGCGAATTTTGTTTCACCGCCGACACTGACTCTGCAGCATCCGCACATGCCTGTTCCGTCTACCATAATAGCATTAAGGCTTACAATGGTTTTTACATTATATTCTTCGGTAATTTTACAGACAAATTTCATCATAGGGACCGGGCCGATTCCCACGACCAGCTTAACATCTTCATTTTCAAGCTTTTCTTTCAGTATATCGGTTACAAATCCGTGGTGGCCGTATGATCCGTCATCAGTGCATACATACAGTTCGTTTGACGCGGCCTTCATTTCCTCTTCCATGATAAGAAGACCTTTGTTTCTTGCACCGATAATAGCGATTACATTGTTGCCTGTCTCCTTAAGCGCCCTTGTTATAGGGTGCATTACAGCTACACCCGTTCCTCCGCCTACACAGACAACAGTTCCGACTTTTTCGAGGTGGGTTGGTTTACCAAGGGGGCCTATTATATCCTGAAAATGATCTCCGACCTGGAGTGATTTGAAGAGACTGGTCGATTTTCCCACGACCTGGTAAATTATTGTTATGGTGCCTTTATTGGAATCGGTGTCTGCCATTGTAAGGGGAATGCGTTCACCGGTTTCGTTGGCTTTAAGGATTACAAACTGCCCGGGCTTTGCCTTTTTTGCAATCAAAGGCGCATTAATCTCGTTGAGAACAACTGTACCATCGGCCATTTCCCGACGTTTAAGTATTTCGAACATAATTCTCCTCCGTAATTAAAGTACCTGCGTTTCCACAACTACCATTAGAATAAATTGATGTCAAAATAAAAAGATTAAAATGCTTAATGGATATTAAGTTTAGATAAGTTAGAATGTCCTTTCACTGTAACTGGAATGTATCGCTTTAATCAGGCGGGTAAGAGTAAGATTTACCGGGGTATTTATACCTGCAATTTTTCCTTCCCTGCAGACAGCTCCATTTATAAAATCCACTTCGGTAGGTCTTTTACTGATGACATCCTGAAGCATGGACGCAACATTATCAGAAGTGCTTTCACACACTTCCATAACTCTTTTTATCGGATCATCGTAGGGCAGTTTTATATTTTTTGCCTCTGACACCATTACTGCCTCATTAACGGCATCTTTCATAATTTCAAGTGTCTCTTCAAACTTGAGAAGTTTTCCGTTTTTTAATCCTGTTATTGCTGTAAGCGCATTTATTCCAACGTTGATGATTAATTTTCCCCAGATTAAATCTTCTACATTTTCTACCTGGCTTGTCTGAAAGCCGGCCTTGCTGAATGCTTCTACTGTTTTTGCCAGCCGTACGCCAAACCCTTTTACAGGGCCCAGTACTGTGCTGCCCGTACCAGCATGCTTAACCCTGCCGTTTCCCAGCAGGGTAGCGCCTTCGGATGTTATGCCGCTTAATACCCTGTCTTCGCCGAGGATTTTCTTAATTATTTCTGTGTTTCCCAGCCCGTTCTGAAGGGTTGCAGCAACCGTGCTTTCATGAAGGTTATTCTTGACTGATACTGCGGCTTCTTCGGTTTTACCCGATTTTACACAGAATAATATTATATCAGGTTTTATATCAGCCGGATCAGCCGTAACCCTGACACTTTCTTTATAATTACCTGATGCTCCCTCAACAATAATACCCTGCCGGCTGATTTCTTCTGCTCTTTTACTGTTATGATCCAGCAGGGTAACGTTGAAGCCAGCGTTATTAAGACGTGCAGCAAAAAGGCAGCCCATTGCACCAGGGCCGACTATAAGGAACTCCATTGAATTCTCCTAGATTTTATCCGCTTCTTCCTTTGTCATTGTGAACACATAATCAGGTCCGGGGAATGTTCCGTTCTCCACGTCCTCTTTATACTTGCCGATCGCTTCTTTTATCATCGGGGCAAGGTTAAGGTACTGTTTTACAAATTTAGGCGTGAATCTTTCATAGAGCCCAAGGATATCGTGATAAACAAGCACCTGCCCGTCACAGTCAGCACCTGCACCGATTCCTATTACAGGTATCTTTAACTCTTTTGTTATTCGTGCAGCAAGGGCATCGGGTATACATTCAAAAACAATCATGAATGCGCCGGCCTTTTCAAGATTCTTTGCTGACTGCAGAATTTTTCTGGCGCTTTCCGCATCTTTTCCCTGCACTTTGTATCCGCCAAGCATTGTTGCGGTCTGGGGTGTGAGGCCTAAATGGCCGCATACCGGAATTCCTGCCCTGACGATTGCTTCTACCACGGGGACCATTTCACTGCCGCCTTCCAGCTTTACGCAGTCGCAGTTTGCCTCTTTTAAAAACCTTCCGGCATTTTCCACCGCTTTTTCAACACTTACCTGGTAAGACATAAAAGGCATGTCACCTATGATAAAACCGTTTTTAACGGCCCTGCTTACTGCCTTGCAGTGATGAATCATTTCGTCCATTGTAACCGGCACTGTAGATTCATACCCAAGCATTACGTTTCCAAGGGAGTCTCCTACAAGTATTGTATCAATACCTGCCTGGTCAACAAGTGTTGCTGCGGAGTAGTCGTAGGCCGTCAGCATAGTAATCTTTTCACCGTTATTCTTTTTTTCCTGAAGTCTTGCCAGTGTCATCTTTCCATTACTCATTTTTCTTCTCCTCCGGTGTGTACTGTCCGCCTTTAATCAAAATAAACAAAAATGGGGACCTTGTTATAATACAAAGACCCCCATAGAATTAATTGCACAGATTGTACGGCATGAGACATCGTTCAGTTTCTCTTCTCATCCGTCCCGGTCATCCGTCAATGGAGATCCAGGCGGCAATACCTGAAAATTAGTCTTTTAATAAAAAAAACGGCTTGATGTCCCTCTAGGGGATCACCCTACCTCATAATTTTTTAATAATAATATTTATAAAGTTATAATGTCAATAATCAGAGATATTAAATTGATTCATGTTCCCCGTCTCACTGACCCTTATTCCCGGTATTTTTAATAATCTGCAGGGATTTTGCCTTGACTTTCTTCATGATTATTAGGATTCTAGCAGCGAATTAAAGTTTACCTGATGCGTAAATATGAAGTATTACTCAGGAAAAATGTTTTTATCTCTAATTGAATATCGATTTCAATTCGATTTCGGTATTTGTTGTTCATCTAAATAAATACTAAAACCAGGCTATGATTAATTATTTTTCAGGGAGGTAGTGAACATGTCAGAGTTAGCAGCATTATTGTCCGATCTTAAAGAGCAGGAAGCTCTAGATGCCGTGAGCAAGGCGCTTGATGAAGGCGCTGATCCGATGCAGATTCTTGCCGATGCAAGGGAAGGTATGCAGGTTGTTGGGGAGAGATTTGGAGGCGGACAATATTTTATTCCTGACCTTATCTATTCAGGTGAAATTCTTAAGGGGATTGCGGCCCTTGTTGAACCGCATATTAAAGATTCCGGAACCAATGCAGAAAAACTCGGTAAAGTCATAATCGCTACCGTAGCCGGAGATATCCATGATATAGGAAAAGACCTTGTTGTTTTTATGCTGGATATCAGCGGTTTTGAAGTATACGACCTTGGTATTGATGTACCCGTACAGACTGTTGTTGATAAAGTGAGAGAAACAGGTGCTCAGGTTGTGGGCTTAAGCGGATTTTTAACCCTTGCCTTTGATGCAATGAAAGAAACTATTGACGCCATTGCTGAAGCCGGCTTAAGAGACGGTCTTAAGGTAATGATAGGCGGCGGCCAGATTGATGAAGAAGTCAGAAAGTATACCGGTGCAGACGCCTACGGAAAGGATGCAATGGCTGCTGTAAATCTGGCTAAAGGATGGCTGTGTTAATTTAATACCTATTCGGAGTATTCCGGGTGGGGCTTTTACACCAGGGGGGAGCGGGTTAATGTTTACCCGGTCCTCCTTTTTTCTCTTATATGGTGGAACAACCTGATTAAATGACTGCCCTTAAAAAATATCAGATATCCTTTAATCCAGCAGGAAAAACTGTTGATGTACTTGCCGGAACCAGTATTCTTGATGCGGCGCGTCTTTCCGGCATAAATATTTCTGCAGTATGCGGAGGAAAGGGCAGCTGCGGTAAGTGCAGGGTAATTATCAATCAGGGTAATGTATCTCCTGTTTCTGAGAATGAAGTCACTCTGATTTCATCTGAAAATATAGAAAAAGGACACAGGCTTGCCTGTTCGGCCTTTCCTCAATCAAACCTTAAGGTTGATATTCCTGAAGTATCCATGACTGATGAATTTAAGCTCCAGCTTGAAGGTGAAAACCCTTCTGTTGATGCGGATTCGCCGGTAAAATCATATGAAGTGAAAATCAAACCGCCTTCTCTGCGGGAGCCTGCTTCGGATTTAGCCCGGGTGTCAGATGAACTGAAAGCCGGGTTTGGGATTACCGATCCGTCAGTTGACATTTATGCACTTAAAAAACTGCCTGCTCTTTTAAGAAAAGAATCATCAGAAACAATGGTTTTTATGCGGCAAAATGAGATAATCGGTTTTTTACCTGCCGGAAGTTCACCGGCCGGTATTGCGGTGGACCTTGGCACTACAAAGGTTGCCGCATATCTCATGGATCTGAAATCAGGAAAAGTGATTGCCTCTGCCGGTGCTGTTAATCCTCAGACTGCCTACGGCGATGATGTGATGAGCCGCCTGGATTATTCGATTAATCAGAAAAAAAAGCCGGATACCCCGTACCGCAGCCTTTCAGAAGTTATCCGGGATCTGATCAATGATATGACAGGAAAACTTGTCGAAGAGACTGGTATAACAGGAGAGCACGTGGCTGACATGTGCATTGCTGGCAACACTGCAATGATCCATCTTTTTCTTGATCTTCCTGTTGAGCAGCTTGCAAAATCACCATATGTTGCTGCAGTTGATACATCTATCGATGTAAAGGCAAGGGAGGCCGGTATCAATATATGTCCCGGGGCATATATTCATTTTCTTCCGGGTATCGGCGGTTTTGTGGGCGGGGATCACACTGCAATGATCATAGGTTCAGGAATTGACAGAAAAAAACATATTACCCTTGGTGTTGATATCGGCACAAATACGGAGATAGTGCTGCATAATCCTGTTAAGGGTACATGCCGTGCTCTGTCATGTCCGTCAGGACCTGCCTTTGAAGGCGCACATGTTTCGGATGGAATGAGGGCTGCAAAAGGCGCGATTGAATCTGTCAGATTGACCGATCGTGAAGTATTGTGTAAAACCATCGGTGACGCCGAACCCATCGGGATGTGCGGGTCCGGTATAATTGATACTCTCGCGGAGTTATACCGCCTTGGCTTGATAAATGCCAGAGGCCGGTTTGACAGGGATAATCCGCGCATAAAACAGGGTGAATTCGGTTCCGAATTTGTAATATCCGAAGGCGGCAGCGGTAACGGCCGCATTGTTATTACCCAGAAAGATATAGCAGAGATACAGCTTGCCAAGGGAGCAATCAGGGCAGGAATAGAATCTCTTATGGAAGCTGACGGAATAGATGTTAATGACGTATCCGAGGTGATTCTTGCCGGAGCTTTCGGTACCTATATCAACCTGGTCAGCGCTGTGGAAATAGGTCTTTTTCCGGCCTTTCCCAATGCCGGATATAATCAGGTTGGCAACAGCGCAGGAACAGGAGTCAGGATGGCTCTTCTTTCTGGAAAAGAGCGGAAAAGAGCAGAGGAGATTGCTCTAAAAATAAAGTATCTGGAGTTGACCACACATAAAAGTTTTAATCAAAGATTTGCCAGGGGAATGAGTTTCCCGCTGGAAAAACAGGTAGCTGACAGTATTGACTGATCTATCGAAGAAAGGAATGAAAAAATGATTATTATCGGTGAAAAAATAAACGGAACCCGTAAACTTGTTAAAGAAGCTATAGCTGTAAAGAATGCTGATTTTATAAAAGATCTTGCGTTAAGGCAGGTGAATGCCGGTGTTGATTTTCTGGATGTAAATGCAGGGACATCCCCCGAAAAAGAACCTGAAGATATGATCTGGCTTGTAAATACGATTCAGGAAGTAACTGATACTGTGCTTTGTCTTGATTCCGCCAATCCGGAAGCCCTTAAGGCCGGATTCACGGTTGTAAATAAAACCCCTATGATAAACTCTCTCAGCGGAGAAAAACTTAGGATTGACGGAGTACTTCCTCTTGCATGTGAACATCAGACAGAGCTTATAGTGCTGACGTGTGATGATGACGGTATTCCGACAACAGTTGAAAAGAGAATGGAAATACTGGAGAAGCTTATAGCAATGACAAGAGAAGGCGGACTCCCTGACAGCAAGCTTCATATAGATCCTCTTGTAGGAACGGTTTCTACCGATACCGAAAGCGGCAATATGGCATTTGAGGCAATGCGCAGGATACTTGAGAAATATCCGGACGTTCATATAACAGGCGGATTAAGCAATATTTCATTCGGACTGCCTTTAAGGTCAAGTGTTAACCAGGCGTTTGCCGTCCTGGCTATTGCTGCAGGCATGGACAGCGCGATAGTGGATCCTGAAAATGAAGATTTGAAAAATATTATATATGCCGCAGACGTTGTTCTTGGAAAAGACAGGTTCTGCGGAAGGTTTACAAAGGCATTCCGGGCCGGGATTATAGGTAAAAAGAAATAATCCGGTTCGAATAATATTGAGGAATATATGACTGATAAAAAAATAAAAAACAGAGTATTAGTTGCAAAACCAGGGCTTGACGGTCATGACCGCGGAGCCAAAATTATCGCGCGAGCGTTGAGAGATAATGAGTTTGAGGTGATTTACACCGGGATCAGGCAGTCCCCTGAAGAGATAGTGGCGACAGCCATACAGGAAGATGTGGCTGTAATAGGCCTCTCCTCTCTTTCAGGCGCCCACCTGAGGCTCTTCCCCGCGGTTGTGGAAGAACTGAAAAAAGAAGGCGCACAGGATATCAGGGTTCTCGGGGGCGGCATTATTCCTGAGGATGATATCGAAGTTTTATTAAATGCGGGCATTGAAGCCGTATTTACCCCCGGAGCTCCGCTCTCCGATATCATAGATGCTTTTAGTAAAGCCTGTGATGATTTTTATGGCAGAAGTTAAAGAAGTTTTAAAAGATAAAATGAATTACATAAAAATAATCGCCGAAAGTGCAGGTATATAATGAGTAAAGATGTACGAATAACCGAATGGGAAGAAAAGGAACTTGCAAAAAGTATCAGCAGGTTTCCTGAACGTAAAGATACTTTTAAAAATCATGGTAATGAAGAGATTCCGAGAATTTCCTTTCCTGAAAATATTGATGACAGCTATGTTGAAGATCTGGGATTTCCGGGCCGTTATCCCTTTACAAGGGGAGTTCAGCCCACCATGTACAGGGGCAGGCTGTGGACAATGAGGCAGTATGCAGGTTTTTCCACTGCAGTTGAAACAAACAACAGGTTCAGGTACCTGCTTGATCAGGGCACAACAGGGCTTTCAATAGCATTTGATCTCCCCACCCAGATAGGCTATGACTCGGACGATTCAATGAGTGCAGGCGAAGTAGGCAAGGTGGGTGTTGCCATAGATTCCCTGGCAGATATGGAAGTGCTGTTTGAGGGGATTCCTCTTGATAAGATTTCAACTTCAATGACTATAAATGCCCCGGCTGCTGTCCTGCTTGCAATGTATATTGCCCTTGGTGAAAAACAGGGCGTTTCTGCAGACAAACTTAAGGGAACAATTCAGAATGATGTTTTAAAGGAATATGTCGCACGAGGCACTTATATATTTCCCCCTAAGCCCAGCCTTAGAATAATTACTGATATTTTTCAGTACTGCAGTCAGAATATGCCGTCATTTAACACTATTTCCATATCAGGTTATCATATTAGAGAAGCAGGCTCCACAGCAGTGGAAGAGATAGCATTTACGCTGGCCAATGCCTGTACATATGTTCAGTCCGCTATTGATGCGGGTCTTGAAATAGACACTTTTGCAAAAAGACTGGCCTTTTTCTTTAATGCGTCTTCAAATATTCTTGAAGAGGTTGCAAAGTTCAGGGCTGCAAGAAGACTCTGGGCCAGGATCATGAAAGACAAATTCGGCGCAAAGAATCCCGCAAGCCAGATGATGAGGTTTCACACCCAGACAGCAGGAAACACGCTCACTGCCCAGCAGGTGGACAACAACATAGTAAGGGTTACAATCCAGGCGCTTTCTGCAGTACTGGGCGGTACCCAGTCTCTTCATACAAATTCAAAGGATGAGGCACTCGGACTTCCTACCGAAGATTCCGTAAGAACAGCCCTGAGGACACAGCAGATTATTGCACATGAGTCAGGCGCTGCAGATACAATAGATCCACTTGCAGGCTCATACTATATTGAGGCTCTTACTGACAAAATTGAAAAACAGGCAGTGGAGCTCATGGAAGAGGTTGAAAAGGAAGGCGGAGTTGTTGCCGCCATAGAAAAGGGTTTTATCCAGAGACAGATAGAATCGTCTGCCTATGAATACCAGACCGAGATTGAAAGCAAAGAACGGATCATTGTCGGCGTAAACCAGTTCAAGGTGGATGAGGAACTTAAGCCGCCTGTTTTAAAGATAGACCCTGCAGTTGAAGACAACCAGGTAAAGGGGCTTAAAAAGCTGAGAGAAAACAGAAATAATGAGAAAGTAGCGGAAACTCTTGCAGCTCTTAAAGATGCGGCTGACGGTGACGGCAACCTTATGCCTCCCATACTGGCTGCCGTAAGAGAATATGCGACACTTGGAGAAATATGCAACGTGCTTCGCGGTATATTCGGCGAATACCGCTACAGGGGGTAAGAATGATAAAAAAGATCGATCATATAGGAATTGCCGTAAGCTCTATTGATGAGGCAAGAGCGTACTTTGAAAATACTCTGGGCCTTAAATGCGAAGGTATAGAAACCGTAGAGTCGCAGAAGGTAAAGACAGCCTTTTTTTCTGTGGGCGAGGTTCATATTGAGCTGCTTGAACCAACATCAGATGAAAGCGCTGTTGCAAAGTATCTTGGTAAAAACGGTGAAGGCGTTCATCATATTGCCTTTGCTACTGATAATGTCGAAGAGCAGCTGTGCCAGGCTGAACAGTGCGGCTGCAGCCTGATAAACAAGACACCGGTTGAAGGTGCGGGCGGAAAGAAAATTGCCTTCCTGCATCCAAAATCAACATGCGGTGTATTAACGGAGCTCTGTTTTAAAGAAGACGAATAAACAGGATATATTATGGCCGACAGACTGAAGGAACTGCTTAAAATGCGTGAACAGGCTGCCCTTGGCGGCGGGGCTGAGCGCGTTAAAAAGCATAAGGCAAAGGGACGCCTGACGGCAAGGGAACGGATCGAGCTTTTTCTTGATAAGGGAAGCTTTGAAGAATTTGATACCTTCAAGACCCACAGATGCCGTAATTTCGGAATGGATAAAAAAGAGATTCTGGGTGACGGTGTTGTAACAGGTCACGGTACTGTTGACGGCAGGCAGGTATATATTTTTTCCCACGACATGACCGTATTCGGCGGAAGCCTTTCCGAGACCTTTGCTGAGAAGATATGCAAGGTTATGGATCTTGCCGTAAAAAACGGCGCCCCGATCATCGGTTTTAATGATTCCGGAGGCGCAAGAATTCAGGAAGGGATTGAAAGTCTTGCCGGCTATACTGATATCTTTTTGAGAAACGTTATGAGCTCCGGAGTGGTCCCCCAGATTTCCGTTGTGTTCGGACCATGCGCAGGCGGGGCTGTTTATTCTCCCGCCCTGACCGATTTTATTATTATGGTCAAGGAAAGCGGGTACATGTTTTTAACCGGGCCGAGGGTGGTAAAGACAGTAACCCATGAAGATGTAACAGTCGAAAACCTCGGCGGAGCTTCTGTTCATACCGTTAAAAGCGGTGTCGCCCATCATGCAGCCTCATCGGATGAAGAGGCCATAGAGTATTTAAAGAACATGCTCTCATATTTTCCCCAGAGCAACAGGGAAAAACCTCCATTTAAAAAGAGTAATGATCCTTCCGAACGGAGAGATGAGGAACTGAATAAGACAGTTCCGGAAAATCCTGCCAGGGTTTATGATATGAAGCAGGTTATCAAACGGACTGTTGACGACGGAAAATTTTTTGAGGTTCATAAAAAATATGCGCCAAACCTGATAGTGGGGTTTGCAAGATATGGAGGATATCCTGTAGGTATAGTTGCAAATCAGCCGCGCTTTCTGGCTGGGGTTCTGGATAATGATTCGTCCGCAAAAGGTGCCAGGTTTGTAAGGTTCTGCGACTGTTTTAATATCCCTGTTGTTACATTTGTTGATGTCCCCGGCTTTCTTCCGGGAACTGTCCAGGAATATAACGGCATCATTAAAAACGGCGCAAAGATACTTTATGCCTATGCCGAGGCTACTGTGCCCAAAGTTACAATTATTACCAGAAAGGCCTATGGCGGTGCATACTGTGTCATGGCTTCAAAACATTTAAGAGGCGATATCAACTATGCCTGGCCTACTGCAGAAATAGCTGTTATGGGGGCAAAAGGCGCTGTTGAGGTGCTCTATAATAATTATTTTGAAAGTGACCGTGAATCTTTTCTTGCAGAAAAGGAAAAGGAATATTCGGACCTTGTTGCAAATCCTCTTGTTGCTGCAAAACGCGGTTATATCGATGATATAATTGAACCGGCCAGGACCAGACCGAGGATAATAAACGCACTTAAAATGCTTAAAGACAAGGTGGATTCAAACCCGGCCAAAAAGCACGGTAACATTCCCCTTTAATTATGTTCATTTTTATTATATAGAGTTTACAGTCTTCATTTATCGCAGTTTTCAAATCAGGGTGAGAGATTGTTTTGGGGCTTATCCTGTCAAAATATTTAAAGTTTTCTTGTTAAAGCTGTATAACAGTTTGTTTTTTTGTATGGATCGTGAGCGGTTTTCTCATGATGCCTGCGGTTCTCAGTCATGCTGTGCGTGCAGCCCTGTTTTATATGACTGTCAGCATAGTGTTTATTTATAGTTTGTAGTCGTTTCTGGATTCCTGCTGTTAACTTTAACCGTGCTGCGTGAAAACGATGCCAGAACTTTTTTATATAAACATTTCAAATCACTTCCACTGTTTACCAAAGAATACTCAGTTATTCGATTCCATTTACACTATTCTTAGCAGAGGATGCGGCCAATGAAGATTCTTATTGTTGATGACGATCAGACCAGCAGGCAGATATTGATAAAAATGCTGTCTGATTTCGCTGAGTGCGTTGCAGCTGAAAACGGAGTTCAGGCTCTTTCCGCCTACAGGCAGGGGTGGGAAGACTGGGCTCCCTTTGACCTTATAATGCTTGATATATCAATGCCCGAGATGGATGGGTTTAAGGTTCTGCAGACGATCAGGGCTATTGAAAATGAGAAAAAAGTGCCCAAAGATAAAAGGGGTAAAATCCTGATGACATCTGCAAGGTCAGACAGGGAGACGATCGTAACATGTGTACAGATCGGATGTGATGACTATATTTCCAAACCCTTTGACAAAAATACAATGTTTAAAAAGATGGAAAAAGTCGGAATACACCTGAATGCCCGGGAAAAGGTGAGTGAAGATTCTGTTACTTCTGAAGAAGCCGATGATTCCGGAGTCCTGATTAATGAGGATGAAAAAAAACTGCTTAAGGAACATATCCAGAGAATTATTCACCGGTTTAGAAACGGAAAGATTGAACTTCCGGTTCTGCCTAAAATACTGGAGGATGTGCGGCGGGTTATGAGAAACCCCAATTGCAGTTTTGAAAGTCTGGCAAGGACTATTGAAAAAGATGCTGTTATTTCCATCAGGCTTATTGCTGCATCTAATTCGCCCTTTTACCGCGGAACGGAAAAAATAACTACTGTTGAAAAAGCTATAATGCGTCTTGGGTTCCAGGAAACAATAGACATGATAAATGCTATTGCTAATAAAAATCTGTTTAATGTAAAGGATACCAATCTGCAGAGGGTTATGGAAAAGGTTTGGGCCCATTCTCTTGCATCTGCTCACGGGGCTAAAATCCTGGCTGAGCGAAAGAAACTCAATGACCTGGATAATTATTTTATTCTGGGTCTTATACACGATATAGGGACTGTACTTCTTTTAAGGCATCTTGGTAATCTTCCTTTTTTACAGGATGTTTCAAAACTTAATTCTATTTTCCCTCTAATCCAGAGAATTCATTCGGAACTGGGAGCTGCAATTATTAAAAGATGGGGATTTCCAGACCATTTTGTAAAGGTTATTTTTCTTCATGAAGGTCCAAACTTTGGCAGGGATACCGAAGAGGATGTATTGATCATAAATCTTGCAAGAAATCTGGCTCATAAACTGGGCTATGGACTTATTGATTCCGATGTAGAGCTTGCAAGCCTTGATTCAGCCAGGCTTCTGGATATAAACCCGGGATTTTTTGATGTGATAATGCAGCAGATCAAGGAAAATATGCTGGGGTTATCCGATGTGCTTTAACTGATTCCGCAGAAAAAAGATATTCTGAAAATAAAAACCCCGGTTAAAACCGGGGTTTTTTTATATACAGCTGCAGGGTGACTATATCCGGCGGATTAATCGTTATGACATCCTGTACATTTTCTGTATGCCATATAATCGTTTTTGAATATTCTTTTTTCTTCATGACAGCCCTTACAGTTTTTATGATAAGCGGTCTGAAGTTTTATGGCGTTGTCTTTTATTTCCAGGGGATCATGACATTCCGAACACTTTTTTGTTTCACCCCAGGGAGACCAGATGTTGATCTTTTCTACCTTTTCGGTTTCTTTATTTACTACTTCTTTGTAATCATGATGGCACTCCCAGCATGATATTTTATATTCTTTAGCGTGTTTTACATGTTCGAATTTAGACGGGCCTTTTCTTTCTTCCATGTAGCCTTTGTTATCAATTGTAATAACCTCAAGCTCTTTTGCCTTCTGGGGATCGATAATTGTTACTTTTTCGTCATCAGCGTATGTGTTTGAATTGTTTAATGCCAGAAATGAACCAGCAATAAGAAATAGAAGCAGTATTAAGTAAATTCGGAAAGAAACCCCGTGATTATGATTTGAACGCATTCTAACCTCCCTAAATTGTTATTAAATTCTACGCTATTTTTTAGGTTTATACTGCTAAACCTGTTTATCCTGCATGCCTGATGAAAAAACTTTGCAAGCATACTAAATCTCTTTCAAAAATGATAGTATTTTTTGAGTTTATTCGGTCTATTTATTGAAGTTAAGCGTTTAATCGAACAAGGCGCCGGTCAGGATGCACAGTCTGACGTGTCACCTGAAAGTTTAGAAAGGGCATGGTTTAATGCCGGCAGAACAACCTCAAGGTTTTCCTTTACCCCTCTGGGGCTGCCCGGGAGGTTGATTATCAGGCTTTTTCCTCTAACACCTGCCATTGCTCTTGATATCATGGCATGGGGTGTTTTTAAAAGGCTGGCGGCTCTCATTGCTTCGGCAATACCCGGAACTTCAAAATCAATAACCTTCTGCATAGCCTGGGGAGTAACATCTGTAGGGCTTAAACCTGTACCTCCTGATGTAACAATAAGAGATACCCCCTCATTGTCACACCAGTCAGTAAGTGTTTTTACTATTTCTTCAAGACTGTCCGGGACTATACCTTTTTTGACCATGTCATATCCCTGGTCCTTAAGCATATTAAAAGCAAGATCACCGCTTTCATCTATTCTTTCCCCTCGCGATCCTTTGTCGCTCATGGTAAGAACTCCGGCTTTAAATGTATATGTTGTCCCGGCCATTTTTCTTATTATTACTCTTCTTCTTTTGATGCTGCTATTATCTTTTCTGCCAGATTTGCAGGCAGTTCTTCATAATGGGACTGTTCCATTCTGAAAGATCCTCTTCCTGCTGTCATTGCATTGAGGTCAAGAGCGTATTTTAATACTTCAGACATAGGGGCCTGAGCCTTGATAACCTGGTACCTGCCTTCACTGTCCATACCTAAAACTCTGCCTCTGCGGCCGTTCAGGTCTCCCATTACATCGCCCATGTTGTCTTCCGGTACGACTATTTCCATCTTCATAATCGGCTCAAGGATAATCGGGCTTGCTTCCTGAACACCCTTTTTAAAACACATACTTGCGGCAATTTTGAATGCCATTTCCGATGAGTCAACATCATGTGATTTTCCGTCATAAAAACGTACTTTAAGATCAACGACCGGGTATCCTGCCTGGACACCAAGCGGAAGTGATTCCATAAGACCTTTTTCAACAGCAGGAACAAAGTTACGGGGAACATTCATTCCGACGAGAGCTTCTTCAAATTCAAAACCTTCGCCTCTTTCCTTTGGTGAAATATCAAAATGAACTTCTGCAAACTGACCGCGTCCTCCGGACTGCTTTTTATGTCTGTAGACAATACCTTTTGCAGATTTCTTTATTGTCTCTCTGTAGGGAACCTTTACAGGTCTAAGTTCTACTTCAACACCGAATTTACGGTTAAGCTTCTCACAGGTTGTTTCAAGATGCCCCTGACCTGTTCCTGAAAGAATAATGTCAGCGGTTGTCTGATCTCTTTCGAGTTTGAGAGTAGGATCTTCTTCCAGAAGCCTGGAAAGAGAAGAGAATATCTTGTCTTCGGTACCTTTTGTTTTGGCTCCCACTGCATAGGAAATAACAGGCGGAAGAAGTTCTATTGGTTCGTACACTATAGCTTCTTTTTCAAAACAGAGTGTGTCGCCTGTCATGGTTTCCTTTAATTTTGCAAGGGCGATGATATCACCGGCAATAGCCTTTTCAACAGCCTGCTGTTTTTTACCTTCCATAATAAAGAGCTGACCGAATTTTTCTTTGCAGTCTTTATTTGCATTATAAACAGTTGAGTCTGAGTCAACTGTTCCTGATACTATTTTAAGCAGGCTTAATTTACCGGCAAAGGGGTCTGCAATGGTTTTAAATACAAGGGCTGAGAAGGGTTCATCTTCGGCAGCCTTTCTTTCCATTTCTTCATCACTTCCCGGTTTTTTACCTTTTTTAGCCTCTGTCTCAGTAGGATTGGGGAAACCCTGAACAATAACATCCATAAGCTGGGTTACGCCCATGTTAAGAGTTGCAGAACCGCATAATACCGGCACTATCTGGCCGCTTTTAACGCCTTCATAAAAGGTTTTTTCTATATCTTTGCTGTCCAGCTCTTCACCTTCAAGGTATTTTTCCATGAGATCATCATTGGCTTCAACAATGTTCTCTACCATCTGCTCACGCCATTCTTCAACAGTATCAGCCATATCAGCCGGAATATCCATTGCCTCGGCCTTTCCTGATCCGTCTTTGCTTATTTTGAAGGCCTTCATCTTGAGCATATCGATAACGCCTTCAAATTTGTCTTCGGCGCCGATTGGTAAAAACACAGGGGCTGTTTTGGCTTCAAAGGTTGAGTTAATCTCTTCAAGCACTTTATAAAAGTCTGCGCGTTCTTTATCCATTTTATTAATAAATACGGCCCTGGGAACATTTATTTCATCCACAAACTGCCATACTTTTTCTGTTCCGATCTTAACGCCTGCAGTTGAGTCTAAAACAATTACTGCACCGTCGGCAGCCTGAAGAGCTGCTTTGGCATCTGACAGAAAGTTGTCGTCGCCCGGTGTGTCTATTATGTTAATATAATTCTTTTTCCAGTCGCTGTGGTGAAAGGCTGTACTGATGGTAATCTTTCTCTTGATTTCTTCAGGTTCATAATCCATGTTTGAACTTCCGTCATCCACTTTACCGAGTCTGTTTGTGGATTTTCCGTTAAAAAGCATGGCTTCCGCGAGAGAAGTTTTCCCTGAACTTACATGGGCTAATAGTGCAATATCTCTTAATTGTTCGATTTTTCTTTCCATCTATCAGTTTCCTTTCTTTTTCAGGCTTGGGATTGAATTCTAGTAAGAGATGAAAAATTACACCAACAGGTAAAAAAGTCAAGTGAGATTTCGTACAAGTGTAAATGAATTATTGAAATGGGGTTTGGAAGCACTCTTAAGGGGTAGTTTTGAACCATAAGACATGGACTAAAAGTATGTAAAATAAAGAAAAAAACGTTATTACCACGAAGAGCACGAATGTCACGAAGAAAAACAAAAGACATAAGCAATTTATTGTTTTGCAGCTTTTTGTATGGTTATTCTGCTGATTCATCCGGTTTTAATCAGAAGAAGTTCCGCCTATCACGAGTCCCCACATTCCTGCGCTCCGTGTGGGAATGCTTCTTTTAGAGGCTCTGTGTTGATTTTATGTGCAGAAACTGTTTTTTTGTCAGATGAAAATATCCGGGGTATTAGAAGCAATAGAATCCCAGAAACAATGCTCTCTAAGAGGGGGACACTTTAATAAAAGCAATTGTACTTTATTTTTTCTGCCTTAATCGGGTATAGACTTTTTCAGAAATCCATTCACTAACAACATTCTGAAACTCTTTTTCATTCATGAATTTTCCAAAAATATCTTCATTCTGTTCCATCCGCTCAATGAACAATGACTGCAGCATTCCTGAAAAAAGCAGGGAAAACTTCTCCTGTGGGTTAACAGCAGCAGCTTCTTTCAACGATTCTTCCTCTACAGCCGCCTCAATGATTTGATCAAAGAAAAGCTGGTCTGCCTCTGTAAAATCTGTACCAAATCTTTCGTTCACAACATCAATCAATTGAGAGAGCGGAACCTCTTCTTCATGAAGTTCCCCACTGCCTACTTCTACAGGTCCATCAAGGTTTTTAGCATCGCCGTCACACAAATTGATTGAACCTTCACTGATTTTCTGAATCCGGTAATATTCCAATCGAATGTCATCATCAAAGCTGTAGCGGGGGCCTGATTCCCGTTTTGGCAATTTAGGCAGCAGATAGCGCAGGAAGGTGTACAATTTTTCAAGCTCAGAGTCCTGATAGGGAATAACCTGTGAGAGAAAGGCATATAAATTTCTAAAAGCGGCCATTTTTCCCCTGATGAGTTCGGCCTGTCCGACATTCTCATCTTTCAGAGCTGCAAACCGTTGTACTGCCGGGTCAATGGCAGCATTCATGGCCTTATGGTCGGCATGACTCTGTCTTTTCTTTTGCTTGAAATAAACTGATACAAATGCATCAATATCTTCCCGCGTATAAATTCCCGACTCATCCAATTCGGCCTTAATCGCATACATTGTATTGGGATCGGCCTCTTCACCCATCTCTGCGCCTTCATAATACTGCTTAAAGGCTTCTCGGATTTCTTCACGGTCATTAACGAAATCCAGAACAAAAGTATCTTCCTTCAGCGGATGCATACGGTTAAGCCGTGAGAGCGTCTGGACCGCCTGGATGCCTGAAAGGCGTTTATCCACATACATGGTGTGAAGCAGCGGTTGGTCAAAACCTGTCTGATATTTTTCTGCAACAAGCAGCACCTGATATTCGGGGGAATCAAATTTCTCGGGGAGTTCGGTTTCACGGATACCGTTATTCATTCCAACTTCCGTGTATTTTATAAATGTTTGGTCATCTTCCACCTCACCGGAAAAGGCGACCAGCGTTTTAATCCAGGTGTATTTTTTTTCACGGATGTACTTATCAAACGACAGTTTATATCGAACCGCCTCCAGCCTGGAACCGGTCACAACCATTGCTTTAGCTCTACCTCCGATTTTATGCCTGGTCATGGTATTAAAATGCTCAACCATGATTACTGTCTTTTGAGAAATATTGTAAGGATGCAGGCGCATATACCTGGCAAGTGCTTTTGCCGCACTTTTCCTCTCAACCTGTGGATCTTCCGTACTGGCCTGAACCAGCTTATAATAGGTGGCGTAGGTTGTGTAACTGTGAAGGACATCCATGATGAAGCCCTCCTCAATCGCCTGCCTCATGGTATAGGTATGAAACGCCTGCCCGTTTTTTCCGTCTTTTTTACGGCCAAAAACAGAAAGCGTTTTATGTTTGGGGGTTGCAGTAAAAGCAAAAAAACTTAAATTGGCCTGTTTGCCACGCTTGGCCATACTGCGGTACATCTCTTCCAAAGACTCAAACTCTTCATCACCAGCGCCATACTCTGCTGCTTCTTCCCGAATTACCCAGGCGCTTAAGACCTCTTTCAGATCCGTCGCCGACTCACCGGATTGCGATGAGTGTGCCTCATCAATAATCACTGCACAGCGCCGTCTGGGAAGAAGATTCTCACTTGTATCCCCGCGCTCTTCAGCCATGTTCAGTAGTTGTTTTGTAACGTGAGGAAACTTTTGCAGGGTGGATATAATAATCGGAACGCCGTTGTACAAGGCATCTGCCAGCTGGCCTGAATGTTTGTCGATCTTCTGAACAACACCCTGCCTGTGATCAAACTGGTAAATCGTATCCTGTAATTGTTTATCCAGCACACGACGATCAGTAATCACGATAACCGAATCAAATACCTTTTCATCGGTATCAGTATGCAGCGAGGCCAGCCGGTGCGCCAGCCAGCCAATGGTATTGCTCTTGCCGCTTCCTGCAGAATGTTCAACCAGATAGTTATTGCCTGCCCCTTCGGTTTTTGCAGCATCCACCAGATTACGCACAGCTAAAAGCTGATGATAGCGCGGAAAGATCATTGTCTCTTTTTTTATCAGCTTACCGTCTTCGGTCCGTTTGTCTTCAACCTGAAGATGAAGAAACCGGGCAAAAATATCCAGCAGGCTTTCCCGCTCCCAGACCTGTTCCCACAAATATGATGTTCGGTACCCGCCTGCATTTAGCGGGTTTCCTGCGCCACCACCATCCCCTTGATTAAACGGTAGAAAAGATGTTGCTGATCCGGCTAAACGCGTAGTCATATAAGCCAGTTCCGTATCCACCGCAAAATGGACAAGGGCGCGTTTCCTGAACTCAAACAGCAATTCTCTGTGATCCCGGTCTTTTTTATACTGTCGGATTGCGTTTTCCACAGTTTGACCGGTCATCGGATTTTTTAACTCCGCTGTTACCACCGGCAGTCCGTTGATAGAGAGCACCAGATCCAGTTCATTGTTGTTTTTACTGCTGTAGCGCAGCTGACGGGTCACCGATAGCCGGTTGGCTTCATACTGCGTCTGAAGCTCCGGATTCATTCCATGGGCAGGTTTAAAAAAACAGACCCGAAAGGTACGGCCATGGCACTTAAAACCGTTTCGCATCACCGGCAGCATTCCCTGAGAATTCAGCCAGAAGTTAAGGTCCTTGAGCAGGGTTTCATCTGTTTTATCACCCAGCATGGTTTCAATGCGCCCCAGTTCTGCCGCCTGTGTCTCACGGATAAAGCCGATCACCTGATCAGGAAAAACAGCCCGTTCAATATCGTACTCCTCTTTGGGCAGGGTCGAATAACCATTGGCTATAAGATGAGCTTCAATTGCCGCTTCAAACTGTTCTTCAGTGTGTATTTTGCTCATTTTTCAATCTCCGGGTCACCGAGTTCCGCCTCCAGTTCTTCAATGGACGGCAGACTGGGTTTCAGGTTATCCGGCAGGGCGCGGGTCAGCTGGTATTCGGATACTCCCATGGGTTTATTGATATCACTCAGGGCATATTCCACCACCACCCGGTCGCGTGATTTGCATAACAGAATACCGATGGTGCGTTCATCCCTGTCACAGCGCAACTGTTCATCCACTGCTTTGAGGTAAAAATTAAGCTTACCGGCATATTCCGGTTCAAACTCTCCGGTCTTTAGCTCAATCACCACATAGCAGTGCAGTTTTGTGTGATAGAACAGGAGGTCCAGGAAAAAGTCACGCTCACCAACCTGTAGTGTCTTTTGTCGCCCTACAAAGGCAAACCCCGTTCCCAGTTCAAGCAGAAATTTGGTGATATGGTCAATCAATGCCTTTTCAAGTTCCCGTTCATTGTAATCCTGTGTCAGTGTTAAAAAATCAAAATTATATGGGTCTTTGATCAGTTGTTGCGCCAGGTCCGACTGCGGTGCAGGAAGGGTATTTGTAAAATTGGTGACTGCCTTTCCCTCACGGTGATACAAACCGCTTTCAATCTGGTGTGTCAGAACATCCCGGCTCCAGTTATGCTCGATCGTTTTATTTACATAATAAAGTGCTTCTGTCACATCCCTTGATTTTGAGATGATTATAAGATTATGGCTCCATGGTATGAGTACCAGTTTGGCCACAACCTGTTGCCGATTTGTTTGATTGACATTTTCTGTTTCAATTTGGCAACAGCTTGTTGCCAAATTCCTATCTGCCTGTGAATAAAAAAGATACCAGCTTCGAATATACCGGATGTTTCGATAAGAGAATCCTTTCATATCCGGGAATTCTTCCATTAAATCAGCGCTTAAATTTTTTAAAAAACCGCTCCCCCATTTTGCAGATTTCTGGCGTTCGACAATGTCCGCCCCCAACCCCCAGTAAAAAGTTAATAACGACGAATTCACCTGAACAGCCGCTTTCACCTGCGCCTGTCTGATTCGCTGTTTAACTTCTTTCAGCCACTCGCGGTATTCCGATGTTCTGATGGGTGGGGCGGTCATTAATTAATTTCCTCTTTGAGCCGAAGCGTAACGCTTTCGTTGAGCACGTTTAATTAAATCTTGAATGTAATCAAATCCGACATGTTCAAGCACGATACAAAATTCTACAAAACTGTTACCTTGTCGATTTGATAAATTTTGTATGAAGCTCCTGACCTTTGATTCCGTTTTTATAGGCTTTTCAGACCTTTTATGCAAGCCAGCCTTCATTATCGCGCTTTTTCGAGCTTCACGAAGTCTCTCACAATCCAGCTTCAATTTATCAATGGTTGTAGCTGCAGCAGAATCATTTTTTATAGCTGGCTCTATGGCGCCATCGCTTTTATACCGAAAACGGGATTCGCAATTTTCAGCCAATGGCGATATAAACAAAGTCTCATCCCACCAACGATCTTTTTGAACAGCACCAAAACCGGGATGCTGTGCACCGGGTTGAGGAAAACATGCAACTATATTGTCCCACGCAACATCTTCACCATTTACACATAGTGATTGTGGTTTTAGATGTTCAATATGGGCTTTGTCTGTAGATATTTTTAAAAGGGTATAAGCGCAAAGATAGCCTTGTTCGACAATCAAAGCCTCCAATACCGCTTTGGTCGGAAAGCCCACAAGACCATAGCACAAGTTTTCTGGAGTTTTCTTTTTAGTTTCTACTCGCCATTGCTGAAGTTCAGTAGGTTGGGCTTTCTTAACTATTTTCTTCATCGTCATCAAACTCCCAACGATTTACGCTGGCCTCAGCACCTGAGAGGTCAGGATCATTGCCAAATATTTCACGCAATTCGGAGATCAGCTTGCGTGCTTTTGTGTATTCATCGTTATCAATGTGCTGATCAATTTTTTCAAGACCTTTCTCAAGGTCCACATTCCGTTCAGAACTACCCATAATATGGCGTAAAATCCAGCCACTGCTACGGCCCAGAGACTCCGGCTCAATACTGACTTTACCGCCTTCTTCCAGAATGAGCACATGCCCCGGAGTCGTTTCCCCAATTGTTTGGGGAGAATGAGTTGTAGCAATAAACTGGAGTTTTGGAAAAACACGCGGTAGGTCAGTTACAATTTTCCGTTGCCACTCAGGATGCAAATGCAAGTCAATTTCATCAATAAGAACAATACCCCGCCCATTCTTTACCGGATCTTGATCTTTGTCATTCAGTAAAATCAAACGCCGTGCAATATCAAAGCACAATGCAATTATGGATCGTTCTCCATCGGATGCCTGTTTCACCCTCAATTTCTGCTGTTTTGTGGAATCAACAAAATTACCTTTTTCATCAAGAATGGTTGTATCAACTGTTTTATCAAGCCATAAATCCAGCTCTTGTTTTGCGCTTTCGGTATTATGTTTCAAACGCCAGTTGGAAAACTGGGGGCAAAGTTCATAAAGCAACTGTCTAATCAATCTAAGTTGTCTGGTACTATTGCTTTCAGGGGCTTCACTGGCAAGTGCCTCTTTGCTTTCCCACCATTCCACCACATCGTTTATGTTAAAGCCACGCTTACTTTTGAAAGCATCTTCATAGGCCTTGTGAACCTTTTTTGTTTTTTCTTTTTTATAGGTCGCACGGGAACGTTCGACTGAAAACAGCAAAAGCAGTGGCAAAGAATCGAGATTTACTGTCACCGGTTTACCATTTGAACTGTTTACAAGTTCTGTACCTTCTTTGAGCGCTTCTGTCTCATCACGAAAGGTTGCTACATCTTCACCCGAGCGAAATGTCTTTTCTTCCCTCGAATGGATAACATTTGCCACCTTGCTTCGATGTTTGATGCAATTTAATTGCAGAGCATCACCTTGTGCCGTTTCAAACAGTAACCGTGCATCAAGTGTGTTTTGGTTATAGCTGATATCATCCAGCTCAAAACCCTCCGGTTTTGGTGCAATACCTCCTTTGGTCATCCTTCCCAAAGCCTGAGACAACAGAATACTCAGAGATTCCAGCACGGTGGACTTGCCTGCTCCATTTACTCCTACAATCAGATTCATTCCGGATTTGAAAGGAATAGAGGTATTTGTCAGTCCCCGACAATTTGTTAGCTTGAGTTCCTTAAGCTGCATTATTAAGTACCTCCTCGCTCAGCTTTCCTGTGACGGCTGCTGAAATCAAAGTCGTGCGGCGTTCCTGTAAAAGGGTGATGGTTTTTTCTGTGATTGATTTTAGTTCTTTAAACTGGTTTAGTTGTTTATTTATTTCAACTACAATTTCTTTCTGTTCTGAAAGTGGCGGAACTGGTAGATAAGTTTCATATAATCCTTCCGGATAAAGCCTAAGACGTGATGACCATACCCCTTTTGAGTATCTAGTTATTTCAGATACAAAATCAGGGGTACGAACAAGTAAATCAAGAAAATCAGAATCAATTGTAGAAACAGGCCGATATACATTATATGCAGGGCTTATGATGCCGTCGACCGGAGACACACCCATGGCACCCATCCATGCCCAGAGCGTATTAATGACCAAATCGCCAGCTTTACATTTTTTATATCCTTCAAGACTTTCAGCCATAAACATGTTTACTTCTTTTTCTGATCTAAGAGTCACTCCGGTAAGATGTGAAACAGATAATAAATCCTCTTCACCTGTTTCGGAGCGCTCATCAATTTCAGGAAGCAACCATTTAGTCCGTTCTATCTCCCAATGCGCTGGAATCATACCAAGCCAAGAAATGCCTGAATCTTTAAGTGGGGCGTCGGGGTTCAGCCCACGGGTGACGGCGCGGGCGATGAGAGCTCGTTTTTTTTCATCCAGCAGCTTCAACAGATGCTGTTTGGCCTCAATCAACTGATCCAGTTCCATAGTCTTCAGATCTAAATAAGTCGCAATTTTAACCTGTTTTGATAGTGGCGGGCATATTATCTTTAAAGCATTCAGTTTACTTGCTTTAAGTCCTTCAGCAGTTGAACCAGTTGAAAGGGTTTTGAGTTGGTTTTGAAAATGATTTGATATCATCGCATAAAGCGTAAACTTCGAATCGAAATGACTCTTCTTCATTCTAAAACGAATTATTCTCTGAGCCATTGCGACTTTTTCATCATCAACTAAAGCAACATTTCCCAATGGCGCTTCTGTTGTAAATAGAATATCACCGACTTTAGGGCGACCACGCCGCATGACTTCCTCATAGTCCTCTACTGCAATATATTCTTGTGATGAATCGTAGTTGATGTAACCCATTCGCACATTTTTTGCTGTTAACAAAAAAATACCATGATCCTTTTTATCTGGAGTTTTTCCTCTATAGTCAGAGTGATCAGTTACATACTTCATGAATGGCAGCAAATTCCAAGTCATTGGAATAGCATCAAGCAAATTTGTATTTGTCGTAATGTCTTTCATTCTGAATTTTCTTCTTTTTTATGAAATAGAGCTGAATAAAACAATTACTTATATTCTGAGGATGTTATCAATCATTTTGTAACTTCGTTTAATAATTTCAAAAACTTCTCTTCGGCAACCCTGATATCAGCGTCAATTTCTTCAAGGGGACGCAGTTCGGTGAACTTATAAAAGTAACGATTAAAATTGATCTCATACCCGATTTTTGTCTTATCATCATCAATCCAGGCATCGGGTACATGGGGAACAACTTCACGCTCAAAATATTCTTTAATAGATTCCTTCAGCGGAACATTTTCAAAATCTCGTAGTTTGGGATCGGGTTCGTAGTCTATTTTTCCCTTGCTTTTCTTTTTTATAATCGGCTCGGCATTTTCATTCCATTCCGTAAAAATGGAACGAAAGGTCTTAGCCTGAGGAACGTTCCATTTACTTTCCATTTTTTTCAAAAGCTTTTGAATCGCTTTCCATGTTGCATTCCAATCGTTGGATGGTTCTCTCCCGATCTCCTTATCAATGGCCTGCACATCGTGCAGAAGCTCAGGGCAGTATTCAAGAAACTGCTCTTTTCTATTAAGGCTCATCTGATAGGTTAGCCGCAAAGGCCGTTCAACCGTGATGCGGGCAAAGCCGAAATCTTCGTTGTCAAAAATTTTGCTGGTGTCGGATTGAGTAAACAGGCCGTACTCACGAACAATTTCCTTTATATGATCTTCACTAAATTGGCGACGTTTGTCTCCTAAACTGCGGCGTAAGGGCTCCCATTTTTCACGGGCATCAATAAGCTGAATTTTGCGTTTTCTGTGCTTCTCTTTCCGGTTGGTCACAACCCACACATAGGTGCCAATGCCGGTATTGTAAAACATCTGTTCGGGCATGGCCACAATCGCTTCCAGCCAGTCATTTTCAATGATCCATTTGCGGATATTGCTCTCCCCTGATCCGGCACCGCCGGTAAAGAGCGGGGAGCCGTTAAAGACAATGGCCAGCCGGGAACCGTCATGGTTGCCATCCACCGGTTCAAATTTGCTTATCATATGCTGAAGGAAAAGCAGCGCCCCGTCATTCACACGGGGAGTTCCTGCCCCGAAACGGCCGTCAAACCCGTCTTTTTCCGATTCGCGCTTGACCTCTTTGGCCTGCCTTTTCCAGTCCACCCCAAAGGGCGGATTGGCGCAGAAATAATCAAAGGTAGCTTTTCTATCGGAGTTGGTTTCATCATATTTAAACTGATCATCCAGCAGAGTATCTCCAAAACGGATGATCGACTGGCTTGATTCTTTGGGATCTTCCTTCATCAAAAGGTCAGATGCTGCAACTGCAAAGGATCGCGGATTAAAATCCTGCCCGTAAACATAAAGTTTGGCTTTGGCTTCATGTTGTAGCAGGTAATTGCGCGCTTCCGACAGCATGCCGCCGGTACCGCATGTGGGGTCAAGCATTTTGCGCACAGTTCCCGGTTTTGAGAGAAGATCGTCATCATTTATAAAAAGCAGATTGACCATAAGCCGGATAACTTCACGCGGAGTAAAGTGATCTCCGGCAGTTTCATTGGCCTGCTCATTGAAGCGCCGAATCAGGTCTTCAAACAAAAGCCCCATTTCAATATTATCCACCACGTCGGGATGCAGATTCACATCACAGAAGCGGGAAACCACCAGGAACAGAATGTCATGCTCGCGCATCCGTTCTATTTCCGCTGTAAAATCAAACCGCTCAAAAATCTTTTTTACATTTTCGGAAAATCCCTGGATATAAGAAGTAAGATGTAAATGAATATGTTCCGGGTCCCCTTTAAGCTTTTCAAAATTCAATGGGGAATGATTGTGGAAACGCTGACCTGATGCTTTATTCAAAATGGTGTCAAGCGCTTCACCTTCCTGCTTGTCTTTAAACTGCTCGTATTTTTTCAATACAGCATCCTTGGTGCCTTCCAGAACACAGTCAAAACGACGCAGCACCACCAGCGGAAGCATAACCCTTTCATATTGCGGCGGACGGTAAGGGCCGCGCAGCAGATCGGCAATGGACCAGATAAAATTAGACAACTCGTGACTTTTGCTCATAGCTCCACTCCCGGAATACTCAGGTTTTTCTCTCTGCAAAATGCTTTAAACAGGGTAAGCGCCATCTTTGAAGGCGTCGTTTTACCATTCTCCCAGCGATTCACCGTGGCAAAGCTGACACCAAGCGCATGGGCCAGATCTTCCTGACTGATAGCCAGTGCCGCACGAACCGCCTTTACCTGATCTGAAAATTGTTTTGTCCCCATGGCCTCCATCCTGTAGTTTTTAAGTAATATTAATGGTATAGAAATTTATAGCATGTGTTATAACTTTTGCAAGAATATTCTAAAACGCACTTTTTATTATTCTGTCTGAACCGTGTGAGCGGGACGCTCTTTCAAAATACAATAACTCAAATGGCCTTGTCTTTTCTGCAATTAATGCCTATCTGGATTCCAAAAGATGATATGACGCAGAGCGTCTAAAAGCGGTGTTTCTACCGGGGCCATGGAGATAAGAGATAAGCTAGATACTTGATACTCGATCCTGGATACCTGGAAAAAACAAAATGGATACCCGATTCCTCGGGTATGACGGCTGTGGAATGGGATGCTGTTCAGTCTTTATATAAACCGTGATGTCCGTTTAATATAACCCTTAACTAACTTTTCAATAGGGCTTTTATGTACAACAAAGGCAATAGTTTGAACTATTTCACTTTCCCCTAAAGGATGATTGGACACCGGGGTGTAGTAATCCAGGGGAAATCCTCCCATTGTAATACCTATAAATTGATATTTATCTTTATCTTTTTTTAAAAAAACAGGCTGTCCGCTTGAGCCATGCTCTCCCTTGATTGAAGTGATAATATTATACTCCGGACTCGAGTAGAATCCTTCCTGGTAATAATTCTTTTTCATATATTCTTCATTATATTTTAAAACTTTACCTTCACTTTCAAATAAATGTGAATTTGCAGGCAGTTTAAGTTTTCCAAGATTTTTGATTATTCTAGTCTGATCATATAAATCTCTACCGTCACATTTCACTTCAAAAGGTACTTTTGATGTTTTTCCGGTCAGCCATGTAAAAGATGATACTCTGTCATTTGAAGATGGGATTATATTATCAAGGTGCAGTTTTGCTTTTCCCTTATTATCTGCTTCCGTTGTTTTTAATAATGCCAGGTCTGCTAATAAATCATATGCGGCTACCTTGAATTTTTGCTGAAAGCTTAATCCATTATTTCTTTTCCATTGAGGAACCAGGACCAGGTCTTCCGTATCCCTGTCAACAACATGATAAGAAGTAATAAACAGATTATCTCCAAGGTGTGTGGCTCTTGAAACTGTTTCTCTGCCGAATTCACAGGTCAGCTGTATCTCATAAAGAGTACCTGTAATTTCTTTTTTGTTTAAACAAGTTCCTGAGGGTTTTAAAAAATCATTTAATAATTCTATCTCAAGTTCTTTTTTTGATTTTTTCTTTAATTTTGTCAGATTGTTTTTAGGGGTATTGTTACAGGCAAATAACGAGGGTAATGTCAGACATGCTCCCCCCATAAGGCACATTTTAATAAATTTTCTTCTGTCCAAAGTATCCATATTAAAGAGCGCTCGAAAATTAACTGTAACTTTAGTGTTTTATATTTTCTTCAGATATAGAGCTGGAAAAAACTTTGAGGAATGAACTATAGGAAGTTTTGCGCTGTATGTCAATTTTGGGAGGATGAAAGGCGAAAGACTGAATCGGATAGTCGGTGAAAAGGCGAAAGGCTGAATCGGTGAATTAAAGACTGGAAAACTGAAACGGAGAATCGGTTCCCCGATTCTCCGGCTCTCCGATTCAGTTTTTTCCGATTTGGTCTTTATAAATAAAAGGGTAGGCTGTTTTAAAATTCCGGCCGCACCTTCTTTTACACAATTTAAAAGCTCATGCGGCATTCCTGCCGCTCTATTCACCTGACCCTGCAAGGGGCAGTTCCTTTGTGATTTCAAAAAACACCAGGAACCTGTTTTCGCCGGGTTCCAGATCCACACATCTCCTTTGAATTTCCTTTATCAGGGGGCTGTTTTCCTCCTCCCTGATTTTCTTGAGAAAAAAACGTTTCCCTTTATAGCCTTTCCCGTCTTCAATAAAAAGATAAGCAGCCTTTGGGTTTGACGTAAGGTTTGCATGTGTGAGCCTGTCACGCATTATAAATGCCAGGGACCCGTCTTCCATAAAGTGAGGTTTGGCATAAACTGCTGAATCTACATTTCCTGATGAATCTGAGGTTGAAAGAATGCCTTTTCCGCTAGTTGACTCGAAATATTCTTTAATAGTCATATCTTGCCTCCGAAATATTACGCTGTAAAAGCATTATCAGGTTGATTAAATTTTATTAATTATCTACCTGCTTTTCTACCGGGACTTTATTATTTTTTAGTTTTTTGATGATGTTTTCAAATTGTGATTTGCTGCAGTCATCTATTTGGTAGCCGCTTATAACACCATCTGTAAAAAATATTTTGAAGGCCCTGTCTCCATGGATTTGAACCCTGCGAATGTAATCCGCTGAAAGCCATGGTTCCAATGATTTTATAAAATCTGTTAATTTACAGCTGTTCATACCCTCCTCCCTGTAAAAAAGCATTTAAAGATAAAGTATACACAATTGCAGTTTTGTCCAGTGCCTTTTTGCAGTGAGTGGGGGAAAGGCTTAAAGGCTGAATCGGGGAACCGGTGAATCGGTGAGTAGGGGAAAATGCTAAAGACGGAAAGACTGAAACGGAGAGTGTGAGAAAAGGCGAAAGACTTTATGCTCTTGTTTAAAAATATTATTTTAAAATAGTCCAGTTATCCAGTTTCAGGCTTTCAACTCTTTTAAAATGTTTTGTATTGTTTGTTATAAGTACAAGATTATTTGCAAGGGCACAGGAAGCTATTATGAGATCAAAGTCATCAAGGGATGTTCCCTTCTTTTGAAATGATGATTTAAGCCTTCCGAATATTTCTGCAGATTCATTTCCGGTTGGAATAATCTCAAAACTTGATTCAATGGTTTTTATTTTTGCCAGGTTGCCTGAGATACGCTCGGATTTGTAGGCACTGTAATACAGTTCCATAAGAGTTATAATAGATATTTTTACAGGGGCATCAATGTGTTTTTTCAGATTTTTTATTACGTTCTCATTCCCCTTAAGGCTGTAAATGATAGTGTCTGTGTCAAGAAGGTACATTATAGCCCCATATCAAGTTTTTTTGAGTTTTTCCTGTCCTTTTTAAAATCCTTAACAATTTCTTCAGCAGATCGTTCATCGTCCCAGGAACCTGATAGGTCTAGCAGAACCTGTACCGAGCTTCTTGTTTTTTCTATCTGGTGCTGTTTTGATAAATATTGCTTTATCAGCATTAGGGTCTGTTGACTCACTGAGCGGTTCTGAGCTGTTGCCAGCTTTTTAATATCATTATAAAGGTCATCGTCAATGCCTTTTATTTGAAGATTTGCCATTGTTTTCTCCTTTGTTACTGTTCATGAAATAATATGACAAAATCATGAATGTGTCAAAACATTAAATCTGAAAGACTGAATCGGTGAGCCGGAGAACTGACCGATTCAGTTTTTATCCGTTTTGGCTTTTAAGGTTTAGCTTTTATCCCCGATTCCCCGGATCTCCGATTCAGTTTTATTGTTTTGCATTTCCCCCCGATTCCCCGATTACAACGTAATGGGAATTGTTGGATCTCGAAAGCTTGACTTAGTACCCTCCTTACAATAAACTCATTTTGTAAGGGAAATATAAAGGGTTATAAGGGGGACAAAATGGAATCAGTAATAACGTCGAAATTTCAAACTACTATTCCCAAGGCTGTAAGAGAAAATCTAAAGCTTTCAGTAAGTGATGCCATTGAATGGAAAATTGAAAACGGCAGGGTTATTGTGGCTCCTGTTCAGAAAAAATTTCTTCAGCATAAAAATACGGTAAATACCGGAAGGGGAAACATAAGTGACGATATTCAAAAGGCTAGAAAAATGAGGGCGGACAAATACAGATGAAAAAGATTGTTATAGATACGAATATACTCATATCTTTTATAACCGATAGAAATCCTTCACAGCAAAAAACATCATCCAGCCTTTTTAATAATGCGTCTCGCCTTAAATACCTTATTTTGTGTCCTCAGAATGTGTTAACTGAGTTTGTCTTTGTTATGGATAAGATTTATGGCGTATCCCCTGATAAAATTAATGAAATTATAAATGATTTTATTTCTATGCCGGGAATAGAAATTATACATGACCTAAACCTGCTACAGGTATTCGCTTACTGGCCAAAAGATTTTAAGGATTTTGGAGATGCTGTTGCAGCCTCTGTGTGTAAAGATATTAAAGGGGCATCTGTAGCAACCTTTGATAGAAAATTCAAAAATGCTTTAAAAAAATCAAATCTTGAAATACATACCTTTTGAATCAGAGACGGTGAAGAAGGAAAGGCTGGAAAGACTGAAACGGAGAATGGGTGAGCGGATGAATCAGTGTGACTGAAAGACGGAAAGGCTGAAATGGGGAACCTGTGAATTGATCGATTCAAATTTTCCCATATTCGTTTTTTAAGGTTTAGCCTTTATCCCCGATTCCCCGATTCAGATTTTCTCCGATTCGGTTTTAAATGAATAGGGATAACCCATTTTAAAAAATCAATAACTCAGATAGTTTTTTTTTATTAAAATAAAAAAAATCGTGTGTTTCGTGACTTTTGTGATTAAAAACGGATTTGGATTATGAACGGCAAACCACTTTAGTGCCTTGAAACAGTTAATGGACAGGCACTGTAAAACAGGATCTCAAATGGCAGTTATGCACCCTGATAATATTGAAGATTATAAAAATGTTTCGGAAGGCAGGAAAAAGGTATATGGTTTTATAAAAAACGCCGCCCTGCCTCACGGTAATTTTATATGCTGCTGCGGGCCTTCAATCGGTAATACCGGTGAAGGTCCGGATTTTATACTTATAGGCAGAAAACTCGGCATTGTTATTATCGAGGTTAAAGAGTGGGGATCAAAACAGGTTGCTTCATGCAATCCTCAACAGTTTACCGTTATGATATCAGGCGAAGCTCAGAAAATAACCAACCCGGATAAACAGGCAAAGAAATATGGTGATGCTTTAAGGGAAACGTTATTGAAATATCCCGAATTTCTCTCTGAAAATATGAAGCATGGAGACACTCTTAAAATACCTGTCGGATGGATGGTTGCTTTTCCCAATATCTCCCGGGATGAATCTCTCGAAAGCGGATTTAAATGGTTTATAGATTCCGGGCGCATACTTTATAAAGATGACCTTCAGGAGGCGGGTGAGATATATCGTGACCCTGCAGGTAAGGCTTTTTTAAAAAAGTTTTCAGGGTGTCTTCCGTTTTCTACCGGGTCATTAACTCAAAAGGAGTTTGATAAACTCTGTTTTGCTGTTTGGCCGGAAGTTAATATTGAGCTTCCAGCGCGATCCGGAGAAGGGAAAATAAAATTTAAAAGAGAGGTGATGCGTCTTGATGAATCTCAGGCCAGGCTGGCTTTAAAGCTCGGGTCGGGCCATCAGATTATCAAGGGGCCTCCAGGGGCCGGAAAGACACTCATCCTTTTATATAGATGTTCTCACCTGTTTAAATATCAGCCCGATAAAAAAAGGATATTATTTGTCTGCTACAACATTGCCCTTGTGAGTTATCTAAAAAGACTGCTTAAGGAAAAGAATATCAGTGCCGGTGAAGAAAGTGTTCAGGTTCTTCATTTTTTTGAACTCTGCTCAAAAATACTGGGAGAAGAAGTTCATTATGAAAATGAAGACAGGGATTACTATGACCGGGTAATTAAAAGGTCACTGGAAAAGCTGAGGGCAGGAGAGAGCCTGCTTGAACCCTTTGACGCCCTGTTTGCCGATGAGGCCCAGGATTTTGATAATGAAATGCTGAAAGTCCTCTTAAATATGGTTAAACCGGGGGGCGACCTGGTTATTGCGCTGGACTCATATCAGGATCTTTACAGGCGGGAAACAACATGGAAAGCAGCCGGAATTAACGCCAGCGGCCGGACACACTATACTAGAAAAGCCTACCGGAATACAAAATCGCTTTTTGAGTTCAGCCAGAAGTTTATAGGTGAAACGGAAAAAAACAAAAATCAGATGTCCCTTTTTCCGGAAGATACCGAATCTGCAGGCGAATATCCCGAAATAAAAAGATTTAAAAATTTTGGTGAGATCGAGACTTTTTTAACCCGGGATATCTCACGGTCCATTGAAGATGAGGGGTTTAAGAGGTCTGAGATAGCTGTAATATACGATGATAAAGT
The DNA here is from genome assembly GCA_963665715.2 of Desulfatiglandales bacterium. Classification (GTDB taxonomy): domain Bacteria; phylum Desulfobacterota; class DSM-4660; order Desulfatiglandales; family HGW-15; genus JAAZBV01. The sequence goes on from CAXXPR010000002.1 coordinate 1,211,006, forward strand.
ATATGGCCAGGACAGGTTTACCTATGATAACAGGGCCCTTCCCATGAGAGTTTTAAACAGCCTGGAATCATACGGGATTCCTGCTTCATGGATATCGAGAGATGCAAGAACAAAGGAGATGTATGATGTAACCGCCGACCGTGTATCTGTGGTCAGCATCCACAGTTCAAAGGGGCTTGATTTTGACCTTGTGTACCTCGTGGGTATTGATCATATTAAAGATTCCGGAACATCGGGAAGGAGCATGGACTCCCTTGTTTATGTGGCAATGACACGTGCAAAGTACAGGCTTGTTATTCCTTATATTGAAGAAACAGGAATTATCAGGCGTTTGAAAGAATGCCATTAAAAAATCATTTCCTCTTTTTTCCTCATTCTTCAAGAGCCTGAAGGTGCCTTCATAAATATATGCCCCTGGACCAAAGGCTGTAACCTCAATCTCTTTTTCTTATGAAACCTTAATATACAATTCTGTACCTGTTTATTTTAAAGCTTCTTCCTTATTTAATCGCCTTATGGACAGGGTATTTTTTTTATTTGCCAATTAATATGAATATGTTATCTTAGGTACTTTTTCGTAATGGAAACTATACTGAAAAATGACAGTGAACGAATACATTGAAAGGTTTATTGACTACCTGAAATCTCAGAGGGGGTACTCCCTTCACACTGCCAGAAGTTATGAGACAGATTTAAGATATTTTTTCGATTATCTCAAGAAAAATGACCATAATGAATCAGTAGAAGTTGATAAAATAGATTTTCATGTAATCCGGGCGTATCTGGGAGGACTTTTTAAGAAGTATAAAAAAACGACAATATCAAGGAAGCTTTCGGCTATTCGTACTTTTTTTCTGTTTCTGGAAAAAAACAATATGAACGAAGGCAATCCTGCTGCAGAAATTTCCTCTCCCAAAAAGGGCAGTTATATTCCTGAGTATCTGAATGTTGATGACATGTTCATGCTGCTTGATTCTCCCGAACCTGAAACTCAGGCTGAGATACGAAACCAGGCAATACTGGAACTCTTATACTCATGCGGGATACGTGTTTCGGAACTGACCGGCCTCAATGTAACTGACATTGATTTTAAACAGCGGCTTGTACGGATTATAGGAAAAGGAAATAAAGAGAGGATAGTCCCTGTCGGAAAAAAGGCCCTGGCTGTTCTGGAAGATTATCTGGCTCAGACAGAAAGTCTGAGAAAAAAGCTTGGTTTAACGGAAAGCACAAAAAATGTTCCGCTGTTTTTAAACAGCAGAGGCGGAAGGTTAAGCTCAAGGAGTGTGAGCACTATTATTAAAAATTATGTAAGGGAATACGGGCTTGTAAACAATATAACACCCCATTCCCTCAGACACACATTTGCAACGCATCTTCTTGACAGCGGAGCGGATTTAAGGTCGGTTCAGGAACTTCTTGGTCATGCCAGTCTTTCTACTACGCAGCGGTATACTCATGTGTCTCTGGATAAACTGATGGAAGTATACGACAAGGCACATCCAAGAAAATAGATATAAAGGTAACAGGGTAATAATTATATATGTCAGAAAATAGAAAAAAAATAAGAGCAACCACTATTCTTGCTGTCCGAAAAGACGGAAGGTGTGTGATGGCCGGTGACGGCCAGGTAACCCTTGGCGAAACCATAATGAAGCACAAGGCCAAGAAAGTACGCTATATGTATGATGACAGCGTGATTGTAGGGTTTGCCGGCGCTGCAGCCGACGCCTTTAATCTTTTTGAAAAACTAGAGGCAAAACTTGAGCAGTATAAAGGCAATCTTACACGGGCTGCAGTTGAGCTTGCAAAGGACTGGAGAACGGATAAGGTTTTAAGAAATCTTGAAGCGCTGCTTCTCGCTATGGATGCTGAACATACCCTTATTATTTCAGGCACCGGAGATGTGATCGAGCCGGATGATGATGTGGCAAGCATAGGTTCAGGTGCACCATATGCGCTTGCAGCCTCAAAGGCCCTTTTAAGACATTCGGACCTTGATGCCATGGCCATTGCAAACGAAGCCATGAACATAACTTCTACAATCTGTCTGTATACAAATGATGTGATAGAAGCAATTGAACTTGATTTGAGTGATGAAGGTTAAATGATGGAAAATCCAATGAAGATGCTGACGCCGGCAGAGATAGTTGCCGAACTTGATAAATATATAATAGGCCAGGACCCTGCAAAACGTTCTGTGGCGATTGCCTTAAGAAACAGGTGGAGAAGACAGCAGGTTGCCCCGGAGCTGAGAGATGAGATAGCTCCTAAAAATATTATTATGATAGGGCCCACAGGCGTGGGTAAAACGGAAATTGCTAGGCGCCTTGCAACACTGGCTAAATCGCCCTTTATAAAAATCGAGGCCACCAAGTTCACTGAAGTAGGTTATGTGGGCAGGGATGTCGAGTCAATGGTAAGAGACCTGACCGAGCTTGCCGTTAACATGACCAAAAAGGAAGAACAGGAGTATGTAAAGGTTAAGGCTGAGGAAATGGCCCAGGAAAGACTCCTTGATCTGCTTCTGCCGGAAAAAAGAGATGTGCCTCCTGCTTCTGATGAGACAGAACCGGAAGAAGAGGACGTTGAAGAAAGTGTTGATGTTGTGAAGGTAGAACAGCCGGATAACAGCAAAACCAGAGAAAAACTCAGGCAGATGCTCAAGGACGGAAAGCTTGATAACCGTTATGTTGAACTTGAGAGTTCCAACAAAGGGGTTCCTTCATCAATAGAGATTTTTTCGAGCACCGGAATCGAAGAGATGGAATTCAATATGAAGGAAATTTTCGGTAATATGTTTCCAGGCAAAAATAAAAAACGAAAGCTTAAAGTTCCTGAGGCACTTGAAGTAATATTCCAGGAAGAATCTCAGAAGCTTATAGATATGGAAAAAGTTACTACTGACGCAATACGCAACATAGAGCAGAACGGAATCATCTTTTTAGATGAGCTTGACAAGGTTGCGGGCAATGAATCGCGCCAGGGGCCTGATGTGTCAAGAGAAGGTGTCCAGCGTGACCTTCTTCCTATTGTTGAGGGGTCTACTGTTATTACAAAATACGGCATGGTCAAGACCGACCATATCCTGTTTATTGCAGCAGGGGCCTTTAATTTAAGCAAGCCTTCGGATCTTCTTCCCGAACTGCAGGGAAGGTTCCCCATAAGGGTCGAGCTTGATTCTCTTGAAATGGAAGATTTTATAAGAATACTTACAGAACCTCAAAATGCGCTGATTACTCAGTACAAAGCCCTGCTTGATACGGAAGGAATTGAACTTGTATTTGAAGATTCTGCAATTGAAGAGATAGCTTCAATATCTGCAGAGGTTAATGAGCAGACGGAAAATATCGGGGCCAGACGGCTTCACACTGTTATGGAAAAACTTCTTGATGAAATCTCCTTTGACGCACCTGATATGGAGACAAAGAAAGTTGTGATTGACAGCGACTATGTAAAGGAAAAGCTTTGCGATATTATGGAAGATGAGAATCTTAGCAGGTATATTCTTTAAAACCGGGTACAAGGTTCAGGGCGCAAGGTGCAGGGTTGAAAAACAAGGCGCCGGCTTCGCCGGGTTAAAAACTAAAAGACTTAAAACATTTTACATTTTGTTGAGTTGAAAATGAGCGAACAGACACCAAATACTGCAAGTGTTCTTATTGAGGCTTTGCCGTATATTCAGAAATTCAATAATGAAACCATAGTTGTTAAATACGGCGGAAACGCCATGGTTGATGAAAGCCTTAAAAAGAGCTTTGCTCTTGATATTATACTGATGAAATATGTGGGGCTTAATCCTGTTGTTGTTCACGGCGGCGGGCCCCAGATCGGTAACTTTCTTAAAAACCTTTCTATTGAATCACAGTTTGTGGACGGTATGAGGGTTACCGATAAGGAAACCATGGACGTGGTTGAGATGGTTCTGGTCGGCAAGGTGAACAAGGAGATAGTTTCTCTTATAAATCAGAACGGCGGTCAGTCAGTTGGTTTGTCAGGTAAAGACGGCCAGCTTATCACTGCACGCAAGATGAAATATATTAAGGAAAAGGGCAATAATCAGCCTCCGGAAATAATCGATATCGGTATGGTCGGCGAAATAGAAAAGGTAGATAACCGTGTGCTTTTAAGCCTTATTGAAAGCCAGTTTATACCTGTTATAGCTCCTGTCGGTGTCGGTAAAAACGGAGAAACCTACAATATAAATGCCGATATTGTAGCAGGCGGAATTGCCGCTTCATTAAAGGCGCGCAAGCTTATACTGCTGACCGATACAACAGGTGTTCTTGATAAAAGCGGAGAACTTATATCAAGTATAAAATCAACTGAGGTAGGCGAGCTTATTAAAGATGAAACAATAAAAGGCGGTATGATTCCAAAGGTAAGATGCTGCCTTGATGCGCTGGAAAACGGTGTAAAAAAAGCGCACATTATAGACGGCAGAAAAGAACATGCCCTGCTGCTTGAGGTTTTTACCAAGGGCGGTATAGGTACGGAAATTATTAAGTAGGGGCTTTAGCGGGCAAGGAGAAATAAAGCCATGAGTGATAATACAGCAGACATCCGCAGCCAGGCGGATAAATATATGTTTCAGACATACGGGCGTTTTCCGGTTGCGCTGGTTAAAGGCGAAGGCTCCCGTGTATGGGATGACAACGGAAAAGAGTATATCGATTTTGTAGGCGGCATTGCAGTATGTGCCCTTGGACACAGCTCTCCTGTTGTGACAGAGGCGCTTGTTAAGCAGTCAAAGGAGCTGGTGCATGTATCAAATCTTTACTACACTGCACCCCAGGCAAGGCTGGCAAAGCTTCTGGTTGAAAACTCTTTTGCAGACAGAGTCTTCTTCTGCAACAGCGGCGCCGAGTCAAATGAGGCTGCAATTAAGCTTGCAAGAAGATATTCAAACGAAAAATACGGCCGGGATAGAAACACTATAATTTCCATGACCAATTCATTTCACGGACGTACAATGGCAACGCTTTCTGCTACCGGGCAGGATAAAATTAAAAAGGGTTTTGATCCGTTGCTTAACGGTTTTAAGTTTGTTCCCTTTAATGATGCCGCAGCACTTGAAAGCGCTATAGATGATACTGTATGCGCTGTAATGCTTGAGCCGATACAGGGAGAGGGCGGAGTTATCTGTCCGAAACCAGGTTATCTTAAAGCCGTAAGAGAGATATGCGACAAAAAAGACCTTCTGCTCTTATTTGATGAAGTCCAGGTTGGTATGGGCAGGACCGGAAAGCTTTTTGCCTATGAAAATTTTGACGTTATCCCTGATATAATGACCCTGGCCAAGGCACTCGGGAACGGTCTTCCTATTGGTGCAATGCTGGCTAAAGAAGAGCTTAACAGCGTGTTCGGACCAGGCAGCCATGCCACAACATTTGGCGGAACTCCGCTTGTTACTGCAGTATCGGAAGCTGTAGTAAAGACAATTATAGAAGACGGCATACTTGAAAAATGCAGTGAAACAGGCGAATACTTCAGGGAAAGACTTTGTGAGCTGAAAGAAAAATACAGCTTTATCAAGGATGTAAGAGGCTACGGGCTGATAATCGGTCTGGAACTCGAAATCCCTGGAGCGCAAATAGTAACCGAATGCATGGACAATGGTTTTTTAACGGTCTGTGCACATGAAACAGTACTTCGTTTTGTTCCTCCTTTGATTATTTCAAAGGAAGAAATTGATCTACTGGTAAATTGTTTAAACGAAATCTTCAGGAAAATTTAAATGGAAAAAGACCTACTATCGATCAGCGACCTAAGCAGGGAGGAGATTCTGGCCTTAATAGACAGGGCCATCGAAATTAAATCGCAGCCCCGGAATGCAAACCGTTCTCTTAAGGGGTATACTCTTGGTCTGATATTTGAAAAGGCATCAACAAGAACGCGTGTGTCCTTTGAAGTAGCAATGTTCAGACTCGGCGGACAGACACTGTTTTTGAACAGAGCCGACACACAAATGTCAAGGGATGAGAATACCTATGATACTGCAAAGGTACTGTCGCGCTATATTGATGCTCTTGCTATAAGAACCTATTCACAGGAACTGATAGAGGAAATGGCTAAGTATGCCGATATACCCATAATCAATGCTCTTTCGGACATCTATCATCCATGCCAGGTGCTGAGCGATATGGTTACTGTTACAGAAAAAAAAGGCTCTCTTTCCGGTATAAAAATAGCCTGGGTAGGGGACGGCAACAATGTTGCTCATTCATGGATCAATGCTGCGCAGATTCTTGGTTTTGAACTGGTGCTCGCATGCCCAAAAGGCTATAAACCGTTGCCGCAGATAATGGAAAACAGCGGAGATAACATAAAGGTTATTGATGATCCTGAAGAAGCTGTAAAAGGCGCCGCCGTTATCAATACCGATGTATGGGCGAGCATGGGACATGAAGGTCAGGAAGCTAAAAGGCTTGAAGCCTTTAAAGCATATCAGGTTGACGAAAACCTTATTAAGCTTGCTGAACCTGATGCAATTGTAATGCACTGTCTGCCTGCACACCGGGGTGAAGAAATTACATCGGAAGTATTGGATGGTCCCAATTCTGTTGTTTTTGATCAGGCAGAAAACAAGCTTCATCTGCATCAGGCGCTGCTTGAAAAGATAATTTTAAAAAATAAATAATTTTATTGCCCGGCCTGACCGGGCTTAACCAATAATTCGGAGAAAAATCGTGAGCGAAAAAGTAAATAAAATAGTACTGGCATATTCAGGCGGTCTTGACACTTCAGTTATTCTTGCATGGTTGAAGGATACCTACGAATGCCCGGTAATTGCATATGCTGCCGATCTGGGGCAGGGAGACGAAGTAGAAGAGATCAGAGAAAAGGCTATAAAAACAGGTGCCGAGGATGTTATAATTGAAGACCTTCGTGAAGAATTCACAAGGGATTATGTGTTCCCGGCTTTAAGAGCAAATGCGGTGTATGAGTCAGGTTACCTTCTGGGAACATCACTTGCACGTCCTCTCATTGCGCTGAGGCAGATCGAGGCAGCAAGAAAGACCGGAGCTGATGCAGTAAGCCATGGCGCTACCGGCAAAGGCAACGACCAGGTAAGGTTTGAGATTGCATACATGGGCCTTGAACCGGGTATAAAGATTATTGCTCCATGGAGAACATGGGATTTCAAGGGCAGGGAAGATCTCATTGCTTATGCAAAAAGCAAAAATATTCCTGTTCCTGTAACAAAGGCAAAGCCTTATTCAAGCGACAGAAACCTTCTGCATATTAGTTTTGAAGGCGGCATACTTGAAGATACCTGGGCAGAAGCCAAAGAAGATATGTATGTTTTGTCCGTATCTCCCGAAGAAGCACCGGATGAAGCCACATACGTGGAGATCTTTTTCAGAAACGGTAATCCTGTTTCTGTTGACGGAGTGGCAATGAGTCCGGCAGAACTCCTTGCTCACCTCAATGACCTTGGCGGTAAAAACGGCATCGGAAGATTTGATATTGTCGAGAACCGTTATGTTGGTATGAAATCAAGGGGCGTTTATGAGACTCCCGGCGGAACAATACTCAGGGTGGCCCATCAGGCAGTTGAATCGATTACAATGGACAGAGAAGTAATGCACATTCGTGACGGTCTGATTCCGCGCTATGCCGACCTTGTATATAACGGCTACTGGTTTTCACCGGAAAGAGAAATGCTGCAGACCCTTATTGACACAAGTCAGCAGAATGTTACAGGTACCGCACGCCTTAAGCTTTATAAGGGTAACTGTATAACCGTCGGAAGAAAGTCTGATGTTTCACTTTTTAACCCTGAGTTTGCAACATTTGAGGGTGAAGACGTATACAACCAGGCTGATGCTGAAGGTTTTATCAGGCTTAATGCTCTGAGACTCAGAATTGCAAGCATGATGAAAAAAAAGTAATTTCAAAAAAACTTTGAAATCAGGCTGTCGGCTTTCAGCCGTCAGCGATCAGCTTATTGCATTTATCATTAATGCAGTGGGTGTTTATTAATTAAATGATAAGGTACATTTAAATGGCAAAAAAAATCTGGGGCGGGCGTTTTAAAGAGAATATCAATGAGATTGTAGACGCCTTTAACGCCTCTATTAATTTTGATAAAAGACTGTACAGTCAGGATATAGACGGGTCAATGGCCCATGTGCGAATGCTGGCCAAACAGGGTATAATAAGTGAGGATGATGCCTCTCAGATAATAAGCGCCCTGGGCGAGATAAAAAGGGAGATTTCAAGGGGTGAATATATTGCAGGGCTGGATCATGAAGATATTCATTCCATGGTCGAAAAATCCCTTATAGAAAAAGTCGGACAGCTGGGTGAAAAGGTTCATGCAGGAAGAAGCAGAAATGATCAGGTGGCTCTTGATATAAGGCTTTATGTTAGAGAAGCTGTTGAAAGGCTTATATCTCTTATAAAGGAAATGCAGATATCCCTGGTTGATCTGGCAGATAAAAACAGCACTCTTTTAATGCCGGGATATACTCATCTTCAGCCGGCGCAGCCTGTTCTTCTTGCTCATCATCTTCTGGCCTATTATGAGATGTTAAAGCGTGATTCTGCCAGGTTTGCCGACTGCCTTAAAAGAGTTAATATACTTCCTCTTGGAAGTGCAGCTCTTGCAGGTACGACATTTGATCTTGACCGTAACATGGTTGCCGATGAACTCGGTTTTGATTCAATATCGGACAACAGCATGGATGCGGTAAGCGACCGTGATTTTGTTCTTGAATACCTTTTTGCCTCGTCTGTTCTTATGATGCACTTAAGCAGGCTGAGTGAAGAGATAGTGTTATGGTCGAGCAGTGAATTCAGCTTTATTATTCTGCCTGATGCATTCTGCACCGGAAGCAGCATTATGCCTCAGAAGAAAAACCCTGATGTGCTTGAACTTATAAGAGGTAAAACCGGCAGGGTATACGGCAACCTTATGGGGCTGCTTACTACCATGAAGGGGCTTCCTCTTACATATAACAAGGATATGCAGGAAGACAAGGAAGGCCTTTTTGATACTGTAGATACTGTTGAGCAGTGTCTTACTGTACTGAGTATGCTGGTAAGTGAGATAAAGTTTAACAGTGAAAAAATGAAAAATGCAACCGAAGAAGGTCATTTGATGGCAACAGACCTTGCCGACTACCTTGTTAACAGGGGAATGACATTCAGAAACGCCCATGAGGTTGTAGGCCGTGTAGTGCTTTTTGCCATTGATGAAAACCGCAGGCTTAAGGAACTTACTCTTCAGGAACTGCAGGGCTTTGCAAGGCAGATCAAAAAAGACGTGTATGACTGGCTTGAACCCTCCTCCGCAGTAAAAAGAAGAAACCTTCACGGCGGAACAGGATCGGAAGCTGTTAAAAAGAGTCTTGCAAAGGCAATAAAGGAGTTGAAATCTTGAAAAAGATAAAATTAGTCATTGCAGTACTTGTAATACTGTTTACTGCAACAGCCTTTGGATGCGGCAGAAAGACAGATCCTGTCTTTTCTGTAGATAGCAGTGCAGAGACAGTTTTAAAAACAAGGTGATTGATTTAAACTAATATAAAAATGGAAAAAATCGAGTTTACAAAAATGAGCGGCACCGGTAATGATTTCATCCTGATCGATAACAGGGATGGAAAAATACCTGCTGATAAAATGAGTCATCTTGCCGAAAGGGCCTGCAGAAGAAGAGAATCCGTGGGCGCAGACGGAATGATATTTATTGTTGACTCAGATGAACACGATTTTAAATGGAAATTTTTTAACTCGGACGGAAGTGAAGCGGAGATGTGTGGGAACGGCGGACGATGCGCTGCGAGATTTGCCCTTTTAAACGGAATAGCCGGTGAAAGTATGACCTTTGAAACACTGGCGGGGGGGATTTCTGCAGATGTATCGGGACGTACTGTAAAGGTGCTGATGCCTGTTCCCAAAGGTTTTAAGGCCAGTATTGATCTTTCCCATGAGCCGGGATGGATCGATGTTAGTTTTATAAACACAGGTGTTCCGCATGTTGTCGTCCGGGTTGATGATATTGAAAATGTCCCTGTAAATGAACAGGGAAGAAACATCAGGTTTCATGACCTTTTTAAGCCTCATGGAACCAATGTTAATTTTGTGAGTCTAAAGGATAAAGACCAGCTTTATGTCCGCACCTATGAAAGGGGCGTAGAAAACGAAACCCTTGCATGCGGTACGGGTGCTATTGCATCGTCTCTTGTTGCAAATATCAAGGGGCTAGTGTCATCACCTGTAACAGTGACAACCAGCGGCGGTGAAGAGCTTAAAATTTATTTTGAAAAAGAGGGAAATACCTTCAGGTCCGTATGGCTTGAAGGCGGAACTTCAATAATATATAAAGGCCAATTACAGGAAGAAGCTCTTTAGTATTCGATATAAACTGAATATTCAAATATATGAGGAGTAAAATAATGTTTCAGGGATCCATAGTAGCGATCATAACTCCATTTAAAGATGGAAAAATAGATGAAGATGCATACCGTGCACTTATAGAAGAACAGATAGAAGGCGGCACAAGTGCAATAGTACCATGTGGCACAACCGGTGAATCAGCAACATTGAGCGTTGAAGAGCATAACAGGGTTATTGATATAGCAATCGAGGCTGTAAATAAACGTGTTCCGGTTATTGCCGGTACCGGCGGAAACAGCACAAGTGAAGCTATAGAACTTACCGGTCATGCAAAAAAGGCAGGTGCTGATGCAACGCTCCAGGTTACTCCATACTACAATAAACCCAGCCAGGAAGGTCTTTACAGACATTTTAAAGCTATAGCGGATGCTGTTGCCCTGCCCCAGGTGCTTTATAATGTCCCTGGCCGAACCGGCATAAACCTTGCGCCGGAAACAGTTGCAAGGCTCGCTGACTTACCCGAAATAGTTGCAATAAAAGAAGCATCAGGCAACCTTGGCCAGATGACTGATATTGTTTCCATGGCCGGAGATAAAATTACTCTTTTATCGGGTGACGACAATCTTATTATTCCGGTACTTTCCATTGGCGGAAAGGGAGTTATTTCCGTTGTGGCCAACATTGCGCCAAAGGACACTTCCGATGTAGTAAAATACTGGCTGAATGGCGATATTGAAAAAGCCAGAGAGATATACTTTAAACTTTACCCCCTTTGCCAGGCGATGTTTTATGAGACAAACCCTGTCCCGGTAAAAACATCACTCGCACTGATGGGGAAAATACAGGATGAACTCAGACTGCCGATGGCTCCAATGTCTGAGGCCAATCTTGAAAAACTGAAAAAAGCCCTTGGAAACTACGGGTTGATATAAAGAATTAGAGGTTGAAATGGCAAATATAATTGTTGCAGGTGCAGCCGGGCGTATGGGTGTCCGGATTATTAATACAATAAATGAAACAGAAGGTGTCAATTTTACAGGCGCCTTTGAACATCCTGACAGCCCCAATGTTGGAAAAGATGCCGGAATGGTGGCCGGTATAGGTGAGTGCGGAGTAAAGATAAGCGGGGCACTGGAGGATATTGCTGATTCAGGTGATGTTATAATTGATTTTACAATACCTGCTGCCACCCTTGGAAATCTTAAAAAGGCAGCCGCAGCCGGAAAGGCCATGGTTATCGGCACAACAGGTTTTACAGAGGATGAGCTTGCCGAAATAAGAAAAACTGCTGAAAGTATGAGAATTGTTCTTGCTCCCAACATGAGCGTCGGCGTTAATGTTATGTTTAAAATAGCAGCCGAAATGGCAAAAATACTGGGAAGTGAGTATGATATAGAAATTGTTGAAGCTCACCACAGGCTTAAAAAGGATGCCCCGAGCGGAACTGCTATAGGCCTTGCCAAGAAACTCGCAGAAGCAACTGACAGAGATCTTGAAAAGACAGGCGTATATGCACGGCACGGTATTATCGGGGAACGAACCGATGAAGAAATTGGTATCCAGACAGTAAGGGCAGGGGATATTACCGGTGATCATACTGTAATTTTCGGTGGAATTGGTGAGCGCCTGGAATTGACTCACAGGGCTCACAACAGAAATAATTTTGCTAAAGGTGCCGTAAGAGCAGCAAAATGGATAGTTAACAGAGATGCAGGTCTTTATGATATGCAGGATGTTCTGGGGTTAAAATAACAGCATGGAAACAGTTTATGTAGGTGTTGGAAGTAACCTTGGCGATACGTTTTCTAACTGTATGAGGGCTATTGAGGAAATCAAGCTTGATCCCTTCTGCAGTACAGGTGCATTGTCACCTTTTTACAGGACTGAGCCTGTGGGTGTCAGCGGTCAGAACTGGTATATGAATGCAGTACTGACTGTCTATACCACTCATGAACCGCGTGATCTTATTGCAAGTCTTCTGGCTATAGAAAAAAAAATGGGTCGTAAAAGGACCGGTATCAGGTGGGACTCACGTGTGATCGATCTTGATATCCTTCTGTACGGGAATGCTATAATTAATGATATCAGTGTTACCGTGCCTCATCCCAGGATGCATAAAAGACGGTTTGTAATGGCGCCTATGGCTGACCTTGCTCCTGATCTTATACATCCGACACTCGGGAAAACAATGTCGGAAATTCTTAATGATATTCCCGAAACTGATCAGCAGGTAAAAAGGATGGAGAAAAATTAATGGGACTGATCCGTGTTCTGATTTATGCGTTCATTATTTATATGCTTTACAGCATTATTAAAAGAGCATTCGGAGGCGGTTCAAAAATATCAGGGTCCGGATCATCCGCAGGCGAGATAAGCGAGATGGTTCAGGATCCTGTCTGCAAAACATATATTCCCCGTAACGAAGCCTACGGCGCTGTAATCAACGGCCGGGAAATCATGTTCTGCAGCAGAGAGTGTGCTGAAAAATATAAAGCTGAAGCAAAACAGTAACTATATTAAAATCTAAATAAACAAATATATCCGATTCAGGAGGGGGCAAATGAAATTTTTTATTGATACCGCTAACATTGAAGAAATCAAAAAGGCAAACGAACTGGGACTGCTGGATGGTGTTACCACCAATCCTTCACTGGTTTCAAAAGAGGGCAGGGAGTTCAAGGAACTTATAACCGAAATCTGCGGCATTGTGGACGGACCTGTAAGCGCTGAAGTTGTAAGCACTGATGCCGAAGGCATGGTTGCAGAGGCAAGAGAGCTGGCAAAGATTGCAGACAACATAGTAATCAAGATACCGCTTATTAAAGAAGGTCTTAAGGCTGTTAAAATACTTTCATCAGAAGGTATCAAAACAAACGTTACACTCTGTTTTTCAGCTGTTCAGGCTCTCATGGCTGCAAAGGCCGGTGCTGATTACATAAGCCCCTTTGTAGGCAGGCTTGATGACCTTGGTCAGGTTGGTATGGAGCTTATAGAGCAGATTGTAACCATATACGAAGCCTATGGATATGAGACAGAAATAATTGTTGCAAGCATCAGGAATCCTCTTCATGTACTTGATGCAGCCACAATGGGTGCTGACATTGCAACAATACCTTACAAGGTAATGGAACAGCTTATAAAGCATCCTTTAACAGATATAGGTCTGGCGAATTTTCTTAAAGACTGGGAAAAACAGAGCAAGTAGAAGCCTTGTTATTCTTGATTCTGGCAGGAAAAATAGACAGTTATAATTTATTATAAAAAACTTATTATTTTATGTTGACAAAAAGCTTAAAAAAACTAAAATAGGCCAAAAATTTGCGGGAATAGCTCAGTGGTAGAGCCTCACGTTGCCAACGTGATTGTCGCGGGTTCAAGTCCCGTTTCCCGCTCCAAAAAAGACATAAAAGGTTAATCCCGCGCAAGTGTGATTAACCTTAAAATTTTTGGCGGCATAGCCAAGTGGCTAAGGCAGCGGTCTGCAAAACCGTTATTCACCAGTTCGAGTCTGGTTGCCGCCTCCAGTATAAAAGAGAGTCAGCTTTTACAGGCTGGCTCTTTTTTTTTATGAAATGATTTCCTGATAATAGTCTCAAAAATCCTGATATTTTTTTACCTGATTGGATGATTCCATTAATAATTAATTTTTTTTACTCATGTTGTGAAAAAAAGAATAGAAAATCTTAATTCAAGCTGTAATACCTAATAAAAAAAGTGTTTACAGATTTATGAATATATGTTTTTTTATTGCAGCATAACAAATCTTGATGAAATCCCGTTAACTTAAACCGATAAGGAGAATGAAATGAAAAAAGTTATCCTTTTGCTTGCGGTCCTGCTGTTCGTTTGCAGTTGTGTAACAACCTCAACAAATGATACTGAGTTTATGACTTCTGCCGTAATAAATGGCAATGAGATCAGAGTTTCAGATACAATAAGTACTGTGCAGAGATATCTCGGGAAACCGGATGAAAGGTCGGGTGATCAGTGGACATATAAAGGGAAAACCGATAAAGACCCTTCATTTGTTATTATGTTCAGTGGGGACACTGTCAGCAGCATTACAAAAGTAAAACCAAATGAAAATTAAATTGGTACATTGAAAAAAATCGGATTAGCAGATTTTAGTCAACAGTTACTTGTTTTTGAAGTCTGATAATTTATTCCCGTTTTTTTAATTTATCAGCTTGAAAATAAAGCTGTTTATTGTTTGTGGCTTTGTACTGCCGGTTAAATTGAATATCCTTTCGGTTTAACCGGCTTTTTTTTATTTATGCCATCCTTTCTTTCTTGAAAATAACCGGGAGAAATCAAAAATCTTTTAAGATTTCAGTGAGTTTGTTCGATGTCTGTATTTGATGGCCTAAATTTATTAATAAAAGAATCATTATTTTATGATTGTTCACTGTTGAACTGCAGCACTAATATTCGGGTACAATACTGATGTTCGAGCGATGTGTTATTTTAATTACTACATTTCTAACAGTTGCAGCATTTTCCTTTTCTGACTGTGATGCTTCTGATGTAAAAATGGGTTATGGATGGAGCGTTAACTCAAACGAAACCATAGCCGTAGAGGAAGCCCATGCAATGATGAACAGGGCTGTAAAAAATCCCGACCTTGTAATCCTTTTAACTGAATCTTCCTATAAGAATGACTCTTTGATAGCAGAGGAACTGTACAAAAAATTAAATGGGGCAAAAATATTCGGCATGGAAGGATCCTATGCAGTGTTCTCAAATGACGGAATACATACCGGCAAGAACGGTTCTCTTGCAATCCTTGGTATACAGGCCCCTGGCTGGAAAGTGGGAGTAGGTGTAAAGGATATGAGTTCTTCGGTAACGCCCATGCAGATAAAGGAAAACACCATAGAGGCCATAAAGGAGGCTGCAGAAGATGCCGGTAAGACGCTGGAGGAAAAGCCTGATCTCATCCTTATTGCTCCTTCAAAGTTAAAGGAAGAGCCTGTATTGAAGGCTGTTGAGTATGTTTTCGGCGGAGATGTAAGAATATCCGGCGGTACACCGGGCGGTACCTTTGTGACGGCAAACAGCAGGGCAGTTGAAAACGGTATGGCTATTGCTCTGATATATGCGGATTCAAAAATAGGAGCCGGTTTTCATTCCGGTATAGCGGTTGACAGACAAAAATCCGGTGTTGTTACCCGAATGGGTGAAACAAGGCGTATCATTAAAGAGATAGATAACCGTCCTGCATTTGAAGTCTACAGGGAATGGGCTGAAGGCGGGCTTGATGATATAGATACCTCGGAAAAGACAGCTATATGGTCAAGGGCCTTTGCTCTTGTAAGGGTTTATAACCTTGCTGATGATGAGATGGGGACAAAGGTGGTTGTGCCGGTTTCCGTTAACCCTGATTTATCGATGATAACGGGAGCAGATATATCCGAGAATGAGCACCTGTATTTTGCTACTGCCACCAGGCAGGCCTATGTAAAAAGAGCAGGGACAATTGTACAGCAGTCTTTGCTTGACGGAAAAATAAAAATTTCGGAGCTTGCAGGCGGAATTCATTTTTACTGTCGGGGTGCTGCTTTTTCGCAGTTTGGCCGAAACAGCAGAAACCTGCAGTCTCTCGTTGATGAAACCAATAAAAAAATGAAAGATAAACCGTATATCGGGACCTTTACTGCCGGAGAGCAGGGAAATATCCGTGGTTATGGTATTTTTATGGGGAATCTGACAAGCTCTATGGCTGTTTTTGGAAAATAAAAACTAAGGTGTTAAAAAAATATTCTGGGTTTTTAGGAACTTACTTACTGTAAAAAATACTTCCTGTAACTGCACTGATAATCTGGATTGATTGAGTTGAACTGATTTTGCTGCTTGAAGAAAGGGTAGATCGTGTCGAACTTCCGGATAAAATTTCGGACAAGATTGTTCATACTTGTTTCAACATTGCTGATACTGTCGATGTCCATTATATCCTCTTTTCTATTAAATAATATAAAAAGGGTTATGTCTGATGAGTTTATGGAAAAAGGGATACTGCTTGCCAGACAGTTTTCACAGAAAACAGCAGAGGGAATAGTTATTGAGGATAAAGAGATCCTTAACAGATCCATCTCACAGCTGGGCCGGATTAAGGATATTCTGTATGTGTATATCTATAACGAAGGCGGACTTCTCCTTTCCGAAAAGGTCCTCTATGATAATTTTAAACCCGGTCCCGAAGCCTGTAATCCCCATGACTCAGAGATAAAAAAAATAAATATCGGGCCTGAGTTGGATCATGCTGCTTTAAATATTCCTATGCCTGTTTATTATGAGGGCAAAAGGGTGGGGCATATAATGCTTGGCATTTCTCTGGAGCGGGTCAATGATGAAGTAAATAAACGCATTCTTAATGCCGTATGGTTTGTTCTTTTCTCTATCCTGACAGGTCTTGTTATATGTTATTTTTTTTCCCGGTCCATCAGCCGTCCGATAAGCCGTCTGCTGGAAGGTGTTAAAAAAATAGGCAATGGAGATCTTTCATACCGTGTTGAGGTGGAGACCAGAGGAGAGATCGGTGAACTGGCAGATGAATTCAACCGGATGAGTGAACGTCTGAGCCGGTCAGATGAAAAACTTAAAAAATATGCCCTTGATCTAGAGAGTAAAGTCAGAGAGAGGACATTTGAGCTCAATAAAATTAATGCCCGGCTTGAAGAGGATATTTCTCACAGAAAAAGCATTGAGCTTGCTCTGCGGGAGAGCAAGGAGCGGTATCAGATGCTGTTTAATAATCTTCCAGCAGGTGTAATTCATTATGATGGTGAAGGGACTATACTTAATGCAAATGACAGATTTGCTGAAATAACCGGTTTATCCGGAGACAGTATAGTTGGAATCAATATCTTTGAAATACTTGAAAATGAAAAACTGTCAGAACTTGTTTCTGACTCACTTAAGGGCAGGGCAGGAGCATTTGAAGATGTTTTTATCTCACTGTTAAGCGGAGAAAAGCTTTTTCTCAAGGTTGCCTATCACGGAATAACAAATGAAGACGGGCAATTTACAGGCGGTGTAGGCCTGTTTGAAGATAACACCGAAAGCAGGAAGGCGGCGGAAGAGAAAACAGAGCTGAGGAATCGCCTTCATGAAGCTCAAAAAATGGAACTGGTTGGGACACTTGCCGGAGGTGTTGCTCACGACCTCAATAATATACTTTCCGGCCTGGTGACATATCCTGAGCTGCTTCTGATGGAACTCCCCGAAGACCACAGACTCCATAAATCCGTATCTATTATTCAGAAATCCGGTCAGAAGGCCGCTGCGATTGTTCAGGATCTTCTCACGCTTGCAAGGAGGGGTGTTACTGTTACTGAAGTGGTAAATCTTGAAAATATAATATCCGATTTTTTGAGCAGCCATGAGTTTTATGACATTAAACAGTTTCATCCTGATGTCAGGTTTAGAGTTGTTAATGTCAGCGGCCTTAATAATATTGAGGGATCGAGTGTCCATCTGTTTAAATGTATTATGAACCTTGTCTCCAATGCTGCGGAAGCTATTGAAGGAGAAGGAACAGTTACTATCTCCACTTCAAGTAGGTACCTGGACAGGCCGGTCAAAGGATATGACGATATCGTAGAAGGTGAATACTCGGTGTTCAGCATTGTTGATGACGGCTCAGGGATGTCTTCTGAAGAGATTTCAAAGATTTTTGAACCCTTCTACACAAAAAAGACAATGGGCAGAAGCGGTACCGGGCTGGGCATGGCAGTTGTGTGGGGTGCAGTAAAGGATCATAAAGGGTATATTGATGTTCAGAGCGAAATTGGAAAGGGAACACGCTTTGATCTATATTTTCCTGCTGCCCTGAAAGGCATAAGCTCACATGAAGAAGAACCTGCAGCCCTGGATGAGTTTAAAGGAAACGAAAAGATATTAATGGTTGATGATGTTCCGGAACAGCGCCAGATTGCTGAGCTGATACTTGGGAAACTCGGATACTCTGTTGTAACCAGACCATGCGGGGAAGATGCAGTGGAGTATATGAAAGACAATTCTGCAGATATTGTTATTCTTGATATGATTATGGACCCGGGTATTGACGGACTTGAAACCTATAAAAAGATACTTGAGAACCATCCCGGACAGAAAGCTATTATCGCGAGCGGGTTTGCTGAAACAGAACACATAAAAAAGGCACAGAACCTTGGTGTGGGAACCTGTATCAAAAAACCCTATTCCCTTGAAAAAATCGGTCGGGCCGTCAGAGCAGAACTGGATTCCTGAATGTTAGAATCCCGTTTTAATAAAGCTGCATGTGCTGCTAACGTATATCATCCAGCTTTGCTTCAAGCAGTCTGACTTTTTCCATTTTTCCCATTTCTTCGTTGCACTTTATCATGTTTTCAAGAATGTTCACGATATGGGGATCGTTTTTTGCCAGGTGTTCCTCTGCAATTTTTAATGATTTCTCATAACACGCTTCTGCTTTTTCAAATTTTGCATCAGCAGTATAAAGAAGTGCCAGGTTGTTGAGCGAAGATGATACGTAAGGGTGTTTTTCTCCAAAGGTTTCTTCTGCAACCTTTAATGCCTTTTCTGCCACCTTGATGGCTTCTTCGGTTTTACCGCTTTTATAAAGGCTGGCAAGCCTGGCATTAAGTTTGTTGTACAGATCTTCCTGGGCGTTTGCTGCTGTACCAAAGGAAAATCCTATAACCAGTATTAGTAAGATTTTTAATAATGCTTTCATGATTATACTCCTTTCTGTAATAAAGCTGTGTGTGCAGTAAAAAACCATAGTGGATTAGATACTTAAGTCACAGTCGGGTTAATTTGAATTTTATAACGCTTTA
Source organism: Desulfatiglandales bacterium (assembly GCA_963665715.2). Lineage (GTDB taxonomy): Bacteria > Desulfobacterota > DSM-4660 > Desulfatiglandales > HGW-15 > JAAZBV01. The sequence goes on from CAXXPR010000002.1 coordinate 1,230,166, forward strand.
TTTAAAATACAGAACTATACTTGAAGCAAATTTGAATTATTAATGGCTTTTTACAGCTTATAATAATTAAAGACTTTAACGATGCAGGCTCCTGATAAAAGAACAGCTACCAGGAGCAGGAAAAGCAAAATTTTGATTGTATTTCCATCTGTAACACCTTTGTTAAAGATTATCGGTTACAATCATAAAAATCTTAACTGTCTAAGCATAAACTATAAACTTTATTGATGAATTTGTGAAGTTTTTAATTTTTTACTGCTGAAACGAAGTAAATAGGGTATATGTAATGACCCTGAGATAAAATAAATGAAATATTCAAATATCTATTGAATTTTTTGACCGTTTTTTTTAATAATACATCCGAATGTATTAATTGTGTTAGCGCATCCTCCTTTGATACAGGATGTCCTAATTAACATAAACCCCTTTTCCAGTGTCTAACCTGAAGATTATACAGGCACGTAAAATCTCAAATTTAAAACGCAAATCCTGTAGAGAGACACGGTAATTTTCCGGACTTTCTAGAGCCTTGTTCATAAGTATCAGTAAAAGCAGTATAGACAGCAATCTGTAATCAGATACTGTTTTAGTTCTTTCATCCTATATGACGTTTATTAATTTATTTAAGTGGGGGATTTTATGCAGTGGTATTATGAGAAAGCCGGTGAACAGATCGGGCCTGTGAGCGAAGAAGAATTTGACTCCATGGTCAAAAGCGGAGCAATTCTTTCATCTACTCTGGTCTGGAATTCTACGATGACTGACTGGACAGAATACGGAAGACTTAATGCTGCATCAGGTACAGGAAACGCCGATGCCGCAGTATGTGCCGAATGCGGAGGCAGTTTTCCAAAGGATGATATGATTAAATATGGTCAATCATATGTCTGCGGCAGGTGTAAACCTGTATTTATTCAGAAGATAAAGGAAGGTGTAACCACAACCAGAGACATGAATTATGCCGGTTTCTGGATCCGTGTCGGAGCGTATTTAATAGATACCATTATACTGGGTGTTGTTAATTTTGTTTTTGGTATTGTACTTGGGATTATCGGTTTAAGTGCAATGGGTGGAGATGACCCGTCTCAGGGGATGCTGATTCAGGGAATGCTTACATTAATCAATATGGCCATATACGTATTTTACGAAACATTTTTTGTAGGAAAATGGGGCGCTACCATCGGTAAGATGGCATGTGGTCTGAAAATCGTTACACCGGAAGGTGAGCCGATATCCTACCTGAGGTCATTCGGCAGATATTTTGCCAAGATCGTAAGCTCGTTTGTTCTTTGTATCGGATACATTATGGTCGGCTTTGATGATGAAAAACGTGCACTTCATGACAGAATGTGCAGCACCAGGGTAATCAGAAAGTAGCCTGAAAGGATTTTCAAGTTGATAGTCAGATGTACAAACTGTTCTGCGGGGCTGCCTGATGAAGTATTGAACAGCCAGACTTACAGTCCATGTCCTATCTGCGGGTCTCTAATAAGAGCGGATGTCTTTCCTGCTGCGTTTAAAACGTTTTCCGGCGGGGCATCCGGAGATCTGCTCTTAATGGATAATGAGTCCGGCTGTTTTTATCATCCCGGTAAGCAGGCCGTAACATCATGTTCTCACTGCGGGCGTTTTTTATGCTCCTTGTGCGACATTGATTTTGATGACCGGCACCTCTGTATTTCCTGCATTGAAAGCGGTAAGAAAAAAGGAAAGATAAAAAAGCTGGAAACTGCAAGAACCCGTTATGATAATATCGCACTTATGTTTTCTGTTCTTCCTCTTATTATCTGGCCCATAACTGTAATTACTTCACTGGTAACAGTTTATATAGTTCTCAGGTACTGGAAACAGACAGAGGGTGCAACCGGTAAACACCGGTTCCGCATGGTTTTTTCACTGATATTGGCCCTGATTCAGGTTGCGGGCTGGTGTATTTTTATTTATTCAGTGATTACCTGATCGCTCTTTTTATTCTTTGCATCGGTTAAGCATATGTCAAAAAAAAGTATGTATAAAAAAATCAAGGGAACATCCCGCCTGGGTTCAAATGCACTCTACAGGGGGGATAATCACCTTCTGTCATGTAACAGTACTTCATTTTCGGAAGAATATCTGAGGTTCTACTATAAGGATATTCAGTCGATAATAACAAGGAAAACATCAACAGGGAAAATTATTAATATCTGTCTCATACTTGCTCTGATATTGTTTTTGTTCCCTGCGTTTTTTTCTCCCGGTGCATGGGGTGTTGTGCTGTCATCAATTATATTTATCTTTCTTGTAATTAATGTTTTATCAGGTCCGACGGCCGTGTGTTATATTCAGACCCTTGTTCAGACAGCAAAGCTTTCTTCAGTAAAACGGGTTAAGAGTGCGGAAAAAGTTTTATCACAGGTTAAGCCTCTTATTGAAAACAGCCAGGGGACAGTATCTGAAGATTTTATAAAAAAATCAAAACAGGATGAACCCTCAGAATCCTCTGACTTTGTTCCAGGCGTGACAGGTGTGATTGATAAACATGAAGACGGCAGATTTCATCAGGTGCTTTTTGCTGTACTTGCGGCAAGTTCCGTGTTTCTTATTCTGGATATATTTTATCCGGGGACTTTCATGGCCCTGCTGTCAGGCATCGCAAATCTGACCATAGGAACCCTTCTTGTTTTATCATTAAGGAAACAGTTTAAATCCGATCTTTTTAAAAGTGTCAAGGTTCTCTCCTGGACAGTCGCCGGGTATCTGGGACTCAGATACGTATTCAGTTATATGCTGTATATGTATGTAAGCCTGAGTAATCCTAAACTTGCATATTTACAGTGGGAACTTTTTAAAAGCAGCGCTGCAATATCAGTAAAAGAACATACATGGATGATGGCTGTTTACAGCCTGTTTATTGCGTATACAATAGGTGTGGGTGTTACAGGTATTATACTCCTTGCAATGTTCAGAAAAGAATATAACAGGCAGAGCGAAGCAGCACTGAACAGATCGGATATGTCGGATGAAGGACATGAATGATCTCCTGCTCCAGAAGTGTTATAATCACAAAAGCCGTGAAGCTGCGGCAAGATGTCCTGAATGCAGCAGGTTTTTCTGCCGTGAATGTATAACTGAGCATGATGATCGCGTGCTTTGCACCGAATGCCTTGCGTCTCTTAATAAAAAATCCGAAAGTTATTCAACTTTATTTTCCAATATTTATTATGTCTGCCGGTTCCTTTCAGGGTCTGTAATCATCTGGCTGATGTTTTATTATATCGGCGTTATTCTTCTTTCCATTCCCTCATCCTTTCATGAGGGGACCATATGGTCCGGAAGCTGGATGGACAGGTAATGGCAAAGAAACAAAAGATAAAAGGCGCCCTTGAAATAGTCGAAGAAGCCGCTTTTATCCTTAAGCGCAATATCCTGACTGTTCTTCCTTTATATTATATAGGCAGTCTGCCCTTTGTTTTATCATTCCTCTATTTCTGGACCGATATGGGGCATAACGGCTATGCTGAAGAAAATATAGTCTTTGAGTCTTTGTGTCTTACCTGCATGTTTATATGGATGAAATGCTGGCATGCTGTCTACTGCAGGAAAGTAGACTCTATTATCCGCCTTCATTCCTCGCCACGCTATTCCTTTAAACAGGTACTGCGGATGATATCTACCCAGAGTTTTTTTTCCGGAACTGCGGTTATAGTTTTTCCGCTGGCTATAGCTGCAGCCGTACCATTCGGATGGGTTTATGCCTTTTACCAGAATATTTCCATATGTGATGACGGAGAGAAACCTATAAAAAAAATATTCAGCAGGGCATGGCAGGGGGCCAGTACATGGCCCGGGCAGAATTATCTTATCCTCTGCATCATATCTGTATTTTCAGTTTTTATATTATTGAATATATGTATTTTATTATATTACTTCCCCGGATTGCTGAAAACTCTCACAGGCATAAAAACCATTCTGTCTATGAGCGGTACAAGCGTGTTAAATACAACATTCCTTATAGTGGCAATCGGGCTGGCATACCTGGTTATAGATCCGCTTCTAAAGGCTGTTTACACCCTCAGATCATTTTATATCCTCTCACTGAAATCAGGTGATGACATCCTGACGGACCTTATTCATCTCAAGCGTGTGGGTAAAGGTATATCATACATGCTGATTTTTATTATCTTTACAGTATTTGCCGGCAGTTCAATAGCCTCTGAAAAGGCCGCTTCTAATAATGAGCCTTCGGGTTCACAAAAGATGATATCAGCGGAAGACATGGGAGCGGCGATTGATAGAGTATCAAAACAAAGAGAATTCGCCTGGCGCATGCAGAAAGAAAAAATAGTAAGTGAAGATGAAGAAAATGCCTTTGATCATTTTTTATCAGATGTGAAAGATTTTATCAGGCCTGCAATGCGGTTTCTGGAAAAAAAAATAGGTGAACTGTTTAAAAAACTGTTTTTATCGGAAGGCAGGTCAAAATCCAGCGGCCTTTGGAAGGGAAATGCTCACCTTATTTTATATCTTATTATTGCCCTGCTGGCGTGTATTCTGGCTGTGGTTGTCTGGCGGCAGTATAAAAAAAGAAAGCCCTCTTTAAAAATTACCGGAGAAAGCATACCTGCTGTTCCTGATCTGACAGATGATTTTGTAGATCCGGTTGAACTTCCAACAGAACGCTGGCTGAATATGGGATATGAACTGATGAAGGAACAGTCTTTCAGGCTTGCGTTAAGGGCATTTTATCTGGCTATTCTTTCTCAGCTTGCTGAAAAAAAGCTCATTACAATCGCAAGATATAAAACAAATTTTGACTATATCCTTGAACTCAGAAGGCGCGGGCATGAGCACAATGAACTCATCAGTATATTTTCCGGAGATGTGAAGGTTTTTGACAGATCATGGTACGGCATGCATGAAGTGACCGGCACCGAACTTGATGGTTTTATTAATGACCATGAAAGGATGGTGAAACTGATTCATGCCTAAAAGGTCTCTGATATTTGTATTTTTTATAACGGCTGTTCTTTTTATTGCAGGAATTTATTACATATTTTCTTTAAGGTTTAGTGTGGGGGATGTCTATCCCCATTACTCATCGCTCAGGTCCGCCCCCCTCGGGAGCAAGATATTTTTTGAAAGTTTATCAGATATTCCCGGAAACACGGTTATGCGCGACCATAGTACTTCACTCACATGGGAAGGCGGAAAGGATAAAACTCTTTTTATTCTGGGGTTTAAAACGGGTTTTAAATACAGCTCCCTGGAAAATCCGGGTGAAGCAAATAATGAAATATTTTCAAATCTGTTTTTATCCGGCACCAGGGTTGTAATTTCACTTTATCCTGCGAATTTAACCCTCGGCCCTCTCAGCATAAACTATAAACCTGATGAAGCGGCTGATAAGAAAAAAGAAAAAAAAGAAAATAAAAAGCAGGATAAAAAAGAGAAAAAAGAAGAGGAAAAAAAGCCTGATTATTCCTTTTTTAAAAAATGGGGATTTAAAATAAAAACGGTGGATGAAGGAGAAATGCTTACAGCTGATCTTAATACAGATCAGGGAAGTGCAGACCTGCCTGCCGCAATAAAGATGTATTCATACTTTTATTTTACAGATCTTGATGATGCATGGGATGTCATTTACACAATAAAAAACAGGCCTGTGATTATATCAAGAAAATACATGGCAGGAACAGTCATACTCTGTGCTGATTCATATCTTTTCAGCAATGAAGCCATGGTGACTGACCGGTATCCTTCACTTTTGTCATGGCTTGTGGGGCCGGCAGATAAAATTTATTTTGATGAGTCTCATTTCGGTATACAGAATGATACCGGGATAATTGATCTCGCCTACAAATACAGGCTTCATGGGATGCTTCTGGCATTGATCATTGTTGCAGGTCTTTATATCTGGAAAAATGCGGCTCATTTTGTGCCGCCGGCGGATGATGATAACGGAAAGTCAAATGGTATAAAGGCAGAGCGGGATCATCTTGACGGACTTGTGAGCCTGCTGCAGCGTCATGTACCGGTAAATGATCTTGTTTCAACCTGTATCAGCGAATGGGAAAAAACCGCAGTTAAAGAAAAGGCATTTGTCCGGCCTGATCAGCCTTCGGCAGAAGAACTGGAGAGCGTCGCAGATGTAAGGGGGAAACCCTTTCTAATATACAACTCCATATGTAAAAAACTGATGGAAAGGAAACGAATATGAGTGAAGATATAAAAGATCTTAAGGATATTCTGACAGATGTTAAAAAAGAAGTATCAAAGGTTATCATCGGTCAGGAGCACGTGATAGATAAAGCCCTTATTGCCATTTTTACCTGCAATCATGCCCTTATTGAAGGTGTGCCGGGTATTGCAAAAACCCTTCTTGTCAGGACCCTGGCTTATGTGCTCGGCAGTGATTTTTCAAGAATCCAGTTTACTCCTGACCTCATGCCGACAGACATTACAGGCACCCATGTGTTTAATATACAGGAAAATAAATTTCGTCTTGTAAAGGGACCTGTGTTTACAACTTTTCTTATAGCTGATGAAATAAACAGGGCTCCGGCAAAAACACAGTCAGCTCTTCTTCAGGCAATGCAGGAGAGGCTAGTTACAATAGACCGGACAACACATGTACTTTCACCTAACTTTACTGTTTTTGCAACCCAGAACCCCATTGAGTATGAAGGTACCTACCCGCTTCCCGAAGCCCAGAAGGACCGTTTTATGCTCAAGATAAACATGGATACACCAGGCCGGGATGATGAACTTAACCTTGCCCAGCGAATGCTGACAGAAGAAGCGCCCGAGGATGTTCTTACAAGGGGTGAAGTAAAGCAGGTTATAACCGCAGAAGTTCTTACAGGTTTAAGAAAACAGCTTGGAGGAACTCTTATCAAGGAAGAGCTTATAGGATACGTGGTTGATATTATCCAGAGCACCAGAAAACATCAGGCTGTTCTGGTAGGAGCCGGACCGCGCGGAACCCAGTCACTTCTTCTTGCAGCCAGGGCATGTGCCGCGATACAGGGGAGGGACTTTGTAACTCCTGATGATATAAAATTCATGGCTTTTCCTGTTCTTGAACACAGGCTTATTTTAAGGCCTGAGTACGAAATAGAAGGTCTGACAGTCCTTGAAGTGATTGAAGATATATTAAAGGAGATGGTTGTACCAAGATGATCACCCCAACCAACAGGCTGATTATCTGGACCGCCATAATACTGGTGCCATTTTCGGGTTTTATATCCGGTGCAGAACCGGTATATGCATTACTGCTTTCTGTAATAGCCGGTCTTTTTATTCTGCTTGTTATTGCTGATGCTTTTTTAAGCCCAGGACGTTTAAAGGGGATCAGTATCGAGCTTCCTGATGTTGTCAGACTCTCAAAGGACAGAGAAGGAAAGCTGCCTGTTCGTGTATTTAATAAAGGCAGCCTTTTAAAGGAAGTGGAAATTGGCTTTCCTTTTCCTGCCGAAAAGCTTTCCGCACCTTCTGATATGAGTGTGGCGCTTCCGGCAGACAGTGAATTGTCTTCCATTTCATGGCCCTGCACAGGTATAAAAAGAGGCCGGGTAATACTTGATACCTGTTATTTAAGAGCACGATCGCCTCTCACATTCTGGAATAAAAGAGTCAGAGCCGAAGTCAGTTCCGAGATAAGAGTGTACCCTGACCTGTTCCGTGAAAAAAAAGATGTCAGTTTCTTATATCAGAAAAGAGGGATTGGCATCCACAGCCAGAGACTTATAGGCAAGGGGCGGGATTTTGAACAGCTGAGGGAGTATCTCCCGGGAGACAGTTATGAGGATATACACTGGAAGGCGACTGCGAAAAGGCTTCATCCTGTAACCAAGGTTTACCAGGTTGAAAGGACTCAGGAAGTTTATGTGATCATGGATGCTTCACGTATGAGCAACAGGATGGTCACAGTTAATGAAAAAAATGAAGACGGAGAAAATGAACAGATATCCGTCATGGAAAAGTACATAACATCCGCCCTGATAATGGAGCTTGTCACAGAACGTATCGGAGATCTTTTCGGGTTTGCGGCCTTCAGCAGCGGTATAGACAGGTTTGTAAGGGCGAAAAGAGGGAAAAATCATTTTAATACATGCAGGGATGCTCTTTATACTCTTCAGCCGATGAATGAATCCCCTGATTATTCTGAGCTTATCACGTTTATCAGTTTACGGATCAGGCACAGGGCGCTTTTAATTTTTATGGTAAGTCTTGATGATCCTGTTCTTGCGGATAATTTTATCGAGCAGATTGAAGTGCTGTCAAAGAAGCATCTTATTGTTGTCAATATGCTTAATACCGGGGCAGCAAAGCCGATATTTTCATCCCCTGATGCGGAGACAACAAAGGATGTGTACCGGAATCTTGGAAGGCATATGGCCTACAGGAACCTTGTGCAGCTTGAAAAACGGCTTAAGAAAAGAGGGATAGGTTTTATGCTTCTTGATAATGAAAAGATGAATACACAGCTTATATCTCAGTATTTAAACATCAAACAGAAACAGCAGTTATGATTATTGATATTCCAAAATTTATAGAGGCTGAAAAGCCCTACTGGGAAGAGCTTGAAGCTATCCTTGAGCTGTTTGAGCGTGACAGGGATAGAAAGATGGACCTGGCCGGTATCAAACGGTTTCATTATCTTTACCAGAGAGCTTCCTCTGATCTTGGAAAGCTTATGACCTTTTCATCCCGGACCGGGATAAGGAGTTACCTTGAGACCCTCGTTGCAAAGGCCTATTGTGAGATACACGAAACCAGAAGGCATTCAAGAAAATTTGTTCCCCATAAATGGTTTTTAAAAAATTTTCCAAAGGCTTTCCGGGCACATATAAAGGCATTTTATCTGAGCGTTGCAATTACCCTGGCCGGCTGCTTATTCGGTGGGCTTGCCGTCTCTCTTGATCCTGATGCAAAGTCTGTTGTTGTAAACTTTAGCCATCTTATGGGCGATCCTTCAAAAAGGGTGGAACAGGAAGAAAAAAATGGAATAACCCTGTCGGGCGGGCAGCATGCTCTGTTTTCTTCTCAGCTTATGGCAAACAATATTCGTGTTTCCCTTTTTGCAATGGCGCTTGGTATGACCCTTGGTACAGGTACGATTATAATACTCTTTTATAACGGTGTTATACTGGGGGCAGTTGCTGTTGATTATATGCTTGCAGGGGAGTCAGTCTTTTTATTCGGCTGGCTTCTTCCTCATGGTGCCGTGGAAATACCGGCTATATTGCTGGGAGGACAGGCAGGGCTTGTTATTGCCGGGGCTGTTATCGGTTACGGCTCAAATATGACATTAAGAAAGCGGCTTGCAGGCATATCAAAGGATGTTGTGGCTTTAGTATATGGGCTGTCTGTCATGCTTGTGTGGGCCGGCATTGTAGAAAGCTTTTTTTCACAGTATCACGAACCGGTGATGCCATATTCAATTAAAATAGGCTTCGGCATAATAGAACTTTTTGTGCTGGCATGGCTTCTTTTTAAGTCCGGCGCAGATAAAAAAGTTGAGAAAGCTGTAGAGCAATAATGATATGAGACAGAACAGAGAAAACATATTAATAATAGAAACACCTGAAGGTATTGAGTTTTCACTTCGCCTTGCGGGTCCGGTAATTCGCTGTCTTGCCTGGGCGGTTGATCTTGGATGTATTTTAGCTATGAGCTATATACTTGTGACTAAAATATTTCCGATTTTTGTAGTCTTTGGCAGTGATATTATATCTGCCGTATCTGTTTTGACTTTTTTTGCAATGTCTATTGTTTACGGAGTCATGCTTGAGTATTTCTGGCGTGGCCAGACCCTTGGTAAAAGGATCTTTAAACTTCAGGTGATGGATATTCAGGGGCTGAACCTCCAGCTTCACCAGGTAATTTTACGAAACATCATCCGCCCTGTTGATAAGCTTCCGGCACTATTCTATGCCTTTGGCGGGCTGATCTGTTTTTTATCACGTTATTCCCAGAGACTCGGAGATGTTGCTGCAAATACCATTGTAGTGAGGATAATCGATACTAATGAACCTGACCTGGATCAGCTGCTTCCTGACAAGTATAATTCATTTCGTGATTATCCGCATCTTGCTGGCCGGCTAAGGCAGCGAGTTTCGCCACATGAAGCCGGGATTGCTCTCAGGGCGCTTTTACGCAGGGATGAGTTTGAGCTTTCTGCCAGAATTGATCTGTTTAAAGAAATTGCCGACTGGTTTAAGGAAATTGTTAAATTCCCTCAGGAGGCCGTGGACGGAATATCAGATGAACAGTATATCCGTAATGTTGTGGATGTACTGTTCAGATCTGATGTTAAAAAGACGCAGCCGGCTGCCAGCGCCCATAAATCAGCTTAAAATGTTAAAGATGTCAGTAATCGAAAAATTATCGAACCGGCTGACGGACTTTTTCCTCAGTTATCTTTCCATCACAGTCTATATAATACCTTACAGAAATTTTTGTTGATTCCCCTTTAGCAGTATAACACTCCTCTTCCAGTTCTGTTATTTCTATAGAAACATCAAGAGGCGGGAAGTAATTCAACTCTTCCAGGCTGCCGGAGTATCTATCGTGTTCATCAAAATATACTTCCTGTGCTGTGTATATCTGTCTGAGTTCATTTTTTACCGTTGCCTGGTATGCTTTTGTTCTGTATGCATGAAACTGAGGAATAGCGATAGCTGCAATAATTCCAATTATAGCAATTCCGAAAACACCTGCTGCCAGTGCAATGACTGCCCCGGGAAGACCTCCTTTGTTTGTCTGTATCTGTTTTGTTCCGCATCGGGGGCATGAAAGCGATTTTAATTTGATTACAGCACCGCAGGTGGAGCAGAATTTTTCATCAGCATTTTTAAAGGGCGCTCTGCCTGCCATACTTTTTTTTCTTTCTTCAATAGACGGTAAAGGCGGAGGTCCCTGAGATTCCGGTGAGAGGTCCTTTTCTTCTTCGATATTCGCCCTGGCTCCGGTACCCTCAAATATCCGGACCATTTTTTCACACTCCTCATATGATGCGTTTTTCTTGACTATTATTTCATTGCCTGAAAAAAGCTGTTCGATTTTGTTGGTGTCTGCTTTAAATGCCTCTCCTACTTTTTGTTTAACTTCTTCAATATCAAATCCAGTGCTGACTTCTCCTTTAAAAATAACCCGGTATTTAACATCATCCATTGATATAACCTCCGAAAGATTATTTGACTTTTGAGTTACGGATATAGACCACTATATAAATAATAACTGATAACAGTATTATGCAGAGAGATGCAAGCCGTGGAAAATCCAGCTTAAAGCTAGATGCCACACCGTTGGAATAAAGCCCCGGAAGAAAAAGGCCTATACCGGCTATGGTATTAAGTGCAAACAGTATTTCAAGTATTTTTGAATTTTTTTCAAGGTTTTCATTACTCTCAGACTGAAGAAAGCTGTGTCCTTCACCCAGAAGAGTAGACATATCTTCGATCTGGTTTTTAATGATAGAGATTTGAGGTTTTATATTCAATGAATCAAACAGGCTTCTTAAGCGCATATTATATTTGCTGCTCTTTAAAACAAGATCTGCGTTTTCAATAACCTGAAGGTCTCTCTGTATTTTGCTTTTGTTTTTCTGGACCTTAAGCAGCATTCTTTTTATGGGCCTGGTATCTCCTGAAAAGTTGTTAAGTTTTACAGTTGCTTTTCCAAGGTCATCACTCAGGGTATATAGCCAGATCTGTGACAGGTACCAGCAGTTATGAGCAAGATGGAAAAGGCCGTTTGAGAAAAAATCAGAATCACGTTCCGTTATAAAACACCATGTATTGCTGTATCCGCATCCGAATAAATCAATTTCCTTTTTTGCTTCCGGGTGATAGTCAGACACTTCTAATGCAAGCAGGTTGCTGATATCGGGTGAATCCATAAATTCACGGGGTATTTGAAATATCGTCCTGAAATCATGAAAAAAATAAGTCTCATCCCTCGGGTCGATCAGGTCATTTTTTTTGAGAAACGATCTGTAGTAATCGATGGTTTCTCGAAAATTAAAGGTCAGATCAGCAGTGTCTACTGTTTTGTCTTTAAGCCCTTTTTTTATCTGGCCTTTATCTTTCAGGTAAAGAATATAATCTTTGTTTTTTTCATCTACAAAAAGATCATATATCTGTAAAAGCTGATGAGAAAAATTGTCCAGGGTGCATTCAATATCACTGCTTTCGCACAATATGGTAAAAATACCGAATTCATCAATGCTGTAGGTTAATGTCCAGGTACAGTCACCTGTTATGACCGTATCCTTTTTATCTGATTCCAGGGTTGATTCCACCCTTTTAAGGTAGCTGAAATTATAAATGGAAAGTGATTCTATTTTCTTTTTAAAACCAAGAGGAGTCAGCAGATTTAAAAGCCTGTTATAGTTTTTTATTCTGCCGCCTAAATCGTATTTAACGCTTATCGATATTTTTGAAGATGTCATCAGGTGATTCCTGTTTCAAATGAGATACCCAGGTAGATCGTATCCAACCCTGGCATTCGGTGGTCTTTGATCCTGAGTATCTCTTTAAACCCCAATATTTGTGTTAAATTGATGTGTGAATAGTTTGTATGCCATGTCCTTGTAACAAGCTTTTTACTAACAGATTCTTTCGTATGGGTAAATATAAGCTTATACAGCTTTATGGCCAGACCCTGCCTTCTGTATTGCGGTAAAACTGCAATTGTTGTCAGATATTCACATTCTGACCATTTAGGAAGATCAGGCAGACGATGGTTCTCCCGAATGGATGCCAGACCGATGATTTTATCATTCTCCATGATACAGTAGTTTTTCTGCGTCCTTAATGAATTCAGGTAGTCCTGCAGACCATTGGCAGAACTCATACTGTTTAAGTTAATTGTGGATGAGCTTTCTCTTGAAGAAAGCGGAGGTAAAAAATCATTGTCAACCGATGCCAGCAGGTCCAACATCTTTTTAACCTGAGATTCATCATCGTTCTTTAATATTGTAATCAGCAAAATATCTCTCTTTTAATTTTAAAAGCAGATTATATCAATTTATACTTATCATGGTCTGCTTGTAAAGTTATCTTATTATTTTACGGTTCAATGTCTAATGCTACAGCAAAATCAGCATTGTAGTTAAGTACGGCCCATGCTGTTTTTGTACTGGGATCTATCCCGTATGTTCCAAGTTCGTAATCAGGGCTGTATTTCCCTGTTACAAACTTCTTTTTTCCTCCAAAGTTTTCATCAACCGCATTGACCCATTTTCCGTTTACATAAGTAGCTATTCCCGCTTTTCCTTTTTTAAAAGGGCGTTTATTTTTAGCATCAATGCTTATGGAAAGAACATAAACATCTGTTTTGCTCTTCTCTCCGACCTCAGCCATTCCCCATATAGAAAATATATCGCTTTTAAATCTCTCTTTGTCAGGGTTAGCCACCCAGCCGGTTTCCACGGTTTTGGCAAGGTACCTGTTGTTGGCATCGGTCATGGAGCTGTTGTTGATTCCATAAAGTATCCCGGCTTTTGTTTTACCCATGCTGTCTTTAACAACAGTATATGAGCCTCCGTGTTCCACTATAAACTCTTTACCATTAAGGCTGTAGCCGAATGTTTCCTTTTTTATGAAGTTGAGTTTCGGTGTAATTCCTTTCGGGTAATCCGGGTTATCTGCGCCGTAGGGATAATTATTGCCTGATTGAAAATTGCCTTTTTCATCCGAATAGTAATCTGCAGTCAGGCGCGGTCCGTCTATGGTGTATACGTAGTAGCCTATATTTTTTAGTTCCTGTGCTACAGGTATTTCCCGTGCTTTCTGTCCAAACCATTGATCCTCAATTGTTATCTTTCCTGCTCTGTCATGCTTTGGGTAAGGGATAGGAGAGGGTGTGTAAAATTTGGTGCTCAGTCCGGCAGTGATTACTTCCTGAATGCTGGATTTACCATCCGGGCTTTTAACGATTGATCTATGATGAAGATGGTCATGGGCTCCCAGATATAGTTTTACATTGTTTGCTGCCATGGTTTCAAAAAAATAGTTTTGGGCTTCAATGTTGCTGTTAAGGTAATATGGCGTTTCACCGAATAATGTGGTCCTGTTAAAGGGAGAATCAATGTGGTTCTGTCCCATAGGCGGGCGATGGGATAAAACTATTGCATGTACGGTATCGCGTGTTTTCAGATTAACCTGTTCCGATATCCAGTCCTGCTGAGAAGGAACAGGGTAGTTGCGGCACTTTTTAGGCCAGAAAGGATTTTTCATTCCGTTACGCTCAAATACCGTTGTTTCACACTCAACATCCTCTGTATCCATAAAGACGAATCTTATATTGCTGTTCTCTGGACCGTAGTCAAAGGAGTAGCTGAGTCCTTCGAGTGCATTGTTTTCGCTGCTATCCAGAATTTCGGGGCTTGAAAGGTTATACGCCCCGAACATTTCCCTTTGAGTCTGTGGAAAGTTTTCCCGAAGTTCGGAAACCTCTGCTTCAATCGGGGCATAGTTAAACAGCCAGCCGTATGTTTCATGGTTTCCCCGTATAGGAAAAAAACCTATACCTGCTTCGTACAGAGGTTCAGCAAGTTTTGCCCTTGCTGCCATGGCTCCCGGCTGGGCCCTGTCGGACATGTCACCCATGGCAATAACAAGTTTTACACCATGTTTTATGAGTTCAGCATTAATCTGAGTAATAACTGATCCTGCTACAAAGTTCGGATTGGCTTCATTACTGTTTATAGTCCATTGTGTATCACCATGAACACCAAATGACCATGCGTTTTCCGAATGATATCTTCCCCCGCCTTCTGCGAAGGATGCTTCCGGTATAAACATCAGCAGTAAAGTTAAAATAATAATAACTGATGTATTTCTTGATATAGATGAAATATTAATATTTCCTGATTCAGACTGCTGAGTTAGGTACTCATTTTTACTCATATATAGCTCCATATTTTATCTATTGTTTTAATCTGATGGTTTTGTGATGGTTAGATACCTAATTTGAAATGAGCCTCAAATCAATGATTTGCTCTTTTCCTGAATTATCAACAAGTATTATTTTTTTTAGGGTGGGAAATTTGTCCTGAATAAAATCAAGGTACATTCTCTGTTTTGTAATCTTTTTTGCTTTGCTGTACTCGTCAAGCTGCTGTTTAAATCGATTAACTTCACCCTGTGCACGGCTTACTACCTCTGTCTGGTAGGCCCTGGCTTCCTCTTCTATCTGCATTGCCATCCCTTTTGTTTTCGGGATGTTTTCATTCCTGTATGATTCGGCGTTGTTGATCAGTTCTCTTTTCTGGATCTGTGCATTTATCACTCTCTCAAAGTAGGTTCTTACACCCTTGTGCGGCGAGACCTCTTTGATTTCAATAGCACCTATTCCCAGTCCGCTTTCAAGCTCATCCAGGTTCTGCTGTATTTCTCTTTTCAGGTAGACTTCAACGCTTTTTTTCCCGACAGTGAGAATATCATCCACTGTTTTTGAAGCCAGGCTTTTTATTGCGGTAGAACATGCGATCTGCTTTAAATAATCTTCATTGCTTTTAATATTAAATAGATATTTAACCGGATCAACAATGTTATATCTGATCAGATAATCAATAAATACAATGTTGTTGTCTCCTGTAATGCAGTAGCTCGAAAGACCTGTTGCCTTTTTAAAACTGTTTGACCTGTCATCGGCAATAGACAGAGAGAAATCTTTTATTTCCAGGGTATGTGTTGTTTTGACGGGTACTTTTGTAATTGTATCAACAGGCCATGGCAGTTTGTAGTGTCCGCCCGGTTCAACTTTACCGTCAATGACCCTGCCGAACCTCTGGAGAACTCCCAGTTCACTTTCCGAAACCTTGTAAAAACCTGATAAAAGATAAACAGCAGACAGCCCTGTTAAAATAACAAGAATGAAATATTTTAATAATGATTTTGTAGAATCTTTTAAATGATGTTTAATGCTTTTAGTCATTATCAGTTATTTACCTGCTCTATTTTGTAACGTCTTTTTTGTTTAAATATTCAAAAAGTTCCGAGTCCGTAGACAGTACAAGGGTAGTATTTTTATCCATTATTTTTGAATATACCTGAAGTGATTTTACAAATTTATAGAAGTCAGGATCTTCACTGTAGGCGTCTGCATAAATTTTTAAAGCCTGCTTGTCTCCTTCTCCTTTAATTTCTTCAGCCTCTTTGTACGCCTTTGCCAGCAGTTCTTTTACTTCCCTGTCTGTGTTGGCCCTCATTTTGGTGGCTTCTTCCTCACCTTCGGCTGTATACTTAACCGCCTCTTTTGTTCGTTCCGCCTTCATCCTCTGATATACTGCATTACTTACAACAGAAGGGTATATGATTTTTTTCAGCCCGGCCTGTATAATCTCGATACCGTATTTTGATTGGGTTCTTATGTTGGCTTCTTTTTTGAGCTTGTTATATATTTCCTGAAGTTTAACGTTTTCAGGAACCGTATTTATTATTTTATCAATCTCATAATCGCTCAGGATAATACCCAGCTGAGAATTAACCATGTCCCCAAGCTTTAACTCTGCATTTGCGTCATTATTAAGCGACTGAAAGAACAGACCGGGGTTGTCGAGTCTCCATGCAATATAGCATGTCACAATGATCGGGTTTTTATCCTTTAACAGAAGCTGGAGCGTCTGTGCCTCAAAGCATTTTATTTTACTGTCAAAGGTGTTTACCTTCTGCCACGGCAGCTTGAAATTTAACCCGGACTGTTCAATGGATTTTATGGGCCTGCCCCACTGGGTGACTATCACTCTTGATCCTTCCTTGACGGTAAAAAAAGAACCATAGGCGGTCAGGCCTGCAATGATAATGATTATGAGCACTGATAATATTTTTTTCATATCTGTTGTAACCTCTTTATTCTTCCATTGTCCAGTCGTCAAAGGCTGTGTTGTTTCCCGAGCGTAAAAGCAGATTGGGTTTTCCTGTTTTTGGGTCAACGATAATTTTATTATTTTTAGTCATGGATTCGGCTATATGATTATAGTACAGAATTTTTCTTATAATGGATTTTGCATTTTTATATGATTCCAGTTTTGAACGGTAACCTGTAACAGCGCCAATGGATTTCAGTATTTCTTCGTTTACATATGCATTTGCATTGCTGATATCCTTATAGGCCTGGCCCCGTGAAGAGGGTATCTCCGAGTTCTGATATTCAAGCGCAAGGTTAATTATTTCCTCTTTTTCCTGGTATGCTGCAATCACTTCTTCAAAAGATTTCGATATCTTTATAGGCGGATGAATATCCTTTACATTCACGCTTATGACTTCGATTCCTGTATTTAATTTATCCAGTTCCTGCTGCAGAGCTTTTTCAACTGCAAAGTCAATTTCTTTGCGGTAGGTGATGGCAATCTCGTAAAAGGATTTTGATGTGAAAACATTCTGCAGAGTTTTATAGGTAATATCCTCTATTAAAACCTGAGGGTTTGAAAGATTGTAATAATATTTATACAGATCTTTAATCCTGTAATGAATGATAATATAAGGATTAAAAAAATTATTATCTCCCGAAATAAAGTGGACTTCTTCACCATGGGTTTTCCCCCATATAAGGGGTTTTTCTTTTTCTCTGGAAATATTTCCCAGATACAGTTCCTGCACCTGTTTTGTTTTTTCTTTTTTTACCATATCAATCGGACGAGGGAACTTGAAATGCAGGCCGGGCTTAAGTGCTTCTTTTGTGACCGGTTTACCGAACCTTTCAACAATAGCTTCTTCATCCATCTGCACCTGGAATCCCATGTCGTAAAAAACGGATAATACAAACAATACAGCAAGAGTGTATCCTGAGAATTTTAACAGACGGACAAGCTGGATAAAGAGTTTAGACTTAAGGATATCGATACTGTATTCGGTATCGATCCATTTAAAGAGTCTGATATATGTTTCTTTTGTAAGTATAAAATTAAAGATTTCGAATATTCGGTAATTCATTCGAAATTCTTTTTCCTTTTTATGAAAATTAATAATAATATTGATTATTATTTCTATGCCGAAGGACAGGATAAAGAGTGCAATGGCTAAACTTACCCATCTGTCTATATTAAATCTGAAGTGATATAAAATTAGTGAAAGACCTGTTAAACTTGAACAGACCAGATCACCTTTTGAATGAAGACCGTCTGAGATCAGGGCCGGAGAATTTTCAGCTTTGCCCACATCCGATAAAAATTTGGATAGAAAAAAAGACCCCAGAGACAATACAAGAAAAATAATACCGGTTATCAGCGGGTTTTCGATAAGTACTATGCTGGTGTTATAAACATTTATGATTAGTGATATTGAAATAAATGTCAGGAATATACCTATAATCAGAGAGGTAGTAGCCTCAATGTTTTCACCTAATAGATTTTTTATAAGTTCTCTTAGCCTGCTGTTTCTATTTGTGTCTTCTTTTTCCGCTTTTTGATCAATTTTCTCTGATGCGCTTTTTTTTACAGAAGAACTTCTAAATAAAGCAAAAAGGACCAACAGTGATGTCGTTATGTCACTGAAGCTGTGCCATGCTTCTGAAAGGACTGCAATACTGCCGGAGATGTAGTAAAAAATAAATTTTAAAGCAGTAAGAGCTATTGTTATGGATATTGCTATAAGTGAACTTCTGATACTTTTATTCATTCATGCTTACCTTTTTAATGCCTGCATTCAATCGGTCAAACAGATCGGAACGAAGTATATCAATATTGGGGCCCTTTACAAACATACGGTACAGGCGGTTATTTTCGTCAACCCATAACCGTATCGTGAGATTTTTTCTGACGGTAATTTCATAATTTTTTAATCTCATTTTTTTGCTTTCTTTTTCAGGTATCAATTCATTTCCGGGTATTACAGATACCGTTCTTACTGTAGAAGAAGGAAGCGTATATGTTTTAAAGGTCTGCTCCTTTTTTATATCGGAATTGCAGCCGCTGATCCAGAAGTTTATTGTATGAAAAGTACCAAGATCAAGAATAAGCATTCCCTGTTCATAGGTTGTGACTGTTTCCTGAGGCGTTCCATCTTTATTAACAGTATGTATTATTTTTCCTCCCTCCAATTTTATTTCAAATGATGTCCCTGAATTGGAATCATATGAATATAAGGATGGAAAAATTTCTCCCTTAGGGAAAACAGTTTTTGTTTTAATAATACGTTTTTTTATATTGTCAGGTCCGGCATTAATATCTCTTTCCTGCTCGCTCAAGTATATCCTGTTTCCTTTTATATCGGTTTTTTCAGTGACGACTTCTTTACCTGTCACTTTCCCGTTAATTGTTATCACGTATGATTGTGCATAATCCTGAGGGCCGCTGCAGTTGCTTATGCATAGCATTATAAGTAAGATCAATGGAGTTAATAAATGTTTTGATTTTATGTTTGTAATAATGCGGCGGGATAAATCTGTTTTTTGTAGAAGAAAGACCGGCATACTTCTCTCTATCCTTTCAATATTTTTTTAATATTATCTTCAATTTAAAAAAAAGCCAGGCTGCCTGTCAATTACAGGCAGCCATGCTTAGCAAAATTGACTCTAATATACTTCCATAAATTTTGCCGTAGAAGTATTTTCTTTAACTAAAACCTAAAAACTATGATCTTATTTTCTTTCTCATTCCCGCAAGACTGATTAAAGCACTGCCCAGCAGTATGATTGCAGCAGGTACCGGTACTGATGATACCTCCACATTTGTTATTTCGCCATAAGAGCCAATGTACTCGTCATCCCATTCAAATCCAAAAACCAGAGAAACAGTTTCGCCTGCATAGGGCCTCAGGTCCACAGAAAATGATCCTTCAAATATAGTGTAATCAATTCCATCGGTGTTATTACTGCCGATTTCAAATACAGGCATTTCATTATCATAATTTATATCAAAGATAAGAAAATCTGTGTTTCCCGGGGCGATTGCAAAATAATAATCAAATGAGAGTGTCTGAGCGTCAACATAGTAACTGTAATTATAGACATACATGTTGTCATAGCTGTACATCTCATCGAATATTAATGCATCATCATCAGTATCAATTGCTGCTCCGCCCGAAAAATAAAATGAGCTGTCAAGAAATTCCATTGGATCATCCGGAGCAGGCTCTATCACAAATGCCGATGCTGAGTTGACAACAAAAAGGCAGGCAACGCAGATCATAATAAAAGACAATATATGTTTCATTGAAAATCCTCCATTTTATTAGAAAATATCTCTGAATCGGAGCGGAGTAAAAACATTTGAGAGATTTTTATTCCGCCCGATTTTTTCCCCGTAACGCTTCAGCAGTACCTGTATGTTTAAATATAGGTACTGGTTTACTTTATGCTTTGACGGGCTTATCTTCTGACTCTTGTTCTCTTTTGGGGAATAACTCCGATACCATTAGCAACTGCAAAATCAGCATTGTAATTTAGAACTGCCCATGCTGTACTGGTTGCCGGGTCAACACCATAGGTGCCAAGGCCATATTTTTCACTGTACGGGCCCACAACAAATCTTTTTCTTCCGCCAAAATTTTCATTCACTGCGTTTACCCATTTTCCGTCAACGTAAGTGGCTATACCCATAAGTCCGCCTTTAATCTGGCTTGCTCTTCTGAACTTGAAATTCATTGAAAGAACATAGGTATCAGTCTGTTCTTTATCCACTTCACCCATTCCCCAGATAGAAAAGATATCGCTTTTCAGTTTTAAGGGATCAGGATTTTTTACCCAGCCGGTATTAACTGTTTTATTTAATTTACGCGGGGCACTTACAACTATTGTTTCCATTAACGGCTCAACTACTGCTTCCATAACCGGTTCGTCAAACTCATCAAATAAAGGGTCGCCATTTTCATCTGTGGCCTGTTCATAAACCTGCTCACCATTTTCATCAAGAACAGGTACGTATACAGGTTCTTCGTTTTCATCAATAACCTGCTGTTCTTCTTCTGCGTAAGGGGTGAAGTCAGTTGATGAACTGTTATTTGTGCCGGATATGATTTTCGCGTTTGTGCTTCCGAAGCTGTCTTCTACAACAGTATATGATTCGCCCTGTGCGATCATGAATTCCTGTCCGTTTGTACTGTAACCGTAGTTTTCTTTCTTTACAAAATTAAGATCGGGCAGGTGAAGCGGATCCTGGAATTGCCCTTCTTCTGCATTAACGGGTCCGTATGGATAGTCTTCTCCATCAAGAAAATTCCCTGTTGCATCAGCGTAGTATTCAACGTTTACACGTGGACCATCAACTGTGTAAATGTAATATCCAACATTATAAAGATCCTGTGCTATCTGTTTTTCACGGTCTTTAGTATCTGAAAAAGAGTCAAGAGTGTCCGGTCCATAGAATTTTGTACTTCCAGCCATATGGATAATCTGCTGGACCTGTTTGCTTCCGTCAGGGCTTGTGACAATAGCCCTGTTATGAAGATGGTCATGACCTGACAGCATATATTTTACACCGTTGTCTGCAAGGCTGGCATAGAATGTATTCTGAGCATCAGGTGTTACACCCGGGTTTCCTCCGAAAAGACCGTCTGCATGGTTGGCTCCCATAAGGCCCCTGTGTGACAGTACAAATGCATGTTCTGTAGCGCGGGTTGTTTTGTCCAGGCGCTCGGTGATCCAGCTTTGCTGATCTGCCGGCCAGTATTCTCCGTCAACTCCGCCTTTTTCAGATACAATATAGTCTGCAACAGGATAATCAACCTCAAAACCATAGAAATTTGTAGACAGCGAACCTGAAGAACTTACACGAAAATAGGTTTCCGGCGCTATAAGTACATTTCCAAGGCCATCAACAATTCCTGTTTCTCCTGAATAAAAAACTGTCCACCATATATAGAAATATCCCTGACCATATACAGAGTCATATGGTGCTTCCTCATATGTTGATTCTGTAGCTTCAACATCAACTATAACAAATCTGGCATTATTTTCGTTATCGCCATAGTCAAAGGAATAACTTAAACCGTTTAATATATCGATGTCAGGGCTGCTGAAATTAGTTGCACCAAAGGTGTTTGCTGTACCCTGGGTTTGTGGAAAACTGCTCTTAAAAGCAGGGATGTTTACATTCTGGTCAGGATCACGCCAGTAAAGATAACCGTATGTCTCATGGTTACCACGCAGGGGGTAGAACCCGATTCCTGCATCAATAAGCGGCTGTGCTGCTGCAGCACGCGCTGCCATACCAGCATCACCTGCTCTGTCGGTTAAATCTCCAACCTGAATAACAAATTTAACTCCGGCGTCGATAAACTTATTCTGAAATGTACGGGCAAGGGCGGCGCTTACATATTCAGGGTTCTGGCCAGTAGGATCTCCATCAAAATCCAATACATAATTGCCATTTTCATCTTTTACGTATGTGCTGGCTACTGTCCACTGGGTATCTGCCATCACACCGAATGACCATGCATCAACTGAATATCTGCCTCCACCAGCCGCAAATGAAACTGATGTGAAAACCATTGATAAAATCATGCTGATCAACAGTGACCCGAGCGCGATTTTACATTTTATTGATCTGTTTTTTAAAAACTGTTTTGTCATACCTTCCCCTCCTTAATTGGGATTAGCTTTATGGTTGAGTATAGATCTGATTGATTCGCCTGTACTATAATAAGGCTTTTAGTGTCATCACCTCCTTATAAATGAGTTCAACCCTCTTTTTGATACGTATAAAAATCAATAGATCAGCATAAATCATTAAAGATTTTCTGATATATCGACGATGAAAACTATACCGCTTCCTATAAAAACCCTATGCCCTTTGAACTGCCTGTAACGGAAACAGCAACGGGCTGGTTATCAATATATTAAAGCTTGAAAACTGTGTGTTTTAAGTTGACAAAACTGCATTATTTGCCGCCCTCATATGTATGAGCAGCATCCTCAGTTTATTTTTTTAAACTGTGAAATTTTGCAGTATCATATTAAAGATAACCGGAAGATTGCCTTAAGATTACCAATTGGCAATGTTGGTATTGTGGGTGAAAAAGATCAGGCGTGAAGGGGTATTCTGGGCAAGGTCATGGTAAATGTACTTTTTTCATTCAGGATACTTGTTGCAGTTATTTTGCCGCCATGGGCCTGAATAATTGCCCTTGCCCAGCTTAGTCCGAGACCGTTACCAGGGAGTGAACGGCTGCGGTCGCATCTGTAAAATCTTTTAAAAATATTGGGGAGTTCATCTCCGGAGATTCCGACCCCGTTATCATTTACTGAAACCATCACCTGATCTTCATCTGCATCAACAGTGACAGTTACTGTTCCGCCGGCAGGTGTATATTTAATTGAATTGTCAAGAAGGTTGGATACAACTCTCTGAAGTTTCTGTTTGTCTGCAAAGTGAATTGTACTTTTGCTGATATTTTTGATGATCTTAATATTTTTATCTTCTGCAACCGGTCCGAAAAGCTCACATGTTTCTTCTGTTATCTGAGCAAGATCCACCTGTGATATGTTCAGCTTTGACAGTCCTGCATCAGCTTCGGAGATATCCATCATGGTATTTATCATTGCAAGAAGCCGATCACATTCTTCAACAATGTTGCCAGCCATCAGTTCATAGTCCTGTTCATTTGCACCGCCTGTTACCGCCATTTCCGCGGCACCGCGTATCCTTGTGATCGGGCTTCTCAGATCGTGAGCCATGTTGTCGGTGATTTCTTTCATTCCCTTAATCAGTGATTCAGTTTTTTCGATCATATCATTGAATGTTGTCGCAAGCTTGTCTATCTCTTCTCCTCCGCCTTTAATCGGAACCCTGCTGCTGAAGTTTCCTTCAGATATCTCAATTGCAGTTTTTGTGATTTCCTTTACACCTGAGATAGCACACTTGGCAACAAACCAGCCTACAAAAATTGAAAAGACGATAAGGATTGTCAGTACAAGGCAGAATTCTTTCCAGCGTTTTTCTATTATCCTCTGAAGATTTTTCTGGGATGTCCCGATCTGGAGAATTATGTCCGGGCTGACTTTATAGGAAATGATGCGTGCAGTATAATGTCCGTCCGGCAGAAGCACTGTATCAAAAACATGACCCGTATCAAGATTGATAGCTTTAGTAACAGCGGTGTTAAGGTCTATATTAAGTGATGATGTGTCGGATGATGCCAGTACTTCACCTTTTGATCCCAGAATGCGGGTAAAGAGCGTCCAATGGCGTTTTGTCTGATTGTCTAAATACTCATTTTTTTCACCTTTACTCATTCCTGTCATTGAGTCCAGCCGCTGGGAAGTTAATAATGCATCTTTCAGGAGACCATCATCAATGTTGCTGTAGTGTCCGGAATCTCTATAAAGGCGATAACCAAGAAATGCGCCCGAAAAAAGCAGTATGCTTAAGGTGTAGAGGAGGGTTAACCTGAAGACTAGTGTACGTCTGAACTTAAGCAGTTTCTCTAATTGCATATCCAACTCCGCGGACAGTGTGAATCATGGCTTTGTCAAAGGCCCTGTCTACCTTGTCCCGTAATCTGCATATTCGTGTTTCAACAACATTGGTCTGCGGATCAAAGTTGTGATCCCAGACATGTTCCATGATCATGGTTTTTGATACGATTTTTCCGGCATTACGCATAAGGTATTCAAGAAGGGCAAATTCTCTGGGCTGCAGGTCAATATCTGTACCTGCCCGTGTCACCCTGCGGGATATAAGGTCTATGGATAAATCCCCTACAGTGAAAAAAGTGGACTCTGATATTCCGCTGGCTCTTCGTATCAATGCTCTCACCCGTGCAAGCAGCTCCGAAAAGGCAAAAGGTTTGGTCAGGTAATCATCTCCTCCCTTCTGGAGGCCTTCTACACGATCGTCTACAGTACGTTTAGCGCTTAGAATCAGAACCGGTGTTTTTATATTCTTTGATCTTAATTTTTCAATAAGTGTCAGGCCGTCAAGCTTGGGCAGCATAATGTCAATAACAGCAGCATCGTATGGTTCGTTCAGGGCCATGTAAAGTCCGGCTTCACCATCCGTGACATGGTCCACTGCAAAACCGGCTTCTCTTAATCCCTTTACAATAAAAGAAGCAATCTTTAAATCATCTTCAACTAGTAGCGCTCGAATGGTAGTACTCCCTCTATTATTGATGAGAATTAATTAATTTAAAGATTGAAATATAAATAAATTGCTAAATCGAGTCAACGAAAAATAAAGAATCCATATTCAGTATTTAGGTGCTACTGGGTATTATCGGGAGAGAAAGGTGATAACATGAAATAAAAATTGACATTAGATAGTAATTGTTATCTTCTTATTAATTAATTTAAAAATCAAATTAAATCAGGTTTTAATAAAGCGGAAAGGATTGCCGGGATTTAACAGTACCGGCTGATGATATTTTATGAAAAAGAGTGATGTAACTGAATCATTGAATTTAGGGGCCGAGGACTGGAAAAGAGCCCCTGGCCAGCTTTCCAATTTTATGATAATGGTTTTTGTGGCGTTAATAGCTTCATTTCCTCCCTTATCCACAGACCTTTACCTGCCTGCCCTGCCTACGATGAGTGAAGAACTTAGCTGTCCCGTTTCGCTTGTGACTGCATCATTGTATCTGTTTTTTATTTTTATGAGTGTCAGTTCTTTTATCTGGGGACCGTTATCTGACAAATACGGCCGCAAGCCTATTCTTCTGGTCGGCGTTATTATGTATATCTTTTTCTCTGTTTTCTGCATGCTGAGCCAGAATGTATATCAGCTGATTGCTGCCAGAATTTTTCAGGCAATCGGAGCCGGTTCTGCAATGGCTGTCAATCTGGCTATTGTAAAGGATGTTTTTCCGGGTAAAAAAAGAGAAAGCACCCTTGCTATTGCGGCAGTTTTAAACGGTATGATTCCGGTTGTGGCCCCATCGCTTGGTTCGCTTATTATAAGATATTTTTCATGGAGGGGAACATTCGGCCTTCTTGCTGTTATTGGCGTACTTGTCTTTGTTTTTATTTTATTTCTAAAAGAAACCAATAATGATTTTTCATCCGAAAGCACATTCCGAACAACCTTAAGACTGTTTGTTGTTTTAAAAAATCCTCATTTTTACAGATTGCTGATAGTGTTTTCAATTGTGTCAATTCCGCTTCTTGCATTCATAGGGGTATCATCATTTATCTTTGTGCAGAGATTCGGTTTTACAAGGGAGCTCTACAGTATTTATTTTGGAATAATTGCAGCTCACTACATTATCGGCGGTCCGCTTTATCTTCTCTTTACAAAGTTTTTCAGACCGGTGTCTATTATCACGGCGTGTTATCTGGGATCAATATTAAGCGGTATTCTGATGGTGACCATAGGGCAGAATAACCCTGTATTTTTCTCTGTTTCTATTGCCCTTGGCTATTTATTTGTAAGTATAAGCCGCCCGCCTTCCAACAGCCTGCTTCTTGAACAGCAGGATAAAGATACAGGATCAGCGTCTTCCATTATTCAGGCAATATTCGTTCTGACCGGCTCCTTTGGAATGATGATTATTTCATTAAACTGGAGCAACCGGATACTGGTGATAGGCCTTATGAATATTGTACTGAGCGGTCTTGGTTTCTTTTTATGGGTTTATACGAAAAACAGGTGCCGTATTCCTGAACATTTTTTGAAGTGATTTTTTATAAAAACAAATTGCTTTAAAAAGTATCTTTTTTGATTTCCTGAATAATAGGGTATTTATCTCCATCAAAAAAAAGGATTCCCCTATCAAGTTTTGGAATGACGATGGGAGTAGGTACCGTCAATCCACGGCTTGACCGGGGAATCCTGGAAGTGAATCTAAAAGAAAAATATACTTTACCTCTAAAGGTAACGGTGCTTCTGGTATTACCGAATCTGATATCTATTTAAAGAATTTTTTAATTCTTCTTCCTGCACCTGATAAACATAAAAGAGATGAACCCAGAAGCAGTATTGTCGGGGGTACAGGCACGGCTGATGTTGTTACAATATCATCTACTGTGTAATAGAAACCAGGGTCAGCATCAAAGTTTGAGGTTATATCTGCAGATATAATGGGGGTTTCATCATCAATAATTCCAACAAAAAAACCATAGTAGCCATCACCAAGGTCAATAAAAGTTGATGATATATCAAGGTCTGCGGAAACGCCGTTTGCAGTAATTGTGAAATCGCCGTTATTTATAGTATTGCTGGTAATGAAATACATTCCGATTGCATTTGAAGGGGCAAATGAAAGGCTGAAGCCGTCTCCATTCATGAAGTCTTCATAATAATCAGTGGTGAAGTCATCTATGATACCAAGCTCCTCAAACTCATTCACCATCATTGAAATGCCACCAATTGATAAAATTTCCGGGTAAGAAAAAGTTACTCCCCCAACAGTATCATTATTTTCAATAATGTGTCCGTCCATTCCTTCAAAGTCGAGAACATTTATCGTGCCGGTTAAATCAGCCATAAAACTGTCATAATCAGTGTATGCTGTTGCGCCGTATGTGGTTCCGGTAAATAAAAAAACAACTGCCGCTGCTAAAAGTAATCCCTTTGCAATTCTGTGCATTTTGTCCCTCCATTAAACAGAAAATAGTATAAAGATTAATAAAAAACACCGGATGAAAATTTTAAACACTTAAAAGTCAGAATACTGATTCAGTATGATTCATCCCTGAAAAGATTACCTGGTCAATCCTTGACGTTTTTTTATTCACCCTTTTTTCATACCTGTTTTTCAGATGAAAAAAATATTTAATGGTCTGTCAATATCATAAGAAAGATAACCGGAAGATTGCCTTAAGATTACCAATTGGCAATATTCAGACAGTAACCATTTCTGTTCCTTAACAACCTGTGTCATTTAAGGGTGTATATGAGGAGTAGCAGCTTCAGAAATAAATGAACGTGGAAACCAGGGTTGTTATATTATGCTGTAAACATAGAGCACTGTACGGGATAAAAGAATGTGAAAGGACTGAACTTATTTCATCATAATAGAGAAAAACACAAATGTCTTTATTGGGGGAATATGGTGAACAGACTCCCCGGTCTGGCCGGGGAGAAATAATTTTGAGGATCTCAGATAATTAATCTTTATTTGCTGGACATTTGGTCAATATACCCGGCAAAGGACATGCTGAAAATGTCTCCGGGAACATGGCCTCCATTCCACTGCCACTGAAGTATAACGTCCCTGACACCGGCCATCGACCACCCGATGGATATGTTCATTGAGCAGAGCAGCGCCATGTCACCCTCCACACCGCCCATCATGATCCGCGACCATGCCGGGTTTTCGGTCCCTTCGGCTCCGATGTATCTGATTGGATTATAGAGATCAACGATGTTGTTACCGTATTTGTCTCCCCTTGCGATCTCTTCGATATCAGAACTGTAGGAAGCGGTCATGGCATCAAAATCTGCATTTCCCTCGGCGTCAAGGTATTGCTTTGAGTCTGTTGTGCTGTAGAGGGGCTTAAGTACTGCTGCCTTTTCCGGGTCTCTCAATACTCTGTTTACAAAGACACTGAAATGACGGGCATCTCTTTCTGCATCACCAAATACCCAGTCTTCCTGTCCATATGTGATGACATCAAAGCCGGGAACAGGCTTCATCATTTTTGCTCCGCGATATGCCATCATATCTCCCAGAGAGAAGTCAACACTGTAGGTTCCGTCGCTGTTGATCTTATATTTGACCCAGCCTGTCAGGTCTCTGCCATGTGCTTTTGCGGCAGTGCCTCTGCCCATAAAAGGTCCTCCTGCCATATTTTTACCGGGACCGCCGGGTGGTGGTCCGCCCATACCGCCCGGAGGAGGCCCGCCCATACCGCCGGGAGGAGGCCCGCCCATACCACCGGGAGGAGGACCTCCCATACCGCCCGGACCTCGCTGTTCATAGCTGTATGCACCCTTGAGGAATGCTTCTATATCCGGCATGGAAGAATCATCTTTTGTCCAGTCTGGACTCCATTCGAAGTTGTTCAGATACCATTCGAGGTCTTTATGAAACTGTTCAAGCATGCAGTCCAGATAGGTGCCGTAATAACCGTTTGTTTCAGGATGTTTTTCCGGGTCATATCTGACAGTCAGTTTTTTACCGTTAACAGTCAGGTTCCGGCTGTTGATATAGTTCATGTACTCTTCGGCCAGGTATTCCGCAAGTTTTGCCTGGAAAGGAGACCTGTAGGGAAAGTCCGGC
Source organism: Desulfatiglandales bacterium (assembly GCA_963665715.2). GTDB lineage: Bacteria > Desulfobacterota > DSM-4660 > Desulfatiglandales > HGW-15 > JAAZBV01. Next base: position 1,259,250 of record CAXXPR010000002.1, read on the forward strand.
CACAGGCGGTATTCAAATGCCTGCGCTGCATCGGCTTCATACAGGCTGGTTATTGAACTGTAACCCTCGCTGCCCCAGGCGCCGTCGGAAAGCGGTGTGCCGTTGCTCAGTGCGGCAGAGTATCTGCCGGTTTCTGCATCCCTGTATACGCCTGCTGCGCCTACTTCTGCCTGATATGGGTAGAAGTCAGGATTGTTGGAGGTTGCCGCGAACATTGTTGCATGTGCCCCGCCTCCGGAACCGCCGGTCGAGATAAAACGATCAATGCTGCCGGGCAGGTTTTTTAACAGGATATTGTATTTCACCCAGCGGGCCGCAGCCTTCTGGTCAACAAGACATGCAGGCGCGTCGCCGGTATAATAGAGCAGTTCGCCCTTCGCGTTTTTTACAGCACTCTGTTTGCCTCGGTTGCCGCAGGAAACATTGATATAGCCGTACTGCGCCTGGTTATCCCGGGCCGTTCCGTTTCTCTGGCTGCCGTATCCTGCTGCCCCGGTATTAAGTATTACGGGGGCGGTGGCCGCAGTGTAGGTAACACCATTGGGATTAAGAAATTTTGCGTTATAGTCGATTATGAGATTCCCCCGGGTGTCAAGTCCTTTGACATATACGCCTGGAACGCATACTGAAACGCCCTCGTAATCGGGCAGGACCGGGTATGCAACAGCGGGCACTACGCTGAGCGTATAGGTATTGCTGTTCTGGTTATAGGTCCATGTGTGGTCCTGGTTATCCAGATTCAGAGTGTATTCGATCCATTCGGGGGTGCCCTTTGCAGGGATACTGTCTGCGGCGGAAGCCTGCAGGGGAAGAAGGATCAGCCCTGTAAACACAGTTAGAGAAATCATGAAAAGTTTTATAGTGTTCATTGATTTTTCTCCTTTTTAGGGGTTATTTTACCTTCTTATGTGTTTATTCTCAACCCGTCTTTGTTAAAGAAGTGGGTGTTCGGAGCGGATATTGACAGGTCAATTTTTCCGCCTGATTTGAATTCGGAACTTCCCGGCGCCTTTACAAGCACATCCTTTCCTGAAACAAGTTTTACATATATGTACAGCTCGCTTCCAAGGTATTCTACCAGTTCTATTGTTCCTTCTGCTGTTACATCACCTTCTTTGCCAATAATAAACTCCTCCGGCCTTATACCGATACAGGCGCATTGTTCCGTTTCCTGATTTCCGGGAATACTCAGTTTGCCAAAATCAGGGATGCTGATTAATGGGCTTTCGGATGTTACATCCAGCATGTTCATCTTGGGAGAGCCGATAAATCCTGCCACAAAAAGGTTCTGCGGATAATTGTACAGTTCATATGGTGTGCCCACCTGCTCAATTTTGCCGTCATGCAGTACAACGATCCTTGTTGCCATGGTCATTGCTTCAACCTGGTCGTGGGTTACATATATCATTGTAGTCCCAAGGCGTTTATAAAGGTTGGCAAGCTCAACGCGCATCTGCACCCTTAATTCCGCATCAAGGTTGGACAGAGGTTCATCAAATAAAAACAGCTTTGGTTCTCTTACTATTGCACGTCCTATGGCTACCCGCTGCTTCTGACCTCCGGATAACTGCCTTGGCTTCCGGTCAAGAAGCTCTTCTATCCGGAGTATCCCTGCTACTTCATCAACCCTTTTTTTGATTTCCTGTTTAGGCATCTTCATGTTTGTAAGTCCGAAAGCAAGGTTCTTTCTTACGCTCATATGAGGGTAGAGCGCGTATGACTGAAACACCATGGATAAATCACGCTGGGAAGCAGGAATATTATTTACTACCCTGTCTCCAATACTGATAATTCCGTCTGATATTTCTTCAAGACCTGAGATCATACGCAGTATTGTCGATTTGCCGCAGCCTGAGGGCCCTACAAATACCATGAATTCACCGTCGTTTATCTCAAGGTCTATACCGTGTACAACCTCATGATTTCCATAGCGCTTAACAACATTTTTTAAACTTACCTTTGCCATAATAGTATGAACCTCTACTTTAAACCGCTCATGGCGATACCGCGGATTATAAATTTCTGGAATATTATAAAGAAAATCAGAATAGGTAAAATAGACAGTATGGACATGGCGAACATCTGGCCGAACTGTGATACACTGTCCTGTGCTATAAACATGCGCAGTGCAAGGGGGACTGTGTAGTCTTTGATATCATTAAGGTAGATTAATGGCGGCAGGAAATCTTCCCAGGTCCAGATAAAAGAAAAGATTGCCGCAGTTGCAAGTGCAGGCATTGATAGCGGCATGATTATAGCCCAGTAAATTTTAAAAGGAGAGCATCCGTCTATCATGGCGGCTTCGTCAAGTTCTCTGGGAAGCTGCCTGAAAAACTGAACCATTAAAAAAATAAAAAATGCCTCGCCTGCCAGAAATTTGGGAACAATCAGCGGAAGGTATGTGTTTACCCATCCGACCTTTAAAAACAGGATGTACTGAGGAATAAGCACAACATGATATGGAATCATAAGGGTCATCATCATGAGTGCAAAAAAGATGTTTTTACCGGTAAATTTTAACCGTGCAAAGGCATAGGCTGCAAATGATGATGAGAGGACATTTCCCAGTACTGCCATTACAGTAACAAATGCCGAGTTTTTAAAAAAGGTGGAAAAGCTTACAACAAGGCCGTTCCAGCCTTCGGGGTAATTTTTCCATAAAAATTTAGACGGCCATAAAGAAAGCTGGCCGAATATTTCGCTTTCAGGCTTTAGTGAACTTACAAAGAGCCAGAGCAGGGGGTAGATCATTAAAAAAGAAAAGGCCAGCAGAAATATGTGTTTTATTATGGCGGCCTTCCGCTCGCGTTTTTTGCGTAAAGCTTTATGTGAACCGGATAACTGATCTATGGAAGCTGTAATATCAGACATGGTTAATCCCTCCCGCTTTCATAGTGGACCCAGTATTTTGATGTAAAAAAAGAGATTGCCGTAAATATCGCAATAATAACAAACAGCACCCAGGCAAGGGCCGAGGCATATCCCATGCGGAGATAGGCAAATGCCTCGTTATACAGGTAAACTGTCACAAACAGTAAAGAATCCAGAGGTGCTCCGTCTCCCTTTGAAATAATAAATGCGCTTGAAAATGCCTTAAACGCATCTATCATCTGCAGTGTTACATTAAAAAATATAACCGGCGTTAAAAGCGGAACTGTTATGTAAAAAAACTGTTTTGTTTTAGATGCAGCATCTATCTGGGCTGCCTCGTAAAGCTCCTGCGGTATTGCCCTTAAACCTGCTAAAAAGATCAGCATGGGCGATCCGAACTGCCACATGGATAATACAACCAGTGTGTATAAAGAGTAATCCGGGTCATTAAGCCAGTATGGGCCGGTGATTCCGATATAGCTTAAAATAGTGTTTATTACACCGTCATGGTTAAAGAGCTGTCGCCACAAAATTGCTACGGCTATGGACCCGCCAAGTATTGAGGGAAGATAAAACAGCGCCCTGTAAAACCCTATAGCCCTGATTCCCTTGTCTAATACCATTGCGACAATAAGTGCAAATACAAGTTTGCAGGGTACGGATAAAAATACGTATGTGAAGGTGACCTTCATTGACTGCATGAAGCGGTCATCATAATTGAACATGAATTCAAAGTTTTCAAGGCCTATCCACTGGGGCGGGCTTACTACATCATATTGGGTAAAAGCCAGGTAAAGGGATATAAGAATAGGGCCAAGAGTCAGGCAGAAAAAGCCGATCAGCCATGGCGATAAAAATACATATCCGGGGCCGTTTTTACGGAAAAAATCTCTCATGTTATCTTGCTGCCCTCCGTAAAATAAATTCTGCCTGCTTAACAAACATCTTTGCAGCCTTTTTAATTGAGTACCTGTCCAGAAGTACACCGGTTGAAATTCTCATGTAAGTCTTTTCTATCTCTGTTGCTCCCGGAGGGAAGGGTGGAGGAAGAGGTGCGACTTTGTTCTGGATGTTGTCAAAGTACTCAACGGATTTTGCTTCTATTGGGTTTAAGCCTGGCCTTAAAGCATCTCTTACTGTTTTATTTCCCGGGATGCCTCGTTCAAGCCCCAGTATGTTTGTCAGTTCAGGATCATTAATAAAAGCGTTCATATATCTTACAGCCGCTTCCATATTTTTTGAATCACGTGTAAGGCAGATAAACTGGCTTGGCTGGATATATGACCCCGGTCTTTGAGCCGGAGTATTGGGAAACATGGCCGCTCCTAGCTCGTCCTTAATTAGAGCCTGAGCGCCAACAAGCATGTTTGACCAGTAATAGGATGTAGCTGTAAGGCCTGTTACGATTCCCCAGTCGCTCATAGGCGGGTCAACAAGCCCGGCAGATACTTTGCCAGGAGGCGTTCCGCCGTTTTCACGAATATCCTTCCAGATGCTCAGGTATTCTTCTACAATTTCCTGAGGAATCATGAACTTGCCTTCATCACTGAACATCCTCGAAATTCCGCTCTGCGCAGCAAAATCCGAAAAATTCTGGTAGTTGGCTGTGTTGTCATCTGTGCCGTAAACGCCTTTTCCTGCAGCCTTTGATACTTCCACTGCAATACGCTTTAAATCATCATATGTCCATGAATAGGGATCAAAATCTCTAATTGTTCTGATTCCTGCAGCTTCATACAGCCGTTTATTGTACATGGTCATATGGGCGTTTGCGCCGATTGAAAGGGCGTAGAGTTTGCCGTTGACTGTACCGGCCTTTAAAGCGCTTTTATCCATATTGGATAAATCAAGTAAGCTGCCGGTATATTTATCAAGAGGTGAAAGGGCTCCGCGATGGACATATTCTATATATGTGCCGTAACCCTGCTGTACAACATCAGGCATGTTTCTTCCGGCAATCTGTGTGGTCAGTTTTGCAAAGTAGTCTGCAAATCCGACTGTTTCTCCAACAACCTCAATATCAGGATTTTTTTTATTGAATGCGTTTATGACGCCGAATGTTCGTTTGTCACGGCCGGGGTTGCCCCACCAGAAATGTCTTATACGGCTGCCTGCAGCAAAAGCCGGAATGTTAAAAAATTGCGCTCCTGCGAGAGATGCGAATGTGCAAGCCGTATTAATTAAAAATTTCCTGCGGTTCATGATTCCCATTATTTTTCCAGTAGAGTATGAATTGTAATAAATAAGGCTGAGAGGTTCATACTTATTAGAAGTAGGAAAGTCAAGAGATGAAATCAGGCAGTTCCATGTCGGGAATTAATTCGACTACTTTGACAGGCCTGGCGAGTTCCATGGATCTGTTGGCTGCAATGCCTGTTATTATTGACCATGCGCCGGATCTGTGGTCCGATGATCTCATGTATTTGTCTTCGGGCTGATCATCAGGGGTAAAAAGGTATTTAAGCATTTCCGGATCAGCTCCTCCGTGACCTCCGTCACTTTCCGGTATTTCTGCAGTATAGGCCTCTTCCCTCAATGGGCACACCTTTATTTCTGTTTTATCTTTCTTAATAGTGCCCGGCACAGTACCGTCTGCGTTTATATAAACCGTTTCTTCCATCCTGTGTTCTATTCTTCCCTTTGTGCCGTTAAAGTTAATGATGTAACCCTCCCATGGAGAAAAGGCGGTAAGGGAATAGTTTAAGCGCACACCATTTCGATATTCTGCAAACACGCTCATGTTGTCTTCTATATCGATCTGATCGCTGAAAACACACTGGTCTCTGAAATATCCGTCATGGATTTCATTATCCAGATAAATACTTTTTAAAGATGGACTATCCTCAAGACTTAAACGGAAATTACAATTTTGTGATTCTTTACATGTATGACAGCGCGTACCCCTGTTTATTAATCCCAGGTTATCTGCTGTTTCCGGGATATAAAATTTTCTGGATCCCTTTGCATATACCGTGTCAGGCACAGATGAAATCCACCAGTTTACAAGGTCAAAGTGGTGGGTAGCCTTATGAACCAGAAGCCCTCCTGAGTTTGTTTTGTTTCTGTGCCATCTCCTGAAATAATCGGCTCCATGATATGTGTCCAGAAGCCAGTTGAAATCAACGGAAATAATGTCCCCAATTACACCGCTCATGATAAGTTTTTTTACCCGGGTTCTGGGAGGTGAGTACCTGTAATTGAAAGTGACAGTTATTTTCTTTCCGGTCTTTTTTTGAGTTTCAAGTATGCGGCATAACTTTGTATCATCAATGGTCATGGGCTTTTCTGTTATAACATCACACCCAAGCTCCATTGCTCTGCATATATATTCATCATGGGTGGAATCCATTGTTGTAACAATAACGCATTCAGGCTTAAGTTCTTTGATCATCATCTCAAAATTATCAGAGTGATATCCCCTGATGCCAAGGCCTGTCGCACCCTGAACCTGTTTAAGGGATCTTTCAAGCCTGCCCTCATTTTTATCGCATAGCCCAAGCAGCCGTGAGTTGCTAGAAAATTCTTCTGTTATCGCATACCTGAACATCTCATGACGCCCGCCAAGCCCTGCTATTGTGTATGTTTTTTTTGGCAATTAAAATCCTTTTTATTATGGACGACTATCTGATTTTATAGTCCTTACCGTCAGCGGCAGTTGTTTTAAAAATGGAGACAGCTGAATCCTCATCCAATTCACCTGAATCAAATATGTTTATTCATAGCCATTATCTATGTTCCTGTTTTATTTTACCTTTTGACTATGTCCCTTTTTTATACATGAGCCATTTGAGTCATTTATAACCCTTTTACCACATCACTTTTAATAGGCCGTTTGAGCTAGTATAATGCCATTTTTGGGATTTTTTATTCGTCCTGCTCCAGAGTCCCCATTGTCCCCTTTTTTCGAGAGGATATAATGAACTCCCGGGCCTCGGTTACCAACCTGAGAGATAATACCTTTTTGTTTTAAATCATTGAGATCCCTAGTTGCGGTTTTTTTTGATGGAATTTGCAACTTTACGGTATTCAGGATTTAATATACGACCATACCTCTTTAAATACTATATGCCTTTTTTCTGTCTATCATTCAAATTTAATGTTTCCAGTATTTCATCTGTCAGCCAGTCACGCCATAGAGTCAAAATAAATGATCCGCTTTTCTGCACAAATTCAGGCTCAGGTAATTCAGTTTCAGCACAAAGATTGATTATCTTTTGTGTTCCGGACCCTGCCTTTTCTATGTACCCTGTCAGATAAAGCGACTCTGCAATAAGCGGGTTATTGGGTATAGAGGGATGATCGGTAAAAAGGTCCTCAAATGTAAGAGTGCCGGGAAGCTTTCCAGGGTTCCATGATGCAAAGGCCTTGTATAAGCAGTGCCATGGCAACTTTAGTTCACTTCGAACTTTCATTCCCATTTCCATGGATAACCATGAAAAAAGGCGAATAATTATTCGCCCCTACAGTGATCTCTGAATTTTGATTCCTGACTTCTTCTTATAAGCTGCTTTTCTCTCTTTTCTATTTTCTGATTACTATATCCTGTTTTTACTGCTTTTTAATTTTCTGATATTTATCCTGGATATCATCACCGTCAAGCTGATGTATGAGAGCTGATTTGATTTCTTCAATCCGGGCGGTGTCTTCAATCTTCATGCCTTCAAAGTCAGTTACATAAAAGATGTCGGCGCTCTGGTCACCTTTATCTCCGATTTTTGCGATTCTTATATCAAGCTGAAGATCAAATAACGTTTTTGTAATCAGGTAAAGCAGGCCCATTCTATCTGTTGAAAAAACTTCAATTATAGTGAAAAAGTCCGAAGAGCTGTTATCCAGGTTTACCTCTGTGGGCTGGCTTGGTTTTTTAAATGTGCTTACCCCCGGCGCTGCCTTTGTTTTCAGTCGGTAGGAGATAGCAAGTTTGCCGTCATTCCTTTTGTTAAAATCTTCCTCTATCCGTTTCCATGTCGCCTGGGGATTGATATCGTCAAGTGGTTTTGTAACGGAAAAGATATCAACGGCTGTTCCGTCCCGCCATGTGTATATCTGTGAGTTAAGTATGTTGATATTGTTAAGTGCCATAACGCCGGCTATGTCTGAAAAGAGTCCGGGCCTGTCTTTTGCCACCAGGGTTACGTCCCAGTATCCTCCATAGGTGTTTTCTCTGAATTCAAATATAAATGGTGTTTTGCCTGCTTCTGAAGGGCGTTTTTTCAGTTCCTCCACCATTTCAATATGTCTGACAATCTCAGCAGAAGGTGTGTAGAGTTTATACCTTGGAGACATTATCTCAAAGTATTTATTGAAATCCTCAGGTGTCATGGAAGCTGAAGTAAGTTTTTTCAGCTTTCTTCTGAGTTTTACGATCTGTACGGATATATCGGGCGTGGCCAGTTCTCCCTGTTCAAGCATGTGGAGAATCTTGAAAAATAATTCCTGGATAAGATTGCTTGTCCAGTCGTTCCACACCCTAGGGCCTGTAGCTTTTGAGTCTGCCCATGTAAGAACAAAAAGACTTTTAAGTCTTTCTATTGAGCCGATTGTCCTGGCGTTGTTGATGATGATTTTTTCATCATTCAGGTCTCTTCTTGTGGCTGTTTCTGCAAGGAGCAGGTGGTATTCGATAAGGAACAGTATTTCTTCTGTTTTGTCTTTCGGGTAATTAACTCTTTCAAGAAGGTTCCGGGCTAATCTTACTCCTCTTTTGGCATGGCCTTTTCCTGTTTTGCCTATATCATGAAGGAATGTGGCCAGCGTAACAATTTCTTTATCCTTTATGTCTGCAAATGTATCGACAAGCAGCAGATCTTTTTCTCTGGTAATATTTTTAAGGTATGAGACTGCCTCAAGTATGTGTCTTCCTACCGGGAATATGTGGTATGCGTCAAACTGAACCCTTCCTCTTACTTCTCCGAATTCGGGTATGAATGCATCCAGAAAGCCGGTTTCAAACATCTGGTCAAGGGTGTCAACAGCATTTTTGCTGTTAAGTATATTCAGAAAACTTTTAAAAATCTCTTCCGTGCTCCTGAATTCATCATCTATTAAAGATAAAAATTCCTTTGTAAGGCGCCTTGCATCCATGGTCAGTGTTATGCCGTATTTTGCGCTTACCTCAAAAATTCTGATAAGTATGGTCGGGTCTGCAAGTATGGATGTCGCCGAATTATAGGCTATTTCATCCTGATGCAGATGAAGACCGTGTTTGATATCATTGAGCTGTACATTAACTTTTTTTGCAGGTTTTTTGACTGCATGACCATACAGGAAAGAACGGTGCAGTATCTTTATACTCTCCATAGACTGATGGAGATCTTCAAGAAACTGTTCAACCGCAGGTGTTTTTGCTATTTTTTTATACCCGATCCGTTTTGCGATATCTTCCTGGTATATAAAATTAAGCCTGTCATTTTTTCTCTTGGACATCTGGTGGAGATGGTTTCTGACGTGGCATATGAAATGAACTTCCTTTGTGAGTTCATTGTACTCCTGGTATGAAAGTTTGCCCAGGTATTCAAGGTCTCTTGAAGCACGGATATCATAAAGTGCTTTGGCCATCCAGAGTATATGGTGGTAGTCCCTTAAGCCGCCTATGCCGTCTTTAAGGTTGGGCTCAAGCTGGTGGCTTGCGTCTCCGAAATTGATCATCCTCAGGGTGTTTCTGTCCTGAAGCCACCTGATAAATTTAAGGGATTCTTTTTCTATCACTTTTTTCTGAAGGTTCTCTACCATGTTGAGGTAAAGAAGTGAATCTCCGCACAGAAATCTTGCATCCATAAGTGATGTGAGTACTTCATAATCGCTGTGGCCGAGCTTGATACAGTCTTTTATTGTTCTTACGCCGTAACCCAGTTCAAAACCGAGGTCCCATAAAGGGTAGAAAAGTTCCCCGGTTAACTGTTTTGCATTTGACGGGATTTTTTTGTTGAAAAGAACGAGGATATCAATGTCGGAATAAAGGCATAACTCTCTTCTGCCGTAACCGCCCACTGCAACCAGGGCAAAGGGAATTTTCTTTTTAAATAATTCCTGCCCGGTTGCGCTTTCCTGTATGCTTATCCTGAAATAATTATCAACAATCTCGGAGTACTCTTCCTGAAAATTCTCTTTGATTTTACCCTTTGAGAATTCATCAAAAAGAGCATCCCTGGACTCTTTGAGTTCGATGTGTGCCGATTTTCTCCTTGCAGAGTCCGGGGCATCCGTTATTTCAGAATCAAACGATTCGGCATTATTTTCTACCGACATGATAACCTGCTCAATAAAAATTATTGCATTGCTGAACCGATTGCCGCGTTCTGTTCCGCTGTTGCTTTATGCAGCAGCGGAATTTTATAGAAAAGGGCCGCTTCAGGGGAAAACTATATTGCGTTTTTCCCTGTTTCTCCGGTTCTTATGCGGATTACATCCTCAACTGGAAGGATAAAAATCTTTCCATCACCAATCTGACCTGTTCCGGCTTTTTCCTGTATTACCTTACAGGCTTCTTCCACCAGTTCAGTTTCCATTATTACTTCGAGCTTTATTTTGGGTACAAAGTCGACCTGATATTCAGCTCCTCTGTAAATCTCCTTGTGTCCTCTCTGTCTTCCGAAACCTTTAACCTCACTTACTGTAAGGCCTTTAACGCCTAATGCAGAGAGACCTTCCTTTACATCATCCAGTTTAAACGACTTGATAATAACTTCTAATTTTTTCATCTGTTCGACTCCTTTCCTTATTAATGGCGTATAATCCTGCCAGATTACACCGAGATTGCATTTTAGCGCAAGAACAATCTATACCCTTTGATGATACGCCATTAACCCATTGTGTATAGGTGAAACCGATTATGAGTTATAACCTGTTTCATTGTGCATGCTTATATCAATACCTCTTTCTTCATCTTCCTCGCTTACTCTCAGCCCTACTATAAGGTCGACAACTTTGAGAATGATAAATGTCATGACAAAGGAAAATGCCATTGTTGCAATTACTGAGACAAACTGTATCCAGAGCTGTCCGGGATTTCCGAAGAAAAGTCCGTTTGCTCCGTCCGGGTTAATTGCAACGCTTGCAAAAAGTCCTGTTGCAAGTGCGCCCCAGATACCGCCGATTCCATGTATTCCAACAACGTCAAGTGAGTCGTCATATCCAAGTTTACCCTTAAGCATGATTCCTCCAAAACAGAGTACTCCTGCTATACCGCCTATTATTATTGCCGATACCGGGCTTACATATCCGCATGCAGGTGTTATTGCTACAAGGCCTGCAACTGCGCCTGATGCTGCACCCAGTGTAGTCGGTTTTCCGCTGTGCATCCATTCTGCAAGTACCCATGTAAGAGCTGCAACTGCTGAAGAAATATGCGTTACAACAAATGCATTGGCTGCAAGTCCGTTAGCTGCAAGAGCGCTTCCTGCATTAAATCCGAACCATCCAAACCACAGCAGGGCTGCTCCTGTTATGGTCATGGGCAGGTTATGCGGAAGATAGGCTGTGCTTCCGTAACCTTTTCTTTTACCGATCATAATCGCCGCTATAAGCGCTGCTGCACCGGAGCTGATATGAACAACCGTGCCGCCTGCAAAATCAAGAGCGCCATCGGCTCCCATCCATCCGCCGCCCCATACCCAGTGACAGAGCGGGTTGTATACAAGTATTGCCCATACCAGTGAAAAAATCAGAAACGCGCTGAATTTCATTCTTTCGGCAAATGCACCGGTTATAAGTGCGGGCGTAATGATTGCGAACATACACTGGAAAATCATGAATGCCGAATGGGGAATTGTGCTTCCCTCTGTGGGTTCCATTCCCACCCCTTTAAGGGCAAACATGTCAAAGTTTCCAATAAAGCCCCCTATATCAGGGCCGAATGACATTGTGTAACCTATCAGCACCCATTCAACTGTGATTACTCCAAGTAAAATAAAACTGTGCATGATGGTTCCGAGTACATTTTTGTTGCGAACCATTCCTCCGTAAAAAAGTCCAAGCCCCGGTGTCATAAGCATGACCAGGGCTGCAGACACCAGTACAAATACAGTATCTCCTGCGTTCATAGTGTTCTCTCCTTCCTCTCCTTTGAAGTAGATAGTTTTTGTTTGTCAATATATTAAGCAATGGGTGTGCCATATTGCTTGAAAACTTATAAGCTATGTAAAAACAGGGTGTTATAGTGTTGGTGCTGTTTTTTGTGATGGATCGGTGCGATACAAAAATGTATTTCATGTGAAATAATGACACAAAAATGTGAGTTAACTGCTTTTTTATTTTCCTTTTAAAAAAAATATACTGATCCCTTGACTGGTTATTAACCGTGCTTATATTTTATGCCGAATTCAGGATATAGTGCTGATAATACAGGTTAAAAAAGTTTTAACATTGCTTACTTTCAATTTTTTTGCGGTAATTTTGGAAGGCAGTAAAATGACAAAACTGATCAGTTTAAAGATAATTATCATAAATCATTTCCCGGGCATTATGAGTCTGGAATAAAAGAATTGCCTTCCTCAAAAGGTTGTCGAAAATTTATTAAATATTTCTGTGTTATTCAATATTTATGATTAACACAATTATGGGTAATAATTTAAGTCAAATTTGGTAACTGAAGTTTATTTGTGCTTAACAAATATTCTATAGGAGGAATTGATTATGTTATTTTTAAAAAGAGAACCAAGCTGGAGAACTTTAAACAACAACTGGAGTCCTTTTGAAGAGCTCAGCCGAATGAGAAGAGACATGGAAAGGCTGACCGACGGAATAACCAGGGGTTTTACAAGGGGTGCCGGGGCCGGTGTGTTTCCGCTTATGAACCTGACTGAAGACAGTGATGCCTATTATCTTCGTGCGGAGCTTCCGGGTATTAAGCCGGGTGAAATTGAGCTGTCTGTAACCGGTGACAGCGTTTCTATCTCAGGTGAAAGAAAAATAGCAGAAGAAGCTTCTGACGCAAAGTACCACAGGAGAGAACGAGAGTCGGGTAAGTTCAGCAGGGTGCTTAATCTTCCGGGGCCCGTTGATGTGGAAAAGGTTGAGGCGTCAAATGTTGACGGTGTTCTTACAATAAAACTTCCAAAGTCAGAAGCTGCCAAACCAAGGCAGATTACAATAAAGTAATATTCGGAAAGGAGGTATGGATCATGACTGAATCAGAAGCAAAAGCATTACAGGCAAGGGAAAAAGCTGAAATATCAGGTATGACTGAGCAGACAAAACCGGGACTGGTTTTTACTCCCGATGTGGATATATTTGAAACGGAAAAGGGGCTGACACTGCTTGCGGATATGCCCGGGGTAAAAGCTGCGAACCTTAATATAGACCTGAGAGATAATGTTCTTACTCTGGACGGTGAAGCGTCGGTGCCTGAAGGAGACGGTGAAACTGAGCTTTTTGCAGAGTACAGGACCGGCAAGTATTACAGGCAGTTTAACCTGTCAGAGATGATTGATCAGACTAAAATAGAAGCAACAATGACTGACGGGGTTTTGAGGTTGATACTTCCAAAGGTTGAGGCTGCAAAGCCGCGCAGAATAACTATTAATTAATGGCTACCCAAAACTAATATTTTTGGATGGTAGTAGCGGCCGGCACTCAGCGTTCAGTAAAAGACTCTTTAACTAATAGTCCTGGCTGACGGCTGATGGCTGACCGCTAATTGCTGCTTTAAATATTATATGCAGTTTCATCATGCTGACTCAGGTCGAGCCCGCTGATTTCATCATCTTCGTTAATGCGTATTCCGAAAATCTTGTCTATTATTTTAAAGAGTGCCCATGTTATTACAAAACTGTAGACAATTGTAACGCCTATAACAATGCACTGTTTTCCGAGAAGTGCAGGATTTCCGAAAAACAGCCCGTCAGCTCCTGCAGGGTTGACTGCAGTGCTGGCAAAGAGTCCGGTTACAAAAAGACCAAGAACACCGCCAACTCCGTGGATGCCTACTACATCGAGGCTGTCGTCATACCCAAAGCGGTTTTTTGCCATAATTCCATAGTAGCAGAGTACTCCTGCCAGAAGTCCTATGGCTGCTGCTGACATAGGACCTATATAACCGGATGCAGGGGTTACAGTTGCAAGCCCTGCAATGGCCCCGCTGGCTGCGCCAAGAGTTGTTGCTTTTCCTATTGCTTTCCATTCCATGGCTATCCATGCCAGTGCGCCTGTGGTGCCTGCGATATGGGTGGCAACAAAAGCGTTCCCGGCAATTGATCCGACAGAAAGAGCGCTTCCTGCGTTAAAGCCGAACCAGCCGAACCATAATATTCCTGCTCCTAGAAGGGTCATGGGGAGATTGTGAGGTTTCAGTTCTTCCGAACCGTATCCCTTTCTTTTACCAAGCATTACTGCTGCAACGAGTGCTGCTGCTCCTGAGCTTAAATGCACTGCCACTCCTCCAGCAAAGTCGAGTGCTCCAAGGTTGGCCATCCAGCCGCCGTCTGCCCATATCCAGTGACAGAGCGGATTGTAGACAAGGATAGACCAGATAAGGCTGAAGATCAGGAAGGGGCCGAACTTCATCCTTTCTGCAAATGCTCCTGTTATAAGTGCAGGTGTGATAACTGCGAACATGCACTGGAAAATCATGTGTACATTATGAGGGATGGTTGTCGCATATACTGCATGCGGCGCTGATCCTACTCCATTAAGTGCAAACCATTCAAATCCGCCTATAATTCCCCATTTATCAGGGCCGAATGACATGCTGTATCCGATCAGTATCCATTCAAGGCTGATTACTCCGATTAAGATAAAACTCTGCATTATTGTGCCAAGTACATTTTTACTTCTAACCATTCCCGCATAAAAAAGCGCAAGCCCGGGGGTCATCAACAGGACCAGCGCAGCCGATACCAGAATAAAGGCAGTATCCCCTGTGTTCATGTGTTCCTCTCCTTGAGTATTAATTGATAGCTACAGAAATGTATGCAATATATGCAAAAGGGGTACCCTGATAAAAATAAGTTAATATTGATAAAAAAAATATAATATAAATCGATATGATTAATTAAGGTTAGTGATTGTAGATACAAAAGTGTAAAAAAAATGAAAAATAAAAACATTATTGTAAAAATATAGTTATTATCGAAATGTTCAAAAATGTAACACCGTTAAAAAAATGCAAAAAAGTAGGATAAATATGTATTTTTGCTTTCCGGATCAGCCTATAGCTGACAATAATGTAATTAATGTATTTTATATGCTGATAAAAGGTACAAAATTGATGGTTTTGTAAGGCGGATCATATTGCCGGTAATACATTTATGGATGGTATTCAGAATGCTGATATTCTTTTATACAAATTTGATTAATTAAAACTTTAGATAATCGATATGATCAATTGCAATGGAGTGTTCATTTTTCTAATAAAGAAAAACTGATACCTGGAAAATCATGATCCGAAGGGCACGGCGCGCCGTGCCGCTACGGTATCATTTTTACAGTTATTTTTTTTCGTTGCTGTTAATTTCTGCAGCAGCTTCTGATCTCTCTTTTCTGTTTGCTATATTCTTAGTTCCACTGCCGCATCATACATGGCCCTGATATTTTCAAATTTTGCCTCATCTGCAGTTGCTCCCGGTGCAAGTATGTAGCCTCCGCCTTTACCTGCTCCCTGAATCAGTTTTTTTGAACAGGCTTTTACATCATCTGCATTTCCAGTAACAATCATTGATGACGGTACGTTGCCCATAATACACTGGCTGTTTCCGATTACTTCCTTTGCCTTAAAAATATCTGTCTGATCAAAATACCATATAACTCCCGATTCCGGTAAATCCTGAATCAGCTCAAGGCGTGTATTGTAGCCTCCTTCTGCAAACAGAAGCGGAACAAGTCCTTCGTTAATATAGCCTTCTGCAACCCTTTTAAGGAAGGGCCAGTAAAAGGTTTTAAACTGGTCTTCGGACATAAAACCGTCTGCACCTCTGTGAAGAGGAATAAATATTACAGGAGTACCGGTTCTGCTGCTCATTTTTGCAACCAGTTCTATGTTTTTCTCAACCTGTTTATCCATAAAAGAGAGAAGTGTATCAGGTCTCTGGAACATATCCAGAATTGTTCCCCTTGTCCCTCTCAGGTCTGCGCCTATTGCATCCAGAGGAGCGCCTCCTCCGATATCAAATGTGAAAAAGTTGGGAAGTCCCATGGAAAGACCTCGGTTTTCTATTGCCATTATTGATTTACGCCACTCGGCTTCGATTTTTGCAGCTTTTCCGAACGCCTCGAAAGCAGCCAGCACATCAGGATCTGCAAAGGCACCCAGGGCTGAAGCTCCGAAAAATCCGCCCAGGACCGAAAGAGGGGGAAGGTTTGAAAGAGGGGCGGCTGTACTGTGTGTACGCGGCATTTTTACCCTGAGGTTGAAATCCGAGTTGTCATTTATAAAGTGATCCCATTCGTCAGCCTTAAGAACTTCCAGTTCCACATGCTGAGGAGCAACATTATCAGGCAGTCCATGACCGGCCCATTTGCATGTCTGGTTACCCGTTATGTCCAATGCTTCGCCGCACCTTATCAGGTTGGCATCCGGCAAAACATCAAGTTTAAAATCATCCATGTACCTGAACCAGGCTTTTTCCATTTTTTGAGAGTCATACATGACATCCTTTATGGAATAGCCCGAATAGAATGCCGGTGCATAACCAGGATGACAAACCACAGGGACCCTGTCTGTTTCCTCTAGTTTTATTGCCGAAATAATCCTGCTTACCCTTTCTTTATAACCAGCTTCTGCTTCAGGGCTGTTGAATGTGATGTCTTTCGGGTTTAGCCAGTTTTTGAATCTTTCCTCTCTTTTTTCTTCAGGTGAAAGTTCTGCCCATTCCTTTTCCATTAAAAACTCCTTCCGCCTAATTTTGAATGTTTTTCAAAGTTGTAAAGCAAATAGAATGAATCAACGGTTCCTGTTTTGTACGCAAAACAGGTTGTCAGGATAGTTTATTATTCTTACCCGTTTGTCAACAGAGAATGAATTTTTAATGCGGCTGTCTTATATCTTTTACCAGTTTTTTCAGTTTCGGAAGCTGCTGAATCTGCCCTTCGCTCCAGCATGATAAAAGACAGTTATTATGGAATATTGGATCGTTTTTAATATCATACCTGGAGCAGGCAACAGACGCCTCCCACATGGGGGTTTCGGGCAGAGGTGAATATTCTGCAAGGTAGGGCATAGCTCCTGTTTTATCTGCAAATCTGACAGTCTCTATTACAGACTCAAGAGACTGGTCCGGAAGCCCCATAAGTATGTAGGCCCCTATATCTTGTTTTGTAAAACCTGCATTAATAAGATTTTTTACTGCAGTCTCAAACTCTCCCGACGAAACTTTTTTATCCAGGTTTTTATGCAGTTCCATATCTGAAGTTTCAAGCCCCAGCCTTATTGTTTTAAATCCGGACTCATAAAGCAGCCTTGCGATATCCTGTGATATCTCCTTTACATGAAGAGCATTGGGGGTGTGAAACCGGATGTTTATGTTTCTGCTCTTAAGTTTTTCAAGTATAGATATAAAGTGTCTTTTTGAATCAACAAGCAGTGCATCATCGTAAAAGGCAAAGTCATTTACCCTGTACTTTGTATGCCAGTGGGCTATCTCATCAACAACTGCCTCAGGACTTCGTCTTATAAAACTGGGGTATAAAAAACTGCTTGCACAGTATTTACATTTATAGGGGCAGCCTGTTGAAGTGAGGATGCTTATGTAGTCTATTTTAGTATATGCATCGAATGCCGGATAAAACGTTTTCTCTTCATAGGGAGAAAGTTCGCTGTCTGTTTTAACCGGGATGCTGAAATCTGCCATGATATCTGACAGAGCCCTAAGGTTATCAAGTGTTACTTCATTAGCTACATAATCTGCACCTGAAAATTCTACAGCGTGTTTTTTGCATAGCCTGGCATATATTCCTCCCAGTATAACAGGGACTCCCGGATGGACCTGTTTTGCAATTTCTATTGCATCTACTACACCCGGATACCAGTATGTCATAAGGGATGTTACAAGAATGGCAGATGGATTTTTTATTTTTTTTAAAAGGTCTTTAAAAATATCAGGCTTTATTCCGTATCTTCCGTATGTGCGCGGGAAATGTTTAAGCGGTTCGGGCTTGTCTATTATTTCTCTGAAATATTTTCCTGTGCCGTATTTCCTGGATACAGGTTTTGAAGAAGAAAGCCCCTCCAGCATTTCCGGGCTGTTTTTATCCATGCAGTCTATCAGGTTTACATTCAGCCCTTTTTTCTTAAGATATCCGGCTATGTAAAGCAGACCAAGGGGCTTTGACCACAGGTCATAGGCTGCAAAGTCATATATCCACGGATTTATAAGTATTACGGAGTTCATCAATATTAATAACCTTTTTCTTGAAAATGCCGGCATAAGATATTAGTTTTGTGGTGTTAAAGCAAGGAAAAGCCTTGCAGGGAACAGAAAAGAGAATAGCGAAAATAGAAAAATCGACGCGGAGCGTTTAAAAATATGCTATCCGGCGTAGAGTGCAGGAATCGGAGTACAGATGTCAACCTAGGGGCGAATAATTATTCGCCGTTTTTCAGGGCTGGAGCCGTGAGTTAATATGAGGGCAGTTGTTCAAAGGGTTAAAGAAGCAAAAGTCGAAATTGATGGTTCTGTTGTGGGCAAAATATCAAAGGGGCTGTTAATCTTTTTAGGTGTCGGTGAAAACGATACTGAAAAAGAATGTGAATACATGGCCAGCAAGATTATCAACTTAAGAATATTCCCTGATGAAAATGACCTGATGAACCTGTCTTTACTGGATGTAAACGGTGAAGCGCTTGTTGTATCGCAGTTTACTCTCTGGGGGGACTGCAGGAAGGGCAGACGGCCTTCCTTTATTGAAGCTGCCAGACCTGAAAAAGCCAACACCCTTTATAAGAAGTTTATCAGCCTTTTAAAAAACAAAAATGTAACTGTTGCCACAGGCAGGTTCCAGGAGGATATGGATGTTCACCTGATTAATGACGGGCCTGTTACTATCATGCTCGACAGTTCAAAATTGTTTTAGTTTTATTACTTGATATTTTTTGCCTTTCTCTGTGCTCTCTGCGGACTCTAGCGAAGCGGGCGAGAGACATGCCTTTGTTTTTAGTCTTTGGCAAAAAAACAGCTTTTGCTTTTCTCCGTGTTCTCCGTTTCTCTGTGGTGAATCGCCTTTAAAAGTTTTTTTATTTTTCCGTCATGCTGTAAACACCATCCCATTCTTCACCCGGCTGCACCGGAGGTTTTTCAAGATACTGTTCACATCTTTTTATATAAACCTCGCTGGGCGTGGTTTCTCCTTCAGGTATTCTTTCAAATTTCAGGGCCTCCTTAAAACATTCTATTGCAGCTTCCCAGCGCATTTTCCGGTAATACTGTACTCCCTGATCAAACAGGTTAAAGAGTTCTTTTTCTTTATCGGTAAGGCCGCCTTTCATTGAGCATAGTTCATAAATTTTTACCGGTTCAGATTTTCCTACAACCCTTATATTATCAATAAAGCGGGCTTCAACATGATTAAATGCGCAGTCTTTTTCACCGTTTTCATTTATATATTCCATGTTAAGGGTATACTCGCTTACTGCCGAGTATATTCCGTAATGCTTGGCGCCTGCTTCAAGTCTTGCAGCCAGGTTCACGGAGTCTCCCATCATGGTGTAGTTCATGCGCATTTTGCTTCCCATGTTGCCGACAACTATCTCTCCGCTGTTTATGCCTATGCGCATCATCATATTATGTACAACCTTCGGCCATTTGTCTCCCGGTGTCCATTCTTCGGGGGGAATATTTTTGATGTTTCTTTCCGTCTCTTCGGCAGGCTGTTTTTCAGCCTTCCATTTATTACGTAAATCCATGAGTTCGCCCTGCATATCAACCGCAACCTTGCATGCCCGCAGCGGGTGATCGGCTATATCCCACGGTGCGCCCAGGAACGCAATGATGGCATCACCTTCATACTTGTCCAGTGTGCCTTTCTGCTCCAGGAGAATATCCGTCATAGTGGCAAGATATTCATTTAAGAGCTCAACAAGCTGAGATGCAGTAAGCTTTTCGCTGAAAACAGAAAAACCCTGAATGTCCGTAAAAAATGCAGTGATTGTTCTTTCCTCACCTCCCAGTTCTGGCATGGTTCCGCTTGATACCATGTCATCAATAAGCTCAGGCGAAAGATAGCTGGAAAATGTTGAATGCAGGAATCTCTTGTTTTTCTCTTCAATGAGGAAGTGGTAGGCTGTTAATGCTGTATATAAAAGAATAACCCCTAAAATGGGGTACACCATGTTTACCCACAGGCCGTATTCTGCAAAAAGCCACAGACATATATATGTGAAAAGGATGAGCAAAAGCGCAGTTAAAAGCATGCCTGTTACGGCTCTGGTCCTTGGCAGGATAAAGGCTACCAGAAATCCCATAATGATAACTGCCAGGTAGTCATATTCCGGAATATTTTCCTTTATTTTTTCAATAAAATCATTGTTTATAATATTTTCAATTGCTGATGCATGAATTTCAAGGCCTGGAAGACCCGTATCAAAGGGAGTGTTTCTTAGATCATGTGCTCCCTGTGCAACAGAACCTACTATTACAATTTTGTCCTTAAAGGTGCCTTTTGGTAATTCGTCGTGCAGTACATCGGTTACGGAAAAGTGAGGTATTGTTTCACCGGGGCCGTAGTAATTTATAAGCAGGTCACCTTCTTCATCAGTCGGTACAAATAGTTTTCCCAGTGTTATCCCCTCTATTCCATAGTCCACAGCAATCCGCAGTGCGAGGGGAGGGCAGTCAAGGTACTGCCATGCACACTGCAGGGCAAAGGCCGTAAAGACTTCATCCCTGAACTTAACAGCCATAGGCATTCTTCGGATAATTCCGTCTTCACTTGCTGGAGGGTTTATATAGCCCGAACCTGCAGCCGGCTCTGTCAGCATTTCAATATTTACTTCAGGGGCATATGGTTTTATATCTGATGATCTAAAAGCATCGTAGTCGCGGGGCGCCTGATCATATATAACCGAAAAAACCGAATTGCTCAGTATTTTATATCTTTTATCCAGTTCTTCTTCGGGTATATCATAACCAAGGCTTTCTTTATTGACATGCCAGAAATAGGGCATGACTACTTTTGCCTCTGAATTTTTTATTGCTTCGGCAAAGACCGCATCGCTGTCTGCAAGTTTTTTTTCATTCTGCAGGTAGCTGATAAGGCTGTTGTCTCTAATATTTAAATCAGTAAGCTTTTTTTCCACCTGACTGATCAGGGTGACATTAAGGCTTTTATCCGGCTCGGTGAAAAATATATCAAGCCCGATAACCTTTGCCCCGTCATCCGAGAGTTTTTTTATGAGTGCAGCCATCTTCTGTCTTGGCCAGGGCCACATGCCTTCTCTGTCCAGGCTCTTTTCATCTATTACTGCAGCAACAACTGTACCTGAAACATCTCTGTCTCCCCTCCATTTCAGACGCTGATCATAGGTTTTAAGTTCAAATAGGTGAAATATCTCAATCCTGTGTGTCATCATCACTATAACAATCAGCAGTATAAGTGTAGAAATGGAAACAGGATTAAATGAAAGGAAGGCTTTTAAGAATTTTCTCATGTTATATGTCTCCAGTTAGATATGAGCAATATTATAAATTAAGAAAAGATAAATCAAGTTTAACTGAATTTTAGTCCGTGAGTGATTAAATGTCATCATGCTGCAGGGTATGCCTCTTGTGCTTAACGACAGAAATTCAATTGACATAATATATTGATATTGTTAGCTTCCAGTTTCTTAAAAATCGATTTTGATCAAAATATTAATAAAGCAGAAGGTATTAATATGACACAGTTGACAGAAGCAAGGGCAGGAAACATTACGCCCGAAATGAAGGCAGTAGCTGAGAAGGAATGTGTGGATGTAAACATTCTCAGAGAAAATATAGCAAAGGGTACAGTTGTTATCCCTGCAAATGTAAACCACAAAAACCTTGTGCCCTGCGGAATCGGTGAGGGGTTGTCCATCAAGGTTAATGCAAACATCGGTACATCAACCGATCATGCTGATCTTGAAGAAGAGCTTGAAAAAATGGACGTTGCCATCAAGGCCGGTGCTGATGCCGTTATGGACCTTTCTACCGGAGGGGACATAAACGCATGCAGAAAAAAAATAATTGAGGCCTCCACTGTGCCGATCGGTACTGTTCCCATATACCAGGCAATTGTAGAAATCACTAACAATAAAGGCGGGGTGATTCACCTTTCGGTTGATGATATATTTGATGTTATCGAGTCCCAGGTAGCTGAAGGTGTGGATTTTATAACTGTACACTGCGGATTGACCAGGGCTGCTCTTGAAATGCTTAAAAATCAGGGACGGATAACAGATATTGTAAGCAGGGGAGGGGCGCTTCTTACAACATGGATGCTTCATCATGATAAAGAAAATCCCCTGTACGAAAACTATGACAGGCTCCTTGAGTTAGTAAAAAAATATGACTGCACTTTAAGTCTTGGAGATGGCTTAAGGCCCGGGTGTCTTGCTGATGCAACAGACCGTGCGCAGATCCATGAGCTTATGACACTTGGCCAGCTTACAGAACAGGCCTGGGAACAGGATGTTCAGGTTATGATTGAAGGACCCGGACATGTGCCGCTGAACCAGATAAAGACTAATATACAGCTTGAAAAACAGTTATGCAAAAACGCGCCCTTTTATGTGCTTGGCCCCCTTGTAACAGATATTGCAGCTGGCTATGACCATGTTGCATGTGCAATAGGCGGGGCTGTTGCGGGTGAAGCAGGAGCGGATTTTTTATGCTATGTAACTCCTTCGGAACATTTATCTCTGCCTACAGTTGATGATGTGCGTGAAGGTGTTGTTGTTACTAAAATAGCTGCGCACGCGGCAGACATTGCACGCGGAAACAAACTTGCCATAGAGCGTGACAGAAAGATGGCTGTAGCCAGAAAGGAACTTGACTGGGAAACAATGATGCAGTGTGCTCTGGATCCTGAAACCGCCAGAAGAAGAAGGGGGGAAAGTCCTCCAGATGAAAGCGATGTTTGTACAATGTGCGGTAAGTTTTGTGCCATTAAACAGGTTAGAGAATATTTTAACAGCTAGAAAATATACCTCTTTAAAAAAATAACAGAAAAGCAGTTCAGGGATTTTCCTGAACTGCTTTTTTTGTTTTTGCCTGTTTTAAATTTTTGTAAGAAATATACCCTGACCTGCAACTAATGAAGTTAAAGGAAAAATATGAAGAAGAAAAAACAACAAAATATTTTTGATTCACATGGTAAGAGAGACCATATAATTCCGCGCAGAAAAGTGCTTGAGTCAGTTATTGCGTATCTGGAGAACGAGTCTGAGTGATTTTCATCCGAGCGATCAATGCTGCGTTGTCAGTGCTTATAGCTCCATGAAAAGTGCAGGCCTGTTATTTCCCCAAACAAAACTCACTGAAAATCTTATCATAAAGATCATCTGGAGAACCTTCTCCGGTTATCTCCTCAAACTGTTCGATTCCGCTTTTCAAATCAAAAGAAATGATTTCCATAGGTGAGTTGTTTTCAAGGTTTGAAGCTGCATCTTTAAAATGTTCCAGAGCTTTTAATAATGCATCTTTGTGCCGTATGTTAGGGATCAGGTGATTATCAAGACCTGAATCACTGCTTACTATTTTATCCGCTATCTTATCCCGCAGGGTATCTATTCCTTCACCTGTACGAGCTGATATTTTCACTGCCGGCACATTCTCTGCCAGGTCTTTAATTTCCTTTTCATCAAACTGTGCATTGAGATCGCTTTTATTCAGGATAACAATGCTGTTGTTTTTATCCATGCTGTTGATGATTTCTTTATCATCATCATTTAAGGGCCGGCTCTGGTCAAAAACTGCCAGCACTATATCAGCTTCTTTAAATTTTTTGCGGCTCAGGCTTATTCCTATCTTTTCAATTTCTTCTGTGCTGTCTCTGAGACCGGCTGTATCAGTTATTTTGAGGGGGATGCCCTTTATATATACTGTTGTTTCAATAAGGTCTCTTGTTGTGCCGGGCACAGAAGACACTATAGCTTTTTCTTCTTCTATGAGCCGGTTAAGAAGACTTGATTTTCCGGCATTTACCCTGCCTACAATAACAGTGTCAATGCCCTCAACCCATATCTTTCTTGATGAGTGGGATGCTATCATTTTTGTTACAGGTTTTATTATCCCGTTTAGAAGGGTATCGACAGCATCGCTGATTGTCTCTGACCCAAGGTCTTCTTCCGGGTAGTCAATGGCAACCTCGGTCATTGCAAGGATGCCGAGAGCTTTATCCTTCAGGTCGTTTATCTGCTTTCCCGGTGTTCCGTTCAGCTGACGGTTTGAAATGATTATTCCCCGTTCAGACCTTGAGTTTATAAGGTCCATTACGGCCTCGGCCTGAAGAAGTTCAATCCTGCCGTTTACAAATGCTCTGAATGTAAACTCTCCGGGCTTTGCCATCCTTACTCCCCGATCAAGAACGGTCTGAAGTATTTTTGATAAAAGCACCGGTCCGCTGTGGGAGTTTATTTCTACTACATCCTCTCTGGTAAAGGAGTTGGGGGCTTTCATATAAGACAGCAGTACTTCATCAATTATTTCTCCTGACGGATCAACAAGGTGGCCGTGATGAAGCATGTGACTTTTTATTTCTTTGTTTCCGGATGACCTGAAAAGTTTTTTTGCTGTTTCAAGTGACAGAGGTCCGCTGATTCTTATTATACCAATACCTGCAAGCCCGTACGGCGTTGCTATTGCGGCTATTGTGTCGTTATTGAGCATACTGTCTGTCATGGTGCATTGTGTCCCTAATAGAAAAGCATCAATACCTGTCCTGGGTATTGATGCTTGTTAATAACTTCTTCCGGCTATTTTTATCTTTTGGGGATAACAACAACCCTTTTATGAAGTCCTTCACCCCTGCTTCTTGTTTCAAGTTTATCAACATTTTTTAATGCAAGATGAACAATGCGCCTGTCATGAGGATTAAGCGGGCTTGTTGAAAAGGGCTTTTTAAATTTTTTAGCCTTATTACCGATCTTTATTGCCATTTGTGTGAGAGAGTCAATTCTTCTCTGGCGGTAATTTTCCGAGTCTATAATAACCTTAATTTTTTTATCGGAATTCTTGTTGGTTATTTTATTGATGATGTACTGCAGCGCATCAAGGGTTTTGCCTTTTCGGCCTATAAGAAGACCCGAGGTGTCGCCCTCTATGGTAAGAGATACTTTGCCTCTGGAGTAGCTTCCTGATACGTTTGTTTCAACCGGTATAAGTTTGAGGATATTTTCAAGTGCATCTTTTGCAGTGTCAAGATATTCACTGCTTTCTTCTTCTGGTAGATCGTCTTCCGGTTCAGTTTCTTCGATTTCCGGTTCCGATTCTGTTATCTCTTCTTTTATATCCTCGTCAAAGTCAAATCCCGGCGGAGTTTCTATGACCGTATCAAGCTGATCAAGGTTGTCAAAGTCTTCTTCCAGGTCATCATCGTCATCATCATTTATTATTGTTACCCTGATTTTTGTTTTTCTAGTTCCTACAAGTCCGAAGATACCGGCTGAACCTGGTTCTATGATGTCAAATTCAAGATTTTCTGCAGGTATATTCAATTCGCGCGAGGCATTGTTGATAGCTTCCTCAGCGGTTTTTCCTTCAAATTCATAACTGTCCATGTATATCCTCCAATATCTAATCCGGCTTTCTGTTTATAAGGTACTGCTGACCTATGGAAAGGATATTTTGTGTCAACCAATAGAGTACTAGGCCGGATGGAAAATTTATAAACATTACTGTAAACAAAACAGGCATAAACATCATGATTTTTGCCTGAGACGGGTCGCCAACCATTGGCTGGAGTTTCTGCTGCAGAAACATCGATGCACCCATTAAGAGTGTCAGGACGGGAATTCCGGGAGGATCTATCCACGGAATCCAGGCCGGAAGCGTGAAGAGCCTGTCAGGTGCTGAAAGGTCATTTATCCACAACAGGAACGGGGCATGCCTGAGTTCAATTGAACTGCCTAAGACTCTGTAAAGGGCGAAAAATACAGGGATCTGAATAAGCATGGGGAGGCACCCGCTCATGGGATTTACCTTGTAGGTTCGGTAAAGCCCCATCATTTCCTTATTCATCATTTCCCTGTCATCTTTGTATTTTTCCTTTATCTTAGTCATTAAGGGCTGTAATTTCTGCATCTGCTTCATGGATTTTTGACTTTTTTGAGTCAAAGGCCAGAAGATGATTTTAATGATAATGGTTATTAATATTATTGATAATCCGTAGTTATTAATAAACCTGTTGAAAAAATTAAGTAAAAAATGAAGCGGTCCGGCAATTACGGTAAAAAAACCGTAGTCTATTGCGGTGTCAAGGTTATGACCGAACTGTTTCAGGATACTGACATCCCGGGGGCCCAGAAGTAAGGAATACTCCTTTGCCGCAGCGGCGGAAGGTGTAACATCAAAAGGTGCCGAAATATGTGTTGCAGTAATGATTCCTGTGGAAGGCTGCAGCACGCCGGTGTATTTTGATTTTTCTTTTTCACCGGGTATTACGGCAGAAATAAAATATTCGTTTTCATAGGCGACCCAGTCGATATTGCCTGCCATTTCAGGGTTGTCTTCAAGGTCTCCTTTATCAAGCTCCTCAAGTTCATTGTCTATATAGACTGCCGATCCGATAAAAGAATAGTATTTCGCCTCTTTTTTCGGCAGGTTGTTTATAACCGTATTTATACTGCCGTTTACTGTATTTTCTGACTGATTGGCAATATTGACTTTCACACCAATATCGTAATTGTCAGGTGAAAAACTGAATACCTGTTCAATAATAATACCGTTTTTTGTTACATGTCTGAAAGTAAGAGTCTTGCCTGTGTCGCCCTGTGAAAGGGCAAATGAGTCATCATCTGTTGCAAATACCTGGTTATCGGCATTTTGGAAAGATGGTGTATTAAAGTATAAAGAAATATGATTTTTAAGAAGCTCACCTGCCGAGTAAAGCTCTACAGGCGGCGAATCGGGCTCAATTGTTGTCCTGTATTTTTTCAGCTTAAAGCCTGTAACAGCAGGCCCTTTATTTGACAGAGTTGCTATGTACAGCGGTGTTTCTACTGTGATTTCTTTTATTTCAACGTCTGTATTTGCCTGAATATCATTTTCCGAAAGGGCTGCGGGAATTTTTTGCAGCGTATCTGCTGTTTTAACTGCCGGATCAGTCTTTTCTCCAACTGTCTCTTCTTTGACCGTATTATTGTTTACTTCAACAGGCGCTTGTGATTTAGGCATAAAAAACTGCCATGAGTAGAGAATCAAGAAGGTTATTACAAAAAACAGGATTGCTCTTTTTTCCATTAATAAACCAGATTTAATAATTTATCGCATGGTGCAGTTATTGACAGATATACAGTATAAGACCGACTCATGCTAAATTAAGGTAAAGGGTTATAGCCTCCAGGATGAAATGGATTGCATTTGATTATCCTGATAAAGGTCAATACAGCTCCCTTAAACACCCCGTATTTTTTAAATGCAAGACAGGCGTATACAGAACAAGTAGGGTAAAACCTGCAAGTTGGCCCTGTAAGAGGGGAGATAAATTTCTGGTATAAATATATGATACCGATCGGTATATATCTGATGTTATATGTCAGATCCTTGATTAAGGATAATTTCACCCAGTTCCTCTTTTATATCTGTATAATTCAGAAGGTAGGAATCTTTTTTCCCGATGATTACTGTATCGCAGCCCCTGGAAAAATCATTTTTATTCAGCCTGTAATATTCTCTAACAAGCCGTTTAATTCTATTCCGTTTGACTGCATTTCCTATCTTTTTTGTTACAGTAATTCCCAGTCTGTTTATGCCTGTCTCGTTTTTCTTAATTATTATTAAAAAGTGTTTTGTATGATACCTTTTCCCTAAGCGATTTAGATTGACAAAATCCTTTCTGTTCAATAACCTTTCTCGTTTAGGGAATGAGTATTGTCTCATAAAAAAATTAAACAGACAGTCTTTTTCGACCTTTGGCCCTTCTTCTTTTTAATACTTTGATTCCGCCATTGGTGCTCATTCTTGCTCTGAAGCCATGTGTTCTGGCTCTTTTAATATTACTTGGTTGATATGTACGTTTCATTTTTCTATCGCCTTCTTTTATGTTGAGATTAAAAGTTAAGTTAAACAAACATTTAACCGTAATAGTTTTTTTTTGTCAAGATCATAAAAACATTTTACTGTAGCTTAATAAAAGTCTATAACTAACATCTTGTATATATTAATATATCTGAAAGGAGCGGAATATGTTGCTTGACCCCATACTGGGCCTGTTTTCAAACGATCTGGCAATAGATCTGGGAACGGCCAATACACTGGTTTATGTTAAGGGGAGAGGTATAGTCTTAAGCGAACCTTCTGTTGTTGCTGTAAGAAAAGATGCAAAAGGAACCAATAAGGTTCTGGCAGTGGGTAAAGAAGCCAAAATGATGCTGGGCAGGACTCCGGGTAATATTGTGGCTATCAGGCCTATGAAAGACGGAGTCATAGCTGATTTTGAAATTACCGAGGCTATGCTCAGACATTTTATCAGAAAAGTCCATAATCGTACTACTTTAGTGCGTCCCAGAATAATAATATGTGTGCCTTCGGGTATCACACAGGTTGAGAAACGTGCTGTAAGGGAATCTGCCGAATCAGCAGGTGCGCGTGAAGTTTTTCTTATTGAAGAGCCCATGGCAGCAGCAATTGGAGCAGGTCTTCCTATTACCGAGCCTACCAGTAATATGGTTGTTGATATAGGCGGAGGAACCACTGAAGTCGCCGTAATATCCCTTGCCGGTATTGTTTACAGTAAATCTGTCAGGGTCGGTGGAGATAAAATGGATGAGGCCATTCTCCAGCACATCAAGAGGAAGTATAATCTTCTTATTGGTCCGTCTACTGCTGAAATAATAAAAACAACCATAGGAAATGCATACCCGAGCGACCAGCTTGAAACCATTGAGGTAAAAGGCCGTGACCTTGTAACCGGTATACCGAAGATTTTGACCATTGATTCGGATGAAGTCAGGAAGTCGATCTCCGAGCAGGTTGAGACAATAGTTGAAACAGTAAGAATCGCCCTTGAACAGACACCTCCCGAACTTGCCGCGGACATCGTTGACAGGGGAATAGTGCTTACAGGCGGAGGCGCTATGCTTAAGGATCTTGATATCCTGCTCAGGGAGGAGACCAAGCTTCCTATTACAATCACAGAAGATTCCTTATCAACTGTTGTTCTGGGTTCCGGAAAGGCTCTGGATAATATGAATGTTTTAAGAGAAGTAATGATCAGATAATAATTTTAAATCCCTTTCACCGGATACTATGACAGCAGGGAGGCTTACAGTATAATTGCTTTCTAACAGGCGTAAAAAACAAATCTTGATATGGGTTGCTCTACTGGTTATTGCTCTCATATTGCTTTCATCCAATACAGAACAGAAATCGTGGAATCCGGTGGCAGGAGCTTTGATTGAAATCCTGGCTCCTGTGCAGAAGTTTGTAAAAGGCGGGGTGAATTTTACGACAGGGCTGTGGAGTAAGTATATAGGTTTGATAAATACCCATGAGGAAAATAAAAAACTGAGGTCTGAGCTTGACCGGCTGATGCTTGAAAATTCAAAGAACAGGGAGCTTCTTTCTACGTACATGAGGCTTCAGGAACTTTTAAATTTTGAGAATGAAGCTGATGACCCTGTTCTTGCAGCACAGGTAATCAGCCGTGATCCGACAGGGTGGTTTAAGTCTGTAATTATAGATAAGGGTGAAAATTCGGGCATTAAAGAGAATATGCCAGTTGTCAATGCAAAGGGTGTTGTAGGGCAGATAGTTTCTGTTTCTAAAAACTACTCAAAGGTTCTGCTTCTTATTGACCAGAACAGTTCGGTAGACTGTATAGTTGAGCGGTCAAGGGACAGCGGAATAGTAAAAGGCGTATCTCCCAAGGTATGTACTTTAAATTATGTATTGAAAACAAGCGATGTCCGTGCAGGTGACCTTATAATTACTTCCGGGCTCGACAGAGTATTTCCCAAGGGAAGCCGCGTCGGTGCGGTTACGGAAGTGGATGATCCACCGGATGAGTTGTTTAAAAGTGTAAAAATAAAACCTTCAGTTGATTTTTCCAAGCTGGAGGAGGTTCTTGTTCTTTTGAGGGAGGATCCGTTATCAAAGCCGCTGAACGAAAGACAGTAGCTAATATTCTGATTATCTGGGCAGTATCGATTTTATTCCTGCTGATCAAGGGGACTATGATGCACTCATTGCTTCTAAAGAGTGTTGATATAGATCTGATTATTATTTTTACGGTTTATTTCCTTGTTTCAAATGAATCAAGTCCCGGTATTTTTGCCTTTTGTCAGGGTTTTTTTCTTGATGTTTTTTCCGGAGGCGTCCCGGGATTATTTACTCTGCTTTATCTTCTGGTCTATTTTGCCATTAGAATTGCTTCTCATCCCATTGACCTGCTTTCTCCAATTGGGCGGGCTGCTATTGTTTTTATTGCCGTAATAGTAAAAGATCTGCTGATGATAATGCTGTTAAATATTTTTTCTATCAGCTATCTCTTTACCGCCAGAACAGGAGTTTATTTTTTTCTGTCTGCTGTTTTAACAGGGATACTTTCTATTTTTATTTTTTATTTCTTTAAAATATCTCCGGCTATTGATTCTCAGGCTGAAGAGGATTTATAGAAGTTAGAGTAACAAATATCTATTTTTTCAGGGGATTCAGTTGAGAACCTCAGGTTTTGATCCCGCGTTGGCGGAAATAATAGGGAAACGGTTAAAGGTTGTAACGATTTTTATTGTCGTTATAATTTCTGTCTTACTGCTGAGACTGTGGTTCCTCCAGATCATCAAAGGCCCATCATACAGGGTTCAGTCTGAAAATAACCGGATTCACCTGCAGAGTATTCCTCCCTTCAGAGGTCTGATCTTCGACAGGAACGGAGAGCTGCTTGTTGATAACAGACCATCCTATGATGTTTATATCATACCTGAAGATGTTCACGATTCTGAAACGCTGTATACTAATTTGAACCGTCTCATACCCATTGATCCTGACCTGTTTAAAAAAAAGATTAAAAGAAAATATTCCAGCCGGTCTTTTGAGCCTGTTCTGCTGAAAAGGGGAATTACACGGGAAGAGCTTGCCAGGGTCGAGGTGAATCTTTTTAATCTGCCTGGTGTTTTTATCGAAGTCAAACCCCAGAGAAATTATATATATAGCTCATTTGCTTCCCATATTGTTGGCTATCTTGGTGAAATCAGCGAATCTCAGCTGAAAAGCGGAAAGTATAAAAATATTAATTCCGGAGATATGATCGGGAAGTATGGAATTGAAAATATATGGCAGAATCAGCTCAATGGTGAAAGAGGGGGCCGGCAGGTAGAGGTGGATGCCTCTGGAAGAAAGCTGAGGACTATTTCCCAGAAGCCTGCTGTTCCGGGCTACAATATATTTCTTACAATTGACAAGGATTTACAATCTTTTGCGGAGGAATCCCTGAAAGATAAAACAGGTACTGTTATAGCCCTTGATCCAAATAACGGTGAAGTGCTGGCTATGGTAAACAGCCCGGCCTTTGATCCCAATAAGTTTGTCACAGGTTTTAGTACTTCAGAATGGAGTGAAATAATAAACAATCCAGACAAACCGCTTCAGAACCGGGTAATAAGGGGGCAGTATCCGGCCGCATCAGTATTTAAGATTGTAACCGCCCTGGCAGGCCTTGAAGAGGGCGAAATAGACCCTGAAGAGAAAATATCCTGTGTGAGAAAATTCAGACTTGGAGATTCCTCCTATAGCTGCTGGAAACTTAAATTCGGCGGTCACGGTGCCGTGAATTTAAAGGAGGCTATTATGGGCTCCTGCGATATATATTTTTACAAGATCGGTCAAAGACTCGGGATTGACAAAATCGCCAGATATGCCCGTATGTTCGGGCTTGGAGAAAAGACCGGAATTGACCTCAATGGTGAAAAAGAGGGCCTGATGCCTGACACAAAATGGAAACTTAAGGCAAAAGGAATACCCTGGCAGCAGGGAGAGACTCTTTCCTGTGCTATTGGCCAAAGCTATGTTACTGTAACACCGATACAGATGGCCAACCTGATTTCAACGGTGTTTAACGGCGGAAACGTTTTTCAGCCAAAGGTTGTTAAAAAGGTTATGAACGGCGAAAACAAAATTTATGAAGTATCCCCTAAACGTCGGAAAAGAATACACATAAGCAAAGACAACCTTGAGATGGTAAAGGAAGCCCTTATAGCAGTAGTTAATGATCCTGCCGGGACAGCTTATAAAAAAGTCAGAATAAAAGGTGTAACAGTTGCGGGGAAGAGCGGAACTGCACAGGTAGTTAATCTGGAAAAAGTCAAGAATGCCAAATCCGATGGTGAAGTACCTTCAAAATATGAGGATCATGCATGGTTTGTTGCCATAGCGCCTGCTGAAAAACCTGAAATAGCAGTCGCTGTACTGGTTGAACATGGAGGCGGCGGAAGTGATAATTCAGGGCCTGTTGCAAGGGATTTAATAAAACATTTTCTTAATAAATAAATCCGGAACGGTATAACTTAAAATGATGTTCGATAGAAGGCTTATTCAAAATTTTGACTGGGTGCTGCTGCTCCTTCTGCTGCTTATTACTGCCGTGAGTCTTACAAATCTGTACAGCGCAGTTGATCCTATCCGAGATTCGGGCGGAAGCCAGATTTTTATAAAACAGGTTTACTGGTTTTTAATAGGCTATGCCATATTTTTTATCATGGCAACCTTTGACTATCACCTGATTGAGCGGATGGCCTATCCTATTTATTTTTTCTCTGTCAGCCTTCTTGTTACAGTGCTTGTTATAGGAGAGATTTTTTCAGGATCGCAAAGGTGGATAAGCCTGGGCGGAATTTCATTTCAGCCTTCGGAGTTTGCCAAGATTGCCATGGCTGTGATTCTTGCCAAGTTCTTCACAAGCCAGGGAGAATATACAGAATACCGGCTAAGAGACCTGTGGAGACCGTTTATTCTTGTTGCCGTCCCTTTTGTTCTAATATTAAAAGAGCCTGATCTTGGTACAGCCCTCATGCTTGTAATTATCTTCGGATCAATGGTTCTCTTTATGAAGGTAAAATGGCGTTCTATCATGCTTGTCCTCCTGGCTGCTGTACCGCTTATCCCTTTTTTGTGGTTTTCCCTTAAAGAGTATCAGCAGCAGCGAATTCTGACATTCCTGCAGCCGGAAAACGACCCGCTGGGAGCAGGTTACCATATCATACAGTCAAAGATAGCTGTAGGATCAGGGCTTTTAACAGGTAAAGGTTATATGAAGGGCACTCAGACAAGGCTCCACTTTTTACCTGAGCAGCATTCGGATTTTGCTTTTTCCGTTCTGGCGGAAGAGTGGGGATTTACCGGTTCTTTTATTCTGATAACTCTTTATCTTCTTCTGATACTATGGGCACTTAATATCGCTAAAAATTCAAAGGATATGTTCGGTTCCATACTTTCGGTAGGGATAATTTCAATCGTGTTCTGGCAGCTTGTGATTAATATCAGCATGACAATCGGTCTTATGCCGGTTGTCGGTATTCCTCTTGTTTTTTTCAGTTCAGGAGGGTCTTCGATTATAAGCACTATGATCGGGATGGGACTTTTAATGAATATCAGTATGAGGCGCTTTATGTTTCAGTAATCAGTGTGTACTATTTAAAATATTAAATATTGTTATAATAAAACAAAATATTAATTTAATTAATATTTAACTGGTAAACCTTTAATAGATTTGTGATTTTACTTGCATTCAAAAAATCGATATGATATTTCCCAAAAAAAATTACAGAGGAATAGCATGAAGAACCGAGATGAATTTAATGCATTCCTGGGTAAGGATACAGAGTTTGAAGGTAAATTGTCCTTTAAGGGTACAGTCAGAATTGACGGACGATTTACAGGTGAGATATTTACCGAGGGAACTTTGATTGTTGGTGAACCGGCTGTGATCCGTTCGGATATACATGTTTCACATATTATAATCAGCGGTGAAATCAGAGGTAATATTGTAGCCGATAACAGGATTGAGATCCATGCTCCCGGGAAAGTTTTCGGTAATATCCAGTCGCCGGCAGTTATCATTGAAGAAGGAGTAATTTTCGAGGGTAACTGCAGGATGCAGAAAATTGATAAGGATCAGGATAAAAAGCTTGCCGTAATCAGCTGAATAGTCACCGGATTATTCAGCTGTGTCTATACTTTTCTTCCTTGTCAGTTTCAAACTTAATTAATCACTGTTTTTATTGATCAGAGAGTGCTATGCCGGAATTTATTTTATCTTCAATAATAATACAGATTATAAGTTTTTTGATTCTACTTTTCTTCCTCAATATTATTGTTTATAAGCCTGTCAGAGGTATCCTGAATAAACGAAAAGAAGAGATGGATACATCCTTTCGTATGACTGACGAGTGGAAAAGGAAAGTCGAAAAATATTCAGAGGAAATGGAGTCAAATATTGATACCACCCGGAAAAAGGGGGTAAAAGAACGCACAGACCTGAGAAATCAGGGACTCTCCACTGAAAAAGAACTGCTCCATGATGCCTATTCGCAGGTTGAGGCATCTCTCGCCAGTGCAAAAAAAGAAATAAAAGAAAAAATAAATAATACCAGAGTGTCTTTACAGGACGAGATGGAAAGTTTTTCTCATGAACTGGCAGAAAAAATTCTCGGGAGAAACCTGCAATGATACATAAAAAGAAAAATATACTTGTAGCTTTTACAGTATCACTGATATTATCACTCCTTATATCATGTCCGTTATTCAGTGAGGAGGCAGCTCATCCAATAACTGATTCAGGATCGCATGCCGCTGATATTCATTCGCCAGGTTCATCTGATACAGCTGTCCACGGTGAAGAAGGCGGGCATTCTTCCGACAGAAGCGGTGATATAAAAGATTTCTATACACGCATCTTTAACTTTGCGGTCATGGCGATTATTCTTTTCTTCATAATAAAGAAAACAAAACTTCTTAATTATTTTTCCGAAAGAAGTGAAGGCATCAGTAAAAAACTTGAAGACCTGAAGAGAGATAAGGAAGAGGCTGAACGAAAGTATAAAGAGATTGAAGAGCAGTTAAGAAACTTTGAAGCCGAAAGAGACGATATTATCGAGCAGTACCGGAAGGAAGGCATTACCGAAAAAGACAGGATCGTCGCAGAGGCCAAAGAAAGGGTAGAACAGATTATCGCACAGTCTGAATTGACGATAGAGCAGGAAATAGAATCTGCCAGAAATCAGCTGAAGAAAGATATTGTAGATATTGCATCAAA
The DNA here is from genome assembly GCA_963665715.2 of Desulfatiglandales bacterium. Taxonomy (GTDB): domain Bacteria; phylum Desulfobacterota; class DSM-4660; order Desulfatiglandales; family HGW-15; genus JAAZBV01. The sequence continues at coordinate 1,294,476 of CAXXPR010000002.1, forward strand.
AAGGGCACAGGACATCCTGGTTAAAGAAATGAATGAAAGTGATCAGGAAAAAATGGTGATCGAATTTGTAGAAAAGGTGGGTAAAGTAAATTGAGCGACTCAAGAATTTCCAAAAGGTATGCCGGGGCTCTTTTCAGCCTGGGGCAGGAGGATGGTTCCTTTTCCACCTATGGTAGGGAACTTGATGAATTTAAGGACTTCTTTTTAAAAAATTATGATTTTGGAAATGCCGTCTCAAATCCTATATACAAACTTGAGGAGCGGAAGAGTATTCTCAAATTTGTTCTGGATAGGAGCAATTTTTCTGAGCTTGTAAAGAATTTTTTAAATCTTCTGCTGGACAAGAACAGAATTGGTTCCATAGAGGCTATTTCCGATAAGTATTCCGCATTAACGGATGAAGCTTCAAATATTGCTCACGCTGAGATTATTACTGCCAGACCTTTACAGGATGACGCTTTACGAAAGGTTGTTGAATCTCTTAAGGCAATGACATCCAAAGATATCAAGTCTGAGGTGAAGGAAGATCCTGAACTGATAGGCGGCATAGTGGTGAAAATTGGGGACCTTGTTCTGGATGGTAGCGTAAAAGCCCAGCTTGAAGGGCTAAAAGAATCTTTTAAAAGGGGTGAATAGGACTCATGGAGATAAGAGCTGAAGAAATTAGTCAGGTTATAAGGGAACAGATTAAAGACTACGAAAAAAAGATGGAGGTCAGTGAGACCGGCGTTGTTCTCTCAGTAGGCGACGGTGTTGCACGCGTTCATGGTGTTGAAAAAGCCATGGCGATGGAGATGCTTGAGTTTCCTGGCGGAATCTACGGCCTTTGCCTCAACCTTGAAGAGGATAATGTTGGTGTCGCTATCATGGGCGAGGACTACAAAATCAAGGAAGGCGATACTGTAAAGCGTACAGGAAGAATCGCTGAAATACCTGTCGGTGATGCAGTTCTCGGCAGGGTTCTTGATGCCGTCGGTAACCCGCTTGACGGTAAAGGGCCTATAAACGCTGATGAATTCAGAAGACTCGAAATGACGGCTCCCGGTGTTATTGCCCGTAAACCTGTTACAGAGCCTATGTATACCGGAATAAAGGCCATTGATGCAATGACTCCGGTAGGCAGAGGTCAACGCGAGCTGATCATAGGTGACAGGCAGATTGGTAAAACAGCTATAGCTGTTGATGCCATTCTTAATCAGAAAGATACTGACATCTACTGCATCTATGTTGCTGTCGGACAGAAAAAATCAACCGTTGCCCAGGTTGTTGATGTTCTTCAGCGTGAAGGCGCAATGGAATACACAACTGTTGTAGCCGCATGTGCGAGCGACCCGGCAACCCAGCAGTATATGGCTCCCTATGCCGGATGCTCAATAGGTGAGCATTACAGAGATAACGGAAAGCATGCTCTTATCATTTATGATGACCTTTCAAAACAGGCAACAGCATACAGACAGATTTCACTTCTCCTAAGAAGACCGCCCGGACGTGAAGCTTTCCCCGGAGATATTTTCTATAATCACTCAAGACTTCTTGAAAGAGCTGCAAAGGTTAATGATGATCTTGGTGCCGGTTCACTTACCGCACTTCCGATTATTGAAACCCAGGCAGGTGATGTTTCTGCGTATATACCTACAAACGTTATCTCTATTACAGACGGTCAGGTATATCTTGAGCCTAACCTCTTCTTCTCAGGTATACGCCCTGCTATTAACGTTGGTCTTTCTGTATCAAGGGTTGGCGGTGCCGCCCAGACAAAGGCTATGAAATCGGTTGCCGGTACACTTCGTACCGAGATGGCTCAGTTCAGGGAACTTGAAGCCTTTGCACAGTTTGGAAGTGATCTCGATAAAGCCACACTTCAGCAGATCAATCGTGGCCGAAGGCTTGTTGAAGTTTTAAAGCAGCCTCAGTATCAGCCGATGTCTCCTGACAAAGAAGTAATGATACTTTTTGCAGCTGCAAACGGTTATCTTGATAAATGGCCTGAAAAAGCCATTGCCGAATATGAATCTCAGATGCTTGAAGAGATATCCGCAACAAAACCTGAATATCTTAAAGAGATAAAAGACAGCGGAAAAATCAGCGATGAGTTGAGTGGCAATTTGAAAGCTTTTCTGGATGAGTTCCAGTCAAAATTTCAGCCCGCTGCTTAATGGCTTTAAAGGTCTAAATTTCGTCTGCTGAATCATTATGAATTTCAAACATAGAAAAGAGCATATAGAGAAAATATAAATGGCGACACTGAGAGATATAGAATTAAAAATAAGTGCAATTAAAAAGATTCAGCAGATTACCAGAGCTATGAACATGGTTGCGAGCGCTAAACTGCGCAATACCCAGAGCAAAATGGAAAAGTTTGCTCCATATGCTACCAAGTTTGCGGAAGTTCTCGGTAATCTTGCGAGTCGTATTGATTCTGATGTTCACCCGTTAATGGTTAAAAGAGAAGATATTAATAATGTTGAGCTTTTGCATTTCAGTTCTGACAGGGGACTTTGCGGCAGCTTTAATATGAATAATATTGTTCCGGGCGAAAAATGGATTAATGAACAGATAGAAAAAAATATTGAATATAAGCTCAACCTTGTTGGCAGAAAAGGTCGTGATTATTTCAAAAAAAGAGATTACAACATTTCTTCTACTCATGTTCAGGTATACGGAGCAGTGGATATATCATACATTAACAAGATGACATCCGACTTTATCCACAAGTATATGAACGGTGAAATGGACGAACTTTATATGATTTATTCAAAGTTCGTCTCCTTGTCAAAACAGGTCCCGACAATGGTAAAGCTTATCCCTGTTGAGCCGCCAAAGTCAGAAACGGATGATGAAAATGCAGCTTCATCCGAGTACCTTTGCGAACCTGGAGCAGAAGAACTATTGATTGATCTTTTACCAAAGCATATAAGTGTACAGATTATGAATGCATTCTTTCAGAACGAGGTAAGTGAACATGCTGCAAGAATGGCAGCAATGGATAATGCTACCAAAAACTGTAAGGATATGGTTCAGGATCTGACTCTTGTATTCAACAAGGCAAGGCAGGCCGCAATTACCGCTGAACTGATGGATATAGTCGGCGGTGCAGAGGCTATATCATAATATTTTGATAATACAAGGGCGGTTGGCAGAAATATTTTACTTGTTTAGCCGGTATCATCATAAAAGTTAATGAGGGATATGGCGAAATAAGCAGTTCCTCTACCGGAAGGCTGACAGCACTGTTAAAAAAGGAGGTCTTAATTAAGTCATGAACGAAGGCAAAGTAATTCAGGTTACAGGTCCAGTTGTGGACGTTGAATTTCACGAAGGGGAGTTGCCGGAAATTTTAACGGCTCTGCTTATCACTAACCCTGCTATTGATGATACCGAGGATAACCTTGTTGTTGAGGTTGCTCAGCACCTTGGTGATAATGTAGTGCGTTGTATTGCTATGGATGTTACTGACGGTCTTGTAAGAGGTATGCCAGCTAAAAATACCGGTAAACCGATTCAGATGCCTGCCGGAGACGCCACACTCGGAAGGGTTCTTAATGTTGTTGGAAGGCCTGTTGACGGAAAAGGCCCCATTGAAACAACTGAATATCTGCCTATACATAGACCTGCCCCGGCTTTTACAGAACAGGATACATCAGTAAATGTTCTTGAAACAGGTGTTAAAGTTATTGACCTCCTTGTACCATTCCCCAGAGGCGGTAAAATGGGAATGTTCGGCGGTGCCGGTGTTGGAAAAACTGTTGTTATGATGGAAATGATTCATAACATCGCTATGGAGCACGGCGGTATCAGTGTTTTTGCCGGTGTAGGTGAAAGAACAAGAGAAGGTAATGACCTTTATCTGGAAATGAAGGAATCAGGCGTTATAGAAAAGGCCGCTCTTATATACGGTCAGATGACTGAGCCGCCTGGGGCCCGCGCAAGAATCGCTCTTTCCGCTCTTACTGCTGCAGAGTATTACAGAGATGAAAAAGGGCAGGACGTTCTTCTCTTTGTTGATAATATATTCAGGTTTACACAAGCTGGTTCAGAGGTTTCCGCCCTTCTTGGACGTATTCCTTCTGCCGTTGGTTATCAGCCTACTCTGGGAACCGACCTTGGTGCTCTTCAGGAACGTATTACATCTACGACAAAGGGGTCTATTACATCGGTTCAGTGTGTTTATGTTCCTGCTGATGACCTTACTGACCCTGCTCCTGCAACAACATTTGCGCATCTTGACGGAACAGTTGTTTTGAACAGGGCTATCTCCGAGCTTGGTATATATCCTGCTGTTGACCCGCTTGATTCGACTTCCAGAATTCTTGATCCAAATTACCTCGGTGAAGAGCATTATCAGGTTGCCAGACAGGTTCAGCAGATACTGCAGAAGTATAAAGATCTTCAGGAAATTATTGCAATTCTGGGTATGGATGAACTCTCTGATGAAGATAAGATAACTGTTGCAAGAGCAAGAAGAATCCAGAGATTTCTCTCTCAGCCATTCCATGTTGCAGAAGTGTTTACAGGAACAGCTGGAAAATATGTTCCTGTAAAAGATACTGTAAAGGGCTTTAAGGAGATTATTGAAGGAAAACATGATGATCTTCCTGAAGGTGCTTTTTATATGGTTGGAAGTATTGAAGAAGCCAGAGAAAGAGCCGAAAAAATGGCTTCACAAAGCTAGCAGGAGCAGATGTCATAATGAAAAAACTTAATCTCGAAGTAGTTACACCGGCTGGGATTATCACAGATACCGAAGCTGATATGGTTGTTGCACCTGGCACAGATGGAGAATTCGGTGTGTTACCTGATCATATCAACTTTTTGTCTGGTATCGTGCCGGGTGAACTGCGGTACAAAAACGGTGAAAAAACAGAACATATGTCTGTAACCTCAGGTTTTGCCGAAGTTTCGGATAATAAAGTTTCTGTTCTTGTTGACTCAGGAGAACTGGCGGGTGCTATTAATATTGAGAGAGCTCAGTCGGCTTTTGAAAGAGCAAAAGAAAGGCTTTCTAAAAAAAGAGATACAGGAGATATTGATTTTGCCAGAGCGGAAGCTGCTCTGCAGAGAGCAGTCTCAAGGCTGAAAGTGGCAAAAAAAATCGGTTAAATATAAATAAAAAATATAGTTGCTTAAAAAAAGGCAAGCTCTCTAGCTTGCCTTTTTTATTGACTTTTTTTGAATATAAAGATTATAAATGTTAACTTGTGAAAAATTTACATATGTAAAATTAATATAAACTTATCCGGAAATAGGAATAGGGGGCAATATGGAATTTACTATGGATACGGATTATTTTAAACTTCTTGAAGATAAAATTGGCGAGCTGATAGCCAGGGTGCAGGAAATGAAAAATGAGAAAGAATCCTATCTGCAAACCATTGAAGAACAGAAAAGTAAGATAGAATCCATGAGTAGCGAACTCTATAGTCTTAAAGAGACCAATAATCAGGCAAAAGAGCGGATTTCTAATATTATAGAAAAGATTGATCAGCTGGCTGTTTAAACTCCTGGAGCGCTTTTTTTGGATAAACCCATTAAAATTAAAATTCTGGATAATGAGTATCTTATAAGGAGTAAGGGAACAGATTCTGATAATGTTTATAAGATTGCAGAATATGTTAATGAAAAACTTAGAGAAACTGATGAAAACTGCAGCGGAATATCCGAAAAAAAAGCAGCAATATTAACAGCTTTAAACATTGCCAGTGATTATTTTACTGTTATGGAAGAAAGAGATCGTTTGTTGGAGGAAATACAGAGCAAAACTAAATCATTAATTTCAGTTATTGATAATAAGGTTTATGATTAGCTGTGGTCCACATGACTTGTAATAACTATGAAATACTAAGTTCTATTTCGACAGAGATGAAATATACTGATAAAGTATTTTAATTTAAAGCATTTTAGGATTAATTAAATTGTAGAAGGGATACATCCCTTTTAATAATATAAAGCTAGCAGGATACAGCATAGAGGTAATATTTTTTAGTTTAACAATTTCATTAAAAAATATTGGAATAAATCCTGTTATAAAAATCCTATCCTTTTCAGTTAAGATCGTAAATAGACCTGCCTGGCATGTGGAAAAACAAAAAAGTCGTATCCGGGAGATTTTCCCTGCAAATTAACACCTTAATAGGCTTGGCTTTAAAAGGTGCATAAGACAGGCAACATCAATGGAGATGGACCTGTGTCCCTTTGTAAAAAAGGTTAAGTCTGAAAAAAAAAGGAAGGTGAAAAGATATGAATACAATTTTAATGATTATTGGCTACGCTGTCGGAGCCATTTTATGCATATTTATCGGAATTCTGATAAGAAAACGCATTACTGAAAAACAGTTTGAGTCAATTACTGTATATTCAAAAAAGATTATCAATGAAGCTCACCGAAAAGCCAAAACCATAAAAAAAGAGGCAATGCTTCGGGCAAAAGATACTATTTACCAGATGAAAAATGATCTGGATAAGGAGGCCAAGGAAAAATACGACCTTCTTCTGGCCCAGGAAAACAGACTTGTTCACAAAGAAGAAGGCCTCGATAAAAAAATAAGCCAGTATGAAAACAGAGAAAATACTCTTTTCAAACGTGAAAAAAATATTGGCAAAATGGAAGAGGATCTGAAACAGAAGAGTATAGAGTATGACAACATGGTAGCCGAACAGAGAGTTCAGCTTGAAAAGATTGCAGGCATAACCAGTGAAGATGCTAAAAAGCTGCTCGTAATGTCCATGGAATCTGAAGCCAAGCATGATGCTGCAAAGTTGATCAGGAAGATTGAAAATGAAGCAAGAGAGACCTCAAAAAAGAAGGCTCAGGAGATCATTGCTCTTGCGGTAAAAAGGTATGCCGGTGACTATGTTTCGGAAAATACAGTCTCTGTTGTTGATTTGCCCAGTGAAGAAATGAAGGGACGAATTATCGGAAGAGAAGGTCGAAATATAAGAGCTATCGAAGCTGCAACAGGAATTAACCTTATTATTGATGATACACCAGAGGCAGTCATCCTGAGTGGTTTCAATCCTGTAAGGAGAGAAGTCGCCAGAATATCTCTCCAGCGGCTTATTGAGGACGGAAGGATCCATCCAGCCAGAATTGAAGAAATTGTAAAAAAAGTAGAAAAAGAAATAGATGCAAGTATAAAAGAGGCCGGCGAACAGGCTACATTTGATGTAGGTGTTCATGGTATTGATCCAGAAATTGTAAAACTGATCGGAAGGCTCAAATACAGATCCAGCTATGCGCAGAATGTATTGCAGCATTCAAGAGAGGTTGCTTTTATATGCGGAGTGATGGCATCTGAGCTGGGTGTCAATGTTAAAAAGGCAAAACGGGCAGGTCTGCTTCATGATATAGGAAAAGCAGTCGATCATGAGGTAGAAGGTCCGCATGCTTTAATCGGTGCTGATCTAGCTAAAAAATATCGTGAACCAGCTGATGTTATCCATGCTATTCAAGCTCATCACGAGGATATTCCGCCCGATACAATGCTTGCTGTTCTGGTTCAGGCTGCTGATACCCTGTCAGGAGCTCGACCGGGTGCCAGACATGAAATGATAGAGTCCTATATCAAAAGACTGGAAGATCTGGAAAAGATTGCAATGTCATTTGAGGGAGTAAGCAAATCCTTCGCCATTCAGGCTGGAAGAGAAATAAGAATAATGGTTGAAGGCGACCAGGTTAATGATGATCAGTCTGCAGTAATATGCAAAGATATTGCCGGCAAGATAGAAAAAGAGCTTACCTATCCAGGTCAGATAAAAGTTACCGTTATAAGAGAGACCAGAGTTGTTGATTATGCCAAATAGCAGTGTTCATTTGAAAACTGCTGTTTTTATCTGAAAGTTATAGGACTGAAGACCTGAAGGAAATGACTTTTTTTCGCGGACATTAAACGGCCAACAGCCTTTTGTTTAATCCGGGGATTATTTTCTGTGGAAAAAACATTATTCGATAAAAACGGAGATGCAACAGCCTATTTGACCGATGACTATCAGGAAACCATTTATCTGTGGGATGGAGAACCTGTTGCTTATCTGTTAAATAGCAGGCTTGTGTACGGATTTAACGGTAAACACCTTGGATGGTTTATTGACAGTATTGTATATGATTACGATGGCAAGAGGATAGGCTTTACATCCGTGACCTGTCCTGTGATTCCTTCAAAAGAACCTGGCAGATACAAAAAAAAGATCAAAGCGGAAGTGCAGCCAAAATGGAAGGAGAGTACTCTACCGCAGTTAAAATATGAGGTATCTGAAGAAAGTTTTAAAGATTTTCTTCTTGAAGGGAGCGCATATAATCCAAGAATAATTGAGGACTAAAAAAAAACTGTTTTTGAATTACTTTTATATAACTGTATAACTGATTGAGTTTCCAGAAAGATCTTAATATATTTATCTTTTGAAAATAAAAAAATCTCTTAAGATATTATGAAATATGACGATTGTTAATATAGTGGCTTAAAAATTGCAAACTGTTGGGCTCGGGCTATTCTACTTTTGGAACTGCATCATTTAATTGAAATTTATTTTAAAAGAGTTAATGGTTATGGAAAAGATAAATCATGATTTGGCAGGGGGACAGGGAAAAGAAGATTTTCCTGGTTTTATTGATAACCGGTATTCCAGTGTCGAGTTTTGCGTGAAGAGTCTTGACTCTGTGTATCAGTTTAAAATATGGGATACAGATTCATCGGGAATCAACATACTGGTTAATCAGAATTCAGCCTTACTGAAGTGTATCAGTGTCGGAAGTAAGTTTGATATTAAATATTATCCCTGTAACTGTTCAGAGTATCCTGTTACAAAGCGGACAGAAATCAGACATATCAAAAAAGAATGCGGAAGCAGAATAAAAGGTCACTTTCTGGTCGGACTTGAAGTAAACGAAATAGCCAGAAAAAACTAGAAAAACTGCTCAAATAAAAAGTAATTTTCTTCCATATTTACTTTTTCTGTCTTTCACTCTATAGCTCTGCCCTTTATACCTGTATCTTTCATTTTTTAATAATATCTGATTGCCTTTTACTCTCCATCCATCCTATATTGGGCCGATCCCACATAGAGGTCTTATAATGTTGAATGAAAAAAATACAATTTATCTTGTAGACGGTAATTCTTATATATATCGAGCTTATCACGCCATAGGATATCTCTCTAACAGCAAAGGGCTCAGAACCAACGCTGTTTTTGGCTTTACCAAAATGCTGCTAAAGCTTTTTGATGATAAAAATCCCGAATATGCTGCTGTTGCCCTTGATTCAAAGGGGCCGACATTCAGGCATGAAATATATGATCAGTATAAGGCGAACCGTCCGCCTATGCCTGATGACCTTGTTGAGCAGCTTCCCTATATTAAAAATATAATAGAGATGCTGGGGGTAAAGAAAATAGAGATGCCCGGCTATGAGGCAGATGATATTATCGGGACATTAACCAGAAAAGGGGAAGAAAAGGGATATAATGTTGTAGTCGTAACTGGCGATAAAGATTTCAGGCAGATTATATCTGATAAAACATCTCTATGGGATACCATGAAAGACAAGGTAACAGACCTTGAAGTACTGCATGAAGAGTATGGCCTGGAACCTGATCAGATTATAGATATGATGGGGCTTTCAGGTGACACCTCGGATAATGTTCCTGGTGTAAAGGGGGTGGGTGAAAAAACTGCACTTACCCTGATTAAAGAATACGGCTCACTTGAAAAAGTATATGAGCGTATTGATGAAATAACAAAAAAGAAACTTAAGGAAAACCTTCAAACCTGCCATGATAATGCTCTCCTCAGTAAAAGGCTTGTTACTATTGACTGTGATGTACCTCTTGATTGCAGTACCGATGATTTAAAGCTTCATGAACCTGAATCAGAAAAACTGTCTGACCTTTTTCGCGAACTTGAATTTAAAGGTCTTTGGGAGCAGTTTGCTGTTAAGAAAAAAGAAGTGGAAAAAGAGTACAGCCTTTGCATGAGCGAAGAAGAGCTTATTTCTCTTACCGAAAAAATAAGGGAAAAAGGCTTTGTGTCCATTGACACAGAAACAACCGATACAGATCCTCATAAAGCGGAACTTGTGGGAATATCCTTTTCATTTGAACCGGATACAGGGTACTATCTTCCTGTCAGTCATATGTACCTGGGTGTGCCTAAACAGATCAGCAGAGATAATGCACTTAATATTCTCAAGCCTGTGCTTGAGGATGATAACGTGCTCAAAATAGGTCAAAACATTAAATATGACGCAATCATATTTAAGAACAGCGGTGTTGATCTTAAAGGCATCCATTTTGATACGATGGTCGCATCATATGTTATCAACCCTGGGTTAAGGCAGCATAACCTTGATTACCTGGCCCAGCATTACCTTAATCATAAAATGATTTCCTATCATGACGTGGTAGGAAAGGGAAAGGCTGAGATAAACTTTTCGGGCGTTATGCTTGAAAAGGCAATGGAATATTCCTGTGAAGATGCAGATATTACACTTAAGATAAAATCAATCCTTGAGAAGCAGCTCGAGGCTGATAAAAATGAAGAACTTTTTCATAACCTTGAAATGAAGCTTCTTCCGGTCCTCATGGATATGGAGATGGCAGGTATAAAAATAGATGTTTCCTTTTTCAGGGATATGTCATCATCATTTACAAAACGGATACAGGAGCTTGAAAAAAATATTTTTGAAGAAGCCGGAACCGAATTTAATCTGAACTCAACGCAGCAGCTCGGACATATACTGTTTGAAAAGCTTGAACTGCCGGTTCAGAAAAAAACCGCCAAGACAAAATCATACTCAACAGACGTAAAGGTGCTTACAAAGCTTGCAAGAGAAGGCTACAAAATTTCGGAGCTTATTTTAAAATACAGAACACTGGCAAAACTTAAGTCTACATATCTTGATTCCCTTGTTAAAATAGTTAATCCCAAAACAGGACGTATACATTCTTCATTCAACCAGACTGTCGCCGCCACCGGAAGATTAAGCAGCAGTAATCCCAACCTGCAGAATATCCCTATAAGGGGAGAAGAGGGCAGAGAAATAAGAAAGGGGTTTATAGCCGAAGACGGTCATTATCTTCTTTCTGCCGACTACAGCCAGGTTGAACTGAGGCTGTTTGCACACTATTCAGGAGACAGTGCATTAATTGAAGCCTTCAGACTCGGTCAGGATGTACACTCCCGTACTGCATCAGAAATACTGGGCGTTGCGATGAATGATGTAACCTCTGATATGCGTCGAATTGCAAAGGCGATAAATTTTGGGATCATATACGGTATGGGAGCTAAAAAGCTTGCTGATGAATTGAATATTGATAACAAAACAGCAAAGGAATATATAGAATCCTACTATGACCGCTACAAAGGTGTTGTAAGGTACCGGGAGTCAATGGCTGAACAGGCCAGAGAACAGGGCTATGTTACAACACTGTTCAACAGAAGGCGATATCTTCCCGAAATTAACAGTGAAAATAACAGGATAAAAGCCGATGCAGAACGTATTGCCATCAACACCCCTATACAGGGAACTGCTGCAGACCTGATTAAGATGGCAATGATCAATATACATACAAGGCTTAAAAGAGAAGGGTACAAAACTCGTATGCTTATACAGGTTCATGATGAGCTTGTATTTGAAGTCCCTGAAGGTGAAATTGATATTATGCCCGGTCTTATTAAAGAGGAGATGGAGGGTGTCTATAAGCTGGATGTTCCTCTTAAGGTTGATGCCGGTTTCGGCAAAAACTGGGATGAGGCACATTGATTTATTTTACCATAGAGTTTTATTATGCTTTCTGCATTTTAAAAAAAACTCCGCAAATATTTCATTTCCTGAATGGCAGATAGTTCTTATCCTTACTTGAGCGTTCCATGCTCAACGTAATCTCGTTCCTTCAGCCATTCAGCGATCCTGGGCGCAAAGCACTCCTGGTATTTTGAGCTGACATAGATACCTATATGACCGGTATCCAGGCAGACATCTTCTGTGTCATCGCTCCCCACGCGCTTTGTTAACTGGTTACAGGTTTCAGGAGGTACCAGGTGATCATATTTTGCATAGATATTGAGCAGGGGCATGGTGACATTTCTGAGATCAACAACCTCTTCCCCCACCTGCATGGTGCTGTTGATCAAGCGGTTTCCCTGGTAGCAGTCCTTGATGAACTGCCGGAACACCTCCCCCGGCAGATCGGGACTGTCGAAAATCCATTTTTCCATTCTTACAAAATTTTCGACAAACTGTTTATTATCCATGGATTCAAGGAAGCCAACGTACTTATCGATCATTAGCCGTGCCGGGTTGAGCATAAGAAACCCGAGATTCATGACATCGGCCGGTAAATTTCCGATGGTGTCCACCAGATAATCAACATCAATCTGCTTCATCCACACATTCAATAACCCTTTGTCTGTATCAAAACTTGTCGGCGTTACCGTGGTTACCAGGTTTTTTACTTTTTCCGGATGAAGCGCTGAATAGATCACCGAGAATGTGCCGCCCATGCAGATACCCATAATATTAATTTTATCAGTTTGATGGCGTTTCCGTATACAGTCTACCATGTTGTCCATATAGCCGTTGATATGATCGTCTATTCCAAGAAAGCGGTCTTTTCTAGTGGGGTACCCCCAGTCTACCATATAGAGGTCAATACCATGATCCAGAAAACGCTCCACCACGCTGCGTCCCGGTTGAAGGTCGAGCATGGTTTCCCTGTTAATGAGTGCATAAACTACCAGCAGCGGCGTTTTGTAGCAGGATTCCGCCCTGGGAAGGTAATGCTTCAGCTTTACACGATCTTCCGTATAAATCACCTCGTAATTAGTTTGAGCAAGGCTCGAATCAAGATCTCCCAGAAGAATTTCGGATGCCTTTCGGGCACGATCTTGGTTTTTACCAATGTTAGCCGTCATTGCTGACATTATATTGTTCATGGGGATGCTGTTGCGAAGCATAATTTCCTCCCTTCACCGGCTCTATAGGGCAGTCCCGGATGCCATCATTTTTTCGAGTTTTTTAATGCGTTTTTTCATTTCGTAAAGTTCCCTGGCCATATCGTCCATTTCGGTTTTTTTTGCCACCGGAAAATTGGACAGCAGATCCTCAATGGCTTCATCCCGGACCGCTACAAAATCGGATAAAGATTTTAATGTCAAAGAGAGGGCTGTGACGTATTGAGGCGTCTGAAGCAGGGTCATGAAATGTTTTTCCAGCTCCCCCACCCATTCCTTGTAAATAGTTTTAGACTCCTTTGATGAATCTCCGTTTTTTGCAGTTTCAACCATCCTGGAGGCAAGCGTTTTCTGTGAACGCTGAAAAGGCTGACAGAGAAGGTTTGCCAGTTCGGCAACATGGGCCTGGAATCGGTTGAACTTGTCCACCATCTGTACGGCCTTCTCCTGGTGGGACCTCATCAGCCCGAACTGGGGGACATGGAAAAAGCGGCTGATTTTTTCATCATACATCTCATTCCACATACGGCAGAGCCTGTCGCCAATTTCATGGAAATCATCTGGGTCCGAAGAGCCGCCCATTTTTTCCATACAGCGCAGCATTTCATCCGTCATAGAAGCAAAGAGACCTGTAGTCTTGCTCTGACCTGCAGAATATGTCAGGAGGTCAGAAATGGATGACGCCCAGACTTCGCTCATTTTGGCGAAATCGAATAGTTCTTCGTTTTTTGTGTTCATGATATCCCTTTTCTCTTTATGCCGGCTAGCCCCTGGAACCCAGCCGCAATCCTCCGTGAATAAAAAAGACATCACCTGCCAGTGCCTCATTTTTAAAAATATCCGCTACAAAACATGCCACCTCTTCGGGTTCTACCAGGCGTCCGATTGGAACCTGCCCCACAATTTTATCAAGGACTTTTCCGTCCATGCTTCTGACCATGGGGGTTCCTACATAGCCTGGCGCTACGGCAACGCAGCGGATACGGTCGGCAATACCCCGTCTGAAAAATTCCGCTGTCAAAACCTTCGGCATCACCGACATGGCAGCCTTGGTGGATGAATAGTTGATCTGTCCGGCAGTGCCGAGCGACCCGGTTGAGGAGATCAGGCAAATCAGTCCCCTGCATTTGTGGTTGATCATCCGTTCGCTGCACTCCCTGATAGTGAGAAAAACCCCCGTCAGGTTGATGTCCAGCACCTTCTGGAAATCTTCCAAAGACATTTTCCGGGTAACCCTGCCGCTTTCTCTGTCCGGTGAGACCATAAGGCTGTCTTTGACAATTCCGGCAAAAGGCGCCACCAGATGAATGCCGCCAAATACTCTGATTGCAAAGTCCGCCAGTTCGGAACAGTCACCTTCCTTCGTGACATCGCAATTCATTACCGCAGCGGAATCGCCGAATGTCTGTTTGACCTTCTCGAGTGCATCAGCGGCCACATCAGCGACAACTGCCTTGCCGCCATTTTGGATCCAGTGGGAAGCCAGCGCAAGTCCGATACCGCTGGCCCCGCCTGTTATAACTGCAACAGAGTCTTTGATGTTCAGCATAATCACCTCTTGTCTTTATTTTTTAAGTTGGATTTCGCCCTTGGACGTTCTTTGGGAGACGCCTTTCTGGCTGTTGATTCCTTAGTGTTCTTTTGTGACGCGGCTTTGATTGTCTTTGAATTGGTGGCTTTCTTCTTTTTTGACAGGGACTGATCAAGATCCATATGAAAACGAACAGGCCCTCTATATTGCCCTTCTCCGAACCGGGTATGCAGAGCGCATGCCGATCCGGGTGATGACCAGGAGGTGGCAATCGCCACATGTCCTTTCGGGAATGGAGTAACTTCGGCCGGCACAAAGTCAAGGGCGGCCAGGGATGTTTCTTTCTCAACCAGATCGTCATGTATACCGTAACAGATCAGCCAGGGTATATTTTTCTCTTTCAGCCGGTTGAGGTTCAATTCCCTGTCCATCAGCCGCACAGGCAGAACGCCCTCCCTGCTGATGGGTGTGTTATAGGATGCAAAACTCATCCGCGTGATTTCCAGAGGCAGGTCGTTTCGTTCATTTTGGAGCCAGTAATTCAGCGCGGCAGCTGTTTTACCTACCTCGAAATTACCATTCTTCTGGCGTGCAAACATGGCCAGGTCCCTGAAAAACAGGGCAGCGGGTATTTCCTGTTCGATGCTCTTGAGCTTGTAAACCCATCCCATAAGATTACCGTCTGCTACTTTGTTCCCGTTCGGAAGGGTTTTAGTGCCGTAGGAAAGATCGTTGAAACGGGGAGGCAGGTTTTTCAGGAAAGCTGCCAGACCCCTGCTGCGCGTACCGTCAATGGGCGAAACACAGGTGACAAAAGCGTCCACCAGTGAATCCAGTTCTCCGGTCAAAAGGGTGCAGAGAGCGTTATAGCCCCCCTGGCAGTACCCGTTTAATGTGACAGGTTTTCCGTGCTCTTTAAAAATAATTTCACAGAAGGTGCGGGTATCCATAGCGTCATCCTCCCCTGTCATGGTCTGCAGGGCAGGAGAGGTTTTAATATCTTTTAATACGCGAATATAGGTTGGAAAACCGAGGTTTGCAAAGCAGTGAGCGTAGCTTCGTTCTTCTCCCGGTAAAAAGCCCAGTATATTCGAACCCAGTACATAGGGCGGTATAATCAACACCGGCTTTAATCCGGGCTGCATTTTAACCTGCTTTAGGCTTGGTGCTACCCTGTACAACAGAAAACGGTCGGTTTCATGGATGAGCGGGTGATCCCCTCGCTCAAAATGGAAACCATACTCCGGTTCAATTGCATCGATCGCCTCTGGATAACCTGTCGTTACCATTTTCAGCAGGCTTGCCTGCCGCTGGATAAAATTTGAAAGTCTGTCGAACTTAAATTGAGTACAGGTTTCTCTGACGGCTTCGATAAAGTCATCCATTTCTATTTTTGTATATTGGGTCATCATGGCCGATGTTCCGCTGATGCTGCGCTGAGCCAGATCTATATTGCTTTTAAAAAGATCAAGATATTCATCCACGCTGTCGCTTATATCTTCGTTATGGAAACGTTCTTTTTCAACCTGATGAAAATAGGATGTGGCATGGATAAATGGAATGAAGAAATCCTTGGAATAGGCGTTCATTCCCGCTACACTGCTGTTTATGGCTGAAATAATATTTTCCGATAGGGATGCACCTATAGAAAAAGTATCACTGAAAAAATTATCCGTAGTTGAATTGTGTGATGGCATAAATGCGTCCTCCCGAAAAAGTTAATATGAACAGTTCAAAAAAAATCTTTTCAGGAATGCTGCCTGCCTACTTGTCGTTTAAGAAGGATTCCACTCTGCTGTAATTTTCGTCCACTACCTTTTTAAAATCATCAGCACCTTTATTTATAGCGTTCAGCCAGTCACTGCAGGCTTTTTTACCCTCTTCAGGCATCCAGGACGCCTGGGAAAGAAACGCTTCCGCCATCTCTTTGTTCTGTTTGTTGAGCATGGACATTGTTTCAAAGGTACTTTTAAATGAATTTTTATTTACTTCCAGCATCTGTTTAAAAAGTTCACGGGATTCCATTTAACTTCTCCTTTTTTAAGGTTGAAATATAAAATAGAGACAACAAATCATGTGTGAAAAATAAAAAAAAGCTGATTAATGTCATGAAGTAGCTGGTAAAGGATCTTTTAATTTGAGGTAGAAATTTAACTGAATGAAGGATAAAATGTGTTGAAATAGTGAAATATAATATACTGTAAAGAGAAATTTACTGTCAAGGGAATTATCACTTAATTACGGTCACTATACAAAAGATTCAAAAAGTATGCGTTAGATTGTTGTCAGTTTACAGTTAGTGCCAATCCATAAAGAATGGACAGCTGTTAACCATTTACACTGGATTTTAATTGTGATAAATAATTGTTTTATATGGTTAAATTTGAAATCTTTAATGTGATCATATCACGAATATAGTATCGTATCTTTGTTTAACCAGGAGACATAGATTGACCAGTCCCATATTGTTTAAAAAATACGCAAACAGGCGATTATATAATACCTCAGAAAGCCGGTATATGGCACTGGCTGATATTGCGAAACTGATTAGGAACGGAAACGAGATCGAAGTGGTGGATGCCAGTACCGGAGAGAATGTTACTGCTTTTATTTTGACACAAATTGTTCTGGAACAGGCAAAAAATAAAAACACCCTGCTCCCGGCTCCGCTTTTACACCTGATAATTCGGTACGGTGACACAGAGCTGACCGATTTTTTTCAGAATCACTTAAAAAGGATTATCCAGAATTACATGGAACTCAAACAGGCTACAGATCAGCAGTTTTCTCAGTGGCTCAAGCTTGGCAAGAGTTTGACAGAATCCGCACGCCAGGGACTTCAGTCCATGTCATCGTTCCATGATACTTCAAAAGAGAAGCAGAAAAAGGCTGATTAACATTCGTATTGGCGTATATCAGTGGTGCGACGTCCGCACTCTCTGCGGTCCATCCACCCGACCATTGAGATATAAGCGTAACCTTCAGCATCTGTCTTTCGCCGATCACCCATTCGTCGGTCCTGTGGGGCGATCTCTTTATTTCCGGCTATTTGTTCTTTTAAAAGATTTTTTTTCTGGGGATTTTTCATATATCGGACTCCCTTCTCCATACGCCCATGGCTTCAGATATAGGCGAAGCGGGTTCCAGGTTAATAAAAAAAACATTATAATTGTTTCAATAGACCATTGCAATTTAAAAAAAGTAAAAAAACATTTGTCGGGAAATGCTGCAGTGCAAAAAAATCTTGACATGTCTCCCTCCAAAGCTAAAATATAGCAATGTTTGAAAATTAAAGGCATTGTTGCAATGCAATAAAAATGCTCACTTCCTATAAAATAAGGAGGACACAGCATGAATACCGGCTCGTACGCTGAAATACTGGCTGATTTTCAGAGGATGTCCACTGAAAACTGGCAAAACAGCCTGAACTTATTTCATACTCAACTCGACAGCATGTTTAATCAGGTTGCAGCAGAGACAGCATGGGGTACAACAGAAAATTTAAAACCAGTCAAAAAATGGCAGGATTTTGCTATCCAGCAAATGAAGCGCACTGTAACGGTTGCGGACAGCATTTTATCAAGCTGCAGAGGTCTCTGGTATCAGTCTTCGAAAACAGCACCAACCCAAAAAGCCAAAACCGTTAAAAAAAAACAAACCGTTAACACCAGACAAAAAAAGGAGAAATAGTAATGAGCCCAAAAGAATACATGCAGCAGACACTAAAAACCGGTTACACTGTTTTTAACAATACCTATGAAATGGCGGTCATGTTTCAGGATCAATATGAAAAAGCCGCAAATGCCATGCTGGATCAGACAAACTGGATGTCGGATGAGCAGCAAAAAGCAATCGGTCGTTATGTTGATACATATAAAAGCGGTCGCGACCAGTTCAAAGCCTATGTAGACGAAAGCTATAAGCAGTTCCAGAGTCTTTTTTAGACGGAATGTATAATTTTTGAAGTCTCCTGTAATTTTTTCCAGCCAAAAGCCCATCCTTAAACCCTGGGACGGGCTTTTAAGGAATGTCTCCGGTTGTTGTGCTCTGTGACAGCTTACACCTTGAATGTCTTACCTTTTCAGATTTCCCAGTCTTTAACAAGTAAATGACCTTTTGATGAAACTAAATTCAATTTGGTTTAAATTATAAATAAATGTCTTTAAATGAAAAAAATCCAAATATCAGAGTTGAGTGTTATTCAGGTTATAAAGCTGATGAAAAACCAGTAAGTTTTACAGTAAAAGGAACAAAGCACATGGTTGATTATATAATAGAACAGTGGCGTACTCCTGATCTTAATTATTTCAAGGTTCTGGCTGATGATGGAAAAGGGTATATACTCACAAATGATATTATTAGAGGCGACTGGATACTGGAAAGAGTTTTTGAGCTGTAACCCCGGATTTTATATCAGCCCTATACTGCGGGGTGAGTAATTAGTAAATAAGGAGATTTTATTATGATCAGCCGTGTTGTATTTAATAAAAAGGGCGGGGTGGGAAAAACTACCATAACATGCAACCTTGCCGCAATCAGTGCTTCATCCGGAAAAAAGACTCTTGTAATAGACCTTGACCCTCAGGCCAATACCAGTCAGTACCTGATGAATAACAGGTACAACGAAATAAAAAAAGAAGGCTGTACAGTTCTTGACTTTTATAAAGCATCGCTGGACAGCGGCAGCGCTTTTGTTTTTAATCCATTTTTCTTTCCCAATACTCCAGCCCTTAAAACAGAGTCCTTTATCCACGAAACAAAGTTTGAGAATCTTTATCTGATACCGTCCCATCCGGATCTTGCAGACATTGAGTCCCAGCTTGCCAACAAACACAAAATTTACAAACTAAAAGAAATGATCGAAAAATTTACTGATTATGAAGCTGTTTTTATAGATACTCCGCCCGCAATGAATTTTTTCAGCCAGTCAGCCCTGATCGCCGCGTCAAGGTGTCTTATTCCCTTTGACTGTGATGCCTTTTCAAAAGATGCTATCTTTGATGTCGGAAAACATATCGGAGATATCCAGAATGACCATAACCATGACCTTGTGGTTGAAGGAATTATAGTCAATCAATACATGTCCCGGGCAAATTATCCACAAAAAGTGATTAAAGATTTGCAGGAAGAAGGTATACCGATTCTTTCAAGTAAAATCTCCTCATCAGTTAAAATTCGAGAGTCCCACCATGAATCAATTCCAATGATATATTTGAACCCGAGACATAAAGTGACACAGGAGTATGAGGCATTGTATAATGAAATTAACTGATGTTTGAATTATATAATGTCGCAGCAGAATGGCATATACTCTGTGCTCAGAAGCCTGTCATATTTTTTCAGAGTATCTTCTTTAAATACATCAATAGATCCCATTTTTGCAGCCCTGCCGGTATTTACATAACCGAAAAGCAGCATTGCCATTGTGTTTATATTCATTGATATTTCAGGCTCTTTATCACTTTTTTCTATTGAGCCTTTGCCGTTTTTAATATTCACCCGCCATGTACCATTGTTCCAGGGGCACATGTCATCATTTTTAATGTTAAAAATAAGTTCACCATCTTCACTGTAGCCTCTCACGGGTACGGCTTTTTCGATATCAATTATGCGTGCAAGTAATCCTCTTGTGGATTTTATATTCAGATCTCCCGGTTCCTGAATCAGGTGAGGCATCGGATCATCCGGGGGTGCCTGCATCCAGTGGATGTTCTGTGCGAGATCCATTTTTGTGAAAAAATCCCATATGCCGTACCATGCGGATATAGTCAGCCATGCCATATCCCTTATTGTTATTTTCTGTACAATTCCCTGGTCAGTAAAATGAGGCTCCATGGTGTATATAACATAACCCAGCGCATCACCATTTTCTTCATATATTACTTTATCAAGTACAGCGCCCGGTGTGGGCGGCGGATTAAGCACACCTGTTTCCCATTTGAATTTTTCCCTTACAAGATACCCGGTCCTTGATGCTGTAAACTTACGGTATATGCTGTTCAGCACTTCAACTTCATTTTCCCGTACCTGTTTCAGTAAGCCATTGCTGCTGAGATATGTCTGTGACTGAAATTTAATTTTGTCCGGAGCGATATCACAGGAGTTCTGTGTAGAGACAACCGAATACCCGTATCGCTGGTATATTGCAGACTTTGATGCAAACAGAATACTGATTGACCTTTTGCCTTCTTCATGTAATAGTTTGAAATGTCTGGAATGCACACTTCTTAAACATCCCATTCTTCTGTATACCGGTAATGTTCCTACGAAAGATATTCCTGCAACTGGTGCATCCATTCCGTTAAACTTCATAACAAAAGGCCATGAGGCATAAGTCGTTGCCATTTTACCGTCAACAAAGGCGCAGAGTGTCATGTCGTGGCTGATTTTACTGATAAACTCTTCCGGGATAATTCCGGGAGGAAGAATAATAGTTTCAGCGGCGATCCTTCGGGCCTCGGGTAATTCTTCCGGTTTTGCCGGTCTTACTTCGATGTGCATGATCGACTCCATTATTAACAGATATTTTTTGTATGTAATTTTATTTAATAGCAGGTTTAACTTTTAGTGTCGATTCTTAACAGGGATGAATGACAGTAAATTATATTAAAAAGAGTTGTTAATCAGAGATCAGCGAATACAGGAGGTTTGCAGCAATACTTCTTTAATAAAGGGAGAAATTTCATGGGGGGAAATTTCAAAGTCCGGTCTACAGCTTCTGCTGTGAATGAAAATGATTATTCTGAATTAAGTGATGAGTATCTTCAGCACTTTTACACTATTCTTGAAAATACGGGAGGCATTATATCTTCCCGCAGCCTTTCGGGTGAACTCGTCTATTTCAATGAAAATTTTAAAAAATCCGTTAATAAAATATTAAAGGTTGATGTTAAAAAAGGTGACAAAGTTTTTTTTCCTGTTCCTGATAATGTAATATCATGGGAGGATGCTTTGTCAGAGGTTGCCACCGGGTGTACCTTTAGTACCGAGTTTGATCTCGAAGCGGGTGGAATTGTCCTCAGTTTTCAATTAACTGTCTGTCCAATAGTACAGAATGGAAATATAATTGGCTCTGCGGAGATAATTAAGGACATTACATACCAGAAGCATTCTGTAAAAGGCCTTGACCTACCTGAAAAAAGAATCGTTGAATCTGTAACCAGAGACAACAAAATTCAGTTTGATGCCGTGTTAACAGATGTGCCGTTTTCAGAAGGTATTGCTGTTACCGAACCGGACGGCACTATTTTATATGTTAATCCTGCATTTGAAAAAATCAGCGGATATACCAATAATGAGATATCCGGACATAATCCGCGAATATTAAAAAGCGGAGAACAGAAGAGCTCATTCTACAAAGTAATGTGGAAAACTGTTTTAAAGGGTGATTTGTGGACGGGGCGAATAATCAACAGAAAAAAGAACGGCGAATTATTCACATCGGAAACCTCAATATCTCCTGTAAAGGATGAGAACGGAGATATTGTCAATTTTATATGGATAATAAGAGATATCAGTACAGAGCTGGCCCTTGAAGAAAAACTTTTTCAGGCCCAGAAGATGGAAGCCATAGGCTGCCTTGCCGGAGGTATTGCCCATGATTTTAATAATATACTGTCCCCTGTTATAATTCAGACTGAACTGGCAATGATGGATCTTGATCCTGAAAGCCCGATACAGCTTAACCTGACCGAAATACATAATGCCGGAAAAAGAGCAAAGGAGCTTGTACGGCAGATTCTGACCTTTGCGAGAAGAAATGACAGGGAGATTGTTCCCTTGAAGGCTTCTGTAATTATAAAGGAAACAATTAAATTTTTAAGATCAACAATTCCTTCCACAATAGATATCAGGTTTGTACATAATGCAAAACTCGATACTGTATTTGCTGATCCTATCCAGATGAATCAGATAATTATGAACCTGTGTACTAACTCTGCTCATGCGATGCAGGAGAAGGGTGGAATTCTTAAAGTAATTCTTGAAAATGAGACAGTGACCGGTGCTCAGCTGGAAAAAACGCTGCATGTTAAGCCTGGCAAATATCTTAAAATCTCTGTAGTAGATGAGGGAACCGGAATACCATGTGAAATTATCGAAAAGATATTTGAACCTTATTTTACAACCAAAAAAAAAGGAGAGGGTACGGGACTGGGGCTTTCTGTTATACACGGTATTGTAAAGGAGTATGAGGGGGATATACTTGTAGAAAGCGAGGCTGGTAAAGGAACTGCGTTTCATCTTTTTCTGCCGGTGTTTGAAAGAGACCTGGTGAGCATTGCAAGAGAAAACTCAAGCGTAAAAGGCGGAAATGAAAGTATCCTGCTGATTGATGATGAAAAACCGGCTGTGCAGGCCATAGGCAAGATACTCGGCAGGCTTGGCTATGATGTTACAGCCAGTACAAACAGTATTGAGGCGCTTGGAGCATATAAGAGCGATCCCGAGGCATTTGATCTTATTATAACCGATCAGACAATGCCCGGCATGACAGGTAAAGAGCTGGCAAAAGAAGTTATAGGTATGGATGGTAATACTCCGATTATTATATGTACAGGCTTCAGTGATCAGCTGAATGAAGAAGAGGCATTGAGAATGGGAATAAGCGCATTTATTTTAAAGCCTATTATTATGAGTGAGCTGTCGGAAATTGTAAGGACAGTGCTGGATGACAGGAGGAAAGGCTGAAATCGGTTTTTATAAAAAAGTAAAGCCGCAAACCAGTTAATGTTTTACGGCTTTACTGTCAGCTGTAATTTGAAATGCAGTCTGGTGATCAGAGATTAATCCATTTCAAAATCTACACCCCATGTTTTTAATCCCGCCATTCCTGCTCCTGCATTAACATTATCTGTAATACCCTGTGCATTAAGGTTCAACTGAGTTTCATAGGAGCGAACACCTGTGTTGCAGATGAGTATCAGTTTCTTATCCCTGGGGACTTCATCCATCCGGTCTACAAGCTGATCATGCGGAATGCTTTTCCAGATTTCCGGATGTTTATCCTCAAAGGGCTGGGCATCTGCATTGGCCCGGCAGTCCAGGAAGAAAACTTCTTTTGATGACCTGTTTTTCCAGTATTCGTTGAATTCTTCCTGTGTAATATAATTGTAGCGGCCGTCAAGGTAGTTGGATGCGGCGTTTCCAAGTGCGTTTATAATATCCATTGCCGAAGCAAAGGGCGGTGAATATGCGAGTTCCAGGTTACTGATTTCCTCAACCTGCGGTTTGTATTTAAGTAATGGTGCAACAGCATTTACTCTGCCTACCATACCGCTGTCTTTACCTCCGTAACCCTGAATACCAAGAACGGTCCGTGTTTTGCGGTCTACAACCAGTTCCAGGAAAATCACCTCTTTATCAATATAAAAATGTGCCCTGTCAAACTGTGCTACCTGTATGCCTGCTGCATCAAAACCGGCGGCTTTTGCTTTACCCACAGTAAGGCCTGCGCCGGCCATAGCGTTATCAAAGATCTTCACAACCCAGCTGCCGACAGCGCCGTCGAATTTTGCATCTCCGCCGGCTATGTTGGTGCCTATTACTCTGCCCTGCCTGTTCGCCATAGAACCCAGGGGGTAGTACCCGAGTTCTCCTGTTACCAGGTTTTTAACAGCAGAGCAGTCACCGCCAGCATAGATATCAGGGTCGGAAGTCTGCATGTGCTCATTTACCACTATCCATCCCTGGGGTGTTACTTCAAGTCCTGCGTCCTTTGCCAGTCCGGTGTTGGGAATAACTCCCACAGACATTATTACCATATCTGCTTCCAGGGTGCGTTTGTCAGTTTTTACACCCGAAACAGAGCCTTCACCCAGGATTTCAGAAACCTTTTCCGATGTATAAATTTTAACCCCGTTTGCTTCCATGCATTTTGTACCCATGGCCGCATAGCTGGGGCTTACAAATCCGGGCATGATCTGGTCAAATACTTCTATGACCGATGTGTCGATCTCCCACATGTCTGCGAGGGCCTCTGCCATTTCAAGGCCTATAAAACCTCCGCCTACAACTACTGCTTTTTCGATACTTCCCTTGACTACCTTTTCCTTGATAGCCTCGGCATCATGAAGGTTTGCAACCGTATAAACGTTTTCAAGGTCTTCTCCCGGAAGGTTCAGCTTCCGGGGAGTGGTACCTGTTGCAAGCACAAGTTTGTCATAGGCAATTGTACCGGTTGTGCCGTCTTTGCTTCTGGTTTCTACCTGTTTTGCTTTCCTGTCAATCGAAACAACTTCAGTTCCGCAGATTACCTTTACTCCCTTGTCTTTTAAGAAAAAACGTTCGTCACGCAGCATATGAAAACTGGTTGAACGCAGTTCGGATATATCACTTACATCACCGGAAATATAAAATGGAATACCGCAGCCGCCATATGAAATATATTCATCCCTGTCAATAAGACATACTTCAGCTTGTGGGTCCATTCGTTTTGCCCTGCACGCTGCCTTTGATCCAAGTGCAACACCACCTACAACTACAATTCTATTTGGCATATAATAACCCTCCTTAGGATTAGGAATGTTTTTTGAGGATAATCATCCTAAACCCAATATCCGAATCTGTAAAGGATTAATGGTGAAAAAATTACCATTACCGGATTATGCTTCGGGTTGTGGAGGGCCGGCGGCCTCAATCATTTTCCGCCATTCATCTCTGTATGCGGATGCAATTTTTTCCTTTCTTTCTTCGGTCCAGTCGGATGACCAGCCGAGGCCAAGGTCTTCATCAACCATGATAACTGTAAATTCCACTCCCGGAGGTCTTTTGTTTATGATTGTCGTTATGTTGCATATGCGTGCAGGTGAGTTGCAGTCTTCGCATTTTCCTGTTTTTGCGCATGGTGTGGGGATCCCCATGTTCTTTGCATGATAAGGAGCAATAACATTCTGTACTCTGTCCAGAGCTTCTGATACATCCTTTACTATTTTATTTCTGCCCACAACAAGAATGACCTGAGACGGACCGTAAACCATGCCTGTAACCCTGTTGCCCATTGCATCAGTGTTGATGAGCTTTCCATCGAGGGTAACTGCATTTGTACTTACCAGAAGAACATCTTTTCGGGTTTTCTGTACTGCAAAGGGATTGAATTTTCCTTCCGGAACAAGACCTTTATTGCCTCTTTCAATAAGCAGGTTTTCTATGCCTGTCTGCTTGACTGACATTGATCCTGCCATTTCCAGTACGGCATCTTCAGGTATAATCTTAAGAATAATATCAGCGACATCCTCTGCAGTTTCCGCATACTCAACATTAAAACGGTTTTTTTTAAGGGCATTGACAGTGGTTTCAATGTCTTTATTCATGTATACCTCCATATTTTTAAACGGTTTGATTATCTGTTTTATTTTTTCTGAAGACTTTCCAGGTTGATTTGTATCTTAATACTGTAAGGACCAGATACTTAAAAAACGATAGGCTAAATAGAATGTTTAGTCAACAATGTAATGACCTGTTGTATTTAACAGGCAGTACCGGCAATGTTTATATATCAGGTGTTTATGTGTTTGGAGGCAGGCAGTCTTATCGGCATGGACAGGGGTAATAAAACCCGGATTTATTAAATCCGGGTTTTATATCTGTTACCAGTTAGGTGGAGGCATTGGTCCGTCCGGCCTGTCAGGGGAACCGGGGTTTTCTCTGTCCGGGCCGTTAGAAGGATAACCGCCGGGACCTCCCGGGCCGAGAGGCATCCTGAACCGTCTTTCATCCAGGTATTTCTGATATGCTTCCTTCTGCTCTTCATTCAAAATATTTTTTATGCTCTCCTGCTCCTGTTTGTCCAGTTCATCCATCTGCTGCCTTATCTTTGAGAAATCCGGAGGCTGAGAGTCTGTGCTTTTTTTCATTATTTTTTCGCGTTTCTGAAACATATCCTTCTTTATTTTTTCAATCAGGTCAGCCTGTTGATCTGTCAGGTTTAAACGGTCCTTAATTCTGCTCATGTCAGGTGTAAAAGGTCTGCCTGGGAATTCCAGTTTTACTGCAAACCTGTCATGAAAGTTTTTCATCCTGTTATAGAAGGTATTAAATTTTTCCCTTTGTTTCTCATCAAGTTTTTCTTTGATCAGTTCAAGGCTGTTTTCATTTAACTCTTCTATCTGGGGAAATATTGTCTTCCTGAGGTCATTGATATCGTCCTGTGCATCGCGCAGTATTTTAGCTATTTCAGACCTCTGAGTTTCTGATAGCTCAAGGTTTTTTGACACTTCGTCGAGGACCATTCTGACCCTGGCATCAAGAGGCGGCCCTCCTCCGGAAAATTCACCTATCCGTTCGGTATAGTAATATCCCGTACATACGGTCCCAGCCAGAAAACCTACTGCAAATACCAGAATTACACCTGTTACAAGCTTTAATTTATTCATTCTTCCCTCACTACCCGTTGTATAAAGAAATAAAACTCAAATCTGAAGGATCATTTATGAATAATTTTGCCATTTCATAATCTGATAACCCGCTGTTCTGGGTCATTAAAAAGCAAAGCAGGAGAAGCAGCGCACAGGATACAGGGACGATCTTCCAGACAAACTGTTGAAAAATATCAAAAAAAGCAGTCTGGTACTGATCAATTGTATTTTTTCTGATCGTCCTCATTACATTTGTCTGCCAGTTACTGCTGACTTCAAGGCTTTCTTTTTCTTTATGAACCGCCTTAAATGCATTGATTATGTTGTTGAATTCTTTTTCCCCCATGGGTTCCATCGTATCCCCCTACTTTTTGTTAAGCGCTGTTTTTAAAATCGATTTTAATTTTCTTTTAAGTCTGAAAGACCGAACCTTTACGTTTGATACGCTCCATCCAAGAAGTTCGGCTGTTTCTTTACCTGAATACCCTTCAAGATAAACAAGCTCTATAACCATCCTGTCTTCAGGTGATAACCTTCCAAGAGCCCATTCAAGTAATTCTGTTGCCTCTCTTTTCCCGCCTTTATCTTTGAGAGATCTCATAGATTCATCAGACATTGTCTGTTCCAGCCATTTCTGATGCTTTTCAGTGATGGCGTTCATGGGTATTTCACGGGATTTATAGGCTTTCCTCCAGTAATCATAACAGGTTCTAACGGTTATCGAGGATATCCAGCTTCTAAAGTCTCCTGTGCCCTTGTACATGGCAAGAGACTGATAAATTCTTAAAAATGCGTTCTGGGTTATGTCGTCAATTTCATTTCCCGGAATATGCCTTTTAACTATCCTCAATACAAAATCGCCGTATTTTTTCAGCAGGGATTCAAAGGCGTTTATTTCCCCATTTATAACCTGATTAATGATTTCACTATCACTTGTTATAGTTGATTCATTTGTCATATTCTCTGTTAGTCAGGTTCATATACTCTTATGACAGAGTCAACGCTGATCGTTCCTTCATCCGTAATAAGGTAAGGTGGATCATTTTCAAATGAAACTCCGTTTATAATCCCGCTGTATGTAGTGTCTACATCAACCGGATCGCCGTCTGCATCTGATGCAGTTATTTCATAATAAAATAACCCATCATCCATAAGATTGCCTTCGCTGTCAAGACCATCCCATGAAACTTTATGTTCTCCGGCTTCAATTTCCCCTGCACTCATTGTTCGGACTTTAGTCCCGTCCTGGTCATAAATAGTGATGTCCACGCTGGCATCTTCATCTATTATGTAATTGCCTCCTATAACTTCCCCGTCTTTTATTGTTACGGCGCTGCCGTCAATCATTACCGCTTTTCCAAGATAGCCAAGATACTGGCTTTCCTTTTGTGCCCCGAGCTGTTCTGAAATAGCTTCCAGTGTTTCCACTGTGTTATACTGCTGTTCCACCATGGAAATCTGGGCCATCTGAGCCGTCATATCGGTATTTTCCATTGGATTTAAAGGATCCTGATATTGCAGCTGGGTAAGGAAGATACTCATAAAATCATCCATCATTAATTCTGCATCGTTTTCTGTCGTTACCTCTGTGGTATCCACATACTGGTTTACCAGGGAACTCAGGATGCTTGAGTCTATGCTGCTGACAGTCATTTTATTCTCCTCTTAATAACATGGAGGTGATGCCTCTGATTAGTATCTGCCATTTTTATTCCTCTGAAACCTGTCCTGCGATGCCCGAGTTTGAAAGTAAAGCGGACAGGTAGTCTTCATCATCTTCATCATTCAGAGAAACGCCCTTCCCATCTGAACCGTACATGGGTGGCGGAGGTGGCGGTGCTCCTTCTTTTCCCTTAGGTCCTTTTGCCATGCCTTCTACCATCTTCTCAAGATCCATCCCGTTTTCATCTGCAAATTCTGCCATTGATTCGGGTGCCTCTTCAGCTAATGCCGCAGCATCAAATGTCCCGTTTTCAAGTGCACTCATGACTGTATCACGAAATGCATCCATTTCAGCCTTTTCTTCCTCGCTCATTCCGGATATTTTACTCATCATCTTTCCCGGACCGCTTATACTCATATTTTCTTCGCCGACCGGAAACGGAGGAGGAGCTTTTTCCTCATTAACAGACCTGTTAAAGCCTGTCCCGGAAATTCCTGTATAACTATCAATTGATCCTGTACTGTTTATTTCCATTCTTATTTTCCTTTCCTTGTTAGTCCCAATCAGGGCATCATCCGTGAATACCTTTGTACTGAGCAACGAAGATGCCAGAAAGAACAGGAAAATATGATCTGAGCCGAATGGATGAAATCATTAAGTGTCTCTTATAATGCGTTTAAGCGCGTTGTTTAAGTGACGACATAAATGATACTGTTTCATTGTTTTGCGCTTCTGTTCTGTCTCCTGTCATTGAAAATAATATGTGCACGTTTGAATAAAAGTGATTTCCAGTTTTTTATCTGATTAGGATGTACATTGTACTTTTCTGCAAGATCATCAAGTTCCAATTTACCGTTAATAAACTCAGATACAACTTTTGCCTTGAATGTCCCTGTGTATGTTTTTCTTTTTTTCATTATTTCACCGCTGTCAAAATCAATAAAAATAACCTATTAAAGCCAATGGAAAACATTTACGGGTAACCTGTTGAAGCATTAAAAAAAAATAATTTTTAAAATTCAGCGCTGGAAAAAACAGGTTTTAATTTTTCCGGTTAATAAAATTAAAAGGAAATTATTTCCAGATACACGGAAAAATATTCTGATATTAACTGTTTTCAAAGTCTTCATTCCCTTTACCTGTTTTTATAGTCGTTCAGAGTGTAAAAAAGTTACACCTGGTACATTTCTACAGGCATTTTAAAAGGTGATTTTTAAAATAGAGGTAATCTTTATTTTGAAGCATAAGGCATGATAACCCGACATTTACAGATGGGCAGTTTATTGTACCTGAATTGATAACTGATGTTATTTGCTTTATTGCCTGGAAATACGTTTATAGTGCAGTTTTTACATTTTGTTAACAATGTTTTACAATTGGATAAAACATTATTAACATGTTGATTATATGCTCTTGTAAGTTAAAAAATATCGAGAATCCTTATTAAGATGCCTGCTCATTGCGGGCACTTATTCTCCTCCGGGGAAACCACCTCTTCCCCGGAGGTTTTTTTTGCATCTCTACCTTGTGTATCAGGCAGTTTACTGTGCCTGTAACGGTTTTTTCTGTTCGGTTATTCTGTAAAAACTTTCAGGCGGTCCAAGATAGCTTGGTTTTAAGCCCCCTGTATTTACTACAATCTTCTGCAGAACTATTGCCGGATCAACCATTCTGTATTTAAGTATATGCCAGCCGGGTTCACTAATGTAATGTTTTGAGATGATCTCCTTTATATTCTTTCCGACTGCTTCGCTCCAGACAGGCGGATAATACCAGTCAGGTGCCCTGTCATTTTCATGAATGTTGACTATTCCGGGTGTTTCATCGTCAAAGGAAACAGCATAATGAAGTCCGTCAGAATTATATATGTTTCTTGTAGGACTCAGATATGTATGCACTTCAATTTCGCCCTTTGTGTGAAAAAACATCCTGTATTCCAGCACTGGGGTATCATTTCCGGGTTTTTCTACTGATTTTGTAACAGGTTCGGTTATTATACCCGAAAGGGTTCGGCTGAGACCCTGTATTGTTGCCCATTTAATATCATCGCTGTTCACTGCATTTGTAAAATGTTCCGCTTCAACAGAAATGTATCCGTTTCCTTCAATAAAACCGTTAATATCTTCGGTCTCAGGCTTTGCGTGATTTTTTACCTTAAGTTCAATATTGACACTGTTTCCGTAGGGTCCTGTTATTTCAATGGAATTATCATGAGTTCCCTTTGGAGTTTTTTTCCAGTCTATGCTTACTTTTATAGTCTGCTGTTCGTCAACAGTACCTTCCTGAGGTGTTGCATTAATCCATGATGCTCCTGCTTCTGCTCTGAATTCAAAGGGAACAAGGCCTCTGTTAAATACTTCAATATAATATGTCTGCCTGTTATAGTTATCAAACTCCGGAAGAGAT
The DNA here is from genome assembly GCA_963665715.2 of Desulfatiglandales bacterium. GTDB lineage: Bacteria > Desulfobacterota > DSM-4660 > Desulfatiglandales > HGW-15 > JAAZBV01. The sequence continues at coordinate 1,325,372 of CAXXPR010000002.1, forward strand.
GCTGCGGTCTCTTCATTTCCCGGCCACCAGTTTTCCATGCCTTCAACAGCAACTCCCATTTCGGGGCTTTCAGGAAGATCAATCTGCTCAACCTCAGGGATTTCATCTTTTTCCGGCTGCTGCCAGCCTGTATAGCTGATATGGGTCTGGTCCATCATGTGGTTCCATTTCCCGCCTGCTATTACCCTGTTATACTTATATGACAGTTCCCCATCCTTTCTAAAAAGTTTTTCCACTTTTTCTGCAAGGGCATTTGCAGCTGCTCTTCCCTGGGCTGCATAAAGCCTGTTTTTTGCTGTTGTTATGTGAAGCTCGTTAAGGATGGCTCCGGCAAGAACCGGATGAAGAACCAGTTCAAAATAGCTGTCTTTATATTCCGGCAGGATTTTTGCTTCAAGTTTTTGAGCTCGTTCTGCAAGTTTTTTATATTCGTCAATTATTCTGTCTGCTTCTCTGTAGTTAACGAGGCTGTATGTGTCCGGTCCGATCATTTCCGGTTTCCGTCTGGAATTGAATTTTGTGTATTCATCCAGTATCGTTGCTATCTCAGCTGAATGCTCTTTTCCGAACTGCTGTTCCGCCCAAATCCGAGTGTACTCCGGAAGTCTTTCGGCAGGCCATTCATCAGGATTCCATGCATAATCCATAAAGAATGATATGGGTAGTTCCATTGGCTTTAAGTCTCCCACATTTACTATCCAGATCCGGTCAACTCCGTGACGGTATGAAAGGTTCATCTGCTCCCATACTCGCGGAATGGAAACCGTGTTGATCCATTTATAATTTCTGGGGCCGCCTACAAAATCAAAATGATAGTACATGCCGTAACCGCCTTTTCTGGGCGGCGTTCCGGGGAGCGGGAGCCTTCTGACATTTCCCCAGTTGTCGTCGCATAAAAGCAGTGTTACATCTTCCGGCACTACCATACCCTTGTCATAGTAATCCTGAACTTCTTTGTAAAGCGCCCATAACTGAGGTATCTCTGTGACCTCTTTGCCTGTAGCACTTCCCAGAATATCCCGCTGGTCCTTTACAATTTTTTCCAGGAGTTTAATATTTGTTTCTCTGCTCATGGCTTCATCACCATCGCCTCTCATGGCAAGGGTTACTATGCTTTCGTAATCTCCCATGCGTTTTATTCCGTCTGCCCAGAATTTTTTAAGAGTTTCTTCATTTGTTTCATAATTCCAGGCCCCGCCTTTGCTCTGTTTCCATTCTGCATGGGCACGCATCATGGGTTCATGGTGGGTTGTTCCCATAACAATGCCGTATTCATCAGCAAGCTCAGGGTTGAGCGGATCATCACTGTTAAAGCTTGCCCACCACATTGCGGGCCACAGGTAGTTTCCTTTTAATCTTAAAATCAGCTCAAAGACCTTTTCATAAAACTCATGGGTGAATCCGCCGTATTTTTCTACGGCCCATCGTCCAAGGGCAGGTTCTTCATCATTTAAAAAAATCCCCCTGTATTTTACCTTTGGCGGGCCGTTTATTATCTTTCTGTTTTTAAAGTAGATAGCTTTATTTTCAGGGACCGGTACATCCGCCCACCAGTACCAGGGCGATACGCCTGACTGTTCGGACAGTTCATAACATCCGTAAATACTGCCTCTTTTATCGCTGCCTGCTATGACAAGACCGCGTGTAACACCGGGAACAGGTTCAGTTACTGTCTGTATAGTGTATGATTCCCATTTTCCTGATATACCGCTCACATCCAGTTTTTTATTAAGAATAAGCTCATCTATAACCCTGTTCCTGCCGATAGTGCCTATAAACACCGCCTCTGCACCCAGGGTATCTGTGCTGTGGACAATAGCGGGCTCAACACCGGTGATTTTTTTTATATCTGTCTGAAGGCTGTCTACGGTTTTTAAGAGTCCTCTATAGTCATTTTCATCAACATAGATATTAACGGGAGTGCTGTTTTCAACAATAGCGAAGCTGCCTGGCTCCGGTGTATGCGAAATAAATTTATCGCCTGAAAGAGCCAGTATACAGTCTGTATGAAAGAGAAAAACAGCCAGCAGTGTAAATGTCAGTGTGCGGTAGAATGTTTTCATTGGAATGGAGCGTCCTTTCATTGATAAGTTGAAGCTGTAAATCAATATTGATCAGGATTATGACTGGAAACATATTTTAAAGTACCGAATAGTAAATGCACAAATTGATTATGTAAAGAAAAAGATGATACTGTTTGACATGAATCACCCTATAAAATATTCTTTTGGAATTCACATTCAGACTGTTTAAAATCAATAATACGGAGCTGTCATGGATATGTCCATTTTTACCCGCGATGATCTTAAAGATATATCGTTCCGCAAAATAACGCCTGAAAAGGTGATTAATCAGATTGAAAGATTTAAAAAGGGGATGCCCTTTACCAGAGTAGTCAAACCCTGCACGGTGAACGACGGAATAACGCATTTTGATGATGCAGATGTTGAAAGATACGCAGAAATATTTTCAACTGCCCAAAAGAGCGGAAGATGTACCAAGTTTGTTCCCGCATCGGGTGCCGCAAGCAGGATGTTCAAGCTGCTGCTGGGAGCCTATGCTGATCTGGAAAGTAAAGGTTCTGCAGACGATGGGGATAAAAAACTAGCCTCATTTATTTCAGAACTTGGTCAGTATGCATTTTACAATGAATTAAAGGATAAAATGCATGATGAAGGGATAGATCTTTATGATTGTATCAATAGCGGGCAGGTCAAAACTATTCTTGAATTCCTGCTGTTTGAAAAGGGTCTTGATCTTTCAAATCTTCCAAAGGGGCTGATTCCCTTTCATAAGTATCCGGATGGTTCCCGGACACCCTTTCATAAGTATCCGGATGGTTCCCGGACACCCTTTGAAGAACATCTTGTAGAAGCTTTAAACTATGTGCGTGATGAAAATGGCAGGATATCCGTTCACTTTACCGTAGCTCCACAGCATGAAGATAAAATAAAAGAGCATATTAATAATGTAATTCCGCGCTATGAAAGGGCAGGGGATGAGTTTATTATTACATATTCATGCCAGAAGCCTTCTACAGATACTATTGCGGTTGATCCTCAAGATAATCCCTTCAGGGATGAAGACGGCGCTCTTCTTTTCAGGCCCGGAGGACACGGCGCACTTATTGAAAATCTTTCGGATCTTGCCGGGGATATCATATTTATAAAAAATATAGATAATATAACTACAGACAGGAATAAAGGGCTGACATTTAAATATAAAAAGGCTCTGGGCGGGTATCTGGTGAGTCTTCAGGAAAAGATATTCAGTTATCTTAAAACGCTTAAGGAAGACAGCGTAAATGATCAGTTTATTGAAGATATGTTTAAATTTTTACGCACCCGCCTGTCAGTTATTCCTGAGCAGAAAATATCAGGCGGCACAGCCGAAGAAAAAAAACAGTATCTTATTGATATGCTTAACAGGCCCTTAAGGGTTTGCGGCATGGTTGAAAATACCGGCGCTCCGGGCGGAGGTCCTTTCTGGGTGAAGCATACAGGGGGCGGAGTATCCATTCAGATTGTTGAATCCTCCCAGATTGATCTTGAAAAACCGGACCAGAGTGAGATACTGCAGTCTGCCACTCATTTTAATCCTGTGGATCTTGTGTGCGGTGTAAAAGACTGTGACGGTAATCCATTTGACCTTAACAGATATATCGACCATGATGCCGGTTTTATTTCCGTGAAGTCAAAGAATGGAAGAGAACTTAAGGCAATGGAGCTTCCCGGCCTGTGGAACGGTTCAATGGCTTTCTGGAATACGGTTTTTGTTGAAGTGCCGGCAGGCACCTTCAGCCCGGTTAAAACAATTTTTGATCTCATGAATGATGATCACAGAATGTGATTATTTAATAACGGAATATTCGAATGACCGAAATACTTATTGAGCATATTGAATGGGCAGTTGGCCATGCACATCTCTGGGGATTCCTGATGGTATTTATCCTGATGACAGTTGAGAGCTCTTTTATTCCCTTTCCAAGCGAAGTTATTATGATCCCCGCAGCTTTTATGGCTTCACGCGGTGAATTAACCTTTGGTAATCCGGCTGTTGATCTGTTTCTTATTTTTTTCTGCGGCCTGGCCGGATCACTTGCCGGGGCTTATATCAACTACTATCTGGCTATGTTTCTGGGACGGCCCTTTCTTTACAGGTATGGTAAATTCTTTTTTATAAAGCCCGGTGTTCTGTCCAGGGCTGAAGAGATCTTTCTTAATTACGGAGAAGTGGCGACATTCATCTGCCGTCTTCTTCCCGGGATAAGGCAGTTGATATCACTGCCTGCAGGTATTTCAAAAATGCCTCTTTCAAAATTCAGCCTGTTTACAGGCCTTGGTGCCGGAATATGGTCACTAGTTCTTATAGCGATAGGGTATTATTTCGGTAATATGTTTGCTGATATGTCATATGCCGATCTTGTTCATAATGGAAAAGCTGTTATATCTGATAATTTTATCTGGGTTATAGTCTTTATTGCGGCAGTTCTGGCTGTCTATGTTTTTGTTCATCACAGGGTTATGAAATCAGAAAAGGAATGATTTTTCAGTTTTGTTACTGTATTAATATGCCTGAGGCATGCAGATTGCATTCTGATAAAGAGTAAAAAATACGGGGATTAAAGGTTTTCATCGAATGGAAGGTTCAGAAAAAATAACCGGGAATAAAATATTCGGTATACTTGATCAGTTGAAAAATAATCATACGACAATTGATATGCATGTGATGGGTACTTCGTTTGATGCCCTTTCCATTATTCTTGATGTATCAAAGGGAGTGTTTCCTTATTTCTGTATAGATTTTCCAGGTAAGTCCAGATCTTCTGTACCCGTTGTTGAAGGCGGAAAATGCTATTTTGAGTTTTATTCGGAAGAAAAAATACAGTGTAAATTCAAAGCGGCCATAACTGCAATCACAGATAAATATATAAAATTTGATTTTCCGGAATTTATAGAAAAGACACAGAGGCGAAAGGCTTTCAGAGTTGCTGCCCCGGATGGAACAAAACTGAAGTCCAGCCGTAATAAAGAAATTGATTTTGATGTTCTGAATATCGGTGAAGGCGGCCTGCTTGCCGGGATAAAATCAAGCAGGCATAACGACAGCATTTTTTTTAACGGCAGTGTTTTAAAAGGGCTCACAATCATCAGTTTTCAGGATGGAATTGCCATTAATACAGATGTTGAATCTGCCGAGATTGTAAGGGTTGAAGATAAAAAAGAGCTTGGCTCATTTTATTACGGGATTAAATTCACAGAGGTGAATATCAAGTCTCAAAATGAGATAAAACGATTTATTTATTATTGTCAGAGGCAGTTACTGAAAAAAAGGGGAGGGTTTGAAGTCTGAAACATTTGCGTTTCAGCCTGTGAACCTAGACATACATGTCCACATTTCCACCTACGGCATTTTCTCCTGTCTTTTCCGCGCCGAACCTGTCATAGATATTTCCAATGTTATTTGGTCTTGGTTTTGAAAATGAGATTCTGACCAGTTTTTCATTCGGGTCGCTGTACTCTGCCAGACCTCTATCCGAGACGCGCTTTGCAGGGCGAACTTCATGGCTTACAGGTATGAGCGCCATGTCTGAATTGATGTTCATGACTGAATCCTCATTAGAAAAGTATTCAGCAATATAATGCATCAGATTTAAATTTTCAAGGTATTAAGGGTTTGTAAAAAAATATCTTAACAATTTATAATCCTGTTTTCAGATAATCGTTGCCCAATCCGGAAGTGCTGAATCCTAAAAGCAGATTTGCAGTTCCTGCAGCCGGGCGCCTTCAGATCAGACAATTCCAGCCTGAATCCGGACATCGATTCTGTAATGTTTAATTTCCTGCGAACCCTGTGGCCTTATCTAAAGTGTTATTTGTTTTTATTCATGCTCAGAGGATAGCGATGGTTATATCCGGAATTTGCCAGGATTACCTGTCTGCCTACCTTTTCATCCGGCGCAATAACAACCGGCCCCATAAGGTTTACAGTTGACTGCTCGGATTTGCCTCCGGGTATAGTCACAATCACAAATATCATAACGTTTTCGTCTTTTCCCGGTTTCATCATGTCAGCTTCTTCAGAAGGTATTTCCTTCAGATAGTCCGGATATACCTGGAACGGATTCATGATTACAAAGGCCAGCCCGGGAGAGGTAAGTGACTGGAGCCACATAAAGGGAGAACCCGGTTTGTGCTCCATAACAACATAATCCTTATCTTCAGGGAATCCTATTAATCCTTCTGAAAAATGAATAGCCCTGTTTTCATCAATCTCGATCTCACCAAATCTTGTTGTTTTTATTATCATCATTTACCTTCTTCCTCATCCATGAATTCCAGGCACAGATCCAGATCATCCGGGGCCTGTGATGCTTTAATATTTTCGCTCATGATCTTTTCAAATAATTCCGTTCTGTTTATAGGGATGTCCTTTGGCGCTTTTATACCCAGCTTTACCTGATTCCCTTTGATTTCCAGCACGGATATTGTAACCTGGTTTCCAATAGTGATACTCTCATCAGTCTTTCTTGTTAATACAAGCACTGGTCCCTCCAAGGCTCCAGAATATAAACCTGATTTAATCGTTTTTTAATCAGGTCTGGCCTATTAATATTGCGAAGCGCAAGGCCTGATGCCTGTCGCCTGCAGCGGTTTAATATTGTTAATCATAAATAATATCCCGTTGTCTGCCGCGGGATATTTCATAAAAATGAACTAGAGAAAGTTTACAAGACTCATCTGCATAATTTTTGCTGATGAGGATAATGCTGCATTGTATGCAAGTTCTTTTGCCTTCAGATCAATAACAGCTTCAGCAAGGTCAGCATCTTCAAGTGATGATATTCTGTCTGTATAGCTGAGTTCAAGATCTGAGATGATTTCGCTTTTAACGTCTAGTCTTATGGATTTTCCTGCAATATCGGAGATGGTTCCGTTAATGCTTTCCATATGTGTATCAAGATTGCTCATCGCCGACTGTATTCCTGATATATTATTTGATTCAAGGTCTGCTTTCAGGTCGATAAGTGTCTTGAAAATATTTGAATCGTCCCAGTTTTCACCGAAAACATCCTCTCCGTCTTTTCCCACTTCAATAACAGTGTCTTTACCTATGCTTATTGAAAAAGGTGTATCATTTCCGGCGTAAGTCACCTGTGTACCGTCAGCGCTTAACTCAAATGGGGCAGTATCAGTATTTGTTCCTCCAAAAAGGTATCTGCCTCCTATTGAGCTGTTGGCAAGGGCTACTATCTCTTCGAGGTATCCCCCTATCAGGTTTGCGTTATTTGTCCTCTGGGAATCGCTTACGTTGGCGCTTGACATGGAAACCGTCATTGCCTTCGCTGATGTGAGTATATCATTAATCTGTGTGAGTGCAGACTCTGAAGCATTGAGCCATGATTCGCCCATTACAACATTTCTGTCCATCTGTTCTATGTTTGATATGGATGAGCGCAGATTAAGTACAGATACAATTCCTACCGGATCATCGGAAAGTTTGTTGATGTTTTTCGATGTCGTCACTATCTCATTTGCATCAAACATATTTGATGATGTCAGTGCCAGGCTTCTTATTGCTCCGTCATATATGGTTTTATTTGCGACTCTCATTTTAATACCCTGTTATACCGCCTGAATTATTGCATCGAGCATTTCCTGGGCGGTGGTTATAAGTTTTGCTGCTGCTGTGTATGCGTGCTGATATTTAATCAGGTTAGCCATTTCTTCGTCAAGCGAAACAGCCGAAATATTATCTCTTGTGGTACTCATCTGATCCTGCATTGCCTGAGCGTAAGATGCTTCACGCTGAACACTCTGGCTTTCGATACCTATTTTTCCTATCATCTGATGAAGGTAGTCACCGACTGAGGAGCTTGATATGTCCATTGAACTTGCTCCGTCCTCGCGTGAATAGGTCCATTCCTTTACAGTTACATTCTGATACTGCAGGTTTTCCAGTTCAAGTGAGTTTGTATTGTCTCCCGGAAAAAAATCCCCGTATGCATCTGAAGACTGTTCTACATCAATGCTGAAAGTATCGGTATCAGAAAATGAACCGTTAAAGGTAATTGATACTCCTTCAGTGCCTATGGTATGAGTGCCGGCGCCTATGGCAACATTTCCGGACCATGCCCCGCTGTCTTTTCTCCAAATGAAATCTGTTCCGCCGTTGGTTATCTGTATTTCATATGTACTGTCAGTGGTTCCGGTATATGGTCCGCCCGTGGTAATAATTCCTGTAGATGTATTTGTTGTGTCGGCCACAGCGCTGCCTACGTTGTTGCTTATTTTACCGGCAGCAATAAAGCTTCTGTCTGCCTGAATGTTTTCGTTAACGCCAATATCTCTTGCGTTTGAAGAGGTGAAAAACGTATTTATTCCAAGGGCAGCCAGAACATTACTGCTGTCATCCGAAAAGGCAAATGTATAACCTGAATGGGTTGAAGGGTCTATCTCCATTTTCAGAGACCCATCGGATATGGAAGCATTGAATGCATCCTCTCCGTTAATTGTAAGATTGTTAATAGTCGTGGTCAGATCAACAAGGCTTGTTACGCTGGCATCAATCGGTATGGTTGCTTCACCGACTACTGATCCTCCGGAATCATAAAGCCATAGCTTGAAACTTCCGTCAGTAATTTTGTCCGAAAAGTCCAGCCCTGAAGCCGCTGTTCCCATGGCTGTCGATGTGTCGGTTGCCTTATAGCTTCCTTCAAGTGATGTGAATCCTTCCAGACCCACACCCTGACTGTGAAGACTGTTGACTTCCCATATCAGGGATTTTGCAACTTCATCCAGGTTTGATTTATATGTAGGAATTGTTTCATCCCTTAAATCAAGCCACCCTCCTATTTTTCCTCCTGATATGTTGTCCGTTATCTTAGCGGAACTATTCTGCCAGCTTATATCTGTGCCGTCGAAGTCGAGATGGTATGTATCTTTTCTGTTGACCAGCACAAACCCCTTACTGGTTGTAACTGTAAGGCTCCCATCGTCATATTCGTAGGTGTTTATATCAATATATTCTGCTAATTTTTTTACAAGGGCGCTTCTCTGGTCGATCATGTCATTCGGATTGCCGGTTGTCTTCATTAAGAGTACCTGGCTGTTTGCATCGGCAATCTGATCAAGCAGCTGATTGACAGAATCCACGCCTGCATCTATGGAATTATTGATCTCCGCAGAGAGATTGGACAGGTCTGTGTTTGTTTCCTGAAAACTCTGGGAAAGGAGCGACGCATATTCTGCAAGAATATTTCTTTCGGGCATTCCTGAAGGGTTATTGTTTATGTCCCCCCATGCGTTCCAGAATTCGTTCATCTGGCTGCTTATACTGCTTGAGGTGTTTTCATTGAAAATTGTTTCCAAAATGCCCATATATGTCTCTTTTTCACTCATCATTGAAAGATCGGAATTTGCAGTCTGGAGACGTTTTTCAATAAATTCATTTGTCTGGCTTACGATATTGTCCATTGTAACGCCGGTTCCGAATAAAAAACCGGCATAGGGGGCCGAATTTTTTGCGGTCAATGTCGGGACCTGACGTGAATAGCCCTCTGTGCTGACGTTTGCAATGTTATGAGATATAACGTCCATTGCATACTGCTGGGTGAGCAGAGCGTCTTTTGCGATGTTCAGTACAAGTCCTATACCGCTCATGGCTATACCTCATTATGGTAAATCAGGTTGGTCGATTCACTGCTTCTTTTGTTCCGGCTGCCGCCAAATTTCGCATATGTATCGTTTTTTTTGTCTTTATTGCCGAGGGCAGAAAAAATATCATTAATAAACCCGAGAGTATCGTTTATAAATGACACATTTTCTTTTGTTCTTGTACTGATTTCCATTTTAAGGTGCCCCAGCTTTCTTGTCAGCTGAATTACCGCATCTCTGTCCTGTCCGGTTATTTCGGAAAGTGACGGGTTAAGACATTTGTTTTCAGGGAAGTGTCTGTTGTTTTCTTCTATCGCTTCAAGTATATCTTTTTTTTCATCAAGAGAAGCCCATATCCCCTTGATATTACGGTTAATAAGGTTGTCGCTTTCCTTCTTGATACAGCTCAGAAGATTTTCATAAAGCGATATTCTTTCCAAATACAAACCTTTTAATCTATTTATTTCTTTTTCCATATCTTTCCCTGCCTTATATATATCGGTAAAGTTGGACAAAACCTCAAATATTACTAAAACCTGCCGTTTTTATATCAAATCAGGATTTCAGGAATTCCTCTGGGTCAAGCTTCTTTCCGTCTCTTCTTACTTCAAAATGAAGATGAGGACCGGTGCTGCGCCCTGTAGATCCGACTTTTGCTATTGCCGTTCCCTTTGTAACCCAGTCTCCTGCCTTTACCATTACATCATCATTATGAGCATAGAGGGTGGTAAATCCCTGACCATGGTCAAGAACAACCATTTTCCCGTAACCGTCCTGGTTATCCGTAATCTGTACCTTTCCTGACATTGCAGCCTTTACTTCAGTTCCCCTGTCAGCAGCCAGGTCCAGTCCCTGGTGAAATTTGCTTTCACCTGTAAAGGGATCCTTTCTCCATCCATAAGAGGATGAGACCCTTGCGTTTTCGACCGGCCAAACAGGAAGACTTGTGTCTTTAGTTCCTGTTTCTGCGTTACTTTCCGTTATTCCTGCAATCCCTTTCAGCTGCTGGTACAGAATTTCACTCAGGCTGTTGCTGCCTTTTCCTGCCATGTTTTTTGATAATTCCTGATCAAGCATTGATTCGTAAATTTCTTCACCCTGTCCGCCGCTGAACAGGTCGCATTTCTGAATGCCTTTCCTCATGCTTTTGAGCATTTCATAGGTAAATACAGATTCAAATTCTTCACATGCCTTTCGCAGTTTTTTTTCTGCTTCACCGGTTGTTTTTTTTACCGCAGAAGGCAGTGTTGATTTTATTGAAATATCATCCATCTATAAATTGCTCCGTTTTTCTAACTTTACCCTGTTTTAAATTCTCTATAATATTTCAAGATCGGCCTGCAGCGCTCCGCTGGCCTTGATTGCCTGAAAAACCGTTATAAGATCTCTGGGTGTTACACCAATCGCATTAAGCGCCTTTACTACGCTTCCCAGCTCTGCATTCGGAGGATCAACAACCAGAAGTTTATTCTGCTCCTCAGATACATTGACCTCAGTCTCCGGTGTAGTAACCGTTTCTCCGTCTGAAAAAGGCGCCGGCTGACTTACATCTTTTTTCTCCTTGATTTCTACACTGAGATTACCGTGTGCAATAGCCACCGGAGAAATCATGACTTTATCTCCCATAATTACCGTTCCGGTTCTTTCACTCAGTATTATCTTGGCTTCAATGTCCGGTTCAATGTTTATCTGCTCGAGAGATGCTATAAGGCTTACATGGCTTTCAGTATAATTCTGAGGGATATCCACCTTTATTGTTCCTGCATCCACCGGAACCGCCTTTATTTCATTCATCGTATTGTTTATTGCTTCAGATACCCTGAGGGCTGTTGTGAAGTCCGGAATATCAAGCGCTATTGTAAGGTTTGGAAGCGTATTCAGATCAAAGTCCACTTCTCTTTCAATCAATCCTCCACCCGGTATTCTTGCTACAGTGGGATGGTTTTTCTGGACGCCGCCTCCCGCACCTCCTGATGACGCAAAACCGCCGACAAGAACCGGGCCCTGGGCTATTGCATATATCTGATTGTCAGCTCCCTTAAGAGGCGTCATTATTAGCGTGCCGCCCTGAAGACTTTCTGCATCACCAATTGATGATATAAGTACGTCAAGAGTTGAGCCCTTTTTTGCAAATGGTGGTAAGTTGGCTGTTACAAGAACTGCTGCAATGTTATCCACCTTTACATCATCAGCATTGGTATGAATACCGAGTCTTTCTATCATATTTACCAGTGACTGTGTGGTAAACTGGGTTGACTGTCCGTCACCTGTCCCGCTTAAACCAACTACAAGACCGTATCCAACAAGCTGGTTGTTTCTTACACCCTTAAGTGATGCTATATCTTTTATCCTTGCTCCATAAGCAGATGTAATGGCTGCCATTAGAATAAGGAGTGTTAATATGAAAATTCTGTTTGCTGATGTCTTTTTTGCTGAGTTCATTTTGTTCTCCCTAAAAAGGCCATACTGTGTCTACAACCCTGGTTAGCCATCCCGGGTGCTGTTTGTCTGATATTGCCCCTGAGCCAAGGTATTCAATTCTTAAATTTGCTATATAGCTCGAAAGGACAGTATTGTCCGGAGAAATATCAACAGGTCTGATCTCACCGGAAAGCATTATTCCCTGTGATTCTGCGTTAACCCGTATTTCGCGGGCTCCCTGAATAACAAGGTTTCCGTTGGGTTTTACATCAATTACTCTAACTGTAACGGATGCAGTCATGCTGTCGCCCCTTGATGTGGCTCCTGTTCCGCTGAAGCTGTTGGAAAGTGATCCGCTCAGCAGATTGGAACTGTCATAGGCGTTTCTTACATCGCTTTTCCCGAAGGATGTGAGGTTTTTGAGCCGTCCCTCCCATCCAAGGAGGCTATTTATTCCTGCATCGATTGATGTGCTTTTTCCGGTTGATGTTGTTGCAGATTTGCTTGCACTTGAAGTTTCCGCTACGTTTACAGTAACAATATCTCCAACCCTGTAGGCTCTGTGATCCTGAAAGAAGTCGTTTGGTCCTGCTTCATTCCATATGCCGGAAAGAGATTCAGGCTCCCTGTTTATGTGCTGCCTGTCAAAACTTCCGTTCATTATATATGAAGGGGTTGCCTGGGCTGGCGCCATATTCTGCTGTTTTGTCTGAACCGTTGCGCAGCCTGATATTATTGTGAGAAAAATTATAAATACTGCTTTGCCTGTTGTCTGTAACATTTTATGCTCCGGAAAAATTTGTTTCATTTTTTTTCTGTGCCTTTTAAAAGGTGACTTCTACAGTGCTTGGTTTGCTTACTGTAGCAATGATCTCTTTTTTACTGCTTATGTTCATAACGCGGATCTGATCACCTATGCAGCCTTCTTCAAGTGCTTTGCCTGCTGCGGTTATAAGGATGCTTTTGCTTTCTGCCCTGATTACAACTCTGTCACCCTTTTCAACCGCTGGCGGAACCTGGAACATGCCCCGTTGAATTTCATAATCTGCCATAATGCTTCGGGTAGCTCTTTTTCCGATGATCTCAGCCGGGTCCGTAACAAGGCTGTTTTTAAAACGGGTTTTCTTTTCAGATACCATTACAAGGTCTTCAGATGAAATTATCTCGCCTCTCTTAATGCGTCTTGTAGATTTTACCGTATCTATGATCACTGCAATTCTGCCTGAAACAAGTGTTTTTTTGCAGGATTTTCCATCTACCAGGAAGTCGATCATGATTGAAAAATTTCCCAGGTAGTTTCTGCTCTGTTTTATGTCTATTTCCCAGTCCAGGTCTCCAATGGGTAATGCCAGTGAAGAAGGCACGTTAATATTTTCAAAAACTATCTGATCCTCTTCCCATGGAGCGTTGTCCAGAACAAAATCTTTGTATATTGTCTCAATTTTATCTTCATCAACTGTCTGTCCCAGGCGTTCTACGATCATGACTTCCGGTGTCTTTATATTTATATCTTTGTACCCGGCCACATGTCCTGATATTCTATAAAGAATAAGATCCCTTTCTATCCTTCTGAATGTGTCCGGAGAAGGGGATGCGGATATTTCGATTTCGCGCAGTTTTTCGACTCTGCTGTCATTTTTCGGGTTAAACGTTGCGATATCTCCAAAATAAACTGTATCTCCATCAATCTGGCATCTGTTTTTCACCTGAATTTCAAGTGAGTAACATGTTGCAGCAGAAAGAAATGCTGCAAAAATCACACTGATAACTATAGCTATTTTAGAGAATCTTTTTTCCTGGGCAGTCATTTTATTTTACCTACCTCTTAATATTGTTTGCCATCTGCATCATTTCGTCCGCAGATTTTATTGATTTGGATGATATTTCATAGGCACGCTGACCTGCAATCATGTTGACCATCTCTTCAACAACATCTACATTTGACATTTCCAGCGAGCTCTGTGCAAGTGAGCCGAGTCCGTCAACTCCCGGGTTGCCCTCCACTGCATCTCCAGATGCATTTGTCGGGGTGTAGTAGTTTCCGCCAAGACTTTTAAGGCCTGCAGGATTTACAAAGTTGAATATGGTTAACTGCGCGGTTACAGTCTGGGTGCTTCCGTCGGATTCCAGGGCTTCAACTGCTCCGCCCGCACCGATAGTTATTGATGTTGTATTATTAGGTATGGAAATCTCCGGCTGAAGTCTGTCACCCTGTGATGTACATATGTATCCTTCCGAATCAAGCTTAAAGGATCCTGCCCGTGTATAAACCTCTTCACCGTTGCTTATTACCTTGAAGAAGCCGTTTCCGAGGATAGCAACATCAAGCTGATTACCGGTCTGAACAATGTCTCCCTCTGTAAATATTTTTTGAGCTGACAGTGTTTTTGTTCCCATACCGATCTGAATACCTGTAGGGACCTGGCCGCCTGAGGCTGTTTCAGTTCCGGGTGATTTCAGGTTCTGATACAGAAGATCTTCAAAATCAGCACGGCTCTTTTTGAACCCGCTTGTATTAACATTTGCCAGGTTGTTGGCAATAATATCCATGTTTGTTTTCTGGGCGGACATGCCTGATGCGGCTGTCCAAAGGCTTCTCATCATTTCCTGTTCTCCTTGTTTATTCCTGGTTCTCTATGAAAATAATTATCTTAATCTGCCGACCTGATTAATGGCTTTTTCATTCAGTTCATCAATAACCCTCATTGATTTCTGATAAGATTCAAATGCCCTGAGAGCCTGAATCATATTTACCATTTCTTCGGCAGTGTTTACGTTTGAAAGCTCTACATAACCCTGATGTATTTTTGTCTCTGTCAGTTTGCTGTCTTCCGGTAACTCCTGTGGGTTGGCAAAGTAGCTTTTCCCTTCCTTTATAATCGAACCGGACTCTTCAAAATCCACAATAGCGATTTTCCCCATCTGACCCATATTTGTTGTTATGTTTCCATCTGCATCGATAGTGATATTATTTCCGATTATTTTTATTGGACCGCCTTCTCCAAGTACCTGGTCGCCGCCCTGAGTTATCAGGTTTCCGGCTGTATCAAGAGTGAAGTTTCCCTTTCTGGTATATCGAACACCATTTTCAGTATTTACTTTAAAAAATCCTTTTCCGAAAATGGCTACATCCAGCTCGTTACCGGTCTGTTTGACGTCTCCCTGCTCCAAATCTGCTCTCAGTGTCACGGCTGGCTGGCTTCCGCTTCCGTCTTCTGCCTGCTTCAGCATTTTCTGGAAGGATACCCTGTCTTTTTTATATCCGATAACATTTGAGTTAGCGAGATTCGTGGAAATAACATCCATTCTTATTTCTTCTTTTGAGCAGCCTCTGGAAGCTTCGAGTAATCCGTTTATCATCCTGTCCTCCTGATATTTTCATGATCTATGATCGTTGCTAATCCATATAGCAAGTATCATACCATTTATACATAAAGTGTAAGGCATAAGGCTGATTGGTGTAACTTATTGAAATAACAGGTTTAAAAAAGATTGGGTAAGTTATGCCGGTTTTGGGGGAATTATTTTTTAATGTCAGATACGCATTACTTTCCTTCTGACAGGAAAATATTTCCCGGCCAGACATTTTTTACCGGGAAATATTTGATCATATTTGTTCGTATAATTTTTCAACTGCCTGTCAGCACTGGCCATTTTTGAATAACCGTAATCTCTTGGAAAACATGGCACAGAAATTGAAGCATCCGGTTACAGCGTTGAATAATATAATTAAAATGCACGAGGAGAAAATTGAAATGCGCTGCAGAATTATCTCTATTTTCGTGTTTCTGGTGACGTGTATGCTGTTTCAGGCATGCTCAACAGGGGTATTTACAAAGCTTGATTCTACCGCCCCTTCCAGGACACCTGTATTTGTAGGCATGATGAGGCATGAGGCTGAGATGCATCTGGGTGTCCCCATATATGTCTCGCGGGTTGATGAAACCAGGTATAGCGGATTGTATGAGTATGAGACTGAACTGGGGACTCTTGATCAGCTGTGTCTGGATGCCATGGATGTCACCACGCTGGGCCTTGGAAGACTTATTGTCACTCCCATGGACAGAAACAAGGGGCGGAAGCACCTGGTTTCTGTGATGTATGAGATGGAGGATGGCTTTTCAGCTCATGACAGGATTGTTGATATCAAAAGCAAGGTAGAACTGAATTTTAAATAAAAACAGGATGCCAACGTCTGGAATTACTAACCGGAGTCTCTGGCTCAGCGGTAAATTGTTTTGTTTTTCTGGAACCTGATAAAAATATATGACTTTTATGAGAGGAGGGATAACTTTTATAGAGTTTTAATCTACAGCTTCTTTTTATTATCGGGCAGATCCAGAAACATGCCGCATCGCGGGCAGTTTCCACGGGAAGGTTTGCCTGAAACCGGAGGTGTCCCCCATGCTGAACATCTGGGGCATCTTTTTGTGAATTCTCTTCGTATGATCAGATAGATTATACCAAGCAGCATAATCACAGAAAACATGACAATGGCAAATACCAGTTTTCTGTCCTGTTCCAGAAAACAGGTGAGTACTATCAGGATAAGGGTAGGGTAAAGCATAAACAGCATATATAATTCGGAGGTGCGGTAATACCTGTAAATTTCCTGCAGCTTTTTTCTTTCTTTTTCATTTGGAATTCTGGGGTCTGTCATAATTACGGTTCCTGTAGTTTTATTGCCGTATTTAATGATCGGGTAATGCTTTATTAATCTGAAATAATTTAATTTTATTACGGTGAGTATCCCATACTATAATAAATAGATAAATAAAAAATATTCACGGAGCTTGATCTTTACGAGTAACTCAAGGTATATACCAATATTCTTTAAGCCTTTTCCTGTATATACCGGTATCCGATTTTTATAATTTATAATCAGGCTCGATACATGTTTAATAATGTTGCAATACGCCCTGTTACAGCTTGCGATGATATGAATATCCTGACTGATCTGATACATTCTGCATATAAAAAGCATGCTGAAAATGATCTCAAGTACTGGGCAACACATCAGACTGTAGAGGATACGGAAAAGAGATTTCAGTCCGGACACGGGTTGATTGCTGAAATTGAAGGCCGTATTGCCGGAACAATATTAGTCCGCCCGCCTCAGCCTGATTCCGAAGTTCCTTTTTACCGGTCACCGGAAACCTGGACACTGGCGCAGTTTGCCGTTCTTCCCGAACTGCAGGGTCACGGTATTGGAAAAAAATTACACGAAGGTGCTGCTGCATATGCCGGTTCTGAAAACGGCCGTATTATTGCTCTTGATACTGCTGTTTCTGCCTTTAAACTGATAGATACGTATTCACGCTGGGGATATAAAATAGTTGGAGAATGCGACTGGCGTCCATTTACCAATTATTTAAGCGTGATAATGGCAAGGTTTATTTTTTAATCATAACGAGAGTTTCTTCAGTCAGCTATCAGTTTCAGCCGGATGTCATTACCGAAATATTCTTATTAATTTTATGTAAAAGGTTAGTATTTTTCTGTGATACGCTCACTCTGAATCTTTTCATATCAGGAAAAGGATGTTAAAAGAAATGTAAGCGCTAAATAAACCGCATCTTCTCAGCAGAATAAAAATATGTCAAGATTCTCCGGACGATAACAGAAAGGAGAGACATATTTGGAAGAAAAAAGCATACAAGAAAGGAATCAAGAGAAAGCACTATTCTGGGCTGATCATATCAAACGCTGGGAAGAAAGCGGCCTGAGTCAAATTGATTATTGCAGAGCAAATAATCTGTCAAGACATCACTTCACATACTGGAAATGTAAAAATAACAGGAAAAATAAACCAGTAAAATTTGTTAGTGTAGTTGCTAAATCTTCTATATCCCCATTACACAATAGTATAGAGCCATTAAAGGTTAATATTGGGGACAAGTACCGCATCGAAGTTGGGGAAGGTTTTTCCGAGGAGACCTTAATCCGCCTTATAAATACATTGTCGGGTATGTGATGCTTGTATCAATGTCCGGCATTAAAGTATACCTTGCCCTCGGTAACACCGATATGAGGAAATCCATAAATGGATTGAGCATTATAGTTGAAAGTCATTTTGATCTTGATCCATTTAGTGGGCATCTTTTTGTTTTTTGTAACCGAAGAAGGACCATCATGAAGATACTGTACTGGGACAGAAACGGATTTTGTTTATGGCACAAGCGTCTTGAGAAAGAAAGGTTCCAGTGGCCTGAGAGATCAGAAGATGTAATGATGATAGAAGAACGAGAGCTGAGATGGTTAATGGAAGGCCTGGATTTAAAACAGGATAAAGCTCATAAAAAGTTAAGTTATTCAATAATATACTGAAGAAAAACACATATGATTTTATGCGTATAAAAGTATGCTTTTGAGTCATATTATGCTATGTATATGTCATGATTTCGAATGACATAAAAACGCCTGAAAGCCTTGCCAACCTTAGGGATAAGGTATCCTTCCTTGAGAAAGACAATCATCGTTATGAGGCAGAAAACAAAATACTGAGAGAGCAGGTACAGCTCTTAAAATCTCAACTTTTTGGAGCAAAAACAGAGAAAAAAGTTAAGGGTAAAGATGATGTGCAGGCGTTGCTTTTTAATGAAGCGGAATCATATAATGCGCAGGAAGAAGAACATGAAGAGATAAGAGTCCCTGCCCATACCCGCAAGAAACGCGGCAGACGCCCTTTACCTGAAGACCTTCCCCGGATTGATATAATCCATGATCTGAGCGAAGAAGAAAAGATATGTGCCTGCGGATGTACGAAGGACAGGATGGGTGAAGAGACTTCGGAACAGTTGGAAATTATTCCCGCAAAGATAAGAGTAATCCGAAATATCAGACCCAAATATGTATGCAGAAACTGTGAGGGTGTTGAAGCAGATGAACCGGCGGTTAGTATAGCACCGCTTCCGCCTATGATAATCCCAAAGAGTATAGCTACACCAGGTCTTCTTGCTTATATCTTTACATCAAAATTTGTAGATGCCATTCCATTTTATCGACAGGAAAAACAGTTTAAGAGAATAGGCGTTGATATCACCAGATCCTCTATGTGTAACTGGGCAATAAAAGTTGCTGAAAAATGTGAACCATTAATGGAGCTGATTAATAAAGATATCCGATCCGGTCCATTAATAAATATCGATGAAACAACGGTCCAGGTAATGAAGGAGCCTGGCCGATCAAACAAAACAAAATCCTATATGTGGATATTCCGGGGAGGAGATCCCGGAAAACCATTACTGGTATATCAGTATCATCCTACCCGATCAGGAGATGTTGCATCAGAATATCTTGGTAAGTATAAGGGGTATGTCCAGACCGATGGCTATGGCGGGTATGACTTTATCGATAAAAAGCCTGATATGCATCATGTGGGATGCTGGGCACATGCTCGCCGGAAATTTGTGGATGTTATAAAAGCCTCAGGAAAGAGCAAATCTGCAAAAAGCAGAGTAGGTAACGCCGAGAAGGCTGTTGCATATATAGGAAAGCTTTACGCCATAGAGAAAGAAGCAAAAGAGAGAACACTTACCTTTGATGAAATCTATAATTTAAGGCAGGAGCAGGTAAAGCCTGTTCTTGATGAGTTTTACTCATGGCTTAATTCCAGATACACCAATGCTGCGCCCGGAAGTCTTCTTGGCAAAGCAATGAACTACACATTAAAAGAATGGGACAAGCTTATCAGGTATATTGATAATGGTTGCCTCAGGCCTGACAATAATCTTGCTGAGAATGCTATAAGACCCTTTGTTGTTGGAAGAAAAAACTGGCTGTTTTCCGGTAATCCGAGAGGAGCAAAGGCAAGTGCGACCTTATACAGCCTAATCGAGTCAGCCAAGGCCAATGATCTTGAGCCCTATAAATACCTCAAATATCTTTTTGAAAAATTACCATTCGCATCATCCATAGATGATTACAAAGCCTTACCGCCTAATCGTCTTGATAAATCTTTACTGCCCGCAGTATAATGCCGCCTGACTGGCCAGAACAAATGACTGGATATCTTTAAAAATGCATGGGTAGTTTATTTGACGCTTACAAAGAAATAATCCCTCCAGGCTGCTGTATCACCAGACAGCCTTCAGGTTATTGTAAATTTTTATGCCCGGTTCCAGCGGTGGTGCGAATGAAAAAGGAGAATCTCATGAAATGTCTGGTCTGTAAAAGTGAAGCTGTATTTGAGAAAGTTGTAGAGGAAAATCTGAGGTTAAAAGAGTGTAAAGAGTGCGGAGGCCAGTGGCTCCCTTCTTCCGAGTATTATCCTTGGCTCGAGCGTCATGGTAAAATCCTTCCGGAGCTCCAGTACTCCGAAGTAACATATGAAGTTTTAGACTCACAAAATGCCAAACTCTGTCCCGACTGCGGTAGAATTCTGCTGAGGTTCAAAGTAGGCCATGGCCTGGGCTTTTGCCTGGATCACTGCAGCAGCTGCAATGGTGTATGGTTTGATAAAAATGAATGGAAATCACTTGTTAGCAGAAATCTCCATGATGAGCTTCCGAGGATATTTTCAACGGAATGGCAGAAACATATTAAACATGAAGAAAGGTCCAGGTATTACGAAGAGGTATACCGTACAAAGTTTGGTGATCAATATGACCGCATTAAAGAGTTTAAGCAATGGCTCGATGACCAGGAGTTAAAGCCGGCTATACTGGCTTTTTTATCCGATCCTGACCCCTATGCATAAAGAATTTCAGGCCCGGCCTATCATAAATGACCGGGCTTTTTATTATAATATTTTTTCCTGTTTTGGGTTCAATCGCTTACTGGATACTGAATCCGCAAAAAGAATTCTGATCAGAGTATATAACCCTTATGCCTGAAAAAATGAAAGAAGCAATTGCTGTTAAAGTATTCTGATGGTATTTAAAGTAATCTGATTTTTCTTGCCGCTTTAAATTCGATTTGACTTAATTTATCTTTAATTAACACAGTTAACATGTTCATTATTTAGAGGCATTTAATATGTTTTTTTCTAAATATCGAAAAAAGAGAGCTGTTAAAAAATATTTTTATCTGGTCCATCAATTAAAAAAGCGATACGGCAAAGATGAAGAATATACCTATCTTCAGGTTAAAAAGACTGCCGAAGTAATGAAAGTGAAAAGCCTGTTCACGGAATACCTTTATGCTATGTACCTTGGTTCTGATGAGTTTTCTGCCAGTGTTTCATCTGTTAAAACATATGATGAATTACGTATCGAAATTTCTGTTTTGTTTTTTTACGGCAATAAGGATTTTTCAATCGATGATATAATTGAGTTTATAAAACCGGTTCCATGGTACGGAGGGAGAGTGGATATTGCCCGCACCGGAATCGGTAATATCAGGATGTAATGACGATAGACAGAAACCGGTTATATCAAATATTTGAAAAATGCTGGTCCTTAAAAAGCAGTTCCAAATGGGAGAAGGACATCACTTCAAAGGGGCAGTGTTCAGTAACTGCTCTTGTCGTACACAGTCATTTTGGCGGCAGAATATTAAAAACAAAAGTTGACGGTCAGTGGCATTTTTTTTAAGGAGGAAATGATATGACTGGAAAGCAAAAAAGCAGTTTCATTATTTTAGCATGTATAACATTCTTATTTTTCTGTATCAGCATTGCCGGTGCAGGTGATGAGTACCTGAAGAATTCTTTGGCAGGTAATTATCAGGCGTGGGGAGTTACGGGAAACGACTGCTCTACTTTAAAAAACGGGGAATTGAATGAATTCTCCTTGAACTCGAACAGTCCTGGTTTAAACATTGATAATGGGGTTGTAAATTTTTTTGATTCAAGCAGAAAAGATAAACCGGGACCAATTGAATCTCTTAAAAAAGAAGATGCTGAAGATAATAAACTTCCCTCTTTTTCTCTTAAAAATTTTAAGTTTTCATTAACAGATAAAAAATACTCTCTGCTGACAATCAAGCCGGATATTACACTTGATGATATTGTAAAAAACAATTTTGATTTAAGCACGGACTACAAGCTGAAACTGATAGATCCATTTTTTAAACAGAAAATAACAGGTGATGAATCACTGTCTCCTGGTTTATATCAGAATAATCTGACCTCTTCATGGATTGATAAAAAGTATTCCATGCGGGTTGTAAGACCTCTTTCCGGGATTGATAATCAGATTGTAAAGAATATTTCCAGGCCTGATATAGAATACAAGCTTAGAGTTGTTGATCCCGATGCTGCACGTTAATAAATGGCTGCTCTTTGATGCTGATGACACTTTATTTGACTATAATAAAGCTGAATCATCCGCCCTGAATAAAACATTTGAAGAAAAAGGTCTCTGTTGTACTGAAGCCTGTCATTCAGGTTATAGAAAAATAAATTTTAGATTATTCAGCGAGCTTGAAAAAGGTTTAATATCTTCCGGCATATTGAGAGTAAAACGGTTTGAGCTGCTCTTCAGAGAATTTGATATTCACCTTTCTGCCGAGGAATTTTCAAAAAGATATCTTCATAATTTAGCTGACAACTCTATATTAATAGAAGGTGTTCTGCCGGTGATCCGCAAACTGTCACCCTTTTATAGAATGCTTATAGTTACTAACGGCATAGCGGATGTCCAGCGGCCGCGCCTTGAGCGATCCGAAATTATAAAATATTTTGAGGGGATAATGATATCCGAAGAGATAGGGTATGCAAAACCAGCCTCTGAATTTTTTGATGCTGTATTTAAAAGGATGGATAATCCCTCTAAAAAAGATGTAATGATAATTGGTGACAGTCTGACATCCGACATGGCCGGCGGTATAAATTATGGAATCGATACCTGCTGGTTTAATCTGAACAGTATAAAAAATGAGAATAATTTAAAGATTACTCATGAAATTAATGAGCCTGGTGAACTATTGGAAATCCTTGGCTGCACACATTAACCTGAAATCCTAAGGCCTGGAGTTTTGCGGTTATTACCAATTCCCGGATGGTGCTTGATAAACGGAATCATTAAATGCCGATATAAGGAAATACAATGGAATGTAATCCGAATTTTAAAGATCAAAAGGGAGGTTTAGTTTTTTTCGGTCTGGTAAAAGTTCTGTTTGGAGTTGTCATTATTCTGTTTTTTATTATGACTCTATTTACACTGGTTTTATCCCGGAGTATGGACAGTAACCTGACTCAGCAGTTATCTTTCTCAGTGATTATTGCAGAAACGTTTATGTATTTCATCCTCGGTGCATCACTTATTATACTCGGTATCGGCTCAATAAAAAAAACAAGGTGGGCAAGGGCGCTTACCCTAATATTCTCATGGATGACGTTTGTATTAGGTATCTTCATTTCTATTGTATTTTATCTTGCCGGAAATTATATCTTCAGTAAAGTGGCAGCTTTAGCTCAGCTTGATTCAAATGCTGTGCAGATTGTCAGGGGATTTGTGCTTCTCTTTTTTATCTTTATCCTTGTCATAGTGCCCGGTGTCTTTATCCTGTTTTACCGAAGAAATAGTGTGATCAGAACAGTTGAAAAATATGATCATAAAGAAAGATGGACAGATAAATGTCCGCTGCCGCTTTTAGCTCTCTGTTTTATTTTGTGCTTTACAGGTCTTTTTCCGCTGTTTACGACATCAACAGGTTTAGCAGCACCATTTTTTTGTGCTGTGATAAAAGGATTGCCTGCAGCTGTTTTGCTTATCGCCAACGCTGTTATCTGTATTTACCTGGCGGTTCAAATATATAAAAAGAAAAATCGTTCCTGGTATTATTCATTGTATCTATACCTGTTCTGGATGGTTTCCGTTTTTATGCCATCCTTTTTCGGGTATAGTTCCGGCATGTACTGCTCCACTGATTTGTCAGACGGTAAAAATATCGTTAATATATGCGCTCCTCCCGGGCAGGGTATGCTGACAATGGGGGTTTTATTGTGGACACTGCTTATTCTTTTCATTTTTTATACAAAAAGGTTTTTAAGATATAACGATAACTTCTAAAAACACAAAAGGAAAACATTATAATATGCCTGCAGCTGAAAGCGGTTATATAACAGTACTGGACAGTCTTGATGCTATCTCTAATATTTTCTGGGGAACCGCGGACATCCAGTGCCGTGCACTTATTGAAGGGAGTTTTAATGCGGTTTTTGAAGAAGTTGATCGGTTGTCCCGAAATAATTTAACGGATAAATTAAAAACTTTTTTAAAGGGATTTGACAACTCTGAAGATCTCCTTAAACATCTTAATGAAGAATATGTAAGCCTGTTTATAAGTAATATAAACGGAATCACCGCACCTTTGTTTGAGTCATGCTATGAGTTTGAGAATGCACCCCTGATGGGGCCGGCTGCCGAAAAAATGAAAGCCCGTCTGGAAGCGATAGGTCTGGACATGACCGAAGATATTAATGAGCCGGAAGACCATATCTGCATTGAGATAGAATATCTTTACTTTGTTCTTAAAAATTCTCTGGAAGATGAAGACAGCGGGAGTTTAAAAATGGCTGAAGATTTTGTTTCGAATGTGATGCTTCCATGGACGGCTGAATTCTGTAAAAGACTTAACGACGGACATCCGGATTCTTTTTATGCCATAGCTGCAGGTTTACTGGTTGATACACTGGGTGCTGTTAAACAGCTGGGACATTAGATGTTGCGGGATTTATCACCATCAAAAACTGGATTCCCCGGTCAAGCCGTGGAATGACGATAGGGAAGAGCGTCATTTCGTGGCTGATCCGCTGGCCAGGATTATGGCACATTGGTGTCAGGTTACCAAAAACATCTGTTCATTATAAAAAATAAAAGACCATGTCTCACACAAAGCCGCAAGGCCACTAAGGTAAGAATTATAAAGCATTTGATTTTCTTTGTGTCTTAGTGTCTTTGTGTGAGAAAAGTTTTTAAGTCTTTTAATCCGTTTGCTTAATAACCTCTAACCCCCCATCCCGCCATTCAAAGAATCCCTCCGGGAACCTGCTAACATCTTTATAGCCAAGGCGCACTGCCCATGCAGCGGCTATGCCGCTTCTTAAACACCTGAAGCTCCGGCAGTATATAATTATTTTTCTATCCTTATCCGGGCCTAAAAGTTCTAAAAATGCTTTCTTTTTTTCAGGCTTAAGCTGAAGTTTATCTCCGGGGTTAAATTCAAAGGTTACGGCATCAGGCAGATACCCTTCATTGTATTCATACTCTGTTCTGGTATCTATAATAAGAAAGGGCTTTTTTGACTCATACAGTTTTTTCAGATCATTAATTGATACAAGACTGTATCCGTCTGTTTCTGCCTCATCAGACACCTGCTTCCACCATACCGGTTCACCTTCTGCTGCATAAAGAACCGCCGGTATTAACATAAATAAAAGAAGGTATTTTATAGAAATAAACAGTTTTATTGACATTTTTCTCGACCCTGATATTTCACTCTTTTAAAGTTGGAGTCCCGGATTTTACAGTTGGGAGCGTTGAAGGATCTGCAGCACGTTTAACGTACATGCAGTAACGCTATGGTGTGACTGTAAAATCCGGGTCAAGCCTAAATGCTGCCAAAATGAACAGCTTTTAGAGACGGGTTTAAAACCAGCCTCCAATTTTCCTTTCTCCCCGTATCCCTCCCTTAACAGGAATAAGGAAAACTCTAAAACACGCTTGAGTCAGCAACTTGAGACTTACTCCTTCACCTCATCATACCAAAGCTTATGATGATGTTCCGCATACTCCTCCGGCACCTTTCCCGTAAACATAGAAATAAAGGCCGGTTTTTCTCCTGCTGCAATACCTGCCATGTAAACATGAATAAACAGCCCGGCAAAAACCAGTATTACTGCTATAAAATGAACCAGTATTGCCCACTGTACAACTGCTGTGTTTTCGAGCCACATGTCGGATACCGCCATTATAAAACCGGTAACCGCAATAACAGCTCCGCCTAACAGCGACGGGATTGCAAAAATCTTCTGCCCTACATTGTAGAACCCCTGATCAGGCAGATGAGAATCCATCCCAAGCTTTTTCAGGATTTTATTTCCCAGTGTCATCTGTATCCCTTTTTTGATCAGCCACATGGTGTCCCTTGCAGGTGATATTGTAAGTATTTCTTTTACAAAGGGGATAACATGCTTTTTAATAGAAAATATTCCGTAGAGCAGAAAACCTCCGCTCCATATGCAGCCTGCTAATATATGGACAGAAAGAAGGGCTTCGCCGCTTCCGAATATACCCTGCATAAAATCTGCCCATCTTCCGCTGAAAATCTGAAGATCCTGGTTTCTAATGAGCCCCAGCCCAGTTAAAAGAAGGAATATCCAGAACACCGCGTTAAACCAGTGCATAAAGATATTTATTTTATCATGTCTTTTTATCTGCATATTATTGTTCTCTCCCATTATTTTCCACTTCTTCTGAGTTATCCCCGGATAAAAGCTGTTTTCCGAGCATGATCAGGACAGCAAAGACATTAATTCCCACAATGCCCCACAGATATTTGTTTATAAATTTCCAGATCTGTATGGGGGCTGGTATCACCGCCTTTACCGGCCAGCTTAACGGTAATGTGCCTGCCTGATAATAGATGTTTGGTTTTGTGTCTGTTTCGGCATTTATAACCCTTACAAAGTTTCCTCTGGAGAGCGCTCTTGCCGCATCGCTTTCGGGATCATTAATATCTCCAAATGTCCTTGCCTTTGTAGGGCAGGTAACCACACATGCAGGTAATTCACCTCTTTCACGCCGGCTGCTGCAGAAATCACATTTATCCACCTTCTTCTTTTCTGTGTTGCGGAATCTTGCACCATAGGGGCATGCCGGGATGCAGCTTCCGCAACCAATGCAGAGTTCCTCATTTACTAAAACAGTACCGTCTTTTGGATCTTTATATGTGGCGCCTGTGGGGCAGGCCTGAACACATGTTGCATTGTCGCAGTGCATGCAGTTGCCTGGCTGAAAATGCGCACTGCTTTTTACTGCTATTACACCGCTTTCATCAAAGTCCGGAGTATTGTCCTTGATCCAGTTTCTCCACTGGCCTTCGGGCACGTTATTTTCAACCTTGCATGCCAGCATACAGGCTTTGCAGTCTATGCATGAGGAAGAGTCGATAACCATGGCGAGCTGTGTTTTCATGATGCACTCCTTGAGATGCTAACAAAGGTTTCATGCATTGCCATATTCCCTGACAGGGTATCGGCAAAATCCTCCAGAATTTCCGACATAGCCCCTCCCTTGCCGGCCAGGTTGGAAAGGCCCTTTGACAGCACACCAAATCCGCTGGACATATAAACTGTGTCTTTTCTGATTCCTTTTTTGAGTGTTGCCTTTAAACTGGTTTTTCCGACCCTGCTTTTTACATCGACCATATCTCCTTCTTTAATGCCGAGCTTTGATGCAGAAGCCGGATTGATCCATACTGCGTTTTCAGGCATAAGCTCATTTAAGAGGCTGTTGTTCCTGCTTGTGCAGTGTGTAAAATACGCATTCCTGCCTAGAACCATTCTGAAGCGGTTTTCAGGCACTTCATTTGGCGGGGTGTAAACAGGCATGGGGTTGACGCCCATATCATTATACCTGCTGTTATAGACTTCAATCTGTTTTGACCTGGTTCGGAACACTTTTCCCTCATATGCCCCGTAGAGTTTGCCAGGGTTATAGTATACCCCGTCTTTTTCAAGTGCTCCGGGCGCATCGGGCATATTGCTTAACTGTTCTTTTCTGTAGGACTCAATGTCAAAATCAAAATATTCACCCAGTTCCATCCTGTTTGCCAGTTCCTTGAGTATCCAGAACACGGGCTTTGACTCAAACATTTCGGGTACAACCGGATCACGGGTTACAACACAGGCACATGCAGATGATCCCTGAAGGGCGCTTGCAGGGTCCAGCCGCTCCAGATAGCTGGGGGCCGGAAGCACAAGATCCGACATCCAGGCCGTGTCACTCATGGTGATATCCACCGTGACAATAAACTCCAGTTTATCTATCATCTCCAGTGTTTTGTTTCTGTTTGCTACGGATTGCAGCGGGTTGTATTTATATACAAACCAGCCTTTTAAAGGATAGGGCTCCTGTGCAATGATTCCGTCTCTCATGTGTTTAAAGGAGCCTTCCTCCTCAAAGAGCATATTCGCTTTTCCGGCGTCTATACGGTCATCCGGGTTGTCATCATAAAAAGGCGCTTCCGGGAGCTGTACGGCTTTAAGGTTTACTTTGCGTGCAGCAGTAAGTCCGCCGGGCCTGTCCCAGTTACCCAGCAGGGCATTTACAATTGCCATTGCTCTTCTGATCTGGGTGGAGTTGACATAGTCCGATGTTCTTCTTCCCGGGTAAACCATTGAAGCGGGTGCTGCCTTTGCAAGCTCTCTTGCAATGCGCCTGATGTCATCTGCAGGAATGTCACACTCGCCGGATGCCCATTCAGGAGTATACTGTTTTACATGCTCTGTAAGCTCATCAACTCCTGAGATTCTGTCTTTGGCAAACTTCTGATCATACAGTTTTTCATTTGTAATCACATTTGCCAGGGCAAGAAAAAATGCCATGTCCGTCCCCGGCTTAACCGCGTACCACTCATCAGCAAGGGCCGCTGTTTTGGTGTAGCGGGGGTCGAGCACTATAAGTTTGCACCCGCTTTTTTTTGCAGTCATAAGATCTATACTGTCGGGTGTAACAATAGCCTCAAATGGGTTTGCGCCAGAAACAATGATATACCTGGTATAAAGCACATCGGCAGAAGGGACTTCTCCAAATGTATCAAGGTAGGCGCGGTTACGGCTTAAAAGACAGCTCGATTCGTGGGTGCAAACATTATAGGAGCCAAACACCTCCGCAAAACGGTGAACAAATGTGGACTGAAGGTCCGAGCCCGGAGTAAAAAGCACGCCGCAGCGTGAATATTTTTCTGCAATGCCGTTAAGTTTTTCGGCTGCATAATCAAGAGCCTCCTGCCAGGAAATACGCTTCCATTTACCCTCGCCCCTTTTTCCTGTCCTGAGCAGAGGATATTTAAGACGGTCAGGGTCATAAAGCTGCTGAATTCCTGCATTGCCTCTGGCACAGAGCATCCCTCTTGATTTTAAAAATTTCTGGTTCGGGTCCAGCTTTTTCACAATGCCGTCTTCAACCCTGGCAATAAGCCCGCACTTGTTCAGGCACATGTCACAGACAGAATATTTCAGTTCCACATTCTTTGCCTGTCCCGTTTTTTTTGCAGGTGCAAGCGCCCGCAGAACAGGCGCATGTGAACCTGCTGCTGCAGCCGCAGATGCAGCCCCGGTCCATTTAAGAAAGTTTCGTCGTGTTACAGGCATGTTAGTAATTTTTGACATAGAAGGCTCCATTACTGTTTTTAACTCCCAACTTCGAACCAATCCCTACTTACACTTTGCCGGTGACGGTGAGTCAAAGGCATGCCCGTGAAGATAAGTAAGAATGTCGTTAAGGTCCTCTTCTGACATTTTGTTCCATGTTTCTTCACAGCCGAATACATCCCACTGTTTTTTCTCAAAAACTCTTATCCACTGGGCCTGGGTTTTTGAGTCCGGGCTTACCGGTACAGCATCTTCGCCGTGGCATTTCTTGTATGTCTGGCGGTAGAGATGTTTACCCTTTCTTTTGTTTCCGTCAGGCTGAGCCATTACTGCGCCTGCAAATGTGAATACCATGAGAAGTGTAATTATTTTTATCAATATTCTTTTATTCATTTTAATCCTCCATTGATTTAAAAAACTAAGTAACGATCGCACTCTTTAAATATTTCTGCATGCTTTGCCTGTGTATCCAGAACGCCGGGCTTAATATTCTGCGTGCATTCATTAAGCTCAAAAGAGCGAAAACTGAAATCACATACCGAAATACTCGCCTTTCCCTTGAGACGCTTGAAATCCGGGGCCTCAACCAGCTTTACAGCACTGCCGGTAAAAAATATTTTTATTTCCTTTCCCTTTTTAAAGGCCGTTTCAGTGAGGCTGACAACATAATCCAGGTGACGGTCAGAGGTGACAAGAATACCCAGTTTATTGTTCATTGTGACACTCCTGTGCCGGGTTCCTGTTACCACCAGCAGATAACCCTGTCATAGGTGAAAATGTCGTCAATCAGCCTGCTCCAGTCAACATCGCCCCTGTAAAGAATTTCCACGGCACATTCTTCCTCTGTGCAGAAGCACTCAATCATTCTTTCCACAGTAATGTCCGGTTCTGAGCGAAGAAGGTGCAGTACCTTCATACAGGTTTCCTTTAAAAGGGAATAATACGGTCTATGGTTTTGAGCCTGTTCCCGACATCTCTTAAGCCCATGAACCTGAAACCGTATTCCTCCACATTAATCTGGTTATTCGAAAAACATTCGCCCCCGCTTTCCCTGAAAAACTCCATGTTTTCCCGGTAAGCCTCATCCATATTTTCAATCTCGCTGTTAAGGACGAACATGTTTACCTGTACATCATTCAGCTGTAACCCTATTGAGGTCATGAGACCGTCATACTGGCGGTCCTTTTCTACTATGATTACAGCTGCGCTTAACATTTATCTTTCTACCATCTTAAGGTAGCAGACAGGTATCCTGCCCACACCTTGTCTATAACAGCATTAAGAGTATCCAGTGCCATTGCGCTGTCTATCTCTACCGGCGCACCAAGAGGATTGCCGCTTCCTGTGTACTTGTAATCGTAGTAGCGTGTTCCAAGTTTAACGAAGAAATTGCTGCTTATGATGGGATGAACGTAATAGCCTTCAAATACCTGGCCTCTTGTTGCCGCCTTACTTCCTATAAGTGAATCCTCTGCACCGGTGAAGCTGAACCAGTACTTTGAACCCCAGTTGTATTCAAAACCCAGTTTTCCGTCGCCCGGCATGGGAAATCTGACACCGGCATAAATACCGTAGCCGTTGCGGGACTGAAGGTCGCCGTTGGAACTTAAAAGACCCTGGCCAAGCATTTCATAAAATGGGTTTTTAGATATCTGTGACGGATTTGTGTGGGTCCATGAACCTGATAAAAACATATCAATGTCCGGCATGTCATCGGATATTTCCGCAAGATTTGCCCTGAAAAGAAGGGAGGCAGCATCCCAGTCGCCTATGTTTGTCATGGGCTCAAGACGGCTTATATACCCGCCTGTGTTTGCTGCAAAATAGTATTCGGAAGTTCCGTCACCGTCCATATCCTGCTTTGTAACGATAAAGGGCATTACCGTTGTGCCTGTAAATCCGTCTGTGATATTGGATGCATGGGCATAGTTAAGACCAAGGCTTAAAGCATCATTGTCAAACAGTGTGGTGATAAACCCGAGCATGTGAACGTCGTCCACGTCCGGCCTTGTATCATTAAGAGATGAACTGTTTCCCCAGTCTCCTTCAAAACCTACACCGTAACAGAGTTTAAAATCCAGCCCAGGAACACCTGTCAGTTCTTCAAGGCCAAAGGAAAGAGATGCTCCGTCAAACTGCCAGTTTATGATTGTTGCAAATGGTGATCCGCCTTCAAGGCTGTAGCTGCTGTATTCAAGCGGCGGTCCGTCTGTTGAAGGCCTGCGGCCGAGTGAGAAGTTAACAGGTACGCTTCCTATCCTGTTTTTATAGTTAAAGTAGGCGCGTTCCAGGTAAATGGTGTCTCCGTGGGGAAGGCTTGCAGTGTTGCCGTCCATGGTTACGTCACCGAGACTTCCTGAATTAAACTTAACACCGGAACTGTCACCCCATACCTTGTAGGCTGCCAGTCTTCCGCCGAAACTAAGCTGGCTGTTAATCCTTGCCTTCATGTTAAGATGAAATTTATTTGTGTAAATTATGTCGTTATCCGAAGAGACCTTTTCGGGCATGATGCCCATTGACGCTATGCCTCCCATAAGGCCCTGCGCCTGGGCAAGTGTTGCCCCGTTAAGACCTCCTGCAGGAGTTCCGTCATAGGGCATAAAAATCTGGTCCATAAGCCAGCCCGGAGCGAAAAGCGCATCATCATAACTGATACGCTCTGCATTTGATCTCAGTTCTACGCTGAAAGACACCTTGTCGGTTGAAGTGTGCATTTCAGCCTTGTTAAGGCGTTCATCAATTTCTGCAATTTCCTCTGCTTTTTCTGTACTCGCATTTTCGAGTTTCTCAAGCTTTTCCTGAAGAACCATCATCTGTTCGCTCATCTGTTTGAGCTGATCCTTTAACTCCTGAACTTCATCACCTGCAAATGCCCGGGAAGGAAAATATAGAAACAGAAAAAATAAACATCCCCCAATTGCAAATCCCCGCCATTTTGATTTACTCATTTTTACCTCCTGAATGTTTTCATATTAAAAATCCTTCAATCTTTTAAAGGAGCGTTTTAATACTCTTCAAAATAGCCTGTTGCCATTATTGTGCCAAAGATGTAAAATTAATATCTCTCTGATATTACTAGCCTTTTAATATTTCCAGGTCTTGACAGCCTTTGCAGTGGGTATTAAGTTAACAGTTAACGGGTTAACAGGTTAACACTCCATTAAACAGGAGAAGTCTATGAATTATGAAAAATACTGGAAGACAATTGTAGACACCCTTCATGACGGTCTTATGGTTGTAGACCAGGAGGGAAAAATACGGGTTGTCAATTCTGCAGTAGAAAATCTTACCGGGTATTCTGCCGATGAGCTGATAGGAAAGTCCTGCACAATATTAAACTGTACAGGGTGTAAAATTATAGGCAAGGGCCCCGGCAAGGATTACTGCAGGCTTTTTTCAATAGGTAAAATGAAGGATAAAAAATGCCTGATAACCACCAAGGACAGACGCACTACCCATATCCTTAAAAGCGCCTGCATGCTTCAGGATGAAAACGGGCAGATAATAGGAGCTGTAGAAACGTTAACAGATAAATCCGAAGTAATACGCAAGCAGAATGAACTGCAGTCACTCCGAAAAACATTTCATCTTGATGACGGCTACCACGGTATGCTGGGTAAGTCCAGTATAATGCAGAACCTTTTTGAACTTATAGAAAATGTAGCCCAGTCCGAAGCGCCTGTAATGATTCATGGCCCCAGCGGTGCAGGTAAAGAGCTTGTTGCACGGGCAATCCATGAGGCAAGCACAAGAAGCAATATGCCGTTTGTAAAGGTTAACTGTGCAGCCCTTAACGAAAATCTTCTTGAGAGCGAACTTTTCGGTCATGTTAAGGGCTCCTTTACAGGTGCCGACCGGGACAGGGAAGGGCGGTTTGAAGCTGCGCACGGCGGTTCTATATTTTTAGATGAGATAGGTGATGTTCCGCTTTCCATACAGGTAAAACTGTTAAGGGTTCTTGAGGATAAAAAGATTGAACGGGTTGGCGACAACAAACCTATTGCTATTGATGTCAGGATTATTACTGCAACAAATAAGAACCTTGAGGAGCTAGTATCAAAGGAGCTTTTTCGTGAAGACCTTTTTTTCAGGATAAATGTGTTTCCTTTGTACTGCCCTGCGCTGAGTGAAAGAAGAGAAGACATCCCGATGATAGTACAGAGTTTTATAAAGAGAAATGAACCTGGACAGGAAAAAAAGATACTGGGATGCACACCTGAAGCCATGGAAAAACTCACTTCATATTCATGGCCCGGCAATATACGTGAACTGAGAAATGCAATAGAATATGCATCAGTACTGTGTCCCGGCGGCGCAATTGATGTCCAGCATTTACCGGTAAAAATCAGGCAGCAAGTCAGAGATTCTGCAAAAGGTGCAGCAAAAAGACCGCTGGATGAATCCATGGATAAAGAGAACCTTGTTACCGCCCTTGAACAGGCAGGTGGAAATCAATCTGAAGCAGCGAGGATTCTGGGCGTGAGCAGGGTTACTGTATGGAAAAAAATAAAAAAATACGGGTTGTAGTAATTTTTTCTGCTTATTAATAATTAACATTGCCGGAAAGCATGCCGATAGTAAGTTAACACTGTTTACTAATATATTAAGATATTAATTAACGTTTGGCTCCATTGGTATTATTACTCTGCGCATTAAATTTTTGAAACTGTCCTGTTAAAGCTGATTTTGATCCTCCATCGACTCCTGTGAACGAAAAAATGGATGAAGAAGGTAGTGCCATCCATGAACTAACGTTTTTGTCTGGCAGCTAAATGCTGAAAGCTTCATCCCGACTTGCCTCTTTATGGATGGAGACCAGGTAAGGTGTTTAAAAGGAAGTAAAATACTTTAATGGTATTTTGTTTCTGCTATTTACAACTTATTTGGGCCCGATACTTATCGGAGCCTGAAAGGAGTCCGGAAATGGCTGACTGTAAACTGTTGAGCGGCTGTATATTTTTTAACGATAAAATGGCAAGCAGGCCGGGAACTGCGGAAATCTTTAAAAAAAAGTACTGCAAGGGAGATAATTCCGACTGCGCCAGATTTATGGTGTTTGAAGCCCTTGGAAGACCAAAGGTGCCGGCAGATCTTTTTCCAAACCAGGCCGATCGTGCAAAGCAGGTTATAGCTTTAGGATAAACCCTGGCTTTTCCGGTTCCGGTGTAAACCGCTGGAGCCGGGAAGATCATATGCGGAAAACAAAAAAGGTTTTCTGCAGAAATATTACAAAGCTTTTCACACTTTTTTCATATTCAGCTCTTATTAAATTCATTTCAGTATTTTAGTATCCTTACTCACTGTCATGTTATAAGAGAGGAGCTGGAATTGTATGTACATATGGACCAATCCGTTTTTAATTCTGTTTCTAATCCTCCCGCCAATCGCTATAGTTTATGACTGGAAAGCAAAAAGCAGGGTTGAACTGCAGACATTGTTTTACTGGTATATCGCGGCAGGCTATATTCTCATTAATATATCACTTCATTATTCTCAGTACAGGCTCGGCGCCTATCTGCAGGCCCTGGAAAACCCTCCGCCTGAGTTAACGGTCCGATGGGAGGCGGATGGAGCTGCAAACCTTTTCTGTTTTGTATTTGGATGGGTGTATGCATTAGTTTATTTTTCGGTCTGGCGACTGGTTTATTTTATAATCAAAAAATGTAAGCCCTAAATTTGAGTCTGGAATAAAAACCTCCTTTATTGTAAAAAGAAATAAAACATAAGATTAAAATGGAGAATTAAATGTCATCAGAACCTGAAATTATAGAATACGGCCCGCCCATTTCATTTGAAC
This sequence comes from Desulfatiglandales bacterium, assembly GCA_963665715.2. Taxonomy (GTDB): domain Bacteria; phylum Desulfobacterota; class DSM-4660; order Desulfatiglandales; family HGW-15; genus JAAZBV01. The sequence goes on from CAXXPR010000002.1 coordinate 1,360,509, forward strand.
ATGCAAAAAAGGTTATGGCTGCAGCAGAAGCCGAAGCCGTTTCCAACTCCTGGCCAATGGCAATTGCCATAGTGGACAGCGGAGGAAATCCTGTCATGTTCCATAAAATGGATAATACACAGCTTGCCAGTATTGATATTGCCATGTCAAAGGCAGAAACTGCAGTTAAGTATAAAAACACAACCAGATTCTGGCAGGAGGCCCTTGCTTCAGGCGGTGAAGAATTCCGGCTTCTTACCATGAAAGGTCTTATTGCTCTTGAAGGGGGTATCCCGATTTTTCAGAATGGGAAAATCACCGGAGCTGTCGGAGTATCCGGTATGCATCCTACCCAGGACAGCCAGGTCGCTGCTGCCGGAGTTAACGCGCTGTCTGAATAATTTTATTGCAGGTATAAGTAATATTTTTATACTGCCCTGCAAATAATCACGAAAAGCGAACCGATAGTATATTTATGAATTTTAACCCTGAGTATATAAAGTGAGGATTGCTATGAAGAGCCCTGTTAAATCGATTGCTGTTGCTGCTATTGCTGTGTGCCTGCTGTTGGGCCATGTTGTTAATGCCGAAACCGTTAATGTTAAGCTTGATCCTGATAAACGCGGAGATGATATAAACCCGTTTATTTACGGTCAGTTTATTGAGCACCTTGGAAGGTGTATCTATGGCGGTATATGGGCTGAAATGCTTGAAGACCGTAAATTTTATTTCCCTGTTACTAAAGATTATTCCCCCTATGTAAAGCTTACCGAAACTGACTATCCTGTTGTCGGCTCTTCTCCATGGGAGATTGTCGGTGATCCGTCACTTGTCAGTATGGTTAAAGAGGATTCCTTTGTAGGTGATCATACTCCAAGGCTTCAGTCCGGAGTGGCTATTCAGCAGAATGACCTGGGTGTTAAGGCAGGAAAAAAATATACTGGATATATCTGGGTAAAACCCTCTGGCAAATTTGAGGCAAAGCTAAGGATAAGCTTAATCACTGGTAAAGGGCAGACCGCAGTGAAAGAGATATCCGTAAAGAAAAGCGGTTACGTAAAAAGAACATTTTCATTTACTGCTCCTGAAACAACAGACAAAGCAACCATAAAAATATCCTGCAGTGCCGGTGAAGCGTTTATAGGAACCATGTCTCTTATGCCTGCCGACAATATCAACGGCATGAGAAGAGATACGATAGCTCTTTTAAAGGGGCTTAATGCTCCGCTTTACAGGTGGCCGGGAGGAAATTTTACAAGCGGATATGAATGGCGCGACGGTATAGGCGACAGGGACAGAAGGCCGCCCCGGAAAAACCCGGCCTGGACAGGTGTTGAACATAATGATTTTGGTACGGATGAGTTTATAGCTTTTTGCCGTGAGATAAATACAGTTCCCATGATTGCTGCAAATACGGGCTTTGGAGATGCCCACTCTGCCGCGGAATGGGTTGATTACTGCAACTCCGGTAAAGACACTACAGGCGGCAGGTACAGAATAGAAAACGGCCATATAAAACCTTTTAATGTGAAACACTGGTGTGTGGGTAACGAGATGTTCGGTGACTGGCAGCTCGGTTTTATGCAGTTAAAGCACTACACCAATAAACATAATATGGTCGCAAGAGCAATGTGGGAGGCTGATCCAAACCTTGTACTTGTTGGTGTGGGCAGCATAGATACAATAAACGGTGCATTTGATCCGGATTCAAAGCAGAGAAACAGAACATGGTCCAGGGGTATGCTGGAAGACAGTGCGGACTGGATGAATATGCTGTCCGAACATTTTTACGTGGGACGTGTGCCGTGGAATGAAGACGGACGAAAACCTGCGCTCAGTCATATTCCCATGGTGAAGGATTCTATCCGCTCAATTGTTGAAAAACACAAAAAACTTCAGGCCTCCATAAAAAGCCTTAATGGGCGTTTTATGCCCATAACCATTGATGAATGGAACTACTGGCACCGCACCTACATATATGGTGAGCTTGGCTGTATATATGACCTGCAGGATGCACTGGGTATTGCAATGGGCCTGCATGAGTTTTACCGGCAGAGTAAATATATACACGCTGCAAACTATGCCCAGACAGTAAATGTAATAGGGGCTGTTAAAACAACCAGGACAGAAGCCGAAATGGCTTCTACCGGTCTTGTGCTTGCCCTCTACCGCAACCATTTCGGTTCAAAACCTCTAATATTCAACGGCGAGATTAAAAACGTGGATATCATGGCTGCTCTTAATGAGTCAGGTGATAAACTCACTTTAAGCCTTGTTAATCCGACCCTCAAAAAAATTGAATTAAAAGTTGAAGGAATGGAGCTTCCTTCAAGTGCTAAACAATACATAATAACAGGAAAAGGCGATTCCTCATATAATGCACCAGGTAAAGAACGCGGTGTTGATATTCAGGAACTGGGCAGTGTACCGGTAACGGACGGGTTTAGTGCCGGTCCGTTAAGTGTAAACCTGTGGGAGATACCTCTTAGATAGTGTCCAAACAAAAACTAACGTTTTTGTTTGGCAGCGTTCAGCTTTCAGTAAAAGGCTTCTTAATTCAAAGTCCTGGCTGATAGCTGAACGCTATAATAATTATTTCCTTGATTTAAAATGTACTTCATTTTACTAATGAAACCTGATTAAATATTCAAAAACGAGCTCTCGATATTCAGTCTCTTTATAAAACCCCGCAATCTTTAATTAACTGGCCTATTCTGTAATTCTTTGTGTCTTACCCTGTATTAGAACATGCTTGACAGGTTTTTAAACTGAAAATTCCGTTTAACAAAAATGTGGTTAAGGGATTATTAATAATCAAAACAAAAGGGGTAGATCCGACATGAAAAAAATTGCTGCTGTTTTTTTTATATTATTTGTTTTCGGTTATGCGGTAACGGTTTCAGGGAAATCCAAAATCAATATTGACGGTACATGGCAGGGGGAGTTTGAAAACAAACCCCGCCAGGGCATGATGGGCGGTCCGGCTCAGGCTCCCCGTAAAATGCAGCTTACCTTTAACTTTAAAAAGGAAGGGGATATCCTGAAAGGAAGCGTAAACGGAGGCGGACCCGGGCAATGGATACCTATTACAGACGGCAAAATTAAAGGGAAAAAAATTTCCTTTACAGTTCATTCATCTTACGGTGCCATGGTAATGACATTTAACTATAAAGGGAAAGTCAAAGGCGATAAAATTAAAATGAAATTTGAAACCGTAACAGGTCAAAATAATAAAAATAATCCCCAGAGCCTAAAGGCCGCTAAATCCAGGAGAGGCGGCGGTATGGGTATGGGCGGAGGAATGGGCGGCGGCGGTTTAAATGTCGGACCAGCAATGGCTCCTCCCCCTTCCTCTACACAAAAGATTGTTGTAGAGCGTATATCCGATAATCCACAGGGACCAGTTTATTAACCGGCTCCAGGCGTTCAGCTTTCAGCAAAATGCATGTTAAACAAAGCCCGAGCTGACAGCTGAATGCAGAAAGTTCCATCCTTACTTTTTGTTATTTTTTGATGGTCACTATTTAAAATCTTTTAAGTCTGTTTCCGGTTCATGATAGCGCCTGAAATATCTAGTAAAGGCAGTGTATGTGAACAGCCTGTTGAGAAGAGGAATCCTCATCAGCATCCAGAATATCCGGTAGGAAATTAATATTGCAGGAATGATGTATACCAGCCCGTAAAGCTGGTTAATCCAGAAGTTATCGATCCCGGGTAATGCTGATGTAAGATTTGTTTTGTGCAGACACCATGTGATAACAGGTATTGCTGTTATACAGTAGAGCAGTACTCCCCATGAATGACCTGCCTGTACAGCATTTTTTTTACAGAAGGCCATACATCTTAAGCATGCTTCACAGTGATATGTCCAGAACGGACGATTAATTTCTCCTGCCTGTTTCATGGTAATAGCTTTATTAGGACAGAACCTTGCGCACAGTCCGCAGCCGCTGCACCGGTTATCCGCAAACATGAGCTTTGCCATAAAAAGTTTTCCTGTAAGCAGGTACAGTATAGGAAATAAGGGAATAAACCCAAAAAGCAGTACTGCCCATAACAGTTCCCATGTAATATTACCTGGGTAAAAAACTCTCCTTCCAATAATGATACGATCCATAACTCCGGAAATTTTGTTTTTTGCCCTGTTAAGAATCAGAGATGTGTTTTCATAATTCATTCCCCAGTGAATGTTTATCATGTTCACCGGCATATCAAGACTGAACATCCCTCTTATTCTGTACCTCTTTATTAGTAAAATAATTGCGGCGAAAAAATTGCCGAAACCCACTGCTCCTGGAATAACAACAGGTCCGAGTTTTACTCCCCCTCTTGTTGATAATATTACGGCCGGTGTCCTGTTACCCTGCATGATCCGGAATAAAAACTTTATCATGGACCATGGCGGCATAAGTCCGTGCGCAGGAAACATGATAAATGTTAAAGTGTCTCTGGCAGGATTTTCAGGGGGATCAGCATGTTCAACCATCCTGATTTCAGCAGACACTGATTCTGATTCCGCTATTTCCCTGATCCATTGGGCAGCTCGAAGGGTATTGCCTGTACCGCTCATAACATATAATATTATGTTGCCGTAGTTCATGAAAGGTCCTTTACTTTTGGATACAGATGCAGTAGCTTTATAAAAGCTTTAAAACTATCCTATATAATTAAAAACATTACATGTCTAACAGATTTTTTTTCCTGCCCTAAGTATTTGATGCTTCTATAACTTTCGGATATTACAGCGTAATCGCAATATTTTGTTATTTACATTTGATCAACTTGCTAATAGTATCGCCATACTCATTTAAACCATATTTTATTTTAATTATTTGAATTTTATGAAACCAGACAGCGCTTTTATTACCAATATTCAGGGGTACTCCATTCATGACGGGCCGGGAATCCGCACCGTTGTTTTTTTCAAGGGATGTCCTCTTTCCTGTAAGTGGTGTGCCAACCCGGAATGCATATCAGGCAGGCCTCAGATCGGTTTTCTTGAACTTCTCTGCAAGGGTTGCGGCAAATGTGTTGAAACCTGCCCGGATAATGCAGTCAATATGGATAAAGGCAAACACCGTATCGACTATTCTCTGTGCAGTTCCTGCGGCAAGTGCAGCGACAGCTGCAGTTACGGCGCCCTTGTTAAATACGGCAATCCAATGACTGTGGATGAAGTATGGGATGAAGTAAGACGCGACAAGATGTTTTACGATACATCCGGCGGAGGGGTAACTGTGTCCGGGGGAGAGCCTCTGCTTCATCCTGAATTTGTGCGGAAGCTCTTTAAGCTGTGCCGAAGTGAAAATATTGATACCTGCATTGAAACATGCGGTGCTGTGCCTTCGGATGCCTTTTATGAAGTACTGCCTGTGACTGACCACTTCCTTTTTGATCTTAAACACCTGGACAGTGAAATCCATAAAAAATACACAGGCCTCAGCAATGACAGAATTCTTGAAAATGCGGCTCTGCTTGTTGAGAACGGCGCTGATGTTGTTTTCAGAAATCCGCTGATTCCAGGAATAAATGACACTGAAGCAAACATAGAAGCAGCTTCGGCCTTTATAAAAGGTTTCGGAAAAAAGGATTTAAGACTGGAACTTATGCCTTTCCATCGTCTGGGCAAGGATAAGTACAGGGCGCTTGGGTTAAAATATTCTGTAGGAGATCTGGATATTATGGATAATGAGACCCTTGAATCAGTTAAAAAAGCATATATTGATCGCGGAATAAACTGCACGATCTCAAAATAGTCTTTCACATCACCAAACAAAATAAAGGAATAAACATGCGTAAAACCCACACTGAAAAAAAACGGTTAATGGTAAGGTTTAGGGAAATATATCTGTTAATACTCACAACTCTCTGCTCATTTACACTTGCTTTATCTGTGCATGCACAGCCCTTTGAAGAATCAGGAAATGCGCTTATCAACTATACAAAAACAGATATTATGCCTGCAAAGTCATGTGATGCCGTTGCAGGTTATCAATCTTCCGATATAGTTGAAATCTCTTCAAAGAGTTTTTCTTCTGCAGGTAATATTCCGGCCTACTGCCAGGTTAAAGGCATGATTGATCCTGAGATTGCCTTTGAGGTAAATCTTCCGGAAAAATGGAACGGCCGCTTCTATATGATAGGTAACGGCGGCCATGCCGGTGAAGCGCTTGACTCTCCCATGAGAACATCTCAGATAAAGCAGGCCCTGGAGGCAGGCTTTGCAGTTGCCCAGACAAACACCGGACATGACTCCGCAAAAGAACCGGGCGCATCATTTGTTATGAGCAATCCTCAAAAGGCCATAGACTATGCCTATCGTGCCGTTCATCTTACTGCTGTTACATCTAAATCAATAACTGCTGATTACTATGGGAAACCGGTGAAATATGCATACTGGAACTCATGCTCAAACGGAGGACGTCAGGGACTCATAGAAGCACAGCGTTACCCCGAAGACTTTGACGGTATAGTTGTAAATGCTCCATGGCTTGATCAGACAGGCTTTACAATTGGAGCCATGTGGAATCAGAAGGCGTTAAGTGCGGCCCCGGTTAATGCAGAAAAAATGCTTATGGTTGCAGACAGAGTAATGGCAAAGTGTGATGCCGTAGACGGTCTTAAGGATAACCTGATTACTGATCCGCGCGACTGTGACTTTAACCCGAAAGAAGATGTCCCTGCATGTGAAGAAGGTACTGACAGTAACGACTGTCTCACTGTAGCCCAGGCAGATGCCATTGCAAAGGTTTACCAGGGGCCCATGAGTAACGGTGTAAACATATTCCCCGGGTTTATGCCCGGAAGCGAAGCAAAGATGCCGGGAATGTTCGGCGGACCTGCTGCAAGCGGATGGATGGGACTTATTGTAAGCACAGCTCCCAATATGCCTTCTGCTGACTTCGGACTTGCCGAGGGTACAATGCGCTACCTGGTTCATAATCCCCCAATGCCTGATTATGACTGTATGACCTTTGATTTTGACAATGACACACATATGCTGGATGCATGGGGCAAAAAGGCTGACGCTAAAAGTACCGATCTTTCCGCTTTTAGAAACAGAGGCGGTAAACTGCTTATGACATATGGATGGTCAGATCCCATTCTTCAGCCGCTTGTAGGAATTCATTATTACGAAAAGGCAATAGCCAAAAACGGGCCTGATACCACCGATTTTTTCAGACTTTTTATGATTCCGGGGATGTCTCACTGCAGCGGCGGTGTATGTCCTGACCAGCATGATCCAATGACTGCAATAATAAACTGGAGAGAAAAAGATAAGGCTCCTGATACTATGCTTGCAAAACAGCTTAAAGACGGAAAGGTCATCAGAACAAGGCCTTTATGCCTTTATCCTTCAGTTGCAGAATACAAAGGTACCGGAAGTATTGATGATGCGGTAAACTTTGAATGTGTTGTGCCCAAAAAGTAATTATAAAAAAAATCCCCGCAATCTTTCTTTAAAATAATCCTGGATTGCGGGGAATCTTTATAACTGTAATTTTCTCATATTAAACAGGATGCATTTTTTACTGGCCTCTTTTAAATATGTCAGTATATAATGGTCCTATCTAAATCCTTCAGCCTCAGGATATTTTTTTCGCGGAATATCACCTTCAAAGCTGAACAGCTTAATATCATCAAAACATTTTTATCTGTTGACTGTAAATTTTTCTTATCTGAACCAATTTATAGAAGGGGGATCAGTGAAAAGTGAAATGATTATACGTGAATACATGCCCGGGAAAAATCAGGATGACATGGATCATCTTTTAAATGCCTATCTCAAAATATGGAATCATCCTGACAACCTGAAATATTTAAGCTATACATTAAAACCCTTTGATGAAGCTACACTTAAATCAATCTTCAGTAATCACGCGGGTATGGGGGTTCATTATTATGTTGCCAACGGTAATGGCAATGTTTCCGGCATAGCAGTTGTAGGTGCGCACCCTATCGAGGGTTTTGAACTGATCGGGATGGGAATTCATCATGATTTCAAGCAAAAAGGTATTGGTAAAAACCTGCTGGATTATGTTATTAATATTGCGGTTGTTAACGAGTATCACGCTGTAGATACAATAGTATTTGCTGATAACGGACCAATGCTGTGCCTTCTTTTTTCCATGGGGTTTATTCCTGTTCATATGGGTTATAACCTGAGGGCCGACGGTGGAGATACTCTTCGTATGAGAAAGAGACTGTTGAGTTAATTTTATTGATAATAAGGCAATTCCTTTGTCGTTTATCCTTGAAGCTGAGAAATAAGAAAAACTGATATCTGTAACTGGACTTGAAATGGGAAATATTATTATACGTAATGCGGCAGAATCGGATGTGGAGTGTATTTCTGTTCTGGCAACCCAGGTTTGGCTTGATAATTATGCTCCCGGCGGCATAAGAAAAACCATTGCCGATGAAGTTCTTCGTGCATTTAATCCTTTAATGATCAATTCTTTTATTAACAGCCCGCAAATTATCTGTATTGTAGCAGAAAGAGAGTCACACCTGATCGGATACTCACAGGTTTCATTAAATAAAAAACAGGAACTGATAAAAAACAATGAACAGGCTGAGCTTGACAGGTTGTATGTGCAGGAGCCTTTTACCGGGCAGGGTGTGGGCTCAATGCTGCTGGAAAAAGCAGAGAAAAAATCTTTTGAACACGGCGCGCAGGTTTTATGGCTTACTGCATGGATTTACAATACACGCGCTTTGAATTTTTATAACCATAAGGGATACACTGATTTTGGGAAAACATATTTTCATATGGAGAATGAATCCCATGAAAACCGGGTTCTTGGAAAATACCTGAATAATGCGGAGTAATAAATGGCAACTGTAAAACAACATTATGAAGAACTTCTGGCTGATGTCTACTCATGGATGTACGGCGGGTTTGAACTTAATATAAAACGTAATAGAGATTTTATTGCCGGTCATAAACTTGTCCCGGATGGACCTGCATCGGCTGTTGATCTTGGTGCCGGGTGCGGGTATACATCTATACCTCTTGCAGAGGCAGGCTATTCGGTTACTGCAATTGATATCAGCGGGAGGCTCTTAGAAGAGCTTAAGGATAATTCAAAGGGGCTTTCGATTAATACAGTTCAGGGAGATCTGCTGGATTTTGACAGTGTTATTAAAACAGGTGCGGATTTATTTGTCTGCATGACAGACACACTGCTTCATCTGGATTCAAAGGATTCTGTATCTCTGCTTTTCAGTAAGGTTTATTCCGCTCTTAACCCCGGCGCAAAGTTTATAATGAGCTTTCGTGATCTGACCTTTGAATTAAGGGATACTGACAGGTTTATTCCTGTAAAAAGCGATGATACTACAGTTTTTACATGCTTTCTTGAGTATGAGGCCGAGAAAGTAAAAGTACATGATATCATTTACAGGAAGACGAATGGTAAATGGGATCTTTATAAAAGTTTTTACCGCAAACTTCGCCTGTCCCGGCAATGGGTGGAAGAACAGCTTTTAGAAAGCGGATTTAAATTACAGGTATCCGATGCCGAAAATGGTTTTATTACGATAATCACCTCTAAACCGCAATAGTACTAAAATGAGAAATATCCTTATTATGTTTTTTATCCTGATATCTGCATCTTTTACATATGCAGAATCATTTAAAGAGCAGCCTGAATGGAAACATTTTTTTACAGATTATGGCGTTAAAGGAACAATAGCTGTATTTGATGAGAGGGACGGCAGATACCTTGTATTTAACAAATAGCGGGCAGAAAAAAGATTTTCACCTGCGTCCACCTTCAAGATTCCCCACTCATTATTTGCACTGGATGCAGGAGTTGTGAAAGATGAGTTTCAGGTTTTTAAATGGGACAGTAAAAAAAGATATTATGATTCATGGAACGGTGATCAGAATCTCAGGTCATCAATGCGGAATTCTGTTGTCTGGGTGTATAAACAGTTTGCTTCTGCAATAGGCGAAAAAGAGGAAAAAAAATATCTTAAAACAATTAAATACGGGAATTCCGATTTTTCAGGGCCTGTAGATAACTTCTGGCTTAACGAAACTCTTAAAATATCAGCTGTTGAACAGATTGCTTTTTTGAAAAGGCTGTACAGAAATGAGCTTCCCTTTTCAATCGGGCATCAGCGGCTGGTAAAGGATATTATAATCGCTGAAGCCGGGAAATACTGGATACTAAGAGCAAAGACAGGAAGCTATGGCGAATACGGCTGGTATGTCGGATGGGTTGAGCAACCTGATGGCGCTGTGTTTTTTGCACTGAATATTGATATGTCAAATGATGGAGATTTAATAAAACGGATAAAAATTTCAAAGGACGTGCTAAGGTCTATGAAAGCTCTGGATTAGTATTTGAAAATATTCATAATTACAGGTGTTTCCAGTTTAAAAGAAAATTGATTTTGTTTTAAGTATGATGATAGTGTGCCGATATTAATAGAATAGTACAATTGAAAAATTAATTTGACTGCTGTTATGAATGACGCAAATTGAGAATGGCTGCAGTCATACTGATATTTATAGGCAGAATGTGTGAAAGCTTCCGGATAAGAATAAACCTCAATCTATTTATAGCCTTTACATTCCATCTGTACTCCATATTACTGATAATGCTTGTAATATTCTGCTAAAGAGTTTTAATACTTGATTATTTAGATTTGAGTTTGTTTTGAAACAAAGATATTTCGGAATTGATATTGGCGCTGAAACAGTTAAAGCGGTTGTCATTGAAAGAGCAGAAAATAAACCTGATATAATCTCCAGGTATCGCAGGGAACACGGAAAAGATCCTTACGGAGTTTTTTTAAGACTGCTCGAAGAGCTCAACTGGGACAACTCCTGCCCCATTTCCGCCACCGGCCGTCTGAGCCGCGGGCTCAACTGCCTGCGGGTGCCTGTGAAAGCTGCTCTTACACGGGGCGTAAGATATGCCCACCCCGAACATATACCCGGCACAGTTGTATCCATAGGAAGCCAGGGCTTTTCAGTCCTGGAACTGAGAAAAAACAGTAAAACCGGATACCGTGAAAATTCCCGGTGCTCCCAGGGCACGGGCAATTTTTTATGCCAGCTTGTAGAACGCTTCGGCTTTGGAATTGCCGAGGCCGGCAGAATATGCAGTGAAGTAGAAAAGCCTGTTCTCCTTTCGGGCAGATGTCCTGTTATACTTAAAACGGACATGACTCACCTTGCAAATAAGGGGGAAGATACAGCAGCGATACTGGCAGGGCTTTATGATGCAGTATGTGAAAATGTCCAGGTACTCATTAAACCCGGTTCAACACCTCCTGATGTTATACTTACCGGCGGGGTTGTAATTGCTCCCAGGGTAAAACATAATTTTAAAGAGTTTTTAAAAGCCAGGGACATGAGGCTTGCAGATACTCCGCCTGAATCGCTCCATTATCTTGAGGCCCTGGGCGCAGCCCTTGTTGCACAGGAACAAAAGGCCTTTATTAAAGACAAGGACTCCCTTATCGGGTCGAAAAAGAGCAGAAAATTTGAAAAGCTCCCGCCCTTAAAAGATGCGCTTCACCGTGTACGCCGTATCAGTTTACCTCCTGAAGAAAACCCGGATGTCCCCCGCACAGCAGTTCTCGGTTTTGATATAGGCTCAACCGGCTCCAAGGCAGCGGCACTGGATGTATCCACCGGAAAGCCCTTCTGGGAATCGTATCTTGAAACAAAGGGAAACCCTGTTTCAGCCGCGCAAAAGCTTGTCCAATCATTTATAGATGAAACCACGGAAAAGAATAAAATCAGGTCAATCGGTGTGACCGGTTCGGGCAGAGAAATAGTCGGGTCTCTTATGGCAAACTGCTTTGGTACTGATGCAGTTGTTATTATGAACGAGATAGCAGCACATGCCCGGGGTGCGGGTTTTTATGACAATATGGTTGATACCATATTTGAAATCGGCGGGCAGGATGCCAAATATACACGGCTGGAAGACGGTAATATAACTGATGCGGCCATGAACGAGGCATGCAGTGCAGGAACAGGATCATTTATTGCAGAACAGGGCACAAGGTTTGAGGGAGTAACTGATGTCCAGGACATGAACAGGATGGCAATGGATGCTGAATACGGTGTTTCACTTGGTCAGCACTGCTCGGTGTTCATGGCAGAAGTTATTGCTGATGCAGCGGCAGAAAACATACCACAGGATGCCGTAATAGCAGGGTTATATGATTCTATTGCCCAGAATTACCTTAACAGGGTAAAGGGCAGCAGAACAGTAGGAGAGCGCATCTTCTGCCAGGGCATGCCATTTAAATCGGACGCACTTGCAGCGGCCATAGCACGGCAGACAGGAAAAGATGTAATAATACCGCCCAATCCCGGAACCACAGGAGCCCTGGGTATCGGCCTTATTACAATGGACAGGGACATTCCTTCGGGAAATGACATTGATCTCTCCCACTTTTTAACAGCTAAGGTACTGGAAAAAAGTACATTTATATGCAGATCAAACAAAGGCTGCGGTGGAAAGGGTAATAAATGCCGTATTGACTGTATTAAAACAAGGGTACGTGGAAGAGACAACAAGTTCATGTGGGGCGGAAACTGTTCATTATATGATAACGGCGCCCGGAAAAGAAAACTGCCTGACCTTGCGCCTGACCCTTTTTCCGAACGAAAAGCCCTTATAGAAAATATCCTGTCAAGGCCTACGGGAACACCTGAAAGCCTCACTGTTGCCGTTGTTGAAGAGTTCAGCCTTAAAAGCCTGCTCCCGTTTTTTTTAACGTTTTTTCACAGGCTTGGCTTTAAGGTAAGGGTGTTTACAGATGAAGGAATGCCCACACTTAAGCATGGAATCAACGTATCAAACGTGCCCTTCTGCGCGCCCATGCAGATCTTCCAGGGGATCGTCTCTAAAATAATAAAAACAGAGTCTCCTGATTTCCTGTTTGTACCGAGGGTCAGGGAACTTCCGCGCCACGGCCGTGAACTTCATGGCGTAACCTGCCCCATTGTTCAGGCAAGCCCTGATATTGTCTCATCTGAAGACACAGCAACACATGTACTCACATCCCGTATTGATATGGGGCCGGGCAACCTTGATTCCGAAAGGTTTACAGCCTGTGTACGTGCCATTGCAAAAGAACTGGGAAAAGAAAAAAAATGGAAAGATGCCTGGGGAGATGCCTGCCTTGAACAGAGAGCTTTTGACAGGGCATGCCTTGATCTTGGCCGAAGGGCCATTGAATTTGCCGAACAGAATGGGCTTGCACAGATTATTGTACTGGGACGCACCTACACCATTCACAACAGTATTTTAAATTCGAATGTGCCCAATATTCTGCGTGAACAGGGGAGTGTGGCCATACCCGTAGACTGTTATCCCCTTGATCAAAGCACACCGGTATTTACCGATATTTACTGGGGATCTGCCCAGACCTGTCTCAGGGCTGCTCATCAGATCCGCAGAACAGAACACCAGTATGCTGTATACTGCTCCAACTACTCATGCGGACCTGACAGTTTTATTCTCCACTTTTTTTCCCACATCATGGAGAACAAGCCCTTTACCATAATTGAAACAGACGGGCACTCAGGGGATGCAGGTACAAAGACACGTATCGAGGCTTTTTTATACTGTGTGTACGGAGACATGAACAACGCAGAAACTGAAGGCTCTGAAGCAGACCAGGCAAAGATAAATGAATTCGGAATAAAGGAGAGAAATCCTCCAACCATTATTGATGCAAGGGAAAAGGGCGAACTGCTTTTAATACCCCGCATGGGGCCCTGTGCCGAAACCATTGCGGCCCTTCTGTGTGCTGACGGGGGCCGCTCCGAAGCTGTACCTCCCGCAACGCCTGAGGCTATTAGAATGGCACGCAGATACACATCAGGAAAAGAGTGCCTTCCGTTTGCAATAACACTCGGGAGTCTGCTCACAAGGCTTGAAGAGGACAGAAAAGGGAAAGAGAAATTCGCCTATCTCATGCCCAGGGCAAACGGGCCATGCCGCTTCGGCATGTACAATATCCTCCAGAAGATCATTCTTGAAAAAAACGAATGGGCAGGAAGGGTGCGCCTGATATCACCTTCTGATGAAGATTATTTTTTACAGGTCCCCAGGGATTTTCAGCTCAGGGCATTTTCATGCTTTACTGCTACAGACATGCTGCAGGCAGCCCTCCATGATGTGAGGCCTGTTGAAAAGGAACCCGGTCTGGCACAGTCTATATATGACCGATGTATCAATGAACAGAAGCAGCTGATGCTTACCGCCTCTTCAAGACATATCATATCTGCCATGGGAAGCGTGTTCGGAAATATTTTCGGCCTGCTTGACCTGCTTAAACGTGCAGGCAGGGAATTTAGAGAGGCAAAGGATTTTAAAGGGGCTGTCCCAAGGGTTTCCGTGGTGGGTGAGATATATGTCCGCCTGGATTCATTTGCAAACGGCAATATTATTAAAGAACTTGAAGACCGGGGGGTAGGCTGCACGCTTGCGCCATTCAGCGAATGGCTGATGTACACAACAGTTAATGAGCTGCAGAGATTTGATGAAAACCGGGCGGTGCCGGGAGACAACAGGAAGGGGGCTCTTATGAACAGGTTTATACAGAACCAGGTGGTGCGCAGGCTCTATAACGCCATAGGAAAACCCCTTGGATGGAGCCCCCCTGCAGGGGTTGAAGAAATTATTAACCGGGCAAGGCCCTATATCAGCCCGGAGCTTTTCGGCGAGGCTGTACTCAGTCTTGGTTCCCCTGCTTTGGAATTTTATCACGGTCATATTGACGGTGTTGTGGCAGTTGGCCCCCATGAATGCATGCCCAACAAAATTGTAGAATCACAGTTCTTTCACCTGGAAAATAAAACAGGGCTTAACACACTTGCTGTTGCAGTAAACGGGGAACCGGTTGATCCCGAGATTCTGGACAGATTCGCATTTGAGGTACATGAACATTATGCAGAAAAAACTAAACACATATAAATTAAATTTTACAGGGCGGCTTTTCATTGCCCTTTTTATAATTGCGGTCTTTTCCTTTACAGCCGAAGCATCCCCTGATCTTAAGTCAATAATACGAAGGGTTGAGCAGCAGTACAATGGAAACTCATCCCATATCACCGCACGGCTCGACATTGTTACAAGCCGGTGGCAGCGTTCTGTTTCTGTTGACGGCTGGTCCCTTGGAAGGGATTTTTGCCTAACCAGGGTGCTGAAACCTGCAAAGGAAAAGGGTATTACAACATTAAAGGCAGACAAGGAGGTGTGGAATTATCTTCCACGTGTAGACAGGGTAATCAAGATTCCGCCTTCAATGATGGGTTCTCCATGGATGGGCAGTCATATTTCAAACGACGACCTTGTAAAGTCAAGCCATGTGGATATGGACTATGAACTGAGCCTTCTCGAAGAATCCGATGAAGAATGGAAAATCTGCTGTATGCCCAAACCGGATGTTCCGGTGATATGGGGAAAGATTATCTATACCATAAAAAAGGAAAACTATATACCTGTAACAGTTGTCTATTTTGACGACATCCTTGAAAAGGTCCGCACCATGTATTTTGATGATGTTAAAAAAGTAGATGATCACGTGCTGCCCATGCGCATGACAGTACAGCCCCATGACACCCCTGATGAAAAAACAGTGCTTCAGTACCTTGATATCCGGTTTGATATACCTGTTGAAGAATCGTTTTTTTCACTGGGCAGTCTTAAGAACAGGTAAAAGAATATGCTTATCTCCATGTGTATACGGAACATACTCCGGAACAAGCGCAGATCCATCCTTACTGTATCAGCCATGGTATTTGCTTCTTCGCTCCTGCTCCTTGGTATGGGCATATCAGCAGGAAAGATGCATGACATGCTGGCATCAGCTACGGAACAGTACCACGGGCATCTTGTGATATCTCAAAAAGGCTACCAGGCCCGCAGGAGTATGTATGTTCATTTTAAGCCGTCAGAAGAAATCACCCGGAAAATATTATCTGCTCCGGGTGTAACAGGCGTGTCACCGCGTCTCAGGGGATTCGGTCTTCTCTCATATGAAGAGGCAGCCATGCCTGTTGAAATACTGGGTATTGAACCTGAAAAGGAAGCCAACGTCACAACGCTTCAGCAGAAACTCACAGCAGGAAATGGTTTTGACAAGAGCAGGGACGGGGTTCTTATAGGTAAAAAACTGGCAGAAAAACTCAAGGCAGGACCGGGCGACAAACTGGCCCTTGTAAGTACAGGAAGCGACGGCTCCATTGCAAATGAGCTTTTGACTGTAAAAGGTATATTTGCCACGGAAAACACCAGGAACGACACGGCCCTGATACTTGTGCCCCTCGCCTTTCTGCAGGATTTCCTTGTGCTGCCAGAAAGTATACACGAGTTTTCAGTAAGCATGAAAGACCCCATGGAGGCATCCATACTGGCCGAAACACTTGCAGCAGAACTGCCTGATAATTTTGAGACTATGGACTGGGGCAGATTTCTGCCGGAAATACGGGATGCTATTGCAATAAGCCATGTAAGCAACATTATTATCCTTGCCATCTTTTATCTTGCCACGGGCCTGTGCGTGTTCAACACGGTGTATATGTCCGTAATGGAGCGGACAAGGGAGTTTGGAGTGCTTATGGCCCTCGGATCACGACCCTGGCACATCCGAAAAATGATTCTGACAGAAACATTTATTATGGGCGGGATTTCGGTTTTTTTTGGGACCCTGCTGGGATTTGCCATGAACTATTATATGCAGATCCATGGCATAAACATGAGCGGCCATGTTGCCCCCATTACCTACGGCGGCGGAACCATACTGCCGGTTGTTCATGCTGTTATTGAGCCCTTGCCGCAGATCCTTGCAGCCGCGCTCCTTATTGTAGTCTGCCTTGTGTCAGGGTTTTTCCCGGCAAACAAGGCCGCAGGGCTTGTGCCTGTTGATGTAATACAGGGGAGAGACAATGGCTGATCTGAAACTGGCATGGCGGAATCTGGTACGCTACAGGATGCGGTTTATTATCACCCTTACCGGTGTGAGCCTGAGCCTGGCGCTTGTCCAGACTTACCATAACTTTACCCAGGGTGTGTACTCCTATATGGTTGAAACAGGTGTCCGTTCAGGTACAGGCCACATGGCAATATATAAAAAGCACTACCTCGAAAATCATGATGAATCCATGACTTTTAATCCAGAAGGGCTTATTTCAGGTATATTAAAAATCAAAGGCGTAAGCGAGGTAATGCCCAGGCTCTATTACAGCGGTCTGGGCCAGTCAAGCAGGGAGAGCCGGAACATATTTATTATGGGAATCGATATGGAAAAGGAAAAAGAGATTAATCCTTTTCTAAAAAAACTGCCTGAAAACACTATAACAGAATCATGGAAAAACCGGGACGCCCTTGTAGGAAAAGGGCTCCTTGAAGAGCTTAAAATCGGAATCGGCAGAAAGTTTGTTGTTACCATTCAGTCACAGGATGGAGGGCTTGTGACCGAACTCTTCAGGGTGGGAGGTGTAATTGATACGGGTATCCGTGAAATGGACAGCTCTATTGTTATGATTAATAGCAGCCAGGCATCTGAAATGGCAGGAGTGCCTGATGATATCCATGAGATAGCAGTGGTGCTTGAAGATGCGGCCATGGCACCCGAAGTGTTTCCCTGCATAGAAAAACTCCTTGAAGAAAGCCCCGGGCTTGAAGCTGCAACATGGGAAAAGGCCATGCCCAACCTGTTCAATGCACTCAGGTGGGACTATGTAAGTGTAAAAGTTCTTTCATATGTTGTTCTGCTTATCGTGACCATCGGCGTTGTAAATACACTTTTAATGTCAGTAACAGAACGTTATCACGAGTTCGGTATGCTCAGAGGTATCGGGACGTCTCCCTTCAGGCTCTGCAGGATGATCATGCTTGAAGCCCTTATCCTGGGGATACTGGCCATGGCTGCCGGAACAGCGGTCTGTTCCATTGCAACAGGATATCTCGCAGAATACGGGTTTGATCTGCGTCTTTTCATACCGGAAAACCTTGAATTCGGCGGGGTTATTTTTTCGTCCCTCCTCTATGCAGAGTGGGATTTTATATGGATGGCCGAGTCAGGCGCATACATTGTGTTCCTGTGTCTTGCTGCATCGCTTTACCCGGCGTTTAAGGCGGCAAGGGTTACACCTGTTGAGGCTATGAGACATGTTTAAAGGCAATGCGAACATATTAAAACAGTACCGGTCCAACATCCGGAATATATAGGGCAGAGGAAATATGGGATTAATAATAATGCATAAGATCAGCAAGGTTTATGACAACGGCAGACAGCGTATAAAGGCCGTATCTGACCTGAGCCTGACTATTAAACCGGGTGAGTTCACGGTTCTTGCCGGCCCGTCAGGCAGCGGAAAAAGTACAGTGCTTAACCTTATGGGTGGGCTTGATCTTCCCACAGAGGGAAGTATCAGCGTGGCAGGATACAGGATAGAACAGGCGTCATCCAGAACCCTTTCTGATTTCAGACTGGAATCCATCGGTTTTATATTCCAGTCCTTTAACCTGCTTCCCGTACTCACAGCTGCTGAAAATGCCGAGTATGTTCTACTGCTCCAGGGTGTTGATAAAGCCGAGCGTAAGAAAAGAGTGGATGAGCTTTTTTATGAGCTCGGTATGGACGGGCTTCAGAAAAGGATGCCCTGCGACCTTTCAGGAGGGCAGCAGCAGCGGGTAGCTATTATACGTGCCCTTGCATCAAAGCCTGAACTTATCCTTGCAGATGAACCCACAGCAAGCCTTGATTCAAAAACAAGCGAATCCCTGCTTAAACTTATGAGCAGACTCAATGAAACATCCGGCACAACATTTGTATTCAGTTCTCACGATCCGAGGGTAATAGACCACGCAAAAAGGAGAATCATGCTTGAGGACGGATGCCTTAAGTCGGATTCAAAGGAATGCATTTAAAATGAAAAACATATCCGGCTCTAAACTCTTACAGGTTTCTTTTTTACTCCTCTCCTTGCTTTTTATCCCCAAAAGCCTGCAGGCAGAGGCATTAAAGGATTTTGAGGTTTCAGGCTTTATTAAATCTCTTAACATCTATATGGAGTCATCCCCATTAAGTACATACTCTTCGGGTATTGCGGCGTACAACCAGCAGCGCCTTGATGCTTCAGGCAGGTTTGGAGGTTATATCTCCTTTGAGGTTTCAGCAGAAAACCGCCTGACCACCTCCCGGACTGTACTCTCAAACTCTGGCACTGTTATGAGAAGCAGTACATCCAGGTACCTTGATATGGAAAGGGTCCTTCATAATGGGAACCATTCCCTTGATACCCTTTATGTAGACCGTGCAAACGTCACTTTTAAAACCCGCAGCACAAAGGTAACAGCAGGACGCCAGGCAATCGGGTTCGGCCGCATTACGCTTCTTTCGCCCCTTGATGTGATCAGCCCCTTTTCTCCTGAAGCAATTGATACGGAAGTAAGGCCGGGTGTTGATGCGGTTCAGGCTGCAGGTTATTTCGGGCTTGGCGGAGAGATCGGGGCAGCGGTTGTGTTCGGGGACACAAATGAACATAACTCGTATATAGCTGCCTTTTCACAGAATTGGTCAGGCATGGATATACTTGCAATGGCAGGCTCCTTACAAAAACGCAATATGGCAGGTTTAGGCCTGGCAGGAAATATCAAAGGCCTGGGCCTTAAGGCAGAGGCTGCCGTATATAATGGGAAAAATGTTTCTACCCCGGAAGGAGATCTGCACTCATCCTTTACAGTAGGTGCCGTAGAAGCCTGGTACAGGTTTGAAAACGGCATTAATATTATCTCGGAATATTATTATAACGGTGCAGGAACAGGCAATTCAGGCGACTATACTAATGTTATGTCATCAGCATTTACAGAGGACGGGCTCAACTACCTGGCAGGAAAACATTACCTGATACTTGAACCGTCCTATGAACTCCACCCCCTTGTTACACTTGAGTGTCTTGCAATAAGGAACCTTGATGACAGTTCTATGCTGATCAGGCCGCTTATCGATATCTCCATGTCCGACAATCTTGTTCTGCAGGTATTCTGGTCTTTTTACACGGGAGATAAACCTAATCTCATGTACCCGGCCTATGTTATTAAGAGTGAATTTGGTTCATCCGGCGATTACGGCGGCATCAGTATGAAGTACTATTTTTAAAGGCACCCGGCATGATTAAACAGTTTAAACTTAAAATAAGAATGTTCAGGGGAAAAGTCCGGCGGCAGTTTATTATCTTTTTTATGAAGAAATATATAAAAAAACAGCTTGAAAAACGCCGTGGTGAATGCAGGCAGTGTGCAGTGTGCTGTGATTTTTCATACCCATGCCCGCTTCTTGAAAAGGACCGCTCATGTAAAATATACAACACCACACGCCCGAGGGTATGCAGGCTGTTCCCTATAAACCGGGCGGATATTGAAGATGTAAAACTAAGCGGCGGTAAATGCGGTTACTGGTTTGATTAAATACTTAAAACAATTTCCGAGATAAGAGAATATAAGCCGGAATGATGGCGGTAAAGGCATCATTTTTCAGGATACGATCAAATTATCTATTTCCTATGTGTCTTTGAGAAAAGTTCAGTGCCGTATCTTACGGTATATCAGGTCAACTAATTAAGAGATGATTCAAATAAACAAAACTAATCTCTTAGTATGACAATGCCAAGAATTATTACTGCAGCAAACAGCAGGTTATGTAATGATGTTGTGTCTACTGCAGTTACAAAAATAATGCACAGTGGTATTACGACAAGTAAATATTTAATTATTTTGTGTTTTATTTTCATAAGGCATTCAAAGTATAAGGGCCTTGTCATAAAAGTATTATAAAGATAAATTTATGTTGTTTTCCCATCCAAAAGTGAAGGGCATTGTAATAGCGGATGCAGATTATTTCAAGGTGTTTTAAGAAGAGACAAATAACCTATAGCAAGGATAGATATGAGCAGTAAGTCAGGAGAGAGCCGTAAAAGAAAAAAAGTACGTATTGTGCTTTTAGTATTTACTTTATTAATCTGCCTGATCGCGATTTTTATGGGACGGTATTTGTACTGTAATTTGCACTTTGATAAAAATTATATGGAGAATACCCTGAAAGCAGGCTTTCATGAAAAACAGGTGAAGCTCCGGGACGGATCAGTTATCAATTATGCAGAAGGCCCGGATGGCGGACCTGCGCTGCTTTTAATACATGGGCAGACATCCGCATGGCAGGACTATGATACTGTTTTGCCCGAACTTTCAAAAACTTTTCATGTATACTCTGTGGACTGTTTCGGGCATGGAAAGTCCAGTCATGATAAATCCCTTTACACCTGTATTGCTAACGGAAAAAGCCTGATATGGTTTATTAAAAACATAATAAAGGAAGAGTGCTATATCTCAGGGCATTCTTCAGGAGATGTGATCACTGCATGGATTGCCTCCGAAGTTCCGGATATTATCAAAGGTGTTGTACTTGAAGATCCTCCGTTTTTCAGTGTGACACCGGAAGAAGTAAGAGACGGGGATGGTGCTGCATCATGGTATGACGGGTATGTTATATTCCATGATTTCTGCACTCAGACTTCAGAAAAGGACTTTACTCTTTACTACCTTAAACACAGCTACATTCTTGGTCTGTTTGGAGGTCTGCAGAAAAAGATCTATGACTCGGCTTTAAAATACAGACAGAAACATCCGAATGAGCCTGTCAGATTTACATGGTTCCCTGCAGGATATCTGCGTGTGCTGTTGTATATGGATTACTATGATCCGGAATTCGGTAACAGTTTTTATAACGGAAGCTGGATGAAAGGCTTAGATCAGGAAGCAATGCTGCAGAAAATAAAGTGCCCTGCAGTTTATCTTAAGGCTTCTACCCTGTATGGAAAAGACGGGGTGCTGTATGCCGCAAATACTGAGGATGATGCCGATAAAGTTACACGGCTGCTGAAAGACTGCAGGCGCATCAATGTTGACTCAGGTCATAATATTCATTTTGAACATCCGGATATATTTATATCTTCAGTAGAAGCGCTTTTAAAGGCTGATCAATGACATCATTTATATTGCTTCTATTTATAAATTTCCGGGTAAAGTTTTTTTGCGCAATCCGAGCATATGCCATGTGAGAATTTCGCAGCGGTTCGGTCAGCAATATAATGCTCAACCTGCTGCCAGTATCCGTCATCATCTCTTATTTTTTTACAGTTGGCACATATCGGAAAAATTCCTCTCAATTCTTTTATTTCTGTAATTGCTTCCTGTAATTCCTGTATCAGTTTTTCCCGTTCCTGTTCCATTTGTTTTCGTATACTGATATCCTCGATAAAGCCAAAAATGAAAACCTGTTCGCCGTCCGGGTCCGGAATCTTTGCAGCGGAAAGGTTAATCCAGAGATAAATCCCGTTTTTATGCTGATAACGTTTTTCAATAGAATATGACATTTTATCACCATCCAGCAGGGCCTGAATCAGTTTGTTTTCTCTCTTCAGGTCGTCAGGGTGGGTTATATCTCTAAAATTCAGAGCCAGTAACTCATTGGCTTCATAACCCAGCATTGAGACAAAGGCATGGTTTATATCAATTATCATTCCCTTTCCGTCTACCATGCCTATACCGAGGGGAGACAGTTCAATGAGCGACCGGTACCGCTTTTCGCTGTCTTTTAATGCCTGCTCAGCCTGTTTTAACTCGGTAATGTCCTGGCAGGTCCCCTTCAGTTTGAGTACTTTCCCATCAACTGTTTGCGGAATGCAAATAGAACGATTCCAGAAACTTTTCCCGTTTGTCGTAAATAAGCGAAGCTCCAGATCAAATGGTTTGCCATGTTCCATGGCATTCTGTACAGCGGTATAAAGGATATCTCTATCATCCTGATGGATAAAATGATCTATGAAAAACTGGTCAGGTTCAAAATCAGGAGGAATTTCGAACATTCGGTTTATCTGTTCTGTCATTCTTATTTCAAGTGTATTTGTATCAAACTCCCATCCGCCGATTTTAGCCATTTTACCTGTGGCTTCAAGCAGGGCCTCGCTTTCTTTCAGAGCCTGTTCTGCATGTTTAAGATCTGTAATATCACGCGCTGAATTAATAATTGTTTCAACCCTGTTATTTTCATCAAATTCGGGGCTGACGACTGACTGAAAAAACCTGAAGCCCTTGTTAAAAGTTTTATAGGTGGTTTCAAAGGTTTCCGTTTTGCCGGTTGCAAATACTTTTTTATACTTCTCATGCAACAGGGCTGTTAAGTCCTCAGGAATATCCAGTTCCTCGTTGGTTTTTCCCAGGTATTGCTCGGGAGATATTCCAATAGTGTCATAAAGGGACGTATTAGCAAAAATATGTCTGAAATTTTTATCAATTCTTACAATCACATCCTGTGTGTTTGCCATCATCGATGAAAGATTTTGTTCGCTTACACGTAATGCCTCTTCTGCTTTTGAGGCCTGAATAACATGGGCTACGCTGTTTGAAAGGCTTTTCAGTAAATTATTGTCCAGTGGGGATATGAATCTGCTGCTTAAAACAGACAGTACACCAACAGGGCTGCCGTCCTCCGAAAGCAGTCGATATGCGGCAAAGGAAGTTAAACCCGAATCTGTTCCCCATGTATGATTTTCGATCTCTAGATCTCTGATGATATTATTGGACAGGATATCCGCTTCAGCGCCGGAAGCAATGCGGCCTATTTTATTTTTTCCAAAGGGAATTCTGTAATGAGCGTCTCCATCCAGAAGTGAATAACTCCCGGAACTGGCTGTAAGATGCAGGCATTTGTCTCGAAAACCGCAGGTCTGACCGGCTTTTGAAGTCTGAGAGTGATAACAGCCGGAATCACACTTGTCTCCTGGCATGATTATCCAGATACGGGAAAGTACTGTATCAAAGATTTCTTCCACTCCGTCGGTTATAATACGCATCTTATTCTGAAGTGTGTTGGGTGTAAGAAGTTTTTCCAATAATAAATTTAACTGTTTACTCTTTTTATCACTATCCTTTAACAGCCTTTCTGCCTGTTTGATTTCCGTGATATCTCGTGAAATATACTGTATATATTTTTTAGGCCCGATAGAAAGCACCCGTCCGGAAATCAGAACATCCCTGAGTTCGCCGTTCTTTGTCCTGTGCTTTGATTCAAAGATGTCCTCACCCTTATTGAGTATTGCTCTGTTGTGTTCAGCAACTTCGGCCCCGGATTCAATTGCTTCAATATCAGGGAGTTTTATTTCTTTAAATTCCTCCCGTGTATATCCAAGATTTTTGTAGAGTTTTTCGTTGTATTCAACCAGAAGCTCATCTTCCGGATCGTACAGCAGAATGGCGTCTGCGGCCTGTTCAAAAATTGCACGATATTTTTCTTCATTTTCCTTTAACGCCTCTTCAGCGCTTTTCAGTTTGGTTGTATCCTGTACCGATCCAAATAGTCTCGTTACTTTTCCATTGGAATCTTTTTCAGCATATCTTCTTAATATACATAACCGTAATTCACCGTCTCTCCGTAAAACTCTAACTTCAAATTCATAGGGTGTGCCATTATCAATAGCTTTTTTAATACACTCTCCAAGGAGCTCACGATCTTCAGGATAAATCAGGTCCTGATATTCCGACCAGGAAGGATCTGCCGCTGACGGCTTTATCTTAAATATGCGGAATAATTCTTCTGACCATACTACCCTGCCTGATTCTATATCAAGTTCCCAGCTGCCGATTCCTGCGATGCGTTCTGTTCTGGCCAGCATTTGTTTTTCACGTAACAGCTTCTCCTGCGTATCTTTTTTTTCTGCTGCCATCTGGGCTATATTCAGTCCCATTTCAATCGTTACGGCAAGTTCACTATCCTTAAGGGAACTGAGGATATACCAGAAAAAATGGACCAGACAGGAACGCTTTAAATGTTCCGAGTCTACTGAGTCTGTAAGGAAGAACACAGGGGTTTCCCACTTATCTCTTATAAAATTTGCAGTATCTATTCCGTCTATATCTCCCTGCAGAGCCATATCCACAATAACCAGGTCAGGTTGATGCTTTTCCATCGCGTCAATGGCTATTTTAAATGTCTCTGCCTGTTCACAGACTGTATATCCCAGTTTGTTTAATCTGTTTTTAAAGTCTGAGGCAAATTCCGATTCATTGCAGACAAGCAGGGTTTTTTTATCCGGCATTATATTAGACATATCGCGTCCCTTGAATATTGATTTGAATCTGTACAGAGCAGAGCAAGGTTCTTTTCAAAGACGGCAGAGAGAAAAAATAACGTGTGGACAGTGTCAGTATCAGGATTTATTTTGTGTTTTTTTATATTATGAAAGCGCTCTGCTCTTCAGTGTCCATACAAAAACGGCAGCTTTTATATGGACACAAGTGAGCGTATAATTTTGTATTATGTCAGTCTGTTTACTGTTTGTATACTTTTATTATACTTATTGAACAGGTATAAAATTAAGAGGCTGCTTTACCTTTATTTTTACCGGTTTTCCCTGGTAGTAGGCAGGGGTATACCTGTATTTTTTTACAGCCTCAATCGCAGCTTCTGCAAACTCTTTATGTGTCAGTGAAGATATTTTTATCTGTTCCGGAACTCCATTTTCATCAATAATCAAATCAATTACAACTCTGCCGTTTATCCCTTTCTCTCTTAATTCGATCGGATACCGGGGTGCAGGTGTTTTTAACGGTCTCGGGAGTACATCAACTTCCGAAAGTTCCCAGGTCTGTTTCTCAATATCCTCACATTCCAGAAGGATAGGTATATTAACCATTACCGAACATGCTTTCCCCTCATTATCCAGAGGGGCGGAAAAACGCCATTTTGTCAGGGTCTCCATTACTATCCTGTCCAGTTCATGGACTTCGGAATCAATCATTCTGGGGAACAGAACTTCTCCCTTATCATTGATTACCACTTTTGCTTTGAATTTTCTTGAACCGTATTTTCGTTTAAGGTCCAGGGGGTAGTATATTGGTGTGGCCTGAATTATTCGGGGCTTTTCAGATAACTCCCCTGCGTTAACAATACCAAGCCCTTCACCTGTATTTTTTTTTGCTCCGTGTTCTACGAGCAGATCAAGTATTTCATCTGCCGAATAATAATCAGCGACCCATGTTGACGGGTATTTTTCGTAAAATAAAAAATCCGCATGAAGACATTGTTCAAGAGCGAGGTCAACGGCCTCCGGCATATCATATCTGAAAGCCAGCTCCATCAGTTCTATTGCCCTGTCATTATTTAAATCGCATCTTGCGCCGACATTTAACAGTTTATCCATGCTTTCACGGTAACCGAGCATGGCTGCAAGCCAGAAAGGTGTTTTTCCTGTCTTGCCCTCTGTCTCGATATCAACATTATGAGAAACGAGCAGGTCAATAATTTCGGGGTCATTTCTAAGGACAGCCGCCTCGATTGCTGATATGCCGTCTTTGGATTTTTCATTTACATTGGCACCTTTTTCAAGCAGATATTTTACAACCTCTTTTCGGCCTGTCAGGCATGCGCTCATAAGAGGCGTAATCTTTTTTCCGTCTGATTTGTTTATATCTGCTCCTGAATCGATAAGCCGTGTAACCACATCCAGACTTGAGCTGCCGGATGCGATGATAAGAGGTGTTGTGCCTATGTGTTCCTTGTCAGCCTTTGCCTTCTGCTCTAAAAGAAATGACACAATATTGGGATTGTTTCTTGAAACATTTCCCAGCAGAAGCAGCTGCTGATTGTCTGCGTCAGCCTCAAGCTTTGCCCCTTTGGAAGCCAGTATACCTACAATTGGATCATGCCTTCTGTTGATGGCATACCCTACAGGATAAAAACCATATGAATCCTTTATATTAATTTTATTATCATACTGAACAATTTTATTAACAATATCCTCATGGCCGCAGTGGGCTGCGAAATGAAGAGCTGATCTCCTGTTGTCATTCCTTGCTTTAAGCAGACGCGGATCATGCTGAATCAGAAAATTCAATGTGCCGCTATGAGCGGTTGCCGCGGCAACAAGGACAGGTGTCATCCTGTTGTCGTTACTGTCATCAGCATCCGCTCCTTTATCCAGCAGCATCTTCAATATTTCTGTACGACCGAGTGCTGCTGCGTAGTGTATTGCCCTGTTTTTAAATTTGTCTTCCGCTTTTTTTAATTCATCATCATTGTTATTATTTTTGAAAAAGTCCTGATCATCTAAAATGATTGATTTAAACAGATCTGCATTGTCAGACCATGGAGATTCGGGCGGAATAAAACTGTTGTCCTTCCATAGAAAAAGAACCGGAAATCCTTTTAAATCATTTGATTCAATCTCAGAAAAAAGGAAAGTTTCATAAAGCCTGTTTTTAAAGTAGGGAAATAAATCCAGTTTGTTAACGGTCTGAAGTTCGGAATCAGGGTTGTACCAGCATGACAGGAGACGTGCATTCTTTAGGGAATCTTCATCCCACAGCTTTAAGAAATCATTGATGTTTATGTGGTTCCAGGTGCCTTTCCGGGCTTCACGCACAATCGCGATAACCGCATTTAAAGATGAGTCATCATTGCTTTTGTTGACGGTATAATTTACCGGCACAAAACCGAATGATAATATATCATTTTTACTTATCCGGAGAGCACTTGTTCCGCCTTCTAAAAAAAACTTTTTTTCGCCCTTTTCCAGATAATAGGGTTTGTTATTGTCGATGCCTTCAATTTTTATAGATTTTTCATTCTGAGAGTACACAAGTTCCGGCTGACTCCAGGAAGAGGTTGTCAATAACAGGATAAGAACGATGCCAGGAATGATCACACGAAAATTCATATCAGCTCCATTTAAAATTCAGTTTAACTCAATTATTAGAATGCCTTTCTAAAAAATTATATAAATAATAAAAGGAAAAAATACCAGAGCACCAGATCAGGGGTGTCAGTACAGCTTCCATAGTTAATCCTGCGGGAATGAATGTTGTGGAATTATCTCCGTTTTATAGGCCTGAAAAGATATTCCAGGCCGTTGACTTTTATTTCGTATACGCTTTTCAGCATTTCTCCAAGATCTCCATCTGGAAATCCTTTTCCTGCAAACCATACAAGGTAGGGCTCGGGAAGATCAATTAATGATCTTCCCTTGTATTTTCCAAATGGCATTCTGGTTTTTACCAGTTTTATCATGTACTGCGGATCAGGTGTTACGTCTGTTGCCATTTCAGTGTTTCCTGTTTTTAAGCCCTTGTAAGCTGACGGTATTTAATCCTGTGCGGGTTTACTGCCGCTTCGCCGAGCCTTGCCTTTTTATCCTTTTCATATTCCGTGTAGTTGCCGTCAAACCATACAACGCTGCTGTCGCCTTCAAAGGCAAGTATATGTGTTGCAAGTCTGTCCAGGAACCACCTGTCATGGCTTATGATTACTGCAGAGCCTCCAAAGTTTTCTATGGCTTCTTCAAGTGCCCTAAGGGTGTTTACATCAAGGTCATTGGTGGGCTCATCAAGCAGCAGCACGTTTCCGCCGTCCTTTAACATTCTTGCAAGGTGCACACGGTTTCTCTGGCCGCCTGAAAGGTTGCCGACTTTTTTCTGCTGCTCGCTTCCAGAGAAATTAAATTTAGCAACATATGCCCTTGAGTTGACTTCCCTGTCTCCAAGTTCAATGGTGTCATGACCTTCCGATATAGTCTCCCATATGGATTTTTCCGGGTCGAGTATATCCCTGCTCTGGTCAACATAGGCAAGCTTTACCGTATCTCCCAGTTTGAATTCTCCGGATGTGGGCTGTTCCTGGCCGGTTATCATCTTAAACAGGGTTGTTTTACCTGCGCCGTTGGGGCCTATTACACCTACTATTGCACCTGAAGGTACAGAAAATGAAAGTCCTTCGATAAGCAGTTTGTCTTCATATGCCTTGTTAAGGTCTTTTACCTCGATAACGACATTACCCAGCCTTGGTCCAGGCGGAATATAAATTTCCAGTTCTCTTTCTTTTTCTTTGGTCTCCTGGTTTACAAGGTCCTCATAGGCGCTGATACGGGCCTTTGCTTTTGCATGTCTTCCCTTTGGAGACATCCTGATCCACTCCAGCTCTCTTTCAAGGGTTTTTCTTCTTTTGCTTTCTCCCTTTTCTTCAAGAGACAGCCTTTTTTCCTTCTGTTCAAGCCATGAAGAGTAGTTGCCTTTCCATGGGATACCTTCTCCGCGGTCAAGCTCAAGTATCCAGCCTGCAACGTTATCCAGAAAGTACCTGTCATGGGTTACGGCTATTACGGTACCTTCATATCTCTGAAGATGCTGTTCAAGCCATGCGACCGTTTCTGCATCAAGATGGTTGGTGGGCTCATCAAGCAGCAGTATATCCGGTTTTTTAAGCAGCAGCCTGCAGAGCGCAACCCTGCGTCTTTCACCTCCGGAAAGTACGCCTATCTTTGTATCGCCTTCAGGACATCTTAATGCATCCATTGCCATTTCAAGGCGTGAATCAATATCCCATGCATCAAGTGCATCAATCTTTTCCTGTACTGCTCCCTGTTTTTCTATAAGCTTATCCATTTCATCAGGGGACATGGGTTCGGAGAATTTTTCGTTTATCTCGTTAAATTCCTTTAAAAGGTCAACTGCTTCCTGAAGACCTTCCTCTACAATTTCTTTTACTGTTTTGGAGTCATCGAGCTGCGGCTCCTGCTCCAGCAGACCGACTGTAAGGCCCGGGGATATACTTGTTTCCCCGTTGTACTCCTTGTCTATTCCTGCAAAAATTCTTAACAGCGTACTTTTACCGGATCCGTTAAGTCCGAGCACACCTATTTTTGCTCCGTAAAAATAAGATATTGAGATATCCTTTAATACGGGTTTTTTGTCGTAAAACTTACTCACCTTCATCATTGAATAGATGATTTTATTTGCTTCCTGGCTCATTTGTTTCCTTTCCCTCCTTAACCAGTGCCCTGGCTTCCGTTATGTCCAGGTAGTTTTCGTAGATTACATAATACTTGTTTATATTGCTTACATATTTTACCGGTTCCTGACCGATGTATTTCAGAGCTGCGACCTCCACATTCCTGAACCATACATTCGGATCAAGATTCATGGCCTTTGCTTTTCTCCTTGCCCTGTTTATTTTGGCCGGACCTGCGTTGTAGGCGGCAAGAGAAAATCTTACCTGATCTCTGTGGCGTATTCCTTCTTCTGAGAAATATCTTTCACGGATAAAAGCGAGATACTTTACAGCAGCATGCACATTGTTTTCAAGGTTATTTATATCTTTTATTCCTACAATAGGATCAGCCGCGGTAGCCGGTTTAATCTGAAGTAATCCGACAGCGCCTTTTTTACTTAATTTTTTATGATTAAGGCCTGATTCCTGGAATGCCATTGCAAGTATAAGCTTCCAGTCAAAATCATACTGATAGGCGTATTTTTTTATAATGGGTTTATATTCTGCAGCCCGTTTTTCAAGTTTGCCCTTGAGAGGATTCTGAATCCACTTCATGTTTTCATAGTAGCGGTTAAAAAACATATTGCCGAGCAGGGTGCCTTTTTTATGGGTTTTGATAAAATTGTTAAGGCTCTTTTTGAGGAGCGGACTGTCTTTGCGTACTGCCCATGCGATGGTTGCACCGCGTCTGAATGTTATGTCTTTGTGGAGTCTTATATCAGGCAGAACCTTTGACCATGTTTCCGCTATGTGGCTGTCACACACTGTCATGCCTATTGCGCCGCTGTTAACCATCTCAAGAATGTCTTCGGTCTCCAGGTTTTCATCTGCCTCAACTATCTTTATCAAAGGTACCTTGTTTAATTTGAATACTTCGTTTCTGATGCTGACGCTTTCATAATAGCTGCTGCTTTTTCGTATAAAAACTTCTTTTCCGGACATTTCATTCCTGCTGCTTACAGGCTCTGTGTCTTTATGTGTCACAAGTATTTCGGAAATATCGGACAGATAAGGGTCTGTGAAATCCACAATCTGTCTTCTGCCGGGAGTAACGGTAAGCCCTGCGGCTGCAATGTCCCCATAGCCGTTTATGAGCTTGTCAATAAGCTGGTCCCTTGGAACGGGAATAAACTCGAGAACGGTTTTGAGTTTTCTACGGCTCTTGCCCCTGTTTAAGGTTTTTTCATACTGCTTTAAAAGCAGATATTCATACCCGTGCGGATTAATTCCGTCCAGAAAGAAGTTTGTGTGATTTATTGTTGTCAAAACCTTAATATACTGTTTTTCAAGCATCTCGGGCAGATCACCCTTTGATACTTCGGTAAGGTGAGTATCCAGCGGATGATGAATCGGTTCATTCTCCTCGTCGGCCGGGATTTCTGAAGAAAGCAGAATAAATAAAACAATTAAAATTATTTTTATTTTATCCATAGTTTCAAGCTGTGGTTTTTTCGTTTTTTAAAGTCTTCCAGTTTCTGTACTTCCTGATTTCACCCTGCATTGATTTTATAATAGTTGTAAGGATAATAGCATCGTCTGTCAGGCCTAAAAAAGGGATAAAATCCGGAATAAGGTCTGTAGGAACTATAAAGTATATCAGACCTCCTGCAATTATGCTTAAGTTTACCGGGTGCAGCTTGTAGCTCCCTTTGAGGGAGTCTTTTGTCATGTTGTAGAGATCTTTTACATCGTTGATGATATTTTTTAAGGGGCCCTGGGAGGTTTTGATTTTACTTGAAAATGTATCGTCGTTTACATACTGGCCAAAATCCTTGCCGTCAGAATAACGGAGTATCCTGTCGTAGTGTTTTCTTTTTTGAGGATCTGACAACACACTGTATGCAATATTAAGCGTCTTTGTTGTTTCCTCTGCCTCTTCACGGCGATCCGGGTTTTTATCAGGGTGCCATTCCTTAAGCTTTTCCCTGTATGCCACTTTTATCTCGCCCTGTTCAGCGTTGTTGTCTATGCCAAGTAGTTCGTAATAGTTCATATTAAAATTTTGCCAGCAGATTATTAACCTTAAAGTTCAGTAATATAAATTAAACGTTATTTATATTCAAGTGAGTCTATTTTAAATAAATTATTATGTCTATTAAATTTACTTCATATGAAATTGCTATAGTAAAACAGACCTCATCAAATATGTGGTCCCGGTGCCTTCAAGGCATGAGGCTGTTCAAGCGGATGCGTGTTTAATTATTTTTTACATTGAAAAATATCTTGACTTAATAACAGGATATACATATTTATTGAAAATATTGTAGCTGAAGCTGCTTTTGGTTTTTAGAGAAAAACCGTCTGAATTGTAATATCGTACGTCGCCATGGCGGCATAAAATATAGATTGTATTTATAAAGCCACGAAGGTTCGGATTCCTGTTTAGGAATTGCTCTCTCGTGGCTTTTTTTATGTAAAAAATGGATAGCCGGATTCCCTGGAAAGAATAGCCGGCTATCCAAAGTATAAGCCCCTCGGGGTGAGGGGATATGTGTTTTTTTATCATAGAAACACTTTCACCGTCAATCGTATATCCTTTGATCGGCCTTCCCCGAGATGCTTATCTGTTAACATCTATTCATAGATAATAAGGAGAAAAGCCGATATGAAACGAATTGGATTACTATTTCTTGCCGTAACAACATTCCTGTTACCTGTTATAAACACATATGCTGAAGAATCGGAAAAAGATGTCTATTCACTTGATGAGATAGTGGTTACCGCTACTAAATTTGAAAAAGATATAAGTGATACTGCAGCCAGTATTTCGCTGATTAAAGCTGAGGATATAGACTATGCTCCCAATATGACGATTGATGAAGCTTTTCGCTACGTTCCATCAGTACAGATTATTCGTGGTGAAGGTGTTGCCACGGTCCACAATTTTACAAGTATCAGGGGAATAGGTGACAGCCGCAACCTGCTTTATATTGACGGCGTGAGCATGGTGGAAAGTATGAGCGGAAATGTAAACCTGAGCTTTTTACCAACCAGTGGTATTAAAAAAATAGAAGTGCTGCGCGGTCCTTCGTCTTCTCTTTATGGCGGTAGGGGAATGAGCGGAGTAATCAATATTTTAAGCAAAACACCCGAAGAGGGCGTTCATGGAAGTATTAAAACTGTTCTGGGAGATTATGAGTCTGAAAAATATTCTGGGAATCTTTCCTACGGAAGCGACAAAATATCAGTAACCGTGGATCTCTCAGACAGCAAGACAGATAATTACTGGTCAAGTGATACACTTATTAGAAGGGACTATAATTACAGAACCGGGGAATACACATATGATTATGGTTCAAATTATGAAACAGAAGGTCATGAGGGCTGGGAAAACTGGAACCGCGATTATGAAGAACGTTCTCTCAGATCAAAAATTCAGCTCAACCTGTCAGATACTTCGAGCATGGCACTTGTTTTCGGTACTATGGATAATGAAACCGGAAACGGATATACATCAAGGTATACTGATGCAGATGGTAATGAAGTCGAAAAGAGTCTGGAAAAGGAGAAGACCTACGTCGGCGTTACAGGCGACTCCAAGATAAGCGACAACTCAGTACTCTCCTATCGTTTTACCTACCATAATCCCGAAAGCCGTAATACTACGGAAAATATGAATCTCAGTCTCTCCCTTGATGATTCTGATCAGCTTGCATCAGGCGGCAGAACACCTCAATTTTACCGTGCCTTGTCAGTACAGGGATCGGATGACTATGAAGCTGAAGTGAAATGGACAACATCAGTTATGTCCGACTCATTCGGTGAACATGTAATAACCCTTGGAACTCAGTATATGCGAAATGACATTTACTGGTCCATAAATGAAATAGGGTCTGGGCAGTCACTGACTAACCCGGTGGATATCAGTAAAGACGCATGGTCTATATATCTTCAGGATGAATATGTGATCAACCAGATGTTCTCTCTTACAACCGGCCTTAGAGGGGACTTTTACGATGACTTTGATAACCAGGTATCTCCCAAGGTCAGTCTGCTGTATAAACACAATCCTTCTACCCAGTTTTTTATAAGCGGCGGTTATGCCTATAACCCTCCTTCCTACTCGGATAAGTACGGTACAGACTGGAATATGACCGCCTATACTATCAGGACAAATAATTCAGAACTTGACGCTGAAAAATTGAGATCAATTGAGGCAGGCGTAAGGAAAACATTTTCAAGTAAAATCAGGACCAGCATGACGGCTTATTATTCCAAGGCCAAGGACCTGATAGAAAGTATTAAAGAAAAACGTGAAATCGGCGGTGAAGGAAGCGGCGTGTACATGACATACGAGTACCATGACAATATTGATGAGGCGACAATGAAGGGTGTCGAGTCAGAGTTCTCCTACGAGATATCGGATAAGCATCGTATCACCGGCAATCTTACATATATGGATGCAAAAAATGAAGTGACCGGGCAGAGGCTTGAGCGCTCACCTCACTGGCTTGGCTCTATAGGCTATCACTACACCCAGCCCATTGGTTCAAATACTTTTCGCGGGACTCTCAGAGGAAGGGGGCAGGATGATATCTATATAGGTGAGTACAGTGTTGATGAACCGCGTCAGGTATCAGGCTTTTTCGTAATAGATGCCTCAGTTAATTTTGATATTGGAAAATATATCAGCCTGTTTATAGATGCAACAAACCTGCTGGATAAAGAATACAGAGAGTTTACATTCACCCGTTATCAGGCAGGACGAATGATACAGGGCGGCTGTGAAGTTCGTTTTTAATAATATTTAATTTTTGTTTTCAGGGAGATATTATGAAAATAGGGGCGTTACTGGCACCCTATGGGCCTTCCAGAGGAACACTGGTCCACACATACAGCAGTGCCATTGAAAAATTAAAGCAGGAGGGATTTCCTCTTGAATTGCGTATCGACAACATGGTCACCTCAGACCAAACCGTTGCCGATCCTGATCCGTTATTTTTACAATGGCTTGAAGATGAAGCTGATATAATTCTGTTCCAGGTTCCTCCGGCCTTTGAAAGTATTTATAATGAGGTTAAGGCCTTACAGGAAAAAACAGGTAAGCCGGTTATTCCTCTAAGTCCGGACTGTGCATCTGCTGCAGCCGGGATTGCGAGAAGTCATTTCAGGCAGATCTGGGATTACCAGAAAAACGGCGGTCAGAATAATATTGAGAATCTTATAAAATATTCTGCCTTTATAACAGGTCTCAGCAGCGAAAATGCGCTTCCTCCGGAAGAACTGCCCCTTGACGGCATATATCACCCTGATTCTCCTGCTCCTTTTACATCTCTTGATGAGTATCTGAAATGGAAACCCATTAAACCGGAATCACACACAGTAGGACTTTTTTTCCCGAGGACTTACTGGATTGATGGAGCCGTTTCAGTCTTCAGTGCACTGATAAGAGAACTTGAAGAGCAGAATGTCAACGTTATCGCTGTGTTTAATGATAAGTTCAAGAGCGGCGGTGATGATTTAGTTATTGAAAAATATTTTATGCGTGACGGCAATGCCATTGTCGATGCCGTTATTTTTCAGGCATACTTTTTTTTACGATCAAACCGTGAAAAGGGCGGGGCAGGTATGGAGCAGGAGGCTGTTGATATTCTGAACCGTCTGAATGTTCCTTCCCTTCTTATGATAAGCAGCCTGCAGACACGTCCGGAGTATGAGCAGAATCCCGAAGGCCTTACGGTTCCGCAGTATATTATAATGGTAATGATGCCGGAATTTGACGGTATATCTCAACCTGTTCTGCTGGGCGTTTCAGACGGCTTTTATGATGAGTCTACCGGCGCGACTGTTTTGCAGCCTGTTCCCATAAAGGCACAGGTAACATACCTGGCAGGCAGGGTTATTAAATGGTGCAATCTTAGAAAGAATCCTAATCATGATAAAAAGATTGCGATCATCCTGCACAACTCGCCCTGCAAGAGCGGTGTGGAGGCTACTGTAGGATCGGGTTTCGGGCTTGATACCCTTGAAAGTGTGGCGCTTCTTTTACAGCGCATGCACAGGGATGGTTATAAAATTGACTGGGTGCCCGAAAATGGAAAGGATTTGATAAACCTGATTCTTGAAAAAAAGGCCATCAGTGAATTCCGATGGACACCTTTGTCCGAAATAATCAGCTGCGGCGGAGCAGCAGGATTTGTTGCTCTGGATACTTACGAAAAGTGGCTGGAAGAGCTGCCGGATGAGCCAAGGTCAAAGGTGTTTGAAGGCTGGGGAAATCCGTTTAATGGCGGCCTTAAAGAACTCGGCGATCTTGAACGAATGAGTCTTGCTCTGCATGAAGGGCAGATTACAATACCCGGACTTATACTGGGTAATGTGTTTATCGGGCTTCAGCCAAAAAGGGGATGCGCCGGAGCAAGGTGTGACGGAAGTGTATGCAAGATTCTTCATGATCCTGAAGTCCCGCCGCCCCATCAGTACCTTGCTTTTTACAAATGGGTGGAAAAGTCTTTTAAAGCGGATGCCATGCTGCATGTAGGAACCCACGGCAATATAGAACTGCTGCCGGGGAAATCGGTAGGCCTTTCGCCTTCCTGTTTTTCACGTTTTGCTGTAGGGTCTCTGCCCCACCTTTATATCTATGTGGTAAGCAACCCGATGGAAGGCTCCATCGCAAAGCGCCGGGGACTTGCCGTTATCATAGATCATCTGCATCCGATCCTTAAATCCGTAAAACTGTACGGCCCTCTGGAGGCGCTCGAAGATCCACTTGAAGAGTACGTAAGAGCTAAATTGTCCGATGATAAGGGCCGTATGAAGGAGCTGGAAAAGATCATTTCAGAGAAAGCCCTGGATGCTGCAATTATAAGGTCTTCTGATGACTTCGGTTCATTTAATGATTTTGCTGATTACCTGCATGAACAGATGAACATGCTTCGTGAAACCATGTTCAGAGACGGGCTGCATATTCTCGGGACTCCGCCTGAGGGAGAACAGCTCATTACAATGCTTTCATCAATCCTGAGATTTGATCAGGGTCAGGTTCCATCACTAAGACGATGGGTTATCGAGGCTCTTGGTTTAAACTGGGATGATGTGCTTGAAAATCCGGAAAAAGCTGAGCCTGAATACAGCCTTACCCGGTCGAAGATTCTGGAAAAAGCTGATAATTCAGCCTGTGAGATTATCAGGGAGAGTATTTCAGGTGAAAAAAATATTTTATCCATTGCCATCGAAAAGATTCAGGAATGTTTTGGCAGGGATATCAGGATTGTCTCTCCCGAAGCAGAAGAGAATCTGGAACGTATTGTCGGCTTCGGCCTTGGCCTTGTACCGGCAATAGAACAGACAAGGGATGAGATAGAAAATGTCTTAAGGGGATTTAACGGAGAATTTATAGAACCGGGAGCATCCGGCGCCCTTGCCCGTGGAAAGGTGGAAACTCTTCCCACCGGCCGTAATTTTTTTACTATTGATCCTCAAAAAATTCCAACTCCTGCTGCCTGGAATGTCGGCTGCAAACTTGCTGAAAAATTCTTTCACAAATACCTGCATGAACATGACAGCTATCCCGAAACCATAGGTTTTGTATTCAGGTTTTTTGATGTATTCCGGGCGGACGGAGAGCAGCTTGCCCAGATGCTCTTCACCATGGGTGTAAAGCCGCGCTGGGACGGAAGCCGTATTACAGGGCTGGAAGTCATCCCGCTCGAAGAGCTTGGGCGGCCAAGGGTTGATATTACTGTCCAGCTTTCCAATATGCTGAGGGACGGATGCCCCAGGGCCTTTGAGCTTGTGGATGAGGCAGTCCAGCTTGTGGCAGATCTGGATGAGCCTCCTGAGCTGAATTTTGTGCGGCGCCATGTTCTGGAACGGCTTGGTGAGATGCCGGAAGATGAAGATAAAGAAAAGAAAAAACGTATGGCAACCTTCAGGGTGTTTACCGCTGCACCGGGAGTGTATGACTACGGTACAAACACAGCCATGGCGGCTTCGGCATGGGAAACGGAAGATGACCTGGCTGATATCTTTATAGACACCTGCCACTATGCATATGGAAAAGGGAATTTTGGCATTGCAGCACGTGAAGAACTTACTTCAAATCTTAAAAGGGTAACCGTCACCTATGATAAATGGGACTCTGATGAATATGACATACTGGAGTGCTGCCATATTTTCGGAAGCCACGGCGGTTTTACACAGGCCGTTAAAACTGTATCCGGTAAAGATGTGAAGGTCTACTTCGGTGATACCCATGATCCTGACCGACCCCAGATCAGGGATATGGAGGATGAGCTTGACAGGGTGGCAAGGACAAGGCTTCTGAATCCGGAATGGATCGAGGGCAAGAAAAGGCATGGATACAAGGGCGCAACAGTTATGTCGGACCGTATCTATCACATCTACGGCTGGCAGGCCACCACACGCCTTGTGGGTAACTGGGTATTTGACGAAATCGCAGAAAAATTCGCACTGGATGATGAGATGCGCAGGTGGTTTGAAGAGAACAATCCCTATGCACTTGAAAGCATTACCCGAAGGCTTATTGAGGCAGAGAAGAGAAGTCTCTGGAAGGCTGATCCTGATACTCTGGAAAAACTCATGGAGGTTTATCTTGAGATAGAAGGGTGGATGGAAGAGAGGCTTGAAAACGCGGAAGGAGACTTTCAGGGATCTGACATAAACATCATTAAAATAGACAGGACAGGGAAAGCAGCTTAATGACAGGTTATATCTCCAAACGCATGGGCACTATGGTTATGGTTATCTTCCTGGTGTCGGTATTTTCTTTTCTGCTGATCCATCTTGCTCCGGGTGACCCTCGAATCGTTATGGCGATGTCACGGTTTGGAAATGACATCACTCCGGAACAGATTGAATGGATCGGAAATGAAATGGGATTGTCCGCACCGTTTCATGTTCAGTATTTCATATGGCTGAAACATCTTTTTACCGGAGATCTGGGCCATTCTATCAGAAGTGATCAGGCCGTGATATCCGAGCTGATGACTCACCTTCCAGTAACTCTGAAACTGGGTCTTTCAGGATTTGTGCTGTCACTTGTTATAGCTGTTCCTCTGGGAATAATTGCCGCTATAAAGCAGAATTCATTTTTTGACAATGCGGTTATGGCAGTCAGTATCCTGTTTATATCCCTGCCGGGATTCTGGCTGGCACTGATGCTGATCCTGCTTTTTTCAGTAAAGCTTGGTCTTTTACCGGTATGCGGCCAGGGGAGCATTGCTCACATGATACTGCCTGTAACTGTTCTGGCAACCGGAATGGCGGCAACCACCACGAGGCTTACCCGGACATGCATGCTTGAGGTTATGCGTCAGGACTATATCTGGGCAGCAAGGGGAAAAGGTCTGCCCGAAAAACTGGTGATCTGGCGTCATGCCATGAAAAACGCCATGATCCCAATTGTAACCTACAGCGGAATCAAGCTGGCTCGTACTTTTCAGGTTACTGTTATCGTAGAGACAATATTTGCCTGGGAAGGTATAGGAAAACTGATGGTGGATTCCTGTTTTGCAAGGGACTTTCCAATGATACAGGGCTGTATTCTTCTTGTTGGATCTGTTTTTGTACTTGTTAATTTCGGAGTGGATATTATCTACATGTTTATAAATCCGCGTATCAGATTTTTAGACAGCAACCAGGAGGCTACTGCTTTATGATAGCTCGAATATTTAAAAGCAAAAAAAGTAAAATAGGCCTCGCTCTTCTGATTATACTTGCTGCAACAGCAGTACTGGCTCCCTGTATTGCACCATGGGATCCTTACGAACAGCACATTGATAGAAGGCTTGAAATGCCCGGGTCAGATTTTCCGCTCGGAACGGATTACCTGGGAAGATGTGTTTTAAGCAGAATCATATACGGCAGCAGGATATCTCTTGAAACGGCTGTGTTTATAGTAGGGATACAGGTCCTGTTCGGGCTGGCTGCCGGTGCAATAGCAGGTTACTTCGGCGGGATTGTGGACAGAGTCATGATGCGGCTTGTAGATATTTTTATGGCAATACCGTCTCTTGCCCTTGCTCTTGTAATGGTGGGCATCCTGGGCCCGGGCCCGCTCGGTATAATTGCTGCCATGTGTATTACCGGATGGACAGAATATGCCCGTATAGTGCGTGGTGATATCCTTGGATTAAAGGAGAAGGAGTTTGTTTTAAGCGCAAGAGCCTTCGGGTTTTCAGATATCTATATTCTTGTACGGCATATTATACCAAATATTCTTGCTCCGGTTATCGTACTCGCAACCCTTTCAACCGGGTTTGTTATCCTACTGGTCGCGGCATTCAGTTTTATCGGTCTTGGCTCACAGCCTCCGCTGGCCGACTGGGGTGTCATGCTCAGTGAAGGCCGCAGTTACATGCGGCTTGCACCGCACCTTACTATTTTCCCCGGACTTGTAGTTATGGCTACGACACTTGGATTTAACCTGCTTGGAGATGCCCTGCGTGATGCCATGGATCCGCGCTTTAAATTAAACCTTTTATCAGGGAGCCTGTATGTCCTTAATAGAACTTCTGAATCTTGAAACGGATTTTGATACTGAAAACGGGAAGGTAAACGTACTGAAGAAGGTAAACCTTAAAGTAGAAAAAAATACCAGGCATGCCCTGATAGGCCAGTCAGGCGCAGGCAAGTCTATACTTGCTCTTACGCTTTTAAGGCTTCTTCCGGATAATGCCCGCTTTAATGGTGAAGCCGTTTATAAAGGAACAAACCTCCTCACATGCCCGGATGAATTTATCAGAAAAATCCGCGGCAAAGAGATTATGATGATTTTTCAGAATCCTGCCACAACACTTAATCCTGTTCGGAAGATCGGCACCCAGATATGTGAAATTCCGGTTTATCACGAAGGTGTTTCCTATGCATCTGCAGCTCAGCGGGCAGAGGAAACCCTTTTACTGTGCGGGCTATCCGAACCCGAAAGGATAATGAAGTCATATTCTTTTGAGCTTAGCGGAGGAATGCTGCAGCGCGTTGTTATGGCAATGGGGATTATCTGCAGGCCAAACCTGCTTATCGCTGATGAACCCTTTAAGGGGCTGGATGCCAGGTTTCAGCAAAAGCTTGCTTCCACCTTTTTTAAGGTTTGCAGAGAATTGAATATTACCCTGCTTCTTATTACCCATAATCTTAAGATAGCAAAGAATCTGTGTGATGTTATTTCGGTTATGCATCAAGGCCGTGTCATTGAAACATCAAAAAGTGATCAGTTATTTTCAAATCCCCAGCATTCATACTCTAAAAAACTTGTTGGCGCCTTTGACCTTTTTAATAACCCTGAACCTGTAGTTGAAATGGCAAGGAATTTCGGATGATAGAAATACGGCAGTTAAAAAAACAGTATGTCTCGGGACTTATAAAAAAAAGTGTGACAAAGGCACTTAAGGGCATTGATCTTTCGATTCCAAAGGGATGCGTCTTCGGTCTTACAGGGGAAAGCGGTTGCGGTAAAACAACCCTTGCCATGCTTATGCTCAGGCTTATTGAACCGACTTCCGGAAAAATTATTATTGACGGAACGGATATTACTCAATTGAGCAGGGTGGCCCTCAGAAAGCTTCGCCCAAGGTATCAGATAATCTGGCAGAATCCGGATATTTCCTTGAATCCCAGAATGAAGCTAAGGGACAGTATCATGGAACCGCTTCGCTATTTTAATAAAAGCAAAGGGGCCAGTGAAAAAAAGATACTTGATTATTACTGCAGCCTGACGGAGCTCTCACAGACACTTCTGGACCGCTACCCCCATGAAGTCAGCGGAGGTGAGAATCAGCGGGCTGTTATTGCCCGGATGCTCACAATGCAGCCCGAATTGCTGATTGCTGACGAACCTACATCATCCCTGGATATACTTGTACAGATCCAGCTGCTTGACCTTTTAAAAAGCCTTCAGCGTGAGCTGAATATCACTCTTGTTTTTATCTCCCATGATCTGAATGCCGTCCGTTATATGTGTGATGAGATGGCGGTAATGTATCAGGGCGAAATTATCGAAAAGGGCGGTTGTGAACAAATACTGTCTGAACCGCAGGTCCCATATACCCGGATACTTATTGAGAACGCTTTAAAACCCTGGAGACTATAACCATGAAAAAAAAATCTGTTATTATTTATACTTTTATTATCGGACTGGTATTTATTATTACAGCCTGCCAGTCTGCTCCCGAAAAAACTGTTGAAGAGCTTGTCATAGGTGTAAGTCAGGATTACCGTGCAACCGATGTTTTCTCCCATAAGGGATTTAACTGTCTTGTTTTCCAAACCCTTATTAAAATTGATCCCCAGGGCGGTTTTCAGCCTCTTTTAGCCGAATCATGGGAAATAAGCCCGGATGGTAAAGAGTATACATTTCATCTCAGAAAAGATGTTCGATTTTCTGACGGGACCCCTATGACTGCAGAGCAGGTCAAAGATTCAATGCTTTATAAAGAAACACAAAAAAGAAAAAGAGGATCGGCACGGGGTGAGGGAAAAAGGCCTGGGGCAAAGCCAGCACCTGAAGGCGTTAAGGCTGATACTGAAGGTGAAAAGCTCAATCGTGAATACGGTACCTTTGATAACCGCAGGTATAATCTTCCTAACTGGTATGCCTTTCAATCAATTGATATTATTGATGAGCATACCATCCGCTTCAATCTGCCACGTCCATATACACTCTTTTTAAATGAGCTTTCTACCACTCACAGTTTCCCTGTGATGAAGGTTGATCCTTCCGAAGAGGTGACCGGATATATTGGGACAGGTCCATATAAAATTGATGAAATGAAAAGAACCCAGTATATGACTCTGGTAAGGAATGAACATTACTGGCAGGGCGATGTAAAGATTGAAAAGGTGCGCCTGAAGGTTATCCCTGACGCTGAAACACGGGCTATGTCCCTGGAGGCCGGTGAGATACATCTTACCGGGTATGATCATTTTGATAAACTTCCCAATGAATCTATCCAGCGGTTAAGGGAGATTCCGAGGCTGAATGTGACACGGTTCGGATCTGCTGATCATCCAAGTGTCAGCTATATGGCTCTTAATTATAAAAATCCGCTTTTAAAAGACCCGGATGTAGGACTGGCCCTCTCCCTGGCAATAAACAGGTCATCTATTGATAAAATCATGTCGGAGACAGGCAGAACCCTTACCAGTCTGTTTCCTGATGACTA
This sequence comes from Desulfatiglandales bacterium, assembly GCA_963665715.2. Classification (GTDB taxonomy): domain Bacteria; phylum Desulfobacterota; class DSM-4660; order Desulfatiglandales; family HGW-15; genus JAAZBV01. The sequence goes on from CAXXPR010000002.1 coordinate 1,403,477, forward strand.
TGCTCTTTACAGCCCTGATACGGAAAAACACAGTTTTGACCCTGAACAGGCGAAACAGCTGCTCGCTTCGGCAGGATTCAAAGACAGCGACGGGGATACAGTTCTGGATAAGGACGGTCAGGCCTTTACAATAACCCTGTGTTTTAACTCTTTTGATCCTCAGTACAAGACTGTCGCTGAAATAGTCCAGGCAAATCTCAGAGATGTCGGTATTGTAGTAAAGCTCAGGATGATGGAGCTTGGCGCCCATATAACCATAATGCGAAATGCCGAATATGATATGGTTATCTGGCCTATGATGCGGTATCACATGTTTTTTTATACAGGTCACCCCTCATGGCTTAATATCTATAACAGTCCTGAGCTGGATGACGCATTTACCGGATATCTCCATACAGGCACTCCCGAAGAATCTATTGAGGCTGTAAATATGACACAAAAGCTCATTATGGAAAGCCATGTGTTTCCATTGTTTCTCGAACGCTTTGATGTGGTCGTGTGGGATCAGGAAATTCTGCAGAATTTTACTCCTCAGCCTCTTGGCTGGGATCTTTCCATGACCTTATGGCAGGCTGATTTGAAAAAGCAGTAACTGGGAAAGCAATTTGGATATATTTTTACATACTCTTTTTCAGACACTGCTTTTTATACTGAGACAGCTTCCATACCTTGTAATAGGGCTGCTTCTTGCAGAAATTCTGGTTGGAATGAAGATGCTGGAGAAACTTAACTGGCTGACAAGGCCGGTAATGAGGTACGCGCACCTGGATGCAGCGTGCGGCATACCGTTTTTAATCGCTCTGGTTTCTCCCATGACTGCTAATTCAACACTGCTGGGATTTCATAAAAATGACCGCCTAAGCATTAAAGAGCTCTATTATGCCGTTCTTGTTAATTCGTTCCCAAATGCTCTAATGCACTGGAGATGGTGGCTTCCGGCTATTTTATCTGTGATGGGCTATGCCGGGCTGCTCTATTTTTTATTGATGCTGGCAGGAGAGAGTGTCAGGCTGATCTGTTTTTTGACCTACTCAAGAGTCTCACTTCCTTCACCTGCAGACAGAAAAGATATTGAAAATGTTTCTGAAAGAAAGCCGTTAAATGAGATATTTAAATCAGGTGCCTCGGGTACAGTAAAAACCATAGGGAAGATGATGAAGGTCTTCATTCCTGTAACATTTATTGTCTTTCTGCTGGCAAACCTTGATTTTTTTGATCTTCTCGCCGGCTGGCTCAAGGGATCTGCCCGTTTTTTTCCGGTACCGGTGGAGGGTGTATCAGTCATTGCTGCACAGTTTGGCAACAGTCTGATAGCCTTTGCCCTTGCAGGGAATCTGCTGAATCAGAATGTCCTGACCGCAAAGGATGTTATCTTAGCGCTCTTTACGGGAAGAATATTCGCTTCGGTTATGGTCGCCCTTCGAATGCAGTTACCTGCGGTAGTGGGAATATTTGGAAAGAAACTCGGGTTTAAAGTTGTAGGTGTTAGATTATTGACCGCTGCAGGTGTTGATCTGCTGATGATTTTTATTGTTTATTTTTTAATGTGACAGGTATGGGAATAACTCTATATGCATAAAAATATTTTTCCGTTTACAGCAATACTCGGGCAGGAAAAACTCAAGCTGTCTTTACTTCTTAATGCTGTAAACCCTGCCATTGGCGGTGTTCTGATACGGGGCGAAAAAGGCACGGCAAAGTCCACATCGGTAAGGGCTTTGGGAGAACTTCTGCCTGAAATAGAAATTTATAAAGGATGTATGTTCGGTTACGGGCCGGACGAAAAGGAGACTGGTTGCAGCGGCTGTATGTTATGTTCTCTCCCGCAGACAACAGTCAGTAAGAGAGTGAAGATAGTGGATCTTCCTCTTAATGCGACCGAAGACCGGGTTGCAGGGGGAATTGATTTTAATCTGGCAGTAAAAAACGGTGCCAGGGTTCTGCAGCCAGGTATTCTTGCAAAAGCTCACAGGGGAATACTGTATGTTGATGAAGTCAACCTGCTGGACGATCACCTTGTAGATATTATACTGGATGCATCCGCATCGGGTATTAATGTTATTGAGCGTGAAGGAATATCATTTACCCACGCATCCCGGTTTATTCTTGTTGGAACAATGAATCCTGAAGAAGGAGAACTGAGGCCTCAGCTGCTTGACCGGTTCGGGCTCTGTGTTGATGTTTCATCTGAAAAAGATGTTATCATCAGGGCTGATCTTATGCTGAGGCGTGAGCTGTTTGATGCTGATCCGGATAGTTTTATAGCGCAGTATAAAGAAGAGAATGAAAAAACAGTATCCAGGATAATAAAGGCGCGTGAATCTATCGGAAAGCTTGTTGTCCCAAACGGCATACGCTCTTATATATCAGATATCTGTTTGGAGAATAATGTGGCAGGCCACAGGGCTGATCTGGTTATAGAACAGGCGGCAAAGGCATTTGCCGCTCTGAAGGGACATTGTGAGGTGACAGAGGATGATGTGCTTGAAGTTGCCGAACTTGCTCTTGCCCATAGAATACGGGAACTGGCTCCGCCGCCTCCTCCACCTCCTCCGGACCATGACCATGAACATGAACATGACAAATCCGATGATAATCATGAAGATTCCCATGAAGAAGAAAATCAAAATGACGATCATCATGATAATAATGATGATGAGCAGGATTCAGGACCAGAAGAAATGCCCCCTGAAGAGAGTAATGAACCTGAAGAAACAGACCCTGAAGAACCGCTCGATCAGCGGGAAAATGTACTGGAACGAATATTTGATGTTGGTGAAACATTCAGGGTGAAAAAGTTTTCATCTCCCAAGGACAGGGTGTTTAGGCGGGGATCGGGAAGAAGGTCAAGGTCAAGGATTTCACAGAAGCAGGGACGCTATGTGAAAAGTACAGCAGGACAGGGTAATGTTGATATAGCACTGGATGCTACCCTGAGAGCCGCCGCTCCTTTTCAGCTAAGGAGGAAGAACGGGAACAGCATGGCTGTTGTTATTAAAAGCGAAGATATCCGGGGAAAGATCCGGGAAAAAAGAATAGGAAATTTTCTTCTCTTTGCTGTGGATGCAAGCGGTTCAATGGGTGCCAGAGGCAGAATGAAGGCATCCAAGGGGGCAATAATGTCCCTTCTTCTGGACGCCTACCAGAAAAGAGACCGTGTTGCCATGGTGTCTTTCAGGAGGGATGAAGCCCTGGTGAATCTGCCTGTAACATCGTCAATAGAACTGGCGGCGAATCTGTTAAGAGAGATGCCTGTCGGAGGTCGAACGCCTTTATCTGCAGGCCTTGCCAAGTCTTACGAAATTTTAAAAAATTATTTATTGCGTGAACCCACTGCCCGGCCTATTGCAGTTATCATTACGGACGGAAAATCAAACATAGCCATGGGTGACAGAAAACCCTTTGATGAGGCGCTGCTGTTTGCAGAAAGGCTTTCCATGGAGGAGCGAATACGTTTTATTGTTGTGGACACAGAATCCCAGGGGCTGATTAAATTCGGACTTGCTCAAAAACTGGCGAACGCATTGAATGCCATGTATTTCAAAATTGATACCCTTAAGGCAGACACTCTGCTCAATATTGTAAAAGGAGAACTTTAGAATGACAAAAAGAGATATTTATCCCTTTGCCGCAATTGTGGGGCAGGAAGATATGAAAACAAGTTTGATACTGAATATTATTAACCCTACACTGTCAGGTGTACTGATCCGTGGAGAAAAGGGCACGGCAAAGTCAACGGCAGTCAGGGCACTTGCCGAGATACTCCCTGAGATCGAAGTTGTTGAAGGCTGCCCTTTTCAGCGCGGTCCTCATGAAGCAAAAGATGTCTGCATGGAATGCTTTCGTACCGAATGCCGTGCAAGGGTGCTGGACAATATGCCTTTAAAGACTGAGCAAAGAGGCATAAGGGTAATCGAGCTTCCTGTAGGCGCAACCGAAGACAGGGTCGTCGGAACAATGGATATGGAGCAGGCCCTTAAAAAGGGTGAAAAACAGATTGAGCCGGGAATACTGGCTGCTGCACATCGTGGTATTCTTTATGTGGATGAAGTAAATCTTCTGGATGATCATGTGGTTGATGTGCTCCTTGATTCAGCTGCAATGGGAGTCAATACAATTGAACGTGAGGGAGTCAGTTTCAGTCATCCGTCGCGGTTTACTCTTGTAGGAACCATGAACCCTGAAGAAGGAGAGCTGAGACCCCAGCTGCTGGACAGGTTCGGGCTATGCGTCAATACAGGCGGTATTCACGATCCGGAACAGAGAGTGGCAATTATGGAAAGACGGTCTGCCTTTGATGAAAATCCCGGTGAATTTATTTCCGGGTGGGAAAGGGAATCCGCAGTGCTCACAGAAAAAATCATGGAGGCTACAGCTCTTTACCCTGAAGTTACTGTAGAACGGGAACTGCTTTTTGAAATTGCATCATACTGTCTTGATGTAGGTGTGGACGGCCACAGGGGAGATATTATCATCCTTAAAACTGCAAAAACTATAGCCGCATATGACGGCAGAATAACTGTTACAAAGGAAGATATAAATACCGCTGCAGAGCTTGCACTTCCCCATCGAATTCGTAGACAACCTCTTCAGGATATGGTAGTGGATATTGAGCAGTTGCGTCAGAAAAAACATTGAACAAAAAAACTAATGCCGCTGCCTTAAATACCCATCACTTCCAAAAAAAAAGAACATAATACCTGAATAGGTTTAAATAATTGAGCATTGTGAAAAGCCAGTTGAAATTCACTATGGAGAGTCTGACACCTAAAAAGGTGCAGGCTCTACCAGCAGGTATTATATATAAAGGACGGTGCCGACCGGCTGGAAATTTTACCCCATGGGGTGAAGCTCATCATAAGTAATGCTTCAGGATAATAGATCCAACTGATTACCTTCCAAAGAGGTTGTTATCATTTAATTAAATGATAGCAGCCGGGCCAGCATTTGAAAATTATATGAAGGTCGAGCGGGATTTCCGAAGGGAACCCTCTCTTTTATGTGTGGTTTTTGGATATATTATTTTTAGAATCAGGAGATTTATGGTGACAGAAAAAAACGGAATGCATTATGAACCGGCTTTATCGGTTAATGAGTTGAATCAAAGGGTTATGGCCCTGGGGATAAAGAAGGCCAATACAAAGGTGTGGCAGTTATTACTGCTGGGAATTCTTGCAGGGCTTTATATAGGGTTCGGAGGCCATGTTTTTCTGGTAGCCCTGCAGCAGGGAATGGGAAAGGTTATAGGAGGGGCTGTTTTCAGTGTAGGTCTGGTACTGGTTGTTATTGCAGGTGCTGAGCTGTTTACAGGAAATATTATTATGTTTGTTAATACTGTTATATCTCTTTACTCCGTTCCAAAAATTATTAAAAACTGGGTTACTGTATATATAGGTAATTTCATCGGCTCAATTATTCTTGTACTTGTTGTATGGGAAAGCGGTCTTCTTGGAACATCGGATAAATTAAACGATCTTGGTACACTGGCTCAGAAAATTGCAGGTGCAAAAATGGCCCTGCCTTTTTTTGAGGCATTTTTAAGGGGTATTTTATGTAATATCCTTGTGGTGCTTGCTGTTCTTATGGCGACCATGTCCAAGGATATTATCTCAAAAATATTCTGCTGCGTTTTGCCTATTATGGCCTTTGTTGCCTCAGGCTTTGAGCACTGCGTTGCCAATATGTATCTTATTCCTTTAGGACTTATGGCAGGCGGTTCTTCCTTTGCCGAACTGGGCGCGAGCTTCCAGAATATTATTCCCGTTACCCTTGGAAATGTGGCGGGTGGGATTTTTATCCTTATTATCCATCCAAACAGAATAAGACAGTTTAAATTTATACGCAGAAATAAAGATGTGATTAAATTTAAGGCTTTATAAACACTACTGATAACTGCCCCGCAGTGCGGAACGGGGCAGTTATTAAAGTCAGAAATGATCTGGCTTATTTGGCTCAGACAGCAAGTCCGGGAGCTTTTTAAAACTTCTTTTTAAGGTCTGCAGTACTGTTTCCATTATTCTGCAGATTCTTTATTAATAAAATTATCAAGTCTTTTACCAGCTTTGTTTGCCTTTTCTATAACACCTGGGCCTGCCATGCAGCCTCCCTCACAGGACATTACCTCAACAAGGTTGCCCGGACAGTTTTTAGTGCCGTAGGTGTTGAGCAGTTTTACACTTTTATTTGTAAGACCATCGATGTAAACGGGTTTAAGATCTTTGTACCTGTCTTTTAACGCTTCCTGTAAAGCTCCGGCAACACCTCCTGTTACCGGAAAACCCCTTGCCAGGTTATCTGCATCTTTATACTCCAGCTGGCCCTGCTTATCTTTTTCTCCAATCTCTATTTTTTCAGGATCAATTTCTTTAGCCTCAAACATCGAGTTCATCTCTTCGTAGGTAAGCACATAGTCTACGGATTTATTTTTTCGTCCTTCATGCTTTTTTGCAACGCAGGGACCGATAAAGACTGTGACAGCATCTTTGTAATCTTTTTTAACCATGCCGGCAGTGTAGGACATGGGTGATTCGGCATCAGAAACATAAGGCATAAAATCCCCGGCGTGTTTTCTTACTGCGGCAGTATATGCAGGGCAGCATGATGTCCCCAGCAGTTTATCGCCTTTTTCCATCCTTTCTAAAAACTCTTCGCTTTCAACTTTTACTGTAGTTTCAGCGCCGATTGCCACCTCTACAACCTTTGAGAAACCTGCCGCTTTAAGAGCTGACGCCATCTGATAAATAGAGGCTTTGTACTGCCCTATAATTGAAGGCGCAATCATTGCGATAACCTCTTTGCCCTGGTTCATTCTTAAAATGATATCTACTATCTGGGATTTTTCCATGATTGCGCCAAAAGGGCAGGCCCTGGTACATTTTCCGCAGTAGATGCATTTTTCGTAATTGATATGCTCTCTTCCGTCTTTATCTTTGTACAGTGCATCTACAGGGCATGATTCCTCGCACGGAACAGGTACATACACAATTGCGTGGTAGGGGCATACTTTCTGGCAAAGTCCGCAGTTAATGCACTCTCCTGGTTTTATGTGCGCCCGGTTGTTCTCAAGGTATATGGCATCTTTCGGGCAGTTCACCCTGCAGGGTTTTGCCACGCAGTTTTTACACACATCTGTTACAAAGTAGTTTACCTGTACACAGGCCTTGCAGGCATCTGTAATAAAAGTAAGAATAGGAAACTCCGGTTTTTCACGCGATGGTATTTCTTCTGCAAATTCGGAAATCAGGTGTGAATCAATTTTTTCTTCATCTGAAAGATCAAAACCAAGAGAGGCAATTGTTCGATACTTCACCATTGCCCTGTCCTTGTAAATGCAGCATCGCGAAAACTCATCGTTTCTGTTTACCATCTGCATTGGAATCCTGTCTATCTTTGATACCAGCTGGTTGTCATAAGTCAGCTTTGCTATCCGTGTAAGAATTTCCCGTTTCAAATAAGTTGTTTTATTTTCAATAATCATAAAAATCTTTCCTTTTCTGCAGATACCTTTTGAACCATTACATTATGCATTAATACTGAGCTCTTCTCTCAACTCTTTTTCAAGAGGTATAATTGTTTTTTCCATTGTTTTGCAAATCCTTTTTGCTTCTTCCTCTGAGCCGGAAAAGGCAATCCAGCAGTCCCACATTTCATCTTCGCTTGCCCAGCTTGAACCCTCGGGTTTAAATAACCCTTCTCCTTCATATATCCGTGCAAAGAGGTTAATCTTTTTCAGGAGATCATCTACGGTACTGTTTCCTCCTGTATCTTTATAATACTCATACAGTTCATTTCCTGCACGTTTATAAATACCGTATCTGAAATCGTGTGTCATCCTCGGTATCAGCGGAAGTATCCAGGGGCTGTTGTTCCTGACGAGCCACTCTCTGTATGATTTCTGACCCTTTTCAAATGCTGTGGAAAAAGTCGTTTTTATCTCTTCTGTATTTATTTTCCCGCTTTTTGCATCTGTAAAAGCAGCTGTCCACTCATTATAGACCCTGATGATTTCATCCTGTACTTTTTTTTCTAAAACAGTTTCTTTAAGATTTTGTTCATCAAGTTCAAGTTCGTCCGAAAGATAAACTAATCCTCTTTCCAGCTTTGAATTGAATTTTTCACAGGTTTCTTCTATGACTGTAACCTTGTTCACAAGGTACATATACTGAACTGCAGCCCGGTTTTGCTCATTTACCAGAATACGTGCTCCAAGGTCGGATGCAACCCGCGGGCGTAACATGAACAAGCCTTTTTCATGAAGGTTAAAGACACCGGGAGTTTTATAGTTTCCCTGGTAGAGAACATACCATCCTGCGGGCGCTTTTGTGAGTGAACAGAGTTTTTCCTGTTTATTTGAAGTTTCCATTAAAAATCCTCCATATTCATATGTGAATGTTTCTATAAAAAATAAAAAAGGCCATGAAAGTCCCGCTCAAACAAGAGCAGGACCTTCATGGCCCTAGCATTAAAAAATAATTTTAATTTATTGTTACAGCTTCATGCTGTTTAACTTCATGGCCGTCAGCTTATTTGTATTGTCCGATAATGTCAACAGCTTTGAGGCTCCCGGCTGTGAATCTGATGGAAATGGCAGGCGGGATACATGAAAACTCACTGTCAATTGATCTTGACATTTTTGTTTATATTTAATTAAATGCACCATTGATTGAAAGAGCGTCATGAAGATGTTCAGATAAATATAAAAAAATGTAAACAGATAAGGCCACGAAGGTCAGTGCTTTTGAAAAGCATGCTTTCGCGGCCTTTTTTATTTTAAAAGAGCTGATTTTAATATCAGTTTGGAAAGTGTAAACAGATTGCCAAAAAAAATATGTGTTATTGACGGACAGGGGGGCGGTATCGGAGCTACTGTAATAAAATACCTGAGAGATGCTGTTCAGGATAGAGCAGTGCTGATCGGACTGGGTATAAACACTACGGCAAGCGCTGCAATGTTGAAGGCAGGAGCCAATATGGTGGCAACGGGTGAAAACAGTATACGGATAACAGTTCTTGATGCAGATATAGTAATAGGACCGGTGGGTATGAGCTGGCCCAATGCCATGATGGGTGAAGTGACTACCGTAATGGCTGAAGCTGTAATGTCCTGCAGTGCCCGCAAGATTTTGCTGCCCTTTACCCAGGAGCCTGTTGAAATAATAGGTGTTATGAAAGAGCCATTGCCGCACATGGTTGAAAAAGCCGTAACCCTTGTGAAGGAGGTTTTAAAAAATGTGTGAAGCCAATGCATACCTTATAAAGGATGGCAGGGAAGACCTGATAATGGAGTCGGTTGATATTCTTAAACCGGAAGAGGACGGGCGCTGGCAGCTCGTTAGTATTTTCGGTGAGCAGAAAAGTATTAATGGCCGTATCAGGGAAATGAACCTGGTTGATCACAGAATATTGTTTGAAGAGTAATGCCGGGAGCACTGTACTAAAATCGCAGGAGCGTAATTCTCTTCGGATATCTGAATAATTGAAAAGGGATTGACTTATCAATTTACCCTGGATGCAGACGGGTCTGTATCCACTCAGCAGAAGCTGCATATTCTTGATTCTCGCAATAATTACAGTCAGTAACGTAATTAAATTTTTCATAAAAGCAGAATGATTTACAGTGTTAAAGGCCATGAAGGTCAGCCGTATCAGGGGTGATACGCAGCCTCATGGTTTTTTTTGTTTTTTTCTCAAGGAACCTGAACGGGTTCATTTGCAGTGAATGCTCATCCGAAATTCACTGTGATTTAAGAGTTGTTAATTTTTGATTTATCCAAGGAGGTGATGTCTTAACAGTACAAAACGAACAACCGTGAGAATTGTCCCTATTGGAAAATAGACTGTTCAATTATTACAAGGAGCTGATAATGACAAATCGTTTTAAATGTGTAATCTGTTCAGTATTATTTCTATGTGTTCCTGCTCTTTTTCTACACTCTGCTGCATGGGGCGCGGAGCCAAGTAAAGTATTAAAACTGGAAGAAATAACGGTACGCGGTAAAAGTGCCAGTGTTTCACCTCCTCCTCTTTCCGCAACAATTATCCAGGGCGAAGACCTGAAACTGGAATATTTCGATAAACCGCTTTATATAATGGAAAAGGTCTCGGGCGTGTCAGTAAGAGATTACGGACAGGGCGCAGTTGCAAGCCAGTTTACAATGCGCGGTCTGCGTCTTGGTCACAATACGGGCGTTGCTCTTTTTATTGACGGCGTGCCCATCAATGAATCTACATCGCATGGCGACGGTTATGCTGACTATAACCTTCTTATTCCTGAAGATATTGATTATGTGGAAGTTATAAAGGGGCCTTCCTCCGCACTTTACGGTCAGTTTGCAAGGGCCGGTGTTGTTAATATCGTCACAAAACACCGTGGAACTTTCAATAATTATAAACTGGGCTTCGGCAGCTGGGACCGTCAGAAATTTTCTGCATCAACAGGGCATGAAGACGGAAAGTTAAACACTGTTTACGGTGTGGAGCTCTCAAGGTCCGAGGGCGCGACTCAAAATTCGGAATGGCTTAAAGGTAATGCCACTGCAAAATATACATATGATTTTAACAGCAGCCTTGTGGGGTCTCTGGCGTTTAATTTTAATGCAACCGAATGGGATCATCCCGAATATCTTACCGAGGAACAATGGCTGGCCGGAGAATACTGGAGCGCAGCGACACAGGGCGGAGGTAAAAGACACCGCTATGGGATGAGTTCCAATGTTACATATGATATTTCGGAAAACGACTTTATTAATTTTATGCTTTACGGTTACAGGTGCAATCTTACTCGCTACCGAGACCGTATCACAAGGGTTGATGAGGAATATCATGATCGTGATATTTTTGGCGGAAGTGTGAGTTATATAAAAAACAGTGATTTTTACGGTATGGAAAATGCTCTGACAATCGGAATAGATGGTCAGGTGGAACTTACCCATACTATAAATGCCCAGAATCCGAGCCGTATCCGTGATGCAAGAGAGATACTTACGGTTGACGGTGACTCAACGATCAATACATATTCTCTGTTTTTTCAAAACCAGCTTTCACTGACAAAAGAATGGGTGCTGACGCTTGGCGGCCGGTATGATCACATGGACGGTGACCTGGAAGATCATCTTTCAGGCAGAGAAACCAGTATGGAAAAATATGATATTTTCAGCCCCAAAGCCGGCATTGAATTCACGCCTGTAGCCGGATACACGGTTTTTAGCACATACGGTGAAGGTTTCAGGCTTCCGGGCGGATACGATAAATTCAACTATCCCGATCTTACCGAAGAAACATACCGGCAGTATGAGGTCGGTCTTAAAATTACATCCATTGCACATATGGATGCCACTTTTACCGGTTTCATTCTTGATGTGGATAATGAGATAGTCACCGATACTTCTCTCAGCACCAAAACTAACCAGGGCGAAACAAGGCGCAAAGGTGTTGAGTTTGATATGAATATCATGCCTGTAAAAAATCTGCAGATATACGGCAACATTTCATACACTGATGGTGAATATACCCATTATGTTAATAACGGTGTTAACTACTCGGGATCTGACATAGAGCTGGTTTCAAAGTGGCTGTACAGTATCGGCGCAAAATGGAAGCCGCAGCAGGGCTTTTTTGCGGGATTTGACTGCAGATACGTTGGTGATTCTAACAAGGAAGCCTATGCAGTCAACTACACAGGAATCAGGAGAAGCACCATGGATTACTGGGTTACAGATATTCAGGCCGGTTATACCTATAACAGGTACACCGTCTCTCTTGATGTTACAAATGCCTTTGATAAACGTTACCCTAGCTATGAATCAGCATCATCATACAGAACGGCTAATCCGAGAGGGACGTTTTTAACTTTTTCCATGAGCTATTAATAACAGGGAGAATAATATGAGTTTTATAAATATGAAAAGAATTTCAGGGTTTTGTATAGTTATACTTATTTTCTGTACCTTTAACCTCAACTGTTTTGCCCATGACCTGTGGATTGAGCCGGATGATTTTACTCCCGAAAAAGGGAAGAGACTCAGTATGAAGCTGGCATATGATCATGTGTTTCCTGCAGAGGATCTGATTGAAGATAATAATCTTAAAGAGGTTTACCTTCTGACTCCCGGCGGCAAAAAAATGGATATTATCAAGGGGAAGGGGGCAGGGTATGAAACTTCTCAGGTATTAAAAGGGCAGGGCGCTTATCTTGTTGTATCTGCCCAGAAGCCCCGTTTCTGGACAAAGACAATTGAAGGCTACAAAAGCGATCATTCAAAAAAAGGCCTTGAAAATGTTATAAGCTGCACCTACTCCATCAAATTTGGAAAGGGGATTGTAAATGCAGGCAGGGGAAATGATTCATCTATATTGAAACCTGTCGGGCATGATCTTGAAATAGTTCCTCTTGTGAATTCTTCGGCTTTAAAACCGGGGGATGTTATGCCGGTGAAATTAATGTTTAAGGGGAAACCTCTGGCATCAACATATATTCATGCGACCTATAAAGGTTTTTCGGAGGAAAAGGATACATACGCATATACAACAAAAACAAACGCAGATGGTGAAGCAAAAATAAAGATGCTTAAAAAGGGGCAGTGGCTTATCGCCACTTCATATAATGAAGATTATCAGGACAGGAGTGAGTGCGACACAATCAAGTTTTCAGCCACACTTACTTTTGAAATTGATTAATTGGAGTGATGAGCAGGAGTGCGGAAGATGAAATTTATAACAGCTGTATTAGCTGCTGCCTTATGCATGTGTGCAGCAACTTTGTGGGCTCATGGTACAAACGGGAGTATTGTTAAATCCGAAGGATATTGTGTAACTGCTTTTTATAATGACGGTGAACCCATGAATTATTCAGAGGTAAAGATCACCGGTCCGGGGTCTGATACTCCCTTTCAGATCGGCCGTACAGACCTGCTCGGCTGTTTTATGTTTAAACCCGGAAATCCGGGACCGTGGAGTGTTGAGGTCCTGGATGGAATGGGACATCGTCTTGCCCTTGATTTAACAGTCGATGCCAAAGCTGAAACCTCTGATAACAATGGAAGTAATATCGTTATGTATTCTCCAGCAGAGCAGGCCGGAAAGGCTGTTACGGGACTGTCAGTTATTTTTGGTTTATGCGGGATTCTTTACGGCTTAAGGGCAAGACGATTGATAAAAAATACTGATAATTCATTTAAGGAACCATGATTATTTTATACTTGAACTGCACTCCATGCTGGAATCTGACAAGTATTTCTGCTTAATAGTCATGGCTAATGTCAGGGGGGTATATGCTGTCAATTGTTACAGAAGTTCAAAACGGCAATCTGCTTGTTCTTGATGGCGAATGGAGAAAACAACTCTTCAGAAAAGGGTTGAAACCCGGAGCCTGTTCTGAATTCTGGAATATGACTCATTGTGATGATGTTATGGAAATAGCCAAAGAATCTATTGATGCCGGAGCTGATATTATTTTGACAAACAGTTTTGCTGCTAATTTTGTTAAACTGGCATACTATGAACTTGAAGCAGCAACACCTAATATAAACATAATAGCTGCACAAATTTCAAAGGAAGTGGCTGGAGAAAATCATTATGTTCTGGGTTCTATCGGCCCGACAGGAAAGAAACTGAACGGTGAAGATATTAATGAAGAGGAAATCTATGACGGGTTTTGTATACAGGCAAAATCACTTGTAAAAGGTGGGGCTGACGCCCTGTGTGTCGAATCAATGAATGATTCAAGAGAAGCTGAGCTTGCAGTAAGAGCTGTAAAAGAAACAACCGAGTATGAGACAATCTGCACCTTTGCTTTTAAAGAAAAATCAGGAGGATATTTTACAGCGGACGGAGTCTCTCTTGCCGAGGCTATTGAAACAGTAAAAGAGGCCGGAGCCGATATAATAGGAAGCAGCTGCTGTAACGGAATGGACGGTATGATAGATATTGTGAGTGAAATAAGAAATATTGACAGTACAACACCTGTACTTGTGCATGCCGACTCAGATTTTTCTGCTGCCCTAAAATGCTGCCGTGAAACGCCCGAACAGATTGCAGAAAAGGCAATGGCAGTTATAGAGGCCGGGGCAAATATAATAGGGTGCTGCTGCAGCTCAACTGTTGAACAAATCAGCGCAGTTGTAAATTGGATCAGGGATCAAAGAAATATAAAATGTTGTTAAAATCTATCTGCAAATATTTTATGGCAATAATAACTGTGGATTTTGGATGGTCTGGGCACCCGCAAGGTGTTAGGTGCAAGGCACCGAAGGAATGTCGACTGAGACGTACGACGGTACGCCGCAGGGAGAAACGAGTGAAGGTAACGCCGTAGATGACACTTTGATGGTGGATCAGGGTTGACATGATGCATGGACTCAGTTAAAAATTATTAAGAATTTTAACAGCAGAAGCTGATTATACCCGGCTACAAAATGAAGACCGGGTAACCTGACTTTAAGAAAATAATACCAAAAGGCCACGAAGGTCATATTTTCCGAACGGAAATGTATCTTCGCGGCCTTTTATTTTTTTACCCTGTCGGGGTCTGGCAATATTAAACTAGAACAGGAAGTGATAATAAAATGGAAAGAGCAGAAGCCCTGAGATCTATTAAGCACGAGCTTGTGGAGTATATTCAGACAAAGGTGCCGGTTGATTTTGATAATGCCGGCCAGGTTCCCCTTTCTTTTGTGTACGGGGAAAAAACTTATGTGGTCAGAGAAATACTTGGCAGGTTTTTAAAGAAGGAAGGCTTTTTTGCAAATGGGTATCTGGTGAATGCTGATGAAAATGAAGTTTTTTTCATTTACTTCCAGATGAAAAAATTGGGCGGAAGCGGTGAACTGCAGGAAGGAAACTGGATTTTATGCTTCAGGATTCTAAATGATAATGAGTTGATGGCTCTCTACCGGGAGGACAGGAAGATGCTTTTGAATATGACAATGAAGAGACTCGTGGATTTTCACGGGCACATTTGCCCCGATCTGATTATAGGTGCAAAGCTCAGCGAATATATACAGGACCTGGTTTCCGAAGTAAGCGGATTGAATTCAAGTATTTCGATTCTTGCACAGAACTGTACATCTGCCATTGATGCGATACAGATCCTGCTTGGTGCAACCTTTGGAAACCAGAGACTGCAGGTTATGGATTTCGGCAAGCATATTTATTCGCTCCTGATAAATGACACCGGAACAGGATTTATGTTTTCTCTGGAACCACAGCAGTACGGAGACGAGGATGAATTTGACTGCCTGGAACAGAAAATATTAAATAACCGGATAACACTTGAGGAAGCGGTCCATTTTCAGAAACTGATGGACTGCCGTATTGAAAAACTGCTGGCTCTTACACCGGAAGAGCTTTTTAACCGGAAAACTGTTGAGAAAAGTCATGCATCTTTTGAAGTCCCGAGCATATATTTAACATGCTGCCACTGCGGTCACCAGGTTCTGAAAAACCGCTCTGTGGATTATCATAACAATGTTTACTGTCTCTCATGTTTTCAGGAAATATGCTCCGAATGCAGCCTTTGCAGTGCTCAATGAAAGGAGAATCGGATTGTCATGAAAAAAGTTATAGTTACAGGCGGCGCGGGTTTTATCGGAAGTGTTTTTGTGCAGAAGCTCAACCGGGAAGGGATTGATGATATTCTCATTGTTGATAACCTTAAGGACAGTATCAAATGGAAAAATCTGAGAAAATTAAAATTTACAGATTATATGCACAGGGATGACTTTTTAGAGAAGATAAAAACACAAAAAATATGTTATGATCCTCAGGCTGTTGTTCATATGGGGGCATGTTCAAGCACTACCGAAACCAATGCCGATTTCCTTATAGAAAATAATTACAGGTTTACCAGAATTTTGGCAGAGTGGGCTGTCGAAAAGAATATACGCTTTCTCTATGCAAGCAGTGCGGCTACATACGGTGACGGAAAAAAGGGTTTTTCCGATGAAGCTGATCTCAATTCTCTTTCTCCTCTTAATATTTACGGATATTCAAAACATCTTTTTGACCTTTATGCACGGCGGGTCGGTCTTCTTGATAAAATTGCCGGTCTGAAATTCTTTAATGTGTTCGGGCCGAATGAATATCATAAAGGTGATATGACAAGCTTGGTGTTCAAGGCCTTTCACCAGATAAAAGAAAAAGGCAGTGTAAATCTTTTTAAATCTTACCGGGATGAATATGCCGACGGTCAGCAGATGCGGGATTTTATATATGTAAAAGACTGTGTTGATGTGATGTGGTGGCTCTTGATGTACTCTCAGGCAAACGGCCTGTTCAACCTTGGGACGGGCAGGGCAAGGTCATGGAATGACCTGGTAAATGCAATATTTAAAGCCATGGGTAAAGAACCCGTGATCAGATATATAGATATGCCGGCGAATATTCGTGTCAACTATCAGTATTTTACCCGGGCTGAAATGGGAAGGCTTAAAAATACAGGCTGCCCGCTTCATTTTCGATCTTTGGAAGAAGCTGTTCAGGATTATGTTGAAAACCATCTACAGGTCGATCAAATGTATTAATAGAGTCCGGCAGTAAAAAGTTAAGCCTGTCAGTTAGCGGTCAGCCATCAGCATACAGCTTAGAGCAAAATGTGTTTTAGGCGGAGTCTCAGCTGACAGCTGAATGCTGAAAGCTCTATCCAGGCTTTTATTCTTTATGGATGGTACCAGTTAATATTAAAAAGGAGCAGTATTATGGAACATATCAGAAAATTGCATTATCTGACCGAAGAAATGCCCAGCAGTATGGTGTTGAGGGTAGTCGGAGTTATCTGTAATGATGTGGATGAGCCTTTTCTTAAATCGGGCGAAAATGGGATTGAAATGCAGGGTACTATGGAAGATGTTAAAAAAAGAGTTTCAGATACAACCGATGCCATATCAAAAATCATAATAGGCAAGCCGTATATAAATCTACTTAACGGGATTGATGAATTTTCACATCTTGCAATACTTTACTGGGGACATAAAGTTCCTGAAGCCAGCCGTCTTTTAACCAGTGTTCACCCTATGGGGAGAAAGGAAAATCCAGTTAAGGGAATTTTTTCCACATGCAGCCCTGCACGGCCTAATCCTATCCTCATGACTGTTGCCCGCCTGCATAAAAGAGAAGAAAACGTTCTTCATGTTTCGGGCCTTGATGCGATAGACAGAAGCCCGGTCATTGATATAAAACCCTATATTCCCGATTTTTATCCAAATAAGAATGTGAATATTGCCGGATGGATGCAGAAGCTCATTGATGAAGTTGATTTCTGAAAATCAAAGACAGCCTTAAATCCTATTGTATGGTTTGATTCTACAGATATATGGTGTTTTATCCGGCAATATTGTTTTATTCTGCAGCACGGACTTGTTGAAGTATAAGTCTGCTTAACCGGATATCAGTACGCTGCGCCCGCCCATTTTACTAGGAAAGTCCAGAACCCTGAAACACAGATCCTTGATTTCCGATACCATGCCTTCAAACAGTTCTTTACTTACATGCATTTTGGGTTCAACGATCAGTATTTTACCTTTTTCGTTAAGCATTGTTTTCAGCTCTTCCAAAAATCTGCGCGGTGAAGGTGTTTCGTGCACCATGTAGAATGCAAGTATGAAGTCCGCTTTTCCTGTGTAACCGATATTGTCCTGTCCGCACCTGAAAAACTCAATACGGTCTTGGACCTTATGTTTTCTTGCCTTTTTCTGTACATGAGCAAGCATTTTATCCTGAAGATCAACCGCTACTACCTTTCCTTTCGGGCCGACAAGTTTTGCCATGTCTATTGTAAAAAATCCCGGGCCGCAGCCAATATCCATTGCAGTGCTGCCCTCCGGGATATAGGGCCGCAGCATTTTTGCCGGATTCTGAAAGAGCCTCCGGAAAGGATTGTCGAGCATAAACGCCATTTGATGAGGGCATACATGTGCAGATTCTTTTTCTTTTAATTCTGTGCTTTTCATTTTTTAATCTCCCAGCTAAAGTGTATATGTGCTAAACACTATGGTGAAAAAAATATTACTCCATAACTTTTTTATAAAAACTTTCTATTTTAATTAATGTCTCATATAAAAATGACAATTCATCACCAGACAGATTATCAAAAAAATCTTTAAAACCTCCATCCATTGTTTCATGCCAGTCCCTGTGGGAATAGTAGGCTGTTTTTCCCCTGGAGGTAAGTGTTACAATAATTCTCGACAGGTTCAAAGGGTCAGTCTCTTTGGCTATAAAGCCTTTATTTTCAAGCTTTTTGAGCGTCTGGGAGACGGCACCCTTTGTTACTCCTATTGTCTTTGCAAGATCTGTTACGCTTAACCTGGCTTCATTGTCTCCTATCAGCTCTATAAGGTGGATTTCACTGCTTGTCATCGGAAATTCCGTGCCGTATGTCCTGGGAGCCTTTTCCGCTTCACCTGCAAGTTTTACTATTTCTGCAAATTTTTCATGAAGTTTATGTGCTATTTCATTTTTCATAGAGTAAGTGTATATATACTAAACACTGATGTCAACTGTTTTAATTTAACCGCATGTCTTAATTTTTTATGTCAGATCAGGGCAGGGTCCAGGTACATGAGTCCGTCGTGTTGATCCAGTAACCGTAACCAGGCTCTATTGCTGTCAGGTCACTGAAATCCGGAGCCGCCGGATCATATACCTTCCATGTTCCGTCTTTATAGGCCCATACGCTTACAAGATAATCGCTTATTGACGATACTGCACGCGATGTCTGGACAGTTTTCATTGTATTGTACCCGACCAGGTTCCAGCCTGCTTCAAGGCTCAGGGAACCGGCTGAAACTGTTCCTGTAAAACTGAGTGTGAATTCGTTATCAGCATTAATCCAGTAGCCGGAACCAGGTTCCATTACTGTCAGATCACTGAAGTCTGGAGCAGTAGGATCATATACTTTCCATGATGCACCTTTATAGGCCCAAACACTTACAATATCTGACATTGTATTTTCAAGAACCGATTGGATACCGGTTGTTTCCAGTTCGACCGGAACAGAATAAAGATTCCAGCCCTGTTCCATTTCCTGTGATGAATTTACAAGCAGCTCTGCCGGGTCTGTCAGCTCTATATATACGGGTCTTGAATCTCCAATGCCGCACTGTCCGTCCGACCCGTTATCATCACTCCAGTCCAGTCTTACCTTCACCAGGCCCCGGTCTGTTTCTGTATTGTTTAATGCGGCTTCCAGATAGCTCTGGTCTCTTATGATTGTTCCATCAGTATCATACACATAATGGTATCCGGTAATGTTAACATTATACAGTATTCCGCTGTTATTTCCGTTGCAGTACATGTATCCGCTGTCATCCAGGGCACCGCCCCCATAAAGGCCTGCAATTAAAACGCCTTTATTGTCAATTGCATTTCTGATGATCTCAAATGTATCATCTGCCGACATATCAAGCCATGCCTGGCTGTCGTCTTTACTGATATAACTCCAGCCGTAGATTTTTTTATTTTCTTCAGTGGTGCTGTCAGTGATCCCTGTATTTTTTATGTATTCAAGAGAATTAAGTATACTGCTGCTTCCGCATTCAAGAACATCAGCGTCAATATATTCCTGTTCGGACAGGTCCGGGTTAAGGCCCGGATCAGCCGCAGATATTTCAAGCGCGGACTCAGCTGCCCTGTTTACTGCCCTTGCAGCACTGTCATTGCATTCATCATATGATGCAGTGTTACCTGTTCCGCTGTAGTCTCCTGCTCCAAGAGATACATATGTCCATGGCGCAGAGTATCCTTCCGGGACACTTCTCCATGAAAAATCTTCTTCAGTTATGCTTAAAGGATAAGAGCTGCTATTTGTAGGTACTGTTCCAGCCAGGTATTCTTCAAGGTTGGTGTACCCGTCTTCATCAGGGTCCTCGCTGCTGTTATCTTCAAACGGGTTGAGCCCGTAGGCTGTTTCCCATTCATCCGGCATTCCGTCATTATCATCGTCTTCATCCCCGTTATTGCCTGTTCCGTCCAGGTCCGTATCCAGCCATTCATCACCGTCATTGGGAAAGTCATCCACGCAGTCATAGACTCCGTCGCTGTCGCTGTCTGTGGAACCGCATCTGTATACCCCTTCCGAAATATATAACATGGGAAAACTTGTATATCTTTTTCCGGGAACATAAAAACCGTCTTCATACAGACCATAGCGGGATGTTCCTGTTGAACTTCCTCCGTAATAAACATAATAGGTGGCATTGTATTCAAGGTCCGGTGATGAAAATACAATGGAGTTATAATTGTTGGCCGGTGCAAAGGTAAATACTTTTTCTCCGTCTTCCGACTCTACATGGACCATAGTACCTGCTGACTGTGTTGAATAATAGGTAAGGAGAACTGAGTACTGGGTTGATGTGCCGCCCGGGATTTGAGCCATGCTTGAGCTGCCTGCGCCTAAAAGCAAACCTCCTGTGATTTTAAAGCTGCCGTCATAGTCAAGGGCACCGTTACCGCCGGAACTGCTTATGGGGCCGTTTATAATAAGTGTGCCGCCGGTCATTTCAATTGATCCGTTTGAATCAACGCCGTCACCGCCTCCGTCAATAATTCCGTCCGAATCATAGTCTCCTCCGGTATTTACAAAAATAAATCCTCCGTTTATATAGAGATAGTAGCTTCCTGTGGATGTATTGAAATCACTCCCCGGCATGCCGGGGTTGGTGGTTCCGGAACTGTCGTTTCCGCCTGCCACGTTTATGCCGTCATCAGTTGCCAGAATATGAAATGTACCGTCATTAATTGTTATAATGCCGCTTTCAAGTCCTTCATAGCTCCATGTTATATCAAAATCTCCATTATTAATTTCAAGGGATGTGTCCGAATGGACAGCGTCATCACCGGAAGCAAGCACAAATGTTCCGCCGTTTATTGTTATTGTGTCGTTTGAGTGAATGCAGTCGTCTGCAGAATCAATTGTGATGTTGCCGCCGGTGATGGTTATATCTGCAGGCGACTTGATTCCCTTTGCCGTATCATCCTCGCCGAGAGAGGCAGAGTGTCCGCCGGCGGTTAAAATTGTGATGTCTCCACCGCTGATTATAACATCTGTTTCTACCTGTATGGCATCGGCTCCTGATGTAATGTCAACTGTTCCGTCATCAATGGAAATATAACCGAGTTCTGTGTCGCTGTCGTTGGTTGATTTTAATCCGTCTCCCTGCGCATTAACGGTTATGTTTCCTCCTGTAATACTTATATAGTCTTTACCGATAATTCCATCATCCACGGATGTGACAGTTATGTTTCCGCCTGAAATAATGAGTGTGTCTTTACTCTTTATCCCGTTATTATAATTTGCATCAACAGTCAAAGAGCCGCTGCCTGTAAGCTCCAGATCATCCTTGCTGAATAAAGCAGCATCCGGTTCGTCATCTGCATTAACCGTATATGAGGTGCTGTCGGTCAGAAAATTTTCCGTGTCAGCCTTAAGGTTAATAATTACATTGTCCGCATTCAGCACATAAACCGGTGCGCTTGAAGAACTGTAAATATCAATTCCGTTAAACTCAAGGATTACATCACCGCTATCCGATGTATCCACAATTATCTGGCCGTTGGAAAGTGTGCCTGAAATACTGTGCGTACCGGCGGATGTTATAGTTGCAGTTGATCCGCTAACTGTAACTCCGCTTCCGTTAACTGTAATTGAAGTTCCGTTTAATGCTATTTCTGCTGCGCCGGAATCCGAACAGAAAATAAGAAGTATGATGAATAATAAAAACCTGCTTTTAATCTGTTTCATCATTTTATCCTCCTGAGAATATGTCGATTTAAACTCCTGTCGGGACGGAAAATTTACGGGGATATACCGAATATTGAACTGACCGCATGATATGCCCTGAGTTTGAATAAAAACATAAATCAATAAAATAAATAAATCAATTGAATATAATTAAACTAAATTAAAATAAGTTATTGGCGATGATGAATGGGTATTTGTTTCAACTGGTTAAGTGGGATCAGGTAACTTAAATTATTTTAAGGTAAACAGGATCAGCTGCGTAAAAAAAGCTCTTCTGCTGTTCGAGGTATTTTTTGGGAAGCATTGTATAAAATAATTTGTTTTCGGATAGGCACCTGGCAGATATTTTAAAATGCCGGCTATTTTATGATTTACTTATTACTGCCTGATAAGTTTAGAAACATAAGCGGAAAAAAGCATATCAAAATTAATCCTGTCTGCTCCTTTCATTAACAGCCTCTGTTCTTTTTGCAGCTCAAAACCGTTTTGGTTCAGCAGCTCCATAATGTAATCAGGAGAGTGCCTGAATATGGGCACTCCCCATGCAGTGTCTTCCTTCAGAAAAGGTGCTTTTTTATTATGAGGGGCAATGGTAAATGAAAATATCCCGCCCGGTTTCATCACCCGTGCCGCTTCTTTAAAAAGGTTTTCCAGGTTCCCGATAAAGTGAAGTACTGAGCAGCAGATAACATGATTGAAATAGTCTGCAGCATATGGAAGAGGGGAGGCGGTTAAATCGAATATTTGAAGCTCCCTTGCAAATGATTTTGATCTGCATTCATCAAGCATTTCCTGCGAGAAGTCCAGACCAAAAACCTCGAGCCCGAGTTTTGCAAATTTAATTGATGCCAGCCCGGTACCAATTCCAATATCAAGAAGTTTTTCGGATTTTTTAACATGCTCAAAACTCATTCCGAAAATAACATCATGGGCATAACTGCTGTATTCTCTGACCTGATGGTCATAGCTGTCTGCCAGTTCTTTGTATACATATTCCGTTTCTTCTATTTTCATGTCTTTACCTGAGCGTTCTGTTTTTTTAATTCATATTATTATACAATCACTGCAAAAGTTGATTCAGGTTACTGTTAAGCAGATGGTCCATATAAAAACACTCAAATTCAATCATTTCGGTATCATTATGTCTTAACCATTCGGAGAGCCATGCAAACCTCTGTGCAACAATAAACAGGGGCAGCAGTTTATACTGTTCAGGTGAAAATATTTTCCGTGTTCTGATCCTTTTAAAAAAAGTCTTTATAAATGAGGATTCCAGGGCTTCCGGAGCCTCTGATGCAACACAGCCGGTAATAAGTGCTGCATCGTATAAAACAGGGCGAAGTCCGCTAAATTCCCAGTCTATAACAGCCTTAATTCTGTCTTTGCCCCACAGCACATTCATGGGATGCGGATCACCATGGCTGAAGCGTTGAGGTATCGAATCATATACAGGGTACAGCTTGTTTTTAATCACATCCAGAACAGGTGATATTTCTTTAAACAGTGCAGGTCTGCGTCTATTTATAGTATTGGTAAGTCTGTCAATGTAAGAGGGCAGAGAAAACCCCGGGCCTCTGCTCCAGTTTTCATCCTGAGTATTTAAATAGAGGTCTGCGATAAAATCCGCAAGGGCCTCACCCCGCCATCCTTCCTGCCAGTAAGTCAAACGGTCCAGCTCTTCGCTTTCTATAAAAACGGATAACTGCCAGAAATGGCCTGATATTTCCTGAAGGGTGGAACCGTTTAATCCGGGAAGATAGGATACTACAGGCAGGCCTTTCCGGTGAAGAGTATCAAGGTTTCTGCCTATAGATAGCTTTTTGTCATAATCTGCTGAAGGAATTACTTCCAGAATAAAAGTCTTTCCATCTGTGTCGGTTACAGCTGTTCTAAAGGTACAGCGCTCAGGACTTCCCTGGATAGAGATTTCAGGCTTTACCTGATCAAGGTGTTTACCCCATGCCAGCATTGCCTTTGAAATTATATCATTATTAAACTGTTCATCCTGCCGGCCTGCTGCCTTTTGCACCTGCATATGCTTTTAACTCCTTAAATCGTTCTTTCTATTTTGAAAGTTCTTTTTCAATAGCTGCGATAATTTTTTCTGATGTCGGTTTAGTTGTTGGTGCAAACCGTGCTGCGACTTTTCCGTTTTTTCCGATAATAAATTTATCAAAATTCCATCTTATTTTACCGCCGAATGATCCGTTTTCCTGTTTTGATGTAAGCTGTTTATACAACGGTGCAATATCTTTACCTTTTACTGAAATTTTAGAAAACATTTTAAACTCTACATCATAGTTTAACCTGCAGAAGGTTTTTATCTCTTTATTGGTCCCCGGCTCCTGGCCTAAAAAGTCATTTGCCGGAAAACCAAGGATTTCAAATCCTTTGTCTCTGTATTGCTTATGTATGGTTACCAGATCGTCATACTGGGATGTCAGCCCGCATTTGGATGCAACATTAACTATCATGAGAACCCTGCCCTCATATTGGGACAGGTCCACTTCCGTACCGTCAATATCTTTCATTTTGTGTCCCAGAACATAAGCCCCTTCTGCCGAATAGGCTTTTGGAGCTGACCTGAACAGTATAATCCCCAGTATCAATATCAGCAGAATTACAACAGTTATTATTTTAATTATCATTGCTGTTATTTTGTCCTCCTGAAAAATTATGAGGTTATTAAAAAAGATCTTAATACGGGCATGGTCTTAAAACAGAGTAATATGAAATGATGCTTTAATATAATAAAGAAAAAAATTCGCCTTGACAAACCAATAATCAGGCTTATGTTTTTCGCGCATAAAATATCATCAAATCGACGGCAGGTCCGAGATTACCGGTTTAAAATAACGAAATTATTAAAGAAAAGAAACTGGAGGAAAGATGTCCAAACGTAAATTTAAAACAGAAGTAGATCAACTGCTGCAGCTTATTATCCATTCACTTTATTCCCATAAGGAAATAGCTGTCAGGGAGCTTATCTCCAACGCATCAGATGCGCTTGATAAACTGAAATACCTTAACCTTACGGATGAAGCCTATAAGTCAATCCCCTTTGACCCGCGGATTGATATCTCCTTTGACGAAGAAAATAAAAAATACCTCACAATATCCGATACCGGAATTGGTATGAATGAAGAAGATCTTAACAGCCAGCTTGGAACAATCGCTAATTCAGGTACAAAGAGTTTTATCAGCAGGCTTAATGAAAACCCGGCTGATGACATCAATCTTATCGGTCAGTTCGGAGTTGGTTTTTATTCCGCATTCATGATTGCAGACAAGGTTGAAGTGCTTACCAAAAAAGCCGGAGATGATAAGGCCTGGAAATGGTCCAGTGACGGAAAAAGCGGATACAGTGTAACAGAAGCCGAAAAAGAAGGCCACGGAACCTCTATTACTGTTCACCTGAATGATGAGGGTAAAGAATATGCCGCCCGCTGGCAGCTTGAAGATATAATTAAAAAATACTCCAATCACATCCCATTTCCGATCTTCCTTGAATATATGGATACAACATATGAAGGGGAGGGCGATAACAGGACCGAAAAGAAAGAGCAGAAGGTAGAACAGGTCAATACAGCATCTGCACTCTGGACTCGTCAGAAGACAGATCTTGCGGACGCGGATTATAACGAGTTTTATAAAACATCTTTTCACGATATGGATGATCCTCTTTTTTATCTCCACACAAAGGCGGAAGGGGCCCAGGAGTATACGACTCTTTTCTATGTGCCTAAAAAAGCTCCCTTTGACCTGTACAATGCGGATTACGCTCCGGGAGTAAAGCTCTATGTAAAAAGAGTGTTTATAATGGATGACGGCAAAGAGCTCCTTCCCACATATCTCCGCTTTATACGCGGTATCATAGATTCACAGGATCTGCCTCTTAACGTAAGCCGTGAAATACTTCAGAAGAATGTGGTTCTTTCAAGAATCCGTTCAGCTTCTGTCAAAAAAATCCTGAGCGAACTTAAAAAAATGGCTGAAGATAAAAAGGATCTTTATAACGAGTTTATCAGCCAGTACAACCGTCCGCTTAAGGAAGGGCTTTATTCTGACTTTGTAAACAGGGATGCTCTTCTCGAGCTTGTAAGGTTTAAGTCAACAAAGGTTGACGGAGTAACAAGCCTTGCTGAATACAAGGAAAGAATGAAGGAAGACCAGAAGGCTATCTACTACATCACCGGCGACAAGGAAGATACCTTAAGAAATTCTCCGCTTATAGAGGCTTACAAAAAGAAAGATATCGAAGTCCTTATAATGGATGATGAGGTTGATGAGATTGTTGTTCCTTCAATTGGTAAATATCAGGATATAGACCTGAAATCTGTTAACAGAAGCGGCACATCCGATGAACTTAAGGATGATAAGGACAAGGAAAAAGAAGAAGAGATTAAGCCGCTTCTTGAAAAGATGAAGGAAGCCCTTGGAGAAAACGTAAAGGATGTAGTTTCAAGCAGCAGATTGAGTGAAAGCCCTGCCTGTATTGTAGCAGATGAAAATGACCCCACAGTGCAGATGCAGCATATGTTAAAGGCCATGGGCCAGAAAGATATGCCCGGCTTTAAACCCATACTTGAGATTAACCCGGATCATGAGATCGTTAAAAAACTTGAAAAAACCGAAGATAAGGATCTTATCACCGATATAAGCTATCTTCTTCTTGAACAGGCCATGCTTGTTGAAGGCGCAGAGATTGAAAAGCCTGTAGAGTTTGCAAAACGGTTGAACAGGGTTATGGGGATGGCGCTGTAAATATTTAGCTGTCAGCGATCAGCATTCAGCAAACAGCTAATACAAATAATAAAAAATGGGGGCGAACATTCCTTCCTCGCTGCAGTCACGGCGAAGGCGGATGTGTTTGCCCCCTTTTTTTTATTAACCGCAGACATTCGCAGACACACGCAGACTTTGTGTTCGGATGATCCGCAGTCGTCAGAGGTCATTAGCATCAAGCTAAGCGATTTAAAATGGTTTGCATTAATGGTTATTTAATCTTTCTTTTATATTCCGATAGTCATGTAGAACATATTTGCAGGTGTAGTGGCGGGCCTTGCGTCCGCCTGCTTTTTGCAATTTATGCCAACCATAAGACTCTCTAACTGTGATATTTTTCCGTTGTTTTACTATAATGCTGCCCTATGGTGGATGACTGGATATCCTATTCGGGCGGGCGCAAGGCCCGCACCCTACACCTATATCTCCTTTTATTTCAGCCTCTTTTAGCCTGATGCTAATGCGCCAGAGGAGGGAGACCGACTGTTGACGCATGACACGACTAAAGGGGTGTTGCGCAATAGCAAAATAGACACTCGAATCCTCGACCCCTTGAATCCTTGGCCCCTTTCCTTCATTTTTACAGCTGTTCCTTTCCAATAGAACTGTAGAGCATAAGGTATGATTCGAGCCATTCACGGTCAAATCCCTTTAGCAGTTCCAGCGCCTTTATAATATTGAATTTTGTGTTGTAGGGTCCCCAGGTTTCGGAAACGTATTCAGAAAAATCCAGGTTCTCGGAAAACCTGATCCTGACAAGATAATCGGAGCAGAGTTCATCCCATGCTGAGATCTCTGTTTCAGACCATCTGCGGTACTGTTCCCATATCCCGTTTTTATCACCTTCTTCTGCTTCTTCTTTCGGAACAGGATAATCAGGCTGTCCGGGTAAAGACTCCTCTGCCCCGGGGAGGTTTTTTAAAAAGGCTTTCCCCTGCTCAAGATATTCCGCAATATCTTTGCATATATTGTTATCTTCAGTGCATGTGCATAAATCCTGTTTCTTTTGATCCTGTTTAAGGGTGTTTATATCCCACTCTTTAATAATTTTATGACAGGTTTGAAGCAGTGATCTAAAGACATTTTCCTTTTCAGCAGACAGGGCTTCTTCAATCTTAAGGACAATACCTTTCAGGTATTCACCTCTCCAGGGCTGAGCAGAACATGAGAATTTAAGAGCGGCATCAAGTATAAATTTTATCTCTTTCTCTTGATCGGATAATATCTCGGTCATTGTTCCTCTGTATGCATCCCGGGAAGTTTAATTGAGATCCTGCTTATCTCAACCCTCCTGTTCCGCTGCCTGTTCCGGTTATCGGAATTGGCGACAATCGGGTGGTGCTCTCCGAAACCGGCCGCAAAAATCCGGTTCGAAGGAAATCCATGGTCGGTAAGCTGCCTAACAACCTCTGTGGCCCTTGCTGTGGAGAGCTCCCAGTTTGAAGGAAACTGATTTGTATGTATGGGTTTGTCGTCTGTAAAACCGCTTATCATAAGTATGTCAGCATTATTGGAAATGAAATTTGTCAGGGGAACAACAAGGCTTTTCAGGAGCTCCCTGCCATGGGTATTGATCTCGCTGCTGCCGGTAGCAAACAGGATATTTGTCATTATGTCGATATGGCCGTCTTTTACTGAGATCAGACCTGCATTGATTGCATCCTGGAGATCTTCTTCCAGCTTTTCATTCTGCCTGGAGATCTCTTCGATCTTCTCCTTCTGTATCTCTATCTGTCTTGCCTGGCCTGTCTGCTGAATTACAGAGATAATAAGCGTAAACACAAGGATGGCAAAAAGCCCGATAACAAGGTCTGTAAAGGCCGGCCAGAAAACCATTTTGAACGGGTCCTGATATTTGAGTGACATCAGTTCTTCCCGCCTGTCATCTCTTCAATCTTCCGGGTCAGGTGGAGCTGATTTTCAAGGAGACCCGAATAGATCTCCCTGCTCCTTGCCACATATTCACTAAGCACACTGCCGCTCTTTTCCGTAAGCTCATTAAGGGATTTTTCAAGGTTCTGCACAAGAGTCTGCTCTTCATCCTTTTCTCCGGCTTTAACCTGGAAACCCTGGAGCAGGCTGTCTATCCCCTGTACAAACATGGACAAAGAAGCACTCATCTCAGCCTGATTGCTCTGAAGCAGCACTGCAACCTCTTCAAGCAGTTCCCCGGCCTTAATATTTTTCTCCGACAGGTCTTCATTGGTTTCATGCTCCTTTTCAAGCATATCCCTGAAACCCCTGACAGCCTGGTCTATGACCTGTGCTGTCTGATCGAGCCTTTCCCGGTAAACTTCATGCATCTGCTTCAGACCTGTCCCCAGCTCATGAAACTCTTTGGTCGTCTTCTCAAACAGATCCAGGTTCTGGGAAATGATAGACTCATTCCTGTCAAGAGCATCTTTATACACACGATTCGTGTTCTCCTGCATCTCTTTAACGGACGTGTCCATACGCGACTCAAGAACAGTGCTCCATTTTTCCATAAAAGAATCAACAGAATCCCGGTATGCATCCATGTTTGAAGCAAGAAGACCCGCCATTTGTTCCATGCTTTTTTCTGAATGACTCTCCATAAGGGAGTGAGCCTCTTTAATGCCCTGCTGGCCTCTCGTGCTCAAATCCTCAAGCAGACTGCTGATCATTGACTTTTCTTCATGAAGAAAACTGTTTAAATCCTGAGCAGCACTCTTCTGCTGATCAATAATTGTCTCCCTGCTGCTGAGGATCATATCCCCCACCGCATCCTGGAGCATCTTTATCTGGGTTCTCTCTTCCTCAAAGGCTGATGTCACAACCCCGTACAGCTTTTCCACAGATTCAATATTCGAACTTATCCCCTCCCGGGTGCTTTCGCCTACCTTACCTGCAAACTCCTGCACAATGCTCATTTCACCAGCAAGAAACTCTTTGAGACCTGACTGAAGGTCTGAGGTCATATCTTTCACTGAACTGTCGACAGAACTGTTAAGAGATTTTATTGACAGGGATGTTGAGTCGGAAAGTGATGCAAAAGAATCGGAAATGTTATTTTCCAGTGAAAGCATACTGCTCTCCATCCTCTCCAGGATTGAATCAGAAAGCCTTGAATAGTAACCGTCAATACTGGAAATCATCCTTTTTGCCTCTGAACCTATTTCTGCTTTCATGCTGACAAATGCCCCGGTGTTCTCCTCTATCTTTACAAGCCGTTCAAGAAGATCCTCAATTCTTTTTCCGGAAGAGATACTAAGCTTTGGTATCAGGGCAGTCTGTGTGAACTCCTCCAGGTCAGCGAGGAAGGTCATCTGTTTTCGATTTAAAAAAATAAATGCAAAGCCAAGAGAGAGGGAAGCGATAATACCGATAATACTGGTCGAAAAGGTCAGGGACATTCCGCTCAGCGGTGAATGGAGATTTGTCAGAAGCTGGGTAGAATTGCTCACGCTTTCTATGGCACTGTATGCGCCGCCCACTGTCTTTAAAAGACCGAGGAAACTGCCGAGGAGACCGAGCATGACACATGCACCTATAAAATACCTGGCCATGACGGCTCTGCCTGACTCTTTTGAGCTGATTATTTCAGACAATGTTTCATGCCTGATGTCTGAAATGGAATTTCTGAGTGAAAGGATGATATTGTAACGATGATTTATTATAGAGCCTTTGAACTCACTGCTGAGATCCGCATTTTCATCAGCTGAAAATTTAATGCTGAAGCGTTCAAGAGAGTCATTCTCTCTTAAAATGGAGATGTAATGCCGGACAATGTCTGCCATGCCCCATACAAAGGCGGCTGCAATTATAAGGCAGATATTCTGGCCTGTAATATTACTCTTTTCAAAACCGGTATAAAAACGCAGCGCAAAATAAAAAAAACATGGCACCGGGATGCATATCATCAATACAAGGCTGATAATATCAGCTCTTTTAATTCTACTCATATAATAATTCCTTTATAACTGCTCTTATTTCGAAGACAGAAAAAGTCTCCATTTTTTATCATAAAAGGAAACAATCCTGTTTATTGACTCCCGCAGCATTGCTGATGCCAGCAGGGCTTTTTTAAGATACTGCTGCCTGAGTTCCTCATGCTCTCCGGACAAACAGCCTTTAGCAGCAGCGTGTACAGATTCAAGGGATCTTTTTGCATCTCTTTTGCCGTCATGAAGCTCATTACTGAGTTTTTCAAACTCCCCTTCCCGGAATGTTTTCTCAAACAGCGGGAAAAAGGCGTTTACGGACATCCGGGATTTCCATTGAATGTATATGGACTCCTGCAGCCTGGATAGGGACCCCATAAGTGACGATGCTGTGCCCTGAAAGCAGCTGTCAAGAGAGGTCAGAAATCTTTGAGAGAAGATATCCAGCTCCAGCAGCCTGCTTTCAAACTTTGCGAGATCATCTTTGCATACTTTCTGTATCTTTTTAATTTCCCTGTCCCACACCTCAACAAGCCTGTTGTCAGGAAAAAAACAGAGCTCCTGCTCCTCATTCCAGAGAAGATTTGCCAGCGGAATGATATCGATACTGGAGGCCATATCATTTAATATATCCAGGATATCTCCAGCATTTTCCGCACTGTTTAACCTCGTTTTTAAAGCTTTATCCATAACTGAAATTGTTTTATAAACTATTCATAATTTAAACCAAAATTTAGACATTTTAACTGCCTTAACAGATGAAGACAGGCTGTGAAAGTATATCTATTTGGCTATATTATCAAGTCAAAATATCTGGTCTTATAATCATTGGATAGCGGAATCTGCCTACGCATAAAGCTTCAGGCTTCGCTGAAGCTTCCGTCCTAGCCAAGGCTACGCCGGGACAAGACGCCCCGACAGGATAGCGGGACAGGTCGGGGAATCCAACCCCACCCCGCCTGCCCACCATAGCTTTAGCGTCGGTGGGTCATTCCCAGACTTGCATGTCCCGCCGAAGCTTGAACGTTTTCGCGCCCGTCCTCCGCAGTAGCCTGCTACGGAGGATGGAAAGGAGGAATCGGGGAATCCATTTGTTTTTGATTTATGTTTAAAAAGTCTGCCAAAAGTCAGGGGCAGACCCCGGTCTGTTCACTTGTTGTTTGCTGTTCTATGATCAGATTGTTAAGGGAAGCTTTTCTGTAAATGATTTCCATCCCTCTACAACTCCATCGCTTCTTTTTTGTGATAAATCTCCACCATAAATCAGATATGCTTCCGATGGACTTGTCCCTGATATTTTTGACCAGTAGCGAAGACCTTTAAAAAAGTCTTTTGATATTGTTTCTCCTGATTTTATTTCTAACGGGATCAAACTGTTTCCCTGCTCTATAATACAATCCACTTCATTGCCTGTATTATCACGCCAGAAATAAAGGTTTTCCTTTAATCCACGATTGTATCTTCCTTTTAACAATTCTGAAATTACCCATGACTCAAAGATTGAACCCCTTAAAGAGTGTGTTTTAAGATCTTCTGCTTTTGAGATTCCCAAAAGGTAACATAATAGGCCTGTATCATTGAAATACAATTTTGGGCTTTTAACCAATCGCTTGTTAAAATTTTTATGATGCGGCTGCAGCGTAAAAATGACATAGCTTGCTCTTAGCACAGACAACCATGCCTTTGCTGTATTATGTGTGATCCCGCAATCATTTCCCAGTGACGATAAATTTAAAAGCTGGCCACAGCGTCCCGCACACATTTTTATAAATTTTTGAAACTGGTCAAGGTCCGGTATTTTTTTTAGAACTCTGACATCCCGCTCAAGATATGTTGTTAAATAGTTGGCATACCATTCAGATGGCGGTAAATTTTTATCATAAATACGTGGATAATACCCCTTGTATAATAATGCCTCCAGAGAAGAGGGTGCCATCGAAGTCGTTTCCAGTTCATGACATGAAAAAGGGAGCAGGGTCAATAATCCGGTCCTGCCTGCAAGAGACTGGGTAATACCCTCCATAAGGCCAAAATTAAAAGATCCTGTAAGAATAAATAGCCCCTCTTCTTTTTTTTCGTCTACTATTGTCTGGATGTATGAAAACAGATCCGGTGAACGCTGAACTTCATCAAGTATTGCACCATCTGAACAGGTGGATAGAAAGCCCCTTGGATCGGTGATTGCAAACTCTCTGGTATCGGGATCTTCAAGCGACATGTATTTCATGTCTGGAAATACATGCCTCACAAGTGTTGTTTTCCCTGATTGCCTTGGCCCGTTAATGGCTACAACCGGATATTGGGTTGATAGTTCCAGTAGTTTATTTGATATTGTTCTGGTAATCATTGGAGCATTATAGGTCAATCTTTACAAATTGTCAATCTTGATTACAAATTGTAAAGATTAAGTACCAGGTCGGGGAATCCATCCAACCACGCACCGTCATTCCCCGGCTCGGACCGGGGAATCCATCCAACCACGTACCGTCATTCCCCGGCTCGACCGGGGAATCCATCCAACCACGTACCGTCATTCCCCGGCTCGGACCGGGGAATCCATCCAACCACGTACCGTCATTCCCCGGCTCGGACCGGGGAATCCATCCAACCACGCACCGTCATTCCCCGGCTCGGACCGGGGAATCCATTTGTTTTTGATTTATGTTTAAAAAGTCTGCCAAAAGTCAAAGGCAGCCCCCTTTAATTCATTTGATTGTACACGTCATACCCGAGAAACCGGGTATCCATTTTGCTTTTCTTATATCATCATTTTCAGCCTTAAAAAGAGCCATATAAGGGGTAAAAACAGGGTAGTTTTCAGGGTATATCATTTAAATACAATAAGTTAGCTTGGTCCGACCTAATGCTATTAACTTAAGGTAAAAGCAAATAATATCAATCAGTTAACGCTATTTCTTATCTATTTCCTAGTTTTCTATTTAGTCTCTCCATAATATTTTATCAATCACTTTCTTATTGACTTATGTCAGTCGATTATGATGTAATACGTTAAATAACTTACATTAATGAGGGCCATATGGATAAAGAAGATATTAAGGAAGTCATTCTGCAAGTGCTTGAAGTGCAGCTAGAATCACAGTTGAGAGCAATAAGGAAACTTCAAGGTAAGTCAGAAACCGAGCTGAACACTTCAATGCGAAGCGGAAGAAGACGTCAGTCTCTTGTGGATTTATCTATTAAAATACTGACTGAAGAGAGCAGACCTCTTCATATAAACGAGCTTATACAACTTCTCCAGGTTCGTTTTGGGCGCCTTGCTGAACGGGATACCCTCTCCAGCGCATTAGGTAAAAAAGCACGTCAAGGCATTCTGTTGCGACAAAGCGCTCCAGCTACATTCACCCTTATTGATTCTTAGGAGGGTAACCATGAAAAAACCTGACCTATCTATGCTGGCACAATGGATTGAACCATCACTTGTTACTGCTTTGGAATCTCGACGTTACTTAAGAAATGAGTGGTGCAGACGGCGTAAACTTTCAACATTAGAAACGCTATGGCTTATGTTAGCAGTATCTTTGGACACACAAAAAGCCAGCCTTTTTGAAATCCTCCATTTGGCTACTGGACAACTTAACATATCATGGTCTGTTTCCGTTCCCGCATTTTGTAAGGCTCGTTCGCGTTTTTCCCCTCCAGTCGCTACACTGGTTCTATGGTAAACTGGTTTCTCGGCTTCAAACTGCTTACAAAAATGAATCTTCTCGTTGGCATGGGTTACGTCTCATTGCTGCGGATAAGACCACCCTTTCATTACCTGAATCAAAGTCTCTTTGGAAGCGTTTCAGATCTCACAGTGGGCAGCAGGGGCTAGGTCCAATTTCCGCTGAACTTTGCTGCCTCTTTGACATCATAAGCCGTGCGCCGATACACTTCGTTTATGACAAGGTCTGCACATCAGAACATAAACTAATTAACAAGCTTATTAAATACATCAAAAAGGGGGATTTAATTTTACTGGATAGCGGCTTCCATTACTCTGTAACTTTTAATAAAATTATGCTTCGCTGTGCACATTTCCTTATACCTGCCAAAAAAAATATTCGGCCCAAAGTATTACGTAACCTCGGAGAAGGAGATTATCTCTGCCAAATAAAAGACTATAACAGCAACACAGACATCAATGTGCGAGTGGTCTTCGTTTATAGAAAAGGTTTTCGCCGCCGACGCTTGATTACCTCTCTTTTAGATCCAGTTCGCTTTCCCGCAGCAGAGCTGGCAAATCTTTATCACATGAGATGGGATATTGAGACATTTTACCGTGATTTTAAGCATACTTTTAGGGCGACTTCATGGCATTGTCGTACTCCTGATTCTTTTCATCTGGAGTTACTCATGCATATGATCTCTATTTGCTTAATACGTATTGCAATGGTACATGCAGGGAAATTAGTTAATCTTTATGTTGGACATCTAAGTTTTGCACGTGCACTCACAGAAACCAGACTTTTTTTTAAAATATTAGTATCTACTCCTGACTTGCTTTTGTGGTGTTCTATATGGAAAGGTTTTATTCACAGATGCTCGAAACACAGAGTGCGAATTAAACCAGGGAGGCATTTTTCTAGAAATCAGCAGGAATACCGTAGAAAAAGTCGTGGTTTAGAAATAAAATCCCGAGGTCGAAAAATAAAATATGCTGAAGAACCTTTAATAACAAGGGATAGAGAGATACTTAAAGACAGGAATGGAAATCTCTTTCTCTTAAGTTAATGGCATTGGGCCCGACCCCGTTTCAATTTTCAGCCTTAAAAAAAGCCATATAAGGGGTAAAAATAAGGTGATTTACCGGGTATATCATTTAAATACAATAAGTTTACCCTGTTAAATCCGCACAGCCCCGATAAACCGGGATGCAAGCACGGGATGCGAAGAAACATTTAATAGGGAGAAGCTTGGTTTACCCTGTTAAACACTCTTTGTATCTGTTTAACCAGGGTCCGACCCCGATTCAGATCAATAAACCGGATTTATAACGATCAGGTATGAGATTTGTAGCAGCGGGAGACTCGCCGACTTTTTTTAAGCCTTTTGGCTATAGGGGAAGTATGCCTTAAAAACACCTCCCCTTTAACCTACTGAAATTATAAAGTTTATTTTTTACCTTGACAGGAGACTATAGGATTGTCCCCCTTTACTGTTTGTTCATGAATTTTTTATAATATCAATACTCATCGGCAAATTAATATCAGCTTCACTAATTATTTTATTTACTTTAAAATACTCATCAGTTGAAAACGAGAAATTCCCATCTAGTATGCTTTTAAGCTTTAGTTCATCTGAAAAATTAAAATCTGACAAATCGGTAGATGCTTTATTTAGGTTCCTATCTAACTCTTTGATTATTGGGGAGGAAGCTATATTTGTATATTTTTTTTTAGAATTTAAAAAAATATCGTAATTTGTATCACATATAATGTAACATTTCTTATTGCGTTCTAACTTTCTAATTTTTATTCTATTTTCTAGAGAAAGTTCAACTGCAAGGCAAGCATTTAATTTTTGCAGATTGGGCAATAATTTTGTTAATAAATACGTTTTATACATATTAAGGCAATGTTTAAAAAGGAAATGAAAAAACACTAATTTTTGAGTTAAATTAAGTTTTGGGAATACCTCACTTTCTATATAACTCTTTTCAAATAAAGCTATGTTTGAAGCGATTTCAAAAAAGAGGTAACCATAGGCACTATGGTTGGATAATAAATTGTCAAGATAGGGTAACAATAGCTCTTTGTCCGCTAGCAAGCAACTCTTAATTATTGCTGGGATATGAGGATTTTTTTCATCAATATTCTTTAATGCGTCTTCTAAAAGTAAATTTAATAAATTAGGGTTAAAATGCTTTAAATATGCTGCGCATGTACACAGTGAATAGTATCTTTTATCTTTTGATGTAACAATTTTTTTCCATTTGTTAGCTAACTCTTTAATAAATTTGTCTGTAACTTTCATTCTAGCGACAATAGGAGCGTTTAATTGAAGAAAATGATCAGAATTTACAGCATTTAAAATAAAGTTCTCAATCGGTACTGTAGGATCATATTCTTTGTTTTTAATTAAACATGTGTTGATTAAATTGTTATAGTATTCCTGGTTATCATTATTATTTATGAGTTTACTCAACATACAATTGAGTATTTCTGCTTTTTTATTAGTAACCTGGTAAAATACAAATAAAAACTCATTTAACTCACTTTTATGAATTCTATCTGTTAATAGTTTATATCGATCTTCAATATTAAGATATTTGGTTGCGTATATCTCTCTGAATCGCCTATGCGGAAAATCATATATTGTGTCTCCATCGCGTTTGCCTACTGATACAAAAATCCCTGAATAAATTAATTGAAAAACAAAATTAGGATCTTTGTTGTCAAGCTTTTCCAGTCCTCGAATTATTTTTTCTTGTATTTTTTGTTCACACTCAATCTTTAAAAATTTTTTAAGACTTTTACAGATATCATCGTATGTGAAAGCTGTTTTCATGCTTTTTTCAAAATAAAGCTCTGATGAAAAAAAAGAAAGAAAATCTCTTTTTTCTTTAAAGAATTCATTTCGCCGGTCAAGAAGGCCAATCCTAACCCCATCTGGTAAATCTTTATTCTTAGCTTCATCTAAATAAAATAATAGAAGATCTGTAACTTCAAAAATTAAGTCGTCAAAAGTTTTAACCCAATCAATACTAGGATCTTTTTGCTCATATGCTTTATTTACATAAATACAGCACATTATTGTTAAAAATAGAGGGTTATAAGAAAAAGTTTTTATTTCATCATCATCGATATTTTCGATATATCTTAAGAAAACTTCTTCACTTATATAATTCTCATATAAGGTATTTATGCTTCTATATTTATTAAAGATCTTTTTAATCAATTTTCTCCTATTTTCTTCAGATACACCATAAACCCCTATAGCAATTCTAGCACTATCAGACCTCATATTAACTCTAGAATTATGCGCTAAGTGTCGTCCCGTTATTGGGTAGGAAAATAATTGAATTGGATTATTCTGAAAATATTCTTTTCGAGATGATAACCATATACGACAGTTATTTAATGATGAATAAAAATCTTTATATTGCCCACTATAGTTTGATAAATAGGTAGGATCCTCTGTGTATAGAGTGCTGAGTTCGTTTCGGATTGGGTTTGTATAATCCTCCGAAAATGGAATTTCATCATACCCATCTAATAAAATAAAAAGGCGACCACTATTTCCTAACTTAATAAATTGTTCAAAATCTTTTTTTTTTGAAATAAATTTACATCTTTTATAAATGTAATCAGCAATAGGATTTCTAGATGTAATGTCCATCGCTTTCAGTGGTACATAAACAGGTAATAACTTTTCATTTTCATAAAATAAGTTAGAATATGAAGATTTAAAATTCTTTTTATTCTTATTTTTTAAAACTTCTAAAATCTGATAACGAAAAAAAGTGGTTTTTCCAATCCCGGCATTACCAAGAAAAATAACTTTCTTTTTTAGAGTTTTTAAGCGTTCATTAACACTCATACACGAATCTTTGAGAGTTTTTACGTTATAACTATTCAAATCTATCTGTTTTATTTGAATATCTACAAAATCAGTTATTATCTCCGTTTCAAGATTTTTATATATAAATGGCATCGATTCAATTTCTAATTGTAAATCTAATTTATAAAAGTAGTAGCCTGGAAAATAGGATACTAAATTTTGAAACAATTCTGTATTGTCTAATATCTTTGATGCTGCAATAGATGCGGAAACGTTTAACAAAAAATTACCTAGAATACTTGTAAATGACATTTTTATCCCCTATGACCAGAAAAAAACAGTGTTAGGCTGGTCTTTTGTCATCGCGGACTAAAAAGAAGCTGACCTGAAGTTAAGAATCTATTAATTTTCAAGACACTACACAGTAATTTTCACAGTCCTATTCAATTTTTTCAGCGAAATAGTATTTTTCTTTTATGATTTTTTTATCTTGTTGAGCTCGTTTGATTTTTCTTCTAATTTTTCAACCTCTTTTTGTATCGCTTTTAGTTTGTCAATTTCAAAATTAAATTGTGAATAAACTAGATTTCTTATCCTTTCTCTTTTGGAATCGATATATTTAAAAATATTGAAAGTTTTTTCAAATATAATGAAAAACCAGAGGTGTCAGGTCTTCACTCTTGACAAGTATAAAACATCACAGTCAAGGGCTGACCCCGGGCTTTTCAATAGCTAAGAAAAACTTTCACACTCTTCATTTTTATCTCCATCATAAAGAAAAAATAAATATTTAAACATCAATAATGGTTCTAGCAATTTGGACCGGTAAGCAGTTAAATTTTTAAATAGTAAAGAAATATAGGTGTCAGGTCTGGACATTGGATATATTCGATAATAACTATCTATTGTCCAGACCTGACACTGTTGGTTTTACATATGAGCGGGAGAATCCTATAGTCTCCTATTACATTCATGGTCTAATACCTTTTTCCGTCAAGAATGAAATAAAATCTTGAAGGGTGGATTCCATCTTATTTTCCAAATTAATTTTTTCCTCGATTTTTGGAAAATTATACTGTCGTATTATATATATGGTATCTTGAAATCGATTTCGTGCAGCCATTATATGATGAGAACCAATGACGGGTTCATTTTTAATTATCAATATCATTTTGTAGAAAATATCAGCTACTGTTGTTACGGCTATTATTCTATTTTCTCCTGCTTTTATAATTTTGATAAGCTCTTCTAATGAATGTTCACACTCCTCAAAAGATCTGCAAAGCTGTTCTAATAATTCAATTCTCTCCATATTTATTCTATCAATGACATTTTTGTAAGTATCTATTTCGAACTTAGAAGTTTCAGTCTGTTGCATAGTTTCTTTTATTTCTGTAACAGATTTTTTTAGTTCTCTAAGACCTTCTGATGGATTTCCATTATTAATATGTTTCCAAGCAAGCTTATGGAGTGAATAGGCTTTCTTAATTTTCCAATCAGATATTGGGATAATGTTGTCATTAATTGCAAGATTACAGACTTCTATTGCACCACCTGCATGATCAGCTTTAATCTCACTTTGATGCCACCACTCATATAATCGACTCTTCCTCTGCCCTAAGTCGTATGCCTTTTTAAAATATTGACGCGCGGTGGTGTTAGCAGTGTGATCATCTTTCTCTATAGAAAGTTCAAAATTACACCTTCCTAACATCAGCATTAAATCTGGGTTAGGTCCTATTTGTTTCATACAAACTTCAATTGTTTTAATAGCATCCTTAAAACGCTTTTCCCTTAAGAGCGCAACTCCTTGATTAATAGCTTCACCCACTCTAGCAGTTTTTCCTCGTATTCCTTTGCTACGTAACTTTTGGATTGTTTTCTTCAAACTGGAAGGATCTGCAACAAGTTCTTTTTCAATTTCTATAATTAATCTAGTTGTATTTCCAGGCACTTTAAATCTAGGCACTTCTTTAATAAATTCAGGGGCGTTTAATAAAAAAAGTGACCTAAGTTCGGCTATACATTTTGTCATTCGAGCATCGTCATAACCTGTTACTTGCTTTAATTCAACATTTGCTGATTCTCCCATATATGTACAGGCTAGTAAAACACGTCTCGCCTCAAGTGATAGCTTCGATATTTCTCGATGTAGTGCGGCCATACGGACCTCTTCACCCAATTTGCCTTTCCATTCTGCTATCGCTTTATTCCTAGGAATCCCAAGCTTAATTAGACGAAATATTGATTCAGTAAATAAAGGAGATCCTTCGGTTGCCTCCCTGTAGGCTGTCACATTAAAATGTCTTCTTATTACTGAACAAAAAGCCATTTAGGACTAAATATCAGAATAAAAAGCCAGGAGCAATCATCCTTACAGGCCCTGGCTGTTTTCCATTAAAAATTAATATTTCATATTAGAACACTTCAGTAGCCGCTAACCTGACATGCTCAGGATTAATGATCTGCATACTCTGTTTAGCTGCAGCTATAAGAGCCCCCCTTGCCAGATGATTAGCCTTTCTGAGAAGGCCACCAGAACCCTGATGTACTGCTGTCACCGCAGCATCATCAAAGATTCCGGGATTGACTCCAGCAAGCTTTAAATGATGCTCCATGTACTGTTTCATTCCATCCCTGTCCAGCCCTTCAAGGTGGCTTCTGGTTACCACCCTTGACGCAAGAGGCTCGGAGGAACGGTACATCATCTTGTCTATAAGGTTTGACTGACCGGACAAAACCATGGGCATACAGTGCTTTGAGTCACGATTGAACTGAGTAAGCGTGTGAAGCTCCGCAAGAACCTCTATGCGCAGTAACGATGCTTCATCTATAACAAGAACAACCTTCATCTTTTTCGTATCTACAATCTCCATTATCTCTTTCTTGATAACCCTCATCATTAACGCCTTCGACCTTCCAGATACGCCTATGCACATCTCGTTTACAATCTGCTGGTACAGTTCCAGTATGGGGCCTGTTGTGGCGGTTATATAAAATACTTTATACTCAGAAGGATGGAGACTGTCAGAAGCATATCTTAATGCTGTTGATTTGCCAGATCCTATATCTCCTGTAAGAAGGGCTGTTCCTCCAAGATCTGTGGCATAGTAAAATTTATTTTTAACGGATTTAAGTTCTTCGGTTTCAAGTATTTCATTCTGTTTCAGATCTGATCCGAAAGGCTCTTTCTTCATTCCAAAGAATGTCTTGTAATTATTGTTCATGTGTCCTCCTAAAATAATGATCCGCCTTTGTAGTCAGCCCCTTCACCGGATATGATCACATCGGACATGTTATTTGCATCACGCTTTACCCTGCAGTTGACATGAAGGTCTACAGGCCTTGCTACCCCATAGGAACGGTTGCCGTACCTGACCTCTATTTCCTCCAGACTGCTCTCATGGTAAAGAAGCTCAACCTGTTTACCTATAAGGGCCACAGGAACTTCATACATCCTTCCCTTGAACACAATGGTTCTGTCTTTGGCCACCTTGCGCCTTGCTACATTGCGGAAGTAGTCTTTCAGATTTACAGGGGCCTGACGCAGACACTCCATCTTTGCAGTAAACCTCTCAAAGGGAGTCTGTCCTGTGGAACCATGCCTCCTTTTGTGATAGATGTCATTTACCCACAGATCCAGACACATATTAAGATCTTCTATGGTGTTGCCCTTAAATCCCGGCAGAAAGCTTGTTCTTATGGTTTTGAACCACCGTTCTATCTTTCCCTTTCCCTGCGGCTGATAGGGCTTTGCATGTATCAGTGATATGTTAAGCGATGCGGTTACAAACTCCAGATGATTGCTTCTGAAGGCTGCACCGTTATCCACATACAGTTTTCTGGGAAGGCCTCTTTTGGAAAGGGCATCTTCAAAACATTTAAGGTAAGAGTCCAGTGCTTCGCTAAAATAAAACTCCGCATGAGGTATCAATCTTGAGTGATCATCTATAATGGCTATCAGGTAGGTCTTTCTCTGTTTGCCGTCAAGCTCAACTCTGGGGCCATGCATTACATCGCTCTGCCAAAGATCATTGGGGAGTTCTGCCTCAAACTTTCTTCTGTCTTTTTTTACAGGCTCCCTTTTCATAAGCCCCTGGCCTTTTAAAAATCTGTACACTGTTGTTTCATTCAGGATTATCCCCGGAGTAACAAGCCCCAGTCTTTCCATTTTATCAATGAGTACAGGCAGGGTTATTCCGGGTGTCTCCTTTTTCAGGCTTATAAGCGAAAGACATGTATCTTCGTCCATTGCCCTTGGTATCCCTTTGTCATTCCGGGAAACAGGATACAGACTTTCAAGGCTGTTATTACCTTCCTTATATTTCCTGATCCAGGATCTTATACCGCTTCGGCTGAGACTTGTCCTTGATGTATAAGGGATTACCCATTTTCGGTTACACTTCTCCCTTAAGAGCTCTTCCTGCTCTCCATAGGAAAGTTCAGCTCCCGATACAAACTCATGAATCACTCCATAACGGAACACAGCTATATGTTTTTTCTTCTCTTCATCCATTTAAACACCTCCTTTTTTTGTTTCTGCCTTACTAAAACAAGGAAAAAGGTATTTAAATGACACTCTTCGGTAGGGTGTTTAAATGATAGAAACTGCTCCGGTTTATTTTATAGATCTGCTTACCGGGTTAACTCCTGATAACAGGAGATAATTAAAAACTTTCATTAAATCTTTCCCGGATTGGAAACCAAACAGGTAAAAGGCCTTCCTTTTTAATGATCTCAGCCAGTGTCCTGATCTTTGCCTGCTTGCACCGGGAGGCCACCTTCCAGTCTTGATTCTTATTGATAATGTTGATTTTATCTTTTGGGTAGACGCCTGAAACCGGCTCAGATGACTGGATGGTCTCAATCGGATAACACAACCACAGCAGGGGCATCTATACCTCTTTAACTGGAGTGCTTTATTGTAACCATCAAACAATGCATCCACATATCCATGTCCCCAGATTCTCGTACTGCCACACCTGGGGCAGACTTCTGGTCTCGGCCATGGATACTCTCTTCCATACTTAAAAATATCCTTGAGCAATCCACATATATAGAATATCATCTGAGAATATTTAGGCTTTGGGGATATAAACCCCATTACCATATAAAAGAGGACGGTTGGTCTCCTACAAACTTCCCGTCCTCTTTTCTTTTTTACCAATAAAAAAAGCCTCCAATTAGAAGGCTTTTTATTCCGATATTTAGCTATACTTTGTCAATCTATACTGAATCTTTTATGCTTAACTTTGTTTTTTTATTGTGACATTAGAGACTCCCATAATAAATTAATGTCTCCTTTTTTGATCGGTGGACTTCCAATAAATTCATTTAAGTATGTGACATAAGGTTGATACTCTATCTTGGAAAGACCTGGGACGGTAATACATATATCACTAGAAGAAATAAGGTTCATCCGAGTTGTTAAAAGAAAATATGATTGTGT
This sequence comes from Desulfatiglandales bacterium, assembly GCA_963665715.2. Taxonomy (GTDB): domain Bacteria; phylum Desulfobacterota; class DSM-4660; order Desulfatiglandales; family HGW-15; genus JAAZBV01. The sequence goes on from CAXXPR010000002.1 coordinate 1,446,849, forward strand.
GCCAGAAGATATCTCAGAACATAATTCAAGGATTCGCTTTTGGTCGTCTAAATTCTGAACCGAATCTATATCATCAATGACAACTAAGCTTGGGAATAACCTCAATGCATCTTGTAGTTTCTTTTTTAAAATACGAACATTTCCTGATTCAATCTCTTTTTCTAATATCGCAAATCCCGCACATAGTGCTTGAAGAAGGCTGTTAAGATCATAAAAATGAGTTTCTGGCATATCAATATACTCATTTTGCATGCCACTAAATTGTTTTTCTTTAGCAGTTACCCAGAAAACTCTTGTTAAATTAAAAGGTCTGGCCCGACATACTTCCTCACAAAATTCATAAGCTATTGAGGTCTTGCCTTTTCCACCTTCACCAGCGAGGAGACGAGTTTTAGAAAATTCATCAGACAGCCATAACCATAATCTTTCTATAATGGCATCTCGTCCAAAAAATTTAGAACAGATTACCCTTCTATCAGGTAAATTATGATCTTGGATAATCTCTTTGGATGCTAGATTTCTTAAATTATTTTCAGAGCCATCAATCTCTAGTTCACGTTTACCAAACAAAAATTGCAGAGCTTTCTTTCCTTGAGCTACCATACAGTTATCATGGATTCGCACATATGCTTGGTCTTTCTGAAATATGAGCTTTCCTTTTTTATCTTCTGGGCCATTTTTTATAAAAAATAAAGGAGGATCAGTTAAGGAACGTTTTGGGATGTGCAATAAACCAAATAATAAATTTTCACTATTGTGAAAATGTGAAATTTCTATATATGAAAAATCGATAACTTCGCCTGTATATTCTCTTAACAGTGTCCTAATCTGTTGTTCATCAACACAATTGGGGTTTATTCCTTTAGCTTTATAGTTTTTTAAATCTCCATTTTCTGCAATTCCATATAATATATATCCACCATATGCGTTATAAAAACTGGTTATTTGTAATATGGTTTTACCTTTTGATACAGCATCAGTATTTGCTGTTTCTTTATAATCCCATAATTCACATTCTTTGGGAACAAAGCCTTCTGGCGTCATAAGGCATTGCAAAACTCTTTCGTCTAGTGTGCCATTGACTATATAATTTGAAATATCTGAACGAATTTTTTGGATATCTATTTGTGCTCTAAAATTCATCATAACTCCTTGCGTCAAAGGGAGACTCTGCTAGTTATCTATAATAAAGGGATCAAGTCTGCCCTTGACTCTTGGCTTGGCACTGCCCCAAAACTATTAATTAAAAACAATTGGCTTCCACGGTACTCAAAAACAGCATCGCCCTGTTAAATGATTCTACGTATCCCGCTTTGCGGATTAAACAGGGTTCACCCTGTTAAATGCTGATTTCCAGCCCACTTTGTGGATTAAACAGGGTAAAAATGACGACAAAAATAATATTTGGAAAAAACAAAAAATGATCTTCATATTGGACATATAAAAACAAAACCCCACATCTCTATTTGAGCAAGTGGGGTTTATGTATTTTTTCGAATCATTGTTTTTTCTTCCAGCAGTTTCTTTTTAGTGCTGGAGCTGGCAGCGCTTTGGATATGCTTTGGTAAAACTTACAAACTTTCGACGGTGTCAGGTCCAGGTTCAGATTAAGTCGAATTCAAAATTCAAAGTTTCCGCCTTCGCAAAAACGATCAAGCCTCGGCGCGACAGGCAGGGTACAAGGTCCACGGTTTCCGGCTTCGTTTACAGCTACGCCGGGACAAGCAATATTATGAAAACAGACTGAAGCTTTTTAGTTGCTAAAGGCTGTTAGGGATACAAATTTCAATGCAATATTCAAGAAAAGCTTTTATGAGTGGCCGTACAAAATCTGCCGTTTACTACTAATTTTTTTTTGTACCTTCGAGATTTGGTTTAGTCAAGATTAAAAGCTGGAAGGTTAGAAGTTAAGAAGATAAGAAGGTTGGTAAGACGGTAAGCCAGAGGTCACAAGTCAGTAGCCAGAGGTCGGAGAGAAAAAGCAGGCGATAGGTTGCAGGCTGCCGTCGTCGCATGAATGCTATGCCGTGCCAAGGTAGGCTGTTAGGGAAAGCAAGTAGTATGAGCGATGCGGAGCGTCAAAAATATTCGTTACCATGAAGACCTTGGTAACGGGATGATAGAGCTTTACCTTACTTCAAGAAATATTTCAGGGTGCTGTTCTGCTATTCTTAAAAGTGATTTCGCGGGACCTTGAGGAGTTCTCCTCCCTTGCTCCCAATCCTGAATAGTGCGCGGACTCACACCCATTAAACTGGCAAAATCAGATTGAGATAAATTCAGCTTTTCTCGAATTGTCTTTGCAGGAGACGGTTCTTCAAGGGTGCGGCTTTTTAATTTGATTTCTCCTTTTTTAAAACCTTTTATCTCTTTTATTCCATCCAATATTTCCTGACCTATATTTCGATCACTCATTTTCGATCTCCTCTGCAATCTTTTTAAGAATATGTCCGGGGATTGTAGCCTTTTCACTTTTTGAATATATGGTAAGCAGCCAGATTTCATCATCGGATTTTTTGAAATAATACATGATCCTTACTCCGCCACTTTTCCCTTTTCCCTCAGGTGCCCATCTGATCTTTCGGACACCACCGCTTCCGCGAACAATATCACCTGCTTCCGGGTTTAGTAACAGGTACCATTGAAAAACTCGATATTCATCATCTGTTAAATACTTAGGTATCAATTTTGTGAATATGGTTGTTTCAATGAATTTCATTTTCCACCTATTGTACGGCAGTGCCGTATCACCGTCAATATTTTTTTATTTGAGTAAGTGGGGGGTATGTATTTTTCCGAATCATTGTTTTTTTTCAGCAGTTTCTTTTTAGTGCCGAAGCTGGCAGCGTTTTGGATATGCTTTGGTAAAACTTTCGACGGTGTCAGGTCCAGGGTGTAAAAACAGACTGCCGCCTTCGCTAAAGCTTCGGTGCCCAGGGAAGCTTTTCAGGCTATAGACTGTTAGGAAAATCTTTATAATTATTGAGAAACGTTTTCACGAGTAGGTCGTGGCCCAGTTAAATCCTTGATGGCTCAAGGTAAGATTAAAAATAAATCTTAATTTAACAGGACAGGTAAGTCTTTGTTGTTCTTTTTTTGTACTCTTGTTGTTGGGGGGACTCAAGATTAAAAGCCAGAGGTCAGAGATCTGAGATCGGAGGTCAGGAAAAGATAGCGGTCAGAAGTCTGACGTCTGAGATCAGAAAAATCGGGCTGAAGCAAGACCTTTTTTTATTAACCGCAGACATACGCAGACTACCGCAGACATTTTATTTTTTTATAAATTCTATTTGTTTTAACTTGCGAAGCAATAGCATCTCCGGGGCCGTGCACGTCTGTCCCGCCATTTTATCAGGGCGCAGCCTTGGCGAAGACTGAAGTCTGCGGCTGTCTGCGCCGGTCTGCGGTTAATCTATCCCTTTACAAGACGCAGTGCCAGGGTAGGCTGTAAGCTGAAAGGCCGATGCCGGTAAAAAGACAAAACTCTATCCAGTTTTTTGCTTTTACATATCATGTACAGCACCCGGCATATAATGTGTTTAATTAAGCGGCTGCTTTATAGGATTGTTATTGTTGTATAGAAAATATATAGGGAAAACAGCCTGTTGGAAAAATAGAATGTTCTGGCATTCTACTTGCTTAATATTCTCTGTTGATAAATAAAAAACAAAATACAGAAAGGAGCAAACATGAAAAAACTTATTACAGCTATATGCTTTTTTATCAGTTTTCCGGTTTTTGGAGGGATGTATTTAGGCTCTGCAAACATCAGCGAGTATGATCAGGCAACAGGTTATTATTTAAAGAGTGTAAGCGTTTCTGAAAAAAGCGGGTTTCTCAAGGGTAATGGCAGAAAGGTAATTGATATTTTTATTTATTGTCCGGATGAAGATAAAGGAGCTTATATATTTAAAGGTAAAAATAAAGACGAAATAGTCACGGTCCTTTATGAGGCCTTTTTAGATGAAAAAGCTGAGAAAGTTGTTTTTAATATCGGAGACAGATCAAATCACATTAAAAATAATACCGGTATTAAACAAAGAGAGTTTAAAGATAAAATTCTTATCAGTACCTGTAACAGTGAGCTGGAAACATATACCCTGTGGGTTTCTGACAGGCACGGTAATAATCTTAAAAAAATAAAAACAATCCCCAAAGGCGCCGAGTGGCATATTGATGTCAGTAATTCAAAGATTCGTTTTATTATGCAGATAAATCAAAAGATAAATGTTGAATCCATAGACTGGTAGCTCCATTCTGCTGCGGCTTGAAAACGGTGTTTTATAAGCATTATGAAGTTGCATATAATAAATTATTATTGTATCAGTTTTTTATGTCTTACCGGTTTCAGGCTTTCGGCTGTTTTATATTCAATGTCACAGTTTTAAATCTCCCCATTTTAATAAGAAGATGTCCCCCTGCAGGATGTTTTCAGCTTATATAGTTTTATAATAGCGCAGTGCCATTTTTTAATAATTGACTTAATTAAAATAACGTTGAGATATTAATTAATGTCCAAAAACAATATTTTTGAATTTTAAAATACAATAATGATAGAGCATTCATAATTTATTAATATCGTGAACTTGTTTTCGTCATTCCCATGAAGATGGGAATCCAATTTTGTTTTTAAAGCAAAAGCCAATGGTTACCCGCCTTCGCGGGTATGACGGTAGGCGAGGTTCATTTATTTTAAAGAATTTTCTATTTCTACACTTTATTTTGGATTCTTATGCGTTGAGATATTAATTAATGTCCATCCATAATATGTTTCTTTATGGATGGGAACTAATTTTATTTCCTGTGAGGAGGAAAAGCTTATGAAGCGTTCAATTGTTTTTTTATTATCGATTTTATTTTTAATCCCATCAGCTGCCGGTGCATCGGTTATATATGATTCTTATACAGGGTATTCCCCTGACCTCAGGTTTTATAATACTGTAAATAATGATATTTCATTAGCGCAGAAGTTTACTACCGATTCCGGTTCTTTCATTCTGTCGTCTATTGATGTAAATCTGCTCCAGGTGAGTGATGGTTCTGCATCAGTATCAATCTATGAAGATAACGGAAACGAACTTGGAAGTTTGCTCGGTACTCTTACATCTCCCGGTATATACGCAGGTGAATATGCTCTTACATCCTTTGGGGGGAACGATATCCTGTTGTCAGGCAATACATCATACTGGGTGATGTTTTCTGCCGATTCCGAAGATACAACAGCTGAAACATTATTCAGCTGGGCTTATATCAGCAGGAGTGAGTGGACACTGTCTGAGGATTATGCATCCTATACCAATGGAATATTTGATGTTAGAGCAGGTAATCCGTTTATGATGATAGTAGCTGCAAATCCAGTTCCTGTTCCCTGTTCAATTCTTCTTTTAGGTTCAGGTTTAATAGGTTTTGCAGGTTTGAGAAAGAAGATCAGAAAAAGCAGGTAGGCTGCCTTTTATCTGCCCCATTCTTTTCTCCTTCCCTATTGCGCAGCAGCAATGGGAGTTCAGCCTATCCTATCATGCCCGTGTCTATTCTCCGCAGAAGCTCTATCGAGCGGAGGATGGACAGACGGGATTTATTAGACAGCTTACATCTTATCTTTTTATCGCCTCTGACACTGCATGAATAATCTTTAAACCCGCAGCAGAAGATAACGCTGCAATAATCATAATGACAGGAGAATTGAAAGGTACCTCTAAGGCTTTCTCATAACTTCCGTAAAAATAGTAGGCGGACATAGAAAAAATATTAAGAAGAGCATGGGTTAAAACACAGGGCCATAAAGACCTGGTTACAGTATAAAGCCATCCTAATAAGGTTCCCATAATATAAGCGCCGACGGCCTGGTATATATTGAAATGAATAACTGCAAAGAGAAATGCTGACAGTAAAATAGCGTTAAATGGTTTGTAATTTCTTAAAAAGCCTCTAAGAAAAATGCCCCTGAACAGCATTTCTTCCGCAAGGGGTGCAACAACACAAACCATAATAACAGCGCTGAACCCTCCGCCCAGCAGAGTTTCAAATAATGCGGTTTCCTCCTCTGAAATAGGGTAGAAGTGTAAAACGATTTTGTCCAGGTCATCCAGTAAAAAAAATCCGCCCAAAGAAACAAGAAATACAGCCAGTAAAGTGCGTGTCCATAACTGCTGTGTTAATACTTTCGAAGGCATGAAGATCTGTTTAATATCTGTTTTCATGTAGCGCATTAAAGCAAAAAAAAGAACTGCGTATGATGCGACAGAAAATAAAAGTTCATAATGAATGTTGACCGAAAAGGGGTCGGCACCCATAGCCTGCATCACTGCTGCAAAAAATAATTGAATCCCGAGGAAGATTATAATTATCAGAATTGCATACCATATGTTCGGGAAATTATCGTTGTTATCCATTTATTAACTGCTAAACAAAAGCTGCTCTCACTGTTTCGGCAAATTTTAGCAGCCTTTCTCTGAATGTCTTTTTTATCTTAATAGTAATATCACTGAAAATAATTACGCCGTCCAGCATGATTGAAGGCTCATTATAATTTGTTCGGGATGATGCCTTGTCATTAAGTCCGGCCAGTATACAGGATACGTTAGAGAAAACATTAATCTCTTCCGGAACAAGTATCTTTAAGCTGCCGAATACTGATGTAACCTTAATACGGGTTTTCATGGACGTAAACTTTGCATCACCAAAATCAAGTGTGGTATCTCCGAATATATTAACCACCCTTATTTCATCAGGAACATCCCAGGACTCCTGACGTTTAGTGCTGCCGAAGATGCTGACTATCTTTTTGCCATTCACAGCCGCCTGAGAGTCTCTCATAAAACCGAACTCCCGGTTTTTCTGTTCAATAAACTGAGCGTCAACCGCAAGGTCAAGGTCTTCAGTTAAAGTAAGAAGCTGGTTATGTGTCTGGGCATCCATAGCCTGGTCCAGTCTTCGCTCAAATGCCTCAAGTGACAGCTCTCCATGGCTGTAGTTAAGGGTGAGCTGATCAATTGTTTCTTCTCTGAGTTTGTCGATCGGTTTATCTAAAGGATCTACCGGCATAAAGCTGTCCTCCATTTTTCAAGCCTGTTATTGTTTTTTAGAAAGACACATACTGGCCAGAAGCATGTAAAAGACCATGATTCGTTTATACCTGAAATGATTCCATGTTTTTAATGTATTAGGGTTTGATAGTAGAAAAATCAAGGAAAAAGATTGATGTCTGTTTTTGATGCCTTTGTTTTTTTAAGAGGCGATCCTGATGAGATTGCAGAAACGATTGATAATGATTTTATTTTCCTTCTTTAATTTCAAAAGCCCTTTTTCTTAATGGGTAAAAGAGAGGAATTCCTCCGAATTCGTCTGCCCTGAATGTTGCCAAAAACTCCTGCACTTCTTTTGATACCAGAAACTCCTGCAGCTTTTTGGCTCCTTCATAATTAACATTGGGGAACACCTTCGGGTTTGCCAGCATTACTATATAAGGCCTCAGCATATCCCTGTCATCTTCAACCATTATCTCAAGGTTTTTGAATTTTCTTTTTTCAAGCAGTACTGGAATTCTCCCAAACAGGCTGTATGCCTTCTGTGTGCTTAGATTCATTAATATGTTTTCTTTACTGTTTCTTTCTTCCTTTATTACCCAGTCTCCTGCAGGCGGAAATATTCCGGCCTTCTGCCATATCTTCTGGCTCATCTCACGTTTGCCGTCTCCCCACATATCCATGAATTTTGATTCTGTTGCCGCAATTTTTTTAAAGGCTTCGGCTCCGCTTTTCATGCCTTTTATCCCGGCAGGGTCCTCTGACGGCCCGATAATAGCTACGTTGTTATGTGTCCACGGCATCATGTTTATACCGTAGCCGTCTGCGACAAGGTCCGTTGTTATGTCACCGGAATGCATTGTAAGAAGATCTGCTTTGCCCTGTTTAAAAGGCTTTTCTATTTTTTGTCTTGGGCCTGTTTCTACTGTTTTTATTTTTATCCCTGTCTTTGCTTCAAACATTTCGGAAACCTTCTGCCACATGCCTGTCATGGTCATGCCGCCTATAACTGCTGCCTTAACAACATTATCAGAAGGTTTTTCTTTTATTGAATTGTTTTTTGCCCGGCTCAGGCAGGGTGTAGATATGATTATCAGTGCTGCGAATACTGTAAATTGTTTAAAAAAACTTTTCATAAACTGCCTCTTTAAAATGTAGCCAAGCTCTGACATGAATAGCCATATAAAAACCGGATTACCCGATCAGGCGGGGTAATGATGATTAACTGGAAATATTAGTGATCAGTTGGGAATTATATCTGTTATCCTTGATTATCCAGTACCAGCCTTACTTTTTCTGCAAAATTATTTATTGTAAAAGGCTTGGCTATGTAATTAATGCCCTCATCCAGCACTCCCCTGTGGACAATTACATTTTCCGTATATCCCGACATATAAAGTACCTTGAGATCAGCATATTGTCTGGTCAGCTCATCTGCCAGTTCGCGCCCGTTCATATCCGGAAGTACAATATCCGTGATCAGCAGATCTATATTGTCTAAAAAATCACCAGCCTGTTTAAGTGCATCTTTTGGTTTGGAAACAGCAAGAACTTTATATTTAAGGCTCTCAAGCAGTTTCTCAATCAGTTCTAAAATAGTGCTGTCATCCTCAACAACCAGTATTGTTTCTCCCTGTCCCGCAGATGTGACAAGTTCTTTTTTCTCAAATGCTTCTGCTTCCTGAAATCCATTTTCCTTTGGCAGATATATTTTAAAGGTGGTTCCCTTTCCCGGTTCGCTGTATACATTTATAAAGCCATTGTTCTGTTTGACTATACCGTATATGGTTGAAAGCCCGAGTCCGGTTCCTTTGCCCAATCCCTTTGTTGTAAAAAAAGGCTCGAATATTTTTTCCTGCTGGTCAGGAGGCATTCCAATGCCGTCATCACTTACTGCCAGCATTACGTATTTCCCGGTTTTAAAACCCAGGTGGCCGTCACAGTAATTTTCATCAAATATGACATTTCCTGTTTCAATCGTTATCTTGCCTACATTATTAATAGCGTCTCTTGCATTTACACAGAGATTTACAAGGATCTGGTCTATCTGTGACGGGTCCATTTTTACATGCCAGGTGTCTTCTTCGGGAAGCCACTTAAGGTCAATGTCTTCACCTATTAAACGTTTAATCATAGGAAGCATGCCGGCTATTGTTTTACTCGGATCCAGAACCTTGGGTGCTATCGGCTGTTTTCTTGCAAAGGCAAGCAGCTGTGCTGTCAGGTCAGTTGCGCGTTTTGAAGCATCCAGTATGCGGGATAAATACCCGTGCAGGGCATTGTCGGATTCAATCTCCAGCAGGGCCAGTTCTGCATATCCCATGATTGCTCCGGATATGTTGTTGTAATCATGGGCAACGCCTCCGGCCAGATTTCCGATGGCCTCCATTTTTTGAGCCTGCTGAAGCTGTTTGTGCAGTTTTTCCTTCTCTTCTTCTGCCGCTTTTCTTTCGCTTAAATCAACCCATGTACCCAGTGAATAAATCAGTTCTCCATCTTTATAAACAGGCTTAACATCTATTTCTGACCAGGATTGTTCACCGTTTTTCTTTCTGAATATACGTTCACTTCTTTTGACTCCCTCTTTTCGTCTTTTCTCAATATTACCGTATTTTTCATCATCAACAGACCATGGGTAGGGAATCTTTGTTCCAATGACTTCTTCAGCAGAAAATCCTGTAAGTTTTTCAAAAAACGGGTTTACATATCTTATGGAGGTGTCCGGGTTATAAACTATTATTGCCATTGGCGCCTGCTCAAGCAGGCCCGAGTTGAATGAACTGGTCTCCTGCAGTGCAATTTCCGCTCTCTTTCGTTCGGTAATTTCCCTGGTGATTTCTGTAAATCCTGTTACCTTATCGCCTTCAAAGATGGGTGAGAACAAAGTTTCAAAATACAGGTCTCTTATTTTATCCATGAATTCAGCAGTGAATTTTTCACCGCTTAAAGCTCTTTTCTGCAATGAATCCCAGTATTCGACTATTTCAGGAGCGCTTACCATCCGGTGCGGTTTGATTCCGGGTTTAATTTCAATCTTTAAGAGTTCTTCGCCTCTTTTTTTATATTTTGTATTGAAGGCCTGCGATGCGCCTTCGCTGTCGCAAATAAGAATAAAGTCTTCAGTGTTCTGCATTAAGGCATCGTAGTAGGGTTTGATATGCTTTAACTCGCTAAGCTCTTCAAGCAGGCTGTTTTTTTCTTTTTTTTCTGTTTCCAGTTTTTTTTCAAGATCTTTAATTTTGAGGTCTTTAATAACTGCTTCTTCTTTCATATTAACGCTTTTCTAATTTTTTAAATATTCTCTACTGTTTATGGCCTGAAGCCTGATAAGTCTCCGGTTCTATCCACTAATTGTGAATGTTTATACATTATTTGTTAATTTTCTCAAGCGTTTATATTACTGACTCCAAGACACTGTTTCAGTTGCCCGCTTTCCGGATATTTTTTAAGCCCTTCGGATAATATATTTATGGAGGCGTGATAATCTCCTTCCTTCTGGAGCAGTATCCCGAGCCCGAGATATGCCCTGTGATTAGGGGCGTATTTAAGCGATTTTTTATACAGCTTTTTAGCGGTTGCTTCTTTTTCTTTTATTTCAGGGATGTCTGCATAATCTCCATGGCTGAAGGTCATGGCAAGGCGCGAAAGAAAATCCGCATGCAGTTCGTAAAGATCTTTTTTATCCACCAGTTTAATCCTGTCGGTAAACCTGTGAACGTTTTCATAAAATGCTGTTCTTAATTTTTTTCCAAACTGCAGGATAAGGTCTTTATCCATTGTCCTGTCTGTTTGAAAATACATGATGCCTTCAATCTTCTCAAGCCACAGTGCATCAGAAAGGCCTGCCCGGGCAATATAATTTTTATAGAGTTCTGTCCCGGGGAAAAGATCAAGAATGTAAAAGATAACGCTCAGAGGGCCTGTTTCCATAATCAGGTCAATTGATTCCTGAATGGTTTCCTGTGTTTCGCCCGGGCAGCCGTAAATTATATAGGCCCTGGAAAGGATTCCATAACCGGTGGTAAGCTCAAAGGCTCGCTTTATCTGGTCTGCGTTGATTTTTTTGCGGAGAATGTCTCTTATTTTTGCTGATCCGCTTTCAATGCCGAAACTTATCTGAATGCATCCGGCCTTTCTCATCCAGTAAAGGATTTCTTCATCTATGCAGTCAACCCTTGAGATGGCAAACCATGAGATGTTAAGGCCTTTTTCAATTATCAGCCTGCATATCTCGATAACCCTCTCTTTTTTTATGGTAAATGTATCATCGGAAAAATAAAAAAAGTTAACACCCTGTTCATAGAGCATGACAAGCTCCCTGACAAAATGTTCGGGAGAACGCAGCCTTACCCTTTTTCCCCAGAATTCAGGCGAGCCGCAAAAGGTGCAGTGCCAGGCGCAGCCTCTGGCTGATGTCACATGCTGATATTTAAAATACTTTGCCGGGATGGGAAGAGTGTCCAGGTTTTTAACAGGTTCTGCAGGTTCTGTTTTTATGCTTTTTCTGTTTTTTCTTAAAGCAATGCCCTTCACTGATTCCGGATTTCTGCCGTTATTGACAGCCTCAATCAGTTCCGGAAAAATATACTCGCCTTCGCCGATAACAATATAATCAACCTCAATAAAATTATCTAACAGATGTTCCCACAAAAAGGCGGCGCCCGGTCCGCCGAAAACATTTTTTACATCCGGGTTTAAATGCTTTGCAATGCGGGAAATTTCTATAGCGCCCCAGCGGTTGGCATGCATCACAGAAAAACCTATCCAGTCGGGCTGATATTCCCTTAAAATATTTTCAAGCTCGGCTGGCTTATCTTTCCCGTCATGCCAGTCCAGTATGGCAACATCATAGTTATTGTCTTTTAATACAGTTGCAACAGAGTAGAGGCCGATCGGCAGGGCTGCAGTCTCTTCTCCATGTACTCTTTCCTCGATAAAGTATGGGTATATCAGCAGTATTTTATTGTCCTGTTTCATTATGTCTGTTCCTGCAGCTTATTGGTTTTGTTTCACAATCTCTTATTTTATTTAAATTTACAAGGCTGATCTGAATAACCTCATTGAGACTGAAACCGTTAATTATTTCTTAAAAAAGTTGACAAAGGTTTAAAATATGATATTAGATCTCTCTAATAAAAATAGAATAAAGAAATGCCTTACGGCTTTCGGCCAATTTGGTGCGTAACGAAGTGAAGGTGCATTACGGTTTTTTTTAATCGTTCTGCACCTTTTTTATTTTATGGAGGTAAATTTTGGAAAGAAGGTTTGCAATTAATTCAAGGCAGAGCGTAGGGAATCTTCATGTTTCCCTGACAGGCGAATTTAACGATATGTGTGCATGGGAGCTGATAAAAACAATCAGGCTTAAAAAAAGCCGAAGGGGCAGGGTGTTTGTTAATACAAACGGTCTTAAAGGAATATCTTCTGAAGGGATTGATCTGTTTAAAACCCACATGTGCGGAAATGTAATGAAAGAGGACTGGCTGTATTTTAAGGGCAGCAAAGGATTTGAAATAGCCCCTGACGGAAGCCGTGTTCTTATTCCCCGAAAAAATGATGATAAAAAAAAGAAGGAGAATCTGAAGAGAAGGTTCGGACGTTTAAGGGCTGTGGGCAGTTGTTAATATGCAGGTGAGACAGGAGCTGTTTTAATGAATGAGAGCCGATTGAAAAAGAATATTGAGGAAAAATACAGCATGGACATGGAGACGTTTCTAATACAGAAGACAGCAAAGGAGTCTCTTTTTAATTATGAAATTGCCGAAATACTGGGGATCAGCTCTTCGGAAGTGCGTTCTCTGATTAAAAGGTCGGGAATAAAACGTGGCTGTGTTTTTAAAAGGCAGTTTAAAAAAAAATACGGTCCTGATGCGCTTAAGACCTTTGATAAAATGATATCTGATCCTGAAACAAACCTGGCGGATGTAGGACGCTACTTTGGTTTTTCCAGGGAGTATGCGCGTCAGGCGTATAAAACCCTGTACGGAATGCCCTATACAAAAGTTCATGAAGATAAAAAGCGTATAAGGAAAAAGATCAGTAATAGTAAATGGCGAACCCCGGTTCCGGAAGTTCCTTCGGTAATTGTTTCAAAACTCATTTCTCTTGGTTTTAACCCGGAATTCTCCGAGTCGAAAAGCCGTTATGTAATTAACGTAAATGGAAATAGAGTTCTTTTAAGATCCGGCAGCAGCCCTGTAAAAACAGGAAAACAGTTTTTTTTCCAGATCAGTCTGAACAGGTCTCAAAACAACAGGGATTTTGATTTTATTATCTGTCTGCTGAGAGATCAGTCCTGGATGGCCTATTATATAATTCCGGTGAACGAATCCATTGGGAACACCATATCGCTGCCCGGTCCTAAAAATGCCCGGGGAAAAAAATACTGGAAATATCTGGATGCGTGGCATCTTATTAAACCCTGCAGTCCAGCATTTCAAAACAGTACAGACAGAACAAGAAAACGGGCCGGGCTCATGCCGGCGCCTGTTTTCAAAAGCCCTGTTTCTGCAGGGGTGGAAGTTCTTTTAAATAATAAAAAAATCCGGACCGATTCCGAAATCAGCCTGACCTGATACCGAGACTATTATGACTCTTGATAAACTTGAACCCGGAAGCGAATGCCTTGTAAAAAAGCTCCATGCCTCGGACAGGCTGGGGCAGAGACTTATGGATATGGGGGTATACCCCGGAATACGTATAAAGGTTGTACGCAATGCCCCGTTAAAAGATCCTGTAGAAGTTGAGCTTGAAGGCTTTTATGTAAGCCTCAGAAGGGAAGAAGCCTGTTATGTTGAGGTGGATGTTTCATGAATAAAGACAGGGGCCTTGTTGCCCTGGCAGGACAGCCCAATTGCGGAAAATCCACTCTCTTTAACCAGCTGACCGGAGCGGGCCAGCATGTGGCAAACTACCCGGGTGTAACTGTAGAAAAAATGACCGGCTGGTATACCCGAAACAAAAAAAGATTTGAGGTGGTTGATCTTCCCGGTACATACAGCCTTACATCATATTCTCCCGAAGAAAAGGTTGCCAGGAATTTTCTGACTGATGAGAAGATATCAGTTGTACTCAATGTAGCTGATGCATCCAATTTAAAGCGCAGCCTGTATCTAACACTGCAGCTTCTTGAAATGGAAGCTCCGGTAATAATGGTGCTCAACATGATGGATGTTGCAGAAAGGCGCGGTGTTAAAATAGATGTAAATGAACTTTCTCATCAGCTGGGCATAAAGGTTATTCCTGCCTCAATGAAGACAGGAGAGGGAAAGGATGAACTGCTTCATGCGGTTGACCGGTCATATGAACAAAAAAATGTATCAGCAGGTGTCAGAGTTGACTACGGAAAACTTGAGCCGTACCTGCGTGATATTGAAGCACGAATAAAAACAGATAACCGGTTTTCCGATAAATACGCCCCAAGGTGGGTAGCTGTAAAACTCATTGAAAATGACAGAGAGGTTGTTTCAGCTGTAAAAAAAAATCATCATGAAGCTGACAGCCTTATAGCGCTTGTAAAAGAAGCGAGAAAAAAGATATTCAGGGACTGCGGGGACCTTCCAGAACAGGTAAGCGCCTTTCAAAGATACAAGGCCGCAGATACAATTATCAGGCTTGTCCGGAATGAGGCAAAAGGCAAAAAAAGACCTTTATCAGACAGGATAGACAGCTTTGTGTGCAACCGTTTTGCAGGCCCTGTAATTCTTGTGGGTGTCATCTACCTGCTTTATTATCTATCTATTGTGCAGGGTTATAATCTTACAAACTACACATGGCCCTGGCTTTCTTCCTTAAGGAATTTTATTGAGACACTTCTTCCTTCTCCCGGGTTTATAGATGTACCTCTTATTACTTCCTTTGTACTCTGGTTTGTGGACAGTATCAATGCACTCTTAAATTATATACCGATATTTTTTATCCTGTTCGGTCTTATCGCAATACTGGAAGACAGCGGGTACATGCCCAGGATGGCCTTTATTTTTGACAGGCTTTTCAACAGGTACGGGCTTCACGGTCAGTCAACTCTTCCCATGGTGCTGGGCGGTATATATGTGGGAGGATGTGCCGTACCTGCTGTCATGTCATGCAGGGGTATACCGGATGAAAGATCCAGGCTGGCCACAATACTTATAATACCCATGCTCAACTGTCTTGCAAAGATTCCCCTGTATATTCTTCTGATAAATATCTACTTTAGAGAGCACAAGGCCCTGGCCATGTTTTTTATTTCTACCATAAGTCTTCTTATGGTGCTGCCTGTAGCAAAACTGCTTACATCAACCGTTCTAAGAAAAAAAGATACAGCCCCTTTTATAATGGAGATGCCCCCCTATCATCTTCCAACCATAAGGGGTGTGCTCGGGCTTGCAGTAGAAAGGGTGTGGCTCTTTATCCGAAAGATAATAACTGTTGTTGCTGCAGTGGCAGTTGTACTTTTTGTTCTGCTTCAGTATCCGGGCCTGGATGATGAGAGGTTTGCCTTTTATGAGACTCAAAAAAAAGAAGCATTAAGCAGCTTTATTGATGAATCAGAAAAAAGTACCGGAATAGAGAGCTTTGAAGAAGATTCCGTCCTTTCCCTTATTCTTTTCAGTGAAGATTATAAAAGGGCAAGGATGACAGCAAAGGGAAAGGAAGCAAAGAAAAAGCTTAATGAAGAATTTGAAAAGAAAAACCCTGATTATTTCAGGATCGTAAATCCGGGAAAAGACAGGGATGCAAAAAAGATAAACAGGGCACTTAAAGAACTTGTAAGGGCCAGGAAGGGAATTTTAAGGGATATAAGAAAGGAAAAGATAAACAACAGTTATCTCGGGAAAATCGGAAGGGCCGTTGAGCCAGTAACCGGGTTTGCCGGGTTTAACCGGAATGTAAATGTTGCCCTGTTAAGCGCATTTGCCGCAAAGGAGAGCAGTGTGGCAACTCTTGGTGCGCTCTATGAACAGGAGGAAGAGGGTGAAACTCTGGAGCAGAGAATGTCAAAGGGTGAAGAGGGCTTTACATCACTTCATGCCCTTGCCGTTATGCTTTTTATGGTCCTCTATCCTCCGTGTATAGCAACAACCATTATGGTGAAAATACAGACAGGGTCTGTAAAATGGATGCTGTTTTCAATGGTTTACCCAATGATACTTGGGCTGTGTGTTGCAGCACTGGTTTTTACGGGAGGCAGTGCACTTGGACTGAGCGGGCTTGAAGCTATGTTCGCTTTCTACTGCTTTGCACTGCTGCTTACCGTAATTGCCGGTCTGATCAATAAAAATAAATCTACTACTTTTAAAGGAGGGTAAAAATGAAAAAGAAAATTATGGCAATGGTTTTGGGTTTAATTGTGATGGGTATGCCGGGGTATATTTTTGCGCATTCGCCCATATGCTCCTGTTATGAAAACGGAGACGGCACAGTAACCTGTGAAGGGGGATTTTCCAACGGTTCTTCTGCTGCAGGTGTTGATATAAAAATAACCGATACTAAGGGCAAAATTATTATTAAGGGGAAAATGGATGACCTGAGCGAGTTCACCTTTAAAAAGCCGGCAGGGGATTATAAAATAATATTTTCTGCAGGTGAAGGTCACTCTCTTGAAATTGACAGCAAAGAGGTGGAGGAATAGGAGGGCAGCTTTTAGTGCTCAGCATTCAGCTTACAGCTGAAACATTATAAAAAAATCTCTAACCCGTTACGCCTGTTACGGAATGACAAAAATTATAAAGGCATTTTAATGGAAAAAATATTTGTCGGTATCATAGTCCTGTTTGCCGTGCTTTATCTTTATCGGCACATAAAAAACAGCACAGGATCATCCCGAGGCGGATGCGGCTGCGGATGTGATGCCTGCAGTAAAAAAACAGCGGACAGCGATAAGGAAAAATAGACCTTAGTTTTCAAGGTATATCTTACGATCCCTTCAGTCGGAAAGGGGCAGTGAAGGTGTAACTCGATGCATTTAAAACATGCAGTGAGCTGCACTTTTTTTTTGCCTGTCCGTCACGTGGAAATTAACAGGCCATACTACTGAAACGGAGACTGAAAATGAAAAACAGTTACATGATTACGGGAATATTACTCCTGTTTTTTATAAATCTACAGGCCTTTGCAGATGAAAAGGATGAAACGGAAGATTTGACCGGTACGGATAAAATGGTTGTTACAGCAACCATGACTGAAAAAGCAGTAAAGGACACTCCCGGGTCAATTGAAGTAATCACAGAAGAGATGATCATAAGCATGAATGCCGAAACTGTTTCCGATGTGCTTGAAGAGGCAGCCGGCCTCGTGGTTACCACGGAAACAGGACGGCAGAAAAGACCGGGCATCAGGGGGACCGGCAGCAAGCATACGCTTGTTCTTGTTGACGGCCGCAGGATAGCTTCCGGGTTCAAGGAGCTTGCCGGTGTTGAGCAGCTCCCTGTGGATATGATCAAAAGGATAGAAGTTGTAAGGGGACCGTCTGCATCAATATACGGAAGTGATGCAATCGGCGGTGTTGTAAATATTATAACAAAAAATGCTCCCGAAGAGTTCAGCCTGGGTGTGTCTGCACAGTATGGCCAGAGCACCTATGCCGGAGCGGAAGAAAAAGCAGGAAGCGCTTTTATAGGATCATCATCAGAAAGGTTTGGTTTTGTAATAGCCGGAGGGTACAGGGATAAAAACGGCTATGACAGGGACGGTGTAACTCCTGATGACGGCGATTCCATTAATATGAAGTCCATAGCCGGGCATGTTTCATACTATATAAACAGAGATCATGAAATTACTGCAGGTATTGAATTTGCTGATCATAATACTGTCGGATTAAGAGACCTTGAAAACCTCGACAGAGAAAGAGATGCGGACAGCACCCGTATCAGTTATTTTCTGGAATATAACGGCAGACTGTCTCCCCTGTCAAATCTTATGCTAAGGGCAAACCGGTCGGAGCATGAGACTGAGATAAACATTACACCTGAAACCTCTATGATAGCAGGTGCCGCAGGTGATGAAAATAACTCGGACCGTTTTCTGAATCAGCTGGAAGGACGCTATACCGGCGCCATAGGTGACAGGCATATCCTTACCATTGGTACAGAATACAGGGAGGAAGGCAGAAAAGATGATTCAGGCCTGGATAATGATATAGATAACCTGAGTGTATACCTTCAGGATGAATACATGGTTTCGGATAAACTGTATCTTATGCTGAGCGGACGCTGGGACGATCACTCTACCTTCGGATCCGAATTCACTCCGAGAGTTTCTCTTACATATAACATAATTGAAAATCTAAGATTTAAAACATCATGGGCCCGGGGTTTCAGGGCTCCGGATATTATGGAGCTCTTTGTGCCCACCTATATGAAACGGGGAAAACAGGTTTATGAACCAAATGAAAATCTCAATACTGAAAAATCAGACAGCTATGAAGCAGGGTTTGAAGGTGAGTACAAAAACTTTGATGCCAGGCTGATGTGGTACAAAAACGATATTGAGGATCTTATAGACGCTGTCTGGTATGCGTCTACAGGGAGCGGCAGCAGTAAAAAAGATTACTACCGGTATATGAATATATCAAGAGCAGTAATGGAAGGTGTTGAGTTTGAAACCGGTTACAGGTTTGAAAACGGTGTAAGGATATCCGGCAACATTGCATATCTTGATACGGAAAATAAACTTACAGGTGAAGAACTCGAAGGCCGCCCGGATTACAAGGGAACTTTAAAGATAAGCCACAACCGCCTGCCTGCGGGTTTTTCCGGGAATATTCGAATAAATCACATTGGTGAGAGATATTATGCGGACGGTAATGAAGAGGATATCACCCGGGTGAATCTGTACCTGGCAAAAAAGATCTTCAGCAATGTGAAGATATTTGCAGGCGCTGATAACCTGTTTAACACGGGTGATCCGGATGATGTTGAACCTGCCTTTTTCTACAGCGGCATATCCCTGGAGTACTAGGCATGAATAACAATATACCTAAATATTTTATCCTGGCGTCACTGTTTTTTATGGTTCTGGGAGTGATAGAAGGAATTATGTTTCCCACAAAGTTTCAGTTCCAGGACTTTTATGCTTCTGTGCTGCATATTTCCCCTGAACTTATAAAACCTTTTTTCGGAACATTCCTTGTAAAGATCCATACCCATATCAACCTTATCGGGTGGGTAGGATCTGCACTTATGGGCACTCTTTATTTCATTGCTCCTGAAATGAACGGGGAGAATTATCAGTACAGTATAAAACTCGGGTGGCTGAATCTTTTATGTCATACAACAGGGCTCATACTTTTTACACTTGGTTTTCATATGGTCGGTGTCACAGGGCTTTCAAGCGGTGAGACTCCGGGCTCAGAGGCCTTCAGATCAATTGTTGCGCCCTTTAAACTGTTTACAGCTGCAGGGGGAATTCTCATCGCCCTGTCAACGCTAATTTTTACATACAATATTGCGAGAACATTATTTGGAAAGAAAAAGGAGATAAAATAAATGGAGAGTAGAATTTTAAGAAAAATGTTTAACAGGTTTAAAACTGCAGCTGTTATCGCAGGCGCGGCTGTACTTACTGCCGTATCATGCCCCCATAATGCAACTGCAGCAGAGGTTACTGTTCCTGAAAAAATTCCTGTTATTATGATAGGTGACAGGCTTGTTGATGTTGCTCACAGCATGGGTGTTGTCCCCGAGGCAATGTCCGTAAGATGTTCACTCTGGCCCATGTGCAGCGGGCTTCAGACTGCTGTGCAGGCTTTAGGGTGTCCGAGCTGTCTCGGCAGCAAAAAGGCAGCGCCGATGCTCGAATATATTGAAAAACACGGTAAAAAAACTGTTCTTATCGAAAAGAGCAGTTCCTTCTGCACATATACTCCCGAGGTGGATCTTGAAAAAATTGAAACACTTTTAAAAGACAAAGGACTGGATATCAAATATGTCGATTTCACAAAGGGTCTTGAAACAGCGGTAAAGCAGACAGCAGAGCTTATAGGGTATCCTGAAAAAGCTGATAAGGTTATTGCCGACTATAAAGAAAATATGAACAAAACAAATGAAAGAATACAGGGTAAAAAGTTTCCTTCAACAGCGGTTATCCTCAAAGGAACATACCAGGCTGATACAGGAAAGAGCTTTGTTCAGATTGAAGTGCCCGGCGGTTATGCAGACAGATTTATCCTTGATAAACTCGGTATAAAAAATACAGGTGATAAGATGGTACCTTCCAACAAAAAGCCTTCAAAGGGACATATAACAGTAAGAAAACTTGATAACCTTGCTGATGCCGCACCTGAAGCTATCATAATGACCGGAGATATAGCGTCTGTCCAGAAGCTTGTTTTAAAAGCCGTAGAAAAAAACAGCGCTCTTAAAAATGTTCCTGCTGTAAAGAACATGAAGATGTACGGACTTACCGGATACATAGATGCAAGTGTTATGGAATATCCCATGATATTAAGAAAATGGGCGGATGCGCTTGGTGAGTAATTAATGAAAACAGTCAAAAAATAGAGTGGCCGGGGAGGATAACTGATGACTTCCGGTATTGATACTGAGAACCATTTTATCTCTATGGGAAAAGAAAAAAATGAACGCTCTGTTCTTCCTCCTGTCCGTGTCGAATGCATTAGTATAAACTGCAACTGCGGCAGCGGCGGGAGAGAACAGAAGATATTTGCAGAAGATACATGTCTTACAATTTTCTGTATAGATGGAAATATCCGTATATCTGAGTCATGCATGGGAACAAATACTGAACGGCTGATTCCGTCCGGGTGTTTCTCTTTTTTTTCCTGTCCTGAGAGCGAGTGCTGTATCCTTTGTAAATCAAAGGTATGTTCCAGGGTGCTGCAGGTTTTTTCTCCCCTGGTTACTCTTTTTTCTCTGATAGGTGAAAACCGTCTTCCTTCCGCCATAATAAATAGAGAAACGGAAGACGGTGTAATACCGGTAATTAGAGAAATTACCCCCCACATGACCAGGATAATAGGCGCTTTATGCGATGAGCATTTGAGAAATAAAGGCCCCTACCTGCTTACCCTGTCAAAGGCCCTTGAGCTTTTGTGGCTTTCCTTTGGATCGCTTGCATCCAGGCTTGATCCGGGAATAGATGAAAACGACCGCAGAGCAGTGCAGCAGGCTATGTTAATCCTGGACAGCAGTCTTGATTCCCCTCCCTGCCTGTCTCAGCTTGCCGGAATGGTAGGAATGAGCGCATCAAAATTCAAAAATCTTTTTCCAAAGGTATTCGGTATTCCTCCCTATGAATATTTAAGAAAAAAGAGAATGGAAAAAGCCATGTATCTTCTTAACAGGGGAGGTATGAATGTTACTGAAGTTGCGATGGAAGTGGGATACAGCAGCTTCAGTCACTTTTCAAAGGCATTTTATCGTGAATATAAAATCACTCCGTCACAGTTAAAAAAAATCCGCAGGCAGGAAAAAGATATAAACCCGTCTCTGCAGTAAATGGCTTTTATCGCTAATTATTTGTCTTCATGGGTTAGAGTTGTCTAATATAATTTGTTAAATAAAATCAGGAAGTATTTCAAATTTACTAAAAAAGGAGAATGCAAAATGAAACATATTCTGATTTTAATCGGCGCACTGTTTTTATTAACTGCCGCATCCGGCAGTGCGATGGCGGCTTCAACCTATGCGTCATCCGTGATTGATTACGATGCCTATTTTATGAACTGGGACACTTCAACCGGTTTTTATCATAATCCTGTATCCGGGTATCCTGATGCCGGTGCAGATCTTGACTGGCTTCTGGGAGCCGAAGACCAAACTGTTGCAGCCGGCTGGGGCGGAGACGCAAACGGCGGCTATCTGACTCTCTACTATGATACTGCATTTACAGCGGACGGAACTGATGCTGCAGATATAATAGTCTACGGTTTTGGCTTTGGGTACAATACTCCCTTCAGTCTTGAAAGAGGCGGTATTACGGTTTCCGCATCAGGTGACGGCAGCAACTGGACAGTTATTTCCGACTATGCCGGCTATGACAACGGAAGCACATGGGAAGCAAATCCTGACTTCACCCAGTCTCCTCCCGGTGTTCCTTCGGTCATTATGGAGATTGATCTTGATGATGATATTTCAAATACATACAGTGAAGCAATATCCTACCTGAAATTTGAACTGGGCGACGGTGAAACCGGTCACGGCAGGGCATTTTTTGCAAGCTCTGTTGAGGGTGTAAACGCTGTCCCTGTTCCCGGCGCAGCATTGCTCCTTGGCTCCGGGCTTATCGGCCTTATGGGGATAAGAAGGAAAAACCGCAGCTAGTTTTATTGCAGTGATCAAATGTCACTATGTGTCATTTCAGGCCAGCGGCAGAAAATGTTTTATAGAGTGGAGTTTTAAACCCAATACTGCTGATTTTAGCATCAAACCAAACTCCTTCCCCTCCCTTCCAGGGGAGGGGGATTTTATTGATCAGCTTCCTGCCTGTATGTCGTGTTAACTAAAAAGGTTTTAAGGATATCTTATATGAAAAACAAGATGATTATTCTCTCTCTCTTTATCCTGTTTTATTCTATTTCAACTTCTTCTGCAGATGAAAACAGTGAGTCTGAAAATAAAATTGAACTTGAAAAGATGGTGGTGACCGGAGAGGCTCTTTCGGAGCAGTCGGTTATGGATGCTCCGGCAAATGTCACGGTTATTACCAGGGAGGATATAGAAGTTAATCCGGCAAGGACAGTGGATGATCTTCTGAAAACTTCGGCAGGAGTTGATCTGTACAAACCATGGGGTCTGTTCGGGCCTTCCAGCCATATTCGTCTCAGGGGATTCTCCAATCCGAGATCTACCGTATTTTTAAGAGACGGTATGCCTATAAACAGAATGATCTGCGGGGGAGCCATACATAACGAAATTCCGGTGGACCTGGTTGAACGCCTGGAAATGGTAAGGGGCGCCAATGCATCTCTATACGGTGCTGGAGCCATGGGGGGCGTAATAAATATAATTACCAAAAAACCCGAAAAAGGTTTCCATGCATCTGTGGACGCATCCTTTGGTTCGCACAATACATGGACTTCCAGCTTTGTTTTAAATGGCGCAGTTACAGATAAAATAAGCATGCAGATTAATTACGATCATTTTGATACGGAAGGATATTTTTCATGGGCTGATTCATGGATTAAAGACCGGACGGAAAAAATGACACTTCAAAACCTGGAGTCATGGAAGCCTGTAAAGGAAAACTACCTTGCATCCCTGGAAAACCAGAAGAGGAAAATGGATAACATATTTGCAAAGCTCAGGATTTCTCTGTCTCCCTCTTCGGAAATTAACCTGACATTGTCCGAATGGAAAAATGACAACAATATCGGATACAGGTACGGCTACATAAATCAGGAAAGAAACAGGTTTGCGGCAGACTATAAGCGAAAAGGCTTTTTTAATATTGCTGCCAATGTTTTTTATCTGTCCGAAAACATGAAGTTCAGTCAGCCTGTGCTCCCTGCTCCATGGATGACCACTGGTCAGGGAGAAAGCACCTGGCTTACACAGGGAGAGAAAAACGATATTCCCATTAAGGATGCAGGCGGAATGTTCAGTATAAGCAGGTCTGTTGGTGAATATCATCGCTTAACCCTTTCAACCGATCACAGATTCGTAAGTACGGAAAACAGACAGTATGACGGTCAGCCCCTCGATATCCAGAGCATCTCACAGGGTAAACAGTATAAATGGGGACTGGTTATCCAGGATGCTGTTTCTGCAGGAAATATTACGGCCAGTCTCAGCCTGAGGTATGACTCTGTTAAGACATATGATTTTTATTCAGAGGACCTTACCTCATATACAAAGTATGAAGACCGGGATGATCATCAGCTGAATCCAAAAATCGGTTTAACCTGGGATATAAATAAAGCTACTGTTCTCAGGGCATCTGCCGGCCGGGTTTCCACATTTCCTCCCCTCATGTACCTCATAGGTAATTATGAAACCCCTCCCGGGAGGATGATGCTTGGAAACCCGGATCTCAGTACCGAATACAGCCACAGTTATGAGACCGGTCTGGAACATTTTTTTTCTTCCGGGGTGATGCTTAAGTTTACCGCCTTTTATAATGATATAAGAAACTGGATGCAGGAAGTTTCAACCAATGATCCGGAATACTCTGCAGTATCAGTAAGGTGGGAAAATATAGAAAAGGCAGAAACCTCAGGAGTAGAGCTCGAGGCCGAGTATTACCCTTCTGATAATTTAAAAATATTTGCCAACTACAATTATACCAATTCCGAAGTAAAGGAGTTCAGGGATAAGGGGCATAACTACAAAAATTCCGACCTGGAGAACAACCTGTTTCCTACCCAGCCGCGTAACAGGTTTAACGCCGGCATTACCTGGTTTAAACCCGAACTTGCCACAGTCAGTCTTACCATGCGCTATGTTGGAAAACGGTTCTGGGATATTGAAAATGAAACAGAGCTGGATGAATTTGTCACCTTTGATATCAAGGTTTCCCGAAAACTCTGCAGGCATATAACTGCTTCCCTCGAAGTAACAGATGTACTGGATAAAGCATGGCAGGAGACAGAGATGCACGTTACCCCGGGAAGGATGATACTGGGCCGGATGAAGGTTTCCTATTAGATATTTTGTCTGATTGTAAAGGTTATATTATGAATACCATGAAAAGATTGATTCTTTTTTTTACTTTGATTTTCATACTGGCAGGCACAGCAAACACTGCAGTGGCCGGGTCAACACATGCAGCTTCTGTGGTTGATTATGGCGATTCATATTTTATGAACTGGGACAGCATAAACGGTTTTTATCATAACGTGGCTGCGGAATATCCTGATGCCGGCGCTGACCTGGAATGGCTTCTTGGACCTGAAGATGTGACTGTTGCTGCAGGATGGGGAGGAGATGCCAATGGGGGATATCTGGCAGTATCATTTGATACGCCATTTATTTCCGATGGTACAGGCAACGCGGATATCATAGTTTATGGGTTCGGCTTTGCCTACAATACGCCATTCAGTCTCGAAAAAGGAGCTGTAAAAGTTTATGCCTCGGATGACGGGGAAAGCTGGACCGTTATTTCTGATTATGCAGGTTATGACAACGGCGCTGCATGGGGGCCGAATCCTGATTTTACGGAATCAAATCCCGGAGTGCCTTCTACAGTCATGTCAATAGATCTGGATGATGATGTGTCTAATAAATATACAGGAGCGGTATCTTTTCTTAAGTTTGAGCTGGGGGACGGTGCCGAAGGACACGGCAGGGCCTTTTTTGCCAGTTCAATAGAAGGTGTAAAAGCCTATCATAACAGCGCTCCAACAGCAGATGCAGGTTCTGATCAGAGTGTGGATGAAGGTTCTGCTGTAAGCCTGGACGGAACGGGATCATATGATCCGGATGATGGTGATGTCATCTCATATGAATGGGTTCAGACAGGTGCCGATGAATTTTCTGTTGATCTTTCGGACAGCAGCAGCGCTGCTCCGTCATTTACCGCGCCTGATGTGGGTGTCGAAGGCGCTGTGCTGACTTTTCGGCTTACTGTATCTGACGGGGAAGGGCTTGAAAGTACTGATCAGGTATCCGTAAATATTAATTTTGTTAACCTCGCTCCTGCAGCCCGGGCCGGGTCTGACCAGACTGTGGATGAAAATGTATCTGTAACCATTGACGGAACAGCATCATATGATCCTGATGCAGGCGATACCATAACATACAGGTGGGAGCAGACAGACAGCAGCGGTTATAACGTATCTTTGTCTGACAGCTGTTCAGGGGTAACTTCATTTTTGGCTCCTGATGTGGGTGCTGGCGGCGCGGTGCTGACTTTCAGACTTGTTGTAGCCGATGCGGGAGGCTTGGAGTCATACGATGATGTTAATGTTGCTGTTGCCTTTTCCAATCGGCTTCCATCTGCGGACGCGGGAGCTGACCAGTCTGTGGATGAGGGGGAAGACGTTACTCTTGACGGAACCGGATCATTTGATCCTGATAATGGTGATTCGGTTACCTATGAATGGATGCAGATTGACAGTTCCGGATACCCTGTAAATCTTTCTGACAGCGAATCAGCTTCACCCGGCTTTACTGCGCCGGATGTAGGAACCGGAGGCGCAATCCTGGTATTCCGGCTGACAGTCACTGATGAAGGAAGTCTTACGGATACGGATGAGGTAAATATAAATATCAATTTTGTGAACAGGGCTCCTGTTTCGGATGCCGGAGCTGATCAGAGCGTTGATGAAGGTTCGGCAGTTTACCTTGATGCAGCCTCATCTTCTGACCCTGATACGGGAGATATCATAACCTGTCACTGGGAACAGGCAGACAATAGCGGTTATTCTGTTGTCCTATCTGACAGCACCTCAGGAAAACCGGTATTCACAGCTCCGGATGTTGGAATTTCCGGAGCACTGCTCATCTTTGATCTAACTGTTACCGATGCTGGAGGTCTTACAGATACCGACCAGGTATCTGTAAATATCAATTTTGTAAATAAGTCTCCTGAGGCGGATGCCGGTCCGGACCGGACAGTAAGTGAAAGCGCTTCTGTAACTCTTGACGGAACAGGGTCATATGATCCTGATACAGGAGATACCATAACATATCAGTGGGAACAGACAGACACCAGCGGATATACTGTTGC
The DNA here is from genome assembly GCA_963665715.2 of Desulfatiglandales bacterium. Lineage (GTDB taxonomy): Bacteria > Desulfobacterota > DSM-4660 > Desulfatiglandales > HGW-15 > JAAZBV01. The sequence goes on from CAXXPR010000002.1 coordinate 1,473,482, forward strand.
TCTTTCAGGGGCTGATTCCGGTACCCCATCCTTTACAGTTCCTGATATTGATGAAACTGAAACGAAGCTTGAATTTACACTTACAGTAACCGACGCAGGCATGCTTACATGCAGCGACACTGTTAAGGTGACGGTAAATAAATCAGACAGCAGCGGGTCCGTATTTGCAACAGCCGTGACTGATTACGGTTCTGATCCCGCGAACATGCCTGAAAATGGAATTTTTATGAACTGGGACAGTGAAAACGGTTTTTATCACAATGAAATTTCAGCATATCCTGGCGCCGGAGCAGATCTCAGCCTGGCACTCGGCCCTGTTGATGAATCTGTTGCAGCAGGATGGGGCGGTGATGCCAGCGGGGGGTTCTGGATATTTGAATTTGAAGAGCCGATTTCATCTGACGGAAGCGAGTCCGTCGATATCGCGGTTCACGGATTCGGTTATGCCTATAACACGCCATTTTCCGGTGAAAAAGGAGCTGTGCTTGTATATGCTTCTTCCGACGGGACAGACTGGAACCTGGTTTCCGAATATGCAGGATATGATAATGGTGATGCGTGGGAATCAAATCCTGATTTTAGAGAATCAGCCCCTGGGATGCCCTCTGTTGTCATGTATATTGATCTGGATGATGATGTTTCCGGAACATTCACTGGAAGTATTTCATATCTCAAATTTGTGCTGGGTGACGGGACAGACGGAAACGGAAGAGCTTTTTTTATAAATGCCGTAGAAGGCGGAAAGCTTAATGTCCCGCCTGTTGCGAATGCTGGAACAGATCAGGAAGTAAACGCGGGTGACGCTGTTACCCTTGACGGTTCAGGCTCCATTGATGTTGATGACGGAATAGCCTCCTACCTGTGGGAGCAGGTTGATTTCACAGATGAAACAAGGGTTTTTCTTGATGATTCAGCATCTGTTACTCCTTTATTTACAGCACCAGGGACAGAGGGAGAAACTCTCAAGTTTGAACTGACAGTAACAGACTCAGCCGGGCAGACAGACACGGACATAGTTGAAGTAGTAATAGTGTCGGTATTTGACATCGAGGCATATTATGCTGTTTCAGTGGTGGATGAATCAGGCTCTATTTCTTTGATCACTAAAAGTCCTGATGGGGCAGTAAACGCGGCAGGCCTGCCTGATTATGTGCCGGACTCGGAAGGTGACTGTTCCGGATGGGATGACACCGAAGGATATATGATACTCAAATTTAAAAAGTTACTTGAAGACAGGGCTGGCAGGGATGATCTGGCTGTTGCATACACTGGCACAGGTCAGGCTGAAATTCTGGTAAGCAGTGATGCACAGGATTGGACCTCTCTAGACAATATAATTTCAGTCGAGGAAAATAGTGAACACCTGAGTTATAATTCCTTTGATTTTTCAGGTTCCGGTGCTGAGTCAATCCAATATGTGAAGATCCTTAAAACCGGTCAAAAACCTTTTTATGTTGATTCCATATTTGTTCCGGTTGAGATTTACGGAGCTACTGCAGAAGATACAGATGCAGAATACCCTGACGGGTGCGTGGACTGGGTAGCCAAGCAGGCTGATAAAGGAAAAAACTCTCTTGGTAAGCCGGATTATGATGATTCCGCCGCAGGGGTCGGCAACTGTTCGGGATGGATGGTTGAAGCAGGAAGAATCACAATAGGTTTTGATAAACCGTTTTTTAACGGAAATGGTAATGATCTTAATATTTACCATTTCGGACAGGGTGGGGCGGATGTCGAGGTAAGCAGTAAAGGTGTTGAATGGACAAGCCTTGGTGAGCTGCCGGCCGGACTTAACGGAGGGAGCAGGCTTGATACCGCGGGATATGATTTTGATGATTTTAATATTTCTGCAATTCAATATATCAGGATAAACAAGACACAGGCAGGCTACACCTACGGACGGTTTATTGATGCTGTAGAAGGACTCTACGGTGTGCCTGGCGCTCCGGGTTTTGCGGGAAGAGATCTGACAGCGGAAGAGGGCACAACCGTTGTGATTGGATCTGAAAAGGAAGATAATGAAAATGAAACGGTTTCATATGAATGGCTGCAGACTAGAGGGCCGGAAGTTGTGCTGTCCAGCTTGTATGATAAAAACCCTCAATTTATAACCCCCATGATAGAAGGTCAGCAGGAGGATCTGAAATTTAAGCTTCTGCGGACAGATTCAGACGGCACAACAGAAGATGAAGTAAAAATAGAGGTGGTGGATAACGGGATGGAACTTTCACCATCTGAAGAGGATATCTTTTATCCAGCGGAGTTTGTATTCAACAACAAAACCGGGGCAGAATATTACGGTTCCGCATCATGTTATATGGGGCTTTCAGGTGATGGCGGCAGTCTTGTTTCATATGAAGCTCAGAACCCTGACAGTATCCTGTCATCGGGTTATATTAATGATTTTGATAACAGGCCCAGGAACATCATATATGGCCTGCTTTCCTTTACTGTGAAAACTTCTTCTGTCGGGGCCGGGGCTGTTATATCCGTTTATCTGCCGGAAGCCGCACCGGAAAATTACAGGTGGTATAAATACAGCAAAGAAACCGGCTGGTTTGATTTCAGCAGAAACAGTGTATCAGGCGGAACAGGTGACGGCGCGGAGTTCAATGAAGACCGTACCGTGATCAATATACATATAACGGATGGCGGCCCATATGATGATGACGGTAAGGCCGATGGATATATCTCCGATCCGTCCGGTCTCGGCGAATCATCCACAACCGATACCTGGCATGATGAAGGGGGCGGCGGTTGTTTTATCGATACAGTATGGCAGTTTACTGGCCTGAAACGCTAATGTTCTGGCTCTGCGGGTTAGAAAACTAAAAAAAAATTAGATATATAAAACAATATGGAATGTCTTGCGATTATTGCATGGCAATAAGAGTGAAGGCGCAACTTGAATGCAGCAATGCTGCTCTTGATGCGCCTTTTTTTTTAATCCCTGGACCTCACTGATTAAAAAACAGGCATGGTCTTAAATCTCTCAAAAAAAGAGAGTGAAATTATCAGAGAGAAATTCTGAAAGTTTGAAAGGAGAAAATAAATAATGAAGAGACTTTTTTTGTTTTGCGCAATTATTTGTGCTTTTTCTGTTGTTTTTCCCGCGGGGGCAATGGCGGAAACCAGTTTTATGGTTAATGCTGCTACAAGCGGAAGCGATGCCTTTTTCAAGGTGGCTGTAACGCCTGACGGCGGCTATGCAGGTTTTGGAGAGGCTGATGATATTCCGGTTGTGTCCAAGTTTAATCCATATGGTTACCTGGAATGGTCCAAATCTTTTCCTGGTGTGGTGAACAGCAACTGTAATTCCGGCGCAGCAGGCGATGACGCATTGTTTCTTACAGGCCGTACTGAATCCAATAATCTCTGGGTGGTAAAAATAGCGCCATGGGGTAAGATATTATGGCAGAAAACCTATACCCATACTGCCTATTCCAGCGCAAATATGATGGGGACTTCTACTGTCGCAACTGCAGACGGCGGCTGCGCAATCGGCATACGCATTAACGTGGATGGTTTTTCCGGAGCCAGCAGTTACGATCAGGGGCTGGTAAAGATAAATGCCGATGGAGCTCTTGAGTGGATAAAGTGCTATGGAACAGCTAATTATGATCTTAACGGCGAGATAATCGAAAGCCGTGACACTGCAGGTTCAGTAGATGGATACATCATTGCCACTGCAGAGGATGACTGGGCCGGGGTAGACGATAACGGAGTAGTGTTAGTAAAGGTTGATACCGCGGGCAGCCTAGTATGGGCAAAATTTTATGAAGGTTATGACTCTTCTGATCCTGCCGTTCCGGACGGGAACGAATTTGTCAAAGGCCTTTGCCAGACAGCAGATTACGGTTATGCAGTGGTTGGCACTTCATACAGCGGCAGCGATCCGGCATGGGAAGATCAGCAGCGTATTCCTTTTATCATAAAGGTTGAACATGACGGGACTCTCTCATGGTCAAAACGTTTCGGTATCCTGAGCACTGATCCGGGCGGAGCAGGTTTTAACTATGGTGATGTGGCACAGGCATCAGACAATACCGACCTTATCCTGGCCGGAACATACTGGGGCGATGATTTCTGGCTGCTTCGTATGGATTCTGCAGGAGCCATTTTAACAGAGCGAGTCTATCCGGCGGAAAGTTCCGGAACGGATTATCTGAGCAGTGTGGCTGCTGCTGATGACGGAGGCGGAGTTGCTTCCCGTACTTCAAAGTCATTCGGCGCAGGTGATTACGACGCTTTTTTAATGAAGTTTGATTCCGATCTTGGCTTTCAATGTACAGACTGTGACAGAGGCTATAATCCCGGTTCCGAAATAGCGGACATGACATTCAAGACAACGGATATAATCGAAAATACCCATGAGCTGGATTACACAGCAAGCTGGACAGCAGCAGAGAATACCATTGCTGAGGCTGATACCGGTTTTCTGCTCTGGTATTGCGTTGAAGACATTGATGATGATGACGATGGAGTAGAAAATTTTCTTGATAACTGTCCATTGACAGCAAACCCGGGACAGGAAGACGGAGACGGTGACGGATACGGCAATGCATGTGATGCTGATCTGAGTAACGATGGTGTTGTAGATATGAATGACTACATGAAATTTCGCAATTTTTGGGGATCGGAAGAATCGAGTGCTGATCTGAATTCAGACGGCAATGTAAGTATGCCCGATTTTATGATGTTTCGTAACATGTGGGGATCAGCCTATCCCTGGTACTAAGATAACATAATGAATAACTTATCAATATAAAAGGAATAATATAATGAAAAAATACATAACTACAGTGTTTATAACCCTATTTTTAGTTTTTTTTGCCGGTGCTGCGCATGCCGCCCTTGTAACTGAGAGTTTTACAGGTGAGATAACCTTTGCCGACAGCAGCAATCCTTTTGGTGTGACCGCCGGAGATGCCATTACATGGGAAGCAACATATGATCTGGCGTACCTTGATACCATGTTTTCTACCTTGAATATCGGCGAAAGTACGGACATGAATCTGTCAGTAACACTTGGATCGAGAACTTTTGTAGAGACAGAGGACATGTTCTATGGTCCAGGGATCTTTGGCAGTCCCCTTCTTACATTTGACACTGAAAATAATATTAACGGCATCAGTATTCTTGTGGACGATATGGCAAATCTTTATCGTTTTAAAAATACTTCAGATTATACCGGTTTTAATATTTATGCCATAGATGGATTCAATGACGGTACTCTTCTTGTATCCGGTAATTTCAATTTTGAGCCTGTCCCTGTCCCTGCGGCGGCCTGGCTTCTTGGTTCCGGTCTGCTGGGGATGCTTGGTCTGAGACGCAGGTCAGCCTGATTCATTGTTTTCGTAAAAACTCAGGAGGTATCTACTTTGAAAAACAGATTTGTCAACGCCTTGATGTCCACAGCATTGTCGCTCATGATTTTAGTACCTGCATGGGCTGACAATGCATCCAGACTGAAAAATCACCCGTCATCAATTTCCGAGTGTACGGGATGTATGAATGGGCGTATTTTAATTCAGATGAAACAGGGGATTTCCCCGGATGCTCTTAAAAGCAGGATGAATATCCTTGCTGATGAGACGGGAACCGCGGGAACCTATAGAACCAAAAAATTTAACGTTCTCAATGCGCTTAGCAGCAGAGATTTAATCCTCCTCGATTATCCCGGTGTGTCCACAAAAAAACTGCTTTCCGCATTTAAAGATCATCCCTGTGTGGCCATGGCTGAGCCGGACTATATTATTACCATAGATGCTGTGCCTGATGATGCTGAATTCAATCAGCTCTGGGCGCTGGATAATACCGGGCAGGTTGTGGATGAAGAACCTGGTACCTATGATGCGGATATGGATGTCCCCGAAGCCTGGGACCGCCTGAGCTCTGCGGACAGGGATGTAGTTGTTGCTGTCATTGATACCGGAGTGGATTATACCCATGAAGACATAGCAGCCAATATGTGGACCAATGATCTTGAGCTTAACGGCCAAGCCGGTGTTGATGATGACGGCAACGGCTATGTAGATGATATATACGGTATCGATACATGCAACAGCGACAGCGATCCATATGATGATCACTATCACGGAACGCATGTTGCCGGAACCATTGCAGCGGTAACCGACAATGCCGCTGGCATCAGCGGAATCACATGGAACCGAGCAAAGATTATGGCTCTTAAATTTCTCTCTTCAGGCGGAAGCGGTGCTACTTCAGACGCTATAACCTGTATCGAATATGTGGTGGAAATGAACCGGAGGGCAGAGAACTTCATTCCTGTGATGAATGCCTCCTGGGGCAGCACCTCTCCCAGCGATGCGCTTAAGGCAGCTCTTGAAACAGCGGCTGCAGAAGGCATTATTATGTCTGCTGCCGCGGGAAATGACACCACAGACTGTGACGGAGATCAGAAACATTATCCCAGTTCTCAGGATGTGGCCAATGTGATTTCTGTGGGCGCAACCGATCAGGATGATTATCTGGCATATTTTTCAAACTACGGCGCTTCCGAGGTTGATATTGCGGGGCCCGGTGTCAATATACTCAGTCCTGTTCCGGGGGGAGGATACGATGCCATTTCCACTGATCCCTTTTATGACAGCATGGAAGACGGAGATAGTCTGTGGGATATGGAGAACAGCGAAGGCGAATGGGAAATAACCGATGAAAAGGCCTTTCATGATAATATGGCCTGGAGCGATAGCCCTTACGATGACTATTCATACGGTGAGCTTGGTGTTGAACTGAATTACAGCCTTGTTAGTCTGCCCATTGATCTTTCTGCGGAAACAGGAAAGGAGATCATGCTTGGGTTCCGGATGTACAAAGACCTTCTGCCCGATCAGACAGCATGCGGGAAAAAGGATACACTGCATATAGAAGTGTCCGGGGATAACGGAGAAACCTGGACAGCTCTCGCTGCACACTCAGGCAGTGACCCTGACTGGAAAAGCTATGCATACTCCATTCCCGCCGACCTTGTGAGTGATCAGTTCCGTATTCGATTCAGAATGCAGATCTGGCCGAATGGCTCTGCAGACGGCATTTATATCGATGAAGTTGGAATAGGTGAAGCCAATGCTATGGGAGCATTCAAGTTCGCAAACGGAACATCAATGGCGGCTCCCCATGTGTCCGGAGCCCTTGCCCTGATGGCGTCTCTTTATCCTGACGAAACAATGGATGAGCGTATAAGCCGGCTGTACAGCGGTGGAGAACGTCTGGATAACCTGAAGGGAAACCTTGCTACTGACAGGCGCATAAATCTGAATAATTCTCTTGAGCCTGGTCTTCATACTACTCCCATTGTAAGGGAATATGATCTAACCGGTGACCGGATTATAGAAATTCGCGGCGTATTTTTCGGAAGCGATTCAGGACATGTAATGTTTCATGATTCGAGTGCGCCTGATACAGGTGTTGACGGCGAAATTATTTCATGGACAGACACTGCTGTTACTGTGCGCAAACCGCCTTTTTCAGGAGGGTATTTTTATTTAATAGATGCGGACGGTACGCGTTCCGGAAGAAAGCCCATGAAGGTAAGCCTGTGGACTGTTCAAACTCCTTCAAACACCAGGCGCGATTCCGGTACAGCTGTTTTGTATGAGGATAAAATATACACTTTCGGAGGCTATGCAGGGGGCAATAACGCCCTCAGGAGCTGGGAAGTATACTCTGTTGATACGGATACGTGGGAATATCCCTATGGGAAATGGATGCTCAATAACAGGGCACACCTTGCCTCTGCTGTTCTAGACAATATGATTTACCTGATTGGCGGGTACACCACCCGTGATGACGGAAGCAACCTTGACATGGTAACCGTATTTGATCCGGCTGCAGGTAAATTTACTGCGGAAGAACCGCTTCCCATGGCGGTGGCTTTTCCGGGCGCGGCTGCTGCTGAAGGCAAAATCTATGTTGCCGGAGGTCTTGATAACAGCGACAATCCCTTGAACCTGATACTTTCATTTGACCCGGATCAAGAGGAAGGCAGCCGATGGCAGACAGAGGCTGCTGTTTTAAGCATGGCGCGTTTTGCCCATGGTACCATAGCTGTGAACGGAAAGATTTATGTAATGGGCGGACTTAATACATGGGCTGATGAAGAGGTTTATACCTCAACAGGTGAAATATTTAATCCTGCGACAGGTTCCGTTATACCAATGGCCTCAATGCCCATTCCTCTTGCCCGTTTCGGCACTGCAACAGACGGGCGTTATATCTATGTTGTGGGCGGGACTAACAACGATTTCTGGTATACGCCCAAAGACACTGTCCTGCGCTATGACACTCATACTGATACATGGGCAAGCCTGCCTGACAGGCAGCTGGATCAGTCCAAGCTGGCCGCACCTGCGGTCTTTGTCCCCGGCATCGGTATATTCAGCCCCAACGGCGGTTTTATCAATACTGATGAACCGGGCGGTATGTTCGGTCTTCCCTTTGAGGCTCTGGATGAAAATGCTTTTCTTGATATCTCGGACTTCACTGACAGCGATGGAGACAATATTCCTGATGATGAAGACAACTGCCGCATGACCAAAAACAGCAGCCAAATCGACAGTGATGAGGATGGGTACGGTAATGCCTGTGACTGTGATCTTAACAATGACAAAACCGTAGATCAGGCAGACTTCATACAGTTCAGAAACTTCTGGGGAACGGACGAGGCCGTAGCTGATTTTAATGGTGATGAAACAGTCAATCAGGCTGACTATATGATTTTTAGAAGCCGCTGGGGAACCACAGCGCCATTTGAATAATATCAAGCACGTTCCGTTCTCTGTATTCGCGGAGAGCGGAGCGTTTATTTATGGAAGGAAATAATTAATGAAAAGGGCAATACTGTTTTTATCAATGATTTTATTGTTTGCACTTTCAATGAGTGTGCAGGCAGCCGAGATCTATTCGGAAAATTTTAATTCAGGACTGGGTGACTGGACCGCAAAAGACAATAACTATGACGGCTATACCTGGGAACAAAACAATAATTCGAGCTGGAATTTTACCGGTGGAAGCGGAGGGTTTGCTATTGCCGACTCATACAGCAGCTGGGCTGATGACTGGTACGACACTCTCGTAAGCCCGATTATTGATGTAACAGGCATGACAGATCTAACTGTTAGCGCACAGATAAGCTACCAGCACGATACAGAAGGCGGCTATGCAGATGTGGCGTACTCAACAGATAACGGTGCTACCTGGAAACCTATTGATGAATGGACTGAAACATACCAGGGCGCTGCATCCTGGAATATTGATCTGGATACTGGTGTAACCGGTTTTATGCTGGCCTTTGAATACTATCAGCCTGAGTGGTCATACTATGAATACCAGGTGGATGACATTGTGGTCGAAGGTTCAGCAGTACCTCTTCCCGTCGCAGTATGGCTTCTTGGTTCAGGTATTCTGGGGATCATGGGTTTGAGAAAAAGAGGAGAATAAGCTGGAAAGATAGCCCTGGGAAACTAAACAGGGTAAACGGGAATCCATTTGGGTTCATTATAGTGTTCGAAAAGAATTTTTGGCATAAGAAAAATAAACCTGCACCAAACTAACTTCATCTACCCTACACCACACCACTCAGGGGAGGTAAATTTTATAAACATATTTATTAAGTCAACAACATTACCACAGGGGAATGCCTCTGCAATTTGAATTGACATTATGATGCTGCCTGTAAGCGGAAATTACAAAGAAGGGAATAAAAGGAAAAGAAAAATGAAAATAAAGAAATATTTGACGATATTAATGTTTTTAATGGCCTTCAGCGCCAACGCCGTTGCTGGAGCTGCAGAACTGGTATTTGAAGGCTCCATAATTCAGGAGTCATACGATTCCGATGATATAACCCTGGATACCATTTCAGTGGATTACTGGCAGTTTACTGTCAACACGGAAGAAACAATAACTATAGATGTGCTCTCATGGGAAAAAAGCCCGGAAGACTGGACATGGGTGGATGTGAACGGTGATGGTGAGCAGACATTCATTGATTCGTCTATACATGTGTTCAAAGGATCACTTGATGCCGCTAATATTTTTGCCTCCAACGATGACAGCTTTTCCGAGGGATTCAGCGACGGAACCGTCAGGGGAAATGATTCCTATATCTCACAGCAGTTTGAAGCAGGTGACTACATCATTGCAATCAGCTCATGCGGATACCCTTCTGAATATTTTTCCATAAATGAGGCAGTGGCGGGACTGAACCAAAAGGCCATAATTCCATACAGTCTTGGAGAAGGAGATTATGGTGACTATCGAATTACAGTGACAGGCGATGTTTCCGCTGTGCCTCTGCCGGGAGCTGTATGGCTTCTTGGATCAGGAATAGTGAGTCTGACAGTGTTGAGAAAACAGAGAAAAAAATAACAGGTATGAAATGAATATATACAGATTTACTTATACGGCTGTAATTGCAGCCCTGGTTTTAATAACTTCCGGACCTGCAAGGTCTGAAAATTCACATCCTTCAGGCCTGCTGCGTGGAAGGTCTGAAGCTGAATCACAAGTTTTTCTACTCTCAGGCGGGGATGATTCAATCCCGGTACGGTCTTCAATACAAAAAGGAATGACATTAAATGACGGGAAATTTATCCTGCGGGTGAAAAAGCCTGAGAACAGAGAGTTGAAAGAAATATCTTCAGTGGATGCATCCTGCTCTAATCCAAGTTTTAGGGCACTTTCGGCGGTTACCGGAAACAGCTATTTCCTGGTCAATGAAGACCAGAAACAAAAGGTGATCAAAGGTATAAAAAACTCGGGTTATACAGCAAATGCTTTTCCCAATATTGTTAAACATCTTGAACAAAAACTTCCCGATGATCCGCTTATAAAATCACAGTGGTGTCATCTTAACGATGACAATCCATGCAGTGATATGGATTCACTCAAGGCATGGAGCGTTACTACCGGATCATCCGATGTGGTAATTGCCCTGATAGATTCGGGTGTGGATTATAATCACCCTGACCTTGCTGCAAATATATGGAACAATCCCGGCGAGATCGCTGGAAACGGAATAGATGATGACGGTAACGGCTATATCGATGACATACACGGTATTGACTCCGGTGACGGGGATACAAACCCAATGGACTATGACGGACACGGAACCCATGTGGCCGGAATAATGGGCGCTGTGGGCGACAACGGGCTGGGTGTGGCCGGAGTTAACTGGCAGGTTAAGATTATGGTGCTCAAGGGCTTTGAAGAAAAGAGTGACAGCATGGACACTCAAATGGAGCTTGAAGCAATTAATTACCTGCTTGATATGAAATCAAGAGGCATAAACATAGTAGCAGTGAATGCATCCTACGGCTACACCGGGGAAGAAGATGCTCTTGAAAAAGAGTCAATAGAAGCCCTTGGACAGGCCGGGATACTTTTTATAGCTGCAGCGGGAAATGATGAAACTGATAATGACAGTTCCTGGTACGGCCACTATCCTTCCTCATATGATCTGGACAACATTGTAAGTGTGGCTGCCAGCGACTCCGACGGCATGGCGGCATACTACTCCAACTATGGTGAAACCACCGTAGACCTTGCTGCTCCCGGAGATAATATCCTGAGCACGGTTATGGGCGAGCACACATACACACCTGACCCGGGAGATTTCTTTTTTACCGATATGGAAAATGGTTATGACGGCTGGATACCCGAAGGCACATGGACTGTTACGGAAGAGCAGGCAGAAAGCCCTGTTAACGCATGGTCAGATAGCCCTGACAGCCGCTATGACACATATGAAGATATGGCCCTGACAAGCCCTGTGATTGATCTCAGCAAGGAAGAAGCTCCCATGTCCCTGGGATTTTCCATAAACTACGAGATCGAAGATTGGGCCTACTCTTCATATTTTGACGCGCTGCAGGTCTGGTATCTTGCTCCACCTGAAAACCCGGAAGATGAGCCGGAATGGGAGGAAATAGGCGCCATTGCGGGCAGTTCCAATGGAGAGTGGGAGATATGGTCAGCGCTCATACCTGAACGGTTTTTATGGGAAGGATTTCAGTTCCGGTTTGTGCTGCACAGCGATTACTCCATACAGAAGGACGGAGTGTATATTGATGATATTGGCATAGGCCGGCCTGAGATGATCTATCCCTACGAATACTACAGCGGCACTTCCATGGCAGCGCCCCAGGTGACAGGGGCGGCCGGTCTTGCGGCTTCATATTTTCCGGGGACGGATATGGATGAGATAAAGGAACGTATCTTAAAAGGGACAATGCCCCTTCCGGACCTTGACGGCATTGTTGCCACAGGCGGGATGCTCAACCTGGCGGGAGCCCTGTCTACTAATCCTACCGGAGACAGGGATAGGGACAGTGTACCTGACTTCTATGATAACTGTGCAGCAACACCTAATTTCGAACAGGCAGATACGGATAATGATGGATACGGCAATGTCTGTGACTGTGATCTGAATAACGATGGTTCTGTAAATCAGTCGGACTTTATTAAGTTTCGCAGTTACTGGGGTACAGATGATGAGATCGCCGATTTTAACGGAGACGGGGCAGTCAGCCAGTCGGACTTTATTATTTTAAGGAGCCGCTGGGGAACAACTGCGCCTTTTGAGTAAAAGAAAAGGAAACTGAATTTAATGAAGTTTCCTGTTTTTAAAGGTGGCGGGTTATCAGAGGCCCGGAGATTTTATTATTAATGTTTTATTAAAGGAGATCAGGAAAAATGAAAAATAGAAAGAAAGTTTATTCAGCCGTTTTAGCCATCTTACTGGCTGTCTTTGCAGTATTAAGCTCTCAAAATGCCGAGGCATCCATATATGCAACAGAAATAGTAGAAGGCAGCACGGCTCATAACTGGATAGGCGGCTGTCACGGCGAGCTTGATGCTTCATGGATATTAGGAGAGCCCGATAATCAGCTGACAGGCTGGGGCGGGGGTGATGCAGGTTATATAGTGCTTGGTTTTGATCAGCTCTTTACTGACGGTGAAGGCGATGATCTTATTGTTCACGGTTTTGGTCCGGGCACAGCCGAAGTTTATGCTGCATTGGAAAACTATGACGATATAGAAGAGTGGACATACCTGGGCCTTCTTGGTACCAGCAGACCAGGTGTATTAAGCGAATGGACATATGATTTTGCCGATTACGACGATCTTGATAAAGCCGGCTATGTAATTATTAATTCCGGTTCTGCCAAATTTATTGACGCGGTTGAAGCTGTAAATCCTGTACCTGTACCGGGCGCAGTATGGCTGCTTGGTTCCGGGTTTGTCGGGCTTATCGGGTATAAAAAAAATAAAAAAAGAATTTGACATTAGTATTAATTATGATATTAGATCTACCTAATATATGTTGAAAGCTCTAATCGCATAGCTAACCTTACGACTTTGGGCCTTTTAAGGCGCACAATGAAGTGAAGGCGCAGCTGGTAGAAAATACCGGTTGCGCCTTTTTTATTTTTATCCCGAATAATAAAAAACTTCAGATAAGGAGTGCCGGCGATGCTTTAGAGCTCGGATGGTAATTTAGAAATATTGTGGGAGGATTTAATGACGAATTTGAAAAAAGGAGCATGGGCTTTTATATTGAGTGCAGCTCTTGTTACATGCGGAACTGTTAAGGCAGATGAAGAAGAAACCGTTGAAATGACAAAAATGACAGTGACAGCAGAAGGTGAAGATTCGCCTGGAATAAAGGAGATAGATGCTGAAGAACTGCAGCGCAACCTTGCGGCTGATATGAAAGATATTTTCAGCGCAGAACCGTCCATAGAAATAGGCGGAGGTTCCCGGGCAGCCCAGAGAATATATGTCAGGGGAATTGAGGCTACAAATCTCAACGTCACAATTGACGGAGCAGGCCAGGGAATGAATCATTTTCAGCATCGTGGAAATATAGGAGGAATAAGCCCCGATCTGTTAAAAAAGGTAGAAGTTCAGACAATGCCAACAGCTGATCAGGGCGCAGGCGCTCTTGGCGGAAGTATAAAATTTGAAACTGTAGACGCGCAGGATTTACTGCCTTCAGGTAAAAAGGCCGGAATTATCCTACGCGGAGGCTACAGCTCTGTTGATAACGGTGAAACACTTGGCGGTTCCCTTTTCGGTCTGTTTGGGGAACATGCCGGGATTTTACTCAACTATTCGGGTACCACCTTTGACCCATATGAAGACGGGTCAGGAAAAACTGTAACCGGATCTGAAGGCGAAGACAAAAGCCTGTTTTTTAAGGCAAGCCTTCTGGATATAAACGGTCACAGCCTGAGACTGAGTATTGAAAACAACAAAGACCAGGGGCTTTATACGGGCGACTGGACATATGGTGACGGGACAAGCCGGACACCGACAAACCAGGTCAGCGAACGTGACACCTATATCATTGATTACCGCTATATTTCACCGGGTAACGACCTTGTAGATATGAAGATAAACGGCTACTGGAATGAGTCCATGCTTGACCGCAGCGGCACAGAAACCATAAGCGAAGGATACGGTGTTGATGTGCGGAACACTTCCAGGTTTTCTATTGGTGGAACAAAACACGCACTTACATTCGGAGCTGACAGAAGTTCTGAGACAGGCGAAGAGGCTGGGGATTCAACCGATGTTGATGTCAAAAATACAGGAATCTATCTGCAGGACAGGATGACTTTATCCCGTTTTATGTTCTCATTTGGAGCGCGGTTTGATGACTTTGATACAACCTTCAGTAATATAAATATCACGGGAAACGAAGTGTCGCCGAACGCTGGTGTGGAGCTTGAGATAGGCAAAGGCTTTACAGGTTTTGCGTCCTATGGAGAGGCGACAAGAGCCAAGGGTATCATACCTATAGGCTGGCTTGTGGATACTGTTGAAAATGCAGAGGTCAATCAGGTTGAAGATAAAAACAGCTACGGTAAAGACATGCAGCCTGAAAGTTCGGAAACCGTAGAATACGGTATCCGTTATGAGACATCCGGTTTATTTTGTAACAGCGATCGTTTTAATGCTCACCTGGCATTTTTTGATACCGAGATAGAAAACCTTATTGTCCAGGTAGGCGGAAGCCGCGGCCTGCCCGTGACGGGACTCTACAATGATGATCCGATAACCTCAAAAGGCTACGAGGTAAAACTCGGCTGGGGCATTGGAGCCTTCAATACAAACATAGGTTTTACACATGCCGACACAGAAGATGAGGACGGCAATGCTGTGGCCTTTTCACGCCGAAAAGCTGCATCTGCAGGCGATACCCTTGTGTGGGACAGTTACTGGCACATTAATCAGGATATAGGTCTGGGGTACACTTTAAAGTATGTGGACTCCCTGAACCGTGATGACATCAGCAGGGATGGTTATACACTGCATAATATCCAGGCTGTCTACAGTCCGCCCTTTATAAAAGGACTGAGCTTTACCCTGGCAGTCCATAATCTTTTTGATGAACAGTACAGCAGCCAGGCATCTTCGGGAGAGGATGATACTGCAGCACCTGAGCCCGGAAGAGATATCAGGGCAGGTATTTCATACAGGGTGCTGTTTTAATTCATTTGTTAAATGTCATTACTAATTATTTATGAATATTAAATTTGAGGAGAATTACAATTATGTCCGGAAATAAAAAAATAATAAAGGCTGTTTTATCTTATATGATTTTCTGTCTGATCCTTTTGTCCGGTTCTGCTGCCTTTGCCGCAAAAGGTACATTGTCTCTTGTGAGCATGGGGACCGGAGACCCCGATAATATGACAATCAGGGCAAAAATGACCATTGATGCGGCAGACCTGTTTTTTACCATGAGAGGGAACAACAGCTATCCGGAACTTATTAAAGACAAACCTGTTTACGCCGCAGAGCACTGGCTATTTGGAAAGGGCGGCGGCAAACCGAGGCGGTCAAATGAAGATTCTGAAAAGCTGCGGAATAAAAACCGAAAAATCATACGTGATGCAGTTGCCGCCGGAAAAAACGTTGTAATACTGGATAACGGCGATCCTTCCATATTTGGACCTCATATCGGTTACATGGATGAATTTTCAGATCTTAACCCGGTTATTGTTCCGGGCATCTCAAGCTTTAATGCGGCCAATGCCGCCCTTAAGGCAAACGTGGTAAAAGGTAATGCCCGGGCTGTTATGCTTACACTCGGATCTGTAGAAAACGGCAGGGATGAGTACCTTGCAAAACAGGTGTCCGATGGTGTGACCCTTGTGCTTTTTATGGTGCGCGACATGGATAAATTCATATCGGCTATGAGCGCAAAACTACCGGGTGATACTCCTGCAGCTATAGTTTCAAATGCCGGATCCCAGGGAGATGAAAAAGTTATTACAGCAAATCTGAATACATTAAAGGCGAAAATCAGCGGAGTTAAACTCGGCTCCTTTCTTCTCTATATGGGCGAGTCTGTCAGGCCGTAGATATTTTAAAAGAGGATTAAAAAAGATTTTAAATGGAAAGCAGAATGTCTGACCATGGACTCAAGAGGAATATCGGGCTGGTGTCCGCAACCGTGATTGTTGTTGCAAGCATGATAGGCAGCGGTATTTTTACAACATCGGGATTTATTATATCTGAAATCGGTAATCCTGCAGTAATGCTTATATGCTGGTTTACCGGAGGGATTTTCGCCCTGACAGGCGCTCTCTGCTACGGAGAACTGGGTGCAATGCTCCCCAGGTCCGGAGGAGAGTATGCGTATCTTCATCATGCCTTCGGGCCTTTTCCTGCCTTTCTGTCAGGGTGGATTTCTCTCATAGTCGGTTTTTCAGCGCCTATTGCAGCCGCAGCCATTGCATTTGCAACATATATTCTGGGGCCTTCCGGTGAACCATGGTTTTACCTCGGGGGCACTGAATCAGGTATTCCGGTGTCCTCCATAACAGCTCTGGCATGTGGAACTGTAATTATGTTTTCATTGATACACGGTCATAGTCTGAAGCTGGGGGCAGGAATCCAGAATATTCTGACCTTTGTCAAAATCCTGTTTATAACATTTTTTATAGCTGCAGCATTCTTAATGGGAAAAGGAGACATTGCAAATTTCAGCATAACACTGGAAGGCTCAACAGGAAGCGCTGCGGACTTTGCTGTTGCTCTGGTCTTTATATCCTTTGCATACAGCGGGTGGAACGCAGCAGCCTACCTTGGGGGTGAAATTAAAAACCCGGGCCGCAACCTTCCCCTGTCTCTTATTACAGGGACTGTTATTGTTGTTATTTTTTATATGCTCTTAAATGCAGTTTTTATTTACGCGCTCCCTCCGGATAAAATGACCGGAACTCTTGAAATAGGAAAAGATGCGGCCATTGCACTGTTTGGAAGTTCAACAGGAAAAGTGTTTGGTGCAGCAATAGCAGCCGGGCTTTTATCCGTTTTAAGCGCAATGATAATGGCAGGTCCGAGAGTGTATTTTGCAATGGCCCGTGACGGCCTTTTATTTAAAGGGATAGGTGCAGTTAAAAGAAAGAGGCAAACACCTGCAGGTGCAATAGCCTTTCAGGCACTTATAGCTATCTTAATGATCCTGGTTGCTGCCTACGATACGCTGCTTGTCTATATCGGATTTACCCTGTCCCTTACGGCAGTTCTTACAGTATCCGCAATTTTCTTTCTGCGCCGTAATTTGAATGATCAGAATTCAGAATACAGGACTACGGGCTACCCGTTAACACCTCTTTTGTTTATATGCGGGAATCTGTGGATTGTTTTTTACACCGTATACAGCAGACCCGCTGTCTGTGTTTTTGGACTGTTAACCATTGCAGTAGGGGGCGCGCTTTACCTTTTTATTAATAAAGAAAACAAACATGAATCACAGCTTATAGAAAATCCCATGTCAGAAGCTGTCGATTAAAGAGAAATTGGAAATGCAAAAGGAGAAAAAAATGAAAAAAGTAATAATCGTTTACGGTTCTACCACAGGTAATACCGAATACATGGCAGACCTCATAAAAAAAAGCTTTATAACTGCCGGATTTGCAGCTGCTTCTGTTAATGCATCGGATTTTGATCCGGGTGAGTTCCAGAATGATTTAAGTGCAGTCATATTCGGCTGCCCTGCCTATGGTCATGACAGTATTGAACTGCAGGAAGATTTTGATGAGTTTTTTGAAGAGATAGACAGCATTGATCTTAAAGATAAAAGCTTTGCGGTTTTTGCCCCGGGTGACAGTTCCTATGAATATTTCTGCGGATCAGTGGACATGATAGAGGAAAAGCTGGAAAGCCTGGGTGCAGTTAAACTTTACGACGGTCTCAAGATAGACGGAGATCCAGAGGAGTTCGAAGATGAAATCAATGAGTGGTGCGAGTCTGTCATAGCTGCCGTAAATTAAATGAGGATCTGACAATGCAGAAAGAAAAACACTGGTCCCGCTTTGCCGATGATTTTGAAAAGCGTGTTATTTATGTAGCAGGCGAACATAACATTATGTCCATTAAAAAAAATCTTGATGAGCAGTGCCTTAAAGGAAGGGTTCTGGAACTCGGCTGTGGAAACGGAACATACTCCCGCACACTTGCAGAAAATGCCGATGCACTTCATGCTACCGACTTTTCGGATCAAATGGTCGGCTTTTGTCAAAACAGGCTTAACGGTCATGCAAACATTGCAGTGGAAAAGCAGGACTGCTTAAACCTGAAATATAATGACGAAGAGTTTGATGCAGTTGTGATGGTTAATCTGCTGCATATAATCCCCGATCCTAAAACTGCTCTTAAAGAGGCTCCCCGGGTGTTGAAAAAAGGCGGTATTCTTGTTGTGATAAGCTTTACATCCAGCGGTATGAGCTTTTTTGCAAAACTTGGAATGATCTACCGCTATTTCAGAGCATGGGGAAAACCGCCTGCAGGCAGCAGAGTTCTTACAGTTGATTCTACCCGTACTATGCTGGAAAAGGCCGGGTTTTCAGTTGTAATGACAGACCTTATGGGTGAAGGTGTAAAAGCCGTTTTTGCACGGGCAGTGGCCCTATGACTTCCTTTTTTTCTTCGGAGTATTACCATGAACACACTTTTAAAACTGCAGAACTACATGACCGGAAGAAAGGCGCTCCTTCCTGGCGCTCTTGCAATATCGGCTCTGAGCGCTCTTACGGGTATGGCTCCCTATACTTTAATATGGATGATTGTTCATGAACTTTTTAATGCCGGCACAGACTATTCTGTGTCTTATGTGACTTCCTGTGCATGGTGGGCCGCTGGGGCTGCTGCGGGCAGTGTTATTCTATATTTTACAGCTTTGACCTTTTCGCACCTTGCAGCATTCAGGGTCGAGGCCAATATACGCAGATATGCCATGCGGAAAATTGTACACATGCCTCTGGGATTTTTTGACAGAAAAACTTCTGGACGTATACGCAAAATAATCGATGAAGATGCAGGCATCACACACAGTTTTCTGGCTCATCAGATGCCCGATCTAGCCGGAACAGTAATAATGCCGCTGACCGCGCTGGTTCTTGTTTTTGTGTTTGACTGGCGCCTTGGTATCGCGTGCCTTATTCCGATAATTTTTTCCATGTCTCTCATGGGTTTTATGATGGGTAAAAAGGGGAGACATTTTATGAAGATATACATGGACTCCCTTGAAGAAATGAATACGGAAGCAGTGGAGTATGTAAGGGGAATACCTGTAGTAAAGGTTTTTCAACAGACTGTTTTTTCATTTAAGAATTTTTATACTAGCATCATGAAATACAAAGAGATGGTATCGGAATATACAAAGCTGTGGCAAAAACCCATGTCCGCCTATACGGTTGTTATAAACGGTTTTGTGTTTTTTCTTGTGCCGGCCGCAGTCCTTCTTGTCAGCAGTTCCGGAGATTATGCAGGCGTCATGCTTAATCTTTTTTTGTATGTTCTCATTACCCCGGTGTTTTCACAGTGCATTATGAGAAGTATGTACCTGAGCCAGGCGCTGGGTCAGGCAAGAGAGGCTGTTACCCGTGTTGAAGATCTGATTTCCGCAAAGCCTCTCCCTGTACCGTCCAAACCAAAATCTGTTACCGGGTATGACATAAGTTTCAAAAACGTGTCGTTCCTGTACCCGGGCGCTGATCAAATGGCCATAAAAAATATCAGCTTTAATATTCCCGAAGGAAAAACAGCGGCGCTTGTGGGGGCGTCAGGCGGGGGTAAAACAACCATTGCCCGTCTTGTCCCGCGTTTCAGAGATGTTACTGGAGGCGAGGTATGTATTGGAGGCATAAATGTAAAGGAAATTGATCCTGAAGAACTTATGAATACAATTTCTTTTGTGTTTCAGAATACAAGGCTTTTTAAGACCTCTCTTCTTGAAAATATAAGGTACGGTAATCCTGATGCCACTTTGGAGCATATAATGCAGGCCGTTAAAACAGCCCGGTGCCGGGAAATAATAGATAAACTTCCCAATGGTCTGAAAACAAAAATAGGAGCCGAAGGCACATATCTTTCGGGAGGTGAGCAGCAGCGGATTGTTCTTGCCAGGGCTGTTCTTAAAAACGCACCTGTTGTTGTACTGGATGAGGCAACCGCTTTTACCGACCCGGAAAATGAACACCTGATTCAGGCGGCCCTTAAAAAACTGGCAAAAGGAAAAACCGTGCTCATGATTGCGCACAGGCTTACAAGCGTAAAGGATGCTGACGCCATTTTTGTTATTGATAAGGGAGAAATTGCAGAGCAGGGGACACACAATGAGCTGCTCAAAAAAGACGGCATCTACTCAGGTATGTGGAATGAATATCAGCAGTCGGTTCAGTGGACAATAGGAGAGGAGGCATACAATGCTTAAGATGCTTCAAAAAAGACTTGCCCTTTCAGAAAAGGGTGCTGAAGATTTTTTAAAGGGCGTGTTTTTTACCACGATCCTGGATCTGGCGCTCATGCTTCCAGCGGTACTGTTTTACTTTTTTCTCAAAGAGTACCTCGCTCCTGTGCTTGATCCGTCTGCCCCGGTTTCAAATGGTTTTTTATATTATGTTCTGCTCGGCGCAGGGTTTATGCTCGTCATGTATATTATCTCAATATACCAGTACAGAAGTACATATACGACTATTTACGAAGAAAGCGCCAACCGCCGTATTTCCCTGGCCGAGAAACTGCGCATACTTCCCCTTGCTTTTTTCGGAGAAAAAAATCTGTCTGACCTTACCTCAACGGTTATGGAAGACAATACAGCGCTGGAACACACGTTTTCACACGCAGTGCCGCAGCTTGCAGCCTCGATTATCAGTCTTGTCATAATTGCGGCAGGTTTGTTCTTTTATAACTGGCAGCTCTCCATTGCCCTGTTCTGGGTAGTGCCCTTTGCGGTAATAATTATTATTATTTCTAAGAAAATACTTCATAAAGAAAACCAGAAGCTTTACCTGAAAAAACGGGACGTAACAGAACAGATTCAGGAAGGGATAGAAACAATACAGGAGATCAAGTCCTATAACCGGGAAGAAACATACATTGATGAATTGAACAGAAATATTGATGTTTATGAAAAGCATCTCATTCGTGGTGAGCTGTTTGCCGGCGGGCTTGTAAATTCGGCACAGAGCTTTCTCAAATTTGGTATGGCAAGCGTTGTTATTACAGGCGCAAAGCTTTTATCATCAGGGAGTATAGATCTTTTTATGTACCTTGTGTTTCTAATGATAGCGTCCAGGATCTACAACCCGATAAGCGAGGTGTTTAACAACCTGGCAGCTCTGTTCTATCTTGATATCCGCATCAACCGTATGAACGAGATGGAAGCCCTGCCGGTCCAGAAGGGTAACAGTGATTTTAAACCTGATAACTATGATATTGCTTTTAAAGATGTGAACTTCTCATACGAAAAAGGAAAGCAGGTGCTGCATAATGTATCCTTTACGGCAAAGCAGGGTGAAATAACCGCCCTTGTGGGACCTTCTGGCGGAGGAAAAAGCACATCCGCAAAGCTGGCTGCAAGGTTCTGGGATATTAAAAAAGGCAAAATACTTTTAGGAGGACAGAACATCAGGGATATTGAACCTGAAACCCTGCTTAAAAATTACTCTGTTGTATTCCAGGATGTGGTGCTGTTTAATTCCTCTATAATGGATAATATCCGTATCGGCAGGCGGGACGCCAGTGATGAAGAAGTACTTCATGTCGCCAGGCTGGCAAGGTGTGATGAGTTTGTTATGAAAATGCCGGAAGGTTATAACACTGTCATTGGCGAAAACGGAGAAACTTTGTCCGGCGGCGAAAGACAGCGTATTTCCATTGCCCGGGCCCTGCTTAAGGATGCCCCAATAGTTCTGCTTGATGAAGCAACTGCTTCCCTTGATGTGGAAAATGAAACAAAGATTCAGGCTGGCATATCGGAGCTGGTAAAGAATAAAACAGTGCTTATCATAGCCCACCGCATGCGCACTGTAGCCAACGCGGACAAGATTGTAGTGCTGGAAAAGGGCAGGGTAGCGGAAACAGGATCACCCGAAGAGCTAAGAATAAAAAAGGGTATTTTTACAAATATGATGAAACGGCAGATGCAGCCTGAAGTTTTTTGAATTATGTCTTTTAATATTTATAACCTGCTGAATTCTGTATGAAGAATCATTTTATCAAAGAGGCACAGTCATGAAAAATAATAAAATAAAATCAACGCTTAAAAATGTGCCCCAGACAATGCTGATACCTCTGCGGGCAAGATACCTGGAAACCAGAAAAGCGGACGGCATTATTCATGATCCAAAATCCGTAGAAATACTGGACAGCATTGAATATGATTTTTCCGGTAAAAAGGAGGTTTCCAGGGGAACACAGATGGGTGTTTCCATACGCACGGAAATTCTGGATGAGCTTACAGTGAAGTTTCTTTTTAAACATAAAGATGCCGTTGTGGTTAATCTCGGCTGCGGTCTGGATACACGTTTTCACAGGCTGGATAACGGAACAGTCACATGGTTTGATCTTGATGTTTCCGAAGCAATAGAACTCAGAAAAAACTTTTTTAAGGAAACTGTCAGGCATAAATTTATTTCGAGATCAGTTATTGATTTTTCATGGATGAAGATTGTGCCTAAAGATTCTCCTGTTCTTTTTATTGCAGAAGGTCTGCTGATGTACTTTACCGGGTTTGAAGTTAAATCGCTTTTTAAAAATATTGGAGAAAATTTCCCGTACGCAGAAATGATCCTGGAGGCGATGTCTCCCTTTATTGCAAAAAGGACAAAAAGGCATCCGGATATGAAAGGCTATAATGCTGTGTTCAAATGGGGAATAAAAACCGGAAAAGAAATAAATAATTGGAATGCAGGAGCATCCTTTGTTGACGAATATTATTATTTTGACCGGTATAAAGAGAGGCAGCCGCTTTTAATTAGATGTCTTGCATTGCTGCCCGGATTCAGGAAGATGATGAAGATTATTCACATCACGTTTTAGCGGGCCTGTTTCTGTTTGCAGAACATTAATTGATATAAAAAAGCCTGTAACTTTTAATTTGTTAAGAATGTTAATGGATCATAATTTAACAGGAGTAAGCAGTGATCGGAAGATTTTCAAAATTAGGAACATATCGCAATCTTTTAAATACAAAAGATTTTATAAAAACCGCAGTTGGCGGTCTGTTTGCGCTTGCCGCTTTTTTATGGGACTGGCACAGCGGTGCAGATACCAGTGCCGGTACATTTCTGGCCTTAATTTCTATTGGAATAAACGGATTGCCCATTATATGGGAGGCTGTAAAAGGCCTGTACGAAAAAAGGGTAAATGTTGATGAGCTTGTGAGTATAGCTATTGCTGCCTGTCTTTTATCCGGTGAATTTCTTACTGCGGCCACAGTAAGCTTTGTAATGGTGTTAGGCGCTTTGATAGAAGAAGCCACAAGCGAATCTGCACGCAGAGCAATAAGATCGCTTATGGATATCGCGCCCGAAAGAGCCACGGTTATAAGAAACGGCAGCGAAGAGGTAATCCCGGTTGAAGAGGTAAAGGTCGGTGACTTGCTGATTGTAAAACCTGGTGAACGCATTCCTGTTGATGCTGAAATAGAAAAGGGCAGCATGGCCATAGACGAATCTTCTATTACAGGAGAGCCTATCCCTGTGGAAAAGACAGCAGGAGATACTGTATATTCAGGAACCATGATACAGAATGGTGTTATAAAAATCAGGGCATCAAGGGTAGGAGAAGATACAACCCTGGGTAGGATAATAAATCTTGTTTCAAAGGCCGAAGCCCATAAACCCGTATCCGTAAAGCTGATCGACAGGTATGCAAAATGGTTTACTCCTGCAATCCTGTGCTGCGCCGGCATCACCTGGGCTGTGACCGGAGAATTCGGCAGGGCTGTGGCTGTCCTTATTGTTGGATGCCCATGCGCTCTTATCCTTGCGGCGCCTACCGCTATAGTCGCATCTGTCGGACGGGCTGCAAAATGGGGAGTGCTGATAAAAGGCGGGCAGTATTTTGAAAAACTGGGATATATAGATATGGTCTGTTTTGACAAGACCGGAACGCTTACAGAAGGTGATCCAAAGGTTGATTCTATTACCGCAGGTGACGGTATTGATGAAAAATATGTACTTAAACAGGCTGCCTGCGTGGAGCAGGGGAGTACTCATCCCCTGGCAAGGGCGGTCCTTAAGGCTGCCCATTACGCCAAAATAAGTATCAGTGTTGTAGAAGACATTTTTACCGAAATCGGTCTTGGCGTCAGAGGGTGTATTGATGGTTATAATATTGAGGTCGGCAGTTCTTATATTGGAGGCGGTACAATGGCTGTTCCGGAACCATTAAGAAAGTCACTGTACGCAATCAGGGAAAAAGGGGCTACTCCCCTTGTAGTGTACCAGGATAAAAAAGCCCTTGGCGTAATAGGTGTTGCCGATCACCTGAGACCTGAAGCTCACGAAATAGTCAGCCAGCTGAAAAAACTAAATATAAGCCGGGTAGGAATATTATCCGGAGATCACAAAAAGTCTGCAATGCTCGTGGGAGAGGCTGTAGGTGCAACGGACATACATTATCAGCTTAAACCGCAGGATAAACTGGAAGTTATCAGGCGGCTTCAGGATGAAGGTAAAAAAATTATGTTTGTGGGTGACGGTATTAATGATGCTCCCGCACTTGCAGTTTCTGATGTCGGAGTTGCCATGGGCGCAAAGGGAACCGAAGTGGCGCTGGAAACTGCAGATATCGCCCTGATGCGTGATGACATTTCAAAGCTCCCTGCACTGATTAAACTGAGCAGACGGATGTTAAAAACAATAAAATGGAACATTGCGTTCGGACTGGGCTTCAACCTGATAGCTGTTATTGCAGGCGGAAGCGGTCTGCTGTCCCCGATTATGGGAGCTGTCGTTCACAATGTCGGCTCAATAATAGTGGTTATATCTTCGGCAAGTATCGGCTTTGCATCGGAAAATTGAAAGTCTGCAGAGTTTGTTTCGGCTTTCATTTTCCTGTTAATTTATCTGATAAAATGCTCTATGAAAATGTATTGGCTTATTCTTCTGGCTCCTCTAAAATAGTTGTTTTATTTTCTGCGCTTAATATCTTCACAATCTTAAGCTTAAGTTTTGTCCGAATATCACCGATGAATACTTTTTAATCTTTGTTTGAGAGAAATATACAGGGTTATGGCAACGTGCCCTGTTTAATTCAATAATCAGATACTGCTAATGTTCAGGGTATTGCAGTTAATTATGCATGCTTTCCATTATCAGCATAGGAATTGAACTGTGGAATTATTTAACTGTTTTTTTTTCAAAATGAGGTGTTATGACCGGAAAAATAAGAAGATTGATATCTGTGTTGACAGCTTTTGTCATGCTTGTTTCAGTATCCGGATGCGGCGATGATGATGCCGCTCCTGCTGCTGATACCGGAACTGAAGAATTAACCCCAGCCGAAAATTATTATGTAAAGCGCCTTGTAAGTATTGGTGCGCTTTTTGACAGTCTTGCTGACCATAATTTTTTCAGCGGCGATTCTGATCAGGAAGAAGCAATACAGCTGCTTGTAGATACAGCTGAACAGCTCTGCGGGCTACCGGAAGATTATTCCGATTTTATATCTGTTAATGTGGAAATATATAAATTAAAAGCCTATGCAAGTGTGTATGCCGCTATTTCGAATCATTATGACCGGGCGGACCAGATAGAAGAAGCCGCTTTATATCTTATCGGCTCTATTAATACATCAGAAGTAGCAGATGATGCAGATTTTATAGCTGCCAGGATGGATAGTTTTAGTAGCGCCTATGAAGCATTCAGGTATAATCCATCAGCAGCAGCACGGATTATTGCTGCTGCACAGAATTTTACAGGTACTGTTGATGATTATGATTGTACATATTCGGACGTGCGTGCCGCAAGAATGGACTCTTTTTCAGAACTGTTTGTTACTTTGTCTGCCTATCCGGAGTATAAAGATACCTTTGTACAAGGAGCAGTAACCCTGACCGGCGCTGTTTCCGAAATTGATCAGACAGATTCAGGGGCGCGTGCTCAGCGAATGTCTGCGCTGGCAGGGGTATATGGAGGCATTGGGAGACAGCCAGAAGCAGCAGAAACCATTGTCCAGGCAGCCCTTACATTAATGGGCGAGCTGAATGATTCTGATTACACTGACAGCAAAGCTCGTGCAGGCAGAATGGCCTCTTTTTATTATTTATATGAATATATAGCACGTCAGCCTGAGGCGGCTGATACTTTGATTCAGGCGGCATTAACCCTCGCCGGAGAATGGGTTGATGCCGATCTTAAATGTGATGATTCTGATATCAGGGGTGCCCGTATGAGTTCACTGGCAGGCGTATATGAAGGTATAGCGCGTCAGCCTGAATTTGCGGATACTATTATTCAGGCCTCTATTACTCTGACAGGACCGAATGCAGATATTGATCTGACATGCCCGGGCGCCAGAGAACAGCGTATGGGATCCTTAAGTTCGCTTTATGAATCAATTGCGCGTCAGCCTGCGCTTGCGGATGTTATGATAAATACTGCAATAACATTAGGCGGAAGCAGAACTCAGCTTGATCAGACCGAAAAAGATGTTCGGATTAAGAGAATGCTTTCTTTTGTCACTCTGTACGAATCAATTGCGCGACAGCCCGAGGCTTACGGAAGCCTGATGCTTGCCAGTCACCTGGCTGACGGAATTTCCGTTATAGATGCTGCTGATTCTGAAATTAGAACTGCAAGGATGGAATCATTCAGCGGTCTTTATGATGCCGTAATGCGTAATCCTGATGTTACTGATGAAGCTTATTTAACAGCATTAATGCTTACCGGAGAGACCTCAGATACTGACAATACAGATACTCAGACACGGACAGCGCGTATGCATTCCTTTGAGAACCTGTTCTATACAATGGCTGTGCAGTCTGAAGTAATTGACGATCTTAAGGATATATCCCTGTCTCTTTCTGGAGACAGCGAGTCAATAGACCTGACTGATGAAGATATCAGGACAGCAAGGATGGATGCCCTTGCAGGCTTTTATCATGGTGTTGCCGCCAATTCATCCGTGAGTACAACATTGGCAGCCGCTGTTACAGAACTTGTCCAGGGTGTGACTGATGACGATATTGCTTCACCTGAAGTCCTGGCCGGACGTATGAAGTCCCTTGTTTACCTGCTTGATACAGGTCTGGATGAATCTTTTTTTACTGAATTTTATCCGACAGTGGTCAGTTTATCCGGAAGTATTGAAGGTATTGACCTGACTGATGCTGAAGTTCAGGCCGCACGTATGTATGCTGCTATTCCGGTACTGGAATGGATTGCAGGCAGTTATGACGGTTCTGAGGCGGCTGAAGCAGAATATAATATGCTGCTGGAAAGGATTAATACGCTTATGGGAGAGAGAATATTTGCAGACGCCAGTCAGCTTCCAATGGAGGCCGCAGCCGCCAGAATGAATGTTGCTGGTGAATCATTTAAGCTGATTCTTGATGCTCCTGATAATGCATCAAAAATTATTGAGGCTGCTGAAGCCGTAACAGGGGCTTTTCTGAGCAACTGATGCGTTATTGATATTATAAAAAATCCCGTTACCATGGAGGTTATGGTAACGGGTGGAAACGGAACAGTGTGATGTATTTCTGATACTGATCCTGTAGACAAAATAATTTTTACAGTTTATCAGCGTTTTCTGCCAGATAGCTTGCAACACCTTCGGGAGTGTTCACCATGCCGTCATCACCATGCATCCATCCGGCAGGGCATACCTGGCCGTTTTTCTCAAAAAACTGCAGTGCTTCAACAATTCTTATTACTTCATCCATGTTGCGGCCAAGGGGCTCATCATTAACTACCTGATGACGTACAATGCCTTTCTGGTCAATTATAAAGGTTGCACGCATGGCAACTCCTGCAGGGTAATATGAATCTCCGCCTTCGGATTCTATGCCGTATGCCTTTGAAATACTGTGATCCATGTCTGCTGCAAGGGTGTATTTTACCTCTCCTATGCCGCCTTTTTTAATCTCGGTATTTCTCCATGCATTATGGGTAAAGTGTGAATCAATGGAGATACCCACAATTTCTACGCCCAGTTCTTTTAATTTAACTGATCTGTGAGACATGGCAATAAGTTCCGAATGACACACAAAGGTGAAGTCCAGGGGGTAAAAGAAAACAACTGCGTATTTTCCTTCAATGGTTTTGGCAAGGCTAAATTCATCAACAATGGATCCGTCTGCAAGTACGGCAGGTGTGGTGAAATCAGGGGCTTTTTTTCCGACAAGTATGCTCATTTTTATTTCCTTTCTGTTAATAGATGTCTGCCGTTTGTACGGCCTGTAAAATTAATAATTATTGTTGTAAGGTGTTTCAAAAATAGTTAGAGCCATCTAATTAAAAAAAAGTATAAACATCCTGATTTTTGTTTCAAGCCTGTTTTATAAAAAAACGATTTTATTTTATCAGTTTATTTTACAGCTTTCTGTATAGCCAGTCATAGACTCCGGTCAGTGCTGTCAATAAAAGCAGAAATCCTCCCAGAGGGACTATTATCCAGGTAAGATTTCCAAACAGGCCCCTGAATATTCGGCCGTTATGAATTTCAAAAAGAAACTGGAACAGGGTCATTGAGCCATGCGTTACTGTTTGTTTAGGCATTGCCGGTATAATGCTGCTGTTTATGTTTTTTATTCCCTTTTGGTAATCAGCGGCAAAGCTAAGGCTCCCGTTTTTAACGGCAGCGCCCGCTGACATGCCCTTCATGTTTGTTCTTCCTCTTATACCGGGCTGTACTGCCTTTCCGGTCAAATCTTCCGCAGTTTTATTTAAATCATTCCATATAAAAAATCCGCTGAAAGACCCGACTAAAAGCCTGCTGTTATTCAGTGCCTCCAGTGTGTTAACTCCCATGCCGTGAACCGGAACATTAATATCCGCTTCTGTAAACGGCTGCGAAAAATCAGCAGGTCCTTTAATAAACCTGTTGTCGCCTGCAGCAATAATAATGGAATCGGATTCAGGCATGTAAACGGCTTTATTAACAGTAAAGTTTAGGTCAGAGCTTTTTTTACTGAGATCAAGCCATACCGAAGATACTCTGTATTTTGCTATGGACGCAATCAGAGGAGGTCTCATAAACATGCCTGTTAATGAAACTGCTGAGATAAACAGGGCTGAATATATACCGAGTTTAAGATGGTATTTATTGAAAAAGCGGAATAAAGCGGGTTTGCTGAAATACCTTCTTTTAAAATGTTTTTTCTTCCACGGCATGTACCAGATGTAAACTGCGCTTATGCATAAAAAAATCATTATTAGAGCAGCAGCATCCATTATCAGCCTGCCGGATATTCCTGTAATTGATCCGTCATGTATTTTAAAGAAGAGCCTGTAAAGAGGCACTTTATCAAGGGGCCTGATATCTGAAGGGATATGATAAAGACTCAGCAAAGGTTTCTGATTAACCCTGTTTATCCGGTAGCATGCATGCTCTGTAAAGGCCAGAATCATGTCACGGGTTTTTATTATATCTGTTATCTCTGGTTCTGACGGTTCCTTATCTTTAAACTTGGCCCTTTCCCATATTAACTTTTCCTCTGTGCAGAAATAAATACCCTCACCTGTTCCTGCATATATAACGGAAGTTTTATCCTGTTTGTCCAACAGCAGGCAGTTTGTGTCTTTGCCGGAAGCAGAGGTCGGAAATCCTTTTTTAATTTTTATATATGTTTTCCCTTCATCCTTTGTCTGCCACACACCTTCTTTTCCGCATATATAATGAGTTTTTGCTTCCTCCATGGAAAAGGCTGTCTCTCTCATTGCCATCCGGTTCCAGTTCGTATAATGGTAGCCGGATGGAGTGAGAAAAAGCGGTACAGAGAAAGAGCGAAGCAGATTCGGATGATTTATTAAAATCCCGGTTATTCCAGTCAGTATAAAATACAGTAAAAAAAACAGGCCTGTATATTTATGGAGAGCCTTTGAGATTCTAAAGAAAAAACGTGTTAAAATTATCATTCAATAATGTTCTCGCTTTTTTCCTTAACAACGTGGCCTGGCCCTGCATCAAATACAACAGTGAATTTACCTTCCGGGATTTTAAATGTGTATTCACCGTCTTCATTCATTTTACCTTTGTAAATAATCTTTTCCTTTTCATCCTCGACTCTGATGGAAACTCCAGACGCTGATCCTCCGTCCGAAAATTCTCCGTTGCAGGTGACTGTGCCGTCTTCATTGTCAAAACATGCCATAAAAGGAGTGTGTGCATGTGCGCTGATTATAAATATATTGGTTGCCAGAAGTACCAGAGCCAGGATTCCGGCAAATTTTAAGGCAAAGGTGCGTCTTGGATGATGCTTTACGGGGTTGATTGAAAAAAGGGTGTTTTTTATTTTAGTTTCTTTCATGTCTGTTCTCCTTGAAAATTAATCTTTTTTTTATAGTCCGATATTCAGCTAAAGCATGTCTGCAGGTGTAGTGGCGGGCCTTGCGTCCGCCTGTTTTTTGCGGTTTATGCCAGCCGTAATACTTTCTAATTGTGATATTCTGCCATTGTTTCACTATAATAATACCCCGTGATGGATGATTGGATATCTTAAATCGGGCGGACGCAAGGCCCGCCCCTACACCTTATTTCTCTTTTTAATTCAATCTATTTAACCTTGACGCAATATGTCAGGAGAAGGAGATTAAAAAATGTCTCTTCACAGGGATTATTAAATATGTATCTCTACTCCACGCCAAATGTAAGCGTTGCAGAATATTTTTCTTCTAAGCAGTCTTCCTTTAACGAATCCTTTGCAGGTTTGCGTGCTATTGCCCTGACAATCCACTGTCCGGGGCTTAACAGGCGTATGGTGGAGATGCCGTCTGAACCTGTCTTGTTTGAAAATGCGTAATCCTCTTTTGATGAAAAACCTACATAGGTGGCTGAGATGTCACAAAAGCTTGCGGGCTTTCCGTTGTAGAGAACTTTTATTTTGAGAGTGTCACCAACCTTTTTTAAATAGGGATTTTCAATGGGAATGATTTCTATGTTGTGACCAACAGGTTTTGAATATGCATCCTCTGAAGTGTCTCCTACGTTGATAAGAGCTTTTGCATAGTTTTCGTAGTTGAGGCTTAAAATTACATTTTCAAGACCCTTCATTGATCCCATTTTGTGATGCACGCGGCCTTTGTCAAAATACATGGTGTAAAAACCGGGTTTTGTTATACCGCTTATAATATTTGCTCCCTGTTTTTTTATAATTACAGAGGTGGCCATAAAGCCGCCTTTGCCAGGTTCAATGTCCTTTGCTTTTCCTTCTTCATTTATAAGTTTTAGCTCAGTAAGCCTGTCGTCGCCAAGATAATCCTGAACCGGGTATTTATGCCCGAACCCGAAATAGATTTTAGTGTGCGCACCTGTACGTTTGCTGTATGAGGGATTATAGTCAACCGCATTAATCCAGAAGTTATGGGCATATGCCATGCCCGGAATAAATGTGAATATGATAAGTGCAAAAAGTATATTGATCATTAGATGATTTTTCTTTGTCATTTTATTTTCCTTTCTCAGTTTGTTTTTATTCATGTAATTCAATCTTTGTCCTGTGCGTGTATTTACTGAGACAGGTTAGAAACCTGTCTCTGCAAATATATCAGACATCAAAAGCTGACGGCTGAAAGCTGAAAGCTGACAGCTGCCTTCCTATTAAAAACTGTACCTCAAATTCCCATAAACATATCTTCCGCGTTCTTCATAGGAGAACAGGTCTGTTTCGTCAGCAAGCCTTACATTGGTTATGTTCTCTATTCCAAGCTGCAGTTCCAATCCTCCTGAGAGGCTTTTTGATATGGAAAAATGAAGCAATGTATAATCGGGAACTTCTTCAAGAACACCGTCGGCGTTTTCATAAACCTGGTCACCGATATACTGGGCACGCAGGGATGATGAGAGTCCTATTGATCTCCAGTTTCCGCGGATTCCTGCACTTACGCTGTTTTTGGGTTTGCCTTCAAGCCTGTCGCCTGTTTCGCTGTTTTCCGCCTCAAGGTAGGTGTATGCAAAATTCAGTTCCAGCGTTTCTGTCAGTGATTTTTTAAGTTCCAGCTCAAGTCCTTTGGTTTCCGCTTCATCAATGTTTGATGCTATATAGGTGCGGGTTACTGAACCTGCCACCCTGTCATAGGCAATAAGGTCTTCTATCTCATTGTAGAAAACCATAACTCTTCCGAAAATAGTGTCTCCGAAGTACTCAATACCTGTTTCATAGGCATTTGATGTTTCGGGTTTTACATCCGGGTTTCCTATAAAAATATGCGGCCCTGATGTCGAATAATAGCCGGGTGATACCTGCTTGACTGTGGGCGCCCTGAATGCATGTCCATAACCGGCCTTGAGGTTAATGCGGCTGTTTATCTTATAGAGTGCATATACACGGGGTGATACTTCGCTTCCGAATGTTTCATGATCATCCCAGCGTAAACCCGGTGTAAGAAGAAGTTTTCCATTAAAGGCAGGGAGTTCATCCTGTAAAAACAGGGCTTTGTGAGTTACGTCATCTTCTCCTTCCAGCAGTGACGTACTTTCAAGTTTTTCGTTCCTGTACTCACCTCCAAAGGTTATGAGGTTATTGCCGGCAGGTACTGTAGACTGAAAATCAAATACATTGTTGATCAGACGTTCGGGATACAGTGTCTGACTGCCGTCTTCGTAAGCCTTGTTTGAATATTTATCTACGTCTGAAGAGTAAAATTTTACTACACTGTTTACAGATCCGATTAAACTCTTCCATGTTAAACCATAGATTGTTTTATCCAGTTCATACAGATCATCATAGTCTCCTTTGCTGGATGAATAGGTCCTTCTATCCCTGTCATCGCTTACAATGGTAACGTCAGCTTCAAGTGTATGGTTTTTTGCTGGCGAAAAGGTAAGCTTTGCATTAGTTGACATTACTTCCTTGCCTTCAAGTTCATCATATTCGGAATCACTTTTGTCAGGAGTGTTGTCAACTTTGGTATATTCTGCAGACAGACTGAACCCCAGCTTGTCCTTCACTATGGGGCCGCCGAGATTTGCAGAAAATGTCTGGGTATCTCCGCCTTCTCCATCGGTTGGTGCGCCGGCGCCGGCCTTTGCGCTTCCGTACCATGTGCCGGTAGTTTTTTTTGTTATTATGTTGATAACACCGCCCATGGCTTCTGAGCCGTAAAGGGAAGAAAGGGGGCCTCGTGCAACTTCAATACGCTCGATCGATTCAATTGGAAGCCAGTTCTGCTCAAAATCCGAATGCCCGAATACAGGGTCACTTGCTGCAATTCGTTTTCCGTCAACCATCATAAGAGTCTGCTGAGATTCAAGTCCGCGGATAGATATAACAGTGCGGCCCCCCACACCTCGTCCTATAAGTGAAATACCTGCTGTTTCCCGGATAATATCCAGGATGTCATCAACAGCCATGTCTTTAATTTCATCTGCTGTTACAACGCTTATGGCTCCGGGAGCATCCTTGAGAGATACTGCGGTCCTTGTTGCTGTAACAACCGTTTTTTCAAGTTTTCTTTCCTCTGCTGCCGTATCCGCATCCTCTGCAAAACCTGCTGCAGGAATAAGAGAGGCGAGTATCAGTATAGTGGAAAATGTTTTAAGCTTTTTAATAATCATTAGATTCCCCTTTTTAAGGATATTTGACACTGCTCCCTCTCTCTGTTAGAAAACAAAAAGAGGGCGCAAGGTCCCGGAAACCGGGACCGGTTCTCAACAAGGAAGCGGCGGAGGATTCCCTGCCAGGATGACCGCCGCTTCTATTTTTTTTAAACTCTCCTTTTTCTTAAAGACTTTTTGTTCACCACGGAGACACGGAGAACATCCGCCGTCGCCAGAGGCTTCAGTCTTCGCCAAGGCTACGCCTTGATAAAATGGCGGGACAGGCAGAGAAAAGCTTTTTTATTTTATCAAAAACAAAAAAAGTTTTGTCTTTCTTAGCGTCCTTCTTGACGCGGCGTAGCCTTTGGCGAAGACGGTTGCGTCTTTGCGGTTCAGTTTTTAAAGTCCTTCAGTCTTTTCTGTGCTTCTTCTTTCTGGTCCGGGTATTTTGACGCCTGTTTAAAAAAAGCTTTTGACTGTTCCATGTCATCGCTGTATAGCGCGCAGTACCCTGCCATAAGATATGCTTTTCCTTCTTTATATTTACCCTGTGCGCATTTTTTAAATGCATCTGCTGCTTCGGCAAAGTTCTTCTGCCTGTAATATGCTCCTGCAAGCATCCACTGCATTTTCACAGAGTTCTGTCCTGTTATTCCTTTCTTAAGTATTTCTATTGCTCTTTCCGGTTTATGTGCCTCTATATATGATGCAGCTGCTATTTCATAAAGGGATGAATCCGCGTTATCATCAATAAGCTTTTCATATCCCATGGCAGCCCTTAATGGCGCTCCTGCCATCCGGTAAAGGTCGTACAGCAGTTTCAGTTCATCCTTTTTAACCTTTGACAGGGTTGTGTAGGCATAAAAGGCAGCAGCTGCTTCATGATAATCTTTTTTATCAATATAAAGACTTGATAAAATCTTCCATGTGTCCGGGTTTTCTTTGTTCTTTTTAAGCAGTTTCCACGCAAGCTCAATTGCCTCTCGGTCTTTTCCGGTCTTCATATAAACCCTTAAAAGAAGCTCAAACAGATCGGTGCTGGTAAATTTATCAACCATGGTAAGAGGCTCGATAAATGAAAGCGCTTTTGAGTAGTTCCTGCCCAGTATGTAGGCGCTTCCTGCACTGTATGCAGTATCAGAAGAACCGGTTATGCTGTATGCCTTTTTAAGGCTGTCACCGGCCTGTTCATATTTTTTTATGCTGTAAAAGGCGCGTCCCATGTTCTGCCACACGGAAGCGTCTTCAGGATAAACTTCTGCAGCAGTACTGTAGTAATCAACTGCTTTATTATCCGATCCTGAAAGCATGAGTGCGTTACCCATGGTGAAATAGATGAGATAATGCTTTTTCGATTTATTTTTAGAATCAATGAATTTTTTTAATGACTCAACGGCTTCGGAATAATTTTTGTTTTCCAGTTCTTTCTGAACATTGTATATGATTTCCCGTTCGGTCTCAGAGAGCTCGGGGATATCGCTTTTTTCCGAAGCAGCAGACAGGCTGCCTGATACAATAAGCATTATCATAAAAAGGATTGTTTTAAATTTAGCAGTCATCATAATTTGAAATACTCTTTTACAGATCCGAAATTCTGAACTCTATGGTTGTTACCATCCATGTGTTTACTTTTCTGCCTTTAATCATGCCCGGTTCAAAGCGCCAGCGCGAAACTGTATCAATTACGCTCTGGTCAAATATATTGGGCGGCGATGCCTTTAATATCTCCACCTTTGATACATTACCGTCTTTATCCACCAGAAACTTTATATCCACATCACCGTCAAGGTTAAGCCTTCTTGCCCTGTAAGGGTAATCCGGGCGGCTCTTCCATACCGCTTTCGGCGTCTGGTCAACATCTCCCATGTTGTAGAAGTCACTTGAAACCGGAGCTGCCTTTGATACAGGCTTTGACAGTGCGATCCCCATGTCCATAGCAGGCGCCGAAGTAAACTCTATGTCCGGAATGTCCAGGTCAGGCTCCATCTGCTGCTCTTCGGTAAATGACTCAACATGCCTGCGGGGAACAACCTGCTTTTCTTTAAATGTTTCCTGCTCTTCCCGTTCGTCATAATCAGGCTTTCTTTCCTCCGGCATGTCATTTAAAAAATCAACCTGCTCAAGGTATTCAAGATCATTCGGAATAACATGATCAGGCAGCATGTTGGGGTAACCTGTAAATATTATAAAGTTTACAGCCGCTGCCATAAATGCAATCAGAATGTATCGTTTAATTGAAAGTTGGATGTTGGACGTTGAATGTTGAACGTTCATCTTTTTATTCTTTCCCCGGTCTTGCGGCCGCTATACTCACCCGTTTTGCTCCTGCAAGCCTGCACTGGTCCATCACCCTTACTACAATACCTGTGTCGCTTTTCTGGTCCGCTATTATTACAACGCTTCCTTCAGGGTTTTCTGCCAGCGATCTTTCAATGTGAGCTCTTACACTTCTCATATCGATCTTCTGTTTTTCATAAAAAATATCACCGTCCGTTGATACTGCTATAAGTATATTCCCCTTGTCCTTGAGCTCTGCAGTTGAGGCTGCCGGCCTGTTAACATCTATGCCTGTTTCCTTTACAAAGCTGGTTGTAACCATAAAAAATATCAGCAGAAGAAATACCATGTCTATAAGGGGCGCCATGTCTATTTCTTTTTCATCCTGGTTTCTTCTTAAAGAGTTTCTTGTATTGATCATTTTATAGACTCCTGCTTAATGCCATTACTGTCTTTTTTAATCTGCGGCTCAGTTTTTCTGACCGGTGTTTTAAAAGCCTTCCCATAAAAAGCCCCGGAATGCCCACGAGCAGCCCGCTCTGTGTTGTGATAAGGGCCTCTGATATGCCGCCGGATAAAGCCCTGGCATTGCCTGTTCCAAATAATGAGATCACATCAAATGTGCTTACCATTCCTGTCACAGTGCCTAAAAGCCCCATCATGGGCGCTGCAGCAGCAAGCACTGTTATGAGCTGAAGGGAGCGTTTTAAACGCCTTTCCTGAATCAGGGAGTGCTGATCAAGGACCTTTTTGTCCTGTTCAGCATCACCTGTTTTATCTGATAAAAAACCCTTCATCATGCTGCCGCATGACCCTGTCTCTGAAGGTATTGTAAAACCATCCTTTAAAACAGAAAGCGCGTCTTTGATATTCATGTCCTTTAGTTCCATCTCTTTAAAGAAAAGCAGACGGTCAAAAATCAGTGACCACATCCAGACAGACACCAGAATTATAAGGATCATGACAGTTCCGCCCGGGCTGTAATAGTCAAAGGCTGTAAATATGTATTCTAAAGTAAAAGACATTATCTTAAACCCCTATACCGGCTGTCCGTTCATGTGCGGCAATCCTGCGGTTTCCGAATAATTATCAGGCAAAGGCATAAGCATGCATTCGCGGCATATAACATTACTCAGGGCTACGGCCTTTTCTTCCATGTCTCCAACAATGTGTTCCACGCGTCGTTTAAGAAAGGTGTGTACGAGCATTACAGGTATTGCCACCGAAAGACCCAGCATGGTTGTAATAAGCGCTTCTGATATTCCGCCTGACATCATTCTCGGGTCCCCGGAACCGTACAGGGTGATGGACTCAAATGTACCTATCATCCCTGTAACGGTTCCGAGCAGTCCCAGGAGGGGGGCAACTGCACCAAGTATATTAAGCGCAGGGACATATCTTTCAAGGCGTGGCAGTTCCTTGAGTATTGCCTCCTGGAGAACGCTTTCAAGGGTTTCCCGATTTTCCTCTGCAGCGTCAAGCCCGGCCTTAAGTACATTGCTCACAGGCTTTCCCTGTTCTTCTTTAAGAATGTTTTCGCACTCCTGCCAGTCCCCGTGGGCAGCAAGATAGTTTACTTTGCCCATGAGCCTGTCTGTGTTTGCATGAACCCTGTTTAAAAATAAGATTCTTTCCACAGCGATTATTAATGCCAGAAGTCCTATTCCGAGGATGGGCCATACAATCGGACCACCCTTAAAGAGTTTATCAGTAAAGGATGATTTGCTGATCATCTGCCGCAGTGCTGCGCCCTTTGAAATGTCAAAGGTGATATCATCGCTTTTTCCCTGCATATATTTTTTAATGTTTCTTCCGGTGAGCCATGGAAGTGATCTGGACATCTCATAAAAAAATCCGTTTGTCTGATTATACTCCAGGTAGCCTGTACTGCCGCTGTTATTAAAAGCCGCGCAGAATGGACCGATGGTAAGTATTTCTGCATCGGTCAGGGTGCCCTCACTGTTTATAAATCTACCCGAATGAATATCAACTCCGGCGGAATGCTTTATCTGATCCATGTAAAGAGTGCTTACAATCTCAAGCTCGGCCATCCCGGGGAACCTGCTGCTGTCAAGGGCAGGGGAGAGGTTTTCAAGCCTGTCCGGATAAAAGACCGTAAAGTAGGACTGTTTTAATATGGACTCGAGGTCCCTTGCCGCCTCAAGAACTACACCCCTGTATTCCCTCATTCCAAGGTCATCCCTGGACTTTTTCTTTTTCTGTTCCTTTTCTGTTGATTTGAGCTCTTCAAGTTCTTTTTCCAGATCTGCTGTTTCTATTATAAGGCTTTGGGCCTTCAGTTCCATATTTTTTATTTTATCAGCAAGCTTTGTCCTGTCCCTTAAAATATCTGCCTCGGAATCTGCCCTCAGCTCAAGGGCTTTTTTATATTCTTCTTCGGCTTTTTTCATCACAGCTCTCAGGTCATTGCCGTAGGAGGCAGATGAAAACAGGAAAAGCAGTAACAGGATAATTAATTTTTTCATCTTTTTATCAACCTTCCTATGGGGAGTTTAGTAAGTTCGACCGGCCTTTGCTTCAGCACCATTTCAATGGCCTGGTTGATGTTTCTATTGTGTTTTGAGGGGAGTGTTTTCCACTTTTTTTCGGCATGATTCCATATGCCTGTATTTTTTCCGTCAGGGCTGCGCCAGAAAAGTGATGCTGAACCTATCCTTAAAATATCCGCAGAAACATCATTCTGGCCGAGCTCTTCAACCGATATAATATCCTGGTAAACTTCGGTTGAGTTTCCGTAGTCTGTTTCTATTTTAAGGGTTTCCATAACCCTTCGGCATTTTTCCGCAAGGTTTGTGTCAGGATCGGATATACTGCTTTTTACTTCCTGTATCCGCCGGGATCTTTCTTTGTATAAAAAGGGGATGTTTCTGTTCAGGTCTGATTCAACCTGTTCAATTATTGAATCCAGGTATTCCTGGAGATCTTCGGCTATGCGTGCTGTTTCGGATATTTCTCTTTCTGCCTCGGATCTTGCTTTTTTTAGAGAGTTTATACGGTTTTGAAGCCTGTCTCTTTTTTTTGTTATGGATTCAATCTCCTGTTTCAGACCGCTGTATCTGTTTTCAAGATTTCCTTTGTCGTTTTCCCATTTGTCTTCCATGGATTGAATATCCTGATATACGCCTATGGTTTTTTTTCCTGTTTCCTGAATTTTTGCGGGATCACCCCATAGAGGTGAAGAAAACAAAATTAAAAATAGAATAATTTTAAATCCGGTTGAAAAAAACATGTCTCGTCCAATTGTTAAAAAGTTTATTAGTCCTGTGTGATATAAAACAAAAAAAAGGCATAACCCGTGGTCTGTTCGACCCGAGTTATGCCTTCACTTTTTTATACTCCTGTGCGGTTATAAAACCGTAAAGCATACCTTGTATGAAATTCCTGCAGAAAACAATTGCAGGAATTAAAACTATCTATGAAAATTAGGTTAATCTAATAAAATATCCGGGCAGGCAATGTCAAGATTTTTTTATTTTTAAAAATATATTGACATTATAAATAAGAAATCTTATTGTCTCTTAAAAAATTAGGGCTATCTAATAAAATTATTAGCCTTAAAACGAGGGACTTCAAATGAGTGAAATACAGATAACATCAACAATGGAAGATTATCTTGAGACTATTCTTCAGCTTAACCGTGAAAAAGGAGCTATCAGGGTAAAGAATATAGCAAAAAAAATGGGTGTTAAAATGCCCACGGTAACCAATATGCTTAAAACTCTCAATGAAAAAGGTCTTATTGATTATGAAAAGCATGAATACCTTGAACTTACCAGAACCGGTCAGAAGGTAGGTAAGGAGATAGAGAGAAGGCATAATGCTATTAGAAGTTTTCTTACTGAAATTTTAAAGCTGGACCCGGTAATGGCTGATGAAGAGGCGTGTAAGATGGAACACGGTATGAGCTCCGAAACACTTGTTCGTCTTACCAAGTTTATTGAATTTGTACAGTCCTGCCCCAGGACAGGTGCAAGCTGGCTGAATTATTTTGAAGATTATTGTGCAAATGGAATTAAACCTGAAAAGTGTGAGGAGCATATGAAGAATTTTAAGATGAACTGCGACTCATGCATTACTGATATAAAACAGTAAAAAATTTTGCCCTGAAAGTTAGAGTTGTCTAATTGGATTAGTTATGACTAAAGAAATATCAAACAACAAAGAAATATTGATGAGTCTCCATGACAGGACAGAAGAGCTGCATAAAAGAATGGATATGCAGTTTGCCCTCATGGAGAATCTTATTAATAACAGTATAAAAAAAGAAGAACTGTCTGCAGATAAAAGCAGCCAGAATAATGAAAGAGAAACAAAGCTGGTCAATGCCCTTAAAGACACAATAGATGTCCTGGAACAGACCAGGAAGTCTTTTAAGTCAAAAAGACTTGAGCATTTAAGAAAGAAGCTTACAGAAGTACTTATTGACTGAATGCTGAAAGCTCCATCCAGGGTCTTCTTTCCGGATGGAAAATAATTAGGAATGTCTTACGGTCTTTGACCGAACGGTGCAAAGAAAGTGAAGGCGTAACTGAGAGGAGATCTTAACAGATCTGCCTGCCCGGTTACGCCTTTTTTTTATTTTAGGGAGAATGTTCATGTGTAAGCGGTCAGCAATCATCTTAAAGCAGTATCAGGTAGAGAAAATCTTTAGCTGAACGCTGAGAACTGATTGCTGAAAGCTGAATAACGGAGGAATTATGTCTATTACAATCAGTGATCTTGATTTAAACGCAGCAGCAAAGGTGTCGGGATACAGCAAGGCCGGAAAGGCTTTTTTAAACAAGCTTCTCGCCATGGGTCTTACAAAGGGTACTGAACTTAAAGTGGTGAGAGTGGCTCCACTTGGTGATCCTATAGAGATAAACATCAGGGGATTTAACCTGAGCCTGAGAAAAACCGAAGCTGAAGCCGTATTTGTGGAAAGGAGTTAAAAAAAATGAGTGCAATTACAATAGGTCTTACCGGAAATCCCAACTGCGGAAAAACCACGCTGTTTAACAGCCTTACAGGATCAAAGCAGAAGGTTGGCAACTGGCCCGGTGTTACGGTTGAAAAAA
This sequence comes from Desulfatiglandales bacterium, assembly GCA_963665715.2. Taxonomy (GTDB): domain Bacteria; phylum Desulfobacterota; class DSM-4660; order Desulfatiglandales; family HGW-15; genus JAAZBV01. The sequence continues at coordinate 1,514,866 of CAXXPR010000002.1, forward strand.
AGACCGGCATATTTAAAAGCGGAAGCATGGAAGTGAAGGTTGTTGATCTGCCGGGTATATACAGCCTTACAGCAACCTCTCTTGACGAACAGATATCAAGGGACTTTGTAATATCCGGAGAACCTGACCTTATCATTAATATAATTGATGCATCCAATCTTGAAAGAAATCTTTATCTTACTGTTCAGCTTATTGAAATGAAGGTGCCGATGCTTATTGCCTTAAACATGATGGATATTGCGGCACAGCGAAAGATCAAGATAGATGTGGATAAGCTTTCGGATTTTCTCGGATGCCCGGTTGTACCTGTTGTTGCCAGCAGAAACCAGGGCCTTGATGAGCTTAAAAGTTCAATTGTTACTGCCGCAAAAAACAGTAAACCTGTTGATGTGGATGTAAAATACCCTGCTGAAATAGAAGATGTTATAAATCTGCTGGTTCCTGCTGTAGAGGAAAAGGCGAATGCAAAAAATATGAACCCGAGATGGCTGGCTGTGAAGCTCGTCGAAGGGGATGAAATGGCAGAAGAACTGGCAGGAGATGTGGCGGCTCCCATCCTTGAAAACGCCGGTAAAAAGGTCCATGCGGTTCTTGAGGATGATCCTGATATTATAATCGCTGACGGACGTTACGGATTTATAAACGGTATATGCCGTGATGCTGTTGAAAAAAAGAGCGAAGTAAGACGTACAGTATCCGATGCCATTGATAATATTCTGCTTAACAGGGTTCTTGGGATTCCGATATTCCTCCTTGCAATGTATGCAACATTTATGATCACCATCAATATCGGCGGATGTTTTATTGATTTCTTTGACATGCTCTTCGGAACCATATTCGTAGACGGTTTTGCCTATGTTCTTGAAGCAGTCCATACACCCGAATGGCTTATTACCTTTCTTGCAGGCGGAATCGGCGGCGGTATTCAGACCATGTCTACGTTTATTCCTCCCATAGCATTTATGTTTTTATGTCTTGCTGTACTGGAAGACTCCGGCTACATGTCACGCGCTGCCTTTGTAATGGACAGGTTCATGCGGTATGTGGGGCTTCCGGGTAAATCATTTGTTCCCATGCTGGTCGGTTTCGGATGTAATGTCCCGGCTATTATGGCAACCAGAACTCTTGATAACGAAAGAGACAGAACCCTTACCATAATGATGAATCCCTTTATGTCATGCGGTGCAAGGCTTCCTGTTTATGCACTGTTTGCTGCTGCATTTTTCCCGAGGTCAGGCGGAACACTTGTATTCGGGCTTTATATTACAGGCATCCTGCTTGCAATCATGACCGGGCTGATTCTGAAAAGCACGGTATTAAAGGGTGAAATATCTCATTTTATAATGGAGCTGCCTCCTTATCATATGCCCACTGTAAGGGGTGTTTTGTACCATGCATACAGCAGGCTTAAGAGTTTTATGTTCAGGGCGGGCCGTGTTCTTATCCCCATATTTGTAATCCTTGCATTTTTAAATTCCATGGGCACAGACGGATCTTTCGGTAATGAAGACAGCCAGGATTCTGTTTTAAGCGCAGGCGGAAGACTTATTACCCCTGTTTTTGAACCAATGGGTTTAACGGAAAATAACTGGCCTGCAACGGTAGGAATATTCACAGGCATATTTGCAAAGGAAGCTGTAGTAGGCACCCTGGATGCTCTTTATACAACCATGGCGGAAGAGGGTGAAGAAGGCAGTGACGAAGGTTTTGATTTCATGGGCGGCATATCGGAAGCCTTTGCATCAATACCTGCAGCATTTTCAGACCTGGGGGGTACTGTTACCGATCCTCTCGGTATAAGCATGGGCGAGGTAGATGACCTTGAGCAGGCGGCCGAAGAACAGGAAGTGGGTGCATCAACATTCGGAGCAATGGTCAGCAGTTTTGACGGAAAAGTAGGCGCAATCGCATATCTGCTCTTTATATTAATCTACTACCCCTGTCTTGCAGCAATGGCCGCAATATACAGGGAAACCAATATCAGGTGGACTGTGTTTGCCGGAACTTACCTCACTGTTCTTGCATGGATGGTTGCCACACTGTTTTATCAGCTCGGCACATTTGCACAGCATCCCGGGTCGTCAATAGTGTGGACTGTAATAGTAGGATGCGCCTTTGCAGGATTCATACTGGGTATGAAAATCGCAGCGGGCAGGGTTCCTGTGAGGGACGGCAGGGCAGGGGTTGTAAGTTTTGAGCATTAAGGTATTGAGCTGAAAATGATTTTTAGGAGATCCCTGCAGCTCAACAGTTAATATATGACAGGCAAATCTGTCACCACGGAGAGCACAGAGGTCACGGAGGTAAAAATGAAAAAACGATTTTGCTTTTCTCCGTGCTCACCGTGTCCTCCGTGGTAGCTATAAAAAAGTTCCCTGGAATGATGGATATCCAGGAAACAAAGCACATTGGGTAACTGATATTTATGGAGAAAACAGAATGATTCTTACAGATATAAAACAATACCTGAAAAGCAACAGGGCAGCGTCACTTAGTGATCTGTCTGTCAGGTTTCACGTTGAGCCGGATGCCATGCGCGGCATGCTGGATCAGTGGATAAAAAAAGGGAAGATTAAAAAACTTCCCGAGGGTGCAGGATGTTCAAACTGCTGTGCAAACTGCAATTCCGAACATCTTGAGATTTATGAATGGAGTTGATTGATTATGCTGCAATTACATGAATCGGAAAAAGAAAATTTCAGGGCTCTTCTTGAGCAGACAAACATCGGCCGCATTGAAGAGCGCCTGAATACCATAGACCTGTTTTTAAACATTGAAGACCATGTCACTGTAAATGAATTAAGGGAAGCTTTAAATGAAAAAGGTTTTGATTATGACCTGGATTTCATTGAACAGTGCATGGAAAACTGGGTCAAACTTGGTTTTGCAAGGAAAAGAAAATTTGAAGGTCAGCCTGAAAGATATGAACACATGCATCTCGGCGCGCACCATGATCACCTGGTATGCGTCAAGTGCGGAGGTATAACCGAATTTAAAAATGATGAAATAGAAAAACTGCAGGCCCGGACAGCTTCTGAGAAGGGCTTTCATATGCTTCAGCATAAAATGGAAGTGTATGGAATATGTAAAAACTGTATTTCCAAAAGGAGGTCGCTTATGCCTTTATCCCTGGCAAGACAGGGTGAACGGCTGGTTATAAGAGAGATGAGAGCCGGAAGATCGGCACATGCCAAGCTCACATCTCTTGGTTTCTGTATCAATGACCCTGTTGAAATAATTAATAATGACAATCACGGCAGGCTTGTTCTTGCCCATAATAATACACGTGTAGCCATAGGCAGAGGTATTGCTGATAAGATTATGGTGGAGTTTGAGCAGGCGTAGAAGCTCTTAATTTTACCACAGAGAGCACGGAGGACACGGAGAAAAGCCTTTGATTATTTTAAAAAATAAAAAAACGATTTTGTCTTTTGATTTTTTTTTGTGCTCTCAGTGTTCTCCGTGGTGAATTATAAAGATACAAATTTATGTGCTCAAATTATCAAATTGGTACTAAGTCAATAATATTGAAAGCAAGGCCCGCATTTACACGGGTATTTTGAATGCAAAGAAGTAACAGACTAAAAATAAGAAACAGATATATAAAGAAAGGATTAAAACTTATGAATAAAAAAATAAAAACAATATGTATATCCATGGCGGCTTTTGTGTCTTTTACATTGCCTGCATTTGGCGCAGAAATAAGTAACAGTGACCTCATGAAGGAACTGAAGACCATGAAAGCCCGCATTGAAAAGCTTGAAAATGCTCTGGAAGAAAAGGATGCAGAGATTGAGGCGCTTTCAGAGAATAAAATCAGCAGTTCAGCATCAGAAGCAGACTCTTCCGGCGGAAGCTGGCTGGACAGCATCACCATAAGCGGTGCTGTTGAAGTTGAGGCAGGTTATGAATCAATGGATTACAGTGATCCGGGAAATCCTGACACAGACAGCAGCGACATAGCACTTGCTACAGTGGAACTTGGAATTGATGCTGAAATCAATGAACACATAAGCGGTCATGTACTTCTGCTGTGGGAAGAGGATGATACGGAACCTGTTGATCTTGATGAAGGGTTTATATCCGTGAGCGGCGGAGATGTTGTTCCTCTGTACCTTGATGCCGGTAAAATGTATGTGCCCTTTGGTGGATTCGGGAGTCATTTTATAAGTGACCCGCTCACTCTTGAAATCGGTGAAACAAGAGAAAGCGCTATAAGAGCAGGCTTTGCAAATGATATGTTTGATGTAAGTCTTTCTGTATTTAACGGGGATATTGATGAACTTACCGGTGATGATGAAATAGGAAGTATGGTTGGAAGCATAGTATTTACTCTTCCTGAGAATTCAGTTCCTGATTTCGGACTGAGCATGGGTGTTTCATACATAACCAATATTGCAGACAGTGACGGCCTTTCCGGTGAAGTAGCTGCAGGCGCATTAAATGACTATGTTCCGGGCCTTGGAGTTTTTGCAAGTGCTTCCATCATGGATAAGTTTTTTATAGAGGCAGAATACCTTGGTGCAACAGACAGCTTTGCACCGGGCGAACTGTCATTTGACAATGGTCTTGCATATAAGCCAAGAGCGTATAACTTTGAATTTGCATATGCCATGAATGATGAACTGGAAATGGGTGTCAGATATGAAGGCGGAAAGGATCTTGGAGATTTTCTGCCGGAAAAGCAGTACGGCCTGGTTTTAAGCTACAGCATATTTGAAAACACAAGCCTTGGTATAGAGTTTCTTCATGGTGAGTTTGAAAACAACGATGAAAGAGATCTTATAACAACGCAGTTTGCTGTTGAGTTTTAAAAAGTAAAAAACTGAAATTACCACGGAGGACACAGAGAGCACGGAGAAAAACCAAAAACATTGTTTTATTTTGTAAAGCTTTTCTCCGTGTACTCCGTGTTCTCTGTGGTAGATCATAATCATCAAAATTATACCGCTTTACTTATGGAAAGATGGGCACGAACTATTGATCTTTTAAATAGTTAAAAAGAGGCCGGTAAAATGACCGAAAATGAATTGATTGAAAAATATCTGAAAAAAGAAAACCTGCTGGATAACCTGAACACTGATACAGAGGTTTTACCTGCTGAAAAAGTGACGGTAAAAAGCCTGAGTAAAACATCAGACCTGAAATCTGTCTGGGAAGTTGAAGGGCATCTCCAGTGCCCGCTCATTGGAGGGTGCCTTACCATAGAAGAACACAGGCGGGTGTTAAGCAAGGCAGGATGTCCGGTTAAAATGAAAAGGCCCTACCAGCTTCATCATATGATTATGGGCAGTCTGAATAATAAAAACAGGGTTTCTTCAAAAGTTGATAATTTTTTAAAACATAAATACCGAAAATATATCCCTGATTTAAAAAAACTTGATGAATACAGTTTTATGGAAAAATGGGAGGAGGCTTTAGTCTCAGGTGATATAGAATCTCTTTACTATGTTGCCGCCATAAGACGTGATCTTTCCTGTTCTGCTATCGAGAGGATTTTTGGCGATGTGCATATGATTAACCATATTAATCTACATGAGATCAATAAGGTGAAACAGCGCGTTGCAATGCATGAAAGCACAAATGTAAAATTGTCACGCCTTTTTAAACAGCAGAAGACCGAAAATATCGGTCTCAGAAAAGAGATATCTTTATTGAAAAATAAAATAAAGGATATCAGCGCCAGCAATACAATGCTTAAAAAACAGGTTATTGATGGCGGCACCGATGAGGCTGATATCAGGCAGCTTCAGGCATTCAATTATGAGGCAAACAAAAAGATTAAATATCTGGAAGATCAGTTAACAGAAATTTCCAACCAGGCAAAGCGTCTTGAAAGAGAAAAAAGAAAACTCGAAATAAAAGGTTATGAGCTTGAATCCCGTAACCGTGAACTGCAGGACGATTTAAGAGATTTTCTTACAGCTTCACCCTGCGGAGAAAAAGGAGAAAACTGCAATGAAGACTGTCCTAACTCCGCTTCCTGTCAGCGCAGAATACTTATTGTGGGCGGGCGCACAAGAATGAAAAAACACTACAAAAATATTGTAGAGTCACAGGGGCAGGAGTTTGAATATCATGACGGGTATATAAAGGGCGGAAGAGATGAACTTGAAAACAGGATAAGAAGAAGCGACCTGGTTTTCTGCCCGGTAAACTGCAACAGCCACGGCGCATGCGAAAGTGTTAAAAAATTCTGCCGCAGATATGGTAAACCCTTTAAAATGCTTAACAGCTCGAGCCTTTCGTCAATAGCAAGGGCTATATCAGAGAGCGCCAGCAACTGAACATGTTCAACAGAAAAACCGGGTTTAAAAGTAAATACGAAATGAGAGCAGGAATATGAAACTTTGGCTTTAAAAGATATAAAAGAAAAAACGGATTATCTGCCTGCTCTTTTTCTTGTGACTGCCTTTGTTTTTTTTCCTCAGGGCTATGGAGCCGAAGCGCTTCAGTCACTTGCTGTTATATTTGTAAGCATTGTGCTTGAGGCAATCCCTTTTATGCTGGTCGGTTCCCTTGTCGGAGGAATTATAGAGGCTTTTGTAAGCCGCGAAAGAATCACATCCATGCTTCCTCAAAAAGGGTGGCTTACAGTGTGTATAGCTGCATGTGCAGGTATGGTTTTTCCTGTGTGTGAATGTGCTGTTGTACCGGTTGTAAGAAGGCTTTTAGGCAAAGGATTACCCCTTTCAGCTGCAGTTGCCTATCTTTTAGGCGGACCTGTTGTAAATCCCATAGTAGCGGCATCAACTGCAATGGCATATGCATTTGACTGGCCGGTTGTTATTTTGCGTACAGCCTGCGGTTACGGAATAGCGGTTATTACCGGAATAATAATAGGCCGGATATTTACAGAGGAAGAAGCCGTTCTGGATACCGGACATTCCGGCTCATACATTTCATCCTGCAGCTGCTGTGAAAACCACACCCCGGTAAAGCCTGAAATAAAAGGACCGTTAACACCTGTTGTGAATTCCGGAGATAATCATGGCGCCTGCTGCTTTGTTAAGGTTCCTGTACCAGGCAGTAAGCGGAAAGCCGGGCTGATGGAAAAAACAGCAGCAGCCTTTAATCACGGCATGGATGATTTTTTCTCTGCCGGGCATTACCTGATTATTGGAGCATTTATTGCCGCTGTAGCAAATACCTTCATTGACCGCTCATCATTTTTAAGCATGTCCGAAATTCCGTTTTTATCTATACTGCTTATGATGTCCATGGCAGTGCTTTTAAACCTGTGCTCCGAAGCAGATGCCTTTATCGCAGCGTCTTTCAGGGGGATTATGCCTCCGTCCGCTCAGATGGCATTTATGCTGACAGGGCCTGTTTTTGATCTCAAACTTTTACTGATGTACAGGAATGTGTTTACACCAAGGGCTATCATTACACTGGTCATTCTTATACTGTCTGCAGTGCTCATTACCTCCGGACTTATTGAACTTATCAGCGGGTTTATATTATGAAAAGAGCTGACATAGGTATGAAAAGGCTGCTCTATGTTTTTCTGTTCTTTGCCTGGAGCCTTTTCCTGCTGTTCCTGATAGCAGGGAAAGGATATATGGCATTTCTGCGCCCGGAGTTCGGTGTGTTTCTGGCAATCGCTTTGTTTATAGCGGGCGGTTATATGATTACTGCTGTGTTCAGATTTAGTACTCAGGGTGTGAACATGTCTGTGGTTTCACGAACACTGGTCCTGCTTATTCCAATCCTTTACTGCATAGCTGCAAAGGATTCAATACTTGGAAGCCAGGCATTTATGCAGCGGTATACCGGGAGTTTTGGTCAGGAGAGCCGGTACAGTAATTTATCAGGAAATACAGAAAACGATCCGGATAAAAAAGAAACTATCCTGGATATATACCTTAAACCTGATTTATTCAGGGGAAAGCATGTGTCTGTAATGGGAATGATAATTCATGATGAAGAACTTAAGCAGCATTTTGACGGTAAAAAAACGGCTGTATACCGTTTTCTAATCAACTGCTGTGCTGCAGATGCCGTTCCTCTCGCCGTAGCGCTTGATGGCGAAGACCTGGAGAATTTAAAGGGTGATCAATGGGTGCTGGTTGAAGGTGTCTTTGATATTGGAACTGTGAAGGATGAAAAATATCCTGTTATCCTGAAGCCTGTAATAACACCTGTTGAAACACCGGCCTTTCCGTATCTATATTAGTTTTTTTAAAAAATAAGTATACATCTAAAACAGACGTCCCAGGATGTAAGGCAGCGCTGTTTCCACCCTCAATATTCTCTCGCCCAGAGACACTGCTTTAAATCCGATATCCTGAAGCGACTCAACTTCATATGGGATAAATCCTCCTTCAGGCCCTATGGCAAGAGTGACCGGTGAATCTACCCTGTGCGGACAGATCTCTTCGGTAACCGGATGCGCTGCCAGGGGTAAAGTGTTTTTTATTATTTCAGGCAGTTCGTCTTCCACAAAGGGTTTAAAAAGTTTTTTTATTTTTATTTCGGGTATAACTGTGTCTTTGCCCTGTTCAAGCCCTGTTATTATCTGGCTTGTGAGATTTTCCAGCTCAAGCATCGGGCTTTCCAGGTAGCTTTTTTCTACCCTCCATGTCTTTATGATATAAATCTCTTTTATACCCATTGCAGCTGCATGCTGAATAACCCTGTTTAAAACCTTTGGCCTGGGCATTGCCATAACAAGTTTTAAAGGCAGCGGGGGAGGGGGCTGCATGTCAAGTGTTAAGTCAAGTGTGATTTCCTGCCTGTTAATACCTGTGATAATTCCTTCTCCCATGGGACCGTTAATAAGGCCGGCCCTGAGTGTATCACCTTCAGCAGGCTTTATATGTGCAAGGATATGTTTAAGCTTTTTACCGCTTATCCTGGCCTTGCCTTCATGTATGTCTTCTTTGTTCAGTAGTATTAAGTTCATAGTCTGCATGTATAACACAATTGTAAACAGTTTGTAAAAAAACGAAAGAATGACTTCTTTTTCTTGCATTAATTTACTCCTTGAAATATATCCTGTGCAATTGACAGGTTATATTAACGGGGAGATAAAATTGTGACTTCATACATAAGCCGAAGAAGTTTTATTACCGCGGTTCCTGTTGCAGCCGCATCGTTGATTGCCTTACCGAATATATGCTTTTCTCTTAGTGATAATGAAAAAAAAGATTTTATACTTGCCCGGACAGCCTGCGGTAAACTGCGGGGAGTAAGAGACCGGGGTGTAAATATTTTTCTGGGAGTTCCCTACGGCGAAAATATATCCGGTAAAAGAAGATTCAGGCGTCCTCTGCCCGTTAAACCCTGGACAGGTGTAAGAGATGCCCTGAAACTTGGTAATCCGGCAGTGCAGCCGCCCAATGAAACATACGGTATTAACGAACCTGATCCTGCCGAGGAGTGTCTTTTTCTTAATATATGGACGCCTTCATGCGATAACAAAAAGCGCCCGGTAATGTTTTATAATCACGGCGGAGGTTTTGTAAAAGGTTCCGGCGGAAGCATTTACCAGGACGGAGCAAACCTTGCCAGGCTGTATGATGTTGTAGTTGTAGAGTCAAACCACCGGCTGGGGCTATTGGGGTATCTGTTCCTTGAAGAGATAGCAGGTAAAGAATACGAAGGTTCCGGCAATATAGGGATGCTTGATATAGTTTGCGCCTTAAGATGGGTAAATAAAAACATAGCCGACTTTGGCGGTGATCCGGACAACGTAATGGTGTTTGGTGAATCAGGCGGCGGAGCAAAAACATCGTGCATATATGCAATGCCTGAGGCTGCCCCGTTTTTTAACAAGGCTTCTATAGAAAGCGGACCGGGCGTGGTAATGACTGATGCAGGCACTGCGGCAGAAAATGCAGAGCTGGTGTTAAAGGCACTTAATATAAATAAAAAGGACTGGCGAAAACTGCTTGAAGTTCCTGCAGCAGACCTCCTTGCTGTTCAGGCTAAACTCCCGCGTATGGTGCAGAAGCCAAAAGAGGGAAGATCTAAGGGGATCGGCCGGTCAGGGCTCGGAGGGTTCAGCCCCGTTGTGGACGGAAAGGCCCTTCCTGCAAACCCCTTTGATCCTGTTGCTCCTGATATATCCAGAGACAAACCCCTTCTGGTAGGATGGAATGAGGATGAGGCAATATTCTTTTCAGTATTCGGGGGCGATCTGGATGCTTTGAGGCTTGATTCAAAAGGTCTCGAAAAAAGGATACAGGCAAAGTACGGTAAAAATGCAGGCCTTATTCTTGATACATACAAAAGGAATATGCCGGGTGCTTCACCAAGTGATATATATATTGCCATATCGTCAATAACATTAATGGGTCTTGGTTCAATAACCATAGCCGAAAAAAAGACAGAGCAGAAGGCAGCGCCTGCCTATCTCTATAATTTCGGGTATAAATCCGAAGTTAAAATTCCTGATACCGATTACACCTTTGGAACAATGCATGCACTGGATATTCCGTTCAAGTTTAATAATGTTGAGCCTATGGCAGATGGTACAACAGGCATGGTCGGAAACCGGCCCGAGCGTTTTAAGGCTGCACGCAACATGAGTGAGATGTGGGCAACCTTTGCCAGAACAGGAATACCAGCTGCCGGCGGCCAGCCCGAATGGCCTGTCTATAATCTGAATACTCGACCTGCAATGCGTATTGATACTGAATGTACGGTTATTAATGACCGTTTTAAAGAAGAAGTGGATATGTGGAAATCTATATTAAAATGAGGAGGGTAATTAAAATGAAAACTATTGTTAAGAGCATGGTGTTAATGATGATGGTGTTTGCTTTTTATTGCAATATCGCCATTGCGCAGGAAATGTCCATGCAGCAGGGGCCTAAGTTTGAATCTCCTGTTGTGGCAGCTGACGGTAAGGTTACCTTTAAAGTGTATTCGAAAAATGCAAACTCTGTCGGACTGCAGGGAAGCTGGATGGGCTGGGGAGAAACCGCAGGTCTCAAAAAGGGGGAAGGTGATTTGTGGTCAATAACCGTCGGGCCTTTAGAGTCTACCATGTATCATTATAATTTTGTGATTGACGGCGTAAGTGCAATTGATCCTAAAAATGCACATGCTTTAAGAGACGGTACAAGGTACGCAAGTATGCTCATAGTGCCCGGCAAAGGTGCAGAAATATACGAAGTAAACGAAGTACCTCACGGATCACTTTCAAAGGTCTGGTACGATTCCAAATCTATCGGAATATACCGCAGGCTTTATGTTTACACTCCGCCGGGATATGAAAGCAGTAAAGAAAAATATCCGGTGCTTTACCTTCTTCATGGCGCAGGCGGCGATGAGGATGCATGGACTTCACTCGGTCGTGCAAACTATATACTTGATAACCTGATTGCTCAGAAAAAAGCCAAACCCATGATTATTGTTATGACCAACGGTAACTCATGGCAGACCTCTTCTCTTAGAACACCTGAAGGTGCAAAGGAATTTACAAGGGAAGATTATCAGAAGATAAGAGGGCAGTTCGAAAAAAGCCTTGTTAAGGATGTTATTCCGTTTATAGAGAAAAACTTCAGGGTAAAGGCAAATAAGGAAAGCCGCGCTATTGCCGGGCTGTCAATGGGCGGAGGTCATACAGTTACAGCAACAACCGAAAACCCCGATGTGTTCGGCTACATCGGAGTTTTCAGCAGCGGAATCTTTCAGCCTGATACCCAGACTGAAAGCAAATTTAAGGCTTTAAAGAAGAGCGGATATAATAAATACTGGGTGGGCTGCGGAAAAGATGATTTTGTTATGGAGTCAAACAAACGTCTTTTAGATATGCTTGATAAACTTGATATGAAACACGAGTATTACGAAAGCGAAGGCGGTCATACCTGGGCTAACTGGAGAGCCTATTTATCCATGTTCGCACCAAAGCTGTTCAAATAATATTTATAATTATTTTACCGGTTTCCGGGAAGCCCTGCTCGATAACCTTCAAGGCAGTACCGGGGCCGGTTTTTTTTATCCATATCTGTTATTTAATTTTTATTCAAAAAAAACCGGGAACTTGACTTATGCGAATCTCCTTGAGAAGATCGATTTCGGTTAATTTAAAGTAATAAATAAAAAACAGTTTACGGATGTTATTTTTAATCATGGATAGAGAAGAAGCCTTTAGTAAAATGATGGATGCCTTTTTTGAAGGTTCAAGGGTGTTTAACAGGTATGATAAAATCCCCAGGAAATACGGAACAGATATTGAACTTTACAGGTCTGAAATGCATACTCTGGAGCTTATTTATAAAAATGAGGGCATTACCATTACCGGGTTGGCCAACCTGACTCAAAAAACAAAAAGTGCAATCACCCAGCTTACCGGCAGGCTCGAAAAAAAAGGCATGATTAAAAAGCTGAGAAACGGTGAATACTATAAAGAAGTAAATCTTATCCTGACCGAATCCGGTAAGAAAAGCTGCATCTATCATAAAGCTCTGGATGAAGAAAAGACACGGAAAGCTGTCAGGTATCTGGATAATTACAGTATTGAGGATATTCGAAAATGTTATGAAATATTTTCCGTTATCACCAGAACCATGAGTAAAGATGAGTTTTAATGTTAATTATAACTGTGAAAAAAAAGAATTGACATTTATCTGGAAATAGCTTATTAGAAAATTGCTCTCCAGGTGACTGGATTTTTTTTAACTGCGTTGATTAAGCTGCTTAACTGTTAGTATTGATATAATGCTCTCTCTACTGTTCCTGCTCATGTTTCTTTAAATGAACTTCGACTTGATTTTGACGTGAATTTGATCCTGATCCTGAAACTGAACCATTCCTGGTAAAATCCGCTTCTACCATTTATTATCCTGGGAGGGTAATGGTGAAAGGGGTCGAAGCAAGGGTAAGCTGTGAAGTGGCTATAATCCGAATACAGGCCCCTTGAACCATTTACATCTCGATTGAAAATCTCACCTTGAATTCTTTATTAAAAAGCTTTAAATAATACCTGAAATAAATAGAACTATAAGGAGAGTTCACTCTTTCCATGATATATGTACGTTATTCCTCAGGTTTGTTTACTAAAAGAATTACATTTCTTTTGTTCATATTTTTATTCCTGTTTCCTCTTTTCGGCTGCAGGACACCTGTGTATGTTCCCAGGGAATGCGATGTTGTCCCCTTTGAAGAAGAGGGTATTGAACATACAGCAGAAATAAAAACACCCCCTCCGCCCGAAGAAAAGGCTATTCCCCAAATGGGTCACTCCATTCAGGTCGGTGCTTTTTCGGTATTTAAAAATGCGGTTGATCTGTCCGATTCTCTTCAGGAACTGGGACTTGAACCATATTATTTTAAAGATGATTCGGGTCTGTATAAAGTGCGGTTTGGTAATTTTGCATCCATGGTGCTGGCTCAGGCAAGAGCAAAAGAGCTTTGCAGTAAGGGCACAATAAAGGATTTTTACCTTGTAGGTCCGCAGGATTATAAAGACAGCGAAGAAAGCTCTCCTGATGAGATAATCGCCTTAAGAAAAGAAATAGTCCGCACGGCTAAAAAGTTTATTGGTGTGCCCTACCGTTTTGGAGGAGAAAACGCAAAGGACGGTTTTGACTGCAGCGGACTTACAATGGCATCATACCGGTTAAACGGCTTAAAGCTTCCAAGGAACAGCCGAATGCAGTGGAAGGCAGGAAAGCCTGTAGATAAAAAGGATGCAATGGAAGCTGACCTTGTTTTTTTTGATACCATGGGAAAGGGCCGGGTCACCCATGTAGGTATGTATATTGGCAATGGTAAATTCATTCACGCCCCTAAAACCGGTAAAACTATCCGGATAGAGTCAATGTCCAACAGCTGGTTTAAAAAACGGTACCTGGGTACAAGATCCTATTTGTAGATTTTTCGCTCTTATATCAGTTTGTCCTGTCAAATGATCTTAATGACAAATAACTGTATTTTAAAACATTGCCGGGGTTTTCATGATTTAAAAAGCCTGATTCCTGGCTGCCAATCTATAGACGATATGTTGAGTTCCGCCGTGATTTCAAATATGTGCTTTTTTTCAATGTTTTAGTGTCAGTATTTTGTCAAAATTTTCTGGTCCGGATTTTCCTAATATCTCATATGCAGCTTTCAGATAAGGTGAGACATTATATCATGACATTATTATTTGTTATGGTGTGAAAATTGCATTAATTCTTTAGAGTATGAAAAAGTTCGCATAAAAATTCCAGCTAATACTGCTACATTTCAAGTTGATAAGGAAAATTATGATGCAAATCTCATGCGGAATCATCTTTTATTGTATGATATTAATCCGTTTAATGTCTTTCATGTCTGCATATTTCCAAACAGATGCAGTTACTGTCCTCAGAGAACACAGTGGTAATAACTCCTCTTTAAACAATCGCATCTATGAAATAGGCAAAGATCTGTCCGGCCTAAAAGCAGAAAACAGTTTTTAAACCAGTGTCCTTCCGGAAATTTATTTTTCTGGATGGATGCAGCTAATATGGGAGTAGATTAATGAAAAAAAATAGTTTTGTTTCTCCGGTTTTTCTTGTTTTGGTGTGCCTGTCTCTTTTCCTTCTGGCCGGATGTTCTTCTTCTGATACCGTTGTGAGCCCGGATTCAGATGTCTATGCCGGAAAGCTTATCAGCTCTGAGCTGCTCGCTTCTTATACATCGGATGACGTGAACTACGTGATAGACGAATATTATACCCCCTGGGGCCTTGATGTTGATGATCTGTTCAATACGTCAACAGATGTTGATGCATATAGAATCAAATACTACACTACTGATATTGACGGTGAGCTGATCGCTGTTTCCGGGCTGGTTTCCATACCGTCTCCCGTCGATGGCACCTATCCGGTTGTTCAATACCATCATGGTACGCAGTTTGTTAATGATGAAGTGCCTTCCAATTTTGAGATCAGCGATGAAGCTGCCATAGGTGCCGCAATTTTTGGCGCTCATGGTTATGTAACCTCCATGCCGGATTACATAGGGCAGGGGGATTCAGAAGCGGATCACCCCTATCTGCATAGCGACTCAATGGCCCGGTGCTGCGCTGATATGCTAAAGGCAGTAAAGGAATTCTGCAGCACGATGAATATACAGCTCAGCGGCAAGCTCTTCATATGCGGGCTGTCTGAGGGCGGTCATGCAACAATGGCGCTTCAGCAGTATCTTGAGACATCCGATTCGGAACAGCCATTTGAACTTACAGGATCGGCTCCCATTGCCGGCCCATATGATATCAAAGAATGCTGGGATTTCTGGATAGAGGCAAGTCCGCCGGGCTGTTCCGTCCTTGCAGCACATCTGATTGTGTCATACTTTGATATATATGAGAAAGACGGCAGTCTTGATGATATCTTTTTATCTCCATATAACACCGAAATAAGAAATATAGATGACGGAACCCGTGACGGGGATGAGTTGTACTGGCTGCTGCCGCCTGCTCTGCCTGAACTTCTGCAGGCGGATTTTATAAGCTCTGTCAATTCAGGCGAACATACTATCTTCGAAGATATGGAACTCAATAGAACATGCGGTTTTGCTCCGGTTACCCCTACATTGCTTGTTCACGCCAGGGATGATGAACTTGCGCCTTACTCAGTGTCTGAGCTTGCCTATAATGAGATGGTATCTCTGGGGGCTGAAGATATAGAACTTATTGATCTTGGGCCTGATATTGATCATGTGAGTTCAATTTTTACAGGAACATATATTATAAAACAATGGTTTGATTCCATGAAATAGCAGGGCATTGAAACATAACCGGTATTAATGACTGTACTTTAAAAAAAAGAGTTTTTATATTTTTATTAAAAATGTTCCTGTAGTATTGCACGGTATGTGAAGGTGTATTGCAAAAATGCAATGTAGTAACTGATCTGTGAAACCGGCAGTCTTGGTCGTTGATTTATAATAAATGATAAATCAGGTAGTTATAGGGTAGTGCGTCCCTGTATGTATGTTTGGCACTGAAAATGCTTACTTTATTAAGTATTGCGGTATGTTTGCATTTGTCTGCAATGTTGCACGGCACGCAATTCGATCCGCCAGTGATTATTTAATACAGGTAATATATATACAGGGGAGAAAATCATGATAGTAGCTGTTAGTTCAAACGGAAAGGATCTAAATTCACAAATTGATCCTCGTTTCGGCAGGTGTGCATATTTTATAATCTGCGACACTGATAATATGAATTTTGAAGCATATGATAATGCAAGTATTTCCCTTGCAGGGGGCGCCGGTATAGAGTCCGCCCAGTTTGTATCCTCAAAGGGTGCAGAGGCTGTAATTACCGGTAACTGCGGCCCCAATGCCGTTAAGGTGCTTAATGCCGCCGGGATAAAACTCATCCTTGATCAGGCGGGCAGAGTATCTGATGCTGTTGAAAGATTTAAAAACAATGAGTTAAATGCATCAACAGAACCCAATGTACCGGATCATTACGGATTTCAGGCCGGGGATGCTCAGCCTCAGCAGGCGGCTTATAACCAGGCCCAGGGGCAGTTCTCCGGAACCGGTATGGGGGCAGGCCGCGGAATGGGCGGCGGAAGAGGCATGGGAGGATGCCGTGGAATGGGGATGGGAAGCGGCAAAGGCATGGGAGGCGGCCGAGGTATGGGCATGGGCAGAGGAATGGGAATGTCCGGGAATAATGAGTGTGTGAGCACGCCTCAGGCTGGATTAACAAAGGATCAGGAAGTGGCGCTTTTAAAAAAACAGGCAGAAGAAATTCAGGCCAGGATAAAGAAACTGGAGAATTAAGACTTACACCATGAAAACATATATTGATTGCCTGCCGTGCTTTGTGTCACAGGCCCTCAGGGCGGCCAGGATTGCATCCGATGATGAAGAGATAATAAGAAAAGTTGTGAATGAAACAGGGATGATGCTCAAGGACATCCCTGTTGAAAGCACGCCGCCCGAAATAGGCCGCCTGATTTACAAAAAAGTGAGAGAGCTTACCGGAAACCCTGATCCCTACAGGGCGATAAAAAAAGAAAGTACCAGTGAGGCGCTTGCTCTTTATCCGTCTCTTAAAAAGATTGTTGAAGAATCGGATGACAAACTTTTAACAGCCGTAAGGATAGCAATAGCCGGTAATGTCATTGACTTTGGCGTAAACAGAAAGTTTGATTTAAAAAAAGATATTGATACAGTTTTAAAAAGGGATTTTGCAGTTTTTGATTACCGGCTGTTCATGGATATGTATGAAAGTGCTGAAGAGATTTTATACATAGGTGATAATGCGGGGGAGTGTGTTTTTGACAGGGTTTTGATAGAAGAAATGAACAGGCCTGTAACATATGCGGTAAGAGAAACCTCTGTTATTAATGATGCCCTGCATGAGGATGCCGCAGATGCCGGACTTGATAAGATAACAAATCTTGTATCATCAGGAACAGACGCACCCGGCACGGTTTTAAGCACATGCAGCAGGGAATTCAGAGAAATATTTGAAAATTCAAAATTTATAATAAGTAAAGGGCAGGGCAATTTTGAAGCCCTGTCCGGAGAAAAGCGGCCCATTTTCTTTTTGTTAATGGCCAAATGTCCTGTTATTGCTGCTGATATTGGAATTAATGAAGGTGATATCCTGTTAAAGAGCTGTATGCCCTGCACATAAACTCGAAAAAAGATGAACTTCCAACATTCAACGTCCAACATCCAATATTCAATTAAATGCAAAATACATTGCCTTGTCTCTATAAAAAAAGGGCGAAAAATTTTTCGCCCCTACAGTTTTACCTTTGCACCGACTTCCGCCCTCCGACTTCTGGCAGTGCCCTCTATCTTTTCCCTTGCAATTTAAGGGCATCAGACCTAAAAAGACACAAATAATTTTTAAAGGTACGGCAAATCAGCTATCAGGTGGGTTAGATAAGTATGGGTATTAAATGTTTTATTTTGCTGAATGCTGACCGCTATAAGCTGAACGCTATATAAATAAGGAGAAGAATATGGATATAGGAATTACTGATAAAATTGCACTGGTAACCGGAAGCGCCCGCGGACTGGGAAGATCAACAGCCGAAAAACTGGCAGCAGAAGGTGCTCACGTAATAATAACCGATATCAACAAAGAGATGGCAGAGACCACTGCATCGGAAATTGCCGCGGAATACAAAGTAAAAACACTTGCTCTCGCCCATGACGTTTCCTCCGAGGAATCAACAAAGGAAGTTGTAACAGCGGTTGTAAAAGAATTCGGCAGAATAGATATACTTGTAAACAATGCAGGTATAACAAGAGACGCCCGTTTGATGATGATGAAAAAAGAAGACTGGCAGATGGTAATCAACATCAATTTAACAGGCGCATTCTACTGCACAAAGCTTGTATCAAAACAGATGCTCAAGCAGAGATCAGGCAATATCGTAAATATCGCAAGTGTAAGCGGTATTATGGGCAACATTGGCCAGGCAAATTACTCTGCATCAAAGGCCGGCCTGATAGGGTTAACAAAAACAACTGCAAAAGAGCTTGCAGAAAGAGGCGTTACAGCAAACGCAATTGCCCCGGGATACATTCAGTCTGACATGACCCATGTAGTATCTGAAGAAGCCACCAAAAAAATGATGGATATGATCCCCATGAAAACAGCAGGCCTTCCAGAAGATGTAGCAAACGCAGTGCTGTTTCTGGTTTCAAAACAGGCAAGATACATCACCGGCCAGGTAATCAATGTTGACGGCGGAATGATAATGTAGGCTGGATGAACATTATTAGAAAAAATCCCCGGCTGTCCGGCAAGCCGGGGAATACACACAACTTCAGTTATGATTCATAATTGGTAATAACTATTACCGGGCTGTCTGTTTTACAACTAACTCCTTCTACAGCGCTTCCCACATACCATCTTTCATTGGTCTCTTCTGTATGGGTGCCCAGAACAATAAGGTCAATATTATTTTGACCTGCATACTTTAAAATTTCAATATGAGGCTTGATACCTTCCCGAACTTCAAACTTATATTCGGTTCCTTCAGGGATAATACTGCATAATTCATCAAATCTCTGCTGCATTATATTTGCTATGCCTTTGTAGTCTGTCCGACTGCCCTGAGGGCAGGGACATGCCGGCGCCATGTAAAACACAAAAAGTTTTGCTTCATACTTACGGGCCATGTCTGCAGCAAAAAGCAGGGCAGCGCTGCATGTTTCGGAAAAATCAATACCAACCATTATCCTTTTAAATTTCAGTTTTTCTTCAGGTAATGCACTGTTTACAATCATAACTGGATAGAGTTCATGCATGATAACTCCCTGCGCAGTGCTGCCGATTGTACCCTTTAAGTCGATCCCTCCGGGTTCTCTGTCCGGTGCTGTATGAGGCCCCATTAAGATCATATCAACACATTCCTTTTCTGCCCATGCCAGTATTTCTTCGCAGGGGGAGCCTGGTATTACTTTGATTTTGTATTTGAGATTTGGCCCCATCTTGGCGGCGCAGCGTTTTTGTATTTGCATTCCGACTGTCTGTACATAATCATTGCTGTAAAAAATGTCTTTTCCTGTTTTAAAATGCTTCACAAAATGCCAGTCTTTGCGCTTATTTGATTCAAGTACATGAAGGATATAAAGTTCCGAATCAAACTGTTTTGCCAGTTGTATAGCAGTTAATACCGGCGCATCAAAATATTCTGCCCGTCCTGTGGCTACTAAAATTTTATTAAACATTTTTTCACCTCCTTATTAATGGGTAAAATAAAGTATTCATTTTACCGGTTTTTAATAATTCAAAGATATCAGGGCATCTGAAAATAATTCTGATTCTAATAGATGTGAAAATCCGGAACAGGTTTAAAAGTACGGCATTCTTTATGTGGATAAGACCGGGTACAGCAGAAAAAAATCGCGGATGGAGATCCAATTTTTATTGCAGGATATGATATAACACTAATTATAAAACAATTGGATTTTAAGTCAATATTAAGCTTTTGTATGGGCCTTGACTCCCGTTTTTCCTATCAACATGTTTTCAGTTTTCTTCCTTCTAATTCCTTGCATTTTCAAAAGAATAACCATATTAATAAAAAACGAATCACATCAGCTTTATTATCTTATAAAATTTCAATTATCGTTTTAAGCAGTCATTCTCCGGCTTGACCGGGGAATCCAGTTGTTTTTAAGCCTTTAGTTTTAAGCTTTAGCTTTTACCCTTGAACCGTGAACCCTGAACCTTGAACCCGGTATTTATTCTATGCCCTCTAAAATAGGCACAATCTCAAAATGGGATGATGACAAAGGATTTGGTTTTATAACTCCCAAAAAAGGCGGAAGAAACGTATTTGTCCACATCAATGATTTCAGTGAAAAATTTCAGAGGCCCAAACAGGGGCTGTCTGTAATATATTCTCTTTCAAAAGATAAAAAAGGACGCCTTTGCGCCTCAAAGGTTTTTCCGCAGAACGTAGTAAAGGAATTTTCAAAGGCAGACGGTCAGAGAGTAACCGCTCTTATCATGGCAATTGCTTTTATGTGTGCGCTCTCTGCACTTATTTTTGCCAAAAAACTTCCTTCGGCAGTTATGGGCCTGTACATAGCTGCAAGTGTTATAACCTTTATTTTATATGCTACAGATAAATCAGCCGCAAGGGAAGGGCGGTGGAGAACCCGCGAAGATACGCTGCATTTCTTTTCTCTTATAGGCGGATGGCCCGGAGCTGCAATTGCCCAGAGTTTTTTGAGGCATAAATCAAAGAAAATAAAATTCAGGGTGGTTTACTGGGTAACGGTTGTTATTAACTGCGGTGTTCTGGGGTGGTTGCTGACTCCACATGGGAAGCATCAGCTTGGGTTGGTGTTGAAAAGTATTGATTGGATCTGATGATAAGTTACGCAGGAAAGTTTCTATATGTAGAAACAAATGTCTAAATATAGAAAGTTTTTAAATGGCCGCCAGGCGGTTAAATTATATGTTATGGTCAAGGAGTTAATATGAAGTAAATACTGTTGATACTAATATTAATCATTACATTTTCAGGCTGTGCCGAACCAATTGGTGAAGATAAGTCCGAATTTGTTGGGCTATGGAAAAGTAATGAAATATCTCTCTTAATAAAACAATCCGGAAGTCTTGAATATGAGTCGAAAAAAGGTTCTGTAAGTACGTCAATTTCAATGCCCATAAAAGAAATTAGCAATAATGAAATAAAAGCAGGGTTTTTATTTTTATCGTCCTCTTTTAAATTAGAGGGCGGACCAAAGGAAGAAGGTGGTGTAAAATTTCTAATTGTAGACGGCGAAAAGTTATTTAAAGCAGATTCACAAGGGAAGATTTCCCAAACGAATAGAATCCCACCTTTGGACGAAATCCGAGATCTTGTTAATACTGATATTAATTTAATTTCCAAGGGTGTAATTGAAAAAGACTTTACCAACTATCTCAAAAATTCATCACTAGTTTATCAAAGCCAATTTACAAATGAGGATCTTCTAGAAATTTATAAGAAGTTAATTGATAAAAAAATTGTTTTAAATGAATGGTTGGGGAATGATTTTATTTTAATAAAAGAACCGAAAATAAAAGAGAATGGAGTTTTAATGGTATATGGCAAATATCCTAATTCACCGACATCGTTGGTCTTTGAATTTAGGTATGTTTATTCATCTCCTAATTGGAAAACTCTTGGTGGAACTATAAATTTTGAGGATGAGTAGGCCATAGCCTTTAAAATAAATATCTTGAACAAAAGGAATAAAATGATCAACTACAAATTCTTTCAATCTGCCAAGTTAACTACACTTCTAGAAGTCATAATATTTTTATTCCTTTTTACCGGGTATTCAACAGCCAGTGTTATAGGTGTAAAGTTAAATGATTTTCCGGATAACTTAAGTCGTAATGTAGGTGATTTCTCAGTAAGTGCTGACAGTAAAAGAATTATATTTTTTGTATATGATGTTGATGGTATTTTAAAACTTTATAGTGCTCCAATAGATGGGGGAGATATCACGCTATTAAACGACCCTCCTGCTTCCGAAGGAAATAGTGTTAATTACAGTGACGTCAGCATAAGTCCTGACAGTAGCTTAGTGGTTTTTATGGCGTCTGAAGAATTTGGGATATATGAACTCTATAGTGCTCCTATAGATGGTGGATCTGCTATTAAGTTGAATGGAGCTCTTTTTGAGAGCGGGATTTCTGGTCCTGTTTTCGACGGGAGTGTAAGTGAATTTTTAATCAGTGATGACAGTAGTAAAGTGGTCTACAGGGCCGATCAGGATACTAATAGTTTATATGAACTTTACAGTGTTCCCATAGACGGAGGGACCGTTACCAAGCTCAATAATACTTTTGCTTCAGATGAGGATATTTATGAGCGAGGTTTTTCTATAAGCCCTGATAGTAAACGGGTTGTCTATATGCTCGATCGTGATAGCGTTGATGTAAGGGAGCTTTACAGCGTACCAATAAATGGTGGCCCTGTATCCAAACTCAACCCTCCCATTGTTTCAGGTGGAACAGTTTATGATTTTTTGATCACTCCCGATAGCAAATATGTGGTTTACTGGGCGGATCAGGATACAGAAGATGTAATTGAGCTATACAGCGTTCCTATAGAAGGGGGGGCAATCATTAAATTAAACGTCCCTTTTTCTTATGATCAAAGTATTTTTCGAGTTTTTATCAGTCCTGATAGCCGCAATGTAGTCTATGTGGCAGATCAGGATACCGATAAGGTATATGAACTATACAGTGTGCCCATAAACGGAGGCATAGTTACAAAACTCAATATTCCTCTCTCTTCTGATGGAGAGATTCGATATGATTTATCTATAAGCCCTGACAGTGAACGGGTAGTCTATATAGCTAAAAAAAGTATTAATGATTCCTATGAACTTTACAGCGTATCCATAGAAGGTGGTGATTCTACCCGGCTGAATAATCCCCTTGTCTCTGGAGGCAGTATCTTGGATTTTTCTATCAGCCCTGACAGTAAATTGGTGGTTTACCGGGCAGACCAGGATACAGATGGTGTGCTTGAATTATACAGCATACCTATAGGGGGCGGTACTGCTGTAAAATTGAACGGTTCTTTTGCCTCATATGGGGGCATTTATTCCTTTACTATCAGTCCTGACAGCAATTGGGTGGTTTACAGGGCGGTTCAGGATACTAAAAGAGTTTATGAGCTATACTGTGTGCCCATAGACGGAGGTGTTGTCAGTCGACTTAACAACCCACTTGTCTCTGGAGGAGAAGTATACTTGATATACATGATAAGTAAGGACAGCAGTCATGTAATCTTCAGAGAACAGCATGATACGTCTAGTACTAGAAACCTTTATTCCAGTGGTTTTGATAGTGATAATGATGGAGTAACGGACTCAGATGAAATTAATGTTTACTATACTGATCCATATAATGCTGACTCAGATGATGATGGGATGCCTGATGGCTGGGAGATTCTTTATGATTTAGACCCTCTTGTCAATAATGCAGTTGAGGATAAAGATGGTGATGGATATACAGATATAGAAGAGTATAACGCAGATACTAATCCTGATAACGTCCCTCCTGTTGCTGTTGCAGGAAATAATAAAAAAGCTGTGGACGGTTTAACTATAACTCTTAATGCTTCCGGTTCATTTGATGCTGATGATGAAATTACTTCTTATTTATGGTCCCAACTGTCTGGACCACCAGTTGCTCTTTGGTATTGGACAACTATGTCACCTACATTTACAGTTTCAAATGTTGCGCAGGAATATAAAACGCTGGTATTTCAATTAACTGTAACAGATAGCTATGGGCAGCAATCTATTGATACATGCACTGTAAATGTTGTTCCAGATTCAAAGGTTCAAGTGCTGGAGCTTAATAATAACTGGAACCTAATATCCATAAACAGGCAAGCTTCTGATGAAACAATAAATAAAATATTGAAACCTATCGAAGGCGAATACCTAAGTATATGGTCTTATCAAAATAATTTGTGGGGGGTATATGATCCTGAAAATACTCATTTTAGTGATCTACAAATAATGCAGACTCGAAACGGATACTGGTTAAATATGAATAAAGAAACGACATTATGCCTAGATGGGACTAAATCCACCGAATCCATAGAACTTACTGCTGGTTGGAACCTTGTTGGTTTTCAATCCTCTGAAATACTCACGACATCTCATGCCATCGAATCTATTTTGAGTAATGTTATAAGTATATGGGCTTACAAAGGAAATAAATGGTATGTATATGATACTGAAAGTCCTGCTTTCAGCGATCTTAATACTATGCTTCCTGGTTATGGATATTGGATTAATGTAAAGCAGAATTGCGCATGGGTTTTGCCAAAATGAAACAACGTTAAATGCTTAAAATCTAACGTGCTTATTAATGACTTTTATTTGAGCAGAAATGACATTTACTGAAAAGCTAATCAATAACCTCAGCAACTGCTACAGTAATGATCCTGGGTTTTTCTGGGGCTTTATTATTTTTTTAATTGTTACAGTTTGCGGACTTTATTTAACTCTATGAGTGGAGAGGGACGATGAGTGGAGAGGGACGATGTTTAATTATTTAATAACTCAAAGGTATCAGTTTATCAACGCCATTTATTCCATGCTTTTATCTGTTTGTTTTTGTTCCCTGGTCCATGTGCAGGTGGTCTGCCCCGATCGGTTTTACCATCATACCTGAGAACTAGGGTATCCATTTGGTCTTTTTTTTAGTTTTTTTATTTGAAGATAATAACTCAGGTTTTCTGAAATATCATTTGCAGCTATGATGGAGAAAACCATGAAGTCTCAAAAAAAATCTGACATTTTTTGTTGTCACTTTAACTCAACTGGAATTGTATAAATGAAACAAAATAATTTTCTTTTTTTTATAGTTTTGCTTTTTATTTTTTTGTCACAAATGTCATATGCCGCTACTTTAAATGTGGGACAGGAAAGTTCCTATACTACTGTTATGGGAGCAATAGCAGATGCATCGGATGGAGATACAATTCTTATAGTAGATGCAGTTCATACAGAATGCGGCATTATTATTGATAAAAACATTACTCTGGCGGGAATAGATTCACAGAGCTCCATATTGCAGGGGCATGAAACTAAAGGGATGGCTGCTGACAGAGTTATAACTGTTTTACCTGAAAATGAGGTCTTTATTAAAAATATTACAATAAAGCACGGTAAAACAAAATTGAAAGAGTATTTTTCTGCCTGGGGCGATCTGGGTGATGACGGAGGAGGTATCTATAATGAAGGAAATCTTGAGCTCACGGACTGTATTATTTCTGACAATGTAACGGCTGGCGGCGAAGGTTCCTCTTATATTGGCGGCGCAGGGGGGTATGGTGCAGGTATATATAATGCCGGTACAATAACCATAAAAAGATGTGAGATAATAAATAATAAAACAGGTGACGGGGCT
Organism: Desulfatiglandales bacterium; assembly: GCA_963665715.2. Classification (GTDB taxonomy): domain Bacteria; phylum Desulfobacterota; class DSM-4660; order Desulfatiglandales; family HGW-15; genus JAAZBV01. The sequence continues at coordinate 1,540,208 of CAXXPR010000002.1, forward strand.
CCTGGCGGACAAAACGGTTATGGTGGTTCTGGAGGGGGGATTCATAATACAGGTACTCTCAATATCTATGACAGTACAATAGGAGATAATATCACAGGCAGCAGTCCTCTTACCGGATACGGCGGCGGGGCCGGTTCGGGAGGTGGTATCAGTAACAGAGGTATAATGACTGTTTCGGGATGTATAATTACCGGCAACAGTACCGGAGATCAAAGTAAGGACGCCTATGACAGAAGTGCCGGATCGGGTGGTGGTATCATTAACCTGAATGAGATGGTTATTGAAAACAGCAGTGTAATTAATAATACGGCTGATTCAAAAAAGGGCGGAGGAATATATAACGAAGGTATTATAGAGGTAAACAATGTTTCATTGGAAAGCAATATTGCCGGGAGAGGAGGAGGGTTCTATAACAGTAATCAAGAACAATACATTGAAGGCGGTCCTTTGGATTCCTCGGTAACAATAAGCGGATCAACTTTAAGAAATAACAGGAGTAAAGAGGGCGGCGGCATTTATAATTCGGCATATATGCTGATCTGTAATAAAACACTAGTCTCAGAAAACAGTACAGTTGCAGATAGTAGTTTTACTTTTTCAGGTGATATCTATCGTGCGCGGGGTGGAGGAATATTCAATGCTGATGAACTGGTAGTTGAAAACTCAATAATAAGTAATAACACAACAGATGATGGGATCATGCCGTGCTATGAGGAGAACGGTGATGGAGGTAATGGAGCAGGAATATATAATATTGAGGATTTAACTATCAGGAATACTCTGTTTTTATATAATATTACAGGGGTTGGCCTTAATGCTTTAGAGGAAGATGCTGATGGTTTAAATAGTATCTCCTCGGGGTTAATCATCTCTGATCCCTGCGCAGGTTATAAAGGCCGAAGCGGCAATGGAGCTGCAATATATAATAATGGTACCATATCAGCATTCGGGTGCACTTTTTATGGCAATTCCACCGGTTATGGAGACATAGGAAATGATACCCGCGGCACTGGCGGCGGAGTCTATTCAAGTTCATATGCTGCCTCTGTAATTATTAAAAACAGTATATTCTGGAATAATGCGCCTAACGAAATCCAGATCGTGTCTGATGATACCGATTCATCCATAGTCTATAATGATATTGAGGGAGGTTATCCTGGAGAGGGGAATATAGATATAGATCCTCTGTTTGTCGATCCAGAGGCCGAAGATTTTCATCTTACAGGCTCCTCCAGGTGTATTGACAACGGGTTTATGGATGCCTCGGTTAACTTTGATATTGATAATGAGACGAGGCCTGTAGGGCGAGGGTATGATATCGGCGCCTATGAATATTATCATACTTCAATTACCAATCCTGTAGAAGAGGCAGCAACTCTTCAGCTTAAAACCCGCTGGAATATGATTTCACTTTCCAATCATCCGAAAAACACTTCAATTGAATCTGTTCTTAATTCTATAAGCGGAAAATATAAAAGTATATGGGCCTACAACGGTTCATCATGGGATGTTTATGATCCTGTAAATATTGATTTCAGTGACCTTTCTACTATGGAGGCCGGCAAAGGGTACTGGATAAATATGGCTGAAGCTGCCCAAATGATTTTTACAGGGGTGGCATATGGCGGGTCTGTATCTCTCAAACCGGGGTGGAATCTTATTGGCGCTAGAATGACAAATCCAATGAGAGCGAGTGAGGTATTTTATTATATAGAAGATGAACTTGTATCAGTCTGGGGATTTGAGGATGGTGACTGGGAGGTTTATACTCCTGAAAATCCTGAATTCAACGATCTTAATATGATTGAGCCGGGAAAAGGATATTGGGTAAATGTAAAGCGGAACTGTACGTGGGTTTTGCCATGAATGCGTGGGAAAGGGACGACCTTACCTTATTAACTTAAAGATTTAAAATACATTATTCTCAATAAACATGCAGAATCTAATGTGCTTTTATTAACAGTTTTCATTTGAACAGAAATGACATTTATTGAAAAGCTACTTAATAACCTCAGCAATTTTTACAGTAATGATCCAGGGTTCTTCTGGGGCTTTATTATTTTTTTAATTGTTACAGCTTGCGGACTTTATTTAACTTTATGTGCTTATAAAAAAATAATCGGCACTGATCATTATTTTCAGTTCATTGCTCTGTTAATATTTTTGCCTCTGGCCTTTCTTATCACTCTTCCAATTTTTTTAATTGAGAAAGTTTTATTGTATTTTGATTTTGTTATAGAACCGCCCTATATATGGGTTTATATGCCTGTTCCTGTATTAACAACTCTGCTGTTAAAAAAAGTATTAAAGCTGAAATATAAAATAGTGAACAGCTCACCCTGTGAGGCCGGTGTTAAAAGACCAAAAATAAAAACAGGATTTAAACGAAAGAAAACCAGGAAAGAAAAATATTTTCTTTTATTTGCTACGTTTTTTGCCGGAATTTGTGTACTGTTTGCAGTAAATTCAGCTGTTCCATTCCTTAATGATGAGATAGAAAAAATAATTATTATTTTTGTTGGCATTGTAGTTGTATTGGGAATCATTGCTTCAATTATTATTAAAATATTAAATGTTATTAATTTTCTAAGTAAATAGGTGGTGCCTTGTTAAAGCAAACAGTAAAGTCAGGTTGGGTTTTAACCCAACAATCTTTTAAATTGTACCTGAAAAGATATTTGATCATCTTTAATATAAGTGGGCTGTTAACTAAATAACAATTTGATTTTTGTTGGGTTGCTTCGCTTGGAGAGGGACGATGTTTAATTATTTAATAACTCAAAGGGTATTAAAATAAAAGTGTCTCATTGAAAGCAGCAATAAAAAGCGGGGTAGAGTGATGGATAAAATATTAGACAAAATTAAAGGTGATTTTTTTGCTATCATGGCTCCTGGTTTTTATACACTTATTATTTTAATGACAATTGCAGTTTCGACAATTGATAACGGAAGTTATTTTGAATGGGAGAAGATCAGTAAAAGTTTTGATTGCGGCAATAAGTATTGGCCCATGATTTTATTAGGGATTTTTCTCTCTTATTTACTCGGTAATTTTTTACGTGCGATACCTGTGAGGATTGCAGATAAATATTGTAAAAAACTTTTCTCATGGACTTCAAAAAATAATGACCTTGTAAAAATATACTATCAAGAAGACTTTCCATATCATACGGCGTTAAGCAATCTTCTGGAGAACCTGAGAAAAAACGGTTTTCCTGAAGAGATATTTTATGTGCCGCTACCCGAAACAGTACATACTGTATACAATTATTTTAAAGCTGTTATCTGTTCTGAATCGCCAGGCGCTTTTTCATTTACGCAGGCACTTGAGGCTCGTGTTCGATTATTTGCCGGAATGTTTTGGAGTGCGTTTTTTGGATTCGTGACCTGCATATCTCTGCTGTATATTGAAATTTTTATTAAAAATATCGAGGTGCATGGTTTTGTTATCTGTTTGGGCGTTGCATCTCTTATAATAGCAGGGCTTCTTGGTGGTCAGCTTCCACGGGTAAGAGGACAGGAAGTTGAATATGTTTTTTATTCATATTTGGCATTTATTGCAAAATCGGAAAATAAACTACTTTCAGGAGTAAAACCGATAAATCTTCCTGAAAAAGAAAATTAAACGTGAACTTTTATAGTCAGGTAGAAGGTTGGATTGTAACCCAACAATCTTTAAATTGTACCTGAAAAGAAAATTGATCATCTTTAATATAAATGGGCTGTTAACTGAATAACAATTTAACTTTTGTTGGGTTGCTTCGCTTAACCCAACAAAAATATTACTTCTTAAAGATGCCAGATCATGGAGGTATCAGGCTTTGACAGAAAAAATATTAATCAGCAGAAAACAGGAAGGAATCTGATCAGCATGATCCGGTTAAAAAATCTTATACTATTAATGTTACTACTCTTGTCAGTCACTCTGATTTCCTGCGAGTCAGAGCAGTTTATCAAAATGAGTCATGCGGCTTACCTCGACACCAGTCAGCCTGTACCGATAATGTCATGCGGTCTTGCCAATACAGAGCAGATGGTGGATTTTTTTCTTAAGACCAACCCTGATGGAGATGCTGAGGAAGTATCACAGATTGCACAATTTTACATAGAAGAGGCTGCCCATGAAGGCGTGAACCACGATATAGCTTTTTGCCAGATGCTTATTGAAACAAACTACCTCAGGTTTACAGGTACAGTTTGCCGTGATCAGAATAACTTTGCAGGAATAGGTGCGACAGGTCCCGATATAAAGGGATATTATTTTGATACAATGAGGATTGGTGTTCGTGCCCAGATACAGCATTTGAAGGCCTATGGAAGTAAAGGCAGTATTAAGAATAAAAAAGTAGATCCGCGTTTTGAAAAAGCCCCCCGGGGTTCTGCTTTGTATGTAGAACAACTGGCAGAGAAATGGTCTGTAGATCCACAGTACGGCAATAAGATAAGGGTTAAACTGAGTTCGCTGATAAATTAAGACAGCTAAACCGCCATGTCAGTTTAGTCGTCATTCACTCGAAGGCGCATTGGCGTCAAGCTAACGAAAATATTGTACAGAAAACATATTGTCTGCTGGGGAAATAAAACAAAAACCTGATAAAAAATACCTGTTCATTATAAAAGACAAAAAATCATGCTTCACACAAAGCCGCAAAGCCACAAAGGTAAAAACTAAAAAGAATTTTATATTAAAAAGCATTTGATTTTCTTTGTGTCTTCGTGCCTTTGTGTGAGGTACAGCTTTAGTATTTTGTTTTACACCTTAGCTTGACGCTAATGCGCGAAGGCGGGAAACCACTTTAAGTTTTAAAAAAAGCAAAATAGATTCCCGCCTGCGCGGGAATGACGAACGAAAAAGCTTAAGTCAGCAACATTGGGAGCAAGGCCCGCTGCAGGTGTTTTGATACAGATAAATGTGTACAAAAAGGAGAAATAAATTATGGCAAGATATACTGTTGAGGAATTCGTTAAGTCTACAGAACAGAAGGATCGCGGACAGGGCTTTTTTGAACTTGAAAGCTCCAGAATGCTTGAGATTAATTTAAATGGAAACGTCTGGACTAAAATGGGCTCTATGGTCGCTTATACCGGGCAGATCAAATTCACACGTGAAGGGATGTTTGAGCATGGAGTCGGTAAAATGCTCAAGCGCGCAGTAAGCGGTGAAGGAACCCGTTTAACAAAAGCTGACGGCTCGGGACGATTGTATCTTGCTGATGATGGAAAAAAGGTTTCAATCATCAATCTTCAGAATGAAACAATTTATGTTAATGGAAATGATATTCTGGCTTTTGAAGAAAGTATTGACTGGGATATCAAGCTCATGCGAAAAATAACGGGTATGCTCGCAGGCGGGTTATTTAATGTCAAACTTCAGGGTACAGGCATGATCGCTATAACTACACACTATGATCCGCTGACACTGCGTGTAACACCCGAGTCTCCGATTATTACTGATCCTAACGCAACAGTGGCTTGGTCCGGAACCTTAAGCCCCAAGTTCAAAACAGATGTTTCATTTAAAACATTTTTAGGCCGGGGAAGCGGGGAGTCCATTCAGATGCTTTTTGAGGGTGACGGATTTGTTGTGATACAGCCCCAGGAGGAAGTTTATTTTCAAACAAAATAAGAGCAGCTGCAGGAGTTGTGTGTTTTTGTAGAAACTTCAGGATGGTGATCAGCCCCGGAGGGAAGATGAAGAAATATCTTATATTTGTATTTTTATCGATTATTGCCATGTCATGCTTTGCATATGCTCAGGATGATTATGCAAGCCTTGAAAGCCGTATTCGGAATCTGGAAAACAAGGTGAATAACCTTGAATCAAAAGTCACGTCCCAGGGATTTGATATGCGTAATCTCAGATCAAGTCTTGATGATGCCGGTATCGTACTTTTTTTCTTTGCGGTGTTTTGTGCATTGTGGGCTCAAAACACTAACCGTAACCCATGGCTGTGGTTTTTTCTTGGATTGTTTCTTCATTTATTTACAGCCATTGCTCTGCTTTATAAAAATGCTGTGGATAAAGGTGTTAGTAATTATTTCCGAAGGAACCGTCAGCCATAGAGCAATTGCCTTCGTAATTCATAATGCTGTGCTGTTAAGGGCAAGATCTTACTATTTTGATCTTGCTTTTTATCTATTCTGACCTTAAATTCAAAAGATTATATCCTTCCCGGAATAATGAATTACTGCATTAAAATCATCTGAGCACAGGAAAATACTCTATGAAAAAAACACCCGGATTATTTTTTCTTTCAGGATTTTTTTTAACTCTGTGGATGGTCTTTAGCCTATGCACGCCGGCTACTTCTTTCTCTCAGAATACTGCAATTGAAGCCGATTCCCGCTATAAAACACTTATGAACGAACCCAATCCCGAAGAGGCTGTTCATAATGCCGTAATATATGCGGTCCGTGCCGGGCGTAAACAGGACGCTGATACAAGGGCTCGTGTTGTTGAACTTCTTGGCGAAGTCAGAAGCGGAAAACTGGACCCTGAAGGTTTTTATCAGAAGGTCAGTAAGCTTGATATGCCTCCCGGAAAGGAACTCAGGCATGTGCTTATGGAGGTGAAAAAAGATGTGGGTAATTATCTCGGAAGCGAGGGGTTAAAATCCGTTTTCGGCCACATCTATGAATCAGGGGCCACCATCGTTGAAGCAAGTATTCTGAAACACCGTAAAAAAGTAGTTATGGATACAGTTAAACAGGCCATTGTTGTTTACAGGGACAGAGTCAAGGCCGCAACAGGGGAGTACCCTAAATTTTCCTTTTATTATGGTGAGGTTGGAGGATGGCCGACTGAAAGTTTTGATGAACTGAAATTTGCAGGTGACATTGATTTTAATTTTTTATGCGGCGATCTGAATGCCGCTATGGAACTAAAGAAGATCTTTGATTCAATGATTGTTGAGCGATACGGCCGTTCACCTGAAGAACTTGATGTCCCCTGCACTGTTCACGGGTTGGCCACAGGTGAGGTTTATGTGGGGAAGCACGGGCAGGCCTTTGCTGAAAAGGTTACAAAGGTGGCATGGGAAATCGATTTTGAAAATGCCGGAAAGAATATGGATCTTAAGGCAAAGGAGGTTCCCTTTAAAGACGTATTAAAACAGATGGTTCTGGAAGCCCGGGTCAACAATATAAACAACAGTATTGATGATCTCCAGACACTTAAATGGCCCCACCAGCCCGGGATCAGCCTTGAAATGATCCGGCATTTTGAACATGACATAGTCGGAAAGAATGCCTTTACTGATCTTGAATCCTTTGTAAAGGCTGCAAAGTACACAGACAGAAGTTTTGACTTTCTGGTTGATGAGTTAAAGGGCGGTGACGAACCAGTACGATTTGACGAGCGTCTAAGCGAGTTTGTTACTGAACTGACTGAAAACAAGAAAGATCCCCAAAAACAGGTTGATCTTATAAAGGAATATTTTAATAACATTGGAAAAGAAATCCCCTTTGAAGTTAATCTGGAGATTACCCCTGACGGAAAAACCCGTGCAACAATTGAGGCCAATGAAAAATTTATAAAAGAGTTCTGGGATATATGCCGCAAATCCATGTGGGAAGGTGCCAATCAGGTACTTAAAAAGAAAACCGCAGCCCTTATAAATAAGATAAATGTCCTTGGCGAAAAGGATATAGAAGCATCAAAGGCTATATATGAAGAACTGGTCAAGCTGGATGAAATGCTCGAGATTGAAGACCGTATTCTCCATGATGAAATCGCGGGTATTCATGAGCACATGGATGCGGAATACATTAAAAACATGAGTGAGTTCCGCGAGATGCGGAAGGCATATAAAGAAAAATCAGCAAAGTTCGGACATATTGAATATATAGATCCCAAACTTGGAAAGGCCTATGCCTGGATAGAAACCATGCTTGGTATGGGTAAAGAGTTTAACATTAAGATGGCATGGGCATCTATTTTAAGCGCACCAGGGAAATTTAATGATGCCCTTGATTTTCTTGATGACAGGATGATGACGAAATTACGATATGGCGGAGGGGATGAATACATTAAGCTTCTTCGCAAGGGCCAGGGATTATACTGGGAGGAACGGGCAAATAGATTTCTGAAGGGAACCGGGCTTGAGGGCCGGTTTGACGCCCAGTTTAAATCCATGGAAGTCAAGTACGGGCAGCAGGTGGCTGATATAAATCAATGGATGAATAATACATTTGCAGCCAAACTTGCATCGCGCGGGCTCAGGGGAATACAGACCATAAATAAAACATTTAATGAAGGTGTAGAAGGCCATATGGTTGAGGGCGCCCTTATGAAGGGAATGATGGTCTACAGCCTGATGGATGAGCTTCCGCTTTATTACAACTATATCGGGGAGCGTGATTTCGGAGGCTTGGCTGCAGAATTTTTCAAACGCCGGGTTCCTTTTGGCGGAGCTGTTGAGCGTTCTGTTATGGGCGATTATTACGGTGTTGCCTGGGAGATAACTGCAACCCTGATTCCCCCGGTCGGAATTCTGGCTGCTGCCTCATCTGTAGGGGAATATGCTGCGCAGACAGGTATAGATATGGTATGGAGCGAGTCCTTTGAAAGCTTTGTTGATAATCTCTATGATAAAGCGGAATTCCGGATTGTAAGTGTCGAAACGGTCGGAGAAAACATCAAGATAAGCCAGTGGGAGCTTTTAAACGTCTCATACAACAACAAAAAATACGGTATTAATGATTTAATAGCACTTGAAACATCCGATGCCCGCGAGATGGCCGCATGTATGCAAAAGCCGAGTCAGGATCGCTGGGAATGCTTTACCATGGACCTGGTCTATAACGGCCTGTTTGAATGGTTTAATGCCAAGGATGCCTTTGAGCATAAATTTGAAAAAACCGATTCATGGATTCAGCTGATTGATGAAATGGCAAAGGATAAAAATATCGGGGAAAAACTGAAGGATCATTTCAGGTTTCAGCGGTACGCCCGCTTTGAACAGATAAAGGTGCAGTTTTTAAAGGGACTAAAAGTGAGACTTGAAGAACGCAGAGCCGGTGAGCAGGCGCTGATAAGCGGTCAGTTTCCAGAGGCATATGAAGAGTTTATGAATATTGCCGAACAGCTTGATATCCGTCCCCAGATCGAAAAAGAAATGAACGAAAAATTCGGCGGCGGTATCACGCAGTTTATGACTTCTTTAAAAGATTTTGTACGCGGCGCTGTGCGCGATTTTCGCGGAGATGTTGATGTGTGGAGTGTATATGAGGAACTGTCAGCCTATGTAACCGAAAACCTTCGTGCCTATAAAAAAATCCTGGACGGGCGGGTCAGGGCAGAAGAACAGCTTGTATTAAAGAAACAGGATCAGGGGCTGCGTATCCTTACAGGGCCTTATTTTTTAAATGGTGTTCCGTCTGAAGATGCAGCATCTTCAGCAAAATGGTTTGACCATGTTGGACAGGTGGCTGACAAAACAGAAAATACAATGAGCACAATCAAGGCCGCGGCAAAGGTTACCCCTTCGGAACTTGATTTAAGTGAAGGTGCCTACGATCGGGGAATACTGGACCGTCTTGTTTATCATGAATCCTTCAAGGATATGTGGAAGTTTGTAAACAGCAGGATGACTCAGGTAGATGTACAGCCTTACCTGGGTGATGAATCTTCCAGGCAGGAAAAACCAAATCCGCCGGAAGTGATGACCGATCAGGACCGTGCCTTAAACAGGTTCTCTCTTCATGACCAGAGGATTAAGGAAACTATCGAAGAGTTCCGGAATCATTATGCTTCTGCTGCTGATGGCGGAGACGATAGAGAGAGTAAAGAGAAAAAAGATGGTGAACCTGCAGCCTCCGATCTTGACGCTCTTTTGAAAGAAATGACTGTAACAGGAGACCGGATAAATCCCGTCAATAAGAAGTTAACACTGTTAATATCTCAGATTAAAACAGTTAAAGATCAGGCAGCTCAAGACATAAAGGCAGTTCAGGCAAAACTTGACTCAATTGGTTCACCTGTTGAAGTCAAAACCCAGTCCGAACCTTTTGATGATTCCGTTTTGCGCGAATCAGCCGATATTGAATTTTTAAGCAAACTTGTCGCAGCTTTACGAACCTCGATGGAAGAAGAGACACTTGCCGTCTGTCTGCAGTATGAAAAACTGAAGGCCGAAGAAAAAACATCGGGCCTTAAAAAATCCATGGAGGATGCAGACAGCGGTTTAAAGACAGTAAAAGAAAAGTTTGACGAATATACACAGATAAAGGGCAAGCTTGATTCAACAAAAGAAAAGGCAAGGCAGGCATTAGCAGAAATTGCTGCCATGGGCAGAAAGAACATTGACCTGACCCGGCTGAAGGAAATAGAAACCTCAATATCTGCACTTAAGGAAAAGCTCAAAACTTTATCTGGCCTGGCTGAATCTGCAGAAGAATACAATGATCTGGGGGCAGAGTTAAAACAGCGTGCTTCATCCATTATGGAAAAGTTAAATGGTTATGATGCTGAACGGATAACAGATGAGCAAAAACATATACCGGACCGGATCAGAACTGTTTATGGACGTATAACTGAAGAGGCCGGTAAAATAGCTGTGGCGGCTGCATCTCTTGATATAAATCAGGCGGATAACGATATAAAACTGGCAGAATTTGAAGCCAGGCTGGAGGCTTTACAGAAACCGCCTGCGGGAATAAAGACCGTTACCGGCCGGTCACTTGATGAGTCCGGTAAAGCTCTTAAAGATATTATTGCCATGATTGATGCCGCGGAGCTGTTTTATTCATCCATTGAAGAGGCTGATAAAAATGTGAAGATATGCTTTGACGGCTCTAAAAGAGTATTCGGGGAAAAAATGTCCCCGGAAGCACAGCTTGCAAGGGCAAACTGTAAAGATTTTGAAGGTACGACCGCTCAATGGGATGAAGAGATTCAGGCGGTTGTGTGTAACTGCCCCGGGGGAATTGACTGGGATGAAAATCTTAAAAAATGTGTGGATAACTCGAAAGAGGGCAGGGTAGCACGCCTTGACTGCAGTAAATACCCTGGGACCTATGCAAAATGGGATGAAAAGGATCAAAGCCCCAAGTGCTTTTGTCCGCAGGGGCTGGACTGGAACAGCAGTGAAAACAAGTGTGTGGATAATTCTCCCCAGGGACGTGTAGCCAGGCTGGACTGCAGCAGATATCCGGGCACATATGCTAAATGGAATGACGCGGAGCAGAGGCCAAAGTGTTATTGCCCTGACGGCTGGGACTGGAGTGATGGCGATAATAAATGCGTTGACTATTCTCCGGCGGCACAGGTTGCACGATCTACATGTAAATATCCAAATTCAAAACCAGTATGGGATGCCGCTAAAGGAAAGGTCGTCTGCTCCTGTATTACTGACTTCGAGTGGAATAATGCCGGAAATGCCTGCCGATTGAAAAAAGATATCCAGGTGGCACAGGCGAGCTGCCGCAATTTGCCGGGCATGCATCCCGGCTGGGACAGTGCGCGTGAAGAGGTGAGGTGCTATTGTGATGACGGGTCCTGGAGCAGTGCTGAAAACAGATGTATATCTCAGTATGAACAGGACATTGCTCAGAGTCAGCGCCGGCGAAGGGAAGAAGAGGAAGATAGAAAAAGGCGGGAAGAAGAGCGCAGGAAAGAAGAGGCCGACTGGAAATGGCAGCAGGATCTGTTTAACACAGCAAAACAAAAGGTAGACCGTGACAGGCAGGATGCTCTTGAACAGGCAAGACAATCTGAGATACGTGAGAGGCAGGAGCAGGAGGTTCGATGGAGGGAGCTGGACCGTCTGAAACAGGAAAGGGAAAATCAAAAGGCTGCTAATGGAAAAAAATGGGCCGGTTTTGGAAATGGATCTTCAGGAGGCAATGGGAATCTGCATATGTGCGCAGATCCTAATGTCCCTTCGGATAAATACGCCCTTAGCTACAGGAGAGGTTATGGCGGCGGTGATGTTGAATATAATGTAAAGGGCAATACGATCTGCTATCGAAATTCCTATACCGAATTGACAGGAGGATCGGCACAGAATTATAAATGTGATGAAAATTTTCAGAACTGCAGTTTAAACTCCACAACACCGATTGACAGCAGGAACGATGCAGGAAATGGCGGGGTAACATATGTATTTAAAGGCGGAGAAACCTGGACAACAATAAGGCCCAGGTAAAAGGGAGGATACCGGTGATACCAAAGAGAACAGCAGAAAATTTTATCTGTTTTTTTATTGTTTTATTATGCCTATTAAATAACTCGACAGCCCAGGAGACAGGAAAATCATCATCGGGCAGCCTTGTCGAAAAATTAAAAAGGAAATATGCATCCGAAATAGAAGAAACAAAGGAACCCAGAAGTGAAGAAAAATCCGTTCTGCAGGATGCAGAAAATTATTTGAACGGTGAAAACGGTTTTGAAAAAAATGTGGAAAAGGCCAGAGAGTTATATTTAAAGTCTGCTGAAGAAGGCAGTACAGAAGTCCAGTATCTGGTTGCCACCTATTACTGTAATGGTAAAAACGGATTCCCAAAGGATGAAAAGGTTGCCGGTGAATGGTTTCGAAAGTCTGCTGAAGCAGGGTACTCAGAGGCTCAGGTTTCCATGTTTTATAACTATGCACAGGGAATATGCGGACTTAAAAAGAATCGTAAAATGGCTCAATACTGGTTTGATAAGGTTCTTGAAAGCGATAAAAAGGGCCATTCTATTACGACCATGGGGTTTCTGATTATCGGTGGGAGCAACATTCTAAAATTGAAAAAACCTGAGATTTTAAAACTGTTTACAACTGCTGCCGAACTTGGAGATGCCTACTCTCAGGAAACTCTTGCCTCGATGTATGAGCCGGGTATTATCGGCTTTTTTGATACAGACAGAAGCAGGGCAATTGAATGGTATAAAAAAGCCGCCAGGCAGGGAAGAGAAACAGCAATTGAAAATCTAAAGAAAAACTATAGGATTACTGAGTTTGGAGAGAGCGGCCCCGGCTCCATGCCTGAAAGGATTTCCTGCCCTGCGACAGGTTTTGAACCTGTCAGGAGTTCCAATGGGCTGGAGTCCGGTATGGTTTTTTATGATGACAGTAAATCAATAATTAATGGATCTGCTGAGTGTGCATACAGCGGAGGAAACAGCATGTCTGTTTCCTGGAGGTATTATCCGGACCCTGCAGGTGAAAGTGCAAAAATTGACTGTGATACTATAGGTATCAGGGGGACATCTGAACCCGATGTATATTTTGACGAGGATAAACGTACAATTTCAGTATACAGCTCAAAAGTTCCCGGATCTGTATTTCTGACTCTTTCCAAAAAAGAGATGAAAAAGGGCAATCGGGAAAAGTGGGCTGAAACTGCAAAAATGCTTTTACCTCTTGCCGAAGAAAGAGCAACCAGCTGTGAAAGGTGGAAAAAAAAGAAAGGTTTTTCCGGTTCCGAAGATACAGGCCTTTCTTCTGGAAACAAGAAGGACAGCGCGGCTGAGAAACCGAAAAATCGCGGTCCTCGGGCGATAATGGAATAGTATAAATCACATAACAAGGCATAAAGGCCTACAGATTTAATTAATACAGACTAAGCATTTTTATTAAACCGGGAGGTTTCATATGAAAAGCTGTCGTATTTTTAATCCAATCTTAATAACTGTCTTTATTATTTTTCTTTCAAACGCTTCTGCTTTGCTTGCCGGTGACAGCACCCAAAACAAACAGGACACTCTTACACAGGAACAGGCCTCTGTTCTGGCCGCTAAAATTGCCAACGAAAAATTTAAAAAAGATTTTGGGTTTTCACCCTTCACTGCGGAGTCCTATACTGCGAAGCTGATTGATGGTAAATGGCACTGGGGAAAAATAAGTGTTCTTGGTATAAACGGCTGCTCTGCAGAGGTTATATTTGATAAAGACGGATCTAATGAAGAAGTAAGAGCCGCTCTTCACACTGATGCAGTTTTTAAAGGGAAAGCTGAAAAGCAAAAAGTGCCAATTGATATAAGAAAGCTGCCTGACAGGAAGTAGTTTTTTATTAATACTTAAACTGAAGCATATCGGAGGAATCATAGAATGGAATATTCAGGTTCATGTTTGTGTGGATGGGTAAGGTATAGAGTCGTCGGCGAATTTGAAAACTTTTATTTATGTCACTGCAGGCACTGCCAGAAGGATACAGGCTCTGCCCATGCCGCCAATCTGTTTTCGACGACAGCCGGCCTTGAATGGATAAAAGGCGAGAACAATGTGCGGATTTATCAGATGAAGGGCAGCAACCATGTAAAGGCCTTTTGTATTACATGCGGCTCTGCTCTGCCCAGCGTACAGATGGACGGTAAGCTTCTTGTGGTCCCGGCAGGGAGCCTGGACTGCGGCCTGGAAAAAGTCCCTGACGGGCATGTATTTGTTTCAAGTAAAGCAAACTGGGATGAATCACTGGAACATATAAAACAGTTTCAGGAATTACCGGTCTAGTTTCTAAATTATAAAATAACTTGCTGTTATTACTTAATTCCTGTATATAGCTCGGTTCTATATATGTGCACCCCGGGATGTTATCCCGGGGTGCTTTTATTTTATAAGAGGAACTAAAATATGATAAATGTAACAAATGTCAGCCTATCCTATGGAAAGAAAGCGCTGTTTAAAGATGTTAATATAAAATTTACACCGGGAAACTGTTACGGCCTGATTGGGGCTAACGGGGCAGGGAAGTCTACCTTTTTGAAGATTATTTCCGGAGAGGTTGAGCCGGATAAGGGCGAAGTCACTTTTGGACCCAATGAAAGACTTTCCGTTTTGAGCCAGGACCAGTTTGCCTTTGATAATGAGACAGTTATCAATACGGTTATTATGGGCCATGAAAGGCTGTATACCCTTATGGCAGAGCGTGAGCGGTTATATGCAAAGCCTGAACTTACTGATGAAGAAGGAATACTCTGCGGAGAGATTGAATGCGAATTCGGTGAAATGAACGGTTATGAGGCAGAATCTGAAGCTGCGATCCTGCTTAAGGGGCTGGGCATACCGGAGGACTTTTTACAGCAGAAGATGAAGGATCTTCTGGCCGGCGACAAGGTTCGTGTTCTACTTGCCCAGGCTCTTTTCGGAAACCCGGATGTACTGCTCCTTGATGAGCCTACCAACCACCTTGATCTCAAATGTATTGCGTGGCTGGAGGAATTTTTAATCCAGTTTCAGAACACTGTTATCGTAATATCCCATGACCGTCACTTTTTAAACCAGGTATGTACCCACACTGCAGATATCGATTTCAGTGCAATCAGGGTTTATACCGGTAATTACGATTTCTGGTATGAGTCAAGTCAGCTTATGCTTAAACAGAAGCAGAACGAAAATAAAAAGAACCAGAAAAAGGCAGAAGAACTTAAAGAGTTTATCCGAAGGTTCAGCGCCAATGCATCCAAGTCAAAACAGGCCACAGCCAGAAAAAAGGTGCTGGATTCTCTTTCCATAGAGCATATGCCTGTTTCGTCAAGAAAATACCCGTATATCAATTTCAAGCCGGAACGCCCCTGCGGCAATATTGTCCTTGAGATAAAAGGATTATCTAAGGAGGTTGACGGTGTGAAGGTCTTAAATAATATTGATCTTACTGTACGGCCGGGGGACAGGATCGCCTTTGTTGGAAGCGATAATCATGCAAAGACAACCCTGTTTGATATACTTGCAGGGAAAATGGAGCCGGACAGCGGAAGTGTGGAGTGGGGTGTTACAATTAAGTCATCATATATGCCCTCAGAAAACAGCGCCTTTTTTGATAATGATATGAATCTTGTTGAATGGCTCTGTCAGTTGGAGGCCTGTGAAGATGAAAGCTTTGCCAGGGGATTTTTAGGACGAATGCTTTTTTCCGGTGATGAACCGCTGAAGAAGACCAGGGTTCTATCCGGAGGAGAAAAGGTCCGCTGCATGCTTTCAAAGCTGATGCTCAGCGGTGCCAATGTTTTAATCATGGATGAACCCACAAACCATCTTGACCTTGAATCACTTACCGCATTGAATAACGGGATGAAAGAATATTCTGAGGTTCTGCTGTTTTCATCACGTGACCGCCAGCTTGTATCCACAGTTGCCAACCGGATAGTAGAGATCACCCCGGAAGGTATAGAGGATAATACAATGGGGTATGAGGAATACCTTGAAAATGAAGAAAGCCTTAAGGAGCTGGTTAAGCTTGCTGCGGCTTGATGATGGTTGAATGTCCTCTGCGCTCTGTCGGTGTTTAAAAATTGGAATTTGAGAAAAACATAATCCTACCATGTGGTAGGGTTGTGTTTTCCATGTCACCATTTGGTATGATGTTTTAAGGTTTTAAAACTGCAATTCTGCCTGTTTGTTCTATTCTCTTTTATATTTTTTTAAATGAATAACCTTTTAATAACGCACTGATCCACCTGTAAACAGTGGAATACAGGAAATTAGAAAACCTGTCTGGTTATTTAAATACCTCCTGAAATGAAAATAGAGGTATAAAAAAATAATATGGCACATTCCGTGCAATTCCTTGCTGCATAACGAATGCATTTACATCCTCAAGAGAGGAATGAAGGAAATAATCAGCATCAATAGTATTGTTTAAAAAGGAGATAATTATGTCAAAGAAAGAAGCTGAAAGACTGTTAATTGCAGGCGGAGAAAACAAAGAACTGCGCCTTAGATATAACCAGATAGAAAACATGGCAGGATTTGTAGCAGCAGCGGTTGAAGAGGGTTATGATTTTAGCGAAGACGACCTTAAGGAAGTACTGCGTGAGTCAGGAGATTCCTTTGATTCATACGGGAACCCGCGTAAACGTGATATCTGGTGGTTTTAAAATAATCCTGCAGTGTGTTTTAAGAAAAGCGGTACTCCCCCATTGGAATACCGCTTCATATTACCGCTGGCTGTTATTTAAAACAGAGCAGCTCTCCAGCCATTGTCGACATATACAGCTGCCCGTCTGATGCTGCCATACCGTCCCAGACAGGAAGTGAATCCAGTTTGAACTCCTTGAGTTTTTTTCCGTCTGATGCGGAAACCGCCCACATTTTTCCGCCTTCTTTTCCCTTATGAAGTTCGGACTGCCTTGCTAGCTTTTCCTTTATTTCCTCATCATCCAGGAAAAAATAAATGTCTTCTTCATCAAGAATATCGGGCGGCCCTGCAACAAACAGGGTTTTATCCGTTAATACCATTGCCCTTGCAAATATATCCGGTTTATCTATCTGCCATTTGTACTGGACCGCAGACATTTCTATTTCCGGCAGGCTCTGTCCTTCTTTCCAGTCCCCTGCGCCCGGATACCACATGGTTTTTCCCTTTACCATGAATTCCTCTACAGCTTTGCTGTCCGTTACTTTATCCGCCGCATAGAGGCTGTATTCGGTTATTATGGATTCCGTTAAAAATTCGGGGTTCTGGCCGTATCCGTAGATTTTGTCATCGTCAGCCACAATGATTCTTCCGGCTGGAGCCAGCTTGCCTGCCATTCCCCAGCCTCCCCATCCTCCTTTTATGGTTTTTCCGTATATCATTGTGGTTCTGTAGAAGAGTGAATCATCAAGAAAACCTATGGGGGAAAATATGTGTGCGCCTTCACCAAACTGATCTGAAAAATCTCTTACCGCAATGTTTTTTCTGTTTCCGTCAAGATCAAACTGCTGTGAACGCATGTAGATATGCTTTCCGTCGCTCGATAGAATATCCGCAAGGCCTACGGCCATATCCAGGTTTTTAACATACTTGTGCATGTTCTCGCCTGTTTCAGGGTCATTCTCGTCCATGATTTTTTCATCAATCAGTTTCCCTGTGACAGGGTCAATAATAAGAAAGCGTATTCCGCCATCCAGAAACATGGATCTTCCTGCTGCGCAATACAGTTTATCATCCTGAACAAGAACGCTCCCGTGTACAGGCCATACGGATTCAACCTGGTTAAAGGCCATCATCCTGCGGTCCTTCGGCGCAGCCCTGAAACGCCATATCATTTTACCGTCGGCAGCGTTAAGGGCATACACATAACCGTCAGCAGACCCAAACAGAACACGTCCTTTATAGATGGTGGGAGGTGAATCAATCCTGCCGCCGGCTGTAAAGTTCCATATGGTATTTCCTGTGGCCGAATCAACTGAGTGCAATGTGTGTGCATCCACCTGTGCCACATATACCCTGCCGCCTGCAGAAACCGGGCTGCTCAGCTTTCCACCAAGTTTTAGGCTCCATTTTGCAGAAGCTTCTGCTGAAACTTTATCTCGTGTTGAACCTGTCCTTTCTGAGTTTTGACGGAATGTAGGCCAGTCATTTGATTTTGATTCGTCTTTAATATCTGCCGAATATGCCGGACCTTTTTCAAGCCTGTTTTGTTTTGCCGCTTCTTCAAGATTAAAACCGGACTGTATGTTTCCTCCCAGTGCGCTTATTCCAAACAGTTTTGCTTCCATATAGCAGGCACATGCGCTTGGCGGTGCGTAAACAAGCCCGTTACTCGGCATTATACCGTAACTGCAGCTTCCTCTTGCGTAGTGATTGATCTCCCAGTGACCTTTTTCCGTATCAACAAATTCAATGCCGGTACGCGAAGGAATAAAATAATTTTCAGTTGCCCTGCTCGGGTAGCACCTCTGGTGAAACCAGTACACATCACCGGCATCATTGGGCAGATCCTTTTTAAGTTCACCGGTGTGAAGATCCCATGCAATATAGTTTCCTTTGTCTTTCATCCAGGCTGTTGCCCCGGTCCAGACAAGACCGTCAATTACAAAAATATCCTCGGGTGTATAATGACCGGAAGCAGGCTGATGCTGGCTCCAAAGCTTCTTTCCGCTGGTGCCGGAGTAGCCGGCAACTTCTTCAAGACCATTTGAAAATACGAGAACATCCTCATGAACCAGGAGCCTTGTAGCATAACCTGTTTCATACATGTTTAATTCTGTTGAACCCTGTACAACAGGGTTTCCGGTTATTCTTCTTTCTGCTTTGGTTTTCCAGTTTTCTTCGCCGTTTTCTCTTTTTAAACAAACCAGGTTGTCTCCGTCATGAAAATATACTGATCCTGAATCAGCTATCAGGGAAAGCGGGGCAACCGTGTATTTTTTCGTCCAGTTGACTCTGCCGTCAGAAATATTGACAGACATTATTTTGGCAGGCTCTTTATTCCAGCCCCATTCAAAACGGCCGATATCCATATTGGCCCATACATTGGTCTTTTTTGCAGTGAAAATTTCTTCTTTCTTTTCAGGTCTTCCTATAAGAAGAAACAGTGTGTCACCGGAAAGAACGATTTCGGAAGTGTCTTCAGTGTCAGCAAAGGTGCGGGTTACTTTTCCTGTTGCTGCATCAAGTTCGCTCAGTGCAGCGTAATTGCCGAGTGTGGCATATACCCTGTCGCCTGTGGCAATAAGTCGGCGGGGCAGATAGGCCGGCCCGCTTTTTAAGGGGAACAGGTGGCCGACCGTTCCTTCAGGTATGGACTTTTTCCAGAGAACAGTGCCGTTATAGGCGTCTCTTGCTGTAAGGTAATTTTCTGCAGGGAGGATAATAGAGTTTTTAGGGCCTTCATCCATGATATAAAAAATACGGCCCTTTGCCGAAACCATTGCGCTCAAGCTTGATTTAGTGTCATGATGACGGGACCATCTCGGGCCGCCTATCCACTGATAATGTTTGACCGGGCTTATTACCTCATCTTTACTTACCATGTTGCCTTCGGAATTATAGAGGTACTGGTTCCATTCATCCATCTGCGGAGATTCAGGTTTCCGGTCAATATTCCATCCTGAATCCTTAGGGGTTAAAAGGATGCCGCCAGGTGCAAGCACCCTCATTGCTTCTTTTATGGATACATCTCCCATGCCGCTGGCGACGATCATGTTTACAAAATTATCATTGTATGGAAGTTCGCTGCCCATAAGCCTGTCAATAGAAACAGGGCCGTAAGAACCCTTTGACATGATGTACTGCCTGGCTTTTTTTACATTGTTTTTTTGAGTATCAAGACCCTGGACCTGATAGCTGTCACTCTGCCGGAGGGCTTCGGTGAGAGTTCCATCACCGCTGTTGAGGTGGACTATTAATCCGCCTTTAAGGCCTGTCATATTAATTATAGCATTTGCCTGTTCTGACGGGCTGCCGGAGGGCTGGATGGTTTTTCCTGTGTCCTGATTAATTAATGCAGTTACTATAATAAAAACGGCTGCAATAATCAGGATCGGTTTTAGAATTTTATTCTTGCCGGTTTCCATGAGGGCTCCTTGTCAATACATGTTCCGGGTGAAAAAACACAGAACATCTCAGGATTATCAGGTCTCTATCCTTTACTGAACTCCAGCGCTGAACGTTTGAGAATCAGTCAAAAGAAAAGTCCCTGTTTCCCCCCATTTTATTGTAAACCTGTTTTTTTTAGTGACTGATTGCCGCTCCCATGTACAATCATCACTTGAGTTTATCAGCAGCAATATGTGCTGAATTTGATAAAGGTAGCTGAATTTAATAAATATTTCAAGGATGTTGTCCCTGCATAATTGTAAAACAGCATATTGTTAATCAGAAATATATAATTTGTAATAATCTCCGGAGCTGAGAGCTACACTATTATTATCCAGTTTTTCAATTACCCTGATTATCGCTTTTTCAAGTTTTTTCATGCTCATTATTTCGGTGGTTTCTTCTTTCCTGTCAACATTGGGAAGCCATAAATAACCGTCAGAATCAGCATCAGGGTGTGATGGATCAAATACTTTTTTCAGATCTCCCGGAATATCGATAACTTTTTTGATCTCAAAGTTTTTATTGATTATAAGCCCCTTCCTCCTGTAGGGCCCGCCTTCCGATGTTTTTGTTGTGTTTATATTTGCAAGATTCACTGTGTAATAACCTGTTATTACCCTGACAGTTTTAAGTATCTTTGCAAGATCTTCCAGCAGGCCTTCCTGGGCGGGTATTTTATAAATCAACGGATTTTCCGATATGACTTCCACTTTAAAACCTTTGTTCTTAAGGTAAGCACACAGGCTTATGTAGTTATACAGAGGGAATGACCATGATTCTTCTTTTTCGGGAGTGTAAGGGAGCTCTATGGGTGTTATTACAAGGGCAGTGCTGTTCTTTTTAGGAATGCTGAAACATCCTGATAAAACAAGTGAAATAATAATGGCAAAGACTAATTGAGGTTTCATGATATCCTCCCTTATCTGTATATTAAACCATTAATAAATCTGCTGAATAACCAGGCAATATCCTGTTGTTTTTAAAGTCAGCAGGCGCTGTCTGCCTGCTGACCGGGATATAATGTGTCTATGCTCAGCGGTTGACCGGGCAGCCTGAATTGGTCCAGGCCGTAATTCCTCCGGCAAGGCTGTGCACATGACTGAATCCGTCCTGTTTGAGGCGGCTTGCCACAATGTTGGCCCTGTAGCCGGTTCCGCAGATCAGGATGATTTCATCATCTTTAGGAATATCAAGACCGTCGTTAAGGATTTGAGTCATGGGAATATGAGCGGAGCCTGAAATGTAGCTCTGGGATCTTTCTTCGGGTGTGCGTACGTCAATCATATGACCAAGATCGTTATCATCTATCTGCTGTTTGAGAGAGCCGGATGAAATAGGAGAGAGGCTTTCTATGGGCATACCGCCGGATATCCATGCTGCCATTCCGCCGGAAAGATAGCCGAAAATATTGTCGTAACCTATCCTGTGAAGTTCGGTCGTCATCTGATCGTATTTTGCCTGGCCGTCCACTACAAGCAGAAGATTGTCAGACGGCTCAATAACCATGCCTATCCAGTTAGCCATCTGTTTTTCAAATCCAATGTTAATTGCACCCGGTATATGGAAGCCTCCAAAGGAAGCCGCGTCGCGCGTATCAATAACAGTTGCTCCCTGCTGTAAAATTTTATCAAACTGATCAGGGTTAAGTGTCCGTTCTGTTGGACAGCGTTCCAGAAGCGGAACTCCGTTGGCATTGGAGCTGATAATATGTGTGAAACTTTTGGGCCTGACCGGAAAAGTACCTGTTATTTTATCATAAAACTCATTAAACCCTTTATACTGGAGCACCGGCTGTGTGAGACGTTCATACCCGAGTGTACTGCTGGCCTTTGCACTTAAACCGCTGCCGCAGAGGGAGCCCTGTCCATGGGCAGGATAAACCTCCAGGTAATCGGGAAGCTGCCTGAGTTTTTCATAAAGGGAGCTGTACAGGTTTTTTACCTGCTCATCCAGTATTTCAGCTCCTGCAAGATCAGGCCTTCCGATAGAACCGACAAAAAGGAGGTCTCCGGTTAAGATCAGCTCGGGTTTGTCCGAACGTGCCTTATCTGTTACCAGAATAGATATGGAATTGGGCGTGTGGCCGGGTGTGTTTATAATTTCAAGCCTGACCATTCCGAATTCAATAATATCGCCTTCTTTAAGTGTTTTATGGTCAAATTTTACAGGTGAGCCTTCACCGTAATAAATATCAGCCCCTGTGCGGGATTTTAGCTCCTGGTTGCCGCTCACATGATCTGCATGCACGTGGGTTTCTATAATATGGGTGATCTTCATTCCCTCATCCCTGGATATATCCATGTATTCCTGAACATCACGCCTGGGATCTACAACCACTGCCTGTTTTGCTCCGGGACAACCGATAATATAAGAATTACAACCGAGTCCTGTTACTGTAATCTGCTTAAAATACATTGTTTAGACCTTTCTTTTTAAATGAAAACTAACTGTCCTTTCTCATTGCTGCTGATCATATGTCCGTTTATTGTTGCGGCAACAGACAGTTATTTTAACACTCAACCATTTTAAAGCAAAGATGAAATATAAAGCTGTATAATGGTGTTTTGGACGAATGATTAAAATATAAGCATAAAAAACAGGGTGTAAAATATCATTCTTGTCCAAAATCAAAATATTTTAGCGATCAAAAATAGTAATAATGCGTTATTCAAGGATTATTAGAATCGTGATCCTGTTTTCGTCATTCCCGCGCAGGCGGGAAACCATTTTTGTTTTTAAAGCAAAAGCTAATGGATACCCGCCTTCGCGGGTATGACGGTAAGCGAGGTTTATTAATTTTAAATCAAAATTGTGTAGTTCCACTTTATTTTGGACACTAAATAGTAAAATATATTGATTATCTTTAGGTGTATTATTTGATGGTTTTAACTATCATCTGAATTATGATGCATTGATGTTAAGTGAAAGATAGTGAAATGAAAGGGGAAACAACGAACTTCCAACCCTTCGGTCAACATCAAAGACAATGTAACCTGCCTTTAATTGGATGTTGAATGTTGGACGTTGGAAGTTCATTTTTATTACCTGCTACCTCCACTTATCCACACTTGCTGATACGGGCTGTGCATATTCCCAGACCTGTGCGTTGGGGAGTATTGTCTTTCCTCCTACAACAAACAAAGGATTAGTAACCGAGTCTTGAGGAACGAAAGCTCGGTACTAATCCAGGGTTCAAGAAGGCGCGGAGTATAGGGAGAATGGTTGCGCTGGCGCAGAAACAAAAAGACGTTTTTGCCAGTAAAAGAGGAGGCAAGGAAGTCTAAAAGGTTAAATATCCAAAAAACACAACTTTCAATTCAGTAAATAATCCCAATAAAACATTGCATAAACCGGGACTCGGGCAGACCTGTAGCGCTGAGTCTGCCCGGAGCTGTCCGGGCACCTCATTTTTATAAGGTGCAATTAAAAATTATCGGTCATTTATAAAACGTTTATTTCGGTCCACACCTCGATACAGGTTTTAAAAAAGCCACATACCTTAACGGCTTTCCACAGCAGGCACACTTGATCTTCGGCTTTTTAAGTTCAGGTACTGCGGCCCTGGTCTTCTTAATAAAAATATGGACCAGAGAGATAAGCTCCCTGAGTTTATCAACAGATAAAGAGCTGTTAGGGTGCATAAATCCATAATGCCTAATCTTCATAAATCCATGAGGCAGCACATGCTGAAGAAACCTCCTTATAAACTCCATTGGTTCAAGCTCCATGGTCTTCCATGTTTTTCTTTCGCGGTCTTTATAAGAAAACCTGACAGCCTTATCGCTAATACTTTTGATCCGGTTATTGGATATAGCCACACGAAAGACATACCTGGAAAGGTATCTTAATGTGTTATCTCCTTTTCCGGCGTACTGACTGTTTGCCACCCACTCCTTCTTCCATACAGATGGGTCTATCTTATGAAGCAGACCTGCTTTTTCCAGCTCATGCTTTATTTTAGCTCTAAAGATTATGGAAAAAGGCTTTGTATGAACAAACATATCCTGTCTTGAAGAGAGCCACTGTTCGCCATCTTCATCAACCGCTCCGCCCGGAATAACTATATGAATATGAGGATGATACTGGAGCTTGCTTCCCCAGGTATGGAGCACGGCCATACAGCCAAGCCTGTCTGACCCTACATACTTTTTATCTTTAGCCAGTTTTTTCAATGCTCCGTGAGCAGATGAAAACATAGCCTTATAAACGACTCTCTGATTGGATCTGGCTATAAACCGGAGTTCTTCAGGGAGTGTAACTGTTAACAGAAAGTAGTGTGAAGGCAGAAGTTTTTTCATTTGTTTAGACAGCCATTCTTCTGCCTTGTGCTGATGACATGAAGGGCAGTGCCTGTTTCCGCAGCAGCATGGAACAGGCTGCAGAGTATTGCAGTCATTACATTCATACAGGATAGTCCCAAAACGGCCTCTCCTGCACTCACACATATCTTTGATTACCTTTTTATGGATTCCGGGCATTTTATCTCCGTATTTTTCCAGGTACTCTTTGCCATAGGTTCTGAATATCTTCTGAATAGCACTCATGACAGCACCCCCTGCATTAACTGAGTTACCCTTTCATTAGAATCTTCTTCTGCAAGTGTCGTCACATGAAGATAGATCATTGTGCTGGTCAATGTCTTATGTCCGAGGATCTTCTGCACATGCCTTATCGGTATACCTGCTTCAAGAAGATGCGTTGCATAGGCATGCCTGAATATATGGGGATGAACATGCTTTTTAAAATTGAGCTTTTTTATTGTGCTTCTAAGAACACCCTGAACACCGTTATCAGTTATATGGTTTTTGGCTGTTCCTGCATTTTTACCATTATTATGGCCCAGAGCAGGAAATATCCATTTGGGGTTACGATGGGTTCTGTAATACTCCCGCATGGCATTCAGCGTGATATTTGGCAAAGGGACTGTACGATCTATACCTCCTTTACCTCCGCGGATATGTACAAGACCTCTATCTGATAGAATATCCCTTACCTGGAGTCCGGTAGCCTCACTGAGGCGAAGGCCCATGGAATACAGGGTGAGATAAAAGGTATGACTCTGCTGGGTAGGAAGGGCATATATTATTTTTTTTACTTCCTTCAGGCTTAGTATAACAGGAAGCTTTTCTTCACGTTTCCACTTAATCTGATTGAATATATCCCAGTCCTGAACAAGGGTTTTTGTATAAAAATGCTTAATACCTGAATAGCTGATTCTCAAGGATGCAGGGCTCCACCCAAAATCACTCTGACAGCATACCCAGTATTGACGTAAATCCTCTTCGGTGATATCTTCCAGGGGTTTATTACAGAATCGCTGTAATCGTAATACTGAACTGGAGTAAGACTGTATACTCCTTTTTGCGAGTCCGGCTAACTGTAAATCTTCTTTGTATCTTTTGATTAAATCGTTCATAGTATCTTCCTTTCTTCTTTTAGTTGTTTATACCTTGTCGGGTAGAAGATACCGACTCCGCTACAGCCGGTATGGAAGATACTATGATCAATTTATTCAAGCAAATAACTCAATTTATTACACAGGGGTCTGCCGCGAAGCGGCTTTCTTGAACAACAAGTTTTACTGCACATCTCGGGTCATTAAGCGGGTCTATAAAATTTCCTGCAAAGGGGAGGGCGTCAAGGCGGAACCATCTAGGAGAACTCTCATTTCTTTGGGGAATAGCTGTTTTCTGGATATACTTTTCAATGTCCTTTTTTTCCATTCCCTTCTGCTGATAAAGTTTTGCCGCATCAGGGTCCATGAGCACGATTCCGCCCTTATCCATGGAAAAACCTGCTACTGCTGCTGCGATCCTGTCAAGGTCGCCCATTATGCTTGAACGGCACCAGCCTCCCGCTGCCATGGTTACTACGCTCTCCTTTTTGTCAAACCCCATGGACACATGAAACGGTTCAAATGGGCTTTCTTCTTCATATTCCGGAAAACAGAAGGAGTATCTTGCCGGGTTGCCCAGGGCGCTCATGTTGTTTAGCATAGGCTGTGATCCTCCCAGTGCAATAACTGCCAGGCTTAAAAATCTGCCTATTGAAGAGTTTGCCCTGTTTCCTGGTCCGAGCGCATTTGTGGACGGAT
Organism: Desulfatiglandales bacterium; assembly: GCA_963665715.2. Classification (GTDB taxonomy): domain Bacteria; phylum Desulfobacterota; class DSM-4660; order Desulfatiglandales; family HGW-15; genus JAAZBV01. Next base: position 1,566,531 of record CAXXPR010000002.1, read on the forward strand.
TCATTTTTATTTCATTACGTATGGGTCCGTTAAAAAAGGTGATTATGGAAAAGGAACTTTCGGAACGGGCTGCATGTGTAAATGCTGGGTTTCCATAGTTTTCTATAATGGCCAGAAGCGCAGGCATATACTCCGGCCTGCATCCTGCCATTACACCAACTACAGCTGTTTTTTCTACTGTAACGGTCAGCTCTTCAGGGTGCATCACTGATGTAACAACCTTATCCGGAGGCTGGCTGGTTCCCCTGAGCATCTCCTTAACCTTTTCTTCCGTAGGCGGAATAATGGGGAGTCCGTCTGTCCAGCCATGCTGATAAAAATAGTCCTGAACCTCATCAAGTGTTCCTGACATGGCAATGCGAGGGATTTTTTCCGTAAACATTTTGCCGGCTTTTTTCTCTTCCTTTGAAAGAGGTTTTGTAAGGGCCTGAATGATTCCCTCGATAACCTTGTTGAATTGTGCATCCGATATATCTTCATTAACCCTTTCTTCCGGGACAAGTGGTGTTAAAACATATCTCATGGAAGGCATGCCGAACATGCCGGATGACGCTTCAACATCCTGCTTTAGAGGATCTCCGACAATATAGACTGAAGGTATTCCGAATTTTTCAACTTCCGAAATCCAGTTAACCGCATACTTTCCGCTGCCCCCTCCCATGGCTGTTCCATAGATCATGGCATCTGCCTTCTGTTTGATTTCATTTCGCAGTTCCATATCAGGATCATCCACCCAGCCTTTTTTCATGCGGAATACAACGCTGGTATCTTTAAGGTATTTGCCCAGCCGTTTTGCAAGTTCCTTCGTCTGGACAGGCTTATCCTGACATACAAAATACACTGTTTTTCCCTTAAGATCTTTTAGGCGGGGTGACAGGGGAATCCTGCTGCGGGGCTGCCTGATGCCCTGGGGGTTTAAAACCGTGAATTTGTCTGAATCTTTTGAGGCGTAAGCTGATCCTGTCATACTGAGTACAGCAGGGATTGCCATGGCTGATAACCCGCCTGCTGTAAGAAAGGTACGTCTGCTTAACATGGATTTTTTTTGAGAATTTTCTGAAGTCATTTTAATCTCCAATCTTTTTTAAATCTTTTATCTCCCAGCCTTTGTAAGGGCTGCCCTGTGTACAGTTTTTGTTACAAAATCAGGCTTTGGTGCATCCGGGTTTTCAGGGTCTGTTACAATGGAACCGACACTGTAAAAACCAATGCACTGACCTACGGTTCCGCCCACCACCAGCAGAACTATATGGTTTGAATTTATAGAAGGTATTGTTCCTCCGGGTTTGCAGTCATTAGGTGTAAGGCCCGGAATAGTCCCTGCTTCTGCAGCCTCTTTAATCTGTTTCTTTTGTGTTTTGTTAAGAATATCCCATTTTACACGGTATTTATCACAGAGCATCTGGGTGAGTTCCTGTTTGCTGTATCCTGCATCAAAGGCCTGCTGCGCAAGGGTAGGGTAGATGCCGATTTCACAGTAGGTACTGTTTATAATATCAACTGCGTTTGAAGAACCCAGCCCCGGTCCGCCTGTAAATTTGCTCTCAGGCGGTACAGGCCCGGTAAAGCCCTGAATCATGGCTGCAAGCTGATCCAGGTCGCTTGCCAGCGGCTGACAGTCCATTCCTCCGCCCGGCCCAAGGCTGTTTATGGTAATACACTCTTCCACGGTTACGGTGCTCTCTTCAGGTTTATAGCCTCGGCTTACTGCAAAGGATACCCATGGGCTTTCCTTTTCGTTTTCTGCAAAAACATAGTTGCAGTATCTGGCAGGCTGGCCCTGCATGCCGATTTCCGCATCCCTTAGGGCCCAGCCTATATTGATCATGCAGAGGCTTACTGCACGGCCAATGGAGCTGTTTGCCCTGAAGCCGTAACCCAGAAAACCCTGGCCCGAGTTCATACCTATCTCTTTTGCAATGGGGCCGTTTACCCACATGAGGAGCTTTGAATTAAGTGTGCCTGTAGATATATGGTATAAATTGAAATGTTTATCCACCATGGCCTCGACTGTTGCTATTATTACCGGGAGATACTCCGGTTTTGCCCCGGCCATGACAGAATTGACTGCAACCTTTTCTATGGTTGCCATTCCGTCTTTAGGAGTCATAAGCCCCAGTTCTTCCTGTGGGGATCTGCTTGTGCCTGTGAGCATCCACTCTACTGCTTCCTTTGTCGGGGGAGTTAGAGGAATTCCGTCACCCATCTGATTATCAATAAAGTACTGCTGGAAACTTTCGTTAGCCTCTGTATAGCTTTTCCCTTTAAAGGTTATTGGGCCGTAGTCAAATGAAAATGGAGCGGGATTTTTTTCTTCTTCTGTTAAGGGATCGGTAAGGCCCTTTATTGTCTTATCAAATACAAAAGAAGCTATCTCCATCATTTTATCCGGGGCCTTTTCACTGGCAAAGAATTTAACTGCCGGTATGGTAAGAATGCGCAGTGTGGGCATGCCGTTTGCTTCTGCAAGTCTTTTTCTCTGGGCAAGAAGACCGTCTACTGTAAAGGTGACTCCGGGCCTGCCCAGTTTTTCAAGCTTTGCCTCGGTATCTACCGTGCTTGATCCTGAGCTTTTTACCCCCTGGAGCCACACATCACACTTTGCGGCAACTTCCCTAGAATTGTCAGGCTGCATTGGACTGGCGGCAGACGGGAATCTCAGAATTTCTGCAGTGGGATATTTTTCTTTAAGAAGTTTTTCCATTGCATCAAAAAATGCCGCTGCATCCGGTTTTTCACTTAACAGGGCTATTTTTTTTCCTGCAAGGTCAGCCGGCCTGGGAGCTGTAAGCCCTGTCACTGGCAGGGAATGAAGCTCAGCACGGGGATTTAATACTTCCAGGAGTTCTTCATTTTTTGCTGATGTGGTATTGTTTTTTCCGGGCGAACAGGCAAGGGGAAGCGTTACAGCGGGAATCCCGACTGCTGCGGCTGCTGCACCTTTGAGAAAACCTCTTCTGGAAACATCATTGTTATTGCTCTTGTTTTTCATGCCGGTAATCCTTTCCTTTAATTCCAGTTTGTTTTTTTTGTTATTGGGTGGTGATGTGTAATGCATTGACTGATGTCCTGAGCGTCAGATTATGTAGTAATGTTATTTCTGAATTGAACAAAATTATATAAAAGACCGGTGCTGTTGAAATAAGTTTGCCTGTCAATCTCCGTATCCTCTACCCTCCCGACAGAGGAGGGAGTTTTTCAACAGGCTGCTTAAATCAACAGCTCCGGTTTTGGCGCATGACTCCGCACCGATGAAATTGGCCCGTTATTTCATCGGTGCGGCATTAGCGTTGTTGGATATTTCTTTAATGCAGGTTATCTACCTGCCTTTGTAAGCGTGGCCCCCTTTACCGCTTTGTGCATGTACGGTCTTGTTACTTCAACATCCTCAACATTTGCGGTTGAACCGCATGGCGTCTGGAAAACAATAACTCCGCCTGCTCCTGTGCCTGCTACAATAACCGCCACATCTTTCGGGTCGGCAAATGGTTCCCTGTAAAGCCCCTGCCTGCAGTCTTCCAATCTTACCCCTGGAACCTTGCCGTCTGCGACCTTTTGTCTGAACTCCTTTTGTTCTGCTTTGCTCATTTTATCCCAGTTGATACTGTTCTTTTCATGCAGATATTTTATAAAAGACTCCCTGGTATAGCCTGCATCTGCAAGCTGTTTTGCAAATGTTGGATGAACTGCAATCATGTGCCTCATGTCTACGCCGTTTTCCGGCATACCGAAAAATCCGAATACTCCGGCAGAAGGGGCAAACAGATCATTCATCTGTTCCAGTTTCTTTTCGAAGTTGTCATTGCTCAGGGTTTCGGACGGACCCCGTGAAACAAAGATACCTTCACATATTGTTACTGTGCTTTCTTCGGGTCCAAACCCTGTTGAGGCAGCATATGTTTCCCATGGGCTCTCTTTCTGATTTTCAGGGATTATATAATTTGCATAGGCCGCAGGCTGGCCAAGGCCTCCTGGTGATGAGTATATATCCATTCGGCGCCAGCCTATGTTTATCATACACATGAGCATGGCCCGTCCTATTGTGGCATTTGCTCTGTGGCCCGGCGCCAGATAACCGACTCCGCTGTTAAGACCGATTTCTTCAACAACTGGACCGCTGATAAATGTTATAGGCAGTATTTCATTAACAATATGATACTGGTTAAAATCTTTTGCCGTAATGGTTTCTATCATGGCAATTATAACCGGAAGATACTCGGGCTTTGCGCCTGACATAACAGCGCTTATTGCAATCTTTTCTACGGTAGCCTTTCCCTGCTTCGGGAACATGAGCCCTATCACCTTATCCGGCGGATAGGATGTTCCCGCAAGCATTCTGTCTACTGCTTCTCTTGTGGGCGGAACAACGGGCATGCCGTCGGTTAAATAATTATCAGTGCAGTACTGCTGGAATTTTTCATTTGCCTCGGCATAATCAGCACCTGTAAACTTTTTAGGTGAGTAATCCCACTTAAAATTACCCACTTCCTTTTCCTCTTTAGTAAGAGGGCTTACAAGTGCTTTGTGAATGTCTTCAAAGGCGGCTTCTGCCACAGGTTTCATTAATTCAGGCTCGGTCTTGGCAACAAGATAATCCGTTGCCGGTACAGAAAGAATACGGCAGGTGGGCATGCCGTTGATGTCCACGAGCTGTTTTTTTGCGTTTATTACTGCATCGGATACGATTGCAACTCCGGGGCATCCTTTTTTTTCGAGCCTTGCCCCGTTGTCATGTCTGGAGCCTGTTTCAGAAGCTTTTACTCCGTCTATCCACGCGTCGCATTTTTCCGCTATTTCGCCGGTGATATCAGGAGAGTTCGGGCCCCCATAGCTGAAATGGATAAATTCCACTTCAGGATATCTGTTTTTGAACATGGCCTTTACTGTATCGAAAAAAAACATCGAATCATGACCCATGGCCATTATTGCAATTTTTTTATAATTCAAATCAGTAAGCCTTGGGGCGAATAATCCCTTCCTTTCAGTGTTAGCAAGCTCGCCATGGGGCTCAAGTATTTCAAGTGTGACTGTTCCGCCGGCTTCTTTCTTATTGTTTTGAGCGGAACAGCCTAATGATGCACCCGCACCGATTACTGCTGCTCCTGCTGCAGAACATTTAATAAAGGTTCTTCTTGTAAGATTCTTATTATTGAAATTCATTATTTAACCTCCATTATCGAACAGGTTTTACCTGGTGGGCACCAAGCAGATAGACAGCTCCAAAATCGTATCCGGATACTTCGCCTGATACAAAAATATTTATGGTGTCAGGTGAAACAACAACCGGTACTTTACCGCCGGGTTTTAAATTTTCCCAGTACATTGGGATTCTGTCTTCCGGGATATTGTCTGTACCGCCGAATGCCGTGCTTTTTTCGGACAGCCTTTTCTTAAGACCCTTTATTTCATTTTCAGTCAGCTCTTCATATGGAACAGATGTTTTATCAATGATGTACTCAACAAGGCTTTTTCTTGTAAACCCCATCTTTTTAAGTTCATAAGCTGTATCCGGGCTTAATACAAAAATATAGTTGAACGGTCTGGCAAAGGCTGCCGCGCCTACGCCGGGAAGGTATGATGCAAACATAACGCGGTTGGGAGCAATCTTACCTATAATCTTCTCAAGCATTCCCTCAACTGTCCAGGCTCCTCCGGTTCCTCCGCCGTATTCTGTGAAATCACCGCCAAGACCTATTCCTGATACTGTCACATAGCTCTCTTCGGCATTGAATCCGCGGGAAGTGTGGTAGGGCTTCCATGGGCTTAATTTGTTGTTTTCAGGAAGTACATAAAATGTATGAGATGATGACCTGCCGGTTAATGCCGTGTCCAGTTTTTCCGGTTTTAAATGACCTATATTGTTCATGCAGAGCCTTACTGAACGTCCTACCGTATTATTGGGGCGCCATCCGTGACCCAAAAGGCCTATGCCTGTATGCATGTCGAGTCTGTCTACAACCGGACCGCTTATTCCTATAAAAAGATTAAAGGAGCCGTCAGAAGAAAATACATGATTTGAAAAATCTTTGTCTCCAATTCCTTCCATTGCAGCCAGGATGACAGGAAAATATTCCGGTTTTGCACCTGCCATTACGGCGTTTACTGCAACTTTTTTTACTGTGATGTCGGCTATCACAGATGTTCCGTCCGGTGATTTTATCTGGCCGATTATCTTGTCAGGTGAAAGGCTCGTTGCCTTCAGCATCTGCTCAACATTTGAAGGTGTCGGAGGAACAAGGGGAAAACCGTCTCCCCAGTTGTTATCCATGTATGTCTGATAAAAATTCTCATAGGCGGATTCCATGGTGTCACCAGTGATTTTTACTGTTGCGGGTTTTGCTTTTACCGGTTTTAAACATGCATTTTTTTCTGAGGATGTTACGGGTTTTGTCAGTGCGTCAATTATATTGCCGACAACCATCTGAGTGCAGGGGATCATTCTTTCTGCACTTGCCCTGTTGGGGTAGAATTCCATGCTCGGTAAAGGCGCCATACGTACTGAAGGCATACCAAGATGAAGAGCGGCTGTTTCCGCATTATAAATCAGGTGCTCGCCAAAAACAGCAACACCGGGAAGACCCTGTTTTTCCATTTTTACAGTGTAGGAAACCGCGTCCCAGGCCCCCTGTCCGGAATCTCCTACTGCATAAACAAAGGCGTCCACTTCCTTTGGTATCTTTTCTTCGGCATTATCAGCACCGCGGGTATACTGAATAATCGTGGCCGAAGGATATTTCTTTTTAAGTATTTCATCCAGAGCATCCAGAAAAAATTCTCCGCCGGATTTACCTGCCCAGACAAGCCCGATTTTTTTACCTGCAAGGTCTTTAACCCTGGGAGAAATAAGGGAGACTTTAGAAGCCATAATTATCTCTGATTCAGGATTGAATACTTCAAATAAAATTTTTTCCGATGATCTGTCCGCGTAAGTATTTGCCTGTATAATAAGAAAACAGACAATTAATAAACCGATTATGGATTTCAGTCCTGCTGTGTTTGGCTTTCCCATTTTTTTTGACCTCTCAGTAAAAAATTGAGTGTTGTGCATAAAACAATAGCATGCTATTGTTAATTTAGTATGTCATATATAATTTCTAGCGAAAAAAAAAGGAGTTTTGTGGAAGGTAAAAATTATATTGGGCTGATTATTAAACAAATCAACGATGCTCTTGGAAAAGCGGCAAATAAAGAGCTAAAAGAAAATGATATCACTCTTTCGCAGATCCATATGCTGTGGGCGCTCAAAAATTCAAAAGGCTGGACCCTTACTTTAAAAGAGCTGGAAAAAACCCTTGGTATTGCTCAACCGACGGCACTGGGAACTTCAAAAAGACTGGAACAGAAAAACCTGGTGAAAAGCGGTTTTGATTCTGCTGATAAGCGTGTGAAAAATATCATGCTCTTGAAAAAAGGAGACAAAATATGCATTAAAACAAAAGCTCATATGGATGAAACCGAAGAAAATCTCCTTAAAGGGTTAACAAAAGGGGAAAGAGTTTTATTAACTGAACTGCTTACAAGATTATATAAAAATGTGGAATCATGATAACTGAAGATATGAAACTGCAGACCTGATTTTAACCGGAAGTATTATAATCCTGCATAAAGCACAGCCTGAAAGTAATATGTTAATAAAAAACTAAAGCATGCTTATTGGTATATTTGCCAGCTTTTCTTCAAGGTAATCATCCATAAGATCTTTGTATTTATCTTTTGGGTATTCTTTTGCGCAGGACCTGCAGCAAAGATAGACTCTGGTTCAGGTTTTTTTTATGTAAAGCTGACCGCCGCATTCAAAGCAGGTTTCCTTAATATGGTCTTCAATTATATTAAACATTTTAATCCTTAATACTTATTAAATTAGTCTGATAAAATAATCCTTCAGAACGCAAATGTCAAAAAGTATCAAAATGCCGTAAATGGTGGGAATAAAAACGTTATCATCACGTAGCTGCGCAAAGGACACTAAGAAAAGTTTTTTTCTCTGTTGTTTTTCCTGTCGTCCTCTGCGGCTCGGGGTACTTATAAATTATGAGTGGCTCACTGTACTTTTAGAGCTGAGCACTTTTCCTGATGTGTTCAGGTTTATAAAGAAAAGATTTAACAGCTTCATTAAATGATCCTGAATATGTTTCTCTTGATTCTACATCCTGTGCAGTAAATACAATATAGATTACGGCATCGGGTACCTGGATATAGGCTGCCAGTTCATATTGTGATGATTCCGGTCGGTTGTATTCTATTGTTGTGTAATCAAAACCTTCTGAGGTTTTTCCATTCATTAATGTTTTATATGCGAAGTCTTTTTCGCTTTTACTGTATGAGTCTATTGCGTAACTGTAAAAATCCTCTTTTTTATCATATTGGGCAGAAGCTATTTTAGCATACATTTTTACAGGACTGCCTGTCCATGTCCTGCCCCTTGGATAAATCACACAGTTGAGTCCCTGGGATAACCCGGATTTATTATCCACTCCCCAGCCATCCGGTGCGGCAATATAAAATGCAGCATTTGGGCCTGTAACAATACCTGCATGGAATTGACAGAAACTGCAGTTTAATGTCTGTTTCTCAGAATTTTCCTGCTTTGTATTTATTTCTGCACCGATTGAATGAAAGGATATCAGGCAAAGCGCCATTACAGTTACTAAGATCTTTGCAGTATTCATGATATTCTCCTGTGTTTAGAAAAAGATTAATAATATCTGTTTAATTATCGAGTAATTCGAGTCAATTTAAATAGATATTAAAACCCGGATATGAATCTATTAAGAAATGAATATGAAAAAAGTGTGAAAAAATATGGTGTGATTATTTAAAGCCCGCTTTCATCTTATTATTGACCCTGTAGGCAAAGGCGAGTACTTCTGCAACCGCGTGATAAAGCTCTGCCGGGACTTCTTCGTTAAAATCAAGCTGGGCAAGTGCGGTTACAAGGTCCGGGTCTTCTGTTATGGGGATGCCTTCCTTTTCTGCAAGTTCAAGGATTTTTTCTGCAATCATGCCTGCGCCCTTGGCAGTCACTCTTGGCGCCAGGTCATTTTCCCTGTTGTATTTAAGAGCTACAGCTTTTTTGATTTTGTATTTTTCTTTATCTTTTTCTGCCATTTTATTTTCTTTAGTCTTTTAGCTGATTGCTGAACGCTGAAAGCTTCATCCATAAATTGAAAATATACAGATTTATCAAATCGTAAGATCTATTGATGAATCAAAGTTTCCTTCAACTGCTTCATCTGTCACTATTTTATCCAGAACTTCACATCGTATGGTGCCGGTCTTTAAACCGGCCTTCTTAAATGCATTTTCAAGCATGTCCGCATTTTCCATGATAAAATCTTTTGTTTCTTTTTTTTCCACATCTATGTGTATTCCAAAAGTATCACTGGTCAATAAGACATCTATGTTCATTTTACCGGTAAAGCTCATATCAAGGAGCAGCGAAAAATGAAGAGATTTATCCTTATCCTTTTCAACAAAAAGTTCTGAAGATAAAAAATCATCGTCATCAATAAATGGCAGGTGCACAAACCATCCGATACCCTGTCTCATAACATTGATATTCATGATCTGTTCCTGTTCAATAAGGTTGAGGGCTTCTCTTACCTTGACGGAAAGCGCTTTTGTGGTTTCCTGATCTTCGCTGTTGTTCTCAAGGCTGTTTAGCAGTTTTAAGAGTATACCCTTTATATCTCTGTCTGCAAGTTCGCCTGGGAGCTGCTCCTTTTTGCCTGTAAGAAGGTGCAGAACCTTTGCTTCCCAGAAGATTCCGCTTCCCTGCACATTTCTGTTTACCCATTTTATAATGGCCGGGAGTTCTTTTTTTATCTGAGAGATATCTGTCAGGCTGTGAAGTTTTGCTATCTGCGCCTTTATCTGTGCCGGGAGTTTTTTTATTGAATTGCCGCTTATGAGCGCAGAAAGGGCATCTGTAAGCTTTGCTCCAAGATTGTTTGCTGAAGAAACGAGTTTAGGGACAGTGACCTCTGCCTTGCCCTGGTTTTCAAGCACCTTGAGTTCCAGCCTGTCCTTTGCCGACATTACTGTAAAGTCATATTCTTTGCCTGTTTTTAACAGGACGGAAGAATGGGCACGGAGTTCCCTGCCCCGGGCTGATACAAGAAAATCCCCGTTTGTAAACTTTTGAAGAACTTTTCCCTTTATATTTTCTCCCTGTTTAAAGGGAATATCCGGCTGCTGTTTTTTTGTTCCCTGCGGCTCGTTTTTTGCCGCGCCGGTTTGATTAATGTTTTGAATGGAACGGAGCATAGGATAATACAGCCCCTTTATTACAGGTTATTGCCAGTGTTTCTTAACTGCCTGTTCTGCATTTTCTGTAGAAGGTCTATTTCACTTACTGATATTCCGAGCTGCTGTGCAATTACTTCTTTTGAAAGCCCCTGGTTTAAAAGATCGTTAACCGATGCATTCATTCTGTTTGAATCATGGCCCGGGTAGTGGGCCTGAACCGGTTTTGAGCTGTATTCCTTCATGATGCTTTCCATCTGCCTGTATGTTTTATCAGCCTTTAAAAGGATTTCTTCAAGCTGTCCCAGCATATGTGAGCTGATTTCCTTTTTTTCTTCCAGATTTTTATCAAGCTGCCTGGTCAGCTCTCTCATTTCACCGAGTATATGTTCCGGTTTTTCAAATACGGAGTTAAGGTCGTCATTCTTTTTTTTAATTGAGATATTGCTTTTTATAACCCAGAGGATAAGGGCTATAAGAATTACCTCAATTACAATCTGTCCGGTTATCCATGTCTGTATATCCATATTTTCTATATTTTCAGATCCACTCTGGCGCAAAGGGATTTCTTTTTTTTCTTTTTATTCCCGTATGCAGTCTGATCCTCACACTCCTCATCAATTACATCGTAGTTTTCAATGTCAAGAAAAACGGAGTCATCATCGTCTTTCTCTTTGCTGTTCTTTTTCAGTTTGTTCTGGGGTCTTTTTTTAGGATCTCGAACCTTTCTTTTTTTCTCAACTCTCCACACTCCGCTGGAGTTTGGAGATATTCCGGATGTTCCGCCTAATTTTGTAAATAAATTCATGGTATTCTCCTCTTTTTCAGTGAGGTAAATAACATCCATCCAAAAACGGTCGTTTTTGTCTGTCAGCTGTTAAAATTTAAAAATACCGAATTTCTTTTATCCTTATTACCAGGTTCTGAACTCCCAGAGAGTTTTTAAGCAATAAACTTAATTCATTTTCCAGAGCAGGGATATTATTGTTCAGATCCCTGGTTTCTCCTGCCATTTTCAATAGTTTATCATATATCATATTTCTTGCATTCAGTTCCTTTTTTTTATATTTCACTGCTGCAAGGTTATCCCAGGCTGCAACAAGGTCTATTCTTATAGCGCCTGCAGAGGCTCCGGGTGGGATAAAAAAAGGATCGAGTGCTTCTTCGTTTAAGATGTCCTCATCTACTGCGATGCTTTCAGGCTTTTTATCCGGTATTGGCAAAAAAGAAAATATTTCAGGAAAGAGGTGGTAGGCAGTTCCTGCAGCACCGGCAAGCAGCAGAAATATTATCAGTGAAATCCATTTTTTTCTGCCGGATTTTTTTTTAGGTTTAGCAGATCCGGATTTCCCGGATTTTTTCTTTTTTTTAGATTCTTTCTCCTTTTCTTCGTCAGGTGATGCATCACCTTCGGCGTCTTCTACCGGCTCTTCCTCAACAGCCTCATCTTCTTTTATCTCTTCAGCCATTTTTATTTATCAAAATAATTTCTCAGACTGTTTTTCAGCCTTAATACGGCTTTAGTATGAAGCTGTGATACACGTGATTCGGTATATCCCATAACTTCACCTATTTCCTTCATTGTCAGTTCTTCATAGTAATATAATGAAACCGCAGTCCGTTCGTTTTTAGGCAGCTTGTCAATTGCTCCGGCTATAACACCAACCAGTTCGGTTTTTTTGAGGGTCTGAAGGGGCGACTGATCATACCCTATTTCATATGTCCCCTCATCGGACTGACTTTCACTTGTGGTGTTATTGATCTGCATATCATATTCATTAAATATGCTGATTCCCCTTGATTCATCCAGAAGCTTGTAAAATGCATTCATTTCAATGCCGAGCTCTTTGGCCACTTCTTCATCCTGGGCCGGGCGCATTTCTCTGTTTTCCACTCTTGAGTATGCTTCTGTCAGCATTTTTGCATTTTTACGAACCGATCTCGGAACCCAGTCCATGGAACGAAGTTCGTCAATCATTGCCCCTTTGATCCGGAATTCAGCGTAGGACTTAAACTCAACACCCTTGTTAACATCAAACTTGTCGATAGCATCAAGAAGACCCATAAGACCGGCGCTTGTGAGGTCGTCCTGGCTTATATGCTGCGGAAGTCTCAATGCAAGTCTTCCGGCTATGGTTTTTACAAGAGGCGCATATCTTGTAACAAGCTCTTCTCTTTCGGCTTCACCAATACCGTTTGACCTGACAGGCATCAACTGGGTGTACTTTTTTAATTTTTTAGCTGCTTGAGGGGATGGCATTCCCCTGTACCTCACTTTTTATAGATTATTATGAAACTGACATCTGCTAAACGCTCAATCAGCAGTTCAGCAGTCTCCTCCAGAAAAACTTTATATCACCTTCAAAATTAAGATCGTCTTCTTTATCTATTATTTTATCTGCCAGTGCAATAATACTTTTACTGGCAGAAGCATTCGGATGTGTAGTGATCAGCGGTTTCTGCCTTCTTATAGCCCTGGGTAACATCTTATCATAAGGTATCCATCCAAGATAATCAAGAGAAGGCGACTGAAGATATTTGTCTACCGCAATACTGAGACTTCTGAATATCCGGTCTGCCTCTGCACCGTCCTGCACAAGATTGATGAGTATCCTGAATTTTTTCTGGTTATACTGATTTGTAAGAACCTTTATAAGCGCATATGCGTCTGTGAGTGACGTGGGTTCATTTGTCAGCACAACCAGTCTTTCCATGGCTGCATAGTTGAAATACATTACATTGGCGGTTATTCCTGCGCTTGTATCTATCAGGATTATGTCAAATTCTTCATGAAGCGCATCCAGTTCGTCTAATAAAAAACGCCTCTGGTCATCATCAAGCTCTGTAAGATCCTGCATTCCGGATGCAGCCGGAAGAAGTTTAAAACCTGCAGGTGTTTCCACTATTACATCCTCAAGGTTTTTTTCTCCGCTTAATACATGGCTTATGGTATATCTCGGGTTTATTCCCAGCATTATATCCATATTGGCGAGGCCAAGATCCGCATCAAGTATAAGAACCCTCTTGCCCATTCTCTGGAAAGCAACTGCAAGATTGCACGTTATGCTTGATTTTCCTACTCCGCCTTTTCCACTGGTGACTGAAATAACTCTCAATGGAGAACTTTGAATACTATTTTTTATAATTGTTTCAGTCGGCACAGCAGTTTCCATATTTACAAGTTTTCTAAGCCCTGCAGCTTGATCCATTATATATCCCTTCATTCAATCCTGTATTCGGTTTTTCTTTAATTCCTGACAGCAGGAAAGATGCCATTTTTTTCTTTGATGCGGCTTCTATATCTTCCGGTACCTGCTGTCCTGTTGTGAAATATGAGACAGGTTTATCCTTTGATATCAGAAAATTTATCATTGGAGATAAATCTTCGGTTTCATCCAGTTTTGAAAAAATGTAACTGTGATAGGGCAGGCTCTCAAACCTGTCCGCGGTATTGATCATGTTTTTATACTGCGTTGTTGCACTGATCACCAGGTAGCCGTGTACATTTTCATGATTTTTAAAAAGCTTTAGAATATCGTTGTTCCCCTGGTCTCCGTTAGGGCTGCGTCCTGCAGTGTCTATAAAAATCCTGTCATAATCATCATATTTTTTTATTGCCTTGTTAAGGTCGCTTCCGCTTACCGCAACTTCCATTGGAAGACCCATTATCCTTGTATATGCCTCGAGCTGCGCTGCAGCGGCAATTCTGAATGTATCAAGCGTAATGAGGGCTGTTTTGTAACCCTGCTGAAGGGCGCTTTCGGCTGCGAGCTTTGCAAGAGTCGTTGTTTTTCCTACACCTGTCGGGCCTATAAATGTGTATATTTTTCTGCCCTTTGGAGCACGGCTTTCGTTATTTACTTTTATCTTTGTAAGAACATCCATCAATGAGTCCTGAAGCAGACGGGAGTTTTTTACATCGTTTTCTTCCTGCTCAGGCATTCCTTCTGTCATGAGCCTGCCTATTATGTTTTCGTTAAGTCCGAATCTTTTAAGATAATTGTATTTTTCCCTGATTTCCCTGTTGTAATAAAGGTCAGGCTCCAGGACTTTACCTGCTTCGTTGAACAGCAGGATGTTTTTCAGTTCCGTTAGTTCACGGGTAAGAGCTTTTATATCTTCACCTGATTCCTTCGCCTGTCTGATTTCCGGTACATCATAATCAACTGCGGCGGTTACCTCGACCCTTTTAGTGTATCTGCCGGCTTTTCCGGAGTCCGGAAGGGTTCTTGTCCTTAGTATAACAGCGTCTTCACCCATTTCTTTTTTTACAAGCTTGAGGGCTTCACCAGGACTTTCAGCTATGAATTTTCTGATATTCATTTACTTTAACCTATTTCCCCCAGGGACTGTACCTGAAGTCCGCCGGGTATTTCATTATGAGAAAATACAGCAACATTTATCTGGAAGCTGTCACACAGTTTTTTCAAATGTCTTCTTATTGTAGTTGAGCACAGAATTACCGGCTGTTCTATCTTTGCCGCAACATCATCAAGTGATTTCTTTACATGATGTATAATCTTGTTAGCCTCATTAGGACCAAGTGCAAGATACGCACCAAAGTCGGTCTGGTTTACTCCTTTTGTAAGAAGTTCTTCAATAGATGGTTTAATATTAAGTACTTTCAGCGTCTTTTTATTTTCAAGATATGGTTTTGTGATTGTCCTGGACAGTCTCTGCCTTACGTATTCTGTCAATATATCGGTATCCTTTGTAAGGGGAGCGTAGTCTGCGAGAGTTTCAATTATTGTAAGAAGATCCCTTATGGAGACCTGTTCCCTTACAAGATTCTGGAGCACCTTCTGTATTGCTCCGAGGTTAAGGAGGTTTGGTGTTACTTCTTCAACAACCTTGGGGTCTGTTTTTGAAACATTGTCAAGCAGACTCTGTACTTCCTGGCGGCCAAGGAATTCATGACCGTGCTGTCTTACAACTTCGGACAGGTGCGTGGTTATAACGCTTGCCGGCTCAACAACGGTGTATTCGGCAAGCTGTGCTTCGGATTTTTTATCCGGGTCGATCCATACTGCAGGAAGTCCGAATGCCGGATCTTTGGTCTGAATTCCTTCTATCTTCATCTTTGCATCGCCCGGGTCAATTGCAAGGAGGTGATCTGCCATGATTTCTCCCTTTGCAACATCATTTCCCTTGATGCAGAATGAGTACTCGCTGGGTTTCAGTTCAAGATTATCTCTTATATGTATTGATGGGATAATCATGCCCATATCAACAGCAAACTGTTTTCTGAGTGCCCTTATTCTATCCAGCAGGTTGCCCTGGGTTTTATCATCCACAATTGATATAAGCCCGTAGCCGATTTCCATTTCAAGGCTGTCAAGGGGAAGAAGCCTCTGGATATCTTCAGGACCCTGAGCCTCCTCTTCATGGGCGGCCTCGGCTGCTTCCGCCTCTTCGATTTCGTCGGTTTTCTTTTTAGCTGAGATAGTTCTTGATGCAAAAAAGATGATTCCCGCAAGTAATGTAAATGGGATAAAGGGCATGCCCGGTGCAAATCCGAAAAGAAATACGATTGCTGATGCTATCATCAGGGCTCTCGGCTGAAGACCGAGCTGGGTTGCCACCTCGGTGCCGATGTTCTGGCCTTCGGATGATGCGCGGCTGACAAGAACACCTGCGCCTGTTGATATGATAAGCGCGGGGATCTGTGAAACAAGACCGTCGCCAATTGTCAGCAGAGTGTAGTTCTGTACTGCTGTGGCAAGATCCAGATTCATCTGGAGCACGCCTATTATAAGACCGCCTATTATATTGATAAGTGTAATAATGATACCTGCAATAGCATCACCGCGTACAAACTTGCTGGCACCGTCCATTGCACCGTAAAATTCAGCTTCCCTTGTTATTGCGGATCTTCTTGTTCTTGCCTGTGTCTCATCGATCAGTCCTGCATTAAGGTCTGCATCTATGGCCATCTGTTTTCCGGGCATTGCATCAAGGGTAAATCTTGCTGCAACTTCGGCAATTCTTCCGGAACCCTTTGTTATAACAACAAAGTTGATGACAACAAGTATTATAAAAATAACCAGACCTACAGTGGGACTCCCTCCGACGACAAATGAACCGAAACTGTTTATCACCTTTCCTGCGGCATCAGCTCCGCTGTGGCCTTCAAGAAGGATAAGTCGTGTTGAAGCGATATTGAGAGAAAGTCTGAAAAGTGTGGTTATCAGAAGCAGGGATGGGAAAACCGAAAAATCCAGCGGCCTGGCTGCATATATAGTTACAAGGATAATAAGAACTGCAAAGGTGATATTAAGCGCAAGAAACATATCAAGCAATATGGTCGGAAGGGGGATAATCATGATCATAAGTATTCCCATGATTCCAACCGATATTCCGATGTCCAGATTTCCAAATATCGAGAAAGGTTTTTTTCCGGTTGCTTCCATAAATCTTCCTTTTAATAAATATTGTTTAAAACTTTTTAGTCCGGTCTGCTGTTTTTCGTTTCTCTTTTCAGGCTCTTTTTCTGTCTATAAACAATAATATTTATCTTCGCACATTTTTGTTTTTCTTTAATCCATAGACGTAAGCAAGTACTTCTGCGACAGCCTGGTAGAATTGGGGCGGAATTTCCGTTCCTATCTCCAATTTATACAAATTCTGTGCCAAGGGTTTGTTCTCCATCATGGGTATATCATGCTCTTTTGCTATCTCCCTGATCTTCATAGCCAGGTTGTCAGCACCCTTTGCCACCATTACCGGAGCTGTCATTCCTTCGCCCGGTTTATACTTGAGGGCTATGGATAAATGGGTAGGGTTTGTGATAATTACGTCAGCCTTAGGTACTTCTTCCATCATCCTGCGTCTGGCCATTTCTCTCTGAATTGATCTGATGCGGGATTTTACCATTGGATCACCTTCGGACTGCCTGTATTCATCCTTTACTTCCTGTTTGGTCATCTTGAGTTTTTCTGAATGTTCCCATTTCTGGTACATAAAATCCAGTGCTGCAAGAAGGGCAATAACGCAGCCGCATCTTACGAAAACCTTGAATGTAATCTGGGCAAGTAGCAGAAATATCTGGGAATTGTCCTGATAGAGCAGGGGGATCAGTTTTGGAATATCATCTTTTATGGCAAAATACGCCACAGATCCGACGATCACGATTTTAAGAATAGATTTTGCCAGCTCAACGAGGGATTTTTTCGAGAAAATTTTACTAAAACCCTGGATTGGGTTCAGTTTTGACATTTTAGGTGTCAATGTTTCGACGCTGAAGAGTATTCCGGACTGGAGAAGGTTAGCTAAAATTGACGCTATTACCAGAACAATCAGGAGCGGAGCAATTAAACTCAGGAAATTTGTCACAACTCCATGCATATAACCGGGCCCGAAATAATCTGCTGATGCAGCCTGAGGAATCTTTAAAAAGGTATTTATTATATTGTTTCCCAGGGATTTTGTGATGTCCTGGGCATTGAAGTACATATAAATTGTAGCGGTAACCAGAATAACTACAGATGAAAGCTCTTTGCTCTTTGCAACGTCTCCCTTTTTTCGGGCATCCTCCTTTTTTTTGGGGGACGCCGGCTCGGTTTTATCCTGGAAACTGTCTTCTGCCATGGCTCTCCTACATCATTCTCAGCAGTCTCTCAAGGCTCAGGCCCATATCTGTCTTGAGGTTAAAAATGAAGGGATAAATTTTCATCAGGATAATACTGAAAAGGACAAGACCTATGCTCAGGTTAATTGGAAAACCTACCATAAGAATGTTAACCTGGGGCACTGTTCTTGCGACAATACCCAGACAGAGATTTGATAAAAAAAGAGCCACCATTATGGGAGCAGCTATTTTTATACCGTATAAAAACATGTTTCCGCTTGCCTTCACCAGTTCTTCTCCGATAGCAGGGTTGAAATGGATACTGTTAGTCGGGACAATTTTAAAAGAATCGGCCATGATTTTAATAAACATATGGTGGCCGTTTATTGAAAAAAATATCAGAATTGTAAATATGTAAAGAAACTGTGTAAGTACCGTACTGGGAGAACCTGTCTGGGGATCAACTGCACGGGCCATTGAAAAACCCATCTGAAAGCTCATGAACTGTCCGCCCATCTCTGTTGCAGTAAAAAACATTCGGATGGTGAGAGCAATGATTGCGCCCATAAGGACTTCCGACAGAACTCCCACAATTATCTGTGCGGATGTGACAGGGTAGTAATCGGGAGTCGGGACAACCGGTGCAAGTACAATTGCTATAATAAATGAGAGACCTGCCTTCCACATTGAAGGTATGTTTCTTGCGCCGAACAGGGGCAGCAGAAAAAACAGTGTGCTTACCCGGACAAGTATCCAGAAAAAGCTCTGCAACTGTTCAAATGTTTCAAGTGGTATGGACATCTGCTGCCTTTAATATAATTCCGATTTATTACACATGATTTTTCTGCCTTTATATTTTAAGTCCGTAAAAAGCAGGTATGTCATTTCCGCTATCTTATAACTGTAGGGATACTCATAATGATTTTGCTTGTAAAAGTTGCCATCTGATCAAGTATCCATGGTGACACTGCAAGCAGGGTGAGCAGTACAGCAACAATTTTGGGGACAAAGGAAAGAGTCATTTCCTGTATCTGGGTTGTTGCCTGGAGCACTGCAACTGCAAGACCAACGATAAGTCCTACTCCCAGAAGGGGGAGAGACAGCATTAATGCAAGTTTAATCGCTTCACTGCCAAGGTTTATTACATATTCGGGAGTCATTTTATTTCTTCCTTATAAAAAACTTTTTATCATTGATCCTATGAGGATGTTCCAGCCGTCAATCAGGACAAAAAGCATGAGCTTGAAGGGGAGTGATACCATAAAAGGCGGCAGCATCATCATACCCATTGAAAGCAGCACGCTTGCCACAACCATGTCGATTACCAGAAATGGAATGTATATGACAAAGCCTATCTGAAATGCCGTTTTAAGTTCACTTATAACAAATGCAGACATCATTACTATGGTCGGTATTTCATCGTAGCTGTTGGGTTTGTCCAGGTTTGAAATATTCATAAAAAGAGCAAGGTCTTTTTTTCTTGTCTGTTTCTGCATAAAGGCCCTTATTGGTTTAAGGGCATTGTCCAGCGCCTGTTCCTGTGATATTTCCTCTGCCATGTAGGGTTTTAAAGCCTTATCGTTTACCTCGTTGAATACAGGCGTCATAAGAAAGAATGTCAGAAGAAGAGCCAGACCTACTATAATCTGGTTAGGGGGCATCTGCTGTGTTCCAAGGGCATGTCTTACAAGTGAGAGCACGATTGCAAGCCTTGTAAAACTGGTCATCATAACGATAATTGCAGGCGCCAGGGATAATACTGTAAGAAGAAAGAGAATCTGAAGCAGTGTTGATACCTGCTGCGGACTTTCCGCCTGATCAACCCCGATCTGAAGTGTGGGCAGGGCAGGCATCTGGGCCATGACGGTTGATGACAGTGAAAAAATTGCAATGCCCAGTACTGCAGAAAAAATCAATATCTTTTTTAGTTTATTATTCATCTTTTGCGCTGCTTTCTTCGGTTTTTTTAAGAGATATGGAGGCTTTTGAAAGAAAACTTCCGAAACCTTTCCCGTTCTGTATTTTTTCCATATTGTCCTGACTTTCGTCGGACGGTTTATCTATCTTTGATATAAGCGAGATATTTTCAGTGCCTACACCGACAACAAACCATTGATCACCTATTTCAACAAGGGCCAGTGATTTTCTGGGGCCTAGGGAGAGTGTTCCCAGATTTTTCATCAATGTATATCTTTTCATAGGCAGTGCACCGCCTTTAAGCCTTTTGAGCACAAAAAAGAAGAGTGCTATCATAAGAAGGATAAACAGCAGCGCTGTTGCCATGTTGTATGATAATATGTTGTAGTCGGTCTCCAATGGTGTATCTCCGTTATGTTTAATTAAGTCAGATTTTTTACTCTTTCACCGGGGCTTATAATATTGGTAAGCCTGATGCCGAATTTTTCGTTGACTACAACCACTTCTCCGTGGGCCATAAGCTTTTTATTTACATAAATATCAAGCGGCTCGTCAGTAAGCCTGTTAAGTTCAACAACAGAACCCTGACTGAGTTTCAAGAGATCACCTATTTTTATTTTTGCATTTCCAAGTTCAACAGATATATTCAGCGGTATATCAAGCAGAAAGTCCATGTTTCTGCCGCTGTCATCTAATCCAAATCCGGGCTCAAGCTCTGCCAAATTCATTCCTCCTGACATTGTCTGACTGTTATCATCACTCATGGAAAACCTCCTTTTTTTAAGGTTTTCAGCCTTTATACATTTTCAATGTAGGGTCCTTCGACCTTAAAGACCTTTTTATTTTTATGCCTTCCAGCAAAACCCTCAAAAAGACTTACATCTTCAACTTTTGCCAGGAGAGGCTGCTGGTAATTTTTATCAAGAATCAGTATGTCTCCGATTCTGAGATTTAAGAAGTCTCCAACCGAAAGCTCTGTCTCACCAAGATCCACACTAAGCTCGACCTCCGTTCCTCTTAACTGGTGCTCCATACTTTCCAGCCAGTTTCTGTCAAGCTGTGTAGGCTCTTCATCATCACGGTAGTCACCGGCAAGTTTATGCCTGATGGGCTGATAGGATGCATAGGGAAAACAGATAACTATATTCCCCAGGACCTTGCTCAGTTCTATTTCAAATTTTGTTGATATTAGCAGCTCTTCACCGGGAATAACATTTACAACAAGGGGGTTGCTTTCGGACCTTATAAACTCGGTTTTTATGGGGTGAACGTCTTCCCATGCTTCTACAAGGTTGTTTAAAGCCATATGCACAACCTTGTCTATTATCTTGTTTTCGATTGATGTAAACTCTCTTCCCTCTATTTTTGTGGAACCTATACCCGTACCGCCGAAATATGCCTCAACAAGGCTGAATACCAGCCGGCTTTCCACAACTATTATTCCCATTCCTCTTAACGGGTCCATCTTGAAAAGGTGCATGCTGGTCGGAACCGGGAGAGATCTCTGGAAATCTGCATATTTTACCGTTTCTATAGGGTCTGCCGTTATATCCATCATTTTACGCAGAGAGTTTGACAGGCTGCCTCTTAATTTCTGGCTGAACCTGTTGTTTACAACTTCAAGAAGAGGCATATTGCCTCTGACATTGAGGCCGGCAAGCGCCCAGTCAAAGGAGTCCAGTTCAAGATCCTCGGAAGGCATCTCGAAATCATCCGAGCCTCCTATATCCCCTGTGTCCAGACCTCTTAACAGGGAATCAACTTCATCCTGTGATAGCAGTTTATTCATTTTAAGAAATTCACCATTATGCTCATGTTAATTTTCAGGTCTTTTTTACTGCACTATAAAATCAGTAAAATAGACGTTTTTTACCTTTCCTGTCTGCAGGAACTGGTTAAGAGCGGACATTATCTCTGCCCTTAACTGAAACTTACCTTCCAGTGAGCTTATTTCTTCATTTGATTTTGAGCTCATCATGGTAAGTATTGCATCCTTGATTTTAGGAAGTCTTTTATCGATTTCAGCGATTGTTTTATCGCTGTCAAGTTCAAGTTCGACTTTTGCCTTAAGGTAGTTTTTACCGCGCCCGCCTACCAGGTTTACTATAAAAGTATCCAGAGGATAGATAGGGCCAACTTCCTGATGTTCTGCATCCTGTTCTTCAAGTGATGCTTCGTTGGAATCACCGCCTGAAAGAAGTCCGCTTTTCCACACATAGACTCCGCCGCCAAGAAGACATAGAACAAGTATTAAAATGATTATGAGATTTATAGGCACCTTCTTTCTTGGAGCCTCATCGCCTCCTGTTTCCTCTTTTTCTTCCAGATCTTCTTTTTCTTCATCAGCCATCTGATATTTTCTCCCTGTGAAATTTTAATTATTTAAAGCTTGTTTCACGCAAATTCGGCGAAAGAAAAGCATTAAGTTTCTGTTCAAGCAGCCTTGGATTATCACCTTTTGCAATAGACATTATGCCTTCGGACATCAGGCCTTTCATCATAACTTCTTCTGTACTCTTGTTTCTGAGCTTTCCTGCAATAGGAAGGCAGACAATGTTCGCCATTACCGATCCGTAGAATGTTGTCAGAAGCGCAACAGCCATTGCCGGACCGATGCTGCTCGGGTCATCCATTGTCTGGAGCATCTGTACCAGTCCTATCAGGGTTCCGATCATTCCCATAGCGGGAGCAAAGGTGCCCAGCGTAGTAAATATTTCAGCTCCCAGTTTGTGTCTTTCCTGTATGTTTTCCACCTCAGTATCCAGAATATCCTTTATTGATACTGGTTCAAGACCGTCTACCGAGAGCTGAAGTCCCTTTTTCATAAAATCATCATTAATATCATTAAGTGCTGTTTCAAGAGCCAGAATACCTTCTCTTCTGGCCGTGCCTGCAAGGTTTACAAAGTTATTGATAAGTTCCTTTGCTGTAGCAGGTCTCATGAAAAAAGCATTTTTAACTACCTTGGTTACTTTAAGAATATCAGGAAGAGGGTAGTTGATCATTGCAGCGCCGATAGTTCCGCCAACAACAATAAGCAGTGACGGAATATTTATAAACATCGTGAGTGACCCGCCGAACATGATAGCCGAAACAACAAGAGTAAAAGCGGAAACTATTCCTATAATGGTTGCGATATCCATAAAAGTGATCTCCAGGTATCTAAAGAAATTTACTTTCCTTTAAAGCAACCTCTGTGCCATATGGCAATCTGCTGTTGTAAAAATTTAACTGATTTGAATGAGTGGGTATAAGTTCTTGAAATGACTAGATGAATATATTCAGGTGTGTGGTTGTTATAAAACAGGGATTGTACGTGTCAATTAAATGACGTACGAAAACTCCCAATTCATGGGTGAAATATAGTCAAAAAATTGGCTCTTAAATATTGATCCTATTTCAATGTCAAAAAACGGTTGTCAGCCTATAAAAAAAAGATTGGGTTAATGCCTGCCGATAAAGGAAATTGCGCGTATTTACTTTTTCGACAGACATTTTACCCGTCTGGAGGCAACTCTAAGCATCCGCGTCAGCGGAATTCTTTTATGACATTATTTTGTCATTTAATACTTTATTTAATGTCCCTATCGTTTAAGGTTTATCAGTTCCGAAAGCATCTGGTCCGTAACTGTGATGATCTTTGAATTGGCCTGGAAACCTCTCTGGGTTGTGATCATCTTTACAAACTCATTTGCTATATCAACATTGGACTGTTCAAGTGAATTTGGTGCAATACTTCCAAGACCGTTTGACCCCGGAAGGCTTGTTGTTGCCGGACCGCTTTCTCTTGTTGATCTGTAAAGATTACCACCTTCTTTGTAAAGTCCCTGAACATTCTGGAATTTTGAAAGCGCTATTCTATAGAGCGGAAGAACCTGACCGTTTGAATAAACGCCTGTTATAAGACCTTCAACGTCAACGTCTACGCCTTCAAGGTCACCTGCACCGTATCCGTCTGCTGACTGATAAACCGTGGTTGATGAACTTGCATACTGTGTTGTAGCAAGTGAATCAGGAACAAATGAAGTTCCGTTCCATCTTACTCCTATATCAAGGGCGATTTCTTCTGATGTGGCAGTTCCACCAAGGAAATCTGCTGAAAATTCAAAATAACCTTCAGCGTTAAAGTCGCTTGTTCCGTTAGCAGTCCAGTCATCAGATCCTGTAAGTGCGATTGTTAATGAGTCTCCATTAGCAGCGGCCTGTGACAGATCGATAGTGATGTCTTCCCCGGTTGTGGAACCGGGAAGCCTTACAGTTACCTGGGTGGAGGTATTTCCAACAATGGTTCCTGAAATCGGACTGGTACCTGCGACAGCCCAGCTGCCTGCATTATACTCCAGTACAAGATTTCCATCATTTGCTGCTGTAAGAGCTTCAGCATTATCTACGGTAATGGTGGCATCTGTTGTGGCCAGGCCGCCTGTTGCTGCCGTACACTGAGCCGCCTGGTTTACACCTTCTGATCCTGTTGTATTGCCGGTAAGTTTTGACATGGTCATGCTGGTTATGGCACCGCTGCCTTCATTAAAAGTTATTTTTCCTCGGGCAAGAAGACCTGCAGCTTCTGTTCCGGCAAGACCTGCTCTTAAGTCTTCTTCCGGATTACAGGTTATAATGTACTCCCATTCCGAACCTGATATCTTGTCATAGTATAGGGTTATATCATGCGTGCTTCCCAGCGAGTCATATGCCTTTACTGTTGACTGATATTCATAGGAATTGGATGTTATGGGTGTTGTAGCTGTTCCATCCCATGCACTTGAAAGTATTGACACATTACTTGTTGTGTCTTTATCGAGGTTTGTAATAATATCAATGCTTTCTGTAGCCTGGGGCTGTGATGTAAATGAGGTCATGGATACATCTGTTGTGGACCCTGTGATATCTCCGGTTTCATCAACTGCCCAGCCCTGTACAATGTAACCTTCCGGGTTGATCATGTTTCCGTCTTTATCAAAACGGAAATTACCTGCCCTGGTATAGAAAAGGCTGTTGGTGGTGGGTTCCCTTACTGCAAAAAATCCGTCGCCGCCTATTGCAAGGTCTGTTGTGTTTCCTGTTGATTCAAAAGACCCCTGCTCAAATGTTGCATAAATATCGGAAAGTGCAGTACCGCGACCAACCTGTGATGTTCCTGCCCTTGTGAACATGTTCTGGCTTAAGAGATCCTGAAATGTAAAACTGCTGCTTTTAAAACCGACAGTATTTACATTGGAAATGTTGTCACCAATAATCTGCATTGCATTACCCAGATTACTTAAACCGCTTATTCCTGAAAAAAGTGCGCTTGATAGAGCCATAATTACCTCCTGTTTGACTTTAAAAAGTCTGTTTTATTCGGCCTCAATGCCGACTGTTATATTTACTGATTATATTTTATTACATTATTAATAATGTATATTATGCTTCCGTTTCATCGCTGCTTTCAGCTGTTTCATCACTGGTATCTTCAGCCGTTTCTTCACTGCCCGGAACTTTTATATTTACTATCTGCTCCATGCTCATAGGCGTATCATTTACATAGATTACCGGTTCATCCTCGTAAAGGCTTACTCTTGTAACTGTTCCCTGAACATATTTTTCTGCAGTTATAAAATCCCCTTCAGGTGATACTGCAGACACATCATAGGTGTAGACTCCGGCGACTCTCAGGTTTCCGTCTTCATCTCTTCCATCCCATTCAAATGAATGTGTTCCTGCCGGAAGATCTTCAAGGTCAATGTCCTTTACGGCCTTGCCGTTGTCATCATAGATTCTGATGACGCATCCTTCGGCCGCAGTATCCAGGTAAAAAGCACCTTTTGCAGAAGAGTCTTTTCCAAGTACTACTTTGTCGCTCTGCGCCTGGACCTCTTTTCCCATAAGATCGAGGGCATGATATTTACTGTCTCCGCTCTGGATACCCTTTATATCCTCCAGACTTTCATTTGCATTGTAGAGCTGTTCCACTGTGCTGAACTGGGCGATCTGTGCACCGAAATTTTCTGTATTCATGGGACTCAAAGGGTCCTGATGATTCAGCTGCGCAAGGAAAAGTTTTATAAATGAATCCCTGCCTATATTGTCCTGCTTCTCTGTTGTGTAGAGACTTTCTTCCTGAAAAGCCGGTAATGCATCTATTGCTGAAACCATTGTTTTTTCTCCGTTACTATACGTGTACGTCTATCTGACTGTTTCCGTATCCTGTTTTTGATATTGTTGAGGATACTGCTGACAGAATTTCTTCAGATCCGGCAGTTTTTATTCCTCTGCCGCCCCTGCTTCCGGAGCCTCTGCTGTTTCTTTCCTCAGCCCAGGCATTTCCGTTGTTTTTATCACCGTTCTCAAGTCCTACCATTACCTCAAACTTATCTACCGTAAGACCGTGATTATTCAGCTGCTGTTTGAGCTGATTAAGATTGGCTTCAAGCAGTTCCTTTACCATTACGTTTTCAGTGCTGAGGTTTGCCTGGATATGTCCGTTTTTAACCGTAATATCTATATCAAGTTTTCCAAGATTGGGAGGGGTTATCTGCAGTCTGCTTTTCTGTTCTCCGTTCCTGATCATGAACAGCATTCTGTCTGCTATTTTGGGCAGCGGTTCCGGCAGGTTAAATGCCGAATTAGCCTGTTTTACACTCTCTGTATTTTTTACTGATTTTTCGGCGGCTATGTTCATGGCAGACATGTCAGCACTTTCCTTTACTGAAAAGTTCTTACTGTCTTTATCACCGTAGGAGTTCTCCTTTACTGCCGCCTGACCCTGTATGTTTTCTGCCGCTGCTTTCAATACCTGGGTGCTGTTTGCCTTATGCTCTGCCATTTTTATAAGATCTGCCAGGCTCAGCTTTGTATCTCCCTGATCTCCGGCAAGTGAAGGAAATGAAAATACCTTCTCATTGAGGATATTCGATTTAACCGCGTTGTCGTCCTGGTTAAGGGAAAGTTTATTGATGCTGTTTTCAACGGAGCTCATGAAGTTATTGATCTTTTTTGAGGGAACGCCTCTTTCTTCAAGAATGGATGCTATTCCCTGTTTCGCTGATATCCAGCTGCCTGTTTTAACTTCCTGTTCATCTTTGCCCAGCACTTCAGCTATAACCTGCCGCTCATTTATGGCTATTTTATTTTTCACCGAATTGGAAACATCAGCTCCAGCTCCGGAGATATTGCTGCTCTTTAATTTGATCAGGTCCGCATCAAAATCCTTCATAAAGGAGTTAATATCTTCTTCCGATACTCCCTTTTCTTTGAGAAGCGATAGAATATTCTTTTTGATTTCATCCGTGTTCTGCAGATTCTCCAAAGAAGTCAGTTTGTCAGTAATATCGGTTTTTGTTTCTATATTTTTAAAAAGGTCTCTGCTGACCGATATATCATTTTTAGAAAACAGTTTAACCAGGTCATCTTCACTTATATCTGCAGATAATAACTTGTTAAGCTCATCAGACAGTTTGCCTATCTCGATACCGCCGCTGCTGTTTTTACATTTTTCAGTTATATTTTTTATTTCCCCTGCACCCAGGCCCAGTTTGAATAGAAGTGACTGAGCTGCAGGAATCTGATCTGAATTTATAAAGGAGTTTTCGGCTGATGCTTCCGTACCGCTTTTAATACTGTCTATTGCATTAAGCATGGACGATGCACTGTCGGTATTCTGCATTTTTGCAAAAAGACCGTTTATTAAATCCGCACCTGCGCCCTGATTTGATAGATAGGCCGAAAAATCATCCCTGAATGTTTCCATAAGGATTGCGTTGTCAATCTGTCCGGAAATTTGTCCGTTTCCGTTGTAAAGCCCCTTGAGCAGTTTACTTATATTAATGTTGCCTTCTGCATTTCTTGCACCGGACAATGCCTGGCTTATATCCTGCGATGAAAGACCCTGCTCATTAAAGAATGCCACAAGCTGATTCTGGAAAGATGCCGGAAATATAAGATCCTGAGATTCTGATTTATCAGAAGATTTGCCGGAAAGTTTGCCTGCAGTCTTATTAAGGAAATCGAGGGGCGAAGCTGATTTGCCGGCAGTTCCTGATTTATTTCCATTTTTAAGGCTGCTGTTAAGGTTGCTGAGAATAGTTTCAAAAATGTCTGTTCCCTGTCCCTTACCGGATTTTACCGCATTATAAAAATTGGTGATGCCGTTTGATGCCTGGATATTTATGTCAGGTAAATTATTCATTAAACCTTCCTTTTGATTAAGTATTGCCACTCATTGTTGAACTCCTATTAAGCAATGGCTGTGCCAAACTTAATTGATGTTTAAATTGTTAATTAAAACAGTAGCTTGAGAAAATGGGTAGGTTTTTAGCAGAGCTTAAGACTGGTA
Source organism: Desulfatiglandales bacterium (assembly GCA_963665715.2). GTDB lineage: Bacteria > Desulfobacterota > DSM-4660 > Desulfatiglandales > HGW-15 > JAAZBV01. The sequence goes on from CAXXPR010000002.1 coordinate 1,594,574, forward strand.
ATAATTACCTTGTGTAAAAGCGGATGGGTAATTTTTTCCGGGTTTTTTACATGGAAATTTGAGGTGTTCATGTCTGTTTCTGCCTTCTTACTGCTTTAAAAAAACTCGGGTAAGGATAGTGCGCAAATTAATGCAAAAAATTAACAATATCCTTTAAGCTTTTTAATGAAACCATGTGTTACAAGAACCATATTTTCTTTGAGAAAAAATAAATTGAGAGAGAGTAACATGATTGGATTAATTAAAAAAATATTAAAAAAAACTTTACGCAGTCAGGCTGGAGCAACAGCAATTGAATATGGACTTATTGTTGGCCTGATGGCAGCTATACTGGTTTCTATGCTTGGATTATTCGGCGATAGTATTGAGAAACTTTTTACTGCAGTATCTACTGAAATTAATGAAGCAGCAGACACTGTTACTAATGCTGATCAAAATAAATAATATTATAAATTAAGGTGATGCCGTTATTTGTTAAAAAAATACATAGCAAAAATGGCGGAGCAGCTGTCGAGTTTGGGCTCCTTCTTCCGTTATTTTTATTGCTGCTCCTGTCAGTCATAGAATACGGCTGGTACTTTACTCATGAAATAGTGCTTACCAACTCCGTTACTGAAGGGGCAAGAAGGGCAATCAAAGAGACTGATGATGAAAATGTCGAAGAGATTGCACGTGAAGCGGTCCGGGATGCGTTCTGGCTTCATAACCTGGAAGGAAATGGCAGTATCGAAGATGTTGTAGGTGTTGATATCTCACCTAAAGATAATGATGAGCCAAAACGCGTAACAGTATCTGTTTTAACAATGGAGCATAAACAACTCACCGGATTTCTGCCTACAAAAATGGTGCCGGATGTAATCGGTGCAAGATCTGTAATGACCTTCCCCTGATAATTCTTTAAACCTCATGACCGGAAAGGAAAAAATATATCCATGCGAAAATTTCGAGGGGTAATCGCACTTGTATTATCTGTGCTGCTGGGCCTGATTGCTGCCAGGGCTGTATACTGGTATCTGAACAGGCCGAAGCCTGTAAATAAGCCTGTGGCTGTTGTTAAAAAAGAACCTGAAAAAAAACTTACTTTTTCAGATAAAATTCCGGAAGGCATGAGAGTTGTAACCTTTAAGCTGGATAAGGAATCCAGAATTCCGGAGGGGATGAACAGAGGCGATGTGGTCGATGTGGCTGTGACATCATCTGTCCCTGATAAAAAAGGAGCTTCTGTTACCAGGATCATTCTTGAAGGTATAACTGTTTATGATACCGGTGATAATACAGATGACAAGAAATCAAATAAAAACAAAGAGAAAAATGTCACCCTGCTTCTGAGTCCCGGACAGGCGCTTGATTTAATTGCGGCATCCGAATCAGCCAAAATAGATTTATTTGCGCGTAATCGTGCGGACAATGAAAGAGTGGGGACCCTGACATCCGCCTATACTTTTGAAAAGGGAATAGAAAAGATAAACGGTATGAATGAAAACTCGGTTATAGAACCTCCACCGGGGATGAGGGCTATCACCCTTACGGCAAAGGATACCGACGGCGCACTTGGTATGCTTAAGCCCGGCGACAGAGTCGATGTAATCATCACCTGCGCCTGGGGCAAAATGAGTGTTAAAGGCCTTAATGAAGCGGGGGCAACAGGTAAGGTTACCGGCACCCAGCTTTCTTCTAAAACAATGCTGCAGAATGTTGAGATACTCGCAACCCAGCGGACACTGGACCTTGATGTGGGAACAGAAAAACCTGCAAGGAGAATTACCCTGCTTGCAACCCCTGCGCAGGCAGAAAAATTGACTGTCCTGGCTGACGCATCAAGAAAAAACATTATCCGCTTTGTAACAAGAAACCCGTCTGACAACAGTCCTGTAACAACAGACGGCGTTAATCTAATTGATATCCTGACAGAAAAGAAAGAATTTATAACCGTTCATACCTTTAAGGGAGGCGGTAAAAATTGCAGCAGGACATTCTATCGTTAGGAGACCGGTTTATATATGAATAAAAATAGAATCCAGATTAATATCTCTCTTTTAACAATAATACTCTGCCTGTTTTTTTCCGGACAATTGATTTGTGATGACCTGATTCCCTCGGGTGCTTCCAGCAAAAAAGAAAAAAACAGTTATCTGAATGTAGTAAATGTTCCGGTAAATAACGCAACTGTTTTTACTTCAAAAGACGTTATCACCAGAATTGTTTTGGGAGAGCCCAGGATTGCCGACATAGAGCACATTACTGAAAAGGAGATAATTATATTCGGCAGAAATCCCGGCACTACAAATCTCATAATATGGCACGGTGAAAATGAGTCGGATGTCTCCCCCGAAATGTATGAGTTAAGGGTAATAGTACCAGGCGACATGCTTAAACAGATTAAAGACCGTATAGTAAAGATTGTTCCGGGAACCGAAAATATTATTGTTGAAAGCGCCAAAGACGGCGTTCTTTTATATGGTGATGTAAGAGACCAGGTAACAATGGAGAGCATCATAACGGTTGTTAAAAGTTTTGGTGTAAGCCCCATGAATATGATGTCCCTGAGAGGTTCTCAGCAGGTTCAGCTTGAGGTGAAGATAGCAGAAATAACCCGTTCCGGCGCCAAGCAGATGGGTTTGAGCTTTATGGACAATAAAGACTGGGTTATCGGTTTTTTCTCAGCAGGACAAAGCAGCGGAGTTTTGGAATCATCAATGTCGGATATTCCTCCAACTATAGAAGAGTCAATTGACGCCTTTGGTAATTACACCAGAACAACCATTACCGGAGGCTATAGCACCACTATGAGTTCTGACATGTCCATATCATCACCATTCAGTTCGGCATTTCAGCTTGCTGCCCACAGTCTTGATGATAACCTGATGGGTATACTGAGTCTCCTAAAGCAGCAGGGCCTTAGCCGGGTGCTTGCTTCACCTACTCTGGTTACAATGAGCGGACAGGAAGCCGAGTTTATGGTAGGCGGCGAGTATCCCTATCCTGTGCAGGGTGATTCAGGTCAGACAAACATAGAGTTTAAAAAATTTGGTGTTATGCTCAGGTTTACACCGGTTGTTACAGGACGTGAGACAATAACAATAGATGTTTCACCTGAGGTAAGCAGTCTTGATTTTTCACTCACTGTACTTTCAGGAGGTGTTTCCGTTCCGGGGCTGAGGACCAGAAGCGGTTCAACAACTCTTCAGCTCAAAGACGGACAGACTTTTGCTATGGCAGGGCTTCTGGACGAAGAAACAAGGACTGTTATTTCAAAGGTGCCTCTTTTGGGAGATATCCCCATTCTGGGCGGGCTGTTTACCAATAAAGAATTTCAGAGGTCGGAAACCGAACTGGTCATCATCGTAACACCAAGGCTTGTGCGGGCCATGAATCCTGATGAAGTTCCGCTGCTTCCGGGTGAGGGTAAAATGGACAATATTAATGATGTGGATTTCTTTCTTAAAAACCGGGTTACTAATCCGGAAAAGGCAGACAGAAGGTCCGGTAATAAAAAATCAGTAAAACCTGAATTTACAGGAGAAACCGGTTTTTCAAGGTAATTGAATATGGTTGAAGGAACAAAAGCTATTGTAGTATCCGAACGCGCAAGCCTTGCTGAAAAGCTTGCTGATGATGTAGCCTCTGCGATCGGCGATATAAAAAGAGTAAGTGATTATGAAATTGCATTCAGCAGAATAAAAGAAAACAGGCCTGATGCAGTGTTTCTGTTTTTAACTGATGATACCTTAAGAGATATGCAGCTTGTCCGCAGAATTACAAGGCACATGCCGGAAATCAAGGTGTTTATCATTGCTGAAGAGAACAGACCCGAGATTATCCTGGAAGGATTAAGGGCAAAGGTTACGGACTATCTTATTTTTCCGTCATCAAACGGCGAGGTGCTTGCTTCGGTGAGGCATGCTATGGGTGATATTGACAGCCGAAGAGGTGAGGTTATTGCTGTTTTCAGCCTTAAGGGAGGGCAGGGCAACACCTCAATGTGCATCAATCTTGCCGACCATATACATAAAATATCCGGTGAAAAGATACTGCTTGCGGATTTTAACCTCTACAGGGGCGATATGAGCGCAGGGCTTGATATTACTCCCTCATACACATCCTTTGATATGATAAAGGATATTGAGCGCATGGACAGAAATCTTTTGTTCAGTTCTCTGCAACAGCATTCCTCAGGTATTTATGTGCTGCCGGCGCCTGATGAGATCAGTGATGCCGACCAGGTAAGCCCGGAAGATACCACCCGTATCTTAGGACTGATCGGCCAGTATATGGATTACACCATACTTGATTTACCCCATGATCTTTCCGAGCGTAACCTGGCACTTCTTGATGCAGCAGACAGAATAATTGTTACGGCCCAGCAGAGTCTTCAGGTTATTAAAAGCGTACAGCGTACAATGGAGCTTTTTTACGACCTCGGTTACGGGGAAGAAAAGGTAAAGATAGTATTAAACCGCTATCACAGTAAAGGCGAGTTCAACTCAAATGATTTAAAGGGGATTTTTAAACAGCCTGTTACAGCAAGCATTGCAAATGACTATGAGACAGTCATGCTGACCCTGAACAAGGGGAAACCCTTGAGCGTGGTAAGGGAAAAGAGCCGCATAAACAGTGATTATGCAAATCTGGCATCTGCCATTACAGGTATAAAAACCGATTGTGAAAGAGCAGGCTTTTTCAGCCGGTTGTTTGGGGCGTAGGCTGAAAAATGGGAAAAGCAGAGGTCGGAGATCAGAGGTCAGAAAAATCTGCATCGTAGGGGCGAATAATTATTCGCCGGTTTTTTTAACCGTAGGGGCACGGCGCGCCGTGCCATGAATCTCCTCCTGATGAAAATACAGGCAGACACGCAGGTCTACAATAAATAATTAAATTTCGGATTAATATTTTAAATGAAACTGAGCGCCAGAATAAAAACAGCAAATACTTGGCCGGAACATTCATCCGGCGGTAACGGACTGGACCGTAAAACATACAATGCTATTAAATCCATGGTCCATTTCCGGCTCGTGGAACAGCTTGATCTTGCCACCATAACGGATCTTCCAAGAGAAGCGCTTGCGGTATCAGTACGTGAATCCCTTGAGGCAATAACATCTGCAGAAAATGTTCCCCTTAATCACAGGGAACGAACCATCCTGATATCGGATCTTATTAATGAAATACTCGGTTTAGGGCCTATTGAATCACTGGTTAGTGATCCTGATATACAGGATATTCTGGTTAACGGTCCTGACCAGGTATATATAGAAAAAAACGGCATGCTGGAATCAACACCTGTTCAGTTCAGGGATACCGATCACCTCATGCAGATCATAGACAAGATAGTATCATTAGTGGGAAGAAGAATTGATGAGTCATCACCCATGGTTGATGCAAGGCTTTCGGACGGATCAAGAGTTAATGTTATTATCCCGCCTCTTGCGTTGAACGGGCCTGTTGTTTCCATAAGAAAATTCCGGGAAACTCCATTAAGTGAAAAGGATCTTATAGAGAGCCTTGCCCTGACAGAAGAGATGCTGGAATTTTTAAAGGGTGTTGTAAAAACAAAGCTCAATCTCCTTGTCTCGGGAGGTACTGGTGCAGGTAAAACAACTCTTTTAAATGTGCTGTCCGGCTTTATCCCGGATACTGAACGTATTATTACCATCGAAGACAGCGCTGAGCTGCAGCTTGGCCAGCCCCATGTTGTAAAGCTGGAATCCCGGCCTTCAAATATAGAGGGAAGGGGAGAGGTGTCGCTTACCGATCTTGTTAAAAACAGTCTTCGTATGAGGCCTGACAGGATAATAGTAGGCGAGGCCCGCGGAGCAGAGGTTATGGATATGCTCCAGGCCATGAATACAGGGCATCCCGGTTCTATGAGTACTGTACACGCCAATACACCTTCCGATGCGCTTTCAAGAATGGAGGTAATGTCCAGTATGGGAACATCCTTTTTTTCTGAAAGAGCCTTAAGGGGGCTTCTTGCCAGCGCTATTAACGTTATTGTACAGCTTGCGCGCCTTCCTGACGGAAAAAGAAGGGTTATATCCATATCAGAGGTTCACGGTATGACCGGTGATGATATTGCTGTTAGCCCGGTTTTTATGTTCAGTCAGAAGGGTGTTGATGATGACGGCAATATATACGGCAGTTTTAAAGGCTGCTGTAATACACCGTTCTTTATGGATCATATTACTACACACGGCGTAAATCTTGATCCTGAGATATTCCGCTTTGAACGGGAGGTTAAACCGCCGGCATGATACCTCTTGTAATAGCAGTGTTCTTTTTTATCCTTGTCCTGTTTTTCGGGGTATCAGTTTATTACCTGATCAAAGATAAAGAAGCCCGTGAAAAGGAAAAAATGCTGAAAGCCCTTATTCCTGAAGTAAGTGAAAACAATGGAGCTGATTCATTTTATTCTGCAGGCGGGAACGAAGGCAAAGCACAAAAAATTCTGGGCCGCTTTCTGGACCTTACTTCACTGGAATCTCTTTTAATGGCCTCCAATGTTCCGCTGTCACTGGACAGGCTTCTGGTCTTAGGCCTTGGAACCGGTACGATCTTTGTGCTTATTGCTGTGATTATTTTCAGAAGCGCATACCCTGTTCTGCCGGCCATTGCAGCCGGTGTGGTAATTCCTTTTTTATATGTTGTTTACCGGAAGAAAAAACGAGAAGAAACCCTTGTAGAGCAGCTGCCCGATGCCCTTGATATGATTGTAAGAGCGCTAAGGATAGGGCAGTCTGTTGACGGGGCACTGAGAGAAGTGGCCAGAAGTTTTTCCGCTCCCCTCGGAACAGAGATAAAAACAATATATGATGAAATGTCTGTCGGGCTTCCATTTGAAAAGGCCTTTAGAAATTTTGAAAGAAAATTCTCCAATATTCCAGAAGTAAAGATCCTTGTTACCGCGTTTATAATTCAGAGAGAAACAGGCGGTAACCTTACAGGTATTCTTGATGGCGTTGCAAAAACCGTCAGAGAACGTTTTCAGCTTAAAAGACAGATTAAGGTGCTTACTGCAGAAGGCAGGCTGTCAGCCATTATACTCGGGCTTCTGCCTGTGGGGTTTCTGCTTGCAGCCTGGGTTTTTAATAAAGAGTATACTTCCATTCTTTTTACTGATCCGACAGGGAAAAAAATACTGTTTTTAGCCATACTTTTTGAAGCTGCCGGATTTACCGTTATGCGGATCATGTCAAGGATAAGGGTGTAATGAGCATAATAACCGCCATAATGATAATTACCTTTACCATTGTAATGGCAGGGTCAATGTCACTTTATCTGTATATGGAAAAACGGTACAGAAGACGGGTAATCGCAAAAAAACTGTTTGGTTCAGGTGATAGGGCAGATAATTTTGAAAAGGAAATGTTAAAGGAATCCCAGTGGTCTTCCTTTACCATGTACCTTGGCACCATTGCCTCGCCTAAAAAAGAAAAGGATCTTTTATCTGTAAGTAAAATGCTTTCATATGCAGGATTCAGATCATCGGAAGCCGTATCATATTATTTCGGCCTCAGGTTTGGTCTTTCACTGATCCTGGGAGGCCTTTACGTTATGTTTATAATACTTACCGGTAATCTGGATATCAGGTTTGCAGTATTTATTTTTTTCCCTCTGGTGCTTGGCTATTACATTCCCGGAGCAGTATTAAAGGCCAAGGTATCATCAAGAGCTAATAGAATACGAATGGAACTGCCGGATGCCCTTGATCTGCTGCTGATATGTATAGAAGCAGGCTTGAGCTTTGATATGGCCCTTTTCAGGGTAAGTAAAGAAATGGAAAATGTTACACCTCTTTTATCAAAAGAGTTCAGCCAGTACTTCCTTGAAATACAGAGCGGGCTTCCCAGAAAGAAAGTTTTAAAAAATATGGCGGAAAGAAACGGGGTGACCAGCCTGGACAGTATTGTAAATGTGCTTATTCAGTCATCAAAGTTTGGTACTGATATTGCCGAGGCGCTGAGAGTTTATGCCAGATCGCTGAGGGATGAAAGACAGAAAACTGCAGAGGAGAAGGGTGCAAAGATCTCAACAAAGCTTACTTTCCCGCTGGTTGCACTGATTATGCCTGCCTTGTTTATGATTATTCTCGGGCCTGCGATTATCAACCTTATCAGTAATATTAACGGAGGGTAGGGGGAAGGCAGAGATCGGAAATCAGAGGTCACTGTAGGGGCGAATAATTATTCGCCGGTTTTAAACCGTGTTGGTACAGCAGCATATCCATGAAGTCAATAGGCAGATTTACACAAAATGAAAAATAATAAACAATATATTTTATACCTTTTTATCCTTACAGAATTTCTAATCCTTTTTACATCAGGCTGTATCAGCAGTGGAAAAGAGGATATTCCCAATGAACTGATAAAGGCAAAAATAAAAGAAGAGAATATAAAAAACAGCCTGGATACTGAAAAACCTCAGAAGGATCTTATAGGCCTTTCAGAGAACCTTATTTCCAAAGGCTACTACGATGTTGCTGCGGTTCAGCTTCAGAGCATAGAAGATGCAAAAATTAAAAACAGCGCCAAATGGAACTATCTGACAGGTGTATGCCTGAGAGAACAGAAAAACTACGGATCTGCAGTTGAAAAATTTGAAAAGTCGATCGCTATAGATAAATCATTCTCATATTCCTACAACGGCCTTGGTCTTACATATGCCATGACAGGAGATACAGAAAAGGCCAGGGACTGTTTTAACAGGGCTATCGAGCTTAATCCTGCCAGGGCGGATTTTCACAACAATGCCGGATACCTTGAAATGAAAGTAGAAAATTATGAAGAATCAATCTTTCATTTTAAAAAGGCACTTTCTATTGATAGCGGATTTATAAAGGCTGTAAACAATCTGGCAATAAGCCTTGGAATGACTGGCGATGATTCCGGCGCCATGGAAATCCTTTTAAAATACAATACCCCGGAGATCGCCTGTAATAATATGGGTGCAATTTATCATATGAAAGGCGAAGAGCGAAAAGCAGAAGAATTTTATAACAGGGCACAGGCCCTTAAAAAAGCTTCTGGCTCACAGGGACTAAATGCAGCTGAAATATTGTATGACAATACAGTATCTGACTGGGAAATAATTGACGATGGAAATATAGATGGACCTTCATCATGGTATATTTCGGATCAGGTGATCAGGCAGACTTCAAACATATACGGAGGCGAAGATGAAGGCGGTTACCCTGATAAGCCTGGCACATACGCTGTTGCAGGCGACAGCAGCTGGCATAACTATTCTCTGAGTGTGAATGTTTCATCAGACGATGATGACGCTGTTGGTGTTATCTTCAGGTATGCTGATAAAGATAACTATTACAGGTTTTCCATGGACCGTTCAAGAAAGTACCGCAGGCTGATAAAAAAATATAAAGGTAAAATCAGCGTGCTCGCAGAAGCTGCCGAAGGTTACAGAAAAGGAAAGTGTTATCCAGTAGACGTTGTTGTATCAGACAGCAGAATAGTTGTTATGATTGATGATAAAGTTATCTTTGATGTGAATGACAGGGATATAAAGCATGGAAGGATAGGGCTGTACAGCTGGGGAAATGACGGATGTGAATTCAGTTACCCTGTTGTTCAGGTGAAACTCTGAGAAATGCAGAGGCCGGAAGTCAGAGGTCACTGTAGGGTGAGGGTGGCAAGATAGAAACTTACTACAGTATTTCTGTTTTCTCCCCCTCCCTTAATCCCTCCCGCCAGGGGAGGGAAATGTTTAAATGCATATAACTTAAGTCAGTCAGCAGCATTAAAGGAAAATACAGAGATCAGAGGTCACTGTAGGGGCGAATAACCATTCGCCTGTTTTTAAACGCAGGTGACCTGGGTACCGTGTCTGTAATATAAGTATAACAATGGTAAAACCGGGAGATATATATGAAAACTAAATTTAAAACATGCACTGTATTATTTGTATTTGCGATACCGGTGATCTGTTCGGGCTGCAGGCATGCACCTCAATATATGACAGAAAACTATGGGAAGTCGTATAATGCAGCTTTTAATCAGCAGGTAATTAATAACAATGCCCCTGACGATAAAACGCCGGTCGATTCAACTCCCGGTAATATAAGCACTCAGATTTATAATAAAAAATACATAAAAGGTCTTACTGAAGATAAAAAAGACCAGCAGGAAAGCGTAGGCCAGAAGCTGAACAGTCTGGATTAAATGAAAAACGGATATTTAATGAAGATATTAAAATCCCAGTCCGGCAGCTACAGTGTGATGGCTATTTTATTTTTAAGCGCGCTTGTTACATTTGCCGCCTTTGTAATAGAAATAGGGCACCTGTACGCCACCAGAAATACATATCAGAATGCGCTTGAAGCAGCAGCAAGAGCAGGAGCCGCTGATATGTGCGGTGATCCTGTTCAAACCGCGAGAGATATTGCGATAGCAAACGGAGTTCCTGATACAGAGGGGCTGACTGTACAGCTCGGTTTTTATGATGAACTGGGTATGTATGATGATTTTGATGTGTATAAGGATTTTAAGGCTGATTCTGATCCTGTCGATACCCCATTTATTAACGAAGATGTAATGAAAAACTCCGATGGCCAACCTCACTATAACAATGCAGTTCTTGCTTCCTATGAAGCTGCTGAAAACAGTGCTACCGGACTGTTTACTGATACTGTAAAAAAACGTGTTGTCGCAATGGCTTATCTTGTGCGTTACGGGATTATTGTTCTTGGTGACGATGGATTGGCAATAAATAAAAAATGGATTAATGGTAATCCAATTTTTAAAGATGCAAGTGTTCACGGAAATGGTGACCTTACATTTAATGCTAGTTCAGAATTCCAGGGGGACACAATAGTTTCGGCAGTTGGAAATATTAATAATTGTTCTGGGTATATTATTGATAACGCAGATGAATTAAAAATTGAGCCTCTTGAGGATAAATTAGATGATTTAATGGAAATAGCTCAAAGCCAAGGAAACCTTTATATTACAACAGAATGGCATATTAACAATAATTCTGCTGATTTTCAGAAGGAATCTTTTGGGAAATATAATAGAGATTCTGAAAAGAAAGTTTGGATATCTTTGGCCGATGGGGATCATGACGGTGCAGTTTATTTTTTTAAATCATCCAATACGGGATCTTCTTCAACTGTAGAACTTATAAACATTGAGTCAAATGATGAAAAAAATGCTGATAATAAAGCATGGAACTTTACAATAGTTACGGATATACCATCGCTTAATCTCCAGATGCAACCATCGGAGACTCCAGTGACATTAGGTGATTCAATGAATAAAACTGAAATTTATGCTGTCGGGACTATTAATTATAATGATGACCCCCGATTATATGTGATTAATGGTGTTTTATTCAGAACTAATAATTTTATTTCCAATTGGAATCAACGTGAGACTTCAGTTTCCAATAAAATGAGAATAATTGCAGAGCAAATAACTTTTAATGGGAGTAAATATCCCGCGTTTCCTGCTGATATGATTATAGATAGCACCTTTGGTCCTCCATGTCCTCCCAACATTGTAAAACTTGGACTAATCGTACCTGTCGAATAGATATTATTTTTAATTTTCTTATTTCCCCTTATCCTGTAGAATAACCGTTGTCTTTTCTTTATAAGGCAGTATTTGTTTTAAATTTTCTACATGCCACTTAAGCCGGTCAAATCCATTTACAGACAAAGGGAAAAACTGATTATGGGGGTGATTATCCGTATTTATCAATGTTTCATTTTTAAGCAGTTTTTCCAGACCATTTTTCCCGGTTACATAATAATTCAAAATTCTGTAGGGATTATCAAGCCCTGAGGATGCTAAAAATGGTCTTATATCCTTCCTGTTAAGTGTTTTCGCAAGTCGCGCTGGGTTGATCTTTACATCCTGTTTTCCTGCAAGCATCAGACAGTAGGCATTATCTACAGACCACAGTGTTACATCAGGAAAAACATCTGTTATTGTATTTAGTATTATCCTGAACTGCTCAGGCGCCAGTCCGTGAAGAGGGAGCCACTGGCAGAATACCCCGTCATTATCCAGCCTTTTAATGCATAATCTGTAAAATTCTTCCGTAAAAAGCACCCAGCTGTCATAGCTGTGAGGGTGGGTTGCATCTGAAATAATAACCGAATGCTTTTTGTGGGAATGACGCAGGTAGTTCCTTCCATCAGTTATATGTACTTTAAGGTTGTCCGCATCCAAAACATTCCGGTTTTCTCTTTTAAAAATGCGCGCTATGTCAGTGCATGTTTCATTTATTTCAACACATGAAACTTCAGGGAAAAGGTGCACTGCCAGCCCTGCGCTTACACCTGCGCCAAATGTAATCATGAGCGCATTGTCAGGGGCAGGGTGTATTACATAGGGCAAAAGGGCCATAAGCCGGAATGTGCGTAATGCAGGCTTATCATTTGTAACTTCTGCTATACCGTTAAGGTACAGGATCCGGTTTCCTGCTTTATTAACTGTTATTGATGCGGTGGCGGATCTCCCCTCGGACAGCCACAGCAGCTTTTCCGATGATGCGGCTTTTTCATAATATCCACGGACAATATCTTTGGGGAACTGTATAAGGGCGAGTATCAGTATGGCTGTTACAGCGAACCCTGCTGTAATACATAGTTTGAGAGGTCTTATTGAAAGCGCAAGCAATAGACCGCCTGCAGATATCTGGAGAACGAAAAGTGTTACAACTGCATTTCTGCACCCTGTGAGAGGTATCAGGATAAAACCTGCGGCAAGGCTGCCAAGTACGGATCCTAAACTGTTAAAGGCATAAACACTGCCAAGGGTACGGCCTACTTTCTTTTTTGAGCTTATAATATCTGCAGCAAGAGGAACAAGGGCGCCGCTGAAAATCATGGGAGCAAGGACCATAAAAAACGGTTTTGTAAGAAGAAAAGATAAATATGAAATCTCCCCGGGCCGTTCCGGGAGCTCAAAGCCATGGGGCACAGCAAGGCAGGCTGTGCCTGCCAGTATCTGAATAATGCCGAACAGTGTGACAGGCTTTTTAAGTTTTCTGCAAAGGGGAACTAAAAGCAGGCTTCCAATGGCGATCCCTGCCAGAAACCCTGCCAGTATAAGTGAAAACGCATAAACGGAATTCTGGAGCACAATCACCAGCAGCCGTGTCCATATTATTTCATATGCAAGCGCGCAGAAACCTGCCAGCCCGGCGCCCGAAAGTATAAGAATTATAAATTTATTGGGAGTTTCACCTGTAAGGTTGTTAACAGGTTTATGTTTGTTATTATCATTGAGAGGCACTGCAGTATCTGCTGAAACAGAACGTGCAGTAAATAATATCATTACAGCAAGCATAATACTCATTGATCCGGCTGTTATAAGACATGAGTATCCGCCCATAATACGGATCAGGTAAAAGCCTCCGCCCAGAACACCTGCTGTTCCGCCAAGTGTGTTTATCCCGTATACCAGGGCTGTATCCCTTCCTGTATAACAGGAAGTTTTAACAAACGCTGTTCCAAGCAGTGGAAAGGATGCCCCCATTAAAAGTGTGGGAGGAAGCAGCAGAAAAAAGAAAAAGACAAGGCGTATAACCCCTGCCCACATTGGATAAACTGTAATGTCAGGGGTTAATGCAAGGTGTGCCCATGAAACGGCATTGTTCCATAGTGGGAATAAAACAGCATAAAATCCAATCCCTGCTTCAAACACTACATATTTTTTAAGAGCCTGCTTTCTGCTCTGTAATAATGCCGCAAGTTTTCCGCCCCAAAAGCCTCCCAGGCCCAATCCTGCCATAAAAACAGCAGCTGTAAGGCTGGCTGCAGACTGCGTGTTGCCGAAAACAGGGACCATCATACGGGTCCATACAAGTTCGCATAACAGGGCCGAAAACCCTGACCCGAAACAGGCTGTTAATAATAAAAATCGGTACATAATACTTTATATTTATTTTGTGTTAATTTTTAAGGGTACCTTTATTAGCTGGTAATCCGTCTGGTCAGTCCTGATTACTAAAAAAGTATCTAATGTATTTGCAGGCAGTTTTTTTATATCTGCAGTAACATCTATCCGGTATATTTTATCTTTTTCAATTGTGTAGGTGGATATAGAAAAACACTCTTTGCTGTTTTCAACAAATACATCCACTATTTTTAAAGAAGCTTTTCCGTTCATTCTTACAAAGATCTGCTGTACCGGGGGAGGTGTTTTATCTTTGCTGTTATCGGGGCCTGTTAAATAACTTTTTTTGTCTATGGTTCCAAAATCAATTTTTTTGGGTGTTGCATCGACTTTGGCCAGTACTCTTGAAAAGACTGGAATAATAAAATATGGCTTATCCGGGTAGTTTGTTTTAAATACTATTCGCCCCCTGTAACTGCCTGATTTTTTATTATTGTTAGTTACATGAAGATTGTATGTTCCTGTTTTCTCATCTCTGCTGATTTTATAGCTGAAGCTTTTTTCAGGCTCTGCCTTTTCCAGTGTAAGCTTAAGAGGGGTTTCGAGATTTCCCTTTATATTCAATTTTTCAGGCAGGTCTTCTCCTTCAACTCCGTCTATATAAATCCTTTCAGGGACAGCCTCAATCTGCTCCTTAATTAACATATTAAGACCTATCCTGTGAGTACGGTTTTTCCTGTTTTCATTTGTAACAACTGTTACTCCTCTGAGGGCCTTATTGCCGGCGCCTAGAGTGGTGAAGGATAAATCAATAGAGCCGGTATTGCCTGGAGCAATCACATCAGGAGTTTTAAGAATCCTGGAACCTTTCCATGAACGAAAATTTGTCAGCTTTAAAGGAGCTGTTCCGGTATTTTTAATTTTAAAACTGTATAGTACCGGCTTTCCCTCAGGGAAAGGACCAATAACCTTTTGATAGTTTTCAAGTTTAAATACAGGATTATTATCTGTCTTTATTTTTTTTTCGGATGCAGAAACAGTTCCTGTTAAAAGCAGAAGGGTAATAAGTATTAAGCATGTAGATAATTTATTCATTGGTTTCCAAACTAAAATTGTTTCAAAAAAATTGTGCTAACAAATTATAGTGCCAGGTTTTAAAACTGTCTCTGCATGGTTGGGATAAAACCCGATTTTGTTGAATTAAAAAATACCTGTTCAATATAAAAAACAAAAAATCATGTCTCACACAAAGCCGCAAAGCCACAAAGTTAAAAACTAAAAAGAATTTTCTATTAAAAAGCATTTGATTTTCTTTGTGTCTTCGTGCCTTTGTGTGAGGTACAGCTTTAGTTTTTTGTTTTACCCCTTAGCTTGACGCTAATGTCCCCGGCGGGAGGGATTAAGGGAGGGGGAAGAAAGAAAAATAAAATATTGAGTTTCTATTTTGCCACCCTCACCCAGCCTCTCCCGTCAAGGGAGAGGAGTCGCATTGTGCCTTTATTCAACAATATTTGATATGAAATCCCGTCCAGCTAAAAGCAACGTTGTTTTCTCGTAGAGCATTGGGTTTCTCAGCCCAGCCAAAAAAAACAGCATTCCCTGTCTCTATTTTTACCAGGCAGAATATGTCTCACGGGCAATGGGCTGTCCTCCTACCCACAGCAGTACGGTGATTTCACCGTCAAAGTCTACATTACTGCGGTAAAGGTCTGCTGCCTGTGCCATGATTTCATTTTGCTCCTTTGAATAAGCACCGTTTATTCTTATCCATATTTCACCGTCTCTCATGCCTTTTTTGTCTCTGCCGGGTATATTCCTCCCGGAATCCGAAGGTTCATCTCCTTCACGGACTGTTGCCTGAAGAGCATTAAATGCTCTTATACCAACCAGGGGAAGTTTATCTTTTGCCTCGGCAATAAACATCTGTGTTTTCTGGTAATGAAATTCCTGTTCAGGTGTAGGCTCTATATTCTCAGTGGTGTTAATCTCTTCATTAGAAAAATCTTTTTGTTTTGTATCCTGTTTTTGGGACGGTATCTTATGGGAATGTTGAGGGATATCTGTATCCCTTTCAGAAACAGGCTTCCGTTTTGTTACTTTTTTTTCAGCCGCAGGAATAGGTTTTTTAATAGTGTCAGTTTCTGGCTGTTCTTTTGTCTTAAGCAGTAATGCAGCTATGATAAGTACAGCCAGGACTGCCCCGATAAATATATATTTGGTTATTGATGATTTATGTTTTTTTTTCATAAATTTAAAAATCTGCCTTTCTTGTATGTATAATTCAGGCGAATGATTATTCGCCCCTACAGTGACCTCTGATGTCTGATTTCTGTCCTCTTTATTTCTTCGCCCCTATAGTGACCTCTGATTTCTGATTTCCGATCTCTGTCTTCTGGTTTCTTCATTTCCCATGATTTCTCTAGAATATTGGCGCTCCAAAAAAGGTACGAACCTCTTTTGGCCTGCTGTCTTCCCATACAACCACTTTAACCGGTTCTGTTCCGTCACTGTAAAGTTCTGCTGCTGCAGACATCATTTTCTCTATTGATGATGTATTTGTTTTATCCGGATCTATCTTTATCCACACTTCGCCGTTATCTGTGAGCTTTGTATCTTTTACGTGATAAGTATTTATAATTTGTTTTTCACCTTCGCTGTAACTTCTTTTCAAGGCTTTTCCTGGTTTTTTCCTGTATTCTTCTGCCCGGTCTGATAACCAGTTTTTTTCTGTTTCATAATCAATCCCATTTTCCTTTAAAAACTGTTCAAAGTCCTTATCCAGTTCTTCTTTGTCCTGCAGTTGATTTTCAGGCAGGGCTGCAGTTTTAAGGGGAGGACTATAATCCTCATCTGTTTTTTTGCTGCTGTTTGGCTTTATGCTTTTTTTTACATATTTACGGCTGTTGTCTGCATGAGGAGTATTGGTTTGCTTTGTGATTCTGTCTGCCTGATTATGTTCAATTGCTGAGCCAGAAATACTGCTTTTTCCTGTGCTGTCAAAAAAGTTAACAAGCTCAAAAAACGAACCAATATAAATATATCCTGCGCCGGTAACTACTATTATCAGTGAAATTGCAAAAAAGCATGGAAGGTAGTGTAATAACTTATTCTTCATTACTGATTACCTTCTGCTGAATAGGAATCAATGACATAAAAATTCATCAGCTTTTCAAGTCTTTTTCGTTCTGCCTTAACTGCATCGAGTCTCTTTTGACGGTAAAGCATGGAGCGTATTTCACTTTTTACTTCATCAACAGGTTTAAATCCGGCCGCTCGCCGTTCAATCAGTTTGATTATATGAAAACCAACAGAGGTTTTTACGGGCTCACTTATTTCGCCCGGAGCCATTGAAAACGCTTTGTTTGTAATTGCTTTTATTTTTCCGTTTCTGTCAAAAAAACCCAGGTCTCCATTATTATCTTTTGTGCCGGTATCCTCGGAATATTTTATTACCAGTGTATTGAAATCTTCCCCTGACGTTATCCGTGCTTTTATTTCTTCAGCTTTCTTCTTTATATCGTTAACAGCTTCAGGTGTATCGAGTTTATCTGTTCTCAGCAGGATATGGGCCGCCCTTACCATTTCGGGCTGTTTCCATTTGCTTTTATTTTTATTGTAAAATTCATTAACATCACCTTCTGAAACTTTGACTTCCGCAGCTGCTATTTTTCTCACATATAAAGACGCCAGCAGTTTATCTACAGTCTCTTCAATAAGAAGCTGTACGTCCTTTTCTTTATCAATGCCTGCTGCACGGGCGCCTTCTGCAAAGAGCATCTGTTCGGCCATCTGGTCTGCAAGTGCCGTTATCTCATGCGTATCCGGTTTTTTTCGGCGTTTTTTACTGATGCTTCTTACCATTTCATCAAATTCGGTTTTGCTTATGGTCCGGTTTCCTACTCGAATGATAATTTCGTTTTTGAGAGGAGTCTTTTTATCTTTATCCTGAGCATATAGTGGTAAAGAAATCGATAAAAGGAGTATGATGGTTGTTATTGTAAAATAAGATCTGATTTTCATGATGTTCCGGTATTTAACAAATAACAACGGGATTCTCTTCCATGAAATCGAATCCCGCTGTTATTAATCAGTGTTATAATTTTTAAATGTTATTTATTTGTGTTATTTTCCTGTTTTTCTTTTAATGCCTATAAATCCCAGCAGACCTGATCCAAGAAGCAGAAATGCTCCTGGTACAGGAACTGCTGAAGCAGCAAAATCTACACCGCTTCCTGCAGTGTACAGATCGTCAAGTGAATATATGGCGAAAGGTTCAAACTCAAAACTGTCAGCCAGAGGGTTCCATGTTAACCACATATCTTCACCATCCAATATCCCGCCGTTATAAGTAAAGTTTGCTGTAAACAGCAGGAAGTCTTCACCTGCTGTGAGCTCTTCAAGCGGATCGCCAGGGAAAAGGCTGATTCTTGCGATATCAGTTATTGTACTTTCTTCTGAGTTATATGTCGGAAGGTAAAAATTCTGACCTAATACAGTTTCACCAAAATCTATTGATGAATAAGTTAATTCAATATTGTCAAATCCTGCGGTAATTCCCCACATTACGAGGCTGTCATCAGTATCTGCATGCAAATACACATCAATACTGATATTGTCTCCAATCTGGACTGTTTCCTGACCAGTCGGATCCAGCCAGAGATAATGAGCCTGTGCCTGCTGTGCTGAGCAAAAGAGGCATATTGTCAAAATAGACAGTAATAAATAATTTCTCATTTTAATCATAATTTTATCTCCTAAAAAAACTGTATTGTTAAAAAAAGTTAATGTCTATAATTTCCGATTAATAAAAAGGTGCGCTTTTTCCATAGTTCCTGCGGAATATAGAATAATCAGGTAAGCCAACGCCTCCGTCACCATTCATGTCTATATTACTGTTGGATGTTCCATAAGCGCGGCGAAAAATAGAATAATCGGGAAGTCCTACAGTTCCGTCATTATTAAAGTCTGCATCAGCTGCATTAGCCCATCCGTCACCATCTGTATCTTCCTGTCCAAAGTTTGCAGTCAGGTAGGCATTGTCGCTTCCGTCATTCCATCCGTCACCGTCAGTGTCAGGGGAGTTTTCTGTGTAGTAACTTGTAGCTATAGGCTGTACTCCTTCATACCATCCATCATAAGGTCCATATCCTGTGCCTGAATAGTTTTTAGGGTTCCAAAGAATAACTATTCCCTCTGCCCATGGATTGTAAACTGCAAAGGTAGCTGAGTCATCTGCGTTAGTATCCGGCTGGAGTTCTTTGTAAATCAGAGGGTCAGATTCATCCAGAGGTCCCAAATCGTCTAGTCCGTCTAAAAGTGCATCTGCATGAATGACCGCTGCAAAACCGGATTCACCTATCATGCCGCTTACTACATCTCCTCCACCCACATGCAGGTTGTTGTACTTGTCTACGCCCATTGCCGCTGCGCTCAATATGTTTTCTGCTATGATGTTGGTTGTATGGTCATATTCAATTGGAGAAGGTGAACCTGGGCTTCCATTATAGGCATCCATCCATTCATCTGCTGCAAAAATTTTTATCTGGCCGGTTTCACTGCCGGGGCCTGGAATAGGGTTGTTGTAATCATATCCCTGCCCAGTTATCAGGTTTCCGTAATTATCGATCGTAAGATCAGCAGATGCAGAATAACTGGGAGAATACCCAATATTATTAATTATGATGACAGGTCGATTGGAAGCATCAGTTATATCCAATATTTCAATCTGACTCCCATCTCCTTCCCAGTTGTTTCCATCCCAGCCTCTGTCAGTATTAATTGCAAGGTGAGTGTTGTTGGTGCTAGCGGAAGGATCGAGTGTTCCGTCTGAAAGAGTTGAAAGTGATGTATCGGGATCCGGTACCCATTCAGCTTCATAGTACTGTACGCCATCAATAGGTGTAGCACCCCATGGAAAAAGAGTAACTCCAGAAGCAGGTGTATTGCCTCCTGTACCTGAATTTAGTAAAGGCGGATTATCAGGATCCAGCATACTTATCGGAAAGACGAGCATAGGCTGAGCATATCCCATGCCAAGAGCAATCATTGTCCCGTCAGGTGAAATATGTAAGAAAGATGGGTCCATATCTCCTTCACCTGGAGGATTGCCCACTCCAGGTGTTACTTCTGCAACAATTATCCAGTTATCATGACCTCCAGGTAAATTTTCACCAGGAACACCATGTGGGTCTCCTGGATTCCATGAGCCTGAACCAGCTCCGGAACCATAGTTTTTTTGCAAATAGATAAAGTTATCATTGGCAACAAGCATACGGCCCCGTGTTTCGTACATGCCTATGGTGTCGCCGTTTCCATTGTCGGGAAAACAGTCGGTTGCTGCAAACCATCCGCCTGTTATTTCCGGCATTACAACATACTGCTGCTCAGCAGGTGTTGCATAGTTTTCATAATCGTCAAACTCGTTGGCGATACTGATTGAATTTACAGCCATGCTGATAAATCCAACAAGGATAAGACTGTAAATCAGTTTGTTAATTTTAAATAATCCGGACATTGTTAAAACTCCTTTCAGTTTTGTAGCGGGTAAGTGAACGATTATTTATGCGTTTTATACGCATTAAAAACAGCGCTTATTATATTCCTGTGACGGTCCCGAATTTATCAGCTTATTGTTATTCAGGCTTAAAGAAACTTGCTGATATTTTGGACTTTATTGCCTATCGTATAATCCGCCTGTAACAGAATAAATCTATTATTTCTTTTTCCTCCTTATGCTGAAAAGTCCAATAAGTCCGCTGCCAAGAAGCCATACTGCACCTGGTATTGGAACGCTTGCTGCTGTTATTTCGGTAATAGGACCACCCCAGCCATAGGAACCGTACAATGAATCTCCGGCAGCAAAATCACCTTCTATATCAAGAGGTCCAAACCATGCGAATATACCGTCTGCTTCTTCTGCAATAATATCGTAATTGTCACCGTCTCCGGTCGTTCCATCCCATTTAACAAGGTAAGAAGATCCAGTAGTGAAATCATTGAGAGTAATAAAAACATTTCCAGAATCATCAACTGTTATACCGTTACCTCCGCCGTCCGGCAGATCTGCCAGTTTTTCTCCATCTGCCAGTGTCAGAAAATCATCATCTTCTCCGGATGCAAGATCATTCATAACTCCAGTCACCTGATCAGCTGTCCATCGATACAGCACATTGGACCCCTGGGAGCCGTCTGGATTGTAATATGTGGCATAATAGACATTTCCGTAGTTATCAACCGCCACATTTGCCGAAGCGCCTCCGGTTTCAATAAGTGCATCATGGAGATGATCATCAGAAAAATCATAAAGAGAGATATAGCTTGAACCGTAACCACCGGTCCATGACTCACGAAGACCGGAGATGTAAAGGTTACCATTGCTCACAGCTCCTCCGTACATGTTAACGGCAGAGCCTTCGGCTGACCATGTATCGGTTGCATAGTTGTATTTGTAAAGACAGCTTTCTCCGCCATTGAAGTAAGTCGCAGCGTAAAATGCATTATTGACAGAATCGTAAAGACCGAAGGGATCACCTGCATAATTACTAGCCCATCCGTCAGGATTTGCCATTTGCGTAACGGTTCCTGTATTGATATCAACAGTACTGTACCCTGTTACGGCATTCCAGTAGTGTCCTGTCCCGTTATAGACACTGAAGCCTCCTTCAATACTTATATTGCCACTGCCTATATCCCTGGATTCTCCGTCTATTAAAAGATTAAGATATGCAGATGATGCCATTGAAGTTGCAGGTATCAGCGTTACTAAAAAACACAAAAAAAGTAAGACAGTAATGTTTTTTTTCATAGCTTATAGTCCTTCATAAAAATATTTGAGATTGTTAATAACCCTTTCCGGCACTAATGAAATATTTTATCCTTGATTAAGATAGAGCATCATGAATAAAAAAGCCGGATACCAATAGAGGCAACCCGGCTGTCCAAGGGAATAATTAATCTTAAAATATTGAACTTTAAGCTTTGAATTAATTGATTGGACCCGCAGCTTTCCGACCCCCGGTTACCCGGAGTGTGGCTTTGTCTAAATAACAGTCAGCTATAAAGGGGAGGGCAGGGAAGCTGTAAGAGATTGGAAACAGATATCTCATTAAATAATATTTGCTTCACATCCCCATCCCTCGATAGAGTGCAGCTGTTATACCGGCAGATAAGGTTTCCTGGCTTTCCCTGTTCCAACCGCCTTCCCGTAAAGTATTTCTACAGTGGCATTAAGGCCGGAACACTGACTCCCTATAAGAAGAGACAGGATTACAGTTGCGGGGCAGCAGAGGTTTTTCACCTCTTTCCCTTTTTCTACCAAGATTTATATGGCAAATTTGTACCTCAATATTTGAAACATTACTTGTATGTATTTGCTGTTAATTAATGCAATATTGCTATTTGACTGCCGGGTAAAATGGTGCATGTCTTTAAGATTACAGATGAAATAAGGTTAAGAAAGAGTGCAGTAAAAGATTTGGAAAATGGCAAATAAATGCATGCTAATGACATGGGCAGAGTGAAAAGACAGATGCCTGATATCAGAGAAACATAGTGGCACGCAGCCTTTTGGTTACGAGCTCAAGATCGAGTAACAGCGTGCCCCTATGTTTAAACTACTTCAGCCTGTTTTTCTTTCTTATACCGAAAAGACACAGGATGCCTGAACCCATAAGCCATATTGCTCCGGGAATTGGAACAGGATTTGTAACCAGGTTGTCCATTGCAAAATAGGCAGGAGTGTTCATGCCGTAAGCGCCTGAATCCGAAGAAGTCAGTTCGAATTCCAGACCGTACACTGCTCCGAGACCTGTAAGATCAACCCATTCCCAGGTTGACAGTATATCAGTCCCTTCGGCCAGGTAAAATTCAACGGAACTGCCTGTTTTTTCGTAAGATGAGTCAAGGCCGTAAACCGTTAGAAGAAACCAGTCATCTTCATCAAAGGCTTTGGCGAAGCTGTCGCCATTGAGCATGGAAAGATAAGCGTAGGTTGTATTGGTTACATAGAAGCCATCAACCGTCTGGGCATATTCGCCGCTGGCATAACCGTTATAGGTTTGTGCGTACTGTCCCCACATGGTCATGGTAAAAGCAACTGCATAGTTTGAAGAGCCGTCTACACCTCCGCCTGTGATTGCGCTGTATTGATTAGTCATCCCTGGAGTTGTGATGTCGGTCATGTTGGAATAGGCAAATGCCTCCCAGGAGCTGTACGCTGCTGCCTGATAATTTGTAAAATAAGTATCCCCGCTTATAAAGCCGCTGAAAGTACCGTAACCGCTTCCATCATCATCCCCGTTCCAGTAGGAGTCCGGGGCGAGGGTAAGGTCTTCAAATGTTGATGTTGCTGCCTGTGTCATTGGCGCAATCACTAAAAAAAGTACAGGTAAAATGTATTTCATTAAATTTTTCATTTTGTAATCCTCACTTATTTTAAGTTTTTCTTACGATGAATGCCGATGAGGCCCAGAAGGCCGGATCCCAGAAGCCATACGGCACCGGGAACCGGAACTGCAGCTGTACCGTTAAGGGCTTCAATATAATTAAGTTCGGCTGTAACATATCCGAATACTCCTGCTGTATCATCCGTAACGGTTCTGACACGGACATATGCTATGTCTGTCAGGCTTATAAAGTTGCCGTATATGTCAATGGCCAGGTCCAGGTCTACATTTTCTCCGGAGGTTCCTATATCAGCATATCCGATTTCATTTCCGTCAAAATAGTCCATTGAAATAGCCGCATCCCTCGGATCATTAGGGAGAGAGTCATAATTACTGGGTTTTATAAGATAAAATGTTTCATCCATCCATCCGTCTACTGTCGCCCCGGAACCTGTACTCTCTGCTGCGACTTCAATATATCCGTGTTCATACCATCCCGGGAAACCATTACCGTGAACATACAGATCGTTACCTTCACCATTGGCAATTGACGTTGAAAAACCGACAACAATGCCCGTAGGATTTCCTGTGCCGTAGTTAGGATCATCGGACCATGATCCTAAACTGACAAGTCCTGAAGGTGCTGTTTCGCCGTCTGTGCTTACCGCATTTTCAGGTGTCCAGTAGCCTGTGTTGGCATTCAGACCCTGCTCGTAGTAGCATAAGATATCAGCGAAAATGGATGCATGAGCGGTTGCGGATATTAAAAAAATACATCCTGTGATAAATGCTAAATACAATAGTTTTTTCATATTTACTCTCCTTAAAATTAAACTACAGTTGCATGCTTTCGATATACTTCTATCAATACAGATTTGTCCTGTGATACAGCTTTTCCGAAAGCAATAAAAAAGCCGGATCACCTGTAAGGCAACCCGGCCATCTGTTTAATAATAAATAGATCTCGGCTAATTGAAAGAAGAGCGCGTATATAGACGGTTCAAGAATGAGATTTCAAGTAGCCGAAAAACAGATCCGTAGCTTTCCGACCCCCGGTTGCCCGGAGTGTGGCTTTTTCTTTAAGGTTGAACGATGTTGAGGTTGATTTGGATAGATACAGAAATTGTACAGCCTGTAGAACATCAAAAGACAGTGCCGTATATTTCTTTATTTGAACTCCACCCCTCGACAGAGAACAACACGATAAAAGGCAGACAAGGTCTCCTGGCTTTCCTTACTCTGACCGCCTTCCCGTCCTTATATGAGTGATAAGCTGAATTGATAAAAGAGAATGTAATACGGTTTTAATTCTCTTTCCTGTTTGCTAATCAACTCTTCAACTATAATTCTTAATGGACAGTGGCATAATGATCGGAGCAGATTTTTCCACATCAGTGAAAAACAGGATTACAGTTGCGGGGCAGCAGAGGCTTTGCACCTCTTTCCCTTTTTCTGCCGTCATTGATGATTGGAGTGTAGGATAATTATATGGATCTGACTCGGTGTTATTTGCTTTATTTTTATAACAAATTGCGTTTTTAAGGGATATGCGCAGTCAACAACATTAACACACAGTTCTGTTCCAGCGGGTTAAAAAAAGGGCACACTGCCTCTCGACCTTAAGCTCGTAACCGAAAGGCCGGTGTGCCCCTGCGGGTTTCTATTTTCTTTTATTTCTTTTTATACCAATCATAGCCATAAAACCGCTTCCAATAAGCCATACAGCCCCTGGAATAGGAACGGATGCAAATGGTATATCAAGCTGATTATCTGCATAAGCAGGAAGAGAATCAAAATACATAATTGCATTTATACCTTCATACTGACCGTCAACAAGGAGTTCTTCATTAGCTCCTGCAGTGTTGAAATCCCATTCCGATGGTGCACCGCTCCATCCGGCCCAGTCCAGTCCGCCCCAGTAGGCTTCGGGATCACTTGTGCTTGCAAGATTCCAGCTGCCTTCCTCAATATGAAGGTGTACTTCATTATCTTCTGCATCCAGGTATCCTATATTCATTATAAATGCTCCGCCGTAACCTGTAGTAACAGTCAGGATACCGGCATCATTAAAAGCTGTCAGCATATCTGACTCATAGACAGTACCGTCCCATCTGTAACCAAAGGCATGGGACTGGGAAAGAATACCTGTACCGTTTGCATCAAGTTTGAATTTATTCCAGCCTGTCTCCTGGTCAATCATGTTCCAGTCTACTACTAAAATAGTTTCATTTTCTCCTGTTCCTGCCCAGGCTTCTACATCTACCCATGTCCCGTTAAAATTATAAGGTGAGGCGTAAACCGATGTACTTAGTAACAAAACCGCAAAAACTAATAATATTTTTTTCATTTAAATCTCCTTTATTAATTATTCTACTCAAAAGGGACTGAATTCCCGTAGCGTCTGCGGAATATGCTGTAGTCAGGCAATCCCACTGTATTGTCACCGTTAAAGTCCGCATCTGCGTTCCAGTTTTCGCTGGCGTCTGTGTAGGTGTCATCTTCTCCAGGAGCACCTGCAATACGCTCAGGCCCGTGTGAGCCATAGGCCCGTCTGAATACTGAATAGTCAGGAAGACCAACAACCCCGTCTCCGCCTTCTTCACCGTTTATATCACAGTCGCACATGTTTCCGTAGCCGTCACCGTCCGAATCATACTGGTTTGCATTGGCTGTCTGCGGACAGTTATCCCAGTAATCTACAATATGATCACCGTCCGAATCTGCACCGGAGCTGTTTAAAACACCGATACCGTCCAGGTCAGCTCCGCCTGATCCCCAGGTTACCCAGGCATCAAATATCGGGTTGCCGTAACTGTCTTCAAACAGTCCTGTGTAGCTTCCCTGTGCATCCTTCGGGCCTCCGCCCGGAATATCCACCTGTTTAACGTAGCGGATATTATTCAGGTCTACTGTGCCGTCCAGTACCAGCGGATGATCAGCTATCCACTCCAGGTCAAAGGGTGTCCCCCACGAATCCCCGTATGCATTTACATGTTTGCCTGTCATCCCGAAAACTCCCTGTGCGGAAATATTTCCATAGGCGCCAGGCCACTCCATGGTTAGTGAATGGGTAGGCATACGGATAAAGTCAACTCCGTTTGAAGATACTTCTACATAGGATAATTCAGCAAAAATATATGGTGATGTCCATCCTGATATAAATCCGTTTTCAAAGGTTGCAAAATCATGGCCTTCACCATTAACAATAGGACTTTCGTTAAACACTGCTGTAATCTCACCCGGATGATAAGCTCCGCTCGCCGCCGGGCCAAAATATTCGGCCTGCATTTCCAGGTCCATATCTCCTAAAGTAATAATTACCTGATTCCAGCCTGCGTCATTCCATGGGCGGCCTGTTAACGCCTCAGGGTATTCATCATAGCCCTGGTATATGTACTGGCCGGAGTTGTCGTAGTTGGTATAGTCATCTGCAAAGCCTGCAAAAGCTGGGTTTATATAGTTAAGTTCTGTCATACCGGTGTATCCGCCGCATATACCGTCTCCTTCAGGACCTACCCAGCCTGGGATACCCTTGTCGGGCGCATCAGGGTTTTCACCAAAGGTTGCTTCAGGAAGGTTGCCATGGGTTGAGTATGGACCATACTGTTCACAGGATGCAGTCAACTCTACCATGTCAATTCCCACAAAAGGAGTGCCGTTTCCGCTTGATGCGGCATCCAGTTCTATACGAAGGCGTATCCAGCGAACCCTGGGCAGCCATCCGGTATAACTTGCCTGGCGCCATGAGGTGTTCACAGTGGTGTCTTCAATGGGGAAACCGTTACTTACCGCATCGCCGCCCTCGTTTGTGAAGGAAGTTCCGTCCGAAGTCCAGCTGCGTGCCTGCCATGCTTCGTCACTCCATGAAATATCATCCATATCATTATAGCTGTAAGGAAGATACTCAAGCCCAATGCGGACGGCAGTGCCGCCGTAATTTGCTACCCATGCTGAAAGATTATATTTTATAAAGTTTTTAGCGATTTCGGAGCCTGTATCAGGATCAATGGCAATCCAGCCCGGAATATTTTCTGCGAGGTCAATCACCTGGTAGACAGCACCTGATGCATCATCACCGAATGCGGTTTTCCCGAGATAAACGCCGCCTTCAAAGGGGGTATCGTTCATCAGGGTAAGTGCCCCGTCATTTGTATCCTGGTGCCAGTTGTCAGGTGTTGTGCCGTCGGCGCTTTCTTCAAAATCACCGTTAAAGGCAAGTTCTCCCCCTGCGGACGCTATGACGAGACCCACCCTGTCAAAGGCGCCCAGGTATGTGCCCCAGGTATACTCATTGTCTCGTGATGTGTCATTCGCAGACAGTATTACCCTTACCCATCGTGCTTTCGGCATGGAGTTCGGGGCGGTTTCAAATTCTGCCCATAAGCTGTCCGTATCCGAAAAGCTTCGGGACATTCCTGTAACAACATCTTCGCCTTCCCAGGCTTCATCATCCCAGGTTATAACATCCGAATTATATGATGCCGGCAGGTATTGAAACTCTGCTGTAACATTGCCGTTTATTCCTGTACTTAAATACTGTCCGCAAATGGAAAAAAGAAAAAAGGAGCTTTCTTCCCATACATCTGTTTCCGAAAGGTCCACAAGCTGTACCAGGCTGCCGTACTGCAGAGTGTTTGGGGAATCTGCAACTTCTCCGGTTTCTGTATCTGTTGTAACTGTGCCGCCTATATTACCAGCAAAGGTATCTCCGCTATAGGTTGTAAATTCATCAGAGCTGGCAATAGTTACCATACTGCCGGAAGCAAGGTGCCATCCGTCAGGCACTGATCCTGCTGCTGATTCAAAGCTGCAGTTTTCAAGTACATTGCCTTCTATTCCGCCCGGATCAACAGCGCTCCCGGATCCAAGATCAAGGCCTTCTCCGTTATAAACCTTTTCTTCCACAACCAGTTTGCCGTAATTAAACTGTTTAAGGGTGTTGTAATCCCCGATCCTTATTTTGCAGTATACGGGGGCGTTGTAACTTGAAGGGAAATAGATATCATTTTTGCCGTCTATCACTCCGTCACCAATGACAGTCATGGTATAAGTGCCAAGCAGGTAATCTTCTGTTAATATAGAAGAGCCTCTTTCACCATACCCTCCGATACCATACATATTGATGATTTCACCATCTGATAAAGTGGATTTTTCTTCAGGAGAATAAGCGGTATCAAAGCCTTCCGGTACATTATTGGTAAAGGACGTAAATTCAACTTCCGTGGCATCATAATAAAATCCCATATCATACCCTGTAAGGTCAATGCTCTCCCCCTCATCCACTCTGAACCATACATTGATTGTATTGTCACCGTCATTGTTTTCCAGCTCAAGGTGCCAGGCCAATGCCGGGGTTATAAAAAGAAGCAGGGTGAAAAATATTGCTGCTTTCATTAATATTTGTTTTTTCATATCTGAAACCTTTTCCTTTATTAATATTATGATTTTTTACGACGAATGCCGATCAATCCAAGAAGCCCACTTCCTATGAGCCATACGGCTCCAGGCACAGGAACTGCAGAGGTGCCGGTATATATATGATCAGCTGACACAAAGAGACCGTCACCATCTGTCCAGACTGAATCGCTGTTTGCTGAAATAACAATTGATGTAATTGCTTCATTGCTGGTAAATCCTGTGAAAATGCGGTATTCAGTATTTTTAATTAAAAAGGTCTCTGTGGTGGCGCCTGTAAAATATAGTTCTACACTCATACCCGCTGAAGCATTTTCACAATCTAAAGTGGTGGGCCATAGAAAACCACCAAAGGCCGTTACATCATTACCTGTAAAAGTGAATACCAGTGAGTCTGCTGGACCATTAGTGGATAACGAACCATCCATATGATAAAGGTCTTGGTTTCCTGAAGAATCTTTTGCTGTAATTGTATAGCTGAATCCGTTCACAGGTTCCCTTGTAAGAGATGAACCGCCGCCATTCATTTCAAGATCGCTAAAATTATCCAGGTAATAAGAATCAAGATCCGCAATAAAGTCTGTTTCGGCTGTATACATAGTGGCTGCTGATACAGGAGAGAGAACTCCGGAAATAAAAGCTGCAAATCCCAATAACAATAATATATTTAATATTTTCTTCATTTTATTTTTTCCTTTTATAAAACTGCCTTAAATTTACGGCGAAGCCCTGCAAACCCAAGCAGACCGCTCCCCATAAGCCATACAGCACCGGGAACAGGTACAGAGGCGACATCTCCGTCACGAACAGCCCAGGCACAGGAAGGGAATATGTAAGATTTCATTTCGGTCCCCTGGTAACCGCTGCCGAAATAGAAATAATATGCCCATTTATCTGCAACTGGTGTTGAAAATTCTGTACTCGTCCAGTATTCGTAATTGGTATCCAGGTTAAGAAAGGACCTCATATCATCCGTATCA
Organism: Desulfatiglandales bacterium; assembly: GCA_963665715.2. Classification (GTDB taxonomy): domain Bacteria; phylum Desulfobacterota; class DSM-4660; order Desulfatiglandales; family HGW-15; genus JAAZBV01. The sequence continues at coordinate 1,624,208 of CAXXPR010000002.1, forward strand.
CCGCCATTGGCAAATTCCGGTCCGTTGTAGTGGTTCTTGGTTCCTCCAAAGTTTATATAGTACATGTAACCCATTTCGCTGCTTTTGATGTTCCAGCCGCTGTAGGGGTTGTCGCCTGTGTCAGGAAGCCTCCAGTCATCATAGGTGACACCCCTTACAGAGTCGTAATACTCAAGTTCGTCTACCCAGGTCATTGCGTCACTCCACTTATTGAAACCTTCAGATACAGCTCCTGATGTCACAGCATAATTGACGTCCTGAAGCCAGGTAACGTCCAGGACATCATCATATATTAAACCGCCCCCGCGGTCCCAGAGAGCTGCCTGTGAAGCTCCAGCCGATACAAGGAATATAAAAAACAATATACATGTGGTTAAAATTCTTTTTTTCATATCAATATCCTTTTTTTCTGCTGTTTGATTAATTTTATAAGAAAATAGCTGACTGATCTGCGTCCATTATTTTCGGTTGCAGGCTTACTTCCAATAAACAGCAATGGCAGATACTGTTTAAACGTTTAAAACAGCATCTGCCTATTCAGTAGTTAATGTATCATTCAGCCGAAAATGACTGCTGGATGATATTTGATAATACGGTCTTATTATCTTGCTGTATTTCTGCGGCGAAGACCGGCAAGGCCGAGAAGGCCTGAGCCAAGAAGCCATACAGCGCCTGGTACTGGAACAGCAGATGGTGTTTCGATTTTCAATGCAACACTGTCAACAATGAAATCGGTACGGGCGCTGCCATCAACACCTGCTTCAATAAGGTAAGTAAGTTCTCCGTCAGACAGTATGCTGAGATCTGTAATTGTATATTCATATACTGATGCTTCTGTGCTTCCGACAACACCTACTTCTACATTCTCCAATACAGTTATTCCATCAAGAGAAACCACAGCCAGATCCTTGTACAATTCATTTGTGTCTCTTGTGCCTTCAGTAAAAATGTTTCCGCCCATAGAATAATTTAAGTTTTCATCATGCCAGGTGAAAGTAAGAGTTGCTGTAAGATCACTATAACTGCCAAGGTCTCCCCATCCGCTGAAAGAGCCTTCAAGGGTTAAACCAGGCAGCCATGATGCGCCTGCCACAATAAAGTCGCCGTCAATGGCTGTTGAGCCAATAGTAGTATCAGGAGCAATATATTCATCCGAATAAACTGTAGCTGCAAATACAGATTGAATGTTAAAGGTTAATAAAAACATTGCGAGCATTGTGATTACTAAAAATCTTTTTTTCATAATAATTTTCCTTTCGTTAAAAAAAAGCTGGAATTCCTTAAAGGCAACCCGGCTGTCCCGAAAGAAAAAATGTTAAAAAACTCAGGCTTTAAGCCATGAGTTTTCAGCTTTTTATCTGGATCCGTGGCTTTCCGACCCCCGGTTGCCCGGAGTGTGGCTTTTACTTTTTGATAGGTACTCTATGGACAGAAATAATGATGTTGAACCCTTGATGCCGAATAAATAAGCATACATGGAAAAATCTCACTATACCCCTCGATAGAGTGCGACGCTTTATGCCGGCAGATGAGGTCTCCTGGCTTTCCTGCTCCTGACCGCCTTCCCATAACTGTAAACGGTTACAGTGGCATATTGATCAGGATATTATTTCCAAGGATTACAGTTGCGGGGCAGCAGAGGATTTGCACCTCTTTCCCTTCTTCTGCCAAAAATTATAGTACATTGATTAAGGGTAATAATTAAATTTGAATAAAATTACTCGTTTGATATTGCCTGTAATTTTCAATATTTTGCTTAATAATATTTTATGAAGGAGGTTAGTGATTAAAATTACTAATGAAAAATATTAAAAAATAAAAGAGTAAGGAAAATGATAATAAAATACATGGTGAAGGCATGGTTCAGGATTAAAAGATATAGGGGCACGCTCCGCCGTCGCTGAAGCTTTGGCGCGACAAGTGCCGTGTGCCCCTATGGTTTATCTGTTTTTAAAGTTCAATTTTCTGTTTCCTGATACTACTCAAAAGGTGCGGAGTTTCCGTAATGTCTTCGGAATATACTGTAATCCGGTAACCCAACTGCATTATCACCGTTAAAGTCTGCATCCGCGTTCCAGTTTTCGCTGGGTTCGGTATATGTATCGTCCTCACCCGGTTCCCCTGGTATACGCTCCGGTCCGTGAGATCCATAAGCCCGCCTGAATACTGAATAGTCCGGTAACCCTACAACTCCGTCACCGCCATCTTCACCGTTTATATCGCAGTCACACGCATTTCCGTATCCGTCTCCATCAGTGTCGTACTGATTGGCATTGGCTGTCTGCGGACAGTTGTCCCAGTAATCAACAATGTGGTCGCCGTCCGAATCCTGAGCCGAACTGTTCAATACACCTACAGCATCCAGATCAACTCCGCCTGAGCCCCAGGTTAACCAGGCATCAAAAATAACATTGCCGTAACTGTCGTGGAACAGACCTGTATAGCTTCCCTGTGCATCTTCCGGTCCGCCTCCTGGTATATCAACCTGCTTTACATAGCGTATATCCATAAGATCTACAGTGCCGTCAAGAACCATTGGATGATTGGAAAGCCATTCCAGATCAAATGGCGTACCCCATGCATCGCCGTATGCATTGACGTGTTTTCCTGTCATTCCAAAAACACCTGTTGCCAGGAGAGTTCCGTATGCTCCGGGCCATTCGGGGGTGAGAGAGTGAGTAGGAAACCTTACAAAATCAGTTCCGTTTGATGAGACCTCCACATAGGCCAGTTCAGCGAATATTTTATCTGTTGCCCATCCTTCTACAAAGCCGTTCTCAAAGGTAACAAAATCATGACCTTCGCCGTTAGTAATAGGCGTTTCATTAAAAACAGCAGTTATTTCGCCGGGGTGAAAATCTCCGGAAGGAGAGGGGCTGAAGCAGTCTGCCAGCATGCTCAGTTCCATGTCTCCTAATGTAATAATAACTTCATTCCATCCGGAATCATTCCATGGGCGGCCTGTTATTGCTTCAGGATGTTCGTCATAGCCCATGTAGATATACTGGCCTGAATTATCATAGTTTGTGTAATTATCTGCAAATCCTGCAAATGCAGGATTGACATAATTTCTTAATGTAATGCCTGTGTATCCTCCTGAAATACCGTCACCTTCAGGACCTACCCATCCAGGAACGGGTTTGTCCGGGGCATCAGGGCTTTCAGGAAATATTGCTTCAGGCAGATAACCGAAGCCGGAATAGGGACCAAGTTCTTTGCTTGCCGCCTCAAAAGTAATGTCCTCAAGCGCAGCCGAACCGGTATCTGCCGAGGCATCCATAACTATCCGGAGCCGAATCCACCTTACTCGAGGAAGCCAGCCTTCAAAGCTCATTTCTCGCCATGAGGCAGTTGTGTTTTCGGCATCAGCAGTTAAAATACTTCCCATATCAATGACATCCCCGCCATTGTTTGTGAATGATGTATATGCCATTATTTCAGGGTCATCATTAAAAACAGGGGTCCACTGACGGGACTGCCATGCAGTATCTCCACCTGTTATATAATCGGTTTTATTATAACTTGCTGGGAGGTATTGGAGTTCAATCGATACATCGGCTCCGCCTGGGTTAGCTATCATGGCGCTGATGGAATATTTAATGAATTTGTATAATATTGTGCCGCCCTCAGAAGGATAAACAATCCAGTCTTCAATTCCTTTCAGGTCCAGAATCTGAGAGAAAACAACCTGGTTCCCGCTGTCGACTCCGGCGCACAGTTCTCCGGAAAATGGTGTGATGCCTGATGGATTTGCGGAAAGTGTCCCGTTATTTACCGACCACGCCTCAAACTGGTCTGTTTCTGTATCATATGTTTCAAAATCAAAATTATGCACACCGTCATAGGGGTCAGGCGGAGGAGGGGGATTCCAGGTAGGTTTAAGCAGAACAGCCCTGGAACGTGAAGAAGCCCCCCAGCCTCCGGCAGCAATCCAGCCGTTTTCATTGATGTCATAGGCTCGCTCAATAAAACCGTCAAAGCTGGCAGGCATGAAATCTTCAAGGTTGTACAGTTCTCCTTCATAATAGAGCGCTCCCTTTCGGCCGGATGCGCTGGCTACACCAACAACCCATCCCTGATTATTTATTGCCATTGGTTCGAACCTGCCGTCCACCCAGTCAGGTAATTCATGGTATGTAAAACCGTCAACCGGATTCCAGAAAAAGTAATTAAAAAGCACACCGCTGCTCCTGCGAATGTAGCCAACTGCAACTGACTGGTCATTTATAGCGGTTACTGCAAATTCAGCTATATCTGTATCATCATCTACAGCAATTGGCTTTATACCTGTAACAGGGTCCCAGAAAAAATATTCTTCATTCTTTATTCCTATTGCCTGTGCCTGTGAGTTGATGGCTATAAGGTGGCCTCCTTCCAGGTCGCCGAGGTCATATGTTATATTTCCGTTATCACCTTCACGGAGGTCAAAAATATATCCATGACCGTCGTCTCCTGTGAGTGCGATTTGACCATTGTTGTTTATGGATTTACCGGTTTCAAGATAGCCGCCGCTAATACCTCCATCTCCTATTTTATAGCCTGTAAGCAAGTTGATGCCACCTGCTGTATTATCATAATAAAAGGCTGTTCCGTTGATATTACCGACATACTGGCCGTAGTAGTTAATATCCTGGGCGCCTGAACCATGTGTGCCTGAAATAACAGTCTGTGAATATGTTTCATAATCATTGTTATCCGGATACCATGCTGCAGGAACATAAACATTTACAGAGGCTCCGTTATAACGGCCTATACGTCCAACCAGAACATTCTGTTCATTTATTGATAATGCTGCACCATAGCCGGATGCCACAGTTGTATCCTGAAGTTCTATCAGGCTGAATTCTACATCTGGCGCATCTGCAGTTACTGTATCTGATAATAAAAATAAAAAAGCGGTAAGTGGTAAAAAAATATTCCAAAGATAGGAAAATCTTAACCGTTTTGATTTAATTTGATGCATAAAAACTCCTTATCCTTTTAAATGTTTAAATAAGCCTGCCTGTATGAACTTCCAGAATAATCAGGCTCCTGAGAAGCCTGCTGCCTGAGAAAAAAAGCCGGGTCTCCCTGAAGGCGACCCGGCTGTCTGTTGTTATTTATGGTGTTTAGGGTTAATCCGGTTTCCGGATAAAAAATTATGCACTAATATCACAATACCTGATCACAGACCCGCAGCTTTCCGGCCTCCGGTTGCCCGGAGTGTGGCTTTTTCTTTTTAAGCAGGCTGCTCTATAAAGGGGTGGAAAGGGAGGTTGATTATCTAAATGCATATAATGAAGTAACCAGGCTAAGGTGAACTTCATTCGCACCCCACCCCTCGATAGAGTACGCCAACGTTAACGGACAGGTGAGGTCTCCTGGCTTTCCCGGTCATGACTGCCTTCCCGCAGTATATGTTGTACCGCAGTGGCTTTATTAATCAGGACCATGATTCCCATGGACGGAATCAGGAATACAGTTGCGGGGCAGCAGCGGATTTTCACCGCTTTCCCTTCTCCTGTCTTTGCTGAGTATTTGTGTAGTAACTTAACCTGATGTTAAAGGTTTTACTCGATATTTTTTGCTCTTTTATTTTACTTGTTTGCTAAAATTGATATTTTATTTTCTTTTACTTTTTCTCTGCTGTGAGTTTACCAGGTTCTTATACTTGGAGGGCGGGAGCCCTTCACGTTTCTGAAAAAGCCTGCTGAAGTAGGAGAGATCATTGTATCCAACAGCAAATGCAGCCTCGGTTATATTCATATCTTCATTTTCCATAAGGTACTTTGCACGCTGGATGCGTTTGGCATTTATATAATCCTTAAAGGTAAAACCTGTTTTTGATTTGAATATCCTGGAAAAATGGTACCTGCTCATGGCATTTACATGGGCCACTTCATCAAGACTCAGAGGGTTCATGAAATTTTTCTCTATATATACCAGGGCTTTTCTTATTACCCGAGGGAAAAATGCGGAGTCGTTTTTTTCTTCTTTAAATGTCCGCTCCATACAGTTTGGTCTGTTTATCTTCTCAAATGCGTCTATTACACAGGAAAGGGCTGCTTTATAAAAATATTCTTTTACTGCCGGGTATTTTCTTACCATACCTAGAAAATCTTCTCTTTTCTGAATGTAGCAGTCTGATCTGGATTTGCAGTATACATTGATAAAGGATGAGTTTCCTGCCATCAGCACTCCTCCGCCGAAAAAATCCCCTTTTTTTAAAGTGCCGCATTCAACCATGTCACTGTTAGAATTCATGAGTATCGACAGTTTTCCGCTGCTGACAATGCCGATTTCTCTAATAAGGTCACCTTCATTTATTATCTGATGTCCTGCAGGAAAATGCACGAGGTTAAAAGTGTCTGATATATCCTCAAGATCATTTTTAGGAATATGATTGAAAACAGAAATGTCAGTAAGTAATTTTTTGATACTCATGAAAAAACCCCATATGCCGTGGGGCACAGGGGGCTTTATTTATACACCTCTCCCGGAGAACCTGTACCTCGCAGGCATCCAAAACAACTGTTTCGGCAGGTCTCCTGGCTTGTGGATCATTCTACTTGCCAAATCCTTCCCATCCTTTGGACAGTGGACAGCATGGCTTTCGTCTTCACTTACAGTGGCGGGCCCGCAACGGATTTTCACCGTTTTCCCTTTTAATCCCCGTAAAGGGGTACCATAACAGTATTAATTTTAGAGCAATTATATTAATTTAACCGGATCAGCTATACCATTTTGTATCTGTTCCATTTGTAATGTTCTAACGCCTGTTGCAGCGCTTAGTATAATAATTTAAAACTATTAAAACAGAATGCTTATAATTTGCAATATAAATTAATATCGGTTCCAAGACTTGTAATTTATTGCTGTATATTTGGATTAAATTGTCTCCGGATGTATTATTTTAATCTGATCAGTCTTTCGCTTATAATTGCGCTCTTGTCAGTATCCATAGCCCCCATTATTTCTCCGGCTTCCTTGCCTTTCATGTTGCCTATTATGCGTACAACTGATTCCGTATCAAGTTTTTCAAGGATAGCGGCTGCTTTTTGCGGTTCCATTGAACTGTACATTTTTACGTTACGGGCCATCTTGGTATCCTGAAGCATTTTTTCTCTTTTTGCCAGATCAGTGGCCATGGTCTTAAGCCTGCTTTCAAGTTCGGTATATTCAGCGATTTTTGTATCTACTTCTTCTTTTAACGGCTTAAGCTGCTCTTCCATTTTATTGAGTCTGGCTTCTCTTTCATCCAGTTCCTTTTCTCTTTTACGAAGCTTCATTTCCAGGTCTTCAAGAGACTCTTCTTCCTGTGCAGGGGCTTCCTGCGCCATGGCAACATCCGGTGCCGCTATGTTTAAAGGTGATGAATGCAGAAATATTCCGCTGAATACCACCTTTACAAGCAGGAGAACAAAAAATAAAGACAGGGTCATTCCATAGAAATTAACCTTTAAAGGAAACTTTTTCCATGTCTTACTACTGCTGCCTCGTCTATCACTTTCAGTTCCAGTTGATTCTGCTCGTGTCGCCATTTTTCTAAATCCTTTTCTTTTAATTTTTCAAAAACTTTGCATTGCCTTGTTCTGTCAAGCAGGTCTTTTCTTTTTACGGCCAGTTTGTTTTCAGCCTGGATTCGTTCAATTTTTTTCATCTCTATTCTGATGAGGAGAGCATTGATAAACTCCGAATGATTTAATATTTCATTTGACGAAACAGTGTTTCTCATGTTTTTTTCCATTTCGTCATTGGACCTGATTACTTCTTTACTGTATTCTGCAATCTTTTCATCAATACTTCTTATTACACTTTGTGCTCTTGCAAATTCTACGGCAGCTTTTTCTTTAAGATATTCCCTGTAAGAAAGTAATGATTCATATCTGAACTTGAATTTCAACCCGGTGTCTCCCTTGTCAAAACTAATTTACCTTTGAAAGAATCTTTGTCATTTCGGCTATTGATTCTTCCATGGTGCTTCCTTCAAGCATATCCTGTCTCAGGAAATTGTTGAGAGCATCTATGTTGTCAATGGCAGTGTCTGTATTTTTATTATTGCCTCTTTCGTATGCTCCGAGATTTACAAGATCTTCTATTTTAGAATAATCCGCCAGGATTCTCCTGAACTTATATGAGTTTGCCAGATGGTCTTTCTGTGCAACATCTGTCATCAGTCTGCTTATGCTCGATAATACATTAACTGCAGGATAGTGACCCTTTGCCGCCAGTGATCTGTCCAGAACAATATGTCCGTCAACAATGGATCTTACCGAGTCAGCTATGGGTTCATTCATGTCGTCGCCTTCAACCAGTACGGTGTATATACCTGTTATAGAACCGGGTCCGTCGCTTGTCCCTGCTCTTTCAAGGAGCCTTGGCAGATGAGAAAAGGTGCTTGGCGGATATGCCTTGCTTGTGGGCGGTTCTCCTGCTGAAAGGCCAATCTCTCTTATGGCCATTGCAAATCTTGTTACCGAGTCCATCATGAGAAGGACATCCTTGCCCTGATCTCTGAAAAATTCCGCTATTGCCGCTGTAAGATATGCGCCTCTCATCCTTATAAGCGGAGAGGTGTCAGACGTTGCAGCAACAACAATTGATCTTTTTCTGCCTTCTTCGCCAAGATCCCGTTCTATAAATTCCTTAACTTCCCTTCCTCTTTCTCCTATAAGGCCTATTACGTTTACGTCCGCCTTTGTAAATTTCGCCATCATACCAAGAAGCTTGCTTTTTCCAACTCCTGAGCCGGCCATGATAGCTGCTCTCTGTCCCTTGGCCAGGGTATTTAAGCAGTCGATTGAGCGTACGCCCACTGTAAGAGGTTCCACAATACGGTTTCTGAACATAGGGTTTATGGGGTGGGAGTATAACGGAATCGTGGCATCGGCTTTTATGTCAGGGCCGCCGTCAAGGGGATTTCCCAGTCCGTCGAGAACCCTGCCGAGCATATTAAAACCCACATCCATAGATGCTGTAAAACTTTTTGCCGTAATCGTACTGCCGGGTTCAACACCATCGGATTTGCCGAGAGGCATGAGAAGTATGTTCTGATCTCTGAATCCTATTACTTCAGCACTTACCGGTTCAGACATGTTATTGCAGAGTATGTCGCATATTCCTCCCACAGGCATGGCCGGGCCGTTGCCTTCAATAATGTTTCCTACTACCTTTGTAACCTGGCCTTCAACAATGATAGGGGATATGCTGTTTACTTTTTCTATGTATCTGTCAAAGGCTATTTTCATATCATACCGCGCATGCTCATAAGGTACTCTTTATCAATAACCTTTATGATTTCATCAAGCTGGTCATCTATTGTTGCATTGACTCTCCCGAATCCGGTTTCAAGCATACACCCGCCCTTGGCTACCGAAGGATCTTCCGTAAGCTGAAAATTTCCGCCCTTTGTGAGTCTTGAAAGGTCGGGAAGCATTCTTTTTACTTCTTCCATGTCATCGGGGTTGATGATAATTCTTACTTTTCTTTTATCCGTCAAAAACTTTGCCGCGGTTTTGATTGTATGGAGAATAACACCGTCTTCGGTTTTAATTTCTTCACCGATGATTTTTTTTGTAATTGCCTTTACAAGCTCAAGCATCTCTCCTTCAGAGTCATTGAATATATGGACCTTCAGATCCCTTAATTCGGCCAGAAGGGCTTCATACTGTTTTCCCATTTCTTCGAGCTTGCTTTTTTCAAGGTCAAGGCCGTCCTTCTGCCCCTGGGCGAATCCCTTCTGGTAGGCTTCCTGTTCCATCCTGGCTATACGTGTCTTGAAATCCTCTTTTTCTGTGGGATCTTCATTTTCTATAGTCGGGAAATTCCATGACACCACTGATGAGTCAGTCGGGTTTATTTGCGGATTTTCTGAGAACCTGTCTTCATTTGATGAAATTTCATCCGCCTTAAAGGACTCGATATCAAACAGAGGTGAGTATTTATCATTGGAGTTAGACAAGGACATCATCTCCTCCCTTGCCTCCAAGGACAATCTTGCCTTCTTCTTCCAGTCTTCTTGCTGCTTTTACAATATTGAGCTGTGCCTGTTCAACATCCTTGAGTTTTACAGGACCCATTACTTCCATATCTTCCTTCATCATTTCAGCGGCACGCTGACTGATATTGCCGAATATCTTTTCAGCCAGTTCTTCGGAGCTGGTCTTAAGGGCAAGAATAAGTTCATCATTGCTGACTTCCTTGAGCAGTGCCCTGATAGAACGGTCATCAAGACTGACAAGATCTGCAAATACGAACATTTTCTGGCGGATTTCATCAGCCAGTTCTTCTCTGACGCTTTCTATCTTGTCAAAGATATTATTTTCGGTCTGATTATCAAGGTTGTTGAGTATTTCTGCCGCAGCCTCGATTCCTCCCTGGCTTGAGTGTGTCTCGTTGCCCATGTCGGAAATCATTTCGTCTACTATCTCATGAACTTCTTCAACAATCTCAGACGGTACGTCGTCCAGGTCTGCGATTCTTATAACCACCTCACCCTGTATGTGTTCAGGAAGGGACTTTAATATATCTGCGGCTGCCTGGTATTTCATGTTTACCAGTATAAGAGCAATTGTCTGAGGATGCTCGGTCATAAGCAGGTTGGCAAGTATCTGAGGGTTGTAATTACTGAGTTTTTCAAAGGATTTTTCTTCTCCCTTAGAGAGAAGATCTCCCAGAAGTTCGTCTGCCTTCTTATTGTCAAATGCCTTCGGCATTGTTTTCTGCAGAAACTCTTTACCGGACAGCCCCATGCTGTCGTCTCCCATTTCTTTTGAAAATTCGTTCATAACAGCAGATACAGTCTTGGAGTCGATTTTTTTAATCGTTGCCATTTCCTCACCAAGGACTTTTATTTCCCTGTCGTCCAGGTGACGGAAAACTTCGGCTGTAAAGTTTTCTCCCATAACCATAAGAAATATGGCAGCCTTTTTTCTGCCGTCCAGAAATAAAGAGTTTTCCAATTAACTCACCTCATTAAGCCATGTTTTTATTATGTCTGCTGCCATATCAGGATTCTGTTTTGTTGCTTCAAGCAGCTGAAATTTATCATTCTGCCGAATCTGTACTTCACTCGGGCCGGCAGTGGCGTATTCGTTAGTACGGCCTCCCTGGGGAAGGGCTCTGGCTGATACATACTCGCTTGTCTGTGCCATCCATTTTTTAAAGGGCTTGATTGCTATAATAAAGAAAAGACCGATTAAAAGGACGTTGAGAATGGGCTTTGATCCTTTTTTTACGTAGACCATCCATCCTTCCGGAGCAGGTTCAGGCATTGAACCAAAAATTTCATTATCCGCGCTGCCTTCCAGATTTTCTACTACAACCTGGTCTCCGCGTTCTTCATTGAACCCGATTGCTTTTTTTACTATATCTTCAAAAGATTTTTTCTGTTTTCGGTCAAGTCCTCTGAAAACCTTTACCGTATTACCGTCTGCATCTGTAGATGTGTCGTAGGGACCGTCGATTATAACCGATGCAGAAAGACGTGTGATTTCACCGGGGGTGTCGATTTCTTTCCGGAGCTTTTTATTGTATTCATAATTAATAATGGAGTTTTCCGATTCGGATGATTTGGATGCAGTACCTACATTCTCAAGCCCGCCCCCTACATTCTGCCCCTGAAGGTCGGGTGAGCCTGATGCCATTCTGTTTCCGTCGCTTGAGTTTTCTCTTATTGTCTGCTCGCTTTTTACAAAAACGCTGTCAGGATCAAATATTTCTTCTTCTATTTTTACACTTCTAAAATCAACATCCAGTGTTACTGTTGCTTTAACCTTTTTTGCTCCTACAAAGGGTTCGAGCATATCTACGATTTTCTTTTCGTAGGCTTCAGCCATTCTCTGCTGATATTCAAACTGATCATTGCTGACATTGCCCATACCGTTTTTATCCTGCCCCTTTGTGAGGATTCCGCCTTCGGTATCAACTACCGATACGTTCTCGGGCTGAAGCCCTTCAACTGAGCGGGACACAATATGAACTATTCCCTGCAGTTTATTAAAACTCAGTGCTCTTCCCGGTGCAATTTTAAGAACAACAGATGCTGTGGCAGGTTTTTCATCCACTGCAAACATGGAGTCGCCTGCCGCTACTATATGAACTCTTGCCTGTTCAACAACATCTATTGACCTGATTGTTCTTTCAAGCTCTCCCTGGAGGGCCTGTGTATGCCTTAGTTTCATCTCAAATTCGGTGGTTCCGAATGACATGTTGTCAAATACTTCGAAGCCCACGCTGCCGCCTGCAGGAAGACCTTCGGTGGCCAGATCAAGACGTGCCTGGTGAACCATTTCTTCAGGCACTTCTATTGTTCCGTCACTTTCTCTGAGTCTGTAGGGTATTCTTTTTTCTTTCAGCTTATCTACTATCTTTGCTTCATCCGATGAAGTGAGATCGGAAAAAAGCGGCTGGTATACAGGCCTGTTAGTATACATTAAAAGTGCAACAAACCCGCCGATTACTATGCTGAATGTAATCAGAAAAGATATTTTTTTTCCGGCTGGTATTGCCTTGAAGACTTCCAATATGTTTCCGACACCTGCGGCCATTTCTGCTCCTCTATAATCCTATTATGTTAATATCCGTGTTAGCGCCTTAAAAACTCATTCTCATTATTTCCTGGTACCCATCCAGCAGTTTGTTTCTTATCTGCATCAAAAACTTGAGGGATAAGCTGGCTTTTTCTGCCGATATCATAACTTCATGGATGTTATTGCTTTTACCAAGAGCAAAATTATGGGTAAGCTGGTCGGATTCCTTTATCTGGCTGTCTACATTGGAAACAAGTTCCGACAGAGTATCCTGAAAGGAATTATGACTGCCTGAAGTTTTTTCCGTGTTTTTAACCGAACTGAAAAGACTGTTGTAATTGCCCTGTATTTCTCCAATGCCGGTCATTTATTTTCTCCTATCTGCCTATATCAAGTGCTTTGGTGGCCATTTCTTTTGCAGCTTTTATTGCCGAGGCATTTGCTTCATATGATCTGTTCGCATTGAGCATCTGGACCATTTCTTCAACCATATTTACATTCGGAAGATAGAGATAGCCGTTTTCATCTGCATCAGGGTGTGAAGGATCAAATATTTTTTTAAGATCACCCGGAACAGGAGCTATCTCTGAAACTTCAACTCCGTATATTTCCTTTTCCATTGAGTTGGCCAGCTGTTCCTCAAAAGGTTTATTGACTTCAATGGTTTTAAAAATTGCGGTCTTTCTTCTGTAGGGTGTTCCGTCATCAGTTTTTGTGGTGTTTACATTCGCAAGGTTCATGGTTATTACATTCAACCTTGTTCTGTTTGCGGTCATGCCGCTTGCTGATATGTCCATACATTTTAAAAGGTTCATTTAATTACCTCCCGCCCGAAATAACGGTTTTTAATGCTTCAAATTTTCTGGATAACAACCTGGTGTTGGCTTCATAAAGCAGGTTGTTCTGAGCCATCTTTGTCATTTCCTTATCAATGTCCAGTTCATTAGGATTCCCGTGTTCTCTTATAAGCTGTCCGGGATTAAAAGAACCCTGCATTATGTTTTCATTGATTGAAATATGGCCCGGCCTTGAAGTTTCCAGTGTAATACTGTTTTTTTCATTGGCCCGCTGGAGTTCTTTTTCAAAGGGGATTTCCTGCTGGATATATCCCGGAGTCTCAGCGTTGGCAATATTTCCGGAAATTACCTCCTGTCTGACAGACCGGAAATCAAGAACTTTAGAAATAAGTTTTGATGTCCTGTCCATAAACATGCTTTTACCGGTTGTTATATTTTCCATGATTCCTCCTTGTTTGCTTATTATGCTTGCAAAACGGATACCAAATATGACATAAAGCCTCTGTTCTTATTCAGGTTGAAAAAGTAATTTAATTTTTAGACCTTTTTTTATATATGAATTTAAATAGGCAGTGTGCAACTGGCTGTTTTATGAAGCTTTTTAATGTTATGCAATATTAAAAAATATTTATGCGCCGCCTTTTAAAAAGATCATTTTATCCCTGAAAAAAGTTAAAAACGTCAAAATGCCCTACTGAAAATCAATCATAATGCAGGTGAAAAGTGATGGAATATTGACGGTTGACAGTCTGTGAACTGATGCCTGCATGTTGAAATTGATGTCTGTCAATATTCAAACATGACTGAATCAAGCTGTTCCGCATGAGTTGCTGCCGGTGGAAAATTAAGGTCTTGGCTGAAAAATAGATGGTAAATCAATATGATAAGGGAAAGGGCGCAGTTGTCCGCTATGCCTTTAAAACAAAGGAATTATTCAGATGATAAAATGTGCTGTCAGAGATTAACAGCAGTCAATAGTGTGACATGGTGTTTATGGGCCTAACATTTCAACATCTTCACTTTCATATTCGTGAAGTTTGTTTCTGAGAGTTCTTACACTTATTCCAAGTATTTTTGCCGCATGCGTTCTGTTCCCCTTATGATCATCCAGTGCCTTGATAATCATTTTCTTTTCCATCTCTCTCAAAGGGATAAGCGAAGCATTAAAGTCACTGTCCGGTTTTGCCTGATCAGAGGGACCGAAAATAATTTCCAGGTCAGAGGCGGTAATTTTTTCCGGGTCAACAAGAAGAGTTGATCTTTCTATCAGATTTTCAAACTCTCTTATGTTACCCAGCCATTCTTTATTTTTTAGATATTCTATCGCATCCGGTGCAATTGTTTTTAAGGGTACATTATTAAGCGTGCAGTGTTTTTCAAGAAAAAAATCAGCAAGCGGGCCTATGTCATCCGCTCTTTCTCTCAAAGGCGGCAGAAGAATAGGAACAACATTAAGCCTGTAATACAGATCGCTCCTGAAGTTTCCTTCTTTTATTTCATTTTCCAGTTCCCGGTTGGTTGTGGCTATAACCCGGGTATCAACTGGTATGGTATACTGACCGCCAACCCGGTCTATTTCTCTTTCCTGGAGCACCCTTAAAAGTTTTGCCTGAATGGAAACAGCCATTTCACTGATTTCATCCAGGAGCAGGGTACCCCCGCTTGCGAGCTCAAATTTTCCTTTTTTTCTGTTTACAGCTCCTGTGAAGGCTCCTTTTTCATGGCCGAAGAGTTCGCTTTCAAGGAGATTTTCCGGAAGTGCGGCACAGTTGACAGCAATAAAAGGGCCGTCCTTTCTGTCGCTGTTTTCATGAATATACCTGGCCATAACCTCCTTGCCCACACCTGTTTCTCCCCTGATTAAAACAGTGGATCTGCTTGGGGCAATTTTTTTTGCCATCTGAAGCAGCTTTTCCATTGCTGGGTGTGATGCAATCAGTTTCTTTTTTGCGGGCTGCGCTTTAACCCTGCTGCCCTGCGAGACAGGAGGAACATAATAATCCGATAAAGCAGCTTCCAGGATAGCCCAGAGCTGCTCAGTAGAAAATTTTCCGTTAAGGTAGTCAAATGCTCCAAGTTTTATGGCACTTACCGCGTCTTCAACATTTGAATCAAGCGCAATTAAAACAACAGGAAGGAGAGGCATCTTTGCCTTTATATCCTTCAACTGTGAGAGAACCGACCTGGAATCTCCGTTTATCTGACCGACCCAGAGCCGCGGTGAAAGGTTTTCTATTTTATCATTAACATCCATGTTCTTATCTGAGAGCAGAACTTTAAATCCGCGGTCTTCCAGACGTTTCCAGATATCTTCAGGAATAGTAAAATCCGATGCTGTCCAGAGTATGTTATTGCTTGAATCACTCATTACTAATCAATTGACTCCCATTGATAAAATTTTCATCTGTCTTGCAAGTTCTATAGACCCTAGTTTTAACTGAGCCCTCTGCTGCAGTATTTCGTTTCCGCCGTCACTGACCTCATTAAACAGTGTTTCGGCCTTGTCTTCTTCTCCGGTTTTAAGATAGGTCATTGCCTGCCTGAATCTGTAATCCCAGTATCCGGGGGCTTCGGTATCGGTTCCGTATGAAAATCCCTTTTCAAAAGCCCTGGCTGCTTTTTTATACTCTCCCTCGGAGTAAAGAACATCTCCCAGCTCGGTGTATGCTGTCTGAAAAACATTCTGGGCAGTATTTTTTTCAAGGGCAATGCCTATGCTGTGGGTAAATGCACTTTTTGCCTCGTTATATTTTTTCTGGGCCTTTAATGCTATCCCAAGGTTCAGATATGCCTCAGCACCCTCTTTAGGAGGCAGTTTGTCTATGTCTTTTAAAACAAGCTGATACAGTTTTGATGCATCTTTGTTTTTTCTTTTCTGCATATACAGGTTTGCCAGCATCAGGTTGATATTAAGCTTGTCCTGGCTGTCCATCTTTTCATTTTTATTCTTTTCAAGGAATGATATTGCCCTTTCTGTCTCGCCAAAAGATGCATAACATTCACCCAGTCCGTAAATATATGTACCTGCTTTTTCCGGGCTCAGGTCATAGGGCCTGATATTATTATAGGCAGTTATGGCCTCCATCTTTCTTCCTGTATTTTTGTATGCTTCCGCTATTATAAGGTAGGCATCCGGATTAAGTCTTCCCGATAAGTTCATCCTGTTGTCTTCATAAAGGTTCAAAAGATCTCTGTAGGCACCCTGTTTTTTGAGTCTTTCCAGTTCTTTTTCAATATAATGGGTGAAAAGACCTTTTGCCTCTTTTCTGATCTCTGTCAGGAGCGGCTTGTCTGTGATCTTCTTCAGGGTCTTTATTGCCTCACCATAATTTTCATTTTTGTATAGCTGTTCCGCTTTTTCCAGTATTGCCAGCTCGCTTATGGGATCTTCCGTATTGTCCTGTATGAGTTTGTCAAGAAGTGACATGTCGGAGTGATATTCAGCAATCCTGAGTTTTGATATGGATGCTCCTTCGCTTTCAGGGTAGTAATTTATTACCATATTGTAATATTTTTCAGCTTCCCTGTCATTGTTCTCATTATGGTATGTATCTCCTATACGGGCTAAAAGCATGTCTATGCTTTCCTCCTGACCGCCAAGATTGACGGCCTTGAAAAGGAGAGCTCTTGCCTTTTTGTACTGCTCAAGATAGAGGTAATTTTTTGCGCTCATAAGAATGAACTCAGGGTGCTCAAGATAAAGGTCAGGATTCGTCTGCAGAACTTTATTGAACTGGGCTTCAGCTCTATCGTACAGGCCAAGTTCATGGTAATATACGCCTATCCAGAGGTTTGCTGCAACGGCATATGGGGTTTTACTGTATTCATCAATAAGGATCTTCAGATCCTTAATAGCCTTGTCAGGCTGGTTCATTGCCAGAAATATTCTTGCCCTGTACAGATAGGCAAGGGGCATGTATTCCGGGTCTTTTTTTGTAAGGACAGTCAGAAGATATCCCAGCGCGGCATAGCCGTCACCCATATCCGATGTCACCTTTGCCATTTTTATATAGGAGATCTGTACATTCTGTGAATATCCGAATCTGTCAGTTGCATATTTATATGCCAGTATGACTTTCTGTCCGAGTTTTTTTTCTCCTTTTTCCCACTGGCGAAAATAAAAATCACCTCTCCAGAAAGAAACCGTGCCTCGCAGAGGCGACTCACTGAATTTATTCAGAAACTCGTTTGCCAGTGTTATTCCGGTGCTGTAATCATCAATATCCCTGGCCTGTTTTATGCGTCCGTAAAAAAATGCCTCTTCAGCGCTGAGACTGTCAAAATCAATATTTTCTTCTATACTGTTCGGAAGGCTTCCCATCAATTCGCTGCCCATTTCGGCAGTTATTTCCGTTTTTGGAGCTGATGTATTTGCTTCATTATTCTCAGCTTCCAATATCGGATCAGCCGCCTCCGGCTGTTCTCCGGGTTTAGTCTCAACGGGTTTTATTTTTTTATCTGCTTCCGGTTCTTCTTCGATCTTCATCCGAACAAAATTTCTGAATCTGTTTTCATCTTTCTGCTCTGCATTTTCTTCATATTTTTCAGGTAATGAGGTTAATTTTGTGTCAGGTTCTTTGAAGAGGTCCAGTACAAGCCTGTTTCCGACATTCATCCAGAATATGCCTATCTGTTCCGGAGCAGTCTGAAGATTCAGGTTCATTTCGGTAGTATCTGCTCCCTTGTTTTTTAAATTAACCTGGCTCAGCCATTTATCCGAATAGTATGTCTTGGTTTTAACCGCATTTGAAGATGCATGAACATCAAGCAGCAGGCTGTTATTTCCGGTATATTTTATTTCCCAGTCCGGTTTTCCTTCGGTTCCTAAAACCATCCTTGTTCCGCTGTCTCTAAACCCGAACCGGATGTCTTTTATCCTGGAAATTTCTTTTTCAGAATCTACCTTTTCTGCTTCAGTATCTGCCGTAAACAGGATGTTTATATTAAATACCGATTTTTTTTCAATCCAGGCACACTCAATTTTACCTGGCGCTGCCTGAGTTGAGAACATAAATGAAACGCTGTCCTCTGCATTTGTGGTAACAGGACTTAAAAACGGAATGCTTGTTATTTTAATCCTGAGTTCGTCAGGTTCTTCAACATTAACAAAGGAGAATATTATCCCTTTACTGTTGACAGGCTTAAGCGAAAATGAAGGTTTTTTTGACATTTCAAAGGAAAGAGCTGCTGCCTGCTCCGTTGAAACAGCATTAACGTCAAAAATCCTGTTTTCATCAGGATTACCAAAAGCCGGACTTCCGGTAAAAAGAAAGCCGGATATCAGAAATCCGAATATGATAATGTTTTTTATTTTTCTCATTTGCCTTTGTTGTCAGCTATTTTTTCAAGCAGGCCTATTATTTTTTCCTGCTGTCTGATTATCCGCAAGTTGGTTTCCACAGTAAACTTTGACGATACCGCTATCTGTCTCAGGTATTCCGCTGATTTATCATTGCTGTAGGTTTTTACTCTTTCTGAGTTTAATGCTTCATAAAAATCCCGGTCAATATCCAGGTAAACTCCTTCAGGAAGATCTTTAAGGTATCCTGAATCTCCTGCAACGCAGTAAACTGTGGCACAGAAGCCGAGAAGAAGTATAAGCCAGACAATAAATACAGTTTTTGTAAACAGTTTTTTCATTATGCAGTTTCCTTGTGAAAATATTTCCATACACAGGAGAATAGCACATACTATGCCATTCGGGATTTTAAGTTTTTTTATTGGGTAATGTTTTTTATTGTGTTTGTAAGTTATTGAATAATTTGATTAAAAAAGGATAGCGTCAAAATAGGGACAGGATATTTACAGCTTGATAGGCTGTCAAAAAATTGACTATTTGACTGCGGTAATACCCGAGGGTTATTAAAAAGGACAAAGAAATGTCAGCCCGGGTAAGTTCCTGAAAGAAAAGGCTGTTTTGCTGCTAAATAAATATACTGTTATTTGCATCCGGGTGGCATTAGAATTGCTTGTAAAAAGCTAAAGGAGAATTGAAAGTGGATACTATAGATATACTGGAAATTAAAAAAAATAATCTGCAGAAAATGAAAACTCTTGCTGACAGGCAGGAACAGCTGGTTTGCAATGATCAAATGAAAGAGTTTCTTGTCCTGGCCGGAAAACGTGAACGAATAAGGCGGGAGATTGACTCTGATCAGAAAAAATATAAACACCTTTTTGATAAGGCCGCTAAAAAAGAAAGAGATATGGCGGAGGGAATGAACCAGGAAATATCGGAAATTATCAATTCAATTATGGAAGTCGATAAAAAGGTTGAGCAGATGGTTGCTGAAAAAAAAGATGTGCTTCTGGGTGAAATAAAAGGTCTCAAAAAAGGCCGGACTGCCGTAAAGGGGTATGGTCAAAAAAAAGGGCCGGCTGAAGCCAGATTTATTAAAAGGGTTGGGTAGGTTCTGGCTCCTGGCCTGAGCCGGGTACTTCAAACCGTTTTGATATTATTTTTTTTCTTCAACAAGGATGCTGTTTCTCCATATCCCTGTTGTTTTTTTATTGTCAGGTGAAACAAGTGTACCCAGACCGTGCATTTTGTTGTCTCTCCACTCGCCTGTATAAACGCTTCCGTCCGGAAAGGTCAGGATGCCCTGTCCGTTGTATTTTCCGTCCTTCCAGTAACCGTTATAGGTCCTTCCGTCAGGGAACGTGTATGTGCCGTAGCCGCTGTATTTACCGTTATTCCAGTCTCCTTTATACTTTCTTCCATCAGGCCATGTAAAAGTTCCTTTGCCCTGTATAATGCCGTTAACCATTTCACCATTATACTGTTTTCCGTCAGGGTATTTCATAAGGCCCTTTCCGGTTATTTCTCCGTTTTTAAACTCACCCCTGTATTCTTTTTTGTCAGGCCATTTCAGAAGGCCGTCTCCATTCCATTTTTCGTTTTTCCAGTCACCTGTATATACCCTGTTGTCAGGATAGATCATTTTACCTTTTCCGGATATCTTTCCTTTAATGAAAGATCCGCTGTACCTCGACCCGTCAGGAAGTTCTAAGTTTCCTTTGCCGTTAAAGAGATTGTCTTTAAAGTTTCCTGTATATCTTGTTCCGTCAGGAAATATCAGGGCTCCATGTCCGCTTCTTACATTATTTTCCCAGTTGCCTTCATATATCAGTCCGTCAGCATAGGTCATTTTTCCTGAGCCCTGTTTCAGGTCATTTACAAACGCGCCTTCATACCTGTCGCCGTCCGGCATGACAAGTGCACCTTCGCCATTCTTTTTGCCGTTTTTAAAAAGGCCTGTGTACCTGGATCCGTCTGCATAAAGCATTTCACCATTTCCGGTAATCCAGTTTTTTGTGAATTCACCTTTATATACTGATCCGTCCTCAAGGATATATTCTCCGTATCCCTGAAAAAGGCTGTTCTCAAAGCGGCCTTTGTATGTCCTTCCGTCCTTTAATGTTAAAACACCCTGGCCCGACCTTATATTATTTTCGCACTGCCCCTGGTATTTACTTCCGTCCGGATAGGAAATTGTGCCTTCCCCGTTGAGTAGACCGTTTTTAAATATCCCTACATACTTTGTCCCGTCCTTCAAAAGGAAGGAGCCTTCGCCTTTTATCTCATCATCAACAAACTCACCTATATAGATGTCCCCATCTGCCAGGAGCAGTTCTCCTTTTCCATTTCTTTTCCCTTCTCTGAATTCACCTTTATAAATGCTTCCGTCAGTGTAATCCATTTTTCCGGTGCCGGTTATTTTCCCCTGATCCCACTGGCCGGAGTATTTTGCGCCGTTTAAAAATGTGTACTCGCCCTGACCGTGCCTGAGTCCGTCTTTCCATTCACCGGTGTATACCGTGCCGTCTTTGTAGTTCATGGTGCCCTGGCCGTTCTGTATACCGTCTACGAATCTGCCTTCGTAGATTTCTCCGCCGGGAAAGTATATTTTTCCGCTTCCGTTGTATTTGCCCTGCTTCCAGTAGCCTTCATACTTTATTCCGTCGGGAATTTCGTAATGTCCGTACCCGTCATCGCAGTCGCCCTTTGTGCACAGCTTACTGCCGCATCCGTTAAACAGAGAAAGAGATATTAAAGCTGCGGCCGTTATTATTATGCTGTTGTTTATGTTTTTCATTTTTTATCTTTATTAATAGGCAAATATTGGAGTTACATAAAATGAGCAGTAACTGAGATTCGGAATATTTCTTAATACCCTTTGTTCAAGGGAATGCGCAATATCGGAAAATTCTGATACCGGTATGTGATTATCCGCATCTATATCCGCTATTATTAAAATTGTTTTTTCCGTTTCCGAAACCACTCTGAAATCATGATAGTTGATTATTCTGGAATCTTCGGAAACTGCAAGCGCAAATTTTTCTTCTACTGCAAGAATGTCATCTGTTCTTTGCTGAAGCGGATCACTGTGGCACACAACTTCACCGCCAAATCTTTTTCTGAGTCTTTCCTCGCAATTTTCCGTGATCTCGTGCATTTTTGCAGGACCGTATTCTTCGGGGATCTCACAGTGCAGTGATATAAAATATAATGAGCCGTAATCATGAACTATTATCTCATGAACATCATATACTCCATCAACGGACTTGGCTGTTTCTCTTATGCTCTGTATTACGTGGGCATCAGGGGCTTTTCCTAAAATCGGTACAAGTGCATGTTTTCCATGGGCGTAACCAAGGTAGAGTATCCAGAGAGATACAGCTATGCCTATGTACCCGTCTGCTTCCGGGATGTGAAAGTGATGCCCCAGAACAAGTCCTGTTATAACGGTCATGGTGCTGACAGCTTCTATCCACTGGTGTTGTGCATTTGCTACTATTGCGTGTGAATCAACCCTGTCTCCCAGAAAATGAATAAACTGCTTCATAATGATTTTGATGAAAACAGTTCCTAAAAGAATCCATGGAAGGGCGGGCCAGTAATGAACCTCCTGGGGGTGAAGAACATGATGGAATGATTTTTCAGCTATCTGGATACCGGATACAAAAAGAAATATGGACATGATCAGAGGCCCTATATGCTCCATTCTTCCGTGTCCAAAGGGATTTTTTGAAGTGGCCGGTTTTGAAGTTACCCAGAATGTCACAACAAGTATTATTGAATTGGCAAGGTGTGAAAGCAGGTGAAAAGCATCTGCAAGGATTGATATTGATCCTGACATCATTCCCATTACAAGTTTTACCGCAAATAAAAGAATGTTGACTGCTATGGATGTCCATCCTGCCACCATTCCATGTTTAATACGGACTCTCTGGTCATCGGGATAATGAAAGTCAGGAATAAGCAGTTTTCCGATCAGGCTGTTTAGTTTATCTGTTTTTTTCCGCATGTGTTTAAAAATAATAATTAGTTAATGGCGGTCAATATAGCAGAAGGAAAATTAAAATTCCACTACGGATTGGGAGCCTTAGTAACAGGATGCTTGAAATGGTGTGGCTGGAAATTGTGAACCCTGTTAAGGAGATGTGTTGATAAAAAACAAATAAACCACCTTTAAAAAAAAGATGGTTTAATGTTTTTTTATCTCATTTGTTTCTGCAGCTTTTAAAGGCAGAAAATAAAGCTGCCTGGAAAAGGGATAATTATTTATCCTTTTCGGCAAGTTCTTTAAGAACACTGCGGTTGTTATCTTCCCGTTTCTGGGCTGTCTTTAAATTAGCCTTGTTGGGATGATCGTGATGGCTTCTTTTTGCCTTGGTTTTTTTTGCATTGGTTGTCATGATATTTTTCCTTCTTATAACTTTATATGCCTGATATACTCTGACTTTTTATTATAAGGGCAGTAAAAAAATATTTAAATTATCTTTGCCCTGTATTTACTATTTTTTTGCAGCTTCCTCTTTGGCTTTCAGTTTAAGCCTTTTTTTCCTGCGGTGCCTTCTTCTTTCAATTTCGCGCTTTCTTTCACTTTTTTTATGGCTTGCCATTTAAAAATGTCTCCTCCTTTTATAGATTCGGATATTTATATTACAGAGTTTTTTACCCTTTAAATTCAGAAACGTCATTAAATATATGAATTTACAGTATTAGTCAAATTAAATATCTGTTTTTCAGGTTTGAACAGGATTGTTTAAAAATATCTCATCAGCCTGTGCTTTGTAGAGCTGGACAAGATTCATGAAAATAACAGCTACTTCATTATGTTTACTGCCAAAAATCCGTTTTCTGATCTTAAGTGCTTCTTTAAAACATTTTTCTGCCAGTTCATAATCCTTTTCCAGTAAAAATACCATTCCCATATTATTACTGGCTGTGGCCCTTTCTCTTGAGTCAGTCTGAAAATTCTTTTCAGCAAATTTAAGAAGCTCCTGGCCCAGAACAGCCGCCTTTTCCATTTCTCCGGAATTTATAAGCGTGATCAGCTCGGAGTTTTTTTCTTTCCAGGTCTGTGTCCTGTTTTTTTTATTGAGCATAAGTTCAGGCTCTCCGGTCTTTTATCACAGAAGCAAGATGTTCTTCAATTTTATTAATAAAGGACATCGCCTGGGGATTGTCTGTGAAATCCAATAATTTCAGCTCGTTGACATAATTATTGATCTTTTTAAGTGCATACTGTTCCTGAAGGGCAATATAATCGTCTTTTAATTTCAGGTAATTTTCTTTCAGACGCCTGGCTGTCCTTATATATCTGTTCAGTTCTTTTATTTTTTCCCTGGGAACCATGATTCCGTTATCTTCTTTTTCCTGGGCAGTCTCTTTTGTATTTTCAGCGTTATTGGGCAGTACAGGCAAAGGTGTTACCAGATAGGAATGTTTTGTAATATCGGAATCATTCATGGTTTTTCATTCTCTCTTTTTTGAAAGTATAAAAATGTGATTTGCCGATGATGTTAAAATACTGGAATATAAAGATTATTATCGTCTCTGAATGCTGATAAAGTCAAGTAATTAAAGCGGTTACCTTATTATGTGAATTAATTGTGTTTATTTGACCGGCTGTTTGATTTTAAATAATTAAAAGAAAATATAAGCTTCCAACGTTTAAATAATTTACCAAAAAACTGTTTTTTTGTGTTTTTAGTATTTATTTTCCTATTTCATAATGATAGCATTTACGCTTAAATTTTAATAAATGAGTTTTTTCGCTATTCTATTTCAAAGACTGCGAGATAACAAAACTGGTTACAGTTATTGATACTCACTCTCTCTTGATCTGTAATTCCTCTCAAAAATCATATGCAATAACTCATAGAATGATGAACAGGCTTTAACTGTTTGTTCATTTGTCTGATTATTAACGCCTTACATTTGCAAAATCTTTAATATTTGAAAACGGAAATATAAGTAAGTCTTAACCACCTTATTAATACTCATATTTGAAGGAGGCAGTAGTGGCTAGCTTATTAAAAAAAAATGGTATATCTTTCCGGTTTTACTGATTGCAGGGTTTGGTCTTTCTTTTCTAACCCCTCAGAAGGCTGCGGCCGAAACTGTAAGACCGCCTGGACCCGGTGCAGTTGAAGATTCAATCAAAGAGCGGAATGCACGTGAACCTGACACTCTTCCACAAATACAGATAGAAGATAATAACGGGAGGAGATTTGAGGGAAAGAGCGACGTCTCTTTTCTGCTGCAGGACATTGCCATTGAAGGAAACAGAATATTTTCATCCGAAGAGCTTGTCTCTATGCTGAACGGCTATATGGGAAAGCGGATCAAGGTCGATACGCTTCTTGAAATGGCCGATATCCTGACCAGTTTTTACAGACAGCAGGGCTATATTTTAAGCAGGGCCTATATTCCTCCCCAGACTGTCAAAAACAGGGCAATAATTAAAATAAGGGAAGGACGCCTGGGAGAAATCCATGTAAAGGGCAGCCGGAAATACAGCAGCAAGCTTATAAAGAATACTCTCAAGCTGATTCGCGCGGAAGGAGCCATAAAGCTGGCTGATCTTGAAAGAGGGCTGCTTCAGCTGATGGATTATCCAGGGTTAAAGGTAAGGGCAACCTTGAAGCCCGGAGACAGCCCCGGAACTTCGGATCTTGTAATAAATGTAATTGAAGAAAAACCCTATCAGTTCGGAATAGACTATAACAATTTTGGAAGTGAATATGTTGCCGAACACCGTATCGGTGCCTCTGCCGCATTCAATAATCTGTTCGGGCTTGGCGACCGGATATCTGTAAGGGCTGTAACCGGACCTGAAGGAACTGATGACCTGATATACGGCCGTGCCGATTATGTTATGCCCCTTGGTTATTCCGGTATCCGCATGGGTGTTTATCTTGCTGCTCTGTCATATGAGCTCGGTGAAGAGTATGAGGTGTTTGACATAACAGGTGATACCGAAAAGGGCGGAATCTGGTTTAATTATCCTTTTATCAGAACCCGCAATCTCAGTCTCTGGGGTGATATCGGGTTTGGATTTCATAATGTTGATGAACAGTTTGCAAACCAGACCATAGGCCGGGACAAGCTTAGAACGGCTCATTTAGGAATCAGGTTCCAGAGTACGGACAATATTTTAAGCGGAGGGGTAACAGACTTTACTCTTACCGGGTACCAGGGATTCAGCGATCTTTTCGGAGGGTCAGACAACGGAGATATCAATATGGTAAGGCTCCAGTCTGAACCGGGCTTTTTTAAACTGATGATAAACTATTCCCGTTATCAGAAGCTTCCCGGCAACCTGATCGGTCTGATATCCATGACATCTCAGATTACCAACTCAAGACTTCCTTCTTCCGAACAGATGCATCTTGGAGGACCGGGCACAGTCCGCGGGTACAATATGAGCGAATTCAGCGGAGATAACGGATTTTACAGCACCGCCGAATTAAGAGTCCCTGTATACAAAGATAATAAAATCGGGTTCCAGCTCGCGGCCTTTATGGATTACGGAAAGGTTGCTCTTAAAGATACACTGGCAGCAGAAAGAGGCATGATTGAAAGTACCTGTTTAAGTGCCGGGGCCGGTATCCGGTTTGAGTTTTCCCGTTACCTGAAGTTTAAGGTTGATTATGCCAAGTCCGTGGGAGGGGATGATCCGCTGGATGAAGATGTAGACTCTAACGGCGCCTGGTATCTTCAATTGATTATAAACAACTAAAGACCGGGGACCATTCCAAAACCTTAGCTATAATATATCGAACCATAAACCTATTACCAATATAGGAGATATTATCATGGCAAGTTTGAGCAGACAGATCAAAAGAATTAAAATGAAAAGAGAAAAAAAGATGAGACGGAAGAAAGGGAATTTCAGTGCTTTTGACCGAAATTTACTCAGATTTCAAAATATTGGAGTGTCTTTAGGCGGTGCACTGGTCCTGTCTGCCATACCTGCTGCAGGCATGGCTGGTGAGGGTTTTACTCAAATTGTTGACGGCGCTGTAACCACCTATAATCAGACAGATCAAAAAGTTTTTAATAATGTAGACAGTTACAATATAGCATCCGATGAAACTCATATTTATAATCAGCCTTCGTCCGATGCAATATTTGTCCAGCGTGTCTCAGGTCAGGATTATTCCAGCATCCTCGGCCAGCTGACAGCCAACGGTCAGGTGTGGGTGCTGAATCCTGGAGGTATCCTGATAGGAAGCGAAGCTTCCATCAATACTGCAGGGTTTCTGGCTTCAAACCTGACACTTGATGAAGATGACTTTTTTGAAGGCCGTTACCAGTTCAGCCAGGAAGGTGACGGCTCTTTTGTTATAAATGAAGGTGATATTACTGTGGGTAAGGGAGGGTACGCAATACTGGCAGGCGGCTCTGTCCTTAATAACGGCTATATCGAGGCCAACGGCGGAGAGGTTGTACTGGCTGCAGGCCGTGATATGACAATCGATTTTGACGGCGACGGATTACTGAATTTTTCGATTGATGAAGGTATAGCAAAACAGATTATGAGCCCTGACGGGGCATTGATGACCTCTGCTGTTCTAAATTCCGGGCAGATATCTGCTGCAGGAGGCAGGGTCCTTCTTACGGCTGAAACGGTTAACGGTATACTGGATAATGTAGTAAATAACGAGGGCTACATCGAAGCCAGTACTGTTGTTGAAAAAAACGGTGTTATAGAGCTGATAGGAGGGGATGAAGGCAGTGTAATAAACTCCGGAATCCTTGATGCTTCGGGAGATGACCCGGGCGAAAACGGGGGGATTATCAATATAGAAGGCGAGTACGCAGGCCAGTTTGGAACTGCAGTGGCCAATGCAGGAAGCGGAGGATATGCCGGGCAGATTTCCGTAAGGTCAACAGAGGCAACTGCACTTGGCAGCGGAAGCCTGACACAGGCAAACGGTGCGGGTGCTGATTCAGACGGCGGTGATATATTTATTTTTTCCGAAGGCCTTTCACTGTTCAGGAGCGGCGCGGAAATACAGGCAAAGGGCGGCGGCATATCCGGTGACGGCGGATTTATAGAGGTAAGCGGTGATAATGTTGAAATAAGAGGAACAGCTGATACATCAGCCGTAAACGGCAGCACCGGAACTTTTTATATTGATCCTGTTGATATCACAATACAGGATGTGGATTCATCCGCTCTCCAGGAATCTCCTGCCGGAACATGGGCTTCTGACGGAAGCTCAGGAACAACAATTCTGGACATAGATGACCTTATTACCAGTCTTTCATCAAATAATGTAATTGTTAGTACCCAGCTCAATTCGGATTCTCTGGTTGCTCCCCAGGGTGCTGATATTACCGTATCAACTGCAATCAATTCAGCCAGCAATAACAACCTTTCTTTGATTGCCGGGGAGGATGTTATCATAAATGCGGCTATAGACCTAGGGACAGGCGATCTTACAATAAATGCAGGAGAAAGAAGTGACATCAACAGCGGAAGTGTTACTGCTGTATTTTCCGTTACTGCAGACGACCTTACAGTCACATCCGATACCTCCATAGTTATGACAAACCTGACCGTAAATACCATGGATCTTACAGTCAATCAGTCAGGGGTAATCAATGTAACCAGTACCCAGGGCGTATCGGTTACGGCTGCAAATAATTCAAATAATGATATAGGCATTACGGTCACATCCGGCAACCTGCAGGTTTCCGATATTAATGCAGGTACAGGTATTGTAACGCTTACATCATCTGCAGGGGCAATAGAAGAAAGCGGGGCAGATGCGGGAGCAGATATCACCGCAGGAACCATTGACTTTAATGCGGCAACAGGTATAGGCGCTGCAGGCACTCTTGAAATTACCGGAACATCAGTGAGTGCAGATACAACAAACGGAAATATAGATATTGACAGTATCGCATCAGGAACCGTCACTGTAAGCAGCCTAGCTACTTCAACCGGGGATATTCAGTTTGATCAGACCGGCGGAACTGCACTTACTGTTTCCAATGCTACAACAAATACTGAAGGCAGTATTACTTTAAGCAACACCGGTGCAAATCTGACTCTTAATACGGTCACAGCCGGCGGCGCAGGTAATATCGTTCTGACAACAGCTACATCAGGAAATGTTATTGCCGGGAGCATAACGGCTGATGATGATCAGGTAGATATTACCGCTGCAGACTCTATTTTGGATGACGGAAATAATGCCAACGATATTACGGCATCAACCATTAATCTTACTGCCGGAGCCGATATTGGATCAGGTACAGGCAGCGGTACTGTGCCGTCAGGTTACCTGGATATTGATCTGACACCTGATCCCGATCCTGCTATAACTCTTACAGTGAATGCCGGAGCAAGCGTGTACATGAACTTTACAAACGGAGCCATGTCTTCCAGCGTTGTTTCAGGCATATTTCCAAATAATCTCACTAATGTCGGTATAGGTGTAAGTGATAACGATTTTACCTTTGATGATGAAGCTTTTGGTACCGCAGCAGACAGCAATGCCTTTAATTTGAGCGTAATTGCCGACAATATTATTCTTAATTCCGATGATGTCGGCGGTGATATGGACATAAACACAACCGGTGATGTTCTTTTAAGAGCTGCTGTGGGCGGAATAACAGACGGGGCTGATTTTAATACTGCTCTTGATATAATTGCCGGATCTGTTGCCCTTGAAGCCGCTACAGGAATAGGGGCTGCCGATGCGCTGGATATTCGTACAACTAGCGTGAGTGCAGATGCTTCAGCCGGCAACGTGGATATCAATAATCTTTCCCCGACAGGTACAGTCACAGCATCAAGCCTTACAACAGGCACAGGGGTCATTATCTTTGACCAGACAGGCGGTCAGGATCTGGCTGTGACATCAGCCTCAGCAACGGATGGTGCTGTCACTGTCACAAACGATAACGGGGATTTAATTGTAAACTCCGCTTCAGCAGGCGGAAATAATGATATTACCATAACAACCACAGCCGCAGGAGATGTTACTTTAGGTGATATTTCTGCTGACGGTGATACTGCCGGTATTACTGCCGCAGGAGCTATTTATGATGATGGCGATGACGGCACAACCAGTATTATGGCTTCGGTTATAAATCTTAATTCCGGCACCGATATAGGCGCATCAGCAGGTGCAGGAAATATTCCTGCCGGTTATCTGGATATTGACCTGACAGGAAGTCCTACCCTTAACTTAACCATGAATGCAGGCAACAAGCTTTACCTCAATCTTCTTAATGCTGCAATGACAAGCAGTTCATTCGGCGGGCTTTTACCTGCAGGCCTTACTGATATCGGCATAGGCGTAACCAGCAACAGTTTTACATTTGATGATGATTTTTTCGGATCTGCCGCAAATACATATAATTTAAGCGTATATGCAGACAGCATTGCCCTTAACTCAGCCGTAGGTGCCAATTATGATATCAATACCAGCGGTACTGTTGTTTTAAGCGCTGTAAGCGGCGGAATTACTGACGGATCCGATGCGGACGCCCAGGATATCCTTGCAGGAACCCTGGATCTGAATGCCGCAGCCGGCATCGGGACAGGAGGCGCAATAGAGATCCGGACATCAGGCATTACCGCTGATACAACAGCAGGTGTAATAACCCTGATAAATACTCCTGCAGGCGCAGTGGCCATCAACAGCATGACCACAGGTGATGCTTCGGATATTACCTATACCCAGAATGGACAGGACCTCAGTATTCAGGGCCTGGGAATAAGTGCATCAGGCGGTTCCATATTAATTGATCCGCCTGTTAATATAGCTATAAGTGCGAATATAAGCACAATAGGTGCCGGGGATATTACCATTGAAGCTTCAGGCAATATTGTTCAGTCAGACGGGGTTACAGTCGGCACTGCTGACGGCGATATAATTATCAGGGGTAACGGGGCCGGAAATGAGGCTTTAAGTTATGTAATGGCCGATAACAGTACCCTGCTTTCTACAAACGGAGGTAATCTTACAGTCAGGGCCAATATCATAACCCTTGATAATGTGACTACAACAGGGAATGTGATTCTGGATGCAAACGGGGCACCCGGTGATATCACAACCCAGGCAGCGGGGACTGCAGGCCTGATAAGTGCTAACCAGTTAACGGCTGATACTGACGGATCTATTAACATCAATACAGCTATATCAAGTGCAGACTTAACCACAGCAACAGCCGGAACAATAACCGTAACAGAATCGGATGCTGTCACCCTGGCAGATGTTGATACCTTTAACGGAACAATAAGTGTAACTGCCGGCGGAACCATAACTGCAGCAGATGTGGATACAACTGACAGCGGAAATAATGCAGATATCACCCTTTCTGCCACAGGCGGAGATGTGCTTCTGGGAGATGTGAATGCCGGAACAGGAACAGCAGAAATAAATGCGGCTGCAGGCGCTATAGACGAAAGCGGTACTGATGCAGGCGCTGATGTAACGGCCGTAACGGTTGATTTAAATGCCGCAGCAGGAATCGGCTCAGCAGGGGCTGTTGATGTTACAGGCGGAACAATAACTGCAGATACAACAAACGGTAATATCAATATTGACAGCCTTGCACTTGCAGGAGTAACAGCGGCAAGCCTTACAACTGGTACTGGAGATATTCAGTTTGATCAGACCGGAGGACAGACCCTTGATGTAACTTCTGCTGTAACAGCCGATGGTAACATTGTTATCACAAATGACAATGCTGACCTGACACTTGTAACTGTTACCGCAGGAGGAGCCGGGCAGAATGTCACCTTAACAACAACTACGGGCGGCAATATTATCGCAGGAAATGTAACAGCCTCAGACGATACAGTGACAGCAACTTCAGCCGGTTCAATCAACAGTATAACTGATGACGGAACTGCAGATATAACAGCCGGAACAATTAACCTGACAGCCGCAGCGCTCGGGATAGGGACAGGATCAATAATAGATGTGACAGCAACAGCGGCGCTGAATGCAGACACAGATGCCGGTGATGACAGCAGTATAATAATAGATTCTATAGGTGATCTGCCTGTGGGCCTTGTTAATGCCGGTGCAGGTGATGTAACCATTGATTCTACCGGCGCTATAGACAGTGTAACTGATGACGGAACAGCGGATATAGAGGGCTCAAATATCAACCTTATGGCCGCCCTGGGAGGAATAGGCGCCTCATCGGTTCTGGATGTGACCGCAGCCGCAGCTTTAAATGCAGATACAGTTACAGGCGATGACGGCGATATAATGATGGATTCAATAGGTGATCTGCCTGTAGGTCTTGTAGATGCGGGTGCCGGTGATGTTTATCTTGATTCTACCGGTGCTATCGACAGTGTAACGGATGACGGAACGGCAGATATTGATGGCGCTACAATCAGCCTGACGGCAGCAGCAGGAGGAATCGGAGCTTCATCAGTAGTGGATATAACTGCCGCAACTGCATTAAATGCAGATACGGATGCCGGAGATGACGGTGATATAATAATAGATTCAATAGGTAATCTGCCTGTTGGCCTTGTAGATGCCGGAGCAGGTGATGTTACCCTTGATTCTACCGGTGCCATTAACAGTGTAACTGATGATGAAGCAGCCGATATTGAAGGTGCGACCATTAATCTTATGGCAGCCCTGGGAGGAATAGGAACTTCATCGGTTCTGGATGTAACTGCAGCAACAGCGTTAAATGCGGATACAGTTTCAGGCGATGCCGGCAATATTCTTATAGATTCAATAGGCGATCTGCCGGTAGGTCTTGTAGATGCAGGAGCCGGGAATGTTACCCTTGATTCTACAGCCGGGATAAACGGTGTAACCAATGACAATACAGCCGATGTTGTCGGTACAATAATAAACCTGGATGCTGTTACAGGTATAGGCACGGGAATAACCCTGGATATTACAGGTACAGCAGTTTCTGCTGATACTACCGACGGCAGCATAGATATAGACAGCCTTGCTGCGGCAGGGGTAACTGCGGGGAGTCTCACAACAGGTACAGGTGATATTCAGTTTGATCAGACAGGCGGACAAACCCTTGATGTAACAACTGTCGCTACGACAGATGGCGATATTGTTATTACCAATGACAGTGCCGACATGACAGTTGGAGCAGTAACCGCAGGCGGTGCAGGTCAGAATGTTACCTTAACAACAACCACCAGCGGAGATATTGTTGCAGGTGATGTAACAGCCGCTGACGATATGGTAACCGTTACTTCAGCCGGAGCCATTGATGGTGCTGTTGATGACGGAACCGCGGATATTACTGCCGGAACAATTAACCTGACCGCAGCGGCGGGAGGAATAGGCCTTTTATCAACAGTGGATGTAACTGCCGCAACAGCATTGAATGCAGATACTGATGCAGGTGATGACAGTAATATATTAATAGATTCAATAGGTGATTTACCTGTGGGACTTATTGATGCCGGTGCAGGAAATGTAACTATTGATTCTACAGGAGCCATAGACAGTGTAAGTGATGACGGAACAGCCGATATTGAGGGGTCAAATATCAACCTTATGGCAGCTCTGGGCGGAATAGGAAATACATCTGTACTTGATGTAACCGCTGCAACAGCCTTAAATGCGGATACAGTTACAGGTGATGACGGCGATATAATGATCGACTCAATAGGTGATCTGCCTGTCGGTCTTGTAGATGCCGGAACAGGAGATGTTTACCTTGATTCTACAGGAGCCATAGACAGTGTAACGGATGATAACACAGCCGATGTGGCTGGAGGTACTGTAAGCCTTACAGCAGCCGCAGGCGGAATAGGCACTGCATCAATAGTGGATGTAACCGCAGGAACAGTATTTAATGCAGATACGGATGCCGGAGATGACGGCAATATAATCGTTGATTCAATAGGTGATCTGCCTGTAGGTCTTGTTAACGCCGGGGCAGGCGATGTCACCCTTGATTCTACCGGGGCCGTTAACAGTGTAAGTGATGATGAAACAGCCGATATTGAAGGCGCGACAATTAATCTTATGGCTGCCCTGGGAGGAATAGGAACGTCATCGGTTCTGGATATATCTGCAGCAACAGCGTTAAATGCGGATACAGTTACAGGTGATGACGGCGATATAATGATCGACTCAATAGGTGATCTGCCTGTAGGTCTTGTAGATGCCGGAACAGGAGATGTTTACCTTGATTCTACAGGAGCCATAGACAGTGTAAGTGATGACGGAACAGCCGATATAGACGGTGCAGCAGTCAATCTTACGGCGGCCGTGGGCGGAATAGGTACTACATCAGTTCTTGATGTAACCGCGGCAGCAGCCTTTAATGCAGATACAGATGCCGGAGACGACGGTAATATCCTGATCGACTCAATAGGTGATCTGCCTGTCGGCCTCGTTGATGCCGGGGCAGGCGATGTCACTCTTGATTCTACCGGGGCCGTTAACAGTGTAACAGATGATGGAACAGCTGATATTGAAGGCGCGACCATTAATCTTACGGCCGCTGTGGGCGGAATAGGAACTTCGTCGGTTCTGGATGTAACTGCCTCAACAGCCTTAAACGCAGATACAGATGCCGGGGATGACAGTAATATATCTATCGATTCTATCGGTGATCTGCCGGTCGGGCTTATTGCTGCAGGTGCAGGGAATGTAACTCTCGACAGTACCGGAAATATCTCAGATGGTGCAGCTGACGGAGCAGCGGATGTAACAGGTGCAGATCTGAATGCCACAGCCCAGGGCGGAATAGAACTGGATACAACAGTGACCACAATGACGCTTGATGCTCAGGCTGCAGGCCATATAGATATTGACGAGACAGATGGTGTTACCCTTACCAGTATAACAGCCGCAGACGGGATGATTACCATAGATACAGGGGGAGCAACGAATATTACCAGTGTTGTTTCCTCAACGGATGATGATGCAAATGATATTACAATAACCGCTTCGGCTGGTGATATTGAAGTTGATACAGTTACAACCGGCGGCACTGTTTCTGATGTGATTCTGACAGCTTCTGCAGGCAGTATTACAGACGGAGATGCCAACAGCACTGTGACTGCAGATGACCTGAACCTGAGCGCTGCAAACAGTATAGGCGTAACAGGCGGAAACCGCATAAATACAACTGCTGTTACAATAACAGCAGACAGTACAACTGACGGCGATATTGCTCTTAATGAGACAGATGCTGTAACTCTTGTAAGTATAACCACTTCAGACGGTGCAGTAGAGGTTATTTCCGGCGATGATATGAAAGTCACATCTGTTATATCTGCCGATACGGGAAGTGATGAAGCCCATGATGTTACGCTGACTGCAACAGCAGGAGATATATTGCTTGATTCCGTTACTGCGGACAATGAAGCGATATTAAGCGCTGATGCAGGCAGTATAACAGATAATAACGGCAGTACAGTTAATATTACCTCGGTGGATGTTGACCTGAGTGCACAGGATGAAATTGGAGCCATAACTGATTTTGATGCTGAGACTGGTGATGCTATTGAGATAGCCATTGCCGGAAGCATAAATAACGCGTCAACCACCGCGGCATCAAGCACAATAAATCTGAGCCAGGCAGGATCTCTTACAATCTCTGCCGGCTCAATAAGCATTGCAGGAGCCGGTCAGGGCAGTGCAATATTAACAACATCCGGTGATCTTGACGCTGGTGCCGTCAATTCCATAGATCTTGCAGGAAATGACAGCCTTGCCCTTAACTCAGGAGGAACACTGACTATTCCTGCAGCCGGTCTGGATGCGGGTACAGGTGATTTAAGGATGACCGGGGCCACTGACGTGCTTGCAAACGGAGGAGGTGCCCTGATTTATTCGGCGGATGATCTCTATTTCAGTTCAGGCGGAAGCGGCGGAAATTCAGTGCTCGCTGCTGACCTGAACAGCATAACAGCCCATGTTGCGGCTAATAATCTTACCATTAATGAAATTGATGCCATTACACTGACAGATGTCGATACAGTCAACGGCTCTATAACAGTCAATGCAGGAGGAACCATTACAGCTCTTGATGTAGATACAACCGACAGCGGTAATAATGGGGACATAACCCTTACTGCAGCTGCCGGAAATGTTGAGCTGGGTGATGTTAATGCCGGGACAGGTACAGCATCAATAACCTCTGTTGCAGGCGCTGTTGAAGAAAGCGGCACTGATGCTGACGCTGATGTTATGGCAGCGGTTATTGATTTGAATGCTTCAACCGGAATAGGAGCAGCCGGAACATTAGAAGTGACAGGTACAGCAGTTACTGCAGATACGACAAACGGAAATATAGATATAGACAGTCTTGCTGATGCCGCGGTGACAGTAACAAGCCTGACATCAGGTACAGGAGATATTCAGTTTGACCAGACAGGCGGTCAGACTCTTGCAGTAACTGCGGCCGCAGCTACAGACGGTGATATTTCCGTAACAAATGACAATGCCGATATGACGCTTACCATGGTAACAGCGGGTGGAGCCGGTCAGAATATTACGGTTACAACCACAACCGGCGGTGATATCGTAGCTGGAAGTCTAACAGCCGCAGATGATATGGTAACAGTTACTTCAGCCGGGTCAATAGATGGCGCGGCTGATGACGGAGTTGCGGATATAACGGCAGGTACTGTGAGCCTGACAGCCGCATCAGGAGGCATAGGAACAACGACCGTACTGGATATAACCGCAGCCGCGGCATTGAATGCAGACACTGATGCAGGAGATGACGGGAATATAATGATCGATTCAATAGGTGATTTACCCGTAGGTCTTGTGGATGCAGGAGCTGGAAATGTAACTCTTGATTCGACCGGAGCTATTGACAGTGCAGCGGATGACGGTACTGCCGATGTCACAGGCGAAACAATAAGTCTCACAGCTGCCGCAGGCGGTATAGGTACAACATCGGTTATAGATGTAACCGCAGCCACAGCATTAAATGCGGATACAGATGCCGGGGATGACGGTAATATAATG
The DNA here is from genome assembly GCA_963665715.2 of Desulfatiglandales bacterium. Lineage (GTDB taxonomy): Bacteria > Desulfobacterota > DSM-4660 > Desulfatiglandales > HGW-15 > JAAZBV01. The sequence goes on from CAXXPR010000002.1 coordinate 1,660,764, forward strand.
ATCGATTCAATAGGTAATCTGCCGGTTGGTCTTATTGCTGCCGGTGCCGGTGATGTAACTATCGACAGCACAGGTGATATATCCGACGGCGCATCAGACAGTGCGGCAGATATAACAGGTGATGATCTTAATGCAATTGCGCAGGGCGGAATAGAGCTTGATACGACAGTAGGCACATTAACCCTTGATGCCCAGGCTGCAGGAGATATAGATATAGATGAAACCGATGGTGCAACCCTTACAAGTATTACGGCATCCAACGGGATGATAGGCATAGACACAGGCGGTGCTGCGACTGTAATAAGTGTTGTTTCCACCACTGATTCTGATGATAATTACATAAGAATAAACGCCCTTTCAGGTGATGTGGAGATTGATACTGTTACAACAGGCGGTACAGCTTCGGATGTGGTTATAGGGGCAGCCGGAGGCAGTATCACAGATATGGACGGTAACAGTACTGTTACTGCGGATGATCTTGGATTAGCCGCAGATAATGATATAGGGATAATCGGCGGAAACCGCATTAACACCACTGTTAACACCATAGAAGCCATGAGTAACGACGGTGATATAGCCCTTAATGAAACCGATGCGCTCACCCTGGCAGATATATCAGCAGCAGACGGGGCTGTAGAGGTGATTTCAGGTAATTCCATGACAGTAACCTCCGTTACTTCAGCTGATGCAGGGAGCGATGAAACTCATGACATAACCCTGACTGCAACAGCAGGGAATATACTGCTTGGCTCAGTAACAGCTGATAACGAGGCTGTATTAAATGCCGATGCAGGCAGCATAATCGATAACAACGGAGTTACATTAAATATCACATCTGTGGATATAGACCTGAGTGCACAGAATGCAATCGGAACAATAACAGATTTTGCCGCAGAGGCAGGTGATGCAATAGAAATAGCAATTACCGGAAGTATTAATAATGTCTCAACAACTGCAGCATCAAGTACAATTAACCTTAATCAGGCGGGAGCCCTTACAATATCTGCCGGCTCAATAAATATTGCCGGGGCAAACCAGGGAAGCGCTATATTGACAACCTCCGGTGATCTTGACGCTGGTGCTGTCAATTCAATAGCTCTTACCGGCAGCGACAGCCTGGCCCTTAATTCCGGCGGTACACTTACTATCCCTGCAGCAGGTTTTGATGCCGGAACAGGTGATCTCAGAATGACCGGTGCATCAGGGGCAGCAGCTAACGGCGGAGGAGCCCTGATATTCAGCTCTGATGATATTTACTTAAGTTCAGGGGCAGCAGGGGCAGCAGCTATGACAACCGATGTTGCATCTGCATCCGTTCACCTGGGAGGTGCCGGGGCCCTGACCATAAATGAAACCAGCGCTATTACACTGGCAGATGTTGATACCTCCGATGGAAGCATAACCGTTACCGCGGCCGGAGATGTCACAGCCCTGGATGTTGTATCATTAACGGATTCGGATACAAATGATATTACAATAACCAGCACAGGCGGAGCCATTGATGTCGGCAGCATTAACAGCGGCACAATGGGAGATGTCATTATTGATGCGCAGGGCGGCGCCGTTACAACAAGCGGTGTTGGGATTATCGGCGATGATCTGACAGCCGATGCCGCAGCCGGTATAACCCTGACCACTGATGTGGACAGTGCGGATATATCTGTCGGCGCAGCAGGTAATATTATGGTGGTGGAGGCTGATTCCATAACACTTGCAGATATTGATACCTCAGACGGCTACATAAATATTACAGCCGGTGGAGACATTACAGTAACTGATATTTCAACAACCGATGGAGGAAATAACGGGAATATTACTTTAACTTCAACTTCAGGTGATATTGCCATAGGTGATGTTGACGGAGGAACTGCCTCTGTAACTCTCACTGCAGCAGACTCAATAATGGACGATGATGACACTGCAACAGATATTACAGCAGATACTGCAAATCTTACAGCTGTATCCGGTACAATAGGCTCATGGGATATCCCGGTTGATGTTGACGTTGACGGAACATTATTTGTTCAGGCAGGAGGTCTGGTAAGCGGCCTTTCAGTAAATCTGCAGGGCGGAATGAAGGATGCCCTTACCTATAACAGGCTGAATATCCCGGGCCTGATTATCTTTAACGGTGATGTTCAGGGTGCATGGCCCTATATGGATAATGCGATCAGCAGAAAGTATCATCAGGGAATTGCTCAAAATGAGATGGAGCTGGCCAATGAGCTTTATCTCTATATGGATGGACTGGAAGTCTTTGATGATGCCCTGTTCTTCCCGTACGGCGATCTGATTCAATTTGCAGGCACAGGGATAAAGGCGGAAGATGATGAAGAATAGATTATAATGGAGAGTCAAAGATGATGCAGGAATCAGTCTATAAAAAACCCGTTTTTTTGAATGCAGTAGCCCATAAATCAGTAAAAGTTGAACCGCTTAAAGATTTTGATTTTGTGAAGAACCTGAACTCGGTGGTAATAGTAGGACAGGAGTTTTTAGAGTCTGCCAAGCATTATCCGGTTATTTTTACAAGGTCAAAGGATAAAAAGATTATACCTGCTGCACTGTTAGGCTTAAGAAAAGGTGAAAATCTTTTTGTTGAGAAAAACGGTAAATGGAAAAAGGGCGCATATATCCCGGCCTTTTTCAGACGCTATCCTTATATTTTAGCTAATAATGCCGGGCAGGACGGTTCTTTTGCGGTCTGCATTGATACGGAATATAAAGGGTTTGACAAGCCCGAAGGCATGTCTCTTTTTGACAGTAAAGGGGAAACAACAAAAGAGTTTAAAAAGATAATCGAGTTTCTTAAAAATTATCAGAAACAGTATGAAAGCACGGAAGACCTAGTAAGAATACTCGAAGCTCATAAGCTGTTTAAGGATATTTCGGCCAATATTACAATGCCGAAAGGAGACAGGCTTGGTATTGCCAGGCTGCTTATGGTAGATGAAATGGCGCTCTTAAATCAGGATGACAAGGTTGTTCTTGAGCTTTTTAGAAAGGGGTATCTTGCCTGGATTTACGCGCATCTTTACTCTCTGTCCAATTTCAGGCCTCTTATTGAGCTGGCCTCGGAGAATAAAAACGATAAAAAGAAAAGGTGAAAAAGTAAATCAGGTTAATGACTCCTTATATGATATTCCGGGAAGGGGATAATCACATATGATAAAAACCTGCCTGTTAATCAAAATATTGATTCCGAGTATAATTCTGCTTTTTGCTGAACCTGTTTATTGTGAAGAGGATGATGTAAATTCATCCGGTGAAATCTCCTATAAAGTATACCTGACAAAAAGAGGAGATACACTGAATGAGATCGCCAAAAAGATAGACATATACGGAGATGAATTGAAATGGCCTTTTATATACATATTGAATAAAAGTGAGCCGGGTTTAAAAAAGGAAAAAGACATTCCTGTTGAAAATAAAATATTACCTGCGGGTGTAAACCTGGCTATTCTTTTAACCCGGGAGACAAAAAAATATGCATTGTACGATTCGCTTTGTAAAAAGTTTAACTGGGTTATTAATGTGAGTTCGGATGTAAAAAAAGATGAAATAAGCCGGCTGGCGTTAAATCTAATGGACAGTAATTATTTTGTTTATTTAACTGAATTTGATCATGAGAATATAAAATACACACGTTTAAGGGTTGGGTTTTACCCTTCAAGAGAAGATGCCGACTCAGACGCAGGTATATTAAAGGATAAACTGAATTTACCCGGAATCTGGGTTGTCAGAGCAGGTCCGGAAGAAGTTTACGAGTTTGTTGGTTTCTATGGGCTTCTCAGTCAGCAGGGGAGGGCAGTCTATAGCAAAAACTGATAAAACCGGAATTAAAGTAATGATCACAGATGCTGTAATGTGAAATAGGTGTGATCAAATATGACAATCCGCTGTTACAAAAGCTGTAGTCACGGCTATCCTTTTTTAGGGACGAACCATGACTACAGAAAAAAGCTTATCAAATTCAATGATTGCCCAGTATTATCTGCATTCAAAATTTTCTGCATCATCCGTACTGCCCGATCCCTTATAAACAGAGACCATGGGGTAGGGGCAAAGCGGCCGTGTCATCTGTTTCTGATCCGGGTTCATGGGGCTGGCAGGCGGTGTGCCTGCGATAATTCTCTCGGGCGTCTTTCCCTTTGTCACCCAGTTGTCTATCTCTGAAAGCATGTCAATGACACTCGGGCAGTCGCCTCCGCCGCAGTGTCCCATTCCAGGGACCATAAAAAGCCTTACAGACTCTTTTGATTTTTTGTCCATTTTGGATGTCATTGCCTTATAAAAGTCAATTGTATTTTGTGCAGGGATAAGGCCGTCAGCCCAGCCGTGCGACAGAAGCAGCTTTCCGCCTTTGCTGAAAAACTCTGAAAGCCCGTCAGGCGGTACATCAAGTATATCTCTTCCTGTATCAAATGCAGCTTTGAGATCTTTATCGTAATCAAAGGATTTAAAATCCCATTTGGGATCTTGAAATACAATGTCCCTGAAATAGGAGGTTGCTACCGGAAAAGGCTCCGGACCGCTGGTCAGCATTGCCAGAAGCTGTTCGCTGCCGGGCTGAAATCCAGCAAAAACAAGTTCACCGGTTCGCGGGTTTTTTACCCCTCCGTATATATCCTTTAATGCTTCGACCTGTTTTTGTGTGAAGCAGTTATCCTGTTTACCTTCTTTGCACTCTAATATTTCGGGATCATAGCTGCATATCTCAGGATTGCTGACAATTCCGTCTTTTACGCCGTCTTTTTCATCACACATACTTATATAGGCATCTTTTGAAATCATGATATTGGGAAGCCTGTGCAAATCATCTTTCATTGCTGCATATCCTGTCCACAATGAGCCCAGCATCAGCCCTGTCATAGGGTTTGCCGGAGCCATGGAGGATATGCCGTCGTAGTCCTGAGGATACCTGTATGCTTCCATTAAGCCCTGGCGTCCGCCTGTTGAACAGCTTACCCAGTAAGAAAAAACCTCTTTTTTGCCGTAGTAGGCATTAAGTATTTCTTTCGCTTTTACGGTCATTTCATGCACAGCCCTGTGTCCGAAATCAATGAGCTTTTCATGGTGCCCTACCGCCCATTTCGCGTCCATTCCCATGCCTGTATGACCGGTATCAGTTGCAGCAGTTGCGTATCCCATTGCAAGAGGTTCCGCCATGGATGAATGACTTATATTGCCTGCCCATACTCCGTTGCCAATGCCCACCAGTTTGCCGTTCCAGTTGTTTTGAGGCATCCATACTTCAACCTTAATGTCCGAATCAGAAGTGGGTGTGAGTGTGGCCTGTACACGGCAGAAGGCAGGGGCGTTTTTATAGACTGCTGTTCCACCCGGTCCTCCGCCTAAAAACCCCCCGGCAGGCGGTTTAAACTGGCCGGCTTCTACTATTGATGCAGAAGTGATCTTACCGTCTTTAATTTTAAACGAAGTGAGACGCTCGCATGAATCTCCTGCAAAAACGGGTGAGGAAAATATTACAAGCGCTGCACCTGCCGTAACTATGAGAGATTTAAACATTTTAAGCATTTTTAACTCCTGGTCTTTTATTTTATAGATGAAAAAATCAGATTAAATCAAAAGTTTGTAATAAGTCAATAGTATACGAATATACAAAAATAAAAATATTCTATTATTTCAAAAACATATAGAAGCTTCAATTACTTAGCGTTTAAGGTGTTTTCTGATTCCGTAAATAAACTTATTGATATTTTCCGGCATTGGTATACAAGTATACCTGATGATCATTTATACGGAATACTGAAATTATAGGGTTTAAATTTATATTTAATTTAAAAATCCGGATATAAGCAATGGCAGGTACAAAAAATAAAAAAGAAAAAACATCTCTTGATCATAACTCATCAGTTCCTTTTTTTATGCAGATCGCGGAAACCATGAAGAGACGTATTGTTTCGGGGCAGTACAACCCAGGAAAACAGCTTTTTACAGGAGAAGAACTGGAAAAGGAATTTCAGACAAGCAACATAACAATCCGCAAGGCTATGGAAAAGTTAAAAAACGACGGCTTTGTCGAACGCAGGCGCGGTCTTGGAACAACTGTATCAAAAATGGATCCGGAACCGCTGCAGTTTGAACTTGGTAAAAGTTTTAATAAACTGAAGGCGTCTATTGAAAAACTCGATTCTCAGGTGAAGGTGCTTGAAATTACCACAACCGAATCCTCTGAATATGTACAGAAATACCTCTCAATGGAAGCGGAGCAGAAGATGTGGCGCCTGAAGCGAATCAGGATATATAAAGGTATACCGATTTCCTTCAATGAGTACTATGCCGATCCGACTCTCTGTGCCGGCATATCAAAAAAAGATGCTCAGAAGGATGATATACTTAAGATTATTGAAACGGCAATGGATATTAAAATCCACGAAGTAAGTCAGACACTGAGGTCAGTTGTAGCTGATCTCGACATTTCGAGTGCCCTTAAGATACCTTTTGGAGCTCCTGCCTTTTTTAATGAAAGCATCTATCATTCGGTCTCGGGTGCAACTTTATTTTTAAGTCAAACCTATTTTAGAGGTGATATGTTTGTTTTCAGAACTTCATCACTGTTATGAGCATAACTCACTAAGACTGTGACTTTTTATCAAACTTCCTGATCGTTTAACATCACTTATCATAACTGGCGATTATAAATTCATATCCATACGGAATAATTTCCGGATGGGTATGAAATATTTTGATGACAGTAAAAAGGGCTTTGGTATACCTATATACAATAAACGTTATTCTTATATCTCTGCATTTTAACCTTTTGCTGAAAGCTTATAGCTGAGTGCTGACGGCTTCCGGAAAGAAACATAGTTTTCTGGCCGGAAAATAAATAATACTCAGCTATCTGTTTTCTGCAGAAAACACCTCTCTCCCGGAGGGTGTGCCGGGGGAGGGGGATCTACCTGAATTTATAAAAGGAGGTTTTTAAATGAGAATAAAGCACATCTTTAAAAAAAGAATATCATTGTCAGTACTCTGTTTTGCTGTAACTCTTTTCCTGTCACAGTTTATACCTGCTCAGAATGCCGCACCAAAACCAGGGACAGGATTCAATCCTTTTGCCATGGACCACCGTGTAAAGGAAATGTCATATCATTTTAAAGATGCTGACAAAGACATGAAATACTGCCTGTTTGTTTCATCAAAGATAAATCCCAGCAAAAAAGCGCCTCTCATTGTAACACTGCACGGCCTTGGTGCCGGTCCTTCAATTATGGTTACAAAAGAGTCTGTGGATCTTGCCGAAAAAGGCGGATATATCCTGGCTGCTCCCATAGGTTATAACGAACGCGGATGGTATGGTATGCCGTTCAGAAGGCCTGGCGGTAATCCTCCTCCGCAAAATACACAGCCTTCAGGTAATGCCGCACCCGAACCAGAGCCAAAGGCCTCTCTCTTTTTTAACCCTAATGATCCGCCCAACCTGCGTGAGCTGAGCGAAAAGGATGTTATGAATGTCCTGGATATCGTCCGCAGGGAGTATAAAGTTGATGACAGCCGGATATACCTGATGGGGCACTCCATGGGCGGTGCCGGAACTCTTTACCTTGGAAGCAAATACGGCTCAATCTGGGCTGCCATAGCACCCATAGCACCGGCTGCCTTTGGTATAGAGCCGGACAGCCTGGAGAAAATTAAAACCATGCCGGTAATATTTGTCCATGGGGCTGCTGATGAACTGGTTCCTGTTGATATTTCACGCAGGTGGGTTAAAAAGGCCAAAGAATTAAAAATGGTCTGTGAATATAACGAGATTGAAGGAATAAGCCATGGGCCGGTTATCACGGCTGCTCTTCCGAGTATCTATGAATTTTTCGGCAGGCACTCTAAATCCAGATAATTTCATTATAATGACTAAAGGGAGGCCCGGCAGTCTCCCTTTTTTTTATCCATATTGGACTATTTACGGCTTTTATAGTATAAAATATGAATTATTTAATGTTTTATATATATGATTTCAGTACCATTTCTTAAACATGCTTTTTTTTGTAGCCACGTTATTTCATAATGATTTCTGCACTGATGTTTAAGAATGTTAACTTTTTATATGGTGCTCATTATGGATAAAAAGCCTACCTATGAAGAGCTGGAGCAGCGCATCCGGGATCTTGAAAATGAAAAAATCTACAGAATAAACAAAACTGATTCAGGAGCAGCAGATGTGAGCCTGCTTCATTCCGTATTTGATGAAATGACTGCTGTTCCTATACAGGGTTACAATGCTAAGCGTGAGGTGATTTACTGGAATTCCGCAAATGAAGTAACCTATGGTTATACACGCAGTGAAGCCATGGGCCGCAAACTGGAAGATCTTATTATTCCCGGGCCTATGAAATCCCATGTGGTTCAGGGAATAAAAGACTGGCATGAAAAAGGAATACCTATTCCATCCGGCGAGCTGACTCTGGTAAAAAAAGGCGGAGAGCCTGTACATGTCTATTCCAATCATGTTCTGATCACGAACATGTCGGGTGAAAAGGAGATGTACTGCATTGATGTTGATTTAAACGATCGTATAAAGGCTGAAGAAGCGCTTAAAAAAAGTGAGGAAGATTACCGTCTGCTCATTGAAAACCAGAATGATCTTATTGTTAAATTTGATAAAGATAATAAAATCTTATTTGCCAGTCCGAGTTTCTGTAAAACCTTTGGGGTTAATTCAAAAAAAATCCTCGGGACTGAATATTCCCCTCCAATACATGAGGATGACCGTGCTGTTGTCAGAACCTCGATTGAATCACTTAAAAAGCCTCCTTATAATACCTATCATGAAGAAAGGGCAAAGACCGTAAACGGCTGGAAGTGGTTCGGCAATTATTTAAAAGCTGTTTACGATGATGCTGAAAATCTTCAGTATACAGTTGCTGTAGGCAGAGATATTACAAAGCAGAAACAGCTTGAAGCCAGGCTGCTTCATTCACAGAAAATGGAATCTATCGGAACCCTTGCCGGAGGTATGGCTCACGAATTCAATAATATTCTCAGTATCATTATGGGAAATAACGAACTTGTCGATGATGAAGTTAACGAATATAACCCGGCAAAGGACAATATTGAGGAAATCCGAATTGCCTGTTTAAGGGCAAGAGATATTATCAGGCAGCTTCTGATATTCGGACGAAAAGATAATGCAGACAACCAGCCCATTGATATCTGTTCGGTCGCTCTGGAATCCATGAAGCTGATCAGATCATCAATTCCGTCCAATATCAAAATAAAACACAGCCTTCCTGATAAACAAAATGTGATCCTGGGAAATGCAACCCAGATAAATCAGCTGCTTATAAACCTCTGCAGCAACTCTATGGATGCTATGCTTAACAAAACCGGAGAAATCAATGTTTCTTTATATGATATAGACATAAACAACTGCTGCAATGAAAAATATCTTACAAAGGTTCAGCCGGGCAGATATATAAGGTTAATTGTAAGTGACAACGGCTGCGGTATGGATGAAAAAATGCTGAAAAGAATTTTTGAACCCTATTATACAACAAAAGGAGTCGGTAAAGGTTCGGGTATAGGTTTGGCTGTAGTGCATGGTATTGTTGAAAGTCATAGCGGAGAAATATTTGTTGAAAGTACACCTGGTAAGGGGACTGAATTTTCAATCTTAATCCCTGTTTTGGATGGGAAACCTGAAAAAGTAAATGAGAATGAGGCTGATTTGCCGACCGGAAACGAACGGATCCTTTTTATTGATGATGAGTGCTCCATAGTCAGCCTGGGGATTCGCCGGCTAAGTCAATTGGGTTATGCTGTAAAAGGCTTCACTAATCCGCTTGAAGCGCTTGAAATATTTAGAACCAATCCCTATGACGTCGACTTGGTTATTACAGATATGTCCATGCCTGAAATGACCGGAGACCAGTTAGTCCGGGAAGTCCTTAAAATAAGACCCGGGATCCCCACCATAGTGTGTACAGGCTACAGCGAAAATATTTTACATAAAGAAGCCGGTGAATCCGGAATTTCTTTTTTTGCCATGAAACCTATGGATAAATATGATTTTGCTGTCTGTGTGAGGAATGTATTGGATGAAGCGGAAGATAAAGCCATATAAAAAGAGAAATCAGCTTATGGTACTGACAAATGAAAAATACAATGGCATAGGCTAATCCCGATGCTATCCGCTCCATCAAAAATATGTGTTTTAAAAATTAAATTATAAAAAGATTCCTGCCCATAAAAGTATAGAAACAAAAAAAAGCAGCCCTGACGGATGTCTGCCTTTAGAACGGATAATGCCTGAAAACCCAATAACTGCCATTGGTATAGCTATTGCGTTTACACTTAAAAGAGAAGGGTTCTCAACTCTTGCCAGATCGATTATTATTACTCCTATGGTCCACCATGCAAGAGTAGTGAGATGCCAGGCACGTCTAAGTTTTTTGCCCCAGTTTATCCTTTTGTCTTTATAAATTGAATCTAATAGATAACTGTTTACCAGCGGCCCTATAGTTCTTTTTTCTCCAAGTATTGAATGGAACAGGCTGACTATGAACAAAAGAATTGCTGATATAATAAAATAGATATTCATGCCTCACCTCCTGAAATCAAGTTGTTACATTGATAAAAATAAAATGCTGACCTGTTTTTCGCTTTAACCGTGCTGAAAAAATTGAATGATAAAAAACCTTAAGTTGAGCTTCCTATCTGTCGATAAATATACATTGTCCCGCACAGGCGGGTCATTAAAAAAATATAAAGGATAAAAAGTAAATTGTTTATTATGTTTTTTGTTGCCGGTTTTACCAAAACGGCAAATGTCTTAAATGTTTTACCGCTATGTATTGCACCATGAAATCATCTTCCGGAATTACCTCACAGGGTGACTGCCCTGATTGCCTTAAAAACGATTTGCCGATAACTTTTCTTTCTCGACTTTTCCTGCCTCCAAAGTTTGTTATGGCCTCAACAGCTGTTGAACACATCGCCGGCATGGCTATGTCCTTTTCCTTCACAAACAGTGAAATAACAGGCATAAAAATAGCAGCAGAAGAAGCTTTCTTAATTGCCGTTGCCCAGAATCAGGAAAACGACGAACCAATATGCATCGAAATTTCACTTAAAGCCGATTCGCTCTGCATCTCTTTCTGGGATAAAGGGATTCCCTTTGACCAGAAACAGGTTAAGCGTTTTACCGAAAGCGATAGCAATAATCAAAACCCCCTCGCCATGAACCGTTTTATGGACAAAGCTGAGCTGATTCAGCATGGCAAGAACGGCCGTGAAATGCGGCTTTATAAAAATATACAGGCCGATAACATCCCTGTATCGCTGATAACATCAAATCATAACGCTAAAAAGCATATTCTGCGTAAAACAGTCAAAAATCCTTTAATAAAGTTTACACGCCGTTCCGAGGACATAAGTGAAATATGCAGACTGGCATGGCGGTGTTACGGATTCAGTCATGAAGAACTGCTTTATGATCCTGATATCCTGTCCCGTGAGATTGACAGTGGAGCTCTCAAATCGGTTATTGCTATCGATCCGCTGGAAGGCAGTATTATCGGTCATATTGCCCTCAAGTATCACCTGCCGGAAAAGTTTGTTCCGGAGCTCAGCCTGGCTTTTGTTGATCCCGATGTCCGCTGCCCTGGGCTTCCGATGAAAATGGCCCGGATACTGCTTGAATCGGCAGGAGAGGGGGGAGCCAAAGGCATGTTTGACTGTTCCGTCACCTCTCATCTTTTTTCCCAGAAAGGAATACATGAGCTGGGTTCAAGACCATGCTGCATCATGCTGGGTATTGCAGCTTTTGACATGCAGGCCAAAAAGCTGAAAACAACACACCAGAGAAAAGGATCAACTGTTAATCATTTCTATGCATTGGACCGTTCATCAAAAAAAATATTCATTCCTTCACGCCACATGTCTATGGTGCAGAAGATTTACGGCTGGCTGCAGTTACCCCGGGAATACGGCAAACCTTTGGAAGCAATTCCTGAGGCAAAGTCCCTCGTAGAAATCATTGACCTTCCGGCATCCCTTAATGCGTCATTTATAGTTGTTCAGAAAATAGGTAATGACACTGCTCAGCAAATCGCCGATGCATTCGGGCAATGTTTACGTGCTGCAAAAGATGCTGTCTACATTTTTATTTCAACAGAAAACCCGGCATCCCCGCAGATCGTAGAATACTGTGAGCATCTGGGCTTTTTCTTTTCCGGTATTATGCCCCTTATACATAATGGAGAAGACAGAATAATGCTGCAGTACTTAAATATCCCGCTCGACATAACATCCATCAAACTATATGGAGAAATGTCTAAAGAGCTTTTTAACTACATTATTGAGCAGCAGGCGCTCTAAATTGTATACTGCAGCTTTTCCGGCAGTAATGCTCCCGGCCTTTTTTATTAAAATGCAGCAGAAATATGATATAGCGCAGGTAAAAAAAAAGAATGTTTTATCTCTTAACCTGCGCCCGCTTAAAATCAGATTTTATGTATCAGACCAGGACGGTCCGGATATTTACCCGCAATTTCTTTCACAGCTGGCTCATCAAGACATGTCAGGTATCCCTTGTCATATACAAGAGTATCACCTACCTTAAGGGTTGCCGAGCGGATATCTCCGGTAATATGCATCCAGTATGGATATTTTTCACTGGATTTCGGCGAGCCTATATGCACATGAATATTTGAACTGTGTGAATGTTCTATGATGCGTCTGTGCAGAATATTGGGGCACTGGTGCTCCATGATAGACGCCTGTGGATGTACGCCAAAATGAAAGATATCAAATGCATACACATCATCGCCCACCTTTTCTTCCATAGATTTGAGGTATCTTTTAAGGGCGTCGGCTTCCAGTCCTCCCCTGATATCCGTGATACGGCAGTCCTTTATTGTAAGCCTTACCGGGTCAGTAAAATAGGGTGATATACCGATATAGCGGGACCACCAGCTCAACATGCAGTCAAAGACAAATTCTCCGCTTGTATCTTTTATATTAATAGGCGGATGCACCCATTCGGGCCAGGGCAGGTAGGGGGCCGCTTTATGGCGCCTCATAGAATAAGGTCCTCCGGGTATCCCGTCCCTTCTCTGATGTTCAACTATCACACCTTCCAGACAGGTTCCGTTCTCATCGGTCATTTTAAAGTTCTTGCTCCCTGTAAATACTTTAGAGCTCTGGTATCGTATTTCACTCACAAGTTCATATGGAGTCAGTGCCCAGTCAGAACACAGCAGCGCGCTTGTGGTGGCCATATTGCGGACCATCCATATATTTTTATCCAGAACAAAATCTCTAAACTCAGCTATCTCTTCAAATACGAGATCAAAGGAGTGGTTTATCATTACATCGCAGCCGGACATGGCGGCCTTCACCACCGGAGGAAACCTCCATTCATGCTGTTTAACAGGTTCGTCAATCCACAGGACAGATGCGTTGGCGCCTCTGGTCCTCACTTCCGATGCTATCCATGATACAGCTGTTTCATCCACCATATTGTCGCTGCCGTAAAGGCCGTCAATATGGGCAACCAGAAGCACCTCCTGGCCCGGCTGAATTTTTGCGCAGTTATCAAGCATGTCACCAATAGAAGTGACTGCCGCCCTTGGTATACCGGCTTGGTAAGACATAATATCCTCCTCTTTAAATTAAGATTTTACCAATTGATAGGAACAGGCGGCTGTAAAGTCAAATTAAATTTAAATTTTTTTATGAAAACAAAACGCAGGGCATCAGAGCATATATTTCAAATCCGTCTGTAATCCATGCTGATCTGTGCACGTCCTATGGAAAAACCGATGATTTTGAGACTTTCTGCTGAAAACAAAAAGAGTTTTCATGTAAAATCAAATATTCTATAACTATGTTTAATTGTTGCCGGTGGCACTTTCTCTCATTAAAATGGATTAAAGTGCCCCTCTGCTCCGTATCAGCTTTTGATAAATGTTTATCCAGAGGCCGGGAGTTTTTCTGCTGTAGTGAATTAAAAGGGAGTATACAATGAAAAGAATTAATATCCTTGTAACACTTTTACTGATTTTTATTTTTACAGTATGTTCTGCACCTCATTCAAAAGCGGAGATAAAAAGCACTTTTGTCTCTCTCGGCAACGGCGTGCATGGTGTGCTGTATGAACCGGCCGCACCCGGTGAGAAGAGCAGGACAGGTATTCTCTCCATGCATCCCATTGTCGACAACCTGACCCAGCCTGCAGGTATAGAACTGGCAAAAAAAGGGTACAGTGTATTGTGCGCCAACCCGGCTGCAATTGGAACCGGCACCCTCTTTGAACAGGATGCCGACAAGTTAATGCTGGATATCAAGCTGGGAGTTCAGTATCTTCGGAAACAACCTGATATCAAAAGAGTAATTATTATGGCTCACAGCATGGCCGGAGGAATGGCAACAGCATATCAGAACATTTCTGAAAACGGTCTCAGCGCCTGCCAGGGTCCTGAAAAAATTGCAAAGTGTTCTGATGAACTGGCAGGTCTGCCGCCTGCCGACGGTCTTGTTTTACTGGATGTAACTCTCGGTACGCCGGTCTTCACTCTTCTGAGCATGGATCCTTCAGTTGTCAGTGAAGATAATGCACAGGCGCTTAACCCGTATCTGGATAATTTTAACCCTGAAAACGGATTCAATCCTGAAGGTTCTGCATACAGCGATGAATTTATGAAACGATTTTGGGGAAAGGTTAGAGAAAGAAGTAACAGGCTCATAGAAAAAGCGCAGTATCGCCTTGAAAGAATTAATGCAGGTAAAGGAGAATTTAAGGACGATGAACTGTTTATTGTTCCGGGGGCACACCTTGCGCCTTTTAACAACCGTCTTTTTCCACAGGATACAAGACTGCTTTCACGCACCCGAAAAGCATACCCGCTCCTCTGTTCAGACGGATCGGCAGATACAAAAATAATTCACTCTGTCCGGGTTCCGGAAGGCACACTGAATACGACACCAATGCTCGGAGCAAAGGGGATGACCTTAACCGGGACCCTGACAACTACGGTTCGCAAATTTCTCAGCACTTTTGCAGTGGGGACAACTAGCGACTTCGGTTTTGATGAAACATCCATATACGGCATTGATTATAATTCAACATATTCCAGTACTCCAGGAAGCGTGGAGGGCGTTACTGTTCCCATGGTCCAGCTGGGAATGACCGGTCACTATGAGGCATTTTTACAGGAGACTATTTTTGAACATGCTGCAAGCAAAGATAAAACTCTGGTCTTTGTAGAAGGTGCACTCCATGATTTTACGCCATGTGAAAAATGCGCTGAAAAGCCGGGGCAATTCGGAGATACTTTTATGAGAACCGTCGATTTTATAGACAGCTGGCTGAGCCTGCCGGGACGGTTTCAGTAAAACAGTGAGAAATAAAGGCAGAATCCATGTGTCAGTGAACTCCTTAAAAGGGGAGTTCGAAAAGAAGATGCTTTAAAGACCGGGTGTGCTCGAAAGGGACCATAGAGAATGAGCCGAGTCTTATGGGTTCAAATGGCCCTTCCTGATAAATACTTCTCATCACTTGGGCTTGTGTTCCCCTGGAACTGATTACTGCCTTGGATCAGACGATCCGCGCATTACGGACCCGTATGATGCGTGTTGTGGGAGGGGGTAGCTGTGAGGCTACTCCCTATCCCGATAGCGGTTTTTTTGTTACCGGTCAGTAATAAAACTTACCCTGTTTACTCTAATTTATTGTGTTTAATTTTTATTTTGTCTTGTTGTTTTTGCATTTCCGCCATCATACTTTGTAGTTTAGGACGGATTTGTGTCTGATAGTAATTCATAGCTTCGTCTTCTGTTTGAAAAACTTCAGTTGCATGCCATTCCTTGGGTATGCCAATACAATCAATATTGTCCCAAGTATGAACTATGGCAATATATCCATTGACTG
Organism: Desulfatiglandales bacterium; assembly: GCA_963665715.2. Classification (GTDB taxonomy): domain Bacteria; phylum Desulfobacterota; class DSM-4660; order Desulfatiglandales; family HGW-15; genus JAAZBV01. The sequence goes on from CAXXPR010000002.1 coordinate 1,676,659, forward strand.
TCTCATCAAAACGAACACCGCCTTTCATCCGAATAGAAGGAGATAGCCCATTAAATTGAGATTGATTTGATTTCTCACAGCACTTTTTATATTTTTTGCCACTACCACAAGGGCAGGGATCATTCCGGCCTATTTTTGTCATTACTTAATTTATACCTTTTTGTTCATTCAGCTAACGCGCTGCATAAGCGGATTGGCAAGCTTTTCGCCAATTCCGACTTGATGCAAATGTTGTGTGCCGGGCTGGTCCGGCTGCTAATTGGTGATGCGGAGATATTTATGACACAAATACTCTGCAAAGTCCATATCCAGGCTGACGGAGCCGAAGGATAGTCGGAGGCAAGGGTGTTCCAGTAATGTGCGCCTGAAGGAAGCCTAAGACAAAAGCGTGGGTTGACGTACAGGTATGCCCCGTACCTATGAGGTAGAGGGCAGGCAGATTTGAGGCCGGGTGAAGCCGGGACGAGTCCGCAACACAGGACAAAGTCCTATATCCGTTACATGGCTGAGCCAGGTATATCTGACAATCGTGCGCTGAAAGTAGCCGAGGCTTACCCCGGGAGGTCCGCTGTGTCTCAAAGGGTCTATCGCTGTAAGCTACCGGAATATTGGGGAAACCGGTAAAAAAAAAATCCCGGCATCAAATGACCGGGCGTCCCGGTCAATGATGAGCCTGTTCTTAAGAGCGGGGCAAACAAACAGAGGGCGCAGGCGGTAGAAACCGGCGAGTGATCAAACCGCAAGGGGAGATTATCGCACAGCGGAAGTCAGCAGAGGGCATAATAGTTCCCGAGTACAGTCGGTACTAAGGAATAAGGCCCGAACGGTGCCACCTATCGAATGGTAGGGGTAAATGAGAGCGGTTATTAGGAGACGAGTCTAATGAAATCATTGCGGCAGTGGAAACAACTTGAGTTGTACTCTATAGATCCCGAGCCCAGGGCTAAGACGGATACGAGTTCCGAAGATTTTATTGCGTCACGTTTATCTGAAAGCCCGACAGGTCAGATCCGGCTCATGGAGTCAATCTGTGAGCGGAACAACATGAGACGCGCTATCAAGCGGGTTATTAAGAACAAGGGAGCCCCCGGTGTGGATGGTATGACTGTCCGAAAGATAGAGAAGTATTACAATAGGCACCGGGATAAAATTGAAAAGGCATTACTTGAGGGAACCTACATGCCGACCCCGGTACTGCAGAAGGAGATACCCAAACCAAATGGCGGTGTCCGCCTTCTGGGAATACCAATAGTGCTGGACAGAGTAATACAACAGGCTGTAGCCCAGATTCTGACAAGTGTCTGGGATCATACCTTTTCAGAGAACAGCTTTGGCTTCCGGCCTAAACGGTCCCAGCATGGCGCTATGCGCAGGTACAGGGAGTTCGTGAAGGCTGGAGGAAAATATGTGATAGACATTGATCTATCCAAATTCTTCGACCGGGTAAACCATGATCGTTTATTAGCAAGGTTATCCACCCGGATAAAGGATAAGAGGGTACTAAAGCTGATTCGCAGGTTTCTTACATCCGGAGTAATGATAGATGGAATGGAAGAACCAACAGAAGAGGGAACACCTCAGGGAGGGCCGTTATCTCCTTTACTGAGTAATATCGTTCTTGATGAACTGGATAAAGAGCTTGAAAAGCGTAGTCTTCGCTTTGTCCGATATGCTGATGACTGTGTCATATTTGTCAAAAGCAGAAAGGCGGCGAATCGAGTAATGAGCAGTATAAGCCTGTTTATAGAAAATAAACTCAGGCTTAAGGTGAACAGGGAAAAGAGCAGCATTACACTTCCATGGAAAAGTAAATATTTGGGGTTTTGTGTGACCAACTCGAAAGAGAATCCTAAAATCCGAATTCACTGGAAGTCTATTAAGCGGTTTAAAGAAAGGGTAAGAGAAATAACCTCCAGACGCCGTGGTAGAAGTATTAAACAGGTGATCTGGGAGTTAAAAGTCTATATGAACGGCTGGTGGAATTATTATGGTTTAACCGAATCCTACAACCGTTTGAAACCCCTTGACCACTGGATAAGACGACGCCTGAGGGCTATTATCTGGAAACACTGGAAGAACCGCAGAACCCGTGTCAGTGAACTCCTTAAAAGAGGAGTTCGCAAAGAAGAAGCTGTTACTACCGGGTGTGCTCGAAAGGGGCCATGGAGAATGAGCCGAGTCTTATGGGTTCAAATGGCCCTTCCTGATAAATACTTCTCATCACTTGGGCTTGTGTTCCCATGGAACTGAATACTGCCTTGGATCAGCCGAACCGCGCATTACGGACCCGTATGATGCGTGGTGTGGGAGGGGGTAGCTGTGAGGCTACTCCCTATCCCGATAGCAAAATAGGTTATTTATGACACTTAAACTTAAATTAAAAATAAAAAAACAAGAGCATAATAAGTACGATGGTTCATTATCTTTTTATCATAGTAATGGAGCTGGTTGTTCTGTCATTACTATAATGGAAAACAGCCCTCATGATACTATTAATACGCTTATTGATGGACTCATGAATGTCACCCCTAATTTTATGCAAAGAGAAATTGATGAATATTTAAAGGATGCGCGTAAACCGTATCAATGGCATATTTTTTTTAGATGGTGGAGTTATTTCAGGCGCAGGTTTAGCGCTCCATCCTAACTCTTTTGCCCAAGGCTGTAGAGTTTCGGAATCAATGCGTTGAATATCAAATGTGCATTCATGATCGTCTCCAGGGAAAGCTTGCGCTACTTTACGATAAGGAATAACGATATCATTTTCCTTGCATTCAATAAGGTTTTTCTCTAAGGCTTTACGATGTGTTATTGTTTCATCCATGATGGTTATCTCCTCTTATTTGCTAACGTTTAAGTTAAGGAGCCCGGCGGTTTAATGGTGATTAGCCTCATGCTCCTAAGATGCTTGTTAATGTTGACTGTGCTCCGCCCGGCAAGATAGTAGCTGGGTCCCCTTGAACTTTTTGTTATAAAAAATTACTCCTCGGTTTTAATTGATAGTATATTTTTAATTTCTTTTAATGTCTTTTTGTCTGTACGAAAATTGATTTTAAAAATAACGTCCTTTTCAAGGATTAATACTAAATTGTTTTCTGTGAGATCATATTCTCTTATACCTACTCCGCCATCGTATTCTTTTCCATCATACCATTCAACTGTTGGTCTGAAAGGCGGAATCTCGTATTGAGCGCTGATCATAAGGTATATTGATTGGTCCTCATTAGGATTAGGATATACTTCGGAATCAAAATCTATCTGAACATACTCTCCATCACCTGCTTCAGTATATTCCACTTTCTTTGCTTCAAATTTTATTTCCATTAATTACCTGGTTTTTATAACGGCCAAGCTCACCAGCCCCGCCATGATATTTTATATCAAGCAAGGAACCCACCGGGGTCTGGTGTAGCTGTTTGTTAGCGGTTGTTTTCTTGACTCATTTCTATAATAGCATTGTATCTTGAAAGATATTGTGAGTCGCTTTCAGGATCGATATCGCACCAATTATTTTGTATTACCATATCATTGACACTAGAAAAAGATGGACTAACAACATATTTCTTTTCGTCTGGATCTTTCATAAGTGATAAATCAGCCAGCCAAACATAAGATTCAAAAATGCCGTCAGTAGTTTCATTTTCAGCTATATATGATAATTTTTCAGTATCTTCTTCAAAGAACTTTCTTATAAAATAAACACCCCTTGGACCACATTTAATGCCTGCAAGTGAAACTTGAGTGTTGTTTTCTAAAATGAAGATGCCATTATCTGTTATAGATTTGACAGCAAATATTTTTTTGTTCCAAGGCGTTGGAGGGGTAGGATATTTACTGTTTATTTTGTCCATCATTTTAAACCCCTCATTCAAAGAATCAATTTCTTTTTGGGTAGCGTCCCTTACAACAATTTCACCTTTCGCATTTTTATATGCTGTTTCAGAAAATGATATAGATTTTTTGTCATTATTATCACAGCCAAGTAACGTAATAATAATTAATATCGTTGGTATTGATTTACACAATTTCATTCCCTTATACCGCTAACGACGCTGTCGAAAAACCCACTTTATAAAAAAATATTAATCCTGGGAAATGACAGCCTGAAAAAAATATATTTATTGTAAAAATAAAATGATTAAAAAAGAAAAACTAAAATCCGGTAAGAAAAATCGATCTACAGGCCTATATGGCCTTCATTCGGCCTTTTCTATGTACCTTGTATTGCGTAGCTGGTGCCATAGTTGCATATTTTCTCGATATTGTGAACTATACAATACAGCATCCACTGAATATTCACCTTTACCTTTCCTCTCAGGGTAAATCTGTCCATTCTCTTATTGGCTCTGATATTTCCAAAAACCGGCTCAACAATCCCCAGGCGCTTACTGTATGTCTTCCGACCTTCTGGTGTATCTATCTTGTTCCTCATTTCATCCAGAACACTTCCAGGTCGGTTCCCATCTATTATGGTTACTTGCCTCGATACTGTTTTATCAGGTTTTCGTAAACATTTTGCTCTAAGTTCACAGTTTCCACATGCTTTCTTTGTCCCCTGGTAAATTATCCCCTTATTACCTTTTTTATCTGCCCAGTTTCTGCTTCGGACGTAAAGGCTGTGACCTGCAGGGCAGATAAGTTTGTCCTTTTCATCATCATAACTAAAATCTTCAACTGAAAAATATTTTTTACTCTTATCCGTTTTATTCTTATCAATAGGCCTGCGATATCGGCCTGCATCTGCAAACCTTATATCTCTCTTTCTGAACTGCTGGTCAGGGACATAAGCATCAACTTCATACTCTTTGCATGCTTTCAGGTTATTAATGCTGTAGTATCCTGTGTCTGCACTTACAGTCTTATTTTTTAAAGGGTCTTCAATACCAACTGCCTCGAGATTTTGCTTTGCGCCTTCCAGCATAGATTCCATTAGGCTGGTGTCATCACCTTTACCATAGGCCTCTGCATTAACTATTACCTGATGCTTTTCATCTACCATGGCATTGGCGTTATATCCCTGCAATACTCCATGTGATGTGGCTGCCATTTTTGCAGACTCATTATCTGTTACATTACTCTGAATCTCTTTGCCTGTAGAACCTATCTTTGGTTTATTGCTTGAAAGAAATTTATCTATTCTGTCTGCTTTTTGCTTCAGACCCTTTATTCTTTTTTCTCTCTTTTGTTTTTCTGAAGTACTATTTTTGCTCTCTATTTTATCGGCAGATTGATGTTCTGCTATGGCCTCTTTAACTTTTTTCTCAAGCTTTTCTTTTTTCTTCTGAAGATCGCTGAAAGTCCCACTCCATTCCTTTGATGCATTTGAGGAGGCCTTCATTCCATCAAGACTGAAATGAGTGTTACCAAGTAACCCTTCTTCTTCACATATTAATAAGACTTTAGTGAAAAGGTTTCCAACTGTTTCATCCATTGAATTTACAAATGATGCTATCGTGCTGTGATCAGGCTTTTGACAGCAGGAGAGGGCCATGAAGGTGATATTTTCTTTACACGCTCTTTCAAGTGGTCTGGTAGAAAACATTCCTCGTGAATAGCCGAACAAAATTATCTTTAATAAAACCTTAGGATCAATTGCCTTACGACCAGTGTCATCATTCCTGTATCGTTTATCAAAGAATCTCAGGTCAAGCCTTTCTTCAATGATGTAATGTATTGCATACTCAAGGGTGCCAGGTTCTAACTGGTCCTCAAGAGATAATGGTATCATCCTTAATTGGTCATAGTCGGTTGGGGTGTAGCGTGCCATCAAGTAAGCTCCGTGTGATGAAGAGGTTAATTGCAATTTAGCACACTGTGTTATATCTTCAAGTATTATTAAGTCCTTTTTTACTTTTTCGACACCGTCAACGTGTTGATAACCAGCCTGGCGAGCTTTTTGCCAGGTCTGAGTTTATTAAATTGTTGTGTAATTTATTTAAATTTATCCCCTTTGAGGGAGCATAGCTCTATACACCTATCTAGCCAAGATTGATACCAATACCAGCAACCTGCGACATCAACTCCATAACCTTTTCCTGGTTTTTTTGCATCCTCAGATTTCCACATTTCAACATGTTCAGGATAAACTCGGAATTTTGGAAAACCAGCACCCCTCACTGCAGCAGCAATATCACTCGGCCTATATTTCTTTCTCTCAACTTCCTTTTTTACCCAGTATTCTTTATCAATTTTTTTAGCTAGATCTGATTTAGGGTCTATAAATTCAACAACTTTATCTGCTTGGCCGGGCCTATTAACAAGCTTCTTTTTAAAGAGAAGACGGTAGGAAAAATTGGGGCTATTATACTCATCATGGTTTAATGCATCATCAAATTCAACAATGTATGCTTTAAGTCGCTTTGGAATATCAGCTTCTAACTTTTTACCTTGTAATTGTTCCTCTGATAGTTCTATGAATTGCAATGAATAACTTAAATATTCGTCCAATGAGTGTCTAGTCCCGAAATATTTTTTAATATAATAGTTGTAATTTAAAATGCATGCTTGATACCTACCACTTAAATATTCATCAAGTGATAATGTCATTTGGTGCTCAATTTCATGGCGAAGACCGATTAGAAATCTTAGATTATTTGCTGTATTTTTATCAATAGGCGATAAAATATCATTTAGGCACCTTTCAAGTTCCCAATATTTATATGCGCCTTTTTTTGTTCTATCGAAAAACCTTCGTTTCCCATGTTGTTGAAAATACCTGTACTCAACTCCATTTGAGCGAAAATATGCATGTAGTAGATAAGTCCATGCTATTATCATTAATACAATAAATGTTTCTGATTTAAACTTTATGAGTGGATCATTAAATATTTTTACTGCTGATAAAGAAGCTTCCTTAGACTTAGCGAGCAGTTCATCCTTAATAGATCCAATTCTACGCTTTGTCATTACTTTATCCTCTTTATTTATTACACAACGTGAAGTTAAGGAGCCTAGCGGTTTAATGGCAACCAACTTCACACACCTAAGATGCTTATAATATTGATTTTGTTCCGCACGGCAAGATAGTAGCTAGGTCCCCTTGAACTTATGGTTAAATGTTTAGATGGTATATTTCCCTCTACTTCTTTAGTTGCACTAAATTGATTTTATATTTTATCTTCTCAAGATTTTTTATTTCTAATGTCAGACTATTAATGCAAGCACAAGCTGCAACTGAACGCTTGAAAAAGCCATCGTCTGGATTGGTGGCCAAATATTCTATATTGAGTACGTCCTCTTTAATGTCAATATTACACTTTGTTATTTTATAGGCACAATTTATTTGTACGAACGCCTCAATCTTTAGAGTGTTAGGAGTCGTCCATTGAACCGTAGATACACCATAATTTGAAAATTCATAAGGATTCTCATCAAAACGTTCACAGGATGATGAATCAAAACTAAAGTCATACTTATTATGGCTAGTGCTACAGGACAATAGGGTTGTCATCAAAAGAGATATTAAGATCACAGCTAGTTTTATTTTATTCATATTTTTCACATTTAACGCTTACGCTAACATGCAAGCGGTGCAGCTACTAAAAGATTATTGAAGCACCGAATATCACAAACCTAAAAAGGTTGATTCGGCAAGATAGTAGCTTGTCATTGTTGAGCGTGTGGTTCGGTGTCTCTTCTATTATCTACTGGTATACGTTCCTTACCATCGCGCCCATTTATCCATTCAATTGCATCTTCAGCTTCTTCTGCCACATACCACCAGCCAGGACAAACCTCTTTATCTTTCGCTTTTAACTCAAGTAAAGTAGGAAGAGCCTGCCTAAATTTCATTTGGCCAACTGCATAACATGACCAAAATCTCACAACTGGTGAGGTATCATTCAGGCTTTTTAGCAAAGTGGTTTCTGCCAATTTTCTATGTTTATTTTTTTTTGATGGCTCTATAATGCCAATTCCTTCAGCCGCCTGCCCTCGAACATATTCATTAATATCTGAATTAGCCAATAGGTTAATTAATATACCCAAGGTTGAATCACTATTCTCGACCCAAGAAAGAGCATAAGTTGCAGATTCTTTGTTATGTATTTCATTTCCATTTAAAGCAATTTTCGCCAATACGTCGATATATTTTTGTGAAAGAGCATTAGTAGCAATCGATTTTGCGGCCTCAAATGCCTCAACAGCATTTCCAAACTCAATATCATTTATTAATTTAGAAATATTTTCTATCATTGTTTCCTTACACCGAACGATTGCGATAAGGAGTTTGCGGGTTAATGGCACCGATGAACTATTAAGTATGAAGGCCATTGAAACCTTTAAATCCCAATCGGCAAGAAAAACCAGCAAATCACCTTGATTGCTTGGTTAGCACGTTTTGGAGATACTGTTTACGTGCCTCATAATCTCCCATATTTAAGGGGAACGGTTCTCTACATTTTGAACATATTGCTCTATGTGTCGGACCTTTTTTAAAAATCATCCGATACAATTTTACTGGTATCCATGGCAAATCTATTCTTTCTAATTTATGCTTTCCAATATTACCACATTTTTGGCACACACTGAGTTGGAAAAAACCCTTAGGTAGCTCTACGCTGATTAGTTTAATAAATTGAGAAGCAACATTTGTTATATATTGGTCAATGTTATTTGCTGATAGCCCAGTATTGAAATAGGATGTTTCTCTTTCTTTTATACTCCATATGTCATCGTTAAGTTCATCCCAGATACTATAGATGGGTTCATAATCGGATTTTGAATAGAGGCTATCAAGAGTAGCTACACCATCTTGAGGTGAGATCTCACCTTTAATAATTTCACGGCAGATATGTGCAGCATAGTTCAAAAAACTCTTTTCCTCGGATGGTAACTCCAGTTTAAGGTCAATAATGCTTTGCTTAAAATAGTATTTAATTTCTTCTAAGTCAGGATGTTTATCCATATCAAGACCTGCAAGGATTGCAACATTCTCTGATTCAACTCCATTGTTAAGCATATCTATTGCCCATTCAGAGTAGTCCTTTGGCTGTGCTGCTCCTACCGCTATTTTTCCTGCAAGGTAATTGAATTCCATAGAAATCTCATAGTGCTAACGAGGCTGTCGAAAAACCCCGTTCAAAAACCATATTATTCTGAGTTAAAGTTCTACAGCCGGATAAAAATAATATTTAAAATTAAAACCGATTTTTTTGTGAGATAAGAAATCATGAAGCAAGGTTTATAAAAAGGCGCTAAAACCCTTGTATAGGGCCTTTCAGGCCTCTTTTCCTACGCTCCCTGAGATGAAACCATTCCATAATTGCATATTTTTTCAATATTGTGAACTATGCAGTATAGCATCCACTGTATATTTACCTTAACTTTGCCTCTTAAGGTAAATCTATTCATTTTTTTACATGCCCTTATATTACCAAACACCGGTTCAACTATCCCTAACCGTTTGCTGTAAGTCTTTCGGCCTTCAGGTGTATCTATCTTATTCTTCATTTCATCCTTGAGACTGCCAGGTCTGTTTCTATCCAGTATGGTTACCTGTCTTGCTTCTGTTTTGTCAGGTTTGCGCAAACATTTTGCTCTCAGTTCGCAAGCTCCACACGCTTTCTTCGTCCCCTGGTAAATTATCCCCTTATACCCATCTTTAGTTAAATAGTTTCGGCTTCTGACATACATGCTATGCCCGGCAGGACAGACTAATTTATCCGTTTCATCATTATAGTTGAAATCTTCAACTGTAAAATATTTTTTCCTCTTATCAGTCTTTCTCTTATCAACAGGCCTGCGGTGTCTCTCTGCATCTGCAAATCTTATATCTCTTTTTCTGAACTTTGGGTCAGGTATGTAAGCATCTACTTCATATTCTTTGCATGCTTTAAGATTCTTTGCACTGAAGTATGCAGTGTCAGCACTTACTGTTTTATCTTTTAACGGCTCTTCAATTCCGATAGCTTCAAGGTTTTCCTTTGCTCCATTAAGCATCGGTTCCATAAGGCTGCCGTCATCTCCTTTTCCGAATACCTCAGCGTTTACTATCACCTGATGCATTTCATCTACCACAACATTAGCGTTGAATCCCTGCTGAACTCCGTGAGATGTTGTCATCTTGGCAGATTCATTGTCTGTTATGTTACTCTGTACCTCTTTGCCCTGACTGCCTATCCTTGGCTCACTCTCAGATAAAAACTTCTTTATTTTTTCAGATGCCTGTTCAAGCTTCTTTATCTTTGCTTCCTGTCTCTTCTCCCATGAGATATCTTTCTTCTTACCTGATACTTTGTCCGTTGCTCTATGTTCTTTGATTGCCTCATCAATCTTCCGCTCAAGGGCATCCTGCTTCTTTTTTAAATCATTCAGCTTTCCGCTCCATTCCTTTGAAGCATTAGAGGATGTCTTCATTCCGTCAAGACTGAAGTGTGTACCGCCAAGAAGATCACATGCTTCACAGGTCATCAATACTTCTTTAAAAAGATCTTTTGTCTCTTTACCTATCGATGAAACAAAGGATGCTATTGTGCTGTGATCCGGAGTCTGAAAATCTGCCAGCAGCATAAACTTAACGTTTTCCCTGCATGCCTGTTCTATAGGACGTGATGACGTCATACCTCGCGAGTAACCGAGAAGTATTATTTTTAGAAGTGTTTTGGGGTGTATTGCCTTGCGACCGGTATTATCGTTTTTATATCTTTCGTTGAAGGTACTCAGATCAAACTTTTCTATTACAAAGTCTATTGTATGTTCAAGTGTGCCTGGTTCCAGTTCTTTGTCATGTGATACTATAACCAGCTTGCTCTGGTTTCTGTTCGTGGGTTTGTAGCGTGCCATCCGGAGCTCCTCTTAAGGGAAGTTTTTATCAAATGGATGGCAAATATATAGCATAGTACGTGATAAGTGTAAATTGATTAAATTAAAATAAAGCTATTAAAAAAGGCCTAAATTAAATCTAGTAATGAGTCTATTGTTTTCTCAAGTGAATGGATGGATCAGGGTACTTTTTCGACAGCCTCAACGTAGAATTAACGAGCGTGCGATGCCTGCCAATAAAGGCTCTTAGAAGATCGAACGTTGCGAACCTTTAAAGACCGATTTGGCAAGATAGTAAGCACGTCACGTTGAATGAATGGTTGGGAGCCTAATACTCCTCCTCTTCATCATCAGTAATATATTCCCACATTTCATTTTGATGCAACCAGATTGGATCAGCGTTTCTTCTTATGAATTCATCAACATCCATTCCATCAATTGTCGGCGGGCGTTTTACTCGCTTCTGTTTTCCATTTATGAATATGGTTTCATATTCTTTTTTCCGCTTCTTCTTTGCAGCTTTTTCGGCGGCAGTAAGTTTTCGTTTACGTTTTGCCATTATATTTATTCTCTGTTCACTCCCAACGCCCAAAATAACAGGCATGCGGTGCTTACCTTTAAAGTTTATTTAATTTGAAAACTTTGCGAACCACGAAAGATCGATTCGGCAAGATAGTAGCATGTCCTTGTTGATTTAAATGTTGTGTGCCGGGCTGGTCCGGCTGCTAATTGGTGATGCGGAGATATTTATGACACAAATACTCTGCAAAGTCCATATCCAGGCTGACGGAGCCGAAGGATAGTCGGAGGCAAGGGTGTTCCAGTAATGTGCGCCTGAAGGAAGCCTAAGACAAAAGCGTGGGTTGACGTACAGGTATGCCCCGTACCTATGAGGTAGAGGGCAGGCAGATTTGAGGCCGGGTGAAGCCGGGACGAGTCCGCAACACAGGACAAAGTCCTATATCCGTTACATGGCTGAGCCAGGTATATCTGACAATCGTGCGCTGAAAGTAGCCGAGGCTTACCCCGGGAGGTCCGCTGTGTCTCAAAGGGTCTATCGCTGTAAGCTACCGGAATATTGGGGAAACCGGTAAAAAAAAAAATCCCGGCATCAAATGACCGGGCGTCCCGGTCAATGATGAGCCTGTTCTTAAGAGCGGGGCAAACAAACAGAGGGCGCAGGCGGTAGAAACCGGCGAGTGATCAAACCGCAAGGGGAGATTATCGCACAGCGGAAGTCAGCAGAGGGCATAATAGTTCCCGAGTACAGTCGGTACTAAGGAATAAGGCCCGAACGGTGCCACCTATCGAATGGTAGGGGTAAATGAGAGCGGTTATTAGGAGACGAGTCTAATGAAATCATTGCGGCAGTGGAAACAACTTGAGTTGTACTCTATAGATCCCGAGCCCAGGGCTAAGACGGATACGAGTTCCGAAGATTTTATTGCGTCACGTTTATCTGAAAGCCCGACAGGTCAGATCCGGCTCATGGAGTCAATCTGTGAGCGGAACAACATGAGACGCGCTATCAAGCGGGTTATTAAGAACAAGGGAGCCCCCGGTGTGGATGGTATGACTGTCCGAAAGATAGAGAAGTATTACAATAGGCACCGGGATAAAATTGAAAAGGCATTACTTGAGGGAACCTACATGCCGACCCCGGTACTGCAGAAGGAGATACCCAAACCAAATGGCGGTGTCCGCCTTCTGGGAATACCAATAGTGCTGGACAGAGTAATACAACAGGCTGTAGCCCAGATTCTGACAAGTGTCTGGGATCATACCTTTTCAGAGAACAGCTTTGGCTTCCGGCCTAAACGGTCCCAGCATGGCGCTATGCGCAGGTACAGGGAGTTCGTGAAGGCTGGAGGAAAATATGTGATAGACATTGATCTATCCAAATTCTTCGACCGGGTAAACCATGATCGTTTATTAGCAAGGTTATCCACCCGGATAAAGGATAAGAGGGTACTAAAGCTGATTCGCAGGTTTCTTACATCCGGAGTAATGATAGATGGAATGGAAGAACCAACAGAAGAGGGAACACCTCAGGGAGGGCCGTTATCTCCTTTACTGAGTAATATCGTTCTTGATGAACTGGATAAAGAGCTTGAAAAGCGTAGTCTTCGCTTTGTCCGATATGCTGATGACTGTGTCATATTTGTCAAAAGCAGAAAGGCGGCGAATCGAGTAATGAGCAGTATAAGCCTGTTTATAGAAAATAAACTCAGGCTTAAGGTGAACAGGGAAAAGAGCAGCATTACACTTCCATGGAAAAGTAAATATTTGGGGTTTTGTGTGACCAACTCGAAAGAGAATCCTAAAATCCGAATTCACTGGAAGTCTATTAAGCGGTTTAAAGAAAGGGTAAGAGAAATAACCTCCAGACGCCGTGGTAGAAGTATTAAACAGGTGATCTGGGAGTTAAAAGTCTATATGAACGGCTGGTGGAATTATTATGGTTTAACCGAATCCTACAACCGTTTGAAACCCCTTGACCACTGGATAAGACGACGCCTGAGGGCTATTATCTGGAAACACTGGAAGAACCGCAGAACCCGTGTCAGTGAACTCCTTAAAAGAGGAGTTCGCAAAGAAGAAGCTGTTACTACCGGGTGTGCTCGAAAGGGGCCATGGAGAATGAGCCGAGTCTTATGGGTTCAAATGGCCCTTCCTGATAAATACTTCTCATCACTTGGGCTTGTGTTCCCATGGAACTGAATACTGCCTTGGATCAGCCGAACCGCGCATTACGGACCCGTATGATGCGTGGTGTGGGAGGGGGTAGCTGTGAGGCTACTCCCTATCCCGATATTTTCGTCTTTTCGTCTTTTTATTGTATTTTGATATTAAATAATTTTCTCTGAGTTTAATGAATATTTTAACAACAAAACCGATAATTGAAACAATGAACATGATACAAACAGTTATTAAAACTCCGATATAATTCATTTCAACGCCATGGCCTGTTTTATAATAATCTAAGCCGTGACCAGTTATTACTTTATGAATGAGTAACAAAACGAAACCTAGAAACCCAATGGTAATTGAGCATCCAAAAATTACACTGAAGAATTTATTTAGTTTACCTTTTGCCATTTATCCATTCGAAAAATAACGTTTGCGATAAGGAGTTTGCGGGTTAATGGTGCCGATGAACGATTAAGTAAAAAGCGCCTTAAAGCTGTTGAATTCCAATCGGCAAGAAAAACCAGCAAATCCCCTTGATTGCTTTGTTAGCATTAAATGACTATTCTACTGAACATATGAACTCAAACTCGATATCAGGATATTCAGCCAACAAACTAAACATTGAATCAAATTCCTGTTTATGTTCATTATTATGCGAGCGCCATATGGCATTGGTATCTCCAAGTTTTAGAGTAACCGCACTTGCCAATTGAATTGATATTAAATTATTTCCGTTCGCATTAGAAAATATTTGATTTAAATTATCTGAAGAGCTTTTAATTGCTATCTGTTCCTGATTAATTGCCATTTTCATTTGAGCAATGACCTTCGATGTAACTTTTAAAAAAACTGTTTCCATTAATATAGTTCCTTTCGGATGCTAACGGTGAGGATGACCGGCGAACGGGTTAAAAAAGAAAAAAGGTGTTGCACCCCAGTGGCCGTTATCCCACATTAAATTGTTTGCCTCCATAGTCCAGTTCGACCGGTCCATCCATTTGTTGGACGGCACTCTTGGTACTATGGATTTTTCTGACACCCTATTTTTGTGCCCCTACAATTAGAAAACTACACTTCTGAACAATGATTCCGAAGATACAAGGGGTTGTGATCCTAAAATGTACATTGAATACGTTTGAAAATGGTTGTTATTTTGGCTTAAAGGTATACTTCACCATAGAAGCTATATATTATCATTTAAATTTTATCAAGCAGCCATCCTAAGAGGTGGTGGCTTGGCGTATCTTATTACCTTTTCTGTTACAAGCAGTGATCCGCATTCAGGACAAAAGATCCCTTCCCATTCCGGAAACATACTTTGCAAAAGTTCCTGTGCATGGGGTAGATCAGTGAGCGGTTCATATGGCTTCTGGCCCAGTTGTAAACGGGCTGTGTTAAGCTTTTTAATACAGTTGGGATGAAACAGCCCGTATGCTCGAACCATATGTGTCCCTTTTTCCGGAACATGATTCAGTATCCTGTGTATGAATGTCCCGGCATTAAGAACAAAGCTCCGCTTCTCATGTTTATCACGATGGGCATATGCTATTCTTATGTTTTCCCCATCGTATGACATGATCCGCTTTTCGGAGATCGGACCTCTTCTGATATACCTTCCGACATACTTGAATACGCCATTGGAGTGTTCATAGGGCGGTTCTACCCTCACATTCCATTTCTTTCTGCCAAGTTTGTTCAGGAGATTAAGACACTGCTGTTTGCTCTTATCCGGTGGAATAGTAAAAACCTTGTTATCCGGCTTTTGATTTCCTGTTTTCGTTAAGCTGTTAAAAGCTTCACGAAGATAGGCAAGGAACTTGCCTTTGAACTTTGCTGACAATACCCGGCTTGGTATAAGAAATCCATCGTCCACGCTTTTCCATTTGCCGTCAGCTCCTAAACCTCCGCCTGTTACAACAAAGTGCAGGTGACAGTGATTCTGCATCTCATCGCCCCAGCTCTGGAATACCCCGATAACTCCGGGATAGCCTCCCAGCCATCTGGCATCTCCAAGCAGTTCCCTTAACGCATGCCAGGCTGCCATAAACATGATGTTTGTAAACAGCTTCCGATTATACAGCCATATGAAATGAAGGTCATGGCTTATTGTAAATGTAACGTGATGGTATTTGCAGTTAAGGGCTTGTTTCTTGCGACGCTGCAGCCAGACCTCGGTTTCTGTAGAACCGCACTGGGGACAGCTTCTGTGTTTGCATGAGTTGTTGAGGATGATGCTGTAATGCCCCTTGGGGCATTTATCAATATGGTAGCCCTGTGCTCGGGTGCGACAGGTCATTATGTTCCATGATGCCTTCCTCTCCCGCTCACTCAATTTATGATGCTTGCGGTAGGCTTCATAATGGTCATTAAATATCTTCTGAACTATCCCCGCTTTCATCAGATAATGGTCCTGTCTTGATATCAGCCTTTATATCATTCAATAACTCTTCCGCTCTTTCCTCGCCAAACTCTTCAACCATCTGATCCCATATCTCAGACTTCTGAAGTTCCTTACGAAAGTTAACTGCAAATCTACTGCTGAACTCATCTTCAAAACTTCTTTGTTTCTTAACTTTGCGCCCCTTCAGTCGTTTGCCTTTACCCACGATCTCTCAACCTTCTTCCTGTTTTTTCAAAAACATTAGTCCAACGTAAACATTACAGGCCGTGCGGTGTAAACCTACTTGCCATATTAAATGTGCTGAGGTTTGAACTTGGCAGATATTTAAAAAAGCGGAAAAAAATAGCACGGTCCTTGTAGATGTACTTGTTGGCAGTGTTCAACCAACCTGTATAGTTTGTTTTTAACTGCTTACTTCCTGATCATTGTCTTTTAATGCTTTTTTGTTTTTTTAAATGATTTGATGCATTTAAATATTATGTCTTTTTGATTTTTCTTTTTTATGCTTTTTCAATTTTAATTTCAAAAGAATTTCCGGGGAGCAAAAGACTTCCGGATAAAAATAGAGACATTTCTTATTCAATAATTTAAATATTCAATTCTCACGCCTTTGAGTTACATGTTTTGCAACATCACTTCCGATTTCACCGGGATATTTTTTATGCACTATTAAACTGCCAACGACACGATAACCGGCCGGGCGGCGTTTTATCGCCCGGTCGGGTTTATTGATTGGTTGTGTGTTTTTTTTCCTTTGTCCGAAGGGTCCAAATGCAAACCACATTTTGGACAGTTACCTCCAACAATAGGAGTTCCCCAAGAGGAACACCTTGGACATTTCTTTAATAATGCGACGTTTAATCCTAAATAGATTGTTACCACGAATAATAAAAGCAATAATGCTATACCTAATATTAGATTATGATCTGAAATGATTTTTACTATTAAACTAAAGCCACCAAGACAAAGAACATAAAACGGAAGATGCTTATAAAATTTACCCATTTCCTGAAGTCTTTTTCTCTCTTCATCATTTGGAATGTTTGTGTTCATGACTTTTTCCTACATGTGAGTTCTATAGTTTCCTTACTTTTCAATTCACACACAACGCGCTGCATAAGCTGTTTGGCAAGCTTTTCGCCAAATCCGACTTGATGCTGATGTTAGCGTTTCCACCTTGGTAGTTTAAAATACCGCAACATCCCCATTAATAATTGATGGGGCCAGACTGTTTTATAGTTTTTTATATGTTCTACTACTTCCTCAAAAATTGATTCTGGTACATCGGGTGAGTTTGCCGATATCCATAAAAAAGCGAAAGGACTTGTTATAATAAATGGATGTTCCTTGTACAAAAATTCTATTTGAACATCATCTGTCATTGCTGAAGATGCTTTTGATAAAACTTTAATCTCTTCAAGTCTTTCAAGATGAGTTAAAATCATTGTTGCGTCCGGCCAATAACCTTGTAGTTCAATGCAATATGGTTCTTCTTTTGTACCACCGAGTCTTTTGAATTTTATTGCCATATTTCCTACAACGCTAACATATAGTAGGTTGCCGAAAAGCCGTGTTATTTCACGGCTAATACGTAATACTAAATTTTTTATACTGCTTATTAGTCGTCTAAACCGCAAATATGTCATATTAGACGACTTTTTAGTTTGCTAATTATTTTATTTTTAGTATCATCGGTGTGAACAAATGATCACAGTAAAGATTTGTATTAATTCTTTCTTTTTAGCTTCAATTTGGAATGTTGTCAAATAAATATTACTAAATTAAAATTAAAAGGAGATGTTAAGCAATGGAAGAATTAACTGATAATAATAAAGGTATAAAAGAAAATAAAAAGAATAATATCGCCAACAATAAGGCTCCCAGATTATTAAACCAGGTCCAGAACAGGATTAGAGCTAAGCATTACAGTATTCGTACTGAACAGGCTTATCTTGACTGGATAAAAAGGTTTATCCTTTATCATGGAAAGCGACACCCTGCCGATATGGGTGACGTAGAGATCTGTGATTATTTAACACACCTTGCAGTGAATAGAAAAGTGGCTTCCTCCACTCAAAACCAGGCTTTGAGTGCTATTCTTTTTATGTATAGAGAAATTATCAAGAAAGACCTGGAAGAATTTGATGATCTTATCAGGGCAAAGCGGCCATCACATTTGCCGGTGGTTTTTACTCCCGAAGAAACCAGGAAGATACTTGTTCAACTGGAAGGTACAAACTGGCTGATGGGGCATCTGCTTTATGGTTCCGGCCTGAGAGTAATGGAATGTACCCGGCTTAGAGTCAAGGATATTGATTTTGAATATAAGCAGATAGTTGTAAGAGACGGTAAAGGTAATGTTGATCGTGTAACCATGCTTCCCAGGATAATTATTGAAAACCTTAAGACCCACCTGGAAAAAATAAAAATACAGCACAAGAGCGATCTCGATGAAGGGTTTGGGACAGTTTATTTACCCTATGCTCTTGATAAAAAGTATCGCAATGCCAATAGAAGCTGGATATGGCAGTATGTATTTCCTGCTGCCAGACGTTCGGTTGACCCCAGATCGGGTGTTGAACAGAGACATCATATTTCTGAAACTGTTATCCAGCGGGCTGTGAAAAAGGCTATTCGTAATGCAGGGATTACCAAGGCAGGGTCCTGTCATTCATTAAGGCATAGTTTTGCAACTCATTTACTTGAAGACGGGTATGATATACGAACAGTTCAGGAGCTGCTTGGACATAAGGACGTAAGAACTACCCAGATATACACTCATGTTCTCAGCAGGGGAGGAAAGGGCGTAAAAAGTCCCGGAGACAAGCTTTTTGAATAGGAGATATTATTTTGGAACTGACAAAAAGACAGAGAGAGGTACTCGAATATATTAACAGCCATCAGGAGAAAATGGGCATTACACCCACTGTACGTGAAATATGCGATCATTTTGGAGTTAGCGCCCCTGCAGGGATACATCGCATACTCCATGTCCTGATAGATAAAGGTTATTTGATTGCTGCAAAAGGTAAAAAGAGGGCATGGCGCATACCCGGAGGCTCAATAAAGAAAACAATTCCCATCCTTGGTCAAATTGCCGCAGGGGCGCCAATAATGGCGGTTGAGAATCGTGATGATGAATTGGCTGTTGACCCATCAACATTTGGGGCGGAATCATGTTTTGCTCTTCGTGTAAAAGGGGATTCAATGATTGATGCCCATATCAAAGACGGTGATATTGCGATTATTCAGGAGCAGGCATGTGTGGAAAATGGACAGATTGCTGCGGTAATGATTGAAGATATACTTGATGAGGCGACACTTAAAATATTTAACAAGAGTAAAAGCCTTACTAAATTAATCCCGGCCAATAAGGCATATGCCCCGATTGTTTTAAAGGGGGCTCAACAGGAAAAAATAAATATTCTAGGGAAGTTGATTGGCGTTGTAAGAAAAGTTTAACTGGCAGACAGAAGTCATTTTAGAAAATAGAAAAGAGGAAAGCAGAAGTCAGAAGTCAGAAATCAGAGGTCGGAAGTCGGAAAGCAGAGGTCGGAGGTCCGAAGTCAGCGGTCAGCAAAAATAGTAATTAGGAAAGAGAAACTAGAAAAGAGGAAAGAGGAAAGCGGAAGTCAGTGGTCAGTGAAAAGCCAGAAGTCGGAGGTCAGAAGCCATAAGGCAGAGGTCTGAGGTCTGAGGTCAGAAGTCGGAAGTCAGAAAAAACTTATTAAAAACAAAAAGCCGGGCAGGCACACAGGCACTGCCCCTACATATAGGTATGGACTTCTGGCAATTTAAAATAATTTTAAATCGACGCGGGAAGACAGGTTAAAAACCTGTCTCTACAAAATACTGGATTCCCCGGTCGGGGCCTTGGAATGACGGCGGTGTTATTTCACAAGCCCTGGCAGAAACAGCACAATATCCGGAAAAAGAATAAGTACCAGCAGCCCTATCAGCATTGCCCCTAAAAATGGAAATATTCCTTTAAATATGGTGTGGAGATCCACATCATGCGCGATTCCTTTTATTACATATACGTTAAGCCCTACCGGCGGTGTTATTGACCCGGCCTCCAGCAGTATTACTATTATTACGCCGAACCATATGGGGTCAAAGCCTGCCTTTGTAATCATCGGGAAAAATATATCTATTGTGATAATCAAAAAAGAAAGCGGGTCCATTATACAGCCGCCTGCAAGATAAATCCCCATGATGCACAGAAGAATTATATAGGGTGATGCATTAAGGCTGCCTACCCATTCTGCGAGACCCTGGGGCAGACCGCTTGCTGTTAAAAACTTGCTGAAGATCATGGCGCTTGCCAGGATTATAAGCACCATTGATGATGTCCGTGTTGTTCCCTGCAGCGCTTTTTTAAAACCTTTTATACTCAGGCTTCGCTTTACAACACCTATTACTATTGCTCCTGCCGCACCGATACCTGCCGCCTCGGTTGGTGTGAAAAAGCCTTTCAGGAGTCCTCCTATAACAAGTATAAATAAAAGCAGCATCTCTATTGTACCGGAAAGCGCTTTTATTTTTTCTTTAAAGCCGGTGCCCGGTATGGGTGACCCGAGCGAGGGTTTTAAAAGGCACATTGCAATTATCATTGCAGTAAAAAGCCCTGAAAGCAAAAGCCCAGGGACAATGCCCGCAATAAAAAGTTTGCCTATGGACAGTTCTGTCTGAATACCGTAAATAATCAATACTATGCTTGGAGGTATAAGTATCCCAAGTGTACCTCCTGCCGCAACTGTTCCTGTTGCAAATGCCGGGTCATAGTTGTGTTTTCTCATTTCAGGAAGTCCTACTGTCCCCATTGTTGCTGCTGTGGCTGTGCTTGATCCGCATATGGCTGCAAAGCCTGCACAGGCTCCTATGGTTGCTACTGCAAGTCCTCCGGGTATAAACCCGAGCCACGCGTGTGCTGTTTTGTATATCCTTTTACTAATACCCGAATGAAAGGCTATCTCGCCCATGAACACAAACAGGGGAATAACGAGCATGGTATATGAAGAAAACTGGTAATAAAAACTGTCGCTCAGTAAAAATAACCCGCCGTCAAGAGAGGTAAGGTATGAAAAACCCATAAAGCCTACAAGTATCATTGAAAAGGCAATGGGCATTCCAAGGATCATGAGCAGCACCATAATTATAATTCCGCAGGCTCCTGCAAGTTCGGGACTCATTTTTTGAACTCCTTTACTGTAAGTTTAAGGAGATCAACAAAAAGAACCAGCGTAAGTACGGCCGAACCGACTGTTACAAACCCTGCAAATGGCGTGAGGGGTATCTTTAAAACCTCGGAGAGTTCTCCTACCCGGTATGTGTTTTTTGCAAAAAGGAATGTCTGCCATGACATGACTGCAAACATGATAATGCCTATAATATCGACTATACAGTTAACTGCGGTTCTGTATGGATTGGGAACTCTGTCTATGAACAGGGTGATCCTGATATGACCTTTAAGCACCTGGGTGTAGGCCAGCGCACAGGCAATGATAATTACCCCGAGCTGGCTTACTATATCTACAGTGCCCTTGAGAGGTATTCCGAAAATGCTTCGGGATAAAACATTTATGCATACGATGAGCATAACTGCCACAATGGCAATGGCTGAAAGCCAGTTAAGCCATCGGGCAACAGCATTTGTTATTTTTTCAATTGAAAACATCATAATATTTAATACTGCGCGTTATATTTTTCAAGCAGCCGGTTGAATTCATCCAGCCATTCCTGTGCAGGAAGACCCTTTGCACTGTTTTCCTCTACCCAGTCCTTTGTCATGGATTCCAGAATCTGCATCATCTTTTCTCTTTCTTCGGGCGTGACCGATGTTTTTTTAACACCGTTTTCTACCGCATAGTTAAGCCCGTCCTCTGCTGCATTATGGGCAAAGTCTGCGGCCCATAAGCTGTGCTCCATTTTCATGTCCTCGATAACTTTTTTTACATCTTCGGGCCAGGAACTGAATCTTTTTTCTTCTACTATGGTAAACATAACAGCGCCAGGTGCAGGGAAGGGGGTGATGTATTCTATTACCTCGTTAAACTTGAAGGGACGGATAATCTCAAATGTTGTATAGTTGCCTTTTATAATGTTTTTCTGCAGGGCTTCGTATATTTCTGATACAGGCAGAAACACGGGTGAGGCTCCCAGTTTTTCAAGTGCAGGTACACCTGTTCCTGTTGCCCTTATCTCTTTTCCCTTTAAGTCTTCCATTGCAGTTACCGGGAATTTTCCAAAAAATCCGCAGCCGTTATCTCCCAGTCCGTTACAGCTGAATGAAATAACCTTTACCCCTTTAAACTCGGGAGGATTGAATTTATTGTACATGTCCCATGCGATCTGAACAGGAACCTTTGTATGCTTATATGGATGGGGATAGTTTAAAAGCGCCATCATGGGAAACCGTTCGGGTCTGAATGATGAAACATTCATGCCTACATCGGCAACACCCCTTAAAATTCCTTCAATCGTGTTTTTCCCGTTTAAAAGTGTTGCACTGTACATGGGCTTTACTTTTACTTTGTTATTTGTCCGGGCCTCAACCATTTCTATCCATCTGGCAGTTGCCTTTCCGGGAGGAGAGGTTAAAGATGTCCAGTTTGTAAAGGTGATTTCCATTTGAGAGTTATCTGATGAGCAGCCTGATATGAAAAATGAAAATATAGCTGCTGTTACAATGCTGTAAAAAAATATTTTTTTCATGTTGAAATGTTGTCCTCCTTTTTATTGATCTGAGATTTATATCGCAAATTAGAGTTTGAATCAATGTCCTGAAGCTGCAGATATCTTAATAACATTAAAATAGTTATATGTTGTTATTATTTATTATAAAAGGAATATTTTATGATATTGGGTTATATTAATGATAAAAAAAATTTATTTACATATAAAAAAAAGGTTTTATTTTTAAAAAAAAGGTATAATAAAAAGGCTTTAAAAAAGGGTACTTAAGTATTAGGCCCTTGTAAAAAAGGGCAGAAGAGTAATAAAGGGAATGGCCATGGAAATAACAGGCGCCTATACAAATTATCTTAATATATCAAATCTACTTGCACCTCTAGGTGTGTCCGGTTCAGCCAATTATGTAACCCAGGTTTTTTCCTCCAGTGTAGCCGAACTTCAGGATAAGATTGATCAGCAGATATTTTCCAGGGAGTCATCCGTTGCTCTTTCCGAATTATACGGCCAGGTAACAAATCTTTCTCTTCTTGCAGATAGACTGGCCGTAACCGACACCAATTCCGTTTTCAATAACCGTACAGCACAATCCTCCGACAGCGGGGTTTTGACTGCCACTGCATGGGATTCTTTCTCGCCCGGTACCGGGGCGGCAGAGGCCACATATGATATTTCTGTTTCCCAGCTTGCCCGCGGTCAGGAAAATACCGGTACAGCTCTGGCCGGTTCTGATCAAAGTGCTGTTGAAGCCGGAGTAAATGTTTTTACCATCACTGTAGAAGAGCAGGACTATGTACTGGATATTACAGTTGCGGCAGATGATACTAACGGGGATATTCTTTATGAAATATCAAGGGTAATAAACGAAAGGGTTTCGGGCTTATCAGCTGAAATGACAGATGATGAAGGTACAGTGAGTCTGAACCTTACCTCTGATGCTACCGGGGCGGAGGCCGCATTTACTGTTTCCGATATATCCGGAAATGCGGTTGCTGCAACGGGCATTGATAATGTATCGGTAGAAGCTGCTGATGCGGTTTATTCTGTTGACGGAGCCAGTCTGGTTTCGGAAGCAAACTCAGTATATCTTGATGACGGGGCTGTCCAGGTAAATCTTTACGGAACCGGTGATGCAACGCTTGAGGTCGGGCCGGATGAGACAGCGGTGTATAATGCAGTAACGTCCATGGCAAACGGCATCAACAGTTATATCGATTTTTATAATGATAACAGTGATTATTTAAGTGAGGATCTTCTTACTTCACTTAACAGTGTATTGAATGATCAGAAATCGGATCTGGCATCCATAGGTATAACCCTTAACAGTGAGGGGTATCTCCAGATCGATGAATCCACTCTTACCAGTGCAGTTAATAATAATCCTTCTGCTGTAGAAAATATTTTTTCTTCATTTGACGGGTTTGCGCAGGAGATAAGCAGTTATACCTCCGGTATAGCCTCAGAATCCCCGCTTTCCTATGCAAAAGAAGCCGAAACTTTGAGCGGGCAGTTTATAGACTTTATCTACAATTCATCTGCCATGCGTTTACAGAATCTTCTTTCCGGTTCATTACTTAGCGTGTACGTTTAATCAATTTTCCAGTAAAAAAAATTAAAGACTTATAAAGTCCGTGCCGATGAATAAATATCGGGGAGTGTAAAACTCTCTAATAACGGGCAAACCTTCCGAAAGGATGGGGCGCAAAGCTTCCGGCCTAAATCTCTGTTTATGGGATATGGCAGCGGGGTTGCGGCATATTATGTTTATAAACCTGCTTCCATCTGTGTATGGCCGATTATTTTTTACGGATTAAAACAGGAGGGCATATTATGCAGATATCAGGCTCCTACAGCAATTACCTGAGCATGACCAGCCTATTGTCATCTATAGGCGTTTCGGATTCCAGCAATTATATAATGCAGGTCTTTTCATCAAGTGTTTCCAATCTTCAGGATAAACTTGATCAGCAGCTCTTCTCTGAAGAAACATCAGATGCGCTTACCGGCCTTTACAGCCAGATCTCCAGCCTTTCCTCTCTGGCGGAAAAACTTACAGCAGCCGGTTCAGATTCCATTTTTAATGATCGTTCGGCCGTGTCTTCGGACAGCAGTGTTTTAACAGCAGCTGCATGGGATGCATATTCACAGGATACCGGTGCGACAGAGGCTGCATACGAAATTTCTGTGTTACAGACAGCACAGGGCCAGGAAAATGTGAGCACCCTGTTAATCGGTTCGGAAGCAAGTGTTGCTGGTACAGGAACAAATACATTTAATATCAGTACAGAGGGACTGAGTTATGATTTAAGTATTGACGTTTCTTTCGGAGATACAAATGAGGATGTTTTAAATAAGATTGCAAATGCCGTGAATGAAGCCGGTATAGGTATAACCGCCGATATCAGTGCCGGCGACGACGGTACCGTGAGTTTATCCCTCAGCGCCGATAATACTGGCGCGGATGCATCTTTTACTGTTTCGGATATTTCCGGGAATGCAGTTTCTGCAGCAGGCCTTGATGTAATATCATCAGAGGCGCAGAACGCGGTTTATTCAATAGACGGGGTGGAACAGACTTCCGGTTCAAATACTGTGTATATTGATAACGGAGCTGTGGAAATAAGCCTGAATGGTACAGGTGATGCAACCCTTGAGGTTGGTACCGGTATTACCGATTTTTATGATGCCGTAACATCTCTTATAGCCGGCGTTAACTCCTTTATCGATTTTTTTAACAGCAGCAGCGATTATTTAACGGATGATATTGCCGCATCCCTTAATAACATAATAGACGATAAATCCTCAGAGCTTAAATCAATCGGCATAACCGCTGATGACAGCGGAAAACTCCAGGTAGATGAAGAGCAGTTGTTATCCTCAATAGAAAATGACTCTGCGGGGGTAAAGGATATCTTTGCATCATTTGACGGGTTTGCTGTTCAGGTAAACAGCCTTGTATCAAATATAGCCACGGACTCACCTTTGAATTACGCAAAAGAGTCGGACAGCTTAAGCCAGGAATATACTGACCTGATCTATGATTCCTCGGCGACCCAGTTAAAACAGCTTCTTTCCGGATCAATGCTGGATATGTTTGTGTAGTTACCTGCAGTCATACCTGTAACCAACCCTGTGAACAGTCTTTATAAAGCATGGGGTTGATGGATCCGGTTCAATCTTTTTTCTGAGCTGTGCAATATGCTGGTCAAGTGTACGGGTGGTGCCGTAGTAGTCGATACCCCAGACGGTATTTAAAAGCTGATCCCTGCTCAGCACTTCGTTGGGGTGAGTGTAAAACTGCTGAAGCAGCATGATTTCCCTTTCGGACAGGTCAGTGATCTTATCATCTTTTGTGATTCTGTATTTTTTCGTATCTACCTGACACTCCCCAAAGGTAAAGGTTTCCGGTATATCTGCTTTATTCTCATTAACTGTACTGTTTCTTTTACAGCGTCTGATCACAGCCTGTATTCTTGCCAGCAGTTCATGC
This sequence comes from Desulfatiglandales bacterium, assembly GCA_963665715.2. Classification (GTDB taxonomy): domain Bacteria; phylum Desulfobacterota; class DSM-4660; order Desulfatiglandales; family HGW-15; genus JAAZBV01. The sequence goes on from CAXXPR010000002.1 coordinate 1,702,692, forward strand.
ACGCCGAAGGGTTTTGATATGTAGTCATCTGCGCCCATCTTAAGGCCTACAACTTTATCAATCTCTTCACTCTTTGCAGTCAGCATTATAATGGGAATATCTTCATCAATGGCCCGGATCTGCCTGCAGACATCATATCCGCTTATTTCAGGCATCATGATATCCAGAAGCAGCAGATCAAATTTATCTGCTTTAAATAATTTTAATGCCTCGTTACCGTTAACTGCCGAAGCAACCCGGTAGCCTTCGCTTTCAAGTATGTCTACAAGGCCTGTCAGAATATTGGGGTCGTCTTCTGCAACAAGTATGGATAAGTCTGTCATTTTATAAAACCTTTTTTGAAGTTACCTTAAGGGCAGCTTAACAACAAAAGAACTTCCGCCGCCTTGTCTCTGTTCATAATAGATATCTCCGCCTGTAGCATTTATCATCTTTTTTGCAATACTCAGCCCGAGACCGGAGCCCTGTGTTTTTGAGGTAAGTGTGTCATCCACCCTGTGGAATTTTTCAAATATCTTTTTTCTGTGAGCTTCCGGTATGCCCGGTCCCCTGTCTTCCACCCTTATCTCTATATCTGCTGTTCCCTGCTTCATTGATATTAATATTTCTTTACCTGCGGCTGCATATTTTACTGCATTGTCTATAAGGTTAAGAATAACCTGTTCCAGTGCATCACGGTCTGTTTTGATTTTTATCTCTTCATCGGGAATATCTATAACACATTCCATTTCCGCATCTTTTATCCTGGGGCTGTGAAACTCTACTGTTTCCTTTAAAAAAGCCGCAGCATCAATATCTTCAAAATGATATTTCTTATTTTCCTGTTCAAGCCTTCCAAAATCAAGAACGTTATTAACAAGCCTGGTAAGACGTCTGCTTTCCGTAACAATTATGCCCAGATATTTTGAGGTTTTTTCCTTATCCTTCACTCTTCCTTCCATAAGAAGTTCTGCAAACATCCGGATGCTTGTAAGAGGCGTTTTCAGCTCGTGTGATACGTTGGATACAAATGATGTTTTCTGCTGTGCATCAAGCATGTTCTGTTTTGCGTGTCTCATTAACAGAAATCCTCCGGATGCGATTGCTGCAATAAAGATAACCAGCAGAAGGCATGCGAGTATCATAAAGCTGTTATTGCTGCCCGATGCTGCGGCTGTATATACTGCAAGGGACCAGTGAGGGAGATGCGGAGCAAGTGATATTGAAAGCTCGGGTGTGCTGTCTTTTAAACTGTCAATGTTCCCTACCTGGTGAAGCATGCGGCCCGAGTCATCCACCAGGGCATAACCTGAAGCGCCTGAGGGTATTTCAGGAAAACTGTTGATAAGCCTTGAAAGAAGCGTCATAAGCTCAAGCTCAACGCCGTATACAGGTTTGTTTTCTCCCCTGTTAACCCATCCCAGGATATACAGTTTGTTTTCAGCAAACCAGGGTATCCATCCGCTTTTTGATGGTTCCTTATTTAGTGAGTCCAGATCATTCCGGTATGAAGCCGTGGTTTCTGTTTTTGCAATCTCCAGAAGCTCTTTTCTGCTGTTCGATAAAGACTGTACGTCCTTAAGCAGGCCTGAATTACTGCTGCCTGACCGGTTATCATCACTGTCCGGGTTTTTATAGGGCCACTTTATTCTGCCCGAGAATAACCCGTCAAAGCGGGCAATAAAGTTTCTTTCTTCGGATATGGAGGCAAGACCTTTTTCCGGATATATAAGGCCCTGGTTTTCACTCCATATAAATACGTTTCTTACAAGGGGATTGTTTTCTTCCCAGTCTAAAAGGGTTGTATTTAATTGAGCCTCCGGGATTTCCTGCATTGCCCTGGCAAGCTGATCTTCCACTGCCTGCACAGTAACCTGGAGCGTATCTGCTATTGCCCTGGTGCGTTCTTCAACAGCCGCTGATTCAAGAGTGTTGATTCTTTCCTGCTCATGATAGATGAGCCGGAATGCAGCAGTGCTGATAATTATCGCAGGGATAAGAATCAGCAGCCAGTAAAATTGGATAGAACGTTTTTCCATAGGGCTTTTTTCCGCAATTAATTTTAATAAAACTATTGGACCTTACAACTGCAAAAATCAAATGTAGGGTCGGTGTTTATTCCTGATGTTGTTGACTTAAGCACCAAACCAAACCCCTCTCCCTTGACGGGAGAGGCTGGGTGAGGGTGGCAAAATAGAAACTCAATACTGCATTGCTGTTTTATCCCCCTCCCTTAATCCCTCCCGCCAGGGGAGGGAAATTTTCAAAAACAAATTGCTTAAAACAACGGCATGGGGATTTATTCCCGGCCGGGTTTTGTGCAGAGACAGGTTTTTAACCTGTCTCATGGCGGGATGTAATCTGTCTTCGAACAAGGCTGCGCCGAGACACGAATCCCGCCCTGCAAAAACATAATACTGCTATCAGCAAAATGCTTTTAAAGCAAGACCCCGGCTGAAGACTGACATCAATTCGACTGGCTCATTGCATTGAGTAAATCGAAAGGCTGAAAGCTCCATCCAGAATTTATCTCTTTCTGGATGGATACTATTTAATTCGATTTTTTTAATTTTTTCTCCAGTCTGGCGATCTCTTTTTTTATCTTTATTATCTCAGGGTGACCGTCAGAATACTGTTTGCGCAGTTCTTTAAGTTTATTTTTAAGTGTATTTAATCTTGAATCATCTCTGTCAATGTACTGCGGGACCTGCTGAAGCTGGGCCTGGGTGGATACTGATCTCAGGAATTTCCTCTGTTCATTGCTCATTCCTTCCATCTCCAATATTTCTGCTTCCTGTTCTATCTGCTCAGCTTTGGCATGCATATCGTCATCGCCATATTTTGCAGCGAAATTTCTCATGCTGCGGGCTGATGTTTTTAATACACGCACGGCATCAAGCTCTCTTCCCTCATCAGATAATGCTATGGCTTTTTCCTCAGCCAGTGCATTTTGTGTGATAAATAACTCTTTTTGAACATGGATGTTTGCTGACTTTTCTATTTCCTGTGCATTATTACTGAAAGATGCTATGACGTTTCCTCCTGTTCTTCCTTCTTTTTCTGTGAATGCGTTTATGTAATTAATTTCAGCTGTTGCTACATTGAGTATCTCTCCGTCTTTTCTTTTTGGTATTTCTACTTCAATAAGCGCATATTTTTCCTGACCGCCGTATAGCTGATTCAGCGTAAGTTCAATTGTTCTGCCCTTTATTCTTCCCTCTCTTCCTATAATACTTTTAGGAGTAACGCCTTCCGGGCATTCAACAACTACTTTTACTCTTTTTGCTACAACATCCAGAACATCTCCAAGTTCAGTTGAAAATATATCCGGAAGATCGCGGCTTGATTCTACAAAATAGGTGTTGCCGTCACTGTTACGGGACAGGCGGGTCATCAGGTCTTCGTTATAGTCTGTGCCTACACCGATTGTTGTTACTGCAATTTCCTCCTTGATCAGCGCAGCGCCAAGCCTACCGAGTTCTTCCGGAGAGCTTGGGCCTACATTTGCTATACCGTCAGATAAGAGGATTATGCGGTTAATATATCCGCCGTCGAGGTTTTTGCGTATTTCCGATGCTCCCTGGCTGACTCCCCCGAAGAGTGCAGTGTTGCCTCCCGGTCTGATATTTCTTATTCTTGATTCAATCCATTCGATGTTGGCAGCGCTTTGTGCCGGGACTATTGTTTCTACATTATGATCATATATGACAACGGAGCATTTATCTCGGGGCCCGAGCCTGCGAAGAGCCTCTATTGCGGCCTGTTTTGCCTTTTCGATCTTCTGACCGGACATGGAACCGGACCTGTCAAGAACGAGAGCAAGGTTTACCTTTGGTCTTTTTACCTGGTTCGTTCTTTCATATGGCTTTTCCGCATCAAGCGTGACCTTTATTATTACATTCTGAGACCTGTCCGAAGGAAGAACATTTCTGTCGAGCTCCACCCGGCACTTTACCGGTGCGACGGTTTCCTTTGCAATGACGTTACCTGAAAATACTGAAGTGACTGCGAACAGTGTAAAAATAGCCGTCCATACCCTGTGTCTTATTATCTGTTCTATTGTTTTCATATTTACGCCTCCTTTATGGATGTCATGATTTTGTATGACATTATAGAGGGTTCAAAATTTGAGTTGTCAGCGGCAGGTAAAACTTATGTAAAAAAGTTGTAAAAATAAAGGAATTTAATTTGAGGAATATCTGCACTGCAGGGGCGATACCTTTAAAGCTCGAACACCCAACATCCAATAAAAGACAACGTATTTTGCCTTCTATTGAACGTTGAATGTTGGATGTTGAGCGTTGGTGCGTTCATCTTTTTTATTAACTGTTATGCTTAACTCAACAACATTGCAGGCAAGGCCCGCCCCTGCAATTATTATCTCCCTTTATTCAAGTAAATCTTTCCGGTATTCACGTCTTTCTTCAGGCGTCATGCTCCGTAATTTATCCTTTAACTCTTCCCGTTCTTCCGGAGACATATCATCAAGCTTTTCCCGGATCATCTGCCTTCTTTTTGATGATATTTCCCTGAGCTTTCTTCTCATTTCCTGTTTCTGTTCAGGCGTGGTTTCTTCCATTATTTTCCGTATTTTCTCTTTCTGTTCGGGTGAGAGATTACGGAATCTTTCGGCAAGTCTTTCACGTCTTTCGGCTGAAGCCTCTCGGTATTTCTTTCTTGCTGATCTTATTTTTTCCTTCTGTTCTTCTGTCAGATTCTGGTATCTTTTAAAATTGTTTTTTATCTGTTGTTTTTTTTCTTCCGGAATATCTTTCCAGCGTTTCATTTTACTTCTGATTTCCCTGCGTTCAGCAGGCGACATGCTGAGCCATTTATCTGTTCTTTCTATCATCTTATTTTTCTGATCAGCAGACAGGGTTTCCCAGTCTATCTCGAACCGGTTTAATATACGCTGCTGTTTTTCTGAAAGGGATTTCCATGAAATATCTTTACCATCCAGAGAGGCATAGGAGCCAGGGGCAAAGAAAAGCAGTGCTGTAAGTATGTATAATATTAATGTGTATTTGTTTTTATATGTTTTATTCATGATACACCTCTTTAAGTATAGAACAGGCTCTTAGCCTGCATTGTTTTCATCTTCTGCAAACCATGTATAAAATTCCAGGTTTTCATACAGCTCAAGCTGCTGCTCATCTGACAGCATTTCCACAAGCATAAGTTCTTCCGGGCTTATCTCCAGGCTGTCATTTGAAGTGCTGTTAAACTGGCTGAGCGTTATAAGCATAACAAGTGCTGCGGCTGCTATACCGCCTGCAGGAAGAAACCATGATATGATGCCTTTACGGCCCCGCTCTGCTGCCACAATTCTGGATGCCCTGATTTTAGAAAGAGTTTTTGTATCAAGCTCATCTATGCTCTGGTCCAGATGATCCTTTATCTCTTCAATAAAATCTTTTTCAATTTTTAAGGCCATGTTCCCTCCAGTTCCTGTTTAAGCCTTCCCACTGCACGAAAGTAATGGGTTTTTACTGTTCCTTCCGAGCATTTCATTGCCAGGGCTGTTTCTTTAGTGCTCAGGCCTTCCCAGGCTCTCAGCAGAAATGCCTGCTGCTGTTTATGCGGAAGTTTTTTTAATGATTCATCCAGTTTTTTGATTGCCTGGCTGTTTTTAAGTTCTGTAAGTGCATCCGGATTTTTCATGTCTTCTACTGATTCAATCGGATGCTGTATAATTTCTGATTCAGGTTTTGCAGTGCCGGGCAGATATCTGAAAATAAGGTTTTTAAGTTTCTGTTTTCTGTACCAGTCCCTGATTTTGTTCCTGACCACCCTGTAAAAGAGGGGCTTTAATTCCGGCTCGCTTTTATTTGAGTAGTGCCGGACAAATGCCATCATGCTGTCCTGGAGGATATCAAGCGCATCATCGCTGTTTCCTGTAGCAATCTGAATTATCCGGAACGCTTTTTTCTCAACTGATTTTAAAAAGTCATCCATCATACTGTTTTTCCGCTTAAGCTTTATTCAGTAAACCGGAGCAGGGTGGCCGTTTCAGGATTGCAGTTACCTTACAATCCTGTTTTATTCATTATCCTTTTTTTTCATAATTCCGGCAGACTTTGAGCTGAAATAACTGTAAAAATATTCAGGGCATTTAAAGTATTGTAATGTAAACACTGTTTTTTGTAACATATTTTCCTCCGTTTTTATTATTTCCCATTTTATTTAGTAAAACGAATAAAGGAGGTTTTGGTTGACAAAAAAAATGATATTTGTGATGGCCTTTATGGTATGTTTCCTTTTGACCTTAACTTTATATGCACAGGACAGTATGTCAGACAAGATAAACACCGCAGAAGCCCTGCTGGTTCAGCCTTCAATGAATGTTTTCAGGCGCTTTAATTCTGACCCGGAAGCCATGTATAGTTTTTACGGCAATGTTCTGGGGTTCAAACAGCTGGATACATACCGGGTAGAAAACGGTATTGGTGTAGCCCGTTTCCAGATCAATGACTCCCAGGTGAAACTGTCAGGTTTTGTACCCGGACGGTCCTACAAAAGAGGTGATGTTGCTGATGCAACCGGTTTGAGGCTCCTTACTTTTTTCTATACTGACAGAGATAAACTTGAAAAAAGGTTTAAAGAAAGCGGAATGCCTGCGCCTGTGTTTAAACCTGCACTAAAACCTGGCCGAAGTCATGGATTTGTTAAGGACCCTGACGGTCAGTGGGTAGAGCTTGTTATTGTACCTGAAAAAGAAGCTGCTTTATGTAATGGAATAGAAATAGGTCTTGTTGTTTCTGATATAGAAAAGAGCAGGGCGTTTTACGGCGGTTTTATCGGGCTTAAAGAGCTGCCTGTTCAGGATGATCCTGTCTTTAAAACAAAAAAGTACAGCTTTAAGCACGGCTCAACAGTTATCAGTTTAAGATATTTTAAAGAGGGGCTTCCTGCAGATACCGGAACCGGCGGAATTCAGTATGTTGTTTCCGATGCGAAAGAGATAGAAAAACTTGCTCAGGAAAATGGCGTTAAGATTGATCAGCCCCTTAGAAAACTGGAAGGGTTTCCGTTGTTAACAGTATGGCTTGATGATCCTGACGGGATTATAAACTATTTTGCGCAGATTGGAGCAGGTGAGAAATAATAACTGGTTCGGCAGTGGATGGTTTATAGCTGTTATGTCTTTCACTTGAATCCTGGACCACTCGAACCCTTGAATCCTTTTAAAAATTTGGAGATGATTTTAAACCACTCTTGTCCAAAAACAATATTTTTGAATTTTAAAATACAATAATGATAGAGCATTCATAATTTATTAATATCGTGAACTTGTTTTCGTCATTCCCATGAAGATGGGAATCCATTTTTGTTTTTAAAGCAAAAGCCAATGGTTACCCGCCTTCGCGGGTATGACGGTAGGCGAGGTTCATTTATTTTAAAGAATATTCTATTTCTACACTTTATTTTGGACTCTTATGATTTTAAACATATATTAAAAAATGGAGGGCTTGATTATGAAACATAGTAGACTGTTTTTTGTCATGGCTTGTATGTTTTTAATGTTGTGTGTTTCTTCTCTTACAGGTGTTGCATCGGAAAAAGAAGCAAAACCTGAAAAATCTGACTTTATACCGTCTCCTGTATTTTCCCCGCCATACCCGCCGCTGCCCCATCATTTCAGTGATGTGTTTACCATTCAGATTCTGTGTAAAGCCCCAAAGGGTGCGATAAAAAAGGCTCTTCCTCCCCACATGAAAACCGTGGGTGACGGTGACACCTTTGTGCTGCTTTTAGGCTGGACAAAGGATGTTGAAGAAGAAGGCTACAACGTACATGAGATTGCCATTAACGCCCCTGTAAAATGGAAGGATAAAGTCGGAAACACTACTCTGATTGAATACATTGACAGTGATATGGGCCTTATTGCCGGGCGTGAAATTTACGGCTGGCCTAAAAAAATGGCTGTTATAACCTGGAGTAAAACTAAAACAGGATGGACCGTTGTGGCAAACAAGATGAAGGATCAGGGCAGTATCCCTCTTATGAAAATTGATTATACAGTAAAAAAGGATACCCCGGAGGTTAAATGGCCTGAGATGGGGCCTGTACTGCTTTTAAGGCGTATCCCGCCTGCTTCACTTTCAACTCCGTCTATAAACCAGATGATATGTCTCGGCTGTAATGCACCGGGGCCTGGCGGAGGTCCGCTTGAGGCCCCGGCAGGTCCTAAAGACTCAAAGGGGACCGCAACAATACAGTTTTTTGACGGGCCGCACGATCCTTTAACCTTTTTAGGACCAATTGAAGTGCTTGATGCCAGGATGACTGTGCTGGATGGAAAGATGCCCTTCGGGCTCGGTCTTGGTGAAGTGCTTGAACAGTGGGAAGAATAAGCCGCAGTAAATAAAAAATTACTGCTGACCGGTTTGTAATTTGATGTTGAATTATTTTATTAATCCCTCCCCCTGTTCGGGGAGGGATTATTTATGTGTCTATTGTCCCGGAACATTATCCATAGGACCTTTGAAGTCCGACATCTTCATATGAGTGAGGGTGTGGGCATAACGCAGTTTCCCGTTTTCCAGTCTGAAAAGATGACTGTCGGCTGCACCCATTTGGCCGTCCGGGGAAGTCGGTCCAAAGGTACAGAATACCTGTACGGTACCGCTGACTTCATCCACTATGAATCTGCGGTTTGTTATATTTACTCCGGCAGGAACACCGACTTCACAACTGGCATCAGGCGGTACCACTTCACCAGGGCTTGTAGATACGCCCCCTTCAATACGTACACAAGGGAATCCCCATGGTACAAGGTCGAGTTTTCCTTCAAGAAATGCATCCAGGTAGGCGTTTGCAGCAGATACAAGAGCTCCCCTTGAGCTGCGCTTTTCAACAGGAAGCGGGCCCCAGTCTTCTCCGCTTGCATATTTTTTGTAATCGACCGCATTAAAGAGCCAGTAACCGGTTGTTGTCCAGAGGGTTTCAATTTCGGCTATTTTATCGTGATTGATGCGCATGCGGGCCCCGAACACCAGAGGTTTTTCTTCGTTTGTTACAATAACCTCGGTAAAGGTCTGGCATGAATCTTCATCGTAAATACTGTAATGATAATCTATCTTAACAGGCTCGTTGATCAGCCCTGTTTTTATATCATGGGCTTTCATGTTTTCAATATAACTAACAGTTGCAGCAAGGGGCAGGCCTGAGATATCGCCCTTGGTCTGTGCCTTAATGTATTGATCCACTGCACGCTTGAGTCCTCCTCTGGTGCAGCTCAGTTCTTCCTGTGCAAAACTGTTTACGGGAGTTAAAGCAAAAAGCAACGCAAGCAGTAATAAGATAATTGTAGTACGCCTCATAGAATCCCTCCTTTGGTCTGATCAGAAAATCAGATGTTTTGTGTTCATAAAAGTCTTTTATAGGTTTGTTTATTAATAAATATTAAACAATTTATTATTTATCAACTCAAATTAATCGGTTTGTCCCAAAGAGAGGGATGTTTTTGACCATGCTTTTCTGTTTTAGGCCGGAACAATTTTATTGACACAAAATTATATCCTCCATATTCTCATTAACTGTTCTTACCGGTATTCAATTCAATTAAAACAGTCAGGAGGGAATAAATATGAAAAAGGTTCTACAGTCTGCAGCACTTGCAGGGATTACATGTGTTTTAATGATAATGGTGAATTTTTCGGTTTTTGCAGCGGATAATTCCAGGTGTTCCCGTGATGATCTTAAAAATATTACGGATAAATTCTTTTCGGCCCTGGAAGCGCATAATCCTTCTGCTGTGCCCCTTGCAGAAAATGCCAGGTATACAGAAAACGGATTGGAAGTTGCGATAGGGGAGGGTGTCTGGAAGACAATTGAAAAGACAAACTTTAAACGCAAAATGGTCGATACAAAAAGGTGCGGAACCCACACCCAGGCTATAATCAAAGAAAAAGGCCAGGATAAAGAGACTCTCTATGGTGTAAGGCTTAAAGTTGAAAATATGAAAATCACAGAGATAGAAGCTGTTGTTGTTCGCGGTGAATTTGTCCTTGATGTGCCTGCTATCATGGCTACAAAAGATCAGGACTGGGAAGATATCATGCCCCCGGAGCAGAGAAGTTCACGTATTGCAATGATTGCTGTTGCAGATGATTACTTCGAACTTTTTGTTAAGGATAAAAAACGCGTTGTCTCCGATCTTGCATATTCAGGATACTGCGACCGATGGGAAAACGGTACCATAACTACAAAGGGAGGAATGAACCAGGATATTATAATGCCCAAGCATGACTGCTCTCCTGAGGGTTTTGCCGATATGACAGATACTCATGGTCCAAGACGCTTTCTGGTTGATGAAGAATCAGGTATTGTTGTTGCCTATGTGCTTTTCAACGGTGTCTGGCCTGATTTTCATATGTTTAAAATCAACAACGGGCTTGTAGTATGGATTCAGGCTTACTTTGATTACAGCAAGGAATATAAAACCATGGGCTGGCCCGAAGAGCCTGCATGTGAATAATTTTTTTTATAAACAAAGCAGTTAACCACGGAGGACACGGAAGTACAAAATACTGAACCGCAAAGGCGCAAAGGACACAAAGAAAAGCAAAATAAAAAAATGTTTTTATGTTTTAAAAAAATAAAAAGCTTTTTTCCGTGTTCTTTGTGCCTCCGTGGTGAAAATTTAAGTTTTGTATTTTGGGAAATATAAACTCAATACACTATTTCCGTTTCCCCCTCCCTTAATCCCTCCCGCCAGGGGACATTAGCGTCAAGCTAACGAAAATATTGCACAGATAACATATTAGTTGTGGGAAATAAAACAAAACCCCTTATAAAAATTGCCTGTTCATTATAAAAGACAAAAAATCATTTCTCACACAAAGCCGCAAAGCCACAAAGTTAAAAACTAAAAAGAATTCACTCTTGTCCAAAAACAATATTTTTGAATTTTAAAATACAATAATGATAGAGCATTCATAATTTATTAATATCGTGAACTTGTTTTCGTCATTCCCATGAAGATGGGAATCCAATTTTGTTTTTAAAGCAAAAGCCAATGGTTACCCGCCTTCGCGGGTATGACGGCAGGCGAGGTTCATTTATTTTAAAGAAATTTTTATTTCTCCACTTTATTTTGGACACTTATGAAAAGAATTTTATATTAAAAAGCATTTGATTTTCTTTGTGTCTTCGTGCCTTTGTGTGAGGTTAGCTTTAGTTTTTTGTTTTACCCCTTAGCTTGACGCTAATGCGCCAGGGGAGGGAAATCTGAAAAACGTGTTTCCTAAGTCAACAGCACTGGATTTAAAACCCGTCTTTTTTTATGAAATGGCTATAATATCATCCCCCGAATATCCTGCTTCTGAAAATAAAGAATACTGCACCCATAAGACAGATTCCTGCCCACAGGTAATCCAGGGTTATCTTTTCTTTTAAAAAATAAATGGAAAATGGGACAAACACGGCAAGTGCTATTACTTCCTGCAGAATTTTAAGCTGTCCCACCATAAGTGTTGTGTGTCCTATCCTGTTTGCCGGGACCTGGAGAAGGTACTCAAAAAGGGCAATCCCCCAGCTTATAAGCGCTGCGATTATCCATGGTTTATGGTTGAGGTTTTTAAGGTGCCCGTACCAGGCAAAGGTCATAAATACATTGCTGCAGCACAGTAACAGTACTGCTGTTAATACACTGTTCATACTTGCTCTTTTAAAAGGTTTTAATATGTATTTCAGCTCCTTTTTTGGGGGAGCTGAAAAAGCTTTTTATATTAATAGCAGGAAAATTGGTACTGAATTTTTACTCTAATATTACCTTGATCGAAAGGACGCAAGGTCCAACGCTGTTGACTTAAGTTTTTATTTTTAACCGCGTCGCGGTGATATATTAATAGACTCATTAGTAACAAAAAAATCAGCCCCGGAGGGGCGACACCGTGGGTACGTGTCGCTCCTATGGAGCTTATAATATTATGTGCAATAGGTACCTATTAACATGTCGCATCCAGGGATGCTTTATTTAAAACCCAATAATGCTGACTTAGTGTCTGTTCCATAAACAAAGCAGTTAACCACGGAGGACACGGTGTTCACGGAGAAAAACAAAATAAAAAAATGTTTTTATGTTTTAAGAAATAAAAAGCTGTTCTCCGTGTTCTCAGTGCTCTCTGTGGTGAAAAATAAAATTTTGTATTTAGAAAAATATAAACTCAATGCAGTATTTCTGTTTCCCCCTCCCTTAATCCCTCCCGCCAGGGGAGGGAAACTTTTAAAAGACACATTAATAAAAAAAATAGCCCCGGAGGGGCGACACCATTGTTATGTGTATATATGTACCTATTAACATGTCGCATCCAGGGATGCTTTATTTAAAACACAATGTAGTTGACTTAGTGTCTGTTCCATAAACAAAGCTGTTAACCACGGAGGACACGGTGTTCACGGAGAAAAGCAAAATAAAAAAATGTTTTATGTTTTAAGAAATAAAAAGCTTTTCTCCGTGTTCTCCGTGCTCTCTGTGGTGAAAAATAAAGTTTTGTATTTAGAAAAATATAAACTCAATACACTATGGCGTGACAGGCGTCCAACGCCCAACTTCCAATCAAAGACAACGTATTTTGCCTTCTATTGAACGTTGGATGTTGAAAGTTGAGTGTTGGACGTTCATCTTTAAAAAATGTTTAATTACATCAGGTTAAACCTTAAAGTAAGCGCATACATACGCGGCGGGCTTGGTATTCCCGATCTCCTGTATGTCGGTGTTACACCGTCGTCAGCCCGGTCAGCACCTACGCTTACCCAGTAGAACCTGTCGAACAGATTCTTTACTTCAAATGAAAGCGACCATTTGACATGGTTCGGCAGAAAGGTGATTTTTGCGTTGTAGACCGAATAATCCGGTACAACATGGTACGGCTCAATAGGCCCTGTGGTCATTCCGCCGTTGTTTCTTTCTCCCTGGTAGAACATGTCCAGGCGGGGTATGAGCATAGCTCCGTTACTGAATGGTATCCTGTACTGTGCCCCTATATTGTAATTGTATTCTGCCTGTGTTTTATAGTCCGGGTGAATATAGCCGGGGTCGGTCGGTGCCAGATCGGTTTCAAATGTGTAATAGCCGAATGATGCATTTACGCTTAGATTTTTAAACGGTATTGCCATTGCATCCAGCTCAAAGCCTTCTGCTTTTCCGGGAGCGCTTATGTAAACATTGGCATACTGACCCATTGTTCCTTCGGCAAATGATCCGGCAGGGCAGGTTGTTCCGTATGGTACAACATACTGGGGAGCTTCATTGCTGCCCGGGTCATTACACTGTGCTCCAAGTACATTGTACAGGCGGGGATCATAGTCATTTAAAAATGCCGCGGCATTTATTCTCAGCTTCTTGTTAAAAAACTGTGTTTTTGAACCTATTTCATATGCCAGTATTTCTTCGCCTGTTATTTCCTGAAGCTGTGAGGCAAAATAGGGTTTGGGGTTTGCCCCTTCGGATCTATAACCTGTAGAAACCATGCCGTATGCCATTATTTCATTGGTGAACTGGTAATCGACACTGAGCTTCCAGTCCTTGTGGGACTGGCCGTAAGCGAGAGGCTGATCTATCTGTATCATGCCGGGATGGTCAAAATCATATACCTTTTCTTCATCCGTGTACCTTGCTCCTGCCGTTACGGAAAGCTTATCCGTAACTGCGTATACTGCATGTGCAAAGGCTGATTTACTTTTATTATGGAAGTTGTCATTCTGATCAAAGCCTGTAGGATAAAAGTCATACATCAGGCCGAATGTTCCCATGCCTATATACCCGCCAAGGTGATCATTGGACTTGAAGTAGTACAATCCTGCTGTCCAGTCCAGCCGTTCGTTGAATGCCATACCGTTAAATCTCAGTTCGTAGCTGGTCTGGTCATGCTGCTGATTAACCAGGAAGGCATTGAATGCAAAGGGTGTAAAGTTTACCGCTGCCCAGTATGTTTCGTATTCGCGGTAGCCGAAGATACCTTTGATGTTGAAATAATCCGAAAAATGATAATCAAACCTTGCGAACATGTTTTTATATTCTTCAGTGCTTCTGTCCGGCCACCTTTTTTCCAGTATCGGATCTTCAAAGGTTTCGTATGTGGCGTAAAAGCTTTCTGTAACAAAGGTGTTCCCGAGTATGGTAAGAGCATCCCCTTCGCCTGTATTCCATGTCGGGTCAATTATGTTTTCCTGTACCCACCTGTCGGAGTCCCCTTCAGGCGGGTCCGGGTTTCTGCCCCTTAAAAGGACTTCCGGGCCTGGGTCTGAGTCTACCTGTGTATAGTCAAAGCCGATATTGAACTCAAGGTCATCGGTGGGGGTGTATCTCAGCATTACTTTTGCCGCATCGCTTTTTGAACCTCCCTTTTCACCGATCTTGCAGTCTCCGGTGTTAATTCTCTCTCCTTCCAGTATAGATGGCAGAGACCCTGCAAGTTCGGGTGTTTCGTTCGCCTTCATCTGGCACACAAAATCAAGCCGGTCCATGTAGCCGTCAACTCTTTTGGAGCTTGCAGATATCCTGGCAAAGAGCAGGTCATCCACAAGGGTCAGGTCATAACCTCCTGAAAAATCCAGGCGGTGGTAATTTCCGCCTGTAACCTGGATATGCCCGGTGTTTCCGCCTGTGGGCAGTTTTGAGATAAGTCTTATTGCTCCTCCAAGGCTGTTTTTGCCAAACAGAGTGCCCTGGGGGCCTCGCAGTACTTCAACCCGTTCCAGGTCCATAAGGTCCATGCTGGAGCCTGCAAGTGTGCCCTGGTAGATGTCATCGACATACACACCTACGCCCGGTTCAAAGGCAGGAATAAAGTCAACCTGGTCAACACCTCTGAGTCCGATCTGGTCGGTCGGGCCTCCAAGGTTTCCAACCGGCCTTATATTTGCGTTCGGGATTATCATGCCCAGATCCTCAAGTGCAAGGATGTTCTGGTTTTCGAGCATTTCGCCGGTAACTGCTGTGATTGCAATAGCTGTTTTCTGCAGGTCTGTTTCCTGAAACTGGGCTGTTACTGTTATTTCTTCTAAAGTGAATTCTTCTTTTGCCTGTCTGTCCTTTTCTGTGTTTTCCTTTTCCTGTCCTGCTGCCATCCCCCATGACAGCGCAACTGCCGTGATAAGCGAAATAGTTAATGAACGTTTAAACAGAGTAATCCCTTTTGTAAAATTCATTTATACCCTCCTTGGTTTTGGGTTAAATTTGTTACTCCACATCAACTATCCATTATTAATGCTCCCAAAGCTTTGATCTCTGTACAAACCAGTTCCTGTGACTGATAACGCAGGCTTTGTTAAAAAGTATAAAAATGTAAAGCACCATATTTGCGACAGGCGGCATGGTTAATAAAAAGGTGAATGGTCCTATGGCTGTTTATTAAAAATAAGTTTACTGGAAGCGGGAGATGGAGCGGCAGGCAGATGTTGAGCCAGGCGGTTTACGCTGTGTATTTTTGAGGTTCAGAAGTTCAGCTTTTAACATGGATAAAAATAAACATATGTTTAATAAGTCCATTCATCCAACCGTTATATCGTAGAGCTGCTGAAATCTTTATTTAACTATACATGTAAAGCGATTAAATTTTAAAAGGAGATGATAAAAAAAATATATATTAATGATATAAGAAAAAGCAGCTTATGTGTCAAGGAATATTAAGCCGTCAATCTCACCATCTGAAGTCCTGACTGCCGGAGACTTGTCAGGCAGAAACAGTCAGTACCGCAGATAGTGAGGTTGAGGATTTATGGTCAGCTCTCGTTTGATTTCATGGAAACCATGTGCTGGTTGATCCGCTGTTTTATATGCTTGTAATCAGCATTGCCTGCGTACTGTTTTGTATCCTGGTCTGTTATGACCGGAAGGTATTCGGTACCAAGCTGATTGAAAAGTTTTATTGCCTTATCAAGCGGGTCATTCTCGTAAACAAACTCATGGAGTGGGCTTGAAGCATCGGACGCCACCAGCCAGTTCCAGCTGTCCGGTTCCATCATGATGTTTCTAAGTTCATTAAAAGATAATATCCCCACCACCTGGTTACTGTCATTTATTATTGGCTGATAAAGATTATCTGTTTTTGAAAAAGAACTCATTACCTGGTTCATAAGAGTGTTTTCTTTTATCGGGGTTATATCGGTTGAAAGAATATCCTTTACCTTCCAGCTCTGGATCACGTCTTCTTCTGTTACATCCTTTCCTATCTCACCTGCAAACTTAACAGCAAATTTAACTGCAGGCGGACCTATAAGCTGAACCAGGAAAGTTGTTGCCGTAACCCCGAATATTATCACGTCTCCAAGATAAAGTCCGTCGGCAACCAGTATGTTCTGAAGATGCTGACTTGCCATGATGGATAGTCCTATTGCTACACCGCCCTGTGCAAATAGACCGAGCCCCGCGTACTTTGTAACAACTTTGGGGGCGTTTGACATTTTTGCACCGATGACGGAACCGTAAAATTTACCCAGGCTTCTTCCAATAACATAGGCAATAACAATAGCCCATAGCCATGAAGGCATTTTACCGAGGGAGAGTCTCGCGCCGACCAGTACAAAGAATAGCACATAGAGCGGTGTGGCAAAGCTTTTGATGGCGCTTAACAGTTTTTCACTGCGCCTGGGCGCCTTGTTTACAAGGGTTATGCCCATTGCCATTGTCAAAAGAATGATGTCCATATCAAGCATAACTGCGAGCCAGATACACAGGAGAAGGAGGCTTATTGCAGTTGCAAGCATCTGCTCCTGGTTGTAGAGCCTGTGCAGCAGAAAGTTAAGGAACAGGCCGGCCAGCACACCGACAATAACTGCGCCGAACAGTTCGATGGAAATATGCATAAGAATATGAAGCAGTGATACTGATCCGCCTGCAAGTATCTGGGCTGCACTGGTTCCAAGGCCGTACAGGGTCATTGCAAGGGCATCGTCAAGGGCAACAATTGCTATCAGTGTTGTTGTCAGTATTCCTGCTGTGCGGTATTCCCACAAAACATCAATGGTTGAAGCAGGGTCTGTTGCTGAAGATATGGCTCCGAATACGACACCTCCGGCAACAGCAACAGACCATGAATGGGTAATCATGAAAAGAATTGCAGTTATGCTCGTTCCTACAAGTATGAAAGAAAAGAGACCTTCAGCAATCAGGATTGCCGAAAACTGCTTTCCGTATTTTTTAAGAGTGGAAAAATGGATTTCGCTTCCGACCAGAAAGCCGATAACACCGAGAGCAAAATAGTTAAAAGATCTCAGTGCTGCAATATCGCTGAGTGTTACCAGCTTGAAACCTGTTTCTCCAATAATAATTCCGGTTGCAATATATCCCAGCACCTGGGGGATACTGAAACGTTTTGCAATCAGAGCACTCATGATACCGCCGAAAACGCCGATACCGAATATCAATAAAATTCCGGATGTTAAGTTCATAGATTCCTCGTTTCCCTGGTTAATAATGAAAATAATGCGTCATCAGAATCAACCTGTACAAACTGCTCCCGGATCTCCGGGTTCTTCAGCATCTTTGCGATTTGAGAGAGTGCAGCTATATAGCGGGTGTGCTGTTCGCGTCCGGCGATTATCATAACGGCAATTCTTACAGGCAGTCCGTCAAGGGAGTCATAGTCTGTGATATCAAGCCTGTTGACGCAGAATGCCATGTACATATCATTTAACCCGTTAAGCCTGGCATGGGGGATTGCAATGGAAAGGCCGATCCCGGTACTCATAAGCTGTTCCCTCTGGAAAACGGCGTCGGAAAGTTCCTGACGGCTCTGTACTCCCGGAATGTCTTTCATAAGGTCAATAAGGCTGTTTAAAATATCTGATTTGGTTTCACATTCTAAAACACGTGTACGTGATTTGGAAATAAGCGCATCTAAAATATATGCGGACTGGGATTCTTCTTTGATTCTGGGGGTGAGTTTTCTATTGATCCAGCTGTCCACTTCGGATCTTTTAAATCTCCAGGAGGTTCCAAGTTTTCCTCCTGGGATATCTCCCTTCTGTACCCAGTCAATAACGGTTCGCTCAGAAACGCGGCAATATTGAGCAACCTCTTCCAGTGTCATAATGTCATCCATATATGTATCCTTTTCTTCAAAAGATTGTATTAAAAATGAAAAATACAATGATATTGTCAAAATAATGGAAAAATCAAGAAAATAAATAAAAAAACAGGAAAATAAAGTATCTTGGGGCGGTTTTCGGCAGGTGCGATTTTATTATTCACTGTAGATATATATTTTTTTGGAAATATTAGCTGAATAGTGTGATACATGAAATGATTTTTCATATACTATACAGATTGTATCAGTCATATTAACTTTAAAATAAGGCGGTTGGAAAATGCTGAAAAAAAACAGCTGCTTCTATATCCCGATACTTCTCTTATTTCTTCTCCAGTTTGTTATTATCGAAAACAGTTACGGCATCGATACTCAAATAAACCAAATCCCTCCTGTATTGAAATCCGCAAGCGAACTTGATTATCCCCCGTTTGCAACTGTCCGCCCTGATGGTACAGCAGATGGCTTTTCAGTAGATCTGCTTAAGGCTGTCGTAAATCTGACAGGTGCGGATATTGAGTTTGAGGTAGGCCCCTGGTATGAAATCAGGAAAAAACTTGAAAACGGGGAGCTGGATGTTCTTCCGCTGGTATCCTATTCTGAAGAAAGGGATAAGCTTTTAGATTTTACAGCGCCTTATCTCCGCATGCACGGAAGCATATTTGTAAGAAAAAATGAAAAACGTATTCATAAAGAAGCTGATTTGAAAAACAGAGAAGTCATTGTCATGCGGGGCGATACTGCGCATGAGTATGCCGAACGGACAAAACTTGCCGGCAGACTTGTCCTGACCGATACCTTTAATGAAGCTATGACTTTGCTCTCAAGTGGAAAACATGATGCTGTGATTATTCAGCAGGTTGTAGGGCACCAGATTATAAGAAAACTCGGTATCACCAATGTAAAGGATATAGGGACATTTAAGGAAAACAGCCTGAGACCGGTCGGTGTGCCTCTGATAGGATTTGAACAGAAATTCTGTATGGCTGTTAAGGATGGCGACAAGGAGCTTCTGTCCCGCCTTAACGAAGGCCTGGCAATAGTTATAGCAGATGGAACATATGATCTTCTTTACCGGAAATGGTTTGAGCCTATCCTTCCCAGACCTTCGGTCTCCCCTCTGGATATAATTAAATATGTACTGGCTGTTCTCATTCCTCTGATCCTGATAATGGCAGTTTTCAGCCTATGGTATCTGAAGCATCAGGTCCTTAAAAAAACTCTGAGCCTTCGGCAGGAAATTGAACACAGAAAAGAAGCGGAAAAAGCGCTCAGAGATTCCAAGCTCCGTCAGAACGAAGCTGTCAGGGGCGGTAATGTAGGGCTGTGGGACTGGGATCTTATAACCAGCAGGGTAAACTATTCTGCGGAATGGAAAAGACAGATAGGCTATGAGGAGCATGAGATTTCAGACAGTGTGGAAGAATGGAAAAAACGTATTCATCCTGATGACCTGGATAAAACCCTTAAGAAAGTGAAAAAGATATTAAAGAGCGGCGGTCAGGGTGATGATATTGTATTTCGATTCAGGCACAGGAACGGCTCCTACCGCTGGATTCTGGTTCATTCCTCCTGTATCCGGAACGAAACAGGTCGCTCTATCCGAATGCTCGGGTCACATATTGATATCACCGATAGAAAAAAGATGGAGGAAGAGCTCAGCCAGTCAAGAAAAATGGAGTCAATAGGTACTCTTGCAGGCGGGATTGCCCATGAAATCAATAATATACTCGGAATTATCATGGGAAATACCGAGATGGCGCTTAATGATGCGCCTGAAGAAAACTCTGTGCGTGAATATCTTAATGAAATCCTCAATGCGTCTCACCGGGCAAAGGATGTAGTCCTGCAGATTATGAGCTTTGCCCGAAAAACACCTGCAGACAGAAAACCTGTCCGCATTGACATAGTAATTCAGGAATCGCTGAAGCTCATAAGGGCTACCATACCGGCAAGTATTAAAATTCATCATCAAATTTCTCCTGATATTAAAATGGTGCTGGGAAATTCTACCGAGATCAGCCAGATACTTATTAACCTCTTTAGAAATTCTGCTCAGGCAATGGATAATGAAACAGGCCTCATTGAACTTACTCTTGTAATGGTCAGCCTGGATAAAATTACGACGGAAGAATATGAAGATGTCAGGGCCGGAGAGTATGTAAAGCTGACAGTAAAAGATAATGGAAAAGGCATTGATCCTGGAATACTGGACCGCGTTATGGAACCTTACTTTACCACCAAACCTGTAAATGAGGGGCTTGGAATGGGGCTCGCGGTTGTATACGGATTAATCAAAAAACATGAGGGTGCCCTCAGGATTTCGAGCAGGCAGAATGAAGGCACAACTGTTGAAATTCTGTTTCCTGTCACAGACCTTACAGAAGATGTCGAAAACAGCGATTCTGCAAGTCTGCCTTCAGGGACAGAGAATATACTGTTTGTTGATGATGAGCCTGCACTTGTAAGAATGGCTGTCAGGATACTTGAACTTAACGGGTATAACACTACAGGAGAAAGCAGCAGTGTTAATGCCCTGGAAATATTCAGGGACAGCCCTGATGCTTTTGATCTGGTAATTTCCGATGTTTCAATGCCTGAGATGACAGGTGATCAGCTGGCCCGGATAATTTTAGAAATAAGACCGGATATACCGGTAATACTGGTATCCGGTTACAGCGAAAGGATTAATGACGCTGAAGCTGAAAAGCTTGGTGTCAGGGCATATGCTGTTAAACCCCTCAATAAGGAAAAGCTGCTTAAAACCGTAAGAAGGGTGCTTGATCAGTTGAAGTCATGACAGGTTAAATATCTTTTTAATTAGCATATTTTAATTTTCGGTGATATTAATGCCCGTTTTAAAATCATTTTCAGGAGAATATAATGCTCAAGGCATGCGATCTAAAAAAAGGAAATGTAGTGGAGATCAATAATGAGGTTTACCTCGTTAAACAGATAGATGTAAAAACTCCATCAGCAAGAGGGGCCGTAACCCTTTATAAAGTCAGATTCAGCAATATAAGGACAAAACAGAAATATGAGGAGAGCTTCAAGGGAAATGACATGCTTGATGAGGTTGCCCTTGAAAAGAAATCTGTGCAGTATTTATATCCGGACGGTAATCTCAGGGTTTTTATGGATACGGACGAGTATGCGCAGTATGAAATAGAAGAAAGCGCTATAGAAGATGAAATGGTATGGATCACGGAAGGTATGGAAGGGATTATCGGCCTGATCATCGATGAAAGCATGGTAGCCATTGAAATTCCCAATGCCCTGGCATTTGAAATAGTCATGACCGCTCCGGGAATAAAAAGTGCAAGCGCATCTGCCAGGACCAAACCTGCGACTCTTTCAAATGGCGTTGAGATCCAGATCCCTGAATATCTTGAAACCGGTGAAGTAATCAAGGTTAACACCGAAACAAGAAAGTTTATTTCAAAAGCCTGATCAAAAAAAGGGCGAATAATTATTCGCCCCTGCATTATGATTTCAGATCTCTGACCTCTATTGTATTATATTATCCGTCCAGCGCCCTGCGTACAGCAGTGGCTAAAGGCTCAAGCTGAATCGGTTTTATCAGGTATTCACGTATGCCCATTGACCTTGCTTCTTTTTCTGTAATTCTCGTTGTGTACCCTGAACATAAAATAATCCTGATATCCGGGCGGATTTTAAGCAGCTTTTCAGCCAGTTCGTCTCCGGGCATTTTGGGCATTGTCACATCAGAGATTACAAGATCATATTGCTCGGGATTTTTCTCTAATATTTTAAGTGCTTCGGTGCTGTTTGTTTCAATATGCACCTGGTATCCCAGTCTTGTCAGCATATCTTTTCCGATTGTGGCAATCTGCTCTTCATCATCTACAATCAGGACTCTTTCACTGCCCCTTGGCAGGATAACCGGAGAAGGTTTAAACTGCTCAGGCTGTCTTACGTTATCCGCTCTTGGAAAAAGCAGGTCAAAACGTGATCCTTTACCCGGTTCACTTTCAACCATTATTGCTCCGCCGCAGTTTTTTACAATTCCCATAACAACCGCTAGACCCAGACCTGTCCCCTCATCCATGCTTTTTGTCGTGTAATAGGGATCAAAAATTCTATCCATTGTTAACTGATCCATACCATGCCCGGTGTCCGATACAACCAGTTCAACATAGGCTCCAGGTCTGAGGCTGCTGTCCATATATACTACTGGGTCATTAATGGTGCTGTTTTTAAGTTCAAGTGAAAGCACGCCTCCGCTCCTGCTCATGGCATGGGCCGCATTGGTTGCAAGGTTCATAAGTATCTGATGAATCTGGGTCGGGTCAGCCATTGTCATTCCTGTGTTTTTTTCAATATTGCTTACAATTTCAATGGTGGCAGGAAGTGTCGCCCGCAACATTTTAACAACATCCTTCATGATAAGGCTGATATATACCGGCTTCTTTTCCAGTTCACCCTGGCGGCTGATGGTAAGTATCTGTTTTACCAGGTCTGCCGCCCGCTGACCTGCCTTCTGGACCTGGTACATATGAGCAGTTTTCTGCTTTTTCTCTGATGCTTCCATTATTGCAAGCTGGGTATTACCAAGGATAACACTAAGAATATTGTTAAAGTCATGAGCAATTCCGCCTGCCAGGGTGCCTATTGCTTCAATCCTCTGAACATGACGAAGCTGTTTTTCAAGAAGTTCTTTTTCTGCCATGGCCTCCTTTTGTATTCTCAAATCCTGAAAACTTTCGAGCAGGCAGTCTCTGCCCTGGAAAAGTATGCGTGTAACCGTTTTTATAATTGGTATTTCATTTTCGCTGCGGGTTTTTAATACCTGTTCTGCAGAATTTATATCAAGTCCAAGATCCAGTACTTTACAGTTGTTCTCCCTGCATGGACACATGGTGACATGACATTTCTGGCCTATGAGTTCTTCAATAGGATATCCGACCATCTCGGCAGTCGTGGGGTTAACATATGCAATTTTTCTTGTTTCAATATCGATTATCGTAATACCGATTTTGATGTTATCAAGGATTGCCCGAAACTGCTGCTCATTCCTTGTCAGTTTTTCATTTGCCTTTTCGAATTCGGATGTCCTTTCGGCTACCATGTCTTCTAAATGGTGCTGATACCGCAGATTTTCCTTTTTTAAACGGGCTTTTTCCAGATTGGTTTCTATTGAATGCATTAATACGGAAAAATCAATGATCGGTTTAAGAACGTAGTCCCAGGCGCCCTGATGCAGTGCCTCCAGTGCGTCTGAAATTACACCCGTGCCTGATACAACAATAAGCGGTATTTCACTGTTTGCTCTGGATATATTTTCAAGAACCTCAAGTCCGTCCATTTCAGGCATACGAAGGTCGACAAGAACAAGGTCGACTTTTTCGGAGTTGAATTTATTAACGCCAATCTTTCCGTTCTCCGCTGTAATGACATTGAAGCCAAGATCTTCAAGGTAGTATGCAATACTTAACCGTACGGCGTCTTCGTCATCTATTACAAGAATTGTTGTCTGTTCGGATGTCATTTTATCAGGTCCTTTCTTTTCTATCCTGTCGGTAAAAGGTAAAATCCGGATACCTGTTTTATTGGAAACGATTATATCTCATTTTGCACTTCCTGCCGGAAGCCGTATGATGAAATTGGCACCTGCGCCAGGTCTTGAAATAACTTCCATTTCACCTCTGTGATTTTCAGCAATAATAAAATAGGAAACGCTCAGCCCCAGTCCCGTTCCAATTCCCACCGGCTTGGTAGTAAAGAAAGGCTCAAAGACCCGTTTTCGTGTTTCCTCATCCATGCCCGGTCCATTGTCTTCAATTTCTATTACGGCCATGTCTTTTAACCGGTCAAACCATATTCTGAAAATAAACTGCGGTGACTCAGTACCTGCAGCCTGCATTGCCTGTGCCCCGTTTCTTAAAATGTTAAGCAGCACCTGCTGTATTTTTGCATCCTCGCATGGTATCTCAGGCAGATTCTCCGCATAATCCTTTTTGATTTTTATCCTTTTAAAGTCGTATTGTTTTTTCAGGTCATAATCAGTGGCTGCCAGTTCCGCTGTTTTGTCCAGGAGTATATCGAGATTATGGGAAGAAACCGTTGCCTCGCTTTTCCTGGCAAAACTGAGCATGTTATTTACTATAGCCGCAACCCGATAGCCCGAGTCCATGACTGCACTCAGCATTCCGGGGATGTTCCTGGCCTCCATAAAGCGTCTTACTGCTTCTATATTGGTGCCAGCTTCTTTCGCTGCCTTTCTGTTTGCAGGAATATCTAATTTATCTGTCAGCCGGTTACTTATTACTTTTGCCGTCTGCATTATGCCTGCAAGCGGGTTGTTGATTTCATGAGCCATGCCGGCGGCCAGCCCCCCTATGGAAAGCATCTTTTCGCTCTGGATCATCATCTCTTCAAGGCGTACCTGTTCGGTTATATCATCCACTCTTATCACCGCTCCCTCGATGCAGTTTGCAGTAAGAGGGAAAATAGTAACATCCTTGAAGCGGACATCTTTGTTTTCCTTCCGCCTGATTTTTGTATTACGAATTACACGGCGCTCTCTTATGGAGTCCCTGATATTATTCATTTCATCAGCCAGCAACGGGAAAACTTCGGCAAGGGGCTGAGCCCTGACATCTTCAAAGCTTAATCCGGTTGCCTTTTGTGTCTGGCTGTTCCACTGGGTAACATTGCCGTCGCTGTCCACTGCCACCAGTATGGAGGGCATGGAGTCAATAATATTGGAAAGGTAGTTCTGAAGCCGGCGCAGCTCTTCTTCATCCTGTTTCTGGCGGGTTATATCAATAGCAACGATAAGTGTGCCGATAATGTGGCCGTCAGTATTTTTCAGGGGGATAAAACTGTCTTTCAACCATGTATCCCTGCTGCCAGGGAAATTAAGATGAGTTTCCTCTCCTATTATTTTTTCACCATTCATTGCTTTTTTCATTTTATCTTCAATATCGGTTTCTTTGATATAAGGAAACACCTCCCATGGCTTTTTCCCTAATACGTTTTTTTTTGGTGTGTCGGACAGATTCTCCATAAAATTGTTAAAGAGTTTGTAATTAAAATCTCTGTCCAGCATTATGACCCCTTCATTCATTGATTCCAGTATGTTGACAAGCAGTTGCTCATTTTCTTTCAGGGCATGCTCCGCCTCTTTGCGCTGTGTAATAAACCGTGCCTGCTGTATGTTCTGATAGGCTGATATGGAAAGCTGCCTGGTTACATCGAAAAGCACATGGGCAGCTTTTTCAAACTGTTCTTCCGACATTGTCGGAACCTGTCGGTATGCATCGCGGAAGGCTTCCACATCAGCTCCGATCTCCCTGGCATAGGGCAGTATTTCTTCTTCCTTTTGTGCCTCGTTCCTGACCTGACCGATTAACCAGTTTGCAATGTGGCGTCCTCCTACAGTTATGCTTGTGCCTGCATTGCACAGACCTGCGCTCAGACATGGCTGGATATTTGGACCGTCAGGGTTGTGTTTTCCTACCATTGCATCGGAGTAGTTGCAGTTTTTTATTCCCTCTGGTGTTTTACGGATAATTTCGCCGCATAGAGTCGTGAAATTACTTGGTTCGGTAATAGGCGTTCCGTCCGGGTGGGTTATGAGGGCTGCAACACCGAATGCCTCGGCATAAAGATCCTGAAGTCTCTGGATATCCGAAAGATTAAACAGGTCTTCAAAGGTAATGCTTTCTGCGTCTTCAAGGGGTTGAGTCAGGGCAATAATACGCTTTTCAAGGGCTTCGGCCATCTGTTTTCTTTCTGTAATATCCGTATGGGTGCCGATAAATCGAACGGGGTTTCCCTTTTTATCCCGCGAAACAATTTTTCCCCTGGACTGTACCCATATGTAACTGCCGTCCTTGCACAAAAATCTTAATTCAATATCAAATTTCTCAGTCTCCCCTGATAAATAACGTGAAGCTTCAGACATTACCATCCTAATATCATCTTTATGAATGCGTTTTATCCATTCTTTGGTAGATTCCGGAAAATCATGGGGTTCATATCCTGCCATGGTGTAAAAACGGGAATCAAGGTATGCCTTGTCTTCCTGTATGTGCCAGTCCCAGATACCTTCGTTAGCGCTTGAGAGGGCCAGGTCAAGGCGTTCCTGGCTGTCCCTTAATGCCTGTTCCATCTGCCTGCGTTCGGAAATATCAAGAACAAAGGCAATTCGAAATACCTGGTCCTCAAAACGTATCTGGTTTTCAATTACCTGGATTGGGAATATTTTTCCATTTTTGTGCTTATGGTAAACCTCAGTAGTAATAGTCCCGGTTTTATTCAGGGTCTCGGTACCTTTTTCCCAGTGTTCAAGATTAAATCCAGGCGCAAAATCAAATACTTTCATGGTTTTAAGTTCTTCATGTGTGTACCCGACACTGACACAGGCCTGTTCATTTACATCAAGAACTTCGCCTGAATCTCCCATTCTCCATATACCGATGGGGGCTTTGTCAAAAATAAACTGGGTAAGACGCAGTGATTCCTCAGCTTTTTTTCGTTCTGTAATATCCTGGATAAAATCAATTGAGAATTTCCGGCCTTCGTATTCCAGCGGGGTACTTCTGATTTCAACCGGTATTCGCGTTCCATCTTTTTTAATATGGACTGTTTCAAAATTCTGGATCTGGTTAGACGTATACCTTTCCCAGCCCCTGGCTATGGCTGCATCATCCAGCAGCCCGTCAATATCCCTGATGGCTAATTGAGACAGTTCTTCTACTGTATAGCCAAGCATCTCCGCAGCATAGGGGTTTATATTCAATATTTTACCTTCCGGAGTGGTCTGGTGAATTCCAATAGATGCGGAATTGAAGATAGCACCGGCAAGATACAGATCTTCTTCCATTTGTCTTCGCCTGGTCGTATCCATGATCAGACCGTAAAAAATAATACTGTCTCCTACTTTTCTTGGAACCGAACGGCATTCAATCCAGATTTCTTCTCCTGAAGGTTTTTTGAATTTACCCATGTACAGCCATGGTTCAACGTTGTTTATTGATTTTTGAGCGGACTCATGAAAACGGGACAGGTCTTCCTGGGGCAGACAGGCAATCAGGTCATTAAGAAACCGTTCAGGTCCGGAATTAAGACCCAGCACATCCATGGCCTTTTCCTTTATAATGCAGTCCAATTCATCAGTATCTACTGAATACTGGTAAACCACACCTGGTACATTGGTTACAAGGTCCTGCATGCGGTTTTCATTTTCAATAAGCGCCTTTTCACGTTTGCTGATTTCTTCGGCCATATACTGAAGGCTCTTCCCGAGCTGCTGAATCTCCTTTGTTCGGGCCTGCGGCCATTCCAGGTCGTATTTTCCGCTGGCAATTGAATGAGCCTTTTCTGTATATTTTCTGAAGGGAGCAGAAAGTTTTCCAGCCTGAAACCATGATATGACTGCTGCTGCGGCAATGGAAATGGATAGTCCCAGCGCCATTATTATATAAATTTATCTCAGCAGTTCAAAGGCTCTGGCCGTGGGCTGGGCGACCAGGACTTTCCAGTCCAGTTTTTCCAGCCCTGCAATAGTTCCAAGCATATCCACTCCATCCCACTTAAAAAACATTTGAGTGTCAGGCCTATGGCCGGTGAGTTTTTTTACTGCAGGAAAATCATTGCTCAGCACCTCACCCATGTGCAGGTTTTGTGAATCAGCAACTATCATTCCGTTGCCGTCAAGAAGCATAGTAAAAAAATCTGATTCTTCCGACAGGTTACTGATGTAACGTGACAGTTTGTCCAGGGTTATTTCACCGATAATAAAAACGTCTTTCAATGGCACAAGCAGGGCAACTGCCTCCCGATTGCTGATTGTGGAAAGAAATGCCTCCGACCAGACAATTCTGCTGTCTTTTTTTACTGTGTCCATAAAACGTTGGCCCGAAAAATCCAGTCCTGTAAAATCGTCCCGTCTGGATCGCCGCGACTCCGGCAGTCCAACCGCCTGAATAGTTTTTTCCTCTCTTCCGACAATGAACAGGGTTTCAAAAAATTCGCCTTTTCCGCACTGGGCATCCAGCAGAGTTATTATTTCTTTGTCTATCGTACACTGCCTGTCCTGCAGATACCCGGCCAGTGCAGAAAGCTGCCGCTCTCCGCCTTTCAGGTAAGTGGATATTTTTCCGGCGACAGAGTCCGCAAGCGCCCTGTGCTGAATTCCTGCCCTGTGTTTAATGCCAGGAAGAATAAAAAACCATACCAGGAAGGCAATTGTAAGAACCGGCAGAACGGCCATGGCAATAAAATTAAGGGTCAGGTATTTTTTAAGGGGAACCGGGGATTTCATGGCATCACTCTATGACAACGTATTTACGGTTTTTGACAATCTGCATAGTAACAAAAGACGATTCAACATCACCGAAGGCATCAAAACGGATTTTACCCTGCAGTACATCAAACTCTCCAATTGAAAGAATCGTATCCTTTATGTTTTGACCATGTTTTTGGGCTTTCAGGGCGGTCAAAAGGACCTGTGCGGAATTATATGAAAACAGTCCGAAAAGACCCGGATCGCTGCGGTAGCGTTCATTATATATTTTTTTAAATGCCTGGTACCGTGGATTCGGGCTCGCCCAGTCAAATGAAGAAGCTACAGTGACACCTTCCGTAGCTTTACCTCCCAGTTCAATAAACCGCTGATTTCCGCCCCAGCTTGACAGGGCTATTTTTACCGAAGGATTGTTTTTCCGGATATGCTGACAAAGCAGTGCTGAATCCATTGGAGCTGCAACAATTATGATGCCGTCCGGATTGGATGCCAGAAGTCTGCTGGAAATATCGGAAAAAGAGCATTCATTTTCTGTTGAAAATTCAATGGCAGAGAGGATTTTACCGCCCATGTCTGTGAATGTTTTATTAAAACTTTTTATCCAGCTATCACTGAAGGGGCGGTTGCTTATTTCATGGGCAACTGCTATTTGCCGCATGTCTCCGGAACTGATCAGATAATTGGCGCTGAAACCGGCAAAGTCTCCTGCCGTTGTACAGACTCTAAAAAAATAGTCATCCAGGCCTGACAGGTTGGGAGTGGTTACCGTAGGGCTTATGGCTACCACTTTGGCATTATTGAGATAAGGCACAATGGGTATGGCCATATTGCTGACAGTAGGACCGATGACAGCAGTTACTTCCTCTTTAATAAGTTCCTGTACAGCCTGCACGGCAGTATCATCATCCTGCTGATCATCCCTTATAATCAGGCTGATTTTTCTTCCGTGAATTCCGCCCTCTTTATTACACTGTTCTACGGCAAGCTGAACCGCATTGCGGGCAGGTATACCCATATCCGCCATTCGTCCTGTAAGGCTGGTGATAAAACCGATTTTAACGGGTTTTTTCGATTCACAACCGGATAGAACAATAACTGTGAAAAATAAAAGTAAAAACAGTTTAAGGATAGAGGTGTTTGATATGATCATATGATAAATCGCCTTCTTTTTTTTGTTCAATTGCTCACGGAATAAAAAATCATTTAATTGTTAAAACAAGTGTTCATATCAGCAGGAAGTTTTTACGCAGTAAGAATTGTTCTGAAACCGGGATGTTGACAACTGGAATATTATCAGGGTGATTTTTGAGAGTGGGTGAATATACAGCTGGATCTGTTTACTCTTTTATATTTTATCGGTTAACGTGATAAGTGTCTTAAAGGTAATTTTACCTGAAAAACAGGTGGTTGAGCAATTATTTTATGGGTGACAGGTTTGATTGCGTTTTCATAATTTAAAAAACAGCCGGATAAACTCATCTGATTAATCGGAAACAATAATACAACCCTGAAGTCTATCCAGTATCTGAGAGTTTAGTGATACTTAAAAAATGTCCATCATGTTCTTGACACTAAAATATGTGCAAAATATATTAGTGAAACTAAAAATACAAGGAGGGCAGTATGCCGAGACTCAAGGACATTAAAAAAGTAATGATTATAAGCTCAGGACCGATAATTATCGGTCAGGCCTGTGAGTTTGATTATTCGGGAACCCAGGCCTGTAAAGCGCTCAGAAAACTTGGATATGAAATAGTGCTGGCGAACTCAAACCCTGCAACAATTATGACTGACCCTGGAATGGCTGAATCTACCTACATTGAACCCCTTAACCTTAATGTTATGAGAGAGATTATCGAAAAGGAAAGACCCGATGCCCTTTTACCCAATCTTGGCGGACAGTCCGGCCTTAACCTGTCATCAGAACTTGCCGGGACAGGAGTCCTTGATGAATTCGGCGTTAAAATAATAGGTGTTGAAGTTGATGCCATTAAGCGGGGTGAGGACCGTATAGCCTTTAAGGAAACAATGGATAAGCTCGGTATTGAAATGCCAAAAAGCAAACCTGCGTTTTCTGTTGAGGAGGCTGAAAAGATAGCGGAGGAACTTGGTTATCCTGTTGTTATTCGTCCTGCCTATACCATGGGCGGAACCGGCGGAGGCCTTGTATATAATGTTGAAGAACTGCGTACGATCGCTTCCAGAGGAATTTCCGCAAGCCTTGTCGGACAGGTACTGGTGGAGGAGTCGGTTTTAGGATGGGAAGAACTGGAACTTGAAGTTGTAAGAGATTCGAAGAATCAGATGATAACAGTATGTTTTATTGAAAACGTAGATGCGATGGGTGTTCATACCGGCGATTCCTACTGCACTGCTCCCATGCTCACAATAGATACGGAACTTCAGAAAAAACTTCAGAAATACTCATATGATATTGTAGAAGCCATTCAGGTTATTGGCGGAACAAATGTCCAGTTTGCCCATGATCCCAAAACAGGGAGAGTTGTGGTTATTGAAATAAACCCCAGGACTTCCCGCTCCTCAGCTCTGGCATCCAAGGCAACAGGGTTCCCTATAGCGCTTGTCTCGTCTCTCCTTGCAGGCGGCATGACCCTTGATGAAATACCCTACTGGAGAGAAGGAACTCTCGAAAAATATACACCGTGGGGTGATTATGTAGTCGTGAAATTTGCCCGCTGGGCATTTGAGAAGTTTGAAGGCTCGGAAGATAAACTCGGGACCCAGATGCGTGCAGTGGGTGAGGTTATGAGCATAGGTAAGAACTACAAGGAGGCCTTTCAGAAGGCTGTCAGGTCCCTTGAAACAGGCAGGTACGGGCTTGGATTTGCAAAGGATTTTAATAAACGATCCCTTGAAGAACTTATGGACATGCTTTCCGAGGCCACAAGTGAACGTCAGTTTATTATGTATGAAGCCTTGAGGAAAGGTGCTGATGTAAACGAACTCCATAAAAAGACTCATATAAAGGCATGGTTCATTGAGCAGATGAAAGAACTTGTTGAACTGGAAAATCTGCTTCTGGAATACAGGGCAAAGGACCTGCCGGATGATCTTCTTGTTAAAGCCAAAAAAGACGGTTTTTCAGATAAATATATTTCTCAGATACTTGGGATACCTGAAGACAAAATAAGGGAAAAACGAAAAATGCTAGGGCTTGAGGAAGCATGGGAACCTGTGCCTGTCAGCGGTGTTGAGGATGCCGCCTACTATTACTCTACCTACAATGCTCCTGACAGTGTTGATGTGAGCAGCAACAGGAAGATCATGGTGCTGGGAGGCGGGCCTAACAGGATAGGGCAGGGTATTGAGTTTGACTACTGCTGCGTCCATGCGGCTTTTGCAATAAGGGATGAAGGGCTCGAATCCATTATGGTCAACTGCAATCCGGAGACAGTTTCAACCGACTATGATACTTCTGATAAACTCTACTTTGAGCCTCTTACGGTGGAGGATGTGCTCAGTATCTATGAGAAGGAAAAACCCGAAGGCATTATCGTACAGTTTGGAGGTCAGACCCCTCTCAATATTGCCTCTGAGCTCGAAAAGGCCGGCGTAAATATAATAGGCACTTCCCCTGATGCAATTGATCTTGCCGAGGACCGCGAGCGTTTCAGACAGATTATGAAGAGGCTTGGAATACCTCAGCCTGAGTCAGGTATGGCCAGCAATCTTGACCAGGCCCTGAAGGTGGCTGATTCCATCGGGTATCCCCTTATGGTACGGCCTTCCTATGTACTTGGAGGAAGGGCAATGGAGGTTGTCCATGATGAAGACATGCTGAGACGGTATGTCAATGCCGCGGTGGATGTCAGTCCTTCAAGACCGATACTGATCGACAAATTTCTTGAAAATGCCATTGAGGCGGAGGCCGATGCAATTGCTGACGGAAGAGATACCTTTGTGCCAGCGGTTATGGAGCATATAGAGCTTGCAGGAGTTCATTCGGGCGATTCCGCCTGCGTAATTCCACCGGTGAGCATTCCTCAAAAACATATTGATACAATATATGAATACACAAAAAGGATTGCTGTTGAACTCAACGTTGTTGGCCTGATGAACATACAGTATGCAATAGCAAATGATACTGTTTATATTCTTGAGGCAAATCCAAGGGCGTCAAGGACAGTGCCCCTTGTGTCAAAGGTTTGCAATATCCAGATGGCGCGTATGGCTACACAGATTATGCTCGGTAAAAGCCTTAAGGATCTTGATATTAAGCCGAGATCAATACCCCATTACGGTGTAAAGGAATCTGTGTTCCCCTTTAACATGTTTCCTGAAGTTGATCCGGTCCTTGGTCCGGAAATGAGGTCAACCGGTGAAGTGCTTGGGCTGGCTGATTCATTTGGTCTTGCCTATTATAAGGCTCAGGAAGCAACCCAGCTTGTTCTGCCTTCTGAAGGTACGGTGCTGCTGACTGTTTCTGAAAGTGACCGCCCTGCGGTTCTTGAAGTAGCAAGGCAGTTTAAGTCACTTGGTTTTAAATTAACCGCCACAAACGGAACATGCCGTTTTTTAAGGGACAACGGTATAGAGGCAAAACCAATTTTAAAAATGCATGAAGGACGGCCCAACATCGTGGATGCTATTAAAAACGGTGATATCGGTCTTGTTATAAATACCCCGGCAGGAAAGCTCGGCAAGCATGATGACTCCTATATCAGGAAGACGGCAATAAAATATAAGGTTCCATATTTGACAACCCTTGCAGCAGGTATTGCCGCAGCCAGGGGAATAGCTGCATTCCGTAAAGGTCACGGCAGTGTTAAATCACTTCAGAGCTATCATTCTGATATTAAATAAAGGAGACTCTTTATGGATGGGATAGTCGGGGTATATGGACCTGGTGATAAGGAACTTGTCAGTAAGGCATTTTTAGCTACAGGTGCCTGTCAGCACAGGGGCAAGGCCAGTACAGGCCTTGCAGTAGGAAGCAGTAAAGGTATTTATATCCATAAGGGGCTTGGAAGAATAGCTGAAATAATTGATGACCGGCTGGTAAAGATTTTTCAGGATCTTTCACCAACTGCAGCTATCGGGAATATCGGCTACACAAAGGGCGCTGTTGCGGAAAAAATTAATGCGGAGCCCATTGAGATAGTTCCCTATTCAGAATCTAAATATAAGGTCGTTGTTACAATGGATGGTTACCTCAGGGGGAAAAGGGACCTGATAAAAGAGCTGGAAGAGGAATACAATCTTCAGACAAGTAACAAAACCGAAATAGTAGGCGCGCTTTTACATAAGTATATAGACCAGGAAGGTGTCAATTTTGAGGCAGGTGAAAAACTCCTGGAAAAACTTGACGGAAGAGCAACCTTTGCAATTACAGCTCTGGTTTATGACGGCAAAGAGACTCATCTTATAACCCTTAATGATGCAAGAGCCTTTGAACCCTTCTGTTACGGTATGATCAACGGTACATTTATCGCCAGTTCCGAGTCCTGTTCCCACAGGCGACTTGGCGGTACCATAGAAAAAGAATATGACGGCGCCGAGATGACCATATGCAGTGATTCTGGTATCAGAACAAGGCGATTGAGAGAAGAGCAGATGAGCCCTGATGTGTTTCAGGGAGTTTATTTCGGGAATGTTGCATCTCTATACAGGGGAAAGGAAATATTCCAGATAAGACGTGAGCTAGGCCTTAAACTTGTTGAACAATACAAAGGATCAAGCGCAGATATAGTTATTCCAAACCCTGAATCAGGGTGGGGGGTAACCGTGGGTGTTGCAGAGGGGTTAAAGAAAAATCTATATCCTGCGCTGATAAAGCTTCCTCAGGCAGTAAGAACTTTTCAGGAAGGTGAACGGTCATCAAGGACAAAGGAAGTGGGCCTCAAGTTTGGAGGTATTGATTCACTCCTTAAAGGTAAACGGGTCGCCATGGGAGATGACAGTATTGTCAGGGGCAGTGTAAGTGAAGGCGGATCAGTCTGGGTTGTGTATAACGCAGGGGCAAAGTACATTGAGTTCTGGATCTCCTACGGCGCCATGGCTTTTCCCTCTTTCAAGGAATGGCACAGGGGGATAAAGTGCCTTCATGAGCTGGCAGTCCAGAGAGCATTTAAGAATGACAACCCGTATGATAAGTCACTTGACGAGATAAACAGAACAATCGCAAAACTGGTCGGTGTTGATGAAGTGATGTACAACACCCTTGAAGGAATAAGGGCTGTTGCCGGAGACGGTTCGTTCCAGGCCCTTGATGCCAGTTACCCCATAGCAGAGAAATACTGGCCTGACTGGCTGAAAGTTGAATATGAAAGATACTGCAGGTATCGGTCATAGAATAAAAAAAAGGGGCGAATAATTATTCGCCCCTACGGTTTTCTCTTTGCGCTATGCTTTATCTAATCTCTGACCTCTGATTTTTTACACTGGTTACTATGTTCTGCATAGGAACCAGTTCTTTTAGACACTCCGCGCCGATTTTAAGTTTTTTACTGTCTTTCGACATTAGCCTGTTTTTATTCTGTTACGGCCGTATTGCTACGGCGTAGCTATAAACGAAGACAGAAATACACAAAGCCGGTTTAGAACTTCAGCAACAGCTCTCTTCGGTTACTCCAAAACAGTAATACAATTAATCCCATCCATACACGCTAAATTTGTAAAAGGTGATCCGGACAGTGATGTTGCTTCATAGATATTCCCTTCATACACATGCAATCCATCTGGATTGTCAAAGTTTGCAACAGCAATTCTATAGAGAGGAAATAGCTGATCATTTGAGTATTCACCGGTTATAAGACCTTCAACATCAACATCAATATGTTCTAGGTCACTAGCGCCATAACCGTCTGCAGACTGATAAACAGTGGTAGAAGAACTTGCATACTGGGTTGTTGTAAGTGAACCTGGAACAAATGATGTTCCATTCCACCTTATACCTGTATCAAAGGCAATGTCTTCAGATGTAGATGTTCCGCCGATAAAATCTGCGAAAAATTCAAAATATCCTCCGGGATTGAAATCGCTTGAGTCCAGGGGAGTCCAGTC
Organism: Desulfatiglandales bacterium; assembly: GCA_963665715.2. Taxonomy (GTDB): domain Bacteria; phylum Desulfobacterota; class DSM-4660; order Desulfatiglandales; family HGW-15; genus JAAZBV01. The sequence goes on from CAXXPR010000002.1 coordinate 1,738,002, forward strand.
ATTGGAGCCTTTTAATGTAATTGTAAGGGAGTCTCCATTAACAGCAGTCTGTGACAGGTAGATAGTAATATCTGCCCCGGTTGTGGAGCCGGGAAGCCTGACGCTTACCTGGGTTTCCGTGTCTGCGATGATGGTTCCCCCAACCGGACTGGCTCCATCCAATATCCAATTTGACCCGTAAAATGTCAGGATAAGACTTCCATCATTTACATTTGTAAGGGCTTCTGCATTATTGACAGTAATAGTAGCGTTGAATGTGCTTAAAGCTCCACCTGCAGCTGTGCACAATACTGACTGGTTTGTACCCGCACTTGAAGCTGTATGACTCGTAAGGTTTGTCATGCTTGTACTGGTTATAGCTCCGCTGACTTCATCGAATACAAGCTTGCCCCTTGCTAGAAGTCCCTGTGATGCAGTACCTGCAAAGCCGGACCTTAAGTCTTCTTCTGGGTTGCAGGTTACTATGTATTCCCATTCCAAATCTGAAATTTTATCGTAATATATAGTTATATCATGTGTGCTTCCAAGGGAATCATATGCCTTTAATGTTGACTTGTATTCATAGGCGGATGATGAAATAGGTGTTGAGGCTTTGCCGTCCCATGCGCTCGATAATATTGCAGTGTTGCTGACGGAGTCTTTGTCAAGGGTTGTAATAACTGAAATGCTTTCTGTTGCCTGGGGTTGAGAGTGGTAAGAGGAAATTGCAATGTCTGTAGTCGAACCGGTGATTCTTCCATCAGAGTCTGTCGTCCATCCCTGGGCAATGTATCCGTCAGGAGTAGTAAGACAACCATCCTTGTTAAAATAAAACTCCCCATGCTGTGTATAAAAAAGATCACCGCTGCCAGGAGCTCTTACTTCGAAAAAGCCCTGCCCGTTAATTTCAATGATAGAGAATAGTTCTCCTGTGAATGTAGGATCATCAGTGATTTCATCCGGGACAATGCTTCCCAGTCCATTTGTTCCGGGGAGTGATATTGTTGCTTGTCCTGAGTCATTTGTTGCGCTGTAATAGGAATCCCCCTCATCATGTAACCAGTATGGCGCATTGAATTTTGCAAGTGAAATTCTAAAAATGGGAATGTTTAATTCATTTGTGAAATGGCCTGTAATAACTCCATATTTATTTACTGATGCACTAACAAAATCTTCTATTCCATACCCATCAGCGGATTGAGATATAACAGAGAATGAACTGGCATACTGTGTGGAAGAAAGTAAGTTTGTAACAAAGTTATTCCCATTCCATATGATCCCGGGATTAAAAGCTATTGTTCGGGTATTATTAATAAAAATGCCTCCAAAATCTGTTTTAAATTCAAAATAACCATTGCTGTTGAAGTCAGAGGCTGTCTGTATTTCCCAGTCTTCAGATCCTTTCAAAATTAAATCTATAGTGTCATCATTTGTTAAAGAAACACCAGATGCAATATCGATGGTAATATCTGTACTAGTGTTATCATCCAGGTCTATCTTTATCTTTGATTCTGATGACAATAGTATTTCCGCATCAGGATAGGCTAAACTGTTGCATGTCCAGGAATTAGAAGCACCGCTATAGGTAAGATTCAGAGTTGATGAGCCAGGTGAAGAAAGCGTTTCCGGTCTGTTAGTGGTGATATTATAAAAGCCTCTGTAAGTTCCTGTTCCAGTATCTTCAACTGCCTGATCAATTGCGCTGGCGCTTGGAGTGTAACCTGTAAGTCGTCGCATTGTTATGCCTGTGATTGATCCGGAACTTTCATTGAAGTATAACCTGCCATCTGCAAGAAGTCCTGAAACTTCAGTATTTGATAAATCCGTTCTAAAATCTTCATCCGGATTACATGTGATGATATAGCTCCATTCACTACTGGATATTTTTCTATAATAAATATTTATATTGTGGGTCAATCCTTCAATATCATAGACTTCAACAGTTGTGCTGTAATTATAAGCAGATGAACTTATTGGAGGAACGGCTGTTCCGTCCCAATCGCTTGAGAGAATGCCCTGGTATACCGGTTCTTCTGCATCCAGGTTTACTAGCATTATAATCTCATGTGATGGTTCCGGTATTGATTCTGAAAAAAAAGTAATATCTCTTGTTGAACCGGTGATATCTCCGTCAATTTCTGTCTCCCATCCTTGTACATAATTACCATTAGAATCAACTAAACTGTATTCTTCATCTTTAAAAGAGAGGTAGAAGTCTCCGAGTTTTGTGTATTTCAGGTCATTACTGCCTTCATCTCTTAGAATAAAAAATCCTTTTCCATCAATTGACATTGGAAATTCTGTCTTGTCAGCGTTTTCTTTACTGCTGTTAGCTCTGTAATCTGTATCGTTGCATGCCGTAGTAATAAGTGTGATGGGTAGAAGCAGTATGAATACCCATTTTGTCATTTGAATACTCCTTAGTGTTATTTTTATAGGTGTCTGAAGGGTTAAAAAAATATAGGTGTTTAACTCTAAATACAATATGCACTGCAATTGCGGTGCCATTATAATTTTGTCAGCTAAATATGAAACTTACGATTATAAAGCGTAAATAAGGTTAAAGTGTTATGTCCGATAATTTGTTGCAGTTTTACAGTGTATATATTGACGCAGAGCGTTATGTAAATATGTTCCCGCGGGGGCCACAGGGACAAGATGTGTTGGGATTAATTGATTTCATATAATACTGGTTTCTACGCTCTGCGTCGATTTTTAATTTTCTTTATTTTTAAATTTCAGGTGTTTCGGATTATAGAAAACAGGGCGAATAATTATTCGCCCTGTTTTCTGTTGTACCAGGGTCTGTGCAACATTCGAAAAATTTCTAACCTCTGGCACGGCGCGCCGTGCCGCTACGAATTTTCTGATCTCTGGCCTCTGATTGCTGACTTCTGGTCTTTACACTTTTCCTAAGGCCTTTAAAACCTTGTCAGGCGTTGCCGGAGGGTCAACCCATTTGCCTATAGCATTATAGACAGCGGCAATTACCAGATGGGTATTTGCCAGTGAATGGCTGATGCCGTTTGCCCCGTATGCCGCGTTTCCTGCCCTTGTTTCAAGCAGTTCCATCTCTACCTTTGCATGATCCAGAATTGTCGGTTTTTTGTACTCATACATATTTGTGTTCAGTTTTACGCCTGTTTTTTCATCGTAAAAATAATCTTCATATAACTGGCATCCTTCGCTGAAATACATTACCTGTTCAATCTGGCCTTCCAGTGAAGTTCGGCGCATGACCTTGCCCGGATCGGCGGCCACTCCAAACCTGAGTATTTCCACTTCTCCTGTCTCGGTATCTACTGCAACCTCACACATTGCAACGTTCATTGTATCGAGCTTTTTACCGCCCTGGTTCCAGACTGCCTGGGGCGGTTTTCCTGAATATGTTGCAAATAAATTTCCCTTTACAGCCTGTGCAAGAGGAAGTCCTTTAGACGGATTGTTTTTGAAAACTACTTTTCCGTCCGCCATGTCCAGGTCTTTCGGGTTTGCGCCCTTAAATGGATTAGGCGGCTGTTTGGCGGCGAAACCTCCAAAGCCTCCGGCCGGCGGAGGGTTGTCAGCCTCTTCCACCGCTCTTGCAAGAATCCTCTTCTTTAATATGTTTGCGCATTCCTTGAGTGCCCATCCCGATGCTGTTGTGCCGTCGCTTCCGCCGCCCCATGGTTTATAGGTTTCATGAAAATCCAGTTTGCCTTTTATATCCTCATAATTAAGACCAAGTTCTTCGGCCACGACCATCATGTTTGCTTCCATGATATAGTTGCCGACAACAGGCCCCTTTGAATCAAGGTACACTGTCCCTTTTCTAAGCTCCAGCTTGCAGTCAAAGATCATTCCCGAATGCCGCGGGCACTGCTGGTACCTGAAACTTGCTCCATGCATTCTGCCGTCTTTAAGTTTCTTTTTCCCTGTATTGTGCCACTTCCAGTTCATCATCTTTTTTGCGGCATTGATACACTTTTCAAGGCTGGGAACAGGGTTTGGGTCTTCCTGAGATTCAGGGCCGTGAACATTAATCCTGGCAATTTCGACAGGATCTTTATCAAGCTTTTCTGCGATCAGGTGAATGGCAAGTGTTATGGAGTCCCAGTTCATTGGGTTATGCTGCCCGCTCAGGTACATTTTCCCGCGGTTGCTGTCTACCATATCCATGTTCTGCTTAACGTTTTTACATCTGGTGGTAAAATAAGGGCCGTAATTCTGATCCATTGAAGTTCCGAAAATAGAGCTGCCTTCAACACCGGAATCCGCAATTGAAAAATCATCAATGGCTGTAATAAGTCCGTTCTTTTTAAAGCCGACCTTCATGTGCATGAAGCGCTGGTTAAGGTTAAAGTCGTACTGATCAGCGCGGCTGTTTACACATCTGACCGGTCTTCCGGCTCTTTTAGCGAGGAGCGGTGTTATGAGCTGAGATTTTCTCAAGCCCCAGTCACAGTACTTACCGCCTATAAGCAGGCACTCCTGGAAAACTTTATCTGCAGGGACTTTATACATGTTTGATATTGTGCCAGGATCATTGGGGGAGCCCACGCCTTCTACCTGAAGGTTAAGCCCTTCACCGTGGTATGTGTTTTCAAACCACCAGGCAACAGAGCCTATGGGGTTTGGAATATGCCCGGAAAATGAAGGTATGTTTACATCATATTCAATTATGTGGTCAGCCTCTTTAAAGCCTGCTTCTATATCCCCTGCATTTACATTTGAATAGGAGACATTCCCCTTTTTAGGAGGGTTGTTTCCTCCGCCCATTCCAAAACCAAATCCGCCGCCTGATGCAGGAGCGGGTTTTCGGATAACAGGAGCGTCCGGCTTTCTTCCTTCAAGTATATCTACAACGTGAGGAAGTTTTTCCCATTTTATATCCAGGCTTCTCAATGCCTCATCACATATATCTTCGGTTTCGGCCACAACAATAGCGCCGACTTCGGCTCCTTCCTGATCCGCGGTGTCTGTAATGATAGGTTTTGACGGCCCCATCATCATCTCACCAGTTTCCAGAAGGCTTTTAATATCTTCATCATTCCAGGTAACAATATCTACTACACCTGGTATTTTTTCTGCCTTTTTTGTATCAATGCTTAATATCTTTGCGTTCGCATATGGGCTTTTTAAAAATTTTGCATGCAGCATATCTGGGACAACGTAATCTGCCCCGTATTTTGCTATACCTGTTGCCATGGCGTATGAGAGCCTGCCCGGAAGGTTCGGCTTTCCTACAACCCTGAAATTTTCTCTCTGTCCGTTCACTCCTGCCAAATCAGCCATTCTAAATTCCTCCTGTAGTAATAAAGAGATCAGGTCGGTAAAATTCTTATCCCGGGCATATTACTCTTTTTCAATCAGAAAGGCAAAGATTGAGCTTGTTTAAAATAAAGGAATTGTCCGGCAGTTTAATTTGTTATTAGCATGAATTAAATGGTTCCTTAATGCTGGAGATATGGTCATAGAGGGCAAAAAGAGGGTTGGTACTGCATTATTAGTGCGTAATATAAGTAATGGTGCTCAAAAATCTTTGACAAATAAACCTCATTATGGTTTAAAGTAACTTATGCATCTCTCTGGGGGGAGTCATGCCGGTATCCATAACACTGTATGCCACTCAAGATATATCAGAAAATATTTAACTGTTGACCTGTTTTTACAGAACGTTACTGACGCATGGGCTTCTGTTCATGACAGTATTGATATTTATTTTAAAAAAACAGCTGTTTAACAGGTCCGGGTGTTTTCATTAAGTCTTTTTTTACACAATATTTTACTATGGAGGGAAATTATGAAAAAGTCTATTTTAGTTTTAGGAATGGTTTTAATGGCTGCTTTTGCAGGTCTGTCAGGATGTGCAGGGAAGAATACAGCCGCAACATCCGCAGGTTCATCATCAGGCGATTCTTCTGCGGCAGCTTCTTTTGACGGCAGGTGGACCGGCACAACCAAAATTGAAGGTTTTGGAGAAATACCCCTTGGATATGATTTTAAATCAGAAGGCAGTACTCTTACAGGAACATCTGACGGACAGACAGGCCCGATGCCCATTAAAAACGGTAAAATAAACGGCAATAAAATTAAATTTGATGTTACTATCAGTTTAAACGGTCAGGACATAGTTGTTAATTATACCGGTGTTATGCAGGATGACGGAAAAATTAAGCTGACATGGCCGGGAGGTCCGGGCGTTACGCAGGAGGCTGTTGTTACACGCAAGTAGTTGCCTTAGATCATCGATTATAAAGGGACGCTTTTCTGAGGCGTCCCTTTTTTTATCCTTGAGTTTTATCAGTGATAACTCCTATTCCCAGTGAATGTATCTGTATACCAAATTCCTCAAGTCGTTCATCACTTTGATCCTTGATTCTTTTGATGAGTTTCTGATTTACTGATATTTTTCCCTTATTTTCAGTCAGGTATTTATTCTCAATTTCTGTGAGAGTGAAATTATTCAGGCAATTTTTTGCTGATGCTTTAAGAATATTCTCCATTCGAATATTTGCTCTCTGAACGGAATTGCATTTCTTGAAATATTTTACAGCATCAATGATTTTCCAGTTTGCCTTTAGAAATGCTCTAATATTTTTCGTGTCTGATGTTGTATAGTCAGACATATCACCATCCCATCTGAAAATTACCATGAATGGAACTTTGTGCACTTCCTGGATGAAAGGAACTTTAAGATGGAGACCGGTTTTTTGAGGTTGGCCGGTTATTTTTCCATGCTGCATAATAAGTGCGACCTCATCCGTCCGTACGGTATATACCGAATTATAGAGTGAAAAAGATATTGCAAAAATGAGTGTTAGAATGATTAATAAAACTGATCCGGAGAGGTGCCTGCTGTTCATTGTCTAACCGTGGTTCCTTGTTCTTCTGATGCAGAGTATCCCGAGAAGGCCTGAACCTAAAAGCAGGAAAGCACCAGGGATTGGAACCTCAGCCGGCATAAGAGTCAGCTCCATTGTCTGGTCTGCCGATATATTGCTTTCAAAGGAGATCCCTTCCAGGTAAATTCCTGCATTTGCTCCCATATGAATCCCGATGATATCGCCTACTTGTGCATAAAAGGAACCCTCTGCATGATCTTCGTAATTATCATTGGCTCCGATTGCTACAGGGGTATGGTTCCACACTTCTGCTTCAGGTGATGATGCAGAAGGAGATGGGAAATCATTGACTGTAATGGCTATGCTGTCCTGATATCCGCCGTCAAGAGTTGCAGTGCCGCCATCTGTAGTTACCATATATCCTGACCAGTTAAAGAATACTGACACTGCGTCACCAATATTCTCATCACCTTCACCCTGTATCTGATAATAAATACCAGTGGTTACCCCCGGCTTTACGGTGTTACCATTTCCATAGGCATCCATAATACCTGAGGGAGAGTCTGAATTGCCGTTTGCGCTGCCGTAAACATCTATGAATAAAAATTCGGTTTCAAGGTTTGCATAGGCATTTCCGTCCCCTCCGGAACTGACATAATAGTAGTTTTCAGGATCATCAGGGAAAACCTCTGCATATTGTGAGCTGTATGCTTCTTCTCCGCTCCCGTAGGCATCTACCGCAGGATCGGATATATTGTCTTCAACTGCCGCATAGGCGTCTGACTGTGAATGCAGACCTCCATCATAAAACACAAACTGGGCGGCATAAAGATCTGTCGTAATTAAAAATGCAGCAACTGATAATAAAAAAACTATGTATGATCTTGGTAAAGACATAACGGCCTCCTTATTGGTTGCAATTTAAGCTGATTGTTTTCTGAATCTGATATGAAACTGTTATCTAATCAGGTTATATCGGTATTTGTCAAGTTAAAGCCGATATTGACAATTATATTTCATAACAATAGCATATGATATTCCCTGAAATTAGGAGACCTGTAACTTTGCAGTTTACTACAAAAATAAAGCAATTCCTGATTGCCCTGCTTCTGGTTTGTTTATTGTTAGGATGTGCACTCATGAAGGTAAGAGAGGATGCAGATACCCTGCATAAATCAATTGCTTTAGCGGGCATCGTATCAAGCCAGATTTCATATGAAAATATGCCAGTGGTTGTAGCAGCCTATTCAAAAGAAGGCGAAAAGATAATAATTGTACATTACACAACGCTTCATGAACCAGGCCCCTATGAATTAATAGTTCCAGAAGGAAATCACAGTATAATTGCTTTTATTGATAAAAATAAAAATTTAACCTACGACGCAGGCGAACCTTCAGGGGAGATTTTAGGTGCTGAAAAGGTATCAATGCCTGCCGGAGGTACTGCCGGAAACCTGGATATTATAGTCTCTGAGAAAAACAGTAGCAAACTGGATTTTCCGCAGGGATATAAACTTCAGCCTAAAAAATATAAAAAGTTTCACAGCACATGCCCGGGCGCTATTGCAGATCTGGATGATTATCTGTTTTCCAGCGAGTTCGGTCAAAAGGGTCTCTGGGATTCTGTGGCATTTTATAGAGAGGTCGGCGGCAATGTTTATTTTCTTGAAGAATATGATCCTGACAAAATACCTGTTCTTTTTGTGCATGGGGCGGGAGGGTCTCCCCAGGACTGGAGAACGTTTTTAAACAGTTTAGACCGTTCAAAGTATCAGCCCTGGTTTTATTATTACCCTTCGGGATCATCTCTTGATTCAATGGTTCACCTGCTGTACTGGAAAATTCTTAACCTGAAGATAAAATATAAATTTAAAAAGTTATATATTACCGCTCACAGCATGGGAGGGCTTGTTGCCCGCTCTTTCATAATAAGATACGGCCAGTTGTTTCCTTCCATCACAAAATTCATTTCTATATCAACCCCCTGGGGCGGAGAAGAGCTTGCTGAATTAGGTGTCAAATACTCACCCGGTGTTGTACCTGCCTGGAGGGATATGCAGCCGGGGAGTGACTTTATTAAATCAATATTCAGTAAAAAAATACCGCCCGATATTGAATACTACATGTTTTTCGGTTACAGGGGGAACCGTAATATTTTGAGGCCTAATAATGATAAGGCCGTAACACTGGCCAGTCAGCTTGACCAGCGCTCCCAGCAGGATGCAAAAATGACTTACGGCTTTAATGAAGATCATGTAAGTATACTCTCAAGCAGACAGGTGATATCCCAGTATAACGCCATCCTTTCAGAAACAAATGAGGGATCGGAATCTCCGGATAAAATTCATGGAAACAGATTGTCTGTGAATTTTTCATTTGAATTATCAGAAAACCGGCCCAGGCCTATTTCTACCCTTTATTTGAAACCTGCGGATTTAAAAGGGGATGCAGTATGGATCTATCTCAGGCCTGAAGATTCCGGCGGCATATATGGTCCGTTTCCTTCCGGAGAGTATAATGCATACCTGGTTGCGGATGCATTCAGGCCGGAACCTGCCTGCCTTCCTGTAATTATTGATGAAGATAATGTTTCAGAAGTTAATTTTTCTTTAAAACCGGTTGGGTATCTCCGCGGTTATGTGCCGGAAAAAAATCAGCCCTATAAACAGGCAGGAAACCAGGCGCGTCCTGACACCAGGATTGAAATAGAGTCAATAATTTTAAAAGGCAGCGGTGTTAAGCGGATACTGACTCCTTTAAAAGATGAAGAGAAAAATTATAATGATATTTATCCTGAGTATTACCTTAGAGAAGAGGACTACTCAATACAGGGGACTTTTTTCTTTTTTGGATTACCCGCAGGGCAGTACGAGTTATCTGTTAATGCAAAGGGATATAAACCATATTCGAAAAATTACACTGTTGAACCGGGAGAATATAAGGGTGCTGTTCGGGTTGACCTGGAAAAGTGAGCAGTGCTCCAGTTATGGAGATGACAGATAAAGCCGCAGGGCATGACGAAGGATTAAGTTATGATAGCGGTATTGCCTGATTTATTTTTATTGCTTTTATTCAGGTTTCTGAGATAATTCTCCATTAATTGATGCAGCTGTTCGTTATAAAATAAAAATTATCATCCATGATGATTTGAATCTCCCCGATATTTTATTAAAGAAAAATATTTTATCCCTTAAGCAGAGAACCGGAACTTCCTCTCTTTTTGTATCTGATTATTCTATTTTTTACTGTTTTAACCATAAAAACATGGTGTGCTTTCCGTATTTTTATTCTTAATGACTATCTGCAGGTACAGGTATTTTTACCGGATTACACTGTATCTGCACTGATCTACAAGGGAGTGATCTATGGAAAAGAAAATAGCAGATATAGATTTTTCGGGCCTTACTGACAGAAAATTTTTTCCTTCACCTGCTGCCTGGGAAGATGAGGTGTTATACTTTCTGATGGTTGACCGGTTCTCGGATAATAAAGAAAACAACTATCTTGATAATGATGGAAACCAGGTAACAAAAGGGTCAACACCCCTGTTCAAACTCGAAGACCTGGGTAATGCCGTACAAACAGCATCGGACAGAGAAAACTGGTTTAAGGCTGGCGGAGTTTATGCCGGTGGTAAATTAAAGGGCATTGAATCAAAACTTGGGTATTTAAAACGTCTCGGGATTACTGCCATCTGGATAAGTCCTGTTTTAAAACAGGTCTCATTTGAGCAGACATATCATGGATACGGTATTCAGAATTTTCTTGATGTTGATCCGCATTTCGGGACCCGTGATGATCTTGTCTCCATGGTAAAGACTGCCCATTCACTTGGTATACGTGTAATTCTTGATATAATCCTCAACCACAGCGGAGATGTGTTCGCCTATAAACCCGAAGAGTTTAAGTGCGACATTTATGATAAAGACGGAAACTGGACAGGCAAAGAGGCCTGCTGGCAGATGGACGGGACAGTATACGGCGTAGAGGGATTTAAAGATAAAAATGGAGATCCTTCTCTGCCCTTTGATACACTGCCGGAAAGCGTTTTTCCGGATAGCGGAATATGGCCTGCGGAATTTCAGAAGCAAGATGTTTTTACACGCAGGGGAAAAATTAACAATTTTGATTTTGATCCTGAGTTCAGGGAAGGGGACTTTTTTACACTCAAGGATATAAACCTGGGAGGCGGCACGGTTGACGCATATTATCCGTCACCGGCTCTCTTAAACCTGTGTGAGGTTTACAAATTCTGGATTGCTCTGGCTGATATAGACGGTTTTCGGGTGGATACTGTAAAACATATGAATGACGGCGCAAGCAGGATATTTACGTCAGCCATTCATGAGTTTGCCCAGTGTATAGGCAAAGAGAATTTTTATCTTATTGCAGAGATTACCGGAGGCCGTATAAACGCATTTAAAACACTCGAAAAAGTCGGTATGAACGCGGCGCTCGGTATTAATGATATTCCCGATAAACTTGAATACCTGGTGAAAGGATATCGTGATCCTGAACGGTATTTTGAACTGTTCAGAAACTCTCATGATCTGGATAAAGAATCCCATACATGGTTTAAGAACAAGGTGGTAACTACCTTTGATGATCATGACCAGGTACGGAAAGGCGGGAATAAGGCACGCTTCTGTCATGATGAAGGCCCGGGTCAGAAAGATAATTATAAAATGATTATAAATGCCCTTGCCCTTAATGCCGGCACTATGGGTATCCCGTGCATATACTACGGCTCGGAGCAGTGCTTTAACGGTCATGGTGATAACGACAGGTATCTGAGAGAAGCAATGTTCGGAGGTGCCTTCGGCGCCTTTGAAAGCAGAGGACGTCATTTTTTTAATGAAGATAACAGGGTATATAAAGAACTGAGTGAAATTTTAAAGGTAAGAAAAAACAGTATAGCAATAAGGCGCGGGCGTCAGTACCTTCGGCCTGTTTCAGGAGACGGCATTAATTTCGGGCTGCCTGTAATGATGGGCGGTATCATAAGGTCGGTTGTTCCATGGTCAAGAATTTTTAACAAAAAAGAGGTGCTTCTTGCTGTAAACACGGATTACGATCAGCCGAGAGAGGCATGGGTTACAATAGATAATGATCTGCATGCTGCTGGAGATACACTGACCTGCATATACTCAACAGATGAAAAGCAGATTGGTACATGTGTAAATATTGAGGCCCGGAACGGAAAGTCTGTTTGGCTTACTGTTCCGGCCGCCGGGTTTGTTGTTTTTGAATAGGATTAAAATATTTCGCTCTGGATCATATTACTGATTTTGCCGTCATTTACAGCTCCCTGCGACTGAAGTTCTAAAACCGAAAGGTTATGGAATTCTTCCATGTTTACAGCTCCTGCAGTTCTGAGAGTTGATGTCAGCTTGTTTTTTGATACCGGCAGAATGTCATATATCGATCCTGCTGACGGAACAAATCCCTGAACGCCTTCTTCAAAAAAAGTGGCTGAAGTGTGCAGGTATCTGCGGCTGTTGTGCGCTTTTGCGCTGCCTTCCATCCAGTACTCCTTCATTTTTTCCCCTTTAATCAGAAATTCTCTGCCTGGGCTTTCATCCATCCTGGCAAAAAAATTACCCATCATCACACTGTCTGCTCCAAGTGCAAGGGCTATGGCTATATCCGCAGATGTATTTATTCCTCCATCTGCTATGATCGGTATGTATTGCCCTTTCTCAGCGTAGATATCACGGGCTTTTACTGTTTCCATAACCGCCGTTGCCAGCCCCCTTCCTGTAGCCTTTGCTTCCTGAGTGATACATCCTGATCCTGTACCCATACCGACTTTAACAGCATCTGCTCCGGCTTCGGCAAGCATTTTAAATGCCTCGGCAGTAACAATGTTTCCGCACACAACAGGAATAGTATAGTTCTTTTTTATCCATTCTATGGTTTCTTTCTGATATATCGTGTAGCCGTCAGAAGCATCTATGAGGATAAAATCAACATCGGCTTCAATCAGTTCGGCGATACGTTCATGGTCCTCAGGATGAGTTGAAACAGCAGCGCCTGCACGCAGTCTTTTCTGGTCATCTTCGGTAGCAGACGGGTATTTTATGTGTTTATCAAGGTCCTTTTTAAAAACAACGGACTGAAGAGTCCCTTCTGCAGATACAACCGGTAAAAAGCCGTGACCGAATTCAATCATCAGCCGATTCGCTTCTCTTAAATCACTTATATCGATACCTGTCCGCGGGCTGGTTTTCATTCGATCTTTAACCTGTTTGTCCAGGTCAAAACGGCTGTCAAAGTCCTTGTCTGTTATAATGCCGGTAAGTCTGCCGTGAAACATGCCGTTGTCTGTTACCGGGAAGGTTTTAAAGCCGTCTCTTTCTATTACATCCAGGACATCCTTTATTTTATGTGAAGGTGAAAAACAGATGATATCTGTCTGGAAACCCGCTTTATACTGTTTTACTGCCTTGATTTTCATGCATTGTTCTTCAATGGTACTGCCAAGAGGCATTACGCCAACTCCTCCCAGTTCGGCAAGAGCAGTGGCAAGGTCAACCGAAGTGACAGACTGCATGGCAGCGCTGACAAATGGCAGATCAAGAGTTATAAAGTTATCTCCCATACGGCATAAAGGGCTTTTTAAGGAGATATCACCGAAGCTGCATTTTTCGTGTGTGTACCCCGGCAGTATTCTTAAATCCTTAAGACTGTATGATGGTTTCTGTATTAAAGTTTTCATTTTAACCTCCTGTATTATTGTGAGTTGACAAAAAATATTGCCGCGGCTAATATTTGTCAAATTGATAATAAATATAAAACCTATAAATAATATTAATAAATGGATATTACATTCGAGCAGATAAACGCTTTCAGAACTGTTGCAAAACACGGAAGTTTTTCAATAGCCGCAAAAAAGCTTTTCAGAACCCAGTCTGCGGTCAGCATACAGATTGCAAAACTGGAAGAGAACATCGGGCAGAAACTTTTTCACCGTACAACAAAGACGATAAGCCTCACTGAAGCCGGCGGGATTTTTTTGAAATGTGTGAAGGGGATAGACAGGATAATTGATGAAACAGAGCAGGAGCTGAACGATCTCCTTGAAATGGAGCGCGGCAGGCTTATGATAAGTACGTCCGATACAACTGCATGTTACCGTATTCCTGATGTGCTCCAGAAATACAGAAAAAAGTACCCGAAAATAGAAATTATAGTCCGTAATTCAACATCGCTTAAAAGCATTGACATGGTTTTGCAGGGGGATGTTGACTTTGGTATTGTGACTCTATCATATTTGAAACCCGAACTTGAAGTTATGCCTTTATTCTCTCGCTCTGATGTGCTTATATGTCATCCGGAACACAAATTGTCAGGGCGTAAAAAAATATTTTTAAAGGATCTTGAAAAGTATTCTATGGTGCTTCTTGACCGCAACTGTTCATCAAGAAGAATTCTGGATGATTCATGTGACCGCAGTAAGGTCAAACTGGATATAGGGATGGAGTTAAGCTCTATTGAAGTCGTAAAAAGTTTTGTTGCCATTAATGCCGGGATTTCCATAGTTCCCGAAGTATCAGTAAAGGAAGAGGTCAGATCAGGAAAACTCAAGGCCCTTAAAATTACCGATTTTGAAGGGGATGAAAAGAAAAGGATCGGTGTTATTTACAGGAAAGACAGGTATCTTTCGAATGCATCAAGAAAATTTCTTGAGATGTTTGGTACTGTTTGAAAACGCCATCCGAAATTATCCGGATGGCCGCTGTTATGCTTTTAGTCTTTCAATTTCTTCCTTTGCTTTTATTAATTCCTCACTTGTTATTCTTAATCGGTCTGCAAGAATCTGGGAAAAAACTCTATAAAGGATACTTGAAAAACTGGACCTGGCATTGCCGGACAGTCTGTCAATATAAGAGGCATCTGTTGCAAGGCAGACTGTTTTATCAACTGCATAGGCAGATGCTGACCTCGGAGAAGCATCAATTATACCCATTTCACCAAACACATCTCCTGTGCGCTTCAGGATGCTCAGGCTTTCATCATTTTTAACAACTTTTATTTTTCCGCTGATAAGAAAAAAAATCCATGAATCAAAACTGCCTTCTTTAAGGATTTCCTCCCCCGGATCATATTGTCTCAGTTTACTCATTTCAAGAATGCCTTTAAGATCTTTCTCGGAAAAATCTTCAAAACTCGGCATTTTTTTTAATTTTTCAACATATTTAAGGTTGTCTTTTAAATATTCAGATTCGATCATGCTGTATCTCCCCTGACTAAGATTGCTGAAATGTACCTGTAAAATTTTGTTATTATTTAGATATCGGTATTTTGTGAGGTTTTTATAAATTAAAAATTATAAATGGATATTAAGGCTTACCTATTTTTTTGGTTTTCTTACCGGCGGTATTTCTCTGAAATGAAAAAACGGCACCGAATTATTATTTCGGTGCCGTTATCCGTTTTGCCGGCTGCTTAAAAAACAGCCTGATGTCAAATTTGATGTCCTACTCTTCGGAAATTGCGTCAAAACCGCATTCGTCTTCGCATGAACCGCAGTCGGTACAGTCGTCGCTTATCTCATAGTAGTTTTTTCCATCGGGCATGCTGATTGCGTCAACAGGACAGGCACTTGCACATGCTCCACATGATTGACATTCTTCAGGATCGATTTTATGCATTTTATACTCCTTTTAAACTGTAACTTAAAATTTCCGGTCACTATAGAATTTCGGAGAGTGAATGGCGAGATATTTTTTTACTTTTTTTTGAAAAAAAAGCAGGTTGGTTATTGCATCTTTCCATTATTCAGCAGGAGTCAAAACCGTGGAAATGATTGTTCCGCTCGTACCTCGTATCATAATCCGAAGCTGACAAACCGGGTGAAAGCAACTTGTTTATTGATTTGCCCTTTGCTAAAATAAAATAATTCATAATAACTAACAGTAAGCTATGAAAATTTATTTAGATAATTGCTCTTTTAACAGACCATTTGATGACCAATCTCAAATTAGAATTAAGCTTGAAGCGGAAAAGGGCTATTCTTGATTGGAAACAATATTCATATATGATTATTAAAGAAGAAGAAAAAGTCCTGGAAAGAGCAAATCAGCTAAATCAAATTGGGCCTAGGAGTAAAGATGCATTACATATTGCATGTGCGATATCGGCCCGGTGTGAATATTTTATAACAACTGATGATAAAATCATAAATAAGAATGATTTTTTAACGGAGATTACTTTTACTGATCCTATCGGATTCATTAAGGAGATATATAATGATTACTGATACTGAAGTGAAAATGAAGGGCATTAAGGCTCTTACCGAGTCTTTAGGAAGTGTCAACGCAGAAAGGTTCATTGCTTTAATTTTGAGAGAACCTTTTGACTATACAAAATGGCAAAGAACTTTATGGGAAGGACAAAGTGTTGAAGATATTAGCCGGAATGCAATGAGAACTTTTTAAGCTAATAAAAAAGAAACTATATGAATTACTTCACCATCTTCCGATCCAGGCTCCTGTACTGTATTGCCTCTGCAATATGATCGGCATTTATATTTTCGCATCCCTCAACATCTGCGATTGTCCTTGCTATCTTTAAAATTCTGGAGTGAGCCCTTGCGCTTAACCCGAGTTTTTCCATTGCTGTTTCAAGGAGTTTGTCCGAGTCATCATCAATTTCGCAGAATTTTCTTATGTGCCTTCCTGTCATACCTGCATTGTTGTGAATCTTTAAATTTTTAAAGCGTTCTGTCTGAATCTCCCTGGCCTTTTGAAGATCCTTTAATATCTCGGCGGATGTTTTTCCCTGTTCCTTTGCAGAAAGCTCTTTGTATTCAACTGCAGGTACATCCAGGTGAATATCTATCCTGTCCATGAGCGGGCCTGATACTTTTGTCCTGTATCTCTGTATCTGTGTGTATGAGCAGTGGCACTCTCTTTTTATGCTGCCGAAGTAGCCGCATGGGCAGCCATGCGGTACAGAACATAGAAAATAGTGATATAATCAGTGAATATTATGATGTTTCTTGTCCTATCCCAAAAGAGTTATTCAATAAAGATTATCCTTTAATTCCAAAAACATTTGGTGAAAAATTAAGAAAGGCTAGGATGGATGCAGGATTGCAAATTAATGAACTTGCAAAGAGAGTAGGGGTGACTAACGAGACAGTTATTAATTGGGAGTTGAGAGGGATGAAGCCTAAGAAGAGGGAGATTAGGGAGAAGGTTGAACAATTAATTCAATAAATCATTAATCTATCAGTGTTTTATTTTAAATTCGATAAAAATAATTCAAGTTGCGGACTTCTAATCCGCAGGTCGGGGGTTCGAATCTTCCCGGGCGCGCCATTAAAATAGAATAATTACAAAGGGTTAACATTTTGGTGTTAGCTCTTTTTTTTGCTAAAACGCTTAATTGTGCCCAAATTTGTGCCCATCTGTTTTTCCAGGTAAGCTTCCTGCTTTTTCGTAGCAAGCTTCAGGTCGGCGTCATTAACAATATTATACCTATCAAAAACCGACCTTGTTTTGTGCCCGGAAATAATCATTGCTACTTTTTCCGGTGTGCCTGACCTTATCATGTTCCGAATCGCGGTTCTTCGAAAATCATGGAACATCGGTCCTGCAGCAAATTCTACCTGCCACTTTTGAACATATTTTTCGGACAGCTTATAACCATATCCTAAGCCAATTTCCCTACAGGCAGAATTCCAGGCTCTTCTATAATTGACGATTTTACCTGATCCTGTTAGGCTGGGGAAAACAAACGGACTCAATACACTGCTTTTTTTTTCTATCATCCCATTGATCCTGGAACATTGCTTTGAGCTCTTTATCCAAATAAACCGTTCTGGCTTCGGAGTTTTTAGTTTCACCGGCTTTCAGGGTTACGATCCAGTTATTTCGGTCAACACTTCCCCATGTCAATGAAGCAATCTCCTCATGTCGCCAACCAATTTTATACCCAAAGGTAACAAACTCTTTAAGATAATCCGGTAATGCATCTCTTAGTAAAACAAACTGATCATGCTCAAAAAAACCCTTACGAACATTATTTTCTTTGAGCAGTGGAATATAAGGCACTCTCATGACTTTTGGTGGAGTCTGTCTTGCCCCTAGATTCAAAATTCTACGAAGTGCGGAAAGTTCCCTGTTGATGGTAGCATTTGCTGCACCTTTCTTAAGGTTTTCCTCTCCACATTCAGGACATTTTAATTCTCCACCAATATGAAATCTACAATTACATTCCTTACATTGCCATTTCATACGATTAGAAGCATATTCCTGGATTTTTGGTGTCGTTATTTCAGGTATTTTCTTTCCAGTAAATTCTTCTTTTAAATGTTCCATTACCTGTAGAGCCCTGTTAAGAGATTTCTTCTTATTAATTTTATAATCAGTTAAATACTCTTCTGAAAGCTCATCAAATGTCACCTTCTCGAACTGGATACTTGGAGCCAGTCCCTGTGCTATTTCTCCCTCCTTTCTGGCTAGCAATTTTTTTGCGACCATTTTTGAAGTGCTTTTACTACTCTCCCGAAAGCACTTTCCGTTTTGATAATACTTGATCCACCAAGTATCACCGCGTTTATATAAAGATCCCATACTACCTCCTATCTACCTTGACGGGCACTAGATAGGTATAAATAAAGTCTCACATGACAAGAACGTTATCAATACTAAAAATCTAGTTTATCGTTTTGTATTTTTCTATAAAAGATTCGATGTCAGCACTATCTATAAACATCTTTTTACCAACCTGAACGTAGGGGAGGGTTCCGTCCCAGATTTGACTGCGCCAGAACCACTCTGTTGCACCTATCAGGTCTACGAGCTCTTTAATCGAGTAAAGTCGCTTTTTGAAAAGAGAATTTAGCGGTTTGCCAGACATCTAGATACTATTCCTTCTTTTATTTAATACATTATCTATCAAGCCTATTAGTTAACCACTACTTATGACCTCATAAGGATCATTCAGTAACTCAGAAACAAGACATATTTTATATGAAATTTCCGGAGGGATATTTTTATTAACTTCTTTTTCTAACTTCACCTTTGTTTTTTTATCAGGCGCCAAAATCAAGAGGCAGTCGCACTTTCCATTATCTTTTAAAATATTGATGTATTCTGTTCTCATTGTTGAACAGCATATCTCCATACCTACAGTGATTTCATTGTAGGAGCCGAAGAGATCAATTCTCTTATTGTCTCCAATATTTTTTTCAATAACTAAATCTTTAAAACCTTTTTCAGGGAGATACTTTTTAAGATAACGACAAATAAAAAAATGAAGAGGGCCGGTCCCAACCGCTTAAATTCAATGTAAAAGATTCGGCTAATTGTTCCCTCTCAAGGTGTTTATAGATCTTGTCTGCAGCTGACGCGCTAAGTCCTAAATCTTTTGCTCTTTGTACCGACGAAATATCAAATCTGTTATAAATATCTAAAACCAAATCCATAGTTCTATCTGTTTTCTTTGGAGCTGTATTAGTTACAGTTTCATCTATTGGATCTCCTTTTGGTTTTACATGTTTCACTTTTTTCAGCAGACTTTGAATCACCGGGCTCTCCCTGTTTACTTTATCTATCTCAGAATCAGATAAATATTCCGATTTTATAAGCGGAAATTTCAGTAGCAATGGATAAGGAAATCTTGCTGCTAAACGCACAATCCCCTCACCTTCTGCTAGTCTATTAGTTATATTTGCCTGTTGCTTGTTCAACCCCAAAACACTAATAACTTCTCTTCTATCCTTTTGGCTGCTCTGGCTGAGTGATATGATTGTATAGACATTTGATTTTACTACTTCTCGTAGGCTACTAATAATTTGGTCTATTATTACAATTGACTCTTTATATTCTCTCAACCTTCGAATGCACCTGCCCAAATATGATTCCTTTTTCATCATTCCCCCTTTCCCAGTACCTGAGCCGCCTCGTCAAAAAAGAATACATGTAATTTGCCAGAAGGCATCTTATGCGATTCTCTATAAGAGGTAATCCAAACCATTATGAGAGATATAATCCATGCCTGAATCTCTGATGACTTAACCGATAGTAATTCGATAGTTACTGGATGCATCAATAACTGCTCTATGGGAATTCCTTCCTCCACATTAAGGGTTTCCTCTAACGCAAGACATATAGGGTCGATTTTATTTCTAACGGTATCTATATAACCTGATTCATTTCTGGATATCTTCTCGTTCTTCTTTTTTAATAACTCTTCATTCAGATTGAGTATTGTTGGATATTTACCCGATTTTTCGGTTTCATGTTTTTCATATAGGGATAGAATAAATTTTATTAAAAAGAGATTTGATGCGGTCCTGATATCAAAAATCTCAGAGGTAACCTCACAGACAGCCATAGTCCATTCTTTAAGCCCAGTTCCTGGAGGGTTCCTTAAGGGGTTAAAATAGAAATCTTTATTACTTCTTAAAACAATAAGGTTTTTTATATAGTTTCGAATATTCCTGGAACCATACTTAACAAGGTCAAAGGACATAAAGGGAATACCTAACCTCGAAAGTTCTACTTGCATTATCCTCAAAATATTCGTTTTTCCAGAACCGCTCCTGCCGACAATTAACATATGTTGTACAAGTTCTTTTATCAACAATCCAAAAATCGTTTTAGAATTATATAAATAACCTAACCTTACGTCCCCTGCTACTTGTTTTGGACGGGGTCGTTTAAAGTACCTGTTTAAAAATCTCGAATGTACTATTCTATTATTTCCGTTTGGTGATAGATCGGTTATTTTCTGTGAACAGCTTCCCGTCATGGATTAACCTCTTATTTTCTGCTATTTTTTTTGCCTTAAGTTTCCAGAGCCCCTTTTGGGCAAAGGAGGAGACTATGATTCCATGCTTTTCCACATAGTGCCTTCTGCACACTGTGATACCAGTGATCTCGCAAACTGCAAGGCAGCTATAATTGTTGCAACACAACCTCCCGCAAACCTGACAATAACCTGATATTTGTTCTATGCTGTTAACAAGATGACCACATCCTAGAATAGAACTCATAGTGACTGTCTCCGAACGAACTGCCCCTTCAATACTTGTGGATGTTTTTTGTAGTACGCCACCGATAAACCCTGAATTGTCGTATTGTTTTACAAAATGCCCATAATTTACCAATTCAACAGGCACCTGGCCCTGAGTGATCCCTAGAAAATTATTTATATGTTCCATAAAATTTGACATTGATTATTACCTCTTTAAAAAAGATAACCAATTTTTTCTGTTAACCATTCTGAAAACTCATATATAAACTTAAGATACGGTTGAAATAGTGCGATAAAAGTAATTAAGCACACAATAAAAAAAAGCAACTTTATAGTTTGATAGATTGCGCCACTCGTTTTCCCAATAAATCCTTCAACTCTCGAAGGCCTCTCCACTAGCTGTAGATTTTTCGGTGGTAACGGGAATGTCGGGGTGCCGTTGTTTAACCTATTGTTTTGTGGCTGGTTTACAATAACGTTATCATCAAAGGGATTCATAACTCACCTCCCGGACTTTGTTTGCAAATAGAGCATTCAGCTTTCCTACCAATATTTATTGATGTATCGGGAATAGAACCATCAAGAGAAACCATTCTAAGATTCCATTCTCGATGCCTATTCATCAATAGTGTATCAACTGAAAAAACGGTGTAACCAGCAACAACCTGGTTGATGTCAATGATACCGGGAAGATTACAAGGATAGCTATCATCATTAACTGCTGAAGGCATAATACATCCAAAACAGGCTTTCCCGGGTTCTTGACCTGGCAAGTCATGATGGGAGATTCTCATATGCGTGTTTAGAATTAGGTGCCAGTCATGTCACTGGAGTTGAAGGCAGGCAACATCTCGTTGAGTCTGCTGAAAAAAATTTAAGAGATCTGGGACACAATCCAAATCAATTCAGCTTTATTCAAGACGACATTTTCAACTACCTCCACGGGGTTGAGCCTGACTATTTTGACACCGTCCTTTGTTTCGGGTTTTTATATCATACAATACGACAGACTGAATTAATCCATGAGATAAGTCGCATTCAAGCAACATATTTTTTACTCGACACTTTAACAGTTAAAGACATTAATGATAAACCATGTTTGCTATTTTTACCAGAGGATCATAATATCGAAGGCGCGACTATTGAAACAATAGATTTAGTTGCCTGGCCTACAAAAGCCTATATTGAATTGGTATTAAAGAAGTATTGTTTTAATTTCAATGAACTTCACTGGAGTGATGGCGATATGAAGGATTTGACTCAGATCGGGGATTATGAAGAATTTATGAGAGCATCTTATTTTGCTAGAAGGAATGAGTAGTATACACCCAAATGCTTGGTATCATTTAGCTAGATGAATTTTATGAAACAGCCAAGTGATCAAAACTGACAATTAGTGGTTGCAAAAGCTATAGTCATGGCTCCCCTTTCTAAGGGAAGTAAAACAAAAATAAAAGGAGAAAAGCTTATCAAAAACAAGCTTGGATTGCTACAATTAGCTTCCTACCATATAAATGTCTCTGAAGCATGCTGAAAGGGGTTACAGGTAATCCTCATATGCGTAGATAATAAACACCCTATAACGCTTATACCAAGTTAAGTGAAATGCCAAAATTAATTTTTATTTTTTTTGATGGCGTGGGCATCGGAAAAAAGCTGCAAGCAAACCCTTTCTATGTGGCAAAAACCGATTATTTGCCATTTTTTGAAGACGGCGCCCTCCCTGATCCTCACAATACACCTATCAAAGCTATCGATGCTCAATTGGGCATAGAAGGAATACCCATGAGTGCCACTGGTCAAACGACTCTTTTTACCGGCATAAATGTACCTGCACTGTTAAATGAACATAAAGAAAGTTATCCAAATAAATTGATGAGAGAGATTATTAAGGAAAAGAATTTATTTTCTATTTTAAGGGAAAAAGATATATCTCCTCGGTTTCTCAATGTCTTTCCAGGCGCTACCCATCTTTTTTCACCTGAACATATTACCATAGGGGATGATGGTGAGTTTTGCTTATCACCCCTTTTTAGAGATCAATTCAAACGTCCTATTTCAGTTACCACTTGTATGATGGTTGCCAACAGTATGATCCCGTTTGGTATTGAAGATATTTTAAAAGAACAAGCGTTATTTCATGATTATTCAAATAAATCCTTGGATGGAAAAAAGCCGTATCCACCAAGATTCACTCCGGAAAAAGCAGCAGAGATCATATACAGGGCTTCTCGTAACTATGATTTACTGTTATATGAATATTTTCTAACGGATTTCTGTGGCCATGGATTTGACTTTAGCGAATGCATAGAATTAGTCATGCAACTAAATCGACTGGTAAAACATCTTATCTCCCTGCTGGATAAAGAAAGTGATACTCTTTTAATTACAAGCGATCATGGGAACCTTGAGAACTGCACTACACAACGGCATACAAATAATCCTGTCCCACTGTTGACCTGGGGATATGGAAGTGCTGGATTACAAGATAAAATTGAAAGCCTGGCGGATATTTGCCCCACTGTTGTTGACTTTTTTACTCGGGATATCTATTGAATAATAGACAACAAGGTCATATCGTAGTTATTAATGACATGATGTAAAAACATAACTTTTAATGTTTGGATAACCTGTGGTTATATGTGTGTGAATTGATGAGAAGGAATAATTGATATATATAATAACGTTAGGGAGTATGCTATGCGCGATATTACAGTAACATGGTACAGCCATGCATGTGTGATGTTTCAAGTTGATGACACGAAAGTATTAATTGACCCTTTTTTTACCGACAACCCTCTTGCTCCTATTTCAGCGGAAGACGTTGCTACCGATTACATCCTTGTCTCTCATGGACATAGTGACCATTTGGGAGATACCCTGCAAATCGCGAAGCGAACAGGTGCTGCGGTGGTTGCGAATTTTGAAATTCATAACTGGTTAATCCATCAAGGTCTTCAAAAAGTTTACCCACAGCAGATCGGCGGTTGTTCTACATATCGCTGGGGGCGAGTGAAATTGACCATTGCCCATCACAGTTCCTCCCTTCCTGATGGTTCCTATGGGGGAGATCCTTGCGGTTTTCTATTGTATCTTCAAGGAAAGAAGATTTACCATGCCTGCGATACGGGACTGTTTTTTGATATGAAACTGATCGGCGAGGAGGGAATTGATTTAGCTGTCTTACCAATAGGCGATACTTTTACCATGGGGCCTGAAGATTGTTTGCGAGCAATCAAACTGATTCAACCCAGACAGGTTCTGCCAATCCACTATAATACATTTGAGGTCATTAAACAGGATCCTGTACCCTGGAAAGAGAGCGTAGAAGCAGAAACGTCCACTTCTGTGAAGCTATTAACCCCAGGAGAATCTATTAAACTTTAATTAAAAATGGAGATGATTGCCAGAAATAACAAGTTAAAAAATAAACTCGATCTAGATAAAAAACGCCGCTACATCATTACGTTGAATATACAACTGAACAGGTAAAAAAATTGCGTTACATTGAAAAAACAGTGAACAACTCACGTCTTGCTACAGTTGGAGGCATCGTCGCGATTTTACTTTGGAGCTCAACCGTTGCCCTTGTTCGCAGTATTTCCGAAAAAGTTGGCCCTGTATCGGCTTCTACTGTTGTATACAGCTTCAGTGGTGTTATTTCTCTATTATCGCTTCTTCGCTCTAGAAAAAGACAAAAGAAGGTCCTGCGACTGCCAATCAGATACCTAGCCGGCTGTGGTATATTGTTCGTTGGATATATGTTGCTACTCTTTTTAGCCATTGGCTGGGCCAACAGTCGTCAGCAGGTTTTGGAGGTGGGACTCCTGAATTACCTTTGGCCTGTACTGACACTTTTACTCTCTTTAGTGCTCTTGGAAAAGAAGGGGAATTGGCGTCTTGTACCCGGTACGTTACTATCACTTGTCGGTATATTCGTGGTAATTACACATGAGGCCAGTGTCTCATGGCATTCGTTCTATTGGAACCTTATGAATAATCCTGCAGCTTATTACACGGCGCTTTCTGCCGCGTTGTTTTGGGCTCTATATTCTAACCTTGTACACAAATTTGCCGGAGGTAAGAATGAAGGAGCCGTTGTTATATTTCTGCCAATTACTGCGATAGTTACACTTTTAATCTGTTTTTTCTTAAATGAACCACAAGAATGGAGCCAGCAGTCTTTAATAGAGGCGCTATTCCTGGGCGTTGCAACGTATCTAGCATATGAATTGTGGGACAATGCCATGCGTAGAGGTAACATCGTATTAGTCGCTGCAGCTTCCTATATTACACCATTATTTTCTACAATTGTAAGTTGCCTCTATCTATCAGTTATACCAGGAGAAAGACTATGGGTGGGATGTGGCTTTCTTATCCTGGGATCAATTCTCAGCTGGAAATCAATTTCTAGTAATTCCCAAAGTATGGTCAAACGGAATGGAAATGTTATTGGCGTAAATAAAAGTTGAGACTATGTCAGGATATCTTGCAGGGGATAAATATATGTTCCCCATTGTTACCACGATGGAGTGGAGAAGTAATTAACTTTGTACAAGGATTGTAGATACTTAGTTACGCTATAAATTTTTAAGGAATAAATTTTATGGCTTATCCTCCTAATAAATATTTAAAAAAATGGAGTAGATAAAATTCTTGACTCTCATTTAAGATTTTAGTATATGATTTATCATTATTTCTTTTTTATTACCTAAAAGATACTGGGAGGGATCTTGCCGATAGTAAAAAAGTTTATTTACTCAGTTATGATTTATTTTTTATAATTATGAGGAGATAAGCGCCAGTGATTTTTAGTGCTAATAAATGAAACCTTTTTAAAGTTGGGCATAACTTTAAAAAAGGTTTATGCTTGTAGAGGAAGCGTGTTTATTTCTCTCTTTTTATATCATGTCTTTCAAGTTTTAAGTAAATAATTTAAGTTGTCTTTTTTTAATTTTTAATTGGAAAAGAATGCTATTAGTTTTTTTGAGATACATTTATGAAAAAGTGTATATCTGGCAAGGCATAGAATTAAATTTATTAAATTAAGCAAAATTATTTTTTAATAATAAAAAAGTAGCCTTAGCAAATAGGGCATTATTTGCTAAGGCCTATTCCCAGCATTATCTGTAGAGGAGATAAACGCCGAGAGTTATTGAATATTATCCTATCTTGATTGAAACCGCAAGTCAATATTCTTTCTGTGTTAAATTATTCCTGAAATATATTTCTAAAACAATTAATGTTGGTCAACTTGCATTGTCACCTATTTCATGAATTAGCATCTGTAATTCAAGGTGCGGAGCTATTCTTGAAGCCTTTTCGTAATTCTTCAAAACTGGCCGGATACTATAGATTGAGACCTTTGTATAACCTGGTGAAAAAGACCCGAAATAAAAAAAATAAAAAAATATTTTTATTTGAGAAAGAGTAAAAAATTAGAAGTGCCAGTAAATATTAATGTGGTCGACTTTTGGCCGTGGCCTGTTATAGACTATAACTATTTGAAATAGCATGATAAAGAAATCGTTTGATGATAAATACCTCCTTAATAAAGCAAACAACAAGGGGGTAAAAATGGGATATAAAAAGATAGGAGAAGAAATCAGTTTTGCGGACCTCGCGGTATTAAAATCTCTCGCACATAATCCCAATGTCAAATTGATGGAAAGAATCAACCAGGTGATAGACTGGGAAAACATAGAGGCAATGCTTATGGAGTATTATGATACAAGAAACACCAAGGAAGAAGCAGATGCCTGTCTCCCGATACTATTACTAAAATGTATGCTATTACAAAAATGGTTTCGCATTCCATCTGATCCGGAACTTGAGAATCAGATAAACGACAGAATATCATTTAAGAAGTTTTTAGGGTTGCCATTGGATAAACTCTCCTCAGATCATTCTACCTTTTCTCGATTTAGAAGCAGACTGACAAAAGAAGCAATGACGAAGTTGAACGATGTAGTGCTGTTGGGGTTTGAGCGCAAGGGATTAATCATAAATGAAGGAATCGAAGTAGAAAAGTTATGCCCTGAGCCTAAAACAGGGCATTAGAAAGGGTAAAAAGCCCGAATAATGAAGGATCATTGATTATAAAATGTATAAAAAACAACCTGTGTAACAATTTTTTAAGAATATCATCCAAAATTTATTAATTTTTTTAGGAAAAGATGATTTTTATTCTTTTTACCAAAAATTCAAAGGTCTCCTGACCTGAAATGAAAGTTTAAAAGAATTGTTTAAAACCTTAAAGTTAGAAAGTTATAGTATATATTAGGATGGTGAATTTTTTAAAAAAGATAAGGTGATGATAAAAATGATAAAAGATAACAAACCTCTTTCAATTGAAAAAATGAAAGAATTATATTTACAAAAGCAAAATGAAAAAGGATTTAAAATTCAGGAAAGGATAGTTCCCCGTGAGAGGAATAATAAAATACCTGTATCTTTTCTTCAACAGACCCAATTAGACACCATAGAATGGGGCCTTTATGATCCTAAAAAAAATAGCGTGCCTAATATATATTTTGCATATACCATAAAAGAAAAGGTGAATATCCCAGCATTACATAAATCAATACAAGAAATATTAGAGCGTCATGAAATCCTTAGAACAAGATATGAGATTGTCGATGATGAGGCATATCAAATAATAAATGACATCCCAGATAAAATCCTAAATATAATAGATTTAAGTAATTTAATGGAAGGTGAAAGAAACAATGAAACTAGTCGGATAGCGATAAAAAGATCATCGGATGGGTTTGATGTCTTTAATGATTCATTAATGGTAATGTTTACGCTAATTGCATTTGAAAATGAGAATGTGTTAATCTTTACTATCCATCATATAGCTAGTGATGCGGATTCTAATGTAATATTAAAAAATGAACTGTTTACACTATATCAAGCATTTTTACATAATTTACCATGCCCTTTTACTAAATTACCAATACAATATGCTGATTTTTCAATAGCTGAACGGAAAAAAATAACAAGTGATTATTTGACTGAAAAGCTAACATATTGGAAAAAAAACTTTTTAGATGGATTTAATTCAAGATTGCCAACTGATCATGAATATCCAACGAAAATGTTGATGACCGGTGATTTTTTACCAATTGTTATTGAACCGGACCTTGTGGAACAAGTAAAGATGTTAAGTAGAAAAAATAGGGTATCTTTATATACAATCTTGTTTTCAGCATATATGTCATTATTTTATTGTTTTAGCGGATATAGGTATAATAAAGGTTTTGTAATTGCCTCACAACGTACGAAAAGTGAAATCCAATCTCTTATAGGTTGTTTTGCTGATCACCAATATGTGAAAGTAGATTTTCAAGGAGATCCGGAGTTTTTAGAAGTTATACGAAGAGCCAATAACTCATTGTTAGATATAAGGAGAAATTATATTCCGTTCTCTATACAGACAAGACATATATCCTCTCCACCTCAAATTTTTTTCGCTTTTAATCCGAATCCGAGTAGCCCCTCAAGGCAGCCGCTTACTAAGCAAATAGATAGACAAATAATTCCTTATAGAATGCCACCACCTCAAAAGTTAATATCATTAAATGCAATCAGTATGCATTTATTTGAGTCTATAGAAGTAATTGGCGGATTCATTGCTTACCAAACAGAAATCTATAATCCTGAGACAATTCATTGTTTGGTAGATAGTTATATTCATCTTCTTACAGATATAGTAAACAAGCCCAAAATACGAATATCAGAAATGAATATTAAACCACATAAAAGGAACGATGAATAAAAGAAATTATTAAGGAGAGGGCTCGATGTTATGGTGTAAAGTTTCAAGACCTCTTCTGATGTTCTATTTGTTTCGACTGATTTTGATTTGTTCTATCTTGGAATTAATGTATTAAAGGAGACCTTTGCATAACCAAGTGAAAGACACTCTAAAATAAAAAATTGTAAAAATATTTTAGTCGGAAAAAGAGCAAAAAATCGGAAGTAGTAGAAAGTATTAAAGTGATCAACCTTTGAGTACATTACGTCGTAGCGCATAACTAATTGATATAATGTGATAAAGGAAGCATTTAATGATAAAAACTCCCTTAAGAAAGTAAACAAGAAGGGGGTAAAAATGGGATACAAAAGGATAGGAGAAGAAATCTGTTTTGCAGACCTTGCAGTATCAAAATCTCTTGAACATAATCGCAGTGTCAAATTGATGGAAAGAATCAACAAGGTAATAAACTGGGAAAACATAGAGGCACTGCTAATGGGAGGCTATGATACAGGAATCACCAACGAAGGAGTCGACGCTTATCCCTCGATACTATTATTGAAATCTATGCTCTTAATAAAATGGTTTCATATACCATCAGATCCCGAACTTGAGAATCAGAAAAACGACAGAATATTCTTCAAGAAATTTTTAGGGTTGCCTTTGGATAAACTCTCCCCAGATTTTCTACCTTTTCTAGATTCAGAAGCAGACCACAAAAGAAGCAATGACGAAGCTTAACCATATAGTGCTGTTGCTGAGGTTTAAGCATAAATGAAGGTATAGCAGTAGATACAAGGTTAGTGAAATCATCAAGTAGACCAATAATCAATGATGAGATAAAGAAACAAAGAGATAAACGTACACCGGAGGGTAACTTAGATAAGAATGGTAATACACTTAAATTCAGTAGAGACTTGGAATCTGACTGGACAGTGAAGAAGGATGTTCCTCTCTAGGGTTTTAAGGAACATACATCAGTAGATGTAAAGAGTGGATTTGTAAGGGCTACAGCACTAACACCTGCATCAATCCATGTTACAAACTATCTCCCCTACCTGGCGCTTATAAACTGCCACAGCAAGAGGCCCATTAAAATGATATACGTAGATAAGGGTTATCATGGAGAGCCTAACAGATCATTCCTTCATCTTAATGATATAGAAGATGGAATAATGAGGAAAGATACAAAGAATGCAAAGATAACGGAAATAGGAATCAAACATAATAAACAGATATCAAAGAAGAGATATATGGTTGAGCAGTACTTTGGGTTGAATCATCTGCATACGGGAGCACAGGGAGCAAGATTCACAACAACCATCAAGAGATCCTGGGATGCCATGTGCAGGCAGATGGCATTTAACATGCATAGGAGCAGCAAACTGTAAAACAAGGGAGAGGCATGCCCGGAGCCTAAAACAGAGAATTTAAAAGGCAAAAAGCCCGAATAACGAAGGGATATTGGTTATAGAATGTACAAAAAAACAACCTTTAAAAACGATTTTTAAAAATATCATTCGAAATTTTTTTTAATTTTTTCAGTATAAGGTGATTTTCACTCTTTTTGCTAAAACTTCAAAGATCTAGAGGTGTACTATGTGTCGAAAATGTGTAATGATTTTACTCTTAACTGTTCTATGTAATGTTTTTATGACCAGTATTTTGGTTGCACAGGAGGTAACTACATCCCATGGGGTAACACTATATGGGGATTTGATGTATGGACCAGATTTTAAGCATTTTAATTATGTTAATCCGGATGCTCCAAAAGGGGGAACGATTGTTTTAAACATTTCTAATTTTGACAATATCAACCCGTACATCGTCTTGGGTACGGCTCCTGGTTATGGGAACTACAGTATTTTTGAGAATCTAATGATTAGATGCGCGGATGAACCAACTTCTTCTTATGGATTAATCGCAGAAACTATTACTTATCCTGATAATTACAAATGGGTTGAGTATAAAATAAGAGATATAGCAAAGTGGAATGATGGAAAACCAATTACAATAGATGACATAATATTCTCCTATGAGACAATGAGAGATAAAGCGTCACCAACTTTTAAAAACGTGGTTGCAGATATTGAGAAAGTTGAAAAAACCGCAGAAAACACAGTCAGATTTACCTTTAGAAAAGCCGGTATCAGAAGCAATATTGTTAAAATAGGATTGGGGTTACCTATCATTCCAAAACATTACTGGGCTTCCAAGGATTTTGCGCAACCTACCACAGAAATGCCAGTTCAAAGTACTCCCTATAGTTTTTATAAAGTGGATGTGGGTAATAACCTTATTATGAAGAGAGATGATAACTATTGGGGAAAGGATTTACCTGTAAATGTAGGCAGAAATAACTTTGATTTTGTACGCATGGATGTTTACAGGGATGCCAATGTCGCTTATGAAGCCTTTATGGCCGGCAATATTGATATTAGAAATGAGGGCACAGCATCACGATGGAAAACGGGGTACAATAATAATGCAGTAAAAAAAGGTCTAATAAAACTTAGAGAAAACAAAGCGCCCGGATCAGTATGGTTCTATGCAATTGGTATGAATGGCAGGAGATCGAAATTCAAAGATCAAAAAACAAGGGAGGCACTAGCATATGCATTTGACTGGGAATGGACCAATAAAAATATTTATTACGATATGTACGAACGTAATACCAGTTATTTTGCTAATACAGAATTGGCTCAGAGAGGTTTGCCCAAGGGGAAGGAACTGGCCCTGCTGGAACCATATCGTGATCAGTTGGATCCAAGAATTTTTACTCAGGAATTTATTCCCCCAAACACAAACGGCACACAACAGAGTCTTCGTAAAAACCTTCGAAGAGCATCTCAGTTATTAAAGGAAGCCGGATGGAAAAATGTTGATGGAAAGCTTGTAAGGGATGGAAAGCCCTTTACAGTTGATTTTATGTTGCAGGATTCTTCAGATGAACCCATGTTTGCTCCATTTGTTGAAAACCTTAAACTATTGGGGATTGATGCTAAACTTGATATAGTTGATGCTACAACATTCTGGCCTAGGACATTCAGTTATGACTGGGACATGCTTTCAAACGGTTTGTACCCGCACTCACTCTCACCAGGGACAGAACTTAGGCAAAGTTTTGGGTCAAAGGCAGCAGATGTCAAAATGAGCTCTAACTCCCAGTATATCAAGAATCCGATTGTTGATGATTTGATTGAAAAAGTAATTGAAGCAAAAACACGCGAAGATAAAGTCGCAGCTTGCAGGGCTCTGGACCGTGTTCTTCTATGGAATTATTATTCAATAAATATGTATGTTGGAAACACGCAACTTATAGCCTATTGGGATCGATTCGGCATGCCCGAGGTTCATCCTAAATGGGCTCCATTCTCCCCGTCTAGCACATGGTGGATTAATCCTGAAAAAGATGGGGTTGTAGCGAAATATAGAGGATCGAAGTAGGGTTTATCTATAAAAATTTGATGGATAAACTATTTAGCTATTAACGTTCAGAGTTAAAAATTGAAATGAATCGGCAGATTTCGAAAAAGAGATATATATGAGCTTTACATAACCCAGCGAAAAAAAGAACCCATCTAAATGAGTAAAAGATACTCAAGAATTAATTTCAAAAGCTAAAAAAACAGGTTTATGTTGTGTAAGTCTAGAAATTTACGTTGCGAGGCACTAGAAGGAGAAAGACTTAGATAGAGAATAATATGGCAAAAATATTTATAACAATGTTTCCAGAGTTTTCGGCATTCAATGCGACTTTCGCACTTGCATATGAATTAAAAAAGCGAAATCATAATATTATTTATACTGGGCCTTCGCAAGGTCAGAAATATATTCAATCACAAGGTTTTGAGTATATTTCATATGGGGAGCAATTGGATGAAGATGATTACTTGTCGAATAACTATTATGATTCATTGAGAAAAATGAATGAAATTATTGAATTATTTAATCCAGATCTCGCATTGGTAGATCCGTTAGCCTTGATACCTTCCATATTTTATTTGCGTCATCAAGTGCCAATGTTATGTTTAAATACTACTCTAGCATATAGATTTCGAATGACATCTCCTCCTATTTTCTCTCATAAAATTCCTGAAAATCCTCATTTTATAAAAAATAAAATTGGAAATCTAATAACATGGGTATCGTTAGTGCAAAAGAACTATAATTTATGGCAAACACATCCAATTATAAGGCTTTTAAGATATTTTGACTATTTGAATGAACCATTTAAGTTAAATAACAAAATAAGACAGCTAGGGGGGCAACTCGTCTATGGTGAATACGGTCCGCGATTGAAATTACCCGAGCTTGTTCTTTCTCCTGCTGAAATTGACACACCATGGAATGTATCAATAGATAAACGTACTTATGTTGGAGCCTGTGTCTATCCAAAACGAAGCGAGCCACTTTTCGGCGGGAGTTTTTTGTTAGAATCAAAAAAACCTTTAGTGTACTGTTCACTAGGGACTTATAATAAAATCTTACCACACGCAAAACGGCTTCTAAATGCCGTATATGATAGTTTTAAAAATAAACCGCAATACAATTTAATACTTCATGGTGGCCAAATCCTAAAGGCAAACAATATAAAACATAGAACTAGAAATATTTACGTATCTGAGGTTGTTCCCCAGTTGAAAGTATTGGAAAAAGCAGAATGCTTCATTACCCATGGAGGTTTCAGTTCTATTCGAGAGGCGTGTTTTTATGGTGTTCCTATGATTGTATTTCCTGTTAGTAATGATGGGTTCGGCAATTCAGCGAGAGTCGTTTATCATAATATCGGTATGCGAGGAGATATTAAAACTATTAATAAACTGGAAATAGATAATATGGTTGAGTCTATTTTAAAAAGCAATTCAATAAAACAATCAATAAAGAAAATGGGTTCAGCCTTTAAACGGCAGGAAGGTTGTTCTGAAGGAATTAAATTCATCGAAGATTTTATAAAAAATCCAAATCTCAATATTGGCCGTGGTCAATAAAAAAAGCAATGCAATGAAATTCAGAAGAGTTGTAGAATCTGACTGGATAATGAAGAACAATTTGCCCCTCTTTTGGACGCAGGACTATGTATCAGTTGATGTGATAAACGGTTTTGTATTAACTCTTTATTTAACCCCTATATCTCAGCATGATAAGTTTCATACCTAATTAGTAGATCATTCGAAATATATTATTACATATTAAACGGTATTGATTTCACCCATTTTATATCGCCATCTAAAAAAAATATCTGAGGATTTATTTATCACATCAATTCCCTGATAGATTCTGTGTACAAGCTCTTTTTTTGAGTATGCCTTTATATGACTAAGAAAGAAACGAGTTATCTTACTAAAATAAAGATTTAATAAGATTTAACCGAGATCTTTGCAACACTCAGTGAGAATCACCTAAGATATTAAATGATGTGAGTTATATATCGATAAGTTAAGCTTAAATATGTTTAAAAATTGATATAGATGTTGGATTTTGACAAAAAAATGAGTTATGCAAAGGTAACGAGGAGGAAATCGATGATTACTAAGAGATGTATAAAAAGTGAAAATACCCCGATAGGCCAAGCATGCTGGGAATTGCCTGATGAGTCCATTTATGTTCATAGACTACAGCATGAGACTAAGTCTCTTGATTGTGTGATCATAGGGTATTGGGAAAAAGATTGGAATGGTGACATTGAAAATGCCAAGACCGTATCTAAATTTAGCGGAGCATATGAGGAGATCAAGCTAAATTCTATCCTTTATGAAAACCGACGAATCTCATATGAAGAATTTTTCAACCAATCTCTAGCCATTGCGACAAGAAAAAACTGGAACCTTAGTGCTTTTAATGCCCCCAACCTTGCGGTATGTTATCTTACAGATTTTCTTCGTCGACTGGGGCATAATGTTGAGTTTGTCAATTTTGTCAATCACCATATGGATAAGTTCAAACACCTGCTCTCCAAAACACCTCGATGTGTTGCCTTGACCACTACATACTACGTCGACCATCAGGTTTTGGTTGATTTAGTCGAGATGATCCGACGGTCATCACCCACAACAAAGATTGTTCTCGGTGGCCCATTTATATATTCCCTCGTATCACGTGAGTCTCAAGAGGTACAAGATTTTATCTTATCGGAAATCAAGGCGGATATCTATATTCTGGATGGTCAGGGTGAAACTACTCTTGGGAATGTGGTTGAATCACTTAAAACAACCAACGGTGACATCTCGACAGTACCAAACCTCGCTATTAGGAAAGAAAAAGTTATTCATCGTACACCAGTCTTACCAGAAAACAACAACTTGAATAACAACAGCATTCGATGGAAAGCTTTCGATAAGGATTTTCTCGGTCGTGTTGTATATCTTCGAACTTCACGAGGATGTCCGTTTTCATGCTCTTTTTGTACTTATCATATAAACGGAGGCAAATTCGAGCAGATGGCACTCTCTACACTTGAGATGGAGATGCGTGCATTGTGTGAACAGGGAGTCACCCATCTCATGTTTGTGGACGACACATTCAATGTCCCTGCTTCGCGATTCATCGAAATCTGTAAGATGATGAAACGCAATAGGTTTAGATTTAAATGGATTTCATATTTTCGATGTGGTCACGTTTCTGAAGAGATATTTGATTTGATGCAGGAAAGTGGGTGCACTGGTGTGATACTGGGCATTGAATCCGGAGATCAGTCTGTTTTGGATATCATGAACAAGGGTGTCAAGGTTGAACAATTGGGATGGAGCATAGAACAATTGAACAAGCGCGGTATTGCAACCGCTGCGTCTCTATTTGTAGGTTTCCCTGGTGAAACAGAACAGTCAGTCAACAATACAATCAAGTTCCTCAACGAAACGAAACCAACGTTTCAAATGGTACAGCTGTATTATCATTATGATTATACGCCTATAAATAGGCGTGCAAGCGAATTCAGCATTAAGGGTGCAGGTTACTCGTGGTCTCATAAAACAATGAACTGGAAAAGAGCTGCGGAGCTAGTGCGTAAGGTCTACACGAGCGTACCAGGATCGATCATTACTCCTTTGCGTCGGTTTGATCTCTGGACCATGCAGTATTGGGAAAGCCTTGGTTTCCGTAGAGAAACGCTTATGCAGTTTCTTAAAATTGCCCAAGAAATGCTTCTTGCAACCCTAGATGAGCAACAACCGAACTTCAGCGCGCAACAAAACAGACTCGCCTCCCTTTTTTCCGGAACTGACACTAGAACAGCGTTAAGCAGATTAAATAGTCTACAATGAATCGATCTTAAGGGTAGTATAGTATATATTTTCTCAAGAGATCTGAGTATAAAAACTTGATAGAAAAATCAATTCTGTTCGGTTAAGAAATAAAAACGGCCCGAAATTCCCTATAATCTGTTATAATGTGTTTTCCCATAACGCATTGAACAGAAAGGAAATTCCGAACCATGGCATATAGTAACACACATTTTTATAACATGCTTAAAATTATTCCGAGACATCAATTTTTACCCCTTGAAAAACGACATGGAACTGGACGAAAGGCAAGATCATTTGATCGTTGGAATCAATTTGTACATCTCATGTTTATGCAACTAACATCAAGATCAAGCCTTAGAGATGGCATTCGATCTATTACATCAAGAGCTAAAAGCCTTTACCATCTTGGTTCCAAACCTGTTTCATTGTCAACCTTTGCAGATGCAAATGCTAAAAAGCCTTAATCTTTTTATGAAAAACTCTTTCAAAAATTATATAACAAATGTCAGCCAATAGTACCGAAGCACAAATTTAAGTTTAAAAACAAACTCTACAGTATGGATGCTACCGTTGTTGATTTAGCATTAAGTGTTTTTCCATGGGTAGCTTTTCGGAAAAAAAAGCTGCAGTTAAAATCCATACTATTTTAGATAACTCAGGGTACCTACCTTCTTTTGTATCAATATCGGATGGTAAAACACATGAAACTAAAATCGCCAAGTCTATAAATCTTCCAAAAGGCTCTATTGTAGCTGTTGACAAGGCTTACACCGATTATAAATGGTTTTCTTCCCTTAATGAAAAAGGGGTCTTCTTTGTTATCCGGCAAAAAACAAATGCTGTCTATAAAGTAATAAAGCGACAAAAGGTAAATAAAAAGCAAGGGCTGACTTCAGATGAAACTATTATCCTCTCAGGGGTAAAGGGAGTAGACTGTCCTTGCCCATTAAGACGTATTGGATACCGTGATCCGAAGACAAAGAAACATTATGTGTTTTTAATAAATAATTTTAAATTATCGGCAAAAACTATCGCCGATATTTACAAAGAACACTGGCAAATCGAAATCTTTTTCCGTTGGATAAAAAAGAATCTGAAGATAAAGGCTTTTATTGGCAACTCTCAAAATGCTGTAATGACGCAGATCTACGTTGCCATGATAGCCTACCTTCTGCTCAGTTATTTAAAGTTTCTATCAGCTATAGATGTTACTCTTCAAAATATGATTAGAATCTTACAACTGAATCTGTTTAGAAAATGTTCCTTTAGAGAACTCTTTGAACCTCCTCCGGATATAGCGACAATTAACAATGACTCCAGGCAGTTAAAACTCGCTTGGGCTTAACCGGACAGAAATGTAGAAAAATTAAAAAATAATAGATGGATAGAAAATGGGTAAAAAAGATATTTATGAAAGATCATTTTCACCCAAATGGAGGTAGTAGGCCTGATATTTGAGTCTAGGTAAACACCGGCTAGGTTATACGGTTGGTTTAGCTGTAGAAGGAAATATTAGCTGTGTTTATCGGTATTATAAAAGAAAACATTTAAATGAAAGGGGATTTTAATGGAAAAGTTTAAAGTTTATATGCACAATTTACCCAAGGTTTCAGAGGATGGAAGGAAGTCTCTTCCCATTGATCCTCATGGGATACCACAAGAATTTATTGACTTAAATGAGGCTAAGAAATGTGCAGCCGACAATAAAAGCAAATTCGATCGAGTTATTGTGATAAAAGAAGTGGATGAGAAACAAGAAAAAGTAGAGAGATATATAGACGGAAAAAATGAAATTCAGGGATGATTAATATTTTATTATAAAAATGGAGGGTACTATGTACAGAGAAGAAAAGGAAGACACAACTATTTATGAAGTTGTTCTTAATCATGAAGAGCAATATTCGATCTGGCCGGATTATAAAGAAATTCCACTAGGATGGACATCAGTTGGGAAAAGTGGCCTTAAACAGGATTGTCTTGATTATATTGGTCAAGTGTGGACAGATATGCGGCCATTAAGTTTAAGAATAAAAATGGCAGAAATGGAAAGACGTCGCCCTGAACTCGAGAGGGAACACCTTAAGAAGCTTGAGGAAGAACGAAAAAAAACTAAAGATCCAAGGGATGATCTGGTTAAGTTCCTTTCAGAAGGTAAACACCCAGTAGAAGCAGGCCTAAGACCTGAAAAGACTGTAAAACTCTTTAAAGAAGCAATTGATCGTGAATACATTCATATAAGATTCACTGATACACGTGGAGGAACAGAGCTCGGTTTTAATCTTGATAAAGAAAAAAGTAATTTTAATCAAGCTGATTTTGTAGAAGAAATGGGAAAAGTTCATGTGGAGGGGGATTTAACATTGAACTATGTGAAAGTAAAATGCGTGGCAGATATTGAACTTAATAATTTGAATGGTTGGGGTTATCTTGTTTTAAGAGAAGGCGAAACAGAATAGGGAATAAAAGAAATGGCAAACTCAAAAAAACAGACAAGAAAATTTAAGGCAGAGGTACAACAGGTATTAAACCTGATTGTTAATTCTCTTTACTCAAACAAAGAGATTTTTCTAAGAGAACTGGTCTCTAATTCATCTGATGCAATCGACAAGATCAGGTTTAAGAGTCTCACAAATCTTGAGATCCTTGACAATGACAGCAAATATTATATTAAAATTATTCCTGATCCAAAGAATAATACTCTAACGGTAAAAGATAACGGAATAGGGATGACCTATGATGAAATTCTTGAAAACATAGGAACAATAGCAAAAAGCGGAACAGCTTCGTTCCTTGAAGCCCTGAAAAAATCCCAGGATCGACTCACTCCAGAACTGATAGGCCAATTTGGAGTAGGTTTTTACAGTGCTTTTATGGTTGCAGACAGAATCACAATAATAACAAAACATGCTGAAGCAGATATTGCCTATAAATGGGTTTCAGAAAGTAATAGTTCTTCCTACACAATAGAAGAAACTGAAAAAGATTCCAGAGGTACAGAGGTAATATTGAATTTGAAATCTGAGGAAGAGAGAGAAGAGGATTTCACAAATGAATGGGTGATTAAGCACATTATTCAGAAGCATTCTGATTTTATTACATATCCGATTTTAATGGATGTGGAGAGGACTGGGACAGCTAATGAAGATGTGGAGATCCTGGATAAAGATGGAAACAAGGTTCAACAAGCTCCTCAGAAAGTAATAAAAGAAGAGACCTTGAATTCAATGAAGGCTATTTGGATGAGAGATAAATCTGAAATTTCTGAAGAGGAGTATAATGAGTTTTATAATCATGTAAGCCATGATTATACAAAACCATTGACGCATTTTCATGGGAGGTTTGAAGGGACAACTGAATACTATGCACTTCTTTATATCCCTGAAAGAGCGCCTTTGGATCTTTTCAGCCCCCATCAGAAGCATGGAGTACATCTTTACTGCAAAAAGGTATTTATAATGGATGACTGCAAGGAGCTTATGCCTATATATCTAAGGTTTATAAAAGGTGTCGTAGATGCTCCGGATTTGAATCTTAATATCAGTAGAGAAATACTTCAGCATGATGCGCTTGTTAAAAAAATAAAGAATAATCTTGTAAAGAAGGTCCTTGATCTGCTTCAAAATATGGACAAAGAAATGTATGATCAGTTTTATCGAGAGTTTGGGAGAGTATTAAAGGAAGGCATTCATGGTGATAAGGATAACAAGGATAAGATAGCTGAGCTTTTAAGGTATCAAACAACAAAATCTGATGGAAAGTATATCTCTTTCAAAGAGTATGTAGAAAATATGAAAGAAGACCAGAAAGAGATCTACTATATTACAGGAGAAGATTTCTCATTAATTCAGAATAAGCCTCACATTGAGTCTCTGAAAGGTAAGGATTATGAAGTGTTTTTAATGGCTGATCCTGTTGATGAGTTTGTCGTCCAGTCTTTAAGTGAATATGATGGTAAAAGGTTGAAAAGTGCCGAAAAGGGAACCCTTGATACAGAAGAAATAGATGAAAGGAAGAAGGAAGAGTTTAGTTCTCTTTTTGATCATATTAAATCAAAACTTGATCAAAAGATAAAAGAAGTTCGACCTTCTACTAGATTAATAGATTCTATCTCATGCTTGTCAGGAGGTGAATATGATATGAGTTCGTATATGCAGTCTTTAATGAAGAAAAGCGGGCAAGAACCTTTAAATACCCGCAGAATTCTTGAAATAAATATGGAGCATCCTGCTGTATCAAGAATTAAAGAAATCTACGATAAAGACCATAATGATGAATCTCTTGATGATTTCTATAATTTGTTATTTAATGTTGCATTAATTGGCGAAGGCGAAAAAGTAGATGATTCAAAAAAATTTTCTAGTGCTGTTGCAAAGTTAATGGCTGGTGGCATTTGATAAAAGTATTAGAAAGCCATAAATTATCAATTTTAAAAAATCATAGAATAAATTTAAATTACAATATGTGAATGAGGCAACTCTATTATTTAATAATGAAATTAAAAATTAACCTGGAGGAAATATTATGGGTAAGGTTATGGGAGCATATTGCAAAGCTTATTATTTAAAAGATATGAGAAAATATAAAGACTGGACAGAAAATGTAGAAAATGCACGTGATGAAAAAAAAGAGATTGATGGCGAAGAGATTAAGGAAAAGAGAATACTCACAAATGAGTCAATAGTATACCTGCAGGAAAATTATGTAGTTACTGATGACATTTATAAAGAAGAGAATATACTATTTAATAACGTTACCGATGAATGGGAAAGTTTTTGCAAAAATGAACTGAATTTTAAAATCCCTACTTACGATACCCCAGTCATAAAAAATAGTTCTGAAAATGAAGCAATTGCTCATAAATAACTCTTAAGAAGTTCGAAATCCTATACATTCTGGGACTAATGATGTCCCGACACAAGAGCATTATCGGCTTCTTGGAAAAAAGTGTCGAGTTTACATGAGAGTAAAACTGTGGCTCTTCAAAAGGTAAACATTAGATATGTGTTTCAGAGTTTTAATCTGATAGGTGAACTCACAGTATATGAAAATATAGAGTCATCTTTAGATATATAACAAAATTCAGGGGCCGGAAAAGAAAAAATATAGAGGAAACTTTGTAAAAGATGGATATGGGCATCGGCGCAACCGCTTTCCCAAATAATTGTTTTTAATTAAACCACGGGCTCAGCCCGTGCGACCCTAAAAGGTTAAACCGTTTCGGCGAGGAATAAATGTGCTAAAAGGTTCTTCCCCTAGAAAAGCCCCTGTATAGAGGCAGGAGGAAGAACCTATGAAAGAATGGCAAACACTATCACATGTAAGATGGAAGTGTAAATATCATATAGTATTCATAACCAAATATCGGCATAAAACTGTATATGGAAAAATCCGAAAAAAAATAGGCTCAATAATAAGAGATTTATGTAATCAAAAAGGGATAGAGTTACTTGAAGGATTTGCGATGTCGGATCATATCCATATATGTGTAAGTATTCCGCCAAAATATAGTGTTGCAAATACGATTGGTTTTATAAAAGGAAAAAGTGCTATCAGAATACATCGTGAACTGTTAGGTACAAAAAGAATGACCGGTTTAAGTTTCTGGGCCACGGGATATTGTGTAAGCACAGTTTGTTTGGATGAGGAAATGATCAGGAAATATATACAAAGTCAAGATGATCCTGAAAATTTGAAATAACCCATAAACGTATAAATGGCCCCTTCAGGGGCTTTCCTAGGACAATGCCCTCTTCGAGAGGGCTTCATCAAACCACGTCCTCTGGGCGTGGTAGGTGATTATCTGGAGATTATCAAGAAGAGTGGTTATTATCAGAGCTATCGTGTTTGCTAGGTATGGTAAGTAGCTAGTGAGGTGAAAATTCTCACACAAGGTAACCGCAGAGGCTCACACATTCGCTATGATCCAACACACGCCTTAAATATAGCACTGAGTTATTTTCCCTTATTTCTTTCAGATATATTATTTATTACTAAATTAAGGAGAGAATGTATGTTTATAAGCTATATCAAGATTACGCTACGGAATTTGTATAAAGAAAGGATGTATGCCTTGATCAATATATCAGGATTATCCCTGGGTATTGCCTGCTGCATCATTCTTGGAATTATTTTGCGGAGTGAACTTACATATGACCAGCATAACATAAAACACAAACGAATTTATAGAATTGCATTGGAATTCAGTGATAATGGGCAAACGACTTCTTACGGAACGACGCCACAAGTATTAGCTCCTTTATTGGCCAAGGATTATCCGGAGATAGAGTCATATGTCAGGTTTCGTAGAGCAAGTAAAGTATTTCGATATGAAGATAAAGTTATGAGAGGGATGGGTGTGTATTATGCAGATGAAGATGTGTTTGATGTCTTCACTCATAATGTCATTTATGGAGATCTAAAAACGGCTCTATCCACTCCCAATTCCATGGCAATCAGCGAAAGCTTTGCAAATAGGAATTTTGGTAACGCCAATCCTATTGGAAAGATCATAGCCACAGATACGGAGTCGTATAAAATAACCCTTGTCTTTGGCGATTTACCGGAAAATTCTCATATGAGATATGAGGTGCTCCTTTCCATGAATCAATTGCAGCTTGATGAAGCGCAGATAAAAACACAACTATTCTTTCCTGCTTTCTTTACGTATTTGTTGATGCCGGAAGGTTATCAGGCAGAATCTTTTCGGGGTAAGGTGAAGTCAATTTACTCTAAATATGTGGGACCAGATACTGGTGTTAGAGGATGGTTACAACCTCTTACAGATATTCATATGAACTCGGAGGTGCAGTTTGATCTTCCCAGAGGTAATAGGCTCCATCTCTACGCAATAACAGCGGTGGCTATATTCATTCTTCTGATGGCTTGTATTAATTACATGAATTTAGCCACAGCCCGGTTTGTGAAGCGGGGAAAAGAAGTGGGCATACGAAAAGTACTTGGTGCAACGAGATCTCAACTAATCGGTCAGTTTCTTGGGGAGTCAGTATTTTTTAGCCTGATTGCTCTTATGATCGGTTTTATCCTTGTGGAAGTAGCCAATGTCTTAACTCCAATCAACGATTTGTTGGGTAGGAAGGAGCTAATAAATCTTAATGATGAGCCAGTCCTACTGTTGTGGATGTTGGGCCTCAGTCTTGTAGTTGGGCTGATCTCAGGGATTTATCCTGCATTTTTCCTATCTTCAGGTCCACCCATCTCAGCCCTAACTAGTACAATCCATACAGGCAAGAAGGGTTTTCACGTGCGGCAGACACTGGTCTTAGTCCAGTTTATAATTTCAATCGCAGTTATTTCTTCTACTATCCTCATGGTCCTCCAAATGCGATATATAGCCAACAAACCCTTAGGATTTGATAAAGAAAACCAGGTGACCATAAGATTGATGGGTGCGGATCTGATAAATAAGTATCCGATCCTAAAAAACAAGCTGTTAAAAGACAGCCGAATTTTGGGCGTCTCAGGAGCTAATGTATTACCGGGGATGGGTGTTGGGTCACACAATTTCTATTTAGATAATAATGAGGGGGTTATTGGAAATCTACAGGAAATAAAATTCATGAACATA
This sequence comes from Desulfatiglandales bacterium, assembly GCA_963665715.2. Classification (GTDB taxonomy): domain Bacteria; phylum Desulfobacterota; class DSM-4660; order Desulfatiglandales; family HGW-15; genus JAAZBV01. The sequence continues at coordinate 1,781,382 of CAXXPR010000002.1, forward strand.
AAGGGGGATTTCATAAAGGTCTTGGGAATTGAGCTTGTTGCGGGAAGAGACTTTTCCAGGGAATTGTCGACCGATATTGAAAGCTCTGTACTTGTAAATGAAGCCCTTGTTAAGAAACTGGGATGGGAGACCCCCCTTGGTAAACGTATACAATATGGTGGCGAAACGGGGTATATGAAGGTTATTGGTGTCGTAAAAGATTTCCATTTTGACTCCCTGCACCAGCAGATCGAGCCGCTTATCATGCGGGATGTTCAAGGAGCTTTTTCTAACCTGCCTCCCGTGTTACAGGCAAGGCAAATAATTATCCTTGTTGTCCATATCTCAGAAGAAGAGATATCAAAGACCATTGCCTACATCAAAGAAGTATTGGCAGAATTTGATCCAGAACATCAATTTGAATATAATTTTCTAAAAGATATCCTTGATAGATTTTATTTTCAGGAGCAGCGTTTAATGAAATTGTCAGGTATTTTCTCAGGGATTTGCATATTGATTTCCTACCTTGGCCTTTTCGGCTTGGCCGCATTCACCACTGAACAGCGCACCAAAGAAATCGGCATTCGTAAGGTCCTGGGTGCAACAACCTTTCAGATCATCATCATGTTATCCCGTAGCATTCTGCTCATTGTCTTGGTGGCCTCTGTTATTGCGTCGGTAGTTTCTTATATCGTAATTGACGAATGGCTATCCCCTTTTGCCTATCACGCAGGCATAAATCCTTTAGTGTTTGTGCTATCGGCGCTTTCTGTGATGGCGGTGGCATTAGGAACTGTGGCGCTACAGTCCTTTGGGACTGCTCAAGGCAATCCGATTGAGGCATTGAAGTATGAATAAAAACGCACAGTTTAAGGTATAAGGTTTTTATGAGGGGCTACTAAAACGAGGTAAGAATAGACTGCGGTTTAAGTAGAATAACCATGGGTGTTACTGAGGTTAGAAGGATATAAGCTATTAGTCCTAAGTGGCAATGTTAGGGAGGGTGGAAAGATTAAAGTAAAGAAAAAAATATTCCCGATAACCTTTGTTGCTTTATGTAATTTCGGTTTTTAATAGGAATTATTCTAATATCGAAATGAAAAAACAATGCTGTGGTTAATCTATATTGGTGGTGATAGAAGGTATGTTTGAACTTCATAAAAGAAACACATTATTGAATTATGAATGTTTTTATAATTAGGAATAATGACTATCAGGAACCTAAAAGATTCATTGAGAAAAAAGAAGGAGTGATTGATGCAAAACAATAAATGGATATTCTGTCCAAAACCACAACAGGAAGCTCGACTACGCCTGTTTTGCTTTCCGTATGCAGGGGGCGGTGCTTCTGTATTCTCAGGTTGGTCGAATCATATTTCACCTGAAATTGAGATATGTGCAATTAAACTTCCGGGGCGAGAAGGTAGATTTAATGAAGAGCCTTACAGAAGAATAACAGAACTTGTAAAAAAGCTCGCTTCTGAGATAGCTCATCTTTTATCTGATAAGACTTTTGCCTTTTTTGGCCACAGTGTTGGGGCTCGTATTTGTTTTGAACTAACACGGTATCTGCGAAGAAATAATATGCCGTGCCCCAAAAAATTGATTGTATCTGCCGCTAGGGCTCCTGATAATTCACGCACCTCTACACTTGATCATAAAATGGACAACGAAGAATTCCTTAAAAGAATAATGGAAATCGAAGGGATACCAGACGAACTGAAACAGAATAAGGAATTATTGGACCTAGTTTTACCGATTATAAAGGCAGACACAGAAATGCTTAACACTTATGAATATATTCAAGAAGATCCGTTAAATTGTAGTATTGCAGCATACTGTGGTAATTTTGATCCGATTGTCAGTATGGAAGATGCTAGTGAATGGCGCGAGCACACCCGCAGTAACTTTACACTCTCGATGGTTCCTGGGGGTCATTTTTTTATAAGAAATAATTTAGAGCAATTTATTGAGATGTTAGTTAAGGATCTTAAAATCAGCAGGCAAGAACTTAACTTAATGGATACAATACTATAAATTAGTTTAAATGAATAATGATTACTAATGAATTAGAAAAGGATTTTAAAACCAGAGCAGGTATTACGATGGTTAAAATGATATTAACGGCAAAAAATGAAAGGAAATTGTACTATGAAATTGGGTGAAATACTACAAAAAGAAAGAACAAACCTGGATATAAGTATCGACGAAATGGCAGGCGCTATGGGCATGATCCGAGAAAATTACACCTCATATGAAAAAGGAGATAGTGATTTTGAAAAATGGGCGCCTATTTTGGCAAAAATAGCAATAAAGCTAAAGGTACCAACATCTCGGCTTATCAGTAAGAGTGGAAAAGCGGGAGACACACAAAAAGAGAAAGATCAATGCGGTAAAAGAATTAAAAAAATACGGGAAAATAATGGGATAACCATTGAAGATTTGGCACAAAAAATTGGCATTACAGCTAAGGAGTTAGGATCGATTGAGAAGGGAGAATCAGTACTCGAAGATATAGGACCTCAACTTCTTTATTTTGCAGAAAAAATAAAACAACCGGTATTCAATCTATTTTCTCCTGGTGGCTTGTGGTATGAAGAATTATAAATATATCATGCAATCTCTCAAAGGATGTAATCCGTCTTTTAATCTAATATGTACCAAATAATCCTTGGGCCGTTTTTCAACTTTTTTATCTAAGATATTATATTTCATCTGTTTAACGTCTTAAATGGGAGATGTAGAAGGAATCATCTAAAAATCTATGTCTGTTCATATGAGTCCTTTGTACAACCCGGTGAAAATCACCTAAGATATTCAATAATGTGAGCTATATTCTGATAAGTTAAACTCAGATATGTGAAAGTAGAAATAAAGGTTGGATTTTGACAAGAGATTGAGTTATGCAAAGGTCTCTATAGATTGATGAAATAAGGTATTTTTTGTTTATGCAACTACACGATATTGTTCTTTGATCACACTACTGCTAAGAACTATGATGAAATTGTATTGTTGGTTGTACCTTACGTTTATCAATTCGCCTTTATTTTTCTTATAGTTTAAATCATACATCAAGTCTGGGGAGTATTATAAAAATCGTCTCCTTCTGCTTTATTTTTGCGACAGACTCAAATTTCAACTCTAAAATACTAAATGTAATCCTGTGGTTAAGATTTTAACCTTCCTTGACATTGAACAAAATAAAATATTCTTCAAATTTGGTATATTTTATATAACTTGCTAAGAATTGGTGAGAGCAAATTAACTAGAAGAACTCCTAATATAATATAGTGACATTAGGAGCGGAACGCATTTCAATTTCGAAGGGAAAGCCTCTCTTGGATTTGTAGAAGGCAAAAATAATAAATCCATGTCATGTAGCAGTAGATTACGAATATCATAAAGTCTATGTTAAAAAAACTGACATTTCTAATTGTCCTTAATGCTTCAAATCAATCAAAGATTGAAGGGGATTAATATGAAGACAAAAAATACCTTTTCATGCTTTGTTATAGGTAATCAATCAAGATTGATTAAATGTAGCGAGAATATACTTGAAAAAGGGCATACTATTTTGGGGATTATTTCAAGTGATATATCAGTAAAACAGTGGGCTGAAGAGAAGTGTTTAAAGACCATTTCAATCGATGATGATATACATGTAATTCTTAAGAATCAATCTTATGACTATCTATTTAGCATTGATAATTTTTTATTATTACCAGGAGACATAATCAATACTCCTAAAAAGTTCGCTATCAATTTTCATGATGGCCCTTTGCCGAAATATGCAGGTAGCAATGTGACAAGCTGGGCAATATTAAATGAAGAACATAGACATGGCATTACATGGCATGTAATGTCCAGAGGAGCGGATAAAGGCGACATCCTGAAACAGGATATTTTTCCTATTGAAAAGGACGAAACATCTTTCTCTTTAAATATGAAATGTCTAAAGAAAAGCATTAAACTATTTTCAGATTTGCTTGATGAACTTGATAACAATAGATTAAAAAGAATACCTCAAGATCTATCAAAGCGATCATTTTTCCCTTTATGGAAAAGACCACGCGCAGCTTGTGTTATTGATTTTAAAAAAACAGCTGACAGTATTTTTGCACTATGCAATGCTTTAGAATATGGAACCCATTCGAATCCTTTGGGAGTCCCCAAGATATATTTTGGAGATGAAGTAATCATTCCGAAAAAAATTCAAGTTCTTTCTTTAACTGAAAGAGTTAAACCCGGTATTTTATGTCAGATAGAAGAAAATTCACTTATAGTATCAACAGCATCAAATAACCTTCGATTTTGTAATTTCCAAACAATAGAAGGTAAAAAAATTATCATTTCCGATTTTCTCAGCAGACATGGTTTACGGATTGGGGAGAAGCTACCTGAACTTGGAGATAAGTATGCTGAAACTATAAGTCGTATTAATACGAATATTTGTAAGCATGAGGCTTTTTGGACTGAAAGACTGTTAAGGCTTAAAGATATAGATATCCCTTATTTTAAGCATATAACACTTAAGGGGGATGAAATAGAATATCAAAAAGTTCAAGTTCCTATTCCATTTGAATTTATTAGGGGATTTCAATCTCAAGTTAAGTCTGAAGACCTGATTTTTTCCATTTGGGTATTATATCTTTATCGTATCAGCGGATCAGATGAATTTGATATATATTTTAGTGATACATTTTTGAGAAATTTTTTATCTGATAGCAATGTTTTTTTTGTTCAGTATGTACCTTTTCATGTGTCAATACATGGATGGTATAGAATAGAGGATCTAATTTGTGCGATTAAAGAAGAAAAAAATAAAACAAGACTACATAAATCCTATGCTAGAGACATTGTATTAAGAAATCCTAAACTTCGTGGTATGTTATCTGGAGAGATCGATAAAAAAATACCGATAGCAATAAGCATCGTTAACGATCTTAGTAACCACCAACCTAGACATGGCACTGAACTGGAAATAGTTATCCCAAAGAAAGGGAAAGAATGTTTTTGGATATTTAACAAAAATATTCTTGATACAAACATTGTTGAAAAAATGAAGAATCAGTTTTTGTTTCTATTGAGTGATATTGCTGAAAAAGGAAATGGCCCTCTTAATGAATATTCAATTGTTACCAAGGCTGAGAAAGATAAATTATTAATAGAATTTAACAATACAAAAATTAACTATACGTCCAATAAATGTCTTCACGAGATTTTTGAGGCACAAGTGCAAAGAACTCCAGAAAAAGTGGCTGTTCTTTCTAAAAACGATGAAATAACATATTGCGAGTTCAATAGACGAGCAAATAAGCTAGCCCACCATCTTCAATCATTAGGCGTTGGACCTGAAACACTCATAGGGGTTTATATGGAACCATCCTTTGAGATGCTTATTAGCCTTTATGGGATATTAAAATCAGGAGGAGCTTATGTGCCTTTAGATCCAGAATATCCAGCTGAACGAATTTCATTCATGTTGGAAGATACTAAGGTTTCTATTGTACTAATACAGAAGCATCTGGAGGGCAATATTCCAAAGAATTCTTCAAAACTAGTCTGTGTGGATTCTGATTGGGATAAAATTAACATCGAAGATGACAATAATTTAAAAACTGAAGTTAACCCAGATAATTTGGCATATACAATTTACACATCCGGTTCTACAGGGAAGCCAAAAGGTGTAATGAACAAGCATCGCGGAATATGTAATCAATTATTTTGGATGCAGGATGAATACAAACTGAATAGTGATGATCGAGTCCTTCAAAAGACTCTATATAGCTTTGATCTTTCGGTCTGGGAGTTTTTCTGGCCGCTACTATTTGGAGCAACACTTGTAATAGCTCCTCCTAGAACTCACAAAGATGCTAATGCGATTGTCAACATGATAAAAGCAAATAATATTACTACTATTAATTTTGTTCCATCGATGATGCAAATATTTCTTGAAGAGAGGAGAGTGGGTGAGTGTAAAAGTCTTAAACGTGTTTTATGTATCGGTGAAGCACTGAGCTATGACTTGAAAAATGATTTTATTGAGAAGATTACAAAATCTGAGCTTCATAATTTGTATGGTCCTACTGAGGCCTCAGTAGCTGTTACTTATTGGGCATGTCATCAAGAATATAATAATAAAATAGTGTATATAGGAAAGCCGGTTTCAAATTCAACAATTTATATCACGGACTCTTATATGCAGCCTGTTCCTGTGATGGTGCCAGGTGAGCTTCATATCGGTGGTGTCCAGTTATCCCGCGGGTATATCTTTCGACCTGATCTTACAGCCGAAAAGTTTATTCCAAATCCATTCGACAGTGAATCTGGAAACAGATTATACAAGACTGGCGACTTAGGCAGATACTCTGAAGATGGTAATATTACATATATGAACCGCATGGATGATCAGATAAAGATCCGAGGATTCAGGATAGAGTTAGGTGAGATTGAAGTTAAGTTAAATGAAATTGAAGCAATAAAGGAAGCAGTAGTTATTTCACGAGAAGATATTTCTGGCGATAAACGGCTGGTTGTGTACTTCACTTTGTCTGAGGATAGTGGAGAATTGACTATTGAGGATATAAGAAGCTATCTGTCGAGGTACTTGCCTGAATATATGGTTCCGTTAGCATATGTTAAACTCAAAGCAATTCCACTTACACCCAATGGAAAGACAGATCGTAAGGCATTGCCAACGCCAGAGGGAGACGCTTATGCGAGAGGGATGTATGAAGCTCCGGTAGGAGCGATTGAAGAGCAGCTATCGAGGATTTGGTCTAATGTTCTCAATGTAGAGCGTGTTTCTAGAAATGATAACTTTATTGACCTTGGAGGACATTCCCTTCTGGCACTTACATTGATTGAACATATGCGCCGTAAAGGACTTAGTATAGATGTACGTGATCTTTTTACATGCCCTACCTTGAAGGATCTTGCAGCGTTTGTAGGGTTAACTAGGCCAATTGTGGAAGTGCCACCTAATCTTATTCGCGCAGATAGTGATCAAATTACACCTGATATGCTTCCTCTGATAAAGTTGAACCAGGAAGAAATAAACAGTATTATTGCATTAACTCCTTGCGGGGTAAGCAATATTCAGGACATATATCCTCTTGCACCGCTTCAGGAAGGTATCCTCTTCCACCATCTGATGAATGAAGAGAGAGATGCCTATATTTTATCTTCCCTAATAGCCTTTGACAATCGGGATTTGTTAGATAATTTTCTTAACGCATTTCAAAAAGTGATTGATCGTCACGATATTCTACGTACAGCTATTCTATGGAAAGGTCTTTCAGAACCGGTACAGGTTGTGTGGAGAAGAGCGAAAATTCCGGTTAAAGAGGTGGCTATAGATCCGTCAAAAGGTAAAATAGTAGATCAGATGATAGAACGTTTTACTGGTGGTAAGTTCCCCATTGATATTCGCAGAGCACCAATGATACGCGCTTTTATAGTAAGGGACGACAATGCAGATCGCTGGATATTGGCCATGCTACATCATCACCTAATAATGGACCGTACCACCCTTGATATTCTTCATGAAGAAATAAGAGCATATCGTTCAGGTACAGAATCTAAGTTACACGAGGCTTTGCCATTCAGGAACTATATAGCTCAGGCCAAACTGGGAATCAGTAGTGAAGAACATGAGACCTTTTTTAGGGAGATGCTATTAGATGTTGAGGAACCCACAGCACCCTATGGTCTGCTGGATGTAATAGGAGACGGTTCTGATATGGAAGTGGCCATGCATGAAATTGATATTTCCCTTAGTAGGAGACTAAGAGATTGCACAAGAAAATTAAGGGTGAGTGCTGCCAGTATATTTCATCTTGCCTGGGCGAGAGTAATTTGCAGTCTCAGTAATCGTGATGATGTGGTTTTTGGCACAATACTCTTTGGACGCATGAAGGGAGGAGAAGGATCAGAAAGAGTAATGGGGATGTTTATAAATACCCTTCCTATACGTATTAAAGTAAGAAACGATGGCGTAGAAGAAGCAATAAAAAAGACCTATCATATGCTTACAGATCTTCTTCATCATGAGCATGCGACACTGGCACTGGCACAGAGATGTAGCGGAGTTTTATCGCCAATGCCTCTTTTTTCATCACTGTTGAACTATCGATATATAAAACCAATACCGGCTGAAGAAGAAAATAGCATTTCGGTAAGTGAGATAGAAGAACTCTTTTCAGAGGAACGAACAAATTATCCATTGATGTTATCAGTGAATGATCTGGGAGAAGGATATTCAATAACAGCTCAAGTCCGGAGACCTATTGATCCTAATCAGGTATGCAGGTATATGAACACGGTTCTTGGACATCTTGCTGATGCGTTAGATAGTGAACCTCTGATGGTGGTAGGATCTATTGATGTATTATCGAAGTCTGAGATGAGTCAGATATTATATGAATGGAACGACACTTCTGTTAAATACAAAAAGGATAAATCTATTCAACAGTTATTTGAGGATCAAGTTGAAAAAACACCAGATTCGGTTGCATTAGAATTTGAGGATAACAGCCTAAGCTATAGACAATTAAATGAACGAACAAATCAGCTTGCATATTTGCTGAGAGATATGGGTGCAAAACCTGGTTCAACGGTTAGCATCATGCTAAGTCGTTCTCAGGAATTAGTAGTAGGAGTATTAAGCGTTATAAAAGCAGGTGCGACATGTTTACCTATTGATCCCGAATATCCCAGAATAAGAATATTTTCTATGCTTGAGGAAAGTAGGACAGAGATTCTTCTGATTCAGAAAGATATTATTGATATTACATTTGTACCTTCGCAGGGTAGAGCAAGCAAAAAACTTGAAAACAGTGAAATGAAAATCCTCCTTATAGACAATATTTCTGATGAACTGAGTGGTAAATTAAGCACTAATCTTAGTGACATAACTGTTCCTGAAAACGTGGTATATATCCTTTACACCTCTGGATCTACTGGTAGCCCAAAGGGGGTAGAGATGCCACACAGTTGTCTATTGAACCTGATTCAATGGCATATAGCTGATAAAATGTTATATGTCAGAGCGAAATCGTTACAATTTGCATCTCTTAGTTTTGATGTTTCATTTCAGGAGATTTTTACAACATTATGCTCGGGTGGAACACTAGTATTAGTTACTGAAGAGATCCGAAGAGATATGAATAAATTAATTTGTTTGAAAAGAGAACGATGTATTGAAAGATTGTTTATTCCCTATGTGGTATTGAAGCAGTTAGGCGATGCTATTAATGCTTCTGGAGATATTCCGAAATGTATATCTCAAATTATTACGGCAGGTGAGCAACCTCAGATAACATCATCTATTAAAGAATTATTTAAAAAACTTAAAGATTGTACTTTATATAATCATTATGGACCGACTGAGAGTCATGTAGTTACCTCATATTCACTATTTGATGATGTAAAGAATTGGCCATTACTTCCTCCAATTGGAAAGCCTATCGCTAATACGCAGATTTATATTCTTGATTCTTGTTTTCGACCCGTTCCTATTGGAGGCGTTGGGGAAATATATATAGGCGGTATGAACCTTGCCTATGGGTATCATGCCAAACCGGTCTTAACCACAAGATTTATTCCCAATCCTTTTAGTAAAAATTCGGGCGAACGAATTTACAAAACTGGAGATCTTGCTAGGTATTTAGAGGATGGTAATATCGCGTATCTTGGTCGTATAGACAATCAGGTAAAGATTCGGGGATTCAGGATAGAACTGGGTGAGATTGAAGTTAAGCTGAGTGAGTTTGAAGGGATAAAGGAAGTAGTGGTTCTTTCACGAGAAGATATGTTTGGTGAGAAGCGACTGGTGGCGTACTACACATTGACCGAGGATAGTGGAGAAGTAGCTATTGAGGATATAAGAAGCCATCTTTCAAAGCATTTACCTGGGTACATGATGCCATCTGCATATGTTGTCGTTCAATCAATTCCACTTACACCAAATGGAAAGACAGACCGTAAGGCATTGCCTATCCCAGAAGGTAAAGATTATGTGAGGGGGGTGTATGAAACTCCGGTAGGAGCGCTCGAAGAGCTGCTTTCGAGTATCTGGTCTAAAGTCCTCAATGTGGAGCATGTGGGGAGAAATGACAACTTTTTTGATCTTGGTGGCCATTCTCTTCTGGCGGTTCAATTGATATCGAGGCTTCGTAACTACCTTGATATAGAAGTTGAGTTGGGTGAATTATTCTCTAATCCTCATCTTAAAGACTTCGCTTTCAGTATAAGGAATAACAGAACCAGCGATCTTCCTGATATTACCAAGATTGATCGAGGTGGTGACGACTTACCCTTATCCTTTGCACAGCAACGATTATGGTTTATAGATCAATTGGAAAAGAAGGCCAGTCAGGCCTATCACATATTCGAAGGTTTTCGAATCACAGGAGCCCTGAATCGAAGTGCGCTATGTGCAGCCCTTGATCGTATTGTAGAACGCCATGAGGTTCTAAGGACCACATTTAATTTTGTTGATGGGATACCCGTACAAAAAATTGCTTCACCTCAAACCGGATTTGCTCTAAAGAGGTATGACGTAAGTGATATTAGTAAAATAGAAATAAATAAATTAATTGAAAAAGAAGCTACTCACCCCTTTGATCTATCTACGGGTCCTCTGATCCGTGGTCAACTTTTAAGGGAAACAGAAGAGGAACATATATTTTTAATTACAATGCACCATATTGTCTCAGACGGCTGGTCTATAGAAAATTTAATGAATGAGATGAGCTCCCTATACAATGCCTTTAGTCAGGGTAAACCTGACCCCCTTCCTGCTCTACACATCCAATATGCTGATTATACCCTATGGCAGCGTAACTGGCTAAAAGACGATCGATTACAAGATCAGATCAATTATTGGAAAACTCGGCTTTCCGGATCACCGGAATTATTGAAATTGCCAATTGATAAACCTCGCTCGGTTATACAGGACTATTCAGGAACAAGCATGAGTATATTTCTAGATGCTGAGATCACTAGTGAGTTAAAGAGATTCAACCGAAGTCATGGTGTAACGATGTATATGACACTACTGGCGGGTTGGGTAGTACTCCTTACGAGATTGAGTGGTCAAAATGATCTGGTTATAGGTACGCCAGTGGCGAGTCGTACGCGTATGGAAATTGAACCATTAATTGGATTTTTTGTCAATACACTTGTTCTTCGATTTGATCTTTCCGATGAACCCACAATATCAGAATTAATAACAAAGGTCAGGGAGACAACTTTATCAGCCCAGAAATATCAAGATATCCCCTTTGAGCAACTAGTGGAAGAACTTCAGCCGGAACGCAGCCTTTCATACAGCCCCTTATTCCAGGTGATATTCACGTGGCAAAATACACCACATGGATGCATTGATATGGAAGGTCTGACTATCGAAAATATTGAATACCTTCCAGCAACCGCCAATTTTGATTTAAGCTTATCTTTACTTGAAACAGATGATGGAATTAAAGGCACACTAAATTATGCAACTGGGCTTTTTGAAAGGAATAGTATTAAACGTTATATTGAGTATTTTAAAACCCTTCTTAAATCTATGGTTAGTAATGAAAAACAGTCGATATATCAATTGAACCTGTTCAGATCTTCTGAGTTAAGCCAGCTATTATATGAGTGGAACGATACAGAAGAGGAATATTTCAAGGATAAATGTATCCATGAGTTAATTGAAGACCAGGTAGAGGATACACCTGATGTCATAGCTGCAGCGTTTGAGAGTGAATATATTAGTTATCGGGAAATGAATGTAAGGGCGAATCAATTAAGTAGATATCTAGTTAGGATTGGGATTCGGATTGATAATCTTGTAGGGATCTATATTGATCAATCCTTGGAAATGGTAATTGGACTTTATGGGATCTTAAAATCCGGAGGAGCCTATGTCCCATTAGATCCTCAGTATCCTGAATATCGTCTTCGCAACATATTATCGAATTCTAAAATATCAGTAGTGTTAACAAAAAATAATCTTGAAAATCATTTTTTTAAAATAAATAGTGAAGTATCATCAAATAATAAACCAATTGTAGTTTGTCTGGATTCTTGTTGGGATAATATTGATAAAAATGGCATAGGAATTAATCCTATAAATGTAACGACTGATAATTTAGCCTATGTGATATATACATCAGGATCTACAGGCAAACCTAAAGGCGTGATGATTAATCATTATGGACTTGTTAATTATACCACCTGGGCTAGAAATGCCTATGATGTATCATCGGGACAAGGATCACCAGTTCATTCTTCTCTTAATTTTGATTTAACCATTACAAGTTTATATTTACCTTTACTCACAGGTAAAAGTGTAGTCCTAGTTAGTGAAAATAAATCGATAGAGAAGTTGAGTGATATCATGGAGAATAGTTGGGGTTTTAGTCTAGTAAAATTAACTCCTGCACATCTTGAAGTACTTGGGCAAATGATTACTCCAGAGAAAGCATGTGGACGAACACAACGATTTATAATAGGTGGAGAAGCATTAAAGACAGAAATTATAAAATTTTGGCGCAGGTATGCGCCTGAAACTAAATTGATCAATGAATATGGGCCGACGGAAACGGTTGTTGGCTGTTGCATCTATGAAATTGATGCAGATGAGCCTATCACTGGCTCAGTGCCTATTGGTCGCCCTATAGCTAATATACAATTGTATTTGCTTGATTATCAATTGAATCCTGTTCCCATTGGAGTCGCTGGGGAGCTCTATATTGGTGGTGCTGGAGTCGGACGTGGCTATCTAAATAGACCAGAGCTAACAGCGGAAAAATATATACCTAATCTATTCGGCCTAAGGTTAGGTGAGAGTATATATAGAACTGGAGATCTGGGGAAATATCTTAAAGATGGTAATATTGAGTTTTTAGGGCGTATTGACAACCAGATTAAGATTCGTGGGTATCGAATAGAACTTGGGGAGATAGAAGAGGCGCTGTGTAATTTTGAAAATATTAAAGAAGCGGTGGTATTAAAGCGGGAAGACACGCCGGGAGAGAATCGTTTGGCTGCTTATTTTACATTGATGGAGGTTAGGGAAAAAATAAGTATTAGAAGTATTAAGGACCATCTGTCAAGACACCTTCCTAATTATATGATCCCATCAGCATATATTAAACTTGAAGAGATACCTCTGACAATAAACGGCAAAATTGATCGTAGGGCATTACCAGCACCGGAGGGAGAGGTCTATGCGAGGGGAGTATATGAGGATCCGGTAGGAGAAGTTGAAGAGATATTATCCGGTATATGGTCAGAGGTCTTAAATATAGAGCAAGTGGGTAGAAATGATAACTTTTTTGATCTTGGCGGCCATTCTCTTTTGGCAATCACTCTGATTGAGCGTATGCGAAGAGCAAAAATCAGTATTGATTTACGATCATTATTTACATGTGAAACTCTGGCAGATATGGCAATGATTATTAAAAAAAATATGTATGATTCTGATATTGAAGCACCTATAAACTACCTTATAAGCCCTTTCGAAACAGTATCACAGCCATCAGATGAAAATATGAAGGAAATTGAAATATGACTTTTGAAAACTTATTGAATGAATTGGCAAAACGATCAATTCAAATAAGACGGGATGGCGAGCAAATCAAGTGCCGGGGAAATAAGAATGTAATAGACGCTGGCATTCGAGAATATCTTAGCTTATATAAATCAGAGCTTATAGAGTTGTTACACGAAGAGACAGATAAATGGTATATTCCCCGGGTAGTCATCAGACCTGAGCAATTATCTTTAATAACACTTACAGAGAAAGATTTAGACAAAATAATCGAGATGACGCCTGGTGGTGTATTCAATATACAGGATATATACTCCCTCGCGCCACTACAGGAGGGTATTTTATTCCATCACCTTATAGGAAAAAGAGATGCCTATGTAGTATCATCTTTTATAGCCTTCAAAAAACGCGAACTGTTAGATAATTTTTTATCATCGTTTCAATCTGTCATTAACAGGCATGACATTCTTCGTACTGCTATTTTATGGGAAAATCTTCCTGAACCAGTTCAGGTTGTGTGGAGAAACGCGGAAATACCAATTGAAGAGGTTTTGATAGAACCATCAGCTAGTAATGCATTAGAACAGATGATGGAACTTTATACTGGTGGGAAGCTTCGCATTGACATTGGTAATGCGCCGATGATGCGAGTTTTTATAGCGAGAGACGACAAAAATGATCGATGGATATTAACCCTATTACATCATCACCTGATAATGGATGAGACATCCTTTGATATTCTACTCCAAGAAATAGGAGCGCATATTAAAGGAGTAGAATCTCTTTTACCTGAAGCTTTGCCTTTCAGGAACTATATAGCCCAGGCCAGACTGGGAATCAGGCAGGAGGAACACAAAACATTTTTTCGGGATATGCTCTCGGATTTTGAAGAACCAACAGCCCCCTATGGCCTGTTGGATGTAAGAGGAGATGGCTCCGATTTAGAAGATGCATCGTATGAGCTTGATATCTTTCTTAGCCGTAGATTGAGAGATTGCGCCAGCAAATTGAGGGTAAGTGCAGCTAGCGTCTTTCATTTAGCTTGGGCCAAAGTACTTGGTAGCCTTAGCAATCGTGATGATGTGGTATTCGGTACATTACTTTTTGGCCGTATGCAGGGAGGAGAAGGAGCAGAAAGAGTGATGGGTATATTCATCAATACCCTTCCTATACGTATTGAGGTAAATGACGATGGAATAGAAGAAGCAGTGAGGAAAACACATGATGCACTTATAGAGTTACTCCAGCATGAGCATTCCACACTGTCGCTTGCCCAGAGATGCAGCGGAGTAACCCCGCCAATGCCTCTTTTCTCTTCGTTGTTAAACTATCATTATAAAAAAAACATACCAGTTAAAGGAGAAGAAAGTAAGAGGTTAGGGGTTGGCATTGATCTTCTCTATTCAGAGGGACGAACAAATTATCCTTTTGTCCTGTCGGTAAATGATTTGGGAGAAGTCTTTACACTGACATCTCAAGTGCAGAGACCTATAGATCCTAACCAGATATGCAAGTATATGAATACGGTCCTTAAGCATTTTGCTGATGCACTGGAAAATAGACCTCTGATGGCGATAGGATCTGTTGATGTACTTTCTCAGGCTGAATTAAATCAGATATTATATGAGTGGAACGAAACAGATGCAGAATATTCCAAGGATAAATGTATCAATGAGTTATTTGAGAAACAGGTAGAGATTACGCCTGATATCGTAGCAGTAGTTTTTGAGAATGAACAAATAAGTTATCGAGAATTGAATCGTCGTGCGAATCAACTCGCTCATTATCTTGTGGAACTTGGAGTTAAGCCAGATAGTCTTGTTGCAATTGGTGTTGAAAGAAGCATAGAAATGGTGATGGGTATTTTATCTATTTTAAAGGCGGGTGGAGCCTATGTGCCGTTGGATCCTGGGTATCCGATTGATCGACTGTCTTACATCATTAAAGACAGTGCACCTATGGCGCTACTTACCCATTCATCTCTAAAGGACAGGTGGTGTGATCTGCCTGAGAGCATACCGGTTATCGAGGTGGATAGTGATACCTTGCTATGGGAAGGATGTTCCTCTAGCAACCCCAAGAATCTGGGATTTACCTCGGATTGCCTTGCATATGTGATTTATACCTCCGGCTCCACAGGAACACCTAAGGGAGTGATGGTTGAGCATGGCAATGTCGTTCGGCTTTTCAGCACCACAGAGGAGTGGTATCATTTTGCTGCGAATGACATCTGGACACTGTTTCACTCATATGCCTTTGACTTTTCTGTATGGGAGATTTGGGGTGCATTGCTTTATGGCGGGCGACTTGTTGTTGTAGGACAGATTCTTTCCCGTTCGCCGGAAGAATTTTACCAACTGCTATGTCAGCAAGAGGTAACCATTCTCAATCAGACTCCAAGCGCCTTTAGACAGGTGATCGACGCACAAGCAGGGAGCATGCAATCCCACGTATTACGCAAAGTCATTTTTGGTGGCGAAGCCCTGGAGGTTGGGATACTTAAACCCTGGTTTGAGAGAAACGATACGAAAGAGACACAGCTTATCAACATGTACGGCATCACTGAGACTACTGTTCATGTGACATACCACCCGTTAGATCCTATCGATACAAAATACTATGTTGATAGTCCTATTGGATCGCGAATTCCTGATCTTTATATATACATTCTGGACGCGAATGGAAAGCCTGTTCCTATTGGTGTGGCAGGAGAGTTATATATTGGAGGAGCTGGAGTCGCACGTGGTTACCTGAACATGCCGGATCTTACTGTCGAGCGTTTCATGCCTGATCCATTTACTAAAAAGCCTGATGCCCGTATGTACAAGACCGGTGATTTGGGAAAGTGGGTTCCTGATGGAACCATTGAGTTTCTTGGCAGAAACGATTTTCAGGTGAAGATCCGAGGCTTCCGTATCGAGCTTGGAGAGATTGAATCTAGGCTGAGTGAAGTAGAAGGTGTTAAAGAAGTCGTTGTACTGGCTCGGGAAGACATCCCCGGGGAGAAGCGTCTTATAGCCTACTACACGGTCAGGGAGACCAGTGAGGAGATTACCGCCGAAGACATGAGAAGTAGCCTGGCGAACCAGGTGCCGGAGTATATGTTGCCATCAGCCTATATGGCTTTGGAGGAGATTCCTCTGACACCCAACGGGAAGATAGACCATAAGGCATTACCCGCGCCTGATGATGATGCCTATTCCAGGGGAGTATACGAAGCCCCGGTTGGCAAGGTGGAGGAAGCCCTTTCGCGGATATGGTCCGAGCTTCTCAATGTGGAGCAAGTTGGCAGGCATGACAACTTTTTCGAGTTAGGCGGCCATTCGCTTCTGGCGGTTCAACTGATCGAACGATTGCGCCGCAACGGGCTTAAAACTGATGTCCAGTCTCTTTTTACAAGCTCCACTTTGAAGGATCTCGCCGTTATCATAGGGAAAGATGAAACATCTGAGGAAGTGCCGCCTAATCTTATTTTACCTGATTGTGATAGCCTCACGCCTGATCTGCTTCCACTGGTAACGTTGGAACAAGGCGACATCGATCAGATCATTAGGGCAACACCTGGCGGTGTGGCCAACATACAGGATATCTATCCACTTGCGCCTCTGCAGGAAGGTATCTTCTTCCATTACTTGATGGGAGGTGAAAGCGATCCATATGTTGTGCTTTCGCTATGGGCATTTGAATGTCGGGAGCTTTTAGACGGTTTCCTTACCGCTTTTCAATCCATAATTGACCGGCATGACATTCTGCGTACGGCTGTTCTGTGGGAAGATTTGCCCGAACCTGTGCAGGTGGTGTGGAGGAAGGCCACGCTACCTATTGAAGAAGTGTTACTGGATCCGTCGGCCGGTGACGCTGCCGATCAGATGCGGGAACGTTTTAGTCGTGGCAATTTTCGTATGGATATCCGAAAGGCACCGATGATGCACACCTTTATTGCCAGAGATGACAGGGATGGTCGATGGCTGTTTGCATGGTTGTCCCATCACTTGATAGACGACAACACCACTATGAAAATATTTAGTCAAGAGCTTGACGCGTATCTTGCTGGTGAGGAATCCAGTCTGCCTGCCGCGTTACCCTTCAGAAACTATGTTGCACAGACTCGGTTGGGGGTTAGCCATGAGGAACATGAGGCGTTTTTCAGGGAGATGCTTTCCGATGTTGAAGAACCTACAGCGCCCTATGGCCTATTAGATGTGAGGGGCGATGGGTCGGATATAGAAGAGGCCACGTATGCTATCGAAACTTCTCTTAGTATGAGAATAAGGGATTGTGGTAAAAAATTGAGAGTTAGCACAGCCAGTCTTTTTCATTTGGCCTGGGCAAGGTTGCTTAGTAGTCTGAGTAATTGTGATGATGTGGTATTCGGCACATTACTTTTTGGGCGCATGCAGGGAGGCGAGGGAGCGGATCGGGTAATGGGGATGTTTATCAACACCTTGCCAGTACGAATCCATGTGAAAGACGATGGGGTAGAAGACGCGATTAAAAAGACCCATCGGATGCTTGCCGAATTACTTAAACATGAGCATGCATCATTAGCACTGGCCCAGCGATGCAGTGGAGTAGTATCACCGATGCCTCTGTTCACATCGTTGTTAAACTATCGTAATATAAAAACCTTACAAGTCGAAGGAGAAGAAAATAGCGGTGTAAGAATTGGGATAGAAGAACTATATTCCGAGGAACGGTCAAATTATCCTTTTACCCTGTCGGTGAATGATCTAGAAGAAGGATATTCACTGACAGCTCAAGTGCAGAGACCCATAGATCCTTACCAGGTATGCAGGTATATGAACACGGTCCTTGAGAACCTTGCGGATGCTTTGGGACAGGTTCCTCAGACCGCTATAGGCTCCATCGAAGTGCTACGGGAAGCTGAGCGCAGAAAAGTACTGTATGACTGGAACGTGACAACATCAAAAAATGCTTTGGATAAATGCATTCATGAGTTGTTTGAAGAGCAGGTTGAAAAGACACCGGAAGCAATAGCGATTCTAATCGAAGATGAACAGATAAGTTATCGTGAATTGAACAGGCGAAGTAATCAACTGGCTTATTATCTGCGATCTATTGGAATCAAGCCTGATGATACTGTTGGGATATGTATTGAACGATCACTGGATGTGATAATATGCTTTTTGGGGATTCTTAAGGCAGGAGGAACTTGTCTTCCCTTTGAAAAAGAGATTCCGTCAGATCGGATTATAACTACCTTAAATGACAGTAATTGTAGGGTCTTATTAACAAAGAAAAACATTACTAAGGATGTTCCTTTTTCGGAGTTACAAAACCTACAGTATCTGAGAACTGAGGACTTCGTAGTTACTAAACAACGATCACGAATTCAAGCACTTGACACATTACCTTTCCCCGATAGAAGCACGATAGATTCCAGTAAATTTAACAAGTTCATTGGACAGGCTTGTGTAAAAGACAGTATTCTTATTCTGTCATCCAGGGGATGCCCTTATGGATGTATATACTGTGATAAAATTATTTGGGGACGAAAATATTTTCATAGATCAGCAGAGAATATATTTGATGAGGTCCAAAATTATTATCAAATGGGGTATAGAAAATTTGTATTTGCTGATGATATTTTTAATTTAAACAGACAAAACAGCGAAAAATTCTTTAAACTAATTATTAAAAATAACCTGAAAGTACATTTCCTGTTTCCCAGCGGATTACGAGGTGACATTTTAAGTCCTGAGTATATTGATCTAATGTCTGAAGCTGGAGTCATACAGTTTGTAGTTGCTCTGGAGACAGCATCTCCGCGACTACAAAAACTGATCAAAAAAAATCTAAATATCGAGAAGCTCAAAGAAAACATTGATTATATATGCAAAGAACATCCACATATTATCCTTGATTTATTTACAATGATAGGGTTCCCAACGGAAACAGAAGAAGAAGCACTAATGACATTTGATTTTATTCGAGATATAGAGTGGATACATTTTCCTTATGTTAATATACTAAAGATAATTCCAGGAACGGAAATGGCAACTTTTGCTTTGGACCATGGAATTACTATTGATGATATCAATAGGAATGGGGTCAAGAGATATCACGAAATTCCTAATTATATTCCCTTTGCAAAAAGTTTTGTTAGGAAGTATCAATCTCAAATGCTGAGTGATTATTTTTTATTGCCGGAACGATTGATGAAGGTACTCGAAATCCAAAAGCAAATTCTTACACATGAGGAAATAATTGATAAGTACAATAGTTATTTACCGGGTGGTTTAAAAAAATATCCCGAAATTATGAACCTTATAGGCAATGAACGATTTTCTTATGGCAGTGATAAGGTAAATAATAAAATAGAATCTATTAAGAAAAATAATTCAAGTTTGATCCAATCTCCCTTTTCACAAATTGCAGGAGCAAAAAATTATAATAAAGAAAAAAATCAAGATAGGAAACTACGAATATTGTTGTTGGATCTATCACAACGTTTCAGTCATGAAATTGATAATTTTTATGATGTGGTGGATCCACCTTTAGGTTTGATGTATTTAATGACATACCTAAATCAAAATTTTGCAGGGCGCATTCTTGGGAAAATACAGACATCTAGGGTTGATTTTGACAGCTTTAGTGCGTTGAAGGATATTATCAATGATTTTAAGCCTGATGTCATCGGTCTCAGAACTCTTAATTGCTTTAAGGATTTTTTCCATCAAACCGTTTCCCTATTAAGGCATTGGGGGCTTGACACTCCAATTATCGTTGGCGGACCATACGCGTCAAGTAATTATTCAAGGATTCTATCAGATACAAATGTGGATATATGTGTCTTAGGTGAAGGGGAGGTGACTTTTTCGGAGCTTATAAACGCTATTATAGAGAATGATGGGTGTCTGCCTAATAAGGTTAAATTATCACAAATAGACGGTCTTGCTTTTGTTCCAAAACATTCTCCAACACAGGAGAGGTTGGCGAGTAACAGAAAAGTCATAATGCTTGATGAATTATCAGATATTAACTCATGTGAAGATACAAGTAATCTACTGAAAGTCAACCATTCACTGAATACGTCTTATACCATCTATACCTCGGGATCTACAGGTAAGCCAAAAGGGGTTAATATCCCACATATAGCAATCGCCAATCATTGTTATGATATCCGGAATGTTTACCAGATAGATCATAAGGATAGTGTATATCAGTTTGCCTCTTTTGGGGTTGATGCTTCATGGGAACAGATTTTTATTACACTTATTTCCGGAGCCAAGCTCATTCTAAGAGGTAAAGACATTTTATCAGCAGAGGATTTTAAGAAAAAGATATTAAATTTAGGCATCACCGTAATAAACATTACTCCAGCTTATTGGAGTCCAATTATCCAAGAATGGGGAAAGGCAGATAAACCGATTCTTATCAAAAATCTTAGACTCATAATCATTGGTGGTGAAATATTACCTGCGAAGAGTGTGCGAACTTGGGAACAAACGTCATTGTCTTCAGGACGTCTTCTAAACGCTTATGGCCCAACTGAGACAACAATAACATCAACCATTTTTGATGTTACCACACGATATGGTAAAGATGAATACCAAGAAAATATACCCATTGGTCATCCTATACAGGGTAGAAAGATATATATACTGGACAGGTCTATGGGGCTTTTGCCTATTGGCGCTCCAGGGGAGTTGTACATTGGTGGGGATAAATTAGCACAAGGATATTTATACCAACCCGATCTGACATCTAAGCAGTTTATTCCCGATCTTTTCAGCAGTGAATTTGGAGCTCGGTTATATAAAACCGGTGATCTGGCGAGGTATCTACCTAACGGTAATATTGAATTTATAGACCGTATTGACCATCAGGTAAAAATTCGAGGTTTTCGCATTGAGTTGGGAGAGATTGAGTCGGTTATACTGGGACATCATGGAGTGAGAGAATGCTTAGTAATAGGCAGGGAAGATAAGCCTGGAGATAAGCGTTTGGTCGCCTATATTGTTTCATCTCAGGAGCAACCGTATGACGTCGGTATTATCAGGGGATATCTTAAAGAGAAATTACCCAATTATATGATCCCATCAGCATATGTAGTGCTTAAAGCAATTCCACTTACACAAAATGGAAAGACAGACCATAAAGCATTACCGGCGCCAGAAGGAGGGGCTTATGAGAGGAGTGTATATGAGGCCCCGGTAGGAGAGGTCGAAGAAACGCTATCACGTATCTGGGGCGATGTTCTCAATGTGGAGCGTGTTGGTAGGTATGATAACTTTTTTGACCTTGGGGGGCATTCCCTTCTGGCAATTACACTGATTGCGCGTATGCGCCGAAAAGGACTTAATACAGATGTTCGTGCCCTTTTTACAAGCTCCACCTTGAAGGATCTTGCTGCTTTAGTAAATCAAGATTATGACGCGGTGGACGTGCCACCGAATCTAATTCAGGCAAATAGTGATCAAATTACTCCGGATATGCTTACACTGATAACACTTAACCAGGAGGGGATAGACTGTATAATAGAGTCAACACCTGGTGGGGCAGGCAATATCCAAGATATCTATCCTCTTGCACCGCTTCAAGAAGGCATTCTCTTCCACCACCTGGTGGATGAAGAAAGAGATGCCTATGTGTCATCCTCTCTAATGGCCTTTAAAAGCCGAGAATTGTTAGATAATTTTCTCAGGGCTGCTCAATCTGTAATTGACAGGCATGATATTCTGCGTACAGCCATCCTATGGGAAGGTCTTCCGGAACCGGTACAGGTTGTGTGGAGGAATGCTAGGATGTCGGTTGAAGAGGTGACGATAGACACTTTAGAAGGTGCTCTAGTTGATCAGATGATGGAACGTTATAGTGGTGGTAAATCACTCATTGATATCCGAAGGGCACCGATGATACATGCTTTTATAGCGAGGGATGACAGTTCTGAACGCTGGATATTAACCCTGCTATCTCATCACCTGATAATGGACCATGCTACGCTTGAGATTCTTTTTAAGGAAATAGAAGCGCATTTTCACGGTAGAGAATCTCTTTTGCCTGAGGCCCTGCCCTTCAGAAACTATGTTGCACAGACTCGGTTGGGGGTTAGCCATGAGGAACATGAGGCGTTTTTCAGGGAGATGCTTTCCGATGTTGTAGAACCCACCGCGCCCTATGGCCTGTTGGACGTAAGAGGAAACGGTTCCGATATAGAAGAAGCTTTGTATGTTATCGATATTGCCCTTAGCCTAAGACTAAGGGATTGTGCCAGAAAATTGAGAGTTAGTGTAGCCAGTATATTTCATCTTGTCTGGGCGAGAGTGCTTGGTAGTCTGAGTAATCGCGATGATGTGGTATTCGGCACAGTACTTTTTGGGCGTATGCAGGGAGGAGAGGGAGCGGATCGGGTAATGGGGATGTTTATCAACACCTTACCAGTACGAATCGATGTAAAAGACGATGGAGTAGAAGAAACGATTAAAAAGACCCATCGGATGCTTGCCGAATTACTTAAACATGAGCATGCATCATTAGCACTGGCCCAACGATGTAGCGGAGTAGTATCACCGATGCCTCTGTTCACGTCGCTCTTGAACTATCGTCACATCCAGCCGATGTCCTCTCCCTTTAAAGAAGCAAATGCCCCTAGGAGAGGGATGCAATTACTCTTTTCAGAGGAACGAACAAATTATCCCTTGGCCCTGTCGGTAAATGATCTGGGAGAAGGATATTCACTGACAGCTCAAGTGCAGAGACCCATAGATCCTTACCAGGTATGCAGGTATATGAACACGGCCCTTGAGCATATTGCTGATGCGTTAGAGAATGAACCTCTGATGGCAGTTGGATCTGTTGATGTGCTTTCTGAGGCTGAGTTACATCAGCTGTTATATGAGTGGAATAATACGGCTGTTGAATATCCGAAAGACAAGTGTATCCACAAATTATTTGAAGATCAGGCAACTCGGACACCTGATGCGATAGCGGTAATATTTGAAAATGATCATATAAGTTATAGAGAGTTGAACAGAAGAACGAATCAGCTGGGGCATTATCTACGATCTTTGGGAGTCAGCCCTGATGTTCCTGTTGGTATTTATCTCGATAAATCATTAGAAATGATAATAGGTATATTAGGTGCTTTAAAGGCGGGGGGGGCTTATGTGCCGTTAGACCCTGAATATCCTGAAGAACGCTTAGCTTTTATATTGGTTGACTCAAATATTTCGGTGTTGTTGAGTATGGAAAGATTAGCCACTTTATTTTCTGAAGCAGCTGATAAAGAATCATTTCTACGTAGACCTATATTGCTTTGTCTGGATACGGACTGGAAGAATATTGCTAAAGAGAGTGAAGATGCTTCTGTAGTAGTAGCGTCAAGTCAAAATTCGGCCTACATACTCTATACTTCCGGATCAACTGGAAAGCCCAAAGGGGTAATCGGATATCATCAGGGCCTATGTAATCTTGCAAGTGACCAATACAGGAGGTTAGATGTTAAGCCTGACAGCCGTATTCTTCAATTTGCTTCATTAAACTTCGATGCGTCAACATGGGAAATCATATTGGCATTATGTTCAGGTGCGACACTTTGTATGGCGCAGAAGGATTTATTACTTCCTGGAGCTACTCTTGAAAAACTTATGAATAAGCTAATTATTACGCATGTTTTATTGCCTCCTTCGGCTTTGGCTCTCATGCATCCTAAAGAAATGGAAACTGTTAATGCAATGGTTGTTGGGGGCGAGGCCTGTTCAAATGAGCTCGCATGCTTCTGGTATGATAAATTGCGGTTTTTTAACGCCTACGGTCCAACAGAATCTACGGTAATTGCGACCATGGTTGAATACAGCAACATAGTATCAAAGTTCTCTATTGGTAGAGCTATTAACAATACAAAGATATATATTCTAGATCCACAAATACACCCAGTGTTATTAAAAGTATCAGGTGAACTACACATAGGTGGGGATGGCCTTTCATACGGTTATTTAAATCAAATGGAACTAACCGCTGAAAAGTTTATACCCGAACCGTTCGGTAATAGGCCAGGCTCTCGATTATACAAGACTGGAGATCTAGCTCGATATCTTGAAGATGGTAACATTGAATTTATAGGTCGCATAGATGATCAAGTGAAGATACGGGGATTTCGCATTGAGCTTGGTGAGATTGAGTCGGATATATTGGAATATTCCGGAGTAAAGGAAGTTGTTATCCTTGCCCGGGAAGATAGGCCGGGAGACAAGCGTCTAGTCGCTTATATAGTTTCTTCTCATGGAGAATTACCTGATGCTGTTGAGATAAGAAATTACCTGAAAACAAAACTACCCGATTACATGATTCCTTCGGCATTTGTAATGTTGGATGAGATGCCTTTGACCCCCAATGGAAAAATTGATCGGAAGGCATTACCAGCGCCAGAGGGAAGTGGATTGGAAAAGGAGTATGTTGCTCCCCGGACTGAAAATGAAAAACAATTGGCAGAAATCTGGTCTGAGGTGTTGGGTGTTGAGCGGGTTGGTATCTATGATAACTTCTTTGAGATAGGGGGAGATTCCATCCTCAGTATCCAGGTTGTTGCCAGGTTGAGGAAGCGGGATTTAGAGATTACACCCAAAGACCTGTTTCAAAACCAGAGCATCTATGAACTGGCTGCCGTAGTAAAAAGAATCGGTATTGTTGATGCAGAGCAGGATCTGGTGACCGGCTCAGCACCACTTACTCCGATTCAACACTGGTTTTTTGAGCAGGAGCTTACAGAAGTTCACCACTTTAATCAAGCCATGATGTTGGAAGTGCCTCCCGATATTGATTCAGGTTTATTGCGACAATCCGTTGAGTTTTTGATGAGGTATCATGATGTATTACGTTTGAGGTTTGATAAAACAGAAAATGGGTGGGGTCAGAGATTTAGTGGGGTTAAAAACGCCCTTCCTTTTATGGAAGCGGATTTGGATGAGCTATCGCCTAATGATCAAATAGAGCTCCTTCATGTAAAAGCCAATGAACTACAAGCGAGCTTGAATCTGTCTGAGGGTCCCTTGATTCGAACGGCGTTGCTAAGAATGGGTCAAGACAGTCCTGGACGTTTATTAATTATCATCCATCATTTAGCAGTAGATATTATATCATGGAGAATTCTGCTCGATGACCTCCGAACAATCTATGAGCAACTCAACCATGACGATGACATATCTATTTTACCGAAGTCGACTTCCTTCAAACAGTGGTCAGAACGCCTGTTAGCGTATGCACAATCAGATAAAATAAGTGATGAAATTCCATATTGGTTAAACAAATCCAGACAAGAAGTATCCTCACTGCCCATAGATTTTCCTCTGAATAAGGATCAAAATACAATGTCTTCAGCATCAGTGATTCAGATGTCTTTGAGTGAAGAAAAGACAGATGTATTATTGCATCGAATCCCTGAAGTTTATAATACACAGATTAATGATATCTTACTAACAGTTTTAGCTATGAGTTTTTCGGAGTGGACTGGTGAAAGGAATCTGTTGATTGATCTTGAAGGTCATGGAAGGGAGGAGCTTTTTGATGATGCTGATTTATCACGCACGGTAGGTTGGTTTACCTCAATTTATCCTCTTTTGATCAGTTTGCCTGATAGTAATCATGAAGGTAAGCTGTTGAAATCGGTTAAAGAACAAATTCGAGGAGTACCAAGTAATGGTATTGGTTATGGACTTTTGAGATATCTATCCGCTGACACCATAATTCATGAGAAATTAAGGCGCCTTCCACAGGCGGAAGTGTCTTTTAATTACCTGGGACAGCTTGATATTGGTGAAGAAAGATCATCGATGTTCACGAATGCAAAAGAATCTTCTGGAAGGGCCGGAGGTTCAGGTAACCAGCGTTCCCATTTGATAGACATTGTAGGATCTGTGTCCGGTGGAAGCCTGTCGTTTGGAATAGGGTATTGCAGAAAGATCCATCGAAAAGAGACCATCGAAAAGTTAGCCCTAGGGTTTAAGGAGAAGCTGGAGTCTATTATAACACATTGTCTATCTCCTGAAGCAGGAGGGTATACCCCATCTGATTTTCCATTGGTGGCAATTAGCCAGGATATGATTGATGAGATAATTGGCAATGAATAAAGTAGGGAGAAAAAATGATAAAGAAAAACATTGAGGATATATATCCTCTTTCACCACTTCAGCAGGGTCTACTTTTTCACGGTATATTAGCTCCTAACTCTGAAGTATATTTTACGCAGTCCAGCTTGGAGATAACGGGTGAGGTTAATGTCCCAGCATTAGTAACTGCTTTCCAAGGGATGGTAAATCGACATTCGATATTAAGGACTGGATTTTTATGGCAAAAGGTAAAAGAACCAATCCAGGTAGTATACAGATCCGTAAGGCTGCCCTTTGACCATTATGATTGGAAAGAAAAAACAGATGAGGTTCAAAATGAGAAATTAGAAGAGTTACTTGCGGATGATCGAGCCAAGGGTTTTAAATTAGACAAAGCCCCGTTGATGCGATGCTCTCTCATTCAGCTTCGTGATGATAGGTGCCATCTTATATGGAGTTATCATCATTTGCTAATGGATGGGTGGTCTCTATCTATATTCCTTAAAGAACTTTTTGAGTTATATGATGGCTACTGCATTGGCAGAGAAAGTATCCTGGAATATACGCCGCCTTATCGATCATTTATTGCTTGGGTTATGAAGCAAGATAAAGAGAGTGCAGAGCAATTCTGGCGGCAAAATTTGCAGGGTTTTAAAAGACCTACCCTAATTGGATTGAGAGGAGATTCTGGGGAATTCCATGATCCTGACAGAAAGTGCGAAGTACATACGATACGAGTATCAACCGAGGTAACCAGCCAGTTCCAATCATTTATCCGCGAACAGAATCTGACTATGAACGTCCTGTTACAAGGCGCCTGGGCTCTCTTGTTAGGTCACTACACCGGTGAGGATGATGTAATGTTCGGGACCGTTGTTTCGGGGCGTCCTACGGAATTGCCCGGAATTGAGAATATGATAGGGCTTTTCATAAATACATTGCCTTTGAGAGTGTGTATTACCGAGAATGATTTTGTTGTTTCATGGCTACAAAAGCTGCATAGAGATAATGTTGAAAGAGACCAGTATTCATATTGTTCTTTGACCGATATTCAAAAATGGAGCGAAGTGCCTCAGAACATGCCATTATTTGAATGCATTATGGGTTTTGAAAACTATCCAACTAATTTGAAACCTATTAAGAATAGTCCTAGAGATTGGTCGAAAAAGGGGAAGAGTATCCAAATACAAAAGGCCAAATCATTTGAAAGAGAAAATTATCCCCTCAGTTTTTCGGTTATCCCTGGGAAAGAGATTTTATTGAACATTAATTATGATTCTACTTGTTTTGATAAGAGAACAATTGTCAGAATGATGCTGCATTTACAGACCTTGTTGGATAAAATAGTGCTCAAACATGAACAACAGATATCGGAAATAACCATATTATCAGAAGAAGAGTCGCAACAACTTATTATTGAATGGAATGATACAGAGACGACATATTTCCATGGTAATTGCATCCATGAGTGGTTTGAGGAACAGGTAGAGAGAACTCCAGACGCTATTGCCTTAATATTTGAAGAACAGCAGCTAAGTTATAGAGACTTGAGTAGGAGGTCAAATCAGCTCGCGCATTATCTGCAATCTCTTGGAATTGGTCCTGAGATTCCTGTTGGGCTCTGTTTAAAAAGATCAGTGGAAATGATAATAGGCTTATTGGGTATTTTAAAAGCTGGAGGTGTCTATATTCCGCTTGATCCAGAATATCCTGAAGAACGATTAGTTTTTATGCTGCTCGATACAAAATCGCCAGTAGTACTGACACATGGACCACTATATGACAGTATGAATAAATTGATAAATATAGAAACATTGGAAATAAAACCTAAGTTGGTTTACATGGACTTGGATTGGAAAGATATTGCGAAAGAGAGTGAAGATGCGCCTGGTATTTTTCTTATAAGTAAAAATTCTGCTTATATAATTTATACGTCAGGATCGACTGGAAAACCTAAAGGCGTAATCATAAATCATCAAGGAATATCTAATCTTATTGAATTCGAACTAAATAATTATGAAATTAATTCGAATAGTCGTATACTCCAATTTGCGTCATTAAGTTTTGATGCGTCAGTATCAGAAATATTTAACACATTATCTTCAGGTGCAGCCCTTTATTTAGTAAAATCCAATAATCTATTTATTGGGCATGATCTTGAAAAATTTATCAATATGTTAAGTGTTTCACATATTTTTTTAACACCTTCTGCTTTAGCAGTTATGAATAATAAAAATATAGTAAACCTTCAATCAATAGTTGTTGGTGGGGAAGCTTGTCCAGATGAACTAGCTAAGAAATGGTATGCTGAAGTTGATTTTATCAATACCTACGGTCCAACAGAATCTACGGTAATTGCGACCATGGTTGAATACAGCAACATAGTATCAAAGTTCTCTATTGGTAGAGCTATTAACAATACAAAGATATATATTCTAGATCCACAAATACACCCAGTGTTATTAAAAGTATCAGGTGAACTACACATAGGTGGGGATGGCCTTTCATACGGTTATTTAAATCAAATGGAACTAACCGCTGAAAAGTTTATACCCGAACCGTTCGGTAATAGGCCAGGCTCTCGATTATACAAGACTGGAGATCTAGCTCGATATCTTGAAGATGGTAACATTGAATTTATAGGTCGCATAGATGATCAAGTGAAGATACGGGGATTTCGCATTGAGCTTGGTGAGATTGAGTCGGATATATTGGAATATTCCGGAGTAAAGGAAGTTGTTATCCTTGCCCGGGAAGATAGGCCGGGAGACAAGCGTCTAGTCGCTTATATAGTTTCTTCTCATGGAGAATTACCTGATGCTGTTGAGATAAGAAATTACCTGAAAACAAAACTACCCGATTACATGATTCCTTCGGCATTTGTAATGTTGGATGAGATGCCTTTGACCCCCAATGGAAAAATTGATCGGAAGGCATTACCAGCGCCAGAGGGAAGTGGATTGGAAAAGGAGTATGTTGCTCCCCGGACTGAAAATGAAAAACAATTGGCAGAAATCTGGTCTGAGGTGTTGGGTGTTGAGCGGGTTGGTATCTATGATAACTTCTTTGAGATAGGGGGAGATTCCATCCTCAGTATCCAGGTTGTTGCCAGGTTGAGGAAGCGGGATTTAGAGATTACACCCAAAGACCTGTTTCAAAACCAGAGCATCTATGAACTGGCTGCCGTAGTAAAAAGAATCGGTATTGTTGATGCAGAGCAGGATCTGGTGACCGGCTCAGCACCACTTACTCCGATTCAACACTGGTTTTTTGAGCAGGAGCTTACAGAAGTTCACCACTTTAATCAAGCCATGATGTTGGAAGTGCCTCCCGATATTGATTCAGGTTTATTGCGACAATCCGTTGAGTTTTTGATGAGGTATCATGATGTATTACGTTTGAGGTTTGATAAAACAGAAAATGGGTGGGGTCAGAGATTTAGTGGGGTTAAAAACGCCCTTCCTTTTATGGAAGCGGATTTGGATGAGCTATCGCCTAATGATCAAATAGAGCTCCTTCATGTAAAAGCCAATGAACTACAAGCGAGCTTGAATCTGTCTGAGGGTCCCTTGATTCGAACGGCGTTGCTAAGAATGGGTCAAGACAGTCCTGGACGTTTATTAATTATCATCCATCATTTAGCAGTAGATATTATATCATGGAGAATTCTGCTCGATGACCTCCGAACAATCTATGAGCAACTCAACCATGACGATGACATATCTATTTTACCGAAGTCGACTTCCTTCAAACAGTGGTCAGAACGCCTGTTAGCGTATGCACAATCAGATAAAATAAGTGATGAAATTCCATATTGGTTAAACAAATCCAGACAAGAAGTATCCTCACTGCCCATAGATTTTCCTCTGAATAAGGATCAAAATACAATGTCTTCAGCATCAGTGATTCAGATGTCTTTGAGTGAAGAAAAGACAGATGTATTATTGCATCGAATCCCTGAAGTTTATAATACACAGATTAATGATATCTTACTAACAGTTTTAGCTATGAGTTTTTCGGAGTGGACTGGTGAAAGGAATCTGTTGATTGATCTTGAAGGTCATGGAAGGGAGGAGCTTTTTGATGATGCTGATTTATCACGCACGGTAGGTTGGTTTACCTCAATTTATCCTCTTTTGATCAGTTTGCCTGATAGTAATCATGAAGGTAAGCTGTTGAAATCGGTTAAAGAACAAATTCGAGGAGTACCAAGTAATGGTATTGGTTATGGACTTTTGAGATATCTATCCGCTGACACCATAATTCATGAGAAATTAAGGCGCCTTCCACAGGCGGAAGTGTCTTTTAATTACCTGGGACAGCTTGATATTGGTGAAGAAAGATCATCGATGTTCACGAATGCAAAAGAATCTTCTGGAAGGGCCGGAGGTTCAGGTAACCAGCGTTCCCATTTGATAGACATTGTAGGATCTGTGTCCGGTGGAAGCCTGTCGTTTGGAATAGGGTATTGCAGAAAGATCCATCGAAAAGAGACCATCGAAAAGTTAGCCCTAGGGTTTAAGGAGAAGCTGGAGTCTATTATAACACATTGTCTATCTCCTGAAGCAGGAGGGTATACCCCATCTGATTTTCCATTGGTGGCAATTAGCCAGGATATGATTGATGAGATAATTGGCAATGAACGAGGAATTGAAGATGTGTATCCACTTTCACCAATGCAACAGGGGTTAATGTTTCACACAGTTTTAGGACCCAAGTCAGAAGTCTATTTTGAGCAGATGTGCTTTGAGATAAAAGATGAAATCAATATCAGAGCATTAGAATACGCTTTTCAGGAGATGGTAAACCGGCATTCGATTTTTCGGACTGCTTTTTTTTGGGAGAAGGTGGAAGAGCCGTTTCAGGCCGTATACAGAACCGTAGAATTGCCTTTTTATCATTATGATTGGAAAGATAAGTTAACCGAGGATCAAAATAGGGAGTTAGAGGATTTTCTTGCTGCCGATAGAAAACAAGGCTTTGAACTCTATAAAGCACCGCTGATGAGATGTTTTCTAATTCAGCTTAGTGAAGATAGGTATCAGTTCGTATGGAGTTATCATCATCTGCTTATGGATGGATGGAGTGGCTCGGTATTTTTTAAGGAATTTTTACAATTATATGATGGGTATTGTTGTGGGAAAGAAAGTATCCTGGAATATGCGCCGCCTTATAGAACATTTATTAACTGGGTGCTGAAACAGGATAAGGCAAAAGCGGAGAGTTTTTGGAGTGACTATTTAGATGGGTTTGAATCACCTACGGTAATTGGATTGTCAAAAGGAGTTGGAAAGTTTCATGATCCTGAGCGTGAATTTGAAAGACAAGTGATAGTATTGTCAGATGAAGCTGCAGAGAGATTTCAATCGTTTGTGAAAAAACATAATCTTACTCTCAATGTTTTGATGCAAGGGGCATGGGCTATATTATTAAGCCGCTATAGTGGTGATGATGATATTGTATTTGGTAGTATAGTTTCAGGACGTTCTCCGGAATTATCTGGGATTGAAAGAATGATAGGACTTTTCATAAGCGCGTTACCTGTCAGAACAAAAATTAAGGGAGATGAAATTATTTTCCCATGGTTGCAGAAATTTCATTCTAATCAGGTAGAGAGAGATCAGTATTCATATTGTTCATTGATAGATATTCAGAAATGGAGTGAAGTGCCCCAGAACATGCCATTATTTGAAAATCTTATGACGTTTGAAAATTATCCGTGGGATCCTGGAGCGTTACAAAATAGTAGTGGGAATGATTCAAAAATAAATCACCATATGAATATGCAAGAATTCAAAATATTTGAAAAGACAAATTATCCGCTCGCCATTATTGTTCTCCCTCATGAAGAAATATTTTTGGTGATTGATTATGATCATGTTCGTTTTGAAAGAGGCCTGATTACCCGTCTGATGAAACATTATTCAAATCTACTGGAAGAAATTGTTGCGAATCCTGAAAAGAGTATATCGGAACTATCCATAATATCGGAAGAAGAATCTCATCAACTGCTTGTTGAGTGGAATAACACAAATAGTGACTATCCAGATGCTAAGTTAATACATGAAAAAATCGAGGATCAAGTTGAAAGGACCCCTGATGCAGTAGCGGTGTCTTTCGAAGATGAAAGAATAACTTATCTGGAGTTGGACCGGAAAGCTAATCAACTGGCACGACATCTGAGAAATATGGGTGTTGCCCCAGATGTTATAACAGGTATTTTGTTAGATCGTTCACCGGAAATGGTCATTGCAATTATAGGGGTGCTTAAGGCAGGCGGCGCGTACGTTCCGTTTGATAGAAGCCATCCTTCTGAACGATTGGGTTTTATGTTAACAGATAGCGAAGCGACGGTGTTATTAACAAGGAAAGATCTTATTAGTAATTTATCTGAACAAAACGCCTTAAAAGTGATTTTTATTGATCGAGACTGGAATTTTATTAAGGAGGAGTGCATTGAGAATCCTGGTTACGGGGTTGCGCCTGGAAACTTGGCTTATGTCATGTATACGTCGGGATCAACAGGTAAACCAAAAGGAGTGATGATTCCTCATCAAGGGCTGTCAAATTACAGCACCTGGGCCAGTATGGCTTACGAGTTAAATTCTGGGCAAGGCTCGCTTGTTCATTCGTCATTTAGTTTTGATTTGACGATTACCGGGTTGTTTTTGCCATTGTTGACGGGAGGCAATGTGATTCTTGTGAGCGAAGATGAATCTGGGGAGTCATTGAGTCGTTATCTGGAAAAAGACGGTGGTTTTAGCATTATCAAAGTAACTCCTGCACATCTGGAACTGCTTGCTCAATTGATTTCATCTGAAAATGCTAGAGGAAGCGCCAAACGTTTTATTATAGGTGGTGAATCGTTAAAAGGAGAGACTCTGAAATTTTGGCAGCAGCATGCACCAGAGACGAAGTTGGTCAATGAATACGGTCCAACAGAGACTGTAGTGGGTTGCTGTGTGTATGAGATTGAAAAGGGTGAGTCGATTAACGGCTCAGCGCCTATTGGTAGGCCCATTGGGAATACACAGCTGTATGTGCTTGACTCTCACTTTCTACCTGTGCCATTTTTGGTTTCCGGAGAACTCTATATTGGTGGAGATGGTGTAGGACGTGGGTATTTACATCGACCTGATCTGACTGCAGAACGGTTTATTCCTAATATCTTCGATCACAGAGGAGGTGCTCGATTATACCGGAGTGGGGATTTAGCGTGTTATCGGTTAGATGGGAATATTGATTTTAATGGCCGGATAGATCATCAGGTAAAGGTTCGCGGTTATCGTATTGAACTTGGAGAGATCGAGTCGGTGATGTCTGAGCATCCTGGTGTACGAGAGAGTGTGGTGATAGCACGAGAGGAACAACCTGGTGATAAGCGTTTGGTAGGTTACGTTGTCCCGGAGCGGAAAAGTGAGTGGATGGATGCAGAGGTTAATGAGACACAGATCGATCATGTTTTGAGTTGGCAGCAACTATACGAAGATATCTATGCCAGATCAAATTCCCAGGAAGATATGACCTTCAATATCACAGGTTGGGAAAGTAGTTATACTGGCGAGTTGATCCCAGAAGATGAGATGCGTGAATGGGTGGATGAGACAGTGGGGAGAATAAAGTTTTTAAAACCTGATTCTGTACTTGAAATAGGCTGTGGGACAGGGCTTTTGTTATCCAGGATCGCACCTGATTGCGGCAAGTATTGGGGTTCGGACTTTTCCCAGAAGGCTATTAGATATGTGGAAAAGATGAAGAAAAGCGTAGAAAGCCTTTCCCATGTGCAATTATTAAACACTGAAGCGCATGATTTTAGTGAAATAGAGAGTGAAAGCTTTGACACGGTGATTTTAAACTCTGTTATCCAGTATTTTCCTGGGGTTGATTATCTACTTAAGGTGCTGGAAGGGGCTATAAAGTTAGTGGGATCAGGAGGTGCTATATTTATCGGTGATGTCAGAGATTATAATCTGCTTGATTTATATCACGCATCTGTACAGGAGTACAAAGCGTCGCATGATTTAACAGGGGAAGAACTCAGGCAGTTAGTTCATCAACACCTCTCCCAGGAAGAGGAACTCCTTCTTGTTCCAGCTTTTTTCTATGATCTCAAGGATCGTTTTCCCAAGATAGGGAATGTGAGGGTTTGGCTCAAAAACGGAAGATATCATAATGAACTTACCCGTTTCAGGTATGACGTGATGATTAACATCGGAGATGGAGAAATATTTAATGAAGAAATAGAATGGCTTGACTGTCATATGGAAGATATGGGTATTGGCAAGATTCGTAATATGCTGTCGAAAAAGAGCCCTGAAGTTATTGGTCTTCGAGATATCCCCAATGCTCGATTGGAAAGAGAAAACCAAATTATGGACTGGCTGGATAGCGGGGACTCAAGCAACATGACAAAGAATGAGTTTAACGAAGGTTTTTCAAAAAAGTCGAATGTCGGAATAGCACCTACAGATATCCTGAACCTAGGCCGTGAATTGAGTTATTGGGTAGAGGTATGTCTATCGAGAACAAACAGTAAGGGAAGTTACAATGCAGTATTCAGGCGTCGACGCGAAGGAGTGATTCCTTCCATTGGTTTAGGAGCTGTGTTATATGACGAAGATGCACCAATAAAATCTTTGAATGAATATGGTAATAATCCATTGCAGGGCAAGATAGCAGGGAAATTAATTCCTGAGCTGAGGGGATATCTTCAAGCAAAACTACCTGATTATATGGTGCCATCCGCATTTATGCCCCTTGAGGAATTGCCCTTGTCTCCTAATGGCAAGATAGATCGAAAGAGATTACCTGTGCCCTGGGAGTCGAGGATAGGATTAAACCAAGAGTATCTTCCTCCTCGGACGCCTGTTGAACAGTCACTTGCTGACATCTGGTGTGATGTATTGCGCTTGGAACGTATTGGAATTTATGACAATTTTTTTGAGATAGGCGGTCATTCGCTTTTAGCCACGCAGGTTATCTCCAGGATACGGAAGGTGTTTTCAGTGGAGATACCGTTACGGACTCTGTTTGAGGCTCAGAGCATAGAAGAACTGAGTTCAAAGATAGAAGAGGGGCAAAAAGGAGGACAGATTAATATTCCCTCTATTGAACCTGTATCTAGAGAGAATTATCGAATGAGATTAGTCATTGAGAACGGACCAGATAAACCCAATTAGTATTGATCTTAGTGTCTCTCCATCAAAAACTCTTACCATCAACTGAGATCATTGGTATTATATCCCCCGTAGATCCAAATCGTCGCCAAGGTTATGACGGGTCAAGAGATTACTGTTCGAAAATATGGTCGGAAAAGCGGTGTCGAACTCAAATCTTAACCAGCCTCAGGTTGGTTAGAACCCCTATCGACAAACTTTTTCACCATGTAAGAATGTAGATGTTTCGATATATATTATATAAAAAAGAATTTTATTGGAAGTCTCAGAATATAAAGAGATAGAAAGATTAGCCATGTCCTTAATTGAAAAAGAACTTTATGTTTTTCCTTTGTCCTTTGCGCAGGAGCGTTTATGGTTTCTTGACCAGCTGTTTCCTGATAACCCGTTCTACAATGTACCGGTATGTTTAAGGTTGGAAGGCCCTCTAAATGTAATAGCATTGGAGAAGACGATAAGAGAGGTGATTCTTCGGCATGAGTCATTGCGGACAAGATTTGAAGTTATAGATGGAGAGGCTGTTCAGGTGATTGAGGAGGAGATCTCAAATTATACCAGCCAAGTGGATCTACAACATCTATCTGGGGCTGATAGTGAAAAAGAAATAAGGCGGGTTGTCTCTGAGGAATCAGTACTACCATTTAACCTGAAAAAAGATCTTATGCTCAGATCCAAACTACTGGTTGTAAGTGAAGGGGAACATGTATTACTTTTAACCATGCATCATATTGCTTCTGACGGTTGGTCGACGGGGATACTCCAAAATGAATTGTCTAAGCTTTACGAAGCTTATTCAAGAGGTGAGTTGTCACCATTAGAGGATTTACCGATTCAATATGTGGATTTTGCGGTATGGCAGAGGAAGTATCTCTCAGGAGAAGTACTTGAAAATCAGCTTTCTTATTGGGAGGGACAACTCTTAGATTTACCCACTCTTGATCTACCGAAAGACCGACAGCGTCCATTGGTTCAGAGTTACAGGGGTAATGTATTACACTTTTTCATTGAACCTGGGGTGACAAAGAGATTAAGGATCATCAGCAAAGAAAAAGACGCAACATTGTATATGACGCTTCTTGCTGCTTTTGGAGTGTTGCTTTCCTACTATAGTGGGCAGGACGATATTGCTGTTGGCGCACCCATTGCCAATAGAAATAGAAAAGAGATAGAAGGCCTTATTGGTTTTTTTGTCAACACACTGGTGATGCGGACTGATCTATCTGGAAATCCGATGTTTCTGGACATTATAGACAGGGTAAGAAAGATTGCCTTGGATGCTTATGCGAACCAGGATATACCCTTTGAACATTTAGTAGATATGCTTACACCTGAGAGAGCCATGAGCCATAATCCATTATTTGATGTCCTTTTTGCCTTACAGAACACACCGGTTTCAACCTTTGAGATGTCTGATTTAACTATCAGATTCATGGGATCAGAGACTCAAACAGCAAGGTTTGATATGGAAGTTTTAATCGGGGAAGTCTCTGAAGGACTCGACATGTATGTGGTATATGCAAAAGATCTTTTTGAGTCAGTTACTATTACTCGTATGATGAAACATTTCACAAGACTACTTGATGATATAGTAGAGAATCCTGAAAAGAAGCTAACAGAATTATCAATGTTTTCTGAAGAAGAATCACATGCTCTTTTGGTTGAGTGGAACGACACAGCTATTGAGTATTCTCTTGATAAGTGCGTTCATCAATTATTTGAAGCCCAGGTTAACCGGACTCCTGATGCGGTTGTTTTGGAATTTGAAGATGAGATTCTGAGCTATAACCAATTAAACAAACGGGCGAATCAGTTGGCCAGCATGTTGAAAGATATGGGAGTAGGTCCAGATTCCTCCATAGGGATCATGTTAAAAAGTTCTATGGAATTGATTATGGTAGTATTAGGGGTGATGAAAGCAGGAGCAGCTTGTTTGCCCATTGATCCAGAATATCCCAAAATAAGAATATTAACTTTACTTAAGGACAGCGGAGCACAGATTCTCATAACTCAGGAGGATATTGTAAAGACTATTGGATACACATCGATTTTAAGATTAGAAAAGAATAATATAAAACCAATTGTAACCGCTAAACGTACCCCAATTAAGGAATTTGATAGTCTACCGATTCCTGACAGGTCTTTGATAAGCTATAAAAAATATCATCAATTAATTGGTATAGCACCTGCGAAGCATACTGTTTCTTTACAGGCTTCCAGGGGATGCCCTTTTAATTGTGTATACTGTCATAAGATCTGGCCAAAGAATCAGGTTACCAGAAGTGCTGAGAATATTTTTAATGAAATCAAAATCTGTTATGATTCAGGATGCAGGCGTTTCACATTTATAGATGATATTTTCAATCTGGATAAAAGAGAGAGCACTAAATTATTAGAAAAAATCATCAAAGATAACCTAAAGATACAATTATTTTTCCCCAATGGACTGCGTGGCGATATCCTCACTAAAGACTATATAGATGTACTGATTGAAGCTGGGACAGTTGATATTACTTTAGCTGTAGAATCGGCTTCACCTAGGATACAGAGTTTGATCCGGAAGAATCTTAACCTTGAAAGATTTATTGAAAACATTACTTATATAGTTCGAAATTATCCTCAAATAATATTAGAATTGCATATGATGATGGGATTTCCAACCGAGACCGAAGAAGAAGCACTTTTAACATTCGATTTTCTTAATAGTCTAAAATGGGTTCATTTCCCTAACCTGTTTACCCTGAAGATATTTCCAAATACAGATATGTTCTGGTTGGCAATAGAAAACGGAATATCTGAAGAATCGATTATGGAATCTGCCGATCTTGCCTATCATGAACTGCCTGATACTTTACCCTTTTCAAAGGGTTTTATGAGGCGATATCAGATGAGGTTTATGACAGAGTATTTTCTCAATAAAGAACGATTATTGAAGGTTCTGCCTCATCAAATTAATATTTTTACAGAAGATGAGCTGGTTCAAAAGTACGACAGCTATCTGCCTACTGATATTATGAATTTTACAGATATTCTAAGCTATAGCGGGATTACTGAGGATGAGCTGGGAGATGTGAAATTAATGCAGGATGAACCCTTGGACGCCCTTGATTTTGATGAGAAGATTAAAGTATTTTTTTCTGAAGCTAAAAAATCAGAAGATGCCTTCAGACTTTTACTTCTAGACCTTTCCAAATTATTTAGCTCAGAGGCAGGATCAAGCCTTTATGATATGGCCGCGGAGCCATTAGGCCTGATGTATCTGATGACATATCTTAATAATAAAATTGGAGATGAAATTTATGGGAAAATAGCTAAGTCAAGGATGGAATTTGATTCATTTGAAGAACTCAAAGATCTGATCGATAAATTTAAACCTCAGGTCATTGGTATTAGGACTCTTTCTATGTATAGTGAATTTTTTCATGAAACAGTTTCAAAGATAAAGAAGTGGTGCGGAGATATTCCGATAATCACAGGGGGCCCCTATGCTACAAGTGAGTATAATACGATTTTAGCAGATGAGAATGTAGATATAGTTGTGATGGGTGAAGGGGAAGTAACTTTTTATGAACTTATGAAGGAAATTATAGAAAGAAATGGTAATATCCCCGAGGATAATGTCCTCCAGAAGATTCCGGGAATAGCTTTTGTGCCTCGTAAAGAAAAACTTAGAAACCGGGGCATACATACGCTTCTGTTTGATGACATTTCAGCCGAACTTGCTAGTAAACCAAGTACTAATCTGTGTCATATAACAATGCCCACAGATCTTGTATATACTCTTTACACCTCCGGCTCTACTGGCATGCCCAAAGGAGTTGAACTGCCTCATCAGGCTCTTTCCAATTTAATCCAATGGCACTGGGAGGATTATGGGCGTATATTAATGAGTGCAAGGACTCTACAATTCTCCTCACTGAGTTTTGATGCATCGTTTCATGAAATATTCTCAACACTGAGTTCAGGTGGGACATTGATTTGTATATCAGAAGAAATGAGGATGGAATTCGGTGAATTAATAGAATTGATCAGAAATCGTGATATTGAGAGATTATTTCTGCCATTTGTGGCATTACGGCATTTGGCTGATGTCATTGGAGAGTCTAAAGGCGTTTCGAAGAGCCTACGTCAAATTATATCGACCGCCGAACAGTTGCAGATAACACCATCCATTTCTGCTTTGTTTGGAGAGGGCGATGCCTGCACGTTGCATAATCATTATGGCCCAACTGAGAGTCATGTAGTCACATCCTACACTCTTGATGATAATATTAAGAATTGGCGCTTGCTTCCGTCTATCGGAAGACCTATCTCAAATACACAAATTTATATTGTTGATTCTCAACATAGTCAACATACTCACCTAGGATGTCCCGGTGAATTGCATATAGGAGGGATTTGTCTTGCTCGCGGATATCATAATCGACCAGATGTGAGTGCTGAGAAATTTATTCCGAATCTGTATAATAGTAGCCCTGGATCACGATTATACAAAACTGGTGATTTAGCCCGATACTTGAAAGATAGAGATATTGATTATATTGGTCGGAGAGACTATCAGATAAAGATCCGTGGTTATCGTATTGAGTTGGGGGAGGTAGAGTCAGTTTTATCGAATCATGCTGGTGTGCGTGAAAGCGTAGTTATAGCCCGTGAAGACCAGCCAGGAAATACTCGACTGGTTGCCTATATTGTTTTATTTGAGAATCAAGAGGCAGATGCTGTAGAAATAAGAAATTATCTGAAGAGGAAATTACCTGATTATATGATCCCCTCGGCGTTTGTGATGCTCCCTGAACTACCTTTTACTCCCAATGGTAAAGTGGATCGTAAGAGACTTCCATCACCTGAAAAAAGCGGATTGGAGAAGGAATACGTTCCTCCCCGGACTGAAGTTGAAAAAAGTATCGCAGAAATCTGGTCTGAGGTGTTAGGGGTTGAGCGGATTGGTATTTATGACAATTTTTTTGAGATAGGAGGCCATTCACTTCTAGCGACCAAGGTAATATCAAGGATTAAGGAGGTATTCACTTTAGATCTACAGGTCCGTGCTATGTTTGAGGCACAAAGCATCAAGGAACTGAGCTTGAAGATCGAAAGGTTCATGTATCTACTAAACAATGAAAATAATGTTAACAATGAGTCTAACAGGATAATAACAGAGATAGTAATATAAATTGGTTTGTCGAATATATTAGAAAAAGAACCACAAATACACAATGATTTTCTATTTGGGATGATATGAGTTTAATAAATATAAAAAAAGAAAAAAATAAAAAAGATGTAAATTGGCTTATAAGTTACACTAAGATTAATATTGATAATGTAAGTGTTGTGACTAATGAAAATGAAAAAAATGACCTAATTATAAGTGAAAATAGATTAATAATAAATGAAGAAAAGGTAAATAGATACCTGAGAGGAAGAAACAGGGCCATTAAAAATTATATAAAAAAGAGACTTAAGCTGTTACTAGACACATGTTCAAAAGATGTAAGAAAAGGGAAAGTAGTATTAGAAACCGTCAATAGACTGGCTGCTTTCTGTATTGAGACAATACCCTTGATAGAAAATAATAGCATCGTCATGCCAATTCCAGATGAATTTGTGAGTCTAATCAAATGGTATATCGATAAAACAAACCATTCCCACAAGGAGCCAGGAAATATATTAACTACTGTTTGTCCTGACTATCCTTACAAATATTTTGAAGGTAGGGCGGTTTATAAGGAAGGTGAACTTGGTGAAGACATAGGCCTTGTTGGAGAGAGCATTTTGAAGACTGGTGCAGAAATGGTGAGTATTTTACGTAGGACTTTAAGGATCCCTTTTAACTGGATCATTGGTTATGCAGGATTTGAAGGGAAAAAAGAAAATCTGAAAAATATGAACATAAACTATGAAATATTCTGTAGAAAGTTAAAAGGGAGTGCATTAAAACTCCAAAAAAGACTTGGTGTCTCTGTTGGTATTATGCCTGACATAGTTGGGATATCGAATGAGGAGTTTTGGGAAATGAGAGGCACTTTCTTCAAAGAGCAGTTCAGTTTTAAAAGAAAAGGCATGGATGCTTTGGCCCATGCAACTGACATGAGAGATTGGGGATGTATATATTCAATTGCAAACAAATTGAACGCAATTATACTTGACGGTGCTTCAGTATATGTTGGAAGAAGAGCATATAAAAATGCGGAAATGATACTTAATTCAGAAAAACAGACCCCCAGATTCTATTGTATAACCAATTACGTAGGATATTTAGAATAGCGCTAATTGAACTATCAAATTATTTTTTAAAAAATAGGGTGATTGAATATGCAAAGATATATTTTGGCCCCGAATGTCGATGTGAGGTGGAAAAATGAAGAATGGAAAATCAATGTTTCAAAGGGTGGCAATACACATATCATTGAAGACCCTGAAAGTTTGATGCTTCTTGGAATATTTTCAAAAGGAGCTTTATCTATTGAAGAAGCGTTGAAAAAGATAAAAGAGAAATGCCCTGAAAAGCAAGCGCGTTATGTGGAGGCAGAAATTAATGAACTTCGTTCTTTAAATATTATAGTTCCATACCGACTTTCACATGACGAATTCTTTGTATTGCTTAACAAGAAAAGAGAAGGTATGAAGAGCCTTAGATATGACGATTGGGGGATGACTGTTTCCAATTGTGGGAAAGAAAATCTTAGCCCTGGATGTCAAGCATGTAAAGATGGAAGGTGGATTTGTATTTTTCCAAGTTTTGTTTGTAACGCAGAGTGTAAATTTTGTCCAAGGCTAACTGATGAGATGCTTCAAAAAGCTCCTATGAGCGCCATGAGTCTTGATCTGATATTGATGAATATCAATCAGCATAGCGACTTGATAAGTGGGATTTCCGTGAGTGGCGGAGAGCCTCTGATAAGTGGAACAATTGATATTACGAAGAAAATTGTCGAACAAGTGAGAAAAAAATATTCTCACATATATCTGTGGGCATATACAAACGGTATTGCCGCAACAGAAGAGAATATGAAAGAGCTTAGAGACCTTGGGATGGATGAGTTACGATTTAATTTGGCATCGACTGACTTTGACAAAGGAATAATTGAGAAGATAGAAAAATACGCGGTTAAGATATTCCCCTGGGTCAGTGTTGAAGTCCCTATTTACAGCGAAAGTTATCATCATCTTATCGTAAAAGAAAAGCTGAAGGAAATAACAGAAATAGGTGTGAAGCAAATAAACTTGGCAGAAGTTAGAGTCCCTATTCCTAAATCCAATGATGGTAAAGATATAAGCCCAGCTGCTAAGCATTTTCTAAGTTCAGAGGAACTCTACCAGTTTGACTGCATGTCTATAAAAGTTCTTAGCCTTGTTAATAGCCGTCTACTTACCTATGATATTCTTGAATATGCTTATCGCCATGAACTCGATATCCGAATTAACGATTGCTCTCAAGAAGCAAAAGTTGTTCAAATACTCGGGAGGAAGATAAGAGGATTAGGGGATATTTCTAGAGATATAGATGCATTTTCCGAATATTAGGGGCTCGTATTATATATCTCTAGATCAAATAAGAAAGGATGTGTTTGGTAACCAAGCAATATTTCGGAAATTCTTTTTAAGAGCACA
Organism: Desulfatiglandales bacterium; assembly: GCA_963665715.2. Taxonomy (GTDB): domain Bacteria; phylum Desulfobacterota; class DSM-4660; order Desulfatiglandales; family HGW-15; genus JAAZBV01. The sequence continues at coordinate 1,824,758 of CAXXPR010000002.1, forward strand.
ACAATATGAAAATAAGATTTATACCCAGGATTCATATAAGAATGTAGCTCGTTTTGAAGAAACTGATTTTAATCCTTCAAAGGTCAGAACTTTCCATTGAGCAGTATAGTCCTAATGTATTCTATAATGTTTTATAACATATCAGTAACATCGAAAAAATCATCAGTACCCTTAAATATTAGAAACATAAATCATAATAAAAAGCACATGTTTTGTGACTTTGAAAGAACTTGAAAAAGTATTTCAATTTTGGTCAGGCTTGATACATCCGACACGATCTTAGCAAACGGGTGAGTTTCTTTATTAAATTCTTTCAAGAATTTATCAATTTATTATCTGAATTTTGCACTGAGAAAATCTGATTTAACGGAGAAATTATGCTGAAGAATGTTGAAGATATAATAGATAAATTACGCGATCTTGGACTAACACTGAAGATTGAGAAGGGTATGCTGAAAATAGTTGGTCCGAAAAGTGTTTTAAATAATGATCTTCATGATCAGATAGTAAAAAATAAAAAGGATATTATTAAGTTTTTCGACGAGGCAAAATCAGCTTCAACGAATGTTCAGAAATTAGATCAACAATTAACACATAGTAATAGAGTTCCTTTATCTTTCGCTCAAGAGCGTATATGGTTTCTTGATCAACTGTTTCCTGAGAATCCATTTTATAATATTCCGCTGAACTTGCATCTGAAGGGTGTGATTGATATATGGGCATTAAGAGAGACGTTAATGGAGATTATGCGTCGTCACGAATCTTTGCGAACCAGATTTACCGTGATAGACGAAGAGCCTGTTCAGATTATTGAGGATGAGATCCCGACGTTTCCCAGCCTGGTGGATCTGCGGAATCTTACTGAAACTGACAAAAAGAATGAAGCCGAGAGAATTGTCTTAGAGGAATCCATACTTCCATTTGACTTGAGAAAGGATTTAATGCTCAGGGCAAAACTGCTTTTCATGGACAAAGAGGATTATATATTTCTCTTGACCATGCATCATATTGCCTCTGACGGTTGGTCAACTGGTTTACTCCAAAATGAACTCTCTAAGCTTTACTGTGCCTATTTAAGAGGTGAACCCTCGCCGTTAGAGGAATTGCCGATACAATATGCTGATTTTACGGTATGGCAGCGGAATTGGTTATCAGGAGAGGTGCTTGACAATCAGCTTTCCTATTGGCGAGATCAACTCTCAGGTCTGACGCCCCTTGAGATCCCGACAGACAGACCACGCCCGTTGATTCAGAGTCACAGGGGTGATACATTTCCCTTTTTCATTAAGCCTGAGTTGACAAAGAGATTAAGGGCGATCAGCCAAGAAAAGGGTGTGTCATTGTACATGACGCTTCTCGCGGCATTTGATGTTCTTCTTTCTTGCTACAGCGGTCAAGAAGATATAGCTGTTGCCTCACCCATCGCTAACCGGAACCGGAAGGAGATAGAGGATCTTATAGGTTTTTTTGTGAACACCCTTGTGATGCGAACGGATCTGTCTGGGAATCCTACGTTTTTTGAACTTATAGACAGAGTGAGAAGGATTGCTTTGGATGCCTATTCGAACCAGGATTTACCATTTGAACTACTTGTAGAAGAATTTCATCCGGAAAGGGATATGAGTCGTAATCCTTTGGTGCAGGTAACAATCGCTCTGCATAATGCCCCAAGATCTTCTTTTGAGATGGCGAATTTGGCTGTCAGTCCAATAGAGCATGGTGTGCAAGTAAAAACCAGTTCCGATATAATAATAAATCTTTGGGAATTTTCAGAAGGTTTGAATGGATCTATTTTGTACAGTGCAGATTTGTTTGATTCCGCTACAATTTCCGGGTTGATGAGACATTTTGTTAATCTGCTTAGAGAAATTACAACAAATCCTGAGAAACGGTTATCCGAACTGTCCATATTAACTGAAGAAGAATCGCAACAACTTCTTGTCGAATGGAATGATACGGGCGCTGAATATTCCTCTGACAAATGCCTGCATGAGTTATTTGAGGAGCAGATAGAACAATCGTCTGATGCGGTAGCTGTAGTGTTTGGAGAGAATAGGATTACCTATTGCGAACTGAACGATAAAGCCAACCAACTGGCAGTATATCTTCAAGGGCTTGGACTCAATCCTGATGGTATTGTTGGGATCTACATGGAGAGGTCTGTTGAGATGGTTATCGGTTTAATAGGTGTTTTAAAATCAGGTTGCGCGTATGTGCCTTTGGACCCTGGATATCCTGAAGATCGTTTGAACTTCATGCTGGGAGATTCTCAAGTTATCACGCTTTTAACTCAGAAAAAGTTCGCATCATCTGTTAAGAATAGAGGAAATGAAATTAAAAATCGAAGTATCCCAATCGTAGTTCTAGATGAGGATTGGAAGGCGTTAGCGACAAGTAAAAAGCCTTTAAACATAGTCACATCTGATAATCTGGCTTATGTTATTTATACTTCCGGGTCTACAGGCCAACCCAAAGGAGTAATGATTTCCCATAAAGCTATATGTAATCATATGTTTTGGATGCAGTCGGAATTCAATTTTGACAGTACAGACGTATTTTTTCAAAAAACCCCTTTTAGTTTCGATGCTTCCATATGGGAATTCTACGCGCCACTTTTATCTGGAGGGCAATTGATCATGGCTCGTCCAGAGTGGCATAAAAGTGTTTCTTGTCTTAAAAAGGAGATTGCCGAAAAGAGAATTACAGTTTTCCAGGCAGTGCCCACTCTTTTTGAGATGATGGTTAATGAAGAAGGTCTCAGTCATTCATCTGATGATAGTAAATCTTCTTATTCTTTGAATATTGGAAAAGACTCTGACGTTTCAGGATATGCATCAAGGTTTCGATTAGAAAATTCTGATGTCAAATCGGTAAAAACAGCACAAAGACCACCAATTAATGATCTTACGGATTTACCAATACTGGACAGAAGCCTAGTCAGATATAAAAAATATCATGAAATGATTAGTATGGCTCCTGCGAAACATTCTATTGCTTTACAGGCTTCCCGTGGTTGTCCTTATAATTGTCTATACTGTCATAAAATCTGGCCCAAAAAACAGATATTTAGAGACGGTGAAAATATTTTTGAAGAGATTCTCAGGTGTCATGATGCTGGATGCAGAAGATTCACATTTATTGATGATATTTTTAATCTGGATAAGAAGGAGAGCCGCAAACTGCTGGAAAAAATAATCAAGCATAAACTGAAACTGCAATTATTTTTTCCTAATGGCTTGCGGGGAGATATCCTCACAGAAGATTATATCGATTTGCTGATTGAAGCGGGAACCGTTGATATATGTGTGGCCCTGGAATCGGCTTCTCCCAGGATTCAAAAATTAATCAGGAAAAATCTTAATATTGAAAACCTCTTCTCGAACATCACTTATATTACAGAAAACTATCCGGATGTAATAATGGAATTGCAAATGGTTCTGGGGCTTCCAACAGAAACTGAGGAAGAGGCGAATATGACGCTGGATTTTCTGAGATCAATTAAGTGGATTGATTTTCCCAATTTGAATATCCTGAAGATCTTTCCGAATACAGATATGTTTAATTTTGCGATATCAAATGGAGTTTCTGAAGAGTCGATATACAAATCAGTAGACAGGGGATTTCATGAGATACCGGAAACATTGCCATTCCCGAAAAGTTTTGTAAGAAAATATCAAATGCGGTTTTTGACAGAATATTTTCTGAACAGGGATCGCTTATTGAAGGTTCTTCCCTCCCAGATGAAGATTTTGACTGAAAATGAACTGGTACAAAAGTACAATAGCTATCTGCCGGGAGAAATTAAGACGTTTTCCGATATATTGATTTTTTGTGATATTTCTAATGATGAACTTGGACCCGTGGAATTGATGCAGAACGAATCAATGGCTACTCCGGATTTTGATGATAAAATTAAAAAACATTTCCCTGTAGTCAAAAAAACAGATGATGCTTTCAGAGTTCTGCTTCTTGATCTTTCCATGCTGTTCAGTGGTGATATTAACTCGGATATCTATGATGTATCAGCAGAGCCATTAGGCTTGATGTATTTATTGACATATCTTAATGATAAATTGGGAGAGAAGATATATGGGAAAATAGTAAAATCAAGAATTGATTTTGACGGTTATGAAGATCTGAAAGGGCTTATTGATGATTTCGGACCTGACGTAATTGGTATCAGGACTATTTCTTTATATAAAGATTTTTTCCATTACACAGTTTCGAAGATAAGGAAGTGGTGTGGAGATATACCTATAATTACGGGAGGCCCCTATGCAACAAGTGAGTACAATACAATCCTTGCAGATGAAAATATAGACATCGTTGTATTGGGTGAAGGAGAAATTACCTTTTATGAAATAGTACGAGAAATTATTCAATCGGAAGGAAAATTACCCGGTGATAATGTACTTGAGAATATCCCTGGTATTACATTTATACCGAGACAGCATAAATCGAGTTTAAAAGCAGGAAACAATGAAAAGGGAGACGTTTCATTTGATGCTTTATATCCCAATGAAATAAATACCAAATATGACCAATTTGGTTCCCTGAAACATATTTTTTCAGGCGGTGAGAGGCTATCCAATAATTTAAAGAATCGTTTGGTATCAAATATAAGTGCTGAATTACATAACCTGTATGGCCCTACCGAAGCTTCAATAGATTCAATTTTTTATAATATTCTGAAAGATACCGATTCTGAAGTAATCCCTATTGGTCGTCCTATCACTAATACAAGAGTATATATCCAGAATAATTTGTTCCAGCCATCGCCGGTAAGGACACCTGGCGAGTTGCATATTAGAGGTCCAGGACTTGCTCGTGGTTATTATAACCATTCCTCATTAACCGCGGAAAAATTTATACCCAATATGAATAATGGTGAAGCAGGAGGAAGATTATACAGGACAGGTGATTGTGCGAGGTATCTTTCTGATGGAGCTATAGAATATATAGACAGAATAGATAGCCAGGTGAAGATCAGGGGGTACCGTATTGAACTTGGCGAAATTGAATCGGTTATTCAGGAATATCCAGGTGTGAAAGAAAGTGTTGTTCTAGCCAGGGAAGACCAACCGGGAGATAAGCGTCTGGTGGCTTACATTACAGCATCCCTGGTTAAAGAACTTGATATCGTTGAGATCCGGGAATATCTGAAAGCAAAGTTGCCTGATTATATGATTCCATCGGCTTTTGTTGTGTTTAAAAAAATGCCATTAACAGCCAATGGTAAGATTGACCGTAAGAAACTTCCATCACCTGAGAGGAGCGGATTGGAAAAGAAGTATGTTGCTCCCCGGAGTGAGGTTGAAAAACAATTGGCGAAAATATGGTCTGAAGTATTGGGAGTTGAAAAGATCAGTATTCATGATAACTTTTTTGACTTAGGTGGTCATTCGCTCCTCATAATCAAAGTTCGTAAAAGACTTAGAGAAATAAGCAAAAAAGACATTAAAGTGACGGACCTTTTTCAATACCCGACCGTCAGACTCCTTTCTGAATACATACATTCTGATTTAGATGTTGAAAAAGAAAATGAGAAAGAAAGTACAATGATAAGATCGGAGAAGTATGAATCAATTGCTGTAATAGGAATGGCTTGCCGTTTTCCGGGGAGTAAAAATGTAGAAGAATTCTGGATGAATTTACAAAATAGCGAAGAATGTATTTCACAGTTCAGTGATGAAGAGTTGTTGGAGGATGGTGAAGATTCAGTAATATTGTGTAATCCTGCTTATGTTAAGGCAGGTTCAATCTTAGAGGATGTTGAGTTGTTTGATGCAGGATTCTTCGGGTTCTCTCCAAGGGATGCTGAAATAACTGACCCACAACATCGTCTATTCTTGGAATGTGCTTATGAAGCGTTGGAACGAGCTGGATACGCTGGTGAAACAGAAAAGGTATCTATCGGAATATTTGCTGGATCGAGCGTGAATGAATATTTATTAAGAATGCTAATAGGCAATCCCAGCATTCTGGCAAATATTGATGGAATGCGGCTGAGCATAGGAAACGATAATGATCATCTTTCTCCTTTGATTTCATACAAACTAAATCTGCACGGGCCGAGTCTCAATATACAGACAGCTTGCTCTACATCACTGGTTGCAGTTCATATCGCGTGTCAAAGCCTTCTAAATAATGAGTGTGAGATTGCCATGGCAGGGGGTGTCTCAGTTGGAAATTATAAAAAAAGAGGGTATCTTTATACTGAGGGGGGTATCCTTTCCCCTGATGGACATTGCAGGGCGTTTGATACAGATGCAAAAGGCACGGCACCCGGCAGTGGTATGGGTATTGTTGTTCTGAAACGATTAAAGGATGCCTTGAAAGATGGGGATCATATAGAAGCGGTTATTAGTGGATCGGCGATAAATAATGACGGTTCGTTAAGAGTCGGATATGCGGCCCCCAGTGTTAAGGGCCAGGCGAGCGTCATACATAGAGCGCAAGCTACTGCTGGTATTACAGCAGATATGATCAGTTATGTCGAAACGCACGGAACCGGCACTATCTTAGGTGATCCAATTGAATTGAAAGCTTTAACTCAAGCTTTTCGTGAACATACACAAAAAAAAGGTTTTTGTGCCATCGGTTCTGTTAAGACAAACATTGGTCACGCTGGTGCTGCGGCGGGTGTAGCTGGATTTATCAAAACGGTCTTGGCTTTAAAGTATAAAAAGATTCCTGCCAGTCTTCATTTTAAAAAGCCTAACCCTGAGATTGATTTTGTAAACAGTCCATTTTATGTCAATACGGAACTGAAAGAATGGGAGAGTAATAGTAATCCACTGCGTGCGGGAGTCAGTTCATTTGGTATTGGCGGGACTAATGCACATGTGATAGTGGAGGAGGCGCCTTCAATACCTGATGAGTATGCTAAGTCTGAAACAACTTCCCGACCCTATCACCTTATCTCTTTATCAGCCAGGACATCAAGCGCGCTTGATAGTATGTCTGATAACCTTGTGAAGCATCTGGAAAAATACCCTGGCCTAGATGTATCTGATGTGGCCTATTCTCTTCATATGGGAAGGAAGTCATTTGACTACAGGCGTGCCTTTGTATGTCGTGATACTGATGAGATATTAGATTTTCTAAGAAAAAGAGACTCTGACAGGGTATTTACGGGTTACAAAGAAGAAGGCAGTAAAAGGGCAATCTTTATGTTTCCAGGGCAGGGTGCCCAGTATATTAATATGGGCCTCAATCTTTATAATGATGAGCAAGGATTCCGTAATGACGTAGACCTCTGTTCCGAGATTTTAGAGCCCCAACTCAGTCTTGATCTTCGCAAAATTATATTCCCTTCTGATGATGATATAGGTTGTGCAGCTGAAAAACTAAAACAGACAGCTATTACACAGCCTGCCCTGTTTGTAATAGAATATGCACTGGCGAGACTGTTTATATCATGGGGTATAAAGCCAAGTGCCATGATCGGACACAGTATTGGGGAATATGTGGCGGCCTGCCTGTCAGGTGTATTTTCATTTAAAGACTGTCTCAAACTGGTTGCGTTACGAGGTAGGTTAATTCAGGATCTCCCTGAAGGAAAAATGCTTGCAGTTCCACTTTCCGAGGAAAAGTTAAAACCATTACTTGGAAATGGACTTTCAATCGCATCGGTGAATAGTGCAAATCAATGCACGGTTTCCGGTTCTTCTGAGAAAATTGAGCTACTTAAAGATATGATGAAGGATCAATCGGTAACTTGTATAGACCTTCATACCTCCCACGCCTTCCACTCAGAAATGATGGTGCCTATTCTTAAAGAGTATGCAGATCATGTGAGAAAGATAGATCGAAATCCGCCTCTGATTCCCTTTATATCCAGTGTAACCGGCACTTGGATTACCGAAGAGGATGCTATTGATCCTGATTACTGGGCAAGACACATTCGTCATACCGTTCGATTCTCGGACGGAATGAGGGAGATTTTAAAGGCAGAGGATCAGATTTTACTAGAGGTTGGACCTGGTAAGACTCTTAAAACACTGGCAATGCAGGATTCTGACCTGATGATCGGGCAGGTTATCCTGAATTCAATAAGACACCCACATGAGACGGCATCTGACATGTCATTTCTGTTGGCCACGTTGGGAAGGTTATGGGTTGAAGGTGTTAAGGTTGACTGGACGGAGTTTCACAGGCATGAGGAACGTCGTCGAGTGCTTTTGCCGACCTATCCGTTTGAAAGACAGAAATACTGGATTGAGACAATGGACCAAGTGAAGCCTGTCGAAGTATTTGAAAACTCGAACAATGAATCTTTTGATGAAAAAGAGGCTGATATTGCTGATTGGTTCTATGTCCCTTCCTGGAAACGTACTATACTTCCTGAGATCGCACTTGTGGACGATCTGCTGCAAAAAAGAATGACTTGGTTAGTGTTTATTGACGAGTACGGAGTGGGAACGGAAATCTCAAAGAAACTGAAAAAAGCACATCAGGATGTTATTACTGTGTCTATTCAGAAAGAGTTTGGTCATTCTAAAGAAAATGAATATGCTCTGAATCCCGCTCATCATGAACACTATGATGTTTTGCTGAAAGAGCTTCAATCGAAAAGCAAGTCCCCTGATAGAATTGTTCACTGTTGGAATGTCACAATTGCTAATACTGCAGATTCAAACCATAAAAGAGTCATACCATTTCAGGATGTAGGTTTTTATAGTCTGCTTTTTACAGCCCAAGCACTTGGGACTCAAGGTGTTACAAAAGAAGTTCAAATTACCGTCATTTCAAACAATATGCAGGAAGTAGTCGGGCAAGACCTGCTTTATCCTCAGAAGGCAACTCTATTGGGACCAGTTAGAGTCATTCCAAAAGAATATCAAAATATTACATGTAAAAGCATTGATATCGTTATACCTAAGTTAAGGGATCAACGCATTGAAAAGCTTATAGACCTTCTTATGTCAGAGCTCATTAGCAATCCTTCTAATTCAATTGTCGCCTATCGAGGGAATCACAGATGGGAGGAGAAACTCGAACCAATTCGGCTAGAGGATGAATATGAGCGGGTAAGAAAGTTAAAAGAAGGAGGGATCTATCTGATCACCGGTGGATTAGGCTCAATGGGGCTTGCATTTGCTGAATATATCGCACAGGAAGTGCAAGCGAAACTCATCCTCATTGGACGCTCAGAATTCCCAGCAAAAGAAGAATGGAAAGAATGGCTCTCAGGCAGTCCTGAGAAAAGCAGTATTAATTACCCACAGCTAGTTGAAAAAGGAAAAAGTGTAGATATACTACTTGAAGAAGAAATAGATTCTATAGATAAGCTCGAAAGACGGATAGAGAATGAGCTAGGAATAAAATTGCTTGAAAATTATAAAGGCCTTGAGGAAAGCCTTAATGAACTGTGCTCAAGTTATGTATATGACTATTTTAAGAATAGCAACTTAAACATTGATAAGGGGAATGTTGTTAACAAGGAAGAGCTCAAACTAACACTGAAGATATTGCCTGCTTTTAGGAAGTTCTATGATTTTTTTATAAAAATATTAACAGAAGACGATATCATAAGAACTGAAGGGGAGAATATAGTATTTCATAAAGAGAGAAGAGAAATAGTAAAACCAAATATTTTGGCAGAATTGATTGCTGATAAATACCCCGAATTTAAAGGTCTTCTTGATTTATTAGGCCATTGTACCAGAAGCTATGGAAGAGCACTAAGTGGAGAAATACCCGCAATAGGTGTGTTATATCCTGAGGGTAATGATTCACTTTTACAAGGATACGGAAGAAATACTGTAGAGCACACGAAACAAAGAATATATTTGTCAGTGTTATCTGAGACAGTTTCAAAGATTGTAAAAAAAGAAAAAAACAGGAAAGTAAGAATATTAGAAATAGGAGCAGGGTCTGGTACGTTAACTTACGATATACTCAAAAAACTGCCAGGCAGAAATATTGAGTATTATTTTACAGATATAGGTAAAACGTTTGTTAATAATGCTCGATCGGAAGCATCAAAACGTAATATAGACTTTATGAGGTTTAATACCTTTGATATCTCAAAGGACCCTGAGGAACAGGGGTACGATAAGTTTAGTTTTGATATTATATTGGGGTATAATGTTGTACATGCAACTCCCAGTATTGAGGCGACTATATTAAATCTCAAGAAGTTATTGGTTCCTGACGGAATGTTGTGCCTGATAGAGCCTGTGAAGAATCGACGATGGAATGATATGATATGGGGGTTAGCTGAAGGGTGGTGGTATTTTTCCGACGAAGACTTAAGAAAATACTCCCCTCTGTTAAATCTTGATACATGGGAGGAAGTATTACGAAAGCATGGTTTTCTCAACGTGAAAGCCTATCCCGAAGATAAACAAAGAAGAAGAAATACTGATACTGGGCTAATTATTGCTCAACAAAACTTTGAAGACTGCAGGGAAGAATATACAAAGAATTTAGTAAAAGTTAATACTGAAAAAATAAGTAATAAGATTCTGCGGCTGAAGGAGATAGAAAAACTTGGTTCAGAAGTGGAAGTTATTAGCGCTGATGTGACTAATGAGGAAGATATGAAGGCTGTGCTATCCATTATTAATGAAAGATTTGGCGATTTGGATGGGATCATCCACACAGCAGGGATTTTGGGGCAAGGAATGATTTACAGGAAAACAATTGAAGAGACTGAAGCGGTGTTAGGTCCAAAAGTAAAAGGTACCTTGTTGCTTCAAGATTTAGTCAAAGACAAAGAAGTTGATTTTATGATTCTCTGTTCCTCGCTTAGCTCAATTTTACCACTAATTGGTCAAGTGGACTATTGTGCCTCAAATGCGTTTCTTGACGCTTTTGCTTTTTACAACACATATCAGAAGAATATTTTTACAGTGACAATCGACTGGGGTTTTTGGCAAGAACTGGGAATGGCAGGGAAAGCTATAAAGCCGTTATTCAGTAGTGAAATAATGAAGGATATTAAAAATGGAAAGATGGCCAATGCTGGTGTAAGGGCATTTAGTCGTATTCTGAATGGTTGCGTGTTCCCTCAGATTATCTTTACCTCAAAAGGTATTAACATTATGACTGAACATAAGCAACCTCTAAACATATTAGAAAGAAAAGCGAAGACTAATCCGAAAAGGGCAGTATATCCAAGGCAAGAATCAAGTGTCCCCTATGTAACTTGGCAAAATCCGCACGAACATACTCTTATAGAAATTATGCAGGAATTATTTAGTATTCAGCAAATAGGACGCTTAGACAACTTCTTAGAGCTTGGGGGAGACTCCTTGATAGCACTACAGCTTATTTCTCGAATAAAAGAGGCTTTTGGCGTGACTTTGACCTATCGCAATGTGTTTGAAAAGTCCACCATCGCCGACTTATCTGACCTGGTAGAAACGATGCAATTGGATGAACGATTGAAAGGGGTAGGTAATGACGCCTTGAATAAGATTGTTGAAAAATTTGATGGGATTTCCAATGATGAAATCAAAAAGAGGATTCTTGCAGGAGATGAATAGTCCTGTTCCAGCTAAAAAGATCTCATAATTCCTATAATTTTCAAATTAACAAATCATAGAAACATATCAAATAAATTACCTTTACCGTTTGGTCCCCCGCCACCTGTAGCATGGATTTCATTTAATTATTATGCAATGTGAGGAGAATAATGGATAATTTGATTAAACATGTATTGAGCCTTCCTTATGAAAAACGAGAACTTATTCTAAGAGAAGCTGAAAGACAGAAATTGATATCTGCGGTAAACAACAATCTTAGTGATGGCAGGATATTACCAATAATTAGGGGTAAAGCGATTCCACTCTCATTTGCCCAGTCACGTTTGTGGTTTCTGGATCGACTTGTTCCTAATAATCCTTTTTATAATATCCCAATAGCCCTGAGTCTCAAAGGGCAGCTTAATACACCTGCTTTGAGGTTGACGTTACAGGAGATCGTCCGCCGGCATGAAGCTTTGCGAACGAAATTTGAGGAGATAGATGGAGAACCTGTACAGGTTATTGAAGAAGACATACCTGATATTCCGAACCTGGTAGATCTGAGTAACTTACTCTCTACCGATAGAGAGAAAGAATCCTTAAGGATTGCATCAGATGAGTCTGTTCTTACCTTTGATCTTGAAAAGGATTTAATGCTAAGAGCAAAGGTACTTTTAATAGACGAAGAAGAACATATGTTGTTATTGACCATGCATCACATTGCCTCTGACGGTTGGTCCATGGGAATATTCCAGAAAGAGTTGACGGAATTGTACCGTGCATTTTCAATTGGAGATCCATCACCTCTTCCGGACTTGCCAATACAGTACGCTGATTTTGCTGTATGGCAGCGTACGTGGTTATCGGAAGAAGGCCTTGATAGCCAGTTTTTATATTGGAGGGAACAACTATCAGATATAACTCCCCTTGAGATTCCCACGGATTTTTTAAGACCTGCTATTCAAACCTTTAGAGGTAATACCTTATCTTTTATTATCAAATTGGAGTTAACGAAAAAACTAAGATTTCTTAGCCAAGAGAAGAATGCTTCATTGTACATGACCCTTCTTGCTGCCTTTGCAATTCTTCTTTCTCGTTACAGCAGTCAGGAAGATATAGCAGTTGGCACACCTATCGCTAATCGGAATAAGAAGGAGATCGAGAATCTTATCGGTTTTTTTGTGAATACTCTTGTAATGAGAACGGATCTATCCGGGAAACCAACCTTTTTAGAGCTTATGGGCAGGGTGAGGAAGAATGCCTTGGAAGCTTATACTAATCAGGACTTACCCTTTGAACAACTTGTAAATGAGGTCCAGCTTGAAAGAGATACGAGCCGGAACCCTCTGGTACAGATATCATTCGCTTTACAGAACGAACCTGTTTCAGGCTTTGAGATGCCCGGACTAGCTTTCACTCATGCAGGATCAGGCACTAAAACAGTACGGTTCGATATGGAAGTGTACGTAAGGGAAACCTCGGAAGGGTTAATCGGAAATGTAGTTTATTCCACGGATCTATTTGATTCGGCTACTATTACCCGTCTGATGAAACATTATTCAAATCTACTGGAAGAAATTGTTGCGAATCCTGAAAAGAGTATATCGGAACTATCCATAATATCGGAAGAAGAATCTCATCAACTGCTTGTTGAGTGGAATAACACAAATAGTGACTATCCAGATGCTAAGTTAATACATGAAAAAATCGAGGATCAAGTTGAAAGGACCCCTGATGCAGTAGCGGTGTCTTTCGAAGATGAAAGAATAACTTATCTGGAGTTGGACCGGAAAGCTAATCAACTGGCACGACATCTGAGAAATATGGGTGTTGCCCCAGATGTTATAACAGGTATTTTGTTAGATCGTTCACCGGAAATGGTCATTGCAATTATAGGGGTGCTTAAGGCAGGCGGCGCGTACGTTCCGTTTGATAGAAGCCATCCTTCTGAACGATTGGGTTTTATGTTAACAGATAGCGAAGCGACGGTGTTATTAACAAGGAAAGATCTTATTAGTAATTTATCTGAACAAAACGCCTTAAAAGTGATTTTTATTGATCGAGACTGGAATTTTATTAAGGAGGAGTGCATTGAGAATCCTGGTTACGGGGTTGCGCCTGGAAACTTGGCTTATGTCATGTATACGTCGGGATCAACAGGTAAACCAAAAGGAGTGATGATTCCTCATCAAGGGCTGTCAAATTACAGCACCTGGGCCAGTATGGCTTACGAGTTAAATTCTGGGCAAGGCTCGCTTGTTCATTCGTCATTTAGTTTTGATTTGACGATTACCGGGTTGTTTTTGCCATTGTTGACGGGAGGCAATGTGATTCTTGTGAGCGAAGATGAATCTGGGGAGTCATTGAGTCGTTATCTGGAAAAAGACGGTGGTTTTAGCATTATCAAAGTAACTCCTGCACATCTGGAACTGCTTGCTCAATTGATTTCATCTGAAAATGCTAGAGGAAGCGCCAAACGTTTTATTATAGGTGGTGAATCGTTAAAAGGAGAGACTCTGAAATTTTGGCAGCAGCATGCACCAGAGACGAAGTTGGTCAATGAATACGGTCCAACAGAGACTGTAGTGGGTTGCTGTGTGTATGAGATTGAAAAGGGTGAGTCGATTAACGGCTCAGCGCCTATTGGTAGGCCCATTGGGAATACACAGCTGTATGTGCTTGACTCTCACTTTCTACCTGTGCCATTTTTGGTTTCCGGAGAACTCTATATTGGTGGAGATGGTGTAGGACGTGGGTATTTACATCGACCTGATCTGACTGCAGAACGGTTTATTCCTAATATCTTCGATCACAGAGGAGGTGCTCGATTATACCGGAGTGGGGATTTAGCGTGTTATCGGTTAGATGGGAATATTGATTTTAATGGCCGGATAGATCATCAGGTAAAGGTTCGCGGTTATCGTATTGAACTTGGAGAGATCGAGTCGGTGATGTCTGAGCATCCTGGTGTACGAGAGAGTGTGGTGATAGCACGAGAGGAACAACCTGGTGATAAGCGTTTGGTAGGTTACGTTGTCCCGGAGCGGAAAAGTGAGTGGATGGATGCAGAGGTTAATGAGACACAGATCGATCATGTTTTGAGTTGGCAGCAACTATACGAAGATATCTATGCCAGATCAAATTCCCAGGAAGATATGACCTTCAATATCACAGGTTGGGAAAGTAGTTATACTGGCGAGTTGATCCCAGAAGATGAGATGCGTGAATGGGTGGATGAGACAGTGGGGAGAATAAAGTTTTTAAAACCTGATTCTGTACTTGAAATAGGCTGTGGGACAGGGCTTTTGTTATCCAGGATCGCACCTGATTGCGGCAAGTATTGGGGTTCGGACTTTTCCCAGAAGGCTATTAGATATGTGGAAAAGATGAAGAAAAGCGTAGAAAGCCTTTCCCATGTGCAATTATTAAACACTGAAGCGCATGATTTTAGTGAAATAGAGAGTGAAAGCTTTGACACGGTGATTTTAAACTCTGTTATCCAGTATTTTCCTGGGGTTGATTATCTACTTAAGGTGCTGGAAGGGGCTATAAAGTTAGTGGGATCAGGAGGTGCTATATTTATCGGTGATGTCAGAGATTATAATCTGCTTGATTTATATCACGCATCTGTACAGGAGTACAAAGCGTCGCATGATTTAACAGGGGAAGAACTCAGGCAGTTAGTTCATCAACACCTCTCCCAGGAAGAGGAACTCCTTCTTGTTCCAGCTTTTTTCTATGATCTCAAGGATCGTTTTCCCAAGATAGGGAATGTGAGGGTTTGGCTCAAAAACGGAAGATATCATAATGAACTTACCCGTTTCAGGTATGACGTGATGATTAACATCGGAGATGGAGAAATATTTAATGAAGAAATAGAATGGCTTGACTGTCATATGGAAGATATGGGTATTGGCAAGATTCGTAATATGCTGTCGAAAAAGAGCCCTGAAGTTATTGGTCTTCGAGATATCCCCAATGCTCGATTGGAAAGAGAAAACCAAATTATGGACTGGCTGGATAGCGGGGACTCAAGCAACATGACAAAGAATGAGTTTAACGAAGGTTTTTCAAAAAAGTCGAATGTCGGAATAGCACCTACAGATATCCTGAACCTAGGCCGTGAATTGAGTTATTGGGTAGAGGTATGTCTATCGAGAACAAACAGTAAGGGAAGTTACAATGCAGTATTCAGGCGTCGACGCGAAGGAGTGATTCCTTCCATTGGTTTAGGAGCTGTGTTATATGACGAAGATGCACCAATAAAATCTTTGAATGAATATGGTAATAATCCATTGCAGGGCAAGATAGCAGGGAAATTAATTCCTGAGCTGAGGGGATATCTTCAAGCAAAACTACCTGATTATATGGTGCCATCCGCATTTATGCCCCTTGAGGAATTGCCCTTGTCTCCTAATGGCAAGATAGATCGAAAGAGATTACCTGTGCCCTGGGAGTCGAGGATAGGATTAAACCAAGAGTATCTTCCTCCTCGGACGCCTGTTGAACAGTCACTTGCTGACATCTGGTGTGATGTATTGCGCTTGGAACGTATTGGAATTTATGACAATTTTTTTGAGATAGGCGGTCATTCGCTTTTAGCCACGCAGGTTATCTCCAGGATACGGAAGGTGTTTTCAGTGGAGATACCGTTACGGACTCTGTTTGAGGTGCCGAGTATAGAAGGGTTGAGTCAGAGAATCGAAGAGTTTATAAAAGAGGGAGAGGTTAATATCCCTCCTATTGAACCAGTACCCAGACAAGGTGATCTTCTTCCTTTATCCTTTGCCCAAGAGCGGTTGTGGTTTCTTGATCAACTTATTCCAGACAATCCTGTCTATAACATACCGATGGCTCTGGATCTTAAGGGCCGGATTAACATAAAGGCGTTTAAACAGACATTAGGGGAGATCGTCCGCCGACACGAAGCTTTACGGACGAAATTTGAGGAGATTGATGGAAAACCTGTACAGGTTATTGAAGAAGGCATACCTGGTATTCCGAACCTGGTAGATCTGAGTAACGTCCTCTCTGCCGATAGAGGGAAAGAATCCCGAAGGATTACATCAGATGAGTTTTTTCTTACCTTTGATCTTGAAAAGGATTTAATGCTAAGGGCGAAGTTACTTTTAATGGACGAAGAAGAACATATGTTGTTATTGACCATGCATCATATAGCTTCTGATGGTTGGTCTATGGGAATATTCCAAAATGAATTGTCTAAGCTTTACGATGCTTATTCAAGAGGTGAGTCGTCACCATTAGAGGATTTACCGATACAATATGCGGATTTTGCGGTATGGCAGAGGAAACATCTCTCAGGAGAAGTACTTGATAATCAGCTTTTCTACTGGAAGGGACAACTCTCAGATTTACCTACCCTTGATATGCCGACAGACCGACCGCGTCCGTTGGTTCAGAGTTACAGGGGTAATGCCTTACGTTTTTTCATTGAAGCAGATGTAATGGAAAGACTTAAAAAAATCAGTCAAGACAATCAAGCATCATTGTACATGGTACTTCTTTCAGCCTTTTCGGTACTGCTTTCACATTACAGCGGACAAACTGACATACCGGTTGGATCTCCCATTGCGAACAGGAACCTGAATGAGATAGAAGGGCTTATTGGATATTTTATTAATACAATGGTGATGCGAAACGATTTATCTTGTAATCCGACGTTTTCAGAACTTATACAGCGAGTGAGAAAGACAGCTTTGGACGCATACGCGAACCAGGATCTGCCGTTTGAGCAACTTGTAGATGCGCTTCAACCAAAAAGAGATATGACTCGTAGTCCATTGGTCCAAATACTTTTTTCTCTGCAAAATGTGCCAAGTGCCACATTTGAGATGTCGAAATTGACTGTCAATGGAATGGGGACAGGGGTAGGGAAATCGTTGCACGATATGGATGTATGGATGTGGGAGACATCAGATGGATTGGCCGGGATTCTGAATTATGCTACAGATTTGTTTGATATTAATACTATTTCCAGTATGACGATACATTTTGCGAATTTGCTTAGCAAATTATCAGAAAATCCTGGAAAACGGATATCGGAATTATCCATGTTGTCCGAGGCAGAATCGAATCAGCTATTAATTGAATGGAATGATACAGATGTTGAATATCCCAGAGACAAATGCATCCATGAGTTATTTGAGCAACAGGTTGAGAAAACACCAGATGCCACAGCCATTGTGTTTGAGGATAGTAAGATAACATACAGAGAATTAAACCGGAAAGCCAATCAGTTATCACATTATCTGAGAAAAAATGGTGTAGGACCTGATTCAATTATTGCGATAATGGATTATCAGTCAAATGAAATGATAGTCACTATCATTAGTATTTTGAAAGCTGGAGCAGCATATTTCCCAGTTGATATAAAGAATAATGATAATCGGTATCTTTTCATGATTAATGATAGCAAAGCGAATATTATACTCTCCAATTTCCACGCCTTAAAAGATATTCCCTTCAGTCAATTGCAAAATTTGAAAGATATAGATGATTATTTATTTGTGACTCCAGAACGAAAACAAATACTAGATTTTAATTCATTACCTATGCCGGATAGAACTCTGGTAGATTATAATAAATATGATCAGTATATTGGCGAAGGAGCCGTGACAAGACATATAAGTGTTCAGGCAACGAGAGGATGCCCGTATAACTGCATATATTGCCATAAAATATGGCCAAAAAACCATGTCTACCGATCAGCGGAGAACATATTTAATGAAATACGCTATTATTATGACAAATATGGGTACAAAAAATTTTCTATGTTAGATGATATCTTTAATCTTAATAGAAGAAATAGTGAAAAATTTTTCGAACTTTTGATTAAAAATAATTTGAAAATTAGTTTACTTTTTCCGAATGGATTACGAGGTGATCTTCTAACAACAGACTATATTGATTTAATGTCAGAAGCAGGGGTTATTCAATTAGCATTGGCTTTAGAATCTGCTTCTCCAAGACTTCAAAAGTTAATCAGAAAGAATCTTGATATAAATAAACTAAGAGATTCCTTGTTATACTTATGTGACAAGCACCCACATATTCTCACTGACCTATTTGTAATGTTTGGATTTCCAACTGAAACCGAAGAGGAAGCATTGATGTCACTTGATTTTATATCTGGAATAAAGTGGCTTCATTTTCCATACATCAGTGCTCTAAAGATATTTCCAAATACTGATATGGCTAAATTGGCTATAGAGAATGGCATATCAAAGGATAAAATAGAAAGAGCAAGTAACTTTTCTTATCATGATATAAGCGAGACGATGCCTTTTTCTAAAGGTTTTTCAAAAAGATTTCAGATTAAATTTTTCAATGAATATTTTTTAAATCCTGAGCGGTTGAAATATGTACTTCAAATACAAAAAAATATTTTATCATATGAAGAAATTTATGCCAAATATAATGCTTATCTACCTGGGGGGCTTGAAAAATATAAAGAGATACAAAACTTAATTGATAGTGATAAACATTTAAATAAAGATGAAAAAAATAAAAATACATGCGTTGAATATACAGGGCTGAGTCTAAAAGAGGAAGATGGAGATACTGAAAAATGTAAAATGAATATCCTTCTATTGGATCTTTCTCAAAATTTCAGTACGGATGATTATTCATTAAATAATTTAATCGAAGCACCATTAGGTTTAATGTATTTATTAACATATTTAAATGATCATTTTGGCAGAAGTGTTAATGGGAAAATCGCAAAAGCGATGATTGATTTTGATAATTATAGTGATTTGAAAAAGAAAATCATAAAACATAAGCCTCATTTAATTGGTGTCAGAACTTTATCACTCTATAAAGATTTTTTCCATAAAACAATTGCTATTATCAAGGCTTGGTTTCCTGATATCCCAATTGTAACGGGTGGTCCTTATGCTACTAGTGAATATAATACCATTCTTGGTGATAGTAATATTGATATAGTTGTTCGTGGTGAAGGAGAAATCACTTTCACTGAGATAATTGATAAAATGATTGCCAATGGAAGTAAAATTCCTGAAGATGAAATATTAAAAACGATTCCTGGTATTGCTTTTATTCCTAAAGAAAAAAGGATAGAGCTGAATAATATTGGCATAGGCAGAAAAATAATTTTATTGGATGAAATAAAGGACGAATTATCACATGAAGAAGAACACAACCCACCAAATCTAAATCATGCGGATGAACTCGCATATTTAATGTACACATCTGGTTCAACGGGTATCCCAAAGGGCATATCTGTCCCTCACAGAGCGGTAAATCGGCTGGTATTAGATACAAATTATATCGATATTAAACAGGATGACATTATTGCCCAAGCGGCAAATATCTCATTTGATGCATCAACATTTGAAATATGGGGAGGATTGTTGAATGGCGCTACTATTACTGTTGTACCTTTCGAGAATCTATCGTTATCGATGTTCGGATCGATAATAATAAATAATCAAATATCAATATTGTTTTTAACAACAGCTCTTTTCAACCTTATTATTGACGAGAATATTTATGACTTAAGATATATACGGAAATTACTGACTGGAGGTGAGGTTATATCTACATCTCATGTCAAAAAATTATTATATAAAAATAAATATAGCAAAATAATACATGTTTATGGTCCAACCGAGAATACAACCTTTACCTGTTGGTATCCAGTGGATAATATTTCAAGTATTGAAAGATCAATACCTATTGGGAGAGCTATATCTAATTCAAAAGTATATATATTGGATCAATACCACGAAATAGCACCAATCGGGACTTCAGGAAAATTATTTACAGGGGGTAATGGCCTTTCCCAAGGCTATTTTAATAAACCGGCATTAACTGCTGAAAAATATATTCCTGATCAATTTGCTAATCATACTGGAGAAAGATTATATAGCACTGGTGATTTAACTCGATATCGTAAATCAGGGGATATTGATTTCATTGGTAGAGTAGACCATCAAGTAAAGATTCATGGTTATAGAGTGGAATTGGGGGAGATAGAAACGGTAATAAAGGAACATACGTGTGTGCAGGAAAGTGTAGTGATAACGAGAGAGGATATTGAAGGTGAAAAACGAATAATAGCTTACATTGTACTTGATGAAAATGAAACTATGGATATAGCTGTGATCAGGGATTACCTGAAGGAGAAACTCCCCAATTACATGATCCCTTCAATATTTTTGATGTTAGATGAAATGCCTTTAACGCCCAATGGCAAAGTAGATCGGGAGAATCTTCCTGCCCCTGATAGGAGTGGACTGGAAAAAGAGTATGTCGCTCCCCGGTCTGAAAATGAAAAGCAATTAGCTAAAATCTGGTCCGAAGTATTGGATGTTGAGAGGATCGGAATCTACGACAATTTTTTTGAGATAGGGGGAGATTCCATTCTCAGCATCCAAATTGTCGCCAGGGCAAGGAAAGAAAGCTTAGAGATTACACCACTAGACATGTTTCAAAACCAGAATATCTATGAACTGGCTACTGTAGTTAAAAGAATCGGCATTGTTGATGCAGAACAGGATATTGTGACCGGTTCTGCACCCCTAACTCCGATTCAACGCTGGTTTTTTGAGCAGGAATTTGCAGAATCCCACCACTTTAATCTAGCCGTTATGTTGGAAGTCCCCTCTGATATTGATTCGGATTTATTGCGACAATCAATTGAGTATTTGATGAGTTATCATGACGTTTTACGGTTGAGGTTCCAAAAAGCGAAAAACGGATGGGAGCAGAGATTTAGTGGAATAGATCAAGATTTACCCTTCATAGAAGCGGATTTGTCTGAAATACAACCGAATGACCGAATAGAGATTCTTCATGAAACAGCTAATGAACTTCAATCGAGCCTGAATCTGTCTGAAGGCCCATTGATTCGAACGGCGCTGCTAAGGATGGGCTTAGACACTGGACGCCTATTAATTATCATCCATCATATAGCTGTTGATATTGTATCATGGAGTATTCTTCTCGATGACCTTCGAACAATCTATGAGCAATTCAGCCATGGCGATGGTATATCTCTTCTACCAAAGTCGAGTTCCTTCAAACAGTGGTCGGAACGCCTGTCAGAGTATGCCCAATCAGATAAAATCGGTGATGAAATTTCATACTGGTTAGATGAATCCAGACAAGAGGTGTCCGCGTTGCCCATAGATTATCCTTTGAAAAAGGATAAAAATAAAATGTCTTCAGAGTCCGTGATTCAGATGGTTTTGAGTGAAGAAAAGACAGATGCATTATTGCATCGAGTCCCTGAAGTATACCATACACAAATTAATGATGTTTTATTAACTGCTATAGCGATGAGTTTTTCGCAGTGGACGGGTGAAAAGAATCTGTTGATTGATCTTGAAGGCCATGGGAGAGAGGACCTTTTTAATGATGTTGATTTATCACGTACAGTTGGTTGGTTTACCTCTGTTTATCCTCTTTTGATCAGGTTACCTGATAGTTCTCATACAGGTGAGTTATTGAAATCGGTTAAAGAGCAGGTCCGGGGGATTCCAAAACATGGTATTGGTTATGGACTTTTGAGATATTTATATCGAGACGCCACAATTTCTGAGAAATTAAGTCAGTTTCCACAGGCAGAAGTATCTTTTAATTACCTGGGGCAGTTCGATTCTGGTAAAAAGAGATCAACTCTGTTCACTAGTGCAAATGAATATTCTGGAAGAATCGTGGGGGCAGGTAACCAGCGTTCCCATTTGATAGGTATTGGTGGATCTGTGTCCGGAGGAAGATTGTCATTTGGTATAACGTACTGCAGGAGCAACCATCGAAAAGAAACCATTGAAAAGTTGACTGCAGGGTTTAAGGATAATCTGGAGTCCATTATAACACATTGTCTATCTCCTGAAGCAGGAGGGTTTACTCCGTCTGATTTTCCATTTGCTGCAATTAGCCAAGAGGAGATCGATGAGATATTTGGGAATGAATAAAAGGAGTTAAACTCCAAGATAAGTGCTTAATCCAAAATGAAAGGTCCATTATTCCGCCGCAAGCGGTTGAGTACTAAACCATAATAATGTGGAGAATTAATAAAATGTTAAAAAGAAACATTGAGAATGTGTACACTCTTTCGCCAATGCAGCAGGGTCTTCTTTTTCATGGCCTATTAGCCCCTGATTCTGAAGTCTATTGCCCGCAGATCTGCTTAGAGATAGGGGGCGAGTTAAATTGCATGGCATTAGAAACTGCTTTTCAGGAGATGGTAAACCGCCATTCGATTTTGAGGACCGGCTTTTTGTGGCAAAAGGTTAAAGAACCAAAGCAAGTAGTATATAGCTCTGTAAAACTGCCTTTTAGCCATTATAATTGGAAAGGGAAAAAAGCTGAGGTTCAACATAAGGAATTAGAAAAGTTTCTTGCCGCTGATCGAGCTCAGGGTTTTGAATTAGACAAAGCCCCTTTGATGCGGTGTTCTCTCATTCAGTTTAGTGATAATATATATCAGCTTATATGGAGTCAACATCATTTGCTAATGGATGGTTGGTCTGTTCCTATCTTCTTTAGAGAACTTTTTGAATTATACGATAGCTATTGTACCGGTAGAGAAAGCAGGCTGGAATACTCACCGCCTTATCAATCATTTATAGCTTGGGTGATGGAGCAGGATAAAGAAAGTGCAGAGCAATTCTGGCGACGTAAATTAGAAGGTTTTAAAATGCCTACCCCAATTGGATTGAGAGGAGGTTCAGGAAAATTTCATGATCCTGACAGAAAATACGAAGAACATAGTATACAACTTTCAACCGAGGTAACCCAGCAGCATCAAACATTTGTACGTGAACACAATCTGACTATGAACATTTTAGTACAAGGCGCCTGGGCGCTCTTGTTAGGTTGCTACAGTGATGAGGATGATGTAATATTTGGCACCGTTGTTTCGGGACGTCATGCAGAAGTGCCTGGGATTGAGACAATGATAGGCCTTTTCATAAACACACTGCCTTTAAGAGTGCGTATTACAAGAGATGATTCTGTTATTACATGGCTTCAAAAGTTACATAGAGATAATTTTGAAAGAGACCAGTATTCATATTGTTCGCTGACCGATATTCAAAAATGGAGCGAAGTGACGCAGAGCATGCCATTATTTGAAAGCCTTATGGCTTTTGAAAACTATCCAATTAATTCGAAACCAGTTAAAAATAGTCATAGAGATTGGTCAAAAAAGGTTAAGAGAATTCAAATACAAAAGGTTAAAACATTTGAAAGGTCGAATTATCCCCTTACTTTTACTGCTTCCTCTGGGAAGAATACTTTTTTTAATTTTTGTTATGATCCTACTCGTTTTGATAAGAAATTAATTGCCAGGATGATGAAGCATTTGCAGACCTTGTTGGGCGGGATGGTGTCCAATCCTGGACAACAGATATCAGAAATATCCATACTTTCGGAGGAAGAATCGCATCAACTACTTATAGAGTGGAACGAAACAGATGCAGAATATTCCAAGGATAAATGTATCAATGAGTTATTTGAGAAACAGGTAGAGATTACGCCTGATATCGTAGCAGTAGTTTTTGAGAATGAACAAATAAGTTATCGAGAATTGAATCGTCGTGCGAATCAACTCGCTCATTATCTTGTGGAACTTGGAGTTAAGCCAGATAGTCTTGTTGCAATTGGTGTTGAAAGAAGCATAGAAATGGTGATGGGTATTTTATCTATTTTAAAGGCGGGTGGAGCCTATGTGCCGTTGGATCCTGGGTATCCGATTGATCGACTGTCTTACATCATTAAAGACAGTGCACCTATGGCGCTACTTACCCATTCATCTCTAAAGGACAGGTGGTGTGATCTGCCTGAGAGCATACCGGTTATCGAGGTGGATAGTGATACCTTGCTATGGGAAGGATGTTCCTCTAGCAACCCCAAGAATCTGGGATTTACCTCGGATTGCCTTGCATATGTGATTTATACCTCCGGCTCCACAGGAACACCTAAGGGAGTGATGGTTGAGCATGGCAATGTCGTTCGGCTTTTCAGCACCACAGAGGAGTGGTATCATTTTGCTGCGAATGACATCTGGACACTGTTTCACTCATATGCCTTTGACTTTTCTGTATGGGAGATTTGGGGTGCATTGCTTTATGGCGGGCGACTTGTTGTTGTAGGACAGATTCTTTCCCGTTCGCCGGAAGAATTTTACCAACTGCTATGTCAGCAAGAGGTAACCATTCTCAATCAGACTCCAAGCGCCTTTAGACAGGTGATCGACGCACAAGCAGGGAGCATGCAATCCCACGTATTACGCAAAGTCATTTTTGGTGGCGAAGCCCTGGAGGTTGGGATACTTAAACCCTGGTTTGAGAGAAACGATACGAAAGAGACACAGCTTATCAACATGTACGGCATCACTGAGACTACTGTTCATGTGACATACCACCCGTTAGATCCTATCGATACAAAATACTATGTTGATAGTCCTATTGGATCGCGAATTCCTGATCTTTATATATACATTCTGGACGCGAATGGAAAGCCTGTTCCTATTGGTGTGGCAGGAGAGTTATATATTGGAGGAGCTGGAGTCGCACGTGGTTACCTGAACATGCCGGATCTTACTGTCGAGCGTTTCATGCCTGATCCATTTACTAAAAAGCCTGATGCCCGTATGTACAAGACCGGTGATTTGGGAAAGTGGGTTCCTGATGGAACCATTGAGTTTCTTGGCAGAAACGATTTTCAGGTGAAGATCCGAGGCTTCCGTATCGAGCTTGGAGAGATTGAATCTAGGCTGAGTGAAGTAGAAGGTGTTAAAGAAGTCGTTGTACTGGCTCGGGAAGACATCCCCGGGGAGAAGCGTCTTATAGCCTACTACACGGTCAGGGAGACCAGTGAGGAGATTACCGCCGAAGACATGAGAAGTAGCCTGGCGAACCAGGTGCCGGAGTATATGTTGCCATCAGCCTATATGGCTTTGGAGGAGATTCCTCTGACACCCAACGGGAAGATAGACCATAAGGCATTACCCGCGCCTGATGATGATGCCTATTCCAGGGGAGTATACGAAGCCCCGGTTGGCAAGGTGGAGGAAGCCCTTTCGCGGATATGGTCCGAGCTTCTCAATGTGGAGCAAGTTGGCAGGCATGACAACTTTTTCGAGTTAGGCGGCCATTCGCTTCTGGCGGTTCAACTGATCGAACGATTGCGCCGCAACGGGCTTAAAACTGATGTCCAGTCTCTTTTTACAAGCTCCACTTTGAAGGATCTCGCCGTTATCATAGGGAAAGATGAAACATCTGAGGAAGTGCCGCCTAATCTTATTTTACCTGATTGTGATAGCCTCACGCCTGATCTGCTTCCACTGGTAACGTTGGAACAAGGCGACATCGATCAGATCATTAGGGCAACACCTGGCGGTGTGGCCAACATACAGGATATCTATCCACTTGCGCCTCTGCAGGAAGGTATCTTCTTCCATTACTTGATGGGAGGTGAAAGCGATCCATATGTTGTGCTTTCGCTATGGGCATTTGAATGTCGGGAGCTTTTAGACGGTTTCCTTACCGCTTTTCAATCCATAATTGACCGGCATGACATTCTGCGTACGGCTGTTCTGTGGGAAGATTTGCCCGAACCTGTGCAGGTGGTGTGGAGGAAGGCCACGCTACCTATTGAAGAAGTGTTACTGGATCCGTCGGCCGGTGACGCTGCCGATCAGATGCGGGAACGTTTTAGTCGTGGCAATTTTCGTATGGATATCCGAAAGGCACCGATGATGCACACCTTTATTGCCAGAGATGACAGGGATGGTCGATGGCTGTTTGCATGGTTGTCCCATCACTTGATAGACGACAACACCACTATGAAAATATTTAGTCAAGAGCTTGACGCGTATCTTGCTGGTGAGGAATCCAGTCTGCCTGCCGCGTTACCCTTCAGAAACTATGTTGCACAGACTCGGTTGGGGGTTAGCCATGAGGAACATGAGGCGTTTTTCAGGGAGATGCTTTCCGATGTTGAAGAACCTACAGCGCCCTATGGCCTATTAGATGTGAGGGGCGATGGGTCGGATATAGAAGAGGCCAGACTGGAAGTTAACATGTTGTTATGTCTGCGGCTTCGTGAACACGCCCGATTACTGGGAGTTGGAGCAGCGAGTATGTTTCATTTAGCGTGGGCCCGTGTGTTGGCATGTTTATGCGGTAGCGATGATGTGGTATTCGGCACAGTACTTTTTGGGCGTATGCAGGGAGGAGAGGGAGCGGATCGGGTAATGGGGATGTTTATCAACACCTTACCAGTACGAATCGATGTAAAAGACGATGGAGTAGAAGAAACGATTAAAAAGACCCATCGGATGCTTGCCGAATTACTTAAACATGAGCATGCATCATTAGCACTGGCCCAACGATGTAGCGGAGTAGTATCACCGATGCCTCTGTTCACGTCGCTCTTGAACTATCGTCACATCCAGCCGATGTCCTCTCCCTTTAAAGAAGCAAATGCCCCTAGGAGAGGGATGCAATTACTCTTTTCAGAGGAACGAACAAATTATCCCTTGGCCCTGTCGGTAAATGATCTGGGAGAAGGATATTCACTGACAGCTCAAGTGCAGAGACCCATAGATCCTTACCAGGTATGCAGGTATATGAACACGGCCCTTGAGCATATTGCTGATGCGTTAGAGAATGAACCTCTGATGGCAGTTGGATCTGTTGATGTGCTTTCTGAGGCTGAGTTACATCAGCTGTTATATGAGTGGAATAATACGGCTGTTGAATATCCGAAAGACAAGTGTATCCACAAATTATTTGAAGATCAGGCAACTCGGACACCTGATGCGATAGCGGTAATATTTGAAAATGATCATATAAGTTATAGAGAGTTGAACAGAAGAACGAATCAGCTGGGGCATTATCTACGATCTTTGGGAGTCAGCCCTGATGTTCCTGTTGGTATTTATCTCGATAAATCATTAGAAATGATAATAGGTATATTAGGTGCTTTAAAGGCGGGGGGGGCTTATGTGCCGTTAGACCCTGAATATCCTGAAGAACGCTTAGCTTTTATATTGGTTGACTCAAATATTTCGGTGTTGTTGAGTATGGAAAGATTAGCCACTTTATTTTCTGAAGCAGCTGATAAAGAATCATTTCTACGTAGACCTATATTGCTTTGTCTGGATACGGACTGGAAGAATATTGCTAAAGAGAGTGAAGATGCTTCTGTAGTAGTAGCGTCAAGTCAAAATTCGGCCTACATACTCTATACTTCCGGATCAACTGGAAAGCCCAAAGGGGTAATCGGATATCATCAGGGCCTATGTAATCTTGCAAGTGACCAATACAGGAGGTTAGATGTTAAGCCTGACAGCCGTATTCTTCAATTTGCTTCATTAAACTTCGATGCGTCAACATGGGAAATCATATTGGCATTATGTTCAGGTGCGACACTTTGTATGGCGCAGAAGGATTTATTACTTCCTGGAGCTACTCTTGAAAAACTTATGAATAAGCTAATTATTACGCATGTTTTATTGCCTCCTTCGGCTTTGGCTCTCATGCATCCTAAAGAAATGGAAACTGTTAATGCAATGGTTGTTGGGGGCGAGGCCTGTTCAAATGAGCTCGCATGCTTCTGGTATGATAAATTGCGGTTTTTTAACGCCTACGGTCCAACAGAATCTACGGTAATTGCGACCATGGTTGAATACAGCAACATAGTATCAAAGTTCTCTATTGGTAGAGCTATTAACAATACAAAGATATATATTCTAGATCCACAAATACACCCAGTGTTATTAAAAGTATCAGGTGAACTACACATAGGTGGGGATGGCCTTTCATACGGTTATTTAAATCAAATGGAACTAACCGCTGAAAAGTTTATACCCGAACCGTTCGGTAATAGGCCAGGCTCTCGATTATACAAGACTGGAGATCTAGCTCGATATCTTGAAGATGGTAACATTGAATTTATAGGTCGCATAGATGATCAAGTGAAGATACGGGGATTTCGCATTGAGCTTGGTGAGATTGAGTCGGATATATTGGAATATTCCGGAGTAAAGGAAGTTGTTATCCTTGCCCGGGAAGATAGGCCGGGAGACAAGCGTCTAGTCGCTTATATAGTTTCTTCTCATGGAGAATTACCTGATGCTGTTGAGATAAGAAATTACCTGAAAACAAAACTACCCGATTACATGATTCCTTCGGCATTTGTAATGTTGGATGAGATGCCTTTGACCCCCAATGGAAAAATTGATCGGAAGGCATTACCAGCGCCAGAGGGAAGTGGATTGGAAAAGGAGTATGTTGCTCCCCGGACTGAAAATGAAAAACAATTGGCAGAAATCTGGTCTGAGGTGTTGGGTGTTGAGCGGGTTGGTATCTATGATAACTTCTTTGAGCTGGGTGGCCATTCCCTTCTAGCAATTACATTGGTTGAGCATATGCGCCGTGAAGGATTTAATACAGATATACAAATCCTTTTTACATGCTCCAACTTGAAGGACCTTGCCGATATTATAGAGAATAATCCCGAATCATTAAATATTTATAATCCGCCTAGATACGATTTAAATCAATTCGAAAAAAAAATCAAATTATCAAATAAAATTGAAAATGCAAATAAAGTAGAAGGTAAAATATGACTTTTGAATCTTTGTTAAGAGAATTGGGGAAACGTTCAATTGAACTCAGAAGGAATAAAAATGAACTTGAGTTCAGAGGTAGTAAAGATACAATAGATGATAATATTCTTCAGCAATTACGATCCCATAAATCAGAATTATTAGAGTGGATGGAAGATGACGCAAATGATTGGCATACACCTCATCCGATTATTGTTCCGGATATGCTTCCTCTAATAACTCTTAATCAGGAAGAAATAGACATAATAATAGAATCAACACCTGGCGGGGCAGGCAATATCCAGGACATTTATCCTCTTGCACCACTTCAGGAAGGTATCCTCTTCCATCATCTGGTGAATGAAGAGAGAGATGCTTATATTATATCTTCTCTAATGGCCTTTGACAATCGAGAATTACTAGATAATTTTCTAAGGGCTTTTCAGTCCGTAATAGACCGACATGATATTTTTCGTACAGCTATTCTATGGGAAGATCTTTCAGAACCGGTACAGGTTGTGTGGAGGAATGCTGGAATGTCGGTTGAAGAGGTAATGATAGACCCGTCAGAAGGGAATATCCTTGATCAGATGGTGGAACGCTATGCTGCGGGTAAAGTCCCTATTGATATCTGCAGGGCACCGATGATACTTGCTTTTACTGCATGGGATAGAAATACTGGTCGATGGATATTAGCTTTGTTATTTCATCACCTGATAATAGACCATGCCACCGTTGAGATACTTTTTGAGGAAATAAAAGCGTACCTTACAGATGGCGAATCTATCTTACCTGAGGCCCTACCATTTAGAAACTATGTAGCTCAGGCTAGACTAGGAATCAACCAAGAGGAGCATGAAGCTTATTTCCGAAAAATGCTTTTCGATATTGAAGAACCTACTGCGCCCTATGGCATGTTGGATGTAAGAGGCGACGGCTCTGATATAGAGGAGGCCTGGTATACTATTGATACTTATCTTAGCTTGAGGCTAAGGGATTGTGCTAGGAAATTGAGAGTTAGTGCAGCCAGTATATTTCATTTAGCTTGGGCGAGGGTACTTGGTAGTCTGAGTGATCGTGATGATGTGGTTTTCGGTACAGTAATTTTTGGACGTACGCATGGAGGTGAAGGAGTGGAAAGAGTGATGGGTTTGTTCATCAATACCCTTCCTGTACGTATTGAAGTTAAAGAAGATGGCGTAGAAGAAGCAATAAAAAAGACACATCATATACTTACAGACCTGTTCCATCACGAGCATGCGACACTGGCGTTGGCACAGAGATGCAGCGGAGTAGTATCGCCAACACCTCTTTTCTCATCGTTGCTGAACTATCGTTATATAAAAACCATACTAGCTGAAGGAGTAGAAAATAAAGGTTGGGGAATGGGAATAGAAGTACTCTATTCTAAGGAACGAACAAATTATCCCTTTACTCTGTCGGTGAATGATATGGGAGAAGGATATTCACTGACATCTAAAGTAAAGAAACCTATAGATCCTAAACAGGTTTGTAGGTATATGAACACAGTCCTTGAGCATTTGGCTGATGCACTTGAAAGTGCACCTCTTATGACGGTAGGATCGATTGATGTGCTTACTGAGACTGAGTTAATTCAGCTATTATATGAGTGGAATGATACGAATGCAGAATACCCTAATGATAAATGTATCCATGAGTTGTATGAAGAGCAGGTAGAGAAGACCCCTGATGCGATAGCGATAGTGTTTGAGGACAAGCAAATAAGTTACCGAGAAATGAACTTAAGAATAAATCAACTAGCCAATTATCTTGTAAGTCTTGGAGTTAAGCATGATAATCCTGTAGGAATCTATATTGATCGATCATTGGAAATGGTAATTGGTCTTTATGGGATTCTAAAAGCAGGAGGCGCTTATGTTCCATTAGATCCGCAGTATCCTGATTATCGTCTTTGGTATATGTTATCGAATTCTAAAGTAACAGTAGTATTGACTCAAAGAAAACTGAGAAATCGATTTTTTAAGATAATCAGCGAAGTCTCTTCAGATAATAAACCAAGTTTGGTTTGCCTAGATTCTGACTGGGATGCTATTTCAAAGGAAAAAGAGGGAATACCTGGAGTGCCCCTGTTAAACCAATCACTTGCCTATGTTAGTTATACGTCAGGATCAACAGGAGACCCAAAGGGAGTTATGATTAGCCACAAGGGAATCTGTAATCTATTATTATGGATGCAGGATGAAATTCAATTGAATTATGAAGATTGTATTTTTCAAACGACAACCTTTAGTTTTGATGCATCTGTATGGGAGTTCTTCTGGCCGCTTCAGGCAGGAGCCAAATTGGTAATTGCTGAGCCAGAGGGGCATAAGGATATTAAATACCTGGTGCAAACAATTATGGAACAAAATATTACAACACTGCATTTTGTCCCATCAATGCTAAGTGTTTTCCTTGAGGAGGAAGATATAAAAATATGTAACTCTTTAAGAAGAGTGTTCTGCGGCGGGGAAGCTCTTTCCTATAAACTACAGAAGTGTTATTACTCAATACTTAATACTTCATTGTATAACCTGTATGGTCCAACAGAAACATCTGTATTTGTTACATATTGGGCATGTAATCAAGATGATAATAATAAGACTGTATATATTGGCAGGCCGATTACCAATACAAGAATGTATATCATTGATTCTCATATGCAGCCTGTTCCCATAATAGCGCAGGGTGAGTTTTATATCGGTGGTGTTCAGTTATCCCGTGGTTACATATTCCGACCTGACCTTACAGCCGAAAAGTTTATTCCAAATCCATTCGACAGCAAATTCGGAGACAGGTTGTACAAGACAGGTGATTTAGGCCGATACTCTGATGATGGTAAAATATCATACATAAGTCGTATAGACAACCAAGTGAAAATCCGGGGATTTCGTATTGAGTTAGGCGAGGTAGAATCCCAGCTAACCGATATTGATGGAATAAATGAAGCAGTAGTACTTGTACGGGAAGACATGCCGGGCGATAAGCGTTTAGTGGCGTATTACACATTGATGGATGATAGTGAAAATATGACATCAGATGAGGTAAGAAGTCATCTTAGTAATCGGCTTCCTGATTACATGATCCCATCAGCATATGTTGAACTTGAAGAAATACCTTTTACGCTAAATGGAAAGGTAGACCGTAAATCATTCCCAAAGCCTGAAAGAGAGTCATATGCAAGTGGAGGATATGAGGCCCCGGTGGGAGAGGTCGAAGAGATATTATCCGGTATCTGGTCAGAGGTTTTAAATATAGAGCAAGTAGGTAGAAATGATAATTTTTTTGATCTTGGCGGCCATTCCCTTTTAATGATCCAGGTTCTTAGAAAGATAAAGAAAAAAATTAAAAAGGAAATCAAAATAGTAGATCTGTTCACATACCCAAATATTAAACTACTTTCCAAATATCTTAACTCTGAAATGGATCATCATCAAAACAATATTGAGAGAAACCTTACTATTATTAAGTCTGAAAAATATGAACCTATTGCTATTATAGGTATGATATGCCGTTTCCCCGGGATTAGAAATACCGAAGAATTTTGGCAGAGCTTACGAGATGGTAAGGAGGTCATTTCAAGATTTACTGATGAAGAATTAATGTCTGATGGTGTAGAGCCTTCGTTGTTAGACAATCCTGCTTATGTCAAGGTAGGAGCACTATTGGATGATATTGATATGTTTGATGCTTCATTTTTCGGTTTTTCACCCAGGCACGCGGAAATAACCAATCCGCAGCATCGTATTTTTTTAGAATGTGTTTATGAAGCGCTGGAACAATCCGGCTATATTAATAAAAAGAGGGTTGGAGTGTTTGCAGGATCAGCTTTAAACCAATATTTAAATAATAATGTGATATTAAATTCAGCGGTTTTAGAAAACAGTGATCCTTTCCAAGTCATGATATCCAATGGAAACGATCATTTGACTACGCTTGCTTCCTATAAACTGAATCTGGACGGGCCGAGTGTCAACATCCAGACTGCTTGTTCCACATCCCTGGTAGCTGTTCATTTTGCATGTAAAAGCCTTTTAGATAACGAGTGCGATCTTGCATTAGCAGGGGGTATAACGGTCAACATGTTTCAAAAGAGGGGATATGTACATAAAGAGGGAGGAATTTTATCATCTGATGGTCACTGTAGAGCATTTGATTCCAGAGCTGATGGTACAGCGCCAGGAAACGGTATCGGAATTGTCGTTCTTAAACGGCTTAAAGACGCAGTAGTTGATAGAGATAATATAATAGCGGTTATCAAAGGCTCAGCTATAAATAATGACGGATCATTAAAGGTAGGTTATACAGCGCCCAGTGTGGATGGACAGTCTTCTGTTATTAGACAGGCCTTGGCACATGCAAACCTTTCATCTGATACAATTAGTTATATTGAAGCACATGGAACGGGGACTATTTTGGGGGATCCGATCGAAATTGAGGCTTTAAATCAAGCGTTTCGAGAGGATACAGATAGAAAAGGTTTTTGTGCCATTGGTTCTGTTAAAACGAACATTGGTCACACAGACACCGCAGCTGGAGTGGTTGGACTAATAAAGACAGCTTTGGCCTTGAAGCATAAACAGATTCCCGCCAGCCTTCATTTTAATAAATCTAATCCTGAGATTGATTTTGAAAACAGTCCTTTTTATGTCAATACGGAACTGAGAGAATGGAAGAATAATGCTAATCCCCGTCGCGCTGGAGTGAGTTCATTCGGCATTGGCGGGACTAATGCCCATGTTATACTTGAAGAAGCCCCATCAGAATCTTATTCAGACTTTAATTCAGAAAGAATAACAAGGCCATATCACCTTATCTCTCTGTCAGCCAAAACATCGAATGCACTTGAAAAGCTGAATGGTAATCTTTTCGAGCATCTTAGGAAACATCCTGATCTTAATATATCTGATGTGGCCTATTCACTTCATGTTGGTAGAGAGTCATTTGACTATAGGCGTATCTTAGTGTGTCATGATCGAGATGAAGCTCTGGATCTACTGAGGAAAGATGTTTCTAAAAAAGGAATTACGTGCCATAAAAAGAGTGAAAGACAAAACATTGCTTTTATGTTTTCGGGGCAGGGCGCCCAGTATATCAACATGGGCCTTGATCTTTATAATAGTGAAAAAGGATTCCGTAATGACATAGATTTCTGTTCGGAGCTTCTGGAACCCCAACTGGGTTTTGATCTCCGTAAGATTATGTTCCCTGTTGATGATGATTTAGGTGGAGTGTCTGAACAACTGAAACAAACAGCCATTACACAACCTGCCCTGTTTATATTAGAATATGCCCTGGCTAGACTGTTTATATCATGGGGTATAAGACCAAGTGCTATGATCGGACATAGTATTGGGGAATATACAGCTGCCTGCCTGTCGGGCGTATTTTCACTTGAAGACTGTCTGAAACTAGTTGCTTTAAGAGGCAGATTAATTCAGGAACTACCTGAAGGGAATATGCTGGCAGTTGCACTTTCCGAAGAAGAGTTAGAACCATTACTTGGAAATGGACTTTCAATAGCAGCGGTGAACAGAACGGATCTATGTACGGTTTCCGGTCCTAATGATGAGATTGAGCTGTTTAAAGAAATTATGGATAGGAAGAGAGTCCCCTGTATAGCTCTTCATACCTCCCACGCCTTTCATTCCAAAGTTATGGAGCCTATTCTTAAAGAGTATGCAGATCATGTGAAAAAGATAGATCGAAAAATACCCCGGATCCCCTTTATATCCAATATAACCGGTACCTGGATTACTGAGAAGGAAGCTACCGATCCGGATTATTGGGCAAGGCACATTCGTCATACAGTTCGATTCGCGGACGGGATTAAAGGATTGTTAAAAGATGAGAATCAAGTTCTATTGGAAGTTGGTCCCGGGCAAACCCTAAAGACATTAGTAATGCAGCATCCTGACCTGAAGGCCGGGCAGGTCATTCTGAGTTCAATAAGATCCCCACGTGAGACGACATCTGACATGTCATTTCTATTGACTACGTTGGGCAGGTTATGGGTTGAAGGTGTAAAGGTTGACTGGCCAGAATTTTATAGGCATGAGGAACATCGTCGCGTGCCTTTACCTACCTATCCTTTTGAAAGAAAAAGATACTGGATTGATGCAAAGTCAATTTCTGAAGAAGTTTTTAAATCCAAAGAAGGATTAAGTATAAGTACGGATGTAGATCATTGGTTCTACATCCCATCATGGAAACGTACTATTCCCCCTACTCAATTTTCTAAGAAATCTTTAACAGATAAGAAATTATCATGGATAGTGTTTCTTGATGAAATTGGAGTGGGCTCAAGTATTGTAAAGCGTCTAAAACAAGCAGGTCAAGATGTTACAAGCATTATTATAGGTAAGGAGTTCCACAAATCCAAGAAGAACGAATACAGTTTCAATCCTAGTCAAACTGAAGATTATAATGTTTTATTGAAAGAGATACAAACGCAGGATAAATTCCCGGACAGAATTATTCACTGCTGGAATATTACAAATATCAATAACAGGGAATTAGCCCTTGAACTTGTTAACTCATCTCAAGATACAGGTTTTTACAGCCTCCTTTTCCTATCTCAGGCACTTGGGGATCAGTATTTTAATGATGAAATACAAATTGTAGTCCTTTCAAATAACATGCAGGAAGTGATTGGAGAAGATCTCCTGTATCCCGAAAAAACAACATTGTTGGGTCCGATAAGGGTTATCCCAAAAGAGTACCCAAATATTTCATGCAAGAGCATTGATGTTGTTGTTCCGCAGTTAAATAGTTGGCAAGGAGAGAAATTGATCGACCTTATCATGTCTGAAATAACTGATAACTCTTTAAATTCAATTATCGCCTATCGGGGAAATCAACGTTGGAAGGAAGATTTCTGTGAAATACGTATGGAGGATCAATACGAAAGATCTCCACGCCTAAAGGAAGATGGTGTCTATCTAATAACTGGTGGGTTGGGATCCATGGGGCTTGCGTTTGCGAAAAATATAGCACAGAAAACACGAGTCAAAATTGTGCTAACTAGTCGGACTGAGCTTCCACCTAAAGATAAATGGGAAGAATGGTTGTCAGGAAATTATATGCCAAATTATACTGGTTATATGATGACAGAAAAAAAATTGAAAAACCTGAATGTCGATATGGAAAAAGAAAAAAAATATATCGATAAAATGGAAAGGGGAATATCTGATAGGTTGGGAATAAAGGGATTGGAAAGTTATAGAGGGCTTGAAAAAAGTCTTAATAAATTATGCAGCAGCTATATAAGTAGATTCTTTTTTCAAAGCTACCTCAAAATTGAAAAAGGAAAAATATATGACAAACGGGACTTATTTTTTGAATTAGAAATATTACCTGCATTTGAAAAGTTTTATGATTTCTTTATAAGAACCTTGGCAGAAGATAATATCCTAGAAATTGAGGGAAATAAAATAAAATTTCTAAAGGAAGAAAAGGACATTAAAAGACCGGATATTTTACAGAACGAAATAAACGAAAGATTCCCGGGATTTAAAGGACTTCTGGATCTCTTGGACCACTGTGCTGATAACTATGGAACCGCTTTACGTGAAGAAATGAAGGCAATCAGTGTGCTATATCCTGATGGTTCCAATAAATTAATGGAAGAATATGTCAAGAATACAGTGGTGCATACAAACGAATCAATTTATTTGATACTCGTTCGCGAGATATTCAAGACTGTTATTAAGAGAATAAAAAAACGAAAGCTAAGAATATTGGAAGTTGGAGCAGGAGGAGGGGCATTAACCAGGATTTTATTGGAAGAATTAAAAATACAGGACATTGAATATTGTTTTACGGATATAGGGAAGGCTTTTATTAATAACGCAAGAAAGGATCCATTGATAGGTAGTTTAGATTTTATGGAATTTAAGATTTTTGATATTTCGAAGGATCCTGAGGGACAAGGATATGAAAAGTTCAGTTTTGATATTATCTTAGGTTATAATGTAGTGCATGTAACTCCTGTTATAGAGGATACTATTAGGAATCTAAAAAATATAATGACCCCTGATGGTATATTATTCCTTATAGAACCTGTAAAGTCACGGCGTTGGAATGATATGATATGGGGGCTGGCTGAAGGTTGGTGGAATTTTAATGATGAGGACTTAAGAAAAGAATCTCCTTTGTTATGCCTTGATGACTGGGAAGAAGTATTACGCAAAGAAGGATTTAAGAGTGTAAGAGGCTATCCTCAAGATAGTCAAAGAAGAAATAATTCTAGTTCTGGTCTAATTATTGCTCAAAGAGATCCGGAAAGTTGCATGAACGATCATGCAGAACATGTCTTTTTTACTAAAAAAGACAAAATAGAAAAAAAAATACTAAAATTAAAGGAATTGGAAGACTTGGGCGCAGAGGTTATAGTTGCCAGTGCGGATGTTTCCAATGTGGAACAAATGCAATCAGTGATATCTATGACTAATGAAAGATACGGTCCTATAGATGGAGTTATCCACACGGCAGGAATTTTAGGACAGGGGATGATCTACCGAAAAACCCGGGAAGAGACAGAAAGGACTCTTGCACCAAAAGTAAAAGGGACTTTAATACTAAAATCTTTATTGAATGATAGAAATTTGGATTTTTTTATACTCTGTTCATCGATGAGTTCGATAAGGCCTCTTCCGGGACAGGTTGATTACTGTGCTGCGAATGCTTTTCTTGATGCTTTTGCGTTCTATGATACAAACCGACATAATACTTTAACTGTTTCGATCGATTGGGGTTTTTGGCAAGAACTAGGGATGATTGAAACTGCTGAAAAGCCTCTTCTATCAAAAAAAATGATAGAAGAAACGATAAAAAAGAAGGGATTGTCCAATGCGGGTGTAATAGCATTTGATCGAATTCTTTTCGGCTGTGAGTTTCCTCAGGTCATCGTCTCTCCGATGGATTTCAGGAGAACGATTGAAGATACAGGACCTTATATGCATGTGAAAGGATCACATAAGAGTACCTCTGAACATGAACTATATTCTCGGCCGGACTTGAATGTTGCCTATGAAGCACCTCGCAACGAACTGGAAGGGGTATTAGCAGAGATAATGCAGGAATTATTTGCAATCCAAAAGGTAGGACGGATGGACGATTTTTTTGAACTTGGAGGGGATTCATTAATAGTTACACAACTTATTTCCCGTTTACGCGATACCATAGAGGTAGAATTACATCCGCGAACCGTATTCGAGAATCCTAATATCGCTATGTTATCTAACCAAATAGATTCAATTCAATTTGAGGGAGTAGATGATGATATATTAGAGGAAATAATATCCGAAGTAGACTCACTCACAGATTTGGAACTTGCGCAGAAGGTTTTTACGGAAGATAACTAGGTATATTTGCTGCTAATTACGGCCTAACTTTTAAAAGATAATAAAATATAAATATTTACAAATAATGAAGATTTTAGAAAGGCCTTCATTCATAAGTCTCTTACTTCTATATAAATTATGTTAAATAACCGGGATGGGATGAGTTATGCTGGATAAGATCAATGATATCAACAATCTATCTTTGAAAAAACGAAAAATTGTATTAGAAAAGTTAAGGGAGCGGAGGTTAATTCCTAAGACAGATAATAAACAAAAGAGGCCTCCAATTATACCGGTATCCAGAGAAGGCAATATTCCATTGTCCTTTGCCCAAGAGCGTTTGTGGTTTATGGATCAACTGATACCTGATAATCCATTTTATAATATACCTATGGCCATGAACTTTAAGGGGCAAAACACAATTTCAATTTTGCAGAAATCTTTAAAGGAGATAGTTCGCAGACATGAGTCCTTAAGGACCAGATTTGAGTTGATTGATAATATGCCAGTACAGGTTATCGATGAAGAGATACCTGAACTTCTTGACATTGTAGACCTTAAACGATTGTCATCTTTGGATATGGATAAAGAAGTTCAAAGGATCATATCAGATGAATTATTGCTACCTTTCAATCTTAAAAGGGATTTAATGTTAAGGTCAAAAATATTGATAGTAAAAGAAGAAGAATATGTTCTCTTGATAACTATGCATCATATTGCTTCAGACGGATGGTCAATTGCTATCTTTCGACAAGAACTAAGTGCACTGTATAACTCCTTTTTAAAAGGCTTACCATCACCTCTTTCCGAATTGCCAATACAATACGCAGACTTTGCTGTATGGCAACGCAAATGGTTATCAGGGGAGGTGCATAATAGACAGTTATTATACTGGCGGGAGAAATTATCAGATATAAACCCCCTTGAGATATACACGGATTTTATTAGGCCTGAGATTCAGACATTTCGTGGTGATGCGATTCCAATTTTCATTGAACCTAAGATTACAAAGAGATTAAGGTCAATCAGCCAACAAAAGGAAGCATCATTATACATGACGCTACTTGCAGCATTTGATGTTCTTCTTTCCCATTATAGCAGTCAAGAGGATATAGCAGTTGGCTCACCTATCGCTAATCGGAATAGGAAGGAGATTGAGAACCTTATAGGATTTTTTGTAAATACTCTGGTAATGCGAACGGATCTAACAGGTAATCCGACCTTTTTGAAGCTTATAGACAGAGTGAAAAAAACAGCTTTAGATGCGTATGCAAACCAGGATCTGCCTTTTGAACATATTGTAAAAGAGATTCATCCAGCAAGGGAGATGGATCGTAATCCTCTAATTCAAATAATATTTCTCTTACAAAAATCTCAGGGCTTTGCATCGAACAGTGATGATTTAGGCGCAAGCAAGATAGGCTTAAGAATTCAAACTGTTAGATCTGATATGGAAGTATTTTTACAGGAAACATCAGATGCCCTTTGCGGTTATGTGGCTTATTCAACCGATCTATTTAGGCCTGATACTATTTTCCGAATGGTGAATCATTATACCAATCTTCTTAATGAGATTGCCAACAATCCTGAAAGTCGGATAAGTGAATTATCAATGTGTTCTGAAGATGAGAATTATAAAATTCTCATAGAATGGAACAATACTACTGTTGAGTACCCCAATAAAAAATGTATCCATGAGTTATTTGAGGAACAGGTTGAAAGTACTCCTGACACTGTAGCTGTTGAATTCGAAAATCAGCAAATGAGTTACCAGGAATTGAATATCAGAACAAATCAATTGGCCCATTATTTAAGGAAAAGAGGAGTTAGAGCTGATTCGATTGTCGCGATAATGGATAACCAATCAATTGAGATGATTATTTGTATATTAGCTGTTTTAAAATCAGGGGCAGCATATTTAAATGTTGATAGACATAATCCAGACGAGCGGAATCTTTTTCTGTTAAATGATAGTAACTCTCAATATTTGTTGACTCGATCACATTTCGTTAAAGATAAACCATATAGAAGATTGCAGAATTTGCAGAATATTGGTGACAAGATTTTTGTTACTTCAAAAAGGAAGCAAATAGTGGATCTCGATATGTTGTCTATGCCTGATAGAAACTTGGTGGATTATAATAAATATAATCAGCATATTGGTGAAGGATGCGTTATGAATAGTATAAGCATCCTGGCTACAAGAGGATGTCCTTATAGCTGTTTATACTGTCATAAAATATGGCCAAAGCGACATGTGTTTCGATCAGCGCAAAATATTTTTCAGGAGATACAGTATCATTATGAGAAAAATGGATATAGAACTTTCAGTATCTTAGATGATATATTCAATCTTAATAAAATGAATAGCGAAAAATTATTCAATCTTATCATTAAAAATAATTATAAAATTAGAATTCTTTTCCCTAATGGACTGAGAGGAGACCTTTTAACGCACGACTATATTGACTTAATGTCCGAGGCTGGGGTTATGCAAATGGCATTAGCGCTAGAAACAGCCTCACCAAGATTGCAAAAACTTATCAGAAAAAATCTTGATATTTCTAAGCTTAGGGAGAATCTTCAATATATTTGCAAAAAGCATCCGCATATTATTTTGGATCTGTTTGTTATGTTTGGGTTTCCAACAGAAACTGAAGATGAAGCGTTGTCGACACTCAATTTTATATCGGAAATTAAATGGCTTCACTTTCCTGTCATCAATGCGTTGAAGATATTTCCGAATACTAATATGG
The DNA here is from genome assembly GCA_963665715.2 of Desulfatiglandales bacterium. Lineage (GTDB taxonomy): Bacteria > Desulfobacterota > DSM-4660 > Desulfatiglandales > HGW-15 > JAAZBV01. The sequence goes on from CAXXPR010000002.1 coordinate 1,865,958, forward strand.
CCAAATTAGCCATGGAAAATGGAATTACTCTAGCTCAAATAGAGGAATCTTCAAATTTGTCCACCCATGAAATAAGTGATTCTATGCCTTTCTCAAAGAGCTTTTCGAGGAAGTATCAATTTAAATATTTGGATGAATATTTTTTAAATCGGGAGAGGCTAAATTACATAATACCCATTCAGAAAAAGATGCTTTCATATGAGGAAATTCTTGCCAAGTATAATAGCTATCTCCCTGGAGGTGTAGGAAAATATAAAGAAGTAATGGACTTAATCGGTAGCGAGGGATTTCATTCAGAGGATAGTAAAGATAATATAAAAAATATAATAGAAATATCGAAAATTGATTCACAAGAGACCAATATATATGTTGACGAATCAAAAATAAAGCATAATAAACTAAATGTTTTATTGTTGGATCTTTCACAATATTTTAGTTGCGAATCCGATCAAATCTATAATGTGGTCGAAAGTCCACTTGGTTTGATGTATTTGATGACATATTTAAAAGAACAATTTGGTCAGAGTATCAATGGCAAGATAGCAAAATCGATGATTGACTTTGATAATTTTCAGGAATTAAAAACAGTTATTAATGATTTTCATCCTCAAGTTATTGGTATCAGAACTCTTTCCCTTTATAAAGACTTTTTTCATGAAACGATTTCGAATATAAAATCATGGTTTCCTGATGTGCCAATTATCTCCGGAGGGCCATATGCCACGAGTGAATATGCTACAATCCTAGGGGATGGGAATGTAGATGTAGTAGTTTGTGGAGAAGGTGAGATTACTTTTTCAGATTTAATCGGAAAGATAATCGATAATCACGGTGAACTGCCAAATGATGAAGCTCTTAAAAAGATACCCGGACTTGCATTTGTACCTAAAAACAATAAAGGATTGAGTATTACTAGAAATATTATTTTATATGATATTTTTAAGGAAGAGATAGATCAAGAAGAAAAAGATAATCTATATAATATAAAAAATGAAAAAGATTTTGCTTATGTAATTTATACATCTGGTTCTACAGGAAGACCGAAAGGTGTTGAGATTAGTCATCGAAGTGTCCTTTCTATGCTTTACGCGTTTGAGTCTATTGCTCCATATCAGAGTCAACCCATCGGTACATGTGTATGTTCATTCAGCTTTGATGTTTCAGTTTGGGAAATATTTTCCAATCTTTGCTTTGGTAGTAAACTTCATATTCTAAAAGATTCAAACTATCTTTCTCCAGAAAACTTTATAAATTACCTTTTAAAACACCGTATTACAAGCCTCTATATTCCACCTGCTCTACTCCCAAGTGTTGTTGATAAAGTTGAATTGACAAATGATAAAATTGCAGTTGATCGTATTCTTGTTGGTGTTGAGCCGATAAGGAATAAAACTCTTAAAAGAATAACCGACTACTCAGATAAAATCCGAATAATAAATGGCTACGGTCCGACTGAGACAACAATATGCTCAACTTTTTATAAATTTGAACCAGACAAAAATGTTTGGTTTAACAATGCACCTATCGGTAAAAGTATATCAGGAGATGCAGTTTATATATCGGACTCATATTCTAAAGTATTACCTGTGGGAGTTGCTGGTGAGATTTTAATTAGTGGTATCGGTCTTTCCTATGGCTATAGAGATCGAGCTGAGCTGACAGCAGAGAAGTTTATTCCTGATACTTTTGATATCGAAGCTGGAAAAAGAATTTTTAGAACAGGAGACCTCGGTAGGTATCTCTCTGATGGAAATGTAGAGTTTGTAGGGCGCATAGATCACCAGGTAAAGCTCAGGGGATATCGAATAGAATTAGGTGAAATTGAATCGGTTATTTCAGGATGTTTAGGCGTAAGAGAAAGCGTTGTAATTTCACGGGAAGATATTCCCGGAGATAGACGCCTGGTAGCCTATATTGTTACATCAGAGACTCAAGGTCTTGATACAGTTGAGGTCAACGATTATCTGAAAAAAATGTTACCTGATTATATGATTCCTTCGGCTTTTGTTATACTTGAGAAATTACCTCTGACACAAAACGGCAAGATAGATAGGCAGAGACTATCTGCTCCTAAAAGAAGTGGATTGGAAAAGGAATATGTTGCTCCTCAGACTTCAGTTGAGCAGGTTTTAGCTGGGATCTGGTGTGATGTGTTGGGGACTGAGAAGGTTGGCATCTATGATAACTTCTTTGAGATAGGAGGACATTCGCTTCTTGCCACTCAAGTAATCTCTAGAGTGCGTAAAGTATTTTCGGAGGAGTTGCCGGTAGGTACCGTGTTTGAGGGACAGACAATATCCGAGTTCGCGAATATTTTGATTAAGTATGAGAGTGTAAGAGGGCAGGTTGAAGAGATCGCAAGGATGTTTTTGAAGATTGATAATATGTCGATAGCGGAGGTTGAGCGACTTATTCATCTAAAAGAGAAGGAAGATACTGAAGGACAGAGAAAAGATAAATGATAAATTGTCCTGTTGCGAATTTTTTTTGCAGTATCGATACTGGATACTGACTACTATACGCTGAATATCAAGGCATCTACTAGTGGTGAACTCCATTAACATCCAGTAGATAGTACTAGATCCCGACATTTTTTGTTGGGGAAACCAGAATCTAGAGTAGATGAGGATAGGCAAGAAAAATTATTTCGGCGGCGTTTATCGAACAATCAATTTTTACAATTGAATGAAAAGGATATTTCCCTGTAACATGTTTTTCCAAGTATTTTTCTTTTGCTAATTACTTATCGACTAAAACTTCATTTTTGTGGCCTAGTCGCTTAACACGGGGAGAAGTCGTAGGTCATAAGTGAATAAGTTGAAAGAATTTGGAAGTGATTTTATAAACTATTTTTAATGGTATGTATTTACTCAATAGATTGAATTATATGGGGGAAATGGAGTGGGAGTGAAACCTGATCACGAATCATATATTGACGTTACAAAGGAAAGGTTATTATCAATCCTAAAAAAAGAAAAGGGATTCATTGAAGAAAACATAATACCCAGAAGAAAGCAAAATAAGGCTCCTTTGTCTTTCGCCCAGTCGCGTTTGTGGTTTTTAGATCAGCTGATTCCCGAGAATCCATTCTACAATATACCGATGACCCTTGGGCTGAAGGGTCTGATTGATATATATGCATTAAGTAAGGCGTTAATGGAGATTATACGTCGACACGAATCTTTGCGAACGAGATTTGTAGTGATAGATGAAGAGCCTGTTCAGGTAATTGAGGATGAGGTTTCATTGCTTACTAGCTTGATGGACCTACGGTATCTTTCTGAAGTTGACAAAAAGAATGAAACTAAGAGGATAGCTGTAGAGGAATCCATACTTTCGTTTGATTTGGGAAGGGATTTAATGCTCAGGTCAAAACTGCTTATTATAGACGAAGAGAATTTTACATTGCTTTTGAGTATGCATCATATTGCTTCTGACGGCTGGTCCTTGGGTATATTTCAAAAGGAGTTAACTGAGTTATACAGTGCCTATTCAAAAGGAGAGCCTTCGCCATTGGAGGATTTACCAATACAATATGCAGACTTTGCGGTTTGGCAGAGGATGTGGCTGAGAGGAGAGGTCCTTGATAATCAGCTTTCCTATTGGCGAGATCAACTCTCAGGCCTGATACCTATTAAGTTACCAACAAAAAGAAAACGTCCTTTGATCCAGAGTTTCAGGGGAAATGTGTTAAACTTTTTCATTGAGCCTGAGTTGACTAAGAAATTAAAGAACATCAGCCAAGAAAATTTTGTGTCATTATACATGACGCTTCTTGCGGTATTTGGAGTTCTGCTTTCCTTCTATAGCGGGCACTACGATATTGCAGTTGGTACACCCATTGCTAACCGCAATAGAAAAGAAGTAGAAGGTCTTATTGGTTTTTTTATAAACACGCTAGTGATGCGGATAGATCTATCGGGGAATCCCTCGTTTTTAGAACTTATAGGCAGAGTGAGAAAAATCACTTTGGATGCCTATTCGAACCAAGATCTGCCATTTGAAAAAATTGTGGAGGAGCTTCAGCCTGAAAGGGATATGAGTCGGAATCCTCTAGCTCAAATTATGTTTGCCCTGCAAAATGTACCGGGGTCAATGTTTGAGATTCCTGATTTAGCTATCGATCCAATTAGAACAGGTGCGCAAACTGTGAAATGCGACCTAGATGTTACGCTATGGAATGCTCCAGATGGTTTGGGTGGATCTTTTGTGTACAACACGGATCTATTTGATTCGGCTACTATTACCCGTCTGATGAAACATTATTCAAATCTACTGGAAGAAATTGTTGCGAATCCTGAAAAGAGTATATCGGAACTATCCATAATATCGGAAGAAGAATCTCATCAACTGCTTGTTGAGTGGAATAACACAAATAGTGACTATCCAGATGCTAAGTTAATACATGAAAAAATCGAGGATCAAGTTGAAAGGACCCCTGATGCAGTAGCGGTGTCTTTCGAAGATGAAAGAATAACTTATCTGGAGTTGGACCGGAAAGCTAATCAACTGGCACGACATCTGAGAAATATGGGTGTTGCCCCAGATGTTATAACAGGTATTTTGTTAGATCGTTCACCGGAAATGGTCATTGCAATTATAGGGGTGCTTAAGGCAGGCGGCGCGTACGTTCCGTTTGATAGAAGCCATCCTTCTGAACGATTGGGTTTTATGTTAACAGATAGCGAAGCGACGGTGTTATTAACAAGGAAAGATCTTATTAGTAATTTATCTGAACAAAACGCCTTAAAAGTGATTTTTATTGATCGAGACTGGAATTTTATTAAGGAGGAGTGCATTGAGAATCCTGGTTACGGGGTTGCGCCTGGAAACTTGGCTTATGTCATGTATACGTCGGGATCAACAGGTAAACCAAAAGGAGTGATGATTCCTCATCAAGGGCTGTCAAATTACAGCACCTGGGCCAGTATGGCTTACGAGTTAAATTCTGGGCAAGGCTCGCTTGTTCATTCGTCATTTAGTTTTGATTTGACGATTACCGGGTTGTTTTTGCCATTGTTGACGGGAGGCAATGTGATTCTTGTGAGCGAAGATGAATCTGGGGAGTCATTGAGTCGTTATCTGGAAAAAGACGGTGGTTTTAGCATTATCAAAGTAACTCCTGCACATCTGGAACTGCTTGCTCAATTGATTTCATCTGAAAATGCTAGAGGAAGCGCCAAACGTTTTATTATAGGTGGTGAATCGTTAAAAGGAGAGACTCTGAAATTTTGGCAGCAGCATGCACCAGAGACGAAGTTGGTCAATGAATACGGTCCAACAGAGACTGTAGTGGGTTGCTGTGTGTATGAGATTGAAAAGGGTGAGTCGATTAACGGCTCAGCGCCTATTGGTAGGCCCATTGGGAATACACAGCTGTATGTGCTTGACTCTCACTTTCTACCTGTGCCATTTTTGGTTTCCGGAGAACTCTATATTGGTGGAGATGGTGTAGGACGTGGGTATTTACATCGACCTGATCTGACTGCAGAACGGTTTATTCCTAATATCTTCGATCACAGAGGAGGTGCTCGATTATACCGGAGTGGGGATTTAGCGTGTTATCGGTTAGATGGGAATATTGATTTTAATGGCCGGATAGATCATCAGGTAAAGGTTCGCGGTTATCGTATTGAACTTGGAGAGATCGAGTCGGTGATGTCTGAGCATCCTGGTGTACGGGAGAGTGTGGTGATAGCACGAGAGGAACAACCTGGTGATAAGCGTCTTGTCGCTTATATAGTTCCTTCTAATGGAGTGTTACCTGATGCTGTTGAGATAAAAAAATATCTAAAAACAAAACTACCCGATTACATGATTCCTTGGGCGTTTGTAATGTTGGATGAGATGCCTTTGACTCCCAATGGCAAAGTTGATCGGAAGGTATTACCAGCACCGGAAGGAGAGGTCTATGCGAGGGGAGTATATGAGGCTCCGGCAGGAGAAGTTGAAGAGATATTATCCGGGATATGGTCAGAGGTCTTAAATATAACGCCAGTGGGTAGAAATGATAACTTTTTTGATCTTGGTGGTCATTCTCTTTTAATTGTTAAGGTTCATAGAAAGATTAAGAAAATATTAAAAAAGGAAATCAAGATAGTCGACCTGTTCACATATCCAACTATTAAACTACTTTCTAACTATATTAATCCTCTGGTGAATCAGAGTCAAAGTATTATGAAAACTATGCAAATTGTTAAGAGGTCGGAACAATATGAGCCTATTGCCATAATTAGTATGATTTGCCGTTTCCCTGGGATTAGAAATGCAGAAGAATTTTGGCAGAACTTACGGGATGGTAAGGAGATCATTTCAAGATATACTGACGAAGAATTACTGTCTGATGGTGTAAAGCCTTCGCTATTAGAGAATACTGCTTATGTCAAGGTTAGCGCTCTATTAGAGGATATTGATCTTTTTGATGCTGAGTTCTTTGGGTTTTCTCCCAGAATCGCGGAGATCACGGACCCACAGCATCGTTTGTTTTTAGAGTGCGCTCATGAGGCATTGGAATTAGCCGGATATAGGGGAGGAGCGAAAAAGTGTAGAATCGGTGTTTTTACCGGATCAGGTTCAAATTTTTACTTGAATAATATAATTTTAAATAATCTATCTATCCTAGAAAACATTGATCCTATACAATTAATAATTTCGAATGAAAAGGATTTTTTGTCTACCCTCATTTCATATAAATTAAATCTGTATGGACCAAGCCTAAATATCCAGACAGCCTGCTCTACGTCCCTTGTCGCCACTCATGTTGCTTGTCAAAGTCTTTTAAATAATGAATGTGATATTGCCCTGGCTGGAGGGGTATCGATTAGTAGTTTCAAAAAAAGAGGATATATTTATAGGGAGGGAGGGATCATGTCTCCTGACGGTCATTGCCGTGCATTTGATTCCAAGGCTAATGGTACAGCGCCAGGTGCCGGCGTAGGTATTGTTGCTCTAAAACGGCTGAAGGACGCATTAGCGGATGGTGATCCCATAGAGGCTGTTATCAAAGGTTCTGCTATTAATAATGACGGTTCGTTAAAGGTTGGATTTACTGCCCCGAGCGTGGACGGCCAGGCGGAGGTTATACGAGAAGCCCAAGCCGCTGCTGGCATTAAAGCAGATACTATAAGTTATATAGAAGCGCATGGAACAGGGACTATCCTTGGTGATCCTATTGAGATTAAGGCATTAACCCAGGCGTTTCATGAGGATACAGATAGAAAAGGTTTTTGCGCCATTGGTTCTGTTAAGACGAATATCGGCCATACAGACACAGCAGCTGGAGTGGCCGGCCTTATAAAGACGGTACTGGCCCTAAAGCATAAGAAGATTCCTGCCAGTCTTAATTTTAGAGCGCCTAATCCTGAGATTGATTTTGAAAACAGTCCTTTTTATGTGAATACGGAACTGAGAGAATGGAAGAGTAATAGTAATCCTCGTCGCGCTGGAGTCAGCTCATTCGGTATTGGCGGGACCAACGCCCATGTGATCGTGGAAGAGGCGCCTTCATTAACTGATGAGAACCCTGAACCTGAAACAACTTTCAGGCCATATCACCTTATATCTTTATCAGCCAAGACATCAAGTGCACTTGATAGTATGTCCGATAATCTTGTGAAACACCTGGAAAAACACTCTGATCTGAAAATACCCGATGTGGCCTATTCCCTTCATATGGGAAGAAAGTCATTTGACCACAGGCGTATTTTAGTATGTCGTGATAGTGGTGAGGCGTTGGATTTTCTAAGAGAAGGAGACTCTGAAAGGATAGTTACCGGTTACAAAGAAGAAGGTAATCAAAGGACTGTCTTTATGTTTCCCGGACAGGGTGCCCAGTATGTAAATATGTGTCTTGATCTTTATCGAGATGAGCAGGCATTCCGTAATGATATAGATTTCTACTCTGAGCTTCTGGAGCCCCAACTGGATTTTGACCTTCGCAAGATTATTTTTCCTGTTGATGGTGAATTAAGTGAAGTGTCTGAACAACTGAAACAGACAGCCATTACACAGCCTGCCCTGTTTGTAATAGAATATGCTCTGGCGAGACTGTTTATATCATGGGGTATAACGCCAAGTGCTATGATCGGACACAGTATCGGGGAATATGTAGCCGCCTGCCTGTCTGGCGTATTTTCACTTGAGGACTGTCTGATGCTGGTTACGTTGCGTGGAAAACTTATTCAGAATCTTCCTGAAGGCAATATGCTAGCTGTTCCGCTTTCCGAAGGAAAGTTGAATCCATTACTTGGGAATGGACTTTCAATCGCAGCGGTGAACAGCACGAGTCTATGTACGGTTTCCGGCCATTGTGAGGCGATTAGATCGTTTAAAGAAATTATGGACAGAAAAGGAGTAAGCTGTATTGCTCTTCAAACCTCCCATGCCTTTCATTCCACAATGATGGAGCCCATTCTTAAAGAGTACACAGATCATGTGAGAAAGATAGATCGGAATCCACCCCGAATTCCCTTCATATCCAATGTGACTGGCACTTGGATTACCGAGAAGGATGCTATGGATCCTGATTACTGGGCAAGACACATTCGTCATACCGTTCGATTCGCTGATGGGATGAGTGAGCTTTTAAAGGCAGAGGATCAGATTCTGCTAGAGGTGGGACCCGGACGTACATTAAAGACATTGGCATTGCAGAATTCTGACCTTAAGGCTAAGCAGACCATTCTTAGTTCAGTAAGACACTCACGTGAGACGATATCTGACATATCATTTTTGCTGACCACATTGGGCAGATTATGGGTTGAAGGTGTTAAGGTCGACTGGTCTGAGTTTTACAGGAATGAAAAACATCGTCGTGTACCGTTGCCTACATACCCTTTTGAAAGACAAAGGTACTGGATTGATGCAAAGCCAGTTTCTGTCGAAGCCTTTAAACCTAAAGATGATCTTATGAAAAAGAAGGATATCACTGACTGGTTTTATGAGCCTATTTGGGAGGTATCAAATCTAGCCTCGTTTTCTAAAGGTGATGATACAGATGAATTAGAATCGTGCTGGATGGTGTTTGTTGATGATCTAGAAATTGGAGATGGTCTCATAAAAGGGCTTAAACAACAGGGGCAAAAGATAATAACTGTTAACACTGGTGATAGTTTCGTAAAGGTGAATAATGATGCATTCTATATTAATCCAGGTTCACGCGATGATTATGTTTCATTGATAAATGCTTTTAAGTCAAATGGTATAAGCATTAATAGAATCGTTCACCTTTGGAGTGTTACGGGAAATGGTCATAAAAACAGTGGAATTGGAGATAATAGCAGGATACACGAACTCGGATTTTATAGCCTGATCTATCTAGCTCAGGCGATTGGTGAATCTGGTTTGAATAACACACTTCAGATCGATGTTATATCTAATGGTATACATGCAATAATTGGAAAAGAGCAACTATGTCCTGAGAAGTCGACATTGTTGGGCCCGGTTAAAGTCATTCCACTGGAATACCCTAATATCAAGTGCCGTAGCATTGATATTGTTGTCGACAAAATAGAAGAAACTGATGATTGGAGATTTATTGTAGAACAGTTGCTGAAGGAGGTTATATCAAGTGCTAAAGATAGTATTGTCGCATACAGAGTTAGCGATAGATGGGTCCAAACCTTTAAGTCGATTCAATTAAAAAAGACAAAAGAGATCCCTCGATTAAAAAAGAGAGGAGTCTATTTAATCACCGGGGGGCTTGGGGGCATTGGTCTTTCAATCGCTGAATATCTAGCAGAGACCGTTCAGGCAAGGATTATTCTTATTGGACGTTCTGTTCTACCTGATAAGAAAGAATGGGCTCAATTGTTAGAACAAAATAATGAAGAGAGTGAAGATATAAAAAAGATAAAAAAACTTAGGAAACTTGAAGAAGCTGGTGCTGAGATATTTATTGGAAGTGCTGATGTTTCAGATTTAAATCAGATGGAAGAAGTAATTAAGAAAGCAGAAGAACAATTTGGCGAAATTTTAGGTATAATCCATTCTGCCGGTATTGCGGGTGGTGGAATGATCCAGCTTAAAAAAGTTGAAGAAGCAGAAAAAGTTCTCAGTCCGAAAGTAAAAGGGACTAGAGTATTGGAATATTTAATGAAAGATAGAAAACTTGAGTTTTTTATTCTTTGCTCATCAGGCACTTCAATAATGGGAGGAGTCGGGCAGGTTGATTATTGTGCCGCTAATATCTTTCTGGACGCATTTGCTTTCTACAAAAACACAAAAGGAGACATATTAACCCAAAGCATTAACTGGGATGCATGGCAAGAAGTTGGAATGGCAGTGGAAACGGAGATTCCAGGCTATAAACAAAAAGCACGTATTGAATATTTGCAGCAATACGGAATATTACCAGAAGAAGGTATAGATGCATTTTCCCGAATCCTCTGCAGTAACTCCCCGCAAATAATAGTATCAACATTAAAACTTAATCTGAAGCAAGCCCCAAAGCTATCGTTTATGTTAGAAGTTGTTGATGATATAAAAATTAAACCACCAAAACATCCAAGGCCTAAGCAAAAAATTGAATATATCCCACCAGTGAATGATATTGAGGCTAAGATTGTTGGTATTTGGCAGGAATTACTTGGAATTGAGGAGGTAGGAGTTAAAGACAATTTTTTTGAATTGGGGGGGGATTCACTCCTCCTCATTAAAGTACACAACAAGCTGAAAGACATATTATCTAAAGATATTTCTATTGCCGATCTTTTTAAATATCCGAATATAAAGCTCCTTGCTCTTTATATAGTACAAGGGGATAAGTCATCTTCGGCTAAAAATGGGAGTGTGCGTGTAATAAAGAAGCCTAGGCAATATGAACCTATTGCAATAATTGGTATGGCATGTAGATTTTCAGGGAGTAGAAACGTAGAGGCCTTCTGGCAGAATATACATAATGGAGTGGAAACAATTTCACATTTTTCTGATGAATATCTTTTATTAACTGGAGTTGATCATAATTTGCTGACAAGGTCTGAGTTTGTCAAATCTGGTTTTGTTGTGGAAGATATTGAACTCTTTGACGCGGGATTTTTTAATGTTTCACCAAGAGAAGCGGAGATATCCGATCCACAACGCCGCTTATTTCTTGAGTGTGCTCACGAGGTATTGGAATATTCAGGATATACTTCTGATTTTGGAAGAAACAGAATAGGTTTATTCGCTGGGCAAGGTGAGAGCGGTTATATACGAAAATTTACTTCAAACCCTGATATTATTTCGGCTACCGATCCTTTTAATGTTGCACTAGCTAATAACCATGGGCTCCTATCGACTTATGTTTCCTATAAATTGAACCTAAATGGACCAAGCCTAAATATCCAGACGGCCTGCTCTACGTCCCTTGTCGCCACTCATGTTGCTTGTCAAAGTCTTTTAAATAATGAATGTGATATTGCCCTGGCTGGAGGGGTTACAATCAACACTTTTTTCAAAGATGGATACCTATACCAAAAAGGAGGTATAACATCTCCTGACGGTCATTGCCGTGCATTTGATTCCAAGGCTAATGGTACAGCGCCAGGTGCCGGCGTAGGTATTGTTGCTCTAAAACGGCTGAAGGACGCATTAGCGGATGGTGATCCCATAGAGGCTGTTATCAAAGGTTCTGCTATTAATAATGACGGTTCGTTAAAGGTTGGATTTACTGCCCCGAGCGTGGACGGCCAGGCGGAGGTTATACGAGAAGCCCAAGCCGCTGCTGGCATTAAAGCAGATACTATAAGTTATATAGAAGCGCATGGAACAGGGACTATCCTTGGTGATCCTATTGAGATTAAGGCATTAACCCAGGCGTTTCATGAGGATACAGATAGAAAAGGTTTTTGCGCCATTGGTTCTGTTAAGACGAATATCGGCCATACAGACACAGCAGCTGGAGTGGCCGGCCTTATAAAGACGGTACTGGCCCTAAAGCATAAGAAGATTCCTGCCAGTCTTAATTTTAGAGCGCCTAATCCTGAGATTGATTTTGAAAACAGTCCTTTTTATGTGAATACGGAACTGAGAGAATGGAAGAGTAATAGTAATCCTCGTCGCGCTGGAGTCAGCTCATTCGGTATTGGCGGGACCAACGCCCATGTGATCGTGGAAGAGGCGCCTTCATTAACTGATGAGAACCCTGAACCTGAAACAACTTTCAGGCCATATCACCTTATATCTTTATCAGCCAAGACATCAAGTGCACTTGATAGTATGTCCGATAATCTTGTGAAACACCTGGAAAAACACTCTGATCTGAAAATACCCGATGTGGCCTATTCCCTTCATATGGGAAGAAAGTCATTTGACCACAGGCGTATTTTAGTATGTCGTGATAGTGGTGAGGCGTTGGATTTTCTAAGAGAAGGAGACTCTGAAAGGATAGTTACCGGTTACAAAGAAGAAGGTAATCAAAGGACTGTCTTTATGTTTCCCGGACAGGGTGCCCAGTATGTAAATATGTGTCTTGATCTTTATCGAGATGAGCAGGCATTCCGTAATGATATAGATTTCTACTCTGAGCTTCTGGAGCCCCAACTGGATTTTGACCTTCGCAAGATTATTTTTCCTGTTGATGGTGAATTAAGTGAAGTGTCTGAACAACTGAAACAGACAGCCATTACACAGCCTGCCCTGTTTGTAATAGAATATGCTCTGGCGAGACTGTTTATATCATGGGGTATAACGCCAAGTGCTATGATCGGACACAGTATCGGGGAATATGTAGCCGCCTGCCTGTCTGGCGTATTTTCACTTGAGGACTGTCTGATGCTGGTTACGTTGCGTGGAAAACTTATTCAGAATCTTCCTGAAGGCAATATGCTAGCTGTTCCGCTTTCCGAAGGAAAGTTGAATCCATTACTTGGGAATGGACTTTCAATCGCAGCGGTGAACAGCACGAGTCTATGTACGGTTTCCGGCCATTGTGAGGCGATTAGATCGTTTAAAGAAATTATGGACAGAAAAGGAGTAAGCTGTATTGCTCTTCAAACCTCCCATGCCTTTCATTCCACAATGATGGAGCCCATTCTTAAAGAGTACACAGATCATGTGAGAAAGATAGATCGGAATCCACCCCGAATTCCCTTCATATCCAATGTGACTGGCACTTGGATTACCGAGAAGGATGCTATGGATCCTGATTACTGGGCAAGACACATTCGTCATACCGTTCGATTCGCTGATGGGATGAGTGAGCTTTTAAAGGCAGAGGATCAGATTCTGCTAGAGGTGGGACCCGGACGTACATTAAAGACATTGGCATTGCAGAATTCTGACCTTAAGGCTAAGCAGACCATTCTTAGTTCAGTAAGACACTCACGTGAGACGATATCTGACATATCATTTTTGCTGACCACATTGGGCAGATTATGGGTTGAAGGTGTTAAGGTCGACTGGTCTGAGTTTTACAGGAATGAAAAACATCGTCGTGTACCGTTGCCTACATACCCTTTTGAAAGACAAAGGTACTGGATTGATGCAAAGCCAGTTTCTGTCGAAGCCTTTAAACCTAAAGATGATCTTATGAAAAAGAAGGATATCACTGACTGGTTTTATGAGCCTATTTGGGAGGTATCAAATCTAGCCTCGTTTTCTAAAGGTGATGATACAGATGAATTAGAATCGTGCTGGATGGTGTTTGTTGATGATCTAGAAATTGGAGATGGTCTCATAAAAGGGCTTAAACAACAGGGGCAAAAGATAATAACTGTTAACACTGGTGATAGTTTCGTAAAGGTGAATAATGATGCATTCTATATTAATCCAGGTTCACGCGATGATTATGTTTCATTGATAAATGCTTTTAAGTCAAATGGTATAAGCATTAATAGAATCGTTCACCTTTGGAGTGTTACGGGAAATGGTCATAAAAACAGTGGAATTGGAGATAATAGCAGGATACACGAACTCGGATTTTATAGCCTGATCTATCTAGCTCAGGCGATTGGTGAATCTGGTTTGAATAACACACTTCAGATCGATGTTATATCTAATGGTATACATGCAATAATTGGAAAAGAGCAACTATGTCCTGAGAAGTCGACATTGTTGGGCCCGGTTAAAGTCATTCCACTGGAATACCCTAATATCAAGTGCCGTAGCATTGATATTGTTGTCGACAAAATAGAAGAAACTGATGATTGGAGATTTATTGTAGAACAGTTGCTGAAGGAGGTTATATCAAGTGCTAAAGATAGTATTGTCGCATACAGAGTTAGCGATAGATGGGTCCAAACCTTTAAGTCGATTCAATTAAAAAAGACAAAAGAGATCCCTCGATTAAAAAAGAGAGGAGTCTATTTAATCACCGGGGGGCTTGGGGGCATTGGTCTTTCAATCGCTGAATATCTAGCAGAGACCGTTCAGGCAAGGATTATTCTTATTGGACGTTCTGTTCTACCTGATAAGAAAGAATGGGCTCAATTGTTAGAACAAAATAATGAAGAGAGTGAAGATATAAAAAAGATAAAAAAACTTAGGAAACTTGAAGAAGCTGGTGCTGAGATATTTATTGGAAGTGCTGATGTTTCAGATTTAAATCAGATGGAAGAAGTAATTAAGAAAGCAGAAGAACAATTTGGCGAAATTTTAGGTATAATCCATTCTGCCGGTATTGCGGGTGGTGGAATGATCCAGCTTAAAAAAGTTGAAGAAGCAGAAAAAGTTCTCAGTCCGAAAGTAAAAGGGACTAGAGTATTGGAATATTTAATGAAAGATAGAAAACTTGAGTTTTTTATTCTTTGCTCATCAGGCACTTCAATAATGGGAGGAGTCGGGCAGGTTGATTATTGTGCCGCTAATATCTTTCTGGACGCATTTGCTTTCTACAAAAACACAAAAGGAGACATATTAACCCAAAGCATTAACTGGGATGCATGGCAAGAAGTTGGAATGGCAGTGGAAACGGAGATTCCAGGCTATAAACAAAAAGCACGTATTGAATATTTGCAGCAATACGGAATATTACCAGAAGAAGGTATAGATGCATTTTCCCGAATCCTCTGCAGTAACTCCCCGCAAATAATAGTATCAACATTAAACTTAAAGGATGTACAAAGATATGATATCTCCCTAGCTCTGAATGCTATTAATAGGGAAAATTTTAAAAGGCAGAGATATGTAAGGCCCGCGCTTTCAACCCTATATATTGAACCTGTAAGTGAAACGGAGAAAACAATTGCCGATATTTGGCAGCAATTACTAGGAATTAATAAAATCGGGATTAACGATAACTTCTTCGAATTGGGGGGTGATTCATTATTGGCATTGCAGACAATGAATAAACTACATGATGTCTTTGGAATAGAATTGCCCTTAATAACCTTACTTGAAAAACCAACAATTGAATCCCTCGCTATAAATATAATGGAAATATACAGTGAAGTTCTTGAAGTTGAAGAAATGGATATAAGGATAGGTAAATTAAATAAAACTTAGGTTTTTGGGGCTTCTTTATTAGGATTTTGTTATAAGCAGATTGATCAGGGATCTATAGAGAAAGGTACCCATGGTGTTTCGGCTCTGATTGGAACTGACTTGAACTATATTATGGTCTTAAGACCAATCCTTGGTGGCTAAAAAAATCTTATACTGGCAAAAATGATGACTGAAGCGAACGAATTCCTTTCGGTATCTGAGTTTTTCAGTTCACCCTTGAGCCTGTGTATTTTTTGTTCAATGGTTCTTAGGTGATCTTTACCAGCGAAGGTATACTCTAAGAGCTTTTTTATACTCTCATGTCTAGTAGCCTATGATCCCTTTACTAATACCTTGGTTGCATTCTATCTATATGGTCTTACAAGCCTCTTTAACTATGGCGTATGGCTTTTTGCTTAAATAGTTTATAACATTTTCTACAATTCTTTCTTATGGTCACCTAGTCTTCTCTCTTTACTTGAATTATTATTTAGGTGTCCACTATTTTTGAGGAGGATTAACGTGTGAGTAGCAATATATATAAAATTCCTGAACAAACAAATGATGGCTGGAAATCCTCATGTGCGATTGAAGAGAACGTTGACATAAAGAAAATCTATAGAGCAATTGACTGCATTCTTGAAGGAACATTTAAAAAGATTCATAGCCTGCTTATTTTAAAGAATGGCAAGTTGATTTGTGAAGAGTATTTCCCAGGCAAAATATCTCCAGAGGAAAGTCGAACTGGCGATGGAATTGCTTTTTATGGACGTGACAATCTACATATGATTCGATCAGCGACTAAGAGTATTAGCTCCGCTTTAATTGGTATTGCTCTGCATAAAAATAAAAGATTTAATGTTAATACAAAGTTACACACATTCTTTCCAGAATATGTAGATTGTTTTAAAGAATCAAAAAGAGATATCACTCTTAAACATCTACTAACCATGACAACAGGATTTCCAACCGAGTCATCTCATGTGTATCAAGATTTAATAACAGCTGATGATTCAATTAAGGCTGTTTTAAATCGACCAGTTTTTAATATAGGTGAAAAGCACATGTACTCTAATTGTACTGCAAATCTATTAGGAATGATAATAAAGAGGATTACTCTTCTAGATGCAGATAAGTTTGCAGAAAAATACTTATTTGGTCCTATTGGAATTAAGAATTATATTTGGAGAAAAAATAAAGATGGAGGGATTTGCACATGTGCTGGCCTATCTCTACGTTCGCGAGATATGGCTAAAATTGGATATTTATTCTTAAATGCAGGAAAATGGAAAGAACGAAGAATAATACCTGAGCAATGGATAAATGAATCAACTAAAGAACACGTGAAGGTGACCAGAAAAGGTTCTCAGATGTATGCAAATAGCTATGGGTATCAATGGTGGATTAGTCCATTTAAAGTCAATGGGTGTAACATTCCGTCATTTTCAGCACAAGGCCATGGAGGGCAGCTTATATTTGTTTTTCCGTCTTTGAATATGGTCGTAGTATTTACATCAGGATATGATGATTATAAAAATATGGATCAACCGTTTCAAATAGTTGAGCGGTATTTAATACCAGCTGTGCTGGTTAGTAACAATTATAATTATGGCTTGAGGGGAGAAAAGTCCTTGTTCCCTGAAATTATCGCAAGCAGGGAAGGTAATTTAGGTTTGCTGAAGAATTTAAAATCTAAGGATGTTGATATCAATGCAATTACAAATATTGGTTATAATGCATTAATTTATTCTGCTCTTGAAGGAAAAGAACACATTGTAAAATGGTTAATTAGCAATGGTGCAAATGTTAATATAAAAACAAATGATGGATCTACAGCATTACACTGGGCTGTATACAACGGATATTTCGAGGTTGTAAAGCAACTAATTAATGCTGGGTGCGATATTGATGTGAAAAATATTTACGGTGATACCGCGTTAATTATTGCTTCAAAACAAAACAGGCTTCAGATTGCTCAGCATTTAGTAAATGTGGGTGTAGAAATTACAAGCAAGAATAAAGAGGATTCAAGTGCTTTAATGAACGCAGTTAAAGCTGGAAATATAGAAGTGGCTGAAATTTTAATCGATAATGGATCTTATATAAATGAGGAAAATGAACATGGTCATACGCCGTTAATAGCAGCGGCAAGTTTCGGAAACGTGCAAATGTTAAGACTATTGATAAATAAAGGAGCTATATTAGAGAAGAAGAATAAACAGCGACAAAGTGCCTTAATGTATGCAGCAAAAAATGGGAGACTTGAAAGCGTAGTGTATCTATTAGAAAAAGGAGCTAATATTGAAGCAAGGGATAGCAAAGGAAATACTATACTAATGTTAGCAATCCAGTATTTAGAGGTGGTAAAGTATCTTGTTGGAGCTGGAATAGAACAAGACGCAGTAAATAGAGATAATTATACTGCTTTGATGATTGCTATGGCAAGAGAGAAGTGGAATGTTCTTAAATGGTTAATCAATAATGGAGCGAATATTCACAAAAAAGAAAATAGATATATTTTGCTTGAAGCAGTTAAAAGACGAAAAGGGGAATTGGTGCGATTGCTTATTGAGAAGGGATGTGATACCTTTGTGAAAGATGGATTAGGATATACTGCAGAGATGTGGGCGGAGGTGTTATGTGATCCTGAAATAACAAGGGTCATGGGGCTTGAAGGAACTAAAACTAAAAGAAATACTGTCAGAAAATTACATTGTGATGTTTTACACTTCAAATGCAAAAATGGATTTCTTGAACAAAACGATAATGGATATGTTTTGAAAGGCCTTGGAATTGATGATGTAGTTTGTATATCAGGAAGAAAGCTGAGGCAGAGCTACTCAAATAAAGTCATATTTACTCTGAATATGAGACTCACTTCAAAAGAGCGTGGAGGAAATGGATTTCTGATTTTTAGCGATTATGAATTTCCAAAGCATTTTATCCGATGCGGAATAAACAGTGATAGAAAGTGTTGTATTGGGGACAATGAAAGATATTTTGCAGAAAAGGATATAGCTTTTGAGGATAAATCAGCATATGAACTAAGAGTTACATTTTATTGTAAGACTGGAAAAATTAAAATAGTCGTAGACAATAAGGTAACATTGGAGACGGTACTTCCATGGTATATGGAAATTGTGAGTCATGCAGGATATGCTTGTGAAAACACTAATACTTACTTTGATAAATTTGCTGTAATCTATGAATGATATGAAAAATGATATGAATAAGAAATTCTTGATTAGAAAAGAATTTTGTGAGTAACCAGATGTGTCAGGTGAAGCTTATTACTAAGAGCCAATGTCTAGTGGATGCTTTGTATTGTATTTATCAATAATCAGTATGCCTTTTTGAATAGATAAGATGTAATATATCAAACTCTGGTTTGATGAAAATGATGATAAATAAAAACATTAACGATAAGAGTGCGATGGGATCTTCGAAGAAAATACAAGAAACATGCGAAAAACGTTGATACACGTGTGACATCATAGTCATGAATGCGGTTTACAATCTATTATGGGAAAACGGTTTTATCGTAGTCGGATCGAATAACTACTCGTGAGAGAAATGCTATGAAAAATATAAAAAGGTGAAAGTAAAACATCCGCGCGAGGGCATTCCCTATGAAAACAGATGAATTGATTTGAATAATCAATATAAGGGTTGGCTCCAAAGAAGAACTCAAAGAAAGAATTCTAAAATGAGTTTCCGAAGTAAATGAAACTCCAATTGTATATAGCTGGAAAAATGATTGAGACCTTTGCATAACCTGGTGAAACTCACCCGGAACAAAAAACCCTCAAAAAAATTTGAATTTGAAAAAGTGCAAAAAAAACGGAAGTAGTAGAAAATATTAACCTGATTGGCTTATGAACGTAACCTGTGATAACGTATAACTAATTGAATTAACTTGAAAAAGAAAGCATTAAATGATAAATACTCTCTTAAGAAAAAGAACAACAAGGGGGTAAAAATGGGTTACAAAAGGATAGGAGAAGAAATCAGTTTTGCAGACCTCGCAGTATCCAAAGCACTTCAACATAACCGCAGTGTAAAATTAATGGAAAGAATCAACAAGGTAATAAACTGGGAGAATATAGAAGCCCTTCTTATGGAATACTATGATATAGGCAAGACCAAAGAAGGCGCAGATGCCTATCCTCCTATATTATTGTTGAAGTGTATGCTACTCCAAAAATGGTTCCGCATCCCCTCAGATCCTGAGCTAGAGAATCAAATCAATGACAGGATATCTTTCAAGAAGTTTCTAGGCCTGTCATTGGATAAGCCATCCCCGGATCATTCTACCTTCTCAAGGTTTCGAAGCAGGCTATCGAAGGAAGCAATGACAAAATTAAACAGTGCAGTCCTTACAGGGTTTGAGAAGAGAGGCTTTAGTATAAACGAAGGAATGGCAGTGGATGCAAGGCTGGTTAAGTCAGCAAGCAGACCAATAATCAATGATGAGATAAAGAAACAAAGAGATAAGCGAAAAGGACCTGAAGGTAATTTAAATAAGAATGGTAATTCGCTTAAATTCAGCAGGGATATTGAATCTGACTGGATAGTGAAAAATGAAAAGCCACATTATGGATTGAAGGAACATACATCGGTAGATGTTAATAATGGCTTTATACTTGCCACAACACTAACGCCTGCATCCATCCATGATACAAACTACCTTCCCTACCTGGCACTGGCTAGCTGCCATAGAGCGAAGCCGATAAAAAAGATATACGCAGATAAAGGTTATTATGGTGAACCGAACAGGTCGTTTCTTCATCTTAATGGTATAGAAGATGGTGTAATGAGGAAAGACACAAAGAATGCAAAGATTACAGAAATAGAAATCGAAAGGAATAAACAGATTTCTAAAAAGAGATACGTCGTTGAGCAGTACTTTGGTCTTAGTCATTTACACACAGGAGCTCAAAGAGCAAGGTTCACAACAATTGTAAAGAATACCCGGGATGCCATGTGTAGGCAGATGGCATTTAATATGTTTAGGGGAAGCAAATTGCGTGCAGCAACATAAAACAATGGAGAAGTATGCCCTTAGATTAAAACAGGGCATTTGAAAGGGTAAAAAGCCCGAATAACATGATAATATTGGTCATAAATTGATTAAAAACAATCAAAAACCAGATTTCTTGAAGAGGCTGATAGAAAAATTGTGTTAAATTTTCTGAAAAAGGTGATTTCTGCTTTTTACACTAATAATTCAAAGGTTTCATATTATCGATTAATATTGCAAGTAAACACTAGTCATGCATGGTAATAAGATACAAACTGTTATAGAAAAGAGACCTGCTTTGGTCCTAGCACCCTATGATATTCATATATGGTTTGTTTTTCCTCATGAAATCAGGAGTGATTCGATTCTATCAGCATATAAGGACCTTATGTCACCGGATGAGCTAGAGCGACAACAAAAATTCTATTTTGCCAAGGATCGCCATCAATTTTTGATTACACGGGCTTTAGTCCGTACAACTCTATCTCGCTATACCGGAATTGCTCCTGAAGATTTGAGGTTCTATTCTAATGAATATGGACGGCCGGAAATATTTATGAAGAAGAATTCGATGCCTCTTAGGTTTAATCTTTCTCACTCTGATGGTTTGATAGGATGTGCGGTTATTTTGAATGCAAGTATTGGCTTGGATATAGAGAAAATAGATCGGAGAGGAATTAATTTTGCTTGCACAGACCAATTTTTATCAAAAAAGGAAGCTGCGGACCTACTTCGTATTGAGGAAGAAAGAAAGAGAAGCCGATTTTTTGAATACTGGACCCTAAAAGAGTCTTATATTAAAGCCCGTGGTATGGGACTTTCAATACCGCTTGAACAATTCAGTTTCAAAATTACAGATCATGCACCTTTGTCTGTTACTTTTAATACTGAACTAGATGATAATCCTGAGCGTTGGAAATTCTACCTTTTTAATCCAACACCTCATCACAGAACAGCCGTTTCAATCCATTATGAAGGATTAAATGAGTTTAAACTATTAACTAAGAAGATGATACCATTGATAGATGAGGGTGATTTTAATTGCCCAATTATGTATGAGTCCTAATAACAAGAGAAGGCGTTTTTATTTGAAGAATAGAAGTAATAGACCCAGGTAGATTTACTATTGATTTTATCTGCCTGCCCCTTTAAATTAATTAATGTTTGCGCCCTTTGTTGAAAACTCGACTTTTTTTGGCGAATCGATTACAAACTTGTCATAGGTGATGTCAACACATTCTGACCTAGCACATTCAGCTATAACTGAGGTATGCTTAGAAACGGTTTGTATTCTAACTTTCTTTGGTAGGGACAGAACTTAGACAGAACTGGTGTTCTGAAACTACTGGAGCTAAAATGGCTTTCAGCTCTCAGCATATCAAAAAACCTGTTGTTAATGTTTTAATTGAAAAAGTAGTTAAAACCAAAAAGCATAAAGATAAAGTTGCTACATACAGGGTAGCTGATCTGGGTTCTTGTCTGGAAATATTATTCAATAAATATGCATTTTAGTAATACGCAGATGATGGTATGTTGGGATAGGTATGGTATCGTGGATACTCTTCCCGAATGCAATTTTATTGAATCCGACACATGATGTATTAATCCTGAAAAGATGTGGCTATGGAAAAGCTCAGAGGTTAAACATGATTTTTCACATAAAATATTTTTTAGATGGAGATTGCAGCAATGAGCTGAATGCATTCAGCTTAATCAGTCAAATTTTACAATTAATCTTTGTTATACTGATTGTGGGATTTTAGACTTCACCGAAATCGTTTATTTCCTATCAAATACATTATATTAAATCTAAAGAAAGGAACGTCTGAAAAATGAAAGACTTTATCTTAAATAAAATTGTATTAAAAATACTCTTTAGAATAATCATGCTGATTATTTTTTTAGTAAACAAGTTGCAGACATATGGAGCCTGGATTGGGCTTGCATTTAATTTGATAAGTATAGGTAAAAAAGAACCACGTATTTTTATAGTCTCTTTCCCCAAGTCCGGTACAACATGGGTAGAAATGATATTGTACCAGTTGACCACAGATGGAAATCTGGACAATATTTCTCACCTTATGGATGAAATTCCGTTTTTAGAAACTCAACTTAATCCAATTAATCTTATACCCGCAAAAGTTATTAAAACACATTTACCCCATAAATTTTTTTGGATGTTTAAGAATAAAGGGAAGTTTATATATATAATGCGTGATGGACTGGATGTAGCGGTTTCATATTATCATCATTACTGCAATTACGTAGATTTTCATGGTTCATTCGATGAGTTCTACAAATCCCATTTTTTAAATTTAAAGGCTCTCGATGGTTGCTGGTTCAAGCATGTTTCATACTGGCTTAAAGAAAAAGCCAATCCAAATGTTCTTTTTGTTCGATATGAGGACATGAAGAAGAATTTAGAAAGTGTTATTCGTGATATTATTCAATTTTGTGAAATTGTTGTGAAGGAAGAGGATATGCCTCGAATTATAGAACGCTGCAGCTTTGAATACATGAAGCAGCATGAAGACAAAATAGATTTTGGGAGCCACTTCAATATGCAGTTACTTAAGACTAAAAAGAAAGTGGGTAATTTTATAAGAAAAGGGGGATCCGGTTACAGAGAAGAATACACTAGGAGTGACCTGATCTCATATCAGAAACTATTTTCAAAATATCTTGGTGGTATGGGATTGGACTTTTATTCAAAAGCTGATGAAATTGAAATAAGACCATGACATCCTACATCATTCGCAGACTTTTACTTTTGATACCAACATTGTTTGGTATTCTGGTCATTAATTTTATAATAATACAATTTGCTCCCGGCGGGCCTGTAGAGCATATTATTGCTAAGTATTCTTCCGATTACTCAGAATCAATGGCACGAGTATCAGGGAATAGTAACGAGAGTAGTAGGGGACAAAGCGTAATAACTGATCAATCAGGAGGTCCTAAGGGTATTTACAGAGGCGCGGAAGCCCTTAATCCTGCCATCATTAAAGAACTTGAAGCTCAATTTGGTTTTGATAAACCTGCCCATGTACGGTTTTTTAAAATGATCCGGGATTATCTCTGTTTTGATTTTGGTAAGAGTTATTATCGTAATGAAACAGTTCTTAATATCATTGCTGAAAAATTCCCAGTATCCATAACACTAGGACTCTGGAGTACCTTGATAATGTATCTGGTTTCTATTCCTCTTGGTATTCGTAAAGCAGTTAAAGACAGTACACAATTTGATATATGGTCAAGTTTTATAGTGAATGTTATTTATGCCGTCCCGGGTTTTGTCCTGGCAATATTACTTATAATACTCTTTGCAGGTGGTTCCTATTTAAATATTTTTCCCATCAGGGGGTTGGTTTCAAACAACTGGGCTGAGTTAACTCTGGGAGCCAAAATTATTGACTACTTGTGGCACATCACATTACCAGTGATCTGTATTACGCTATCAGGTTTTGCTACCTTATCCATGCTTACAAAAAATACTTTCTTGGATGAAATTCATAAATTATATGTTGTAACAGCCCGCTCAAAGGGTCTTACTGAAAACGCGGTGCTATATAAACATGTTTTCAGGAATGCCATGCTGATAGTGATCTCCGGTTTTCCTGCCGCGTTTATTATGGCCATATTCACCGGCTCCATGCTAATAGAGATTATTTTTTCGCTGGATGGTCTGGGTTTAATGGGATTTCAGGCAATACTGGAAAGAGACTATCCGATTATTTTTGCAACGCTTTATATCTATACACTACTGGGGCTGATATTGAAGCTGATAAGTGATATTCTTTACACCGTGGTTGATCCGCGAATTGATTTCGAAGCCAGGGGAGTGTAATTCTCTAATAATAATTAAAAACAAATATGAACCGCAAAGGCGCGAAGGACGCGAAGGTGTTACTTTTTATTGTTTCTGAAAGAAAGACCAGAATCAATAAAGAATCCATCCTTGCGAGCATTTTATTATAGAAGAGTTCCAATCCATTATGCATACAATACAATCCATATTTAGCTTATCACCGACAAGCCGGAGGCGACTGAAAAAATTTAAGGCAAACAGGCGAGGTTATTACAGTTTGTTGATTTTTATTGTTCTCCTGATTTTTACTTTGCCTGCAGAATTTATTTCAAATAACAAACCTCTGATTGTCAGTTATAAAAATCAACTATATTTTCCGTTATTTATTGATTACCCTGAATCGGTATTCGGAGGGTTCCTGGCAAGAACAGATTATCGTGATCAGTTTATTAAAGATGAGATAAACTCTAATGGTTGGATGATCTGGCCACCTTTTGAGTACAGTTACCGAACTATTAATAAAAATCCTGGGATGCCCGTCCCCTCACCACCTTCTGTAGAAAATCCGCTTGGTACAGATAATCAGTCAAGGGATGTTCTAGCCCGATTGATCTACGGCTTTCGGACAACAATACTCTTTTCCTTTATTTTGACATTCATCTCATCAATAATCGGAATAACCGCAGGAGCACTACAGGGATATTTTGGTGGCTTTATAGATCTCACTATGCAACGATTTATTGAGATATGGAATGGGCTTCCTATGTTATTTCTTTTGATAATCCTTTTTAGTATCCTGTCACCGAGTTTCTGGTTGCTAATAGGTGTTCTTGTTTTATTTACATGGGCAAGATTATCAGATGTGGTACGTGCTGAAGTATTAAGAGCAAGGAATTTTGATTATATTAAAGCAGCTAGAGCTCTTGGGGTTTCTAATTACAATATTATTAGGAAACATGTATTGCCCAATGCAATGGTAGCTGCAATTACTTTTATCCCCTTTACATTCAGTAGTGCTGTCAGGATGTTGATAGTACTTGATTTTCTTGGTTTTGGATTACCAGTAGGTTCTGCATCCCTCGGTGAGTTACTAGCCCAGGGGAGGGCGAATATACACGCCCCATGGCTTGGTATCGTTGGATTCCTCTCTGTTTCAATAACTCTGGTCCTGGTTATATTTATTGGCGAAGCAATTCGTGACGCCTTTGATCCTAAGAAGATATGAAATCTCCTGAACTGCTTAATATAAAAAATCTATCAGTCACATTCTCTACAAGTAGTGGTATTGTAGAGGCTGTTAAAAAAGTAAACCTTAAAATAAATAAGGGGGAGCTTCTGGCTTTAGTTGGTGAATCCGGTTCCGGTAAAACAGTAACCGGGTTGTCGATACCTCAGTTGCTTCCTAATAATATAATATCCTTAAAAGGTTCTATTGTTTTTAATGGTATGGATCTTCTCAAACAACCAAAAAATATTATACGTGAAATAAGGGGCAGTCGCATCTCCATGATTTTTCAGGAACCAATGACCTCCCTTAATCCATTACATACTATTGAAAAACAAATCGGTGAAGTTATCACTCAACATCGACCTTTAACAAAAAATGAAACCAGATCAAGAATTATTGAATCGCTGCACATGGCTGGGTTACCTGAGGCTGAATCAAGACTGGGAGCTTATCCCCATAATCTATCGGGCGGGCAGCGTCAACGTGTCATGATAGCAATTGCCCTGGCTAATGAACCTGATCTTTTAATTGCGGATGAACCGACTACTTCCTTAGATGTAACAATACAAGCCCAAATTCTTCAACAGCTTAAAGATATTCAAGCCCGTACTAACATGGCTATTTTATTTATAACACATGATTTAGGCATTGTTGAAAAAATAGCAGACAGAGTTGCAGTAATGAGACACGGCGAAATAGTCGAGACAGGAACGACTAATAATCTTTTTAAAAGGCCCTGGCATATATACACAAGGCATTTAATGGATGCCGAACCAAAAGGAGACCCAATAAAATTTAATCCAAAAGCGCCGAAAGTTATTGAGGTTAAAAATGTATCTGTTAATTTCCCCGTTAAAAAGGGCCTGTTGAAAAAAACAATTGATTATATTCGGGCAGTTAAAAATGTGTCTGCAGTGATAAGACAAGGCCAGACTCTTGGTGTTGTAGGAGAGTCCGGATCAGGAAAGACAACTTTGGGAATGGCTCTTCTAAGGTTGGAGAGTTTTGAAGGTAAAGTTATTTTTCTGGGGCAAGAGCTTAATAAGATAAAAGCAAAATCCATGAGACAATTGAGAAGCAATATGCAAATTGTTTTTCAGGACCCTTATGGTTCATTGAACCCAAGGATGACCATTGGCGAGATAATCGAAGAAGGATTACAGGTACATAATCCGGAATTACACTATAAGGAACGAAGGGAAATTATAGTAAGTACATTAAAGGAGGTTGGATTAAAAAAAGAAATGCTTGACAAGCTTCCACATGAATTTTCAGGTGGGCAAAGGCAAAGAATTGCTCTGGCCCGTGCACTGGTACTTAATCCAAAATTTATTGTACTGGATGAACCTACTTCATCTCTCGACAGACCAATTCAGGCTCAAATAATAGAACTGCTTAGAGATATTCAAAAGAAACATAAAATATCCTATATGTTTATAAGTCATGATTTGAAGGTTGTAAGGGCTCTAAGCCATTATGTCCTGGTAATGCGGGAAGGTAAGATTATTGAACAAGGCCCTGCACAAGAGGTTTTTGAAGAGCCTAAAGAGGAATACACAAAAACACTTCTTGCTGCTACAATGAATGTTTAAGCTTTATATGATGATCATTATCTAAAATGTAAAAGTAGATACTCGATACCATGAAAAGAAGGTGAAATTTGTTTAGCAATGTAGGTTTCGGGTATAAAAAATGTAATATGGTAAAAAAATGCTTATTTTGAGAACTCTGTATAACCTGGCGCGTTAAAAATCATAGAAATAAATAATGTTGAATAAAAAGATAAAAAAAAGGAGAGAAATATTGTCAATGATATTTTCAAATATTAAAAGTGCGCTAAAATTATCAAATATAAATATTACTCTAAAAAATTATATTTTTATCATGAAGATAGCTTTTTTTTCAGCTAAAAAGTTTTTTTTAATTCTAATAGGGGTTTCTATTGTAAATATGTCTATTCCTCCTATCACCCTATACTTAGGGAAGAAAATTCTAGATATATTAGTAAGCCCTGAAAATGAAAAGTCTGATATAACCATCATAATCACTTTGATTGTAGGAGTTGGTCTTTTAACATCTATTATTGGAAGTATATACAGGGCGATAAATAGTTTTATTAACCAATTAATATCGAATCATATAACAAATATTATACTAAAAAAAGCAATAATACTTGATCTTAAATATTTTGACACTCCTACATATTATGAGCAACAGAAAAGTATAGAGAGAGCCCTTTCTGGTAACTGGGAAACTTTGGCAATAAGCTCTATACATTATGTAAATGCATTGATATCGCTAATTATTATGATTGGGATATTGTCTAACTTGAATATATGGCTTGTACCTATAATTTTTGTTGGTGTGTTACCTACTATTTTTGTCGGGATATATGTGCGAAACAAAGAATTTTATTTTTACACGCATCAAATCCCTGAAATGAGAAAAATAGACTATATCAAGTTTGTCCTGACAAACCCTCAATTTGCTAAGGAGATAAAATTATTTCAGAGTGGTAGTTATTTTATGGAGAAATATAATAAGGCCTTTGGTGATATGTATAAGGAGAGGAAGAAGTTACAGATTTTTTTACTAATAAGAGAAATGGGGGCAAGCATACTTTCGGCTATTACTATGGGTGGATGTCAATTATATATTGCATTAAAGGCATTTAGTAAAATAATAACTATTGGTGATTATAGTATGTTTTTTGGAGCTGCGGAGAACATCGCAAAAAATTTAAATATGGCTATAAGTATTGTTTCTACAAGTTATGAACAGATGTTACTTGCAGATGTCCTTGGTGACTACATCAATTTAAAATCCGATATTGAGTTAGGTGAAGGAATAAATATTAATAGCAATGGAGCATCTCCCACAATTGAGTTTAAAAATGTATCATTTAAATATACGGATGCAAGTAATTATGTCCTTAAAGGATTAGATTTTAAAATATCACCCGGTGAAAAAGTTGCTCTTGTTGGATTGAACGGGGCCGGAAAAACCACTATTATTAAATTGATGACCAGACTATATGATGTTACTGATGGAGCTGTCTTTGTTAATGATAAGGATATAAAAGTGTACAAACCTGAAGAGATTTATAATTTATATAGTGTTGTATTCCAGGATTATGCAAAATATGGTTTATCAATAAAGGAAAATATTGCTATTGGGAATTTAAGCGAAATAGAAAATCGAGATAAATATGAAATGGCCGCAAAGGAAGTAGGATTGACTAATATTATTGACAAGCTTCCAAACAAGTATGAATCATATATTACAAAATTGTATGATATGTCAGGTCTGTCCGATCTTTCTGTGGGTGAGTGGCAAAAACTGTCCATTGCAAGGGCCTTTTTCAGACCCGCATCACTATATATTCTTGATGAGCCAACCGCATCACTCGATCCCAAAATAGAGCATGAGGTATTTGAGCAATTTGTGAAATTATCCAAAGGAAAAACATCAATTCTTATCTCGCATAGATTATCAAGTGTTTGTATGGTCGACAAGATCTTTTTTCTTAAAGGCGGAAAAATAGAGGAGTCCGGTAGTCATGATGAATTAATCAAGTTGGGTGGAGAATATGCTAAATTATTTAATTTACAAGCTTCAAAGTATATCCAAAATAACAACACATTGAAAAATGAACATTTAAACCATTAAAAAGTCAATATTTCATTTGATAAACTCATTCAATTCTTTGATTTTATATCGGAAAGAGCTGCATTATTATTCTAATAAAGTAAATTTTAACACTATTAATTAAAAAAGCCAGTTTTTAAAAACAAAATAGATGTAATTTTTTATTATCGAAAAATCGGAGGACAATATGAATAAGATTTCTCCAATCTATCTCTTTGCTGACAGTCAGCTCATGTTTTGGAAGCAGGGCTCTGAGCTCTTTCTTGAATCAATACTAAATCACGTCTCGTCACCAGAACCTTATGCTGCCTATATTGGTGTATCCAATGACAATCAGGAAGTGTTCTTTGAACTTTTTAAAAGTGCAATGGAGAGTATAGGTATTCGACATTACCGAATGCTTGGATTAGATTTTTCTACTCAAGACAAAAAAATTCTTGAAAATGCGAGTATGATTCTGCTAGCTGGTGGAGATGTTGTTAAAGGGTGGAATGTTATTCAATCTACAGGACTTAAAGAAGTTGTGTTGGAAAAATATAGTGAAGGTACAGTATTGATTGGAGTCTCAGCTGGAGCTGTACATCTGGGATTATGTGCAGCTGATTCGAACAGGGGAGACATATTCAGGATATTTGATACTTTTCAGATTATTCCTTACATTATAGGTGTGCATGAGGAACAAGTAGAATGGTCAGATTTAAAAACATTAGTATTTAACAAGGGAGGTTATTCCAAAGGGATTGGTATCCCGCTTGGCGGAGGTGCCATATATTACCCTGATAATTCCTTGGAACCTGTCAGAAAATCAATTTGCGAGGTGTTGCTAGATGATGGAAAACTTACCTCAAACCTGCTATGCCCTTGTATAGGAGATAGCTCCACCCCATTATTGAAATAATAAACGAATAAAGGAGTAGCATTCAATGGCAGAACAGCCAATACATTTTTGGGATAGGTGTAGTCACTGTGGAGTAAGGCCTATACCCAACCTACGTTACCATTGTAAAACGTGTCCGGCTGGACCGGATAACGATTTTTGTGAGGTTTGCTACAAGGCATATCTAAGAGGGGATATAGAGCACCCTCACATTAATACAATTAATGAAAAAAAAATGCACGAATTCGTTTCCATTGAAGGAAAATCTTCAGAACAATATGAACAATGGATTACTATTCCGCAACCTAATGTAGTAGCACCATCAATCAAGCATGGATTTCTTGTGAGGCCGGAGTTTAAAAGTGGTCATGATTCCTATTTTGGCAGTCAGGGTTTTATTGTTGAGTCAGCTAAAGAAAACATATTGATTACTGCATTACATGTCCTTGATGGATTAATAAAGAAAGCTTTGATTGATGCTACCGCACAAAATAAAACTTATACCGGAAAAGAATTGCCAAAACTTATTAGTTGTGTAAATTTATATGATGTTCTTGAAGATAAATGGATGTTTCACGACATGGGTACAGCTGGTCCAATGATAGTATTGCCTGATGCTCGAATGGACGACGAAGAACCATACTCTCATCGTGATATTGCTGCTTTTTTAATAAAGGAAAATAAAATGATCAGACCTGGTCGATTAGCATCGGTTACACCCGATGTCGGGGAGTCAGTATGGTTGGCAGCGAAAGTAACAGACAATGGAAACATCCACAAAGCTGTTGTTGTTGAAAAAACGGAACGTTCCTTTATTTTTCGCTACAAAGATTCATCATTGAATCTCAAATTAACTAGTGGCGCTCCAATATTAAATAAAGGTGGTGAGGTGGTAGGGATTAATATAGGAGGAGGGTTTTATAGCAAACAACATTTTGGTCATGCCAATCATGTTGAGAATATAATCCGGCACTTGAAAGAGTATATTTAGTATATAGGTTCAGTAAAGCGTTTACATACCAATTTATAGCTTATATTAAGAAAGGCGTTATAAAAGTCCCAATATTTTTATGTTATTATAAGAATTTGATAAGAATAAACATAGGACTTTAGATAAAAGAACAAAATACTATAATCTGCAATTGTAAGTAATTAACAAAAATGGTTCTTCTCCAAATTAGTTGAAGAAAGCCTGGTAAATTTTCAAAGTAAAGTACCTTAAATCGTGAAAGCCATAAGCTTTACGTTTAATGACTTTAATTTTATTGTTAGCCCCTTCCAACTTTCCAGTATGGATAGGGTAGTCACAATGACTAAGGATGCCATAACTGTGGCGTTCCAACATTTTAACAAAAGAGTTTAAAGAGCGATTATTCAACGAGCGTGCAAGGTCACACCAATGTTTTAATGCTTTTTCAGCCCAGGTTCTGGACCTGTAAGACCAAATGTGTTTAAGCTGATCTTTCAAGATCATTACAGTGTTGAGCACCTCGTTTAATTCCAACAGTTGTTTAAGCTGCAATCTCTGTTCTTTTCCTCGAATGTTAGATCGATTTTTTAAGAGCAGATATTTTGCACCTTTAAAAACATTTTTATTTTCTTTAGCCGCCTTCCTGTATTCACTGTTGCGGATTTTATCAATAACGCGGCTAAAAGCGGCCACTACATGAAACATGTCAAAAACTATAGCCGCTTGCGGAAGTTTTTTTTAACAGCTTTAATAAAAGGGCCCCACATATCCATGGCAACAGCTTCAATCGATTTTTTTTGCTTGGCTGATAGCATGTTGAAGAAGGCTGTAAGTGTTTTAGCTTTTCTACCTTTCCCTACATGGACAACTCGACCTGTTTCGTAATCAAGCACAATGGTTAAGTAAATATGCCCCTTTCTAAGAGATATTTCATCGACTGCCAAGAGCCGAAGTCCATCATAATTCGGCTGACCATATAGGACTTCAAGATGCTGCTTGTCGACATCTTTTACGGTTTTCCAATCCAAATCCAGATGCAGGGAAACCTCTTTGACAGTCATGGTTTTACATAGTTCATGTATATACTGAGCCAGTCGTTTTGTAACTCTTAAGTAAGGATGAAAAATTCCGAGTTCCTCTATGCGTATCTGCTGGCATTTGGAACATAACAGTTTTCGGTATTCACAGTTGATCCAAACCTGCGTACTGGCCATATTAAGATCCCTGATTGAACGTTGAGTCAAACTGTGAACAGATGATACTTTTTCTCCACACGAGTGACACACTGGTTTAAACCGTTGATCAGGAACAACTTTTATAATTGCTTTATTGGCAGATTCCTCAACTATCTGCTTTATAATTTTTATTCGACGAAAGGGAAAATACGGTGCTATACTTAGTTCGGACATCGCTGGTCTCCTTGAATAATAGTTTACTTCGACACTAAACGTATATTCTTAGAGATACCGGATGTCCATTCTATTTGATATCACTACATTTTACCCTTGTTTTTATCAACTAAACCGGAGATGATCCACAAAAATAAATTGTAAGGAGCTCAAAATGATTAAGACAAGTAATTTGAAGAAGATTTACAGGACAGAGGAAGTTGAAACAACTGCATTGGATAATGTGAACCTGAATGTAGAAGAAGGTGAGTTTGTCGCGATTATGGGGCCTTCAGGATGTGGTAAATCAACACTTCTTAATATCCTAGGTTTATTGGATAATCCGACAGATGGTTCTTATAGCTTTCTTGGTAATGATGTTTCGATACTATCCGAAAGACAACGAACAGATTTAAGAAAGGGAAATATTGGTTTTGTTTTTCAGAGTTTTAACCTTATTGATGAGATTACTGTCTACGAAAATATCGAGCTTCCACTTCTTTACTACAAGACTCCAGCAAAAGAAAGAAAAGAAAAAGTAAATGAAGCCATGGAACGAATGAAGATGACACATAGAAAGAATCATTTTCCTCAGCAGCTTTCTGGTGGACAGCAGCAAAGAGTTGCAGTAGCTAGGGCTATTGTGGGGAAACCAAAACTCATACTTGCTGATGAGCCCACAGGTAATCTTGATTCCAACATTGGTAAGGAAGTCATGGGTCTTCTGTCCAACCTGCATGAAAATGGGACGAGCATAATCATGGTAACTCACTCACAGGAGTACGCCGAGTACAGCCAGAGGATAATAAATCTGTTTGACGGGCATATTGTGGGTGAGAATATGTCGGCTTAAAAGA
This sequence comes from Desulfatiglandales bacterium, assembly GCA_963665715.2. Classification (GTDB taxonomy): domain Bacteria; phylum Desulfobacterota; class DSM-4660; order Desulfatiglandales; family HGW-15; genus JAAZBV01. Next base: position 1,899,153 of record CAXXPR010000002.1, read on the forward strand.
TGGTGATCAAAGGTCAGCCAAAGTTATCCAACTGTCAATTTAAACCAACAGAAGAAATCTAAAGAATTTCTTTAAAGCAAGATCTCTTTTTTAAATTGAGATGGCAATTAGTGCAAGATCTGCAGCCTACACAAAATACAAACAACAAACGTGAAGGCAACGAGGTTATTTTGGATCGTAAAATAGAGAAAAAAGGAAAAAATCTTAAAAGGCTGATTTACATTCTAGTGATCAGTCTTCCAATTATATTTTTAGCTTACGAGGTTATTAGCCGTTCGAGTACTACCAGGTTAAGACGTGATCCGAGCAGGATGAACTTTTCACAGGTAAAATTTGGAGAGTTCCAGGAATACTATCCCTGTGACGGTGAGGTAATACCTTTAACATCTTTTTATCTGGATGTAGAGCAGGGAGGCAGGGTAGAGGAAATTTATAATGAAGGTGGCAAACATGTTCAAAAGGGTGATCTTATTCTCCGATTTTCCAATACTGCTTTTCAGACAAGCCTTATTGGTACTGAAAGCAGCCTGTTAGAGACTATAGATCGTTATCAGAACACCCAGCTCCAATTGGCTAAGGATAAACTTACACGGAAAGAGGTGCTGTTGAATCTGGACCATGAGATCCTTCAGCTGGAAAAACAGTATAAGCGTTTCGAGGTTTTAAAGGCAGAAGATATTGTCATATCGGAAGAACAATATGAAACACTCAATGATCTACTGAAATATAAAAAGGCGCAAAGAGAGCTCCAGAAGGAACGTATAAAACAGGAGGATATCCTGAGTGAAAAACAGCTGGAGCAGGCGGATAAAGCGATAGAACGTATCAATCTCAGCCTTGATCTGCTTTCAAAACAGATAGCGAGCATGGAGGTTAAAGCGCCTATATCCGGGCACCTCTCAAGTATAAATGCTGAGATTGGCCAGAAAATAAACCCCGGCCAGAGAATCGGACAGATAGATGTTCTTGATAAATTCAAGATCAGGGTGAGTGTGGATCAGTATTACATCTCAAAGGTGGAAGTAGGAATAAAAGGCAAGTTCACGCTCAATGGGGGAAGCTACGGGGTAGTAGTTACAAAGATTTATCCTGAAATAATTGATGGCGTTTTTACTGTGGATATGGCTTTTTCCGGTGACGTCCCCGATGGGATCAGGAGAGGGCAAACCCTGACTGTGGAACTGAGCTTCAGTGAACCGGAGCAGAGTCTTATGGTTAAAAATGGAGGTTTTTACCAGGAGACCCACGGACGCTGGATTTACCGTGTATCCGACGATAGAAAAATCGCCCATAAGGTTAATATAACACTTGGCCGTAAGAATATGCGCTATTACGAAGCACTGGGAGGAGACCTGAAGGAAGGCGACTGGGTTATTACCTCCGGCTATAACACCTTTAGGGAAACGGATGAGTTGATATTTACGAATGAGGTAGAGTTGAAAGAATAAGAAAGGGCTCATCTTACTTTGCTTGAAAGCTATGGCGGGACAAGAGGGGGCAAGGATTTGAGAGAAAAGCCTTTCTTCCTGATACAGATTTCCACGTTTAGTTGGGGTGTAAAACCCCACCCTTCTGCGTTTAAAGAATGATGTTGTTGTAGGGTGGTAATTTATGTGCCACCGAAAAAGAAGCGTGAAAACCATGAATGATGACTTTGCCTATGATGTCATGCTTACATGATTCGAGTTGTTTGTCATTTCGACCAACGGGAGAAATCTATCCTTGAACCTTGCGCCTTGAGCTATTAATTTTATTTATTCGGAGACAGTTGAATCATGTGTGCAAAAGTAAAATCGAAATTAGCTTTATATATGTTATCAGGGTTTGTATTGTTCGGTTGTATTCTAATTTCCGGTTGTTTTCAAATTTTCTCATTCAAAAATAACCACACATATAAAGTGCCTCAGGAGAAGTTCCAGCAAATAGATATGCTGGAATTGATAGAAGAAAAAGAAACTGAGATTGAAGTTGAGAAAATAGTTAATGAGGGCAGGGATGAAAAGACTCCTGCTGAAGTCAAGCTGTCTCTTGAAGAGTGCAGGGTGTTGACACTTGAAAACAATCTTGACCTCAAGGTACAGTTGATTAGCCCGACAATTGCAGCCGAAGGTGTCACGCAGGAGGAGGCCCGCTTTGAGTCGGTATTTTCTGCTACTGTATACAATTACAAGTTTAATACACCGATTGCGTCCGATTTTGATGAACTCTCCGGTTATGAAGGCAAAACGCTACATACGGACCTGGGTGTTAACATACCTTTTCGTACTGGTGGGAACATACAGCTTAATCTGATTGACAAAAAAAAGGAAGCGTCTAATCTGATTAATAATCCCTCCTTTGTGTCTTCATTATCAGCATCCATAAGCCAGCCTCTTCTTCGCAATGCAGGAACACGGGCCAATACACACGGTATTCGCCTGGCTGAATACAGTAAACAAATTGTTGATGCAGAAACCAAGCTTGCTGTAATACGCATTTTAGCCGAGGTGGATCGGGCTTACTGGCGACTCTATGCAACCAGAAGATTGCTGGATGTACGCAGGCAGCAGTATGACCTGGCAAAGGAACTTTTTAAGCAGACCGAGCGACTTGTGGACGTTGGTATAAATCCTGAGATTGAACTGGTGCGTACCAGAGCAGGGCTGGCTGCAAGGCTTGAGGATATTATAACAGCAAAAAACAGAGTTAGAGATACAGAAAGATATCTTAAGCGAACACTGAATAAGGCAGGATTGGGGATGAAAAACGAAACTGAGTTGATCCTGATAACCGAACCTGACCCTGTGCGCTATGAGTTTCCAAAAGATAAGACAATAGCAAGTGCTCTGAAAAACAGAATGGAGATGCTTGAACTGGAACTGCAACTGGCCAGAGATGCCAGTACTATCGACTACAATAGGAACAAGCTTCTACCTCTGGTAACCATGCAATACCAGTATAACATGAACGGGCTGGGGCCGCAAAGGGGCGACTCCTATGATCTACTTAAAGATAATGATTACCATGATCAATATATAGGGCTGAACGTATCCATACCTCTTGGTAACAAGGCAGCGAAGAGTCAACTTCATCAAGCTGTATACCAACGGGCTCAACGCCTAGCCAGTAAAGAAAGCAGAAAAGCCCAGATAGAATATGAAGTTTTAAATCAGATAGATCAGCTTGAAGCAAGCTGGCAGCATATCATGGCGAGCCGTCAGACAACAATCCTTCGTGACCAGGAATATAAGGCCGAAAAACGTCAGTATGAGCTGGGAATGCAGACATCAAGGGATGTCCTTCAGGCACAGACAGATCTTGCGGATGCCCAGCAAATGGAAATCCTGGCTGTCACACAATACCAGATAGCGCTGGTTGATCTGGCCTATGCGACCGGAACATTGCTGGGGGCGACAAAAGTTGAATTAGAGCCGATTGTTCCGAATTAATATTAGCGGGTAGTATTTTGTAAAGTAATAGCATAATCGTAGTCTCAAGTTGATGGAATATAATGATATAGGCAGAACAAAAGAAGGAGCCAATGCATACTCCCCACTGATTTTGGAATGTATATTACTTTAAAAATGGTTTTGTATCCCATCAGATACTGAGTTATAGAATCAATCAATAATGGATATCCTTTAAGAAGCTTTTGGGGTTTTCATTGATAAGCCATCCCCCCTTATTATTCCAACTTCTCCTACTTCAGAAGCAGATACAAGAAACCGCATTTTGAGAAAAGGTAGTTATGATCTCGGCGAAAATGTTATGTTAAAATATTATACCTTTATAGATATATTTATTTAAATAATGGGATTGAATAGTATCTGGAAATTATAACCAATTTGTTGGCTAATTCCGAGATAAAGAAGAAAAAAGGAGGAGGAAATTAAATAATGTCAAAATATGGTGATATAGCTCGTCAATCTTTAGAGGGTTTTGAAACAGTAAAAATTGATAGTAGTACAAATATTGAAAAGTTAATAATTGATAAATCAGCTGAAAGTGAATTATGCACATCTACAACAGAGCTAAAGCGGAGTATTGAACAAGCTATAGAGTCTTTTTCACGTGAAAAGTTATATCCAAAATTGGAGTTTACTAATATTAGAGAACAGGGCCTAAGAGTATGGGGTAAAAAATCAAATATAGCTATTTCACAGTTTACAATGTCACGAATATTTCATGAGCTTGCATCAATAGCTGATCCCCAAAAAATAATGGATGCTTTGTTTAAGGCAGGATGTGAATCCGCGGTTCAATTTTTTTCAGATTTTTTACAACATCTGAGATTTGGGCATGAATTGATGTTACCTGACAATGAAATAGAATTTCTTGGTTTGATGGGGATTTTTGACCAAAGGAGCGGATGGTGGTCGGAAAAACCAAGATATGAGTTTAGTGAAAATTCTGTTCTTATTCTTATTAAAAAACCATTTACTAGTTTTCCTTGGGTAGAAAACGATCCGCATACTTTTAATGATTTTCTCTGCGGGTACTTCCAAACCCTATTTAATTGTAGTTCTGACTTTCTAAGGGTAATTCATTGGATTAATGGTAAGAGTTTTAAATCACAATATTGCGTACAATGCACTTTTGAAGAAACAATAAGGCCAGAGTTACTTAACTTAAAACTTTTTGTAACCCACAAATATGTTCCTGAGTTTGAAGAAATTGATAAAATTTTATTCAGCTCCTACAAAGGATTTATTTCTCACACCAACGGAAAATCAAATATCAATTTTACAGATTTTCCCGAATATTATCATGATTTGATTTTAGCTTTGAAGGAAGCTTTTGGTGAGATGATTGCGTACAGCCTCGATATTAGCAAAGAATTAAGTATGCGAAGAGAGAAATATTTTCAAGAACACCTCCCTAATCAACTTCTACTAGATATAAAAATGAATTATCAAGCTTTAAAAATTGAAGAGCTATTTAAGTTGGATGCAAGTCTGAGGGAAGTAATAACTGGTGAAAGCAGAGGAGTTGATTAAAATATTTTAAGATTAGTAGGATAATTTGTACTTGTTAAAAAAATGTTCTATCCTGTGTCACAGAACTCTCACTTTAATAATTGAGGCAACTTGAATTTGAGTCCTTTTGTGTTGAAACTGAAGATTGTGCCTAAATTGTGCCCGTCAAGGTCAAAAAGATTTAAATAATTCCAAACAAAACCAAAAACCTATGAAAAAAGTCTCTTATAATCAACGTGTTAAAATTACAGTAAAAATTAGATTATAAGTTCAGGCTCTTCTAATCCGCAGGTCGGGGGTTCGAATCTTCCCGGGCGCGCCATAAATATCAATAGGTTAGCATGATTTTTGCTGGCGATGCAGATTATAGACCACTTCTGATTTGATAAAATTTTCAGGCAGTTTATATTTTCCCTCTTTGAGAACCTGGTCTTTATCAACTGCACAACCGCAATAAGCTATCAATTGCCCTAATTGGTTATGGATGGGGATTGCAATCCGATTCGGAATAGTCTTTCCCTTACTCTGTAAACCTAACCCAAAATATTGAACAGTCTCCGGTAATATTCCTTCCTTCTTAAACCATTCATGATCCTGATCAAGGTTCTTCAGTTCAAATGAAAGGGGTTTATTAATAATCTCTTCCTGAACGACCTCAGGCTCATCAATACCTTTTTCCTCAGCTACATCTTCTTCATTTTCTGTTTCAATTGATTCTTCACTTTCAGGTTCATTAATAAACCACTCTTTAAGCTTTAGTGCCGCTTTCCTTATGGATGATGGTTCTTTATTACCGAATTCCATCATGGCGACAAAATCAATGATATTGCCACCAGTATTACAATCACCAAAGCAGTTCCAAATACTCTTTTCAAGATTCACAGAAAACTGCCTGGAGTTTGATCCTTTATGGATCGGACAGCAGGAAGTATGATTTTCACCCGATTGTTTTAATTCAATACCGTACTTATCCAATACAGCTATAATACTGATGCTTTCCTTTATTTCTTTGTAATCTACCCAGTTCTTTTTTTGTCCCATGTGTTAACCTCCTGGCTATTAATAGTAACAATGAGAGCAGATAAGTCTCAGCTCTTTACCATTCATGATCATGATATCGTTTCCTAAGTAATATCCGAAGGTAACATGGTGCCCACAGTCGAGCCGATATTTCCTTTTTTTAAGGCTGTTTAAATACAGTCTCAGCAGATCAACATTGGAATACTTCAGTCTTTGTGTTAGTGTCATAGTGTGACTCCTTTCTCATAGTTTGGGGTTACGTTTTCACTTTTCCCTGTCCGGTTGCCGCCGGGCAGGGAATCTTCTTCATGTTCAATGTTCAAGGTATAATCAGCCGCCTTTTGTGCAGCAGCCGCTGCATATACAAGCCACTTTTTGTTACTGCGAAGCTTTTTAAGCCAACTTTGAATATATGCAGCCTGGTTTTGTATTACCCGTGGTTCAATTCCACAGTGGCCGCATAAAAATGCAGAACCCATTTCAGCCACCAGTTCCTCCTTGCTATAATCATGGGAACCAAAATGACTGATGTTTGTGATTCCTTCACGATTTAACCTTTTTACATGTCCGGTTGAATGTATCAATTCATGGAAGATGGTAGAGTAATACTCCTCATCACTTTCAAACAGGTTTGCCTTCGGCATATTAACCACATCATCTGATGGCCGGTAATATGCCTGAGACCCATTGTCCTCTAAAAACGGACCTTCACGCATACCATGGATAACCTTTTCTGCTTCCGTAATAGGATTGAATTCCCTTTTTTTAATCTCGGGAATACTTATTCCTTCGGTTTGCTCAAGGTTAAACACAGTATAATATCTGAGAAATGGAACATCCTTTTTCCCTGCTACTGAATCAGGGTCATCAACGGTTATCCATTTCCAGAAAACTACAGGTAATCCATTCTCTCCCTTTTTTACCTTCCCCCCTTTCTCATGAGCCTGTTTAAATGAAACCCAGTATGGGCACGAAGACCCGGATGAAATTAACAGAGGTTAATACATTTGAAGGTTCTTCTGGGCCTAATTCTAAAATGATTGAGATATCACAAGAATGGTTGTTCAAAAATATTGGTGATAAGAAAGCTCAAGAATATTGAGATAATAAAATCATCCAAGGGAAGATAATTTATTACTATCTAAGTAAGAAGGAGTGACCAACCATAGGATAATAATAAAAAACATCTTAATCTTAATCATACAATGAATTTGCCTTTTCACAAAGACCTATTCTCAATGCATGTAGAATAATTACATCCTCATCATCTGGATATTTGGCTGCCAAGGCCTCCCACTCTACCCAGAACTCTTTATCATCACAGTAGCTATCATTAATTGACCCTGCAGCTACGTCTCCTGATCCATGAGAAACCAGAAATAGTGTTAAGCCTACGAATACAATGATTATCCATATAGTTTTATCAATGTAATGTCTCTTTTGTTGTGACAACTCGTTCTCCAGTTTGGATTATTTGATTTAAGTGCTCGAGCAAGTCCCTGAAACTTTCTGGATTAGGTACAACTTCAGTAAACTGAGATAGTAGTGATACACACTGCTTTAAAGTGTTCAGTAATGAATCATTACTGCTCTCAAGAAGGGCTATATATTCGAAAATTTTCCGGTTAGCTTCATGCTTTAGTTTTTCCACATCAGTATCAACTCTCTAATGTCACAATAAAAAAACAAAGTTAAGCATAAAAGATTCAGTATAGATTGACAAAGTATAGCTAAATATCGGAATAAAAAGCCTTCTAATTGGAGGCTTTTTTTATTGGTAAAAAAGAAAAGAGGACGGGAAGTTTGTAGGAGACCAACCGTCCTCTTTTATATGGTAATGGGGTTTATATCCCCAAAGCCTAAATATTCTCAGATGATATTCTATATATGTGGATTGCTCAAGGATATTTTTAAGTATGGAAGAGAGTATCCATGGCCGAGACCAGAAGTCTGCCCCAGGTGTGGCAGTACGAGAATCTGGGGACATGGATATGTGGATGCATTGTTTGATGGTTACAATAAAGCACTCCAGTTAAAGAGGTATAGATGCCCCTGCTGTGGTTGTGTTATCCGATTGAGACCATCCAGTCATCTGAGCCGGTTTCAGGCGTCTACCCAAAAGATAAAATCAACATTATCAATAAGAATCAAGACTGGAAGGTGGCCTCCCGGTGCAAGCAGGCAAAGATCAGGACACTGGCTGAGATCATTAAAAAGGAAGGCCTTTTACCTGTTTGGTTTCCAATCCGGGAAAGATTTAATGAAAGTTTTTAATTATCTCCTGTTATCAGGAGTTAACCCGGTAAGCAGATCTATAAAATAAACCGGAGCAGTTTCTATCATTTAAACACCCTACCGAAGAGTGTCATTTAAATACCTTTTTCCTTGTTTTAGTAAGGCAGAAACAAAAAAAGGAGGTGTTTAAATGGATGAAGAGAAGAAAAAACATATAGCTGTGTTCCGTTATGGAGTGATTCATGAGTTTGTATCGGGAGCTGAACTTTCCTATGGAGAGCAGGAAGAGCTCTTAAGGGAGAAGTGTAACCGAAAATGGGTAATCCCTTATACATCAAGGACAAGTCTCAGCCGAAGCGGTATAAGATCCTGGATCAGGAAATATAAGGAAGGTAATAACAGCCTTGAAAGTCTGTATCCTGTTTCCCGGAATGACAAAGGGATACCAAGGGCAATGGACGAAGATACATGTCTTTCGCTTATAAGCCTGAAAAAGGAGACACCCGGAATAACCCTGCCTGTACTCATTGATAAAATGGAAAGACTGGGGCTTGTTACTCCGGGGATAATCCTGAATGAAACAACAGTGTACAGATTTTTAAAAGGCCAGGGGCTTATGAAAAGGGAGCCTGTAAAAAAAGACAGAAGAAAGTTTGAGGCAGAACTCCCCAATGATCTTTGGCAGAGCGATGTAATGCATGGCCCCAGAGTTGAGCTTGACGGCAAACAGAGAAAGACCTACCTGATAGCCATTATAGATGATCACTCAAGATTGATACCTCATGCGGAGTTTTATTTTAGCGAAGCACTGGACTCTTACCTTAAATGTTTTGAAGATGCCCTTTCCAAAAGAGGCCTTCCCAGAAAACTGTATGTGGATAACGGTGCAGCCTTCAGAAGCAATCATCTGGAGTTTGTAACCGCATCGCTTAACATATCACTGATACATGCAAAGCCCTATCAGCCGCAGGGAAAGGGAAAGATAGAACGGTGGTTCAAAACCATAAGAACAAGCTTTCTGCCGGGATTTAAGGGCAACACCATAGAAGATCTTAATATGTGTCTGGATCTGTGGGTAAATGACATCTATCACAAAAGGAGGCATGGTTCCACAGGACAGACTCCCTTTGAGAGGTTTACTGCAAAGATGGAGTGTCTGCGTCAGGCCCCTGTAAATCTGAAAGACTACTTCCGCAATGTAGCAAGGCGCAAGGTGGCCAAAGACAGAACCATTGTGTTCAAGGGAAGGATGTATGAAGTTCCTGTGGCCCTTATAGGTAAACAGGTTGAGCTTCTTTACCATGAGAGCAGTCTGGAGGAAATAGAGGTCAGGTACGGCAACCGTTCCTATGGGGTAGCAAGGCCTGTAGACCTTCATGTCAACTGCAGGGTAAAGCGTGATGCAAATAACATGTCCGATGTGATCATATCCGGTGAAGGGGCTGACTACAAAGGCGGATCATTATTTTAGGAGGACACATGAACAATAATTACAAGACATTCTTTGGAATGAAGAAAGAGCCTTTCGGATCAGATCTGAAACAGAATGAAATACTTGAAACCGAAGAACTTAAATCCGTTAAAAATAAATTTTACTATGCCACAGATCTTGGAGGAACAGCCCTTCTTACAGGAGATATAGGATCTGGCAAATCAACAGCATTAAGATATGCTTCTGACAGTCTCCATCCTTCTGAGTATAAAGTATTTTATATAACCGCCACAACAGGCCCCATACTGGAACTGTACCAGCAGATTGTAAACGAGATGTGCATAGGCGTATCTGGAAGGTCGAAGGCGTTAATGATGAGGGTTATCAAGAAAGAGATAATGGAGATTGTAGATACGAAAAAGATGAAGGTTGTTCTTGTTATAGATGAAGCATCGTTACTGCGCATAGAGGTTCTTGCGGAGCTTCACACGCTTACTCAGTTCAATCGTGACTCAAAGCACTGTATGCCCATGGTTTTGTCCGGTCAGTCAAACCTTATAGACAAGATGATGTACCGTTCCTCCGAGCCTCTTGCGTCAAGGGTGGTAACCAGAAGCCACCTTGAAGGGCTGGACAGGGATGGAATGAAACAGTACATGGAGCATCATTTAAAGCTTGCTGGAGTCAATCCCGGAATCTTTGATGATGCTGCGGTGACAGCAGTACATCAGGGTTCTGGTGGCCTTCTCAGAAAGGCTAATCATCTGGCAAGGGGGGCTCTTATAGCTGCAGCTAAACAGAGTATGCAGATCATTAATCCTGAGCATGTCAGGTTAGCGGCTACTGAAGTGTTCTAATATGAAATATTAATTTTTAATGGAAAACAGCCAGGGCCTGTAAGGATGATTGCTCCTGGCTTTTTATTCTGATATTTAGTCCTAAATGGCTTTTTGTTCAGTAATAAGAAGACATTTTAATGTGACAGCCTACACCATGTTGTATTTTCTTTCGTATATTCTACATCTATTGTCTCAAGTCCACCCATTTGGGGATTGCATATAGTTTCTTCCATTTTTTCTCCTTCTAATCTTTTTTCTCTCTGGATTGCTCCAGACGATAGCTTGGTAAATTAAGTTCTAAAATGATGCTGTGATGGACAAGACGATCAATGGCCGCGGCAGTCGTCATGGGGTCTTTAAAGATACGCTCCCATTTGGAAAAAGGAAGGTTGCTGGTTATCATCAAACTTCCTCGTTCATAGCGATCTGCCAGGAGGATAAAAAGGACCTCCATTTCCTCCCTGTTTTGTTGAACATAACCAATGTCATCTATAAGTATGGCATCATACCGGCTTAGCTTTTTCAGCTCCCTGGGTAGGTTGAGATCCCGCTTTGCTATAAGTAATTGCTGTACTAAAAGACTGCATGGGGTAAATAAAACCTTTCGCCCCTGCTGGATCAGCTCCTGTCCGATTGCACAAAGTAAATGTGTTTTTCCACTTCCGGGCTTTCCAAAGGCCAACAGGTTTTCCGATCTCTCTACAAAGGAACCGTCCATAAGTGCTTTTACCTGTGCCCTCAATCTGGATGACAGTCTATTCATATCAAAGCATTCAAGGCTCTTTTCCAATGGCAGCTTAGACTGACGCAGCATCCTTTGTGTACGATTATAACTGCGGACTTCTCTTTCCCGCTCCATTACCTCTGCAAGATAATACTCATAGGTTAGACTTTCCTGTCTGGCCTGTTCAGCCTGTTCTTCATAACAGGCCTTCACAGTCGGTAAGTGTAAATCCTTAAGACACTTTATTAGGGATACTTTTAGTTCATCTGGCAACATGACCGCACCTCCTTCCCGGCATACAGAAGGGCATCATATAAACCCAAATCAACTGTTTCTATTGTTACGTCCACAGGGGAAGACATCTCATCAGAAGATGAGATAATACTCTCTATCGATTCTCTACTGATAGCTTCATCTTCATCTATAAGGGTGCGAAGAGCATAATCTACCATGGACTCATTTTGCATTGCAGCAAGATGTAATATCCGAAGATATTCTTTTGCTGCCTTTAAAGGTTTTCTGTCCTTTAGCCAGTCATAAGCCATCCGGAATCTGTGTGTTGGGAAGAGAGCGTCTCTATAACGATAATTTTCAAAGGCTCCGGGTTTCCGAACTAACCAATCTATAATATGCCTGTACTGGATATGATATTTACTTTCTCCACGTAACCGAGGAAGGGTTTCTATTTTTTGCTGTGCATACCATACCTCCAGATGCTCCATATAAAGACGGACCTCTATAGACTCACGGATTAGGCGGCTATGAACAGAGTATACATTGTGATTAACCCTTATTGTGCTGCTTGGACCTACTCTTACTTTTACTCTTTTAAAACTGTTAAGGCGGTTAGGGGGCAAGCGGTTTAAAAGAACTTGCTCCTCTTTAAACCTATCCGTTCTACCTGCATTGAGTTGTACAAATAACTTTTTCAGGAAACTCTCATATTTTTCACGACTGGAAAAATCATGGCTTCCACGCAACATCAATGATTGCTCCACCGCTTTTTTAAACCGATAATTACGCTGTTCTACATCTCCATTTTCATTAGGGCTGTTAGGCTGGGTCTTGCACCCTTTTAAATTATAATGACTCAGGAGCCCTTTATACCTTTGTGTAAACTCCTCCGGATTGCCAAGCTTGTTTATTGCCGCCGAAAGACGATCTGTACGATGGTGCCTGGGCACTCCTCCAAGTTCCCAAAGTGCCTTTTGTAATCCTTCGCTCAATGACTCAAAACTCTCAGAAAAACAGATTGTTCCTGTTTCCCAGTTTGAGTAGGTGAGGACAAAATGATAAATAAGGTGATTAAATGGTTGGCCCTGAATGGTCACTCCAAGGTAGTCCATATGAGTGAAATCCGATTGGCATAACTCACCGGGATGGTGTTCCTGAGGAAAAAACACTTCTTTTGCAGGACCTTTTGTTGCTCTCCATACTTTTACCCGGCGCTGTAAGGTACGTAACTTTCCATCTGAAAATTTTCCAGGATAACGACGCTGAAGATCCTCAAATAATGTTTTTGCTTCCAATCCGGGATTGATCTCCAGCTTTTCCTCTGTTTCATCCCATACTTCATTAAAGGGATCTTCTCTGGTTCGCCATGTGTGTTCTACCTTAATCTCACTTGGTAATTTACCCAAATCACGATACTTCCGAGCTGTTTTCTCATCCATATCTGCTTTTGCTGCTGCAACAATTAGACTCTTTCCTTTTCCTAACATTTCCATAAGTACCCTCGCTTGTCTGTCTGTTACCACCCGAACCTCCTTTCTACTTAGATTCGGATAGGTTACATTTTCTTACATGGTACCGGGAATTTTAATTGTCGTTACACCGGAATTCTAATTGTCGCTCATCAACTAATACTAATTCCTTTGCTATCTCTAATTACGCAAGTTATTACTGAAATAAGATCTTCTGGATTTCTAGAAAATCGTTTTGAAATTGGTATATTAGTAAGTGAAAGATTAATTGATGATCGACTGTTGGAGGTTCCAAGCATAAAAATAATCAATGGGTATAAGGAATATGAATCTGTATCAATAATAAAAATCTATATAAAAAATGACAGTGGAAAACCAATAAAACCAGATGAGATATTCAAAAACGTCAATATTGTATTTAATGATGTTGATATTATCGATGTTATTGGAAAAGATGAAGGCATAACAAATTTAATAATAAATATTAATTTTAATTCAAATAGAATTATCATTGAAAAAACATTATTTAATCCGGGAGATTGTTATTCTCTTACTATTTATATTGGACATAATTCAAACATTACTCCAATTATTGAAAAAGTAGAGGGACAAATTGAAAACTTTTCAATCAAATACACTTCTAAAATAAATGGCCTTGATATTCTAATATCGCTCATGCCTATATTACAGATGTTCTTAATCGTGATCTTGTATAGAACTTTATTGTTTTTCTCAGAAAAAGTGTATCGTAGATAATGATTAATACGAGGTAAAGCCAATTAAGAAGAAAGTGTTTTATTCAATAATCTCATTAAAAAATCGAGAAATCTGGATCTTTATTTTATTGCCTCCAGCTACCAAATAGCTACCAAACTGAGCTTGCTGCATGCTAAGTATTTGATTTTATTAAGTGCATGAAGTGCATAAAATGCATGAAAAGAAAATCAGGAAATAGAAAATACGTAATAAATTAAATAGGTTATAGTTTTATTTTTGCCGTTAATTCGCTTCTTTGGGAGCAGGATGTCACAGGAACATCTTTCTATTAAAAAGAATACTATGACTTTAATAGAATGAGAAATGTTATGAATTATAGTTGTAATCATAACATTGGCCAATACATATATATTGGTGACATCCATGGTTTTTATATTTTATAAAATTAAAATTATGTCAAGATATATGTATTTTGATGTAGGACAAAACATATTCTACTCCTGACTTATTGGTCCTATAATTCTTGTTTGAAAAAATATATAGCACTTTAACGCTAATATAATTCTAATAAAAGGTGATTATTTTTTTATCTTAGATTGATTAATATTGGACAGTATAAGGTGTATGTTATGAGTAGGCGGGTAATTAGATGCCCAGACTGTAATTCTGATGCTATATATCATTATGGAAAATCACATAATGGTAAGGATAGGTTTATTTGTCAGTTATGTGATAGGCAGTTTGTTGCGGATACCAAAAAACTTCAGATTGAGAAAAGGCCAATTTGTCCTAAATGCGGAAAATCTATGCATGTCTATATGAGAAATGATGAGATAATAAGATTTAGATGCTCAGATTACCCTCAATGTAAAACTTTTATTAAAAACAATGTGAAAAAACTAAATCTATGAAACATCCTTTCGGAGTAAGTATTTTGGTAGATATAGAGGTGTTATGATCTCATCGAATTTAAATATAGAGGAATTTCTTAATGCCGTAGAGGGTGGGGACTACATGGATATCCTTCTTCTGGCAGAACTTGAAGCGACAGCGGCAGAACGTCTTGTAATCCAAAATAAATTAAACTCTGAATATTGTAAGGAATACGCATATTCTCTCAAAGAATTTATTTGTTTTTTGAGATATGGTATAAGAGCCCCAGATGTTAATGATTACTGTTGGCAGGTATTTCTAGTGGCTTGTGAAAATGTCGCAGAGGTTATGAATGTTCCTCTTCGCTGCTATGGTTGTTTCAGTAAATATAAGACTTCTCTCACACAAAATTTTTCATAGATTCAATTTTTATTTGTTCCTCATCGTTGATTTATTTGTTGCAGTTATAAAAAATATTGAGCGCGATATGAATAAAGAAAATAGGGATTGCTACAGATTTCTTTTTATTAAACGGATTACCTTACTTACTCCTAACGGAAAAACCTATTATTCAAGATTTGAAAATTAAAGTTAAAGTGGAATCTAAATTATAACTAAAAGTCCACTCTACCCTGGTAACAACGGACTATTAATCATGTCGATAATACCGGAAAACCAAGAAATACAAAACTATTCATTTTCTAGTTTTACACAATAATCCAGCCCGTAATGATATGCAGGGTATGGGTATTGAGTTTGTAGGTATATCTGAAGATGATAAAGAGTTGATTGAGTGGCCGTAGCTCAGGTAAAATAAAGTGTTTTTTTTAAAAGTAATCAAAAAAAATAATCATAATCCATAGTATTATAACTGATCAGGGACACTATACTCTTTTTCTTGCTTATTTGTTTCGCTTTCATTTAATAATATTTTTAAATAGGCACATTTATGACAGATTAAATGTTTTGTATCTACTGATACAGGCTCATTACCTCTAATTATGCCGCCACAATAGTCGCATTTTTTCACATTGATGAAGAATTTTATAATATTTTTAAGCATAACCTATGACCTAACTTGTACACTCTGTATTTGTTTTTTTATTAATATTTAATGCCTGATTTTTATTTTTGAAACGGATAAGAAATATTGCCTAGATAACGTTATTCTAATCTAATTATTTTTCGCTATATTAAAAAAATAATACCATATAAGATGCACGCACATATGAGATGATTATTCATCAATAATAAGTATTATGATAATATTTACTTTTTCATTGTATCCCTATGAAAAAATCAAGATGTCAAATGTCGAATTTCTGATACTTGATGAACGAAAAAATAACTGGAGAGATTGAAATATATCATTGATCAAGATATCGATCGAATTTTATTATTTGATCAATTACAATATGGAATTATTTGATTTTTATTACGAATTTGTAACTTTATCATGAAAATAGATAAAGGCCGAGAAATAGGGGGGGATCTCGACCTTCATCTAAAAACAATGCCTACACAACTTAGGAGTTTTGCAAAGAACCAAGCAATAAAGATATAAAATCGGTCTAAAATAAAACTTGGCGAGCAACAACCTCAAGATTGCGCGTGCGTGACATGCCGAACAAGTAAAATCACCGAAGCTGCCATAGCATATACCAGGGTAACAAAATCAACTTTTGAGTATACCCTAATATGGAAATAGAAAATGGGTATACATCCAAGTGCGACAACTATTTTTATAGATAATTGTCGCACGTTACTATCTGCATAAGTTTTTACATGTATGGGTTTTGTATGAAAATTAATATGTGCGTTTATTTTGATTCGGAATAATGATGAATTCAAAGCGCTGCAGGAAATTTTGATTTTATATTTATGTTTTTTAAAGAATAGAAATTATATTAATATATTGGGGGGAAATGAATGTGATATTGATTTTTATATAGATTGTTGGTAATGATGTTTATTCTTGGTTATGGCATTTTCTTTTTGATCTGCTCCTGTATAAAACAATGCAACATCAGCTTATCTGTTACTTCAAATTATTCAATATTGGTCCATATCCATTGGAGGTAGTTTTAATGACGTGTACAAAAGGCGACCTTATAGATAGTATATATTTAGAAAATAATTTTTCGAAAAAAGTATCATCAAAGATTGTTGAATCTATCTTTGATATTTTGAAAGATTCCTTAGCATCCGGTGAGGATGTTTTAGTTTCAGGCTTTGGGAAATTTTACATTCAGGGAAAGAGAGAGCGCAAAGGCAGAAATCCGTCAACAGGAGAAATATTAATCTTGGACCCAAGGCGGATTGTTTCATTTAGATGTTCCGATAAGTTAAGGCTCCTATTGAATGAATAAAAGAGATTGCTTCAAGTCCAGCGGGATATTTTAAAAGAAATAGTATTCATTTATTTTCAGAAGGAATAATTAGATTTCCCTTCTGCGCTTTTTTGATATCCGAGTAAAAGGAATGGAAGAATTTTATGGGAAAGGAAAAACTACTAAAAACAATTCAAAGGTTGTTACAAACAGATGCCAATTATGTCTGATGATTGAATTTAAATATCCTGCTTCTGCCAAATTTATTAAAACTTATATCAGCTAATACAAAGATACAAATAAAAACGCCACATCGAAGGGATATATTTCTTTTATTCGAACATCTGTTAACGCGTAAAAACACAAATTCGGATTCACATAAATCAAATAGGCTACTCAACAACAATATACCTATTTCCATCAACATCCTTCTGCATGACAAAAATCACCTGCTGATAATCTGAAAGAGGAAAAGTAAATTCATTCCCATTAATCTCAATAAGAATCGTATCACGGTCAAGTTCTAAGTCCAAAAAGACATTGTTATCCAACTCATCAAAATTATTTATATTCTCAATATCCTGGCACATCTGTTCAAAACAAATTCTACTTTCTCCCTCATTTAATCCCATAATCTCCTCTCCTTCTGCATAAATACTCACAGAGCCAAAATTCTTAATATTCCACTCAGATGGCTCATCTCCGCCTCCATAAATAAAAATAAAATCACTCCCTAAGTTTCTCTCTTCAGCTTCCTCAGCCAACAAATTTACAAACTCACTCAAATTAGTCTCATCATTAAAGCCACTATAAACCTCATAATCCAAAAACGCCCCAACCTCTCGTTTTACTTCATAACTAAAATCATAAAAACTATCAGGCTCATCATTGGTAGTAACCTTATTAGTACTTGTACCCAAACTAATAATTACAGCAGAAATAATCACAGCCGCTAACAAAAAAAACTGTCCTCTCTTATCCATCATCCCAACAAAATATCCAACTTTATAAAATTAGTGGAAAACCAAAAACAAAAGATATTAAAAGTGCTTTAACTTATTAAATCACAAACAAAACCTGTACTAAAAAAGCACACTAAAAAACAACAAATTAAATTTGGAATAATACAAGAAATGCAGGAAAAGGAAATACCTCGGAAAAACTAAAATTTCTTGAGGAAAAACTATTTCCCAATAAAGGAAATAATAGAGAGAACCGGCTCTATTGTTAGAAAACACAAGGAGAATGTAAAATACTCCCAAATATTAATTTATAATCAAAAGGAGGGTTTCATGAAAAAAATGATATTAACTTTAATCGTTCTTATGATGGTGCCAATCACTTACACCGCTTCATCGCTTGAGATAACAACCTTCATCTGGGACGAAAGCCAAGATGAGGTTGGTGATGAAAATTATTATTACATTTCCCAATTAACAAACAAAACACTCGAAGAGAGAACTTACTACAATGAATCAGATATCCTTTCAAACGGAACAGGACTAGGATTTATATTTAACGATTTTGGAAACGAGGAATCATTATATATTTCTATAACAGTAATGTATAATGATTCCCTAACTCCAATACGTAAATATACAAACACGGACGTTTCTGAAGTTATAATCTCATTAGAAGAAGGATATTACTATGAAAATATCCTTTTTGTAAGAACAACTCCCGAACTTTATACTCAGATAATGTTTACAGGTTCCTATGGAGAAGAAACGGTCTCTGAGACAATGTATCTAAGAGAACCCTCTCCAGTACCTGCCCCAGCAACAATTTATCTTCTGGGAAGTGTATTATTGTTCTTCTTCTCAAGAAAAAAGTAAACTAATCTTTTCACCCATAACAAATCCTTTTACAGCCAGGCGATTATCCAGAGCCATAAGTCTTCCATAAAATTTAATTCTATTTGAGAATTTCTTCTAGCATTTTCTAAATTTCCAGATAGGGGTTTAAAAAGGATTTGCTGTGGGCTTTATCAAAGCCGCCTAATGATGGCGTTTTATATTACTATCTCTGAAAGATTACGTTGACGGAGTATATGTGCAAGGAGAGCCCGGACAATCTAAGCAATACATTGTGCCATAGTGGGAAAATACAATTAATCTTTTCCTGTCAAGAAGAGATCACAAGAGTAATCTCATTTAAATATTAATTCTAAAACATTCATCTCTCCTTTACCCCATTCTGTTAAATCATTTTTCTCTCTTAACTCCAGGCTGTCTTTATATCTTTCTTTTAATTCTTTTAATTTTTCTCCAGTGATAATCAATTTATCCATTAGGTATAATAAAGCATAGTGCTTATTTAAATCTATGGGTATAAATATACAGTATGAAAAGAAGGAATATCCTTGATGTAGGAATGGATATCTTTAATTTACTCTTAAAAGAAAACAACCTATCTGCTCACGCCATTGCTCGAAAGGTAAAGTGTGAATGGAGAACTGCGATTAAAATTCTAGCCTTTTTAAAAGCAATATCAGTTATTAAAGAGAAAAAGATTTATACTGGGAATAAAAGATATGAAAGGAAATTTTTTCTAAAATAGCTTTTTTGAATCATCAATAAGGTAGGATGAAATTTCTTCAAGATAACCAAGGTTTATGAATGCAGTATCCTTGTTCGTCATTTTTAATGTGTTTTTAATATTGAGATTTAATATGTTTTTTAAATAGTTTAGGTAATCACTTTTTCCATCTGTGTCTTTACTGTTCTTGACTTTGGGATAATATTTTAGTGCTCTTTTTAAAATGGTTTCTGTATTTTTTCTGTTGCTTCAAGAAGGATTGATAGTGTTTCAATGTCCATAAGCTCATCGAATTTCATCGGTATCCTATCTTTGCAGTCATTTCTTGTCGTAAGGTTATGTACTTTCTTATCTTTTGTTAGGCAGGTTTCTTTTGTGTATTCGCTATTGAAATCAAAAAAGAAATAACGATTAATTTTTTAATTTGGCTGTTTTTTTAGTTCTGTGAATAAAGTTTGATAAAGAGCAGCTAGTGTATTTGATTTCCCACTACCAGTATTTCCGAAAATTGCAATGTGACTGTTGAACAAACCATAAATTGGGAGGTTTATTGGACTTCTTCGATATCGGTTTATGCAATATTTAATCATCAGACAATCCTTTGAATAATCTTGAATAGATTTTATAAAATGGCCCGCAAATTCTGGGACTGAAAGATGGGACTTCTCAAGGGACCCAGCAATTGCATTTATTCACAACGTTTTGTTTGCGCCTGATTGCGAGCGAAGGACATTATCCAGAACGCCTTTTCTTTCATTAGATGTCTCAGGTTCAATACCCTCAAGTCTATTCTCGATATTTTTTGCTTCTTGTATATAATTATATGAAGCCATCAAGACAGAATTTAATAGAAATATTTAAGAAATGTTTAGGAATGAGTAATCGAACAAAGTGAGCATAAGATATAATATCATCTGGGAAGAAAAATCTATTCTCTATTTTATTTGATCCTATGCACAAAAAAATGTTCACTCTGCACAAAAAAATGTGCGAATAAAAACTCCATTATTAAATAAGTTTGTGATTATAGCAGGTTATGAGATGGCATGTTGTTTGCTAAGTAGTGGGTATATCAAAGCTACTTTCATCAATCATGAACACTACTGAATCAAGTTAATAACTCAATAAGATTCTTACGAATCTTATTGAGCTTATTTAGTGATACTTGTTAGAGTGATCAATTGAAATTAGTAGCTAACGTTCCTTTATTTTAATACATCAGCCCAACTTAAATATTCAAATTAAGGAAACTTATCAAGTTAACCTCATATCTTTCTTTTTAATATTTTACAATTAATTTAATAGTTAATAGGAGGAGAGAAATGGATATCAAAAGAGATCATATGCCTCTGTTTACAGTGGTTTTTCTTTTCGGGATTATTGTTGGAATGCTTGCCCTTTTTAATAATGAATGTTCTGCCCAATACATTGAGGATGATATAGATAAAGAATATGTTGAAATTCCAGGGGTCAGAAAATTCTCAGGCCAACTTATTGTTAGACCTATCCAGCTCGATACCTGGAAGGCAAAAGGATTCAAAAGGCAGGCTGCTGCAGAAAAAGTTAAGGCAGCTCGACAAAAAATTAATTCACAAAGAATTAAAAAATATTATGAAGAGACTGATGAATATATTATAGAAGTTATGGATGGTAAATCAGAGAATGAACACATTAAGGATCTTAAGTCGACAGGGCTTTATCAGTATGTGGAGCCTGACTGGATTGTCTCACCTGCCGACATACCCAATGATCCCCTATACTCTAATCAATGGCATCATGCATGGAACCGGATGCAATCAGGAGCCGGCTGGTCCTTTCATGCCGGAACTTCTGATGTAAGTATTGGGATATGCGACACAGGAATTAGAACAACCCATCAAGACTTACTTCTTAATCGACTGGTAGTGTAAAGTCGATTGTGTAAATTTAAAAAGGTCGTAAAAAAGGCGCTTTTCCTTTAAAAGGGTTTCACCACAAAACCTAAAGCAAAGGAGAAAGCGCCATGAAACTGGAAATTACAGTACCAGAAGTTATGAATCTTATCAACGGAATCCGTAGGGATCCAGGAAGTCTCTTCGAGATGATTAGAGCTGATGTTCAGGAGGCTGTAGGTGAGTATCTCAGTGTTCTTATGGATACAGAGATGACTCATTTTCTCGGTAGAAAACGTTATGAACGCAGCAAGGAAAGTAATAATCATCGTAATGGTTCCTATAATCGTAAGTACACTCTCAAAGGGATAGGCCCGGTTGATGTTAAGGTCCCAAGGGATCGAGAGGGAGCATTTAAAACAGAAGTTATCCCTAGAAGTAAACAATATGAGGATGCAATCAGAGAAGATCTGAGTGTCATGTTTCTGTCCGGTATCAGCACTCGGACTTTATCCTTAATCTCTGAAAGGCTGATAGGCCGAAAGATATCATCTGGAGAAATAAGCAAAGTAAGTAAATCACTTACCAGTTCAGTTGAAAGCTGGCGGGAACGTGATCTCTCTGAAGAGCCCATAAAGTACCTGTATATTGACGGCACCAACTTTTCTATGAGGGTAGATGGTGCAATAGAGAAAGTCCCTGTACTGGTTGTTATAGGTGTAACAGATAAAGGATACCGCACTGTACTGGGTTTGCAGTCAGGAGATAAGGAATCCGCTTCCAGTTGGCGAGAGATGTTTAAAGATCTTAAAGGGAGAGGCCTGGACGGCAATGCTATCACTTTAGGGGTTATGGATGGCCTCTCAGGGCTAGAGGCTGTTTTTAAGGAAGAGTTTCCAAAGGCTAAAGTCCAGAGATGCCAGGTGCATGTAGCAAGGAATATCCTTGCCAAGGTTCCAAGAAAGTTAAAAAAGGATATTGCAGATGAAGTCCGTTCCATATTTTATGCATCTTCCCGTAAGAAGGCTATAGCGTTTTTTAATGACTTTAAATCCAGATGGGACAATGAGCTCCCATCAGCAGTTAAATGCCTTGAGAGGTCATTGGATTCCTGCTTGACGTATCTTTCCTTCCCTAAAGAGGAATGGATATGCTTGAGAACCACTAATGTCATTGAAAGAGTAAATAAAGAGTTTAAACGCAGAACAAAACCAATGGAAATACTTGCAGGAGAAAGATCCTGCTATACGCTGCTTGCTTTTGTCTGTGTGAAGATGGAAGTTAACTGGAGAAAGAAACCCATAGGGCAAGTGCCTAAGAATCTGCCTTTCCTTAAAAAGTTGGCAGAAAAGAATTTCACACAATCAAGTTGACAGTACCTAATCGACTTGAGGGATACAATGCAGTTGACCAACTATGGGAATCGCAAGGTGGAAATATAAGTCCTGTGAATCCACATGGTACAAAGGTTACAGGATGTGCAGCAGCAAATGGAAATAATGGCGTGGGCGTCACAGGCGTCGGATGGAATATTAGTCATAGGATGCTTAGAGTTAGTAATCTCTTAAGTGGGGATGCAAGTCTTTCTACACTTCAACATGCTGCAAGAACTTCGATAGAAAACGGTGATTTTGTTGCGTGTGTGAGTTATGAAGGCGTGGATGCTGCCTCAAATTTAACAACCGCAACCTATATCAAATCAATCGGCGGTTTATTGGTATGGTCTGCAGGAAATGACAACCGTAATCTGACTTTTGGAAATCGTGATAATGACGATATCATTGTTGTTGGAGGAACAGATGAAGACGATATTAAAGCGTCATTTTCCGCCTATGGACCATTTGTTGACCTTGTTGCTCCAGCCGTAGATGTTCTCACAACAGATTCAGACAACAACAGCGATTATGCTGCTGTAGATGGTACAAGCTTCGCAGCACCATTAGTTGCTGGATTAGCAGCATTGATTTGGTCCTATGATCCACTATTAACGCCTGACGAGGTTGAAGTTATACTGAAAGATGAATGTGATGATCTTGGAACAAGTGGAGTTGACAATACATATGGATATGGGCGCATTAATGTTTATCAATCATTATATAGCGTAGCTCCTTGTGGGGATATATGCCAGTACCACTATGATCAATGCATTGATAATGTCCAAAGATGTGTTGATAGTTGTCATGGTGACCCTGCGTGTTTAGCTAGCTGTGGCGCACTTGCTTGGGGATGTCAATCTGATTATCAGAGTTGTGTAAATTATTGTAATTAATTTATCACAATAAATATATTATTCACTGTGTAGTAAATTTTCCTTTGAGAGAATATCTGTATTACAAGCAATAAGGCGATTGAAGATCTCATCTTTAATCGCCTTTTCTAAAAGATCTTAATCAAAGAATAGGGTTTGGTTTCTTAATAAACTCACTAAAAACGGTGGTGTAAAATATTTTGTGTAAATTAAAAAGGTCGTAAAAAAGGCGCTTTTCCTTTAAAAGGGTTTCACCACAAAACCTAAAGCAAAGGAGAAAGCGCCATGAAGATGGAAATTACAGTACCAGAAGTTATCGACCTTATCAAAGAAATACGGAAGGAACCTGAAAGTCTTTTTGAGATGATTAGAGCAAATATACAGGAAACCGTTGGAGAATATCTCACTGCCCTTATGGACACAGAGATGACTCATTTTCTGGGTAGAAAGCGTTATGAACGTAGTGAAGGCAATAATAATCATCGTAATGGTTCCTATGATCGTAAGTATACTCTTAAAGGAATAGGTTCAGTTGATATTAAGGTTCCCAGGGATCGTAAAGGAACTTTTAAAACAGAAGTGATCCCTCGAAGTAAACAGTATGAGGATACAATCAGAGAAGATCTGAGCGTTATGTTTTTATCTGGCATTAGCACTCGTACACTATCTTTGATATCTGAAAGGCTGATTGGGCGAAAGATATCCTCTGGAGAGATAAGTAAGGTAAGTAAATCTCTTACCAGTTCAGTTGAAAGCTGGCGAGAACGTGATCTATCAGAAGAGCCTATAAAGTACCTGTATATCGATGGCACCAACTTCTCTATGAGGATAGATGGCGCAGTAGAGAAAGTCCCTGTACTGGTTGTTATAGGCGTAACGGATAAAGGATATCGCACTGTACTGGGTTTGCAGTCAGGAGATAAAGAATCTGCTGCCAGTTGGCGTGAGATGTTCAAAGATCTTAAAGGAAGAGGCCTGGACGGCAATGCTATCACTTTGGGGGTTATGGATGGTCTCTCAGGGCTTGAAACTGTTTTCAAGGAAGAGTTTGCAAATGCTAAAGTCCAGAGATGCCAGGTCCACGTAGCAAGAAACATCCTTGCTAAGGTCCCTAGAAAGTTAAAAAAGGATATTGCAGATGAAGTCCGTTCCATATTTTATGCTTCTTCCCGTAAAAAGGCTGTTGAGTTCTTTGATGACTTTAAATCCAGATGGGACAATGAACTCCCATCAGCGGTTAAATGTCTTGAGAGATCATTGGATTCCTGCTTAACGTATCTTTCCTTTCCTGAAGAGGAATGGATATGTTTGCGAACCACCAATGTCATAGAGAGAGTAAATAAAGAGTTTAAACGCAGAACAAAACCAATGGAAATACTTGCAGGTGAAAGATCTTGCTATACGTTGCTTGCTTTTGTCTGTGTAAAGATGGAAATTAACTGGAGAGCGAAACCCATAGGTGAAGTGCCGAAGAATCTGCCTTTCCTTAAAAAGTTGGCAGAAAAGAATTTCACACAATCAAATTGACAGCACCCTAAAAACAAAAAGATTTATATAGAAGTTAGATAAAAAATCTATGAAACGAAAACTGATTACCTCAAGTCAAATATTCTTCAAGTTAAATCCTATTTTTATTTAGTCATACCTAAATACATCAAATATGAGAGCTCTGAGAACAAAGAGTAAATGAATAGGTTATATTGTTGGAGGGCATTCATGCAAATATTAGGGATAATTATGATTCTTTGCGCTATCGTTCTTGACAGGTGTTTTAATAGCACACTTGTTTTATCCATTAGCACGATGATAGTAATAATCTGTCTTTTCATCTCCGTAAAGTGAAAGATAAAGGAGTATGATTGACGATACGGTATTCACGTAAAGCAGGACAATTCTATAGTCTTCCGTTAAGGAAAAAATTGCATGTTTCTCGCTAGGGTAAATTCAATAACTGATCGATACAAATTCGGCATATTATCTTAAAATAATTATCTAAAACCCATAAACCAGGTTATTTGATTTAAATGAGAGACCATGAATTATCTCTTCTGGCGAAGTTGTCAGAATTCCGTGCCATTATTATGTTTTAACTACTCATAAACTGTGTCCAAATTGTGCCCGTCAAGACCAAAGAGTTTCAAATATTTCCAAATAAAATCCAAAATAATAAAAAGGAATATTGTTAATTAAATACCTTACAATTATTGAATTTTTAAATTTATTAAGAATCGGACTACGAATCCGTGGGTAGAGATTTCCATTTAGTAAGAGCTCTCCACTCTCTCATTAATGAAAATATCATTTTTGTTTGACATGTGAAATATCATTGGGTATATTACGGTCGTAACACAACATCAACAATTCTTCCAAAAGGACAAAGCCATGATAGCCGCAATATACATAAGAGTCTCAACAATGAATCAGGTTGACAAAGACTCACTTTCAACCCAAGAAGCTAGACTGAAAGCCTACTGCGAAGCTCACGACTTTCCAGAATATAAAGTTTATAAGGACGCTGGTTTCAGCGCAAAAGATACTAATAGGCCTGCACTAAAAAAACTTTTTAAAGATATTAGGAATGGAAGAGTAAAGGCAGTCCTGGTAACGAAATTAGATAGAATTACTCGTTCACTCCGAGACCTTGTAAGTCTTGTTGATTTTTTTTCAGACAATTCAGTTGATTTTATTTCTATAACTCAAAACGTTGATAGCTCAGGCCCCTTTGGCAGATTCATGAGAGACTTACTTGGATTAATCGCACAACTCGAAAGAGAGGTAACAGCTGAACGAGTATCAGAAGATATGCACTACAGAGCAACACAAGGGAAATGGAATGGCGGTGTAATTCCTTTTGGCTACACAACACAGCAAAGGATATGCAAAGAGTTAAAGGAATCAGGAACTGATGAATATAAAGCAATAGCAAAGGCTGCGAAAGTCTGCCCTGATTCAAAAAAGCTTTTCATCGATAAGAGAGAGGCAACGATATTAAAAGATATTTATAAAAAATATATAGAGACAAGAAGTCTTCGAGCAACAACACATTATTTGAATTCAAAAGGCATCAAGACTCGTAATAATACAACCTGGGCAGCAGCAAGTGTTAGAAGAGTTTTAACTAATCCTACATACATTGGAAAAGTTTGGTATGGTAAACGAAAGACTAATCCTGCAAACGGAAAACTTGAAGCCATAACACAAGATAAATGGAAAATTAGCAACGGAGAGCATGAAGCGATAATATCATTAGAAACATTTGATCAAGTAAATTCCATATTATCAGAAAAATCGCACAAGCCAACTCGAGCAAAGAATAAGTACCTTCTTTCTGGCCTTATTAGGTGTGGCAAGTGTGGAGGTTCAATGCATGGATATACATTTACAAAAAAAAGTACTGATAAAACTTATATTTATTATAAGTGTCATAACAATGCATCAAAAGGAAAATCTGTTTGTGATGGGATGACAGTGCAAGCAAAACCTCTTGATGAATTTGTGGTCAAGACTCTAATGGAACTATCAAAGAATGTAACCTTTCTTAACGATAAAGAAAAGATGCTCAAAATTTTGAAGGAAGAAGTTGAGAAGACTGTATCCGGAGAAAATAGTGAACTTGAAGATTTAATAAGCGAAGAAAAAAAACTTCAGTTAAAACTGGATACACTTCTTGATAAACTAGAAGACAAATTAATAGATGACACAGATTTTGAAAGAAGATATCAAAAAATTAAAAAAAGAATTTCTGAAAATAGGGTGCTACAAGAAAAGGTAAAGGATGTAGCTATTGAGCCAACGAATGCATATGATGCCTTGAATGCTTCTTTTGAAGAAATTTCTTCATTTGGTGGGAATTGGGATTTTCTCGATTATGAAGGGAAACGTTTAAAGCTTCAAACTATCGTTAATGAAATAAAAGTGCTTGATCATAAGGTTGATATTCAGGTCTTTCTTGATGTTGATGAAGTGTCTCGCATGGACAGGGGTTCATTGCTGCAACCAGCATAAAGTTGGCAGGGTAGGTTACCGTGGAGTTTGCCCTTGTTATGGTTACATGACCTTCCTCCATGGGCTGCCTTAATACCTCGAGTACATTTTTTTTGAACTCCGGTATTTCATCCAAAAAGAGCACTCCGTTATGGGCAAGGCTTACTTCACCGGGTTTTGGGTTCTGGCCGCCACCTATAAGCCCTGCATCAGATACTGTATGGTGCGGAGCTCGGAAGGGCCTTGTTGTTATAAGGCCTTTTTCCTTCGGCATAAGCCCCATTACACTGTATATCTTGCTGGTTTCAAGGGCTTCTTCAAAGGAGAGGTTTGGCAGTATGGTGTATATGCGTTTTGCGAGCATGGTTTTTCCGGCACCTGGGGGCCCTACCATAATTATATTATGATTGCCTGCCGCGGCTATTTCCATTGCCCTTTTTACATTGTCCTGTCCTCTTACATCGCAGAAGTCTATCTGGCTGCTGCTGTTTTCAAAAAGGCCTGAAAAATCCCCTTTAAAAGGGTTAATAATTTCTGCACCCAGCAGTGCCTGCACAAGCTGTGAAAGCGTTTTTACCGGGTAAACGTTTAAGTCCTTGACAACTGCAGCCTCCATGGCATTTTCTTCGGGTAAAAATATTCCGTCAAAACCCATCTGTTTTGCTGTAACCGCAACAGATAAAATCCCCTTAACAGGCCTTATAAGGCCGTCCAGTGCGAGTTCACCCATTATCATGTATCTTTTATCGGTTGTTTCGGGTATAACGCCTGTGGCTGTCAAGATACCGATTGCCATGGGAAGGTCAAATGCGGAACCTTCTTTTTTTATGTCAGCAGGCGCAAGGTTTACCGTGATTCTGTCTGCAGGGAAATGATACCCGGAATTTTTTATTGATGCTTTAACACGTTCTTTGCTTTCACGTACGGCTCCTTCGGGCAGTCCGACAGTTGAAAAGGCTGGGAGTCCCTGGGAAATGTCAACTTCCACTTCAACGACATAGGCATCTATTCCGATTACAGCACTGCTCAGTATTCTGGCAATCATTAGGTTCCCCTGTATTTTTTGCTTTAATATTATCGCCTGATAACCGATGAAATGACTGGATATGGTCAGGCACTGGTTGAGTCTGAAATCTGAAGAAGCTTAAAAGATAATGCTGACATGATTATTAACAGCATAACAGCTTTACATTTAATAATATCGGTGGTAAAAAGTAAAGTTTATTTAAACTTGGTAAAAAAAGTTAACCACTAAAGGAGTATTTCATGGCACGAATAACTGTAGAGGATTGCCTTAATAATGTAAATAACCGATTTACACTTATCCATATGGTAGCAAAAAGAGTAAGGCAGTTGAGAAAGGGTGCTGAGCCGACAATTTCATCAAAGAACAGAGATATCGTTATGTCCTTAAGAGAAATAGCTGCCGGTAATGTTTCCATACTGACCGAAGAAGAGGCACTTCTTATAAGCCAGAAGCAGATTGAACTTCTTACTGAGCAGAGTGAAGTTTCAGAATCCGAAGAGACTACCGAGTAGAGGATCAGGACAGATTGGCAATGGATAAAAGAGATTACTATGAGGTGCTTAATGTCTCAAGGGATGCAAATGATGATGACATTAAAAAAGCTTATAGAAAACAAGCGATGCAGTTTCATCCTGACAGAAACCCAGGAAACAAGGAAGCCGAAGATAAGTTCAAGGAAGCTTCCGAGGCCTATGAGGTTTTAAGAGACAAAGAAAAAAGGCAGCTGTACGATCAGTACGGGCATGAAGGTCTCCAGGGATCAGGCTACAGCGGGTTTAACGGTTTTGATGATATTTTCTCCAATTTCGGAGATATTTTTGAAGACTTTTTCAGCTTCGGCGGGAGCAGCCGGCGGCGAAACCGGCCTGTACAGGGAAATAACCTGCGTTACAACCTGGAACTGACGCTTGAAGAGGCCTTTTCGGGCAAGGAAGAGCTGATTGAGTTTCAAAAGTGGGGATCATGCGGTTCATGCAGCGGTTCAGGTGTAACACCCGGAAGTCAGCCCCAGACATGCGGTACATGTAATGGAAAGGGACAGGTTATAAGGTCCCAGGGATTTTTCCAGATTAAAACCACATGTCCTTCATGTAACGGTTCGGGCCGTATGATTACTGACCCGTGTAAAGACTGTGCCGGAAAAGGAAAAGTTAAAGTAGACAGAAGTATCAATTTGAAGATTCCGCCAGGTGTGGATACAGGTTCTCAGCTCAGGCTGAGGGGTGAAGGCGAAGCCGGGGAACTCGGCGGTCCTTCCGGAGACCTGTTTGTTGTCATGCATGTAAAGGAGCATGAGTTCTTTAAGCGGGAAGGCAGTCATCTTTACTGCGAGATCCCTATCTCTTTTGTGCAGGCAGCCCTTGGCGATAAAATAACAATACCTGTTTTAGGTGAAGAAGAAACATTTGAAATGGAGATTCCGCACGGAACTCAGCCAGGTGACATTGTTACAGTTCCGGACAAAGGTATGCCCGGTATAAATACCAAAAAGCGCGGCAAACTTTTTGTTGAGCTGAATGTTCAGATACCTAAAAAACTGAATAAAAAGCAGAAAGAACTTCTTGAAGAATTTGCAGAAACTGAAGGAATTGAAAAAAAGAAGAAAAAGAGAAAATTATTCGGATAATTCCTGAACTGTTCACGTTGAGCCTGATTAAAAAATGGATTGCTTTTTCACGTAAATGACTGTAAATTATTAAATTACACAAGATTAATAGGGAGCAATACAGAGCGCCATGTTAAAAAAGAAGCAATTAGATTATTTTAAAAAACTTCTTTCAGAGAGACTGGAAGAACTGTTAAGCGAAGCTAACAAGACCGTTACCGGAATGAGCGATCTTAATGAAAATATGCCTGATCCGGCAGACAGGGCAACCCTTGAGTCTGACCGTAACTTTACTCTTAGAATACGCGACAGAGAAAGAAAACTTATCGGAAAGATAAAAGAGGCACTGGAACGCATAGAAGATGGTACTTACGGTATATGCGAGTCATGTGAAGAATATATTTCCGACGAAAGACTAAAAGCAAGACCTGTAACCACGCTTTGTATAGAATGCAAAACAAAACAGGAAGATGAGGAAAGATTAAAAGGTATATAATTAATTTTTCGCCATTTTTAGTTTTAATAGAGCCGGACCGGATATAAGTGCCCGGCTTTTTTTATCACCTTTTGCGGCTTGCAATACCGGAATATTTCCAGAGGAAGAATGTCAGAAACGGTTCACAGGGAAATTATAATTACCCATATCAATGCTGATTTCGATGCTCTCTCATCAATGGTGGCAGCAAAAAAGCTTTACCCTGATGCAGCTATTGTTTTTCCGGGCTCGCAGGAAAAGAATCTGCGCAATTTTTTCATTCATTCCCTGTCATATCTTTTCAGCTTTACTCGCGCAAAGGATATAGATCTTAATGCGGTTGAAAGACTTATTCTTGTAGATACAAGACAGTCGGACAGGATTGGCAGATTTTCGGAAATACTGGGTAAAGACGGGATTGATATTCATATATATGATCATCATCCTCGTTCAAATGATGATATAACGGGGAGTGTGGAGGTTATTAAATCTCTCGGCTCCACAACAACCATCCTTTCCAGGATCATCAGGGAAAAGAATATGGGGCTTAATCCTGATGAAGCAACTGTAATGCTTCTGGGAATACATGAAGATACCGGCTCATTTTCATTTTCATCTACAACTCCAGATGACCATATTGAAGCTGCATGGCTCGTAGGGCAGGGCGCTGATCTTAATATTCTCTCAGACCTTCTCACAAGGGAACTGACAGCAGAACAGGTATGGGTGCTGAATGATCTTACCCAGTCAGCTGTAAAAAGTGTAATTAACGGAATAGATGTCGTAACCGCAAAGGTTATCAGAGAAGAGTATATCGGTGATTTTGCAATGCTGGTCCATAAGTTTATGGATATGGAAAACCTTCAGGTTCTCTTTGCACTGGCCCAGATGGAAGACAAGATATATCTTGTTGCCAGAAGCCGTACAGATACGGTTAATGTGGCAGAGATAGTGCTTGAATTCGGGGGCGGCGGGCATCCGCAGGCTGCGTCCGCGACTATCAGTAAAATGACCCTGATTCAGGCGGAAAGGGCGCTGCAGAAACTTTTAAAGGATAAGATAAATCCCGGAAAAAAGGCAAAGGATATGATGACCTCTCCTGTTATTCATATTCTTCCGGATAAGAGCGTTAAGGATGCATCCACCCTGATGACAAGATACAACATTAATGTACTTGTCGTGCTTAATAAAAAAGGTGTTCTTGAAGGTTTTATTACCAGACAGATAATGGAAAAGGCCGTTTATTTCAACCTGGGGCATATTCCTGTCAGTGAGTATATGAATATCGATTTTAATACTGTAACCCCCGAAACACCTCTAAGCGAAATTCAGGAGCTCATTATCAAGGATAATATGAGAATTCTGCCGGTACTTAAGGGCGATCAGCTTGTAGGTGTAATTACCCGTACCGACCTAATGAATATCCTGGTGGGGAGCCCGGTAATTCCGGATTTTCTGTATGATTCTTCTATTAATGCTCACTTTAACAAGAAAAAAAATCTATCGGCGATGCTTAAAGAGAGACTGCCGGAAAATATAACAGAACTCTTCACCGAGTTCGGTGAATGTGCCGACAAACTGGGTTACAGGGTTTATCTTGTAGGCGGAATTGTCAGGGATATTCTTTTAAAGCATGAAAACTTTGATGTAGATGTTGTTGTAGAGGGTGACGGAATCAACTTTGCCCAGGAGTTTGCGAAAACACACGAGGCGAGGGTAAGGAGCCATAAAAAATTCGGGACCGCGGTGCTCATTTTTCCTGACGGATTCAAGGTGGATGTAGCTACTGCGCGAATGGAATATTATGAAACCCCGGCAGCGCCTCCTACAGTGGAGACCAGCTCTCTTAAAATGGACCTGTTCAGAAGAGACTTTACTGTTAATACACTTGCTGTAAAACTGAACAGCGGTGAATATGGCGATCTTATAGATTATTTCGGGGCACAGAAGGATATAAAGGAAAAGGTTATAAGGGTGCTTCATAACCTGAGTTTTGTTGAGGATCCGACCCGTGTATTCAGGGCTATTCGATTTGAGCAGCGTTTTGGTTTCAGGATAGGTAAACTTACCCTGTCCCTTATAAAAAATGCAGTGGGTATTAACTGTTTCAAGGATCTTTCCGGGCGAAGGCTGTT
Source organism: Desulfatiglandales bacterium (assembly GCA_963665715.2). Taxonomy (GTDB): domain Bacteria; phylum Desulfobacterota; class DSM-4660; order Desulfatiglandales; family HGW-15; genus JAAZBV01. Next base: position 1,931,865 of record CAXXPR010000002.1, read on the forward strand.
TATGGAGCTAAGGCTTCTTCTTATGGAAAATAATCCTGCTAAATCCATTGAAAGAATGCATCAGCTTGATCTTATCCAGTTTATATCATCGGATATGAATTATAATGGTAAACTTCTGAAATTAATGGGGAATATTTCTGATGTGGTGTCATGGTTCGGGCTTCTTTTTCTTGATGAGCCCTGTGAGTCATGGAAGGTTTACTGGCTGGGCTTGACATCCGGCCTTAATGCTGATCAATATTCTGAGCTTTCGGAACGGCTCATGATGAATGACCTTGACTGCAGAAAGATGTGCAGTCAGCGGGAGTACACCTGGCAGTTGACTGACAGACTGTACAGGATGGAAAACGACGATAATTATAGTATCTATACTTTACTCTCACAATATGATACAGAGTTTCTGCTTTTTGTTATGGCAAAAGCAAATAACGAAAAGATAAAAAAAATAATATCCAGTTATTTCACCAGGTTAAAAGGTGTGTCCATCAGTATGAAGGGCAGGGATTTGAAAAAACTCGGCTTTGAACCCGGACCTTTGTACAGAAAGATATTTGACAGCCTGCTTGAAGCAAGGCTTAAGGACATGGTTAACAGTAAAAAGGAAGAACTGGCATTTGTAAAAAAAAGATTCAGCAGCAGGGCCGAAAAACAGTCATAAGCCTTTTAAACAGGGGCGGTCCTTAAAAAGAAATCAGGAGAATGATTTATGAGAAAGAGAATTGTAAGCGGTATGAGGCCAACCGGAAAACTGCATCTGGGACATCTTCACGGGGCATTAAACAACTGGAAGAACCTTCAGGATGAATATGAATGTTTCTTTTTTGTGGCCGACTGGCATGCCCTTACAAGTGAATATGCCAATGCACAGATCATTAAGCCGTCAGTTACAGAAATATTAAAGGACTGGATTTCCGTTGGACTTGATCCCGAAAAGTCCACATTCTTTGTTCAGTCTGATATTAAGGAGCATACGGAACTTCATCTTGTATTTTCAATGATTACTCCCCTTCCATGGCTCGAAAGAAACCCTACATACAAGGATCAGCTCAAGGAGCTGAGCCAGAAGGATCTTTACACTTACGGTTTCCTTGGATATCCTGTGCTTCAGGCTGCAGATATACTTATGTACAAGGCAAGCGGAGTGCCTGTGGGTGAAGATCAGCTTCCTCATGTGGAACTTACAAGAGAAATAGCAAGGCGTTTCAACCATATGTACAAAAAGGAAGTTTTCCCTGAGCCTGCAAGTCTTCTTGCTCCAACATCAAGAATTCTTGGTCTTGACAGACGTAAAATGAGTAAAAGTTATAATAATTCCATTTATTTGACTGATACTGATAAAGAAGTTATGACCGGAACAAGTCAGATGGTTACAGATCCGCAGCGGGTAAGAAAGAATGATCCGGGTGACCCGGATGTATGTAATGTATACACATTTCATCAGATATACAGCCCTGAAGAAACAGTGGCACAGATAAATGAAGAGTGCAGAAAGGCCGAAATAGGCTGCGTGGCCTGCAAAAAAATGATGGCGGAAAACCTTATTAAAGCGCTTCAGCCAATCAGGGAAAAAAGAAGTGAGCTTGATGCTAACCCGGATATGGTTAAGGAGATAATTGAGAAAGGTAATAAAAAGGCCAGATCAATTGCCGAAGCAACCATGGCAGAGGTCAAGGAAGTTATTGGTATATAGATAAGTGGAAGAAAGAGACGACTATAATATTCGGCTGGAGATTTTTGAGGGTCCACTGGACCTTCTGCTCCACCTTATCAGGAAAAATGAAGTGGATATTTTCGATATCCCCATTACCCTGATAACGGAACAGTACCTTGAATATATCGATATGATGAAGGCCCTTAACATTAATGTGGCAGGTGACTTTCTTGTTATGGCATCCACGCTTATCCACATTAAATCAAGGCTTCTTCTGCCTGAAAAGGATGAAGACGGTGAGACTGAAGACCCTAGGGAGGAACTTACAAGGCCGCTTCTGGAGTACATGCAGTTCAAGGAACTTGCTGACGAGCTGTCGGAGAGAGCTGTTCTGGAAAGGGATGTTTTTCAGCGAAAGCCCGATAAGGATTACTCTGCAGATTTTAAACCTGAAGAGCCTGAAATCGAGGTCAATCTGTTCCAGCTCATGGATGCCTTTAAGCGCATCCTGGATAACAAGGCTCCTGAAAAGGAATTAACATTCAGAGAAGAAAATTATTCGATAAATGATAAAATGACCTTTATCCTTGATGAACTGAAGATAAAGGAATCAGTTTATTTTAAATCACTGTTTAAGGATGACAGGACCCTCGCAGAATTTGTAATTACGTTTCTTGCTGTGCTTGAGCTTGTCCATATGGGTCTTATAAGAGTTTACCAGCCTTCACTTGACAGCGATATACGCATTGAAGGCCGTTTTGAAGATAAAGAAGAAGATCAATCTGAACTTCAGGAAGAAGTACAAGAGGAAGATAAAGAGGAAGTAGATAATGGCCAAATCACTGAAGATGATAATTGAGGCACTGCTTTTTTCATCTGATAAACCGCTGACTGTAAAGGATATCCACGATTGTATGCCGGATGCCGAAAAGTCGGAGATAAAAAATTCTATCAAGATTCTGACCCACGACTATGAAACCCTTGAGCGCAGTTTTATATTAAAAGAAGTCGCCGGCGGTTATCAGTTCAGAAGCAAGCCTGAATACGGCGCCTATATTTTAAGGATGTTTCAGAAGACTCCCAACAGGCTTTCTAAGGCAACGGTTGAAACCCTTGCTATAATAGCATACAAACAGCCTATTTTAAGGAGTGAGGTAGAACGCTTAAGAGGTGTTGATGTCGGCGGCATAATAAGAACCCTCATGGAAAAAGGCCTTGTTAAAATAATGGGCCGCAAGGAGCTTCCGGGAAGACCGCTCGTCTATGGAACCACAAAAAGATTTTTAGAGGTGTTTGATCTCAAGGATATTAACTCACTTCCAAAACTTAAGGAGATTAAAGACTTTGCCGCTGATCAGTATGAGCCTACTATTGTGAACCGGGAGGGAGAAGAAAATCAGGAAGACGGGGAAGTAGAAGCTGGCGAAGGTGTTGAAAGCCCCGAAGAAATTGAAGGGGTTGAAACGGTTCAGGAAGTTCTAAACGCTGACAATGTTGAAGAGGCTGATGAAACAGGTGATGCAGTAGACCGCACTTCTGAAGAAACCCTTGAAGCTGCTGAAGAGGAAAACGGGCAGGATGATGGGGAGGAAAGCTCCCTGGAGCCAGAGGATGAAGAGTCTGATGAAATAGAGGAATTCGATGAAGAGCCGGAAGATCAGGGTTTTGAAGCCGATGAAGATGTTCCGGATACATCCGAAGAAGATGACATGTATGCTACCGATGATACTCCCGAAGAAGAAGTACAGGATGATTATGACGATGCAGTAGAAGTATCGGATGAAGAAACCTTTGAAGAAGCAGACGCCTTTGAGCCTGAGGAAATGTCTGGCCCGGACAATGACGAAGACCCTGATGATAATGGAACAACGAATTAACCGCATACTTTCTCTTGCCGGAGTTACATCAAGAAGAAAGGCTGATGATTTTATAAAGAGCGGTCGTGTTACACTGAACGGCCGTAAAGTTTTTGAACTGGGAACAAAGGCTGTCTGGGGAAAAGACAGCATAAAGGTTGACGGAAAAGAGATAAAAGCTCCCAGCGACAGGATACACATCGTACTTAATAAACCTTTCGGTTATATATCATCCCTTGCAGACCCTGAAGGAAGACCGCTTGTAACAGACCTTGTAAAGGATATCCCGGAAAGGTTATATCCGGTAGGCAGATTGGATTTTGACAGTATCGGCCTTCTGCTGCTTACCAATGACGGTGATTTTTCATACCGTCTTACCCATCCCAAATACCATGTTGCAAGAACATACAAAGTAACTGTAGACGGAAAGATTACCGAATCTGAACTTAATAAACTCAGGCACGGCGTAGAACTTGAAGACGGTTTCAGCGGAACATGCAAAGCGGATTTTTTAAAGCAGAGCGGACCAGGGTCTGTGATCAGGCTTACCGTAAAGCAGGGAAGAAACAGGATTGTAAGGCGCATGCTTGAAGCTGTTGACCATAAAGTGATCCAGCTTATGAGAACAGGCTTTGGAGGCCTTGAGCTGGGAAATTTAAAGATTGGTAAATACAGGTATCTTACCCCCGAAGAACTTGCTGATTTAAAGCGTTCTGTGGGTCTTAAGTAAAATTCAGAAATTCTTTTTCAAAATCATTCCATACTTTGAATGTCATGCCTGAAAGTACGTTATCAATAACTCCGGCGTTATCCATATAAACGCTTTTGTCTGTACCCTGCATGTGTTTTGATGCCGAATCATTAATGAAATTTTCAAGCCCGGTTACTTCGGTCTGCATCCAGTTTAAAGCCTCTTCTGCAAGATAGCATGAAGCGGTTTCGGCTTTCCAGTTTTCAGGTTTTATTTCGTATATCCAGCCTGTTTCGTATGGATCAGAGTTAAGCTGCTGCCTGTTTTTATCAGGCCCGGTATTAATGCCTGTTATTGTGCCTGTTACCGGTGCTGTCAGGGTCATTGATTTTCCATCCTGCCAAATTTCAAACAGGGGTTCGCCCTTTTTGATTCTGGAATTTTTATCCGCAAGATGGGTGACTCTGAATTCTCCAACAGCATGCTGCAGAAAATCATCAATACCTGTTTTTGCAAGTCCGGATTTTTCAAGATACAGCCACATATGATTCGGGCAGTAGAATAATCCCTGCGGAACTCTTAGGATATCTGCAGTTATTGTCCCTGAAGCTTTTTCGGCCTGTTCTTTTGTTATGCTTTTTTTGTTCAGTGTCAGCCAGAAGGGAACCAGCAGTGCAAAGAATACAATTGTTATTAAATATTCTATTCCTTTTGTCTCGAATAAATTGTGATATACGAATTGTTCCATTTTACTATTCCCTGTTGTTAATCCTTTATATTATTCAATGACGGGGTTAATACCGGCATTCTTAACACAATCCATCTGAATACCCATATTTCAATAAAAATAACTGTCAGCGTTACTACTATCTCCTGCCATGATGGAATATAGCGGACAGTTTCGTACCATTTAAAAGCTATCATCGAAACATTCATCCTGTTAAGAAAGATGCCCAGCAGGGTAACGATTGAAGCCGCCTTGATCAGCGGTATATTATTTCTTTTATAGCTTATGGTAAAAAGTATCATGGGCAGTAATACGAATCCGACTATTTCCAGCAGGTACCATTTTCCCATTCCGCTGTTCAGATACTGCCAGTTTTTCTGGTGAACAAATATTATAATTGTCATGAACAGGTAAATAAACATTGCAGATGCGCATATTCTTGCGAGCCCGTGAATTATACCGTGATGAGCCTTCTGGTCTTTTTCCCCGATCATATGGGAAAAAACCTTATGGCTTATTGAGCCTTCAAATATTATAAGGGATATGCCTGCAAAAACACTCGATAATACGAACATAAGCGGCAGATAGGGGTTGTACCACAGCGGATGTATTTTGTCCTTTGCCATTAAAAACAGGGCGCCAAGACCCGACTGATGAAGCACAGAAAGGGTAATACCGAAAATAACTGCTCCAAGTGTCAGGCTCGATAATATTTTTCTGGCCTTTTTTGCGCCAAGCCATTCTGCTATGGCCGGTGAAAATTCAAGCAGCAGGGCCATCTTATACAATAGAAAGTGCCATCCTACCAGAAAGAGGACAGAGCTTACCCCGTAATCGTTACCTATGATGACATTGATAATTTTAAAGGGACGTCCCAGATCCAGAAAAAGAGCTGCGGAATAAAAAAGATAGGCTAAAAAGCCGTTTAATACTGTAACCCTTGCGATCGGCTTATATTTTTCAAGGTTAAGTATGTGTACCATGAAAACCAGGACATAGGCCCCTCCCGCAAATGCAACGCCTGTTACAACATCAAAACTTATCCACAAACCCCATGGGTAGTCCTGTGACAGGTTGGTGACTGAACCAAGTCCGTTTGCAAACCTGTATGCGATTATTACAAGCCCTAAAATAATAATCGGGAAGCTGATGATATTAAAAGGGGTAAATATACCCTTTGGCTTTAATTCATTTAAAATGAATTTTAATTTATTAGTTGTGTCTATGCTCTGATCCGGTGCGTTGCTCATATCTTTTACAGCCTGTTCCTTATAACTATTTTTTTGATTTTGTCGCTTCGTAAATGCCCAGAAGTAAAGCGGGCAGAATTATATCAACCGGTGCAATAGAGGAAATAAATCCTTTGGTAAGGTGCGGGTATGATGATTTCTGAATTTTGGTGTTAAATCCTATTTCTTCAAAGGGAACAGGTGATAAATAGAGCCATCCTGTACCGCCGGCTTCGTGCTCCCCGTAGATATGGTCAACATATAAATCCGGGTTTTCAAGAATCCTTGTTCTTGCCTCTTTGATAAGGTCTCTCCTGCGTCCAAAAACTATAGCTTCTGCAGGGCAGCTTTCTACACATGCCGGAACTTCACCTTCTTTGATCCTGTCAAAGCACATGGTGCACTTTATGATTCTCGGGTTTGTGCTCTGGTATTCAAATTTGGGGATATCAAAGGGACATGACATCATGCAGAACCTGCATCCCATGCATTTGTCCTCACGCCATATCACAGGGGCTTCGTGGGTTTTATACATTGCCTTTGTAAGGCAGGCTGATGCGCAGGCAGGGTCGTTACAGTGCATGCACTGTTTTTTTACCGGTACTTCACCCTTTGAGGTTTCATATATGCTTACAGCCGTAGCCCTGGTTTCATCTGTTTTACGGACTACGCCGGCTTCTACGGAATCTTCCGGTTCAGGAAGACTGTTCTGTTCTGCACATGCATATTCACAGCTCTGACATGCAACACATCGTGTTGAATCGTACAGTACTCCAAAGAATTCGGTGTTGTTTTTGTTTTCCTGGGAGGCTTCGGAACGACTTCCCACTGCCAAAGTAGCACAGGTACCGCCAAGCACCTTCATAAAGTCACGTCTGTTCACAGTCATTCTCTTGATTCATAGTTTGTATTGAGCACTGAATTAAAGCTTCAGTGAAGGTGAAATCAGCTCAGCATATTATTGGTACATCTGGTCTTTGTCAAGTTTTCATCATATGGCTAAACATGGTTTCTTAGCTTCAGTTCAGCAGGATGAGGATTAAGGTAGGTCTGATTTTTAAGGTAGGTTTCATCATATTTTCTTACATAATGGCCTATAAGAGTTACCGGTACAATAAGCGGTATAAAGCCGTCTTTGTATTCTGTAATCTTTTCAAGCAGCTCCTGCTTTTCGTCTGTTGTAAGCACCTTTTTAAAGTAACCCATCATATGCATAAGTACGTTTGTATGTTTATTGGGGGTTGCCTTTAGTTTAAGTGCCTCCAGCATCATGGCCTCATATGTTTCGTAAACTTCTTTTATATTGTTTTTCCCTGCCTGTGCTACAATTTTTCCCATCTGCCTGTAGTGTTTTTCACTGTGAGAAAAAAACAGCAGCTTGTTTTCGGTGTGAAATTTTACGAGTTTTCCTGCTGACGGATTTCCTGTCCCTGTATCTCTCCACCTTTTTAATGCAAATATTCTTTCTATAAAATTTTCACGCAGGCCCGGGTCGTGAAGCCTTCCTTCATCCTCAACCGGGATGAGCGGGTACCTGTCCATGAACTCCCTTGCAAAAAGTCCTGATCCTTTTGGTGCAGGTATTCCGTTTTTACCGTAAACCTTTACACGTTCCATACCGCTTGATGGTGATTTGCTTTTAAAGATAAATCCGCACAGCTCTTCTTTTGCAAGTTCGGTAACGCGTTTTTTTGCCCATTTTTTCATTTTTGAGGTTAAATCTATTTTTGTTTTTACGGTTACAAGCCTCGGATCATCCGCTTCTCCTTCAAGCCTCATTGCCTCTCTGGGGATTCCCAGGCCGCATTCACTCTCAGGGCAGACCGGAACATAATCCATAAATGCTCCGAGAGTGCCGCTCAGAAACCTGTCAAGTTTGTGACCGCCGTCATAGCGGACTTTGTTTCCTAAAAGACATGAACTGATACCTATTTTTATTCTGGTTGTCATGGCTGCCTCTATAATTAAGGTTTTTTTTTAGATACTGTAAAGATTATCATCCTGCCGGAAAAATGTAAATTTATCCTTATAAAAGGCATTTTATTGGCAAGAAAAGGATAAATATCGAAAAATATTTTAGATTTTTAAAAATATTGCCGATAAGTGCTTGGGATGATTTAGATAGTGCCCATCCAAAAACTGTCATTTTAAAATGGCAGCTCCATCCTGGTTTTGTTATTTCCGATGGGCGTTAGATATGGAGTATTATAATGTTCAGCAGGTCAGTGCTTGTTGTCGATGATGAAAATACTGTGCGCTCAGTCCTGGCAGATGTTGTAGAGACTTTCGGTTACGGCTGTATGACCGCAGCAGATGGCTATGAAGCACTGCAGCTTGTACAGGATAAAGATTTTGAAATAATTCTTTCCGATATACGCATGCCTAAAATGGACGGGCTTGATCTTTTAAAGGAAATAAAAGAGATAAGGCCGGACATACCCTTTATTATTATCACAGGCTTTTTAAAAGATTATACTCCCGACGCAATTTTAAATGCCGGAGCAGTGGAATTCATTGAAAAACCCTTTAAGATCGATGAAATAAAAACCAAACTGGACAGGCTGTTTCGTGAACTCAGGCTTGCAAGGGAAAACAGAAGGCTTCTGCTTGAACAGGAAAAAGTAAATAAAAAATTTTCAGCCATTCTTAAAATGTCCACCAGCCTGACCGGTAAACAGGATTTTGATAATCTCCTTAATAATATCATTGCAGATACAACCAGGATAATGGAAGCCGAAAGGTCTTCTCTCTATATTATTGATTGGGATAAAAATGAACTGTGGACAAAAATCGCCCAGAATACGGGCCGTATAACAGTTCCCATGGGCAGAGGAATAAGCGGAAAGGTTGCTGAAACAGGTGAAGTAATAAATGTTAAAGATGCCTGGGAGCTGCCATATTTTGACAGGTCATATGATATACAGAACAATTTCAGGACCAGATCCGTCATTTGTAGCCCTGTGTGCAACACACGGGGAGAACGGATCGGCGTTCTTCAGGTTCTTAATAAATACGGCGATAACTGTTTCGATAAAAACGATCGGGAAATTCTTGAAGCAATAGCTTCCCAGATTGCCATTACGCTTGAAAATCATTTTCTTATCACCGAACTTCAGCTCAGTTTTGAAAGCTCAATACGAACTCTTTCTGCAACTGTTGACGCACGGCACCCCCTTACAGCAGGGCACAGCCAGAGAGTTACCGACTATTCACTGATAGTCGGAAAAAGAATGGGGCTTGATAATAACGATCTTGAAGTCATCAAATACGCGGCACTTCTGCATGATATCGGAAAGATCGGTATAAGGGATGACATACTGCTCAAACAGGGTAAGTTTACATCTGAAGAACGGCAGGAAATGAATGAGCACCCTGTAAGAACAATGAATATACTGGAAAACTTTCATTTTCCCAGAGATTTGAGCCGGGTGCCTCTGATAGCATCCCAGCATCATGAAAAGATAGACGGTAACGGGTATCCAAATGGATTAAAAGGGGGCCAGTTACCTCTTGCATCAAAGATACTTGCAGTTTCGGATGTATTTGATGCTCTTACCTCCGCCAGAGATTACCCCAAGTATAACAAAGAAAAAGTTATGGGGCAGGATCCTTTACCTATTTCAAAAGCTGTTGAAATACTTAAAGAAGGTTCAGGGTCTCATTTTGATGCTGATGTGGTTAACTGTTTTATTGAGTGCATCGGGGACATTATTGAACTGTGCAGAGGAACTCATTTTTCGGAAGAATATATAGCCTCTTTTGAGATTATACCCACCTAAATAAAAGTAAATTAAGAATAATATAACATAATAAAGAATAGTATATTAGCTTTAATATTTGTCTATTTTTCTTGATAGCTCCTTCACTCTATGGTAGTGCTTTCTTTTTATTTATTGACGAGGTTATATATTTGGGAAAGAAAACGCATATTGATGCACTCACCAGAAAGATTGAGTTTAATGACTACGAGCTGATAAATACTCTTTGCGGTGAGCAGAATTCACATTTAAAGTTAATAGAAAAAAGGATTGGACTTTCTATCGGTTCAAGAGGAAATGAGCTTACCCTTAAGGGCGGAGACTGGGAGATAGAGCTGGCTGAGAGTATTCTTGTCCAGCTGTATGATCTGGTTAAAAACGGTTTTCCTCTTTACTCAACCGATATTGAACATGCAATACGCATAATGAGTAAAGACCGGTCTGCAAATCTTAAGGATATTTTTCTGGACAGCGTTTATGTATCATCCAAAAAACGTGTTGTTACAGCACGGACTGTGACCCAGAAGGATTATATTGAAAGTATAAGACAGTATGATATTGTTTTTGCAGTAGGTCCTGCAGGAACAGGAAAAACCTATCTTGCTATGGCAATGGCGGTTGCAGCGCTGGCCAAAAAAGAGGTAAGAAGAATTGTACTGGCCAGACCCGCAGTTGAGGCCGGTGAAAGGCTGGGGTTTTTACCCGGTGATCTTAATGAAAAGGTGAACCCCTATCTGAGACCTCTTTATGATGCTTTGCATGATATGATGGATTTTGATGATGCTTCGGGGCTTATGGAAAAGGGGGTTATTGAGGTTGCTCCTCTTGCATTTATGAGGGGCCGGACTCTTAACGATTCCTTTGTAATTCTTGATGAAGCCCAGAATGCAACAACCGAGCAGATGAAGATGTTTCTTACACGGCTCGGTTTCAGTTCAAAGGCGGTTATTACAGGCGACATCACCCAGACGGATCTTCCTTCAGGAAAAGACTCGGGCCTTGTTGAAGCGCTTAAACTTCTTGACGGAATAAACGGCATCAAATTTACTTATTTTTCAAGAGATGACGTTGTAAGGCATCCGCTGGTTCAGAAGATAATTGATGCCTATGATAAACAGGATAAACAGAGAGCTGTCAGCAATGGGAAACGAACCATCGAATAAATTTATCAATCCGGATTTGACCAGGTGGGCAGTCTTAATCCTTTTAAGCGTGATTATAAGTTTTTTTCTTCACCCCGGAATTCTGAAAAAGCCGAAGGTATATAAAGCCGGTGATATTGCCGAGGCGGATATCAAGGCCCCCACAGATCTTCTGGTGCAGAATAATGCTACAACGGAAAAGGAAAGGGAAAAGGCCCAGCAGAATATTCCCTATGTATATGATTTTGATCCTTCCGCATCCAACCTGAGACTGCGTCTTATTGAAGCAACAGGTGAAACCAGAAAGGCAATTTCAGTCCAGACGATTGACCCTCTTGCTGTTGTTCAGACAGAAGAAGTTCAGGCTCCTGAAGGTACAAATGATAAAAAAACACTCGCGGAAAATTTTTTTAGAATGCTCGAACTTCCGCTTAACGAAGAACTGTTTAACCGGGTTGTGTTAAGCGGCTGCCCTCCTGCACTGGAATCCACTGTATTAAAACTTGTTACTGATATATTCAGCAGGGGTGTTGTAGGTAATTATACGGTACTGATGAGCCAGGAAAAAAAGGGTATAGTCCTGCAGAGTATACAGGATCAGGATGAAGAACTTGTTACAGACTTTAAAAGGTTTTATACCCTTGAAAGCGCTCTTGAACAGATAACGGAAAAAAAGGGGAAACTGATTCAGGATGGTCTGCCGCAGGAGACTGCCGATCTTGCCGCGGATATTGCTGCGTCTCTAATCAAACCTAATGTCACATTTAATAAAAGAGAGACTGAGCTCAGAAAGGACGACGCTGCCAGATCTGTTAAGGAGTCCTATTACCAGATAAAGCGCGGAGAGATGATCGTAAGGGAAGGGGAGAGGATCGGCCCTGATCATCTTGTTAAGCTTACCGCTGTAAACAGTGCCTTTGAAAACACAAATGTCCTTGGACGTATTCCTGGTATGACCCTTTTAATGGGAATACTTTTTACCGTAATGTACATAGCCGGTTTTATGAAATACAAACCTTTGGGAAGAGATAACAAGCATCTTCTATTCAGTTCTGCCACTCTCCTGACGGTTTTCGTATTTGCATGGGCATTTAATTTTATTGCAGACGAGGTTGCACGGGGTTTTCATGATGTTTCATCAAGGGCAATTCTGTTTGCCCTTCCTGTAACATTCGGTGCTATACTCATAACCGTTTTCCAGGGAATGAATATGGCAGTTATTTTTTCTCTGCTTATTTCAATTTTTACGTCGCTTGTTATCGGCGGAAATGTAGAACTTTTAATTTATTACTTTGCCGGAAGCATAACTGCATCATACCTGGTGCGTGAATACAGGGAGCGTGGAATACTTATCAAAATTGGCCTTAAGATAGGTCTTTTAAATATGCTCCTCTGTCTTGCCATAGAGTCAGTCTACGGGTCGCTTTTTACTGTTGAAGCGGTTGTTGCCCTCATTGCAAGCTTTTTAGGCGGCATCCTGGCCGGTGTTATTTCAACAGGAATAATTCCGCTTGTGGAGATGGCCTTTGGTTTTACAACCGATATAAAGCTTCTGGAACTGGCCAATCTTGATCAGCCCTTATTAAGAGACCTTATGGTGCAGGCCCCCGGAACATATCATCACAGTGTTATTGTAAGCAACATGGTCGAGGCTACTGCCAAGGCTATTAATGCCAACCCTCTGCTTGCAAAGGTGGCTGCCTATTATCATGATATAGGGAAGATGAAAAAACCTCTCTATTTTATTGAGAACCAGATGGGCGGTGAAAACAGACACGAAAAACTGGCTCCTTCAATGAGCAGCCTTGTGCTGATTTCACACGTTAAGGACGGTGTTGAGCTTGCAAAGCAGCATAAGCTGGGTCAGGAGATAATCGATATTATCCAGCAGCATCAGGGTAAGGGACTCATAGCCTATTTCTACCAGAAGGCAAAAGAGCAGGCCATGAGTAAGAACAGCAAGGGACTTAATGTTAAAGAAGAAGATTTCAGGTACCCAGGCCCCAAACCGCAGACAAAGGAAGCCGGGCTGGTAATGCTGGCAGATATGATTGAAGCTGCATCAAGGTCTCTTCCTGACCCAACACCTGCAAGGGTTAACGGTATTGTTCAGAAGATTATAAACAAGGTTTTTTCGGATGGTCAGCTTGATGAATGTGAGCTTACCTTAAAGGACCTTCATGAGATAGCAAAAAGTTTCAACAAGACACTGAGTGCTATTTATCATCAGAGGGTCGAATATCCGGACGATGTTAAAACTAAAAAAACAAAGAAAGCGGCAAATGGAGATTCAGATAAAGTCAGCCAGGAGAATACACGGCCTAAAACAATCGATGATTACTCAGATGATGGAGAAGGCCTTAAAAGACTTGGGCTGTGATGACAAAGAACTAAGTATTCTTGTTACCGGTGATGAACAGATTCACGAACTGAACAGGCAGTACCGGAACAAGGACAAACCTACCAATGTACTTTCATTTCCTATGGACGAGGGCGCTGACGGTGTAGAAACCGACATGCTCGGAGATATTGTAATATCAGTTGATACGGCAAAGAGAGAAGCTATCGAAATGGGTATTACATATCATGAAAGAATATATGAACTTTTAGTTCATGGTCTTCTGCACTTAATCGGTTATGACCATGAGATATCGGATAAAGAAGAAAAGAGAATGCAGAAGGAAGAAAAAAGGCTTCTTGCTGTATTGACGGAGGGATTATAATGGCGCGGCTAGCAGTAAACGTTGACCATGTAGCAACAATAAGGCAGGCAAGGGGTATTGATTATCCTGATCCTGTGTTTGCGGCAGGGCTTGCTGAAATGGCGGGCGCTGACTGTATTATATGTCACTTAAGAGAAGACAGGAGACATATCAATGACAGGGATCTCAGGCTTTTAAGAGAAACTGTCAAGACAAGGCTGAATATGGAAATGGCGGCCGTGGATGAGATGATTGAAATAGCCCGGGAAATAAAACCGGACCTGGTAACCCTTGTACCTGAAAAACGTGAAGAGCTCACCACCGAAGGCGGACTTGATGTGAAGGGAAATCCTGACCGTTATAAAAGAGTAGTGGACAGTCTTAAAGATAAAGGCATAGGTGTAAGCTTTTTTATTGACCCGGAGCCGGCGCAGATCGAGGCTTCACACATGGTGGGCGGTGATATAGTTGAGATTCATACAGGCCATTACAGTGAAGCAAAAAACGAGACTGAAGCAGAAGAGAGATTTAAAAGGATTGTAAAGGCTGTTGAAACATGCAGCGAACTTGATCTTTCTATAAGCGCCGGTCACGGTCTTAACTATACCAATATAAAAAGATTTCATGTGCTTCCCAGAATTACCGAGTACAGCATCGGTCATGTGATAGTTTCCAAGGCTATTTATGTGGGCTTTGAAAGGGCGGTTAAAGAAATGATAGACCTGGTTAAGGATTTCTGATGATATTCGGAACCGGTATAGATATCATAAAAATTGACCGTATCGAAAAGGTGATCAAAAAGTGGGGAGACCGCTTTATTGACCGTGTGTTTACAGCAGATGAAAAGGCATTCTGTTTAAAGCGGACAAAACCATACCCTGCATTTGCGCTCAGGTTTGCGGCAAAGGAGGCCTTTTCAAAGGCCCTTGGTACCGGCATGAGAAAGGGAGTGTTCTGGAGTGATATAGAAGTTTTTCATTTCAAGAGCGGAAAACCGGGGCTTAATGTCTACGGCAATTCTCTTTTGTTATGCGAAAAAGAAGGTATAACATCCTATCATGTAAGTCTTTCTGACGAAGAAGAGTATGGTGTTGCAATGGTTATCCTGGAGAAATAAAAATGAGACTTGTAACAGCTTCCGAAATGCGTGAAATGGACAGTCTTACAATCAATGAAGCAGGCATCCCGGGTGTGGTCCTTATGGAAAACGCCGCAGGAAACGCCGCTAAAGTGTTTGTCGAGCATTTCAATCCTCCATGGGGTTCCTTTATCCTTGTGTTCTGCGGCAAGGGCAATAACGGGGGAGACGGCTATGTTATGGCAAGATACCTCCATGAAAAGGGGATGAAGGTTTCTGTTGCAGTCACCGGTGAAAAAACTTCAATTACAGGCGATGCCCTTGTTAATCTGAATGTAATTGAAAAAATGGGTCTGGAGATTATTGAAATAACAGGTGATGAGGTTCTTGAATCTTTCCTTGATAATTTTTCAGAATGTGATTTTATTATCGACGGACTTTTAGGAACCGGGCTTAACTCGCCTGTCCGGGGAATTTACAAAAAGATAATTGAAAATATTAATATGTCAGGCAGGCCGGTTATGGCTGTTGACATACCGTCCGGGCTTAATGCTGATACAGGGCAAAAAATGGGTTCTGCCGTAAGGGCTGACCTTACAGTTACCTTCGGATTTCCAAAGCCCGGTCAGGTTGTATATCCCGGCGCTGATTTTGTCGGAAAACTTGTAAACATAGATATCGGAATTCCCCGAATGATATCTGAACGGTTTAAACAGCTTCACCGGCTTATTGAACCTGATGATTTTACAGAAGATCTTTTAAAGGAAAAAAAAGACGCTCATAAAGGCTCCAGGGGGCATCTTCTGATTTTAGCAGGGTCAACAGGAAAGACCGGTGCAGCAGCCTTAGCGGCAATGGGAGCATTAAGGGCAGGTGCTGGCCTTGTAACTTTAGGGATTCCTGAAAGTCTTAATCAGATAATGGAATGCAAGCTTACCGAGGCAATGACAGTACCTCTGCCTGAAACAAAAGAAGGCTCTCTGGCTGCTGATTCATGGGATGATATTAAAAAGCTTTTTGAAGGAAAATCAGCGCTTGCAGTTGGACCCGGGCTTTCTACAAATCCGGAGACTGTGGATCTTGTATGCCGGATAATAAAAGAATGCGAACTTCCAATGGTGATAGATGCTGATGCAGTTAATGCTCTTGCCGCCACAGAAGGCAGCCTTGACTTTTTAGATAATAAAAAAATTCTTACACCCCATCCGGGCGAAATGAGCCGGCTTTTAAATTTCGAGATTAGAGAGATTCAGGCTGACCGCATTGGCACTTCCCGAAAGTTTTCCGAAAAGTATAACTGCACCCTTGTGTTAAAGGGGGCGCGGACTGTAATTTCAGATCCTGAAGGTATAATCAGGATTAATCCGACAGGTAATCCGGCCCTTGCAACCGGAGGAAGCGGAGATGTTCTTACCGGAATAATTGCGGGCCTGCTTTCAAGAGGTCTTTCCGAAATAAAAGCAGCTTCAGCAGGTGTATATCTCCACGGACTTGCAGCCGATTATTTTGCAGAAGAGAACGGTGAGTCCGGTCTTATTGCTTCAGATCTTCCTGATATGATTCCGTTTTTAATTGATTCCATTACTGCGGGAGTTAATCCCCTTGAAAATCCTGATCTGCTTTCCTGTCTTAGATAATTGGTGTCATCTCCCAGTTAATAACAGATACATCTTTGAGAAAAGCCAGCACCTCCACACGAGGAAGGTAACAGCACTGTACATCTTCTGACTCTTCCTCTTGATAATATACAGGATGAATTCAGATAATCAAAAAGGAGACTGTTAAATAATGAAATATGTAGGCGCTCACGTAAGTATAAGCGGAGGAGTAGAAAACGCCCCTCAAAATGCAAAGGCGATTAATGCAAAAGCCTTTGCAATGTTTACAAAAAATCAGAGACAGTGGAAGGCAAAACCTCTTACTGATAAAAGCATATCCGAATTTAAATCCCGCTGCAGTGATAACGGTTATGACCCGGCCTTCATTCTCCCCCATGACAGTTATCTCATAAACCTCGGTAACCCTGACGAAGAGGGCCTTAAAAAATCACGGGATGCGTTTTTAGATGAAATGCAGCGCTGTGAGCAGCTTGGTCTCAGGTATCTTAATTTTCATCCGGGAAGCCACCTGAAAAAAATCGATCCCGATAAATGCCTTGAAAGAATCGCCGAGTCAATTAACCTCGCTCTTGAAGTTACAGAAGGTGTTACACCTGTTATAGAAAACACTGCAGGGCAGGGAACCAACATGGGAAACAGGTTTGAAGACCTGGCAATGATAATAAATAATGTTAATGACAAATCACGCATAGGTGTATGCCTTGATACCTGTCACACCTATTCGGCTGGATATGATATTAAAACCGCGGACGCCTTTAAAAAAACTCTTGATGATTTTGATAAGACAGTAGGTATAAATTATCTTAAGGCCCTTCATTTGAATGACTCAAAAAAAGATCATGGAAGCCGTGTGGACAGGCATGAAAGTATAGGGAAAGGATCGCTGGGAATGGAGACCTTCAGGTTTATTATGAATGATCCGAGCTTTGACAATATGCCCATGGTTCTTGAAACGCCTGATCCGGCTATATGGGAAGAAGAGATTAAACTGCTGTACAGCCTGGTCGGGTAAATAGGATTCAGTAAAATAATCTGTTGCCTGCAGTTGATAAAGATAATAGAATTGTCTCTTTTTATAATTTAAACTGGAAAGTAAAACTCTTGAAATATTTAAGTAAATCGGATATTGAAACTGTAAATATAGGGAAAAGACTCGGGCAGGTTTTAACCGGCGGAGATGTGGTTGCGCTTTCAGGTATACTTGGCAGCGGAAAGACATGGCTTACAAAGGGTATAGGGCTTGGCCTGGGTGTTGATCCTGATGAAGTTATTACCAGTCCTTCATTTTCACTTGTTAATGAATATGAAGGCAGTTTTATTTTGTATCATATGGATCTCTACAGGCTCGAAACCATGACGGATATCATGATGCTGGGGCTTGATGACTATTTTAATGATCAGAGTGTTGTTGTGGTAGAATGGGCGGAAAGATGTCCTGAAATACTCACGGAAGGCACAATAGATATTAAAATAGAAATTACAGGGGATAACGAGAGAGCAATAGAGATCCGCAGTGAAAATAAAGAAATATTGGATAAACTGGGCAATCTTTAAAGTGAAAAAATCATGCAGCCGATCCCTTAAACAGGTTCGGGTGCATAAAGACATAAAAGGAGGCTGTAACAAAATAACATGTCGCTTATAGTACAAAAATACGGAGGCACATCTGTCGGCAGTATTGAGAAAATTAAAAATGTCGCCAGAAAAGTAATAGAGCGCTATGAAGAGGGAAACAGTATGGTCGTGGTTTTGTCTGCAATGTCCGGCCAGACTGACGGACTCATAAAAATGGCGCATGATATATCGGAAGATCCTGACTCAAGGGAGCTTGATGTTCTCATGTCTACCGGTGAGCAGGTGAGCATATCTCTCTTCTGTATGGCTTTAAAATCCATGGGCTATGATGCCCGTTCTCTCCTGGGATTCCAGGTGGGTATTCATACAGATGAGCTGTACGGCAAGGCAAAGATCAATGAGATTGATACCGAAAGAATTACAAAAGAACTGGATCAAAAGCGTATTGTTGCTGTTGCCGGATTCCAGGGTGTTGATTCAGCTGATAATATAACAACTCTGGGGCGCGGAGGATCGGATACAACAGCCGTAGCCCTTGCTGCAGCTCTCAAGGCTGATGTCTGTGAAATATACACTGATGTGGACGGTGTTTATACTACCGATCCCAATATGTGCCCGAAAGCAAAAAAGATGGACTTCATTTCATATGAAGAGATGCTTGAAATGGCAAGTCTGGGTGCAAAGGTTCTGGAAATAAGGTCCGTTGAATTCGCAAAAAAATTCAACGTTCCTATTCATGTAAGATCAACTTTTTCAAATGAGAGGGGTACAATGGTGGTTGCTGAGACAAAAGACATGGAAAAGGTTCTTGTGTCCGGTGTGGCATTTAATAAAAATGAGGCAAGAATAACAGTTATAAAAGTGCCTGATAAACCGGGTATTGCGTCTCAGATATTTAAGCCGCTTGTTAAAGAGGGTATTGTTGTTGATATGATCGTCCAGAATACAAGCGCTGAAGGGTTTACTGACCTGACCTTTACTGTAACAAAACCGGATTTCTACCGCAGCATGAAGCTTTTAAGCGAAGTGGCCAAGGACATAGGTGCTGAAAGAGTTCTGGGCGATGAAAATATAGCAAAGGTTTCGGTTGTCGGTGTAGGTATGAGGACTCATGCAGGTGTTGCCCAGATGATGTTTGATGCGCTCTCACAGGAGAATATCAATATCACGATGATAAGCACTTCAGAGATCAAGGTGTCCTGTGTGATTGAAGAGAAATACACCGAACTGGCGGTAAGAACTCTTCATGAAGCCTTTGGCCTGGATAATGACGCAACCGCTGAATAAAGACTGGCTCAGGGGATTTTTACTGCTACTGCTCTGCCTTTTTTCTTTTCACTATGTTTTTTTAGAAAAGAATAAAGATATTGGAATTATGGCAGTGACTTCTGAAACGGGCAGTGAATATCATTTTAATAAAGATGAGATGACTGCCCATCAGAAAGTTACACTTGGAATCCCCATTAATATCAACAAAGAATCATCTGAAGGCCTGACAGCAATCCCGGGGGTTGGCAAATCACTGGCAAGGTCAATAACGGATGAAAGAACAAAAAGAAACGGATTTTCTGATATTAATGAGCTCAAGAGTGTCCCCGGTATCGGCGAAAAAATGTTTATACGGATATCGTCATACATTAGTTTGTAATTTTACCGGTATTTTAATGAACCCTGTTAAAAACCATAAAGAGTCTATCTGAAATGAAAATTCAAAAAATTTTCTCTGACTGGGCAATCGGTACAGCATTAACCCTCATCTTTTTATTTATTATTGTTTCAGGCAGACTTGATTTTACTCACCCCATAGAGATGAAAACCTATGACTTCCGGGCACAGCTTGCAGCATCCGATGAAAAAAGCCCTGATATCGAGCTTGTTACAATAACAAACGAAGATATCAATGAGCTTGGCAGGTGGCCCTGGTCAAGAAGTGTAATTGCAGAATGTGTTGATAACCTGCACGAAGCCGGTGCAAAGGTTATTGCTTTAAATATTTTTATTTCCGAGCCCGAAGAAAATGCAGGGCTTGCTGCAATTAAAAAACTTAAAAAAGAGTTTGATGATCTTCATCTTGCCCAGAAAGAAAATAACGGGCTTGAATTTTACAAAAAAATGGCCCAGGCGGAAAAAGACCTTGATAACGATACAAAGCTGGAGCAGTCCATAAAAAAAGCCGGCAATGTTGTTATTCCGTTCTTTTTCGAAGAAGTAAGCAAGGGACGCGATGAAAGCGCACCTGCATTTATTGGAAGAAGAGATTCATTTAAGATTATAAAGGGAGTTGATGAGAATTCCAATAACAGTATTGAATGGTATTCCAGGATAACACCTCCTTTACGCCGTTTTGCCGAAGCAGCTGCCAGTACCGGACACGGGCATCTTTTTACCGACGCAAGCGACGGATATGTCAGGATGCAGAGGCATGTACTAGGATACCTCGACGATATATATGTACCGTCTTATGCAGTGAGCATAGTCCGCCTGTTCAAGGGGCTTG
Source organism: Desulfatiglandales bacterium (assembly GCA_963665715.2). Lineage (GTDB taxonomy): Bacteria > Desulfobacterota > DSM-4660 > Desulfatiglandales > HGW-15 > JAAZBV01. Next base: position 1,952,390 of record CAXXPR010000002.1, read on the forward strand.
AGTATGAAGATGTAACTCTTTCTTTAGGTGCAGACAGCGGACAGGAAATCGGTTTTAAAGTTACTCCTGTATCTGTAATAAGTATCCCTTTTGCTGAGTATCAGAAGGGCACACTCATTAAATGGAAAAGAGAAAACAGCAGGGTCTTTCATGAAACCCCCTTTGCGAAGGTTCTTAAAAAAGAAATTTCCATGGGGATATTTAAAGATAAAATAGTAATAATAGGCCATGTAGCATCAGGGGTCGCCGATCAGTGGGTGACCAGTGTTTCGGGGCAGATGCCCGGTGTGAAAGTTCTGGCAAATACAGTTGATAACATCCTTAATCAGCAGTTTTATTATAAGCCCGAATGGACAATGTATTTTGAGACAGCCGTGCTGCTGTTTTTCGGGCTTTATATATCCTTTCTGCTTCCAAGGTTAAAGGCAGGGGCGGGTGCCGTAACAACTCTTGTTCTTTTTATCGGATACGGAGCCGGCGGAAGCTTCATGTTTTTTACAAGCAATGTCTGGATAGAAATAGCTCCGCCGTCAATTCTGCTTCTGTTCGGGTATATCCTGATAGTCTCAAAGAGATTTCTTATTACTGAAAAAACAAAGGAAAAAGTTGAAGCTGACTCAGTTGAAACCAATAAAATGCTTGGAATATCTTTTCAGCAGCAGGGAATGCTCGATCTTGCACTTGAGAAATTCAGGAAGATACCTCTTGAAGAAAAGGGCGCAAAGGAACTTTTATACAACCTTGGGCTGGACTTTGAAAGAAAACGCCAGTTTTCAAAGGCTCTGTCCACCTACGGCATGATTATAGAAGATGGAAAAGACTATAAAGATTTAAGCGAAAGAATTCCGAAGTTAAAAAATGCCGAGGCAACAATGATATTCGGCAATACTTCAGCGCATCCGGGAGACATAGGCGCTACTCTTACAGGAATGGATACAAAACCTACTCTCGGACGTTATGAGGTTACCGCTGAGCTCGGACGCGGAGCAATGGGTATTGTATACAAAGGAGAAGATCCTAAAATACACCGAACGGTTGCCATAAAAACAGTAAGGCTTTCTGACTTTGATGAAGGCATGCTGGATGAAATGAAATCAAGATTTTTCAGGGAGGCTGAATCTGCAGGCCTTTTAACTCACCCTAATATTGTTACAATATATGATGCCGGAGAAGAGCATGACCTTGCCTATATAGCAATGGAGTTTCTTAACGGAGAAGATCTCCAGAAACATACGGCTAAAAAAAATCTCCTTTCCATCAAAGATACAGTGCTGGTAATTGCGCAGGTTGCCGAAGCTCTTGAGTATGCCCACAGCAAGGGCATTGTTCACAGGGACATAAAGCCCGCCAATATAATGAAGGTTAATGAAACAGGTGAAGTAAAAGTAACGGATTTTGGTATTGCTAGGATTACTTCATCTTCAAAGACAAAAACAGGCGTTATCCTGGGAACACCTTCCTATATGTCTCCTGAACAGGTTTCAGGTAAAAAGGTGGACGGCCGTTCGGATATTTTCTCTCTGGGAGTTGTTCTTTTTGAAATGCTCTGCGGAGAAAAGCCCTTTAGAGGGGAAGATATGACTACTCTTATGTTCAGAATTGCAAGAGAGCCTCATCCTTCCATAAAGTCAGTCAATCCAAGGGTTCCGGGGGTTCTTGAAAAAATAATAGGAAAAGCCCTTGAAAAGGAAGTGACTAAAAGATATCAGAAGGCAGGCCAGATGGCTGAACATCTGAGAATGGTTTATAAGAAAATGAATGAGGTGGCCAATAAAAAGAAACAGTAACCTTAAAATTAAAAATGACGAGTGATACTGGAAAATGAAACTGAAAACTGCAGGCAATACGGATATCGGTTTAAAAAGAAGGATAAACGAAGACAGCTACCTGGTTGAACCTGAACTGGGTCTTTTTGTTGTGGCTGACGGTATGGGCGGGCATAAGGCTGGTGAAGTTGCAAGCAGTATGATTGTGAAGACCATGTCCAAATACTGGACCATGATGGAGTCAAAAAAGATACCTGCCTTTTTGAAGCCCATTAAAAAGGATATATCAGATAAGGCAAAACATCTTCTCAACTCGTTATACATGGCTAATCTGCTGGTTCATGAAGCCCAGAAAAAACCGGAATACCATAAAATGGGGTCTACTGTTTCTGCCGTTCTTGTAGAGGATAATGCCATCTGGATTGCAAACGTGGGTGACAGCCCGGTATACCTTTTCAGCGATGATAATCTGAAGCTTATTTCAGAGGAGCACTCCATTGATGGTGAATGGAAATCATTGGGGCTGGATGAATTAGGCTCGACAAATCCGGGCATGAAAAATACCCTTACAAGAGTAATAGGGCTTGAAAAAAATGTTGACGTATTCATCGCAAAAATCATCCCCGGGGCAGGTGATAAACTACTTATGTGTTCGGACGGTCTTATTAATTATGTGTCCGAAGATATAATCAGGGGAATATTAAACGATAGTTCCATGTCTCTTGAAATAAAAGTGGAAGTTCTTATTGAAGAAGCAAATAAAGGGGGCGGCGGAGATAATATTACCGCCATTCTTATTGATATTTTAGAAGAAAGCAGATGGGAAAGAATTAAACAAAAATTCAAATCCTGATAAATGAATTATCCTGCTGCAGACAGCGGGGTATAATTAATGCTGACTCTATTTAACCGATGCTGGCTGCGGGCTTTTGGCCCTGCGCTTGGCAATGAAGAGCATGTTTTAAAAAATGAAAATACTGGGAATAGATACATCCTGTGATGATACATCCGCATCTGTAATAACCGATAATAACAGGGTCCTTTCAAATGTGACAAACTCACAGATCACACTTCATAATCCATATGGCGGAGTTGTTCCGGAGCTTGCTTCAAGAGAGCATGTACGGAATATAGTTCCTGTTGTGGATGAAGCCCTTTCAAGAGCTGATCTGAGTCTGAATGAACTTGATGCAGTGGCTGTAACTGTTGGCCCCGGGCTGATAGGGTCACTTTTAGTGGGCCTGTATTACGCAAAGTCACTTGCCTATTTTAATAAAAAGCCGCTTGTAGCAGTAAACCACCTTGAAGGGCACATACTCTCAATACTGCTTGAAGAAGATTACCCAGAGTTTCCCTTTGTAGCATTGACTGTTTCCGGGGGGCACACCAGCATCTATTATGTCAAGGCTCCGGGCAGTTATGAACTTATGGGGCAGACTCTTGATGATGCTGCAGGCGAGGCCTTTGATAAAGTTGCCAAAATCCTGGGGCTTGGTTATCCGGGCGGTGCAGTCATAGAAAAGATGGCAAAGTCCGGAAGGGCGGACAGCATTGCCTTTCCAAGAGCCTACCTGTCTGAGGATTCCTTTGATTTCAGTTTCAGCGGTCTTAAGACGGCTGTCTCTTTGTATATTGATAAATGGAAAAATCACAGGGTTGAAGATACTGAAAATATAACTACCGAAGATATTGCCGCATCATTTCAGGAGGCAGTGTTTGAGGTGCTCATTAATAAGCTGATAAAGGCGGGAAAGAAAAAAAATGTCACCTCCATTGTGCTGGCCGGAGGTGTTGCCTGTAACGGTACCCTGAGAGAAAAGATGTCTGAGCATGTGAAGTCCGAAGGTATGAAGGTGTATTTTCCGCGGCCGGCATACTGTACAGATAACGGAGCAATGATTGCCCTTGCCGGGTGTTTCAGGGCTGCTGATAACGACTACGCTGATATCTCCGTGGATGTTAAATCCAGGTATCCGATCAAAGATATCAGGCCTCTGTCTTCTAATATTTTGTCTGAAAGATAATATGAAAAGAGATAACAGTAAAAATCTAAAACCGAACAAGAGGCTCGGGCAGCATTTTCTTGTTGATAATAATATTATACACAAGATTATCGAAAAGGCTGAGCTTGATAAATCCGATGATGTTCTTGAGATAGGTCCGGGCAAGGGGGCACTTACATTGCCAATGGCCCCTATGGTTAACAGTGTTACAGCGGTTGAAAAAGACGACCGCATGGCTGATTACCTTAATGAAAAACTGGAAGAATACAATGTCCGGAATGTTAAAATAATTAACAGCGATATACTTAAAACGGATATTAAAGAACTGGCAGCAGGCGCTGGCAGTAAATTAAAGGTGCTCGGAAATCTGCCCTACAATATATCATCACCGCTTCTTGAAAAACTGGTGTCAAATAAAAGCTGTTTCAGTAAAGCTGTGCTGATGCTTCAGTATGAGTTTGCTTTGAGACTGGCATCCGGCCCCGGCAGTAAAGATTACGGTGCCATTACAGTGCTTACAAAATATGAAGCGGATGTTAAACAGTTATTCAAGGTAAGCCGTGAAGTCTTTTTCCCAAAGCCCAGGGTCGGGTCAATGGTTATCTCAATTGATCTTGAATCGCCTTATCCTGTAAGGGCCAAAGATGACAGGGTTCTGGAACTTGTTGTAAGGGGAGCCTTTGCCCAGCGCAGAAAGACAATAAAAAACTCACTTAAAGTTATCTCAAATCAATTTGATGCGGATTGTATATCAAATGCCCTTGAAAAATGCAGTGTTGATCCTTTAAGACGTGCAGAGACTTTAAGCCTGGATGAATTTATTCTTCTGGCAGATACCCTGTTTGAGGATTGTTCAGCCCCGTAGTACCTCATTTATTTTATCGGACAGTGATTTAAATGAAAAAGGCTTCTGGATAAATCCCTGGGCTCCTGCCTCAATAATAGTGTGTGCCGGGCCGTCCGAAGAGTATCCGCTGCATACAATTACGCGCATACCGGGTCTGAGTTCGGTAATGTTTATATAAACCGTTTTTCCATCCATATCCGGCAGAAGTACGTCCAGCAGGGTAAAGGCTATTTCGCCTTCAAATGACTGTGTGATATCTATTGCCTCCTGCCCTGTTTTTGCAGCAAGTACATTAAAGCCAAGTGTTTCAAGCACTGCCTTGTTGACATCCATTACAACGGGTTCATCTTCAACCAGAAGAACATTTCCGGTACATAGGGATGTAAGGCTGCATTCATCTTTGGGGATAACTGCAGGTTCTTTTTCTGCTGTCTTGAGATATATCTTTATACAGGTTCCCCTGTTTTCTTCCGACTCAATCAGTATTGTGCCATCATGCTGTCTGATTATTCCGTAAACTGCAGACATGCCAAGGCCGCTGCCGTAAAACTTGGTGGAAAAGAACGGCTCAAATATTCTGCTGCTGGTGTTTTCGTCCATGCCTTTGCCGTCATCCCTTATTGATAATTCAAGATATTCACCGGCATCGATTCCGGGCATGTTTTTTACATCGCTTTTTGTAAGGAGCTCTTCTTTGCATTCAATCCATATATTTCCAGTGTCTTCGATTGCCTCGGATGCATTTGATATTATGGCAGACAGAGCCATCTGGAGTTTTGAAAAATCCGCATTAACAGGGGGAAGCTGTTCCGGCAGGTCAGTATGAAGCGTTATTCCTGGTTTTATGGCATGCTGAAGAAGAGGGACTGTTTCCTTTATAAAGTCAGTCAGAGATATCTTTCTGGGCCTGTAATCCGCTCCTCTTGCATAGTCAAGAAGCTGTTCCGTAAGAACCGCCATGCGCTGTGCCGTGTCCTTGACAGGATCAAGATACCGTGAGTATTCACTCATATTGTCATGTGTCATTTCAAGCAGCTCTATATTGCCCAGGATAGCTGCAAGGGCATTATTGAACTGGTGGGCTATGCCTCCTGCTAAAACAGCGATTGAGTCCAGTTTGCGGGACTGCTCCAGTCTTTCCTGGAGTATCTTTTTTTCTGCTTCTATTTTATCCAGCTCAGAAATATCCAGGCCGATGCACTGATACAGGTCTTCATTTTTTGAGTGGCGTATTTTAGACAGGGTAAGCAGTACATTATATACAGATCCGTCCCTGCGTTTCATTTTTATCGGGGTGTTGATCAGAGTGCCTTCTTTTTTTAGCATGTCTATAAGGGTTTTTCTGTCTCCCGGAGATTCATACAGGTCTTCAAGATTCATCTTTTTTAATTCATCTATAGCGTAGCCCGTCATATCTGTCATTGTACTGTTTGCTGCTACCAGTTCACCTTTAAGGGTAGAAAGCGTGATTGCAGCAGGAGTATTGTCAAAGAGGTGGCTGTACTGTTCTTCATTTATTTTAAGCCTGGCGTTTTCTTCTTTCAGATCGGCTATTTCTTTTCCCTGCTCATTGATAATTCTTTTCAAGATACTTATCTCGGACTGCTCCGTCATTGGATATTCCTTTTTATGCAATAGAACATGTTCTATGAATATTTGTGTCTGAAAAAAATGTAATAGGCTACCGGTATAAAAATAAGAGTAAATGCAGTCGATGCAAAAAGGCCGGTAATAAGCGCCCATGCAAGACCTGAAAAAATAGGGTCAAGTGTAATGGGCCATGCGCCGAGAGCAGTTGTAAGGGCCGTAAGGATAATAGGCCGCATTCTTACTGCGCCGCTTTTAAGTATCGCCTCTTTAAGTGTTGCTCCGTCTTTCAGAGCATCCTGAATAAATTCTATAAGAACAAGTGAATTTCTGATTACAATTCCGCCAAGGGCAATCATTCCTATCATGCTTGTTGCAGTAAAAAATATAGGGTTCTGATAACCTCCCACAGGATGTGCAAAAAACAGGTTTAAGAGCCAGAAGCCCGGCATGATGCCGATTACGGTAAGCGGTATTGCCGTCATTATAAGCAGAGGCATAAAATAGGTTCCTGTCTGTATTACAAGCAGGATAAATATACCTATCATTGCAGCGCCGTAGGCAAGGCCGAGATCCCTGAATACACTTACGGTTATCTTCCACTCCCCTTCACCTGCCCACTCGGCTTTGAGATCCCGGGGCAGGGGATTGTTATCGAGCTTTTTCTTCATTGATAAGATAGCCTCTACAGGGGATCTTCCTGCCATTTCACCGTAAACAAAGGCTACCCGCTTAAGGTTCTTATGGTAAATGGTCTGATCGGACGGGCTTTCTACAAAGCTTCCCAGTTCGGCAAGAGGGACTATTTCTCCTGAAGATCCTTTTACCGGGATATGAGAAAGGGCAGCCATGGAATTTCGTTTTGCACGAGGCAGTACAAGGTTTACTTCAAGGGGCTGTCTTTCACCTTCAAGATGCACGGTGGCCGGTGTTTCACCTGAAAGCGCAAGATGAAGCGTCCTTGTAATGTCTCCGGCAGACACGCCGTGCAGTGCGGCCTTTTCTTTATCAAGTACAAAATTCATATCGGGTCTGACTGTTTCTCCTGATGTATCAACATCTGTAACAAATGGCTCGTCTATCATGAGCTCTTTTATGGCCTCTGCACCCTCAAGTATGCGGTCGTAGCCAGTATCGGGCTCACCGTAAATCTCGGTTGTTATTGTGGATAAAACAGGAGGTCCTGGCGGTACTTCAACAATCTTTATGTCTGCACCGTATTCTGCTCCTATTTTTTCGAGGTCGGTTCTGAGCCTTAATACAATATCATGGCTCTGTGTGTCTCTCAGAGATTTGTCCGTAAGGTTGATTTTTATGTCTGCTACGTTGTCACCGTTTCTCAGGTAGTAATGTCTTACCAGACCGTTAAAGTCCATTGGAGAAGCCATTCCTGTGAAGGTTGTGTACATGGTGATTTCAGGTACCCTGCTCAGATATTTTTCAAATGCCGATACTACCCTGTCAGTGGATTCAAGGGTTGTTCCCTCCGGCATGTCTATTACAATCTGAAACTCGTTTTTATTATCAAATGGAAGCATTTTAAGCGGTACCCATCCCAGGACGGGGAGCACTGAAGATACTGCCAACAGAAGCAGTATAGTGACTATAAGCAGTATTCTCTTTTTTCCGGATTCCAGAAAAGGTCTTATCATGAATTCATAGCTTTTTGTTATCCATGGCGGAACACTTCTGTCTTCAGCTGAAGCCGTGTTTCCATCCTGTTTAATGTTTTTTAACAGAACCATGGAAAGCCAGGGCACAACGGTAAGTGCTGCAACAGTAGATGCTGTAACAGTTAACGGTACATTTGCCGCCATAGGAGCCATGTATGGTCCCATCATTCCGGTAATGAAAAACATTGGGGTAAAGGAAACAATAATTGCAAGTGTCGACATTATAACCGGCGGAATAACTTCTGAGACTCCGCTCAGGGTTGCTCCCACGGGGTCGCTGCCCATTAACATGTGTCTTCGTATGTTGTCGACATTAGTGATAGGATCATCAACAACAAGACCCAGAGAGAGGATAAGTGCAAACAGGGTAACCCTGTTTATGGTGTACCCTAAAAAATAATTGGCAGCCAGAGCAAGAGAAAAACTGATTGGGACAGCCAGAGCGACGATGAGTGCCTCTTTTTTTCCAAGGGTAAATGCAAGAAGAGCAACTACCGTCAGTATTGCAAAAAAGAGTGAGCTTAAAAGATTGCTGACCTTGGCCTGGGCCGTTTCTCCGTAGTTCCTGGTGATTTTCATTTCAATTCCCGAAGGAATAATCGCCTCTTTAAGGTCATTGCTCTTTTTTATGATTTCATCTGCAACGATAACCGCGTTTGTGCCGCGTTTTTTAGAAAGAGAGAGGGTAACAGCAGGAAGTGATGTGTCTGCAGTCTGAGGAGAATCCTCCTGCGCGGAAAAGCCTATTCTTGTATAGCCTTCAATTTCTACCGGGCCGTCAATTACGTTTGCTACGTCCTTTAAGTAGACCGGCTTGCCTTCAAAAACCGTTACCACGGTTTCTTCAACATCCTTTGAAGACCGCAGAAACAGATTGCTCTGTATAGTAATCTGGCGGTTATTGCTGTAGTAGCTGCCTGCTGTCACCGAGGTGTCGCTGTTGCCCAGCATGCTGTATATCTCAAGCGGTGTGATATTGTATCCGGTCATCCGTTCCGGATCCAGTTCCACTCTTATTTCTCTGGGCTGCCCTCCCGTAATATTAACCCTTGAGATATTTTCAACTTCGGTCAGTCTTGAGATCAGTTCTTCGGCTGTCCGCCTGAGTTCATGTTCTCCGTATTTTTGAGAATAAAGGGTGAGATTGACGATAGGTACATCGTCTATTTCTACAGGCTTTATTATCCAGTTTTTTACTATGTCGGGGACAAGGTCCAGGTTCATGTTGATGGCATTGTGAAGCTTTACAAGAGACTTTTCCCTGTCTTCACCTACAAAGAACCTGACCGTTACAATGGCCGAGTCTCTGCGCGACATTGAATAAACATATTCCACTCCGTCAAGATGCCACAGCAGTCTTTCAAGGGGCGTGGTTACAAGTTTTTCAATCTCTTCCGAGCTTGCGCCCGGAGCCTGGACAAATATATCCGCCATAGGCACAATTATCTGCGGCTCTTCTTCACGCGGGGTGTACAGTATACTGATACCGCCTAAAAGAAATGCAGCAATAACAAACAGTATGGAAAGGCGTGAAGAAAGGAATGTTCTTACAATGCTTATGATCAGTCCATGTTTCTCATTGTTACCGGGCATTTGAGTCTCCTGATAATCCTATTACTTCACCGCCCTCAAGGCCGGAAAGTATTTCCACCATGCCGTTTGATCGCTTTCCGGTTTTTACATGATACTTTTCCCATGAATCATCAATTTTGACCATGACTGCTTCAAGCTGTCCTACCTTTACTATTGCATCTGCCGGAACGTATACCGCCTCTCTTGTTCCTGCCTCGATCATAAGACGACCGAACATCCCTGGATACAGATCCTGCATAAATGGCAGGCCTACCTTAACGAGGAAGGATCGTGTTTTTGGATCTGCCGAGGGTACAATCTCTTCAACAATACCTGTTACTTCTTTTTCTATTGCATTTATTTCTACCTTCAATTCTTTGCCGGGTCTTATTTTACCGATAAGGCCTTCCCGTACAAATGCTTCCAGTCGCATTTTCCCGACTGTCTGGACAATCAATAACGTTTTGCCCGGAACCGCAAGATCTCCTGGTTCAACCAGTCTTCGGGCGATTTCTGCATCCTCTGTAGCTCTTATGTCAGAGTAGGCCATTGCTATCCTGGCTTCTTCCACTACTTTCTGTGCCTGTTTTACACTTGCCTCTGCAGCTTCAAGGCCCTGGTTGTACTGCTTCAGTTCGGCCTCTGCCTGAAGAAAAACGGATTCTGCCTGCTCCATGTCCTTTGTAGAAATTGCCTTGTCAGATAATAATTTTTTTAACCTGTTATAGTCAGATTCAGCCTTGTTGAAACGGGCTTCAGCAGCCTCAATCATTTTTTTTGCCTGTTCACGGCTGGCCTCTGCCGATATCAGTCCCTGTTCAGCTCTTTCGAGTCTTGTTTTGAATTCATTGTTTTCAAGCTGGATAAGACGTTCACCCTTTTTTACAAAATCGCCGGGTTTTACATATACCGAAAGAACTTTGCCTGTTACCTGGGCTTCTATTTTTGTTTCAGTGCGCGGGCGCACTGTTCCGACTGCTTCGTAAATTTCGGTAACAGTATTCTTCATGGCAAGGAATGTTGTGGATGCTGAATACGGATTTGTTTTTTCAATGTCCTGTACATTTTCGGCTTTCCTGTCTTTCAAAAAATAGCCGAGAAAAAAAGCCATAAAAAGTGCCATAGCCAGATACAAGTATTTTCTAATTTTCATGGGATATCCAGTAAGATTTTATTATTTCTGATCAGTAAATAAAAACAATTAGAATAACGAGTATTGTATGATTTGACAATACTAATTATTGGTTTTATTTGATGGTGCCGCAGGGTTATATCTGTGTTATATCCTCTAATGAATGCCGGGGAATCTATTACCTTGACAAATAAGGGATTTAACTATATTTTTTAGCCATTAAATAGAATATCTTCTCCTTGATAATCTTATAATAATTCTCAGAGGAGCGTTGATTAATGACCCTGACTAAAGATCATCTTGTTAATTCTTTATACAATAATCTCGATATCCCAAAAAGTAAATCGGCGTCCATAATAGAAACCCTTTTACAGAAGATGAAAAAATCGCTGGAGAATAAAGAAGATGTGCTTATATCCGGATTTGGAAAATTCTGTGTTAAAGAAAAAAAGGACAGGCGTGGAAGAAATCCTGCCACTGGTGAAGATTTAACACTGGAAGCCCGGAAGGTTGTTGTTTTTAAATGTTCAGGGGTTTTGAGAGAAAAGGTTAATGGAGAAACAGAGAAATAATGTGGAAAGGTAAGGAATTTTAAAATGTCTCAAAAATACCCTGAATGTCCGTTATATAATCATTCAAATTGTAAGGATTATGAACATCCCAAGCTCTGCGCTATTGTAAGAGAGGATAAGGTCTGTCTTAAGAAAAAACAAAAACCTAAACCCAAAAAGTAATTATTGTTTATATACAAAAAATACTGACCAGTTAACCCGACCTTTTCACAGGTTATTTCGGAATTACGCGGCAGCGATCATATATGGTCGCTGCCTTTATTTATTCAGGTAGTAATGCAAAGAGATACCAGCCAGTTTTGGAAGACTAAATCACTGGATCAGATGACTGATGAGGAATGGGATCTTTTGTGTGACAACTGCGGCAAATGCTGCCTGGAAAAAATAGAAGACCCTGCTACAGGCGAAATAGAAGTTACTCCCATAGCCTGCAGATTTCTTGATGTGTTCAAGTGCAAATGTATTTTGTATGAAGAACGGTTTGATCTTGAACCTGACTGTTTAAAGATTTCATCCGATAATGTATCTCTGTTTAAATGGCTGCCAAAAACCTGTGCCTATAGAACTCTGTATGAAGGACGCAGTCTTGAATGGTGGCATCCGCTGGTGTCGGGAGATCCCGAGACCGTTCATGATGCCGGTGTTTCAGTAAGGGCGAAGGTAATGCCCCATGGGTGTGTTTCTTCAGGGTATGATCCGTGGGATGATTATGAGTAGTTAAAGAATTACTTTGCAGAAGTTGACTGAATGCCCTTTTTATCATTGCCGGGTGTGTATGATACCAGGTCTGCAACAAAGCTTCCTACTGTAACCTTACTTTTTATTCTTACCGGAATCCTTCTGTCATCATCAGTAACCCATATTTTTATTTTTGCATTTTTAGATTTCTGGAATACTCCGCTTACACCTTCGATTTCAGGTACAACCAGTATGGTATTGTATCTGATACCGTTAACCGTGATCCTCTGTTTTTCCAGCATTTTTGCAGTTGATTTTATGCAGCGCTTTCCATCTGTCAGGTTCATTTTTATTTCATCATTTTCATCAGGTTTTCCTGCCCTGAATGCATAAAATACGGAAAGAGGATCGAAGTTGTATTCATCAAGCCGGACAGAACTTATTATCTCCCCGCTGCTGAGACATCGCGCTTCTTTTTTATCCCAGTCAAAAACAACCGTATTTTCTTTTACCGATTTGCTTTCATGCCTTTTTTTATAAAGCAGAGACCTGGTAAGTTCAGTATCGGTAAATGATTCAATCCTGTCGCGCACCCTGTAGAATACGTCCACAAATTTTGTTGTTTTTGCAGAATATATAAAGTGGTATGCGGGAATACCGTCGATGTTTTCAGGTGGAAGCGTTTCAAGGGTAACTTCTCCTGCCTTGACCAAAGACCACCTCACTTCAAAGGTTATCTTTTCGCCCGGATAGAATTTGACATGATTTGACAATCCTTCGGCATCTGCTGTGACTGATATTAAAATACATATCAGACATACTGTAATGTATTTGAGATATGATTTCATGGCATTTCCTTACATAAAAAAAGTGATAAATACAAATCAATTATTATTGCTGCCGACTGCTGCTGTTTTTTAATTTAAAATAAATCTTTGTTCAGGCTGTTTATGAAAGAGGCAGGCTAATGGTAAATGTTGTACCTTTTCCTTCTATGGATTCGACAAGTATGGTGCCCTGGTGTTTTTTTATTATGTTGTAGCAAAGATGCAGGCCGAGGCCTGTACCTTTTCCAACATCCTTTGTTGTAAAAAAAGGATCGTATATTTTGCCCAGGTTTTCTTTCGGTATTCCCATACCGTTATCACTGATTTTAATCTCTGCCGAATTATCATGCCATGAGGTTTTTATTCTGATAATGCCTTTTCCTTCGATTGCCTGTGCTGAATTCACAATCAAATTCATAAAAACCTGATTTAATAACTGAGGGTAACATTCTACTGCCGGGATGTCACCCAGATCTTTAATTACCTCCACGTGATATTTCAGTTCATTCCACAGCATGTTAAGTGTTGATTCTATGTTGCTGTTAATATCCGTAAACTGTTTTTTCTCATCACCGGGATGGGCAAAGTTTTTTAGGTCAGAGACTATTTTTTTTACCCTGTCGGTTCCGTCTTCGCTTTGTTTTATCAGTAAAGGCAGGTCATCCATAATGAAATTGATATCAATCTCAGTTTCCAGTTTTTCAATTGCCTTCAAGCCTGATAAAAATATATTGTTTTCAAATTGATCCGGTTTTTTCTCAAACAGTGCCGACAGTTCTCTGTATTTTGTGATCAGTTCGTGAAGCTGCCCCTGGTATTCTCCAAGTGTGTGAAGATTGCTGCTTATATATCCGATAGGGTTATTGATTTCATGTGCGACACCTGCTGCAAGCTGGCCGATGGATGCCATTTTTTCTGACTGCATGATCTGAAGCTCAAGGTGTCTCTGCTGTGTAATATCTTTAAAAAATGTCAGGATTGTCTGTCTGCTGTTATATGTCATGCAGGTTGCACTGACCTGAACCCATCGGGTATCTCCCTGCCTGTTTATCAGCCTTATAGGGTAGCTGTCCTCAAACTGCTCGCCTTTGAGCCTTTTTGTATTGTTGTCTATAGCCAGTTCCCGGTCATCAGGATGAACAAATTCAAAAAAATCTTTATCGATTATTTCTTCCTGTTCATAGCCGCTTATCTTTGAACACATGGAGTTTGCAAATATTATTTTACCGTTCTGTATAAGCAGAATCCCGATTATAGCATTTTCAATCAGTCTTTTATAACGTTCTTCCGAATCCCTGAAGGCTGACTCTGCTTTTTTTCTTTCTGAAATTTCAAGCTTGAGTTCTTCATTGCGTATGAGCAGTTCCCTGGTTCTTGACTCCACCTGCTGTTCGAGATCTTTTTGATGTTTTGCCAGCTTTTCTTCAGCCATTTTTCTTTGTGTGTTTTCTTTTTCCAGCTGGATATTTATTTTTTCGCTTTCTGCCTTGGCCTCAGAGAGATAATTTACCAGATCATTTTTTTCATTTTTTAAAACCAGTGAGGCCTCAAACACTTTTCTGTTCCTGTTGCAGCTGAAACTCATCAGTGTAAAGAAGAGCAGCAGCATAATCCCTATTGCGGTATGCTCAATTCCGCCATGGGCGAACGCTATTACTGTTACAGGAAGCATTGAGGGCAGGCTGTAGGCGAAGAATGCTGAAATCATTGGTGCATATATTGCGGAGGCCCCTGCAACCATTCCCCCGATGGTAAGCGTGATAAGCATTTCGACTATGATTGAATTTCCGTAGTGCAGTATAATGCCTGGTAATCCCCAGATTGTGCCCGATATGAATAATCCGATCAAAAACAGCCTGTACCAGTAGGTCATACTCTTTTTGCTGCTCCTGTGTCTTTTATACAGGCATACAATCGTTATTCTGATTCCTATCGTGAGAATCAGTGCTGCCATCCATAAGATGACAAATGTCCTGCTGATAACATGCCATTGAATTACAGACAGTATTATCCCATTGACCAGTGTAGCTGCATGACCGAGATTCTGGTTAAGGAATAGATGGTCCAGCTTTTCTTTGAAAAGCGGTATGTTGTTTTCGGCGGTATCCATTGTCAATCAAACTTCCTGTTGGAAAATGTAATACCTGCAGAAATTTCTCTGCATTTATCCACTGATCGGTAACTTATGATGATATCTTTAATTAGAACAGGGTGTTAAATCTATAGCAGTTATTATGGATGGACGTCAAATAGCTCAGAAGGACAGACGCTTCCGGTCTGTTAAGCCTATTTCAGGAAAGACCTGATCAGCATTTTGAATATTTCCTGGCTGTATAGTGTTTTCTTTTCTTTTGCTTTAAATTTATTGTCAAACTCGGCAGCTTTTTCGTGGTCGAAAATAAATGCATCACTTTGTTTTGCCCTCCATTTTTTATCTCCAAAGAATCCGGGCTGAAGCTCTAAAACAAGTAAGCCTAGAGGGTACTCTCCATCCATATTGCTTACCCTGTAGTCAATTCCATTTTTAAATCCATGTTTGCAGTAATTATGAGGGTCTCCGTAAATAACAATTGCCGGGATGTTTCTTTTTTCTGCCAGTGATCTTGTTTTTTCAATTAATGCAGAGCCTATTCCTTTTCTCTGGTAGTCAGGATGAACGCATAAAGGGCCAAATGAAACGATTTGAATCTTCTCCTGATCATCGCTTAAAAGGTAAGAGTCTGTATACATAATTGAAGCTATTACTTTTCCTTCAATTTCTGCAACGTAATCAAGTTCTTTGATAAAATCTTTATGATCGCGCAGTATATGGCATAAATAGTGTTCATCGCATCCTGGACCATATAAGTTCCAGAATGCTTCTCTTGTCAGTTCTTCAACTTTAAGATAATCGTCTTTAGTTTCCAGGCGGATGTTAATGTCCATGATATGTCTCTTTCAGTTTAAAGCATTCAGAAGGTACAGATTTTCAATGTTTTCTAAGTGTATAAAAAAAAGGACTTAACAACATGATTGTTAAGTCCCTTATATGTTGGTGGGCCTAGAAGGATTCGAACCTTCGACCAATTGATTAAGAGTCAACTGCTCTGCCAGCTGAGCTACAGGCCCTTATTTGCATATTTTCATTTCCAAGCGCGCCCGGCAGGATTCGAACCTGCGGCCTACGGGTTCGAAGCCCGGCGCTCTATCCAGCTGAGCTACGGGCGCATTCAGTGAAGGGTAGTAACTACCAATTATATGCCATCCTGTCAATTAAAAATTATTTAAAAAAAAATTTTTTTAATAATTTTATAATCCGCTATCAAAATAAAACCCGGCCAGACTTATAAACGCCTGACCGGGTTTTTTTACGTTAAAAAAACTACTGTTGATTACTCAGCCATAGTCTTGTAGATCTCATACCTTCTCTTTACATCCTTTTCTGCTTCCTCAAAAAGCTTTTCAGCATTTTCAGGGAATGTTCTTGTAAGGCTTGAGTATCTTACTTCACCCATAAGGAAGTCTTTTACGCTGCCAGCAGGTTCCTTGGAGTCAAGGATGAAGGGGTTTTTACCTTCCTGCTCAAGAAGCGGGTTGTAGCGGTATAAAGGCCAGTATCCGCACTCAACAGCCTTTTTCTCTTCTTCCTGGCTCAGTCCCATATTGATACCATGGTTGATACAAGGTGCATAGGCAATGATGAGTGATGATCCCGGATAGTTTTCCGCTTCAACAAGGGCCTTCATAAACTGGTTCTTGTTTGCACCCATTGCTACAGATGCAACGTAAACATAACCATAGGTCATTGCCATTCTTCCAAGATCTTTTTTACGGGTAGCTTTTCCGCTTGCAGCAAACTTGGCTACAGCACCTGTCGGTGTAGATTTTGATGACTGACCGCCTGTGTTGGAGTAAAGCTCTGTATCCAGTACCAGTATATTTACATCATGATCCATGGCAAGTACATGGTCCACTCCGCCGTAACCGATATCATACGCCCATCCGTCACCACCGAAGATCCATATTGATTTTTTGGTGAGATAATCGGAAAGGTTCAGGATGTCGATAAGTATTGGATTGTACTCATTCCCCGGAGTTGTCATTTCAACTTCGATGAACTCTATTACTTTCTGACCGAAGACCTTTGATTTTTCTCCGTCATTGCTGTTTTCAAGCCAGTCTTTGAGCGCTTTTTTCAGGCTGTCTGATACATTGCCTTCAACTGCCTTTTTAACCAGATCTTTAAGTTTGCTTCTTGTCTGGCTGACGGACAGTTCCATGCCAAAACCGTATTCGGCGTTGTCCTCAAAGAGGGAGTTTGCCCATGCAGGCCCCTGACCGTCTTCGTTGACAGTGTAAGGACAGCTTGGAGCTGATCCACCGTATATTGAAGAACAGCCTGTTGCGTTGGCAACCATCATCCTGTCACCGTAAAGCTGGGTGATAACCTTTATGTATGGTGTTTCACCGCATCCGGCACATGCTCCGGAGAACTCAAACAGTGGCAGTTTAAACTGGCTTCCCTTAACTGATGTTGCAGGCATGAGATCATCTCTGACCGGAAGTTCGGTTGAAAAGATGTGATTTTTGACTTGGACATCTTTCTGAGTGTTAAGAGGTTTCATAACAAGAGCTTTTTCCTTGGCCGGACATACCTGGGCGCAGTTACCGCAGCCTGTACAGTCAAGTGTGCTTACCTGAATTCTGTATTGAAGCCCTGTAAGTTCTTTGCCCTTTGCTTCTACTGTTGTGAAACCTTCAGGTGCATCTGCAAGGTCGTCACTATCTGCAAGAACAGGTCTTATTACAGCGTGAGGGCAGACAAATGCACACTGGTTACACTGAATACAGTTTTCAGGAATCCATTCAGGAACATTGATTGCAATACCGCGTTTCTCGTATTTGGTAGTTCCAGTAGGGAAAATACCATCCGGGCTGAAAGCGCTTACAGGAAGTTTGTCGCCTCTCTGTGCGTTCATCGGCCTCATAACGTCTGTTACAAATTCAGGCTCATCAGAGTCGGCAGCCATATATGCTTCATGACCGGCATTTAACCATGACTCGGGGTATTCAATTTTGTTCAGGAAACCTAATGATTTGTCAACTGCGTCTATATTCATGTTAACAATCTTGTCGCCTTTTTTACCGTAGGTTTTCTTTATGGCGCCTTTCATTAAATCAATTGCTTCTTCCGGAGGAATAACATTGGCTATTTTGAAGAAAGCTGCCTGCATGATCATATTGATTCTTCCGCCGAGACCAACTTCTCCTGCTATCTTTACAGCATCTATATTGTAGAAGTTGATTTTCTTTGAGGCGATTGTCCGTTTAAGGTGATCTGGAAGCTTTTCTTCCATTTCCTCAAGTGTCCATGGTGAGTTTAAGAGGAATGATCCGCCTTCTATAATGCCTTCAAGGAGGTCAAACTGCTCAACGTAGGACGGGAAGTGACATGCAATAAAATCTGCCTGTGTCAAAAAGTATGATGACTGGATCGGTTCAGGAGAAAATCTCAGGTGAGAGATTGTACTTCCGCCTGACTTTTTCGCATCATATGCAAAGTATGCCTGGGCATACATGTCGGTGTTTTCACCTATGATCTTAATAGCATTTTTATTTGCACCGACTGTACCGTCAGCACCGAGACCCCAGAATTTACATCTTACGGTTCCTTCGATAGATGTGTCTATTTCTTCGCCTATCTTAAGAGAAGAATGGCTTACATCATCGGTGATTCCGACTGTAAAATGATTTTTAGGTACACTTGAGCGAAGGTTGTCAAATACAGCTTTTGCCATTGCCGGAGTAAAATCTTTACTTCCAAGGCCGTATCTTCCGCCGACTATTACCGGAGAAAAGTCTTTTTCCTGGTAAACTGTGCATACATCCTGATAAAGAGGCTCTCCAAGCCCTCCTGATACTTTCAGTCTGTCAAGAACAGCTATGCTTGAAGCTGTTGCCGGCATTGCCCTGAAAAAATGTTCCCTTGAAAAGGGGCTGTACAGCCTTACCTTTAAGAGCCCGACTCTTTCGCCGATACCGTTGAGGTAGTTGACTGTTTCTTCTATTACGTCACAGCTTGATGCCATAGAGATAATAACTCTGTCAGCTTCCGGGTCTCCGACATAATCAAACAGATTGTATTTTCTACCTGTGAGAGCTGATACCTTGTCCATTTCTTCCTGGACAATATTGGGTACAGCTTCATAATAGGGACTTGATGCTTCCCTGTTCTGGAAGAATATATCGGGGTTCTGTGCTGTGCCGCGCATCTGAGGATACTCAGGATTAAGACACCTGCTCTTGAAGTCTTCGATTGCTTCCCAGTCTACAAGTTTTGCCATATCGGCATAGTCAATCATTTCTATCTTCTGTATTTCCATTGATGTTCTGAAACCATCAAAGAAATGTACAAAAGGAAGGCTTGTCCTGATGCTTGCAAGATGGGCAACCAGGGCAAGGTCCATAACTTCCTGTACTGATGCTGAGGCAAGAAGATTAAAGCCTGTCTGTTTTACAGCGTTGATATCGGAGTGGTCTCCGAAGATTGATAATGCATGGGTTGCTACGGCCCTTGCTGATACATGAAAAACAGTCGGCATTAATTCACCGGCAATTTTATACATGTTAGGTATCATTAAGAGTAAACCCTGAGATGCGGTAAAGGTTGTTGAAAGGCTTCCTGCAGAAAGTGCGCCGTGAACAGCGCCGGCAGCGCCTGCTTCTGACTGCATCTCGGAAACGGTAAGTACCTGATCAAAAATATTCTTTCTGCCACGGGCAGCCCATTCATCGCAATACTCTCCCATTGTGCTTGATGGTGTGATCGGATAAATAGCTGCTACATCACTCATGGCGTAGGCAACATGGGCTGCTGCTTCATTGCCTTCTATAGTCATTTTCTTAGAGCTCATATGACTCTCCCTTCATATGGATTTTTTTAAATCGTATTCTTAAGAGTAAACTGTTAGGTTATATTATTTTTTTTGATATGTAAATTGCTAAAAATGCTTGAATGAAAAAATAAGTGTGATTTGAAGGGTTTTCCTTCAAAAAGGCGAGCGTTTTGTTAATTATTGATCGTTTTTTTCTGTTTTGTTACCTTATTATTTTTAAAAATCTTTTCCAGTGAGGCCATGACCAGTATATTATCAGGGCTTTCCCTTTAATTTTTTCCAGCCGGACAAAGTTGGTTTTGCTCCATTTTCTGCCGTCATGGCTGTTGTCCCTGTTGTCTCCCATTACAAAGATGCTGTCTTCTGGCACTTTTATCGGTCCGAAATTTTCATGGCTTTTTATTTTGTCCAGGATGATGTGTTTTTTGTTTCCAAGTATTTCTTCATATTTATCTGCGTCTGTCATTTCCTCATCGCTGAATTTGCCTGCAAAAGTGGTTTTTATTTTATTGTCATTGATAAACAGTACGTCATTTCTGATTTCTACAGTGTCGCCTTCTATCCCTATAACTCTTTTTATAAAGTCTTTACTTTCATCCTCCGGGTATTTGAATACAACAACATCTCCTCTTTCCGGGTTATTGAACCGGGCAAGGTACTTATCTTTAAATGGGATTTTTATTCCGTAAGTGAATTTGTTGACGAGGAGGTGGTCTCCGATGAGCAAAGTGGATTTCATTGAGCCGGATGGTATTTTAAAGGCCTGGATTATAAAAGTGCGAATAAAAAGTGCGAGGAGTATGGCAATAGTGATTGCTTCCGCATATTCTCTTGCTGTGCTTTTTCTGTATATTTTTCCCAATTCCCAGCGGCCTCCAGGTTTTTTAATTAATTTAATTTATATTTATGCCGATATTCAACTATATAGACTGAAACGGTTGTTTTTTATATAAATAAATGATCGCTGTAAAGATTTTTTTCTTCATTCTGATAATAATGAAAATATTATAATAGAGTTAATGGCTTGTATTTTGCATAAATGTATTAAGTGTTTATGTGAAACAGCGAATGTCTTTTGTTTGCTTTATATTGAAAAATATAACAGTTGTGTTGTGTATTAAAAAATGTACTGCATGTAGCGTTAATTTATATTAATATATACAATATATATAGAAATTATATTAAATTAGGTAAATTTAATAAAAGATTCTTGACAAAATATGTAATGTATATAAAAATATATGCCCTGTATAGTTGTGTTTTTGTGTTTAATTCAAGTAACGCGGAGGCGAAAGTGGGCCGTAATATTGTGAAAAAAATCCGGGAAGAACTTCTTATGAGTAAGGCTGAACTGGCGAGGAAGGCCGGTGTTTCATCCCTGACTATTGACAGAATAGAAAAAGGTAAAAGTTGTCGGATGGAAACGAAAAGAAAAATAATTCTTGCTCTTGGATTTGATCTGGCTGACAAAAGCAAGGTTTTTCTGGACGTTTAAAAAAGAGGATATTTATGCCTGTCCCTAAAAAGAATCAGTTGGTCGGGTTGGACATTGGTTCCCACTCAATTAAACTGGTAGAAATTGATGATAGTAAAAAGGGGATGATTTTAAAGAATTTTGGAATCGTCCACCTACCGAAAGATACTATTGTTGAAGGCAGCATCAAAGAAATAGAGATAGCCGCCAATGCAATAAAAAGCCTTTTCAAAAACCTGAATATTAAAAACAGGAATGTCGCGACATCAATTTCAGGATTTTCTGTAATAGTAAAAAAAATCAGTATTGCAAGGCGAAATGAAGCAGCTCTTGAATCAAGCATTCAGGAAGAGGCAGAACAGTATATTCCTTTTGATATAAGCGATGTAAACCTTGATTATGAGATTCTGGAAGATGGAGATGAACTTCATGACCAGAATGCGGATGATGATGACGGTTCACAGAACAGCGATTCCGATTTAATGGATGTAATGCTTGTTGCTGCAAAAAAAGATATAATAGAAGAATATGAAAGCCTTATCCATCTGGCCGGACTCAGTCCCGTTGTCATGGATGTTGATGCCTTTGCGCTGCAGAATGCATTTGAAATAAGTTCAGGGAGTACTTCTGGATGCTATGCCATTATAAATATCGGCGCCGAAGAACTCGGTATAAACGCGATAAAAAATGGGATATCCATGTTTACCAGAGACTCATCCTACGGCGGCGCACAGATAACCGAGGCGATAGCTTCACAGCTTGATATTTCCTATGAAGATGCGGAGAAGGTCAAGCTGGGCGGTACGGAAATAGATGATGATGACAGGCCTGCCCTTGAAGAGATTTTTACCTCCATGGTATCAGGATGGGTTCAGGAGACCAGCAGAGCGCTTGATTTTCTTTCAACAACATATCCCGAAGAAAAAATTGAGAAAATTTTTGTCAGCGGAGGCGCCTGTAAACTTCCGGAATTTATCAAGTACCTTGAGATGGAGACCGGAATACCTGTAGAGGAACTTAATCCCTTTGCGGGATTGCAGATTAATGAAAAGATATTTGATCCTAAATACCTGAGCAGTGTGGCCCCTCAGGCTGGTGTAGCTGTGGGCCTGGCTTTAAGGAGTGTTGGTGACAAATGATAAGAATTAACCTATTGCCCTTCAGGGCCGCTCGAAAGAGAGAGGACATAAAAAGGCAGATAACCTTATATATTGCTTCCATATGTGTCGCTCTTGCATTGATGGTTGTTTTATTCATCAACCTCAACGGTAAACTTTCTGATTTGAATGATGAGGAGAGCAGGTTAAACAAAGAACTGGCCGGTTACCAGAAAGAATTAAAAGAAATTAAGGATTTAAAGAATAAGATCAAACAGATAAACAGCAAACTTGATGTTATTAAGGACCTTGAAAAAGGGAAAACAGGTCCGGTTCTGCTTCTATCCGATATAGCTGATGCAGTTCCAGAGGGTAAGTTATGGCTGAAATCCCTTTCTGAAAAAAACGGCAACCTGTCTTTAAGCGGCACTGCCATGGATAATGAAACTATTTCACTTTTTATGACAAACCTCAAGGCAACAGAACAGATAATTGCTGATCCGGTATTAAAGAGTGCGCAAAAGAGAAATTTGCCGGAGTTCAGGCTTACGGTTTCGGATTTTGTTCTGCAGTGTAAAACATATGCTGCGGCAAAAAAGAAAAAAGCGACTAAGAAAAAGAAATAACTTTGTTTCGGGCTGAGAATAATGGAAAAAAAATCCTTCATTGAAAAAGTAGAAGTCATCAAGATGCCGATCAGGATACTTATCCTTGTCGGAACACTGGTTCTTCTCATAGCTGTTTTTATCTGGGCTGTTTATATACCTAAAAATGATGAGATAACCAAGGTTGAAGAAAGTATCAGCGGTCTGGAAACAAAACTGGCCAGCGCAAGGAGACAAAGAACAGAACTGCCCAAGGTCAGAGAAGAAAAGAAAAAGGTTGATCAGCAGTTTAAAGCGGCTTTGAGACTGCTTCCCAATGATATGGAAATACCTGAACTGCTCACAAAAATTACAGAGCTCGGTGTTATGTCAAATCTGGGTATTGAGTATTTCAGGCCTAAAAATAACAAGAAAAAAGGTTTTTACGCCGAGGTTCCCATAGCCCTTAAAATCAAGGGAACCTACCATGATGTGGCTGTATTTTTTGAAAAGGTGGGTAACATGGAGCGAATAATGAATATCCAGAATGTTACCATGAAACCGGTGAAAGATCGTTCGACGGATCTTAATATTACGTGTGATGCTATTACGTATACCTTTCTCAAAGGGAAATAAAAATGCGAAAGTTTAAGAATATCCAAAGAAAAGGTATCCTGTATATAATTGTTTCATTCTCATTGCTTCTTGCTCCTTTATATAGTGCCGGGGCAAAAACGGATGATAATGCGAATAAAGAAGATGAACCTCAGACTTTAAAGGGAACAATCGATCTTGATAAAAAAGAACGTAAGTATATTTATGATCCTGTCGGGAAAACAGATCCCTTTAAGTCCTTTATTGTTATCAGAAGCAAAGAATCAAGTGAGGACGAAAGTGTACCCAAGCCGTACCTTCAGACTGTTGAACTCTCTCAGTTAAGTATCACGGTTATTGTTGTCGGTGACAGCGGCAAGTGGGCAATGGTAAAGGACTCAAAAGGTGATGGGTATATTATAAAAGAAGGAACTCTGATTGGTACAAATGGGGGAATTGTTCATAAAATCCAGGCCGGCGAAGTCATAATTCGTGAAGAATTCACAAATTATAAAGGTGAAACTGAAGTAAAAGATGTGTCAAAAAAGACGCCTTCCGTTAGATAATTGTCGCTGTTAGCAGTGAAACTAACAGTGAGTTTAGCGTCGACTCATTACTGTATTAATTATTAAGGAGATATTCCATGAGTAAAATGAACTGTATCGATAAAAAAAGATTTAACTCTTTTTTGATATATATTTTTGCAGCCTCTCTGCTCCTGTGCAGCTGTGCTTCAAAATCATCCGTTGCGATGAATACTGCGTCGGAAGATGCGGCTCAAACAGATATCGAACATGGCAATATCGATACCTCAGCTGATGAATCAATATCTGCAGATGAATCGGCAGATAAGACAGCGGAAAATACAGTTACAAAAGATGTATCATTAGAAAATAAGACTGAAGAAAAAGAATATACCGAATCGGAGCCCCGTATTTTTCTTAAACCGACAGATTCAAAGCTCCATGAAGTTCTGGGAATTGATTTTTCGATGATGCCGAGAGGTAAATCCAGACTTACCGTTACAACCGATAAAAAAATAGACTATAAACTTGAAAATGTAGATCGAAATACTTTTTCTTTGAATATAAATGACTGTAAAATCGGTGAACTGCTCCTTAAGGATATTGATACTACTGAGTTTCAGACTGCAGTGGAGATGATCAGGCCTGTTTATAATAAAGATAAAAAGAAGGTTTATCTTGGCATAGATATGCGTGAAGTTGTTACTTTTCATATAAAACAGACAGAGAATCGTCTGACCATGGATTTTGATAAAATCATGACTCCTGTTGCCGGTAAAGATATCAAGCCTCTTAAGCTGGTAGAAGCCGAGACCAGAAACCTTTCAGCAGAAAGATCTGCATATATGCCTGTTGCAGGAAATAGTACTTCATCACAGTACGGGCAGGAAAAATATAAAGGGAAACGTATTCCTTCTCTGGATTTTGCCGATGCTGATGTCACTCATATACTGCAGCTTTTAAATGAGGTTTCAAAAGAAAATATTATTTGGGATTCTTCGATCAAAGGCAAAAAAGTATCAATGATACTAAAGGATGTACAGTGGGACAAAGCCCTTGATCTGATTTTAATGAATAACGGCCTCGCTAAACGCTATGTTGGTGAGAATATAATATGGATAGCAACAAAACAGAAAATGGCACAGACTCTTGCCGAGGAAGAGGCTGAAGCCCAGAAGCTTGAGCAGAAACTTGAGCAGGAGCGTTTAAAGTATGAGGAACAGAAAAAACGGGCACAGGATCTGGCTCCTTTGATAACAGAACCGCTGCGGATCGATTTTGCTAAAGCAAGCGATATCAAGAATCATATCATTGTAAGCAAGCGCGGCACTATAAGTATTGATGAAAGAACAAACACTGTAATAATGACAGATACGGTAGAAAGTATCGAAGCTGCAAAGGATATAATAAGGCAGTTTGATACTCCTGTTAAGCAGATCATGATAGAAGCTCGTATTGTAGATGCATCTGAAAGTTTCAGCAGGGATCTTGGCGTTCAATGGAACAACACAACATCCGCATGGAGTGTGAATCAGAACGTTGAATATACACTGCCTGCTGATGCCACTGATTTCGAATACATGGGGCAGAGGGCTGTAGGCGGTACATTCTCAACAAATACTCCGGACGGATGGGTCAGCAATGCCGCTTTCAATCTTGCCAAAGTAACTTCAGACGGGCTTGGCAGTATCACTCTGGATGCATCCCTTGCAATAGCCGAGAGCGAAGGTATTGCCAAGGTAATGTCAGCTCCAAAAGTTATTGCCCGTGAAGGCGCTTCTGCCACCATCAGCAGCGGTGATAAAATAATAATTCCCGCAACCGAGAATGTGGCATCAACCACACTTGATGCAACATTGTCTCTTACTGTAACTCCTACATCAGTAAGTTATAATGATTATATTACTCTTGAAGTAAATGTTACTGATGATCAGGCTCCGAGTACTACAAGGATTCTCCAGAAAGAAATAGATACTACACTTATGGTTAAAAGCGGTGAAACAGTGGTAATTGGTGGAATCATCAAGGAAAGTGACGGTGATGATGTTTCAGGAGTGCCGGGACTTAAGGATGTACCAGGTCTTGGATGGCTCTTTAAGGCAAAAAGCCGGAGATACAGCAAATCAGAACTGCTGATATTTTTAACTCCGACAGTAATTCCGTCTCCTGTAAAACAGTTTTAAACACGGTCTGTTAAACGGTCAAACTGAGGTCTGTTTTGTTACGCGTAATAACTCGAATACTGGTATTGTTTTTTCTGGCCGCTGCCTGTGCATGTGCTGGTACAGTAAAAAATAATTCATCGAATATGGAAAAATCCAGAGCTCTTGAAAGGTTTGGTAATTCACTCTTTCAGGATGGAAAAGCCAGAGAGGCACTGGCTCAGCTTCTTGAGGCCGAAAGACTCGACTCTTCAAGTCCGGATCTTCAGCATGAACTTGCACTTGTATATCAAAATCTGAGAGAGTATGATCTCGCCCTGGTGCATTTCAAGAAAGCCCTCAATTTAAAACCCGATTTTGCAGATGCCTATAATAATATGGGGATACTGTATTCTCAGATAAAAGAGTGGGATAAAGCTCTTGAATGTTTTAACAAAGCGGTATCCAATATACTTTATCGCACACCTCACTATGCTTATCACAATATGGGACTTGTATATTATCAGCTCAGGGATTATAGCAAATCCATTGAATCCCAGAAAAAAGCAATTTCCCTGTCCCCGTCATATGTGGATGCCTATATTGATCTTGCCAATGCATACAAAATGACCGGTGAAAATGAAAAGGCTATTGCTGCATATGAACAGATTATAACTATGGTTCCTGAATCCCTGGTACCGCACCTGGCCATGGCCAGGCTGTATGAAAAAAACGGTCAGATTGATAAGGCCATGGAGAAGCTTGATTTTATCATCAATGCAGATCCAAGGAGTCCTTTCGCCCGTGATGCTATTAAGCTGAAGAATGAAATTCAGTCCAGATAATTTTACCTCCCGGATTTTATCCGATGCAGAATCGCTGTATTCCCTCTCTAAACTTTATCAGTGCATTAATAAAAAATATACTTTCACAAAATATTAGTGTAATAACCAGTCATTAAAGAAAGAAATATCAAGTATATTTTCAGGAGTAAAAATGGAAATTAATACCGATTATCTTGTTATTGGTACAGGGATTGCGGGGTTAAGTTTTGCCCTTGAAGCCGCCAAATCCGGAAAAGTCGCAATAGTAACAAAAAAAGAAAAAACCGAGACATCAACAAATTATGCACAGGGCGGGATAGCTTCTGTGTTTAATCTGGATGACAGCTTTGATCTGCATATTGAAGATACCTTGAAATCAGGCGATGGCTTATGCAATAAAAAAATTGTCGAGATGGTAGTAAAAAATGGTCCTGAGATGATTAAAGAGCTGATATCCATGGGCGTAAATTTTTCGAGGCAGAACGATAAAACAGATGAGCTTGAACTTGGAATGGAAGGCGGTCATTCAAAGCGAAGAATAGTCCACACAAAGGATAAAACCGGTAATGAAGTGGAAAGGGCCCTGCTTGAAAGGGCTGAGGAAAATGAAAATATAACGATTTATGAAGATTTTATGGCAATAGACCTGATTACTGTTTCCAAGCTTGTAAAGCGGGGTATAGTCAAGTCTGAGTCAAAGGAGTCATGCTGGGGCGCATATGTCCTTGATGTTAAAAATGATGAAGTAATTACATTTCATTCAAAGGTCACAGTACTTGCAGCAGGAGGCGTCGGCAAGATTTATCTTTATACAAGCAATCCTGATATTGCATCAGGCGACGGAATAGCAATGGGGTACAGGGCCGGTGTTAAGGCTGCCAATATGGAGTTTGTTCAGTTTCATCCCACATGCCTTTATCACCCGCTTGCCAAGAACTTTCTGATATCGGAAGCCGTAAGAGGGGAAGGGGGAGTTCTTGTTAACAGCAAAGGGGAGCGGTTTATGGAGAAATACCATCCTCTTAAAGACCTTGCTTTCAGAGATATTGTTGCCCGGTCCATAGATATGGAGCTTAAAAAAAGCGGTGATGAATGCGTATATCTTGATATCACCCATAAGCCTAAAAGCTTTGTAAAGGAACGCTTTCCGAATATTTATGAAAACTGTCAGAAGTATCAGATTGACATCACAGAACAGCCTATACCAGTTGTACCTGCCGCCCACTATATGTGCGGCGGCCTTGTTACAGATGAAAACGGCATGACGAATATAAACAATCTTTATGCAATTGGAGAAGTTGCCTGTACAGGGCTTCACGGAGCCAATCGTCTTGCAAGCAATTCTCTTCTTGAAGCCCTTGTGTTTGCAAGAATGGCTGCAGTCCGGTCACGGCAGGATCTTGAAAGCAACAGGGATGTGCCTTTTTCAAAGGCTCCTGACTGGGAAAAGGGCATAGCTATAGACAGTGAAGAGATGGTTGTTGTTACCCATAACTGGGATGAGATCAGGCGTCTTATGTGGAATTATGTGGGTATCGTAAGAACAAACCGGAGGCTTGCCAGAGCAAGAGCAAGGATAGAGAATATCCAGTCCGAGATAAAGGAGTACTACTGGAATTTTACGGTGACCAGGGATCTCTTAGAGCTGCGTAATCTTGCGCTTGTCGGTGAGCTTATAATCAACTGCGCCATACTGCGAAAAGAGAGCAGGGGACTGCATTACAACCTGGACTGTCCTGTTAAGGATGATGAAAACTGGATGCGGGATACCGTAATCTGGAATTAGCAGGTAATTATCCATATAAAAACAAAAAACCGATCGCATAGCGATCGGTTTTTCTGTTTTATATGGATCTCTTTTATTAGTAATCTGTATATTTACTTCTGGTCTCTATTTCAGGCAGTTCTGCTTCCTTATTTTTTTCTTTCATAAGGTCAAGCCATGTTTTTATAAATGCGACTGCTGTTGTGCAGCCTATTATTGTAAGCGCTAGGTAAAGAAGACCGAAAAAAATAAAATAATCAGAAGTCCAGGTCCATTCAAATGATATGGGAGTCATTATTTATCTCCTGTTAAATCATTGTTTCATTACATTTATGCCTAAAAGGAATTCAGCTCCTTTTCCTTCGGGAAAACCGGCAGATACCTGTATGAAAGTGAAAAAATTAAAAATCCGTATCCGATCATACCAAGGGCGATTCCCCATTCCTGCCATGTCGGCATATATGTCCATAATTTATCAAAGGGCATTACAGGCAGAGCTGCTGAGCCGATGATAACAATATACCTGTTTAGGACTATCCCTGTGCAGTTCATGAGACAGGCAATAATCAGCCAGAAATTACTTTTTCTGGTAAACGGTGTTATAAGCAGCAGCATCGGAATAATACCAAAGACACCTATCTCAAAGGTAAGCATCATTGTGGTGTAAGACCCAAAATCTGACAGGCCCTGCCCTGCCTGCGGGAGTATACCGTTTACCCAGGCATATGTGTCTAATATTTTCAAAATAAGATAGAGCGTTAAAAGGCCGCCTGATATTTTTGCCAGCAGTTGAATTGTGTTGTCGGGAACCAGCTTTTTCTTTGATAATGCTTCTGTAAGCTTTGTACAGAGTATTGTAAAACAAGGGCCCGCGGCAATGGCTGACAGTATGAACAGGAAGAAGGTCCACGGCCAGATATAAAAACCCCAGCGTGCTACAAAGGGTCTTATGTACATAACTCCGAACATACCGCCAAGTGATCCCTGGTGAAAGAATGAAAGAAATGTTCCTGTAGCTGCGAATATTGCCATTATGTGATGAAGGTGATGTCCGAAAAAATGAAAATCCTTAACTTCATCAAGTTTGCGGTTTTCAAATATAATTGGGATGTACTCTATTAAAAGAACACTCAGATAGCATGAAATACAGAATGAAACTTCAACCAGCATAGAGTGAACATTGGCGTGCCAGAAGAAAAACCAGTTTCGTAAGGGCTGGCCTATATCTATAGCAAGAAGTCCCATAGCGCCCGAGTAGCATATAAAACCAATAATAACCGCAGCGTTTATAATATCCTTCAGT
The DNA here is from genome assembly GCA_963665715.2 of Desulfatiglandales bacterium. GTDB lineage: Bacteria > Desulfobacterota > DSM-4660 > Desulfatiglandales > HGW-15 > JAAZBV01. The sequence continues at coordinate 1,982,228 of CAXXPR010000002.1, forward strand.
TCATCCTTCTTTATTATATAGGTAAGAAAGCCTGTGAAAAAAGCTCCAGCACCAAGGGCTATTACAGCAAGGTCAAAGACAATCCAGAGGGCAAAGGCAAAGACATCGCTCATATGGGTCTGGTTAAGCCCGAAGATCAGACAGAGAGCTGCTGAGAATCCTCCAAAGGCAAGAAGCATAACCCATGGTATAGTCCAGAAGAAAAAGACCGGGGTAGAGCACCTCTTAGCTCCTTCTGGTATAAAAGCGGAATCCATATCTATAATCCTCCTCGTTATATTTCTTTCTTGGTTGCAGGCTGAATCTGATCAGGCGTATAGTTGTCAGCGAATTTTTTTACCCATTCTTTTGATGACAGGTAATAAACTTTAGGTTTTGAGTTCAATCTTTCAAGAAGCCTGAATGCCCTGTCACTTTTAGAAAGCTTATAAACCTCATGGTCATGATTGCTTAAATCGCCGAATGTAATTGCCTGAGCCGGGCAGGCTTCTGTACAGGCCGTAATATATTCGCCTTCTTCCAGCTCTCTTCTGTCTTCGGCATATGCCCTGTTTTTTGCACTCATCAGCCTGTGGTGACAGAATGTACATTTCTCTACAACACCTCTCATACGGGGAGAAACTTCGGGAGATAATGCTCTTTCCATTCCTTCAGAATATGGCTGTAAAAATGAATATCCGTCCCACCAGTTGAAATATCTTGCGTGATAAGGACATGCCGCCTGGCAGTATCTGCAGCCGACGCACCTTGTATATATCTGTGAAACAATGCCTGTATTGTGATCCAGCTTTGTAGCCGTTGCAGGACAAACCGAAACGCAGGGCGAATGGTGTCCTCCGTGCCCGTCTTCATCACAGTGCATACACGGACGGGGAAAGTAACAAACCTCTGTTTCAGGAAATGGCTTGCCGTTATCAATTTTATAGAGCTTCATCCAGGTGATGCTGCGTTCTTTATCTGTTTCATCACTTCTGACAGTCACATTGTTTTCAGAAGCACAGGCAACCATACAGGTACCGCATCCGGTACATTTATCCAGATCGATTACCATCCCGTATTTATGCCCATGATGGGTTTCTGTTTTTTCCATGTTATGCCTCATATATAGACTTTTTGATTCTAATTAATTCTAACAGGGGTATTCCACCATGCCGTATCATTACATCCGTCAATAAGACTGTTCGGATTACAGCCTTTTCCTTTTACAAAATCATCAAATGCAGTGTGGCCGAATCCCATTGGCATGAATACAAATTCAGGCATAGCGCCTTCAAAAATATGCACTCTGGCTTCAACACTTCCCTTTTCTGATGATACTGTAACCCTGTCTCCTTCTTTCAGTTCATGCTTTTCAGCTGTTTCAGGATTGATTTCTATAAAAGAATCATTTTTAAGAAGCTGGCTGGCAAAAATTGTTTTATAGAGATAGGGCGGTGTAGGAATCCATCCGCTTGACAGGTTAATAATTTCATAGGGCATCAGTGTAAGGCTATGTGAGTCTTCTGATTTTTCCCTGTGCTGTTTTGCGGGAGTCAGGCAGCTGCAGTTAAATTCAAATCTGCCGCTTTTTGTGGCAAACAGTTTATCATCCTGCATAATGTTGGATGTAGGGTTGTACCACATTCCCCCGTTTTTAAGAGTTACCCACATGCTGTTAAAATCTGTATAGGCAGGGGTAACTTTAGTATTGTTTTTTATCATATCCCAGGGAGATGCTGAGGTGTCAAAGAGTGTTGTACCTTTCCCGCTCTCAAAAATACCACGCGCCCTGGTTTTTAAAACTTCTTCATAACCTTTCCATGGGAATGAAGCTCCTACTGTTCCTCCAAGCATCCCGGCAAGTTCAATCAGTACATCACCGCTGTTTTTAGTATCGTACAGAGGTTTCATTGCCGGCTGTGTGATGCCGTAAAAGTTGTACTGTATCGAGGATGGCGCAGGTACATCGTCCATTTTTTCAAGGTAAGTATGATCCGGAAGAATCAGGTCTGCCATAAGAGCTGTTTCATCCATATAGGGTGAAAAGCTTACTGTGTAGGGCAGTTTTGTCAGACTCTGGTTAAAATCTCCGCCGTCCGGCAATGTGTATGCAGGGTTTGCTGCAAATACGAGCAGTATTTCAACAATATTTTCATCGGCAAGTATCTTCTTTGTAAGAGTAGCGAATCTGGCGTTGCTGCATTTAGCGCTCTGATCATCAAAGATAGATTTTTTTAATGATTTTTCAGCAATAGAATCAAGCTTTAGCCCGGGAAGAGGGCTTAATGGGAGCGGATTATTTACCAGCACACCGCCCGGCCTGTTTATTGAACCTGTGAGTGCATTCAGTGCCTGCACTGCCGCATATTCGGATACATCGCCGTTTAATAAGCCTTTTCCCTTGCCGCATACTGCTACGGGTGATTTTGCTTTTGCATAGGCCCTTGCAACAGACTTTATATCTTCGGCCTTAATACCGGTAATTTCTGAAACTTTATCTGGTGTGTACTCAGCAAGAACAAGCTCTTTAAACTCTTTAATTCCTGCTGTTTTATTATCTATGAATTCGCTGTTATAAAGCCCTTCGGTTATTATTACACATGCAATTCCAAGGGCCAGAGCTGTTTCTGTACCGGGCCTGGCTGCAAGCCATTTATCAGCTTTTGAAGCAGTATTGGAAGCCCTTGATTCAACCTGTGTTATTGTAACCCTGTCTTTATTTTCTGTTGAGTTCCATATTCCCCAGGCATTAAGGAGACGTCCGGGAGATCCCCATCCTTCTAACAGGCCGCATCCAAAACTGAGAATATAATCTGAATTTTCAAGGTCGTATGTTACCGGAGTTTTGGAGCCGTAAACAAGCTCAGAAACTTCAGCTGCTGTGTCTTCTTCGCAGGGCATTTTCATATAGCAGCTGCTTCCGAAAGAAGTCAGAAGCCTTTCTATCATCAGTGAGGCTGTTGATCCTGTTCTGTTTCCATCAACTGCTGCTATTTTATCTGCTTTTCCGCTGTTTCGCAGTTCAAGCATTTTGCCGGCAAGTTCTTTAAGTGCTTCCTCCCAGGTAATGGGTTCGAATTTGCCTGCGCCTCTTGCTCCGATTCGCTTCATGGGGCCTTTAAAACGGATGTTTTCGTTATAAACAAGCTGTAATCCGCCTGCTCCAACAGGGCATATGCCGCCTGGATTAACAGGGTGATCTGTTCTTCCTTCAATCTTTATCGGGCGGTCTTCCACTCTTCTTACTTCAATGCCGCATCCGCCGGGGCACAGGGTGCAGTGACTTTTTACCGTATTGAATTCGCCTGTTTCCGGAACCGGAACCCATGGGAAATTCTGTGAAAAGATTGCAGAATCATCGGCAAGTTTCCAGGGGAGCGGTGAAAGCCCGGCTCCTACAGCGCCGCCGACTGCAAGCTTTATAAAATTTCTTCGGTTGAAAGATAATAGTTCGGTAATGTCTTTCTTTTTAGATGTCATGTGTTTTAACCTCACTATTTATGGCAGACAAAACAGGCATTGTTTTCTTCATGCCCTTTTTCAGTATGACACTCGGCGCAGTCATCCATCTTCATGCGGTCCCAGGTGTTTGTTTTATGGCCTGCTATGTTTTTGCCCCAGATATTCCGGCTGTATGTTGATATTCTGTTTTTTTCATATACGGGCAGAGTGTATGACTTGCCGTGTGCGCCGTGACATACTGTACATTCAAGCTTTCCCATTTTGACATGAGCTATATGCGGAAAATAGACACAGTCAGGCTGTCTGTAGTATGCAAGCCATGGTACTTCTTTGCCCTTTGAAATGTACTCTTTCATCAGAAGTTCTTCTTCTGCTGTTTCACCCAGAGGATATTCTGTGTATTTATGACATTTTGCACATGTTTCTGTCCTGGGTATGCCTGTAAAACTGCCGTCCTCTCTGAATGAATGACAGTAAAGGCATTTTTCAGCCTCTGTATAATCCTTTAAACCGGCAACAACATCCGATTCCATGTGAAGAGCATGGTTAAAATTAAGGGGCTGCTGCTGTTCGGAGTAAAGTACAGAAGGCAGTACAAGCCACCCTATAATAAGCATCGGCACCATACCTATAATAAAGTATGCCAGCCCGCTCTTGAATGGATTGGATATAAGGTTTGAATAATAGGATAATACGGAGTGTATCAGAGATGAAAACCACCCGTCACCGGATGAGTTTCCGGAGGTATGTCCTTGATTTATCATTTATTAATCCTCTTTGGGTTTATTTAAATGCTCTCATTTGAAAGAGTTTAATAATTTTGTGTATTTACCTGCTCATTGATTTTTTGTCAATGGAAAAGCCCTGCTGTAACCATTCATCAATGATGTTATTTACACAAAAAAATCAAATTAAATAAATAATTTGATAACTGTTCCGAATAACCCGCAATAACGCAGAGCAGATAAAAAATCAGGCCAAAAATGGGATTCTCTTTTTAAAAGAAGAAGGCCATCAGTTGACCTGACTGTTTAACGGCAGAGTATCCGTTATATACGGGTGAACTTCCTCATCCTTTTTCTGCGTCTCTTTGCAGCTTTTGCCTGTTTCTTTTTTTTCTGAATGCTTGGTTTGTCATAGAATCGTCTTTCTTTGATTTCTGAGAAAAACCCTTCTTTTGTAAGTTTTTTCTTAAGGTCTTTTATAGCTCTTTCAATCTGGTTGTTTTGTACTATTACTTTCATTTCTTCTCTCTTGATTAGTAGTTATGAATCCGGATCAAATCCTGTATTTTATAAAAAAAAAGCATTCCTGATCATGCTCGGGAATGCCTACAATGCTGTTAAATAAGATAGTAAATATAGTAGTTTTGATATACTACACGTGTATTACCTCTCTTTTGCCTGTTAACTCATTGAAAGCATCACTGAACTGTACTATAGTGCAGGGGTGTCCCGGATATAAGGACCCGTATAAAAATATTTTGATTTTGCATAAAATATTTATTTAAATCACCCCCTTCTGCTTAATTTTATCCGGATAGTTAATCCACGGATAATATGAATTAGATCGATTGTTTTTTTGCTCTAAAACTAATCGAATAGGACATTATATGGTAATGTTGTATAAAGTCAACAGTTTATTAATCATTATAATCTGAATTTTTTATAAATTTTCGGCGATTGTAATAATCCGGTCTCCCAGCATGTTTACATAACTGCCTGATTCATTATCATACCATCCGTATATAACAGCCTGGGTAACCGATACCTTTGCATATGACTGATCCATCCCTGCAAGAATTTCCGCCGGAATACCGGTTATTTTGTTCAGGTCAATGGCTACATCTGCAGTTCTTGTATGAGTTTCATGCCCTTCAATAATGGCAGCTGCTCTGGGCATGCCTATTATATCGCGTGATACATTCTGGTCATCAGAGTAAAGGAGGTAACCGCTGGGGTCGCGTTCCGATGTGCTTTTGTAGATACTGTTTATTATATCCCTTCTTATCTGTTCTCCAGAAGGATCTTCCTGGAGGTTTATGACGAGAATTATAAGCGATCCTGTGGTAAGAGGAACTCTTACAGATTCTGCAATAAAACCTATCTGTTTCATTTCCGGTATAACAAGCCCCAGTGTGTTTGCTGCGCCGGTTGTAGTCAGTATGATATTATTCATTACGCTTCTTGTTTTTCTGAGATCCGCTGCACCGGTTTTTGCCGGTTTATCCAGAACTTCCTGTGAGCCTGTCATTGCATGAATTGTTGCCATGGATGCCGACAGTATGCGTTTTGGTCCGTAATTATCAATAAGGGGTTTAATCATATGTGCAAGGCATGTAGTTGTGCATGATGCATTGGAAATAATATTGTGCCTCCTCGGATCATAATCATTTCCGTTTATACCCATTACTGTTGTTACAGCATCTTCAGGCATAGGAAGGCTTTTATCCTTTATCTTGAACGGAGCAGATACAATAACCTTGTGGGCTCCTGACTCCAGATGTCCCCGTACAGACCCGCCGGTTGTATCTACGGGTTTTGTCGGGTCGAGGAACTGGCCTGTTGCATCAACCACTATTTTAACATCATGATCCGCCCAGCCTATCTCCTTCGGATTTCTGGTATCCTTTAAAATTTGTATTCTGATCCCGTCTATGATCATGCTGCTTCCGGATTCATCGATATCCGTGATCAGACTTGATGAGCCGCAGCCGTAAAGGTGCCCGTGCAGCCATCCGTATGTGCTGTCTCTTTCTATATAATGGGCCAGATCTTTCATTGATGTTCCTACTGATCTTCCCATGTTGATTACTATTTCCTTAAAGTGCTTTCTCCCGATGTGGTGCCAGAGAGTAAGTTTGCCGATTCTTCCCAGACCGTTTATGCCGAGTTTAAGATCGCTTTTTATTTTATCCATTATTACCTCCTTGCAACTTCTTCTATTTCCATCCTGCCCGAATAGATTGACCCTTCTCTTCCGTCAATACTGAGCCAGTCTCCGGTTTTAAGACTGATCTGATCAAAGGAGCACATGCTTTCCTTTTCCATGCAGATCAGGCTGGGACTCCCCACCACGCAGGTCTTTCCCAGTCTGTGAGCCACAATGGCAGCATGGGAGGTCGATCCTCCCCTTGCGGTTAAAAGTCCGTCACTTTCAAATATCTCCTGAATATCATCAGGCACTGTGTCCCCTCTTACTAAAATGAGTGGCGTGTCCGGTGCTTCTATTCTCAAAACCCGTATTTCATCGAGGCTGAACACTACTTTGCCGACCAGTGCGCCTCCGCTTACGCCTATGCCGTGGCCCAGAAACCTTGCGTCGGTTTCTGGGCCGGTAACAAATGACAGCACTTTTTTGCCCTGTCTTATTGCCATATCTCTTGTCTGTAAAAAGTAGAGGTCTTCTTTTTGTTCGGATTCAAAGGTGAACTCCATCTCCTGGGGGCTCCAGTTTTTGTCATAGATAAGGTCTGTGGCACACTCCTTCATTGCACTGTAGATTTCCGGAAAGGAGTTCTGCAGAGTTTTCTTTATATCCCTGTTTTCGGTTTCTGCCTGGCGGTTTGAAATGGGGAGTGTGTTTACAAGCCCTGATACAACATCTTCTCCCTGGTTTCCGACTGCATAGTCTCCCCACAGGGTAATCAGGTCGCCCGACAGTCTCGGGTTATGTGTAAAAACAACACCTGATCCTGAATTTTTACGGATATTACCAAAGACCATTGACTGCACTGTTACAGCGGTTCCCCAGTCGTCGGATATTTTCATTATTTTCCGGTAGGCCCTTGCCTTGGCTGTATCCCAGGATTCAAGCACCTTATCTATAGTTATATAAATTTGGTTTACCGGGGATTCCTCAACAGGTATTCCTTTGCCGGTTATAAATTTTTTATAATCAAGGGTGATTTTTTTCATCTGTTCACCGGTGAGATTAATTTTCCGCTGAACATTAAACTTTTCTTTAACCGAAGCTATTATGTCATCAAAGTCGTTTCTGTTAAGACCGAATGCCATGCCGTAGGACTGTAAAAATCTCCTGTAGCAGTCCCATGCAAACCACTCCTCGCCGGTTTTTTTTATAATGCCCTGTACAATATCTTCATTGATGCCGACATTAAGAAATGTATCCATCATTCCCGGCTGAGAAATAGGTGCTCCGCTTCTTACTGAAAACAGCAGAGGATTGTCCGGGTTTCCGAACTGTTTTTTAGTCTGCCTTTCAATGGATGCTATTTCTCTTTCCACCTGTACCCTGAAATTTTTCAGGGCCGGCCTGTACCCCTGTATAACATCCCAGTATCTGTAGACTTCGGTGGTTATAATAAAACCCGGAGGTACATTGAATCCGTAATTATGAAGCCGGACAAGATTCAGCCCCTTGTTGCCCAGATGAATAACCCCGGACACAAGGCTGTTTGATGATGATATGGATGAAATTGCTTTTTCGGGATCGTAGTTGAGCAGGTGATGGAGCATTTCTTTCGGGAGCTGGTCAGACTGCCTGAAAAGTGTTTTCATAATTCGGGTAAGGAACAGGTCAAGCTGCTGAAGCCCGAGCGCAAACGCAATTCTTTCCCTTAAAAAAACTTCGGACACTCTGTGTATAAGTTTTTCAATGCTGAAGCTGTGATCTCCGGTTTTATACTTGGGGAGTAAAGACTCTTCCGGGATGTTCTTAAGGATTTTAATAAGGTTCTGTTCATGGATGGCATTAAAGTAGTCGTTTACAACATTGTTTACCGCCTGTGAAAATCCCCTGAAAATATCTATGAACTGCGTAAAGGTAAAACCCGTAACCTCAAGAGACCGTTTAAGGAGGTCAAGCTGTTTTTCTATTTCCGATGACCGTATTCCATCCAGCATAAGCGCCCTGTTAAACAGGGTAAGGTAGTCGTGTAACCGGTATATTGTATCCCGTGTGATAAGGCCCAGGTCTATATCATCTACGAGATTGTTGAACAGTGTATTGATAATTGATTCCAGACGGAATGTAAGCCCGAGCATATCAAACTTTCTTTCATGGTAGCTTCCGTACATTGAGGGAATATCCACTGTGAAATGACGCTTGTGATAAATATCCTCCCTTATGTCATATCTTTCGGAGGAAAGGATTATCTTCTTAAGCGTTTCAAGGTAATCAAGCAGTCCTGATATTTTTGTGTATGGGGTGTTTTCTCCGAGAGATTCTTTAAGGTTTTTGATTTCCGGAAAATAACCGGGCTGAAGCTGATTTACGTAATTGTCTATCTCTAAAAAATCTATGGAATATTTTTGAACAAGAAGCCTGTAAAAGGTGATTGCCAGTTCAAGCCGTTCAAAATCGATTTCATTTTTCCCGGGGTTTTCTTTCTTTAAATTCCGGAAATCATTTTTGTCCAGATCAAGCAGTTCTCTTATATCTTCGAGTTCCTTTCTTTTAAAAAGAATATTGATGAGGCTGTGTACCCCGTCAAAATAGGGGCCTTCCGATCCTACCTGCCGGTATATATTTGGCGGCAGAAATTCTTTTAAAGGCGTCTTGTCCCTTGTAAGCCAGAAATGCAGGACAGATTCGATGAGCCCTGTTATTCTGTTGCTGCTTTCAACATGGCTCTGTTTACGTAAAAAATGTACAAGCACATCCTTTCTTAAGCATATTTCATCCAGCCTGGTGGATATATCCCGAAGCCGGCCTTCTGCTCCTATCTCATTAAAGAATGCCGGGAATAAACGTGTAAGCTGTTTTATAAGGTTGTATACGTTTGAAATATTGCTGTTTAAAATGCTGGTGATATCCCGCGGAAAAAGGTCGGTATCCTTTATATAAACACCGCCGAGCGAAAGGTTTATTATGAGCGATGATAAAAGTTTTTTTGACCATGTGGGGTTGAGCTCAATTATTTCAAGCCATGTTCTTATATTCTGTATATGCGCCCTGTTTACCTTTGCCTGCCAGTCATTGCCCACGCCTTTAAAATCGGGGGTCTGAAAGCCCAGTTCCATGACAGATTCAAGAAAAAAATCAACAAGTTCACTTTCATCGGTGCGGTAAATGGCGGAGCCCATATTTCCTATGCAGTTGAGGGCCGTTCCTGGATATAGAGATACGCTCTCTTTAAGAATGCCGAAGGTTTTAAGGATAAGAGGCCTTATATGCTCCGGCTTTTCGGAGTCAATGAGGAGTGCAAGTGTCCTGTTGATTTCTCTCAGTGTTTCTTCGTGGATAACTGAAAGACCGTCAGTATTCATAATATGAAACAGGAAAATCAGTTTCCAGTAATGACCGTAATTAAAGGCGCTGCCTTTATTATAAAGAAGCCTTGGGACGTTTCTGTACTGATCTGCTATCTGTCTGTAGCCGGGCAGGATGACAAGCTCTTTTAACAGCATGCTCTGATTACCTGCATGATCATGGACCATTTTTGATAGAGAGTGCTGATATCCCTTTAATGCCCTGTGTGAGATAGTGCCGAATATGTCGTTAAATTCCCCGTTCCGCACATCAGGTATTGCGGCTTCATTCATGAACCATTCCATGGGGTCTTTCTGGTTGATCCAGTAGATATATGATTTTTTAAGATATCTTAAGAGAAGGGTATTAAGTTCTGACAGGGCTGTATCAGGAAGCTTCCTGTCAGCGAGGATTAAAGCTGTTTTATTAATCTGGTAAAAACTTTTAACAAATAATGAGAAATGCTTTTCATCCAGTGACTCTACCTCTTTAAAACAGTATTCAAGTACCAGTAAAAAATCGCTCAGGTTATCTTTTGAGTCTTTAATTATTTTTTGAATATATATAAGAAGATTGTCAGCCCCGTCCTGATTGACACCGTTTACACCCGGCTCTTTTACTGCATCTATAAATACATCAATAAGGAGTTTCGCGGCTTCGGGGCCTTTTGGATGATCCCTTAACAGGTGGAAGTAGTCCAGTGAATAGTTTCTGGCTTCCTTTACTATGAATTTCCAGTTTTTATAGGGATGACATAATTCGGTTATAAAGATGTTCAGGTTGTCCATGATGCCGGGATACCTGGACATGACTTCACGGAGGACAGTATACTCCTCTTTTATGACAACATCGACCTTACTCGTTTTAATATTTACTTCCAGGGCTTTAGACGGCATGACGCCTCACTGAAGGTTGATAATATTATTTGTTAAAGATCGTCTGTAACTGAAATGAGAACTGATTATATCAGATAATGTTTTAAATATTAAAGAAATAAAAGGGTGCGTCTTATGAATATGCCGTTAAAAATAACGTTACCTTCTGTTTAATCTTGTGTTAACATACCGTTTGTTTTTATCTCCGGTTTTAATGCCTCCGGACATTACCTGACGGGTTTAATGATCTTGACAGTATTGTTTCGTTTATGCTAACAAAACCTGCTAGTTGTAGCTGTTTTTACTCGTAATTTACGCTTATTGGCAGGTTGATAAAAATAATAACATTAATGTACCTACCCCTAATAGGAGCTTCAATATGGACAAGGAAGATAACCTGTTTGATGATCAGCTTGATGAAGAAGATGATCTGCTTGATATTAATCTCGATGACCTGTCTGGCGATGAAGTAGAGGAACCTGTCGAAGAAGAGCCTGATGAAGATATAATAGAGCTTATGGATCTGGTTGAACAGGGAGATGCCGATTCGCTTGGTCTTGATGATTCGGACTTCTCTCTTGATGACGATCCGGATACGGCAGCGGCAGGTGATTTGGGCAGCGAAGAAACAGAGACAGTATCAGAAGAGGATCTTGAGTTTGACGATATCCTTGATGATGCTGATTTATTATCTTCCGGTGAAGCTTCGGATGCGGATGATACTGCTGATGAACTTGATCAGCTTCTTTCTGATGAATCCTTTGATGATTTGTCTGACAGTACTGACGATGCCGACAGTACAGAAAGCGAGCTGGACAGGCTTTTAGCTGAATCTGATACGGATTTTACTGCCGAAGATACCGGGTCTGATGATGAGGACTCTGATGATTTCGATCTTCAGATTGACGACCTGCTCGAAGATGACTCCGAGTTTTCCGAATCTTCCGAAGAGACAGAACAGGATAGCCTTTTCAGCGAGTCGGATCTTGAAGAGATTACAGAAGAATCAGCTGAAGCCGACGATGACCTGTTTGGGGACCTTGAGGGCGAACTTGAAAAAAGTCTGGAATCACCGGAAGAGGAAAGCCAGGCTGGTGAAGATTTAAGTGAAGATCTTCCGGATGATGCCCTTGAGTTTGAAGCTGCTGAAGAGAGCGAACCAGATATAGACTCACTTCTTTCCGACGAGGAAGAAGTTTCTGAAGAAACGGAAGATATTTCCTTCAGCGATCCGGATGAAAGTCCTGCAGAGACTCAGCCTGATGAAATATCCCTTTCAGATGAGGATATAACAGGTGAAGCAATAGATGATGAATCAGTACCGGATACTGTTGACAGTTCCGACGATATTTTCGATGATCTGCTGGCAGAAGAAGAACCCATTGATGAGCTGCTTTCTGATGCTGAGCCGGATGAAATATCTCTTTCCGATGAGGATCCGGCCGGTGAAACTGCAGATGATATCTCAATTGATGATACTGCCTTGGATGAACCGTTTGCTGATGATGCAGAAGCAGAGCCTGAAAGTTCTCCTGAAGTGATTTCCATTGAAGATGAATCTGGTGATATTTCTGATGAAGCGGATAAAGAAGACGCCGAAGAAATTTTGGATATTCCTGAGATAGGATCTGACCTGTTTTTAGAGGATGGTGATGACAAAACGGATGACGAAGGTGATGATTTTCAGGGTGATCTGTTCCGTGATCTGATAGAAGAGTCCAAACCGGAGGGGCTTATATCTGATGAACCGATAGAATCCAATGAAGCAGAAGCTCTTCAAATGGGTGTCCCTGAGGAGACAGAAGAAGCTCCCGAACCGGTTCCGCCTGTCCCTGTTATCAGTGAAGAAAAGATTGAAGAAATAGTAAGAAGCGTAGTCGGGGAAGTAGTGGAAAAGGTTGCAAGGGAAGTCTTCGCAGAAGTGGCAGAGAAAGTGATCTCCCAGGCTATTGACAGTTTGAAAGAGAGCCTTGAAACAGATTCGGAATAATTTTTTGAATTCTGATTATTAATATAAATAAAAAGGGGTTGCTGCTTTCGCGACCCCTTTTTCTATCGATTATAGAATATTTTATAGATTGCAGGAGCTTAAACATGCCTGATGAAACAATGGCAAAAGGCTATGAGCCTAAAGATGTAGAAGATAAATGGTATGAGTACTGGCTGAAGGAAGAACTTTTTAAAGCGGAAGTACCTTCTGATAAACCGCCTTTCTGTATAGTTATTCCGCCCCCGAACGTAACCGGAACCCTTCATATGGGGCACGCCCTTAATAACACGCTTCAGGATATCCTCTGCCGGTATAAAAGGATGAAGGGCTTTAATGTTCTGTGGCAGCCGGGCACAGACCATGCCGGAATTGCAACTCAGAATGTTGTTGAAAAAGACCTGATGAAAAAGAATATCAGCCGGCATGATGTGGGAAGAGAAAAATTCATCGAGCTGGTCTGGGAGTGGCGTGAAAAATACGGCGGATTTATTATCAACCAGCTTAAAAAACTGGGCAGTTCCTGCGACTGGAGCCGTGAAAGATTCACCATGGACGAAGGCCTTTCAAGAGCCGTTAAAGAAGTTTTTGTAAGACTCTATGAAGAAGGGCTTATCTACCGCGGCGATTATATTATAAACTGGTGCCCGAGGTGTCAGACAGCTCTTGCCGATCTTGAAGTTGAACATGAAGAAAGGGAGAGCTTTCTTTATCACCTAAGGTATAAGTTTGAAAACAGCGATGAATATCTTGTAGTAGCAACCACAAGGCCGGAAACCCTTTTAGGTGACTCTGCAGTTGCGGTTAATCCTGAAGACGAAAGATACGCAAACCTTCCGGGTACCCATGTTATTCTCCCTGTTGTTGGTAAGGCAATACCTGTAATATTCGATAAATACGTTGATACAGAATTCGGTACAGGCGCCCTTAAAATAACTCCTGCCCATGATGCCAATGACTTTAATGTAGGAAACACTCATGATCTTGAGCGTGTTAAGGTTATTGATGAAGAAGGCAAAATGAATGAACTTGCCGGTAAATATCAGGGTATGGACAGGTTTGAATGCCGTGAAAGAATTCTTGAGGATCTTGAAAAAGAAGGCCTTCTTGAAAAGAAAGAGCCCTACACACACTCTACCGGTCACTGCTACAGATGCAAAACCATGATTGAGCCTCTTCTTTCAAAACAGTGGTTTGTAAAAACGGAACCTCTGGCAGAAAAGGCAATAGAAGCGGTTAAGACAGGTAAAACAAAGATTCTTCCCGGAACATGGGAAAATGTATACTTTGACTGGATGAACAACATCAGGGACTGGTGTATCTCAAGACAGATCTGGTGGGGGCACCGGATACCTGCATGGTACTGCGACTCATGCGGTGAAATAACAGTATCAAAGGATGTGCCGACCGAATGTTCTTCATGTAAAAGCACAGATATCAGGCAGGAGACCGATGTGCTTGATACATGGTTCAGTTCGGCCCTGTGGCCCTTTTCTACACTTGGCTGGCCGGATAAAACCGAGGCTCTTGATATCTTTTATCCGACATCAGCGCTGGTTACAGGCTTTGATATTCTCTTTTTCTGGGTAGCCAGAATGATGATGATGGGCCTTCATTTTATGGTTGATATACCGTTCTCCGACGTTTACATCCATGCCCTTGTACGAGATGCAGAGGGCAAAAAGATGAGTAAATCAAAGGGGAATGTAATTGATCCTCTTATCGTAATTGATCAGTACGGCACAGACTCCTTCAGGTATACGCTTGCTGCATTTGCTGCACAGGGCAGGGATATCAAGCTTTCGGAAGAAAGAATAGAAGGGTACAGGCATTTTGTTAACAAGATCTGGAACTCTGCAAGGCTTGTTCTTTCCAATCTTGAAGGAAATGAACCAGACCATGATGAAAGCAGAGAGCTTTCTCTTCCGGATAAATGGATACTGACCCGGATGGGTGAAGTAAGCCGGGATGTTTCTGTTGCCCTTGACGAATACCGCTTTAATGATGCCGCAGGCCTTGCCTACCAGTTTGCATGGCATGAGTTCTGTGACTGGTACCTTGAAACGGCTAAGGAGTGGCTCTACAGCGATGATGAAAAACTGAAACTTTCTGTAAGATGTACTCTTAAAGAGCTTCTGTCAGGTATACTAAGAATACTTCATCCTTTTATGCCCTTTATAACCGAAGAAATATGGAGCCGGCTGCCGGGCGCTGAAGGAAGTATAATGAAGGCAAGTTTCCCGGAAATCAGCGATTATGTAAATGATTCTTCTGCAGTTAAAGACATGGCAACCCTTATGGGCGTTGTAAACGGCATAAGAAACATTCGCGGAGAAATGAATGTTCATCCGTCCAAAAAGATGGATATACATGTTGAAATGCCGGATGATAAAGAGCGTCAGGTTATACTGGATAATCTCTGTTATGTTAAAAACCTTGCAAGGGTTGAAAGTGCCGATATTCAAAAACAGATGGCAAAACCCGAAGCATCAGTAACAGCGGTTTTTGAAGGTAACCAGATACATATTCTCTTGAAGGGCCTTATTGATTTTAATGAAGAAAAAAGGCGCATAAACAAAGAGATGGCAAAGGTTCAGAAGGAAATCGACGGATCAGAAAAGAAACTCTCCAATAAGGGATTTCTTGATAAGGCTCCTGCCGATGTAATTGAAAATGTAAAAGAAAAGGTTGCAGTGCTTAAGGCTCAGATTGAAAAGCTTCGGGAAAACCTTTCCTTTTTTGAGGGAATAGATGATTAAAAATCCTGTCCTGCTGGACAAAATAATTACAAATGCCCTGGAAGAAGACCTTGGGCTGGGGGATCTTACAACCGATTCAATAATAGGCCCTGATGTTACAGGAAAAGCCGTGCTGGAGACAAGAGAGGATATTGTCATGGCAGGTCTTCCGGTATTTATGAGGGTGTTTTCAATACTTGACCCCGAAATAACCTTTGATACATTTTATGAGGACGGCCAGAGAGTATCAAAGGGTGAAGTTATCTGCAGTATAAAAGGCTCAATGGCTTCTATTTTAAAGGCCGAAAGAACTGCCCTCAACCTTATGCAGCGGATGAGCGGTATTGCGACTCTTACCAGTAAATACGTGGCAGAAGCTGACTGTGACAGTGTAAAAATACTGGATACCAGAAAGACCATTCCGGGCTTGAGGCTTCTGGATAAATATTCCGTTCCAATGGGCGGAGGCAGTAATCACAGATTTGGTCTTTTTGACGGCGTCCTGATAAAGGATAATCATATTGCTGTTGCAGGCTCTATCACAAAAGCGGTTGAATCAGCCAAAAAAAGAGCCCCTCACGGAATAAAGATCGAGGTTGAGGTTGAAGATCTTGATGGTGTAAAGACGGCAATTGAGGCCGGAGCCGATATTATCCTGCTGGACAATATGTCTCCTGCAGAAATGAAAGAAGCTGTTGATTATGTGGCCGGAAGGGCGCTTCTTGAGGCATCCGGAGGGATTACCCTTGAAAATATAAAGGCCGTTGCATCCACCGGGGTTGATATGATTTCAATCGGAGCTTTAACCCATTCGGTAAAGGCAGTGGACCTGAGTCTTGAAATATCGAAGCTTTAACAAAAAAATAACAGCGAAAAGGCTGTTTTAACAATAAAAAACAAAAATTTTGCTTGATTCATCGCTCATCAATCTGTATTTATAGGAAAATTTTTTGAATTAAAACGTAAAAAAAAGTTTTCGCTTCAAAAGATATAAGAATTTTAATATTTGTGTTGAGCCGGTTTTCGGCGAGATAACAAAACTTTAGAGACTCTTTGAGAGACTCAAAACAATGAAAGGAGCTAAAAATATGGCATTAGATCCAACCCAACTTGCTGATTGGCAGATTGCACAGGCAGCAGAAAAGGACATGAAGACTGTTTATGAAATTGGTGATACTTTTGGTCTTACAAAAGAGGAACTTCTCCCATACGGTCACTATTTTGGTAAAGTCGATTACAAGGCGGTACTTGCTAGGCTTGGCGACAAACCAAACGGAAAATATATTGATGTTACAGCTATTACACCCACACCTCTTGGAGAAGGTAAGTCTACTTCAACCATGGGCCTTGTTGAAGGTCTCGGTAAAAAAGGTAAAAGTGTTTCAGCAGCTATTCGTCAGCCTTCAGGCGGACCTACAATGAACATCAAAGGTTCTGCAGCAGGCGGCGGTCTTGCTCAGTGTATTCCGCTTACCGAGTTTTCACTTGGCTTCACCGGTGATATCAACGCTATCATGAATGCTCACAACCTTGCAATGGTTGCTCTTACATCACGTCTTCAGCACGAAAGAAACTACAATGATGAGCAGCTCTTAAGACTTTCCAAGATGGCTCGTCTGGATATCGATCCTACCAACATTGAAATGGGCTGGATCATCGACTACTGCTGTCAGTCTTTAAGAAATATCATTATAGGTATCGACGGTGTTAACGGCAAACGTGACGGCTTCATGATGAAGTCAAAATTCGGAATTGCTGTTTCTTCAGAAGTTATGGCTATTCTTGCTGTTGCAACAAGCCTTCAGGACATGCGCGAAAGAATGGGCAAAATCGTTGTTGCATACGACAAGAAGGGTAAACCAGTTACAACAGAAGACCTCGAAGTAGCAGGTGCAATGACAGCATGGATGGTAAATGCTCTTAATCCTAACCTGATGCAGACTCTGGAAGGACAGCCTGTTCTTGTTCATGCAGGTCCTTTTGCCAACATCGCAATCGGTCAGAGCTCAATCATCGCTGACCAGGTCGGTCTCAAACTTGCTGACTACCATGTAACAGAGTCAGGTTTTGGTGCTGACATAGGTTTTGAGAAATTCTGGAACCTGAAATGTCGTTACAGCGGCATGAAACCTGATGCAGCAGTTGTTGTTGCTACAATCAGGGCTCTTAAGTGTCACGGCGGCGCTCCTGTACCAGTTCCAGGAAAAGCAATGCCGGAAGAATACGCAACAGAAAATGTAGAATGGGTAGAAAAGGGTTGTGAAAACCTTATCCATCATATCAACAACGTACGTAAAGCAGGAATCAGCCCGGTTGTTTGTATCAATGCTTTCTATAACGATACAAAAGACGAGATCAAGAAAGTTCGCGAAATGGCTGAAGCTGCAGGCGCTAAAGTTGCTCTTTCAGAGCACTGGCTCAAGGGCGGTGAAGGTGCTCTTGAATTTGCAGACGCAGTTATCGAAGCCTGTGAAGAAAAGACAGACTTCAAATTCCTCTATGAACTTGAAATGCCTGTTAAAGAGAGAATTGAAAAGATCGCTACAGAAGTTTACGGCGCTGACGGTGTCGATTTCTCTGGTGAAGCTCTCAATCAGCTTAAGAGAATCCAGGATGATCCTGAGCTCTCAAAGCTCGGTCTCTGCATGGTTAAAACTCACCTTTCACTTTCTGACAATCCTGCACTTAAAGGTGTACCAAAAGGATGGAGACTTGGTGTTCGCGAAGTTCTCACCTACGGTGGAGCAGGTTTTGTTGTTCCTGTTGCAGGTACCATCTCACTTATGCCCGGAACCAGCTCAAACCCGGCTTTCAAACGTGTTGATGTTAACGTTGAAACAGGTAAGGTTGAAGGCGTATTCTAAATCGCTCTTAATATCCGGAAACATTATGTTTCCGGATATTTTTACTTTTAAAAAGCCGCTTCGGAAATACCTGAAGCGGCTTTTTTTGTGCTCTCTTATACAATCTTCTACTGGTTTCCATGAAAACTTTTCTTTTAGACGCTCGGCATCAATTGTTTTTTTCTGCTATTGAAACTCTACGGGAAATCTCATGACACAACTGACATTCTCACCATTTTTTACTGCAGGTCTGAATTTGAATTTACTTAAAGTGTCCAGTGCAGCTTCTTCAAAATAGCCTTCGGGATTAGCTTCAACAACCTGGGGAGCTTGAATCCTTCCTTCCATATCTACTACAAACCTTACAATTACTTTTCCCTCTTTAATACCATCCTGTTCAGCCTGTACAGGGTATTTCGGTTTTATCCATCGAAGTACTGATGGAGCCTGATCAACTTCATTTATTTTGTATGCATTCCAGTCACTGTAAAGTGTGTCATTTTTATGCCGGGCTGAGGCCCTGTCATGATTACTGATCACTATCGAAAAATCATAGATATTGCTGTGTTTATCAGGTATCTGTGAAGAATAGGCTTTACCGGTATGTTCCTCGAATAAGATTATATATTCTTCGGCTTCATCCTCTTTCCCCTGTTCAAGGCATATCGAGATAAGGCTGTCAAACCAGATTTTTTTTGGTTTTTCAGTATTGTTGATCATTCTTTTTAAAACACGTCTGGCCTGTTCATAATTTCCATCTTTGTAATAGGAACTTGCCGCCCCTTCTAAAAAGCCTATGTCTTTTTTATCTGTGGTGTCATACACTTTTTCAAAAAGAAACGCTGCATCAGCGTATCTTTCTGACTTTAACACTGCAGCTGCATACAGTATAAATAAGTTTTCACTGTCAGGTCGGGCGTTATGTGCCTCTTCGGCAACTCTAACTGCCTCGTCATAATTTTCTAAATACATATAACAGTTGGCAATCATCTCATAAATATTTTCCGGAACGGTTTCAGAATCAGGATTTGCACTAATATAGGTGTTAAGTTTTTTCAGTGCTCCATGGTAATCGCCTTTGTCAATATCCTTGCCTGCTTCCGCCATGACTATCCCGGCCTCCTCTGAAATGGCTGGACTGTCTGGCTTTGCGTCCCGTGCAAAACCTGTAAGGGTGAAAAACAGTAAACCTGTAAGCATGAGCATTAAAACCGCTGTAACCTTATTTTTTTTTGAATGCTGCCTGTATTTAATAATCATAGCGATTCTCCTTTTTATCTGGGATTTATTTTCAATAATTCCAGCCATAGCCGACACCCGGCGGTTCTGATAAAATTTTTCAAGAAAATCTAAAATTGCAGCAGCATAATCCTTTGATTGCCCCTGCTGTAATCTTTTAAGTACCGAAGCATCACAGGCTGACTCCTGGTCTATTCTCATCTGATAGAATGCAAGCCACACAATGGGGTTAAACCATTGAAAAGCCTGGAGCAGTGTAACAATCCATGAAATACCTATATCGTGCCGCTTTAAATGAGCAAGCTCATGCATAAACAAATATGCCAGTTCGGAATGACTCAGTTTTTCCGGAACGCCCTCGGGCAGCAGCAGCCTTGGGCGCAGATAACCGAACAGTGCCGGGCTTTTTACTTCATCTGTGACAGTTATTTTGACCATGGATTTAATCTTCATTCTTTTCCTGCAATCTTCCAGCAGGTCCAGGATATCATTGTTGGCAAGTACCGGTTTTTCTTTTATGAGTAGCCAGAATTTAATGTTTTTAAAAATGTAGAAGATGCACAGGAAAAGTGCTCCTGCGAGCCAGATAGAAATCATGACATTATCAAAAGATATATTAAATCCATGTATGTTCGATGATGCACTCGAAGCAATGCCTGATATTATCTGATTTTTTTCAAGAATTATTGAGTTCAGGATATCAATATTCACCGGCAGAGGAGCAAGCCCCGGTACTTCGGAGCTGCTTTCATACTTGAAGGGGATAATCATTCGAACAAGAAGAACCAGCCAGAGCCCATAATGCCACCATGCCGGAAAACGTTTGGATATAACAGTCTTAATGAAAAATATGATGCCGATAAAAACGCTGATATCAATTGTATAGTCTATCAGCCATGAAAAAATATTGGAAAGTTCCGGAAATATAGTTTCCATGTCCTACTCCTGCAGTTCTTCCAGCATTTGTCTGATTTCCTTAATATCTTCCTGTGAAAGTTCCTGTGATTCTACCATTGTAGATATCATTGGTTTTAATGACCCGCCAAAAACCCTTTTTAAAAAGGACTGACTTTCAGCCTGCATCAGCACGGCCTCTTCTATAAGAGGGAAATAGTGATATTCCTTGCCTCTGTTTTCACAGCCGACCGCACCTTTCTGTACCAGACGGTTTAAAAGGGTTTTTATTGTTCTTGGTTTCCAGTGGGTTGCTTCTTCAAGGGATCTGACAACTCCGCCTGAAGTAACTGGGTGCTCTGCCCATATCACTTTCATTACCTGCCATTCGGACTCGGATATTTTGGGAAGTTTTTCCATTCTTCTCTCCTTTTTTTAATGTGATTACAAGCGTGATCATAATGGTAGCTACATTTGTAATCACTGTCAATAGATTTTTAGCTTAAATTCATTA
The DNA here is from genome assembly GCA_963665715.2 of Desulfatiglandales bacterium. Taxonomy (GTDB): domain Bacteria; phylum Desulfobacterota; class DSM-4660; order Desulfatiglandales; family HGW-15; genus JAAZBV01. Next base: position 2,002,972 of record CAXXPR010000002.1, read on the forward strand.
TGCAGGTATTTTGTTTGTAACCAAATAAATAGATATCCGTTCATGACTTATAGGTTATGGAATTATTAATGTTTTCAGGAGGTGGGTAATGAGTTTATTTGAAAGTAAATTTGCAGCAGATGTAAAGTTAGTGATTTTATCATGTATCGCAGGGGCGGTATTATTATCTTTAATAGCTTCCGGCTGCGGCGGCGACAGCGGAACGGGTGTTTCATCAACAGACGGGAGCAGTACCGGCACCCTTTCCATCGGGTTGACAGATGCCTCAACCGGTGATCTGCAGGCTGTGTATGTGACAATAAAAGAGGTTCAGGTTCATTATGCAGACGGCGACTGGGTAACTGCAGGGTATCCCGGGGCCAGTGAAGATGCAGGAAAGACATACAATCTACTGGAGCTTGTCAACGGTGTGGTTGAGCAGCTTGTACTGACAGAGCTTGAGCCTGGAAATTATACACAGATGAGGCTGGTTTTGGGCGATGTTCCGGATGACCAAAATAATATACTCGGCAGCAGTCATCCATATGCAAATTATATTGTAGATATGGCTGATAATGAGGTAGAGCTTAAGGTCCCGAGCGGTTTTGAGAGCGGAATAAAGCTTGTTCATCCTTTTACCATCAGCGGAAACGGTGAAACCGAGCTGGTCCTGGATTTTATTGTGCAGAAATCTATTATTAAGACCGGAAACGGAAGATATATTCTTAAACCTGTCATAAAGATAATTAATTCCGGCTTTTCATCTTCTGTTGTCTGCGGTACCGTTACAGAGAATACCGGCGATGAAGAAGCGCTCCCCATGGAAGGGGTTACTGTAAGTGCCCAGTACTACGATGGTGATGAACTGGTGATCCGGTCAGCGACCATTACAGATGAAGACGGAAACTACAAAATGATCCTTGAAGAAGGGATTTCTTATAATATTGTTGCATATATGGATGGATATGCTCCTTCATGTATTGCAGATGTCTTTCTGGAAGAAGGTGATAACCTGAATGATCAGGACTTTATACTTTCAGGAACCGCCACTGGTACTGTCTCCGGAAATATTTCTATTGCAGATGGTGTTGAAGATGACAGCGCGGTACTTAGCTTCAGGCAGGAATGCAGCGGGGCTGTTGTTGAAGTTAAGGCAGTTACTGTCGGGTATGATACGGGAACCGAAAGCTGGCCATACAGCGGTATAACACTTCCGGCTGGTACATACACAGGAAATGCATCTACTGATATTGCAGATCCGGATCTGGATGAGAGAGATGATCAGCAGATTTTTTACCAGGATGCATCTGCCTTTTTAGTAGAAGACGGCACAGATACAGCGCTGGATGACATTGTGTTTACTGTTATTCAATAAAAAAAGCTGCTGGCAGTTAGTACAGGCCAATGTCTGTTTTGTTTAAGTTTAATTGGCCAAAAATAGTCTTAAATAAAATATTTTGATTTTTACCACAGAGAGCACGGAGAACACGGAGAAAAGCCTTTTATAAATCAAAAAACAAAAATCGATTTTGTCTTTTGATTTTCTCCGTGTCCTCCGTGGTTAGCTGCTTTCTCTACGAAAATAAAAGCCCGCTGCCGTTTCTTTATAACATTACAACACAGTCTGCGCATGGTAATTCCAAATACAGAATCACGATAGCAGGCATTAAAGATTATGTGTACATTTCTGTTTATACAACATGGTTAACTGATTTCAGATTGACATACAGCGGCTATCTCCGTATATTTCACTCTTCAAAAAAGTATTCTCATCAACATCAATAACTCAACTCAACCGGGCTTACCTCAATCAGGGCTTTAGCGATCCATGTGATCTCCTGATTTTTTTTTGACCCGCCAGGGTGCTCGATGCATAAATGAGTGAGGCTAGTGTCATAATGTCCCTTGTGCTCGGTCCCGGTCATAACCGGGTGAGTGGCTATCATAAACTGTCATACAATTCTGGAGCTTTAGATGCTTAAACTTTTGGATGTTTCAAAGTCTTTTGGCGAAATAAAAGCGGTATGTAACCTCAGCCTGGAAATTAAACCTGGTGAGATTTTCGGTTTACTGGGGCCCAATGGCGCAGGAAAAACAACAACGGTAAACATGTCGGTCGGTCTGCTTAAGCCTGATTCAGGATCAATTATAATAGGAGAAAACGGTTCCCCCGCTTCTGCAAAAGATCGTCTGCAGATTGGAGTCGCAACCCAGGCACTGGCCATATATGAGGATCTGAGTGCCGAGGAAAACCTGATTTTCTTTGGGAAAATGAATGGTGTCAGGGGTGCAAAGCTTAAGGAACGGGTTGACTGGGCCCTGGATTTTGTTTCCCTTGATAATAGAAGGAAGGGTAAGCCGGATGAATTTTCCGGAGGTATGAAACGGCGCCTGAATCTGGCCTGCAGCATCCTTCACGATCCTGATCTGATCTTTATGGATGAACCTACTGTTGGTGTTGACCCACAGACAAGGAATACCATTTTTGAAAAGATTAAAGTCCTCAATAATAAAGGCAAAACAATTATCTATATCACCCATTACATGGAAGAAGCTGAACAGCTCTGCGACAGGGTTGCAGTTATAGATAACGGCCGTGTCCATGCACTTGATACTGTCGACAGCCTGATCAAAAGCCATGGCGGAAAACCTGTAGTTTCAATAAGAAGTAATGGAGATTCGGAGTCCTTTGAAACTGACGATCCTTTAGGGAAACTTGCTGAACTGAAACAGGCGAATGTTAACGGCAGGATCAGTATTGATTATCCAAATCTCGAGCGTGTGTTTCTTAATTTAACCGGAAGGAAACTGAGGGATTAATATGATGCAGATATTCACACTGGCAGCTAAAGACATAAAACTCATGGTCAGGGATAAAGCCGGATTTTTCTTTACCTTTATTTTTCCAATCATTATTGCTGTGCTGTTCGGTTCTGTTTTCAGTTCCGGCGGAGGTACCAGAACCTTTACAGTTCTGGCAGTCGATGAAGATAATACCGGGCCGTCTGCGGAATTTCTCGAAACACTCAATAATGCATCCGAGATAAATATAACAAAAAGTGAACGAACCGGCGCAGAAGAAAGTGTACGCAAAGGAAAATATGTAGCTTTTGTTGCACTTAAAAAAGGTTTTGGAGAGGCTTCTGAGAAAGTCTTTTTTGGAGGGCCGCCTGAGATTGAAATTGGTGTAGACCCGTCACGTAAGGCCGAAGCGGCAATGCTGCAGGGGATTTTATTAAAATATGGTTCAGAACGTTTTCAAAATGCTTTTTCCGATTCGGATAAAATGCATTCCAGTGTAAGCAGCGCAAAAAAAAGTCTTGCCGATGATGGTTCACTTAGTGAGCCAATGAGGAATAACCTTGACCGGCTTTATACAGATCTTGACCGTTTTTTTGTTAAGGAAAAAGAATTAAATACAGAAATATCAGATGAAAGCAGTTCATCTGAAAACCTAGGCATGGCTGATGTTATGAAGCCCCTTTCAATTAATGTAACAGATGTTGCCCGTGAAAAAACAGGCCCCACTAATGCTTATTATGTCAGTTTCCCGCAAGGAATACTCTGGGGTATTTTAAGTGTTGCCGCAACATTCGGGCTTTCAATAGTTATCGAACGGACACGGGGGACAATGCAGAGGCTCCGCATGGCCCCTGTAAGCCTGGGGCATATACTGGCAGGCAAAGCCCTTGCCTGTTTTATCAGTATTATTGGGGTAAGCATTATTCTGCTCCTGCTTGCATATATCGTGTTTAAGGTAGTACCCGCATCAATTCTCATGATTGCCATGGCTGTAACAGCCTCGGCAGTTGCTTTTACAGGGATTATGGTACTGCTTTCTGTCCTTGGAAAAACTGAAAGAGCTGTCGGAGGTGTCGGCTGGTCAGTACTGCTTGTTATGTCCATGATTGGCGGCGGGATGGTTCCTTTGATTTTTATGCCGGAGTGGATGCAGAGGATTGGTGCTATCAGCCCGATCAAATGGGCTATTATATCATTGGAGGGCGCACTCTGGAGAAATTTCAGCCTTCAGGAGATGCTTCTTCCATGTAATATTCTGGTATGTACAGGGGTGATTACTTTTTTGTTAGGTGTAGTGGTTATACGGAAAAGAGAGTTGGCTTAATTAAACAGGTATACAGATCAGCTGAATAACTTATTAGATTTTATCGTAATAAAAATAGATTATTTATATTTAGTTTTCAAAAATAATAAATATGGCAATTATTGAAACAGATCGATTATTTCTTCGTAAATTAAAAACAAGCGATGCTGAAAAATTATCATTAGTATTATCCGATCCCAAATCGATGGAACATTATCCGCATCCTTTTTCACTTGAAGAAGTTCAAGAATGGATTGCGAGAAATATTCAGAGATATAAAGAACTTGGGTTTGGATTGTGGGCTGTCATTAGAAGAGAAGATAACGTATTAATTGGTGATTGCGGAATAACAATACAGAATATCGATGGGGAATTGCTTCCGGAATTAGGATTCCATATTATCAGAGATTACTCAAAAAACGGATATGCAACAGAGGCAGCTCATGCATGCTTAAATTATGCAAAAAAGGAATTAAAATATAAATCAATTTATTCATATACGAGGGCATCAAATATAGCCTCTCAAGGAGTTTCAAAAAAAATTGGTATGAAGGAAAAAAAGAGATACATAAAAGACAATATTGAAACTGTTGTCTTTGAATATATATTTTGATCAGTATAAATCTAACAAATTGGATTCAGTAAGAGTAACAACGGGGTCCTTTGACATTGACATGAAGTTGATGCTAAATCGTCACAGTCAAGGGCTGACCCCGGCTTTCCTCATGATTGCCATGGCTGTAACAGCCTCGGCAGTTGCATTTACAGGGATTATGGTACTGCTTTCTGTCCTGGGGAAAACGGAAAGAGCTGTAGGAGGTGTCGGCTGGTTAGTACTGCTTGTTATGTCCATGATTGGCGGCGGGATGGTTCCTTTGATTTTTATGCCGGAGTGGATGCAGAGGATTGGTGCAGTCAGCCCGATCAAATGGGCTATTATATCATTGGAGGGCGCACTCTGGAGAAATTTCAGCCTTCAGGAGATGCTTCTTCCATGTAATATTCTGGTATGTACAGGGGTGATTACTTTTTTGTTAGGTGTAGTAATTATACGAAAAAGAGAGTTGTCCTAATTTAACTGGTATACTTGCTGCAACTGAGAGGCCCCTGCAGATGCTATTATAAAGATGATCAATTCCTCCGAGCAGATATGTTATAGGTATTTGTAATTTTTTGAGGTCATCAAAACTGCATATCAATAGCAGATATATGTAATTAAGGATAAAAAATAACTGGATATATTTACATAAAACATAAAATATCTTTTTTGTAGTTACTTCCTATTACCTGATGAATAATCTGCACATCATTTGTTAAATGATAAATTTGATTATAAAAATTTAAAACGAAGAATGCTGCTTACTAAATTTTTATTTTAGCATGAATTATGCTTTTCTTATATACAACGTTTAAATAAAAACAGGAAAAATAATGAAAAAGATATTAATGCATACAGTTCTCATGCTTTTTATGGTTGCCTGTGTCTTCTTCTCCTGCTCAAACGGACGATTGTCAAACAGGGCATCAACAGCGGAAAATATAACCCCTCCTGAAATTTACGATATGAAGCACTACAAAAGTGATGACTGGTACTTTTCGCTGGATATCCCAAACAGCTGGAAAACTTTTCCGTATCCGCCAGCAAATCCTGCTTCAGCATTAGTTGGGGTAAACAGTCTTGTGACCGGTTTTAAATCTAATGATGACGGCCTCAACGCCCTGCTTATCTTTATATCGCCACATGATCCTGAGTTATTTCAGCGTGATAAAATACAAAAACAGTTGGCAAGCAGCGGCTGTAAAAAACTGGCATTTTTCGAAACAATTTTGGAATCAAAAAAGGTATTGATACTTGACTTTGAAATGGAGATAGAAGGTGCCACATCGCATGCACATGTTTACATGATTCCATACAAATCAAGTATATATATACTTGCATTTTATACTACACGCCAGGATACTACGTTTGAGCTTTACGATCGAATAACTGAAACCTTTGAATTCCATGAACCACCCGTTGTCCACGGCACTAAGAAGTATGTAAATCCGGATGAAGACTTTTCTCTGGAAATCCCGGCCCGGTGGAAAGCTTTTCCCCATTCTAAAAACAGTAAAATAATATGCTTTGGAACACCGGAAAATGGTACGACCGCGATCGTTTATAGTCCGTCACACACTCCCGGAGAAATGCTTGAGGACTATCGTACCCGGGTCCAGAAGATGAGCTCAAAACCAGGCTGGAAAGAGTTCACTAATTCAGAAACTGTTATAAAGGGAAGAAAGACATTATTAGGTGACAGCAACAATGGTTCTGTTAATCTCCGTTATTATTTCTTCGAAGATGGGGATTATAAGTATTCGGTGGCATTTTATGCCAGTAATAAAGACGGTATAGCATCAGACAGGTTAGAAGAATACGACCGGGTAATGAGGAGTTATAATTTTCGAAAAAAAACAGAAGCCGTTGGTATGAAAGAATATACAGGCTCTGATATTAGAAGACCCTTAGCCTCCGGTATGAAACGATACATAACTCACGATGGTGATTTTACAGTTGATGTCCCTGGTAACTGGCAACCTTCTATAGTGGATGATATGCGTGGTAAGACATACCTCTTCGATACACCGGAGAAGAGTCTGGCAGTATTCCATCCACGAGTATACAATCCAGGGCTCGCCCTTGAAAATTGGCGTGATAATCAGGAGAGACGATATATCGATTCAGGATTTAGTATCCTGGGTAAATCAGAAATTGTTATAGATGGGAACAAAGCATTCATAATTGACATTAAAAAGGGTGCTTCCAATACTCGCAATTTTATTTTCAAAGAGGGGGATTACATATATTCGGCGCTTTTTTATATAAACAATACAGAAGGTATGCCTGATGATAATCTGGAAGAGTATGAAAGGGTAATGAAAAGTATTAATATACTTAAATAGACCGAGTAAAAAAATGAAAAGCACAGGGTCAGTCCTTGACTGTGACACTTTAAAGTTGGAGTTGAGAATCAGTATGTTAGATTATCCAAAACAACCCAACATTCTGACTACAGATAACTTGCCAATATCTAATGAATCAGTGGATGCCTATAAGTTTATAAGTATAATATCCATATTGACGCCTGACCTTATAATGGTCTATATTTCCATATTCACAAATATGGGTTATTATGAAATATTCGGACCGGATTAAGCCTATCAGTTACATTGAAGCATATGCTGCTGAAAACATCAGTGATCTTCCCAAAAAACATCAGCCGCTTGCTATTACTCAAAGTGGTGAGGCTAAAGTGGTTTTACAGGATATCAAAAGTTATGAAGAAACGCAGGAAACCATTGCGCTTTTAAAAATATTATCCCTGGGCTCAAAGCAGATCAAGGAAGGGAATGTTTTGCCTGCTGAAGATGTATTGAAGGGAATTCGTGTGAAGAAGGAGTGGCGGTGATTTCGTATAAGGTCTTTTGACTAAGAACGCCGCGGCCTGTTTTACTGAACTTTACGATTACCTTTTAATAAATGATTTATCTGAAAAAGCAGGTTATGTTCTGAGCCTGATAAAAATACTTCTATACAAATATGATGAAAAACAAGAATTCCTTAAAATATCTCTTTCTATTACTTTCTGTTTTTACACTGTTTTTATTAACATCCTGCGGTGCTGCTTTTGTGGGCTACAAGGTTGTAAAGGGTGCCGTCAAAGCCTCTTATTTTGTGACCAAGACTGCTGTTAAGGGCGTATACGGTACCGGCAAAGTTATATATAAAATCGGGGAATATACATTTGAAGTTACTCAAGCTCCTGATTCATGGCCTCTTACAAGTGATGAACTGGAAACTATAGACGGCCTTCCTCCAAAGGAAGCTATAAAGCTTGGAAAAGTAAAAATGGCGCCCTATGTGGTAAACGGCAAAAGGTATGAACCGATGTCCCTCAGTGAGGCAGAAGAGTATGAGGAAATAGGCATTGCTTCATGGTACGGGGAGGAAACACGAAAAAAGAAAGACGGGCATATGACTGCAAACGGCGAGGCTTTTGATCCTGAAGGTTTAAGCGCTGCCCATAAATATCTTCCACTTCCTTCCTATGTTAAGGTTACCAATCTTGAAAATAAAAAATCCATTATCCTCAGAGTTAACGACAGGGGACCATTTGTTGATAACAGGGTTATTGACTTAAGCGCCGGCGCTGCAAAAAAACTTAAGTTTTTAAAAGAAGGCACTGCAAGGGTCAGGGTAGAAACAATTGATGTTGAAGAATAAAAATATACGGATTTATTATGAAATATTCGACTCTTGTGGTATACCTTTGGTCGCTTCTCAGGGAAGACTGTAAAAAGATAAAAAAGGGGATTCTGTTTGGATAAAAAAAGACTGGAAAAATTACTGACTGATCTCAGTAATAAAGAAATATCCGTGGGTTCGGCAATGGATGAACTTAAGAATCTGCCCTTTGAAGATATTGGAATTGCAAATATTGATCACCACAGAGAGCTCAGAAAAGGCGTCCCCGAGGTGATATTCGGCCAGGGAAAAAATGCCGATGATATTATCGCTATTATGCACAGGATGTTTGAGCAGGGTGAACGCATTCTTGTTTCAAGGCTTTCGGATGAAAAGGCCGAAAAAATACTCGCAGCATTTCCTGAAAGCAAATACCATAAAAGATCAAAAGCCCTGACCCTGAGCCTTGAACCGGTTGAAATTACCGGCAGGGGAACAATTCTTGTGATTTGCGCAGGAACATCGGATATCCCTGTTGCTGAAGAGGCTGCAGTTACCGCGGAGTTTATGGGCAACAGGGTGGAAATGATCAATGATGTGGGTGTTTCAGGGCTGCACCGTCTTTTTGCCCGAAAAGAGGCACTTGAAAAGGCGGAAGTGCTGATAGTGGCTGCAGGTATGGAAGGGGCTCTTCCAAGCGTGGTAGGCGGTCTTGTTGACAAGCCGGTAATAGCTGTCCCTACAAGTGTAGGCTACGGCGCAAGTTTCGGCGGCATTGCTGCTCTTTTGGGCATGCTTAATTCATGCGCCTCCGGTGTCACGGTTGTAAACATTGATAACGGATTTGGCGCTGGATACTCTGCAAGTATTATAAACAGAAAATAGGGTACGTATTACCTTTTGTATCTTTAACTGTCTGCCAGATGGATAAATATCGAAACTTTGAAGAGCTGAAAAATAATGAGACAGAAGGAAAGGATTACACTGTCCATTTTAGAAATACCGGATCAGAAATCGCAGTTATCGCACCCCATGGCGGAGGTATAGAACCCGGTACCTTTGATATTGCAGATGAAATTGCGGGTAAAGAATTTTCATTCTATTCCTTTAAAGGTAAAAAGAAAGAGGGCAACCGCTTTCTCCATATAAGCAGCACAAGGTTTGATGAGCCTGCAGGGCTTGAAACTGCTAAGAACGCTTTTACTGTAATTACAATCCATGGATGCAGTGATGCCGATGAAACCGTTTATATAGGCGGAAGAAATAATTGCCTGGTTAAAAAGCTGTCAGACAGGCTTAAAGCTAAAGGTTTTAATGTTAAAGAGGAATGTGCCGGTGAGCTGGCTGGTGTAAAGCCTGAGAACATATGCAACCGGTGCAGAAGTTTAAAAGGGGTTCAGATTGAGGTTTCACGCGGGCTCAGGGAAAAAATGTTTGAAAATTTACAGGTAATTCAGTCCCGGAGAAAATTAAAAGAATTTTACTCCTTTACAGACATTATAAGAAATATACTGCTGAATTATAGATAATGCGTTAACAGAGGGCTTTGTATTATTGACATTTAGTCTTATTTAACGTTATCAAATAAAAAAGATTAAAACACAGTTCCTATAAGGGCTGTTTATTTCAAATATTCAGGAAAGAGAAAATTTATGAAAAAAATTATGTTGATTAATGCGGTCCAGGCCGAGGAGCTTCGCATCGCATTTATCTCCGACGGTAGACTTGACGGATTTCATATCGATACCACAAGCGGAGAGCAGTTGGAGGGCAATATATACAAGGGGGTAGTTGAACGTATTGAGCCCAGTCTTCAGGCATGCTTTGTAAATTACGGTTCAGATAAAAACGGTTTTTTACCAATAGACTCCATTCATCCGGAGTACTACAACGAGATTATCGAAACCAGCAAAGACAAACCATATCCACCAATAGAAAAAGTCATAGAAAAAGGTCAGGAACTTTTAGTTGAAGTTCTAAAGGAAATGCCCGGAAGAAAGGGCGCTCATCTTACCACCTATATTTCACTGGCCGGAAGATATATTGTTCTTACCCCGGGAAGAACAATAAACGGCGTTTCCAGAAAGATAGGCAGCGAAGAAGAAAGACAGCGCCTTAAAACCATCATGGGTGAAATGAAATACCCTGAAGGTGTCGGCTATATTATCAGGACAGTTGCCGCTGAGCAGAACAAAAAAGAGCTTTCAAAGGATCTTAACAGATTATTGCGTCTCTGGAAAAATATCAAAAAAGAGGTTGTGAAAATACCTCCCTACACCCTTGTTCACAAGGAAGATGATATCTGCCTTAAAACACTGAGAGACTACTACAACAGCGAAGTCTCAGAGGTTATTGTCGATGACAAGGAAACATACGCCAAGATCAAAGACTACATGAAGATAATCTCTCCAAGGGATTCAAGGAAGGTTAAGCTCTACAAGGAAAAACGGCCAGTATTTGACAACTATAATGTCGAAGAACAGATCGAGAGCATATATGTCAACAGGGTCAAATTAAAGTCAGGCGGCTCCCTTGTTTTTGGAACAACCGAGGCTCTTATCTCAATTGATGTTAATTCCGGCAGGGCAAAAAACAGCAAGGATGTTGAGAGCATGGCTTTCAGCATAAACCAGGAAGCTGCATATGAGGCTGCAAGGCAGCTCAGGCTTCGTGACCTTGGCGGTCTTGTTGTTATAGACTTTATTGATATGAAGGATAAAAAGCACATCAGGGCCATTGAAAAGATACTTCGTGACGAGCTTAAAAAGGACAGGGCTAAAACCGATGTGGCAAGCATGTCCAAGTTCGGTCTTCTTGAGCTTTCAAGGCAGAGGCTGAGACCGTCCCTTGAATCAAAAACATACTCCACATGCACACACTGTCAGGGCAGAGGAATAGTAATAGGCCCCGGTGCTGCCGCAATTTCATTCTTGCGCAGGATACAGAAGGGTGTGCTAAAGGGAAAAATTGTAAGCGTAACTGCAAGTCTACCAACCGAAGTTGCCGAATATATGCAGAATAAAAAAAGGCATGAACTTGTGGAGCTTGAAAAAAGATACAATATTACAATTCATATAAAAGGCAACAGTTCCCTGCCTCCGGGCGGCGGAAATCTTGATTTTAAAAAGGAAGATAATAAATAGCAGGGCATGTTTAATAATATAATCTATTTTATTATTGTTCTTCTAATATTCAGTATGGGGCAGACTGCAAAAGGGCAGGTTATGCCCCTTTTTTTAAGCTTTTCCATGATGCTTGGTTTATGGCTTATCTTTACCGGGTTCTGCAAATCAGCCTTTAAACGGCTCATCAGACTTTATGAAAGCGGCACAGGTTCAGGTTATGCCGGGATGTACAGCCGTATTGTTCTGAGACTTTCGGTTATTTCCATCCTGATATTCAGCCTTGATGTTCATGTGTTTAACCTGAAATACTGGGTTGCCAGGGTCCCTTTGATCGGAAATATTGATGTCTTTCAGGGGCTGGCTGCCATAACTGTTTTTTTGTTCTATTTAAGTACCGTGTGGTACTTTGCCCACCGTTCCCATAATTTAGTGTTCGGAATGGATCTGAATAAAAAAGATTTTATTTTCGGAAATATAAGGCTTAATATTCCTGTTATATTTCCGTGGCTGCTGCTCTCAATTGTTTTTGATCTCATTTCCATAGGCCCGTGGCATGCTCTTAACTCCTTTACAGCCAAACCTCTGGGGCAGAATCTGATTTTCGGAATCTTACTTTTTATTGCCATGATTTTCCTTCCTTCCATGGTCATGTATTTCTGGGGATGCCGGCCTCTCGAATCCAGCCTTAAGGTAGACAGCATAAAAAGGTTTTTTAAAAACACAGGTTTTAAGTACAGGGCGCTTGTTAACTGGCCTCTCCTTGGAGGCCGAATGATGACCGCCGGGATCATGGGAATAATTCCCAGGTTCCGCTACATAATGATAACGGACTCCTTAATGGACGTGCTTACTCCTGATGAACTGAACGGGGTTATGGCCCATGAAGCCGGCCATGCAAAGTATAATCATCAGCTGATGTATTCTTTGTTCTTTTTCGCCTATTTTGTGCTGATGACAGGTTTTTTCTATTCCGGGCTTTATTCCTTTTTACGCACCTATCTTGTGTCGTTATTTAACGGTTCTATTTCATATGATGCCGTAGATTTGTATTTAATGTCTTCATTTATGCTTTTATCCCTTGTTATATACTTTCGGTTTATAATGGGGTTTTTTATGCGTCACTTTGAACGGCAGGCAGATACATATGCAGCTTTAACTCTTGATGATCCTAACCCTATAATAAACTCCCTTGAAAAAATTGCATATTTGAGCGGAAAAATAAGAGACCTGCCAAGCTGGCATCATTTCAGTATTAAACAGCGCGTTGATTTTCTTGCAGAAAGTCACAGAACTCCCGGTCTGATAAACAGGCATAAAAAAATGCTGGGAACCGCTCTTGTCATCTATTTTGTGTCGGTCCTTATTGTTTCATATCTTCTTTATTTTACCCCTTCCCTTAAATTTTCCAATGATTCTCTTCAGGATAAGATAGCAGGTCTGAAGGTTGAAGAAACTGTCGATAATATAGATATTATTCTTGTGCAGGCAGATATTTTTCTGGCAAGAAACCAGGATGATAAAGCTGTTGAAAAATATGAAACAGTTATAAGGCTGGACCCTGATCAGTCTGTCGCCCTGAACAACCTTGCATGGATACTTGTTACATCTGATGATCCTGGTTTAAGAGATGACAGAAGAGGGCTTGAACTGGCATTAAAGGCAGTTGAGCTTGAAAGATCTGCTACTTTCCTTGATACACTTGCAGAGGCATACTGGGTAAACGGAAACAGTGAAATGGCTGTTAATATAATTAAAGAAGCCATTCGACTTGATAAAAATGGTAACCCTCATTTCAGAAAACAGCTGGAAAAGTTTCACAATTCAGACGCCTCGCTTGAATTAAACTGAACTGATATCAAATCATTATTCCCCATGGTGTATGGCGCCTGACGCTGAGCCTTGCTCTATTTATCAGGCATAATTTTTATTGATAATTACCTGCCTCACATATTATTCAAACATTCATGTAATATTAAAACTGCAAAAGTATGCTTGTAAATACTTGACATTAATTCCGGTAAAAAGTAATTCGTAAAAGCATGAATGGCTCAATACATGTAAGAGAAAATATGAATATAATAAAAATTAAAATAACTGCATTTATGCTGTCCTGTATGTTTTTTGCGATGCCTGCACATTCCCGGACAATAACGGATATGGCAGGGCGTACAGTCAGTGTTCCCGATAAAATAGAGCGTATCCTGCCCTATGATTCCAAAACCTCTATCCTGCTGTATCCGGTTGCATTCGACCTGATGGCAGCCAAAGCAAAACTGCCCGGAACTAAAAAATACAGCTTTATAGCCGAAGAGTATAATGCCATGCCCCAGGTGGACATAAACAGCACAGAGGAAGTACTTGCCGCAGCTCCTCTGGTTGTTATTGCAGGAGTCTATGAATCTGACGGGAGGTTTGAATCCTTTGCAAAACTGGAGCGCCTTACCGGTATTCCTGTTGTAGTTGTTGATCTGTCAGTCGATAAGCTTGACAGAACATACCGTTTTCTGGGGAATCTTCTCGGCAGGGAAAGCAAAGCTGCAGTGCTGATACAGTTTTTAGACATTATCTATAAACAGACCGGTTCACTTATTGCCGAAAATCAGGGCGGGGAGAAAAGAGTTTATTACTGCCTTGGTTCAACAGGGCTGATGACTGATCCTGCGGGCTCAAAACATACAGAGGTCCTGGATTATCTGCAGATGGATAATGCCGCTAAAATACCGGTTCCCTCAGGCGGTCATGCCACCGTAAATATTGAGCAGATACTTGAATGGAACCCTGACTATATTCTTGCAGCAGGATTCAGGGCGGAAAGGAATGCCTATCAGGCCATAACTTCATCACAAAGATGGGCAACCGTAAATGCCGTAAAAAATCAACGGGTATATAAAGTACCATCCCGGCCTTACGGATGGCTCGATCATCCTCCGTCGGTCAACCGCATATCAGGGGTGATATGGCTGAGCGGAATTTTCTACAGGCTTCCGGCAGATATCGTAAAAAAACAGATCACTGATTTTTACCGGCTCTTTTATCATTACCATTTAAGCGAAAGGGAATATAAAGCCCTCTTTGAATAATCATGCGGAATCTGCCCTACATAATTAAATTTTTCATGCTTGCATCAGTCAGTCTTCTGCTTATCCTGCTTTCACTTATGGTCGGACGGTACGGTATTTCATTTGCCGAGATGGTTAGTTTTTTCAAGTCTTTATTTGCTGACAGCGTGAGTATTAAACCACAGGTCAGCACTGTTATTTTAAATGTGCGGCTTCCCCGTGTGTGGGCAGCCTTTTTGGTGGGAGGTACCCTTTCCATTACCGGGGCAGCATACCAGGGAATGTTCCGCAATCCCATGGTGTCACCGTCCATTCTGGGAGTTTCAGCCGGGGCCGGTTTTGGCGCCGCCCTTGCCATTCTGCTGGGACTGAACAGCTTTATGCTCCAGGTATCCTCCTTTATCTTTGGAACAGGCGCTGTTGCTGCTGTTTATGCTGTCAGTCTTGCAGCAGGTAAAAAATATGACAGGAACCTCACCCTGATTCTTTCAGGTCTTGTTGTGGCCACGGTGTTTTCCGCCCTGATTTCCATACTCAAATATATAGCCGATCCTGATGACACTCTGCCTTCAATTGTATACTGGCTTATGGGAGGGCTGTCGGGCATTGAAATGGCAGACCTGCGGTTTATTGTTGTTATTGCTGCCGCCGGCCTGATATTACTAACCATGTCCGGGTGGAAACTTGATATGATGTCCTTTGGCGATGATGAAGCAAAAACCATGGGTATTAATGTTGACCGGTTTCGCTTTTGGGTTATTGCCGCGGCTACACTGTTGACAGCTTCTGCTGTAAGCATAAGCGGCATTATAGGCTGGGTAGGGCTTCTGGTTCCCCATACTGCCCGAATGCTTGTCGGTTCAAAAAATTCGGTGCTTCTGCCGGCTTCTTTTTTTACTGGCGGAGTCTTTCTGCTGATTGTGGATGATTTCAGCAGAACGGTTGCCCCAATGGAAATACCGCTGGGGATTACGACCTCATTAATAGGCGCACCATTTTTTATTTTTGTGCTGATGAGATCTTCAAAGGATTAAAGTGATGATTCAACTTGAAAATGTAAGCTGCGGATATGGAAATAAGACAGTTCTTTCGGGTGTAAACCTGGATATACACCGGGGAGATCTGACCTGTCTGCTCGGAAAAAACGGTACAGGAAAAACCACCCTGTTTAAAAGCATTCTGGGGCTTCTTCCTCTGATAAACGGAGCAATAAGATACAGGGATCAGTCGGTTAGGGAGATTTCCCACAGGGATATTGCCAGGCTCATAAGTTATGTTCCACAGGCACATGGAACTCCGTTTCCCTATAAGGTATCAGATGTGGTACTTATGGGACAGCATATTCATGCTTCCGGATTTCTGGGAAAACCCGGAAGGAAAAACCGCGAAACTGCTATGGAATGCCTGGATACGCTGGGCATCGAAAAACTGGCGGATAAAAGTTTCAGCCGAATCAGCGGCGGAGAAAAGCAGATGGTGCTCATTGCAAGGGCCATGGCCCAGGAGCCGTCATTTATAGCCATGGACGAGCCTACGGCCAATCTGGATATGGGAAACAGTGTCCGCGTAATGAAGGTTGCACGGGCATTGAAAGAAAAGGGCTACGGAGTTATTATGAATACCCATACCCCTGAACAGGCTCTTGATTATGCCGATAAAGTGGTATTGCTTAAAGACGGAAAGGTTTTCCGTCATGGAACACCCGATGAAATATTAAAATCGGGCACACTGACGGATCTGTATAACACTCCTGTTGAACTGGTTGATGCCATTATATCCAACGGGGAAAAACGAAAACTTTTAGTAACTATTTAATGAGGGTATTATGATAAACGGATCAGAAAACCTGCTGCAGATTGCCGAAACATACAGCGGCTTAATCCCGGTATTTGAAAAACACGGTCTGGGCAGCTATTTTAAAGAAGAAAATCTTAAAAAAATAGGACGCTTTACCCGCCTGGGAACTTTGCTGCAGTCAAAAAATATTGACGTCTCAAGTTTTATTGATGCACTGAATGATCAGTTAAACGCAGGAACCGCCGCACCTCAGGATATCGCATCAGTCCAGGAGAACCTGCACTTTGCAGCCATGCTTCCATGCGGTCTGCGTAATCCTTTCAAGGAATTTGCCGAATCCTATCTTACTATCAATAAAGATAAATTTGATAACCTGAATTATCTTATCGAGGGTAATGTAAACCATGAATTATCCTATTATCCCCTGCTGGACAGCATAAAGGATGAAAAAGAGCTGCCGGATGTAATAATGGCCTCGGATGTGAATAATTTCTTTCACAGGCCTTTTATCGAGCGCTTTATCGAGAATGATGTTTTCAGGGCCTATGAACCCTATGAACCAAACAGCTATCTTGAGAAAGAGGGGTATTCCGATCCCGGGAAGCACTACACCATGTACACTGCCAACATGCTTATTATGGCTGTAGATAAAGAAAAGCTGGGCAGCAGGACGATTCCTCAAAAATGGGAGGATCTGCTGGACCCTGCATTCGAAAACGATATTATCATGCGCGGTGAGGAGAATTTTTTCTGCAATGCCGTAATGCTGCCCTTTTACAAAGAGTGGGGATTTGATGCTATTCGTACCCTTGCAAAAAATATCAAAAGCGGACAGCACCCGGCTGAGATGGTGAAGATGGCAGGCAAAGGCGGAGATGCCGGAGCGGCAGTTTATATTATGCCCTATTTCTTCTCCAGGCGTATCAGATCCGACAGGGTTGAAATTGTCTGGCCTTCGGACGGAGCTATTGCTAGCCCGGTTTTTATTCTTGTGAAAAAAAACAAAATGGAAGAGCACTCGGCTCTGCTGGAATTTCTGTTCAGCCGTGAAACAGGTGAAATGATAAAAGGCCGTTTTTTTCCAAGCATGCATCCTGAGGACAGCAACCGGGAATTTCCTGCAGAGGTCAAATGGCTGGGCTGGGATTTTTTAACCCGGAATGATATAGGAAAGTTAAAAGACGATATCCGTGATGTGTTCTGGGAGGTATGGAATACAAAAGAAAGGCAGTCATGATAAAGCTTATAACAATAGCCGGTCCTCCTTCATCCGGAAAAACCTCGGTGATCATCAGGATGATTGAAAGTATACCGGATTTTAAAAAAAAATGCGGAGTGATAAAGTTTGATTGTCTGAGCGCCCTTGATGAAGAGCAGTACATGAAAAACGGGATTACGGCAAAAACGGGCCTGGCCGGAAATCTCTGTCCTGATCACTATTTTGTTTCCAATATCGAGGCCTGTTTCGAGTGGGCCAGGGAAAATAACTTTACCACCCTGATTACCGAAAGCGCGGGTCTGTGCAACCGCTGTGCGCCTCATCTGAAAGATATCCCTGCGGTATGTATCCTTGACAACCTCAGCGGGATAAATACGCCTCTTAAAACAGGCCCCATGGTAAAAATGGCCGATGTTGTAGTTGTTACAAAGAGCGATCTCGTGTCCCAGGCAGAACGGGAGGTGTTCCGTTTCAAGATTCAGCAGGTCAATCCGAAAGGAAGAGTGCTGTTTATAAACGGCATCACCGGTCAGGGAGCTGATAAACTTGCGGCAATGGTCACAGGTTCTAACGCTGTGGATACCGCAGAAAACCTTAAACTCCGTTTTTCCATGCCTTCGGCCCTGTGTTCCTACTGTCTGGGCGAAACCCGTGTGGGCGAAGATTTTCAGATTGGACTTAACAGGAAGATAAAACTGTAACGATATGGATACTGATAAAATACTGAATATGCCTGTCTGTGAGACAGTGGAGGAAAATCCGGTGTTTTCCGATTTTTTTTCATCCTTCCGGATCAGTGCTGTTAAAGAGAAACAATCCTTTTCCGGCCTTGTACAAAGCCTGCCTGAAAGCTTCTGGGAAGATAACGGCATATCTCCGGATGAATTTACAGATATGTATGTGGATTTTATTGAAGGCATGAGCTTATCGGATACTGATATTGCAGTTGAAAGTCTTGAGGTTCTTGCGGGCAATGATAAATCCGGGCATCTTGAAGCCTGCAGCCTGCTTCTCAGACCGGGTGAGGTGACATGTATTGTCGGGCCTACAGGTTCCGGTAAAAGCCGCCTGCTCGCCGATATTGAGTGGCTTGCCAATGAGGATACCCCTACAAAGCGCAGGGTGCTGATCAATGGAAACACTGCATCCGAAGATATCCTTAACCGGTTCGGCGGAAAACTGATTGCCCAGATTACCCAGAATATGAACTTTGTGCTGGATATGGATGTATACAGCTTTTTACTGCTCCATGCCCGGAGCCGTTTTCTGCCTGATGCCGAAAAGCTGGCGGATGAAGTTATAACCCTTGCAAATGAGCTTTCGGGCGAGGCCTTTACTCCGGAAACACCTGTAACCTTCCTCAGCGGAGGGCAGTCCCGCGCTCTTATGATTGCCGATGTGGCCTGTATCGGCCAGGCCCCTGTTGTATTGATAGATGAAATAGAAAATGCAGGAGTAAACAAGAAAAAAGCCCTTGAGTTGCTTGTGCAGAAAGATAAAATTGTGCTCATGGCAACTCATGATCCGCTGCTTATACTTCTTGCCGAAAGGCGGGTGGTCATTAAAAACGGCGGTATGCATAAAATTATTACCACCACTGAACAGGAAAAAGAAATTTACGCGCAGCTCGAAAAGCTCGATGATACACTGCAGCAGGCAAGGAATAATCTGCGAAACGGCTGTTCCCTTGAATCTTTATATACACTGGAAGAGCCGGGGATTGGGTAAGGTATTTGGCGAAACAATAAGTGTAGATGTATGTTAACCCTGATGCCTTGAGAAAACGAAGCGGACAGACGGTTTAAAACCTTCGGTTCTAACTTTCCGGAGATGTTGAAAGTCTCTGAACCAGCATTATGGCAAAGGTTCTGAAAAAAAGATGTTTAAGGGCATCAGATGCTTCATCAAGCAGTGATGCTCCTATTTTTAGAAGAATACAGTCAGTGTCGGCAATTACGTCAGCTATTCTTTTCTGACCTCCTATGAGCGCCATTTCTCCGATACACTCGCCTGCTTCAATATGGGCTATCTCATTGCTGCTTTTTTTGACGCTGGCTCTTCCGCTCATAAGAATATAAAAGGTATCGTCTATTTCCCCCTCAGTTATTATTCTGCTGCCGGCTTTTATCTTTAAAATCTGGCTCAGTTCTACTATTTCATCTACCTCATTCTGAGGGAAATCCTGAAAAAACCTGAGGTTGTGGACATATTCGGAAACATCTCTTATTTTATCATTAGCGGTTCCTGTTCCGGGGATCCCTCTAAATGCAACTTTTAGATCATATGCCAGTTCTGTGCAGGTCTGGTATCGTTTTGAAAGATCCTTTTCTATGGCCTTTTTTATTATGTCGTCAATTATTTCAGGGAGGTCAGGACGCAGTGTAAGCACGGACTCCGGTTCAATGTTTGATATTTTGTAGATGATGGAAAAATTATTGTCACCCGAAAAAGCCTTTTGCCCGGTAAGCATCTGATACAGTACACAGCCAAGAGAGAATATATCGCTCTGGAAGCCTGCAGGTTTTTCCATGACCTGCTCCGGTGACATGTAGCTGGGTGTGCCGAAGAATCCGGCAGACTGGCTGTCTTCAATCATTTTGGCAACCCCGAAGTCTGTTATTTTTGTTATTCCTTCGGTATCCAGGATTATATTTGCGGGTTTTATGTCCCTGTGAATTACGCCTCTGTTATGGCTGTAGTCAAGGGCGCTGCATACACTGAGAATTACTTCAATGACCTTGTAGACCGGCAGTAAATTTTCTTTTTTACAGTAGGTTTTAAGAGTGTTGCCCTCAATATACTCCATTGCAATGTAGCAGAAATTGTCCTGAAGCCCTACATCATACACGGATACAATATTGGGGTGATTAAACTGGCCTGCTGACTGGGCTTCTACAAGAAACCGCTCCCTTGATTTGTCGGTAGCCGTCTGGGCCACCTTTATTGCGACATTTCTTTTTATATAGGGGTCTCTGGCCAGAAATACTATTCCTGTTCCCCCGCGGCCGAGTTTTTTTACAATATCATACCTTCCAATTTTATTAATGTTTGAAAGGCTTTCTGCAAAACCCGGATCAATTGAGCTGTTTTCCATCTTTCTCCAGTTTGTTTTTTTTATAAATTAATAAAGTTAACAGGGTTGAATTTTCGAATCAGGTGATTACAGATATTGCTGCTGATAAATTCTGTTGGCGAAGGATCATGATTTTGATATTTTTAGAATCTTTATTTTATACGAATAAGAATAACTTAATACAAATACAAAATACAGTGAATTATTATGATACCCCTTAGAGACACAATAAGCTCAAAAAACTATCCAATTGTAAATAACAGCATTATCGCTGTAAATATATTTTTCTTCCTCATTCAGCTTGCACAGGGTGATAAATTCAACCTGTTTATAAATATATACGGCCTTGTGCCTGCACATTTTACAAACCCTGCCTACAGTGTTCACTTCAGTTTTGCCCAGAAGGCAGTATCCTTAATAAGCTTTATGTTTATGCATGGAGGTTTCTGGCACCTTCTCGGAAACATGTGGTCACTGTATATTTTCGGGGACAATATTGAGGACCGGTTGGGGCATTTAAGGTACCTTGCCTTTTATCTTATGTGCGGACTTGCATCCGGGCTTTTTCATATGATACTTAATTTAAATTCGCCCAATCCCACTGTAGGCGCAAGCGGTGCAATAGCCGGAGTTATGGGTGCGTACCTGATTTTATATCCTCGTTCAAAGATACTTACCCTTATCCCCATTCTGTTTATTCCTTTATTTCTTGAAATACCTGCCTCTGTTTTTCTGGGAATATGGTTTTTACTGCAGTTTATAGGTGCTGCCGGTTCCAGTGCACAGGGCGGTGGGATTGCCTGGTGGGCTCATGTAGGAGGATTTGTTGCGGGTATCCTGTTTTTGAAGATGATGCTTACAGTACCAAGGTCAGGTGTATCTGACAAAATAAAAACAGTTACCCGGAAAAAGCGTACTCCGAATCTACAGGTTATTCGTCCCTTTGCTTTATCTGACAACCTTAACCTGAAAGGCAATATTGTTATTAGTCCTTCCGAAGCCGTAAACGGGACAAAAAAACTTGTCAACATTCCATGGGGATTTCAGCGAAGACTGTTCAGGGTTACCATCCCGTCAGGTGTAAAAGACGGTACTGTACTTAAGTTAAAAGGTCTTGGAAAAGCAATGTCGGCAGATGTAAAGGGCGATATGCTTTTAAAGGTTCTTGTCCGGCAATAATGCCGTTTTCTGCGAGCAGGATGAAAAAGAAAACAGTTGACAAAACAGGGCATCTGATCGACTATCTAAGATCAATTTATTGCAGTTTTTAACATATCGATTAGTCTTAAAGACTATCCATTTTATATAAATATAAAATAATTTAGCAGGAAACAATTAATGACAACTAAAAAGAAAAAAGACAGATATTCGGAAGCGGGAGTTGATATAGATGCCGGTAACAAGTTTGTGCAGCTTATTAAGCCGGTTGTAAGCAAGACATTCAAGTCAAATGTTATCACTGATATAGGCGGCTTTGCAGGACTCTATTCTCTTCAGTCACAGGATCTTAAAAATGCGGTTCTTGTTTCTTCAACAGACGGCGTAGGAACAAAACTTAAAATAGCTTTCATGATGGATAAACACGATACAATCGGTATTGACCTTGTTGCCATGTGCGTTAACGATATTGTTGTTCAGGGCGCTTCGCCTCTTTTTATGCTCGATTATATTTCAATGAGTAAACTGAATGTTAATAAGTGTGTTGATATTGTAAAGGGTGTTTCTGACGGATGTATTGAGGCCGGATGTTCACTTATAGGCGGTGAAACAGCCGAGATGCCGGGGTTTTACAGTGAAGATGAGTATGACCTTGTAGGCTTTGTGACAGGTATTATTGATAATGACCAGCTTCTGGACGGATCGGAGATTGCCTTTGGTCACCAGCTTATCGGAATAAGCTCAAGCGGTCTTCACAGCAACGGATACAGCCTAGTAAGAAAAGTATTTTTTGATGAATTAAAGATGAAGATAACTGACTATGTGGAAGAGTTCGGGAAAACTCTTGGTGAAGAACTCCTTACCCCCACAAGAATATATGCAAAAACCGTCAGCAACCTGAGACGCGGTTTCCGTTTATACGGTATATCCCATATCACGGGAGGCGGTCTTACTGAAAATCTGCCCAGGATACTTCCCGAGCAGTGCAAGGTTGTTATAAATACCGAAAGCTGGACTCCCCATCCTGTTTTCAAGTATCTTGAAAAGGCCGGAAACATTCCGGAAGAAGATATGCTGCGGACATTTAACAACGGTCTTGGTCTTGTAATAGTAGTAAGCGAAGAAGACTGCCCCGAAGCGCTCCAGCGTCTCAAAGCCATGGGCGAAACCGCCTATCATATAGGAAGAGTTGAGGCCAGGGGTGAAAATGATTCTGCAATAGAATTTATAAAGGAATAAACCGATGTTCGGACTTGGAGCAACAGAGATCCTTATTATTGCCGTTATTGTTCTGCTTATCTTTGGTGCAAAAAGAATTCCTGAAATAGGCAAAGGTATTGGAGGAGCTTTTCGGGAAGTCAAAAAAATCAAAAAGGATATGAAGAGCACACCTTCCAAAAAAACAGAAGAAGGTAAAGAGCCGGAAACCGAAGAGGAGGAGCCGGGTCTTTTAAGCGACGGAATTAAAAAACATATGCTTAATCAGGTCCCTGTTGCCAAAAAGGCAATGGAATTTAACGACAAGGTAAAAAAGGTAAACGAGATATTAAAATGAGCGATGATGAAAAAGCCTTTGTTGATGAGATGAATCCATCTCCTGAAAAAATCAAAGCTATCCTTGAGAATGTTAAAAAGATAGCTGTTGTGGGGCTTTCCCCAAAGGAAGACAGGCCGAGCAACAGGGTTGCAAAATATCTTATTGAACACGGATATGAGGTGGTTCCTGTAAATCCCGGTCAGAAAGAAATTCTTGGTGCCCCGTGCTATAAGTCAATATCTGATATTCCATTTGACGTTGATGTGGCGGATCTTTTTCTTAACCCTAAACGGGTGCCCGATGCAGTTGATCAGGCAGTAGAAAAGGGAATAAAGGTGATCTGGATGCAGCTGGAAATATTTCATAAAGAAGCTGCAGAAAAGGCGGCAGCTGCCGGTTCAACAGTTATTATGGATAAATGCATAAAAATAGAGCACGAAAAGCTTTTTAAATAGTTTGCGGCTCTATACTGAGTATAAAAAATAAAAGGCGATTAAGGGAAATTCCCTGAACCGCCTTTTTTATCTGTAAAAAACATGTGTCAGGAAATAAGGTTTCTTCCTATCTGAAAGGCCTTAAGGTTAAGGTCTATAAATTTTTCCTTTACAGTGGATTTTATTGCCTCTTCCCAGATCTCATCCTTAAAATCAAGATACGCGGAAAGTGCTCCCAGCATTACAATATTAAGAACTCTTGATGACCCGGCCTCTTTCATGGCCGATTCTCCGTCAAGAATTACCGCGCCTTTTATATTGCTCCCCAGCCATTCCTCTATATTGTCCGGGTATTTCATTGCGCCTGTTGCAACGGGCGATGGATCAATCTGTGTTCTGTTAACAAGACATTTCCCTTCATCTGAAAGGTATTCGAGTTTTCTGAGCACCTCCAGCAGCTCAAAACATACGATATAGTCGGCTGAACCGAGCGGTATAAGAGGAGAATAGATTTTTTCTCCGAATCTTACATGGCAGTCAACGCTGCCTCCCCTCTGGGCCATGCCGTGTACTTCCGATTCCTTTACGTCAAGGCCGGCCTTAAGGGCTGCTGCCATAAGCACCTTGCTTGCAAGTATTACTCCCTGGCCTCCCACACCGGCAAATATTACATTTGTTGTCATTGAATCACCTTAAAAGAATACATCTTCTTTTTGAAATTATTACCGAAGGCTCCCTTGCTGCAACCTCTTCTGCTACCGTACGCTCAAATTCTTCCGTGTTTTTCGGATCAACAGTAACAACTCTCTTTACACCGACTGCCTTTACGAGCGCCTCAAAATCAATCTGGAATGTGTCTTCACCCGAGATAGTTTTTCCTGAAGCAGGGTTATGCTGGTGCCCGGTCATTGCCGTTATCCTGTTGTCCAGTATAATGACTGTTCCGGTTCCCTTGTTGTAAACAAGATCTATAAGAGAGTTAAGCCCTGAATGGATAAAGGTTGAGTCGCCGATAACAGCTACGCTTTTTTTTGCAAATTCACTGCCCCGGGCTTTTTCAAAGCCTGTAAGCATACCTATGCTTGCTCCCATACAGAACTGGGTATGAAGAGCGGAATAGGGCGGAAGTGCACCGAGGGTGTAACAGCCGATATCGCCTACCACTGTAAGGTCGAGCTTGCCGAGTACCTGGAATACCCAGGCATGTGGGCAGCCCTTGCACAGTCCGGGCGGTCTTGCCGGTACCGGGCTGTCTTCATAGGCAGGATAAATGTCTTTTTTATCAGTACCGTTAAGTGCCTTGTCAACTATGTCAGGTGTGAGTTCTCCGCACATGGGGGTAATATCTTTACCTGCTGCTTTTATGCCCATTGCCTTAACATGCTCTTCGATAAACGGGTCAAGCTCTTCAACAATAAATAGCTCTTCCACTCCCTCTGCAAATTCTCTTATAAGAGAATCGGGCATAGGCCATATCATACCTATTTTAAGGACTGAATCATCCGGGCATACTTCCTTTACATACTGGTATGCAACCCCGTCGGTTATTATTCCCCGTTTTTTATTTCCCCACTCGATCCTGTTAACTGGGGATTTATCACTGTAATCTCCAAGCTTTTTCATCTGTTCTTCTACAAACAGGTGCCTTGGTCTTGCGTGGGCAGGGATCATGACATGCTTAGGAGGTGTGCGCTCGTAGGGCTTAAGTCCTTTTTCCTCGCGTTCTCCCAGTTCAACAATTCCCTGTGAGTGGGCGATGCGGGTTGTGATTCTTACTATAACCGGAGTGTCGTACTCTTCGGATATGTCAAAGGCAAGCTTTGTGAAATCCTTTGCCTCCTGAACATCGGAAGGTTCCAGCATGGGGAGCTTGGCTGCCCTTGCATAGTGCCGGTTATCCTGTTCATTCTGGGAGCTCCATGCTCCGGGATCATCTGCATTGATAATAACAAGTCCGCCATTTACACCTGCGTATGAGACAGTAAACAGGGGGTCGGCAGCTACATTGAGGCCTACATGCTTCATTGCTGTGAGCGACCTTGCTCCGGCTTCCGATGCCCCTATGGCTACTTCCATGGCGACTTTTTCATTAGGGGCCCACTGGGATTTTACTCCTTTATAGTCCCTTGCCATTGTTTCAAGTATTTCAGTGCTCGGTGTGCCTGGATAGGCTGCCGCGATCATGCATCCTGCCTCAAAGGCGCCGCGTGCCACAGCTTCGTTGCCGAGCAAAACCTTTTTTTCCATTTATTAATGCTCTCCGATTATATCCGTCATTTCCAGTATATGGTAGTACTCCGCCAGAAGCGCTTCTTTGGCGGCGTCTATATCATCAAACCTGAATATCATTATGCTCTTTTCATCATTTTTTCCGGGAAATGCATACATGTATTCAATATTCATATCTCTTCTTGAAAAGGCATCCATAACACCGTAGAGAGAACCTGGCCTGTCATCGATCTCGATTGCTATGACTTCGGTTGTCCTTGATGTTATGTTGTTTTTTTTCAGTATTATTCCGGCTCTTTCCGCGTCATTTACAATCATGCGCACCACTCCGTATTCTGCTGTTTCGGATATGGTAAGGGCCGTAATATTAATATCATTCTCCGACAGTATGCGCAGGATATTCTGAAGGTGACCGGGCCTGTTCTCCAAAAACACGGACAATTGTGTTACGTTCATATGACTCCTCCGTAGGTTAAAAGTGCTCTAAATGCTGAAAAACACAATATCAGATATTTCTTTTATCTATAACTCTGACTGCTTTGCCTTCACTCCTTGCAATGGTCATAGGCTCCACCAGCGTAATTTTAGCAGATATACCGAGACTCTTTTTGAAGCGGTCACTGATATCCCGTTTTATGGCATCCATGACCTTTACCTCATCAGAAAAAAGCTTCTCGTTTACTTCCACCACAACCTCGATATCATCAAGAGCCTTTTTCCTGTCGACTATGATCTGGTAATGGGGGTCTGTTCCTTCCACGGATATAAGTACATCTTCTATCTGGGACGGGAATACATTTACGCCCCTTATAATAAGCATATCATCAGATCGGCCTGTTACCTTTTCCATCTTTACAAAGGTTCTGCCGCATTTGCATGAGTCATGGAACAGCCTTGTAATATCCCTTGAGCGGTACCTGATATTGGGGAATGCTTCTTTTGTAAGAGATGTGTATACTATTTCTCCCATCTCTCCTTCAGGAAGAACCTCGCCTGTTTCAGGATCTATCACTTCAACGTAAAAATGATCTTCGTTTACATGAAGACCTGTTTTTTCGCTGCACTCGCTTGATACTCCCGGGCCCATAACCTCTGAAAGTCCGTAAATGTCATAAGCCTTTATCCCGAGCCTTGCTTCTATTTCATCCCTCATTGATTCCGACCACGGCTCTGCACCGAAAACCCCTATGCGCAGGCTGGTCTGCTTAATATCAAAGTCAGGCATCTTTTTTTCGATAAAGTCAGCAATGTTGAGGGCGAAAGAAGGAGTGCATACAAGAAGGGTTGTGCCGTAATCCTTTATAAGCATTACCTGTCTGTCGGTGTTTCCTGCAGAGATAGGCACGGTCATAGCCCCGAGTCTTTCTGCTCCGTAATGAAGACCCAGACCGCCTGTAAAAAGTCCGTAGCCGAAGGCTACCTGCACAATATCGTTTTCATCAGCTCCTGCTGCAGCAAGGGAGCGGGCTACCAGTTCCGAAAAAATACTGAGGTCATTTCTGGTGTAGCCCACTACAGTGGCATTACCTGTTGTACCTGAAGATGAGTGAACTCTCACCACGTCCTTAAGCGGCACGGCAAAAAGCCCGAAGGGATAGTTGTCCCGCATTTCCTGCTTTGTCTGAAAGGGGACACGCCTCATATCATCCAGGGTTTTTAGCTGATCAGGATGAAAACCGGCTTTGTCATATTTTTCCCTGTAATAGGAGCAGTTGTCATAGGCATGATGTACTGTCCACTTCAGCCTTTCCAGTTGAAGAGCCTTCAGCTCCTTTTCCGGCATGGTTTCAAATTTTTTATTAAATATCATATGGTCCTTTCTACCTGTCTGTTTATTATTGTCTTATCAAATGCCTGTAACACTCAAACCGATAAAAATGACAGGATTGGAAAAATCTCAAGTTTTCAGAGGTTTAATAATTCAACAATCGGAAAACCATGAAAGAATTAAATCCCCAGCAGGCCGTCCAGCTCTTTTTTCCCTTCAAGAGCGTACAGGTCATCGCACCCGCCTACATGGAAATCTTCTATAAATATCTGCGGTACGGTTTTTAATCCGCCGCTTTTTTCTATTGCTTCTACAGCCAGTTCCGGGTTGAGGTCAACTCTTAACTCGTTGTAGCTTACTCCCTTTTTTTCAAGGAGTTTTTTTGCCTTTACGCAGTAAGGACATACAAGTGAGGTGTAGATTGTTACATTCTTCATGTTCAGGCTCCTTTTTCAACCAGTGTTTTGTTTTCAATAGCTCCGATGAACTTGTTCCATTTATTTTTAAATTCTTCAAACGGCACGCTGTCCAGGGTTCTCAATTCCAGTGACGGCCCTTTGACGTTTATCCTTATGTCTGTAAAAATAGTAGTCATGTGGTACATGAATGCATCAAAGGATAAATCTTCCGTATCAATAAAAGGCCTGTTTTCTCCTATATGTTCTGCAATTATAGCATAATCTGTTATTTTTTCCAGTGCTTCAAACGTCGTATCGTATTCATCTATATTAAAGGGCTGTCCGCACCTGTTCGGGTCGGTGTTATCCCATATGGACCTGCGGTCTTTTCCCATTTTAAAATCATCAGATTCGGCCATCCTGATAAGCCTGCTGAATATTTCCGGGAAACTGTCAATGTTTTTAATGCCTGCATGAAAATGGATGGATGCTGTACCCTTCATCATTTCAAGCCCTCTTGTGCTGCTCACGGCAAGACGGTTGTGCAGGTTTATGTACCGCTCCGCATCAAGGCACAGGGGAGAGTTTTTTCTTCCCGGCATATAGCCCGCTGCAATATATTCTATTCCCAGGTTTGTTTTTATCGCCTCTGTAACGTCCTTTATCCTGTTCAGGTATTTATCCAGGTTTTCGTTTTTAAGCATCGGGGGTGAGTGGAATTCTATCTGGCCTCCTGGTTCAAAATCTATGTACATACCTGATTCATGGACAAAAGAGTTCTGTTCTTTTGTAAAACCTGTTTCTGGTAAAAAGGCGTAGATTTTTTTCATTATTTCCAGATCAAGAGGAGCAGTGGAAATAAATTCATATTCAAACCCGTATGTCTGGGGACCGGGAATTATTCTTGCCTCAAGCAGGGCAAGAAGTTTATTTGTATATTCAATTCTCTCTTTACTGTGACAGCTTAAGATCCCGTCAAGGTCACAGCAGTTAAAAGAGCAGTTGTTTTTATGGAATTCGCAGCATGATGTCATTTTAATTACCTTTTAAAAATTCTATCCGATCATTATAGTCATTGATTATGAAAAGAAAAGGTCATACCACAAAGAAAATACAATGATCGCAAAAACCCTGTCCGCTTCTGAAACAAGGGTCTGAGGCCCGACATCATCTTTTGAGATTCGATCTATATGCTTTTTTAGTATTTTATCGTTTATTATCCCCTGTTTTTTTACCATATCTCCATACATTATCTCCTTCATACAGTCCGGCAGCAGGGAAGGGTTTGAAAGCCAGTCCGCCAGCGGAATGGTAAAGGGCTGTTTTGTCCTGAATGCAGTTTCTTTATCCAGTATTCCATATCTGCTGAATGAGTTTCCGCAGATATATTTTTCACGGTGATGGGTAAGGTTTGCCTTGTACTGCACCGGAAGTTTAGCTGCAAACTCGGCAAGCCTGTAGTCTAAAAACGGGGTCCGGGTTTCAAGAGAATGCCTCATGGACAGCTTGTCAAGGCGCAGTATTACATAGTCCGGAAGTCTTGCCCGGCTTTCCATGGCCAGGGCTGCATTAAGGGGATGTTCATTTCCTGTTAAATTGGGGATTGCATCCTCCGGAAAGGACTCATTTACAACGGATTTTCCTGTGAGTTCCTTAAGCTCATCTCCTGTAAAAAGTGATTCACTCTGAATATATCGCGCCACAGGATTTTCATTTCTTACGGCCATGTAGGGCTTTAATTCCGGGTATATTTTTTCGAGCTCTTTTTTGCCGGAACCTGATAAATTCTGATATTCGCAGGCTGCCGCCTCAATAAGAAATTTCCGATACCCTGCAAATATTTCATCAGCTCCTTCACCGGTCAGCACTACCTTCACCTTTTCACTGGCCATTCTGCACACCTGGTCTGTGGGCAGGATTGTACCAAGGGATATTGGTTCCTCGATTGATTTTATCAGATCCGGTATCTGGTCAAGAGTTTCAGATCCGCACAGTTTTGTAAAATGAACAGTCTCTTTAAAACGGGCATTATTTGCCCTGATAAAATCTTTTATCCTTGGAAGCTCATTGTATTTATCTTCTTCAAAGGCCATTGAAAAAAGCTTGATATCGGGCTTTGTTACTGTAGATTCCGATGAAACGGCAGAGGAGTCAATTCCTCCGCTTAACAGGGTTCCGACCTCAACATCTGATCTCATACGTATTTTTACGGCATCTTTGAATAACTCAATAAACTGTTCCGATGCCTCCTCAAAGCTCATGTCGGGTATTATGCTGTCCAGCCTGTATTCCCAGTATCTCTTTACTTCGTATGTCTGTTTTTCAAGGTCATATTCAAGGTAAGACCCGGGGGACAGCCGCTTTATGCCCTCAAACATGGTTTCGCTGCCGGGCAGGTAACGGTATGTGAAATAGGTTTCCAGTCTTTTACTGTTAAGCACAGGAGGGCGTCCGCTGCCGGATAACAGGGGCTTTATTTCCGATGAAAAAAAGAAGCTGTTATCCCATTCCGTGTAGTACAGGGGTTTTATGCCGAACCTGTCCCTGAAGAGAATTAATTTTGATTTTACAGGGTCGTATACTGCACCTGCATACATGCCGTTGAGCTTCTGCAGAAAATCAAGGCCGTGTTTCCTGTACATGTTGAGAGCGACTTCTATATCGCCCTTTGTCATATATCTCATTTCAGGTGATTCGGCTTTTAATTCCAGGTAGTTATAAACCTGGCCGTTGCAGATAATAGCCGAATTATCCTCGGGCGATATTATAGGCTGCATGCCTGTTTCAAGGTCAAGGATGGAAAGCCGCCTGAATCCGAATCCGAGGTTTCCCCTGTGTACAGGAAATACAGTCTCTGCTCCGTCGTCAGGACCCCTGTGAAACTGGATCTGGCCCATATCCTTAAGTCTTTTATTTATTTCATTTTCAGATATTGAAAATGATATTATTCCATTAATACCGCACATTCCGGATTCCTTTTTGTAATTTAAAAACAAAAAAGAATATCAGACTGACCTGACCTCTTCAAGATTTATATGCTGATCTTTTCAGGTTAGAATAACAGCCTGAAATTTGACTGTCTCTGTAACTTGTCAAATATATGACGATGGGTGATGTGTTCTGATCAGATACCGCTTCTTATCATTCTTCCCCATTGATGCAGTTTTTTAAGCAGAAGCTGCGCATCGATAGGTTTTGAGATATAATCGTTCATACCTGCATCCCTGCATTTGATAGAATCCCCTTTCATTGCATGGGCCGTCATTGCAACGATCATGATATCATGGTTTAAAACATCCGAGTTTTTGTCACGGATTATGCCTGTTGCTTCAAACCCGTCCATTTCAGGCATCTGGACATCCATAAATACCAGGTCATACCGCTGTTTTTTAAGAATGTTTACGGCTTCCAGACCGTTTGTAACTGCTTCTGCCCGGTATCCGAATTTTTCCAGGAGTTTGAGTGCAAGTTTCCGGTTTACTGGGTTGTCTTCTGCAAGAAGTATTTTAAGGTTATGTTTTTCAGAATCCAGGAGAGAATGCTTTGTTATAAGAACTTTCTTTTCAGGTTCTGAATTTTCATTTGCCTTGTTTTCTATTACCGCTTCAAGACAGCTTAAAAGCTGGCCGTGTTTTACGGGTTTCGGCAGATATGCTGAAAATCCTATCTCCTTTGCCCTGTTTGCATCACCTCTTAAACCGAAATAGACAATCATTATCAGTGAGGTGTTTTTTAGTTCTGGCTGTGATTTTATCAATCTCCCAAGTTCTTCACCTGTCATGTCATCCAGTATCTGGGCAATAATGCAGATATTGAACGGACGGTTTTTTTCTACGGCTTTTTCGAGCAGTTCTATTGCTTCTGCTCCTGTTGATGCCTCTTCATAAGCGCATCCCCATGAGCTGATGTGAGTGCTTATGCTTTCCCTGCCGGAATCGTTTTTGTCCACAAGAAGTATGTTTTTTGATTTTACGGATTCACCTGGTATTCTTGCTGCTGTTAATGCTCCCGGCTGTTTACGGAATGTAGATGTAAACCAGAACTGCGAGCCTTTACCCGGTTCACTGTTTACACCTATTTCTCCCTGCATTTTTTTTACAAGCTGTTTGGATATGGCAAGCCCCAGCCCTGTTCCTCCGAATTTTCTGGTGGTAGATGCATCCACCTGCGAAAATGACCGGAACAGTCTGTCTATCCCTTCCTGGGGGATGCCAATGCCTGTATCCTCAATGGATGCAAGTATTTTTACAGAGGAGTCTGTATCATTTTTAAGGGAGATTCTCATTGTAACTCCGCCCTCTGTAGTGAATTTAATGGCATTTCCGATCAGGTTGATCAATATCTGTCTGAATCTGCCCGGATCTCCGATGAGTTTAGACGGTACATCAGGATGAATAATGGACGAGAATTCTATTGATTTTTCATGTGTTTTGACAGCCATCATGTCTGCAACGCTTTCGACTGTTGTGTGGATGTCAAAATCTATGTTTTCAAGCTCGAGTTTACCTGCCTCTATTTTTGAAAAATCCAGTATGTCATTTATCAGGCTTAAAAGAGAATGGGCACTCTGGGAAACAATATCTGCGTAATCAGCCTGCTCTTCATTTAGACCTGTATCCATCAGGAGGCCTGTCATTCCTATAATTGCATTCATGGGGGTTCTTATTTCATGACTCATGTTTGCAAGGAACATACTCTTTGCCTCATTGACCGACTCCGCAAGTTCTTTTGCTTTTCTCAGCTCTTCTTCAGCGAGTTTCCTGTCTGTGATGTCTTCTATAATACCGACATATCTGATGCCGTTGTCCGAAAACACCGGGGATGACTGAACATTGATCCATCGTATTTCATCTTCCGGGATAATCCTGCATTCCTTTGAATAACTGGATGCGCTGTGCAGCGATTCAAACCATGCCTTTGAGAAATTCTCTTTGTCCTCAGGGTGAAAGAGCCTGATCCAGTCAACCGTAAGGCTTTCCATTAATGACAGCCTGAAGATATTCTGCCATCTTGTATTTGTATAAAGAAGAGAACCGTTTTCATCCGCTTCAAATACTCCGACAGGAAGGGTTTCCGAGATAAGCCTGAATCTCTCTTCGCTGTCTCTGAGTGCCTGTTTTACTTTTTCGTCTTCTTTTTTATGTCCTGCTTTATCATACGACAGGGGGATGATTTTATTAGAGTCTGTCTCCTGCATTGGTGCTCCAAATCGTTACATTTCAAGTGAATGAGTATTATGAGATATTATGTCTGAGTCAAAAGTCGTTATTAGGGAAAATAATAAAACCGATTAGAAATTATGCAGGATTTGTGCCATTAAAAATAGCCTTGGAAAATGAAAAATAAGTATTATTATATTATTTATTGTAAGAGATTTCTACTGTCAGGCTGTTGTATTTTATTGCTTTCCAGCGGCTTGACCATTACTATTTAATAATTAATAACAAAATTGTCGGAATCTTAACCTATATTGAAAGGGTAGTTATGAAACTGCACGAATATCAGGCCAAGGAGATCTTTAAAAAATCCGGAATCCCGGTACCTGACGGTATAATTGCTGTTAATGCCAAAGATGCGGAATCGGCATCTGAAGCCCTTAACGGACCGCCCTGGGTAGTAAAGGCGCAGGTCCATGCAGGAGGGCGCGGTAAAGGCGGAGGGGTGAAGGTTGTTAAAAGTCGATCGGAAGCAAAGGATGCGGCAGAAAAAATATTAAACACGCCCCTTGTAACAAAACAGACCGGACCTGAAGGTAAAAAGGTGTACCAGGTTCTTGTTGAGGAAGGTGTTGAGATAGCAAGTGAGCTTTATCTTGCAGTGACAATTGACAGGGAAAAAGCCGAACCTGTCATGATATTCAGCCAGTCAGGCGGTATGGATATTGAAGAAGTGGCTGAAAAAAATCCCGAGCTGGTTTTAAAGGAGCATATTGACCCTGCTGTCGGCTGGACAGCATATAACGGACGCAACCTTGTGTATGCTCTTGATCCGCTTCCCGAAGCAGGTACAGTCAGGGAGCTTATGAAGGTGATGGAAAATCTATATAACGCCTTTATTAGTCTTGACTGCTCCCTTACCGAAATTAATCCTCTTGTAATTACAAAACAGGGAAATGTCCTTGCCGTTGATGCAAAGATGGACCTTGATGATAACGCCATGTTCAGGCACAGGGATCTTGCAGACCTTGATGACGAAAGGGAGAAAGATCCTCTTGAAGTGAAAGCTGAAAAATACAGTTTAAATTATATCCGCCTGGACGGTAATGTTGGAGCCATGGTTAACGGGGCCGGCCTTGCTATGGCTACTATGGATGTTATTAAAATGGCAGGCGCCGAGCCGGCCAACTTTCTTGATGTGGGTGGCGGAGCCGATGAGGAGATGATCGAAAACGGCTTTAAGATCATTCTTGAAGATGAAAAGGTTAAGGCAATTCTTATTAATATATTCGGCGGAATTTTAAGGTGTGATGTCCTTGCAAGAGGAGTTCTGGCAGCAGCCGAAAAACAGGAAATAAATGTTCCTCTTATTGTAAGGCTTGAAGGCACAAATGTTGAAGAGGGCCGAAAAATTCTTGAGGGATCGGGGCTTAAGTTCCTGGTTGCATCTGATATGACAGAGGCCGCAGAGCTGGTGAAACAGCAGGTCTCCTGAGGCAGTCGGTTATTCTTAAATATTAATGGCCGTTAGAGATTCTGTTAACGGTTTAATCCAACCCGATTAAAAAAATGAGGACTTCTTATGAGCATACTCGTAGATGAAAATACAAAAGTTGTTGTTTCGGGCATTACCGGGAGGGAAGGAACCTTTCATACCACACAGATGCTTGCCTACGGAACATCTGTTGTGGCAGGCGTTACACCTGGAAAAGGCGGTCAGAGTGTTGAAGGCGTGCCTGTCTATAATTCCATTCGTGAAGCGGTTGTCAAAGAAGGGGCAAATACTTCATGCATATTTGTTCCTCCCCCATTTGCCGCAGATACCATTCTTGAGGCTGCAGCAGCCGGAATAAAACTGATAATCTGTATCACAGAGGGAATACCGGTAACCGATATGGTGAAGGTGGCAGCATTTATTAAAGGAAAGGATATTGTGCTTATAGGCCCCAACTGCCCCGGTGTTATTTCTCCCGGCAAGACAAAAATAGGTATAATGCCTGCCCATATACATAAACAGGGAACTATCGGCGTAATTTCCCGCAGCGGCACACTTACATATGAGGTTGTGGACCAGCTTACAAAGGCAGGTCTGGGCCAGTCTACATGTATAGGAATAGGCGGCGACCCCATTGTGGGTACATCCTATATCGATCATCTTAAAAAATTTAAAGAGGATCCTGATACCGAAGGTGTTGTTCTTATTGGTGAAATCGGCGGATCAGCCGAAGAGGAAGCTGCAGCATATATAAAAGCCGAGTTCAATAAACCGGTTGTTGCCTTTATAGCAGGTCAGACTGCACCTCCCGGAAAAAGAATGGGGCATGCAGGTGCAATTATTTCAGGCGGAAAGGGAAAAGCCGAAGATAAAATTAAGGCACTTGAAGATGCTGGTATTTCAGTTGCGGGAGATCTTGGAAAACTGGGGCAGACAATGCTGGGAAAAGTCCGTTAAACCTGAATTATCTGCATTGAAAAGTACTCCGGTGCATCTTGTTGAGTTTTTTATGCAAAAACGGCCTGTTTCTGAATTGAAAACGCATTTGACTCTCTTTTTTTGAATATTGCAGGGCAACTAATAAATCCGTTTCTTGACTTGTATGCATCTTGGTGCTATTTAAACTTTTTTACGAACTTAAACTTCCCTGGTTTCCGGAAGTTAAACAATCAGCGGTCCCACTGGTGACCATTTTAATCGGAGGAAATGATGTTTGGTCTTGGCTATATGGAGCTAATAATAATCCTTGTAATAGTTTTAATTATCTTTGGGGCCGGTAAACTTCCCGAAATAGGCAGCGGAATAGGGAAAGGTATAAGAAATTTTAAAAAGGCAACCAAGGAAGAGCCTGAAGAAATTTCATACAAAAAAGAAGAAGACAAGAAAAGCGACAGCGATAAAGAATAATAATAAAAAACCCGGATTAAATAATACTATGTATTGTAATCCGGGTTTTTTTGTGTCTTTTTTTAGTGATGATTAAAACGGAATTTCATCATCAGGAATAGACAGCGGCTCTTCAATCGGCGGACGGTCGTTCATTCTGCCGGCAGTATCGTTATCCCTGCCCTTTGGTCCCAGCATCTGCATTGCCATTGCAACAACCTCGGTTGTATACCTTTTATTACCGTCTCTATCTTCCCAGGCTCTTGTCTGGAGTTTGCCTTCTATATAAACCTGCTTGCCTTTATGCAGGTATTCACCGCAGATTTCACCAAGACGGTTAAAGGCCACAATCCTGTGCCATTCGGTCTTTTCTTCCTTGCCGCCATCCTTGTTTGTCCACTGATCGGTTGTGGCGAGACTGAAGTTCGCAACTGCCGTTCCGGATGGAGAGTACCTGACTTCAGGATCTGATCCAAGATTCCCGACTAAAATAACCTTGTTTACACTAGCCATATTTTTATCCCTTCAACTATAAAGTTATTAATATTTGAAATGTTATTATGCAGCATTTTATTGACTTAATTACCCATCAACTAGCATAGTTGCGGCGGGTAAATCAAGCCATATTTCTGAGGGATAAATCAAGTTGACTCAGAACTGTATTCAGATTAATGTATTGGCCAAAACACAACATGATGGGGAGCTTGATGCTGAAGGTAATACCGCTGGGGGGACTGGGTGAAATCGGTTTAAATATGATGGTCGTTGAATATGACCAGCATATGCTCGTTATTGATGCAGGTCTGATGTTTCCCGAAGACTACATGCCGGGGATAGATATGGTCATCCCGGATTTCAGTTACGTTACCCGAAATAAAGAAAAGCTGTGTGCTGTTGTGCTTACCCACGGTCATGAGGATCATATCGGTGCATTGCCTTTTCTGCTCAAAGAAGTAAATGTACCTGTTTACGGCACAAATTTTACTATTGAGCTTTTAAAGGCAAAGCTTGGCGAATTTGATCTGCCCTGGGATATTAAGTTCAACAAGGTGGTTCCCGGGGATATTTTAAACCTGGGGTCATTTAATGTTGAATATATCAGGGTAAATCACAGCATAATAGACGGTGCCGGACTGGCCATTGAAACACCTGAAGGTATAATTGTACATTCCGGTGATTTTAAGATAGACCATAAACCGGTTGACGGTTACCACACTGATCTTAACAGGTTTTCCTATTATGGTGAAAAGGGTGTGCTTGCCTTTTTTTCCGACTCAACCAATGTGGAAAGAGAGGGATATACTCTTAGCGAGTCTGAGGTCAGAGACTCCCTTGAAAATATTTTCCGTCATTCCGAGGGCAGGCTTATAATTGCGGTGTTTTCATCAAATATTGCAAGAATACAGCAGATAGTTTATCTTGCCGCGCAATACGGAAGAAAAGTGGCCTTCAGCGGAAAGAGCATGAAGGGCAACATCAGTATGGCTTCAAAGCTTGGGATGATGAATATCCCTGAAGATGTTGAGATAGCGGAAAAGGCGATAAAAAAATACCCTGAAAAGGAAATAGCCATTATCACGACCGGAAGCCAGGGTGAGCCCATGTCTTCTCTTACCAGGATGGCCAACGGAAACCATAAGGATATTGAAATAGCCCAGGGTGATACTATTATTCTTTCGTCGAGGTTCATCCCCGGAAATGAAAAGGCGATTACATCTATTATAAACAGCCTTTACAGAAGGGGCGCCAGGGTTATATATGACAAGATGTCCGATATTCATTCGTCAGGACATGCATACCAGGAGGAGCTTAAACTTATGCTCAACCTGGTTAAACCGAAATATTTTATCCCTGTCCATGGAGAATACAGGCATCTTGTAAAGCATATTGAACTTGCAGAGGCAACCTGTATTCAGCATGAAAACAGTATACTGGCTGAAAACGGCGATACAATATGTTTCAGCGATGCTACTGCATGGCTGGGCGAAAAAGAACACACAGGCAGAATACTTGTAGACGGAAAAGGCCTTGGAGATGTTGGCGACATTGTTCTGCGGGACAGGCTGAAACTTTCAGGGGACGGTGTAGTAATTGCTCTGCTTGTTATAGACGATCAGACAGGTGAAATACTTTACGGGCCTGATATTATTTCCAGGGGCTTTGTATTTGAAGATGACCTCGGAGAAATTCTTGATGAAGCAAAAGCCCAGGTGCTTGAGCTTCTTTCTGAAGTTGATCACCTTGAACATATGGAATGGTCGGACATCGGCTCCGATATCAAGAGACGTCTGAAGCGGTTTTTTTATAAAACTATAGATCGCCGACCTTTGATTCTCCCTATAATAATACCGGTATAGAGCGAAATTGGAAAAGAAAAAGAAAGAAATAAAAAATACGGCAGCAGGTTCTGAACCTATCAGGAAAGAGATAAGAGGCATAATCTTTTTGCTTATAACAGTTATCCTCAGTGTAAGCCTCTTTACATATCATACGGGAGATCCTCTCTTCTGGATAAGGGCAAACAGCAGCGGTGAGGTGCATAACCTGTTTGGAACAGTGGGGTCACATATATCAGGCTACCTGTTTCACCTGATAGGGTTTTCATCCTTCTGGCTGGTGGCTGTTTTTATTATTCTGATGATACTTTCCTTCAGCAGCAGGCCTCTTGTACCTCCCGTCAGGTATATTGCAGCAGTACTGGTCCTCCTGGTTTCATTTTCCGGGATACTCAGCCTTCAGTTTCCGGGGGTTGTAGAGTACAGCGGGGGAGAGCTGGGAAGCGGAAGCGGCGGTATAATAGGTTTTTTTGCGGCGGATTTTCTTTCGGGTATACTGAATAATTTTGGCGCCAATATACTTCTTATTACGGTTTTTCTGATTGCATTTATGCTGTGCACGCGTATGTCTCTCGGGTGGCTTTTTTCTAAGGTTGCTCTCTGGTTCATATTCGGCTACAGGACAATAAAAGAGTACCGGACCAAAAAGGCAGAAAAGACCCGTAAAAAGATTGTACGTAAAAAAATAATAGAGCAGGAAAAGAAAAAGCCTAAAACAAAGGTCAAGATTGTAGAACCCAAGAAAGAGACATTTAAAAAGCCGGAACAGGAGGCCTTCTCTTTTATGGATACGGGAGGGTTCAAGCTTCCTTCTACCGACCTTCTTGATGATCCTCCTGAAGAAAAATGGGTTGAAGTTCAGAAAGAAAGTCTTGAGATGAATGCAAGACGTCTTGAAAAGAAACTCGCTGATTTCGGCGTACAGGGCGAAGTTGTGGAAATTTCTCCGGGCCCGGTTATCACCATGTACGAGTATAAGCCGGCTCCGGGCATAAAGATAAGCAAGGTTGCAGGACTCGCCGATGACCTTACCCTTGCATTGAGAGCCCCGAGCGTGCGTATTGTTGCACCTCTTCCCGGTAAATCTGCAATAGGTATTGAAATAGCAAATAACAAGCGTGACCATGTTTACCTTAAGGAAGTTCTTTCCTCCGCCAGTTTCAAGGACTCTAACAACAAGCTTACCATTGCCCTTGGTATGGATATAACAGGTTCTCCAGTGATATCCGATCTGGTCAGGATGCCCCACCTGCTTGTAGCAGGGGCTACGGGAACAGGTAAAAGCGTCTCGCTTAATGCGATGATAAACAGCCTGCTATTTAAACTTCCTCCGGATGCCGCAAAGCTTTTAATGATAGACCCTAAAAGGATTGAGCTTTCTGTATACAAAGATATACCTCATCTTCTGCACCCTGTTGTGACAGAGCCCAAGGAAGCCACAAGGGCCTTAAGGTGGGCTGTCCAGGAGATGGAAAGGCGTTATATGCTGCTCTCTGACAGGGGAGTAAGGAATATAGATGCCTATAATAAAAAGATCATGAAGCAGAAGAAGGTGACTGCTGTTGACGGCAGCGAAGGCCTGGGTAAGCCTCTGCCTTACATCATCCTTATTATTGATGAGCTTGCAGACCTTATGATGGTGTCCTCCAAGGATGTGGAAGAATCAATAACACGTCTTGCCCAGATGGCAAGGGCCGCCGGAATACATCTTATTATTGCAACCCAGAGACCTTCGGTTGATGTTCTTACCGGTATTATCAAGGCAAACTTTCCAACAAGAATATCTTTCCAGGTAAGTTCAAAGGTAGACTCCAGAACCATACTCGATACAAACGGTGCAGAGCACCTTTTAGGTGAAGGCGACATGCTGTTTATGCCTCCGGGAGTAGGAAAGCTTACAAGAATACACGGCGCTTATATCTCGGATGATGAAGTGAAAAGAGTAACCGATTTTGTAAAGGGACAGATGAAGCCGGACTATGACAACAGCATAGTAGAGCATGTTTCAAAGGATGAAGTTGAAATAGAAGAAGAGCTGGAAAAGGATGAGAAATACGATATGGCTGTTGATGTGGTTATTCAGACAGGACAGGCATCCATTTCCATGCTTCAGAGAAAACTCAGGGTTGGTTATAACCGGGCTGCAAGAATGATAGAAATTATGGAAAAAGAAGGCATCGTCGGGCCCTCCGACGGGGTAAAGGCCCGGGATGTTATTGGCCGAAGAGATTAAAGAGAAGGTATACATATGAAAAATAAAATGAGATTTATTTTATCGTTACTGCTTATGATGCTGCTGTGCAGTACTGCTGTACATGCTGAAGTAAAACTGAGTTCGATACTTGAAAAGATTGTTGAAAACAACAAAGAGTTCGGCAATGGTATGGCTGTACCATATGAAAGAGAAATTATATCAAGATCCCTTGCGATGCTTGATGATGATTTTGGCGCCGATAAAGCTTCGGGCACTTTCTACTTTAAGGAACCTCATTTTTTAAAGATAGAGCAGGTCACGCCTGCAAAGGAAGATATAATCTCCAACGGTAAAAGCATATGGTGGTATGTGCCTGAAGAAAAGACAGCATACAGGCACGATAACATGGGAGACCTTCTTGAAATATACAGCATGATATTCATGGGACTCAAGAATCCTGAAGAGACATTTGATGTGACAATTGAAGACTCCGAATCATCGGAGTTTTACCAGCTTACTCTTACGCCTAAAAATTCCTTTGAAGAGATTGATCATCTGAGTGTGACTGTATCTGCTGATGAATACCGGATAGTCAGGATCGAAAATATCGATATTAT
The DNA here is from genome assembly GCA_963665715.2 of Desulfatiglandales bacterium. Lineage (GTDB taxonomy): Bacteria > Desulfobacterota > DSM-4660 > Desulfatiglandales > HGW-15 > JAAZBV01. Next base: position 2,044,262 of record CAXXPR010000002.1, read on the forward strand.
AGGTAATATTACAAGATTCAAACTTGGAAAATTTGAAAAAAAAGAAGGTCTTGATGAAAGCTTTTTTGATTTTAAAGTTCCGGAAGGCGTAAAAGTGATTGTAGAGGAGTAATGCAGAAGACAAATTCGCCTGCTGTATATGTTGACCTTGATGATGTGATTGCTAAAACCACCTGTCACTATACGGATATTTTAAAACGTGAACTCGGTAAATCCGTAGATTTTGAAGAAATTAATACATTTAACCTCCAGGAATCATTCTCCCTTACTGATGCCGAGTATGATTATTTTTTTAAGCTTGTTCACACCCCTGAAATAATTCTTGGCCTAAAACCCATGGAAGGCGCTGTTGATGTGCTTAACAGGTGGAAAAAACTGGGCGTAAAAATTTCAGTTGTAACTGGAAGACTCACATCTACATACGACACAAGCCTTGAATGGCTCAAAAGTAATAAAGTGCCTTTTGATTCTTTTATAATGGTGGATAAGTATTCCAGACCCGGCGCTGATAAAAATAAGGCAATCAGCCTGGAAGATTTATCCGGGATGGAGTTTGTGCTTGCTGTTGAAGATTCATTTGATATGGCTCAATTTCTGTGCAGAAAGATGAATACTGCGGTAATTCTTTTTGATAAACCCTGGAACAGGAATGCTGTTTTAAATAACGGTATACAGAGGCTTTCGACATGGAAAGAAATAGGCTCATTCTTTAAATTACCGCAGGGTTTAAACCAGTCAGTCTTTTGATGTGCTATCCAGAACTTCCCTTATAACCCGGGCCATATCAACCTTTGTGATCGGTTTATAGATGAAGCCGTTAATGCCTATTTCTGCTGCTTCTTTTTCATCAATTGTATGGCTGAAACCTGTACAGATGATTACGGGCAGACCAGGTTTTATTTTTCTCATTTCATGAAACAGTTCTTTGCCTGTAATCTCAGGCATTGTCATATCTGTAATAACCAGGTCAAAGTCTTCTGGCTTTTCTTTAAAAATATCAAACGCCCGGGCTGCATCTGTTATTGCTGTTACTGTATAGCCTAGCCTTTTCAGTATTTTCCTGCTGATATCAACGACCGGTTTTTCATCATCAATAAAAAGTATGCGTTCTCCTCCGCCCTGGATTTTATGCTTGTTTTCAACCTGGGGCTCAGCTTCAGCTTTTATATAAGGCAGGTAGACATGAAAAGCTGTGCCTTTTCCCAGAATGCTTTTTACATCAATGTCCCCGCCAAAATTTTTTACAATTCCATGTATTATAGAAAGTCCGAGTCCGGTTCCTTCACCTGCTCTTTTTTCCGTAAAGTAGGGCTCAAATATTTTATCCCTGACATCCGGGGCTATTCCGGTACCTGTATCTTCAACTGACAGTTTTATATATTTTCCGGGTTTTAAGCCGGGAAACCTTTCGGTCTTTTTATTGGAAAGGGTTTCGCTGTCTATTGTAATTTTTAAAGAACCGCCATTGTCTTTCATGGAGTGAGCCGCATTGCTGCACAGATTGATTACAATCTGGTTTAACTGTACAGGGTCTGCCAGGATAGTGTCCTGGTCTGTTTTAACATCATAAATTATATCTATAGTAGCAGGTATGGTTGACCTTAAAAATTTTATAACTTCCCTGATGGCAAGAGACGATCTTAATACAATTTTTTTGACGGCCTTTTTACGCGCAAAAGTTAAAATCTGCTGAACCAGTTCCTTTGCCCGTTTTGCTGAATTTAATACCTCTTTCGCATCCTCCTGCAGCGGGTGATCAGGAGGAAGATCATTAATGATAATTTCAGTATGCAGCATTGCAGGTAAAAGAATGTTGTTAAAGTCATGGGCAATTCCGCCTGCCAGTGTTCCTATGCTTTCCATCTTCTGTGCCTGCTGCAGACGATTTGTCATTTCATCCTTTTCTTCTTCAGCTCGTTTACGTTCCGTTATATCCTGTACAACCGACAGGATATTTTTTGTTTTGCCGAAGTATGCGGCTCCTGATGTTATCTGAACAGGAAATACAGTCCCGTCCTTTCTTTTGTGAGCAGCAAAAATCAGCACTTTTTCTCCCGGTTCCCGTTTCCTCCATGATTTAAAAACCTCATCCTCTGAAAGTTTTAATGTATCATCCGTATCAACATGCAGGTCCAGTGCGTTCATTTTCAGAAGTTCTTCCCTTGAATAACCTGTCTGCTGACAGGCTATTTCGTTTGCATCTATAATCTGCCCATCTAAGTTATGAACATAAAGCCCTTCAACCGATCTGTTAAAAATTATGCTGTATTTTTCAGTAGCCTCAATTAATTTTTCTTCCATTTTTTTCAGGTCAGTAATGTCCTGATTTACGCCATAGGTTGTAATAGTGTTACCCATAGCGTCTTTTTTAATATAAATTTTTACAGACATATGGCCGGTACTGCCGTCCGAGTATTTTATGCGGTGTTCCAGTTTTCTCGCGAAATCAGGATCTTTTGTTTTAAGGGCCTTTTGAGTTTCTTTTCTTACAACGGGGATATCATCAGGATAAAGAAAACGTTCCGCATATTCGTCAGGAGTCAATTCATAACCCCCTACTTCTTCTGCTGAAGTTCCGAAGAGTTTATAAAAATAATCATTAAACCTGAATGTGTCGGTACGGACATCATACTCCCACGGCGCCAGCTGGGCTATCTCAAGTGCATGGGAAAACTGGGCCTGCAGTTTGTTTATGGTCTCTTCGTTATGTTTTTGTGCTGTGATATCCTGCATTACCGCTAAGAAGTGAGTCTGATTATTTTCTTTTTTTATTTCAGAGATGGATACAGACAGAGATTTTATCTTTCCGTCCTTTGAGACAACAGTCCATTCTTCTTTCATGTTATTATTGCCGTTCCTGAAACTTGCAATATGTTCTGCTGATTTTGGCTGAAGTTCTGGGACAGAGTACATGGTTTTATGCCATCCCAGGTTATTTATCTCCTTAATAGTATATCCTGTTATTTCCTCCATTCTGTGGTTCCAGCGGGAAAATATTATGAATGGTTCATCCGGAATGCTGCTGCATACACAAATACCATCAGAGGTTTTTTCGAGAATATCGTCCAGCTGCATAAAACACTGTTCCTCAATAATTGTTTATCGGGTTGACAATTACAGGTATATTTAGTTCTTAAAAGAAAACTGAAATAATTTCAATATTTTTTGGTTTACCTGAAATTTTAACTTATACATTATAAAAATAAATGTATTTGGATTAAATCGGATGTTCTTAAGAGTGCGGAATATCAGTGGTTTAAAGAATGGTTTTTACGGAGTTTCAGGGAGTTATTCATTGACATAAAAGCTGAAACTCCATAAACTCGCAACCGGATAAAAAATGCTTATTACCATGTCTTAATATCGATAAGTAATTAATATTGTGGTCTTTTTGGTTATGATTATGTTTTTTATACATAGTTAAGGAGGCCCGTTATTTTTTTTAATGGCGGACTGATAAGTCTTTTTTTATATATAAGACCCTGTCAGTTAAATTCCTATAAATACTAGAAAGAGAGGTTACTATGTCATTTGTTTCTGACCCTTATTCAGGTCTTCAGTTTCTTGACCTCAGTCATCCCTGGGGACACGGTGTTCCATCATACCCCGGACAGGATGACGTTAAGATGTTCCGTTCGGTTAAACATGCACAGCATGGTGTACTGGCCTGGAAAATTAACACTGTAATGCATACAGGTACTCACATGAATGCTCCTATTCATATGATTCAGAAGGGAGCTGACCTGGAAGCCATTCCCGAAGACAGATTTTTTGGTAACGGCGTTGTTCTTGGAATCCCCAAGGGCAGGTATGAAGTTATCACTGCAGAAGATCTTGAAGCCGCAAAACCGGGTGTGAAAAACGGAGACATTGTTGTCATTGTAACCGGATGGCACCACAAATACTCAGACTCTATAGAATATTTCGGAGAATGCCCAGGCCTTTCAAAGGATGCTGCCGAGTGGCTCGTTGCAAAAGAGTGTAAGATGGTTGCTGTTGATACACAGCAGATAGACTGCCCTCTGGCAACTTCCCTCGGGCCTCACAGGGGCGGACCTTTTATGAAAAGACTTGCACCTGCCTATGAAGCGGAAACGGGCAAGGATGCAAAAAAAGAGTTCCCTGAATGGAACGCTGCCCATAAAGTCCTTCTTGGCGCAAATATACCTACTATTGAACAGGTCGGCGGTGATGTTGATGAGCTGATCGGAAAAAGAGCTACCTTTGTAGCTACACCCTGGAAGTTCAGGTATGGTGATGCATGTCCGGTAAGGTTTGTAGCCATGATCGATCCGGAAGGGAAAACCCGCATTGATTCCGGCAAAGAAACCGAATAGGTTTTAAGTGACTTCGGAAATCAGAGACAAAGGTAAACATTATAGACAAAGAGGAATAATGATATGAGTCTTCAGATATATAATTTAAGCCATTCGTTTCATCAGCACATGCCGGAATGGCCTTCATCACCCGGTGTAAATGTTACAGTAGATAAATTTCATGCAAAGGACGGTATCTATCAGATGAACTGGGAAGGTATCATGCACAGGTGTACACATATGGATGCGCCTGTTCATGTTACAGAAAATACTCCCGGTATCTCTGACTATCCCCTGTGGCGTCTTGCCGGAACAGGCGTTGCTGTTTCTATCCCAAAGGGAAAATGGGGTGTGATTACAGCAGAAGATCTTGAAAATGCCACGCCTAAAATTCAGGAAGGCGATATTGTAATGATAAATACCGGCTTCCATCACAAATGGGCAGATACTGACGAGTACTTCGCATACGGCTGCGGTATCTATGGTGAAGGAGCACAGTGGCTTGTTGATAAAAAAATAAAGCTGGTGGGATATGGTCATCAGGCAAACGACCATCCCATAGCTACCAAGCTGGTTGATCATGGTCTTGGCCCATCCCAGCCTCATCTTATTGATGAATATAAGGCAGAAACAGGAAGAGATCCGAAGGATGATTTTCCGGGATGGGAGACCGGCCATAAAAACCTGATGGTAAAGGGCGGTGTTCCGGGTATTGAAAACATCGGCGGCGATCTTGATGCTGTTACAGGCAAAAGATGCTTCTTCATGGCATTCCCATGGCGCTGGGACGGCGGCGACGGCTGTATCGTAAGGGTGCTTGCCATAGTTGACCCTGACCAGGAATTCAGGTTTGAAACAGGGGAATAGCTTTTGCTAAACGCCTGAAAAACAGGTTCACCACAGAGGCACAGAGAGCACGGAGAAAGACAAAAAAACTAAAAGCTGATTTATGTTTTTTTTTAAAATAAAAATGTTTTTCTCTGTGTTCTCGGTGCCTCGAGTGAGCAGCGCGAACGGGTGGTGAAATAATGTTTTATCTTTTGCTAATCAGACACAGGTCTTATCCATTTACTCACGGCAGCGATGGAAAACATCTTCCACCCACTCATTGTAAAATGGTTTAAAGAAAATATCGGATTACCTACCGATATTCAGAAAAAGTCATGGCCTGAGATTGCATCTGACAGGCATGTTCTTATCACGGCACCCACCGGAAGCGGTAAAACACTTACGGCTTTTTTATGGGCACTCAATCAGCTTATAACAGGCGCATGGGAAACAGGTACTACCCGAATTCTTTACGTGTCTCCCTTAAAGGCCTTAAACAACGATATAAAAAGAAATCTGCTTCAGCCTTTAAATGAACTGCATGATTACTTTGCTGTAAATAATGAATCTTTCCCGCAGATAAATGTGATGACCCGAAGCGGCGACACTACCCAGTCCGACCGCAGAAAGATGTTAAGGCATCCTCCCGAAATACTCATCACAACACCCGAAAGTCTTAACATCCTTATAAGCTCAAAAAGCGGCAGGGGAATCCTTACCGGTGTAAAAACCGTTATCCTTGATGAGATTCATGCTGTGGTGGGCGACAAGCGGGGCGTGCACCTGATTACTGCAGTGGATCGTATCGTAAGGCTTAGCGGTGAGTTTCAGCGTGTATCTCTTTCTGCAACTGTGAGGCCCCTTGAAAAGGTTGCACGGTTTGTGGGCGGTTTTGAAATCATGGGTGACGCTCCATACCATGAATACATACCCCGCAATGTTTCTATAATAAGGTCTGATGATAAAAAGGAATACAGGGTACTCATCTCCTTTCCTCAGGATGCGGTCAACAGACCGCCCGAAGACTCTGTATGGGATTATCTTGCTGATGAATGCAGAGAGGTTGTTTCAAATAACAGGTCCACACTTATATTTACCAACAGCCGCAGACTCAGCGAAAAGATTACCTACCTGATTAACCAGGCGCAGGATCATAATACCGCATACGCTCATCACGGGTCACTGTCCCGCGAAATTAGAACCGAGGTTGAGCAGAAGCTTAAAAAAGGCGAGCTTAAGGCCATAGTGGCAACAAGCTCACTTGAAATGGGAATAGATATTGGCGCACTTGATGAAGTGGTGCTGCTCCAGTCTCCCTTTTCCATATCATCTGCAATTCAGAGAATAGGCCGGGCCGGGCACAGGGTAGGGGAGGAAAGCCGCTGCACGCTTTTTCCAACCCATGACCATGATTTTTTACAGGGAGCTGTGCTGGCGCAGTCTGTCATCTCTCAGGATATTGAACCTGTAGAACCTGTGATGTGCCCCCTTGATGTTCTGTCACAGGTCCTGATCGCCATGACTGCCATGGAAACATGGGACATTGATGATCTCTATATGTGGATCTGCGCAAGTTATCCCTACAGGGATCTGTCAAAAACTCAGTTTGATCTTGTGCTGGAAATGCTCGCAGGAAAATACAGTGAGAGCCGGATAAGAGAGCTGAACCCCCGTGTCTCAATAGACAGGATAGACAACACTGTAAAAGCTAAAAAAGGCGCCATACTTTCTGTATACATGTCCGGCGGAACAATACCCGACCGGGGCTACTATAAGCTGAGGCACAAGGATACCGGTGCTGTTATAGGCGACCTGGATGAGGAGTATGTGTGGGAAGCAAGAACCGGCCAGCTTATGACCTTTGGAACCGGCAACTGGAAAATTAATAAGATAACCCATAATGATGTGTTTGTTACTCCAACCGGTTCCAGTATTATGGATACTCCATTCTGGAGAAGCAATGAGCTTAACCGTGATTTTTATTTTTCCGATAAAATAGCTTCATTCCTTGAGACGGCAAACGGCCGTGTGGAAGAAGATGATTTTGAAGAATTTCTGCGGGAACATCATTTCATGGATGTGACATCATCCGGGCAGCTTAAGGATTTTCTAGTAAGGCAAAAAGATTATACAGATACAGACCTGCCTCACCGGCACCATGTGCTGTTTGAGCTTGTTAATACAGGTCCTGCAGGTGTTCCGGGAAACCAGCTTGTTATTCATACCATGTGGGGCGGAAGGCTTAACCGCCCCTATGCCATGGCGATAAATGCTGCATGGGCTGAAAAATACGGGGAAAACCTTGAGATATATCCTGGCAATGACTCTATTGTGTTTCAGCTTGACAGCAGTATTGAGCCCGAAGAAATACTGTCCCTTGTAACAGCATCCACTGTTGACCATTACCTTAAGATGCAGCTTGAAAAATCAGGTTTTTTTGGGGCAAGATTCAGGGAGTGCGCAGGACGTGCGCTTCTTGTCACCAGAAACAAAATGAGCGAGAGAATGCCGTTATGGATGACAAGGCTCAGATCTAAAAAGCTGCTGGAAAAAATAATAAAATATGATGACTTTCCCATACTTATAGAAACATGGCGTACATGCCTTAATGATGAGTTTGATCTTGATAATCTCAAAAAAGTATTGGGCGAACTTGAATCAGGGATCATAACATGGTCAGCTGCCGGCACTTCAAGACCCAGCCCCTTTGCATCGGGACTGGGCTGGAACCAGATTAATCAGTACATGTATGAACTTGATCAGCCTGCATCAGGTAATTCCGCTCTTAAGGGTGATCTGCTTAAGGATGTTGTTTTTAATGCTGACCTTCGTCCTGCTGTTGATGCTGATACTGTGCATGAATTTGAGCAGAAGAGACAGAGACTCAGCCGGGGTTACTCGCCTATTGAACCTGATGAGCTGCTTGACTGGGTGAAGGAGCGTATATTAATTCCGCATGAAGAATGGGATATGCTTTTGTCTGCCATTGAAAGGGATTCCGGTATTAAAAGCAGTGACATAATTTCGCCCATAGAAAACAAGCTTGTCTATGTATACCCGGGAATTAACTTGGAACCTTTGACTGCATCCCTTGAATTGTATCCCCTTATTAAAAAAGGTGTGGCAAAGTTTAACAGAAAGATATCAGCAGAGCTTTTTAACGGGGATGAAATCTCTTTTGAACCTGGCTATGAAAAACGTCTGACGGAATCTAAAACTTTTGATGAGATAATAAACAATTTAATTGCCGAGTGGCTGAGGTTTTACGGCCCTGTAAGTATAGAAAAAATATCCAAAGATTTTGGTATTGCGATCAAAGATCTTGCACCTGTGCTTGAATCGCTTGTTGAGTCAAATGATATTATTTCAGGAAAGCTTATCGATGGTGTTTCCGGTGTATTGTTCTGCGACAGTGAAAATTTTGAGATTCTTCTTCGTATAAAAAGATCAAAGGCCGCACCTGCTTTTAATCCGCTTGAGGCAGACTGTCTCTCCCTGTTCCTTGCAAAATATCAGGGTATTATCACTCCAGCAAAAGATACGGAGAGCTTTTTCAGCAGCATTGAGAAACTGCTTTGCCTTCCGTTATCCCCGGAATTGTGGGAAGAGGCTCTCTTTCCTGCCCGTTCAGCTGATTACAAACCTGAGTGGCTGGACAGGATTTTCCATGAGACAGATCTCAGGTGGAAGGGGTTTGAGAAACAGAAGACAGCTTTCTGTTTTGAATCAGAGATTGATCTTCTGGCAGCACAAAGTGCTGATGAAAAAGAACCAGACTCCTTTGATGATCTGTTCGGAAGCAGCACCGGCAAGTTTGAGTTTTTCGGCCTTATGGAAAAATCGGATGTCAGCGCAGCCCGTTTAACGGAAAGGCTGTGGAACGGTGTGTGGAATGGAGTTGTCTCCAATGACAGCTACTCATCCCTGAGAAAAGGAATAGAAAATAAATTCAAGGCTTCTGAATCATCAGAAAAATATCCTGTAAATAAAAGAAGAGGATCGGCCAGGAGAAGCGGTTTCAGCAGGTGGAAAGGATCTCTGTCCCACACCGGAAACTGGTTCAGGCTGCCTGTAACAGAAACGGAACCCGACCTGATTGAACAGGAAGAATTAAAAAAAGACAGGGTGAGACTGCTGTTTGACAGGTATGGGATTATCTTCCGCGAACTGCTTTTTAAAGAACTTCCGGAATTCAGCTGGCGAGAGCTTTTCCGGTCATTGCGTATAATGGAGCTTTCAGGTGAAATATTTTCCGGGTATTTTTTTAATGATGTCCCGGGCCCGCAGTTTGTTTGCCGAAGAGCATTTCAGATGCTTTCAGGTTTTAAAGTCGAGGAAAATATATACTGGATAAACGCCATGGACCCTGCTTCACTGTGCGGTGTGCCGGCTGACTGTTTTAAAGGGACTCTGCCTAAACGCTTGCCTGGTAACAGTGTAGTGTACAAGGGGAAAACGCCTTTAATGTTTTGTGAAAACAAAGGGAGGGCTGTTACCTTTATGGTTGAGCCTGATGACACTGATGCAGAAAAGTGTATGGCTCTTTTTAAAAATATGCTTGAACGGGAGTTTAATCCTGTTACCAAAATAACAGTTGAGACCATTAATGAAGAACCTGCAGCAGACAGTAGATATATTGATGCTTTTAAAACGTCTTTTGATGTGCAGTTTGATATTAACAGGAAGCTTACTCTTTACAGGCTGAGAAGTTAGTATGCGATAAACCATAAAGGGAGAAAAAACATGATAAAAATATACGGTGGAAAAATTGGAAGTGCATTCAGGTGTCATGTCCTTATGCTTGAGATGGGACTGGAGTTTGAAACTGTGGATGTTGATTTGCGAAAAGGGGAACAGTTTAATCCTGCCTATCTGGACCTTAACCCCAATGGCAAAATTCCCTGCATAGTGGACGGTGACTTTGTTTTATGGGAGTCAATGGCCATTAACAATTACCTTGCAGAAAAATACGGATCAGAACTTGCCGGATCAACTCCAGAAGAAAAGGCGCTTATTGATCAGTGGAGTTACTGGTCTCTTTTAGAGATGCAGAATCATCTTTATACAATCGCATTTAACAGGGTGTTTCTTCCTGAGGATGAGAGAGATGAACTGGTAATTGAAAAGGCAATGGAAGAACTCGCAAAACCTTTTGCAATACTTGAGGCACATCTTGATGGAAAGGAGTATATGCTGGGCGGGAAGTTTACTCTTGCGGATATAAATGTGGGAAGTGTTGTGCTTATTGCTGATATGGCCCGGCATGATTATTCACCATATAAAAATGTGACAGGATGGATTGAAAAACTCAATGCACGCACGAGTTTTGAGCAGCTGCCGATGCCTGAAAAGTAGCAATTAATAACCTGATGAACAGCAGCGATTTAAAACATAAAAGAAGCTTTATAAAGAAAGTTGGTATTATCAGCATTATTACAATGGTCAGCAGAATACTAGGTCTGGTCAGGGACCTGGTTCGTGCAAGGCTGCTGGGAACTTCATTTTATAGCGATGCATTCACACTGGCCTTCAGCCTTCCGAATCTCTTTAGAAGGCTTACAGCCGAAGGTGTAATGATTAACGCATTTATACCGGTATTCTGCCGGGTGCAGAAAGAAGATGGCGATCGGGCTGCCCTTGGTTTTTCTGCAAGTTTTTTCTGGATGGCTACAATTATCCTTACTCTGTTCAGCGCTCTTTTCATTCTTGCTTCTCCATGGCTGGTTAAATATGTTTTTGCCCCTGGCTTTGAAAATGAAGCGCTCGACTTAACTGTGTTTTTAACGCAGTTTATGTTTGTTTATATTGTTTTTATATCACTGGCTGCTGTGGGTCAGGGAGTTTTAAATTCCTTTTCCACTTTCTGGGTTTCTGCTGCAACACCGGTTTTATTAAACATCAGCATCATCAGTTTTGCTCTCTTCCTGTTTAAGAGGTTTGAAAATCCTACCGTTGGTTTTGCAATTGGAGTGGTCGCGGGAGGCGCTGCTCAAATGGCTTTTCATTTCCCGTTTCTTAAGAAAAAGGGTTTTAAATTATTTAAAGATATTAACCTGTCAGGCCCTGCCATTAAAGAAACCTTTAAGCTTGTTGTGCCTACAATGTTCGGCGTAGGTATCTATCAGATTAATATTATAGTAAGTAACCTGATCGCTACCATGACCGGTGAGGGCGCAATATCGTCACTCAACTACAGCAACCGGCTGCTGGAGATGTTTTTGGGAGTTTTTGTTATTTCTATAGTTACTGTCATACTTCCCAGATTTTCTGTTTTAATACTGGAAAGAAATTATGATCAGGTAAAAGAAGATCTGAATTTTTCAATGAGGCTGACCGCCTTTATAAGCCTGCCCATTATGACCTGCACAATACTTCTTGCTAAAGATATTGTATCTTTGCTCTATGAAAGAGGCGCCTTTGATGCGAACAGTGTAGCAATGACAGCAGGGGCATTGAAGTACCACATGATTGGGTTACTGTTTATTTCATGGAACCGAATTTTATCAACCGGGTACCAGGCTGCGCGGTTTTTAAAGAGAATGGTGCAGATCTCTTTTTTTGTGATGATTGTAAATATTGTGTGCGCTGTCATGCTTTCACAGGTAATGCAGCATAAGGGTATTGCCTTTGCGAATTCCATAAGCCAGATAGTGCAGACGATTCTACTGATTTACTTTATAAAGGAGATCGGTATTTCAGGCTTGATAAACACCGGGTGGATTGTCCGGTTTATAAAAATTCTCGTATGCTGTTCTGTGATGGGCGGATGCGTATTTTACTTTGATAAATATTTGAAAACAGGCGGAGCTGTTTCTCTATTTGTTACTGTACCTGCAGATGTGTCTGCTGGTGTAATCAGTTATGCAGCCGCAGCATATATTTTAAAATGCTCTGAGCTTAAGGAAATGATGATGCTGGTTTTAAAAAGGAAGAAGAAAATCAGATAGTAATAAAAATCATTAGTATCCAAAATAAAGTGGAACAACAAAATTTTGATTTAAAATTAATAGGCCTCGCGTACCGTCATACCCGCGAAGGCTGGTATCCATTAGCTTTTGCCTTAAAAACTAAAATGGTTTCCCGCCTGCGCGGGAATGACGAAAACAGGCCGGGAATAAATACCAATGGTGTTGACTTAAGGAATAGCTTTTAAAAATTTCCCTCCCCTGGCGGGAGGGATTAAGGGAGGGGGATAAAACAGCAATGCTGTATTGAGTTTCTATTTTTCCACCCTCACCCGGCCTCTCCCGTCCGGTCTTCGCTTTCAGCTACGCCCTGGCAGGCAAGGGAGAGAAATATTTTATAATGAGTGATCCGATATACTACCCTGAAGAAACCGTTATCCTGTGACTCTGTTTTATCGCTTCCGAAGTTTTAGGCAGATTAACAGTTAAAACTCCTTTTTTAAACGATGCATCTATTTTATCCGCGTCCACTTCACAGGGCAGCTCCAGCGTTCTGTTGAAGGAGCCGTAATAACGCTCAAGCCGGTAATAGTTTCTTCCCTTCTTTTCTTCCTGGTCTCTTTTTTCACCCTTTAGGGTAATACTGTTTCCCGAAAGAGAAATATCAATATTCTCCTTTTCCACCCCGGGCAGTTCTGCTGTTATCCTTATTTTATCTCCTGTTTCATCCATGTTTACGCTCGGCCATCCTGCCAGTGTAGAACCCCATGGGGATATACGGCCTGGGCGGGCAGGCAGCGGATCAAAAAAGTCATCAAAAAAACTGTCAGAGATTCCAAACGGGTCCATAACCGGGTAATGCCTGTAGTCTTTATGCGGATGCCTTACATGCACTGGAACCTGCTCTTTTTTTCTTTTACCCGGTATCAGGTTTTTTACTCTGTCAGAAAGGTGTTTTACTTCTTTTTTTAGTTCATCCACAGACTCGCGGGTTTCTTTGCCTGCATCTTTAAATTTTTCTTTTATTTTATCAGTGAGCAGGCTTACCTCTTTTTTAAGGCCATCTACGGCATCTTTTATTTCTTTACCGGCTGCATCAAGTTTTTCTTTTGCTTTTTCTGAAACTGCCATGATCATTTCCTCCTCTTAAACTTAAATTTGATCCGGCTCAAAAAATCATGAGCCCTGAAAGAAAATTATGAGAATAAAAAAAGATTTTGATCAATATTAATTTGATAAATACAAACCTGCGATTGCAGTCTGTAAAAAAATAAATAATTCCTGTTTAAATGTTGTCAAGGCCTTTTAGTTTATTTCCAATTCGGGCTACTTTGTTTTATACCTGTTTAATATTACCAGCCCTTCGGAAAGCAGGTAAGGACGATGCTCTGATCTCTTATCTCTGATTTCATGTCTTTGGTATCTGGTTTTTTCTTGCTTTTTTTGCTCATCAATCTTAAACCTAGTTCAACATGTCTTTTGGGTAAAATTTTATTAACCCACTTATCGGCCCGGAATACAGGCAAAGGAGGATAAAAGCCTTTCTTTAATTAAAAAGCAAAATCTATTTAGCCTTTTTAACTTACAGCAGCCCTGTATACACGTTCCATGTTTTCCGTTTGATTCATTGTCGTAACATCCGATTTATTTTTCAAGGAGGTCAACTTATGAGCAGCGCAGATAACACTAACAAACTTCCCCGGGCAGATGTTTTAAACTATTCTTTTTATATGGGTTCCGAGATGCTTTTTCTTATGATGCCCATGTCATTCATGAACATATTTTTTACTGATAATTTACTTATCGATGCCACGCTTATCGCGACAGTGTTAGGCATTGCCCGTGTTCTTGACATCATATCAGGGCTTCTGGCCGGCGGTATTATTCAGAAAACAAGGGAAAAAGGAATATTTTACAGTAAATGGATAACAGCTACCCGGTGGCTTATAGGGTGCGGTGTAATCTTAATGTTCGCGAACACATCGTCTATGTCTCTGCCCATTAAACTGGCTGTTATATTTGTTTCCTACTGCCTGATTAATCTTTCTATGAACTTTATACAAACGTCCCAGTACAATGTCCTTGCTGTCATGGGCGGTATATCTTTAGAAAAAAGAAATATGCTGGCGTTCAGAAGTATACAGGCGGTTCAAATTGCAACCTTTATAGGCAGCTTAACTTTTGTCCCGTTAATTAAAAAAGTGCTTACTCCTGCAATCGGAAGTAATTATGCCTATCTGGTGTTGGGTATAGTATGTGTTCTTCCCTATATGTTCGGCTGTCATTTTCTTGCCAAAGCTGCAAGAAAATATGAAAAAACATCTGCTGTCAGTGGAGGTCCGGGTATAAAGATTGTAGACATGATTAAATCAGTTGCTACCAATGACCAGCTTCTTATCCTCATTCTGGTAATGTCGGCCTCTTACATTGCCCAGCAGACAATAATGACTGTTGCAATCCATTACTTTACCTATGTGCTTGGGGATGTAATGCTGGCAACATATTCTATGACCATCGGAACAATAGTAGGTGTTGCAGGAGCATTTATAGGTCCCAAAATCGGCGTCAAGCTAGGTAAAAAAAACGCAATGGTTATTGGCCTGCTTTGTCAGGGGTTGGCGCTGGTACTGGTTTGTTTTTTTGCGCGGACGTCTGTTATGGTCTATATAATTTTATTCAGTTTTTTCAGTGTAACAATGTTCATCTATTTCAGTTTTAATGCCAATTATGCAATAGACACCGGAGAATATCATTTACATAAAACTGGCAAGGACAACCGCTCGGTGGCCAACGGAATGATGACTATACCCGCCAAGATAGGTATGCTGATCGGCGGCTCTGTACCTATGTTTTTCCTGGGTAAGATAGGTTATAAGCCGAACATGGAACAGACTCCTGAATTTATAAATAAATTTATGATGATGTTTGCACTGTTTCCCGCGGCATTCTGCCTGCTTGGTGCTGTAATAATGCTGTTCTTTTATAAAATTACCGATGAGGATGCCGCAAGATACGCAAAGGAAAACCAGGAGCGTGCAGCAGCGATGGCTGCTTAAGGGGCAGGTGTTATGACTTAAGCGATTAGCTCACAGGGCTTTTTATTTGTAGAGACAGGTTTTTAACCTGTCTCTTTTTTTCATATTTCAACAGCGCTCTGCTGGAATATGAAAAAAAGGCGAATTATTATTCGCCTCTACATTTGGAGGTATTACTCCTATGACATCCGGGCAGGGTATAACGATATGAAACCTGCCGATTTCACCGTTTTACCTTATCCCGGCAGGGTTTACCTGGGACTTTCACTTCTCCCACTTTTTTCTTGCTTTTCCAATCTATTTGTTTACAATCAAAAGCCATTATATCTTTTTTGATGTAATTAATTGACTCCATGCTGAATCTACCGTTCATAAAATACTAACATAAAACTAATTTGATTTTAGCCCATATAGTTTTTAAAGATTACTATATCTTTTGTAATAATGATTTACCGCTTTTCTGTGTGCATAAAGCACACTGTCTTAATCATCTCAACACATATTCTTATTCTTGATCATAATCTCTTTTGCTCCGACTGTTGAAATTCATAGTTGCTATTCATTGTCTATAAAAAATTAGACTGGATATCTCCGGATGATTTCGGTCACTGGGAAATTCAGGGTAAAGCTGTTACAAAATTAGCCGGTTTTTAAGGTGCTTTACCGGACATGAATATGCTTCATCGTTTAACAGTATTTTTATTTTTTTGTACAAAGACAGGATTAAAAAATGTCACTGTCAAGGGCTGACTCCAGCCTTTTAAACAGTCTTTTACATTAGCCCTATTGGATTAGCAGTGTCAGTTTGAAACGTTTCTTCAAATGGTTTCATAATGAGTAATTTAGATAGATTTGAAGTTAGTGCGCAAAAATTGAACTAGGCAGAAACTATATAATGACTTGTTATGATTGGACACTTTGTTAAATAGAAGTGGGGCTCATAAATGAATTATGAAAGAGCGTCCCAGTCACTCAAAGGTAAAGCTGGTAAAGCCTGAAGGCAGCGGAATCGTTTGCCTGAAAGATGGCAAGATTGATAAGAAGGAAGCAGAAGAGGTTTTTACTTGCTGCAATTCTTAAATAACAATTTAAAAGCGGAGGGCTTATGTTTACTGACTCAGCATCAATAATTCTGTTTGCAATCAAAAGTACCATAAAACTGGGGCAGCAGGCACGAAAAGCCTATGTTGATTCAACCCGGCGGCGTGAAATTATCTTACCTTTAGCCCATTATTTTAGTAGTCCTTCCCATTTTGATGCCCTTGATTATTTTAATAATTCGAACTTTGGTAAAAAATATGTAGAGGGGTACAGTCTGGACGGCCAGATTTATGAAGGTTCGGAGGAATTAAAAGCATTGCTGGAAATACCAGTCACTTCCCTTTCCGAAGAACAAAAAAGAAGGCTGGGCATTCTTCATGTAAAATATGTTAACCTGGATCGGGCCAGGAATGGCGAGTTAATGTGGGCAGATAATACGGGAATAAACGGCGATGAGTTTGAAGCAGTATTTACTGTCGGGCAGTGGCGTAGCGGGGCTGATCCGACTCCTTCGGTCCTTCATAGAATGGCAGGAACTCTAATAGAAATAGGTGTTGATTATGCTGTTAACTCCCCTGACCTTTATGACATAAACTCAAAAAAGGGTAAAGCTATTCACAGTTTTTTTAAAGGCCTTGAGAATATTGATTTTGTAGAAACAGATATATCGGAACTGCCGGCTAGGCTTTTTGTTGCGACTATTGAGACTATTGAGGAAAGTCCCGATCTGATTTCCGGAGATTTGAAAACCCAGGAATTGATCAAGGTTACTACTGGATCTATCAGCAAAAACGTTGCCAAAAAGATAAACGCAATTAATAATGACCGCACTCTTGATGTTTTCGGGAAACGTAAGGCCCGTTTAAGGGTACAGGACTGGGGAACATTGCTTTACCGTAGCACCCTTTCCTCAGGTGGAAGACTTGTAATGTCAGCCCCATCCACATTTCTAAACACAAAGGATGCTGATGATGCTGCCCTGATATCATCAGTAGGTAATGCTGTACTCGATTTAATTCTTGATGGCCAGGACGGTATAGATGACCTTATCAGCAGAGAAGGGCTTGAAGTTGTTATCAGCGCAGCCCTTAAAACCATTGGAGAGCATCCCGGGATACTGGCTGATATTTCTAACAATGCAATCAAGACGGTTATATCGGAACTTGCCAGAGAATTGAGCTCAATGGAAAACCTGTTGACGCCTGATATTCTCCCTGAGGTGGTCCGGATGACACTTGAAAAGTCAGGTAACAATATAGAACTTTTCTGGCCTGAGTATGCTGACAACCCGAAAAAAAACCTGATGCTTGTTGCAGCAAAAAGAACACTGACAATATTGAGCCGCCCCCCTGAAGATAACGACCTGTGGAAAGCTCAATTTACAAAGACTGATCTGCTCGAAGTCACTGAATGCGTGCTTGATGAGTTAGTGGAAAATCCCGGCTGGCTCATAACGAAAACAAATGAGCTGAGTGAAACAATGGGCGAAGTGCTCTCAGCTACAGTTGATGTTCTCAGGAAACAGGATACAAATCGTTTGAACTCATCAACAGGTGTTGAAATAATCAGAGCAGTCCTTAAAACAGCTGCCCTTCGCCAGGAATTTGTCGGCAAACTATCAAATGGAAAGGTGGTTATAACAGCAGCTGTTGATGTTGTTCTATCAGAGATATTCAAAAAAGAGATAAGCAGCAAGGCCTCATGGCAGCTGCTTAGAACAGAGGTGATTAAAGGGAGTATCGAGATTGCAATGGAGAAGCTTTTGGTGTCAGGCCTGGATCAGGATGCAATTGATACCCTTGAGGGGTGTCTCAAAACCCGGATACAAGCCATTGACTCAGGAGATACCGGTTTTCTTGAATCTTTTTCAAAGTGCCTGACTGACAGATTTTCCAATTCATAAACAGTAAAAAAAAATATCAATTGGAGGTCAATATGAAAAAAAATCCAAATAAACTAAAGAGGATATCGAGAATATACTCTCAACTGGTTTTTGTTTTTTTACTGATTGGTTTTATGTCAGGCTGTCCATCTACTGGAGGGATATCAAGTATAAATCATCTTCGAGAGGCTCAGGTTGCTTTTAATGAATCAGCCGGACTTGAGAATAAAATACGCCTGTCAGGCCTTAACCCCTTTGAAGCATCCGATATGAAAGGTGCTGTCGGCAATACCGTTACCATAAAGAACGGATATGCTTCTGCATTGATAAGTATCAACAAAATCTATCCTTCCCAAAAAGAGCAGCTTGCAGAGGATAATATACTAGGGCATGTTCTATTTTTAAAGGCAGTGTCACAATGGAGGACCGGCAGTTTTGAAAATGCACTTAATACTGCTAAAGAGGCCAAAAAAGAAGCGGGGGACCAGCTTTATCCCCGTGATTCTGCCATCCTTACTGCATTGTCCGGTTTAATTAAAATAGATCTAGCCTATAAACATATACAGAAATTTACGAGGATAAAGGAATATATCGAGGATAAAGAGAAATTAAAAAAATATCTTATGGATAACAGTCTTATACCTGAAAAGGAGATAAGCACCGAGATGCTTAATGATGTAACCATCCTCAATAAGCACTTCCTCCAAAGAATTCGGGGCAGGCTGGTTACGCATCAAAATAATGAAGATGCTGTCAGTGATCTTAATGCTGCACGGAAAAAGGTTGACAGCGAACACGAAGTCAACCTGTATTTGATTCAGGCTCAACTGACCGCCTATCGTAACTATCAGGTCGCTTGTCAGCATATTCTTTCACATGGACCAGGGACTGACGATAAAGCCTTAATTCAAGCCAGAGAACATCTTAATGAACTTAAAAAACTGTGCGATTATCTTAAATCACCTGAAAGCACCAATCTTATAGCATACTGGAGAGATCTCTGCAGAATTTAAATATATTACATACCTGATGGAGGGTAGATGATGTTTGAGACACTTGATATTGTAATCTCTCTTGCTGTTGTATTTCTAATCCTCAGCATGATCCATAAATACATGATGAGTATTATTAAACGCCTTTTAAAGGTTAAGGCATCTGTTATTGCAAAGGAAATGAAGGCTTTTATTGGTGAAAAGACTTCCCCGTATCTTGTTAAATATATTGAGGAGAAAGCCAAATATCTGAATATTCTGGAACCTACAAGATCCTGGGGAGGTCTGTATAAAGGAGAGATAGGCTTTCGCCAAATGAATGAAGAACAGTTGAAAGCTGTGATAAAAGACCTTAGAGAATATATCAATCAAGAGCCGGTTGATACCATAAATAGTGAGATTAAAATTAATGTCAACAGTGAGGATGTTAATGCAGCAAAAATCCACCTTGGAAACTTAACAGACAGAATCGAAAATATGTATAATAATACTCTGGAGAAAATTTCCGAGAGCTATAAATCAAAACTTCGAGTCATAACATTTGTTTTCGGATTTATTCTTGCGATAGCCATTAATGCGGATTTCTTCAGTATCTATGCAACACTCTCTACAAATGCAGTATCCAGGCAAAAAATAATCACCAGTGCTGAAAAAATTCGTACTGAGGTAGAAATACTTAACGCCAAAATAGAAAGAAATCAAAATGAAGAGATAGAGGATATTAATCAGGAAATCCGGAACGCTGAAAAAAATATTAGCAATTTAACGACTGAAATCACTGAATCCGGGATTCTTCTGGGATGGACAAAACAGAAATTTTCTAATGCCTTTCACTCACGAGGATCGGGAATCAACAAAGTGTTAGGTCTGCTTCTGTCAGGGCTTCTCATCAGTTTTGGTGCACCATTCTGGAATGACTTCCTGTCATCCTTTATGAGTGCGCGAAAATTACTTTATGGGGGAGAAAAGGAGAAACCCGCTTCAGCTCAAACAGGCCTTAAGATACCTGGCCATTATTAAATCATCTATCTGCTATCCTGGATCCCGCGGTGTTCCAGTGGGATAGCCTGTTTTTAGGACGATAAAGAGGGCCAATCCTTAAAAGGTTTTCCCCTTGACTAAAACCAAAGGCCGGAGCAAACGAATATTTCAACACTAAAGACTTACAAAGACTCGCTGTTGGAAAGACCGTGGAAAGACCGGGTCTGCCCTTGACATTGGCAGCCTTTAAAAAAAAATAAATCAGGGTCTGGCCAAGTTAACTCACTGATATTTAATGAGTAATTTTAAAAAAAAGAAGACTGTTTTAAGCCCTATATCTAGTTTTTTGACCTCAAAAAGCAAGGTGTAGAAAAGACACACATGTCACATAAAATCATATAATGCTTTTGGTTCCTCAAAAAAACAATATAGCCTCAATTTAAGGGATTACTTATGGAGTGATGTCACAGGGCTGCCGGTGGATTGTTTTCGGAACTGAATGTAAGCATAAAATCCGAATTCGTATTTAAACAGATTACAGTCTTTCCTTAACAAACAAAGCAAAGGAGGATTATCATGTCTATATTCAGCAACAGGTTAAAGTATGTGGCATGTAAAGTCTGGAATGCTACGAAGGATGATTTTGAATTTCCCGAAACAGGTGACCCGGAATACAAAATTGACCATTTACTTGAAAGACCAAACACGGGAATTGCCTTTTCAGGCGGAGGTACAAGGTCAGCTTCAGCTACACTGGGGCAACTGAGAGGACTTAATGAGCTTGGATTATTAAAAAAGACACGTTATCTCTCATGTGTTTCAGGAGGCTCCTGGGCGGCAGCCCCCTTTACCTACCTGCCGGAAGCATGGCCGGATGAGACATTCCTGGGACAGGTAATTCCGCCGGAAAATCTTACAATTGAACTTCTTAACAAGACAGATAATAACAGCCTGGCGCACTGTATCTCAGATTCCATTATACTGGATGATTTCATCAATAATGCTCTTCGTTTTGCAGGGGATGAAACCTATTCCCGTGCTATAGGAGATATTTTTTTAAAGTCATTTGATATTGATTCACTTAAACGGTTTTTTTCATACGATGATGCATCAGTTTCAAGGATAATCAGCAATAATGAAAAAATGGAAAAAAGTGATTTTTATAAAATAAATCCCTCCAGACCATTCCTGATTGTAAACTCAATAATATTGCGAATTAACAATGAACCTCCAAAACCCACAAGAATACCTTTTGAAACAACCCCCCTGTACTCCGGTGTGAAACAGCTTCATAAAGATGCGGGTTCCGGAGGTAGAGCCATTGGAGGCGGGTACATAGAATCATTTGGTTTTGACTCGGATGAACCGGAAAAAATTTCAAACAAATCAATTGCTACAGTGAGGCTTGGAGCATCAAGGCACAGGTATACTTTGAGTGATGTGATAGGCACAAGTGGTGCGGCACCGGCAGAGGTGCTGGATAAACTGCATCTTGACTGGATAGGTTTTCCGGAGTTCAAATATTGGTCTCCTGTAAACCCGAAGAAAAACAGCGCAAAGGAATATGAGTTCGGTGACGGCGGCATACTTGAAAACCTCGGGCTTATGCCTCTATTGATGAGAAAGGTAAAAAAGATAATCCTGTTTGTTAATACAAAGGCGAAGTTAACTGGAGCAGCAAAAGATGAGATAAATGATTCAATACCTCCACTGTTCGGCAAGACACCTGGATTTACAGATAATATAGTTTTTCCTGAAGATAAATATAAAGACCTTGTTACAGGTCTTCTTGATGCGAAGAAACAGGGGAAAACAGTAATGTTCAGGGATACATTTCCGATACTTCAGAATGATCATTATGGCATAGAGGGAGGCTGGGATGCGGATTTACTTTGGGTGTATAATGAAAGAGTTTCTGAATGGGAAGATAAACTGCCGCCTGATATCAGTGCAGCAATTGGCCATGGCAGCCTTGGTAATTTCCCTCATTACAGAACTTTTTTCCAGAATCCTCCGGCGGTGATAGATTTAAGCAGAAAGCAGGTAAACCTGCTTGCCAATCTTTCCTGCTGGAACATTGTAAACAACAGTAATGTTTTTAAAGAGATGTTTGGATAATCAGTATTAAAGGCAATAAAATATTGTGTGCCCCCTTGTTTTTACATAGTAGATTCAAGGGGCTATTTCTTTTGATTTGCGGTTATTTTCGTTCATTTAGGTAGCAGTGTAGCCAAAATTAAAATTAAATAGATTTTAGTCCAATCCATATTGAAGGGGTGATATGACTTCTATGCACGCTCTGTACGAACCCTTTTCCAGTTGATGATACTGAGGCCAAGACTGGGCTTAAGTTCTTTCCAGGGCTGTCAAACAAAAAACAGAAAACCTTGGGAGTAAGATATTGGATTTTGAGTTGGAGGAAATTGTTGATTAATTATTCTATGTAATCTTTTTTAATTAATCTGGGTAAACCTCCGGCTTTGCCGGAAAGACTCCCAGAGTTTGACAGTTCCGGGAATATACGTAAGCCTCCATTACTGAACCGCTCAAAGTTCATAAAAGGAGGCTTACAATGGAAAATACCCAAAGTTTAAAACACAGTGTGTGGGATTGCAAGTACCACATGGTTTGGATTCCCAAATATAGAAGAAAAGTTTTATATGGTAATGGAAAATGGGGTCAGATCTGCTCTTGACTCACCTCAATAAAATAATGTGTCAGGTCTGGACATTGGACATAATTGGCAATACCTGTCAATTGTCCAGACCTTTCACTGTTTCCTTTCAGAGTCAGGGCGGTCAGAGGCATTTAAGGAGCAAGTCACACCGCAAGTCATGGGAATTCTCATGCTGTGTGAAAAACCGGCAGGACGGTATTACATACAGGAAAAAGTTGGCTTGAAAGACAGAGAACATTTTAGAAAGGCATATTTATTACTTGCAATAAACGAGGGGCTGATTGAAATGACTATTCCCGATAAACCCAAAAGCCGCCTACAGAAATACAGATTGACAGAAAAAGGAAAGCTCTTAATCAAAAACATGCGGAATAAAAAATAATGGACAGTTATTAGATTAGAGGAGGGGAGGGAGGAAGATGTTCCCACGGGGATCGCAGGAACATTTATTTCAAATTAAATAAAGACTTTTTTCGTGTGGTTCGTGTTTTTCGTGGTTAAAGAAATTTACTATTTATTCCTTTCAGCCTGAAACTCTTTACCTATCTCTGCTGCCATTTTCTGTAATTTGGGAAGAAAGTTCATCATGAGTTCCTGTGAGATTTTTAATGAATCTTTAACTACCTCCGGCTGTTTTGCCAGCATGGACTGTCCTGATTCGGTTTTATAGAAAGCAATCTGATCCTGTATTTCTTTTTCTGTATAATGTTTGAGATAAATTTTCATCATTGGTTCTTTCAGTTTATCCCAGTTCATCTCTTCTTTCATCAGTGAAACAACCTTTGACATATATTTATCAAATAATTCCTCTTCTTCCGGTTTTACTCCAAGCTGTTTTCCCATCCCCTGAAAAACCTGATCCATCTGTGAATAAATATTGTCAATCTGAGATTCTGCATTAATAAGTTTCAGTAATTCTTCTACACTTTCTCTTTTGCTGTCAGCGGTTGATACTGCTGAAGGCTGGGGGCTTTTTGTGGCTGCGCACCCCATTAAACTGAAAAACAGAACTAACACTACAAGCGAGATAGATTTTCTGATCATATTGATCTCCTTTCAATAAATGAAATTTTTTTGGACTTAATTAATAAATTTGATGATTGAGCTGGAGAGTACCCTCAATCTCTTTAAAGATATACAAAAAATGATAAATCTTTATTATGTAGAGTATGAGAAGAGAGTAGCCTATCCGAAAGATTGTATCCATCAAAAAAATGAAAATGCCCACAATATTATAAGATCAAGAGTGGCAAACAAATCCTCCTGGTTTAGTTGGCAGCATTTTAAGGGTGAAAAATTAGGCTTATAAAAAAAACTCTATTCGACTTTTCTTTAATTCCCTGCAATCCGGCTTTAATTTATTTCCTTTGCTTTTTATCTTTATTAACCTAAAATCAAACACACCACATTGAAAATACATCCAATATTACCGTTGCTCCCTTCATTCCTTAATCTGATCCGGAAATTCTATTTCCAGAAAGTGTTTTAGCATTTCATATAAATGACAGTGTTTATAACTTAACCATTATAAAGTGGAGGCAATCATGATTAAACGATTTTCACACATGGAGAAGTTGCCTGATGAGATTCTTGAGTCGCAGAAAGCGCGTATAGGGCTTCTTCGCTGGAAGCTTGTCATTTGCGCAGTAATCGGGGCGGTTGGTTTTGGTGTGGAAAAAAATTCACATCCAATGTATATTTTACTGGCATTGATTCCACTGGCTTGTTTGTATGTGGATTTGCTCTGTACAAATATAAACTTGAGAATTATCCTGATAGGGAAATATCTGTCCACACAAAATGACCCATATGAATCATATGTAACCCGTCATAGAATAATGTTTTCACTTGAAGATTGGGCTCTTTACGGGTCTACTGTTGTTGCATCAATACTGCTGTTTTTGTTTTCTTTAGTAAAGTTCATAATATGTTTTTCCATCACAAAAACACTTATGGGTGTTTTTGAATCGGTTGTTATTGGAGCATCGTCTGTTATTGCTGTTTATTTTTCGAAGTTGATTGTTGAAGCTTATGAGGTACTGCTTAATCATAAACCTGTTGAAAAAGGTGAAAATGCCAGAGAAAAATTTGGGGATGAAATGTGCAAAAAAGCTCGTTTTTTTTGTGTCCTTGTAGGAATATTTAAAATGATCACGTTTCAAAAAAAACCGGATAAAACGAGAGGAAAAGTGTAATACTATGAAACAAACATCAAAAATTACAGATAATGACCCGCTTCTTAAACTCCGAAGAAAAACATGGGATTTTGACGGACAGAAATACCGTGTTGATGTAACCAGTCATGATTTAGCCGATGAAAGAGCAGGGCGATCAAGACGTGTCCTTGAGTCCTACAACTGGTATTCGCCTGAGAACTTTGATGGTTTTTTTGTTCATAATGAAGAAATTCTGGACTTACTTAAGGTAACCTTAACAGTCTCAGACGTGAAAAAATTAAAGGATACAGCAACGGCTAAAGGTTTGTTCAACGCAGAGCTCGATGAGTACGGCATGGTCAGGACCAGTAATGCAGAAGAAAATCCCAGCATGCATATAAACCGATGGATAACGGATAGTATTTACAATTTATCACTTGTTGATGACGATGAAAGTAAGAAAAAAATTATCCATATACTTGCACGTTTTTATTGTACTTCAACTGAACAGGACGCATTTGTGAGGGTTATTAATGCCCCATGGCTCTTTCGTGATTCCGGTAATGCACAGGAAGGTGTTGCTCATATATTCAGAATTGAAGAAGATGAAGGGGAAATTATCATTAAACGCGATCCAGGGTGGGCAAACAATAAACGGCTGGAAAGTCATGGTTTGGCCCTAAGAACCTTTTGTGATTTTTTACTTCAAAAGGTTGCTGGTCAGGCAGATGAAGACAGCGATAGTAAGATTTGTAAGGCGATAGCATCTCTCGCATTTTATTTTCAGGCTATTGATTATCCAACAG
Source organism: Desulfatiglandales bacterium (assembly GCA_963665715.2). Lineage (GTDB taxonomy): Bacteria > Desulfobacterota > DSM-4660 > Desulfatiglandales > HGW-15 > JAAZBV01. The sequence continues at coordinate 2,069,881 of CAXXPR010000002.1, forward strand.
CCCCATCAGCAGGCGTCTGGGAAGAGATCCCCTTTTCCGGCGGACTGTCATGGGATACAGAAGCGATACGGCAGGGACTTGTTTCATTAGATAAGTTACTATTCGGCCCTGGCAATAATATTATGTACAGAGAGATGATTACAGCATCGGCAAAGGATATTGCCGCCAATACAAAAAATGTAAACGGGTATGAACTTTTTACTGATAGAAAATTACTTAGTAAATTGATTCAGGCAGGGACTGAGCAGGTACGTCTTCGTGTCCGTCAAAGGGCCGAAGCGCCGGGCATGCGGAAACATGATGCTTCACTCGCGTTCTTAGCTCAATCTGATCTCGACCTTGCGGATATTGAAGATCCATCTGAACGCTCACTTGAGACAGTGCGACTTTATTTAGAGCTTCTTAATGAACTGGAAATAAACCTGGTGCGTGAAAATGGGATGATACGCTATGAACCTTTTTCAATTAAACAGGATAAGAGCTTTATCTTTTTTGATAGTTACCTGAATCTGAATTACTGGTTAAGTTTTGATGAAGAGGGCTTTTTTAATCCTGAAAGAACAAAATTGATAAGAGAGTTCGAATCATTCGATGCGAGTGATCAGGAAGTTTTGCAAAAGAGAACAATGTTAGGAGTCCCTCAGAGAGAAGCTGAATGGTTTCTTGTAACCGAAATGTCTATGGCTTATGCAAAACAGGCTCAACGCCTTTTTGAAATAATGGGGAAGGGCTCTGAAATGCAGCGTAAACAAACACTTGATCTATTTGATCAATGCAAAAACAAAGCGTGTGAATATTTAAAACGGGGGTATGCCCGAATTACGCCCGCTACCAGAGGTGCCTCAAAAACAGCAGTAAAGTCAAATGGTGAAGATTGTCCTTTATGGGCTGTTCCCGAAGCCTATGAGTGGATTCGCATCCGGGCTGATGTTTTAGGCAGGGAAGATCATGATTATGTCGAAAGGGCTTTGCCTGGCGCTAATACTCCTCTGGCATGGGCAGGTGCATCTCTCAAAAATGCAACAGAAAAAGTATTCTCACTTTTGTTATCAGAAAACTCAATTGCATCTTTGTAAAAGGGTGGAGCGTATAAAAGAGAGAAGCGAGCCGCTTGCAAGGCTGATGTCATCCTGTAAAAGATTTTTATAACCCTGTCTTGCTTCTTACACCCGATCCCGTTCACTGAGAGTGCAGTCCTGATCCGTAAAGTCTTCCCCGTCGTTAAGTGATGAACGGATTTCTACAAAACGGTCAAAGTGATCCTTGAAAACATCAAAGATTTGAGGATCAAAATGTTCTCCGCGTTCTTTTTGCATAATGTCAAAGGCTGTTTCAGGCGGGTAAGGGTCTTTGTAGGGTCGTCTGGAAGTCAGCGCATCAAAGGTGTCTGCCAGGGCTACTATTCTTCCGCACAGCGGAATATCTTCTCCCTTTAGCTTATTCGGATATCCTCTGCCGTTATAACGTTCATGATGGTTAAGGGCAATGTCATGTCCCATCTGGAGGATTTTTGATTTTGACTCCGATAGAAGCTTGGCGCCGATGATTGTATGGGTTTTTATTTTTTCAAATTCAGCATCTGTTAATTTCCCTGGCTTGAGCAGGATTTTATCCGGTATGCCTATTTTACCTATGTCATGCATTGGAGATGCGTAAAAAATCGTCTCGCAGTAATCTTCGTTCTGGTTTAATTTTCTGGCCATAAATTTTGAATATTCACCGATTCGTATAATATGAGTGCCGGTATCTTCATCCTTGTATTCTGCTGCCATAACAAGGCGGTGGATGGAATCAATATAGGAGGCTTTGAGCTCTTCGTGGGCCCTTTGTGCTTCTTTTTTAAGGATTCTTTCCTGGATAACCCGGTCAATCCTGAGAATTATTTCTCTTGGTGAAAAAGGCTTTTCAACAAAATCACTCGCCCCGATGTTGATCATTTCATCATAATGATAACTCTGGGTCTGGCCTGTCATGATAATCACATCGGCATTAAATTGGGACCGGATGACTTTTGCAAGCTCAATTCCGTTCATTACCGGCATGTCCACATCTGTTACAACAATGTCGTACTCTTCTTCAGCCAGCCTCTTTAACGCTTCTTCACCATTTTGTGCCAGGGAGCAGTCGTAGGTGGTCCTGGCCATTGCCGACTTGAGCATAGCCCTTATCATGGATTCATCATCAACTATCAAAATTCTGCCGTTTTGAAGATGGGTGGAGTGTTCCATAATTATTGTCCCGGTTTAATGTGACTGGTTTAAGTATAATGTTTTATTAGAAAAAAATCACCCCAAGAATGCAAGATATATTTGCTGTGTCTGTTATTAATAGCTTTTTTCGTGTGTTTCGCAGTTAAAAGATTTTACTCTGTTTTTTTCATCTTCTTTTCATATTTTATTCACAACCCCATGGCATCCTTACTGTGAATTTATCAATTAATTTCAGTGAGGATATTTACCAGATGCTCAGTTATCTTGGAACAATACTTGAACAATATTTCGGCCCCTTCAGGCTGTTGAGCTCACATCTGTTTCTTTTACTGCTCGGTTCTTCTTCTGCATTTTTTATTACATGGCGTATTCTGCCTGTTTGTTTTAAATGGCTTCCCTATGATCGTGGACGGGAAAATGCAGTTAACAGCAAGGAGTCCAGAGGGAAACCCACTGGCGCCGGAATTATATTTATCAGCGTATGTTTTATAATTGCGGTTCTGGTTTTGCCTCCGGTGCCGGAACACTATTTTTTAGCCGCACTTATATGGCTAACCATGCTTACAGGATTTCTTGATGATTCCAGTTCCCATCCCTGGGGAGAGCTTTTAAAAGGAAGTCTTGATCTTGTTCTGGCGGCAGGTGCTTCTGTTGTACTTACATGGAATTACGTTCCTGTGCTATGGCTGCCATTTACTTCGGATGTTATTCATTTATCGCATTTCTGGTTTTGTATAATGGCAACAGTTATAATCTGGGGAACCATAAATACAACTAACTGTTCGGACGGAGTAGACGGTTTATCCGGAACCCTTGCCGGAATTGCCGGCTTTTTTCTTGTTTTTTTACTGTATGCCGTTGTCGGTCATATAGAAATTTCCTATTATCTTAAAATTCCATATTCTCCGACTGCAGCATCATGGGCAGTGTGCGTTATTACCTTTATGGGAGGGCTGGGTGGATACCTGTGGCATAATGCATATCCCAGCAGGGTTTTGATGGGGGATGCCGGATCAAGAGCCCTTGGTTTTTTACTCGGGGTAACTATACTTAAAACCGGTAATCCCTTTGTTCTGCTTGTTACCGGAAGCCTTATGTGGCTCAATGGAGGAACAGGCCTTGTCAAACTGCTGTTTTTAAGGCTCTTTAAAATAAACCTGCTGAGGAATATCCGCTGTCCTCTGCATGATTATTTTCGCCATACTAAAGGATGGTCAAATACACAGGTTGTGATAAGGTTTATGCTTGTTCAGGTGCTGCTGACAGGGATTCTTTCTGTGGTACTGCTTAAGATACGATAGTTTTTAATGCTTAAAAACTAATCCAGGACTTCTCGAATAGTTTTTGTTATTTCTTTTGTGATAATAGGCTTATAAATAAAGGCGCTGATACCCAGTGATTTTGCCTCATCTTCATCTATCTGGTCACTGAAGCCTGTGCAGAGTATAATGGGCATATCCGGCCGTATTTTTTTTATTTCAATTGCCATATCTTTTCCTGTCAGGTTAGGCATGGTCATGTCTGTAATAACAAGGTCGAATGAGTCCGGATTATGGCGGAATGCATTAAGTGCAACCGAACTTATAGCCCTTGCCGTTACTTTATAACCAAGCCTTTCAAGCATGGTCTGCATTACTTTTAATCCTGCTTCTTCATCATCAACAAGGAGAATCCTCTCCTGGCCTCTCTGCAGGGGTTGTTTTTCCTGAACCTGTTCGGAAGCGTCTTCATTGATCACCGGTAGATAAACCGTAAAGGTTGTACCGCTGCCCATTATACTTGATACTGTTACATCTCCGCCGCAATTTTTTGCTATCCCGTGAATAATTGCAAGCCCGAGCCCTGTACCTTCTCCCTGAGACTTTGTGGTAAAGTAAGGATCAAAAATCTTTTTAATAATATTGGGGGGGATGCCTGTCCCTGTATCGTGTACTATTATTCTTAAATAGCGCCCCGGGCTTAAGCTGCCGATGTTTTTATGTGTATGACTGGCAATATCCTCATTGTCCAGTATCACTTCAATAAGACCGCCGGTTTCTTTCATGGCATGGGCAGCATTCGTGCAGAGGTTCATGATAATCTGGTTTACCTGTGTTGGGTCTGCGAATATTGTGTCCTGTTCTGCTTCAAGTTCATACCTTATATCTATTGTAGTTGGTATTGTTGAACGTAAAAAATTAACAGCTTCTCCAACCACCATGGACGCCCTAAGCACAATCAGCTCTTCGCTGCCTTTTCTTGCAAATGTCAAAATCTGCTTAACCAGGTCTCTGGCCCTCATCCCTGCCTTGTATATTTCCTTCATGCATGTCTGCAGCGGACTGTCATCAGGTAATTCATCCATAGCCATCTCGGAGTGCATTATAATTGGCGATAGAATATTATTAAAGTCATGGGCAATTCCCCCTGCGAGGGTCCCTATTCCTTCCATTTTCTGGGTCTGCTGCAGCTGTATTTCCAGTTTTTTCTGCCTGGAAAGGTCCTGGAAGCTTTCAATAAGATAGGCTCGCCCGGACATTTCCGTTTTTATTACAGTTTTTAAAATGGGGATATCTTCTCCGTCCGGACGTTTAAGAACACGTTCTTCGTGGTCTATTTCCTGATCCAGATCAAGAATAGGGCACTTGTTGACTTCTGCAGGGCAGATAAAGTCATGACAGGGGCGGCCTACAATAGACTCCTTTGGTAGCCCTATCATTTCACACGCGGCAGGGTTAACATCTGCAACTTCATGTTTTTCGGAATCTATTACAATAATTCCCGACTGGGTTGTATTTAAAATGCTCTGTATCCACTCAAAGCTTTCAAGCAGTGCCAGGTTTGCCTTGCTGTTTTCTTCCACCATCTGATTTGCCGATTGTGCCAGTTCGGTAAACTCAGAAAAATGAACAGTAGAAAGATCAATCTTTTTTGCTTTGCCGGAAGCCATGTTAAAAAAATGGCTGAAGGAGTTTATGCTTTTACCAAGGCGAGATGCAAACACTCTTGCTGCAAAAAAGGTTATGGCTATAACGCCTAAGAGTGTGAAAAAAAGGATCAGGATGAGATTAAAAAGCTGATCTTTAAGCGCCTTATCCTGCTTTGCCAGAACTGTATTTATTTCATCAACGTATATTCCTGCTCCTATGTACCATTGCCAGTCATCTATTTTATCTGCATAACTTAGTTTCGGTTCATCCGGAAGGCCATCAAGCCGTGGCATAACATAACTTACAAATCCTCCCCCGTTTTTTGCTCTGGCAATTAGTTGCTGTACAATCTTGATCCCGTTTACATCCTGCACATCCCACATGTTTTCATTTTTTGCAGGCCTGGCCTTGCTGATCCCGTTAAAATCACCTGCAAAAACATATCCGTTATTTCCAAACTTTATTTTTTCGATTCTTTCAATAACATTTTTTTTGATATCTTCTTCTTCATCGTCCAGGTATTCTCCCGTCCCGATAAACCAGTCAAAGGGCTCAAAATGTTTTATATAGGCTATCTTTGGTGATATTTTTCCATCAGTGCCAGGCTTTGTCCAGTGGTAGCTGTAAAAGCCTTCTCCTTCTTTTTTTACCAGAGATATCATGTCGCGGATAACGTATTTGCCGTCCATGCCCTGCATGTTAAATGAATTTCTGTTTTCCAGATCAGGGTTTTCGGGGTACAGCTTTATATTCCCATCAAGATCAGCTGCAAAATAATAGCCTCTGCCATTTTTGAATCTTACATTGCGCAGAGTTTCCACAACCAGTTTTATTATCTCCCCGGCAGGAATTTTACCATTGTTCTGGTTGTAGATGCTTTCTGCAACTGTATATGCCTCATCAACCCTTGATTTGATATCGGCTTGAAGTTTTTTATAGGCTTTCTCTTTTTCATGTTCAATGTAATCAATAACACGGTCAACTTCTGTTTTAAGGAGAAGCTTCTGTGATTTTGTGTATTGATTATGCATTTCTTTTGAAACGGATTTATAGTGGTATATCTCGGATATGGTAATAAAGGCTGCGAATACAACCGTGGATATGAATGAGATAGCAACAATACCTACTGTAAAGGTCGTGGTAATGTGTATTTTCTGATTCTTTTTACGCATATTGGTGGATATCCACTAGTAATTAAAACGACCGATTGTGATATCTGTCCGATATCTGCTATAAAAATACAGAAAGTATCATATATGAATTGTTTTCAGGACTCAATACTCAGGAATTTTATTATTGATTTAATCCCGGAATTTAGAACTTTATACGACTGGTTTTAAGTTTGAACCGTATATTTAACAGTACAGCTGCTGCACTGAGGCCTATTGAAAGACCGATCCAGATTCCGACAACTTCCATTTTTAATGTGAATCCTAAAAAGCATCCGATGGGTAAAGCAATTATCCAGTATGAAATAAAGGTTATAATCATTGGGATGCGGACATCTGTAATTCCGCGTAAAGCCCCCAGTCCTGCTGCCTGGACCCCATCGGAAACCTGGAAGAGGGCAGCTACAATTATAAGTGAGGCTGCAATTTTTATAACAGCTGGATCTTCCGAAAAAATTAATGGGAGCTGATTTCTTAATATAATAAATAAAACACCAAAGCATGCCATTACTATTGCAGTGAAGACTGCTGTTAGAAATCCGGATCTTCGTATGTCCTCAATATTTTTTCTGCCGTAGGCATGACCCACACGGATTGTTCCTGCAGCAGATATTCCCAGTGTGATCATGAAAGAAGCCGATGCCAGGCTGATGGCAATCTGATGTGCTGCCAGCTGGCTGCTTCCAAACCAGCCGATCATAACAGCTGAAAATGAAAATGCTCCGACTTCAAAAAAATGCTGAAAACCTGTCGGGACGCCGATACCTGCCAGCTGTTTAATAACCCGCCAGTTTATGTTTTTGAATCTGAAGGACGGATCATACCCCTTGTATCGTTTTGACTTTAAAACATATATCAGCATAACTGCTGCAGTAAAACAGCGTGTAATGAGTGTGGAGTATCCAGCTCCGTCCAGACCGTAGGCCGGCATTCCGAGGTTCCCGTATATAAATACCCAGTTGCCGAATATATTCACCAGGTTTGCAGCAAGTGTTATGTACATGGCAGGCCTTGTAAAGGCCAGGCCTTCAATAAACTGGCGGTAAACCTGAAAGATCATAAGGGGAATTACCGAGAAGGCGATAATTTTTGCATAGGATGCACCCTGAACAGCAACAGCTTCTTCCTGGTTGAAATATTTAAGCATGTCTCCAAGGAAAATCAGAATGCTGAGCAGGACAACAGTTACAACGGCATTAAGTAAAAGTGACTGGCGCAGGATTGCACCGCACTGATCATTTTTTCCTTCTCCTCTGGCAATGGAAACAAGGGGAGTAATGGCCAGGGTCATTCCAAGTCCCAGTACCAGTACAAGGTAGAAAACGCTGTTAACAAGAGATGATGCCGCCAGCGGGACTGCCCCCACCTTGCCCACCATGATGCTGTCAGTAAGACCGAGCATGATGTGCCCGAGCTGCCCGATAACAACAGGGACTGCAAGTTTGACGGTTTCTTTTAAATGTGTCCTGTATGATGTCATTTTTCAGGGATTACCCGGAAAGTTATGTTTAAGTTCATGATAAAAAGAAGACGTTGTTAACACAATAAAAATAAGATTGAAATGTTTAAGTTGAAATTGAATGATGCCGGTCTGCCGGTTTACATGTGACAGCTCCTGTGATTCCTATTCGCCTCTGAAAAATAATACGCATTATCAAATGGTTATATCCGATTTGATATTACATTGTCCTCAAAAAAAACTTTAAATAAATCGCAGGATGTGTATACTGTTCCGGTTATATTGAAATAAACGCAAGGTTCGGGAAAAGAGTTAAAAAGCTATAAAGATTACACTGGAATATTTCGATTTAATACCTGACCGGAACTTAAAAAATAGAGCATATGCTCTTAATTGTTAAAAGGAGGCCTGAATAATGGGTTTTGGAGTGATGGGAAAAATGCTGTTTGTGGATCTAAAAACAAAACAGCTTACAGAAGAAGCGCTGGACGAAAAGACCGTTCGCGAATATATCGGCGGTTACGGACTTGGCGCAAAAATCCTTTTTGAAAGACAGAAACCAGGTGTTGACCCCCTTGGCCCGGATGCAATGCTGGGAATAGTAACAGGTATGCTTACAGGAACAGACGCTATCGGCGGTTCCAGGTACGTTATGGTGGGAAAATCACCCCTTACAGGCGGATGGGGCGATGCCAACTCCGGCGGTAATGTCGGGCCGTTTCTCAAGTTCGGCGGATATGACGCAGTGTTCTTTTCAGGGATATCCGATGATCCTGTATACCTGTATATAGAAGACGGAAAGGCGGAACTTAGAGACGCTTCCGATCTCTGGGGAAAAGATACATTTGATACAGAGGATGTCTTAAGAGACAGGCACGGTAAAAAGCTTGAAGTAGCCTGTATAGGGCCAAGCGGTGAAAAGCTTTCTCTTATTGCAGCAGTTATGAACAACAAGGGCCGTGCGGCAGGCCGTTCTGGGCTTGGCGCTGTTATGGGTTCTAAAAAACTCAAAGCTATTGCAATTAACGGTACCATGGAGATCCCTGTTTCGGATAAAGAGGGCGCAAAGGAAATGCGTAAAAGACACCTCAAGGATATGGGCCCCATGGTCAAGTTCATGCAGGAGTTCGGTACATGCGGTATGCTTGAAATGTGTGCCAAGGTTGATGATGCGCCATTTAAAAACTGGGCAGGTACAGCGGAAGGCGATATGCCTGATTACGATAAAATCGGCGGTGCCAAGATAATTGCACAGCAGCAGAGAAGGTTTGGCTGCTACCGCTGCCCCATAGCATGCGGCGGTATCATGAAGGCTCCTACCGGAAAATACAAATGGGGAGAACATGCCCATAAACCCGAGTATGAAACCCAGGCAATGTTCGGTACAAATATACTTGTAAATGATGTTGATTCAATCATCATGGCAAATGATATCTGTAACCGCTACGGAATAGATACAATAGGTGCCGGTGCTGCAGTTGCCATGGCAATAGAGTGTTTTGACAGAGGGCTTATCACCACTGAAGATACAGGCGGAATGGAGCTGAAGTGGGGAGATCATGAAGTGGCAATTGAACTTCTGGAAAAATTATGTAACAGGGAAGGTTTTGGCGCTGTACTCACCGACGGAACAAAGGTAGCTGCTGAAAAAATCGGAAAGGGATCAGACAAATATGCAATGCATGTCGGCGGTCAGGAAGTTCCCGCACACGACTCAAGAGGCGGACACGGATTTGCAATTGCCTACTGTGCAGAGCCGACTCCGGGACGTCATACCATGAGCGGTGAAATGCCTCATCCTCCGGGAACCATGCCGGAATATGATCCTACAACCTTTACAGGACGCGGTGTGCCTCATATGATTGGTTCTGCCTATTCAAACTATTATAATGCAGCCGGTCTGTGTATGATATGTTACGGTGACGGTTACGGAAAAGCCGAATACTTTCTTGAAGCAATAAAGACCGTCACAGGATGGGATGTTGACCGTGAAGAGATAATAAAAACAGGCCGCAGGATAAATACCATGCGCCAGGCATTTAACGCACGGGAAGGTGTTACCACACCGTGGAAATACCCCGACAGGATGCTCGGAAAACCTGCCAAGACCATAGGCCCCAGGGCTGGAATTACATGGGAACTGGAAGAAATTTATACTGAGTATTATGAGGCTCTGGGCTGGGATACAAAGACCGGAAAACCAAGCAAAGAATCACTGCTTGAACTTGGTATGGACTACGTTGCAAAAGAGCTTTATCCTGAATAAGCCTTCGCTGTAGATATTGACTTAAAAGACCGCATTATTATAAAAATAATGCGGTCTTTTTATATGGAGCAGCCCGATGACTATAGAAGTAGAAATAGCCGATGTTTTCAGGTCATACCTTGACGGCGAAAAAACAATTAACGTTGAAGGACGTACTGTCGGAGAATGTCTCCGCTACATATCCGAAAAATATCCCATGACAAAAAATATGCTTATCGATGATGATGGCAGACTGCAGAACCGTTTTGAAGTGTACCTGAATGGTGAAAGCACTGTAAGTTCAGGTACAGATACCCCTGTAAAAGACGGTGATAAAATTGACCTTGTTTATCTTATCCATGGTGGATAGTGTTGTGTCATGCCTGGTTGCCGGTGATTTTTGCAGGCAGGGATTTGTTCCCAATGCTGTTTAATTAAGCATTCATTTTTAACCGCATCGCGGTGACATATTAATAGACATATTAATAACAAAGAAAATCAGCCCCGGAGGGGTGACACCGTTGGTATGTATCACTCCTATGGAGCTTGTAATATTATGTGAATCTACATACCTGTTAACATATCGCATCCAGGGATGTTTTATCTAATACTGCATTTCTTAAGTCAGCAACATTGGAATTTGTTTTAATTTTGTATACAGAAATAAAACTGGTTTAGTTTGACATATAGAAGTAAATCTAATATCCTCATTTTCTGCGGCATCATTTGCAGACTATCCATCCTGCGGGACCGGAGATAGAAATATCCACTGGTTATTAATATAAAATTAAGGAGAGTTGACTATGGCAAATAAAGAACTTTATCCGTCCTATCGTAATCCTTACCTTATTGAACCTGACCGTCCCCTGCCGGATGAAATGGCCGTTGTCGGAGCCGGTCATATTGGTCCTGACATCGCATACTACCTGAGAAAAGGTCTTCCTGATAAAAAACTGTATCTTGTTGATGTGGTTGAAGAACAGCTTAAAAAAGCCGAGGAGCGTTATATAAGATATACGCAGAAGGGGATTGAGCGAAAGGCAATGACCCCTGAAACAGCGGAAAAAATCCTGGCAAATATAGTTTATACGACCGATTATAATGATATTAAAGACTGCGGTCTTGTTATCGAGGCTGCTACCGAAAACCTCGGCCTTAAAAGAAAGATATTCAATACTCTTGAGGAGATTACATCCGAAAAGACTATTCTTACATCAAATACCAGCGGTATTCCTGCAGATGAAATATTTTCTGATTTAAAACACCCTGAACGTACAACAATAACGCATTTTTTTGCTCCCGCATGGCGGAGTCTTCCTGTAGAGGTAGTCAACTGGGAAGGGGCGTCCCCTGAACTTTTAAACTATCTTCTGTGGTTTTTTGCAAACACCGGCAAAATCCCAATGATTACTGCAAATGTATACTCTTTCCTTTTAAACCGGATATTTGAAAACTGGTCAAGCGAAGCGACCTTCCTTCTTGACAGGGCAACCAGTATGCAGGTGGACAGTGTCGCCGAAGAACTGGTTGCATCCGGACCTTTTTTTGTTATGAACTTTACCGGAGGAAACCCGCTTATATATGAATCCCAGAAAAGAAGAGTAAGCGAGCGGGCATGTTATGACCCGTCACCAAGACTGATATCTGTTGATACATGGAAGGTCAATAAACCCGGTACAAAGGTCAATATGCCAGAAGACCTGAAGGAGTGGATAAAGGACAGGCTTTTAGGACTTGTGTTTTCACAGTGCTTTGATATCGCCGACAGGATGATCGGTACACGGTCAGACTTAAATCTTGGAAGCATTGTAGGACTGGCCTTTAAAAAGGGCGTGTATGAAACAATGGCGGATCTTGGAAAGCAGGAGGTTAAACGTATTGTAGAAACCTTCGCAAATGAACGCCCCGGATTTCCGCAGCCGAAACACAGTATTGAAGAGTATACTGATTTTCCGAGGGATATCCTTGTTGATGATATGAACGGTATAAAGATCATAAGCATCAGGAGACCCCAGGCTGCAAATTCCATGAGTTCCAATACCTGTGACGAAATACTGTCAGAACTTAAAAAGGGAGACAGAAATCCTTCTGTAAAGGGCTTTATTATTACAGGGTACGGAACAAAGGCCTTTTGTGCCGGTGCTGATATTAACGGGTTTGTCCCTACAATCGGTAATTATTCTGCAGGTATGAACCTCAGCAGAAGAAGCAGCAAGGTAATCGAGTTTATCAATATTATGAAAAAGCCTGTTGTTGCGGCTGTAAACGGTCTTGCAATGGGAGGCGGTGTTGAACTTGTAATGGGATGTCACAGCATTATTGCTGATAAAAAGGCCTTTTTTCAGCTTCCGGAAATTACCCTTGGTATTTTTCCTGGTATGGGCGGTGCTGTTGTTCCATACCGTAAGTGGCCTAATGCCGCACAAAAATTCAATGCCATGGTAACTGAGGCAGAACGTCTTACAAGTCTTGAAGCAGAAGATCTCGGAATAGTAAAAGCGGTCACTGACGGTTATCTGGATATGATAAAAACAGCGGTAGCCGAAGTTCACAGGCTTAACGGGAGAATTCCCAGGATTCCTGACGGACCGGTCAATATGCCCGAATTTGTTCCTTCACATACGCCCATGGCAGGAGACCTGCCTTTGAGCAAAGAGGCTGTAGGGATACTTGCAAAGGTAATAAACGAAGGGGCAAGAGCTCAGAGCTTTAGAATGGCCATGGAAATTTCATACGGTTATTCAGGAGAGATATCCTGCATAGATGCTCCAAAGGAAGGCGTTGCTGCATTTCTTGAAAAACGCAAGCCTGTTTTTACAAAATAATGTTTCGTTGGAGATGTTTCGGTGGTCCTTTAAAATTGCTTTATTTTATAAGTGGTGGGGTTGTAACCATCTAAAACTTGATTCCCCCGATCAAAGCCTTCACCATACTTGATGCTGGGTCGTGAAATGACCATGGGGCAGAACGTCATTCCACGGCTTGACCGGGGAATCCAGCCAGAAAATCAATTAAAATGGTATGAAATTTATTTATTTGAAAGGATAACGTTAATATTTAAGTTATTTAATAAAAAACCGGCTCATTCGAGCCGGTTTTTTATTATTTAAGGTCAGCTTTTTGTCATATCATCTGTGCCGGTATCTATTGATTTTAATATAAGAAAGTAATTGATAATTATCTGTATCATTTGTAGTATTAATTAATTCGATCAGTGAAAATTTGTAAAGGGCTTTAAATGATTTTATGGAAAAAGCCTTTTAAGTGATTATATTAAAAAGATTGATATTTTAAAAAGAGGTGTTTGATTATGAAGTCTGCAAGCGAGAGTATTTTTAAAAAATCCGCCGATCCCCAGGCAATAGAGCCCTATGATAAGGAGTGGGGTGTTGGAGTTTCCGCTGTAACGGAAAACCCGTCTCCTTTTCCAAGAATAAACAATATCTTAAAATGGCTTAAAGAACGTGATACTACTGCAGATGCTCAGAGGGCTGTTATCTATACCGAAGGATTTTTTAAAAAGTACAGCGCCTATCCTCAAATACTCAAGTGTGCCATGTCATACCGGGATGTTCTTCAGAATGTAAAAATCAATATATGGCCCGATGAACTGATTGTCGGAGAGCTTGCTGCTCCCGCAAAAAGCGCTCCGGTTTATCCTGAGTTTTCCATTGACTGGCTTTGCGATGAAATGATCAATGCTCCGCTGGAGCTGAGACGCAATGACCGTTATGTGATAGATGACGAAACAAAAGAGGCCCTTTTCGGGATTCAGAAATACTGGAAGGGAAATACCCTTGAAGAGCATATCTTAAACAGCCTGACCGAAGATGAAATAAAAGGCTCTCACCTTGAAAAGGGCGTAAACTTTTTTGGTCTTTTTGCATCCGCAGGTGTCGGTCATGTATGCGCCAATTATGAAAAACTTTTCACCCTTGGATTCGGCGGAATAAAAAAGCAGATACTGGAAAAAAGAGCTGAGCTGGATACTGCAAATCCCGAGGATATTTCTAAAAAAGACTTCTATGACGCTGCGCTTATTTCTCTTGAAGGTGCTGTGTCCTATATAACAAGATATGCTGAGCTTGCAGCCGAAATGGCAGATAAAGAGACTGACGAGCGCAGAAAGGCCGAGCTTAAGCGGATCTCCTTAAACTGCTTCCAGGTCGCAGAAGGTGTACCGCGGGATTTCTGGGAAGCGATACAGCTCTGGCATATTGCCACAAACATGATAATTATTGAGACAAACGGGCATTCCGTAACTTACGGGCGTTTTGACCAGCTTTTTTATCCCTTTTATAAAAAGGATATGGAGCAGGGCACATTAACAAGAGAATTTGTCCAGGAACTGATTGAGATGTCCTTTTTAAAAATGCATGAGCTCTGCAAGATCCGTGATAAAGCAGCCATTATATTTTCGAGCGGTACAATCATGGGCGGGACAGCCCTTGATGTCGGCGGAGTTGACAGAGACGGCAATGACGCAACCAATGATCTCAGTTATATGGTGCTTGATGCCCATGCCCACACAAGGATACCCAACCCGTGGATGGGTGTAAGGCTCCATGACAATGCACCCCGTGAGTTTAAAATAAAAACATTCAATGTAATACGCATTGGAACAGGCGAGCCAAAGATTTTTAATGATTCACAGATGATTCAGGCTCTTTTAAACTATGACAAGCCCATTGAAGATGCCAGGGATTATGTGGGGATAGGCTGTGTGGAACCCTGTGTTCCGGGAAAAACCTACGGCTGGCATGATTCAAGCTCCTTTAATATTGCAAAGGTTGTACAGCTTGCCATAAACGGCGGACGGTGCATAGACTGCGGTGAACACTGTAAAAGATATGAAAAATGTGCGGGCGCCGGAAACAGGCTCGGCATTGATACCGGAAGCCTTGAGACCTTCAAATCGTTTGATGATGTAATGGAGTCTTTTGATAAACAGATGAAATACTGGTGTGATATCATGATCAGCCAGGTAAACAAGGTTGATATTGCACACCAGAGACTTAAACCTCTGCCTTATCTCTCTCTTCTTATTGATGACTGTATCGGCAAGGGAGTGGATGTATCTGCCGGCGGGGCACATTACAATCACAGCGGCCCCCAGGGAGTTGGTGTCGGTACTGCTGCCGACAGTCTTACAGCCATAAAGCAGCTTGTGTTTGATGAAAAGAAAACCGACGGAAAGACATTGCTGGATGCATTGAAAGCCAACTGGGAAGGTTATGAGCCTTTATACGCAATGGTAAACAGCGACAGGATGCACTGCTACGGCAATGATGACGACTATGCAGATGATGTGGCAAAGTTTGTTACTGCAACCTATTGCAGGCATGTTGAGCACAGACCCACTCCCCACGGCGGAGAATATATGCCGGGTGTATTTTCTGTATCCCAGAATGTTATGGCCGGATTTTATACATCAGCAACTCCTGACGGAAGAAAATCATATGAGCCCCTGTCAGACTGTATAGGGCCTGTTCATACACAGATGGCATCCCATGACAGGAACGGCCCTACAGCAATAGCAAAATCTGTTGCAAAACTGGACCACAGCAGAATAGGAAACGGTATTATTCTTAACTGGAAATTCAGCCCCGGAGCTGTTTCGGGCGAAACAGGCAGGGATAACCTTATCTCGCTTATGGATGTATATTTTGACTGTAAAGGCATGCAGAGCCAGTTTAATATTATAGGTAAAGATGTCCTGATAGATGCACAGAAAAGACCGGAAATGTACAAGGATCTCCTGGTGCGTATAGCCGGTTACAGCGCTTACTTTGTTGAACTGAGCGAAGAACTCCAGAGTGACCTTATAAACAGGACCGAACTCTCATTTGACTGATACAGTCTGACTGTTTATCTTAAAAGGCACTGCTTAAATTTAAAACTCCGAAAGAGGTATTCTTTCGGAGTTTTTTTATGCCTCTGTCAATTTGGTGAAAATCCTGTTTTTTTAAGCTTTTCTGGCACAATAATTGTATTCTTTTTCATATAACTAATAAGCAGGAGACTGAGAATGAGAATACTTTATAAAGTACTTCTGAGTTTTTTAGTCATTACGCTTCTTATAGGTTTTGTGGGCCTTTTTTCTGTTATTGAAAGCAAAAAGGCTTTAAAGGAATCCATCGTTTCAAACTCCCATCTTCTCGCCGGCAGGGTTCTTGAAGAAGTAGACCGGAATATCCATAACCGCATTGAACTTTTACAGAGTTTATGTGCCGGGTACCTTGTAAGAAAGTCACTGGAAGAGTCAAATCGCAGGTTTGATGAACTTGATGATGTACAGGGGTATATCAATGAAATTGACAGAAAATGGCTTTCAGCCTCCGAATGGTCATGGAATGTCCCGATATCCGAAACTTTATCCGAAGAGCTGATAGATCTGTGCAGTTTTCTTGAAAATGAATACGGATATAATGTTTTCGGAGAAATATTTGTTACCAATAAATATGGCGTAAATATCGCCATGAGCCGTAAAACTTCAGACTACAGACAGGATGATGAAGAGTGGTGGCAGGCAGCCCGTAAAAATGGACTGAATGTTACTGATGTGGAATATGACCGCAGTGCTGATATGTATTCAATAGACTTCAGCATTGCTATACTTAATAATAAAAATGAATTTACGGGCGTATTAAAGGCTGTTTTTAATATTAAAGGTGTCATCAATATTATTAAACAGCTGGACAGCAGCAGTAATGCAAGGGAACGATTCACCCGATTTCATCTTCTTAAAAAGGATCTTAAACCAATTTATTCTACTAATGAAGGCCTTGTTGCCGGTGCATCCATTGATGTGTCCGGCGAACTGTCCGGTCTGCTTTCCGGAAGCAGCGACTATGTCATAAGGCACGACAGCAGAAACAGCAGCCATGAACTGCTTACTGTTCTTGCTGAGTCCAGAGGGTTTAAAGATTATAAAGGGCTTGGCTGGATACTCGTCATTGACCAGAGCACAGATGAAATATTCGCTCCGGTAGAGCATCTTAAGGAATGGCTCATATTCATTTCTATTGCAGTAATGCTTCTTGCAGCTGTTATCAGTTTTTTTCTTTCTAAATATATTGCCGGCCCTATTCTTAAACTCAGAGATACAGCAATAAGCATAGGAGAGGGCAACTGGGATGTCGGTTTAGATGTTGATTCTTCAGATGAGATTGGAGAGCTGGCTGATTCTTTTAAAAATATGATAAGAAAGCTGACCGAGACGACCACGTCCATTGAAAAGCTTGATCAGGAAATACAAAGCCGTAAAAGAGTGGAAGAGGAATTAAGGGAAAGCCATGAGGAGCTTGAAAATACCTTTGCACAGCTTAAACAGGCCCATGTGCAGATGCTGCATTCCGAAAAAATGGCATCTGTAGGACAGCTTGCTGCAGGTGTAGCTCATGAGATTAATAATCCGGCAGGTTTTGTAAGCAGCAACCTGAACACGCTTTCTGGCTATATAGATGATATTGGGAATGTTGTCGCAAAGTACAGGGTTTTGATGGATGATCTTAAGGCAGGTATTGAACAGCTTCAGTCCGATGGTATTTTAAAAGATATTAAAAGTGTTACAGAGGCCGAAGAAACGGTTGATATGGACGGGCTTATGCTTGATATAAAAGATCTGATGCAGGAGAGCCTTGATGGAGTTGAGAGAATAAGGAATATTGTGCTTAATCTTAAGGATTTTGCCCATCCCGGAGAAGAAGAAAGCGTGCCTTCGGATTTGAATAAATGTCTTGATACAACGATAAATGTTTTATGGAACGAGCTGAAATACAAGGCCGATGTGGTTAAAGAGTACGGAAAGATTCCTGCTGTTGAATGCTATCCCCAGCAGATTAACCAGGTGTTTATGAATATACTTGTTAATGCCGCCCAGGCATTTGAAGAAAAGGGTGTTATTACAGTAAGCACCGCTGCTTATGACGGGTCTGTGGAAATAAAGATAGCAGATGACGGCCCGGGTATTCCTGAAGAAAATATAAAAAAAATATTTGATCCTTTTTTTACCACTAAAGAAGTGGGGCAGGGAACAGGTCTGGGGCTCAACATTTCATATAATATTATTGAAAAACATAATGGAGTCATTGATGTGGAGAGTGAATCCGGAAAAGGGACTGCCTTTATTATAAGGCTGCCGGTCAATTTCCGGCATGAGATAGATAAGCCGGTTTAAACCGGGCAGCCCGAGTTTTTTTAGTCCCTTTTAACCGTATATATTCTGCCGCAGCGCGGGCAGGAAACTTCAAGGTGTTCATTGCCCTGCCAGAGATAATCCCGCTGGTCCTCCTTAAGGTTATCCAGCATTTTTACAATACGCTGCATGTCGCAGGGGCACTCATAAAAAAGAAGCTTTTCTTCAAGCAGTTTTATCTCTTCATTTTCTGCAAGTTCAAAGCATCGGTTAATCAGCTCTTCATCGGTAAAACCCTCTATATCATCAAAATTACCGCCCGGCAGCGGACGCAGAAGAGCCCCTCTGCCCCGGCTGTCAACAGCTATGCGTATAAGCGTCTGTTCCGATTCTTCAAAATAGCGCTCCACCGCTTCGACAGGGTCGTGTGTCAGCAGTGAAAACCTGCTCTGTGTAGGGGGCGAGCTTTTTGCCTGCCTCTGAACTGCCACCAGGTTTTTATCCTTGTCAGTTTTTATGATTATGCCGCTCATCATGCCTTCGGGCTCAACTCCGCAGAAAAGCCCGGTTGTCAGATTGGGAAAGGTGACGGACCATCCCCACCATTCCTGTTCCGGAAGAGATACCGCAGCAAGCCCAGCCCCTGCGAATAAACGCATGAGCATTGATTTTTCCTGTGCTTCCGGTTCCTGAATATTATACCTTTTACAGTAGGTGTCATAGCCTTTCCAGATTTCGGCGGCTTCCCCTGTTACGATAATAAGATCCGGTTTTTCCCAGTGATATCGAAAATAGTGGGCAAGGTGCATATCTGTTTTCATAGGTACCTTTCCATATAAAGTTGTGAATGTTGTTTAGAAATAAAAAGCCCGTCTCAAGCGAGGCGGGCCTGGTCGTCTAATTATATGTCACGGATTTATTGATCACTTGGGAAGTGACTGGTAGTAATCCATGAGTATTTTTGCTACTTCAGGTCTGGAGAATTCCTTTGGAGGAGCTTCACCGTTTGAGAGCATTGTTCTTACCTTTGTACCTGAAAGAAGAATAAAATCATCAGGTGTATGATCCGGAACGTCCTTCATCATAACAACCTTGTCAAGTTTCTTTGACCATGCTGTATGATCTGCCTTGAAGATGCCTATTTCAAGAGCTCCTTCCGGTACATCATCAAAAATGGTCTGAGCATCAAACGGTCCGTAGTAGTCGCCTACGCCTGCATGGTCACGGCCTACAATAAGTGTTGTACAGCCGCAGTTCTGGCGGAATACAGCGTGAAGAACAGCTTCTCTCGGGCCTGCGTAAAGCATGTCAAAACCGTAACCTGTAACAAGAACGGTGTTGGGCTCAAAGTAAACTTCAACCATTTTTCTGATAGCTGCATCACGTACGTCTGCAGGAATATCTCCGGGTTTCAGTTTTCCAAGAAGCATATGGATGAGGATACCGTCTGCGTTTTCTGCCTTGTAGGCCATTCTGCAGAGTTCTTCATGGGCAAGATGCATGGGGTTTCTTGTCTGGAAGGCAACAACCTTTTCCCATCCCATTTTTGCCATTTCTTCTCTTATTTCGACTGCTGTTTTGTATGTTCCTACAAAGTCTTTTTCAAAGTATGAGTAGTTGAGCACTTTGATAGGACCGGAGATAGCGATATTGCCAACACTGTTGAATGCCTTTACGCCGGGGTGTTCAGTGTCTGTTGTGCGGTAGACCTGCTCTGTCATGAATTTCATCTGATCAGCAGATATTTCTTCTATGGCTTCAACTTCCTGAATTGCTATTACCGGATTGCCTTCAACATTCGGATCCTTGAGTGCAATTTTTTTGGCGTCTTTAACGGCTGATGCATCTTCGACTACATTAAGTACAGGTGTGGGCCAGAAAAGGCCGCTTGTAGTCTGCATTTTTTCTGCAACGCTCATTGCATCGGCAACATTCATGTAGCCGGTAAGAGGATTAAAATATCCGCCGCCAAGCATAACAGCATTACCTGCTGCAGCCGAGCTGATAACGATTGAAGGCAGGCCTTCAGCTTCTTTTATAAGCGCAGCGCGCTCATTGTCGTCCTGAACGTATAGCGGATTGAGTGTGTCCGATCCATGCGGTTTAATCATGATTTCTTCCTCCTGGTTATTTTTTTGAGATTAACATCTATTTATTTACACCAAAAAATCATAACACTGACCGGATAATAAAAGCAGCCTCCAAAACCGGTCATTTTAAGTAAAATAGTTTTAACCGCAGATTTTCTAACAGTTGGCGTAAACCATGTCAAGCTGAAATTGTTCCATTTTTCACAAAATAGAAATCAGCGTAAACATAGGTGACTATTGCTTCTTTTGAATTAATTTAAAGTGATAAAAAATAAAATGAAAACTAGGCTGCGCCGCGGAATTCCATCATGAATCTGTCAAAAAAGGACTCCATAAATCTGTGTCTTTCAAGGGCTATCCTGCAGCCTTCTTTTGTGAGCATCCTGTCTTTGACCTTGGTGAGTTTAATTTTGTACTCCCTGTAACAGGTGTCATTTTTTGTGTATGACTCACATTCTTCGGGTGCAACGTCAGGGTTGTGAAGAGTAGCACCAACCTCACCGGCAAAAAGAAAAGCTCTTCCTATACCGACTGCCCCGATGGAATCCAGTTTGTCTGCATCAAATAAAACCTTTGCTTCGATTGTTTCTGGCCTGTTGCTTCCCCTGAACCGGTGGGTATGGATCGAGTGTATTATGTTATCCCTGTACTCTTCGGGAATATCAATTTTTGAAAGAATATCAGCGGCAAGTTCGGCACCTTTTTCTGCGTGGCATATTTTTCCCTTTGATCTGTCCTGAAAGGGACGGCCGATATCATGAAGAAATGCCGCCATTCCGAGTATATCAAGGTTAGCCCCTTCTTTTTTACCGATCTTCATACAAAGGTCATATACACGTCTGGTATGGAACCAGTCGTGGCTTCCGTTTGAATCGGTGGTCAGTTTTTTTGCCGTCTGCCTTATGTAGTCAATATTCTTATTCACTCGTGTCTTACAGCTATTCTTGGTCTGAATTATCTTCCTGAGATATTTTTTCAACTCTGGGTGTATAACTGTCTCCAATGGGTTCACCTGATAGATTTTTTATAACAGGCTGAGGATTCTTTTTTTCATGATCATCAAGAGCCTTTTCCCAGTGCTTTTTGGTTTTGTCATCAAGGGGAGCCCATCCCAGCCTTCCCCTGCACTTGGGAAACTTGGAGCAGCTCAGCCAGGGGCCTCTTGCGCCCATCCTGATGTTAAGAGGCGACTCGCACTTAGGGCATTTAAGGTCTGTTAAAAGAGGCGGCACCTTGGGAGGTGTTATATATCCTTTTTTATCCAGGTTTAAAATACCGTCGCACTCCGGGTATTTTGTACAGCTTAAAAAGGGCCCGAAGCGTCCTTTTTTCATAAGCATTGGGTCTCCGCATCTCGGACAGGCTATGTCTGTCTGTTCCGGTACGGCAGGATTTCCGTCACGGTCTATTGGGGCGGCATATTTACATTCGGGATAACTTGCACAGCTTAAAAACCTGCCGTTTCTTCCAAACCTGTATACGGTTCCGCTTCCGCACTGAGGGCATTTGTGGGGCGCGGGTTCGGTTTCAGCCTTGGCATGCTCCATGTCGTTATAGGCAGTATCCAGATCCTTTTTAAACGGGTCGTAAAAGCCCTGAAGCATCTGTACCCAGTCTGCATGTTTTTCCGCGATGTCATCAAGCTTCTGTTCCATGTCTCTTGTGTAACCGACTTCAAGAATATCCGGGAAGGCTTCGATGAGTTTGTCTGTTACTACCTTTCCGAGGTCGGTTGCATAGAAACGGTTTTTTATTTTTTCGGAATATTTCCTGTTCTGAATCACCTGGATTATCTGGGCATATGTACTTGGACGGCCAATGCCTTCCGCTTCCATTTTTTTTACAAGAGATGCTTCGGTGTATCTTGGCGGCGGCGTTGTAAAGTGCTGTGTCGGTTCAACATGAAATACCGAAAGCTCCTGGCTCTCGCTTAAAGAGGGCAGGGTGGCCTCATCCGCATGGTTTGGAACTCCTGTGACCCTGTAATATCCGTCAAAAATCAGGACCCTTCCGGTGGACTTGAATACAAGTTCGTCATCTGCCCTGCCGGCGGAGATAAGTATGGTTGTATAGTCCCATTCTGCCTCGTTCATCTGGCATGCTACAAACCTGTCCCATATTATCTTGTAGAGTTTGTACTGCTGCTCTGTAAGTGATGATTTAACTTTAGCCGGTGTAAGCGTTACATCCGTGGGCCTGATTGCCTCATGGGCTTCCTGGGCTGATTTATTGGATGATGCATAGAAGTTAGGCTTTGGCGGCATGTATTTATCGCCGAATTCTTTTTGGATGAAATCCCTTGCCATGCTGATTGCATCAGCTGACAGGTGTGTTGAATCCGTTCTCATATAGGTGATAAGACCGATAGAACCAAGGGGGCCTATTTCGATACCTTCATAAAGAGCCTGTGCGGTTCTCATGGTTGTCTGTGTTGTGAAACCAAGCTGGTTTACAGCGGCCTGCTGCATTGTACTCGTTATAAATGGGGCATTGGGCCTGTTTTTTGTCCGTTTGGTCTGTATGGATTTGACACGCCATTCGGGGCTGTTTTCAATATGACCGCGAAGAATTATAAGTTTGCCTGACTTGCTGTTATTATCGCTGTTTTCTGATTCCTCTTTTTTATCAAGAACAAAGCCTGCTTTCTGTGCAGTTGCAAGAGCATCATCAAAATTATCCGGTTTAAATTTCTGCCCGCCGGCTTCTATCAGTTCGGCAGAAAAACTGTTCCTGTCTGCAAGCCACTGATTTTTTTCGTCAATGGTTCTTCCGTTGAGCCTGCCTTTCATTTTTGCAGGAGACTCCTTAAACCATTCCCTGAGGGATTCTCCAAGTGCCTGGCATTCTGTCAGGTCTGTTGTAAAATAACCGGCAATTTTCCAGAATTCATCAGGGATGAAAGCCTCTATTTCTCTTTCTCTTTCTACCAGGAGCCTTACAGCAACAGACTGAACTCTTCCTGCACTGAGCCCGCCGGCTACCTTTCTCCAGAGTAGGGGAGATACCTGGTACCCTACGATCCTGTCCAGAATTCTTCTTGCCTGCTGGGCATTGACCTTGTCCATGTCAATATTAAGAGGATTGCTGAATGCCTTTTCTATCTCTTTTTTTGTTATTGCATTAAAGACAACGCGTTTTGCATTGCTTATATCTATATCAAGAGCCTCTGCGAGGTGCCATGCAATGGCTTCCCCTTCACGGTCGAGGTCAGTTGCGAGCCATATGCCTGATGCGGCTTTTGCTGCTTTTTTCAGTTCCTTTACGGTTGTTCCCTTACCTTTTATAACCTGGTAGGTGGGTTCGAAATTGTTTTCAAGATCAACACCCGGGACAGGGTTTTTTACACCTTTGGGGTTTTTGCTTGGAAGATCGCGCACGTGACCTACAGATGCCATTACGAGATATTCTTTCCCGAGGTATTTATTAATGGTTCGCGCCTTGGCAGGGGACTCAACTATAACAAGCTGTTTTCCCGATTTTCTGGGCTGGCGGCTTTCCCTCTTTTCAATCTGTTTGTTTTCTGCTTCCATTTTTCCTGTTTTTTAAATCTTGTAAAAAAAATTTCAGGAGTCAGAAAAGAATGATTCATCTGACGAACATTTTTCCGGGCAATTGTTTTATTATGCCCTTTAACTCCATTTTAGTTAGTGTCCCCGAAAGGTCTCCCATACTGATTCTGCCGTTCTTCTGTATCTGGTCAATGTGCATTGGATATTCGCCGACTATGTTATAAATCGTTTTTTCGACTTCGCTCATTTCCGGCAGATCCTTTTTGATAAATGTATCTGATTTTGTCATGCCAGGGTAATTCAGCCCCATGCCTTCCATTATATCATCTGCATTTTCTGCGAGCATTGCACCATGTTTAATAAGAAAATGGCAACCCCTGCTTTTAAATGATTCAATATTTCCCGGAACAGCATAAACATCCCTTCCCTGTTCAAGGGCCATGGATGCCGTGATAAGTGACCCGCTGTTTTTTGTGGCTTCAACCACCAGAACACCTCTGCTTAACCCGCTGATAATCCTGTTTCGTTTCGGAAAGTTAGGGGGAGAAGGTGATGTCCCGACCGGGAATTCGGTTATTAAAGTCCCGCTTTCTATAATTTTATCAAACAGCTTTCTGTTTTGCGCCGGGTAAACAACATCAATGCCGCATCCCAGAACTCCGACTGTAAATCCTTTTCCGGAAATACAGCCCCAGTGAGAAGATGCATCAATACCCATAGCCATTCCGCTTACAACCCCGAGCCCTCGCCTGGCAATTCCCTGTCCGAATTCTTCGGCGGCTTTCAACCCGTAGTGGGTTGCATTTCTTGACCCGACTATTGCAACAAAGGTTTTATTCTGAGGTATCTCAGCACCCTTCATGTACAGAATCATCGGCGGATCATGAATTTCCTTTAATGGTACCGGATACTCAGGGTCATTAAATGTAACAATCCTGGCTCCGCAGGATTTAACTTTTTCCAGTTCTCTGTAAGGATCATCCTTAAACTTTTTATTTGCAATAGCCTTAAGTGTTTCCTTACGAATACCGTCCACCGCTGCAATTTCGGATACAGGTGCATTAAATACTTTTTCGGGGTCACCAAACTTTTTTAAAAGGTTTTTACAGGTGACATTTCCAATACCTTTTATGCCGGACAAGGCTATCCAGTAGCATCTATTATCTGACCATAAGGACATTTATAGTACCAACCCGGTTAGATTTAAATACGGCGGGAATATACAACAGAGCAGTGATTAATAGTCAAGTTTTTTCTTTTTTTGCTTCTTTTATTTAACCGGACAGTCGGCCTTTACTGATACAAATTCAGGCGTTTCAGTCCATGAAACACTCTTCAGATATGCACCCGGTGAAATTGGCTCTGTTGCTGATATAACAACAGCCGTGGCCTCATTGGCATATGTTTTGATGACCAGGGCTTTTCCAAGAATCTGGTCAGGAAGAATTAATTCTTCCTCATAAATTTTTAATACTTTTTGAGGTTTGGGATCTTTGACAATATTTCCCTTCCTGATTTCAAATATGTTTCCGCTCTTTATCCCGTCGCTGCTTCCTTTATCCATATAAAATACGCTGAACTTATGGATGAGAGTGACATTTTCTGCTCCTGCGACTATGTTGCCAAGGATATCTGTGCTGTTTGACGCAGGAAGAATACAGGTAGGGATAAATTCAGGAGGAACAATGACATCGCCTGTTTCAACAGGACTGTATGCTCCCGTTATTTTGACCTCGTAAACATTTTCTTTTTTTGTGTATTTTTTATTATGATATGCAGTTCCTGTTTCCTTTAATACTACAAATCTCCCGGAAGGATTAAAGACAGATCCTGCTTTTTTACCTGTTACAGGGTGTCTAACTTTTGTTATCTTTCCTACTAAAAACTCATCACCTGCAGATATTTTACGGTTTTTTTCAAAGATAACATATGCAATATCACCCTTTGACATAATTACATTTTGTTTTGCTGTGGCAAAAAGAGTCCCCCATGGGGTAATGTTTTTTGATGAGTAAATACCGATTTTATCTGTCCTGGTCATTCCTTTAACATCAATGCCCATTAAAGGCTGTGGCTCTTTTTCAGCCTCAACAACCGGTTCGGGCTCAGGTGTTTTTCGAGGGTCTTTTTCAAACAGGGTAATGACATCGCCGGGAACAAGAAGGTGAGGATTTGTGATGAAACTGTTCATTTCCCATAATTTCGGCCACAGCTCTGTATCGCCATAGTATTGTTCACAGATACCCCAGAGAGTATCGCCTTTCTTGACAGTGTGAGTCATTTTTTCTGCTGATACCGGCAGTGAAAGAAAAAAACATCCTGCGGTAAGAATGAACAATAATATTAAAAGAAACCGTGTTTTTATCTTTTTCATAGGTCAATATCCTGTAATTATTTGGATTTTTAATAAATTACAATTTTTAGTGATTATTGTCAATTGAATTTCATTCTGAATTAGTTCAAGTTAATTTGTTTTAATTATTGTTTTCTAAATAATATCTTATTTCTGTATTATCTTTCTGATAAATCAATTTAAAATAAAAAAATGTGCACATATTTATAATATTTCTTATTTTTTGGGGTAAATAATTATGCGCCCTGTTGTTTCTTCAAACCCTGATCAGCCCCTATAGTGCTGCAAGTTATATTGCATGCAGGCAGACCTCTCTCATAAAATACCACTCTGTTTTTATAATTGAAAAAGTAAATGCAAAATTAATGCCCGAAAGAAAGCATGTGGAATGTAATTTTTAAGTTGGAGGGTGTGTCTTTAAACTTAAATGGTCTGAATGACCCGTATCTCATAACCCCTGGCTCATTATTGCAGATAATCTGACGGATAGATTTAAATTATATTCATAAATGTTTTCATTATTTGAGCCGCATCAGGTGTATCGCGTACTGTTGCAATTATCCGGTCGATATCCCTGCCGGCGGCTTTCAGTTCTACTTCCTGTTCTCTTATGTAGGCGTTCATAATGTCCGTATCATATTCAGGATGAAACTGCACACCCCAGGCATTATTCCCGATCCTGAATGCATGGCAGGGTTCGAAATCATTATGTGCAAGAAGTTTTGCCCCTGGCGGAGGCTCAAGTACGCTCTGAGAATGGGTAACGTGCCCGGCGATAATATCCGGTGTCTGTGAGAAAAGCGGGTCATTACCTGCTTCAGGCAGAAGCATGATATCAACTGTGCCTATTTCTTTTCCCTTCGGGTGATTACCGACTTTTCCTCCCATTGCTTCTCCAAGAAGCTGGTGCCCGTAACATATTCCAAGGTACGGTATTTCTGCCCTGACTACTTCAGGAATCCATTCAAGCAGCAGGTCGCTCCAGGCTAGGTGGTCTGTAACCATTGAATGTGAACCGGTAATTACAACCCCTTTGCAATCTGGAGGTTCGGGGAGAGGCTCTCCGTTCTGAACGTCAATCACGTCAGCTTCATCAGCTTTTAAACCCATTGATCTGAGTGTCCAGAGATCAAAATCACCGTATTCTTTTTTTACTTCAGGAAATGTTATTCCTGTTTTTATGATACAGATTCTATTCATTTTAATCCTGCTCATTACCCTGGAACATATTTATTTCTGCTCTTTTTTATGCACGACACAATAGATGCCGCCTTCTTCAGCCCCAGGCTTAAAGCACCTGTTACACGATATACATTTTGCAGGGGACCTGTCACCCTTTTCCCATCTGCCTGCCAGATCAGGTTCTCTTATAAGGGGTCTGGACATTGTTATACAGTCGACTTCATTTTCGTCTATGACCTTTTCACATACTTCATAGGACCTGAAACCTCCTACAACCATAACAGGGCAGTTTACCGATGCCTTGATCTTTCGGGCATAGCCGATGTTCCAGGCCTCTTTTTCGGGTTTGTTGATTCTCATCCTTAAGGGGCCGTTTTTTATACCTGATGCACTGTTTCCGGAGGATACTTCAATGGCGTCAATGCCCGCGTCAGAAAGTTTTTCTGCAATAAAACAGCCGTCTTTTATTTCAAGGCCGCCGTCCATGTTGTCAGCAGAATTCATTTTTATCATCACCGGAAAATCTCTGCCTGTTTTTTCCCTGACACTGCTGTACACTTCCCTCACAAATCTGCTTCTGTTTTCAACACTTCCTCCATACTCATCTGTTCTCAGGTTCGTGTGAGGAGACATGAACTGGTTGATCAGGTAACCGTGAGCTCCGTGAAGCTGGACAGCATCAAACCCGTATTCTCTGACCCGGCGTGCTGCCTCTCCAAAGGCGGATATTATCTCTTTTATTTCCCCTTTTGAGAGCTCTTTCGGTTTAACGGTATAATGTGGAGCCTTTACCGCTGACGGGGCGACAGCTGCTTCACCTGTACTGCCGGGTAAAGCCTGTCCTCCTGCATGCACAAGCTGGACAGCAATCTTTCCGCCTGCATCATGGACTGTTTTTACAAGCTTTTCATAATCCTTTGAAAAATCATCAGTATGCATACCCAGTGTACCGGCAAGCTGTTTGCCTTCAGGTCTTATAAATGCGTATCCTGTAATTATCAGTCCTGTACCGCCTTCGGCCAGGTTTCTGTACAGGCTGGCCAGTTTTTCTGTAGGCCTGCCGTCAGGGTCGCACATTCCTTCCCATGTTGCAGACCTCACCAGCCTGTTTCGCAGTATGAGACTGTTAATTTTTATCTGTTCAAATAGGGCTGTCATTCTATCCGGTTATTTTTTCATTCTCAGGTATGCATCAATAAAATTGTCAATGTCACCGTCCATCACCTTTTCGAGATTACCCACTTCTACGCTGGTTCTATGGTCCTTTACCATTCTGTAGGGGTTAAAAACATAGGACCGTATCTGGCTTCCCCAGGCTATTTCCTGCTGGTTCTGGTGCATCTCCTGTTTCTTTTTATCAATCTTGCTTTTTTCAAGATCGTAAAGTCTTGCCTTTAAAACCCTCATTGCCATGTCTTTGTTTCTGTGCTGTGACTTTTCGTTCTGGCACTGTACAACTATATTGGTAGGCAGATGAGTGATCCTGATGGCTGAACTTGTTTTATTTACATGCTGACCGCCTGGACCGCTGGCCCTGAACACATCAATCCGAAGGTCCTTTTCATCAATATTGATATCTATATCGGACTCAACTTCCGGTAATACTGAAACCGAGGCAAATGATGTATGTCTTCGACCTGTTGCATCAAATGGGGATATCCTTACCATCCTGTGGATGCCGTGCTCAGCTTTCATATATCCGTATGCATATGGGCCTGAGACAGAGAATGTCACACTTTTGACGCCTGCCTCATCTCCCGGCATGTAGTCTATTGTCTCGATTTTAAAATTCTTTGACTCGCACCATCTGAGGTACATCCTGTACAGCATTTCAACCCAGTCCTGGGATTCTGTTCCGCCTGCCCCGGAATTGATTGCAACAATGCTGTTTCTTTTGTCGTCAGGTTCACTTAAGAGGGCCTGAAGTTCAAGACTGCCGATTTTCTTTTCGAGCCCGGATATATCGTTTCTTATTTCTTCTATTGTGCCGCTGTCATTTTCCTCAACCGCCATTTCGAGCAGCAGGTTTATATCGTCTGTCTCATTTTTAAGAATTTCCCAGCTGTCAACCGTATCTTTTAGAGATGCGCGCTCCTGTGAGATGCCTGATGTTTCTTCCTGGCTTCTCTCCCAGAAATCGGCCTTTGCCATTATGGAGTCAAGTCTTTCAAGCTCAAGTAATTTTGCATCTAAGTCAAAGATGACCTCGAAGACTGGTAAGTGTTTCGGATAATGTTTTTATTTTATCATTCAGATCATTTTCCATATTGTATCCTCCTTATGGATGTTAGATGCATTTTTATCGTGTTAAATTTATTTTCTCTTATATTCAGGGTAACATAATCCAATAGATATTTTTATCAAGCATAGAATTAAAATAACTACTGTAAAAATATTACCTCTGCGGCTATAGAATGTAATTAAGTCATTATCTGCGGCAACTTTGCCTGTGATGACTTCTTCGGTAAACAGGTCTCCATGTTTTATTATTTTTCCTGCCCTGTCTACAATGGCGCTTATCCCGGTATTGGCCGAGCGTATAAGGGGTCTGCGGGTTTCTATGGCCCTGAATACGGATATGTACAGATGCTGATATGGAGCGCTGGTAATGCCGAACCAGGCATCATTCGTGATATTGATCAGGATATCCGCTCCGTTCAGAGTTTGGGCTCCTGCTATTTCAGGAAAGATAACTTCGTAGCATATAAGTATTCCCGATTCTGTTTTTCCAAGCTTTATCGGATCTTTGGAGTCTCCCCTGGCAAAATCTCCTGCAGAGGGTACAAGTCTGTGTACAAAAGGCAGAAATTTTTTTAAGGGGACATACTCTCCAAAGGGTACGAGATGATTTTTATCGTATTGTCCGTTCACTGTACCTTCAGGTGTTATGCTCCATGCCCTGTTGTAGTAGCTGTAAGTGCCGTTGATTTTTGTGTAGGCTGGACTGCCGAATACCAGGTAGCCCCCGCTCTCCTTTGCAAGACTGTTTATGCTTTCTGAAAGACAGTTTTCATCCTGAAAAAACAGGGGAACTGCTGTTTCCGGCCATATTATTATATCCGGGTCTGTATTAAAACTGCTTCGTGAAAGATCACTGTATATATCAAGGGTTGCCGCCTGGAATTCTTCGTCCCATTTGAGTGTCTGATCTATATTCCCCTGCACAATAGCAACATTGGCCTGACTGCTGCCGGTCTCCTCAGATGAATATTCCTTAAGACGCATGTTCCCGTAATATATGGAGCTCACCAGTAAGATAAAAAGTATGATCGTTTCCGGTAAAAAATACCTGTTTTTTAAGATATCCTTTCCATTTACAATCAGTTGGAAAAAAAAGACATTTACTGCTGCGATTAAAAAAGAAATGCCGTATATTCCTGTTATATCGGCTGTCTGGACAAGTGCAAGCCTGCTGTATTGAGTGTATCCCAGCAGTCCCCATGGAAATCCTGTAAAAAGAGTTGCCCTTGCATATTCAAGGGATATCCAGGCTCCGGCAAAAAACAGTATCTTTATTCCGCTGTTCCTGAAACGGACAAGCAGCCAGGAAAATATCCCCATATAAAGCGACAGGTAAAGACATAATAGGAGAAGTACAAAACTGCTTACAAAAATATTGAGTCCGCCATAGGTGCTTATTACATTTATGATCCAGTAGAGTAATGAAGCATAGTGTGCCAGTCCGGCCAGAAGGCCGAGTCTGAATGAAGCAGCAGGCGGGGTGTCTTCCAGGGCTGCAAAAAGCGGAAGAAAAGATATCCATATCAGCCAGTCTGTTCCTGCAGGAGGAAATGATGCTGTTACTAAAAGGCCAGTAAGTATGGAAAGCAGAATTTTTGTTGCCGGTGTTAATCCCATGTTACTTTCAAAAAATATTTTTTGTCGGTTAAGACATTCAGGAGAGGCAGTTAAATGTCACGAGCCCGATGATTCATATTCGTCAGGGTGCCGGGTGCAGCAGGTGATAAGAGCCTTATCAATCCTCCTTTCATCAGCGGACTTGATTATCATTTTAAGGTTCTGATATTCGACTTCTTCCCCTGTCTGCGGTATTCTTCCAAGGATGTTGATAATGAATCCCCCAACTGATTCAAAGTCTCCTTCAGGCAGTTCAATACTGAAAAAATCTTCGATGGCTTCAGCCTCAAGGCGGGCGTCAACCAGTATAGTATTACTATCGATTACATTCATGTGGGATTCTTCATGATCATGCTCGTCCATTATTTCTCCGACGATTTCCTCAAGAATATCCTCAATTGTTATTATTCCGGCTGTGCCGCCGTATTCATCCGTCACCACTGCCATATGATTCTTTTTTGTTTTAAAGTCTCTTAGAAGGGCACTGATTTTCTGGCTGCCTGGCACAAAAAATGTTTTTCTAAGCATTTCCGGTGTTATTTTCAGGTCTGGAGAATTTCCTATTAGCCTGAGCAGATCTTTTGCATGCAGTATTCCGATTATCTCATCTATACTTTCTCTGTAGATCGGAATTCTGGTATGACCGCAGTTTGTTATAAGCTGGATAAGTTCACCAATGGTTGAATCAACAGACGCAGATGTTAAATCAGTACGGGGAATCATTATTGATGAAGCGGTTGTTTCTTTGAGCTCAAGTACGCCATGAACCATTTCAGATTCTTCATCAGTAATAAGGCCTTTAGCCTGGCCCTCATCCATTAGATCATTGATCTCTTCTGTGAGGTCCGTACCGTTCTGAACGTGATGTTTTTTTAAGATGGAGAAAACTTTATTCAAAAAACTTCGATTTGAATCTTCTTCCAAGGAATCCTTAATCTCCTAGACTGCATTAGAATTTATTGAAAAATATTCAATTTTTGCAAATTATCATACAATTTTTAGAAATGATATGTTTTTTTAAGAGCATTGACAATAAAAAACAAAAATATTATTCTCCCGGCAAATAAAGCATTCAATTACATTTAAACATCAACGTTTTACCTGTAAATATTAAATACCTTTCGGGATTCAAAATGCTTATATATTTTATGTCACCAGAATATATCTTGACATTGGTTGATCTTGTGATAAATATGGAAAATTATTGTTTTTAACGTAATAAATGTTTTCTCTTAAATTTT
Source organism: Desulfatiglandales bacterium (assembly GCA_963665715.2). Lineage (GTDB taxonomy): Bacteria > Desulfobacterota > DSM-4660 > Desulfatiglandales > HGW-15 > JAAZBV01. The sequence continues at coordinate 2,102,243 of CAXXPR010000002.1, forward strand.
TAAAAAAGAGGAAATTGAAACAGGAATTGATTTTCATCTGCTTTTTTGATTTTTCAGCAGTGAAAAATCAAAAAAGGCTGATTGCGGGCATAGCTCAGTTGGTAGAGTACAAGCTTCCCAAGCTTGGGGTCGCGGGTTCGAACCCCGTTGCCCGCTCCAGAAGGGCCTGAAAAATTCCTGATTCCCTTTTTGAGGTTGTTGGCCACGGGTAGACGGTATGGTTGATCTTCTTCGAATTGTGGGCACAATGTTTTACAGTTGGCTACGGTAATCAGTTACTGTAGTTTTTTTCTGTTGAAACTTACAGTCTATGGTTCTGAAGCGGGTCTTAAACCCGCTTTTTTATTCCCCTTTACCCATGTCCATGCAAGTTAGTTTATTCATGGTGCGATTTCAGGCCGTTAGCGGCTTTTAATAGATAAGGCAGTGAATAATAGAAGATGATATTGGAGATTTTAATTTGACAGATATTTTACATTTAAGAGAGCAGGTATTTTCTCTTATTGAGCCGGTGCTTGACGATATTGGGTTTGAACTGGTTGAAATGGAGTATCTGACATTGCATGGCCGCTGGGTTTTAAGGCTTTATATAGATAAGGAAGGCGGCGTTACCATAGATGACTGTGTTAGCGTAAGCAGAGAGCTTGGTGATCTAATAGAAGTAAAGGAAGTTATAGATCATGAATACGTCCTCGAGGTATCTTCTCCGGGACTCAACCGCCCCTTAAGAAGAGAAAAGGATTTTGTTAAGGCGGTTGGAAGTAAAATAAAGGTCAAAGTGACCCAGGCTCTGAATGGTCAGAAAAATTTTGCAGGAATACTTAAAGAACTTAATGACCGGACCGTTATTCTTGAAACCGATGGCGGAATAGTTGAACTGCCTTTTGATGACATTGAAAAATCAAACCTGGTATTTGATTTTAAGGATGCAAATTAACAGCACAAACAACGGAGTAAATTGAAATGACCTCAGATTTATTAAAAGTATTGGAGCAGGTTGGTCGTGAGAAGGGTGTCGAGAGAGATACTTTGATACAAACCCTTGAAGAAGCAGTTAAGGCTGCGGCACGCAAAAAACTTGGTCAGAACTACGACCTCGAAATAAATTTCAACGAGGAACTGGGTGAAATTGAAGTGTTTGAATTCAAGGAGGTTGTAGAAACCGTAACCAATGAAAACCTTGAAATCACACTTGAAGAGGCCAATGAAATTGATCCGGATGCTGTTATAGGCGACAGCCTTGGAATAAGAATGGAAACAGATGAACTCGGCAGGGTCGCAGCTCAGTCAGCCAAGCAGGTCATTATGCAGAGACTGCGTGAAGCTGAAAGAAATATTGTTTATGATGACTTTAAAGACAGACGCGGTGAGATAATACATGGTATTGTTCAGCGTTTTGATAAAGGAGCTATTATAGTAAACCTTGGTAAGGCAGAAGCCGAACTTCCGGTAAAGGAACAGATACCTAAAGAGGTTTACAAGCAGGGGGACCGCATAAGGGCCTATATCCTTGAGGTAAAGCAGTTCAGCCGCGGACCTCAGATCATTCTTTCACGAACTCATCCCAATTTTCTTTCCATGCTTTTTGAAAATGAAGTCCCGGAAATATCGGAAAGTATTGTCAGCATAATCCAGGTAGCGCGCGAACCCGGCAGCCGGGCAAAAATTGCAGTTACTTCAAGAGATGTTGATGTAGATCCTGTCGGCGCATGCGTCGGTATGAAAGGGTCAAGGGTTCAGGCGGTTGTTCAGGAACTGAGAGGTGAAAAGATTGATATAGTAACCTGGGATCCTGACCCTGCAAAGTTTATATGCAATGCCCTTGCTCCTGCAGAGATTATCAGAGTAGTTGTTGATGAATCCAATCAGTCAATGGTTGTGGTTGTTCCTGATGATCAGCTCTCACTTGCTATAGGTAGAAGAGGACAGAATGTTCGTCTTGCATCCAAGATTTCTGGCTGGAGTCTGGATGTCACAAGTGAGTCCGATTACAATAAAGATCTTAAAGATTCATATAATTCACTCCTGAGCCTCGAAGGTGTCGGTGAGGCCATCGCAACAGAGCTTTATCAGGAAGGTTTCAGATCTGTGGGCGATGTTGCAAATGCCAGCGCGGAAGACCTTGCAGGTATTGAAGGTATGAGTGAAGAAGATGCAGTTGAACTGATTGCTACAGCAAAGGAATATCTCAAGGAAGGCGAAGGGACAGGACGCCGTGAGAAAGATGCTGCAGCAGGTGAGGAAACAGAAGAAGATATTGACCCGGAAGAGTAATACAGTCCATGTTCCATTAAGAACATGCGTGTCCTGCAGGTCCAAAAGGCCTAAAAAAAGGCTTATCAGGCTTGCGCTGGATAAAGATAACCGGGTAATAATAGATGAAAATCAGATAAATGAAGGCAGGGGAATATATCTTTGTAATGAAAGAACCTGCATGGCGAGATTTTTAAAAATTAAAAATCCCGGTCGATTTTTCAGGGTGGATAAACCCGTTGTAATAGGTTTTAAAGCCTGTGACGACTGAAAGATATTTAAAGTTATAGCCATATTTAATGACAGATAATCAGGTATCCTATGGGTAAAGTCAGTCAGCTTATACAGAGTTTTATTATTGATGACAAATTTATCCATACAGAAAGGAAAACAAGAAAGGTTTTGGGGGATTAGATGGCTAAAGTAAGGGTCTATGAGTTGGCCAAGGAACTGGACATTGAAAGCAAACAGCTGGTTGATAAGCTGAAAGCCGGCGGTATGCAGGTGAAGAACTATATGAGTACCCTGGATGATAACGAGATAAAAAGGGCAAAAGAAATCCTTAAGGGTGGTGGGGAAAGTGTGTCCGAAGTTATCGAAGAGAAACGGATAAAGAGAAATGTTATCCGCAGAAGAAAAGTTGTTCAGGTTGAAGAAACTGAAGTTAAGGCAGAAGCCAAGGAAGAAGTGACTGCTCCTGAAGAGGAAATTAGAGAAGTTCCCCCTGTCGATGAGACTCCTGTCAAAGCAGCAGAAGAAGAGACAGTTATAATAGAAGAAAAGCTGGAAGAAGAGGATGAAGCTGTTGCAGCTGAAGAAGAAACAGAAGCCAGTGATGAGCCTGACGAGACTGCTGAACCGGAAGCTCCAGAAACAGTGGATGAAGAGCCGGTAGAAAAACCGGTTAAAGAAGAGGTTGAAGAACCCGAAGAACCTGAGCAGCCAGCTGATAAAGCCGTTGAAGAAACCAAGACGGAGAAGAAAGATACCCCGCCTCCACAAAAAGAAGAGAAGGAAGAGAAAAAAGAACCGGAAAAGACATCAGGCAAAAAAGGGAAGAAAAAAATAAAAGACAGGCCTGCTAAAATAATTAAAAGACCGGAGGAAGGTCCTTTAAGGGATGTTCTTGCGAAAGAAAAGGAAAAGAAAGCTGCTCCCAGTGAGCCTGTTGAAGAGAAAAAAAGTAAACCGGTTACCGCAAATCCGCCTCAGGAGGCTTTTGATCAGCCTGATACTGATGCCGAAGGCAGAAAGTCAAAGAAGAAAAAAGACAGAAAAAAAGGTGATAAGACTAAAAAAGATGTTGATGTCGATAGCCGCATCAAACACCGTAAGCTCGAAGTATTTGAGAGAGCCGATCTATATGAAGACAGAAAGCCGCGGTTAAAAGACAGAAAATCCGGTAAAAAATCAAAGGATAACGTCAAAAAGCTCAAACACACAGAAATTACTACGCCCAAAGCGAGTAAAAGAAGGCTTAAAGTTCCGGAGAATGTAACAGTCTCTGAACTTGCAAAAGCAATGGGTGTTAAAGGTGCAGAGCTCATTAAGATGCTCATAAAAATGGGCGTGATGGCTAATCTTAATATGAAGATAGATTTTGAAACTGCATCTCTGGTAGCAGATGACTGCGGATATGAGCTTGAGCTTGATCAGTTTGAAATGGAAGTAAAACTGGATGAAAATATGGATAAGCCTGAAGATCTTAAACCAAGGCCTCCTGTTGTTACAATAATGGGTCATGTTGACCATGGAAAGACTTCTCTTCTCGATTATATAAGGGATTCAAATATAATTGGCGGTGAGTCAGGCGGTATAACACAGCACATAGGCGCCTATTATGTAGAAAGAGACGGAGGCGATATTGTATTTCTGGATACTCCGGGTCATGAAGCATTTACTGCAATGAGGGCCAGGGGTGCAAAGGTTACAGATATAATCATTCTTGTTGTTGCCGCTGATGACGGTGTTATGCCTCAGACAAAGGAAGCTATAAACCATGCACGTGCAGCAAATATTCCAATAATTGTTGCAATAAACAAGATGGATAAACCAGAGGCCAATCCTGAAAAGGTTACCAGAGAGCTGGCAGAACTTGATCTTTCTCCTGAAGAGTGGGGCGGTGATACGATATTCGGAAAAATATCCGCTAAAACAGGAGAGGGAATAGATGAGCTCATGGAGCTTATCCTTCTTCAGGCTGAAATGCTTGAACTGAAGTCAAATCCTGATAAACCGGCAAGGGGCACAATTATAGAAGCTCAGCTTGATAAGAGCAGAGGTTCGGTTGCGTCTGTACTTGTTAAAGAAGGTACCCTTAGACAGAGTGACCATTTTATCTGCGGTGAAAACTATGGCCGAATAAGAGCTATGGTAAACAGCCGTGGGAAAAAGATGAAAGAGGCAGGACCATCCGTTCCTGTTGAGATCTACGGTATTTCAGGCGTTCCCAAAGCCGGTGATGAGTTTTATGTTGTTGATGATGAAAAAACAGCTCGACAGATTGCCGAACACCGACAGAATAAACTTAAAGAAAATGAAAGAGGTAAGAGTGATATTGTAAACCTCAACGACCTGTACGAAAAGATCAGGGAAGGTGCAATTAAAGAACTGAATATTATTGTAAAGGCTGATGTTCAGGGATCACTTGAAGCTCTTATTGAATCCTTAAGAAAACTCGGCACTGAAGAAGTGAAGATACGCGTTATACATTCATCGACCGGTGCGATCACCGAATCGGATGTTATGCTGGCAACTGCCTCTGAGGCTATCATTATAGGCTTCAGGGTAAGGACAAATGCGAGAGTTGTTCAGATTGCAGAACGGGAAAATATAGATATAAGATATTACGATGTTATTTATAATCTTATTGAAGATATCAAAATGGCCATGGCCGGTCTGCTTGAACCCATCTATAAAGAAAATGTAATAGGACATGTTGATATCAAGCAGATTTTCAGTGTGCCTAAAATAGGTAAAATTGCAGGATGCTATGTTACCGATGGAAAAGTTGAGAGAAATTCAAATATCCGTTTATTGAGAGATAACGTGGTTATATTTGACGGCAAACTGGCATCGCTCAAACGGCTACAGAATGATGCAAAGGAAGTTCAGGCCGGTTATGAGTGCGGTATTGGTCTGGAATCCTTCCAGGATCTAAAACCTGGCGATGTTTTCGAAGTATACCAGATAGAGGAAATAAAGGCGGAGCTTTAGAGCGTGGTAATAGGCGCTATGACAATAGAGCTTTTCATCCATGAAAATCAGTCTCTGAAAGGCAAAAGGAAAGTCGTTAAGAGTATGATTGGAAAGGTTAAAAGCAGGTTTAACGTTGCTATAGCAGAAGTGGGATATAATGATAAGTGGCAGAGAATAGAGCTGGGCATAAGTACAGTGGGAAATGACAGACGCCATGTCAACTCTTCGCTGGATAATGTTTTTTCTTTTCTGGAATCCCTTTACCTTGCTGATATTATTGATTCAAAGATTGAGATAATCAATTTGTGATTGGATGCGCTGTCAGCCAGTATTTGTAATTTAAGGATTATGAGAGAATAAATGTTACCCGGAAAAAGAGCAACAAGAGTAGGTGATCAGATTTTAAGGTTTATTGCCGAACTCTTAATGAATAAAACTCGGGACCCGAGAGTTAAAGGCGTTACTCTGACAGGTATAAGCCTGAGTAATGATCTTAAAAACGCCAGAATTTTTTTTAGTCTAATCGGTTCCGAAACAGATGTTAAAGAGGCTGTAAAAGGCCTTGAAAGCGCCAAGGGATTTATTAAACGGCAGTTGGGTTCCGGTCTGGGGCTCAGGTATGTACCTGATATCATTTTTGACCATGACCCTACTCTTGAATCAGGAAATCGTCTTGAACAGCTGTTAAAAAAGATACAGGACGAAGAAACAGAGTAAAGAAGAGAGAGTTTGGCTGCTAATTTAAACGAGAAGTCTCCGGACGGTATTCTGCTTATTGATAAGCAGGAAGGAAAAAGCTCCTTCGATGCAGTAAGGATGATAAGAAAAATCCTTAACTGCAAAAAGACCGGTCATGCAGGTACCCTTGATCCTTTTGCAACAGGATTGCTGGTTATACTGCTGGGGCAGGGGACAAAGCTTTCTTCTCATATTATGGGAGGAAAGAAAAAATACCGGGCAGAAATCAGCCTGGGAGCAGAAACCGATACATGTGATCCAACAGGATCGGTTATAAAGGAAATGCCTGTTCCGGACTTTGATGCTGAAAAACTGGAAGAGGTGCTTAAAAGTTTTACAGGTGTTATTGAGCAGGTTCCGCCTGCTTATTCGGCTTTGAAGATAAACGGGCAGCGCGCCTATAAACTGGCCCGAAAGGGCATTGAAGTCGAGATGAAAAAAAGAGAGGTAACTGTTTATTCTATCGATATTGTCGATATTGCAGCGCCTCTTATAACCGTAGATGTTATTTGCTCCGCAGGTACTTATATAAGAAGCCTTGCGGTAGATATAGGCAGAAAGCTTAATACAGCAGCCCATCTGAAGAATCTGAGGCGATTATCAAGCGGATTATTCAGTGTGGAAAAGGCACTAAAACAGAAAGATCTTGAAGAAAATGGTGCTGAAACTCTGTTGAAAAGTATACTTCCGCTTTCAGAAGCACTGCCCGAAATGAAAAAAATCATTCTTGATGACGGTCTTGCAGGAAGAGTAAAGAACGGATACAGGCCTTCATGGGATGAGTTGATAAGAGAGAAAGAAATGCCTGATATTTTCCATGGGCATGTAAAGATGATACACAACTCGAACCTTGTAGCAATAGCGGAGATTGAAAAGACAGAATCCATGGAACATAACTGGCTGAAAAAGGTAAAGGTTTTTAACTAACATTAAACACAGTAACAAATTAAGCATTAACCATGTTTAACTATTTAGGAATGAATTAATATTTATGTTTTCCAATTTCGAAGGAGGTATGGAAAGTGGTCCTAACAACCGAAGCAAAAAAAGAAATTATTGAAAAATTCAAACTGCATGGAAAGGATACGGGGTCTCCTGAAGTGCAAATAGCCCTTTTGAGCAACAGAATATCCTATTTAACCGATCATTTTAAAACTCATAAGAAGGACCATCATTCACGACGAGGTCTGTTGAAACTTGTTGGGCAGAGAAGGAAACTGTTGAACTATCTGAAAAAATCAGATTTATCAAGATACCAGCAGATCATCAAGGAACTGGGAATCAGAAAGTAGATTATAAGCAGGTTGAATAAAACAATCCCGTCATTACACCCAGTATGACATCGGGACCAATGCTTATAATCACGAAAGGTTAAAAAAAATGATAAAAATGTCGACAATTGAAGTTAATGGAAAAAGCTTGTCGATCGAAACCGGTCGCGTTGCTAGACAGGCAAGCGGTTCTGTTGTAGTCACCCTGGGTGAAACAGTAGTACTTGTAACCGCTGTATCAACTGACGAGGTTCGAGAAGGCATAGATTTCCTTCCGCTTTCGGTTGAGTACCAGGAAATGTCATATGCCGGCGGCAAGTTTCCCGGTAACTATTTTAGAAGAGACATGGGCAGACCTGGTGAAAATGAGACGCTTACAGCAAGGCTCATTGACCGTCCATTACGTCCGTTGTTCCCTGATAATTATCACAATGAGATACAGATCATTGCAAGCGTGCTGTCTACAGATAAAGAAAACGATGCAGATATGCTTGCGATTCTCGGCGCTTCGGCTGCTCTTGAAGTATCGGATATCCCCTTTGACGGACCTGTTGCAGCAGTACGTGTCGGCAGAATAGAAGGGGCATTTGTAATAAACCCGACCTTTGCCGAACTAGAAAACAGCGATATCAACCTTATTGTAGCGGGTAACAGATCTGCAGTGGTTATGGTTGAAGGCGGAGGACAGTTTGTGTCTGAAGCTGACATGATTGATGCTATATTTTATGGCCACGAAGCTATTCAGCCTATGCTTGATATGCAGATCGAACTCAAAGAAGCAGTTGGCAAGCCAAAAAGAGAAGTGCCTGAAGGTGAGAGCAGTGATGATGTACTGTGTGCAAAGGTTGAAGAAGTTGCCACTCCTCTCATCAATGAAACAATAAGGATTGCAGATAAACAGCTAAGAGGAAAGAGCCGTAAGCAGGCTGTTAAAACAACAAAGGAAACACTTTCCGAAGAGTTCGAAGGCAGAGAAAACGAAATTGGAAGCCTTGTTCATGACCTTGAGAAAAAGCTTGTCCGTAAAATGATGCTCGAAGAAGAAAAGAGAATCGACGGACGTTCTTTTAACGAGGTTAGACCTATAGAATGCCTTGTCGGCATACTTCCTAGAGTTCATGGTTCAGCCCTGTTTACCAGGGGGGAAACCCAGGCCATGGTTCTTACAACCATTGGTACCGAAAGAGATGAACAGAGGATGGATTCCATCTATGGCGAAGTATTCAGGAATTTCATACTTCATTATAATTTTCCTCCCTATTCGGTTGGAGAGGCAAAACGTCTAGGTTCACCGGGCCGTAGAGAAATAGGTCACGGTGCCCTTGCAAGAAGAGCGCTTCTTCCTGTTATACCTGATAAAGAAGAGTTTACCTACGCTGTAAGAGTTGTTTCAGAGATTCTTGAATCAAACGGTTCATCATCAATGGCCAGCGTATGCGGCGGTTCTCTCTCTCTGATGGATGCGGGTGTCCCTATAAAGGAAGCCGTTGCAGGTGTTGCCATGGGTCTTGTATCAGACGGCAGCAAAACCGTAGTTCTTACAGATATCCTCGGTGACGAAGACCACTATGGAGATATGGACTTCAAGGTTACCGGTACTAAAGACGGTATTACCGCCTTACAGATGGATATAAAGATAGACGGCGTTACCAGAGAGATTATGGAACAGGCTCTTGCACAGGCAAAGGAAGGAAGACTTCATATCCTCGGCAAGATGAATGACGCGATCTCTCAGTCAAGAAGCAAACTTTCGGAATATGCTCCTGTCATTGCAAAACTCAAGATCAAACCGGAAAAGATCAAAATCCTGATCGGACCAAGCGGTAAGATGATTAAAGAGATAAGCGCAAAGACAGAATCTAATATAAATGTTGATGATGACGGCAACGTTGTAGTGGCTTCTCCTGATGAAGGTTTATCAAAAGCCGCAGTTGATATGATCAACGAGATTGTCCAGGAAGCAGAAGTAGGCAAACTCTATAACGGTAAAGTCAGAAAGATAATGGATTTCGGCGCCTTTGTAGAAATACTGCCGGGAACCGACGGTCTTGTTCATATTTCCCAGCTTGATAAGGAAAGGGTTAATAAGGTAACCGATATCCTTAATGAAGGGGATGAGGTCCTCGTCAAGGTTATAGATGTTGACAAGAAATCAGGAAAAATAGCATTGTCGAGAAAACAAGCGCTTGATGAAAGTCTCTAGTATGTATCAAAAAACAGTATTAAGTAATGGTCTCAGAATTATTACCGAAAAGATAGAACATTACAAATCTGTATCCCTTGGGATCTGGGTCGGTACAGGCTCAAGGGATGAAAACAATTCCAACAACGGGGTTTCCCATTTTATAGAACATATGATCTTTAAAGGGACCCCGTCCCGTGATACCCTTCTGATCGCCAAAGAGCTTGACGCCATTGGCGGTCTTTCAAATGCCTTTACTGGAAAAGAATATACCTGCTTTCATTCAAAAGTGCTTGAAAAAGACTTTTTTTATCTTGCCGAAATTTTATCGGATATTTTCCTCAATTCCAGTTTCACTATTGAGGATATTGAAAGAGAGAAACAGGTGGTTCTTCAGGAAATCAGTATGGTAGAAGATTCTCCTGAGGAACAGGTTCACGAACTGTTTAATGCTCAGTTTTTTGAACAGCACCCACTTGGAAGACCGGTTCTGGGTACCATGGAAACCGTTGAGTCCTTGACAAGAGATATTATTCTTGGACATAAGAATACCTATTACAGCCCTGACCGAATCATTATTGCAGCGGCAGGAAATATAGAACATGATGAAGTTGTAAAAACATTTGAAAAACAGTTCGGCGCGCTTGAGCCTGTTTTAACTGAAAGCACTAAGTGTGATCATGAACTGAATTCAAGTATCCAGTGTTCATACAGAGAACTTGAACAGATTAATATCTGTCTGGGCGGTAAAGCTCCAAGTTTATCGAGCGATATGCGGTTTGCCGGGGCAGTGCTGAATACAATACTCGGCGGTAATATGAGCTCCAGACTTTTTCAGGAAGTAAGAGAAAAGAGGGGCCTTGCCTATTCAATCTACTCCTTTCTTTCTGCATATATGGATGCCGGTATACTGGGTATCTGTGTTGGTACTGATCCCAATGAAACAAATAATGTACTTGATGTGATCAATGCCGAAATAGTAAAAATTCAGGAAGGTGACCTTACTGAAAAAGATCTTAATGAAGCAAGGGACCATCTTGTTGGCGGCATTCTGCTTGGGTCTGAGAACACAGATTCAAGGATGATGAGGCTGGCTAAAAATGAGTATGTGTTTGGAAGATTTATCGAATACGAAGAACTGGTAGAAAATCTCAATCAGGTTACACTTGATGATATAATGACATGCATTAAGGATGCTTTTTCTAAAGAGAGTGTCGTAGTGACTACCCTTGGATCTTTAAAACAGGAAGAACTTACGCTCAGCAGTAATTCAATCTTCTCATGACATCCGCGTGTATTTAACGGATCGTCTCCCTTAAGGTAATTCATTGGAAAAAATAGAACTCAAAATAAAGAAACCTGAAAATTACGATCTTCCTCTGCCTGCATATGAAACAAAAGGTTCCTCAGGTATGGATGTAAGAGCCTGGACAGATGAGGATATTGTTCTTGAACCGGGAGAAATAAAACTTGTTCCGACCGGTTTATCCATCTCAATACCAGAAGGATATGAAGCCCAGATTCGACCGAGAAGCGGACTTGCTCTTAAACATGGCATTGCTTTTGTAAACAGTGTGGGGACTATTGACTCTGATTACAGGGGAGAGATCGGAATTATTATGACAAACTTTGGTAAAGAACCATTTAATATAAAATGCGGCGACAGGATAGCCCAGATGATTATTACCAGAGTCTGCCATGCTGTTGTTACAGAAGTTGATGACCTTGATTCTACAGTAAGGGGTGAAGGCGGCTTCGGTCACAGCGGCGTAGCGTAACCCATATTATAAAGGGCATACAATGAGATTTTCAGTCCTTGCTTCAGGCAGTAAGGGAAATGCCTGCTACGTAGAAACAGAAAATACAAAGATTTTAATAGATGCCGGTTTAAGCTGCCGTGAACTGATAAAACGTTTCAGCATTATCGACATTGAAATATCAAGTCTTGATGCTGTTTTACTTACACATGAACACAGTGATCATATAAAGGGTGCCGGCCCCATATCCCGCAAATTCAATTCAACCGTTTATTCAAATTATTCTACAATAAACAAGTGTGCCGGTGGACTTGGTAAAGTCACAGTAAATCATGAATTTAAAACAGGCGAAACTTATAAGATTAATGACATAACAGTTGAAACCTTTGAAAAAGGTCATGATGCTGTTGACCCCATGGGGCTCATTATATCTTCAAACGGTTCAAAACTGGGGATATTGACCGATGTCGGCGAGAGCAGTGATTTTATTGAAGAACGTATGAAAGAGTGTACCGGTATGCTTCTTGAGTTTAATCACGATATTGAAATGCTTGATAACGGGCCATATCCATATCATCTTAAAAAGCGGATAAAAAGTTCAAAGGGGCATCTGTCAAATGAACAGGCAGGCACTCTGCTTCAGAGAGTTTCCCATAAAAATCTCAGCAGTGTTGTGCTTTCTCATCTAAGTGAGGTGAACAATACTCCTGAAAAAGCGCTGGCAAAGGCAAGAGAATCCCTAAGAAAATGTAAAATGGAAAACATTGCAGTGCATGTCAGTTATCAGGATTTGCCGTGCCCGCTGATTGAGATATAATAAAAATAGATTCTGGTATCCAGATACTGGTTACTGGTAAAAACTAAAACATCAGTGAGATTTTAGCAGGTTGGAAGAAAAAAAGCAGAGAAGAAAAAGAAAAAAAGATTACCTTTGCCATTGCTGCGGTGAAAAGACTATTTTCTGCTGGACCTGCCCATGCGGGTTTCAGATCTGCAATATCTGCATGGAAGAAAATGCATGGGGCATGACATGCAGCGGTGTCAACTGGCAGTGCCCTGACTGCGGTTCTTTGAGGCCCTACTGAGGTTACCATGAATCAGCATATCGAAGATGAACACATAACCATTGATGAGCCGTTTTTGAATATAGTGCTGTACCAGCCTGAAATCCCTGCAAATACAGGGAATATTGCCAGACTATGCGGTGCTGCAATGGTGAGGCTTCACCTGATACACCCCCTTGGCTTTAAGGTCGATGATAAACATTTAAAGCGTGCAGGGCTGGATTACTGGCATGAGGTGGACATAACTCATCATGAAAGTTTTCATGCATTTCTAAAAAGCAGTGATGATATTTCAGATCGTATTTTTTCCTTCAGCAGATTTGCAGAAACTGAATATACAAAGGCTGAAATAAAAAAGGGCGATTATCTGCTTTTTGGCAGGGAAACTATCGGGCTTCCTGATGAAATAAAAGAAGAATATCCATGTTTTCGTATCCCGATTTTCGGGCGTGTAAGAAGCCTTAATCTTTCAACTTCGGTTGGGATAGTCGCCTACCATTGCCTGCATAAGCTCGGGCGTTTTTAACTGAATTATTTCATCATTCTACTGTTCCTGTATTCCCCTGCGGATCAGTTATTTGAATATTTAAAGACGTAACTGCAGGAAACCTAATTTCCTGCTTTTTTTAACATACGGCATAACTCTTTCCCAAAGAGCTCGATCTGCCATTTTTTTAAAATGTCCAGTTTTGCAAGTTTTGAAATAGTGTCCGGGCACGTAAATGCAAGGGCCTGTATCTGGGCATTTGTAAAAAGGATGGACGGCTCAAGTTTAAATTTTTTAGAAAATTCGTTTCGCCAGTTTTTCATGTTTTTTATCCGCTTATTGACCTCAGGACTGATATGCTTTGAATCTGGTTTGGGGTAAACAGGAAGATCTTCTTCAGGGATATTCAATGCTTCCTCGATTCTTTTTATTATGCTCTTTCCCATTTTTTTTATCTGACCTTCTGACAATGATTTTATTTCTTCTACAGAAGATGGGATCTCTGTTGCCATACCCAGTATCTGGTCATTTCTGAGTACTTTAAAAGGCGGTCTGTCCTTTTTTTGAGCTATTTCTTCTCTCAATTTTAATATTGCTTCAAGCACTGCAAGATTTTTTCGGGAAAGCTTCCTGGCTCCTTTAAATTTAATAAAAAGAGGATCATCAGTTGCAGGAGAAAAACGGACTTTACTCAAAAGGTCGCATTCTTCCTTAAACCATTGACAGCGCCCATTTTTTACAAGAGATTCTTCAAGTATGCTGCTTAAAGAAATCAGGTAATATGTGTCGTAAACAGCATATGAGATCATTGCATCAGGAAGGGGCCTTTTGGACCAGTCCTTTTTCTGATACTTTTTTTCGAGGTCAACGTTGAAATATTCCTTTAAAAGGCTTGCAAGTCCTGTCTCTTTTAATCCAAGTATTCGTGCTGCAATCTGGGTATCAAATAATGAACGGATTTCTATACCGAAATCTCTGTAAAGGGAGCGGACATCATAATCCGAACCGTGAAATATTTTTCTTATTTTTTTGTCAGCAAATACAGGAGCAAGGGGAGAAATATCTTTTATGGCAAGCGGGTCAATTATTAGATTTTTGCTGTCAGTTGAGACCTGGAGAAGACAGACCTTTTCTGTGTAATGAAAAAGTGAATCAGACTCAAGGTCTACGCCGATTGTTTTTTCTTTTAATAACGATTCCGCCTCTTTTACAAGTTCCGGGTAATTATTTATGTATTCAAACACAATCTTCTTATTTTTCAATTATATATGCCTTCCTGTCTCGACCTTTTTGCTTCGGAATTTAATATAAAAATAATATTATTAAGTCCGCGAATTATAGGTTAAGTTAATTAGCATGGTCAAGGATAAATAAGAATTATTAAGATTGTTTAAATTACTCTCTTGAAAAGAATAAAAAGACTAAAGTATTTTAATGTCTGTACCGATATAAGAGAGGAAACACGCTTTGTATCTCAAGCAGAATATGAATCGGGTAACGGATCTCTATGTATCTACCTAAAATACTAATTATTGATGACAGTCCATTTTTTAGAAATCAGATAGAAAATGAACTTAAATCAATAAATGCAGACTTCTCGCACGCTGAAGACGGAAGAATGGGCCTGGACAAAGCTTTACTGGAAAAGTATGACCTGGTCGTATCTGATGTTGAAATGCCGTTTATGGACGGTTTTGCCCTCTGCCGAAAGCTCAAGACAAATCCCAATACAATAAGTGTGCCCGTTATACTCATAAGCTCAAATGAAACCGACAGGTATATAGATAAAGGTTTCAGAGTTGGAGCAGATTCCTACATTGTAAAGTCCGAACTTAAAACCAAACTTCTGGACACCGCTCTTGAAGTTCTCGAAAAAGTAAAATTTCATAAAAAACACCGGATACTTGTTGTTGATGATTCATCAACAATCAGGTCCATTGTAAAAGATGCATTTGAAAAATCAGGCTTCAATGTTACTACCGCAGAAAACGGTAAAGATGCCCTTAAGCTGATTCAGTCAAATCTCCCAGACCTGATCCTTAGTGATATTGATATGCCTGAGATGACAGGTATAGAACTGTGCAATAAAGTGAGGGTAGACCCGACGCTTGAAGCAATACCCTTTGTAATAATGAGTGCAAATGACAACCGCGCTACAATGCGTCAGCTTCTCGAAAGAGGCGTCAGCGCATACCTTGTCAAGCCGTTTAATATGGAACAGATGGTCATCACGGTCGAAAAACTGCTTTCTGACCAGTACCTGCTTCTGCTTAAGGAAAAGGAACGCCTGGACTCCGAAAGACAGTTCATGCTTTCCGGAATTACCAGCCTTATTATGGCCCTTGAAGCAAGGGATAATTATACCTGCGGTCATTCCCAGGCCGTATCTTCAATTGTAGAAAAAATGGGATATAAGATGGGTATGTCAACCGTAGATGTGGAATCCCTTGGTATAGCAGGTAAACTGCATGATCTGGGTAAAATCGGCGTTCCTGACAGTGTTCTTTTAAAGCCCGGAAAGCTGACAAGAGTCGAGTTCAACCTTGTAAAAGAACACCCTGTTGTGGGTGTAAATATTCTGGGTAATATTTCCAGCCTCTCAAGAGTAATTCCTGCGATCAGGCATCATCATGAAAGAATTGACGGCAAGGGATATCCTGACGGTATAAAAGGCGACAACATACCTTTATGGGCCAGGGTAATGGCTGTAGCCGATACCTACCATGCTCTCACATCAGACAGACCCTACAGAGACGGAATGGCTCTTGGAAAAGCCATGGATATTATACAGGATGCAAGAGGTACACAGCTCTGCCCGGAGTGTGTTGATCTTTTCTGTGATATGATAACTGAAATCTCTCCTGAAAAACTTATTGCCTAAAATCTGAATATACAATAAGTATCACCTATCTTTTATTAAAACAGAGCAGATATAAATGGATTTTCGTTTAAAACGATACCGTAAAAACTTTTCCTACAGTTACGCCAATGGTGTGTTCAGCACAATAGAACTTCTGCACGCCAGGCCCGAACATGTATACAGGGTCCTCCTGGCCTCATCCGGTGAAAACAATAAAGGCATTACAGAAATAAAAAATCTCTGTAAAGAGCATGGCATTCCCTGTGAAGTAAATGATAAAACCATAGAAAGAATCTGTCTTAAGGGAAAACACCTGGCTGTAGGTGTGTTCAGCAAGTATGATTCCGGAATCAGGCAGGGCAAAAATCATATGGTGCTTGTTAACCCATCGGATATGGGGAATTTTGGTACCATAGCAAGGACCATGGCAGGTTTCGGGGTAACGGATCTTGCTTTAATCAGGCCGGCTGTTGACTGCTTTGATCCGAAAGCGGTGCGGGCATCAATGGGGTCTGTATTTCAGCTTAATATAGAGTATTTTGGCAGCCTTGCTCAATACTGCAGTTTATTTGATAATATACTCTACCTGTTTAAAACAGGAAACAGTACATGCATAAGCGATGTGAAATTCCGCAGGCCCTGTTCGCTTGTATTTGGAAACGAGAGTTCAGGGCTGCCCGAAGACCCAGGTGTTGACGGCATAACCGTGTCAATACCCCAGAGCGGAAGAATAGATTCCTTAAACCTTTCTGTTGCTGCGGGTATTGCCCTTTATGAGAGCAGCAGATCCGAATAATTATTAAAAAAAGAGAGAGGAAAAAGTAATGTATAAAAAGGTTTCTCATATAACAATGGTAGTTGAAAATCTGGAGCGAACACTTAAGGCCTATGAAGCTCTTTTAAAGCTTTCACCGGAAGGGGACGATCCTGTAAAGGAGATGCCGGATGCAAGAATGGCAATGGTATCGCTCGGTGGAATCAGGGTGGAGTTTATTGAGCCTGATATGGATAAAGAAAGCCCCTTCTCACGTTTTTATAAAGAAAAAGGCGAGGGCGTATTCTGCTGCTGTGTCATGGCCGATGACTATGACAGCCACATAAACCACCTGAAGGATCAGGGCGCAGTGCTTGAAGAGATTGAACAGAAAGATTTTTTCCCTGATAACCCGTTCAGGATAACATGGGTTCTTCCTGAAAACGGAGTGGGAACCCGCGTTGAGCTTGTTGATTATGATGCGCTTCCTGATTCGGAAAAATAGGAACCTTCCGGAAAAAACAAAAAAAACTGGATGGAGCGTTCAGCATTCAGCTATCAGCCCTCAGTCAAGGTTCTGTTTGAAAAAGCCTTTTGCTGAAAGCTGATGCCTGAACGCTGCCATTTATTCTTCTTCTCCAAGAAAAAGCATTCATTCTCTCTGTTCTTCCGGTATCAGTTTTTTCAGTGATGTCTCTGTCATTTTAGGCGAATACTGGGCCTGAATAAAAATAAAAGGTCTCTTTACATTTTTTACCCTGAAAGGGCAGTGTATGAACTTTGCAGGTATATATATCAGGGTAGATGTATCACATGTGTGGATTTCCATTTCTGGCCCCATGCAGATCTCAAGAGTTGCTCCAAGGTCCTTCGGATTTTTGGGATCGCTCCCGAGAGCCACCAGTACCTCAGGTGTGTCGTGAACATGGGGGCCGTGAGAAATCTTTTCTGCCTCCGGACCCATGATCATTGCGGAAAAACAGTGGCTGCCTTTTATTATGTCGTCGTCTGTCCATATTGTGAATAAAGGACTCTTTCCAAAACCCTGTTCTCTCTGTTCCGGTGCAAGTTCATTTAGAAAGTATCTGCTGTATTTTAATGTTTCACTCATTAGCGTCATCTCCATTATAGATTTATTGAAAAGCGTAAGTCCTGATACATCATCCTTTGAGGCAGTTAAATTGGGTTGGTTATTGATCAATATCCGGTCAGTCCTGTCTTTCTCCTGTAAGGGATACAGCCATTACAAGAAAAGGCTGTTCCAGTTTGTTGGTCCACATAGGGCAGTGGGGTATGCCCTTTGGAACAACCACAGCGGTTGGTTCAGTGATGGTGTATTTTTCATCTTCTTCCGGTCCTATCGCCATAGTCACCTCGGCACCCAGATAACCGGGATTATGCGGATCTGATCCTATAAAAAAGATTGCCTCATCATAATTATGGACATGCGGTTTTTTAGACAGCCCTGTGAGCCCTGTTTCATAGGCAAATGCATAAATGATATGACAGTTGAACCCGTTAAGTTCTTTTGCTCCAACAGCAGTGAGTTTGCCGTCCATGTAAAATGGAAGTTTTCGTATACAGTCTTTGTACTTCAGCTCAGTCATTGTTATTCTCCTTTGCTTTTATTACAAAATATTACTAATATACAAACCTGTTTAGCAGTATATGCAGATCATGGAATGCCGTCAAGAAATGACAGGCAGTGTTTGCAGGGAGTTTTGTTGATAAAATTATTCTCCGGATATTGAAGCGAAAAACAGGTTGGAAAGGTGTTTATATGTCAGAAAAGACCAGAATAGCTACAGGTGTCAGTCAGCTGGACAGAGTACTGGGCGGTCTGTTTGTTGGTGATAATGTTGTATGGTACGATGATGCAGGAAGTCTTGCCTATGTATTCTGCCTTAATTTTATGCAGGCATCCGAGGCCCAGGATAAACATTTAATATATGTAAACTTTGACAGATCTCCAAGGAATCTTCTTGAAAAGCTCGGCCCTCTTGCCGATTATAAAAAGCTTACGATCCTGGACTGTTTTACATACGGAAAAGGCGAGGGATCTGATGTTTTTTTAAGGTTCTATAATGAGCCGGGGCCTGATGTTAAATGCAGGATTATTACAGTAAAGGACCCAAGCAATGTGGATGAAGTGATGGATGCCTTTTACGGCATTCACTCCGAAATGTCCGGTGATGTGCGTTTTGTATTTGAAAGCATGAGCGGCATGCAGGAGCTATGGGGAGGTGAAGAGTCACTCCTTACGTTTTATTCTCATTCATGCCCCAGGCTTTATGAACTCAATACAATCGCCTACTGGATTATGGAAAAGGAAGCCCACTCATCCCGCCTGCGTGCCCGTATAAACCAGATAGCGCAGGTTGCCATAGATCTTTCGGTCAGACGCGGGAAGACGTCTCTTACAGTTTTAAAGGCCGAAAAAAGGGATTCTACAACATTAAACAGGCCCTACGGCTACTGGACAAGGGATCTCAATGTTACCTTTGATGCGGAAAAACGCACCACCGGAAGCATTGATATGGGACTGCGTCTAAAGGAGTTAAGGGTAAAACGGGGTCTGTCTCAGACTGAGCTTGCTAAGCTTGTAGGGGTTACACCCAGTACTATATCCCAGGTGGAAAGCAATCTCATTTATCCCTCTGTTCCAGCGCTCCTTAAAATGGCAGAAATACTTTCCATTGAAGTAAGCTCTTTTTTTCAGAATACCGGAGGCGGCCGTTCAAAAAATGTGTTTACCTATCAGGACGCATCCAGTATAAAGTTTGCAGATCTGCCATCGGACACTATTTCAGGAAAGCTGTTAACCCCTCTTGATTTTGAAGCAAAGGCAGAACCATATCTCATAGAAATAGAGCCTGGTAAAGGTTTTCCTGCCCATTTTTTTATCCATAAGGGTGATGAAGTAGGGTATTTACTATCAGGAGAGCTTCAGGTTACCTTAGAAAATAACCTTTGCACAGTAAAGGCAGGTGAACTGATTTACCTTACGGCCGAAATGCCTTCCCAGTGGAAAAACACAGGGACTGAAACTGCAAAGCTGCTGTGGATTAAAGTAATGTAGGGACAGAAAAAGGATTCAAGGGTTCAAGCGGCCGAAGGTCAAGTGAAAGACATTAAAAACAAAAAGCCTTCCGGTTTTGACACCGGAAGGCTTTTACTCTTTATGGCAAATTTTAAGAGTTGAGTATCTTCATTGCTGTTTCATTGTTTACATCAGAGACATGAGGAATGCCTGTTTCTCTTTCTGTTTCCCTGTTTGCCGAGAAAAGATCGTTTCTTGTGATCTGGTTAAGAGAAAACTTTCTGGCTCCTGCCATGAGCTGCTGAACACCGCAGGCAAGTTTGTCAGCCATTGTATAAAATGCAATGGCGCCGTATGGTATGTTCTTCATCTCTTTTTTGCCTACCTTTTTCTGTACGTCAAAGTAGGATGCAAATATTTCCTCAGCCTTGTCTCCAAGAGAGGAGACACTCTTGGGCAAATTGTCCCAGTTGCCGCAAAGGGCTTCTTTCTTTTCAGGGTTAAGAACGCCTTCTATGTTGGCGCCAAGGTAGCCCGGTATCATAATAGCTCTGCCCATGCATACGAGTTTAGTGAAAGGCGCGCCAAGGGCAATTGCTTTAAATATGCTGTCTTCAAGGGCAAAGCCTCCTGCAAAGGACATATCAACAACCTTCTCACCCTTTGCAGCAAGAATATTTGCATATTCATATGCTTTAGAATGAAGGAATATGGACGGAACTCCCCAGCTCTGCATCATGTTCCAGGGGCTCATACCTGTACCGCCGCCCGATCCGTCTATTGTCAGAAGATCACACTTTGCATCGGTTGCAAATTTAACTGCCATGGCAAGTTCTTCCATGCCGTATGATCCTGTCTTGAGTGTGATTCTTTTAAAGCCAAGGCTTCTGAGATAGGCAACGGATTCCATGAAGTCGTTTCTTACCTGGTCAACAGCATCAAGGTTGGTTCCGCCAAGCCTGCTGTGGCGTGCAAATGATTTTATTGATCCCTCGTTAAATGCCTGCTGAACTTCAGGCTTTGTAGGATCAGGGTCAACTACATAACCGCGTTCCTTAAGAAATGTTGCATATTCAAGGCTTGATACCTGGATTTCGCCGCCTATATCCTTTGCACCCTGTCCCCACTTAAGCTCGATGATACATTTGTTGCCGTATTTATCAGCAACAAACTCGGCAACGCCGTTTCTTGTGTCTTCTACATTAAGCTGTACTATAATCGCTCCGTAACCGTCATGATACCTCAGGTATGTATCAATTCTTCTTTCCAGTTCAGGAGCGCTTTTGATTTTGCCCTTTCTGGATTTTCCCTTGCCTATTTTTGATTCTCTGTCAACGCCAACTACATTTTCTCCTATTACTACAGGAATACCGACAAGTGAACCGCCAATGGCAAATGAGTCCCAGTATTTTGCTGCAATAAAGGTTGAGCCCAGAGCGCCTGTCATCATCGGCATTCTGATTTTAGTCTTCATCTCATTTCCAAATTCCGTGGAAAGATCAACATTGGGGAATATGCAGTCATCAGGATCATTTGAAAGCCCTTCTTTCAACCCATGTGCACCATAGGCGTAACCCTGTATTCTGAGAGCATTGTAGTTTACTCCAACATGTGTTGTGTTGTTTGCACCTGCGGTCACCGTACCGAAATCTCTAGGATAGAGCAGTTTACGGCCTACCATGCTTGAGAGCCAGGTTTCACATTTACCCTGACAGTCTGCCCTGCAGAGTGTACAAAGGCTGGATTCTGTAGGATTTCCTCTGTTTACTGTACCAAGAGCGTCATTGTTCTTTTCAAACCTCATTGTTTATCCTCCTTATGGAAATTAGTTGGTAGCCGAGCAAAAACTAAGGTTCCGGCTCGGAAAATGTCAGCGCACAGCAATCACCATTAAGCTATAGACCTGTAAGAAAAGACCTCGTTTGCAGTTGGTGTATTCATTCGGGAATCTTTATTTTCCGGATAAATAAAAGGTGCTGCCGCAAATAAAAAAGACGTCTCTCCCTGAGGAGTAAGACGCCTTTGTCTTTTACCTTTAATTTTGTTCTGTGTTTTACACGCCTTTGTGTAAATAATAAAATAAAGAACTTATTAGTGATACTAAAGGTAAAAGTCAATAATTATATTTAAAAATGTAGTGAAAATATTAGTAGAACTAAAAAAGGTGATGGTATCTGTAGGGGCACACGGCAGTGTGCCCTTAAAAAGGCACGGCGCGCCGTGCCGCTACGATGTTTGTTGGAAGTTAATAAGAGAATGTTGAGGAGTCAGACTGCTGCATAGCATTGATTTTAAAGATTTTAACCTTGCGCCCTGCGCCATGAGCCATGCGCCCGTTTTTTACCCTATATCCTCAGAAAGCAGAATTGCCTCGGCAATCTGCCTCATTGATTTGCGTGAATTCATGCTTTGTTTCTGAATCCAGCGGAAGGCTTCATTTCCGTTGATGCTTTTACGGTTCATGATTACTTCTTTTGCACGTTCAACAAGCTTTCGTGTTTCAAGTTCTTCCTGGATTACCTTTGACTTGACCATGAGTTCGGTATTCATAATTGCTACGGCAGCCTGGTTGGCTACTGCTGTAATCAGGTTTATCTCAGGGTCTGTAAAATTATGCGGCTCAGCGGTAAAGCAGTTTAAAACACCTATTACCTCCCCTTTTTTTACCTGAAGGGGGATGCTCAGCATTGAAACAAGCCCAAGTTTTTTTGCCATTTCCTTTTCTTTAAATCTCGGGTCTTCTATAACCTTATCAAGGATAAGCGGCTCATTATTGGAAACAACATAACCTACAATTCCTTCATCGTAGTTAAGTGATCTGTCCTGGACATATTCAGGGTCAATTGCCTGTGTGGCTTTCAGCCTTATTTTTTTATTGTTGCTGTTTGAGTTGTCTACAAGCCAGAGCGAGCATATTTCAAGACCGGTTACTTTTGCCGTAACCATTACAATAAGTTTTAAAATCTCTTCAATATAAAGATCGGAGGTTATTGCGCTGCTTATGTCAGATAATGCTTTAATATATTTTTCGTAATCCCTGATGGATATTTTATCCATTTTTAATAAATATTCCTTTAATCGGTTTTAACTGTTAAATAAAAAGAGCCATAAATTCAAACTTTCCTATACTCCAAAATGATCAGTAAATTAAAATAATTATAGCTCAATATCAAGCGTTATATTAGATCTTGCATAGTCACAGGTAATATTAAAGTCTGCCCAGGGGCAGGGTAGAGACTACAAATGTTGCCTTTAGCGTCCGAAAACGCTTTAAAAGCAGATCTGCATTGATTATTGCTACTTGACACTTGTACTATATACACCTATATTTGCCGCTGATTCAAGCTTCACTTAATTTTAACGTAAGGTAACATTGGATGGATGAATCACATCTCTGATCTCAAAGGTGATAATTAATATCCACATCAGAACTAATAAGAAAAAAATCCATTAGTAATATTTGAGCTGTAAAAGCCGCGTAATTTTATCAGGAGAATTATACTCCTGTTGTCAGCACATTAACAAAATTAATAAGGATAAAAAGGTTATGTCTAAACCTAATTCGGATTTGAAAATAAAAACTCTTCGGACTGCCTGGGGAATGTTTCCATGGATTATGGTTGTTGTACTTGTCGCTCTTGGCTTAACTATCGGCATAATGCTGAAAAATAAAAAAGAGAGGCTTGAATATGAAAAAAAGCATGCAATCAAGGAAGCAAATGCAGCCGTTAAAGTATATACGCTTGATATAGAACCTAAGGTTTTTGAAGATAAAATCAATCTTCCTGCAGTTATTGAGTCCTTTGAAGATCTTACTGTTAAATCCGAGGTTTCTGGGCAGGTGGTAAAGATTCTGGCCGAAGAAGGGGAGTATGTTAAAAAAGGTCAGATTCTTGTTCAGCTCGACGATCGAGATTATAAACTGAGACTCGATAGTGTCAGAGCTAATTACGATCTTGCTCTTCTGGACCATAAAAGAATGTCTGAGCTTGCAGAAAAAAGGATAGCTGCAGAGAGCGACCTCGATCAGATCAGCGCCCAGCTTAAGGCTTTGAAATCCCAGCTTAATGAAGCGGAACTCGCTCTTGAAAGAACAAGTATAAAAGCGCCCATAAGCGGAAGGCTGAATGAAATAGAAGCCAAAGTAGGTGACTGGATGGGTGTTGATAATCCTGTTGCACAGATACTTCAGATAGGCAATGTAAAGGTTACGGTAGGTATGCCGGAAAGCGATGTTGCTTCTGTTTTTGATCTTAAAGAAGCCGACATCACAATAGAGGCACTTGGAAACAAGGTGGTAAAGGGACGAAAAATATTCCTCTCCCGCAGCCCCGGCTCCATGGCCAGGCTCTACAACCTGGAGCTGGCAGTGCCTAATCCTGACGGTCATATTTTACCCGGCATGTTTGCCAGGGTTAAAATTGTGAAAAAGACCTATAACAATGCAGTGATAATACCTCTGTATGCTGTTATTTCGCAGCAGGACAATAAGTTTGTGTATGTTGAAAAAGACGGCAAGGTCGAAAAAAAGCCTGTTGAACTCGGATTGATTTCAGGCCTTGAGATACAGGTGTTAAGCGGTCTTGAATCCGGTGATCATCTTATAATAGTTGGCCACAGGGTTGTGGACAGCGGTCAGAATGTTGATGTTATAAAAATGGTAAAAGACCACAGGGAGATTTTAAACTCATGACATCCATAACAGATATTGCTGTAAGGAAGAGCACCGCTGTCATAGTTATGGTCATTTGTATCATCGCTGCAGGTATTGTGTCCTATTATTCAATGCCCAGGGAGTCAGCTCCTGATATTCCAATACCCTATGTGTTTGTAAGTACGATGTATGCCGGTGTTGCCCCTCTTGATATAGAGCAGTCAATCACTATACCCATAGAAAAAAAGTTAAAGGGTCTTGAAGGTGTAAAAAATATTACATCATCCAGTGTCGAGGGCTCCAGTTCTATTGTTATAGAGTTTGTAACCGGTACGGATATTGATGAAGTCGTAACAAAGACCAAGGACAAGGTTGATATGGCAAAGGGTGAACTGCCCTCAGACCTTGAAGATGATCCTATTGTAAGCGAAATAAATGTTTCCGAAATGCCTATTCTTGTGCTTTCCCTTTCAGGCACGGTCGGACTGGTAAGAATAAAAGATCTTGCAGATGATCTCTGCGATGAGATCGAAGCTATTCCGGGTGTTCTTGAGGCCGAAATTACGGGCGGGCTTGAAAGAGAAATCCGGGTAGAGCCAAACCCCTCAAAGCTTGCCTACTACGGTCTTTCCATTCTTGAGCTTCAGTCTGTAATTTCAAATGAAAACAGGAATACCTCGGGCGGCGGCATCAGGATGGGTGACGGAAGGTTCCAGCTCAGGGTGCCCGGTGAATTTGAAACACCGGATGAAATATACGGCCTGGTGGTTGGTACTCACGGCGGAAACCCTGTGTACCTCAAGGATGTTGCAAAGGTTGTTGACGGATTTAAAGAAGAAACAGGCCGCTCAAGGCTTAACGGCAAGCCTGCTGTAAATATACAGATCAAAAAGCGTACCGGTGAAAATATAATTGAGATAGTCGACAAGGTTGATGAGATTATCGAAGACCAGTCAAGAGTATGGCCTTCCGGCACAGAAATAACAAAGCTTATGAATGAGGCCAAAGATGTAAGGATGCTTGTAGAGGACCTGGAGAACAATATAATTACCGGTCTTCTGCTCGTAATATTTGTACTCTTTTTTGCTATGGGAATGAGAAATGCGATCCTGGTAAGCATGGCAATACCTTTTTCCATGTTTATATCTTTTATTGCACTCTATGCCATGGGCATAACTCTTAACATGGTTGTGCTCTTTTCACTTACACTTGCTCTTGGTATGCTTGTTGATAACGCAATTGTTATTGTTGAAAACATCTACAGGTATATGGAACAGGGTGTGCCCAAGGTACAGGCGGCGGTAAAGGCTACGCAGGAAGTTGCCATGCCTGTTGCAGCATCCACGCTCACTACAGTTGCTGCATTTTTCCCGCTGATTTTCTGGCCCGGTATTATGGGCGGATTTATGAATTATCTGCCCAAAACAGTTATTGTTACGCTTCTTTCCTCTTTATTTGTAGCGCTTGTTATTAACCCCGTACTGGCTGCAATATTTATGAAAGTACCTGCCGGTAACGGTAAATCAGGCGCGGTAAGTGCAGAGGAAGTTGAAAAGGCAGGTGAAGCTCCCATAGAGGTAAAGGGACCCATACTGAAGGCATACAGGGGCATCCTGGAAGGATCGCTTAACAACAGGGTTCCAGTTCTTATCATGTCCTTTCTGATTGTTGCGCTTCTTGTGATGATATGGGTCTACAGGGTCGGGCTTGATAAGTCTGTGGAGTTTTTTCCGAGTATCGACCCTCAGAATATCTATATAAATATTGAAATGCCCGAAGGAGCAGACCTTGAGTATTCCGACAGGGTTGCAAAGCATATAGAACTGGCATTGTGCAGGGGTGCTGACTATATCCCGAAAGCAGGTGAAGAACCTTCGGACTGCTACGGTGATATTGATGACAGTAAAAACCATACTCTTAAAACCGGAGAAAAGGTAACGGGAATTACGGATATTTCTGATATTCAGTATATCAATTCCAGCGCTGTTTCGGTTCAGGGCGGAGGAGTATCTTTATTTGAGGATAATTCTCCCAACAGGGTAGGTGTTCAGCTTTATGACCTTAAAGAGAGAAATAAATCCTCCGCAGAAAATATTGAGATAATAAGAGACAGAATAAAGAATGTTGTAGGCGGTCAGAT
This sequence comes from Desulfatiglandales bacterium, assembly GCA_963665715.2. Classification (GTDB taxonomy): domain Bacteria; phylum Desulfobacterota; class DSM-4660; order Desulfatiglandales; family HGW-15; genus JAAZBV01. The sequence goes on from CAXXPR010000002.1 coordinate 2,128,641, forward strand.
AACCCTTGCAGAAGAAGAGGAAGGACCTCCCACCGGAGGTGCAATCAATATAGAAGTATCCGGAGACAGACCGGCCGTTCTTGGTGAAATAGCAAAGCAGGTTAGAGCTTATCTGGAAAAGGTACCTCATGTATATGATGTAAGAGATGATTATGTTGCTGGCTCGCCTACTATTAAGGTGCATGTTGACAGGCAGAAGGCTGCAATGCTGGGGCTTTCAACCAACACAATAGGATTTGTACTCAAGATTGCCTACAACGGTTTAAAGGTATCAACATTCCGTGAAGAAAATGACGACTATGACATCACCATACAGCTTGGTGAAGAGGAAAGAATAAATACGGATATACTGCGGGAGCTTTTAATCCCGACCGGGCAGGGGCTTGTTCCTTTAAGCACCATTGCAAGCTTTGAAGTTACAGGCGGACTTGGGCAGATAAACAGGAAGAACGATGAGCGTGTTGTTACAGTAAAGGCCAGTGTTGATGACAAGGTTCCTGGCGCTGTAATAAGAGATGAGGCCGAAGAGTACCTTGCAACAATGAGCCTTGCCCCGGGCTATAATATAAAGTTTACCGGTGAAGAAGACATGCAGAAGGAAGCGGAGGAGTTTCTGTCCCAGGCATTTGCCGTCTCGGTTTTCCTGGTGCTTATAATTCTTGTTGCACTGTTTAACTCCATCAGCCAGGTTGTTATTATCATGATCTCGGTTCTGCTGTCCCTTGGCGGAGTGTTCTTCGGCCTTACGGTAATGGATTACCCCTTTGGTGTAATCATGACCGGTGTTGGCGTTATCTCTCTTGTAGGTGTTGTTGTAAACAATGCTATTGTTTTAATTGACTACACAAACAGGCTGTGCGAACGTGGTATGACTGTAAGGGATGCAATAATAGCTGCAGGCTGCACCAGGCTCAGGCCGGTAATCCTTACAGCTGTAACAACGATCCTTGGGCTCTTACCCATGGTAACAGGGGTATCATATGACTTTCATGTAATGGAAATGGCCTGGGTGAGTGAGTCAAGTCAGTGGTGGTCTTCAATGGCTATTGCTGTTATATTCGGGCTTGCTATTGCAACAGTTCTAACACTGGTTGTTGTTCCTACCCTTTATTCTCTGTTTCATTCATGGACAGAGTCTGCAGGCAGGGGCAAAGAAAAACTCAAGAGAGCATACTGGGCTCCTTTTTACAGGATTACAGGCACAAAGCCTGAAGATTTTGGTGATGAATTTTAAATGACAGAGTTATTAAAAAAATCAAATATAGCTGTAGTGCTTGTTAACACCCAGATACCCGAAAATATAGGGGCTGCTGCACGGGCCATAAATAATATGGGTATAAACAGGCTCATACTGGTCAATCCGAAAAATCCGGACAGAGACCGGATGATGAAGTCAGGCACTACACATTCTACAGAAATAATAGATAACATTAAAATCTACGACACCCTGGAAGAAGCTATCGCTCCTTTCGGGTATGTTGCCGGTACAACAGCAAGACTGGGGACAATGAGGCCTGCAATGGCTTCTCCCCAGGGCCTTGCAGAAAAGCTGGTTGATGTATCTCAAAACAATGAGATAGCAATACTGTTCGGCCCCGAAGACAGGGGGCTATCAAATGAGCATCTTCAGTACTGCCATACCATAACAACAATTCCCACAGCTGATTTTTCTTCATTAAATCTTGCACAGGCCGTATTAATAGTCTGTTACGAAATTTTTAAAGCCGGAATGAAACCTTCAAATTCAGCACCTCCCCGCCTTGCAAACAGCTTTGAACTTGAAGGAATGTACGGACATTTAAGTGATGTTCTTCTAAAAATAGGGTTTTTAAACCCGCAGAATCCTGAGCACTGGATGATGTATGTCCGAAGATTTTTTTCAAAGCTTCCCTTAAGAGCAAGAGAGGTTCGTATTATAAGGGGTATATGCCGCCAGATCGACTGGTATACAGGTAAAAGACTGGACGATATTGCGGATGAAAATAAAACGGAAGAATAGCTGATTCATCATAACCCTATAGTAAAAACTTCACTAGCGGCGCTTTGCATCTTATGATGTTGAATCAAGGAATATGTTTTTAAAAGTTTCCCTCCCCTTGCGGGAGGGATCAAGAGAGGGGAGAAAAACATCAACACTGTATTGATGTTTCTATTTTGCCGCTTTAACCCGGTCTCTCCCGTCCAGTCTTCGCTGAAACTTCGTCCCGGGAGGCATGGGGAAGAAGTTTGTGGTGATTAGCTCAATAGCAATTGGCTTTGCGTCCGCCTGGTAATTTTTTATAAAAACAAAAACGTTAGTTAACCGCAGACTTACGCAGACGACCGCAGACACAAAAAGATAAAAAAGAGCAGAGCTGCTTTTACTATCGAAAATATGCTGATTCAGTTTTTTTCTAATACAGGAGAAGATATGAAAGTCAGAGAAATTTCGTTAATAGTATTATTTGTATTTATGCTTTCAGACTGTGGGTTTTATACAAAGAAAACTGAATTGAACAATGTTGATCCATACTCGGAACTAATAAAAGGAGAATACACGCTAAAAGTCGATTGTTTTATTTTTGAATATAGAGATCAAAAGGGAAAAATGTTTATTATACCGGCAGATGACCCTATGCTAACAATTCCTAGTGTAAATATAAGTTTACGGTACTGTCAACTTGATTGTGTGAAATTTTTTTCTGCCAACTTTTTAAGGAAAGGCAGATTCTTAGGCACTTGCCCTATGGGTTTCTTTCTCCAGTTAACTTCCATCTTCACACAGACAAAAGCAAGCAGCGTATAGCAGGATCTTTCTCCTGCAAGTATTTCCATTGGTTTTGTTCTGCGTTTAAACTCTTTATTTACTCTTTCAATGACATTAGTGGTTCTCAAGCATATCCATTCCTCTTTAGGGAAGGAAAGATACGTCAAGCAGGAATCCAATGACCTCTCAAGGCATTTAACTGCTGATGGGAGCTCATTGTCCCATCTGGATTTAAAGTCATTAAAAAACGCTATAGCCTTCTTACGGGAAGATGCATAAAATACGGAACGGACTTCATCTGCAATATCCTTTTTTAACTTTCTTGGAACCTTGGCAAGGATATTCCTTGCTACATGCACCTGGCATCTCTGGACTTTAGCCTTTGGAAACTCTTCCTTAAAAACAGCCTCTAGCCCTGAGAGGCCATCCATAACCCCTAAAGTGATAGCATTGCCGTCCAGGCCTCTCCCTTTAAGATCTTTAAACATCTCTCGCCAACTGGAAGCGGATTCCTTATCTCCTGACTGCAAACCCAGTACAGTGCGGTATCCTTTATCTGTTACACCTATAACAACCAGTACAGGGACTTTCTCTATTGCACCATCTACCCTCATAGAAAAGTTGGTGCCGTCAATATACAGGTACTTTATGGGCTCTTCAGAGAGATCACGTTCCCGCCAGCTTTCAACTGAACTGGTAAGTGATTTACTTACTTTGCTTATTTCTCCAGATGATATCTTTCGGCCTATCAGCCTTTCAGAGATTAAGGATAAAGTCCGAGTGCTGATACCGGACAGAAACATGACACTCAGATCTTCTCTGATTGCATCCTCATATTGTTTACTTCTAGGGATAACTTCTGTTTTAAATGCTCCCTCTCGATCCCTTGGGACCTTAACATCAACCGGGCCTATCCCTTTGAGAGTGTACTTACGATTATAGGAACCATTACGATGATTATTACTTTCCTTGCTGCGTTCATAACGTTTTCTACCGAGAAAATGAGTCATCTCTGTATCCATAAGAACACTGAGATACTCACCTACAGTCTCCTGAACATCAGCTCTAATCATCTCGAAGAGACTTCCTGGGTCCCTACGGATTCCGTTGATAAGATTCATAACTTCTGGTACTGTAATTTCCAGTTTCATGGCGCTTTCTCCTTTGCTTTAGGTTTTGTGGTGAAACCCTTTTAAAGGAAAAGCGCCTTTTTTACGACCTTTTTAAATTTACACAATCGACTTTACACTACCTTATAATTTGTTCGTGCGATCAATCAGAACGAAATGATTTACCTAAGTTATCAATCGAATATATTGCATTAGATGCAGAGATATTATCAGCATTTACATCTAATATAAAAAAGTTATGCGATGTGACAGATCTTACTTTTATTGAGCCTGTTTATAACTGCCAGAAACGTAAAATCATGGACTATACATACTACATTTGTGAAGTAAAGCTTAAATATAATAAAAACATTACACCTTATGCTATTAAAATGGATAAAAATAAACGTATTATTAGTTTTAGCCCAACAGTAAATAAAATTAAAGCCGATTTATTTAATCAACACTTTAGAGAAGTTAGGTTAAAAACTAAGGATCAAGTGTTGAAACGTGTTGCTATTGTTAATAGTGAAATGAAGTTGAATATGGGAGATGATTGTATAGTTGGAAAAGCAGGCATATACTACAGAGCGAGATTTGGAGTCATTCCAATCCAAAAAACAGAAAACAAAAAAACGGAAAAAGAGGGATTAAAAGTTTTTTTCGATATGGATATTTCTTTTTATCTAACAGAAAATATGGAAGTAGTCGCGGTAATGTGTGATGGCGGATGTTTTTCACAGATGGAGAAAGATATATAGTGAATAGGGACAATCCTATAGTCTCCTGTCAAGGTAAAAAATAAACTTTATAATTTCAGTAGGTTGAAGGGGAGGAGTTTTTAAATAGTGTGCGATTGTCCTTCGATAAGGTTTCTGCCATTATATAATCTTCTCCATGAAAAACTAGGGGACGTGAAAAACTAGGGGACGTAGGTAAAAAGGTGAACTTAATTGACATATGCCCTGAATGTGTTAAAAAAACACCATGCCTAGAAGATCACGCATAGACGCTCCCGGAGCATTGCACCATATTATGGTCAGAGGTGTTGACGGTCAGGATATCTTTACAGATCAAAAGGATTATTCTTCTTTCATTAAACGCCTTGGTGATCTGTTGGTAGAAACAAAGACATCATGCTATGCATGGGCATTAATCCCAAATCACTTTCACCTTTTGCTAAGAACCGGAAATGTTCCAGTCTCCCATCTCATGAAAAGGCTCTTAACAGGGTATGCAGTAGTTTTTAACAGACGCCACAATCGTTCCGGTCATCTTTTTCAAAATCGTTACAAATCAATATTATGCCAGGAAGACTCCTACCTATTAGAACTTGTTCGTTATATCCATTTAAATCCATTAAGGGCAAAACTATTAGATGATTATAAAGCCCTTTCAGGTTATCCCTATTGCGGTCATGGCGCAATCATGGGTCGTCGAATAGCTGAATGGCAAGACTCAGAATATGTTCTTGGATTCTTTGGGAAGAAAGAAGGAGGGGCAAGGAGAGAGTATAGTCTTTTTGTACGTAAGGGAATAAAAGAGGGACGGAGATATGATTTAACAGGAGGAGGTTTATTGCGAAGTCATGGAGGATGGACAGGGGTAAAGCTATTAAAAGAAACAGGTGAATGCCAGAAAGGTGATGAGAGAATACTTGGTGACAGTGGATTTGTGAACGAAGTTCTTGCAAGTGCTGAAGAAAAGCTAAAAAAGAAATATCAGATAAAGGCAGAAGGATATGACCTGGAAAAGCTGACAAAGCGAGTATCAGAAATTATAGGCATAGGAACAAAAGAAATATTTGATAGCCAAAGGGATAAAAATCGAACAGATGCGAGGAGTATATTATGCTACTGGGCAAAAGAGGAATTAGATATGACGCAGCGTGAACTTGCTCTTCTCCTGAACCTGACACCACCTGCTATCAGCTATGCTGTAAAAAGAGGCAGGATGATAGTGGAAAAGAATTTATTTTCTATAAAAATTAACTGATTTTACCTTTTTACCTACGTCCCCTAGTTTTTACGTCCCCTAGTTTTTACGTCCCCTAGTTTTTACTTGTTATCGAAGTACTTGAAGATGTTGATGCTGAAAAGGGCGTAGTTGATTCCTGTATAGAATTATCAGAACAGGGTTATACTATTGCCCTTGATGATTTTTTCTATGACAAAGGTCTGGAACCGCTTATTGCTGTAGCAAATATTATCAAATTTGATTTGCTTGCCACTCCCCTTGATGACATATCAGACCTCATTTATGAATTAAGGAGATACAACTTAAAATTTTTAGCAGAAAAGGTTGAAACCAACGAAGAGTTTAATCAGGCCCTGGAGATGGGCTTTGAATATTTCCAGGGATACTTTTTCAGTAAACCGGAAATTGTTGAAGGTAAAGATATCTCCCCGGCACAGTTACATTTACTCCAAATAATGGCTGAAGTGAATCAGGAATATTTTGAATTTTCAAAAGTGGAGGAGATTATTTCAAGAGATGTTTCTATCTCCTATAAATTAATGCGATATATTAATTCAGCGTACTATAAAAGAGTAAATGAGATATCATCAATCCAGCAGGCTATTGTGCTTCTTGGTGAAAAAGGAATAAGGAGTTTTCTGTCTCTCATAGCCATGTCCAATCTGGCAGATGATAAACCGGATGAATTAATACGGAGTTCAATAATTAGGGCAAAATTCTGTGAATTATTGGCTGGTTATGTCAATCCGCCCCAAAAATCATCCGAGCTTTTTACTTTGGGGCTTTTTTCCTCAATAGATGTAATCCTTGATGAATCAATGGAAAATATCATGTCAAAACTTCCCCTTTCTGAGAATATTAAATCTGTATTGATTGAAGAAAAAGGTGAGTTGAAAAATTTTCTTGAACTGTCTGAATGCTATGAACGTGGCAACTGGGAGAGATTCTCAGAACTTCGAAAAGAATTAAAAATAAAAGATAAAATATTCCCGGATATTTTTTTTGAAGCAATTTCCTGGGCCGATGCTATTACTTCTCTCTAGATACTCCTGATGCCAGGAAAAGCTCGTAAAGAATCAATATAAAATCCGATCATATTGCTGAGGCAATACAGTACAGGAGCCTGGACAGGAAGATTATGAAATAGACAATAATAATATAATAAGGTTTTAGTGAATAATAATGTAAAATGCGAGGTCCCAGTTACTATATTATATAAACCATTTTAAACGTTCTCCCCAATTTCATAAATCATTATTCGTTGAGCTTTCCTGGCAGTTGGGAATAGATGAGCAATCATATAAATTAATCTCGTCCCAAAACATAGGTTGTCGATTTCCTCATTAGAGGTAAAATAGATTTCCTTAATGAATTTTATTTCACTATTCCATCTAATAATATCTTTAGGATCGTCAATCCCCCAATAAATTTTTGCCCCAGTTTTTTTTATGGATGGGTGTTTTCCTACTTTATTGGAAGTAAAAATACTATACGCATCAAAAATAAGTATAAAATGACCATTTTTTTTCTTAATAGAATTCAGCAGTTTTTTAATTTCTTCTTTTTTTAGATACATAAAAAGTCCTTCTGCAATAACTAAAAATGGTTTATCACTTGCAGGTATTTTCTCTATCCATCCCGGTTCTGTAACAGATGATGAAATTAAATGATATTTGTCAGTCTCCTTATAAAATTGTCTGCGTATATCAATCACTTCCTTGAAATCCAGATCAAACCAATTTACTTCTGCATTACCAATCCTTGAATACCTGCTATCAAGCCCACATCCTAAATGCAATACAATGCTCTTTGGATTATCTTTTAAAAAAACATGAGTAAAATTATCTATTAACTTTGCTCTTAAACACATAATGGTATTGGTTTTGCGAGGTATTTTAAGAGATTTAAAATCGTAATCAATTTCCCCTACAATTTCCATTGCTTTTGAATCAATGAGAATTGGTGTTTTCTTTCTACTTTCTGACGATTTCCCATATAAAGGAATAAGCAGTGTCTCTTTTTCTTTGTCTAATTTAATCATGTTATTCCCCAATTTATCGTCCCTCAATATTTTTCTGATACTATCTTTATCATCTCATATGAATGCTTAATGAGTCAGAGGGGGCGCCGCATGCCACAATCACACCTTTTTGATAAATGTGCTGGCTGATATTTATCAAACCCATATTTTTTATACATCGCTACAGCTTCTATTAGACATAAATTCGTTTCCAATATCATTTCTTTAAAGCCTTTATTTTTTGCTTGTTCAAAGGCATCGCAAAGGAGTAAACGGCCAAGACCTTCCCCTTTGTATCCAGGCAGTAAATACATTTTTCTTAATTCACAACAAGAATCAGTAATCGTGTAAATTCCATACATACCAATTGGACCTTCATTACTTTCCAGAATACGAAATAAACCGCCTGTTGAGATATAAGAAGCTTGAATATTTGTAATATCAGCATCAGTTGTTTCAAAGTCTACATCCAGTTCATATGGCTTAAGCCCTGCCTTTAAAATAGACTTCACTATTTTTTCGTCACCTATTTTATAATCTCGAATATTTTTAGACATTTTATCCTTTTAATAGCCTTTCGTTTAGAGCGGGATTATTTGCTGTTTCTTAGAGAAAAATAATAATGCCTATTGTTTGTGGTGAACCATCGACAGGATTATATCTTTATTTCATGTAAAAAATATTCTCCCGATCCAAGACCGATTTTTTCAGCATAGGCAAATGTTTTAAATCCCCTGAATTTTTTACAGTATAATATACATTCGAACTCATGATATATTTTTCCATTTTTTCTTTTTACTTATTTATATCCTGTCCACCAGTGATCTGTTTTTACTCCTCTCAGTGGATATATTCTTTCACCGATCTCGGGTGTTATAAGCTTTATTGATTTTTTGTCGGCAAACGCAACAAGTCTTTCAATGGGTTCATACCAGGGATGAAATGCGAGGTTAAAGGTTGCCCAGTGTAAAGGAACTAAATATGTTCCTCCAATATCCATGTGTAACTCACCTGCTTCTTCAGGCGTCATGTGAATCTTGCGCCATGTTCCTTTGTCGTTGTATGCGCCAATTAAAACAAAAGTCACATCGAATGGGCCCAGACGTTCGCCAATTTCTCTAAAACCATCAAAATAACCTGAATCACCGCTGATAAAAATGCTGGCATCGTTTCCTGTAATTGCCCAGGAACTCCATAGTCGTTCATTAGTATCAAAAAGCCCACGACTAGAATAATGTATTGCGGGTGTGGCGCAAAATTTAAGTGAGGCAGCAGAGTATTCACCCCACCAGTCCAGCGCAGTGATTTTTGAATAAGAAACTCCCCATTCAGCAAGCAGTTCTCCTGTACCGACAGGTACAATAAAACGCTCTACCTTGCTGGCAATTTTAACAATTGTCGACTTTTCAAGATGGTCGTAGTGATCGTGGGTAATCAAAACGAAGTCTATAGGCGGAAGATCCTCAGCAGTAACAGGAGACGGATGAAATCGTTTAGGGCCTATCCATGAAAAAGGTGAGGCTCGATCTTCCAGGACCGGATCTACAAGGATCAGTTTTTTGTCCACGGATATTAAAATACTTGAGTGCCCTAACCAGGAAAAAGAAAATTCTCCGTCCTGCCTGTTTTTCCACTGTTCGGATTGTAATTGATGAACAGGAAGTATTTTATCAGGTTCGAGATCGATACGTTTTTTTGTAAAATATTCTTTCAGGACATCCCATGATTCCTGTGAAATCACCTTTGAAGAGACTCCATTGGGATTTACAAATTTACCGTTGATATAGTGTGAGGATGGCATAATTTTTCTCTGCCTTTCTAGTTCTGTTGCAGGTCTAAATGCACGACCTGCGAACTGAATCATTAATATAAAAAGTAAAGCATAAAAACATTTTCGCATTTATCATTCTCTTACAGCGCCAAGTGATGATCCTGTCGGTCGGCTTAAAATGAATACATATTGGCTGTATCAAAAAAATTAAATTATACCCTTCTCCAGGATATAACGATGGATATATCCGGCCCTGTATCCGATGAAGGTATTGTTGATGAGAGAATCAAGATGTCTCCGGCTAAAACATATCTGCTTATGTGAGATGAATCTTTCATCAGATTCGGCACAAAACTGACTTCAATATTGTGGATGACTTTATCAGCCTTTATTTCATATCGTCCGGCATATGCATTGAAGTGCATGGCAATGGCTGCGCGCTCATGTTCTTTAATACCAGTAAGCGCGGGCGAGCTCACAAAAGGCCGATCACTTCCAGAGATAATCCCTGACATATACCCATTATCATGATAAATAAGCAGTCCTCTCACGTTTTTACCAAATGGATAAACCGGTTCATTTGAGCTGCATTTAAGTTGAATAGTACAAAGTCTCCAGGTCCCAACAATTGATTCCATTATCTTTCTCCTTATGTATTCTAACTTATTAACTCGCAAGCCTGCTGAGAAGAGATGTAAAAACAGAGAATGGCAGTATTTTCCTTAAAAACCAGAAAAGGCTTGCATCCTTTCCTGCAAGATATCTGAGTCTATTACTTTTATCTTTCACTGCTTTATAAATAACTTCTGCAATAACAACAGGATCATTTAATTTGTCGCGTCTTTTTTCGTAAGCCGCAAGTCGTTTCTCCATACTTTTTTCATATACTGCCACATCTTTTTTTCGTACTATTATGGCATTGTCTGCAAACCGCGTCTTTACCCCACCGGGCTCTACTGTCTTTATTCTTATACCAAACTTGCCTGCCTCAAATCGCAATGATTCACTAAATCCTTCAACTGCCCACTTGGCAGAAGTATAAAAACTGCTGAACGGCATACCGATCAAACCACCCAAAGAGGTTACATTTATAATTGTTCCATTTTGCCTTTCTCTAAAATAAGGCAGTATTTCACGGGTTACATTCATCACCCCGAATACATCTACATCAAATAAAGCCTGTATCTGATCTGGAGTACCTGCTTCAAAAGGTCCGGTCAGACTGTATGCTGCATTATTTATAAGGACATCTATACCTCCGAAAAGCTCTAGCGCCTTTGTAATTGCAGTTTGGATGGAATCAATATCTGTAACATCCAGATGCAGGCATGCCAGGTTTTTTAACAATCGAAAATCCTGTTCTCTATCAGGATTACGCATGGTTGCGGCAACATTCCAGCCCATTTTTTGAAAATAGATGGCTGATGCTTTTCCTATTCCAGAAGAAGCTCCTGTAATTAAAACTGTCTTATGCATTATACCCTCCTTATTTAGTTTTACTAACTAACTATTATTGCAAAAAAATTATGATATTTTTGTCAGCAAAGCTATTAATGTATTAATCTCATCATTGTTTAAACATGATGAGATATGTTCAACGACTTTATAATGGGCGTCTTTATAAGCTCTGGCTATGCTTTTTCCTTTTTCCGTCAGTGAGATAAAAAAAACTCTGCCATCTTCACTGGACTGAATTTTCTGAACATAACCTTTTTCCTGAAGTTTGTTTATCATAAGGGTTACAGAAGGTTTGCTTAAACCCATTTTATTCGATAGTTCTACGAATGTTGGATTATGCATATTGTTGATTACATCAATATAATGGATGCCTGCAGCAGACACATCCTGGTAATCAGTCTGATGAAACTCCTGTTCTTTAATCTCACGAATTTTATTCGAGAGATTCTGTATTACTGACAATAAAAAATTGCTTTTATCCATGATATTTATATCTTTATTTAGTTAAGTAGCAAAACTATATAATTCGCCTTTGTTTTTGTAAAGTAAATAATTTTATTTTCTTGATAGTAACAATGGAATTAATTGTTTTCTTGAACTCGGATAAAATCATTAAACTCTTTGATAGGGCTTCCATTGAACTTAGAAATCGGATTAAGGTAAAACGTTACATCCGTTTTATTATGTCAGCTGATAAGTGAAAAACAAGGGGACGTAGGTAAATAGGTAAAATAAATTGACATATACCCTGAATGTGTTAAAAAAAACACCATGCCTAGAAGATCACGCATAGACGCTCCCGGAGCATTGCACCATATTATGGCCAGAGGTGTTGACGGTCAGGATATCTTTACAGATCAAAAGGATAATTCTTCTTTCATTAAACGCCTTGGTGATCTGTTGGTGGAAACAAAGACAGCATGTTATGCATGGGCATTAATCCCAAATCACTTTCACCTTTTACTAAGAACCGGAAGTGTTCCAGTCTCTCATCTCATGAAAAGGCTCTTAACAGGGTATGCAGTAGTTTTTAACAGACGCCACAATCGTTCCGGTCATCTTTTTCAAAATCGTTACAAATCAATATTATGCCAGGAAGACTCCTACCTATTAGAACTTGTTCGTTATATCCATTTAAATCCATTAAGGGCAAAACTATTAGATGATTATAAAGCCCTTTCAGGTTATCCCTATTGCGGTCATGGCGCAATCATGGGTCGTCGAATAGCTGAATGGCAAGACTCAGAATATGTTCTTGTAAGGAGTAAAGCGGGACGTCCATAATCAGGTGAGTTGATAGTTTATTGGCATTATGCCAAGACTAGCGAGATTAGATTTCCCCGGAGTGCTGCATCATGTAATGATCCGGGGTATAGAACGTCGCAAAATATTCAGGGAGGATAGTGATAAAGATGATCTTCTTGAAAGATTGTCTGTTATTCTCCCTGAAACAAACACCTCCTGTTATGCCTGGGCACTAATGTCTAATCATGCCCACTTTTTATTCAGAAGCGGAGACGCCGGAATATCAAAGGTCATGAGAAGGCTTTTGACCGGTTATGCTATTTTTTTCAACCGAAAATACAAACGCCATGGTCAGCTTTTTCAGAACAGGTATAAATCAATTATATGCCAGGAAGATAACTACCTTTTGGAATTAGTCCGCTATATTCACCTCAATCCTCTACGAGCAAAATTAGTGTCCGGTATCACAGAACTAGGCAAATATCCCTATTCAGGCCATAGCGCTATCATAAATAATAAAGAGAGGGACTGGCAGGATGTAAAATATGTTTTAATGTATTTTGCCAGGAGTTATTCAAAGGCCAGAAAAGAATATGCTGATTTTGTTAAGGAGGGGATAGAAAAAGGAAGAAGGCCTGAACTGGTTGGCGGCGGCATGATAAGAAGCCTTGGGGGGTGGACGGAAGTAAAAAAGAATCCTTTAAAAATAAAAGAAAGAATAAAGAGTGATGAACGTATCCTTGGAGACAGTGATTTTATAACCCAGGTTCTTTCTGATGCCGATGAAAAACTTGACCGCAGATACAGGCTTAAAAGCCAGGGATATGATATCCCGAAGGTTGAAAAAAGGGTCGTTGAAATTTTTGGAATTGAGAAAAAGGATTTATACTCCGGAAGCAGAAAAGATAAAATATCAAAAGCAAGAAGCGTTTTTTGTTACTGGTGTGTGAGAGAGCTCGGTGAATCTATGACCGACATTGCAAAGTATTTGGGTATCTCACAGCCTGCTGTGGGTTACGCTGTGGATAGAGGCGAAATTATAGTCAGGGAGAAAAAGATAGAGTTAGTTTTTTTAGAAAATTAGTTTTTAATGTGCATCTCATATTTCCGCAACTGGGCGGAATAAAGAGAGACTTGCTACGGTATTGATTATATTATTGTTTTATTATAAATATTAAAAAATAAAACCAAATTGAATCACAAGCTCATTATCACCTTACTCATGTTAAGATGCATTAAAACGGGAATAAACAATGGCTGCTAATAATATTGTTTATAGCTCTATAATAATAAAATGAATGCAATATGAATATATCTGAATTAAAAAAATGAGTAAAACTGAACGTCTTCAGGCAATGGAAGCCCTGTGGGACTCTCTCCTTTATGAAGATGATATTGAAACTCCTGAATGGCACGAAAAAATTCTTTCGGAGAGAAAAAAGAAAATTGCTAATAATGAGGCAAAATTTATCTCGCTTGCCGAACTTAAGGCAAGCCGTAAGCAATGAGAGTTAATGATGTCTATATATTGGAGGAAGCTGTTGATGATTTGAATGAAGGCCGGTCTTTTTATGACCTTCAGGGAACAGGTGTGGGTGACTATTTCTGGGATTGTCTTGTCTCCGATATTGAATCTTTAGTTCTGTATGCAGGTATTCATTCAATGAAATATGGCCTGTATCAAATATTTTCAAGGCGTTCTCCATATGCAATATATTATGAAATAGTTAAGGAGATCGCCTATGTTGCCGCAATTTTACCTATGAGAAGAGATCCGGCATGGATTCTGGAGCAATTAAAGCAAAGACGTTAATTGCGACTTGCCTCAATACTATCTTTCTGATTTCCCAGGTAATATTCCTGAAAATTTCCTTTCATTCTTTTATGAGTTAATTTCTTCAGAAATTGTCACAGTCAGGCGTTGGTCTGGTACTTTTATTAAAAAACAAAAACATTAGTTAACCGCAGACTTACGCAGACGACCGCAGACATAAAATATAAAAAAGAGCAGAGCTGCCATTCACTATCGTGAAAAACGTGGGAAGTCCATACGAAACTTGACTTTGGTCTGGTGGACTGGTTCTTAAAGGCATTTTTGAGCCAGATCTAACTTGATTTATTTAAGAAATCCCAACACACCTTAATAGAATGTGTGTTGGGATTTTTACTTTGTCTCTTGAAAGTGAACACTAATTTGTGTACAGTGGGTTTTATGAAAAGAAAATTACTTGAGAACGAGCTTAAAAAACTTGGCTGGTATTTTCTAAGACATGGCGGAAACCATGATGTCTGGACCGATGGCAACAGACAGGAACCCATACCAAGGCATAGTGATATTAATGAAAAACTGGCTCGATCAATAATACGTAAGGCAAAAAGAGGTGCGATGTAATGAGATTTTCAGGAAAAGTATACAAAGATGGTAAATACTGGCTCGCAGAAATACCAATTCTTGATTTGATGACACAGGGTAAAACTAAAAAAGAAGCATATGAGATGGTCGTTGATATGCTTGAAACAATAATAAATAAAGAAGGAATTGTTATTGAACTGTTTAAAGGGACAAAAGATACTTTTGAAGTGGGCACTTCTGAACCAAAGCACATGATAAGTTTATTACTGCAGAGAAAAAGAGAAATCAGCGGGCTTTCGCTTGCTCAGGTTTCTACTCGATTGGGTGTAAAATCAAGAAATGCTTACGCCCGGTATGAACAAGGCAGGTCTGTACCAAGTGTTGAAAAACTGAATGAACTCCTACATGCAGTTTCTCCTGCAACGGATATTGTTATTAATGAAAGTTCTATTAATTAGTTGTGATTTGCTGGCATTATGTAAAGACTAGCGAGATTAGATTTCCCCGGAGTGCTGCATCATGAAAGCAGGATATCCATGAAAGCGTACCTCAGAACTTGTCACTGTCAAGGATTGTCCTGGGCTTTTCTATGTTTAAAAAACTAAATTCCCGCAGTCAAAGGCTGGTCTGGGACTTTTTATTAAAAACAAAAACATCAGTTAACCGCAGACTTACGCAGACGACCGCAGACATAAAAAGATAAAAAACTTTAAAGGTATTTAATTCCTATTCTTATTAGCGGCTTTCATTATTAAGCCGAATCATAAAAAGGTGTTGTGACAGATCTCAATATGTCACAAGCTTTACAAAAAAAATGTTTTGTCTGCGTCTGTCTGCGCAAGTCTGCGGTTAAAATTGTCTTATCTTTTTTCAGGCAGTTTACAGTAATTTTTACTCTTCCACCGCCTGTGAAACCAGAACCACTGTTCCGGGTATTTAATTACCTGCTCTTCAATCTTTTTTGTGAATGCATGGGTATTTGTTGCAATATCTGCGGTTTTATCTCCTGTGTCTACTACCTTTACTTCCTCTCCAATATAAATAAGGTATTTCCCGTCAGGCTGCTGCAGCGCAAATATGGGCAATACAGGTGAGCCTGTTTTCATGGCCATCAGTGCAAGCCCCTTGTTTGCACATGCTGTTCTTCCCATAAAAGGCACAAACTCTCCCTCCTGCCATGATACATTCTGATCAAGCAGTATTCCTACTATCCTGTTTTTTTTCAGGGCGCTCAGTATTTTCCTCATGCCGTTCTGCTTGGGAATTACTTCCATACCTGATGATGTTCTGATCTTCTGCATTAAACGGTTTACTGCCTTGTTGCCAAAGGGTCTGGCTACTGCTGATACATTTCCAAAATTCATTTCAAGTGCCATGGCCATCATTTCCCAGTTCCCCATGTGCGCTGTGAGGGCAAGCACACCCTTTCCCTTTTTTAAAGCTTCAGTAAGGTTTTCTCCTCCTTCGACTGTGAAATATTTACTGACCTCTTTTTTATCTATCCTGAGAATATGGGGGATTTCAAAAAGCATTCTGCCGAAATGCATATACACTTTTTTAGACAGTTTTTTTAACTCTTCCTCTGTCATGGTTTTACTTAAAATGCTTTTTTTCATGTTGTCCAGTACAATGGACTGTCTTCCCACGGGTAGACTCGCGATAGTGAAACCTATGATATTGCCTGCCATGCGGCTTAGCGATATGGGGATATAGGATAAAAGGCATATAATGGTTCTGAGTAGCAGATATAACGGCATACTGTTTTTGCTTGATTTATTTTTCGTCATTTTGCTTCTTAAAAACTTTCTTATAATAATTTATTCGCTGCTGATATATCCTTTGTACTCTTTAAGAATATAATCTGAAGGGACGGCAAAGCCGATATCCGAAACAGGTATTCCGTTATTTGACAAGAGCTTCCAGCTTACAGCTCCGATCACCTTTCCGTCTTTATTTATAAGGGGACTGCCGCTGTTTCCCGGGTTGACCGGGGCGGAGAATTGTAGTGTTCGCTGTCCTTCCGGTTCCTGACTTCTTAAACCGGTGAACTGGCCGTTAGTGATTTTATTTTTAAGATCTACTGACCTGCCCACTACATACACCATGTCACCTGTGTCCATTTCAATGGGATTCTTTAATTCAAGGTACGGCACTTCCCCGTTAGTGGTAACAAGTATAAGGGCAAGATCATATTCATCACTTTCAGATATTATCCCTATGGGGTATTCTTCCCGGTTATGAAGAATTGCTGTATGACGTCCTTCTTCTTCAATAACGTGTTTACAGGTTATTGCATAGCCTTTCGGGGATATAAAAAAGCCGGTTCCAATGGTATGGGAAGCCTGGACAGTGAAGGTGCATCTGGAGGCATAATCAAGCGGGGCAGGGTTGTTTTTGACAATACTGTTAACAGTGCCGTTTTTATCCACCCATGTACTGGTTTCCCCTGCCCTGATGTATCCTGAAAATACCAGTAATAAAATGATCAGAAACAGGGGATGTATATGCTTATTAAAATGAATCATGTTGCTTATTAATAATATACACACACTAAATTGAAATCACCGTTACGGCTTAGTTAAGCTTTTCCTTTAACATACTTATAAGATCTTCCGGGCCTTTCTTTAACAGAAGGCTTGCAAACTGGGTACGGTAATTTTTTAAAAGGCTAACGCCTTCTATTTTTACATCATAGATATTCCAGGTGTCACCGTTTTTTAACATGCTGTAATCTATAGGTGTTTTTACACCTTTTCTTATGATGCTTGTCTTTACTACTGCCCTGTCTTTTCTCCGTATCTCTTCACCTTCATACTCCACCTGCTCTCCGGAAAAACCCGACTGGATTTGGTCGAGGTAGGTGTTTCCCAGAAATCTTCCAAAAACAGAGGCAAACTCTTTTTTCTGATCGTCAGAAAAACTCTTCCAGTTATAGGCCAGTGCACTCTGTGACATTGCGGCAAAATCAAAAGCATCTTCAATTATAACCCACAGCTTTTCATGCTGTTCGTCTTTATTGGCGCCTTCTGCATAGGCCGGCTCATTTAAGATGCCGAACACTTTATCAATTTTGCCTTTAAGTGTTGTAAGCGGCTCATCTGCGTGTACATTGCATATGCCGGCTATGAGTGTAATTAATATAAATATTAATAATTTTTTCATATATGCCTCCGGTCGTTATACCTTAACAATAATATGTTTTTTTTATTCTGCATCACCAAAAAGGTATTTGCTTATCAAATCTTCAAGGTCAACTGCAGATTCGGTTTCAAAAATAGCCTCGCCCGGCTTTAATATAACATCGGAACCGCCGGGTGAAATCATTATATATTTGTCCCCGATCAGCCCGGCTGTTTTTATCGATGCTATTACATCTTCTTCAAGCTGGATATTGTTCTCTATATTAAGGATTACTTCTGCAATCTTCTTTTTCTGGTTCAGGGAGATTTTATCGATAGTGCCTATCTGTACGCCTGCCATTTCAACAGACGCCCCGGCCTTGAGCCCTGCCACTGACTGAAAATAGGCCTTGATCTGATAATGGTCTGATCCTACCCAGTCCATTTTTCCAAGGTGAATGGTCAGGTATGCAATACAGAGAATACCTATAAACATGAAAATTCCTACAGAAGTTTCTATTGATGACTTTTTCATTATTCCTCCGATTTACTTAAAAAACAGGTATCTTCGATCCTGGATTCAGCTTCTTTTACAAGACGTTCAAACTGAAGATCTTTTTTTGCCTCTGCAAAACCCACGTTGATTGAACAGTCCATTGATGATTTGCTTAAAATGTTCTGCAGGTCGCTCTTGTTTATCAGTTTTGAAAGCTTTCTGCATGTAAGTCTGGCCTGCTCCATATTGGTATTGGGAAGCACTGCAATAATTTTGTTCATGGCATATCTGAAACAGATATCCGTTACCCTTAGGTTGGCCCTCAGTTCATTTGAGAAAAATTTAAGAAGCTCCTGACCCACAACATGTCCTGCTTTTTCATGTATGGTGTCAAGCTCTCTAATTCTGAACAGTATTATGGAAAATACAGTGTCATGACGCTGGAACCTTGCCAGCTCTTCTTTAAACCTTGCCTCTCCCCTTGGCTGTGGAAGCAGTCCTGTAAGTGTATCATGACGGCTCTCAAGCCCGCTGATAAACTGCTCCACTATAGGGTCAGGGTTTGTTTCAAGCTCATCAACCGTTCCCTGGTAGGCTATCTTCCCCTCATGCAGCATTATCAATCTTTGTGATATATAAAATATCTCAGGGATTTCATGACTTACTATTATGCCTGTAAAGCCCAGTTTCTGCTGGTAGTTGGAAATCATGCTGTGAACAGCATTCCGCCTTATGGGGTCCAGACCGGTGGTGGGTTCATCAAACAGGACAATTTCAGGATCAATTACCAGCGCCCTTGCAAGTGCAACCCTTTTTTTCATTCCGCCCGAGAGCTCAGAAGGGTACTTGTAAGCCATTGACCGTATGTCGAGCTGATCCATTTTGTCCATTATCATTCTTTCTACCACGGTAGATGAAAGATGCTTTTTTTCCTTCAGGGGAAGTGCAATGTTTTCATAGACTGTCATGGAGTCAAAAAGGGCTGTTCCCTGGAACATGTAGCTGAACTTTCTTTTTAATTCGCTCTTTTCCTTCCGGGACAGCACGGAAATATCTTTTCCCTCATAAAGAATCTCGCCGGAGTCAGGGGTTATCAGACCTATTATGTGCTTTAACAGTACGGATTTTCCGACACCGCTCATTCCTATAATGGTGGTTATTTCTCCCCTGTTGATGGTGAGGTTGACATTGTCCAGAACCACCTGTTTTCCAAATTTTTTTGAAACGTTTTTAAATTCTATAAGGTAACCGTTATCCATAAATCCTCGTTTTTATACGAAGCTGTTTTTCTACAGCAGAAAGGATGTAAGTGCATAGTCAGAAACAAGCACCAGCACGCATGATATTACAACTGCCGAGGTTGTGGCAAAACCAACACCCTTTGCTCCGTGTCCTTCGCTTCTTGTATGGACGTAATATCCCTGATAGCAGCATATAGTTACAACAATAATGGAAAAGACAAGAGCCTTTATTCCGCATCCGGTTATATCGTCAACGGCTATTCCAGACTGCACCCTGGAAAAATAAATCCCCTTGTTTAACCCCAGAAGCATTGAGCCCGAAATATAACCTCCCCATATTCCAATAACATTGAACATTGCTGTAAGTATCGGAAAGCTTATAAGTGATGCCGCAATCCTCGGGCTTACCAGAAACCTGAGAGGGTTAATATCCATGGTTTCAAGTGCATCTATCTGCTCTGATATTCTCATGATGCCGATCTCTGCGGCAATGGCTGATCCTGCTCTGCCTATAATCATGATGGCTGTGAGCACCGGGCCAAGTTCCCGGATAAGTGAAAGCGCAACAGCTGCCCCTAACAGACCTTCGGACCCGAATTTTGAAAGAGTATAGTAGCCCTGCAGCCCCAGAACCATGCCTGTGAATGCACCTGTGAGGCATATAACAAAAACTGATTTTACGCCTATAAAATATATCTGCTGTACAATTTTTGAAAATTGAAAAGGCAGAATAAAAATATTGTAGAACCCTCTTGCAAAAAAGGTCCCGGTCCTCCCCATTTCCTGGATAATAAAAATAGTATACTGCCCCAGGGTATTAAGAGGCATAGTTATTGAATTAATCATGTTTTATATTTTCCTGTTAAGAAAAAATTGTTTTCATAATAAACCGGTATATTTCATATTCCTTGTTAACAGATTATAAATCAATGCTGCATAAAATGTGTGAAATATACTCCGGCAAGTAACAATCGGACGTTATATACCAGACCGAATGATAATAATCAAATCTTTACAATGATAATATTAATTGAGGTAAATTAAAAGGTTACGGCGGTTTTATCGAATGCTGCCTATCTTTCTGTATTAAAAAAGTAAGATTTTGCCGAAAGCTGACTCTTGGAAACTAAATGAAATTAATTTGTCAGAATGGAGCGTTTGATATTATATAGATGTTCCTGCGGAGAGCCGCAGGAACTGGAAATGATTATCGGTGCATCCGGTTAACTTTTTTAGTCTATTTCTGCTTCCGTCTCTTCTTCAAGGTCTTCGCTGTCTTCGGAATCATCTTCAGCGCCTTCGGATGCTTCAGGGAGGTCTGTAAGATCTATTTCTTCCATATCCATAAAAGACATTGCTCCATCTTTAGAGACAAAACCTGCATCATCGATGTCATCGCTTTCCTCTTCCTGTTCAAAGTCATCTTTGTACTGCAGTGTTTTACTGTTTGAACTGCTGAAGTTTGTCCTTGATTCAAATTTTTCAAGATCCTCCTGGCAGCGGATACATAAAACTGCCTCCGGTATAATCATCAGCCTGGCATCAGGGATGGCCGTGCCGCAATCTTCACATATTCCAAAGTCCTGGTCATGATTAATTCTGTCCAGCAGAATTTCTATTCTTTTAAGTTCGTTTCTTTTGCGGTCGAGAAATTTATAAAAATTCTGTGCTGCCATTTCTCTATCAGTCCTGTCAAGCTCATCTGTCATCCCGTCAAAGGAAATTTTGCTGAAATCATCATTGTTTCCCTTGACCAGGTAGTCAATTGTTTTTTCAAGATCCTGCTTTTTTTCAACAAGATGCATATGAAACTTTGACCTGAACTGATCGCTTCTTTCTTTTTTTCTCGGTTTTTTTTCCGGCTTGTTCATAATCGAAGGGATCATTTTTTTCTGTCTGCAAGACCGTCCTTCATTAAAATTTGCCGCCATGTGATATCCTCCGTATTACGGTATAAAAAAATTGTATCTGTATTAAGGATGGCATCAAATATTGTAAAATTTAAAAGGAATCAAGAAAAAAAGTACAATGGTTTAATTTTTTTAAAGACCCGTTTAAATTATGTTTTACCTTAAAAAATATAGAGCACTTAAACAACATTTTAGAGCAAAAAAATTGTGCTTAATATACCCGGTATCGACCTCTTTTTTTCTTTACTCAAATAAAAAAAGACTCTTCATTATTTTATAATAAATTACAGGTTATGGCATCATATCCGCGTCTTAAGGCATCCATTGTCTGGGCGAAAGCTATTCTGTCCTTTTGCGCGCCGGTAGGATTGCTGCCCTCAAACTTAAGATAAATCTGCCTGAGGCCTATTTCTCTTTCTATGTTTCTTGACCGGGTAAGGGTGGTGTCGCCGACCTCCGATTCCATTATGTCTTCATATGCTTCGAGCCTTTGATCAAGGGGTGTGCTGCTGTCTGCAGCTACATTTTTTTGAGTTTCAAGCTCCGGGGCAATTATCGGCGCGTTGGGGCTGGCATTATCCAGTAAGGAAAGTGTTGAATCATTACTGCTGCTGTTAAAGTACTCTTCTCTGCTGTCATTCATCTGTTAATCCCCTCAGGACTCTTTGAGTAATATGTAATTGTTTATATTTATTGTAAGATGTCCCCTGGAATCTTCTGATATGTTTCCGCTGACCTGAACTTTCTCCCCTATAAGTTCAATAAGCCGGTCAGCTGTTTTACCGGGAGATACCCTGTAGGTTTCCTGATATTGATCCTGAGAGTCTATAAGTACGGAGATAGTGTTTCCATTATCATCCTTTTTGGCTGAATAAACAATCCCTGTTATATCGACTTGTTTTCTGTTTTCTTCCATTGCATTTCCTTTTTCTATTTCATTCCTTTTATCTGCCGGAAAATTAAATTTGCATACAGCATTTACAAGTTTCCTCAATGCGGAGGTGATAAACTGTAATAAAAAAGGGAAGATTATTTAAAATCTTCCCTGAAAAAATTTATCCGCTTTTATAAGATAAATTATTCTTCGGTTTCTTGAACCACCTTGAAAGATTCTATTATGATGGTCTTTGTTTCCATTTCTTCATCAACTTCTATTGTTCCGGTGACTATAACTTTTTCACCCACATGCTCCATAATTTTTTCACCGGCTTCACTTTCTCCGATATCATATGACTCATTTTCATCCACCACTATCTCATAAAATTCGGTAACCGTACCTTCAATAGTTTTTTTACCATCTTCTGCCAGGGCCGTTCCTGCAAACATAACCATAAAAAACAGTGCAATAAGGTTTATTGATATCCAACTCAGTTTAGTGCTCATACTTTTATTCCTCCGGAATATTGTTTGTTCTGGCCGGACCGTCAAGCACTCATTTACTGTGCAGTGTCCGGTTATTAGTTCTCTTCTGCTGTCAAAGCAAAACTAAGAAGCAAAAAGCAAGTAGTATGCCATGCGTGCAAGTTATTAGTATGATTGGGTAAATTGAACAGCGCTGCTTTCGGTCGGAACTGCCTGTTCCGTTATTTGAGAAACAGTATGGAAAGGCAGGATGTTTTTTGTGCAAGTATGAGCAAAAACGGCTGTTTGATGTGTTTTTTATAGAAGAAATAATGATTCCTGAAAGTTTGAAACAGGAATCGGATATTCCTGTTTATCGTCTCTCTTTATAGTTTTCTTTTTTTATGCTGTATTTTGTGAGCAGTTTATGGAGCTGTCTGGTAGATATTCCGGCAATTTCCGCTGCCTGTTTTATTTTTCCGGAGGTTTCGTTTAAAAGGTCAATCAGGTAGTTTTTTTCCAAATCTTCAATTCCTTTTTTTCTGACATAGGCAAGGGATCCGGCTGTATCTCTGTTTTTTTCTATATCAGACGGTCCGTATTCAAAGATCTCCCCCGGAAAGCTTTCAGGATTAAGTTCTTCTCCTGTTTCAAGTATGTAGGCTCTTTCTATAAGATTTTCGAGTTCTCTTATATTTCCGGGCCATTGATAATTAACCAGGGCCTCCATTACTGCAGCCGAAATTCCTTTTACTGCCTTTGTATTGAGTTTGTTCATTCTGTCCAAAAACATCATGGCAAGGTGCGGAATATCTTCGGAGCGGTCTTTGAGCATGGGGACTTCAATAGGAAAAACATTGAGTCTGTAATAGAGATCCTTTCTGAACTGGCCTTCACCGCACATTTTTTTTAAGTCCATATTGGTAGCTGCAATTATTCTGACATCCGTATGGATAGTAACTTCACCACCCACACGCTGAAAAATACTGTCCTGAAGAACCTGTAACAGTTTTATCTGTGCAGCTGGCGTTATTGTTCCTATTTCATCAAGAAAGATAGTCCCGTGATCTGCAATCTCAAATTTTCCGAGTTTCCTTTTTACAGCGCTGGTAAATGCTCCTTTTTCATGACCGAAGAGTTCGCTTTCAAGCAGGGTGTCAGGTATTGCACCGCAGTGAACACTTATGAACTGGGCATTTTTTCTGCTGCTGTGGCGGTGGATAAGCCTTGCAAGTACCCCCTTTCCTGTACCTGTATCGCCTGAAATCAGGACGGTGCTGTTTGTAGGAGCTACTGATTTAAGCTTGTCATAGACGGCTTTCATTTTTGAATTGGACGTTCTCATGGTCTGCTGAACATCTGTTTCCCGCAGCCGGTCTCTGAGGTAATCAAGTTCGGATTTTACTATCAGTGATTCCTTTACATTTGTTAACACATAGCTGACATCATCCGGTTTTATGGGAAAAAGCGTATAATCCCTTGCTCCGTCTCTAACTGCATTAACTGCTTCTCTTATTCTTTCCATAGGAGCTATTATGATGACATCAAGGGTAGGGTAGAGGCTTAAGAAGGGCTGAATAAAATTTCTGTACCCGGAGCCGTTTTTGTCCTGCGTACTGATCATTGCAATATCTAAAAACAGGTAATCATAGCGCCTGTTCTGAAGCGTTATAAGAGCCTGCGAATCATTCTCTGCCTTGTTTACCTGAGTATCCGAGTTAAAGCATGGAACCAGCTGCCGGTATACGTCAGGGTTTTTTGATAATATAAGTATGTGCTGCATTTTATAATCCCTGTTTGCTGTAAGTGATAGAGCTCTCTACCATAAATATTGATGCCTAAAAAGATATTTTTTATTGCATCTCATATTATTAATATGTATGGATTTATCTCAAACTACCTTTAAAAGGAAAGAATATGGAAAGACAGCAGGACATAAAAAATGTTGAAAAAAATATACTGGAAAACGGCCTTGAACTGGTTATTACTTCAATAATCAAACATATTGCCGGTGACCGGTGCCAGGTGACTTTTCAGGCTGAAATAGAAATCAAAATAGAGTCAGATTACTTTAAAAATGATGTTCGCAATTCTCCTGATGTAGAAAAAGTAAAGTCTCTGCTTGGCAGCAGCACTGTTTTCAGATACAGCAAAGTAAGAAATTTTATTGCAGTCGATGAAAAAGAACGGGTTTTTGATGAACTTAAAAATCAGTTTCTGGAAAATACACTTGCCTATATATCTTCTGATTCCTTTCCTTTAAGCATGATAAAAAGAAATTATTCCATTGCAGCAAAGGAAGAGGAGCTTAGACTCAGGCGGGAGGAATATTATAAAAACTCATAATGGTATTTCTTAAAAACTGCCAAGTATTATAAAATAAAAAACGCCTCACTTCCATTCGGGAAGGTGAGGCGTTTTTATTTTGATAATAATCAAAAACTATTTTAGGCGTTTTTTTCCAGCCACTCAGCACCGTAACGGTTACATTCGTCAATAACGATTGGTGTTACATGCTCGTTGATTGTTTCAAGGCTTGGAATACATGGAACCCATGAACCGCCTGGTGCGTATTCATCAATAGCCCTGCGTACTTCAGCACGGATAAGCTCTTCTGTTGCTTCAGCCTTGTCGATCTTGGTCTGGTGCAGACCGCCCATAAGAAGCATCTTGCCGGCTACGTTTTTCTGGATTGCCGGGATGTCGTTTGTGGGAAGGATTCCCTGCCACATGTCTATGTGCATGTCGACCATATCATTTTCAAGTCCCTGGGCATATGTGTCAGAATGATGCTGAACCAGAACACCGCGTTCTTTTATATGGCTGTAAAGACGGATGTAGTGAGGTTTAAGCAGTTCACGGAATGTATCCGGAGAGAAGAGGTGGTTGTCCTTTGAACCCCAGTCATCATGTGTATGAATGATATCAGGAGCCAGGTTGTCTATAAGCTGATCAACAACCTGAATCTTCCAGTCTGTATATGCAGCAAAGAATTCGTTCATGGCTTCGGGCTCGCCGTACATGGCCATAAGACATTCTTCAAAAGGCATCAGGCAGTGAGCACGCTCGAAAAGTCCGCGGAAGGTCGGTACCATAACCATATTGTTTTCCCTGTCAATGGCGTCAACAGCAGCCTTTGCGTCGCTCCAGTCAAGGTCTGGAATTTCAGGGAATTTAACATAATCTCTCCATTTGGTTATGTCTTTAATAACCTTGTTTTCCTCTGTTACAATAGGAATAATACCAGGGTCGCCCGGAAGAAAACGAAGTACACCGCCCCAGTTATCAATAGCAGCTTCACCGGAAAACTGAAGAATATCCCATATTGAGATAGGATCTATTACGCAGTGGTATTTGATATTAGGAAATGCGTCGAATCCATAACCCATCCATTTCGGCGGCTGGTCATTTTTCAATGCTGACATAAATTGTTCTTTTTTATTCATTTGTGAAAACCTCCCTATACATCTTTTGACTATATGGTTTATATAAACTAGATTACTTAATTTAATCAGGCTGATAAGCTTTCCCTTACGGAAAAGTCAGAATATATTGGGCTTGGGCCGGAGTGTCAAGAAAATTATATGAAAGAGGGTAGAGATATTCTGGGCTAACATATTAACCTGAAAGAGGAATTACCTTTTTCGGCAGTATTTTAAATGGCAAATTTGTTATTGTTTTGATCTGCTGACAGGATGGATAAAAAAGAATACATCCGGAAAATGATTCCCGGATGTATTCTGGTGCAGTTTTTTATAACTGATTAATTAGTCCATCTACATTGAGATTTTGCATTGATCCAGTATCCTGATCCAGGCTCCATTTTATTAAGGTCGCTGAATGAAGGATTCTGAGGGTCATAAACCTTCCATGATCCGTTTGTATAGGCCCATACGCTTTTTACATTGTCATGTATTGAAGATATTGCACTGGCCATATCTTTGCTGCCTGCCTGGTTGAATCCCACAAGGTTCCAGCCCTCTGAAATTTCAACTCCGTTTAAGAGAGAGATACCCTGGATTGAAAGTTCTGCATTATCCTTCATATTGATCCAGAGGCCTATTCCGGGCTGAATGTCGTTGAGATCACTGAATTCCGGGTTTGCCGTATCGTATACTTTCCATGATCCGTTTTCATATGCCCATATGCTTATTATGCTGTCCATGATAGGTTCCAGGATTTCTTCAACAGAAGCTGTTTCTTCTGTGGAGATTGAAACCAGATTCCAGCTGCTCTTTATGCTGAGGACCTGTGCTTCCGGTGCTACATCTATCATGCAGATGCTTGATGATTTTAATCCGCCATCATCGGTTACTATCAGCTTGAAGGTAAGTACTTCATCTTCCGTAATTCCTGCAGGAGCTTCAAATACCGGGTTTACTGCGGAAGGATCGTCAAGCTCAACACTTATTCCGTCTATCTGGAACCACTCGAAGAACATGATTTCACCATCTGTATCTGCTGATGCTGATCCGTCGAGCACAACCTGGTCTCCTGCATTAACGCTCTGGTCATTTCCTGCATCGGCTGCCGGAGGTGTATTTACCCATACTGTATTTACGATGCATATGTCAGTATTTGTAAGACCGTATGCGTCTGTTACTGTTAATTCAAATGTTAGCGATGCCCCGTCAGTGCTGACATCAGGTGATGTGAAACCAACAGTTTCTGCGGTCAGGTTTTCAAGGGTTACCATTGGGCCTTCAGTCTGAACCCATTCCCATGATACGATGCTTCCGTCATTGTCAAAGGAACCTGATCCGTCAAGAACAACCTGCTGTCCTTCGTTTACATTCTGGTCTGAACCTGCATTTGCTACGGGTGTTTCATTTGTCCACCCTACATTTATTACGCATGTATCAGTGCTTTCTAATCCCTGTGAATCTGCTACCGTCAGTTCGAATACAAGTGATTCGCCTTCGGTACCTACTTCGGGAGTTGTAAATGACGGCTTTACGGCTTTTGCGTCATTAAGTGTCACAGCTGTTCCCTCAGTCTGAACCCATTCCCATGATGCGATGCTTCCGTCATTATCAAAGGAACCTGATCCGTCAAGGGTAACCTGGGTATTTTCATCAATATTCTGATCTGATCCTGCATCAGCAACCGGATGGGCGTTTACCCACAGTATATTTACTGTGCATGTATCAGTGCTTTTTAATCCCTGTGAGTCGGTAACTGTCAGTTTAAATGTAAGTGACTCACCCCCCTGGTTAACATCAGGAGCGATAAATGTCGGGGTTGCGGTGTTTGAGTTGTTGATGGTAACTGCTGATCCGCCGGTCTGAAGCCACTGCCATGCTGCAATGCTTCCATCCGGGTCAGAAGAGGCTGTTCCGTTAAGGGTAACCTGCAGGCCTTCTGCTTTATTCTGGTCAGATCCTGCATTTGCGACAGGCGCTTCATTTACCCATGTTACATTTACAATACATGTATCAGAGCTTGTAAGGCCTTCCGAATCGGTTACTGTCAGCTGGAAGGTCAGAGTTTCTCCTGCTGAGCCTACATTTGGAGATGTAAAAGAAGGCTGCATGGATGATGAGCTGCTAAGTGTTACCTGAGAGCCTTCTGTCTGGGTCCATGCCCATGAAACTATGCTTCCGTCGCTGTCAAAGGAGTTTGATCCGTCAAGAGTTACAATCAGACCTTCATCAACACTCTGAGCAGAACCTGCATCAGCAACCGGAGGATCATTGACCCATGCTATATCTACTGTACAGGTGTCTGTACTTTTTAAACCGTCTGAGTCTGTTACTGTCAGCTTAAAGGTAAGAGATTCACCCTGGGGGCCTACTTCGGGAGCTGTGAAAACAGGCTGTACAGCTTCCGGATTGTCAAGGTCAACCATTGTGCCTTCTGTCTGAACCCATTCATATGAGACAATGCTGCCGTCAGAATCTGTTGAACCGGAACCATTTAATACTACCTGGTCCTTTTCGTTTACATTCTGGTCACTTCCGGCATCGGCAGCAGGCGGAGCAGCCATTCCTTCGGTGTTAACCTCGTTTGAAAAATCACTTTCCAGCCCGGCATCGTCAACTGCGGTAACTGCAAAGTAATAAATCTGGCCGTCGTCCTGAATTTCGACTGTATATTCAGTTACAAGACCAATATTTCCACTGTTTTCAGTGTAATCCCCGGATGTTGTTCCCCAATACACTATATAGTGACTGAGATCCGGTTCGTTGTTTGGATCCCAGGTAAGAGTAATTTCACGTGCAACGGCTGATGATACAAATAAAAAGAAAAAGAGAATTGAGAAGATCAGGGTATTAGGATTTAAAAAACTAAATGATTTAGACTTGATATGCATTTTAGCACCTCCCAAATACCGCTTTAGCCTTTGGCCAAATCAGCACTATGGAGGGTGCCAATTCGCCCGGCAACCTCTCGACCTTATTCTCTATGAGAACTTAGGCAGATGGCTTTGCGTCCCGCTCTTTCGAACGGTTTGCCCTTTTCAAGCGACTTGCCTATTGATGATGCAATAGGCGTTCCAATTATTGTTATGTTTTGATGGGAATGGTGTAACTTATTGATAAGACAGAATGAAAAAAATAGATGGTGCCCTGCTGCATGTTTTATCAGTAATTTATAACCAAATAATACAGCAGGCTGTATACAATTTAAGAATTACATGTTTTTTATTTTGAACATTTACCTTTAACCAGCAGACCCGGAGAAAATCCCTGTACTTCGGATAACCTTCCCCGCCACCAGGTTCCTATCGCATCAGAAAGCAGGCTGCCTGATGAATCGTAAAACCTGGCATTTTTAAGATGGATGTATGATGGGGTTTCTGTCTGTTCGGAAGGTGTTACGCATTCGCACTGATCTCCTATTGTTTTGAATGTAGTTTTCAGTTCCTCTGTATTCATTTCTGTTTCAAAGGGGCTTGCGAAATATGCTCCAAGATCACTAAAAAACTGTCTTACGCCTGTGAGTGTGCCGGATATCAGTGTTCCGCCGACTGTAAGCGTTATATCCAGTTCAAAGTTGTTTTTATTTGCCAGATTTACCAGCAGCTGCAGAAACCAGTCTTTTGACGGGGCAGTGCCTGTTGTGAAAATATTCATTTCATCATTCTGCATAGTGCCTCCAATTATTAAAGGTTTTTTATAAAAATACCTGTTTTAATGAATTGCCCCGCTGCTGGCAGCAGGGGATCAGTCCTTGCACTTAGCAATAAATCTTTTAAATAGTGTCCATCCGGAATTTGTTTTTTATGGATGGGCTCCAAATATTCAGTTTTTATAATCCCGAATTTTATCTGAAATACCCGCGGTTGTCAGCCTTATTATATTAATGACTGAGCAATTTTGCCGCATTATCAGGTAATTATTCTCTTAATTTATTATATTCAGGTTTAAGTTTTATCCTGATGGGTCGATTAAATAATTTATATAATTTTAATTTTTGTACAGGGTGGTGCTTTTTTTATATTAAGAATTTAATTTTCCAATGGATTTACAATGACTTACAATATTTTTAAGAGTGTTTCCATTTCCGTTTTTTCTTTCCTTATTACATTATTCATATTTTTTCAGCCTGTTAAAGGTTTTTGTGCCGATGAAGATGCTCCTGTAAACACAGGCATCAGCATTGAAGGAGGAGATACATATACGAACTCCCGTTCTGTGTCCGTAACTCTGTCTGCAAATGATCCGGGAGGAGGTGTTACGGGTTATTATCTGG
Organism: Desulfatiglandales bacterium; assembly: GCA_963665715.2. Classification (GTDB taxonomy): domain Bacteria; phylum Desulfobacterota; class DSM-4660; order Desulfatiglandales; family HGW-15; genus JAAZBV01. Next base: position 2,159,122 of record CAXXPR010000002.1, read on the forward strand.
CTGAAGACAGTACCGCTCTTTCAGGAGTGACTGAACCCTCATTTGTCTCGGTAACTTCAGCGCAGATATACTCGGGAACCGTAAGCTATACCCTTTCGGAAGATGAAGGCAGCAAGATTGTATATGTATGGTTTAAAGATGCAGCCGGAAATGTAAGCAGTGCTGCTTCCGATTCTATAATACTGGATAAAACTGCGCCTGCAGGCGGCCAGATACTGATTAACGACGGGGCCGGTTCAATTTCAACATCACAGGTGGAAATTGCTGTAAGTGCTTCGGATAACTACGGTATTACTGGCTACCGCGTTTCGGAGAGCTCGGAAGCTCCCGAGAGTATAGATGATTTTACTCTTTTTGATGCATCTGTTGCATCTCTGGATACCAGCTTTACATTTAATCTTTCCTATTCTGCCGGAACCAAGACTCTTTATGCATGGTTTTTAGATGAGGCCGGGAATATCAGCGTTCCTGCAACGGCTGTAGTAGATTTTTCCTACGGCTGGTTCAGATTTTATAATGTGGGGGATGATGATGTCCTTGCATCACTTTACGGTAACTATGCAGCCGAAATAACCATGGATGATTCCGGCAACATATATGCGGTTGGAAAAACAGTCGGAGATATTGGAGAAGGAGAAAATAACACCATTTACGGCAGCGCATTTGTTACAAAACTTAACAGTGCCGGTGATGTTTTATGGTGCAGACTGCTTGAGACAACGGACAGCCGATCTGAGGGGACTGTATACAGTTCAACAGGCGAGCATATTGCAGTTGACAGTGAAGGAAATGTTTATATTGCAGGTGTATATGACTACCTTGACAGTTCCCAGTTAAACCCTGATGCATTTGTTGCAAAGTTCGACAGTAACGGAGATCAGCAGTATTTAAAAACATACGGCCTTGATGGTTTTGATGATTATGTAATAATCCGTGATATTGATGTCGACGGGTCTGACTATCTATATGTTTTAGGCTACACAAGTGAGAGCACTCAATTAAGTGACACTGTGACAATAACCTATGACTATAATAACGGCGGAGGGAAGTTCCTGGCAAAATACAGTTCCTCCGGAAACCTTGTATGGGGTGTCAGCTCAAATGAGCTTGTAGGCCAGGGAAATATGGTTGTTGATGATTCCGGAAATGTTTTTGTGGCAGGAGTAAATTCTGCAGAAGATAATGATCTTCATATCTCAAAATTCAGCACCGGCGGAGTCAATTTATGGACCACTGCATGGGGTGACGAAGGATATTATGAGTATTCCGAAGATATGGCCCTAGATTCTTCAGGGAATATCATAATTACCGGGTTCCGGTTTCCTACAAACTCGAGTGTGAGTGCAGGCAGGGCATTTGTAGGAAAGTTTAATCCTGACGGCAACCCGGAAGCCGCGGGGCAGTGGACAACGATACTTGATCTGCTTGACTCATCTGATTACAGCATGGGAGGCGAAGGTATTGCCGTTGACTCAAAAGATAATATTTATATTGCCGGATATGTGGGATTTGAAAATAACCAGGTCGGAGACGTTTACTATCACTCCGATATGTTTATCCGCAAATACAGCTCTGCCGGTACAGAAGTCTGGACAAAACGCCTTGGAAACGGCGGCATAGAATACGAGGACGCCCAGGATATAATAATAGGGCAGGGGGATGTCCTTTATACTCTTATAGAGTTTGTAAATTATTCTCAGCCGGGAGTTGCCGGTCAGGAGTATTCATACAACAGCGAGCTTGAGACCTGTATCTGGAAATCAGGATCGGATTCTCTGCTTGATTTAACTCTGCCGACAGGATCGTTTACTATCAATAACGGCGATGCTGATGTAATCGGCAGTTTAGTGACTTTAAATCTGTCAGCATCGGATAATACCGGAATAACCGGTTATTATGTATCGGAAACAGATATGCTGCCTTCACCGGGCGATTTTGTTACTGTCAGTGAAACAACAGACTATTCTGAAGATGTTCAGTATATGTTTGAATCAGCCGCTGCAGAAACAAAAACTCTTTATGTGTGGTACCGCGATGCATCCGGAAATTTCAGCAACCCGAGAGCAACCGCATCTATAGATGTTACCGGTGATACCGTCGACCCGACAGGTGATATACCGGTTATAGATGAAGGTGCCGCAGAATCTCAGTCACTTGAGTTATCTGTTGCTCTTTCTGCTTCGGACAATGTAGCTGTTGTAGGTTATTATCTTACGGATACCTTTCATTCGCCTTCTGCAGAAGAATTTACACTTATCGAGAATCCCGCTGCGTCGTTTTCAGCAACCGTATCATATACTCTTTCTGACAGTACTCCCGGACCATTTTTTATTTACGCCTACTTTATAGATGCAGCAGGTAATATCAGTGATTATACAAGGGGAGAGGGAGATCTGGCAGATATTACGCCTCCTGTTACAACAATAGATCCGGCACCGGGATATTATGACGGGCCGATTACTGTAACACTTTCAGCTACAGATGATAACTGGGTGCTTCTTACATATTATACTCTTGACGAGGTGACGGTAAATATATACTCGGAGCCCTTTGAAGTTACTCCGCCTGCAAGAGTAGGTTTTCTGTCCAGGGATCTGGATGATAATTATGAGGTGGCAAAGTATGTTTCCTATATTAAAAGAGAAACACTTACAGGAGCTGCAGCAGCGGGTGATACAGCCAGTGTTCCGATTGAAGCTGTTGAAGGATCAACCCTTAAAATTTCCTTCAGCCTGGACAGCGCTTCCTCGATAGCGTCTATAAAATCTATCGGAATCCTGGCAACGGATTCAAATACTGTTGTTTTAAAACAGCCCGACGGAACCGTCTATGATACATATACCTATACAGGCGGAACAATGGATATTACCGTGGAGAATGCTGCTGCAGGAACATGGTCTCTTGATATTGATAATTCAGAGGGGACTGGAGAGCTGGACTACGAGGTTGGTGTGCAGGAAGTTCCGCCGGGAGGGTCGATGATAGAGGCTTCTATAATTGAGGCCGGAACCAGCTGGAACCTGATATCACTGCATAAAGAGCCGGCAGAGCCTGCAATAGGAAATGTTCTGGCATCAATTGCTGAAAAATATATTAGTGTGTGGGCATACACAGGCGGGCGCTGGAAGGTTTATGATCCTGCCAATCCTTCATTCAGCGATTTAACGGAGCTGGTATCAGGCAAAGGATACTGGATAAATATGAGCACCGGCGCTGAGCTGACAGTATCGGGAGATACACCTTCTGATACAGTAGAGCTGTCCCAGGGCTGGAACCTTGTAGGCTATAACTCATCTATATCTCAGGATGCGGGTGATGCTATTGCTCCGATTGTCGATAATGTAATAAGTATGTGGGCATTTAAAGACGGCCGCTGGCAGGTCTATGACCCCGCTAATCCTTCATTCAGTGATCTTACCACTCTGGAGCCGGGATACGGGTACTGGATAAATACCAGCCAGGCATGTACCTGGACTCTTCCCTGATGATAAAAGCAGGGGCAGTAATATTTACTGCCCCTGTTCTGCATTTATAAAGTCAACAGACTCAACTTTCTCTGCCCTGTCAGGCCACCCGCCATTTAAAAAAGTCCGGATAGATGAAAACACAATTTCAGGCGATTCAACCCACGGGAAATGACTGCCTCCCTTAATTGTAAGCAGCCTTGCATTCCGCAGACTTTTTGCCCATTCCCTTCCTGCACCATAGGGCGACGGTATGTCTTCGGTACCGTGGATTGTGAGTACAGGCTGACTGTAGTCTCCTATCTGTTCTTCCTTTAGGGCAAGCTTATGTATTGATGGTATAAGGTTTTCCATATAATGTTTTGTTATATTTGCCGGCCGTTCGTTCGGGTATTCCGCTATTTTTGAGAAAAGCTCTGCTGTTTTTTCAGGTTTGGATACATAAATTGCACTGTTTACCGCGTACCATTTTTTGCTGTGTTCAACCGGGTTGGTTTCTGCATATCCGCTTTGTTCAAGCTTTTTAAGTTCTTCCATTTTTTCAGGTGCAATAACAGGTTTTTTATCTCCTGCTCTCAAATGAGGCGGATACGTTTGTGCAGGGTTGAACTGCGCCGGGCCTATCTGGACAAGCCTGTTAACATGGGCGTGATAAACGGATGCGTAAAGAAAAACCATGAGACCGAGATATGAATGACCTATGAGGTTGATTTTTTCTATATCAAAGTGCCTGCGTACCGCCTCCAGGTCGAGAACATCCTGATGAATACCGCGCGAGAGTTTATCAGGGTCTCTAACAGCGTCGGACTGCCCGCGGTTTCTCATGTCATAGAATATTAAAGTATGGTCAGATGCAAGGTATTTGAAATAATCGAAGAGTAAAAGAGCATTTGGAATAATAACCGTGCTGTCCGCATCCCCGATTCTTTGATGAAAAAGTTTTACTCCGTCATCAGTTGTAATATAGCCCTGTTCCATATGGTTCTCCTTTATTTGGATATTGGAAGTCGGATATTATTATTTTGTTTGATAACCCTGGCAGCACAGCATGCTGTGCCATTTTATGATCCTGGTGAATCTAACAACAGGCACAGCGCGCTGTGCCGCTACAATGGCCTTTGTCGGAAAATATGGGATGTTCTTTTAAGACCTGTCTTGCATTATTAATAAAGCTCAGCAGGATATTTTTACAGTCCTCTTGTGTAAGGCAATTAATATCAGTGGCAAATTCTCGCTGCTCTCCAGCCCCTTTCCCCTTTCCATGCCTGAAGCGAAAGCCAGAAAATAAATATCTGAACAACCGGAGGAATATCTTCTTCAATGGAGATCAGGTACCTGAACAGTTTTAAATCCCTTATAACTGTGCCGAGTAACTTATCATCCATGTGAAGCTCATAATGCGGCAATCTGCGGCTATAGAACAGCTCTCCCGGGTATAGTGAGTATTGCTGCTGATTATATTTAAGTGTGTATTCCAGGCCTGTCCCTCGGGGTTTATTTGCCCGGATAATGCTGGTATTTTCTTTATCAGCTAGAATAAAAGCACCTTCAAATAATTTTTCTCTGGAGAATAAAAAATCGCCTTCTTTTCCACTAAAATAAGCAGTTTGCCTGAACAATGGTGTTTTTAAAATTCCAACGGTTTTTTTTTCATCCCAAAAAATGTATCTGTCTGAAATGAAATTTCTTTTTACACTTAGCATTTTTAGACCTGATTACTTTTATATTCCGATTTATTTGTTTTTTCGGATTTAAATATTTGGGGTTGGTTTTGTTTCTGAAATATATTTAATGATAGGCACTTTTCTATTTTAAATCAAATTTAATAAGACAGGTTAAATCCGCCGTCGCTAAAAGCTATGGCGGGACATGAACCTGTCTCTACAAAAAAACAATGCGCATTTAAACATGAAACCAGATTATTTTGAAGAAATTACCAGTAGAAACAGGTCTCTGACCTGTCTCCGAACAAATTTCCGATATCTGTTTTTGGGGCCATGGATCACGATTTACCACCCTGTGAGACGGTCTTGAAAATATGTTTTTAAATTTGCCTCCCCTTGCGGGAGGGATTAAGGGCAGGGGAGAAAACAGCAATACTGCATTGATTTTTTATTACACCCTTTAAATCTTTCTTCTGGAAATTATGTCTCCTGACGGAACATTAAACTGATATTCAATATTATCAATTGAGACAATTGAGAATGTATAATTCCCGGAAAAGCCTTTTATTTCTCTTATATATTCATAGTGCCACAAACTGCGGTCAACGGCAGATGAATCTTTTACCAGATCCTTTGTGCTGTATTTTTTTATCAGTTTTCCGATATTATAAAAAGCTATGCCTAAATCATCATCAGCCGGTTCCGCACCTGCAGGCCAGTCATTCAAACGTGCCAGATACTCACCATTTTCAGATATAAACACTCTGCGGGCATACCAGCCTTCTGTTTTCCACCAGGGTGATTCAGTACCGTTTGAAGGATGTATTCTGTATAAAATTCCTTTTCCATTAAAAGGATGTTCTTTATCTCCAGGAAGCATCTTAAAATAAAAACGGCCCCCGTCTGATGATTTAACAAAAGCCGTGGGATGCCTATTTCTCTTCTGCCTCTATCTCTAAGCCCACTCAGTCAGGTAAACAGCAAATATTCTGTATGGACCCGGTTCACCCTTTAATAATTCACCGTTCTCAAGATTCTGTTTTGCTTCTTCAAATGTGTCGAGCAGGCAATGGTTGTTTGTCCTGATGTTTTCTGCCAGGCTGTTGCATGAAAGCGGGGAGCAATCGGGCATTGCCCCTGTTGAAAATGTGACAACATCAAACCCTGCTAAAGTTTTTATTTCAGGAATATCAACCTGAACCGGGATATTGTGTTCCGGTTTGAATTCCCGCCAGCTGGGATCATCAGCGTGATATTCAAGCCTGTACACTTCGTAATAAAAAAGGGTAGTCCCATCCAGAGAAATTGAATTTTCTTCTGACAATTTTTTAATTACCTGCGGTGAATCAAAGAACCAGAAACCGTTATGTTTCCAGTAATCAATATAATCAGTAAAGTCTTTTGAAATGCAGTCTCCGACTGAATAAATATCTATAACGTTATCAGCCTTCAGCCAGTCAGGTTTTGTGCCAATGTGTTTTGCCATGTATCCTGCGGGTATCATAGTATTATTCCTTGTATAAAAAGTGACCTCTGTGTCTCTAGTGAGCAAAGCGAACGGGTGGTGATAATTAATTTATTACAAACATACCTAAAGGCCATAAGGCCATCAAAAAATATGTAACAATGTTTGCATTGCGCACTGCTGATTTTATTTCTTTTGCCGGGCACTCCTTTATCATATTTTTAGAAACCAGGTATTCCGACCACCAGGAAACCAAAAAGAAGGGGATCAGCAGAAAAAGCCCTGCTGACGGAACCATCCATCGTAAATGTTTATCATAAGGGGGCAGCCAGGGAGCCTGTAAGGTGACTGATAATATTTTGCCGCCCGCAGTATCAATATTAAAAGGTTTGCCGCCTGTAAAAAGTTCAAAGCCAAAAAGAACTCCCCAGGTTAACGGAACACCAACCAGAGTTGAAACAAGGTTGGCGCTGACGACTGTCTTTGCTGCATGTGTTGCAGCCAGTTTGAGCTTTTTAGCAATATATACTGCTTCAATTATAATAATCGGTATTAATGAAATGCCGAAGGCCGGAACAAACAGGGCAATCATAGGTACACCTGCATTTGCAGATGCCTTGCAGGGAATGAACAGCAGAATGCTTAATGTTAGAAGAATTTTGTGTTTTGTTTTGGTCATATTTACTTAAACCTCTTAACGCCTTCTTTCTTCCACCACGCTTTGATTTTCGCTATGGCAAGATCTTTTTGTTCTATTGGTACATCACCGCAGCCATCATAACCAAAGTCCATTTCTGTTAATTCCTGTATTGCTAAAGCTGCACTGTCACAAAAGCGGAGAGTCCACTTTTCTTTTCCTGCTGTAATGTCATGATGTTTTTCTTTTAAATCAAGAGCTGCAGTCAGTAGATGAACAGGTATGTTTTTTTTATCATATCCTTCCGGAAGCTTGCAATAATAGTATGAACCAGAATCAAATACATTAAATAAATTATCTCGCATTGACTCTGAGGATCTATCACCTTCCAGAAAAATTATCTTTTTCAGTTCTTCATGATGTTTTTTACTGCCGTACAGTATCATCTGCCAGAGAGTGTAATCCCTGGCGCTGCTCCAGCTCTCATAATAATCTTTTCTGTTAAATTTTCCTGAGAGATATAAACTGGCGACTTTATCCAGTTCTGACCTGTCACCAAGCTGGCACATTAGAAATGATATCTGAGGATGCCGTACAGGATTGCTGTCTTTTATCATTTCTTTCAGTTTAAATAGAACCTGTTTTTTCTGGCCGTGATCTGCTGCAATAGAATCCAGAATTATAAGAGTGGTCCAGAAATCGGGTGCATCCTCCAGGGACATCCATTTCTGATCTGCCTCCGACTTACAACCGATATCTCGATACCATGAGTTAATCGTATCAATAATTTCTGTCCGGGCTTCCGGGGATTCATCTGAAAAGTATGCGACTGTTGAACCATTCCTGTAAAGGAATGTAGCGGAAAGCTCATTAAGTATCTGAGCAGCCGCATCCTGGTATCGGAGTATTGTACGTGATGGATATGAGTCCTTTAAATATCCTGTAGATCGTGTTGGACGGCAGTCATCCAGAAGTTTTATGAGGTATGGAATAGCCGGTCTGCCAATATTCTTTAGTTCTACTGCTGCATTGTATGTGTTTTCCGTTTGAGCTGATGAATCCAGAATATTCATTCCAGGCTGAGATGACTGATAGAAGTTTAGATCCCGCAGGTGATAAATGTTATAAGCAATCTTTTCTTTTAAGGTTAATTTATCAATATCATCAGGCTCTTTCCAGGCGGCATCTTCCTTTGCCATTTCTTCAAGTAATATTTTTAGCTCTTTTGAATCGCCGGAATAGTCACTGTCCGGGAATTTCCTTGATATTTTCTTAAAGAGTTTTGCGGCAGCTTTGCGGTCTCCCTTTTCCTGAAGAGAATTAACAGCCGTGCTGAACATCTCCCAGGCTTCTGCTTCAGATCCATTTAATTGAGAGATCGGAGTCCAGCCGTCATTACCCTTGTTGATATCATACCATTCCTGCCATGCCTTGATTTTATCCTTCTGCCATTTGTTATTCTCTCTAATTATTTCACCTGCATCTTTAATATGGTGATTTTTAAGAGGAGAAGGTGTCACCCCTGTTATTTTTCTTAATGCCGTATCACAAATATGTCGAATGTATTTCTCTTTGTGATTTAACCATTTCAGTAAAACCGGAACAGCTTCTTTTCCATAGTTGTCTGCTATTGTCCAACCCTGAATGTTAAGCTCTCCTGTCTGGTATTCATTCCCTTTGCTGTCTTTAATAAAACTGCCGCCCATAGCGTATGATTCAATATTGTCTGGATATATAAAATTGCCTTTCTCTATTCCTTCCATCACAGAAATAATTTCGGCCTTGATTTCGGCTGCATCTGTGCTGGTGCCAGTTTTTAGGTCACGTGCTAATGCAGGTAAAGAAATAAACAGCAAAATCAATAATAGCGTATATTTCATTTTTTATCCTTTTTGCTGGAATCTTTAAAATATGGTTAAACACTTTTAAACCACGAAACACACGAAAATCACGAAAGGAAAAACTGGAAGTTTACGCGAAGAGAATTTATAACCTCATATTATCAAATGATACATGCCGGTCCCAGGTAGCATCTTTGTCTTCCAGAAAATCCAGGTTTTTTAATATTCCTGCCGCCCAATTCTCCAGATCACTTTCATTTTGATCAATAATTTCGTCAGCGAGTGAATGAAGCTGTTTCCGCCAGCAGGTCCTATAAGTAAGGTTAATCCATCCTGTCAGTTCATTATGGAGGCTTTTATATTGCAGCAACTCTTTTGCATGAGAAAAAAATATCATGTCATTCCATCTGTACATTGCCTTTTTAAAATAGATCTTTGCCCTGTCAGGATCATTATGCAGAAAATCTTCAATTTGATTAAAGGCCTGATCAACCCACGCCTTTCTTCCTTCCGTTCCATGTTCATTGTACCAGTTATTCCATCCCTCTTTATCAAGTATATTCAGTTTAAATGTGATTTCTTCAAGTATCGTTTGAGGCTCACCCCTGCTGCCCAGTTCTACCTTATAGGTTTTCCCTGCTATGGATATCAGCCACGGGACAAAAAGCTCATCGCGGATTTCATCAGCCACCGGAAGTAAAATTTCTATGCCGCCTTTTTTTGATTTAAATTCTTCAAATGTTTCTTTTAGCCTTTCAACATTATAAGGCTTTCCATGCTGATGCAGATAAACCTGTGCAATAAGAAGCTCTTCACCTTTTGTGGATGGCGATTTTTCAAGTTCGGTAAAAAAGTCCAGCGTGCCTGGGTCATGGAGCCATCCCTGCATTGCCCGCAATATTGGAATACGATTCCTGGAAAACCTTTCTGATTTAAAGCGATTTATAAAGAACCCGGACCATTGTTCACTTCCCTCGATCCATTTTAAATCCTCATACCCGGCACCCCTCAAGAATGTCTTCCAGTGAGACAGGTAATATTTCTTTATTTCATTTGAACGGCCGTCTGAACAGATTTTTTCGAGCCACTTAATTGATGCAGGGTCCTTTACATAACCGAGAACGTGATAAAGAGCCATTGCATAGGTGGGGCGTTTTTTTGAATCGATTTTGTCAAGTTCACGGCAAATTGGGTCTGTTGCATCAAACCTTGCCTTTATAAGTTTCTGAAGAGACTTGTTTGCATTTCCGTGCATATCAAAATATCGGTTTATAAGCATGGAGCCATGGGGAAGGTTTCGCTGCTCTTTAAAAATGTTTTCATATTCAGACGCTGCATCAACCTGTGAGGGTTTTCCACAGCATAAAAGAAAAATAAACACAAACAGAATGGGTAAAACCGGGATATTTTTTGTCATAGAAACAGCTCCAATTTGATTTTAGGCGGTAAATTATCTTTTTTCAAAACATCAGTCCGCAGTTATAAGGTATTAGAGTTTTAACTTTTTTACAGTCAAAACAAAAAATGCCGTTTTTAGTAAATGTGAATGTATGCTGCTGAAAGCCGCCCCATTTTGAGAATGTTATGACTTTTACGTAGATTCGATTTTTGTCTTCTTTGTAAACTGGAGTTACATCAAGTTTTACTGCTTCTTTTTTCGCTTTGTCTGCTCCCTCTAAAACATAATCCGGGGGAGGATATTCCTTTGAAAATGAAAGCTTTGTATCTATTACTTCAGCAAGCTTTGATTTGGTGAAGATGATAATATCATCATCGTAATTGGCATGATCGGATAAAAAGAACTGGTCGCCTATCAGATAGAGAATCGCAAACTGGATAAACGATTCCGGCGTCCCGTCGATAGTAATTGCCTCAATATAATTTTTTGTCAGTTTTTCAAACTCATCAGGTTTCCAGATGAAATCACTTAATATTGAGCATGCTGTTTCAGGGTCGTATGGCTGTTTATCCTTTGGTCTTTTATAGATATATGGATGCCCGTAACGGTGAATAGAGCAATATGAATAATCCAGTTTATAATGCGCCCCAACTTCTAAATGATCTAAAACTGTAAAGTATGAGTTTACATCAAACAGTTTGCGTATTTCATCATGCCGAAAGGAGACAGGTCTCTTTTCGGGTATAAGCTTTATTACCTGATCCGCCATTGCCTGGTATGTTTTACAGTCTGAGGCAGATGCTTTTATCTCATTTGAATAAATGGAAAAGGAGCATAGCAGTATGAGCAGTAAAGCTGTCGCACCGATAGATTGTTTCATTTCTCGGATTTCTCCATAAATTTTACAATTTCAATACCCACTTCATCTAATGCGCTTTTGAGTGCAGACAACTCTGCTTTTCGAATTGTCTCGTGAAAATTCATGTCACCGTTGTTTTCTTCTGCAGTGAAGGTCCGGCTTACTAATAGTGTAAACGGTACAATTCCGGTTCTGGCATCCAGAAGGACTGCTTCAAGGCTGCAGTATGCCTTTGATTTGTCAGGGCTGAATACCTTATATTTTTGATAGGTTCTGAATGATGCCTTGTAGATAAGCAGTAAATCAGCCTGGTAGCGTGCGGCAGCCTCCCTTAAGTGCCCAACTGTTTTCTTTTCCGGTACTAAAAGTGAAGGTAAGTATGAGGCATCATATATTGCCCCTGACTCCTTGAGCCTGTTAATCAGTGAATTCTGAACCGTCTCATCGGCTTTATCCAGTTCATCAGACCATCCGTGCCATAGGAACTGACCAATAGGAAGTACGGCAATTTTGTTTTTTTCCTGAGGTTTAAACTTAAAGGCTAAAATCCTTTTTACATCATCATCTGTCAGAATTTCGCTGTCACTGGAAAACAGTGAATTGCCTGATGAGAATCTTGGTTCCATTGCAATGCCTGTATTATATGAGGCAGACCCGATTCGAGGTAACGATCTTCTGGCCTGACAGCCTGCTGATAAAATAATAAAAAGTGATAAAAACAGAATTATCTTTAATTTCATGTTCTACTCCTTAGAGGTTTATCTGAAAACGGATTAAGATGTCATTTGCTTAATTAAGCAGGGCAGAGACTAAAAAGGTTCCATGAAAATAAAAAAACAATTAAAAGATATTTGTTCCGGTTTTCAGGTCGGTGTTAGTGTCGCGGCTGAGCTTTGTGCGAAGACGGATCACACATCACATTGCAGAGTCTTTGTCTCTACATAAAAAACGGTTGGGAATAAAAAAACTAATGAAAAATATCTATTTAATAATAAAAGACAAAAAATCATGTCTCACACAAAGCCGCAAGGCCACAAAGGTAAAACTAAAAAGAATTTTTTAGTAAAAAGCATTTTATTTTCTTTGTGTCTTCGTGCCTTTGTATGAAGTAAATTTAGCTTTTTGTTTTTCCCCCTAGCTTCATGCTAATGCGCCAGGGGAGGGAAAGCCTTAAAAACGAATTTGTTAAGGCTGCAACATTGGGACTTGCGTCCGCCTTGTATTTGGCTTTAAACAGGCTCTGCCTGTAGTGACAGAGATAACAGGTATTACTCTTCCATCAGAATATTCAGCATTCTTTCATGGTTGTTTAAAAAATCCTTTGTGATCCTGTAATGTTCTGTATCCTCATATCCGGTTTTATTAAGGCCTTTTTCATTCAGCTCATATATCACTGAATGAGGGTAAGACATAATTATGGGAGAGTGTGTTGCTATAATAAACTGGGAATCATTCTTTACAAGCTGGTGGATGCGGCTTATCAACGCCATCTGGCGGGCAGGGGATAATGCAGCTTCCGGCTCATCAAGTATATAAAGGCCGTTTCCCCCAAAGCGGTTCATTACAAGCGCCCAGAAGGATTCACCATGTGACTGTTCATGAAGGGATTTTCCTCCGTATGAATCAATAACAGGAGGTCCACCAGCCGGTTCCTCATCCAGCTCTTCTATTTCCGTTGCTACATTAAAGAAGCTTTCTGCCCTTAAAAAGAAACCGTCCCTCGGTTTTCTGATTCCTCTTGATAAGCGGATATATTCCCACAGGCTGGAGTGCGACTCCCTGGTGCCGAACTTAAAGTTTTTTGTCCCGCCTTCAGGATTAAATCCCCATGCAACTGCAATTGCTTCCAGCAGTGTTGATTTGCCTGAGCCGTTTTCACCGATTAAAAATGTCACAGAAGGGTTAAGCTTTATGGAGTTTAAAGACCTGACTCCATTCAGGCAGAATGGATAACTGTTGAAATTATCTATTTTGTCTCTTATCAGTTTTATTTCATAAAGATACTGGTTGTTCATTTTACTGCCTGCTCTTTTTTATACATCTTTGTATCTATTAACATACCGCATCCAGGGATGCTTTTAAATCCACTATTTAAAGGTAAACAACAATAGCCTTGTGACCGACCAATTTGCCTTATCCTTTTTATTTCTCAGATCCTTAATTATTTGTGCTAAAAACAGGCACGGCGCGCCGTGCTGCTACATCACTAAATATCTCAGTCGGAAATTGTTCCTGGCTGCTTAATTTTATCCAGCAGTTCTTTTGCTTTTTCGGACCCATTGTTTTTGGCTTTTTCCAGCCAGTAAACTGCAAACTTCACATTTTTAAATCTTTTGTCATACAAATGCCAGTGTGCCATATTAAGCTGTGCTGTTACATTCCCGTGATCTGCTGAAATATACATCCACCCATAGCTTGAAGCGCTTTCCCTTTTAACAGTTTCATAATAGAGGGCCACCTTTAATGCTGCACCGGCATCACCTGTTACAGCCTTAATTTTTGCCTCTGCAAGATCTTTATCGGAGAGATAAAAGGCAAAGGATGCTTCCGGATCAAATTTAAATTCTTTGTCCTGATTTTCTGTTGCTGTACATAAAGCTGCAGCAAGCAGTACTGATCCGATGATAAGAAGAATCTTTTTATTTATCATGATGGAATACTCCTTTTTTTGAATCCTGTATCTGAAAGACATAGCGTCATTAGTATAAGCATAAATCCTAAGGCGGACGCAAGGCCCGCCGCTACAGAAATTCCTGGTGTTATCACTTGCCCTACTTTATTTTTTACCACAGCGAACACGGAGAACACGGAGAAAAGCCTTTTATTATTTAAAAAACAAAAATCGTTTTTGTCTTTTGATTTTCTTCGTGCTCTTCGTGTGCTTCGTGGTTTACCCTGTTTTTGCTTTTAATGTTTTAAATTATTTCAAAGGCTGACGCGAGCCGATATTATGGTTTCTGTAAATAGCATAGGAAAATGAAAGCCAGAAACCCATTATAAAAACCGCATTAAGTATGGTCCAGGTCCAGACCGGATATGGCGGCGCCTGAACCGAAACATTGGGCCCAATGTAGGGCCAGAAGATTAAAGTCTGAGGCTCCGGAAAAAGCAGGGCTATATTATCTTTCAGCTGGACTAAAAACAGGGGTGTTGTTTTTGCCTTTAACCTTATGAGGCTTTCAATAAGGTTCAATAATATACCGGGTATTCCAAAAATAATAAGATAGACAACAATAGATGAGAATGCCAGAGAGAGTGAAAAACTTACTGCGGCTGTCATGAGCAGGGGAACAAGAAGGAAAATCCATGAAAATAACATTTCAGCTATGCTTATCATTTCATACCTTGCTGCAAAAATACAGTAACCGGCATGAAGTAAAAATACTGCTGCTGCTATAAAAATAGATAATGCTGTAAATTGTGCAGCCGCGAGCCTCATCCTGGAAACCTGCATGCTTATTGCAAACTGGGTTGTTCCGTTCTTTCTGGATGCAGGCGCCAGCAGGGCGGATATCAGGATAGTGAAAATCATTGAGAAAATTTTGATCTGTTCTGCCATACTGTTGATCATGCCAGTTGCCTGCTGAGTTACAACATCATAGGCCACGCCGTTATTGAGCATTGTGTTGAGTCTGGATTGGTTGTAAAAATTTGCAAGCGCCATAAGGGCAAAGATTCCGATGATAAGCCAGATAGCTTTGCTTCTTAACATCTGCCGTATAAATATGTTTACCAGAGAGAAAAATTGACGCATGATTACTCCTCGTTTTCTGTGATTGAAAGATAATAGGTAATCAGGTTGTTTCGCGGTTCAATGCGTCCAGGTACAATCCTGTTTTGGGCGAGCATACCAATGACTTCGTAATCCGGCTTGTCCGGTGTGCTGTCAAGGCGAACAAGCTGCCGATACCTGCTGCCGGAAAATGTTAATCCTAAACTGCTGAGCTCTTCTTTATGCTTTTCATGTATGAAGATATCTATTTCATCACTGCCCCTGGTATCCAGTAATCGTCTTGTTTCATCAAAAACCTTAACCTCTCCCTTCTGCATGATTGCAATATGTGAGCATGTATTTTCAACATCGCTTAAAAGGTGTGAGGTGATTAAAATAGTGCGTCTTCCGTCTCTAAGGCTTCTGACCAGGTCATTAAAGTCAATACGGGCAGAAACGTCCAGGCCTGAAGCAGGTTCGTCCATTACAAGCATGGGCGGATCTCCGGTAAGTGAGGCTGCCACCGAAACTCTCCGTGCCTGACCTTTTGAAAGGGCGTTTATTCTTAAGTCCAGAAGAGGTTCTATGCCTGTTATACTGATGACCCTTTCCATTTCGTTTTTTATTTCATGTGCCGGAATTCTGCGCATCTGACAAACGAGAGATACAAGTTTTTTTACCGTTAAAAAAGGAGGAAGACGGGTATCTTCCAAAACTGCTCCCACCATGAGTGATTTATCCTCGGTGTAGGCTTTTTCCACCTGCTTTCCCCATATCGATATTGTTCCCTTTTGAGGAAAGAGGAGCCCCAGCATGCAGGAAACAGCTGTTGTTTTACCGCACCCGTTGGGGCCCAGAAGACCTACCACAGCGCCGGTTGGGATCGTGAGGTTTAATCCTCTTACTGCATAAACCGGCTTTTTAATGCCTCTGTCAAAGATCATGTGCACATTGTCATAAACAAGTGCAGGAGAATCATGGCTGACGGTTTCATCATTATAAGTTATATGTTGAGTGCACATTTAAAGCTCCTGAAGCGCGGTTAATAAGGCGGTTGAGTCTGTAGCCGGAATAGCCTACCTGCCTGTCTATAACCCTGCCGTTTATAGTTATAAGAAATGTTGTGGGGAGTGCCTTTACCTTGCCTTCGGACATGATATCGCCTGAAATGTCCTGGTAAAAGGTAACATTGTGAAGACCTATATTGTTAAGCTGTTCCCGAACCTGTTCCGGGTTTTCCTGTTTTGATATGAGTACGATGTAGTTCTTTTTTCTGGCTAGCTGCCTTGTGATCATAGGAAGCTCTTCCTGGCAGGGGCCGCACCATGGTGCATATGCCGAAAGTATGGTGTATTTGTCAGTAGCAATATCCAGCAGGTTTTTTATTGTTCCGTCTTCTGCCTGAACCTGGGCATTAGGAAGCTTCCCCGGCAGCTGAAGGTCATCAAGCATGGCAGATGTTGCCTCGGCCCCTGAAGGGCTCATGGTGTAGCCCATCATGCGGCCGGTCCATATACCGAGCATTCCGAATAAAAGTATTGTAACTATCAGCATCAGGTCGTAAGACCTGGCCTTTTTCATCGTCAGCGCCTCAATGCGGCCGGGTATCTCTGTGACCGGTTCGGGATTGTGATTATTGTTTTTCACTTTTATTGCCTTTCAGATTAAAGGTTTGCGCGAGAGTGATATCGCTGTCTTCATTTTTGTCTCCCCATTTTGTATAGGAAAATGACGATATATTATTGTTTCCAAAGGATCTGTATGCCGCTGCTTCAGGGTACCAGTAATTGTTTCTGCTTCCCTGAAACCGGGAAATAATAGGCGCCATTGTAAGGAGGACAGGCGGATTTGTGAAAAACCCTTTTTCCGGTTTGTCCAGGTCAAAGAAAATCCATCCTGTACTGTTGGAAAATGTTCCTATTATATGGTTTTCCTGTTTTACAGCTGCAGTAAAGGCAAAACATGGAATCCTTAATTCACGGCATGCCATAACCGCAGCTACGTGTGCACTGGCAGAGCTGAACCGCGAATGACGTATGGCAGTGCAGACATTGTCGGTTCGTCTTTTATCGTCACTTTCAATATTAATATCTGCCGAAACAGTTTGTGCAATTCTTTTAAACTGTTCAAGATATGTCCCTTCACCTGCTGTCTTTTTTGCCCATTCCGGAAAATCAGAGCATTGCTGAAGGTTGTGTTCTTCAAGGTCTTTAGCTGTTGCAAGTGCGTCGGCTAAAAATGCTTCCGGTAAATTAGTAAAGGAAGGTGACTCTGTATTTACAGTGGGTTGTATGAACTCCTGCCTGACGAGGCTCAGAGAAACATAGCGGTAATGGCTTCTGCATTTGCCTGTGTAGGGCCAGGCGAGTGCTGTTATACCGTCAACCGGAAGTTTGCGGATTTGAGGAGGGTAGGCGGCTGTTTCTATGATTTTTTGAAAACCCGGGAGATCCGCCCCTGCAGACGATATTACTGCTCCTTCATTTTTTGCAAAATTTAAAGGGTAAGGCTTAAAATGAATATCAACACGGGCAACTTTAAGTCCCTCTTCATCAGCATACTTTGTTTCCCACTCGGAAATTTTATCAGCAACAAAGGATTCTATATCCTCCTGTTCCACGGGATATTGACGGGGATAGGCAGTAATAATTGCAGCACCAGCCAAAAAAATGAGGATTGCTGCAATTGATAAGGAGAATTTTGAGAAATTGAATTCGGTAATCGCCATTTTGATTCCTTTGTCTTTAATGTTTAAAATTCCCCCTCCCCGGGAGGGAGGGAAGGGGAGGGGGAACAAGCATCTAATTATTAAAATTAGATTCTTTAAATTTTATAGAAATAAAATTATCACTTTCCATTGCCATGCTCATTCTGGCGGGCATCTCCATCTTGTTTTCTTTTCCGTCAACAGTCATTCCGGGAGTTGGAACATCAATGGAAATGCTTATTTTTAAAACCAGTTTTCCTTCCATGAAGCAGTTGTCATCCATATTAAAATATGAAACAGAGTTTCCTCTGAAAATGCATTTAGATTCACCTTCAAGCTCTTCCGGGATTTCAATTTCTGAGATATCTATTACTGTTTCGAGTCTTGCACATTTTTTTCCATTGATCTGCACAAAGTCTGTTAATGCTGCAGATGTCTTTCCTTTCACATTTAAAGGAGAACCCATGAAATTAAACGGTATGGATACCGGAGTTATTAATTCTTCCCCGGGTTTAACAGCTTTTTCAGGTAAAGGAAAAAACAGTTTCATAAGTATTTCGTATGAATTATCAGATGTCTGCATTGAACCGTCTTCTTTGACACCCTGTACCACTACAGGTGACTGATTTGTTTTAAGCTCTCTCGGATCACTGTCTTTTCCTGACGGTATAAATAAAGTTATTACAAAGTCCTCAAGTACCATATGTGCGGTATGATTGTTTTGGCTTTTAAAAGAAAGTTTTCCTCTGCCTTCAGTTGACACAGCTGTGTCTGAATCTTGCTGGTTTTTAAATATGTTTGAATCTGTTGAGGCGAGTCCTTTCTGATAATAGTCAAAAGTGTATGTTTTATCTCCCGAAAAATCCCATCTTAAAAGCTGCGCTTCATCAGAGTTAGGGTAAGATGGGTAGTCCTCTGTTTCCAGTAAATCTAAAAAGGAGGATGGTTTTAAACCTTCCCCGCTGTTTAGAGCTGATACTGTTGGGAGGAAAAAAAAGAATATAATCATAATGGTAATAAAACAGTAAACTGATTCTGCAATTCTTTTCATGAGTTCTCCAGTTCAATTTTATGTTTTTAAAATCAATAATTACTGATGTTAATCTGAAGCTTGTATCTGTATGGCAAAACAGTTTAAGGATGAAATAATGTTCTTTTTACAGTTGTCATAAATAAAAATATACAGAGATTGTATATTACTGTTTCTGTATGCCTGTTATATTGTTCTCTGACTGTTTAATGCTTTTTTATTATTAATCATTTCCAGAACAGCATCCCTGAATAGAGTGTCGTCTTCAATATTGAAAATCTCCATCTCACTGCTGAATTCAACTGTTACAGTGCCTTTCTCATGCAGAGATAGGGTAAATTGAAAATCCTCAAGCGTTATATCTTTATGCATGCCTTCATCTTTTATTTTTATGTTATCAAGGTTTTTTATAATTCGTTTAGTCCGGTTAAACTGGGCATAGTATCCTGTTTCAAGTCCTGTATTGGGTACTATACCGGTTGTCTAGCAGAACCAGCCCGCAAAACTCAGCAGGACTATTAGGAGAGTGTTCAGTATTATTCTCATTGTTTTTCCACAAAAAAATAAAATGCTTTTCCTGGCGCTCTTAGCGTACTTAGCGGTTCAATCTTTTCTTTTCATTTTATCAAATATTCAAAAATATTATACTGCCAGTTTCCTCCGATAAAAATCCATTCACCGTCAGGTCTCCATTTGTCCCCGCACGAAACCAGCAGCAAATCGCCATCAGGTGAAGGGATTTTTGAGATCCACTTTGCACCGAGCAGGTGTTCCTTATAAATTGGGTTGAAAGCCGAATCCAGTATATAAAGAGTTGAACTGCGGCTGGTGGCTTGCTGGTTAATAAGGATTGCCAGAAACGGTTTATACCCGGGGCGGGTAAGTTCTACAGAAACTGCATCTATAGTGTACCGGGGTGTTTTAAGTTTTTTTATGATAGTATCATCCTGAGTTATGATTGATACCCACTTCGCAACCGGAATGCCTACAGTGTAATTGTTATTATTAAATGAGATATTTCGGCTGTAAGAGTATTTCTCTCCCCCAATCTCCCGGTCGTCCGAAGTGTCCGATGGATCTATGTCCCCGTATTTATACACCTCAATCCGGTGTTCCTTTCCAATATCTGGATTTGAAAATGCGTCTTTTGTTATACCGTAAGTATTAAGGGAAACAGAAGGTTCGAAATATTTTCCACCGCCACCTCCGCAGCTGATGATAAAGAAAAAAGCCGGCAGTAATAAAATGTTTTTTAATTTGTTCATATTGCTTTGATCTCCTTATCAGTTTGGCGATTCAAAAAGCAGCGAAGAAGCACCTGTAGCGGCCTTGCGTCCGCCTGTCTTAGGGGGAGGTATAAAATCCAATACTGCTGACTTAAGCTCGAATTAATATTCTCTTAAATACAAAACTTTAATTTTCACCACAGAGAGCACGGAGAACACGGAGAAAAGCCTTTTATTATTTAAAAAACAAAAACCGATTTTGTCTTTTGATTTTCTCCGTGAACTCCGTGTCCTCCGTGGTTGGCTGCTTTGTTTATGGGATAGACACTAAGTCGACATCATTGGATATAAAACCTCACCCTACGGAAGAATTGGTACTATATTTCTCTCCAAATCATTGCATCAAATAAAAGCAAGGAGCGTGCCTGCGGAGAATAATTGATAAGTTGTTGAATTAACATTGGATGATTTCTATGGCTGATATCTTTTTGGGAAAACAAGGAACAATATATGTACCTGCTTTATTCAATTTTTGTAAAGTATTCACGCATGTTCAGGTCAGCCAGTCCGCTTCCGCCCAGGTAAATCCAGTAAGTGTTGTCATTTACAAAATGGTATGTCTGGACAGTCTCTCTTTTAAGCGGGTCTTTATATACAAGGACAGCGAGTTTATCATTCTGATAAATAATTTTATATTCCAGTACTCCCCTGGTATCTTCCTGTTCTGTATTGTCCGTTTCAAAATTTGTAATCTCTTTTGGCGTAAAGATTTCGCATTTGCCCGGTGTAAAATAGTTAATCTCTAACTTGCCAAACATCTTTGCGAATGCCTTTTTTTGTCGGTCTGTCAGCCTGGCTTTTTTTTCGTTGTATTCGGTTGTCAGTTTAAGGTTTGAACGCCATTTACCCTTAAGCCTGGAGTCACTTTTACTGCAGCCCGAAATAATAAAAACAGCTGCCAGGATTATTGATAATGATAATATTTTAGATATTTTAAACATTTATTACCCTTTTTTTTCTGCAAGCTTACAAATATACTCCTGGGCTGCTGCTTCACCTTTATCCATTATAATTTCATAATATCTTTCATCTTCCTCATCGGAAATTTCTGATTTTGAAATAAATCTCTCGCATTCACCGCAGCTGAGTGTTTTTTCTCTTCTTTTTATTATGTCTGCTTTAATAACGTCATCCGTTGCATTTTTACTTAATGCGTTCTGCTGGATTGCAAGGGCAATGGCTCTGTCCCAGCAGAGAAGGCTTGCCTGTTCCAGTTTCCTTCCCATGTCCATACATGCATTTTGAGCTTCCTGTCCGAAATCTTTTTGAAGATCGATGCACAGATCTTTTAGCGAGAGATTAACCGCAGCATAATTGGTATTCTCTAATGCAAGCTCCCTTGAATGCGGTTTGCCCCATGCGGCTTTTTCGGCAGCGCTGGCAATTGCGTAAAATCTCTGTTTTATGTACCCGTTTGATTTAAAGCTGTTCCCTTTTATAATGAGATTAAGAGCCTTATGATTTTCTCCTTCTTCATGAAGCAGCAGGGCATTAAAATAATATGAAAGAGCATTATCCTTGTCATCCTTAAGAAGTCTTTCAATATATTCTTTTAACTGTTTTAAATACGCGGTATTGCCTTTTTCCTGACGGCTTTTTATCAGGCTGTAGTTAATAAGGGAAACTACTGCCATGGTTTCCGGTGATTCTCTTTGGCTCGCCAGTTTAAGCAGCTCCATAGCCGTGTCTGATTTTGGATTAACTGCCTGGCTAACTATTCCTGCACCCATTATCAGGTCAGGGGTGCCTTCTGTTTTTATAGTGTGAATTTCATCTTCGGAATAATCTTTGTAATTCCATGTCCCGGATGTTTTTACATCATCCCTGCTGCAGGCGTTTAATGATAATAAGACTGCTGCAATGATTACTGCAGTGATATAGAATTTGATTTGTTTCATGTTGAGCCTTTCTCCATGTCTGATTTGATTTTCTGTGTATTAAAATAAATTATCAGTCCCAATAGAAAGATTTGTAAATATTTACAACCTTCCCGGCAGAATCCATGCCTATTGATCTTAGGTGATAATTGGAACCTGAAGGCGATCGTGAATAGGTGAGGACTTCAGCCGCTTTGTAGTTGTAGACCGCAGCCGGTGAATGAAACTGTTTAAGGATTTCCCCCTTCGATTTGCCGCACAGTTCATTAATATCATCATTTGTAAGTTTCAGATAGTTTTGCCCATCGCCATAACAGGTTTTAAATGATGATACAGCTATCTGGCCGGAAACGGCTTTTACCTTTCCGGTCTCATCAAAGGTGAATGTTGTAAACGTCCCTTTGCCATGCCCGTTTTTTGAATATTCTGATTGCTGTTCTACAGAATATATCCAATTTTCATATGTTTCATTGTCGCTAAAAGACAATGGTTTGCCAAGTTTTGATAGTACTGTTTCATATGAGTCTCCTATTGCTATTGAGTCGAATGCTTTATCCGAGTATCCCGGAGCATACTCCGTATCAAAGTCCAGCAGGTAAAATGCAAGAAATACTGCTGATAAAATAATCGGGGTTACTGCAGTTGATATTAAAAATGTAAATCCTGCCTGAAGCAGCCTTTTTCGCCCGTGTAAAAACAGTTTTGCCACTACTGCTGATAAAAGGGAGAAAATCAGCAATGCTGTAAAGCCCGTGGTAAGCCAAAGGCTAAGTTTCCATCCAGGATTTTCACCCAGAAAAATTATGCACGATCCGGCGCTAAAGCCAGACATTATTGGAACAAACCAAAAAAGTATGTTTTTGCTGCTGGTTTTCATTTCTATCAATTTCCTGTCTGGTGAATTTTTGTAAGGAGCCTACGCTCCATGTAACTGAGAGTGCGTTTATTATGCGGCTATTTTTATTTCTGAGAAAAGTATTCCTGATTTGCGCTGTATTAACAGATTGTTTTGAAAAAATGGTTCCGGTTTTTTTAAAAATATCATTCTGTGAAACTCTTATATTTGATCCATTGAGTTTTATTGCCATCAGGGTTACGATCATAAGGCTTAAATTTTATAATCAGTGAACCATCTTTTCCGGCATAAAAAGACAGAGTATCTCAAATAAAAGGTGAATCCATGCTGAATCCACAATTGTAGCTTTCTATTTTAACATGATTATCCATAACTGATAAACTGCTCCTTCCGCATTCGTTACATATATTACTGAAAATAATTTCTTCATAATTGCAGTTTTCTTCGTTAAACAGGTTTATTTTCAGTGGGCTCTTATCCGGGAAGGATACTTTGAAATACTCAGGATGAATTATCTTCCCCTTTCCTAAAGCACATCTATAGACTGCTTGGAATTGACTGCTTGGAATTTATAGGTGCACCTGACTCCACAGGTGTAACAGTGTGATTAGAATAGCTTCCTGATATTTTGTCCGGGTTGTGTTTTACAGCACTGCTTTTTAACTTCGGTGTCATCCATCTCCATGCCCTTACCAGAGCCCACGCAATGGCGGATATGATAACCCCCGGAATCCAGCCTAACATATATGCAAAGGCATTTTTAGCCCCGTCACCCAGACTGATCAGGTTTCGTTCCTTATCTGTAACTGCAAGGTATAAATCAATATCAGGTATTACTGATCGCATTGCCGCGATGTAAATCCACACGATCATTACCGCTGCAAAGAATCTGAACAGGGTTTTTGAACCATTGTCATATCTGTTTTTATACCCGATAATGAAAACCGGTATTACAAACTGTAAGAGTAAAAGGAATAACTTGTAGTAGTGAAACATGTGTTTCTCCTTTTTAGGGCCAGCTAAACAGGATGCTGAAATTAAAAAAACATCTCACAGGTAACACGTCTTTCAGTCAGCTGATGGTTGGATTGTTTGTTAACCCTGTTTCATAAACTTCATGATGTACATTATTGAAGAACAGAGTAATGAAAATAAAAATATAACTGCAGTTATTTTCCATATCCTTTTGGCATAAGGTTTTCCGCTATAATGCCAGAAATCCGGTTCTGTTGTAAAGTCAATCGGCAGTTCCTTTAATACGTTTTCGGCCTCCGGTTTCACTGAGGCCGGTACAAGAATGTTCCAGAAAGTTCCCGGACCGGCAGCCGGGGCATAAATAGCTGTTTTTACCCCTGAGACTTCCTGCTGTTTAAAAAATGGGATACCTGATTCTGTCAATGCATTGCAGGCAAGTTCAAATTCATGCAGCCGACCGGTCTGTAGAATCATTATCTGTTCTGTCATTGTTTAACTCCCTTAAAAATTAATATATCGTATCCAGGGATGCTTTTTTCCCTGGGCAGCCTCAGCATTTTCTGTAATTGTTTCAAACCTTTCTAATCTTAAAAGGCTCCGGCTATGCCCAGGGCTGCTATTACCATCATTGTCAATCCGATACTCCACAGGTATGCGGCCTTTCTGGTACTGAATGTAACAGCGATGCCGCATGCTGTTGCTGCAAATACACAGAATAACACTATAACGTCCGACCATGGGTCCTGAAACTTCATGCTTCCGTATTTCAAATGCAGGCCAAAGGAGTAGGGGCCTTTAAATGCATACAGATTTAACAGATGATTTATCACAAACCAGAGACCCAAAATCGAAGGAATTAGAAGGACGGATGCAGATAATTTTTTAAAGTGTTTTTTCATAGGACTTGATATTTCTATTTTAATTTTTTTGGGAATTATTTTTTTAAGGATTATTTGCTGCCGTCCTCAACCAGAAATTTAGATGTATATTCAACAACAAAACTGCGAAGGAATGAATCTATAAATTGGGGGGATCTGTTTTCATTCTTAAGTTTTTCGATAAGTTTTTTATATTTCTCGGTCTTTTTAAATGCTTGGTATTGCTTTTCTTTAAACTGTTCATATTGTTTATTGTCGTAAGTACGTTTGCCCATGAGTTTTCCATTGTTGATTTCGAGAAGAATATAATTACTGTATGTTGATCCATATCCCACATGGACATATTTTACACGCTCACCATAGGGAAGAACCAATATTCCTGTGAACCAACTGACTGTGAGCTGATCAACACCTGTAAGCACGTCTTTTTTTACAGATTTCCAGGTAGTATGGTGTATACCTTTAACTACCTTTGGCTTTCCTTCTATTTCAAGGTCTGACAGTACAAGTGCACCGTCAGTTATAGCAAAAGTCGCCACATACCCACGCCATAGTGCAGTGGAATGAATATCAATTTTAGGCTTTCTGTCAGGGTGTTTTTTTTAATAGGGTTCCCTAGGATTTGTCTGCATGTTGTATTTTTTGCCTTCGAAAATTATTTTATCCGGGTATTGAGCTGTTGCATGTGCAGTCGAAGCAATGAGCATCAGCATAAAAAATATAATTATTATTCTGTTCATGAGTTACTGCCTCCTGCAAAAAAATCTATTGATTGGTATTTGAGATGATGTCTAATTCAGAATTTAAATCAGTTTTATTTAAGATTTTTTCTAATGCTTTTAGAGCCGCAGAACGGATATCGGAATCTTTGTCATTTTTGCTGAGATTTTTCAAAATTTGAATTGCGTCTTTTGATTTGAACTCTCCTAATACTGCCGAAGCTTCCCTTCTGGCCATATCGTTTTTATTGCTTAACAGCTTTATCAAATCTGGTATTGCGCGGATGTCTCTGAATTGTGCCAGTTGCATGGCTGCCCAAATTTGTTTATGAAGATCATCATTTCTTAGAGCGGTAACATATTCGAGAGATATTTTTTTAGCATCTTCTCTATCTCTCCAATTCGGTTCGATTTTATCAAGCGCTTTACTCGATACAAATTTTAAATTTCTCGGATCATGCTTTCTTGCAAGAGTTTCTATAAGGGGGGCAACAGCCTTTGGATCACCTGTTTCTCCTAAGATTTCAGCCGCAAGACTGTTACCTGTCCAATCTTCTTTTAATACCTCTATTAGAGCATCAACAGCTTTCGGGTTTTTAAAACATCCAAGCGCTCTAACAGCTTCAAACCTTGCTGCAGATGCAGTATCTCTCACAACAGATATTAGAGGGTCTAACGCACGTATATCTTTTATTTCACCCAATGCCATTACCGTTTTTCTTCGGACTGTGGGGTTTTTGTCGTTTAAAGCTTTGATCAATGATTTTAATGTGGCGGGATTTTTTATGATGCCTAATGCTTTTACTGCTTCCGCACGGACTTCTGCTGATTCAGACTTAAGCTCATCCAATCGCTGCTTTATAGATCGCGGATCTGGAATTCTTTTTAATTGAACAGGGGTGAGATTTTTAAAATTAAAGTTAAAATTATTGTATTTCTGATTAATAAAATAATAGAAGTTATAAGTTCTGCTTTCCCCTGGCAGCAGTTCAAAGGTCACATCTCTTTTGCTGCTGACTGGTTTACCATAATTGGAATATGCAAAGGGCTTATATGATTCCCCGGCACCTGTTAATAGTACCTGGCTCAGATTGAAAGATATATTGTTATTATTTAAATTTTTTACCTCAGCATTAATTAAAATAATATTATCCGTATCTGTCGCTTTAACTTCAGCGTGCAATGGATGCGGATACTCTTGTTCCTCTTGTTCACTAAAAACAGATGAAATACGGGTTAAGTGTACGTCATCCATATAAATGATTGGACCAAATTTGAAAGGAATTATGTTATCCTTTATATTTTTAACTTTTAAATTATCTGATACAAAATCATCTGAATCCGTCACTTTTATTTCAACACTCACAAATGGTCCCTCTGAGGCAGTTAACCATTGTTTTTGATCCTCCAAATCAGCTTCGAAATTGAGCGCCATACTGAGTTTGCTTTCCACCCAGTTTAGAGTAACCTCCATGTCTTTACTGCCTGTGTTTTTATCAATTTTTTTTAAATAAAACCCTTCTGCAAAAACAGCAGTTTTGGATAAAGCTAAAATTGTTAATAAAATCAGGATAAATGATTTGGTTTTCATGAAAAAAACTCCCTGTTTTATTTCATGTTTTTTTAACGGCCGTGAGGTTCAAGGCTGGGCCAGGGTTGTTTGTCACGTACATAACGGTCTAACCACTCTTTTACAAGCCGGTTTACCTCTTTTTTATGTTCACTTAAACTGTGATCTCCTCCTTCAAAAAATACAAATCGGAATGGGTGTTTGCAATCATAAAGCAGCGACGCCATCTTTAAAGACTGACCCGGATCTACGCGCCAGTCAGAACTGCCGTGGAGAAGTAAAATAGGTGTTTTTTTGTTGAGCTTTTCGGGCCATTTAACTGCTGATCTGGCCGTTAGCTCTGCAGATTTATTATTCCGGTAATTGGGGATCAACTGGCTGTGGACATTACTTTCCATTTCAGGCCGACGTTTGTTTGTATCGAATAAATCCGAAACACCCGCGCCTATAATCGCGGCAGAAATACGGTTTGTTTTTGCAAGCGCGATGTAGGTCATCATGCCTCCCCGGCTCCACCCGTACATTCCAATGCGTGACGCATCCGCTTCCGGTATGGATTCAATTAAAGGGATCAGGTTTAAAACGTCATTTACATCAGCTCCTCCAAACTCTTCTATGCCTTCACCTCCTGCATTTCCCCTGTACTGACTGGCTGTCAGTATGTATCCGTCTGATACAAGTTCAAATAATGAAAAGAAATTGCTGAATACAAGCTGGCCAAAACTTCTGTTACCGCCGCGGTTGTAGATGATAACCGGAAGCTTTCTTCCGTTTGTCTGTTTAGGCTTGATTATATAGCCTGCGACCTTCAGTTCGTCACTCATGTACATGATACTCTGAAAATCAATTGTCTGCTTGTATTGTTCAAACATCTTTTGAGGGTAGATTTCCATGAACCGCTTTTTATTAAATCCGCTGTATTTTTTCTCCAGAAAATCGATCCACTTCTCATATGTTTCAAAAGGAAAACCATGTTTAACTTCAACTATGGTGCCGTCTGCTTCTGCATTAACCCTGGCAATAGACGCGTGTGTGTATGAAAGAAAAAACGTTAATATGAGAATAAAGGTGATTTTTTTCATGAATACCCTCATGTAATTAGTTTTTTTATAATGACTGCGGCCGTAAAATCATCCCCGTAAATTCGAGTTCTCTAAAAGTTTAGAAATAAATTCGCTGATAATCAGCTTTATATTTTCGTTGATTTTGCTGCCATGTACCATTTTTTTTACAGGAGCATTTTTTTCTGAAATAACCTCAGCTGTAAGAATCTTTCTTTCCGAACAATCGGCTCCTCTTGTTACAGAAACAGGGTCTAGGTATATGGCTTCGGCTTTTAATATTGCAAAGGAAGTAAAAATACCTCCAGACAGCTCTATTGCCATTCCATACCCCCTTGGATACACCTTGCGATCTTTGATCTTAAACTCTCCTTCCACTTCTTTAATTACATAGATAATAGATAAATCGTGTTCCAGTGATAACTTTTTAAAAACCGGAACTGCCCATTTTCTAATTTCTACCCTGTCTTCTTTTACCTCTGTGAGGTAATATAGAGCTCTTTTTAAATCTTCACTGACTTCCAGTATTTTAACTTCATATCCTGCCACTGCAGCCTGCCGAGTTATCTCATTATTTATAAAGCCCGGTATGTCTGCTGTTGATCTTCGTTCTGTCCTGTTATTGGATCCGTCATACTTGACGTCATAGTATGTCATCATAGGCCCAACCAGGTTAATAACCCCGACCCTGGAACCTTTAGGTATTTCAAATATCGGGGCAGGTTTGATTTTGACAGTTGAGCATCCTGAAAATATTAGGATCAGAAAGATTGCCGTAAGCTTTTTCATTTTTATCTCCATTAATTAAACATGATTTTCCTGCGTTGTCGCCTAATCTCAGTGAGCCTCAGGCAGACTCCGTCCCCCTGCCTGCCGGACGGAATTGCTAAGGCTTGTTTACTGTTCTCCGGAAACCCGGGAGAAAGTGTTATTGATGAGTTCTGCTGCATTTTTATTATTTTTTTTAAACCGGTTAATGTATTGAACTGCTGCACATTAACTTAATTGTAAAACAGATGCCCGATCGGGCGAAAAACTGAGACGGCCTGATCGGACGTCTTTGTAAGGCTGTAAGTCGAAATGAATGTGGGATCAACAGTACGATACCTGTGCTCTCCCCGGTTATTAAAAATGGTTCTTCCTGTTTTGCTGAATTATAGAATTCGCTGACTGGATCAGCTGCATTATAGTAAAGGCTCCTCTAGTTTGGTATACTGCATTTCCCGGCTTTTCTGGCCATTTCCAAAACTGTGCAGTCACCAAGGTCACAGGCCTTTTTATTTGAACAGGAGTCCGGTAAAGATCTGACCTTAATCCTGTATTAGTAATTACTTTATACCCGGTTCCAGTTTCTAGGTGCCGGTGTATTGTGAAAAAACTTTATCAGAGAACAGTCTTCATGAGTTCATTTTTACACATGATATTTTTTGTCATGAGATTAATTTTCTGCACTTTTATTTAACAGTTTTTCTATTTCTTTAGCTAATCCAGGTGGAACCCGAACCGGTAGGATATTTTCTCTTGCTTTTTTTGCCGCTGAAACATCTGCTCCCATTTGAGCAAATTTATTTGCTTCCTCAGGCTTATTAAGTTTATGGAGGCATTGAGCTGTTAAACCATAGGCATCGATTAATAGCGGATCCAGCCTGAGAACATCCTTAAAATCTTCTGCTGCAGAGGCATAATCTTGAAATGCTCTTATTTTGGAGATACCGCGTAATAGATAAAACTGTTTAGACTTTGGATTTTTTTCAATGGCCCTGGTAAAATATTCAATGGATTTTTTATGGTCCCCGCTGAGCGTTGCTATCATTGACAGATCATCATACATATCCGGTCCGTAAGGATCAGATTCAAGGTTTTTGCTAATGTCTTTTTCCGCCAGATCAAGCTTTCTGAGGTTTATCGCATAAACCCTTGCCCTTTTATGGAGTGCGTCAGGGTTTCCAGGATCTTTTTCAAGTATTTCACTATAGAGCTCAACAGCTTTTACATGATTTCCTTTTAATAATTCTATTTCCGCAAGCTTACTTCTTATTGATGCAGAGTCAGGAAAATTATCCAGTGTTCTTTGTACAATTTCTTTTATCTTATTTACTATGTAAGGGTTATAGTATTGCATGGTGCCATTTCTCTCCCATCTTGCTTTTTCCATTATATAATCCAGCATTATTTCATGGATGATACTTTTAGGAGGGGCATTTTTATCGCAATATTGAGCGAAATCATAATCTTTTTTCCTTGAACCGCGCCATTTAGGTCTTAAATAATCCTGTTTTTTTGCATAGGCAGTATATGCAGCAGGATCTGCCTCTACTGCCTTCTTAAACCAGGCATTTTTTGTAGTCTCTTTATATAATAAACCCTTATATACTGTTAGTATGGAGGCGGCACTGTTGGGGTCTGCAGAATTAATTGACCAGGCTTTTTTCAAATCTTTTTCTGCTAGCTTTAGATTTTTTTTGAAAAGCTCCTTACCTTCTTTCGTAACTGTATAACCCCGACCTGTGCCCCTGTGCTTCCAGGCCAGTTCAATAAAATAATTCCCCCTGAAAATAAATGCTGAATGATGAGTAGGTTCTTTTGTGCACCATTTATCGAACATATCTCTGCTGTTTATCCTGTCTCCAACAAAACGATAGAGGTCTTCAAGTATTCTTGTTCCATCAGCACTATATGGTTTTTGCGCAACAAGATAATCTATGTATTCTTCAACATCGGTAAATTCACCTGCATTTATTTTTTTGATGATTTCGTTTCCTATAATCCATACAGGTTTTTTATCGCTGTCCTTATATTTGTTTATGATTTCATCGCTTATGCTTTTACTTGTAATAATTTTGGTATCAACGTTATTGGGGTTGATACAGGAAATAATAAATACAGATACAGTAAAACACAGAATTAACATGATACATTTCATGCTTCTCATTAGATTGTCTCCTGATTATTTTTTATGAACCAAAGTTTCATAGTTACTTTTAGACAGGTTGGATTTTCATACAATCTACGATACCAACATATTATCCTGCCGCCTGGTAAGCCTGAGGCAGACTCCGTCCCCCTGCCTGCCTGCCGGATGTAATTACCTGAGACTTGATTACTGTTCTCCGAAAACCCGGGAGAACCTGTTATTGATGCGTTCTGCTGCATTTTTATTATTTTTTTTAAACCGGTTAATGTATTGAACTGCTGCACATTAACTTAATTGTAAAACAGATGCCCGATCGGGCGAAAAACTGAGACGGCCTGAGCGGACGTCTTTGTAAGGCTGTAAGTCGAAATGAATGTGGGGTCATTAAACCCGTTTCTGCATCGAGCTGCATTTAACGATGCAGGCGCTTCTGGTTGTTTTAATACTGCTTATGAAGAAATTTTAAAACTCTTAAAATAATCTTCAAATGTCTGTAGATTATCATTAAAGGTGTTTTTGTTACCGCTGTAACGAAGACGGTAAAATAATGAGTCTCCTTTTATAATGTAGACCTTTTCTTTTTTTATTGTATCCATGAATATGAATTCATAAACCGCATAAAATAATTTACGGCCGTCAATGGTTGCAGTTCCGCTTGATTCCATATCAAAATTTTTATAGCGGTATTTGGTCTGCATCCCATCAATCCAGCCTTTAAATATTTCTGCCGGGGGCAAGTTGATGGCACTTTCAAATACCGGAATACGGGCCACATATATAACTGTAGATTTAGACGGTAAGTTAAAGGCTAAATCATTAAAGGGGCCGCTGGACATTTTCATCCATCCTTCTCCTGGAGATGGGTCAATAGTGTAGTTGATTTCCTTTGGATAGAGATTCTGCAGGGTTGCTGGAGCCCTGGAAGAGCCCTGTTTCAATCTTATCTGCATTGCAGTAAGCTTGTTTCTGATATCATCAGCAAATGCAGGAGGGAGTGAATTGGGTTTTCCAGGCTTTCTGCTCTCAATAATTTCCAATGTTTTTATACGGTACTTTTCAGCTTCTTCAAGCTGCCGCATGCCCTCATAACAGAGAGCCATATAAAAATTACCGACAACATGGTTACTGTCCAGCCTGACCGCCTGCTTGAAATCTTCCAGCGCTGAGGCATATTCACGGAGAGGTCTTCTTTTTATTGCTCCACGGTCTACATATAGTTTTGGATTTTTTGGCTTTTTATTTATTGCCATATTTAAATATTCAATGGCCTGCCTGTAGTCTCCTTTTGTCTGTGATATCTTTGCCAGTTCTTCGTAATTATGAGGGCCGTAAGGATCGGATTTAATACTCAATTTTATATCTGCTTCTGCCAGATCATATTTGCGTAAATTTCCTGAATATAAATTTCCTCTTTTTTGTAACGCTTCAGGGTTGCCCGGATCAATTGTCAGGATTTCACTGTAGTATTCAATCGCTTTGCCGTAATTACCTCTAAATTTTTCTATCTCTGCGAGTTTACTTCTAATTGAAGATGAGTCTGGAAATATTACAAGGGTTTTTTGAGCAACATCATATACTGTCTTCAATATGGTAAGGTCATTAAAGTATTCGCCCTTATTTTTTGACCTTTTATAATTTTCAATTATATAGTCCAGCATGATTTCGTGAATAACACTTTCAGAAGGGGCGCTGTTATAACAGTATTCGGCAAAGGCTTTATCCTTTTCTTCTGTTCCGTACCATTTTGGTCTTATAAAATCCTGTTTTTGAGCATAGGCTTTATATGTAACAGGATCTGCTTCTACAGCCCTTTCAAACCATGTCTCCATCTCAATTTCGCCAAGATCTAATCCGCGGCATACTGATAGCATAGAAGCAGCGCTGTTGGGGTCTTCCGGATTTATATCATATGCTTTCTCAAGATCGTTTTTAGCAAGAATAAGATATTCCCTGAATTTTTGCAGGCTTTCCACGGTAACAGTATATCCCGGTCCATGTCCTCTGTGTTTCCAGGCTTCATAGATATAATAAATACCTCTCAATATAAAAGATGCCTGGTGTGGGTTCTCATCTTCACACCATTTGTCAAGGTTATCACTGCTGTCCAGTCTTTCGGCGGCAAATGGATACAGCCTTTCGAGAACTCTTGTTCCATCCGCTGTGTAAGGCTTTTCTTTTACAAGGTGATCAACGTATTTTTCTATATCTTTAAACTTATCTGTATTTATTTTATTAATAATTTCATTGCCGATAACCCATACCGGTTTTTTACTGATCTCAATATAATCTCTGTTAACCGGTGAAACAGTATCCTTGAAGGATAATTTCAACCCT
The DNA here is from genome assembly GCA_963665715.2 of Desulfatiglandales bacterium. Classification (GTDB taxonomy): domain Bacteria; phylum Desulfobacterota; class DSM-4660; order Desulfatiglandales; family HGW-15; genus JAAZBV01. The sequence continues at coordinate 2,192,370 of CAXXPR010000002.1, forward strand.
GTTCCGCAGCTGGTTACAGCAATTGCTGTTATTAAACACAGAATAATTAATGACGGTTTATATATTGTGTTCAGATCTCTGTCTTTCCTTAACAGGTCAAGTACCCTGTGCTCAAAGGATCTTTTTGATAAAGACATGCCTGCAGTGGCCGGCATGTGAGACAAAAAACTGGTTTTTTCGGCAAGAGTTAGAAGTGTGGCTGCATATTTTTTGGGGCTTTTTAAATTTCTAATTGCATAGTTATCGCAAACATCTTCTCTGGAGTCGGAATATGCTGAATTCAGATAATAAACAAGCGGGTTCCACCAGAAGATAGAGGATAAAACATGCTGAAGAAAACCGATGAAATTATCACTGTGAAAAATGTGTGCGAGTTCGTGCAGTAAAATGCTTTTTAACTCATGATCAGACAGGTCCTCCATCTCTACAGGTAAGATCATTACCGGCCTGATAATTCCAATTGTTACTGGAGAGGAAAGAGAAGATGACTGGTATATATCAGGCATGGGCCTGTTTTTAAAAACAGGCCTGATAGAGTTGTAGATATTTTTCAGCCTTTCAGTATCACCGGTGCTGAGATTATGCATGTAGCCTTTTAAAAAAGAAAGTTTAAGGCTCAGGCGAAGAATAAATACAACAAACCCGGCTATCCAAATCCCTCCGAATATATTTGTAGATATGATAATCAGTTCACGCGTAATAAAAGGGGCACTGTTTTGATTTGAGGAATTCACTTTATTTTGCAGATCATTACCATGGTATATTTCATTTTCCTGTTGAGGTTCCACGGGAACAGATGCCTGATCAGATGTGTCCGGCCTTATCTCATTATCGGTTATCAGGCTATCTTCAAAGATATTCTGCTGATTCTGAAAAATAGCAGGGGACGATTGCTGTGTATATGCCGGAGGTAAACTGATAGTAGACTGAAACCATGTTATATGGAGCAGAGTGAACATAACGGTTAAAACCGGAAGGACTGCAAGGGCAAGCAGTACAGCCAGGTAGCCTCCGCTGCGTACAGGTGCAGACCTGGGGTTCCATATTTTCATGACTGTCCAGCCGGTCAGGGAGATAATGATTATATGTATTAAAAGATTAAATATCAGTTCTGCAGCTTTTGTATTTGTGAACAGAGAGTATAGATCCATGACTTATTTCCCTTCGTAGTCATCTAAAATCTTCCTTATTCTCTTAATTTCATCGCGTGTAACGTCTGAACCCTGAAACAGGGATTTCACAAGGTTGGCATAGGAGCCGTCAAAAATTCTTTTTTTGATATCACTGGTGATATCTCTGGAAACTTCCTCACGGTCACGTGTCGATTTGTATAAAAAATTCCTTCCGTCTTCATGATGAATAAGCCAGCCTTTTTCTTCGAGGCGTTTCATCTGGACCTGAATGGTTGTTCTTTTTAAATTACGTTTGTGGCGGGAGTTGACTTCATCAAGTACTTCATTGATTGTAACCTGACCCCGATCCCATACTATTTTCATGATTTCAAATTCAGGGTCTGTCAGTTTGGGTAATTTATCGGACACAGCAGATATCCTTTCTTTATTGTTGTTATACGACACGTGTCGTCATTAAATAACGACATGTGTCGTATGTCAATGTTTTTTTATAGAATTCAGATCAATTCAAATATTTACTGAAAAACGGATATCTTTTCTGAAAGTCCATGGAAAGCAATATTTTTGATGGTTATTCATAACTCATTTCGATAATGGAATCCACATTATCTGCATCGAAAAGAATACGTTTTGGTCCGGCCTCATCATTTGACCAGGGCAGCCATTGAATCTCTTCAGGATTCTGCGGCTCTCCGGTGCGTGTAAAGGTTGCCAGGTAAGTAATCATATCTTCACTCAGTGCTTCAAATCCTGGCCTGTTTTCTTCTGTAAAAGGACCTGTGCCGCCGAAATAAATCCAGTTATTAAAAAAGAATGGGACATCAAGAGCATGTCCTGCACCTAGCATGATTGCAAGATTTTTAAAATTGCCACTGTCAGGAGGAGATTCCACCTGGGTCGGCCATGCGTTGAATCCATCCGGATTATATGCGCCGTAATCCAGCTGAAAAGCATAGATGTCCGGCTGACTCTCGTGAACACTCATTACTGCTGCAATACTGTCTACAGAATTATTTCGCATATTCTGACTCATTATTGTTGCAAGCAGCTGGTACAGAAAGTCAGGTATCTGGCCGTATCTGGCAGTTATAAATGCCTTTGCTTCTTCTTTTGTATTACTCAAAATAATTGGTACCTGGTTATAGTTATCCGGATTTTCAAGAGCTGCAGCACCGTCGCTGTGTATAACCGTGCCGTCGGTGAAGATATATTTAAATTGTGCCAGCATACCGCCGCTGCCGGCAGGATATGCGCTGAATATATCCTGTGCACTCTTATTTTTAAGGTAACAGGCAAGGTCCGGCTGTTCATGCGGTTCATCAAAGTCTTCCGGATCTGCTTCCGGGTCATCGGCTATAATATTGGCAATAGCTGTATCTGCGTTTATTTTTCCGTCCTCCACAGATGTAACTGTAACCGCACCGCTCTGGGAAACAGCTTTATGGAAAAGTCCTGCTGCTGCAGGAGAAATTATCAGTGACATTACATTGTAACCGCCGGCAGATTCTCCTGCAATGGTTACATTCCGAGGATTACCTCCAAAATCTGCAATGTTTTTTTTCACCCATTTAAGGGACTTGATTATATCAAGAGTCCCATAGTTGCCCGAACTGTTTAAAGGATCATCGTCCTCAATACTTTCGTGTATGAACCATCCCATGGGACCTAACCGATAATTTATTGTAACCACAACCATATTGGCTTTGGCCGCAAGTTTGTTGCCGTAAGACTGTGGATAACTTGCTGACCCTGTGGAGTTTCCGCCACCGTGAATCCATACGTAAACCGGAAGATCCCGCTCCTGAGTTGCCGGTCTCCATACATTTAAATAAAGGCAGTCTTCACTCCCGAGGAAGTCACCATTAATATTAAACTGTGAACATTCACTGGAGAGTTCTTTTGTTTCAAGGATTCCTTTCCATGGCTTCGGTGATTTTGGAGCTTTCCACCGCCTGTTACCAACCGGCGGTTTTGCATAAGGGATACCCTGCCATGACCATGTATCATTTTCATCTTCAAAGCCTTCAATAAGTCCTTCCCTTAGCTCTATTATTGTCCCTAACCGGCCGTGACGGCCTCTGTGTTTATGTTTGTTCTGCTTTGCCTGAGCTATGCCTGCCTGTAATACAAGTACAAAAGCAGCAAAGAATAATGCTGTTAATCTAAAAAGCCTTAATACTCTGTAATGATTATTAGCCATTTAATACTCCTGTTAATTTTGAGGTTTCTGTAAATCGGCAAAAATGCCAATCCGGAAAATAAGACACTTAAAAGAGATAGTTATATTTATTTTGAAAATACCGAGGGATAAAACAGTGCTATGAGCAGGCTTTTGAGAGTTAAGCCGATATATCAACTTAAATACTTAATGTGAATTTTAGAGAAGACGCCTGTTTAAAGCCTGGTTTTTAAATAAAAGCTTTTACTCACTGCAGAATGTCAGTATTAATGGATGACATATGTCATAATTAAACAACGACATGTGTCGTATGTCAATGTTTATTATCTGCAGCTCGTCAGGTAATAGGTTCTGGCTGAAAGCTGACAGCTGAGGGCAGAAAGCTTTATCAAATTATGGATAAACGCTAATTAAGGTAGCTCCAGCCGCAGTTTTCACAGTTCTTTGATCCTTCAGGGATTACACTTCCGCATTTCATGCAATTGATTGATTCTTCATACAGCTTTCTGTTTATGAAGTTCAGATATTCTTCATTTTGATCACGATTGCGGAACAGATAACCGGGCAGAGGAATGTACTTATTTTGAGTGGCTATTTTACTTAAATCCATTGCATTTATATCTGACCAGTTAAGTGTCTGCTGAAGGTTTTTGGAGTTTTCAATAATTACATTTGATTCGTTCAGTTCAATTGATGAAATGTAATTCCGTGATGTTGTAAGGTAGACTATAACTGAACCAAGGCAGGTCACAGACAGTATTATAATTATTCCTATAGCATTTAATGACTCATATCCCTGTGTAAATATGCTGAAGGCAATGACAGCTGCTGCAAAGATAAGTGTTGTGAATAATCTTTTTCTGGTAATGACTGATTTTGGCGTTTCGATTATCATTTTGTTCTCCGCTGATAAATCAAGACAATATGTTTGTTATTTAAAAATAAATAAAAGTGCAGCTGAATGGTGCGAAAAGAAAATCAGAAAGTTTCCTGAAAAAATTAATTAATACATGATTAAGTTTGTTTTGTCATTAATAATTGGAGGCGTGACAGCGGTGGTATATGTTGCCCGTTGTAGACGGGTTAAACTGTTTGTGAGATGTAATGGGGGGGATGTTATATTCACCATTGGTAGATACAGGTCTCTGACCTGTCTTTTTTTGCAGTTAAAACCACCACCTGCAGTATGAAACAGACATAGGGGATTATCCGCCTGTTAGACGGGTTAATAACCCGTCTCTACAAAAGGGATCAGGCGCACTTATCTTTATTCACCTCGTCGCCATTTATAATAATCATCAAATGCCTTTATTTTATCAAGGTTGGGAACAGGCCTTGCGCCTGACTCATGGTCAATTACCATTACATTCTGTTTATCCTCTTTAAATGCCGGCCATTCAGGCAGGCCTTCAGCATTGGGATTTCCTGTTTCTGCAAAATTAACAAAATAGCTGCTGTACATATCCGAAACTGCAAGGTCTTCATCTTTTGCCGGTTTTTCCGGGCTTCCAAGGGTTTTAAATGCATAGGGGACATCCAGACCATGACCAACTCCATCAGGTGTTGTTTCATCGTGATAGTCAAATACATATACGTATGCAGGATTCTTTCCCGTCTTTGTCTGCAGCATTGCCCATGCCCATGTAGGCCATGCAAATGTGCTTTCTCTTCTTAACCCTTTTACGGACCTGTAAAGGTCTTCATCGTCGTCATGTGGGTATGCTTTAAGAATGGATTCAGCAGCCTGACCGTAATCGTTTTTAACCTGGCTGACAAATTCTTCGACAGTCAGTTTTTTCGGCATAAACGTAGCAGCTTCATCAGATGCGGTGCCTATCAGGACGGGTGTGTCATTGAATTTTCCATGGCTGTAAAGAACATACTGATCATCCGGGAGTATATATCCGTCTTCAACAGGCCAGAACCTGTATTTCATTTTCATTTTTTTCTGTGCATTAAATACTCTATCTGCATCAACAGACCTGGCTTCCTCAATGGATTTCACCCCTAGCGCTTCAAGAAAACTTTCTCCGGCTGACTCTGCAAGTTTGAGGGTGGCAACATTCTGACCTGATTCATTTAAAGTACGTGAAGGGGCAAAGGATCCGCCGCTCATGGATATGACTTTATGGAAAAGGCCTTCTGCCTCAGGAGATGCTGCAAGCATGCTTACCGCCATGCCTCCTGCCGAATGGCCGAATATTGTTACATTGTTTTTATCTCCGCCGAATTTGCCGATGTTTTCCTTAACCCATTCAAGGCCGGCTATCATGTCCATAAGTCCGTAATTTCCGCTGCCATTGCCGCTTTCTTTACTTAGTTCAGGGTGAGCAAGAAAACCAAAGGGGCCTAAACGGTAGGTTAGGGCAACAAGGACAACGCCTTTTTTGGCAAAGTTGATGCCGTCGTACATCGGTATGCTTGTCATTCCTCCGGAAAATCCTCCGCCGTGAATCCACACTATTACGGCTCGATTTTCCTTTGTGGATTTCGCAGGAGTCCATACATTGAGGAAAAGACAGTCTTCACATGTGCCGGTAGAAGCCCCCATGGCCTTTGCCATTCCTTCATCCTGAATGCATCCGCAGGCATAGCCGTCTGCCTTTAAAGTGTCCTCCCACGGAACAACCGGCTGTGGTGCTTTCCACCTTAAATCTCCAACAGGAGGCGCTGCAAAGGGAATGCCTTTAAACATTGTAATACCTTCTTCCTGTATTCCCTCCACGTTACCGCCTGTAACTTTTATTATTTTTTGAATACTTGAATCACCACAGGACAAAATTCCGCAAAACAACACAACCGCAAATACAAAAAACAATACTCTCTTCATCGATTCCTCCCAATAATAATTCCAAATTCATGCTGCTGATGATAATTCGCAGAAAAGATAAATACTGCAAATCAACTATAGATAGAATTAGATATAAGGAAGCACGGTTTGAGTGTCAATATATGATTTTAATCACTGCTTAAGAACACTTTTTCCCTGATTGTCCGACGGTTTTTGCTGCTTAAGATAGAGTGCCATCCGGAGCAGCAAAAAAAATGTGTTCCGGATGAATCTCTAGAATAAAACAAGAGGCCTCACTGGCGCCTGCTAGGTCTCTGAGCCGGTCAGTTTTATTTTTACCGGTCCGTGTGTAAGATGTGAAATATCATCAAGAGCCATATAAAGAGATGGAACCATTACCAGTATAATGGCTGTGGAAAAGAGCACTCCGAAACCCAGTGATATTGCCATTGGAATCATCATGCGGGCCTGTGAAGATGTTTCGGTAATCATTGGTATAAGGCCTCCAAAGGTTGTGATCGTGGTTAAAAGTATCGGTCTGAATCTCTGGATGCTTGCCGAATGGATCGCCTCCAATGGTGATATGCCTTCGGCAGTTCTCCTGTTTGCAAAATCAATAAGGACAAGGGAACCGTTCACCACAACGCCTGACAGGGCTACCATACCGAATATGGAATTAACAGAAAGGGAATAACCCATGATAATGTGACCAATAATAGCGCCGATAATACCGAATGGGATACTTATCATAATGATCAGGGGCTGTGTGTAGCTCTTGAAAGGGATGGCCAGGAGTGCGTAGATGGCAAACAGCGCCATAAGAGATCCTGTAAAAAGGGTGCTCAGGCTTTCTCTCATATCTTCCTGTTTGCCTCCAAGTCCCATTGTGAGACCGGGATATTTTGCCATCAGATCCGGAATGATTCCTGCCTGTATCTCTTTTAGAATATTCTCTGCCTGGGCCTGAGGCGTTACGTTTGCGGTTATCTCGATAGTTCTTCTTCCGTTGATCCTTGTGATTTCCGTATAGGCTCTTCCCTTTGTCAGCTGAACAGCATCAGGCAGGTACACTTCTCCTTTTTCTGTAAGAATTACCAGATTTTCCAGTGTGGATTCCGTTGCCCTTTCACTCCGGGGCAGTGATACCCGCACGCTTACTTCGTTTACGCCCCTCTGCTGCTGCAGGGCTTTGGCTCCCTGAAATGCATATCTGATCTGTTTTGCAACATCTTCGGAGGTAAGGCCCATACGCTCGCCAAAGGGAAGGAGCTGAATGTCATACTGCCGTTTTCCCTGTGCAGATCCGTCGTCAATATCATGTACAATTGAGTACTGCGAAAGAGCTTCGGCAAGTTCTGCTCCGGCACTTTCAAGCATTTTGCCGTCGGTATGACTTAATCTTACAGTCAGGTTTTTTCCTGATCCAGGTCCGCCCATGTTTGATTCAAACCGCATGCTTTCCAGGCCGGCTATTGAGGGAGCCGCTTCTCTCCATAGTTCGGTAACCTGAGAGGTAGAAAGAGAATGCCCGTCCGTATCATTCAGATAGATCCTGACCGCAATTACATTTTCGGTTACATTGCTTAATATTCCCCTTGCCAGATCTGATCCCCCGTTCCGGTCAATAACGGTCCTGGCTGACTGTACCAGCTGCTTTTCTACTGTCTTTAGCCGTGATTCCGAAGAACCATAGGGCAGGGTGGCTGAACAGTAAGCATAGTCGGATTCATTGCTTGGGAATGTCTCAAGTCCCATACGGCCTGATGCCACATATCCGCCCAGGGCAGTCATGATGGCTATGCCGAATGCTATGACCGCATACCTGTTGCCTATTATTAATCTAAGAAATGTTCCGTATCCGTTTTTTACAAAGGACTCAAATGCACTGCTGAAACGCTCCTGATATTTTTCAAGATAGTTTAAGGGCCATACTGCCTTTTTCCGTTTTCTGTGGCTCAGGTGCGAGGGCAGAATAAAGAGGCTTTCGATAAGGGATACACCGAACACGGCGGTTACAACAAGGGGCATTACATTGAATACTTTGCCAAGATGTCCGGGGATAAAATAAATAGGTAAAAACGATACCAGATTTGTGAGCACGCTGAATACAACCGGAAGTGCAACTTCCTTTACACCTGCAACAGCCGCCTCCAGAGGAGACAGGCCTCCAGTGCGCCAGTGGTAGACGTTTTCACCAACCACAACAGCATCGTCCACCACTATCCCAAGAGTAACGATAAAGGCAAACATGGATATCATGTTAATGGAGAAATCTGCTGCGGACAGAAATAGAAAAGAACCTAAAAATGAGATTGGTATGCCCAGGCCTACCCAGAACGCAAGACGGGTCTCAAGAAAAAGGGCCAGAAAAATAAAGACAAGGGCCAGCCCCTGGAATCCATTTTTTAATAAAAGCTCGGCCCTTTCTGTAAACCTTTCGGAGCTGTCATTCAGTATTGTAAGGTGAAGACTTTCAGGGAGGTTCCGGTTGAGTTCTTCAATTACCTCTTTTCCTGCACCTGCTACTTCTGTCGGAGTCTGATCTCCCACACGGTATATAACAATCATAACCGACGGATCTCCGTCAAAGTCAGCCCAGGTGTTGCCGTCCTCAAAACCTTCTTTTACCTCTGCCACATCTCCAAGAAGTATTTGTGATCCGTCCTCCATTGTTAAAAGAGGTATGCGGGCATACTGGTTTGCATATTCTCTCTGATCCATGACACGGATCAGTATATCGCCTCCGTCGGTTTTAAGTGTGCCTCCTCCAAGTTCCACCGATGCCTTTGATATTGTTTCGGCTGCATCCGCAAGGGTTATACCGTACCGCCTCAGTACGGCCTGCGGGATTTCAATCTTGATTTCACAGTCTTTAATCCCGCTCAGTTCAACCTGGGTTATATGGTCGTTAAGAAGCAGTTTTTCCCGGATTGAATCGGCTGCTGATCTCAGGGTAAGCTCATCAACATCACCATGGAGCGCCGCTGTAAGCACATCCCGTTTGTGACTCTGGATGGAGACTACAGGATCTTCAGCCTCATCAGGAAATGTGTCTATTGCATCAATTTCACTTTTTATTTCCTGCCAGCTTCGCATGACGTCTCCGCCTTCCGTAAGCTCTGCAGTTACGGTTGCCGAAGATTCGGAAGCCGTGGAAGTGATTTCATCAATGCCCTCTACATTTTCAAGCGCATCTTCAACCGCAAGGATAATACCCTTTTCCACTTCTTCCGGGCTGGCGCCCGGGTAGGCGACGGATATCTCAACTTCATCTTCTGTAAAATCAGGAAAAAGCTCCTGTTTTACCTGCCATGCTGATATCAGGCCGCCCACAAGGAATATAAACATAATCAGGTTGGCTATAACCGAGTTTCCTGCCATCCATGCCAGAGGGCCTTTGGTCCTGCTTTCTAAACCAGACATAATAATACTCTTACTGCTTGTCCCTGATTTCCTGTTTTTTATCCGCCGCAGGTAAACATCATAATTACAGCAATAACTACACCTGCTATTGTAAGGTAAATTCCCCTTCTGAAATTCCTGGCTCCCGGCTTATACATAAACAGAGGAGATACTGCCAAAAAGAGGAGCAGCACTGCATATACTACAGCCATGATATGCATGGTGTTCTGGCTCGACAGTTTATGGAGTTCTATAAGTTTGTTGATTACACCCGGGTATGACATCTGCGTGTATGTCGCCATACCGGTATTTTTGTCATAGCTTCCGCCGTTAAAATAAACAGTGTCTTCGGTCTGGCGTTCAATCTTGAAAAATCTCATCTTTAACGCCTTTCCAAGCTCGCCTGCCTCAACGTTTTTACCTATGTCCATATTAACGGTAGTCTCATTTTTAAGAAATGCGGTGCTTCTGTATGTGAGCAGTATCCCGCTCAGTGCGTATATTATTGTAAGGCCGATTACTATAAATCCTATGTCGCGGTGAAGGCAGCGAATGTAGTATTGAATTGATTTTTTTGAGTTTTTATTTTCCATTTTATATTTTCCTTTTTTAAAGTTTATGTTCTCTATATTAAGGCAGATAATTGAATTGTTTATAATGGCCTGAGCGTGATGATCCGTGATGCCCTCGACCGCTGTCACCAGCTCCGGATATGAGCAGTGCCGACAGCAGACATACTCCAATAACTGATGCTAATACTGCACGGTTTTTAAGGTAAACCAGAAAGGTCTTCCAGTTAATGCACAGGTGAACGATACATAAAACTAAAAATACAATGCTCATCCATTCATGAAGATTTTTTATTCCTCTCGCTTCAATGTGGAACATCAGCATAATGCCTGTAATTGCGACTACAATGAATGTCAGCACAAGTGGCGGATTAAGGCTGCTTCTAAGATTTTTTTTCGTCATTATTTTTCTCCATGTCCTGTTTTCTTTATTTATTAATCTTTTGAATTATCTGAATTGCAATGTGAATGCCAGAAGGAAAGGTGAATATGATAAAATAATTATCCTGTAAAAACAAATAGATAGTTGGATTGATGTGTGCCGGGGCGGTGTTATGAGCTGGTTTTAGGGTTATAAATAGAGATGGTGTGAAATCTTTTCACATGAAAAAAAGTGCCGATGTGAAAAGATGTTACGGAATATCAGTCTATTCCAAGGCGTTTAATTTTATAGATAAGACCTCTACGTGTAATTCCCAGCAGATCGGCCGCTTTTGTCCGGTTGCCGCCTGTCTGTTCCAGGGCCTGACGGATAACCTCAACTTCACTTTCTTCAAGGGTTTTCACCTTTATGTTCCCGTCTTCCGTTGTTACGGTTTCCTCATGTGAATCAGCTGTTTCAGCGCCAGCAGACTGACGGATGGCGGGAGGCAGATGCTCCGGAAGGATTACGTCCGTCTGGGAGAGCAGCCGTACCCGTTCCATGGTATTGGCAAGTTCACGCACATTTCCCGGCCATCCGTATGCTGTAAGAAGCCGGGCTGCGGCACGTGAAAGGCGTTTGCTTTCACCTTTTCCGCGGCCTAAAAAGAAACGGGCCAGCGGGATAATATCCGCCTCACGTTCACGAAGCGGCGGTATTTCTATTGATATTACATTAAGTCTGTAATAGAGGTCCTGCCGAAAATTTCCTGACTCGATATCATCCTGCAGGTTCCGGTTTGTAGCTGCAATAATGCGGTCATCAATATCAATCTCCCTATCGCTGCCCAGCGGCGTAATTCTGCCGGTCTCAATGGCGCGCAGCAGGGTAGGCTGAAGATCAATGGGCATATCTCCTATTTCATCCAGAAAAAGACTGCTTTTATCTGCTTCTCTGAACCTGCCTTTACGCCTGCCCGATGCCCCTGTAAATGCGCCTTTTTCATAGCCGAAAAGTTCGCCCGCAAGAAGAGAGGCTGGCACTGAAGCGCAGTTGAGTATAACCATTGGGTTTTTGCTGCGTGCACTGTTATTGTGAATAAAGGCTGCAAGCACCTCTTTGCCTGATCCGCTCTCTCCTGTTATCAGTATTCCTGCATCACTTTCGGCAACCCGGTAGGCGTCCCACAAAACGCTTCGCATGGCGTGGCTTTCGGCAATGATCCCCTGAAGCGCTTCCGGTGGAACGGAATTTGCCGATATTTCCTTATTACTCGATATACCGATGGTGTCACTCACTGCCGCAAGCAGTTCATCCAGGTCAACCGGTTTGGACAGATAATCTACAGCTCCCAGTTTCATTGCATTTACTGCATCCCGTACATCAGCATAGGCAGTAACAATAAGAAAGGGGAGAGACGGGTGCGTAATTCGAACCTGTTTGAGCAGATCGATACCGCTTGCCCCTCCCATTTTAACATCTGTAACAACAAGAGCCGGTGCATTATCGCTGATCATTCTCAAAGCAGTTTCCGCTGATTCGGCGGAACGGGTTGCAAACCCGGCTCCCTCAATAATACTGGCATATAACTGCCTGTACCTTGATTCATCATCAACAATAAGAATGTACTGGCTCATCTCTCATCTCCCGCTGTATCTGAAAAGGATATTCCCGAAATTTTTATAACGGTTCCATGTCCGGGCTCTGATTCGGCAGATACGCTCCAGCCGTGATCTTCTGCAAAACGTTTTACTATAGAAAGCCCAAGACCGTGTCCGTCAGGGCTTCCCGTTACATAGGGCTTGAATATACGCGGCAGCATTTCTTTTGATATGCCGCATCCCTGATCTTCCACTTCCACATAACCGCCTGTTCCGTCAGACTTGAGGCGGATTGTTATTTCGCCTCCGGATGAAGCTGTAATACTGTTCAGTACCAGATTTACAAGGATCTGGCGAAACATTTCTTCATCTGCCGTGATGGTCACGTCTGGACACTCTATTTTTAAAGAAACTCCGGCCGTTTCAAGCTCAGGCTCCAGAATAACTGCAATACTTTCAATTAAAGGCTGTGCTTTTACGGGTGATGCCGAGATTTCACGCTTTCTGGCAAAGGTCATAAAAAGGCCCAGGCGTGATACTGATTTGTCTATTTCGTCAATAATAGTCTCAAGCATGGCCCTGCTTTTTTCTGGTACCATGGGGTCTTTTGCAACCTGCTGGGCAATACCGGAAATTATTCCGAGGGGATTTTTGGTTTCGTGAGCAAGGCCTGCAGCAGCAAGCCCAAGGTCTTCCAGATGAGCCGAACGTGTGCGTTCCATTTCAAGCTGATCAAAGAGGGAACGATTTCGAAGAACCATTATCCATGCGGCGGCATTGGCTGCAATAATGAGCAGAACGGCAATAAAGGGAACAATCATATGATCAAAAAATTTGGGTGATGGTTTGCGGACCTGTCTTGCATGACTGCCCAGAACCATAAGGTAATCACCATTTAATATTCCTGAACTGCCGGAGCTGTTAATATAATCCGAATTTCTGTGACCTTTTCCGGAAAGAGTATGTGGAAGCGTGACCCTGCGGGAAAAAAACAGTGTACTGCCCTGAAAAGATGCGCCATCTTTAAATGATGACGGGATGTCTGCAGGAACGCTGCCGACCTCAAGAATGCGCCTGTTGTCCTTGATCAGTAAAAGAAATCTGTAAGATGAGGCCTCAAGTACAGGTCTGAATAGATCTCCTGTTTTATCAATTTCAAGACAGCCTGCCCGGTCAAGGGCATCAAGGGTGCTGAGGAGAATATCAGATGTCCTGAATGCCTCATGTTCAGCTCTGCCGATTCCACGGTCATCCAGATCATGCCATGTCTGCCATGACCAGTAGGAGATCATGCCAAGCATTAAAAGTGTAAGTATAATCGGAATTCTAAATTCCCTGATTTCAAGACGCATGTTTCAGTTTCCTTTTATTGTTAACAGATAATTAATCCTATAAGCAAAACGCGTGCCTGATTTAGACTGTGTATTATAAAATAACCCGAAGTGCCAGGCTGATCCGGCTTTTTTTATCTAACGGATATCAGCTGAAGTAAGAAGGGTATTTTTAGTGTCTATCCGGTAACTAATATTTGGGGGATATCTCAGTCTGTTATAAGTGTTAATCTTTTTTTAGAAATATTTTTAAAATGATAACTGCGGTGATGTTTCTTGTTGTAGTTATCAAAGAAATCTGTTTTACTTCATTTCCTCAAACCGGCAAATCCTATGCTATGACTGCCTTTCAGACTTTCATTTCGTCGGGTGCACCCGGTCTCAATTTTATTGCTGTTCAGTAAAAAAAACGCAGAAAGTTAAAAAAAAGTACCGGTTAAAAGCATTTTATTTTAGATGGAGGGTTTCAAATGTATTTAAAAAAATCTCTGTTTTTAGTGTTATTCATGTTTTTGTTCAGCTTTTCAGCATATGCTCAGGATGAAGATGCAGAAGGGTGCAGTGATTATCCCCTTTTTAACCGAATGCCTGGATTTTTTATCAACGAATGTGTGGAAAAGGATTTTGATGCCTTTAATTTTGTTGTTGAAAATTCTGATGATGAAGATGCAAAAACCGAAGCTGTTGAAGGTAAATATTTTGAGCTGCATTATTATCTGGGGGAAGACAAAAAGAGCCAGTCTGCTCTGCAGATATTCAGAAATTTTGAGAACGCACTCAAAAATGCAGATGCCGTAACGGTCGGAAAAGTAGTTGAAAGCGGAAACTCATACAGCTTCCTTAATTCCAGGGTTAAAAAAGGCAATAACGAAATATGGATAAGCCTTCATGCAAATGATGATGCCTATGACCTGGTGATTGTTGAAAAAGAACAGATGACACAGGTTATTAAGGCCAATGAAATGCTCGATGCGCTTAACAGTACCGGTTTTATTGCTCTTAATATCCTGTTTGAGACGAATAAATCTGTAATTGAACCGGTATCACAGCCGATAGTGGACCAGATTTATCAGCTCCTTAAAAGCAATCCTGATCTCAAGGTAAGTATTGAAGGTCATACTGACAATACAGGCACTCCGGCCGGAAACAGGACACTTTCGGAAAGCAGAGCAAAGACTGTAATGGAATCTCTTGTTTCAAAAGGCATTGATAAGGCAAGACTTTCATTTAAAGGCTGGGGGCAGGATATACCTGTTGCGGACAATCGGCTCGAAGAAGGTCGGGCAAAAAACCGTAGAGTAGAAATAGTAAAAAAATAATACTTAATTTGACAGGTCTCACTCACGAAGAGGCCATAGCTGTGCTTGAAAGCAATTCAATGGAAGAAGATGGATGTGAGTTTGCAATAAGCGGAGATGCCCGTAAGGATAATGAAGGGTATATTGTGAGGCTGCCCCGGCTGCAGGGACAAAAGTAAGCGGGTGGGTACAGTGTGAAACTTGGATGGTGTCATAGAGCGAATCCCAAATAGTTAACTCCGGGATAAGCTTTTTAACAATTTAGTTTTCCGGGAAGACCGGCCTTCCCGGAAAACTGATTGTTTCGCAGTCTGTCAGGTTATACAGTTTCAGCCATCCTATGAAGGCTCATGATAGGTCTGGCAGTTCTTACAGCAGAGCTTTGAGAACCTTCAGGTTTATCTGTTTGGTAAACTTTTCGGCCCTGTTTTTTTCTCCGATAATATGTATCACTGCAGTTTGTACTTTTGTGTGTGGAGCATTCTCATTTATTTCTGCATGCATAAAAGCAGTGTCATCTTCTTCTGTATATTGAAAATTTCCTACAAATATATATGTGCTTCCTTCATTCCACCCCTGTGATGTCTGTTCCTCATCATTAATACGTATAACTTTACAGCCGTCTATCACGGTCTGCCCGGATGGAACCTGAGTAAATCCCTGATCAAATACATTGGCGCTTATATATACCTGAAGCTCTACATCATGCGGGGTTAATTCGCTGATCTGCTGATTGAAGTCTCTGCTTATGTCGGATGCGGCATTGTTGAATTTTTCACTGAGCTTCTCCATCTTTTTTTTCAGTTCTTCAACTTTTTTCATGTCGTTTTTTTCAAATGCCTTTCCGAGTTCTTCACCCAGCTTTTCCAGCTCAGCTGTACTTTCTTCAAGCCGATTATCCGGCTCCTGTTCTTCAGCCGTCTTTACCAGGTGTTTTTCTATTCTTGATTCTGCCTCGCTGATTTTTTCCCCATCCCTCCATTTGATATGGTAATACACTGTCATTGGAAAATCTTCCTGACCCCAGGCAACATATTCCAGCGGTTCTATTTCCGTTTTGTCCGCTATTTCCCATCCGTCAGGGCCATTTGGAACTGTGGATTCAAATATTTTTGTTATTTTTATATTGAACTTTTTTTCGTCATCTGTAGCCGGCCGGCTGTCACCGTCTGCAAAAGCAGCCGATATCCATACCAGAGCTATAAGCCCTGCCATGAAAAAATTTTTCATAATGTCATTGCTCCTTCCAGGAATTGAATAAAAGATGAAAATGCTATTAGGACGGAAAAAATATTTTTGTCAATTTAAAAAATATACATTCAGATTAACTGGTTTAATTGCATGTTTCTTTGTCTGGTATGATCTATGCATTTTTTAATACCTTAATGATAACCCGCATATCAATTCATGATATGCCTCATAAAAAAACAGGATAAAAAATGAACATTACAGGTAATATATCAATTGCAAAAAAACTTACAGGCGGCTTTTTCTTTTCTTCTCTGATTATTATTATAGTCGGAGGAATAGGTTTTTTCAGGATATCAGGCAATCTTTCAGAAGTTAAGAATATGCTGGAAAAAGATGTTGCCATGCTGAAAAATGCCGAAGATCTTAAAATCCTGGCCCTTCAGCACCGCCGCTATGAAAAGGATTTTTTCCTGAATATAGGCAAAAAGGATAAACAGGAAAAATATATAAGTAAATTCGATAAAGTCTCCGAAAAAACAAAAGATCTGCTCGATTCCACAATTGCCTCTATTGGAAATAATGAAGGTAAGTTAAAGGAATCTCTCACAAAAGCCCGATCTGCCTACTCAAGGTATACCGACGGTTTTAACTCCCTTACAGCAAAGGTTTTTTCCAGTGATTCAATTACTCCTCAGCAGGCAAACGGGCTTATGATGCCTCTTAAGGAGCATATTTATCAATTTGAAAACAATATTGATATCCTTCAGGAAGAGGCTTTGAAAATGATGGATGATGTATCATCGAATATGATTGAATCCGGGAAAAAATCAAGAACACTGATTGGAATTCTGCTTGTTGCAGGCATTGCCTTCAGTATATCCGTCGGTTTATTTATCACGGGTCTTATTACCGGGCCGGTCAGGCTGGCTGTTAAATTTGCAGACAGGATGGCCGAAGGTGATCTGACCCAGAAACTTGAAGTGGTTCAGAATGATGAAATGGGTATGCTCCTGAATTCTTTAAACCGTATGGCTGAAAATCTCAGGCAGATGCTGAAGGATATAGTTACCGGTACAGATACTATTAATCATTCATCTGATGAACTGACCCGTATATCGGAAATGATAAGTGAAAGTTCAAATACTACAGCGCAAAAATCCGATAATGTATCTGTTTCTGCAGGCGAAATGACTGCAAACATGAACGGCATCGCAGCTGCAACAGAGCAGGCTTCTGCAAGCATACAGATGATTGTTGCCTCGTCTGAGTCAATGTCTGCTACAATTCAGGAGGTGGCCGAAAACACCGCATCAGGAAGCAGGACAACCGGCGCTGCAGTATCAAAAGCAAAGGAAGTTTCGGAGAAGGTTAAGGAACTCAACAATGCGGCTTCTGAAATAAATAAAGTAACAGATGCAATTGCCGAGATATCGGACCAGACCAATCTGCTTGCTCTGAATGCAACCATTGAGGCTGCGCGGGCAGGTGAAGCAGGGAAAGGTTTTGCCGTTGTTGCAGGTGAAATAAAAGCCCTTGCTCACCAGACGGCAGAAGCTACCGGAGAGATAAACGAAAAGATTGCGGGAGTTCAGAATACCACGAAGGAATCGGTTGAATATATTGAGGATATCGTCAATATCATAAATGAAATAGATACAATAGTGACCAGTGTAGCCGCGGCTATAGAAGAGCAGAGTGCAATGACCCGTGAGATTTCCAATAATGTAAACTATGCATCCTCAGGTTTGAATGAGGTCAATGAAAATGTCAGCCAGGCATCCGTGGTTTCGGGAGAGGTGACCCGGGATATCGCATCTGTGAGTGAAGCAATGGTTAAGGTTAAGTCTGAAAGCCGGAAGGTTATGGCAAGTGTTGTTGAATTATCTGATCTTGCTGAACATCTTAGAGATAGAGTTTCGCAGTTTAAAATTTAATTTTCATCAAAAAGTGGTCTTCTGTCCGGCGAAAAGTATAATTAAAATGTTGTCACTGAATTGACTTTACAACATGCAAAATGTCACAAAATTGACATAAATGTGCCCTGTTCCTACTTTTTTGTAATAAAAATATTTTGGTGTTGTGAGATATTTTTATTTATTTGTTCGATTTTCATGATTTGCAGTGATGATCAAAGAATTTAAATGAAATTAAAGTTTGAAAAGCTCTATGGCATCGATGTTGCATATTAATTGAGATATTACAAGTTACATGAATAAAAATTTTCTCGGATATACGTGCATCTATTCTGCTGGTTCTCGATCAAATTAAATTTGGAGAATAATCCGGTTGAGTAAAACGATATCAGGGGAAACAATAAAAAAAGCAGAGCAAACCCCCTCCAGCTCTGCTTTTTTTGTTTTGTATTAACTGTAAGCCAATTTGAAATTTTACTGTCTTTATTCTCAGTTCATTTCACTGTGTGTAAAACCTTCCGGTTAACCATAAAAAATATTTAAATTAAGCTTTCAGTTTGCTATATAAATCTTCATACAATTCACATTCCGAACTTGATACCTATAAAAGGAGGTATTCAGCATGGCTGATCTAGCAGGTGTAAACGGTGATAGAAAAGAATTTAAGGTTGTCGGAAAACCTAACCTTCCCGGAAAACTGTCCTATTCTCTGGCAACGGGTATGGCAAAATTTGGAGCCGACTATGTGTTTCCTAACATGCTTCATGCAAAATTCCTCAGAAGCCCCCATGCAAATGCAGAAATAAAAAGTGTTGATGCTGCCGCGGCAAAAAAGATCCCCGGTGTTGTTGATGTTGTTACCTGGGAAGATCCCGACCTGATGAGTTTCGGGTCCGGAGGCGGTATGATGGGCGGCCCGCAGGGCCCTTATGTGGACCGGACAGCTGATATGGAAGACGATGAAGTGGCAGTTATTGTGGTTGCAGAAACCGAAGAACTCTGCGATGAAGCCTTAAAAGCTCTTAACCCCAAATGGGAAGTAAAACCCCATGTTATCGATTTAATGGAAGGAAGGAAGCCTGATGCTCCCCTCATCCGGCCCAACAAGGGCGGAGGCGGAGGTTTCTCCATGGGAGGCGGTGACCAGAATCCTCCGCCAAAGGGTAATGTAAGTTTTTCCAATCAGAACCGGGGTGATATTGAAGCCGGTTTTAAAGACGCTGATCATATCATCGAATATGATTTTAATATGCCTGCTTTCAGCGGCCATGTCCCCAACCCATATGCTTCAGTTGCATACTGGTATGATGATCCCCGTCATGATCCGGAGCAGCAGAGCCTGCACCTTGAAGGTGCAGTGTGGACCGCAAGACAGGGTAAGGATTCCGTTGGTTCAATGTACGGGCTTCCACCGGAAAAGGTTAGACAGGACGGTTATTTCCAGGGAGGCAAGTACTGTGACTGGGGATTCAGAAAAGTTCAGGAAATTACACCGCTGCTTTCTAAAAGAGTCGGCCGGCCTGTAAGGATGATACTTGAGCGTAAGGAAATGTATGACTTTAATATGAACCAGCGTTTCTGCCGCCTCAAGGTAGGGTTCAAAAAGAACGGACTTATCACCGCCATTGATGATTTTTCTGTTGCAGATGCCGGCGTACCTCCTGTTTCAACTCTCGGTACCACAGGTGATCAGGGTTATGGACCGTATTTTACAACAAAGTGCACTAACATCAGACAGGAAATGGAAGTGGTAAACAGTAACAGGGGTAAGATGTACACCAGCGGTCAGCACTGCCCTTTTAACTGGGACTCACTTACAATGGCCGTTCATCTGATTGCCGAAAAACTGGGTAAAGACCCAATAGATATTGCCACGCTCAATCTTCACGGACCCACGGACTATACAGATATGAACCCTGTGCCCAGTTATGACGCCTGTGTTGAAGAAGGAAAGAAAATGATGGGCTGGAAGTGGCACGGGACCGGGAAGAAGAAGCTTAAGGACGGCAGAATGCACGGCGCCAGTTTCCGTTATCAGATGTGCCCGCGTCATTCATTTTCCAGTTATCATTCAAAGCTGGAACTGAGAAACGGCAGGGTAATAATGGGAACCCAGGGTTGCTGTACAGGTATTTATGCGGTTGAAGGCAATGCCATGGTTGTTGCCGAAGAACTTGGCCTTGCCTATGAAGATGTGGTTATTGATTTTGACTATAAAGAACCCTTTGCCCCGGTTGGAGGAGGAAGTGACGGGACAACGGCCTCTGCATGGGTAACAAAGGAATGTGCCAATATTCTTAAAACACGGATACTGGAAGCTGTTATTGAAAACGCAGAAAACCCTCCTGCTCCTTCCGGGTTTTCTTTTGGACCTCCTAAAAAAACTCTGCCGAATCCATTTAAAGGGTGTAAGCCCGAAGATCTTGATATGGCGGATGGCAAAGTGATTGTTAAAGCTGATCCCAAAAAGGCTCTTCCTCTTGCAGAGGCCGTAGGTCAGGCACATCTGTTTGCAACTTACCAGGGCAAACCGCCTACAGCGTTATGGGCAACAGGAATGGGAAGATACCTTGATACTATGAATGTTGCAATGTGTGAAGTGGCTGTAGATACCGAGACCGGTGAAGTTGAGATCATAAGGTTTGGTGTGGTGGCAGACCCGGGCAAGGTCATAAGGATGACTTCCCTTGAAAGCCAGATAGAACAGGTAATGGATTTCAGCACCGGCTGCCAGCTTCTGGAAGATTTCTTCTACGATAAAAAGACAGGCGTAAAGCTGAACGCAAACATGATTGACTACAAAAAGGTTTCCATGCTGGATATGCCTCATGTGGACAAGAAATTCCTTGAGACAAGGGCAGGGAATGCAGCATACGGCGCAAACGGGATAAGCCATTCACTGGCAAATACCCACCTTGTTATATGTGCGATACATAATGCAATAGGAAAGTGGGTAGACCCGCCTGCAACACCGGATAAGGTTTTACAGGCGCTTGGCAAGGCGTAGTTAGTCCCCATCCATAAAGAAACAAACTATGGATGGAGCTTTCGGCGGTCAGCTATCAGCCGTCAGCCAAGACTTTGATTTAAAAGTCTTTTGCTGAACGCTGGTAGCTGCCTGCAATGATTTTGCCTTATGCTGCTGAATTATGAGGGTATGCCGCATAAGACAACATTGGGTTTATCATCCTGCATAGCAGCTGCCAATAATCAGCCTCCGTCTATTGCCTTTAAAAAACTTCTTAACTCTGTTTTGGTCAGACAATGTGAAGCCTTTCCTTTTTCATCTACAACAATAACTACCTCTGCTCCTCTTTTGTCCAGGCTGTCATACACATCAACAATTCTGTCACTCGCGGGAAATTTCACATAAAAAGCTTCCCCGTGCAGTTTTTTTAACGACTTATCACTGTCCATTTTTTCTACCATATCCTGAATAGTGATCTGATCGTCTTTAAAAGCGTTGTTCCAGAAAACCTGTGCATGGATAACATCTTCGAGAACCCCGGATTTACTGTTGATAACAGGCACAAACCAGAATCCTTTAAAATCTTCCAGTTTCTTTTGAACTTCTGTTTTTTTACTTATGAAATTAAACATGAAGTTGGAGTTAAGAGCTGTAAGGGTCATGTCTTTTAATCGGTCAAGTCTGGTTGGGCGCTGCAGCGACTGCTGCTGAATCTGCATGGCCCGTTCAGTAGATGCCATGCTCTGCTGCAGGTTCTCCTTTCCGAAAAAATATGCTGCGCCGGCACCAATCCATGCACCAAAAGCGCCCATAAGGGTGGTCAATGCCCATTTGTAATACTCAGTCAGTGTCTTATCCAGTAAAGGATACCAGAGCAAAAATAAGACAAGTACGAATAGAAGTATCAGCATCGAGAATACAAGGTTGAATGCTCCCCTGCTGTCTTTAGCAACAGCCGTCATTTTTGTTTTTTCCTGCTGTTCTTTGTCATCCTTATTTTTCATGATTAAATACTCCTGTTATTAATCAATTGTCATACAGTTAACTGTAAAACCGAAAATGTAGATAAAACAAAAAACTTTAACTGGCGTTGACTGGGTTCGCTTGAAAAACCTTAATAGTGAGGCAAAGGAATACTGGAAAGAATAATTTGCTGACCATGGCCAGCCTGCTGAATTTTATAAATTCTGTAAAGTATAACAAAATTACTTAAGAAGGTCCCATTATATTGTACTGTGGATATCAAATTTTATTTCATCAGCAGTTACATGCTTTTACGGTTCGATGATAAGTTTCCCCTTTTATTTACTGACCAGAAAACACGCAGAGCCGATCACGTCGCTTTTATATATTTCACTAACAGTGCCGTTACTGTCTATCGTTACCAGTCTGTCCGGAATTTTATCCGGCAGCACATTAACCTCGACCAGTAATAATTCCCTGCTGTTTTCATTGAAATCAAACGGAATTCCAAATCCCTTTTCCATCCTGTACTCAAAAGCCGGTTTATCAATACGGTTATTATTGAATATTTCGGCAGCATAATTGCGGTCTGCATTGTATTTATCTTTAACTGAATAACCTGCTGAAAAAAACATGAGCCTTGAGCCATTTGTGTTGGGGCTTGACCGGATGACTTTGCCGCTGGAAATATCTACATCAATAGTGTTTGCGAATGTTACTATCTGAATAATTGTATCCGATAACTGTTTTATTGCACGAACTCTTCCTTCACCTTTAAACAAAGTTGCGGGCTTTCCTCCAAAGAAAGCACAGTAAAGCGAGTATGTGTGACCAGAAGATGCCGGAAATGAATTGATGACATAGTAAATTTTGTTTTCTCTGTTTTTTATTATGAATTTACCAATGGTATCTTCATGCCGCTCGTATCCTGTTTTCAGTAAAAGTTTTTCAGATGGATCAGAAACAGACATCTGCCAGATATTTCCCTGATGATCAATATATGTAAACTCTGTTTCTGTACTCCATATTATTTCAACAGGGGCCTTAAACTTTTTTAATAGATAAGGCTTTTTACCAGGCGCGAATAATACCAGTCGATATTCCATTTCTGTTTCGCTTTTTATAATCCCGTCTGCTGCCACAATAACAGGCTTTTCCTCAAATGATACAGCTGGCATCGATATAAAAAGGCATAACATAAGTTTTACAACCTGTTTTATTGAACCTGTCATTCGGTTTCTCCTGATATAGATGTATTTCATCCCGAAAAGCCCGCTTTTACATTAACAATAAATCTCTGATGTAAAAAGAATAAGAACTGTATATGAAATTTGTGTGAAAAATATGACCGGTAAAAAACTTAACAGATGTTGCAATATGAAAAAAATATTAGTAATTAAAAACAGTATCAAATTAGTCCTGTTTTACCGTAAATGTGTTTTGATCATCTTATACCGTTTTGTTTCACCCCGTATTATCTGTCTTACATAACACGCTTTTTCTTTGTTTTAGTACATTGACTGATTTTATTGATTTAAGAACGATAGCAAACCCTTTAGAGGAGCAGTAAAGTTCTTATGCCGTTTTTAAAAAATCTTTCCATCAAAATAAAATTGTTCCTGTCCTATGCTGTTATGTTTCTCTTAATATTTGTTTTGAGTTTTTCTCTTCTTTTTTTTCAGGCCAGAAAGAGTCTTGAAATAAGAATAAAGGAAGAACTGAGTAAATCAAACCAGACTGTTGCCGATATGGTGGAGACAACTGCTAAGGTTTCTATTAAAAACTATTTAAGAGCCATTGCAGAAAAAAACAGGGAAATTGCCTCACAGTTTTATCGAGATTTTCAGAATGGTGAAATATCAGAGTCCGAAGCAAAAAAAAGGACTTCAAGGATTATGCTTGGACAGAGCGTAGGAAAAACCGGTTATATATACTGTATTAACAGTACAGGTATTGCTGAGGTTCATCCCCAGGAAGGTGTAAGAGAGAATGATCTTTCTTCATGGGCATTTATTCAGGAACAGTGCCTTAAAAAAGACGGTTATCTGGAGTATGAGTGGAAGAATCCTGATGAAGTAAATGAACGGAAAAAGGCCCTGTATATGACTTATTTTGAACCATGGGACTGGATTATCTCCGTGTCATCATACAAGTCTGAATTTATGGATTTTATAGGGATTAATGATTTCAAGGATAGAATTCTGAATCTTACATTTGGGGAAACCGGATACTCAATAATAATTAACTCTCAGGGCGAGATTATTGTACATCCGGAATTAACCGGTAATATGTTTGACATGGAGGATACAAACGGGATTTCCTTTGTAAAGGAAATGATACGGCTTAAAACAGGTTATCTCACCTATATGTGGAAAAATCCTTCAGAAGATAAGCCCAGAGAAAAATTTGTTGCGTTTGATTATATTCCTGAATTTGACTGGATTATCATATCAACTTCATACACACGGGAGGTATTTGCTCCCCTGTACGACATGCAGAAAATATTTGTGCTTATTTTACTGATTGTATTTTTAATAACAGGAGGTGTTACCCTGGCAGTAAGCACTTCCATCACAAAACCCCTGCTTAACTTTGTTAATCAGCTGGAAAGAATATCGCCGGACGACTGGTCATCGCGTTTTGCTCATGAATGGAACGATGAAATCGGTAAACTTTCATCCAGTTTTAATCATTTTATGGATCGGCTCGAAAGATATAGAAAAACCCTTGTTTCTGAAATAACTGCACGCAAGAAGGTGGAACAGAGGCAGGCTCTTCTGGCAGAAGTTATAGAACAGTCACACGATACAATACTGATAACCGATAAGGATGGAAAGATCCAGTATGCCAATTCCGCTTTTGAAAAGAATACGGGTTTTTCCAAGGAAAATGTAAAAGGCCGTGCCCTGCAGATACTAAACAGCGGGATGCAGAACGATGATTTTTTTACGAACATGTGGGCAGTTCTAAAGAGCGGGAAGGTCTGGCGTGGTCTTATGAATAATAAAAGAAAAGACGGCAGTTTTATGGAAGAAGATGTTGCCGTTTTACCTGTGAAAAATACAACAGGAAAGATTATTAATTATGCCGCCATCATGAGGGATCTTACCCAGGTAAAGAACCTTGAGCGTCAGCTGCTGCAGGCACAGAAGATGGAAGCCATCGGAACCCTTGCAGGAGGTATTGCTCACGATTTTAATAATATTTTATCTGCTATTATAGGGTATTCTGAATTACTTAAGTTTGAAATACCAAAGGATATTGAAGCCGCCAGTTACCCTGATAATATTCTTAAAGCAGGTAACAGGGCAAAGGATCTTGTAAACCGTATTCTTACATTCAGCCGTCAGTCTGAACAGGAGCTTAAACCATTATCTGTAAAAAAAATAACAATAGAGGCGTTAAAACTGATACGTGCATCCTTACCGTCTACTATTGAGATCCATGAAGATCTTATCAGCGATTCGCTCATTATGGGAAATTCAACACAGATTCATCAGATCATTATGAACCTGTGTACAAATGCAGGTCATGCAATGCAGGAAAACGGCGGAGTGCTTGAGATTGTTTTAAATGATGAAGTTCTGGATATAGAGTCTGCATCATATTATACGGATTTAAAACCCGGCAAATATCTTAAACTGGCAGTTAAAGACTCAGGGTATGGTATTTCACCTGATAAAATAGATTTTATTTTTGATCCCTTTTTTACAACAAAGGGTAAGGGGGCCGGAACAGGCCTCGGGCTGTCTGTTGTCCACGGTATTGTAAAATCTATGAAGGGGTCTATCGCAGTCAGCAGCAAGCCGGGTAAGGGGGCCCTGTTTGAAGTCCTTATTCCCATCATTATCGATGATATAGTCGTGCTGGAAGAAAAGGTGAACAGACTTCCTCAGGGCACTGAAAGGGTACTGCTGATAGACGATGAACCGGAATTGATAAAAGTCGGAAGGAGCATGCTGGAAAAGCTGGGATACAGTGTTTATTCATCATCAAATCCAAGGGAAGCATTAAATTTATTTGAGTCAGAGCCGGATAAATACGACATGGTTATTACTGACATGACAATGCCCGATTTAACAGGTGATAAGCTTGCAGCAGAGCTTATTCGAATAAAAAATGATATCCCTGTTATCCTGACCACAGGTTTCAGTGTCGGAATGACAGAAGAAAAGGCCTGTGAAATCGGAATAAAAGGTTTTTTAATGAAACCCATCGATATGTTGGAGCTTGCCGGAATGATCAGGAAGATTCTGGATGCATGATTAATATTTTAGATTTACAGCGTCTGCATTGACGAATATGAGCTTTCCAGTCTGTCCTTAAGCAGGAGTACCAGTTTTTCAAAAAATTTTACACGTATCTCAATATTTTTTTCCAGAAAGGTTCTTAATTCATCTGCAGGTATTGCGATTACCTTTGAGGGTTTTTCACATCTTGCTGTACACATCAGAACATGCGGTTCTCCTATCAGGGAACACCAGCTCCCTAAAAGCCGCCTTAAGGGTGTTTCTCTTGCTTCATAAACAGTTACAGCTCCCCTCTGATTGTTACATAACCTTATATTTCGGTATAGAGATATAAGTCCTTCTGAAAGGATGTAGAGTTTTGTGCCGGTATTTCCGCTTTTGAATATTTCATCACCGGTATTGTACTCCTCGATATTACCCATGCCGGCAATTGAAAACAGTTCATCATCAGTGAAATGGCTGAATAATTCGCATTTTTTAAGGACCCCGATAATCTTTTCTGATTCCATCGTACGCTCCCTGATTAATGGATTATTAACTCTACTGTTTTTAATATGTTTTTAATTATATCATTCTGATTTTAACAAGGAAAGAGAGTAATACTTTAATGTTTTTAAAGCATTTCAATATAAGCCTCAATCCGAACACGAAGCTGATCTGTGTCGCTTTCCGAGTAATCCGTTTCCAGGTGCAGGGTTGGAACTCCAAGATGCTCCTGTACGAGTTCATCTACCAGGAATGCTTCAATATTATAGGTGTGGCAGGCCTGCCAGGTAAGATCAATTACTCCATCGACTGAAAAATCTTTAATCATTTCAGAGAGAAGGTCCAGTCTTCCGTTGTTGGGGCTCATAACTGAGCATGGGGTTGAAAGGTACTGTTCGGCAAGGGCATCTAGAGGGTCTCTGTCTTCGTCCACCTGAAATGCCTGTTTGTATCCTGAACAGTTTTCCAGGGCAACGACATCCGCTCTGCCTATCTGTTCTACTATTTTTATGACTTTTTCGCTTCCCATGCCGATAGGTACACCGGTGAGTAGTATTCTTTTTTTACTGTTCCCGCTTTCATCAGCCGGTGCAGTTTTACAGTGATCTACCACCTCCTGCATCAGTTTAATACCTTTCTCCTTATCTGCCAGAAAACCAACTTTGAACATAACTTCAAGGAGCCTGGAGCCGGGAAGAGGTGCGGGTATTGTTTTATTAACATCCATCAAAGCCTTTCTTGTCATACGTTCCCTGTTCATAAGTTCTATGGCATTTTTTAATCTGTCTGCTGTAACAGTAACACCTGTGACCTGTTCTACAATGTCTTTAAAACGGTGCAGTTCTTTTTTCCACGCTGTAAGCGACATGTCGTCATCCTGGTTGGACGGCAGCTGCAGAACGTGCGTTGTCTTTGTTCTGTTAAGAAGCTCAAACATTTTCTTTTTACCGTCGCATGTGGTGTCCCCGACAATAACATCGGAAAAAGCGAAAAATGGACAGGTATTTGTAATTGCAAACCCGTAACTGGATTTGATGAGGGGGCAGAGATTACGCGGGAGTACATCTTCTGCAGCATCAATAGGGTTGTTGCTGGTACCGCAAAGGGGAAGAGGGATAGCTCCCGCGGCAACGGCTATCTCTGTCGGTGAGTAAAGACAGTAGAAACCAACTGCAGCATGTCCATCCTTTTTCATGAGTTCAATATCTTCCTGATTCTGGTCCATAGCCTGCTGGAGTTTTGTCATCAGTTTGTCAGTCATGTCTGTACCTTTCAAGGGCGCGAAATATTCAGCCTGAATTGTTCTGCGTCTTAATGCGTTCTGTAAATGTCAGCCCGCTGATTGAATTGACAGGGATTACCTTTTTGAGAGATCGAGTATATGAATATCGATATTTTAAGTCAATGGGCAGCCAGGCAGTTAAGGAGTCTCTGTGTTTTAAATAATAAAGGTTTTTTTTATATGGTTCGTGTGTCTTGCCTGTCTCGCCATAGCTTTATGCGACAGCGGATGGTAAATAGATTTTTATCATGAATGTATCTGCCATTATTACTCGAAAATTTCAATATTTCCTCCGGTATGTATAAAAAGGACATTGTCATTTTTACCAAAACGGCCTTTACGGGCATAGTCAATCATAGCGGCTGCCGCCTTTCCTGAATATACATGATCCAGAATTATACC
Source organism: Desulfatiglandales bacterium (assembly GCA_963665715.2). Lineage (GTDB taxonomy): Bacteria > Desulfobacterota > DSM-4660 > Desulfatiglandales > HGW-15 > JAAZBV01. The sequence continues at coordinate 2,220,490 of CAXXPR010000002.1, forward strand.
TTCCTTTTGTGCAAAAAGTTCTATGGCTTCCGTTCCTTTTTCAGTGCGGGCACCGTATTCTTCACCTGCATATGAATCATCCACAAAAATATCTGCAGGATTATATTCAGTGTCAAGAAGGTTAGCTGTCTGCCCGGAAAGCTCTTTTATGTCCTGTTCGAGCTGTAATTTGTTTTTTGCAACACCAATACCGGTGATATCTCCGGTCCATCCGCTCATAGCCTTTCCGATTACAAGACCTGACTGGGTCCCTGCAGAAGATGAAGCGTGTATAACTGTTTGAAATTCAACACCCATGCTTATACTCTGTTTTACAATTTCATCCATGGCAGAAACATACCCGAGCGCCCCGGTCGGGGTGGAGCCTCCCACCGGAAGGTAATAGACTTTTTTACCCTGTGCTTCCAGGTCCTTTTTAAGTTCCTTGCCCTGTTCTTCCCATGCATCCCAGTCTTTGGTGTCAACATGATGTATGACTGCGCCAAAAAGTTTATCCAGCAGAAGGTTGCCGGTATCTTTTTCAGGCTTTTTCCCTCCTAAAACAAGATGAACATCAAGCCCTGCAGCCGCACTGCAGCCGGCGGCCATTCTGCAGAAATTGGACTGATTTGCTCCCACGCCTATAACAGTATCCTTACCCTGTTCCAGTGCTTCGGCAATCAGAAAGTCCAGTTTGCGGTTTTTATTGCCGCCCATTGCAAACCCTGTGAGATCATCCCGCTTGCAGTATAGGTCTGCTCCCAGCATATCAGACAAACGCTCCAGCCTGTGGATAGGTGTCGGCAAAATAGAAAAATTAAGTTTTGGAAATCGTTTAAGAGCGGATGAAATTAAATCCATGGTTTTTCCTTTTAAAGATAATCGTTCATGTTTTTTTACAAAGCAGTCCTTATCTTCACAGTATTTATGGCTGTCATTTTTACAGTCTGCTGCAACTCTCAATTTTAAATCAGCATATTCATCAGCTATATCCTGGTTTGCTCTAAGGTAATCCCTGAACATAAGATGCCTTGTTATATTAGGGTCCCCAACAGCAAAGGCATGGATATGGTGCGTACGTTCGTTGCCGCCTTTCTGAAAATACCTACGGCCGGAAATGCCGTTTTCTCCCAATGGGACGTATCCGATACTTACCATTTTATCATTTAAGGCATCAAGGGCCTCAAGACTTGTGACCTCAACAAGTATATCTATTATAGGCTTTGCTGCAAGCCCCGGCACCGCTGTGCTTCCTATATGATGTACAGCAGTCGCAGTACCTTCTAGCTTGTCTTTCAGGTTAGATTGCTCAGTATTAAAAAATACAGGCCATAAAGGGTTATAAGCAACCACTTTAATTTTTCTCATATTTGTTTTATCGATTAAGAGATTTATTGATATTGTTCTATATTGAACGGTTGTTTTATTTAGGTGAATTTAATAAGTCTTTATTTTTATTGTACCATTCAATCCAGCGTTCTTTTGCAGTTTTAATGCTGCACAAGCAGACTCTATCATTCTTTACATAATATTCAATAGGGTCTCCAAACCTGATATATCCGCACTCTGTTAAATGATGAAGGATAGATTCGAAATCGCCGCCTATAACCCCTTCATGATAATTTGATTTCCAAAACTCGCTATTTAAAAGATCCGTCTCTATAATAAATCGCGTGCCGCCGGCTTTAGAAAGTTCATCTGTGATATGCTTATAATATTCTTCAGAAGTGGCATACTTTATTTGGCTTATACCAATTACAGCAATGTCTTGTGGGATCTTCTGGTGTACAGGGGCATTTTTTAGGTCATATCTTTGTAATGCTTTTATAAACTTCCAGCCATAAGGCGAATTTCTTTTAATAACGTTAAATAAATATGGAATATCTGAAGGCCAGGGATCTCTTATTAATAGACCTATGATTTCATTTTGATATTGTTCAAGGGATAAAAGAGAGAGTAAAGCTTCTCTTGCCTTTTTATTTGTGAATTCTTCATAATATCTTCCGGCAATTTTGCTTTCAATACCAATTAGATGCAGGGTAAGAAATGCTCCATGACGGGCATGTTCAGTGGTTGATTTTTCTATGAAGTCAAGAAGAGGGTCGACGGCTGCTTCTTTATATGCTGCGATAGAGTACATATCATCTGTATAACCAATCCAGTATGCTTTTCCTGTAAATTTTTCAATCCAATCACCTTCAAGGCGAAGTATTAATTCACTAAGAGATGATGTTTTATCAACATTGTGAGGTAAATTGCCGCGATTAGGTGTGTCGACATAAGATGCTGAAAAGAGTTCGGCTGAATATAGTAAAATAACGATTAGTAATGCGATAATTGTTTTTGATTTCATGATTTTAATTAAGAAGGCACATGGATACGGGTTAATACAGTCAATACTGCCACCAGTCCAATATATTGAATTGCGGCAACATGGTCCGGGTTCTGATTCGGGTTTTTTGTCAGAGCGAAAACAATACCTGCTATTAGCAGCAGGATAAGCAGTCCTTCTCCTGTTAAAAACCATGCTATGCCTATTGCTGCAACTGCAAGCCATCTCTGGTTTCTGGTTAGCGCCTGGAAACCCCTTCCTCCGTCCAGGGGAAGTATTGGGATAAGATTAAAAAGATTTATCCATGCACCTACGCTTGCAATTGCTGCGAAAATAGCGCTGTGTGTTATCAGATATATGATAAGTGATGCAACTGATGCTCCTAACCCCCATAGAGGTCCGGCTAGCCCGACTCTGGCATTTTCCATTGTTGTGGTTGGGATCTGCTTTAGTCTTACAACTGCACCAAAGCCTGGTATGAAAAGCGGTGCAGTGGCTTTAATGCCGAATTTGCGCAGAGCAGCAACATGGCCCATCTCATGAATATAAATGGATACTATAAGTCCTAATGCAAACTTCCACCCCCATAATGCCCAGTATAACCCCAGGGCTGCAATCATGCTGAAAATAGTGCTTGCCTTGGTGAGGCCGAGCAGAAGGAGTTTTCCTTTTGTGATGGCAAAGGCCAGTAAAAATTTAAATTTCCAGAAAAATAATCCGGCAGCGCCAAGACCTGCCAGTTTTTTACCCATTCCTTTATCTTGATTTTTTAAAACCTCTTCCTGTTCAGCGGCTTTCCTCAGTGACGGGTCGCTGTCTATACGTCTGCTGAAGTCTTCTACTTTGGCATGTATAGCCGCATGCTGTTTTGTGTTTGTCGGTAAAAGCGTAAGCGCTTCTCTCCATGCTGTAAGAGCACCTGCTATATCTCCGGCAGTTTCTTTTCCGGCGGCATCATTAGATATCTGTTTTAATCTGTCTGCATATACCAGTCTGTTGCAGGAAGGGCATGACAGCATAGATGCAGCCATGTAGTGACTGCATCCGGGGCAGGTTATTCCTTCTGGTTTAACTGTATCATTCATTGACTGTATCTGTATCTGATGCCGGTGTATCCGGCGTGAGATTAAACGGGCCTGTTACAATTATTTCTGTATGTTTATTTAGCTTCCAGGCTTCATAAAGACCTATAAATATAATTATCAGGCCTATGATATTCTCAAAACCCGCCAGAAAAGGCGCTGCCATTGCAAAGGCAAATAATGTTGCATAGGCAATGATGAACACTACCAACGATACAGGCTCTTCTTCAGCTGGTGAAGTCAGTATCAGTTCCTCCTGATTTTCCTGGACTGCAGAAGGAGTTTCTGCTGGAGTCTCTTCTGATAATGCTGCTGAATTTTCCGCAACCGGTTGGCCAGATGAATCCACAGGCTGGGTTATCTCTACATTTTCTACATTATCGGCTTCTCGTATCCCCTGGATTATATAGGGTATATAGGTTGATGCAATAGCCATGTAAGTTAATACAACTGCAATAGTCTGGTAGAGCCATCCTCCCCTTCGTTTAGCTCCTGCGCGGACAGCCGCTCCAACCATAAGACCGATAACAATTGCAACAAGTCCGAACTCGTAACCTGTTGCAGCAGAGATGCCGTAGTAAATACCCGCTCCCAGGGCAGCAGCAGGTATTCCGAATAAAAGCGCTTTTAAAAAACGTCCTGTACCACTGCCGCTGGCTAGTTCTGTCTGAATATTGCTGCAGCAGGCAGGGCAGACAGACACGCCATTAATATTAAAATAGGTTTTATTGATGTTGCTTTTACATGCATCACATATCATCCCGTCCGGCTGGGAATCATCATAGTCTGCCTTATCAAATTGAAGATCATTTTCAGGTGTGCTGGTCGTTTCAGTCATTTGAAATCCTTTCCTGTAGAAGTATTAGTTATGAGATGATACAGCCAAACATTAATATTTATAAAATAAATTAAGATCAAGAGAATTTTATTTAAACTGCCTATCTGATATTTATATGGCATGTTCTTTTTTCAGCAGTTCCTCTATACTCTCCAATACTGCTTTTTCATTGTTGTTTTTTAAATGTTTATAATCCCTGATAAGCTGCTCCATTCCGGCTTCATGGCTGTTTTCAAAATGATTATTTGTAATCTGATAAATTGTCTGGCCTGCAATATATGAATTCATAAGATCTTTCCAGTATGGATATTCTTTTATATTCAGCAGTGTGATTAGGTCCGAGTCAATTATTATATCGATAACCCGGCTCATCTTTGCATAGTTAGCTATGAAGTTGAACAGGCTTCTGCCTTTCTCTGAGTATGGATCTTTCTGATATGCGCTTATCACCTTTTTCATGTTTTCCCGTATTTCCACTTCGAGGATGATTTTTCTTATGTCTTCTATAAATGCATCTCTCTGCTCATATGACTTTTTAAGATCGTCCTGTTCGTTATGGGGGATACTGTAGCGTATTTTTATAAAGTGATTGCGGTAGATGCCGACACTGATCATAGAGTCAACTGCAAGCGAAGATATTTTTTCTCCTGTATCAGTACTTTTAATATCATTATAGGTCACGGGAACTGAGATTAAAACAAAGCTGCTGTTATTTCCGAATACACGGCCTTCTTTTGAAATATTAAGATCAGCGTAAACTTTTTGCTCCTCGAGGTTTTTTAATACCATTACAGCATTGGAAAGCTCCTGCATAATTGGAGAATGTTCCGAATTATCCTTAATATCATTCAGGTTATAGTTATAAATGTATACTGTGCCGGTAGCTTTTTCATAACCAAAGGAAACTGACTCACCCAGCCCTTTCTCATCGAAAATATCTGTGCTTTTTATTTCATGTTCTGCAACCTTGTGAGGGAATATGATCCCAGTTTTTTCATGTGTATATACTTCTGCGCTGGAGATGGATGCCGTGACAGCAGTCAGAAGAAAAAATATAACAGCGGTAATAAACCTTATTTTAATATGCATTTTATTTCCTTATCTGTATGGATGAGATTAAAAAGGAGGCAAACGATGCCTGAATAAAAGTGTCTCTGCCATTTCGCTATAATTCAGAAAATCTGCGATTTAATATTTTGAAAAAAATTAGCGGCGGTTTTTTTGCCTCAAGTGATGCGTTGATTATTAATATTTATAATTTGAATTTAGATCAAGATGTTTTTTAAGAGGAGATGTTCAGCGTTCAGTAAAAGGCACCTTATTTCAAAGTCTTGGCTGACTGCCGATAGCTGAATGCTAAAAGCTCCATTCAGAATTTGCCTTTTGAGGGATGGTTATTAATTAAGAATGTAAACTAATAAATTTCTAACAAAAGCAGGACATATATGAAAAACGGACTGGTCTTAAAATAAGAATGCTGGAAAAACCTACCAAATTGGTATAGATTATAGGTTCTATTCGCAAAAACATAAAACAATATTCCCCGCAGGTGTGACATGACAATTGCTAAAGATGAACATGCTTTAATCAGTGAAAATATTCAATATCTGTTTAATTACATGAACGAAGGCGTATGTATTCATAAGTTAACATATGACTCTAGCGGAAAACCTCTTGATTATGTAATACTTGATGTAAACCCTGCCTACGAAAGAATAATCGGCATTAAAAAGGAAGATGCACAGAACAGAACCGCATCGGAACTTTACGGTACCGGTAAGCCACCCTTTCTCGAGATATACAGCCGTGTTGCTGAAACCTTAGTACCTGAATCCTTTGAAATCTACTGGCCTCCTTTAATGAAGCATTTTATTATTTCTGTTTCATCACCGCATAAGGGGTATTTTACGACTATTTTTACAGATATTACTGAACTTAAGAATAAAGAAAACGAGGTGGTTTTAAGGGAAAAATATCTTTCAACTACACTTAGTTCTATCGGTGATGCTGTGATTGCAACTGATCAACATGGATACATTGTCCGCATGAATTCTGTTGCCGAAGATTTAACAGGCTGGAAGATGCCCAGGACAGAAGGCAGACCGCTGGCTGAAGTCTTTAATATTATTAACGGCAAAACAAAACAGCCTGTTAAAAATCCTGTGGATATAGTTCTTCAATCCGGTGTAACTGTAGGGCTAGCTAATGACACTATCCTTATTTCAAAAGACCGCCAGGAATATTTTATAGATGACAGCGCTGCCCCCATAAAGGATGAGGATGATAACATTATTGGCGTTGTTCTTATATTCAGAGATATTACCGATAAATACAAGGCGCAGGAAGTAATCAAAGAAAATGAGGAGAAGTACCGAAAGCTTTTTTCCGAGATGGTTAGCGGTGCAGCTTTGCATGAGATAATATGTGATGAAGAGGGTAAGCCTGTTGATTACCGGACACTTGAGGTAAATAAAGCCTTTGAATCTTTTTTAGACGTGAGAAGAGAAGATGTAATAGGTAAAACTTTTAAAGAAGTTGTTCCTCCGGAAGAAGGGGGATGGATTGAGATGTTCGGGAAGGTTGCCCTTACCGGTGAATCCGTCTCCTATGAGCGTTATTCCCCTGTAAATAAAAAGTACTTTGGTGGTGCAGCATACAGTCCAAAGCCGGGACAGTTTGCTGTTACATTTTCTGATATTACCGATCGTAAAATTGCCGAAGAAAAAGTAAAGTCTCAGGCAAAAACTCTTGATATTATATTTAACAGTGCGCCGAACATTATGCTCCTGGTTAACGGAGATGGAAGGGTAGAAAAGATTAACCACAAGGGGATTGAATTTGCGGGCCGTAAAGAAATTGACCTGATCGGTCTTTTAGGCGGCGAAGTGTTTAAATGCCTTAATTCATTTAATGGAAAGGGATGCGGTTTAAATGAGGACTGCACAAAATGTCCTATAAGAATGAGGGTACAGGATACACTTATTACCGGTATTCCTCATATTGATGAAGAGGGCAGAATGAAATTTGTTATGAATGGAAAGGCGACAGCCCTGGATCTGCTGATTTCAACTAAAATAGTGGAATCAGATAAAGACAAAATGGTGCTGCTTGCGCTTACTAACATAACAAAAATAAAAGAAACGGAAGCCCAGCTCCAGCAGGCTCAGAAAATGGAAAGCATAGGAACTCTTGCCGGCGGAATAGCACATGATTTCAATAATATACTGTCTCCTATCATGATACTTACTGAGATGGCTATGGCTGATCTTCCTTCCGATGATCCCGGACATATCACTATGAAAGAGATTCACAGGGCCGGCAGACGCGCAAGAGACCTTGTTAAGCAGATACTGACGTTTGCGCGCAAAAGATCCGATGAAAGAGCTCCTTTAAAGTTAACTCCCATAGTAAGAGAAGCTCTGGATTTTTTACGCTCAACTTTGCCGACCACTATTGATATTGAGTACTCTTTTAAAGCTGCTTCGGATGTGATTATGGGTGATCCTACACAACTGAGCCAGATACTTATGAACCTCTGCACTAATGCTGCCTATGCAATGAGGGACAGCGGAGGGCTGCTGGAGATTACGGTTAATAATGAGGAGCTGGCACCGGGTAATAACACAGGCGCAACCGGCTTAAAACCGGGAAAGTATGTAAAGCTGATGGTAAGAGATAATGGGGTTGGTATATCTCCTGATACAGTCGCCAGGATATTTGAGCCCTATTATACAACCAAAAAGATAGGGGAGGGGACCGGCCTCGGGCTTGCAACTGTCCATGGCATTGTACAGGAATACGGCGGAGGAATAACAGTTGAAAGCCGCATCGGCAAAGGGAGTACATTTTGTGTTTATCTGCCTTTGTCAGATATCGAATCTGCTGAGGACGAATATAATGTGACTTCTTCACAAACCGGTACTGAGTCGATTCTTATTGTGGATGATGAAAAAGCAACAGTAAAAGTAATACAGCGAATGCTTGAAAAATATGGCTATAAAGTTACGCCGATGTCAGGCAGTCTGGATGCGCTTGATGTTTTTAGGTCCGGTCCTGATATGTTTGATCTTGTAATTACGGATATGACTATGCCGAATTTAACCGGCATTGATTTAATAAAAGAGATCAGGAAAATCACACCCGGCTTTCCTGCAATTTTATGTACCGGCTTCAGTGATAAAATAAATGAAAAGAGTGCAAAGGAAAATGGGATTAATTCATTTATAATGAAACCGATTATTATGAACAAAATGTTAAATATAATTCGTGAGGTGCTGGATAATAAATAATTCAGATGCCTGTTTTATTTTGTATCAGGGAGAAAATATCACCGTAAGACGGCTGTAATATTAAAAAACTACCTGATATCTCTCAGGATATTTTTAAAAAGTGCCCGCTGATAAATATTGACACATAATTCACTCCTCCATATACTTTGACAATGAAAAGGGAAGTTTTTTATGAATTGCCAACCCATGAAATGGAGGTGTAAATTGACTAAAAGATTATGTTCCTTAATATTAATTATTCTCCTCATTGCTGTGTGTTCTACAGCATACTCAGCCGAGAAAAAGATAAGGGTGCTGAATCCGACGCCGCCCAACAGGATGGTGGACAGGGTTCCTCTTACACCCAGGCTTAAAACGCTTGAAGGAAAAACCATATTCCTTGTTGATATCGGCTGGGGCGGCGATGACGCTGCTCCAAGTATTTACAAAGAGATGATAGCCTGGTTTGCCAAAAACATGCCCAGCGTAAAATTTGAAACCAGAAAAGTAAAAGGTTCCTACATGCAGGAACAGCCGGAACTCCTTAAGGAAATCGGTGAAAAGGGAGATGCGGCCATGATCGGGATAGCCGGTTGAGACAGCTGTATTTCGGCCGTGAGCCGAAACTGTAAACAACTGGAACAGCAGTATGGTATTCCTACTGTAGGAAGCTCTGCATCAAATATCGTTAACTACGCATTTAATTATAACTACCAGTATAATAACGGATCTCCAATCAGATACCTGGGCTTTCCCTTTCCTGTAGCAGGTCAGCCCCAGGAAGTTCATCACAAATATGTTTTTAACAGCAATGATACTGTATCCGGAAAACCAATGATGCAGGCATTTATCGAGGCTCTTACCTCTCCGCGAACAGAAGAGGAAAAATACAAAGGCCCTGCACCTGAGCCACCAAAGGGCGCATCACGTTTTCTTGGGCCGGACACAGAAGCAAATCTTCACCAGCTTTTTAAGGACAATGACTGGACAGATTATCTTCCAATCGTCCTTCCTACAGAAGAGCGTGTAAATGAGATGCTTGAAGGTACAACCCATGACCGCACAGAAATCATAAAGGTCCTGGACTGGCCCGGAGGAAGGCGCGAAGTTACAGTAGAAAGAGTGGCGACCTGTGCTGTTATGGCAGGGGCCAAACCCGAACACCTTCCTGTGATCCTGGCACTGGCAAATCATGTACCCTTTGGTAACTCAACCTCATCCATGGCCAACATGATTCTGATTAACGGACCGATCAGGGATGAAATAGGCATGAACTACGGTCATAATGTTATGGGCCCCCACGCCCTGGCTAATTCAGTTATTGGCCGCAGCTACACGATCATGTCGAAGACTATAGGCGGTCTGCACAGTAAAAAGACAACATGGAGTACCCTTGGAAGCACCCTGCAGTACAACAATGTATGTATTGCCGAAAACGAAGAAGCTCTACCCAAAGGGTGGAAGCCTTTTCATGTTCAGGCAGGTTTTGACGAGAATGATAACGTATTAACCGTTGCAACCGGGTGGTCATACATATCATGTGTAACTGAGGCCAAAAGGGAGTACCCTGTTTATATGTGGATGGGGGACCTGATGAAGGCCCTTACATTCGGATCAGCCACAGTCATTATGGATCCGACTGTTGCCGAGCTTTTAAAGGATACCTATGGTTACAATACCAAGGAAGAGCTGATCAAATGGTTTGCGCAGAACGTTGAAAAAACCGTGTATCCCTCCAAAAAGATGATAAAGCCCTTTAATGAAGCTGCTATAAACATAATCGTTACCGGAGGCGGCGGCCAGACAACATGGTTTGTAACAGACTTTATGCTTAACCGAAATATGGTAACAATGGGCGGAAGTACAAATATTGATGACTGGAGGTAATAGAAGAGTTCATGGATTCGATTGTTTACGAATCTAAGAATTTAATGTTTTAAGGATTCAAGGTTAAATGCTAAATGCATTTAACCTTAAAGGCTTCTTCTTTTCTTTAAAAAAACGGGGTCATTCTTAATTGCCGGATATTTTTTCCGGCGACAAAAGGGTGATCCCGTTTTTTATAAAATCATATTATCCTCTTATTTCATTTTGCATTCATTTTAATTTCACATCCATATTCTATGCTCTCCTCAAACACTCAACAAAAGGTGGGAGCATGACCATAATCAAAACAATGTTTTATAGATGTATTTTAACTGCAGTTCTTTTTACCGCTTCATGTACCTGTGCAGGCGATAATAAAATTGAAGAAAAGTTTATAAAGGCAGGGCTTATTGATATTCACACTATTGATAAAACCATAAAAGTTGATCTTGTTAATTCAGATCCCGTTAATAATTTCTTTCGGGAGAATTTTTATAATGGATTTAAAAAAGCCTATCTGCAAAAGGAGGTTGCTCAAAAACTGTCGGTGGCCCAGAACTATCTCAAAATAAAATATCCGGGATACAGCCTTTTGATTATGGATGCAGCAAGACCTCGAAGTGTATCACGGCTTATGTATGAAAAAATGAGAGGGACAAAGTATGAAAAATTTGTCGCTAATCCTGATAAAGGTTCAATGCACAATTACGGTGTTGCTGTTGATGTAACCGTAATTAATGCTGACGGGAAAGAAATAGATATGGGATTTACTCCTTTTTATAAAAGCAATTTACTGATCTATTTGGGGTATGGAAAGCTCAGGATATTTGGATTGAATAAAGAACAGAAACGGAACAGGAAACTTCTTGCTGATGTGATGAAAGAGGCGGGGTTTATCCCTTTGAGTTATGAATGGTGGCATTTTAACGGAATACCGAAGGATGCTGCGCGGAAGAAATACCAGATAATTGAGTGATTATAACTGCAGGAAGACACGTCGGTCTGCACCATGCATTAAGTAATGTGTTTTTGTGATGTAAATATAGCGATGCACTGTAGGGTGCGGGCCTTGCGTCCGCCCGTTTTTTAGTTTCCGGACAGGCAGGTGTCCCGGTGGAAAGAGGGAATTGTATGGGCACACGGCAGTGTGCCCATTTTAAAGAACCGAGCCAGTTCAAGGGCACATTGCCGTGTGCCCCTACAGTTGGTATGAATATTGGTATTTATAAAAAAACGATCGAGCATGTTCAGGTATTTTCGCTGAACGCTGACTGCTGATAGCTGTCAGCTATTTAATCCCCAGTATTTCATAACCGTTTTCTTTAAAATACTTACAGGCCAGCATGATTTTGGATTTTGAATCACCTATATGAGATGCAATTTCTTCAACTTTGGGAAACTCACCCTTATCCAGCCATATACCTCCGCAGCCAGGGCATCTGTCAATAAGCAGGTCATTTGATTTTACAAATTTCATTTCTTCCAGCGTTTCACTGCATCTTGGGCAGCTATACTCTGTTTTTTTTGCCTCTTTTTTTACTTCTTCAATTTCAGGCATGTCATGAGGAAGCTCTACAATAAACGCCATTTCATCCTCATCAAACCATATTCCCTTACAGGCCGAGCAGAAGTCTACTTCGACTCCTTCCAGTTTCATTTCATAAGTAACACCCTTGCATTTTGGACAGTTCATAAATACCTCCTGTTAAAATATTTAGTTAGTTCCCATCCATAAAAGAAACAAGTTATGGATGGGCACTAGTTAAAACCTTTATTTGATTCAGTGGTCAGGCTCAACTCGAATGAGCTGACCGGCAAATTGTTTAATGCCTTTAATGTACACTGCCCACCGTCTGACCAGCAGTAGCGTATTTTATCTGCGTTCTGTAATTTCTTAAGACTTACCACTATTCTGCTTCCCGTCTGTTCTGCCTCTGTAAAAACACAGGTGCCTGAATTATTACACAGGATGAATCCTTCTACCTCTTTATTATCAGGCTTTAGAGGGGGAGAAAATTCCAGTGTTGCTGTATTTGAATCACAGTTTATTACTTTGGGTACTATACCGTCTGCTATGCCGTTTCCGTTTAAAGCACCGGCAACAAGGGCTGCACGTTCTCCAACAATATATTTTTTCCTGGGGTGAATATCATTATCATCACCAGCGTCATGGGTTACAACCAGTCCAGCCAGTTCATCTTCAAGGGCCACCTGCTGCTGAGCATTTCGTATTGCTGCCCATCCTGATTCTGATGGTGTTTTTGCTATCTCACCATAATTTGGCAGCTGGACTATTATAAACGGGAAGTTTTTACTGAAATGTCTGCGCCAGTCAGTCACAAGTGAAGAAAGCAGGCTGTGATATGTACCGCTTGCTTCGGCATTTGACTCACCCTGGTACCAGATAACCCCGTCAGGAGTAAGAGGTTTGAGTGGTGAAATCATGCCGTTAAACATTCCTGTAATACCTGATACGCTTTCCCATGGGCTGCGCGGAGGAAAACCTGTTTTTTTCGGTATAAACCTGTAACTCCATTTGTCACCCAGAGGCAGGAACTCTCCGTCATCAAATTTAATGCCTACATCTTCAGCAGGTCCTGTCATGCCGCCTGCTCCCCATGTGTTAAGTATGTTTACAGTGATCTGATTTGTTCCTGTTTTAAGTACTCCTTTATCAAGAGGATATTCCCGCCTTGTCCCGTAACCAAAACTGTTTTTAATGAACTTTCCGTTAATCCATGTGGAATCGACCTCATCAATTTTACCTAAAACAAAGCTTGCTTTTTTTACCTGCTGCTCTGCCGTAAGTTCAAACCCTGCAGAAAACCATATCATGCCGTGGTGTTCCTTTAATCGGTCATCCTCATAGGTTTTCCAGTCCTTTAGCGGAGCAGGGCGCCAGTCTGCATCTGTATCAAGTAAACCCTTTTTCCAGACCTGTCCCTGATCAGAGCTTTTCTGCCACCAGTTCATCCAGTCCTCTGCAAAGGCCATTTCTGCCTTCCTCTGGTCCTTTCTGTACTGCCTGAGCTGATTTACCTTGCGGTCATATTCGATGATATTCCCAAGCCCCTGTTCGCTTATCCATGCCTCAATAGCAGAACCTCCCCATGAGGCATTAATAAGCCCCACCGGAATACCGTCCTGTTCCAGTTTTTTTCTGGCAAAGAAGTAACAGACTGCAGAAAAGTTTTTAATGTTTTCATCGGAAGCAGGCAGCCATGATACAGGATCTGTAAACACATCCTGCGGATTAAGTTCCGCTTTCATGGGTGCTGTAAAAAGCCGTATCCCTTCATGCCCTTTATTGTAGGAATCAGGCTGATCAACAGAAGCAACAACAGGGTAGGCCATGTTCGACTGTCCGGAACACAGCCAGATATCACCGGCCATGATATTTTCAAGCACTGTTTCCGAGCCATTACCGTCTTTCAGCCTTATGGTGTAAGGCCCGCCAGCTCTCAGGGGCGGTATCGCTATTTTCCATTGCCCCTTGTCATTTGTGTTAAAATTGAATGTCCATCCGCCTGCTTCAAGTGTAAGCCATGTTTCTGGCTCAGCATAACCGCTCAGTGTAACCGGTTTATCATGGGGTAAAACCATATTGCTTCCAAACACGCTGCTGAAACCAGGAGCCTTGGCAATGGAAATGCACGGGATGGATAACATGAAGCAGGTAATAAGTAACACTGTTTTTATGGGAAAATGAAAACTGGTTTTTATTTTGCTGTACAACATTGAATTTCCTTTCGGTAATAATTTGAGAAATGCCTGCTACTCATATCTTAATGTCTCAATTGGGTTAAGAACCGAAGCGCGCCATGACGGGTATATTGTTGCAAGAAATGCAATAAGAAGGCCTGAGAATGCTACTGCTGCAACATCCAGGGACTGAACCTGAACAGGTATTGTGGACATGGGGTATAAACCCGACGGCAGTGATATTTCATATTTTGATAATATATAACATATCCCCAACCCGGAACAAATTCCTGCTATAGTTCCAGCCATTCCTGCAAAAAGTCCTTCTATCATGAAAACCGCCATAATACTCTTTTTAGTGGCTCCCATGGTTCTTAATATCGCAATGTCACGTGACTTATCCATAACTGTCATGACCAGTGCACTTATTATATTAAGAGCTCCAACAAGCACTATCATCAGGCAGATTATAAACTGGCAGTATTTGTCTATCTGAAGCGCTGCAAGAAGATTCTGGTTCCTGTATTTCCAGTCATGCACAAAATATAGAGACCCGGTTTTTTCTCTGATCTTCTGGCTGATTATGTCGGATTTATCTGCATCCTCTACTTTTATTTCAAAACTGCTGATCCTGTCTTTCATGCTGAAAAGTTTTTGAACGTCCTTTAAGGAGGCAACCGCAAGAGATAAATCAATATCAGCAGAACCTGATTCAATAATTCCTGTGACTATAAAGTCACCATAATTGGGTTTCGGCACAAGAGGGGTTATCCTTGTGTTCAGCGTCATCAGCCTGATTTTATCGCCTGCCCCCACATCCAGTTTTGCAGCAAGGTCACACCCTAAAAATATTGACGGGACTCCATCGTGGTATGTTTTAAGTGTCGATATATTTCCTGATTTTATCATCGTATCTATATCAACTACTTTTGAGATACTGTCCGGGTCAATCCCTCTGAGCTCGGCAGGTGCACTCCAGTTGATTAATGTTTTTTTATCTATGGATGGTGAGATTTCCAGCACTCCTTCAACAGATCTTATGTCCTTAAGCAGAATTTTGCGTTCTTCCGGAGGAAGCCCCTGGGTGTTAACAGTGACATGAGACTGGAGCCCCAGTATAATATGAAGAAATTCTTTTTTTAATCCGTTCATGACTGATAAAACAACAATCATAGCCATTATCCCCATCATTATTCCTGCTATTGAAAGAAATGATATTGCGGATATAAAAGATTTATTCTTCTTTGATCTGATATGTCTCATGCTTAAAAAATATTCAAACATCATAAAATATTATTCTCCCTGGTTTAATTTCTTTTTCGCCTTCATATCCCTCGGCCCCTGATGCAGTATGAGGTGGGCTACTTTACCGTTTTCATCTTTTAAAAATTCAATCTGTGCATCTACAACCTTATAAAAAAACATTGTTTCCGATTCTGCATATACCGGGTTCTGAGGCTGGCCTGTTGCCTGAACCATAAGATGATCGTCTTTCTGTGTGACAACAAGACTGAAACCTGGCGCCAGTTCGTAGGTGCCTGCATATTGAGAAAGTATATCCGCAGATACTTTTATTTCTTTTCTTTCAAATACAGTATCACTGATTTTTACTGCATTGTTTTCAGTGCCACTCTGTTTTAGAAGGAGGTGTGTAACTTTACCGCTGTCATCCCTGATGAATTCCAGCTGGGCATCAACAACCCTGAGGAAAAATACTGTTTCAGTTTCTGCAAATATGGGTATTTTCCCCTGTCCGCTAACCTGGCTTATAAGACTGTCACCGGAAAGCGTGATCATAATGTTCAATCCGGGAGTCAGTTCATAGGTTCCGACATACTGGGACAGAATTTCAACAGGTACGTCTATTTCCTTTTTTTCACTTGGAAGCACAACTTTTTCTCCGTGTGCAATAGAAGAAAGGTTTCGGGCCAGCTGAGGAGGAGCTGGACTGTTCACGTTTGAAAGAACAACAATGGTTATTTTGTCATCAGGATACCATGCCAGGTGGGTCATGAATCCCTGAATGCCGCCCCCATGCTGAATGAATTTATGTCCATCGTCAGTTCCTGTCGTAAGACCTGATGCATAATTATTTTTGTATGGGGTGATCATTTTTGCCAGTGATTTATCCGACAGCAGTTTTCCTCCAAACAGTCCCTGTTCCCACCGAAGCAGGTCTTCTGTGGTAGAGTAGAGAGCCCCTGCTGAAAAGGGAATGCTCATATGTACATAACCTGCATTTATATAACCTTTGGGGCTTAAGCTGTATCCTGCTGCCCTGTGGTCTATTATTGCGGTATTGGAATCATAGCCGGAATCCTTCATTCCGAGGGGATCAAATATATTTTTCTTTAAAAAATCCTGGTAGGTTTTTCCGCTGACCTTTTCAATAAGGCATCCTAAAACTATATACCCGGAGTTACTGTAATTCATTTTTTCACCGGGCTCAAAATCAAGGGGCTTATATCGGAATATATCCACAATTTCTTCGGGTGTGTGCGGTGTAAGCTGTTCTTCCTGATATTCCGGGAAATTTGTAAAGTTGGGTATACCTGATGAATGAGTGAGCAGATGAAAGATTTTAATATTTTCCCATGTCGAAGGTATGTCAGGAAAATATTTTTTTAAAAGGTCATCTGTGTTCAGCTTTTTCTGTTCTTCAAGCAGCAGGACTGCAGCGGCTGTAAACTGTTTTGTAATAGAACCAAGACGGAATTTTGTTTCGGGTGTATTGGGTATATTCCATTCCAGGTTGGCAGAGCCAAAGCCTTTATTGAATACAATCCTGTTGTTTTTTGCTACGAGTACCGAGCCCATAAACTTCTGTGTGGAGACATAATGCTTAACATACTTTTCATAAAGCTCTGTTTCCTGTGAATAGGCCGATGTAATTATTAAGAGTGAGACCAGCAAAAAAAGGAAAAAACTCTTTGTTCTGCAAAATGATAAATTTCCCATTTTTCTCTCCGGTTAATAGGTTGTATTTCCTGATTATGATGATATCAATATTTAATGAAAAGACTTATGTCCGCACAGGCCGGACCGGTAAAACGGAAAACGGTTTGCTTTAAGCTAATAAATGAAATTATTAGGGTTTCTGCGTGTAAAAATCAAGGGAAAACAGGCGCTGGTTTCAACAGGAGGGACACTGGGCAAGTACTTCTCTGATTATGATACCGATATTTTTCATTGAAAAAGGTTTCTGGATAAACGGGACTCCATTTTCAAGTACTCCCTGGCTGCCGATAACATCATCCGTATAACCTGACATGAAAATTACCTTAACATCCGGTCTTATTGCCTGCACCCTGTCAGCCAGTTCTCTGCCGTTCATTTCGGGCATTATAACATCAGTAATTAAAAGATGTATGTCCAGGTTTTTATCTTCAACTATATTAACAGCATCTGCCGGTGTTGTCGCTGATATGACATTATACCCGAGGCGCGTTAACATTATTTTTGCAAGTTCAAGCAGCGCAGGTTCATCTTCCAGTAAAAGGACTGTTTCGCCCTGGCTTCTCGGTACTTTTTCCGCAGGAATAACCTGCTCTTCTGACAGCTCTTCAGAGCTCAATGGCAAATATATTATAAATACTGTGCCTTTATCCTCTTTACTGTAAACATTGATCAGACCTTTGTTTTGTTTGATGATGCCGTAGACTGTTGCAAGCCCCATTCCCGTTCCCTGTCCCATCTCTTTTGTCGTATAAAAGGGATCAAATATGTGCTGAATGGTATCTCTGTCCATGCCGCATCCTGTATCGCTTACAGTAAGTCTTACATATTCCCCCGGAGGTATATCGTATTGAGGTGATGCAAAATTTTCATCTATAAATACCCTGCTGCTTTCAATGGTGATGCTGCCGACATCAGATATAGCGTCTCTGGCATTTACGCAGAGATTAACCATGATCTGATCAAAATGGGAGGGGTCCATACTTACCCTGAGAGATTCATCTCCAGGTTCCCAGACAAGTTCAATATTTTCTCCTATAAGGCGCCGGAGCATTTTTAGGAGATCCCCGATTGATTTATTAATATCAAACAGCACCGGTTCCACTTTCTGTTTACGGGCAAAGGCAAGCAGCTGGCGGACAAGGCCTGCAGAGCGCCTGGCAGAACTCATTATTTCATCGAGGTTTTTTCTGCGCGGATCTTCATGGTCCATTTCCATCATGGTAAGCTCGGTATAACCTATGATAGCTCCGAGCATATTGTTAAAATCATGGGCTACACCCCCTGCAAGAATACCAACAGCTTCAAGTTTCTGGGAGTGATGCAGTCTTTCCTGGAGTTTTTCCCTCTCCTTTTCTGCATTTTTCATTTCCGTCACATCTACGGTTATGCCGAGAACCTTTTTGTTACCTTCAGGATCGAGTAATACGCATGAAAAGACTATACTGCTTTTTGACCCGTCTTTTTTAATAATTTCGGTTTCATGGTTTTTAATAACTCCTTTACTTTCCAGTTCTTCAACGA
Organism: Desulfatiglandales bacterium; assembly: GCA_963665715.2. Lineage (GTDB taxonomy): Bacteria > Desulfobacterota > DSM-4660 > Desulfatiglandales > HGW-15 > JAAZBV01. The sequence goes on from CAXXPR010000002.1 coordinate 2,239,036, forward strand.
TTTTTAAGTGTTGTTCTTTATCGATTGTTGAACTGGTCTGTACTGTAAGTTCTGAAAGATCGTCTCTGGTAATCCCGTGAAAATCAAAAAATGCTCTGTTAGCAGCAAGGAAACGGCCTGTTGATAATTCTGAAATAGAAACGGGGTAGGGTGCATTTTCAAATATTGCATGAAATAATTTTTCACTTTTTTCTATTTCCATACGCGCATTTTTAAATGTCTGAATATTCATATCCAGGCCTATTATGCGGGCAGGCTTTCCTTCACTGTTCCATTCAATAACCTTTGAGCGTGAAAGTACCCAGCAGTATGACCCGTCTTTATGGCGCAGCCGTATTTCTTTTTCAAAACTGTTTTTATCAAATTTTACAGCTCTGTTTTCATAAAAATCGATGATCAGCTCCCTGTCCTCAGGATGAACATATTCCAGTAGGTCCGAGATCATCATGGTCATGGATTTTTTGCTGTAACCCAGCATGCTGTACCATTGTTCACTTACAAATACTGTTTTTTCATCGTAATTGCTTTCCCACAGACCTGTCTGCGTAACTTCGTTGGCCATCTTTAACTGTTCTGTCTGTTTGAGCAGTTCCTGCTGTGCTTTCTCCAGTTTTGCCATTTTATCATCAAGTCTGCGTTTAAGGACATAAGCTATTCCTGACAGTAAAATAATAAGGATTATTGTTGATGCAGTTATTATTATTCCACGTGCGGGTATTTTCAGGAAAAAACCTGTGTCATTGTGTGCAAAAACCAGGGATGCATGCAGTGTAAGAAAAAAAAAGACAGGCATAGCTGGCAGTGTTTTTTTTAGAATGCCTGAAAAATGTAAATCTTTCAAAACTGATATTTTACCTGATACAGGTGTCATTATTAACCCTGGTAATTTAAAGAGATAACATAAAATGAATTTCATCACTTTAGATAAGCAAAAAACATGCCTTGTTATGATATGGTAAAAATGGTGCTGATTGAGTTGGAGTTAAGTAAAACTATCTGGGAAATGCTGCCTATGTCAAAAAACTGTCAAAATTTAAGTTTAATACGTTACATAATAAAATGCCTGCAGAGACTGGCTTTTATTATATCTCTGCAGGCTTCTTATTAGTATGTCTTCATTTCCATATTGTTAATGAATACAATGTATAATTATTTTTTCATTTTTTTATCAAGATCTAGAACCAGAGATATAATTGTTTTTTTTGCCTGATCAAAATCTATTTTGCTGGTATTTAATATCATATGATAAAGATTGGGAGAACTTGTCGGGCCCTGTTCAAAATACTTCATAAAAGATTCTCTTCTTTTTTCACGAATGGCAATTTCCTTTTTGGCTTCTCTTCTGCTGACCTTCCAGATCTTTTCCAGAAATTTAATTCGGTCTTCAATGTCTGCCACAAGAAACAGGTGAATAACGTTTTCTCTTCCCTGTAAAATATACTGGCTTCCCCTGCCGAGAATCACAATTTTATCCTCATCTGCGATCCTGTTCATGACGGTTTGAAGGAACAGTATATATTTCTTTTCATCAAAATCCGTTCTTGTTTCGCCTACATGTCTTTCAATGAATTTACCGTTTACGAATTTAGATACAAAACGCATAAGCCAGTCGCCGGCATGTTTTTCAACACCCTTTACCCATTCAATGGATACGTTTGCTTCCTTTGCCATTTCATTTATGATCTGTGAGCTTACGAATTTATAGCCAAGCTGATCTGAGATAGATTTGCCAAGGGTCCAGCCCCCTGCTCCAAACTGACGGGAAATCGATAATACAGCCATATTACCTCCTGCAGTTATGTGTGAATGATAATTATGATGACACAGCTTATAAGCAAAGTCCAGATTAAGTTTTGGGCTGATTTTCTGGCTAAAAGATTGAACCGCAAAAGCACAAAGGGCGCAAAGCGCAATACTGTCGATTTAAGCTTGAGTTTATATTTTTTTAATAAAAAACTTTAATTTTCACCACAGAGAGCACGGAGAACACGGAGAAAAGCATTTTATTATTTAAAAAACGTTTTTGTCTTTTGATCTTCTCCGTGAACTCAGTGTCCTCCGTGGTTAGCTGCTTTAGTTTTTTCTGACCACTGATCTCTGACCTCTGATCTCCGGCATTTAATCTCTGATTTCTATTTTTTCAGCAGATCAGCAAGTCCGGCAAAGGGATTATGAGTCATTGAATCGGACTTTTTATTGTCTGTATCCGGCATTTCACCGTCAAGGTGATCAAGATATCTTCTGTGCTCATTATCATGACAGTAAACGCAGAGGTTTTCCCAGTTGCTTCCGTCAGGGGGATTGTTATCGTGGTTATGGTCCCTGTGATGGACTGTAAGCATGTGCAGATTTTTTGCAGTAAATTCCCTTCCGCACCTGGCACAGACCCACGGGTGAATACTTAAGGAGCGTTCACGGTAGCCCTTCATATTATCTGCCTGTGACTTTCTGGCCTTTGCTACTATTTTATCCATCTCTTCTCTGGTAATTTTATTCGGAGCTTTCTGGTTTTTTTCACTGCTTTCCAAGGCAGGCAACCTCCTTAATTTTGATTTATCCGGTAATCATATTCCGTTTAATCTATCAGTTTTTTTCATGATTTGCATCGCATTAATACAGGCAAAACCGAATTTATAAAAGGGTTTTTAGATTTATTTTGATTTGTTATATCGGAATTGATATATAGCTTGTGTTAATATCGATATAAGTGCAGTTCTTTAAAATGAAATCTCACCGCAGCAGACTTTAATTTTTCTAAGGAGAAATTATGGAAAACCAGTTTATTACGATTAACGGGAAAGAGTGTGGTTTTAAAAACGGAGATACTATCCTTGATGCCGCAGAATCTGCAGGAGTTCATATTCCAACGCTATGTTACCTGAAAGATACTGTTCCGTCCGGTGCCTGCAGGATATGCCTTGTTGAACTTGAAGGCAGTGACGAGCTTGTGACTTCCTGCAATACTCCGGCAGTTGAAGGGATGAAGATTTACACGGATTCACCAAAGGTGATTGAAGCAAGGCGGTTCAATATTGAGCTTCTGCTTGCATCAGGTGATCATAACTGTCTGGCCGGCAGTGCAGATGTTGCTTCATGGACGGATTTTCAGCTTCAGTCCTTATCCCCTCCTGAGCATGAGGATATATGCCCGTCATACGGAGACTGCCGTCTTCAGGATCTGGCAATAGAGTACAGGGTAAAAAATGTACGCTTTGATGTTGAAAAAACAAAGTTCCCCACCGAAAATATAAATCCTCTTATTGTCAGGGATTTTTCCCGCTGTATCTCCTGCGGAAGGTGTGTAAAGGCCTGCAATGAGCTTGTGGTAAACAGGGTTCTTTCCATGGAAAAAATAGACGGCAGAACCAAAATAGTTACAAAGGGGGATAAACCCTATAATGAGAGCGACTGCGTTTTCTGCGGTCAGTGCGTAGAAGTCTGCCCGGTTGGCGCTTTGACAGAAAAAAAATCCGCAGGATATGCACCTGCATCAAATATAAAAAAAGTCAGAACAACCTGCCCCTACTGCGGAGTAGGCTGCCAGTTATGGCTCCATATGGACGGCGATAAAATCAAGAAGGTAACAGCAGTTGAAAACGGCGCCCCAAATATGGGACGGCTCTGTGTTAAAGGCAGGTTCGGCTATGACTTTATCTATTCCGAAGAAAGACTCAAAACTCCCTTAATAAAAGAAAACGGTGAATTCCGTGAAGCATCATGGGATGAGGCCCTTGACCTTGTAGCTGATAAGTTTAAGGAGATAATAAAAAATCACGGTTCCGACGCACTTGCCGGTGTAAGCTGTGCAAGAAGCATAAATGAAGACTCCTACCAGATGCAGAAACTATTCAGGTCTGTGTTTAAAACCAACAACATAGACCACTGCGCACGTACTTGACACGCTCCTACTGTCGCAGGTCTTGCGACAAGTTTCGGGTCAGGTGCAATGACCAACTCCTTTGGAGAATTCAAAAAAGCTAAAATGTTTTTTGTGATCGGCTCAAACATGGCCGAAGCTCATCCGGTTGCAGCAACCTTTGTTAAAAACGCTGTGATGAACGGAGCCGAACTGGTAGTGGCAGACCCCAGAAGACATGTGCTTGCTGACCATGCGTCCCTCTATGTCCCGATAAAAGTCGGGAGCGACATAGCCTTTTTAAACAGCCTTATGCATGTAATTATAAAAGAAGATCTTTATGATAAAGAGTTTGTGAATTCATGCTGCACTGGTTTTGATGAACTTAAAGAAAAGGTGATGGAATATCCGCCTGAAAGAGGTGCAGAGGTTGCCGGAATAAGCGCAGATCTTTTAAAAGAAACCGCCAGAAAACTTGCAAGTGTTAAACCTGTCATGCTCTGCTACACGCTTGGTATAACCGAACATACATGCGGTAAAAATAATGTTATGTCCGTTGCAAACCTCCAGATGCTGCTTGGCAACATGGGTGTTGAATGCGGAGGCGTAAATCCCTTAAGAGGTCAGAACAATGTTCAGGGCGCCTGTGACATGGGTGCTCTTCCCAATGTTTATCACGGGTACCAGAGGGTTATAGACTCTTCATCAAGAAACAAGTTTGAAAAGGCATGGGGTGTTAAAGATCTTCCGAAAGAAAACGGACTGATGATACCTGCCATGATGGAAGGGCTTACTACCGGTAAAGTACGGGGCTTCTATATTTTCGGCGAGAACCTTGCAAACACCGAACCTGATATAAAACATGTTGAGCACTGCCTTGAAAGCGCAGAATTTCTGGTCTGTCAGGATATATTTCCCAATGAAACTACAAGGTTTGCTGATGTGATTCTACCTTCGGCAGCATGGTGTGAAGATGACGGGACCTTTACCAACAGCGAGCGTAGGGTTAACAGGGTAAGAAAAATTGCAGAACCGCCCGGAGATGCAAAACCGAACTGGTGGATAATGAAACAGATCGCAAAACGTTTTGGTCATGACTGGACGTCTGACAGCGGTAAGGATATATGGGATGATGAAATATCAGAGCTGGCGCCACAGTTTAAGGGGATTAAATTTCACAGAATTGAAAACGACGGTCTTCAGTGGCCCTGTCCGGATCTGGAGCATGGAGGAACATGCTTTCTGCACCAGGGTGGACAGTTCTCATGCGGACTGGGTGTATTTGCTTCAGTAGAATGGACTCCTCCAAAAGAAGTTCCTGATGCGGATTACCCAATGGTTTTAAGTACAGGCAGAAGACTGTATCACTACCATACAAGAACCCAGACAGGAAGATCGGGCGGGCTTAATGATCTTTTGGGCGAAGAAACCGCCGATATTTCCCCAATGGATGCCGAAGCGCTTGGAGTGGTTCATGATGAAAAAGTCCGTGTTACTTCAAGAAGAGGAAGCGTGGAAGTAAAGGCAAATGTAACGCCCAGAGTTCCGAAGGGAATGGTCTGGATGGCCTTTCATTTCAGAGAAGGGTGTGCAAACTGGCTCACAAACCCGGTTTATGATCCGGAGACACAGACAGCCGAATACAAGGCATGTTCGGTCAGGGTTGAGAAGATATAAAGACAGGTGCAGGGCGCAAGGCGCAGGGTAAAGGCACCATTCTGGTGCGCCTGTTTTTCAAAGATGGGAATTAATATGATGCAATTTAAATTATTATCCCGTTTATACCATTTAAACAGACGTCCGGATCGGTCGTCTCTACAGCCATAAAGGTACTATATATATCCTTAATAACGCAGGGGCACGAGGCATCGTGCCTTTTTCCCCGGCATTTAGACAACCAATAAAAAGGGCACACTGCCGTTTGTCCCTACAGATCATTCATATATTTTACTGCAATGCTCTTCATTTTAATGCTGAACGCTGACCGCTCTAAACTGCATCCTGATGTTTTTTATCAGGATGCAGTTCTCTATCAAGTTTTGTATAAAAAACTTTTTGAAATATACTCCGATAATTGATATGAAGTAAGTTCACCAGTGATAATTGTTTTTTTCATGATGAGTAAACCGTTAATCTTAAAGATTATTCTTTATATTAAACTGGAGGTACCCTGTATGGAAAAGCATTTGACCGGTTGTGCACTTTGCTATCATAGCTGCGGCATGGAAGTAACAGTAGATAATGGAAAGGTTGTTGAGGTTGCGGGTCAGAAGGATCACCCGCTTAATAAAGGTTATCTCTGTCCCAAGGGCAGAGCAGCGATTGAGCATCTTTACCATCCTGACAGACTTAAATATCCTCTAAAAAAGGTGAACGGCAGCTTTGAAAGGGTTTCATGGGATCAGGCCCTTACTGAAATTGCTGCAAAACTTGGTGAGCTGAGTGACAAATATGATCCTTCGGTAAACGCATTTTTCTGCGGTTCAATCGGTGTTGAAAATGTAGAAATGGTTTCTCTTACCCAGCGTTTTAAAGCCGCGCTTAAAACTCCCAACTATTTTTCGGTAGAAAGCATCTGCTACAGGATGAGAATCCGGGCCAGGCAGATTACATTCGGTAAATATCCTGTAGAAGGGCTGGATTCCAACCTGTACCTTTTATGGGGGCATAACCCCGATGCTTCTGATTTTCCGCTTTCCCTTGCCATGGAAGAAAACATAAGAAAAGGCGCAAGGGTAATAGTGATAGATCCGCGTAAAATCCCCATTGCAGACAGGGCCGAGATGTATCTTCCCATACGCCCCGGCACAGACGGCGCACTGGCTCTGGCTCTAATAAATGTTGTAATAGAAGAAAAACTTTATGATGCGGAATTTGTAGAAAAATGGACTTTCGGTTTTGATAAGCTTGTACCCCATATTAAAAAATATACCCCGGAATGGGCTGAGCCCATTACATCGATTTCTGCTGAAGACATACGCGATCTGGCAAGAAGGTTTGCCACAACAAAGGGCGCCAGCATCTATCACGGCACCTGCACTCAGGACCAATGTGCAAACGGAAGCCAGACAGACAGGGCAATGGCTATCCTGCAGGTCCTTACCGGTAACATCAATGTTCCGGGAGGATGGGTGATAAGCCCGAGGCTCAGGCTTGCCAACATAACTCTTCCATTTCCAGGAAAGCCTCTTGGCGCAGATGAATACCCGCTTTTTTACCAGCTGTGGAACAGGAAAAGCCCCTATGGTGTTATGAATATGGTGCCCGAAAGCGTGCCTGAAAAAATAAAAAGTTTTATCGTGGTGGGCGGCAACCCCCTTGTTACAATGCCGGACACCAATGCCCTTACCGAGGCATTTAAAAAACTGGACCTGCTTGTTGTATACGATCAGTTTTTGACAGAAACAGCAAAGCTTGCAGATTATGTTCTGCCCGCAGCAAATCAGTTTGAATTCTGGGGTCTTGCCTATAATTATAACGTATGCCACTGCATACCCTATCTTATGCTAAGAAAACCCCTTGTTTCCAGGTATCATGAATGTAAATCAATAAGAGAAGTTTATACGGAGCTGGCGGAAAAATGCGGCTTCGGGGACGAATTTCCATGGAAATCTGGTGAAGAGCTTGTCGCTCATGAGCTTGCACCAGGAAGTCTTGGTCTTGAAGAGCTGCTGGCCAAACCGGGTGGAGAATATTACAGCGATATGAAATACGGTCTTGAAGAAGGTGACTTTGCAACTCCCACCGGAAAGATCGAGATATACAGCCAGGCCTTTCTCGATGCAGGCTTTGATCCTCTTCCTACTTATCTCGAGCCCTTTAAAAGTCCCCAGGGGATACTGTGGGATGAACTCGGCGAAAAATACCCGCTGATACTTTCAACCGGTACAAGAGACCTTTATTACAACGGAAGCATGCTTCATAATGTGTCATCCCTTAATGATCGATCTCCTTTTCCCTATGCAGAACTAGGCCCTGAAACTGCAAAACAGTACGGAATTTCGGATAATGATGATGTTATTGTTGAAACCGACAGAGGATTTGTTAATATGAAGGCTCGAGTTGATGAGAGAATAATGGAAAGAACAGTTCTCGTCCCACATGGATGGCCTGAAGAGGGAAACTGCAACAGGCTGACTGACTGTATGTGCCGTGAACCTGTAATGGGTTATCCGCAGTGGAAGGGGCTGCTCTGTAATATCAGAAAGGTGTAAAACTTAATGGCTGGCCCTTTTAATACCGGCAGCATGATGGGTGTTGCCCTGCTTCACAAATGTAATTTCAACTGTGCTCATTGCGGTTATGTGTATGTTGGTGAGTCTGATGATCATATAGTAAAGCCCGGATACTGCGAGACCCGGGAGCAGATTTTAAAGTGTATTTCAGACTGTAAAAGTATTAAAGATGCAAGCTGGACAATGCTTTTTACCGGCGGAGAGCCCACCCTGTGGAAAGAAGGAGTTTATAAGTTTATTGATCTTTTGCTGGAAGTTGAAAAATCAGGTATATATCCTAGCTTCAATACAAACGGCAGTTTTTTTGATGATATCAGCAGGGCACGGTCTTTCTTTTACAGGTATGCTGATGAAGCGGAACTTTTTCTGCAGATATTTATCAGTATTGATGATTTTCACGGTAATTTTGACAGAGAAAAGGGCCGTTCACTGTGCCTGGACAACACAGTAAAGGTGTTGAGTGAACTTCTGCCTGAGAAAAAGAAACTGTTTAAAATACATGTGATTACAATAGTTACTAATGATCCGAAATCCACATTGCCGGATAATATGAAAAAGCATTATGAAGAGCATGGTGTTGTATTCAGCGATTTTCCCATGATGCCCATAGGAAAGGCTAAAGAACTGGCAGAGCTTCTGCCTGAAGGTCCGGGTATTAAGTCGGCCCCGCCTCAGCCGGGTACTGAAAATGAAAAAACTTCAGTGCTGTGCTTATGGGAGACGGTTATTATAAAAACAATATAAAGGTGGCTGATCTGGGCCGCCTTTCAGAAATGTACGATTAGATAATCTGCATCCGGAAAAAAAGCATTTCCGGATGCTGTATAAAGTTGTCAGCAATCAGCCGCCGGCTTAAAAATAATTAAAGGAGGAACAGGTATTTGGGTGATTCATTAAAGGGTAAAACCGCTGTTGTAGTAGGATCAGGGCAGGGTATTGGACGTGCAATAGCCATAGGTATGGCAAAGGAAGGTGCAAGGGTTATAACCAATAACCGTAAACCCGGCAGCACCGGATATGCCATGGTTCAGGATACTCATGAAGAAACAGTAGGAAAAGAAGAGACTGAAAAACTTAAAAAGGAAATGGACGCAATAAAAGGCGATGCGGAAACAACAGCCCAGCAGATCAGGGATATGGGAGGTGAGGCAGCAGCCTTTTTTGGCGATGTGTCTGATTTCAAGGTCGCGGGCCAGCTCATTGAAGCGGCGCTTGATAACTTTGGAAGCATAGACATCCTTGCCAATATAGCAGGCGCATTCGGTATATGCCCGGTAGAGGAAATCACAGAAGAGCTGTGGGACAGGGTTACAGGTGTTAAGCCGAAGGGATACTTTAATACCATAAGGCATGCACTCCCTCATATGATCAAACAGAAGAGCGGACGTATTATAAACACCGTATCAAGGGCATTCAGCGGAGATGTTATTAAACATGCAGAATACTGTGCCGCCAATGCAGGTGTTTACGGGCTTACCAAGGCAGTTGCAATAGAAATGCTAGAGCACGGTATAACCTGTAATGCAATATCTCCCTTTGCCAAAACAAGAGCATCCTGGGAGCTTGAAACCGTATCTGACGGAAGCTCGGACGGTAAAAAGGTGTGGCTTTCAGGTAAGGGAATGAGCTTTATAGATGTTACTCCGGGACCCGAATATGTTGCGCCCTTTGTATGCTACCTGGCATCTGAGGCCGGCAAGGATATAAGCGGGTCAATTTTTCAGCTTGGCGGAAACGGCATAGGCATGTACTCGGAGCCGGTTATATCCCATAATCTTACCAAGGCAGGAGCAGAACCTTGGACTGTTGAAGAGCTTATGCAGCAGGTACCAATGGGGCTGTTACAGGGGTACAAAACTCCTGCAAAGCCTGATTTTTAAAGGCGGTTTACAATAACGGAATAAAAAAAAGCCCTTTTATTAAAAGGGCTTTTTTTATTCCGTTATTGGGATGTCCTGTTATTTTTATCATGGCAGAAAATTACCCGGAACCCGATCAGGAAGATATGAAACATATGTAGGGGCACACGGCAGTGTGCCCGGTTTTATGGGCAGCCTGGAAACAGTGAATAAGGGCACGATGCCTCGTGCCCCTACGGTTTACGCGTGTGATAGAATGTTCATGCCCGTAGAGACGCCCGATCCGGGCGTCTGTTTAATGGTACAAACGTGTTAATAATTTATATGTCATCATAATTCCACCATTGCTTTAAAAACAGGTGTTTTCCATATGTAATGGTATTATGAAATAATCAGGTCAATGTAGGGACGAAAAATTTTTCGCCGTTTTTGCTTTTCCGCATTACCATCATCAATCAACAAAATCCATTTAATCCGTTGCTTTTTAACCTCATGAAGGTTATCTACAGTATTATTACCTTAACATCATAAAAATCTAATAAATGCCGTACTATTTATATAATTTTGATGAAGAACTGAAAAAGGCAAAAAAACTGTACGCCTTTTATGGCAAAGAAATTCTAAGAGATGAAACATGTTCCATGCTGCTGAATGAATTTAAAACAGCAATAGACGAATCATGGAAACTTATGAAGGAACTTGGCGTTGTTGAAACATGCTCTCTCTGTGCCGCAGAAAAACCCGGAGGGTGCTGCCATTTTGGAATTGAAACCTGGTATGACAACACTATCCTGCTTATGAATATGCTGATGGATGTTGAAATACCGGAAAATAGAATCATTGAAAATAACTGCCTGTTTGTCGGTGAACACGGGTGCAGGCTTAAGGCAAGGTATAACACCTGTATTCATCACCTCTGCCCAAAAATAAAAGCACCATTAAGTGAGTATGACCTGTTCAGGCTGAGGGCAGTTACAAACAATGAGATAAAGGCTGGTGTGAAAACAGCATCTGCAATAAGGGATTTTGTTAGAAAGAGAAGCTAGGAAGTAGAAAATAGGAAATAGAAAATAGGAAAGAGTGAAAACTGGGGAATAACAAGTGAATGGCATACAGGGTATTTGCTTTTACTCTTTCCTGTTTACTCTATTCTCATTCCTGTATTCAAAAAACATATGGAGCACTTATAATGTCAGGCGTAAGGCGGGCTTCACGCAAAGAACTGTTTGGATGGGCAATGTTTGATTTTGCCAATTCCTCATATACAACCGTGATAATAACGGTTGTGTTCTGCATAATATTTCCCAAAATTATAGTGGGCGACGGCCCCGAGTTTCGTTCCGGCAACCTTTTGTGGAGCATGTCTCTTTCCATCAGCTATTTTATTGTACTTGTAACTTCTCCGCTTTTGGGTGCAATAATGGATTTTGCAGGTGCTAAAAAAAAGTTCCTGTTTGCAAGCTACCTGCTTACTGTTATCGCTACTGTCTCGCTTTACTTTGTAAAGCCCGGGTATATCTTTTGGGGCATGTTTCTTATCATACTTTCAAATACAGGTTTTTCATACGGCGAGGCCTTTGTGGCAAGCTTTCTACCGGGTCTTGGCCCGCCCGAAGACCTGGGTAAAATATCAGGTTATGCATGGGGGCTTGGGTATTTCGGCGGTCTTCTATCAACAGCAATTGTAATATTTGTATTTAATGCAGGCGTATATACTTTAGATAATATCAGCAGCCTTCGCATGGTAGGCCCTGTTACCGGTATTTTTTTTCTGGTCACTGCAATACCCACATTTTTATGGGTTAAGGACAACACTGTACCAAAGGTGCTCCCTGATGGCGAAACCTATTTAACAGCAGGGTTTAAAAGACTTAAACAGACACTATCCGAAGTGAAAGATTTTAAGGATCTTATAACTCTTCTGTTATCCTTCTTTTTTGCCTATGCGGGGCTCTCCATTGTTATTTCATTTGCATTCATATACGGTGATCAGATAGTAAAGTGGTCCGGTGCTACCCAGACCCTTATGTTTGTCATTACCCAGTTAACTGCAGCCGGCGGCGCTTTTTTATTCGGTATTATTCAGGACAGGTGGGGTGCAAAAAAGACTTTTATAATCACGCTTATGCTCTGGTTTATCACAATTATACTTATCTACAGTGTTATCAACCTTACCGGTTATATTAACGGGCTGTTTGATACGTCATTTAAAAATGAGCATATGTTTTTAGTGATAGGCTCCATTTCAGGGCTCGGCCTGGGTTCTACCCAGTCTGCTTGCAGGGCAATGGTTGGGCTGTTTTCTCCTGCATCAAAGGCCGGAGAATTTTTTGGGCTGTGGAGTTTTTCAAACAGGCTGTCAGCTATTGTCGGCCTTATGGGTATCGGTATTCTCCAGGTTATGCTGGGGCTTCAGAGGGCTATCCTTGTGTGTTCTGTGTTTTTTCTGATCGCTGTGGTTATTGCTCTGTTTGTAAATGAAAAAAGAGGAAGGGCTGCAGCAGGTAAGCATGAAGGTGAATAAAAACAAAAGTAATAAAAAACGCTCAGAAGCCATGGGGACTGATTCTATATGGAGGCTGCTGTTTAGGTTTTCAGGTCCTGCCATTGTATCAATGACCGTGGCATCAACATACAATGTTGCAGATGCCGTATTTGTAGGGCGTCTGGGTTCCCATGCCCTTGCTGCTATGAGCGTTACCTTTCCGCTGCTTTTATCATTTATTGCCCTTGCCGCAGGTACCGGCGTTGGTGCAACATCTCTTATATCAAGATCCCTCGGCGCAGGTGAAAAGAAAAATGCCGACATCGCAGCATGTGTCGCCATAACTCTCTGTCTTATAATAAGCATTGCTATTGCAGCGGTGTGTCTTCCAAATATGGAATCAATACTGGCAATACTGGGCGCAGAGGGAGAAGTTCTTCCACTGGCAGGGGAGTATGTGTCTGTCCTGATAAAATTTATTATTTTTTCATGCCTTTCCATGATCCTGAGCAACATTATCCGGGCAGAGGGCAACCCGGTGTTTTCAAGCTCGGTTATGGTCCTGTCATCTGTTATTAATATTATTCTTGATCCCATACTTATATTCGGCCTGGGGCCGATACCGGAGATGGGAATTGCAGGCGCTGCCTTTGCCACGGTTATTGCCCAGGCATTCAGTACTGCTGTTTATCTTTTTTATCTGATCTCAAGCAGGGCAGGTTATGAATTTAAACCGGCCTATTTTATTCCATACCCGGGTGTAGTATTCGAGATATACAGAATCGGCATAGCCTCAATTGTAAGATCAGGCGTTCAGTTTATTGTAATGGGTTTTGTAAACCGGACTGCCGCCTCCCACGGTGTGATAACCCTGGCACTGGTTGGAGTGCTTATCCGCATGGGAAGGTTTGTGCAGATGCCGGCCATAGGGGTAGGGCAGGGGCTTTTACCTCTTGTGGGTTATAATTTTGGCGCAGGTAAAATGAAACGGGTAACGGAACTTGTATGGAAGGCCTCTTTGTCCGGTCTGATCTGGACAGGATTATGCTGGGCCGTTATTATGTGTTTTCCTGAAATCATGCTAAGCATGTTTAATACAGATCCTTCCTTTATAAACGAAGGCATAGACGCGGTACGTTTATATTTTATCTGCATTTTTATACTTGGTGTTCAGATGGTTCCAGGCTTTTTCTTTCAGGGCATAGGAAAGGGTTTCCCTGCAACAATACTTTCCGGTGCAAGGCATATACTATTTTTGCTCCCGTCTATTATTCTGCTTTCACCGGTTTATGGTGTTACAGGGTTATGGGTATCATTTCCCATAGCAGATGTTATGACTTTTATAGCTGGAGTTATCTGGATAACCGTTTATTTGAAAAAACATAAAATATCCCTGGTCTGATACTACAATTTGGCATTAACTCCTTAAAGGAGACAACTGGTATGCAATGCTTATTTCTCCCTCAGTTGAAAATGCAAAAGGATTATAAGGGAAGGATAATCGTAAAAGCAGAAAATCACACGAAGGCCAAATTATAAAATGGAATAAACCCATGAAAATTAAAACATGCCTGATTATAACGCTTATTCTTTATATGCTGACTTATACTGCATCCTACAGTTTTCCTGAAGGTTTTGACCTGGGAGATACAAAAGAAGAAGTGATTTCAAAGCAGGGTGAACCCAGGACAATAATGAGAAACGGCAGGGCCTTTTTCTACAGCATCACTGAAAAAGAAAATGTGAAATATCTCACCATCGGATTTGATGAACAGGGGATTTGCAATACCTTTGACATAAGGTACGGAAAATTATCAGAGTATGAGCCCTATGATATTGAAAAGGGCAGGACCATGAAAGAAGATATCCGATCCTGCTATATGGAATTTCTTGACCTGAAAAAACAGCTTCCCGTGCTCACATCTGAAATACTCACTGCAAATGATCTGAAAATTCCTGCAGGCATGTCTGATGCCGCCCAAAAGGAGGTACAGAAACTTTCATCCATGGATCCTGTCACATGCTATCTGGCAGCCTCACGTATCCACAACGGGATTGAAAATGGTTCTTTTAATAATCAGGATCTCGACACTCTTGCCCTTTATCTTATAAGGTCTAAACTCAAATGTGTGATTCCAGACGGCAAAGCTCTTTATATAAGCGGCCCTGGCATAGTCGGCGGAAGCCAGATTGTAAGCCTGTCTGATTATATAGACGGAGCCATTGAACTGATCCTGGAACAACGGCCGTCAGCGCTGGTTGATGCTGTAATCAGTCCGAACCTTGATGCGGAAGAAAAGGCGGATTTGATAAAGGTTTTTAGGAGTAATAACCGTCTGAATAAAATTGAGAATATTGATAACAGGGTGCTGTTCAACAGCCTGGCTCAGATGGCAATGAAAGACGGGGGAGATTCATTTTCTATGGCACTAAATGCCTTAAGCTGTTTCAAGAGCTCTTATGCAAAGATCCCTTTAGCTGACCATGTGCTGTCAACCCATTGGACAAAAAGGCTCCTGGCCTGCGAACTGGCCCAAAAACAGCTTGAAGGCTATGAGCCGGCTGACAGCGACGGGAAGATTGTCCGCGCTGTCCTGAAAAAGGCAATTCTTTTAAATGAAAAGATAAAAAGATATTCAGAATATCGTCTTCATCCGGAAGCTTCGGAATGTTCTGTTTTTATAGATGAATTTATTGCTGATTTAGTGAGCACTAATAATGAGAAGGAATAAACTCCTGAACTGATGATTTAAGGAATTAGATTTTTAAATCTCCCTCCCATCGTGAATTGATGCAAAGTTAATCGATCAAAAACGTTTTAATTTATAAAATAATCTTTCTTGTATATTCAAATATTCAGATAAAGCATATTTGCAGGTGTAGTGGCGGGCCTTGCGCCCGCCTGTTTTTTGCTGGTTATGCCAACCATAAGATTTTCTAATTATGATATTTTTACGTTGCTTTACTATAATACTACCCTATGGCGGATTATTTGATACCTTAATTCGGGCGGGCGCAAGGCCCGCACCCTACACCCATATCTCCATTTATTTCAATTTTCTTTAGCCTGACACCAATGTCCCCTGGCGGGAGGGATTAAGGGAGGGGGATAAAACACTGACTTTTGATATCTGACCTTTATTTTTCCTGTTGCTTTTTCAGTACATTAATCTTAAATCTAAATAATTGTTTCTTTTGAATGTAGTAAAAACCGCCTTAACGCGCCAGAGCGCATAATCACTAAAGTTTCGCAGTTAAAAATCAAGAGCTGCAACTTAAAAACATGTTTTATTTATGAACGATACAATATTTTAGGAAAGCAAATTGGTATAAAAATATCATTATTGATTTTTAAATTTGTATAGGGGTTTTAACCAATTTGAGACTGGATTCCCCTATCAAGTAGGGGAATGACGCTAGGGGTAGGTCGTCATTCCACGGCTTGACCGGGGAATCCAGCAAAAATATCGCTAAAAAGAACAAAACGATATTCTACCCGATATCCCTTAAATATAACTGCGAAACTTAAGTAATCATATAATTATTATTTTTATAGAAATAGGTTCAGTGCCTGAAGTCAAAAACCGGCTTCACCCCTATAAAAAAGTACAGCAGAATTTTTATGTAAAGATAAGATATCTAAAATTATTAGGAATAAACGCTGTGTATGGTGCCCATAAACAGACCATATATGAAAAATATTCAGAGCTACAAAAAATATAAAATGTGAATATATAGACATTTTGAAATTGGCCCCCAGGCGGCTTAATAAGATGTTGAGGCTGTCGAAAAAGTACCCTGATCCATCCATTCACTTGAGAAAACAATAGACTCATTACTAGATTTAATTTAGGCCTTTTTTAATAGCTTTATTTTAATTTAATCAATTTACACTTATCACGTACTATGCTATATATTTGCCATCCATTTGATAAAAACTTCCCTTAAGAGGAGCTCCGGATGGCACGCTACAAACCCACGAACAGAAACCAGAGCAAGCTGGTTATAGTATCACATGACAAAGAACTGGAACCAGGCACACTTGAACATACAATAGACTTTGTAATAGAAAAGTTTGATCTGAGTACCTTCAACGAAAGATATAAAAACGATAATACCGGTCGCAAGGCAATACACCCCAAAACACTTCTAAAAATAATACTTCTCGGTTACTCGCGAGGTATGACGTCATCACGTCCTATAGAACAGGCATGCAGGGAAAACGTTAAGTTTATGCTGCTGGCAGATTTTCAGACTCCGGATCACAGCACAATAGCATCCTTTGTTTCATCGATAGGTAAAGAGACAAAAGATCTTTTTAAAGAAGTATTGATGACCTGTGAAGCATGTGATCTTCTTGGCGGTACACACTTCAGTCTTGACGGAATGAAGACATCCTCTAATGCTTCAAAGGAATGGAGCGGAAAGCTGAATGATTTAAAAAAGAAGCAGGATGCCCTTGAGCGGAAGATTGATGAGGCAATCAAAGAACATAGAGCAACGGACAAAGTATCAGGTAAGAAGAAAGATATCTCATGGGAGAAGAGACAGGAAGCAAAGATAAAGAAGCTTGAACAGGCATCTGAAAAAATAAAGAAGTTTTTATCTGAGAGTGAGCCAAGGATAGGCAGTCAGGGCAAAGAGGTACAGAGTAACATAACAGACAATGAATCTGCCAAGATGACAACATCTCACGGAGTTCAGCAGGGATTCAACGCTAATGTTGTGGTAGATGAAATGCATCAGGTGATAGTAAACGCTGAGGTATTCGGAAAAGGAGATGACGGCAGCCTTATGGAACCGATGCTTAATGGAGCAAAGGAAAACCTTGAAGCTATCGGAATTGAAGAGCCGTTAAAAGATAAAACAGTAAGTGCTGACACTGCATACTTCAGTGCAAAGAATCTTAAAGCATGCAAAGAATATGAAGTAGATGCTTACATACCTGACCCAAAGTTCAGAAAAAGAGATATAAGATTTGCAGATGCAGAGAGACACCGCAGGCCTGTTGATAAGAGAAAGACTGATAAGAGGAAAAAATATTTTACAGTTGAAGATTTCAACTATAATGATGAAACGGATAAATTAGTCTGTCCTGCCGGGCATAGCATGTATGTCAGAAGCCGAAACTATTTAACTAAAGATGGGTATAAGGGGATAATTTACCAGGGGACGAAGAAAGCGTGTGGAGCTTGCGAACTGAGAGCAAAATGTTTGCGCAAACCTGACAAAACAGAAGCAAGACAGGTAACCATACTGGATAGAAACAGACCTGGCAGTCTCAAGGATGAAATGAAGAATAAGATAGATACACCTGAAGGCCGAAAGACTTACAGCAAACGGTTAGGGATAGTTGAACCGGTGTTTGGTAATATAAGGGCATGTAAAAAAATGAATAGATTTACCTTAAGAGGCAAAGTTAAGGTAAATATACAGTGGATGCTATACTGCATAGTTCACAATATTGAAAAAATATGCAATTATGGAATGGTTTCATCTCAGGGAGCGTAGGAAAAGAGGCCTGAAAGGCCCTATACAAGGGTTTTAGCGCCTTTTTATAAACCTTGCTTCATGATTTCTTATCTCACAAAAAAATCGGTTTTAATTTTAAATATTATTTTTATCCGGCTGTAGAACTTTAACTCAGAATAATATGGTTTTTGAACGGGGTTTTTCGACAGCCTCGTTAACTCTAAAGAGGAACTTATGGAACATCAACCTGAAATGATAATTAGATCTGAAATTGATCCCGGTGAAAAAATAATTTGGTCAGGGATACCGCGACAAGGCATTCTTTTTCGAGGTTCCGATATTTTAATGATACCATTTAGCCTTTTATGAGGTGGTTTCGCCATCTTTTGGGAAATAATGGCTTTACATATTCCTGCAAAAGAAGCAGGACCTATAGCAATTATTTTTCCATTATTTGGCATTCCTTTTGTAATAGTTGGACTATACATGATATTTGGCCGTTTCATATTTGATTCAAAAAATAGGAGCAATACCTATTATGGAGTTACAGATCAAAGGATAATAATAAAATCTGGGTTGTTTAAAAAAAGTGTTAAAAGTCTAAATCTCAGAACACTAACCGATATATCTTTAAATGAAAAATCTGGCGGAAACGGATCTATAGCCTTCGGTCAAGAAAATCCTATGGCATCATGGTTTGGTGGAACCTCCTTCCCTGGAAGAGGATATAATGTTCCTAAATTTGAAATGATCTCCAATGCCAAAGATGTTTACAACAAAATAAGAGAAATACAAAAAAGAGTTAACTAAGTGGAAAATATGAGAAGTCTGTAGAAAAATTAAAGGAAAAATACTATTTGAAACTAAAAGGCTATAATCTTACCATGCTGATCGATCGAGTAGCAGAATTAAAGGGTCTAACTCCAAAACAGATTACTGACGGCATAAGAGATAAAAAACGAACAGATGCAAGAAGCATCCTATGCTACTGGGCTACTGAAAAACTTGGAGTTACACAGAGTGAACTGGCCCATGTTCTGAATAGATCTCAGTCTGCTATTGTATATGCAGTTAGAAGAGGGCGCGATATTGCAGATGTTGAACAATATTTTCTGGGAATATAGCTGGATTGATATTTTGAAGTGCGTCCCTTATCGGGCACGTCAGTGATCAAAGACAATGATATATACACTTCCCGGAATGGGTGCAAATTCAAATATGTATTCTGGACCATGGCTTGACTTGCCAAATATGGAATATTTGAATTGGCCAAAGTATCAGGGTGAAAAAAGTCTTTCTGAAGTTGCAGAAAAAGTCATTAATGAAAATCATATATCTCAAACTGACTTTATTGCTGGTTCTTCACTCGGAGGCATGGTTGCATTAGAAATAGCAAGCAAACTTAAATTAAATAAAGTGTATTTATTCGGTAGTGCTATTTCAAAATCGGAGATAAATCCATTGCTCCGGTTATTAACCCCTCTTAGTGATGTGACACCATTAAAGCTTATTCAAGCCATTGCAGGCAAATATCATAATGAGGTATTAGAGATGTTCAGTGCATCTGATACCGATTTTATAAGAGCCATGTGCCATGCAGTAAAAGATTGGCAAGGGTTCAATGGTGACCCTGCTATTATTAAAAGAGTACATGGCGAAAAAGACAGGGTTATATCCTGTCCTGATAATTGTAAAATAATAAAGGATGGCGGGCATCTAATTGCAATAACTCATCCATTTGAATGTATCGAAATTATTAATCACTAGCATCAGTATTTAGTCGAAATTGGCGAAAAGCTTGCCAAACCCTTTATCGGGCGCGTTAAAGCTTTAAACACAATCACACAAGGAAAATTTATGGAGCTCCAAAGCAAGAAAAACTTTTACTGTTACTGTGTCCTCGTTGCAATACTTATTATCGTTCATTATGTAATTGTATTAAATCCAAATATCTCCATGCAGCCTGGTCAAAAGGCAATATTTTCATGGCCAGCGATTGGGGTACTAAGTTCTCTGGGATTATTAAGTGTTATTTTTTTAAATTTAACAAAACTCAAAGGACTATGGGATACTAATGTTGGTATTAAGCAGAAACTTATATACCCGGTGATTACAGGACTTTTATTTGGGGCTATTCAGGTTGCTTATGACATTATAACCGGGTTAAGTGCTTTAGATGCTGCCAACATGGGTGTAGAAAGTCTCAATGTTGCGTTTCCATATTCAATCGCCTTCTACTTTGGCGGGGCTGTTATTACAAACATCCTTTATTATCTTATTTTAATTCCTATTGTTGTGTTCATTGTTTCAACAAAGCTCTTAAAAGGGAAATCTGAAGGCATTGTATTTTGGACAATTGGTATCATGGCCGCACTAATTGAGCCTCTCACAAATCCAGGTTTAAATTATGTTACCCAACATGGGTTAACTGGCATTCCGGTAATACTTTTTGTTCTACTTATAAATCTTCTATCTATATGGTTTATTCGGAAATATGGGTTTATCTCGGCTATATTTTTACGTGTTGGTCATTATTCAGTATGGCATATCCTGTACGGTTTTTTGGGGAATTAGGAATATTAATATCTTGAGACTTGGAAAAAAGTTTTAAAAGAGACCAGTTATTAAAGCTATTAAATGCAATTACTGATTCTAAAAATACCACGCAGGTATCCTTACCTCCTATGGTTCCTGCCCTATGTAAAGAGGAAGAAATTTTAATTGACGCAAAACTTTTAAAGGGTATACCTCAGGATGGTGTTAGATGTAATTGCTTATGCATATTAGGTTATAAAAAACTTGAAAACCTCAAAACCTGTAAAAATAGAGAAGAGAACCCTATATATTTGGAAGTTTGTGAAGAGTGCAGCAAATAAAAACGCAAAGTATGTCCCTTGTCTGTTTTAGTAAAATAAAGGATAAAAATTGGAAAAAGAAATTATACTATTCGGATGCGGCACTTTAAGAACACTAAGAGTGCATTGGATGCTCAATGAACTGCCAATTCCATATCGATCCATTAATTTTCTTCCGGATAGTGAATATTCTAATAATGATGAATATAAAAAAATTAATTCAACCGGTAAAATACCATCATTATATATAGACGGAACATATCTTTTTGAAAGTGCTGCCATCTGCCTTTTTCTTTCGGAGCGTTTTAGCGAAAAAAGCATTATCCCTGCTTTAGGCTCAATCGAAAGAGCCCGGTTATATCAATGGTGTTTTTTTGCTATGTCAGAACTGGATGCACATACCTTGTATGTAATGAATAAACATGGCGGTCCACTAAAAGAAAAATATGGTGAGTCTGATGCGGCTGTCCGGACAGCAAAAGAAGGGTTTGAAACGCAAATCACCAAAGTAGAGCAGGAACTGAAAGATGGCAGAGAATTTATACTTGGTGAGAAATTTACTGTGGCAGATATCCTTTTAGGTACATGTATAGAATCAGCAATCAGACAAAAACAATATATCCCGTTAACTGTGCCGCAGAGCTGCATATCCTATTTGGAAAATTTAAAACATCGTGAAGCGTACAACCGGGCATATAAGCTAAATTACCAATAAAAAAAGAATAATGCTAAAACCTTCATTGGCTGGCATCGTAAGATTAATTAAGTATTAGGATCGGAATGCGAGAGAATCAATATGAATTATAAAATGTCTATTACTTTAATTTTTGTTTTATTCTCACTTGGTTGTTCTTCTGATCAGCCTGAAAATAAAAATACACAGGCTGAAGTTATGAATCTGATTCAGAAAAGTCACATAGAAGCGAATGTACTGCCAACAGATCTTTTTGACTCATGTATGCAAAGAGATCTAAGCTCTTATTTTTCAAAAGAATTCAATGGTAATGTTACAGTTGATTATCAGATGCTTAGAGACAGTCCAACACAAGCGGGTTTAAGCTGGCCCAAATATTATGTTTGGGTTATTATAAAAAAACAGGGCATAATTAAAGGCAAAGGCGCTGCCCGAGTAGCTGCCATTAACAAGGAAAGATTTGAAGTGTTTCAATTTATCTCGGCTGAAGATATTGAAAATAATTCTACTCAACTTAACGAATATTTCCCTCAGTCGCTTCATGGGAAGATTAAGCAGCTATCACAACGTGATAAATCCTGATATCAGTATCAGGTAGAATTTGGAGATGAAAATTATGAACGCATTGTTTTCTCAAGAGTTATTTATAAAAGCATGGAATTTCGCTTCTTTGGCGCATAAACACCAGACATTGCCCGGTAGCGAAATACCTTATATTAACCATATTGGTAATGTTGCAATGGAAATAATTGCCGCAATATCCGCCAGTTCTGTAGGATTGCCAGATTTATCAGTTCAATGTGCGTTATTACATGATGTTATTGAAGACACCGAAGTTACATACGGGCAAGTTAAATCTGAGTTCGGAGATGAAGTTGCTTTAGGAGTTTTGAGTTTAACCAAAAAGAAAGATTTACCATCCAAGCAGGCGCAAATGCTCGATAGTATCAATAGAATTAAGCAACAGCCCAAAGAAGTTTGGATGGTTAAACTTGCAGATAGAATTACAAATTTGCAGCCCCCACCTCATTATTGGGATAAGGAAAAGATACTAAAATATCAAAAAGAAGCGAGACTAATTTTTGATACCCTCGGGGCATCTCATACAAATTTATCTGATCGTCTAAATCAAAAAATATTGGACTATCAAAAATACATCGAGTGATCCTCACCTTAACGAATACATACATCCGACTTTCCTCGCCGCTTTATTTGCTGCGTTTATTGCGCTCTGGGTAAAGCTGGTGATGCTGTTATTTGCGGAAAATAGGATATGTAACGTTGTTGACTAACGTGACTAACAGATTGTCACGATAGTCATAACATTCCCTAACGACACAGGAAAAAGCTATAGACCTTCTTAATGATGAAGGCGCTGCTGCGAAAGTGATTGAGAATTTAAAAAACGTCTTGATTTTTACAGGGCGGAAAACCGTAGAAAGATGATTGGTACGGCGCCCATCCATTTGTTTTTTGCTTTTATATACTAAAATGGTTTCCCGCCTTCGCGCATTAGCGTCAAGGTAAGGGAAATATAATCCTGGCTACTGAGAGAATAAATCAAAAATCCTGATAAAAAATATCTGTTCAATATAAAAAACAAAAAATCATGTCTCACACAAAGCCGCAAAGCCACAAAGTTAAAAACTAAAAAGGATTTTATATTAAAAGTCATTTGATTTCCTTTGTGTCTTCGTGCCTTTGTGTGAGGTACAGCTTTAGTTTTTTGTTTTACACCTTAGCTTGACGCCAATGCGCCTTCGCGTGAATGACGAAAACAGGATCATGGCAGTTAAAAATTATTGATCAGTCATCAATTAATTTTATATCCGGCTATGTTATTATTTTAGTGTCGTTTTTTGTGGTCTGATTGTTGTAGATTTTGTCATGCTGTAATTAATGATTAATCCGGGAAATCTGCCCTGTAGGGGCACGAGGCATCGTGCCGGGTCGTAAAATAATCATCATGCCATACAGTTATTCCTCACCAGGCTTAAACTGTGCAGTATAAAGCTGTTCATACTTTCCTTTTTTTGCAATCAGTTCATCATGCCTGCCGTCCTCTATAATTTCTCCCTTTTCCATTACAATTATCCTGTCGGCATCATGAATGGTGGAAAGCCTGTGTGCTATTACAAAACTTGTGCGGCCTTTCATTAAATTATTAAGCGCCTCCTGTACAAGTTTTTCCGACTCCGTATCAAGGGCGGATGTGGCCTCATCAAGTATCAGTATCGGGGCATCTTTTAATATTGATCTTGCAATTGCAATTCTCTGACGCTGACCGCCCGAAAGCTTTGTGCCGTTTTCTCCTATTATGGTGTCGTAACCTTCCGGGAGTGTTTGTATAAAGTCATGGGCAAAGGCCGCCTCTGCCGCTTTTATGATATACTCTTCAGATACTTTCCTGTTGCCATATGCGATATTGTTTCTGACTGTATCATTAAAAAGTATGGTTTCCTGTGTGACAATACTGATAAGTGATCTCAGTGACTCTATAGTAATATCGCGTATGTCTTTACTGTCTATGGTGATGCTTCCGGATGTTACATCATAAAACCTTGGTATTAAATTTGAGATTGTGCTTTTCCCTGCACCGCTTCCGCCAACGATAGCAAGGCTTATCCCTTTGTTTACCGTCAGGTTCAGGTCTTTTATTACATCTTCATCTCCATAACTGAATGATACATTTTTAAATTCAATGCGTTCCTTAAAATCATTTATCGGTTCAGCGTGATCCCTGTCTTTTATTTCAGGCTCCCTGTCAATGATTTCAAAGATACGCTCAGCAGCTGAAATGCCTGTCTGGATTGTATTGTTTACCATACCGAGCTGTTTTACCGGTTTGTAAAGTGCTCCCAGGGAGGTAATAAAAGCAAAAAAATCGCCCGGGGTTAAAGCATCCGACATTACCTTTTTACCGCCGTACCAGATAATTGCAGCCATTGTGCCGGCTGTTAAAACTTCCATGATCGGACGTGACAGAGCCTGTACTTTAAAGGATTTCATAACAGTACTAAAAAAGTTTTTATTCACTTTTTCAAATCGGTCTATTTCATACTTTTCCATACCGAATGCCTTTACTATCCTTGCACCTGATATGGTTTCGTGCAGGAATGTATTTAAACTTCCCATTGCCTGCTGGGAGAATGTTCCAACTTTCCGCATTCTTTTCCCCATCCTGATTATAGGGTACATGGCAAGCGGATAGAAGATAAGCGCAATTACTGTCAGCTGTATATCAATATAAAAGAGAGTCACAATAAGTGAAATCATGGTGAATGACTCTTTGAGCAGATTGCCTATGCCGTTTGAAATACATTCACTCACAAGGTTTATGTCATAGGTGATTCTGGACATGAGTGTGCCTGTTGAATTGCTGCTGAAAAATGACAGGGGCTGAAGCTGTATGCAGGAATACAGCTTATCTCTTAATGTTGCTACTACCTTCTGCCCAATATGGGCCATGATATATCCCTGGATATACGAAAAGAACGCCAGCATTATAAAAATACCAATAATTGCCAGCGGGATTACCTTAAGCATTACAGTATCTTTTTTTATAAAAATCTCATCCATCACATCCCTGATAATCAGCGTGGAGCGTGCGGTCATTATTCCCACTCCAGCCATACAGATAACCGCAATAATAAAAGGGACAATATAAGGCCTGATGAACGGTTTTATATAGGATATAAGTCTTCTGTAAGTATTCAATCTCGTCTCCTCCTTTGAGGATGAAAATTCAATCAAATCTATATCTGTAATCAGGTTGAAAGCCTATATTGAGAGATACTCAGATAATTTGAAGAAAGTAACAATAGATGAATTAAAACTGATAGTCAATTGAGCTGAAATGAGGGTACGGGAAAAGGCAATAAATATTGAATAATCTTTCGTAAACGACAGATTTACCGGGAATCTGGTTGATAAAGCGCAGAATAGAGAGTCATGATTCTCTATTTGGCTTGACAAAGTTCAGGTGCGAAAATATTATCGAATACTGGATGTCAGTAATTGGACGGGGAGTCCGGGAGGATACAATTAAAACCGGTCTCGTTTTCGGGACCCATAACCACCTGTATAAGGAGGGCGTTTATATGCGTTTAAAATTAATTGTATCTTTTGTATCTCTTTTATGTCTGCTGGCAATTCCGGCATTTTCTGCGGAAAAAATTGACGGCACATGGTTAACTGAAGCTCCGGCACAGGGCGGTCCCGGCGGCGGTCCTGGCGGTGGCGGCGGATTCGGCGGAGGGCAGGGCGGCAAAAGAACAATGACCTTTGTCTTTAAAGCCGACGGAAAAAAGCTTACCGGTAAGTTTACGGGTTTTGCAGGAAACACCAACGATATCGTCGATGGAAAGATTAAAGACAATAAGCTTACATTTGCCGTTAAAACCTCGGCAGGACAAGGCCGGTCCTTAACGCTGGAGTTTGAAGGAAAAGTAAAGGGTGATGAGTTTGATTATACCATGAAAATCAACATGGGCGGCGGTGGAGGCGGCGGATTCGGCGGTGGTGGCGGAATGCCTCCTCAGAAATATGTTGCCAAGCGTCAGTAAGTAACTGCTTATAAGATTAAAAGGAGCCTTTGTTCAGAGGCTCCTTTTTTTATTCCTCAAGCCAGTTCATTGTTCTTTTAAGCGCCTTTTTCCAGTATTTTAATATTTCACTGTTGTCAGCATTCCTGTCCGGAGTAAATACCCTATCGGTCTTCCATCTGCTCTTTATATCATCCCTGTCTTTCCAGAAACCTACTGCCAGACCAGCAAGCATGGCTGCACCCATTGCAGTAGTTTCGGTTATTTTCGGGCGGACAACCTCGCACCCTAACAGGCTTGACTGGAACTGCATTAAAAGGCTGTCAACAGATGCCCCGCCGTCTACATGAAGCTGTTTTATTTCTGTTCCGGTACCGGTTACCATTTCATCAATCGCATCCTTTACCTGCAGTGCAATGGCTTCAAGGGCCGCCCTTGCTAAATGGGCATCGGTTGTTGCCCCGGTAATGCCGAATATGGTCCCTCTTGCAAACTGATCCCAGTGGGGGGCGCCAAGGCCTGCAAAGGCCGGTACAATTACAACTCCACCATTGTCTTTAACACTTCCTGCCAGTGCCTCTATTTCCTGCGCGGATTTTATGATCTTAAGTTTATCCCTGAGCCATTGCACCAGGGAGCCGCCTATAAATATGGAGCCCTCAACAGCGTATTGAACCTCTTCTCCTGTTTTCCATGCAATGGTGGTTAAAAGTTTATCCGATTTCAGTTCTGATGTGCTGCCCGTGTTCATCATCACAAAACAGCCTGTTCCATAGGTGTTTTTTACCATGCCAGGTTCATAACAGAGCTGACCGAAAAGAGATGCCTGCTGATCACCTGCCATGCCCGAAATCGGGATGTCTCCTTCAAGTATACTGCGGTCCACAGCTCCGTATACACTTGAGGAATCTTTAACTTCAGGTAAAAGAGAATAGGGGATGCCCATCAGTTCTAAAAGCTCTTTATCCCATTCAATGGTATGGATATTAAAAAGCATGGTCCTGCTTGCGTTTGATACATCCGTTATATGCAGCGTGCCGCCGGTAAGTTTCCATACCAGCCATGTTTCAACAGTACCGAATGCAAGCTCTCCCTTTTGTGCCCGTTCTCCTGCGCCTTTAATATTATCCAGTATCCATTTAATTTTTGTGCCTGAAAAATATGAGTCTATAACAAGGCCTGTTTTTTTTCTTATCAGTTCGCTGTATCCGTCCGCCTTGAGAGATTCGCAGTAACCCGCTGTTCTCCTGTCCTGCCAGACAATGGCGTTTGCTATGGGCTCACCTGTTTTCCTGTCCCATATGACAGTGGTCTCTCTCTGGTTTGAAATTCCAAGCCCGGCTATTTCCGATACCTGTATGCTGTTATCCTCAATAACTTCCTTTAACACAGCATGCTGTGTTTTCCAGATTTCATCTGCATCATGCTCCACCCAACCGGGCCTGGGGTAGATCTGCCTGAATTCCTTTTGTGAGACACCAGCAATATTAAGATCACGGTCAAAGACTATTGCCCTGTTTGAGGTTGTTCCTGCATCGAGAGATATTATGTATTTTTTCATTTTATTGTGCCTTCAGCTGTTTGATTAAGGTGAAAGGGATAACAATATTGCTAAAACTTTAACGCCATGATCTCTATTTTGCAATTTATAATATAAAGCAAAAACATTTCTCACGCAAAGCCGCAAGGACACAAAGTTAAAAACAAAAAAGCATTTGGCTTTTTCTTAAAAGCTTTGCGGCACTGTGTGACATTTTTGTATTGGTTTGATGCCAATGCCTCCGGGAGGAGATGAATATTTGAATTTTATCAGTCCTGAGCCTGTGGGAGTTGAGCAAGTCCCTGCAAAAAATGATCGAAGCTATACAATAAATGATGTTTGTGCTGCTGCTTAACTATTTGTAATAAACGGAGGTTGATTAAATAAGTAGAATAAACAGATAGATATGGTGTTGTTTGATTTAGGTATAATCCTTGCCTCTATAAAGTCATATCTAATATGAGGTGACAAAAAGGAGAAAAGCAATGAAATCAAAAAAAAGAATAATGAGTGTTGTTTTAATACTTGGACTCGCTTTAATACTTAACGGCTGTTATTCGTCCCACAGCAGAAGATATAAAAGCAGTGCAGTTGATTTTCTTTATCCTGACCGGGAAGTTGTTGAAAAGGTCTCTGTTCCGCTCCTGTCTTTACCGCTTAATGTGGGGATTGCTTTTGTACCCGAAGCGGACCAGGAGTACAGGGTAAAAAGAATCAGCAGTAAAGATAAATATGATCTTTTAAAGAAAATATCCGGCCAGTTCAAGGCATTGCCTTTTGTTAAGGACATAGAGCTGATTCCAACGGAGTACCTGAAGGTCGGCGGCAGCTTTACCAACCTTGACCAGATAAGAACCATGTACAATGTCGATATTATCGCCCTTGTGTCCTATGACCAGGTTCAGCATACGGATGAAAGCATGCTTTCATTTTCATACTTTACTATTATTGGAGCTTTTGTTGTTCAGGGTGAAAAAAATGACACCAATACTATGATTGATGTTGTTGTGTATGACATTGCAAGCAGAAAGCTCCTGTTTCGTGCTCCCGGTACGAGCCTCGTTCATCACATGGCCACACCTGTAAATTTATCGGAAGAACTGCGGAAAGATTCTCTTAAAGGTTTTCATGATGCTGCTGATGACCTTGTTGTAAACCTTAACAGTGCCCTTGAACGGTTTAAGGAAAAAGTTAAAGAAAGACCTGAAGAATTTACAATTTCTCATAAAGCAGGCTACACAGGCGGCGGAAGCCTTGGATGGCTCTATTCTGCCGCGCTTGTTATTATCGGAGGCCTTGGAATATGGAGCAGGAAAGAAAGATAGATTTAAATAGCCTTCTGTTCACCATGGCTGCTGCTGCTTTTGCGGCAGCAGCATACTCTCTTCCGTCATTAACGGATGCACTGGTGTATGAGAGGCAGGCTGTGCTTAATGGAGAAATATGGCGTATCTTTACAGCGCCCTTTGTCCATTTTTCTCCCGGCCATTTTTTATGGGATACTGTTGTTTTTACTGCAGCCGGGATTGCTGTAAGTTATGAAGGTTTTCCATTGTTTAAAACTGTCTGCTTTTTAGCAGCATCTATACCGGGACTAATATATGTACTGTTTGTACCTGAGCTTGAATATTACGGAGGGTTGTCAGGCATGGCAACCGGAGCTGTTATCTATTACTGCCTGTGCACAGTGTTTATGACCCGGAGAAAAAAAACTGTATGGGTACTGATACTGGCGCTTACAATAATAAAGATTGCCATAGAAGCCGGACTCGATAATCCCATATTTGCTGATGCAAATGCCGCTGAATTTCGGGTTCTCTCTTCTGCCCATATAGCAGGGTATGGTGCGGCTCTGGCTGTATTTTTACCGTCGATGTTCAGAAAAAAACTTAAAGTAAATGGGGTAAAATAACGATTATATAAGAAACAGCGAATCTTATTTTATCGCCAACCGTCTTATCTTTCAGGGTAATCAAAATATGGAAAAGAAATGTGTCAAGTGCGGTCATACGCAAACCTGTGATATGGATGACGCAATGGCTGAATGCCCAAGATGCGGTGTTATATATTCAAAAGCAGGTGCCGAAGCAGAATGCAGAGATGTAAAGCCGGAGCCCGAACCGGCAAGATATACCAGCAGAAAGAAAAGCATTATAAATTATGCAGTATTAGGTATCATGGTATGTCTTTTTGTGTATCTGAATTATAGAGACAATAAAGAGAGCGAGCCTGATACCGATATTCTATTACCTGTCGCCGGGCAGGGAGTGCCTGTTGATATCACGGATTTTTCTGATAATGATGAGTCTCCTGATTTTGAAGAGACTGCCTGGCTTGAACCGGGGCCTGATATGGCTGAAACTGATATCGTGAGTATTGATAATCCCGCTGAAATAACAGATGCCACGGTAAAAAAATCGGAACCCTCAGGTTACTACCTGGCGGAATCAACAATAAGCCACGGCGAAGAAGTAAGCCTTTTAAGCCATATGTCCGAAGGGCGTTTCACAGTTTTTGTTTTTTATGCAGACTGGTGTCCTTCCTGCCGCAGGTTGTCCCCAAAGCTGAGAGAAGCAAATAAAAAATCTGCCTTATTTGCATTGCGCAGGATCAATATCAAAGCCTGGAAGTCCCCTGTTGCCAGACAGCATAAAATCAACAGTGTTCCATTTTGTGTTGTTTATAATGAAAACGGGTCGCAGGTAGCAGCATCATCAGATGTATGTAGGATGATTGCTGATAAACCCGAGGTTCTGAAGAAGTTGTAGGGGAGGAAAATAAAAAATAATTTAACCACGAAACACACGAAACACACGAAAAAAAGCTTTAAAAATAAAATGCATTATTTTTGTCATTCCTATGAAAATGGGAATCCATTTTTGTTTTTAAATTTCGTGCCTTTCGCGTGTTTCGCGGTTAATAAAAAGCTTTTGAATTTTCTCAGCGTCTTTGCAGCTAAGGTTTTTATCTGTTTCTACGCGGGACTTTAAGCTTATAATAGAAATTATCTTCCTGCAGAATATTGACTATTCTTTTACGTTTAATGTATGCGCGTTCAAGTATGGATTCCAGTCCTGATACAGAAAAAATATTAAGTTTCTGGCCGCCTTTGTAAAAGGCTTTTCGTATTTCCTGCCCTTTCTTCAGGTTTGCTTCTTCTGCCGGTGAAGACGGCATGATTTCTGTGATGATGACACCTTTTAATGTTTTTTCCACTTTAAGACCGAAAACAGCAAGTATATCTATCTTTTCCTTTTTCTCATCATATTCGTCTTCGTAATAATCATCATCTGTCTCTTCTTCTTCTATATACTTTCGGGGCTGTTTTTCTTCAGTTTTATTAACTGCAGGCTTTTCCTGTTTTTTTACAACCTTTGATGGCGCAGGTTCCTTCAGTCTGCTTTTTTCGCTGTACAGGTCAGCGCCGGTAATTTTACCATCTTTGAGTGTGAAGGT
Organism: Desulfatiglandales bacterium; assembly: GCA_963665715.2. Taxonomy (GTDB): domain Bacteria; phylum Desulfobacterota; class DSM-4660; order Desulfatiglandales; family HGW-15; genus JAAZBV01. Next base: position 2,270,032 of record CAXXPR010000002.1, read on the forward strand.
GATTCCTGACTTTGAATACTCTACTAATTCTTTTGTCATTATATCCGGCTGTTCATAAAGAGAAATGATTTTCAGATAATCCTGACCCATTTCTATACCTGATTTAAAACTACCTTTAAAAGACGGCTCAATGTGTATTCTTTCTACTGTTTTTCCCTCACTCATTACTTCAATGGAAAGGCCTATATTTTTATAGGGGACAACAACGCTGCCGTTATCCGTGGCAATCATTGTTTCGGGGGGGCCAAGCAGTTCTATTGCATCACTTAAAGACATTCCTGGTTTAAGGTTACTGTTTATAACAACTTGAGAAGCATCTGCAGCTGAAGTGAATGATAGAGAGGTCAGGTTTATTACTGTTATAGCTGTTATCATTAATAATAGGCGTATAATCCCGTTTTTGATAATCATCATAAATTTCCTTTCTCTTTTTAAATAAAAGCAGACAATAAAAAATGAATAAATTATTTATAGCTTTAAATTAAATAAAAAACAACCGGATGATTTTTAAAAATTAAGGCTGCAAATCCGGTAAATGATCTGGCTTAGATTTAAAACTGCAGTTTTTCGATACGTCCCGGTATGTTCTTTTTTACGATCGTATGAAATATCATGTTGATGCATACAGTCAGGCCAAGAATAATAGAATACCCTGTGTAGCCGCCGTAGCCCACAGTTGATATTATTGCCATTGGAATATTGACCAGCATCATCATTAAAAACATTATGAAAAAGTTCATACTGTTCGTCCCTTTTTTATAGGTCTGAGAAAAGGGAACACGGGGGTAAGCAAGAACCATGATTTTTATCAGGATCATGAGAAGGACAAATAAAAGAACAAAATGAAGGAATGCATGAAGAAAATTATTGAAAAAATAGTTAAACAGAAACAGCAGTAAAATGCAGAAGGGCAGACAGAAAAAATAAAGAGCAAAGCGTGAGCTTGAAAGCACTATACGTGTTCTGTCTGCAGGAGAAGTGTAAAACACCCAGGCGGAAAGATAGGATTCGCTGAATGCCGTATTGGTGATTACCATAAAGGGGAACATTGATACTGCAAAATAAATTAAAAAATTGGGACGTCCCGAATGATCAGAAATGGTCTGCACAAAGGGATCGCTCATTGCTTTTCCTTCAGCAAATCCCATGTACACATAAAAGGCCGTAAGGGGAATTATGCTGAGTATGGACATTTTAAAACGATTGTCATATTTGAACTGCTTCCTGATAAGCGGCCATACTGCACGGTCTTCGGGTGATGATACCGCATTTATAAGCCTTGCGGGGATACCCCGTTTTTTATGCTTATATTTTTTTCCTGACTGTGAAACTGCTGCAGAAAGAGTTCTTGAATATTCAAGTGACAGTCTTGATACACCTGTCCGGAAAACTATTAAAAGCGCTGTTATCCCTGCCGAAATGCCTATAAGATCCAGCACCCTGATATTTCCTTCAGGCAGCCGGGCAATTGATGCAAACCATGATGGAGGGGCAAAGTATATCCAGTCTGATTCAAAGTTTCTGAGAGCTGCCAGTCCGCTTTTGCCGATTAAATTGGGAACTGCAATATAACCGAAATAGACCACCGTAGTAAGAGCAAACTGTGCATATCCGGCTACACGCTGCATGACTTCCTGATTTACTATTTTAAGCAGCATTGTATAAAGAACAACAAACAGCATTCCTACCGCTGTTGCAGCGAGCATGGCTGAAAATGCAAAGGAGATAAAAAGAAAGGGATTATGACCTGCAATTGTAACTGTCACCGATGAAGGTAGATATATGGGTAAAGCCAGTATATTTACATAAATCAAAAGATGCAGGAGTTTTGTAATAAAAAATGTTTTAGAACCCACCGGAAGGGGGGAAATGATTTTGTGTTCTTCAGGGCTCAGTATCAGGCTTGAGAATTCAAGTAGTATTGTCAGTGATATAAAGACTGTCATGATAGTGGTGACAGAAAAAGATGCTATGAAAGTGCTCTTTAATGCCAGTGAAAAAGCTGCAAGTCCAATACCTATGAGAGTTTTAAAAAGAATAAGGCCCAGCATGGGCGGAAATTTTGTCGCCTTTGCACGGTTGGCATTCATGGGATTGCTTGAACCGCGCCAGTCGGTTTTTAGTGCTGCCCTGAGCAGGGTTTTTACCTGGCGCCAGTCAATATCTCTTTCTGATAACTGTATCATGATTCACCGTTTTCTATTGCATCAAGGATACCCCGGGCCTGTGAGTCTATATTATTTGCCCCGGTCAGCCTGTTAAAAGCAGTGCTCAGGCTGTCAGCCTCAAGATTTGATGTGATTTCTGCCGGTGTGCCTTCTGCAAGCTTGACACCTTTATCAATTATTATCAGCCGGTCGCAGAGCCGCTCTGCTATTTCGAGGATATGAGAGCAGAATATGACTATCCTGTTATCCTTTGCAAACTCTTTTATCAGCTGGCGTATCACCGACTGTACATTGGCATCAAGGCCTGACATGGGTTCATCCAGTATAAGTACACGGGGGTTGTGGATAATTGCTCCGGCCAAAAGCAGTCTCTGCCTCATTCCCTTTGAGTAACCGGCTATGCGTTTTTCTGCAGCGTCTTTAAGTTCAATAGCTTCAAGCAGCCGTTCCACCTGTGAATCTATTTTGTCCTCAGGGAGATGGTGGAGGTGGCATACCATTTCAAGGTGTTCTCTTCCTGTAAGATTTTCATAAAGGGCACTTGTTTCCGGAACATATCCCAGATCAGATTTTACTTTGATGGAATCCGATACTGCATCGGTATCATTAACTGAGATTGTTCCAGAGTCAGGCTTGAGCATTCCTACCATCATTTTGACTGTCGTTGTTTTACCTGCACCATTGGGGCCCAGGAGCCCGAATATTTCACCGTCGTTTATCTGAAATGACAGGTTATCTACTGCTGTCTGATCGCCATAACGTTTAAAAAGATTAGAGACTTTAATCACGTGATGTTTTCCTTTTTCCGGCTGAAAATATTAATATTAAAATCAAAATCTTTCGGATTGTCTGTTTATATAAAATGAAATTCTTCTACTGAAAGGCAGGGCCAAACAATTTGAGCGTTGACATTATTTAAAGAAGGGGGAAATGTCAATCATTGCTTCAGCCCTTTGTCGGACCCGGAACTGTTTTGATATTATTTCGGCCTGCTTCCTTTGCCATATACACCCCATTGTCTGCCATGGTGACAAGGCTTTCCAGTGTGATATTGTTTCCCGTTTTGTTTGTCAGGCCTACGCTTACGGTTACGTTTATTTTTTTATCACCTATAATAATGGCAGATTTTTCAACAACCGATCTTAACCGTTCTGCTATTTTCTCCGAATTTTCAAGAGCGGTATTGGGCAGCAGGAGCAGGAATTCCTCTCCTCCGTATCTCCCGATAATATCATAGGTCCTGATCTGTGATTTTAAAATATCAGCCACAAGCTGCAGTGTTTTATCTCCGGTGTCATGTCCGTGGGTGTCGTTTATATTTTTGAAATAATCAATGTCAATGAACATAAGCGAAACCGGTTCTTCAAGCCTGTTTGATCTCTGGATAACTGACTCGGCCTGTTCATAAAAAAAACGTCGGTTTGAAATTCCGGTAAGTTCATCAATCCTGGCAAGCTTGTCCAGCTGTTTTCTTAGAAGGTCTATTTCATATACGGATTTTATATATGGAAAGGTTATAAGAGGTGCCACAAGAGCAGGCGTAACAATATGCATTGTAAGCAGTATACCGGCACACTGATGCTGGTCTCCGAAATATATCACAAGAAGACCGATTACAAGGGATAGAAATATGGACATAAGTGTGCATAGAATAACTATTGTGCCTATGCTGTATTTTGACAGTAAAAATCTGCTGATCCGATAGAGTTTTGTCATAGTTCAATTTCAGATGTTTTCAGTTTTATGTTTTTATTAATACAAGTGCTCTTAACAGTCAAATTATCATGGAACCAGTATATTGGGCCGGGTAAAAAAGCAATAAAAATCATAAATTATATTATTGGTAATATTAGTAAATATATTGAAAATTAGTTAGCTTTTGTAAAATATGTTGTTTTTTAAAAGATGGTTTGATTTAATTATAAGGTCAAAAAATATCTTCCGATTCAATCTCAATACAAAAACGGGACTTTTTGAAAAGGATTTATTGATGAGTTATATGAAACAAATAGTGATTGTACTGCTGATGTTCATTCTTTACGCCGGGGTAGTATCAGCCTTAGAAACTGTACAGGTGGGATACCATTATAATCCGCCCGAGATTTTTATAACTTCGGATGGTCATGTAAGCGGCCTCTTTCCTGAAGTGCTGTCAGATATTGCAGAAAAAAATAACTGGAAAATATTATATGTTAAGGGAACATGGCAGGAGTGCGTTAATAATCTTGAGTCCTGTGATATAGATCTTATGGTTGATGTTCCATTTTCAGATGAATATCAGCAATACTTTGATTTTTCAAAGGAGCCGGTTCTTGTAAACTGGGGCAGAGTTTTTACGAGGTCTGACAGGCCGGTGCAGTCTTTTACTGAGTTTGAAGGCCGTACAGTTGCCGTGGTTAAAGACAGTATTCATACAGACGGATCAAACGGTATTAAGGCTTTAATGTCAGGGCTGTCAGTCAGATGCAGTTATGTGGAAGTTGACACCTGTGAAGATGTGATGATGCTGCTTGATTCCAGGCAGGCTGATATCGGTATTGTTGATTATCTTTCAGGCTATCTTTATTATGACAGGTATGATGTGCAGTCAGCGCCCGTGGTATTTAATCCAAGCAAGATCATGTTCGGCACAATAAAAGGCTCTCAGCGCGGCAATGCTTTAATTGAAGTAATTGATAAAAACCTGCATGATGCAAAGCAGGACCCTGATTCTGTCTACCAGCGTGCCATGGCCTATTACCTTGGGGGCGGAACGCAGGAAAAGATGGGCAAAGCTGCCCGAGATATTGAACCCCTCAGTTTTTCAGAAGAAGAATTAAAATGGATTTCTGATCACCCGGTTATCCGTTTCAGCATAGATCCCGGTTTTACACCCTTTGAGTTTATTTCCTCAAAAAATGAATTTGAGGGTCTTTCGGCTGATTTCATGGATCTTATTACCAGGAAGACCGGGATCAGGTTTGAGCTGATACTCTATAAGACTTGGTCGGAAAGTATTCAGGCAGTAAAAGATAAGAAAATTGATCTTTTGCCCTGTATCGGAGACGCGAAAGCCCGACGGAGTTTTCTTTCCTTCAGTGAACCTTATCTTGAATTTGCCCGTGTTATTGTCACTGCTCTTGATTCAGACATGAAGGCCCTTGATGATTTTACAGATATGAAGGTCGCTGTTCAGGCAGACAGTTCTCACCATTCTTTCTTAACCGAACAGACCAGGATAAAACCTGTTTTGTATGAAACATACAGGGAATGCCTGCTGGCTGTATCAAGGGGAGAGGTAGACGCTGCTGTAGGTAACCTGGCTGTAACCACACAGCTTATGCGTGAGCTGTCCCTTACAAATATAATGATGGCCGGTTACGCATCTCCTGAGCCCCAGTCTCTTTCTATGGGGGTGCGAAGAGACTGGCCTGAACTGACCGGGATTTTAAACAAAACTCTTCAGTCCATGAGCATGAGGGAGCGGAATAATATATTTGCAAAATGGCTGCCCCTGCCCAAAGCTGCAAATAATGGAATTGATTTATCCAGGGAAGAACGGGAATGGCTTCTGATGCATCCCAAAATTAAAGTTGCATGGGATCAGGCTTGGGCGCCCATCGAGTTTGCTGACAGTGACGGAAAGCCTGCAGGTATTTCAATGGAGTATCTTAATGCTATTGAAAATATTCTCGGAATTGAGTTTGAAAAAAGCAAAAGTTCCAGCTGGGAAGAGTCTCATAATAAACTTAAAAATCATGAACTTGATATGAGCGCCTGCCTGGCTGTAACTCCCGAGAGGCTTGAAAAACTTGTATTTACAGAAGACTACCTTGATTCTCCGGTTGTATTTTTTTCTCTTGGGTATGCACCATACATAAGAGGGTTTGATGAACTTGAGGGACGCAGAGTGGCTGTTGTAAAGGGCTATGCGACAGACGGCTGGATAACCCGCGATTATCCCGATTTAAATATTTTAAAAACATCAACCATTGCCGAGGGCTTTAACCTGTTAAAGGAAGGTGAAATAGATGTTTTTGTATGCAATGTTATTCCCGGAACATACTACCTCAGCGAGCACCAGTATAATGATATTAAGATTGCTGGAGAAACTCCCTACAGCTATAAGCTTAGAATGGCTGTAAGAAATGACTGGCCAGTTTTTAAGGGTATTCTTCAGAAGGCAATAGATTCCATACCTGATGTGGATAAAAACTCCTTTTACAGAAAATGGATCACCATCAGTTATGAGCGTAAAATAGATTATGCCCTGATAATAAAAATTGTCCTGGCAGCACTTGCCGTTATCCTTATATTTTTTTACTGGAACAGGAGGCTTTCTTCTGAAGTTGGGAGGCGCAAACAGGCTCAAAAGGCTCTTTCCGAAAGTGAGAGCGCATTACGCAAAAGCTATGCTGAATTGAGAAAACTGGAAGAAATGAAAGAAAACCTTACCAACATGATAGTCCATGACATGCGTTCACCGCTCATGTCTATAACGGGATCAATTGAACTCGCGCTTTTTGATATAGATTTGGATGCAGACAGGGATGAAATAAAAGGAAATCTGGCCCTGGCCCGGGAGAGTGCAAAAAAAGTTATTGGTATGGCGCAGGCCCTGCTGGATACAGGGCGTCTTGAAGAGGGGCGAATGCCGCTGAACAGGTCTTTCATGAATATCAATGATGCAATTGCCGAGGCGATAAGGGCAATGGAAATACAGGCACAGCTTGCAGACGTGAAGCTCGGTCAGTCAGGGGATCAGATATCATGCAATGCAGACAGCGGTATCATACACAGGGTCCTGGTCAACCTGATAGGAAATGCTGTAAAAGCATCGCCTGCCGGTGAAACGGTTCTGGTGTGCACGGAAGATAAGGGAGATTTGCTGACCATTGAAGTCAGGGATAATGGAAGAGGCATAGCAAAAAAATATCAGGATACGCTGTTCGATAAATTTTCCGGAATCGAGCACGGAAGAACCGGCGGTGATTCCGTAGGGCTTGGACTGACCTTCTGCAAGCTGGCAGTCGAAGCCCACGGCGGCAGTATCGAGATTGAAAGTGAAGAGGGCAGGGGAAGTATATTCCGTATCAGTCTTATGAAAGTATAAATTTATCTTAGCGGATATCCTGTATGTCGCTTGAGATACCCTCTTCATAGGTGCTCCATCCGGAGTTTGTCCCGTATGGCGCCCTGTGAAAAAGGGCCACTATATTAATCTGCTAGTGGGGCGCTCCTGTAGTACCTCCGCCCATAGGATCAGAAGGGTCTCCGCCGCCAAAAGTATTGCTGTTGTTGTCTATGGCACGATCCCATTCTTCAACATCTTTTCTGTTCCTATTAGCCAGAGCTGCCCACTCAGCTTTTGTCGCACATATTTTTCTTTTAAAGCGGGAACCTGTAACGACTCTGGTGCGGCATTCAATTTCCTGGTAATCTTCTATGTTTATACCTTCATCCTGCTCGACAACTGCCTGTTTCTGGGATTTACTGGAACACCCGGCTGCGAGCAGTGTAAAAAACAGAAGTGATAAAAATAAGGCCGTATTCATCCGGTACTTTAACATAAAATCCTTTGAAAATAATTTCTTCATTACTTTCCTCCTTTACAGGCAGTTATCTCATTAAGTTACTTCCTGTATGAATTATTTGATTACGGTCTTTAATTCTATGAAACAAAGTAGTAAGACATATATAATTTTACTTTTAACTATGATTTTATGTTCAGCATCTGCCGGGAGCCGGTTTTTTTGATTTTCATTCGCGAAGAGTGTATTTCTTTGTTTAATCTGGCTGAGTATTATACTTTTTATGTAAACACTAGAGTTATACGATTATTTTCGTAATATATCAAGCCGGATATTATTAGTCCATATAAAAACATATGTTTTTTCGATAAATAACAAAAATATAATGAGGAATTCTTTGTCATGACATCTCTTTCACGTAGAAAGTTCATAAGAAACTCACTGATTTTTGCAGCTGCAGCACCTGCTGTTAATTCCGGCCTTATTTCGAGTAAATTATTATCCGCTCAATCGGATGATAAAAACAGGAAGAATAAAAGTATACGCCTTACGTGGGTGGATGGAAAAACGCCATCCTGTCACACGGGTACTGCGTTTGGTGTTCCCTGGCCAATGGGGTATGTTCCTGCAGGTTCCGGGTTTGTGCTTAAAAACAGTAAAAAAGAATCATTACCTGTTGAATCATGGGTGACTGCAGTATGGCCTGACGGCAGCATAAAATGGACAGGTCATTCGATTTCCTCCTGCTGCCCTGTCAGTGAATATTACACAATCGAACCAGGAATCCCTCCAAAATCGACAGCAACCGTTTACACTGAAATTACAGATAAATTAATAACAATTGATACTGGTATTATCCGCTGCCGGATTGAGCGGACAGGCAAATACCTTATATCAGATATTGAGAGAAACGGACTTATAATCCTCAGAAACTGCATGCTTACCGGGATGAGGCAGGATTCACCGGATATTTCATCTGTTCCCCAGAAATTTGAAAGTTATATAGAAAGTGCTCAGATAGAACAGAAGGGTACTCTTCGTACTGTTGTAAAAATTACAGGTTTTCACGAATGTGAACAGGACAGAAGATGGCTTCCCTTTACCATACGTCTCTATTTTCATGCAGAAAGTGATGCCGTAAGAATGGTGCACACATTTATATTTAACGGAGATGAGAATCATGATTTTATAAGGGGGCTTGGCATTCGTTTTAATGTCCCGCTGTATGATGAACTCTATAATCGCCATATCCGTTTTTCGGGCCAGAATAAAGGTTTATGGGGTGAAGCCGTACAGCCTCTTACAGGCTTGAGGCGCTATCCGGGCCCGAATATCGGGCAGAACCAGTACCTCGGTAAAAAAGTGCCCGATATTAAAACATGGGACCGGAGTGTCAGCACAAGGATGCACTGGATTCCTGCATGGGGAGACTTTACGTTAACTCAGCCCAATGCAAACGGTTTTACTGTCAAAAAGCGTACAAAACAGGGATATACCTGGATAAACGCAGATCAGGGAAATCGTTCAAACGGGTTAGGTTATGTCGGCGGACCATCAGGTGGCATTGCATTTGGGATGAGGGATTTCTGGAAGCTTCATCCTACACAGATAGATATTCGTAATGCTGCATCTGAAAGCGCTGAAGTAACTCAGTGGATATGGTCTCCCGAATCTCCGCCAATGGATATCCGCTTTTATCATGACGGACTGGGGCAGGATATTGAAGGCCCTCTAAAGGGAGTTGATATTGATGGCATAAAAAGCAGTGTGCCGGAAAGCCCATACGCAAAACAGCTTGATGCCCTTAATATTACCTATGAGGATTATGAACCGGGATTCGGCACTCCGCAGGGTATTGCAAGATCCACGGATTTTTACCTGTTTGCATGTGAATCAACGCCGTCCCGTGAAACACTTGCAGGTTTTGCAGAATCGGTTTCTCTGCCTCCCCAGCTTGCTGTTCAGCCTGAAGATTTTCTTGCTGCCGGAGTATTCAGCAATATGTGGGGGCTTCCGGACAGGTCTAGCAATACTCTTAAAAAGATAGAGGACCGTCTTGACTGGTCTATCAGGTATTATCATGATCAGGTAGAGCAGAGACACTGGTACGGATTCTGGGATTACGGTGATGTTATGCACACCTATGATGCAGAAAGGCACGTGTGGCGTTATGACATAGGCGGATATGCATGGGATAACTCTGAGCTTTCAACTGATATGTGGCTCTGGTATTCCTTTTTAAGGAGCGGAGATAAAAAAGCTTTCAGGCTGGCAGAGGCAATGAACCGCCATAACCGGGATGTGGATATTTATCATGCAGGCCGTTTTAGAGGTCTTGGCACACGTCATAATGTTCAGCACTGGGGATGCAGCGCCAAACAGCTCAGGATAAGCACATCCATGAACCGGCGTTTTCATTACTATATTACAACTGATGAACGTACCGGTGATGTACTGTGGGAGGTGCTTGATGCAGATAAACAGCTCGCAAATATTAACCCTGTACGTAAACTTCCGGGGCAGCCCTTTAAGGTAAAAGAGTCACGTATAGGTGTGGGCACAGACTGGGGCTCTGCTGTTTCAAACTGGCTTACAGCATGGGAAAGAACCGGTGACCCCAAATACAGGGCATGGATAGAAAATTCCATGCGCGATATAGGAAAATCAAAATGGGGCTTTTTCACCGACACCTTTGCCTTTGATATAGAAACTAAAAAAATGACCCCGCCCGAAGACAGTAACCCTGGAGCTTCTCACCTCAGTACCATGTTCGGATTGCCGGAAGTGTGTGCTGAACTTATTCAGCTGCTGGATGTCCCGGAGTTTTATGATGCGTGGATAAAATACTGCATGCTTTATAATGCGCCCAGGGAGGAACAGAAAAAAATCCTTGGGGAAAAATACAGAGATCCGGGATTTGTTATCTCTCATTCCCGTATTACAGCCTGGGCTGCAGCAATGTCAAAAAACAGAGACCTTGCTAAACGTGCGGTAAAGGAACTTTTAACAAATGAATGGGGGCCTGAGCCTGAGCTTAAAACCCGTCATATTGGAGGGCCTTTTGTTTTAAACCCTATCGATGAAGCCGCATGGGTATCAACCAATGATTCGGCCCAGTGGGGCCTTGCTGCAATACAGGTTTCAGCTCTTGTAACTGATGCTGTAAGTATTTATTGAGATATGTAAAAAAAATGTTTTGACTGCGAAAGCCGCAAAGAACACGATGAAAAACAGTTGGGTAATGATCGACATAGATGTAGGGGCGAACCTGCGTGTTCGCCCGAAAACCGGTACAATGGTTAATACCATGCCCAAATTAATTACTGGAATATAACAAATGCCAGGGTATAGGCGCTATACGTAGGACAGGTTTTGATTTTTTCTCAAAATCTCTCTCTAAATCCCTTCTCTCCTGATCAGATATAGAAGCACTTAACCAGGGTTGTTCCCCGGCCCTCGCCCAGTCACTTATATTTTTCATTTTATTACGGATACCGTAACTGGAGATGCTCAGGGTTATTCCTGTTAACCTGTACCAGGGAGCATAGGCAATGTTAAGAGATGGATTGATTTTTATTGCTTTAGAAAAGTCATGTTTTGCTTTTTTATACTCCCCTGTATTATAGTAGGCGGCACTGCGGATGGCATAAAAAGAGTATTGCTCCGGGTTTATTTCTATAGCCTTACTCACATCATTAATTACTTTCTTACAGTCTCCGTCAATCCGATAATTGATGAAGGCTCTACCGATATAAACTTCTGTCTCTTTTAATCCCAGTTCTATTGCTTTTGTGTATTCTTTTTCTGCCTTTTTAAATTCTCCCTCTTTTAAATAGATTTTTCCCAGGCCGATATAAGCATGTGGAAAAGCAGGCTCCAGTTTTATGACCATGGTATAATCGGTAAACGCTTTCCGGAGTTTTTCCATTTTTAAATAAGTTCCGGCCCGGTTATAGTATGCAATTAAATGATCAGGGGATATCTTAACTGCAGCGTTAAAATCCTCTATTGATTTTTTATATTCCTGCATTCTAAAAAAAATAGCCCCGCGATTATTATAGGTATCGGCATAATCGGGCTTGAGGTCGATTGCTTTGCTGCAGTCTGCTATTGCTTCTTCCAGGTTATTTAATTCCGTATAAGCGTTACCGCGTGCCAGGTATACTTCTGCAGTTTTTTTACCCAGTTCTATTGACCTGTTAAAATAAGTAACGGCTTTTTCAGGGTTTCCATTTTCTAATAAATCTTTTCCTTTATAAAAATAATCATCAGCCGTGTAGTGCTCAGGTTTTGGAGCAGATGACTTTTTTTCCTGTACCTGGTCAGAACTTTCAGGTGCCGGCTTATTATCCTCTTTTAAGGTTATTTTATTGTCAAGGTTCGCAGTTAATACAGGCTTTTCACTTTTAACCTTCTGGGCTTCATTTTCTGCGGGGTTGAGATTTTTTACAGGATTTTCCGGTCTTTTTAACGGTAAAGGTTCAACTGTATTACGTACCCTCATATCCTTTGCTGCAACAGTCTTTCTTTCTTCTTTTATACTTTCGGGAACGGTTTTTTTATTATGTTGTTCTGTAATTTTTGTGCCCGTATATTTAATTTCTACTTCCTGTCTTTTTTGAGGAGCCGGATCAGGCGCTTTTATTTCATCAGTTATTGTTTTTGATTCAACATTGCCATGAAAGCCTGCTATTCCAAATGTAAGAAAAAGACCGATACCGAATGTTACTGCCTTAAGATACAGTTTTGTATTCATGGTGATTCTCCTTTTTTTTGAAAGGATATTTTCTGCCCGGGTATGTAGATCAGGATATCTTCCTGCCATGCATGATGCCGCAGGCAGGCTGCCTATGAGAGATACCTTTTCTGCCAGGTTGGCAAGGCACCTTGTATAGATTTTAGGAGGGATATCACGCAGTACATAGTTATCCGAGACTTCTTCCCTGGCCTGTTCATGTATCCTGTTAATTATGTAAACAATCGGGTTCCACCAGTGAAAGGCTGATACGATTCTTTTTATGACTCCCATGACCTGGTCGTGATGGTATATGTGTGAAAATTCATGCAGAAGAATACTTTTCAGTTCATCTTCATTTAATGAGTTGGAAAGTTTTTCCGGGATGACAGTTACAGGTTTAAAAAGGCCTATAGTCACAGGCGACTCTATATCTCTTGAACTGTAAAGGCCGGGTGCTCTGTTACCTGAAAAAATCTTTGAAACAGTGTGAGCCATTTGTGTAAAGTATATACCTGTAACAGGTTTAAGAGATTTTTTAAATTTGCTGATCTGGATAAATCCGTATCCCAGCCTGGTTAAAAAATATAACATCCCGGTGAGCCAGATGATCCCCAGTAAATTGATAAAAAAGATGAATGACGGCGATAGCTTGAATGGACCGGTGAAACTGATGATGTCTGTCTTTTCTACTGCTTCAGGGGCAGAAATATATTTTTTTCTGGGAGAGACAGGATTTAAACCAGTATCCGCACTGTAATGATACTCCTTTGCCGGATTAACTCGTAAAATGTTATCTGCCTTATTATAAACTTCAGGGATACTGGCTGTCGGCCCCGGTGCTTCAAAAGATATCTCAGGGTAAACAAGTCCTGACCATGAAATACCTGATAATATGAATCCTGCTGATACAATAACAGCAAGCCCTAGAATGCATGTTACACAGGAGCATAAAAGGCTCCTGACAGGTGCCGAGCTTTTTTTAAAAAGTTTTATAATGGCAATGCCAAAAAGAGAAATCAGAATAGAATGTGCTGCCAGTGTGATGATTAAACCGGCCGGACTGCTGTTAAAAACAAGGGATGAAATGTCCATTTCTTTACTCCTCGTATGTATCGATAAATTCCCTTAGCTGTTTTATTTCATCAGGTGATACTTCTGACTTGCTGAAAAATGCTTTTACAAGTTCCACACATGATCCTCCAAAAACACGTTTGCCTATATCATAGACAATAAATGCGGATGCTTCACTTCGGGGAACAGTGGCCCTGAATATAAATTTATTTCCTTCTTCATGGTGCGTCAGCCAGCCTTTTTCTTCCAGGCGGCCGACCTGTACCTGGATTGTGGCTCTCTTAAGATCGCGGTTATTGAGTTCATTGATTTTCTGAAGTATTTCGGTAACCGTCAATTCACCTGCGTTCCATACTGCATCCATTATATCAAATTCTGCGGGGGTAAGCCTTGGCAAGGTTTCTTTTTTCATTTTTATTCCTCTTTATAATGACGAATGTCATTAATAGTAATGACGGGTGTCATTAATGTCAATAAAAAAATAACCTATTAAAATTAAAAAGGCAGAAGACAATTTTACCGCGAAGGCCGCAAAATAAGACACAGAATAAAACAGTCTTTTTTTTATTTTCGTGCGTTTCGTGTGTTTCGCGGTTAAAAATGTATTTTTGATTTAAAATCTTTATACCTTCATTTCAACTGATATATTATTTTTGTCCCGGTTGAAAATCTCAGCAGGAGACTTATTTATATAGACTGTATTAATCAACTTAACCCAAAGGAAAAATGAATTTACCTCTTGTTAAAACAGCAAAAGATTTTTTGCCCCTTAAGCAGTACTTTATTGATAACAGATACAGGCTTGCTTTCGGGCTTTTTTCTCTTTTAACCGTTGATTTTCTTCAGCTTATGGTTCCTGTTGTTTTAAAAAGGGCGGTTGATGATCTTACATATAAAATTGCCACTCCGGGAATTCTTGTAAAATACAGTGCAGCGATTCTGATTATTTCTCTCTTGATCGCACTGTTCAGGTACACATGGAGATTATGCGTAATGGGTTTTGCCGTAAAAGTGGAGGAACGGCTGCGAAACAGGCTTTTCAGTCATCTTCAGACCCTTTCCATGTCATTCTATTTACGGACTAAAACCGGTGACATTATGGCAAGGTCAATAAATGATATCCGGGCAGTGAAAATGGCATCAGGCATGGGTCTTGTTTCTCTTGTTGACGGAATAGTAATCGGTGCGGCCGCTGTCGGGTTTATGATTTATATAAGTCCTTCTCTCACTGCATTTTCTCTTATCCCTGCGCCCTTTATCATACTGATGGCGCGTATCCATACAAAAAAAATGTCCCGGGGTTATGATAAGGTGCAGAAGAGTTTTTCCGAACTTACCGAAACTGTAAGGGAAGCATTTGCCGGAATACGTGTTGTAAAATCATTTGCAAGGGAAAGATGGGCCTCCGAAAAAGTAAGATCGGCAGGCCTTGTAAATGTTACAGAAAATATAAAACTCTCCCGCACCCTTGCTTTGTTTTTTCCGGCCATGACAATGTTTACCAATATAGGCCTTGCTGTAGTTATCTTATTCGGAGGCCGTCTGGCCATCCTGGGTGATATCACAACCGGTGATTTTGTTGCCTTTATTGTGTACCTCAACCTGCTCACATGGCCCATGATGGCAATGGGATGGGTGACCAATCTGTTCCAGCGCGGGGCAGTATCAATGAGACGTATCAATAATATACTCAATGAAATCCCTGATATAGCCTCCCCTGAAAACACTGCGCTTATTGAGATCTCAAGAGGGGATATAACAATAAAAAATGTATGTTTTACATACCCTGAAAAATCGGAACCTGCACTCAGCCATATTAATCTCTCTGTTTCTGCGGGGCGTACAGTTTCTATTGCAGGAAAGGTGGGTTCCGGAAAATCCACACTGCTCAACCTTATTCCGCGTCTTATGGACCCTGAGTCCGGCAGTATACTGATTGACGGTCATGAAATAAGAGATATTCCTCTCGGGCAGTTACGGGAAAGCATCGGTTTTATCACCCAGGAAGCCTTCATTTTTTCGGATACCATCAGGAACAACATGACTTTCGGAAGAGAAGATATAACTGAAGAACAGATAGAAAAGGCTTTGCGCTGCGCCAGGTTTTATGACGAGGTTATGGATCTTCCTCTTGGATTGGAAACTGTTCTGGGAGAAAAAGGGGTGACTCTTTCGGGCGGGCAGAAGCAGCGCCTTGCTATTGCACGCACAATAATATTTGATCCCCTGATACTGATTATTGATGACTCCCTGTCCATGATAGATACAAGGACTGAAGAAGCCATATTAAACGAACTTATAACCATGAGAAGTGAAAGGACAAATATTATTGTTTCCCACAGGCTTTCCACAATAAGCAGGGCTGATTCTATTGTTGTAATGAAGGACGGAAAAATAATAGAGACCGGAGATCATGAATCACTGCTGGGTAACGGCGGTGAATTCAGCAGGCTCTATAAAAAGCAGGTCATGTCCGGTGACCTTGGAGAGGGTATACTTTAAAATGCATGGTGATTTTGGATATATGGAAGAAGGAAAGCTGGGAAAGCCTTATGATATGAAGCTTTTAAAACGGCTGGGCGAGTATGCTCTTCCTTACTGGAAAGGGATCTGCCTTGCCCTTATTCTTGCAATTGCCGTCACCTTAACCGGCCTTGTTCTGCCTTATCTTTCCAAGGTTGCAATAGACAGGTACATACTTTCATCATGGCAGGAGCTGAGGCTTGATAATCCGGACTATAAATATGCCCTGAAATTTAAAAACAGTTATCCTGATATTCTGACATTCAGTGAAAACGGAGAGTCCGCCTTTTTCCATAAAAGGCATACAAAAGATATTGATCCTGCTGTTCTGCACAGCTGCCGTGAAGAAGGGGCAATATCTGAAAAAACATATTACCTGGTTAATAAAGAGAAATTAAAGCAGCTTGAATCTGCTCCAAAACCTGAAACCGGACCTGTAACCCTATCGGACGGACGAATTGCCCTGCCAAAGAGTTTTATAGATTCTCTTCCAAAGGATACTGTTTTAAAGGTAAGGGCTTCGGATTTTAGCGGGCTTGTAAAGGTTGGTGTATTTCTTATCTTTATTCTTTTAGTATCTCTGGGGCTTAACTATCTGGATTATTATCTGCTTGAATGTATCGGGCAGAATATAATGCAGGATGTGCGGATGAAGCTGTTTGATCATATCCAGAGCCGGGCGCTCTCTTTTATAAATAAAAACCCGGTCGGCCGTCTTGTGACAAGGGTAACCAACGATATAGAAAACCTCAATGAGATGTTCAAGTCGGTGCTGATTACAATCTTTAAGGATATTTTTATTTTAGCCGGTATTATCGCTATTCTTCTTTTTTTAAACTGGAAGCTTGCTCTTATAAGTTTTACCCTGCTGCCTGTTATTTTTATTTTTACTCTTTTTTTCAGCAGGCTTATGAGAAATGCCTTCAGGACTATGCGTGAAAAAGTTTCAAAACTGAATGCCTTTCAGCAGGAACAGTTTGCCGGTATGAGGATTATTCAGCTGTTAACCCGCGAAAAATACCAGATGAAGATATTTTCCGGGTTTAACCACGAAAACTATCTTGCCGGTATGCACCAGTTAAAGCTCTCTGCTGTTGTTGTGCCTGTTATGGAACTTTTATCTGCTGCCGGTGTCTCATTAATTATCTGGTATGGCGGCGGAAAGGTGATTTCGGATCAGCTCAGCCTTGGATCTCTGGTTGCATTTATAAGTTATATTCAGATGTTTTTCAGGCCCATACGGGAGATCAGTGAAAAGTATAACACCATGCAGAGTGCAATGGCATCAAGTGAAAGAATATTTGAGTTTATGGATAACGGTGAAGAGATATCCGAGCCGGAATCAGACGCTGATATTAAAGATAAAAGAGGAAAAATAGAGTTTAAAAATGTCTGTTTCTCCTACGAAAAAGGCAGGCCGGTTTTAAATGATGTAAGCTTTACAATTAATCCGGGTGAGATGGTTGCTGTAGTAGGCGCCACAGGCGCAGGAAAAACAACAATAGTAAACCTGATCGAAAGGTTTTATGACCCTGATGAGGGTGCAGTTTTTCTTGATGATGTTGATGTCAGGCTGTTAAAAAAAGAGGATTTAAGATCCAGAATCTCACTGGTTATGCAGGATGTTTTTCTGTTTTCCGGTGATCTTAAGGAGAATATCTCTCTTGGAAAGGAAAGTATTACTCCCGAAAAAATAAAGGAAGCTGCCGAAGAGGCAAATGCCAGGTGGTTTATAGATAAGCTTCCTGATGAATTTAACCAGAATATGAGCGAAGGCGGAAGTACATTATCTGCAGGTGAAAGGCAGCTTCTTTCTTTTTCACGGGCCCTTGCATATGATACGGATATTCTTATTCTTGATGAAGCAACATCAAGTGTTGATCCTGAAACAGAGAGGCTGATACAGGATGCAATAAACAGGATGACAAGTTCAAGAACAACCCTTGTGGTTGCCCACAGGCTTTCTACCATAAAAAAGGCAGACAGCATTATTGTGATGGGTAACGGAAGAATTATAGAGCAGGGTAACCATGAACAGCTAATGGCAAAAAAAGGCAGGTATTACAGGCTTAACCTGTTCAGGGAATCATATGGAGAGCCTTGACTAGATATTAATATCTGATTTAAACTGCCGGTAACAAAATCTGATAAACAAACGAGGGAACTAATGGAATCAGTGAACCATGGGGTGGTGCAGAGAGCGCTTTTTACATTCGTTATAATTTTAACAGTTTTTCTTTTTATCAATATTCAGGCTGCGGACGCAGAAGAAGGTCAGAACCCCGGATCTGAATCAGCGAATGTTGATGAAGGTTATATTATTGCAGAAGTTAACGGCAGAAGTATCTCTACAGGTGAACTCTTAAAACAGTACAATCTTTATTTTATCATCTCCAGGTTTTCCTTTTCCTACAGCGAAGGGCTTACTGTAAACTCATATCTGGACCGGTTTATCGCTGAGCTTGTGCTGCTTGAAAAAGCGGAACAAATGGGGATTAAGGTGTCGAAGGATGAAGTTGACAAAGCTTTGGCCGAATATATAAAATTCTACAACCTTACAGATGAGATTTTACTCCGATGGCTTACATCAAAAACATTGTCAATGGATGATGCCAGGCTTTATTTTAAAAATTATCTTGTTTTAAAGAAGCTTTACCTGAAGGTAGCCGGGCCATTGAATATACCCGAGAAGGATATAAAAAATTACTATGATGAACACATTTTGCGTTATGTAAGGCCAGCAAAAATACGCGCCAGTCAGATACTTATCTGCCATACAGAAAGCCTGGGATGTGAAAGCAAACTTTCAAAGGCAAGAGCAAAAGAACTGGCAGAAAAAATCAGAGTAGAGGCAACTCCTGAAAATTTTTCCGAACTGGCACGCCGTTATTCCTATGACTCTACGGGCAGAAGCGGTGGCGCTCTTGGTGTGATCGATCAGGGTATGGCAACGCCGGCCTTTGATAAAGCAGCCTTCAGCATTAAAAAAGGAGAAATTTCCGATGTCGTGGAGACCGATTACGGTTTTCATCTGATATATGTGTCTGACAGGGCTGATGCGCTTGATACTTCACTTGCTGACGCTGCACCTCCTATTAAAAATACACTTGAGATAAAGAAAATATATCCGGCGCTTATAAAATACAGTGAACAGCTCAAAAAAGATGCAGACATAAAAAAATATGCTCCCGGAGAGAAAAAAGAATCTGCAGCTAAAGTTGAAGAAAAAGCAGTTAAAAGTTTTTCAACCTATAAGCCTACAGGCAAAAACGCCCTTAAAAACAGCAAAGGCCGGCCCATAGTTATACTGTTTACAAGGGTAGGGTGCCATTTTTGTGAATGGGTTGAGGAAACCTATGAAGAGGTAGTTTCTGAGTATGTGAATAAGGGGCTTATAGAGGCTCATCATTATGATTTTACTTCAAAGGATGATCTGCTTACACCTGAAAAGGAGAATGAAATTCCGGCAGAGTTTATTGAATACTATGAACATGAAAACCCGAACAGCTCCACACCGTGTTTTCAGTTTGGCGGTATCTACTATCGCCTTGGCACAGGATACTATGAGCAGGACGATCTTTATGCCGAAGAGATGGAGATGCGCCAGGTTATTGATGCACTGCTTGAATAGGTGTTATTGTAATTAATTAGTTTCAGATTATTCATTGGAAGTTAAACGTTAAATGTTGGATGTTGAGCCTTGGATGTTCATCTTTATTTTATAAAACACCCCCACCCGGGACAGAGAATGAGAGGGGGGGTATTATCCGCCCCGGATGGAGAATGTGTTTTATCTCTTTATCGGCTAGTCTTTACTGTAACTGTGACTGTAGCCGTCTGTTACGTTTTCCTGAAGTTCAAGCTCATCCTCGGAAGGGAATGAATAAATATAAAAGTACTCATTAATATCTGCTACCCTGACAACCGGGAGAGGGACATCAGAAATAATTGTATCTTCACTTGCCAGTGTATAGGTAGATGAAAGCGTTATCTCGTTATTGGTATAAAATGTAACACTGCCGTCGGCATCAAACACAACAGTGCGGGTTTCACCTGTTGTGTCCGGTGTATCAACAGTTCCTCCAATACCTCCTGAGGATTCATACCATGTCCATGTTCCTTCGATACTGTCATATATTTCTATCTGTTTTGGTCCTGTCCAAATGCCGAGCGTATCGGGAGTGATCTCCCAGTTTCTGTTAACATATACATTGTATGTCCCTGGCGGAAGCTGAGTTCCATCATTATCTGTCTGATCCCAGGTTAATTCAAATTCTTTAATTTCCCCAGGTTCAAAGGTGATTTCAGTCATATATGACGGATAAAATATATCATCAGGTATCCAGTCTCGAACCAGGTTATCCTCCGAGTCATAAACTTCCAATTCAAAGGATGCTCCGTCGGTTATCGGTATGGTAAGTGATTTATTGTCGATATTAATATTTTGAATACTGAAATTAATGCCTGTACTGTAGCCCTGAGGTGCAGCTGTTATGTCTTCCCCATATTCATTTGTGATATTAAGAATCGTATCATAATTATCAATTTCAACATAAGCGATTGGATCATCATCGTCGTCACAGCCTGATACAAATCCCAGCGCAATCATTAATAATATTAATATAAACTTTTTCATAGTCTGTTCCCCCATAATATTTATCCAGCCGTCGGGTCCATCATTCTTCCCATAAACAGGGTAGTTCCTGTCTGGTTATCCCTGATCAGGTATATAAAAGGTCTGTTTATGGTGATATCCATGATGTCGGTTGGAACTGAATCCAAGGCAGCAATTACAGCGGTTGCCGCAGAGGCTTCTGTTCCTGCTTCATCAAGTGTAATTGCTGCCTGGTGTATGACTTTTCCGATATAGAGGTTTGTATCTCCGTTCATCCCGGAAAAATCCGCCAGTCCTGAATCAAAGGCATCAGGCATTCCCATTTCTTTAAGAGTTTCATTAAGACCGAGTTTTAAAGTGCTTTCAAATTTAGGGAGCCGGAGGGTGACATTCCGTCCCTCCAGACTGTCTATTATTTCGTTTATCTTCGTGTTATCCATGTTCTGTTCAAATGAATTAAACATGCCTGAATCCGGCATAATAATAAGCATTGAAAAATCTTCACCAAAATAGGGAAGTTCTATGGCTGTATAATCACTCCCCTTTACGGCCGGATATTGTACGCTGTTTTCGCCGATTCCATAATCAGGTATCATCATAGGGACTGCTGCTGTTGATCCGTCATTCAGGTAAAAAGTGCCGTCATAGGTTTTATCCGGATCAAATGGGATCAGCCATGAAGCCTTAAAGAAAATGGTGTTGGTTAAAACAAGCCTTGTTAACGGGGTGATATCTGAAGGAGTAACAAGGTCTTTTATTTTATCTTCTGTCTGTTCAGCTACCCAGTCATTGATGTCCTGACACGCCTGATTTGAATCCTTTATATAGTCAACGGAACGTACTCCAACACCATAATTTATCATGAGTGTATCCAGAAATGATTCCAGAAAATAGAAATCTTTCTGTGCCCATATCTCATTACTGACGTTCAGTGTTAAAAATTTATCACTGTTTTCAGTATCACTGTAATCTCTGTTGTTAAGATCAAGATCCAGTTCGTTAAAAAGAGAATGAAGTTTTTGTTGAGAGTGGGTAAACTGCATTGTATCTGCCATCTGAGTTTCGGTATCATTTTTTGCACCGGCCCATGTCATGGCCATTGCAATGGAAATACTGTACGGTGAAAAGAACAGGTTATCATTTTGTCCTCTGACTTCATGGTACAGTTCAACTGCAAAACGGTTATTGTCCTCTACAAATATTTCTGATTCATCAGGTGTGTTGACCGGGTTAAGTTCTCTTGCTGCAGGTGATGCAAGCAGTTCTGAACCGGAGCCCGAAGAGTCATTTTGTGTAGAGCCGGTTGCAACCGCGATACTGTCGTCTGAACTGCTGCAGCCGTTCAATGTTAATAATACTGCCAGGAAAACAATCATTGAAATTACTGTTATTGGTTTACTGGTTTTCATGACAAACCTCCTGTAATGTATTATTTATACCGGTAGATTGATTAATCACTGCCGGAAAGAGACAGTGTGTTTACTGTTCCTTCAATATCATCAACCTTTGAAGATTTTATTATTTCTTCATTCACAGCGTATACATCTTCATCTATGAATATACCCCTGAGCCAGTCGGTACTGTAGCTTTGGTATCCTGTATTGTTGGTACTGATGCGTCCAAGGTATTCAAAGCCTGTTTCCGGAGCGGCCCTGTAAATATATAATCCTTCGAAAGTGAAATTCCCCTGAGTATTTGACTGCGGGACCGCTGCATCATCCGGGTATTCATACAGGGTTACCGGTATTGCCAGAAGGCCGTTTTCGCTCATATAGGTAAAGGCTTTATGGTCATGCAGGGCAAATGATTCAGTTCCTCTGTCTCCGATAATTTGAGTATGCAGGAGCTGCGGTGATGAAAAACTGCTTACATCAAAAATGGAAAGCTGAAGTCCCTGGTAAAAAATCCATGAGCTGTCGGTATCATCTACTGTGGCCTTACCGATGGTTATAAGGTAGTCATCACCCATGGGGTGGATGTACTCCGAATACCCTGGAACATGCAGTTCACCTGCAACGGTCGGATTGGTCGGGTCAGATAAATCAATGGTGAAAAGAGGATCAACCTTGACAAATGTAACCAGGAATCCTCGTGTACCGATGAATCTGGCTGAGTAGATGTTTTCTCCCGGAGCTATGCCTTCAATACTTCCTGTTATTTCAAGATCTCCCTGTTCTTCTTCAAGGCAGTAGATGTTGTTTTCTTTAACTGTTCCGCCTGATTCTCCCGGAGTATAGCTCAGTGAGGTAGTGGCTATACGAAGTACATTGTCATATTCTCCCATGGAAAACTGGTTGAGTATTTTACCGCGTACAGTTCCTGTTCCTTCAACACAGGGAGCCGATCCGTTAAGAGGAAATCTGTATATAAATGTCCTGTAGTATTCTGCTGCCTGATCATGATCAGCAGGGATAAAGCTGTATTTTGTTGAAGCTATATATAATGTGTCAGCAGATGAATAAACCGTATGAGCATCTGCAATGAGCCCTGTACTTATGAATGACCCCGAAGGATTATTCAGGTCAAATGTAACAAGGCTTAAAATACTGCCGCCACTGGATTCATCCGGATAATAGAAATTATCAGGTGTTATAAGCGGGCCGCTTTCCGTTATATTTCCGTTTTCGTCAAGCCTGTTATAATATGGGATCAGTTCGCTTACTGTTATATCTTCAAGCGCTGCCTCATTTGCTGCAACAGCTTCATCTCTTCCTTCTTCTGTTCCGTCATAGGCTATCTGAAGCGGAGGCAGGTCGGGCAGGAATCTCTGAACAATATGAAGTTTTCCGTCAATCAGTCTCGAAGATATCATAGATCCGTCAAGAGCCCATTCCCAAAGCCATTCAGGCGATGACGGATTGGTCACATCCATTATTTTTACACCCAGCTGTACATTCACCCTGGAGCAGTATGTAATGCCTGTTTTTAGGCAGGGGTACTCTGATGCCCAGTCAAGCTCTTCTCCGTCTGTTATAATATAGAGTATGATGAGAGTGTTATCTTTAAGATAAAGCGATTCAACTGTTCCGTCTACATCGATTGTACTCAGTACAGTCATGGCATCTGCCGGCACTGCAGCAGCTATGTGTACCTTGCTGTTATCTGCAATATACAGGTATGTTCCGTCTGTTTTTACCCTGTCGCCTTCATCAACGCCAGGCTCCTGTACATTAGTGTCTGTATAATCAGTGTTACCGGACAATGGGTTGTCTGTCGTAACTTCGCCCATCCAGAAAGGTATTTCACCTGTGTTAGAGATATATGTGTAAGAAGGTAAAGTGCTTTTACTGAATTCACTTTTTACATAGGTAGTAAATCCGCTCCAGTCATAGCCCTGAACTCCTGTGGCCTCTGTTCCTCCGCCTGCGGATGGTCCGCAGCCTGAAAGTGGAAGCATTGCAAGGGCTAGTATCAGAGTAAAGTATTGTCTGAAAAATATTGTATTGATTCGAAACATTGCTGCCTCCGTAAATTCGATATAAGTATGCGTCCGGCAGGGGACTAAAAATATAAAAGGATGTTAATCGAGTTTTGTTAAAGGAAATGCCTGTATGTTAATCTGAAAAACCTTGTCAGACCCTTCATCCTCACAGGCAAGATTCAGGATCTCTTTTCTGAAATCTGCTATTATTTTTTTTATTTCGGGTAATTTTTCTTCTTTGATACTTATTGTAACTCCGCTGATGCTTCTTTTTTCTGCCTTATGACGCTCAAAGGCTTCCAGAGCAAGCCTGATCATTTCTTTGTGGTAGTTGTAAATTACAAGTGATTTTACCTCGGCCCCTGTAGATACAACTTTGTCTGCCTGTTCCCATACACCGGATTTATCTTTTCTTAAGAGCCCGAGTTCAATCAGTATATCAAGTGCCCCTTCAACTTCCTTTACCGGTACCGTCGGGTTTAATGCCCTTGATATCTCCTCAGGTGTGGCATTTCTGTCCCCAAAAACCGCAACCTCTCTTATTACAGGGTAATACCATTTGGAGAAATATTTATAGTTTGATTTATTAATCCTGTGTGACTTAAGGTATCCGGTTACAGACATCATTTTTTTGTAGTAATGATCTTTTTCATCATTGGTGGATGCCTGGTTCATGAACACAAGGTTTTCAAAAAACTCTCTTTCCTGTTTTTTAAGAGAAAACCCCTTTGCAATTTTGCCAATGCTTTCGTTTGTTAAGTTTCTCTTGTTATCAATTACAAGCTTTAAAAAGTTGGGAGATGAAAAGCCTGCCTTTCCTGAAAAGACTCTGTATGAAAAAAGATGATTTTTAGATTTTTTAAAATTAAACAAATCTCTGAGAAATGCCCGGTAATCAAGATAGTCAAAAATAGCAGGCCGTTTTATTTCTTTTTCCGATGTGGTATCACCTGATTTGTTCATGATTTTTTTTTGATTTTATATTTGTTGATGTTATTGATTTATAAATTAGCTTTTTAGAAAAGTGATTTCAAATGTAATTTGCTGCTTTGTTAATTATGTGTATTCTGGTGAATACATATCTGTAGAGCTGTAAGTTCTAACATCTTGATAAAACAGCCTATATAAGCTTTTATTGTAAACAGAAAATAAGTGAACTGTTAAATTTAACATATACGCTCTGGCTGCAGCCTGTTCGGAATGCTGTTGGTCTGCAAAATAAAAGGAAATACCAGAACATGAACAACTCGTATCTTATGCCGTCATACGGCAGTAATATAAGTAAAATGTATATTATAAAACTGCTGTCCAATATGCACTTTATCTCCGCGATACTTGTGCCTTTTTTTACCGAATGGGGAGGCATAACCTTTTCACAGACTCTTTATCTTAACTCGGCTTTTATGTTTTTTGTGTTTATGCTGGAAATTCCGACCGGTACGGTTGCGGATTTTTTCGGCAGGAAAGTATCAATGCAGGTTTCATGTTTTGTAACCTGTGCTGCAGTCCTGGTCTATATCAGCTATCCTGATTTTTATGTGTTTTTGGCTGCAGAGTTTATTTTTGCAATCGGTGCATCTCTTATGTCTGGTGCAGACTCGGCTTTTATTTACGATACATTAAAAGAGCTTAAAAACAGTCATGATTCAAAGCGTGCCCTTGGAAGGGCTGAGTCTTTTAAACTTGCAGGCATACTTGCAGGTGCATTTTTCGGAAGCTTTATTGCAAAGATTGATTTAAGGGCTCCCTTTTTACTTATGGCTGTGCCGATTTTTATATCAGGTTTTATTACATTTACATTAAAAGAGCCGTCTGTATTCAGTACGGATGAAAAAAAATCCTACATAAAAATACTGACAGAAGGAATAGGATACTTTCTTAAAAAGAAGGAACTGAAAATCCTGGTTGTAGATATGGTGCTTGTAGGGGCAATGTCCTGGCTTGTAATCTTTTTCTATCAGCTTTTTCTTATGAGGCTGAATGTGGATGTGAAATATTTCGGGGCAGTTCATTCGGCAATGGCGCTGGCGCAGATTGTTATTATCCAGAACTTTACTGCCATAGAAAAACTGTTCGGTAATAAAAAAACACTGATAAGCTTAGGCGCTGTTGTTCCGGGCATATGCTTTATACTTATGGGAAGCATAGGTAATTCAATAATCCTGATAACTGCAATTATAGTGGCTGCCGGGTTCGGTTTATCCCGTGGGCCGCTTATAACAAGCTATATGAATAAATATATTCCTTCGGATAAAAGAGCAACGGTCCTGTCTGTTACGTCTATGCTCAGGATGATTGCCATTTCGATCGTTAATATAATAGCTGCATTGCTTTCCGAGTGGTCGGTGCCCTTGACGATAATTATATTCGGCTGCCTGTTATGCCTGTTTCCTTTTTTTGTTAAGGTAAGGGAAGACCATTTGATTGATTAGTTACCTGAAATGTTTTATTACTTTTTTATGTTACGTAAGTTTGCACTGTTAAAGTTCCCATGAATTATTTTTGATTGTGAGAGGAAATGCTGATGCTGAAAAGAATGTTTATGTTGCTCCTGCTGTCCGTGTTTGTATTAACCTTTAAAACTGCTGATATCTGTGCTGATGACAATGCAGATTCTGATTTAACCCAAAAATTAATGGAAGTTTCAGGGGTGGAAAAATCCACCCGGCTCCTTCCGCAGTTGATAATATATCAGATAGTTGAAGGCTCAAAAGCTCCAAAACTGCCAATCAGTAAAGATGACATGATAAGCGTCATAAATAAATCAGTTGATATTCCTGAAATACTGAAAAGTTACTATGAGTATCTGGACAGTTCACTCACTGATGAGGAAAAAAATACTCTTATAGACTGGTACAGTTCTGATCCCGGTAAAAAAATAGTTGAGCGGGAACTTAAGTCTTTTGAAGCTGAAGAGCAGAAAAAGAAAGATGAGTTTGCAAAGGATATACGCAACCTTCAGGTTTCACCAGCCAGAAGTGAACTTCTTCAGAAATACGATGATACAATAAAACTGACTGAGGAACTGTCAAATATTGTAAGCAATGCCAGGGAGGAGTTAACACAAAAACCACTAACCAGCTCGGATAAAAGAGAAATATCAAACGAAACCTATATAGAAATGCTTTTGAATTTTAAAGAGCTGTCTGATGAAGAACTCAGTACCTATATAAATTTTCTTGCCACAGATACCGGGGGTAAAATTACAAGGCTGACCCTCGATTATGAAAAAAAACGAACCCTGGGCATTATGAAAAAAATACAGAAAGGTATTGCCGGGGTAATGACCGGTGAATCCGGTGAGTTTAAATTTAAGGATTTGAACTTCCGGTTTAAAGCGCCCGGTAAACCATGGGTTAAGCTGGATATAAAATCAGTAAATCCCGATGCAACCCTTTATCTTCAAAAAGCCGCTACAGGCATAAATATTACCATAGTAGCAGAAAAATTTGATACGCCGGTGGAGTTCAGCGTTGAGACACTTGTGAAAAAAAGTAAAGCCAGCTTTAAAACCCGGGCTGAAAATATTAAATTTTATAAAGATAAAAAATACAGCGTAAACGGAATTGACGGCATCAGATATTCTATGAGCGCTGTAATCAACAAGCAGAAAACATATATTACTGTATGGGCATTTGAAAAAAACGGGTATCTGGCCCAGGTTATTTTTACAGGTCCGGAAAAGACTAAAAGAACCGTTAAAAGAGATTTTAAAAATCTTATCAGCGGATTTGAGTTAATTGATTGTAACAGGATTGCCTATGCTGATTCCATTAAATACCTGGAGACATATTCTTCGGATCATTTCGGTTACAGTTTAAAGCTTAAGCCAAAAACATGGCTGCTGTGGACAGACCTGGATGAAGATGTACCTGAAGCCGAAACAGGCGGTTCCAGAGATGAAGCTTATTTTTCTATCTTCTCTGTATATCATGGAGAAGATGAGCCTGATAAAAGAGCAGTTTTAAGCGCTTTACCAAGGTTCATGAATATTGAAGATGATGATCATGATATTTCAAATATCAAACCTTTTAATGATAACGGGCTTACAGGGTATACCTTTGATTTTAAAAGGGCCTATCAGAACACTACTTTCCTTTATAAAATAAAGATTATGGTGAAACCGGGGTTTGCCTATATGGCCGCTATCTGGGCTCCGGACGATTTCAGTGAACTTGATACCTATTCAAAAGAGCTGTTTGACGGTATCAGTTTTAATGATGTAGACGGAAAAGATTTCAATACAGATTCTATTGCGCCGCGTTTAAAAGCGGCCCATGCCGAATTTACCAACTCCATGGGTCTATACTTTTATAAAGGTGACAGGTTTGACGCTGCCCTGAAATATTTCAGGACAGCACTGGGTTTGAACCCTGAAAATAAAACCTATCTTAAAAACACGCTTAACTCCTACTCTTCTCTTAGCAGGTATTCCGATGCACTTGCATTTCTTGAAACAAAAATTGCCGGATTTGAGGACAGTCTTGAAATAAAGTCGTGGGAAGCCTGGCTTTTGAATAAGACGGATAAAAAAGAAGAGTCCATTGCTTTATTTAAGGACATATTTAAAAAAGGATTCAGGGAAGATGAAGATTTTATAATGTATGTCAGTACTCTTTCTGAGTACAAAAGATGGGACGAAGCCGAAGAAGCCTTTATCGACTACATGAAAGGCGATGTTTCACTGGCGGTTGATGTCGAGTATGCCCGTCTTAAAAGGGCGCAGGGTTTGTATGACGAAGCCGTATCTCTTATGAAAGAAAGACAGAAAAATATTCCCTTTAATGCCAGGATAGCTTTTGAACTTATCAGAAATTACATGGAGAATCAGTCATATAAGGATGTAATAGATACTGCCGATGAACTGATCAAAAATGATATGTATCCTTACGATGCCTACTATTACAGGGGGGAAGCTGAATACTACCTGAAATGGTACAGAGAAGCAAAAGAATCTCTTGAAAAGGCCTATGAGATTACCTCCAATGATGACAGCCTCAAAAACTTTATAATGCATATTTCGGGTCTGCTGGGAGAGGGTAATAATACGAATGTTAAAAGGGAGATAAAACCTGTTGAGCTGCCTGCAGAGCTGAACAGTAAAGATGCTCCTTCTCTCCCTGATGATGCCGGTTATGGGTCCTGTTATATTCACAGAATAAAAGGTGTGAGTTATGACGGAGAAAAAGAACAGAAGACCACTACATGGGAAAGAATAAAGATAGTGGATTCAAGCGGTGTTTTAAATAACAGTACAATAGATATAAATTTTAATCCTCTTTATGAAGATATTTATGTGAACAGGATGGCGGTAGAAAATGAAAAGGGGGAAGTTGTTTCAGAGGTGTCTGCTTCGGACTTTTATATAGTAGACAACAGGGAAACCTCCGAAGCAAACCATGAAAAGACGCTCAACATACCTGTGCTTCAGCTTAAACCCGGATACATTATAGATCTTGTTTATACTGTCAAAAAATACAGTGACAGTTTTAACTATTTTCAGACAACCTTTTCAAAGGAAAAGCCTGTTCTGTATTCAGCGGTATTCTTTAAGGGGAATACCGGTGCTGTCAGATATCGGACAGCCGGTTCTCCTTTGTCTGCTGAAATAGACGGTGGGCTGGCATGGTATATTTATAACCCACCGGTGTACAGGTGGGAGCCCCGCATGGTGCACTTTGAAAAATTCCTGCCCGCGATTACAATAGCCGCAGAAGGTCAGGAATGGACTGAGATCGGAGCAGATTATCTTGAGCAGATAAAAGATAAGATGAAACTGACCCGGGAAATAAAAGACTATGCCGGAAAACTCATACATGGTCTTGATAAGGATGAAGACATATTAAGGGCGATTATAAACGATGTTCAGAGTAATTTTACCTATAAGGCGATTGAATTCGGCCGCAGGGCCAGTATGCCCAACAGCTGCGATGTTACAATAAAAAACAGGTACGGAGACTGTAAAGATCATGCTCTCCTGCTCCACATGCTTTTAAAGGCTGTATCCATAGAGTCAAACCTTGCGCTTGTAAACAACGGAGGCAGTAAAGTAAAAGATGACCTTCCAGACATGGATCAGTTCAATCATATGATAGTATATCTTCCAGGTTTTAAGGGTGGTATCTTTGTTGACCCGACTGATAAAAGAATAGATGCCCTTAAAAACATACCTTCAAATCTGGGCGGAAGGCAGGCATTGATACTTGCGCCCGAAAACATAAGACTTGAAACCATTCCGGAATACAAAAAAGGCATAAACGGATTGAATATCATCAGAACCGTATCTGTTTCAGACAGTACTGAAATCACTGTTGATGAAACGGTCGCCCTTACAGGGAACTTTGCAGGATTTATGAGAGAAGTTTTTATTTATATGGATAAAGCATCCTATAAACAGTGGATACAGAGTCTGTATGCCGAGTATTTCAGTTCAGCGGATGTGGATTCATTTGAAATAGAGAATCTCTCGACAAATGCCGAAGACATGATTTTAAAAATCAAATACCATTTTCCAGGTGAGTCCGAAAATAAAAATACACGTACGCTGAAAGTGCCCAATGTGTGGGAAGAATATTATCTGGAAAACGAGCCTGTTGATGAACGAAAAACAGATTTTGAAATATTATATCCATTTTTTATTAAGAGCTCACTGGCTTTGAATCTACCTGCAGGCAGCTCCGTATCGGCCGGTGAAGACAGTACAATGAATTCAGAATACGGCAGATCGGAAGCTGTTTTTAATAAGGAAAAAGCAGACCGCATTTTTGATTTTTACTGCGATATAGACAGCGGTTCATTTAAAAAAGAAAAATACAGTGATTACACTGATTATTTTAAAAAGGTAATTGATCAGGCTGGTCCTGAAGTAGTGATAAACTTAAATTTTTAACAGATACATGACTGACCGCATCATCCGTGAGTTATGTTTCCGGATGGTGCGGCGGGCAATGATTACGATAATCTGATTATATCAAACTTAAGCAGTTTAAAACCACCTAGTGCCCAGCCATAAAGAGACAAATCCTGGATGGACACTACCTCTCTATCCTGTCCTCTCTTAATATAATAAGAATTACCATTCATGTTTTGACGCAATAAAATATTATTTGTCAAAAAAATGGCTTTTAAAATTTAAGGATTATTTCAGGGACCATTCTGATCATTGTTATTGCTGCTTCTGAGCAGGATCAACAATAAATGGGGGGAATGGCATGGTCTGTGCATTTATTGGCCCTGAATCAAAAAAGAATCACATCATTATTACAAAAGAATCCCAGCTTTATTTTTCAGACTTTAAATTAAATATTCGGTGTTAGCCGATCAATATTAATCTCTAACCTTATCTACTGATGGAGAATATGAAATGAGAAAATTGAGTCTATTGTTCTGTCTGCTGTTAATGATTTTTGTCTACTGTCCTCTTGCAACTGCCTTTGATGTAGAAGAAATAAATATTCATGGATATGTAAGTCAGGGATATTTGAAAACAGATGAAAACAACTATCTTGTAAATTCATATGACGGCAGTTTTGAATTTACAGAACTCGGTATTAATTTTTCAAAGCAGTTTGATAAATTGCGTGTGGGTCTGCAGCTGCTTTCGAGAGATCTGGGAGAATTCGGAAATAATGAGATAAAGCTGGACTGGGCCATGGGAGATTATCATTTTAAAGATTACCTTGGAATCCGGGTTGGAAAAATAAAAATCCCCCTGGGATTTTATAACCAGGGAAGGGATGTAGATATGCTTCGCCTTCCTGTTATGCTTCCGGCCGCAGTCTATGACGAAGGCAACCGCGATAATGTCGGCTCCTACCAGGGCGTCGGTTTGTATGGGTATACAGATTGTCCTGTTCTGGGAGAATTTGATTATGAGTTTTATTATGGGGTTATGAACAGTCCCATAGATTCAATATGGGTGAAAGGAACCCAGGAGAAAATGGCTGCGCAAATATCTGCAATGCTGCACAGCAGCAGTATTTCATCCCGAATTAATTCTATTTCAACCGAGTACACAATAGGCGGCGCAATGCGCTGGACTCCTTTTGACGGGCTTCGGCTTGGAATTACCTATTCACGAAGCGAACTGGATGTAAATGGAACCATAAATTTATCACCGGTTGTTTCATCTACTCTGCTCCTGGATATTGACTCAAGGCGTACTGTTTATTCTGCTGAATATACATGGAATAATTTTACTTTTGCAGGCGAATATTTATTTGCCGAGTTAACTTCTTCTGGCGTTATGGTGATGCCGGACGGGAGCATTCAGCCGCGTCCGCTTAATAAAGATGAAAGTATCGGATGGTATCTTCAAACCAGCTACCAGATTACTGAAAAATTTGCCGCAGGAATATACTACTCTGAATTTTATGCAGATAAAAATGACAAAGACGGCCTTGGTCAGAGCGCTGTCGGAAATCCGGATTATGCTGCATGGCATAAGGAGACAGTCGCATTATTGCGGTATGATATGTCTGATAATCTGATTGTTAAAGGTGAAGTACATTTTATAGACGGCATTGCCCAGATATACAAATTTAATAATCCTGACGGCAGGGAAAAGGACTGGAACCTGTATGCACTGAAGGCGACATTCAGCTTTTAATCTGCCTAATCGACAGCGGAATGTATTTCAGGCAGAGCGCCGTAAAGTATACCAACTTTTACAAAATATGGAGACGAAGATGAAAGCGATTATTGCAACGTTATTTTTAATATTCATTCTTACAGAATCAGCAGTCGCTGCGGATTATATTCTAATTGCAAACGAGTCAGTTACAGTTCATGAAATCAGTCAAAAGGATGCCGAACAGATTTTTATTGGTAAAAAAAGAACATGGGATAACGGTGATATTATTGTGCCTGTTATTCTGAATTCCGGAGAAGCTCACAACAGTTTTCTTAAAGAGGTGACAAAAAAAAGTCCGATGCAGTTTAAAACATACTGGAAAAAAATTGTATTTACAGGAAAAGGTCAGGCTCTGAAAAATTTTGATTCCGAAAATGACCTGGTTTCTTTTGTTAAAAGTACAAAGGGAGCCGTTGGTTATATCTCTATTGATACCCGGTGTTCCGGAACAAAAAAAATCTCAATAAAATAATAATTATGCCGGGTAGTGAAATACTGCCGGGTATAACAAATTTAAACAAACAGGATACTCTTTACAGAATGTTTAAGGGAGCTTCAAATGTTCAGGTCTATGACTATTGCTAAAAAAATATGGGTCTGCCTCGGGATTCTGATTTTAGGATATTTTGCATCTAGTGTGTTCGGGCTTATATGCAGCAGAAAAACGGATGCCAGGTTAAGACATGTTTCAGAATATATATTTCCTGCTTCACGGTTGAGTCAGGATGCACTGACTTTTTTTAATGATCAGATTAAAGGATATAATGATGCTGTTTTTACAGGAGATGATTCTCTTTTTGAAACTACAAAGATGAAAGCCGCTGAAACAGAAAAAGCGCTTAAGGCTATAGATTCACTCCCCGGGATCAGTGATTCCATATCCGTAAAAATAAATGAGTCTGTTGAAAAACTGAAACTGTTTACTGAATCCGCGCAATCTACGTACCTTGCCATGGCAACAAACTCCGGAGATGAAAAAACCGGAAGCAATGCTTCTTTACTTGCAAAGGAAACCGATGAACTCAGAGAAATGTTCAATTCATATACTGATTTATTTGTCGGAGAATTAAAAAATGAACTGACAATGACCGGTAAATCAGTAAGAGAACAGCAGACTTTAAATATGTGGGTTTTTCTTGTTACTGTAATAATCGCATGCGTTCTTGCGTCAGTGATATCCTCACGTTTTATTACTCATCCTATTAAAAAAATAACCGAAGTTATGGTGAAAATTACTGAGGGCGATCTTACAAGAAGGCTGGATATTCGAAGCAATGATGAAATGGGTGTAATGTGCAGGTCTGTTAACGGTTTTATCGAAAAGCTGGAACAAATGATTTTTGATATTTCTAAGAATGCAGATGAATTGAAAGGTTCAGCTTTCAGTCTTAATTCATTAAGCGACAGCCTCCTGAAAGGGTCAGCTCAAATCGAAGAGAAATCAAATACAGTGACATTTTCATCGGAACTTATGAGTAACAGTATGATTTCAGTTGCTTCGGCTGTTGAACAGGCAAGCGGCAACATAAACTCCATGGCTGATGATACCAGGAAAATGAGTGATACTGTTTCTGAAATAGTAAAACATTCTGATGCTGCAAGAGGCGTTACGGCAAGTGCTGTAGAAAAAACAAGGTCTGCATCCATTAAAGTCGATGAGCTGGGTATGTCAGTACAGGATATTGGCAAGGTTACAGAGGTGATAACCGAGATATCCGACCAGACCAATCTTTTGGCTTTAAATGCCACTATCGAAGCAGCGCGTGCAGGTGAGGCCGGCAAGGGTTTTGCTGTTGTTGCTACGGAAATAAAACAGCTCGCGTTTCAGACTGCTGAAGCTACCCAGGAGATAAAAGATAAAATTGAATTGATCCAGTTTTCTACAGCAGAAACCGTCGGGCAGATCGATGAGGTAGCCATGGTTATCAATGATGTGAATTCTTCTGTAACAACTATATCGGTGGCAGTTGAAGAGCAGTCCGAAACTTCACATGAATTTGCAGAAAAATTAAGAGATACTGCCCAGGGAATTGATGAGATCAATCGTAACATATCCAGCAGTTCCATTTCATCAAAGGAAATATCATCCGATATGGCTGACATGGATAAATCCGTAAGGGAATTTTCGGGCAGCAGCACTGATGTGAATAATAATTCTCAGGAACTTTTTAAACTTGCGGAAAAATTAAAAAATATGGTTGATAAGTTTGTTATCTCCGATTTTGACCGGGATACGATCCCGGAAAGTAACAGCCAGGCTATACTGCCGAATCGATAACCTTGCGCATTGTGAGGGCTATATCACTTATTGAAAAGGGCTTTTGAATAAAATTATTGCCTTTTTTAAGTATGCCTTCACTTGCTATTACTGCATCCTCATAGCCTGACATGAATATGATTTTTATTCCGGGTATTTTAATCTTGAGTTTTTCGGCAAGATCACTTCCATTCATGCCAGGCATGACAACATCAGAGATAAGCACCTGAAGAGCGGTTTCGCTCTCTTCTGCAATTTCTATGGCTTCCTTTGGTGTAATAGCAGAAAGAACATTGTAGCCGAGCCTTTTCAGCATCATAACCGCAATGCTTAAAACCGTTTCGTCATCTTCTACTATTAAGACCGTTTCGCCTTTTCCATAGGGTATTGCTTCGTTGTTTTCTTTTTGATCTGAGTTTGAAGAATCTGAAACAGCAGGTATATAGATCTTGAATGTTGTCCCTTTTTTCAGTTCGCTGAAAACATTAATAGTTCCGTTATTCTGTTTAACAATTCCATAAACAGTGGCCAGTCCCAGACCGGTACCTTTCCCTTCTGCTTTTGTTGTGTAAAAAGGTTCGAAGATATGCTCAATAGTTTCCTTATCCATGCCTGATCCGTTATCAGTTACTGCAAGCATTGCATATTTTCCATGTTTAATATTCTGGTCGGTTAACCGGTTATTATGATCAAATATAACAGTATCTGTTTTTATTGTGATTTTTCCTGTGTCCTGTATGGCATCCCTGGCATTGACACAAAAGTTAACAAGAATCTGATCAAGCTGGGTGGGGTCCATTTTTATTTTGCATGGAGATTTATCCGGCTTCCAGTCAAGCTCAATATTTTCGCCTATAATACGTCGAATCATTTTCAATACAGACTCAATTGATTTGTTCAGCTCCAGTGTTACCGGGTGTATGTTCTGTTTACGCGCAAAGGTAAGAAGTTGCCTTGTAAGATCAGCGGATTTACGCGTTGCCTTAAGTATGTTTTGTAAATTGTCTCTGAAGGGATCATCAGGTTTCATACCTGCAAGTGTCAGTTCTGTGTATCCCATGATAGAGCCAAGCATGTTGTTAAAATCATGGGCAATACCTCCGGCAAGCATTCCGACTGCTTCCAGTTTCTGTGACTGATGCAGCTGTTCCTGTAATTTTTCACGTTCAGCTTCTGCCTTCTTCCGGTCAGTTATATCAAAAAAACTTACAACTATACTGTCTTTTATCAGTTTTGTGCTGATAACTATATCATGCCGTGAACCGTCCAAATACAGGAGAGGGCATTCAAATGGTTTCATGTCATTATTGTTTTTTATGGCACTTTCCAGTTCTGCTTTCCATTGCCTGGTTACAGTGTCCCTGAGTTTGGCGTCAGAGAAAGCAAGGTCCCACGCCTGTTCAAGCGTAGATATTTTTTCTGTGGTATGGCCCATTGTCTGTGTCAATTTATCATTAAGGTCCAGTATTTTTCCGGTAAGAGAAATATGGGCCATAGGGACCGGAGCATTTTTAAAAAGCCTACGAAAATGGGTTTCGCTTTCCTTCAGCGTTTCTTCAGCCTTCTTCTGTTCTGTTACATTCTCTGCTATGGTGAGTATCTGCTTTTCTCCCTGGATTTCCATGAGAGCACCTGAAAACTTAACATGAATTTTATTGTTATCCTTACCTGAAACCTCTATTTCACGGTTGGTTACAACTCCCTTTTTTATGATTTCATTGTCCAGGTCCTGTAAATATTTCTTATCCAAAAGGTTTAAATCGCAGGGGGTAAATTTTATCAGTTCTTCTCCGCTTATCCCATGGATGTCGAGAAACATCCTGTTTGCTTCAATATATTTGCCGTCTTTTAAATTTCTGATGGAGATAGGGTAAGGAGCATTTTGAAAAACAGTCCTGAATTTAAGTTCATTCTGCTGCAGGTTGCGTTCGGCTTCTTTGAGAGACTGTATATTTATATCAATGCCTGAAATCCGTGATGGTGTGCCGTCTTTATTCCATTCAACTGTTCTGCCCTTTGACAGTACCCAGTGCCACTCCCCGTCCGAACGACGGAGACGAAACTGAACTTCCTGGTCACCTTTTCCCTGGGAATTTCTAATATCCTGAGTAAATATCCTCAGTCTTGGCAGATCTTCGGGGTGGATATATTTTATAAACTCACCAGCTGAAATTACATTGCTTTCAAAGGAATGCCCCAGCATTGCTTTCCATACATTCAGGTCGTTTAATTTGATTGTATCGCGGGCGAGGTCGAAATCCCACAAACCTGCCTGGATTGCTTCCATGGTGTGAAGCATTTCATCAATATGACTGCTGCTGTTTATACCTGTATCATTTTTATTTTTTTTTCTGAGACGGGACCATTGAAAAATATTGAGAAGCAACAGTACGATAAATAAAAAAATGCCTATCATCTCATATACATGAGAATGACTTTCCATTCCTACCCCCATTTTTATAATCCGGCACTGTTAGAGGATTTTTTGTATGTCGCATAACAATAGCACGAATTATCAGTAAATTCAGCAACATTTAACAAAATACGGGAGCGGATAATGGGAAAATTAAATATTCTTCAGGTTAGTCAATTACTAAAAAGAAAATATTTTGTTTATTAATGCTGTTTTAATATATGGATATTTTGTTTTCTTAAAATAGCTGTGTTTAAGTCAAAATATAAATATATAATTAAAACAGTATCGGCATAAAATCAATTATCTTAAATAATAAGGGGTTTTATTCCTCAAGACGCCGAAGTGTTTCATCATATTCAGTGAAACCTGTAATCGATTGAAGTTCTTTAAAGTCTATAAGAGCATCCGGGGTTTCTCCATTATTAATGGCTGATACGGCTTTTTTCATAGCATATATTGAGGCTGATAAAAGTGTAAGGGGGTATGCCGCTATTTTATAACCCAGTTCGGCAAGTCTTTTGGGCGGCAGTATGGGCGTTTTACCGTGTTCAACCATGTTTGCCATCTGGCACCCTCCAACCTTACGGCAGACTGCGGCCATTTCTTCTTCCGAGCAGGGTGCTTCCACAAAGATAATGTCAGCGCCCATTTCTCTAAATGTCCTGGCACGTTCAATGGCTTCATCTAGTCCCTGTGTTGCCCCTGCATCCGTTCTTGCCATTATTACAATATCTCTGCCGCTGTCCTGAGTTTCTGCTCTTGCTTCTATAGCTGCTCCTAATCTTGAAAAGGCTTCTTTGCGGTCCACGACATCTTTTCCCATTGTATGGCCGCATCGCTTGGGGCTTTTCTGATCTTCAATCATTATTCCTGCAGCGCCTGCCTGGATATAGCCGTGAATTGTGCGCTTAACATTAACAGCATTTCCATAACCCGTGTCTCCATCTGCAATCAAAGGTATATCAATTACACTGCAGATGTTTCTAAGCTGATCAACCATTTCTCCATATGAAATAAGGCCTGTATCCGGAAGGCCCAGGCGTGATGCTGACACCGCAAATCCGCTCATAAAAGTTAAGGGGCTTCCTGAAGCCTGAATGAGTTTGGCGCTAAGGGCATCGTAGCAGCAGGGCATTATTAAAAATTCAGGGCTTTCCAGAAGTTTTCTGAGTTTGGATGCAGGACTTTTTTCATTTGTCATTTTTAGATCTCCGGGTTCTGATTTTGTATTAATCGGTTATAAGTATATAAAATATCAAATGAGTGCAATAGACAGTTGCTATTTCATTATTATTTAAAAGCAGCTGAATGATACATTGCTTTGAATATAGTAAAAATAATTCTCAGGTATGAAAGAGTGTGAATAGTGTTTTTGAAATTTAAAATGCTATTCCAGTTTACGGGTGAAAGTAAAATTATGTTTTTCATCATCGATTAATACTGTTATTAAGAAATTCCCTTCCAGATTGTCCTTCATATCCGTTGTTTCGCAAACAATAACACCGGATGCTGAATGGTATGGCATAATATTTTGGTTTATGGGCATAATCCTCGGTATGGAATTTTTCATATGCTCTATCCTTTCATTTGTTACGTATTCAGTTCGCTCGCTATAAGGCGCTTTAACGTCTCCTGAAGGATGTCTGCCTGTTATTATGATGCTGTCTTCATCCCAATATTGTTGGTGTGTTTTCGACTCTTCCCAAACACGCTCAAAAAGAACTTCAGATACCCCCAATAGATTTATTTTTTTTGAAGCCCATTCTTTGTTATTTCCATTAAATATGACAGTAATATTATCGTTGCTGAAGTTTAAAGGCTTGTCCCCATAATTTTCTACAATTATCAAGAATAAAGTTAAGTGGCCTAACTTATGGATGTTTTTGTAGTAGGATACTGACACACTGTTTTTATATTGGGATGTGATTACGCCATTGTGATCTATTACCTGGTCAGATGATGCAACCGGAACTATCTCTATCCTGGTGCAGTTATAAAGGCAGAGTATAGACAGTGAAATTATAATTGTTTTTATCTGTTTCAAAATAGACCTCCTGCTATAAAGAGATTATTTAAATTTCTTTTCTTCCTGCGATACTTTCAATAATTACTGCAATGTCTTTTCTGTTCATCCTCTTTGCCAGCGAGAGTGCTGTGTATTCCATGTTATTTATTATTGTCCGTATGTTCATGTCTGAACCATTCTCGCACAGGAGCCTGGTAATCTCTGTATGTCCGTTCTGTGATGCAGCCATAAGGGCAGTTGAGCCGTTAGCTGCAGGTTTATCCAGTTCAGCACCGCTTTCTATTAGAAGTTTTACTGTACCTGTATGACCATTCTGGGATGCCATCCAGAGGGCGGATATTCCGTCCGGTGTTCGGATTGGATTTACATCCGCTCCGTTTTTTATAAGCAGGTCAGCAACATCGGTATGACCTTTCTGTGATGCAATCCAGAGAGCAGTCATGCCGTTATATGTCTTTTTGTTGACATCTCCACCCTTATCAATAATCAGCCTTGTCAGATCGTTATTACCCTTTTCCGCGGCTATCATTAAAATAGTAGCCCCATTTTCTTTATTTTTAATTTTTATATCTGCCCTGTTTTCTATCAGCAGTTTTGCAATAGCAGTATGATTTCTGGTAGCTGCAACCCAAAGTGGGGTTGTCCCGTTTTTTGCTTTTTTATTAACATCCGCACCTTTTTCAATCAGATATTCTACAGTGTCAAAATTGCCTATGTAACAGGCGAGCATCAGGTCTGTTGATCCGTCATAGGCAGCAACGTTTACCTTTGCCCCCTTTTCAATAAGGGTTTTCATGATTTCCGTGTTTCCCTTTTCTATGGCATATCTAAGCTGTGTTATTCCATGTGGGGTTTTTACATTTATCTGGGCATTTTTTTCAGTAATCGTTTTTACAATATCTGTCATTTCATTCTCGGACGCCATCATAAGAGCTGTTTCTCGAATTACATATGACCCTGTATTAACTTCTGCCCCGTTTTCAATAAGAAATCTGGCAATATCACTATGCTTGTTTCTAACTGCATACCAGAGCGCTGTTCTTTGATCTTTGACATCTATTATTGGCTCATCACTTTTTATAACTCCGGCATCATTAGTCGATTGGATACTGTTTATGTTTACGCCGTTTTCTACCAGAAGCCTGACTACCTCAAAGTGTCCGTTCTCAGATGCCGTCATTAAAGCTGTTTTACGTTCCAACTCAAAAATATTACCATTTGCATCTGCGCCATTTTCTATAAGAAGTTTGACTATGTCTGTTCGTCCGCTCTCAGATGCCAGCCATAGAGCTGTTCTGCCTAATTTGTTATTTTTGTTTACCCTTGCCCCGTTTTTAATTAGAATTTCGGCTGTTTCCATGTGCCCGTTTCGGGATGCAAGCATGAGTGCTGTCTCCTGCCTGTCTTTTGTGTATTTGTTTACAGCTGCATGGCTTTCAATCAGCAACTTCACTATATCCGAATATCCTTTTTCCGATGCCATCATAAGGGCAGTCTCATTGTCAGACTTTTTTTTGATGTTTGTTTTTGCATTTTTATTCAGAAGAAGCCTGACTGCCTCGGTATGACCCTTTAGAGATGCAGTCATAAGCGGGGTCATATGGTCGGATTTTCTGTAGGCGTTCACATTGGCACCATTTTGGATAAGAAACTTAACGGTATCCCTATGACCATGGTATGATGCTTCCCAGAGTGCAGTTGTTCCGTTTTTTAGCGCAGTATGCATGCTGACCCCTTTAAGAAGCAGGAGCTTTTCAATATCATGCGGCAAGGAGGCTTTTGAAACTGATAAAGCATCAACATCAGCACCGTTTAAGATAAGGAGTTTTACTGTGTCAATATGTCCCATTTTAGAGGCCCAGAATAACGCTGTGGTATTATCTTCCGGGTTTCTAGCATTAACATTTGCTCCATTTTTTATAAGCTCTTCTGCTATATCCGGATAACCTTTCCATGCGGCCCATACCAGATAAGACGGATTAATATCCTCAGGACGAAGGGGCTTTTTATTTGAAAGTAACTTCTTTTCAAAAAAACTCATTTTATCAATAAATACCGGGCCTGATTGGTATTTATCTCTATACATATTTTTAATTTCAGTTTCAGAGCCTTTAATATCGGCACCATTTTTAATCAGAAATTTAACTGTTTCTTCATGCCCCTTCTTTGCAGCCCAGTACAAAGCGGTTGTATTAGTTCCCAGGATTTTTACATTTGGGCTCATTCCGCCTTTGATAAGGTGTTTTACCATGTCCAGACGATCTTCGCGAACAGCCCAGAATAGAGTTTTAGGGGATTTGAGAGAATAAAAATCAAGTTCTGCAGCATTAAAGCCTGACTCTATCATTCTTTCTGCTGGTGTTTCACTCTTTCTTATAACAGGCGCAGGGGCAGGTTTATTTTTTTTAACGATTTCTTCTTTAATGACTCGGTGTTTAATGGGTGGCGGGAAATTAAAATTTTCGACAGGGATAATGATTTTTAAAATACCTGAAGTAATATGTTCCGGGTTGGACCTGTCTGTCGTTGTTCCATCTCCAAGCTGCCCAACATAGTTGGACCCCATAGTCATAAGGTGTCCTCTTTCATCTGTAAAAAGACTGTGAGCTCCTCCTGCAGTAAACTGATTAACTTCTGAGGCTGTATTGACAGGTTTACCTGAGTAATTACCTGTTTCTGAACCAAGCTGGAAGGAGTAATTGGACCCCATTGCCCAGAGAGTTTTATCCTTTTTAAGGAAAAGAGTGTGGCTGGTTCCTGCTGATACCTGAATAACCTGATCAGAAAATTTTACAGGCTTTTTATGATGTTCAGTTTTGCAGTTACCAAGCTGGCAGTACTTGTTGCTCCCCATCCCCCACAGGGTGCCGTCATTTTTAACAAAAAGGCTGAATGATGCTCCTGCAGAAATCCTTGCAACGTCATCTGTGATTTTGAATGGGCTGGTTTTTATTATGTCTGATGCAGCAAGCTGACCGTGTTCATTCCATCCCATCCCCCACAGGCTTCCGTCATCCTTTATAAACAGGCTGTGTACGCAGCCTGCTGAAACCTGAACCACATGATCAGAAATCAATTTAGGTTTGCTTATGTTAAAAGTTGTTTTATCTCCAAGCTGACCTTCTATGTTTCGGCCCATTGCCCAGAGTGTACCATCCTTTTTTATGTACAGGCTGTGAAAGCCTCCTGCTGAAACACCGGATACATTTGAATCAATCTGTACCGGGCTTGTTCTGTCAGTTTTTGTCCCATCACCTAACTGGCCATATTTGTTATACCCCATAGCCCAGAGTGTCCCGTCCTTTTTAATAAAAAGACTGTGAATACTTCCTGCGTCTACCTGTGCTGTATTCGAGGCTACCTGTACCGGAATACTCCTGGTATCAGTCGAGCCGTCACCAAGCTGGCCCTTGTTATTGTAGCCCATAGCCCAGAGAGTCCCATCGGTTTTTATATAAAGGCTATGATAAAGACCTGCCGCAATAACTGAAGGAACAGGCTCTTCATTTACAGCATCAGCACAGGTTTTTAACGGCGGGTATGTAAAAGACAGAATAAGAATTGTCAAAAAAATCATTTGCCTAAAAAGAATATCTGCACAATAACTGCGTAGTTTTAGGTAGAGCATAGTATCTCCGTCTTTTTGATTTGAAAAACATTGAAATACAATGATTATGCGAATGAATATTTTGTTATAAAGGTAATGATTTCTGGATGACAAAAAAATGAAAAAGAATTTATGCGATAAAAATTTATACTTTAGCTGTTTTCCCTGTGTCAATTGGAAAATAGTGGAGATATCTTTTGCTTTTTGTATATCCTGGTAATGCAGA
Source organism: Desulfatiglandales bacterium (assembly GCA_963665715.2). Classification (GTDB taxonomy): domain Bacteria; phylum Desulfobacterota; class DSM-4660; order Desulfatiglandales; family HGW-15; genus JAAZBV01. The sequence goes on from CAXXPR010000002.1 coordinate 2,313,242, forward strand.
ATCTTTGAAAGTAAATACAGGTCTCTGACCTGTCTAAAAAAAAGGCATGACACCCACAATGTGCATTCTAAATGTACATCAGGGATTAACCGCCATTGCAGACAGGTTAAAAACCTGTCTCTACAAAATACAAACCTACGTTTAACCATGAAACTATCACTGTCGGAATCACCACCTGTAGAGACACCTCTGACCTGTCTAAATAAAATCCTTCGCATGAAAAAAAAATACATTATTTGATAGCAGTATAAAAAATAACTTGACAAAGATTACGCAGGTAATCGATAATACGATTACGGTCGTAATCTAAAGGAGAGGTGAAATGAAACAAATACCTGCTATTTCGGAAGCTGAACACCAGGTTATGAAGGTTATCTGGAAAAAAAATCCAATTAATGCGTCGGAGATTATTAATGCCCTGACTGAAAAAACAGAATGGAAACCCAAGACAGTTAAAACCCTTCTGAACAGGCTGCTGACAAAGGGAGCTGTCGGTTATGAGAAAACAGGCAGAGAGTATAATTATTATCCGGTAATAGAAGAGGCTGATTTTGTAAAGGTCGAAAGCCGCAATTTTATAAAGCGGATGTTCGGGGGAGCAATGAAGCCTATGCTTGTTTCAATGGTGGAAAATAAAGATTTAACCCTGGATGATATTGATGAACTCAGGAAGTACATAATTGAAAAAGATAAAGGAAAATAACCATGGATGTTTTATCCTTTAATACATCTCCTTTGCTGGAGTGGCTTTTCGAATCAACCCTGTATATCAGCTTATTAATATCTCTTGTATTTATTATTAAAGCTGTCATGAGGGGTAAACTGCCGGCATGGTGGAGCTACGGATTGTGGCTGATACTTGTATTAAGGATGCTTACACCATGGGATATCAGTCTGTTAAATGTTTTAAGCCTGTTTAATACTGACTCTGCCGGCGACATGTACAATACCTATCTGCTGAAGCCGGTTATATCAGTTCCATTGGGCAGCGACACAACCGCTGCAGCATCACTGGGTACCGTTCTGCTTGGTATATGGCTTGCCGGTGCTGCCTGTTTCAGTATTTCTACAATTTTTAAGAACCTCATATTCTGGAAATCTGTAAAAAAAATATCCCCGATAAAAGACAGAGAAGCTCTTGATCTGTTTGATGAATGCCGTGAACTTTTAGGCGTAAGAAAAAATGTTCAGATCATTGAGACTGCCAGGGTAAAGAGTCCGGCGCTTTCAGGGTATTTTAAACCGCGTCTGCTGCTTCCCACGGGTTTTCTTGGCTCCGTAAAAAAAGATGAGCTGCGCTGTGTGTTCTACCATGAGCTCGGGCATCTCAAATGTCACCATATAGCAGTTTCATGGGTTACGGCTGTGCTTCAGATAATCCACTGGTTCAATCCCTTTGTATGGTATGCCTTTCGGTATATGCGGGTGGATCAGGAAGCATCATGTGACGCCTTTGTGCTGGCGCGCATTAACAGGGTGAATCCGGCAGATTATGCCAACACGATAGTAGGACTGCTGGAACGGTTTGCTGAGAACCGTCAACTGCCGTCTTTAGCCGGAATCATTGAAAACAGGTCCCAGATAAAAAGGAGAATAAAAATGATTATGAATTTTAAAAAGCATACAAACAGGATGACTTTAATTTCAATCGTTATTCTTTTTATGGTCGGTTTTGTTTTTTTTACGAGCAGCAGCGGTTTTTCAGGAGAAAACAACAGCGAGGATGAGGGTAACGAATATAAGGTTTATAAGATAGATGAACTCGATGAACCTCCCAGTTATATAAATATGGTAATTCCGAAATTTCCCTATGAGGCAATGATACAGGGGATTCAGGGAAGAGTCGTAATAAAGATAGTTATTGATAAAGACGGTTATGTTAATGACCCGGTTGTTGTGAAGGCTGAACCTGAAGGATATTTTGAAGAGGCTGCACTGGATGCTATTGCTGTTTATCGGTTCAAGCCTGGAGTGAAGGACGGAAAGCCTGTGGCCTGTATAGCTTTTCAGCCGATGAAATTCAGCCGGCCTGCCCCGCCGCAGTTGAATTAAGCCGCAGATTGTATCCCCTTTTTATTAAGATGATTTAGGGGATACTAAAACCATTGGCGGCTGATATTCCGGTATAATGGTATAACTGCGGTTTTTCTATAGATGCATAGCCTTTCGTCCAAAGGCTATGCCAAGTTTATCCATTCTGCTTCTGAGGGTGCTGGGGTGAAGACCCAGAACAGCCGCCGCACCGTCTTTACCCTGAATTTTTCCTCCTGTATGCTGAAGAACTTTTTCTATATGAATTCGTATGGCCTGATCAAGAGACATATGTAATATGTCTTCCTCCCGGGCTTGATCATTAATAACTCCGGTTATCTGGTCCTCTGTAAGAAATTCAAAATTAAGAGGTGTGTTCTCAGCTTCACTCTGATGGCGTATAAGTGCGCGCTCTATAATGTTTTCGAGCTCCCTCACATTACCCGGCCACTGGTATGCCTTAAGCTGCTCCATTGCACCTGCAGCAAGTACCGGGTGAGTAGACATGTTGAATAATTTTAATTTCCTGTCAATAAAATGATGAACAAGCGCCGGGATATCCGATCTGCGAAGCCTGAGCGGGGGTATATGTATCGGGAATACATTAAGGCGGAACAGCAGGTCTTCACGGAAGGTGCCTTCCTTTACCATTTCGCTTAAGTTTCGGTGTGTTGCTGCGATAATCCTGACATCCACTTTAATGGGTTCCTGGCCGCCGACTCGCTCTATTATCCCGTCCTGAAGGACCCTTAACAGTTTTACCTGTGCGCTTAAAGGCAGTTCTCCCATTTCATCAAGAAAGAGAGTGCCTCCGTGCGCGCGTTCAAAACGCCCGCGCTTGCTGCGGATTGCCCCGGTAAAGGCGCCTTTTTCATGACCGAACAGTTCACTGTCTAAAAGGTTTTCTGTAAAGGCTCCGCAGTTGACTTTCACAAGGGGGCCCTCCCTCCGGTTCGAGCTGTAATGAATCGCGTTTGCGATAACTTCCTTACCCACACCTGTTTCACCCGTAAGCATAACATGGCTGTTCAAGGGCGCTACCTGCCTGACCATCTCCATAACATCCCTGAGCCCGTACCTGGCGCCTATAATTTCATCTCCCGAGATATACCTGAGCTCCTGTTGGAAATATTTATTATCATCTGCCAGCATGTCCTTAAGGTGAAGCACCTCCCTGTGTCTGATAACATTGGCTATTGCAATGGCAAATGGATCGTGGAGAAGTCCTGTAAGTCTTGAATGTTCCGGTGTGAATACGTCCTGTTTGTCTGAAAATATCAGCACAACTCCAAGTTTTTTATCATCCAGCTTCAGGTGCATGAGTATGCCGGATAATGACGGCATATCCAGTGCCCGGCTTACTTCTACCGAAACCGGATTGGTGTCCGCCTTTTCATAAAAAATTACACCATCATCCGAAGTCTCAATTAATTTCCTGGAACCAGGCGACATGTAAACAGGCGTTGACCATGGAGCCGTGGGTATGTCTGAAAACATTGAAAGAATACGTATACACCCTTTTTCCGGTTCGTAGGTGGAGAGCATAATGCCCTTAAGGGGAATGTATTTTTTAAGGTATGCAGCGCTTTCACGAACTGCCCTGTCTACATCAAGGCTGCCGCATATTTTCATGGTGGCCCCGTGGAAAAAGGCAAGGTCTTCACTCATTGGATACTCCTTAAAGTGTGAAATATCGAATATAAAAATCTTAAAATACTAAATATCGAATATAAATGCACGATATTTCGTATGTGTAAAAGGCTGAAATTGTATGTTGTTGAAAATACACGTAAAGTAAACTGGCACAGGTCTTGAAATAAAGAACAGAACATAGGCCCTGCTGGGCTTATGAGTAAAGAACGAATAAGTGTACTTTTTTGAATTGGAGAACACATTGAAGTGGATTGAAATTATAAATGCCCGGATTAATTCATCTGCGAACCCTTTTGAAATGGAAAATATTTTCCAGGAAATCCGGAGCAATGTTTCAGAAGACAGGATGAAAGGTCTGAGGATAGCTTTTTACAGGGGAGGAACAGTAGACAGCGACTGGGCCGTTCATCTTTACCATGAAACAGATGGCAGCACCCCGGGAAGGAGCGGGCTTGGTATCAAGCTTGCGGAGATCTTCCGGCCTATGGCCCTGGTGGACCATAGAACATGGATTGAACAGGAATAAGGTCATGGGTTTAAAACCTGGTGACCAATTAAATTTGATTTACAGCATTAGGGAGAGAGAAATATGAAAAACATATACCGCTCAAAACAGGGGCGAAACTTTATTATTGCAGTCATGTTTATCACCTGCATAACCATTATGTCAGGCTGCAAAACCGAAAAAAATGAAGCGTCCGCCGCAGCACTGCCTGATCTTACAGAGGTAACAGTTCAGCCGGTCACAAGGGTTTCGGCCAATCATGTGATTTCTGTCAGCGGCAGCCTGACAGCCGATAAAATAGCTCCATTAAGTTTTCAGGCATCCGGAAAGGTTAAAAGTGTTAGCGTTGATGAAGGTGATCACATTACCAGGGGAACTGTAATGGCTGTCCTGGATTCACGCGACTATCAGAATAACCTGGATATTGCAGAGGCTGACCTGGTACGTGCGAAAGATGCCTATGACAGGTATGAACCTCTCTATAGAGAAGGGGCCTTTGCCGAAAGAAACTTTGTTGAGCTTAAGACCGGGCTGGATCAGGCCGTTGCTGCAAGAGACATTGCCCGCAAAGCTCTTGATGATACCATTCTTATTTCTCCAATCAGCGGCATTTTATGGACAAAGGATATAGAGATAGGGCAGATGGTTTCACCCCAGGTGATCGCCTTTAAAATTGTAAAGACCGACATGATTTATGCCAGGGTCTCTGTCCATGAATCCGAGATAGCAGATGCGGCAATAGGTCAGAGCGCTGATGTAACAATACCTGCTCTGGGTAACCGCAAATTTACAGGCAGGGTTTCAATGATAGGTGCTGTTGCAGACAACCAGACCAGGACCTACCCCGTTAAAATAGAACTGAGGAACCCCGGGTATGTACTTCGCCAGGGCATGGTTATCGAGGCTGATATCACAACTGATGCGGTCGAAGATATTCTTGCAGTTCCGGGACGAGCCATTGTCCGTGATGCAGATAACCTCACATATGTGTTTGTTGCTGATGCCGCAAAGGGTCTGGCATACCGTAAACGGGTAACCCCTGGCCCTGCTTACCGCACTGACATTATAATAAAAGATGGGCTTGCCCCTGAATACTCAGTCATTGTCTCAGGACAGCACCGGCTGCGTGACGGAGGACCTATCTCCATAGCTTCGGCCGTAAGTATGAAAGAGGATATATAATGAAATTTTTTGAAGCAGCAATTAAGCATCGGCAGATTACAATACTGCTGACCCTGATTATGGTTTTAACCGGCATGTACTCTCTTCAGCATATGCCGCGGCGTGAAAACCCTAAAATGACCATCCGCCAGGGCCTTGTTATAATGTTGTATCCCGGTGCCACGGTTCTTGAAATGGAAGAGCAGGTCACTAAAAAAGTTGAAGCCCTTCTTTTCAGATATGAAGAAGTAAAAAAAGACGAAACAGAATCAACCACTAAAGACGGCCAGATGGTTATCAAGGTGGAACTTCAGGAATGGGTTACCAATAAAGAAAAATTCTGGTCCAAGGCCCGCCATGATCTCATGGAGCTGAGGTCCGAACTTCCTTCCGGTGTTATCGGGCCAATTATAAACAGTGACTTTGGAGATACTGTAGCACTGTTAATAGCAGTATCATCAGATCGTCACACCTACACTGAGCTGGCAGATTTTGTGGAGATCCTTGAAGATGAACTGCGTCCGCTGCCGGAAGTATCAAAACTGAAAAGATACGGCGAGCAGGATGAACAGATATACGTAACCACGGATTCGGCAAAGCTGTCGCAGTACGGGGTTACACATGAGCAGGTGGCAGGAGCCCTTCAGTCTATGAACACCATAACCTATGCTGGTGAAATTAAATCCGACATGGCTGAAATACCCATACATATAACAAGTTTATACAGCTCTATCAGTCAGATAGAAAACCAGATTATTGATACCGGAAACGGGGACCAGGTTATAAGGCTTAAGGATGTGGCACAGGTGACACGAAGATATGCTGAGCCGGACTCCTTTATCCGTTTTAATGGTCAAAAAGCAGTGATGCTTTCGGTGGAAATGCAGAACGGTTTTAATATCGTGGAGTTTGGCAAAAAGGTTGATGAGCGCTTAAACATTGCAAAAGAGCGTATCCCATCGGATGTAACTGTGCAGAAAACCGTTAACCAGCCCCGGGTGGTTGATGAGAACATAAGTCATTTTATGAAAGAGTTCGCTATAGCAATTATAGCGGTTATACTTGTAACTATGCTTCTGCTCCCGTTAAGAGTGGCCCTGGTAGCGGCTATAGCTATCCCTATAACAATTATGGCAACCTTCGGGGTGCTTGATTATCTTGATATCAACCTGCAGCAGATGACCCTTGCCGGGCTGATTGTTGTCCTCGGCATGGTAGTTGACAACTCCATTGTAATTGTAGATGACTATGTTGAAAGGCTGGACCAGGGAAGCAGGACATGGACTGCAGCCTTAAAGAGCGCAACGGATCTTTTTGTTCCTGTTTTTTCTGCTACCCTTGCTATTATTTGCGCCTTTATACCTCTTAATCTTATATTAAGCGGTAATGCCGGGGAGTTTCTGCATACCCTTCCCATATCGGTAACAGTAGCACTTGTTGTATCCTTCCTGGTAGCGGTTCTTCTGATTCCCCTGCTCTGTCATATGTTTATAAAGACCGGGCTGCACTCAAAACCTGGCAAAAAAAAGAGGCTTTCTTTACTTGATATAGTCCAGAAGATTTATGATGTTGTGCTTATAAAAGCCTTTAAATGGCCTAAACTAACTGTCCTGCTGGGTGTTCTGTCAGTTGCAGGGACTGTACTGGTTGCAACGCAGGTTCCTGTGAGGTTGTTCCCCTATACCCAGAGAGATCAGTTCTGCCTTGAAGTGTATATGGACAAAGGAACAAAGCTTGAAGCAACAGACCGGGCGGTTAAGAAGATAGAAGAACTGCTCTCCCATGACAAACGGGTTATTGATGTGGCAAGCTTTATAGGTGAGGCTTCTCCGAGGTTCTTTATGACCTATGCGCCTCAGCAGCCCGAAACAAATTATGCCCAGATCCTGATAAAAACAGCTTCTGCTGAGGATACCGAAAGTATGGTTAGAGAGCTGGTGCCCGGGCTGCATCATTTTATCTCTAACGGAGAGATACTTGTTAAACAGCTTGCACAGGGGCCGCCTGTTGATGCTCCTGTTGAAGTACGCGTAAAGGGAAATGACCTTGATGCCATACGAAAAATCGGTTCGGATATAGAGACCCTTCTTAAAAATACAAAGGGCACCAATTTTGTGCGTACAACATTTCAGCAGGATTATTACGGTATCCGCATAAGGGTTAATGAAGAAATTGCCAACCGGCTCGGTTTTTCAAGCCGTGATATAGCCATGACTGTGGGCGGAGGATTCAAGGGAAGAACCGTATCCACCCTGTGGGAAGGTGACAACCCTGTAGACATAGTGCTGCGCCTTGAAGAGGAAAAACGCGACAGCTTTGATGATATCGGCAACACCTATCTTGTATCCCCTGTTACAGGGGCCAGGGTGCAGCTTAAACAGCTTGCATCCCTTGAGCCTGAATGGCAGCCGGGCAGGATTCAAAGGAGAAACGGGGTCAGAACCCTTACCGTAAGGAGCGAGACTCAGCTTGGCCGTACGCCCAACGAGATTCTGGCTGAAATAATGCCGAAGATCTCTGCCATGGAGCTTCCTTCGGGAGTCAGCATAAACTACGGCGGTGAAATAGAAGACCAGGAGACGGTCATGGGCCAGCAGGCTAAATCACTTGTTACCAGCCTGGTATTGATATTCATGATACTGCTCTTTCAGTTCAAGGGTATAAAAAAATCCCTTATCATTATGGCCGGTATTCCAATGAGCTGGTTAGGCGCCTTTATCGGGCTCTACATTACCGGGAACCCGGTCAGCTTTACAGGGTTTTTAGGCATCATCAGCCTGAGCGGACTTGTGGTTAGAAACGGTATTATACTTGTTGAGTATGCGGATAAACTGATGGCCGCTGATGAAACCAGGGATATAAAATCCGTTGCCATGGATGCCGGAAAACGCCGCATGCGGCCGGTCTTTTTAACTGCCATGGCCGCTGCAATGGGAGTGGTTCCCATGATTATAAGCGGGTCTCCTCTATGGGCACCTCTCGGGTCTGTGCTGGCAGCAGGCTTGATCTTTGGAACAGTCCTTACCCTGCTTATCATGCCGGTCCTTTATTTCACAGTGCTCGGATCAAGAAAAAGGCCGGGCCTTAAAATGGATACACCAATGAAAAAAGTTGTTTTATCAGTAATAACCCTGGCTGTTTTACTGTCAGGAAGCAGAACATACGTTATGGCTGAAGAGATGAGAGATACTCTTTCTGTTCAGGATGCAGTGCGGATTGCGCTTGAAAACAATCCTTCAATCAGGCAGTCAAATGAGGCTGTAACAGGTGCGGAATATACAGCCAGAGGTGCAAAGGCGGAATACTACCCGACTGTATCGGCAGAGTATTCTTTCACAACCCTTGAAGATGACCCATACATGATTACCGCAGGGCGGCAGGTTCAGGTTGCCCACGGCACCCAGTACCAGTGGGGTGTAAGTGTTGTCCAGCCCCTGTTTACCGGTTATGCAGTTTCTGCAGGTTATGAAATTGCAAAGCTGGATCAGACGGTGGCGGAAAAAGAAAAAGCACAGGCTGTTCTGGATATTACAAAAGGTGTTAAAAGCGCCTATTACAGGGTGCTGCTAAGTAAAAAGATACTGGCAGTTGCAGAAGAAGCCTGTCAAACCCTGGCGTCACATGAAAAAGATGCAAAGCTGTTTTTTGAGCGAGGCATTATAAGGCGTAACGATCTTTTGAGAGCAGGCGTTGCCCTGTCCGATGCTGTACAAAACCGGGAAAGGGCAAAGGCCGATGTTGATATTGCCATGGCTGATTTAAACAGGTGGCTTTCAAGGGACATGAACATGGCTATAGAGTTAGACGAGATTGAGTCTGTGCAGTGCCGCAGTTACCGGCTTGACGATCTTATTGAAACAGGCCTTGAGGCCCGGCCCCAGCTTCAGTCCATGGCCCTGGTTTTAGAAAAACTTGAACAGGTGATCAGGGTGGAAAAGAGCTCATACTATCCAACGGTATCACTCATAGGCGGGTATTCCCAAAATGGTGATTCACCTGCTGCGAACCATAATGATTTTGAAAACGATCACAATGCATCCCTTGTTCTTCAGGCATCATGGACTTTTTTTGATTCAAACAGAACACGGTATAAAGTCTCCAGGGCAAATGCGGATAAACGCGCTTATGAGCAGAGCATACTTACAGCACAGGATTATATCCGGCTTGAGATCAGGCGCGCCTATCTTGACCTGATGGTGGCTGAAAAAAATATAACTGCCGCAAGAACAGCATTTTCACAGGGTGAAGAAAACATGAGAATCACCCAATTGGGGTACAGGCAGGAAGCGGCAACCTCTACCGAGGTGCTGGATGCCCAGTCAGACATGACAGGCTCAAAGAATAATTATTACCAGGCGCTTTACGGTTATCTTGATGCCCTGGCCGCCCTGGAACGGGCTGTGGGCCGGGATTTGACAGGTTTACCAAACCCTGACCTGAATTAATAGAAGAGGTATAAAATGAAAAATAAAGATCTAATCATCTCTTATCCTGATTTTTTTGTGTCGGAGCTTCACGAGGATTCCATCTGGCTGAAGTTTTCCGGGAATTTCTTTCATAACTTTATAAGCTTTGATTATCAGGATTTTCTGCATGATATTTTTACCATGATATCAAATGAGCCTGATATAAAAAGCGTTGTTATAAACTCGGCATTTCACGAATCAGGCAGTGACGAATATATGCGTTTTTTCCTGTTGGAATGCCAGGAACGGGACCTCGGGCATTTTGGTTTTTCAGACACCATGGACCGGTACGACCTTCACAGGTTCTGCAATGTAATTGATCAGACCATAATGGATATAAAGGCACTTAAAAAGCCGGTAGTTCATGTCTGCACCGGTGATGTACTGGCGCTTTTCATGAATATTTCACTGGCCTGTGACTACAGGATTATCACTGATGACACGGTGTTCCATAATGTTTACCAGGAAATAGGCATGCTCCCAAAGGGCGGGGCTGCTTATTTTTTAAACAGGTTGGTCGGGCCGGGCAGGGCTGCCGAACTTCTGCTGCATAAGCAGAGGATTACTGCTGAAGACGCTGTTAAAAACAGTATTGCAGATTGCGTGGTTTCAAAAGAAAACCTTGAGTCTGAAACCATGAAAGTAGTGAGAAAATTCAGCCAGGTTCCTGATCAGACACTTTACGGTGTTAAAAGGCTTGTTAATTATCCTTTAAAAGAACTGGAGGAATACCTGGAATATGAAACAGAGCAGATTTTAAAAATAGGGAATCGTGAGGATTTTAATGATCAGTGATTTTAGATTGTTAGTGTCTATTAATATGTCACCGCGATGCGGTTAAAAATGAATGCTTAAGTCAACATAACTGAGGTGTGTATCACTACTGTGTTAAATAATAAAATTCAGGGGCGAGGTATTTTTCGCCCCTGAATTTTTTTTAAAAAAACTACATCGTAATTTCACTGCGGTTTATAAGCTCATTCTGAAGATCTTCATATAACTCAACAAAATAAGCAGAAAAACCTGCAACCCTTACAACAAGATCTTTATAGTCATCAGGGTTTGCCTGCGCTTTTTTTAGAGTGTCTGCATCAACAACATTGTACTGAAGCTGCATTCCGCCCTGATTAAAGAATCCCAGGATATACTGTTTCAGTTTCTGTGTTCCGTCTTCGCCCTCAAGTGATGACGGGTGGAACTTCATATTAAACTGAAAACCGTTTACAAAGCTGGCAGGGTTAATAGCGCAGATGGATCTTGCAACGCCTGTAGGCCCGTTTTTAACTGCACCGTGTGACGGTGAAGCCGCATCGGAAAGGGGTTGACCGTTTTTGCGTCCGTCAAAGGTGGCCCATGTTCCGTATCCCTGAAGAAGGTGCGCTCCTGCCGAATAAATACCCGGTACAAATTTACCCCGTGAGTTCCTGAATTTTTTGGTATGTTCGGTAAAAAGCCCTGTAACCCATGCTGCAATTTCATCAGCGTAGGGGTCTCCGTTACCGAAGCGCGGAACTTCTTTGTATATCTGCTGCTGTAAAAGCTCATAGCCTTCCCAGTCTGCCATTACAGCATCATAGAGTTCTTTTGCCGTGCAGCGTTTTTTGTCATAGACCATGTACTTGATGGCGGAAAGGCTGTCTGTAAGTGTGCCTATGCCCAGCATTGCAACTCCTGTCGAGTTATACTTGGCTCCGCCGTGCATCATGTCTTTGCCGTTTTCCATACAGCCGTCCATTGTGGCTGAAGCTATGGGTACCGGCATAAGGTAGCTTCCAATGTGCTCCGTTATGTTGTTTACCCTGAAGTGCCAGTCCAAAAAATATTCAAGCTGTTTTTTAAATGCTGCCTGAACTTCTTCAAAGGTTTCCATCTCGTACAGGTATCCGGTCTTTAAACCCGCCTCAAGATTGTTCTGAGGGTTGATGCCATTATTAATTGCCTGTAAAAACATGTTGTTAACATTCGTGAACCCCTGTGAGTTTGGAGAACTTACATTTGACCAGTCACATCCTGATCCTGAAAGCTCAACACACCCTATTACGCAGTAGTTTCTGGCATCTTCAATTGAAAGGCCGCGTTTATGGAGAATATCAATTATAAGGTCGGCATTTTCTATGCACGGAATGCCGTATACTATTTTTGAAGTCTCGATTCCTGCTTCTATTACTTCTTCCGGAGAATCACTGTGGATACCCAGGGAAAGTGTAGGGTCATGGAGTTTAAGACGGGCCGCAGACTGAAGGCACAGGTAAGTAGCCTCATTTGTTGCATCTGTTCCGTCGGGTTTTCTACCGCTTATGGTGATGCGCAGGTTATTGGAATATGACCCTGCCACGCGGGTAATAAGTAAAGGTCCGCTGAAGAAAAGATCTGCTGTTTTAATAAAAAAGCAGTCCATAAGCTCCTGGGCGTCCTCCATGGTGAGCTTTCCGGATGCAAGGTCTGCATCAAGATAATCACCAACATGCTGGTCAAGACGGCCTATTGTGATCCCGAGGTAATTGCCTTCCACCAGAAGTATATACTGGTAAAGAATACATACCTGAAGAGCCTCTGCAAAACTTCTTGCCGGGTTTTCCATAATCCAGTCAAGGGAGTCTGCCATTTTTAAAAGCTCATCACGTCTTTTTACTTCATTAAGCTTATCTGCCTGTTTTCTGCACTCCTCTGCGTAGCGTTTTGAATATAAAATTGCTGAATCACAGCTTATGATAATTGCCTGGTAGAAAAAGAATTTGTCCGTATCATATTTTGAGATATCGGTCTTCATCTCTTCAAGTTTTTCAATGGCTTCCTGTTTTATTGCTCCGAAACCTTTTGTGATGGCTTTCCGGTAGTTTGCATTGTAGTGACCTGCAGGGGCGCCGCCTGCAAACTGAGGGCTGATTCCGGCATTGGCGTTTGCCAGTTTAAAAGCCTCTTCCGGCATACTGCTCTGTAATTTTGCAGAAAGACTGTTTTTCTGCCAGTATTCGTTAACGTCATGGATATATTTTCTGTCTTCCTCATCCATGTACATAAAACCGTCTTTTACCGCTTTTTTGTCAAAAAGACCGCTGTCCAGTTCATCAACAAGCCAGCCCAGGCCGCCGAACTCAGGCCATATGGAACATCCTCTAAAGGTTTTTGCCATATTACCCACTAAAAGTTCATCAGGCTCTACCCGTACTGTCATATTTGCAAGTATCGCCTGAAGTGCCTTCGCCTGTTTAATTATGGGTACATTATCACTGTTGTTTTTAAAAAAATCCGTTAAAATCCTTACTCTTTCGGCATCAAGAGCAGGGATCGTTTCCCGGTAGCGCTCACGAAGCTTTTGTACCCGGGGCTTAATTTCTCTAAGTTGAAACATAATAAATCACCTTTTTTTAAATGTAGGAACGATAAAAACAAATATCTTTAAAAAATAACCATCTTAATGCTGTTGTTCAACGCCTGACGAGGCATTATTCTTTAAAAAATAAATAAATTCAATGGTAAATTTATTAATGGAACATGTGTATTGACAAGTATCGGGAGAAATAGGAAACAGGAGCCGGAAATTAGAAAAACAATATTCGACGGGATTAACAGGATTGTCAGGATTTTATTTAAAAACTCATGTGAATCATGTAGATCCTGTCAGACAGTTTTTGTCTTTCTCTGTGTAATAAAACTTTTACAGCTTTAAAATGAATTAAAATGTTATTTCAGGACAAGTTAAGGAGACATGTATGAAAGTATTCAAGGATCGGGTTGCATTTGTTACAGGCGGTGCCAGCGGTATCGGCTATGGAATGGTTAAGAACTTTTTAAAACTGAAAATGCAGGTTGTAATTGCAGACTTTAATCCGGAACATTGTGAAGAAGTGGAAACGATCCATTCCGATGATTTAAATGTGCATGTTCTTCAGGTGGATGTAAGTGACAGAGAACAGGTACGTGAGGCAGCTCTTGAGGCAGTCAGCGTGTATGGAAAAATAAATGTGCTCTGTAATAATGCCGGTACAGGCGGTGGAGGAAATGCGGAAGACCCTGATTTTGATGCCTGGGATAAAGCAATGGCCGTTAACTTCGGCGGGGTAGTAAACTGCACCAAAATTATAGCACCTTATATTCTTGAAAACGGAGAAGGCGGGCATATTGTAAATACCGGTTCTATAGCAAGCCTTGTCCCAAACCCCCTTGGAGGCGGAGCCTATATGACAGCCAAGGCTGCTGTAAGGGGATACACCGAAGCACTCAGGATAACAATGGCTCCTCACGGGATAGGCGTTTCACTGCTATGCCCGGGTTCTACAAGAACAAGAATACTGGGGGACGCAAATGGCGATCCAGCGGCAGAAGAAGTGATTAATAGTTTTATGAAAGCCGCAATGGACCCATATAAACTTGGGGGAATGGTAGTTGAGGGAATTAAAAAGAATTCGCCCTTTATTATAACCCATGCAGAGTTCAGGGATGAAATTAAAGAGATATATAAAGTGATTGATGATGCAATACCAAAGGACCAGAAGGTTCCAAAGGCACGCATGGCTTTTGAGGATTTTAGAAGAGACGTGGTGAAAGAGGCGTACAGTCATCCTGTTAAAGACTGATTTTTCACCGCAGAGACGCGGAGAACGCAGAGAAAACAACATACGGTTAATTTAAAAACAGGCGGGCGCAAGGCCCGCCGCTACATAGGTTAATTACTGGCAATAGAATACAAAAGCAGCATGCGGGTTGTGTGTTTTTTTGTAGAGACGGGTTTTTAACCCGTCTAAAAAGGGGGCAATCTACAAAGATTATTGCAACAGATATTGCCGGTTGTACTAACCTTTTTAAAGACAGAGACCTGTGTCTACAGGTGGGGCGTATTATCAGTATGATGGTGTTTATATGCAAAATTTCTCTGTAGGGGCGGGCCTTGCGCCTGCCTTTTTGCAGGATGTTGCCCCTGCGTATATTTTTTATGGATTTGTAGAGACGCCTGATCCAGGCGTCTGTTTTTTAATGATTGGAATGTGTTAATAATGTTAAATGGTACTTTTGCTGCATTGTCTTAAAAACAGGCGGGCGCAAGGCCCTCCGCTACACAAGTTAATCCTTGATAAACAAATACAATTGCAGCATGCGGGTTGTGTGTTTTTTGTAGAGACGGGTTTTTAACCCGTCTAAAAAGGGGACAATGAACAAAGATTATTGCAACAGGTATTGCCGGTTGTATTAACCTTTTTTTTAGACAGGTCAGAGACCAGTCTCTACAGGTGGGGCGTATTATCAGTATGGTGGTGTTTATATACAAAATATCTCTGTAGGGCGGGCCTTGCGCCTGCCTTTTTTTAAAGTGTTGCCCCTGTGTACAGGTTAAGCATATCGTCCAGATGGTGAAATTTTTAAATATGAACGTCCAACATCGAACGTCCAACGCCCAACTTCCAATGAAAGACTAACGTCCAATAAAAGACAGTGTATTTTGCATTTTATTGAACGTTGAACGTTGAATGTTGAACGTTGGATGTTCATCTTTTTAATATATGTTATGCTTAAGACAATACCACTGGTTTTAAGGTTAGTCTGTTATGAATAATTGGTAATAAGGGAGGGTAAAATGACTAATAATCTGATTTCAAATGTAATGAACCCGGAGATCGGCAGGGTAGGGGGAATGCCGGAAACAGCGTATCTTCCTCAGTCTTCCTACACCATGGCTGACCGCCCTGATTCTCTGGATGGTAAAACCGTGTATCTTGTAGATACCGGCTTTGGCGGCAGCTCAAAATTTATGATTCAGCTTCAGGAATGGTTCAGTAAAAATATGCCCGGGGTCAAAACCCTTCGCAGGAGAAAACCCGGAGGCCCTCTTATGGGCAGCGCTCCTGAACTTTATGAAGAAATAAAAGAAAAGGGTGATGCCGCAATACTGGGTGTGGCCGGGTGACCCGGCTGTGTCGGGGGAGTTGCCTCCGGTTGCAGAGAACTTGAAAACATGGGTATCCCGACAGCACCAATATCAACCGTTGCCTTTAAGGAAGCTGCTGACGGCGGTTTTGGTGATGACACCCCTTTTATTTATACACCTCATCCTGTTGTCGGTTCATCAGATGATATGCTGATGGATTATATAACCGGTAATAATCCTGATACCGGAAAACCTGTTATAGATGAAATTATAGATGCGCTTACCAAACCTCCCGTTAAAAAAACTGTAAAACAGAGAGAAGCTGCTGATACCGGTGACGGGTTTCTTCCTCCTGATACCGAGGATAATCTTCAGGCTCTTTTTTACAAAAAAGGGTGGACAGACGGCCTGCCTGTTATTCTTCCCATGCAGGAACGTGTCTTTAAAATGCTGGAGGGAACATCTGCTTCACCGGGAGATGTTGTTTCTGAACCTAATCCTTTTAACCCTGTAAAGTTTACGGTTGCTGATGTCGCAAAGGTTGCTGTTATGGCAGGTGCAAGGCCTGAGCACTTTCCTGTAATACTGGCAGTTGCCGCAACCGGGGAACGTGCGATTATAGGCTCAACAACTCCATTTGCATCCATGATAGTTGTAAACGGCCCCATAAGAAACGAGATCGGAATGAATTCGGGTGTGGGTGCCTTCAGCCCTATCAATATAGCAAATTCTACAATAGGCCGCGCCTGGACACTGCTGGGTCATGCTGCAGGCGGAAGCAGGGTAAAGGATACCATCTGGACATCACAGGGAAATACCATATCCTATAACAACCTCTGCATTGCAGAAAACGAAGAAAAGAGTGAGTGGGAACCCTTCCATGTTCAAAAAGGTTTTAAAGCGGATGAAAGTGCTGTAAGCATCTTCCGCGGCTGGACCTTTAGTCACAGTATGGGGGCACCCTCAATACGCTCATGTGTTGAAGAAGTTTCTCTTATCCTGCAGAGCTTTTCAGCGTTTAATGCATCTGCAACAGTCATACTTGACCCCCTGCTT
The DNA here is from genome assembly GCA_963665715.2 of Desulfatiglandales bacterium. GTDB lineage: Bacteria > Desulfobacterota > DSM-4660 > Desulfatiglandales > HGW-15 > JAAZBV01. Next base: position 2,329,977 of record CAXXPR010000002.1, read on the forward strand.
GTTAAAAAGCTCAAAAACGATGAGGGTTTTGAAACTAAGGAAAAATTCAGCAGGGTTGTTTCGGAAACTGCAGAGATGACTGCCGACCGTTTCTGGAAAACTGACTATGTGGATTTTTTAACAGGGCCTATGGCTGATAAGGGTATAGAGCCCTACGCATCATGGAAAAAGCTTCCGGGTGACGCAGTTATAAAACCATATCATAATCCCGGTAATATAAATATAATAGTTACAGGCGGTGAGACCGGACCATACTTTAAGGCATGTGATTTTGCATATCTTGCAAGTTCTTCTGTTGATAAATGGAAACCTGCCGTTGATGATATGTGTACAGATGGATCATGCGGGCTGCCTGATGCACCTGTTGAGTATGATTAAACGACAAGGGGGCGAGGATTCAAGTGAGGATATAATAAAGATTCCCTGTCTTTAGGACAATGCAAGGACATCTGATACTGCTGTATTAATACCAGTTATAAATTGTCTATTCGTAGTGGTCCCGCTCTGGCGTATTGGCGTCAGGATAAGGCAATACATAAAGACCTGTTTATTGGATGTTTTTGCATGTCATAGGATCATGGTCTATTGATCATTATACATGTTCCCGGGTCGACACAGAGGTCGACCCCTACAGTATTTTATCGCTTATTCACTTCTCTCAACCTTTCTCAGGTATTATCTATCTATTATGAAAAGTATGATTGCAATGTGCTGCACTGTTTGCCATTTGATTAATATGGTCATATTACCTTATAGGGGGCGCCCCTGTGTCGACCCGGGATAAAGTATGGAGGTGATTAAAACTGAAAAATTCTCAGCTTGTCCATAGAATCCAATACACACTGGCCTTTTTAGCCTTAGCTTGATGTGAATATGCCTTGGAGCATGCCTGCAAGCTTTTTGGCTTGGGCTGTGGAGTGCGATGAATATAGAATCCTTTCTCATTTACTACTGATGGCGCAGCAGACCAGGCTCGGGCACCCACAGTGGGGCGCCTCTATGTTTAACAGGATGCTTATAAGGTAAATAAATACATCTACCCTTCTAAATTTATTCTGAAAAACAAAACAGTTATTCTTGACAGAGAAAAGCCCACCCAATAAGATACTCCCAATTTTTAGAAGGTCCTGAGAGAAAACAATAAATTGAAGAAACTAACCAAAAACATTCAGGTTTTACTGAGTATATCGGCTGCGATCTTTATAGCTCTGTCGCCGCTGATTCACAGTTATCACCTTGCTGTTTCTTCTCATCCTCATCAGTGTGTTCAATGCCCGGGCAGTGTTAATTCTCATGGATATGGCTTCCAGAGCTTCTGCTCTGATTCCAGTAAAAAAGCAGCTGTTTATCCAAAAGGACATCATTCCGAGGGGCACAACGCTCAGACATGTCCACTGTGTCAGCAGCTATCAAAACTGCTTAAAAGCCAGTTTGTTATTTCCGGAATTGTACTGACAGCTCAATTTGAAAGCCTGCCTGAAAAGCGGTTTGAACCATCTGATGAACCTGTAAGTATTGTCTGTATAAATATCATACCAAGAGCTCCTCCAGCCTGCTGATTGTCATTAAGATATATTAAAAAGTTAATTCGTTTTGAGGATAAGAGTTTTTTGTCTGTTTAGCTTTTCTGCAGGTTTAAGACTCAATGAATAACTGTATGTATCCGGCGCTCTTTTAAAGCGCTGTATGCTTTTATGGGTGCCAGTCCTGTTACCGGTGCCCCGATGGAGGAGTTTATGCTTTTAATAAAGAAAGCAGTGTGGACAGGTCTGTTTTTTACAATGATATGTTTAAATGCGTCAGGCAGTGAAATGCAGCCCTATAAAAATAATAATGAAGATATTGTAAGCGAAGTATTTGAACTTGACCCTGTCACTGTTGAGGGGAGGTCTGTTGAAAACAAAGAGATTGAAAGCCGATCCCTTTATACTCATAAGGTAGTGGACCTTGCAGAAATACTTTCTGATGAGATGCCAGAGGCACAGATGATCAGGAAGAGCGGTTATGGTAATGAAATATCCTTAAGAGGGTTCGGGCAGGAAAATATAAAGGTCATGATTGATGACGGCATTCTTGAAGGTGCCTGCGGGAGCAGGAAAGATCCGGCCCTGTCTCATATTAATATGCTTACAGTAAATAAGCTGATTGTTAAAGAAGGACCCTTTGACGTAACAAAGCCGGGATACCTCGGGGGATATATAAATGTGGTTACAAAAAAGCCTGATGAACAGTTCAGCGGAAATATTATGCTGAAAGGCGGCAGTAATGATTTTATGAGCACCGGGTTTACTGTGTCCGGCGGAAGTGAAACCTTAAGCGGACTCATCGGATATAATTATTCAAAATCCGGTCAGTATGAAGACGGATCAGGCAGTGAGCTGTGGAAAGTGCGTGAAGGTCTTGCCGCATCATATAATCAGCAGGGTATTGATGCCGACTCTTTCAGTAAACAGGATGTGTGGGCTAAATTAAAATTTTCACCAAATGATAACGTATCTATTCTTCTGGAACATACATACGGAAAGGCCGAAGATATACTTACCCCGAGGGTAGTATTTGATACGGAAGAAGAAATAAATAACCTGAGCAGGATAAGCCTCAGCATGGATAACCTGGGTGAATATTCCGATACCCTGAATGTCTATGTCTACAGAAACGCTGTTGAGCATTATCCTTTCCAGACCTTCAGAAATGTTGATGTCCCTAAAAATAATATTGTCGAATCTGTAATAACAGGAGCAGGTATAAATAACCTTGTTGAGACGGGTATCGGGAATATTACCTATGGTTTTGATATCTATCACAGAGAGTGGTGGGGTGATGTTTATAACAGTCTTAACGGCATGTTGCTGAACGGATATTTGATTCCCACAGTCAACAGCATGAACATCGGCAGTTTTATTAAGTCTGTTAAAAAATACGATAAATGGTCTCTGGGGCTTGGCTTGAGGCTCGACAGGTTTAATCAGGAGGCGGATGAAGAGCTGAAGTTTACAAAAACTGTTACCTCATCAAATGAACAGACAGACTGGCTGCCTGGCGGGTATGTCAGCTTAAAATATTATGCTGCTGATAGTGTGACTGTATTCGGAGGTATCGGCCGCAGTTACAGGTCGCCCACTTCTGCTGAACGTTATATCCAGGGGGGTGCATCTTTTTTCGGTAATCCCGATCTTGATCCAACTGCAAACTCAGAACTGGATATGGGAGTGACTTTTGAAAAGGAAAACTGGATGTTCAGGACGAAAGTCTTTTATTCTGACCTGGAAGATTTCATATATCAGGAATACAATTCCGCAGGGTACAAAAGCTACACCAATATAGATGCACATATTTTTGGAGGAGATATAAAGTTCCGGTATGATTTCACTAAAGCCCTGTCAGTAAACAGCGGAATTGCTATCCAGAAGGGCCGAAAGGACAGTTACCCTGATAACAATACAGATGAAGATCTGGGGCAGATTGCGCCTGTGAAGACAAACCTGTCTCTGGACTATCATGGCCGGAATTTCTTTGGCGTTGATGACAGTGAGCTGTACTCAAGTATTGAATGGGTGCACTCCGAAGAAAGCGATACCATTGATGAATCAGCAGGTGAACAGTATCTGTCCGGCTGGGATATCCTTAATGTTAGGGTTGGGTATTCATATAAATCAGCAAGGATTAATCTTGGTGTAGATAATGTTTTTGATAAACTCTATACGGTGGCTAACTCATACGAATGGGATGTTGTCGGTGGAACAGGTGCCAACCCTGCGGTTGTTAATGAGCCGGGCAGGTTTGTTTATTTGAGCTTTTTGTATGGCTGGTAACCGCTATTTATTCTGTAATTAAAGATGAGTCAAATGGTTCCGGTAAATAGCCTGAACCATCCATAAATTGTTTTAAGGGGGACAATATTGCGATCTATCGCTGTCCCTTACCTTTTCTTTTATTGCGCTTCGGAAAATGAAAAAAATATTGACAGGACGACATATGTCGTTGTAAGTTAAACGACATATGTCGTCCTTGTCTCATAATTAAATAAATCATCATAATAACGTATTGTTTTATATTGAATAATCTTGCCGGAGTATAAGTTATGTTAACCTGTTACAGCTTATAAAAGAGGAGGAGTAAAGGGTATGAGAAAATTAATAATTTTTTTATCAATGTTTATTGTTTTGGGAACACAAATCAGCAGCTTTGGTATGACTTATTCGGAAGATCTTCAGGGTGATTTGCTTCATAATGATCTTGGGGTTTTGGATCTGGGAGCAAACACTATTAGCGGAACAACAGGGGTACCGGGCGATTATGGTGCAACTACTGACCTTGATCCTTTTGTATTCACGGTTGCTCCAGGGGATTTACTGGAAACAATTACTATGGAAGTAAAATCAGAAGGGGAATTGTATACTATCTGGGCTTTGTATGAAGCTCCTTTTAATCCAATAATTAATTTTGATTATCAAAATAGGATCAGTCTGACGGAGCCTGGGATATCCGATATGTTTCAGGGTTTTTCAGGAATAGAAGCCGGAAGATACCGGCTAATGCAAAGTTTGCCTGTTGAAGGCAGTTGGAATGCAGATTATGAAATAACACTTGGTGTAGTTAGAGCTCCGGTCCCTGTACCTGGTGCATTTTTACTTTTGGGATCAGGTTTATTGGGACTTGCAGGGATCAAAAGAAAAATTAGCAGAGCATAAATTTAAATATAAGTTTTTCGTTTTGTAGAAGGTTGGGTTGTAACCCAACATCTTTGTTCTTTTATGGCTCTAGTACAGCTTTCAGCATCGGAGTTGAGCTGACTCAATAAATTTTGTTGGGTTGCTTCGCTTAACCCAACCTTCTACAATAAATATTGAAAATTAAGATATCTTGCCTGTATTCCAACTATACCCCTTACTCAGATATGTCATAGATATCTGAAATTCCAGCCAGGAGAGCTCCGGTTAATTCACTTGATCCATTAAACTGTCTTTTTGCACGCCATGATTATGAATAATCGTCATTTCTGTTTTCAGTCATTTCTTTTGCTGTATTAAATCCTTGCAGAATATTGCTGTCTGGGAAATAATAGGCCGCAAAAATACAGAGCAGGACATGATTAAAATATCCTGTTATCGGAGGAACCATGAGTAGAAAAGTACAGATTGATAACGAAGAATGTATAGGCTGCGGAAGCTGCGCAGATTTGTGCCCTGATATTTTCAAGGTAAATCATGAGCTTGAAAAAGCCTTTGTTATTAAAGCCGAAGGCGGAGATGAAGAGTGTATCCTGGATGCAATGGGTGAATGCCCCATGTCATGCATTACCTGGGATGACTGATCAGGAGATACATACGACATGCTTGAAATAAACAATACTGTTTTAACTATAATTGATGTTCAGGGCAACCTTGCACATGCAATGCATAATAAAGAAGCCCTGTTTAAAGGGCTTACACAGATTGTGAAAGGATTCAATGCTCTTGAGCTTCCCATTATTCTTAATGAGCAGAATCCTAAAGGCCTTGGACCTACAATTCCTGAAATCAAAGAGCTTATTCCCGATGTTCTTCCCCTGCCCAAAATGAGCTTTGACTGCTGTAAAAATGACGCTTATATGGATGCTCTGTCTTCATGCGGAAAAAAGCAGGTTCTTGTTACCGGCATAGAAACTCATATCTGTGTTTATCAGACGGCAGTCAGTCTTGCACAAAAAGGGTATGATGTTCAGCTTGTTACAGATGCTGTTTCTTCAAGGGCTCCTGAAAATAAAAAGCTTGCCCTTAAAAAAATGAGCAGCATGGGGATTTCAATGACCTGTGTTGAAATGGCGCTGTTTGAGCTTCTTGAAACCGCGGAGCATGAAAAATTTAGAGAAGTTGCAAAGATAATCAAATAAAAGGAAATATGAATGTTTAAACCGGGAATCCTCATACGCTGGCTGATTCTTACCGCTGCCATAATGTCGGCATCCTATCTGCTCGACGGAATACAGGTATCCGGATTTTTAACGGCTCTTTTAGCTGCCGCTATTCTGGGTTTTCTGAATGTTTTTTTTCGCCCAATCCTGCTTATTCTTACATTACCCCTTAATATATTTACCCTGGGTCTTTTTACCTTTGTTATTAACGCTTTTCTGTTAATGATGGTGTCTGGTGTCATCCAGGGCTTTTCCGTGAAAGATTTTTGGGCTGCACTGTGGGGCAGTCTTATTATAAGTGTTGTAAATGCCGTTTTAAGTTTATTTGTCTCGGATAAGAAGGTGCACCATAAAAGCGGTTCCGTAATAGATATGAAAAAATCGGGCCGTGATAAGTGGGAGTAGGAAGTCTTTTTTTTGGTCATTAATGTAATTTAAACCCCTGGTCTTTGCGGACAAAAAAGCCTGAAAATCAAAAAAGATACAATAATTAAGGCGCCTAATTGAGTAATGTGCTTTAATGTTATCAATGTTATTCTCTTTATTGATTTTTTCTCTTTACATTGTATTACCCTCCCTGTTATAAGCTTTTAAAGCTTTTCAATTGTTTTTTCATACCAGAAAACTGAATATTGTGATCTTTTCAGGGCTGTAGAGTTCCATGAATCATAAAGCATTGCAGTAATGTTATTTCAGGCATTGCGGTCATGTATAAAAAACAGGATAAAACCCATATCAGATGGGTATCAGCATCTTTAATAATTAATTTCTGTTATAACTGTCTTCAGACAGTTTAATATGCGATTTAAAGGATGGGAATGAAGATGGCAACGACAGGCTGTGTCAGAAAAGGCCCCAATAACCTGCTCCTCGGTTTAATAATAGTATCACTCATAATCCATGGATTCATACTGTTACATATCTCGGGTTTGTACCGATCATCATTTATTGAGTATATAGAAGTGGCTGTCACCAATAAAAAGCCAAGCAGAGGGCTGCCCAGGCCTCCTGTTCTGCCAAAGGAGCAGAAGAAACAGACCAGTAAAACAAAGATAGTCCGCTCTGCACCTATACAGCTTCCCGATGTCAATCAGATCATTGTTGGAAACGGTGATGTGGCTCTGTCAGCCGGACTGGTTGAGGGAGTATCAGGCGGAATCAAGGGTGACAGCTATATGGATATGATTCAGAGAAAGATAGAACGGAAGAAGAAGTATCCCAAAGGTCCGGATGGTACATACAGGGAAGCTATTGTTACAGTTACCTTTGTAATTAATCCTGACGGGTCAGTAAGCAATGTCAGAATAACGAAGGGATGTCCCTATGACGAACTGAATCATGCCGCCCGTCAGGCAGTTCTGGACAGTGCTCCATTTCCGAAGCCTCCGCCAAAGCTTTTCAAGGGCGGTCTTGAAATCCCACTCAATTTATCCTTTGAATTGATATGAAAGCTATGAAAACAGAAAAAAATATTAAAAGAATGTTATGGCTGAGTTTTATTACAATCTGCCTGGTTGTTAACTGTATGCTCGCTTTCTGGTGCGGTACGGCAGCGGCCGGTGCGATAATACAGGATACCGATTCAGATGGTGAGGGTGATAAGGTTTACCATAGAGATCCATCCATGAGCTATATCCTGCTCATTGAATCTGACCATAACCTGGACGGCGTAATGGACCAGTTTGATTATATATCTGACGGTAAACCGGTCTGGATAGAAAAGGATGGAGACTTTGATTCCATAATTGACCTCAAAAGATACTATGTAAACGGGAAGTGCGTCCGTCAGGAAAAATACGATATAAATGGCAACCTGACCACAGTGGTTGAATTTGACGAAATGGAGCGATGGTCAAAAAGAAAATGGGATAACAACGGAGACGGTTTTTTTAATCTTGTGTTCTATTATAATGACGGAGAGCTTGCTTCTACAACAGAAGATACGGACAAGGATGGAAAAATAAATGTCTGGCAGACATATAAAAATGACTACCTTGTAGAGCAGATGGTAGATGAAGACGGGGACGGTGTTCTTGATTTTATAACCCGTTTTGATGATGAAGGCCTTATACTCAGCCGAATTGTGGATTCTGATAAAGACGGATCAATGGATACCTTCAGGCGTTACAGGAACGGTAATATTATAGAAGAAAAGAGAGACAGGGATCAGGATGGTCAGTATGAAACCATATCTTCATTTAATGACGCCGTTCTCTACAGTCAGATAAGGGATAAAAATCTTGACGGAAATTTCGATTCTTTCATAAAAACCAGAAAAGAATTTCCTGAGTATGAAGAGCTGGACAGTAATTTTGACGGCACACCTGACAGGATCTCCTTTTATAGCGATCAGGGACAGCTGAAGCTTATTCTTGATGACTCCATGTTTAACGGAAATATCAACCAGGTCAGATATTTTAATAAAGCCGGCAAAGTAAAGCTGGTAACCAAGGATAAAAATGGCGACGGTATTGTTGATGCCAGGGCCTTTTTTAACAAAAATGAGATAAAGGACAGGGTTGAAGTGGACAGCGACATGGACGGGAGGTTTGATACCCGTGCCTATTATACAGACGCAGGCCTTGTGCGTATAGAAAGAGACTCAAAGGGACGCGGCGAGATTGATCTTATTGAATTTTACGCCGATGGTAAAAGGATAAAGAGAATCAGGGATGAAAACAATGATTCGAAATTTGAAATTACTCAGTGGTATAACCGGCCGGGGTGGGCAATAGTAACCGAGACGGATATCAATCTCGACGGCAACCCTGAATTGCGGTCATTCTACGATGATGTGACTCTTTCAATTAAAGAAGTGGACAGCGACAGTGACGGCATTATCGAAAGAAGAGAATTCTTTAATAAAAAGGGCAAGATATACAAGATTGAAAGAGATGAAGGCGGAACAGGGGTTATTAATATCATATGGCACTATGATGATAATGAAAAAGCTACCCTGGCAGAAAGTGACAATAACCTCGATGGAAAGATAGATACATGGTTTCATTATGAGGGCGGCAGGGTTTCTCTTGTGGAAGAAGACACCAATATGGATGGAAAGCCTGATGTCTGGGAAGTATATGATGAATCAGAGGCTCTTGTTCAGACAAAGCAGGACCTGGATTATGACGGCGTGCCTGACATTATTGAAGATGCTGTCAGTGATGATGAAGACTCATCTCAGGAATAAAATTAATTAGTTTTGTTAATATATGAAAAAAACCGGAGTGGAATAATAAGGAGGAATAGGGATGTTTGAATTTCTTGCTAAAGGCGGTATCCTCGTAATACCAATCTTGCTTTGCTCGGTGGTGGCGCTTGCCATTTTTGTTGAGCGCATAATCAGGTTTTCAAGAATTAAAGTTCGCGGCGCCGGTCTTGCTGAAAGCACCATGCAGATGCTTAGAGAAGGTAAGAAAGAAGAAGTGAATAAGATGCTGGCAGAAGCCAATGCTCCTATGGGAAGAGTTCTGACCCAGGCAGTGGAAGTTATGGACCAGGACAGGGACACCATCGAAACGGTTATTGCCAATGCTACAGATGAAGAAGTGAGAGACCTTTCATCCTACGTTCAGGCCCTTGCAACCATGGGAAACATTGCTCCGCTTCTTGGTCTTCTGGGTACGGTAATCGGTATGATCAAGGCTTTTATGGTTATCCAGGAAATGGGCGGCAAGGTTAATGCTGCTGTACTGGCCGGAGGTATCTGGGAAGCAATGCTTACAACTGCTCTTGGACTTGCAGTCGCACTGCCTACAATGGTTGCTCACAGCTATCTTATGTCAAGAATAGATAAATTTGAAGCAAGATTACAGTCAGGTGCAGTTGCCTTTATCAAGGGGCTGGGAAAAACAAGAGATTAAGGGGATGACATGTCATTAAACCCAAGAAAAAGAAACAGGTACGAAATTCAGGCGCCCCTGACATCCCTTATAGATATTGTATTTATGCTCCTTATCTATTTTCTGCTTACAACAAATTTTATGGTTGATGAGGGAATAAAGATAAAACTCCCGCAGGCAAAGGCCGCACAACCTCAGGTCCAGCAGGAAATAACAGTATATGTTGATAAGGATGGCAGGGCTTTTTTAATGAATAAGGAAATACCTCTTAATATACTGTTTACCGAACTTAAGAAAATGATCGGAAATGATAATGACAGACTTGTTGTTATCAAAGCAGACAGAGGGGTTATATTAAATAAAGCTGTGAAGGTAATGGATCTGGCAAAGGCCGCCGGGGCAGGAAGACTTTGCCTTGCTACAGAAAAAGATTTCTAGCTTTTTCATATTACAGGAATATCATGTTAAACAGGGACATCCAGAATATTAAGGTTACCGGTCTCATCCTTGTAACCGCATTTATTTTTCTACTGATACCGGTAAATACAGTATGGGCCGATACACAAGGCATGGGCAGCAGTACTGAAAAAAGGGATACGGATGCTTTAGACGATCTAATTGCCGCACCCGGCGATACAGTGTCAATACTGATCGGTTCATTGAAAAACGAAGATGAGGACGTCCGAAACAGGGCTGCGGATGTACTTGGTGATATAGGCCCTGCAGCAGTAAAAGCGGTTCCCGGTTTGATCGCAACTCTGGACGATGAATCTTATCATGTCAGAAGAAGCGCTGCTATTGCACTTGGTAAAATAGGCGAGGCCGCAAAAGATGCTGTTGAACCTCTTGTCAAAACACTCAGAGACAATGATATTGCTGTAAGACTCAGTGCTGCTGATGCCCTTGTGAAGATAGGCTCCCCGGCAATACCGGCTCTTTTAAAAGAGATTGGCAGCGAAAGCGATTCTGTTCTGTGGAGCGAGGACAGTGCCGGTACTGTATTGAAAAAAATCGGACCGGAGGCCATATCGGCTCTTGGTAATGTTCTTAAAACTTCAAAAGACAATAATTTCAGGTTCAGGGCAGTAATTGTTCTCGGAAAAATCGGGCCTTCTGCCAAAGGTGCTGTTCCTGCTCTTGTCAGCACTCTGAAAGAAGATGATATAAAAGGGCCGCTGCTATGGAGTGTAACAAATGCATTGCGGGATATAGGCCCGGATGCTGCACCTGCCCTGATAGATTCTTTAAAAGGAGCAAAAATAAAGGATTCCTTTTACTGGAATGTCACAACAACCCTTGGCAAACTCGGAGAAAAGGCGGTTCCCGAACTTATTAAAGCGCTTTCTGACAATAATGAAACAGTCAGGGCCGGGGCTGTCATTGCCATAGGCAAGATAGGTGCTGATGCAAAAAAGGCTCTTTCTGCACTGGTAAAAGTACTCGGAGACAGTAAAGAAAAGAATTTCACCCGTATGAATGCGTCAATTGCAATCGGAAAGATGGGGCCTTCGGCAAAAAAAGCAGTGCCTGACCTTATTAATGTATTAAATGGAACGGATATCACTGTCAGAAAGGCATCTGCAGATGCACTCGGAGAGATCGGGGAATCTGCAAAATCAGCAACGGATGTTCTTGTAAAGCTTGTAAACGACAGGGATATTTCTATACACTGGAGCGCTGTTGAAGCCCTGATGAAGATATACACGTCAGATAAAAACGTTCCTGCCGAAGTGAAGAGTGCAATTGCGGGTTTTGAGAGAGATTTTAAAAACAAGGTTGCTGAATCTCTTGAAACGGATCGGTCAGAAAAAGCATCTGCTTCATCTTCATCAAATGAAACAAAGTCAGGGGATTATTCTGTAGACAGCCATGATGAAGATGCACTGGTTAAAATAGATCCGATAGCTAAAAGAAATGTACCGGATTTAATAAAAGGTCTCAAAAACAAAGATCCCTTAATTCGTGTGACTGCAGCTGAGACCCTTGGCAACCTCAGGTCAAAGGCACGTGATGCTGTTCCTGATCTAATCAAAATCCTTAATTCAAAAAAAGAAAAGAACTACATAAGAAAAAGCTCCGCCGATGCCCTTGGAAAGATTGGACAGCAAGAAAAAGCAGTCCCGGCTCTGATCAGCGCCCTGTCAGAGAGTGATGCAGGCTTACGGCGGATCGCAGTCGATGCTCTCGGAAAAATAGGCGACAGAAAAGCCGTTCCGTCACTTATAAAAGCCCTTAAGGACGACAATATAATTGTCAGAAGAACCGCAGGTATTACACTTGGGAATATGGGGGCTGGTGCTAAATCGGCAATACCTGCCTTGATAGATGCGATAAAGGATGAGGATATTACTGTCAGAAGGATAGCTATCAGCAGCATGGTCAGTATTGATCCTGAAGCCAGGAATGCAATCCCCGCTCTCATAAGCGCATTGAGAGACAGGGATATGTTTGTGAGAAAAAATGCAGTCGATGCAATCGGGAAAATGGGACCTGCGGCTGAAAGTGCAATAGATCCTCTGATGAAGTCTCTTAAAAGCAAAAATGACGGGCATTTTAAAACAAAAGCAGTCGGGGCAATTGCCAAAATTGGCCCAAAAGCTATTCCTGTGCTGATAACTGCTCTTAATGATAAGTCAGTTCGCTGGTATGCCTCAGATGCACTGTCAAAAATCGGAAAGCCTGCAATACCTGAATTAGTGAAAACCATCGCAGGCGCAAATCAGTATGCCAGGTCTGGTGCTGAATCTGCTCTTGAAATGATTGGTGCCGACGCAGTTCCGGCCCTGATTGAACGTTTAAAATATTACGATCCGGCACTCCAGGATTCACAGGATTCCATGGCTGCACAGCCGGCCCGGCCAGTTCAAACCGTCCAGAATGATCAGGCTGCGCAGCCGGCCCAGACAGCACAAAATGCACAGGGAGCACAGGATTCGCAGGTAAATGAACGAGTTATTTCATGGAAGCTTGACAGCGCAGCCTATGTCCTGGGTAAGATTGGCAAACCTGCGGTGCCTGCACTGATTGATGCTTTGCAGGATTTATCCCCGGAAGTCAAGGCACGAGCTGCGTTTGCTCTCGGCTGTATGGGAGCTGCTGCAAAACCTGCTGTACAGCCTCTTACATTTCTGCTCCAGGATACTGACGAATATGTGCGCTGGATGGCTTCCGACACACTTGGCAGAATAGGTACGGATGCAAAGGATGCCGTTCCTGCTCTGGTGGGAGCGCTTGGTGACTCAAGCTCTATTGTTCAGTTTGGCGCTGCAAAAGCTCTGGGCGTGATTGGAAATGTCCCGGATTCATCTTTACCGGCAATTATAGAAGGTCTTAAAAATACGGATGAATATATTCACTGGAACTATGCAAGTGTTCTTGGAAAACTCGGACCAAAGGTAATACCTGTATTAACAGATGCTCTGAAAGATCCCGCTTCTCCTGTAAGTGTAAGATGCGGAGTGGCCGATGCGATTGGGAATATGGGGCCTGGAGCCGAAGAGGCTGTTCCGTTCCTGATAAAAGCGCTCCGTGATTCTGATTTTATGGTAAGGATACGTGCTGCCCATGCCCTTGGAAATATCGGTGAAAAAGCAAAAAGCAGCGTTCCGGATTTGATCCTTGCTCTCAAGGATTCCGATTCTCACGTAAAAATCAGTGCTGCAGATGCTCTTTTCAGAATAGATCCCGGTGTAAAAGATGCTGTTCCTGTGCTTCTTGATATCATTGATGATCCGGAAGCTTACGTTAAAATCAGGGCCATACAGATGTTAGGGAACAGAGGGCCTGATGCGGCCGGGGCTGTTTCTGCACTGATCAAAAAACTCGATGATCAGAATTACAATGTCCGTGCAAAATCAGCGGAAGCACTCGGGAAAATAGGAAAAGCTGCAAAAGCAGCAATACCTGAACTCAGAAAGCTGCTTGAAGATTCCAGAAATATTGTAAAACGAAACGCTCAGCAGGCCATTTCAGTACTTTCAAAATAATTTTATTATTTACATCCCTATCCTGTTGTTGTTTAAATGTTTTTATTTTTAAACAGCAAAGGATAGGGTGTTATTATGAAAAAGGTGAATGTTCTTGTTATTTCCTCTATTGATGAAGTCTGTAAAAGAGAAATAAGATCCGTAAGCCCAAAAATAAATCTCATTGATGCAACCCATATCTGGGATGCAAGGCATATCCTCACAGGCGATGAAAAAGGCGCATACAGCGAAGAGCTTGACAATCTGCTCAAGGAAGCAGAAATAATCTACGGCCGAAGGCCTCCTCCGGATATGCTTTTACGCGCACCGAAACTCAAATGGTTTCAGACCTTTCTAGCCGGTGTGGATCATTTTCTTGATGATGACTTAAGAAAAAGCCCTGTCAAACTAACCAACATGAGCGGGCTGCACACCTGTGTTGCAGAGACTGCTTTTTCCATAATCCTGATGTTTGCCAAAAAAGCTCATATCTGTCTTGAAAACAAACGAAAGAAAAAATGGGTAAGGTTTGATCCATCGGCAGTGGGCGGAAGTACTGTAGGTATTGTAGGTCTGGGAAAGATTGGTAAAATTATGGCCAGATTTTGTAAAGCTTTTGACATGAAGGTTCTTGCCACAAGAAGATCAGCCAAAAAAGGAGATACCGCTAAAAATGTTGACATGATTTATCCCATGTCAGAGCTGAATACTCTTTTGGCCGAAAGTGATTATGTGGTTTCCATACTTCCATCCACATCTGAAACAGATAAAATGTTCGGGAAGAATGAGTTTAAAAAAATGAAAAAAACAGCATACTTTATCAATATGGGTCGGGGTAATGCAGTTGATGAAGATGCTCTTGCTGAAGCTGTCACGAGTGGAAAGATTTCAGGGGCCGGGCTTGATGCATATGAAACCGAACCACTCCCCAAAAAGAGCAGATTATGGACCTTGCCTGATGTGATTATGTTCCCTCACATATCCGGAAGAATGGATAATTATGAGAGAAGCATAAACCGCTTATTCTGCGAAAATCTTGAAAGATATATGAACGGAAAACGGCTTAAGAATCTGGTTAACAAAAAAAAGGGTTATTGATTTTTTATTAATTTAAGTTTCTCAGTCACCTTTTCAGGCAAAAACATATTTTGCGTCTTTTATAAGTCTATTTACTGGATTCCCCGACTTGATCGGGGAATCCAGTTTTTTATGGTAAATATAAAAATATTTATAAATATTATCGGAAAATATTATCCTGCCGATACATTGAGGCTGCTTTTGCTGACAAAACCAGGGCCTTGTAATAAAGGCCGGCAAAGGCTTTCCTAGATTAACAACAATATATTATTGTAGTATTGTGGTATCATTAATGATGTTTACAATTCCTTCCAATTAAATTAATCCAAATTCCAAAATTCGCATCAATTTCTCCAGCTGAATTTCTGATACTCCGGAACCTCTGACTCTGACTGCGAAGAAAATTTAAAATTGTTTTACAGGTATTACACTCATAGTTCGTATAACCATTTCAACAGGATTAAAAGAACCCAAAATAATCTGAATGTTGTTCCACGGACTAAGACTGCTTTTTGTGCATGGTTTTGTTTTAGAGACTGTAATTACAGTTACACTGTTGGGTGACAATGCTGATGATCTAAAAAGTATTTCCTGTGAAAGTCCGTTTTGCATACTTGCCCGGTGAATTAATTACTGCCTCAAAATGTGGTTCATAATCAAACTTAAACTAGGAGGGGTTTTATGATTGAAAGAAGGAGCTTTATGCTTAAAAAGTGGATTTGTTACTTTACAGGAATTCTGATTTTTCTGTCAGTTCCGGTGTTTGCTGAGGATGAAGATGTTGAAGAGTTTACCCTGGAAGCAATCACTGTAACCGCTGAAAAAAGAGAAGCCGAGTTACAAAAAATACCCATTGATATTGCGGTTGTAAGGCCGGACGATATGTCTCCATTTGGAGTATATACAACTGATGACCTTGACAAGATTATACCGGAACTCAACACACAGGAGATGGGTGGAAGTTTTTTAGCTGTAACCATACGTAATGTTACAACAAACTCATGGAATATGTTTCATGAGACAACAGTTGCAATGCATCTGGACGGAGTTCAGCTTACCAGGCCTAATGGTATCAATAATTTCTTTTTTGATCTGCAGCGTGTAGAAGTTCTCAAGGGCCCCCAGGGAACACTCTACGGTAGAGGCTCTACTGCAGGAGCAATGAATATTATTTCACAAAAACCAATATTGAATGAATTCAGCGGCCATCTTACCCTGCAGGCCGGTGACTATGATCTGTATCGGACCGAGCTGGCTGTTAATATTCCTGTCTTTGAAAAACTTGCTTTAAGAGTGGCAGGCAGAACAAACAAACGCAGCGGATATGATGATTCCGGATACGGTAATCAGGATGCATGGGCAGGCCGTGTGTCTCTTAACTGGGAGCCGACTGAAAACGATCAGGTACTTACTGTCTTTGATTTTGAAGGAAATGAAGACAATGGTAATATTACTACCGGAACCGTTCACGGCACCTACGGCGGATTATCAATAATAGCCAATCCTTTTCAGGATGGTTATCCTCAGAAAATAAGCAACGTCACTGAGATAAAAATGCCCTATCAGACCCGCTGGCTGTACGGTGACTGGGCAGATGCAGCCTTTAGTGATGTCAATTCTTATGGCCTGATGGTGGAGTATGACCATAGTTTTGCTTCTTTTGCCGACCTTGCCGTTATATACGGATATCGTTCACAGGAAGAAGTTAAAGACTGGGTATATGGTGCTCAATATCTTGACTACAGGTACAACCCGGGTGACGGATATGTTAATGCTGATGACTATGCAGACAATGACACTGATGCCGAATACCTTAATTATGTATGGCTCGTGAACTGGGGTACTCCAACGGTATTCACAAACCTGAAAAACAGTACACATTTTAATTCTATTGAAGCAAGACTTTTGTCAAAAACAACAATACCTGAAGGTGACCGCTATGAATGGGTCATCGGCGCTATGTCCCAGCATGATACCATAACTACCCATAATTACAGCAGCCGGGTATTTTTGCGTTTCTGGAATAAGTACATTAATAATTCAAAGGGGATATTTGCACAGGCCCAGTATGCAATTACCAAAAAGTTTACCATTACCGGCGGCTACCGTTATAACGCTGATGAAAAATCCTATGCCGGAGCTTACCAGAAAGATTTTGCACAGGATCCCAGCAGTCCTCAACTGGCAGAGTATTTAATGGATCATACATATGATTACAGGTGGCGGAAAAATACCTACAGGGCCAATCTGTCGTATTTTATTAATGACAGTGTTATGAGTTATCTTCAGTTTTCAAGGGGATATAAAACCGGTAATCTGGGTTTTGACGGGACTGCAGTTCCGCCGGAAATACTTAATTCCTGGGAAACCGGTTTAAGAAGCCGTTTCTTTGATAACCGTCTGCAGGTCAATGCAACAGCTTATTTATATGACTATAAAAATTATAATGAGTGGGCCAGCGGAATACAGACATGCTACTCTGATGAATTATCCGAATCAGCCGGAGATGTCGGCGCTAACGGAGAACCCGGAGATCACCTCTGTGATGATGTCGATGGTGAGGATGGTGATGGAACAGTTGAAGGACGGGTCCCGAATGGTACTTTCGATTCCTACGATTATCTTTCGGAATCGTTTATTGTATCTCCCGGCGGTGCAAAACAGTATGGAGCAAGCACGGATATTATGTGGCTGATCACATCAAAAGATACTCTGAGAGCTACTGCAACATGGTCATATAATGAATATAAAGATTATAATAAGGGCAAGGCTATTCTTGCAGCACGTCCGGATGCAGACAGTATCTATCGTGACGGCACCCTGGAAAAAGATCAGAGCGGCGATGAATTTTCAAGAGGAGCACCAATAAGAGGTAATGTTGCCTATACCCGTATGTTTTATGTTGGAATGGATATGCTTAATTTTAACCTTACCGCTTTTTACAATGGAAAAGGTGTGGATCAGATAATGAATGCTGATACTGTGAATGAATACATAATGCCTGGTAATGATGATTACTGGACCGCTGATTTGTCCATTGGTTACAACTCCAGCAAATGGGTACCTGAAGGCTGCAGATGGAATGCCCGTTTTCAGGTAAACAATATCTTTGACAGTCAGCAGTTTGCATCATTAACATATACTTCCGCTGAGTCAGGGAGGCTTAACACCGGCAATATTGTTCCTGGTTCCGGTACATATTCTGCTTCTTTTATAGAACCGCGTACAGTCAGCCTGACTTTAACCTTTGATTTTTAATTAATCATGTCTTAAACAGAACTGGCTGCCGGTTTTATAACCGGCAGCCAGTTTTTTATTTTTTAAGCTGGACGCTGAAAGCTGAAAGCCAACAGCTGCATGTCATTTATTTATTCCAGTCATCCTTAAGACATTTTCTGCAGGCATCACATTTTTTTTCCGCGTCATATACACACTGGCCAGGACCGTTATAAAATATTTCTTTTCCGTCATAAACTCCGCCGAACATTCCCTGCATGCATGCTGCCTGGAAAAAGATTGGCTTATCAACACGCTTGAAGTTTAAGGGGCAGTGAAGAACTCCTGCCGGTATACGTACGATTGTGGGCTCTGTGATAATATATTCTTCCATTTCTTCTCCGATGCACAGGGATATATCTGCATCAAATTCAAACACATTAGGAAAAGTTCCGCCCAGAAAGATAAGGTATTCTTCTACCGGATGAATATGAGGTGTTCTGTCCAGGAAAAACGGTTTTACAAAGATCTGAAAACCGACATTATACTGCGCACCGGGTATCTGGGATGCTCCCCTGAAATATGCCTGGGGTGAATATACAAAATCGGTCCCCACGCCTTCTGCATCTGCTTCATTGTATTCCGGTTGAAACTTGTAAACGAGTTTTTCATATTTTCTTTCGCTCATGATGGTATTCCTTTCAGAGAAGTTAATAAATAATAATGGATATCATAATTTTCTAAGTTTATCAGTTTTATTATTTGGCATTTGCCGCAACATAATCATCAACTGCTTCTTTCATAAGTTTCCGGAATATTTTATCCATTCCCCTGGGGCTGTCCGCACCCATAACGCTGTGACGCGGTGTTGAGTATATCAGCGCCTGTGAGTGCCTGCTGTCCATTACTGCAAAATCAACATCAAACTGATAAATATAGACAGAGCCATATTCAATACATTTTGCATAAACATAAAAAATGATTTTGTTTCCTGATGTTAATTCCTTATCTATCAGTTCTCTTTTTTCTTCATCACCAAATCTGGTTATCTTGAACACAAGGCTCTCCGAAATGGTAGGGTCTATGCCTTCACGCATAATGGTTCTTTTTATGGTTTCATTAAGATTTTTTTCTATGAAATCACACTGGTTAAAGTCAGTGTGTACAAACACATTTTTGTAATCCTTTGTATTTAACCATTTGTATTCCTTTGCCTGTGTACCTGCCGGAATAATTAAAAGGATAAAAACTGCAGCCGTAAATATTGATAATAACCTTGAGAATGTTTTCATGTTTTAAATACCTCACTTTTGATAATAAAAATTACTTTCATAATTCTATCGGAGAAGTGAACCTATATCAGAGTGTCGGGAAAATATCAAAAAGAGATGAATGAAAAAAATGGCGGGTATTACGCCCGCCATTTTTTGAGATTGAGGTGTTTAGTCTCAAGTTATGTGTTTTTTGATTTGTATTTATGCTGATAGCTGAATTTTATTACTATTTAACCGTGCCGGACAGAAGGCCCTTGTAGCCTTTACCGATGTCATTTCTTGCATCTGAAAAAATCATTACTGAGTCAAGAAATCTCCCCTGTTTTTGAGGGGTTACTGCAAACCCGACAATGACCTGTCTGCCGGCGGCAATTTCAATTCCCTCGGAGTTTCCGGCATTATAATATTCGGTTTCGAATTTGCCTGAATATATTCTGGATACAGTTAAAGGTGCGTCTCCTTCATTAATGATAACAATGCTTACCCTGTTTTCTGTATCTGCAGTTAATTCACCGACATCTGTTTTTCGGGGTTTCATTGCAATAACACCCATGGGCATAGGATCAACATTGCCTAAAATATGTATTACTGTTTCTTCTTTTCCTTCAGGCCCTGTAAAAATAGTGATGGTTTTGTCAAATTTACCGGGATATTTAAAGGTTTTGTAGGTTATTAAAAGTTCTGCAGTTTCTCCCGGGTTGATGGATGTGTCTGACAGTTTAACGCTTGTACATGCGCAGCTTGTTGATGTGTTTTTAATATTGATTACATCACTGCCTGTATTTGTAAGAGTGACTGTCTTTTCGACCGGAGGTCCCTCTTTGACATTTCCGAATTTGATAGAAGTTTCACTCAATTCAAGGCCTGCTCCATAGGCAGGAAATGCAAAGAAAATAACGCCGATAATTGTGATCAGACATTTCTTCATTTTTGTTCCTTTCATATACTTCATTGATTATTCACCATGAACCAGTTTTGACTTTTTACTGTAATCAAAGTTTTTATCCTGGCCTTCGGTGTGGCATTTTCTGCAGACAGCTTCGTCCGCTTTTTTAATATCATCAGCGCTCATGCTTTCGGTGTGTTTTCTTCCCATGCCGTGACAGGCTTCACACTGTACGTCTTTAAGCTCGGGGGTAAGTTCCATATCAATATAACCGCCATCCTCGTTGTAGCCTACAACATGGCAGCGGAAACAGCCGGGAGTTTCCTGTTTTTCGGCACCCTGTGTCTTAAGGTTTTCAAATGCGTTGGCATGTTTTGTTTTTTTCCATTTATCAACAATGTCAGAATGGCATTCATTACATGAAGTGTATCCGAGATAATCGCCCAGTATTTCGCTTCTAAGTCCTGTGCTCCATCCAGTGACAGCAATAAATAAAACTATTATAAGAGTATATGCTTTTCTGCTCATAAACCCTCCTTTTTTCTAGCAGTTACATCCGTCAAGTTCTTCAACTTTTATATATTTTTTCAGCTGTCGCAGAAGTTTTGCGTCAATGCCCTCAATATCCAGCAGTTCATCAATATCAACGAATTCACCGTTTTCTTCACGGGTTTCAACAATTCTTTCTGCCAGTTCCTTATCAATTCCGGGGATTTTAACAAGATCCTCCACTGTTGCGGAATTGAGATTAATCCTGTCATCATCTTCGGCGTAAAGGTTTACCGCAATAAGTGAAAATACAAGGATAAACAGTATGCTGTATATAAGTTTATTTATTTTCATGGTTATCTCCGTATTCATATTTAATTGACTTCATTTAAAAAAAAATGTACTTCCTTTTTAAAATTAGGTATAAGGTTCAACCAAACTAAAGGTTGAACCAAAATAAATGAAATATTAAAAAATGTAAATATTAAAAACAATAAATCCAATTTTTATATCTGACCTGAACAGGTTTTATAAGGGGAAGGTGAAATAAATGGAACTATTCCAGGATATTAGTAAAGTACCATTATCAAAATTAGTAATGCTTCACATTAAAAATGCCATTTTATCCGGCGAGCTTAAAAATGAGGATAAAATCCCGACAGAAAGAGAGCTTGCTGCAGGTTTTAATGTAAGCCGGAATATGGTCAGGGAGGCAATCAGGGCGCTTGAGATGGCAGGCTACCTTGAGGTGCGGCAGGGGCCCAAGGGAGGCGCTTTTGTCAGGGAGTTCACTCCGGATAGACTGTCCGAAGGTTTTCTGGATTATTACCTGGCCAAAAAACTGACCATGGAAGAGCTCAACCATGTAAGGCTTTATGTTGAGCCGGAGGTGGCAAGACTTGCGGCCCAAAATATAAACAGAGAGTCGGCCGAATCTCTAAAGAATGTTGTTGAGAATGAATTTATGGCTGATGCCATAGAGGACAGGGTGTTAAGCCTCACAAAATTTCATCTTACCCTCGCCGAAATGTGCGGAAATTTTTTCTATGAAATAATCATCAATGTACTGCTTTCCATCACTAAAGAGATTGTTGTCGCCGGGTATCGCGGCGGAGACACAGTCGTTCACGGTCTGGATCAGCACAATGATGTTTTAAAGGCGGTATTGGACGGTGATTCGGACAAAGCCGCTGATTATATGAAAGCCCATCTTGATAAATTTTCAACGGGGATTCTGGATCTTGAAATAAAATACAGAGACAGGATCAACCTCAAGTAATTTAAAATGTACAGGATATGAAGGAGGATAAAATGAAGGCTAAATTAAAATATATCGGAATAATTATTGCCCTGTTTCTTACCCTTGGAATGGTGCAGAATGCATCTGCAAGAGACCTTATAGTGGTTGCAGACAAGGCAATACAAAATGCATCAAAGGACTGGCTTGGATTTCTGGAATCAAAGGAAATACCTGTAAAACTGGTTACCCCAGAATCATTCTCTGATTATAAAGATGAACTTTATATTTTTGTACTTGGTAACCTTGATGGATCTGAAGGAATAAAAGAAATAGCAAAGGATGCTCTGACCGCTGATGAGTATAAGGCTGTATCAGAAGGCAGCGCTGGTAAAATGTACTACAAGCCCCAGGCATGGAATATCGGTCAGAAGGTAATACTTATACTTGCCCCTAAAAAAGAGTCTCTTAAAGATGCCAGGGTTGAGTCCCATGAAGAATGGTATGAGATGCTCAAGGAATGGTTTGATATTGAAGATACAGAAGGTTTTCACGTTTACTAGGCATGCCTTTTAAGGAGATCACCATGAAAAAATACTTTTTTATAATACTGCTCACTGCCTGCCTGCTGATTTCTTCACAGCTGATGGCCTTTCCAACTGTTTTCCCGCACGGTACAACCATTTATCATCCGGGAAAAACATTCAGCGGATATACTATTCTCACCACAAAGGGAAATCAGACTGTTCTTATAGATATGAACGGTAATGTTGTAAAACACTGGGACAATCTCTGTGATGAAGAACATCCTGCAAAACTGCTCCCGGGAGGTTATGCCATGGGGGCTACCGGAAAACGCGGAAGACTGCTCGGACACGCGGAATCCAATGACCTTTCACTTGTTGACTGGGACGGAAATATTGTATGGACCTATAAGATGGCAGGTGTTCATCACGACTTCCAGAGAGAAGGTAACCCTGTCGGCTATTATGTGCCCGGTATGGATTCCTATGTGGGAAAAGGTAAAACCCTTATACTTTCTCACCTTGTAGTAAAAAACAAAAAAATAAGCGACAAAAAGCTTTATGATGATGTCATTATTGAAGTTGATCATGAAGGAAACGAGATATTCAGGTGGCTTGCGAGCGATCATGTAAAAGATATGGGATTTGACAACATGGCCAAGCTTGTAATGTACAGGTACCCTAATTATGTAATGACAAGAACCCCCGGAGTTGTAGGAGGCGACTGGATTCATATTAATACAGCTTCCTGGCTGGGGCCTAACAAGTGGTATGATGCAGGCGACAAGCGTTTTCATCCTGACAATATAATCTATGACGGACGTCAGACAAACACTACAGGAATAATTGACAGAAAAACCGGAAAGATAGTCTGGCATCTCGGCCCTGAATTTGAATCGACAAAGGAGCTTAGAAAAATAGGACCAACCGTTGGGCTTCATCATGCTCATATGATTCCTAAGGGTCTTCCCGGTGAAGGAAATATTCTCATTTTTGATAATGGCGGATACGGCGGATACGGCGCACCCAATCCGGCATCTCCGACCGGTCTGAACAATGTTAAAAGAGATCATTCAAGGGTTCTTGAGATTGATCCTGTAACACTTGATGTTGTGTGGGAATATAATGCAAACAAGTCAGGAAACAGGGATCTTGTTAAATTTTACAGCGATTATGTGAGTTCCGCACAGAGGCTTCCAAACGGAAATACTCTTATTACCGAAGGTGCATTTGGAAGAATATTTGAAGTTACTCCGGATAAGAAGCCCGAAATTGTCTGGGAATATGTAAGCCCCTACTATGACAAGTCAGAAAATTTCAATCTGGTATACCGGGCATACAGAGTGCCTTATGACTATGTTCCCCAGTTGACTAAACCTGAAGAAAAGGCAGTTATACCGCCCGAGAATTCTATGCTTCGTCTCGGGGATCTGAAAACCGCCGAATAATCTTATAAAGTAAAATCATTTTCAAGGAGGCTGATATGAATTCCGTAAAGAATCTTAAATATATAATTGTTTGTCTGGTTGCAGCAATGGCTTTCATCACAGGCGGAAACGCTGCTGCACAGCATGAGGGCGGCCTGGGAGAAAAGAAGATACATCTTAATATTGCAGATGTGGATAAGCTCCTGCTTATTGAAGGTATGACAGAAGACCTTGCCTATGCAATTATCGATTACAGGGAAGAAAAAGGATTTTTTAAAAAACCCGAAGACCTGCTTAAGGTGCCGGGTATGACAAAGGATCTATATAAAACACTTGATCCCAAGGTAGGCTCCGAAGGAGACCTCTACTGTATACCCAGGGAAGACGCTGAATTTGATGAGGATGATGAACCGGTTTTAAGCCCTTCAAAGTGCTAATATAAAAAAGATAAGGATAAATACAAGAATGGTTCATAAATTTAAATGGGCTGCAGTTCTCATTCTTATTGCAGCCGTTACATGCACAGCTTCAATCTCATTCGGAGAAACAAACGCCAGAGGACTTGCTCCCAGCATGGATGCGACCTATATGCCCGAACTGGGAGGCATACTGAACAAGACATACCACAACCAGTACGGACAGAAGAGAGATTTATCGGAATGTATTGTCCTGCGCGGAAGTACAATAAAAGACGGTAAGGCCTATGTTCCGGCGGGCGGGCTTTTTTACAGTTCCGAAACATCATATGATGCAAGACCCTTTATGAGGGAGCCTTTTCTGATTCTTGGTGAACATGCATACCTGCTCAGATCCACTCACAAAAAGGTAATAAAAAGAAATGTAAAGGTGGAAAGAGGCGAAAAAGTTCTCCTTGATGAGTCCGGCTACAGGCTCTGGTTTGATTATGCAACAGATCATTACCAGAAACCCTACGGCGAGTTTGCCCTTATTTCTCCTTCAGGCGGATGGCCCCATGAGTGGCCTGTATCTACTTCCTTTCCAGGAGCAGAAGAAATCAAGAAACTGAACCTGAAGGAAGGAATTCATCCCCAGCCGGAACCCTTTTTTATGGATAATGCCTACCTCTACGGGCTAACAAAGATTGTAGCCGAAGATGTCAGTTTTGATGATGCTAAATTTTCTTTAGTAGAATATCCCGTTATAACAGAAGTTGTTTTTTCCATGGAAAGACCCTGGGTAATGGATATCTACCAGGAAAGCTACCGCTGGTACGGCAACAAAAGAATCTACACTTTTAGAAAAGAAAACGGGATTCTTGTTGAAATCAGAAACTGGTCAGGTAACGAAGTCCTGGCATCCAAGCTTTTAAAACCTGCTACCCAGCAGGAATATAAGACAGCCAGCCAGGATGACTACTGCCTTACAGATTTTGATCTGGATATCCATATAGAGCTGATTGTTGATCCTGACTACAACAAGGCCTCAGACTTTTCTCCATGGGCAAATGACGTTCCCTACGGCTGGCAGGAAGGTACGGTCAGTCTTGCAGTATACAATGATCTTGTGAAGGTGGAAGACGGAAAACCATGGCCCAATGATGACAGGTATATTGCAAGACTGGAGGCAAACTACCAGACCGGCATGCTAAAAAGAATGACTCTTGAAAACAGAGACGCCTTTGAACTGAGCAATGATAACGATTCATATGACGGTCCGGAAAAAATATCCGAAGTTTACGACAGAAAATATTTTAAGGTTGTTGCCAATAATTTTGTACAGGATAAAGAAGATCCTGAAAGATATGTTGTAAAAAACAGTTATGTTCGTGACTCCTTTTACCGCAGGACCGACAACCTTGTCCTTTTTGAAGAAGGCCGGGACAATATAGATTTTTTTATTGGTAAAAGTCCCCTTGTTATTTCCGTTATGGAGGACAGTTTCCTCGACAGGCTGGCTGACCCTACATATGGTGAGCCTGTTGTACAGTCCCGCTTTACTTCATATCCCCAGGTTGTTCCGGATGCAAAATGGTTTGCGCCCGACCCGACAAGCGCCTTTGTTCCAAGGTTAAAGGGTTTTGTCCGAAAGTATATGAGAACAAGGGACAGGCAGAAACTGATTGCCCAGGAAACCATGGTTATTCGGCAGAGTTATGTTGACTACAGGAAAAAAGAGATAATTATCCCGCCTGGAGGGCTCTATTATTCTTCAAGGGACAACAGGAATATCAGACCCGGAGAACCTTTAACAATACTCGGGAAGGATGCCTATCTGCTTGGTTTTAAAAGCTACCTTGTTGTAAAAAGAGATTTCCGTATCGACCTGTGGAAGGAATATCCTATGGGAGACGCCAACCCGCTTTTCTGGCAGGATAAACCCTTTGGTGACGGAAGCAAGGCAATAAGATATATGGGGACTAACTTTCTGTTGGGGCGCCCGATATCCGAACTTCGCGTTACTAAGTATTCCGGTAATAACTGGGGTGCCAATATTATGGTTACACACGGATTGAAATCATATGAAGATCTTCCAGAGACCTTCCCTGAAGAAGGTATTTACGATCAGGATTTTGACTACTACATCCCTGATGTCTTTGCTGAAGGCGCTACATACCTGATTCCCAAGTTCATATCTCCGGATTTTGTAGAGGTGGAAGAAATGGGGACCCCCGGTATGGACGAGTTTACTGTCACATATAAAAAGCCCAAAAAGGCGATTTTAATGGAAGGTAAATCCGAGAAGGCAGGTAAATACAAATTCAGGGTGGATAAACTGGATGCAGAAGCAAAGCTGGTTAAATGCTCTCTTGTAGATAAAGAAGGCAATGTTGTGGCAGAAAAAAGTTTCGGTCCTGTTGATGATGAAATGATGAATACCTTTCCGCAGTATGGTCCGTCCCAGGAAAAAGTCACAATGCGGTATCAGGATATGTACATTACCATGGATGTTCCGGCCGATTTATCAAAGGGCAAGGCAACCTTTTATATAGCCAGCGGAGCAGTAACCTACAAGCGTGACGAACCTCTGCCGGGTGATCCGAGGTTTGTTGTAAAACCTGATGTATGCGGTCACTGCTACCAGCTTAACGAAGTTCTTTTTACTAACAGTGAGCCAATCGTACTGGACTCGGATAATCCTGTTTTTGAAGGACCTGACGGATATTTTAAAATCGTTATTGATGATTTTGACGGAGAGGCTGTCAATGCCTGGCATATCGAGACAGTATATAAAGATGAGGTTCAAAAGACTGCAAATATGGCTGAATTTAAAAGAAATAATATCGACGTTATGGTCGGTGTAAATGGAACTGTAGAAAGCTTTTTGCGAGGAACTGTTCTGGAACGACTGGCCTATCGTGAAGTCTGGCGACTACAGTAAGATAATGGAGATATAGTTTATGACAACTGCAATAACAAATGGTCAGGCAATAGCTGAAACTCCCACTACAAGGGAGCCTTCGGTATGGAGTGCGCTCCCCAGTTTTAAAAAAAGCTGGCCCGGACTGCTGGCAATGGCGCTGCTTGCCCTATTCTGCGGGCTGCCCGGTCTTAACTTCCCTTTAACTCTTGATACCCTTCTGCATTATATCGATGCAGTTCTGCCGCCTGTTTACGGTAAAGGTTTTTTTACTGATCTTCTGCATATGAACTACGTAGTCAACTGTCTGCTTGTGGGTATTATTGTCAGGAATGTTATCGGTGTTCCGAATTCCTGGGAAGCCGGTCTTACATACAGCGGCGTTTTTATGAATGCAGGTATCATCATGCTCGGGTCTCAGTATCTTTTGAGTGATCTTATAAAGCTGGGCTGGGTTAGTATTATCGTTATGTTCTTCATGGTTTTTGGAGGGGCGCTGATATTCACTTTTATGGGACGCCTCACAAAAATGGGAGACTCCATGACTGCTCTTCTTGCAGCCGGATTTTCAATGTGCGGTGTGTCCGCTTGTATTGCCATATCTCCCATGGTTAGAGCCAAGAGCGAGGAAGTAGCCTATGCAATTGCCGTTTCGGTTACCTTTGGTCTTGTCTGCCTGTTTGCGCTTCCCTTTGTAGGCCATTTGATCGGTATGTCAAACGATGCCTTCGGGCTTCTTTCTGCGGCAGGAGTACCAAACTCAAACCAGGTAATTGCCACCGGTTTTAACTACAGTTTTGAAGCAGGAAGAATTTCCGGGTTTACCAATATAGGCCGGCTGGTTTTAATCCCGGGCGGTGTTCTTTTTATCTATTTCATGACCCTGGGTAAGGAGATCAAAGGATCCTCCATCAGTTTCTGGCAGGTTTTAAGAGAGAAGTTTCCCATCTTTATTATCGGGTTTGCAATTGTCTGGGCACTGAACTGTATGAAGGTGTGGCCCCTTCCGGCCAGCGAGGCAATGGGCAAAGTAATGGAATGGTTCTTCTCTTTAAGTTTCGTAGGCCTTGGACTTTTAACCAAATTATCGGATTTAAGAAAAGCCGGCATCAAGGGAATTATAATCGGTTATACGGCAGGATCAATGAGAATAGGTCTGTGCCTGGTTCTTCTCTATATTATCGCTAAAATGGGCAAGATAGTATTCCTCCAGTAAGCCGCGGGAAATCAGGAGGATTGATTATATATGTTTTATTCGTCATCCCCGCGAAGGCGGGGATACATTTAAGGAGTTTATTATGGCTGACACCATAGATACAAATCAGGATCAGGGCACCGAAGATTCGAAAAAGGTTGAGGCAACAGCAGATGCAAAGCAGCGCAGGCACAGGGCCGATGAGTACATGGCAATGATTATCGCGCTGGGTGCAGTAGTTATACTCTGGTTTTTTCAATATTTAGGGTTTTACTAATGGAGCATTCAGCAATCAGCTATCAGCAGTCAGCTAATAGTTGTTTTTAAAAAGCATTTTGCTGAAAGCTGAACGCTGATGGCTCACAGCTTCTGAATGACTATAGTTTTAGAGTGATCAGGGGCAGAGATTGAGATTATTTGTATGAGTGATGACAAAGGACGGATAATATCATGAATGATATCCTCATCGTACTTAATGGAGACAACCGTGAAAATGCTGTTGAACAGGCATTTCACGCTGCCAGGTCCGGTTCGGGAAAGGTAAAGGTGCTTCAGATTCTCGATTCGGGACTTTATCATTACGCGCACAACGACCTGGTTGCTCCAAGACTCAGCAAGAGGACATTTCTTCTGTATATCCGTGAATTAGTTCTCGAAAAGGGCAGGGTGGAAGCGGATGAGCTTGTCAGGAAGGCCTGCGAGATGGGGATTTCCCTCGATATTACTCCTGTTGAGACTGATGATGTGATTTCAACTGTGATTGCCGAGGCAGAAAAAGGTTACGATGAGATATTTTTGCCGAAAGAGAAAAAAAAACTGTTCCCGCTATTTAAGCGGACAATAGAACAGCATCTTAAGAAAAAAGTGCCGGCGCGGGTCATTGCCTGTTGAGGCTCCCCCATGTGAAGACTGAAAAATATTGGTGAGACATTAAAATTTATATAACTTTTGAGGAGGATTGCATGAAAAAAATATTGGGCATACTGATGATTGCTTCTTTTATTGCTTTATCCTTTGGTTCTGTTTCAGCTTATGAAGCAATAGTGGGGCCGACAGGGGTACTTAAATATGACAAGGAAAAATCCTACGGCGGATACACCCTGTTTGCTCCCATGGTTAACAGTAAAACTACATACCTTATTGATATGGAAGGCAATGTTGTCCATAAGTGGGAATCGGAATACGGACCTGGCGCCTATGCTATGCTTCTTCCTAACGGAAATCTTTTACGCGGCGGGCAGATGAAAAAAAGACCCGCAACAATTGGCGGTGCGGCAGGAATTGTTCAGGAGATAGACTGGAATGGTAAGGTTGTCTGGGAATACAAAATGAACAATGAAAAAGAAATCCAGCATCACTGTTTTGCGCGTATGCCCAACGGCAATACTCTTATTCTTGGCTGGGAGCGGATAAGCGTTGAAGAGGCAATAGCCAAGGGGCGCGACCCTAAAACAATACCTCTGGAAATATATGATATGGATAAATATCATAATGACTTCTGGGTGGATTTTGTAAGAGAGGTCGATAACAAAGGAAAGACCGTATGGGAATATCATGTGTGGGACCATGTCGGGACAGGTCCTCATCAGTATGATATCAATTATATGCTTCCTGAAAAACTTGGCGGAACCTATTCTAGTTATGACTGGAGTCATTTTAATGTACTGGAGTATATACCTGAAGACGATCTGATTCTTCTTAATTCCAGAAACTTCAGTGAGTTTTATCTTATTGATCATAAAACCGGAAAGATGGTTTACAGATGGGGTAACCCGAGCGCATACGGACAGGGTGAAAAGCCTTCATGGTACAACAACGGCGATCAGAAGGTGTTCGGGTCTCATGGTGTAAGCTACATTGGAAAAGACCGTTTCA
Organism: Desulfatiglandales bacterium; assembly: GCA_963665715.2. Taxonomy (GTDB): domain Bacteria; phylum Desulfobacterota; class DSM-4660; order Desulfatiglandales; family HGW-15; genus JAAZBV01. The sequence goes on from CAXXPR010000002.1 coordinate 2,360,195, forward strand.
TGATATTTGATAACGGATCTGAACGGGCTGAAGGAAACCGTTCAAGCATTGTAATAGTGAACAGAAAAACAAATAAGATTGAATGGCAGTACACTACAACAACTCCCCAGAGTTTTTATTCCTTCCGTCAGGGGTATGTCCAGATGCTGGATAACGGAAATATACATGTTACATCCACCAACAGCGGCCATCTTTTTGAAGTGACAGAAGATAAAAAAATTGTGTGGGACTATGTGAGCCCCATATTCAGCAATAAAGTGAAATGTTTTGATGAAGACGGATGGCTGCCCAATATGCAGGATAACATGATTCACAGGTCATATCGATACAGCGCAGGCTACCCGGGTTTAAAAAGAAAAGATTTAAGTAAAAAAGTTCCTATGGCTGATGAGTGCCCCCAGTTTTATAAAATTTACAACACATCTCCAAAACCGGAATAATGTTAAAGCAGCCGCTCTGCAGCAGATCAGGGCGGCTGCCGGCATTTTTAAAGAGCAGCCTGACTATTTTGGGCTTCTATTGACAGAGCCGCCATAGTGCAATAAAAAGATAACCGTTAGCCGGGTCTTGTTTGCCGCCTGTGTTGTTATTCTGTAAAAATAGAAACCTTTCAATATCGAGCTGACCATGAATGTATTTAAAAGAATATACGAGTACATTTTATTTCGAAAAAGACTTGCCTCTAATCCTTCTTTAAAGCATCTGGACTCTATCTTAAAAGGTAACATAAAACCCTATCCGCCCGAGCCCGAACCTCCTCCTGCACTGGAAAATTCTGATACTGAGAAATGGGCAAAGTCTTTCGGCGTTGATTTTAAAAGTGCGTGGAATGCCTGTCCAAATCCTGAGTGGCTTATATATCTGGCGGCAGGACAGAAGGTATCGGTAAAAAAACTTATAAATGGTGTCTGGGAATGCCTTGAGTTTGCATGGCATAACCCCTTGCTGGAGGAATATCCGGAATCCGGAGAAATGTTCGGGTTTGTGATGGCCGGAAATAAGTCCATTCTGGATTTTGCTGATAAATCGATCAATGACGAATCATCCGATGGTAATAAATCAACTGCCGTAAAATGTTACAAGGCTGCAATGGCTGCGCGTGATGAAGCCTCATCCATTGTCCCGGGGGCATGCCGGTTTGAGCAGGAAGCCCGTGAAGCCGCAACCTGCCGGTCATTACTAGAAGCTTTAGAATCTTTTATGGTAGGAGTGTCTGCCTGTAAAAGTTTTCCGAAAGCTGCTTTTTCATTTAAAGGAAAGGTGAAAGATGTTTTTGGTTTTTATTCGGGTGAGATGACATCAGATGTAGAGGATGCGCCTGAAGCCCTGATCTGCGTTACACTGGCCAATGCGGTAAACTCTCTGGCTGAGGTGTCATTCGGCTACAATAAAGACTCTGATCATGCCGTAAATAAATTCAGGGAAATAATAGAAAAACATATATAAAATAATAAGCCGCTCCCCGGTTATTCAAAAGGGGAACGGCTTATTTATTTAACCTGCAATAGCAGATCCTTCTGTTTGTGTTACGCTCTCTTCTTTATTACCTCCGAATACCTTTGCTCTAAAACGAGCAAAGTCATCCAGTATAAGGTAAAGAACCGGGATCATACCAAGTGTGATTAATGTGGCGAAAAGTACACCGAAACCAAGTGAGATTGCCATGGGGATCATCATCCTTGCTTCAAATGATGTTTCCAGAATCATTGGTGAAACACCGCCAAAGGTAGTCAGTGACGTAAGAATGATTGCCCTGAAACGCTGGATTCCAGCCTTGTGTATAGCCTCTCTTGGCTTGATTCCGGAGCGTACACCCCGGTTGGCAAGGTCAATAAGTACAAGCGAGCTGTTTACAACAACACCCGAAAGAGCTACTACTCCGAACATACTGTTGATGGAAAGTGAGTAATCCATCAGGATATGTCCAACAATTGCACCTATCACTCCGAAGGGAATGCTGAACATAACAATAAGAGGCTGAATATAACTCTTAAATGGAACAGCAAGCAGGAAGTAAATTCCAAAGAGTGCCAAGAGCATGCCTTTAGCAAGTGCTCCAAGACTTTCTCCGATTTCTGCCTGGTGCCCTTCAAATGAATATGTAAGCCCAGGATGTCTTGCTATCAGATCCGGTAATACTGTCGTCTGCACTTCTCTTCTTATATTTTCAGCCTGTGAAGCAGGTGTTATGTTAGCCGTTACCTGAATAACCCTGCGGCCGTCAGTACGTTCAATGGACGTATAGGCTCTTCCTTCTGTCATTTTTACGGCATCTCTCAGGTATACTTCACCCATTGGGGCTTCAAGGATAAGGTCCTCAAGGGTTGATTCCGAAATACGTTCTTTTTCCGGAAGGCTTACCCTGACAGTTACTTCATTTCTGCCCCTCTGCTGTTTAACAGCTTCGGAACCCTGGAAAGCGTATCTGACCTGGCGTCCGACTTCACGTGAAGTAAGTCCCATGCGCTCTCCCAGAGGCAGAAGCTGTATGTCGAACTGACGCTTACCGCGTGCGGAGCCGTCATCTATATCATGAACAATAGCAAAATCAGCAAGCTGTTCGGCCAGGTCAAGACCTGCGTTTTCCAGCTCCTGCTTATTCTGATGGCTCAGCATAACAGTAAAGTTTTTACCTGCTCCGGGGCCGCCCATATTTGATTCAAAACGAACGGTTTCAACACCAGAAATAACTCCTGATTTGTCTCTCCATAAATCTGTCACCTGGGATGTTGAAAGAGCTCGAAGTTCGGCGTCAACAAGATAGAGTCTGGCTGTGATGGAGTTATTGGATACATTGCTGAGAACTCCAAATGCCAGGTTTTCCCCTCCGTTTTCTTCAATAACTGCTTTTGCTGCATCAACAACCCGTTTTTCCACTTCTATTAATCGATTTTTTGATACACCATAGGGGAGGGTAATCCCGCAGTATGCGTACCTTGATTCATCTCTCGGGAACATTTCAAATCCCATTCTTCCCGATGTCGCGTAGCCACCTACTGCGAGAATCATTGCAAGCCCTGCTGCAAGGACACCGTATCTGTGGTCGAGCAGTCTGTTAAGCAGGTTTCCGTAATGTTTATATACAAAATGTTCAAAGGAGTGACTGAACTTTTCCTGCCATTTTTCGAGGTGATTAAGGGGCCATATTGCCTGGCTTCTTGATCTGTGACCAAGGTGAGCAGGAAGAATAAAGAGACTTTCAATAAGCGATACGCTGAAAACAGCTATAACAACTATGGGGATAACCTTGAATATTTTTCCCATAAATCCGGGGATAAACATCATGGGCAGAAAGGCTACAAGGTTTGTTAAGACGCTGAATACAACAGGTACTGCAACTTCACGGGTACCTTCAACTGCAGCAGTAAAAAACGGTTTGCCCTGCCGCCGGTGATAATAGATGTTTTCACCTACAACAATGGCATCGTCAACAACAATACCGAGAGTTACTATAAAGGCAAACATACTTATTATGTTGATTGAAAAAACCGTTCCGGAAAGAAACAGGAATGAGCCCAGGAAGGAAATGGGTATTCCAAGGCTTACCCAGAAAGCGAGACGGGTTTCCAGGAAAAGACCAAGACAGATAAATACCAGTACGAGCCCCATTGCTGCATTTTTTAAAAGCAGTGTTGCTCTCTGGGTGAATATTTCCGATGCATCTCTTACTACTGTCAGAGTCAGGGCTTCGGGCAGTGTCTGGTTCAGTTCTTCAAGAACAGCCATTGTGGATTCAGCTACTTCAGTAGGCGTCTGGTCTCCTACTCTGTAAACCTCTATCATTACAGCATGGTTTCCGTTAAAATTTGCCCATGTGTTGCTGTCCTGAAAGCCTTCCTTTACTGTCGCTACATCTTCCAGAAGAATACGCGAGCCGTCTTCCATTGTCATAAGCGGAATCCTGGCATACTGCCTTGCCCAGTCGCGGCGATCCTTTATCCTTACCATGATGTCACCGCCGTCGGTTTTAAGGGTGCCGCTTCCAAGTTCAACCGATGCTGTGGCAATACTGGTCGCCACATCTCCAAGAGTCAGTCCGAAACGCCTGAGTGTTGTCTGGGGGATTTCAACCTGGATTTCATAATCCTTTACACCTGTAAGTTCCACCTGGGTAATTCCGTCTGCCTGCAGCAGCCTGTCCCTTACTTCATCTGCAACAGATCTGAGTGTCAGCTCATCAGTGTCACCATGCAGTGCAATGGTGACAACTTCATGCTTTCGGCTAGCAATTGAAACCTGAGGATCTTCTGCTTCATCCGGGAATGTTGTAATACGGTCTACTTCACTTTTCAGTTCCTGCCACAGCCGTTTTACATCTGTGCCCTCCAGCGCTTCAACCGTTATGGTTCCAACGCTTTCGGAGGAAGTGGACGTTATTTCATCAATACCTTCTACACCTTCAATTGCTTCTTCTACAGCCTGGACTACACCGTTCTCAACTTCTTCGGGGCTTGCCCCGGGATATAAAACGGTTATTGTAACCATATCCATTGTAAAATCAGGAAATACTTCCTGTTTCAGCTGAAAGCCCATTACAAGCCCGCCGATCAGGCATATTGCCATGATCAGGTTGGCGACAACCGAGTTGCCGGCCATCCATGCTATGGGACCTTTGGACACACTATTGTCATTCTGAGTATTCATTCTATTTCTCTCTAGATATTATGCTTTGTCCGCATCATTTGCAGTTTCATTAATTTTAAGAGCCATCCCCTTTACCGGTGCGGACAGATCTGAAATGACAAGGTTTTCACCGATATTTATACCGCTTTTAATATATACCTTGTCTTTGCTTTTCCATACGACTTCTACTGGTCTGATATCAAGGCTGTCATTGCTGCATATCCATACGGTATCTCCGTCTCGGAGCGCTGTTCTTGGTATTTCTATGATGTCGGACATTATGCGGCCGGTAATCTCAACATTTACATAGTCATCAATCATAAGGCGGGGGCCGCCTTTTTTGCTGTCATATCCGAGAGGGTCTGATACCCCTACTATTACAGTTGCCATGCGGCTTGTTTCATTGAGCTTTCCGGCAACCCGGACAACTCTGCCTTCCCATGTCCCGTTACCTGACTGGGATGTAACTGTTACCGGACACCCGCAGTCATGCTCAAGGTCTATCATATTAACCTTGTCAAGGGGTACAACTGCTTCTACCCAGTATTCATCGGTTCCTACAATGGTGGCTACTGTTTCGCCGGGGGATACGTATGTGCCGATATTAACATTGCGGTCAATAATAAGCGCATTAAAGGGAGCCTTTATCATTGTTCTGTCCAGATCCAGACGGGCCTGGTGAAGATCTGCCTCCGCGCTTGTTACAGCTGCCATTGCCTGTTTAAGCTGTGGTTTTCTAAGTATGAGGTCTGTCTCAGGGATCTCCTCTGATGAAGATTCGGATAGCAGCCTGAGTTCTTCACGGGCAATAACCTGGCTGCCCTGTTCGATAGCAAGTGATGCCTTTGCGTTTTCAAGAGAACTTTCAGCCTTTTCTATATCTATTATATGGTCAGACTGATCAAGTGTTAAGATTACCGAATCTTTTGTTATGTGTCCGCCGGGAACAAAAGCATCTGCAGATTTCACTACTGAACCGGAAACTCTTGATTTAAGAGTTACTTCCCTGGAAGGAACAACCGTACCCATAGCATTTATGTATGTCCTTGCTGCAGTCCTGTCTACTTTCTGTACTTCTACAAGCCTGACCTGACGTTGAGGCGGTTTTCTTGTGAAAGTAGGTGCCGTTGCTTTGAAATAAGCCAGTGCAACACCGCCTATTGCGAGAATTATTATCGGTAACAATAATTTTACCAGTATCGGGTATATTGATTTTTTACGTTTTTCAAACATGTTTTTCTCCCTGTTTCCAATTCAAAAAAAAATTAAGACTTTTCAGTATCCCGGGCGGCAAGATTCCGTGCCCAGTCTCCGCCCACAGCACGATAAAGATCTACACGGTTTTTAATAAGTGCAGCTTTTTCTGCAATAACCTGTCTTTCAAGAGACTGCACGCTTGTCCAGGCTGTCAGATAACTCAGGTAATTGTCCTGCCCGTTTATATACTGAATACGGGCATCTTTTAATGTAAGCCTGGAAGCATTGAGCTGATCTTCCAGAAGTTTAATGTATTGAGTCTGATGTGTTTCAGTCAAAAGGCCATCTTCCACATCCTGAATTGCCTCTGCTACCGTGCGCGCATAATCTGTTAAAGCGATTTCAACAGCCGCCTTCATACGGTCCACTTCGGCAGATCGCTTTCCTGAATCAAACAGGGGGCCTGTTATGCCTGCTGCAAGGCTGGATACCCAGTTTGAAAAAAGCAGGTCCAGTGTATTGCTGGAAAATGTTCCATTTGCAGATATGGAGATGGATGGCAGCATATTTGCCTTTGCTGCTGAAACATCCCAGTCCGACGACAGAAGTCGAAGGCCTGCGGCACGCACATCCGGCCTTGATGCCAGAAGGTCAGCGGGTATTCCTGTTTTTGGAATTGATATAAGTCCAGGCAGTTCCTGCTGCGAAACTGTAAGTCCCTGTGAGGATGACCTGCCCAGGAGGATGGCCAGCGCATTCAGGTTCTGCTGCTCACTTAGCTGGAGCGGCGGCAGGTATGCCCTTGCAGATGCCAGGGCCTGACGCTGCTGTGAAAGATCAAGGGCAGATGCCTTGCCGTTTGCAAAGCGGAGGCCCTCAAGGTCCAGAAGGTTTTTATTTATCCTTATCTGATCATTTAAAATGTTGATCTGCTGGCGGATAGTAAGTATATCGATCCAGGTTGAGATAATATTTGCTGTGACCGTAACTGCCGCAGCATCGAGGTCTTCTTTTACCGCATTCAGCTCAAGCATCTGAGACTGTCTCTGTGCATTTATCTTTCCCCAGAGATCAACTTCATATGATGCCGCGAGTCCGGCGCTCAGTGTTTTTGAATCGGAGTGATTTACTGCTCCTGCATCGGTTTCCGTTTTTATCCAGGATTTATCAGCCCCGCCGCTGTAACTGATTGAAGGCAGAAGGTCTGCATTGCTCTGACGCATCAGTGCATCTGCCTGTTTAAGACGTGACCATGCAGTCCTGATATCAAAATTACCTGAAAGAGCCTCTTCTATCAGGCTGTTCAGTTCATCACTTTCAAATGTTTTCCACCACTGATTTGAGATTGGATTATCTGCAGAATTGATAGAGAAATTCTCCGGCATTGGTATGGGGCCGGGAGCTCTGCTTTCGGGATGAAACATTGTACAGCCCGTAAAAGCCAGTATCACAGCCATTATTGTTAAATTTTTGAACATTATGAACTCCTATTCCTTAAATCCTTTTCTGAAAAATTCAGGTTTTACTATTTTTTAACGAACAGAAGACCAAAAACCTGCGAAAAAAAGTGTAAAGATCAGAATTTTATTGTCTGGATTCTGTTTGTGTGAAAACTCTTGATTAATCGGGAACTTAGATTGGTAATTTTAAGTCCTGCAGATAAAAGCAAAATCCGTATAAAATACTTTTTTAATAAGCCGGGCTACTGCTCTTCGGGTCAGGGTGTATATCGGTATGAAAATGTAAAAACTTGAAATAAATCGGTTATTTAATGGATGCCAGTTTTTGTCTGAGCTTTTGCCGTCCCCGTACAAGCAGTGATTCAACAGCGCTTACCGAAAGACCCATGACATCGGCAATCTGGGAGTATGACATATCCATATTATGCCGCAGAAGAATTGCGGCTTTTTGATTAACCGGAAGCTCATTAATTGCCTTTTCAAGCAGGTCTGTTTCAAAGGATTTTTCAAGATGGTTAAGAGGCGTGTTGTCTTCCGTAATTTCAGGCAGGTTTTCAAGAATTTCGGGCCGCTTTTTGCGGTAGATGTCTATGCACAGATTTTTTGTGATTTTAAAAAGAAATGTTCTTAACCCTGCTGTTGGATTATAGCTTTCAGAAATCCTGAATAGTCTTAAAAAGGTTTCCTGGGCAACATCCTCTGCTTCCTGTGCATCTCCGCCCAGAAGCCTGAATGCAAATCCGTAAACCGCATTCTGGTGCCGTTCCAGCAGTTCTTTGAATGCTCTGTTATTCCCTCTGGAAATTAGAGCTACTAGATCAGAATCCTTTTTTTCTTTATAACTGCTGCCAAAAATCATCTGCGACGGGTTTTTTCAGATTTTTTTATATGATCCAATATAAGTGAATAATATTGTGCGGCTTTTTGATTTCCCAGAAGATTACGTACTTCAGTGATGTGATCATTGAAGAGTTTGTTTTTTACTATTTCTTTCTGATTCAGGATGCTCGAAAGGTGCTGGCTTTGATTTTGATCAAATGGTTCCGGATTACTCGCAAGGCGAAGTATTTCATTCCGGGCATTATTTATTTCGGTTTCCTGTTTTTCTACCGAAATCCTGAGTTTATGGATTAATTCAAGAAATTCGGATTCCTGGGTTTCATTAAGTTTCAGTTCCTGGACGATGTCATAAATGGCTGATTTTTTATTTAAATTTGGGGAGTGATTAAAATACATGGAAACTGCCATTATTAAAAAACCAATATTCAGGGCCACTGAAAAAATAATGAATATTCGTTTATATATGAGTTTCACTATAAAATTCCTTTGTACGCATAAAGTGTCTGATATGGATCGGAAGGCTGTGTAAGTTCTCTGGTAATAATGCTGTTACACAGGATAGCCCCGCACAGCATTCCTGTAAGTGTTACGCCGCATACTGCACTTCGCATGAAAAAAGAAAGGCCTTTCCACCATTCCCTGAATCCGGGTTTGAAAAATTCTTTCTGAAAAGCCCTTATGGTTTTCCTGGAAAGTGAGTCATGGGGGATAATATCAGGCAGGTTTTTCAGGCCGTTATATATATGTTTAACGGATTCATACTCAAGCCTGCAGGCCTGGCAGTTGTTCAGATGCTGTTCTGCTTCTTCGGATTCGGAAGAGGAAAGTTCACTGTCAACCAGGGCATTAAGTTTTTTTATGGTTTCACTGCATTGCATCTGGTTCTCCTTTTTTAAAGGTAATTTTCATTTTCAATAGATTAAACGCAGCAGTTAATAATTCCCTGCGGTTTTTTTTTGAAAAATAATATGACAATTTAAATTTTATTGCTATGATTTTTCTTTTTCTGTATAAAGCCGCATCATTTTTTCGGGAGCCGCAATATGATAGGTGGTACGGTTAAAGTTAATAATGTAAATAAAATATTTGGTTCTTCTCAGGTATTGAAAAATATCAGTCTTGAGATCAAAGCCGGGGAATTCTTTTCACTTTTAGGGCCCAGCGGCTGCGGTAAAACTACTTTATTAAGAATTATTGCCGGATTTGAAACTCCCACGTCCGGTGATCTGCTCCTTGATAATGAAAGTGTGCTTCAGAAAGCACCCAATCAGCGTCATGTGAATACCATATTTCAGAATTATGCACTGTTTCCGCACCTGACGGTTTTTGACAATGTGGCTTTTTCGCTGCGGCTTAAAAAGGCAGATAAAAATATTATCCGCGAAAAGGTTGCCGAATATGTAAACCTTGTACGGCTTCAGGATCATATAGATAAATACCCTGCCCAGCTTTCAGGCGGACAGAAACAGAGGGTCGCAATAGCCAGAGCTCTGATCAATGAGCCAAGAGTTCTGCTTCTGGATGAACCTCTAAGCGCCCTTGATGCAAAACTGCGTCAGGACCTTCTGATGGAGCTGGACCGTATCCATGACATCATTGGAATTACCTTTATATATGTAACCCATGATCAGGAAGAGGCAATGAGTGTATCTGACCGGATTGCAGTTATGCAGGATGGTAATATTCTTCAGGTTGCTACCCCCTTTGAAATTTATGAAAGCCCTAGCGATATGTTTGTTGCAGAATTTATCGGAGCTTCCAATAACCTTGAGGGGAAAGTTACGGAGGTTCTGGAAAGCAAGGCCAGGATCACTACACCAAACATGGGAGAAATTATTGTTGACCTTGATAAGCCGCTTAAAGAAGGTGATTTTATAAAAGTGACTCTGAGGCCTGAAAAAATTCATATCTCAAAAAAACAGCCTTCCGTTGATATTAATACCTGGAACTGTTTTTCCTGCCAGGTGGATCAGATGATATATACCGGGTCTCATACCAAGTTTATTGTGAAATCCGATCAGGGACGTTTATTCAAGGTGTTTAAACAGCATGCGCAGTATTTTACCGATGAAGAGCCTATACAGTATGAAGACAGGGTTTTTATATGGTGGCATGCAGATGACAGCTTTATTGTTGAGGTTAATCCTTAATGATTAAAAATTACGGGCAGCGTTATACATTACCGATACTGGTGTGGCTTACGGTTTTTTTTGTCATTCCGTTTTCCATTATTCTTGTCGGGAGTTTTCTTACCAAAGGACTGTACGGAGGGTTTGAACCCGCATTTTCCATTGATGCCTACCGTTCTCTTTTTTCCGATACTATGAGAAAGGTTGCCTTAAATACAATTTTTATAAGTGTGGCAACTACTGTGATCACGGTAATAATAGCAGTGCCCGCAGCATATTACATAGCCCGGTCTATTCATAAGGAAAAACTGCTTTTTCTGGTTATTATTCCCTTCTGGACCAATTTTTTGATAAGAATATTTGCATGGGTAGCAGTGCTGGGCAATAACGGGCTTGTTAATACCTTTTTTGTAAAAATAGGACTTTTCAGTGCGCCTGTACAGCTTTTATATAACCGATGGGCAATCATTCTTATAATGATTTACACTTCTCTGCCTTTTGCCATACTGCCTCTATATTCCGTAATAGAAAAGTTTGATTTTTCACTTCTCGAGGCTGCCAGGGACCTTGGCGCCAGCAAATGGCAGTCCATGTCCAAAATACTTGTGCCTTTGATTATACCGGGTATTTTTACTGCTGTTCTTTTTACCTTTATTCCTGCCTTCGGTAATTTTGCCATCCCGGATATAGTAGGCGGAACTGACGTGCGCATGCTTGGAAACATTATTAACGAAAAGCTTAAAACCGCACGCAACTGGCCGTCTGCCGCGGCTATTTCAATGATGCTTACAACAATTTCCGTCGTAATGGTCCTGCTTTTTAATCACCTTACTGCCTCCAAGGCAAAAAGGACAGGGGAGGAATCCTGATATGGCGCAGGAAATGGTCAGAACATCTGATAAACACAGGTTATCCGGTCTGTTCTTCTGGATGACCATGCTGTTCTTTTATGCACCGCTCATTGTGCTGATTGTTTTTTCATTTAATGAAGGCCGCTCAATGAATTTTACCGGTTTTTCTCTCAAGTGGTACAAGGTGCTGTTTTTCAACTCATCCAAACTGTGGGGGTCCTTTTATAATACCATTATTATCGCGGTCGTTTCCGCACTGGTCTCAACAGTTATCGGAACCCTGGGTGCAATCGGCATTTACTGGCACCATTTTAAACTTAAAAAATATCTGGAAGTGGTTTCCTATCTTCCGATTATTCTTCCTGAAATTATTATCGGGGTATCAATGCTTATGTTTTTTGCCGGGCTCAATATACCCCTTGGACTTTCGACTATTATTATTGCCCATATAACCTTTAATATCCCATATGTGCTGCTTATTGTTGTTGCCAGGCTGGCGGAGTTTGATTATTCCATTATAGAGGCTGCTCATGATCTGGGTGCAAAGGAACTGGATACCCTGCTCAAGGTAATACTTCCAATGTGTCTGCCGGGTATACTGTCGGGTTTTCTTGTGGCAATTACGCTGTCCATTGATGATTTTGTAATTACGTTTTTTGTAACGGGACCAGGCGCCTCAACTCTGCCTCTGCATATCTATTCCATGCTTCGTTTCGGAGTGTCTCCTGCAATCAATTCTCTTTCTGTGATTTTGATTATAGGCAGCTTTGTCCTGTCGTTTATGTCGAAAAAAATGTTCAGACACATGTTTAAATAGCAAAAAGGAGATAACTGTATGAAAAAAATAATTTTGTTGCTGGTTTGCTTGTCGGCTTTTATGTGTGTTTTCGGATGTGGTGATAAAAAGGAAAAACTCTATATTTACAACTGGACCTATTATACCCCGCCGGAAGTAATCAAAGGCTTTGAAGAAAAATACAATGTAGAAGTAGTATATGACGAATTTGCGTCAAATGAAGAGATGTTCGCAAAACTGAAGGCAGGCGGGTCAGGGTATGATATTACCTTTCCGTCGGCAGATTATGTTTCGATAATGATAAAAGAAGGAATGCTCGAAAAGATTGATAAGAGTCTTGTCCCTAATTTCAGTAATATCGATCCTGATCTTATAACCGGGATCGAATATGACAAAAACTGCGAATATTCGGTTCCCTACATGAAGGGTGCATCCGGTATTGCCGTTAACAAAAAGTTTGTCAAAGATTATAAAAGAGACATGAGTATCTACCTTAATCCTGAGCTCAAGGGCAGAACAACCCTGCTTGATGACATGCGTGAAGTCATGGGGTTTGCGCTTAAGGCCAACGGTTTTTCCGTGAATTCAGTTAATCCGGAAGAGCTTGAAATTGCTAAAAACCTGGTCCTGCAGTGGCGCGATAATATACTTAAATTTGATGCCGAATCATTTGGAAAGGGGTTTGCCGCAGGAGAGTTCTGGGTGGTACAGGGATACGAAGAGGTTGTTTTTGCAGAACTGGATGATTCTGCAAAAGCTGATGTGGATTTCTTTATTCCTGAAACCGGCGGCCCTTTATATATTGATTCCATGGTCATTCTCAAGGGCTCTAAAAACAGAGATCTTGCTCATAAGTTTATCAACTATATCCATGAGCCGGAATCATATGCAAAATTTGTAGATGAATTCGGGTTTCCGTCAATCAATGTGCCTGCAAGAAAGATCCGTACCGGAAAACCTGTTTATAATGAAGAAGATCTGAAAAACTGTGAGCTTAAGCTTGATCTCGGAGATAAACTGGAAATGTATAATACAATATGGGAAGATATTAAGGTGAAGTAAATAGAGCAATCAGCATTCAGCCGATAGCTTTTAAAGTAAAAACAGGCTGGTGTTGAAAGTCCTGTGAAATCAGGTTTAAAAAAAGAACTGGAGCCGGTACAAATGATTATTTATACCGGCTCCATTTATCTGTATTGAATTAATCCATCCGGTTTTTTTCTTTTCCGGATGGACCCGGATTTAAACTAAAGCTGTTCTTCGAGAAGTTTTACGCTTTCTTCAAAATCAAAGTCTCTTGGATTTCCCTGGCGTGCGAAATCATTTTCGTACTGATATTTTACAATATGAGGAATATCTTCTTTTGTCATTCCAAACTGTTCGGTCAGGTTTCCTGATTTAATGCCAAGGTCAGTAAGAAGCCTTTCTGTCTCTTCAAACCACATGTCCGCGGCTTCCATCTTGCTCATTCCTGTTGTGTCGGCGCCCATGGCACGCGCCATTTCGGCAAATTTATCAGGAACACATTTTTCGTTATAACGTTCCATTCCAAGGGCAACCGATGCGTTTGCAAGGCCGTGATGCACATCGTAAAGAACGGATATTCCATGGCCCAGGCCGTGTACTATACCTACGCCGCCGCCAAAGCCAAGGGCAATACCTGCAGAGCATGAAGCCCAGCAGATATTTTCACATGCTTTGTAATCCATTTTATTGTAGGCGAATTCTCTTAAATTTTCTGCAATGAGTTTAACGACATGCAGCATTGCACCCTGGTTAAAGGGTGATGACAGTTTACAAACATATGATTCAAATGCATGAGAAAAGGCGTCAAAACCTGTCCATGCAATAAGGTTGGAAGGCATTAACCTGATAAGGGCAGGGTCGTTGAGTGCGCATGTAGGTGCAAGGTTCGGGATGACGCAAAACATTTTTGCCCTGTTTTTTGTGTCGATTATTGCTGCTCCCATTGTTGATTCGGCGCCTGTACCTGCTGTGGTGTTAACGCTTATCTGCGGTATTCTATTCGGTTTAAAACGGCCTATTACTTCCATCCATGGCGGGTCAAGGCGGGCAGCCATATCACAGAGATCTGCGCCGGGATTTGTTGCAAGTGCCCTTACGCATTTTCCTGTGTCATGTGAGCTTCCGCCGCCAACGGAGATAACTCCGTCGCAGCCGGCTTCTTCATAAACCTTTGCTGCTGCATGGGCTTCGGTATCTCTGGGGTTTGATGATATCTGATCAAAAACTGTAGATGAAATACCGTGATGGCTGAGTATTCCAACAATTTCTTCGACAATACCTGTTCCTTTTAATCCTGTAGTTGTGATCAGTGCATTCTTAATTCCTGCTTTCTGTGCTTCGTCCGCTACCATTTCATGGGCGCCCCAACCCACAATTACTCCACCAATTCGATCGTTGTATGTTAACGGGAACTGTACCATTTGTTTGTTAATCATCATCCATCTCCTTGCTAAAATAAATAATTAATTAATAAGAATCCCCTCTACAGGAGTGCGAGTATAAAAAAAATAGTTCTGTGGGTCAAATTAAAACTGGGGATAAAATGCGGGTTATTGATAAAGATTATCCTCTTTCCATTTTTGATGATTACTATCTATGTATTCACGAATATTCTTTAATTCTTTTTCATTCCGAATGATTCTGTCATAAAAACGAGATTGCCATTTGAAAGATGGGAAGGTTTTTCTGAAGTGGATTGTGCAGATGCGTTTATACTGGTTTATAATTGTACCTATAGGCGCTGGTTTCGTAGAGACGCCCGACCCGGGCGTCTCGGTTTTTAAGCCCAATCCGGGCGTCTTCGATTTAAAGCCCGATCCGGGCGTCTCCGTTTTTACGATCGACCCGGACGATCCGGGTTGGGGTTGCATTTTAGAAAGTCGGGTTCCATGTATCGGGTTTGGGTGGTTTGCGGAGACACCCAGATTGGGTGTCTCTACGGGCGGTTTTAATATGTTTGTTCCCTGATTTGAATCATCCGGGTTCAATGCTGAGACGCCCGGGTCGGTCGTCTCTACGTTGTGATTTGAATCACGGTTAGTCATGTTGTTTGGATTATTTTTTATAATCAGTATGCCGTGAATATGATTGGGCATTATTACATATTCGTCCAGTTTTATATTATTAAAATGTTCAGGTATCTGCTCCCAATATTTTTCTGCGATTTTACCAAAATCGGATAATTCCATTTTATCATTGCTGATTTTTCCAAACAGGCATTGCCGATCTTTTATGCATATCGTAATGAAGTAATAGCCTGGCCATGAATAGTCCCATTTTTGCAATCTGCCAGATTCAATGCGGTATTTGTTTTTATACAGCGTCATTATTCATTTTCAAATATTATTCCTACATGACCCGTTCAAATATAAATGTATGCTTTTCATTATCTATTGAAACAGTCACTTCGAGGGCACCTTTTGTTTCTGGTGTTATTTCATGTGTGTCGCAGGGAATTATGGCGGTTGCGGTTTTGCGGGGCATTATGGTCTGATTCTGTAATAGAAATTCCGGCATTGAATGCTTTAATTTTTCATGCCGTTCATGTTCCTGCTCCATGTTGTCTACCTTCCGGACGAAGCTTAATGCAAACATGTCTGCCGAAGTCTCTGTTTGGCTTAAGGCAGCACCTTTCAGTTTCATGAGAATAGCGCGGATTTTTTCTTTTTCCGCCTCACGGAAAGCATGCCCTATATTTTCAATAAAATCCTCGAGCGATTCTATCTCTATGTTTTTTACAGTGCTGTTTTTTCCGCTTTCCCTGAATATCACCGAGATATTGCTGGTGCTAATTTCCAGGGGATTATCTCCGCCGTTTTCTACAATTATCTTAAATATGGTTTTATCTTTTACATATTCCATGTCCCTGTAGAGTGAAACAGCGACCATATGTTTTTTTTCCGAAACCACGTCGCCGTATGGATCTGTCTTCTGATCCATTGATGCCACTGTTTTATACCCTGTTTTATTGATTGAGGAACAGCCCTGAATAATAAGGGCGGCAGATATTATACCTAACACTATTTTATGTTTCACTTTAGTTCCTTTCTATATTTAAAGAACCTTATTCTTTTGTTTCAATACTCTCAAGAATAGCCGAGATATCTTTCCACCCGTTTTTATCAGCCAGTATAAGAGCCGAATATCCTTTGCTGTCAATCATTGCCTTCAGGTTAACATCAGTACCCCATTCGCAGAGCAGTTTTACAATCTCCGTATGTCCGTTCTGGGATGCAGTCATAAGCGCGGTAGAGCCTTCGGTTGTTTTTATGTCTGTCTGTGCCCCGTTTTCCACCAGGATTTTTACAACTTCCGTATGTCCGTTCTGGGATGCCATCCATAAAGGCGTCATATTATCGCTTGTTCTCGGAGCATCAATACCGGCATTGTTTTCAAGCAGAAGCTTTACTATATTGCCATGGCCTTCCTGTGCCGCTATCCAGAGAGCTGTTACACCGTCAGTTGTTTTTATATTTACCTTTGCACCCTTATTAAGAAGCAGTTTTACAAAGTCCGTCATACCGATTTCAGAAGCAATCATCAGAACTGATGCATTGTTGTCTTTGTTTATGATGTTTACATCAGCGCCTTTATCTATAAGAAGCTCAGCAATTGGTATGTTCTTAGTTGTGACCGCTTCCCAGAGAGCAGTTGTTCCGTTTTTGGCTTTTTCGTTTATGTCTGCTCCATTTTCAATCAGGTATTTTACAAGCTCTATATTTGCCTTATGTACTGCAATCATAAGAATGGTTGTTCCGTCATAGAGCTGTGCATCCAATTTTGCACCGTATTCAATAAGCAGTTTCAGGATTTCTGTGTGTCCCTTATCAAGGGCCAGTGCAAGGGCTGTTACACCGTGAGGGGTTTTTACATTTACCCTTGCGCCTTTTTCGAGCAGAACCTTTACAAGGTCTGTCATTCCCTTTTCTGATGCTATCATAAGAGGCGTTTCGCGCTGGTAGTTGCTTACACCGTTAATTGCTGCGCCGTTTTTAACAAGAATAGCAGCTGCATCCGCATGACCGTTATATAAAGCAATCCAGAATGCAGTCAGGTTTTCTCTGGTAGGAAAATCCACCTTGGCGCCATTTTCAACAAGAAGCCTTACAATATCCGTATGACCCCTTTCTGCCGCGTTATAAAGCGCTGTTTCGTTGGTGCGCAGTTTCCATATATTTGTCTTTGCACCGTTTTCTATAAGAAGTTTCACAATATCTGTATGACCGTATTTTGATGCTGTCCAAAGTGCGGTTGTCCATAAATCCCTGCCTGCTGCATCCACTTTGGCGCCGTTTTTAATAAGCATATCTGCAATCTCTGTGTACCCCTTCATGGATGCAACCCAGAGGGGAGCTGATCCGTTCTGCTCAGTTTTGTTTACACCTGCGCCGTTTTCTATCAGTATACGGACAATATCTTTATGCCCGTTAAGTGATGCGGCCCAGAGCGGTGTGCCTCCCTGTTCGGGCTTTTTATCTTCATCCTGGTATATGTCTATTAATTTTTTAAGGTACGCCCATTTTTCATCCAGCTCTTCCTTTGAAACTGATTTGCAGTCTTCTGAAATCTGGTCGAAATACATCATGCTCCCATCAAAGAACAACGCCAGTTTTATAGTAGACCTCTGGGCAAGAAGTTTTTGTTTTTCTTCGGGGTCTGCATCTTTGATTGCTTTATCCAGGTCCGCCAATATATCCAGGTAATTTTTTGAAACTTTCTTTCTGTTAATTCTAGCGCCTTTTTCAATAAGAAGTTTTACTGTGTCTGTACGGCCCATAAGAGATGCATACCATACGGCGGTTGTTTTTGTCTGACCGTATCTGGAATTAACCTTTGTACCGTTTTCAATAATTCTTTTTACCGCCTGTGTATGCCCGTTATAGGCTGCCCACATAAGAGCTTCTTTTTTATCGGATTTGCTTAAGGCTGCATTCACGCTGTTTTCAATAAATATTTTTCTGTAGATATCGTCTTTTTTCTGGAACTCAGGGGTTGGAAAAACTATGGCATCCTCATCATAATCCTCTATTCCTTTTTTATCTTTACCAGGTTTATCCGGATAATTACCGGCAGCATTATTGTTTATCTCTTCTGTATATCTGGCGGTTTTATTAACAGAGTTGTAGACAGGGCCGTCTTTGAATGAAAATTTATCAGTTGATACCGAGTTGCCGGATAATCCGGAGGCTGTTTTGACCGGGGTTTTACTGTCTTTTGTTGCACCGTTACCAAGCTGTCCAAGAAAGTTAGAGCCTGCCGCCCATAATGTTCCATTCTTTTTTATAAAAAGGGTGTGAGACCCTCCCGCTTTAAACTGTGATACATTTTCAGCAATCTGAACAGGCTGTGTGATTTCAAGACCTGATGTGATGCCAAGCTGATTAGAATAGTTTGCCCCCATCGCCCAGAGTGTATGATCCTTTTTTAAAAAGATGGTGTGATTTCCTCCTCCTGAGACATCTATCACTCCATTGGCGATCCTCAAGGGTCTTCTGTTGAAACTGTTTTTTCCGGGTCCGGCCTGACCGTATTTATTGTTTCCCATGGTCCATAAACCGCCGTCTTTTCCTATGAACAGACTGTGGGAAGCTCCTGCCGAGATTCTTACCACGCCGGTTGCAAGTTTTAAGGGGATGTTTTTCCTGTCCTCGGTAGATCCGTCTGCCGTCCTGCCCATACTCCACATGCTTTCGTCATCCTTTAAAAAAAGACTGTGGGCGCTTCCTGCTGCAGCCTGTATCACATGGTCCGATATTTTTATGGGTTTATTCCTGTGAGTATAGGTTCCGTCCCCCAACTGCCCGTCGTCATTTCGTCCCATCGCAAAGAGTGAACCGTCCTTTTTTATATAAAGGCTGTGAAAAGCGCCTGCTGCAGCGCAGATAACATCCCTGTCTATCTGTACCGGTCTGTTTTTATCTATGTTTGTGCCGTCTCCAAGCTGCCCGTATCTGTTGTCGCCCATGGCCCATAGCGTCCCGTCTTTTTTTATAAAAAGGCTGTGAACATTTCCGCATGCAGCCTGAGATACGTCTTTTGCAACAGGGACCGGTGTGCTTGTGGTGTCGTTTGTGCCGTCACCAAGCTGGCCCCTGTTGTTATATCCCGCTGCCAGGAGTGAACCGTCAGCCTTTATAAAGAGGGTATGGTAAAGACCTGCTGCAATGTCGGAGGGGTTATTTTCTGCAGATGCGTAAGTGAAAGACGGTGGAAATATCAGGGACAGTATAACAGGGATAAGCAGGAAAATTTGTTTTAAGTAATTTTCCGGGCCGGAACATCCGGATTTAAAGTAGGTCATTATAGCTCCAGTTTTTTAATAAAAAACCTGATGTTAAATTATGACATGTAGTAATCTTGAGACAATGAGCAAACTGCTAATTTAAATTGGAATGAAGAGAAAAGATTTTTTATAGAACAATATCTTTCATTTTAAATATAAAACCATATGTGTCAATAAAAAAAAGTCTCTTGTGTGCTTAAATAAAGCAATGTAGTGCGTTTTGCTGGTCTAAAAATACGAAATAAATTATAGGAATGTTTTAAATGATCGTGTATTGTCCTTTGGCGGTCAGGTGTATGCCCGGTAAAAACGAAGAGCATTGTATATGTTTTGTATTGCGGTTTTGTATCAATATGTATCCTAATCATAACACCCAACCTGGGCGTCTTTGTTTTTCGATCAGGCCCTGCATCTTTTATATGTTTATATAATGCTGTACTGGTACAGGATTTTACCTTCCGGTTTTAAACGGTCCGGCGTTATGAACGAAACCTTTATTTTGTCATGTTCAATATCCACCCAGGTATATCCAGAATCAGGTATATATTTTTCGTAACCTGTTTCATCTGTTGTGAATTTCCATGGAGCTCCTGCGCTTCCCACGCATGTATAGTGTATGCCGTCTACAGGGATGTCTGTAAACACATGGTCATGTCCGTAGAAGAGGGCGTTAACATTATATTTTTTCATCCATTTGTGAATGAGCTTCTGTTCTCCGATTTTCGCGGCCTGTCCGCCGCCCCTGCCGTACCTTGTATTAAGGTCATCACCTGCTTTTCCGGAAACCGTGTGGTGTATGTATATGAATTTCCATTTGGCCCTTGAGGTAGAAAGACATTTATAAAGCCATTCTTTCTGTTTTTTACCAAGTGTCCAGTCATCACCTCTGCCGGTTATTGTGCCGTGAACATGTCCGACGGTTGTATAGCCGGTTACTGTGAGAACAATGTTAAGGGTATTGCCCCATGTGAATGCGTAATAATCACTGTATTCGCCTCCGCCTTCAGGGTATGTTCCTGGAAGCGGCCCAGGCATCCATGCCGTGCGGGACATACGGGCCCATGCCCTCTGCTCCTCCGGGTGCCATCCGTTTTCTCCTTCCCAGTTTCCTATTACATTGAATACAGGCACTGATGCCTGAAGAGTATCAAGCCCGTACCTGAGCATGTAATAGAGGATCGGCCCGTAATGCTTTTCTGTCATGGGGCCTCCGTGTGAAGTAAATGTCTGGATGTTGTCTCCCAGCGTCAGCAGGTAATCGGGCTTTCTGGCAAGAATGGACCTGCTTATATCGAGTAATATTTTTATGCGTTCTGGTTCATTGGGCTTAATATGAGAATCCGAAATCATGGCAAATGAAAAGGATGTATTATCCATCTTCTGTGTTTTAAAGCTGCCTTCGGATACTGCTATGAATTTATCAGCTTTTTTTTGTTTTGCCTTTACCCTGTATTCATAGGATGTGTCAGGTTTGAGGGAATTAAGAGTGATGTTTAAGGGCGTTTGCTTTTCTGCGTAAAAGGTATCTGTTTTCTGCCATTGAGCTGTTCCTGTTTCTTTGAAGTCTATAAATCCTTCAATCGGTTTTTTTCCGCATACAATACATACAGTGATTTCGGATTTTACGGGTTTTACCAGGCATGGTGAAACAAGAAGGAGATCGGAGACGCCCGATCGGTCGTCTCTACGTTCCTCTCCGGTTATGATTGTGCCGGGTAGGAGTGCTGTTCCTGCACCTGCGGCTGTAATCTGTTTTATGAATGACCTTCTTGTAAGATTTTTCATAATAATGAATCTTCAGGATATTTTTATGTAGAGACGACCGATCCGGGCGTCTCCGTTTCGCCGCTGAGGTGTTAACTAATCCAAATAATATACCCATACCATTGAAAAAGACGCCCATATAGGGCGTCTCTACGGGTATGATTCAATGTGTCAGCGACGGCGGCTGCTGTGAAACAATCACTTCCAGATTTTTTTCCAGTCCTTAATGCCTTTCTGTGTTGCACCTTCAAGGTTTACCTTTGGTTTCCATGCATCCTTAATACCGTCTGCAATCTGCCCCATTGGTTTAAGCTTTTTACCCTTAAGGCCCGGATAATCCGGTCCATAGCGGTGTGCCCTGAAGACCATGTTGCTTGCCTGAAAACCGAGGTCGTCAAACCATGGCTTTATGCCGCCGCTTGTAACCGGGTTTATATATTCCCACACAACTTCGCCTTCTTTTGTCACTTCAAAGAAATGTCCGTGGTTTCCTGAGCAGACCATGGTGTTGCCGTTGGGAAGCCTCTGGGCGCCCGATATATGATGAGAATAAAAACTGTTTTCATCCTTTGATTTGTATTCCCATACTATTTCGCCGGTTTTCGGGTCCATTTCTATAATAGAAGAATAGTTTACCGGAGGACGTGCCCAGCCGTTGTTGTATATTAAAATATTACCTGCACCCGGAAGACCTTCGGTTATCCAGTGTGCGTCATGGGGGCCAAAGAGTATCTGGTCGCCGGGTGTTGTTAATGCCGGCGCTTCACCTTTACCGTAGGCGCTGGGGTTTCCCCATCTGTAGACTATTTCACCTGTCTTATGGTCAATAATATAAAGTTCACCAAATTCCCTTGAGTCAACAAGTATCTGGTCTGTGGCCGGGTTGTAATCAACTGTATTGAAGTGCGACCAGTCAGGGTTTGCAAACCTGTGCTGGGGAAGCACTGCAGTAATATAGTTTACATCAAGGTGTTTCTGGGAGTTCATGCCCCTGTGTTCCCATGCGCTCCATTTCCATACAACTTTTCCTGCCGGGTCCACTTCGTAGATAACATCAGGTGCCAGTCCTTTTTTAGTTGTCTGTCTCGGGTCCCTGCCTCCTGCAATGGCATCTTCAAGGCTCAGGTATTCCCAGGCGTTTGTCAGGGTGTTTCCGTTTGGCATCCTTACAAAGTCATGATGGAGAGAGCCTTCTTCAGGGCCGGGAATCCAGTCCCATACGATATTTCCGTCCCAGTCTATCTCTCTTAATCCCTTTGCTCCGCCTCCGAAATTAAGGCCTTTATTAGGGTTCGGGTTTGGTTTGGGTTTTGGTGCCGGCTCCCCATCTTTGGGAGGAGGCGGCATTTTCTCGCGTGTATTTCCAAGGATGTTTCCGTTTGGAAGGAGAATATAATGAAGTCCCGGAGGATCATCCTTATGTTCCCATACATGCACTACATTACCGAGCATATCGATAAGGTAGGTTTTATCAGAAAACATGGGGCTGAAGAGAGTATATCCTTCATAAGCTTTTGATGCATCATACTGGATCAGTTGAGACGGCCCGCTGTGAGACTCATATGCCTGTGCGGGACTTATGTAAAGTGTTGTAAGCAGCAAGATTCCAAAGATAACAATCCGATTTTTCATATTTGATTCTCCCTGTCTGATTTTATTTTAAGAATAAGTATTCTTTTTTTAAGCCAATTGCAAGGCCTTCCAGAGCGATTTATCAAATGATTTTTAGATTGCGTAACATGCTGAATACCGTTTTATTTTAAGATCAAGTATTTCTGTCTGTATGACGATTAATATATAAGTAAATCTGATATTTAAAGGGGACAGCAATTGGAAATAAAAGAACATGAATACGTGAGGCAGACACTTGAACGGTACACCAACTGCAAACTTGAAGAGTTTTGCGGACACATTCTTATTACCAATTTTAAAAAGTATATTCATGCGTTTAAGGACCGTACAGGCGGTGAGCTGCTTGAAGGTAATTTCAGGATAGTTAATTCAAGGGAACTGGACTGCACCATGATAGACTTTGGAATAGGTTCACCCCAGGCTGCCCTTATTATAAACTGCCTTGCTTACCTGGATAATTTAAAATCTGTTATTATGCTCGGGATGTGCGGCGGTATTGATGATGTTCTGCATGTGGGTGATTTTATAGTGCCAACTGCCGCAATAAGAGGGGAGGGCACAAGCAGGCATTACCTTCCCAGTGAGTTTCCTGCAATACCTGCAATGAGCGTTAATCTGTTCTGTATAGGCGCTGTAAAAAAGATGGGGCTAAAACCGAGATGCGGCATTGTCTATACAACCGACAGAAGGCTCTGGGAGTTTGATGATGAGTTTATACGGTACCTCAGGCGGCAGAGAATACTTGCCATAGAAATGGAACTGGCAACGCTTTTTTCTGTAGGTTACAACTATGAAGTGCCTATAGGCTCCATAATGCTTGTTTCAGATATGCCTCTCCAGAGAAGAGGGATAAAGGATAAAAAACTCCACGCCCAGGTGTACGAAAAATATATGGATAAGCATCTTGATATTGCCATGAATGCAGTGGGCAACCTCCAGGAAAAATGGGATGAGGTGGAAGACCAGCTTGCCAGTGAGTGGTGATGAAAGACAGGCGCAGGGCGCAAGGTTCAAGGCGCAAGGTGAAAAGCGTTTTAAAAAAAGGCGAATAATTATTCGCCCCTGCATTTAATCCCGTTCCAACCTTCTGCATCAATTTTAAAATATTTTTCCTTCCTCTGTTCTCTGCCTTAATAACTTTAGTTTTTCCATTTTATTGCCTGTCAAAATATTGAGTGTCCTGTATCAATTATTTGACATCTAACTTCCGGCAAAAATAACAGTGTTAGATTTTTATAGTCTCTTTGTGCCTCGGTATTAATAATTAAAAATCCTATGAGTTTGTTTTAATTACCTATTTCCTAAAAATTGGAATATTTTGAGGGGAAGCTATACACACAACCTGTAGATATACGAAAAAAATAAGATACAAAATAATGTATATTTTGAGTCAAAAATCCGGTTTTTCCCTTGACAAAAATCTGTCCATCTCTAAAATCAATTTCTGTTCGGGTGCTTAAAAAAGCTAAGAGGGAATCCCGTTAAATTCGGGAACGGACCCGCCGCTGTAACCCCATTTTTAGTAGCTGTTTTAACTTTATAAGCCACTGTCTGGTTACGGGAAGGCTGTTAAAACAGGGGGGAGTCAGAAGACCTGCCCGAACCGTTCAGGTCTCTTTCGTGGTATAAAAGAGGACTTCCGGATCCAGAGGATGAAAAGGGTAATCCCCGGATCGATACAATTTCGATTCGGGTTTTTTTATTTGAAGTCTCATCATATACAATAAAAAACATTAGGCGTCATGGGGGAAAATAGGAAACATGCGAAGCGGAAATGTTCTGGCTGCAACGAAAAGAGGAGAGTGTAATCTTGAAGGGCTTGATCACGGCCTGGACGGATTTCTGAAAAGAGACGGGAACATAGTAGACTTTGATCCGGTTAAAATTGCAAAGGCTATAAAAAAGGCTGGTGAAAAAGCCAGGAGGGAGCTTAAAGGTGATATCGATATACCTGATCCGGATCTCATAGCATGGAAAGTGGTGGAGCAGTTAAATAACCGCTTCTCTCCATACTACATCAGAGAGAATGACGGAAAACGTCTTCCCGAAATAGAAGACGTTCAGGACCTTGTTGAGATTGTTCTGGCACAGAGCGGTTACCAGGAGGTAATGACAACCTACAAACTCTACCGTAAAAAACGTGAGAACATCAGGAAGCAGCTTAAAATTCGCACCAGACTCGATTCCGGTCAGACAGACTCTACAGACGCGCTTCTTCTTGTTGAATCTACAACACAGAATGTAACCCACCCCTGGGAAAAATCCCGTATTGTTGACGCTCTTGTTAATGAAACTTCCCTTTCCTATGAAGAGTCCAGGAGTATTGCCAAGTCCGTAGAAAACCGTGCCTTTGCATGGGACGACTCAACAATCAGCACCGCCCTTGTAAGGGAAATGGTGAATAACGAGCTCGAAGAAAGAGGTCATCTTGAGTCACTTAAAGACATGGCTCATTTTTCTCTGGCAAAGCCTGTTCTCGAGGGTCTGCTTTTTTCGAAGTCTGATGAAAACAGCAATATCAAAAACAACAATCCCGAGGCTGTCACCCAGACGATCGGTGAAATTATACTTAAACAGTATGCCTTAAGGTACCTGTTTGGAGAAAAACTTGAAAGAGCTCATGCCACAGGACGGATACATATTCATGACCTTGGCTTCCCGGACAGGGTGTACTGTTCTTCTCATTCCATAGAGTACATTAAAAAGTACGGCCTAAAGGGTCTTGTGAATTTAACAAGCGAATCAAGCCCTGCAAAATCCGCCCAGGTTCTTACCGGTCATCTGAATACCTATCTTGCCTCCATGCAGGCATACTATGCAGGCGCTCTTGGAGTTGCATATATAAATATTTTATATGCTCCCTATCTCGAAGACCTTACAGAAAAGCAGATGTATCAGAGGGCACAGGAGCTTATATTTAACGGTTCTCAAAATGCCTTTTCACGGGGCGGTCAGAGTATCTTTCTTGATTTTAATATACATGCAGGTGTTCCTGAGTATCTTAAAAATGTTCCGGCTATAGGCCCAGGCGGCAAATACATGCTTAAGACAGCATCCGGTGAAAAGGTCCCACTGGAAGAGTTTAAGTCGGATGAAGTGTCATCAGGCGGATACAGGCTGATGATATTAAAACATGGAGACCGGACAGTACTTAAGGAAGTCTTAAACAGTGAGGGGCAGATAGTTTATGATGCATCGGTTCTGCAGGAGCTGGAAGCAGCCGGAGAAAAAATAGTAACCTACGGTGACTACGAAGAACTTGCAGGAGACTTTGCCATTAAGATGCTCGATGTATGGGAAAAGGGCGATACAAACGGCAGGGTTTTTGAGTTCCCCAAATGTGACTTTCATGTAAGTGAAGAATCCTTCCGTGATCCTGCGCAGCTTAAGATACTTGAAAGAGCATGTGAAGTAGCTTCAAGAAACGGATCCGTTTATTTTATTTTTGACAGGGATCAGGTAACTTTATCCGCATGCTGCCGACTGCGAACAACTATAGATGACAACTATATGCTTTTACATCCCGAGAGCATGAGGTTCTGCGGGTTCCAGAATGTTACTATAAATATTCCCCATGCCGCATATCTTGCCGCAGAAGAGGGCCAGAAGGATATAGCCGGATTAATAGAGAAAGTATACGAATCCATGGACCTTGCGGTTGAAGCTCATCTCTCTAAAAAAGAGTTTGTTAAAAACAAGATGATGCAGCAGGGCGGTCCTTTGTGGCAGATAGGAAAAGAAAGCTGCGACGGAAAGATTTATGTGGATCTGGATTCAAGTACATATATCATCGGGCTCATCGGCGTAAATGATGCGGTTAAGTTTATAACCGGAAAAGAGATGCATGAGTCGGATGAAGCTGTCGAAAATGCAATAAAGATTGTTGCGGCCATGAATATAAGGCTGAGAGAATATTCTGAGAGATACGGCCTTAAGTTCACTCTTGAAGAGTCACCTGCAGAAAGTGCTGCAAGAAGACTTGCAAAGACCGACATGATCTACTTTAAAGAGCATGCTGCCGATACAGTCAAAGGAAGCTTTGATGATGACTCCATATATTACACCAACTCAATACACCTTTCTGCTGACTGCAGCGTAAGCCTGGTCGAAAGAATCAGAGTTCAGGGGCTGTTCCACGGCCTTATAGAATCAGGCGCTATTACACACGCCTTTGTCGGCGAGGAAAGACCCTCATCAGCCGCAGTGTTCAAGCTTGTTAAAAACACTTTTTTAAGAACACAGTCTGCACAGCTTACAATCAGCCCGGAGTTTACCTACTGCAACGAATGCCATAATGAAATGAAAGGCCTGATAGAAAAATGCGACAGGTGCGGAAGCGGTAACGTCGACGGTATCTCCCGCATTGTTGGTTATTACAGTGTTATCCATGACTGGAATAAATCCAAAAAAGGAGAACTCAGGTCAAGGAAGGAAGGTGACTACAGAGTGGCCGGGCAGGGTGTTATGAATGGTCAGAATAAAGATATAATGCCTGCTTACAGAAGAAGTTCTGTAACAGAAAGCCATAATGAGATGCCTGTTTCCGAAGATGCAGCAGGGTCATGCAAAAACGGTTCATGCACACTTTACTGATAGCGGGGTGATTTAAATGAAAAAATATCTTATGGTAATATACGGAAAAAACGGCTGTGAAAAGTGTGTAAAATTAAAGAATGATGTAAGCATGATTCTTGAGCAGGACAGCTCTGCCGAAGATTTTGATATGGATTATCAGAACCTTTCTACAGTTGAAGGAATGCAGGCATATGCCCTTGCTGAAACTGTAAACGGCCAGAGACTTCCGGCCCTTCAGGTTATGAAGTACAGTGAAGAAAAAGATTCATATGTAAAGATACCATATCCTTCAACTGCAGATTACACAGGGGGGGAGATAAAACCATACTATCTTCAGATTGAAACCGATTATTCAGGTGAAAACAGTTTAATTGATACAGGTGAAATAAAAAAACTGATGTCCATTGCACATGAGTGTGCATGAAGTAAATGAAATCTGCTGTTTTTACATACCAGAAAACCGAATCAACAATTGACTTTGAAGGGCGAATAGCCCTTCTTTTTTTTACCCAGGGCTGCAACTTCAGGTGCGGTTTCTGCCATAACTCCGAACTGATCCCGGTAAAAGACAGGCACATGACATTTGAAGAGCTTGGCAATATTCTTGACCATGCCGTCAGAAACTGGATAGACGGAATATGCATAACCGGCGGTGAACCCACAATGCAGGAAGCACTGCCCGAAACACTCTCCTTTATAAAGCGGAAGGGTCTGGACGTAAAACTGGATACCCAGGGAAGTTTTCCGGATATGCTTGAACAGGCAGTCCGGTATTGCGATTATGTTGCAATGGATTACAAGATGCCCGTTAACCGGTATCATGAAGTTACCGGAGTTGCGGTCAACCCGGAAGATATTGCCCGGAGTGTTGATCTGTTAAAAAAAAGCAGTATCGAATATGAGATGAGAACAACCGTAGTACCGGGAATTCACACCGAAGATGATATTATAAAAATCTGCAGAGAACTTAAGGGTGTAAAAAAATATATATTGCAGAGATTTATACCAAGAGATAACCTGCCGGATAATAAGTTAAGAACCATTGAAAGAACTTCCCCCCAAATGCTGGAGCATTTTGCGGGAATCTGCAGAGATTATTTTGAAGAGGTTATTGTAAGATGAGTGCTTCTCTAAAATCTTATTCAACCGGCGAAGAAATTGCCAATTCCATATCTCACGGGATCGGAGCTGTTCTCTCAATTGCCGGCCTTGTTTTTCTTATTGTCAGGGCATTCAGATATATTCCTGATGAAAAAATATCCTCCTATCTGACCGGATTTATTGTTTTTGGT
The DNA here is from genome assembly GCA_963665715.2 of Desulfatiglandales bacterium. Taxonomy (GTDB): domain Bacteria; phylum Desulfobacterota; class DSM-4660; order Desulfatiglandales; family HGW-15; genus JAAZBV01. The sequence continues at coordinate 2,388,663 of CAXXPR010000002.1, forward strand.
GCCACTATGATTCTGCTTTATACGGCATCAACAATGTATCATGCCCTGACAAACCAGGCGGCCAAAAAAGTATTCGGTATTCTTGATCACTGCTCCATATATCTGCTTATTGCAGGTACATACACCGCCTATTGCCTGACGGCTCTTTGGGGGAAAACCGGGCTGATAATTTTGATTGTTATATGGGTGCTTGCAGTTACCGGGGTTGCCTTTTATGCTGTTTTCGGGTCAAAAATACGAAAAATATCCGCAATTACCTATGTCCCTATGGGGCTTATAATAGTGTTTGCAGCAAAACCTCTTTACACCAACCTGAAAGCCATGAGCGGAAGTAATTTAAGCTGGTATTTTCTTGTGGCCGGAGGTGTTTTTTATATAGTCGGTACACTTTTTTATGCTATGAAAAGAGTAAAATGGATGCATTTTGTTTGGCATATCTTTGCAATTGCCGGGAGCGGGTTTCATTTTTTTTCTGTTTATTTGTGTATATAGAAAAAATATGCTATTCCCTCCCGTGAAGGAGATTTAATAAATGAATTTTGATATTTTACCAAAACTTCAGTTAAAGAAATTAGGCCTTAAAGACATAAACTGGCCAACGTTTGATCTTTCAAAAATACAATGGCACAGAATGCCAAAGCTTAAAATTGGCGATTCTGTGGTGAAGCTTCCCATAGTTCAGGGCGGAATGGGCGTCGGGATATCTCTTGCCGGGCTGGCTTCGGCAGTCGCAAATGAAGGCGGCGTAGGAGTTATTGCTGCAAATTCAATAGGTATGCTTGATCCTGAATATTATGCAACTCATAAAGATGCAAACACCATTGCTTTAAGAAAAGAGATCAGAAAAGCAAAAGAACTGAGTTCCGGAATTATCGGCGTAAATATTATGGTCGCTGTAAACGATTTTCATGCACTTCTCCAGGTGGCAATAGATGAAAAAGTCGATATTGTTTTTCTGGGAGCCGGTCTACCCATTAAAGGTATACCTGTCGAGGAACTCAGGGCCGCAGGTGTAAAAGTGGTTCCTATTGTCAGTTCTGCCAGGGCTGCTCAGGTTATCTTCAGCTCATGGCTTAAAAAATATAATGATATCCCTGACGGTGTTGTTCTGGAAGGGCCGAAAGCAGGCGGTCATCTCGGATTTAAAGTTGATCAGATTGATGATCCTGATTTTGCGCTTGAGAGTATTCTTCCGGAGCTTGTAAAGGTGATAAAAGAATATGAAAGCAGGTTAAACAGATCCATTCCTGTAATAGCTGCAGGTGGTGTTTTTACCGGTGCTGATATCTACAATCTTTTCAAGCTTGGAGCCAGCGGCGTTCAGATGGGTACAAGATTTGTAGCTACACATGAATGTGATGCTGATGTCAGGTTCAAGGAAGCGTATGTTTCATGCCGGGAAGAAGATATCGAAATTATTAAAAGCCCTGTCGGTTTGCCGGGAAGGGCAATCAGAAGCAAATTTTTAGAGGATCTGGCATCAGGTAAAAAAATCGAGCTTAAATGCGCCTGGAAATGTCTTAAAAGCTGTGATCTGAAAACAGCCCGTTACTGCATATCTCTGGCGCTTGATAATGCCAGAAGAGGAATTCTCGAAAAGGGCTATGCCTTTGCCGGAAGCAACGCTTTCAGGATCGAGAGTATTATTTCTGTAAAAGAACTGATGCATGATCTGCAGAAGCAGTATCTGTGTGCAAAGGAAACAGGTGCAAGCCGATTAAGAACCGAATATGAGAATGCGCTTGAAAAACTCAGCCTGGTAAAAGGCGAGTATTTAATGGCGCTTAAAAACGGTTTTTATTCACTCAAAGATGAATATATGAAAAATATAGAGAAAGGGCTCACATCATTTCATGAGGAAGTTGAATCCGGCATGAATAAAATCAGTCTGCTCAAGGCTGAATATTTAAAAGCTATGGAAAATGCCACTTTATTAAAAGAGGAGCTTTTAGAACTGTTTGAACAGTATTCAACAGGGTTAATCCCTGCTAAAGAAATTTCATAATTTAAAATTGTTATAAGTTGTTACAATTCGGGTGCTATAGAGCCTAACAGGGAATCCCGTTAAAGTCGGGAACGGACCCGCCGCTGTAACCCCTTCTTTTTTTGATTAAAAAAGAAACTGTTTTAACATTTGTATGCCACTGTTTAAATACGGGAAGGCAGTTAAAGCAGGGGGGAAGTCAGAAGACCTGCCCGAGAAACATAGGTCACCATCGTGGTAAATGGATGACCGTCTGATCTTGCGGATAAAAAAGGGTAATCCCCGGATCGATATATTTTCGGTTCGGGTTTTTTTATGCCTGAGCATGTTGTTGAAAGATAATGTAAAAATGAAATACAGACTACTTGCAGTTTTTTTTGTTTTTATCATGTTTACTTTACCCGCCGGCGGATCAGGTGATACAGCGCCCCTGTCTGATGATTATCTATGGCTTGAGTATGGTGATGCGGAAAGACAAAAGGACGGAAGCCTCATACTTGAAATTAAAATCCGGTATGGAAGGTTTCCTGATAAAATAACGGACCTGGCCGGGATCGAAAATATAAGGGCCTTTTACCATGCAGATGATGAGCAGGGTAAAAGGGTGCCGTATAAATCAGAAATACACAAAAGCAGAAGCGGATACTCTGTTATAATCCGATCAGCAAAGACAAACCAGTATACCATGCGTGTTACCGCCCGAAGAAAAAACAGTGAACAATTTATATATTACCAGGCAAAGGCTTCCTTTACTCTTTTTGGAAAATCAATGTCACAGGATGAAGGCAGTGACATCCCTTCTGATGGTTCAATAGACAGCCTGTTTGAAATAAACAAAGACCCTGAACATTATTACTGGCCCCAGACAGGAAACCCGTTAAAACTTTCTGTGATGTTTAAAAATGAAAAACTGGGGAAACAGATAATCTCTGTGTTTGATGAAAATCTCGGGCATGAAGTGCTGAAGGCAGGTGAGGAGAAAGACTGTACCTATATCCCGCCTGATGACCGAAAGCTAAACAGCATGGGTGAAACAGCGTATAAGCAGACTGTACTTGTGAGTAATTATTCGGAAGATAATGATGTGTACATCTCATCATATACCCTGCTGCTCCACCGCTCCAGGTTTGGAAAGCATGAACACACTCCCGGGTTAATTCTGTTTGGAAGTACCTTTGCTGTTTTTTTAATACTTATGATCATTAAACGAATGAGGGCAAGGATTTGATAATAGCTAAACTACGTTCATGGGTGCAGTTTATTACATTCCTGCTGTTAACATACGGCGGGAGATTAGGCCTCAGTTTCGGCCATGCCCTTCCATGCTTTGCCTGCCCATATGTAGGGGGATGCCCCGGCCACTGTTATCTTATGGCTCTCCAGGGATCATTCTGGGGTTTCCAGATGAGACTGCCCGAGATTTTAGGCGCGCGTGGACTGCGTGCTGCCGGAATGCTGCTGCTCTTTATTGTGCTTGCATTACTGCTCTCAAAGACATGGTGCGGATGGATATGTCCTTTCGGAACCCTGCAGGACTGGATAACCGCCCTCAGGAAAAAAATGGGCATAAGGGAGTCACAGTTGTCATGGAAGTTCAGGGACCGGCTTAAACCTGTAAAGTATATTCTCCTTGCACTCCTGGTGATCATCCCCTTCCTTGTTGCAAATGCAGGTCTTCATTCGGACTACAGGCTTCCATTCTGCCAGATATGTCCGGCAAAGCCCATTATGCCGATTTTTGAAGGAAACTTTCAGTATTTTTCAATCGAGACAACCAACACCATAACCATTGTAATGACAGGGCTGTCTCTTGTTTTAACTGCTTTTTTCCTGGCGGGCATGTTTTTCAAGGACCGGTTTTTCTGTATCTTCTGCCCTCTGCTGGCCCTTTTAAGCCTTATTGAAAAGATCGGTTTTATAAAACTTAAAAAGAATGTGGATGCCTGTATCGGGTGCGGAAGCTGTCAGCGTGTATGCACAATGGATATAAGGGATGTTCATATGGAAAAGGAAAAAAGCAATGTCCAGACACAGGACTGTATGCTCTGTATGAAATGCGCAGAATCATGTGCTCAGGACAATGCTCTCTACATAACACTCTTTGGTAAAAAGATATTTTCATCATCTAAAGAATATGTATCCGGAATATTTTCAGGGATTAAAAGGTAACAAATAACCAATGAATATAATGGATGAAAAACAGGCAAAGTTTAATAAAAGAATAGAAAAGGGAATAGAACAGGAGTTCAATATTCAGCTTAAATCTTTAAAGATCAGGCAGGACTGCTCTCCTGAATTTGAATATTTTCTGAATATACTATCGATGCAGGCAGACGGCAAAAAGTTAATTGACTATTACAACAGGCCAGCTGCAGGGTTGTACTGCGTACAGGTTCCTCTTGAGCTTATAGATGCCATGGGGTTTCAGCCTGTAAGGCTTATAAGCGGGTCACAGGTAATGCACTGGCTGTCTTCAGGGCTTCTGCCTGTCCTTGCCTGTCCTTTTATCAAATCATGTGTGGGCTCCTTTAACAGGGAGAATTCTCTTGAAAGAGCGTGCGATACAATTGTGATGCCCACTACATGCGACTGGAATGTAAAGATGGATCAGATGCTTCCTGATAGTGCTCCTGATTTTTATAAAATAGAACTTCCCCATATAAAGGAAAGTGAAAAGGGCCGTAAAAGATGGTTTGAGGAGATTCTTGACTTTAAAGAGTATCTGGAAAAACTGGCAGGGCGAAGCCTTAAGAGGAAGGATCTTCTCAGATCTGTGAATAAATATAACAGGGCATGGGATGTGTTCAACAGGCTTAAGCAAATGAAAACAGAAGGGCGGCTTTCCGGAACATGGTTTATTGTTATGGCAAATGCCTTTCTTGTAGACAGGATTGAATCATGGACAGAACATGCTGAGCTGGTTATTGATCAGTACAGCCGGGGGGAGAATGACAGGCCTGATATTTTTCTGGCTGGAGCACCTGTTTTTTATCCCTATCTGAAAATGCCTGAGCTCATTGAAGAAGCAGGCATGAATATAAAAGCGGATGAGTTGTGTACATCCGAGAGGATAACCGGGAGTGTTGTCTATGATGACACTTCGGTTTTCGGCCTGCTTAACGCACTTTCCGACAGGTATCATCTTGCATGCAGCTGTCCGACATACTCTGATAATGACCGCCGTTTGACCTCTGTTTTAAATGCAATGGAAAGTAACGGGATTAAGGGGATGGTGTACCATGTGCTTAAAGGGTGCCATCCATATGATATGGAGAGTTTTTATTTTGAAAAGGCTGTTAAGGAAAAGGGAATAAGGTTTTTAAAAATAGAAACGGATTTTTCAAAGGAAGATAAACAGAATATTCTGACAAGGCTTGAGGCATTTAAAGAGACACTTGTTTGAATGCGTAGGGGCACCCGGCAGTGTGCCCGGTTTGAAAGGAGTTTGAATTGATAAAGGTTGGGCTGGATCTTGGATCTGCAGCAATAAAAACAGTGTTTACAGACGGAAAAGATATTTTATGGGCAAAGGCCCTTCCTACAGTTCCAAAGCCTGCTATTGTATGTGACAGGCTCATAAGTGAAGGCATTGAAGCGCTTTCTATATCAAGGTCAGATATAACTGCCATTGCCAGCACAGGGTACGGCAGAAAACTGTATACTGCATCTGAAAAGGCTGTTAATGAAATTTCAGCCAATGCAATGGGCGCGCATATATTGAGCGGTGGAAATGCCAGGTCCATAATAAATATAGGCGGTCAGGATGTTAAGGTAATAAGAATTTCACCCGAAGGCAGGGTGGAAGATTTCAAGATGAATGACAAGTGCGCAGCAGGAACAGGCCGTTTTTTTGAGGTGGCCGGAAGAATACTTGATACTCCTGTTGACGATTTTGGATTGCTTGCTGCACAGAGTGTTCTGCCCGTAACTCTTAACAGCACCTGTGCCGTATTTGCAGAAAGTGAGATAATATCGCTGCTGGCAATGGATAAAAGCAGGGAGGACATTATTGCTGGTCTACACAGGTCCCTTGCAGGAAGAATAGCAGAGCTTGCAGGAAGCATGGAACTTGAAGATGATATATACCTGGACGGTGGACCCGGAGCCAACCCGGGGCTTCTTGAGGCACTTGAAGACGCCTTTATGAGGGATATAAACGTGTTTGAAAAATCACAGTTCACCGTGGCATTTGGTGCAGCCAATATGACGGATTAGACAGTGTATTTCTGTTAATGAATTATGTGGAAAACTAATCAGAAAGCAGAAGATCAAAATCCACATCATTATAAAAACTCTTTTTTCTTGTTTTTGCCGTGTCCAGCACATATTCGGCGATTCCCGGTCTGCTAAGGTTTTCCTGGTCCCAGCCAGAGTGCATATCCTGAACACCTGTTATCTGTGCCCCTGTATTTGAGCATACTGCAACGGCTATATCGTTGATCGCCTTTACCCTTGTTACCAGAAAATCATCCTCTGTCATGGTTTTTTCGGATAATATTACCAGGTCGCATCCAAGCTTTGAAAGAGACACTGCAAGTTCCGGATTTTCAAACTCAGCGGCCGGAACCATGGCAACTGCAGCAGGTCCAAAATGCAGCATTTTATAAGGCAGTTCCTTTTGTTTATCAATAAAGCTTTTTATTCCTTCAGGTGAAATTAATAATCTTTTTACTGTACCGTCAGTATCCTTAACAGATACTGCAAAACTTGTTTTATATTTTTCTGATATCTCGGCAAGAGAGTTTTCATCTGTTTCAGTCTTATTTATCTGCGGAAGAATCATCAGGGCAGGGCGCTTTATTTTTTGATATGGAATGGCCTCTATAAGTTTATTGAGGTTTAAAATGCCGTCTTGAGGCACGTAACAGAAAATATTCATCTTGCCGGGTTCAGGAAGTTTGTAAAATGATGTGAGATTTTCAAGCCAGGGCTGGAGGTAAACCGACCTGTAGTGCTTAACATTTCTTTGTGTCATTTTTGCATCACGTTTTATCCCGGCAAACTTTTCAGTTTTATCAAGAGGTATATCAACATAAAATATGCGGGATGTTTCTGATGAACCTTTAAACATGATTTTGCCTTCAGGATTAAATACTCCCGATACTGCATCTTTACAGTCCATTATACGGTCTGTGCCTGTCCTGTTGCATGCGGCCACATAAAAACCATTTTCAATTGCCCTTGCTCTCCATATTTGAAGCGGATCAAGACCTCCTGTTTTGGGCCAGTTTGCAGGCACCCATAAAAGGTCCGTCTTTTTAAGCGCCATGGATCTGATTGTAAGACCGCTGTAAGTATCCGCGCATATCGCAGTGCCGATACGTCCCCATGGTGTATCCGCAAAACCCTTTTGTAACGGATCTCCCGGACTGGCCCACCTTCTTTCTGCTGTAATTATTTTTCTGTATTTTGACAGGACAGTACCATCCGGTCCCAGGATAAATGCCGAGTTATAAAATATCTTTGTGCCGGGGTCCTGTTCAGGAAATGTTATTCCTATATAGACACTGTTTTCACTGGCTACTTTACTCATAGCCCTGATTGTCGGACCGTTATCTGTCTCCGTATACTGTGCTATATCTTCACGGGATGTGAATGAATAACCTGTTACCGCCATTTCCGTATTAAGGATGACTGATGCACCCTTTTCTGCAGCCTGGCGGTTCAGTGCAATAAGCTTTTCAAGATTAGACCCGGGAGCTTTGTATTCGGCTGCAAAGTGAACAAGTGCTATTTTTACTGATTTTTTTTCAGCCTTTGCAGCATGAATCAAGAAAGAGAGAGCGACTCCAACAAAAATAAAGATTAACAAAAAAAACTGTTTAGACAAAGCAGGGCCTTTTTTCGTAACCATTCTGCATACTCCCGAAAACTTTATTTAATGATTTTTAAAACCTGTAAATCAGTTTAAACCTGAAAGAATTATTCTATCACAGTCAATTCCTTCGGCAAGCAGAATACCCCTGGCATTGCGTTTAAGCCAATTGCGGTAAGAACGGATGAAACTCGGGTTATGAAATATAACTACTTCTTCAAGACAGTTCAGATCCTGCTGTACACGCCAGTATAAATACATTATGTCTCCCCTGATATAGTTTGTGTTAGGATTAAATTCCTTCTATTCAATATTTTTGGATGCATGCGGTTAGTTAGTGTCCATCCGGTTAAAATGGTGAGGTTTTAAGGTTAAAGAACAGCTGATACTGCATCATAAATGTTTGCGATGCAAGGTTCTTCCGCCCGCTCATTATGAGCAGGCGGAAGTTTACAGTTGTTAAAATTAAAATACGTATCTCAGGCCAATATTAAATGATCTTCCTGGCGCCGGGTAATCCTTTACCGGCTCATAATCCTTATCAAAAAGGTTCATGATTCCGCCTTTTAAAGTCAAACTTCCGGATGTTTCATTTGAGAAAATATCTTTTGAAATTGAAAAGTTGGCTACAGTATAGGATTCTGCCGCGACTACAACGGATGCATAATCAGGCGGAGGTCCATAATCCTTAACATTCTGTTCGCTGAAATATGAAAAATCAAGTGATGCTGCAAAACCTTTGTCAGCATTCGAGATGCCGAGACCATAGGATGCGGTCCAGTCAGGAGTATACAGCATGTCTGCACTGTCTTCTTCATTCCAGTATTTTGTCAGGTGGGTAAAAGACAGGTGAGGTCTGACTTCCCAGCTCCAATCAAAAAATTCACCAACATCAACACTGAAGGAGCCTTCAATACCTCCTAATTCTACAGCTCTTATATTGCTGTATACATATTTCCCGCTTGCAAAATCATAAGATGCGGAAAGAAAATCTTCTGCATCTGTTTTGAAGAATGTGATATCTGCAGAAATGCTTCCCTTTAAAAAACCTGCGCCTACCTCGTAAGTCTCGCTTGTTTCAGGCCTGAGGGCTGTTGGCGCCGGGGCATACCACTGACCGCCGCCAAAAAGCTGGTCCGGTGTTGCCATTTTAAAACCTTCGGCATAATTTGCCCGGAGAGTTACTGTAGAAATCACTTTGTATGCAATACCAATGCTGGGGGTTACGTTATCATCCGATATAGAACTGCCGTCATATGATGTGACATCATAATCATCATATCGGACACCTGTGGACAGAATAAGTTTTTCATCCAGAAGTTTGCCCTTTAAAAGTAAAAAAGCTGCAGGGTTTTCAAATTTAGTTGTTCTGGTTCCGGACGCATCATTTGTTGCAAGTTCATAGTCAGTCCAGTCAAATCCGCCTGTAATTCTTATGTGTTTGGAGTCAAAAGTTAACTGGCCCTGCATACCCTTTAGGTCAGAGTCCCTGAATGTACTGCTGTCGGGCGGAGGATTGATATTAGCATATTCCCGGTCCGTCATAAAATATCGGATATTCCATAACCAGCGTGAGTCAGATGTATTTCCGTCATATGTAAAATCGAAATTTGTATTTTCGCTGTTCACATATTCTTTAAGGCTGTCGTCAGGTTCTCCCGGAAAATAACCCGGGCTTCCGATATTCTTGCCTTCATATTTTGATACTGTCATGCCCAGCCTGTTATTGGGCATAAAAGTTAAACCGGCGCTAAGGCTGACTCTGTCTTTTGAATCAAAGGCTGTATTGTAGTAAGTTTCTCCGTTACCTGTTTCATAGTCATCATCTTGAGACTCCCTGGAGGCGCTGAAAGAGAAATCAAAATTCCCTGCTGCCCCGGAAACGCCTGCAGAATATTTATCATAGCCCCAGTTACCAAAGCCTGCATCCACAAATACCGAAGGCTTGCTCTTACCCTTTTTAGTGATGACATTAACAACTCCTCCCATTGCAGCTGATCCATACTGAACTGCGCCGGGTCCCCTGATAATTTCAACTTTTTCGACATTCTCCAAGGGTATATCACGGACATTACCGGTTGCCGAACGGCGTCCATTAACCAGCAGTAAAACCTTTCCTTCAAGGTCATTGCCATGGGGGTCTGTCCTTAATCCTCTAATTGTTATTGCCGCAGAAGAATTATTATACTGCCTTATCTGAAAACCCTTTTCTTCAAGAACATCCGTCAAGTCCTGAATTGATGGTTTATCAATCTCTTCTTCCGTTATTACTGTCATGCTGACAGTTACATCTTTTTTTTCTTCTTCAAGTCTTCCCGCTGTTACAACTACTTCGTCCATCCTTGCCATTTTTCCATCCGTATCAGCCAAATACGGAAGGCCGGGCATTCCAAGTAAAAGTGCGAGAGAAAAAACTGCAAAACACTTATTCATTTTTTTTCTACCTCCCAGAATTGTATGAATTAAACAAAAAAAAATCCCGGACCTAAATAAATAGATCCGGGATGTCCCATTTTTATCCACAGAATATTATACAGGCAAATCGCCGTCCTCGCGATATTACCCTATGTGTTACGGCAGGTCTTCTGACTTACGATTCATCCTACTGACTGCGCCTTCCCGGTTATACAACCAGTGACATAATGCAGCTTTCGTCCTCGATTACAGCGGCGGGCCCGTCTCCGATTTAAACGGAGTTCCCTTTTAAACTCTTTTACGAGTACCATTAACGGGATATGGAATACCTAATAATGACTGATACTGTCAAGTATAAATGCAGATACTACATGCATGAAAGCTTATTGGTAAGTTGCTTTTTTTTTGATGTTAATTGCTATATGCCAGGATCATATTAAATAACAAATATAACCGCTTGAATTGACACGCAGAAAAATGTATTAACATACGCTCATTATCAGTCATTTCAGTAATGATGTTCTGTATATAAAATTAAGAGACTCGCGGCCTTATCGGAAATGTCCGATTTTAAAAGGGAGAATATATAATGCACATAGAATATATAGATATAAAATCAAACTGGCGTGAAGTTGCTGATGCTGCCAGAACCACAGTAGGAATGGAAAAAGGCCGCGGAGAACCGGGAGAAAACTGGCGGCACAGGATGCTGCTTTCGGAGCATTCTCCTATTCGCCAGCTGATTTTAAAATGGAAATGGGTAGACCTGCAGTACTGGGTGAGTGTTCATTTTGTCAGGCATAAAATTGGTATTGAACACTTTGTCAGTACCCAGAGAACAGACAGAACCGGGGTTAACAGGGATGAGCTTCCCCAGGCCCAGCTTGTCTCACATGAGTGTATTGCCAATGCCCAGGCGATTATCAGTATTTCCCGAAAGCGGCTCTGTTCACAGGCATCAGCCGAAACAGGAAAGGCCTGGAATGCTTTATTGGCCGCCATTAAAAAAGAAATGCCCGAATTGTATGACGCCTGTGTTCCTGAATGCATTTATCGCGGATTCTGTCCGGAACTTAAACCATGCGGGTATTGTAAAACTGATGCATATACTGAAAGGCTTAATGTGTATCGAGGCGAAGACTGGAATGTTTAAGCTGAAAGCTGATAACTATTATTAATAGGAGATTAATATGAAGTCACTTCTTGCTGAACTTAAAAAGGGAAGAATTCTTATATCCGACGGAGCATGGGGAACCCAGCTTCATGAACTGGGTCTTAAACCAGGCGAATGCCCCGAACTGTGGAATATAGAACACTACGATGATGTTCTTGGGATTGCAAAGGGGTATATCGATGCAGGGTCTCATATGATAGAGACCAACAGTTTCGGGTCTCACCCCATAAAACTGGCTCATTACGGCCTGAAGGAAAGAGCATATGAAATTAATAAGAGTGCTGCAGAGATTTCAAGGGCTGCTGCCGGTGATGATCATTTTGTACTGGGTTCAATAGGCCCGACAGGTGTAATGCTGGCCATGGGCGAAGTAAGCGAAGATGAAGTGTATGACGGATTCTGCGTTCAGGCAAAGGCTCTGGCTGAAGGCGGTTCTGATGTTATATGTATAGAAACCATGCAGGATGGTGATGAGGCAGTTCTGGCAGTAAAGGCGGCAAAGGAATCCACAGACTGCGAAATTATGTGTACATTCACATTTGCAGAGTCAGGAACAGGCAGCTTCAACACAATGATGGGCCTTTCAGTTGCTGATGCAATGGAAGTTGCCAAAAATGCTGGAGCAGATATAATAGGAAGCAACTGCGGAAATGGAATTGAAGGTATGGTTAAAATTGTTAAAAAAATAAGACAAACTGACAATACCACACCTGTAATAGTACAGGCCAATGCCGGTCTTCCTGTTCTTGAAAACGGAATAACCTGTTTTAAAGAAACACCGGAACAGATGGCCGGAAAGGTATCCGAGCTGAAAGATGCAGGCGCAAATATAATAGGCGGATGCTGCGGAACATCACCTGCGCATATCAGGGCAATGGTAAAAGCGGTCTTATAATATATAAAAATCTTTATCTGTCCGGGTTCAAAATTCTTCCGGACAAAATCACCTTAAATGAATGGAGTTGTATAGTGAGTACAAAAGAGTACCCCGATGTGAAAAATATGAAAGTTTCAAATTCCTGTCTCAGGCGAATTTCCGAATACTACAGAACCCTGAAACAGCTTCAGGAGAAGGGAGTACGGAATGTTACTTCCATGGAATTGTCAGAACTTAACGGGCCGTACCCTGCACTTGTAAGAAAAGATCTTTCATACTTTGGCTGTTTCGGCCAGAGGGGTGTCGGCTATGATGTGAATAATCTTATGGGTGTCCTTGAAAAGATACTCGGACTGAACAGAGAATGGAGGGTAGCGGTTATTGGTGCTGCGCGGTACAGCTGTACCCTGATGAATTCACTCCCCTTTGAATCAAGAATCTACAAGGTAAGAAAGATATATGATAAAAATCCCGAGAATATCTGCGGTGTTCCGGAAAATGTTGAAGTTCTTTCTATTGAGACTCTTGAGGATACCCTTGATCCTGAAAAGGATGATATCGTAATAATTGCTCTTCCCCCGGATGAAATACAGGAGGTCATAGACAGGCTGGGTGTAATAGGCATAAAAGCCGTCTTGTATATGGCATCAAAAACAATAAAGGTTCCGGAAGGTATGGTTGTTATGAATCAGGATATTAAGATAGAACTTGGTATGCTGACCTACCGGCTTATATAAAACCGTACCTCGCCGTAAAAATCTTTTGATGTTTGCCAGTAATTCATTAGTTGCAGTATAGCCGAATCCTCAGTAACAGCTGATATTGTTTTCTGACTCCAACCGGCATGGCAGGGTAGACCCATGTGTCTACCCGCTAATACTCAAAATGATCAATATGACATTTGATGTATTGCGCTGCTGAAAAAAGCTAAAAAATAAAATTATTAAGCAATAAAGTATGAGTTTTTATCCCGCCTGCCGTGCTATAAAAATAATCAAAATAAAGAAAATATTTCATTCAGGCGCTTGTAAAAGAGCTTAATAGGGAATCCTGTGAAAATCAGGAGCGGGCCCGCCGCTGTGATCCCTGTCCTTTTAAAAAAGGAACCCTTTCAGCCGATGCAGCCACTGTTTTTATCTGAACAAAACGGGAAGGCAGCTGAAAGGGCGGGAAAGTCAGAAGACCTGCCTGAGATTTTGAAATAAGGTAAATGCCGCGTGGACCACGGCAGACCTTGACGATATACAGGATAGTTTTGGGAAATCCCGTACCGTAAAATATTTCGGTTCGGGATTTTTTTATACAGGGATCTATTGTTATGGCTTTTTGTCGATAATGTATGCCCGGATTTAACAAATAAATAAAATCTTAAAAAACTCCTCTAAATCAAAGGTGTGCTGCTGCGGAAGCGCGTGAAAACCGCATCCGTATGGTTTGGTGTGTTTAAACCATGCATAGATCGGTCAGATGATAAATTAATCTTAAAAAAAGAAGGAGTTTTAAAATATGATATTAAAAGCATCAGATGTGAAACTTAACGTTCGTCCAGTCTGCCTCGGGGCAGAACACCTTTTCTACTATGAAGGTCCATGCCGGTTTGGTAAGGGCGAAGTACTTGAGCCCGGTTATGACCGTCTTGCCAATGAACAGCTTCACCAGGTTTTTCTTTCCGATTTAAAGGGGTGCGCCTCAGAAAATATAAACCTGCTTCCTCCTTTAAGGGCCGGTCGTACAGATGACTGGGACAACAAAGAGGAGATGTGGGAAACCCTTAAAGAAGATATGCAGGATACGGATCTGTATATTTTCTGGGCAAATATCGCGCTTGATGATTTGATTGTGGAATTTGCAGGCAGGTTTGGAAAACCGCTAATGGTTGCACCAACTTCAAATTTTTCAGTCACAACAGATACTGCCGCAATTCTTGCAAAAAAGCCGGATTACCCGGTTTATGCAGAATGTACCTGGAAGGGGGTATCAAAGGTTATGGATGCCCTGAGAGTAAAAAAAGTGCTTGCCAGTACCCGCATTCTGCTTGCCACCCGCTTTGGCTCAACAACATCATACAGCAGTGTAGATTCATTTAACTCCTATGATGCAATAACAGAAAGGTTCGGGACACGTTTCAGGTTTGTCAACATACATGAACTGATCGATCAGATGTCTCCGGCAGTTCCGGAAGGCAACCCTACCACACCAGGCAGAAAAACTCCTGATCTTACCGATGAAGACATGGAAGAGGTAAACAGGCTTGCAGATGAAATGCTCGGCGGTGCAAAGGATGTAGATGTGACCCGTGAACATCTTGTAAAAACTCTTATACCGTATGTCACAGTAAAGAAAAATCTGGACCTTAAAGACTGTAACGGTTTTTCCGTACCATGCCCGGATGTATGTTCTCTGCGCAGGCTCCACAAGGAGCAGTTTACTTTCTGTCTGACTCATTCTCTTTTAATGGAGCAGGGGATTCCGTCAGCATGTGAGTTTGACGTGAACAGTGTTCTGTCTCAGCAGACTTTAATTGCCCTATCAGGCAAGTCTCCATATATGGGTAATACCAGTCCTCTCCCGTTTATTGATGGAGAATTTATGGGAATGTGGGGCCCCACCGAAGAAAACAGAAAAGCTCTGGCTGAACATAAAGACAGAGAAAATATCTACTATATGCAGCATTCCGTTCCTAACCGCAGCATGCGTGATCCTCAAAAGAAAGAGGAATACGGCCTGCGCCATTTTGCATATGACAACAAATATGCAGCTGTTCTTCGTTATGATTTTAACAGGGATATTGACCAGGTAATTACCCTTTGCCGTTATTCACCTGACGGCAGCAAAATCATGATAGGAAAGGGCACCATAGTAGGAGGCGGCGGTTATGAACTTAACAACTGCAACACTCACGTACTGTTCTCAGTTGAAGACCAGGAGGATTTTTTCCATAAACAGGCCCTGGTGGGTAATCACATGGCAATGGTTTATGGTGATTACACAAAAGAACTGGAAAGACTGGCTAAAATGCTTGGGCTTGAGATCATCAAAGCATAGACCCGGAGTGTAATTGTAATGGATCAAAAAGAGCGTATAAGGGAAATGCTTATCAATGCACAGAAAAAATCTGCTGAACAGGCAGCGCTTATAAAAGGACAGGCGTATCTGACAAGAGAGTTTTTTCATAAGTCGCTTCGGAATTATATCCTGTACAGGTTTATGCTGGATGAAAAAGAGTGTACCAGTGAAAACATGGATGAGATTACCGAAATAAGTCTGGCAAAAAGCGCGGGCATATCAAAGGAGCTTGTCCAGGATCTGGATATTGCAAAAACATGCAGCGGGGGAAGCTCGGCCATGACAAAAAAAGTGCTGCTTCTGCTTGCTGTCCAGAGAGATTTTGATGTGTATCTTCCAACTGAAGGCACCGGTAATGTCAGGACCCTGTCCGATTTATCTGAGCTTGTATGGAATGCAATGAGAGAAAGGGAATCCTGGAAAAACGTTCTTGAGGATTAATTATAAAAAACGCTCCTCCCAGCGAAGCGCTGTGCGGACAGAAGCATAATCTGGCAATGTCCGTGCAGCCTTACAGGTGTTTTGTTTTATCGGTTATAAAATATAAATAAAAAATTACGGGAGATTCTGTTCTGTTTGAAAATATAGAAAAAATACGCTCAGACTTTCCAGTTCTGAGCAGAGAAATACACGGCAGGCCTCTTGTGTATCTGGATAATGCGGCAACTACGCAGATACCCTTACAGGTTCTGGAAGCAATGGAGGCTCACTACTGGAATTACAATTCCAATATACACAGGGGAATCCATTTTTTAAGTGAATCGTCAACTGCAAGAGTGGAGTATGCGAGAAATAAAATTAAAGAGTTTATCGGGGCCTCTGATCCAGAGGAAGTAATATTTACCAGCGGTACAACCCAGGCAGTCAATATTGTTGCCGGCAGTTACCGTGAAACACTTGAAGCGGGCGATGAAGTGATTGTTACAGAAATGGAGCATCACTCAAACTTCTGCCCATGGCAGAATGCATGCAATCGTTCAGGTGCATCATTAAAGATTATACCTGTTGATGACAATGGAGATCTTGACATGGATGTTTATAAAACTCTATTGACTGAACGGACAAAAATTGTTGCTGTAACATACTGCTCTAATGTCCTTGGAACTGTTAATCCCGTACATGAGATAATTCGTCTTGCACATGATAAAAAAGCAAGGGTTCTGGTGGATGCTGCCCAGATAATGCGCCACACCTCTATAGATGTAAATTACCTGGACTGTGATTTTTTATGCTTTTCCGGGCACAAGATAATGGGGCCCTACGGCACAGGTGTTTTATTTGGAAAACGTGAAGCACTGGAAGAGCTTCAGCCTGTAAATTATGGAGGAGGTATGGTTGATACTGTTACATATAAAGAAACTGTCAGCGGAGAGCTCCCTTTTAAGCTTGAAGCAGGGACTATTAATATCTCAGGCGTAACCGGGCTGGCTTCCGCGGTTAAGTATCTTGGAGAGCTGGGAATCAATAAAATATCCCGCTATGAAAACAGGCTTTTAGCTCAGGCAGAAAGCATGCTTCGTGAAATTAATGGTGTGCATGTTCTGGGTACTCCATCCGAAAGGGCAGGGGTACTGAGCTTTGAACTTGATGATTTTCATTATTACGATACTGCAATGATGCTCGATAAGCTTGGTATTGCAGTCAGATCCGGAAATCTTTGTGCACAGCCTCTTCTGTCACGGTTTGGGTTATCCGGCGTGGTACGCATGTCGCCTGCTTTTTATAATACGGAAAAGGAGATAGAAAGCTTTGTTAACGGTATTGAAAGGATAATTTCTATTACAGCGAGGAAAATAGCATGAGAAGTATAAAGGAAAAACAAAATGAAATAGTTGCTGATTTTGAAGCAATGGAAGATGATTTTCTTAAATATTCATATCTTGTCGAGCTGTCGACAATACTTCCTGCAATGGATGATTCATTAAAAAACGATTCAAACCTGGTGAAAGGGTGCCAGTCTCATGTATGGATGGATATAAAAATATCCGACGGGCGTATAAATTTTGAAGCTGACAGTGACACCATGATTATCAAAGGTGTTCTGTATCTCCTAAAAGAAGTATTGTCAGGGCAGGATGTAAAGGAAGTTTATGAGACTGAAATAGATTTTCTTAAAAAGGCTGATATTATGGCTGCTTTTGAAAGCGGCAGACAAAAGGGGATCGGTTTTATAATAGGTACGCTTAAGGAAAAAGCCCGTTTAGCGCTATTGTAATGAATTCTTCACTGATTTTTCTGCTTCTTTCCTAAGGAATATACTTGATTCCTGAAATATATAACGATACTCTTCCGACAATTTGAAATTCAACCGGTAATGTAATATATGATAAATAAAAATATATTGCCAATTGCCCTGCCAGCAGGTATTGTCCCGTGCCGTCTGTTGTAAAACAGGTATTACTGAATTTGATTCCCTGCTCATTAATTTTTTGGAGGAACGCTGCTTTAAGCCGCTTTTTATAGTTATAGTATTATGAGAAAAATAAAATACGGATATATTTGTTTACATTTTTTGCTGCTGATAGTTTTATTTCCTTTATCTGCTTTTTCGGAACAGCCGGTTGTTATTATTGAAGCCGATGTTCTGAATGTCAGAAGCGAACCATGGGGAACAAGGGTAGGCAGAGTATATTACGGTCAGCAGTTTAAGGTGATGGAACACAAAGATGAGTGGGGCCTGATTACCTTTGAACCGGGTAAAAACGGTTGGATATCCCTTGATTATGCTGTGCCCTATAAAGCCTCGTCCCCATCCGTATCTATTCAGGATTACTGTTCCGAACTTAACCGTGAGTTTGACAATATAAGCTGGAAAGATATCAGGTGCCGGCCCGATGAATGGAAGTCCGGCGGTGCATCTGTAAAGGGTCGCCCGCTTTTATACAGAGAATATAACGGCAAAGGCCCTTCAACTACACTTTTATTCTGCAGTGTGCATTCCGATGAAAGTACCAGTTATCACTGTTTCAGGCTTAATAATCTCCTTCACGAAAAACCTGAACTGTTAAAAAACAGGCTTATTATTGTTCCATTGCTTAATCCTGACGGTTTTCTGCTCGATCATAAAACACGTATAAATGCAAATGGTATTGATTTAAACAGAAATCTTCCCTCAAGCGACTGGCAGAGGCTTGCTATTCATGCATGGGTAAATCAGTATAACAGCGACCCGAGGCGTAATCCCGGACCTGCTCCAAACAGTGAACCGGAAAACCGTTTTCTTATTGACCTGATTATTAAATACCAGCCGGACAAAATCATTTCCATTCATTCTCCTCTTAATTTTCTGGACCTGGATTTTCTGGAACAGCCTTCGGATGACCAGAACCTTAAACAGGTTTCAAGAAAAGCTGTTTCCCTTGCAACAGAAATTTCAGAAAACAGCAAATTTCATTACCGCAACTACAACACCTTTCCGGGGTCCCTGGGAAGATACGGTGATGAGCTGCGCATACCTATATTTACCCTGGAGCTTCCCGATGAAAACCCGGCGCTTGCTGAATCTTACTATGAGCGCCTTGAAGACAGTATGGTTCATTCATTTAATGTGATTCTGGATGAGCTGAAAAACGGGGGAGGTAACGGGAAAGAAAAATTAAAAAAAACGAATAAAAACCTATCTCTCGCAGAGCCCGCAGAGAACGCAGAGAAAAACTAAAGAAAAAACGATTTTTTATTAAACTGCAAAAGCTTTTGACTGCCTGTAACGCCCCTGCGGGTCATCTATCTTCCGGTTTATTCATTTACCGCAATATCACCCAATTCCCAGGTACCACGAATATTAAAATTAATGTCTTTTTCTTTTTGAACCCCAGAAAAACAGGGCTATTATTAAAAGAACAAACAGGGATGCTGCCCACTGCATTCCTGATGATGTGAGCTCTGTTGATTCATCCTGTGTGTCCATGTCTTCCATTTTATACCCTTCAACATTCTGCTGCTTCTGCATTTTATCGGGGTTTTGTCTGCCCGAATCCTGCTTTCTGTTTTCAGGGGTTTTAGAAAGCTTTTCAATTATCTCTTTTCTTTCAGTAACCTGATCTTCCAGTTTTTTTGCTGCTGCTTTTTCTACTGCAAGCTTGAATTTTTCCACTATCTCCGGGGAAAGTACTCCTGGAAGAGATATGATGTTAACCACCATCTGGTTTAAAAGGGGGTTGTTACAGGTGTGATCACAGCATGCAACTCCCTTTTCCACAACATTTACAGCATATTCAACAGCAAGTTTTTGTGAGACCTTCTCATTCGCTTTCCAGTAATCCTTGCGCACAGCCTCAAGCATTCTTGCTGTCATGGACTGGTATGCCCAGGGGTTTTCCTTATTAAAAAACTCCTTTATGTCAAGGTTGTGCTTATCTTCAACATATGTTTCATATGTCATTTCCCATTTGCGGGTATCAATGCTGTCAGGCACAGTAACCTGCCAGCCCCACATGTTCTCCATGAAGTCTGCCATTTCCCTTGCGCCTGCATATTTTTCATTTTTCATGCCCTTAATCCACTCGGGGTTAAGGTACCGGCTTCTCATCTCTTTACCCACTGTTTCGGCAAGGGTTTCAATACGGCCTGCATCTCCCGCACTCTGAACAGACATAAACACCTCGGGAGCCTGGCCCGATTCCTGTTTTACAGCCATTGTAAGACCGCCCAGGTACTGGAACACATCATCATTATCCATGGTGCCGTACAGGTTTGATGAACTGGTTTTTACAGTGGCCTTTACATCCTTAAGGTTTTCTTTGTAGCTGTTTTTCATGGGTTTTCCCCAGGTATCCGAAGAATATCCGTATGACACTACATCTATAAAACCGTTTTCAGCCACTACTTTGTCATCTTCCCATGATCCGCTTGCCCCGGTAAAATCGCTTACCTTTGTGCCGTAGGAGCCCGGAGCTGCACTGTAAAGCCTTATCTTTGATATTTTTTGAGCGTCTTCTTTTGAATATCCCTTTTCAATAAGGGCCTTATACATCCTGCCGGTGTTTCTGCTTATAAAGTTTTCAACATCATTAAGCGCAGATGCCTCATTAACAGCCTTGTCAAGCATAAGGGCAACTGCCGGAAATGTGTCCCTGAAAAGTCCTGACATCTGCAGAAGTACGTCAATTCTAGGCCTGTTAAGAGTACTGCCCGGTATGGGCACTATTTTATCTATCTTGTCACGGTTGTCCCATACTGGCGTCATTCCCATAAGATATAGTGCTGTGGCTGCATTTATGCCTTCATCCCTTATTGTTTCCACGGACCATAAAACAATACCCACCTTTTCAGGATATTTCCCTTCGTGTTTATTCATATACTGAGTGATGATATCCTGCGCCGCTTTTTTTCCTCTTTCCCATGCTTCGCGGGAAGGTACTTTGTCCGGGTCAAATGCGTAAAAGTTTCTGCCCGTGGGAAGGCTTTCAGGGTTTCGTACCGGGTCATTACCGCTCCCTGCCTCAATATAGCCGCCTCTTAAGCCTCTTATAAGGGCGTCTGTTTCTGAGGGGCCGCACTGTTTTATCTTTTTCCTGTAATTATCAACCAGTTCCTTTTTATCCCCTGCAATTGCTGCTGCAGTCTCTTCAAGGCCTTCACCTTCAGCCGAAACTCCGAATGTGTGGAGACCATAGGGGATCAGTTTGTTCTTCAGTTCAAGCAGGTAATGTTCAACCTTTTCCAGCGATTCTTTCTCAAACTCATTAATGCCCAGGTCCTTATCAATGCCTGCTTCAGATACCATCTCCTTTATACGCTCAAGCTTTGTTTCCTTAATGGTTGGGGAAGGAGACGCTTCATATTCACTTATGAGTGCGGTAAGTTTTGAGTATTCTTCATAAAGCCCGCCTTTTTTAAAGGGAGGCACTGCATGACTGATTACGACTCCCCGGCCACGGCGCTTGGCCTGTATGCCTTCCCCGACATCATCAACAATATAGGGATAAAGGTTTGGTATGTCCCCTAAAAGCACCTCAGGAGGGCATGACATGCTCAGACCTGACTGTTTTCCCGGAAGCCATTCATGTGTTCCGTGTGTGCCGAGGCTTATCATGGCGTCAGGTTTAAAGCTGTTCTGAAGCCACAAATAAAATGCTGTGTACTGGTGATGAGGGTAAAGAGTGTTTGAGTGATAAAGCTTTTCAGGGTCATCTACCCATCCGCGGGAAGGCTGGGGCACAAGGATAATGTTTCCAAGGTTTACGCAGGGTACAATAAAGTTATTATCCTTCACCATTATTGTTGAATCTTCGGGTGTTCCCCACTGGTCCTTAACTTTTTGGGCATAGTCAGGGTGAACCTTTGAAAGCCAGTTTTTATATTCATTAACCGGTATCTTTATTACAGAACCTGACGTAAGGAGATTATCCAGTTCACCGGGAGCCCATGAACCTATGTTTCTGCCTGACTTCATGAGAAGGTCTTTTATTTCTTCTTCATCAATGCCATTTTTAACTGTATAACCTTCATCTGCCATACGGGTTAAGATCTGTTCTATGCTTTTAAATACATTAAGGTAGCTGGCCCCTATATTCTGTTTTCCGCCCCCGTGGTTGTAGTACATGAGCACAATCTTTTTGTCCCTGTTGGGTACGGTTTTAAGCCTGTGCCACTTTAAGGCGCGCTCTGCCTGTCTTTCTATGTTTTCTTCAACTGCTTCATACTGGATTATATTCGAGTTTTCTCTGCCTGATTCAACAGGGATTTTAACACCTATCACTCCCGGCTCTATAAGTCCGGCAAGTTCAGGCACACTGAACTGAAAGGAAATTCCGGTTGTTGAAATTCCCTGCTCAGACTTTTCCCATTCATCTCCTTTTGTAAAAAAAAGCTTCTGATGATTGAAAACCGGTACATCAGCTTTTTTTAAAAGTTCATTCAATTCGGGAGAAAGCATTTTGCTGAATTTAAGTCCTGTACCGCCTATGGAACCCAGCCTGCCTGTAAGCTCTTCTGATGACAGAAGCTCTTTAAGCCCTGCTTCCCAGTTATCAGCCGATCTCAGCCATGCAGCAGTGTTAATATTCTTTTTTTCATAGGCCCTTACAAGGGCATCAAGGGGTTTCTTTTTTGAATCAATGGAAGAGTTGGGAAAGGCAATTACAATATCCCATAACTGTCCTTCGTTATAATGTCCGGACTCTTTGTACCAACTTGTGTATTCCTCCATGGTTTTAAAAAAAACAGGAGCATCAGGGTGGTACAAAGCATTTTCCGGAGGTAAAACCGGTTTTTGATATTTAACATCAATATCAAAGAAAGTATTTGCCATAAACAGGATAAGGTTTTTCAGATTTTCCGAGGTGGTATATTGATAATATTCTCTGAGACTCTCATTTATTATAAATCCGGCATCAGTGAAGTCCTCCGTATGACTTGAAGTGCGTACTGCAAATATCTTCGCCTCAGGATTGACACTGCCGATACTGGCAAGAAGCCATTCGGCAGGCTGACGCGGCATGATATCCACAACCGCCAGATCCATATCCTTTATAAAAAGAGCTGTTTCCGGACGGCTGATATCATCCTTTGAGAAAATGCCTGTTGTTATATTATCGAGATCAAGCTTTTGAACAGCCTGCATACAGTTGTATACATCCGAATCTCCAACGAAAAATCCAATTTTAATATCCTTTGCCGCACTGTTTGTGACAGTTGCGAGCAGCAGGATTAAAGTAAAAACAAAATGCTTCATAATTATTCCTGTAAAATTAAACAGCCTTATCCTGTTTACGGCAGTGTTAAACATTAGAACCTTACACTGAATCCTGCCTCAATATATATTCCGTCCTGTACATAGTATTCAGTAGCAGGGTCGCCGTTGGCAGCAGTAAGGTCACCGCTTGTATTCCTGGGCTTTTCAATATCTTCGTCCAGCAGATTTTTGCTGAGAATCCAGAACTTGTAATTGCTCAAGCTGTAGGAAATCTTGGCATCAACAGTGGTTTTGGAAGGATATTCAAGCCTGTTGAGGTAATCAATATAGTATTCACCGAAGTTATTGATATCTAAACTCAGTTTCAGATTTTCTACAGGGTAAAAATCCATGCCTGCAGTAAAGGTGGTCTCGGGTATTCCAAGAACCTTCTGGCCGTTTAAGTCTATAACAATATCAGTGTTGTCCGGATGACTTGTCACCTTCTGTGTACCTGATACCCATTCAGCATCTATATAGCTTCCTGAAAACCTGTACCCGAACCAGTTTACGGGTCTGCCGTCAATCTGCAGTTCAAGTCCTGTTGTTTCAGATTCTCCAAGGTTTTTCATGCCCCTGAAATTACCCTCTTCATAATAGCCTGCAAACTTGTCATCCTGTTTCATATAATAAACAGTTGCATTTATATTAAAGGCCTTGCTGAAAAGATGCTTGTAGCCAACTTCATATGTAAGTGTTTCTTCAGGAACAAGATTTTCAGGGCGGTTTCCTGCAACATCATAACTTGCTGCCCACTGAAAATACTTGGGGGTAGGGTACCAGTAGCTTCGTGCGGCGCTGAAGTAAATATTTGCCTTGCTGTTAAAATGGTAAGAAGGAGCCACAGACCAGGCCCAGAGTGTATCGTCTGTATCAAGGTTAAGAGGTGTTCTGTCAATATATTCAAGGTCAATAAAGTCGACCCTGTTTCCTATTTCAATGGACCAGTTTTCACCAAGCATAAGGTCATTGTTTAAAAACAGTGCAGCCTGGGACTGTTTAAGGTCTATATCATAGGCATCTGTACTTCTTGTCCCGGCAGTATCATAGGGGTAGGTTCTTCTGCTGGTAAATTCAATATCCTCATAGCTTCCCCCGAGTGTTACAAGCCATCCTATATTATTAATGTTCATGGAGTATGTACCGGAAACAGTGGCAAATATTGTGTCCTGCTCCGAGTCATCAATGTCGCCCCTGCTCGTTTTTGAAGAGGTGTAGATGTCGGTTGTATCATTATACGTCTCTTCAAGGGTTGTGTATGACAGGCTTCCGTCAAGCGTAAGGCTGTTAACAGTGTGTGTTGCCTCAATTGCATAAAGGCCTGATGTCTGCTCCCTCAGGTTATGCCATACCATGTCACCCGAGGCGTCACCGTCAGGATAATGTTTTTCTCTTCTGAAATTTGCAAGCTCCCACAGATCTTTTTTGTCGGCGCTTTCTCTGTCATATGAGTGCCAGTTGCCTTTAAATCCTATACGTGTTTTATCAGTAGGGTTGAAACCGAAGCGCAGAAGCATTGCATCTCTGTCTTCATTTTCATCTTCATAGCCGTCTGATCCGTACTGGCTGTAGCTTAAAAGATAATCCCATTTGTCCTTTGTACCGCTGATGGATGCGTCTGTATTATAGGTGCTCCATGAGCCGTAACTGCCGGAAAAGTTAAACTCAAGCGGCTTTTCAGCAGTTCCTTTTTTTGTGATGATGTTGATAACGCCTCTTCCTGAGCCAGGTCCGCCCATAACACCGCCGGAGCGTATGACCTCAATTCTTTCAATCTGGGTTACCGGAATTATATCAAGTTCGTCATTACGGTACGATCCGTATTTCTGTGCAACTCCGTCAACCATGATAAGCGGTCCGCCGGCCATTGAACTTCTTGTGCCGCGGATAGATATTGAGTTTCTGCTTGCACTGGTGTTAAATACACCGGGCACAACTTCCAGCGCTTCTATGATGTTTTTTGCCCCTGCTTCTTCAAGGTCTTCTGCCGTGATAACAGAAATACTTGCAGGTGTGTCTATCATTTTTGTCTTACTTGCAGATGTTACTACAACTTCATCCATAACATGCAGCTTTTCTTTCTCCTCTGAGGCATAAGCATATGAGCCGGATAAGAATGATATAGATAACAAGATTGCCAAACAGTACTTCATCAAATTTTCCTCCAGGTAGATAAGATCCGTAATAAGACTCCGTAATGAAAATAAAAAACGAATCTTAATGTTGATGTAACATCCGGGATTCCCTGACTTATCCACGGATTTGATGTATTTTCTCCTGTCCGCGAAGAAATACACCTGCTTAATATTTCAGGGCAGGTCTTCTGACTTGCGCGTCATCCTACTTTGCTGCGCCTTCCCGGTTTTAAACCAGTGGCATAGTGCAGCTTTCGTCAGCGGTTACAGCGGCGGGCCCGTCCCCGATTTGCACGGGGTTCCCTGTTAGGCTCTATAAGAGCACCCTGAAAGTTTGATAAAACACAAAAAGTGTTTTTATTGATATTGAGTTTACTGAATTATTTTAAAGCCTCTCCAATATGATCAATCCATATGTCTGCAAAGACCCTGTATTCTGCCGTGCCCTTAAGGACAGGTATGCACTCTATGCCTTCCTTTGTAAGAACAGATTTCCATGAATCATCCTCATCTCCTGCCATGTCATTTTTTGCATGATCTCCTGCAACCGACATAAAGGGGATAAGGTATGTTTTTTTTATGTCCTTTTTGTTCAGCATCTCTTTTATGACTTCAATATCCGGGTATCCTTCAACTGTACCTACAAATATATTGCTGTCTTTAAGCTGAAGCTGAAACATTAAAGCTGCATAAAAAGCGTTTGCCGGGTGATGTGTGCCGTGCCCCATGAATACGACAGCTTCATTCTTTTTACGTTTTTCGGGAATTATTGAAACGGCTGCATTTACCGCTCTTTCCATGTTTTCCTGGGTCGAAAGCAGAGGGGCTCCGAGGCTGATTTTTCTGAAACCCTTCATCATCCTGAAAGAGGCAACTGTTCTTACCAGGTCATGGTATTCTTCTCCTCCTATGGTATGAAGAGACTGAACAGCAACATGAGTAAAGTTTTCATCCAGCATTCTGGCAAGGGCTGTTTCAGGACTGTCCAGTACTTTACCCTGTACCGCCAGTTTTTTTCTTATTATGTGAGATGTGTATGCCCAGCGGACAGGAATGTCCGGGTATGCTGATTTTGTCATGCTTTCTATATTTTTAAATGAAACCCATGCAGACTCTTCACTCGATCCGAATGCTACAAGAAGGATTCCTGTCTTTTTATCATTGTTTCCGGCATTGTGCCCTGATGCGTAAAGAGCAGATGGTATAAAAATCAACAACAGCAGTAAGAACGCTGAGGGATATATTATTCGTTTCATCCTGTTCTCCTTTAATTCAAAAATACAAAAAAAAATCCCGGATCTAAAAAAAATTAGATCCGGGATGTCCCTTTTTTATCCACAGAAAAAATATGCAGGCCGTCCGCTGTCCGAGCGGTGTAAACCCTATGTGCCCAGGCAGGTCTTCTGACTTACGGATCATCCTACTTGCTGCGCCTTCCCGGCAAAATTTAGCCAGTGACTTTGTGCAGTTTTCGTCCCCGATTACAGCGGCGGGCCCGTCTCCGATTCAAACGGAGTTCCCTTTTAAACTCAATTTATTGAGTACCTTGAACAGGATATGGAATACCTAACCATGCTGTTATATGTCAAGTAGAAAGATAGAAATATAAAGGTTTTCAGACGATTGCAGTGTTCATTTGCAGTGAAGAGCGGATAGTAATATGCATGGATTATAAAAAGAAAAATCCCGGATTAAAAATTAATCCGGGATTTTTTGAGTTTTTAAAACTTAAACCAGGCATTTAAGTTTTATAAAGGGTGTTAAGGAAGATCATAAACATCTAAATTAGATTTTCAAAACTTGAGTCGCATTATTCCAGATAATTTCTACTATGACAATATGTGTAAAACAGGAGTTAAATGGTAGGTTAAAACTACTGATCTGAAAGGCTCATCAGGAATGATCTCAGGTTTGCTTTTTTGTTTGAAAGCCCGAGTTTGTTTCGGATATTTTTTCGGTGAAAATCAACTGTATCTACGGATACATTCATAATCTCGGCAATTTCTTTGCTGGTTCTTCCGTTTTTTATGTAGTTAACAACTGCAATTTCTCTTGGTGTAAGGCTGCGGTACTTTATTGAAATATTCTGAAGAAGAGGCGAGGTTACTTCCGAAAGATGCTCTTCGAGAAGTTCCAGGTATTTTTTCTGCCGTGGTGTGGAATTGCTGCCCTTTAACTTTTCAATACACGGCATTACAAGCTGGCTGATGTTGGATACTATCTTTTCTTCAAGTTCCTTTTTGTCCTTTTCGCGCTGTTTAAGGAGTATTCTAAGAGCTGCATTCAGTTCATCAAGATCTTCAGCCTTCTGGATCAGTTCATTTTCTCTTTCTTTTATTTCAGCTTCCGCAATTTTAAGGTCAGTGATGTTTTCATGAGCCACTACCACCCTTACAGGACCTTTATATTTGATCCTTGTGACTCTCATATAAAACCATCTTTTTTCGGTGTTTGAATGGCAGGCATAATCCTTTAAAAATTCTTCAATTTCGCCGGATATTACTTTCCTGATTCCCTCTGCAACCTGTTTTGCCTCAGGGAATGAATCTCCTTTAGTGCTGTCGCACAGGGCAAGGTAGTTGATGCCTGTCATATCCGGGTGCATCATGGCATTGTTTGACGATGCAAATTTCTGCCAGGCGTGGTTGGTTTTAAGAATAACACCTGATTTATCCAGGATTGCAATGTGCGCTGAAAGGGAATCAATCATTGCATCAGGAGGTATACTTGTGAGATTCCCGTGAGCTGAGTCAGTATCTTTCTGAGAGTCCGGTTTTACCAATTTTTATCCAGTATATCTATGCTACAGGGCCAGGACCTGTTCTGCCAGCTCCTGCCCGCGACGGTATGCAAGCTTAATATCATCTTCTTTAGGGGCGCCCTGAAATTCAACAGGCTCAAGACATTCCCATTTAAGGTTCTTTTTCATTTCATCAAACTGTTTCTGCGCGCCGCCCGACCAGCCGAATGATCCGAAACGGAAAATCTTTTTATGCCATACATGGCTTCTGTCAAATATATCAATAACATGAGCCATGGGAGGAAACATTTTATATTCATATGTAGGCATTCCTATGACCAGTCCTGCAGACTTCCAGGCAGATGCCAGAACATATGATGCGTGCTCCTGGGGAACCCTGTGTATGGTTACCGGAACATTTTTACTTTCTATGCCTTTAACAATATGTTTAAGCACCTGTTCTGTATTGCCGTACATACTGGACCATATAACTGTTATTTCTTTTTCTGCAGGTCCGTTCATGTAACCGGCAAATTTAAGGTAGCGTTCTATTATTTCATTCGGATTTTTGCGATAGATAATTCCATGGGAAGGGGCTACGACATTCACCTTTAATCCTTCAAGCTTTTTTACCGCCTTTTCCACAAAGCTTGAAAATGTAGAAACAATGTTCGCATAATACCTGAGTGACTCATCATAGAAAAACTTTTTCTGCTCTTCGGAAAGCTGGTCATCAAATACAGCATCATTTACACTGCCGAATGAACCGAATGCATCACATGAAAACAGGATTCCATTGTTCTGCTCATAGGTCATCATTGTTTCGGGCCAGTGAATGTTTGGGGTTTCTTCAAACTGAAGCACAAGATTTTTGCCAAGATCCAGTGTTTCTCCGGATTCTATGGCATGAATATTTTCTTCAATTCCATAAAATTCACGGAACAGGGCAACTGCCTTTTTTGTCGTATATATCTGTATCCCGGGATTTTTGCTGATAAATTCCCTCATCCAGCCGGTATGGTCCGGTTCCATATGATTTACTATGAGATAATCTATATCCTGAAAGGAGACATTAATTGAGTCGAGCTGGTCCTTCATTTTTATGGGAGCACCGTCCCAGTCTTTCATAATGTCTATAATGGCGGTTTTATCGCCTGCAACAAGATATGTGTTAAGTGATACTCCGTCAGGAATAGGCCATATACCCTCAAACAGATCGGCGTTTTCAATGTTTGCACTTATTCTGTAAATGTTTTCTGTGATTTTTACTGCGTCCATTGATTTTTCCTTTTGATAAGTTGGAATTTAAAATCTTAAGGTATATTACCAGACAAAAAAGGGAATGAAAACCGTGATTTTTAAATCTGAACCGCAAAGACGCCAGGAACGCCAAGAAAAGCAAAAGAAAAGAACTATTCATTATAAAAAACAAAAAAGCTTTTCTATAAATTATACGGCGCGCTGTGCCCCTGCATTCAATTCATCCTATTGGCGTTTTGGGGTTATCAGGCAGTTAAAAAAGAGATGAAAGATGCAGGTGTACATATGATGCAACGGTGTTTTTTACCCTGTAGCCCTTTGCCTTTTCAGGGGGAGTTCCCCTGTAAAATGATTCAACATCAGCGTTTTTATCCATGATCATTTCGGAATAATGAAAACAGTGTCCTCTTAAGGGCTTTGATCCTTTTATAAACAGAAAGTCCTCCTCCGGAATAACTTCCGTGTAACCGAGTGACTGGAATCTTTTTTTCATAACAGTATCATAGGGGAGACAACCGCACATATCGTGCTTTTTACCCTCTGTATCTGTCAGTGTTCTGCCGAGATACATTAATCCGCCGCATTCGGCATAGATCCGCTTTCCTTTGCCGCTTTCTTCTTTTATGGATTCTCTCAGTTCTTTGTTCTCTGATAGCTGATCTGCATAAAGTTCAGGGTATCCCCCTCCAAAATAAACAGCATCTGCATCCTCCGGGATTTCCTTATCCTCCAGGGGGCTGAAAAAGCGTATCCTGTAACCAAGCTGCTTTAATATCTCAAAGTTATCCTCATAGTAAAAACAAAAGGCCCTGTCCCTTGCTACTGCTATTGTTCCCTTTCCTGTTTCTTCCGGGCTGTCAAAAAGAGATTTGCCTTCTATCTCCATCTTTGAGGCCTCGATAACTTTATCCAAATCGATATGGCCGCTGATGGTCTCAGCCAGTTTTTCCAGCTTATCTTCAAGAACCCCGTCCTCTCCCATAAAAAGCCCGAGGTGACGAGAGGGAAGGGTGATGTCTTTAACTGCAGGAAGTGCTCCAAGAACAGGAACTGAGCAGTATGCTGATACGGCTTTTTTAAGGATGTCCAGATGCTTCGGGCTTCCTACATTATTAAGTATCAGGCCCGTTACATTTACCCTTTTATCAAACTGGATGAGTCCGTTTACAATGGCCGCTATTGTTCTGGCCATGGATTTTGCATTGATTACAAGTATGACAGGTGCGCCGAGTGATGCGGCAAGCTCTGCTGTGGATCCGGCCGGAGAGTCAGGTTCTCTTCCGTCGTGCAGCCCCATGACTCCTTCAATTACCGAAATATCGGCCTTTGCCGCACGGGACTCAAAGGAGCGAGATAAAAAATCGGGAGGCATCATCCATGTATCAAGATTGACAGACGGGCTGCCGGTTACAACCCTGTGGAGGCTGGGGTCTATATAGTCAGGTCCGGTTTTAAATGCCTGAACTTTTAATCCTTTTTTTTTAAGTGCTGCCATCAGGCCAAGGGATACGGTTGTTTTTCCTGTTCCGCTTCCTGCTCCGGCAATTAATATGGCCTTTGTATGCATGTTTTTTATACTGCTTTTTCTTTTCGTTCGTATCCCCTGCGGGTAACCATTTTACCGTTAATTATGCAGGTGTCGCTGTTTCCGAATATCAGTATGGTATTCATATCCATTTCCGCATCAAGGAAATCTTCAAGAGTTCTTATCTCTACTCTCTGGCCTTCTCTTAATGCATGGGTGACAACGCCGACCGGTGTGGATTTATCACGATATTCTAAAAACTGCTCCCGAAGGAACTCTATCAGTTCCTTTCTTCTTTTACTGATCGGATTATAAACGGCAGTAGCCATATCGGACTGAGCTGCTGTTGTTATCCGTTTTTTAACCGTTTCTGTGGGAGTTAACAGATTGGAAAGACTGATTGTTATAAAGTCGTTTGTAAGAGGCGAACCTAAAAGTGAGCCTGCAGCAATGCCTGCGGTAACACCCGGAGAAACTTCAACTTCGATCTGAATATCTTTTGCTTCCATACGTTCGTAAACAAGGCCTGCCATGCCGTATATGCCCGAGTCGCCGGAGCATACAAGTGAAACGGTTTTTCCTGATGCCGCTGCATCAATGGCCATATCTACCCGTTCTATCTCTTTAGTCATTCCGGTGCTTATGATTTCCTTATCCCCGGTAAGAGAACTGATCAGCTCAATATAGTTTTTATATCCGGCTACTGCATCGCTCATTTCTATGAGCTGACGGGTCCGGGCTGTCATATAATCCATTCCTCCCGGACCTATTCCCAGGACGAAAAGCTTTCCATTGTTATTTGACATATAAATAATCCAGTTTCTTTTTTACAATTGCCAGGGTCATATTACCTGACTTTATTTTATTCATTACAAGCATTGCGCCTTTTCCTGCGCATAAAATCGCTGCCGGCTCCGATACTCCGTAAGCCCCGACATGCTTATAGACGTTTTCTGATGCCTTTGTCATACCCATATACTCAACAGCGTTCAGTTCTTCGGAAGTGTAATATGTAAGCTTACAGTCAATGGATTCACAGTATTCAAGAAGGCCCGGCTCATCCTTTTTTTTGTCTATAGTTGCTATATCGGAAATTGAAAGGGGAGACAGAGCTTTCTGATCCAGTATTTTTTCTACTGCTGCAGTTATCTCTTCTTTAGTGGTTCCGCTGTTGCAGCCTATCCCCAGTACAATATTTCTGGGTCTGATCATTAAAACTTTTTTTAGAACATCCGGCGGTATGCTGTGCTGTTTTTCGGACACAATACATATGGCTGAATACTCATTGGGATTGACATCAACAATATTTCTGAAAAAGTCAGGCCTGTAATCTGCCTGTCCGTAATACCTGTTAAAAAGGCCGATATCTGAGATAAATGCCACAGGCTCGTTTTTCAGCATGGCTGAAGATACAACCTTTATTACTTCCTTGTTTTCGATTTTAGCGCCGATTTCCGATGCAATAGTATCGACCGCAATAATATCGTTAACATCAGTCGCTGTGGTAATAACAGGGTTTCCTCCCAAAAAGGAAGCAAGCTGCATTGTAATTGTGTTTGCCCCTCCCATGTGACCGGAAAGAAGGCTTATCACGTTTTTCCCCTGATCATCCATAACCACAATGGCCGGATCAGTTGTTTTATCTTTAATCAGCCCGGCGATTGTCCTGATAACTACACCGGTAGCCATAATAAATACGTGGCCCTTATATTCATGGAAGTTATCGCTCAGGCTGTCGCTGAATTTGTCATATCCCTTTATCCTGGGGTTATCATACCTTGCTTTTAAAGTGTTTGATGTAAAAATATCTTTAATTCCCCTGACACTCCTGAGCCTCAAAGCTGTTTTAAGACTCTTTTCATTCAGAGTCCAAATGGCAATAGGTGAATGTTTAATCATGCAGAATCCTTTTTGTCCGTTCCATAAAGTATGGATCTTCCGGTTGTTTTTGTTTTCGTATCAAATACGTGGCCTACCATTATCAGGGCCTGCCTTTTAAGTCCATACTCTTTTATCTTTTCTGCAATTTTTTCGACTGTGGTGTGGATCAGATTCTGTTCCGGCCATCCCACACGATAGGCGATAACCGCCGGGGTGTCAGCCGGGTAGGATTTTGTGAGTTTTTCAACAACCGCTTCGGATCTTCCGGTACTTAAAAAGATCACCATTGTGGCCTGGTGTTCTGCCAGTTTATCAAGGTCTTCTTTTTCTGGGACAGGTGTCTGCCCGTGTATTCTTGTGAATATTGCGGTCTGGGTCACTTCAGGAAAGGTAAATTCGGTTTTAAGGGCCGCCGCCGCAGCCATTGCCGATGAAATTCCCGGGACTACTTCGTACTCAATGCCGTCTCTATCCAGCAGGGCCATCTGCTCGCTTGTTGCACCGTACATGGAAGGGTCTCCTGTGTGCACTCTTGCAACATTTTTTCCTTCCGAAATCGCCTTTACAATCAGTGCGTGCGTTTCTTCAAGGGTAAGATCGGCACTGCTGTGAATATTATCCCTCGTAAGGTCTGTGTGGGGTATAAACACGCTGTCCGGTACAAGAGAGCCTGCATATATGATAAGCCCGGCTGTTTTTATCCTGTTTACTCCTTTGAGTGTGATCAGTTCCGGATCTCCCGGGCCTGCCCCTATAAAACTGACTATAGCCATATTATTCTCCATATTTTTTCTTTATTAAAACCGTACTCATATAGTGAGGTTTGAAGTCCGAAGGAAGGTCCGAGATACGGAATACTTTTTCTTCATCGGTGGTTGCTCTTTCAACTATAAAGGATGTTTCCGAAAGTCCTTTTTTATCAAGAAGTTCCCTTATTATTCCTATGCTGCTGTGGGCCTTCATAAGAACCAGTGTTTCAAACATGTCAATATATGTTTCTATTTTGTCTATTGAGTATGTTGTCGGGATTACTGCAAGTTTTTCTTCCGAATATATCATGGGGGTGCCTGCGGCAGATGCTGTTGCATTT
This sequence comes from Desulfatiglandales bacterium, assembly GCA_963665715.2. Lineage (GTDB taxonomy): Bacteria > Desulfobacterota > DSM-4660 > Desulfatiglandales > HGW-15 > JAAZBV01. The sequence continues at coordinate 2,422,300 of CAXXPR010000002.1, forward strand.
ATGGAGCTCACACCCGGCACAAAAAAGATATCAAGATCTCTTTTTTTCATTGATACGAACATGTTTCCGGCTGTTGAGTATATTGTTGAGCAGCCGACTGTTATAAAAACTCCGGTTTCTCCTTCGGAAAGTTCATTGTCTATTACATCTACTGAAGGCTCTGCTGCAGATATGATTTTATCCGCACCCTTTACCATAGGAAAGTGCAGAAAATGCACCCGCTTTTTTTCAAGGTCTATTATGTCGCCGATAATTTTAAGGGCAATTGAATCATTTGATGATTTTTTACCTGCCGGAAAAAACAGAACATCGCATTCCTTGATAAGCCTTACGGCCTTTAAAGTTAAAAGTTCAGGGTCGCCGGGACCTATGCCGATAAAATATAGTTTTCTGTTTTTATTCATTTTTTTACCGTAAAAATTGATACAGGGTTGTCGGGTTTAAGCATGTGGTAGCCGGAAAATGAATGCTGTTTTGATACCTGGAGTTCTATCAGTTCAAACTTCACAGATTCGGACATGCAGAAACTCCTTGCGGTTTCAAAAGCTTCCATTGTTACCGTGTTTATCACCATAATTCCATGTTCTTTTAATACCCTGTAGCTGGATGTTAAAAGAGCATAGAGATCCTGACCTCCTCCGCCGAAAAATATCCTGTCCGGATCAGGCAGGGATGGGCATACTTCTGTTGCATTTCCATGAACAGGAGTAAGGTTTTTTACATTATGTTTTTCCTTGTTTTTTATAACTCGCGCTATTCTTTCATCGTTTTTCTCGATGCAGTAGACTGCTGTCCCCGGAGCAAGAAGTGCTGCTTCAATGCCGACAGAACCTGAACCAGCACCTATGTCCCACATTACTTTACTGCTTCCTAATGAAAGTTTTGAAAGGGTAACAGCTCTTACTTCGGGGTGGGTAATCATGTTTGCATCATGCTCAAACTCATGGTCATTTCTTCCAAAATCGGCTGATCCCGGTTTTGCTTCTGCGGGATTCGGATTTTCGATAACAACAAGGTTGGGCATTTTTACATTTTCAATATCCGTAAGCTCATGAAGTTTTCCGGATCTTATTTTTTCCTGGTCTGTTCCAAGACATTCGCATATGTGACCGTTCCACTCCGGGGCACCAGGAAATTTTTCTAATATTTCCTGAATTGCATCGGAGGGTGTAAATTTATCTGATGTGAGTATTACAGAAACAGCATGGTAAAAAATATTATCCATGGATTCACCGGTTCGGGCGTGCCTGTTTATAATATTTACATTTTCAGTTTTTAAGCCAAGTCTTGAAAGGGATGCCTGAACAGCTGATATTCCGGGATGAATTTCTACTGCATCAACTCCAAAATGTTTTACAAGGGTGTTGCCTATTCCAAAAAGAAGAGGGTCCCCGCTTGCAATCGCTGCTATAACTGCACCGCTGTCACGGTGTTTTTTTATATCGTCAAGAAGTCCTGCGATATGACCTGTGACAGGCAGGGTAGTTCCTTTGTACTGTTTAAAAAGCTCAAGGTGCCGCTTGCCTCCGACAAGTACATCCGACGAAAGAATGATCTTTAATTTTTCGGGTGATATTTCCGGGGTGCTGGCATCAAGGCCTATTATTTTTATTTTATTTTTATTCATTTTTATAATTAGTTTAAAATTCTTTATTTAACCGTTTAAGGTGAAAACTCTATCTTGCTTTTTCATACCTTTTTTACTGGATTCCCCGATTCACTCTTCGCACAAGGCTACGCCTCGACGGGCAAGTCGGGGAATGACGGTGATGCTTACATTAATAGAGTCGTCATTCCCGCGCATGCGGGAATCTATATTTTTGTAGAGACAGGTCTCTGACCTGTCTTTTTTTTGTGTTACAACCTCCAATGCCTGTTGCAAAATAAACCTGCACGGAATAACCATTTTTAGACAGGTTAAAAACCTGTCTCTACGAATTTACTGAAAAGCTCTCCATCATAATCAAAAAGGCACACAGTAATCCCTGCCTTTTCATCACTCATATCTCTTGCATTTTCTGCAGCCATTTTACCCATCAGCTCAATAAATGAATCTCTTTCTTTAAAGTCCGATTCAAATATCTGCCTTGCATTGTTGGCTGTTTTTACAAATTCGCAAAACTCTTTTGAGCTTCCGTTATTACCTGCAAGCTCGGATAGGTAACCAAAATCAATAAGTCCGGACCTTGCATGTGTGTATCTCATTTTCATAGCCCACTTGCAGAGTTTGCCGAAAAAGCATGAAAGTATTATCTGCTTAAACCCTGTTTCTACGGATTTATTTAGGGCATATTCAAAAAAATCCGCTGTCTGTATAAAACACTTTTCATCCAGGTCTGGGTAAAGTTTTTGAACAAGCTTTTCGCTTTTTCTGCCTGTGCTTAAGGCTACTGTTTCCCAATTTTCATACCTGGCCGATTTAAGGCATATATCTATGGTATCCGTATAGCTTTTTGCAGAATAGGGCTTTACTATTCCTGTTGTACCCAGAATAGACAATCCTCCAACAATACCAAGCCTTGGGTTGAGTGTGTTTTTAGCCAGTGTTTCTCCGTCTTCTATAAAGACCGTAGCTATAACCTGCAGGCTTTTTCCGGAAGGTATTCGGGTGAGAATTTCATGCTCTATCATCTGGCGCGGAACCGGGTTTATGGCCGGTTCTCCTTCTTTTACCGGAAGGCCCGGCCTTGTTACAGTGCCGACACCTCTGCCGCCCCTTATTATAACGTGATTGTTATCGTAAGGGGTTACATAAAGCTGAACTCCTATCAGTGCTCCATGGGTTATATCCGGGTCATCTCCTGCATTTTTCCTGATAACTGCACTGCAGATATTATTTTCACCATCCCCTGCAGTACCTGTTTTATGAACCGTTATATTAAGCTTTTTTTCACTGCCCGGAAGATCTATTGTAACTTCATGGGGAGGTTTTCCCAAATATGTTTCAATAGCCGCCGCCGCTGCAGCAGCTGCGCATGAACCTGTTGTGATACCTTCTTTTAAATTTTCTCTGTTCTTAGTGCCCATGACTGTGTGAGTGTGAATGCCCGTGATGTTCGGAATAATGTTTTGCTTCTTCAGGGTCCATTTCTACAAACTCTCCCTGTCCTTCCGGAACCGGAAATGAATCTCTTGGCGCCAGTTCAAGGTCTCTTACATCCGGTAAGTCAGCGGATTCTTCAATTCGTTTATGCAGTATATCAGCAAATATATCATCAAAGCCAAGCTGTTTTCCGTAAACAAGCTTAACATCCGGATATTTTTTTGCTTCTTCCTGCATCATTTCAGGAATATCAAGCCTTATGTGAAGCCCCATGTTTAAAAAGTAGGGAATTACCACCACCTCTTCAGCACCTTCCTTAACGCATTCTTCCAGTGTCTCCGGAAAGTGAGGCCCGAGTCTTGACATATTGCAGCTTATCACCATTTCAAGGTTATATTTTTCCTTTAAAATGGCTACAGCTCTCTCCATATCTTTTCCTGCACCAGGAACACGGCTTCCGTGGCCCAGCAGAATTATTGCTTTCATCTGTTCATCTCCTCAAGTGTTAATATTGTTATTGCATTTATTGCAGCAACAACAAAGGTTGTTCCGCCCCGTCTGCCTTCCATCATTATATAGGGGACATCAAAATCCTTAAGCATCTCCTTTGATTCAACCACGTTTATAAACCCTACCGGCATGGCAAATATAAGCGCTGGTTTTATATTCTCTTCCTTCATGAGTCTCATGACTTCCCAGAGTGCAGTGGGTGCATTTCCTACACATATAATTCCGCCGTCTACCTTATCCTTAAGGGAGCGTACATTAAAAACCGACCTGGGAAGAGAATGTTCCTTTGCAAGCTCGCCGACCTTTTTGTCAGCAACATTGCAGAAGATATTTTCACCTTCATATGCCCGGTTGATTTTTTTCAGCCGTGCCCTTGAGATTCCGCTTTTAAGCATGGTGCTGTCTGTTATAATTGGGGCGCCTTTTTTAATAGCCTCCATACCTGCTTCAATGGGGTTATTATTAAACTTTATCAGCGGTATAATATCAAAATCTGCCGATGCATGGATCATACGTCTTATGACGGCCCATTTATCAGGAGAAAATCCATGATCTCCTGCCTCGCGGTCAATTGTATCCATGCTCATCTGTTCGATCTTTTCACCTGTTATCAGATCCATCCTTATTTCCTTTTTTACTGGTTTGTCTCAGGAACATAAACCATGGTTCCGTCTTCAAGGCGGTAGGCTGTCCCGAGTCTTTCACCGTTTCCTGATGTCTTTGACTCTGAAACCTTCATGGCTTTAACCTTTGTTCCTTTTTTTGTTATTATTTCCATCTGACCTGAACTGGTCTGCTTCATTATCGTCAGGTCCGAGTTCTGGTCAAACAGGTCCTGCAGCTGAAACACGCTGAAAAGTGTCATGAGCAGACCTACAATAAATACAAGGCCGATATCAAAAAGATTTGCAACTCCGGACATGGGGTCGTCATCGCTGAAGGCCTGTGCTCCGCCGGGTTTGTTATTTCTGAAAATTCGTTTTTTGCTGAAGTATCTCATGATTCATCCTTAAGAGGTACAAGCAGTTCTGTGGCAAGTTCCATATTTTTAATATCCGCCTCTATCCACCTGCGACGTACTGTATATAAAAAGAAGGCGCATGTTCCTACTGCCAGACCAACAACCGTAGTTGTAAAGGCAATAACAAGGTCTGTGGTAAGCTTTGTCATATCTCCCTGTCCAAGTGCTGCCAGACCGGTACCCATTGGTATAAGGGTCCCTATAAGTCCCAGGGAAGGAGCTACTCTTACGAGTATCCTGTATTTATCCATTGATTTCCATAACCTGATGCTTGTTTCCTGCAGCAGGTTTTCTACCGATACTTCAACCTCTTTACCGTTTTTTAATATTTCCTTTAACGATTTTATATATCCGTTAACCCTGTGGGTTAATACTCCTGAATGTTTATCGTTTTTAATAAGTCCCGGCAGATCCCGTGGCGAGTATTTCTCGAGTCTGGATAGCTCGATCCATTCCGCAAAAAATGATCCTGCATAAATGATTATCAGTAATGTCAGAAGTACCAGCAGAAACAGAACAGGGTACAGGAGTGACGAAGATATCAGGTATATAAAGGCTTTGAGTAATGCCCCGATGTCCATTATAAAATTCTCCTTATAATTCTTTTATATTTAAAAATAAAACCGCTCGCAAAGGCCAGGACAGTCAGGACAAGGCATGGAGTAAAATAAAGCAATTCCTTTGACTGCTCTCTTCCCTTGTACATGGCCAGACGGTATACTTTGTCGATGTCTGAAAAATGCGGCATTACAGATACTGAGAGTATAAAGTATACTGCAATAAACAGCATGATGTTTCCCAGGAAGGATTCAGGTTCTATATCCTGATGTTTACTGTAAATATTTATAGCAAACACAGTTATAATGTTGATGCCTGTAAATGAAACGTAAAGTCCGCCGGCTGCAGTCAGCGGGGCATCCGGATAAAGTGTTATTAAAAAGGCTGTTGATATGAAAATTACGGTTATACATACAGGGCATGGCAGGGCAAGAAGCATCCAGCCTCTGCTTCTTTTATGATGCGATTTATTGTGCCTGAGCAGAATAACTCCCCATACAATCATTAAAAAGGCCATTACAATATGTATCAGCATTCCGGATTTGATAAACTGCTGTATGCTCATAAGGTGTGTCACCGGATCAATTTTTTTAATTAAAAGCATAGCTGCAAGAAATACAATCATATAGGCTGTACTGAAAAGTATAAAACCGGTAACTTTGTTTTTTAGATTTGACTGACCTTCAAAAAAATAGGCAAGCCCTGCACCGCTTTTTACTGCAAAGATACCTATGCTTAAAAGTACTCCAAGTATTAGACTGTGATATTCCATATTTACTGCCTGTACCTAAAAATTAAGATTTATGCCTGCGATAAATCTGATCCCGTCATCCGGGTAATTCGCATGGTTTTCAAAATCAGCATCAAGGAGGTTATCGATATGAATATAGATCTCCCCTCCCTGATCCATTAATGTAACGGGTTGCACGATTTTAAGGTAAAGGGCAGCATATTTGTCCAGCTTTTCTTCCCTGGCTGTGCCGGGGCTGCTGTACTGCCTGCTGTTTCCTTTTATGGTAGCCTCAAATCTTGTTTTTGCAGGCAGACTGAATTTGCCTGTTATCCTGAATTTGTGTTCCGGAGAATAGGCAAGGACCGTGCCTGTATCTTTGTTTTTTGTGTCCTGATAAATGTAGCTTATATCTATTAAGATGAGTTCAGTTACAGGTGTTTTAAAAGAAAGTTCCGCTCCCTGTTTGTATGCCTTTGAGACATTCACCGGTCTGATAATAAGGTCTTCACCCCTTACATTGGTGATAAGGTTTTTAGTATCTGTCCTGAAAAGAGATGCATTCAGTACCGTGTTTTTATCAAAGTTATGGGACAGACTGAGATCAAATGCATATATGTTTTCTTCTTCAAGGTTCGGGTTACCCCTTACAAGATCAATTGAGCCGTGGCTTGGCTGATATAACTGATTAAATGTCGGTATGCCAGCCGAATAACCTCCGGTTGTTTTGACCACTGTATCCTTTGTAATGGAATAACTGATACCTGTACTGACTGCAGGAAATGTTCCGAAATCATTTGTATAATCGCCCCTGAGACCAAGTGTTGCATTAAAGTTGTCGAACTGCCTGTCCTGCTGAAGATGGAGAGATATTTTTTCTCTGTGATGTTTTCCTGAAAGATTATGATCAACCCTGTTTGTTTCAAAAAGCAGACCAAGCCTTTTTGCCAGTCTTTTTTCTTCGTTGTCCCAGGTAAGTTCACTGCTTATACCGGCCTTAAGAATATCAAGGGTCGATATATATCCCGCCTGGGACTTGTCTTCCAGGTCTGTGACATCGGCATATGTCTTAACCGAATACTCTTTTTTGTTTTTTAAAAGCCCCTTTGCCTGAAAATCAAGTGCACCCTTCTGGTAGGTCTGTCTTGCATCAGGAGTAACATTATCCGTGGGGCCGGATGAACCGTGTTCCGAGTAATAATATCTTCCGTTTACGTCATACCGGTTGCCTGATGAGCCTTCTTTCTGATATTTGAAACTTGCTCTTCTGCTGTCGCTGTCGCTGTTTACTCTTTTCCCGTCTTTATGATCAGCTCCGCCTGTAAGCATCAGTTTACTGTCTTTTTTATTTGCCATGTAACTGGCATTGATTTCTGCTTTTCCGTAGGAGCCGCCGTTTATTTTGATCCGCCCGCTGTTTTCCTGTTTTTTTAAGCGTTTTTCACCGCTGTTTTTTGTTGTGATATTTATAACCCCGCCTGCCCCTCCCGGGCCGAGCCAAACGGGTACCGGCGGTTTAAAGACTGTAATCCTGTCAACAATATCGATAGGGATGCTGTCCAGGTTAACTCCGCCGTATTGTGCAGAATTAACAGCTTTCCCGTCTATAAGCACAAGTACAGATCCTGAACCTCCGCCACCGCGAATAGATATCTTTGCTCCGCTGCTGTTTGCTCCCTGGGATACATCAACTCCCGGCATTGATCCTATTGCCTCATCAACAGCCAGAAAATTTCTATTGATAATTTCCTGATTGTTCATCTCAACAATATTCTGAGGGTTGTTTTTAATATATTCGGAAAGTTTTCTTGAGGTTACTTCAATTGTATCAAGTGTATAAACATCACCGTCTGTTTCCTGCTGTTGAGAATAGTTGTATGGAGATAGAAGAAGGATTATAAAAACTGAACAGATCAGTAATTCGGTTTTATTTACAACTGAAGGTCTCAAAAATTTCCTCTAAAATTTATATTAAAGCCAAAAAAAAATCCCGGATCTAAAAAATATAGATCCGGGATGTCCCTTTTTTATCCACAGAAAATATACAGGTAAAACGCCTTCCTCGCGAATTATACCCTATGTACCCAGGCAGGTCTTCTGACTTCCGGATTATCCTACTAACCGTACCTTCCCGATATTAAATCAGTGGTGTTGCTGCGGTTTTCGTCCCCGGTTACAGCGGCGGGCCCGTTCCTGATTTTAACAGGATTCCCTTTTATGCTTTTAAAAGCACCTGAATGGCGACTTTGTACATGAATAGTGAAAATAGTGTCAAGGAAAAAGCTTGAAATAAATTGCTTATCTGTTTGATGATGCTGGTATACAGGGCTCAGGAATCCCTTTGCCATTGCTGAAAAAACATTAAAAGAGCGTGATGCGCAAAAAAATACAAGTATTAAAAACTTGACTCTTGCAGTGTTTTTTCATAAATACAACAAAAAATCAGGTGTTAATTAAATGAACTTAAAAGGGAATCCCGTTAAAATCGGGAACGGACCCGCCGCTGTAACCTCTTCTTTTTCTTAGAGAAAAAGGAACTTCTTTAATCCTCGTGCGCCACTGTTTTTTTAATGGGAAGGCCGTTAACAGAGGGGAGGAAGTCAGAAGACCTGCCTGAAACAGTTATTCGTCATCGCGGAATATGGCAATAAATTACTGATCTAGTGGATAAAAAGGGTAATCCCCGGGTCGATTTAATCGATTCGGGGTTTTTTATTTTTTAGAGCGAATTACAAACTATATTTCGCACAGGGGGAAGATATGAAAAAACTTTTTATTGCAATTACTGCTGCATTGGCAGTGACAGCTGCAGGAACGGTTTTAGCTGAAGAGGAAACCGTTACAAAAAGAATGGATGAGGTTGTTGTAACCGGAACAAGATACGAACAGGAAATAGCAAAGGTTCCTGCCAATGTTTCAGTTATAACTGCTGAAGATATACAGAAAAGCGGAGCACAGTCAGTGCCCGATATACTAAGGGTTCTCGGCGGTGTAACCGTAAGCGACCTTAACGGAAACGGAAATAACCAGGTTATAGATATGGGCGGCTTTGGTGAATCAGCAGACCGTCATGTTGCAGTAGTTATAAACGGAAGAAGAGTTAATCCTATTGAGCAGTCAAGCGTGAGATGGACTCTTATTCCTGTAAACAATATCGAAAGAATCGAGGTGCTTTACGGATCAGGCGCGGTTCTTTACGGTGATAACGCCATGGGCGGTGTTATCAACATCATTACCAAGGATATCAAGGAAGGTGTTTCTGTAGATGTTGAAGCAGCCGGCGGAAACAATGTAACCAGCAGCGGCAGCGCTATTTTTAATTATAACAGCGGGGCATTTGGCGTTCAGCTCGGGGGAAACAGGAATAAAACAAACGGTTACCGCGACCGCACAAAGGCAGAAAGAAGCAGTGTATACGGCAAGGTTCAGGTTTATCCTTCCGATACCATTATGCTTTCTCTGGATGTAAGTGCCGGTGAATCGGAATACCAGCTTCCCGGATCACTCACCGAGGCGCAGATGACTGCCAACCGCAAACAGGCTGCCGCTCTTCAGGATGAAGGAAAGGATGAGGATTTCTTTATCGGACTTGGCGCTGAGTTTGATTTTGATGCAGCCGGTGTTTTAACTCTTCGTGCAAACAGAAGAGAAGAGGACCGGGACAGCGATATGGTTTCATGGGCAAGCTATATGATGATCGAGTCAGAAACAGACGGTTTAAATGCACAGTATGTATATGACCTTGATCTTGATGCTGTTGACAACAGGCTGACTGTGGGTATCGATTATTATGAAACCGATTACGATGCCTACAGGGGCGCAGCAAAGGGTTCAACAACAAATAAATTTGATCACACAAAAGAGACCTTAAGCTATTACCTGCAGGATGAATTTACCATTATGGATGCGGTTATCCTTAATGCCGGTATAAGATACGAAGATCCGGAATTAAATCTGGCAACTGATTTTGACGGTTCTGCCGCAGGTTATGCTTTTAATGACTCAGAAACAGCCTGGCATTTTGGCGTGTCATATAACTTTAACCCAGGTTCAAAGGTTTATGCCAGGGTTTATGAGGCTTTCAGGTATCCGGTTGTTGATGAATTTACCAGCCTGTATACCGGGGCGATCAATACCGGTCTGAAACAGGAAACCTCAGAAGGCTATGAACTTGGTGCAAGGTACTCTATTGCTTCAAAACTTGTATTAAATGCAAGAATTTATACCATGGATATTGAAAACGAAATAGCCTACAGCAATGTTACCTGGCAGAATGAAAACCTTGATGAGACACGTCATAAAGGGTTTGAGGCTGATTTTAGATACCAGACATGTTCTTTTGCGGCAATATTCGGAAATGTTGGATATACTGATGCAGAATTCAGACAGGGCGACTATGCCGGCAAAAAAATACCTCTTGTTCCTGAGTGGAAGTACAACCTGGGTATTGATATGAAATATGAAAAATTTTCAGGGAAAATCCAGTATAACTACGTAGGTGAGAAGTATTTTGGCGGCGATTATGCTAATGACGCAAAACAGATGGACTCATACCAGACCGTTGATGTTTATTTCGGTTATGAGTTCGGTAAAGGTGAATTCTTTATTAATGCAGCAAACATATTAGGCGAAGAGTACTCCGATTACGGATTTTACAACTCATGGGGACCTGACTTTTTCAGTTACTACCCGATGCCTGAAGCAACCTACAGGGCAGGTATAAAACTGTCATTTTAGGTTACACGGCTTAAAAGGAGTTTATGTATTGTTTTAGTTTTAAAAATGATATCCCGGTATTACGGTTTAAACTGATTGCTTGCCTGGCGGTCTTTTTTGCCGTAATCACGGCCTCCCTTACAACGAGCTACTGCTATCCGCTGAATTTTAAGGATAGCAGTGGCCGGGATATTGTTATCAGAAAAGAACCCGCAAAAGTTGTATCCCTTGTCCCTTCAATTACAGAGATCATCTGCCGTATTGGAGCAGGGGATAAATTAAAGGCAATAACCCATCACAGCACATATCCGCCTGAAACTGCAGGAAAAGATATAGTAGGAGGCTTCCTCAGGCCTGACCTTGATCTCGCAGCCAGCTACGAACCTGATATTATTTTTTATAATGATATCCAGAATGGAGTTATAGAAAAATTCAAAGACAGGGACGTTATCCTGATAGACTTTGAGACAGTAAGTATAGAACAGAGTTTCAGGTATATCGAGCTCATAGGTGAGATATTCAATAAAAAAGAAAATGCAGACAGCATCATCAGAGAAAATAAAAAATATATTGATCTGATTAAAAAAAAAACAAGCCTCATCCCGCCTGAAAAGAAAAAAAGAGTCATGCGTATTATGGGGAGCAGCGGCTTTATGACCCCGGGCGATGATTCCTTTCAGAAAGAATTTATAACACTTGCCGGCGGAATAGCTCCTGTATTCAATAAAAAAGGAAGCGTTGTATCGATAAATAAGGAAGACCTGTTAAGGTTTAATCCGCAGATGATATACGGGTGTGATAAAGACAGGGCCGGGGGAAACGCCCTTTTAACCGATCCCGATTTAAAGGATATTGAGGCAGTAAAAAATTATAATATACAGTATTACCCGTGCGATCTTACATGCAGGGCTGCAACAAACACGGGGTATTTTGTCTCATGGCTTTCTGCAGAAATTTACAGTAAAGAGTACGGAGATAAAAACAGGCTTGTTCTTCCTGAAAGTGTTGTTAAATCTAAAAAAATAGATATTGGTCTTGATTACATAAAGGACGCAAATGTCTATACGACCAATCTCTATGATTTTACTAATAAAACATTGATTATTGATTTCGATAGACCTATAAATGTCATTTCGACCCTTGAAGGGACCAGGGAAAATATAGAATCCATAGGAAACCATTATGCACCGCTTTCATGCTGGAGCGTGGCTCATATGGAAGGCCTTGAAGGAATGAGAGCCAATGTTTTTAAAGCTCTAGGGAAAACAGGTGAAAATACCAGCTTTCTGTTTACAGGTGCTGATGTTGACCATGTTGCGGTTGTAAAAGAAAAATTCAGAGATCTCGAAGTATTTGCCGTAGTAACTGCCGGTGTTAAATCCAATGCAATGAGAATGTCTGTAGATGAAGGCAGTTATTACGAGCCGGGTACAATTAATATACTGGTGCTGCCCAATATGAAGATTACCCAAAGGGCAATGACAAGGGCTATTATTACAGCTACAGAGGCCAAGACAGCAGCTCTTCAGGATCTTGATATAAGAAGTGCTTACAGCCCCGGATACCAGGCAACCGGAACCGGTACTGATAATATGATAATTGCACAGGGCATTGGTGATAAGCCCCTTGATAATACAGGCGGGCATACAAAGCTTGGTGAACTTATTGCGTCATCTGTTTATAAGGCTGTAAAAGAAGCAGTATATAAACAGAACGGAATTATAGCCGAAAGAAATATTTTTCAGAGGCTTAGGGATAGAAAGATAACGCTGGGAAGCAGCCTTATTTCGGATAAAACAGAATGTAAAACCGGAAAAAAGCAGACTGCATGTGATCTTGAAAAACTGCTTTTAAAACCGGAATATTCATCTTTTTTATCATCTTCATTCAGCATAAGTGATGATTATGAAAGAGGCCTGGTTAAGGATCTTACAGCGTTTAAAAAACAGTGTACATATACTGCCAGAGAAATTTCAGGTAATGATGTTCTTGAAACTGAAGAGCTGGTAGAAGCAGAAAATATTCCAGTTGTAATAAAGATGGCATTAAATGCACTGTTAAACGGTTTATGTAACAGGAAATAAAACAACCTATGAAAATCATATCAACAATATTACTGGCATTTGCTTTAATTGGGATGTCCGGTGCTGCAGGAGCAGAAAGCTTTAAGGATGCTGTGGGACGAGATGTGGTAATAGAGCACGCTCCGACCAGAATAGTGCCCCTTGCACCAAGCCTTACGGAAATACTCTATTACCTGGGGCTTGGAGATAAAGTAGTAGGGGTTACCAATTACAGCTACTATCCTCCCGAAGCGCTGGAAAAACCAAAGGTCGGCAGCTATATAGATGTAAATATAGAAAAGATACTTACTCTCGGGCCTGATCTTGTAATAGGAACAAGAGACGGTAATAAACCAGGAATAGTTGACCTGCTTGAACAGGCAAAAATCCCCACCTATATTGTGAACCCTAAAAATGTTGTTGAAGTAATAGAAACAGTCAGGATAGTCGGACGTTTGTGCGGTGTTGAAAAAAAGGCCGACATGCTTGCTGATAAACTCGATGCAAGGCTGGCAAAAATTAAAAACAATGTAAAAGATAAAAGGAAACCCCTTGTATTTCTGCAGATAAACCTTCACCCCATTATGACTGTAAATAAAGATACCTTTCATCAGGATATTATAAATATTTCCGGCGGTATTAATATGACAGCCGAATCAAAGATAAGTTACCCAAGGGTGAGCATAGAAGAAATATTAAAGCGGAAACCGGAGATAATGATTATATCCTCAATGGACAGGGGAGGAGAGTTTGAAAAGGCAAGGGTGGAATGGCTTAAATGGAAATCTATCCCGGCGGCACGTGACGGCAAGGTGTACCTGATAGATTCGGACCTGATAGACAGGCCCTCTCCAAGGATCATTGATGGAATAGAAGCAATGGCAAGGCTTATTCATCCGGAGGTGGACTGGGAGACGGTTAATGATGGCGCAGGGCTCAAGGCGCAGGGCGCAGGGGAAAATTAATACCGGCCTCCTGGTATCAAATGCTGGTTTCTGAATACTGGATGCTGGAAAAAACTGGGATCATACTCTGATCGTAGGGGCACGAGGCATCGTGCCCATTTGAAGTATGATGCCGGTTAAAGGGCACAGTGCCCTGTGCCCCTACGGAAAAATGTAAATATCCTGCATTTCGCTGGATTTGCTCGCTGATATAATTTGAAAAAAAACTGAAAACGAAAATATATATGACAGATGAATTGAAAATAAAAAGCATCCTGACACCTCAAAAGGTTATTTTTGTAACCCTGATGATGTGCATCACACTTGTTGTTGTTATGGTGCTTTCTCTTGTACTTGGAACCGCGGATGTATCTCTCAAAGATGTCATAGGCGTTATTACAGGTTCGGTGCCCCAGGATGACCCAATAAGGCTGATTATATTCAAGATAAGGCTTCCCCGCATTATACTTGCAGGGCTTGTGGGTTTTGCACTTTCACTGGGAGGTGTAACCTTTCAGGCTATTTTACGCAATCCTCTTGCTGATCCCTTTATCCTCGGGGTTTCAAGCGGTTCGGCCTTTGGTGCTGTTATAGCAATAACTGTCGGATTCAGCTTTTCAATCGGTGTTCCGCTTTTATCCTTTGGCGGTGCTCTTTTTACCATATTCCTTGTAATGTTCCTCGGCGCCCGAAAGATGGGGATGGAATCATCAACCATACTTCTTACAGGTGTTATAGTTAATGCCTTTTTTACAGCGATCATTATGTTTTTTATTTCAACATCAGCTGATGACAGGCTTCATACAATGCTCTTCTGGCTCTATGGTGACCTGAGTCAGAGTCAGTACACTCAGCTTGCGATAATCGGCCCCTTCGTGCTGATTGCGGGTCTTATACTTTACAGTTTTTCAAGGGATCTTAATATAATCACAACCGGTGATGAAATGGCTTCCCAGCTGGGCGTTAATGTCAGCTTCACCAAAAATGTAGGACTTATTACCATATCGCTTTTAATGGGTCTGGTTGTAGCCTTTTCAGGTCTGATTGGTTTTGTGGGGCTTATTGTTCCTCACCTTGCAAGGATGGCATTCAGAGCAGATCACCGTATGCTTATACCTGTGGCATCAATCGGCGGTGCAATATTTCTTATAGCGGCAGATACACTGGCAAGGACACTGGTATCTCCAAGTGAACTTCCTGTAGGTGTTATAACAGCCTTTTTAGGTGCACCTTTCTTTTTAATACTTCTAAGAAAAAGAGGCAGCCATTGGAGCCGATCCTGAAATTAAATAATATAGGTTTTAAATACGAGGAAAAGCAGATCCTTAAGGATATCAGTCTCGAGGTAAAGGCCGGAGAAATCCTCGGTATACTTGGCCCTAACGGTTCTGGTAAAAGTACTCTTTTAAGGGTTATGGACGGTATTCTTCCTCCCGAAAAGGGCGAGATATTTATAAAGGGAAAATCATACAAAAGTTTCAGCAGAAACCGGCTGGCAAGAGAAGTTGCAATGGTAGCCCAGGAACAGCATTTCAGGTTCAGCTTTTCATGCATTGAAGTTGTTTTAATGGGAAGGTTTCCCCATTTAAAACGTCTGCAGTTTGAAAACAGTAATGATCTTAAAATCGCGGCTGATGCACTGAAGGCAACACACGCTTTTGATTTTGCAGAAAGATCCATACACGATCTTTCCGGAGGTGAAAAACAGAGGGTGCTGGTTGCAAGAGCTCTTGCACAGGAACCCAGGGTAATACTTCTTGATGAACCGACATCCTTTCTTGATCTGAAATTCAAAAGAGAAATATTCAGGCTTATAGCGTCACTGAGCAAAGAAAAGGGACTAGGTGTCGCAATTGTTTCTCACGATATAGATCTGGTGTCCCAGTACTGCAGTAATATTATTTTGTTAAAGAACGGAACCGTTTACAAAACAGGAGATCCTGATTCTGTAATAACGGCCGAAAATATTGAAGATGTATATGAGTGCCCGGTACTGGTTGACCGGAACCCGCTGTCAAACAGACCCCGGGTGAGTGTGAGATAAAAACCGGGCGCAAGGCTCAGGGCGCAAGGCGCAGGGTAAAAGCCTTTCCTTGAGCCCTGCGCCGTGAGCCTTGCGCCAGTTCGATTAACCGGATTATCGGCTTAATGGACAATGCACCTAAAAATTAAAATAGGTTAAAAAAGGAACCCCCACATGTTCGATTTTTTTATGAAAGGCGGGCCTGTTATGTACCCGCTGTTACTGTGTTCGGTTATTTCACTTACGGTGATAATTGAGCGCGCTATATTCTGGATAGGTGTCGGCATGCGCAAGAACCATGATCTTGTGTATGAAGTACTTGATCTTTCTCAAAAAGGTGACTGGGAAGGTGTAAGAGAAAAAGCTGCAGGATCAAAAAACTTTGTAATAAGAGTCCTTATAAGCGGCATTCTTCATCGTGAATATTCACTGAGCAAGGCCATGGAATCTGCTGCTGCCGATGAAATTGACAGGATGCAGCGGTTTATGGCTGTTCTTGATACTATTATAACAGTTGCGCCTCTCCTTGGTATACTTGGTACTGTAACAGGTATTATCGAATCCTTCAGCATGCTTGATTCATTTGGCATTGAAAACCCGCAGGCCGTTACAGGCGGTATAGCACAGGCGCTTATTACAACAGCTACAGGCCTTACCATCGCTATAATAACTGTGTTCCCCTATAACTACTTTAATACAAGAATTGAAAAAGCTGCCAAGACAATAGAAAAATATGCAACAAGTTTTGAGATTGTTTATGAACGGATTGCAATGAAAGAAAATTCCGGAGAAAATGAACAATGAAAGTAACGATTCCCACAACAAAAAAAAGCCGCATAGAGATGCTTCCGCTTATTGATGTGGTTTTTCTGCTGCTTGTTGTGTTCATCTATACCATGCTTTCAATGGCAGTACACAGGGGGCTTAACCTTGATCTCCCCAGCTCTGAATCTGCAAAAATAGAAAAACAGGTTATGCTGTCTGTGAGCATTGATGAAAAGGGGCAGGTGTATATAGACAAGGATCAGACCCCCATTGATCAGCTTACAGAAGTGTTGTCGGAAAAAACAAAGGGTGAAAAAAATCCCGGTGTCCTGCTGTTTGCGGATAACACAATATCCTACCAGGAACTGTTTAAGGTGCTTGATAAGATCAGGGGGGCAGGCCTGAACAGAATTTCTCTTCAGGCAGAGGCAGAAAAATAGATGAAACGAATCATAGCGGCTGTTGTTCTGGCCCTTCTATTTCACGTCATCTTATTTTGTGTTAAACCTTCATGGCTTAAGCCTGAAAGGATGGAAGAAAAAAAGCTGCCTGCTGTAACAATTACCATGTCCTATAAAATGCCTGTTAAACCTCCTCCTGTTAAAAAGCCTCCTGAAAGAATCAAGAAGATTAAAAAAAAGAAGGTTGTAAAACCCAAAAAGGTGGAGAAAAAGAAGCCGGCACCTGTGAAGACAGAAGAAATACCTGAACAGCTTCAAGAGCCTGAGCCGATAATAGAAGAAGTGGCTGAAGAAAAATCTGAGCCGGTAGAGGAAGAGATAATTGAAGAAGCTGCAGTTATAACAGACGGGGAGGAGCAGGACGGTGCTCCGCCCGAAGAGGGCACTGTTTCCGAAATGGTAACAGACGCAGAACCATTGTATAGAATGAATCCTGAGCCCAAATATCCAAGAATGGCGCAAAAGCGCGGATATCAGGGAACAGTGATTTTAAATGTGCTGGTTAATAAAGAAGGCAGAGTTGATAATCTGATGCTTTTTGAAACCTGCGGATACAGCATACTGGACAACGCAGCGCTTGAAGCAGTTAAAGACTGGGTGTTTGAGCCTGGAAAAGAAGGTGATAAACCGGTAGAGATGTGGGTGCAGGTGCCGGTCCGGTTTGAGCTGAAATAAAAGAAAGGCGCAGGGCTCAGGGCGCATCCGACTTCGCCTGAAGGCTTCGCCGTGACAAGAGGCGCAGGGTAAATGCTTTTCCTTGTGCCTTGCGCCATGTGCCTTGCGCCAGTTGGTTATAGTGCAATGTGTATTAATTCTAAAATATTTGATTAAATTGGAGTGTTTATTTTGACAACATCCCTCATGTTCTTAGGAACCGGCAGTGACGTTGGTAAATCCATTACCGCTGCTGCATTCTGCAGAATTTTTAAACGCATGGGATATTCTGTTGCGCCTTTTAAAGCACAGAATATGTCCAATAATTCATATGTTACTGTCGAAGGCGGTGAGATAGGCCGTGCCCAGGTTGTTCAGGCCGAGGCTTCGGGTGTGCTGCCATCGGTTCATATGAACCCTGTTCTGCTTAAGCCTTCATCAGCACTCGGGTCCCAGATAGTACTCCAGGGAAAAGTGTTTAACCAGATGGACGCTGCAAAGTATCATGACTTTAAACCCATGCTCAGAAAAACAGTGATGGAGTCATATGACATGCTTGCAGATCAGTATGATATGATTGTTATGGAAGGCGCGGGCAGCTGCTGTGAGATGAATCTTAAAAAGAACGATCTTGTTAATCTTGCAATGGCAAAGGCTGCAGGCGCCAAGTGTATTCTCGTAGGTGATATTGACAGGGGAGGGGTGTTTGCACAGATTATAGGTACCTATGATCTAATGTCTGCACAGGAAAAAAGAATGACCCTCGGATTTGTTATAAACAAGTTCAGGGGCGATCCTGGTCTGTTTACAGACGGTATAAAATACATAGAGAAAAAAACCGGAAAACCTGTGCTGGGTCTTGTTCCATATTATCATGATATCCAGATTGATTCCGAAGACTCTGTTGCTGTCCAGTTTGATAAACTTCCCGTAAAACCTGTGGGTAAAAAGAGTGTTAATATTGCCGTTTTAAGGCTTCCTGCTATTTCAAATTTTACGGATCTTGAAATTCTCAATACGGAAAAGGATGTTGTTGTTAACTATCTTTCAAATAAAAAAGAGCTCACCGATGATTATGACTGCCTGATTATACCCGGTACCAAGAACACAATGGAAGATGCAGCCTGGCTTTCAAGGATGGGGTGGAAGAAGCAAATCCGTGATTTTTCAGATGCCGGAAAAAGCATGCTGGGTATCTGCGGCGGGTACCAGCTCTTAGGGAAAAGTATAAAAGACCCCCACGGAGTTGAATCATCAAGAAAAGAGATCAAGGGACTTGGTATTCTGCCTGTGGTAACAACCCTTGATTCTGAAAAGATTGTGAGGAAAGTCACAGGAAAAAGCCTTTATAACAATAAAAAAGTGGAAGGGTATGAAATCCACATGGGGCAGACAAAGATCACGGATGATTCAGGCATGCCCTTTTTAAGGTTAAAAAATGAAGGTGAGAAAGATACCTGGACAGACGGATGTTATATAAACGACGGAAATACAGCAGGGTCATATGTGCATGGGATTCTGGATTCACCCGGTTTCAGAAGTGAGTTTTTAAACAGGTTGAGGAAAAAGAAAAAAATAAAATTAAAAAAATCAGGTATGGGCAGGGTAGCAAGGTTTAAGGAGTATGACCGGTTGGCCGACCATTTTGAGAAGTATTGTGATATCGGGAGGATTATTAAAGGGATTTCATGATTTTATGTAGGGGCGGACCCCCGTGTCTGCCAGGAACGCCCCGGTGCAACCAACGGGCACCCACAGGGGGGTGCCCCTACGGATCAAAAACTATTCAGGTGGAAAATGAATAAGAAACCGGCAAGGAAATCCATAAGATTAAAGTCATATGATTATTCAACAGCTGGGTATTATTTTGTGACAATATGTACGAAAGACAGGAATTGTCTGTTAGGTGAGATATCCCATCAGGGAATGCAGTTGAATGAAGCTGGAAGAATGATAAACAAAATATGGAATGAATTGCCGGAATATTATCCAAATGTATCAATTGATGCCTTTGCTGTTATGCCGAACCATATTCACGGAATAGTAATAATAGAATCGGCAGAAAATGTAGGGGCAGGTCCCCGTGCCTGCCCGGAACACCTCGGTGCAACCAACGGGCACCCACAGGGGGGTGCCCCTACAGATAAAACAATGTCGCTGCCGGATGTTGTTCATCGGTTCAAATCGTTGACCACCAACGAATACATAAAAGGCGTAAAACAAAACAGCTGGAAACCCTTTAATAAAAAACTGTGGCAGCGCAATTACTACGAACATGTAGTAAGAAACGATACTGATTTAACAGAAACCAGGGAATACATATCAAATAACCCTGTAAAATGGCATCTTGATAAATACAATCCGGAAATACCGGTGAATCAGGGAGAATAATAAAATGTTTAAAACAGAATTTAAAAAAGGCACCATGCTTGTGCTTGGCGGTGCCAGAAGCGGTAAAAGCTCTCTTGCTCTGGATTTCTGCAATGAAATGGATGGCAGTCATTATTTTATTGCTACAGCCCAGGCCTTTGATGATGAAATGGCAGACCGCATAAAACGTCATCAGGAGGAACGAGGTAATGAATGGACAACTGTTGAAGAAACAGTTGAAATAGCTCAAAAGATAAAGGAACTTGATGCAGAAGATTCTGTCATACTCGTTGACTGCCTTACCCTGTGGCTCAACAACCTGTATATGAAATATGAGTCTGATAATGATATGATCTATAAAAGGATAGATGAGCTTGTTAACAGTCTTGAGAATATCAAAGGCAGGGTTGTATTTGTAAGTAATGAAGTTGGAATGGGCATTGTCCCGGAGCATAAGCTGGCAAGGCTCTACAGGGATGCTGCAGGAACTCTTAATAGGAAAATGGCCGCAAAAGCTGACCGTGCGGTTATTACCTTTTCCGGTCTGCCATCAGTTTTAAAGGAAGAATAAAAGAAGGGCGCAAGGCGCATGGCTTAAGGCGCAGGGGTAAAGATATAAAAACAAAGAGGAATCGATATGAAAGGTTACGTACAGGTTTATACCGGTGACGGTAAAGGTAAAACAACTGCAGCGCTTGGTCTTGCCGTAAGGGCATTCGGAGCAGGACTTAATATTTATATGGCTCAGTTTGTTAAGGGAATGAAATACAGCGAGCAGGAAACATTTAAAGTGCTGGCTGAACGCTTAACTGTAAAGCAGTACGGCAGGGGATGCTTTATAAAAGGCAATCCTTCCGAAGAAGATGTAACAGCTGCCAGGGAAGGTCTGAAAGAAGTAAGAGATATAATGCTTTCAGGGAAATACCAGGTGCTTATTCTTGATGAAGCCAATATAGCAACGTTCTATAATCTTATCAGTGTTGATGATCTGATTGAGCTTATAAATAATAAACCTGAGGATATGGAGCTCATTATTACAGGCCGAAGGGCTGATCCAAGAATTCTTGAACTTGCAGATCTTGTAACAGAGATGAAAGAAATAAAACATTATTATCAGGATGGTGTGATGGCCCGTGAGGGGATAGAGAAATGATGAAGGCGAGGCGCAGGGCTCAGGGTGCAAGGCGCAAGGTTAAAAGCAAAAGCGGGAGTGTTCGCCCGCTTTTGCTTTTATTAATAAAAAAGGCTTGTGTATTTCTTGGCGTTCTTCGCGCCTTTGCGGTTCAGATCTGTTTTACGGCTTGTGGGTAATTATCCCTCTTGTGTCGTATTTAACCCTGTCTTCCACATTTGCTTTTCTTCTGTTGTTTTCAAAATCTTTTCTTACCTGATTGATTTCTTCATCCGGGAAATATGAAAGTATCCAGTCAAAGTTTTCTTTTACTTCTTCTTTCATCTCTGCATGGGTGAATATGAAAAGATCTTTGTTTTTCATTCCCTTGAGAACTCTTTCTCCTACCTCAAGAGGAGCCATTCCGGGAAATATTGTTGTGTCTTCCATATCAACAAACTGGCCTTCTTCAACATTGGTGTTATAGCCGCTGTTTTTAAATTTATCAGGTCTGAGTTCTTCGGTTCTGCCTATCTTTGAGTTTACAAAACCCGGGCATACAATAGATACCCAAATATCCTGAGGTGCAAGGTTGTACCAGAGTGTTTCGGACATTGCTCTAAGAGCTGCCTTAATGGCGCTGTGAATTCCTGTGCCGTGAGAGGTTACAAATGCCGCCATGGAAGATGTTGTTACAATGTGACCGCCTTCGCCGTGGGATTTGATTTTTGGTAGAAAATGAACAAGGCCGTTTACCTGTCCCCAGAAGCATACGTTAAACATCCAGTCCCAGTCGTCAAAGGTTGCTTCATCGAGCGGACCGAACATGTTTATACCGGCGTTATTGCAGAGGATATGAATTTTTCCGAATGCCTTTTCCGCCTCATCAGCGGCTTCTTTCATTGCATCACGGTCTGAAACATCAACAGCAATGGTATAAACGTTTTTATTGTATTTTTTTACTTCTTCAGCTGATTTATCAAGGTCTTCCTTTCGGATATCGCTCATAATTACATTGATGCCTTCTTTGGCAAATGCTATTGACATGCCAAGGCCGACTCCGTTGGCAGCGCCTGTGATAAAAGCTGTTTTACCTTTATAATCGCTCATTTCTACCTCTCAAAATATTTGAATTTTTTAATGAAATATAAACCCTGCTTTTATAGGAATTTATTGGGGTTGTGTCAAATGGAATAAAAGCCAGGCGCAGGGCACATGGCTCAAGGCGCAGGGTTTAAGGCGAAAGACCGTAAAGACGCCCAATTTGGGCGTCTCTATTTCGGGTTGACAAAATATTCTGATTTTTATATTTTATTCCGCAGAAATTCAGACTGTTTTAATCTATAAAAAAACAAGATTGAAACAGGGTAAAGATACGCAATCTTTCATCAAACGGAATCCCGTGAAATTCGGGAACGGTCCCGCCGCTGTGACCCCGTAGTAAGGCCTCCGGCAATCAGTTGTCACTGCTTTGACTAATCAAAGCGGGAAGACAGCCGGAAGGTAAGGGGAAGTCAGAAGACGTGTTGAACGGTTGAAAAAGGAACTTGATGGTAAAGGGTTTCGGAAGACAATATTTGTCTTCCGGAGCCCTTTTTTTTTGCGGACTGCCGCTACGAATATTTAATAAATACATAATTTAAATGGAGGGATGGCCACTGTGCCAATGTTGTTAGATTAAGCACCAAACCAAACTCCTCTCCCTTGACGGGAGAGGCTGGGAGAGGGTGGTAAAATAGAAACTCAATACAGTATTACTGTTTTTTCCCCCTCCCTTAATCCCTCCCGCCAGGGGAGGGAAATTTAAAAAAAACGTATTTTAAAAGTTAACAACATTAGGCCCCTGTGCCTGCCCGGTATTTGAGAGAATATATATTTAATGAAAGCAGCACTGATCACAGGCATAAATAAACTGGAAATAACCGATGTACCTGTACCGGTTATCCCGGAAAAGGGCGTTCTAGTAAAAATGCAGAGCGCTGCTGTGTGCGGTACTGATGTTAAGATGCTTGCAAACGGTCACAGGGATCTTTCTCTTCCCCGTGTTCCGGGACATGAAGGCTGCGGTGTTGTGGTTGAAAGCCTGAATGATGCTTTTAAACCAGGAGATGCCGTTGCTGTTTATCCGGGCATCTTCTGCGGTAAATGTGAAAACT
Organism: Desulfatiglandales bacterium; assembly: GCA_963665715.2. Classification (GTDB taxonomy): domain Bacteria; phylum Desulfobacterota; class DSM-4660; order Desulfatiglandales; family HGW-15; genus JAAZBV01. Next base: position 2,445,425 of record CAXXPR010000002.1, read on the forward strand.
GCCTTAAAGGGCATACTGCAAGGTGTGAATCCATTGGTATATACGGATTTAACAAAGACGGAATATTCAGGGAGTTTGTACCGTTTACCGAAAGTGAAATACCAAGTCTTGTTCCTGTATCATCCGGCAGTGTGAGTAATGAACTTTCACTTTCTGAGCCCCTTGCCTGCTGTATATCCGGGTACAGAAAAGTGCCTGTTAAAAACGGTGCAGCTCTTATAGTAGGCGCAGGTTCAGCCGGCAGTATATTTGCCGCACTACTTGCTGCCGAAGGCTTTAAAAAAATAGTAATCGCAGACAGGGATGCAAAAAGACTTAAAACTCAGGTGCCTGTATGTGGTGAAGTTATAGAAGCAGACGCAGTATCACTTGAAAATGTACTTACTCAAAATGGCTGTGAGTGCCCTTTTGATCTCATAGTTCCATGCTGCCCCGAAGGGCTCAACTGGCCATTCTGGAATTTTATGAACAAGGGCGGTGCAGCTATACTGTTTTCGGGAAATACCGGAAACATTACAAACAGGGCCATAGATGCAAATGAAGTGCATTACAGGGAGCTTGTTCTTGCTGGCTCATATGGATGCAATATGGATGATTTTAAAGATGCTGTTGAAATGATTGAGCAGGGTAAAATTGATCTTTCCTTTCTCGCACCACAAGCAGCATCACTTGATGAACTGCCGGCCGCTATAGAAAAGGTGAAAAACGGCATTGTTAAAAAAGTTGTTATCGACAGGTTTTAGGAGGAGCATATGACATTTCAGGAAGAATCTCTGAAGTGGTTTGGTGATAATATTACAGAGCTCATAAACCACGGCAGTTTGAGCAGGGATACTGCCAGAAAAATGATGATAGAAACGCTGACCGGGGTTCAGCCTGATCTCCAGCAGGGTGCTTTTCTTGCTGCTCTCAGAATGAAGGGTGAAACAGAGGATGAGATTGTCGGATGTTTTGAGGCAATCATGGAGTCAGATACCAACTGTGTTGATCTTGAAGATATGCCTGTTGTTGAAAACTGCGGAACCGGAATGGACAGTCTTAAAACCTTTAATATAAGTACTCTGTCCGCAATAGTGGCCGCATGCATGGATGTGCCTATCGCAAGACACGGAGCAAGAGCAATAAGCTCAAGCTGCGGAACCGTAGACCTGTGTGAATCCCTTGGTGTTGATGTGGAATGCAGTGTTGACAGGGTAAAGGAGTCCATTAAAAAATGCGGACTGGGGCTTTTTAACGGAACAAGTCCTGAGGTTCATCCCATGGGCCTTGGGAGAATACTGTCGCAGATCAGGTTTGGAACTACTCTTAATATTGCCGCGTCATTAGCCAACCCGGCGTTCCCTAAAATAGCTGTGCGCGGAGTGGGGGCTCCTGATCAGATTGAACCGGCTCTTAAGGTTATGAAACGGATAGGCTATAAAAAAGGGCTTGTTGTTCACGGTTTAAATGCTGACAGCACTGCCGGTATGGATGAGCTTTCAACACTGGGTATTACAAAGGCGGGCTACTTTGGGGAAAACAGGGATACTGAATATTTTGAGATAACTCATGAAGACACAGGTCTTTCAGCAGGCGATTATGATGAAATCAAGCCTGATCAGGACAGGGGCGCCGAAGCACTGAAAGCGGTATTTCTGCTGGCCGGCAAGGGAAGCAGAAGCAGGTCGGATATTGTATCTCTTAATGCAGGGGCAGTTCTCTGGATGGCTGATAAGGTTAATAACCTTAAAGAAGGTGTTGAGGCTGCGAAACAGATAATCAGTGAAGGTAGAGCCTTTAATAAACTGATGGCATGGGTTAAGGCCCAGAATACTAAACCGGATACCGGAAGCGGTATAATAAAAAAACTGTGGAGTAAAGGGAGTATAGGTACACTGGTTTTTTAGAAGATAAAAAATATTAAATAATCATTTATCAAACGGAATCCCGTTAAAATCGGGAACGGTCCCGCCGCTGTGACCCTGTATTAAATACTTCGGCAAAAACAGTCACTGTTTTGATCTATCAAAGCGGGAAGGCTGCCGAAAGGTGAAGGGAAGTCAGAAGACGTGTTAAATGATAGAGTTTATGAACTTGATGGTAAAGGGTTCTGGAAGGTTTGGTACGCCTTTCAGAACCCTTTTGCTTTTTTAGATGTAGAAAGGAAATTAAATGGAAACTCAGATAGAACTTGCCAGAAAAGGCATTATAACACCCGAAATCAAATGTGTGGCCGAGGCTGAAGCTCAGGATGCTGAAAGCGTAAGAGCCAGAGTTGCAAAAGGTGAGATTGTAATTGTGCACCACCCGAACAGGCCGCACCAGAAAGCTGTCGGCATAGGCATGGGATTAAGGACAAAGGTTAATGCTTCAATCGGTACATCATCTGACATATGCGACATTGATGCAGAAGTAAAAAAAGGTATTGCAGCCCAGGAGGAAGGTGCTGATACGCTGATGGAACTTTCTGCAGGAGGAGACCTTGATGCAATAAGGCGTTCAGTGCTTGCAGGCGTTGATCTTCCTGTAGGCAATGTCCCTCTTTACCAGGCCTTTAAAGAGACAGGTATAAAGTACAGAAATCCTGCAAAGCTTGATCCTGAGTTCCTTTTTGATCTGATTGAAAAACAGCTTGATGACGGTATCAGTTTTATGGCTGTTCACTGCGGAATCAACAGGCACAGTGTTGAGCGCTTAAGAAACCAGGGGTACAGGTACGGCGGACTTGTTTCAAAGGGCGGAACATTTATGGTTGCATGGATGGATGCAAACAATAAAGAAAATCCCCTGTATGAGCAGTTCGACAGGGTTTGTGCCCTTATGAAAAAATATGATGCTGTGCTTTCTCTCGGTAACGGAATCAGGGCCGGCGCGATCCACGACAGTCACGACAGGGCCCAGATGGCAGAGATGATAATAAACTGCGAGCTGGCAGAACTGGGAAGAGAAATGGGCTGCCAGATGATGGTTGAAGGCCCGGGCCATGTGCCTCTTGATGAGATAGAGGGGAACATCATGCTTGAAAAAAGGATGAGCGGAAATGCTCCCTATTACGTGCTTGGCCCATTGCCGCTTGATACAGGCGCGGGGTATGATCATGTTACCTCGGCAATAGGCGCTGCAAATTCAGCAAGGTACGGAGCTGACCTTATCTGCTATATCACACCTGCAGAACATCTTGCTCTTCCCAACGAAGCTGATGTTCGTGAAGGTGTAAGAACAACAAGGCTTGCCGTAAGGATAGGTGATGTGGCAAAGTATCCTGACAGGCGGGATAATGAAAAATTTGCAGCACTTGCAAGGCGTGATATGAGATGGGATGATCTTGAAAAATATCTTCTGTTCCCGGACAGGGCAAGGCAGATGAGAATTGAAAGAGAACCGGAAAATAAAAAGACATGCACCATGTGCGGTGATTTTTGCGCTATGAAAAAAGGTATGGAAGTTTTTGAGAATGATATTAAGGGTGATAAAATATCAAAATAAGTTGTTTGCCGTAGGGGCGAACCTGCGTGTTCGCCCGGTTTTGAAAATATAATTGGGAGATAAATATGGAACTTTTAAACAAATCAATAGAAATGATTCCTTCACTCAATGAATCAGTCAGAGAAAAGGCACTGGACCGGCTTGCAAACCAGGCGCGTCCGGCAGGAAGTCTTGGGGTTCTGGAAGGGATTTCTGCAAGGCTTGCTGCAATTGCAGGTAAAATCGATGTAAGACTTAATAACAAGGTTATTATCACATGTGCCGGCGATCATGGTGTTGTTGAAGAAGGCGTCAGTCTTTTCCCGCAGGAAGTTACACTCCAGATGGTTGATAATTTTGTAAACGGCGGAGCTTCTATAAACGCCCTGGGACGCCATATAGGAGCTACTGTAAAGGCTGCAGACCTTGGCGTTAATTACGATTTTGATCCGTCTCTGCCCATATTTCATAAGAAAGTACGCAAGTGTACATCAAATATGGCCAAGGGGCCTGCAATGAGCCGTGAAGAAGCTGTAAGGTGTCTTGAGGCAGGTATAGAAATAGTAAATGAACTGTTTGAAGAAGCACCTGTGGATATCCTTGGTACAGGTGATATGGGTATAGGCAACACGACACCTTCAAGCGCTATTGTTGCTGCTTTTTCCGGTATTCCTGTAGAAGAACTTACAGGCCGCGGGACAGGTATTGATGATGACGGTCTTAAAAACAAGATCGATGTTATTAAACGTGCACTTGAAGTAAATAAACCCGATCCTGAAGATGGTATTGATGTGCTTTCAAAGGTAGGCGGTTTTGAGATAGGCGGCCTTGCAGGTCTTGTTATAGGAGCTGCTTCAAAGGGAATACCTGTAGTGTGCGACGGTCTTATCTCAACAGCAGGCGCAATGATAGCATGCAAGGTTGCGCCAAAGGCAAAAGACTTTCTGTTTGCAAGTCACAAATCTGTTGAGGCAGGTCACAGGTTTATGCATGAATGGCTTGGTCTTGAGCCTGTAATTGATCTTGGTTTCAGACTTGGCGAAGGAACAGGGGCCGCTTTAACAATTGACCTTCTGGATGCTGCTACAAGGGTGCTTGCCGAAATTAAAACCTTTGAAGAAGTAAATATTAAAAACGCCCAGGTTTAAGGACAGGCATCAGGTGAACAGTCTCCCCCACGAAAAAGCCGATAAGGCAAATACAGGGTTCCAGTATCTTGAGGATCTTTCAACAGGATACTGGTACTCCGAAACTCTCTTTGCTGCAGTTGAGCTAGAGATATTTGACAGAATACAAAAGGGCTTTACAACAATTGGAGCCCTTGCTTCTGATATGTCCTGTGAACCGGAAACACTTAAAAGGCTTTTAACTGTACTTGAAAGCCTTGCTCTTTTAATTAATGAAGGAGAAATGTGGTTTAACAGTCAGACTGTCTCAAAGTATCTTGTAAGTGACAGCAGTGAGTATCTGGGTGATTTTATCCTGTATCGAAAGTATATGAAGACACAGTGGCAGGATCTTGTATATAAAGTCGTTCCCGGTAATGAACCCTTAAAACTGAACGGAAACGACATCCACGGAAGATTTTTCAACTATCTGCAATCCACTGATTCACTTATAAAACTTAAAAAAAGTGAAATAGCTGAAAAGCTGAATATGTATGAATGGGATTTTCCTGTTCTTGATATAGGAGGCGGAGCCGGTTCTCTTTTAAGGGAAGTGGTTAAATCAAAAAAAGAAAAAACTCAGGGTGAATCTCAGGATAAGGCTATCCTGTTTGACCTTGCAGATGTTATTGAAGCCGCAGAGATTCTATATCCTGATAAAAAAGAGTGGGACTCAATTGAAACCATTGAGGGCGATTTTAGAAAATATAATTTTTCGGGAATGGAAAAGTTCGGCCTTATAATAATGAGTAATTTTCTACATGCCTATGGTGCAGCAGAAGCAAGAAGCCTTTTAAATAAAGCATGCACTATGCTTAAGCCTGACGGAATTATCCTGATACATGATTACTTTCCTGATCGTATGGCCCGCTTTCCTCAAAAGGGAAAACTGTATGACCTTAACATGATGATTAATACCTATAACGGAAGGTGTCATAAAAGTTCAGAGATTACAGACTGGCTGAAATCCTTCCGGCTCGACTCTTCTCGCATCTTTGATCTTGATTCCGATACTTCGGTTATTATTGCACATGGGAAAGACAGAAAACCCGCAGACGTTTTTGATGATAAATATGGAGATATATGCAGCACAGCTTTTGGTCTTGGATTTTTGAGGGCTGTGCCTTTACCTGTTTCTGATATTGTGACTGCCTCATGGCCCAGATTAAAGTGCCGTTTCGGGTGTGAAAAGTATAATACAAATCTCAAGTGTCCGCCCTTCGGGCTTGAACATGATCAGACAGAAAAACTGTTAAAGGAGTATTCATACGCAGTCCTGCTTGAGGGAGCGCCTCCGGGAAAAGATTTTCATAAGAGACTGCTTGAACTTGAAAAACAGACCTTTTTAAACGGCTGTCACAAGGCTCTTGTGTTTATTGCCGGGCCCTGTTCTTTATGCGAAAGCTGCCCTGAAGACGGAAACTGCAGAAATCCCAAAATGGCAAGACCTTCTATGGAAGGTTCAGGTATTGATGTGTATGCAACATGTGAGAAAGCGGGAATACCTATTTCTCCGGTCAAACAGAAAAACGAGTATGTCAAATATATAGGCATGCTGCTTATGGATTAAAAGAATGAAATTAGCACTTGTTCAGCTTCCTACATCCCATCTTGGTTCCGGCGAACGGGTATACCCGCTGGGGCTTTCAAGGCTTGCAGGGGTAATAGAAGCAGAAAATGAACTTATCCCCCTTGATATGAATATGGTCCCTGACCCCTGGATGGATCTTCATAATATTATTAAAAATGCAGCCCCGGATGCGGCTGTTTTATCATTCAGAAATATAGACCCTTTAGCCGGTCACCATGTCTCCTATCTATCGTCCCTTAAAACGGCTGCCATGCTCATTAAAAAATATTCTCCCAAAACCGTTATCATGGCAGGCGGACCTGCTTTCAGTCTGTTCCCTGAAAGGTTTTTGAGTGAAATACCTGAAATAGATTTTGGTATTGCAGGAGAGGCAGAAAAAAGCCTGCCCCTGCTGCTTGAACAAATGTCAGGTAACAGCAGTATACCCGGTCTTATATGGAGGGACGGCAAAAGAATTGTCCTTAACCCCGGCGGACCCGGTATTGACATGGACCGCGTGCCTGAAATCAATACACACTGTTTTAATCCTGAGGATTACATAAAGGGTAATGCATATGTTGCAGCCATGGGTATAGAAGGAAAAAGGGGCTGTGATCTTAAATGCTCCTACTGTATTTACCCGTCTCTTGGCGGATGCAGGATGAGGCTCAGAAGCCCTGAAAAAATAGCAGATGATATGGAAAAGCTAAGCAAAGAGCATGGTATAAAACTTTTTCATTTCACTGACTCTGTTGTTAACAGGCCGGTTGATCATTATGAGGCTGTATGTAAAGAGATTATAAAGCGTAAGCTTGATATCGGTTGGACCGGGTTTTTCAGGGAAGACACCTTTACCGATTACAATGCCGGTCTTGCAAAGGATGCCGGCCTTGCAGCCTGTTATTTTTCAGGAGATGCTCTTAACTCCTTCGGGCTTAAACTTCTTAAAAAAAGACTTAATCCTGATGATATTTTAGAGGCTTCAAGAATATCGGTGAAGCACGATATCTTAACCATGTGCCATTTTCTTTTAAACCTCCCACTTGAAGAGGAAAAACATCGTGCTGAGTCAATTGACCTTTTGAACAGGCTCCTTGATATTCATTCAAAGGCAGGAAACCTTGGCGCCGTTATATTCAACAATATACGCCTGTACCCTGATGCATCAATAACTCAGACTCTTATAAAAAACAGTCTGCTTGATAAAAAGACTGACCTGCTTTATCCCGTGTATTACAACCCTGTTGAAACCTCATACTTTCAGCATGAACTTGAACTGATCTGTCACAGCGCCGGAGTATTTTCGAGAATAGAAAGGGAAGCGCGAGAGGAATAAAATGAAAGTTACAGTACTGGAACATCCGAGAATACGCTCAGAAGAGCACTTTAACGATATAGCTAACACACCGCTCTGGTCCTGTCTTATCGGAGGATACGCCGCTTCCGCATTAAAGCATGCCGGTCATGAAGTGAGTTATGTTGATACTACAGTTACCGGGATTAATTTTAAAGAAACCGAAGAACTTATTGAAAGTAATGATCCTGATATGCTGTGCGTTAATGCAGTATACTTCTGGGAGCACACCGGGTGGCTTTTTGAAATGCTGGACAGCCTGAGACAGAATGGTTTTAAAGGACATATAAACCTGATTGGTTTTTTTCCTACCCTTGCATATAGAGCTATTCTAGAAAATATGAATGCTGTTGATTCAGTAATAGCCGGAGAATGTGAAGACAGTATCGTTCTACTGGCTGAGCGCCTTGAGAAAGGTGGTGATATATCAGGTATTCCGGGTGTTGCTGTTTTAAAAAACAATGCAGTAATCATGGCGGCACCGGTTAAGGTTTCCGATGATCCTGACCGTTTTATATTTCCTGAGAGGGCTGTATCCGAAGGTTCTGCTACTGCGTCCATACTTGCAAGCCGCGGGTGTTATAATCACTGCGCCTTTTGTCTTGTTCCTCCTTATTACGGCCGGGGGCCGTTGTGGAAGGGGCGCTCTCCTGAAAATATTATTCTTGAGATGAAAGGGCTTATTGAACAGGGATTCAGTGATTTTTACTTTATCGATCCCAATTTTATAGGCCCCGGAAAAAAGGGCAGGGCAAGGGCCGAAAAACTGATGGATATGATAAAGCCCATGAGTATCACATTTGGTATGGAAACAAGACCCAATGATCTGGATCACCATATATTTGAAAAAATGGTGCAGAGCGGCCTCCAGAGCCTTCTGCTTGGAGTTGAAAGCGGGTCAGGTAATATTCTGGAGGGGCTTAACAAGGGGGCAAAGGTAAATGCAAGCGAGGAGGCAATCAGGATATGCCGGGATTACGGAATTGAACCTGAAATAGGGTTTCTCATGTTTGTGCCAGATGCTTCGCTTAACGACCTTGAGCACAATTATGATTTTCTAATGAGAAACAGCCTGCTTGACCGGCTGGACCGTACGGCAAATCTGCTCGCCCACAGGCAGATTGTAATGACAGGAACCTCCGGATTTGAGATGTATGAAGAACAGGGCCGCTTAAAAAGGGCAGGGGTACTCGGGTTTGAAGGTGATGTGGAGTACCGTGATGAACGGGTAAAACTGGTATCTGATGCGGTAATATTTTTATGCCTTTATGTGCTTGAAAACATGGAAAAGCCGGAATCTCCCATTTACTGGGAAAAGAAAGGTGTGGATAAAGAATACGATAAAGTATCCTTAAGTGTGAATAAATATCTTGTGAGGGTGTTTACTGAGTTTGTCTCAATGGTCAGGGAGGACCCGGGATTTTTTAAATCAGAAAAATACCGGGATATGATCATTGATGATGTGTCTAATATTCTGGGAGGGGAGTATTAGATATGCCGCCCGCAAAACCATGGTTTTTGCGGGCGGCAGCTTTCAGCAAAGGTTTGATAAAACAAAAAAACAGCCTGCAGATGAAAGTTCTATCCGGTCTTTTGTTTTTTTGCTGGACACTGCTAAATATTGCCGGATTTCCTGATATTAATAGGGAAATCCGGCTTCCTTATTCTGTGTTTTAATGATAAGAATAGATAAGATTTTAAATTTGAAAAAAGAAATGGGGGACAATGCTGATTTACAGGTTTAAGAATTACAGCCTTACAGCAGAAATAATGAAATGAAAGGATTTATAACAGCAATAAGAACACTTACAGTTATCCCTTTTCCAGGTGATGAGAGTGATGACTTTTCAGAGGCTCTGCCGTGGTTTTCGGCAGTTGGATTTATAATAGGAATGGTTTTATTTTTATTTTCAGCTTTATGGAATGTATTACCCTTTGATAAATGGACATGGGGCTGTGCAGCAGTTATTGCTGTACTTTCAATATGGCTTACCAGGGGCCTTCATACCGACGGACTGGCCGACTGGGCTGATTCTCTCGGAGGCTTTGGCAGAGAACGCCGTTTAGCCATCATGAAGGATTCATCCTCAGGCGCTTTTGGAGTAATTGCAATCGTGCTGGTAATTCTGCTAAAGGTTATTGCCTTTGAAAGAATTCTATCCTCTGGTACATTTTATTTTGTGATTGCTGTGCCTGTTATATCAAGGTGCATGCTTGTTGAGCTGCAGTCAACAATGCCCTATGCGCGAAGTGAAGAGGGCATGGCTGGGGTATTTATTAAAAATGCAAAAGAACACCACAGGGCAATCGCTCATGTATCTGCAGTTGTATTTTCCTTTGTTTTAGGCCTTGCAGGACCAGTGCTTTATCTCAGCGCATTTGCTGTCACAATGATCATGAAGGGAATGTTCAGAAGACAGTTTAACGGCATAACCGGAGACCTTCTGGGTGCGACAAATGAGATAATAGAAGTTGTTCTTCTGATGATGATTGCGATACCTGGGGCGGTACTGGTTTAAATTATTATGACAGAAACTCACAAACACGGGGGAAATCCCCTTGAAGATCTGGCAAGGTTTAACCTGCCGGAACAGAAATTAATAGATTTCAGCGTTAACCTTAATCCCATAGGCATGCCCGATGTAATATCGGAAAACTGGAGCAGTCTTATAAATTATGTGAAAGACTATCCAAGTGTTGAAGGCAGCGGGATTATCAATTTTTATACGAAAAAGGCAGGTGTTGACCCTGCTGAATTTTTAGCTGGCAACGGATCAACCGAGCTTATTTATCTTATCCCAAGGGTGCTGGGCTTTAAAAAGGTGTTAATTATTACACCGTCATTCCACGACTACGAGCGTGCATCACTGCTTTCCGGTGCAGACGTGATAAGGCATCCTCTGGATGCTGACAACGGATTTACCCTTCAATCCTTTGACGGGCTTGAAGCGCAGCTCTCAGGCTGTGATGCAATGTGGCTTGGGCGTCCTAATAATCCTACTGCCTCTCTTTTTTCTAAAGAGCTTTTAATAGAGCTTATCGAAAAATATCCTGAAAAATATTTTGTTATTGATGAAGCTTTTATACAGTTTGCTGATAACTGGAAGAAAGAGAGTTTTATCTCAGACACCCGTTACCCTAACGTGATTCTTATTCACTCATTTACCAAGTTTTATGCAATAGCCGGCTTAAGAATGGGCGGTGTAATCGCTCACAGCGATGTAATAAGCAGGTTCAGGGACAGAAAAGAGCCATGGTCTGTTAACGGGATTGCCGAAGGTGTTGCATCACTTCTTTTAAACTGCGATGAGTATGAAGCGGAAACAATGGCGTATCTTAAGAGTGAGCGTAACAGGCTGTATGATGAACTGCTTGATATTGGCAGTATAGATGTTTACCCGTCTGTTACCAATTTCTTTTTATGCCGGTGGAAAAAGACATCAGACCTTGATGACCTGATTGGACATCTCCTTAAAAACGGAATCTATATAAGAGACTGCAGAAACTTCCCGGGTCTTGGGGACGGTTTTTTCAGGATAGGTATCCGCATGGCTGAAGATAACAATCTTTTGGTATCCAGCCTTAAATCATTTGGAAAGAGCGAATAAATAAAATGGAAATACTGTATCCTTCTCTGGTTCTTCTTTCGGGATTTATTCTTGACCTGATTATCGGCGATCCGAACTATAAATATCATCCTGTAAGGCTCATAGGAAACTGCATTGATTTTCTGATGTTAAAATTTAAAGGTGTGTTTTCTGATAAAAAAGTTGAAGGGATTGTCCTTACAGTTTCAACGGCTTTTACTGCTGTTTTTGTTTATTCCGCGTTTTATCTTCTTTTTAACGGTAATCATTCCATAGCCGGTTTTCTGCTGAATGTTTATTTTGTCTATTCGCTGATAGCGCTTAAAGACCTTTTTAAACACTGCGGCCCGGTAATAGATGCTCTTATCTTTAATGATGTTGAAAAAGCACGAAGTGCTGTCGGGATGATTGTAGGCCGTGATGTCAATTACCTTGATGAAGAAGGGGTAATAAGGGCAGCAATAGAAACCCTTGCAGAAAATTTTGTAGACGGGTTTCTGTCTCCGGTTTTCTGGTACGGTGCAGGCTGTCTGTTTGGGTTTATGATGAATATAAGTCCTGTTTATTCGGGTATAGTGTTCCTGATAATATTTAAAACGGCCTCTACCCTTGATTCCATGGTCGGGTACAAAACTGAGGAATTAAAAGAAATAGGGTGGGCAGGCGCCAGGCTGGACGATATCATGAACTTTATTCCGGCCAGGCTTTCACTTGTTATTCTTTATGCAGGGGCGGCTCTTTCCGGGCTTGATCATTCCAGCGGTTTTAAAACTGCACTTAGAGACAGGCTGAAACATGACTCTCCAAATTCCGCCCATTCCGAAAGTTTTGTTGCCGGAGCAATAAAAGCAAGGCTCGGCGGACCGACCCGATACAAAGACGGATTAAAGGAAAAACCGTGGCTTGGAGGAGAGTTTTCTGACCCGTCTGTTTCGGATATTAAAAATGTCATTAGGCTGCTTTTATTTTCGGCATGGATTGTCGTATCTTTGATGTTTATTGTATTATTGTGTCATTATTAGGTTATAAACTCTGCACATAATATTGTGCAGGATGCACAATATTATGTGCAGAGTTTTCTAATGATCCTATTCCTGGATTCTTCCTTTTAATTTGATTTAAAATTAAGTCAGACTAAAAAACCTTATAAACCAGACTGTTAGATTAAGGCTGAGCGGTGTGTGTGCGGCGTGGCATGTTATTTGTAGTAGGGGCTGTATAAGCCTCGGGAGCACGTGCATCTGTCAGGACCGTCCTCAACCCAAAAGAGTGAGGATTAAAGGAGCTTGAGATAAACGACTCCGCCGGGCTTTATTCTTTTATTCCTGCTTCGTTATCCAGAGGACCTGTTTCAGGAATTCCTTCCTTTTTAACCCTTCTCCAGGGTTTTTCATTACCGAGCTTTTCATCGCATCGCTTTGCTTCATCGTTTAAGCGATCTTCAAGCAGTTTTCTGCATTTTTCAAGTTCTTCTTCATCTGCATCTTCAGGAACCCAGAGGGGCTCTCCCAGGGAATAAACAATTTTAGAAAAGGGTTTGGGGATAATAAACCTGTCCCAGCTGTTTAAAACCCAGCATTTGTCAGCCCCCCATGTTATGGGTATTAACGGGGCTTTGCTTTTTTTAGCCAGCATTACAGCCCCCATTTTTGCTACTCTTGCCGGTCCGAGCGGACCGTCAACCACCATCCCTCCGCTTGCTTCTCTTTTGCGGAGTTTCTGGGTAAGCTTTATAAGTGCCCCCATGCCTCCCCTGGTTGAAGATCCTCTTACATCACCAAGACCGAAGGCATTTATGAATCTTGCTGCAAATTCACCATCACGGCTCTGACTGACCATCACGGTTATTCCTCTTTTAGAAAGAAAATATGGGTGATAGACCAGTCTCTGGTGCCAGGAACAGTAAATTCCTTTGCCCCCTGATTTTTTAACTGCGTCTTTTTCTGATTCAAGCCCTTCAACACCCACAAGCCTGTATGAAAAAACAAGAAGTTTTACCAGTGATGTTACAAGCGGAAGAAGTATATAGAATATAAAAGGATCATACCATTTGGATGTCTGTTTTGGACTTTTTGTCATTACTGTTTATTCCCCGATTAAAATAAAGCAGAACATACAGTTTCTTGGAGAGGTAGTAAAGAAGAAATGTATTTTTACAGTAGTTAATATTAGTTATAAATAGGCATTATAATCATTAATAAAAGTAAAAAAAGAGATAAATAAAAACAACTTGACAATAAATAACATTAAAAGATACTTAATTTCAATGTCGCACGGAATTTCCAATAAAATTAATCGGTAAAATCTTTATTGAATTTTGATAAAGGTAATGTTAAAAGGCTAAATGTAAATTAGAGGATACATGTTTTTTAACTAATTATAAAATTTTTTAAAGTTGCTTATGTTAATGTTGGTATAATCATTTGCTGCTGCTTAATCAACTGGGTGAAATGTTTTCGATTCTTTATTATTCTATATTTGCACTGTATCTTATTTTGTTTGCTGCTCATATATGCGGTCTGAAGGTAATTGAGAAGCTGATCTGTGCTGCCGCATCAGCTTCAGTCCTTTTTGTACTTGTCCGACTATATGCCGGTTCAGGCAATCTTCCTGTATTTAACATATTTGAATCATTTATGCTCATAAGCTTTATCCTGAGTGTAACCGGATTTATCATACTGCTAAAAGGCGGATATGGCTCCAAGGTCCTGAAATGGATATGGATGGAAAATATTCTGCTCGTTTTCATTCTGCTTGCCTATGACAAAGAATCTTCGCTCCGCCTGTATGTATATCAAAATAACTGGGTGATATTATTTCACAGTTTCCGCTGTATATCACTTGCTCTAATGCTGATTGCAACTGCATATTTTATTCAGTTTATAATCCAGAGAGAAATGGATGAAAGAACAAGTCTGCTTTCTCATATGGGAAGAAACAGTCTTTTACTGAGTGCTGTTTTTTTTCTTTCTGCCGAATATGTCGGTACTGTATGGTGCCAGGCCGGGCAGGGAGACTTCTGGATGTGGAGTCAGACATTTTTTCAGTCTACTTTAATTGTTCTTTATCTGATGCTCGCCTTTCATATTCCCGGAAAGAGCCGGAGATCTGAAGATTTCAGATGCATTGTCGGCGGATTAAGCGGTGTCTTTATGCTTACCCTTACTGTAATAAGGAGTTTGTTTTGAACCGGGTAATAGAAAAACTATCATCAATGTATCTCTCAATGTGGATTCTTGTATTTCTAATTGTATGGACAGGCATAGGCCTCTATATGGCCGGGGCGGATTCATACATAAATGATTTCCAGGTGATGAACGATATGCATATCCGTGAATGGCTGATGTCTGACCGGACAGGTTCAGGTTTTTTAAAGCCATGGTTTTTAATCCTTTGTGCCGCAATGACTGCACTGGGGATAAACCTGATTTTCTGTTCATGGAGCAAGATATTTAAAATTATGAGAGCAAAGTTCAATGGCAGGCAGTTTTATATGCTGATTGTTCATGCACTGTTCGGGTTTGTGGCTCTAGGCCATCTGGGCGGTCTTCTGCTTGGTTTTGAGCATAACAATATAGAGCTTGGAGCAGGCGAAACATATTCTTCGGAAGAAGGATATGAGCTTGAAGTAAAGGATGTTCATTTTGTCGGGGATGTTAAGGCCCTGAAAAAGGCAAAAAGGTATATCACAAGGGATGATCTCAACCGCAAAGAGAGTTTTGTGGAAATATCCATAAGCAGGAATAGTGAATTATTAAAAACAGATAAAGTCTATCTGCTTAAGCCCTTGCGTTACGAAGATGTTCAGGTGACTGTAAACAGATTTTTGTCGCCTGAAAATAAAAAGAAAAGCACGGATTTTGATACAGGGGGACGGATTATACTTTCGCTTTCAAAAAATCCGGTATTGAAAATGTTTTTGACAGTATACCCGGTAATGATTGCCGGTATATTAATTTATCTGGTTATAACATGGCGTAAACCGCATCTTAACCGGAATAACGTCTCTTGTTAAAGAGTATACTAAGGAGGAACACAATATGAAAAAGCAGAAGTATTTTTTAGTTTTATTGATTTTCAGTCTTATTTTCAGCAGCGGATATGCATTTGCTGCAGATGATAAAGACGATTCAGGCGAAGTGTTTGAGCTCGGTGAAATCGTTGTAAGCGGAAGATCAGAAGTTATTTCAAGAGTTGCCACTGTCCAGACAATAGACAGCGAAGAAATAGAACTCAATGACTCTGACAATGTTGCCGAAGCGTTGGATAACATGGTTGGTCTTACTGTTTCCACAGGTACAAAAAATGAGGGAAACCTTAATGTTAGAGGTTTTAATCAGAGATATGTGCCGATATTTTATGATGGTATTCCATGGTATATCCCCTATGACGGTTATGTTGACCCAAGCGAAATATCAACAGGAAATGTTTCAAGAATCACTCTTACCAAAGGTGCTCCGTCATCATTATACGGCGCCAATACAATGGGTGGTGTTATCAATATCGTTTCACGTAAACCAACGGAAGCATTTGAAGGCTCACTTGATCTCAGCATTACAAAAGACCAGTATAGAGCAAGCCTCAATTTAGGATCACTGATAGGTAAATTCTATTTCATGGGTGGTCTTTCAGGAATGGATTTTGACAACTATCGTATGTCTGATGATTATTCTCCTGTTCCGGAATCAGCTGAAGACGGACATTACAGAGAAAATTCCGATAGAAAAAGTCTGACAAAATCATTGAAAATAGGCTTTATGCCTGCCAAGGGTCATGAATATGCCATCGGCTTTCACAGCACCAAAAGCGAAAAAGGATGGGCTCCCAATGTTTATCCTGACCAGAGTGTAAGATACTGGAGATTTCCTGAATGGGAGAAGTCAACATATTATTTTGTAGGCAACACCAGAATTACTGACGGCCTTTCTGCAAAAGTTAGAATATATCATGATGAATATTATAATGTTCTGGATGCCTTTAAGGACTCGACTCAGACCAGCACAAAATTCCACAGCACCTATGATGACTACACAAACGGTGCATCTTTTGTTTTAAGAACTGATTACATAAATAATAACATCCTCAGTTTTTCCTATCATTACAAGGATGATATACATCGTGAGCAGTTTAAACCCGGACTGCCCTGGGAAAACTATGAAACCAAAACATATTCCTATGGACTCGAAGATTCAATTTCAATTACTGATAATATTGGTCTGGTGGCAGGTCTGAACTATGATGTTCAGGAACCCATTTTTGCAAACGGCGGAGCCTTAAGAGATGATGATGACGCTTTAAACGGTGTTGTCGGCGTAACCGTTTCATTATCTCCTGATGCAGAACTCCATGTTTCTGCCGCTAAAAAGACAAGATTTCCGACTCAGAAGGAATTATATTCATCCTACCTTGATGATGATCGTTTAGCTAATCCCAATCTGAAAAAAGAGCAGTCCTATAATTATGAAATAGGAATTTCAAGTGCCGTTCCATTAAAGGGCAGCGTTGGAATGTCTCTGTATTACTCGGATGTGACGGACCTGATTAATGATACAACAAAAACAATTGATGGTGATGACGGCCCGGAAAACTGGGAATACACGGACAATATTGGAAAAGCAAGCCTGAAAGGTCTGGAACTTTCATACGGTACAATGTATTTTGATAAACATGATATCCAGGTTGTTTATGCATATACTGATGCGAAGAATGAATCTCCTGAAAGAACAAGTGATTTTATCTCTTCAGTTCCAATACATCAGCTTAGAATTTCCGACAGAATTATTTTTAATGATAAACTTTCCCTTTATGCAAAGGCCAGATATGAAAAAGGCCAGAAAGAAGATATCGGCTGGGATGAACCTCAGTGGATTGAAATGGATGACTACTGGGTATTTGATCTCAAGGGCTCATTCAATTATAACGAATATGTACAGGTCAGTCTCAGTATTCAGAACATTTTTGATGAAAATTACAGCACCAGTTACGGCTTTCCAAGAGAAGGAAGGACTTTTGTATTTGGTATGAAGGCTAATTTTTAATTTTTATTAAGAAAACAGTGTTTTAATATGATAAAACTTCTCCGTGCATTTTGCCGGAGAAGTTTGTTTTTGTTAGAGGTAAAAGAAAATATACCCTGTAACAGAGGGGGGGATTATGAAAAAAAGTATATCAGTTATTTTAGTCATTTTATCGTTTTTTTTATGTACGGAGCTTTATGCCGCATCTCTAAGCATAACCGGTTCGGTAAAGCAGCCCCTGAATCTTTCGATAGAGGATATCTGCAGGTTTAAGACTGTCCGAATTCAGTTAAATGAAATACTGAAGGACAAATCTTACAGGGGGGCATGGTACTATAACGGTGTGCCTCTCAGGACTCTGCTTGAAACAGCCTTTATTGAAAAGGAAGAGACTGCCTATAATAAGGTTATCGACCTTGCTGTTCTTGTAAGAAACAGTGATGGTGATGAAGTTGCACTTTCATGGGGCGAAATATTTTACCGGAATTCATATGATATCATTATCGCGACTTCAGCCTCTCCCATAAAACCGCATCATGGCTGCAGTTCATGTCATACCCCTGAAGAGTCTGACCCCAGGATGAAACAGTTTGAAAGAAAGATAGGTTTTCCAAAACTTGTTGTTGCAAGTGATGGATATGCAGACAGATCTATTGAAAATGTTGTAAGCATCGAGGTTGTGAATCCCTCAATAAGAATGCCTTCTGACAGGTCTGCAGAACTATATGCTTCATCTTTTAAAGTTACAGGTGCAGTTAAAAAAGAACTTACTGTTGATGATTTATCCGGCTATCCCCATAAGGATATGCGTGTAATTCATATGGGAGACGGAAAGGGGTACCACGGAATTGACGACTACTCAGGAGTGCTGTTCCAGGATATTTTAAAAAAAGCCGGTGTGGAGCCTGACCTTTCACAGATCTTCCATGTTTCTGCTCCTGATGGCTATAGAGCAAGTTTTTCATATGGTGAAATATTTCTTAACAGGGTTGAAGACAATACAATAATCGCTGACAGCAAGAACGGCAAAAAGATTGAAAAGGGAGGCAAGTTTGTATTTCTACCTTCTGATGATCTTATGTCCGACCGTGATATAAAGTCCGTAGAAAGCATTGAAGTAATAAATCTTACCAGAAAACCAAAGCTTACATATATAGGCGTGGGCTGCGGAGATACGGATCTTATTACAATGGAAGCTGTAACAGCCATGTCCAGAGCTGATATGTTTATATGCCCGCCTGATATTCAGAAACGTTTTGCCAAGTATATGGGAAATAAACCTATCCTGCTGGATGTTTACAATTTTATTCCCCCTGTTATGAAAAAGAAATTCCCAGAACTTTCATGGGAAGAGCTCAATAAAAAGCTGGACGAAGCAAGGGCAGGTATGGCCGATAAAATTAAGGCCGAGCTTAAGGAAGGCAAAAGTGTTGCTATACTTGATTACGGTGATCCGACCATATGGAGCGGATCTGAGTATATCATGGAGCATTTTAACAAAGACACCCTTGATATGGTTCCGGGTTTAAGTTCCTTTAATGTGGCAAGTTCTCTGCTTGAAGGGCACACCGGCTGCAACGGTGCTATTATACTTGCAACCACAAGAGGCATTCTTGAAAATAAAGAGATGTTTAAAAATGCTGCAGAAAGCGGACAGACAATGGCCCTGTTTATGGCAATGAAGGATCTTAATGGCATAAACGACTTTTTTAATAAAGTGTATGATCCGGATATCCCTGTACACATTGCCTATCGTGCAGGATATTCAAGCAATGAAAAAGTTGTGGAAACCGATATAGCACATTTTAAAAAGGTTATTGATTCAGAAAAGGAAAAAAATCTGTTTCTTATGTTTGTAGGCCCGTGCCTTGATGTTAATTCAAAGGCTCAGCGTCATTAATCTGTTTTTTTAATGGTAAGGTAGCCCCTGCCATTGGGGCGCCCCGCTTATTTCTTTCTGTTTTGTCTGATTGCTGATAGCGGGGCGCCTTTTACACTTTTTATATGAATTGCTTTGAACTGCATAATTTATCTATTCTTCTTTACAATCAGTATATTGATAACATATGGTGGCCGATTAGTGCCTTTGATTGATGTTTGCTGGTGATAATAAACGAAAATATCAATTATGTGGTGAAATATGATTTTTAAATGTAATATTTGAATGAAATAATTATGAGTTGGAAATGGACGAACACAATCAACTGAAAAGAAGTATAGGACTGGGATCTGCAATAATTCTTGTAATTGCAAATATGATCGGTACCGGTGTTTTTATGACATCCGGCTCAATAATAAAAAGTCTCCAGAATCCGGGTTCAATGCTGGTGTGCTGGTTTATGGGCGGAATGCTGGCCCTTACAGGAGCACTCTGTTACGGTGAACTGGGTGCCATGTTTCCAAAGGCCGGCGGTGAATATGTGTTTTTAAGGGAGAGTATCGGGAAACCATTCGGCTTTTTGTCCGGATGGGTTTCATTAATAGTAGGTTTTTCCGCGCCTATTGCTTCAGCCGCGATCGCTTTTTCCAGTTACCTTTATAGAAGCATATCTTTAGGAGGAGCAGATAATAATTTTCTTGGTGAATCCGGAATGATAACTCTGTCTCCTGTAACAATCACAGGAATAGCTGTCATTGTCATATTTTCTCTTATCCACTGGTACAGCCTCAATTTCGGGAGCAGGGTGCAGAATTTGCTTACCGCATTTAAAATAATTGTGATCCTTGCCTTTATTGGTCTTGGACTCATTATTGGTAACGGCAGTGCAGAAAATTTTAAATCAGGCCCCATACTGCCTTCTGTTTTTACCGGTGAATTTGCGACTTCTCTTATCTTTATTTCATTTGCCTACAGCGGCTGGAATGCCGCAGCATACATCGGATCAGAGATTAAAAATCCTTCACGAAATATTCCTCTTTCTCTATTCTGGGGAACATTTATCGTGATGGTACTTTATGTACTGCTGAATGTGCTTTTTATATTTGCACTTCCTGTTTCAGATATGAGCGGTGTGGTTGAAGTTGGTGCCGTGTCAGCAGTCAGCCTGTTCGGTATCAAAACAGGTACTGTTTTTTCAATAGCCATAACAATATGTCTTATGTCTGCAATAAGCGCCATGATAATGGCCGGGCCAAGAGTTTATTATGCAATGTCCATAGATAATGCATTCCCGAAATGGTTTGGTGATGTCAGCCGTAAACATACAACTCCCGGAAAAGCGATTTTTTTACAGGCTGTTATTGCTATACTTATGGTGGTAACATCATCATTTGAAAAACTTCTTATGTATATCGGTTTTACACTGTCTCTTTTTGCCCTGCTTACTGTGACAGGGCTTATAATACTGCGCATAAAATATCCGGGTGCAGAGAGACCATACCGCACATTCGGGTATCCCGTTACGCCTCTGCTCTTTATTTTGAGCAGCCTGTGGGTAATTGTTTTTTCAGTAAAAGAAAATCCGTTTATTCTGGTGTACGGAGGAGGAACAATTGCAGCGGGTTTTATAATTTATCTTTATTACAGCTTCAAACAGAAGCATCAGAAAAAGATGTAAGAGGTATATGTTATGTTGACCTTTATTATTCCCAGTCTTTACCATTCCATTTTTTTAAAAAGATTGTGCCTGTGGGATTTGTGCCGACTTTATAGTAATTGTTTTTAACATTTGTAAGGTATGCTGCGCCCTCTGAAGTATTGTCGGTCATACCGCGTGAATTAAATGTAACCCCTGGAGCCGAACCGGTATATGTGACAGATCCGGTTCCTTCAGGGCTTCCATAGTAAACACTTCCCTTGTATTCTTTTTTCAGGTTTATGATTTCACCGTCCGATTTTGTATAGGTCCCGTTAATAGGATTAAAACTCATAGAGCTTTTACCGTTTTTCTTTATGGCTTCAATTTTGGCAGTCTGCATGTTTCCGTATAAATCCTGTGCTGCGCTTTTGAGCCTGTAGTTCGGTATAAATACAGTAAACGTGGGTATTGAAATGCCTACTATAATAACAATAATGACAAGAACAATTATTGTTTCGATAATTGTAAAGCCCATTCGGTTAAACCGGGCTGAATGTTTTTTTCCGGTCATTTGCTCTCCACCAAAGAAAATTTATTATATCCGGTGGAGTATATCAATTGTGGTCCGGAATAAAAAGGGAATTTGCTGTTTCTTTTACTTCCATGTATTGTCTGCTTTATCCCATTTTTTTATAAAAATCACCCCTGATGATAATGTCCCTATGGCATATGAGGTTCCTTTGCTGTTATTTAAATATACATACCCGGTTGAACCGGTTCCTCTGGGGTTGAAAGTTACTGTGTTATTTTTAAAGCTGATTCCATCAGAGGGTGGCGCACCGCCTGATTTTGTTGCACTTTTTGTAGCACTGCCGCAACCGAAACATATTCCCTCTTCCCGGTCCGGGGACAGTTCTACTGTCTTTTCTATCTTTCCTCCTGCACTTACTAAACTGTATGATGCCTTGCTGCCGGTAGAAAAAATTATTTTATATTTATCATTTTCTTTTATTGCCCGCATCTTGGTAAGATACATATCCGCAAATAATTCATTTGCTTTTGTTTTAAGTCTGTATTCCGGTATCCAGTTTGAAAAAACAGGAATTGAAACAGATGCAAGTATTCCTGCTATCACTATAAAAATTACAAGCTCAAATACTGAAAATCCTTTACACGAAAGAATTACATTCCCTTTGGCAGGTATTTTCAATGTTTTGCCTCCTTTGATATTTTTGTCGGAAAGAAATTTGTGAAACGGATTGAATGATAAATTTCTCTTTATCTGATTTTTATTAGCAATTATAGGACCATATAAAAATTCTCCTGATAACAGTCAGATATAGGTTTTTAGTGTGTATGGTGCACATTTTATTGTGTTTTATGCACATGATTATGGGCATTTTAAATACTGTGTAAATGTTTAAGCACTGCCTTGAAAAATATTGAGATATTGCTTTTTATTTTGGAGCGAAGTGAAGTATAAATGTTCTTAAAAGATATTAATGGACAGAACATATAATTCCGATGTAGGAAACTATGAGGGTTTTAAATTTTTAATCAGTATATAATCCACCGGAAAGGGAGCGAATAAAATGGGCGATGTGTATGCCGGCATAAGTATAGGTATGGGTTTTATTCTTTTCTGCATACTGCTGGCTGTTGTTACTACACTGTTTAAAAATTTTAAAAAAAGACTTATCCCCAAAAATAACAATATGGATGCAGCTGATTTCTGTAATTACCTGGTCAGTGAGAGTCGTCAGGATAAAAGAATTGATGTCTCATGGGCGGTTACTGTTAAAATGGCTGAAGGCGATGTAACGGCAGAAACAAAAGACATCAACAGGTTCGGGGCATTTATCAGATGCAGCCGGCCGCTTCCTCCGGGAAAGCAGTTTGTTCTCTCATTGGAAACTCCGGATAAAGGTACTTTGGTGTTGAATTCGGAGGTTGTCTGGTCAAACGGTAATGTTCCTGATGATAAGGTCGTAAACAGGGGCATGGGCATCAGATTTATAAACAATAGTCCTGAAAATATTGAAAACCTTTCTCAGTCCATATCAGACTTCCTGGAATCACTTTAATCCTTCTTGATTTAAAAGCTCAGTTTTATTCTTGGTTATGTATAAAATGATATAAATAAACAATGTATAAAAAAAAGGCCCTCATCCTGTGGATGAGGGCCTGTATCTAATATTCAAGTTTTAAGAAAGTCAAAGGCTGTGAATAATATAACTCGGTACAGTTATTAGATTTCTGCCTCTGGTTTTTAATTGCTTCCTGTAGAGCTGTTTGCATCAAATACTTCTCTCCACATTTTTGTGGTTACGCTGCTTTCACCCTGCACGTTAACCGGGTTGTTGTAAGTATCGTCTCCAAAGGACTTTAATCCATCCGGAGTTTTAATGTATAAATGTTTATCATCTACTATGGGTGATGTGTAGATGTTGCCTGTTGATATTTTTTCTACAACACTGCCGTCTTCAATTTGAAGAGCTATCAGATCACCCTCATTGCTTGGATCACATGGATCTTCTGTTTCAGCGGTTGATGTGCCGAAATAGATAGTTCCTGCAGCTGCAAATGCGGAGGCAAATACCCTGTGTCCTGCTTCCAGCGGGTAAAACCAGTCAAGGTAAACATCATCCGGATCATTGTTTCCTTTATCCGTTTCATCAACATATGCAAAGAAATGATATGTTGTATCTGATGTGTTTATATTTTCATCATAGTAAGGACTGTCTCCTGTGCCAAAGAATATTTTGACAGAGCTTGTAATTACTCCGGCTTCTGTAGCCGCTCTTTCAACAATAACAACAGGTGATGAGTATATAGGATGATAACGCTGATCTTCATCAACACTTTTTTCATTGCTTTCACCGTCATTGACGGTGAAATCTGTATTGATAACACAGTGGTTCAATGAATAGTCCAGCTGATTGGGATTATCAGGTATATTAACCTTATACATATAACCTTTGTCTGTTCCAATATAAATCCTGTCAATAAAACCGTTTCCGTCCGAGTCTATTACAGCGGGCTGTCCGCTTGGAACACCGCCTTTACCGCCGGCAACCGCATCCAGTTCAATACGTCTGATAACATTTCCGTTTGAAACATCAATCATATATATTGATGGGTAAACAGTGTTGTCATAGCTCTTGCCGGATACAAAAAATGCCACCCATTTTGTCTCTCCGTTATCTACAATCATTCCGATCTGGGCCACTGCTGGTGAGGAGCGGCTGCGGAAAAGATCCGGATCAGAGAATTCCCAGACAAAGAACGGGCTGTATGGATTTGTAACATCAAGGCAGAATACTGTATCTCCTCCGTTGCCTTCTGCTGCAAGAAGTAAAGTACGCCATTTTTTACCATTGCCGTCGTTTACATCAACATATACGTCAGCCAGAGTAGGGGATGCATCAACATAAGCTCTGTCGTCTCCGCTGAGCCTGTTGTTTTTAAGCCTCGGAATAAGGTTGGCCGGAATAAATGACCACAGTTCGGCACCTGATCCATATTGAGGGTCACCATATTCATCCCAGAGGAAATATCCCCTGTTTTCATATATGCTGTCTGTCTGCGGATTATCGCCCCAGCGGAATTTGCCTGCATCAAAAGCATGAAGCATTCCATCTCTTGCGCCGACAAATATAACTGTCTGTCTGGTACTGTACTGGTCTCTGAACAGGTCGAATGAATTTTTTTCCGAGCTTGAAATATCCGAACCATAATACCATGACGGTTTACCCGGAGGCGTCATTGCTGCTGGTACAGAGTGATCGATCGGACCCAGGATCCATTCTTTTTTTGTGGATGATCCGTCTGTAAAACCTCTTATCCAGTTGACAAGCCAGTCGGCGTCACTGTCATCCTCTGTTCCTGTACCGTAATGATCTACTCCGTTATATTTATTATCGCCGTTAAAATCATATCTGA
Organism: Desulfatiglandales bacterium; assembly: GCA_963665715.2. Classification (GTDB taxonomy): domain Bacteria; phylum Desulfobacterota; class DSM-4660; order Desulfatiglandales; family HGW-15; genus JAAZBV01. Next base: position 2,470,023 of record CAXXPR010000002.1, read on the forward strand.
ACCCGTCACCAATTATATAGGTGTCATCCAGACCAAGATCATCACTGTCAATGTTTGAAGTTGTAAATTCCAGCAGAGTGCTTGAAGTAGTATAATAGGTGTAATTGACTTTAATCTGTGTTCCGTTTGCCGGAGGCGTATTAAATGTTATTGAATATTCTCCTGTAAAACGGTTGATTGTACCGGTTCCTCCAAGACTTCCCACAAGATCTTCCGTATGCCTGTCTGTAAATAGTTCGGTCTGATCGCTGATTCTGACAGTTAAGGCCGAAACAGGATGGTTCGCCAGAATTCCTGTGAATGTTGTCTCTGTTCCGTCTCCCGTATTGATAAGCTCATTTGTTATCTCGGTGGTTATAATACTGGGCGTATATATTTTCCTCGAAGCAGGTGTAGCCATATTGCTCAGGTTGCTTCCTGAATCCCAGAGCTGCAGTTCGGCTTTTCCATCCGAGGGCGCTTCCGGCTTGTACAGCCTTGTTGCTGTGAGGTGTCCTCTCTGGACCTTTTCGCCCCAGTTGATAGAGGGGGTTTCGTAAAAACCTGAGTATAATACATTTGCAAGAACTATTGGTGCAGCACGTGAAAACTCGCCATTGGTTGATACATTTCCTTCTATTGCTACATCCAGTATTCCCGGGGAACAGAGAGGGTCTTCACTGTAAAGCTCGGCTTTCCATACAATAGCCCTTCCATAAAGGTCTCTGCCTGCAAAATCTATTCTTATGGATCTGTGTGTATACTGGGGAGTACCCGGTGTCCAGTCCGGAAGTTCTGTTCCGGTGGTCTTTAATGCGTCTGACTGATATACGATGTCCCAGTTTGTAATTTCTACCCAGTTCACACCGTTATCGATTGAAACAAAATATTTGATTTCTGTTTTTCCCGAACATGGCATACTGTCCCAGACTTCGAATGTGACTGCGGTATAGTATGAGTCCGGATCCTCCGGTTCAATTGCATCCGTTGATTTTAACTGTGCGACTCCGCCTGTTCTTCTTTCTATTTTGAAAACCAGGTCATTATGGTCGGCATCTCCTCCTCCGCCTGTATCATCCCATCCCAGTATCCACTGGTTGGGGTCATCAGGCGGCGCACCGATGATTACATGGCTGAATTTCTGGCCATATGTTACAGGTAAATTATATGTACCGGAAATGGTTATTCCGAATGTGGAGTCTATTCTGTTTATCGCACCCTGGTCAAGCCAGCCGCCTCCGTATGCATAACACGTTGTTGATGTCTGGGGTGATCCAAGGTAGTAGGGTTTTTCAAAAGGGGTTTGACCATATTTATAGGTAGAGTCAGGGCTTGGAACACAGGCACCGTAGGTATCAGGGTTAAATTCTTTTTTTGTGAAAAATACTGAACTTGTATCAGTTGTATTCCAGTCTTTATTGGCTGTCAGGAAGAAAACAATTTCCGAACCCGCAGCAAATGTCCCGAGGTTCTTTTTCATATCCTTTGGCGATAATATACCGTCGCTGTTTACCGCAAATTTAAGACCTGTTCCGTCATCATAAGCCGCAAGGTTTTCTTCATTTGATGTCGGCATACTGCCGCTGCCTGAATCACTGTCCAGAATACCATTTCCTCCGCTCTGTTCATAGTCGTCCTGAATGTTTCTGAAGATTGGATGTTTGGATGTCTGAGGAATATTGTTCCAGCCAAGGTAATTACCATCTTGATCCACTGCATCGGATTTTAATATGTATCCGAAATCAGATACCCATCCTGCATTTTCATATAAAAATGTAACAGATACATCCTGTTCAAACGGGATTATAATGTTATCAGGATCAATGGCATCATTTCCTGTATCAAGAACCATCTGCCCGTCAGTAACAGATATATTTGTCATGTCAAATTTTTCTGCATCAAATCCTTCATTATAATCTTCGGATGTATTTGTTGAACAGCCAGCTATGCCTGTATCATCACCTGATGAAGGAGTTGTGGAAACAAAAGAGACCTCTATAACATAGCTTTTTATTACATTAGTGAATGTATACTTGGCATTAGTCAGCTCAACAGAGCTTCCGTCAACAAACACATTTTCTACAGCATATCCCTCATTAGGAGTTACAGTATATATCTGGCTTCCTTCATATGGAACTATTGTGCTGCCTAAGGGCGAAATTGTTCCGTTGGCGCCTGAGTAGGCTTTTATTGTGCAGATTATTTCTGTGAAGGTGACTTCAATACTGTGGTCTGCAGTAACATTTGAAAATGTGTACTGATTAGGCTCTGTAAGTGCTGTCTCTGTTCCGTCAATTTTAACTGTGTCGACCATGTAGCCCGGGTCAGGCACGATAGTGAAAATTTCATCATCCTCTGCCGCTACCTCTACACTTCCCGATTCCGATATTGCACCGTTTTCTCCTGCCGAGGCAGTAATTGTATATGTGTCTGCAAGGGGGGCGTTATCTATTAAAAACGTCCCGAAATTTGTGGTACACAGATTACCGCTGCTGTGTGAAGTAACAAATAATCCGAGATCCTGAATGTTATCGGCATCATTAAAATAGACAGAACCTACAACATTCCAGGTTTCTCCGTCAGTTGAATAGTATCCCGTATATGTTCCGTATTGCTTTTTTAACTTCAGCCAAATTGGAGCTGTTCCTGCCGTTGCTATACTGGAACTTGAATCCAGCATTCCATTATCATCATTATCGCTGTCCCATTCGAATTTTACACCTGCTCCCGGAGTTACTGCAATTATACAGTACCTGTCGTCTTTGGTGGTTCTTGAAAGAGTGTTTTTGATCATGATCCCCGCTTTTGCATGGGCATCAGTGTTTTCCTGTGACTCAACTTTAACAACTGCTTCAAAGTTACCGTTAACATCTTTCATGTAGTATGCAGCATACTCATCCGCATTGGTCCATACATCTTTTCCGGAAGCAGTAATGGTTACACTTGACGGCAGAACAGATAATTCTGTGCCTTTTTTTGAGTCATCCTTGTCTACCCAGTTCCAAAGGCCGTCTGCATTATAGTTTATATGCTGCATGTCGCCGGATAGAGCCGTGCCAGGTAATATACAGATGAAAAAGAATAGGGAAAGAAATGCGCATATCAGGGTCTTACTGCCCGAGAGCATTGAACTATAATCTTTTTTAATCTGGGTGGTCATTTTTTTATTTCCCAATTTACTGTCCCCCCTTGAAAAATAATTTTTCTTAAAATCATTATTGTTGTGTGAAATCACTGATTGCTTCAGCATCACCGGAGTTGTAATTTTTACCCGAATTTCCACCTTCCTGCTGATATTCGGATAAAGATTCAATACCTGATACCGAGCCCTGTATTGACACTTCGATTGCAAGGCTGTCGCCAAATGGTCCGACGGCAGTGGAGCGTATATATATTACAGCGTCACCGTCATCTCTTGCATATTCATCAGCATCAAACGGGGTATTGTTTCCGACATCCTTGTTGTCCCAGATGATAACATTATAAACATATTTCCCGCCCATTGTGCCGTTTGTAATCAATTGAACTCCGCCGTCAAAATCCGTATCCTGAGCCGAACTCATTCCAGGCAGAGATCCGTCGAGTACGAAATCCCAGTCCGGATCCAGTCCTGCTGCCAGCCTGACTGCGTTTTTAGGGATAAAATAATTTTTAAGCAGACCCTTGGCGTGGTCGACTCCTGCTTCTGCAGCATAAAATGCCTCTCTCTGATCTTTTTCAACCCCTGATATCATTGTTTCGACTGATGATGTGTTTGATACGGCAGTACCGATAATGGTCATCATACATAGCATTATCAGTGCAATTACAAGGACTATACCTTTTTCATTGTTAATGATTTCTTTTGAAGCTTTTTTGTCTTTATTCATAATGCTTCCTTATATTAAAGACCCAGGTTGCGTACTTTTACTGTAACCTGAAGTTGTTTACGGCGAAATCCGTCAGCTGTTGAACCTGCAGCATTATCCAGAATGGCAGGCCTGACTTCCGAATGACCTCTGTGCTCTGAACTTGTTCTGCCAAGGACATTTATTTCCACAAGCCGTACATGTTCTCTTTCAGTGCCTGTAAGATCCGGATCGCCGCCTGATTCTCCTACCCAGGAATCAATATCTCCGTCTGCATCCGGATCAAGTCCGAACCTGAACTGAAGGTCTTCAATATTAACTGCAACTGTTTCCGTTATGGTATCGATCGATCCGTCTGCGGGATCTCTGACCTCTCTATCCCTCATCAGCCTTCTGTTTTGTATGTAGTAAGTTAATTTGGTGTATGTATTTCTGTTGAAAAAACTGATTGTGCTACCGGCAGGGTATGAATTGAATATCTTGTTGTCATATGTTCTTCCATCATCTGCTGTGAAGTTTGCACCGTTTGATATTGTACTGGCGTGATTCGTATGCGGTGTTACCTGTGTTACAAAAACAACATCGGATTTTAAACCGTCCGGGGTCGTAATAATAACAGAATAACCCGGTGTCGGGTGAGTGTAAAGACGGCCGCAGTAACAGTTTTCATTCCAGTCTGTAAAGCTTGGATCAGACACCAGATCTTCATAAACTATTGCAACGGTTGAGCTTACCGGCATGTCATTGGTAAGTGTAAGGGTGTTCAGGTCATCACATGATATTGCAGGCGTTGTTGAAGGATCTGTACCGCATTCTCCCTCATCAAAGTTAAGAAATTTAATCTCAACTATATCCGAACCGTTTTCACCTGATCCGTTCAGGAATTCCACTGCATATGCCCTGCTGTTTATGATGTCAGAGCCTGAAAGTACATTTGTTCCCATGGCAACATTATTTAACCCGCATCCTGCCATGCGGATGTCTCTTTCAAGAAACATTTTGGAAACCCTTACGTTCTGCTGCATCTCAGCTATTTCTTCCTGTACCTTATAAGTGTAGTTGCTCGTGTCAAATACCTTGAGTACACCAGCCAGAATAATTCCGAATATTCCGATAACCACTAGCATTTCTACAAGTGTAAAGCCGGACCGGGTGATTAAAGTTTTTTTATGCGTATTCATCATTTTACCTGGATAGAATTGTCTGGAATGAAAGTTCCCGTCTGCCGGGATCGTTCCATGACACTTTTACTATGACTGTTTTTGTGGATATAGCGATTGGTGTGTTGTTTAATACCGTACAGGACCTGGTGAATACACCTCCTGTTCCGAGTCCTGTTTCTGTGGCGTCACTGGTAACACTGTCAAAATCTTTGCTTCTTATGTCTTCTATTTTGTCTTCGATAAGTGCTGTTGCCTCTGTATTTCTCATGGCTGAGACATTTCTTTTTATCGTGGTTCCCTGGAGTCCTGCTATCCCCAAAAGGCCTATGGCAAGAACCGTTATGGCTACAAGAAGCTCAAGAAGAGTAAAACCTTTTTCATTTTTATTTATTTGAATGATCTTACTCATTTATTATTCCCATCCTTCTCCATCCATATTTTTCAATGTCTTTACTCCGCCTGCTGATGAAAGACATAAAACCGCGAATGTCGTATTATCCGGATTTTTAAGATAAATACCTCCGACCGGATCAATCGTGCTGTTTGCATAAAAGGTGATTTTATTGCCGGCAAAAGTGACTCCGTTACCTATGTCGCCGTCCCCTGAATCTTCTGATGTCTTTCCATGCCCTGATCCGAAAGCAACACCTTCATAATCGGAAAGATTTATCGTTTTTTTCACTACGCCGTCGGTTTTAACCTTGTAACCATTGGAACTGAACTCAATGATATACTGCTTTCTATCCCTGAGTGCCAAAGTCTTTGCAAGCTGAATATCCGATACTACATCTCTTGCTGCGCTTTTCAGTCTCATCCTGGGCGCCATTTTTATAAATCCCGGAATTGCGATAGCAAGTAAAATTCCGATAATCGAAATAACTACCATCAATTCAATGAGTGAAAATCCCTTTTGTTTTTTTAATTCCATTAGCTGCGCCATTTAATTTTTTTCCCTGGAGCTGTTTACAAGTACCCGGTAAATAGGACATGCAAATAATATTCCTGTAATTGCATTCTCAACCGTCAGTCCGATAAAAAGCTCCCTTTTTGTTTTAATAATTCCAATAGTTATGTTTTTTCCTGTAAATATTAAAAAATCTCATTTATAGGTTCCCTGTGTTTACGGCTGTCTGATTTTTTATATTGGGTATTAAAAATCATACTGTTCTTTTCTTGAAATAAATGATAGTTCTGTACATCTTTCAGTATCGGTCTTATGAGTTAAAAACTTTAGAAAAATAGATAGTTAGAACAAAAGGGTTTGGATTGTTAATATGATTATAAGAAAAGAAGATCTTGTAGAATTATGGATTGAAGGGCTTGCCTTTGGCGGGGAGGGAATTGCTCGGATAGAAGGTTTTGTCGTATTTGTTAAAGGTGCGGTTCCGGGTGACAGAGTTATTGCGAAAATAATCAAAAAACGCCGCGGCTATGCAAATGCTGTAATATCCGAAATATTGGATACTTCGGTAAACCGGATTAATGCTCCATGTCCCTGTCATGGGTACTGCGGCGGATGCAAATACCAGCATCTCAAATATGCCAGTCAGCTTGAATATAAAAGAGAGCATGTTGCTGATTCTGTAAAAAGAATAGGCGCTCTTGAAGGTGTTCCTGTTCATGAGGTTATACATTCCGATAAGCTTTACGGCTACAGGAATAAAATGGAGTTTTCATTTTCCGACAGACCGTGGGTATTGCCTGAACATTTTGATAAAAATTCAGTAAATGAAAACTTTGCTCTGGGGCTGCATGTGCCTGGAACCTTTAATAAAGTTATAGATATGGATTCCTGCCTTCTGCAGAACAAAACCGGTGATCTGATTATGCGGGAAGTAAAAAACTGCGTAAAAGAATCGGGCTTGCCTGTTTATAACCTTAAAACCCATGAAGGATTCTGGAGATTTTTGACCTTAAGGCATTCCGAAGCCTTTGATGAGTGGATGGTGAATATTGTAACTTCTGCCAGCAGGCTGGATGTATTAAAACCGATAGCACAGAAGCTGCATGATAAATTTGATAATATAAAAACTGTGGTAAATAACGTAAGTGCAAAAAAAGCAGCAACTGCAGTAGGCGAGCAGGAGATAATTATAACCGGGGAAGGTTATATAAATGAAATGATAGGTCCGTATACCTTCAGGATATCTCCCAACTCCTTTTTTCAGACAAACACTTCAGGGGCTGAAAAACTTTATAACCAGGTTCGTGAGTATGCAGAACTGGAACCCGGTGAAAAAGTGCTGGACCTGTTTTGCGGAACAGGGACAATACCTATATATCTTTCAGGTGATGCCTCTGAAGTACTTGGAATGGAGATTGTTGAGAGTGCAGTTGCTGATGCAAAACTTAACTGCAGTTTAAACCGGGTGGAAAACTGTAATTTTATCCTGGGTGATATCAGGTATACCATTGAAGGAATTTCATTTAATCCCGATGTCCTCATAGTTGATCCTCCCAGAACAGGAATACATAAGGATATTTTAAAGACAATTATGGAAATGGGCGTCAAAAAAATGGTGTATGTGTCCTGTAACCCGGCGACAATGGCCAGAGATCTGGGTGAGATGTCAGGAAAATACAGAGTTGTGGAAATACAGCCTGTTGATATGTTTCCTCATACATACCATATTGAGGCGGTAGCAAAAATCAGGCTGAAAGAATAATAACCGCAGTTTCCTGTTGTTTCGGCTTTCTAATCCGGAAACTTTCTGTTTTTACAAACGAGCTGTCAATTCAGGAGGGATTTTTTCAGAATGAAAAAAATACGAATTCTTGGAACCGGATCATATGTACCGCCTAAAAGGCTGACGAATAACGACCTGATAGAAATGGGACTCGATACATCAGATGAGTGGATAAAAAAACGTACCGGTATCAGCGAGCGTAGAATTGCGGAACCTGATGTTGCTACTTCTGATCTTGCGCTTGAGGCATCCAAAAAGGCTCTTGAAATGGCAGGAATGAAGCCTGAGGATATTGATCTTATTGTTGTAGGAACAATCACTCCCGATACAAGCTGCCCTGCGGCATCCAACTGGCTGCAGGCCAAGCTGAATGCACCCAATGCTCTTAATTTTGACATTACTGCCGCATGTTCGGGATATATATACGCTCTGCATGTAGCATCCCAGTTTCTGCACTCAGGAACTGTAAAAAATGCGCTTGTCCTTGGCGCTGAGGTAATGACACGAGAGGTCAACTGGAAGGACAGGGGAACATGTATACTGTGGGGAGACGGGGCAGGGGCATCTGTCCTGACTGCTGACGGTGCAGGTCATCAGCTGCTTTCCACCCATGTTCATACAGACGGTGCAAACGGAAGCGATCTTCTTGTACCGGGAGGCGGCTCAAAAACAACTCCCATCACAAAGGAAAGTGTTGAAAGAGGCGATCATTACCTTGATATGATTAACGCCAATGCCAGTTTCAGGGTTGCTGTAAGACATTTTGTTGATTCAATCATGGAGTCTGTTGAATATAACAGACTCAGCCTGGAGGATGTTAACTGGTTTATCCCCCATCAGGCAAATTTCAGGATGTTTACTGCAATGGCAAAAAATATAAATATGCCCATTGAAAGGTTTTATGTAACCCTTGATAAATACGGTAATTCATCTTCAGCATCCTGCGCCATTGCTCTTGATGAAGCCGTAAGAGACGGCAGTATTAAAAAAGGTCACCATATTTGTATGCCCGTGTTCGGAGGCGGTTTAACCTGGGGCAGCGCCCTTGTAAAATGGTAGCTCTACATAGATTCAAGGGCTTTATTCATATGTGATTTAAATTCATGAACCTCAACTTCGGATTCTATGCGCAGTTCCGGCAGTTCCTTTCCGTTTTTATCAAAGAATATAACAGTAGGGGCGCCTTCAATACTGTATTTTTTCTGTATCTCTTCCTGGCCTTCAATCTTTCTTGTAATATCAATCCGTACCATAACAAATTTATTACTTAACTCCAGAATTTCAGGGTCGGTAAAAACCTCGCTGTCCATCAGCCTGCACGGTCCGCACCAGTCAGCATAAACATCCATGATTGCAGGTTTTGAATTTTCTGCAGCATTTTCAAGGGCAGTTTCACTGTATGCTGTCCATTCAACTTCTTCTGCAAGGTCAAATGCTGTGTACATGTAAAAAATACCGCAAACAACAATTAATACACTGAGAGTCTTTTTTACATACTTGAAAAAGGAAATGTTTCTTCCTGATTTATCAAGCCACCCGAGATGGATTCCTGCAGTAACCGAAAGGCAAAGAAGGACCGCGTGTTCCAGTATTGTGCTGTTGATAAGGGGTCTTACATAATAGTATCCCATGCCTATGAGCACCCATCCGAAAATTTTACGAATCCAGACCATCCAGTCTCCGGATTTTGGAAGGCGGTTGATAGCTCCTGAAAAAATGGCCAGGATACAGAGCGGAAGGCCAAGGCCTATTCCCAGTGCAGAAAAATAGAGAAAGCCAAGAAGTGCATCTCCCTTTTGACCGACATATAAAAGCAGTGACAGCACAAAGGGGCCTATGCACGGGGCAGCTACAATTCCAAGAGTAAGCCCCATAAAAAAAGTTCCAAAATATCCCTGGTAGTTTTTTGATGCCATTTTAGTCAGGGATGACGGCAGACCAAACTCCCAGAATCCGAAAAAACTGAAGGCAAGAGCTGTCATGACAAGGGCAATAAATATCAGCACCAGCGGATTCTGAAGTGCAGATCCAAGCATGCTTCCGGATAGGGCTGCGGATACACCCATAATGGAGTTGGTAATGCAGAGCCCGGCAAGGTACAGGATGCCGGACAGGATTGTATTTCCCTGGCTTTTTTCACTTCGGCCGCCAAAAAAGGAAAGTGTTATCGGTATAAGAGGATACACGCAGGGGGTAAGATTAAGAGCAAGGCCCTGTAAAAAAATTACAAGAAGCACCAGTAACAATCCTGAATCAAAATCAAGACCTGCAGATTTTCCCTTTTTACTTAATTCATATACATCCTGGTTTATAAGGCCGGTTGCAGTACCTTCCGGAACAACGGTAAACTGTATGCTTATCGGTATTTCTTCAGGGGCAAGACAGGATTTTTCCGAACAGGCCTGGTAGCTTAATTTTCCGGATATTTTATATGGTCCTTCTTTAAGATCCTTTCCGAATTCAACAGTTCCATTTACATAAAAAATGTCTCCGTATACATCAACAGGGTCCGATGCGTATTCAAACTCTTTTTCTTCAGGATCAGGGAAACTGATACTGCTTATATTAATTCCTTCTGAGTTATCAAATGATAAAACAGTAGGTATAAGGTAGCCCTCTTCGGTTGTTGAGTGGATATACCACTCTTTATCAACCGTGAGCTTTAAAAGCACAGGGTAAGATTTACTGCTCTCATATCTGTCATGAGAATGTATAACTTCAACTGATACAGTTGAGGCTTTTGCAGAAAAAAACGGAGAAAGAAAAAGAACGGATGCCAGGAAAAATAGATATAGTTTTTTCATAATACCGACAGGAAAAAAATTAATAAAATTAATCTTTCGGTGTTTACTTTACCATTTCCGAAAGATCTTCCGGAGAAAAGTCAAGGCCGGAAAAGATCTTCTTTTCCACTTCCCTGCATTTTCTAAAGTTATCATTTATTCTTTCGATGAGATACTCATCATCTTTTGCATATCTGTCCAGCAGATATTCAAGCCTTTTATCAAGCGAAACAACCTTGTTATGATTTACCCGTTTGTCAGAATAATATATGATTTCCTTCTCAGAAATTCTTCCGTCCGGGCTCTGATTTTTTAATTGAATATGTTCTCCGACAATATCGGCTATCTCATTGAAATTATTGTTAATGCAAATCTCTCTGCCCATAGATGCATGATCTTCTTCAGAACCAAGACACATGGTTTTTGCAATATCATGCAGAAGGGCTCCTGCAGTTACCATCTCAAGTGAAACGTAAATTCCGTTTCTGTTAAGTCCGGCGGCTATAATGTGTGCAACCTGTTCAACCTTGAGAGAATGCGCCTTGATATTATCAAGCATACCGCAGGTACTCATCAATGAAATACATTTTTCCGTGCTCGGTATCATAATACTTTCTGTTCAGTTTTTTTTTGTTATTAACTGATGAATATAATTTAAGGCATAATATTATGATTTATTTTTTACTTCAACGAAAATTGAAAGAAATTAAGATCTGCTGATGTATTCTTTAACAAGTTCGAGCATTTCACTTGTTTTAAAGGGTTTTGAGAGGGTAGGATATCCGTATTTTTTAATATCTTTGTCCAGCTCTTCTCTAAGCTTTCTTATTCCGAAAAAACCGCTGATATATACAACCTTTATATCAGGGGTTATCTCTCTGATTTTTCTTACAAGGTCAAGGCCGCTCATTTTAGGCATAACAACATCTGTAAATACAAGATCCGGTTCAAACTCTTTATAGGCTTCAAACCCGTCTAATCCGTCAACTGCAACCCTTACTTCGTAACCTTCCATTTTGAAAATATCTCTAAAGATTTCCTGCAGGCCGAACTCATCTTCCACTACAAGGATTTTTTTTCTGTGGTTACTGTTAGTAACATTCTGATTATCAAATATTTTGATTATTTCATTTTCAGGTACCTGGTTTATCAGGTCGCTCAGTCTGTTCAGGCTCTGCTGTGTCTTTAATGCCAGTCTCAGGTTGTCGGGGTTGAGGTCAGGGTGATATACCTTGCTCAGAAGGCGGTGACTGGATCTGATATAGGATACAACTGATTTTTCGCCCAGCTCGTTATAAATCTCTTTGGCTTTATCAAAAAGGTCTAAAAAGGTAAGTTCTTTTTTGAGTTCTGTCAGGCTGTTGTCCAAGGTAAACCTCAGGAAATTTAGGATCGCTTAAAAGCGTCGCATTCTGACATAAACAAAATAAAAATTCAATATACATTATGCATAAAAAACAGAATATCTGATTATGGTTGACAGCCTATACCCTTTTACCTATCTTGACCCACAATTACCGATAGCTTTTAAAATAACCTGAAGTATATAAAGAATAAAAACAATATGACTATATTCTACTTGATTTACAGGGTGCTGACGTTAGTACTTGTATCCCTGGCTGTAATACCTTTTCTGATATTTTCACTTTTTACAGGCCGTTACAGGAAACATATCATGGAACGTTTGGGATATGTTCCCGGTAATATCCCTTTAAAGCTTATTGGAAAGCCCCGCATATGGATTCACGGAGTATCCCTGGGAGAAATTAAAGTTGCAAATTCCATTATCTGTTCACTCGAAGAACAGATTCCCGGCTGTTCCATAATTTTATCCACTACAACAGAACACGGCAGGGACCTGGCTAATGAACTCCTGGGTGATCGCGTGCCGGTAATCTATTCTCCGGTGGACCTGTTTTTTGCAGTAAAAAAGTCGTTAAATAAAATCAACCCTGATATTCTCATATTTCTTGAAACCGAAATATGGCCGTCATGGATAATAGAAGCGCGCAGGGCCGGAGTAAGAATAGCTCTTTTAAACGGCAGGATAAGTAAAAGATCCATAAAAAGTTATGTAAAAGTTAAATCATTCTTTAAAGGAATTCTTGCAAACTTTGATCTTTTAAGCATGATCAGCATGGATGATGAAAAACATATAAAGCTTATAGGTGCTGATCCTGAAAAAACAGCGGTTAACGGAAATGCAAAATATGATATGCTGATTTCACAGACTACGCCCGGTATGAATGAGATCGTAAGAAAAAAACTCCAGGCAGGCCAAAAAGATCCTCTTATTGTTGCCGGAAGCACACGGAGCGGTGAAGAAGCTCTTTTACTTGATTCATTTGAAAAAATAACCGGGAGTTTTCCTGATGCTTTACTGGTCATTGCTCCAAGGCACCTTGACCGTGTAAAGGATATTACAGGGCTTCTTAAGGACAGAAAATTTGAGTTCCATTTATGGGGCGAAGTTGTATCGGACGGATTTGAGAGAACTAAAAATATAATTGTTATAGATTGTTATGGCGAGCTCTTTAATGTATACAGTGCCGCAGATATAGCGTTTTGCGGGGCAAGTCTTGTTCCTTTAGGCGGGCAGAATCCTCTTGAGCCGGCAGCATGGGGGAGTCCAGTTTTTCATGGTCCGCATATGGATGACTTTCTGGATGCGGAAAGCCTGTTAAGGAAATACGATGCGGATATTATGGTTAAAGATGCCGGTGACTTTGCTGAAAAAGCGGTCTATTATTTAAATAACCACGCTTTATTAAAAGAAAAGGGTGCTGCCGGGAAAAATGCACTTATGGAAAGCCGTAATGCATCTCAAAAACATGCCGCGGCAATTGCAGGGCTTGTTAAAGAAAAACAGGTGATCAGCAGGTAGTTTTTATGAGTCAGAAAAAGGTGAAAAAATATGTCTGTCGATAGGAAGACTATTGCAAAAATGACAGATACAATCCCTGCCGGTGTCTTAAAAAGAATTAAAAAAGCCGCAGGCTGGATTGTTGATGCAAAAAATAAAGGTAAAAAAGTAGCTGCAGTTGTTGGAAGCGGCCCGAACCTTCACGAAGGTGTTACCACCCTGATTGCAGAGCTTATACACAAGGGCATTATAGACGGAGTCACAACCAGCTCTGCTGTTATAAATCACGAAATGGGCGGCACCCTTGAAAAGGTAAAAAGAATAAGGGGCGCAGAGCTTGGACTCCCCCAAGATATTATCCCTGCAGACGGATTTGTTGAAGCCAGCATTATACCTGATGATCTTCTTGAAAGATATACTTCACTTAATGAGGTTGACCTTAAGTTTTATAAAAAAATGCTTAAGGCTGAAGGCAGTACAATTATCAAAGTGGCGGGCAATATAGCCTACCCTACAGGTTTGTACACCGAGCGGATATCGTGCGATATACTTAAAATTGCACAAAAGAAAAAGAAACCCTTTGAACTGATAGCAGGGAAGGGTGCTGACCCGATGACCATGATAGGGGCAGGCGCATTAAAAGGTGTTCCTGTGCTTGTCAGTGTTCCTCAGCTTGTGGGCGGAGGTGAGGTCGGTCTTTCTGTCGGAGATTCGATCCCCATATCAAAAAGGTCTTTAGGAGTAGCGCAGATAATGGACAGTGCAGATGTTATCATAGAATCTGCCATTGCCCTGACCCAGGAAATCCATGACGGTCCATTTGAGACATATACCGGTCACGGTATCTGGCAGAGCTGGAATAAAGAGTGGACATATTCCTTAAAAGATAAAAAAGTGGTCAGGATTGACATGGATGCGAATCTTGAAAGCGCCTGGGCCCGTGAACGAAAATCCAAAACCGTTTCTACCGCGGTTAATAAAGGACTTCCAAAGACAAAGAGTCTTAAGATGCCGTTTAGAATGGAGATGTCCGGTTTTGCCAGAATTCCCGGAAGCCTTCCGCTTATTCTTGATATCGGAATCTGCTGGCCTGTTATGGCGGCAATGGTAGCTGATAAACTCGGGATTACTCTTGACTTTATGTGTTACAAGCAGTCCCTTGCCGAAGGCAAAAAGGTCAGGGAATGGATAGTCAGTAATGTGAAACCGGTTGATATGAAAATGGTCAGTTAAACTATTGACTATTTCATGGTATTTAATGTAGATTGTCCTGATATTATATTTTTAATACTGATATTTATAAAATATTTTCCTCATAATAAAAACTTTAACTGAAAGGAATATTTTGAGCAGAACAGACTTAATAGAACTTGAAGGCCTGGTTACAAGAGTAATGGGCAGGGGTACCATGGAAATCCAGTGTGAAAACGATGTTATCGTTCGCGGTGTATTATCCGGGCGCATGAAAAAGAATCGAATAAAGGTAATACAGGGAGACCGTGTAAAAGTCAGTGTTTCTCCATATGATACAACTCATGGGCTTGTAACCTATCGTTTCAAATAACTCAATTTAAATAACTCAATATCTGAATTGAGAATCACTCTAACAAAATACATTTCAAAAGAGATCTGGTCCGTTTTTTCTGCCTGTCTGTTTGTCTTTATTTTCATAATAATGACAGTCGAACTCCATAATAAAACAGATCTCATGATAAATTATGGAGTAGGTCCGGGTGAGCTGCTTAAGCTTCTTTTATGCCTTTTTCCGCGGATAATACTTACTGCCATGCCTGTTGCCTGCCTTATGGCTGTGCTTCTTTCCTTTATCAGAATGTCCAGTGATAATGAAATCATTGCCCTGCATTCTTCCGGGATAAGCCTTTACCAGCTTATGCCCCCTGTTATTATTTTTTCAGGCGTCTGTCTCCTGATCGCAGCTTTTCTGACATTTTTCGGTGCACCCTATGGAAACCGGGCATTCAGTAATGCTGATTTTGTCAATGTTATGAAATCAAAAATGAATGTCATGATCAGAGAAGGCGTTTTTGAGGAATATGAAGATTTTGTTATTTATGCAGGCAGATACTCAAAAAATGATGATGTTCTTCATGATGTATTTATTGTGGATAAGCGGAAGGGCAGGGAAGAAACCATTATCGCCGAAAGAGCAAAGATCAGGCCCCTTAAAGACGGTATTGTTATTATATTTTATAAGGGCGAGACATTCATGGAAGGCGAAGATGCCGATTCTACATATGGTCACAGCGATTTTGACGAAACAAGTATTGTTATAAAAGATAAGATGTTTTCAGAATCTTCAGATGAAAAGAAAAGTGAGCCGGATGAACTCTATTTTGGTGAACTCCGGGAATATATCTATAATTCCGGCGAAAACACAGGTGATATGAATATTGCGAGGCTTACCCTGCATGAAATGTTTACCGTCCCTCTTTCAATCTTTTTTATAGGAATTGCAGGGGCTCCTCTTGGCGCTCATATCAGGGCCCAGGGCCGGACAAAGGGTATTATCATCAGTCTGCTTTTATTTCTGGGGTATTATATTATTTTTATGCTTTCAAAGGTTTTATGTGAAAGCGGTCTTGTTTTTCCAGCCATGGGAGCCTGGCTGCCTGTATTATTTTTATTAATCATTTGTGTTTTTCTGCTCACAAAATCCGACCGTGAACTATCTTTTGGCGTCTTAAACAGACTTCTTAAGCTCACCTGAAAAAATATTTTATTACCTTTCCCCTGAAACGTCGGTCTGTCGCACTATCCGGCTATCCGAAATCCTGAGGTGTTATTTAAAAAGTTACTTTCTTGGAGCTTTCTGCCCCTTTTGTGTAATATCTTAACACTTTATCTGCATATTATATTTATTTAAATTATCAATATGTTACGTCAAATTAATGGCGACATTCTGTCTATCACGACAAACTATTGGCTTATGTTTTTTTTCCCTAAAATAGACTTGTATCCCCATGAACCTGTTATTACTGCTTTTTTTGAAAAAAGCCTGATTGGCATGAATATTGATAAGTATTTTACAGCTATGAATATTACACTGAACCGCAATTTATAATCTTTTACATAAAAAAGCAGTATGAGAGAAAAGAATAAACCAACAAAAACAAACTTTCATGCCTCTGATCTCAGGGGACATAAACTTGTGCAGTTTTCTATTCCGGGACATGTTGATGAAGGTTCGTCAATACTGGAAATAAAGAAAATTATAGATGAGACAACAGATACTATCTTTTCTCTCCATAAACAGGATTTAATGAAGAATCCCATTACTTATATTATTCCTGCTGTATGGGGAAGAATGGGGGACAGTGAGCTGAACCCCAAACAGAAAAATATCTTTTCATCTATTGAGTCAATGGTGAATGATGTTATTGATATTATGGAGTTTGATGAACTCTCTGATTCCCAGAGATTTTCAATCGAATACCTGATACGCGGACTCGTAATTTCAAAAATAACCTATCTCATTGCTTCATCAAGGACAAGTGACAGGGATTTAACCTGCAGCTGAAAACACCCATCCGCATGAGACAGCGAATGGGTGCTTTGTAATAAATACGGTTTTAATCCTTTATGATATGAACATCCTGCTGCGGGAATGGGATTGTTATGTCTTCTGCATCAAAGCGTTTTTTGATTTTTTCCTGGGTATCAAAGAATACACTCCAGTAGTCTTCATTTTTTACCCACGATCTTACTGTGAAATTTACACTGCTGTCAGCCATCTCCATCAGCCCGATCATCGGAGCGGGATCCTTTAATATCCTTTCATCTTCCGCCTGAATTTCAGATAGGACCTTCCGGACCTTGTCTATATCATCACCATAGCTGACTCCTGCAACTATGTCCACGCGGCGGGTTTCTTCAGCAGAGTAATTAACAATATTGCCTCCCATAATATTTGAGTTGGGAACAATGATTTTTTTATTGTCAGGCGGTTTTATGGTAGTTGTAAATATGCCAACTTCCTGAACCACGCCCATGGCACCTCCTGCATCAATAAAGTCTCCGACTTTAAGAGGCTTAAATATTATCATAAGGACCCCGGCTGCAAAATTGGACAATGATCCCTGAAGGGCAAGACCTATTGCAAGACCTGCAGCAGCAATAGCAGCTGCAAATGAGGCTGTATTTATATCAAGGGCTCCCAGCGCTGATATAATTACAAAGGTCATCATCACCACATAGGAAACGCTTGTAACGAAAGAGACAAGGGTAGGGTCAACCTTGCTTTTTGTCATAGCACCGCGGATGATTTTTCTTACTAAGCCGGCAATAATTCTACCGATTATAAGAACAGCTATAGCTGCGAGTATTTTTAATCCGTATTTTGCACCTTCCTGTGTCAGCCAGTTTGTCAGCCAGTCTAATGATGTTGCGATATACTGTTCCATTTCTATAAATACCCTCCTTTTATTTATATAGTTATTTTGAAGATAAACTATTAAAAAATGTTTAAAATTTACTTGATTATGTTTTGTTTAATAAAAACGTTTATAATAAAACAATAAATTATAATTACTATTAAAACAAATCTCTATAATAAACTTCGATCTAATATAAAAAAAATAATAAATAAAAAAATAATAATTGCAAAAATTACTACATTTTTGTAAGAACAGATCCTTTAGGAGACAATTCGGATACTAGCTAGAAGGACATAAACTACAAAATTGAATTGAGATTTCTATATGCCAGATAAAAAAATGACACCGAAACCGGATGAAGTGAAATGTCTTTATGAAGTCACAAGGGCCATGCACGGCACCCTTGACCTTAGAAAGGCCCTGTACAAAGTTCTCGATCTGCTGGAAGAGTTTCTCGGAATGGAGCGCGGTTCCATTTCACTTTTAAACCAGGATACAAACGAAATACATATAGAGGTTGCACACGGTATTTCTTCGAGTGCAAAGACAAAAGGCCGTTATAAGCTGGGTGAAGGTGTTACAGGAAGAGTTATAGAAACCGGAAGGCCTATGGCCATTCCAAGGCTGAATGAAGAACCTCTCTTCCTTGACAGGACAGGGTCCAGAAGCAGAGTTGATAAGTCAAAAATCGCCTTTTTCTGTGTCCCTATCAAAGACGGTGCCCGTGTAATAGGCTCTCTGAGCGTTGACCGACTTTTTGAAGAGAGTGAATCACCTGAAGAGGATGTAAGACTTCTGTCAGTTATAAGCAGTCTGATTGCCCAGAAGGTGGCAATGCTTGAGAAGATCAACAAAGAGCGTGAACAGCTTAATACTGAAAATATAAGACTGAAAAAGGAGCTTGGCAAGAAATACAGCTTCAGCAATATAATCGGCAACAGCCATAAAATGCAGGAAGTATTTCACCTGATAAGCCAGGTTGCAAAAAGCAATGCCAATGTCCTTTTACTGGGAGAAAGCGGAACAGGAAAAGAGCTGGTTGCAAATGCAATTCACTATAACAGCCTGAGAAATTCGAATCCTTTTATTAAGGTCAACTGTGCTGCATTACCCGGTAACCTTGTAGAGGGCGAACTCTTCGGATACATGAAGGGTGCGTTTACAGGGGCAAGTCAGCAGAAGGCCGGTAAGTTTGAGCTTGCCAATAACGGAACCATATTTCTGGATGAAATCGGTTCACTCCTGCTTGAAAGCCAGGGAAAACTGCTTCGGGTTATACAGGAAAGAGAGATGGAGCGGCTTGGAGGGACAAGGGTAATAAAGGTCAATGTCCGGATCATCGCAGCAACAAACCTTGATCTTACAGAAGCCGTTGAGCAGGGAACCTTCAGAGAAGATCTTTTTTACAGGCTCAATGTTTACCCGATATACCTTCCTCCCCTGAGAGAAAGAGAGGCGGATATACTGCTTCTGGCGGATTATTTTTTAGTGAAATATGCGGAGGAATACGGAAAAGATATAAAAAGAATTTCCACACCTGCAATCGATGCCATAACTCATTATCACTGGCCCGGAAATGTCAGGGAGCTGGAAAACTGCCTTGAACGTGCGGTGCTTTTATGTGACGGACAGGTTATTCACAGTTATCACCTGCCTATGACACTTCAGACAGCAGAGGATACCGGAACCCAGCAGGCGCTTTCCCTTGAGGATTCCATTGCCCGCTTTGAAAGGGATCTTATTATAGATTCACTTAAAACAAGCCGCGGCAATATGAGAAAGGCTGCCCAGTCTCTGAAAACAACAGAGAGAATATTCGGTTATAAAGTAAAAAAATACGATATAAACCCGAAACACTATAAATAATCATTAATGATTAATCAGCTTATACAGGTAGTTGCCCCGATTTTTGCAGTAATAGCAGTAGGGTATATTTGGTCATGGAGCAAAAGAAAATATGACCTTGAATTTATTACCGCTATCGCAATCAACCTCGGGGCTCCCTGCCTGGCTTTTTCTACCCTTACAAACATAAATATAGATCACTCACTGCTCGGTCACGTTTCTCTTGCCATGGCAGCAGCCATTGCCCTGTTCGGGATTTCCGGCGTTCTAATCTTAAAAGTATTTCGTCAGCCTGTGGGCGGATACCTTGCGCCTCTTATGTTTGCCAATATCGGTAACATGGGGCTTCCGGTATGCCTGTTTGCATACGGGCAGGAAGGCCTTGCCTTTGCAATAGTAATGTTTGCTGTTGTAACTGTAGGGCAGTTTACAATAGCTATATTTTTATACTCGGGTTCTCTTTCCATCATTCCGATACTCAAAAATCCTGTGATAATATCTATTGTCATATCAGCGTTCCTGCTTGTTTCAGGAATAGAGCCTCCCCAATGGATTGCAAAATCAACAAAACTGATTGGCGATATCACAATACCCATAATGCTCATTACCCTCGGGGTTTCTTTACAGAGAATGAAGGTGTTTAAATTCGGAAGGGCTCTTTTATTGTCATTGGTAAGACTTTGCGTCGGGTTTGGTACAGGCCTCTTTTTATCACACCTGTTTGGTTTTACCGGGGCTGTGAGGGGTGTATTTATACTGCAGTGCTCAATGCCGGTTGCTGTTTTTAATTATCTTTTGTCCGAAAGATACAAAAAAAATACAGAGGGTACTGCCGAACTTATTATTGTTTCAACCCTGTTATCTATAGTTGCCTTACCGCTCATACTTCATATAATAAAGTCTTAAGCAGTATTTGTATCCTGGATATTTACCTTGAAAAGGATCCTGTCCTATGAAATTTAATTTTGATGAAATAATCAGCCGTGAAAAAAGCGGATCTGTAAAATGGGATTTAAGAGAAACAAAAGGCAGCAGTGATATTATACCCATGTGGGTAGCTGATATGGATTTTAAAGCGCCGCCCGAAATTGTAGAGGCTCTCGTAAAAAGAGCGGAGCACGGTATATTCGGTTATACTTTTCCATATGATTCCTACAGGGATTCAGTAAAAAACTGGATGAAAAAGAGGCATGATCTAACCATTGAGGCAGACTGGATAACCGTTACTCCCGGAGTTGTTCCTGCCCTTAGTACAGCAATAAACGCCTTTACAAAACCCGGTGATAAAATTCTTATTCAGCCTCCCGTATACCATCCCTTTAAAAAGGTGATCGAGGGAAACGACCGTATTGCTGTAGAAAACCGGCTGATTGCTGAAAATAATTATTACCGCATGGATTTTGAAAGCCTGGAAAAAATCCTTAAACAGGGTGTTTCCATGTTTGTTCTGTGCAGTCCTCATAACCCTGTGGGGCGCGTCTGGAATCATGATGAGCTAAAAAAGCTTATAGATCTCTGCCGGTCGGGCAATACCCTGATCGTATCCGATGAAATACACTCAGACCTGATAATGCCCGGGAAAAAACACTTACCAATGGCTAAAATATACGCGGATGCCGGTGACAGATTAATAACCCTTACTGCTGCAAGCAAGACATTCAACCTTGCCGGCTTAAGCTGTTCCAGTGTTATTATTGAAGACCTTAAGCTCAGAAATTCATTTCAGAAAGCCCTTTTAAATCAGTCCATAACAATGCCCAATATTTTCGGGCTTACAGCAACAGAGGCGGCTTACAACCATTGTGAAGAATGGCTGGACAGCCTGATAGTATATATCAATGAAAATTATCTCTTTTTAAAGGATTATATTAAAAACAAACTCAGCAAAATAAAGGTAACCGAGCTAGAAGGCACATACCTGGCCTGGCTTGATTTCAGCCGGTTTAATATTCCTGATGAAGAAATAGATGAAATATTATTTAAAAAGGCAAAGGTCTGGCTTGATAACGGACCCCAGTTTGGCACCGGCGGTAAAGGGTTTCAGCGAATAAATCTGGCATGCCCGAGAAGTACTCTTAAAGAAGCCCTTGCCAGGCTTGAAACTGCCTTCGGTTCCATATAATATGGTCAAAATGCTCTAAAAAGTGGTTGAAAAAAAATAACCGGTTGCTAAACTGTAAAATTATGTTTTTTAATAATCACAGGGGGGATATAGATGTCCATAGATTATTATAATAAATTGAATAATTTGATTGATGAAAAATACAGCAGAAGAAAGTTTTTAAAATTTCAGATGAAGGGGCTGCTGTTTCTTGCGGCAGGTTCATCAGGTCTGATAATTCCCGGAAAAAGCATTGCAGAACCTGTACCTGATGTTGCTGTTGTTAAGGGTGATGCAGCAAAGGCTACCAGGGCTGCGGTAGAACTGCTGGGCGGTATGAAAAAGTTTGTAAAAAAAGGAAGCAAAGTTCTCATAAAACCCAATATGAGCTTCCCGAATAAGCCTGAAATGGCTACTACCACCCATCCGGATGTGGTGAAGGAAATAGCCCTGATGTGTAATGAAGCAGGGGCTTCGGATATTATAATTGCTGATTATCCTCTTTTTAAGGCTGATACCTGCCTTAAGAGGTCTGGTGTTCTTGAGGCCTGTGAAAAAATTGAGAACACAACTGTAATAGGGGCATCAAGTGACAGGTTTTATAAGGATACGGATTTTGCTGATGCAAAAAAAATGAGCAGGAACGGTGTTTTTCAGGAGGCCCTAAAGGCCGATACGATTATAGCTGTTCCGGTTGCAAAGTCACATACCGCAACTGGTGTGAGTCTGTCAATGAAAGGTATGATGGGACTAGTGTGGGACAGGGCCGGAATGCATACCAAGGATCTGGCATCATCGATTGTGGATATGTGTTCTGTTCTAAAGGCCGATCTTGCGGTTATTGACGGAATCCGCGTACTTTCAACAAACGGTCCGAGAGGGCCCGGAAAGGTTCTTAAGGAAGATACTATCATCGCATCAGCAGATATGGTTGCTGCAGATGCCTTCGCAGTATCAAGGTTTAAGTGGTATGGTAAAAGTTACAGACCTGCCCAGGTTCAGTATATTCGTGAAGCTCACGAAAGAGGCCTCGGCAGAATGGATATAGAAAAACTTTCCATCAAGGAAATCCAGATCTGATCTGTTTTGTATCCATCCAAAAACAAAAAACGGGTGGAGTATTCAGCAGTCAGCTGTCAGCCGTTGCTGAGCGCTGAGTGTTGAAAGCTGCCGGACAAAAATGTTAGTTTTTGTTCGGCATTAATTCGTATATTAGGATAAGTTATGAAGTTTCGTTCCATAATTCAGTTAATAAGCCTGGCAGCATTTCTGTTTTTATTGATGTCAGCGGTATATACAGGTATAGAGTTTGCTGCTCCTGACCTGTATCTAAGGATGGATCCGATACTTGTATTCGGGTCTGCGCTCAGCGGAAGAACTTTTCTTTTCAGTTTTCTTCCTGCAGTTGCCGTAATTATAATGACATTTCTGTGCGGCCGTATATTCTGCGGTTATTTCTGCCCCATGGGCATAACCATTGATTTCGCCGACAGAATGCTTAACAGCAAAAAGGCAAAGGGCAGGGGGAAAGACGGCCTGCACAGGATTAAATATTTTGTGCTTTTCTTTATTATCGGTGCAGGTATTTTCGGTGTATCTGCTGTTTTTTACGGTTCACCCCTCTCTTTAATTACACGGTTTTACGGCCTGCTTGTGCATTCGGTTATTTCTCTTTTGGGCCAGATTGGCCTGACCGCGCTTCAGCCTGCTGCCGAAAAACTGGATATGTACAGCCTGATGTATGCAGAGTTTCATGCTCCCAGATATTCCACACTGTTTTTTATCCTGCTTTTTTTTGCTGCAGTATTTGCAGCGGGAAAGATCAGTACAAGGTTCTGGTGCCGCTATCTTTGCCCGGCAGGCGCCATGCTCGCGTTTTTTTCAAGAAAGTCGGTAATAAAAAGATTTGTATCAGCTTCATGCACAGGGTGCGGTAAATGCGCAAGAACCTGCCCCATGGGTGCCATTGACAGGGAATCACCGGGAAGTACGGCCTTTGCAGAATGCATAGGGTGCATGACATGTAAAGATGTCTGTCCTGTAGATGCTGTGACATATGAATTTATGGAAACAGAAAAAGTTGACCGTCCCGAATTTATGCCCGAAAGGCGCTCTCTTCTTTACTCCGGTTTAACAGGCGCTGCCTTTGCTGCTGTAAATCTTTCAGGGCTTAACTCACTTTATGGTAAACCTGGTGTAGGATATGTAGCACCCAGGGGGCTTGTAAGGCCTCCGGGATCAAGGCCCGAAGATGATTTTCTGGCGCTTTGTGTACGCTGCGGTGAATGCATGGCCTCGTGCCCTAATAATGCGCTTCAGCCCATATGGTTTCAGGCCGGAAACGAAGGTCTTTTCAGCCCGAGCCTGGTACCAAAGCGCGGAGCTTGCAGCCCGGACTGCAACAACTGCGGAACAGTCTGTCCCACAGGCGCAATAAGACCTCTTAACCTCACAGACAGGAGATGGGCAAAGGCGGGTACTGCAAGGGTAATGCGTGAAAGATGTCTTGCCTGGGAACAGCAGAAGCGGTGCATGGTTTGTGATGAAGTGTGTCCCTACAGCGCAGTAAAGTTCAGGGATGAACCCGGAAACCCGGTACCCGTTCCTGAAGTTATTGAAGAAAGATGTTCGGGATGCGGATTCTGCGAACACCACTGCCCTGTTCAGAACCAGTCTGCAATTTTTGTAACACCGCTGGGTGCACTAAGACTGAACGAAGGATCTTTTATGGAAATGGGAAAGAGTCAGGGCTTAAATATTTCCCTTGAACATAAAGGTAAAAAAGAACAGTCAGGCGGAGAGGGGTATCCCTATGAGTCTTCTTCCGTGTTTGATGAAAGTGCACCGGGTTTTGAAGGCAGTGCGCCGGGGTTCGGGGAAGCACCGGGATTCGGAAGTGATGATTCAGGGGCTGAAAGCGGGCCTTATGGATATACTGAAGAACCGGATGAGGGATTAGCTCCCGGGTTTACAGATTAAACTGGGCGTAAATCATCCGGCCTGTTAAAAACATTTCCACCGCGAAGAACGCAAAGGGCGCCGGGAAAAACTTTTTTTATTTTTAAAAACGGAAGATATATCTCACACAAAGTCTCAAAGCCGCAAAGTTTAAAAACAAAAAAATATTATGTTGAAAGTATTTGATTTTCCTGGTGTCTTTGCGGCTTTGTGTGAGATCTGATTTTTATCTTTTGTTATTACGAAATCCGGAAAAACAGGCGAAAAATTTTTCGCCCCTACAGATCTTTTCCTGACCTCTGACATCAGACTTCTGACCTGCCGTTTATGTATTTACCCAACGCAGCAGATGCAGCTGTTTTATCCCCCTCCCTTAATCCCTCGAAATAAAAAGATGAGCGTTGGACGTTGGATGTTCATCTTTAAAAATCCTTAATATATAACAACCATGATACCCTGTAGGGGCGGGCCTTGCGTCCGCCTGTCTTGTTTGGGGATTTTGTATTTAACTTTGCGGCTTTGTGTGAGATATGATTTTATCTTTTGCCATTTCGAATTCTAGAAAAACAGGCGAAAAATATTTCGCCCCTACAGTGATCTCTTTACCCCTGATCTCCGCCTTCCTCGCTTTTATAGCTTCTCCCTGCGCCTCCTGTCCGCCGAAGCTTCAGCGAAGGCGGATGCACCTGTCTTTCTCCGACTTCTGACCCGCCGTTTCTGTATTTACCCAACACCGTCCATGCAGCTGTCTTATCCCCCTCCCTTAATCCCTCCCGCCAGGGGAGGGAAATATAATGATGCATATTTTCAGAATAAATATGTCAGGTACCGTGCATTTGTAGAGACAGGTTTTTAACCTGTCTTGTTTTTAGGTTTTGCCTTTTACTTTGAGGCTTTGTGTGAGCCTATTGCTTTTCTTAGCGTTCTTGGCGGTTCAGCTCTATTGTTTCGTCTTTCCCCTGTTTCCTTTTACGGCTTTATCTTTCTCCAAACCGTTCCCTCAGGGGTATCAATTAATTCAATCCCCTTTTCTTTGAGTTCATCTCGGATAGCGTCAGACATTTCCCAGTTCTTTGCCTCTCTGGCCTTTTCTCTTTTACTTATAAGCTCTGCCACATCACTGTCTTTAGTACCCTCATGCTTTTCAAGGTCAAACACGGCAATAACCGAGTTTATTTCGTAAAGGCAGTTAATGACTTTACTCCTGTCATCCCCTGATATGCCTCCGTTATCCATAATCTTATTTACGCTGCTTATAAACTTGAATACTCCTGCCAGGGCACGCGCAATATTAAGATCATCATCCATTGATTCCGTAAATGTGGTCTTTAGGTTATATATAAGCTGATCGATTTCCTGGCTCGATTCATATTCAGGTGAACTGTACAGCCTGTTTATAAATTTATCCAGGTTAGAAAGAGTCTTCTTTGCCGTATCCAGTTTTTTATATGAAAAGTTTACAGGTTTTCTGTAATGAGTGCAGATCAGCCAGTACCTTATTTCTCTCCCGCTGTAGCCCTTACTGATAATATTTCTCAGGTAATACTCCTCATCGCTTAAGGGTGAAGATTTTTTACCGTCTATCATCACAAGCTCATTATGAAGCCAGTAGTTTGCAGGTGATTTACCTGTTACTGCCTTTCCTATGGCAATTGTATTTTCATGGTGCGGAAAAACAAGGTCGATGCCGCTTGTATGAATATCATAGCTGTCCCCGAGATATTTAATGCTCATGGCAGGGCATTCAAGATGCCAGCTCGGCCTGATATTTCCCCACTTTGTCTGGTAATATATTCCCTTTTTAAGTTCATTAAGGGTTGTTCTTTTAAGCAGGGTAAAGTCACGGGGATTGTCCTTTTCGTACTGTTCAAGGTCGACGGTTTTTCCTATCTTTATTTTGTTAAGGTCAATCCGGCTGAGTTTTCCATAGTCCCTGAACCTGGCGATATCAAAATAAAGGGACCTGAATTTTTCATAGGCATATCCTTTTTCAAGCAGTTTGCCTGCGATATCTATCATTTCTTCAATATGTTCCGATGCCTTGGGATATACCGAAGCTTTTTTAATGCTTATTGTTTCCAGGTCTTCCAGAAAATCCTCGTAATACTTTTCCGTAAACTCTTTAAGTGGTTTACCTGCTTTTTCTGCGCCCTGTATGGTCCTGTCATCCAGATCCGTCACATTCATTATATGTGTAACTTCAAAGTTTTTGGATTCCAGGTAGCGCCTTAAAAGATCCGAAAAAACAAACCTTCTGCACTGGCTTATGTGAACAGGCTGTGAAAGAGTAGGGCCGCATGTGTATATTTTAGCCCTGTTTTTTTCTATTGGTACAAACTCTTCCTTTTTTCTGGTCAGCGTGTTGTAAAAGAGCAGTCCTGTTTTTTTTACATCTGCAAAAAGAGTAGTGCTCAGGTACCTGTCTCCTCCGTCAGGTATAATTACAACAATGGTTCCGCTCTCCATTTCTTTGGCAGCCCTTATGGCAGAGGCCATTGCTGCGCCGGAGCTCATTCCGCAGAATATGCCCTCTTTTTTTGCCAGCATTCTTGCTGTCTGGTAGGCTTCGTCATCATCAACGCGTATTATTCGGTCGATCCTGCTCCTGTCATAGATACCGGGATTATATGACTCCTTCATGTTTTTTAATCCCTGAATCTTATGGCCCATATAGGGTTCCATGGCAATAATCTGAATACTGCTGTCAAACTCCTTTAAACGCCGTGAAAGCCCCATAACGGTTCCGCTGGTGCCTAGAGATGCCACAACTGCATTTACTTTATGGTTTGTCTGTTCCCATATCTCAGGAGCTGTAGTGTTGTAATGGGCCTTCCAGTTTGAGTCATTGTTAAACTGATCAGCAAGCCAGTAATTTTCCGGTTCTTTCCTGATAAGTTCATAAACAAACTCTATGGCTCCGTCTGTGGAAAGATGGGCAGGTGTAAACTTGAGTTCCGCACCAAGAGCACGCAGAGTCTTTTTTCTTTCTTCACTTACAGACTCGGCCATTACAAGCATTATCTTATATCCCTTAACCGCAGCAACCATGGCAAGCCCGATACCTGTATTACCGCTGGTTGCTTCAAGGATAGTTTTACCCTTTGTAAGCTCCCCGCTCTTTTCTGCATCTTCTATCATCTGAAGCGCAGGTCTGTCTTTTATGGAGCCTCCCGGATTAAATGACTCAATTTTTGCAAAAATTTTAACATTTTTATTGGGATTGAGTTTATTAACAGGGATAAGTGGAGTATTGCCTATAAGGTCAATAATACTGTCCGGTGTATTTATTTTATTATTTTCCATTTTAAGTTATAACTTGAAGTAAAATTGTTTAATGACATAGTTTTTAATAAACATAAAATGATATTAAAATAAACTGTGCTTTTCAATAGATAATTATTTAGCTGTAACGCCGAATGGATTTTAAGCCCTGAAAAAAGCGCAATATCTGCTGGTAAAAATAGAAAATAAAATATTTTTTACAAGATCCCTTGACAATTTCTTATTAGGAATTATGTTTGTGCAGTTTTAATCAGATCACTTAAAAAAAATGGGATTTCTTGAGCAATTTCAATATAGATAAAACGGGCAGTACACTTAAAAAATTCCCGTAAAATATAGAGTATAAAGTCGAAAATATTGAGGAGGTGAATTTTTCCTTTTATTTATTT
Organism: Desulfatiglandales bacterium; assembly: GCA_963665715.2. Classification (GTDB taxonomy): domain Bacteria; phylum Desulfobacterota; class DSM-4660; order Desulfatiglandales; family HGW-15; genus JAAZBV01. The sequence continues at coordinate 2,498,315 of CAXXPR010000002.1, forward strand.
TAATCTACTAATTTTGTTAAGGAGGATATTTTAGAAAATGAAAATCAGACCATTACACGATCGCGTAATAATAAAAAGAATCGAAGAGGAAGAGACAACAAAGGGCGGAATTATTATTCCTGATACAGCCAAAGAAAAACCTTCAGAAGGTAAGGTTGTTGCAGTTGGAAACGGCAAATCACTTGAAAACGGCGAAGTAAAAGCCCTTGAAGTTAAAAAAGGCGACAAGGTTCTTTTTGGAAAATACGCAGGTACCGAGATCAAGATTGAAGGTGTTGAGCACCTGATCATGCGTGAAGACGATATAATTGCTATTGTAGAATAAGCTTAAAAATTTAGGAGGAGAATATAATATGGCAAAAGAGATTAAGTATGGTGGAAAAGCCCGGGAAGCAATCCTCAGAGGCGTAGATACTCTTGCTAACGCAGTTAAGGTAACACTGGGCCCAAAGGGACGTAACGTAATTTGTGAAAAATCCTTTGGTTCACCAAACATCACAAAAGACGGTGTTACAGTAGCAAAAGAGATCGATATTGAAGATAAGTTTGAAAACATGGGCGCCCAGATGGTTAAGGAAGTGGCTTCCAAAACTTCAGACGTTGCAGGTGACGGAACAACAACTGCTACAGTTCTTGCACAGTCAATCTACAGAGAAGGTTCAAAACTCGTTGCAGCCGGTATCAACCCCATGGCTATCAAAAGAGGTATTGATGCAGCAGTAGAAGCAGCAGTTGCCGAACTTAAAAAACTTTCAAAACAGACAAAAGACCAGGCAGAAATATCACAGGTCGGTACAATTTCAGCAAATAACGACTCAACAATCGGAAACATCATTGCCGAGGCAATGAACAAGGTTGGTAAAGAAGGCGTTATCACAGTTGAAGAAGCAAAGAGCATGGAAACAACTCTTGATATCGTTGAAGGTATGCAGTTTGATCGCGGTTACCTTTCACCTTACTTTGTAACAGATCCTGAAAAAATGGAAGTAAGCCTGAGCGAGCCCTATATTCTCTTAAGCGAGAAAAAGGTAAGCAACATGAAAGATATGGTTCCTGTTCTTGAGCAGATCGCCAAGATGGGAAGACCTCTTCTTATCCTTGCTGAAGACGTAGAAGGCGAAGCACTTGCTACACTCGTTGTTAATAAACTCAGAGGAACCCTTCAGGTTGCAGCAGTAAAGGCTCCGGGTTTTGGCGACAGAAGAAAAGCAATGCTTGAAGATATCGCTATCCTTACCGGCGGTAAAGTTATCTCCGAAGATATCGGTCTCAAACTTGAGAACGTTACATTAAACGATCTTGGTACCGCAAAGACCATCAGCATTGATAAAGACAACACCGTTATCGTAGACGGCGGCGGAACAAGAAAAGATCTCGAAGGCAGAGTAAAAATGCTCAGAGCTCAGATCGATGAAACCACATCTGATTACGACAGAGAAAAACTTCAGGAAAGACTTGCAAAGCTTATCGGCGGCGTAGCAGTTATCAACGTTGGTGCTGCAACAGAGTCTGAAATGAAGGAAAAGAAAGCAAGAGTTGAAGATGCTCTTAATGCAACAAGAGCTGCAGTTGAAGAAGGTATCGTCCCCGGCGGCGGTGTTGCTCTTGTAAGATGTATCAAGGCAGTTGCAAAGATCGACCTTGGCGGCGAAGAGCAGAACGGTGTAAACCTCGTTATGAGAGCTCTTGAAGAACCTATCCGTCAGATCGCTAACAACGCTGGCCTTGAAGGTTCAGTTGTTGTAGAAAAAGTTAAAAATGAAAAAGGCGCAGTCGGCCTCAACGCAGCAACCGGCAAATACGAAGACCTTATCAAGGCTGGTGTTATTGATCCTAAAAAGGTTACAAGATTTGCACTTCAGAACGCTGCTTCAGTTTCATCACTGCTTCTCACTACAGAAGCCATGATCGCTGAAAAGCCAGCTGACAAAGACGATATGCCTGCAATGCCTGGTGGTATGGGCGGTATGGGCGGTATGGGCGGCATGGGCGGCATGATGTAATCACGCCTGTCTGTTCATCAGATAGTCTATAATTTAAAAGGCTGCATCAGGTTTTCCTGATGCAGCCTTTTTTTATGTTTATAGTTGCTCCTGAGTTTTAAATATTTAATTTTTACCGAGATTTACTGTAGCGGCAGGCCTTGCGCCCAACTTCCAATGAAAGACAAAAAGCCAATAAAAGACAGCGTATTTTGCCTTTTATTGAGCGTTGGATGTTGAATGTTGAGCGTTGGATGTTGAATGTTGAGCGTTGGACGTTTATCTTTATACTTCCTTACCCTGGCGCATTGGCGTCAAGCTAACAAAAATATTGTACAGAAAATATATTGGATGCTGAGGAAACAAAACAAAAATCATAATGAAAAATACCTATTCATTATAAAAGACAAAAAATCATGTCTCACACACAGCCGCAAAGTCACAAAGGTAAGGCTTAAAAAGATCCTTATATTAAAAAATGTTTGATTTTCTTTGTGTCTTCGTGTCTTTGTGTGAGGTACCGCTTTAGTTTTATTGTTTTACCTCTTAGCTTGACGCCAATGTCCCATGGCGGGATGGACTAAGGGAGGTGGATAAGATACCTGCATGTGCGGTGTTGAATATAAGGCCTGAAACAAAAAAAAGACAGGTTAAAACCTGTCTCTACAAAATACTGCGCCCAAGGTATATTTATCGGGCTTATGTCTTTTAATAAAAAAATCTCCGTGATCTCAGTGTTCCCCGTGGTGATCTGATTTTTTTAAACAGCCAGAAGAGCTGTTTCCTGCACATACTGCGCTGAAAAAAAGGCGCCCTTCCCTGAAAACATATTACAGTTTGCAAATATATACTCGGCCAGTTCTTTTCTCTTTTGCTCATCAAGACTGTTAAATCTTTCTGCCATCTGATCATTATCTGAAATAGCTGATATCTCTGCCCAGAGTTCTTTAGGATCGGCATCCGGGTTAAGCCCTCCATAAACCGGACTGCCGTTTTTTATTTTATCAAGTTTATCAAGTATGGCGTTCAGTTCGTCAGTTATAGAGCCTGCTTTTACTTTAAGCCCGTCAATATCAGCCGGCCCGGTTACAGGACACAGTGATTCATGTTCACCTATCTTTACCCTTATTCCAATGGAATATGTATCATCCTTTTCTTTTATAATTTCAAAAATTGCCGACATATTATACCGCCTCTTTTTAATCTTTTATGAAAGCCTGAGAAATACAGTGACAAGCCCCAGGTATATCAAAAGACTTATTATATCATTGGATGTCGTAACAAAGGGGCCGGTGGCAAGAGCAGGGTCTATGTTAAGTCTTTTTAAGGCAAGCGGTACAGCAGCCCCTATAAAACCGGATATAAGGACAATGATCATAAGGGCTACAGCTACAACACAGCCCAGACCAATACTGCCGATCCAAAGGTATACAACAATACCCAGCAGTACTCCGCAGATCATCCCGTTGGCCATGGCCACTTTCATTTCCACCCACAGCCTTCTCCACACATTTACAAGACCGATATCACCGGTGGCAAGCCCCCTGACTGCAACCGTAGATGCCTGAGTTCCGGTATTGCCTCCCATGGCCATAACAACAGGAAAGAAAAAGGCAAGCGCTATGAGCTGCTCTATTGAATGCTCAAACCTGTTAATAACTGCAGCAGCCATGAGTCCGCCGAAAAGGCCTGCAATAAGCCACGGCAGCCTTGCCCTTGATATTTTAATAAATGATTCTTCTGTTATTTCCTGATTCATAACACCGGCCATGAGTGATATATCTTCGTCAGCTTCTTCTTCAAGAACATCAATAATATCATCATGGGTTATCCTGCCCACAAGCCTGTTATACTCATCCACAACCGGGACAGATACAAGGTCGTACTTTTTTACAAGCTGGGCAACCTCTTCCTGGTCCACGTTTACATCTACGGAAATAACTTCGTCATTCATTATTTCGCTTATGATCCTGCTCGATGGTTCAAGTACAAGGTCTTTAAGAGAAACAAGTCCCACAAGTTTACCAAAGTCGTCAACCACCCACAGGTAATAGAGCTTTTCTACCTCTTCCCTTTTTTCTTTGATTGTATCTATGGCTTCCTGGACAGTGGCGTGATCCTTTACTGCCACATACTCAAGCGCCATGATACCGCCAGCGCTTTCTTCATCAAAGGGCATGAGCTTCTCAAGCTCTTCGGTAACATCTTCTTCAAGGGTCTGAATAATCTCCTTTGCTCTGTCGGCAGGCAGATCACCTATAAGGTCCGCAGCGTCATCGGAATCAAGTTCCTGAACAATCTCAGTAATAACACTGTCATCAAGGTCGCTTATCAGGCTTTCCTGTACAGGAGCTTCAATCTCAACCAGGACCTCGCCTGCACCTTCGGGTTCGAACATTTCAAAAAGGTAGAGACGTTCCTCAGGCTTGAGATGCTCTATAAGGTCTGCCATATCAGCAGGCCTGAGCTTATCTATGATTTTAGACAGATACTTGCTGTTTTTATCTTCAATAGAATTTCTGACTTCGCTTATCAGCTTATCATCTACAATGTATGTCTGGTTTGATTTCAATAAAATATACTCCTGTTGAAAAGTGGCCCTTACTGCCGCAAATTAAATTCCTTTAAGCTTTGCAGTAACAAACTGTGTAAAATCCCCTCCATCCGGGACTTCCTTTTCTATATTGGCTAAAGGTATCTCCGCCCTTGCCGCACTTTTATGGCCGCCTGCAGACCCGTACTCTCCGAACAGCTTTTGTGCAATTTTTCCGGCATCAAGCCTGAAGCCCGCGTTACGGAAAATTATAATCAGTTTTTTTCCGTTAACCCCTGCTGCAACCGACCATGTCACTTCTGCCATTTTAAGAAAAAAATCAGCCATAAGCACAAGGGTATCCGGATTGGATACATTTCCCATGGGTATAAAGGCCCTGTCCTTGATAAAGGTTATTTTTTCCATGGCTGTTCTGTAGCTCTGAAGTGTGTTTTTTGTAAGCTCGGAAGATTCAATCTTTTTAATATTGTTAACATTGATAAACTGAAAGAGATACCTGAAGGCATTTATATCATTGGGCGCTGAATCCCTTACAAAATTATCCGTATCTGTTTTTATTCCGTAAAAAAGGGCTGTAGCAAGCCTTGGTGACGGCTTAATACCCGCGGCTCTTAAATACTCTGTCATTATGGTGGCGTTTGCGCCGTACTCTTCCTTAACATCTAGAAACGCCGCCTTTGACTGGGGCACAAAGGGATGGTGATCTATGATGATATCATATGTGTATTTACCCAGCAGATCGTTATGGGTCGGCTGTGAATCAACTATAGCAAATTTTGTATAGTTCTGAGGTTTTAATTTTCGTATATGCTTCAGATCCAGCTTTAACAGGTTGATCATTGCAAGGTTATCCGCCCTTTTTATGACATTACTGTGAAAAATGCTTATCTTCCGCACCTTTCGCCAGAAAAGCCTTTTAAGGGCCATTGCACTTGCCATGGCATCAGGATCGGCATTGATTATAACAGCAAGCACATCGTCATGGCTTACTCTTTCCATAAGCAGTTTTACTCTGTCGGTTATGGATACGGATTTAGGAAATGGATTTTCCATTATGTTATTTGACTTATTACTGGACATTGTTTTATTTTAAGGTATTTTTATTAAAAAGTTATTTAATTGTTCAGCTTAATTCATGGCATCTTAAATTTCAATGATTTAATATTTTTATAATATTCAGATAACTTGTACTAAGGGTGAGTATGAAGAAATATATAATTTCAACCATTGCTTCGGCTGTCATTGTTCCGGGCCTTGGGCAGGCTATTAATCAGCATTTTAAAAAAGCTTTAATCCTGATGGGACTGGTATTTGTAGTTTTTATCGGGTGTGTAATAAAACTTTACCTGGCAATGATGAAAGTGCTTCCGGAAATAGGCGGGGCAAACATGGATGTTCAGGAGATACTCAATAAGCTTGAAGCATCGGATATGTCTACTGTAAGTATACTCATGTTTATACTTTTTATTATATGGGTTTACTCGATAATAGATGCATTTATATATGGATTAAAGATTGAAAAAAAGAGGGAATCGGAATCGTGAAAAGCTATTATATTGATGAAATATCAAGACCGGATATGGGTAAAATAACCTCATACCTGAACGAAAACGCTGTAGAATCGGGAATGGATAAACTGTACTGGATTGAAATGCCTGAACATATCCTGAGCGGGTTCCAGGCAAAACACAGTGAATGCCAGCCTCACAGGTTTGCCATTGAAACAGGCGATTCATGGATAAGGGCGGAATTTTTTGTCCGGACATCGGTAAAATTCAGGTGTGACTGTAACGGATACTGCAGCGAAACACAGCAGAAATTCATAATGGATTATATAGACAGCATGATCAGCAGGCTTGATATCCGGACATAGTTTTTTTTATTTTGTGTTTCCGTTTGTATTGAAGACTATTTCTCGAATTTTGTCTTTTACTTTATTAGAAATAACCTCATCACCCATAAGACCATAACGGATGCTTACCTCGGTCTCTTCAAGTGAAACATACTTGACGGTCAGTTTTACTCTTTCATTCATTTTGCCGGTTGTTACGATCTTGCCTGAAGTAAGTTTTCTGGATCTTTTATATATTTCATAATCCAGCTTTTCCAGTGCTTTAACAGAGGCGTCCCATGTATCGTTGAACGGAGCCTGATAAACTACTATCAGATCGCCTTTATAATATTTATAACCGCCTATACCGACAGCCGCTCCGCCAATAAATATTGCAGGTGCACAGCCCGCAAATAAAAGGGAACACAACATTGTCATGATAACAAATTTTTTTAACATTACTCTTTCTCCTTTTGGTTCATTTCACGAGGGAATTCATGAATTGAAATACGGCATTATAGATAATAATTCTTTATATCGATGTCAACATATGTATTATCACGGTCTCCATCCGGAGAAACAAAACCCGGATAGTGCTTTTAAGCGATAAGCTGTCTGTGTCCATCTAAAAACATCAGTTTTAAGATGGATACTGGTAAACAGTTAACATTTGATGCACTGCCGTTATTTTATAGCTTGGTGAGTCAAATAGTATATAGGCACATCATCGATATGTCTGGTTCATATTTCCAATGCAAACTTCTCTCCACTGCGTGCGGTGGCGTAGCTTAAAGCGAAGACTGGACGGGAGAGGCTTTAGAGAGGGGGGGGGATAGAAACTCCTTGCTATGATGCTGTTTTATACCCCACCCTTAATCCCTCGAAATATAAAGATGAACGCCCTACGCAGCTAATTAATGTATCGGTTGGATGACCAATATCAATCTGGCAGTCATTGTGCAATAAGGCAGGCGCAAGGCCTGCCGCTACAGTTTCTCTGTACAAAAATCAATATTAAAGAAACATTTGTTTTTCAGACGTTTTGTGTCGATTTCAAACCACAAGGAATCCCCCAGCCCTTAATATATAACAACCATGATACCCTGTAGGGGAGGGCCTTGCGTCCGCCTGTCCTGTTTTTTGTCTTTGTATTTAACTTTGCGGCTTTGTGTGAGATATGATTTTTTATCTTTTCTTTTTTCGAATTCTAGAAAAACGGGCGAAAAATTTTTCGCCCCTACAGTGATCTCTTTACCCCTTATCTCCGCTTTCCTCCCTTTTTATAGCTTCCCTTTGCGCCCTGCGCCGTGCGCCTGTCTTTCTCCGACCTCCGACTTCTGACCTGCCGTTTTTTTGTATTTACCCAACGCAGCAGATACAGCTGTTTTATCCCTGGCCCCTTTATTTTAATTAATTTGGAGAAGAACCGCATTTAATATGTTATTGGTTTGACTTGGTTTATCTCTTTTGGTAATCAAGGCCTATATCTGTTCACGGAGGAAAAAGTCAATTATGGACTATAAAACAACACTGAATTTACCAGAGACCAAATTTCCCATGAAGGCAAACCTTGTAAACAGGGAGCCTGAAATAATCAATAAATGGAAAACAGAAGGTCTATACAATATTATCAGAGAGCAGTCTAAAGATAAGACAAAATATATGCTCCACGACGGCCCCCCCTATGCCAATGGAAACATTCATATGGGGCATGCTCTTAATAAGATTTTAAAGGACATAATAATCCGGTCAAAACAGATGTCAGGTTTTGATGCGCCCTATGTCCCGGGCTGGGACTGTCACGGGCTCCCGATAGAGCATAAGGTAGACAAGGAACTGGGTAAAAAGAAGAGAGAAATGACCCAGGTAGAAATACGCAAATTCTGCAGAAAGTATGCTGAAAAGTATGTAAATATTCAGAAGGAAGAGTTTGAACGCCTTGGAGTTATGGGTGAGTGGGATAAACCCTACCTGACCATGAACTATGAATATGAAGCAGCTACTGTAAGGGAATTCGGCAAGTTTGCGTTAAACGGCGGACTTCACAGAAGCAAAAAGCCTGTTTACTGGTGCAACTCCTGTAAAACAGCTCTTGCAGAGGCAGAGGTTGAATACGAAGACCACAAGTCTCCTTCTATATATGTAAAGTTTCCTGTTATAACCGATATTTCGGAGGCCCTTCCTTCTTTAAAAGATAAAAAGGTCTATTTTGTAATCTGGACAACGACTCCCTGGACAATCCCTGCAAACCTTGCTGTAGCCCTTAACCCGGACTTTGACTATGTTGCAGCCGAAGTTAACGGCGAAGTTCTTATACTTGCAGAAGGCCTTTTTAATGTATGCATGGAAAACTTTGGAATTGAAGAGTACACCATACTGGAAAAGTTCAGTGCAAAGGTGCTTGAGGGTCAAAAGACTAAACACCCGATCTATGACCGGGAATCGATAGTTGTTTTTGCTGACTATGTAACCCTGGAAGCAGGAACAGGCTGCGTACACACAGCACCGGGCCACGGTCGTGAAGACTATGAAACCGGCTTAAGATACGGGCTTGAAATATATTCACCTGTTGATGACTCAGGTCACTACACTGACGATGTTGAGTTCTTTGCGGGCAAGGAAGTGTTTTCTGCAAACGAAGATGTTAAGCTGAAACTGACGGAAGTCGGGGCACTTATAAAGGAAGAATCAATCAGCCACGAATACCCCCACTGCTGGAGATGTAAAAGGCCTGTAATATTCAGGTCCACGGAACAGTGGTTTATATCCATGGAAAAGAATGACTTAAGGAAAAAAGCCCTTGAGGAAATAAAAAAGGTTAAATGGATACCTTCATGGGGTGAAGACCGTATATCTCTTATGATCGCCAACCGTCCTGACTGGTGTATATCAAGACAGAGAACATGGGGTGTACCTATCACAATGATGTCCTGTGAAGACTGCGGGGCCATGGTAACATCCCAGGAAATAATAGATCATGTTGCAGCCATGGTAGAAAAGGAAGGCGCTGATGTCTGGTTTGCAGAGCCTGAAGAAAACCTTGTACCTTCCGGAACAGTATGCCCTGAGTGCGGCGGAAGTAAATTTAAAAAGGAAACTGACATTCTTGATGTATGGTTTGACTCAGGTACAAGTCATGCAGCGGTTATGGAGCTTAGAGACAACCTGTGCACTCCCGCTGATATGTACCTTGAAGGAAGCGACCAGCACAGGGGATGGTTTCACAGTTCTCTTCTCTGCTCTACCGGGACAAGAGGTGTGGCCCCCTATAAAAATGTTCTTACCCACGGTTTTGTAGTAGACGGCAAGGGTAAGGCAATGCATAAATCTGCGGGTAATGTAATTGCCCCTGAAAAGCTGATAAAAAAACACGGTGCAGAAATCCTGAGGCTCTGGGTTGCCGGTGAAGACTACAGGGACAATATAAAGGTATCCAACGAAATCATGCAGCGCCTCACAGAAGCTTACAGACGTATAAGAAATACATCAAGGTTTCTGCTGGGCAACCTGGTCGGTTTTAATCCTGAAACAGACAGGGTAGATTACAGCGAGATGATGGAGATAGACAGGTGGGCTCTTAACAAACTTCAGGATGTGAATGAAAGAATACTGAAGGCATATGACACTTTTGAGTTTCATATAATCTATCATACGCTTCATAACTTCTGCGTAATAGATCTTTCATCCTTTTATCTCGACATAATAAAGGACAGGCTTTATGTATCGCCTCCGGGCTCGGTTGCAAGAAGATCTGCGCAGACTGCAATGCAGGAAATACTTGATGTCCTGGTAAGGCTTATCGCTCCTGTTTTATCATTTACAGCCGATGAGATCTGGCAGTACATGACAGAGTCTGAATCTTTTACAAGTGTTCATACAAGTGAGTTCATTCCTGTTAAGGAAGAATACAAAGACAGTGCGCTTGCAGAACGCTGGGATAAAATAATAAAGCTCAGAAAAGAAGTAACAAAGGCTCTTGAGCTTGCAAGAACCAATAAACTGATAGGTCACTCACTTAATGCTGCAGTAACCCTTGATCTTCCGGAAGACCTTAAACAGCTTCTTGCCCCCTACATGGAAGACCTGCGCTCCATATTTATAGTTTCTTCTGTTACAGCTGATTCTGTTGATGCTGATGCATGTTATACAAGCGAAGAAATAGAAGGATTAAAAATTAAAGTAGAATCATCAAGCAACGAAAAGTGTGAAAGATGCTGGGTGCATGATTCTACTGTAGGAACATATGAAGACCATCCCGGAATATGCAAAAGATGTTATGATGCATTAAAAGAAATGGGAATGGTTTAATGGTAAAAAAAAACTGGGGATTGTTTGGCCTGATCATCCTGCTGGCTGCAGCGGCTGATCAGGCGGCAAAACTTGCGGTTTCATTTAAAATAAATCTTCATGAGTCTGTCCCGGTAATACCCGGTTTTTTTAATATTGTTCATGTAAAAAACCGGGGGATGGCATTTGGAATATTCAATAATCCTGATCCGGGACCGGCTGTTTACTTTCTTGCCGGCGCTTCCATTTTTGCTGTTTTGCTGATAACATTCTGGTTTATCAATCTTAAGGAAAATGAAAAAATAGTTATTCCCGGCCTTGCCCTTATAATGGGAGGAGCCATTGGAAACCTTATTGACCGCCTGCGATTAAATGTTGTAATTGATTTTCTGGATATACAGATCGGCTCATACCACTGGCCGGCATTCAATATTGCAGATTCATGCATTACAGTGGGAACAGCATGGGTCCTGGTTTGTTTTATATTTTATATCAAGTTTGAGTAATTTTTTGACAAGGTAATTATAATGCATCCTGATCTATTCAGCATCGGACCCTTTACATTACATACATACGGTCTTTTTGTCGCTGTCGGGTTTATAGCCGGCATATTAATAACAATTAAGCTTGGAAAATCAGCCGGCATAGATTCAAACAGCATACTGGACATGGGCTTTATAATTATCCTTACAGGCATTATCGGCTCGCGCCTTGTGTATATAATAATCAAACTGCCAGAGTTTATTGCACACCCCATGGATGTTTTTAAAATCTGGGAAGGAGGGCTTGTCTTTTCCGGCGGTCTTGTTGCTGTAGTTATTGTTATGCTGATCTATGTCAAAAAGCATAAATACAATATCCGGACAATTGGAGACCTTTGGTCGCCGGCAGCAGCCATAGGACAGTCCATAGGAAGGATAGGATGTTTCTGCGCAGGGTGCTGCTTTGGAAAGCCAACGGATGTTCCATGGGCTGTAACCTTTTCACATCCTCACACTGTTGCCACATACGATATACCGATACACCCGACACAGCTTTATTCATCCTTAAGCAGCTTGATTATATTCGGCATACTTCTGTTTATAAATTCAAAAAAGAAATTTGAGGGCCAGGTGTTTTTATGCTTTTTAATTCTGCACAGCACTGCCAGGCTCTTTCTTGAACAGTTCAGGGGAGATTCAAGGGGTGTCGGTATTACGGATGAACTGACACTTACCCAGTTAATAGCAATTGTTATTCTATTTTCATCAGTTACGGCACTGTTTGTTTTTATGCCTCGGAAGAAGAAATAATAAAAACAGCCTCCAGCGATCAGCTTTCAGCTGAATGCAAAAAGCGGGCACAGACACTGTGCCCCTGCAGTGACGTTTAATTTTTATAACACCTATAATAAAGATGAACGTCCAACGCTCAATAAATGGCAAAATACGTTGTCTTTTATCGGCTTTTTGTTTTTCATTGGAAGTTGGGCCCTCGACGTTGGATATTCATCTTTTTTCTCTATTTTGCTAATCCCCTGACCGCAAGATCCTCAGCTATATCTCCCAAATCAAATGACTTAAGGGTTTCTGTCTTCGGAAGTCCTGTTTCTACATCCCAGCCTCTTAATTCATAATACTGATCCTTCAATGCTTCAAACTCCTGACGGTCAACTGTTCTGCCTTCTACGTTTACTATCTCATCATTTTTACCCGGTACTATACATTCCGGGTCACAGAAGAGTTCTCCTTTTTTTAAGGGCTGGGTAAAATAATAATCCATCAGCTGATCATCATTCCTTCCGTCCCATCCCTGTCTTAAAAGAAGCGCTCTCTGCATGTTGACGACTCTTTCTCCCAGCCTGTTAAGGCCTTCTTCGTCCAGGTCCCTGCCCGTTACAGCAGAAAAAATCTGCCATTCAAGGGCCGGTTCTTCCACATGATTGGGAAAGTAATCGGACCATATTGTCATCCAGCTCAGGTCACACAGGATCAGGCTTTCTTTAACATAGGATCTGTCCCTTGTGTTTTTTGAAGCACGGGCTATCCCTTCCATGTCTGTAAAGTCAGCAGCGGCTTCGCTTTCCCAAATACGTTTTGCATATTTCTTTAATGATTCGTTTGAAATGTTTGCCTTTTCTTTTCCGTCTACCCATGCAAGCCATTTAAATAAAAAGGATACCGGTTCATGCAGCGTCTGTATTGGCCTTCTGGGTTCCATGGCATAGATAAGTGCTGTTGCAGGTATAAGCCTTGGATCATAATCCTTTGTTTCGCTGTTCCTGGTGGCAACGCAATATCCTATTGAGTCCATGGCGTTTCTGCCTATGGCGGCTGCCGCTTCAATAGTGCCTCTGGCCAGAAGGTCTCCGAAGCCTTCCCTGAAGGTTATTTTTTTTGTGAGGATTTCGATGAATTCAGGTGTTCCTATTTTTGAGAGAGGAAGTCCTGTTTCTTCTTCGGTAAGGATACCGTCCCTGTAGCAGTGGGAGAGCCATTCAATCATTCCGTGCATTACTGATGTGTCCAGTCCGTAACCGTCACAGAGCCTGGAAGCCAGCATACGCGTTTCCGGATCATCTTTTCCGCCGCGGTATGCCATGATCGGCATAAAGTAAAACATCATTGCCTGGCAGAAGGATTTATATTTTCGTGTATTGGGGTAAGGATATGTATAGCGTCCGCATCCTACGCCGCATCCGTAGCAGATATGCTTTTTAAATGTGTCATTTATTTTCCACATTCCTTCATCATGGTCCGCAATTTTATGTATCTCACGGATTTGTTTTGCAATAATGCGCAGCCGGTCTTTATCAGCCGCCACAGGCCTGCTGTCACCTGCAACAATAACTGCCTTGAGCATTTTAGAGCCCATGACTGCGCCAAGTCCTGCAGATCCTGAAGATCCGTCTTCTGCGAGTATTGTTGCAAAGATTACAAGGTTTTCTGCAGCCTGTCCCATTGTAAGCACGCTGAACTCCTTACCCTGTTCCTCTTTTAAAGTGTCGGTGGTTTCAAAGGCTGTTTTACCCCATAACTGTGAGGCATCTCTTATTTCAACTGTGTCATTTTTTATGTAGATGTATACGGGTGTGTCTGATTTTCCCTGAATTACAAGTGCATCATACCCGGCGTATTTCAGGGTTACTCCCCATCTTCCGCCGAAGTTGGCATATGAAAATCTTTCTTTGTCTCCCTGTGGAGATTTACCGCATATCTGCCATCGTGACCCGGCAAACCCGTTAAAACCTGCAACCGGTCCGGTAGCGCATATTATGCAGTTATCAGGATCAAGGGCCTTTGTCTCCGGCGGAACGAAGTCCCAGTACAATTTTGCCGCAATTCCTCTTCCGCCTATAAATCTTTCTGAATATTCCGCTGTCTCAAGTCTTTTTACTGTTCTGTCTGATAAATCTATTTTCAGGATGTTACCTGCATATCCGAATTGTCTCATTAAACACTCCTTGAACAAACATTGGCATATATAACAGCTTTAATTTTTACCACGAAGCACACGAAGAGAACGAAGAAAAGTCTTATAATTTTTTAAAACACTCCAGCAAAGAGACATGAAGATCATAGAGCAAATCAATTAACCCGGGTGCCGCTATGCTGAAAAAGCTGAAAATGTTTAAACGCGCACTTTTCACTCGAATCCTTGAAACCTTGAACCATCTTGTCCCGCCATATCACTAACCACGGCGGATGAACTATGACTTATCCGCTTATATATTAATTCGTCCTACGAATCAATATGATCCATGCTGTTTTGTTGATGTGCTCATCATTAAAAGAATACTAAAAAAGTATAACTAAAAAATTAGTTGACAAATAACTAAGAGTTTAGTTATAAAGTGCAAAAAGGAGATAATAAATGAAAGAGAAAAAGGGCGAAAGCCGTAAATCAAAGATGTTAACCGAGGTGGAGCTGGAACTCATGACCATACTCTGGCGGCTGGGTGAAGGGTCTGTGGCTAATGTTATGGCAGAACTCCCCGAAGGGCGTGAGCTTGCATACACATCAGTATCAACAATGCTAAGAATACTGGAACAGAAAGAGATTCTTAAAACACGAAAACAGGGCAGGGGACACATCTACATTCCGGTACTCAGTAAAACCGATTATGAAGCAAAGACCGTAAAGCATGTTGTAGAAAATGTGTTTGAAGGCGCGCCTGTTACACTGATAAAAACACTCCTTGATACAGTAAACCTTGATGATAACGAACTTGAAGAAATAAGAAAAATCATTGAAAAAAACAGGAAATAAAAATGACATTTGCACATTTTTTAACTGCTTATGTAAATGTAAATATGCTGGTTATTGCCGGATATTTCTGTCTTGCACTGTATCCATTACTGGCAGGTCTTTTTAATAAAACCACCGGTGCGCAGACGCTTTTAAAAATGCACTACGGCGTATTATTTATGCTGTTTATCATTGTACTGCTTTATCCTGTGCTGCCTGAAAATAATAATCCGGATTCGCCTGTACGGATAATGACTGCCGGGCATGCAGCGGCGGATATTAATGCCTATTCTCCTTCATATGATTCCGGTTATTTTGAACTGCCGGGTAATCGAAAAACTGGTGTGTTTAATACAGGTACAGTTATCTATCTGATGACGGGATTCATTGCAGTTATTCTTATCTGCGGTTTGATAAAAATATCAACAGATGTCCGCAGGCTGTTTAAAATAAAACAGATGTCATATCTTATAAGAAAGTGCAGAAACATTTCAATATATGCAAATGATGAAATTAAAATTCCATTTTCATACTGGCTGCCAGGTAAAGCCTGCATAATTGTTCCAACAGGGCTTGCAGCAAAAAAATCCGATTTGAAAATCACAATTTATCATGAACTTCAGCATCATCGTAACGGCGATACAAAGTGGCTGTATTTTATCTGGCTTTTAAGATCCCTGTGTATCCTTAATCCATGTGTTCATTTGTGGAGCCGTTTAATATCCGAACTCCAGGAGTTTGCCTGTGATGAAGTACTGGTCGACCGTAAAAATATTGACTCACAGGAATATGCCAGCTGTCTGTTTGAAGCTGCCAGATCAGCGTCAGACTGTATTCGTGTGCCTGTATGCGCAGCAGGACTCACGTTTATGGTTCAGCGCCAACTTTTAAAAAGGAGAATCGAAAAGATGTTTAATAATATGCATAATCCGCCGGGGCGGAAATTGAATTTTACTGTTTTTATTTTAATTATGGGGCTGATGGTTTCAATATCGTGTGTATCCAGGGGAATGGTCACGGATCACAGGATAACCATGGAACAGGCGCAGGTGCTTGCAGAAAATGCAGAGACTGGCTCGGAGATTCCTGTGGTTGTGAATGATCTTGTTCTGAAAGAACTTAATGATTTTATGGGGACTGCAGAAGGACGAATATTTATAAAAGACTCTCTGGGGCGTATGGAGTTTTTTCGGAAAGATATTGAAGGAAAAATTAAACAGTACGGTGTGCCGGACGAGTTTATGGCTATACCGCTGATTGAATCAGGTTACAGCAGGATGCAGAAGAGCCGTTCAGGTGCAGCAGGGCTCTGGCAGTTTATTGAATCGACTGCAGAAAAATTCGGCCTTAAAAAAGATGAACAAACGGATGAAAGGCTTGATACTGACCTGAGCACTGATGCTGCAATGAGATACCTCCTTGAAAGCAGAGACAGTCTGGGAGACTGGCAGCTTGCTGTGCTTGCCTATAATATGGGTGAACCGGGCGTCAGGGCGGCAATTGAGAAAGCAGGTTCCCGTGATGTCTGGGATTTAATCCGTGCAGGCCATGAGAACAATAAGGGGTATTATGCAAAATTCATGGCAGCAGTAATTATAATTAAAAATCCGGAGTATGTATCCAGGCAGCTGGGTGAATACACTGAATCGGCAGCTGTTACTGACAAAGATATCAAACTGGAGCAGCCTGTTAAGGGATGGATTTCAAGCCGTTTCGGATATCGGACATCTCCCCTTTCAGGTAAAAAAGAATTTCATAAAGGGCTTGATATAGCGGCAAAAATGGGAACACCGATTTTTGCGGCTGATTCCGGTATCATTTAAAAAGTAGATTTTCTTCCGCAGCAGTCCGGTAATATCGTTGTCGTCCAGCATAGTAATTATCAGACTCTTTATGCCCAGTGTGAAAAGATTCTGGTTAAAGAAGGACAGAAAGTGAAAGCCGGGGAAAAAATAGCAACATGCGGAAGCAGCGGAAAGTCAACAGGGCCGCACCTGCATTTTGAAGTGATAATTGACGGCAGTCCGGTTAATCCTGAAAAGTTTCTTAAGCTCTAATGTTGTGAATGTGAAAACAATATTGATAAAACATTTATTGAGAAATATTGTACCAATTTTTCCGTAGGGTGGGGTTTTATTCCCCACCCGAAAACTGGCGGCATGTAAATTGCCACCCTGCAAGTTCGTGGATTAGCTTATTCCCCCATTTCAAAACAGCTTTTTGTCTTAGTTTGACGTCAATGCGCAAGGGGATGAAACTTTAAAAACATATTTTTAAAGTTTGTTACTCCGCTGTATTTTCTTGGGGCGTATTATCAAGAATCTCAAGAAGTTCTATCTCAAATATCAGTGTTGAATTGGGGCCTATCTCCTGACTGACACTCCTTGGGCCATAGGCAAGATCCGAAGGTATAAACAGCCTGTATTTACCGCCTTCTTTCATTAACTGTACACCTTCGGTCCATCCTTTGATTACCTGGTCTGCCTGAAATTCTGCAGGCCCGCCATGTCTATCTGAGCTGTCAAATTCTGTGCCGTCAAGCAGTGTGCCTTTATAATTTACCTTAATTCTGTCTGTGCTGCCAGGTGTCCTTCCGCTTCCTTCTTTTATAACCATGTACTGAAGGCCACTGTCTGTTGTAACAATACCTTCTTTGCTTTTATTTGCTTCCAGAAATGCCTGACCTTCTTCAAGGTTTTTCTGGGCTGCCATGGTCATTTCTTCCTGCTGTTTTGCTCTGATTTTTTCTGAAAAAGATTGAAGCAGGATGCCTGCCTCTTCATTTGTAACAAGAAGCTCATTTCCCTGTAAGCTGTCAGTTAATCCCTTCTTTACCATGGCAATGTCAATTTCATCTTTAACCATGGAAATACGTCCTGCCAGGTTTACACCTATGGCATAGCTTATTTTATCTTTCTCAGTTTGAGGTTTATCCGCTGCATCAGTCTGCTGTTTTGTGTCTTTACAGCTGATAGTAAAAGTAAGAAGCATTGAACACACAATTGTAGTAATTAGAGATCTCACGAAAACTCCTTTCAATTATCCGGTTAGTTTTTATTTTTTATTAAATCGGTGTTTTTGTATATAGCAGATAGTCAGAAAGAATGCTCATGATTTTAACATTTATTGTTATTAATTCAGTTTATATCCTGAAAACAAAATGGAGAATATCTTCAAATGACAGGAAGGTATTCTCCATGGAAAATAAAACATGGTATAGTCATTCAAGCTTTAATTAAATCAGGTTTAGCTCACCCACCTGCCACCTTTCCAGTCTTTTAAATGCCTGTTCTGCCGACTCCAGGAGTATTTCAATAGATACAGGCTTTGTAAAAAAATCATCAAAGCCGACCTTGCGGCATTTTAAAAGACCAAAAAGATCTGAGTATCCTGTTAGTGCAAATATTATAGCTATGGGATTTTGGAACCTGATCTGTGCGCACAGATCAGTACCGTCCATTCCAGGCAGTTTGAGGTCCAGGTACATAACAAGTATGCTTTCTTCTCTAAGTATATCCATAGCCGCTTCTGCAGATTCAGCCATAAAAACGTCATAGCCTGCACCTGTAAATGTTTCCCTGAGTATTTCTCTGATTATTTCTTCATCATCAACAACTAGTATTTTATTTTCCATATCTGGTTTACCATAATAAAAAGTTGATATCAGTCTGTAGACTTCTCAATGTCAATAATCTCCTTATCAAGGTATTTCATTGTTTCGTACCTTGTTATATTCATAAGCTTTCTTGTTATTGCTCCCATTCTGGCAACCTGGTTTTTAATCCTGGTCACTTTATCATAATATGGGTTTTCAGTATTTCCCTGCAGTTCCAGTAATTCGGCTATACCCATAATCCCCATCAGCGGCTGATTTAATTCATGACATACAGCCCCGGCTGTCTCAACTACCGCCTGTAGTTTTTCTTTTTTCAGCCGTTCTTCTTCCGCATTTTTATGCCCGCTTATATCTACAAAACATTCCATCAGCAGATCCCGTCCTTCAATGTTTAAATTAAGTACGGTCTTATGAACGGGGATTATGCTTCCGTCTGCTTTAATAAGTTTTCTTTCCGCATCATCAATATTTTGTTTCAGGTCTGTTATCGGGCATTTACCTTTTTCACTCGGGCAGATAAAGTTATGACAGGCAGATCCTATTAATTTTTCCAGCGGAGCTCCGATCATTTTAACGGCCTTGGGGTTTGCATCAACTATTGTGTGAGTTTCAGGATCAATAATGACAATGCCTGCGGGTGTGTGTGTGATTATTGTTTCAAGGCGCTCTGTATTTTTTTTAAGGGCCTCCTCCATTTCTTTTCTGTCATTTATGTTGCTTAAAATGCCCTGTACACCTGTGATTTTACCATCCTTGATGATAGGTGCGGCATTTGTTCTTATCCATATTGTCTGATTATCTTTTGTTATAAACCTGAATTCGCTTATGGTTTTTTTACCGGACATGGCTTTTAGAAAATACTCATAACGGCTTTTACGGTCTTCAGGATGAACAAATTCAAAATAACCCTTACCGACTATCTCCGACTGATCATATCCTGCTATGGTTTTTATATTAGGGCTTATGTATGTTGTCATGCCTGTGCTGTCTGTCTGATAGACAACCTCGTTAATATTTTCTACCAGACCCCTGTATCTATCCTCGCTTTTTTTAAGATCCTCTTTTGTTTTTTTCCATTTTATTTCTGCTGCTACCCTTGCCCCTATGATTTTCAGTACTTCCATTGCCCGCCTTGGAAGAATCAGCTTTTTACTTGAGATTGCACATATGATTCCGAGCAGTTTTCCGTTATAGCTGTTTATGAGAGGGATGCCGACATATCCTGATGCATTCATATCTTTAAGAAAACTGTTTTCCGGGAATAAGTCACTTACGTTTTCCTTAAAGATACAGAAATCTTTTTTAACGGCATCCCTGCATGGTGATCCTGAAATATCATATGTGAAATTTTCGATATTTCTACCGTTCAATGTTACAGCAAGTGAATTAATCTCTGTATCATTTATTATTTCACCGATAACAGCGCATTCGCAATTGAGCCATTTACAGAGCCTGTTGACAATTATTTTAAAAAAATCCGTGCCTGTAATTCCGACTGTGCTTTCCACAAGAGCCTGAATGTCTGCCTCGGATTCTATCAGGTCGGTTATATCCCTGGCTATTCCCTCTATTCCGGTAACATTTCCTTCTTCATCTGTTATTGCCTTTGCATTTGATGCTACCCATTTAACGGATCCGTCTTTTGCGTTAAATGGGGCATCAAAATTTTTAACATGTCCGTACTTCCGAATTTCGGATCTGAATTTTTCAAGCTTTTCGGGATAAACGTGCAGTTTGGTTAGATCAATACCTATTAATTCCTCGGGTGAGTAACCGAGTATTTTTTCTACAGATGGTGAAACGACCATAATAATTCCCTCAGGATCGGTCCTGTAATAAACATCCGAGATGTTTTCAAACAGATCACGGTATTTTTCCTGGTTTTTAACAAGGGATTCGGAAGATTCAATTTCCCGCAGCCTCATACTCCCGATTTCTGCAAATACCCTTGCCAGTTTAACAAGAAATGAAAGAGCTGACCGAAACTCTTTTTCCGTAAGAATCGGGACTTTTTTTAATGCATCCAGGTATTCTTTCTCATCAAAACCGTACTTCGCAGCCTGCTGTCTGAAAAACTGCATGGTAGCTTCAGTTGGTTTTTCAAGCATAACCTGTCCTGCAATAACATTGGCAACCGTTTCTCCGTCTATTTCTATTGGAGTCATACCGTCAACCAGTCCCTGAGGACATTTATAAACGGCATAGGGAGTACCTTCATCAAGCTGTTTTCTTACTTTTATTTCGATATCTATGCAGGCTTTTTGGGTTTTGGGATGCTTTCTGTGAAAATCTGAGCATATTTTCTGCCACCCTGATCTGGTAAGGATGTTTCCATTTAAATCCATAATAGATGATGGGATGGAAAAGGCCCTGTAAAACTCATCAGTGAGTTCCTGTAATTTTGACAGGTCCACAAGCTCCTGAAAGCTCTTTTTCATATTATCCTCATGGCAATCTTTAAAATAAAGTTCCTGGTACCAGGTGCAAAACTTAAAAAATTATATTTGATACTGCGGCCTGCATTGGCGATCCAGTCCTGAATTTATTAAAAAAAAACTAATCCCACGAGGTAAATAAAAAAGAGATTTCAGTATGTGCCGCAATAAAATTATTCCTGTTAAACAATTAGCAATAATCGTGCCCGGATAGAACTTGTAAATGAGTGGAAGTATTCTTTAATGAGTTTTATTAACTGTAATTGATTATATATGGACAGTAAAATCGAGCTATACTGAAAATATATAAAAATTTAATTCTGTAATATGACCGGAAAATGGTCTTTTAAGACGATTTTTTGACTTTTTAAAATTCTATGGATATTGGTACTTGAATGTTCCAATAAAAGAAATTAAATACAATGGTAAGCCGAAACAGCCTGCTGCCTGAACGGTCTCTCATTTTAGTATATTAAAATTAAATGCCCGGTTCTGTCTATGAACATATATGACCATAACTATTACAAAAATCGGATAGAAAAATGAAATTAATTCTACATGTGAAAATGTTTTTTCTGGTTTTGAGCTTTTTTATTATACAAATTACAGCTGCCGCACAGGTTCAGGACTGGCCGGATGATGAAAGGGAAGGTATAAAGATAAACTATACCGAGGCCAATGTTCCTGCCTATTCACTTCCTGATCCGCTCAGGCTTTTAAACGGAAAAATGGTCAGTGATCAAAAGACATGGAATGAATCAAGGCGCCCTGAAATTGTAAAACTGCTGGAAGATAACCAGTTCGGCAGGGCTGTAGGTAATCCTGAAGATGTAAGCTTCAGGGTTTATGAAAAATGGACGCCTGTATTTGACGGAAAAGCTGTAAGAAGCCAGGTGGTAATAGATTTCGGTCATGGTGTTGAGGCAGACCTTCTTATCTACCTTCCTGCAGGTAAAAATAAGCCATCTCCTTTACTTCTAAATATAGGATTTTTTGCAAATTCCCAGATAGTAAATGATCCGGGCATTAAGCCGGGTATGGTCTGGAACATGGACAAAAAGCGTGTTCCTGCAGGTAATGATTCTCCTTTTCCAAAGACGGAAGTACTGCCCTTTATCGAACGCGGTTACGGTTTTGCCGCAGTTTATTACGGTGATTTTGAACCTGATTTTAACGGCGGAATCAAATACGGAGTCAGAAACAGGTACCTTAAAGCAGGACAGTCCGAATTTGCGCCGGATGAATGGGGCGCTATATCTGCATGGGCATGGGGCCTTAGCCGTGCAATGGATTATTTTGAAAAAGATAACATGATTGATCACAGGCGTGTTGTAATTACAGGCGTATCGCGCCTTGGTAAAACCGCACTCTGGACTGCTGCGCGTGATCAGCGGTTTGCCATGGCAATTCCAAGCTGTTCGGGCCAGGGAGGTGCGGCTATCAGCAGACGCAGCTATGGTGAGACATTAAAGCTTATAACGCTTTCCCAGAGGTACGGATACCAGTTCTGCGCCAACTATGCAAAGTGGGGCGATGAACCGGACAAGGCTCCCATGGATGCGCACATGCTGATAGCGCTTATGGCTCCAAGGCCTGTGCTTCTGCAGACAGGTGATACTGATAAATGGTCGGACCCTGTTGGAGAGTTCAAGGCTGCTGTTGCTGCTGAGCCGGTATATGAACTGTTTGGTAAAAAAGGTCTTGATAATGATACGATCCCTGCAAGCGGAAAGCCTGTATTAAATGACATGGGTTTCTACATGCACAGGGGCGGACACGGAATGTACACGGCTGACGGCAAAGCCGACTGGGATGTGTATTTTGATTTTATGGATATGCATCTTAAAGGCATTTCCGAAGAAATAAATTATTTCCCATCCGATCAGGCCGCAGATGTTAACCCTGATACTCACTTAAAAATTATATTTCCCGGTAAACCGTTACTCGCTAAAACCGGAATAATAAGAGTTTATGATGCATCTGATAACAGGCTTGTGGACACTCTTGATATGAGTATCCCTGCCGGGCCTGATAAACCTACACCATCTCCAGGTGCAGACTACACATCTGTTCCCTATAAATATGTATCTGATAATTTTACCAATGCAGACACAAAAGCCGGTACTCCTTCCGGTATGGCAGAGTCGGCTCCTGACACTTACCAGCTTACAATAATAGGGAGGTTCACTGACGGATTTCATTTTCATCCGGTTATTATTCACGAAAACAGTGCTGTCATTTATCTGCATCATAATCTTCTGGAATATGGGAAGACATATTATGTTCAGGTTGATCCTGAAGTGTTTACCGTTGACGGCAGGAATTTCAAAGGTATAGCCGGAAAAGAGTGGCAGTTCAGCACTAAAAAAAGCACACCTTCAATTGCTTCCGGAACCATAACCGTAAGTGCAGACGGAATCGGTGATTTTAACACTGTGCAGGGAGCCATGGATTTTATTCCTGATTACAGCGATAAAAAAATCGAGGTGTTTATCAAGAACGGCTTTTATGAAGAAATTGTATATTTTCGTAATAAGTCAAATATCACTATCAAAGGCGAAAGCAGGGAAGGGGTTGTTATTCAGTATGAAAACAACGAAGTCTTCAACCCTCACCCGATTAATATAAAAACAAATGAGGTGCCTGGTACCTTTCCATCAAGGAGAGCAGTTTTTGCAGCGGATAATTCAACTGATATACATATTACAAACCTCACCATAAAAAACACATCCTTCGGACAGGCTGAAGGTCTTCTTATCAACGGCAAAAGAAATATTGTAAGCCGTGCAGACATCATAGGTTCAGGAGATGCTCTTCAGTCAAACGGATCAGCATATTATAAAGAGTGTCACATAATCGGAGACGGGGACACAATACTTGGACGCGGTCCTGCTTTTTTTAAAGACTGCGAGATCAACTCATACGGCCCCTACATGTGGATAAGAAATACCTCTGCCAGCCACGGCAATGTGTTTGTTAACTGCGTGTTTAAAACAAGAGGGGAGGGGAGTACGGTTATAGCCAGGTGCCCCACAAACGGAATTAAAAACTATCCATATACAGAAGCTGTTTTGATTGACTGTAAACTCTCAGGTATAGATCCTGCCGGCTGGGGGAGAATCGACGGAGATGTTACCAACATGAGATACTGGGAATATAACAGCAGGCATCTTGATGGTGTAACTCCGGTTGATACTGCAAAGCGGCATCCTGCATCACAGCAGCTTACAATAGAAAAGGATGCAGGGATTATCGCGAATTACCGCAATCCTGCTTATGTCCTTGGCGGATGGACTCCGGAGATTGACTAGTGTCCATCCAGAAAGATCATATAGATGAATGCTGCAATGTTATTCATCAATGTCCCACCTCCCCTGCAAGGGGAGATTTGTATCAAGCTGAAAAAGATTTAAATAAAAAGAAGTATAAGCTGCAGGGGCGGGCCTTGCGTCTAATGCTGTTGACTAAAGCATTCATTTTTAACCGCATCGCGGTGACATGTTAATAGATATATTAATAACAAAGAAAATCAGCCCCGGAGGGGTGACACCGTTGGTATGTGCCGCTCCTAATAAAAGACAAAAAATCATGTATCACACAAAGCCGCAAAGTCACAAAGGTAAGGCTTAAAAAGATTTTTATAATAAAAAGCATTTGATTTTTTTTGTGCCTTTGTGTGAGGTGCCGCTTTAGTTTTTTGTTTTACCCCTTAGCTTGACGCCAATGTCCCCTTGCGGGAGGAATTAAGGGAGGATGAGAAAACAGCAATACTGTATTGAGCTTCTATTTTGTCTCCCTAACCCGGCCTTTGCTTTCAGCTTCCGTCTTGGCCAAGGCTACGCCACGACAAGACGACCCGGCAGGCAAGGGCTAGGAGTTTGATTTGGTGCTTAAGTCAACAGTATTGGACGTAAGACCCTTCACCTGCAAACATGTTTTACCTGAATATTTCTATGAAAACCTTTACTGTAAAATTGAAACAGATTACACGGTTTTCCGGTAATTATTTGTATATATCAATTATGACTGATGATTATGTCGTGTAACAATATGAAATAAAAGGGAAAATACGCCTTTTGAAAGTCTTGGTCCTGGCATATTTTGTGCTTATAATTAAAGAATGTAACTAACTCGGTTTTGCAGAATAGTTACATGGTTTATGTATAATTGTTTTTTTTAGGTTTTATTAACTTATTACCAACGGGAGGGGTAATATGCAAAGGCCAAAAACTTTTATATCATTTACGTTTTTCTTATCCTTTTTTTTATTATCAACAATCAACCCTTTAACCCTGTCAGCAGATTCCCTGTGGGAAAACGGTGAAAATATCCTTCTCGATTACACGGGTTTTTCCTATTCAGGGGCCTATGAAATGTTTTCTCCGTTTTATCTGGATGAACCATCACGAATCGACTCCCTTACCTGGTACGGATATGAATATACCAAGCGGACATTTGCAGAAGGTGATTTTTTCTATTTTAATTCCGCAACCACTGCACTTATTGAATTCTGGAGCGGCGGTGTTCCTGCCAATTATGATTATACTGTTCAGACAAATCCTGATCTGATGCTTAGAGATAAGTTTGCTGTCAGTAAAGCTGCA
This sequence comes from Desulfatiglandales bacterium, assembly GCA_963665715.2. Classification (GTDB taxonomy): domain Bacteria; phylum Desulfobacterota; class DSM-4660; order Desulfatiglandales; family HGW-15; genus JAAZBV01. The sequence continues at coordinate 2,523,851 of CAXXPR010000002.1, forward strand.
CTGGGCAGCATTACACGATCCGGAACTATTTCGGACAGAAGCTATGAAGATACGTTAACGATGTATAAATACACGGTCGAAGGGATTGATCTTTTTAGCTACGCTGACTCCATCTTTTACACACTGGGCCTGTCACTTTATGACGGATATACCTATAACGGTATTAGTAAATCAACCAGTTCCGAATACCAGATCTGGCTGCAGGGCGTACGAACCGAAGAATCTGCTTTCACTCATGAAACTTTAAAAATTAAGTATAATTCCGGGAATACAAGTCATACATCATTTTATTTTTTACTTGAGGGAGAAGTGATTAATCCGGTACCTGAACCTTCTACAGTAATGCTCCTTTTTTCAGGAATAATCGGGATAGCCTTGTTTAGGAAAAGAATACGAAACAGGTAGCGTATGATTTTGAGACATGTACCCCCAAATATCAAAACATAATTGATATTTACGGGGTACGTTTTTTAATTTTGTTCCTGTTTTTTTCCTGTCGTGATCACTCAAATTTAAGTATTAAGTTAATCCTCGGCAGTGCCCCCGCCGCATTTACCTGCATTTTCTGCCTTAATGGATTCACCGATCAAGTCCTGACAGTAAAAGACCTGACAAAATAAAATAACCAATAAATATATTGGTAAATTTTTAGAAGATAAAATACAATTTACCTTTAGTGCCAAGAATAGATTCACTGCTATAGATGCTGAATCATTTTATTGCATGAAAACACAGAGGTGAAAACATGGCAAAACTGTTTTTAATACATATTATTGCCTTACTTGTTTTTTCCGGTTGTGTAACTGAAATAATTAACATCCAGAATATCCCTGAAAAATACTTCCTTGATAATCAGCTGGCCAGAGTAAAATCCATACCTGATATAAATTCCGGAAAAAAACGCTCCATGTTTATTTATGACAGGCTCGCAGCAGAATATAAAATGAGAGAACAGAAAAATCAGGAGTCCGAATCATCTCAGAATCTTCCACCCAGTCCTCCGGTTATTCAATATGTTCCTCCTAATCCATGGACATACATCAGGGCCAGTTATGATATTATTAAAGTAGACAACCAGTCGCTATTCCTTAAAACGAACTCAAATAATTTTTATCTTCTTGTGCTGCAGCAGCCGATTCCAGATCTGATGTCACGCACTGATATCCGTATTTTATTAAACAGCAGCTTCTGGAATAGAAATTCGGATGCTGTCATGTACGGCGAAGGTGAAATTTGCCCTGTCGTCCGCATCTATTTCATTGAAGGCGTAGAGGAAATGGCTGCAGTAAAAGACCAGATTTTAGGAAACCCTAAAAAATTATTTTATGAAAAGAAAAACAGAAATATTTAATAATGTCCTGCAGGCACCATTTTCCTGACATTGCATTGTGTACCTTCTTCAACAGGTTTTTGACCCGGATCTCAGTAAAAAAACTGCGGTACCCAAAAGCGCTGTCACATTGAGCGCTGGATATTTATTTTTTCAAGGTCATCTCATTATAAATAATCTCAGCAAGCGAAGGCCAGCGGCTCGGTCCTGCCGGAATTCCAAAGGCCTTTTTTACAGCATCGAGGTTTTTCCCGCTGGCTATCATGCCTTTTACTTTATTGCGTTTTTCAATAATGGTACTGCGCAGGCTCTCGAGCTCGTCTTTTTTAACAGGCTCTGCATGGCCGCTGAGGTAACACTCTGCATCAAGATCTATTAATTTTTGCAGTACCTTAATAAACCCTTCTGAAGAACCGTTTTTATGTTTATGAATTAAAGGGTCCATGCCTTTAAAAAAAAGATCGCCTATCATGGCTGTCTTATATTCAGGTATATAAATTACGATATCGCCGTCAGTATGGGCCGGGCCGAAATGGTACAGTATTATGTCCTGATCACCCTTATAATTACTCACCGGCATTTTATCAGAAAACGTAATATTGGGGTAAGGCAGCTTTACTCTGCCGGATTCATTTTCCTTTTTTATATCTCTTGCAGCATTGGCATGAGAAATAATTGTAATATCTTCAGGGAATCCCGTCATACCGTTAACATGATCGCCGTCACTGTGTGTTAAAATGAGGGTTGTAACAGGTTTATCCGTTATCTTTTTAACTTCATCAATCATATCCTTTGCAGACTGATCAGTCATTTTTGCATCAATAACAATAACTCCGCTGCCTCCAATAATAAATGAGGAGTTTGATCCTGAACCTCCCCGGACCTCATAAATATTTTCGTTTATTTTATATGCTGTTACAGGGGCTGGTGCCTGCCTGTACTGGGCAGGCTGTTTTTTCTGCTGCCCTGATACCGGTAATGTAAAGATTAAGAAAAGGATTGATACAATATATAATGATTTTAATTTTTTCATTTGTGACTTCCTCCCTCTGGATTTTATATATACTGAAATATTCAGGTGAAACATGTAAAAAAAAGATGAACTTCCAACGCTCAACATTCAACTTCCAACGTTCAATAAAAGGCAGAATACATTTTCTTTCATTGGAAGTTGGGCGTTTGACGTCAAAACCGGAATACACGCACACACCAAATGTCATTCTCCGATTTGATCGGGGAATCCATTTTTGTTTTTGATAAAATAGAATATTTTTTCATTCTTCTTTTAACTGTGAAAAAAATTCTATTGTCTTTCAAGAACTTTTTTTATTGTGACCGGTTTACCATTATCATCAATGCCTGTGTACACCTGCATCATTGTTTTTCCATCCCTGCTGACAACCTTATGATAAAGGCCTGTCTGTTTTTTGTCCTTCATAATGGCTGCGTACCAGTGCCCAGGTTCTGCCAGTACCTCAACATAAAGCATCTCTTCAGGGAGTTTAACAGAAAGGAATTCAACAACTCCTCCCTGTTTGGGCCAAACCAGTTTGTTTGCTTCAGAGGTGCCGTCTTCATAAACGGTTACTGCATCAAGCTCCATTAAACCATCCTCTATTTCACTGTAGATGCTGATTTCTTTTTTTATCTTTTTTCCGGCACTTGGGGCAGTGGATTTTTCAAGATTGGTCTTCCATGTACCAACTATAGGATCGGAAGCCCATAGAGTACCTGGTAAAGCTAAAATGATGATTAGAAGAAGCATGATTTTCTGCATGATTATTTCCTCCGGATGTTTTGATGTTAGGGGGGGGGGATATTGTTAATAATCTTACTGGAATAAGAAATTGTTCACTCTTTCAAAAACTTTTTTTTCTTTTATATCAGATGAGTTTGAATATCCTGCGATAGTGACAAGACGGTCTAAAGCAATAAAGAAACTAAGATTAAGTTGATAAATTGATTTGTTGGTTAATAGTACATTTTTGAATTCAGTAAAATCAGTTAGCTTTTTAATTTCTTTTTTGAATATATGTGTTAAGCTATCTTCTTTAATAACCTCGAAATTATCACCTTCTATATCGTTACTGTGAACATCTAGCTTTGATATCCCTATAAACTCTGGTTTGCCAACACGATCAACCCAGCGAAAAAAACCAGTTATCATTGTATTTTTAGCAATATCCAAAGTCTTAGTCCTTTTTGTATTACTTGGTAGGTCTCGATAAAGGTTCCCTTCCTCAACTAATTCTCTAGCCATAGAATATTTAAGTATTGTTATTAAATTTGTTGTGTTTTCACTATCGTTAATATCTGAAAAATCTGCTGATCCAGATCCACTTGAAACAAGCAAGCCACCTCCTATTAGATTAAATTCATCCTGTTCAAAAAAAACAATCTGTTTATCGATAGTTATTGCAATAGTTGTAATACCAATATGCCGTGATGCTACAAAGCAAGGTTGTGTTTCTAAGTAAAATTGATTGTTATTATTTCTGAATAATGGGAAATTATTTGTTAAATCATACGTGACCACTGGATTTCTTTTTTTTTGTCTATCATTCATGTTTTTGTATTCATACAGCTTTGAACGAAAAGCCTCGTTTGTAATTAACCCATCAAAATAGCCAACTTCTGCAACTGAAACTTTTCCTTTTCCCTGTATTGATTCCATTAATTCAATAATTGAAGACTGAAAACAAATTTTCTTTCCATTTGTCGTTCGATACTCACTAGAACCAACTCTAGCCACCAGATATTTTAACTGAGTACGCTTTTTTTCAGTATGTTGTGAAACAAAATCTAATTTTTCATTATTATCTATTTCTAGCTGGATATTAGTCGATAATGTAAGTAAGTCGTCTAAGCTTGAGCTAATAAATGCACTGTTGCTACATAATCCTTCTGTGTTTACTGGTTGAAAACCAACCCCTTGTTCCTCTTCTGGAGGTATTACCTCAGAAAATTTACGAAATTCTCCCTCGACAGTCGCACCTAGTAACTCTTCAGTTCCGAATATATAGGTCTTGGTAGAAGGACAATAACTATTAAAAGGATTAGATGCTTTTCTATAATTATCAAAACTAAATAAAGAACTTAGCGTCCCAAATAGAATACCCAAAATTATTCCAAATAAATCAGGGCTTGAATAAATGGAAAATCCAAAACTACAAATAGATACTAATAGAGCTATAAAAGAGTATCTTCTATATAGTTTTATCTCTTTATGGGCATGCTTTTTTATATACTTTCGTAAATCACTGTTACCTTCTTTTAATTCGCTTACATACCGCTTGTCCAAATGATTCCTCCTAAAAAAATATTTTTTCAGATGTTTTGGTGTTAAACATATATATACTGATACAATTTATTGTTCATTTTTGACAGCACCTTTAGCATGAAAGAATGGGGTTTTTCCTTGACTTTAGACATGTCCCCAAATTCCTTCTTGATAAAAGGCGTATAAGCTTAAGTGGGACAGTTAAATAGAATAAGAAAATAAAAATACCAATAGTAAAATTTCAAAAGATGAAGCGTCTGTTCGTTATATTTCGGTATTTCTTTATATCCAGAAAGGCATAATGCTAAATATTTAAGATTAATGGGTTGAAAAAGCAAGCAGAAAAGATTGAATGCTTCTATCAATACGACGTGATAGGAAAGGCAGAATCTAAGTGGTTAGAAGACTGGGAGGGCCAAACTGAAAAGGATAGGTTGTTTGGGAAAGGTTGTGATTTTTGAGATTTTATTTGGAATGTCCATCTCTCTTGAAGGTGATAAATTGACTCCCTAAGGAATCATACTCCTCTTTTGTGAGTTCCTGTATGAAATCTCGTGGAAATCTTGCGCTATTTCTGCGGAATACACGTTTTAATTGTTTGGTCTCCACGTCATTCATTTGTGCCTGCTCACTATCCAACAATACCTTCATGCCCAGGATGAAAAGAGTTTTATCTTGAATTGTTTCTACCAAAATTGAATATATCATGATATTTCCTTTTTAATTTGTATCTGAAAGTTAGGGTACTTTACCTGACATTGAGTTGAGCCCAAAAGTCATAATCAACTGGATCTCTCTATTCCTCCTTCGCCTTTAAATTTCACTGCTCGTAAAAATTTCTATGGAGCCCCCCCCTGGCTTTACTCATCCATAAATTTTCTGATTTTCATCATCTGTTCCATCCTGGTGTTTTTTTCATCCATAAATGCTTTATACCGGTCATACTGTTCGGGTGTAAGAATACTGCGGCCTGCTTCCAGGCCTTTTTCATTACTCAGTTTTGTTATTTTAAACGGGAGCAGCATCCTCTCCTGCTGATTGAGTGATTCATCGCTCTGAATTTCGGAAGTAGCTGCCATCCTCCCTTTGTACATGGCCTCCACAAGAAGGTCCCTCTGTTCCTGAGTTATATTATTGTCAGGCGGCAGTGTTGCAGAAAAATTATCGAGATCAGTGTATTCTCTCATTCTACGTGTATAGTCCAGGTATACACCGTATTGATCATCCCCCAGTAAATCACGTATTCTGGCATTATGTTCTGCTGAAACCTTCCTCACTTTTGACATGTTTGCTCTGCCTTCTGCACCGGTTGCAAAACCATTTATTCTAAGAGAGGCGGTTTCCATTGCTCTATCTGCAAGGATGTTTTTAAACTCCTGAAATTCTTCTTCAGATATGTTCAGTTTGTCAAAAAGCGGATCATAGACATTAAGACTGTTTATCAGGGCTGTTTTGCGGGCTGTTGTCAGATTGTTTTCAAGGGATAAACTTCTGACTGTTTTTATCGCATTTTTATATTCCTCTTTTTTATCAAGTTCTTCGGATAACTGATCATAGGCTGTATCTGCGTCTTCTTCTGCAATTTCTAAATTGTATTCAAGTTCATTAACCCTGGTTTTAAGGGCTGACTCTTTTACAGCCTGATCTGGTTTGGCTGATTTCGCAGGAGATTCGTTTTTTGTATACTGTTCTGTGATTCTTTCCCGGGAGAGTTTGTTTTCAGAATATGCTGAAATATCCGGAGCCTTATTAATTTTTTGGTAAAGATAGATGTTAAACCCTATTGAGGTTACAAGCAGTATAGATATCAGGGAAAACAGGGCTAAAAAGATACTTTGGGTTTTCATAAATGACTCCATATTTACTACGGGTAGATTTATGGGATGGTGATGCACAAGACGTTTTAAAACTGTAATTTATTTTGCACTGAAATCAGTTTATACTCATGACAAGTTTCATTCCGTCAAGAACTTCAGATAGTTTACCCTGAGAAAGTGTTCCTATCTTTTCTTTTATGCTTGTTTTATCAACGGATTTAATCTGGGTTACGTTTATAACGCATGCCTTTGGCACATTTGCTTCCCCTTTTTTTAGAGAAACGTTACCTGGTAATTCACCATATTTTAGAGTTGAAGTTATAGCAAGGACTATAACTGTATTTAATTTACTGTCGTTTAATGCATTGTTTTGAATAACCAGACCCGGTCTGCGGCCTTTAGGCTCAGAACCTTTTCCGGGTGAAAAATCTATCCAGTATAATGAACCATGACGTATTACCATGTCTCACCCTTGCTGTCGCCTGAATCATTAAACCATTCTGCCGTTTCAAGCTGCTCTTTTTGTATTGATTCATCTGAGAAAACATCATCGTAAGTGCTGGTGAGTTTTTTCTCTTCCTCTTTTTTGATTTTCTCCCTCAGCACATCTGATATATATTTGCTTCTGGATACACCGGATTTTTTACTGATATTATCTATAACAGCAATAATGTCATTTGGTATTGTAATGGCTACTTTTTGGGTATTCATAACTGCACCTCTTTAAAGTATGATAATAAAGAATACTGTATGGTCATACTCATGTCAAGCTGCGATTCAAATAACAGCAGGCTAATTCAGCTTTAAAATCGCCATTACAAGGCCAATCAGTCCGCCGAATACACCGCCCCATACAACGAGCCACCCCAGGTGTTTACGTATCATATCCTGGATTATTTTCTTGACCATCTGCGGAGTAAGTTCATCAAGTCTTGACTGAACAATGGACTCTACCTGTGTTTCAATGTTTTCTGTCAATGACCCTGTATCAATGGCTTTTGAAACAGCCTGTTTAAATGCAGGCTTTTTTACTTCTTCCAGGATAAAGTCTTTTATCTTGTTAATAAACGGTTCTCTGTAGCCTTCAAGGATTTCCTGCCCGCCAAACATGCCCAGCATGCTCCCCATTTGTGAATTCATGATAATCTGAACCAGGCTGTCAAAAACCGAATTGTAATCCACTATATCAATAGCTTTGTTTATATTTATTTCAGGCTGTGTGGATCCATTTGATAAAAAACGGTCCAGGTTTTCTTTTGTGAAAAATTCAGTCATCATCAGGTTTTTAATACCCAGTTTGAATTCTTCAAAATGATTAGGAATAACTCCCGATCCATACAGAAAAGGAACCTTTTCAAAAAGCATATAAATAGCAATCCAGTTTGTAACTCCGCCGGACAGGGCGAAAAAACCGATTGAAAGAAAATACTCTTTTACTGCCGGCACCAGGTACCCGATTAATATAAATAACGCAGCGGCAAGATTTGTAACTAAACTCTTGTTCATATTTAAACCTCAAGTTAAAATTTAGGATTAGCTTCTATAGCAGTTTTTATTGATAATGTGAATAGAGGAGATTCATGTGAAAATTAATCGTCAGCGGCTGATCCTTTTTGATCTTTAAGGATGTAATCCCCGTAGGAAGGATGACGGCTCCACATGCGCAGATTATTCAGCCTGGTTAAACCGTTTGAAAAATATACTTCGTTTAGAGAAGAGAGGTTATCTTTCCAAAGCTTATCCCTGGCAGTGAGCCATCCATCCGGTCTGTCGACCAGTTTCATATCTGTCATAACCTCGTACAGTCTGTCCGCAATAAGCTGATGTCCCTGTATGTTCGGATGAACATGATCAAGCAGCCATTCATTACCAGGAACGCTCTCCGGGCTGTTTTTTTCAATGAGCTTTTCCGCATCTACAAGGGGGACATTGTTGTCTGCCGCTGCATTTAAAACAGCCTCGTGCATAGGTTCAAGTATTCTCAAAGGACATACATCTTCATCTTTGGCTTTGACATACCATTTTTTTGCTTCGGCCAGGCGCCCTGTGTGTTCATAGCATTTACCGATCAGGAAAAGCAGCCCGGCGTGCCTGCTTTCAATTTCAGCGGCCTTCTCAAGCAGTCTGATCTTACCCTGAGCATTACTCCAGCCTAGCATCTCTGCCTGCTCCTGCAGTTTAATGACCTGCTGTTTCTTTTTTTCTGAAACACTGTATTCCGATTTAAATGGAGGCATGTCTTTAAGGTTTGATACAGGGTTAACGAGTATCACCGGAATATCCTCACTCCGGGCCAAACTGATCATAGTCTGAAGATTATATTTAAAGTGTTCGATTATGCCTTCACGCCATCCATCGTCACGATGATATTTTTTAAACCCGCCTTTGTAATCAAGCTCTGCATCCACCTCTGCCGGCAGGATTGTCTTCATTGAGTTTTGGGGTTCAAGAGGATTGGAGTTTTTTTCTGATAAAAACTCACTGGCAAGGCTGTAGGTTCTGAGTTTGAGCATCATACGGTGCAGTTTGTACAGTGCACCGGGGATTTTTTTTACCCACCTGTATGTTCTGTCTTCCAGAAATTCGTTCTGGCCGGTATATATGATGAATAAATCCGGTTTGTATTCCATTACTTCATGCATGACGGGAATAAGGCGGTAACTGGCATAGGATATCCCTCCGCAGTTAATTACCTCGAAAATTTTATCAGGCCGGGCTGCTTCAAGGTTAAGCCTGAGCCAGGTTGTAAAAGATGTTTCAACGGCGTAGGGGCGTCCCTGAACCGTTGAACCTCCGAGGCAGAAAACTCGGAAGGTGTCGGGGGATTTTACAGCAGTAAAGGACTGAAGACGGAAACATAACAGGCGTTCTCCTGCTGTTTCATAATATTTCCCCTTTGAGTCAGGGACAAACAGGGGACGCATGCCGCTGAAAGATACATATGGGTCAGCCATGGAAACAGCAGGCGGCGGAACGCAAAGTCTGATTACTGCTTCAACCAGGATCAGCGGCGAAATTACAGCAATTATTGTAACAGTATGAAAAATTACTGTTTTAAATTTGAAATTTTGCCTAACAAGCTGCATGCCTGAGTTTTCACTTTCCATAAAATTAACGGGTTTTAATGGAACAGAAATCTATATTTTGACAGCGATGATTATTTTATGATCATAAGCCCTTCAACATTTTCAATAACATCAGGCTCTAATGCATTATTGAATGAGCAGTTTAATATGCGCACATTTTTTATTGGTGTGTGTGTATATCCCCTAAGGTAAAGTGCGTATTTACTTTTTTTGCTTGTAACGTTTGTCATCTCAATATTCTTTACTGTTGGCGGGAAATCTCCGGCATCTCCCTCTTCATAAAAGAGGTTGATCCTCAGTACTGCATCGGATACTTCACCAATTGTTACATTTCTCATAAATATATTTTCTATAAATCCGCCCCGTACGGAATTTGTTTTTATACGAAGAGCCCGGTTAAGGTTCGGGCTGTCCATATTGCAGTTTTCTGCATACACATTTCTTACACCTCCCGATGCCTCGCTTCCTATGGTGACGCCGCCGTGTCCGTCTTTCATGCGGCAGTTTCTTATAATGATATTTTCGGACGGAACCCCAACGCGTCTTCCGTCATTATTACGTCCTGATTTAATGGCAATGCAGTCATCACCTGTATCAAAGTAGCAGTTTTCTATTAATACATTTTTACATGACTCAGGGTTGCAGCCGTCGTTGTTGGGACCATGGCTTATCACGCTTATATCTCTTACTGTAATATTACTGCTTAAAACTGGGTGAATGTTCCACATGGGAGAATTGCGCAGTGTTACTCCCTGTATAAGAATATTTCTGCATTTATAAAACTGCACAAAGTTGGGGCGTAAAAAACTGCCTTTTCCAAATTCGCGGTCCTTTACCGGGGCATTGTTTTTCCCGTATTCAAAGAGTTTTGATCTTGCCGGTCTCTGGTTGGGTGAATCAGGTGATGCTCCGTAAAAAGGGCTTCCGTTCCAGGGCCACCAGTGTTTATTGTCTGCCTGGCCGTCAAGAGTTCCTTTGCCTGTAACCGCAATATTTTCTTCTTCAAAAGCGTATATTAATGCAGAATAGTTCATGCATTCAACGCCTTCCCAGCGGGTATATACAGAAGGCAGATACATGTCTGTCGAGGTGTTGAAGAGCAGGAAAGCTCCATCTGAAATATGCAGGTTTACATTGCTTCTAAGCCGTACAGGCCCTGTTAAATACTTCCCGGGAGGTATAATTACTCTGCCGCCGCCTGCAAGACTGCAGGTGTTTACAGCGGCCTTAAATGCCTCTGTGCAGTCTGTTATGCCGTCTCCCTTTGCTCCAAAACTTTTTATATTAAAGTTTCTGTCAGGAAATTCAGGAGCCTTTATGTTTTTTAGAATTTCAGGGACATCATTCCAGTCTGCAAGTGCTGTGCTGTTAATAAGAGCTGAGATGAAGAATGCCAGAGTGAGAAATAATATGTTTCTTCCTGCATGTGCTGTTTTTACCATATGGTGTTATTCTCCATGGAAATCAGGTTTAAAATATTAATAACAGATTGTTTTATATACTATAAGAAAACCGAAGAAGAAAGCCCTGATCCACCATCAAAGTGTCATCTACTGCGCTACCTTCAGTCGTTTCTCCCTGCGGCGTACCTTCGTACGCCTCAGTCGGCACTCCTTCGGTGCCTTGTATCTAATACCTTGCTGATGCCCAGGGTTATCCAACCCTTTATTTTCCCCGGATTGACAAAAAAATATCATAATGTTTAACTCCTGAGTCCTGTCTGCCTTATGTAATATACATAAGGTTCTCAGGAAATAAACTGTTTTCAGGGGATAGATCAACATGCCGCAAAATATACCGGATACGGAAAATACCTTTTCATCATTTCTTCAGGAAATTTATAAAAAATACCTGCCATTTACAAAAGGTAATATCACTGATGTTCCTGCGCATTTAATGAATGCCGATCCTGATGATTTTGCAGTGTCCGCAGTTTCGGTAAAGGGTGATCTTTACAGCGCCGGGGATTCTCATAACGAGATAACAATACAGTCTATCTCAAAGCCTTTTGTTTACGGCATGGTGCTGGAACAGCGGGGTGAGGAACATGTAAGGAAGGTTGTGGGTGTTGAGCCTACCGGTGATGCATTCAACTCTCTTATAAGACATGAGGAAATAATAGAAGGGCGTTATAACCCCATGGTAAATGTTGGCGCTGTTACAACTACAAGCATGGTAAAGGGAGAAAGCCTTGAAGACCGCATTGCCATGATCAAAGATCTGTTTTCAGGCTACATGGGGCGAGATGCTCAGTTTGATGAAGAAGCTTTAAGCTCCAGAAAGAAACTTGACAATATAAACAGGGCAATCGGCTATTTTATGCTCAGCGAAGGGCGTATTGAAAGCAGTGTTGAAGAGACAGTTGAACTTTTTGCTCATCAGTGTTCCATTCTTGCAAACTGTGATGATCTTGCTGTAATGGCTGCGACACTTGCAAACGGCGGGGTTAACCCTGTTACAGGCAAAAGAATTGTCTCTTTGGAATATGTAAAAAATATTCTCTCTGTCATGTTTATGAGCGGAATGTATGATTTTTCCGGCCAGTGGGCATACAGGGCAGGGCTTCCGGCAAAAAGCGGACTGGCAGGCGCTATTATTGCCGTTGTACCTGGTCAGATGGGCCTTGCCGCATATTCCCCGCTTTTAGGGCCACACTTTAAAAGTGTGCGAGGGGTAAGGGCAATTGAAGAGATATCTGAAAAATATGATTATCATGTGTTCCACAGAATAACGGATCACTGCACTCTTTCTGAAAAGGCAGAAAGTATACTTTCAAGAGAAGGTGAATTTACATCTGTCCTTGAAGGTATCCGTGAACGGTATCTTGATTTAAAAGAAGGTGAGATATATACGGCTGATCCTGATCTTAAGAACGGGAGAAATGACCAGTTCGGAATCTGTGTTGTAACTACAGACGGGTTCCTGTATGAAGCAGGCGATTCACAGGATGATTTTTTTATACAATCAGTATCCAAGCTTTTTGCCTACGGCCTGGCGCTTGAGGATCACGGAAGGGAAAAAGTCCAGAAAAAAGTGGATGTTGAGCCCACCGGAGATGCCTATAATGCCATAATTAAACTCGAGGAATCTTCAAAACGTCCTCACAACCCGATGGTAAATGCTGGAGGTATAGCAGTAAGCAGCCTTATCAGGGGGAGCAGGCCTGCAGTAAGACTGAACAGGATACTTCAAATGTATGCGAAGTATGCTGGAAGACAGGTGTTTATTGATGCTCCTGCTTTTGTTGCGGAACAGGATGCAAATGATAAAAACTGGGCTATATCCTATCTGCTTAAAAATTTCGGTATGATCGATGAAGATATTAAACAGACAATGGATCTTTATCTTCAGCAGTGCAGCGCTGTAATCAACTGCAGAGACCTTGCCATGATGGGGGCCACCCTGGCCAATGACGGGATAAATCCTGTAACCGGTGAAAGAGCCGTAAAGGCCGATTACATTAAAGACCTTTTAACCGTTATGCATACATGCGGCATGTATGACTTTGCAGGGGAGTGGGCATACAATATCGGTATACCTGCAAAAAGCGGTGTGAGCGGGTGTATCCTGGGAGTTGTTCCCGGCCAGATGGGAATAGCTGTTTTTTCACCCCCGCTTGATCAGAGGGGAAACAGTATCAGAGGTATAAAAGTGTTTGAGGATCTCTCAAAAATGCTGGAACTTCATGTTTTTCATCCTCATTAAAAAAAATGCCTCCTCCTACCTTAATCCCTCCCGCAAGGGGAGGGAAACTAAGAAAAACATATTTTAAAAGATAACAGCATCGGGTTTTTTGTCGCATTATGTAGGGTGAAGACATCCATAATGAACAAAAAACGGATGAGGTTTTCACTAATTATGAGGGTCTTCGTGGCAGGTGTCGCAGGTCATATTGGCTGACACATTTGCTACATCTTTTCCCGGGCCGTGGCAGGACATGCATCCAACTGAAAATTCATTCAGTTTTCCTGTGAATTTTAATTCATTGGCAGTGTACTGATTCATCATTGATACAATCTTCATGGCTACATCAGCAACCATGCGGTTGCATCTTTCAAAGTGAGCCATTGTCATAAGCTGATGGCCTGATGCCTTGGACCATTTTGTGCTTGATACATGGCAGAGATTTGAGCCTGATACTGAAGGTGTTATTGCGATATCCTGGCTTGGTTTTTTAGGCTTAAATACCGGCATAGATGCTTTCTCATACCACAGTGATAATTCATTGCAGAGTGCGAAAAGATCTTCCTGCTTGTCAACGAACAGGCCGAATATAAGTCCTCCTGCGTTAACTGTTCCGCATACTGAGCCGATACCGCCGATTCCGCCGCTGCCGTATACTGTTGCTGCAACCGGAAAGGTGTTATAGGGGGCTCCGTATTTATCAGCAAGGGTTCCTATGACGGATTCTATAACTCCGTACATGCAGCCGATTTTTGCCCATGCCGACTGATATGCTCTTTCCTGTATTGATTCAGGTTTTATGGGTTTCCATGTCCATGGAGTTTTTCCTGGAGCTTCCGGGTTTGATTTTGCTATGGAATTTGCACCGTAAAGTACGGTTGCTCCAACAGCCGCGCCGCCGATCTGCAGTAGTTTTCTACGTGTAATTTCTGTTTTCATAATCTTCCCTGTAAGTAATAAATTAAAAACACCCGGTTTATCTGATCAGAACCGGTAACCCAAATGAATGCTGTAATCCCAGCAGTTGTGACCCTGGTCGCTTTGAAACATAGAAGACATATGCCATATGCCTGTCTGTGCCCTTAAAAAATATTTTTTGCCGAACTGGTAATTTAATCCAAGCCTTCCTTCCACAAGGAAGAACGGGCTTTCATCGGCAAGCTCATCATAGCCGTAGGCATCTCTCAGGTATCCGAGCCCTGCAGATACACCTGAATATAAGCTGATTTTTTTATATTTGAAAAAGTCATAAAGGACTCCCCACTGAATTCCGAAGAGCATTCCATCCTTTTTCATAACATCGCTGTGTTCCCTGTCATTACCTATGACAATTTCCCATTCAGTATGCCATGGGTTTTTAAGGCTGCCTCCAAGGAACAGTCTCATCTGTCGTGTATCATAATCAACATAGTCGGATTTTTTAAAAATTATATCGGTTTCTCTGGCGTAGTGAACTGATGAGCCAAAATATTCAAGCCTGCTCTCTTTATGTTCTGCGGATTCTGCAATGCCCGGGAGCAGTAATGCTGTAACCGTATAAAACAATATCCATGCTGACTTTATTTTCATATAGTGTTTTCTCTCCCTGTTAACCGTCTATTAAGCCTGGATATTAAGATTTCTGGGCTTTTTACCGCCAGGAGAGATACCACTGGAAAATATTTGATTCAGACCTAATTTATTTACTTTATCATAATAAATCAAGCAGGTTGTTTATGTGCAGTATATGTATGTTGTATGGCAGCGGGAAATGATTTTTCTACGGCTGATTATTCCTAGTGTTGAGATCTGGGCTTTGTCCTTTCCTGTTCTCTCTTAAGACAGTAATACCCTATAATACCAAAATTATAATCAATCGGAAATTTTTCTCTTTATTGAATGAATCAGTTCATCAAGTTTCTGCAGAAAGTTTGACCTGTCTTTTTTTGTAAAAGGCGGCGGTCCTCCGGTCACTTCTCCGATATCCCTGAGGTCAGCCATAAGATTTCTGGTTGCAAGCAGCTGGCCTATATTGTCTTCTGTAAACATATTTCCCTTGGGGCCTATAACGCCTGCACCTTTTTTAATGCTTCGGTCTGCAAGGGGGATGTCTGCTGTTACAACAATATCATTTTCAGTTATATTGTCTGCTATCCAGTTGTCGGCTGAGTCAGGACCGTCATCTACAATAACCGCTCTTATCAGGGGGCTGTCCGGTACACGCATATAGGTGTTGGATACAACTATTGTCTTCAGTTTAAATCTTTCTGCAACACGGTATACCTCCTGCTTGACAGGACAGGCATCCGCATCAATATAAATATACTGCAAAATCGTGCTCTCTAGTTTCTGTTATAATTTTAATCCGGGCTGAAAAATTATTTTATAACATATTATGGAATTCACTATCAAGGAAAGTTATCTCACTGCGGTAAGTGCGGTATTTTTCGCGTTGTAAATTGGGGATTGACTTTGTTTTTACGATGCCGTAATCTTAGCCAATATTAAATTAAAAATTAAGGAATTTTCCGCAATGGATTTTAACAAAGGTATCAAATCAGCCGCTTTAACTCATACTATTATCGCCGTAGTCGTGATCCTAGTGGTGGGTGTGGTCTACACCTTTGAGCCGAAGCGGGATTAACTTCAGATAGATAATAAAACTAAAACCCCTCTCCGGCACAAAGGCCGGTGAGGGGTTTTTTATTTGCACCGGCCTGATTTGCAGAGAGGTATTTAAAGGAGAATTAAAAATGATCAGGTTAAGCGGAGCAGATATAACGGTTAAGCTGCTGGAAAGACAGGGCATAGATATTATCGCAGGCATACCGGGCGGAGCGATTCTGCCCATATATGATGCCCTGTATAGAAGAAATAAAATAAGGCATATACTGGCACGCAATGAGCAGGGCGCGGGCTTTATTGCCCAGGGAATGGCAAGGACAGGCAATAAACCTGGTGTATGCATGGCTACATCAGGGCCGGGCGCAACAAATCTTCTTACTGCAATTGCTGATGCAAAACTCGATTCAGTTCCAATTATCTGTATAACCGGGCAGGTATCATCAGACCTCATAGGAAAAGATTCCTTTCAGGAGGTTGATATATGCGCCATGAGCAGACCTGTTACAAAACAAAGCTACTTTGTCAAATCTCCTTTAGAGCTTTTAGAAATAATTCCCGAAGCATTCCGCCTTGCAATGTCAGGAAAGCCGGGACCGGTACTGATTGATATTCCAAAGGATGTACAGACCTCTATTATTGAGTTTAAAAAATGGCCGGATCCGGGTACCGCAGATCCTGCACCCAATGCTGATGTTTTAAAAATAAAGCAGGCCGCAGAAATGATAAACAGGGCAAAGCGCCCGGTTATATATGCGGGAGGTGGAGCTGCCAGGTCCAATGCCTGCTGTAAAATATTGGAAATATCCAGAAAGGCAGATATCCCCGGTACAATGAGTCTTATGGGACTTGGAATATTTCCTGAAACCTATCCGCTTTCTTTAGGAATGCTGGGCATGCACGGTACACCATGGGCAAACCTTGCCCTTGAGGAGTGCGATCTCCTTATAGCAATGGGTACAAGGTTTGATGACCGTGCCACCGGTAAGGTTTCACAATTCTGTCCTGATGCGGAAATAATCCACATTGATATAGACCCCTCGGAATTTGACAAAATAAAAAATCCAAGCATATCTATATGCGGAGATGCTGCCGGTGTTGCTGAGCTGCTTGAACCAATGATAAACTCTGCAGAAAGAAAAACATGGATAGGCAGGATAAACAGTCTTAAAAATAAATACAATGAGTCTCCGGAATGCGGAAATCAAAACTGCCGTCCCCTTGAATATATATCAGGCATTGCAGAGATGCTGGATGATAATGCTATGGTTGTTACTGATGTTGGTCAGCACCAGATGTGGGTTGCCCAGGGATTTCCGTTTTTAAAGCCGAACCGGCTTATCACATCGGGCGGGCTTGGCACCATGGGGTTCGGTCTGCCTGCTGCCATGGGTGCGGCCCTTGCTGAGCCTTCAAAACAGGTTGTATGTTTTACAGGAGACGGAAGTATTATGATGAATATACAGGAACTCGCAACCATAGCAGAGCAGGGCATTGATATGAAAGTTATACTCTTTAACAACAGTGCCCTTGGGCTTGTCTGTCAGCAGCAGGACCTGTTTTTTGAAAAACGTTTTTATTCATCGAGCTTCTGTCACAGGCCTGACTTTGCCGGTATTGCCCGTTCGTTCGGGATAGATTCATGTGATCTGTCTCAATGCAGTGATCCGATGGCTGCATTGAAGGAACAGATGAATAAAAAAGGCACATGCCTTATTAATATTCCTGTTGATAAAGATGAAAGGGTTTTTCCAATGGTTCCGCCGGGTGCTTCAAACAGTGAGATGATAAACAGAGGAGAATATGAAAACAGGTCTATTGCGGCATAGATTAAAATACCCATTGTATTTTGCTTTTTCATTAATTACTGATCTGTTATAATACGCATCTTCTCTGTTCATGTTCTATTGACTCTGGATAGATGCTTACCTGTAATTGGAAGTGAATTACATAATTTGTTGGTAAATTATTACACATCAGTGCACCGGTGAATTTTCTGGTGGCCGGTATCTGGTTGAAATGACAGGGGAATCATACAGCATGACCGCAGGATCTATTTGGCATGGTCATTGCCTGTGTGTATGGGATATTTCAAAGTTATTTTATAATGAGAGTTTTATTATGATGGATTTATCCCGAAGAGAAAATATTACAGCAAACCGGATGCATTTTATTATGCTGTCAGTAATACTTGTGTATGCCTGTTTTATTCACCTGAGTCACATTGAATTATCATTTAAAGAACAAAAAGCAAAACCTTCTGCCGTTGATATGTCCCCGGTTGCTGAAGAGCCGGTACTGGCAGAGGCCGAAGAACCTGAAGTTGATCATTTTGCCTTTCAGATAAAAAAGGCAGAACCATTATACAATCCGATAATACTTGAAGCAGCCAATCAGCATAATGTTGATTTAACCATGATTAAGGCAATTATTATGGCTGAGTCAGGGTTTAACAAAAGGTCCCGATCAAGGCATGGCGCCGGAGGGTTGATGCAGCTTATGCCGCGGACAGCAAGATCTCTGGGAGTAAAAGACTTATATGACCCTGAAGAAAACATTCATGCAGGGGTTAAGTATTACAAATCACTTCTGGACAGGTTTGACGGTGATGAAAAGCTTGCACTTGCCGCCTATAATGCAGGGGCAAGAAATGTCAGGAAGTATAAAGGTGTTCCCCCTTTCAGAGAAACCCGAAAGTATATTAAAAAAGTTCTTTCCTACCAGGAGTTTTATAAAAACGGACCCGCAAAAGAGTTGAAATCCATATAAGCTTATCTGTTAATTTGAAGAGGTGCAGGAATGCAGGAGCACTTTTGCAGGAATGTTAATACTCTTTATATCGGTTGATAAAGAATTAATCCCGGATTTTGCAGTAACCACCTGTTGCAGCCTAAAAATCGTCATTATTATGTTTGTGGCTAAACCTAATAAAACTACGATTTTTAGCCCTCGCTGCTTTTTTACTGCAAAATCCGGGTTAAACAATAGTTAATGCTTTTAAATTAATAAAAAGAAAAGATCAAGCAGGTAATATAAATAATATTCATCTTATTAAAACTAACGATATTAAATGAAAATTATCGGGTATTAGTATGAAGTAATTAAAACCAGGAATTATTATTGAAACTTATATATGTCCCGCTTTCAGGATGATTAAAAGAAAGGTATGAGGCATGCAAATAAAGGCGGTCTCCCTGTTTGCCGCTGCCATACAGCCTGTCTCCTTTAATAGGTATTCCCAGCCCTTTGTGGTGAGATGCATGTAGTCTTAACTGATGGGTTCTTCCTGTAACCGGCGTAAAAAGTATCCTTGTTAAACCGTTATTAATATCAATTTTTTCCCATATAGTTGTTCCTTTTTTGCCACGAACAGGATCATAAACCTGGTACGGTCTGTTATCAACATCCAGCCTGAAGGGGAGGGTAATTTCTCCATGGCCCTCTTTTACTTCTCCTTCCAGAATTGCGACATACTGTTTTTTAACTGTTCTGTTTTGAAACTGTATTGAGAGGTTCCTGTGAGCTTCTGCTGTTAAGGCAAGTACCATTAACCCTGACGTATCCATATCCAGCCTGTGTACAGAGGGCTGAGGTATACACTCCGGAAATTTATCCTTTATTCTGCTTACAAGGCAGTCCCGTTTATCAGGCCCTCTTCCAGGAACAGATAAAAGTCCTCCCGGCTTATTTGCAACAACTATTGAAGAATCACTGTAGAGTATTTCTATATCTGACATTTTCCAATACACGTATTATATAATGTTTTATTTTCAGCCTTTTATGAATATTGTTGCGATATTACCGTTAAAAAAATCAGGTAAGCCCGCAAAGCATAAAACCTAAAATAGGCTGGCATTTTTCTTCGCAGGCAGTGTAAAACTGTCCCTGAGTTCTGGTTCCTGAACGGTTGGTTCTTCCCCAGTATATTTCTGCCAGACTTACAGGCTGCAGATTCAATTTTGCAGCAGCGTTTAGTAATTTAGGAGCACAGCAGTCACCGGCACCTGTCGGTATTCCTTTTTTAAAAAAGTCAGAAAGAGGCCTTGACTGATTCCGGAAATTACGAAGAAGATAGAGCTCGTGAATTTCCTTCATAAGGTCCTGAGACATCTTTTTCCGTTGCTGTATAATTATCTGCCTTTCAGCACCTTCGGGGATATTATCTATTTTTTTGCCCAGGGCCTTTATCTCTTTATCCACATTAAAAACAAGCTCGTTAAATTTATTCACATCCAGCAGCGGCGGCACCCATCCGTCCACTTCCCATACTCCGTTATACTGACCTGAAAAAGCCTTTAATATAACACTCTTTCCTGCAGGAGATGTACATTCAAGTACTCCAAACATCTGCCCTCTGGCATCACCCTTTATGTAATCCAGAGTAAGCCTGGGGTCTGCATCTTTTTCCGGTAAATTAAAATCAATGCGTCCTGAATTTTCCATTGTTTGCATAAGATCAAGACAGTACTTTTTTGCCATGCCCTGTTTAATATAATGGCTTTTACCGCATGATTTACAGTAGCCATTACTGGCTGATTTAAAGATGCTGATATCCATTGATAGTTGTTACGCTGCTTTCGTTAAAAAATAAGATTTCCATATATCAGAAAGAAATTAAAAGGGCAAAAAGGTAAAACCGGGACAGGCATTATCAGGAGGCCTTAATCCGAAAAAAGAATGGAGATGATAAGAGGGCCGGGCTGTTGTGTTTAAGATCATCTGTGAAACAGCCCGGCCCGCGTTATATGTATATTGCCGTGGCTAGTTGTTACCTGCCAGACTTTTAACGCCCATAGTGTTGATAAGGTCATTAATATTGGTTGTTTTTAAGTTCATTCCGCCTTCTGACACTGGAAGAAGGATAATCTTTTTACCCTGGATTGCTTCGGCAATTTTCAGTTTTACCATTGCTTCACCTCCTACACTGGCCATTGCTTTGTTCATTTCCGTAATACCCTGTGCCTCGGCTATTCCCTCTGCTTTTATTGCTTCTGCTATGAGTTCCTGTTTTTCAAAGTAGGCGTCTACTTCAATTTTTGCTTTTTGAAATTCACCGTCAACATCCGCAATCATTTTATTTACATCGCCTCTGGCATCTTCGAGTTTCCTTTTATACTCTTCTTCTGTTGCATGCTGGGCAGATTTGTTTTTTTCTACAAGCTGATCCGCAATCTTTTTGTCCTCGATCGCTTTCTGATATTTGTTATTAAAGCGGTAGTCATTGGTATATACATTTTCTACAATGACCCCCATAGGTTCCATAATTTTCTGGAGTTTTTCTTTAGCCTTTAATGACTGTGCTTCACGTTTATTTGCATCATAGAACTCTTCGGTTTTCAATTCACCGAATATATCTCTTGGTTTACTCCTGGTGATTGTTCTTACTATTTTTTCCTTAAGCTCCCTGTCGTCTCTGGCTACATTCTGTAAAATAAGGTAAGCCTTTTCAGGATCAATCCTGTAGGCAATTGTCATATCAAGGCTGATATCATTTCCGTCTATTGTTTTGAATAAAAGATCATCCTTAACACTCCTGTCGCCGCGTCTGTCATCATAAGAAAACTCAAGGTTCTGCAGTTTAAGATTAAAGGTATGCCAGTCATTTATTAACGGGAAGAAAAAATAGGTTGAGCCTGGATGGTATACCTTTTCTTCAACACCTTTTTCTCCCCACAATGCAATTTTTTTTGTTCTTACACCGACTTCATTAGGTCCTGTTTTATGGGGGACGCATCCGTTCATTGTCATTATGAAGATTGTTATAACTATTGCCGAGATATATTTACGCATTATTTTTTACCTCCCTGTCTGACATCAAAAAGATTAAGTGCATTATCAAGATCAAGCGGGTTAACCCCCGAAGGTCCGTCACTGGGAAGTATGATTACATCAAGTCCTTTGTACACATCCGCCATTTTAAGACCGACCATCCTTTCTGCTCCTTTACCTTTTAAGGCCTCGTTTTTAAGTCTTGTCTTTTCCGCTTCTGCCAGTTCAACAAGAAGGTCAGCTTCAGCTGTTTTTCTTCTGAAGTAGAGATCTTTTTCAGCACATTTTCTGGTTACATATGCCTTGCCTT
This sequence comes from Desulfatiglandales bacterium, assembly GCA_963665715.2. Taxonomy (GTDB): domain Bacteria; phylum Desulfobacterota; class DSM-4660; order Desulfatiglandales; family HGW-15; genus JAAZBV01. Next base: position 2,545,728 of record CAXXPR010000002.1, read on the forward strand.
TTTCAAGTTCGACAGAGACATTTACCTTTCCTTCCTGGGTTATTTTTTTTAGCTTTGCCTCCTCGACTGCTGCGCGCGCTTCTGCCTGGTTTTTAAATACAAGCTGATCCTTCAGCTTTTTTTCTTCGATATTTTTTTGAATCTCGTCGCTGTACTTGAAGTAACGTACGAGTACATGATCAACAGTAATACCCTTTTCGTTGAGTTCCTGGTTAAAACGTTCTTTTGCTGTTTCAACCTTTTTTGATCTCAATGGGCTGTTGTAAAATTCTTCGGTTGTAAGTTTGCCTAATGTGTCTTTAAGGATTGGAACAGCTTTGGGTTTAATGCCGTTGGTTTCATAGTTGTTCCCTGGACCTATTATTGTAAATACCTTGTATGGGGCAGATATGTGGTAAAGAATGGATACGTCAACATCAACAAAAAATCCGTCTATTGTCTGAATGTGTGCTGCTCTCTCCCTGCTTGCGAAATCCGAAGCGGTTTTAGGATAATTTGTAAGCTCCAGTACCTGAATGTCTCTTGGCAGGTAAAACATTTCCTGCATAAACGGAATAATGAAATGGAGTCCTGTCGTATATGTTTCTTTCTGAATACCTCTTTTAACGCCAATATTGACCTGTTTGATCCCGTACTCATTGGGCTCTACATATCTTAAAAAGAAATTATAAAGAAAAAATATACATGCAATGATTATAAAAAGCCCACTATTCCTTTTGAAAAATTCAGTGAGAAAAGTCTTAAAAACTGTTTCTTTTTAATCTTTCCCGGTCCCGGATGGTTTACTTCTCTGAAGTTTTCCATTTTAAAACTCCTTCCTCTTTAATGTTCTTGTTTTATTATTTGAAGTAATGCTGTTTAAAACCGGTTTAGCTGTTAATTTTGGTTATCCTAATTTACAGACAGTACAGACTGATACAGAAAACAAAAAGAATGTCTTCTGTGAATTGAATCTTATGTTATTGGGGATTATGATTTTATTGATGACTTTTCATACGCAGGTTTTTATAAACTTGCAAGGCTTTATATTATTAATTATTATTGTTCAATAACACATCCCGGTTCCTCAACCTTTTACATGGTACTGTTTATGGAAAAAAAGAAGAGAATTATAAATGAAGTTGTACGGTTTTTCTTCACTGTTCTGCTGGGCCTGGCATTAAGCCTTATGCTGTTTCGTATACTTGATGTGCAGCTGGGTGTGGAAATTCTTGTTGTCGGTGTAACTGTCACACTTCTCGCAGTTTATGTTGTACGGCTTACCGTGTGGGTATTGAAATCAAGCATGTAATTTGTGTCCATCCAAAAACTAACGTTTTTGTTTGGACGCTGTCAGCACTCAGCGTTCAGCACTCAGCGTTCAGCATTCAGCAAAAGGCTTTAAAGCAAGGTCTTAGCTTACCGTTGAAAGCTTTATACAGCTTTTTGTCCTTTCTGGATGGACGTAAATTAGTTTCCATCCATCCGGCAAGCCTTGCCCACAGCCACCAGGCTGCATATGCCTTGAGATTTGCATTAAGAGGCTGGCTGTGCGCTGATGAGCAGTTATACCACTCAACTCCTTCTGTATGGGAGTTCTGCCATTCGGTTGCCCAGTTGCCGCCGTCATAACTGCAGCTGTCGGTTACATTAAGATCTCCAAAGTAATTCCAGTCAGGGTCATAGCTTTCTATGTCTTCAAAGTCATAGAGTATTTTTTCGTTGGCCTCGCAAAAGTCCCTTATCTGCTGATTTCTGAGGTGAAGGTTTCCGTTAAGCCCTGTTCCGTTTGTGTGGCCTGTCATATACACAAACATCACATCCGGGTAATCTTTTTCAAGTTCATCCATAAGGTTCAGATACAGGTCTATTTCTTCTTCTGTTCCGTCTGCCTGTCCGCACCATGACCAGATTATTACGTTTATCTCCGGGTTTAAGTCCAGATAATCCCTTGTCGCATCTGCCCAGGCTGTCCTGTCAGGATTTCCAAGATCATTTGCTCCGGAAAAAGGCGTGTCTCTAAGATCAAGGGCTCCTCCGCTTCCTCCGCTGTTCCATTCATAGGCCGAACCGCCGTTTGGAGCATTTGCAAAGCCGGCAAGTCCTGTCATTCCTGTTGTGATCTGACTCCCGTGAGAGGTGTGCCCATAGGCAATATGAAGAGTTTCCTTTGCCTCTTCAATCCATTCAGTCGGGATAAGTGTAAGATCTGTGGCTAAATGGTCAATAATAACAGCCCGGACATTAACAGGATCAGCGCTGCTGTCATCAGTACCGGGTGATGAATCAGACGTACTGTCTGATGAACCTGTATCAGACGTGCCTGAACTTTCGGTCTGGGGAGATGAACCATCCGAGTTACAGGATGCTGCTGTTAAAATGCTTATAGTTAGGACTGCCAGCAGGAAAGTACGAATTATCATCGGTTTCATTTTGTGTAACCTCCATTGCGGGTTATGTATTTGTGGCGCAGGTAATTTTTATTAAATGTAAAAAATCAAAAAGTTAAAAATAGCGAATCTGTTTCAGGTGTCAGTTGTTACCGTAATGCATAAATCCGATGCTGCAGGTTTTTATTGCAATTTCAGTACCTGCTGAAAATAATTGTCTAATCTGCCTCCGCACCTGTATTTGATCCGGTATTACTATTTGAAAATATTGATGAAAATACATCTGGTAAAATAAGGTCTGACTGACAGTTATTCTGATATTATTTATAATTTTAAATTTTTGTATGAAATTACAGACTCTTTTTATACTTAAAAATATACAGCGTCAGTCCTTTTATTTGAATTATACGAGCCTAATGCTTCATGAAACTGTAAAAATCTATATACTATTCTTCTGCAGCAGATTTGATTTGGAAAAGTAACTGAGTCTGCGGTTTTTACTCTTTCTGACTGGTAATTTTAAAATTAAAAAAATTGCAAAAAAATACATTTATAGGATGAAAACTAGTTAAATTTTTGGAATATTAATGCTATAAGCTAATGTTCATTGAATAAATGAAGTTTTTGTATAGGGTTAATCAGCCTTCAGCCCGCAGCAGGTTACCTGGCAAAAATCATCCGGATTGGAGCCCAGCAGTGCCAACCGTCAGGGGCTAAAGATTAAACAGGGCCTGCATCTGTTTTCAGCAAACCGAAGGGTGATAACAGGCAATATTAAAATCATACTAATTAAGGAGGATCTTCCGTGTTATCTTTAAAAGAAAATGTTTATGAGACAATGAAAAACGGCAATCCAGATTCATTTGTAAATGAGTGGGAACCCTTTCCTCAGGTATGGGATCCGGTTTTTTTCTATATGTTTCCGGTCGCCAAAGGCGGGACCGCAAAGAATCCCTTTGGTGTAACCATTCACTGGGGTGAAAATGAACCGGGAATTATGCCTATTGTTACCGACGAAACAAAGGTGTGTCCTGATATTACAGAATGGGAAAAGTATGTTAAGGCACCTGAGCTGGACAAAATTGATCTTGACTGGACACAGGCAAAGGCTGATACAGAAAAATTCCAGGCTGAAGGCAAGTTTGCAATGGTATGGGTTCCAACCGGAATATTTGAGCAGCTTCATTTCCTGATGGGTTTTGAAGATACACTCATGAACTTCCTTGCAGAGCCTGAAGCCATGAAGGAACTTATTGAGTACATCAAAGTTCATAAAATGCAGCAGGTACAGCTTCTGATAGATAATCTGCATCCTGATGTTATTCTTTTCCATGATGACTGGGGGTCAAAATACAGCCTGTTCATGAGTCCTGACACATGGCGTGAATTCCTGAAAGAACCCTATGCAGAAATCTACGGTGCAATGAAAAAACAGGGTGTTATTACTATGCATCATGCAGACAGTTTCTGCCAGCCGATCGCACAGGATATGGTTGATGTCGGTATTGATATCTGGGAAGGTATTCTTCCTTCAAACGATATCAATCAGATCAAGAAAGATACCAATAACAAGCTTACCCTTATGGGCGGTATAGATGCATCCATAGTTGACCGTGAAAACTGGACAGAAGAAGTTGTCCGTGCAGAAGTTGCCCGTGCATGTAAAGAGCACAGTGAAGGCGGTATGTTTATACCCTGTCTTACCTATGGCGGTGAAGGCAGTATCTTCGAAGGTGTTAATGATTGTATTATGGATGAAGTAAGAAATCAGAATAAGATCTATTTCAAATAATTACATTCAGTAAGATAAATTTAAAAGAGCATTGTACCTTCCGGTGCAATGCTCTTTTTTGTTTTAAGCTGACATGTCCTTCTGTTTTTGTTAAATATTGAAAATATCGCAAATATTACGTGTATTTATGAGGGGGGATGAATATGCTTTCTGCAAAACAGAATTTTCTGGAAACAGTTAAAAAAGACGGTAAACCGGATCGGCTTGTTGACCAATATGAACACATGGTCTTTTTTGCGGCTGACCCTGTGGCAGGTTATGCAAGAGGAAGACGGTATAAGGGGATGGAACCTCTTCGTGATAAATGGGGAACCCTTATCCTTTGGCCGGAGGGCCAGATTGCTGCAATGCCTCATGTTACTTCTGATGATAAAGTGGTCTCTGACATCTGCCGGTGGAAAGAGACAGCAATAGCGCCTGATATTATAGGCAGCTGTTCGGACCCGGCCCTATGGGAACCTGCTATTGAAGCAGTATCAAAGATAGACAGGGATGAAAATCTGCTCATGGCCTTTATGCCTACCGGGGTGTTTGAACAGCTTCATTTTTTAATGGGCTTTGAAGACACTCTTATGAATTTTCTCATGGAACCTGAGTATATGAAAGAGTTGTGTGATTATGTAGGCGAGTACAGATATAACTATATGAGGCTGATTGTGGATAACCTGAAACCTGATATAATGCTGACCCATGACGACTGGGGAAGTAAAAACAGTATGTTCATGAGCCCTGATACATGGCGGGAATTTATAAAGCCTCAATATATTGATACTTATAAATACATGAATGATAACGGAGTCGTAGTAATGCATCATGCCGACTCCTTTCTGGAACCTGTTATTGAAGATATGGTAGATATTGGTATCGATATATGGCAGGGAGCACTTCCTCAGAATGATATACCGGCAATACAGAAAAAGCTTGACGGGCGCATGGTAATAATGGGCGGAATAGATGCTGCTATTGTAGACCGTGCTGATTCGACTGATGATGAGATCCGGGGCGAGATTTCAAGAGCTCTTGAAGAATATGCCCCGGGAGGAAGCTTTATCCCCTGTCTTACATACGGTGCGCCAGGGAGTATCCATGAGCGTGTTGATGTAATTATTACTGAAGAAGTTAAAAAGTATAACAAAGAAAGATATTAATAATAAGCGGTTTATAAAAAAGGAGGTTTCAGATGAAGAAATATTTTGCCGTTTTTTTTATTTTATCACTGGTCCTGGCAATAGTTTCATGCTCCGGTGAAAAAGAAATTGAAACCATTACAATGTCTACAACTACAAGTACAGAGAACTCCGGGCTTCTTAATGAGCTTTTGCCTGTGTTTACTGCTGATACAGGTATAAATGTAAAGGTTATTGCAAAAGGTACGGGCGCAGCCATACAGGACGGCATTGACGGAAATGTGGATATTATTTTTGTTCATGCAAAAAGCCGTGAAGAAAAGTTTGTTTCTGACGGGTTTGGTTCATACCGCCTGGCTGTAATGCACAATGATTTTGTTATTATTGGCCCTGATAATGATCCTGCCGGAATAAAAGGAGATAAATCGGCATCTGATGCACTTAAAAAAATTGCTGATAATAAAGCCGCATTTATATCAAGGGGTGATGACAGCGGAACACATACAAAGGAGCAGGAATTATGGACGCTGTCAGGTGCTGTTCTTAAAAAAGAAACAAGGGATATTGTTAAAAAAGGAAAAAACGTAACTCTTTCATTCATGCATCCCGAAGGCCTTGGTGACTGGTATTACTCAATAGGGCAGGGCATGGGGAAAACGCTTACCTATGCAGAAGAAAAGCAGGCCTATACAATGACAGACAGGGGAACTTATCTGAAATATAAATTCGGAAGAGAACAGGGGCTTGACCTTGATATACTGGTGGAAGGAGATCCTTCACTGTTTAACCCATACGGTATTATACCTGTAAATCCCGAAAAACATCCCCATGTCAAATTCAAGGCTGCAGAAAAGCTGGCCAAATGGCTGGTGTCTGAAAAGGCCCAGAGCATAATCGCGGGATACAAGATAGAGGGACAGCAGGCCTTTTTTCCGGATGCTGTGAAATAATTTTAACAAGTACAAGAAAACAGGGTGAATCTGTGAGGTTGCCCTGTTTTTTTTGCCTGAATTATATCAGGCTTGGCAGAGTTTTTAATTTTATGATATATTACGCATCACCGGTAAACATAGGTGAATTTACAAACTGGTAGAAGATTTGATCCTATATTCTCTCCAATCAGCTCTTTTCTCTATTCTCCTAAAACCTATGTAAAATTAACTCATGATATTTGGTTTCACTTATTACGTACAGTAACTGCCGCACAGTGATGTTTGGATGCCCGCAGTGTATATGACGCGGAATTTTCTTTTATGTATGAACGTGTTTAACTGGTAAGAAAGGAGAAAGCATGACCATTAGAAGACTTTTTCAGTTAACCGGTCTCGGGAACGCTATACTTATGTGTGTAATAATCGCGCTCTTCATCATACAGAACAGGACATTCATTGAACAGGAAGAAAGAACTATTGAGCATGACCAGGCTTTGCTGTTTCATCTGAATAATATGTATGCCCAGGGATTGCAGACAGGACAGGCAACGCGAAATGTACTGCTTGATCCAAAGGATGAAACTGCTGCCAAAAATTACCTGAAGGCTCATGAAGCATTTCTTGACAGTGTTAATAAATGTATATCACTGGCTGATCCGCCAGATAAAAGTGCTCTGGAAAAGCTAAAGGCAATGTGGATAGTTGATCACGGTTATAAGATGGAGGTACAGGAAACTGCTGTTTCAGGTGATTCGGTCAAAGCAGTGGCACAGATCAAGGAAGAAACAAAACAATGGCGGGCCATTAAGAAAATACTTCTTCCCATGCTTGAAGAACACAAGCTGAAAAACACAATTGAGAAGGTAGAAAAAACAAAAGAACAGGCAGGAAAGAACAGGCTGATTCTTATAACAGTGGCAGTCGTATCTATTCTTATTATGCTTGTTATTTTATATTATGGGAGCAGAACAATTAACAGGGATATTACATACGCCGTTTCATGTTTAAAGGAGATAGAAAAGGGTAACCTTGCGGTTAGTATTGATACAGCAAAAAAGAATGAATTTGCTCTTCTGCTTAAGGCAATAAAAAACACGGTAGACAGCCTTAAAAACATTATAATCGAAATTACCGGCAGTTCGGAATATTTAAATAAATCTTCTGCCGAACTGATGTCCATTGCCGGAAATCTTTCCGGTAATATTGATGATACATTAAATAAATCAAGATCCGTATCAGAGGCATCTGAAGAAATGAACACAAATATGAGTTCTGTTGCAGCGGCTATAGAAGAGGCATCTACCAATGTGAGTATGGTCGCTGCTGCATCGGAAAATATGAGCTCCACGATCAGCAGTATGGCTCAGAATGCCGAATCTTCCAGAAGCATAGCAAAAAAAGCGGTTGAAGAATCAAGGGGAGCTTCTGAAAACGTGGATAAATTAAGCAGTTCCGCAATGGAAATAGGTAAAGTTCTTGAAGCAATAAATGAAATATCCGAGCAGACAAATCTGCTTGCACTTAACGCTACAATTGAAGCTGCAAGGGCTGGTGAAGCCGGCAAGGGATTTGCAGTTGTCGCAAATGAGATTAAAGAACTGGCTTCACAGACAGCAGCGGCAACCCAGGATATTAAAAACAGGATTGACGGGATACAGAATTCTACAAGTATTACGATTAAACAGATCAGCCAAATTTCGGAAATAATAGTCAGGCTGAATGAATCAGTTATGGAAATTACAGATGCTGTCGATGAACAGTCAACAAAGACAGTTGAGATTACCGGTAATATTTCACAGGCATCTATCGGTATTCAGGATGTGGCTGAAAACGCAGCTCAGAGTTCTCTGGTTACCCGGAATATAACAAGGGATATCTCTGAAATAAATGATGCCACTTTTGAAATGAAGGAAAGCAGTACCCAGGTGAGTGCAAGGGCTGAAGAGCTTAACAGCCTTTCTGTAAAGCTTAATGAGATGGTAACACGGTTTATCATCTGATTTATATATTGTTTTTCAACCGGAAGGTTACTTTATAAGGAGTCGTTCTATGAATAAATCAATTATTATTTTTATTTTAAGTTTATTGTTTATTTTCCCTGCTAATGCCGGGACCGGCGAAGATAAAACAGACAGGCTGATCCAGCTGCTGATTAAAAAAAATATAATAACTGACGATGAAGCAAGGGCAATTGTTGAAGAACTTGAAGAGGGAGATGTAAAAGATGCTGGCAGGAGTATGGCTGAAACAGAAAAAAAATCATCTGACTGGACTGATAAAATTGAGGTTAAATATGATAATGGCGCTGTAATAAAAACCGCTGACAAAAATTATTCTGTAAAATTAAGGGCACGCTATCATGGACTGTTCCTTTATGAAGACCCGGATAACGGCACATCCTATTCGACCTTTAGAACAAGGCGGGCCAGGATTCTGGTGGATGGTAATGCCATGTATCCGTGGCTTAAATATGCCATGCAGATGACCCTTGAAGGAAGCGGGGTAGCATTGAGAGATGCATATATAGAAGCCTCCTATTATAAATGGCTGACCCCGAGGCTCGGACAGTATAAAGTCCCCTTTGACAGGGAGTTTCTTGACAGCGGTTTCAGCCTTCAGCTTATTGACCGGTCTATTGCAAGTTCGGAATTTTCTATTCAGCGGGATATCGGGCTCCAGGTATCCGGTAAAAGAATTTTTGGTGTTTTTGACTACAGTGCCGGAATGTTTAACGGCAGCGGTGTTAACAGGAATAATGTGGATAATGATTATATCTATGTGGGGAGAATTGTATGGTCGCCAGCCGGTTCATACCCCTACTGGGAATCAGCGGTTGATAACCCTTCATCACCTCAGTATGCACTTGCTATCGCAGGGGCGTATATGCCTGAGCTCGATCCGGGTGAACGTGCAGCAATAGCCGGAAGACTCGGCAGCACATCCATTATGCCGGTAGAAAGTGATGTGACGCAATGGACTGTTGATTTTGCATTTAAATACCAGGGGTTTTCAATGATGAGCGGATATCATTACAGGAATATTGATCCCGGTACTCCTGTACTGTTTGGTGAACAGGATGCATGGGGTTTTTATCTTCAGGGCGGATACTTTATAGTTCCTAAACATTTTGAAATTGCCGGAAGATATGCTTATGTAGAACCTGATAATCCTGTTTCGATTAATTATAACGAAGAACGTGAAATAACCCTTGGCGTAAATTACTACTTTAACAGTCATAAGATAAAGACCGGTCTCAATTACTCCTTGTTCACAACAGAAGCTGCATCCGGAGATGAAGATGAACATGCTGTTAAAGGTTCTATAGTTCTGCAGTTTTAACTTTTCAGCAACTGCCCCTGTTTCTTCTGATAACAGGGGCAGGGAACCTCTCTGCAGGTTATCAAATGATCGCACCCTGAAAAACAAAGCCTTTACCTGCTTTGGGAGGAAGAATCAGAAATGCTTATTGACCAGGGCGGAGGTGCCGTACTTTTAGTATATCAGGTTAACTAATCGGGAGATGATCCTTGTTTTTTACACAAAACAGTTTCTGCTTTTGTTTTACTCTGCGGCCTCTGTGCACTCTGCGAGAGACATGTTATTTTGCTTTTGTTTTATCGTTCTTGTCAATATTTCCTATCATTTCAATAAATTATCCTTGACATATTTCACTATATAATGGAGGTGTAACCACGTCATTAATTACAGGGTTGTCCCTGAATTAAATCTGGAATATATTTTATAATGATATAAACGTTTTGGAGTAATCTATGTTTTTTCAAACCGCCGGAATAGAAATCTCGCCATGGATTCCGCCTTTGGTTGCCTTTGCGGTTTCCTTTTTTACATCTATGGGCGGTGTTTCCGGAGCTTTTTTACTTCTTCCCTTTCAGATGTCATTTCTTGGTTATACCAATCCTTCGGTAAGTGCTACAAACCAGGTATTCAATATAGTGGCCATACCCAGCGGTGTTTACCGGTACTGGCGGGAAGGCCGGATGGTATGGCCGCTGACATGGATTGTTATTGCAGGTACTCTGCCCGGAGTTTTTATAGGTGCATTTGTGAGGGTGGTCTATCTGCCTGATTCCAGAAATTTTAAGCTTTTTGCTGCAGGTGTTCTGCTTTATATAGGTATAAAAATAGTAAAAGATATTCTGCAGAAAAAAGTTGAAAATAACAGCAGTTTCGACAGGCATGCAAATTTTCAGGAAGTTGTGCGGAATTCCAGTGAAGGTTACTCCGATGCTGAAAAAATCACCCCGGTCACTGTTACTCATTTTAATATGAAGCGGCTTGGATACTCCTTTTACGGTAAATCATATGATGTTTCTTTCTGGGGCATTTTTGCTCTAAGCTTTATTGTTGGAATAGTGGGTGGAATATATGGAATCGGCGGAGGTTCCATAGTTGCCCCGTTTTTTGTAACTGTATTCGGTCTGCCGGTTTATACCGTGGCCGGTGCAGCGCTTATGGGAACCTTTGTAACCTCGGTTGCAGGTGTCGCTTTTTATCACATTATTGCTCTGTTTTATCCAGGTATGTCAGTTGCTCCTGACTGGCTTCTGGGAGGCCTTTTCGGGCTGGGAGGAATTGCCGGCATGTACCTGGGGGCACGCTGCCAGAAATATGTTCCTGACGGAGTTATCAAATGGATGCTTGCAGGTATAATTATATTTACAGCCCTGAAATATACAGCTGCTTTTATATCCGGATAAACAATACCCGAGTCAATATGTAAATTGAATAGAATTCCTGTAAAAGACAGTAATTGACTTATAATAACAATAATGGTCTATTATTTTTTTATTTATAGAACTCTATTTATTAAAGGATCCCTATATTAAAAAATATGCCATTTATTTTTGACAGCCTCAAATCTGCTATACTCCTTATATTCTCCCTGGACAGGGAACTGCTTGATGTTATCTCGGTTTCTCTGAGGGTGAGTATATTATCCACTTTAGCTGCCGGAATTACTGGTATTCCAATGGGCCTGTTTATTTCAATGAAGGAGTTTGCTGCCAAAAGGTTTGTAATAACGATCCTTAATACTCTGCTTGCAATTCCTACTGTTGTTGTTGCTCTTATCGTCTATACCTTTATCTCCAGAAAAGGAATGCTGGGTTCATTCAATCTGTTATATACCCAGACAGCTATTATAATCGGCCAGGTAATTCTTATTATTCCTATTCTTGCTACATACACTGTCTCGGCAATAAGCAGGATTGATGACCGCTACAGAAAGACATCACTTACTCTCGGTGCCAGCGGTTTTCAGACAGCCCTTGTTATAATGCGTGAGGCAAGGTTCAGTCTTGTGGCTGCAGTGATAATTGCATTTGGGAGGGTAATAGCCGAGGTTGGTATAAGTATGATGCTTGGAGGGAATGCAAAGGGATTTACCAGGACTATGACAACCGCCATGGCGCTTGAGTATGACAAGGGCGAGTTTGTGCTTAGTGTTGCCCTTGGGATTGTGCTTCTGCTTATTAGTTTTTTTGTGAATATCATTCTTAATTACTTTCAGGGAAAAAGCAGGGTTTAGGGGATGCTCTATAAAATAAAAAAACTTGTAAAACAGTATGACGGCAGAAAGGTGCTTGATATTGAATCTCTCAATATTAAAAAGGGCAGTGTGTACGGCCTCCTTGGGCCGAACGGAGCAGGAAAGACAACCCTGCTTGAGATACTGGCTTTTATTCTAAAAGCAGATGAGGGTGAGTTTTACTTTAATAACAATCCTGTTCAGTACAAAAATTCCGATCTTTTAAAATTCCGGAAAAAAGTTGTACTTGTTCAGCAGCACCCGATTCTGTTTACAACGAGCGTTTACCGGAATATAGAGTTCCCTCTAAAAATAAGAAAGGTTCCGAAGCCGAAAAGGGATAAAACTGTAAAAGAACTTCTTGAAATGGTCGATATGTCATCCTTCGGCAGTGCTGCCGGAAATACTCTTTCAGGCGGAGAGACCCAGAGAGCGGCCATTGCCCAGGCTCTGGCCTGTTTCCCGGATGTTATCCTGCTTGATGAGCCCACATCCAGTGTGGATATAGAAAACCGCGCAGGGATTGAAAACATAATCAGGAAGATAAACAGGGAAAAGGGTATAACGGTACTGTTTACCTCTCACGATATGCTCCAGTCATCGAGAATTTCTGACGAAATAATTTATGTGAATAACGGGCGTATATGTGGCTCTATTCATGAAAATATTTTCAGCGGAAAAGCTGTAAAAAACGGAAATGAAGTTTTTGTAAAGGTTTATGATAATATACTGATTCCGTTAGACACAGAAAGGAAGGGCCAGGTCCGCATTTCCGTTGATCCTTTAAGGATCGATATAAAAAGAGAATCAGCTGAAAAAAAGAGCGGTATGTTTCAGGCAAGAGGAAATATTGTACAGCTGGCCGATGCTGATGATAAAATAAGAATAACGGTTGATATAGATATTTCACTAAGTATTCTTATGAATAAAACACTTTTTTTGAAGTCCGGCCTGAGCATAGGCAATGAAGTTACTGTAGAGTGCCCATGTGAAAGCATACAAATATTATAAGGAGGATAAAATAATGGATAGTAAAGTGATGCTTAATACCAGGCAGGTGGCGGAGTTTTTAAATATAAACGAAAAAATGGTCTACTCAATGATAAATGATAAAGGCCTGCCTGCTGTAAAAGTAACCGGAAAGTGGCTGTTTCCCAAACACCTGGTTGAACAGTGGCTTGAAGCCAATACAATCAACTATCCAAGGGCGGTTAATCCTTTGCCTCCTTACCATGGACTTTTAATTGTATGCGGAAGCAATGATATTCTGCTCGAAAAAACACTCACGCTTTTTAACCGGCATTACCCGGAACATGCTGCAGTGTTCGGAAACATGGGAAGCCTGGGCGGTTTAAAATCCTTAAAGAAGAACCTGTGTCATATTGCATCCAGTCATCTTTTACAGGAAAACGAAAAGGAATATAATTTTGATTTTGCCAATATTGAACTGGGGCAGGTTCCTGCGGTTGTAAATTTCTGCAGAAGAGAGCAGGGAATTATAGTTAAAAAAGGTAATCCCGATAAAATTTCCGGAGTGGAGGATCTTAAGAAAAAAGGTTTAAGAATAGTAAACCGGCCCGAAGGAACAGGTACCAGGCATCTTATTGATGGTGAATTAAAAAAAGCGGGGATAGACGGGAATAGCATAAAGGGGTATAATATTGAACTTCAGCAGCACATTGACGTGGGGCTGGAAATTCTCGCAGGAAGAGCTGATGCCGGCCCTGCAATAAAGACCGTGGCATCTCTTCTTGACCTTGATTTTATACCGCTGCGTATGGAAAGATTTGACCTGATCATCTTGAAGGAACGATTTTTTGAACAGGGGGTTCAGCTGTTTCTTGGGCTTCTCCGAAGTGATGAATTTAAAAAACTTGCGGAGGAACTTGACGGATATGATCTGAGCATTACAGGTGAAATGGTTTTCCCTATGGACGAATGATTTAAATATATTAGAAAATTTCAAACCAAACTTATAAATAACAAAAGGTGACTAGAATGGCCTCAGGAAAAAACCAGCGTAAATTAACAAATTTACTGATTAACTCCGAAGTACAGCGGAGGATTGTAGTTGTTAACCTCATTTTTATGATTCTCGTATTTATCCTGACAATGGCGATTATTTATACACATCTTCTTGAAAATGAAATCGGATCAGAAGGAGTATGGCGTTTTGCATTCGGTGAACTTACCATGTCTCTTTCTGCCAAGCTCATTATTCTTTACGGGGCTCTTATCTTTACTTTTCTATTGTCCATAGTAACCCAGTTGTGGATGACTCACAGGTTCTGCGGCCCTTTGGTGAATTTCTGTAATGCCTTTAAAATGATATCCGGCGGAGATTTTATTAAAAGAGTTACCTTAAGGAAAGATGATCTGCTGAAAAAAGAAGCGGACCAGTTTAATGAAATGGTTGTAAGGATAAGCGAACTTGTTGAAGAGCTTAAGTCTGAAAATGAGAGACTGAATTCTGCTGTCAATAATGCTATAAAAGAGGAGAATTAGCCTTTCTGTATTTCTGTATCAGTATAACCGAGAGATACAGGATTATTCCCATTCCGTAAATAATATGCTTCTGCGCCGGTTCAAGGTGCAGGAACCCTGTAAATGCGGCTGGATTAAATAGAAGAACAGCCGCTCCAAGAAATAATATTGAATCATACCATTTGTTTTTAGTAATGCCGAATCCCTGTGTGAGACTTGTAAATGAAGCCATTGCTGTAAGTGTCATAATCAGGATAAGCAGCCCTGTTGACCATGATGTGATATTATGGAGAATGATATCGGTATTAAATATCATCACAAAGGCAATTACTGATGTCCTGATGTCATATATGAATCCCTGTATGCCTGTGGGGATTGGTTTTGATCCAGCTATTGCCGATGCCGCATAGGCTGCAAGCCCTACAGGCGGAGTGTCATCCGCAAGAATTCCGAAATAAAAACAGAACAGATGAGCCGACATAACCGGGATAACAATGTCATATATGTTTCCGGCTGTTACTATAATCGGGGCTGTAAGAGATGCCATTACAATATATGTGGCAGTGGTAGGAAGCCCCATGCCCAGCAGAAGACTTGCTATTGCAGTTATTATCAGAAGCAGGTATACGTTTCCGCCTGCAAGATTTTCCACTATCTCGGATATCATTCCTCCTATGCCCATGTTAACAATGCCTACAATAATTCCGGCAGCTGCACAGGCAAGGGCAACTGGTATCATATTTTTTGATCCCCTGATAAGCCCCTTAATGACAGTCTTAAAACCGTTTATAATGCCGCGGGCCGGTCCGTTTCCATTTTTTACCGAATTCCTTATTTCCTGATAAAAAATTATCAGAAACAGCACCATGATTGCACGAAAGGCCGATAATTCAGGTGAATGCCTGAGAACTACCAGTTCATAAAGCAGCATGACTAGCGGGAAAAGATAGTGTACTCCCTTTTTAACAGTATCAAAAAATCCCGGAATGTCTTCTTTAGGCAGTCCCTTTATATCAAGCTTTGAGGCTTCAAGGTGGCTTATGCAGAACAGGCCGAAATATGATGCAAGTGCAGGAATGGCAGCCGCCTTTACTACTTCAATGTAGGGTACATTAACATACTCGGCTATTATAAATGCCGCGGCACCCATAATAGGGGGCATTAACTGACCATCCGTGCTGGCAGCTACTTCTATAGCTGCCGCCTTTTTGGCCGGGTAACCGATTTTTTTCATTAACGGAATTGTGAAAGGACCTGTTGTTACAATGTTTGCAATGCTTGACCCTGAGATAATTCCTGTTGCCCCGCTTGATACGACTGCAGCCTTGGCAGCGCCGCCTTTGTATTTTCCGAGAATGGAAAGTGCGAGTTCTGTAAAGAAGCTGCCTGCGCCTGCACAGTCAAGTAGCGCGCCCAGCAGAACGAATAAATAGACAATTGATGCGGAAACTCCGAGAGGGATACCGTATATCCCCTCTGTAGAAAGTGTAATATTGCTAAGGTATTTTGTGAGTGAAACGCCTTTGAATGCAAAGAGGTCAGGAAGATAAGGGCCTGAAAAAGCATAGATTGTAAACAGGATCGCTATTATGGAAAGAGCCGGTCCAACGCTTCTTCTCGCTGCTTCAAGAAGAAAAAGCACAAGCATGGAACCTGCAATAAGATCCAGCTGTGAGGGCATACCTGCCCGCATAGTAATGTTTGTATAGTTAAGGGTAAGGTACAGTGCTGCCAGTACCGAAACAATAACAGCCGGATAATCCAGTGCTGAAAATATCTTATGAAATTTACCTGATTTTTTTAATGCAGGGACCGATAGAAAAAGCAGAGCAAGGCTGAAGGCAAGGTGAACAGTCCGCACCTTTGTACTGTCAATTACAAGAAAGCCGGGAAGGGCGAGCTGGAAAAGAGCCCATGAAACGGCAATTAAGCCGAATAAATAATTTTTGAAAGTTTTAAAGTCTTCCACTTGACCCCTTGAATCCCGGAATCCTTTATTTTTTTATCAGTTCGGGCTTAATAAACTTTATCAGTCCTGCTTCCCTGTAGTACTTTAATGCTCCGGGATGGACAGGTGCAGAAAGTCCGTTAAGCATATTCTCTTTTGTGAGAACCGAGTAGGCCGGGTGCAGTTTTTTAAACGCCTCAAGGTTTTCAAAAACCTCCTTTGTAACAGCATATACGACATCGTTATCTACATCGGCTGATGTTACCAGTGTAGCTTTTACACCTACGGTTTCAATATCGCCCTGTTTAATTTTGCCAGGATAGAATTTACCTGGAATAACTGTTGCTGCATAATAGGGGTATTTATCGAGAAGCCGGTTGATCTTATTTCCCTTTATAGGGATGATATTAACTTTTATCCTTCCTGATGTGGCCTCTTTAATGTTTCCGTTTGGATGGCCCACAGTGTAAAAGAACGCATCTATCTTTTCATCCTGAAAAAGGCCCGGTGCTTCAACAGCTTTCACATATTCAGGCTTAATGTTATCAAGTGAAATATCAAAAGCCGATAATATATCCTTTGAATTCTGTAACTGCCCTGATCCAGGGTTGCCGAGATTGATCCGTTTATTTATAAGGTCTTCCACACTGCTTATTTTGCTTTCAGCTGATGCAATAAGAGTTATTGACTCCGGGTGTATGGAAAAGACTGATCTTAGTTTTTTTACCGGCCCTGTTTTTGTCCATTCGGCTTTACCGTTTACCGCCTGATACTGCCTGTCTGACTGAGCGATTCCAAACTCAAGGTCTCCGCCTGAAACTGCATTGATGTTGTAGACCGAGCCTCCTGTCGCTTCAACCGTTGCTTTTATTTTGTATTGTGATTTATCATTAACCATCCTTGCTATGGCGCTGCCTGTGGGGTAATAAACACCAGTGACCGCACCTGTACCGATAGTTGCAAATTTTTTTGCAAAGGCATCTGTGTTAACTGACAGTATAAGAATAAACAGTGATATGAGTATAGAAAAATTCTTCATGGGTTCTCCGGGAGCGTAGTATTAGTGAAAATATATAGGGGAATAAAAGGCAGATGTCAAACTCTGATCCGCCAGTGTGATTGTATTAACAGAAGTAAATGTTGGTGATTGGTTAATAATGAATGAAAATTGATTTTTATTTGCTTCCGAAAACCTCCCTGAGAAGTTCGGTTATCCTTGCTTCCGGATTTTCTCTGATCTGTTTTTCCTCTTTCTCTATCATATGAAATATTCCATCAAGGGCCGCTCCTGCAACATACCCGTCCAGGTCATAATTGACAGGCAGTGATTCAATAAAGGGGATGCTTTTTAATTTTGATTCAATATCCTGGTATTTTTTTATTGCACCTGTTTTTGACATCGAACTGCGGACTGCCGGTTTAAAAATATCCATCAGCCGGTTGTAGCTTTTCTCTCTGAAATATAGAGTTGCTTCGTTTTCCTTTCCCTTCAATATTTTCTTTGCATCGGAAAAGCTCATTTCTTTAAGTGCGTCCAGGACTATGTCCTTTGCCATTGGTGCTGCCATTTCAGCTGCACCGTTCATGCTTTGTTCCAGTGAATCAATATAAAAGCCCAGGCCCGTTTTTCTTACTATGTTTTCAATTTTTTTCAATGGTTCGGGAAGTTTGATTTTTATTTCCGGGTTGTTAAGGTAGCTGCCCTGCTTTGAAAGGTGTTCAACTGTTTTTTCGGTTCCAATTTTAAGAGCCTCTTTCAGTCCTTTTATAATAGTGTCCTCTGTAAGGACGCTGTTTTCTTCGCCTGAGAAAATACTGTCCTTTAATTTTTTTAAAAAATCTGAGAATTGAGCTGATGAATTAGCAGGGAATAAAAATAATACGGTTATAAAAAGAAATATCCCAATAGCTCTTTTCATAGATTTTTTCTCCTTTATAAATAAATACGGGGCTGAACCTGTTAAGATTAACCCCGTATTTATAAATTGAAAAAGTAATTTAACTTACCAGACTGGAGTAATCTGTACTCTTCTGTTGGCTTTTCTGCCTTCATCCGTATCGTTTGATTCTACCGGCTTTGTTTCACCGTATCCCTTTGCCGATAACCTTGAGCTTTTGATACCTTTTGAAATTACATATTCCATAACAGCGGCAGCTCTTTTTTCAGAAAGCTTCATGTTGTAGTCATCTGAGCCAAGACTGCATGTGTGTCCTTCAAACTCAATGCCCAGTTCAGGCTCTCTGTTAAGGATGTTTACAACATTATCAAGTTCCGGATAAAAATCCGCTTTGATAGTTGCCTTGTTAATATCAAATAAAACACTGTTTAAAACCCAGCATCCGGCACTGTTGACCTTGGCGTCAGCCGGTGTTTTAGGGCACTGGTCAGCAGTATCGAGTACACCGTCTTTGTCTGAATCAAGGGGACAGCCTGTTGCGCTGACTTTTTCTCCGTAAGGTGTTCCGGGGCATTTATCCATGAAATCGTAGATGCCGTCACTGTCAGAATCAAGAGGGCAGCCTGATGAGTTGACCTTCACACCTTCAGGGGTGTCTGGACACTGATCTCTGTCATCAAAAACTCCGTCACCATCGGAATCCTTGGGCTGCGGACAGCCTTTGTAGTCTACCGGTACTCCGGCAGGTGTGCCGGGACACTGATCGAGATTGTCAATTACGCCGTCTCCATCAGAATCCGTGTCAACCCTGGCTTCTGCAACTTTTTCAGCTTCTCTGTCGCAGGGCACATCAAAAAGAACTCCTATTGCACCTCCAATGATTGCTCCGGCAGCCATCCCTATTAAGATGTCTTCGGAGTCGTCTTCCGTGTCATCTGCTCCCACTACTGCACCGGGAATTATTCCTACTGCGGCGCCCTTAAACATGTTTGTTTCCCAGAAACTTTTATTGCAAACACATCCTGAAAGAAAAAAGATTGATAAAAGCGTTACAATAAAGAGCGAACTTCTGAAAAATTTCGCCATATAAATATCCTCCTTGAATATTTTTTAATTAAATAATGTCGGTTTATTTATAAAAAAATCTGACAAACTGTTTTTTTGTTAATATTAATTAAGCCTGAACTGTACCAGTTTTTTTATTGCCGGCAGCCAATAAGTAAAGTAAAGATTAAATATTCTATAATCTGTATGTGAAAATGCAAGTTATAAATCAAAAATCAGCCGCGATAATAATACCTGGATATATTTAGAGTGTCCTGAAAAATGGATTAAGAGTGAAATGACAGAATTAATGAACAGGAATGAAACAAGCCTGGTATCTGTAAAAAAAACAGTTTATGAAAAACCTGACACAGCTTCTCTGCTTGCTCCCCTGGGAGGAATGGACAGGTTTGTTAAAAAAGGCGAGAAGGTTCTGTTAAAGATAAATCTGCTTTCTGCCAGGGGACCTGAAGAAGGTGTTACCACCCATCCTGAATTTGTAAGGTCGATTATAAGGGAAGTCAAAAAGGCCGGAGCGATCCCATTTATAGCCGATTCTCCGGCAGGCAGGTATTCCAAAAGCATACTTTTAAAGGCATATGATAAAACCGGTATAGGAGCCATGGCAAATGAAGAGGGAGTTCATGTGAATCTCGATACCGGTTCTAAAAAGGTTATCATCCCTGACGGTCTTAAGGTAAAACGAATCCCGATATGTAATTTTATTTTTGATGCTGATAAAATAATCGGAATACCAAAACTTAAGACCCATTCTCTCCAGTACCTTACACTTGCATGCAAAAATATGTACGGGGCTGTGCCGGGGCTGGTAAAGGCAAAATACCATGCGTACTTTCCTGGTAAAATGGCCTTCGGGGATTTTCTTCTGGATATATATTCCTTTTTAAATCCTGATCTTTTTATCATGGATGCCGTTCTGGGGCTGCACGGACAGGGCCCTGCAGGCGGAGGTGATCCTATTGATATCGGACTTTCACTTGCATCTTCTGACGGCATTGCGATTGATATAGCTGCCTGCAGGCTTATAGGTATAGAGCCGGCGGGTGTCCCTCTTTTAAAAAGAGCGAAAATCAGAGGGATGTGGCCTGATACTGTGGAATATCCGCTCCTCAATCCGGAAGGAAACAGGATAAAAGGTTTTAAAATGCCCAATACAGCGTCCCATCTTCAGAGCCGTAAAAAAACACAGGTGAAGAGCCCGGTTGTAACGGATAAGTGTATAGGCTGCGGTGAGTGTAAAAGGATTTGTCCGAAACAGGTTATATCTCTTAATGATAAGGCAGCGTGTATTGATTATTCCGAATGCATAAGGTGTTACTGCTGTCATGAGGTATGCCCGGTTGATGCAATCAGGCTTGTCAATATACGAAGATAACAACTGCCAATAAATATCCGTTGACAAAAAGCTGTAGTCGCTATATTATTGTGAAATTAATTTCAGGAAAAAGGTTATGCAAAAATTCTTTTCAATAAACAGCATCATAATTATCAGGGCAGCAGGGATTACTCTCTCTTCCCTGCTGCTTTTTTTACAAGGAGAGAATTAAACTACCTATACTGGTGAGGGCATAACTTTAAAATATAAAATTATTAAAAATCCGTTATCAGGTATTTCTGGTAACGGATTTTTTTTAGGAGAAACCGCAGATGGCAAAAAAAATAATGCTTTACGATACAACATTAAGGGATGGTACACAGGGCGAACAGGTAAATCTTTCTGCAGAGGATAAGCTAAAGGTAGCCTACAGGCTTGATGAAATGGGCATTGATTATATTGAAGGCGGATGGCCCGGCTCAAACCCCAAGGATGCCAGGTTTTTTGAAATGGCAAAGTCCGCTTCATTTAAATATGCAAAACTGACAGCATTTGGAAGCACACGGAGATTCGGGATAACTCCGGATGAAGACCCGAGTATTCAGGCGATACTTGCTGCCGAAACAGGTACTGTTACAGTCTTCGGAAAGACATGGGATCTTCATGCAACGGAGATACTGGGTGTTACCCTTGAACAGAATCTTGAGATGATTGAAGATACTGTGCGTTACCTTAAAAAAGAGGGCAGGGAAGTCATATATGATGCCGAGCATTTTTTTGACGGATACAGGTTCAACCCTGACTATACCATGAAAACCATTGAGGCTGCTGCAGCAGGCGGTGCCGATATGATAGTTCTGTGTGATACAAACGGGGGGACCCTTACCCATGAACTTAAGGAAATAATGGAGAAGGTTGTACCGCAGGTTTCACTTCCTGTTGGTATTCATGTGCATGATGACTGCGGCTTGTCTGTTGCAAATTCCGTAATGGCCGTAATGTGCGGAGCTCAGATGGTTCAGGGCACAATAAACGGATATGGTGAAAGGTGCGGGAATGTGGACCTTTTAACTGTTACAGGAAACCTGCAGGTAAAAATGGGGTATGAATGTATTCCTCCTGAAAATTTGAAAAATCTTACCGACCTTTCCCGTTATATAAGTGAAATCGCCAATGTCCCTCCTGTGAATCAGCGGCCTTTTGTTGGAAAAAGTGCATTCGCACATAAGGGCGGGGTTCATGTAAGCGCTGTTATAAAAAACAGCAAAGCCTATGAGCATATTGATCCTGAGGCGGTAGGGAACAGAAGGCGTGTGCTTGTTTCCGATCTTTCAGGCAAGAGTAATATCGAATACAAAACAAAAGAGATGGATATTAAGCTTAACGGCGGATCGGCTGACAGTTCAAAGGTAGTAAGTATTGTTAAATCACTGGAAGATAAGGGGTATCAGTTTGAAGCTGCCGAAGGTTCTCTTGAACTTCTTATCAAAAAAGTAACCGGTCAGTTCGAGGAACCCTTTGCACTTGAATCTCTCCGTGTGACGATCGAAAAGGACGGTGATAACGACAGTACATGTCAGGCAACAATAAAAGTGTCTGTCGGCAGCGAAAAGGAGATAACGGCTGCAGAAGGAGACGGACCTGTTAATGCGCTGGATAATGCACTCAGAAAAGCCCTTAATGGATTTTTCCCGGAAATAAATGAAATGAAACTCGTTGACTTCAGGGTTCGTGTAATAGAAGGAAGCGACGGAACAGGTGCAAAGGTAAGAGTAAAAATAGAATCAAGAGACTCAAACGAAATATGGTCAACTGTAGGAGTTTCCGAAAATATTATAGAGGCAAGCTGGCAGGCACTGGCAGACAGTGTTCAGTATAAGCTGTTGAAGGAAGAAAAGAAAAGGGCATAAAAGAATGGGTATTCTTTTATGCCCCTAAAGATTTTATGACTAATTGAGATTAGACACAACCGGTTGGTTTAGGTAAGCCGGCCATTTTACATGCGCCTTTACCCGGGCCTGATGGGAACAGCTCATAGATATATTTCAGCTTGTAGCCTGTTACCTTGGAGAGAATTCTAACCATAGGTGCGATACCGTTCTTTTTATAATAATCCTGAAGAACGTTGATCACTTTCCAGTGCTCATCTGTGAGCTCTGAAATACCCTCTTCTCCCTTGCAGTACTCTACCCAGCCTTCACTCCAGTTATTGAAATCATCAATAAAGCCGTCTTCATCAACGTTAAAAGTCTGTCCTTGAAATTCTACAGTTGGCATACCCCAAAACCTCCTTTATTAATTATCCTTGTGATATTAGTGGTTTATCGACATATTGCGGGAAATCTATCCTATTAATTGCCTATTGTCAATCTATTTATATATATTTTAGTATTTTTTTTCACAAGCATTTCTATAGCTTATAGCGGCTTTCACAAGACCCTGTCCCCATGACTTGTTTCCTGCTGCATGTACATGGGTGTAAGTGGCAAAAAGGTTTTTACGGGAGAAACCATCGTTTTTCCCGTCAAGGCAGTATCCTCTTTCTACATCAAGGACTGTATTTATTTCCTCCGGGCCGATAATCACCGGGCGTGAATAATGAAATTCATGTCCTTTTATGTCCCTTCCTTTTTCATAATATGGATTGTCTCTGCTTACTTTTAAAATAGTGTAGCCATGTCCCTGAGGCTTTTTTTCCATCATGAATCTAATGGGCAGGGCCCCCACCATGGAGTAGGATTTTCCTTCCATCTCCAGAGTTTCACCAAGATAAATTAAACCGCCGCACTCAGCATACACCGGGAATCCCTTTTCTATCATTTCTTTGATGCAGTTTCTGAAAGATACATTGTCTGCAAGCTCCTCTGCGCATACCTCGGGAAAACCTCCGCCTATATACAGAGCATCAATATCAGGAAGAGTGCTGTCGGTGAGTGAATTAATATCAATTATCTCTGCTCCGAGATTTTTAAGCTGTTCAATATTTTCCGGGTAGTAAAACCAGAATGATTTGTCCCTTATTATGCCGATCCGGCATACAGGTTCAGTACTTCTGTCAATATCTTTGCATTCTGCTCCTGAGCAGGGCAGGGGAGACGCATTTTTGGCAGCACTTTGAATGAAATCCGTATCAATGTATTTTTCTACAACTGATCTTGCCCAGGAAACAGCTTCAGCAGCATAGCCGGTCTCAAAATGAGGGACAAGGCCCATATGTCTTTCAGGGAAAGGGTTGTCTTTTAGTTTGGGGATTGCCCCTATTACCGGAATGCCGCAATACTTTTCTATTGAGTCTTTTACCAGGTTTTTCTGCCTTGAGCCCGCAACCCTGTTGAGTATAACTCCTGCAATTTCAAGATCCGGGTCAAAGCGGCTGCATCCCATTATAAGTGCTGCCATTGTCCGGGTTGTCATTGTTACATCAGCAATAATGATAACAGGAGATTTTGTGAGTTTTGCAAGTTCTGCAGTGCTGTACTGGCCGTCCACATTCATGCCGTCAAATAATCCCCTGTTGCCTTCAATAAGAGATATATCCATCCCTTTAGAATTATTCTTGACCGAATCAAGAATTGTTTCGGAATCCATTAAAAAAGGATCAAGGTTATAGCAGGGGGCCTCCGAGGCAAAGGATAACCATCCGGCATCGATAAAGTCGGGCCCTTTTTTAAATGTTTTAATTTTGTTATTTTTACTTATTAAGGTTGACGCAAGGCCCAGTGTTATAATAGTTTTTCCTGAGCCGCCACGGAGTGCCGTAAGCATTATTCTTGGTGTATTGTCTGTCATTTTACATTTCATGAAAATAGGGTGCAATATTTCGGTTTTTTATTGACAACTTTATGATTCTGGGTAATACATACGAGATTGTATTAAAATTCACAAACAAAAAATCAGTTATTTTTAAAGTAGACAAAAAAAACTTATTTTTAATGTTTATTGAGGTTATGGGAGGAGGTGAAGGTAGATCAAATTATAGATCAGCCTTAAAGGATATATTTAACTCTTATTGTACAATAACGTTAAAGGAGGCTTAAATAATGGCTTTTGAACCAAAAGAAGAGCAAAAACAATTGAATTATCAAGAGCTGAGAATCTATTCCGATGAAGAACTGAATAGTTACACGGATGAAGAGCTCAAGAATTTCAAGATCAAGCACGATATTCCAATGCTTGAAGATCTTGAAAGCGGACCATGGCCAAGTTTTGTTGCTGACTGTAAAAGGCAGGCCCTTTTCAGGAGAAAACTTTCCGATGACAGAATGATGATCAGCCGTGATGTTGTAGAAGATATGCTCGGTCAGCTCGAAGTCTCATTCCAGCATGGTGAAACTCACTGGAAACATGGCGGTATCGTTGGCGTATTCGGTTACGGCGGCGGTGTTATCGGAAGATACTCTGATCTCCAGGAACAGTTTCCTTCAATCGCTCACTTCCATACAATGCGTGTTAACCAGCCCGCAAGTAAATTCTACACAAGTGACTACCTGCGTTCACTCTGTGATCTCTGGGACTACAGAGGAAGCGGAATGATGAATATGCACGGTTCTACCGGTGATATCATTTTTATCGGTACATTTACAGAGCAGCTTGAGCCGATATTTTTCGAACTGGGTCATAAGCTTCAGCAGGACCTTGGCGGTTCAGGTTCAAACCTTCGTACCCCTTCATGCTGTATCGGAAAGGCCCGTTGTGAGTACTCATGTATTGATACTCAGGACCTCTGCTATGAACTGACTCATTACTACCAGGATGAACTTCACCGTCCAGCTTTCCCATATAAATTTAAATTTAAATTCGACGGTTGTCCGAACGGATGTGTTGCTTCAATCGCCAGATCAGACATGTCCTTCATAGGAACATGGAGAGATGATATACGCATTGATCAGGAAGCTGTTCAGGCTTATATCGGCGGAGAAATACCTCCTAATGCCGGTGCTCATGCAGGTAAAGACTGGGGTAAGTTCGATATAGAAAAAGAAGTTATCAACCTCTGTCCTACAAACTGTATGTGGATGGAAGACGGTAAACTCAAAATTGATAATAAAGAGTGTACAAGATGTATGCATTGTATCAACGTAATGCCCAGGGCGTTAAAACCGGGTAAAGATACAGGCGTAAGTATTCTTCTTGGTGCAAAAGCTCCTATTCTTGAAGGTGCCCAGATGGCACTTCTCACCATACCCTTTATGAAGGCCGAAGCTCCCTACGATAACATTAAGGAAAACGTTATCGAACCGATATGGGACTGGTGGATGGAAGAAGGTAAAAACCGTGAGCGTCTTGGCGAGCTTATCCAGCGTCAGGGATTACCAAGACTTCTTGAAGTTCTTAACATCCCGGCTATGCCGCAGATGGTTAAAGAACCCCGCTCAAACCCATACATATTCTGGAAAGAGGAAGACGTTCCAGGCGGTTGGGATAGAGACATCAATGATTATCGCTCAAGGCACAAGAGATAGGAGGTTATACAATGCCATTATCAACTGAAAGATTAGGACTTTATAATCCAGCAAAACCAATGGAAAACAGGCTTACAGACCTGGGCCCGAGGCATTTCTGGCAGTATTTCCCTCCTGTTATCCAGAATAATTACGGAAAATGGGCTTATCATGAAATTCTTGAACCAGGTGTTCTTGTTCATGTAGCAGAAAACGGCGACAAGGTGTTTACAGTTCGCTGCGGCGGCTGCCGTTTTATGACATCTGAAAACGTTAGAGAAATCTGTGATATAGCCGACAAACACTGTGACGGTTATGTAAGATTCACTACCAGAAACAATATCGAGTTTATGGTAGAAACCCAGGATAAGATGGAAGCTCTTAAGGCAGACCTTATGAGCAGAAAGCATGTTTCTGGCAGCTACAAGTTTCCCATTGGTGGAACAGGTGCCGGTGTTACAAACATCGTTCATACCCAGGGCTACATCCACTGCCATACACCTGCAACAGATGCATCGTCAATGGTAAAGGCCGTTATGGATGAACTGTTTGATTACTTCCAGGGAATGAGTCTTCCTGCTCAGGTAAGAGTTTCAATGGCCTGCTGTCTTAATATGTGCGGTGCTGTTCACTGTTCGGATATCGCTCTTCTCGGATATCACAGAAAACCGCCCATAGTTGATGCTGAAGTTCTTGACTCTGTATGTGAAATTCCGCTCGTAATTGCTGCATGTCCTACAGGCGCTATTTCACCAGCAAAAACAGAATCAGGTAAAAAGGCTGTCAAGATCAAAGACGAACGCTGCATGTTCTGTGGTAACTGCTACACAATGTGTATGGCTCTTCCTCTTTCTGACAATGAAGGTGACTGTGTAACGGTTCTTGCCGGCGGTAAGCTTTCAAACAGGATCAGTCCTCCGAAATTCTCAAAGGTCGTTATTCCGGCCCTGCCCAATAACTTCCCGAGATTCCCGGAAACAGCTCAGGCTGTTAAGAAGATAATCGATGCCTATGCAAATGATGCCAATAAGTATGAGAGAATTGGTGACTGGGCTGAAAGAATAGGCTGGGAAAAATTCTTTGAAAAATGTGACATTCCTTTTTCCGAGCATCTTATTGATGACTATCGCCTGCAGTATGATACCTACAGAACTTCAACACAGTTCAAGTTCACTGAAGCTTCATGGAATGTATCAAAGGTTGTTGACGGCGAATAACTTATCTTAAGGTATAAAAGCCGAAGGAGTAAAAAATGGAAGATATGAAAAAAGCTATTCTGGATTTCGCGGAATCAAGCAAGAAAACTAAATTTTATTTCAAGGATCTTGAAAAGGCAGTTCATGCAACCATGCCTGACAAGAAATCAAGAGAAATAAAAAAAGCTGCCACCGCGCTTATTAACGAGGAAAAGCTTATATATTTCTCTACCGGAAGCAGTACAATGTACGGCTTAAAGGGTAGAGGTCAGACTGAAGACCATTAGGCCTTAAGCTGTGAAATATTGTTAATCTTTACAGAGGTCGCTGTCCATTAGATTTTTTGGAGGGCGGCCTCTGTCTTTAAAGAGAGGTGCAAATGAGAGAACCGCAGGATTCCGAAGAGTTTATCAGTCAGCAGAAAGCAATACTTTCTGAAAATCCTGATTGCGCAAATTCCCACTATAATCTGGGGGTAACACAGCTTGAACAGGATAAACTTGATGAGGCCATAATATCTTTTCAGGAAGCTATCTCTAACAGCGGCAGAATGTTTGAAGCATGGGTAAACCTTGGATATATCTATTTTAAAAAGGGTGACCTGGAACAGGTTGTGTATTCAAATCAGAAGGCCGTAGAAATAGAGCCGAGATATGCCAGGGGATATGCCAACCTGGGCTTTGCCTATCTTCAGATGATGGAAGCTGAAAAAGCTATTGAAGCGCTTTTAAAGGCCATAGAGCTTAATCCGGATATTGCACAGGCAAAAGCCAACCTTGTAAATGCCTATCTTCAGAATGATGAAGTTCAAAAGGCTATCGAAACCGGCGAAGAGCTTGTTAATATGGCTCCTGAATTTTCACTTGGCAATAACAATCTTGCGGTTGCATATTACAGCAATGAACAATATGACAAAGCAATTGAATATATGGACATTGCAATAAACCAGGGTTTTGATGTTCATCCGCAGTTTAAAGAAATTTTAGAGAAACATAGAAAATGAAACTGGCATCTTTTTTTCATAACTACGAGCTTCTTGTTGATAAAGCCGAAACAGCCTTTGCAAATGTTAAAGCAAATCATTCAGGCTGCGTTAAATGTGAACTGCACTGTTCGGACTGCTGTAATGCCGTGTTTGGCGTGTTCCTGGTAGAGGCTCTTTATATCCGGGAAAGTTTTGAGCACATTAAGGATGAGCAGAAAAAGGAAATCCTTAAAAGGGCAAAGGAGGCAGACAAAGCTGTTGCTGACCTGCAGAGCAGGCTCAAAACTTTTGAAGATGATCCGCAGATGCAGGCCTATACAATTTCAAGGTCAAGAGTCAGATGCCCTATGCTGGATGATAATAATGAATGTGTTCTGTACCAGAGGCGCCCCATAACCTGCAGAGTTTACGGCATACCTACAAAGATTCACGGAAAAACAAGAAGCTGCGGAAAGGCCGGGTTTGTAAACGGCGAAACATATCCAATACTGGATCTGGATGCCGTTTACCGTGACCTGTACATACTTTCAAGAGATATACTGGAAGAAGCAAAGGCAGAGAGTGAAGACGAGGATAAAGCTTCACTCATGGTATCATTGTCAAAAGTTGTTCAAACATCTGTTGATGATCTGATTAACAAGGATTATTAGCTGTTACTCATCTCTGCCCATCCATTTTTCTATCATCGAGTTAAGCTCGTCAATTTTAACAGGCTTTAACAGAAAATCGTCAATGCCGGACTGGTAACTTTTTTCGAGAAATTCATCATCCATATATGCTGATAATCCTATTATAGGGATTCTGGAATGTTTATTTCTACCGTTATTGATCCAGTTCTTTTTTTCGATCTCTCTTATTTTTACTGCAGCCTCATATCCATTCATCTCCGGCATATGGATGTCCATAAGTATTAGTTCATAGTCGTTACAGTTATAGGACTCAACGCACTCATGTCCGTTTACTGCCGTATCGATAAGGTATCCTTTTTTTAAAAGCTGTGTTTCCGTAAGTTTGCTGTTAACCGGATTGTCTTCAACCAGGAGAATCCTTTTTCCATCCTTTAACGGGTGCTTATCGGATTCATCTACTGATGAATTCATTTTTAAAAACTCAATGATTTTGTCGGAGCTGACAGGACGGCTGAAAAGATATCCCTGAAATGAATCGCATCCCATCTGTCTCAATACTGGAAGCTGATTTTTATCCTCAACACCTTCTGCTACTATCCTGTTAAGGTTCAAACCTATGGCCATACCTGTTATTGCGCTGACAAGAGCTTTATCTCCTGCATCGGACAGTATTCCGTTCACAAAAACACGGTCGATTTTTAACCCGTCAACCGGAAATCGTTTAAGGTAGCTGAGAGATGAGAAGCCAGTACCAAAATCATCCATTACAATAGATATTCCCATGTCGTGTATTTTTTGTATGGCGTCATACATCTGGGTGTTGTCATCCATGAACAGTCCCTCTGTTATTTCAATCTCGAGGAACGAAGTATCAATGCCTGTTTCCTTTACTGTATTTTTAACGAACCTGTCTATTTCTTTTTCATGGAACTGTAGCGGTGAAAAATTTATGGACATTATAATATTCGGAAGTCCAAGTTCACACCACTTTTTACTTGTAAGACATGCTTCTTTAAGCACCCATTTACCAACATCATTTATCAGTCCTGTCTCTTCAAGGATAGGTATGAAAATATCAGGCGGAATAATGCCCCGCTCAGGGTTTTTCCATCTTATAAGTGCTTCTACTCCAACTATTTTCCCGCTTTTGATATCTACCTGAGGCTGGTAAAGAAGATAAAATTCATTGTTCTTGAGCGCATAATGAATCTGATTTGATAATGTAACTTTTTCCTGTATTTTTTTATCCATATCGTGGGTGAAAAAACAGTACCTGTTTTTCCCGGATGCCTTGGCCTGATACATCGCTATATCGGCTTTTCTTACGAGAGCTTCCGGATTGTCTCCGTCATCAGGGTAAAGACATATGCCGATACTTGAGCCAATTCTGGCTTCTCTGCCTTTAATTATGAACGGTTCAGACAGTTTACTGATAATGCGGCCTGCAACCACTGATGCATTTTCAGGTGTTGATAGATTTTCAAGAAAAATAAAAAATTCATCACCGCCTATTCGAGCAAGAGTATCTACCTCTCTAATGCATACACTCATTCTTTCTGCAACCTGCCGCAGAAGTTCATCCCCTGCGTTATGTCCAAGAGTGTCATTAACCAGTTTGAAATCATCCAGGTCAATAATGAAAAAGCCTATTGACAGATCCTGGCGGTTTGCCCTTTTCATTGCCTTTTTCAGTTCTTCTTTAAACATTACTCTGTTGGGAAGGCCTGTTAACGGGTCCCGTTTTGCCATAAATATCAGCCTGGCTCTGTCTTTTCTGGATTTTTCAATTTTTCGTGTGGCTTCTATTAATGCCCGGGATATGTTTTCCTGTTCCGAAATATTCTGGATCCAGAAGAGGAGGGCAGGAGAGTTTTCCCATTCTATTTGTGCTGTTTCAAGTTTTGCCGTCCCTGGTTCGTTTTCGTCTGTATTGATAATATCAATTCTGTAGCTGTCGCCTGATTCAGTAAATTGCGTGAAAAGTTTATCTGCGGTTTCTATGTCATCAGGCCCAAGAAATTCATGTGCTCTACTGTTTATATATTTAAGACGGCCTGATAAATCGGTTATCAGTATTCCTGCCGGACTTTTTTCAAGAAGGTTTATCAGCATTTTTTCTTTCACTGCAAGGTCATGATTCAGGCGGTCTAGTGTGAGCTGTATGGATTGAATTTTATCAGGGGAATATTTTTCCATTTGCGTATAAAACCTCAGAGATCGATATGTTGATTATGTGATTTTCAAAAATCAATTGGCAGATTGGGAAAATGGTATGTTTTTTTATGCTGTCTGTCATGGATACTTTTAAATCAATGATTCCGGCAAAACTGTAATAATGTGATAATATTAGTACTGTGTTATTTAATTTATATAAACGTTTTATACTTATCTGACAAGTAAAATAAATATAACAAATTATAAACAATTTATTGATTTTATAATTTTAATTAAATATAATTATATATAATATTAAATTATATATATGGTTATATTAATCAGAGTCATATTAAAATCATTTATCAGGAAAGGATATATTAATTACATAAAAGATCTAAACAATGAATGTTGGTATTTTTTGCACTTTGATCAAAGTCTGTTGTGTTAAACAGGCCGAAATCAAAAGGTTTACATTAAAAGATGGTTATAAGAAATTATACTTCTCGGTTGTTCGTGCATCTTTTGTGAACCATTCTCACACTAATAATCGGTGGAGTAAAATAGTTGCAGAATAACGGCATCAGGGGTTGTTATAATTTCTTTTAAGTAAAAAACGACTGCATGATAGAATTGATTTAAACTGACTTTTTATTAATAATCTCAAATCCCTGCTCACAGCTCTTTTATTATAAAACTTTCTCTTTTTATTCTTGGGTTCACGAACTGTATCTGCTTTGCTGTACAGTATAATATTCGACTCTTTAATCAATCTGGATTTTATTTCCTCTTCGCTGAATTCCGAATATTCATAGAGTGTAAGGTCTGTCATTCGCTTTTTCCGTTATTGCAGTTTGTAATCAAAAAAACGGTTATTTTACAGGTGATACTGTCAGCTTTAATTTTTGAGTCCCGGATTATTAAGTTATGGATCAGCATCCCCATGCAGTTATGTAAACGCAAAGTATATGCCATTTGCGGTGTATATGGCCTAAAAAATGTATTTGTAGTAAATATGATTCCGGGATGGTTTGTAACTGCTGATCCGGCTTGAAGAAAATGTATTTAAATTTTTATTCCAATTACGAAAAGAGAATATAGGTTCATGTTTTAGAGTGAAATGAACCTGGATTCCTGGGCTGGATTGAAAGTGTAATTAAAACAGTATATTAAGCTTTTTTGGTGATGTTTTTATTAATGAGGGTAAAAGAATTTTATCCAGTCAGATATCTGACAATACCGTCAAAGTAATGGCTACTCTTTTCTGCTGATTTTTTCTATGGCACTGTTAGCCAGTTCTCCTATTTTTATGTTCTTAAATACTCCGTTGCCATATATTTGTACAACCTCCTCATCATTAAAAAGGAGCATGAGGTCAGAAGTTGCCTCTTTGGCCTTCAGGTTAGCCATAATTAAAATTCCGTAGGCCCGGAGTATATGCACGTTTTCTTTAAGCAGGGGAAGAAGGCTGAACTTTATTTTTTTAAAGGGCTCAGGTGATGCTGCAGTAATGTTGCTCAGGGCACGAAGTACCTCCGGAAGAAGTTCTCTATCTGCAATAAACGGATACAATTGAGGTGCGTAGGATGCATAAAGCCTGGGCTGATTGCTTATTATGTATCCGATTGCATCAATTGCTCCCCAGCTTGATGCTGCTGTGTCCGAAATGGAAATGAAAAGATTTTTAAGGAGTTTGGCAATCATAGCCGGATCATATTCCGAAATGACTGCCGACGCCTTTCCCAGAGCTTCAGTGGCCTTCATTCTCATAAGCTCATCTGCCGAATAGATAAGTCTCTGCAGAAACCTTATGATCTTTTTATCCTCACCTGCAATTTGGGTAATGGCATCAATGTCGTAATCTGATACCATTTTTTCAATATCGTTTTTTGTAAACCTGCTTTTAACTTTTTTCTTTTCAGGTCTTTTTACAGGATGTATTGATTTTTTTTCCAGTTTACGTCTGAATCCTTTTTCTGTTACTTCAAGAACATCTTCATGGAGTTTAACAAAATAAAGGACACCCGTTACATTTCTTCCCTCATAGGCTCCGCTGTGAACTATAAGGTGACTCGGGTAGTCATATTCTTCAAGTTCTCCGACAAGGTAGTCTTCTTCAGGAAGCAGGTCCCACGCAAGATCCCAGTCACTGTTACATGCAAATAATAGCGCTTCGGACATTGCTGTGCCAAGGTTATGGCCTGTTACGTCACATGTATACACTGCTCCGCAACTGCAGGCGCCCACCGGCATTTCCTGGGGCATACTGCTGTCCAGTTCCGATGGCCTTTTTATAAGCAGTCCGCAAAAGGGGCATGCCGGTTTTTCTACTACGTCTCTTCCCTTGAATCTGCCTTCCATACCAGGTATCCTGTATTATTAGCAGGATAGCTTTCCTGCTGTAAGTTTTCGGTCAGTCAGCCGGATCTTTTTTACAGATCAAGATCCAGAGCATCACTGTTTTCATCATATTCAAAACCGGATATCACAAAACCCGAGCCCATGGATTTAAATTCAATGTTCCAGTTTTTATAGGCATCCCCTGCAAATCCGCAATTTATTGTTCCCAGCCTGGCTCCAAGCCTGACAAGCTTTGGAACAATCTGATCATGAAATAACTCATCCAGAAACAGTTTTGCGTCCTCATCAAGTTCCGGGGGATAATCTGGGAATTCCGGGTCGGCCATATCTTAATATTCCACCGGATCTTATCTTGTCGGGCCCGGTATATCGAGGGTCATACACTTATTGGAAGGACCGCAGGATTTGGTTGTCACACTTGTTTTTTTTGCGTTGGAACCCGCCCCCATAGCATAGTTGCTTTCACTCACTATTCTTTCAACAGACTGGGATTTGCATTCAGGGCAGGAAAGATCTACCTCTTCATCACTGTTAAAAAACAGTTTTTCGTAGGTATTGTTGCACTTAAGACATTTGAATTCATAAATGGGCATTACCGGCTCCTTGATAAAGTCTTTAAAAACAGCTTGCAAATATAAATACTTTGACCATTAATGTCAATTATATCACTGCTATATAAATGATGTGCTGCCTGTATTTGCTGTGTCGTATCCACCGAGATTTTCTACCATCTTCTTAAACTCAGAGCTCTGCAGGATCTCCATAAAAACAGCAAGTTTTTTATTTTTGTACTGGTCCATTGGGATTACAACATCATATCTTTCTCTAAAAAAAGGCAGAAAACCTATGGAGCAGCTTTTGGCTGCGGCCTCTATTCCCAGCCCGATATCAGCTTCGCCCCGTGCAATTTTTGTAGCAACTGCAAGGTGTGTATCAAGCTCTGTATCATAACCCGTTATCTGTGACGGGGAGATGTTCTGGTGCTTGAGCTGGAAGTCCAGCAAAACCCTTGTGCCGGAACCTTTCTGCCTGTTTAGAAATTTTAAATCAGGTCGCGTCAGGTCTTCTATGCCCTTTATTTTACGCGGATTTCCCGAAGCAAACATCAGCCCCTGTATTCGATAGGCTATGTTAATAACAGCGATTTTTCTGCCGGGAAGTATCCGTTTAATATACGGATTGTTATATTCTCCGGTTTCTTCATCAAGCAGATGGATTCCTGCAAAGTCCGCCCTGTTTTCCTGCAGGGCAATCAGTCCGCCCAGGCTTCCGGAATGATTTTTTATGACTGATATTCCATCTGTTTTTTTTTCAAACAGCCCGATAGCTATATCAAGAGCAATATCATGGCTTCCAACCATGCGGATAACTGTATTGTTTTTTAATTTTAAAGTTTCTGTCTGTTCTCTGTCCGGTGACAGTCTTTCTTCACGCCATCTTGATATATTAAGATAAAATGCTGCTTCAATCTCTTCAGGTGAATATCCCTGACTCAGGGATTTAATGATATCTTCGTTGAGGGTCTCCATCAGTTTTTTCTGACGGCTTTCAAGTATTGACGGGTCCGATGCATGTTTTGCTACAATTGTGCCACCGCCTCTTTTTGAGGTGACTATATTGGCATTGCCCAGTTCCATGTAGGCCCTGACAACCGTATTCTGATTTATTTCAAGATCATTGGCAAGCTGCCTCACAGGCGGGAGTTTATCTCCCGGTCCGATCTGCTCTGTGGCAATAAAATCGCGCAGCTGTTCAGCTATCTGCAGATATATTGGTTTGGCGGAGTGATGATCCAGTTGTATTTTTATCATTTGTTTACCCTGAGTGTTTGGGACAAAAAGCCGCGTAAACATAGCAGATAGATATGTTAAAGTAAAGATAATGAGAAGCAGGCGCTATGGGGCAGACAGGCGCCGGTTAGAGAATGAACATGAAATTGAAAATAAGAAAATCTGTACGAGAATGAGTATGAAATATCCTGTCTGCCCCGGACGAATAAAAGCTGAAGTCACCTTTATTCGGGCGGGCCAATAGCAGGCTTTTTGCCGTTATAAAGATCAACCCAGATAACCTTTTCCTGTATAAACTCATGAACACCGTGGACCCCGCTTACCTTGCCGAATCCGCTTTCTTTGTATCCGCCCCATGGAAGATCTGTTCTAGCGGCAAGCCCTTCATTGATCCAGACTGTTCCGGCCTGGAGTTCATTCGCAAATCTGATGCCCTTTGTAATATTTTCGGTATATACTGCCGCGCAAAGTCCAAATATGTTGTCGTTTGCAAGTTTCAATACTTCTTCTTCGGATGAAAACTTTGTGATGCAGGCAACAGGGCCAAAGACTTCTTCTTTATAAATGGTCATTTCAGGAGTTACATCACAGAATACCGTGGGAAGTATGTAATAACCTTTGTCGAGAGGTGGAGTGGTCGGTCTTTTTCCGCCGAGCCTTAAAGTTGCTCCTTCATCAATTGCCGACTTAATCAGGCTTTCTACCTTGTTCCTGTGATCAGCGCTCACAACTGGGCCCATGAAAGTTTTTTCATCATTTGGATTGCCAACTGTAATTTTTCCTGCCATTTCAACAAACCTGTCTACAAACTTATCATAAAGCTTTTCATGAACATATATTCTGCCCGGTGCAGCGCAGATCATACCTGTGTTCATATACTGTGAAATTACAAGCTTATTTAAAGCCGTATCAAGGTCTGCATCTTCAAGAACGATATACGGGTTCTTGCCCCCGAGTTCCATTCCCATTCTTTTTACTGTTTTGGCCGCATTTTCTATTATTACCTTGCCTGTTTCACAGCTGCCTGTAAATGCAACCATGTTAACATCCGGATGGGTTGAGAGGGCATTACCCACAAGTCCTCCAGGGCCTGTAATTATGTTGACTGTTCCGGGTGGCAGATCAACTTTTGCAATAATCTCGGCAAGTTTTAAAGCCTGAAGTGAATCAATGCTGGGCGGTTTAATAACACATGTGTTTCCTGTTGAAAGAATGGCACCGAGTTTATCACATATCATCATCAGGGGGGCATTCCAGGGAGTTATAAGTGCAACCACACCTACGGGTTCTTTTTTTGTGTATGTGAGGGTGTCGAAAGATGCCGGAATCATTTCACTCATCATGGTTCTTGCGGTGTCCGCTGCAAATTCAAGGTTTGCTGCTGAGCCCATAACCATAAAACCTGCTGTTTTGGCTGGCGTGCCGTGATCAAGAACATCAAGTTTTGCCAGATCTTCAATATTCTCCATTATTCCCATGGCGATCTGCTTTACAAGTCTGCATCGTTCTGCAACAGGTACTTTTGACCATAACGGATAAGCATTTTTTGCTGCTTCAACCGCCATATTAACTTCTACTTCTCCGCCGAGAGGAATGTTTGTGACTGTTTCTTCATTCGCCGGATTGATAACAGGGAATGTTTTCCCTGAAACGGCATCAACGAAATTTCCGTTTATCCAAATTTTAAACTGATCCATCAAATCCTCCTGAAATGATAATTGCACTAATGCTAATAATGCAAAAGTCAATACTATAGTAATAATGATATTGTCAACTGATATATCAATATTGGAATAAGCATGAGCCTGGGACTGATTTAATGGAATTTCCAATAAAGGATTGCGATATTTGTGATCATTTATTATAGTTCCGACTCCATATACATATATTGTTCGATAAATCAGATAATTAACCGTAATTATTTAAGGCGGTTTCAGGATATAAGTGCATAAATATGAATCTTGATGTTAATGATAAACATATTGTTTTTTCAGCGAAAACACTTCATGAACTTATTATTGAGCTGGATCTTGACAGCACCATGCAGATAGCGGCAGCAGTCAATGATACGGTTATTAAAAAAGCCTGCTGGAACGATTTTGAACTGAAAGAGAATGACAGAGTTTTAATTATTACTCCTGCCCAGGGCGGCTGATAAAATTATGGAAGCAATCCTTATAACTCCTCCTGCTGACATTCATAATGAGCCATTGATTTTAAACAGGATGTTTAAATGCGGTCTTAAAAGGCTTCACCTGCGCAAACCCGGTTTCAATAATCATGAGTTTTCAGAATATCTGGGCTGTATTGATACGCTTTATCATTCACGTATTGTAATTCACTCATGCTATGAACTGCTTGACAGCTATAACCTGAATGGGGTGCACATTACAGGCAGGAGTATTAAAGATAAAGAAAATCTTATAGACAGGTGTAAAAAAAAATCAGGTTTAAGCGTCAGTATGTCCTGTCACAGTTTCAAGGATCTTGAAAGAGCCGAATGTGATATTGATTATGTTTTTTTGAGCCCTGTTTTTGACAGTGTCTCAAAAAAAAATTATAAAGCCGGTTTTGATTTTGATGATTTATCATCAGTTCTTTTTAACACAGATATTGATGTTTTTGCCCTTGGAGGCTGCAGGGCGGAAAATTTAAAAAAAGTAAAAGAGCTCGGTTTTAAAGGTGCGGCTTTTTTAGGGGCGGTGTGGAACACTGCTGATCCTGTAGGAAGTCTGCAGACAATAATCAGCCAATTAGAAACTATGAAAACACAAAAGAAAGAGATATTCCAAAATGGATGAATTGATAATAGGCAATAAAAATTTTAACTCCAGACTGTTTACCGGCACCGGAAAATTCAGTTCCAACCAGATGATGGGTAAGGCTGTTACTGCATCAGGATCTGAACTGGTTACAGTTGCCCTTAAAAGGTTTAATGTTAATGACAGTGATGATGATATGCTCAGGCACCTTGACATTCCGGGTGTAAGCCTGCTTCCGAATACTTCCGGTGTAAGAACGGCCAGGGAAGCGGTTTTTGCTGCAGAGCTTGCAAGAGAGGCTCTTGAAACAGACTTTTTAAAGCTTGAGATACATCCTGACCCAAGGTATCTGCTTCCTGATCATAGAGAAACATTAAAGGCGTCCGAAGAACTGGTAAAAAAGGGCTTTACTGTGCTGCCGTACATAAATGCTGACCCTGTATTCTGCAAGCAGCTTGAAGAGACAGGTGTTGCGGCTGTAATGCCTCTCGGGGCACCAATCGGAAGTAATTCGGGGCTAAAAACGCGTACAATGCTTGAAATAATAATAGAGCAGAGCAATATCCCTGTTGTTGTTGATGCAGGTATAGGCGCTCCTTCACAGGCTGCCGAAGCCATGGAAATGGGTGCAGATGCAGTGCTTGTAAATACAGCCATTGCTATTGCAGAAGATCCTGTAGAAATGGCTTTAGCTTTTAAAATGGCTGTTGAAGCAGGAAGAAAGGCCTTTAATGCAAAACTAGGAAGAACATCAGTAAAGGCATCTGCAAGCAGCCCTTTTACATCATTCCTTGATGAATAGATTTAGAAAACAGGTAAAAAATGAGTTTTACAGAAATATATAACCGGTATGACTGGGACGAAATAAAAACACGTATATACAATAAAGAAGCTCACCATGTTGAGGCTGCTCTGAATAAAAACGGAAACCGAAGCCTTGATGATCTTATGGCGCTTCTTTCTCCTGCCGCAGAGCCTTATCTTGAAGAGATGGCACGGCTCAGCCATGAAATAACACAAAAAAGATTCGGCAAAATACTTCAGATGTATATTCCTCTTTACCTGTCCAACAAGTGCAGTAACAACTGTGTGTACTGCGGATTCAGGAATGAAAACAGAATCAGACGTGTAACCCTTACAGAGGAGCAGATACTGGATGAAGTTAAAATAATTAAATCATACGGGTTTGATCATGTGCTGCTTGTAACAGGCGAGGCTGATAAAAGCGCAGGAGTCGAGTATTTTGAAAAGGTTCTAAAACTGATACGTCCATATTTTTCTCATATATCCATGGAAGTTCAGCCTATGGATCAGGATGAGTACGAGCGTCTTACAAAGTTGGGGCTTAATACCGTACTTATCTACCAGGAAACCTATGGGAGGCATTATCCGGAGTTTCATCCCTCCGGAAAAAAAGCCGACTTCAATTACAGGCTTGAAACGCCTGACAGACTCGGGAAAGCCGGTATTCACAAGATCGGCCTCGGATGTCTTCTGGGGCTGGATGACTGGCGGACCGATTCATGGTTCACAAGTCTCCATGTTAATTATCTTGAAAAAAACTACTGGAAAACAAAATACTCTATTTCTTTCCCAAGACTCAGGCCTGCTGCCGGAATTATTGAACCAGGGGTAGTTGTATCAGACAGGAATCTTGTTCATCTGATCTGTGCATACCGAATATTTAATGAAAACCTCGAGCTTTCCCTTTCAACCAGAGAAGCTGAAAAATTTCGCAATAATTCCATAAGGTTTGGAATAACATCCATAAGCGCCGGCTCAAAAACTGAGCCCGGAGGC
Organism: Desulfatiglandales bacterium; assembly: GCA_963665715.2. Classification (GTDB taxonomy): domain Bacteria; phylum Desulfobacterota; class DSM-4660; order Desulfatiglandales; family HGW-15; genus JAAZBV01. Next base: position 2,585,324 of record CAXXPR010000002.1, read on the forward strand.
TATTCAGCGAAAACAGGTGAGCTTGAACAGTTTGAGATAAATGACAGCAGGAGCCCTGAAGAAATAGCCCGCATGATATTTGAACAGGGGTACGAGCCGGTATGGAAAGACTGGGACATTCATTATGGCATTTAGATAATTTATAAGTCCAAAGACAAAAAACAGGCGTTTTTTGTCATATCTTTGACATATTAATTTGTCCTCTTAATAATTTTGCTCATAGTTTGTTTAAAGTTGAAAATAATAAAAATAGATTAACCGCTGTCCCCGGCAGTGTCGTCACATTCCTCATTATTAAAAAATCTCTCCGAAATCAGTGGCATATTAATTGCAGACCAGTTTAATGATCACTTGCACGTGTTGATGCGCGAACTTATTTTATTCCATTTCTTTTACTCAGCTAAAGGAAGGCAAAAAAAATATCGGAGGTCAAAATGAAGCTTAATCTACGGAATAAACTATTACTGCCTACTCTTATACTGGTGGCCATCGGGATGTTGGTATCTACGACGGTTTCCTATTATAAATCGAAGGATGCACTTGAAGAGGCCATTGAAGCTCAAATTACTGAGGTTTCAAATGGAGCAACAAAACAATTGACGTCATGGCTGGAAGTCGTTCGATTTGACCTTGAAAAAATGTGTCAGATACCCGAAGTTAACGGAGCTCTTGACCTGGATGAAGCAATGGCGGTTCAGTCAAGGGAGTATTCCGGTGAGATGCTTTCTAATGAGAAAAAGAAATCAAAGTATCTTGATTATATAGGTGTAGCAGATTTAACAGGTAAGGTAGTTACAAGATCTATTTCTCTTCCAATAGATCCGGCAAATCCGGTTAAAAATGAAAATCTTGATTACGGTAATAAAGAATGGTTTAAAAATGCAGTAAAAGGTGAACCTCAGGTTTCCGAAGCATTCAAGAGTGAAATGTCATCAAAACTTGTTTTTATTGTTGCTATACCAGTTTACCATATGGATACAGTAATGCTGACTATGGATGACCAGATAGTTGGTGTGCTGTTTTCAGAGGTTGATCTTGAATATTTCACTAAAAGCAATATCAATGGTATAGAACTTGGCGAATCCGGTTATGCATTCCTTTTTGATAAAAGCGGAAAAGTCATAGGTCATCCAGAAAATTCTCAGGTTCTCACAACTAATGTAAATCAGTTTAAGTGGGGCGAGGAGATGCTTGAAAAGAAGAGCGGTATAAAATACTACGAATACGATGGAATTGATAAAGTAGCTTCGTATAAGTATGAACCTAAATCCGGCTGGACCGTTGCCGCTTCAATAGAAACTGATGAAGTCTTTCAACCTGTAAGCGATATTAAAAATTTAAGTATAATATTGATGATATGTGTGATTGTGGCGATTGCAGTAGCAATGTGGTTTATAATAGGCATGACTATTGTAAGACCGATATCAGCTGTAGTTGACGGTCTTAAGGATATCGCAGAAGGAGAAGGTGACCTTACTAAAACACTTAATATCACCAGTGCTGATGAAGTTGGAGAACTTGCGAAGTGGTTTAATATCTTTATGGAAAAATTAAGAGCAATTATCAGTGAGATCAGCAATAACGCAGATTCAATGACTTCGGCGTCTGTTGACCTTTCCAATCTTTCAGGTAACCTTTCTGAAGGTGCTGATGTTACATCCTCCAAGTCAAATACTGTCGCCACCGCCGCAGAAGAGATGAGCTCCAATATTAATTCTGTTGCAGCCGCTACAGAACAGGCTTCAAGCAATATGAACCTTGTTGCAACAGCTGCAGAAGAAATGACCTCAACAATTAATGAAATCGCTCAGAATTCCGAGCAGGCAAGAAATATTACCGGCGATGCTGTAAAGCAGGCTGATGATGCTTCTTCAAAAATTGATGAGCTTGGAAGGGCAGCACAGGAAATCAGCAAGGTAACTGAAACAATTACCGAAATTTCCGAACAGACCAACCTTCTTGCACTTAATGCCACAATAGAGGCTGCAAGAGCAGGTGAAGCAGGTAAGGGATTTGCGGTTGTTGCTAATGAAATTAAAGAACTTGCAAGGCAGACAGCTGAAGCAACTCAGGATATCAAGGACAGAATCGAAGGTATCCAGAGATCTACTTCACTCTCCGTTAAACAGGTTGAAGGTATTTCAAAGGTTATCAATGACGTTAACGAGATAGTTTCCACCATTGCTACCGCGGTAGAAGAACAGTCCGTTACAACCAGGGAAATTGCAGGCAATGTTGCCCAGGCCTCCAGCGGTATGCAGGAAGTATCGGATAATATAGCTCAGAGTTCTGCCGTATCAAGTGAAATTGCAAGGGATATTGCTGATGTAAACCAGTCATCAAACGATATGTCCAACAGCAGTTCTCAGGTTGATATGAGCGCTCAGCAGTTGTCTCAACTGGCTGAACAGCTTAAGGAGATGGTTGGCAGATTTAAAATTTAAAACTTCTTTTTTAACCTGATAAATAATATGAAACGCCCTGCCGGTAACAGCAGGGCGTTTTTATATTCATATCCCTGTGTTCAATTTACAAAAAGAAAATTTTATGCAATACTTCGCCCTTCATTTTAGGGAAGTCATTATCTATGAAAAACAGTTTTTTATATATATTCCTATTTTTTATATTTATCACTCCATTCAAAGGCGTACTGGCTTCTGAAGATGAGCCTGTATGTATGGACTGTCATTCTGTTTTAGATGAAAATTTTAAGCATTCGGGTCTTTCATGTACAGAATGTCATAAAGGATATGCAGACTTCCCCCATGAAGACAAAATTAAACCTGACTGCCTTAACTGTCACCTGAGGCACCCTGAAAAAAAAGCTCATGATCTTCATATAAATGTTCCCTGCCAGGCATGTCATCTGGAGGGGATAACTCCTCAAAAAAAACTGGAAAACAATAAGGCTGAATGGGCATTTTTAACTGCTGATAAAAGTGAATATGATCCTCATAAGCTGGTTGTTCCTGATGATCAGGGCTGCACAAGGTGCCACTTTAAAGGAAACAGTTTTGGCGCACCTGGCAGTAAACTTCCGGCAAAAAGTGTCATATGCATGCCCTGTCATTCTGCGGCTTTTTCCGTTAATGATCCGCTTTCAGTAACAGCGCTTATAATATTTTTGATCGGTATATCCGGTACCGCTGTTATATGGATGTCTGCAGGCGGGAGTCATGGAAAGAATATTCATCCGGATCCTTCAAAAGTGATGCGTATTCTGCATGCCCTGATTTTTGATGTAATGTTTCAGCGGAGACTTTTTAAAACGTCCCTTAGACGCTGGGCTATTCATGCTTTAATCCTGTTTCCGTTTGCAGCAAGATTTATCTGGGGAGCTGCTGCCCTGATATTATCACTTGCATATGCCGAAGGAAATGTGACATGGCAGATGCTTGATAAGAATAATCCTGCATCAGGACTGTTCTTTGATGTAACTGGCCTTATTATACTGCTTGGCGGATTTTTGATGATGCTCGATAAAATGGCCTTTAAAAGAAAAAACAGCATCAGGGGATTGCCAGAGGGAAGCCCTGTAATTAAGGTCCTGCTCGGCGCAATAATCATCACAGGGTTTATTACCGAAGGCGCAAGGATAGCAATGACCGGATATCCGGAAGGTTCCCGGTACGCATTTATCGGCTATCTGATAGGCCGGGCCTTTCAGGAAATTCAATTGAACGGTATATATGTTTATCTGTGGTATCTGCATGCAGTACTTACTGCGGCGTTTATTGCCTTTTTACCATTCAGCAGGATGTTTCATATTTTTACAGCTCCTGTGAGCATGCTGATAAAAGGAGCATCCGAAGATGATTAAGACTAATGTACTAAAAATATGCGGAGGATATTGATATGGAAATACATGGATACAACATGCCGGAAGATCTTTATTATGAAAAGAATCATTTCTGGGTAAAGGTGGAAGGTGATCTTCTGGTTATGGGAATGGATGATTTTGCCATAAAGATGGCAGGCGAAATAGTATATGCCCAGCTGCCTTCCGAAGGAAAAAAACTTGTTGAAGGCAAGAAGTTTTCCAAGATTGAATCAGGCAAATGGCTTGGAAAGGTCTACGCCCCGGTTAACGGCGAACTTGTAGAATCAAACGAACTTCTGGAAGAAAACGCAACTTTAATAAATGAAGACAATTACGGAAATGGCTGGATGTTCAAGATCAGGCCCGAAAACATGGATGATATCAATAATCTTATTCATGATCCAAAGGATATTGAAGCCTGGATTTTAGAGGATATTGAGAAGTATAAAGAAGACTAGTAATGGCTGTAAACGACTATTCTCTGAGAGAACTTGTGCAGATAGACGCATGCACGGGCTGCATGCTCTGTGCAGAGGTGTGTCCTGCTGTCTCCGCAACACAGGATGGAAGTCTCTCCGGTGTATACCGGCTCCATGAACTGCGCAGATTATTCAGGGCAAGGGCAGGGTGGTTTAAAAAATGGTTTTCATCATCTCTTGATGCAGACTCCCTAAAAAAATACAGCGATACGGTATACAGGTGCACACTTTGCGGCAGGTGTCAGGAGGTATGTCCCTCCGGGATTTCTCTAAAAGAGATATGGCTTTCTTTAAGACAGGACCTTGTTCATTCCAATGTCTTTCCTGACAAGGTTGATATGATAAGGGAAAACGTCCTGACAAGCCATAATGTTTTTGATGAAGACAATGAAGAGAGGGCGGAATGGGTAGAAGATCTTGATGATCCGCCGGATGACCTTCATATAAAGGACTCTGCAGAGGTTGTGTATTTTACCGGATGTGTTTCCTCATACTTTCCAATGGCCCAGCAGATCCCCTTAAGCCTTGTTGAAATATTTGAAGCTGCTGATGTTGACTTTACCCTTTTAGGTGAAGAAGAATACTGCTGCGGGTTTCCATTTCTGGGTGCAGGACTGAGGGATAAAGTTGATGAGCTCATAGAGCATAATGTTGAGGCAGTAAAAAAGAAAGGCGCGACTAAAGTAGTTTTTGCCTGTCCTTCCTGTTACAGGATGTGGAAAGAATATTACCCTGATGAGTTTGAGCTTTATCATGTTACCCGGTATATAAAAGAGAATCTCCTGGACGGAAAACTGAAATTAAAAACAATAGACAAGGTTGTTACCTACCATGACCCATGCGACCTTGGCCGGGGAAGCAGAGAATATGATGCTCCCAGAGAAATCATAAATGCCGTCCCGGGTGTCAGGCTGGTGGAGATGGAAAACTGCAGAGAAAACTGCACATGCTGCGGAGGCGGAGGAAATCTTGAAATGATAGATGCCTCTCTGTCAAAAGAGATAGCAGGCGCTAAAATTCAGCAGGTTCTGGATACAGGTGCTGATGCTGTAATCACATCCTGTCAGCAGTGTGTAAGAACCATGAAGAGTTATGTAAGACTGAATAAGATAAAGCTGGAAGTGCTTGATATAGTCGAACTGGTAAAAAAAGCACTGGCATAAAATGTTTTTTTCACCATACATGACATTGTCCGGGAATGATTCAGCTGCAGTCCAAAAGGCAATCAAAAAAGCAGTTTCTCTTAGAAATACCAGATAATGGATAAAAGCAGTTCATGTGCAGCCAGATCACCACGCGTTTCATTGATAGTAATGGAATCTGTAATAATGGAGTTATCGCTTTTTCTGCTTACCGCCATCCTGTCAACGCCTGTGCTCACATGTCCCAGATCACTGTAGCGATAGATAAGCTCGATACTCATTGACTTACTTAAATCATAGGCAACTCCCCCGCCGACATTCCATGTGAATTCGGTCGATGAGCCGCCAGGTGTCCTGGTTTCTGTTGTGGGAAAAGAATAGCGCATGGAACTGATCCTGTTACGGGCAACCCCGGCCCCGCCAAGCAGAAGCAGGTGAGTGTCTCCCGTATCCGCACCCAGCAGAGCAGGTACATCAAAAACCGTATTGACTGTGCCTGTAAAACTGGTTGCATCCCCTGTGACGTTCTGAAGAAAATCCTGATCTACCTGGGCGAAATTGCTGAGCCCGGAAAATGAAAAAACCGGACGATAAGCCGCCAGTGCCTCAACCCTTAACCAATTGTTAACCCGGTAGCCTCCGCCAATCTCATAAAACTCGGAATTACCAAAATCCCCTCTTGCTCCAATATTTGTGCCATCATTGCCAGGACTGCAGCCAAAAAAAGGTGCCGGAGAATCCGCCCGGCAATCCCTGTCTGAAAATGCAGTATCCTCTGAAAATGAAACACCAATACCGCCTTTTATATAAAATCCCGGCACTTCTTCTGCACCTGCAGTTGCAAATGAAAGAGACAGCATTAATATGCACAGATAAACTATTTGAAGACGACCTGCAAGCTGGGCTGTCTGCACGGAAGAAGTGGCAAATTGATTTTCAGTCATAGTCTTAGCTCTTTTTAGAAATCAGGTTGATATTTTATTTTTGAAAAATGAATTTATATGGAGTTAGGTGTTGTATGTCAATGAAGAACCTTCCCATTTTTTAACAATGATTTAGTTCGTTATATTAAACTACTTGATTTATATTTATGAGAGGTGTATTGAAACAGGTAATAAAAATGAATTAATTCTGTTAATCCTTTAAACCGGGGATATATATGGATTGATTATATCAAATAAAACCCTGCTTTCTTTTATTGAGAGTAGGGTTTTGTCTTCTGTCAGACCCTGCTGAAATTCTAAATCATAAATATTAAATCAGCCGCTTTAAAAGTTTTATCCAGTTTGAAAAATCAAAAATAGCTACAGGTTTTTGTCTTAAAAATCATTGTGTTTTTATGTAACCGGAAACCATTTAACTATTTTGCTTTTACCTGAGGAAAGGAAAAGGAGGATTCAAAATGGCTGAAACTGATTACCTGCAATACATTATCATAAAAATACCTGAAAAAAGAGAGGCTCAGCTGCCGCATGTACCCACTGATTTCTTTAATGTATTTAAAAGGAGGCAATGATGGATCTTGGATTCAAAAGCAAAGTGGCATTGGTTACCGGGGCCGGCAGTCAGGTAGGTTTTGGCAAGGCAACCGCATTACTGCTTGCCAGAGAAGGGTGCGAGGCCGTGGCAGTGTCAGATTTGGTCATGGAAGATGTGGAAGTGACAGCCGCAGTTGTCAGGGATCTGGGTGTTAAAAGCATTGCCCTGAAAGCGGATATCACCAGTCCTAAAGAGGTTGATACGATGGTGAGAAGGGTCATTAATGAATTTGGAAAAATCGACATTCTCTGTAATGTTGCCGGAGCCATTCTCCATAAGGACAACATCCCCATTGAAGATCAGAACGAAGCCATATGGGAAATGCAGATGAAGCTCAATCTTTTCGGCACCATGAATGTCTGCAAGGCTGCAGTTCCCAGAATGAGGGCCCGTAAATACGGGGTTATCGTTAATATCGGTTCGGGCAGTACCCATCAGTATCAAATGGGCGTGGGCGTGTATGCCATGTCAAAATTATCCCTGGATCTTTTTACCAAACAGCTTGCCATAGACGAATCAAGATCCGGTATTCGGGTGAACTGCGTTGCTCCCGGACCTGCTCCCACCAATTTCGGCGCTGTTTTCAGAGAAGGTCTGCCTCCGCTCTCACCCGAAGAGGAGCGTGAGAACCGCGAGCGCATGGCCAGTTTCATGCCGCTGGGCCGAATAGGCACGGCAGAAGATATTGCCAATGCCACCGCTTTTCTGGCATCGGACGTAACCGGCTATGTAACCGGACAGGTATTCCATGTGTCAGGCGGTTCGGTAATGTAACTACAGAGGAGATAAAAAATATGAGTAACAAATACGACAGGTATATTCATCATCCTCCGCATCTCCGTCTCTCCATGAAGTCCAACGGGAGTGTTGTTTTTGACGGTATGATGATAGGTCATAAGCAGCTGGGATACGATTTTACGATAGGTCATCAATTTGTCACCAAACCTTTTAGAGGGGACAATCCATGTCACACCCACAATTTTCAGGAGTTTATTGCGTGGTACAGCGGCAATCCTGAAGATCCCGAAGATTTTGGCGGAGAAGTTGAATTCTATTTTGGCGAGGAACTTGAAAAGCATGTTTTTAACAGGCCCACTGTTGTTTCACTGCCTCCGGGCCTGCCCCATTGTCCCCTCGAAATTACGCGTGTTGACCGTCCTATCATCCAGGTTGAGGTGATGCTTGCAGGTGCAGAAGGGACCCGTGAACCCTATTTTGAAAAAGACGCAGATTTTGATCCGTGGAAGGTAATGAATTTTGAGACTTTATAAGGAGACTTGAATATGGGAGAAACAAAATACGGAAAATACTTTTTGAAAAACCCCTGGGGAATAAAACATCCCGGTACACCTGATGATGCGCCTAAATACATAGGCCTGGGTCAGGAAGAACCCGTAGAAGGATGGGATGAGCCGCTTACACAGGTGCTTCGACCCATTTACTACCCCTATGAAATGCTGCCTGAGGGGCATCGGCATGCGGTAGCGGAAATTCTCTATTTCATTGGGGGAGATCCGATGAATTTTGAGGAGTTTGGGGCCGAGGTGGAGTTTACTATGGGAGAAGGGGAGGAGGCGGAAACACATGTAATCACCAATACAACCTGGGTGTATGTACCGTCCAATGTACTTCACTGCCCGCTTAAATTTAAAAGAGTTGATAAACCGATCATGTTCGGTCACATAATGTTTGCCCCGACATTTGCCTCTACTATTGTAGGGAAAAATCCCCTTGAGTTTGATGATGAATGAGCCTGGACCAATCAAAATCCATTGTTATTAAACATCAGCTGTCAGCCGGGTATTTAAACCGCTTTTGCTGACAGCTGACGAATGTTATTCAAAATCCACCACCATCATCTTGACCCTTGTATACTCTTCAAGACCATACATGGAGTTTTCTTTTCCAAAGCCGCTTTCTTTGAAACCGCCCCACGGGGTTTCTCCTGATACCAGCATTCCTGTATTTACACCAACTGCTCCCGCATCAATTTTTGATGCTATTTTAAGACCGCGTTTCATATCTTTTGTCCAGACGGTTCCGCATAGGCCAAACTCGTTATTGTTTGCAGAAGCAATCACTTCTTCATCGGAAGAAAACTTTACGCATACACCAACCGGTCCGAAGATCTCTTCTCTGAAAATAGACATATGGGGTTTGACTCCGGAAAAGACAGCAGGCATAACATAACAGCCTTTTTCAAAGAGTGATCCCGCAGGCCTCTCTCCGCCCAGCAGGAGTTCAGCTCCCTCATCAATTCCGGATCTGATATATCCCTCCACTCTGCGTCTATGTTCTTCACTCACAACCGGACCCATATCTGTTTTTTCATCGTGCGGGTCTCCCACAATAATTTTTTTCATGGCAGCCGTGAATTTTTCTGTGAATTCATCATGGATTTTTTCATGCAGGTAGTAACGGCCCGGAGACGCACAGACCATCCCTGAATTATTACAGGTCGAACGGGCTGCCTGAACTGCCAGCTTATCTATATCCGCATCATCCAGCACAATAAAAGGATTTTTACCGCCCAGTTCCATATGGAGCCGTTTGAGGTTGCAGCTTGCGGATGCCATAAGGCTCTTGCCTGTTTCCGAGCTTCCGGTAAAGGATATGAACTCGATGTCGCGGTTTTTTGCGATCGCTTCACCGACAGTATTGCCGGGACCCGTAACAATATTGACCACGCCGGGCGGTAAACCGCAGGATTCAAGTATTTCGGCAAATTTCAGCGTTACCAGCGCACTGATGCTTGCAGGCTTCATGACACAGGTATTCCCTGTAGCCAGGCAGGCGCCCAGTTTTGATGTGACCATCAGGATCGGTGAGTTCCATGGGATGACCAGACCGCAGACTCCTATCGGCTGCCTTTCAAGGGTATAAATGGCATTTGGTCTCATGGGGACCGAGTCTCCCATTAAAGCGCGGGCCGCACTGGCTGTGTATCTCAGATTGGATACGCCGATATGTTCCCACATTCGCGCCAGAGAAACGGGTGTGCCGTGATCGATGATATCCAGCTGGGCCAGTTCCTCTGAGCGTCTGTCCAGTTCATCTGCAATGCGGTTGATGATATCCGAACGTTCAGCCATTGATTTAGCAGACCATTCGGGAAACGCAGCCTTTGCCGCCTTGACCGCTTTATCAACGTCTTCAGCGCCTCCCAGTGGAATTTCCCCGACTGTTTCTCCATTGGCCGGATTTTTCGTTAAATAGGTTTGCCCCGAAACTGCATCTGTGAATTGCCCGTTAATATACATTTTGTAGGTATTCATCTTCTCTCCTCAATTTTGTGTGTTCAGGATAAGGTGATGCCAAGAAGAAAGTCTTGCCTGGAAAGTCATATCCTGGATGATATCAATCTATGCTGTCATGTCAAGATTGATAAACAGCCCTTTATTATAAGAATGCTCATAGCTGTCATTCTGTCTAACTCCCTCCGGGATATTTTATTATACCTTCCCCCACAGGGCCTGATGTCAGAAAGAATATCTGTTTTTTCATGTTCCGGACGATCAGGGGCCCCTGCTCGACACCGGGCGGTATATAGGCGCCAAAGCGTTTGCTTATCAGATGCTTTTCTCCGCCGATCCAAAACTCGACCTCCGCATCCAGACTGTTGAGATCATCATAGTTCATGGCGCTCATGGTGATGGTTGTTCCCCATGGCAGAGTATGCGGTTCCATAACTACCATACCTGATTTCTTCGGGAAACCGGGGAGAAGGTACCTGGTGTTACAGCCGAACTCGGCGCCAGGTATAATATTCTCGTCAACATAGGCAACATGCCTGCAGTATCTGGAATCAATTTCCGGCATGTAATCAATTTTAACCGGGCATTCTTTCTGATCCCCGCCCATTACAAAATATTTGCGGTTTTCGGATGTTGATTTTACTGGAGACCCAGGAACCGGGATTTCTCCGACAGAGCCGTCAGCTGAAGTGTCTTCATCTCTGTCCCTGGTATACATTCCCGGGCCGGATGTCCAGTGGTACATGGGCCTTGGCGTGACGTATCCGTCTTTGACCCACATTGGCATATGGTACACTCCGGCAGGAGCGTAACAGACCCAGCTTCCCTTAAGAGTGATTTCTTCCTCTCCGATGATCATCTTCATTGCGGTGCCGTCATCATAGTTGTCAGGATCAGTGCCCCACCATGAGAGCAGTTCAGGGTATTCATGATAGTGAGGGAACATGGGGACATTGGGTGTGGTGCGCGTATCCAGAATATCCTGCGTGATCTGACCGGGGTATGTCTCAGGCCATATCCAGGCAGCTTCTCCGTAATATGCGCCGGGGAGAATATCAGCATCCAGCCATAAAATATTCTCCATACGTAGCCGCCAGCCTTCCTTTGCCAGCATTATCTTTTCATCCGGGGTAGGTCCCGGCTGAAGGTGAATCTTTTCCAGTATCGTACATATGTATTTATCGTAATTGCCCATAACATCTCCTGTTTTGGTTTATCAGTGTCCATTACAATAATGCGATAAGGCAAAAACTCTTCTAATTTTGATTTTACTAGCTGGATAAGACTTTTAAAATGATAGATAGTTTAATATAACGAACTAACGTGCTTTGTCAAAGCCTATTTAAAGGCGGTTCCATGGCATTCGTATAATTGTCGGGGCCGGTATGATGAAATATGATTTGTTCTACTTTTTATTTAAGATCCACTTTACTGCATCAAGAAGATCATCTGCTACGTAAACAGGCTGGCATGGAAGATCGGAAAGTAAATATTCAACCTCTCCAAGGCCGTATCCGGTTTTAACCATTATGCTTTTTATCCCTGCATTACTGGCAAATTCAAGGTCTGTATAGTGGTCACCAATCATGTATGAATTTTCCAGATCAATATCAAATTTTTCCTGAGCCTGACTGATCATGCCTGTCTTAGGCTTTCTGCAGTCGCATGCAATTGCATACTCCTCTATTTTGCTGTTGGGATAATGCGGACAGTAAAAGATATCATCAATTTTTGCGCCGTCTTTTTCAAGGGTTTCAATCATAAAAGAATGAAGACTTTCTAAAAGTTCAAGCGGAAAATATCCGCGGGCAATGCCTGACTGGTTGGTTATGACAATTGCAAGGTAATTGCTGTCATTCAGACTTTTTATTGCTTCACTTACTCCTGGCAGAATATGAAAACGGCTCAAATGGTTTATGTATCCCATCTGTTCATTTATGGTTCCGTCTCTGTCAATAAATATTGCCGGCCTTTTCATTTTGTATCCTTATTCTTTTATGTTTTTTAATGCTTCCCAGACTTCATCCGGAGTAATATCGAGCATGCAGTGAAAGTCTGTAGGGCAAACGGGTTTAAGGCATGGGCTGCAGCTGGTTTCATGCTGTATCACTATTGCCTTTGAACCTTTAGGTCCTGTTGCATAGGGGTTTGTTGATCCGAAAATTGCAATCAGCGGTACTTTAAGAGCTCCGGCTACATGCATTAAACCTGAATCATTTGTAACAAACAGTCTGCATTTATTTATAATAGCGATTGCCTCGCCAAGACCTGTCATTCCGCAGAGGTTTACGGGTTTTTCCTTCATACTCATTGAGACTTCATCGCATATCAGTCTTTCTTTATTGCTTCCAAGAATGAGTACCTTTGCGTTCCATTCCTTAATTGCCCTGTCGCCTATGGCTGCAAATCTCTCTGCCGGCCATCGTTTTGCAGGTCCGAATATGGCGCCAGGGCTTAGACCCAGCACCAGGTCATCTTTTCTTATTCCTATGCTTTCAAAAAGTTTTTCTATTTTGCTGCTGTTTCTAGCAGAGACATAAAGCTGAGGGTCCGTTATTTCACAATTACAGCCCAGGTGCCTGAGTATATCCATATAATAACCGACCTGGTGATCTTTTTTTAGATCAAACTGCATGGGAACAACATCTGTAAGCAGAAATCCCCTGTGGTCGGTACCGAACCCTGCACGCTGTTTTATGCCTGCAAGCTTTGTTATGAGGGCAGCTTCAAATGCATTCTGGAAAAGAATAGCCAGGTCAAATCTGTATTTCTTCAGATCTGAAGATAAGCTGAATATATTTTTTATACCGGCAAACAGACCGCTGCCCGGATTGTATGTGATAACATCGTCAACAACCGGGTGGCCTTCAAAAAGAGGGGCAACCCATGGTTTGGCAAGCACGGTGATGTGGGCATCAGGAAAGCATTTTCCTGCGGCTTCAAGGGCAGGTAATGTCATTACAACATCACCTACCCAGTTTGTTGTACGTATAAGTATTTTGTTTATCGCTGACTTATCAGACACCGCTCTAGTTCTTACCGCATAAAAACAGCCTGTCTTCTCTGTGCAGAGAGGTAAACATGGCGCTTTCTTTTCTGTAAACAGATACTTCATCTTTTATATTGAAGTATTCACTCAGCATTTTTCTGGTGCTTTTTACAGTATAAGAATATGGGTGGGCATCTTCCCGGAACATGGGAAGATACTTATCTACAAACCGTCTGATTACTGCTATTGGAGGCGGATGCAGGAAAAGACCAAGGACAAATGTTCCGCTTTCCTTTAATACCCTGCGTATTTCACTTAATGCTTTGCCTGGATAAATCATATGGTCAAGAGCATTTACGCAGAAAACAATATCTGCCGCGTTATCATCAAGGGGCAGCATTTCTGCTGTGGAAGTCAGTTTGGAGCCTTCAGGCAGCTTTCCCGAATAGGTTTTTCCATAGGAATCCATAAGAGGATCCAGGTATATTTTCAGGCCGGAGGGGAACAGGTGTGTCGGGCATGTAGGTCCGCAGCCGACATCAAGAATAACCGGGTTTTCCGGCAGTTGTTCAGCAAGCCTGTCAATAGTCGGTTTGTACCGCGTAAGCACCCTGTTCAGCTCATCATCATACACGTTGTCACGCTGCCAGAATTCATCTTCCTTTAACTGGGCCTTGGACCACCTTTTTTCTTTATCATCCATTATCTGTTTCGGTTACCTTTCATATGGAAGAAAATGAATTAATATGTAAATGAATCTCAAATTAAGTCTGTCTAAGTAGCGACTGAAGTCTAGGCAAATTAGGCCTTTATGTCAATGTGAAATTACCCTGAAGCGGATTGCGGCATAAAACATTTCAGAATTAATATTTGTTCTCAGAAAAAAATTATAAAAAAATAATCTAACATAAAGCTAAAAAAAATTTTTTATAGTAAAATAAAGATTGTATTAGAATTTAATATGGTCTATTAAGGATGACTTTTTTTTGAATTTACACAAGAAAACTCAGGAGATAAATATGAAAGATATATCAGATATAACATTATACAGCGGAGGCCATAAAGGAGCTGAGGCTGAATTTGGAAGACTTGCAGAAGAATGGGGAATTAAAGAAGTTAATTTTGTGTTTGAAGGACACAGTGCAGAGCGTACAACAGGGCTTATTGAGCTTGATAAAGATGAACTTAAAAAAGGCGATGTCAGCATGGAAATCGTATCCATGCATATGAAACGCAGATACTCACACGCCGAAAAAATCCGCAAGGTATTTCAGGCTATTTTTCATATGGTAAATAAAGGGTATCATGTAATAGCTGTAGGCTGGATACAGGAAGACGGCACTGTTAAAGGCGGTACCGGCTGGGGTGTAGAACTGGCAAAACTTTTCAACAGACCCTTAAGTGTTTTTGATCAGGATAAAAAAGCATGGTTTTGCTGGGAAGACAGTCAGTGGGTAGAAAAGGCTCCTGTAATTACCTCTGACACCTTTTCCGGAACAGGCACCAGAAATATTTCCGATGAAGGTAAAAAAGCACTTCGTGAGTTATTCACCAGTTCATTCGGCGAAAAGTAAAATAAAAACATTCATCCGGAAATTTCTGTTTCCGGATGAAATCCTTTAATACCTCTTTATATATAGTTTGCAGTTCTAAAAAATTATACTCTTTACTTGACATTCTAATGTATATACTTGATATGTATTGTTGTTGTTTCATATTATCTTTATTAATTTTATGGAGTGAAAAATGGCAATACCCGAATTTAATCCTGAGGAATTAAAAGTAATAGAAGAAATACCTGAAACCCCAAGAATGCCTTCCTATAAGGTTTACAATTACCCTGTTACTGCACGTGAAGGGGTAATTGCAGCATTTAAGAGAGAACCTGTCTGGCAGGTAGTTGACCCGGACATTAAGATTTTCACTCCACGGATAATTCCTGATAATGTCGCCCGTTCATTTGTATATGAAGAAAAACCCTTTGACCCCAATAGCGGCGGAGGGCTGGATATGTTCGGCATAGACTGGGAGTATATCCCTGTTGCAGGCGGATCAATGGTAAGGCCGGGCAAGGCCTTTATGGAAGATGCAAACGAATGGTACGATAAACTTGTATGGCCTGATGTTGATTCCTGGGACTGGAAGGGCAGTGCAGAAGAAAATAACGGAACTTACCTGAAACCTGATATTTTTAATATGGTCTGGTTTCAGACCGGGTTTTATGAACGGCTGATATCCTTTATGGATTTTGAAGCCGCTGTTATGGCCATGATTGATGATGATCAGATAGACGCTGTAAAGGATCTGTTTGATAAGCTTGCCGACCTCTATATAAAAATATTTGATAACTATTTTAAGTACTATGAAAACATTGACGGCATATATTTTCATGATGACTGGGGCGCACAAAAAGAGACATTCTTTTCACCTGATACTGCTGCAGAACTAATTGTACCCTATATGAAGAGAATAACGGACTTTATACATTCAAAAGGCAAATTTGCAGAACTCCACAGCTGCGGTCAGCTTTCAAAGCAGATACCCAACATGATTGATGCAGGGTGGGATGCATGGGGCGGCCAGATAATAAATGATTTTGAAAACATATATGACAAGTACGGAGATAAGATACTTGTTGGGGTGGTTCCAGAAAAATTTGATCCCGAAAACACATCTGAAGAAGAACAGCGGGCTATTGCAAGAAGATATGCGGAGAAATACTGCAACCCCTATAAACCTTCATATCTGCACAGGTACGGAGCCCAGTTTTTAACACCAGCCTTCAGGGAAGAGCTTTATATACAATCCCGAAAAATATACAGCAAAAAATAAAAACATGTCTTCCGCCTGTTATCAATGTGCTCAAGTGAATCGGGCGGGAGATATCTTTATATGCACGCCTTTATCTAATCCGCTTAATTTGAACAATTTTCAATTATTTATTGACAATAGTCGCAAACCCCATTAAAAGCTGTATTACACGTGTAATCGTATTGTGGTTACAGAACTGTCTTTCTTATATTAAAAAATATCAAAATTTTAAGAACTTTATCTGATTTGATCTGTCTATATATCTGACAGAAGTTTATCCAAAGTTCTTACACCTGATTTTGAGTTGATATGTTGTGCTTCCCATGACATCTGTTATGAGCTTCATGTAAATTCAAAATCCCGTTTCATTATTTTTTCCGACCAGGCTTTTTAAACGTTTTTAAACCAGAATTTACTGTTTTTGCTGTTTTATATGCAACACCTAGAAACCGGCTTTTCATGCTACAGGGGGAGAAATGACTCGTTTACCGGATTATACTGCACTCAGAAACAAAAAAAAGCATAAATCATTAATCTTAAAACTCACCATACTTTCGCTTATATTCATTCTGTCTTTTATCACACTTAAAACTGAATACGTTTATTCCCAGAGCGGATCAGGGTATTTTAATCCAAGAGACAACGATTATCCTCTCCTCGGCTTAAAGAGGATGAAAGAGGAGTATGAAATAAATAAAAAAGAACTTGAACGCAAAAAAATACTTCTTCAGGATGGGCAGATATCACAGAAAGAATATGATAATTTTTTAATAACCTACAACAGTTCCGAAGTTAACTATCAGCAGAACCTTCTTAAAATACTCTTCCAGGACCAGTACCTTTCCATAAGCAATGCCGTCAAATACAGCAGTGAATCAGGAGAAAAGATTGTCCGGATTACAATCAAAAACTCATCCAACGGCAGCGCAGAGTTAAAGAAACTTATAAATATTGATGAAGACCTGTTCAGCGCCATTGAACCTGATGTCATAAACAATATTTACATAAATATACTCAACGATGATGTCATCATAGGCCAGCCATATGAGCACAGGATAGAAAGACTGGGGGCGAATCAGTCAAAAGAAGTAAGTTTTACCCTTCTGCAGGATCTTGACATTGTAAGGGTGGTTATCAATTACGGCAATGGTGCCACCATAGATAAAAAAATATACCTGCAGAAAGATTCCACCATAAACAAGGTTGAGCTGCAGTCAGAGCAGTTCTCCCAGGAGGTTGAGCTTGGAAGTTCCGCGTCATATGATCTGAGCCTTGAACTTTTCAGCGGTGCTGTTGATACTTTTAAGCTTGAGGTTGTTAACCTCCCCAGCCAGATCAACCGTTATTTTGTAACGCCGGGAACGGATATCAGGCTCAGTTATTTTAAGTTTACCGAAAGTTCAAGTACCAAAAAAGCTTCATTGAAAGTGTTTTTGCCGGACCGTGCTACTGAAACCATTAAAATGGGCCAGTCCTTAAAATTTTATGTGCTAGCCATTCCCCAGAACAGGGTAAAGGAAATCAATCTTGACACATCAAGGCATTATACAGAAGAAGAGCTTATAGGAATGAATGTGGGGTATGTGGGTCTGGACCTCGTACCCAGAGGTATTGGTGAACTGCTGGTTAAGGCACAGCAGCTTTTCTTTTCCATAAAAGCCGGTGAAACCGTAGAGGTGCCCATTGAACTTGTAAATGACGGTACCAGAGCGCTTAATAATGTTGAGATAGATGTTGATCTGCCCCTTAACTGGACACACTCCGTTGAACCTAAAAATATAAGCCAGCTGAACGTATCCGAAGAAAAAAGAGCAATTATAAGTATTATACCAAGCGATGATGTTGCTGCAGGAAGGTACGAAGTAAGAGTATCGACAACATCACTGTCTGATGAGCAGCCCATATCCGGTGAAGATAAAACCATAAATGTTGAAATAAAGGCAGAGACCAACGTGATAGGGATGGTGATTATTATTCTCCTGATACTTGGTCTTGTCGGCGGGATGGTTGTTTTTGGTATCAGGCTTTCGAGAAGGTAATTGGAAGCTGTCCGCGGTCAGCGTTCAGCTTTCAGCTAAAACCTTAAATCAGGTTGGTTTGTTCAGACCCTGTTTAATATGAAGAATTTAAAGTAGCGGGTCTTGCAGCTAATGTTGTTGACTTAAAAAATACGTTTTATTTAGTCTCCCTCCCCTGGCGGGAGGGATTAAGGGAGGGGGACATCAGAAATAAGGAAAAAGCTTATTAACCACGAAGGACACGAAGAGCACGAAGAAATACAAAAGCCCAAAATGATTTTTTGTTTAAAAAAAAATGTTTTTCTTCGTGTTCTTCGTGGTTAACAAAAAATATCAGCAAATATTTATCAGGGAAGGAAAAGCCATGACAGAAACAGAAAAATCAGTAGTTCTTGAAGCAGATAAACTTACCAAACGATACGAAGACGGTGTGCTTGCACTTGATGAAGTTTCCTTTGCCATCAACAGTTCCGAGATTTTTGCAATGCTTGGTGCTAACGGTGCAGGTAAAACAACAACCATTAACCTGTTCCTTAATTTTATTGAACCCACAAGCGGAGAAGCCCGTGTATCAGGTATTGTAACCCACAAGGAGCCGCTGCTTGCAAAAGAAAAGATTGCCTATGTTTCTGAAAACGTAATGCTCTACCAGAATTTTTCCGCGATACAGAACCTTGATTATTTTGCAAAGCTTGGCGGTAAAAAAGAATATTCACGTGATGATTACCGTGATGTTCTCTTAAGGGTTGGTCTGCAGGAAGAGGCCCATAACAAACGCCTTAAAGGTTTTTCTAAAGGTATGAGACAGAAATGCGGAATAGCAATCGCCATACTTAAAGATGCACCTGCTATTCTTCTTGATGAACCTACCTCAGGCCTTGATCCCAAGGCCGGTTATGAGTTTTCCCGGCTCCTGGATAAGCTAAGGAGTGAAGGCAAATCAATACTTATGTCTACACACGATATCTTCCGGGCACGCGAAATTGCAGACACTGTAGGGATTATGAACCAGGGCAAACTTGTAATGCAGGCAGATAAAGATGAGCTGAGCGATAAAGACCTTGAGCAGCTTTATATGAAATATATGGCAGGTTATATGGAGGATGCTGCATAGGTTATGTTTAAACTTATTCTTTATAAAGAATTAAGAGAAATAATCGGCTCCACAAAGTTTGCAGTAACATTCGGGATATGTTCTATCCTAATAATACTGGCATTTTTTTCAGGTATTAAAAACTATCAGACAGGTATGGAAGAGTACGAGGCATCAAAAGCCGCCGCTCTTCGACAATATGAAAAAGAAACCGAATGGACCAAAGTTAACAGCCTTCAGATATTCTTAACACCAGAACCCCTGATGTCTCTGATCATGGGCATATCAAATGACCTTGGCCGGACTTCATATGTAAACGGTAGAAACAAGCCGGAAATCTATGACAGTAATTACAGTCAGCAGCCGGTTTTTGCAGTATTCCGTTATCTTGATCTTGAGTTTGTCTTTCAGGTGGTCCTTTCGCTATTTGCCATACTTTTTGCCTTTGATGCTATAAACGGGGAAAAAGAGCGGGGAACATTAAGACTTTCATTTGTTAACTCTATACCAAGGGCTACCTATATTCTTGGTAAAATTACGGGATCATTCCTTGCCCTGGCGTTACCGCTGCTTATTCCCATCCTTATAGGAATTCTGCTTTTACCTTTAATGGGGATTGTACTATCGGCAGATGAATGGATAAGGCTGACATTTTTTATTGTCTGCGGATTGTTATATCTCGGAGTGTTTTTAACCCTTTCGGTATTTGTTTCAGGCTTAACTCAGAGGTCTTCCAGCTCCTTTCTTTTTCTTCTGGTCATATGGGTCTTCTCTGTACTGATAGTTCCGAGGGCTTCAGTAATAATTGCCGGTAATATGATTGAAGTACCTTCAAAGGAAGAAATATCTATCAAGGTAATGAAGTTACAGCAGCAGCAATCCATAGAAAGTGAGCAGAAACTGAAAGAGCTCTACAGAAACTATTTTCAGGCATTGTCAAAAAATAGCGATCCGGAAGCAAGCGCCCGGGAAGAGAAAAAGCTGCAGGAGTCTCTTGAAAAAATGTTAACCGAAAGAACTAAAAAACGGGAAGATTTTTCAAGCAGGCTTAAAGAAGAGCGCAGAAATATACAGTCCGGTCAGGAGAAACTTGCATTCGGCATTTCGCGGATTTCACCGACTGCTGTTTTCTCTCTTGCCTCAACCACATTATCTGGTACATCCCTGGAATTAAGAGATCACTATCAAAAAACGGCTGAAGCGTTCTCCAGTTCTTTTGCTGATTTTTATTTTGAAAAAACAGGATTTAATATCGGAAATCCTCTTAAAATCATGCTTGCGATGAACAAAAAAGAAAAGTCTATTACTCTCATAGATACTTCTGAGATACCGGAGTTTGTTTACCAGGCTCCGGAATTATCTTTTATATTAAAGGATGCTCTGCCGGATACGGCAATATTGATACTGTTTAATTTTATATTTTTTGCAGGCGCTTTTGTATCGTTCATGCGCTATGACCTGCGGTAAAGGGTGAGTTGATTATGATATCTACGCTTATTGAAAAAGAGCTCAAGTCTATTTTGCTGAGTCCTAAATTTATTGCCGTCTTTTCAGTCTGCTCCATTCTGATTTTACTGAGTATCTATATTGGTATTGAAGATTACAGGGTGTCCATGGCCCATTATGAAGTGGTTACAGCCCAGGCGGATCAACAGATGCAAGAAGAGACCAGCTGGCAGGGAGTAAGTCCGGTTATTAACCGTTACCCTGATCCAATGCAGATTTTTGTAGCCGGAGTTCAAAATGATATCGGACGTCAGGCAACTATAGGTTCAAGGGGAACAATAAAACTCAGCAGAAGTCATTATTCTCAAAATATATTATTCGCATTTTTCAGGTCAATGGACCTGATGTTTATTGTTAAAATTGTCCTGTCCCTGTTTGCCATACTCTTTACCTATGATGCCGTGAACGGTGAACGTGAGACTGGAACTCTCAAATTAAGCTTTTCAAATGCAGTGCCGCGCGGCAGTTATATTATTGCCAAGTTAATAGGTTCATGGCTCGGTCTTGTTATACCTCTTGTAGTACCTTTATTAATTGGTATTGCACTGGTACTGGTATACAGAATCCCAATGACTGCATTACACTGGGAGAAGCTTGGCCTTCTTATTGGATTATCGTTTCTGTATTTCAGCTTTTTTATATGTCTTGGCGTCTTGATGTCATCGCTTACCAGGCAGTCTTCAGCGGCATTTCTGTATTTACTCGTGATCTGGGTTGCTCTGGTTCTTATTGTTCCGCGATCAGGGGTGATGATGGCCGGTCAGTTTATATCTGTTCCCACTTCGGCAGAAATATCAGCGCGGCTGGCGCAGAAGACTGACGAGTTTTCTGCGCAATATGCGAAAAAGATTGATGAATTTTCTGCTGAAGATACCAGGAAAATAAGAGAAATTTACAGTGACAAGTCACTTACAAAGGAAGAACAAAAAGTAAAACGGGATGAATTATCAGAACAATATCGTAAAAACATAAATGAAGCACGTGATGAGTATAATAGAAAAATTGCAGATTATGATAAATCTCTCAATGAGGACTGGCGAAACAGAAAAGCCGTGAGAGAAAAGTATGGTTTTTCTATATCAAGATTTTCTCCTGCATCCGCTTTTCAGCTCGCAGCTATGGATCTTGCAGAAACAAACCTTAAACTGAAAACAAGCTACGAAGATCAATTACGTATATACAGTGATATATTTAATAAATTCAGATCCGGCAAGGAGGCAGAAACAGATACTTCTTTTGATATTATGGATGACAAGAAGCCTGAAAAGCTGGACGTGAGCGATGTCCCGAAATTTAAATATGTAAACGCCGACTTAGGTTCGGTGCTTCAGTCAACGGTTCTGGATATGGCAATAATTGCAGTATTTACAATACTGGCAGTCGCCGGATCTTTTGTTGCCTTTACTCGATATGATGTAAGGTAAGGTTATATTACCCATGCTGAAATTGATAATTTATAAAGAACTGAAAGAAATAACAGGTTCTGCAAAATTTGCAGCTACATTTGGTATCTGTTCCCTGCTTATTATCCTGGCTTTTTTTACAGGGATCAAAAACTACCAGAGCGGTGTAAGGGAGTATGAGGCCTCAAAGGCTGCACAGGACAGCCAGTTTGAAGCAAGCAAATCCTGGAATGGTGTGCCTCGAAGAACTGCCTACCTTCCACAGGAGCCGCTTGCAGCACTGGTTATGGGTATCTCAAATGATATAGGGCGTGCAGCCAATCTTTATGATACCAGCTATCAGTCGATGCGTGACAGCACTTACAGTGAGAAGACAGTATTTGCAGTATTTCGTTTCCTGGATCTTGAATTTGTCTTTATGATCGTTCTGTCACTGTTTGCAATACTGTTTGCATTTGATGCTGTTAACGGAGAAAAGGAAAGGGGAACTTTAAGGCTCTCTTTTGCCAACCCGGTACCACGAGCCACCTACATACTTGGTAAAATTATCGGCACTTTTCTGGCCCTTGCTCTACCGCTGCTTATCCCTGTGTTAACAGGTATGCTGCTTCTACCGATCATGGGAATCTCTCTTTCTAGTGAAGAGTGGATACGCCTTGTCCTGTTTATAATCTGCGGGCTGCTTTATATGGGAGTATTTCTTTCACTTTCTTTATTTATTTCCAGCTTAACAAAACATTCTTCCAGCTCTTTTCTTTTTCTCCTTGTGTTATGGGTATGCTCTGTGCTGATTATTCCAAGAGCTTCTGTCCTCCTTGCTGGTAACATGTATAAGGTTCCATCAACATCAAAAATTTACTACCAGCGTCTTCAGTTTCAGAGGAACAAAATCAGGGGACTTTCAAAAATGGTAGAGCCTGCTGTAAAAAAACTTTCGCAGGAACTGGCTGAAAGCGGAGCGCAGGGCCCTGAGCGTATGAAAATATTCAGGGAAAA
Source organism: Desulfatiglandales bacterium (assembly GCA_963665715.2). GTDB lineage: Bacteria > Desulfobacterota > DSM-4660 > Desulfatiglandales > HGW-15 > JAAZBV01. Next base: position 2,608,374 of record CAXXPR010000002.1, read on the forward strand.
GCTTGATAAGATTTATGGCGATGCAATTAAAGAAATTGATAAGGATGTTGGAACATTTGTAAACCGCATATATGAAGAGCGTTACAATAAACAGAGCGTGCAGGAAAAACTTGCTCTTGGAGCGGCGCGCCTTTCCCCCTCAGCAGTATTTACCCTTGCATCTACAGAGTTATGCGGTACATCACTTGACTTCAGAAACAATTTTAGGGATCAGGCAGCGTCCTATACATCTGTATATTCTGATTTTATAGAAAAAAAAGTGGAGCTGCAGGCTGGGGACGATACAAGCCCCGTGCCTGTTGATAATTCTCAGATTCCGCAGTTTGCCTATCAGCCCAGGGATCTTTCTGTAATTATGCAAAATACCCTGCCTGATATGGGAATAATGCTGCTTTTTAATCTTATTTTCTTTTGCGGAGCTTTTATAGCATTTCTTCGCTATGACCTTCGCTAACCTGTGAGAATATTATGTTTAAAACTCTTCTTGAAAAAGAATTAAAGAGCATACTGCTGAGCCCGAAGTTTGCTGCGGTTTTTGCAGTCTGCTCCATACTTATTATCCTGAGCATATATGTAGGAATAGATGAATACCGGACTGCGGTGGATCATTATGACGCTGTCAATTCTCAGCTTGATGCGCAAAAGCGTGAAGAAACAAACTGGGGAGCTTTAAGAGAAAATATTGTACGGCGTCCTGACCCTATGGAGATATTTGTTGCGGGAATAAATAACGATATAGGAAGGCAGTGCCCCATACATGAAAATATTGTGATAAAACTCTACGGCAGCAGGTATTCGGATCAGCTGCTCTTTTCTGTTTTCAGATCAATGGACCTGATGTTTATAGTGCAGATTGTCCTGTCTCTATTCGCCATACTTTTTACATATGATGCAGTCTGCGGAGAAAGAGAGGCCGGGACGCTTAAACTGAATTTTTCTAACTCAGTGCCTCGAACCAGCTACATCCTGGCCAAAATAGCCGGGTCCTGGCTGGGGCTTGTAATCCCTTTACTAATTCCGATCCTTTTAGGGATAGCCCTTGTCCTTATATACAGAATACCTGTGGCAAGTGAAGGCTGGTGGCAGCTTTTTCTTTTAATCGGTATCTCTATCCTCTATTTCAGTTTTTTTGTCTGTCTCGGAGTCTTCCTGTCATCTGTAACCAGAACACCCTCTGCCTCCTTTTTATATCTTCTTGTTATCTGGATCTGTTTTGTCCTGGTCATACCCCGTGCAGGTGTCATGGCTGCAGGTCAGTTTATAAATGTTCAGCCGGCTGCAGAAATTATCTCAAAGCTGACCGAAAAAAGAAGACAGACATCAGAAAAACTGAATGAGTGGTACACTGTTAATTCAAAAAAGCGCGATGCAGAAATTGAGGCTCTTGATCCTGAAGTGAGAGAAAAAAAAGGCACAGAAATTCATGATCAGTTTTATAAAGATTTTATGGAAGAGGATACAAAATATACTCTGGAAGTAGATAATTATTATACCTCATTGATTGAAGACTGGCGTAACAGAAAAGGTGAATTGGAAAAACTTGGGTTTATGCTGTCAAGACTGTCACCTGCATCCGCTTACCAGCTTGCCGCCATGAATATAGCAGGAACCGGATTGAGTTTAAAAAGTGATTATGAAGATCAGCTTCATGATTATAAAGCCATCTACAGCCGTTTCTGTGCCCAAAAAAATGAAGAAAGCCGCAAAAAACGTAACACAGCAGCAAGTAATAAACCCGAGCCAATAGACATAAGTGAATTACCGGTGTTTGAATTTAATAAGCCGGGATTAACTGTGATCATTCAAAGTTCTGCCCTGGATGCGGGAATACTTATATTTTTTATTTTTATCTCTATTGCCGGGGCATTTATATCCTTTAACCGTTATGACGTTCGATAGGGGGCATAAGCACACATGTTTAAACTTATACTCTATAAAGAATTGCGCGAGATTACAGGTACTGCAAAATTTGCTGCAACCTTTGGAATCTGTTCTATACTAATTATTCTTGCATTTTTTACCGGCATAAAAAACTACCAGTCAGGTATTGAAGAATATAAAGCCTCACAGGCTGCAGAGCTCCGCAAGCATGAAAAAAGAACAAAGTGGGAAGAAATAAACAACTTCCAGGTTTTTCTTAAGCCCAACCCCCTTGCTTCTCTTGTTATGGGTGTCTCCAATGATACCGGGCGCTCTGCCAATATCGACGGGCGCTCAAAGCCTGCAACCTATGACAGTATATACAGCCAGCAGCCTGTTTTTGCGGTGTTCCGCTACCTGGACCTTGAGTTTGTGTTTCAGATTATTTTATCTCTGTTTGCAATACTCTTTGCCTTTGATGCTATCAACGGTGAAAAGGAGAGGGGAACATTAAGGCTGTCATTTGCCAATTCTGTCCCAAAGGCAAGCTACATACTTGGTAAACTTGCCGGCTCCTTTCTTGCCCTGGCTCTGCCTTTACTGGTTCCCATCCTTATAGGTGTTCTGCTGCTGCCTCTAATGGGGCTCACCCTTACCGGCAAAGAATGGCTTCAGCTTGTCCTGTTTATTATAAGCGGAATGCTTTACCTTGGTGTGTTCCTTACCCTGTCGGTGTTTATATCCGGATTAACAAAAAGATCTTCCAGCTCTTTTCTGTTCCTCCTCGTAATATGGGTATGTTCTGTACTTATAATACCCAAGGCTTCGGTGCTGATTGCAGGAAACATGGTTGAAGTTCCGCCTACTGCCGAGATATCCACAAAAGTGGTGCAGCTGACCAGGCAGAACAACAGAGACATGGATAACAAGCTCAAGGATTTTTTTAAAAACCTGGAACAGGAAAGAACGCAGGGCCAGAATATAAGCCCTGAGATAATGGAACAAAAACAGAAGGATCTGGATGAGCTTTTAGAAAAAACAACAGAGGATAATAATAAAAGTGTTGAAAGTTTAAGAAACAGACTTTTTGAAGAACGCAGAAATAAACAGGTAAAGCAGGAAAGGCTTGCCTTTGGTTTATCACGAATATCTCCTACTGCAGTATTCACTCTTGCTGCTACCACAATCTGCGGAACATCCCTTGATTTAAGAAATCACTTTCAGGAAAAGGCTTCGGAATATTCTCAATCCTTTTCCGAGTTTATAAGGAGTAAGACCGGCCAGAATATGGGAGGCCGGGGCATTAAAATAAGAATAACTCCAATGAAGGAAGAAACAAAACCGCCCCAGGGGATAGACCTTGCCGAGATACCGGAATTTACATACCAGCCGCCGGAACTTTCGGCAATTCTGTACAGCGCGGTACCTGATCTTGGAATATTAGTACTGTTTAACCTGGTGTTTTTCTGCGGCGCTTTTATAGCTTTTTTACGATACGATCTTAGATAAGGAGGGGCATATGCTGGGAACACTTATAGAAAAAGAGTTAAAGGCTATCCTGTTAAGTCCAAAATTTGTTGCGGTTTTTGCTGTCTGTTCCATCCTTATTCTTTTAAGTATCTACATCGGGATAGAAGAGTACAGCAGCTCTATGAAACATTACGAGGCTGTCAATGCCCAGGTGGAAGAACAGATGCGGAGCGAAACAAACTGGCTTGCTCTAAGACCGAGTATTTTACGCTATCCCGACCCTATGGAGATTTTTGTTTCGGGTATCAATAATGATATAGGCAGGCAGTCGGACATCAACCAGGTGGGTGTTATAAAGCTTACCAACTCCAATTATTCCGAAAATACTATTTTTTCGGTATTCAGGTCTATGGATCCTACATTTATTGTCCAGATAGTGCTGTCGCTTTTTGCAATTCTTTTTACCTATGACGCTATCTGCGGAGAAAGAGAGTCCGGTACTCTTAAGCTGAGCTTTTCAAATTCTGTTCCGCGGATAAATTATATTATCGCAAAACTGATAGGATCATGGCTCGGCCTTGTTATTCCTCTTTTGATCCCCCTATTACTGGGTGTCGCAATGGTAATGATGTACAGGATTCCGATGACATCGGACAACTGGATTCAGTTTTCTATTTTAATCGGTGTGTCCCTTCTGTACTTCAGTGCATTTATCTGCCTGGGGGTTCTTTTTTCGGCTGTTACCAGGGGTGCATCAAACTCATTTTTGTACCTGCTTGTTATATGGGTAAGTTTTGTTCTTATTATACCAAGGGCCGGTGTTATGGTTGCCGGGCACTTTGTAAAAGTCCCTACTTCTGCAGAGATATCCTCAAACCTTACACAAAAATACAGGGAGATTGTTGATGAGTACAGTGAGTGGCAGAAAGAAGAATCTAAAAAGCTTTCGGGATCCTATGAGGCTGCAGGCTTAAATACTCTTCCCCCGGAAGAGCGTCAGGCAAAAACAAAGGAGATCTATGACTCCTTTATTGCAAAATTAAAAGAAGAGCGTAATACAGTAACCAAAAAAATTGCAGATTATGATGCCTTTTTAAATGAAGACTGGCGAAACAGAAAGATTGAGCGGGAAAAGTTCGGTTTTTCTCTTTCAAGATTCTCGCCTGCATCAGCTTTTCAGCTGGCGGCAATGAATATTGCCGGAACAGGTATGAGTTTAAAAAACAGCTATGAAGACCAGATGCGTGCATACAGTGATACATTTAACAGGTTCAGGAATGAAAAGGAAAAACAGGCCGGAAACAGCGGGCTGCTGGATCTATTAGGTGATAAAAAAGAAAAAACACTGGATATAAGTGAACTGCCCAGGTTTAAATATGCCGGTAACGATACAGGTGAAGTGATTGAACATGCGGCTCTGGATGCAGGGATACTTTCGCTTTATATACTGCTTACTATAGGCGGAACATTTATAGCTTTTATACGGTATGATGTGAGGTAGGGGGGGCTATGCAAAATAAAAAACAATTTTGCATAGCAGCTGAAAGCTCCATCCGGAATCTTCTTCCGGATGGAGATGGGTTAATCAGTTTTACCCTTTGTAAACACCTTCATAATCAGGGTTGTGTTTTTCGTAATTCTCTTTCATATTTCCCCAGAACTCCTGCGGAATATAGTCAATTTTGACTTCATTGTTTTCAAGTTTGATGGTAGAAAACTTGTCCCATTCCGGAGGATCTACTTCAGGATAATCTATCCTCTCAAAGCCCAGCGGAAAGCTACTTGCCTTTCTTGCCAGAGATGCATGCAGAATAATCTTTGCATGTTCAATCAAAAAGAGATCTTCCATGCTCCTCATGAGCTTGTGCGGATCAAGGGCATAGAGCTGCGGGACTGCTTCTTTTTCCATTTTGTCTATTGCCCAGAGACCCATGTTAAAGAGTCTTTCCGTCCTGAACTCACTACAGTAATACTGCATTATTCTTGCGAGTCCTGCATGGAGTTCTTTCCACTCTATACCTGCTGAGCGTTTAATGGGTGCATAAACCCTGGCTTTTTCGGCATCTATCTGTTCTCTTGATATCTTTCCGAAATCTATTTCCTTTGCGTATGCTGCGGCCTTTCTACCTGCATATCTTCCGGTTGCTGCGCAGTAGCTGTGGTCTTCCGAAGAAAACATGGTCATGCCTGCAACATAAAGACCGTCCAGTGAGCTCTTGAGGTTCCAGTCTACGCGAAGTCCGCCCATTCCCGGCTGTTTCCACTGGGGCATGGTTACGCCTTCTAAAAACTTGTAACTCTGCTGAAGGTCCTTGCTTTCGTCAAAGCCTGCCTGATTGAATGTGTCTATAATAATTTTTGTTGTGGATTCTTCACCAAGCATAAGGTTCCATGTTGCTCTTCTTTCCACATCGCTCATTGCGGGCCAGTCGCCGTAAAAGGGTAGTTCATACTCGCCTTTCATGATGGCTTCCTTGAGCATTACTTCACCTTCGGGTGTGGGGATCATTGCTCCTGCATCTTCCCACCCCTGAATAGGTAGGGGAACTCTTTTACCGTTTGCATCGACCAGAGGTACGTTTTCGTAACTGGCATCGCCTGCGCCTGTGTACCATTTATGCTTAAGGCCGGTTGCAATACCTATGGGGCCTGTGCCCTCCATTTCAAGAAGTTCTGCGCCGGCTCTCCATCCCATGATAAGTCCATCGCTGGATGATGCCCTGTTCATCATGGTTGACATGCCGCAAAGCTCACTGTTCATAAGCCACACGGAACCGCCGCCTGCGGTTGATACTATGGTGGATTTGGCTTTAAATATCATGAACTCGCCGGTTCTGCTGTTTAAGCCTGTTGCGCCGACAACACGGTTTCCCTGTATTCCGTCTTCGTTTAACAGGCTTGTTCCCATAACCCTGTCAAAGATCTGAACCCCGAGTCTTTTACACTCTTTTTTTAGTTTTGGTTTAAAGGTTGAACCCCATACACGGATAACAACGTTTTTGCGTTCTTCAGGAGGATTAAAGTTAGGTTTCCCCATGTTCGGGTCCGGAGCATAACTGTGTATTGTTCCGTAGCGTGGAGAGATCATGAGCTTGGTTTCATCGTCTCTTCCTTCTGCGCCTACATATTCATCCTTATCATCACGAATCTTTCCGCCCATCTGCTCCATCTCAAGCAGGGTATCGTAATTTTCGCGGCACTGAATCTGTATGCCGATTCCGTTTGCATAGGGGCGGTCAGCCATATGAACTGCCCATTCATCAACATCAGCTCTTGAAAGAGGATTTGCCGGTGCATTGCACCAGTGGTCACAGCCGGGTCCGCCGGCGCCGCTTCTTACTGCATCGCCTTTTTCCACCAGGGCTACTTTTAAGCCTGATCTTGCTGCGCTTATTGCCGCCCAGCAGCCTGCGATACCGCCGCCGATTACAAGTACATCAACTTCCACTTCCTGTTCTTCTTCATATTTAACAGGGTAGGGCCATTTAGGGGGTGTGCCGTTATCTTTTAAATAGTCATGCCAGTTTGCCATAATGATCCCTCCTTATATCTGACCGAGTTCGCCGGTTTCTTTGTTTTTCCAGTATGGACGAGACTGTAAAGGCCAGTTGAATTTGATTGCTCCGGGTCTGGGGCAGTCATTGGCGCAGCATCCGCAGTACCAGCATTCATCCTGATGAAGGATTATTGGCGGTTTGCCTTTTTCGGGGTTGGGGATATAAACATCTATAGGGCATACTTCTACACAGTGATTGCAGCCGTTGCATCTTTCCGGATCAAATATTACCGGCTGGTTGGGGGTGGTTACATTTGGGATAGCGTACAGTTCGTTTTGAGACATTTTTTACCTCCGATGAAATTTGCTTTTAAAGTTTCCCTCCCCTGGCGGGAGGGATTAAGGGAGGGGGATAAAACAGCAATAAAGTATTGAGTTTCTATTTTGCCACCCTCTCCCAACCTCTCCCGTCAAGGGAGAGGAGTCTGTTTCGGTGCTTAAGTCGACAATATTGATTTTAAGCTTTTCACTTGTCTAATATGGTTTTTTAACAAAATAAGTTAATGCCTTTATTTTTGCTAAACCTTGAGCCTAGAACCTTAAACCTTTTTTTTATCATAAACTCCCTTATAATCCGCATTCCTCTTCTCATACTCTTCCTTCTGGTTTCCCCAGAATCCCTGAGGTACTTCACCGTGGACTACTTCCCCGTTTACCTGCTTTATGGTAAGCATCTTGTTCCATTCGGGCGGGTCCATCTCCGGGTAGTCTATCCTGTTAAAGCCCAGCATCATGCTGCTTGCCTTTCTGGCGAGTGATGCATTAAGGATGATCTTTGCATGTTCAAGCATGGTCAGATCTTCCATTGTTCTCATTAGCTTATGAGGATCAAGTGCGTAAAGCATTGGAACGGATTCCTTTTCCATTTTGTTCAGTGCCCAGAGCCCCATATTAAATAGCCTCTGTGTCTTGAACTCGCTGCAGTAATACTGCATTGTTCTGGCAAGTCCTGCATGGAACTCTTTCCATTCAATACCTGAACCGCGCTTTACCGGTGCATATACTCTGGCTTTTTCTTTTTCTATCTGCTCGCGTGAAACAGTGCCACTGCCGGATTCTTTTGCATATGCAGCAGCTTTTCTTCCTGCATACCTTCCTGTTGACGCGGCATGACTGTGGTCTTCTGGTGAGAACATCTGGTTTCCGGCAGCATAGAGACCGTCAACAGTTGTCTTGAGATCCCAGTCAACCATTACGCCTCCGCCGTGCCATGGCTCGCGCCACTGCGGGTTAGGTCCGCCTTCTATATGTTTGTAACTCTGCTGAAGATCACGGCTTTCGTCAAAACCTGACTTGTTGAATGTATCTATAATAACCTTTGTTGTGGACTCTTCTCCAAGCATGAGGTTCCATGTTGATCTTCTTTCAACATCTGTCATGGCCGGCCAGTCGCCGTAAAGCGGGAGTTCGTACTCTCCTTTTTTTACAGCCTCATTGATCTGCTTCTGAATATGCGGAAGCGGCATCATGGCGCCCGCGTCTTCCCAGCCCTGTATGGCATAGGGAACGCGTTTTCCGTTTGCGTCTACAATAGGGACATTTTCATAGCTTGCATCGCCAGCGCCTGTATACCATTTATGTTTCCAGCCGGTTGCTATCTGAATTGGTCCTGTTGCTTCCATGTTGACCAGTTCGGCACCTGCCTTGTAGGCCATTACTGTCCCGTCGCCGGACATGTTGCGGCTGTACATTGTAGAGTAGCCGCAAAGCTCTGTGCTCATCTGCCAGATCATTCCGCCGCCTGCAGTGGTAAGGACTGTTGCCTTTGCCTTAAAAATCATAAACTCGCCGGTTCTGCTGTTAAGTCCTGTTGCACCGACAACACGGGCACCCTGAACGCCGTCTTCATTTAAGAGGCTTGTTCCTGTGACCCGGTCAAATATCTGTACTCCAAGGCGTTTACACTCTTTTTTAAGAGCGGGCTTGAATGTGGTTCCCCATATTCTTATTACTACATTATTTCTTTCTTCGGGCGGGTTAAAGTTGGGTTCGAGCATGTTAGGGTCTGGGCCGAAACTGTGGATTGTTCCGTAGCGGGGAGAAAACATGAATTTTGTATCATCATATCGTCCTTCTGCCCCGACATATTCATCCTTTGTATCACGTATTTTTCCACCCATCTGCTCCATTTCAAGCAGGGTGTCATAGTCCTCCCGGCACTGGATCTGGGTACCTATACCGTTTGAGTAGGGGCGGTCGGCCATGTGTTCAGCCCAGTCATCCGGAGAAACCCTGGAATGGGGGTTGGCCGGAACATCACACCAGTGATCGCATCCAGGTCCGCCTGCGCCGCTGCGCACAGTATCTCCCTTTTCAAGAAGCGCAACCTTAAGACCTTCACGCGCTGCACTTATTGCAGCCCAGCATCCGGCTATACCTCCGCCGATTATCAGGACATCTGTCTCTATTTCCTGCTCTTTACCGAATTTAACAGGGTAGGGCCATTTGGGCGGTTCTCCCTGATCCTTCAAATAATCATGCCATGTTGCCATTAAAACCTCCTTATAAGAAAAAATAACTACTGAAAATCCCCGTTTATTTAGAACTGATGTGGGGAGGTTATTAACAAAGCTGTCAACCTTTAAATATTGTTAAAAGGCTTGAAATTGTGTGACTGGACAGTGCGTATTTAAATAAAAGTAACCTCGCATTAGAGTTTTATGGATAGAAATAAATCAGAAAACAAGATTATTTAAGGAGGTTTAAAAGTCAAGATAAAACCGAGAAAAGTATTTAATAATTAAGTTAATAAAAGCTCTATTAAACAATGCATTGTGCAATATGTGGATAAATGATAAAGCCTTTTACCCCTGTTTACATTTTCCGGTTTTGTCTGATACCTTCAACACACAAAAGTATGGCAAATCATGGTTAATGTTTTGTTTTTTTTAAGATTGTAATTATTGACAGTATTTGAAGTGAAATTGATTTAAGAGTTTTTATGCAACTATTAGGATTTATTATGATTCTTGGCGCTGTCGCTCTTGACAGGTATTTTAATAGCGTGTTCGTTTTATCCATTAGCGCAGTGATGGTAATAATTGGTCTTTTCCTTCTTCGTAAAGGGAAAGATCGTTAGTTTTTATCTATAAACAGACCTTTTTCACAATTATATCGTCAATCTTCGGCATTAGTTGTTCGAGGTACTCGCTTATGTCTCCGCCCAATGCCTTGATTTCTTTGAATTTGCAAAAATATCTTGTTTTTGAATTGAAAACAAACCAGTGCATCGAAACAGTCTATGGGGCATTAGTGTCGTGTCATCGAACAAGTGTAGGTATGTGCCATCCCGCTCAGTAGAAGAATTAATTTTCGTAGGATGGTGTTCGTGTTGCGGCGCAGCTTTGTGCGAAGACGGATTACACACCACCTTGTAAAGACTTTGTCTCTACATAAAAACCGGTTGGAAATAAATCCTAGCCCTGCAAAATACCGACAGGCGATGAATGATACAACACTAAATGAGTATTTCCTCTTTGGGGTATTCTGGGAACAGGTGTATATAACAATTAATTAATTCAAGCACAGTCCACCAAAATCTATTGTTCATAAAATAAAATTAATAGTGAAAAATAATATGATTTTAATGTTGATTTAATGACATGAAATACGATAAATATTTTTTTAATGCATGCGCTTAGGTTACGAATTGAAAATTCCTGCAGTGGCTTTTGCAGATATTTTTTACATATCAGTTATTATATAAAAATAAGAACAGATTCAGTTGAGTTAATCTCTATTACTCACGGGAGGGGGATAGAGATATATAAGTGTGTAGTGAGACCTTAATAACCTCACTGCCTTATTTTTCTTGCGGGATATTGTGATGAACATGCTTGCGGCCTCTCGATGACAGAATATAACCAGTTTACTGCCTTTATACAGGTTGCGGTAAACTGGTTTTTTTATTTTATAGATAAACCGGTATTAAAAAATGTAATGAACTACTATAGGAGCGGGAAAAATGAATAGAATGCTGTTACTTGTTGATGTTAATGGAAGTATGGGCAAATTGATAATTGCCCTTCTGGTTTTATTATATCTGTTAATACCTGTTGCTGTCAGTGCTGCAATACCTGAATCAGAAAGAGAAGCACTTATAGCTCTTTACAATAATACAGACGGTGAAAACTGGACTGATAACAGCGGATGGAAAGATGGAGAGCTGAGTGAAGACGGTTTTGCTATGCCTGGAACTGAAGGTGCATGGCATGGTGTGAGTGTAAATAATGATCATGTCATAGTAGTTCAATTATTTAATAACAACCTTAGTGGTGAGATACCTGTCGAAATATGCAGTTTGACCGAACTTACCTTCCTTGAACTGGCCAGCAATCAACTTACAGGAGAAATTCCAACTGATATTGATAACCTGTATAATCTTAAACAATTCATGTTATATAACAACCAGCTTTCGGGTAATATTCCAATTGAAACTGGTAGTCTTGAAAATCTTGAACAGTTAAATTTATCTTATAATAACCTTTCAGGACAGATTCCTGCTGAACTGGGGAGTCTGAGCTCACTGACACAGCTTTCTTTACAGGTTAATCAGCTTACCGGTTCAATACCCGTATCTCTTGGTTCTCTTACTAATTTAACAAGACTGTCTTTGGATCACAATCAGTTAACAGGTGGAATACCTTCTGAGTTCGGTAGTCTGGTGAACCTTGAAGTTTTATACTTGAATTTCAATAGTCTTACTGAAGCTTTGCCTGTAGAGCTGGGCAGTATGATAAAACTTACACATATCTATCTGGATAATAATCATATTTCAGGTCCCATCCCATCTGAACTGGGGCGTCTTGAGAATCTTAGAGTGCTTTATCTATATAAAAATCAGTTAACAGGGAGTATACCTTCAGAAATAGGTGAGCTTTCCAGCCTTGAATATCTTGAATTGGCTATGAATAATTTAACCGGGGAAATACCATCTGAACTATCAGGTTTAAACAATTTGTCTACCTTAACTCTTGATTATAACGGTCTGTATACTGAGAATGAAGATTTTATTATTTTTTAAAAAATTATAATTCCAATTGGGAAGATTCTCAGACCGTGTCACCCCAAAGTTTCACATCTGGTGATGTGACTGAGTCTACTGTATTTTTACAATGGGAGCCTGTTGATTTTACGGCTAATCCAGGCGGATATATAATTTCCTATAGCACAGCATCAGGCGGACCTTATACAATCTTTGATACCGCAGCAGGCAAATCAACTACTCAAATGACTGTTGACGGGCTGGAGCTTGATAATTCCTATTATTTTGTTGTGCAGTCATACACTGATCAACATGCGTATAACCAAAATACAGTTATAAGCGATTACAGTGAAGAGGTTATGTCTGCTACAGTATTTGACGCAGATAGCGACGGTATGTCCAATGACTGGGAAATTTCATATTTTGGTAATATATCCAGAGACGGCAGCGGTGATTATGATAATGACGGGCTTAGTGATTTAGATGAATACCTGAATGAAACAGACCCGGAGCTAGAGGATACCGATTCAGACGGTATTACAGACTGCTGGGAAGTTAAATATTCGCTTAATCCATTAATTGATGATGCTGCAGATGATCCTGATGGCGATGGTTTGGTAAATTTGGAAGAATATCAAAATGATTCGAATCCACATATTGTAAATATCTCACAGTCTGAGCGGGAAGCTTTGCTTGCACTTTATAACAGCACAGGTGGTGATAACTGGACTAATAATACCGGGTGGAAATCCGGAGACCTGCATACCGACGGTTTTGCATTGCCAGGAAGTGAATGCGAATGGTATGGGATTTACTGCAACTCAGATGGTGACAGCATTACATCTATTTCTTTGAATGATAATAATGTGATCGGGCCAATACCTTCCGAGCTTGGCCGTCTGACAAATTTAACTTCCCTCAGTTTGAGAACTAATCAACTTTCAGGCTCTATTCCTGCGGAATTAGGAGATTTGATTAATCTTATATCTCTTGAACTATATAGCAACCAGCTTACAGGTGCGATTCCGCCGGAGTTAGGTAATCTGATCTATCTGGAAGGGCTCTATCTGTATGGAAATCAGCTGACCGGCGCTATTCCATCTGAATTAGGAAATATGCATCATTTGATAAGTCTTTCTTTAGAAGACAATCAGCTCTCAGGGGCGATCCCTGCAGAACTGGGCAGTCTTATAAGTCTTGAATACCTTGTATTATACGGGAATCAGCTGGAAGGTGCTATTCCTGTAGAGTTAGTAAATCTTACAAGATTGAAATGGCTTGATCTGGATTGTAATCAGCTTAGCGGCTATATTCCGGCAGAGCTGGGGGAACTGAATAATCTTGAGTATCTCTCATTGATTGCTAATCATTTAACCGGTGCAATCCCGGCAGAAATAGGTGATTTAAATAACCTTGATGCTCTTTATTTAAAAGGCAATCAACTGGCAGGAGAGATTCCTCCTGAACTATTGAATTTAAGTAATCTGACCAGCCTTTCACTGGATTATAACGCTTTATATACTGATGATGAGGCTTTGGTTATATTTATAGATACTTATAATTTATCTTCTAATTGGCAGAATACACAGACCATTGCACCTGAGAATGTGACAATACAAGGTATTACCGGCAGTTCAGTTATAGTTGAATGGACACCGTTAACCTATTATCTTAATCCGGATGGCGGATATGCGGTTTCATATAGTCTTGAGAAAGACGGCCCTTATACTTACTTTGGCACGACGGCAGATAAGTCAATTTCGCAAATGGAAGTTACCGGGTTAGCTCCGGATACTGTGTACTACTTTGTTATACAGACACAAACCAACCCTCATAGTAATAATCAGAACACCGTGTTGAGTATCAATAGCAATGAAGATACAGCAACAACACTTTCAGCTCCTCAGCTAATGTCTCTGAGTGATAGCTGGAATCTTATTTCAATTAATAATGTTTCTACCGAAAAAAGTGTTAAATCCGTATTGCGGTCAATAGCCGATGAATATGTAAGTGTATGGGCCTTTGATGATGGTAAATGGCTTATATACGATCCTGCAAATCCTGATTTCAGTGACCTTCAGGAAATGGTACCAGGTAAAGGATACTGGATAAATATGAATAATTCATTTGATGTAACGGTATCAGGAATATCAGTATCAGATACAGTTGAATTATCGGAAGGGTGGAACCTTGTTGGTTATAATTCAACATTACCTAAAGCTACTTCTGATGTGATTGCTTCAATTGCGGATAATGTAATCAGTGTATGGGCGTATAAAGATGAAAAGTGGATTGTGTATGATCCTGCGAACCCTGATTTCAGCGACCTTACTACCATGGAACCTGGGTACGGGTACTGGTTTAATATGAAAGCTCAATGTTCATGGGAACATTAAAGGGTTTTAGTTTTTTATTTTAATGCTTTGCGTTTATCTTGTGCGGTTTGTGCTGGCTTATAATCTGGAACGGAGATACTTGTGATGGCTTATGTGACTCGGAATACTGATTGTGATTTAATTGAAAAACATATCTTAAGCATAAACCCTATTCGATTAGCATTACTCTGCCTTTTTCTATTAATGATTTTTCCATCAATACTTTTAGCAAATGATACAATTGTTCAATTTGATTTAGATACTTCAGATTCAAAGGTTGCCGACAGTGATGAAGCCTTTAATTTAAGATACTCGGAAGTTGTAGAGATAGATGTCTCTCTTAATGAAGGCGACCTGTACTCGCCTGATGGGCAGTTATTAGAAGGGTCTTATATATTTTATGGAATCGATGGCAGTGATAGATCAATCCTTAAAATTTGCCACAAACCTTATATCAATAACTCTGTAGTAATTGCGTTTATATATTTGAGCAATGCAGATATGACTGAGTTTACATACCTGGGGTTAAGCATTGCATCAGAATATGACCTGAATGGAGCCCACTGGCAGACGGTTGCAAAGTTTTTTGATGATCCTTTGTCTCTATCAACAGAAGAATACGAGACTATTATAAATGTATTTAAAAATGGAACAGATGCTGAAATTCCCATAATCCATTCCACCTTCAGGTGGAAATTTTTTGCTGTTTACCTTAAGCATTTGCTGAATGCTTTATCAAATGAACCGGGCTTTGAATGGCCTGACGGTTCGGATTATGTTTTTTCTTTTATTTATGGTGACTGGAATAATTGTGTAAGTACAAAAAACAAGATAGAGATATTTGAACATATAGAAGAACACTGGGATAATTATTCCTTTGAGGTGAAAAGCAGTCTGATGCAGTATCTGAATACCGGCAACAGCCAGGCTATGGGTATTCTTGCAGAGCTGATTATTAAATACCTAAATGATTTCCAGACGGTTATAGGATCTGATGATGCTAAAATGAAATTTTTAAGTATAGACGAGACATTAAAAAATGTAATTGGAAGTTTTGACCTGGAACCATCGGTCAGACATTCTATTTTACAGATGATTTTAGAACGTCTTAATAACTATCCTCTATATGTAAGCCACGCTATTAAAAGGATTCTTTATGACGTTTTTATAAAGTATGACGGGATTTTACTGGATTTTTCAGATTATGAAACTAATATTGTAAGCTCTATTGAAAAGGCCTTGGCGCTGAATTATTCGACAAATGAGGGTCTTTCTTTTTGCTCTACAGAAATGGCCCTATTGGTCAGTAAATTTTCACAATCTTATCCGGAACTGGAAGTGAAACTTACAGATCTTATTGACAGTAAAATTGCCGGGTATATAACACAAACATCCGACAGTAATTATTATTTAGGTCCTTCACTTCTATTATCTTTGAAACTGCCCATCAGCAGTGAAGTAAAAAAAGAGATTGAAGAATTGATTCTACCTGACCATCTATCTCACTGGCCCTTGGTAGATCATATAGAATATCTCCGAGAACCCAATATTCAGCTTGGTTTATCTGAAGAAAGCAGTGATATTTATTTTTCGACAATGATCTCATTATTGATCAACTGGTTTGAAACTGAGCGGCCTGCTGGACAGGGTAATTGGGGTGGATACTATGATAATGTTCTTTGCCGGTTTATTCGGTTTTTAAAAGCTGAACCGTCCTTTTCAGAATATGCTGTGGATCTCTACCCCCTGCTTGAAAAATTCAATCCTATACAAGCTGGAGAGTCTGAATCTGAGTATAATGAACGGCTTTTAAGGATAAAAAACCTCTGGTTGGAAGGCAGAATATTTTTGTACGATTTAAATGGCGGAGTCTACAAACAGTGTTCCGAGTACATTGATGTAATATCTGATTTCAGCAGTAATTTTCCTGACTGGCTGGATGTAGTTATACTCGCAACAGTTGAAGGCGGCGAAGCTTATTATGGCGGTGCTCAGTTTAACTGGCAGGATCGATACACTACCCCCTACCTTTTAGGTGAAAGCCTGCTTCACGAAGGCGCGCATGCATTACACTTGAAGCATGAGGACTATTTAACAACAAGGCTGCTGGATGTTCTTCTCTCTAACTGGGTTTATGAAAACCAGTGGGGCGAAAAAAACTATGTAAGCGATTATTCAAAAACGAATATCCAGGAGTATTTTGCAGAATTTAACCGTTACTGGTTTTTAAATACACGAAAATGGTTTTATACAGCTTTGGAAAATTATTCCAATAACAAGCCTGGAATGCTAAATATGATGATGTACATCTGGCATATGGATCTTTTAGCTTCCAACTCCGGTGAGCCTCAGTTAGTGATCTCTACACTGGGAGAAAATGGGCTTCTTGAAAAGGAATATATATCAACTGACCTTAATAACGCTGATATAATGAAATGTGGTACAGTTACTTTTAAGGTAGGTCATGATGCATATTCTTTTTTATATGATAATTACAGGATAGTTCGTGTTGATTCTGTCAGCGATATCATCACCGGAATGCCCGATTACGTAGCCACAACAGCAAATTTATCTTTAACTGTTAATGATAATGATATTACAGCCTATAAATATAAAATTGATGATGAAAGCTATTCTGGAGAAATATCGGTTGTAACTCCCATAAACATAGGAGCTCTAAGCGGAGGGATGCACTCTCTTTCTATTTTGTATAAGGATGCTGAAGGTGTATGGAATGAATATCCGTCAATTTCAAGATTCCATGTATATAGTAATTCCGTTCATGAACTATCCATGGAAAGCAGCTGGAATCTTGTGTCAGTTAACAATATTCCGGAAAACAAATCTATCAATATAACCCTGGGTTCTATCATGGATAAGATAGTAAGTGTATGGGCGTATACTGACAATAAATGGCTTGTTTATGACCCTGAAAATCCGGACTTCAGCGACCTTACTGAATTGGCTGCTGGTAAAGGGTACTGGCTTAATATGTATGATGCTGCAGAGGTATCAGTTTCAGGGTTTGTACCTTCCGAAAGCATAGCGCTTGACACAGGATGGAATTTAGTCGGTTTCAGCTCTTCTGATTCTGTGAGCACATCCGAAGCAATCGCTTTGATATCCGGTAATGTGATAAGTGTATGGGCGTTTATTGATGAAAAGTGGCTTGTGTATGATCCTGCAAATCCTGATTTCAGTGATCTTACAGTTATGGAGCCGGGGTATGGTTACTGGTTTAATATGAAAGCTCCATGTTTGTGGGAGCATTAAGCTCTCAGCTTAATAAGTTGAACAGATTTGGTAAGTTATTTTTTATAGCTTGAATATTATAGAAAAAATGCGTATGTAATTATTTGCTATATAATAGAATGTAATTACATGAAATCATCTGTGAAAGATTACATACCCTTTAACCGTAATTAATAACCTACTGAAAATAAAGCGGAAATTAATGCTTCTTAAGTGTCGCAATAAGGCATTATTCTTGCTATTTATAATTCAGGCTTATTAAGCTTATAGAAATTTTACAGGTCTAAAAGAAGAAAAAAATTTGAATGCTCTCTTATTAGCCGCTTATACATAGCTTATACTGATATTGTTTTTTAATATCAAAAAATAAAAATTGGAATGTTCCGGTTGCGTTAAACTCTGAATACCACGGGAGGGGGATTCAGATAAATTTAATTGTAATGAGGATAGTTATATTCTTATTACTCAATTTCCCTGTGGATTGCTGTGATGAATTTACCTGCTGCCTCTCGAAAAGAAACAGAACCAGTTTACTGCCCTTATGCAGGGTGCGGTGAACTGGTTTTTTTATTATTCTCTCAAGTATTTTTAAAATCAAAATGTGAAGTGATAATCTGGAATGGAGATAATTATAATGCCTGATCTGACTCGAAACCTTGATTCTGCTTTAATATTTAGTGCTGCCTTACTCCGAAGTCGCCGATGGTATACACTCTTCTGCCGAATGCTTTTAATTTTTTTCTTTTTTGCTTCTTTTAGCAATGCCACTGAATATTATGTGAATGATGGATCTGTTGAACTTGATGAATGGTGCTCCGGCATTGGTGATGATTTGAATGATGGGCTGAGTGCTGCCACTCCCAAGGCTACAGTTCAGGCAATAATAGATAGCTATGACCTTGAGCCAGGAGATGTTGTTCATATTGATACAGGTGATTATATCCTGACCTCAAATATTGAAATAACGGAGGCTGATGAAGGATCTGAAGCCGCCCCTGTAGTCTTTGAAGCATCCTCTTACGGGGTTACAATCAGCTGGGATTCCTTACTTGACAGTGATTATACCTTCAATATTAATAACAGCAGCTATATTACAATTCGTACTGCACAATGCAGCAGCCATCCTGATAAAATCCAGGCTTATATGATATTACAAAGAGGGGCTGCTGGGGTTTTAATTACTAACTCCGTACATTGCATAGTTGACAGGGTTGAAATAAAATCTAATTCTTATGGGATATCTGCTTTTGAAAGTAATTTTGCAACCTTCTCCAATAATTTAATACACAATAATATATCCGGAGGAATACTTTTATCCAGTAACTCAAATAACAGCACTATTATTAATAATACTATAGTAAATAATTCTTCATATTACTGGTTTAGCGGCTTTCAAATCCATTTGCGAGATTCATTAGATGCCTATCTTAAAAATAATATAATCATGTTGGGTGAAGATTCGGTATATGGCATATACATTGATGCTGGTAGTATTAAATATTCCAATTACAATCTGATATACGCATATGATGATGCAGGCGTAGGTTTTTATAACAAAGGCAATAATACGCTCCTGGAATGGCAGGTAGAAACCGGCTGGGACTCGGAAAGTATTTCTATCAATCCAGGGTTTATTGATTCTGAAAATGATAACTATCATTTAAAAAGTACCGGTGGAAGCTATCATGCTAGTGAATGGATAAATGATACTGAAACCAGCCCCGGAATTGATACAGGTGATCCTGAAGATGATTTTAGCGGTGAACCAAATCAAAACGGCTCCAGAATAAATCTTGGTGCATACGGTAATACTGAGTTTGCATCCAATACTCCTTCAGGACGGGAAATATTTATTCATTCCCTTAATGGTGATGAAGTCGTCTCAGGGACTTTCCCAATAAGGTGGGTAATTTCAGGTCTGGGCTGGCAGAGCAGTGATACTGTAAAGATTGAGTATTCAGGTGATAACGGTGATACCTGGAGTGTGGTATCTGCGTCTATACCTGTATCAGGAAGCAGTTACATGTGGGATACAACTTTATTCGCCGATAGTCTCAATGCCCTTATCAGGATCACATGCAATGAAGACACCGGCGTATCAGCAGAGAGTGCAGCAGTTTTTCATGTCCATAATATTCCTGTTCACTATTATGTTAATGACGGATCAGTCACGATGGATGAATGGTGTACAGGCGGCGGATATGACGAAAACGACGGACTTACACCTGCTAACCCTAAAGCAACAGTGCAGGCTATTCTTGATACCTATGATCTTGAACAGGGAGATGTTGTTCATATTGATACCGGTGTTTATATATTAGCATCAAATATCGAAATTACAGAAGCTGATCAGGGAACGGCCTCTTCTCCTGTTATTTTTGAAGCTTCACCATTCGGTGTTGTGATTGACCGAAATTCAACTTCATCGAATACATATGCTTTTTACCTTAATAATAGCGCTTATATTACCATTCGTACTGCTTCAAGCGAGAAGTATGCCGGAAAAGAACAGTTCTTTATGAATGTAACCGGTGGATACAGCGGAGTGTATCTCGATAATGCTGATTACAGTACCATTAAAAAACTTGAAGTATCGTCAAATAATTACTACGGCATCAGGTCTACAGGAAGCAGCAATGCTACCTATTCAAATAATCTCATACATCATAACGGCTATAACGGTATTTTATTAACCTCTGATTCTGATAAAACTAAAATTATAAATAATACCATCACGGATAATGATGATGATCAGATATACGTTAGCTCTTCATCAGATATTACTATAAAGAACAATATAATATGGGCTGAAGGTTCAGATATTTATGCAGTATACTGCAGCCTGGATGATATTGAGTATTCGGACTATAACCTGATTTATGCTGATGATGGTGCCTATACCGGGTATACTGATAAAATTCATTCAACTCTTATCGAATGGCAAAACAGTACCGGTTATGACTTAAACAGTATTTCATTTGATCCTGTTTTTGTTGATGCTGATAATGGTGACTATCACCTGAAAAGTTCAGGCGGAAGTTATCATAACGGAGAGTGGGGCCTGGATTCTGAAACCAGTCCGGGAATTGACATGGGAAATCCTTCCGATGTTTATAATGAAGAGCCTGAAGATAATGGCGGCAGAATAAACCTTGGTGCATACGGGGGGACTGATCAGGCATCAAAGATTTCTGCAAATCGTGAATTGATACTTTCATCTTTATTTGGCGGGGAAATAGTCAGGGATAGTTATGAAATAACATGGCTGTTTAAAGGGAATGAGTGGGAAAACAGTGATACTGTAATGATAGAGTATTCCTCTGATAACGGGGAAACCTGGACTGTGATTTCCGGTTCGGTTTTAGCCTCTGACGGTTCATTTTTATGGGATACCTCTTCATTGTCCGATAGTCCATTTATTAAAATAAGGATTACTTTCAATAATGATAATAACATATATACCCAAAGTAACGGCTGGTTTTATGTGCACAATGGTCCAATAGAATATTATGTCAATGATGACTCTGTTGATCTTGATGAGTGGTGTACGGAAGCAGGGAATGATTCAAATGACGGCCTTACCCCGGCTACTCCAAAGGCATCTGTTCAGGCAATTCTGGATAGCTATGACCTCGAAGATGGAGATGTTGTCCATATTGATACTGGTACATATTTTCTAACGGAAAATATTGAGGTCACTGAATATGATCAGGGATCAGATGCAGCTTCCGTTGTTTTCGAGGCATCGCCTTATGGTGTTGTTATTGACAGGGACAGCAGCGGTTATGTTTTTGACCTTAATAGCAGTGATTATATAACAGTCCGAACATCTGCAAGTGACAAATATCCTGATGAACCGCAGTCTTTTATGAAATTAACAGGGGCTACACAGGGTGTTTATATTCGGAATGCCGAAAATTGTGTAATAAACAGGCTGGAGATATCTTCTAACAGCAACTATGGAATTACTTCATATAACACTTCCAACGTTATTTATTCAAATAATCTTATTCATGATAATGGCAGCCATGGTATATCTCTGTCTTCTCCTTCAGAAAACTGCCTGATCGTTAATAATACCATCTATAACAATGGTGATAAGCAGATCTATATATATAATTATGAGTCAAATATAACATTAAAAAACAATATCATATGGTCGGATGGGGCTGGAGTCTATGGTATTTATGTTAATGGAGACTCTGAGGGAAATGAGTCTGATGTTGCATCCGATTATAACCTGATTTATGCAACAAACGGGGCATATATTGGATATAGCAGCGAGATTCTGGCTACTCTGGAAGAGTGGCAGACATCAACCGAAAGAGATACCAACAGTTTTTCTATCAATCCCATGTTTGTTGATTCTGAAAGTGGAGACTATCATCTGAAAAGCTCGTATGGAAGTTATCATAACGGTGTCTGGACAGCTGATACAGAAAACAGTTTTGCTGTTGACAGCGGTGATCCTTCTTATGATTACAGTTTTGAACCTGACAATAATGGGGACAGAATTAATCTTGGAGCCTATGGTAATACTGAACAGGCATCAAAAAGTCCCTCAGGGAGGGTGTTAATACTGACAGCACTGAACGGCAGCGAGATTGTCAATGGAACAGTTGAGGTAACATGGCTCGCAAGAGGCCAGGGATGGCAGGCAGAGGATACTGTTACTATTGAGTATTCAGATGACAATGGTGAGGCATGGAATGTTGTAACAACTTCAGGGGGTGCAGTAGACGGATCATATTCCTGGGACACATCTTCTCTGACTGACAGTCCATATTATAAAATACGAATAATATACAATGACGATGCTGATATCTCTTCAGAAAGTATTTCATGGTTCTATATACATAACGAATCAATAGACTATTATGTAAATGACAGTTCTGCTGAACTTGATGAATGGTGCACTGCAATTGGTGATGATGAAAATGACGGCTTAACCCCTGCTGCTCCAAAGGCCACTGTGCAGAATATTCTGGATACATATGATCTCGAACCTGGTGATGTTGTGCATATAGATACGGGAAACTATGACCTGAGTGATAACATCGAAATCACCGGTCTTGACCAGGGTTCAGATGGTGCCCCTGTTATATTTGAAGCATCACCATATGGCGTCGTAATTGACCGTGGTTCAAGATCATCAGGAAGGTATGCTTTTTACATTAATAGCAGCAGTTATATCACAATCCGGACAGGTTCAGGCAGCACATATCCTGACTCTCCCATGAAGTTCATGGAACTTACAGGCGGATATTTCGGAGTATATAGTTATTTATCAGACCATCTGACTTTAAACAGAGTAAAGATAGCAGCAAATTCAAGTGACGGAATATACTCTAACAACAGTGATAATTCAGCTTTTTACAATAATATTATATCTGATAACGGCAGTAATGGAGTTAATCTTAGTGATTCAGATAACTGTATCCTGGAAAATAATACGATTGTATTAAACCGCTCTAATCAGATATATGCAGGCCCTTCGTTTACCACATTGAAAAACAATATCATATGGGCAGATGGATCAGGAGATTATGCTGTCTATTCCTATGCTGAATCTTTAGAATATTCGGATTATAATATCCTGTATGCTACGAGCGGCGCATACATTGGATACTTTGAAGGCCCTCACTCAACCCTCAAGGACTGGCAGGCTGCAACCGGAAAAGATATAAACAGTATTTCTGCTGAACCGATATTTATCGATGCTGAAAACGAAGATTACCACCTTAAAAGTAAATCCGGAAGTTATCATAACGGGGTATGGGATACAGATGATTTGAGCAGTCCCGGTATTGATTTTGGTGATCCTTCAAGCTCATATGAGAGTGAGCCTGAAGATAACGGGGACAGGATAAATCTTGGTGCATACGGAGGCACGGAACAGGCGTCAAAAAGTCTTTCCGGCCGCGAAATTTTGCTTTCAGGGTTGAATGACGGAGCTTTCCTACAGGGGACTTACACCATTTCATGGCGGACTATGGGAACTGCCTGGCAGTCGGAAGATACCCTTATAATTGAATACTCCAATGATAATGGAGTAACCTGGAATGTTATTTCTTCTGCTGTTCCGGCAGAGGATGGTTATTACCTGTGGGATACGACATCATTGATTGACAGCCCCGGTTATATGCTTCGTATTACATACAGCGGTGATAAAAGTATATCCACTAAAAATGAAAGCTTTTTCTATATACATAACGGACCAATAAACTATTATGTGAATGACGGTTCTCTTGATCTTGATGAATGGTGCACGGAAGCGGGTGATGATGCAAACGACGGATTAACGCCAGCCTCTCCAAAAGCCACTGTGCAGGCAATACTGGACACATACGATCTTGAGCCTGGTGATGAGGTGCATATAGATACAGGTACCTATACTCTTACAGGAAATATTCAAATAACTGAAGGTGATCAGGGTTCCGAAATTTTACCTGTTATATTTGAGGCTTCACCATATGGTGTTGTTATTGACCGTGATTCGACTAACAGCGGAAGTTATATTTTTTATCTGAATAAAAGCAACTACGTAATGATTCGCACTGCCTCTGGCAGCAGTCATCCTGATGAAATTACGCACCTGGCAACATTAACCAATGCTAAATACGGTATCTATTTATATGACGCTGATTACTGTGAAATAAGCGGGCTTAAGATATCATCCAACTTGAATTATGGTATCTATGCATACAGCAGTCTATACGGAACCTATTCAAATAATATTATTTCTGACAATGGGGATGGACTTTATTTATCTGCATCCGGCACCAGTTCATTAGTGAATAATACAATAGTTCAGAATGATAGATACCAGATATATATGAGTTCGTCATCAAACGTTACATTAAAGAATAATATAATCAGCACAGATATTGCGGATAGTTGCTGTATTTATCTTCGAACGACATATTATACTTTAAATTCGGATTATAATCTGATTTATGCAGCTCAAGGAGCAAGTACAGGCTATTATGGAGAGCTCATTAACTCACTTGCGGACTGGCAGTCAGTAACTGGTAATGACACGCACAGTATATCTCAGAATCCTGTTTTCGTTGACTATGAAAACGGAGATTTTCATTTAAAGAGCACAGGCGGAAGGTATCAGGACGGTTCATGGATTATCGATACTGAAAGCAGCCCTGGAATCGATACGGGTATTTCTTCTGATAATTACAGCAGTGAACCTGAAACTAACGGTAATAGAATAAATCTTGGCGCATATGGCGGAACAGAAGAGGCATCCAAAAGTCCAGCCGAAAGGTTGCTGTTTCTAACAATTTTAAATGGCGGCGAAATCCTAGAGGGCAGCTTTAATATAAAGTGGGTCTCAATAGGGCAGGACTGGCAGAACGGAGATAATATAAAGATTGAATATTCCGCTGATAATGGTGAAACATGGAACCTGATTGCAGAATCAGTCTCAGTAGCGGATGATGGATATTTATGGGATACCTCTTCATTAACAGACAGCCCTTTCTATAAAGTTCGGATTACAGGAATTGATAATTCTGCAGTATCTGCAGAGAGTGCAGATTGGTTTTATGTGCATAATGGCCCAATTCATTATTATGTAAACGATACATCTACTGATCTGGATGAGTGGTGCAGTGATATTGGTGATGATACAAATAATGGCACAGCACCTGCTGCTCCAAAGGCAACGGTTCAGTCCATTATAGATACATATCAGCTTATACCTGGAGACATTGTTCATATAGATACAGGTAACTATTACCTGACGAACAATATTGAGATAACTGAGTCAGATCAGGGTACGGAAACTGCTCCTGTAATATTTGAAGCTTCGCCCTATGGTGTTTCTATTGATCGTGAATCGACATCATCAGGAGATGCTGTTTTTTTCCTTAATGGGAGTGATTATATTACCGTCCGGACTGCAGAAGGCGAGAGTTATCCTGATGAAACAAGATCTTACATGAAAGTGACCGGTGGATATTACGGTCTATATCTTAATGATGCTGATTACTGTACAATAAATAAACTGGAGATATATGCTAATTCAAATGACGGCATTTATTCTGTTGACAGCGTCAGTGTTACTTATTCAAATAATCTCATATACGGAAACCTTGATGACGGCATCTATATGGATGATGCCGATGACAGTGTATTGCTGAATAATACAGTAGTTCAGAATAGCGATGACCAGGTATATATCTATTCAACAAATCGTATTACGTTAAAAAATAATATAATCTGGGCTGATGGTTCAGAGGATTACTGTATATATAATTATAATGGGAGTATTGAATATTCCGATTATAATCTTATTTATGCCACTAACAGTGCATATATAGGATACTATGAATACGCTATTCTATCCTCAATTAATACCTGGCAAAATGCAACCGGTGAAGATGAAAATAGCAACTCTTTTGATCCGGGATTTGTTGATGTTGACAATGGGGATTATCATTTAAAAAGCACAGGCGGCAGTTACAGCAGCGGTCTGTGGTACGTTGATTCAGAACCCAGTTCGGGGATTGATACCGGTGATCCTTCCAGTGACTACAGCAGTGAACCTGAGAACAATGGAAACAGAATTAACATTGGTGCATACGGAGGAACTGATCAGGCATCAAAAAGTCCTTCAGGTCGTGAGCTGTTCCTTACTTCTTTAGAGGATGGAGAAGTTATTCGGGGAATATCTAAGATAACATGGCTGTATATGGGGCAGGGCTGGGGTATCGGAGATACCTTGACGATTGAGTATTCCGGCGATAACGGTGCTACCTGGAATGTTATTACAGAATCAGCTATTGCAGAATACGGCTATTACCTGTGGGACAGTGAATTGTCGGAAAACAGCCCATACGGCATTATTCGAATAACCAGCAATCAGGATAATGATATATCAAAAATCAGTGAATCTTCCTTCTATCTGCATAATGGGCCTATCCACTATTATATAAATGATGATTCCACTAATCTGGATGAGTGGTGTACGGATGCTGGTAATGATTTAAATGACGGATTAACTCCTGCTACTCCCAAGGCTACTGTCCAGGCTATAATAGATGCCTATGACCTTATGATGGGGGATATTGTTCATATTGATACCGGTACTTATTACCTGTTATCAAATATTATTATTACAGAATCTGATCAGGGAGAAGAGAACGCTCCTGTTATACTTGAGGCTTCACCGTTCGGTGTTGTTTTTGATCGAAGTGCAGCATCATATAGTCATAATATCTTTTATCTGGATGATTGCGATTATATAACTATTCGAACCGCTGTAAGTGATAAATATTTCGGGCAGACCAGAGTCATGATGAACCTTACAAATGGCTCTCATGGTGTATATCTTAATAATGCGGACTACTGCTCCATAAATAAACTCAAAATATCTTCAAGCTCATCTTCAGGTATTTATTCCATGAGCAGCAGACATGTAGACTATTCAAATAATCTCCTGGTTGAAAATGGAGGCCATGGTATTGATTTATATGATGGCGATAACAGTTCAATTGTTAATAATACCATACTTGGTAATAATAATGCCCAGGTATATATAAGCGCTACAATAAATCTTGTGTTTAAAAATAATATTATCCAGGCTGATGGGCAGCTCAATTATGCCGTATACCGGGTTTCCGGGACATTTGAATATTCTGATTATAATCTGTTTTACACAACAGGCGGGGCGTATCTGGGGTATTATAACGGTTCTTTGATCTCATTATCTGACTGGCAGACTGAGGTAGAAACTGATGCCAACAGCTTATGGCGTAATCCTGCCTTTGTTGACCCGGATGACAGTAACTATCATCTAACAAGTACAGGCGGAAGTTATAAAAATGGTACATGGTCTGTTGACCAGAAAAGCAGTCCCGGAATTGATACAGGGGATCCTTCAGGTGATTACAGTGATGAGCCGGTTGAAAACGGCAGCCGAGTAAACCTTGGGGCATACGGCTGTACTGACCAGGCATCAAAAAGTCCGGACGGCAGAGAATTGATTCTTTTAGACATGAACGGCGGGGAAATAATCCGGGATGCCGCTGATATAACATGGTTAACCACCGGGCAGGAATGGGAATCAGGGGATACTGTAAAGATAGAATACTCAAGTGATAACGGCTCCAGCTGGAATGTTATCTCCGAATCTGTTTCGGCTGAAGATGGATTTTATTCATGGGATACTGCTTCTTTAGCCGACAGACCGTATTATTTGATTAGGGTTACAAGCAATGATGGTGAAAAATCATCAACCCAAAGTGAGAGCTGGTTCTATGTACATAATGGACCAATAGAATATTATGTGAATGACAGTTCCACTTATCTGGATGAGTGGTGTAAAGAAACGGGAAATAACTCAAATGACGGATTAACCCCTGCAACTCCCAAAGCCACTGTGCAGGCTATACTGGGTACGTATGACCTTGAAGAAGGTGATACTGTCCATATCGACACAGGTAACTATTCACTTACCGCCAATATTGAAATAACTGAATTTGATCAGGGTTCAGAAAATGCTCCTGTAATATTTGAAGGTTCGCCATATGGTGTTACTATTGATAGAGGCTCAATATCATATGGCGACTATGTTTTTTATGTGGATACCAGTGACTATGTTACCATTAGAACCGCAACAAGTGTGAAGTATGATGATGTTCCTCAGCGTTTTATGAAACTGACAGGGGGATATTATGGGATGCATATTTATGATTCCGAATACCTCATAATCAATAGACTGGAAATATGCTCTAATTATTCTTATGGTTTACACTCAAATGACAGCAGTAACGGGATATATTCAAATAATATTATTAACAAAAACGGAGGAGTTGGATTTTATTTAGGTGAAGCTGATAACAGTTTTATTGTGAATAATACGATTCAGGGAAATGATGGTGTTGAGCTGTATATGTCCTACTCTTCAAATATGACATTAAAGAATAATATAATATTGTCTGATGCTGAAGGAGACTGCTGTATTTACAGCAGAAGTATAAGTATAAATACCTCCGATTATAATCTTTTCTATACTACTAATGGCGCATATACCGCTTATTATAACAGCAGTACAGTAGCAAGGCTGGAAGACTGGCAGAATGCAACCGATAATGACTTTAACAGCTTGTCGATTGCTCCCGGATTTGTTGATTCGGATAACGGGAATTATCATTTAAAAAGTACGGGTGGAAGTTATCATTACGGGATATGGACAGCGGATGCACAGAGCAGCCCCGGAATTAATATGGGCGATCCCGAAGATGCATATGACTTGGAGCCGGTGAATAACGGCGACAGAATCAACCTTGGAGCATACGGTGGAACAGAACAGGCTTCAAAGCATCCTGACGGAAGGGAACTTATTTTACCTGTTGCATATGAAGGGCAGATTATTCAGGGGGATTATGAAATTACCTGGATTCTGAACGGCACCGGCTGGGAATCAGAAGATACATTAATAATTGAGTACTCTAATGATAATGGGGCTACATGGTCTGTAATTTCTACAACTGTTACCGCTACAGACGGGTCCTATTCCTGGGATACTTCAACTTATCCTGACAGTCCCTATTATTTACTCCGAATTACAAGCAATAATGATGAAGGTTCTTATGTAGAAAGTGATGGCTGGTTTTATATTCATAACCAGTCTATTGAATATTATGTGAATGATAATTCAACCGAACTTGATGTTTGGTGTACAGCAATTGGCGATGATGCAAATGACGGTTTAACTCCTGCCTCACCTAAAAGTACTGTTCAGTCTATACTTGATACATATGATCTTGAAGGCGGAGATGTTATTCATATAGATACCGGAAATTACACCTTGACTGACTATATCCATATTACAGAATCCGATCAGGGTGACGAAAGTGCAAATGTTATCCTGGAAGGGTCTCCCTATGGTGTCATTATCGAGCAGGGGTCAACAGAAAATGATTCTGTTATATATATTTATAGAAGCGACTATATCACTGTTCGCACCGGTGAAAGCGAAAAATACCCAGGTGAACCACAATATCTTATGATGCTGACCGGTGGGTATTACGGCATCTATTTATATGACTCTGATTACTGCACAATAAAGAAACTTGAAATTTCCGATAATCTAAACACCGGACTATATTCCGGCAGCAGCGAATATGTAACCTTTGCAAATAATCTTGTTTATAATAACGGAAACTACGGTATTTCTGCATATAGTTCGAACACCCTTGTTAATAACACAGTAGTTAAAAATGACAATTACGAGATTTATATGACATCAACAAGTAATGTTGTTTTTAAAAATAATATAATCTGGGCTGACGGTTCAGGAGATTATGGTGTGTATCGTTTTCCAGGAAGCAATGGAAGTTCGGACTATAACCTTATTTATGCCACAGATGGGGCCTATGCAGGTTATTATTCCGGAGTCTGTAGTAACCTGGCAGATTGCCAGGCTGCTACGGGTGATGATCTGAACAGTTTATCAAGCGAGCCCGGATTTGTTGATCCTGAAAACGGGGATTATCATCTTAAAAGCACAGGTGGAAGTTATCAGGATGGTTCATGGATTATTGATTTGGAAAGCAGTCCGGGTATTGACATGGGAGATCCTTCGGATGATTACAGTAATGAACCGGAATATAACGGAGACAATATTAACCTTGGTGCATTTGGAAATACGGTGCAGGCATCAAAAAGTCCATCCGGCAGGGAATTGATTATTCCTGATGTTTATTCAGGGATGATTGTTCATGACACCCTTGAAATAACATGGAAAATAAACGGTCAGAACTGGGAAACCGGCGATACGCTGACTATCGAGTATTCAAGTGATAACGGGACAACATGGAATGTAGTGTCAGAAACTGTTTTAGCCGAAGGTGAATCATATTTATGGGATACTTCTTCATTAACTGACAGACCCTACTATATTATACGGTTAAAAAGTAATGAAGGCGCCGGTTCTATTGCCGTAAGCGATGGATGGTTCTATGTGCATAACGGGCCTATAGAATATTATGTGAATGATGGATCTACTGATCTAGATGAGTGGTGTACCGGAATCGGTGATGATACAAATGACGGCCTGACTCCTGCCTCACCAAAAGCAACAGTGCAGGACGTCCTTGATACTTATGACCTTGAAGAAGGTGATGTGGTTCATATTGATACAGGAATGTATTCACTTTCAGCTTCTATTGAAATTACACAGTCCGATCAGGGCAAGGAGAACGCTCATATAACATTCGAAGCGTCACCGTATGGTGTTGTTATTGACCGTGGCGCGACAGAAAGCGGTGAATATGTTTTTTATTTAAATAACAGCAATTATGTGAATATCAATACAGCTGTCAGCAGCAAATATTCCGAAGTGCCACAGTACTTCATGAAACTTGGCGGAGCGAATGTTGGAATACTTCTGGTAAACTCCAATTACTGTGTAATAAACAGGCTGGAGATATCATCCAATGCGGAAGATGGTATTTACTCCAATGACAGTTCCTATGTAACCTATTCAAACAATCTCATACATGAAAATGGAGAATATGGCATTTATTTATTTGATGATTCCCGTAACAGCGAAATATTGAATAATACTCTCTTAAAAAATGGTAACTCCTCGATATATATGCGGTATACACAAAATATCTTATTAAAAAATAATATAATACTGGCTGATGGTTCCGGTAATTATGCTGTATATTGTTATTCCGGAACAATTAACGATTCAGACTATAATATTATCTATGCTGTTAACAGCGCACATATTGGTTATTATGAAAACACTTCTTATACCGGTCTGTCAGACTGGAGTGAATCTACCGGCTTTGATGCAAACAGTTTTTCACTTGATCCGGGATTTGTTAATCCTGATAACGGAGATTATCATTTAAAAAGTTCAGGGGGAAGCTACCACGAAAACACATGGGCGACCGACACAGAAGACAGCCCGGGGCTTGATACAGCCGATCCGGAAGATGACTGCAGTAATGAACCTGTAGATAATGGTGAAAGAGTCAATATCGGCGCCTATGGCTGCACAGAGCAGGCATCCAAGTCTCCATCCCGAAGGGCATTGATTCTCACTGCCTTAAATGGTGGTGAAGTTGTTAATGGGACATATGATATCTCATGGTTATTGAATGGGCAGGCCTGGTCCAACGGAGATACCATAACCCTTGAGTATTCCATTGATAACGGCTTAACATGGACTGTGATATCGGAAAATATCCCGGCAGAAGACGGGTATTATGCATGGGATACTGCAGCCTTTTCTGATGGTGCGCTCTATAAGCTGAAATTAACATCAAATGAAGATACAGATGTATCGACTGAAAGCAGTAACTGGTTTTATGTCCACAATGGCCCAATTTACTATTATGTAAATGACGCCTCTACTGATCTGGATGAATGGTGTACAGGAACTGGTGATGATGAGAATGACGGATTAAGTGCAGCTGCCCCTAAAGCAACTGTGCAGGGCATACTGGATACTTATAACCTTGAGCCGGGAGATGTTGTCCATATAGATACCGGTAACTATATATTAACTGAAAATATTTCAATAACAGAATATGATCAGGGGGCGGATACTGCACCTGTAATATTTGAGGCTTCACCATACGGTGTTGTTATTGACCGTAATTCTGCAGAAAGTGGAAATTATGCATTTTTTATAAATAATAGTTATTATGTGACTATTCGTACTGCTGTGAGTTCTAAATACACAGGCGAAGCTCAACATTTTATGAAGATAACGGGTGGCAATAGCGGAATATATGTCCAATATTCTGATTACTGCACAATCAGTAATGTCAATGTATCATCCAATTTATATTTCGGCATACGTGTGAGAGACGCTGGAAGTGGAACTTATTCAAACAATCTTATTTATGATAATGGAGATGATGGTATTTACATATACAGTGATTCTGAGAACAGTAAAATTGTTAACAATACCATTGTTAAAAACGGTGATGATCAGATAAATTTAATGCGTGTGGACAATCTTATCCTGAAAAACAATATTATCTGGGCGGACGGATCCGGCGATATTGGGATAAGAAGTTATTCCTCATCTGTTGAATCCTCTGACTATAACCTTATATATGCGACAAATGGAGCATATATTGGGTATTTTGATATGACTGTAAATGATTTAGCAGACTGGCAGACCAATACCGGTATGGATGCAAACAGCATATCTATTGATCCTGGATTTGTTGATCCAGATAACGGGGATTTTCATTTAAAGAGTACAGGCGGAAGTTACCATGATGGTCTATGGTCTATGGTCTATTGATGGTGAAAACAGTCCTGGCCTTGATGTTGGTGATCCTTCCGATGATTTTAGTGATGAACCTTCGGATAATGGTGCCAGAATTAATCTTGGGGCATACGGCGGAACAGACCAGGCTTCGAAGGCTGCATCCGGTGATTCGGATGGGGATGGTGTAATTGACAGTTTTGAGGTGATTACTGGAACAGATCCCAATGACGCTGATACTGATGATGATGGTATTCCTGATGGTGTTGAGAATGCCAATCAGGATCGATACATCGATAGCGATGAGACTGATCCTGCAAAGGCTGATTCAGATGGTGACGGTATACAGGATGGTACCGAGCTGGGTTATACAGCAGGTCATGCAACAGATACCGATTCGGCTGTATTCCAACCGGACCTTGATGACTCAACAATCAGTAATCCTCTCAGTGCAGACAGTGATGGTGATTCTTTAACTGACGGTCAGGAAGACAGTAACTTTAACGGAAGAATTGATGCCCGGGAAACAAATCCTGAATCATCGGATACAGACAGTGACGGTATGCCCGATAATTATGAAGTTTCCTTCGGACTTGATCCAACAGTAAATGATGCGGATAGTGATAAGGATGGTGATGGATTTACCAATTTTAATGAATACCTGGCAGGAACGGATCCTGATGATAATACCGATTTTCAGAATCAACCACCGGTTGCTAACGCAGGTACAGACCAGACTGTTGATGAGGGAGGTGTTGTAACTCTTAACGGAGCTAATTCATATGATCCAGATGATGGGATTTCGACCCTTGAATGGCTGCAGATAGAAGGTCCGATTGTCAACCTGTCAGATTCTAGTGCTGTCTCACCGCATTTCATTGCTCCTGATGTAGGGCCTGACGGCATATCAATATTATTTGAATTGACCGTAACAGATTATGGAAGGCAGGCGCATAGTGATACCTGTATAATCAATGTAACATGGCTTAATGAGCCTCCTGTTGCAGATGCTGGTTCAGATCAGACTGTTAATGAAGGTGAACTTGTCGGGCTGGATGGATCAGGCTCATATGATTTTGATGATGGTATCGCTTCTTATGAGTGGAGGCAAATTTCAGGAACTGAAGTTACTCTTTCGGATATTACTTCTGTGGCTCCATCATTTACTGCACCGGATGTCGGACCTGGCGGCGAATCCATTGAGTTTGAACTTCTTGCTATAGATAACGGCCAGCTTCAGTCTGTTGATAAATGTATTGTGAATATAACATGGCTTAATGAATCTCCTGTTGCGGATGCCGGAACTAATCAGTCAGTAGATTCAGGAACAACTGTTATCCTTGACGGAAGTGCTTCCTATGATCCTGATGACGGTATTGCTTCATATAAATGGACTCAGCTCACAGGCACTACAGTGACGCTATCCGATTCAACTGCCGTATCACCTGTTTTTACCGCACCCAATGTCGGGATTAACGGAGAGTCTTTTATTTTTGAATTGACCGTTGAAGATTTTAGCGGGTTAAAAAATGCCAGCCAGTGCACAATAAAAATTAATCCTGTTCAGCAGGCCCAGGTAATGTCGCTTGAAACAAACTGGAATCTTGTTTCATTCTATCAGGACCCTGCAGATACAAGTATAGCAAATGCTCTTTCAAATATTCAGGGGATGTATATCAGCGTATGGGCTTATACTGATAATAAATGGCGGGTCTATGATCCAAAAAATCCGGACTTTAGTGATCTTGGCGAGATAACCGCAGGGAAGGGGTACTGGTTTAATATGAGTAGCTCAGCTGATCTTGCTGTTACCGGTTCTCTGGATCATACTGGCGTAAATCTTTCAAAAGGCTGGAATCTGGTTGGGTATAACTCTGCAGTATCTGAACTGACTTCTAATGTGATTTCATTAATTAAGAATAATGTAATCAGTGTATGGGCATATAAAGATGGAAAATGGCTTGTGTATGATCCTGAAAATCCGGATTTCAGTGATCTTACAACCATGGAGCCGGGGTATGGTTACTGGTTTAATATGAAAGCTCCGTGTTTGTGGGAGCATTAAAACAGGGCCTGGAACTGCCGGTATGTTTTGATGAGTTGTAATGGCTTACTTTTATTTTACAGGAGGCTTGCTATGGGATATTTAAAAAATATTGTTTATGCCATTTTATTTACAGCTTCCTTTGCCTGTGCCGGTAATGGCCAGGAAAAAATTATGGAAGTAAAACCTCAAAAAACAAAGACACAAAAAAATATTACGGCTCCTACTGAAATACTTGTGAAGTTTAAACCGGGAACTGATCCGGAATATGTGAAAAAAATACAGGGTCAATACGGCCTTGAAATTGTTAAAGAGCTGAGTACTTCAGGGTTGTATCTTATGAAAGTTGTTGGTGATGTATCATTAGAGACAGTTTTAAAAAATCTGAAAAAGCTTGACCGGATAAAGTATGCCGAACCCAATCATAAATATCGAATAAACAATAAATAGGGTGAACTCATGAAAAAGACCGGAATATTCTATGCTTTGCTGATATTTATTTTATTGTTTGCTTCCCTTGCTAACGGCGGTGATGATTCCCCCATAAAGCGTAGTAAAAGATCCCATGACCTGAATTATAAAAAAGATGAAATAATAGTCAAATACAAGAATTCCGGTAAATCATCCTCTCCTCAGTCATTCGGTATAAAATCAGGGTTCAAGGCAATTAAAACCTACAGCCGGTCCGGTATAAAACGTCTTAAGATTAAGGATGGTATGGATATTGATCAGGCGCTTGAGATCTATAATAATGACCCTGATGTTGAATATGCAGAACCAAATTTTCTGTACAGTATACAGGCAGCACCCAATGATACTCATTTCAGTAAACAGTGGGCGCTTAAAAATACAGGGCAGACACTTAATGAGACAGCAGGGACTGTTGATGCGGATATGGATGCGACCGAGGCATGGGATATAACAACCGGAAGTT
The DNA here is from genome assembly GCA_963665715.2 of Desulfatiglandales bacterium. GTDB lineage: Bacteria > Desulfobacterota > DSM-4660 > Desulfatiglandales > HGW-15 > JAAZBV01. The sequence goes on from CAXXPR010000002.1 coordinate 2,644,105, forward strand.
CGGATGTAATTGTTGCTGTTATTGATACGGGTGTTGATTATAATCACCCTGACCTTTCTGCAAATATCTGGATAAACCCCGGAGAAATTGCCGGCAACGGTGTTGATGATGACGGCAATGGGAAAATAGATGATGTAAGAGGCTGGGACTTTGTAGATTCAGACAATGACCCTATGGATTACAATGATCACGGTACCCATGCAGCCGGTATCATAGCTGCAGTTGGAAATAATAATGCCGGCATAGCAGGGATTTCCTGGTCAGCAAAAATAATGCCTGTGCGTGGTCTTGATACTGAAGGCTACGGATATACAAGTGATCTTATAGCGGCTATAGAGTATGCCAGTGAAAATGGTGCTGATGTCATAAACTTAAGCTGGGGTGGTGAGGATTACAGCCAGGCACTGAAAGATGCAATTGATGCATCATCCGCAGTAATAGTATGTGCAGCAGGTAATGATGGAATAAATATTGATACAAGTCCTCTTTATCCTTCAGGTTATGATTCATCTAATATTATTTCGGTTGCAGCTACTGATCAGTATGACAATCTAACTTACTTTTCTAACTACGGCACTACTTCTGTTGATTTAGGTGCTCCGGGTGAAAACATATACAGTACTGTTCCTGCTAGAGTTATAATATGGTCAGATAACTTTGATGACGGTGATATCAGCGACTGGACAACAGGCGGGACACAAAATGAATGGAGTATTACAGGTTCTCAATATTATTCTTCATCTTACTCTCTTTCGGAAAGTCCTGTCGGTTATTATAACAGTAACAGTAATTCATGGGCAGTGAGTCCTTCGTTCAGTCTCGCAAATCGAAAAGGTGCAAGGCTTGATTTTAAGATAAACGGAGCATCTGAGTCTGATTATGATATGTTATATGTTCAGGCGTCTACAAACAATACAGGTTGGATAGATTGCGAATTAATTGATGGTACATCTAATGGGGAATGGTTTAATTATACTGTTGATTTAAGAGATTATGAAGGTAAAGGTACAGTTTATATCCGTTTCCGCTTTGTAAGTGATGAATCTTATAATTACCAGGGTTTTTATATTGATGATGTATCTGTATCGGCATTTTCTACATCCTACAGCGGAACCGAATATCAATATATGGATGGAACATCAATGGCCGCTCCCCATGTTTCTGGTACCGCTGCCCTGATAGAGTCTTTAGTATCTGATATTTCTGTTTCTGAATTAAAGAATGCAATACTTGATGGAGTCGACTCTAATGATGAATTTGCTGGAAGATTCTACAGCTCAGGAAGGCTGAATGCATATAATGCAGTCTCTTTGGGTTTGATCCCTTGTCTTGATATAAGCCTCAATATACCTGAATTTGCCACTGAGGGCGATGGGATTCTTTATGATAGTGTAATTGTAAGTATAGATTATCCAGTTGAGGAAGACCTTACACTATTTTTATCTGCTGATGATACATCTGAAATTTTGTTGCCTTCCTCTGTGATAATTCCAGCAGGTGAAACATCGGTTACTATTGATATTGAAGTTATAGATGATTTTTATATTGATGGCTCACAAACCGTTACTGTCACAGCTAAAAGGCCTGGATGCGCCAAGGTAACAGATCGAATCCAGGTTCATGATAATGATTTAACAACTCCTATTACACTGGAAATTCCCGCGACAGCATCAGAAGGTGATGGTATTCTTTCCGGAACTATAAGTGTCAGTGCTTTGGTTGAAGAGAATATTACTATTGCTCTGTCATCTGACAATACTGATAAATTGCGAGTCCCATCGTCTGCTATAATCTATGCCGGGCAAAGTTCAGCTCAGTTTGATATTACTATCATAGACGATTTGGTTGATGACGGTGTCCAGATTGTAACAATTACTGCCTCTGCCGAAGGCTGGAACTCCGTGACTGAGGATATTTCCGTTTCAGATAATGACAATATATCATGGATAGATAAAACGAAAAGTTCCGATCTTTCACTGATATTGCGTGATGATGTGCGTGATGTTATCTATCTTGCGGATAAGGGTAACAGACATCTTGTTGTCATTGACGCATTATCATTAAAGATTATTCTTCGTCTGGCACTTGACAGCAGTTTTTCAGATATGGCGATCAGCAAAGATAATAGTTCAATGGTTATTGTTGGCAAGAATGTTTTTCTTGTTGATCTGGAAACATTTGAAGCACGACAATTATCCACTGATCTCGATGTGATTTCAGCGGGATTCGATCACAATAATGACCTTATGCTGCTGGCCTCAGGGTCTATTTATCAATATGATACTGATACAGAAACAACTACTAATTCATTTGGCGTTGGTCAAAATCTAGATGAGAATATCCACAATGGACTTATTAAGACTAACGCAGATGGGAATATTCTTTATGTTGGAGAGAGAGGCATATCTCCTGCCTCACTTTATAAAATTGATATTTCCGGAGACACCCCAATTTTTCTTGCTGAAGATGATCATGACGATATGGGAAGCAACCTTCGTGATTTTGTGATTTCTCCTCTTTATAATGAGATATATTTGGCATGCGGTTTTCCTTACAGTATTCAGATTGTGGACGGTGATACTCTTGAGGTAACTCAGAATCTTGAGATAGAGCCCTATCCGGGAGGAGTTGCTACAAATTTAAAGGGGGATTTTATTTATGGAATTCCAACAAGCCCATATAATAATCTATTATTTCAGTTTTACACTGAAAACCGTGAATTAAGTTTTTACTATAATTTGTTGTCAGAAGTGAGTAACGGCGAGCCTAAAGATAGAGGATTGACTGTGGACCGGTCGGGGAAGCGTGCATTTATTATTCATGGTAATGATTATTATAATTCGAAGTATAAGGTTCAGGTTGTTGATTTAAATTTCCCATTAAAATTGACAGTTCCTGAAAGCGCAGCAGAGAGCAATATTGTGCTGGAAGATCAGGGGGTTTTATCTTTGCTGGACGCACCTTCAGATGATCAGGTGGTTTATCTTGAATCCAGTGATACTTCAGAGGTTCAGGTTCCTGCTTCAGTCCTGTTTCCAGCAGGACGAACATCGGTTTCTTTTGATGTTACTATTCTGGATGACTCTATTCTTGACGGTTCAAAATCCGTGACTGTCAAAGCCTCCGCGGCTGGTTATCCTGAAGCAAAAAGCAGTATTATTATAAAGGATAATGAAACAGCATTATTGCTACTGGCACTGCCTGATGAAGTGGCTGAGAGCGATGGGGTTTTGAGCGGTCAGGGGTGCATAACCGTGAGCCAACCGGTTGAAGATGATGTTGAAATTACATTAAGCGCAGATATTTGGGGAGAAATTGTTTTTCCTCGTAAAATAATAATTCCGAAGGGAAATACATCTGCATATTTTGATCTCAATGTGATCAATGATGTGAAAATCGAAGGGGACCAGTATATTACAATTACTGCAAGTGTTGAAGGCTGGGAGTCCGCATTTACAACAGTTAAAATACTGGACGATGAAATTGCCGCTTTGAGTGTGACAAATTCAGTAGCTTTTTGTGAAGGTGATGGGACAATATATGATGGTGGTGTTATTACACTCTCAGCTACTTTGTCATATGATCTGGAAGTATTTCTTTCTTCTAATGACTCATCAGAAATAACAGTTCAATCTTCTGTTATTATTCCTGCCTGGGAGACGTCTGCTACTTTTGATATCACTGTTATTGATGACTCAGAAAAAGATGGAATCCAATGGGTTAACATTACAGCTCATGCTGAAGGGTTTTCTGACTATTCAGCTGATTTTGCTGTCACTGATAATGACAATATCATATGGATTGATGATACTCTTAGTTCCGAAATTAACTGCATCCTACGAGATAATATCCGCAATGTTATTTATCTGGGTGATGCCGGTAACAAGCAGCTGGTAGTGATAGATTCTCAATCTTTAAAAGTGATTTATCGTTTATCACTTGACAGTAGTTTTAAGAATCTGGCCATAAGTAAGGATAACAGCACACTGGCTGTCGCAGGTGAAACTCTTTTTCTTGTGGACCTTGAAACCCTAGACGCAAGAGAGTTGTTGACCAACTTGAATGTGGTTTCTGCTGACTTTACTCAAGATGGAGGCTTGATGCTGCTGACCTCTGAACCCTCAGGGTATGTGTATTATTTTGACCCTGTCACTGAATCTGTTGTGAAATCCTTTGGTTCTGGTTTTGATTTATCTGATTCAATTTATAAAGACTCTATTTTAAAAACGGATTTATCAGGCGAAACACTCTACGTAGCTGAAGATTATTATTCTAATGGGTCCTTATTTAGATTTGATATTTCTGGAGAAACGCCTAGATATATTGGTGGAAATACACAAGGTGATGCTGGTTCTCTTATTGATTTTGCTATTTCTCCAAGATACGGAGAGCTGTATGTAACCAACCGGCCTGTTAATATAATTGATAGTGGAAATCTTGATCTGATAAAAAATCTTGAGGCGTATGATTATTCATCTGGAGTGGCGCTTGATTTGAAAGGGGATTTTGTTTATGGACTCAGCAGCGCTACAGGTGTCATCTACCAGTATGATACAAAACAAAAAAAGATTAACTTTCAATACAATGTACTTCGTGAAAATCCAAGTGATGCTCCTCCGAAAAGAGGGATAGCAATAGATCAGACAGGACAGAGGGCCTTTATAGTCTACGGGAATAATTATCGGGATGGTTTTAAGGTGCAGAAGATTGAGTTAAATGTTCCTTTTAAATTTACTGTTCCTCGAAGTACTTATGAAAATGATGGGGTGCTTAAAGAACAGGGTGTTATTAGACTCTTACGACCCCACTCAGAAGTTATTACAGCATATCTTGAGTCCAGTAATCCTTCAGAAGTCATTGTCCCTGCCTCAGTCACAATTCCTGCAGGACAGACATCTGTAACTTTTGATTTAACAGTTGTTGATGATGGTTTATTAGATGGTACTCAGGATGTTTTAATTAACTGTACTATCCCTGAAATATTTTCAAGCAATCAAGTGATACATGTAAATGATAATGAGTCTGCCACAATAAATATTTTATTGCCGGCGTCAGTGAAAGAAGGTGATGGGACCCTAACAGGGAAGGGACAGGTGACTGTTGATTCACCTGTTGATTCAGATGTAAAAGTATTGCTGACTTCAAGTGATGAAAGTGAGATCAAAGTTCCATATGCGGTTATTATCAGGGCTGGACATGATTCCTCAGAATTTAATTTCACTGTCAGCGATGATTATGTGATTGATGGACTGCAGACAGCATCAATATATGCCATTGTTGAAGGATGGAATTCCGGAAGTGATTCCATCAGCGTTGTGGATAATGATACTTTTTTAACTATTAATGTCACTTCATATTTAAGAGAAGGGGATGGACAGCTTGACAATGGTGGCAGTGTTTCAATTGTAGATGCTCTTGATTATAACCTCACAGTTTATATCTCTACCAGTGATTCTTCAGAGGTTAAAGTATCTTCCTTTGCTACTATTTTAGCCGGTGAAACTACAGCCTTTTTTGATTTATTCATAATAGATGACAGTATATCAGATGGGCGTCAGTTAGTGTCGATTGATGTAGCAGCATCTGATTTTATCTCAGACTCTGCTATTATTAATGTTTTAGATAATGAAAATGAATACTTTGCACCATCATGGATAATGTATCAGGGCAATCCTTCCCACACGGGTTATGTGCCGGTCAAGCTTGTACCCTACTTTAATGAACGCTGGGTGAAAGAGTTAAGCTCAGTTGCGCTGAATCCTGTTACTGCTGCCGGAGGAAGAGTTTTTGTTAGCACAATTGGCTATTTCGATAATAATGATTTATTTGCTCTTATTGCTGAAAATGGAGAAATCGTATGGGAAAAGAATTATATTGATATTTTTTCATCGAATCCCCCTGCTTATAATAACGGCATGGTATATATACAAACAGGTGATAATGACGAAAATACTTATCTGAGAGCATATAGCGCAGCGACCGGGACTGAAATATTTAAAAGTCCTCATAGAGCACAATGGGAAAGATATTTTGCCCCAACTATTTTTGATAATAAAGTATATGTTAATGGTGGTCATCATGGGGGTGCATATGCTTTTGACGGGCTTACCGGTGAACAGCTATGGTTTGTTAATCTTAATGGGTATGATCAATGGACACCTGCAGTGAATGAAGATTATGTGTTTGCATATACAGGCGAACATTCGCCTGAACTAACAGTTGTAAATAGAATAAATGGAGGTGAGGAATTAAATATTCCTGATCCTAATTTTGAATGGAGCGGATGGAGTATGAACCTTGCTCCTGTCATCGGTTCAAGTAACAATGTTGTTACTATTCATAATAGTCGCTTAATCAACTTTGATTTAGTAAATCGAAATATTAAATATGAAATTCAGCAGAATTTTATCGGTCAGCCAAGTCTTGCTCGTGGAAAGATTTATGCTATTGAGTCGGGGTTTTTAGGTGTTCGTGATGAAAGCAATGGTTCTCTTATTTGGGCATGGGAGCCACCTGACGATGATCTTACTGGGAATATCATAGTGACTGACAGTCATATATTTACCAGTACTGACAGTACAACCTATGCTATTGATAAAAACACCAGAATAGAAGTCTGGAATTATCCAGTCGGAGGACATCTGGCGTTGAGTGAAGAATCTCTATACATCGCTACAGACTCAGGCAGTCTTGTAGCCATTGATGTTGTTGTATATAAAGATGCAGACGATGACGGATTAAAAGATGAACTTGAAGAAGCATACTGCACAGACCCTGACAACGATGACAGCGATGGTGACGGCCTTCTGGATGGTTTTGAAGATTCAAACTATAACGGTGAGGTTGATCCTGGAGAAACAGATCCATGCAAATATGACAGTGATGAAGACGGGGTTAAGGACGGTATCAATATGATGTCTGTGAGGAATAACTGGAACCTTGTATCTTTATCCCAGGTCCCGGATGAAACAGCGATCAGCACGGTGTTAAAACCTGTCATGGGTAGTATAGTCAGTGTATGGGCCTATGAAAATGGAAACTGGCAGGTCTATGATCCACAGACGCCTGACTTCAGTGATCTTAACAGCATGACTGCAGGCAGGGGTTACTGGCTTAATATGTATAACAATGCACTGCTTTCCGTTTCCGGGAATTCTCCATCAGATGAAATCAGCCTTTCTGAAGGATGGAATCTTATTGGATATAACTCCAAATTTTCTATGGATACAGCAAGTGCCGTTTCAGCTATTGAGGGAAATATAATAAGTATCTGGAGATTTAAAGAAGGTAAGTGGCAGGTGTATGATCCTCAAAATCCTGATTTTAGTGACCTTACAACAATGGAACCTGGTTACGGTTACTGGTTTAACATGAGTGCTCCATGTTTATGGGAGCATTAATTTAACCGGGTTTTAAAGATACATCACTTTATCTCCCCGCTATAAAAAGGAGAGGGCGGTATGACGTAGCTTGAACCGGTTCTTCCCTTAAACTGATGTTTTTATTCTATTATTTTTGACATCCCGGAACGATGATGTTATTTCTTTTTAAAGCAGACTATTATTTACGGGAAATAATATTGCATTTAAACATCATGCTCCCCATACGATTCCATATACTGGTTACTGTACTCAGGGTTCTTTATCTATAAAGAGATCAAGATAAAATCAGTCATTCTCTTATCTCCTCCTTAAGCTGAAGTTTTATAAAGTAAAACTGTCTGCTTTTCCCCAATGTAATAATAGTAAAAAGTTAAATTATTAATTCTGCCAGGTTGTACTCCTGGTTTTTATTTATTCGCGTTCCAGTTATACGTTGAAGCTATGGATAATTCAAAACTGTCAATATTAAATAAAAGAGATCTGACAGAATTGATGGATATCTCATATCAATCTCTCTTCTGTTTTGATCTCCCCTCACTAAAGACTTTATTTTCAAGACTGGGAAAGCTGATCGCAATTGATGCCTTATGCTGTGCTTATGGAGATATAAGGCTGGCAGTTGATCAGGATATTCCCGATGTACACCTTCTTGATATAAGTTACCCCGAAAACTACCTGGATCATTATCTGGAGAGTCAGTATCATTTAAGTGACCCTGTTATAGCCGGTTACCTTGCAACTCTTCAGCCTGTAAACTGGAACCGCTCTTTTTCTATAGAAAATAAAAAATTAAAATATCTTGAAATGATTGATGCCGACTCTCTGGGGCTTAGAGATGGGTGGACATATGGTTCAGTATCTCCTGTATCAGGTGATTCGGCCATGTTCTTTCTTGGAACCGAAGAAATTGATTCAAGCACCAGAACAAAGGTGATACTGGAATACATTATTCCTTTTTTATCTGAAGCATATAAAAAGATATTAAAGAAGATTCCATCAAAACTGTTGTCTGCCGGGAATCTCAGTGTAACAGCAAGCGAAATAGAAATATTGAACTGGCTTAAAAATGGAAAAACATCCTGGGAGATATCTGTTATTTTAAATAAAAGCGAAAGAGTAATAAATTTCCATATTAATAATGTCATCAAAAAGCTTGATGCCATGAACAGAACTCATGCCATTGTAATAGCACTAAAAAATAATCTGATCAGCATATAAAAACCTGTAATTTTTAACAGGTTTTTTTTATTCATTATTCTCTATATAGTAACTTATTGATTTTGAGTTTAAACTTTCAGGGATATAGCAGTGGGATGTTTGTGGCTTCGGCTCCCGCAAGTAGGGAATCATGGATGAATATTTATATGATTAAATTATACCGCGAGTATAAAATCATATTATCCCTCCCTCTCGATTTATTCCGTGTTACTATGTGCGGGAGTCGAAAACCTTAATGAATAGTAACCGGAAGCCCCATATCCTCCAGGATTTTCTTTAAAGACTGTATCTTTTCTTCACTTGGCACTGGAGCTTCAAGCACCTTCTGGTCATTGCTTATCCTCTGGTATTTCATGACACCCATATTGTGATAGGGCAGCAGCTGAATAACTGTAACTGCATCCCCCAGTGATTTACAAAACTCTCCTGTTTCTTTTATGTTTTCTTCCGAGTCATTAAATCTTGGAATAACCGGTATTCTTATCTGAAATTTGCCCCCGGCCTCTGCAATTCTTTTTGCGTTTTCCAGTATTACCTCATTAGGTACACCCACTACAGCTTTATGCTGGTCGTTTCTCATATGTTTGAGATCATACAGAAACAGGTCTGTATAGGGCAGCACTGCTTCTATATTTTGCCATTTTGTAAAGCCTGTTGTATCAAGCGCTGTGTTGATTCCTTTTTCTTTAAGTCCCTTTAGAAGCGCCAGTGTAAATTCGGACTGAGACAGCGCCTCTCCGCCGGATACAGTGACTCCGCCTCCGGACTGTTCAAAAAAGGGCATGTCCTTTGCTGCCTTTTCCACCAGCTCCTCAACCGTGTAGTCTGTACCGCACATGAAGAGGGCATCCGGGTAGCATACCTCTGCACATTTACCGCAGTTATCACAGATCGACCTGTCTACATAGACATGCTGGATGTCTTCTTTTGTTACAAGGTGCTGGACTGTTTCTCCCGGTGTAATTGCATTTTGGGGGCAGACATCAATGCACTTGCCGCATTTTTCTATACCGATACACCTCATTGAAATCCAGCTCAGCTGTGAATGAAACTGCTGGGACTCCGGACTGTGACACCACGGGCATCTTAAGGGGCACCCCTTTAAAAATATTGTTGTTCTGATTCCGGGACCGTCCTGTACAGAAAAACCCTGTATGTCGTAGACTTTACCGGTTAAATCATTGCTCATAGATTTTCCTTTATTCGGCAGATTCCCCGGTGAAGCAAGCCGGGGAATAATTGTAAACACGTAGAGACGCCCAATCTGGGCGTCTTTCTTTTTAAGCCCAATCCGGACGTCTGTATTTAGAAGTCAGGACCGGACGTTTCTATAATAACCTAAAAACTAAGTTCAGTCCTCTTGATAATATCTTCCTGGCTGGCTTTAAAAAGCTCTACAAAATATGCGCTGAATCCTGCTATCCTTACAACAAGGTCACGGTAATCTTCGGGTTTTTCCTGTGCCTTTCTTAATACATCAGCACTTACAATATTAAACTGCATTTCCATGCCGCCCATTCCAAAGTATGTTTTGATAAGGGCCTTCAGTTTTTCCTTTCCCTGTTCGTTCCTTAGAGCAGTGGGGTGGAAGCGCATATTAAGCAGTGTACCGTTTCCGAATTTCTCATGATCAATAGCTGATACTGAGCGTATGGTTGCTGTAGGTCCGTTTTTATCCATCTGCTGAACCGGTGATATACCGTCAGATAAGGGCTCTCCCATCATTCTTCCGTCCGGAGATGCTGCTGTCATCATGCCGAACAGTACATGGGCTGTAACAGGGTAAAGTCCTGCAGACCATCTGCCCCTTGGGCCTGTACCTGAGTTTATGGCATTTGCATAAACATCGGATGCCCATGTTGCATACTGGTCAACTTCTTCTATGCCGTTACCAAAGTGCGGAGCTTCATTTAATATCTGCTGCCTTAAATCTTCTTTGCCTTCCCAGTTTGTCATGATAGCATCATAAAGCTCCCTGGCGCTTACAAGCTTTTTATCGTAAACCATGTATTTAACAACTGCCAGACTGTCTGTGATATTGCCTATTGCTATACCGGCATTTCCTGTTGAGTTGTATTTTGCTCCGCCTTTCATAACATCTTTGCCGTTTTCCATACATCCGTCTGTTGTTGCTGAAACAAGCGGAAGAGGCATATGTTCTGATGCAACATATTCAAATGTGTTAACAAGGCTTATCTGCCAGTTTGCAAAGTATTCTATCTGGGCCTTTACAGCAGTAAGCAGGTCATCAAATGTTTCCATTTCGTACAGGTATCCGGTCGGAAGGCCTGCCTGGGGAGCCGGCTGTCCGTCAGGTCCGGGCATGGGGTTCTGACCGTTATTAATAGCAAGCAGAAATGCGTTTAACAGGTTAAAGAATGATTCTGTACCGTTTCCTCCTGGGCTTGCCCATTCATCACCGCAGCCCTGGGGCTCTACGCAGCCTATAAGACAGTAGTTTCTTGCGCTCTCAAGGGGAAGTCCTCTTTTCATCAGAGCCGGTATAATTGCGTCATCACTTTCAAAGGTTGGTACACCGCCTGCAATCTGTGTTGTTTCTATTGCAGCTTCCCAGAGTGCATCAGGGGTGCCCTTGTGAACACGCATTGACTGGGGAGGATCGTGCAGCATAAGCCTTCCTGCTGACTGAAGCATCATGTATGTAACCGTATTGGTTGCATCTTTACCGTCCTTTGTTACACCGCCAAGTGTCATTAGCTGGCCGCTTGTATAACCCGGGCCTGACAGGGTAGCAAAGTAGGGCCAGATCTTGTTCATCTCAGCTACCTTTAAGTAAAAGAGGTCAAGCAGTTCCTGGGCCTGGTCATGTGTGAGTCTGCCTGATGCGATATCTGCATCGTAGAATTTGCCAAGGTACTGGTCAACACGACCGAATGTTATTCCGTGCTGCTGGGCATCAAGACAAAGACATATCTGGTAGAGGTACATACACTGGATTGCATCATGGAAGTTCCTGCAGGGGTTTTCCATAATCCAGTTGAGGGTGTCTGCCATTCTCTCGAGTTCTTTTTTACGTTCAGGATCTGTTTCTATTGCTGCAAGTCTGGCACATTCGGCACCATACCTCTTTGACAGTGTAATGATACCTTCACACACAGTTCTTATGCCGCGGTAAAAATTGTACTGGTATACACTGTCTCCAAACATCTTACCTTCAAGCGCATCCATTTTAGCCTGGGCTTCATCCCTTATGGCTCCAAATCCTTTATTGATGGCTTTATCGAAATTTCCTACAAAATGGCCGACAGGGGAGGTACATGTATCCTTGATACCAAAGGTAGTAACACCGCTTCCAACAGCGTTTCTGTATCCCTCTGGTATGTATTCATCTATTTTGGCGCTCAGGCATTCTTTACGCCAGAAATCACCTGTTGCAAGCACATATTCGGCATCTTTTTCATCTACATCATAGGGGTCAGTATCTCTTAAAGGGATGCTTCCTTCTTTTAATTCATCCAGAAACCATCCGAATGATATTTCAGGGTAGAGGGCACATGACCTGTATGTTGTTCCCTGCCATCCAACAATAACTTCATCTTCATTGATGAGCAGCGGAAGTTTTTCACAGATATTTTTAAAGTTTTTGGCTCTTTTAAGATTGCCCTGGAGCTGCGGGTTTTCCATATAGAATTCTGTTACTATTTTGTAACGTGCTATACATACCTTTGGTCTTGTGCTGCGATATTTTTCGCGTATTTTTGATACTCTGGGTGTTATCGGACTTAATGTAAACATGTTTCCTCCAAATCCTGAAAAATCAATTAATTAAAGCTTTTAATTTAATTATGTTAAGTCAAAGATAATGGATCGTCAAGCCATGAATGAATGTTTTCTGACGAGAACTTAATAAAAATAATGTTCTGTATATTAAAATTAGCAGGGGGAGAAGATAATAGTTTAGGGCTCAAGTGAAAAAGCTAATAAATACAGGTAGATGATTCATTGAACCCTGGATTTGAAAAAACTTTAAATATTAAGAATATCTGCTACATTTATATCTATTCCAAGTATTCCGGTTAATTTGCTATTGTTAATCACTGGAAGAGAAACCGTAAAGCAGAAGTTTTGGGTTGCTGATGATCTGTAAACTCTTGAAATATATGGTTCACCTGTGTTTTTTGGTACTGAAAACCATTCAACTCCGCTCCAGTTTTTATCAATACCAGCTGCATTAGTTTCTTTATCCGCTTTTTGTGAATATATGTTCCTGGTTACCTGTATCCCTTTCGCATCTGTTAAATAAATCAGTTCAATAAACGGGTAATCATTAACCGCCTGGGTCATTGCATTTTCCTGCCTTGTTCTGCTGCCGGATAAAATATCTGGTAATGACGCAATTTTTTCTGCAACCTGCTTTGCCTTTTTATGGTTGGAAAGGTGGAATATTCCCGTATCAACAATGATATGGTCACATATTTTATTGATGCTTTCTACTATATCAAATATGGTTTTGCTTTCAGCAGACTGTTCTTTTAATGCTTCTTCAATAGATATTATTTCGTTTGTAACTGCTTTTACATCTCTATTCTGACTGTCTGTTTCCGAATTGATATTTCTTATGTTTTCTGAAAATACCGAGAATTTTTCATACACTTCTGCCAGGGATGTATTTGATGAATTTATAACTGATTCACCTGTTTCAACATTCTGCGCAACCCGTTCAACGGCCATAACCGTATCATTTACCTTTTCCTGGAGAATACTGAGTTTTGAATTTATGTCTATGGTTGCATCTTTGGTCTGCTTTGCAAGCTGTCCTATTTCTCCTGCGATAACCCCAAAACCCTTTCCGTGTTCACCGCTTCTGGCAGCTTCTATCCTGGCATTAAGGCTTAAGAGGTTTGATTCATCCGATACATCGTTTATGAATTCAATAACCGAGCCTATGGAGTTTGCATTTTCGTCAAGTACCCTGATAACATCAACAAGTTCAGTAACAATCTTTTTTATATCCGTTATCTGCTTAAGTGATTTATCTCCCAGTTCCATTGCTGAATGAACATCACTTTCAATGCTGTTTGCTGTTTCAGTAAGGGTGTTGATGCTCTCGGTAACCTTTTCAATCCGGTTAGCCATATTTACACCGGCTTTTGAAATGCCGGCCACATTTCTTTCCTGTGCTTCGCATTTTGTCCTGAATGTTCCGGCAATGTGCAGAAGTTTTGGGGCGTTTGCTGCAAGCATTACAACACTTTTTAATATGGATGTGATGTGAGTGTTCAGTTTGCTGAAAACGGAATTGAATAGAGAAATTATCTTACTCATTATCCGGTCATCCGGGGCTGAGAATTCTCTGGATAAATCCCATGTTCCGTGCAGCATTTTGTTTACAGGTTCTATATATTTTGAAAAATCGGCTTCTTTTATGGATTTGTTTTTGAATCGCATATTGCTGGAAATCCTTTCATTACTGCTAAAAAATTCCAATTCATCAGGAAAAAATATTTCCTGAAAGAGACGTTAGTCATTAAATCGAGACCGGACAGACTAAACTAATGTCAAGAATTTGACAGATTAATTAAGTGAAAACAGCTTTTAATTTTATCTGCAGGTGTATTGACTGTTCTATTTATAAAGAGCATTTAAGAATAACTTCTTTGAATCATTACTTAAATACTTATACTGGCAATTTTGTTCCGGTTACTGCTTCAATTATAAAAAACTATTTTCAGCAATAAGTATGCCAGCATCTTTAGCTGTAAAGTCCCTTTATTTTGTTTGTATATTGAAATAGAATAGTTATCTTTTGGTTCCATCGCAGTTTCATCTCACATATTCAAGGAGGAATCTAATGACTCGTCTATTAAAATGGAGTGCCGGTATATTAGCGGGAATTATTATATTGGCTGTTATCGCTGTTGTCGTTGTTATTTACAATACTGATTTTAATAGTTTTAAAACAAAGCTGTCTCAAGCTGTTTATGATGCAACGGGTAGAGAACTCATTATAAACAGTGATGTTGATGTGGGTATAGGCCTGTCTCCATCGCTTGTTATGTCTGATATTAATTTTATGAATGCAGACTGGGGAACCAGGAAGGAGATGGTTAAGGTAGGGCGGTTTGAAGTTAAGGTCTCTCTGCTTCCGCTTATAAAAGGAAATATTGAGGTTAATCGATTTATATTAAAAGATCCGGATATCCTCATAGAAACGGATAAAAATGGAAATACTAATCTTGAATTTAAACCAGGGGATAAAACCGCTGCAGTTAAAAAAGAACCTTCTGAAAGGGAAAGTAAGCCATCTGACAAGGGAAATAAAAAAGTTGCTCTTCCGGGAGTAATTATTAACCAGTTTGAAATAGTTAACGGAACCCTTACATACAGGGACGGAAAAACAGGAAAGACCGAAGTTGTAAAACTGAACCACCTTACTGCAGATATCAAGGGGCTGGATAATCCTCTTAATTTTGATCTCAGCGGTGCGTACAATGATTACCCATTTGAAGTGAAAGGCGTTATAGGAAGTATTAAAGGTATAAACGATCCTTCCATGGAGTGGCCGCTGGATATATCTGTGAATGCCTTCGGTGTTAGCTCAGAAATTAAAGGGGCAATAAAAGACCCTCTTGAACAGAAGGGTATCAATATAGATTTTAATCTTAAAATAGATGACTGGAACAGTCTGTCAGAGCTGGCCGGCCAGGATTTGCCTGTAAAGGATGCTTTTAGTGTTTCATGCAGTGTTGTTGATAATTCAATTAAGAGCTACCAGGTTAAAGACCTTGAAATTGTTTTAGGGAAAAGCCGGATTGACGGCTATATAGCTCTGAACCTGGCAGGGAAGGTGCCTGCTGTTGATGCATCGCTTTCTTCAAATGAGCTTGATCTAAGACCCTTTATGCCTGAAGACAAGGCTTCGGAAAAGAAACCTGAAGTTAATAAAGAAAAAGCACCTGCAAAGGGGAACAGCAAAATATTTCCCTCAGATCCTCTGCCCCTGGATTCTCTCAAGCTGGTAGACGGCAATTTTAAAATCCGTTTTGATAAGATAATAATGCCTCAGACAGTGATCAGTAATTTTGTTACTGATACATCATTAAAAAACGGCGCTCTCACGGTTAAACCTTTTAAGGCTGATATGGGCGGCGGCAGTATAAAGCTTGAAATGGCGCTTAAACCAAAGGGGAAGAGGGCAGATCTTTATACTGTTATGAATATAAAGGGTGTTGAAATATCCGACGTGCTTGCTGAAGCCGGAGTTGCTGAATCAGCCGAAGGAGCTGTGGATGCTGATATTGATATTAAGGGAAGCGGTGACTCAGTTGCTTCGATAATGGCAGGTCTTAAGGGATATTTACGTTTTATAATGAATGACGGAAGGATAAGTAACAAATTTATTGATGAGCTAGACGCTGAGTACAGTAAAGGTATTTTCAGGCTTTTAAATCCGGCAAAAGAAAAAAAAGAGTACACTGCTGTACGCTGTATGGTAATCAGGCTTGATATGGTTAACGGAATAGCCGATACAACTGCTTTTGTATTTGATACCAGTGTTATGAGTGTAATAGGTAACGGAGATATCAACCTGAAGTCAGAAACCCTCGATATATCTCTGGATCCGACAACAAAAGGCGAAGTGGCTGGCTATGACCTTAAACTGGGCGAGCTGACTCAGCCCTTTAAGCTTGGCGGTACCCTTTCCGAACCATCTCTTAAGGTGGATAAGGCAAAGACTATAACATCCATAGGAAAGGCTCTAGGTGTAAAAGCATTTTCAGATGATTCAGGTAAAGAAAAAACTGCACCTGAAAAAGGTAAAGAAGTAAGCGTATGTGCTGCCGCTTTAAAGGCTGCTGAAACCGGGGTAAGAATGACAGCTAAAAAAGGCTCTCAATCAGGCAGTGACAGCTCAGAAATTACAACGGAAAAGCTGATAAATGATGTTATTGAAGATCCTGAAAAGGCTCTTAATAATCTTTTTGGGAAATAGAAAAGAGAAAACAGGAAAGAGGAGTTCGAAACGGAACGGCGTTTCGTGCCAGATAGGTCAGGTGTCATTGTAGGTGCGAATAATTATTCGCCCGTTTTTCTAAAGTTCGAAGTGGCTAAAATTAAAAGAAAATAGGGTGGATTTTTACCTGATGATGTTGATCCTGAAAATAGTTTTTTTTAAGTTTCCCTCCCCTTGCGGGAGGGATTAAGGGAGGGGGAAAAGCATCAATATTGTATCGGGTTTTTCTTTTTCTACACCTGCACAGCCTCTTCCTGCGAAAACTCCTGCTTATCAAAATGGCACATGACTGCACTTGAACGTTTACAAAGTACCAGATATATTTTTAGTGTAATAATACAGATGTTCTTCGAATAAAGTATTATATCCAGGTAATAAACCAGAAACATCTAAACAAAACGGAACTATATGAATATGAAAAAAAATAAAATTATCAGGTCTTATATGGGCATCTGCTTATTCTGCTTTATCAGCCTGATTACCTGTTCTTCTTTCGGCGCCTCCATGACCAGGGAGGAGGAGTGTCTTCTGGGGCTTATTGAAAATGCTCCGGACTCTATGAGTGTTGGTGAGCTGCGAATCAAGTGTAAAACGCAGTCTAAAGCGGAAGAGGTTTCTGTGCTCGAAAGGCGCCTTAACGAGGACAGTGAAAATATACTTGAGCCGTTTACGCTGATGACCCACAGGCCGACTTATTTTATGCCCTTTGCCTATAATTTTAACGAGTATGATCCTACACTGCATCAGCAGCAGATCAATGATCCTTCTTTTTCCTTTAACAGCTCTGAGGTGCAGTTTCAGCTGAGCATAAAAACTCCGCTGTTTATAAATCTGTTTAAAAAGAATATCGATATATTCGCTGCTTATACAAACAGATCCTTCTGGCAGCTATACAATGAAAACTCTTCCCCTTTCAGGGAGACAAACCATGAGCCCGAGGCATGGATACAGTTCAGGCATGACTGGAAAATACTGGGCTTTAACAATAATGTTAATGTTATTGGATTTAATCATCAGTCCAATGGACAGAGCGGAGTTTTATCCAGAAGCTGGAACCGCGTTTATGGAAGTTTTGTCTTTGAAAAGGATAACCTGGTATTAAATATAAAGCCATGGTACCGCATTCATGAAAGAGCTGATGAGGATGATAATCCGGACCTTACCGACTATATGGGGCATTATGAGTTTCGTGCGGCATACAAAATAAAAGATCATGTTTTTACATTTATGGCCAGAAACAATATCGAATCCCGCTTTAGAAGAGGGGCAGTGGAGCTTTCCTGGAGTTTTCCATTCGGGGACTATCCCTTCCTTAGAGGATGTGTCCAGTATTTTAACGGATATGGTGAAAGTCTTATTGATTATAATAAAAATGTAAACAGAATCGGTATTGGTATTGTTTTAAGCGACTGGCTGTAGAATACTGATACCTGATTCCGAATGCTGGATTATCCCGGTTCCCATGGTCTATGTGGGACCCAATTTCTTTTAGACGTTTCCTATAGGAATAAAAAAATGCGGAGACAGGTCTCTGAACTGTCTTGATAAGTGCAAACAAGCCCCAATATCATTTAAAGTATATATCACGGATCGCCAACCTTAAAGACAGGTTTAAAACCTGTCTCTACAAAAACAGAATGCATATCATGGAATGATATCCAATTTTATCCGGGATTCATGTCAGTGGAGACAGGTCTCTGACCTGTCTTGGTAAGGCTCGTTCAAACTCTGATATTTGTTTTGGTGTACTATCAAAAATAAACTTGACGTCAAAAAAGTACAAGTGTAATAAATAAAAATGTTAGCGAAATAATGTAAAGAGTGCAAAAGATGATTTAAAAATATATTTATCTGACAAAAGGATATTAGAAAAAGGAATTTCCAGATATGAAAGTAAAAATATTCAACCTGATGTTGTTATGCTGCACGGTCTGTATTTCATCTGTTCATGCTGAAGAAGTAAAAATCAACCTGCCTGAGACTGAAATTGAAGGCACATTTGAAGAACAGGATTTTGTTGGACCGCTTTTTACCGAAACAAATACAAAGATAAAGGTTACTGAAAAGGGAATATCCTCAAAGGGGCCTTCAACTACAATGTCACCGCATAAGGCAATAAGCCTTATGCCTTCTGTTAATCAACAGAGTGTGGATCCTTCCGGGCTTGCTGACATAAGCAATTACCACGAATCTTTCAGGTTTCGCGGCGTTGAGCCTACAGGCGGAGGAAACCCTGGAACACCTGTTAATGTAGAAAACGTGCCGATAAGCGGCAGGCCTGGCGGCGGTGTTAATATTTACGATATGGAAAATTTTGAAAGTGTTTCAATCTATAAAGGCGGAGTACCTTCGGATAAGGCATTCGGTCTCACCAACATCGGCGGTAAAATAGATATGGATATCAAATCTCCGTCCGATGAATTTACTGCCGGTATTAAACAGTCTTTTGGAAGTGAAAGCTACAGCAGAACATTCCTAAGGCTTGATACAGGCGAACTTCCTACAGGTACTGGTGCTTTTATTTCATTTTCAAGTACAGGCGCAGATAAATGGAAAGGGGAGGGGGAATCGAGCAGGACCAATGCGATGCTGGGTATTTCACAGAAGGTGAACGAAAGGTTAAAGATTGAAGCCTACTCTATATATAATGATGCCGAGGTGAATACATACAGAACTCTCAGTTACGCCCAGGCTTCCAATTTGTCAGGCTTCTACAATTTTGATTTTACCACTGACCAGGCAGACTATTACTACTATGGATATAATGAGAGTGATTTTGAAGACATAAGTATTCTGGCAAACATAGAGTACAGTTTCAGCAATGGCTCAAAGATCTCTGTCAAGCCGTACTACTGGCAGGATGAAGGCGACTATTTTGAAACAATAACAACAAAAAGCGGTGCCAACCGTATAAGAAACTGGGTTATTGATCATGATATGAGCGGTGTACTTACCCAGTACTCCATGGATCTGAAGGGTGTTGAGATGAATATGGGATATTTTTATCTGAAACAGGAAAGGCCGGGTCCTCCTTCTGCAATGAAGCTGTACACTGTTGGTGATACAGGTCTGCAGTTTGATAAATGGCAGATACTCTCCGCACCGACAGATCATGTTCAGAACCAGCCCTTTGTTTCCGGTAAATATTCCTTTGGCAGTTTTACTCTTGAAGGCGGAGTGAAATATCTGGATTACACAATGCCCGAGATAATCACATATGCTGCCGGCGGAATAGGGGATGTAAGCTATGAACAGGCTCTTGCCATGGCAACAACTGTTGAAGCAAATGCAAGTGCAGCAGAAAAGGACTTTACAGAGCTTCTTCCAAATCTTGGCTTAAGCTATGTCATTAATGATGCCATGAGCAGTTATTTTTCATATGGCCGTAATTACGGGCTCAGCGTGAAACTCTACCCTTACTTTATATCCCAGAAGCAGAGTTTTTATCAGGCCGGTATAACGCTGCAGGACCTGTGGGACGGTCAGGAACTTGAGATAGTAGATAATTTTGATGTTGGTGTAAGATATATTACTGAAAAGCTTTATGTTGTCCCTACTGTTTACTATGCACAGCATAAAAACAAGCTTGCTGTATATTATGATGATGCTCTGGATATATCATTTCCTGCTACCAATGCAAAGGCCGAGGCTTACGGTTTTGAGCTTGAGGCCGGTGCTGTTCCGACTGAAAATCTTTCCATATATACTTCATTTTCATACAACCGGTTTTCTTTTACGGAAAATCTGAGGAATTCTTCCGGAGGTATAATTTCAGTTGACGGAGAGCAGGTTCCTGATGCGCCTGAATATATGGCAAGTGCAGTTCTTTCATACAGACTCGGAAATTTTACATTTTCTCCAATCGTAAAATACAGCGGAAGCAGATACGGAGATGTTCTGCATAAAGAGAAGATCGGCGGCTCTACCGTTTTTGATCTGGATATAAGCTATGGAAAAAAGCTTTCAACATTAGGAATGAAAAAACTGGATCTTTCCCTGACTGTTAACAACCTGTTTGACAGGGAGTATATCAGTATAATAAATACCTCTGACTACCAGACCCTCGGGTCAACATACCAGGCAGGGGCACCGCGGACAGTATATGTATCAGTGTCAATCGCTCTGTAATATAAGTCCCCGGGACTTTGAGGTCCCGGGGAAAACAGCTGGAGAAAAGTATTCGTATTTTATCCTGGGCTCTGTCTGTCTGCATTTGCTCATAGTATGTACTCTCTTCTGCTGGCATAGTTCCGGGGCAAAGTTTGCAATAGCCGGTAATAATATTGTTGAAATTAATCTTGTGAACCTGCCTGTGAAAAAGAGTTCTCCTGCTGTTAAGCAGGAGAATATTAGGAGTGTAGAGACTGTAACTGTAAAAACTCCCTTCAAAGCTGTTAAGGTTTTAAAACCCCAAAAAAGCAAGCCCGTAATCACTGAGCCGGTAAAATTAAAATCTGCTCCGGAGCCAGTAAAACAGGTCCCTGTACCAGCAGTTATTCAAAAAGAAAACGCAGTCCCAATAACATCCCCGAAATCTTTTGAAAAGCCTGTTCTAAGTTCGTCTTTGATAAATATATCAGGTTCAAGCTCAACTGGTCCTGATCTGACTGATACTGCTGATTATAATTTTACAGGTATGGAAGAAAGCAATGCTTCCGGAGTATCAGGCGGAGAACCTGAAGCTGGTATATCAGGCAGGCAGAGATATATTGATGAGAACTTTTATTATGTGAAGGATCTTATAACTGGCAGCCTTGATTACCCGATAGTTGCAAGAAGAATGAAGTGGCAGGGCACAGTGGTTGTCTCCTTTGTAGTACTTGAAGACGGCAGAGTAAAAGATATTAAAATTGTAAACAGTTCAGGCCACAGTGTGCTTGATAAAAATGTAATTGCAGCAATAAAGGAAGTTCAGCCCTTTCCGCCCCCTCCCGCGGATGCTGAATTTACAATGCCTATTAAATATACACTTAAATAATACCAGTCCAAAAACTGGCAGTTTTATTCGAAAGCTATCAGCTCTCAGCGTTCAGCAATCAGTAAAATATGAAATGGATTCTCATCTGCATTAGAATTACAAAATGTAGAGACCTGTCTCTGACCAGTCTTGATAAGGCTTGCACAAACTCCGATATCTGTTTTGACACTCCTTCATCATGAATATGCTGACCAAGTCAGACGGGTTAAAAACCCGTCTCTACAAAATGTTTCTTGGCCATGCTTATTAATGATAACCAATTGTGTTGGAATCACCGCTCTTTAGATATACACCTGTCTCAAAGTCGTGATGACCGTCTGTCCATTTGTTTTAGCTTTTCAATTTGATTTCAATATCTATAATTTTAGAGTTTCAATTTCCAACCTGAATGCATTAAAGGTATCATGCGCTGCTGTAACAAGTGGTTCCATACGTTCATGGTAAAGATCCATTGCATAGGCATGGCTAAAGTAATGCCGGAATGCCAGAAAATTAGTGAGTTTTGAGATGAGTTTTTCAGAAAGTATATTGCGTTGAGATGCTTCGAGTAAAAGGTCACGATGCCATGATGCACCCACTGGTAGAGGTAGTTCTTTGGCTTTAAAAACCTGTTTTAATACATTTTCTATTCCATTGTAGAAATTGTGTAAAAGTGCGGCCACTCCTGCGAGTTCGAGCTCTGAAAGTTTTGATAATGCTTTTTCAGGGACTGCAGACAGCGTTTTTTCTATTGATTCAAATTCGGCCTCAATGCGAAGTTGGTAATCAGGCATACAGAGGAATCCCTTCTTTAAGAACCAGATCAATGAATTTACTCTTATGGGAAAGATCAATTACATCCACAGGTTTAGACAGTGAATATATCAGTTCTCCATAAAAGGCATAAAAATCTTTGTGCTCTATACCTTCTACTGCAATATCTATATCACGGCTTTCCTGTGTTGCTAATAGGGATGAACCAAATAGTAAAACCCTGGATACGCCGTATTTACGTGCAATTTGTTCAATTGCCTTTTTATCTTTTTCATCTATCATAGACTATCGTCCTCGTCCTAACGACGGACCCCCTGAAGATTGGGTTTTTAAAGAGCTTATAAACTACAAGATCAATAATGGTAATAATATGAAGTATTTTGATGCTTAATTCAATATGTTTTTTTATTATACAGCTGCTTGCAGCAGTCTATATAAAAGGATAAAGTCGGGTATAATCTCTTTTTTGTAACAATTGATGTTATCATAAAGTTATTCTTTAATAACAGTTTTTATAAATTTTCCAGAGCATTGAATAAAAAGTTGAATCTTATTCTTTCCTGCTCAAGCCGTATATTATCTCCCCAGTGATTACGGCATAATTGATCATATAGGAGATTTTCCTCCAGGTTTAATCTTGTGAGATTACCTGTTTCAGGTTTAGGTTCATTTCCCCACAGGGGCCGGTGTTCATGCAGTGTATGGCTGTCCATAAGGATCGACTGTGCGTCAGGAAAATGAATACGCAATTGATTGAGGATTGCAAATCCATGTGTGTCTATGTCGCCCCAGTAATAGATTGTTTTCTCATTCAGCCATGAAGCCGCAGCCAGATTATCAAATCCGTATCCTGCACCGAAAATTACAATGGAATCTTTGACAATTGGAAAGGCCAGAAAATTGATTTCATTTTCCGTTATAAATATTTTTGATACAGGTAACTCCAAACCGGAAAAAGAGTCTGCAGTCAGGGTTATGTCCTGGTCTGAGCCTGTTGGAATAAGCTTAAGCGCAGGATCAAGAACTCGGAAACGTACCCGTGAGGGTTTGTCCCTGAAGCCATAGCGGCGGCAGAATCCCCTGATACCAGTAGCTGTTGAGTCAACGGTGTCTTCTGATATGACAAGGTCAAGCAGCTCGGTAAGCACACCGCGATGTTTTTCTATTAATTTGGTATGTATTCCGGGAATATTTATTTGACGCAGATAGATCATTGGACGCGGATGGCTGCATAACCATGTGATCAGGCTTAATAATAGTTGCCAGTCTTCGCTCAGATCCAGTGCTTTTAAGGGCCTTTTATAAAGCCATGGTACTAGTCCTGGTTGCAGTATTGTTGTCTGTTCAACTAATTCTTTAAATTGTTTTGCATGTTTGTTTTTGCCGATAAGGTCGAGAGCATCTTCAAGTGTGTTAATCCATATTTCTGCAGGGATTTTATTTGTGCCGAGTATTCTATGATTTACAGTCTGCCACTGGATGCGAAAATATTTTGTGCCTGATGTTAGCGCGGATATCCATTCTCTGACATCAGGGAATTTATCACTGAGCTCTCTGGAGTTTGGGCTTTTAAGTTTCAGTTTGAAAGGAAACAGATCAGAGCCTTCTGCCATTGAGGCCAGCAATGCACCGCGGTCCCAGAGTTTTTGAACCTGTACCTTCAGATCTGCAGGAGTTGTCCAGTTCATCCTGTTATCCTTTGTTTTTCTTCCCTGTATTCCTCTATGGTAAGGTTCTGCAGGACCGAAGATTTTCCATCCTCATTATGTACAAAACCAACATTGGCTACAAATGGTTCAATGATATGAATTTTCTGAAGAGGCGTTACTATAAGCAGCTGAAGGTTTAGCTGCTCAAAAAGTTTAAGCCCGTATTCTGTTGATTCGTCAGAGCCGCGGCCGAAAGCTTCATCTATCACTACAAACCTGAAAGAACGTGAGCGGACTTCTCCCCATTCAAGACCGAACTGGTAAGCCAGGCTTGCTGCAAGAACAGTGTAGGCAAGCTTTTCTTTCTGTCCCCCGGATTTTCCTCCTGAATCAGCATAATGTTCATGTTCGGTGTCATCTTCACGCCAGCGTTCGCTTGCAGCAAACACAAACCAGTTGCGTACATCAGTTACCTTCGCTGTCCATCGTTTATCCAGGTCGGAGTGTTCTTCCCTTCCTCTGAACCGTTCAATGATTCCTTTTACCTGAAGGAATTTTGACTCCGAATACTGGGCGTCATCAGAACCTGTAAGGGTACCTTCTGTACAGGTGCGTAATTCCGCCTGGAAATCACGAATGTCTGTGTCGAGGGCTGATTGTGCTTCAAGACTGATATAGCGATTGTCGTTATAATCTATCTTTGTGAGAGATTCATTTATACGTGCAATCCGTTCTTTAATGGTTTCTCTTTCTCTATAGAGCTGTGACTGGAAATTTGCAACCTCGCGAATGGTATTTTCATTTAGCAGTTCCTTAAAACGTATTTCAAACCTGGGAAGATCATCAGACTGTAACTGATCCAGCATTGATCTGAATTCGGATCCTGCTGCAATGCTTATATCCACATCCCGTGTTTCAAGTTTCCATTCATCCTTATACTCGGTCATGGCTTTTACTATTTTCTCCACAAGCCTGCTGAGTTTTTTCTCTTCATTATTTATCCTGCCCTGTATCCAGTTACGCATATCCCTTTCACGGTTGTCACAGGAGTTAATTGTGAGCGGCTGGCCGCCGATTGCCTCCTCCCGCATTTTCTCAAGAGCTGAAAATATTTTTTTTATATCTTCTGTAATTTCAGTGAGCAGTTTACGGGCCTGGCGCTGCGTATCTCTGGCTGTAATGATTTTCTGTTCTGTTTTTGAACGGTCATCCTTTCGTTTATCAAGTTTATGCGCGCTTTGATTCAATTCGGTTTCAAGCTTTTCCAGTTGAGCTGTGAGGGTTTTTAAGGTGTCGGATGCAGTCTCAATGTCATGTTTTTCTTTTTTTAGAGAGGCAACAGCATCAGCAACCGGTTTCCAGTCAATGTCTGCAAAATCAATGTATTCATCCAGCTTTGAGAGTATTGAAAGGCTCTTTTTGAGTTTTTCCTGATCATTCTGAAGCCTGCTGATCTGCCCGCCCAGGTCTGCAAGCTGTTTTTCTATAAGTTCTGCTTTTTCTTCCAGTACTGATATTTTTTGTTCATTGCTCCACCCGAGCACATACCGGCTTCTGTCATCAATATTATGGCGGTCGTCCTTTTCATGGCGTCCGCCCGGCGACTTGATTTGACCTGCCCTGGTAATAGCATGTTTTTCCCGCCGAAAAATGCTTTGGGAATTACAGCAGACAAGATTAAAACGGCGGGTTATTTCATGTTCTATCCATTCATAAAAGGGAGAGTCCGGTTTTATCTGTAGTTTGCGCACAAGAGAATCCGGGTGAAGGGAAGACAAGTTTCTATTGCTCTTTTCACGCACCCTGTAATAAACCAGCCGTCCCCGCAGGTTGGTTTTATCTACCCAGTCTGCCACTTTAATGTAATGATCTTCAGATACGAGAAGAGAAAGTCCGAAATTCCTCAGGAGACGTTCGACCGCACCCTCCCACTCCTGCTCATCTTCTCTTACCTGGATCAACTCACCGGCAAAGGGAACATCCTCCTCTTTAATATCAAGAGCCTGGCACAACGCATGCCTGATAGATATCTGTCTCTCTTCTATATTGCTGCGCCGGGATTTTAATCCTGTTATTTCTGTTTTAAGTTTTTCATGTTCTTTGCGGCCCTGAACAAATTCAACCTCAACCTGTGTCCGGTCATTCTGTATCACTGATTCCTGCTCTTCTGCAGACCTGCGCCATGCCCTGATATTGGAGCTTTGCTTAATAAAGCCTTCCTGTGTTGATGCAGGTTTCTTTCCCAGTTTCCTTACAAACTCATTATATTTTTTTGCTTTGAGTTCCCGGCGTTTCAGTTCTTCACTTTTGTGGCGTATTTCCGTTTCTATCCTGTCAATCCTGTCCCCGCCGTTTTCAGCAATTGATCTGCGGATTTCACGTTCCTGAACTAACTGCTCATTACGCAGATTCTCCAGGTTTTGAATAGCGGCATGATGCCCTGTTAATTCATTTTCAAGAGAGATAAGATGTTTTTTCAGTAATTTAATCTTAAGAGCGGCAAACCAGGGCTGTAAGGCATCATAGCATGCCGTCATTTCTTCGACTTCCCGGGTCAGTGCCTGGTGGCGGTCACAATCAGCAACAAGGGGCTCAAGCATTTCTACCTGGCGTTTGGCTTTAAGGACTGCCTCATGTGCCCTGTTAAGATCTTCAAAATGACTTATCAATGCTGATATCCTTGGAGCTACATCAAAGGCTTCAAGCATATGCCTGCGGACGAAGTCGGTGAGGTTTCCAACGGATTTAAGTGACACTGTCTGATGGAACAGGTCAAGTGCCTGATCATTCTTGATTCCAAAACGGCGCCTGAACCAGGCGCAGTAGGGCGGAAAACTGTCAAAAATCGATACGCTGTTTGACCTCAGTTGTTTACGCAGCTGAACCATTTCGCTTCCGAAACCTGAAAAATCTGATGCTATTGAAAGATCACGCTCGCATGCAGCGTAAAAACGGGCCGGCTGAGATGTAGCATCCTTAATCCAGAAAACCTGCGCAAGAGTGATGACTTTATTATATCCCGCATTGTAAAAGATTCCGGCAATAACAGAGTAATTATTAAGGCCGCGCAGGGCAACAGGTTTAGCGCTGTTAAGGGTTTCCTGTCGTTCAGATTTGTAGTATCCCAGTACATAGGAACGCAGTGTTCTTTCCCTTGTTCCTGCCCCTGCAGCTTTATTGTAAGCAATACGCTGACTGGGTACAAGCAGGGTGGTAACAGCATCAACCAGTGTTGATTTTCCGGAACCTATATCTCCTGTAAGGAGACTGTTTTTACCTTCCGGTTTAAGAGTCCAGACCCTGTTGTCAAAGGTGCCCCAATTGTATATTTCCAGGCGCTGAAGGCGAAATCCGGCCAACTGGTCATCTGTGATAAACTCAATTCCTGACTGTTCAGCCATCTGATTCATCCTTCTTTTTTTCGAGCATTTTCCTATACTCAGCAAGGCGGGCATCAAAATCTGCCAGCCATTGCGCATCTACAAAGGCTTTTATGATTCTGCGAACTTCAATCATTTGACCCTGTCCTTTTAAACGTCGGATAAAACCCAGGTCTGATATTTTATTGAGTATCGTGCCGATTTCATCGATAAGTTTTACTTCATTGCTGCCTGATGGAAGAAAAATGCGCACCATCTCCACCACTTCATCTACCGAAATAATCAGCCGTGACTCAGCTCCTCCCGCGTCGAACTCTGTAAGCTTTTTTCTAAGAAGAGCAAGCACAAGACTTACTTTGTATGAAAGCTGCCGTCTTGCAATAAGCCTGGGAACCGCAACCGTGCTGTCATCATTGTTATCTTCTACAGAACGCAGGAAGGCATATCCCTCGGCTTCATCGAGCATTAATTCTAGACCGAGCACAGAAACGTAATCACGTATTCCTGCCTCCATGTTAAGGAGCAGCCCCCATAGTCCCTGATTTTCATCCCTGTAAATTACACCTTTTAAAAGGGGTATAACAATAGAAGAAAGTTCATGGTTTGAGTCTGATAAAAATCCCGAATCTATATCTGTATTATCCTGCATCAGTTTCTCATAAATATAATACGCGGTAATATTGCCTGACGTGTGACACCCGAATCGGACAGCCAGGTTACCTTGTCTTTAATATCTTCATTTACTGTTGTCCGGGGCCAGTCTGCGGCAAGCTGAAGGTAGGCTACCAGTTCTGAGAGCCCGTGATCAAGAGGGTAGCGTTCAGCTAACTCTGCCAGGCTTACAGCTTTTCGTACCCGGAGTTCATGGCGTATATTTCCTGCCAGTTTTTTTCGGTCAACTGCAACCTGGGTATATAATGCCGCAGTATCAACATCAGCGTCACCTTCCTCGATTTCTACGCTTGAAATCAAAGGCTTGACAGGTGGTCGGAAAAGCGGTCTTTCAAGCGGAAGATCAATGGTCGGCGATGTGTCTGCTATAGTAACAAAATTTCCCTGCGGCAGATCTTCACGTACTGCCAGGGCGTTATTTTCAACATTATGAAGGATATCCATTATACGTCGGTTTTCAAGCCATGCCTGGTCATCCAGAAAACGCCTGAGCTGTTCGGAAAGTTTTGCTACTGTCCGCTGTGTATGCTCGCCGGCTTCAAGCCAGTCATAATGTATACGTTTTAAACGTTCATCAGGATGTATGGAATGAATCGGCGGCAGGGATAAAATCTGTTCCAGCAGGCGGCTGAACTCTTCCTGCCTGGACTGGGACATTAAAAAGTCCCAGAAAGCGCGAAAGCTTTTTCCCTGGTCGGAATCGGAAATAGCATCACGTTCTCCCATAATTTCTTCAAGAAGTTCTCCTTTGGAGCCTTCCCACAGGGTGATCCGCTCACGCACATGCCTGTCCAGCATTCGGAAATTGTGTTCCACCTCCCGGAAATCAGTAAGCAGTTCACGGGCCAGCTGAATAAACTGCTGAAAACGGTCTTTTATGCCTGTGTCATCAAGAACAGGAATATCTCCGGCCTTGATGCGGGATATTTCCGCATCTATCTCTTCTCTGCGTTTATTCAATTCAGCTATTCGCATTTGAGGGTCTGTCTGGGTTCCTTCACTCATCTGGCGAAGCAGTTCAAACAGGGTAAGAAGTCTTGATTCAGTACCTACAAATGAACGCTCTGTAAGACTCTCCATCCAGGAAAGTGCTTTTTCTAAAGCGGGTGTAAGGTCAAAGTGGGGCTCATCACTGCCTGAAGGGTAAAATTTTCTCAACCATCCTTTTGTATTGTCCGACCAGTCATTAAGGTAGTTTCTGGCGGTACCCGGAAATGATTCGGAGTCGGGTTGCTGACGAATAATATAGAGCTCATCTTCAAGGGCCTCTGTTAATTCGGATTGAGAAAGGTTTCGTTGGTTAGGTACGATAAACATTCGATAAAGGAACGAGCATATCAATGGTGCATGCTGGGCACGAAGCAGACGAAGTGCAGGATGGTTTTGAATGAGTAATTTTAATGTGATGTAATCGAGCGGCATCTGAACCAGGTATCTTTAAGTGACATATACAGTTACTTCTCTTACGAACTCGGTAAAAAAGATAATAATTTCATCAAACCTTAATATCATTTTAGGCGGCATAAGTTGCGATTTTCTTTTCGTTGTCTCCTGCCGGGCCTTTTTAGATATTTTAAAATCTACTTGAGCGTTTAAAATGTAATGTAGCCTATGCGCTGCATATGTGCAAGTCTTGATTCTGGCTATTCCTGGGCAGGTTTAATGAATGAAAAGCTGTTATAAAGTAATCGGTGTTGTTTAATTGGAATGTACAACTAAAAAGGGATGGAAAAATGGAAACTGTTGCCATAAGTGAGCTGAGAAATAATTCAATATCCATTATTAAAAAAGTTCAGTCAGGAGAAAATGTTATTATCACATCAAGAGGGCACGAAATGGCTCAAATGTTGCCACTGGAAAATAAAAAACAGATGGCAAAAGAAAAGCTCAAAGAACTCCGAAAGACAGCCATTTTAGGAGATGTTCTTTCTCCTCTAAAGAATTTATAAACCTGTTATTTAATTCAAATAAGTATATCTTACAGGGAATTGATCCTGATATTGCCGATCTTTCAACAATTATTTTCCAAAACACAGAAAATGATCCAGCGGACAAAATAATAGCATCCACAACAGTAATTAAAAAAGTAAATCTTGTAACTGCAGATAAAGTTATGCGATCTTCAAATGAAGTTGAAGCTGTCTGGTGATTTTTTAAATTGGCTCCAGCTCACACTTTGATGATGACGGGCAGGTGGCAAGCCATTTACCAGTCTGTTCTGCAATAATAAGCTTATTTTCAAGGTTTTCACGTCTTGCAGGCAGCATATCAACAACATCAAACCCGCAGAACATGAGTATGCGTTCAAGATTCATGGCACAGGTCATTGTTCCGTTTCCGCTTCCTCCTGCATAACATATCCCCATTGCTATGGGGCCGATGTCGTTGTTGAATGGTCCCGGCATTGGTGCATTCGGATCAGGCGGTTCTCTGGGTATGAGTGTTTTTACTCTTCTTAATCTGTCTAAGAATGCCTTCATACTTTCGCTCAGGTCACCAAAATAAACAGGATTTGCAAATACTGTTACATCTGCGCTGTCTATCTTTTCTACAATAGAAGAAAAATCATCATCCATAATGCATCTTTCTTCGTCCCTGCATATACCCCAGCCGTCACTGTTGCACTGCCTGCAACGTCTTATCTCCATTTTAGGAAGAAAGATTACTTCGGTTTCTCCACCTCCGTTTTCTACTCCCTTACAAAGGGCGTTTATGAGAAGAGCTGTTCTTCCTTCCGGGTTTCTGCTTCCTGATATGACTAATGTTTTCATGTGGAGGCCTCCGATATGGGTGGTGGGTGAATAAATTTTGCAAATTGATTTGAAAACTAAAAACTGGATTCCCCGGTCGAGCCGTGGAATGACGGTGGCGGTAGGTTGTCATTCTCCGACTTGATCGGGGAATCCAGAAAAAGTTTTAATAGCTTTACCTTGCGCCTTGAGCCATGAGCCGTACGCCTGTCTTTTATTTATATTTCTTAAGAATAGTTTCCCGTACTGCCTTAGGGTTAGCTTTACCCTTTGTCTGTCTCATCACCTGACCCATCATAAAATCTATGGGTTTTGTTTCACCGGCCTTTATCTGGGCGACTGCTTCGGGGTTTTCATTTGCTACTTCTTCAAGGATCTTTTCTATCAAAGAGTCATCCGAAACCGGTTTAAGATCCTTTTCTTCAACTATTGTATCCGGATCTTTTCCTGTCTCATACATTTCGGAAAGCACCTTTTTACCTATTGAATCCGTAAGGTCGCCTTTTGCTATCAGGTTGATAAGCTTTGCCATATCAGCCGGTTTTACCGGGCATTCGGTTATAGATATAGATGCGTCATTTATATATCTGAATAGATCATTGATTATCCAGTTGGCAAGTTTGCGGTTATCTTTACAGGTTTTTATGCATTCTATAAAGTAATCGGAAACAGCCCTGTCCTTTGTAAGGGTGACAGCATCGTTTTTAGGAATATTGTATTTTTCTATTATCATGGCAAGCTTCTGGTCCGGAAGCTCGGGCATGCTGTCTGTTATTTTACCTACAAGCTCTTCATCCAGTTCTACCTCAAGAAGATCCGGATCCGGAAAATACCTGTAGTCCGGCGCATCTTCTTTGCTTCTCATGGTACGGGTAACTTTTTTAGACTCATCAAAAAGTCTTGTTTCCTGCTTTACTTCCTTGCCTGTTTCTATGAGTTCTTTCTGGCGCTTTATCTCATACTCAAGTGCATCCATTATAAACTTGAAGGATGACATATTTTTTACTTCAGCCCTGTTGCCGAACTCTTCTGAGCCTTTTTCTCTTATGGAAATATTAACATCGCATCTGAGCTGACCCTTTTCCATGGCGCATTCGCTGATACCTATATACTTGATAGTCTGTCTCAGTTTTTCAAGATAGGCCTTTGCCTCGGTTAAGGATCTCATAGGGTTGCGCTCATGGTCCGTAACAATTTCGAGAAGCGGTACACTGGATCTGTTGTAATCCACCAGGCTGTATGATGTTTCAGTAGAGGCATCTGTTGCATGTGCAAGCTTGCCGGCATCTTCTTCAAGGTGAATACGTTTTATGCCTACCTGGTAGGGCTGCCCGTCGTCTCCGGGGATTTCAAGATATCCGTCTTCACAAAAGGGGAGCTCAAACTGGGAAATCTGGTAGCCTTTGGGAAGGTCAGGATAAAAGTAATTTTTACGTGCAAACCTTGACAGCCTGTTTATTCTGCAGTTAAGTGCCAGGCCTGCCTTTACAGCGTATTCCACTGCTTTTTTATTGAGCACCGGCAGTGCGCCCGGCTGTCCTGTACAGACAGGGCATATGGCGCTGTTTGGCGCGGCGTTATATACAACCGGACAGTCACAGAAAAGTTTTGTTTTTGTGTCCAGTTCAACATGAGTTTCAAAACATATTATAAGTTCATATTCCATTTTAATTTACCTTAAACCCTGATTTTTTCGTATCCGTTTGCAACCCGGAGGATCATCTCTTCATCAAATGCCTTTCCTATAATCTGCATACCTGCAGGCAGACCGTCTATTTCTCCGCATTTTACACTCATACCGGGCAGGCCCGAAAGGTTGAGCGAAACAGTATAGATATCTACAAGATACATCTGAAGCGGGTCAGCCATTTTTTCGCCTATTTTAAAGGGCAGGCACGGTGTTGTGGGGGTAATAATGCAGTCCACATTTTTAAAGGCATTATCAAAGTCTGTCTTTATAAGGTTTCTTATCCTCTGTCCTTTAAGATAGTAGGCATCGTAGTATCCTGCAGAAAGTACATATGTTCCAAGCATGATTCTTCTTTTTACTTCGCTGCCGAAACCTCTGCTTCTGGTATCTTCATACATCATAAAAGAGTCGTCAGCCTCAGCCTCGGCCCTGTATCCGTATTTAACACCGTCATATCTTGCAAGGTTGCTGCTGGCTTCTGCCGTTGCAACAAGGTAGTAGCTGCTTATAGCGTGCGATGCATGGGGAAGGGATATTTCCTCTATTTCCATACCTTCCTTTTCCATCTGCTTTACTGCATTCATAAGAGAATCCCTTATTCCCTTATCTAAGCCTTCTATAAAGTATTCCTTGGGCAGTCCTGCTTTTACACCTTTTAAGCCTTTGTTGATGGATGCTGTAAAGTCAGGTTTATCCACTGCTGCAGATGTTGTGTCACGTTTATCGTGTCCGCAGATGCTGTTTAACATCATGGCGCAGTCTTCTGCGTTTTTGCCCAGTACTCCGATCTGATCAAGAGAAGATGCGTATGATATAACTCCATACCTTGAGATTCTGCCGTATGTCGGCTTAATGCCGGCAATTCCGCAGTATGCAGAGGGCTGTCTTATAGAACCACCCGTGTCTGTTCCAAGTGCAATTATGGCTTCACCGGATGCAACCGCAGCAGCGGAACCTCCGCTTGATCCGCCTGTTACATAATCCGTATTAACAGGGTTTCTGGTGGGGCCTATTATGCTGTTTTCTGTGGAAGATCCCATGCCGAATTCATCGAGGTTGGTTTTTCCTGTGATAACCATCCCGTCAGAAAGGGCCTTTTCAATTGCGGTTCCATTATAGGTGGGAACAAAGTTTTCAAGGATCTTTGATGCACATGTCGTTTTAATGTCCCTGGTACAGAGGTTATCCTTTAATGCAACGGGAATACCGTTAAGGGGAGATGTCTCTTCTCCGCTGGCAAACCTTTTATCTGCTTCATCTGCCTGTTTAAGTGCAATATCTCTTGTCTGTGTTATGTAGGCGTTAATGACCGCTTCTTTTTCATCTATTCTTTTAAATACGGATTCGGTCAGCTCCCTTGAACTGATTTCACGTTTTTTAAGAAGCCCTGAAAGCTCTACTGCGCTTTTATCACATAATTCCATATTAATTCCCCTCCAGTATCTTCGGAACTTTATAGTATGCATCTTCACGTTCGGGGGCATTATTTAAAAGTTCCAGGGGATTTTCTCTTTCCACCGGTATGTCATCCCTCCATACATTTTTTATATCAAGTACATGGCTCATGGGTTCGATCCCTGATGTGTCTACATCCTCAAGAGCTGCAACATAATCAAGGATTGAGTTTAAATCGTCCCTGTAGCTCTCGGTTTCTTCATCCGTCATGCTTAATCTTGCCAGCTTTGCCACATGTTTTACTTCTTCAGTGGTGATTTTTTCTCTTTTAGTGTCTGATTTACCTTTGACTGGTTCTTCATCAGTGCCGCTGCCGTCAATGAAAGCTCCAGGGCCTTTTATTCCGCCTGTAAGACCAAGTTCATCAAGCTGTGTTTTTTCTGCAAGGTTAGGTGCCCTTGTAAGCGGACAGAATGCCCTCCTGTTTTTAGGAAAGGCTATAACGTCTCTGATGGATGAGGTGTTGAGTATCATTGAGATAACCCTGTCAATGCCAAGGGCAAGGCCCGCATGGGGCGGAGCACCGTATTCGAGCGCTCTTAAGAAAAATCCGAATTTTGCTTCTGCCTCGGACTGACTCAGGCCGAGGGCTTTAAATATCTTCTTCTGAACTTCCATGTCATGGATACGGATACTTCCGCCGCCAAGCTCTTCGCCGTTCATGACAAGGTCATATGCCCTTGAATTTATTGTCATGAGCTCTTCGATATTTTCCGGATCAAAATCTGTCCTGTCAGGCATTGTAAAGGGATGATGCTGTGAACTTGGGGCTCCGTCCTTAAGTTCAAAAAGCGGAAAGTCGGTAACCCATACCGGGCAGTATTTATCCTTTGGTATAAGGCTGTACCTGTTTGCAACATGAAGTCTGAGGTCGCATAATACCCTGCTGACCAGGTCTTTTGATGTGTCTGCAATCATCATCAGCACATCACCGTCTTCTGCTCCGAATCTTTCAATGAGAGCCTTCTGCTCTTCTTCGCTGAAAAACTGAACAATGTTTGACTGAAGATGACCGTCAAGGACCTTCATCCAGGTCATTCCCTTTGCGCCGAACTGCTGGACTATCTTCATGGCATATTCATTCTGAAGAACATTTTTGCTTAATGTTTCAGCCATGCCTTTGACGCAGAAACCTTTGATGATTCCCTTCTTTTTAATGATCTGCTTAAATATACTGTATTTTGTTTTGGTCAAAAGATCTGTGACATCAACAAATGTCATACCGAACCTTGTATCAGGCCGGTCAACGCCGTATTTATCTATAGCTTCTGAGTAGGGCATTCTCGGAAATGGACGTGGGAGTTCAATTCCGCCTATTGCAAACATCCTTACAGTGAGCTCTTCAAGAAGTTCATAGATGAACTCTTCATCTATAAAAGATGCCTCAAGGTCCATCTGGGTGAATTCAGGCTGCCTGTTGGGTCTTAAGTCTTCATCCCTGAAACATCTTGCTATCTGGAAATACCTGTCCATACCGCTCATCATTAAAAGCTGTTTAAAGAGCTGAGGTGACTGGGGCAGGGCATAGAATTTTCCCTGGTGCACACGGCTGGGTACAAGATAATCTCTTGCGCCTTCAGGTGTGCTTCTGGTTAAAAAAGGCGTTTCTATCTCAAAGAAGTTATGTTCATCCAGGTAAGACCTGATACATTTTATTATTTCGTACCTTTTTTTAAAGAGATACTGCATGGAAGGACGCCTTAAGTCCAGGTAACGGTACTGAAGACGAAGGTCTTCATCTACATTTTCCGGTCCGCCTGAAAGATCTTCTCCTAAAACCATGGCCTTTTCGGAGATTCTGAATGGCAGTGTTTTGGATTTTGACAGTATTTTAAGGTCCGATGCGTTAACTTCTATTTCGCCTGTTTTAATATTGGGGTTTTCTGTGCCTTCGGCTCTGATCGCTACATTTCCTTTAACTTCTACAACAAACTCTTCACGAAGAGAGGCTGCAATGTCATAGCACTCTTTATTGTTCTCAGAAGAAAAAACTACCTGAACAATTCCCCTTATATCCCGGAGGTGTATAAATAGAACATTGCCATGGTCCCGTATGGCATCAACCCATCCCAGGAGTAAAATATCTTTTCCCTTGTCCGAAGAGGTAACATCTCCGCAATATATTCTTTCTTTCCAGCTCATAATATGATTACCTTGTATCCACCCAAAACTGTCGGTTTTGTATGGCAGCGATCAGCTTTCAGCGGTCAGCTTTCAGCGAAAGACTTTTAATAAAGCTTTGGCTGACGGCTGACAGCTAAGAGCTGAAAGCTCCGCCCAGAATAAACTTTTTCTGGATGGATATTACTATAATTGTTGACTGATCTACAAATTTACCTCGTTATAGAGACAGCTATATAACATAATTTAAACCAGAAAACATAGCCTATAGTGACTTTATCCTCAAGGATTATTTACAAATATGTTTTAAGGGATAATAAAATGGATATTGGGTTATTTCTGCTGTTTTTTTAGACAGGTCAGAGACCAGTCTCTACAAATAAGAATCTCTGATAATTTGCATATCCATACAAGGTGTTGTTTTTATTCTCTTTGATTATTTACAAATATGTTTTAATGGTTAATTTAGCAGAGTTTTAGAGTCAGGGAGAAAAAAATTGACAAACCGTAATCTCTCTGTTATCTAATCGTGTTTCGTACAAAGGCGTGCGAATTGAAAAAATGATAAAAATGACAAAGACGTCGTTCCTGAGATTAATACAGGTGACGTCTTTTTTTTTAGATAGGGCAATGGATTAATTAAAACCGATCCGGCAATTACCTGATCAGTGACCGATTAGAGTTTTGCGCATTCAAATTCCCGCCATTAGGGTGTATCTGCCTGAATTTAATTGCAAATTGCATTGAATGGGTATAAACTGTCTGCTTTATTAAAAGGTCCGGATAGCAGGTTGCTGTCGGTTTTATGCACTCCTGACTGAGTTACAATTTCGGAGCCGGATTAGAAAGGATAAAGATATGGATAATGAACAGAAGCGTAATCTTGCGGTTTTTTACTGCCGGAACGTTCCTGAGAGTAACGAAAGCGCCAGAAGGGAACTTGAAAAAAAATATGGGTCTTCAGTGAAATTCTTTCCTGTTGTGTGCAGCGGCAGGATGGATATGATTCACCTTGTTAAGGCCCTTGAAGACTTTGCTGATGCAGCCTATATAGTTACATGCCCGGAAGGTGCGTGCCGCTATTTTGAAGGCAACTTAAGAGCTAAAAAGAGAGTTGAAAAGGCAAAGAGCATAATCGAAAGCATCGGGCTTGAAAGAGAACGTATCGATATAATAGTCGGTTCGGCAAAAGATCCTAAAACTCTTGGTGCACAGGTTGAAGAGATTGTAACCCGTACAGCCGGTTTATCTCAGTCGCCTGTACATATAAAAAAATAGCTTATTGATTGTTGTATGTTGATAGTTGTGGGTTGCAAAAATAAAAAAAATCAATCTGTTAATAAGATTGAATGAAATGGATATTTTTACGCAACAAGCAACAAACAACAAACAACTTACAAAATATAATTTATTAATTTTTAATTATCTGGAGAAGAACAATGATAACGGCGGAACAGAAACCTATTGAAGAAATAAGGGAGATGATTGGCCCCTATAAGCGTGTTCTGGTTGTTGGATGCGGTTCCTGTGTCGCGGAATGCGCAGCAGGAGGGCAGAAAGAGACAGCCCTTCTTGCTTCAGCCCTTCGCATGGCTGACAAAATGGACGGCCAGGAAAGAGTCATAGACGAACTTACCCTCGACAGACAGTGTGTTAAAGAATTTGTAATCAAGCTTGATGATTATGTTGCTGATTACGATATTATCCTATCCCTTGGATGCGGCGCCGGTGTTCAGGCAGTTGCAACAATGTTTACTGAAATCCCGATAGCTCCGGCTCTTAATACCGAATTTTTAGGCGAAACCAGAGATCAGGGCATGTGGATCGAAAACTGCCAGGGATGCGGCGACTGTATGCTCTTTTATTTCGGCGGCGTATGCCCGATTACAAGATGTTCAAAACAGCTTTTCAACGGCCCCTGCGGCGGTTCTATGAAGGGCATCTGTGAGGTTAATCCTGAAACACCCTGTGCATGGCAGGAAATAATCGACAAGCTCTCAGCATTTAACGCACTTGATAAACTCGAAACGGTATATCCGCCAAAGGACTGGTCCAAAAAGAATGGCAGCGGACCCAGAAAGATAGTAAGGGAGGATCAGCAAAAGTGACAGTGAACAGCAATCTTAAGAAAGTACTCGAAAACGGCGGGTTTGCAGTAACCGCAGAGTGCGGTCCCCCAAAGGGCGCAGATGCAGATGCAATTATGAAAAAGGCCGAGCTCTTAAAGGGCAGGGTTGATGCCGTTAATGTAACAGATAACCAGACAGCTATTGTAAGAATGTCAAGCCTTGCAACATGCAGCCTTCTGCAGAAAGCAGGCCTTGAGCCCATTTTACAGATGGTAGTAAGGGACAGAAACAGAATTGCCCTTCAGTCTGATATACTTGGTGCAGCCGCTATGGGGATCAGTAATGTCCTCTGTCTTTCCGGTGACCATCAGATATTCGGAAACCAGCCCCAGGCAATGGGTGTTTTTGATCTCGACTCTATCCAGTTTGTAAATGTTGTAAAAACAATGAGAGACGAAGGCATACTGCTGGGCGGAGAAGAACTGTCAAAGGCCCCTGAAATGTTCATAGGCGCAGCTGCCAACCCATTTGCAGACCCCTTTGAGTTCAGGGTTGTAAGACTGGCAAAAAAAATTGCTGCCGGTGCGCAGTACATCCAGACCCAGTGTATCTATAACTTAGAGAAATTTGAAAAATGGCTCGGCATGGCAAGAGATAAAGGCCTTACCGAAAAAGCCTACATTCTGGGCGGTGTTACACCGTTAAAATCAGCCGGAATGGCAAAATACATGAACAACAAAGTTGCAGGAATGGATGTTCCTGAAGAAATAATCAAGAGAATGGAAGGCGTCGCCAAGGACAAACAGAAGGAAGAGGGCATCAAAATCTGTGTTGAAACCATTCAGAAGCTTAAAGAGATGGACGGCGTTAAAGGCGTTCATATCATGGCAATAGAGTGGGAAGAAGCTGTTGGTGAGATCGCTGAAAAGGCGGGATTGCTGCCCAGACCGTAAACGTTAGACTTGGAGAAGTAATAGCATGCCATCTAAATATGTAATCCATGTAAAGCAGACCGCGCACCGGTTTCAGCCGGTGACGAGATCAGGCATAATTGCCTGGGAAGAGGGCTGTCTTAAGTGTGCTGTCTGCGTTAAGCAGGAATGTGTATACGGGGTTTATGAAAAAAGAGGCCTCGACGCAAGGCAGATGATTGATTCCATAGATAATAAATGTATGAACTGCTTCCGGTGCGTTCAGAACTGCCCGAATCAGCTTATACATAAAGCCGTTAACCCTGAATTTCTCGAAATAGGCGATGAACACTGGACCAATGATATAGTAGCCCGTTTATGGTATCAGGCTGAGACAGGTAAAATTCCTGTATCAGGCGCCGGATACCCGGGACCCTATTCAGGCCCCGGTTTTGATTCCATGTGGACAGACATGTCAGAGATCGTCCGTCCTACAAGAGACGGTATTCATGGAAGAGAGTATATAAGCAC
This sequence comes from Desulfatiglandales bacterium, assembly GCA_963665715.2. GTDB lineage: Bacteria > Desulfobacterota > DSM-4660 > Desulfatiglandales > HGW-15 > JAAZBV01. The sequence continues at coordinate 2,683,639 of CAXXPR010000002.1, forward strand.
CGGTGTCGATATAGGCCGGACACCAAGAAGCCTTTCTTTTGATAAAGAAGGTAAAATGGTTAAGGATAATACCGGTATAATCGACCTTCCTCTGCCGATCATCATGAGGATCCCGGATTTCGGATCAATAAGCAGTAAAACCCTTAAGGGGTGGAGCTCTGCAGCAAAAAGGCTCAGGACTCTGCTGGCAATGCCGGTAAAATATATTGATTCTGAAATGGAAAAAATGAGTTCCTATCTTATCCCGGTTGTTGCGGCCGATGATATCTCTCTGGCTGTTAAAAATGATAACGTCAGAATGGCTGAATATATCTGGGATGATAAGGGTAAAGATAATCTTGAGAAATTAAAAGAACTGTATCCTTCCGCAATTATATCCGTAAGGCTCAGCCTTGAGGGTGATTACGTAAAAGCCGCAAAAGAAATACTTGATGCAGGCTGCTCGGTAATTAACCTCGAAGGCAGCTATCACGGAAGAGTAAAGGATGATGAATCCAGATATATGAAGGACGCTGTCAGGACCGTTCACCTTGCTCTTGTAGAAGAAGGTGTCCGTGATGAAGTAACGCTTCTTGCAAGCGGCGGATTTGCAATGGCAGAGCATGTTGCAAAATCAATCATATGCGGAGCTGATGCTGTTTATGTAGATTTTCTCATTCAGATAGCACTTGAGTGCAGGATGTGCCACAGGTGCGAACAGGAACTGCCCTGCCCGGTAGAGATTGAAAACGCCTCTATAAAGTGGGTTGCCGCTAGGACCATAAATATAATCGGAGCATGGCATAACCAGCTTCTTGAAGTTATGGGCGCAATGGGTATCAGAGATGTCCGGCGTCTGCGCGGCGAAGTAGGAAGAGCCATTTTTCATGAGGATATTGATGAAGCAATATTCGGCTCTCTGAATACAGTGGAGGAGGGATTTGACCTTGAGTGATAATAATAAATTTGAATTTCCTGAAGTCGTGAGAACGCCTTCACGGTTTAGAAATGCCATCGGCAAGTACCGTTTAAACAGGACAGATGCATGTACGTCCTGCGGAAAATGTGTAGAGGTATGCCCCTATGGCGTTCATGTAATCAGAAGAGGCAAAGTCTTTGTAGAGAATCATTATCTCTGCGTCGGAAAAGACTGCCCCAATCCATGTACGGATGCATGTCCTGAAAACGCACTTACCTTAAGGCGCAACCCGACCTTTGATACGCTTGGCGATTACAGGTGGACACCTGATCTTCTTGCCAGTACCTGGTATATGTCTGAGTTCGGTGAGGTTCCTCCTGCAGGACTCAACTATAAAACAGGTAACAGCGGCGGCGGATTCGACAAGCTTAGAATAAAGATGAAAAAGGATCAGGAACCGCTTGATATCCCCGATGATGAGGTTGACATTACTGTTGATCTTAACCGTCGCGGTGACAATGCTCATAAAATAAACATCAAGGTTCCATTCTATGGCGGCGGTATGTCATACGGATCTGTAAGCGTTACGACAATGCTCAGCAGGTTCAAGGCTGCAAAGCTGCTCGGAACATTCTGCTGTACAGGTGAGGGCGGATACCCTGATGATATCCTTCCGTACAACGACCATGTTATAACACAGGTTGCTACAGGCCTTTTTGGTGTAAGGGAAGAGACCATACAGCGTGTCAAGATTGTTGAGTTCAAATATGCACAGGGTGCAAAACCCGGTCTTGGCGGGCATCTGCTCGGTGACAAGGTAACACCCGGTGTTGCAAAAATGCGTGAAGCTGTTGTGGGTTACCCGCTGTTTTCACCGTTCCCGTTCCACAGCGTTTACTCTGTTGAGGACCATAAAAAGCACGTCGACTGGATCAAAGCCATGAATCCCAAGGCGCTTGTATCTGTAAAGGTGTCAACACCTACCGACGTTGATATGGTTGCCGTTGGAAGCTACTACGCCGGCGCGCATATCATACACCTTGACGGAAGCTACGGCGGAACCGGTGCTGCTCCTGAAATTGCAAAGAAGAACATTGCAATGCCTCTGGAATACGCTCTGCCCAAGGTTCACCAGTTCCTTACAGAAGAAGGTGTAAGAGATAAGGTTACTGTTATTGCCAGCGGCGGAATCAGGACCCCACACGATATGGCCAAGATTATAGCCCTGGGCGCTGACGGTATCTGCACAGGTACTGCAGATATGGTTGCCCTTGAGTGTGTCCGCTGCCATAACTGTGAGAGCGGAAGAGGCTGTGCAAGAGGTATCGCAACAACCGATCCTGTTCTTATGCAGCTAATGGACAATGACTATGGAACCCAGAGGGTGGTAAACATGTTTCTTGCCTGGAAAAAAGAGTTTATACGCATACTCAAGAGACTTGGTATGAAGAGTATCAAAGAACTCGTCGGCAGGAAAGACGTCCTTGTACATTTAGACTATATGAAAAATAACGGATAAGAAAATATGTCTGATACAATTATAAATAATATTATTCGATCGAGAAGAGAACTCACCTATAATCTTCCGGCTGAACATGTATTTGAAACAGAGGCTGAGGGCGGTTGCGGTGTAACCGGTTTCTGCTGCAGTATTCCTGTAGGCGGAAAGCATATCTTTGAGCCTTCAAAACAGATGCATAACCGTGGAAACGGCCGCGGCGGCGGAATAGCTGCTATGGGTTTTGACCATAACCAGCTGGGTGTTTCTCCAGAGGTCCTTAAGGAGAGTTATATTCTTCATATAGCTGTTCTTGAAGATGATGTTATAAAGGACCTTGAACCAAATTTTATAACTCCATTTTTTAATGTAGATAAATCCGAAAAGCTTGACAGGATTGATGACTACAGGGATGCTCCCGGTCTTCTGGTTCAGCCTCCCGATGTTCACAGGTTTTTTGTAAGAGTAAAACCTGAAGTCCTCAAGGATTTTATCTCTAAAAACAGCCTTGAAGGCCTTACAGAAAGACAGGCTGAGGATGAATTTGTTTACCAGAACAGCACAAAGATAAATACAAAGTATTATGATGCGACCGGTGAACAGAGAGCCTTTGTTATGTCCCATGGACGTAACTTTTTTATCCTTAAGGTTGTCGGTTATGCTGAAGAGGTTGTAAGGTATTATAAACTTGATGATTTCAAGGCTAATATCTGGATTGCTCACCAGAGATATCCCACCAAGGGTAGAGTATGGCATCCGGCTGGAGCTCATCCCTTTGTTGGATTGAACGAAGCCCTGGTTCATAACGGTGACTTTGCAAACTATCATTCTGTAAGCGAGTACCTGAAACAGCGTAATATCTATCCCAGGTTCCTTACAGATACCGAAGTTTCTGCACAGCTCTTTGATCTTTACAGCAGGACCTACGGTTACCCTCTGGAATACGTAATTGAAGCTCTTGCTCCTACAATGGAAAGAGACTTTGACAAGCTTCCGGAAGAAAAACAGGAAATATACCGTGCCATTCAGGCAGCCCACATACACGGCTCACCTGACGGACCATGGTTCTTTATTGTTTCTAAAAATGATACTGAAAATGACAGGCTTCAGCTTATCGGTATTACAGATACCGCGATGCTCAGGCCCCAGGTTTTTGCGCTCCATGACGGTGAAGTTCAGGTTGGTCTTGTATGTTCGGAGCAGCAGGCAATTGATGCAACACTCAAAAGCCTTTCCGAAGAAGACCCCAGGATAGGTACTGTTGCCGACATGTACTGGAATGCAAGAGGCGGAAGCTATACTGACGGCGGTTCTTTTATCTTCAACCTTGACAGAAAAGAACCGGGCTCAATTGAAAGAGTTATAAGCTGTGTTGATAAATTCGGCCGTGAAATAAAGGTTGAAAAAGAACAGGATGCTTATCTTCCTGATCAGCAGTACTTTGAAATGGGTGATGCCGGATCTGATACAGCAGAAGCTGCAAAATATCTTGAAGCTTCTAACGGCGACGGCTTATTTGAGTATTTTAAAGATGCGGTTACAAAGCTGAATTATGACGGCCTTATGAAGTTTCTTAAGGCTGTTAAGGCCGAAGCATTAAAAAGTAACACCAATCTTGATACAGCAGTATATGCACTCACAAAACTGATTGATATCAGGTACACAACAGGTGATAAAAAACGCAGATCAGTGCTCCAGATGCTCAATCATACACTTGATTCTATTTTCAGGAGCATTCCGCGTATTGAAGATAAGGAAAATCCCTGTGCCTATAAACTGATAGACTGGGATAACCGCTCTTCTTTAAGAGGACCTGAAAAGGATGAAAAAATACTTGTTATAGATGCTGAAAAGTTTGAGCCTGAAGGTGATGACAGAGACAGCCAGGTTCTTACGAGTGCATACTTTGAGGGCTGGAAACAGTTTATAGTGCTGGGTCTTAAGGGGCAGCGTTTTCACGGATGCGGTCTTGGACCTGATTCAACCGGTGTACAAATAGATGTATACGGGAACTCCGGAGACTATCTTGCTTCCGGTATTGACGGTCTTACCATAAATGTTCATGGTAATGCACAGGATCAGCTTGGTCAGATAATGAAGGCCGGAAAGATGGTTATTTACGGGCATACAGGTCAGACATTCATGTACGGAGCCAAGGGCGGTGAAGTTTATGTGATGGGTAATGCAGCAGGGCGTCCTCTGATTAACGGTGTTGGAAGACCCAGAGTTGTTATTAACGGAACATGTCTTGATTACCTTGCCGAGTCTTTTATGGCAGGTGATCCACATAACAACGGAGGTTTTGTTATCCTTAACGGCGTTGAATTTGATGCCGATGGTAATGTAGTTCCGCTGGAGGTTCCATACCCTGGTGCTAACCTCTTCTCTCTTGCTTCGGGCGGTGCGATCTTTGTAAGAGATCCTCACAGAACAATTGATGAAGAACAGCTTAACGGCGGCCAGGTTTTTGAACTGGAAGATAAAGACTGGGAACTTATTCTGCCTTTCCTTAAGGAAAACGAGAAATTGTTTAATATTTCAATAGAAAAGGATCTCCTCACTGTTGACGGAGTTCTTAAAACACCTTCCGAAGTATACTGCAAGGTTGCGCCTAAAAAGGGCGGAGCCATAGAGGAAGACGGTCTTGAGGAATGGGGTGAGTAATAGAGTAAGTCTGCCCTTTGAATATTAGTTTTAAAGCTCATTAATCCTGAAATATTCGTAAGGATTAATGAGCTTTTTTTTGATAAAATGTATTGAATAAATCTAAAACAGTTATAAAGCTTATATGATGAAAATTGTGAAAAAAGTTTATTTTAACATGAATATTGGTCATGTTTTCATTGTAAAGTTTTGCGGTTATATGTTAATACCTAGCCAAACATTGATAATATAACAGGACAGGTCCAGATCAAATATGAAAGCTTTATTAGCATTAGAAGACGGAACAGTTTTTCATGGCCGGTCATTTACCGGTGAATGTGAAACAGTTGGTGAAGTGGTTTTTAATACAAGCATGTCAGGATATCAGGAAATCCTTACTGATCCTTCATACTGCGGTCAGATAGTCACGATGACATACCCGCTTATCGGCAATTACGGTGTAAACAGCGAAGATATTGAGTCAGCAGGAATCCAGGTAAAAGCCTTTATAGTAAAAGAATACCAGGAAATGCCCAGCAACTGGCGCTCAGACTCTTCCCTTGCGTCTTATCTTAAAGCTGCAAATATCCCCGGAATAGAAGGTATTGATACAAGAGCTCTTACCCGGCATATCCGCCTTGAAGGCGCTATGAAAGGGGCTATATCAACCAAAATTACCGACCCTGATCAGCTTGTTGAGGTAGCCAGAAAATCACCTGATATAAAGGGTGCAGATCTTGTAAAAGTGGTTACCTGTACAAAACCCATGCTCTGGCAGAACGGCAGGGCGGTTGAAATTGATGGTGATATCAAGAAATTTAAATGGCCCGAAGAAAGCGGTAAATGGCGGGTTGTAGCCATGGATTACGGCATTAAATATAATATTCTGAGATCGCTGGAGCATAATAACTGTACAGTTCTGCTTCTTCCGGCAGGCACAGATTCGGAGACCATAAATTCCCTTAATCCGGACGGTCTTTTTCTGAGTAACGGCCCGGGTGATCCTTCAGCAGTAACATATGCAGTTGATACAATTAAACAGCAGATTGGTAAAAGACCGATATTCGGTATATGTCTCGGCCATCAGCTGCTGGGGCTTTCACTGGGCGGAGAAACATATAAGCTCAAGTTCGGCCACAGGGGCGGAAATCAGCCTGTTCAGGATCTGTTAACAGGAAAAGTGGATATAACATCACAGAATCATGGCTTCTGTCTTGATATGGATTCGCTTAAAGATCCGGATATTGAGATCAGTCATGTAAACCTTAATGATAATACAGTAGAAGGTTTGTTTCATAAGAAAATACCGCTTTTTTCTGTACAGTATCATCCGGAAGCCTCACCGGGACCGCACGATGCGGACTATCTTTTCGAGAGGTTTGTGGGGATGATGAGCGAAGCGAGAGGAAAATAAAAGATGGCGCAAGGCTCAGGGCGCAAGGCGCAAGGTTTTAAAGCATTTAGCTTTTCCCTTGTGCCCTGCGCCATGAGCCTTGCGCCTGATAATTAAATACTGGATATTTTTATTTATAAATAAATGAGTTAATAATTTTTTACATACGCACTAGAAAAAACTTATGCCTAAACGAACAGACATTAAAAAAATATTGATTATAGGTTCGGGTCCGATCATCATTGGTCAGGCCTGTGAATTTGACTACAGCGGGACTCAGGCCTGTAAAGCGCTTAAAGAAGAAGGCTATGAAGTTGTATTGATAAACAGCAATCCTGCAACAATTATGACCGACCCGGAGACTGCTCACAGAACATATATTGAGCCAATTACACCGGAAATGGTTGTTAAGGTTATAGAAAAAGAAAGACCTCAGGCGATTCTCCCTACTCTGGGCGGTCAGACCGGGCTTAACACTGCTGTTAAAGTTGCTGAAACAGGTATTCTTGAGAAACTGGGTGTTGAAATGATCGGCGCATCCATCCCTGTTATTCAGAAGGCCGAAGACCGTGAACAGTTCAGGGATGCCATGGAAAGGGTTAATCTCAGGGTTCCTAAAAACGGTATTGTCCGGAATATGGATCAGGCCAGACAGGTTGCCGAAGAGATAGGTTATCCGCTTATAATCAGGGCCAGCTTTACTCTGGGCGGTATTGGAAGCGGTGTTGCCTACAACAAGGAAGAGATGGAGGCAATTGCCAGCGCAGGCCTTGACGCAAGTATGATCAACGAAGTTATTATTGAAGAATCTCTTATCGGCTGGAAGGAATATGAGCTTGAGGTTATGAGAGATTTTAAAGACAACGTTGTTATTATCTGCTCCATTGAAAACTTTGATCCTATGGGAGTTCATACAGGCGACAGTATAACTGTTGCTCCCGCCCAGACCCTTACGGACCGCGAATATCAGATGATGCGTGATGCAGCCATTGATATTATCCGGGAGATAGGTGTTGAAACAGGCGGTTCTAATATCCAGTTTGCCATACATCCTGATACAGGAGATATGATTGTTATTGAGATGAACCCGAGGGTTTCAAGAAGTTCTGCACTGGCTTCAAAGGCAACGGGATTTCCTATTGCAAAAATCGCAGCCAAGCTGGCAGTCGGATACACCCTTGATGAAATAGCAAATGATATTACACGTGAAACCCGTGCTTCATTTGAGCCGACCATTGATTACTGTGTTGTTAAAATACCAAGATGGACATTTGAAAAATTCCCCGGAGCAAAGGATACTCTTACTACTTCCATGAAGTCAGTGGGCGAGACCATGTCCATTGGAAGAACCTTTAAGGAATCTCTGCAGAAAGCCATCAGATCCCTTGAGATAGGCAGGTTCGGTCTTGGTTCGGATACTCCGGACGAAGAAGAACCGGTTGATATGCATGAGATAGAAGAAGGAATAATAAATCCGAATTCGAGAAGGCTTTTTTATATCCGGGAAGCCTTTAAAAATAATATTTCCATTGAAAAACTTTATGAACTGTGTGCAATTGATCCATGGTTCCTTTTTAATGTAAAACAGATATTTGATATGGAAATGAAGCTCAAGGAGATGAGCAGCAATAATATCGATATAATGGACTGGGACCCTGACTTTTTGAAGCAGGTAAAAGAATACGGATTCTCGGATGTTCAGCTCGGTATTATATTTAACCGTACAGAAGACGAAATAAGAGAAATAAGAAAGATAAAGGGTATAGAACCGGTTTATAAGCTGGTTGATACATGTGCTGCAGAGTTTGAAGCCTATACCCCATATTACTACTCAACCTATGAGCAGGAAAACGAAGCCAGGAAGACCGATAATAAAAAGGTTATAATCCTTGGCGGCGGGCCCAACAGAATAGGGCAGGGCATTGAGTTTGACTACTGCTGTGTCCAGGCATCATTTGCCTTAAGAGAAATGGGCATCGAAAGTATCATGGTCAACAGCAACCCTGAGACAGTAAGTACGGACTATGATATTTCGGATAAACTCTATTTTGAACCGCTTACAAGGGAAGATGTACTTAATATTATTGAACAGGAAAAACCCGAAGGGCTCATTGTTCAGTTTGGAGGTCAGACACCTCTTAATATAGCTGTACCGCTGGAACAGGCAGGGGCTAAAATTCTTGGTACAAGCCCGGACAGTATTGACCGTGCAGAAGACAGGGAAAGGTTTCAGATTCTGCTGCAGAAACTTGATATACTTCAGCCGCCTAACGGAATAGCAACAAACAATGATCAGGCTGTTAAAATTGCAGAAGAGATCGGCTACCCTGTTGTTGTACGTCCTTCATTTGTACTGGGCGGCCGGGCAATGGAAATTGTCTATGACAGTAAAGACCTGATGCATTACATGGAAACTGCAGTTAAGGTGTCACCCGGCAAACCTGTTCTGATAGATAAATTTCTTGATCACACTACAGAGGTTGATGTTGATGCCATATCCGATGGTACAGAAACCATTGTAGCCGGTATCATGGAGCATATAGAAGAAGCCGGAGTTCATTCCGGCGACAGTGCCTGTGTTCTTCCTCCAATGTCTCTGAGTGACGAAATCCTTGAAAAACTAAAATCCCAGACAAAGGCAATTGCTAAAGAGCTTAATGTAATCGGATTAATGAATATACAGTATGCTGTAAAGAACGGTATAATCTATGTTCTTGAAGTTAACCCGCGCGCTTCACGCACAATACCCTTTGTAAGTAAAGCAACAGGTGTTTCCTTTGCAAAGCTTGCCACCAAGGTTATAATGGGATGTTCATTAAAAGAACTTGGGCTTACTGAAGAGGTTGTGCCTGTTCATGTTTCATGTAAAGAATCGGTTTTTCCGTTCACAAGATTCCAGGGTGTTGACACAATACTCGGACCAGAAATGAAATCCACCGGTGAGGTAATGGGAATAGACAGCACCTTTGAGCTTGCTTTTGCAAAGTCACAGCTTGCTGCCGGTCAGAAACTGCCTCTTTCCGGAACTGTGTTTGTAAGTGTAAAGGATAGTGATAAACAGGATGTTATAAAACCTGTGAGCATACTTAATGAAATTGGCTTTAGCATTGTTGCTACCAAGGGAACAGCCGGTTTCTTAAGGAAAAACGGTATACCGGTAAAAGATGTAAATAAGGTTAGTGAAGGCAGGCCTCATATCGTTGATATGATTAAAAACGGTGAGATCAGCCTTGTAATAAATACAACTAATGACAAAAAGGCTATCTCCGAATCCTTTTCCATCAGAAGAAGCGCTCTTGTTCTGGGGATACCCTATACAACAACCATTGCAGGTGCAGGTGCCACTGCCCTTGCAATAAAATCAATGGTCGAAGGCAAGCTTGATGTAAAGACCATTCAGGAATACCATCATATTCAATAAAGAGTTTAGTATGGAATGCTATTGCAACAAAAGTAATGTAAAACCAAAACCGGACAGGCCCAAAGATGAATGCGGGATATTTGCTATTTATAATCATGAAGATGCTGCCAAGCTGACATATTTCGGCTTGTACGCCCAGCAGCACAGAGGGCAGGAAAGTGCCGGAATTGTTGTTTCAGACGGCCAGTGTGTGGTTGAACACAAGGCTATGGGGCTTGTGCCTGATATTTTTAATGATAAAATCCTGAGTAATCTTAAGGGAAATATTGCTCTGGGGCATGTAAGGTATTCAACTACCGGGTCATCTCTTATTGCAAATGCACAGCCCTTCAGAATCCGGCATGCCGGCAAGTGCCTTGCCATAGCACATAACGGAAACCTCGTTAATGCACACAGCATAAGGCGTGAGCTTGAAGATAACGGGTCTATTTTCCAGACAAGTATGGACAGTGAGATAGTTCTTCATCTTGTTGCTAAATCTCTTAAGGAAGGCCTTGAAAAGGCGATGGTGGATACCATGGCCAGAATCAAAGGCGCGTATTCACTTGTGCTTATGACAGAGGATACCCTTATTGCCGTACGTGATCCTAACGGTTTCAGGCCTTTGTGTCTTGGTAAACTAAACGGAGGTTACGTAGTAGCATCAGAAACATGTGCTCTTGACCTTGTACAGGCAGAATATGTAAGAGATGTTGATCCGGGAGAAATCCTTATTATCAACAGGGACGGACTGAAAAGCATAAAACCCGAACAGCCCGAAAGAAAAGCCCACTGTATATTTGAGCTTATTTATTTTGCTCGTCCGGACAGTAATCTTTTCGGGCAGAATGTTTATATGTTCCGTAAAAAACAGGGACAGCTTTTAGCAAAAGAATTTAATGTTGATGCTGATCTCGTAATGCCTTTCCCTGATTCAGGTAATTACGCAGCAATAGGTTTTGCTCAGGAATCAACCATTCCTCTTGAAATGGGTGTCATAAGAAACCATTACATCGGCAGAACTTTTATTCAGCCTTCACAGACCATGCGTGATTTTGGTGTGAAGGTAAAGCTCAATCCTGTCAAGGAACTGTTTAAAGGTAAAAGAGTTTTAATCATAGAAGATTCAATTATAAGAGGTACAACTTCAAGAACAAGAATCCAGACGCTTCGTCAGATAGGCGCAAAAGAAGTTCATATGCTGGTATCCTGTCCTCCGCATAAATATCCTTGTCATTATGGTATAGATTTTTCAACAAAGGGTGAGCTTATAGCCGCTCAGAAGAGTGTTGATGAAATAAGGGATTTTATCGGTCTGGACAGCCTTGGCTACCTGAGTATAGACAATGTGGTAAAGGCAACTCATATTCCGAGAGAAAATCTCTGTCTTGCATGTTTTGACGGGAATTATCCTGTACCTGTTGAAGAGGGAACCGGTAAGTTTTCGATGGAATAATTTTTTGTGATTACAGGGCAATAAAAAAAGGCAAAGTCTTATGACTTTGCCTTTTTTATTGTTTATTTTAAAGTATTATTTGAGTTTTCGACGAAAACCTGCAAGGCTTATTAATCCTGCACCAAGAAGCATCATGGTTGCCGGTTCCGGTACCGGATTTGTTTGCTCTGCTATTAAAGCTGTTCCATAAAGCTTTGAAGAGTCAATGCCCAAATCCGCGGTTCCTGTTCCATTCCATAAAGAAATTGTTACATCAAGTAAACCATCGTCATTGAGCCAGTCAATACTTAACGCTACAGACTGCACATCATTACTTTCATCTATTTCCACCCATGATGATGAGCCTTCATCGTATGTGTAATTTACAAACTCTCTATTGTCATATAAATATATGCCAAAAATTGTAGCATATCCATCTCCTTCAGCAATATCCATATCTGTAAAATCAATCTCAAGATAAGCTTCTATTACTTTATCTCCAGCCGAGAGATTAATACTGTCATTGATATCGTGTGTATAGGTATAAGGCGCAGCAACTGTATTACCCATCACACCATTTAACCAATCCGGGTCCTGATCTAAATAAATACTATCGTATGTTACGCCATTTACTACCCAGTCATCTATTACATCCTCAAAATATAAAGTTTCTGCACTGGTCAGGCCGGCGGTGAATAAAAATAACAGTGAAGTAAATGTAACTAAAAACTTTTTCATTAAATCCTCCAAAAACAAAAATACAATAACAACTGTTTGCTAAATCTTTTATTTTGAACATGAAAACAGTCGAAACAATATTAAAAATAAGAAGTAAAAATTAATAGTTCAAAATAATAAAATGAAGATTAAGCAATATATGTGCCATTAGATATCCTCAGAAAAATGATGATAAAACAGCTGGTTATAGGCAAAATAATGTGTGTGTGTAAGTTTTTACGTGGTTGGTGTGTAATTGTATGCCTTGATTAGGTAGCTCATTACATAGTGTCTGGCGGTTCAAGCTCTTCATACTATTAATTCTATTTTAGCGTTTAACCCCTATTTTCCTATCCATGCAGCGCCAAACACACCTGCAGAATCGCCAAGTTTATTTTTTATTACAGGTGTTTTTATATCTGAGTGAAAGGCATATTTTTTAATTCTTTCAAATCCCATTGTGTAAAGTTCAGGAATGTTGGATAGGCCCCCTCCAATTACTACAGCATCAGGATCAAGTATGGAAATCAATCCTCCCATGGCCCTCCCATAGTCATCAAGAAATTGCTCAAAAGCAGATACACAGTCTGCTTCGCCGTTTCTGTATCCTTTAACTATTTCCTGCATTGCAAGGTGTTTTCCAAACTTCTTAAAATATGAAGCCTCTACACCTCCGCCGCTTATCTTTGTTTCTATGCATCCTCTGTTTCCGCAGTAACATTCTGCCCCGTATGGATCTATAGAAAAATGTCCCCATTCACCGCCGATGGAGTGGCTTCCTTTTCTTATTTCGCCGCCAATACAAATGCCTCCACCGCAGCCGGTCCCCATAATTACACCAAATACAAGCATGTAATCTTTTGCTGCGCCATCAATTGTTTCGGCAAGTGTAAAACAGTTGGCATCATTTTCTATAACTGTATTTCGGCCAAGAAGCTTTTCAATATCCTGCTTCAGTGGTTTTCCTATGAGGCATGTTGTGTTTGCATTCTGTACAAGACCTGTTGCTCTGTTTATTGAGCCTGGAATACCAATGCCTATGGTGTAATCTTCTCCCTTTATACTGAGTACTGTTTCCGAAATAAGCTCATTAAGCCCTTTAACTATGGCCTCATACCCTGATGATACCGGTGTATTAATTCTTTTCCTGTGAGTTATCCTGTTTCCATGGGAAAGGAGAATGATCTCTGTTTTTGTTCCCCCGAGATCTATACCTATTTTGTGTTTTGTTTTGGCCATTTCCACCTGTATATTTAATATCTCGATCTTTTATATATTTTATTAGGTATATAATAGCAACAGGAGGCTTTTTAACAGATTAAATTTTATATGGTTGGATTTTTGAGGGGTATATTAAAAAACAGTAAAAGAGATGTTTTTGTATATCATTAATAGAAATTTAAAAAAGCCTGCCCCTTTGCGGAGCAGGCATAATATTTTAATATTTGCTGAGAGCTGTTATAAGGTTGTCTGAACCGCTTCCCGTTGAAATAAGGGCCAGCAGTCTGCCAGCTATTTCATAAGCTGATTTTTCGTCTTCTTTTGTCAGGCCGCTTCCGTCAGCTTCATTGATTATCGCCTCTGCTTCCTCGTGACCGTTCTGTTTTGCCACGATAATCCAGGCATAACCCATTTTTCTATCAGGTGCAGTCCCTGATCCAAGGTAATAGAGAACTCCAAGGTCAAACTGAGCTACAGCAAGGTTCTGTTCAGCTGCTTTTTTCATCCACTCAAAACCTTTGGCTGTATTCTGTTCTACTCCGAGTCCGCTGATATATTTTCTTGCAGTGCTGTACTGACTCCATGCATCTCCAAGTTCAGCACTCTCTTTAAAAAACGAAAATGCTTTGTGATCGTCATTTTCGACAAGCCTGCCTTCGCTGTAAAGTTCGCCAAGAAACCTCTTTGCAAGTGCATTACCGTTTCTGCTTGAGTCTTCAAGGTACTGTCTCATCTTGTCTGCTTTAGCACTGTCTGCTTTTGATTCAATGAGTCTGTTTTTTATTATGGCGCAGACGTCCTGGCTGAGTTTATCACCTTTGCTTCCTGAAATTAGAAAATAATGGAATGCTCTTGTGATATCGTAGGGGAATTCTGCCGGTATTTTAATACCGCCGTACTCAGATTCTGTTTTTACTTCGGTATAAAATTTACCGCCCTTTAGGTATATAGTTCCTAAAAGAAAAGCTGCATCTGGATGTCCTTTTTCTGCTGCTCTTTCAAACAATGCAACACATCTTGAAAAGTCTCTTTTTACATCCTTTCCCCTTCCAAAAAGCAGCCCTGCCTCAAACTGTTCATTGGCACTGCTGTTCATTGCCCTGTAAAATAATTCATCTTCACTGAAATTATGAATTTTAAATTCCGGGCTGTAGGTCTCGGATAATAAATTCTTTGTTTCATTTTTTAAAGTGAAGGGCTGATTGCTGTTATTTGTATAGGCATATGAGCTGGAACAGCAAAAAAATATGATTGCAGTAATCACCTGCAGCAAGCTGAAAAAACGATTCATTTATTTAAAGTCTCCCCCTTTATTCATTCCTGATCTCTGATGCTCAGATAGCAATGCAAAAAACGAACCTAAAGTGATAAGTGTAAAAATGCTATTAAAAACAGTGTGATAGCTGGTGGGTGATAGGTTGGTAAATATTTGTGGGAAATATCTTCCCAATAATATATGTAAATTAATTCTTATACATGGAACAGTATTACATATCTCCTGTTTTGTATTGACCTGATTTACAAGTTACTCTATTATTTTTTTATTAATATAAGATATCTTTAAATCAGGAGTCTCTATGCCAGACGTTTTCAGTAAAAAGATTTCACGAAGAAAGTTTGTAAAAAACTGTGCAGTAGCTGCTGCAGCTTTATCTGCAGGACCTTTTATACACCTTGGCAGGGCTTATGCCGCAGAGCCAATGAAGCGTGCCATGGGGCGTCTTGATTTTGAAGCAACTACTCTGGGGCTTGGAGGGCAGGCTTCACTGCAGTGGACTCCGGCTGATGTTGATCCTGTGAACATAATCCTTAAGGCCTTTGCTTCCGGAATCAATTATTATGATACATCAAATTTTTATGATGACAGTCAGCTTAATTACGGTAAGGCCTTCCGAAAACTTGACCTTATTCCAGGGAAACCCGGCTATAATGAAAAGCTTCGCCGGTCTATATTTTTAACAAGTAAAACATGCCTCCGTTTTGGAAAGGGCGGATGGAAAAATAATGTAATGTACAACCTTACCAACGGTTCAGGAACCCATGCCGTGGATGATCTCAAGCGGACTTTATCACAGGTGTTTGGAGACGGTAAGGGGAATTATCCCAAAGGCGCCTATCTTGACCAGGTTCTTATGCATGCTGTTACAAGTAAAGAAGATATGGATGCCCTTTATGAGGGGTATGAAAATACAGACTCAAAGGCGGAAACAATCGGCACTATCGCAACTCTTATAGACTATCGCGACGGAACCAATTTAACAGGGCTTAATCCAAAGGAAGAAAAGCTTTTAAAGCATATAGGTTTTTCAGGTCATGCATCTCCGGCAGTTATGATGGAAATGATACACAGGGATACCCGTGATGTTCTTGACGGAATGCTTGTTGCCATTAATGCCAATGATCGAAATTACTTTAATATGCAGTACAACAATATACCTGTAGCTGCCGCAAAAAACATGGGAATGATAGGTATGAAAGTTTTTGCGGATGGTGCAATGTATGAAAAGCCGGCGGTAATGACACAGGGGCCGCATATGGTTGTCCGCAGGGTTGGAAACAAGAGCCTTCCAAGCAGAAAACTTGTTGAGTACACATTAACGACTCCGGGTATCCACACTGCTATAATAGGGACAGGGCACATAGACAGCAATCCGAAGGCATGCCAGCTTACACAGAACCTTCTTGCTGCACAGATAAGACCCGATGCATTCACGGTTACTGACAGGCGTGAAGTTGAAAAACTTGCCAGAACAGCAAAACAGGGAAAGACCAATGGTTTTTTTCAGGCTGATAAGCAGGAACTGACAGCCGCAAGAGAGTACTCCGCCCAACAGAAAAAGCATGATAAAAAAAGAACGGCAAAACTGGAATGGCAGACTGCCTATGCAGGTGATGAACCTATTGTCCGATATGAAATATGGCGAGATAACAACAGGGTAGGGGAGGTAGCGCATAAGCCGCAGACCACAAGAGCTCCTTTTGTATATAAAGAAACACTGCCTGACAGCAGTGCCCATAAGTATAAAATATTAACGGTAGATGCAGCAGGGCGTACTGCCGGGACTGAAGAAATTTTAATCAAGGGAGTGTAGTAAAAGCGGGTACAGGGCTCAAGGCGCAAGGGTAATGCTTAAGTCATTAAAACATGAACTTCCAGCTTACAATATCCGGTGAAAAAAAGACAATGTAACCGCCTTTTATTGGACTTAAGTTGAATGTTGGATGTTCATGTTACAGGCTTTTTACTTTTCAATCGAAGGCGACCATCGTACAGCATCGGCAATAACAGGTCCAATATCGGATTTGTCAGTCAGTATAACTGATACTTCTCCTTCAGTCAGTTCCACTGTTCCTGCCATATTCCATCCCTCAACTGCCGATCCTGATTCAAAAATTAATTCATGCTGATTTCCTGATGAATCCAGCATCTGAACAGGCCATCTGCCGAATTTTAAACCCGGAAATGATTTGTTTAAATCTGGCATGTGAAGTTCCAGGTCCCACGAACCTGCCTTTGGAATCATCACAATAAATATTGCCTTTTTATTGCCTTCTCCTGATTGTACAACTGCAGCATTATGCTGGTATCTGCCCCAGTTTCCGGGCAGATCCAGAATTGTCCACTCCGAAGGTGCAATGAAACCTGACCATGATGAAAATCCTTCGCTGCCGAGATGTATGCTTGCAGTACGTCTGCCCTTGAGCACCTTTTTCTTACCGGTTCCATCAATAATTTCAAAATTATTATCCATATTGTCTGCTGTAACAAATGAGCTTTCAGGTTTTGTCCATGTAAGATTTATCAGCCCTTCTATGGGTTCTGTATCTGTAATATTTTCATGATCAGTTTTATTTATATGGATCATAAAAGATTTGCGGTTAAGAGAAAGAAAAGGCTCGAACCAGACAGCATCTGGCACCTGTGATAAAACCACACCAAGCCTGACTGCACTTTCTCCATCTATAAAAACAGGTTTGCTTTTAATCCATTCCTGTCTGTCGCTGTTATTAAACCTGTATCTGAAATAAAACATTCCCGGAGCTTTCTCATCATTGCGCACATCTATTATAAGCTGATAGCGCGGAAATCCGTCTTTTGTATCCGGGATTCTGTATGCTTTTACTTCACTGCATATAAACCCGGGCAGAGCAGTGCTTTCGAGCATGTTTTTAAACAGTTTATTTAAGTCTATGCCCATGTCTTCACCCTGCCTGATCATATCTTTATAGGTGAATGTATTTCCCTTGTATGACTTTAGGATAGAAGCCAGAAGTTCTGCTGTCTTTTCATGTCCAAGTGTATCAATAATACTCCTGGCAATGGCACCTGCCTTTAAGATTAGTACCCTGTTTTTTTGTTCCGGATCTTTCCATGGGTCCATATCAATGAGAGATTCTTTAAGTGCATAATCCCACACTTCAGGATCTGACTTTACAATCTCTACTGCTTCTTCACTCATTGTTGTCCCAGAAGCCGAATCATTCTGCTTTGAAAAGGTCAGTGCGCTCATAACAGGACCCATCACATCTTCTGCCGTGTAATTATGGGCAGAAAAGTAAGGGGTTGTTTCGGTAATAATTTCTGATGCCAGATTTTCCATAACATAGTTAAGTGCAACAGCTTCGTCGCCTGAAGTACCAGTCTGATGCAGAAAGAAATTTCGTGATGCGCCTGTAAAAATGTTTCCTCCTGAAAGGTCATTTAAAAAGAAGGTTTTTAAAATTTCCCATTTAGCCTGTACAAGACCTCCTTCTTTGTCCTTAAATGTTTCAGGCTTTCTTAAAGGCCATTTAAAGCTTGCAGTCGGAAAGGATGTCTCTCTCATTAAAAGGATTCCGGGAGGAGCCATAGCTGTGTCCATACGCCATCCGCCGCCGTAGCAGCGAAGCGATGCAGGAACCTCTGCAAGGGTAAGGCCGTTATAGGGATACTCAAGTCCATACTCTTCTGCTTCTTTTAAGCAGGTCTGGATCAATTCATAAATTTTATTCCCGGTATCTGAAAACAGCTCAACATTTTTCATGTGTCCCGGAGTCATCAGCATCTCCATTGTTATTCCTTCAACTTCAAAGGAGAGGCTTTTAAACTTAGATGCAATCATAGCAACCTCAGGTACAGGCGCACCTGGTGAAAACCTGAACAATACCCTGCTGCTGTTTTTGTTTTCTATCCTGATACGTTTTCCTGGTCCTGCCGCAAGCCATTCTGAGGGAAGATCCACTTTCAAATCTACATCAAAATAATCGGTTTTTACTTTTCGCGGATCATTTCTGTCCTTTTCACTCCCCGGCATCGGAAGCCATCTTACACCCGGCATAAGAGTTATAAAGCGTGAATCAAAAATGGATTTCTTAAGCCCCAGTATAGATATATTTTTCTGATACGGCGTCATGTTTTCTGTGTTTACTGCACTGTAGAGATATCCGAAACGGTTATCAGGTATTCCGTTTATAGACATGCTGATTTTCTTTTCTTCATCCGGCTTAAGCTCTTCAGGCAGTGTTATTTCGAGCAGTCCGTTTTCGTGTATAAAGCTTAAAGATTTTCCTGAGGCATCATAGATACTTATTATTTTCTGCCCGGGGTTTAGTGTGAATAATGCTTTTGTTATGGCTTTGTGAGGCGGTGCTCTAAATACCAGATCAATATCTAACTCCATATTTTTTCCGGGCTCAATGCGGATATTTCCTGAAACGCTGCACAGGTCCGGCGTGTTTATAGTTGAGTATTCCGAGTGTGCTTTTTTCCATATGTTTATCCGCTCAATTGTATTCAGGCTGTTATAAAAAACAAATCCTGATATGCCCAGCGATATTAAAAATAGGGTGATTCCTCCTGCTGCTGTTTTAATCCGTGATCCTCCGTCAAGACGCAGGTGAACCGATGAGCTGATTATTATGATGCTTAAAGCCGCACCAAGTATTCCGATACTGTGCATCCATCCTGAAAAATCTGCAAGGCAGGGGATTATTTCAGATGGTGAGCTGATTATCCATGAACCAGTAATGTCGGCCAGTGGTGAATATAAAGTGGTAAGGCTGGAGATTCCCTGAAAGACTATTGCAGCTAAAACAATAAGGACAGCTGCAGCTGCCAGCCGGTTTTTGACAAGGAGAGTCACCAAAAAAACAATGGACAGTGTTAATGCAAGGGCAGGCAATGCCATTAAAAATATAAAGGTGATCAGTGAATGAATTTCAAGAGTTTCTCCAAGTGGTGACGGCAGAATCAGCCCGAGAGCCTGAAGTAATAGGGCCAGCGTAATTATAGGTATCCATGTAACCACCAGAAGACCGATGAATTTACCTGATACAAGCTCAAGGTTGGTATATGGGTGAGAATCCAGTACTTCCAGTATCTGATCACGCCTGTCACGGGCACGGATATCAAAGCCTAAAAAAATTGTGCCTGCCGTATATGCAAGAAGACAGTCCAGCCCGATAGTCCCTAAAAGAAAGCGTGGATTAAATAGTGCAGCTGTTGCAGAGTATGATGAAAAAGTTCCGTGTATGACAGAATAAATGAAATATGTAAGCAGGGCAATCAGGTATGAAATTAAAATAAAAAGCCAGTAGCGTATAAGCCTGCGTGTGAGCCGAATTTCTGCAATACCAAAAGCAGATACCTTTTGAAAATTTACCATAATTTTATCTCGTTTACTGTTTTTACTTTCAGGTTCAGAATTCCGTCCAATATATTCACTTCTGTAACTGATTCTTCTATAAATAGTTTTTCAGGTCTTTTAAGTAGATATGCAGCTCTATCAGTATCAGTTTTTTCAGATTGGTAATTTATACGTAAGGGGCCGAGTTTACTCTGCAGGACTATTCTATCAGTGTCTCCTGATATCCTAGGGTGTTTTATATCCTGTCGTTCATGGCCAGTGTGCAGACAGTAAAAGGATGACAGGAAAAATAAAATTGCAAGCAAAAGTAAGGCGCTATTTAATATTGTATATGAAATTTTTTTATAGAAAATAAAAAATGTCTGCCTGACAAATTTACTAAACATTATTTTACCCTGCCTGAATTAACAGAATGCGGGAGCTTTCCTGCTTAATCACAGTCTCTTAATGCCGGGTGTTTTAAAGCTTTTCTCGATACATATCTGTAGGAGGCAATTTGCCATACCAGCATTAATAGAATTAATGACGGTACTGAAAAGGGAACATCATTATACTGGTAATAGATATCATATCCTTCTTTGCCGGTTATTATTGCATCCGAATCAGTAAGTTCTGCATGAAAACCCAACTGTATGGATCTTTGAAGCTCTCCCGGAGCAAGGTTGTCCGGTGATTTTTTTGTAATTGTAACCTGAAGAAATGATATCGACAGCAGGCATAAAAGGATAGTCATGCCGGTAAGATAACTTGATTTTAGGGCTTTTCCAACAATTTGAACCTCACGTTCATCTCTTTCTTTTATTCCTGAAAGTTTTACTAATACGGTATTTCTGAGTTTTGCCGAAAAGATCATCGAAATGGTCAGGCCAAGGGCGGTAAGTGTCCATACTCCGCATTCAAGTATCAGGATCAAAATAAAGTTAGAATATGTGCTCAATGGGTGAACATCCAAAACAGGTTTTTTTATAGCCGTGCAGATAAATAAAATTAAAATCAAAGGGGATGAATAAAATACATATCCTATTATTATTTTTTTTATTGTTTTCATTTACTCCTCCACAAAAAAAATAGATTGAATATCAACTTTAAAAAATCGTGCAAGCCTGAAGGCCAGTTCTAAAGAAGGGTTATAGGCCCCTTTTTCCATTGCATTAATAGTAGCCCTTGTAACACCAACAGCATCAGCCAGTGCCTGCTGTGTAAGCTTTTTTGATGTTCTTAATTCATTAATATTATTTTTGATAGTAAGCTGGGATACAATATTAACCATTATTATTAGCCTTAAAAAATTAAATGATTGATTTATGAAAGTAAAGTTGACTTTACACGGAGTGCTTATTGATGTCAAGTTGATTTTACATTTTGCTGTGAAAAGTTATAGTAGCCTGGGGTAGGGTAGTAAAATAGAACCCTCTTGTTGTGATGCTGTTTTAAAGGGAGGGGGAGAATCAGAAAAGCTTATTGACCAGGGGGGAGGTGCTGGGCTTTTCTCAAAGATGTATCTGTTAATAATACAGAAGGATATGGGTATGTTTTGATTTTTTTAAGGATTGTGTACTTACTTTCTTTAAAGTGCATATATTGTAATCCTTAAAAAACAAAACATTTGTACAGTTCGGTTCAGATGCGTCTTTGAGAAAAGTTCAGTGCCGTAATTTTATTATGCCAGGTCAACTAATTGGGAGATGATCCCAAAAAAAATAATTCTTACCCTTGTGGCTTTGTGTGAGAAATATTTTTTCGTCTTTTACAACGACAGAACACTAGCCTTAATAGTCACAGTGACATTTTTCTTCTGTCAGTTCAGTATTATATTGCTTGTCACCACAGTAAACTTTTTGTGCTTTTTTATCCGGCGGTAATGAATCATGTACAGCCATACTTACTGAATCTTTAATTATTCCCTTCATATCATCTATCAGCCAGGTTTTCATGAGCTGTATCGGATCTTTCTGAACGTTTCCCTTAAGTTCAAATGATGAGTAATCGATACTGCTCCTGGGTTCTTCTATGCATTCATCATTTTTTATTTTTATAGTGAAATCAAAATCGGCTGAAAGATTAATATCATCATCAATCACAGGGTAAGCCGCTGAAAGAGACAGCTGATAACATGCTTTCATTAACAGTTTGGCTTTTATGTCTGCTGCGGCTTTTCCTTTAATATAATTATCTTCAATATACCATTCCTTTACTTTAATGCTGTTTTCCATATTGGCGATATTATAATAATAACAGTACTGAAACTGGTAATCGCATCCTACATAACACGGCTCTTTTATGATTTTTATATATTCTGGTTTTGTCCGGCGGGTTGATACATCATCTGATGCATAACCTGATATGGAGAAAAAAAATACGGGGATGCTTATAACAAAAAGTCTTAATAATGCAGGCATATGTATACCTCTCAATTATTGTATATAAACTTATTGTAAGAAATTATAATACCATTAAAAAAGAACGATTTAAATCAATATAAGTCAGGGCCTGAAAATTTAAAGGGGGCGGGGTGAAGAATTATTTTTGTCCAGTACTTCCCTGATTGTATTTGCCATCTTATTTCTGAGTACCGGTTTCATAATAAATGCACTGATGCCTAGTTCCTTTGCCTTTTGCGGGTTTATCTGATCACTGAAACCCGTACATAATATTACAGGAATATCTTTCCGTATTTTTTTTATTTCATCAGACAGTTCCTTCCCTGTAAGGTTTGGCATGGTCATATCTGTGATTACTATATCAAACGATTCGGGGCTGTTGCGGAATGCTTCCAGAGCTTCTATGCTGCTGGTCCTTGCAGTCACCTTATATCCGAGCCTCTCAAGTATTTCTTTTATTGAATCGCCGGCCAGTTTATCATCGTCAACAAAAAGTATACGCTCTGTCCCCGTTGAAATAAATGAGTCTTTTTCAACATTTTTCAAACGCTCCATTTCTACTATGGGCAGATAAATATAAAAAACAGTTCCCTTTCCTGGTTCGCTTTCAACAGAAATGTAACCTCCATAACTTTTTACAATACCGTGGATGGTAGCAAGCCCCAGTCCGGTTCCTTCTCCAAATTTTTTGGTTGTAAAATAGGGTTCAAATATTCTGTCCATAATCTTGGGTGATATACCTGTGCCGTTATCTTTTACCGAGAGTTTTATATATTTACCCTGTTTAAGGATAAAAAGCGGATTTGCAGCTTCGTCGGTTACATCTTCATTTTCAAGTGATACTTCAAGAAGGCCTCCATGTTCTTTCATTGCAAATGCAGCATTTGTACATAAATTCATAACAATACGATTCAATTGGGTCGGGTCCGCGAGTATGGTATCCTGTTCTGCATCATTTTTAAACTTCAGGTCTATGGTAGTAGGGATGGTGGACCTTATAAACTTAATAACCTCTTTAACAATAAGGGATGATTTTATTACTATCTTTTCGTCCGGTCTTTTACGTGCAAAAGTAAGTATCTGCTTTACCAGATCCCTTGCCCTGCTTGCAGCTTTAAATATTTCTTTCATATTAATCTGTAAAGGATCATCAGGTGTAAGGTCATCCATTACCATTTCGGTATGCAGCATGATTGGTGAAAGAATATTGTTGAAATCATGAGCAATCCCCCCGGCAAGAGTACCAATGGCCTCCATTCTCTGAGCCTGCTGGAGCTGATTTTCAAGGATCTTCTGATGTGTTACGTCTCTAATAATTCCCTGGTACCCGATAAGAGTACCTCTTTGGTTTTTTCTTACGCTCAGAGTAATAAGGCAGTCGAGCTGCTTTCCCATACTGTTTTTCAGTTTTGTTTCTTTGTCTATTGCATACGGGTTCTCTGCTAAAAAATCTTTTATATTTTTAAAGTCATTATTGTTATTAAAAAGGTTGCTTAGTCCGATTTTTAATATTTCTTCTCTTGAATACCCGAACAGTTCAAGGGCTGTCTGGTTTGCATCAGTGAATTTCCATTCGGCATCTATTATAAAGATAATATCTCTGGATTCCTGAAAGAGTTTTCTATACTTTATTTCACTGGTTTTCAGTGCATCTTCTCTCCATTTGATGGAGTCAGCCATGTTATTAAATGCATTTGCAAGTTTTCCGATTTCGTCGTCTGTTTCCAGGTGAACTTTATCAATAATGTTTCCTGCTCCAAAACTCTTAACCGCATCGGTTAACCGGTCCAGAGGTTTGGTAAATTTTTTCATTATCGAGTATGTAAGAATAGATCCGGCAATAAAGATAATTGCCGCTATCAATATACTTCTTAAAAAAAGACGGTTAAGCTGTTTATTTAATCTTTCCTTTCCGATAGTTACATTGAGGTATCCTATCAGCGGATTCTCACTCTGGTCGGGAGAAATCTCCGAATAGACTGTCCCTTTTAAAGAGTTGTCGTATCTTGAATAAATCGGTGTCCAGAAAAACAGTCTGTTTTTTTCCTTTATGATGATTGTTTTTCCGGATCCTTTCATTTTTAAAAAAAATGATTCTGCTTTTTCTTTGTTATGCTGCGGAAGGTCTTTCAGTTTTTTACTGCTTTCACGAATTTTGTTTTTGAGCAGTTTACCGTCCTGATTGTATATGGCGATAGAAAGAATATCTTTTTTTTCAAAAATTGATTCTACAGGATCTTTTAATAGAGCTTCATTTTCGCTGAAAACACCTATCCTTATATTCCTTGCAAGAATATTTGCCAGCAGTTCTCCATCTTTTTCAAGTGTTTCATTCAGCGATTTGCCTTCGAGGTCGAGAAACATGAATGTAAATGAGGCGAAAATGATTAAAACAAAAAATCCGAACAGGGCAAAAAGCTTCAGACTGAAGCTTTCATTTAACTTTTTAAGCAAAAACAAATTCATTTTTTAAACCAAATCATGGCAGGCAGTCAGAAGGAAAAAGACCGCCTACTCGTTTAAATCAATGCCGAGTTTTTCAGCAATTTTATTATTTATAGAAATAACTTCTTTTCTGGCAAATATTTTTTTTTCATCAGGATCATCAGTTCCGTCAAGTATCTTCTGTGCCTTTTCTCCTGCCTGTTTTCCCATATCATAAGGGCTTACCGCGACAGACAGTAATGCTCCTATCTCAATATACTTTTCAGAAAAAGTAAAGATAGGTATCTTTTTTTCGATGGAGGTTATCAGCATAAGGTCAATAGCTTCCTGAGTCATAAGCGTTATATCCGGAATCATCCAGAAAGCATCTATTTTATCAGATATTCTGTTGATTGCAGAAGGGACTTCATTAGATTTAAATGCTTTCTCCGTTATAAGGTTGATGTCCATTTCGGCAGAAGCCTTAAGGGCATTTTCTATCAGGTATCCTGTGTTATCAGGATTATATATCAGTCCTATTGTAGTTAGTCCCGGAATGGTCTTTTTGAATATATCCATCTGCCGTTCAGGAGATATGTTCATGCATATGCCGTAATAGTTTTTACTGTAGGAGAGCATGGATTGAGGATTCAACACCATGATAAAGATAACCGGAATATTTTTTACTTCTTTTATGCTGACAAGAGCATCACGTCCGATGGCCAGTATCAGAGATGGGTCGGTTTTTTTTATATCTTCATATATGTCTGTTTTATTTTTATCGGAAAAAACATACTGTTTTACTCTGGACCTTATAACACTTGTAAATCCTTTAAGTGCATTTTCATAGGGTGCTATTCTGGCGCTCTGTACTGCAAGGATATCGTTATCCGCAAGGGCAGTATTGGAGTATAAAAGAAGAGTAAATATTAGTGACAGGAGTTTAGTAAACACGGATATTGTTTTCTGTATTTTTTAAATTAAATTTTAAAACAGGAATGTAATCTTTATACCTGCATCAACTTTAACAGGAACCACGCAAATTAAGAGTATCAATAATTTTTTATAAATTAAAAAGTGACATGACGAAATATATAATGTATATATGTTTTTGACCCTATCACATATTGAATTTTTAGTAAAAGCATTATTTTATAAAGTTAAATGAAATCAATTTTTAATAAATTTAGTGTTGTCGTCTTTTCTGTTATCTGCATGATTTTGATTCTGTCTTCATATTGTTACGGGCAGTCCGAAGAAGAAATGCAGGTTCTCAGATTGTTCTATGATGAGAGTGATCTGGTTGTATCCTCCACAAGAAATCCCAAACATATATCTCAGGTAGCCGAAAATATTACCGTTGTAACAGCAGAGCAGATAGAAGTAATGAATGCTCATACTGTTGCTGAAATTCTCGACAGAATACCCGGAATGTTTATAAGTTTTAACCGGGATTACGGCTCTAATTCATTGATAAACACCCAGGGCTCCGGAGCCATGAACACCCTTGTACTTGTAGATGACATCCCCTGGAATTCAATGACAGAAGGTTCTGCAGAAACAATTAATATTCCTGTTGGTATTATTGAAAAAATTGAAATTATCAAAGGACCTGCGTCTTCTGTATGGGGATCATCTCTTGGCGGGGTTATAAACATCATAACAAAACCAGTTGGCGATTCTGAGGTGTTAAAAGGTTCACTGTATGCCTCCTACGGAAAAAATGAAAGCCAGGATTACAGGTCTGAACTGTCAGGCAGGGCAGGGAAGGCCGGGTTTTATCTCTATGCAGGTGTTCAGGACTCAGACGGCCTGGTAAGCTTCCGGTTTGCTGATAATGAGTATCTTTTTTCTAAAATAAAACTGTCTGTCACTGATGATGTCAATGCAGGGTTAAGCATGAGTTTCAGCGATACTGATTCAGGTTTCGGCAACTTTTATGACTCAGATATAAATGTTTTAGGTCATATCAACTCTTTTTATGCATCGCCTGACGTTAATGTGAAAATATCCGATAATGTGAATATATCGTTTTCCGGGTTTTATTCCCGAAAGGAATACCGCCAAAGTAGCAGTGTTATAGGGCTTGGATACCTGGGAGATGCCGGAAGCCTGTACCAGGGAACAGCTATCAAAGAATACTCCTGGGGTGCAAAGGGAAAACTTGTGTGGGATACTGATAAACACACGGTTGTTGCCGGCATAGATTTTAATGAAGGCAAGTATGATCAGACAACAGAATATGGCGAATTTATCCAGTCGTATGGTGTTGCTAGGCTGAGCCGTAATAATCCTGATAATTCTGAATTTGCGGTTTACATTAATGATACTGTGAGTCTTGATAAATGGACCATAACACCGGGTGTAAGGTATGATCATGACAGTATTACCGGCTCTTTTGTGAGCCCAAGCCTGGGTATTACCTATGCCGCTAATAACAACACTGTTATAAGATGTACTATCGCAAGAGGGTTTTCTTCGCCGACATTAGCATCAACTTCAGGTGAAGGACTGTTCATGTCTCCCAACCCTGCACTTAAAGCTGAAAAAGAATGGTCATATCAGGCCGGAGCTGAAACCCTGTTTTCATTTGTATGGATAAAAGCAAACCTGTTTTACCATGATATGAAAAAGGCCATTGATAGAGAATATTATGCTGCGGGTCCGCCTACCTACAATGATATGATGGTTAATAAAGGAGAGATTACAAGAAAGGGTGTTGAATTTGAAATTGAGACACTACCTTTTTATAATTTTACTTTAAATACGGGAATGTCATATGTGGATATTGATCCTCCAAGTTCAGGCGGCGTATCCGAAACATATTCATATGCAGCCGGTATTACCTATGACAATGATATTTTAAGAGGGCATTTAAACGGCTATTATACCTGGTATGACATTAAATATTCAGCAAGTCAGACAAAACATGATTTTCTGTGGGATTTGACTGTAAATAGAGAATTTAAGCCTGATAATAATTCGGTTATGGAATTATTCTGTTCTGTCCACAATATTTTTAATGGTGCTCAGTATGTAATTGACGGGTATATTACTCCTGAACGATGGATGGAAGCGGGGCTGAAATTTAAGTTTTAGATTTTATTTAGTTTATATCGTATGGGTATATAATTATCTGCCAACCTTAAAGTGGAGATCTCAAATGAAAACTGAAAAACAGAAAAAAAATGAAGATGTAAAAGTACTGGATAAAGGGATTGCTGCGGATATACCTATGAGTCCTTTAGCACTCTGCTGTGTGACAATTTATATACCATTCAGGGTATGATTTTAATAAACGGTAAAGGGAGGTTACTGTCCCTTTTCCGGCTTATTTTTTTATGTTTCTTTCCAGATATTTAAAAGTTTATCCAAGTGAAGAAAATCCGGGGCATCTGCTTCTTTTTTCAACCCGTTATGTTTCAAAGATACTTATAAGAGAAGAAATATTCAGGGCTGCTCTAGGGGGAGAAGTATCTCCTGAAAATGAGAAGCTGCTTTCCGAACTCGGGATGCTTGTTCATGACAGGGATGAAGAAAAAAAATCTGCCCTTATGTTTTTTGATCAGGTTAATCAAAAAAACACAGTCGTGGATTTTATAGTTGTCCTTAACCTGGACTGCAATTTTGCATGCAAATACTGTTTTGAAGGAAGCCTGAAGGGTGATCTCTATATGTCCATGGAGACTGCGGATGACCTGATTCAATTTATTAAATCAAAATTTACAGATGATAAAAAAACTCTGATTATAGATTTCTATGGCGGAGAGCCTCTTTTAAGTATTGATCTTATAAAATATATATCCGGCAAGCTAAAGCCCTTTGCAGAAGAAAAGGGGGCTTCTTTTAATTTCAGCCTGGTTACAAACGGCAGTCTTTTAAAAAGAAAAACTGCAGAAGAGCTGGCCGCGATTGGTCTGGGAGGTGTGAAGATAACCATTGACGGACCTCCTGAAATACACAACCTAATAGACCGTTTAAATCAGGCGCTCCAAGCTTTGATGTCCTCATAAAAAATATCAAAAATACTTGGGATGTTATTAAAATAAATATAAGCGGCTGCTTTGAGCGTGATAACTACCGCGAGTTTATTTCTCTCCTGGATATTCTTGAGCAGGAAGGCCTTACCCCTGATAAACTGGGTCAGATAAAATTTGACCCAGTGTCAAAGAGACCGGACAAGGTTGTCAACCCCACTGACTATAACGGCGGCTGTATGTCTTTAGATGAGCCGTGGCTCATAGAGGCCGGCGAGCTGCTGAGAGAAGAAATCCTTAAACGCGGATATAAAACACCTGCGACAAGACCCAAACTGTGTATGATCGAGTCTGATAATTCCCATGTAGTCAACTATGATGGAACCTTATACAAATGTCCTGCCTTTATTGGGATGGAAGAATATATAGTGGGTAATATTAAAGACGGAGTTGGTGATTATTCAAAATCACACAATCTTGCAAACTGGAAAAATAATAAGTGCCCCGACTGCGAATACCTGCCTCTGTGCTATGGCGGGTGCCGCTATATGACCTTTCTGCGTGACGGCAATGTTGATTCTATTGACTGCCAGAAAGATTTTCTGGATAAAACTCTTGAAACTATGGTAAAGCAGGAAATCAGGTATGGATTAACCATGGGATGATTCCCGCATCTCCTTTATAATATTTTCAACTGCCAGTCTTCCGGATGTAAGTGCAAAGCTGCTTGCCGAGCCTTCTGCAAGAAGGTCGTATGTGCTGTCGTAAAGCCCGCCCATATCCTGCCCTGTTACATATAATCCTTTAATCGGGTCTTCATTACTGTCAAGCGCCTGCATTCTGCTGTTTATCTTTACTCCGCCCAGTGTAAGAAAAAATGCCCTGAGACCTTTAAGAGCATAGTATGGACCTTTTTCAGTATCAAAGGGGATCAGGTGTTCAGGTTTTCTGCTGAAATCAGGATCATATTTTTCAGCAGCATATTCATTTATCTTTTCTATAGTGTCTTTAAGTTTTTGCGGTTTTATTTTTATTTTTTTTGCAAGATCGAGAATTGTATCAGCTTTAAATGCAAAGCCTTCTTTTATCCCTTTTTCTATGCCCTTATCAAGAGCGGTCATTTTATCACCCGGAACAACAATGGCATTAAAGGGGGTTATGGGGCCGTTTTCTATCATTGACTGTTTCATGCTTTCATCAAATATGGACCATAAAAGGCCTCCGTTTGAGGTCATTGCATTATACACATCGCTGAATACAGATCCGAATGATTCATTGTAAAAGCGGTCACCGTTTTTATTTACCCATAAAAAGGGCTGACTCAATGCACACCTTGTCTGCTTAAGGTAGGCCGGCCCCCTGAACTGCCTGATCGCCGGTTCGTTATCAAGATAAGGGCTGTTTCCCGCCAGGGTGCCCATGCCTGCAAGAGCGGCGTTTGCGCTTAAAGCAAGGTTTATTCCGTCTCCTGTACGCCCGTCTGTTTCCGGGCCCCTGTACATAAGTTTTGCCATTCCCGGAGCACTTACATCCGGAACATATTTTTGGAGCATTTTTCTGCTGCTGGGAAAACCGCCTGTTCCAAGTATGACAGCTTTAGCGTTTACAGTGATTTTATTTCCTTCAGAATCAGATGCAATGAGACCTGTCACATGTCCTTCATCATTAAATATCAGCTCTTTAGCCGGCGTACTTGTAAGGATGAGGCCCCCGTTCTCTTTTATTTTATCAGAAAGTATTTTGACAACTTTTGCTCCTCCGCCCTTAAAAACATGCCATACATTAAGGGCTTTTTCAGGCGGAAACAGCGTTTTTATCCCCTCTACAGTAACCCCGTTATCCATCAGCCTGTCTATTGTATTTCCTGATTCATTAAGAAGCGTCCTGATTACCGATGCATTACAGCGCCAGTGATGAAATTCCATTACCCTGGCAAATACCTGCCCGGTGGTTGTGGTGATATTTTTTTCTTTCTGGAATCTTGAGCCTATCCCCAGTGACCCTTCAGGGAAAAGCCCTGCGCCTCCAAGAAAATGCATCTTTTCGATCAATACAGCGTTTATATTGTTCTCAGAAGCTGTAAGAGCTGCAGAAAGACCGCTAAGTCCGCCTCCGGCAATGACTATATCTGTTGTAAAGGTGTTATTCTGATTCATTGTATATCTCTTTAAAATCCTGTTAATAAAATACTCTACACTAATGATACTAAAAATCAAAACTGTATTTTGGTGCAAATACCTTCTCAATTAAAAGTAAATTTTATTTTTATGGGATACTATCCATGTCCAGATTCCTATAATGTCGGAAGCTTCGGCTTCTGAAATTAATGAAAAAATCCCAATATAAAAGTGATTAACGTTTTCATTTCTACTCTCCAGGATGTTTGTTAAGTATGTAGATTGGGTTAAGGGAAGCAACCCAACAAAGGCGCTAAAAGGATGTTGGGTTATTGCCCCAACTTACCTGGCTTGATCAATGATCCTTTGACAATGATAGCGACAGGATTTTTTTCCTGTCCCTTATATATAATTTTGATGAAACAAGTGTTGGTAATGACCATGATGGTTCTTCAGTTATCTTCATTGTGCTTTGTACTGTGAATTTTTCCGGGGAGACTTTTGCTATGGAGAGTTTTCTCTCGCTGTCAAGGAATATGAATGTGTCATTTTTATATAGACATTGAGCCATATGAAAGTCGTCTTGTTTCCATGCGACTTCACCTGTTTTCCAGTTAAATGCGGAGAGAAGAGAGCCGTTATGGCCTCCGGTGAAACCATAAATATAATCACCGATAAGAATCAGGGGCCAGCATGATCCCCGCTTTTTTTATCAAATCAGACCTCTTTTACACTCATTCCGGTTTTCCCTGTTACCTTTACTATACATAGTGTCATGTCAACGATGCGCTGTCGTTATTGCATAGTCTGTTGAATCAGATGGTAAAGGAGGGACATCAACGACATGCCTGGTTCAGATTTCCAATTAAAACTCCTCTCCCTTGCGTGCAGGGGAGAGAGACCGCCTGTTGACGCATGAAAAGACTCTGGTGTCGTGTTAAAAACAAGTATCCGTACTTGTTTAAACAGTCATGGAAATTCTGCCCTGACTGCAGGGCAGAATTAAGGTTTTTAAGAAGAGGGGTGTTTTTTAATGCAGCAAAAAATAATTAAAGGCTGCTGTATGAATTAATAATTTCGTTCAGTTTGTTTAATTTAACCGGTTTATAAAGTATATTATTAAAAAGATTATTTTGAACTTCTTCTTCAAGCGATCCTGTGATTGCTATTATTGGAATATCCTTCCGGTATTTATTTCTGATTTGTCTTGCTACTTCATTTCCATCCAGTCCGGGCATTCCAATATCGGTTATTACAACATCAAAACTGTTCCCATTATCAAGTTTATTCAAGCCGTCCCCCGGATTATTTGTAACAACAATCCTGTGACCTGCGGCAGTGAAGTATTTTTCTAACAGGAGGGTTATATCTTTATCATCATCGATAGCCAGAATATTTTTCATGACATTCACCTCCCTTTCATCCGTGCGGAGTTTTTATTAACATTTAAAACGGATTGTCTTATGTGCCTAAGCTATAGCTGAAATCGGAACTGTCAATAAGCGGTTAGTGAAGTATTTTAAATATAAATGTCTGCAAAATTATGAAATGTTAGGAAATTGTTAAATTATTAAAGGAAAGTGCGATTTCAGGCGATAATAGTTGAAAAGAGAAGCAAATTGATTTAAAGCTATCGTTTACACACAATTTCAGAATCTGCGGCTACAGATGAACAACAATGCGATAATATATCCTATCGGCGGTGGTAAAGGCGGTGTTGGTAAAAGTTTTATAACTGCAAATCTGGGAGTGCTTCTGGCAAAACAGGGGAAGAAAGTTCTTCTCATTGATCTGGACCTTGGCGGTCCTAATCTGCACACTTTTTTTGGAGACAACCTGTATCCAACCGGGCTGAACAGTTTTTTTAATAAAGATATCCAATATCTTTATCAGGCAGCAGTCCCTACAAATTTTCAAAATCTGCATATTATCAATTCAAAGGGAAGCCCGCTTGAATCTGCAAATCTGCCGCATACACAAAAACTGAAATTAATAAATGCAATAAAAGAACTGGACTATGACTATATCCTGCTGGATCTCGGCGCAGGTACCAATTTTAATACCCTCGATTTTTTTCTGACATCAAACGAGGGTATTTTTGTATGCACACCCCAGCCTACATCCATTGAAAACACTTTTCTTTTTATCAAAACCGTTTTTTACAGGAAGGTGAAACAGGTTCTTAAACTCAGTGATTTTAGAAATATTATGGCTTCACTTTCCTATGTGTCGGACAGCAGCCATATTAAACTGCAGGAACTTATAGAGTTTGCCAGCGGATATGATATCGCTAAAGGAGAACAGCTTAAAGCTATCCTGAACAATTTCCGTTTCTATTTTATCATGAACGAATACTGTAAACAGGTGGATCCCAGGCTGGGATATAAAATTGAAAGAGTATACAATACCCATTTCCCTGCGAAGTTCAGCTTTCTTGGAAATGTAGAGTTTGATGATAAGGTGTTTGATTCCATACTTGCCAAAAATGTTTTCATTAATAAATACCCATACACTTCTGCTGCAACTGACCTTCAGAATGTCGCATACAGACTGACAGGCCGGAAAGCTGCACCGGTTATGGAAGCACGGTATATTTCATGAAAAACTTTAAAAATCTTAATTACTATGAAATGCTTGATGTTCCGGTAAACGCCAATGATTTCGAAATAAGGCAGGCCTATAAAGATACCCTTTCCATATACAGTGATGATTCCCCTGTGACATACTCTCTGTTTTCTGATCAGGAAAGAGATGAAATACTGGGTTGTGTTGAACTCGCGTTTTCAACCCTTATCGACAGAAAAGCAAAGGATAATTATAACATGGCCCTGGTAGAGGCCGGCAGGATAGACGAAGACAGCCTGGACAAAAAAGACAGCGGTAAGCTTGTGCCAATTTTTGGAGCCAGGGGGCCAGGTAATCCCGGTTTGATAAAGAGAAAAGTAAATGAGAAAATTCCGGAACAAAAAGTACAGGCGCTGATAAGCGGTATCATGTCAAAGGAACGGATATCAGGCGCGGACCTGAAAGCTCTTCGTGAAGAAATGGGTATTGAGCTAAGGGATGTTTATGAAGTAACCAGGATAAGTGTTGCAGTACTTGGGTTTCTTGAGGCGGATAACCTGAGTCAGCTTCCTCATGTGAGTTATATTAAAAATTTTTTAAAAATCTATGCAGGGTTTTTTAAAATCGATTCGGATAAGCTTGTGAAAGGTTATCTCAAAAACATTAATGCCGGGGCAGTATAGCAGGTGAGTTATCAGATTTCCGGTCTGTCTCTAGTCTGTCCCGTAAATAATATCTATTGCTCTGTCAATGGCAGTATTTGATTCTACCCATTTATTGAAGTTATCCTCAGACATATTGGTTGCAATTTTTTTCAGTTCTTTAACGAGCTCCTGCTCAATGGTTTTTTGAAATTTATTGGCCTGTTTTGCAACGGTTATAAGAACCCTCCGCCTGTTATCCGGGTCCTGCTTCCTTTCAAGGACACCTTTTACAACCATTCTTTCCACTAACGTTGAAGCTGATGATTTTGAAATGTTAAGGGTATCTGTCACATCTGAAAGGGTGCACGGGCATATTCTGCTTATTTTGAAAAAAGCCTGTGTCTGTGTGTTGGTGAGTTCTCCGAATGGATCTTTCATACTGATACGCTTACCGATGCGCTGAAATTTTAAAAATAAAATTCCATCCAGTCTTTCCATTACCCTTATAATATCTTTTATTTCTTCGTTCATTCCGTTTTATTTTGTGTACCTTTTGGGGATGGTTATTTTTGAAAGAAGCCTTCTGGAACATAGGACCATAAATGCTGTGTGTCAAGATATTTGTGGTTTATAGTTGTATCTGAACAGGGCCGTTATACCTGGTTTTGTAATTGACACTGTCTTCGGGGTGGGTTATCAATTCTGTTCGTAATAGGAACAGTTCTGATTTAAAAGATTAATTGCGCCCTGTCCGGACTCTCAGGCAGGCATATAAACGGGATATTTTTATGCAGAAATATACTGAGCGGCTGGGCAGTGCGCCACTTGCATCTCTACTTGTTAAACTCAGTCTTCCCGGTATGGCTGCCACAATTGCTGTCAGTCTGTATAACATTGTTGATACCTTCTGGGTTGCAAGGCTGGGACATGAAGCTATAGCCGCTCTTACTATTGTTTTACCCTACCAGATACTTGCAATGGCTGTCGGAATGGGAACAGGCACAGGTATCGGCGCGCTTGTCTCCAGGTATTTTGGAGAAAAAAAACTGGAAAACACAAATCTGGCTGCCGGACAGATATTTTTTTTGAGCATCTTCTGGGGTTTTCTTCTGTTAATACCGGCGCTTTTATTTCCCGAAACCATACTGAAGTTAATGGGGGCGACAGATGATATTATTGATTATGGAGTGATATATCTGGTTGTCACATCCTTTGGCGCACCTGCTATTGTATTTGTGCTTCTGGTTGGAAGCCTTATCAGGGGATCCGGTGATATAGTAAAGCCTACAATAATAATGGTTACATCAAGTGTGATCAATATTATCCTTGATCCATTTTTAATACTTGGAATTGGTTTTTTTCCGGAAATGGGGATAAAAGGGGCTGCCATTGCCACAGTAATATCCCAGTCTGCAGGCATGCTCCTGGGGGCTTATTATATCTTTTCAAACAGTACTGCATTCAGGGTGAATATAAAGTGCATTCTACCTCACTGGTATATTTTAAAAAAAATCTACTATGTAGGTGCTCCTGCATCTATTCAGCAGCTTACAGAAAGTCTTGCCTTTGTTCTTTTTAACAAGATTGTATCCGTATACGGATCAGTACCTATTGCCGCTGTAGGTATTGCAATGAGACTTTCCGATCTTGCGTTTATGCCAATTCTGGGTGTCTCAAATGCTCTATTGCCTGTAGTCGGTTATAATCTGGGGGCAGGTAATTATAAGCGTTTATGGCGTGCAGTCAGGCTTTCTACAACAGGTATTTTGGTGATACTGGCAGTTTTTACAATTGTTATTGAAGTTTGGACCCCGCAGATTGTTGGTGTTTTCATGAAAGACCCCGTAGCACTTGATGTTACTGTTAACGGTATGCGTATCATGCTTTCCGCAATTGTTTTTATCGGCCCCAGTATTCTTTTTATAACCGCTTTTCAGGGGCTTTCCATGGGGGGGATGGCTCTCTGGCTGTCCCTGACACGTCAGTTTATTCTTTTTCTTCCCCTCCTTTTTTTACTGGAGAAACTCCTTGGACTGAACGGTATATGGATGGCTCTGCCTTTGTCTGACATACTCAGTTTTTTCGTGATTCTCTATTTCCTTTTACGGGAATACAGCCTCCATAAAAAAAGCTCGGAATATATTTAGTAGTAATTATCATTTCCGCTAAACCAATATAAACTGATTAATGTATTTTGGTACCATTTATGCATTAAATTTATTAATGACACTAATTTTGGTCGCTTTTTCAGTTCATACTGTATAGGTGAAAAGCCGTCATGGTTTTTCATAGTTGTTATTATAATTGAATGTTGATGTTCAAATCTGCCGGAGGGTTGGATGCCTGAGAAGCTGATGTATGAAGGTTTTGACACGCAGGACAGTGTTTTTAAAAAAGCAGGATCATCATTTAAATATACTGATGAAGACACAGAAAATCGGGAGTTTTTTTTCCATTCGATCATGGAGACCATTAACGAATGTGTCATATTGCAGTCATCATCAGACGAAATTCTGGCGTTAAATAAAAAAGCGGAAGATTTTTTTAATCTAAACAATTCCCGTCTCCCAGGTATTAATCTGCTGTTTGAAAAATTCCCAATGGTATTCGAGGACGGTTCAGCATGTGCTGAAGATGATTATCCTTTTAACCTAACCCTCAAAACCGGAAAACCCTGTGATGGACAGATTATGGGTGTATACAGAGCCCCTGATGACCTAAGGTGGATATCTGTTAATGCACGTCCAATGTATAAGAACGGGCAGAAAAAACCATTTGCTGTGACTATTTCATTTTCAGATATAACCGATTTAAAGACAGAAAGAGATACTTCCCAGAATTATCTCGATGTTGCAGGTGTTATGATTCTTGCCCTTGATGAGGCGGGTGAAGTAACTCTTATAAATAGAAAAGGCTGTGAGATCCTTGGCGGTGATGAGTCCGAATTTTTAGGTAAGAACTGGTTTGATCTGTTTACGCCTTCGGATATAGTTGATGAAGTAAAAGGTCTATACCGTGATCTTATTGACGGGAAAATAGCTGTCGCCGATTATGCGGAGCATAAAATAAAAACTCTGGCAGGTGTTGAAAAAGATATTGCATGGCACAGTACAGCCCTTAAGGATAAAGACGGCAGAATTATCGGGTCGCTCTGTTCGGGCGAAGACATCACTGAAAAGAAAAGAGCGCAGGAATCTCTTCTGGATAGAGAAGAACTTTTAAACCGTTCACAGGAGATGGCTTCTGTTGGAAGTTTTTTCTGGGATATACCAGGAAAAAAGGTGACCTGGTCCAGGAATATGTATGCTCTTAACGGTGTAAATGAAGAGACATTTGAAGGTGATGTTTTAGAGCTTTCAACCAGTCTTATACATCCCGATGATTTTGAAAAGGTTCGAGACGGTATTCGTGATATGCTGAATCGCGAAAACGCCTGGGATATCGAGTTTCGCCTTCTTCATCCGAATGGTGAAGAAAGAAATGTGCGGTCTATAGGGACACAGGAAAATAATGCAGAGGGCAGGCCTGTAAAGTGTTACGGGATATGTCAGGACATAACTGAACGAAGACTGGCTGAATGTGAACAGGAAAAACTCCAGGGTCAGCTTTCGACAGCCATTGAAATTGCATGTCTCGGACCCTGGGAATATGATGTGTGCCGGGAAGTGTTTGTATTTAACGACTATTTTTATAAAGTGTACGGTACTTCTGCTGAGGAAGAAGGCGGATATGAAATGTCTGCGGGTGAGTATGTCAGCAGATTTATCTTTCCCGATGATGCCGGGGCTGTTCTTTCTGAAATGGGAAATTCTATCCGGCTGGTAAATCCTGACCGAAGCCGTCAAATAGATCATAGAATAGTATATAAAGACGGTTCAACCGGATATGTAACAGTAAGGTATTATATTGCCAGAGATGAAAACGGAAACGCTGCAAAGGTTGTCGGTGTGAATCAGGATGTCACAGCCCATAAACTCGCTGAGGCAAAACTTCGCGAGAGTGAAGAAAAACTTATCAGGGCAAAAAAAATGGAGTCGCTCGGACTTCTTGCCGGAGGAGTTGCTCATGACCTTAACAATGTTCTGTCCGGTATTGTAAGTTATCCGGAACTGCTGCTGCTGAGTCTGCCTGAAGACAGCAAATACAGAAAACCCGTCAAGACAATCCATGACTCCGGTATAAGAGCTGCTGCTATTGTTCAGGATCTGTTGACAATAGCAAGAGGTGTGGCTACACCCAGAGAGGTAGTCAACCTTAATAAAATAATTAACGAGTATAAGACATCTCCTGAATATAATAAATTACTGCAGTACCACCCCACCGTTAAAATAGAAACGGAATTAAGTGAGGACCTCATGAATATCAGCGGTTCTCCAATACATATCAGAAAGCTGGTAATGAATCTTGTATCAAACGCATCCGAAGCCATAGAAGGCAGCGGCAATGTGCTCGTGCGTACCCAAAATATTTATGTGGACAGGCCGATAAAAGGTTATGAAGACGTAAAGACCGGTGAGTATGCTGTGTTAAGTGTGTCGGACAATGGTTCCGGTATTGAGGCCCAGTATCTGGAAAAAAATTTTGAGCCGTTTTTTACAAAAAAAATCATGGGCAGAAGCGGCACCGGTCTTGGTCTTGCAGTGGTCTGGAACATTGTTCAGGATCATGAAGGATATTTTGATGTAACAAGTGACGATACAGGTACTACCTTTAAGATGTATTTTCCTATTAACAGGGATTATTCAATTACTGCAGGTCTTCATGAATTCATGGAGGACTTCAGAGGAAATGGCGAAAAAATTCTTATTGTCGATGATGAAGAAAGTCAGAGAGAGATAACCTGTAACCTGTTAAAAGCTCTGGGCTACGAAACTGAGGCTGTGGCAAGCGGTGAGGCTGCTGTAGAATACCTTGCAGAAAAAAAGGCAGACCTGGTTATTCTAGATATGATTATGGAGCCCGGAATAAACGGTTGTGTAACCTATGAGCAGATTATAAAAAATAATCCTGCTCAGAAGGCAATGATTGTCAGCGGATATGCAGAGACCGGAGATGTAAAAAAGGCCCAGAAGCTTGGTGCCGGCAAATACATCAAAAAGCCGTTAACCCTGCAGATTCTCGGGCTTGCAGTAAAAGATGAGTTGAAAAAATAGTCTGCTCCGCTAAAAACAAAAAAAGGCCGGAAGCGGTAACTTCCGGCCTTAGTAAACTGTTCCTGCAAGAGGAAAAGTTTATTATGGGTTTCAAAAATATACTTCTGTGCACATCTTTATGTCAAGTTTATAAATAGAGCGATAAAAGATTGTTTTATGTGCTTTTCAGCCAAAAAATAGGGCAGGGGAGTAAAATCCAATACTGTTGACTTAAACTTGAGTTTATATTTCAATTTAATTTTGATTTGAATCCAGTATAGCCCTTAGTTTTATTGACAGGTTTTCAAATTTATAGGGTTTCTGAATAAAGCCGTTATTTTCAAGACATAATAGATCTGAAGCCCGCTCATCTATATTATACCCGCTTGAAAAGAGAACTTTTATGTCAGGGTTCAGTTCTTTAAGGTAATTGTATGTTTCTACTCCTCCCATAACAGGCATAATCATATCAAGAATTACTATATCAATATCATGATCTCCGGATTTGTAAAGTTCTATTGCATCAACCCCGCTTTCAGCAACTACTACCTCGTACCCGAGTCGCTCCAGGAGAGCCTTACCGATTGTTATGATCATTGGTTCGTCATCTACAAGTAAAATAGTCTCATCGCCCTGCAGCAGTTTTGGCGGTACTTCACGGGTTTTGAGTATTGTTTTCTGTGATGCAGGCAGGAATATATCAAAGGTGGTTCCTTTACCTTTTTGGGTTTCTATGCTGATTGCACCGTTATGATTTTTAATGATACCGTATGCCGAGGCAAGACCAAGACCTGTTCCCCTCCCTATTTCTTTTGTAGTAAAAAAGGGATCAAATATTTTATCTTTTATATCGTCATCTATGCCGATGCCTGTATCTCTGACAGAGACCTTTATATAGTTCCCCGGGGTAACAGAAAAGGTATCCATGCTTTCGGTATCGATAACAGTGTTTACACTTTTAATATTTATCTCTCCGCCTGACGGCATTGCCTGCCATGCATTGATGAAAAGATTTAAAAATACCTGTTCCAACTGACTTCGGTCTATTTCTACGACTTTCAGATCAGGCAGCAGGTCGAGACTGATTTTCACATCTTTCTTGGTTCTCCCGAACATTTGAGATGTATGTCTGATCAAATCGTTCAGGTTTATTGGCTTGACTTCATATTTGCCTTTTCTCGCAAATGCTAAAAGCTGTTTTGTAAGGTCTCCGGCACTGGTAACATGTTCTTCAATTTCTTTAAGGTGATCGGCAAATGGGTTGGATTCATCCATGTCCAGCATCATGAGAGAAAGTCTGCCCTGTATGCCCATTAAAAGATTGTTGAAATCATGAGCAATACCGCCAGCCAGGGTTCCAATTGATTCCATCTTGCATGCCTGGCGCAGATCCGATTCCATTTTCGCTCTTTCGGTTACATTTCTTGCGGCGCCGGCTATGGCAGTTACGTTTCCGTTTTCATCTTTAATTGGTGACTCGTCTATTTCAACAAGAATAATCCTTCCGTCTTTTTTCTTTGCCTCAAGAATATAGGGCTTCTGTTTAACTCCTGTTTGTATAGCTTTTACTGTAAGCTCATAACCTTTTTTATTTTCAGGTATATCTGTTACAAGCTCTGTCCATTTTATTTTCATTTCTTCAGGCGTGTATCCAAAAAAGTCAATAGACTGGGGACTAACATAAATAAAATTATGTTCGGTATCATGCAGGTAGAACATTTCATTGCTGTGTTCAACTATGTTCCGGAGTCTCTCTTCATTTTTACGCAGGTCTTTTTTTACCTGTCTGATACTTTTAACAAGCTGTGAGAGTTCCTGGGTTTCTTTTAAAAACAGATCTCCTGTTTTTTTTGCAATTTTTTTGTAGTACTCAGCCTCTTTTCTGGCTGCTTCCAGTTCTGAAACCATTATGCTACCTGATGTTCCTTAATAGTTTTATTTTCAGCCAGAATAAGCAGTACACCTGTCCAGTCCAGCCCCCGGCTTTTTTCCTGAAGTGGGGCTATCTCCACCCCTGAATAAAATCCCAGAAGGGGAACATTGTTTTGATTGCAGATACTCTGAACCTCGGATGCCTCTTCATAAAGCGTATCGGAGAGGGCCGATGTTCTGCCTGCGCAATCAATATACAGTCCGAATACAGGTTTGTCCCCGTTTGCTTTTATCCGGTCAAATAATTCCGCTGTATTATTTTTTGTAGAATCCACCATCATGGAACCGTTTCGGAGCATGAACAAAACTTCGTCACCTTCTTTAATGTCAGGCTCAAAAAGAATAATGCTCTTATCATCAGGAAGTGCCCCCGCAATTAATCTGTTCACAAAGTCCGATTCATCCTGGATTTCGAATTTTTCTTTATTATTGACTGCAAGCGTAAGTCTATTAACAGGAAGCTGATTTTTCCACTCGCTGTTCCCATAAAGCTCATCTATTACTTTAACTATCGGTGTGTCATCAAGTTCATAGATTACAGCTCCTTCTGCCTTTGTTACTCTGTGGTAAATCCCATCCTTCGGGATACACCCGTGCATTATGCGGCAGTAGGGCGTAAAGTCTCCGTTTAACATCATACCTACTGCACTCTGACTGGCTACGTGAGAGCCGCAGAACTGCCAGGTGCTGTTAAAACCAAAATCGCCGATTACTCCTCCGCCTATTATGGGCGGATTGCAGTTAAGCTTTTCTTCTATGCCTTTAATTAAAGGTGGCGATGCATTCATAACTGGAGGGGCTGTTTCGGAAGGCGGTTTTTTTACAGAATCATAGAAAAGGAGTAAAAGCTTTCCCTCGGGGCTTTCAGATAAGGCTGTTCCGAGTGCTTCACCAGCAGCTTTTTCATTTTTATCAAGGCCGTCGGACACTGCCAGATTAATTTTTAAATTGTCGGATTCTATTACTGCAGCAACTGACGGGGAATTTTCATAGGAAAGATGATTATTGGTAATTACTCCGATTGCAGATCCGCCTGCAACAGGCACGTCATAACCAACTACTGATTTGATGCCGTTAAAAAAATCATGATGATTCATATCACCGCTGCAAAAAGCAAGGACTATATCAGGCCTTTTTACTGCTCCATCCTCAATCGCCTTTTGGGCAACGGCTGTTCCGGATAAATAACCATCGGATTTATTAGCACATCCGATTCCTACCTTCATTCTTCCTCCGAAAAAACTGCTCTAACCTGGCGGCTGTATTTAAAGCCGCATAGGTGTTATTTGATTTTCTTATGATAAATTAAAAATCAACAGGGATATCCTTTAGCAGAATAAGTGACAATATTCAACAGGTCGTGTGAAATAAACCGGTCCGAACACAAAAATATGGATTATATTACTGACCGGAGATGAAAATTTACCTGGGTTTAAACAGCAGATATATCTCGTAAACCATGTAAGGGCCGCAGGCTATCATCCATGCAGTAAAGCCGTCCATTCCCATATCAAGCAGCGATTTATAAAAATGTGAGTAGTAACCTGATATTCCTTCCGGGGTGGAGCTGAATATTTTTAATATAAAGTAGATTACCGCAGGAAAAAATGAGAGTCCAAAAATCATTAGAACAATTTTGGTAATATTTTCACGTGAGAGGAGCTTCTTTTTAGTTTCATTTTCATTCATAGATTTCTTATTACCTTTTTGTTTTCCGGGAATTAAACATGTATTGAACTTGACGCTTTGCTATTGCGAAAAGGTTATTGAAGTTATTCAAAAATATATTTGTTAAATGTTAAAGAACAGTTATTAAATTGTTGTCAATTAAACATAGAACCTATTAACTGTAAGATCAAATCAAAAAATATATTCTTTCTGGACAGGTGATACAGGAAGATATAAAAAGAATAAACTTTATTAAATATAGATTGGAGGAAGATTATGGGCGTATTGGATGAAGGTTATACTAAAGAAGATTTTTTTGCGGAAATTGAAAAACAGGAACAGATTCTTACTGCCGGATCAGACTCTGATGATCTGATAAAAGAACTTACAGATGAGCAGAAAAGCAGTCTGATTGATGATATTAACGGGCTGAAAAACAAGGTGGCAGAACTGGCATAATCTGCACAAAGGCCTGGTTAACAAAATATTTCTAAAAGGGTGGTCATAAATCTTATGTGTTTTAATATAGATAAGCCCGATAGAGTATAAAAAATGGCCGCCCAAAAAACTATTCCGGCTCTGCCCATACAATATGGTTCTTGTTTATAATGAGAATCTTATCTGAGCCGCCTTTGTGCTCTGATTTGGTCAGGATCAAAAACTGATTCTCACTGTTATTGAAAATGTCAGATACTCTGTCCTGAGCACCAATATTGGTTTCACCTGTTAAAGTTGCACCGTCAGTCGTCTTAATAGTTATTTTCCTGTATTCTGTCTTGTTGATTTCCTTGATTTCTGCCAATGGATAATCCCCCTGTTACTGGTTTTTATCAAAATAATCTGAAAATTTAATGTTATATAAAAGATGGTTTGAAAGGCTGATTTTTTTTAACTGACACTTATAATAAATAGAACATACAGAAATGTAAAATATTATTGGTTGTTTGGGCCACAGTTTAAAAAAAATAATACGTTCCTAATAAAGCAGTCGACTATTAACCATGCACCGCTTTTTAAAATCTCCTCATCCACTTCTTCATAAAGAGGTGTTCCG
Source organism: Desulfatiglandales bacterium (assembly GCA_963665715.2). Taxonomy (GTDB): domain Bacteria; phylum Desulfobacterota; class DSM-4660; order Desulfatiglandales; family HGW-15; genus JAAZBV01. The sequence continues at coordinate 2,727,364 of CAXXPR010000002.1, forward strand.
GGAATGAGCATAAGGGTGAGGGCGCTTGCAAAATCAGGATCAATAGCACTGAGGAGTTTTCCGGTTGCCTCTGCGTGATCCATAGCCCTTTTTCTCTCACCTGTTCCAAGGAGCACAAGCGCAGCGAGCCTTATCTTTGCCTCCTTCACTTTTCTGCCAGCCTCAAGACAGGTTTTAGCATCTGATCCTTTAATAACCCGTTTTCTTACACGGTCATCTCCGGATTCGACACCAAAGTAAAGTATATCCAGTCACAGGTTTTCAAGTTCAGCAAGGTCTTCAGGCGATATCTTTCATGCTGAATCTCTTGTTTATTTTAAAAAAGTATATGCCATGGTTTATAAAGTCAATTCATGGAGAGAACTCTGGAAGGGCACTGAAAGAAACTTCACCTAATTTACCGGATCTTTATTTTTTCTGCACAAACTATAGGTATACTTGTATCTGTATGCAATGCTATAATATTGAAATGTTGTAAGTTTTATTATAAAAATTAGACCTGATGCTGGTTTTAGAGATCATTCTTTGAATCTTTGGAGACAGCCATTGAATCCGAAAAACAGCAAAAAAAACTTTTATCACTATACATTTATTGTATTAATGCTTACAGGGCTGTATTTTACAACCTGTATCAATTATCTTCTTTTTCACAGTCTTGCCGAAATATTCAGCATTGTTATAGCTTTTTCATTTTTTCTCATCGCATGGAATTCGAGAAACTTTATTAAAAACCAGTACCTGTTATTTATTGGTATTGCATATCTGTTTATAGCGTTTCTGGATTTAATGCACACCCTGGCATATAAAGGCATGCCTATTTTTACGGATTATGATTATTACGCAAACCAGTTATGGATAGGCGCAAGGTATCTTGAAAGCATAACCTTGCTGGCGGCTTTCTATTTTTTAGGCTCTGATAAAAAATTAAAGCCGGACCTGGTATTTGCCTTGTATATGCTGGTAACATCTGCTTTGATACTCAGCATATTTTACTGGAAAATATTCCCTGTATGTTTTGTGGAAGGCCTGGGGCTGACTGTTTTTAAAAAAGTGAGTGAATATATAATCTGTGTGTTTTTAATATGCAGTATTGCCCTGCTTTATAAAAATAAAACCAGGTTTGATTCAAATATATTTTTTATTTTGCTTCTGTCCTTTTTCTTTACTATTTTATCAGAACTTGCCTTTACTTTTTATATAAGCAATTATGGATTTTCAAACCTTGTAGGACATTATTTCAAGATTCTGTCTTTTTATCTGATTTATAAAGCAATCATTGAAACCGGAGTAAAGCATCCATATGAAATTATTTTCAGGGAGCTTGATACTGCCAACAGGAGCCTGAAAGATGAAATAGAGTGTCGAAAAAAGAGCGAACAGGAAAAGGAAAAACTTTTGGGCGAACTGAAAACCGCCCTGTCTGAAGTGAAGACACTCAGGGGTATCCTGCCTATTTGCTCATTCTGTAAACAGATCCGAGATGACAAAGGGTACTGGAATCAGATTGAATCCTATATTCAAAATCATTCGGAGGCTGATTTCTCCCATGGTGTCTGTCCTGACTGTATGAAAAAACACTATCCTGATATTGATATGAAGGATGATCAGGATAAATAGGATATTTTAGGTTTTTAGAGTAACCTGTATACTCACTAAAAGAATAAAGGAGTAACATACCGAACTTTATATAAATCTCCTGATTCAAACAGCATTAAAAATCAACAATCAGATTTAAATATTCATCAAGTTTTGTTTTTGCTGCAGGGTCAATAATTGAAAAATTTATACCTAATGAAAGAGAGATGGCGTCCCTGTCTATTCTTTTGATAATACCTTTAAAGGTCTGTATGCCATCCAGCCCGGGAAGAGGAAATGAGATAGAAACCGGCATCTCCAGGCTTATATTATTGTATGAACTGATAGCATTAGAATTAATTTGAACTTTTATTCCACCTGAACTCATATCAGTAACAATACCTTTATGGTCTAGGTTATTCAGGACGATATTTGCGGGGATGTTGCAGGTAACTCTTTCAGATTTCCTAAGACTGAGGACTTCTACATTTTCAGGGTAGGAAATAAATAATAATTTAAATGGAATAGTAATTGAGCCTAATGATTTTGTTCTAAAGCCGTAGATATTGCCGGAATGCAGGTAGCGAACAATCATTCTGTCATTTTTTTTAATTATATTAAAAGTATCAGAAAGTGAAACTGTGTTAATAATAATATAGCTTGACGGTTTGATACCGATCGTGAATGCTTTGATTTTTTCATCAGACCATTCAGGCTGAATACTGATTTCTGTACCCAGTTCGATGGTTAACTTCTGTTGTTTATTTGATTGACGTGTCTTCATAGTAATACCATTAATTTTTTTTGCCAATTATACAGAGAATATAGAAATTGGGAAATTATATTTGTTTAAGTGCCGATTTGACCTATTGAGGTAAACAGTACTTTATGTTAATTGATATAATTAAATGAACAAAATAAATCTGCGTACTTTTTGATAAAAATTAGAATTTTTTAATGTTCAATAAGTTACGCGGTAGATTTTACAGTTGCTGTATAGACCGATTACTAAGCTATTTTCTTATTGTGGGATGAAGTGAATTAAGGAGCAGGTACATTGACAGATAAAAGAGGAGCGATGAGCTCAACAGGAATAAAGCGTTTGATAGGACGTGTTTTTTTAATTGCCGTTATAGTGGCTGTTATCTGGTATTTCTGGACAGGAAAAAAGGATAAAGTTTCTGCACCGGGTGCAGGGGTAAGAGCCGGGATGTCCGGAGAGGCCACCATGGTTCGCGTGCATAAAGTTGCAGCAAAAGAGATCAGGAATACAAGAGAGTACATAGGGCGTATCGAAGCCGTTGACTCTGTTGACCTGGTTGCAAGGGTATCAGGATATCTGAAATCCATTGATTTTAAGGAAGGCGGAAAGGTAAATGCCGGAGACCTGATGTTTACCATCGAAAAGAAACCGTTCAGGGCAGAAGTTGATGCCCGTAAGGGAACGGTTTTACAGATAGAAGCCAATCTTGTGCAGGCCCAAAAATATCTTAACAGGCTGAAGTCCGCAAAAGCGGAGAGTGTTCCTGAAAGTGATATAGAATCAGCGCAAAGAGATGTGGATTACAACAGCGCACAGCTTGTTTCTGCAAAGGCGAATCTGGAACTTGCGGAAATTGATTTAAGTTATACTGCTGTCACGGCTCCTGTTTCAGGGCGTGTTACTAAAAAGAATTATTCGGCAGGCGATTATGTGGGCCCGGGTTCCGGTACTATCGCGTCTGTGATAAAAACAGATCCTGTCCGGGTAGTGTGTTCCATGAGTGAAGTTGAATATATTAACCTGATGGAGCGTTCAGGTTCTTCTCCCGAAAAGATCTTCCGTCCGGCATTGCGTCTCCCTAATGGCAGTCTCTATGAAGAAGAAGGGGGGTGGGATTTTGCTGATCCGGTTATAGACAACACTACCGGTACTATATCACTCCGATCCAGGTACTCAAATCCATCAGGGCTTCTGATCCCGGGCGGATACGTAACTGTGAAGCTTTCTCCTGTTAAAGGTGAAACTCTGCCCCTGGTCCCCCAGGCTGCGGTTATGGAGGGCAGGGACGGCAGCTATGTTTATGTTGTGGATAAAGAAAATACTGTTCAGATGCGGCCCATTAAAAAAGGATCATCTCTGGAGACGGACTGGATTGTCTATAAAGGTATTGAGCCGGGTGAAACTATTATACTGGAAGGTATTCAGAAAGTTCGCCCCGGTCAGAAAGTAAATATTATGAACGGCCCGTCAAAAGCGGTTTCCGGGAACGGCGGCAAATAAATGTTTTCTGCACATTTTATAAAACGTCCCCGGCTGGCAATGGTTGTTTCTGTCATCATTTTGATGGCAGGAGTTATCGCTCTTACTAACCTTCCTATTCTGCAGTATCCTGATGTGGTTCCGCCTACTGTAAGCGTCAGTGCATCATATCCGGGTGCAAGTGCACAGGTTGTATCAGATGCAGTTGCCGCCCCGATTGAAGAAGTTGTAAACGGTGTTGAAGGCATGATCTATATGTCATCTTCATGTACTGACGGCGGATACAGTCTGTCTGTCACATTTGAAGTAGGGATAGATATCGATATAGCCATGGTTAAGGTACAGAACCGTGTTCAGCGAGCCTATAACAAACTGCCGGCCGAAGTTAGGCAGCAGTCTGTCAGGGTTTCTTCACGGTCAGGAGATATACTAGGGTTTTACGCTTTTTATTCTCCAAAGGGAACACACGATCAGCTTTCCATAGGTACTTACCTTGATGATAAGGTTAAGGATGTTATCGCAAGGGTTGATGGTATAGCTGATGTGGGAATTATGGGGCCGAGTAAGTACAGTATGAGAATATGGCTGGATCCGGCAAAAATGGCAGCCTACAGTATAAGTGCAGATGCTGTTACAACTGCAATCTCTACTCAGAATATTCAGGCTGCTGCCGGCTCCATTGGTACGGAACCGGCAGAGAGTTTCCAGCAGCTTCAGTTCAGCATACGGGCAACAGGCCGAATGGAGAGTGTTGAAGAATTTGAGAATATTATCCTTCGCACCAACAGTGACGGAGGTATGCTTACTCTTAAAGATGTGGCAAGAATAGAACTTGGTGCAGAAAGTTATTCTGCAGGCGCTTCATATAACGGTATGCCGGCTATTGCAATGAGGATCAGCCAGCTTCCCGGTGCAAATGCCCTTGAAACCATAAAAAGAGCACAGGATGAGCTTAAAAGGCTTTCGCAGTATTTTCCGGAAGATCTGGAATATACAATTGTTTATAATCCGACAATGTTTATACGTACTGCTCTTTCCGAGATTGTTCAGACCCTGCTGCTGACCTTTGTGCTGGTTGTTCTGGTTGTTTTTCTATTTCTGCAGGACTGGAGAGCAACTCTTATTCCGGCCTGTTCAATACCTGTATCCCTGATAGGAACTTTTTCGGTTCTTCTTGTACTGGGATACAGTATCAATACCCTGACTCTTTTTGCGCTGGTACTGGCAATAGGCGTTGTTGTTGATGATGCCATTGTTGTTGTGGAAAACGTTCAGCGTATTATGGAAACAGAGGGCCTTCCGCCTAAACAGGCAACCACAAAGGCTATGGGGCAGGTTTTCAGTGCTGTTATCGCGACAACCCTGGTACTGCTTGCGATTTTTATTCCAATTGGATTTATTACAGGAATCGTTGGCAGAATATATCAGCAGTTTGCAGTAACAATATCAACTGCAGTGTCTATTTCCACAATAAGCGCTCTTACACTGAGCCCGGCACTCTGTTCTGTCATTTTGCGTCCTCATAAAAAAAACACATTCGCTTTTTTTGAATGGTTTAATATGGTGCTGGATAAAATCAGGAACTTTTATGTAGCTATCGCCATGTGGCTGGTCAGGCGTAAATTTGTTTCAATAGCAATACTGCTGATGGTGACACTGGGCGCGTGGTTTATGTTTGCTGTTCATCCCGCAAGTTTTCTTCCTTCTGAAGATCAGGGGGTGATCATGGTGGATGTTCAGCTGCCTGAAAATGCAACACAGCCCCGTACTGTAGAGGTAATGCGGGAGTTTTATGAAAAAGCTCATGATATACCTGGCGTTCAGACTATGATGACCATTGTTGGTTTCAGCCAGATGGGCGGAGGCAGCGGAAACAGCGGTATGGCATTTTTACTGATGGACCCCTGGGATGAACGTAAAACCCCGGAACTTCAGCTTGATGCAATTATGGCAAACATAGCACGTGTTGCAGCGACTATACCAGGTGCACAGATAAGGGCTTTTAATCCTCCACCTATCCGCGGGCTTGGTTCCACAAGCGGTATGGATTTTCGTCTGCAGGCTGCAATGGGCCAGTCTCCGGAAGAACTTGCCGAAGCACTTAATCTTTTATCTGCCGCAGCCAATCAGGATCCGCGCATTGCCCGCGCATTCAGTACATACAGGGCAAACACTCCTCAGCTTTATCTTAATGTGGACAGGGAAAAAGCTGAAATGCTTGATGTGCCTATCAGCAATGTGTTTACAACGCTGCAGACTATAATGGGGTCACGCTATGTAAACGATTTTAACCTGTACAGTAAAATCTACCAGGTAAAAATACAGGGTGATTACAATAACAGAAGTAAACTTGAAGACATCCTCGATGTTTATGTGCAAAGCAATAACGGGGATATGGTTCCTTTAACAACACTGGTTGATATCTCTACGATTCTGGCACCTCAGTCTATTTCACGTTATAACATGTATCCATCTATACAGCTTAATGCCGATGTAGCACCCGGATTCAGCTCAAGTGAAGGCATGGACGGTATGGCTGAACTTATGGAAAAATCAGTTCCCAAAGGTTTTCAGTACGAATGGTCAGGGATGAGCTACCAGGAAAGGCAGAACGAAGGACAGGTAATTGTCCTTGTTGTTATGGCCCTTATATTCGGTTTTCTGTTCCTTGTAGGACAGTACGAAAGCTGGACTATCCCTATTTCCGTTATGCTGTCCATTGCGGTAGCTGCACTTGGTGCTATGATTGCGCTTTACATAACAAGTATACCCTTAAGTATCTATGCACAGCTTGGGCTTATTCTTCTGGTCGGTCTTGCAAGTAAAAATGCGATTCTGATTGTTGAGTTTGCCAAAAACGAGAGGGAACACGGAAACTCTATAGAAGAGTCTGCCGGTATGGCTTCCAGGATACGATACAGGGCTGTTCTTATGACAGCATGCTCTTTTGTTCTTGGTGTTCTTCCCATGGTTCTTGCAACGGGTGCAGGCGCTGTGGGCAGGCGTCATATTGGTACAACAGTATTCGGCGGTATGGTTGCGGCAGTAGTTTTTGGAGTGGTGCTCACTCCTTCTCTCTGGGCCGTATTCCAGACAGCCCGTGAAAAAATTAAAACATTACTGAATATGCGAACGACTGTAGGTATTCTAAAAGATGGGGCGGATTTACCGGAAAAATATGAACAGGAAAAATAATAAATATATGAACAATCTGTTAGCTGCACTTTTTCTTGCAGCTGTTTGCACAGGATGCCAGGTAGGGCCGAATTACAAACCTGTAAGCGTGGATATGCCGGAAGAATGGCCCTTTGCCGCCAGTCAGCAAAGTTCAGCCGTTAAAAAAGCTGAATCGGAAAATCTGGCCCAATGGTGGACCACGCTCAAAGATCCTGTATTAAGTGATCTTGTAAATAAAGCACTGTCCGGCAATAAAGATTTAAAGATTGCACTTACCCGGATAAGGCAGGCAAGAGCAGTACTTGGCTCTTCAAATAAAGACCTCTATCCTTCTGTTACAGGATCAGCTCTGTACTCCAGAACCCAGTCCGGGGTGCCTGGTGCTGCGGACCCTGATCCATCAGCCTTTTCAATCGGCAGTAATTACTATGATACGGGTTTTGATGCATCCTGGGAGATTGATCTCTTTGGAAAAAATCACCGCACCATAGAAGCCGCAGCAGCGGACCTGGAAGCATCGGAAGAAGGCTGCCGCAGTGTTCAGATCAGCATGGTTTCTGAAGTGGCAGACAGTTATGTAAGGCTGCGTACACTGCAGAAACAGCTTGAGATTGTAACCAGTAACCTGAAAATACAGCAGAAGTCATTATCCATTGTTGAGGATAAGGCCGAAGCAGGACTGATCGGATCACTGCAGGTTCAGCAGGCCAGGTATAATGTAGAAAGCACAAGGGCAAGTATTCCGGCTTACAGGGTAAGCATTGAAGAAACTTTAAACACACTGGCCATTCTTCTTGGAGAAATGCCAGGGACTCTTCATGAAAAACTTTCAGTATCAGCTCCTATACCTGTTCCGGATGTTGCAATTGCAGTAGGTATACCGGCCGATATACTGCGCCGCAGACCTGATATTCGCCAGGCCGAAAGAGCACTGGCTGCTCAAACTGCAAGGATTGGTGCTGCCACAGCTGAACTTTACCCAACTTTAAGCCTTTCCGGAGCCCTCGGGCTGACAGCATCTTCACTTGATAACTATTTTTCAAAGGATAATACTTCTGTAAGTATTTCTCCCTTTATAAGTATTCCGGTTTTCAGCCGTAAAAAGATAAGAGATCAGATAGAGGTGCAGAATGCTATTCAGGAGCGTACTCTTATTGAATATGAAACCGCTGTGCTTGATGCCGTAAAAGAGGTAAGAGATGCTGTTATGGCCTATGGAGAAGAGCAGAAAAGGTACCTGATACTAAAAAAGGGAACCGATGAAGCTCAAAAGGCATATGATATAGCGGATGAAAGATTCAGGGCCGGCCTGGTAGATTTTATGGATGTACTGGATGCTCAGCGTGCACTGCTTTCATTTGAAAATAACCAGATCAGCAGCCAGGGAGCAATTATTCAGGACTTGATCAGAATGTATAAAGCCCTTGGCGGCGGATGGGATACTGAATCATAGAATTCAGAAAATTCAACTGTTCGCCTGATGCAAGTATTAATGTAAAGGCTGATACATGATATTTAAGCCGTAGAGAGTATCTTAATCACCACTCTCTACGGCGTTTTTTTTATTTTATCTGATTAAAAAGTGTAGGATATACCAACTGAAAAGCAGTCAAGATCAACGTCATCTGCCTCATCAACATCAAATTTAAACAGCTCATATTCAGCGCGGACTGCAATGGATTTAAACTGAAATTTAAGACCTAAGCCATATGCCATATCGCTGCTGGACTTATCAAAATCAGGAATCCCTGACTCCATTTTCCACCATGCATTACCCACTTTCCCGAATATACCAACCGGTCCAATATTGTAACAGACCAATCCGAAAACATCATAACCTTTAAGGTCCATACCTACATCGCCGATAGAAGGGACTCTGCCGGACACATTTCCAAAATCAACATAGGAAACTTCGACCGCGATATCAAACAAAGGAATCAGACCCAGATTATATCCGGCAAACACCTTGTAGCCCTGATCATTATCATCAATACTTCTGGTATCATAGGCATTATAGGCGATGTCCACTGATGAGTATCCAAGAGCAGCGCCTATGTAAGGGCCGCTGTCCTTGCCTGCAAATGCGAAATTTGAAATGGATAGAATAACAACTGTTAGAATAAGTACAAAAAAATTCTTCATTATATAATCCTCTCTTAAATATTTTTTGGATAAAAAAAGGTAGTAATGGAAACAACTCATTTCATATCTTTAATTTTTTTGCAATTTTTTTAATTAATTTTTTGAGGTTATGAGGCTCTGTTTATTAATTGAAAAGGGAGCTGTATCCTGGTTAATGCTTCGGGATATGTTGAAATAATGATGGCGTTAATTGAGAAAAATCGTATTGCAGGAAAATGCAAGATTTGATTATATAGGTGTCGCATTCCTGAATCCATTACCTCTGGAGCCATTATGAAAAAGATATTCACGACAGCACTGCTTGTATTGTTTTTATCACCAGTTATTTGGTCAACAACGGAAAATAAACATATAAATACTAATGCTCTTTTTTATGAAGAAACACTTTCCAGAAGTGGACCTCATTATTCTTATCTCTTATTGGAGAGTGGTGAACAGATTTTTATAGGTAAATTTCATACTAAAATAGGAGGAGCAGATTTTGAAATTGTTCCAAAGGGCAAGTTTAGTAAATTAAAAAAGTTCCTGACTGATAATATTTTTTCTGACTACCCTGAAAGCTTAGAATGTAAGGCATGGTCTTCAGCCGAAGGAAAGACAATATTTTTGCTATATGATAATGGTTTGATGAAAAGGCTTGAACATAGTCACTGGTGCAATGGATTTGAAGGGGAGAAGAGGTTATATGAATTAGAAAAGAAGTTTGAAGAATTATTAGATTTGGGTAATTATCTAAATTTTGATCGAACAAAACATACTGATTATAAATTTTATAATGAGGTAGCTGAACAAAATGTTTTTATTTATCGTAGAAAGGGATCATACAAAGTTTTCATATTTGAATCAGGTTTGCAAATCTTCATGAAAGAGGCAACTACCGAAGATAAATTTGCTAATTATACCACCGATATTTTTATTAATAAGGTTCCTAAAAAACGGTATAAAAAACTTATTGAACTGCTTAATAAGCATAAATTCAGTGAATTTATTGATTTTGATACACTGATGGATGTTGCATGGGATAAAACTCCTTACAATGATGAAATAGCAGAAACAGAGGAATACAAACCACAAGAGGAATTTGTTATAGATTATTTTCATCAGTATGAAGGTAAAATAAAAGAAGTTATGCATGATTCTGATCGATTTTATTCGAAACATTATAAGTATGAAGATGAGATGTACCGCCTGGAAGCTGAGATTGAAGAGTTATTGGATGTAAAGGGAGTGTTAAAAACGCAGTAACCTCATAAATTGTAGCTTAATACTGTTGAAATGTGAAATGGGGTCGGGCCAAGCTCTCAATTGTATTTTAAAGAATAACATCATAAAAAAAAGCTCTATAATATCCTATATATCCTGCTTTTTAACCTCTAAAAGTAGGATGTTGAAAAAGACATACCTGCCAATTAAAACCCTATAATAATCTTTTTGACCCTAAAAACACCAGTATAACCCTATTTTCAGGTGGTGTTTTAAGCTTTTACACTATAATTCCAGCCAATTACCTTGGCCCGACCTAATGCTATTAACTTAAGGTAAAAGCAAATAATATCAATCAGTTAACGCTATTTCTTATCTATTTCCTAGTTTTCTATTTAGTCTCTCCATAATATTTTATCAATCACTTTCTTATTGACTTATGTCAGTCGATTATGATGTAATACGTTAAATAACTTACATTAATGAGGGCCATATGGATAAAGAAGATATTAAGGAAGTCATTCTGCAAGTGCTTGAAGTGCAGCTAGAATCACAGTTGAGAGCAATAAGGAAACTTCAAGGTAAGTCAGAAACCGAGCTGAACACTTCAATGCGAAGCGGAAGAAGACGTCAGTCTCTTGTGGATTTATCTATTAAAATACTGACTGAAGAGAGCAGACCTCTTCATATAAACGAGCTTATACAACTTCTCCAGGTTCGTTTTGGGCGCCTTGCTGAACGGGATACCCTCTCCAGCGCATTAGGTAAAAAAGCACGTCAAGGCATTCTGTTGCGACAAAGCGCTCCAGCTACATTCACCCTTATTGATTCTTAGGAGGGTAACCATGAAAAAACCTGACCTATCTATGCTGGCACAATGGATTGAACCATCACTTGTTACTGCTTTGGAATCTCGACGTTACTTAAGAAATGAGTGGTGCAGACGGCGTAAACTTTCAACATTAGAAACGCTATGGCTTATGTTGCAGTATCTTTGGACACACAAAAAGCCAGCCTTTTTGAAATCCTCCATTTGGCTACTGGACAACTTAACATATCATGGTCTGTTTCCGTTCCCGCATTTTGTAAGGCTCGTTCGCGTTTTTCCCCTCCAGTCGCTACACTGGTTCTATGGTAAACTGGTTTCTCGGCTTCAAACTGCTTACAAAAATGAATCTTCTCGTTGGCATGGGTTACGTCTCATTGCTGCGGATAAGACCACCCTTTCATTACCTGAATCAAAGTCTCTTTGGAAGCGTTTCAGATCTCACAGTGGGCAGCAGGGGCTAGGTCCAATTTCCGCTGAACTTTGCTGCCTCTTTGACATCATAAGCCGTGCGCCGATACACTTCGTTTATGACAAGGTCTGCACATCAGAACATAAACTAATTAACAAGCTTATTAAATACATCAAAAAGGGGGATTTAATTTTACTGGATAGCGGCTTCCATTACTCTGTAACTTTTAATAAAATTATGCTTCGCTGTGCACATTTCCTTATACCTGCCAAAAAAAATATTCGGCCCAAAGTATTACGTAACCTCGGAGAAGGAGATTATCTCTGCCAAATAAAAGACTATAACAGCAACACAGACATCAATGTGCGAGTGGTCTTCGTTTATAGAAAAGGTTTTCGCCGCCGACGCTTGATTACCTCTCTTTTAGATCCAGTTCGCTTTCCCGCAGCAGAGCTGGCAAATCTTTATCACATGAGATGGGATATTGAGACATTTTACCGTGATTTTAAGCATACTTTTAGGGCGACTTCATGGCATTGTCGTACTCCTGATTCTTTTCATCTGGAGTTACTCATGCATATGATCTCTATTTGCTTAATACGTATTGCAATGGTACATGCAGGGAAATTAGTTAATCTTTATGTTGGACATCTAAGTTTTGCACGTGCACTCACAGAAACCAGACTTTTTTTTAAAATATTAGTATCTACTCCTGACTTGCTTTTGTGGTGTTCTATATGGAAAGGTTTTATTCACAGATGCTCGAAACACAGAGTGCGAATTAAACCAGGGAGGCATTTTTCTAGAAATCAGCAGGAATACCGTAGAAAAAGTCGTGGTTTAGAAATAAAATCCCGAGGTCGAAAAATAAAATATGCTGAAGAACCTTTAATAACAAGGGATAGAGAGATACTTAAAGACAGGAATGGAAATCTCTTTCTCTTAAGTTAATGGCATTGGGCCCGACCCCGATTAACCAAATATCCTGATCCCCATGAGGGGAGTATTCAAGCTGGCCTACAAGACTGGAATATTAGAGAACAACGTCATGGCTATGGTTGATAACCGGAAGATAGAAAAGCCCAGCATCAATCCTTTATCTATGGATGAGGTTAATAAGTTCCTGGACTGCGTAGATCCCTTTTATTATCCGTTCTTCAAGGTTGCCTTCTTTACCGGCATGAGAGCCGGGGAGATGTCGGCACTCAAATGGAGTACTGTGGATTTTAAACGTAGATAATAAAGATCGTGGAGACCAGAGTATATGGGGAAGAGGGGAGGCCAAAGACCAACAGCTCATATCGTGACATAGATATGCTACCCATGGTTTATGATGCACTGAAAGAACAGGAATTAAGAACCAGACTGAGAGGTAAATATGTTTTCCTGAATAAGGATGATAAACCCATAGTAATAGAGACCCTCAGAAAGCAAGCCTGGACAAAAGGACTGAAAAAGGCAGAACTGGAGTACAGGCCGGTTATACAGACCCGCCATACATTCGCAACTATGATGATTTCTGCGGGTGAGAATCTGGGGTGGGTGCAGAAGATGATGGGCCATTCAACCTTGAAGATGATAACTGATAAATACTTCTCTTACATCCCCAATATGACGCATCAGGATGGGAGTAAATTCCTGGAGGAATATGAGAATCGGGAGGGGAAGGAGAAGAGGTTTATTGTTTAAATAAAATTAAATTAATCAGAGCTATAAATGTCAGATATATTGAATGATAATTAAAATAAGAAAGCATATTGATACTAGAGCAAAAAAGACCGTTAGTTTTATCGGACATTAAAAAGACAAAAAAGAGACAAGAAAGAGGCACGATAAAGTTTGACAAATGTGTTTCATTATATCAAATTTAGGGTGAAATTTTGGTGTCTATTGTATTCTCCTTCTTTAGGTTTTTATGAAAGGCTTGTTCCAAATACACCATTTTCTATCCAATAAAATTACTAATAACTGGAAAATAATTAAGGTCTGTTTTTGTAACCCACGCTGCATATTATTAGAATTGATTATGTCTTATCCAATCAGAATGTTGTTTTGCGGATATGAGGAGGATGTTTTAGCAGTTATTGTTTGGCATTATTAATGGGTATGCATTGTTGTGTTTGAGATATTCTCTTAAAAAATCAAATATGGATGAAATAGCGCTCTACTTCTAAGTTCAACTACACTTACTACTGAATTCTTTTGATCTGAAATGACATGGAAAAGGAGATTTAACTATGACTAATTATGTGATGAATATCAATTCTCAATCAAACGGCGACCATGAAGTCCATAAAATAACATGTAAAAACCTGCCTAACCCAGGGAACAGGCTTTATCTTGGTGACTTTTCGAATTGTCATGAAGCTATAAGCGAAGCGAAAAAATATGATCCAAAAGCTGATGGATGCATTCACTGTTCACCGGAATGTCATACAAAATAGTATCCATATATAAAATTGATAAAATAAATTTTCGGTCGATCTTTAATCACTCCTTATTTTTATTGAATAGCAGCAATATGGCACTATTGTTGCTATTTTTATAATTAATAAAACACTAATCTGTTTTTACACATAATATCAGTCATAAAAGCTTAAATAACGTCAAATTGTTTGGCAATGACTCTGTTTTGTTGTGTCATGTTCTTGACGATCATTGGCAGGGGGACATAACCATTATTTGTCCAACAGAGCGCAATTATTTTATTAATAGGAGCGACTAATAAATCAATAAGCTTTAGAATTATAAAGGAAAAATTATGGATTCTCTTTTTCTCCTTGGTATATTTTCTGTGTTCACTGTGGTTGTTGTTATTTTTTCCTACTTTTTAATTTATTTGAGTAATAAAAAAAGATTTTTTATCGTATGGACAATTGCATGGGGATTTTATGTCTTCAGGTTAGTAAATTTGCTATTGCCGGCAATAGATGAAGCAGGTAAAGGCAACCCTCTTTTTTCCATTTCAAGCCATATAATTGAAGCAATAAGCGGTACCCTTCTCCTTTACGGTTCTTATTCTTTTCTTAATAAAAAAGGATCCTGTATATGGAAGGTGTTATGTGCTGCTGTATCATTATATTTAATCACTTCGACAGTATTGTTCTCTTCAGCCTCTTTGGTATGGCAAAGTTTTCCTGTATCGGTCTTTACAGGCTGGGTACATATCTGGAATGGAATTCTGTTTCTCATAAATAGACAAAATAAGAGAATATATACTAATGTCGCAGGTATCTCATTTATTTTATGGGGTATCCATACTATCCATTATTCAATAGACCTGATCTTTCTGCCCTCGTTTATGTCGTGGTTTTATATTATTGATGCTTCACTTGTCTTCATTATTCTTACAACTATTTTATTGGAATATTTTCATGACATACAAAATAAATGGAACTGCAGTGAAAGAAATTACAATTTATTATTGGAGAATTCAGAAGAAGCTGTGGTTATCGCCAGAGATGGAAATATAATTTCAATAAACACAAAAGGTGAAGAAATAAGCGGATATTTGAAAGATGAGTTAATAGGGAAACCATTTATTAACTTGATCTTTAATAGTGATCAGAAAACAGCCATGGAACGTCATATAAAAAGGCAGCAAGGTGAGGATCTCACAAAATTCAATACTTTCAGGATAATCCATAAATCAGGTGATATAAGATGGATTGAATGCAATTCGACAGTTTTTTATATGGATGAGCAAAGTGCGACTTTCAATATCTTGCGAGACATTACCGGAAAAAAGAAAGCAGAGCAGGAATTATGTGAAAGTAAACGACGCCTTCTTACCCTGATGAGTAATCTGCCAGGCATGGCTTATCGATGTAAAAATAATCCCGACCGTACAATGGTATTTGTCAGTGAGGGAGTCCTAAAGCTTACAGGCTACAAACCCGAAGAAATT
Source organism: Desulfatiglandales bacterium (assembly GCA_963665715.2). Lineage (GTDB taxonomy): Bacteria > Desulfobacterota > DSM-4660 > Desulfatiglandales > HGW-15 > JAAZBV01. Next base: position 2,742,848 of record CAXXPR010000002.1, read on the forward strand.
ACCAATAATAAATTTTCATATTCAGAAGTTATTCATCCAGATGATCGCCAGAGGGTATGGACCCATATTCAATCAGCTGTCAGTGGTGTAGGCTGTCACATTAAAATGTCTTCTTATTACTGAACAAAAAGCCATTTAGGACTAAATATCAGAATAAAAAGCCAGGAGCAATCATCCTTACAGGCCCTGGCTGTTTTCCATTAAAAATTAATATTTCATATTAGAACACTTCAGTAGCCGCTAACCTGACATGCTCAGGATTAATGATCTGCATACTCTGTTTAGCTGCAGCTATAAGAGCCCCCCTTGCCAGATGATTAGCCTTTCTGAGAAGGCCACCAGAACCCTGATGTACTGCTGTCACCGCAGCATCATCAAAGATTCCGGGATTGACTCCAGCAAGCTTTAAATGATGCTCCATGTACTGTTTCATTCCATCCCTGTCCAGCCCTTCAAGGTGGCTTCTGGTTACCACCCTTGACGCAAGAGGCTCGGAGGAACGGTACATCATCTTGTCTATAAGGTTTGACTGACCGGACAAAACCATGGGCATACAGTGCTTTGAGTCACGATTGAACTGAGTAAGCGTGTGAAGCTCCGCAAGAACCTCTATGCGCAGTAACGATGCTTCATCTATAACAAGAACAACCTTCATCTTTTTCGTATCTACAATCTCCATTATCTCTTTCTTGATAACCCTCATCATTAACGCCTTCGACCTTCCAGATACGCCTATGCACATCTCGTTTACAATCTGCTGGTACAGTTCCAGTATGGGGCCTGTTGTGGCGGTTATATAAAATACTTTATACTCAGAAGGATGGAGACTGTCAGAAGCATATCTTAATGCTGTTGATTTGCCAGATCCTATATCTCCTGTAAGAAGGGCTGTTCCTCCAAGATCTGTGGCATAGTAAAATTTATTTTTAACGGATTTAAGTTCTTCGGTTTCAAGTATTTCATTCTGTTTCAGATCTGATCCGAAAGGCTCTTTCTTCATTCCAAAGAATGTCTTGTAATTATTGTTCATGTGTCCTCCTAAAATAATGATCCGCCTTTGTAGTCAGCCCCTTCACCGGATATGATCACATCGGACATGTTATTTGCATCACGCTTTACCCTGCAGTTGACATGAAGGTCTACAGGCCTTGCTACCCCATAGGAACGGTTGCCGTACCTGACCTCTATTTCCTCCAGACTGCTCTCATGGTAAAGAAGCTCAACCTGTTTACCTATAAGGGCCACAGGAACTTCATACATCCTTCCCTTGAACACAATGGTTCTGTCTTTGGCCACCTTGCGCCTTGCTACATTGCGGAAGTAGTCTTTCAGATTTACAGGGGCCTGACGCAGACACTCCATCTTTGCAGTAAACCTCTCAAAGGGAGTCTGTCCTGTGGAACCATGCCTCCTTTTGTGATAGATGTCATTTACCCACAGATCCAGACACATATTAAGATCTTCTATGGTGTTGCCCTTAAATCCCGGCAGAAAGCTTGTTCTTATGGTTTTGAACCACCGTTCTATCTTTCCCTTTCCCTGCGGCTGATAGGGCTTTGCATGTATCAGTGATATGTTAAGCGATGCGGTTACAAACTCCAGATGATTGCTTCTGAAGGCTGCACCGTTATCCACATACAGTTTTCTGGGAAGGCCTCTTTTGGAAAGGGCATCTTCAAAACATTTAAGGTAAGAGTCCAGTGCTTCGCTAAAATAAAACTCCGCATGAGGTATCAATCTTGAGTGATCATCTATAATGGCTATCAGGTAGGTCTTTCTCTGTTTGCCGTCAAGCTCAACTCTGGGGCCATGCATTACATCGCTCTGCCAAAGATCATTGGGGAGTTCTGCCTCAAACTTTCTTCTGTCTTTTTTTACAGGCTCCCTTTTCATAAGCCCCTGGCCTTTTAAAAATCTGTACACTGTTGTTTCATTCAGGATTATCCCCGGAGTAACAAGCCCCAGTCTTTCCATTTTATCAATGAGTACAGGCAGGGTTATTCCGGGTGTCTCCTTTTTCAGGCTTATAAGCGAAAGACATGTATCTTCGTCCATTGCCCTTGGTATCCCTTTGTCATTCCGGGAAACAGGATACAGACTTTCAAGGCTGTTATTACCTTCCTTATATTTCCTGATCCAGGATCTTATACCGCTTCGGCTGAGACTTGTCCTTGATGTATAAGGGATTACCCATTTTCGGTTACACTTCTCCCTTAAGAGCTCTTCCTGCTCTCCATAGGAAAGTTCAGCTCCCGATACAAACTCATGAATCACTCCATAACGGAACACAGCTATATGTTTTTTCTTCTCTTCATCCATTTAAACACCTCCTTTTTTTGTTTCTGCCTTACTAAAACAAGGAAAAAGGTATTTAAATGACACTCTTCGGTAGGGTGTTTAAATGATAGAAACTGCTCCGGTTTATTTTATAGATCTGCTTACCGGGTTAACTCCTGATAACAGGAGATAATTAAAAACTTTCATTAAATCTTTCCCGGATTGGAAACCAAACAGGTAAAAGGCCTTCCTTTTTAATGATCTCAGCCAGTGTCCTGATCTTTGCCTGCTTGCACCGGGAGGCCACCTTCCAGTCTTGATTCTTATTGATAATGTTGATTTTATCTTTTGGGTAGACGCCTGAAACCGGCTCAGATGACTGGATGGTCTCAATCGGATAACACAACCACAGCAGGGGCATCTATACCTCTTTAACTGGAGTGCTTTATTGTAACCATCAAACAATGCATCCACATATCCATGTCCCCAGATTCTCGTACTGCCACACCTGGGGCAGACTTCTGGTCTCGGCCATGGATACTCTCTTCCATACTTAAAAATATCCTTGAGCAATCCACATATATAGAATATCATCTGAGAATATTTAGGCTTTGGGGATATAAACCCCATTACCATATAAAAGAGGACGGTTGGTCTCCTACAAACTTCCCGTCCTCTTTTCTTTTTTACCAATAAAAAAAGCCTCCAATTAGAAGGCTTTTTATTCCGATATTTAGCTATACTTTGTCAATCTATACTGAATCTTTTATGCTTAACTTTGTTTTTTTATTGTGACATTAGAGAGTGGGAACGAATCTTTTGAGTTGATTTACCGCATCATTTGTAAAGCTGAAGAAAAATGGGTATGGGAAAAGGGGCAGATGGTTCTGGAAAACGATAACATAGTGGCCCTTGAAGGCTTTATTGCTGACATTACAAAACGAAAAAAAACTGAAACAGCATTAATGCAGTCACTCATGAAATATGAAATAATCTTTCAGGCTAATCCTGTTTGGATAACACTGAATACTCTCGATGAAATAAAATATATCGAAGCAAATGAGGCATTCTTAAGAGATACAGGGTATTTGCAGGAAGAGGTGGTGGGCAAAACTTCAAAATATATCGATACCTGGGTTGATCCTAAAATTCGAGAAATGATTTTTAAACAGGTAAAGGAAACAGGCCGAATTCATAATATGGAGGTTCAACGTAAGAATAAAAAAGGTGAAATAATTAATGCTCTTTTTTCTGCTGAATTATTAAACCTTGAAGGCCAGAAAGTAATGATATCCGTTACCCAGAACATTACAACCTTAAAAAAAATGCAGGAAGATCGAGATTCATTAAATGAGCAATTGCAACATTCACAAAAGATGGAGTCAGTAGGCCGTTTAGCCGGGGGAGTAGCTCATGATTATAATAATATGCTCACCGTAATAATCGGGTATGCGGAAATATTATTGTCAGGGATTGAAGAAGACTCTCAGGAATATAAAAGAATCAATGAAATTTTGAAAGCAGCAAATCGTTCAGCAAACATAACAAGGCAACTGCTCGTGTTCGCAAGGAAGCAGAATATAGATCCAAAAGTATTGGATTTGAATGTCACTATCGATGGCATGCTAACAATGCTGAAGCGTTTGATAGGAGAAAATATTGAACTGATATGGGAGCCAGGAAAAGATCTTTGGCAACTCAAAATGGATACATCTCAGATTGATCAGATATTGGTTAATTTTTGTGTCAACTCAAGGGACGCTATTGAGTATGGTGGTCAAATACTAATAAGGACGGAAAATTTTGTTGTGGATGAAACCATAAGTGAAAGATACCAGGGATTGGTGCAGGGCGAATATATACTGCTGACTTTCAGTGACGATGGAAAGGGAATTAGTAAAAGCGCTATTGAGAAAATCTTTGATCCTTTTTATACAACTAAACCAGTCGGTAAGGGTACAGGACTCGGTCTTTCGATTATATATGGAATTATAAAACAGAATAATGGTTACATTGATGTGGAGAGCATCCCAAATGAAGGCACTACTTTTAAAATATATTTGCCTCATTATAAGTCGAATGGTGAATCCGATTATCAGGTGTCCAGAGATAATAATGTTGAATCGAAAGGTGAGACAATATTAGTTGTAGAAGATGATGCTTCAGTTCGACAAACCATAGAAATGATGCTTGTCGGATTTGGATATAATGTCCTAACAGCTAAAAATCCAAAAGATGCGTGTGATATAGCAAAGAGGCATTCCGGTAATATTCACCTCCTGTTATCAGATGTCATAATGCCTAATTTAGATGGAAGAGGCCTGGCTAAAATGATAACAAAATTGATCCCTGATATTAGAGTCCTTTTTATGTCCGGTTATACTTCTGATTCTTTTATTCGTGAAGGTTTATTCTATAAGGGAGCAAATTTTATAGAAAAACCTTTTTCTTCAAAAAAACTGGGTTTAAAGATAATGGAAGTTTTAGAAAAAAAATGAAGTTTTAATCTTGATCACTATTGTCAGGTTGAGATTGAAATGCCATCCATGATGGATTCGATCAACGTAGCTCTATATGCTCTAATATCCGTTTCATCTGTAGCATACTGCTAAAAAATATCCCGAAACCCAGAGAATACCTTGGATTTTGCTCTTAAAAATAATTGTCCTTTTAACCACTTAAGGTAATTTGATATAATTGTTGCTTTACAGAATCTGGAGATTCATATCGGCTTAAGTAAGTATTTTATTTCATAAACACTAAAATATTTATGGGGGCAAATTATGTTTTGTTATCAATGCGAGCAAACTGCAAAGGGCACCGGCTGTACTGTGCAGGGTGTATGTGGGAAAACACCTGAAGTAGCTTCTTTACAGGATCTGCTTCTGTATTCACTAATGGGGCTGTCACAGGTAGCAGCGGAAGGCCGAAAGGCCGGTATTTCAGACGAAGACGTTAATGCCTTTACTGTCAAAGCTGCTTTTTCCACCCTTACAAATGTGGATTTCGATCCATCCAGATTTAGAAGCCTCATTCATAAATCATGCGAGCTCAGAGAAAACCTGAAGAAAAAAACAGGCATTTCGTCCTGGACAAATGGTGCGGCTTTTTTTACACCTGCAGGTACTATTGAGGAATTGATTAAACAGGGAGAAGAGGTTGGCATAAAAACATATCCTGCAGATAATCCTGATGTGCTTTCTCTTAAACACACGGTTCTTTATGGAATAAAGGGTGTAAGCGCCTATGCGGATCATGCCCTGATATTGGGAAAGGAAGACGATGCTGTTTATGGATATGTACATGAGGCCCTTGCTGCTATCCAGAGTAATGATATGGGCACTGATGAATGGGTACAAATGGCCCTAAGGTGCGGTGAGGCGGCTTACAAAGCAATGGAATTGCTCGATGCAGGAAACACAGAAACATACGGACATCCTGTTCCCACAAAAGTTCCGCTTGGTCATAAAAAGGGTAAGGCCATTCTTTTATCCGGGCATGACCTTAAAGACCTTGAAGAAATATTAAAACAAACGGAAGACAAAGGAATATACATATACACTCATGGTGAGATGCTTGCCACTCACGGATATCCAAAGTTGAAAGAAAAATATCCTCATTTCTACGGACAATTCGGCACAGCATGGCAGAAACAGCAAAAGGAATTCATAGATTTTCCCGGTGCAATCCTTATGACTACCAACTGTATTCAAAGGCCTCAAAAAGTATACAAAGAAAATCTATTTACAAGCGGAATGGTCGGATGGCCTGATATACCGCACGTATCCGATCTGAACTTCAAGCCTGTTATTGACAGGGCACTTGAACTGCCGGGGTTTGAAGATGATTATGTCGAAAAGGAAGTGACCGTAGGTTTCGCCCGAAATGCTGTTCTTGGAGTAGCTGACAAAATTATAGAGGCTGTAAAGACGGGAGATATAAGGCACTTCTTTCTTGTGGCCGGATGTGACGGCGCAAAACCGGGAAGAAATTACTATACAGAATTTGTGGAAAAAGTACCGAAGGATTGTATCGTATTGACACTTGCCTGCGGGAAATACCGTTTCTTTGATATGGAGCTTGGTGATATCGGTGGCATACCAAGACTTCTGGATGCAGGGCAGTGCAATGATGCATACTCTGCAGTACAAATAGCTTCCGCCCTTGCAAATGCATTCAATGTGGATGTAAACGAGCTGCCTCTCTCCCTTATCATTTCATGGTATGAACAGAAGGCCGTATGTGTTTTACTTGCACTACTATATCTTGGAATAAAGGACATAAGGCTTGGGCCGTCTCTCCCAGCATTTATAACTCCAAATGTATTGGATGTGCTGGTTAAAAATTTTAATATTATGCCGATATCGACCCCGGATGAAGACCTGAAGGCAATTATGGGATAATCATCAAGCATACTAAATAAACGCTCCGTGTTTTTTTCATAAGACAGGAAAAGCATAGAGCGTTAATTTTGGGGTTTATTGCTCGCTTCTAAGGATAATGTGAAATAAATATACTTTAATACCCTGTTCCAATTTTTTAAAGTACAGGCAAATAACTGATAGATGCTCTACCATGCTAAAGTCGTATCGTAACTGTTTTATTTTCTCAAATATAAGTATCCGAATATTTCTTCGGCTTCACCCTTCTTTTTTTTCTATAATTAGTTCCATAAGTCCTTTATGGTAAATATAATATTTATTTTTTTGGTTTAAATTATATATACAAAGGAAGATTTGCGATTGACGCATGTTAAAACCATAATTATTTTATTTTGATATATTTGTTTCTGATAAACATATATAATTGTTTTACGATTTATTGACATGCATATCTTTGACACGTAAAATTATTTGAAATCCTAATTTTAACTCTCAGCTATAAAAAAGTCATTCTCCTTATCTCCTAAAGGTACCTTTTATGCTCAAAATAATAATTTAATATGTTTAAAATCCATAATGTTAGCAATATCGTGAGATCAATTTTACACCGTAAACTCAGGCGGATAAAATTATGGCGCAAAATCCTTCCAACGAAGAATTGGCAAAGAGAGTAAAAGAACTTGAACAAAGAGAAAAAGAACAATTAATGACTCTCGAAGTCCTTCAGCTAATCAATGAGACAGATGGCCTGAAAAATTTACTTCGAGAATTTATTATGCTTAATAAAAAATGGGTCGGATGTGAAGCAGTTGGCTTGCGTTTGAAAGACGGCCCGGATTTCCCCTACTATGATACAACCGGCTTTCCTGATGAATTTGTGGAACAGGAAAGATATTTGTGTTCCTATGATAAACACGGAGAATTGAAACGCCTGGAAGACGGCAGTCCTTTACTTGAATGCATGTGTGGTAATATTATCTGTGGAAGGTTTGACCCTTCAAAAAATTTCTTTACTGAGGATGGCAGTTTTTGGAGCAATTGTACAACGAAGCTGCTTGCCACAACAACAGACTCTGATCGGCAGGCACGAACACGCAACCGCTGCAACAGTTCCGGATATGAATCCGTTGCTCTTATTCCATTACGATCAGCAGGTGAAACCTTTGGTCTGCTACAGCTTAATGATCATGAGATTGGGAAATATTCAGCTGAGATGATTAGTATGTGCCGAAGGGCAGCAGATCAAATCGCTGGATTTCTAGCAAAAAGACAGGCCAAAGAAGCTTTGAAAAAAAGTGAAATTCACCTTAAGTCCTTAATTAATACAATACCTGACCTTGTATGGTTAAAAAATCCCGAAGGAAAATATCTTTTATGTAATACAAGATTTGAACAATTATTTGGCGCTAGCGAAGAAGGCATAAAAGGAAAGACGGATCATGATTTTATAAATAAGGAGTTGGCAGACTACTCAAGGTATAAAGACAAAGCAGCATTAGCGGCTGGAAAACCGTGTAAAAACGAAGTAAAGGTGAAATTCGCAATAGATGGACACAGTGAGCTTCTGGAGACTATTGAAACGCCTATGCTTGATGAGGAACAAAAAATAATAGGAATACTTGGTATTGGACGAGACATCACATCTCACAGGCGAATTGAAACCATGTTAAAAAAGAACGAGTCGGAACTCAAGCAGGCACAAAGTTTGGCCAGGATCGGAAACTGGGAATGGAATCTTGCGGATGATAAACATAAATGGTCAGAAGAAATATATAATATATATGGAAGAGAATTGAATTTGCCTCCTGCTACTTACCCGGAAGTTAAAAAATATTTCACACCTCAAAGCTGGGAAGGTCTGGCCATTCATGTGGAAAAGGCTTTAGCTGAGGGGACTGCGTATAAATATGACGCCGAAGTAATACGCCCTGATGGAGAGCATCGCTGGATCACAACAAGAGGCAATTGCCTTAGAGGTTCTAATGGTAAGCTGATCAGATTATACGGTACTGTCCAGGACATCACCGATAGGAAGCAGGCAGAGATCAGGCTGCAGGAAAGTGAGGCGCGTTTTAAGTTTCTATCAGAAGCATCGTTTGAAGGTATCCAAATACATGATAAAGGTTTAATACTTGATACAAATCAATCATTTGCCAGAATGTTTGGATATGATTTGGCAGACGATATAATCGGCCTTAATATAATGCACAGGCACCTTACTCCGGAAAGTTTAGAAAAGGCGCAAAGTCTCATATCTTCCGGCTATCAGGGAGCATACGAAGTATCTGCAATAAAATGTGATGGTACACAATTTCCAGTTGAGATAATATCTAAAAACCTGATGTACAATGGAAAAATGGTACGGGTTACAGCTGTAAGAGATATAACTGAACGAAAACATATAGAAAAGATTCTAAAAGAAAGCGAAGAACAGCTCAGGCTTTTCATAAAACATACTCCTGCTGCTATTGCTATGTTTGATAGAAATATGAATTACCTTGCTGCAAGTAATCGATGGCTGATGGATTTTCACCTCGGGGAAAATTATATTATAGGCCATTCCCATTATGAAATATTTCCTGATCTTTCTGAACAAATAAAAAAAATACACCAGAGAGGAATGAATGGTGAAGTTATAAAAGAAGATGAAGCTCGTTTTGTAAGAGCAAATGGAGCCGTTCAATGGCTATCATGGGAAATGCGCCCATGGTATATGGCTGATAACTCAATAGGAGGTATCATAATCTTAACAGAGGACATTACAGCTCGCAAAAAGAATGAAGAAGAGAGAAAGAGACTAAATGAGCAGCTTGCGCAATCACAAAAAATGGAATCCATTGGCCGTTTAGCTGGAGGTGTGGCCCATGATCTGAATAATCTTCTTACGCCCATCATTCTTTGTAGTGAGATGATGCTTGAAGATTTCCCTAAGAATGATGAAAACCAAGAATCTGCCATGGAAATTTATACTGCAGGAAATCGTGCAAAGGACCTTGTAAGGCAGCTTCTTGCTTTCAGCCGTAAACAGGCTCTGGAATTTACATCAGTTGATCTTAATGAGGTAATTAATAACTTTAAAAAGTTATTACGCAGAACCCTTCCTGAAAATATTAATTTATCATTTAAATTAATCCCTGATATTCTTCCTGTGATGGCCGATGTCGGGCAGATAGAGCAGGTGATAATGAATCTTTGCGTAAATGCTGCAGATGCTATGATAGGAGGGGGAGTTCTAACAATTGAAACAGATGCAGTAGAAATAGACAATGAATATATGGAAATGCATTCAGCAAGCAAACCTGGAGCCTATGCAATGATGGCTGTTACTGATACAGGGAAAGGTATGAATAAAGAAACACAAAAAAATATTTTTGAACCTTTTTTCAGCACTAAAGGAGAGCGTGGAACCGGGTTGGGATTATCCACTGTTTTTGGAATTGTCAAACAGCATGACGGTAATATCTGGGTATACAGTGAACCCGAACGAGGAACTGTCTTTAAAATATATCTACCTGTTCTTCAGAAAACTGTTATTGATGAAAAAAAAGTTGAAATAGTCCCCGATCTAAGTGGCAACGAGAATATTCTGCTTGTGGAAGACAATGAACAGGTTAAAAAGCTGACACAAAAAATCCTTGTTTCCAGAGGATACAAGGTGATAACAGCAAGCAATGCAAAAGAGGCACAGGAAAAACTGACATCCATCGATTCAATAGATTTATTATTAACAGATGTGGTTTTAACGGGTGAGATTAATGGCAAGGGACTATTCGAGATACTTACAAAAAAATATCCTCCTTTTAAAGTTCTCTATATGTCGGGCTATACTGATGACATAATTATGGACCATGGTGTTCTGAAAAAAGGTATAAATTTTATCCAAAAACCGTTTTCAAACAAAGCTCTGACTCTAAAAGTTAGAAAGGTATTGGATGAGAATAAAGAGGATTTATCAGCATAGATAAAATAGCTGAAAAATCATTCGCTATAAAAATTGGTAAGGACACAGAAAAAGTAAATTGTGGATATGATGGATTTGTCCAGAAACCTTTTAGCTTGAATTGAATAAGACTTATCAAAAGAAAAGAGATACCTGAAAAAAAGGATTGTGATTCATCTTTAGAGTGTGTTAGCCCCTAAAATGGGCAGACTGTTTATGTGATTATTCTATTATTCTGTCTAGGGCTTCTTTTAATTCTTCGATATAAAAATATCCTCTTAATTTTAATTTTTCGTATCTTTTCCGTATGTTGGGGGAATCCTCATCAAGGGGGCGACAAATACTTCTCTTATATCTTTATGATGCCTCAGGGTGGGAGTGAATTTCTGGAGAAGTGTAAGGAGATAGGGAAAGAGGGATTATTTAATAACCTGTCTAAAAATACCAGATCGAATAGACAGTGTGTGATGTGATCAAAAAGAGGGAGGTAGATATAAAATGATAAATAAAAAGAGCTTGTTAATTAATTAAGAGCATGAAAAAATCAAATAAAATAAAAAAATGAGTAAAATGTGCAAAAAAATGCTTGATTTTGGGCGTAACTTAAATTATCTAATAGACATTACTCAGAATATAATACTTGTCATTGTTTTATAGATTGGTACTAATTTGAGTAAGGTTTTGTTGTGTTTTTGATTTATGGGAATTATAGATTTTGCGCATTATTAATAGTCTTATCATTTCTCTGAATGCCTTTGTTTTATCTGTGATTATCAAAATATCAACAAGTTTTAGCTTCCCAAAATAAAAAGAACAAATAAAGAGTAAGCCTTTTGGTTAAAGGTTAAGGTTATATTTATACTCACGGATAAATTTGTCTGGATATTGATTGTCCCAGTGTTTCATTTCTGGTGATGGTTTTTCAGGTAAAAATTTTTTTTCGGGGAAATTAATGGAAATAAAAAATTTACCTATTTATTAATATTTATGATTTGGAGGAGTTATGAGTGACAGATTAGTTTTGTTTAATCAAAGATGGCTAAGAGTTTTTTTTGAATTATTAGTGTTCTCTTATTTAATTGGGGCTTCAATTCCAATTATAGCTCAGGAACCTGATGAAGAAGATGTTTTCACCCTTGAAGAAATAACTGTGACAGCTGAAAAAAGAGAAGCTGAATTGCAGAAAGTACCTATCGATATATCTGTTGTAAGGCCGGATGAAATGGATCGTCTTGGGATCACTACAGCATACGATATGAAAAAAATAATACCTGACATTAATACTGATGCCTTTGCTGGTAGCAATGTTGTGTTAAGCATTCGTGGAGTCGGCGGTGGACCAAACTCTATGTTTAATCCTATTCACGAAACATCGACTTCTGTAAACCTTGACGGTGTTCAGCTGACTAGAGTAAATGGTTTTGACAATATGTTTTATGATTTACAGAGAGTCGAAGTCCTTAAAGGCCCTCAGGGGACACTTTATGGCCGTGGTTCAACAGGCGGAAGCATGAATATCATGACTCAAAAGCCTATTCTTGGTGAATTAGGTGGTAATTTAGGTTTCGAATATGGAAACTATGGACTTAAAATGGCTGATGCGGCAATTAATATACCAGTTACAGATAAACTTGCATTGCGTGCGTCTGGAAGAATAAGAGAAAGGGATGGCTACAGTGATGCAGGTTTCAATGATCAGGATGTCTGGGGGGCACGGTTATCCATGACTTGGGAACCTACAGAAAAAGATACTGTAACTATGGTCTATGACGCAGAAGGTTCCAGAAATAAAGGGTATATGTCAGAGGGAACATATATAGCAGTATACAGCTCTGATCCTAAAATGAGTGTTTTTACCTCTGAAAGATTTCCTTCTCTGGTATCAGATTATTCAGCCTACCCTGTCATTACCTATTCATATGGTGATACAGCAGAGTTGGGGTATGAACCTCAGACTTGGAATACAAATGTAATAAACATTCCTAACAAGAGTGCCTGGTGGCTAGGTAACGCTTCTAATATGGCAGATATAAATAATAAATCATGGGGTTTTATGAGCCAGTGGGAGCATGAGTTTTCTTTTGCGTATGGCGTAGCTGTATATGGTCATCGAGTTCTTCGTGAAACAAAGGCTTATGTTTCCGGTACTGCTCCAGGAGCTACCCCGATTTATTCATATGATATAGCTGATGACGGACTCAGCTATACGCAAACAGCTGAGGGAATTGGTCTTCAGGTGTATGATCCCCCTACCGGTTTGGCATCTTATTCAAGGTCTTATGCATACTTTGATTCTCTGGAAATGCGCCTTCTATCAAAGGAGACTATAACAGCTGGTGATAAATATGAATGGGTAGCGGGTGTTATGGGGCAAAATGACAAGATAACTGAAGATGCGACCCTTGGAAGCATTCAATGGATAAACATCAAGACAAATTCATATGGTCTTTTTGGGCAAGCATCATATCAGATCGTTAATAGACTAAATCTTTCTTTGGGATACAGATATTCAATAGATGAAAAAAAATACCATGGGATATACCCCGGATACTGGGGAACGGATCCTACAGTTGATAATTTCCCTCAAAATTTTCCTCATGAGTTGCCATATTTAGATGCTGGATCTGGTGACTTGATAACAGATCCTACCCAGAAAAGCCTAAAGTGGACTGAACATACATATAAGGCCAATTTGAACTGGAATATTACAGATGAAATAATGACCTACATTCAGTATTCGAAGGGCTACAGAACAGGAAATTTTGGTTATAGTGGTGAGATAATGGATCCCGAATATCTGGACTCCTATGAAATTGGTTTTAAGAGCCGTTTTTTTGATAACCGAGTCCAGTTAAATACTACAGGTTATTACTATGATTACAAAAATTATAGTACTTGGGCTACTGCCTATAAATGTAAATATTCTAAAGCTGACTACCCTGATGGTCCACCTGTGCCGGTTGATAATAGTTCTTCACATGAGGCTTGCTGGGATGTGGATCAAGAAGATGGCAGCGGACCGGACGGTGAAGTAGGTGATGGTGATTTTGCATATAATAAATCTACCAGTGTATCAGCAGGCGGGGCCGAACAGATGGGTGTCAGCGCAAACATTATATGGCTCGTAACTCCAAATGATAGCGTTACATTTAACGGTTCATGGCAGCACAATGAATATAAAAATTACAACATTGGTGATGCTATAAATGCAGTCTTTCCTGACAATGATAACGTGGCAGTTAATGAAGATTATCAAAACAGTCGTGACGGTGAGGAGTTTGGAGGCTCACCCTACCGTTTTAATATGAGCTATTCTCATACGACATTCATTGGTGCGGATATACTATCTTTTAATACGACTGCTTTTTACAATGGAAAAGGGCTTGAACAGCGTTTATGGAAATATACCGATCGAGAGTATACAATGCCAGGCCTTCCCGATTACTGGACGATGGATGTATCTCTCTCCTATAGTTCAAGCCGTTGGGTCCCTGAAAAAACGCGATGGTCAACTCGTTTTTGGTGCAATAATATTTTTGACAGTCATCACCTATCTAGTATGTATTATTCTGACTATAATCAACTATTCGGATCCATATTTGGGACGCAATATGAAAATATGTTTCCTGAAAGAACAGGCGTTGCAACTGGTTCACATATAACGCCTAGAACATTTGGGGTTAGCCTCACTTTTGATTTTTAACTTTGAGGTATGTGTATAGAAAATAAACCCAAGTATCATTTTTAAGTTTAATAACCGGTCATGAATTACGAGTTTATCGTAATTCATGGCCGGTTTCTATTAGCTTTGGTTAATTAGGTTTCAGTGCAAAATCATTAAGTTAATCTATTTGCCAAACCTGTGTACAATAAAATATCAAACCATTTCAGGTGAAAAAATAATTAACAGTCCTCTTCTGTCGCTCAAAAGGATAAGGTGATGACCGTAATGTAAAATAATCTTCAGATTTTGTTTTGTTGTTTTCCTCAATTATAGTGATAAAATTAGTTATTGAAGCCTTAGAAAGTTAATCGGTAAAAATAATGAAATCTATGCTGGGACATTTGTATAGGTATTAAGTATGAATGTTGCGTTGGAAGATGGTAGGGGTGAGGTAATCCCATCTACGATAGAGCTTTATAAAACCATTTTTTAGTGAGTTAGATGATTTTATAAATATCGTTGATAGTGATATATTTCGTGTGTATCAATGCTTAGAAGGACATTAGAGTATTTCTATGATAAAAGTAATAAGAGTGCTTTTTTGTAAGAAAGGAATATTGATTCAGGTAAGAAATCAGCTATTTGAGGGATTTATGAAATCGAATAGTTTGAGTTCATATACTATCCTGTAACCGAATACGACACCCAAATTTAAAAATATTCCAAAAAGAGAGCCCAAAAGTAGCCCACTGGGGTAGGTGTAAAAGTTAAATCATTGAAATACTTAGGTAATAATGGTGGAGGCGGGGGGAGTTGAACATTAATCACGCCAATTTCATAACTCATTGATAAAACGATATATTCCTGTAAAATCAACAACTAATCCGCATTTTCTCATATCGGAATAAACGAAATAATCGAAATAAAAGAACTAATATTCAAAAGAAGAGAGCCCAAGAGGTAGCCCATTTTGAGGGTGTATTGTCCTGCAAATCAACCTGGGAAATCTAGACGATATCAAGTGGTTGGACGATGAGGACGTTTGGGCGATGTTTTGTTGTGATATTTGGAGTGTAATCTTTGGTTGTAATTAATTGGGGATTGTGGCAGATAATAATGACTCGTCTTTTTTTTAATTTAAATATTTCTGTGTGAAATTCAATTTATAAAGAAATATATAACTGCTCAATAACTTGTTATGCCAACGGAGGTTCTTATGGGATGGTCTATAATATGCAATAATTCGAGTTGCAAATCACAGACATGGGCAACCAATATTGTCGATTTAATCGACAATCATACCGATGACAATGGATGGTTCTTATGCAGTCAATGTGGTGCTGCTGGATTTATCGAAAAGTCATTCAATCTACAGGAGCCTGGTCAAACTTGGGAACCATATTTAAGAGGTGCATTACGACTTGGTGACCCTGCTGATTCCTACCAGCCTTTTGTTTTCATGGTCAGCTACGAACCGAATGGAATAGTAAATGATATTTGGTTTTCATATTATAAGGACATGCGAGAAACAGGAGGTAGATTAAAACTTGGGTATGGCCCAGGAGGCCCACCAGTTCTTAGTGCAGATCAAATAATATCATTACTTAAGAGACTTTCTGATCTTGGATTAATTGAAAAGGAAAAACTAATAAAGGCATTGACATAAAATTTACATTAACCCGACTAGGAACGAAATACTTCCAATGGTTAGCATAGTTATGGGGAGTAAAGAATTCAGGTTTTAAATATGAAAAGAAAAACGGTGCCTCAAAAAACAAAGATGCTACTCCAGAAAGAAATCGGGTCATGTTGCCCATTTTGTTGCAGTGGTGACGTTGATCATTTTCAGTTTCACCATATTGATGAAAATCCAGAGAATAATGACCCCGCTAATCTGATTATGCTATGTCCAACATGTCATTCAAAAGTAACTAAGGGGGATATTAATCGATCTGAAGTTGCAAGTACTAAAAAACGGTTTTCAGAAAAACATCGGTCAGGAGGAATAAAAATGGGAAAGATCATCAATTTCAATGAAAGGGTGGAGAGCGCTGTAATCGGCGATAACAACCAAGTAACAGTGAACGTCAAACAGCAAGCCAAGAAGAATAAATATCCTATTGGTAGTCTTGGTGCAGACAACGATAAAACCAACTATATTAGTTATCTTATCACAAGGTATCACGAGTATAAGGAGTGGGAAGTTGGAAAAGGTAGGATGAACTATGCTATCTTTCAGTCAGGATTGAAGAAAATTTTTAAAATTGGGAAAACAAGAACTCTTTATAACATTCCTGAAGAAAAGTTCGAAGAACTTGCATTAGAGATACAGAAGCGCATTGATAAAACTGTATTAGCAAATGTAAAGAGGTCCAAAGGCCAACTCAATAATTACCTTGACTATAATGAATATCTCGAAGAAACAAAAAAATAAAAACAATTTTCGAAGTTGAAGGCTAATGATCACAATGATAATGAGCCTGAAAATTATCCATACCAATCCGATAAAACAACGCACTACATATTAGGTGTTAGGTGCTTAAGTAGATAAGAACATGCATACACATAAAAATATAAGGAGTGTATCAGAAATATGTCGCAGAAATATGATAAATTTACCTGAGAAATCTGGAGTATACGCTTTTTGGTGGATTGCTGATAAGTCTGAATTAATGAATTCACAGAGATTCATTGTTCTAAAAGGCCCTGGTGGCAGAATGATTGATGTTGAATATAAGGACTGGTGGCCTAAGGAATTATTTTACCCGTGCTTATATGTAGGCAAATCTACTAATATTAAAAAAAGGTTTTCGTTAAACATTAAGCGTGGAAGCCCTCATAGGCTTCATGAAATTCCTATAAACCATATAAAACAAAAACCTGTGACCACGTCATGTCAGTTAAGATATGGGATTGAACATATATTTAGAGATCATCATAAACCATTAGAAATTATTGAGACGAAAGTTGGTTTTTCATACAATACGGCGTTTACCCAAGAGCAGATTGCTGAGCGTTTTTTTGAGGAGGATAAACTTATAGGAACATGGAAACCATGGTTCAATGTTGATTCAGAGCGTTGATCGAGCGAATAAAATCATTAAACCCATGGGCAATGGTCCATAAAAAACAAATGCTTCTGAAATGCAACATTGCTTTTTTATTAGTAATCTCAACTTTTATCATTTTAAAGACTATGGCAAGTAGTCAAAATATCTGTTTTAAAGCAATTTTTCTGTATAACATTCAAAAAGGAAAGATACAAAACTCGCGGCTGGTTATGAGTATGAATGCCTGAATATTGGGAGATAACAACATGAAATCTGACTTTCCTGAAAACGAAAAAGAATTTAATAAATTAATGATAGAAATTGACAATAGCTTGAAGGAAAAAAATATACCAATTTTCAGTCGATCAATTCATTCTATGCGTGAAATAGCCATGAAGTTTAAAATTAGTATAACTTTCGGAGCTAAGCAGGGAGAAGCAAACCTAGGAGTATATAACGAAGATAATTTATCAGAACACATCAATAATTGGTATCAAAGTAAATATGGAAATCGATTAAAAGTACAGATGGGTGTTGGCACTGGAGTCCTCTTGATTAGGAATGATCCATGGCGTATAATTTACCCTTTAATATTTGGTACAGTTTCGTTTGTATGCGATACCAACTTAGATAAATATAAAGATGCACCATCTATTACCTCAGATGGTACGATTCCAGTTCTAAACATTCTTAACCTCATAGAGGACATGTCAACTGACTACGCAAAGCTCTTATCTGAATCCGATTTAAAAATAATTGTACATCATTTTATTTCAGGGCTAGACTCACTTTCTAGTCTTAATGGGATTAAATCAAAACCATTCATAAAGGAAGCTAGGATTGATCTAGAAAACGCTGTAAATAATATTTTATCGAAGCAGGCACACTATGGGCAGTCAAAATGGGCATCATTGCAGTTCGCAGAAAAACTAATCAAGTGTTTTTTGAAAGAAAAATCAGTCGAGTTCCCAAAGAATCACAAACTCTCTGAACTTTATAATCTTGCAGTCAATAGTGGTTTACCATCGTTTTCAACTGACCTTTTAATGCATGTACAATGTAGTGCTAGTGTGAGATATGGTGAAGAGATAATAAGTCTTGAAGAAGCAGTTAATGCACATTATTCATCATTGGGAATTTGTTATTTTATGGCAAAGGAAATTGTATAATGTCACGGTTGATATAACCGGGCGAAAAACCTGCCAAGACGCTTATGCAGGGCGTTCGCCTATTTGGAAATTGGAAATAAATGGAAAATAAATTTAATTCAAAAGACGCTGAAAAACACTATGAATCATTGAAAATGTATTCCGAAAGTCGATCAAAACAAATAAGCGAGATGTCGAAACCATTCATTAATATAACAGATAGATACGGCCACCTCATTTCAAGAGTCGTTCTTATCTTGGGAGGCATCAAACCTGATAGCACTCAAGATATGGTTTTAAGAGACCTACTTGCAGATATTTTTGACTGTCTTTATGAAGCTCGCCATTTAATAATGGCATCAAAACTTAATATTGCTTTTCCTGTCGCAAGAAGAGCGTACGAAACATTATCTTTAATGAGTTTGTGTGCTATTCATAAGAAATGGGCTGAGAAATGGCAAAAAGGTAAACAAATCAGTAATGCGATCGTCCGAGATGAGCTTGGTAAGCATCCAATGGGTGAGCAAAAGGAAGATCTGAAAAAGTTATATTCTTTTTTTTGTCTAGCCACACATCCAAATCGAAAAATGACACCCTATCGGTTCCTGGGTGAGGGAAATCAGTATGTATTGGGCGTGATAGGAAGACCCAATCTCGTGATGGTTTGTGACTATTGCATAAAGATACTTGAAATGTGGTACTGGTTTGGCGCTATGGTTTCTTTTATTTACCGAGATAAAATATATAAAGTTGATAAATCCTATTTTGAATATTACGACCAGGCAGCAAAAGAGGCAGGAGATGTAAAAGAATGGTTGGTAGAGAACTATAATCGCTTACTTGAAGAAGAGAGAGTTCATTCGTCTCAGAATCCTGGGTAATTACTTAAATCCAGATTATGGCAAGTAGTATAAGCCTGATATATTCACAATCAATAGGAGGCAAAAAACACCATAATATCCGTTGAAATGATAGCTGTATAAACTTATATTGGGCCAATATGATATCTTTATGGAAGAAATGATGAAGAAACTTTTGGCGAACCTCTCGATTATGGACCATCTTAATAATTGTATAAGAAAGGACAAATGGTCTTTTGATAAAAACGAATGTCTGCTGCCGTAGTTTGAGAATTCAAGCGGAAAACGCAAGATCTTCTGTTACATTTTCAATTTTACGATCATGCTTTAAAAAAGTAACTGCATAAAATAGAGGCTGGATATGTCAAAAAAAATGAGCCCAAATGATTTATACTGGAAAGCACAAGTTGAATCTCAAATTAAGAATGAGTATAAAAATTTTCTCGAAGAAGAAAATTTGAAAAACACACCAGATTCTGCCCATCTATTTGCTATGCGAAAAATATCTGGGAACTATGATTATCATGGGAAAAAGGAAAGAGAGCTTATCCTGCTTCTCGCTGGCAATTTGCCCTATATGTATGATTGATATTGGTGGCCTATTGGAAACTGGATTATGTCTTACAGATACTGTTCAGGCAGGGTTGATTCAAATTTGGGGGACATGATATTAAACTCTAACCAAAAAATGCAACGAATAAACCGGTGATTTTCGCATTCTTTCTCTCAAAATCTGCAAGGTGAATCTATGTTGGACATTCTATTGAAAATAGCACCTGGAATTATTTCAGCTATAATTGCTTCTTACCTATCTACAAAATGGACATTAAAAAAATTCTACTCAGAAAAGTGGTGGGAAAGAAAGTCTATTGCTTACTCCGAACTTATTGATGCTTTATACGAATCACTCCAATTTTTTGAAATATACAAAAAAGATTATGGACAAGGTACTGGCCTATCCGACAAACAGGAGACTGAATTGCATGAAAAATACAATCAAGCATATTGGAAAATTAAAAGAGCGACTGATATTGGAGCATTTGTAATTTCACAAGAAACTCAATTGATTTTAAAAGAACTAAGCGAAAGACCAATACTTAAATGGGACGAAAATCCTAAATTTGAAATCTATGAAGAGGAATATGATGCTCATCGTAATGCATTGGAAAAAATTGTTGAATCAGCAAAAAGAGATTTAAAAGTGAATGAAATTTGACATAACAAATAAATTCAGGGGCCGCAAGAAGCCGTAACCCTGATTTCAGTGTTACTAAGTATAGACTACTGCTATAAGTCATAACGTTTACCCTCTCCTCAGAATAAACGACTTCAATAACAAATCAACCTGTCAGGATTTTATCATCTGGAAATATTTGTGATATCTTGATACCATCCTATATTCTATATTCTGTTTTATTTGATTATCAGAAAGGAAAGTCCATTTATGACCATCACAAAAAATCATCTCATAGAATCCATATCTGAAATTATTCCTAAAAGAAAAGATGCTGAAAGAGCAATAGACAACCTGTTGGAAAATATCAAATCAATATTAGTTTCTGGAGAGGATGTCCTTATATCCGGATTCGGTAAGTTCTGTGTCAAAGATAAGAAACAACGTCGTGGAAGAAATCCTTCAACAGGTGATGACCTGTTATTGGATGCTAGAAAGATCGTTACTTTCAACTGTTCAGGACGGTTGAGGGATAAGGTAAACGGAGATATATCAGATTAATTTTTCCACGAACGTTCGCAGAATCCATCAAATCAGTGTGTGTGTTTCCCAGTGTCCCCGCCCATATGCCAGATTATCCCATAATATTATAGTTCAAAATGCCCAACCCCTGCCAATATTAATGCCCATCAGTTTAATTTCCCGGGCAGTGCGCCCACATTGAATATTCTGGACAGTAATAAACGGATTTATAGATGTATACAGGGTTTAAATCTTTTTCACATCCATACATGTCTATTAGAGCACACGTGTCTGACATGCCAGAAAATACCGGATAAATCGGAAAATATCCCCATAAAATACCTGGTTAATACACCAAATATTGAGTCCTATCGTGGTCTTTTAATCCACAAATGACGAAGATTATTTTATCGTTGTTGTCTAGTTGGTAGGACAGAATTTTTGTGGCAGGGACCTTATAGTGTTTCAGGGATAAGCATAATCATATAACGATTATAGCCCCCCTTTATTGGAACCTCGGAAGTATTCGAGATTTACATATACCCGGCCGACGTCGGCCAAAACATATAACCTCGTGCACAAACAATAATTACAAATCTGAAAGGAGATTTAAATAATGATTCATGGAATGAACTTGGAGACCGCTAAGCGGTATGTTGAGACTGTAGACAAAATAAATGAGATCGTGAATAGGGTCTATGCCCTCTCTTACATGGTGAGTGTCTTTTCTGTTATTGAACCTGGAACAATGGATATTAACCCTGATGCTGTTGGATTTCTTGGCAAGGAAATATCAAATGACGTTATACGTATTTCTGAAATATTGGACGATCATTTCATATCAGTGGCAGGAGTATCACTTGAACTTGAGGCACTGAAAAACAATGATGAATAGTGATTTGTTTGTATTTGGTATTTTTGCCTGTCACTAATTAAATTTATTATTTCTACTTAAACAAACAGAAATTTCCGTATACGGAAACTTTTTAATTAATAGAAAGGAGGTGGTGTTATGGATTTGAATAATAGGTTTTTAAATGAACTTTCGTTCTACCCAAATGTTCCTGCTGTAATTGAACTAAGCTCTCAACCGGTGATGGTGTGGCTGCGGCCCTGCCTTTAAAAACAATCCAATAACTAATATTACGCCACTTATTATCGTAAGTACTTCTTGTGTGGTGAGTCACTAACCCATTTATTCCCTGCCTTCAATACAAAAAAACTTCGTTTTTTCCCATTTCAGTCAGGGCCGAATATAAAAAACAATTCATATAAGGAGGTGATCATTCATGGTCGCAATTGGATACGTGCGTGTAAGCACTGAGGATCAGGCAAAGGAAGGTGTCAGCCTGGATAATCAAAAATCAAAGATAGAGGCATACTGTCAGTTAAAAGACTTACAATTGTCAGAAATTATTGAGGATGCCGGTATCAGTGCCAAGAACTTAAAACGACCTGGAGTTCAACGGGTACTTAAACTTTCGAAAAAGAAACAGATCGATGCAGTGGTCGTTTATAAACTGGACAGGATCTTCAGATCAACAGTGGATGCTTTGGAGACCACCAAGATGTTCGAGAAGTGGGGAGTATCGTTCCACAGTATTGAAGAAACACTGGATACTCAGTCTGCTATGGGTAGGTTCTTCTTTACCCTTACTGCTGCACTTGCAGAGATGGAGAGGCGCATAATAGGAGAAAGGACAAAGGCTGCATTGTCTCACAAAAGGTCTCGTAATGAGAAGACAGGAGGGGATGTTCCATATGGTTATGATTTATCCCCTGCTGGAATTTTGATTAAAAATGATTCCGAACAAAAGGTAATCCGACTTATCCGCCAACTCGATAAAGACGGTATGTCATTGAGAAAGATTTGCAGGGAACTTGAAAAATTAGAGTATCCGACAAAAAGAGGTAATTCTATATGGCATCCACAGACAATATCTAAAATCCTGAAAAGGCAGGACTGACAAGGTTTTTATCAAACTGTCATACATCGAGCGATGGCAGGCAGTATGGTTTAACCAGACCTTTAACATACATCCCATAACCCTATAAACACTGGCCAATAAAGTATACACCCGACATGCGCATGTCCTGAACAATAACAAATAAACCATAGGCAAAGGTAAGAGCAACCCCCATAGGCGGAAGGTCGTCCCAAGACCAACCGCCTATTTTATTGGAGGTCAAACAAATGCATAATACGGAATTACATAATACATATAATCATAAAATACAAAACATAACTTACACTATCAGAGAAAGAGCAAGAGGAAACCAAGACCTTATACAAGAAGGACTCACAGGTGCCTACACTGCATTACAATCAGACCCACAGGCCAACAGTACCTACATATTAAACAAGGCCAAATGGTCTATGATTAATTATCTGCGTAAAGGTAAATCAGTTGATAACGGATACCATAAACGGGATAAAGTGAAAATTATTCGATACGATCAACTGGTATTCGATGACGATATATTTGCTGCTGCTCTATCCAGTAAAGGAGTTGAACCTCTGGACGAACAGGTTATATTCAAAATTGACCTTATAGGGTTTCTTAAAAGGTTATCCCGCAATGAGAGATTGTTTATCAAATTCAAGGTCAGGTATGGACTGTCAGATTGTAGGATTAAAAAGATCCTGGGTATTACTTTCTGTACGTTAAAGGCTATGAAGGTAAATATAAGGAAAGAGATAGAGGTATCCTTTGCATAAGTGATAAAGAGTACTGTTACTGGTTATGTAGTGATGGTACTCTTTGTTTTTTTTAATATATTATCTTACAAATTGTATCCTAAAAGACCTTTTTATCCCCGCCGATTTTTTAACGATAAATACTGTGTCTTATTAAGAGATCGTCGATTGTGGCGGATTCTGGCGCGCTGGGCATACATTTCTTTACAATAATTCAAACATAATGATATTTTACCCACCGGCAGTTAATCCCAATAAAAACCGGAGACCATACAACAATGGCATTCTTTGAGAACGCTATACACCTTGACACTTACCTTATCACTGAATATCCAGAGGTGAAATCCCTTGCAGATGACCTATTTCAAGAGATTATTGAAGTTGATAAACTGCGAGTGAAAACAAAAAATGAGGAATATTATTCAAAGGAGACATTAAAAATAATCCTGATTAATCTGGTAATCGCTAATGACATGGCGGTAGCCGTTCGATATTCCCGCAGGAGTGCCAGCTATTCAAATAACAGTCGGTATAAAAAACTGTTTTTTAAGAAAACCCGTGTATTGTCAACCGTAGATGCACTGGTTGAACTGGGATACATCGATAACTATCCGGGGTACAAGAATGAGAAAATCCTGCGACAATCACGGATGGCGGCATCAGATCGACTTATCAGGTTATTCCAACAATACAATATACCCGGCATTGACTATATTGGAGTATACCCACCTGAACTAGAAGACCTTGTGATACTGCGTGATGACAAAGGCGACGATCTTGAATTTGAGAGTTTCGGTGAAAAATATAAATCTCAAAAAGAGAAAATAACTGATGATCTTACAAGGTATAATAAATTTATATCAGAACACGAAATATCCTTTAATCTTACAAGAGATACACCTGTTAATGGTTATTTCCTAAACAGTATGTTGAAACGGCGGATAAATAAGGGTATCGCAAGGATTACTGATTTTCAGGCAGGCGAATTTATTACAGTTGAGATGCAAGGAGATAAAGTACATTTATACAAAATGGGTAATACAGAATATCTGCTGATGAACGGCCCGGGTTCTGAACAGATGAAACACTCATTACTTAAATCAAATAAATATAAGATAAGTCATTACAGAAACTACTATAATAAATATATTAATAACTTATATTATAGGTATAACGCAAACTCAAATAAGAATAGTAAATATAACAGTAATAACTCTATCTCCATTACTGGTGCAGAAATCCAATTATTAGAAGAATATCAATTACTTGAAACTGAATGGACAACCACGGTAAAGGAACATCTGATTAAACAACCGCTCTCATCTTTTGGCATCGAGCGATTATCATTCGTATCCCATTACCAGTATTTGCACCGTGTTTTTAATAAATATCCTGACAATGCAGGAAGATTTTATGGTGCCTGTCATATTAATATGCCAAAGGAAATCAGAAAGTGTATTCTCATTAATGGCGAACCTGCCTGTGAGCTGGATTACAAGGCACATCATATCAGAATGTTGTATCACGAGATGGAAATTGATTACAGAGAAGATCCGTATATTAAGTTATGCGAAGAAGACCTGTCATTACGGGCAGTGTATAAAGTTGTTTCTCTTGTCTCAATCAATGCCGCGAATGAAAAAGCGGCAATACAGGGAATCAGGAAGGAACTGCTGGATAGCGGCATATCCTTTAACACCACTACAAAGTCAATAAAGACATGCATTGAAAGGTTTAAGGGAGTTCATAAACCGATATCAAATGCCCTAAACTCTGGTATGTGGGGGCGGTTGCAATATTATGACAGTAGAATAACAAATATAATACTACAAAGTTTATTAAAACAAGGAGTTCCCTGCCTACCTGTTCATGACAGTTATATTGTTCCTGCAAAGAATGAAGACAAACTGGCAGAGATAATGACCGTGGCGTATCAAAAGGTAATGTATGGTTTTGCTCCTGTTATTACAAAAGAGTTTTAACCCCACCGAAGTTTTCATTCAAAAAATATTAAGATAAGGTGCCTATTATTGAGATTATGCTGGATTGCCAAACAGTTATTTGGTACGGAAATGAACTGAAAATCACTCAAATGAATTTAAGTGAACTGAAACGTTTCATAAAAAATATTTTCCTCGCCGAGAATTATCCTGCAAAGACTGACCCTACCTGATGGACTAATCAAAATATTAAAACTGGCAGTAATTGATAATGTCTGGATAAATACCTCGCATAGTAAACCGATCGTTGATTGTGGACTATTCTGGCGAGCTAGGCACCTGAATAAACGAAGTAATAATACAAAATATCCTTTTCCCTATCCCATAACCTGAACACAATATCTCTGACCTTATTTATCTAACCTGTCTATGGGTAGAGGCATATGCATTCGTCTCAATAAAATAAAGGAGGTTAAAGACCATGGAAGAGAAGACATACAGTATTAAACAGGTGTCAGACATAACTGGTGTTAGTCAGAACCGAATCAGGGAATGGCATGAAAAAGGTTTTTTACCTGGAGTGCATTGGATAGAAGTCGGAACCAGACAACATCGGAGATTTACTGAGGACGATATCCGGGTAATCCAGAGAATTGATGAACTGCAAGATAAGGGTTTTATGCTGAGAACCGCTGCGGAAGAAGCAAACAAATAATGAATTAACAAAATACAAGAAGGCCGGGATTGAGGACCCGACCTTCAGAAATCTGGTAAAACAATGACAGACAAAAACTTTAACGAACATTACCACGCTTTTAAGTGGGCAGTATCACAAAAGTGGAAAAATAAAAACAAACTGTATGAGTCAATACAAGGTAAAATAAAAATATTAAATACGCAGTATGGTTTATCCATGCAAGATGTTACAGACGATTTGTTTTCAAATTATTGGGTAAAAGGTCATTACAATAAATATAATGAGAATAAAGGATCTCTCAATAACTGGATAGCTCACTATATTAATTTATACTTGAACCATACTCTACGCAAGCATGCTGTCCGTGCAAAGGATATTATCAACCAAAGAATCGATCCATTGGATCCAAGAAATCAAGCAAACCTTGTTTACCTTGATAAGGATAATGAACGGGAAGACGATGATTATCAACCCGACATAAATATTGATCCGACAAATCCTGAAGATATTCTTATTGGAAAAGAACTAATGCAATTCGCCTATAATCACTTTAATAAAACAGAGGTTGAGTATCTCATGGGTGAATTAGATATCGGTGAAGCCGCATCAATATCGGGTATCAGTGATGACAGTTTCAGAAAACGGATTGATCGTAAAAAGAACGATTTTCTGGAAGCCGTAAGGATAATAGATAAAAACTAAAAGGCTGATGGCTTGGTGCTGGCAGTATCTATACTGTTAATAACTTACAGTTTTACCAATATAACGTATTCAGTATGTTTACTATCAGTATCGTATCTGTTTAACAAATATACTATAATCATCATCCCCCAGAGAGAGTAATAGCCTTTAGAACCCACTTTTCGGACAAAAAAAATAAAAAAAAAGTGAAAAAATGCATTTTATTTGAATTTTTCTCGAAATAAACCTTTTTGACTGACTAAATCGAATTACGAATGTTCAGAGAAATCAGTTAATTGAAATAAAGTATGCTGCCCATTATCAGTCTTCGCAGGATTATTATGTATGTATATGGAACGATAATGAACTGAAAATAATTCAAATGAACTGAAATGCCTCGAAATCAATGTTTCAAGTCCTCAGATATTAAAATCTGCTGGCAATTTATTTTACTCCACTGCCCCATATCTCAATTCCTTAATGCCAACCTGAATTAACTAACCTCTCTATAAGTAGAGACAAACGTTCAGGGTTCTCTGCTTTTAATCGGACAAGAGAACCAAACATTAGGGTCGAAAACTCCAGGCCCCTGACAAGTAGTCTGTCAGTTGGAATAATTTATTGGAGATTAACACTCATGAAAGAGGAGCATACACAAAAATTAGATAAGCAATATTTAACACAACAGGAAGTAGCAGATATTTTCAGGGTAACACCCAACACGGTGAGGAACTGGAGAAAGGCAGGATTGCTGGATTTTTTTCAAGTTCCCTGCTCAACAAGAGTCCTTTACCCGGCTCAGTCCGTCGAGCGATTCAGAGAACAACACAGCAACAGCGCAACCATTAACCCCATTAAGAAAAGAAAGGAGTTGAAAATATTGGCAGGACAGGAGTTGTCCTCCAACCGGATTAAAAAGCAAGATTGGAGGATATAAACTTATGCAGAAAGACAAAAATCATAATCTAGTGAAACGTGGTGATACCTGGTATTTCAGGTTAAGGCGAGGAAAGAAAGTAATCAGGAAGACTCTTTCCACTTCAGTAATAGAGGCCCGGAGATTAAGGGATCAACTCTTAAAAGAGTACGAATCAAAAGAGTCGAAATCTGTAAAGCCTGTTCTTGATAAAAACATCCTGTTCGGTGAACTCGCTCAGAGATGGGCGAAGATCACCAAAACGAAAGTTAAGACTTCGACATACAAGGGCTACCAGACCGTCATGAACGCTTTCATACTAAAGAGGTTCGGTAATACTCCCATTTCAAAGATCTCTTATCTGGAAGTGGAGGAATTTATTGCTGACCTGGACTGTTCGAATAAAAGGATTAACAATATCCTGATCCCCATGAGGGGAGTATTCAAGCTGGCCTACAAGACCGGAATATTAGAGAGTAACGTCATGGCTATGGTGGAAAATAGGAAGATTGAAAAGGCCAGCATCAATCCTCTGTCTATGGATGAAGTAAAGAAGTTCCTTGACTGTGTAGATCCCTTTTATCATCCGTTCTTCAAGGTTGCGTTCTTTACCGGCATGAGAGCAGGGGAGATGTCCGCACTCAAATGGAATAATGTGGATTTTAAACGCAAAATAATAAAGATCGTGGAGACCAGAGTATACGGGGAAGAGGGGAGACCTAAGACCAACAGCTCTTATCGTGATATCGATATGCTGCCTATGGTTTATGACGCACTGAAAGGACAGGAATTAAGAACCAGACTGCGAGGTAAATATGTTTTCCTCAATAAGGACGATAAACCCATAGTCATCGAGACCCTCAGAAAGCAAGCCTGGACAAAAGGACTGAAAAAGGCAGAACTGGAGTACAGGCCGGTTATACAGACCCGCCATACATTCGCAACTATGATGATTTCTGCAGGTGAGAATTTGGGATGGGTACAGAAGATGATGGGCCATTCAACCTTGAAGATGATAACTGATAAATACTTCTCTTACATACCTAATATGACGCATCAGGATGGGAGTAAATTCCTGGAGGAATATGAGAAGAGGGAGAAGGGTAAGGAGTGGAGGTTTATTGTTTAGGATATGGTAAAAAAACTCAAGGACTTGGTTTTTTTTTAAAAAAATTGTATAGGAGGGTGTACGTAATTGAAATATTAAGCCTGATTTGTTATTTATTTGGTAGTCTTTTCAAGTTATCGAGTTACTCTTACAGAAGCATTACTTGCGTTTTATTCTGAAAACAACGAAAAGTATTTGGAGGAAAGGCATATGTTGCCCAAATATTCTTTTTATGTGTTATGCCTCTATTTAATAATAGTATTCCTCGATGCATGTGGTACAACAGCGAATAAACCCGACATGTACCAGCATGAGTCGGCTCCTCTTGAATTTTTGCCTGCACTAAAAGGAGACTACTTCAAGTTTGATTCTAATGCGGTTGGCCGTTCTTTCCATATTTATGTTCGGTTTCCCCAAGATTATGACAAAAATGCAGATGTGCATTATCCGGTTATTTATGTGCTTGATGGGGATTCACTTTTTCCAATACTGGCTGCAAATCATGTGTTTCTAAATTACGATGATGATCTGCCTGAGGCTGTTGTAGTTGGCATTTCATATGGCTCCTTTGATCCGAAAATCAATAAAAGAGGATTTGATTTCAGTGCACCAGCGGACGATGCAAAAGCAAGCCAGGGTGGTGCTCCACAATTCCATATGTTTCTAAAACTAGAACTTTTGCCCGAGATAGAAAAAAGGTATCTGGTTGATCCAAATAGGCGGATACTATTCGGCCAGAGTAGAGGGGGGTATATGGTCCTTTATTCCGCGTTTACTGACCCAGACCTTTTCTGGGGACGTGTTGCTAGTAATCCGTCCTTAGATCCAGGGCGTAAACTTTTATTTTCACCAGCAGCCCCCTCCACTAAAAAAGATCTAAAGCTTGTTTTTACCAGCGGTACGCATGATATTCCTAGTTTAAGAGAAGGTGCACTTATTTGGTTCGATGAATGGAAAAACCGTAATGACGCTCCTTGGGAGGTTATGACGTTCACTATTGAGAATGGTACTCATGCTGCTGATGCTATAAATAGCTATCGCTTTGCTTTGAAATGGCTTTTTAATAAAAACTGATCTTAATAAATAACAGGGAGCGAGATGTTAATTGAAATTCCAGAATACTAAAATTATCCTGGAATATATTTCGACTTCTAAGAATATTATAGGTAAATATAAATAACTGTAGCTATCGGGCTATATTTTGTATTTTGTTTATGTCTTGTAATTGTTAAACCTTTCTGTCATCAATGATTGAGTTGTCTTGAACCGCTTAAAATGTTGCCAAAAGCGCTTATCAACTTATGTACTCAACTCTTCAAAGAAAGATGAAGATGAAAATACGGCCATACGTAGAAAAGGGCTACCATTTCACTCATGACCTTCATCGAGAGAACATGGTGTTTTATATTGATAAATATTGGGGTGGTTGGGATTCGGAAACCTATAGGAAGGATTTACTACCAGATCAAATTTGGATTATTGAATATAAAGGGAAAATGGCTGTTTTTATTGTTTTAACCTTTGCTGAAAAGGCCGATTTAACTACATATCCAGATACATTCTTCGTTTCGAAATATGGGATTGGGAACCCAGATTTAAAAATATTGTGAATCAGAAAGTGTTAAAAAAGGGTATGACTATTTATTCTTACAGTCATTTTTAGAAGATCGAGCAAGACAATTATATGAAAGACTTGGTTTCAAAACCTATGATATTACGAATTGTCATTATTTAATGAAAAAAGAGTTGAAAATCTAAACTACACCTGTCACTTCACAATTAGATTCGTTTTGCATTGCTTATCAGCCATATTACTACAAATACCTTGCCAGTACCTGCCATTCTATAATTATAGTGATATAAAATATCTCAAAACTCGAATAATTCGAGTTCATCCATTCCCTTTTGTATGATTTCTAAAACCCATAAATTTGAAAATAATTTTCAAAAGAGAGCCCAAAAGTAGCCCACTGGGGTAGGGGTGAAAGTTAAATAGTTGAATTTAAAGGATGAAATTGGTGGAGGCGGGGGGAGTTGAACCCCCGTCCGAAAATATTCCACTTAAGTGTCTACATACTTATCTCGATATTCAGTGTTCACCTTCAGTTTCCTACCGAGCAAAGTTGCTAAAGGCTAACCCGTATAGTGGTTTCGCATCATTGACCTACAGGTGCGTCAAATCTGCTATCCTGCTCTGTCGATGGCCCAGCCCGTCACGCAGGAGAGACAGACTGGGCCAGTAGCTAATGGTTTACGCTGCTACAGCGTACGCGTAATCGTCTGCGTTTGTTTTAAAAATCTACCCTTTTTTACGAGCCTGGTAGGACCTCGGTATGCAACTCAAGCTTCTTTATCCCCGTCGAACCCGTTTCGCCCCCTTATTATAATGGTGTGTGGTTTTCAATAATAACCCGATTAAGTATTTTACCTAATCGGGAGTTGTTTGTTAAATCTTTATTAAAACAGCCAGAATATAGTCACTAAATCCTTAATAGTCAATGCTATCTTTTATCTCCAAGACAAAATAATAATTTTACAGCTATCTAAAATCTTAAAAACATATTTAGCAGGATTAACCGGATCGACATAATAATTTTCTTTTTTTATGTCATCTCAGCCTGTTTTTTTACATCCGGTAATCCGGTAGATTCTGTTATAAAAAAAGCTGTTTATATTTAGCATTAAAATTTTTTTATTTTGTCTATCTCTCTTTTCATTTCTTTTTCTTTAAGAGACTGACGTTTATCATACTTCTTTTTACCCTTTGCAAGACCTATTTCAACCTTTGCCTTGCTGTCTTTAAAATAAATCTTTGTAGGAATAAGGGCGTATCCTTTTTCCTTTGTTTTACCTATAAGCCGTTTTATTTCCTTGTTGTGGAGCAGAAGCTTTCTTGTCCTTTTAGGATCAAGGTTCAGGTAATGGGCATATGGGTATGGAGTAATATGGGCATTATGTAAAAATACTTCACCGTTTTGTATCTTAGCATACCCGTCAAGAAGATTTGCTCTTCCTTCTCTTAATGATTTTACTTCTGGACCAAGCAGAACCATGCCTGCTTCAAAGGTTTCATCTATGAAGTAGTCATGGAACGCTTTTTTATTTTGACAAACAATTTTTATACTCATTACTGTGCAATGCCCGTATATTTAAAATAATAGAATTAATTTTGCTGCTGATTTATCTGAAAATTTTCTTCATCTACATCCGGTAAATGATCTTTTGTTCTCTGAAGAATGTATTTTCTGATTTCTTCGGATGTCTTGAATTTTAGAATTTCTTCGAGATCCTTTTCAGCTTCTTCCTTTGAAAGAGAGCGTATAAGCTTTTTCAAAAGAGGTATGCCTGCAGCCGTAAGGCTGAGTTCGTTTATCCCCATTCCTAAAAGTATCGGAATACAGAAAGGATCACTTGCCATTTCACCGCACAGGGATACTTCTATTCCTGCATTTTTTGCAGCCTTTACAACCTGCATGATCATCCGTATTACAGCAGGGTGGTAAGGCTCGTACATGTAGGCGACATTTTCATTGCTTCTGTCAATGGCCAGTGTGTACTGGATCAGATCATTTGTGCCTATGCTGAAGAAATCGGCTTTTTCAGCCAGAATGTCGGCAACCATTACTGCCGAGGGGATTTCAACCATTGCCCCGACTTTAATATCTTTGTCGTAGGCTATATTTTTTTTATCAAGATCCTTCATTACCTGGGCAAGTATTGATTTTGCTTCTATAAATTCCTGAACCCCGGATATCATAGGAAACATTATTCTGATACTGCCATGGGTACTTGCCCTTAAAATTGCCCTGAGCTGACTTTTAAAGATTTCCTGCTCTTTTAGACAGAACCTTATTGCCCTTAAACCGAGTGCAGGGTTTGCCTCTGAAGACAGTTTCTGGGCCGGAAGTATTTTATCTCCGCCTATATCAAGGGTTCTGATTGTAGCAGGGTAGGGCGCTACCTGTTCTGCAACCTCTTTATAGTCTTTAAAAAGCTCCTCTTCATCCGGAATCCCCTTGTTTCTCAGGTATAAAAATTCCGTTCTGTACAGTCCAATACCTTCTGCTCCGTTATCCTTCGCTGATACAACTTCTTCAAGAAATTCAATATTAGCCTTAACCGCCATTCTGTGTCCGTCCATTGTTTCTGACGGGAGATGACTAAGGCGAAGAACGCTTGAAATATAGTTTTCGTAGTAAAGGGCTTTTTCCTGATAAAGGATGATAGTTTCATCATCCGGGTTGATTATTACTTCACCTTTGTACCCGTCAACAATAAGCAGTTCACCGTCCACAATACTGCCTGTTGCCTTTTCAAGTCCGAGTACTGCGGGTATATTAAGTGACTGGGCCATTATTGCGGTATGGGATGTTTTTCCGCCTACATCAGTAATAAAACCCATTACCATTGCTGTGTTGAGTTCGCTCGTATCGGTGGGAGCTAAATCGTGTGCTACTATTATTACTCTGTCATTTATCTGGGAAAGACTGTCCTGCTTTTTACCTGCAAGGTTCCTTAATATTCTTTCTACGACATTTTCAACATCATTAATGCGGTCTCTTATATACTCATAGTCAATCTGGTTGAAGACCTGACGTATTTTCTGTACCGATTTTTTGAGCGCCCATTCTGCATTTATTTTTTCTTCAAGGATAATACCGATTGTAGCGTCTGATATCATATTGTCGTCTACAATCAGAAGGTGGGCATCAAGTATGAATGAATGCTCTTTTATACTGGCATTCATCCGGGTTTTGAGATCAAGGATCTGTTCCTTTGTAAGCTCAAGCGCCTTTTTAAATCTTTCAACTTCGCGGTTAACTTCGTTATCGTTGATAAGATACTGGTAGACTATCTTCTGTTTCGAGCGGTCTACCAGCCGTGCTTTTCCAATAACAATACCGGCAGATACGGCAATTCCGGACAGTTTTAAATTTTCAGATGCAGCCGTTTCTTTCATCTGCCTTCACCAAACTTGTCATCAAAAAGTGCGCTTAGTTCTTCCAGTAATTCAAAAGAATCCTCTCCAACGGCCTTTACCTCTATTTCGGTACCTTTGGAGCCTGAAAGCGTAAGGATAGATAAAATGTTGGAACCATCCACCTCACCCTGGCCGTTTTTCCTGAAAAACAGCCTGGCTTCAAACTTTCTGGACAGTTCAACTATTTTTGCCGCAGCCCTGCCATGAAGACCGAGATCATTCTGAATTAAGAGTGTTTTTTTGTGCTCCATTTAATGCAATAATGTGTAAAAAATGTTAACAATCCGGGGTTTTTCTAATTAGTAAAATATCTGTTCTATTATTAAATAATTGTCAGGTTAACAGATTTGATTTGTATATTCTAAAATTAATATTTTGTCCATATGAATAAGGTCGAAAATCCAAATAAAATAAATATTTATCTGTTTATTCTTTCTCAAGTTCTCTTTTAATATCAAGTACTTTTTTATACACTGCCCTGTATTTTAAATTATGGATTTCCGAAATGGAAGATGCAATGTCCTTTGTACCTTTATTACTGTCAATCATTGACTTTATTTCCTGTTCTATATCATCAGGAATAGCGTTTTTATCTCCTGTTTTGTCACTGCCTTCCGTTATTATTGTAAATTCGCCCCTGATTTCCCTGGAGGAGAGTTCAGTTATTATGTCTTCTACATTCCCTCTTAAAATCTCCTCATGCGCCTTTGTCAATTCCCTGAGAACTGCAATTTTCCTGTTGCCAAATATTTCATATAATTGTTCTAAAAAAGAAATGACCCGGCGCGGAGCTTCGTAAAATATAATGGCTTTATTTTCATCTGCAAGCTCTTTAAGCTCATTTTTTCTTTTTCCTGCCTTATTGCTTAAAAAACCGGCAAAAAGAAACCTGTCTATTTTAAGCCCGCAGGCGGCAATTCCGGCCAGGGCGGCAGACGCTCCGGGTATCGGAGTTATTTTAATATCATTGTCACAGGCCATTGTTATAAGCAGTGCCCCGGGGTCAGATAATGCAGGTGTGCCTGCGCATGTAACTAAAGCAATGCTTTCTCCGTTTTTTAAACGGCTGATCAATCCAGGTGCCCTGGATTTGTGGTTGTGCTGGTTGTAACTGATAAGCTTTGTTCTGATACCGTAATGACTGCACAAACCCCTGGTATGATCTGTGCTTTCGGCAGCAATGATATTAACTTCCTTTAATGTATCCAGTGCTCTAAGGGTTATATCCTTAAGATTTCCTATTGGAGTAGATACGATGTAGAGTGAGCCGGATTCCAGCATATTTGGATTTTTTGAAGTCATTGGCCGTTCTTATATTAATGTGTTTAACATGCCGGCGCAAGGCTCAGGGCACAAGGCGCATGGAAAAACATTGGTGTCTAAAATTAGAATGCACAATTCCTAATAAACAAGCTCAAATGCATTCTGAATAATTTCTATATCCGGTATTCCGTCTTTAATGCTTACTGCTACAACATCAAATCTTGATTTTGTATCACAGCAGTTATTTTCTTTCATATAAGTAAGAGCTGCCTTTGAGATCTGCTTCATTTTTCTATAGTTGACAGCTTCCTTTGCGTAACCGGTGTCTCTTCCTTTCCTGGTTTTTATTTCAATAAATACAAGGCAGTCTTTATGTTTTGCAATCAGGTCTATTTCACCCAGTGGGCATCTGTAATTTCTTTCAATACATTTATAGCCGAGCTTTTTTATTTTTTTGTATGCTATGTCTTCCCCGGCTTTTCCCAGTGCAAGCCGTTCTTTTGTCATCAGCAGACCCCTCTGAATGTTTTTCGGTGGAAAGGGCAGGGACCGTGTTTTCTTATAGCTTCAAGGTGCTGGGCTGTTCCGTAGCCTTTATTTCTATCAAAAAAATATTCCGGATAAATCAAATGGTACGAATACATGATTCTGTCACGGTATACCTTTGCTATTATTGATGCAGCTGAAATGCTGTGGCTTAACTGGTCACCTTTTTTAATGCATTTTTGCGGCAGAGGGGCAGGAATTTGAAAAATACCGTCAACCAGTAAATAATCAGGGCATGGGTCAAGGTTTAAAACCGCCTTCTTCATTGCTTCAAGTGATGCATTCAGTATATTGAATTCATCTATGTATGAATGAGAAACTACGCCTATCCCTATTGATACTGCTGCATTAATTATCTCAGAAAAAGCTTTTATCCTAGCCTTTTCTGTCATTTTTTTTGAATCTTTTATACCGGGAATTATCAAGTCTGGAGGTAAAACCGCTGCCGAAGCAACCACCGGACCTGCTAGAGGTCCTCGTCCAACCTCATCAACTCCGGCAATGATTCTGTATCCTTGTTCAAAGGCTGCTGATTCAAAATATAATGGATCAGCAGCCTCTTTTAGATCAAAATCTTTAAATAAAGACAGATTTTTACTGGCTTTTACCAATGTTTACGGCCGTAACCTCTATCTTTTTTCTTTAATGCGGGCAGCTTTACCTTTGAGCTTTCTCATGTAGTAAAGTTTTCCTCTTCTAACTCTACCTCTGGATACAACCTCGATTTTATCGATAGTCGGTGAATGGAGCGGGAATATTCTCTCAACGCCGACACCGTAGGATATTTTTCTTACGGTAAATGTAGCACCGGTTGTTCCGCGTCTTTTCCTGATAACAAAACCCTGAAATACCTGAATTCTTTCTTTTTCACCTTCTTTAATTCTTGCATGGACTTTAATTGTGTCCCCTGCCTTAAAGTCAGGTATGTCAACCCTCATCTGTTCTTTTTCAATGTTTTCAATAATGCTAGACATTATATCCTCCTGATATTCAGCGATTACTCATCACTAATAAATCTATAGAAATACTGCCTTTAAACAACTAAAGGCAGTTTAGTATTCTTTTTATGTGTAATGTCCTGTCAGGCGATCTATTATAATTCCGGCCGCAGCCCTCACTGAAAGATGATTATAATCAGTGTTCCCATTAATTGCCTTTAGAACATAATCAGCACTGTCTATTGCATCTTTATGAAGCCCCCATGCAGTGCCGAATAACAAAAGAACCGCTTTATTACTATTCAAAATCTCTTTTGCTTTACTGAAGGTGATAGCGTTTTTATCCTCTGACGCACACGTAACGATAATAAGAGGTCTTTCTCCTTCAATATCTGTAATTTCATTTACGGCTGCCTCAATTGAGGCGGTTATCTGTATTACCTCAATTGCCTCTTTCCTGTCAACATTATAACTGGCCCCATAGCCGGTTTTCCAGTGATTTATCAGGCTTTTTACAAATTCCTGCTGATCAGTCAGTGGTGTGACAACAAAAAAACGCTTTGCACCATAAGTTCTTGAGATCCTCGATATATCGTGGAGGTCAAGATTTGTAACCGCTGAGGCAATTTTATCTCTGTTTTTATTGTAAACCGGGTAATGTACCAGTCCTGTATATAGCCTCATTTATAATGCAACAATTTCCGGATATCTAAAAACTATCCTGTTTTTTTGATTTTTAATAATGTTTTTCTGTCCTCATCAGTAAGGACAGCTGTTTCCAACATGTCTGGCCGTTTTTGAAAGGTGCGCCGTAATGACTGCTCCCGTCTCCATTGCCGTATTTTTTCATGGTCTCCTGACAGTAATATATCAGGGACCTCATCTCCGTTAAAATTTCTGGGCCTTGTATATTGCGGATGCTCCAGAAGGCCTCCTTCAAAGGAGTCCTCTTTATTTGAGTTTTCGCATCCCAGTACTCCCGGAATCAACCTTGATACCGCATCAAGCACTATCAAAGCGCCGAGCTCACCGCCGCTTAAGACATAGTCTCCTACAGAAAGTTCCATGTCTACGTGATGAGATATAACTCTTTCATCCACACCTTCATACCTGCCGCAGATCAGCGTAAGCTGGTCATACTCTGACAGCTTCCATGCCATGGGCTGATCAAACCTGGCACCCTGCGGAGAAAGCAGGATAACCGCAGAATTAGCCTTCATGTCAAGGGATTGAAGTGCTCTGCAGATAGGTCCCGGCTTCATGACCATACCGCTTCCACCGCCAAAGGGTCTATCGTCTGCTACCTTATGCTTACCTTTGGTAAAGTCGCGGATATCGGTTACATTAACGCCTAAAATCCCATTCTTTATTGAGCGCCCGAGGACACCTTCTTCAAGAAAAGGAAAAATGAGTCCGGGAAACAGAGTTAGTATATTAAACTTCATTTAGATCAAGCAGTCCATCCATTGCTGTAATAATCAT
The DNA here is from genome assembly GCA_963665715.2 of Desulfatiglandales bacterium. Taxonomy (GTDB): domain Bacteria; phylum Desulfobacterota; class DSM-4660; order Desulfatiglandales; family HGW-15; genus JAAZBV01. Next base: position 2,781,115 of record CAXXPR010000002.1, read on the forward strand.
TTCCCCTTTATCCAGGTCTATCTTCTTTACGACTTCGTAAATGGCAGGTATAAGAAATTCCGAAGAATTCTGTTTAACTACATAAACATCATTACTTCCGGTGGGGATAATTTCTTTTATAGCCCCCAGGTATTCACCTGAATCAAGATAAACTTTTAGATTGATCAGTTCAAACCAGAAAAATTCATCTTTACTGTTTCTGGTAAGTTGATCCTTCTCAACAAGAATGTCCGCTCCTCTTAAACTGTCAGCCCCATCAAAAGTTTTTATACCCTCAATACTTATTATAAAAAAATTTTTATGGGGCTTAACATCAGTTATCCTGTGTTCGACAGGATGCCTGTTCTCCAGCTTAAAAAAAACTGTCCCTGAATGCAAAAATGAATCAATCGTACGGGCATAGGACCATGCTCTGATAAGTCCTTTGAAACCGTGAGGCTTAATTACTTTCCCAACCAGGAGCAGTTTCTCGGTAGAATCCTTGTTAATACTATTCAATTATTTCCAGTACTGATCTCTTTTTAAGTTTCGTTGAGGAAGCACTGAGAATAGTCCTCATCGCACGTGCAGTTCTTCCCTGTTTACCAATAACTTTTCCAAGATCTTCTTTTGCAACCTTAAGTTCAATCACAGAGGTTTGTTCCCCCTCAATTTCAGTTACGATTACTTCTTCAGGCTTGTCTACCAACGCTTTTGAAATATACTCGATCAAGTTCTTCATCTCCATAAAGTTACCTCCTTGGATTCACCTTAACCTCACGTCAGTTTGTAGTTGCTGTAACTTTAAATCCCTCTTTTTTTAATATAGCACTTACTGATCCAGTTGCTAATGCGCCATTTGCGAGCCACTTGTTAACCTTGTCGTGATCAAGGTTAATTTCAGCAGGCTCTGTCATCGGATTGTATGATCCGAGGATATCGAGAAACTTACCATCTCTTGGTGCTTCAGAATCAGCTGCTACCACTCTGTAATACGGTTTCTTTTTTGAACCTTTTCTAGTTAATCTAATTCTAACAGCCATGTTTTTAGCTATCACCCCCTAAAAGTTATTAATTAAATATAACAATCAGCCGAATAATCCCGGCAGACTTGTTAACCCCTTGCTTGTTATTTTTTCCATCATCTTTTTCATTTGTGCAAAATTTTTAAGAAGACGGTTTACATCCTGTACTTTAGTGCCACTTCCCATGGCAATTCTTTTTCTTCTGCTACCGTTGATGATTTTATAATTGGCCCGTTCTTTTTTGGTCATAGAATCAATTATTGCTTCTATTCTGACCAGCTCTCTTTCATCAGGCTTCATGTTTTTGAGCTGCTTAATTTTGCCCATTCCGGGTATCATACCAATTAATTGGTCGAGAGGTCCAAGTTTTTTTATCTGGTTCAGTTGTTTTTTGAAATCTTCCAGATCAAATTTTTTCTTTTTAAGCTTTTTTTCCAGTAAAAGAGCTTCTTTCTGATCAAACTCTTCCTGTGCTTTTTCAATGAGTGACAGGACATCGCCCATCCCAAGTATTCTTGATGCCATCCTGTCAGGATAAAATGCTTCAAGGGCATCAAGTTTTTCGCCAACGCCTATAAATTTGAGTGGTTTGCCAGTAACCGCCTTTATAGACAGGGCAGCACCGCCTCTTGCATCACCTTCCATCTTGGTAAGGACAATACCCGTAACATCAAGTGTTTTATCAAACTCCTTTGCTACGTTAACTGCATCCTGTCCTGTCATGGCATCAGCAACAAAAAGGATTTCAACGGGCCTGATCTTTTCTTTGATGGAAACCAGCTCATTCATAAGGACTTCATCTATGTGAAGCCGTCCGGCCGTATCTATTATTAATACATCCGAGCCTGTCCTGCCTGCCTGTGATAAGGCATTGATACAAATATCAACAGGCTTGAGATTTTTATCAGAATCATAAACCGGAATATTCAGCTGCGCGCCAAGTTTTTTCAACTGATCAATAGCTGCAGGTCTGTAAACATCAGCAGGGATAAGAAATGGATTTCTTCCCTGTTTTCTTAAATGAAGAGCAAGCTTTCCGCAGGTTGTTGTTTTACCTGAACCCTGCAGTCCTACAAGCATAATAACAAAAGGCGTTCTGCCTGAAAGCTGCAGCTCCTGATGAGAGCCTCCCATCAGTTCGGCTAACTCTTCGTTTACTATTTTTATAACCTGCTGACCCGGTGTCAGACTGTCGAGTACTTCCTTTCCAACTGCACGCTCCCGTATGTTGTTAATAAGGTCTTTTACAACCTTATAATTGACATCAGCTTCGAGAAGTGCAAGACGTACTTCTTTGAGGGCGTCCTGAATGTTCTTTTCACTCAGCTTGCCATGCCCTCTAACTTTTTTGAATACCAGATTCAGCTTATCAGATAAATTATCAAACATACCAAAAATATTAAAAGTTTAAATTAGTAAACCAATAGAATAAAAGGTAAGATAGTGTTTTGTCAATAAAAAAATCTATTGTTTATTTAAAGTAGGAATATAAAGAATGTGATATTTTGAATATTCCAGAAATTCTATCATATTTAATCTGAAATATGAAATATTATTTTTAATATTTTCCTAACAATTACTATTTCCATTTTGTATGTATTTAATACTTTGATGACTTTTATATTAAATTTTGTTAATAGCGGGCATATTAATTTCATTGAACAATATACTCAAAAAGAAATCTGAATATCAGATTGTCAAAAACAATGAGGTAAAATGCAAAAAGAACCAAAATCAGAGATTGAAGAGCTAAGGAAAGTAATAAAATATCACAATGATAGATATTATGTGCGAGATACTCCTGAAATTCTGGATTCCGAATATGATAAATTATTCCAAAGGCTGTTACTTCTGGAGAGAGAAAATCCTGAACTGGTTACTCCTGATTCTCCGACACAGAAAGTCGGAGGGGTTCCTCTGAAAACATTTGATGCAGTAAAGCACAGTGTACCTATGCTCAGCCTTGAAAATGCATTTAATGATGATGATTTAAGGGATTTTGATTCACGGCTTAAAAAACTTAATAACAGCCGGATAATTGAATATACAGTTGAACCCAAAATGGACGGTCTTGCTATTGAACTTGTATATGAAGGCGGAAAACTTAAAGTCGCCTCAACAAGGGGTGATGGCGCAACAGGTGAGAATGTTACCGATAATATAAAGACAATACTTACTGTTCCCATGAGTCTGCATGATATTTCAGGCAGCGGCAGCATACCTCGTCTGCTGGAGGTGAGAGGTGAGGTGTACATGGAAAAACAGGATTTTGAGAATCTTAACAGGACAAGGTCAGTGGAAAATATGCCTGCTTTTGCCAATCCCAGAAACGCTGCAGCCGGTTCTCTCAGGCAGCTTGATGCAAGGGTTACTGCCAGGCGCCGTCTTAATATGTTCTGTTACGGAACCGGTACTGTATCCGATTACGGCGCAGAAACATATTATGAAACTATGCTTTTTCTGCAGCGTCTCGGGTTACGCGTAAACCGCCCCATGATAAAAATATGTTCAGGTATTGATGAAGTTATTGAACGCTGTCATGAATTTGAAAATACCAGAAATGATTTACCCTTTGAAATTGACGGAGCTGTTATCAAGGTTAACAGCATGGAACTTCAGGAAAAATTCGGTCTTAAAACCAGAAGTCCAAGGTGGGCAATTGCATACAAGTTTAAAGCAGTTCAGGGGATGACTGTTATTAAAAATATAGATGTACAGGTAGGCAGGACAGGGGCTCTCACACCTGTTGCATATCTTGAACCTGTTGAAATCGGTGGTGTAACAATACGTAGGGCTACGCTTCATAATCAGGAAGAGATTGATAAAAAGGATATAAGAATACATGACACTGTAATAATTCAGAGAGCCGGTGATGTTATTCCTGAAGTGGTTGAGAGTATAAAATCAAAAAGAACAGGTGATGAAAAAATATTCCGTATTCCTGACAGCTGCCCGGTCTGCGGCACAGAAGTTATAAAAAAGGAAGGTGAAGCTGTAGCCCGGTGCCCTAATAAAAAATGTCCTGCTCAATTGAACGCCGGTCTTAAACACTTTGTATCCAAAGGTGCAATGAATATAGACGGGCTTGGTGACAAAATTATTACACAGCTTATTGATAAGGATTTTGTAAAGCGCGGAGTTGACATTTACAGGCTTGATAGAGAGAAACTCCTTCAGCTTGACAAGATAGAAGAAAAATCTGCAGGAAATCTTCTTTCTGCCATTGAAGCAAGTAAGGAAACAACCCTGGCAAGGTTTATATTTGCGCTGGGCATCAGGCATGTGGGGGAACATGTCGCTTCTGTTCTCGCAAATCATTTTAAAAGTATTGATGCTGTTCAAAAGGCTGGTGAAGAGGAACTGCTTTCCATAAAAGAGATTGGTCCTCAGACAGCCGAAAGCGCAGTTACATATTTCAGTGATGATGCAAATACAGCTCATATCAATGATCTGCTCAATGAAGGTATAAAATTTGAAGAGATAGAATCTGATGAAGAATCCCCTGTAGCCGGAAAAACTGTGGTTATAACCGGTTCAATCACCAGTATGAAGCGTGATGAACTAAAAGAATTCATACAGCGGAACGGGGGCAGGGTTTCTTCTGCAGTAGGAAAGAGCACGGATATTCTGATCCTTGGCGAAAATCCAGGTTCCAAGCTTGAAAAGGCAAAAAAACTGAGAATAGAAATCATTGATGAAGATAATTTTTTTAACAGGTTTAAATTAGGTTGATGATTATCTGGTTATAATTCGTCTGTAAACAAGGGGGATTATATGGCAAACGACTGTATCCATCTGATTATAGAAGGAATGGTTCAGGGTGTTGGCTTCAGGTACCATACACAAATAAAAGCCCGCGAACTTGGAATAAAAGGCTGGGTTAAAAACAGGTCGGACGGAAGTGTAGAAGTTATTGCCGAGGGGCCTGAAACTGTTCTGTATTCGTTTAAAGACTGGTGTTACAAAGGTCCGCCATATGCGGAAGTAACTAAAATTACGGAATCTTCCCGTGTTTGCAGAAATGAGTTTGATTCTTTTAATATTGTATTTTAAACCCGAAACTGTTAAGCACTTGTAAAAAATAATATGATTTATATTTGAAGCGGAACAAATGCAACTGCAGGTTGTCTAAATAGAGAATATCGAAATTTCTTATAAAATTGATGGAGGGGTTTAATAAATGAAGACAGGTAATTTCAGGAAGTTTTTATTTCTGTCCGTACTGATTGCAATAATAACTACTATGGGTTGCAGTGCAACCAGAGATGTATATGAGGTCGGTTCACTTGCTGTTGATTCAGTTTCAGATATGATTTTACCTGACCCTAAACCCTTACTTAAGAAAAAAATTCTTGTAGCGCCTGTAATTAACCAGGCTGACATTAGTTCTTCTCTTGCTGATGAAATAAAAAATGAGTGTATTTCCTATCTCAGCGAAAATGATTACCTTTATGTAAATTCACTAAACAAATGGGATGATGAAGACTCCGATTCTCTGCTGAAGAGGTACGGTGTAATTATGAATCCGGCACACCTTAAGACAGCGGAAAAAATGGGTGTGAATATTCTCTTTGCTGTTATTGTTCATCCCATTGAGGTAACCGAAATAAGAAGCGGGATATGGCCGTTTAGAAAGGATAAATATAATATCCTGATATCGGTCAGTATAAATGCGCTGGATACGATGAACGGTACTCTTATTGTAAGTGAAGACATTACCAAAAATATTGAAGGCGGAGAAGTTGTTCCATCTGAAAATAAAAAATGGAAACCGGGTAATGAGCTCCTTAGAGATGAAATTACATCCTATGTTAAAAAACTGTGTTCAAGAGTAATCAAAGACCTGGAAGAAAAATCCTGGCAGAGTAAACTGTATACCGAAGGAAGCAGTTTTGTACTTAAAGCTGGAAGAGACATTGGTATCAGCGAAAGCACAGTATTTGAACTGTTTAAAAAAGGTGAGCCTGTAATGTCATATTCCGGAGACAAATATTATGTGTTTGGAGATAAAATCGGCGAAGCCAGAGTGAAATCAGTATCTCAGGATAAGGCTGTCTTAACTGTATCTGCAGATGGTGAATTCAAGGATGCTGCCTATGTGAGTGTAAAGAGGGACGACGATTAAAAATTATCAGATATTTAATCCGCCTTTAAAAAAAATAATTTTAGTTTAAATACAAAAAAGCAGGAAATCTTTTGATTCCCTGCTTTTTTTTGATTTGTGTATCAACTTTTTCCTGTATATTATCCGGGTACTACCTTTCAAGAAGAACCTTATATTTTTTTCTTATTGCCTGATCAATTTTTTCAGGTATATGGCTTTCAAAAGGCTCATCGAGCAATGATTTTGCGATTTTCCTTGCTCTATCCTTTATGTCAAGCGCTCCGTCTTTTTCCCATGCCGGCCGGCCTTTCTGATCTGTTACGCCGTTGCCTGCAAAGTATTCATCGTAAAGGTGTTCCATTGTATGGGGAGACATCATGAAATTTCCGCCTGCTCCAACTTCATCTATCACGTCAAGGGCCATGTGATCATCATCACAGTTTATTCCCTTTAAAACACTGCATGCGCTTCCTATAATTTCATCATCAATTACAAACTGCTCATGAGCTATTGTAAGCATTGATTCCAGCATACCTGCCGCATGATGAATGAAGTTGGAACCTCCCATTGCTGCCAGAAGACTTGTAAACGCTTTTTCGTATCCGGCCTGACAGTCTGTCACCTTTGAATCGGTAAGCCCGGATGAATTATAGTTAGGAACTTTAATATAATCCGATAACTGATGAACTGCCGCATTCATCATTCCGCATTCCACGGCACCGCCAAGGTATCCCATTGTCTTGAGGTTTGCCATGCCCGGTATACCGCCGTAGAGAAGCGGGGCGCCCGGGTTTGTGTACTGACAGATTGCTATTCCGGCAAGCTGTTCAGCATGCATTTGAGCCAGGGTACCAGCCATGGTTAATGGCGATGTTGAACCTGCCATCGGCGCACATGACAGCGCCACCGGTATCTGCTGTCTTACAGCCTCCTGCATGATTCGTGTAGACTGGGTGCAGAGTTTTAAGGGGCTTATGGCAAAAGATGTAATTACCGATATAAAAGGTTTTTCCTTTAGTTTTTCCATTCCACCGGCAATCATTGCTGCCATATTTACAACATCTGTAAATCCTTCTTCATTGTTGACGCCGGACATGACATGTTTGGTTGAGCCGGACATACAGGCATAGTACATGTTGATGTCATAGTCCGCTTTATCTATATCTCTGGGGATACACGGCCTTACAAGAAAGTGGATGTTGTCCAGTTTGTCAACCAGGCGGCTGACCATTGCAAGGTCTTTAAGTGTTGTTGAACGTATTTCACCTGTATCCAGATCAATTATTTGTATTGCAGCTCCGCCTGTACCCATGTGGACCTTGTCTCCGGTCAGGTGAAGGTCGTTTTCTTCTTTTCTGCCGTATAAAACGACCTTTTCCGGTGCTTTTTTTACAGCTTCAGAAATCATTTCAGGAGAAAACCTGATAATCCTTTTCTCCATATCCAGCGAAGCACCATTTGATCCGAGCAGTTCTGCAACATTTTCCAGACCGGGTTCAAATGTCATTCCTGTTTTTTCAAGTATAGATAAAGCAGCATTGTGCAGTTTCTCTACCTGATCTGGTGACAAAGGTTTATACTGTCCTCCTGAAATTCCTGATAAATTCATTTAATCCTCCTGTTTATATGTTTTCATTTAACAGCCATATGACTGTTTTCATAAAGGATTCTCTGAAGTTCGCGATGTGTAAAATAGGGGTCGTCATTTCGCAAATAGGGAAGAAGAATTTTCTTTTTTCTTAAAATATCTTTTTCTATTTCGGCAAAAATAACATCTTCCTTATGAAGCGCTGCCTTTGCCAGAGTTTTTCCAAAAGGATTCAGTATTTCACTGCCTCCCCAGAACTGATATTCTTTGTATCCTTCTTCTTTTTTACTCCCATCACCTTCTATGCCGTCGATAATGATACTGTCGGAAGTTCGTCTTTCCTTTAAAGACTCCTCTCCAACACGGTTGGCACAGATGTTATATACTCCGAAAATCCTCGAATAAAAGCTGTTGATAATGGACCAGCTTTCTATATTGCTGAACTCTTCTCCCATTGATCCCTGGCTGGAATTAAAGATACTTATAAATATGTCCGCCTTCTGGGTTACTCCCAGATAGGGCAGGCTGGGGTGCCATAGATCATTGCAGATAAAGACCGCAACGTTATAGTTGTTCAGTTTGAAGACCGGTATATGTTTGCCCGAAGCAAACAGTTTCCGTTCTTCAAATACACCGTAATTGGGCAGGTTAAGCTTTCTGTATGTTAAAAGCAGTTTACCGTTTTCAGCAACCAGCGCCGAATTGTAAAAATTCATGGAAGGTGATTCTTCTATAAAACCTACAACCGCAGCTGTTCCTTTTGTTGCCTCTACAAGTTCTTTGATTTCCTTTGAATCCAGCCTTAGTGCTGCTTCATGAAAACGGCGTCCTACAAAATATCCTGTAAGGGCAAGTTCCGGAAAGACTGCCAGCTTTGCACCTTTATCATGGGCATCCCTGATCTTTCTAATCACCTCTTCAAGGTTTGCCTTAAGGTTTAAAAGCCTTGGACTTGTCTGGTAAACAGCAACTTTCATACTTTATCTCCCTGCTATTTTATCCCCTGTTCCGTGAGCCACTCAAGCGCCACTTCTTCTATTTCTTTGTGATCAATATCCACAAGGGCATTTAGCCTCTGCATTTCACCTGTTGTGAGTTTTTCTGCAACAGGTTTTAAGATGCTCTCTATCTCCGGGTATTTTTCTAAAAATAATCTTTTTACTACAGGGGCAGGATTATATTGCGGGAAATAGCCTTTGTCGTCATCAAGTACAACAAATCCGAATGATGATATCCGGCCGTCGGTGGCAAATCCCATGGATACATCTACCTGTTTATCCTTTAATGCCTTGTATACAAGACCGTCATCCATCTTTTTTAATTTACTGTAGGAGATTTTAAAGTCATACATTTTCATTAGAGGTTTAAAGCCGTCAGGGCGTTCCCAGAATTCCGCTCCCACGCCGATAACAAGTCTTTTGCTGTCTTTATTTATCTGATATGCAAGGTCGCTGATGCTTTTTATCCCGAGGTTCTGTGCCTGATTTTTCCGCATCAGTAATGTGTATGTATTATTAAAGCTGACAGGGTCAAGCCATGTAAGGTATTTCAATGCATCCACTCTTTTTACCCAGTTGTAGCATTTATCCGGATCAGTCATTATACTTTTATCTTTCTGTTTATGGTAGATAGTGTATGCAGTTCCTGTATACTCGTAATACAAATCAATTTGTCCGTTTTCAAGGGACTGTCTTGCAACAGTGGAGCCCACACCTGTTTTCATTTCTACTTTAAAACCTTTGCTCTGAAGTAGTACTTTTGCCATTTCTGCAAGAATGTATTGCTCAGTAAAATTTTTACAGCCAATAACAATTTTCTTTTCAGCAAAAGCTCCGGTGGATGTCGAAAAAAAACAAACAATCAGAGCAGATAAACATAAGAACACCTTTTTTATATTGATCATAATAATTTTCCTTTTAAGCAGTTTTATCGTTAAGTCTGAGCCCTTTTGGTATGATAACAAGGCCAAGCAGTTCGCACAGGTAATCGGCAAAAAGAGCAAGCAGTGTTGTGGGTATTGCCCCGGCCAGCAGTTTGTCCATTCTCATTAATGAAATCCCTGTAAATATATGATCACCCAGTCCTCCTGCACCTACTAAGAAGGCAAGGGCTGCTGTTCCTATATTTATTATAAGCGCTACCCTGAAGCCGGTAAGTATAACCTTCATTGCATTAGGTATTTCTATCAGAAAAAGGATTTTATACCCGGGCATTCCTATTCCCCTTGCAGCATCAATAATCCATGACGGGACGGATGAAATACCTGCAAGCGTGTTTCTGGCAATAGGAAGTACAGAGTATATGCTCAATGCAAACACAGCACCCTTAAAGCCAATGCCTGTAAAACTCATGGCAATTGCAAGAACCGCGAGAGAAGGTATTGTCTGGCCAAGACCGACTATGTACATTACAATCCCTGAATACCTTTTCAGGCCGGGACGGGTAAATAAAATGCCTGCAGTTAATCCTGTAAGGGCAGCAATGGTCATGCTTACAAGCACCATGTTAATGTGCTGGTACAGCAGGCTTAAGGTGAAATGCATTTCAAATGGATCTGACAGGTAATCTATTAATCCGGCCCTTTCAACAGAAACACCTGCTGCAAGCAGAATCAAAAGAAGTATAAACCTGTATGCTTTAAGTCCTAATGATCTCATCTGTTTCTCTCTTTTGATACAAGAAGTCCCTTAGGTGTAACCAGTTTTTCAACAAGGGCCATTAAAAGGTCCACAGCTACAGCAAGCAGTGCAACCAGAAGCGCGCCTGCAAGTATCATTTCATTGTATACCCGGGCTATTCCCTGCTGTATAAAAACACCAAGTCCGCCCGCACCAATATAAGCAGCTATTGCCGCGATACCTATGTTCATAACTGTTGCAGTTCTTAAGCCTGCAATAATAACCGGAACAGCCATTGGTATTTCTATCTGTCTCATTCTTGTCCAGCTTCCCATCCCGATTCCCCTGCCTGCTTCAATAAGAGACTGCGGAACATTTTTAATTCCGGTGTAGGTGTTGCGTATAATGGGGAGCTGGCTGTAAAGCACCAGGGCAATTATGGCCGGCACCTTTCCAAGTCCATGACCGAATATGGATAAAAACGGCAGCATGATTCCAAAGAGGGCAATAGATGGAATTGTCATGAGTATATTGGCTGTGGCGATAACCTTTTCTGCAAGCCCGTCGTTTTTTGTTATAAGGATACCTGCAGGAACGGCAATCAGTGTTGCCAGAAATACCGAAAAAAATACTATCCAGATATGTTCCAGTGTAAGTGACCAGCATTTTTCCGAATTTTTATATATAAACTCCAGTACATCCATAGCAATTATTAAGACCTTTCCCAATGGCAGGAGTTACAGTGTGTTATTGCCTGCATATAAGTTTCTTATGCAATGCCTGACATCATGATAGCTGATAGTTCCGGAAAATTCTCCATTGCTGTCAACAACAGGAAGATGCTTAACCCTGCTTACAAGCATATGGGCCATGACATCTCTAAGGCTGTCGTCTTCAGGTACAACCCTTGAAAATGATTCTGCAATGTTTCCGACATTTGTGTCTTCACCCTTAAGGATGTCTTCATTTACATACCCTGCGGGTTTTCCTTTATCTATTACTGTAAGTGAATCAATTTTTTCGACCTTGATTTTATTAAGCGCGTTAAGTGCGTTTTCCCCTGCATTAACAACATTGCACGAGCCTGTCTTCATTGCATCAGCCGCAGTTAAAAGTGAAAGTACCTTGAGAGTCCTGTCAGAACCTACAAAATCCGATATATACTGATTTGCTGGACGAGTAAGAATCAGTTCAGGTGTATCATACTGGATAAGTTTTCCTGATTCAAAAATTGCTATCCTGTCGCCCATTTTTATGGCTTCATGTATATCATGGGTAACAAAAGCTATTGTCTTTTTGAGTTTTGCCTGAACCTTTAAAAATTCATTCTGAATCTCTTCTCTGTTAATAGGGTCAATAGCCCCAAAGGGTTCATCCATCAGCAGAATATCTGGGTCTGCCGAAAGTGCCCTTGCAACTCCAACCCTCTGCTGCTGTCCACCTGACAGTTCGGTTGGGTATCTGTCACGGACAGTACCCGGGTCGAGCCTGAGCATGGTAAGAAGTTCATCTGCTCTTTCTCTGATCCTGCTTTCATCCCATTTTAACAGGCGGGGAACAACGGCAATATTTCCGTATACTGTTTTGTTGGGAAACAGGCCTATTTCCTGGATAGCGTAGCCCATTGACTGTCTGAGCTTTACACTGTTCCAGGCCATTATATCCTGATCATTTATACAGATATTCCCCCTTGAAAGAGGGATGAGCCTGTTTGTTAATCTAAGCAGGGTGGTTTTTCCGCATCCGGAAGGTCCAAGAAATGCAACCAGCTGTCCTTTTTTGATTTTAAAGGATACATCGTTAACTGCATTTACTGCTTCCTCACCCTGTCCAAAAGTCTTGTAGACGTGCTTGTAATGAATCATGAGTAATCGTTGTTTTACAGTTTTTAATTATCAGCTCCAGGGAAACGGACTGTTTGATTCCGGCAGCAGTTCTCCTGTTTCATATCTTTTATACCTGAAAGGCTCCAGGAGTTCCTGTTGTTCTCCAAGTATCTCTTTAGCAACAAGCTGTCCCACACCTATCATCTTATATCCATGGCTTGAATCGGCTATGAAGTAACAGTTTTCTCTGAACACATCAAAAATCGGGAAGTTATCAGGTGAAAATGCTCCAAGTCCTCCTGACGGTTCCTTTTTATATTTAAGGTGTTTGTCTTCATACCGTTTCTGGCAATGGGCCAGTGCTGATGTCCAGGTGTGTGCAAACTGCGGCCCGACTATAAAGTCAGGTGAATCAATACCGTACGGATCAACCGCAACCTTTCTGCTTCTTACCTGGTCAGGTGTGGTTCCTCCCTGTATACCCCTGAAGTGGTAATCAGGTTTATAGTATATTCCCCACATCTGCTCTGTAATGAGGCTGTTATCCTCACTTGAAAACAGCGGGGCATCAGTATCAAAATGTATCACCGGCGGCATTTCACCTCTGTTATTCATTCCGTATTCAGGTTCTACACCCAGTGTGCCTTCCTGCAGGGACCAGTAAGTCCACATTTTAATGTCAGAATGGACCCTGCCGTCATCTCCCTTAAAGGAAATTGTGTCCGGAAAATCGAGCATCTTCCAGAAACCTCCGGCCCATGGGCCTGCACCTATTATAACGTAGTCACATTTTATATGACCCTTTGTTGTTTCAATGCCTGTAATACAGCCGTTTATATCAAATCCTGTAACCCTGCAGCCTGTTAATATTTTTACTCCAAGGTATTCGGCTTTATCAGCAAGCCGGTACAGGGCCTTTGTATTGTTTGCATATCCTCCTCTTTTTTCGTGGAGGATAGAAGTTGTTCCCTGTGCCTGCCAGTCTTCGAAAATATTATCCTTCATATATTTGAGACACTCTTTTTCTCCTTCGATAAATTCGGAGTCATAACCTATATTTTTCTGTCTCTCGTATATTTTATTTACATCTTCATGCATAGATTCCGGTGAAATCTGCATGTATCCCACCGGAAGATAACCGTATCCTTCCGCATCCTGCTCCCATGCACCTACACTGTGAGCAATGAGCTCCTGCATGGCAGGCTGGTAATAGTTGTTGCGGATAATGCCGCAGGCTATTCCTGATGCGCCTGCCCCTATTGCAGATTTGTCGATTAAAAGTATATCACGACCGGTCCCTCTGCCTTTTTCTTCCAGCTCCATTGCCAGATGATAAGCTGTACTGAGACCGTGAATTCCTGCTCCAATAATGACATATCTGTATGATGTTTCCAGCGCCATTGTTTTTGTTCTCCTCTATAAAGTGTATTCGCCTTTGAATCTTTAAATCGGAAACAAAACTGTACTATCAGGATACAGTGTTAAATTTTAACATGTCCTGCATCGATCCTGCTTCAGCTCATTATCAAAAGTTCCTGTTACTTTTTCACGTTCTTCTGCAAAATCAAAACCTGTCCATATACCTATTGATCCGAGTATGGAATCCTGAGGGTGAAATTCTCTGAATATCTTGTAGTAAAAGGCTGCTTCCCTGCTGTTTATTACAGCGTTCGGATTTTCCGCTTTTATTTTAAGGTATTCATCTTCGCTTATTTCTTTGTGGGCCAGTTTTTCTCCAAGGTCTTCACAGCCCGCACCCTGGGTATACTGAACTTTGTACCTCCAGAGGATTTCATCAGGAAGATAGTCTGTATCTTCGAATGCCTTTCTTAAAATCCATTTTTCTATCCTGGCATTATTATGCTCCCTGATTTTTAATTCAGGGGGAATCTTCATTGAAAGGGATATCATATCAGTGTCAAGGAAGGGGACCCTGAGCTCAAGACTGAAGAGCATTCCCATCCTGTCTGCACGCTGAAGATTTATATTATGAAGATTGCCTATACAGCGTCTTGCTTCATCATTGAGCTGTTTTGCCGTAAAATGTTTCATATAGTGATAACCGGTGAATATTTCATCCGCACCTTCTCCAGTGAGTACAACTGTTACATAGTCGGCTGCATTTTTGCAGGTAAAGTAACATGGTACGGCGCATCGAACCAGTGAAGGATCATAGGTTTCAAGCTGCTGGATAACTTTAGGTAAGGCCTCATAGTATTCAGCCTCTGTAAAGACCAGTTCATGATGCTGTGAGCCGATATGCTGGGCGGCGATTCTTGATGCTTTGATATCGTCACTTAATTCTCCGCTGCTGTCCTTCATACCCACAACAAATGTGTGCAGGTTTGGTATTTCTTCTGCTGCTATTGCTGCGACAAGGCTGCTGTCAAGACCGCCGCTGCAGAAGGAGCCTACATGTATGTCCGGATCTGAGAGCAGTCTCTTTTTAACTGCCCTTATAAATGTTTCACGTATTTCAGCGCTTGCCTCTTCAATCCCGGTAATCATATTTTCATCTATTTCGGGTATTCTGTAATATTTTACAAATCCCTCTTTGGGAGTGTAATAGTGTCCGGCAGGAAACTCATGGACTTCTTCGAGACCTGCAAGAGACATTGCTCCCAGCTCTGAAGTGAAATATAAATTTCCATCCCTGTAGCCGTAATAGAGAGGTTTAATACCTATTGGATCTCTTGCCATCATAAAGTTATCGCCGTCAAATATAGCGAATGCAAACATACCGTCCAGTTCCCGGACGCAATCCACTCCCTTTTCTTCATACAGGTGCAGGACTGTTTCACTGTCTGAATCTGTCTGGAATTTATATTTATCAGTAAGTTTTGCCCTTAATTCTCTGAAATTATAAATTTCACCATTGCAAATAATACCTTTATTGCCGTCATTCGTTATAATAGGCTGATGACCTCCTGCGACGTCAACAATTGAAAGACGAGTATGTCCGAAAACACTGTTGCCAACTGTATGAACACCTCTGTCATTTGGTCCTCTGTGGTAAAGTGCATCAAGCATCCTGTTAATTGTTTCAACATCCTGTCGGCCTATACAGCCCGCTATGCCACACATTTTTTCTCCTTTTTGATAATAAATTAAAGCCTTCATATTTTTAAAATTGAAGGCTTTTACGATTTATGACTATTTCAGCTATATAATACTCTGATAATAAACAATTTGTATTAATATAATTTCAGTAGAAAATAGTTTAATACGAATAAAAAGTCAAGGCTGTCGGTGTGTGAAGCTTATAACATATTGATAAAATAGCTTTAAAAGAGAACATGAGTAGGAAGGTGCTCATTAATAAGGGTGCGAATAAGAAAAATAATTATAAATTAAAAAATTGGAAATGTTAAGCCGTAACTATCCGTAAAGAAGATTTTATCGGTCACTGTTTTGTTTTCTGGAGAAAAACTAAGTGACTTTTAGGTCCTGTACATCGAGCATATCTGTGAGTTTGAGTAACGATTCGGCAATGATTTTTATATCCTTTTCTGACAGCTTACTCAGGCCGTCAAAGAGTTTCTGCTGAATTGGGGGGGGAGCATTTTTAGCCAGAAGTGTGCCGTTAGGAGTCAGTTCAACAGTGATGACGCGACGGTCTGTGGATATTCTAAGTCTTTTAACAAGTCCCTTGTGTTCTAGCCTGTCTATAATACCTGTTATTGTACTTGAGTTGACCATCATTGCCTTTGCGATCTGTGACGGCGGTAGAGATCCGTTTTCATGAAGCGTTAAAAGACAGTTAAGCTGTGCTGAGCTGATATTGTATATTTTGTTAAGCTCTTTTGTATAGAGCTCTCCGGCCTGCATTAACCTTCGGATTGAATAAACAATATTTTTTGTATATTTTATATGAAAATCCGATGTTGTATCGGGAGTTTTCTTTTTACCGGAATTTACCATTATTATACCTCGAGCCCTGCTGTCGCTTGTTTGAATAACCAAGGCATAATAAATAACTATTTATTTTTCGTCAATTTATTTGAGCTGATCAGCATCTCTTCCGCCAATATGGCGGCTTAAAAAATGTTCCATCCGGCCGTAAAAGTCAAAGCGGTTTTCTTCATTACTGAAGCCGTGTCCTTCATTTTCTTTTATTATATAGGTCACATCGATTCCCTGCTTTTTGACTGCATCCACAATCTGGTCCGATTCCGCCTGCTTTACACGAGGATCATTTGCACCCTGTGCAACCAGAAGCGGGGCTTTTATTTTATCTGCATGAAATAAAGGAGATGCTTCAGTCAGCAGTTCTTTATCCTTTACCGGGTCTCCGATCATGGCATAGAGTTTTTCACGCACTGGTTCCCAGTAGGGCGGTATAGTCTCAAGCAGTGTAAATATGTTTGAAACACCAACGTAATCAACACCGCAGGCATAAAGATCAGGGGTAAATGCAAGACCTGCCAGGACAGCATAACCGCCGTATGATCCGCCGTATATTCCGATGCGTTCGGGATCTGCAATTTTGTGATCGATCAGCCACTGAACTCCGTCCGTAATATCATTCTGCATGGATTTTCCCCATTCTCTAAAGCTTATTTCCCAGAATTTTCTACCATATCCTGTTGAGCCTCTGAAATTCATCTGCAGAACGGCATAACCGCGGTTCGCAAGAAACTGTACTTCCGGGTTGAATCCCCAGCTGTCTCTGGCCCATGGACCGCCGTGAGGGTTTATCACAACCGGCAGGTTTTCAGGTTTTATTCCCTTTGGCAGGGTAAGGTAGCCGTGTATTGTATGACCGTCTCTTGATTTGTATTCAATAGGCGTCATTTCTGCCATGTGCTGTTCATTGATCCACGGGCTAATATCTGACAGTTTTTTCAATTCATCTGTTTCAATGTTGTAATAATAATATGCGCCAAGTGATTTATCGCTGTATGTCCTTACAAGGGCCTTTGTTTCATCTTTGCTTAAGCTTGAAAGAGCCACTTCATATCCGGGCAGTTTCTGCTCAAGAGTATTCTGGATTCTTTCTCTTTCTGTATCAAAAAAATTATAGTGAACTTTATCAGTAGTAAAGGCAGTTCCTGTTATGATTTTACGTTTTTTAGAGCGCAGAAGACTGGATACATCAACATCAGGGTGCTGAAAGATAACTTCAATCTCTTTTGATGTTTCGGGATCGAATTTGACTATTGCCTGCTTGTCTCTTTCAAGGTTGGATGTGGCATAGAAATATTTATTATCAAATGTGAAATACAGCGGCTCAAGGGTATCTCTGAAATTGGTGGTAATTATATTTTTAAAAGGATCACTCTCTTTTTCTCTGTATAAAATACCTGTATTTACACCGTCAGATGTTAAGGCAAGCCTTAGTTTTCCATTGTTGTCGGTTATCCATCCGGTTATGTTGCCCGGGTTTTCAGCAACCATCTGCATATCGCCTGTAACAAGGCTTATTCTGTAAACATCAAATATCTGCGGATTTCGTTTGTTCATGCCTATCAGCATAAACTCATCTTCATCTTCAAGATCGTCTATTATGCTGACTCTTACCCCTTCAAAGGGAGTGAGTTCTTTAACATTGTTTCCATCAATGTCTACAACATAGAGATGATAGTTTTCGTTTCCTCCCTTGTCCTTTACATATGCTATGCGGCTGTTTCCAGCCCAGATATATCCTCCTATGCTTCGGTCTTCGGCAGAAGTCAGCCTGACAGCTTCATCATCGGAAGCAGTCTTTTTTACAAAGACATTCATCCTTGTCTTCCAGGGTTTCATAAATGCAATATGTTCCCCATCAGGAGAGAGTTTAAATGATGATTTTTCGGGGTTTTTAAAAAAGTCCTTCATCGGGATAAGCGGAACAGTTTCTTCTTTTTGAGGTGAGCAGCTGAATGTTATAACTGAAATCAATACTGAGTTTAAGATAAGCCTTAAGTATCTATTCATGATAGCTCCTGTAAATATCTGTTATATATGCAAGTCTGTATTTGAAATACTGCACAATGAGGCTAAAAGCCTGATAACGGGCACTGAAATCAAACTGTCCCGATGAAAGGAAACGGGTTTTACTGTATACTATGTTTTCCATGTGAGCAACCCAATAAGATTGCATATTATAAACTTCTCTGTTAAATTTAGTTTATACTTCAAAATAAATCTGGCTGAAATTTACATAATACTGCCGGGAGGTTAGAACCATGCATTTTCGAAAATTTTATCAAAAGTATTTTACAGGGGTGATATTTTTTTTACTGCCTGTATTCTGCATGATGTCTGTTTCATGTGTTTCTAAAAACAAATCCAAAGATGAAAAAACGTTGCCCAACTTTATTATTATTTTTACTGATGATCAGGGTTATGCAGACCTCGGTGTTTTCGGAGCAAAGGATATTGCCACCCCCAATATTGACAGAATGGCAAAGGAGGGTGTTACTTTTACCAGTTTTTATGTGGCTGCACCGGTGTGCACGCCTTCAAGGGCGAGTCTTTTAACAGGGTGTTATTCAAAAAGGGTAGGGCTTCACAAAGGAGTTCTGTTCCCTAATGACAAGTCCGGGCTGAACCCTGACGAGATAACAATAGCCGACCTCTTAAAGAAAAAAGGCTATGCCACTGCATGCATAGGAAAGTGGCACCTTGGCAGACCTTCGGAACTTCTTCCTGTAAAGCAGGGATTTGACTATTATTTTGGTATTCCCTACAGCAATGATATGAATCCGAAACATCCCATATCAGACGCAATGGGAGGCTTTCCCAAACTTCCTCTTATGCGTAATGAAGAAGTTATAGAGGCGCCGGTTGATCAGACAACCCTCACAAAGAGATATACAGAAGAAGCTGTCAGATTTATCAGCAGTAATAAAGATAAACCTTTCTTCTTATATCTTGCCCACTCAATGCCCCATTATCCCTGTCACTCATCCGAAGAATTTACTGACTCAAGTAAAAGGGGAGACTACGGTGATTCCGTTCAGGAGATAGACAGCGGAGCAGGGCTGATAGTGAGTACACTTAAAAAACTTGGGATAGATGACAATACCCTTATTGTTTTTACCTCGGACAATGGTCCATGGAAGTCGGCACAGCAGGTGGATTTTATCGGCATGGGCGGAGACGGTACTACCGGAAGCGCTTTGCCTCTTTCCGGATGGAAAGGACAGACCCTGGAAGGCGGAATGCGGGTTCCCACAGTTATGAGATGGCCTGGTAAACTGCCGGCAGATAAAACCTGCAGAGAGCTTACTTCTACAATGGACCTGCTTCCAACCATAGCCGGTCTTGCAGGTGCAGAACTCCCCGGTGACAGAGTGATTGACGGTATGGATATTACAGAACTGATAAAAGATCCCTCATCAAAAACACCTCATGATTATTTTTATTATTACAGCAGTGTATCAGGAAACCTTAATGCAGTAAGAAATGCAGCCGGCTTTAAGCTTCATTTCTGGAAGGACCCTGAGGGGTACGGAAACGGAGTGCCCTATAAAGTAAAAGAACTTTACTATCTTCCCGATGATACTGATGAGAGCAATAACATATATGAGGAAAACCCGGATATGGTAAAGCGTCTGACTTATGCTGCTGCAGTGTTTGATACTGATCTTGTTAAAAATTCAAGGCCTGTTGCCACCGTACAGTGATAACTGATCACAGATAATACATGCGGGCAGGGGAAGTCCTGCCCCCATTACTCACTGTATTGCTGCAGTACTTTATGGACTAAAACAGAAAGTTTTTTCATGTCAACAGGCTTCATTAAAAATTCGACTATTCCTGCCGCTTTTGCGCCTTCTTTTGAAATATGTTCATTATACCCTGTACACAGTATTACAGGTGTATTTTTTCTTACAGCCAGAATTTCCTTTGCCAGTGTGTCGCCTGTCATCTTTGGCATTGTCATGTCTGTGATAACAAGATCATACTGATCCGGGTTATCTTTGAAAAGTTGTAATCCTTCAGGGCTGCTGGTACTTGAGGCAACTTTATAGCCTAGTCTTTCCAGCATCTGTGTCATGAGGTTTATGAGCACAGGTTCGTCATCCACTACAAGAATATTACCGCTTCCGGTAATCATTTCTTCCGAATCAGGTACCTGCTCATCGATAAGGTCTGCGTCGATTTCAGGAAGGTAGACATCAAAGGTCGTTCCCCCTGTATCATTGCTGCTGCATGTAATTGCACCCTTCTGACTTTTTATTATCCCGTGTATAACCGATAAGCCGAGCCCTGTTCCTTTTCCTGTTTCTTTTGTTGTAAAGTAGGGCTCAAATATACGCTCCCTGATCTCAGGTGGAATTCCTTTCCCTGTATCACTGATAGATATCTTTACATATTTGCCATCCTGTAAATTTTCTTCAAAAGGCCTGTTGTTTTTACTGATGTTTAACCGGGTAAGGCTTATTCCCAGTGTTCCTCCAGAGACATCCATTGAATGAGCAGCATTACTGCACAGGTTAAGCATTATCTGGTTAAGATGAGTCTGATTTGACATCACAAAGGGGGAGCAGTTCAGTTCTTCATTGATCTCAATATTGGACGGGATGATAGGTCTCAGCATCCTGATAGATTCCTTTATTGCATTCTTAATATTAAGGGTAGAACTTTCATCCTTTTTCATTCTGCTGAATGAAAGGATCTGTTTGATAAGTTCCCTTGCACGCTCACTTGATTTAAGTACTTCTTTCAGTGAACCTCTGACTTTTAAATCCTTTTCAATGTCATCAAGAGCCAGCTGTGTGTATCCGATAATTGCAGACAGAATATTATTGAAGTCATGGGCAATGCCTCCTGCCAGGGTTCCTATTGCTTCCATTTTCTGTGACTGGGCAAGGCGTGCTTCAAGCCTGTTTTTTTCTTCTTCCGCCGTTTTATATTCTGTTATGTCTCTTATTATCCCGACAACAAACTTGTTTCCTGTTTTATCTGAATAGCGTGTCTTTTTTGTTAAAATTATATGTCTACTGCCGCTGCTGTCTGTGAAAGAGGCTTCTCCTGTATATTCAATTCCTTTATCAAGGACAAGCCTGTCTTCAGCATTAAATGTATCGGCCTCCTCTTTACTGCAGTAGTCATAGTTGGTCAAACCTAGAAGCCTTTCTCCTGGAATACCTGTCAGTTCACACATTGCATTATTTACAAGCACCAATTTGAAATCTTTGTCTTTAACAAACAGCGGATCAGCGACCGTGTTGATAATCTCATTTAGATAATTTCTGGACTCTGAAAGCGCGTCTTCTGCAAGTTTTCGTTGGCTTATATCTACTATAAAACCTTCAATTACAGGAACATCGCTGTTATCTGTCCGGATAAGCCTGGCGCTTATGGATACCCATATTTTCTGCCTGTTTTTTTTATAAAATTCCACTTCACTCTCAAATATGGCTCCGTGTTCCCGCAGTCTTTTTACAATTTGTTCTCTGTCTCCAGGATTTACATATAGCTGGTCTCTTACACTTTTAACGGTTGTTATCAAATCTTCAGGCGAGTCATATCCAAGTATATGCGCCATAGCCGGATTGATGTTTAAAATTTTACCGTCCAGACTGTTTTGAAATAATCCTTCTATTGCGTTATTAAAAATGCCGCGATATTTTTCTTCACTTTTTACCAGATTATCCATGGTTACTTTCAGCTTGCTGGTCATTGTATTAAAGGTATGGGCTAGAATCCCTATTTCATCACGGGAGCTGACATTTATTACCTGGCTCAGATCTCCTCCGATTATTTTTTCTGCTACAGAGGTCATTTCTTTTACAGGACGTGTTATTTTCAGGGCAATAAATATAAAAATTATTCCTACAAAACATATGATCAGAATACCTGCAAGACTCATAATGTTAACCATGCTATGTCTGCCGTTGCTCAAGAGTGAGCTGTATACCTGAAGTTCATCTTCATATACGCTTGTCCCAATAACCCAGTTCCATGGGGCATAATATATCAATCTTACTATTTTCCACCTGGGCTCCTTTTCTCCTGGATTTTGCCAGCGGTAACGCAAAGTAGCCATTTCTTTAGAGGCAAGAGATGTTGTTGTCTTTATTATTTCACGGATCACATAGCGTCCGTCACTGTCTTTATTATCCCATATGTTTTCTCCGTCACGCTCCCCTTTATGGGATATAATGTAGTGCCCCAGTTCTTTGCCGCTGCTCCCTATTACATATACATATCCTGTTTTACCAACCAGAGTGTGCAGGATTTTCTGCCTTATTCTTTCTTCGACAGTTTTCTGGCTTATTGCATAACTTATCATTCCCACAATATTACCGTTTTTATCATTCAGTGGTTTATATGCAGCGAGGTACCAGCTGTCTTCGATAAAAGATCTTCCGCGGTATATATCATTGCTGAGCATAGACGTGATAATCGGGTTTTTTGATCCATCAGGATTTACTGCAGGTATAAAGGTTCCTATTGCTCTTTTATTTTCAGGTGTTTTCAGGCCGGTTGCAATCCTTAGCATATCTCCCTTCTGATTTATGCGCTGAAATATTGTTGCGTATTCACCGACGATTTGATTCACCTCATCAACAACCGGTGTTAATTTTGAAATGTCATGATTTTTACCGATCCAGTTATTACCCAGCAGAAATTTTGGAAGTATTACTTTCTGGGATTTGCCGGAAAATTGGTTTACAGCATCCCATTCTAATTTATCGTCTGAAAGAGAGATTTCACCTTTGTCCGAAAGAATGTGGTAAGCAACATACAGATTCCCGTTAACCTGAATCTGTGTGGCTTCATCTTCTGATTGAACAAGATTGTATATTCCCCTGGTGATATGATTCAGCCCTTCGCTGATCAGCTTATCAACTTCGCTCTGTGCAAGTTTGTTGTATTGACCGCTTTGCCATATCGCTATAATTACAAAGGCTGCAGCCGTTATTAAGACGCTGCATGCTCCCATTACAGCGAATTTGAATCCAAGCCTGATGTTTCCGGTATTATCTGATCTTTCTGTGAATATTTTATCATCCTCTGCTTTATTCATATAAACTCCCGGGTGATAATACGTGAAAGTAACCTAAATACAATGAGTGAAGAGCATCAATTCAAGATTAAGTGATAATTATAGCTGAGTATAAAAAAAATAGGAATAATTAATATGTTAACCGCCAGCATGATTTGCTGACGGTTAAGGCCGACCTGGCAGGGAATACCGGTGAACGTTAGTTACATTTTAAAAAGGTTCTGGTTTCGGTTTTCGTCTCCATCTCTGGAGTAATCGCCTCCATTTCCGCCTGAAAAATGGAATATCGGCCTGGCCAGTTCAGGCACAAATATGGGGCTGTGTTTAATGCCTCTTGGAATATAAACAAGGCAGCTTTTGGTGACAGTGATTTTTTCATCACCTACAAAAAAATCCACTTTTGCGTTCAGTTCTTCGGGATGTTCCGGGTCTGTGCCTATAAATCCGATAAATTCATCAAAATCATCGTGCAGGTGAGGGGCCGGGCCTGTATCATTTGTTTTGCAGAACCATACTGCTTCGGCATACGGGGCGCCCTTGAGCCTTGTGCCGTCAAGGTATACCAGAAACTTGATAAAACCTTCAGGCGCATCAGGAACTGTACCGTCAGGACGTTCGTACTTTTCTACATAATGATTTGCATAGGTCCCAGGTTCGGCAGATGCCTGCGCCGGAAATGCTTCGAAATTATCCGTGTTAAGATGGCATGTGTAATAGAAAAAAGGTTTTTCAAGGCTTTTTACTTCAAGGCTGCCATGGGCTGCACCCTTTGGTACAAACACGGCACATGTACTTGTAAGGGTGAGTTTATCGTTTTCTATCCATAAATCCACTTCGGCATTAAGGCTGTCAGGCTTATCCGGGTCTCCTCCTAAAAGAAAAATAACTTCATCAGAATTATGTTTTAACAAACCCTGTTCTCTGCATGGTTTAAGGTACCATGACACTTCGTTGAACATGCATCCCTTTATCGTGTCGCCGTCCATCCATACAGCGTTAACCCTGGCATCTTCCGGATCAACAGCGGTTTTAACGGGATTCCCCTGACTGGCCAGTGCGAAATATTTGATGTTAGACATTTTCTATTCTCCTGTATTGAATTTGAATTTTTGATACAGCCGTGATCTGTAGGGGCACCGCCTGCCGTGCCCGGAAAAAAGAATATATCAACCAGCTCTGCAAAGAAGTCCGCCGTCATGCACGCATATTGAACCTGTTATATGACTGCCGGCCGGTGAAGACAGAAAAACGCAGTAGGCGCCTATTTCGATAGGTTCTCCAAAGCGGTGACAGGGTGTTTCTCTTCGGATAAATTCATGGGCTTCTTCAGGGAGATCCTTATCAAGATCAGAGTGGAACGGACCGGGCTCAATACTGTTTACCCTGATGCCGTATTCACCGAGTTCTACAGCGAGATATCTTGTGAAATGGTCAAGGGCTGCCTTTGATGCATGATAGGGGGCATTGGGGTGACTCAACGCATCTCCGATGTTCTGGGCGCCTATGGATGAGATATTGATAATTCTGCCGCCAAGGCCTGCATCGCGCATTTTAGGAGCAATTGCATATATGAGGTTGGCAACTCCGTGAAGGTTGGTATCTATTACCCTGTGCCATTCGCTCATGTCTTTGTCCTTTAAAAACTCTATATTGGTTGCAACTCCTGCGTTATTAACAAGTACATCAACATTTTCAAAAAAAGAGTAAATGTTTTCAACTGCAGCAGCAACGCTTTTACTGTCCGCGATGTCACATTTTATACACGTATATCTGCCTCCATACTGTATGAAGTTTTCGGCAGCCTGTGCACCTTTTTCAACGCTCCTGCAAAGGATAACCACATTGGCTCCGCTCTGGGCAAATGCTGTGCTTATTCCCAGACCGATTCCCCGGTTTCCTCCTGTTACAACGACATTCTTGCCCTTTACACTGAATGCATCGGTCATGCTGGTAATCGGCGGTGTCAAATTCATGTTAAAACCTCCTGATAATTATTTTATATGAAAACTATTTTCCCTTATCTATTATTGGTCCGAATTCTTTCTGATGATCCGGCTTAACCCAGTCAAGGTCTTCCCTGATGCCTCCGACGTATTTCATATTGCTCCACGCTTCTTTGAGCCTTAACGCTTCTTCCGGTGAAGGCTGAATGAATTCCGGCATTGATTCCTTTAATTCATTATTTTTTTTATCTATCAGGCTGTGCATGGATTTAGGAATGATGTAAAACCTGTCTTCTTCTATTTTATGCTTTATATATTCAGCCAGTTCAACCGGATCCTGACCTACCTGTTTATAAAGTCTGTTAAGTGCATTTACCACTTTATCATCTTCTATGTAACCGGTGTTTTTAAGATGAGAAGGCCGTATTTCAGTTGAGTATCCGATGTTTGAGTTTATGCCCCCGGGACAGCACACCGCCACCTGTATATTGTATTTTGAAAGCGCCTCACGGTATCCCTCAGCCATACTGATGACCGCGGCCTTGGCAGTACTGTAGGGCATTGTAGACGCTCCGCCTAAAAGCCCGCCGGCTGACGCACTGATGTAAATGAGTCCGCCTTTACCGGCCTTTATCATGCGAGGCAGAAAGGTTGTGATACCGTTTATAACTCCATTTAGATTTACTCCCAGTATCCAGTCCCAGTCATCATAGGTGGTTGCTTCTGCCGGTCCGAAAGAGTTGACTCCTGCATTGTTAAATAAAAGTTCGGGGGGGGTGCCGAATACTTCTTCAACTTCATCTGCTGCACTTTTGAATGCGCTGCGGTCTGTAATATCCAGTTTTACAGCATGTACAACTGCATCTGTTTTTCTGAAATGTTCCATTGCTTCATCCAGATGATCCTTCCTGATATCCGCAATAACAATTCTGCATCCTGCTTCAGCAAAAACTTTTGCCAGGCCAAAACCGAGTCCTGATGCCCCGCCGGTAATAAAGGCGACTTTCCCATTGAAATCTTTCAAAACAGCCTCCCAACAATCAGGTTAATACAAAAGAAGCACCGGAATGATCGTTTTATGTAACATAAGTGTGTATGGCGTTCAATTAAAATTGGGTTGATATTTGTCAGATGCAGTACAGTCGTGATTTTATTTGTTTTAAGCATGTAAAAATCTTGAATAGACAGCAAAATAGTGTATAGTGTGAAATTCATTCAATATTTCAAAAAACTTCTATAGATATTTGAATAATAAAAAAAACAGGAGGGCTAAATATGGAAATAAGAATAGTAGATAACGGACCGGGTAAACTTTCAGCAAAGGTGTGTTTTGCGCCTGAAAGCGGTTTTTCAGTATGTACAGTTATATTGATGGGTGAAAATGAAGCCGCGATACTTGATTCTCAGTGGAGTCTTTCAAATGGACACAGGATTGTTGCAGAGATTCTTGAGACAGGTAAAACTCTTAAATATATCTATATAACACATGCACATCCGGATCATTATTTTGGAATAGGGCCGATAAAGGATGCTTTTCCGGAAGCAAAAGTTATTGCTCTTCCCGAAGTAGCAAAGACTGTAAACCAGCAGATGTTCGGTAAAATTGATCACTGGGTTGATATTATTGGACCTACCAATGTTCCTACAAAAGCAGTTACGATCGATCCGATGGAAGATAATTTCTTTGAGCTGGAAGGTCATAAAGTTGAAATCATGCCCAGGATCATGGGAGACCTCAAATATAACACCGTTGTATGGGTTCCTTCAATAAAACTTCTCTATGGAAGTGATGTTCTTTTTAACGAAGCTCATCCTTTTACCTGCGAAATCAATGAAGAAGAAAGAGCGCAGTGGCTGGCCGATGTTGAAATGCTTGAAAAACTCGGCGCAGAGACAATCATCCCGGGACACCAGAAACCCGGAATGCCTTTTGATTCATCATGTTTCGTATACATGAAGGAATATCTTAAGGCCACAAAAGAAGTCCTTGCCAGCACTGAAACAACAGGCGAATTCTTCCTTGAAATGGCTCTTCGCTTCCCCAATTCAACCCTGCTTTTCCTCAGCAACGAGATGAATGCTGCAGTATTTAAAGGCGGAAGAGACTGGGAATGGCGTGATCCTGATCTGGATCAGATTTAGATTTTATCTGAAATTATTATTTAATTTCGGTTTAGAAGAACAGGAGGGAACAGTGAGAGATCGCTGTTCCCTTTTTTATATACTGTAATTCATACAGTATTTTTCACAAAAGGCCCTTGTTATTTCCATAAGGTCAGCAGGAAGGATTTCAGCAGTTTTTTCAAGAATGTAACCGGGGATACCTCCGTAAAATGCTTCTGCAATGGCTCCTGTAATACAGGCAAGTGTATCGCTGTCGCCCCCCAGAGAAACTGCATTCCGTATAGCATCTTCATATGAATCGGATTCAAGAAAAGAGATTACGGCCTCAGGAACTGTCCCCTGGCAGGAAATATCAAAGCTGTATACTTTTCGTATTTCATCAACAGTCCTGTCCAGGTCGTATCCGAAACGGGTTTCTATTTCTTTTTTTATTTGAGCTTTGTTTTTTTTCTCCCTGGCAAGATAAACGGAAAGTGCTGCTGCCTGTGCGCCCTTGATTCCTTCGGGATGACTGTGGGTGATCTCCGCAGTTTTTTGAGACTGATCAAGAACTTCTTCAATGCTGTTAAACGCAAAACCGACCGGGCTCACCCTCATGGCGGAACCATTACCCCAGCTGTTATATGGGCCTGAATCTTCGGTTAAAAGCCACTTTATAAAAGTACCGCCGTAACCGGCATCAGGGTAACGCTTTCCTATATCCCTTATGGCGCTTTTATATGATATGCCGGAAAGAATTGAGCTCGCGACAGCAACAGTTAAGACTGTGTCGTCTGTGAACCTTGATTGAGGACTGAACAGAGGAAAGCCTTTGGTCTTTATGCTGTTGTGCTCATAAACAGAGCCTATTATATCGCCTGCTATTGCTCCTATCATAAGGTGCCGCCTCCTGTGTATATGTGTCTTTAAAAATATAAAGGCGAAGAGAGTTTATAATAACCTCAAATATAGAGAAAAAACAGCCATAACCGGTTGACCTTCTTTTAGACGGGTTAATGACCCGATAAAATGAGAAAGATGGTCTCCTTTAAGGAATAAACACAACTGTGTTATGAGTTAATCACGACAAAAAACTTAAACACAGGAGGAGACCAAATTGGATGATATCATTTATGATCATTACATAGCAATTGATTGGGCAGAAAAAAATATGGCAATTGCCAGGATGACAAAGAAATCAAATAAAATAACAGCAATAGATAATCCATCAGACATTAAAGAACTACAGTTTTATTTAAAGAATCTAAAAGGGAAAAAAGTATTAGTACTGGAAGAAACAACAGTATCCCAGTGGCTCTATACTGAATTATATGACTATGTGGACAGACTGATAGTGTGTGATCCCTATAGGAATAAACTTCTGAATGAAGGCCCTAAAACAGATAAGATTGATGCAAGGAAGTTGGTACACCTTTTAAAATCATCTCTTATTAAAGAGGTATTTCATTCAGCTGATAAATTTGTATATCTCAGGCGTCTTGTAAGTGGATATGAGGATCTTGTAAAGCTTGGTGTTCGTTTAAAGAATCAGCAGTCTTCTCTGTTAAAAGCCTGTGGAAAAAGAGGGAAAGATAAAGATCATACAGGGGTTGCTACTGAACCGGAACAATATGTGTTTGAGAGTTTAAATCGTCAAATAGCAAGCTATGAAGAAGAAAAAGCAGGGTATGAAAAAGAATTTAAAAAATTATCGCAGAAACATCCTGAAATAAAAAAACAAATGAGTCTGCCAGGTATAGGCCTTATAAATGCTGTAAAGATAGTATCAAGGGTGGTAACTCCGTTTCGATTTTCAAAATATGGAAATTACCATAGCTACTGTGGATTAATAAAACATGAAAAGATGAGTGGAGGAAGGAGCTATGGCAAGAGGACTCCACGATACTGCCGTCAATTAAAGTGTGTCTATAAAACAGGAGTACTGGCAGCTATAGGCGGTAATAATCCAATCAATGATTACTATCAGTATTTAATCAAGGAAAAAGGATATTCAGCACATAATGCCAGGAATAAGGCATGTCGTAGATTAGCAACCTTGAGCTTAGGTGTATTTAAAAGCGGCAAAAAATATCAACCTTACAGGAGAGAAAAACAAAAGGATAAAAACAGAACGTAGTCGAGCCTATAAGCATTGTTATTATATATAGTTTTCTGGATTCAGGCTTATAGGTTGTGGGAGAGAGCTCAATAGAGACAGTAACATATTCTGTTCATCAGATAATAGTTCATTGACCCGATTAGCCCCCCGCTTATTCCTAAAATTTATCATAGCCCATTCATTTGCCAGTAATTTACTGACAAATGATAGAGAGCTCAGATAGGCGTGTAAGGAATAATGATTTATCCTTTTGATCTATATTGATAAAGAAGCCCCTTTTAAAAAACAGAAAAGCGGAAGAGGTTTTTAATAAACAATGCAGGTAGATTGACCGAAGGAGACAGTAAGCAAGAAAACAGTTTTTTTCTGTTAAGGGAGACCTATTTTTTCTTGACTTACTTTCTCATAGGCGTCTCTACAAAAACATTATCTGTCCCATGCCGTCAATTTTGAATATTACCTGCTGTAGAGACAGATCTCCGACCTGTCTTAAGAATGGTGTTATAGCCGAGGTTTTCAGTCTGAATATTTAGACAGTGGAAATTTGTTACTTTATTTGCATTCAAGCTTCTCGATGACCTTAGCCAGAATATTCCTGTCAAACCCTGCTGAAAAAACGTCCATTCCTTGAGGAAATGATGAGGCCGTTTTTTCCGCTTCCGTATCAATAAGCATGGCAGCAGCGCCAAGTTTGGGCTTCATAAGTTCAAGGCGTATTTTCATTTCCGTTATTTTATCTTCATCCAAAAAATCCTGTGGCCCGTGAAACTCGATCATAAGATCAGGGCTTTTTATCTTTCGCTCCTGAAGCTCTGCAAAAACCGGTATTTTTTCGAGGCTGTCCATCAGGGATAAAAACATTACTCTTTTATCCAGTACATATGAAGTATCGCCTGTGCGGTCTCTCAGCATCTTGTGTGGCATTTCCGGCGGGATCAGGTAACCTGCTATTTCTCTGGCAAGCGGGAACTTTATGGCTGCATACTTTTTAAGTTTTTTTGAATGCAGGATCAGTTCAGGTATCCGCTTTGATGAATGATTAAACTGGCGGCCAAAGGCTATCTCCGTTAATTTTCCAGGATAGGGGTCAAAATTATCATCAAGCAGAACAGCGTAGGTTTCATCCGGTTCAAGCAGGATAATAAGTGTAAAAATAACCCAGACTTCATAACCGAGCTCATACATCTCAAAAGTTGTTGATGCAAGATCGTTTTCTGCCATCTCTTCAAACTCTTCAAGGGTTATCTTTCCCTGTATCATCTCAAAAAGCCTGTTGTAGAGCCAGCGCACCATTCCCTCTCTGGGATTGTGCAGAAAACTTACCAGGTCTACAGGAAGTTCAATATGTTCTATTTTGAGGGCCTTAATCACTTCTTCTTCGGACTGAATATAGCTGCTGCAAAGGTTTTAAAATCCATGGGCATGGATGAAAATAAATTGTCCACAAATGTGTCGCGTATATCATCAAACAGTTCGTAGAACTTTGGCCTTAGATGTTCGGGAATAGATATTTCACGCATATCAATGTATATTTCTTTATTTGAAGATATATAGTCTTTTAATTCATCCAGTTTCTGTTTCCAGTCAGAGTTTTTATTCATGCTTTGAGATCCTGTTGATTATAATTTGTTAAAATATCCGAAATATAAAAAGGTATAATAGGTACTTATTATTTTATACATGTTTGTCTGAATTCCAGTATACAAGGCCGGTCCTGACTTCCGAGGGCCATCTGACTATTCCGTCATCTTCAATCAGGTGTTCGGAGAGCAATGTTGTCAGATACTGTTCATGATCAGTATCTTTTTTTATATCGAATCTTGATCTTATTCTTTCAAGCGCCTCTTCAATATTTTTGTTAGTCCAGCAGGGCCACATTCCTTTTTCTTCCATAAGTACATTAGGGAAAATACCCATCTGAAGCATGGCATTGTAAGCTACCTGAAAATTAGGGCTGTCGTTTGACTGCCCCCAGATATGGTTTGCAGCCTTTGCCATGAGTCCGTCATGATCAGGCGCTCTTAAAAGCATAAAACATGTATACCTGGTTGATTCGGTCATAGCGTTTATAAAATCAGGGAGATCATCACATCCGTATACCGAGTGTGATGACAGGGAAAAATCATGGGCCTCGACCTGAGAATGAGAAACAGGCCATAAGCCGTCAAGAACTTCAACGTTCTCAATATTTTCTTTTTTAAGGTTTTCTTTCAGGATTTTTCGCATATCTTTAGAAGGTTCAATTGCTGTAACCTTTTTTGCTGCCCCTGATAAAAGTATTGCCCATGCACCTGTTCCTGCTCCAATATCCAGAACAGTCGCATCCTTAATTTCTGAAATCTTTGAAACTATGAAGTTCCTGTGAATGTCAGGTCTTGACCATCTCTTTTTTACCCTGATATCAAAGCCCCTTGCCCTGTCTTTCCATTTATCCTCGTTGTTTTCGGATCTTTTTTTACGGTTCCAGAAGGGACCCTGTTTTTCTACAAGCTCTTTCCACAGTGCTATCCAGTCTGTGATTTTTTCCATAGGTCTTCCCGAATACCTGCTAGTCCTCAACCGGTGGCTGCGGCTTTTTTATATCTTCGGGCAGGGATTCACCTATTTTTCTGGCAAATAACAGAAAGCCCTGGAGAGTACTTCCTGTTCCCCACTCGTCGGCAGCTTCGGGGTCCATGGCTTCATCTTCGGTCATGTCGAGCATATGAAGAAGGTGTTCCCTTTCGGCCCTGTTAAATGGGCAGTCCAGGGCAAGGCAGTGATCTCCTGTCTGGCAGAATCCTTCTTCTTCATCCAGGTATACGTGCTGGGCAATCATTCTACGGATCGGGTCATCACCTATATACATATGACGAACCAGGCCGCTGTAGCTGCAGACTGCAACAGAAAAATCCTGGCCAGTTTCCAGGGTGTAGTCAATCCATTTTGTGGAATACTTTTTCATCATTGATTTCTATACCTTTCCTAATGCTTTTAAAATTTTATCCGATACTGCCGACGGATCAACTCATTTGTTTTTTCCGGTTATTAATCAGCTGTTTTTAGAGGGTATCCGGAATCCTTCCATTTATTTATTCCGCCTGATAAAATCCTTAGATTTTCCATGTCACAGCCCATATCATAAAGTTCAAGCGCCAGGCCTTCTGCGGTTTTTTCATCTTTGCAGCCGCAGTATATTACTATGATTCTGTCGAGAGGCAGTGCCATCAGGGTCATCTGACGGGACATGGGATCACCTGAAGCATCATAATGAATATTTACTGCACCTTCGATATGCCCTTTGCTGTATTTTCCGCTGTCTCGTGAATCTATGACTATTACTTTACTCTTGTCTTCCACCAGTTTTTTCAGTTCCTCGGCTTTTATTCTCTTGAACTCCGGATCGGATGATCCGAAAGCCGGGCCCTGTAACGGTATGGATAAAATAAAAACGGATAAAAAAAGTGATAATACTAATTTCTTCATTGTTAAACTCCTTAAAAAAGGGTTCTCATGGTCAAGGATTCCGGGATTCAGGTGAAAAGCTGAAATTCCGGTTAATACTGCTTGGGACATTGGCCAGCGGCACTTGAACCCGGTGCCCATAGCCCATCGAACCCTGTTTTAAAAACTATCTCCAGTCATCCACTGAAACCGGCCTTCCAAGACCGAAATCAGTAACAAACCATGTTGTCTGGATTTCTCCTCCAACAGCTATTATATTTATGCCCCTGGCATTCAACGGTTTGATCAATGCATCACCTGGCAATTTCAGGTAGTCGGCAAAAGGCGGAATACCCTGCCTTGCTATGGGCATCAAAGCAGTAGAGGCTACACCGTTACCCCAGAATGAATCAACTGTTTTTTCAACATTATCTGCAAGCCATTTACTGAGGTCATCTTTTGTCTTCATACCGAAATTGTCCTTGAGCAGTGCTGCAACCGTCGGGTCCATCAGTACTGTGCCTCCGCCAAGCGCTGCAAGGGATCTCATATAATCCCGCATAAGATAATGAGGCGGATAGGCTTTCTGAACTTCACCGACACTGGATATATAAGACCAGCCCCTTCCCACTGTAACGGTACTCTCGTTAACATCAAATCTCATGCGGACATGATAAGGTTTCCATCCTTCCGGTAAAGCTTCTTCATTTTCTGCAATACACAGGTTGTTATACTGAAGATTATTACCGAGTGTACTGAATGTGGTTTCACCATGATGTATGTTTCCAGCAGTCTTTGCCATTATGGTAAAGACCCGGCCTACAACGGAATTGACCTCATTATGGGGTCCCATAGCATTTCCCTTGTAGTTCATTCCTATCTCATCACGTATCGGGCCGTTTACCAGTATTATGTTTGCCATTGAACTGGTGGAGTTTCCAAAATTTCCAACCTGTGTTCCCAGAGCCAGGATTAGCGGAAAATATTCCGGTTTTGCACCGGCCATTACGGCACAGACAGCTGCCTTTTCAACTGTAAATTTTCTTTCTCCTCCAGGCCAGTTAAGGACTGCTACTATTTCATCCGGCTCATGGCTTGTACCCTCAAGCATTTCTTTTACGCGTTTTTCAGTTGGCAAAATGATCGGGTTATAGTCAGTCCAGTCCTTTTCCTTGAAGAGTCTCCTTAGATTATCCTCTGTGTCTGCAGGCAAAAATCTTGGCTCAGGTTTTGGCGCAGGTGCAGGGCCTGAGTATTTTTCTTCCTCTGTCCTCGGTTTTGTAAGACCTTCAATTATAACTGTCATCATAGGTCTTCCGGTTAACATATCATTACCCCTTACATAACGTCTGTGAACCTCCTGCGGCTGACCTGCAACAGGAAAGGGGAATCCTACAAAGCGGATAGGCATACCTGTAACGTTTGTAACATTATATCCGACCGCATACTTCATTATGTTGGCAGCTGCTCCGCCAACAGCAGGGATTTTATATTCAGTTTCCAGTGTTTTACAGAATCGGCTCACGGCCGATGAACAGCTGTCTCAACCGGATATGCCGATAACAGCGGCATCTCCCTTTTCTCCAATCTCTTTCCACAGCTCAGGGTCATCTGACATGTAGCTGCCTTTTTTTCTTTTTAATACTACTTTCACACTGGGCATATTTTCGGAAAACCATATTTCCATTTCCTTAAATACACCGTAAGCTGCATCCGGGCCGCCCCAGTTGATATCAACCAGATAAAGAGTTTTGTTTTCCAGTGTGTCCAGGCGCTTTGTAAGTGCTGTCCTGTCCATCATAGGATTGGCTATTGCCGGGTTCATTACAGTGATTTTTTCGCTTCCGTAAGCTGTGCCGGAAATGAGTATAAGCACGGCAAGCAGAAGCAGGCATTTAGCTGATCTGTGAATACCTTTCATTTTTTACCTCCCCAAAATATTTGATTAATTAAATTGCGGATACAATAAGACCGGATTTTGACCCTACAGAAATCATATGCATGAGTCATCGTAATACTTTTTGTGGAATTTGAACTGTTTCCACTTAGATAAGGTTAAAATTAAAGCAAATGGTTAATACAGAATTCGCCGGGAAAAAATCTCCCGGCGAATCAGGTTAATATTAATGGATATTGAAAAAACGGTTAACCAAGTTTGTCTTTCTTCTTAAGAAGCTCTGCAGCTTTTTTCATTCCCATATCATTAAGAGTCTTCTTGGTCGGATATCCGTTTTCAGTGTTGTAGCCTTCAAACTTATAGAACCTGGTCTTCCAGTCTTCAAATTTTTTCCTGTCAAGGGATCTTCCCGCTCCGTTGTGATATCCCCATTTACCGTTTTCGTACATCGGGAGTTCACTTCCTCTTCCGGGCTGGTCATAGATGTAATCAGGGAAGACTTCCATGTTTCTGTGTCTGCCCTGAAGAACCCAGATTGATCTGTCGAGAGTGTAGATCTTATGTCCAAGTTCCATTGAATCAGCAAAGGTCATATTGGAGCCGGTAACTGCATTCCAGAACCTTGGCTCTGCTTCAGGTGTTGGTCCTTTTCTGTCTGCTGTGTTATTGGTGATACACAGTGGCCATCTCCATCCGCAGAAGCCGCCGCCGCCGATCCACATTTTTTCGTAGTGTTTTACCCATGCAACCTGTTTAACTTTGTGGTCTGAGTAGATACCTGTAGGACCGTCACTGTAGTCGATCATGAATTCATGACCTTTATAGTCATGATACGGAACCATAGCTTCGGTGTAGAGTTTTGCGGCTTCTTCAGCTGTAAGGTACTCATTACCGCGGTTTGTAGCCATCCAGTGAAGCGGATAGTTTGCCATATTGTGAAGCATAAGGTCACGTTCTCCGAGGATTGAACCGTAACCCCATTCAACTTCTGTCTGTGAGTCATAGTGTTCCTGTGTTCCCCAGTAGGAAAGACGCAGGATACCCTTGCTAAGATCGTCTTCAAGGAGACCGTATTTTTCGGCAAATCTTGCTGCACCCTCTGCCATGTCATTACCGATACCTTTACGGAAGGCTATGGAATGAAGCAGCATCTGTGCAAAACCGGGATCATTCATTTTATCAAGAGGCAGGTCGCATTCTATCTTTTTGCCTTTCCCGATAAGACCTCTCATGTTGAGACTCCTGAGATATCCCATTGTAGGCATAAGCTGCCAGTGACCAAGGCCCATCTTCTGCATGGTGTCGTTAGCGACCTTTGAAGCCTTTGCACTTCCCGGAATCATGAAGATCATTGTTCCTGCACATACTGACTCGTTACTGTCAGAAGTGGCAAGACGCATACGGCATCCTCTCGGGCAGGATGCACATGCTGCTGCTCTTGCCGGGATAAGCGGAGGTGTGCCGTTACCGACATTACCGCCGCTTGGTGCGCCGCCGCAAAGCCTGTATCCGCCCTGGAGAAATCTTGTTCCTTCACGCGGGTTGTCAACGTTCCACTGGAACTGGTTGTACCAGAGACGTGTTTTCATGAATTCCTGAGGATTGGCTATTTTGACACCGCCGGTTCCGATTGCACTGATTGCCTTGAGGTTTTTGGATCCGAAAACACCGCCGAATCCGCAAAGTGCAGCCTGGGAGCCTGGTCCATGAAGAAGAGCGCCGAGGCGGCTCTTGTTTTCACCAGCAGGTCCGCAGCATACAACTGCAGGAACCTGGGTAGTGTAATCATCATCGCTTACTTCAGCCCATTCGCCGTCTTTCAGGCTGGGCATTACGCGTCTGGCTATTTCATCCTGTGTGTCCCAGGTGTCCATACCCCAGACATCTTTACCGTCTTCAATGGTGATTTTGTCGTTTACTACATTTATCCAGCAGGGTCCGCTTGAAGCGCCTTCTACTACAATACCGTCCCAGCCTGCAAATTTAAGCTGAGATGTGAAACGGCCTCCAAAGTTACTGTGACCGAACCATTCAATAGGGTAAAGCATGGGGCCGAGACCCTGTACTTCACATCTTCCCGAACCTGGTACATTTGTACCTGAGAAGGGGGATGTCATCATTATAATAAGGTTTCTGGGGTCAAAAGCTTCAAAGGGAAGCTGATCGCCAACAAGGTCAAGGAATATTGCAGAACCGATACCGTGACCTCCACCATACTCGATATATTTTTCTGTCGGAATGGTGCTGACTGTTTTATTGGTCAGGTTTACTCTTGCTATTTTACCTGTATATCCGCCATTCATTTTCATATCGGCCTCCTATCTCTTTGCCTTTGGCTTCGGTCCGCCAAACATCATTCTCTGGTTTTTCATCATTGGCGGTATAACCCTGCTGTCATCGACAAGACCGAGGTTCAAGTAGTTGTCATTTCGCAGGTTAACGTTGTAACCGTCTGTCTCTTCCTGATCTGGAGTTTCTGTGACAAATTTAATAGCCTGCATTGGGCAGGACATTACACACGCCTGTTTTCCGCCGGGTCCGCCTTTTTCATCCCAGAAGGGTGTGTCAACACAAAGATCGCATTTTGTTGATACGCCTTTAATGTGATTCCAAACGGTTCTGTGAGGCTGCTGGGGACACATCTTGAGGCATGTTCCGCACCCGATACATTCTTCTTCGTTGATTCTCCTGATGTTGCCGTTTTCCTTATCGATAAAGGCCGCGCCAACCGGGCAGTTTTCTACACATGGAGGTGTAACGCACTGCCTGCACGGAGCAATCTGGAGGTCATCCGGGAATTTTCCAAAAGAATCCTGAATTATCTGTATGCGTGATAATGACAGATTTTGTTCCCCTGTATGTACCATAGAGCAGCTGAGCATGCATGTAGTACAGCCTATGCATTTTTTGCTGTCATAAACCAGGTAGCCTTTGGATTTAGGGTAGGGTGGTGCTTCCTGAGCATCAGCTGTTTTTACTCCGGTAGTTGCCGCTATTGCACCTGCAGCAAGAGCAGCGCTACCGCCGACAAGAAACTGTCGCCGGTTCATTGTCTTTTCTGAGTTTTCATTTTTGTCAGGCTTTTTGTTTTTTGACATTATTTAACTCCTTAATTGATAACTGATTAAATTCATTTTAAGGTCTAAAATGCTGCTTAAAATGGCCTATTGAATATCGAGGAACCCGGATAATATACCAGAGAATAACATCGTGTCAATGAACATATAGGTTCAGGTATTACGGCAGCGCTGTTAAGGTTGTTGCCTTATTTTTATGGTCATGAGCACATGAGATTCTCACCGTATATAGCTCCTTTAAGTTCCCGTAACTATTCCCACCCGAATGGAGTAGCGGGAGGGACTATTTCACAATATGCTTCGGCGGCATGGATCTGGCCGTCATATATTTTAAATGAATGCCATACATCGAGTTCTCCGTCTCCCTGAAACAGAGATCCCGGTCCGAAATTCATGCGTACTGCAACAACACCCATTTCTTCATCCACTGCGAGAAGTCTGTATTTGATACCCGGAAGCGGGGGAAGGGTTTGTTTTTTCATGTTGTCGCATCCTGGGAAAAAAGTGCATTCCGGTCCTGCCATGAGCTGTCCGTTTTCATACCTGTATGCATCTTCCGCCATTGGAGAATCTACCTTTACAAAACTGCTGACCTTTAAACCTTCAGGGTAGGTCATTGCCATTTTGATCATTTCTTCTCTGGTGTTAAGCTGCTCTTTTTTAGGAACATAGGCCATTTCACTGCTTATTGTTTTAAGGTTTTTGGGCTCAAAGAGCATTCCTTCCTCTCTGCCCCTTACAGCAGTTGATTCAATCTCTGTGATTTTATTATCCTGGACCTTTAAACGTATGACATAAAAAACAGGAGTTACTTTTTCTTCAATAACCAGAAAAGAAACAGCTGTTCCTTCTTTTACATCTATGATGTCTCGTCTGTAATCGGTCAGGTTAATTTTACTTTTCCAGATTCCATCTCCGAGTTTGATTTCTTTACAGTCTTCAGTATATTTTAAATTTGAAGAAACCGGAAGATCAGCCGGGTTCTGTGCCAGGAGAGCATCAATATAAGTGGTAACAAATCCCTTGAGGCATTCTCTGTCACATTGTTTCAGGGGCTGCCCTGAATCACTCGTGCCTGTACAGCCGTTTACCGCAATCAATAAGCTGGCTATTGCAATTGCAGTAATAAACTTTTTTAACATTTACTCCTCCTTAAATGTGTGGTCATTAATTTTACCATCTTTGGCTGAAAAAAACAGAAAAACTTTAAAAAGAGCATTTTCTGAATAAAAACTATCTATAATACTTTTTTTAAAGTTGCACAAGTTAGAAAATATGATCACTGATTTTATTTTTAGAAATCCTTGTGGTGATCAAAAAAAAACGCCAGGACTATTTTCCAGGCGTTTTCGGTTTGAAAAAAAATATTATAAAAAACTATTTTTAGACATTAAGGCTTTGATTATTTATTTAACGCGTTTGGCAACAAATGACATGGGCGGCATACCGCCGCCAGGACCACCCTGACCGCCGCCGGGACCGCCTTCCATCTTCATTGTGAAGGAAAGCTTCAGCTCATCACCGGACAACTCTCCTGTATAGGCGATTGTCATTTTCATTCCGTTCATATCTATAGGAACATCAAATGCTATCTTGTTACCGTCGATTGTCCCATTCATGATTTCGATTCGGCTGCCTTCGCCGCCAACTGTTGTGCCTGTGAGTTTTTTTCCATTTGTCTTTAGTTCATAATCCAGCTGCATTTCCTGACCGCCCTGGCCGCCTGCAAATGTCCCTGCCCATTTGCCGTCAATGTTTCCTGCAAATGCCAGGCTGGCGAAAAGTAATAAAACTGTGGTGAAAATAGAAATCTTCATTTCATTCCTCCTTGGATAAATATGTTTTAGTGTGGAAAACTTTAATGTGGAATTTTGAATATAATTAATAAAGAAAAATGTGTCAAACTAAAAAAGAATATACTTATAAGTGTGTAAATAGGTTACAGTGTGTATATTAAGTACGCAGATGGGAACTTTATATGTAAATAATCTTTCATGTTTATTCATGTATGTGAAAATCTGATAATAAATTAAAAAGAATGAAGTGATATTATAACCTTAATTACTGTACCTGCCAAAATAAGTATATAGATTCTGATTTAAACCTTTTAGCTGTTTAATTAAAAAAAGAATAAAGAATCGTAAAATTTATTATATTTCCAAATTTACTTTTAGATAAATGTGAAATGAATAAGTTTTAAGATCATTAAAAATGAATTTAAAAAGGATCTAACAACTTGATAAAACAGTAAAAAAAAGAGAACTAGATGTGGGTGAAAAAAATAAAAAAACAATAAAAAAGAATAAAAAGGTTGAAATAAATAATTCAGGGGTCAAATTAATGCATGGGTGATAAAAATTATGAATAAATTGAGCAAAAATAGCTTGCTTTTTAAAGGAACTTAATCTAACAACTAGACAAGGTTTTGGATAGTGAAAATTTATTAAGAAAAAAATAAGATTTTGGTTGGTTTTAATTAGCGGATTGTTGTTTTTATTGATTTATGGAATTACGGATTTTGTGCATTATATTTTATGGATTAATCATTCCTTTTGCGTGCCGTAGTATTATCTGTGATTTTAAAAATTTCAACAAATCTTGGCTTCCTAAAATAGAAAATTAAATCTTACAGTCAAAATTATCAATTTTGTTTGTACCGTTGAATCAATCCAACTGAATTCGAATTTTTCGGTTTTTTATTTCAATTGCCGGTTTTCAGATGGATTAGCTGTTTTCAGGGGAATTAATGAAAACACTTGATTCAATTTTTTAATAATTTTTAGATTTGGAGGAATTATGGATAAAAAGTTAAGTCTGTTTATTCGAAGTTGGTTTAGTTTTTTGTTTGTGTTTCTTGTCTTCTCTCTATGTCTCGGGGTGACACTCCCTGTTTTGGCAGAGGATGAAGAGGATTCAGAGGAGTTTACACTTGAGGAAATCACAGTAACCGCTGAAAAAAGAGAAGCTGAATTACAGAAGGTTCCTATGGATATCTCGGTTGTCAGACCTGAAGAGATGGATCGCCTGGGTATTACTACGGCCTATGATCTCAAAAAGGTACTGCCTGATATAGATACCGAATCAGCTACAGGTAACCAGGTTATCTTGAGTGTTCGTGATGTTGGTCTTCAGCAGAATGTTCTCTGGAACCCCATCCATGAAACATCAACAGCTGTCCACCTTGACGGAGTTCAGATGACCCGTTCCATTGGTTTTGACAGTTTGTTTTTTGACCTTCAGAGGGTTGAAGTTCTTAAAGGCCCCCAGGGTACCCTTTATGGCCGTGGTTCAACCGGCGGAAGCATGAATATTTCAACCCAGAAGCCTATCCTGGGTGAAATAAGCGGTAATGTCGGTCTTGAGTATGGTAATTTTGGAAAGAAAAGGGCTGATGCCGCTCTTAATATTCCGATTGCAGAAAAACTGGCTGCCCGTATTTCAGGCAGAAAGATAGAAAGAAACGGATACAGTGATACAGGTTTCAATGACCAGAATTCATGGGGCGCCCGTGTATCTCTTACCTGGGAACCGTCAAGTAAAGATACTATTACTATGACCTATGACGCTGAAGGTTCAAGAACCCACGGGTATAAAACAGATGGTAACTACTGGAGCGTTTACAGCTCAGATCCTGACTTTGCATGGTTCCATGCTCAGACAGATCCTACAGTGGAGACAGATGCGGATACGGGCGACCAGTATTTTGGCGACCCAAATGTGCCTGATCTTTTTCCTCAGACCTGGAATACAAAAGTCATTAACCTTCCCAATCAGAGCGCCTGGTATCTTGGCAACGCTTCGGATTTGTCAAGCGTAGTTAATAAAGGATGGGGTGTTATGGGACAGTGGGAACACGAATTTGATTTTGCATACGGAGTAGCTGTATACGGACACCGTGTTGTTCGTGATAAAAATGCCTTTATTAGTGTGCAGTCTCCGTCACCATATCCCTACAGACCCTATTATACCTATGAGGCAGCTCCAGGAGCAGATTTGCTTGATGCAGACGGCAATCCTCTCTATTTTGATGCAGACGGCAATCCCTTTGTTGATGCGAATGGCGATTTGATAGAAACAAACGACCAATATTTTGGCGGATTCGCTCTTTACGGCTGGGCACCGCCTACCACACTGGGATCCTATTCCCGTACCTTCGCTCATTTTGATTCTATGGAAGTGCGCCTTCTTTCAAAGGAGACCATAACCGGCGGAGACAAATATGAGTGGGTTGTTGGTGCTTTGGGACAGAATGACAAAGTTGTAGAAGATGCATATATAGCAAATATTCACTGGGTAGAAATCAATACAAACTCATACGGCCTTTTTGCTCAGGCTGCCTATCAGATTTACAAAAACTTAAACCTCTCTGTCGGCTATCGTTATTCTCTGGATCAGAAAGAGTATTACGGTATATACCCGGGCAGCTGGGGAACAGACCCGAATGTAAACAATTATCCGGAAAATTTTCCGCATGAGTTTCCTTATGTTGAAAAATCTACCGGTGATTTGATAACCGCTGGTACAACAACAGAGGCTGAGTGGAGCGAGCATACATATAAGATAAACCTGAACTGGTTTGTTACTGATTCCGTAATGACCTTTGTTCAGTATTCAAAGGGTTATAAGACAGGAAATATGGATTACCATGGAGAGGCACTCGATCCGGAATACATGGATTCATATGAATTTGGTTTCAAATCACGCTGGTTCAATAACCGTCTTCAGTTTAACGGTTCAGCCTATTACTATGATTACAAAAACTATAGCACATGGGTAAGCGCCTATAAATGTAAGTACAATGTAGCTGACCATCCGGATGATCCGAATGGTGATGGCGCAAACACCTATGCCAATGATGCATGCTGGGATTATGACAGTGAAATACTTGGTGAAGGCGAAAGTAATGGAACCATAGACTCAGATGATTATGTTTATAATGAGTCGGCCAGTATATCCCCCGGTGGAGCTGAGCAGATGGGTGCCAATCTGAACTTGATATATCTCATTACACCCAGAGATACTTTTACTATTACCGGAACATACTCACACAATGAGTATAAAGACTATCACGTTGGTAACGCTATAAACGCGCGTTATCCTGATAATGATAATGTTGCAGTTACTGACAGTTATCAGCAGTCCCGCGATGGCAAAGAGTTCGGCGGCGCTCCTTATCGTATGAATTTCAGCTATTCTCATACAACCTTTATTGGCATGGATATGTTAGCCTTTAATGCCAATGCATTTTACAACGGTACAGGCCTTGAGCAGACTCTGGCTGAGTATACAGAAAATGAATACACCATGCCGGGACTTCCGGACTACTGGACAGCTGATGCATCTCTTACATACATGTCAAGCCGCTGGGTACCGGAAGGTGTAAACTGGAATGCGCGTTTCTGGGTGAATAATATTTTTAACAGTGCGCACCTTTCAAGTCTTTACTATACAGACTTTTCATACTCAAGTATCTGGGAAAGTTATGGTCTTCCTGCCAGGACAGGATATGCTACTGGTCACCATATTACCCCCAGAACATTTGGTGTGACTCTTACTTTTAACTTTTAGGGCATCTGACTGCGGGAATCTGCTGTTAAGGCAGGTTCCCAGCTTTAAAAGAATATGAGCGGTTTTAAACTTTATTAGTAACCGCAGTCATTTTTTTAAAGCGGAAACAATAAAAGGTTACATGCCGTTAATTATAAACGGATGATCTCAGAATTTCTTTTGAATTAAAAGGAGACCGAATATGAATCTTAAAAAATATATAAGACTTAACATCAGCCTTTTTTCAACTGTGCTGTTGTTTATAGCCATGGTTTTTACTATGGCCTGCGATCAGACAGATGTAGGCTCGATTGAACATGAATGGGAAGATCACTGGACAGTTACAGGAAGAGTTCAGAATACTGACGGCGATAATCAGGGTGATATAGAAGTCACAACCATGGGATTATCAGAGGAGTTCAGCGCTACAGCCAGTCAGGGAAGTTTTACACTTACAATAAAATATCCAAGGGGTACGGAAACCATTGACAGCGTTATGCTGAAATATGAGGACCTTGTAGACGGAGAGTATGTAACAACCTACAGGAAGGCATATTTTGTTTCTGATGATGAAGACACTGTCAATGTAGCTGATGGCAGGGCCGGTCTTGTTATGCTGTCTAATTATGGCGCTACAGAAGAAGCGGCTGCCGGAGCAGCCACTGTAGTAACTGACGGAAATGCTTCTGTTAGTATTCCGGATGGCGGTGTTGCTGCAGGTGCTTTTGTATCGCTTACTGACATAGGAAGTATTGAAGAAGATGAAGGTGGATTAAACCGGTTCCCTGGAGAATTTAAAGGTGTTCTGGCAGCAGACAGTTCAATAACTCCGTTCAGAGCTATCGGACTTATTGACGTAACAATTGCTGATGCTAACGGAGATGCACTTGATTTAGCTTCAGGAACCAATGCCACTGTTTCAATTCCCGTAGCCGGAGTGGAATGGGAGACAGGCGGTTGGGTTGATGGTGCTTTACCTGCAACTACAGCTGAAATAGCCGCTGCACTTGGCATTCCGGAAACAACCACAGCATGGTACC
This sequence comes from Desulfatiglandales bacterium, assembly GCA_963665715.2. Classification (GTDB taxonomy): domain Bacteria; phylum Desulfobacterota; class DSM-4660; order Desulfatiglandales; family HGW-15; genus JAAZBV01. Next base: position 2,825,346 of record CAXXPR010000002.1, read on the forward strand.
TGGATGAAACCGATGGCGTATGGAAAGAAGATGCAAGCACCACTTTAACTTTAACATCAGTATTTGTTGAGAATAGAGCTTATGATTTTGGATCCTGGGGAACTTTTTATGCAGATGTATATAGTTTTAGCTATGTAGGCGATGTTTCCCATTTTACAAAATGGGGAGTCTTTGATCCGTTCGATCCAACATTTGTAGAAATACAGGTAATAGATGAAGAAGCTGCTGCAGTTGACGGCGCACAGGTAACGGTATCAGGTGATGGATGGGAGATTAAAGGTTTTACAGGCGAAGATGGTTATTTTTTAAGCTCAGGCATGTTTAGTGACCTTAACGTACCTGCCGGCTTTGTCCCAGTGCCTCCAGGCCGCACAGATATTCTAGCAAGTGCAACATCCGGAAATTTCGACTCAGCCAAATTCCCGGTTGGCGCCTCTGATGGCGGTGATCCTGAAACATATACAACAGGTGAAGCCGGAGCTTCAGACGAAAATCCAGTTATTATAGACATGGATATGGGTACAACATTTGTTTACGGCCAGGTAACCTGGGAAGCTGATCGTCCATCTGCAGCCACTTATGGTTTATATATAGCTTTTGAGAATCCTGAAGGTGAGGTTACTTACGGCTATATTGATGCAAGTGATGATGATAATTACGGTAATTATGTTTACCCGACAGGATGGGATCCTCAATACCTGACCCTGAAGCCAAACACTCTCTATAAAGTATATGTGTCTGAGCGTTTTGCATATGATGATGGAGTTATAGATAATTTTGATGGATTTAACTATAATGAATGGATGAGTGGAGATAAGGGGGAAATGAGCAGGTTCTTCCCGACCTATATCGGTGTAAGTGAATAGTAGAAACGAGTAAGCTAAACACAACCGGTTTCGGTTGTTACAAAGCTTTTAAGAATAATTTATAAGAAATAAAAAGGCGTCCTGACATCAGGGCGCCTTTTTTATTTTTCTGCTTCAGGATACTAATAATGAATAATTTAGCTGATAATAGAACATCTATACTCAGTATTGTTTTCTCAGTGTTAAAGAATATGATTATTCAAAAATGACACTGTTCTGAAAATATGCACAAATATTAAATTGAATGATTTTTTAGTGTGGAAAACATTAATTTAAAGATCTAAAAAAAAACTTGATTTTAAATGTAACTTAATTTAGAAATAATTCGACGCTGAAATTTTATAAGTTATTCTCAGTATCAGTTTTGCTATTGATTTTTAGATTTTGGACTTACAAATGTTTTTGTTTTATGTTTTACGGATTTTTCTCATCACTATCTGTAGTTGAGATTTCTGTGGCTACCAGATATCAGCAAATCATAGCTCAATAATTTGAAAAAAAGTTAAACCTTTAATTCAGAAGGCCGATACCAGTGTACTGTCAAAACTGACGGGTCGGGAGAATTATAGAGGGATACCTTTATATTCTGATAGTGGCTTTTCGGGTGAGAGCATTATTTTCAGGGGATATTATGGAAATAAAAAAATCACCTTTTTTTAATATTTAGTTTTTGGAGGATTTATGAGTAGTAGATTTGTTTTGTTTAAAAAAGATAGGTGTAGTTATTTGTTTGCGCTTATTATTTTCTCACTGCTTCTTACTTCAACATTTCCTGTATTTGCAGAAGATGATTTTGATGAAGAAGATGTTTTTACCCTTGAGGCAATAACAGTAACAGCTGAGAAAAGGGAAGCGGAACTTCAGGATGTTCCTATGGATATATCCGTTGTAAGGCCAACCGAAATGGATCGCCTTAATATCAACCAGATGGAAGATATCGGTAAAGCATTACCTGACCTTAATGTATCACCGATGGCAGGAAGCTTTCTGACCGTTACTGTTCGTGACGTACAGCAGCCACTTTTCAACCCAAGTTATGAAACAACTGTTTCAACACACCTTAACGGTGTTCAGCTTACCAGGGTTAACGGAATGGAAAATAAATTCTATGACCTTGCCAGAGTCGAAATTCTGAAAGGTCCCCAGGGGACTCTTCAGGGTAGAGGTTCAACAGCTGGAAGTATGAACATTGTTACCCAGAAGCCTGATTTTGACGGAATAGGCGGTAATATTCAGCTTGAGTATGGTAACTATAATAAAAAGCTTGTTCAGGGCGGAATTAACATTCCTGTTACTGATAAGCTTGCTTTCCGTGTTGCAGGACGTTCTCTTGAACGTAATGGTTATGTTGATGCCGGTTTCAGCGATGTTGACTCCTGGAGTACAAGATTAACCATGTTATGGGAGCCGACTGAAAAGCAGTCTCTCAGTGTAGTACTTGATAAAGACAGTTCTTACAATAAGGGCTTTCTTACAACAGGTACTTACTATGGCGTATACGGTGATTTAACTATTGTTCCCAACCCGAGATACAGCGATCCTGAAGGTGATATGTATGATCCTTTAATTGCTCCATACGCTCAGGGCGGTGAAATAGAATCTCCATGGTCTGTAAACTGGTGGCTTCCGCAGAGTGAATCAGATAATCACTGGAATGATAACAAATCATGGGGAATAAGCGCACAGTATGATTATGACCTTGACTTTGCAACAGCTACAGTAGTGTTTGGTCATCGTGCACTTTATGAAGAGAAAAGCTATGTAGTTTTAATATCTCCATCTCTTTCTGTACCTTATATTCCATTTTCTTGGGGTGTAGCTTCCAATCCCGGTGTTCAGACAGAAGTATATTTTTCAATGGTAAACGGAATGATAGCCAATGCTCCTAATACCATTGTTGCAACCGATATGCTGACCAGCGGTCACTATACAAGCATTGAAGCACGTTTGGCATCCAACACCACAATAGCCGCCGGAGATGATTTTGAGTGGATCGGCGGTATTATGTATATGGATGATGTTGTTGCAGAAAGCGTACAGATTACTGAAAATGTTTTCACAGAAACAACAACCAAGGAAACCGCTGTATTCGGTCAGTTATCATGGTCTCCAATAGATAAACTGAGTATTACCGGTGGTTATAGATACACTTGGGATACAAAGGATTATTTAGGTCATAATTATGGACTCGGTGAACTTATACCGGGACAGTTTTTTCAGCGTCTGCCGACTGAACTGGATCCTGCAGATTATGCATCTACCACTCACAAACATGAAGAAAGCACATACAAGGCAACAGTATCCTATTCATTCACAGATTCTATAATGTCATATATCCAGTATGCAAAGGGATATAAAACCTTCAACATTAACAGAACTGGTGAAAAGATTGATCCTGAATTCATGGATGCATATGAATTTGGTGTCAAGAGCCGTTTACTGGATAACCGTTTACAGGTTAATCTGTCTTCTTACTATTATAAATATAAAAATTATAATAACTGGTATGCTGTTTTCAATTGTGCCGAAGGGTATGAGCCTACCGAACTTAATCCTGGTACCTGCCGCTCTGTTGCAGGTGCAGTAGAATATGATGAGTATACCAATGTTCCCCTGTCACCCGGCGGAACAAAACAGTATGGCGTAAATGGAAACATTATGTGGCTGCTTACTGCAAGCGATACATTTACAGCATCAGTATCCTATTCACAGAATGAATATGACAACTATGATGTTGCAGGTGCTATGCAGGCTGTAATACCTAACAGCGATTCTGCACAAAATCCTGACTACCAGGTGAGGAATGATGATGTTGAAGGTATCAGGCCTTTTAATGCCAACTTCGGTTATACAAAGGTATTCTATATAGGTACAGATACAATAATGTTTAACGGAAACGCCTTCTACAAAGGCGAGACAGTTGATCAGGTACTGCACAGAAATATGCCTAACCAGTATTCAATGTCTCCTGACAACGCTTACTGGCTGTTTGATGCATCTATCAGTTATAATTCTACAAGATGGGTGCCCGAAGGTGTAGACTGGAGCCTGCGCTTCTGGTGTAATAATATTTTTGACAGTGATGAGCTTGCAACAAGGTCCTTCAGTGATTCAACAGGCGTTTATACTGATGCTACTTTTACAACACCGGTTGAGTTCGCAGCTGAGAGCGGTATTGTTACAGGTACATATGTAAATCCCCGTACATTTGGAGTTACACTTGGAGTTAATTTCTAATCTGTCTTAAATTATAAGTTTCAGACAATTGGGCATGGTCTTCTGTTACAGTGAAGACCATGCCTTTTTTATTCTTAACTGATTTGATCTATTCTGATAATTTCAAGCAGGATTTTTTCAAGCTGTTTTTTTTCCGCGTCATTACCGTCATCAGGTTTTTTGCGAAGTGTTTGAAATATTTTTGCGAGTTCTCTTTTTCTGCCGGTTTTTATATCTCTGGCAATTCCAGAATCTTCAGTACTGCTGATAACTATTTTATCCCTTCTGCTGTGTGCAAAGTCTCTGACAGTAAAGTAATGCAGCAGGGCACGGTCCAGAAGTACCCATGGAAAATTCTGGTTTTTATGGGGGCCTACCTTATATACCCTGCCTCCCTTTAAAAATTTGCTTACATGCTCGATGGATGCAAACCTTTTTGTGGAAAAATAGGCAACAGATCCTGCCCCGATAAGCGCTCCGCCTACTGCACCGGCTAAAAATGATGAACCTCCCACTGCGGCATCAAGGGTTCCTCCTATTGCTGCACCTGCAACAGCCCCTAAACTAAGCAGCTGTCTTGGTGTTAAACCCAGAATATTCCAGGTGGATTCTGCAAACAGGTCTTCCTGAAAAACCGGTTTGCTCAGTTCGGTTTCTTCCCGTTCAATGTTATTATGCTGGTATAGTTTTTCAATTGCTCTTCTGGATTTTATTTCACGTTTCCGGAGCCAGTCATGGAATTTGGATTCAAGGCCTGCTCGGTGATCATCAATTGCCTCATGCTGATGAAGGCTTATTTCGGAATAATAACCCAGTTCATCCGCTATCATGTCCGAAATTATGTGGGCTGCTTCCCGTTCGCGTCTCTGCCATTCTGTGTTTAAAAATCCTATGGCTTTATCAACACTTGATCGCCATGCATCATTAAGTTCTCTAAATGCCTGAAACAGTTCAATTCTGTCTCTGTGTTTTACACTCTGTGCATTAAACTCTTTTACAACGCTGAAGTACTGATCAAGCGCAGGTCGCCATGTTTCTGTAAAATCATCCTCTCCGATATGGTTAATCAGGGCCATCCGGGGCTGTCCTGTCCAGCGGAGTATTTCCATTTCAGCCTCAAAATTTCGCCTGAATGGTTTTGCTCCGTCAACAACATAAAGTATTCCTGCACCGTCTATAATTGGTTTTAAAAGACGGCATTCATCAATAAAATCATTGCTGTCTTTAAATTCATTATAAAAATCAGCCAAAACATCACGCCGGTTGGCTGCAGATACTTCACGGGCTTTCATCCACGCAAGAGCCCTGGGAGCCTGCTGGAATCCGGGAGTATCAACAAGTATAATAATTGTTTTACCGTCTACCTTTATAGGGAATTCCTGACAAACAAGCGTAGTGCCTGCACCGCTGTCAATTACAACGGATTCATCTTCTGCAAGTGATGATACAATACTGGATTTTCCTTTGTTTACCCTGCCTATTACAGCGAAGGTAGGTGTTCCTGTCATTATTCTTTACCTGTCACAGGTTCAATGCTCATAAAAGGATCATTTAATTTTAATGTCAGATCCTGCCAGTTCTGCCAGTCTGCCTTTGATGGAGAGATTACTTCATTTTCTGGATCTAAGCTGATTAAAGCAATAATGATCTTTCTGTCTTTATTTATAACAGAGCGTAAACGTTTTAAAAAATGTTCAACAGCCCTGCCGGGAGCTTCCCATGATTCGGCCAGAAGCATAACAGGTTCATCGTCACTGTTCTCTTCAAATCCTTTCAGGGTGTTTTCATCCCGGGTATTATCAAGCATTCCTGCAAAGTGAATATCGGTTATGTTTATGTTCAGGGCGGACTCAATAATTGATGTTAATTCCGGTTCCGAAAGGTCCATTTCTCCCCACATAATAAGATGTGCTGAGTTTTCACATAAAGATTTTTCACCGGGCATGCTTATTAATGCGTGTTCATGCATGTTTTCCTCTCCCGTATTGTTTTCGCTCCGGGTTGTAAACAGGGGAGATGTGAGCCTTCTGTGTAATGAGTCAAATTCCGAAGAAAGGTAAATTGATTTTTTATGCATATGCAAAAGCATTATTCTTGAAATACACATGAATATAAAACGGGGAATCAGGCTGTAGGTGATAAGGGTACAGATAAGAAAGGGCCACCATCCTCCAGCCGTGAGGGCACTGCTTCCGGTTCCTGCATAATCGCCGTTTAATCTGAAATATCGTGTGGCCTCTACAAGATCAAGCGTGGGGACCATGTCTTTAAAAAATGCAGCCCATGGTAAAGAAAAAGATTTTATGATCCTGTGAAAAAACTCAGGTGAAATATCAAGAGTTGTATTCCATGCAAAGGCAAGGTCACTGAATGTTATAAGGTATGCGCATGAAGCAAGTGCACCCAGGCTGAATGCAAAACCTCCAAGCTGGGTCAGACTGAAAATTGTCCAGCGTTCCATTTTCTGGTAAATAGTGTGCCTTGATCGAGCCCTGTATAAAATACTGCTTAACTGGCGGATTGATTCTGTCCTGTTTTTATATAAGCCGGTTCCTGCCTTTTCCAGAACAAATTTAAATATAAAACCGGTAAATCTGTAAAAATCTCCGATAAGGGGTATTTTTTTACGAAATCCGGCAGGAAGGATATTGATAAAAAAAAGGAAATACAGCAGGACCTGTAACCCTGCAAATACAGCTAAAAAATTTACAATATTAACCGGACTTGTACCGTCATAGGCCAGAACTGCGGCACAGGTTGTTGCTCCTGAAATAAGAAATAAAAAGAAAAGAACATAGCGTAAAAAAGTAAGTGCATAGGAGATGTAACTGCCTGGATAACTGTTTTTATTTTTAACTTTATTTAGCCAGTAGAGAAAAATAGAGACTCTGGCTTTTTCCTGTCCTCTGTATTCTTGGCCTATATTTCTGTCGCGTCTGCGTATTGCAGCAGGATCTGACTGTGAATCTTTATAGAGTTGAAATTCTATATCTATTATTTCTGAAAGTTTCAAAAGTCCTGCCTGATTAATAAAGATAAAAACCCAGGGCCTTGTCTGCTGAATCATTTGTATCAAAGGAACAGAATTCAACGTTTACAGTGTTGTTTCTGATATTCCTGATAAAGACCTGCTTTTTTATAGGGGTTCTGCTGCTGTTGTCAAGACTGAATTCAACCTCCAGTATATCTCCCTTTTCAAAAATAGGGGTTGAATTCATCTTAAACCTGAGCCCGCCCTTTGAGATATCAAGAACAGTCATAGATCCAGCCTGATCTGATCCGGCAAGAGGACAAAAGCTGAATTTGCCAGGGAAACTTGTTTCTTTTCTGAAGAATTTCCTTCTTTCCAGTGAGACGGTGTATGCATATCCGCAGGGGCATTTAACATTAAGCTTAATTGATGTTTCCAGCTTTTTATATTTTGAAACATTTACCTCTTTGGTTTTATGGCATTTCGGGCATTCAAATTGAGCTGTATCCTTATCTGAAAGATAAATTTTTTGTATTTTCTCAGACTCCATTAGTAACCTCAGAACGATTTATATATATGTTAAGAATATTTAAAGAATTAAGATCAATGAATCTTTATATTATAAAATTGCAAAACATAATCTCAATCAAATAATCAGGAATTTAATGCTTTATTCAAATAAATAACGGGAAAAAAATTATACTGCAAGTTAAGTGACTTTGATATCCCAAGTTCCAGTCCCTTTATTTCAGCCAGTCCCTTCATTCTCCCGAGGAGAGAATAACCGGGATAGATGCCTTCTTTCTCCTTTTCAAAAAGCATAAGCTGACCATGGTCCGGGCGTACAGGGATTTTAATATCTTTATTTGATTTAACCCTTCGATGATTCTGCTCAATCAGCAGTTCTTTTATTACTGTATAAATATCAATGTCGCCTTCAAGATGTCCGGATTCAGTGAAGTTGCCATCAACATCTCTTACAAGGCTTCTTAAATGGATAAAATTTATACGCGGTGCAAAGGCTTTTACCATATCCGGTATATCATTATTATAGCGTGCTCCCAGCGATCCTGTGCAGAATGTGATTCCGTTTGAAGGTGAATCATATGCCTGTAAAATCTTTTCAAGATCCTTTTTTGTGCCTGCCACCCTTGGAAGTCCAAGAAGTGTCCATGGCGGATCATCAGGGTGTATTGCCAGAAATACTCCGTATTGTTCCGCCGTAGGGGTGATTTCCCTTATAAAGTGGCAGAGATTTTCCCTGACTTTTTCTTCGCCGATTCTGTTATATTCAAGAACCGCTGATCTGAAATCATCTATGGATAATTTTTCAAGAGAACCGGGAAGACCGTAAAGAATTGTTCCGGTCAGTTCTTCTATTTCATCCCTACTGATATTATCGTAATATTTCCGGGCATCTTTAATGATTTTTTCAGAGTAATCCTTTTCTGCTCCGGGTCTTTTCAGGATAAACAGGTCAAATGCTGCAAACTGTTTTGGATCAAACCCTGTTGTTATTGTACCGTTTTCTTGTGCAATTTTAAGATTTGTCCTTGACCAGTCAAGCACAGGCATAAAGTTATAACAGATGGTGTGAATGCCGCACTGTGAGAGGTTTTTGATAGACTGCTTATAGTTTTCAATAAGTGAATCCCTGGTTTTATTTCCTTTTTTTATATCCTCATGAACAGGGAGACTTTCGACAACAGACCATTTCAGTCCTTTTTTTTTCAGGATTTTCTTTCTTTCCAGTATATCTTCAACAGGCCATATCTCTCCAACAGGAATCTGGTGAAGAGCTGTAACGATACCTGTAACTCCTACCTGTTTTATTTCATCAAGGGTAACAGTATCATTGGGGCCGAACCATCTCCATGTGTATTCAAAAGACATATGCAGCCTACACTCCGCTAAAGGCGCTGAATCCGCCGTCTATGGGGATTATTGTTCCGGTAACAAATCGGGATGCATCACTGGCCAGCCATATTACAGCTCCGATCATTTCATCCGGTTCACCAAAACGCTTAAAAGGGGTCATCTTTATGATTGTTTCGCCCCTGTCCGTTAATGAGCCGTCTTCGTTTGTAAGCAGGGTCCTGTTCTGATTTGTCAGCAGAAAACCGGGAGCAATTGCATTGATCCTTAAACCGTTTCCAAACTTTTGTGCAAGCTCAACAGACATCCATTTTGTGAAGTTATCAACCGCTGCCTTGGCTGCAGAGTAGCCTACAACCCTGGTTATAGCCCTCATGGATGCCATGGATGAAATATTTATAATTGAACCTTTTTTATTTTCAGCCATGGATCTGGAAAAAACTAGGGTGGGAAGGACTGTGCCGTTAAAGTTAAGGTCTGTTACCTTATTAAAATCATTAAGTTCAAGATCGAAAATATTCTGATCAACACCGATGGTGGCGCCCGGCATATTTCCGCCTGCACCGTTTACCAGAATATCTATTTTTCCGAACCTGTCCAGTATTTCATCATTTACAGCCTTAAGGCGTTCCTGATCGAGAACATCACATTGAAGAGCAATTATTTCATTTTCATCTGTTTTAAGGCTTTTAACCCGCTGTTTTAAGCTGGCTTCGGTTCTTCCAAGAAGGATAACTTTAGCTCCGGAATTAACAAAACCCTTTGCCAGTTCTCCGCCTATAATTCCCCCTCCGCCGGTAATGATTGCAACACGACCCTCTAAATCAAATAGTGACTCTGTATATTTCATATTATCTTTCCGGTTGATATTTTATTAAATGCAGTTAAGAAAGATCAATAATACTTATTGTCTGTATTTTTTCAACAGTAATATATGATTCTGTTGATGAATAAAACACATTGTTGTATTGTCTCTTTTTTCATTTCTCTTAATTTATTTTACAGGTGATTATATGAGCTCTACTGATATTTTTACAAAACTCGGAGATTTAAAAATTATACCCGTGGTGGCAATTGAGAATGCCTCTGTTTCCATTGAACTTGCAGATGCCCTTATAGATGGAGGGCTTCCATGCGCTGAAATTACATTTCGTACGGATGCTGCAGCATCTGCCATAAAAAAAATATCTGAAAGTCGTAATGATATACTTTTAGGTGCCGGAACAGTCCTTAAAATCGATCAGGTAAAAGAAGCCTGTGACAGCGGGGCAGGCTTTATTGTATCCCCGGGATTCAATCCAAAGGTTGTTGATTACTGTGTGAAAAACAATATCCCGGTAATTCCTGGCACAAGTAATCCTACAGATATTGAAATGGCCCTTGATTTTGATCTTTCAGTTGTCAAATTCTTTCCGGCAGAAAGCTTTGGCGGAATTAAAACTCTAAAGGCTATAAGCGCGCCTTACTCTATGATGAAGTTCGTTCCGACCGGCGGAATTAATGTAAATAACTGTATGGATTACCTTGAATTTCCAAAGGTGCTTGCTGTAGGCGGAAGCTGGATGGTCGGGAAATCACTTATTAATGAAGAAAAATTTGAAGAAATTACCAGATTGACAAAAGAAGCCATGGCGCTGGTACAGGACAACAGGAGATGATATGGCGGTTATACAGTTAAAAGATAAAGCGGAATGTCAGTTTGATCTTATATCCCTTGGTGAAATAATGCTTCGGTTTGATCCAGGTGAGGGCAGAATACACACAACCAGAAATTTCCAGGTGTGGGAAGGGGGCGGCGAATATAATGTAGCCCGTGGGTTAAGGCGATGTTTTAATATGAAAACAGCCGTTGTTACGGCCTTTGCAGATAATGCCGTGGGGCGCCTTCTTGAAGACCTTATACTTCAGGGCGGAGTTGATACATCGTTTATAAAATGGTGCGAGTTTGATGGATGCGGCCGTGAGTCAAGAAACGGCATCAACTTTACAGAAAGAGGATTCGGTATCAGGGGCGCTCTTGGTGTTTCAGACAGGGGGCACACTGCTGTATCTCAGTTAAAACCGGGAGATATTGACTGGGAATACATATTTGGAACCTGCGGTGTAAGATGGCTCCACACAGGCGGAATTTTTGCAGCGCTTTCAGAGACAACACCGGATGTTATTGAAGAAGCTATGATTGCCGCTAAAAAATATAATACTGTTATCTCCTATGACCTTAATTACAGGCCAAGCCTGTGGAAGGCTATAGGCGGCCAGGAAAAGGCGCAGGAAGTAAACCGCCGCATTGCGAAATACGTCGATGTAATGATAGGTAATGAAGAAGATTTTACAGCCTGTCTTGGATACAGTGTTGAGGATGTTGACAGCAATTTGTCAAACCTGAATGTGGAAAAATTTAAAAAAATGATCAGTAAAGTTGTTGCTGATTATCCGAACTTTAAAATGACTGCAACAACACTAAGGACCGTAAGAAGTGCAACTGTAAATGACTGGGGCGCAATCTGCTGGGCAGATGGCATGTTTTACCAGGCAACCCATCGCGAGAAACTTGAGATATTTGACAGGGTAGGGGGAGGAGACAGTTTTGCCTCAGGTTTTATCTATGGAATGATGACATATGATGACCCTGCAAAAGCTGTTGAATACGGGGCAGCCCATGGCGCACTTGCCATGACAACTGCAGGTGATACAACCATGGCAAGACTTTCTGAAGTTGAAAAACTGGTCAAAGGCGGCGGAGCAAGAGTTGACAGGTAAATTCATTAAAATAGATAAAGGGGATAATGTATGTGTTGCCCTTGAAGATTTGCCGGGTATTCCTTTCGGGCATAAATTTGCAGCAAGAGATATAGAGCCTGGTGACGAGGTTATAAGGTACGGAAATCCTATTGGGAAGGCCCTGAAAAAGATTAAACAGGGTGAATGGGTTCATACACATAATCTTAAGACTTTACTTGAAGATATTAAGGAGTATTCATATATACCGGGGGGGTCGGGGATCATGGAAGATTCCATGAACTCCACATTCAACGGGTACTTAAGAAAAGACGGCCGTGCAGGAATAAGAAATGAGCTGTGGATTATACCAACAGTCGGGTGTGTGAACGGTGCTGCATTAAAAATAAAGGAGCTGTTTCTTAAGCAATATACGTTTGATGTTTCTGTGTTTACCCATCAGTTTGGATGTTCGCAGCTGGGTGATGACCATTTAAATACTCAAAAGATTTTATCAGGAATAATAAAACACCCAAATGCAGGCGGTGTTCTTGTTTTAGGGCTCGGGTGTGAAAACAACACAATAGATTCTTTAAAGGATGTGCTCGGCTCATATGATGAAGAGAGAATTAAATTTTTAAGGGCACAGGATGAAGGTGATGAATTAGAGCAGGGTGTTAATATCCTTAAAGAACTATATAATATCGCTTCTGCAGATACACGAGAGCCTGTTGATCTGTCAAAGCTGGTGATAGGTACAAAGTGCGGCGGATCGGACGGTTTTTCGGGTATTACAGCCAATCCCTTAATAGGACGGGTTTCGGATATCTGTATTGCACACGGAGCCAGTTCAATATTGACGGAAGTTCCGGAAATGTTCGGGGCAGAACATCTCCTGATGGAAAGGGCTGTAAACCGAGAGGTCTTTGAAAATATTGTAGAGCTGATCAATGATTTTAAAAAGTTTTTTATTGATGCTAATCAGCCGGTCTATGAGAACCCTTCACCCGGAAACAAAGAAGGCGGGATTACCACTCTGGAAGAAAAATCCCTTGGATGCATACAAAAGGGCGGAAAATCTCCTGTAGTGGATGTACTGAAATATGGAGATCCGATCAGTAAAACAGGATTAAGTCTCCTGTCCGCACCGGGTAATGACCTTGTTGCATCTACCGCACTGGCCGCAAGCGGATGCCAGGTTGTACTGTTTTCAACAGGCAGGGGAACACCATTCGGAACTTTTGTGCCCACTGTTAAAATATCCAGCAACAGTGAGATATTTAACCGCAAAAAAAACTGGATGGATTTTGATGCCGGCAGGCTGTTAACAGGTATGTCACTTGATGAGATGAGTGAAGAGTTTTTTAAATATATACTTGAAGTGGCAAACGGAAAAGAAGTCCGTAACGAAAAGAACGGCTATAAAGAGATAGCTGTTTTTAAAACAGGAATAACTTTATAGGAAAATGACATGCGAGAGTTGAACAGAAGCACTTATGCGGAACATGAAAAAAAGAAGGAAAGGGTTATCCAGTTTGGCGAAGGAAATTTTTTAAGGGCATTTTGTGACTGGATCATTCAAAAGCTTAATCAGAACACGGATTTTAATTCTTCTGTAGTTATAGTGCAGCCTATTGAAAGAGGAATGGTGGATCTTCTTAATAAGCAGGACGGTCTCTATCACCTGATTTTACAGGGCAGAGAAAAGGGCGAGAATATTCAGAGGATAGAGCTTATTGAGTCAGTTTCACGGGGTATCAACCCCTATAAAGATTTTGATCATTTTCTGCAGATTGCACAAAATGAAGCGTTCAGGTTTGTGATATCCAATACCACGGAAGCCGGTATTGCTGTCAGTGATGAAGATGATTTCAGCGGAAACCCGCCAAAATCTTTTCCTGCAAAGGTAACAAGGCTCCTTTATGAAAGGTTCAAATATTTTAACGGAGATGTTTCAAAGGGCTTCATTTTTATACCATGTGAGCTGATCAATAATAATGGAAAAGAGCTGCATGAAAAGATTGTTATGACTGCCGAAAAATGGAACCTTGAAGATGATTTTGTGAAATGGATCGATAAAGCCAATCGATTCTACAACACACTGGTTGACAGAATAGTGCCCGGATTCCCCGCTGATAAAAAGAATGAATACTGGGAGAAGACAGGCTATGAAGATAACCTGCTGGTCGTTGGTGAAGTGTTTCATTTCTGGGTGCTTGAAGGATCAAAGGATATTTTAAAGGAAATCCCCTTTGATAAAGTGGATTTGAATATCAGGGTTGTTGATGACCAGCAGCCGTACAGGACCAGAAAAGTAAGGATATTAAACGGTGCACACACAGCCATGGTCCCGACCGCATATTTATGCGGACTGACAACAGTTGGCGAAACTCTTAGCGACTCCATGATGAGGGAGTATGTAAAAAAACTGATATTTGATGAGGTGATCCCGACTATAGATCTGCCGCAGGATGAACTGGAAGATTTTGCAGACGCGGTCATTGAAAGGTTTGAAAACCCTTATGTTAAACACAGGCTCATGGATATATCTTTAAATTCAATCAGTAAGTATAAAACAAGGATTTTGCCGACGGTTCTTGATTATCAGAAAAAAAATAATAAGCTGCCTGAGATACTTGTTTTTGCCCTTGCTTCTCTTATCACCTTTTACAGAGGAGTAGATGAAGATGGTGAAAAGATCGAGCTTAATGATGATACTGATGTGCTGTCCTTTTTTAAGGATCTGTGGGATGCTGAACAGGGTGTTGAAACAGTTGCTCAAAAGGTTTTAGGTAATGAGAAATTCTGGGGAATGGACCTTAATGAAATTTCCGGAATGTCAGATAAGATTAAGGCAGACCTGCAGCTGATTAAAGAGCAGGGCATGAAAAAAGCTGTAACGGAATTACTGGGGAGATAAAATGAGTTTCTTACATGAAGACAGGCTGTTTCCGGTTGAAGAAAAAACACGCGACATTGCACGTTCTCTTTACAGCATTACAAAGGATCTTCCTATCATAAGCCCGCACGGGCATACTGATCCTGCATGGTATGCTGATGATATAAACTTTAAAAATCCTGCTGACCTTTTTATTATCCCGGATCATTATCTTGTAAGAATGCTCTGCTCTCAGGGCTATACCCATGCAGAACTTGGTGTGGCAACACTGGACGGCACTACCTATGAAAAAGAACCTGAAAAAATATGGAATATTTTTGCCGGTAATTATCATCTTTACTATGGAACCCCAACCAGGATGTGGCTTGACTATGTGTTCAGCGAAATCTTTGAAATCAAAGAAGAGCTTAATGAAAGCACCGCTGCTTCCTGCTATAAAATCATCAATGAAAAATTAAAGACAGAAGATTTTAAGGTAAGATCGCTCTTTAAAAGGTTTGGGATTGAAGCAATAAGCACAACTGATGAGCCCAACAGCAAACTGGAAGAACACAAAAAGATAAGGGAAACATGGGATGGAAAAGTTGTTCCATGTTTCAGGCCTGATTCCGTTATCGATCCTATGCATGAAGCATTTGTTACCGAAGTAAATAAACTGTGCAACGGTTCTTCAACTTATGAGAATTATTTAAAGGCTATTCAGGAACGCAGGGAATATTTCAAGAAGATGGGAGCTACATCCACTGACCATGCGTGTGTTGAGCCTTATACTGCTGATGTTTCAAAAGAAAAAATGCAGACCCTTCTGGATAAAGCCCTTGATAAGACAATCAGTAAAAATGAAGCAAAAGAGTTTCAGGGACAGATGCTAATAGAAATGGCCCGTATGAGCATAGATGATGGTCTTGTTATGCAGATTCATCCGGGAGTATACAGAAATCACAGCAGCATGATTTTTAAAAAACATGGAAGAGACAAGGGCGTGGATATCCCGGTAGAGACCGAATATGTGGAAAACCTCAAACCTCTTCTTGAAAAATACGGTCTTGAAAAGGATTTAAGAATCGTTCTTTTTACACTGGATGATACAAGGTATACAAGGGAACTTGCACCTCTTGCAGGCTATTATCCTGTATTAAAGCTTGGACCAGCCTGGTGGTTTAATGACAGCCCGGAAGGTATGAGACGGTTTAGAGAATGTGTGACAGAAACAGCAGGTTTTTACAATACAGTCGGGTTCAATGATGACACAAGGGCATTTCTTTCAATTCCTTCACGTCACGATATGGCAAGGCGTATAGATGCATCTTTTCTGGCAAGGCTTGTAGCAGAACACAGACTTGGTATGAGTCACGCGGAAAAGGTTGCAAAGGATCTTGCTTATAATGTCCCTAAAGAAAATTATAATCTGTAAAGATGCGGATTCTGGTTACCGGATGCCTGGTGCTGGCTAATTTAAAAGACGTTAAAAAATGAAAAGAAATTGAACAAATAACCGGATGACAGGCAGAACAATCTACACAATAGGTCACTCAAATAAGGATGTTGCTTCATTTATTGAGCTACTGAAAAAACACTCTATAGAGGTTGTTGTGGATGTGAGGTCCAGCCCTTATTCACGTTATGCATCCCAGTTTAATAAAAGAGAAGTCGAATGTATCATCCCTGAAAACGGTATGAAGTATCTTTTTATGGGAAAGGAAATAAGGGGCAAGCCTTCAGATCCTCAATTTTATGATCATGAAGATTATGTGCTTTATTCAAAAATTGCCGAAACATCGGAGTTTAAAGAGGGGATAGAAAGGCTGCTGAAGGGGATTAAGCAGTACAAAGTTGCCCTTATGTGCAGTGAGGAGAATCCGGCAGTCTGTCATCGCAGGCTGTTAATAGGAAAAGTTCTTTCCGGCTATGATGTTGAAATAATGCATATCAGAAGTGACGGAACAATACAGTCAGAAGAAGATATCAGAAAAGAAAACTATAAATCTAATGATAATGACGCACAGCAAAGTCTGTTTGGTTTAAAAAACAAAGTTGACTGGAAATCGTTAAGACCTGTTTCAAAATAGAAGCCGTATATGAAAAACTGTTTTTTTATTAAGCAGCTATCAGCATAAAATATGCTGTCTGCAATTTAAAAGGAGAAAAACATCATGAATACAGTAAAGGCGAATCATGAATATGAAAAAATGTTCGACCGGATTGCCATAGAGGATTTGATTGTAAGGTACAATGTCGATATGACTTCCGGGAAGAGTCATGACCTGTCTCAGTACTATACGGAAGATGCAATTCTTGATGTTAACTGTCAAATTTCAAAGGGTCGTGAAGAGATAGAGAATATGTATGCCAGTATATATGAGAATGGCGGGCCGCCATGGAAGGGCAGGATGCATATGCTGCTTAATAATGCCATTATCGATGTTGATGGTGATACTGCAACAGCATGGTTTATCTGGACAGGTGTTCTGAATGAAGATATTACAAAACCTCCGCGTATTATGGAACAGGGAAGAGAGTTTGACAGGCTTATAAAGATCGACGGAAAATGGTATATCCAGGAACGGAATATCACCGCAGACAGTGCCCTGCCTGACGAGTGGAAGGATACCTATAAACCAAGGACATTCAGATAAAAAACTGGTGCATGGCACACAGCGAAAATTGCAGGGGCGAATAATTATTCGCCTTTTTTTTTGTCATTTATAAATTCTGCTTATACAGCTAAATCCCGCAGGAAAGAGGTTTCCTCCCTCGAATATATATAAAATGAAAGGCAGACTGCAAAAGAAGTGTTAAATTCTCTTTAATTCAGGATGTGTTACCGTTTAATATTTTGTTGATTTATTTGCAGATCAAATAATATATATCCTTTAACCATAAAATTAAAATCTTAAAAAATAGTATTTTGATAATAACCTGCTTAATAAATTGCCTGAACAGGGGTGCAGGCTTTTCTGAAATCATAAAAGACACATAAAAAAAGGAGAGAGCATCATGAGATTATTAAAAGCACAGGATATTAAAAAATCATTTTCATATCCATTATTGGTTTTATCTGCAGCAGTATTTCTGGTTACTGTACTTATTTCCGGGTGTAGTGAAAATACAAACCCTGAATATGAAAAACTGCTCGACAGGATAGCAATAGAAGACATGATTGTGAAATACTATGTTGATATGGGCGCTGGTAAAAGTCACGATCTTGCTCAGTACTATACTGAAGATGCGATCCTTGATGTCAACAGCCAGGTTTCAAAAGGTCATGAAGAGATAGAAAAACTGTATGCCGGTGTAAACGAGAGCGGAGAAGCTCCTTTCAGCGGAAAAATGCACATGCTTTTAAATAATGCCATTATAGATGTTAATGGAGATACTGCAACAGCGTGGTTTATCTGGACCGGCGTTTTAAACTACGATATTTCAAAACCGCCGCGTTTTCAGGAGCAGGGAAGGGAATTTGACAAACTTGTTAAGGTAAACGGCAAATGGTATATCAAAGAGCGGTATATCACAGCAGACAGTGCTCTGCCTGATTTCTGGAAAGAGACATATAAACCGAGGGCGTTTAGATAAAAACAGGGCGCATGGGGGATAACAACAAATATGGGGCTTCAAATGAAAAACAGTTTCAGGGAAACTCTTCAGTTTTATCTTGTAGACTGTAAGACCCCCCTGGGTAAGATTATTGATGTTTTCATAATACTCCTGAACCTCACCATTTGCGCAACTCTGGTAATAGAAACCTATATTGATCCGGAGGCAGCTTCTACACTGCTGCTTCTGGACCGAATAGAAAAAATTATCGTACTGTTCTTTATAATTGAGTATGCGGCCAGGCTGTACGGTTCACAAAACAGGATCAGGCAGCTTTTTGATGTCTACAGTATTATTGATCTTGTGGCTATACTGCCTACTATTGCTATTGTTATTTTCCCTTACAATCTTAATTTTATTAAGCTGTTCCGGATCATAAGGGTGCTTCGGATTTTCAGGTTTTTAAGGTTTACAGCTGACCCTGATTTTTTCTTCGGCAGTATCACCCGTCAGGTATTGAGGGTAGTGAAACTGTTTTTGATCATATTTATAATATTTTTTATTTCCTCGGGTTTGTTTTATTACCTTGAATATAATACCAATGAACTGGTCCATAATTTTGGTGATGCCTTTTATTTTACAGTTGTAACCCTTACTACAACAGGGTTTGGTGATATTACTCCAGTTACCGAAGGAGGAAGGTGGGTAACTGTACTAATGATTGTTGCAGGCATAATTACTATTCCATGGCATTTGGGTCAGATTATGAAAGAATGGATGCGTATGGCTGAAAAATCGGATGTTATATGTAAAGGATGCGGACTCAGGTATCACGACCGGGATGCATCACACTGTAAATCCTGCGGACATGTTATTTACCATGAAATAGATGATTGACAGATATATTGAAATATCACGGGAAATAGATTTTTAAGGAGATATAGCCGCACGGCAAATCCGTGCGGCAGTATTTATATGTTAAAGATAAACGAGCCCTATAAAATAGTAATTACCGAAGATCAGTTAAAAAAAAGGATCTCAGAACTTGGAAGGCGGATTACCGCTGACTATAACGGCAGGGATCTCGTTGCCGTCGGAATATTAAAAGGCAGTGTTCTGTTTATGGCGGATCTTATCCGTGAAATAAAGCTTCCTGCTGAAATGGATTTCATGACAGTATCAAGCTATGGAAACAGCATAAAATCATCCGGAAATATAAAGATAATCAATGATATAACTCTACCGGTTAAAGGAAAGGATCTGCTGATTGTTGAAGATATTATTGATACAGGAACAACTCTGTCATTTCTCATTGATCACCTGTCTTTAAAAGACCCGTTATCAGTAAAAATCTGTTCACTGCTTGATAAAAAAAGCGCAAGAAACCCAGCACACGATATTAATATTGATTACTCAGGGTTTGATGTTCCTGAGAAATTTTTAATAGGCTACGGCCTGGATTATCAGGAAAAATACAGAAATCTGCCATTTATTGCAGAGCTTAAATAAAAATCGAAGCTGACGCTTTTTGCTCTTGCACAGCAGAGACATGTGGCAACAGTAAAACCGCTTCATGACAGGATACTTGATCTATATGACCTTAAGGCAAAAAACAGGATAGAAATTATCAGGACCGAATAAATGCGCGAAAGTTCAAAATTACATATCAAGAGGCTCATTATGAAAAAGAGTGTTACTGTTAAGGCACGTAATTACAGAAGATTCATGTTTGCAGGTTTATTTTTAATGTTAACCATAGGCTGCAGCAAAAACAGCGGCGAAAAAATAAATCGGGTCGGTATTCTTATAGGTGCAGAATTTCTTATGCCGGCAGTAGATGGTTTTAAAGAAAAAATGAATGAAAACGACTATGTTGAAGGAAAGAATATCGAGTATGATATTAAGAACACCAATTATGAACCTGAAGCTGAAAAAGCCATATTAAAAAAATGGGTTGCTGAAAAATATGACCTTATAGTTACTTCCCCGACAGAAGTAACCATTGCTGCAAAGGATGCAACCTGGGGCAGCAAAATTCCCGTTGTTTTTACATTTGCATTTACCGAAGGCAATGACCTTGTAGACAGCATACGGAATCCAGGAGGGAATCTTACCGGGGTAAGGTATTCCGGTGCTGATCTTGCTGTAAAAAGTCTTGAAATCCTGCTTGAAATATCTCCTGATTCCAAAAGAATATGGCTGCCCTATCTGGAAGAATACCCCAGTGTTCCGGAACAGCTGTCAGAACTTCGCAAGGCAGCTGCGCTTTTAAATGTTAGACTCATTGAGTTTCCTGCAGCACATTCTTACGAAATTGCCGCTGAATTAAAGGCTCGAAATAAACTGTCTGATACAGGTATAGATGCAATAATGCATCTGGCCGATCCATTTGCTGTTTCTCATGACGTTATATCAGCGGTGTCCGAATTTGTAACAGAACACAGGCTGGCATATCATGGCACCGGCGGAAAATGTGTTTTTATTTTAAGCAATGATCCGGTTGAGGTTGGCAGACAGGCCGCTTTTCTTGCTGATAAAGTATTAAAAGGTATTCCTGTTGAAACAATTCCGGTTGTATCGGCAGACCCTGTGTTGACAATTAATTACGGAGTCGCCAAACAACTTGGTTTGACTGTACCTGAGAGTCTGCTGGCAAGAGCCGACCATATTGCTCATTAAAATGATTAAATATTAAAATAGGCTGACTGCCGGCTGTTCTATAATATCGACCGTTTAAAAAGTTGATCAGGTGCAGCATTGATGTAGAATTTTATTAAGGAGATCTACATTTATCGGTTTTTCCAGAAACTCGTTCATTCCTGCAAGTTTTGCTTTTTCCCTGTCTTCTTTCATTACTGCGGCGGTAAGTGCAATAATCGGGATATTTTTATCTATTTTTTTTCTTATTATTTCTGTTGCTTCAAGCCCGTTCATTTCAGGCATCTGCATATCCATAAAGATAAAATCATAGGAGCGGTTTTCCTGAAGCATGGTTATGCATTCTATTCCGTTCCAGGCTTTTTCCACTATGATACCGTTCTTCTTAAGCAGTTTTTCCATCAGCTTCATGTTTATAGGATTGTCTTCCACTACCAGTGCTCTCATTCCCTTAAATGAAATCTCTTCTGCCATGTGACGGGTTACAATTGATTTGCCTGCTTCGCGTTTATCTCCAAAAACTGCCCTTATAACGTTTATCATTTCATTTTTAATAACCGGTTTTGAAAGGTATCCGTCAAATCCCTTTATCTTTGCATTCATGCACTGGCCTGGTATTGCCTCGGAAGTTGCCGCTATTATTTTCAGGTCTTTCAGTTTTTCATCGGAGCGTATTTTATTAATCAGTTCATATCCGTCCATTCCGGGCATCATCATATCACTGATTACAAGGTCGGGAAGAGACTCGGCTTTATCTAAAAACGAAAGAGCATCTTCACCTGAACCGGCAACATATATTACATCCATTTTTGCGCTGCTGCAGTATTCCCTGAATATTTCACCTGTATGATAGTTATCATCAACAATAACCACTTTTTTATATTTAAGCGATTCGTAGCGTACAGGGCTGATATTGGATTCTATTACAGGTTTTGCCTGAATTAGCTTCAAGGTGAAAATAAAATTACTTCCTTTACCTTCTTCGGATTCCACCCATATCCTGCCGTCCATTTTATTAATAAAAGCTTTTGTGATTGCAAGTCCGAGTCCGGTACCTCCGTATTTCCTGGTAGTGGAGCTGTCTGCCTGCGTAAAAGAATCAAATATTGATTCGATTTTGTCCTCAGGTATACCTATTCCGGTGTCTCTTATGGATATCCTTAATGTTCGCATAAGACCTGTGTATCCGTTTCCGTAAGTATCTTCCCTGTCCAGCGAAATGGTTGTGAATATTTCACCTTTTTCCGTAAACTTGATTGCATTGCCTATAAGGTTTATCAGTATCTGCCGGATTCTGGTCGGATCGCCCTTAAAATATCTCGGGCCTTCATCCATTCTGTAAATAACATCAACCGGACTTCCGATCAGTTTTGATCTTATCATGGAAAAGATGCTTTCGATAAGATACATAAAATCAAAATCTATTGATTCCAGTTCAAAGGTTTTTTCTTCAACCTTTGAAAAATCCAGGATATCGTTTATGAGATTAAGAAGCAGGTTTCCGCTTGTGAACATGGTGTTTATATAATCTTTCTGGATTTCATCCAGGTTCGTATCCTGCATCAGCTTTGTGAAACCGATAATTGCATTCATCGGGGTCCTGATTTCATGTGACATATTTGCAAGAAAATAGCTCTTTGCCTCAGAGGCGGATTCGGCCTGTTTTTTTGCTTCTCTTAATTCAGCTTCAATTGCCTTTCTTTCGTGTATTTCCTCCATTAGCTGATCACGTGAAACAGTTGTTCTTTTCAGATCCTCAATCATCTGGTTAAAGCTTTTTGCAAGCTCGCCTGTTTCATTATTTGAGGCTATTTCTATCTGCGTATCAAGATCACCCCTGCTTATTTTTTTTGTGGCATCCCGCAGATCTATTATGGGCCTAGTGATTTTTTTTGAAAGGTAAAAGCTCATCATCACTGCAAATACAATGCAGAGAAGTAAAAAGAATACGGATCTTTTAAGTGTGTCAATTACATCCCTGTATGCCTCAACTGCAGGAAGTTCAACCACTACAGCCCAGTCCGGCTTGAGGAGAGGAGCATAATTTGCCACAACCTTTTCACCTGTAATCCCGTTTACTGTTTCAGTATGAAATTTATGGACTGGATCTGCAGAATTAATAAAATCAGCTACTTCTTTCAGGTGTTTTAAGTTTTCCCCCTTTAAAACGCGGCTGATATCCCCAAAGGCTATCAGGTTGCCCTTTTTATCAACCACATATGCTGTGCCTTTTTCGCCTATCTTTATACTGCCGACAAGCTCCCACATAAACTTGAGGTTTACCTCGGCGATAAAAATACCTTTAAAAGATGCCTGTATATCAGTAACCGGCACAGATATCTTTATCAGCGGCTCAAAGCTGAAACTGTCTATATATACTGAACTGATACGTGTGTTTAAAGGGTTAGGGTCGGTAGGTATCTCATCCTGATAACTTAACTCTTTTTTATTACGCAGTGAATGTACCGATATTCTTGATACACGCTGAGTTTCATTGCCATATTTATCTAAAAGAATAAGCTGGCGGAAAGCAGGTTCAAGACCTAAAAGTTTATTCATTACAAGCTTCTGGTCATAGGGAGATGCTGAAGCAAGATTTCCTGTGCTGACTGCTGTCTGTAAAATTTCTATCTTTTTCTGGATATAGCTCTTTACAGAGTCCGCTGCCTTTTGAGCAAGAAACTGCTGCTGAAATGAAATATATTTTTCGCTGCTTTTATAATCAAAGTATAATTCTATACAACTGCTGATTAGCAGGACAAAAACACTTAATGAAAGAAAAGCAATTGCCAGATTGATTTTTAAGCTTCGAAATTTTCCGCCTTTGTCTTTTTCATGAGAAGCCAATTGAATTTACAGTCTCCGGATTCAGTATTGTGCCCAAGTATAAATTAATCCACTAATAGTCAAATCATATGCAATATTAATTTCTTGTAATAGCTCTAAGAGAATATTATAAGAAATGCAATTAAAGTGCCATTTTGATATTTTATGTTTTTACCTGCTTTGAAAATAAAAAAGACTGTTAAATCAGGAAGATGTGAAGTTGTGACAGTTTTGTGAAAACAGCTGGCGTCAAATTGATGACATATTTGTCCGGCAGATACTTATCTGAGACTTAACAGTAAGCTGCAGCTTCTGCTGAAGTCATTACATATTTAATGCGGTTCAGAAAATCTTAATATGGAGTAAAAAATGGGTAAAAAACTTATAAACGGAATTGTTTTATTACTAATCATTTCAGTTTTTTTTCTTTTTTCAGGGTGTGTATTTACTGCTACGGAACAGGGTGAACCGGTTGAGGTCGTAAAAAATCCGCAAATAAAGTTTGGCGTAGATAAATATACAGAGCTGACGGTGAAAGCAATTCCGGGACTGCTGGTTATTAGAGGCACTGACGACAAAGAAGCTTCTGCTTCCATGGAAATAAAATGCCCGAGCGCAGCTGGTGAATGTGCAAAGCATTTTAGGACCCTGGAATTTGAAACCATATTAAGAACAGACAAGGTAACGATTCGTCCGACAAAACGGCTTGGATTTAAAGGGGATCGCTCAGCTGCTACTGTCTTATATGTTCCTCCGGTCAAGCGCCTTATTGTACAAATGAACGCCGGGGAAACAAAAATATCCGGAGTTGAGGCAGAAAATATTTCTGTTTCTATGAAGGCCGGAGATATGAATATCATTATTGATAAAGAAATAACTCTGCTTGACTGTAATCTCACGACAGGAAATATTAATGTCACTATCCCTGAAAACATTGTGGGCGAGGTTGATATTGATTCAAATGTGGGTGATGCCTTTATAAAAAGAGACGGAAATACAGAAAATGCATCACGCTCTCTTCTGGTTGGAGCGCAGTCCAGAAGACTGATATCAGATAAAGGGACAATTGTAAGAGCTGATGTACAGGTTGGTGATATAGAAATAAATATTACAAAATAATGTTATAAGCAGTCAGCAGTCAGCTTTCAGCAAAAGGCTTTTAAATCAAAGTCTTGGCTGACGGCTGATAGCCGACCGCTGAAAGCTGAAGGCTTTCTTATTCATACCTTACTGCAGCAGGTTTTCTGTCTACTGTGGTAAAAAACTTCATTTTAGGATACCCGATAATTATAACACTGAAGACCGTATTGCTTTTGGGCAGGTCCAGCTCATCCATTACTGCAGGATATCCCTTTGCAGCAGCTTCAAATAAACCAATATATGTGTATTCAAGGCCCATTGTTCTTGATAAAAGTCCCATGGTGGTTGAGGCTATCACACAGTCATCCTTTTTTGTAAAGGCATCTCCCGGGGCATGAAAGACCATAACAGCTGGCGCTTCGTAAAAAATAGGATCGATTCCCATCTCCCTGCTTTGTTTCATCAGATCACCGTAAAAGACCATCATTTCGGCCTGGGTTATTTCTGCTTCAGAAGCAGTGCCTTTGGCTCTTAATTCGTCTGCGCGTTTCTTTGCGTCTTCTCCGCTTTTAATCATGAAATCAACAGAAAGATCTGAGAGCTTTTTTATTTTTTCCGGATTTTGAATTACCATCAGTTCAACCATCTGGCTGTTGGTACCGGTAGGGCAGTACCTGACAATATCAACCAGCTTTTTCAAATCTTCGTCAGGTATTTTTTTATCGGTAAAGGCCCTGTGAGATCGCCTCTGTCTCAAAAACTCAAAAAAATCATCAGAAGAAATAAAATCTCTTTTTTTGATTTCATAAAAGTTATCCATGTTCATTTCTGTGTGAGTTACGGCACCGGAAGGACAGATAGAGATACATCGGCCGCACAAAACACAGCATTCAATGTCAGCGTGTACCGAAATTTTATCACCTTCCATGGTAAAACATCTTCTGCATCCTTCAAGGCATGTTCCGCAGTTTGTACATTTTTCATAGTCTATTGATACCCAGCTCATATTTTCCTCCTGAAAAAATATTTTATTATAGAATCATCATCTTGACTTTGCCATTTCTTTATGTACACATGAGTCGCATAAAACCATGTCTGTTAATTTTTCGGTCAATCCTTCCATTCGTTTATTTAAAAAGTCCAGATACCTTGCAGACCCAATCACTCCTCCGCATGATTCACACTTCAACACATTTTGCGTAGCGTTCACGCCTGTCCTGCGGGAGATTTGATGATTTTCCAAAACTCAAAGCTCCGGTAATACATACCGATACACATGCCGGGTCAAGCCCCTGATCAATCCGGTCTGCACAGTAGTCGCATTTTAATACTGTACGGGTTTCGGTATTCCACTGTGGTGCTCCCCATGGACATGCCTGTATACACGCCTTGCATCCGACACATTCATCCTGTTCCACAAAAACAATTCCGTCATCTCTTTTCTGCATCGCTCCTGTCGGGCATGCTGAAATACACCATGGTTTTTCGCAGTGATAACAGGGTATGAAAATATATGAGGCTTTGGGCTGATTTCCCACAAGCTTCGGGCCAACCTCCACAATCTGGCACAGCCTTGGTCCCTGGGAAAGTGATTTGTTTATTTTGCACTGGACTTCGCAGGCATGGCATCTGATGCATTTTTTGCTGTCCTGTATAAGGTAATAATTACTCATATTATTTTTCACCTCCTGCAGACTCAGGGACATCAGTCTCTTTTTCAACCTTTACAAAATGCTCCTGAAAGGCTACAGCGCCGCCTGCTTTATCCCATATATCGTTTCCATTGGGCATAAACATGTTGTCAGCCAGTCCCTTACCAAAGGCCCTTGTTTCAACCGGCAGGTTATGGCCGAAACCGTGTATTGTAAACACTGCTTCAGGGGTTATCTGGCCGGTAACCATGGCACGGATGTTTTCTGAATACCCGTCAGCTCCGGTAACTCTTACCAGATCCCCGTCGGAAATTCCGAGTTCTGCTGCAGGTGCAGTATTTATCCATAATGTGTTTTCCGGCATCTGATCAAACAGCATGGGGTTGTTGACAGTATGCCCCTGTGTATGGATACCGCATCTTCCAAAGGCCAGGCGGAACATTCCCTCGGGGGGCTGTTCAGGTGATTTATAAGGCAGAAGAGAAGGTAGTCCGGCCTTTTCCAGGCCTTTGTTTATTATCTCAATTCTACCGTCTTCTGTTTTAAACTTTAAATTATCCGGATCTTTGTAATCCGGTTTATCTCCAAGCAGGACAATACCTGTTTTGTCAAAATCCCGAATATCTACCCCGGTTCCTTCAAGCTGGAATTTCCATATGTCTTTAATTGAGTCAAAGACAAGATCTTCAAATCCCATAGCCTTTGAAAATCCCGAAATAATCTCCCAGTCTGCTTTTGTATTGTATCGGGGTTCTGCCGCGCGTTTCCTCATAAACAGGTAGGGTAAAAGATCATTTTTGCATGCTATTATGCTTTCCCTTTCAAGATAGGGCGAAAGGGGCAAAACTACATCAGAATACCATGCAGTGTCTGACCATGAAAATGTTACTGATACAAGAAGGTCCAGATTATCAAACACCCTTTTCATTTTATCAGGGTCTGCAAATCCCATTAAAGGATCATGGCGCCATGCAATGTATGCCTTTAATGGATATGGATCCTGTGTTTCGATAACCTTGTAGGCGAGCTGTGTTATTCCCGGGCCTGATTCAAGATGCGGATATTTCCATCCTGCACCGTCAGCTCTTTTATCTGCCGGCTTATCATATAGGTCCATAAAACTTTTCAGACCCTTGCGCTTAAAGTCTCCCGGTTTGTTGGCCAGCGGAAGCCCGCCTTTGTTTCCCGGTGAGCCCAGCAGGCTGTTGATAATATAAATACTCCTTGAAACGTAAAATGAGTCTTTATACCTGGCAGTCATCCAGCCCGGGTGCCAGATAACTGCGGGTGCGGCTTCTGAAATTTCTTTTACAAAGGACCTCAGTCTTGCGGCTGAGATTCCTGTTTCTTTTTCAGCCCATTCGGGAGTGTAGGGTTTTACAAACTCTGCAAGCTTATTAAAGTCTTTAATATATCTTTCTGTATATGATTTATTATAAAGGTTTGCCGAGATAAGTTCATTTATTACTGAAAGGTTGAATGCATAGTCGCTTCCTGCCTTTACCTGGAAAAAATTGTGTGACTTTACGGCTGATACAGTGCTTCTTATATCAATTACAGAAAGCCTGCATCCGGTTTCAAGCGCCTGAGATAATTCATTTACTTCACGGACATTAATGGATTCAAAGAGGTTTCTTGTCTGCAGTATAACGTGGCGTGCATTTTTTAAATCATACACAACGCTTTTTCTTCCTGATCCGAATACCGAAAGGGCAGAGTGCTGAACATTGCGTGCGCATGACCCGTCATGGTTACAGTAGTTTGGAGAGCCGATACGCTTTAACCATGCACGGTGCAGGTCCCTGAAGGGGCCGCCCCTGTCTGTTAGCAGCAGGCTCCTGGGACCATGCTCATCAAAAATGGATTTCAGTTTTCCGGCAATATAGTTAAAAGCTTCTTCCCATGATACCTGCCGCCATTTTCCTTCACCGCGGGCACCTTCACGTATGAGAGGCGTTTGGGGTCTTTCACTGTCATTAATAAGGGCTGTTCCTGCAGCACCCCTGGCGCATACTCCTTTACTCATTCCGGGAGCAGCCGGGTTGCCTCTTATCAGCCTGACCTGTCCGTCTTCAACTTCTGCGATAATAGGGCATCGGGCAGTGCACATACCGCATACACTGTGAACAATATTCCTTGCCATTAAATATCCTCCGTAATCTTCTGAGATTTAACCGGGTTGTGAAGTTATATCCTTAAATGTTAAAAGGTGTTCCTGATCAGGCAAATCCTCCGGATATACCTGATTATTTTTTAATGCTCTCAGGCTGTTAATCTTTGACATAAACCTGCCCATAAAAATGTAGGTCAGTACCAGAATCGGAAAAAATGTAAAAAGGTATCCCGTATGGCTTCCAACAACAGGTAATTCAACCGGAAGCTCAAACTGTACCTGTCCAAACCTGTACTGCATCCAGGCAAGTGCAAAGGGCACCGGCCACAGTGCAGAAGATCCAAGTGCAACAGATGTAAAAAATACCTTGCCGAATGCCTCGTTTGCCTGTTTATTACAGCTGGTGTAGGCTGTTTTGTCTCTGCCAGCAAGAGCCTTCATGGATAAATTGTGCATATGAACCATAGCGCTGCGGTCCTTTTGTAAAAAACTGCTGTTAAAGCTGCTGCTGATTCTGAGTGTAACTTTTCCGATAAAAAAACATATTACGCAGATAATGGCCGTGCCCAGGTAATAGCCTGTAATAGGTGTATCTACTATCCTGAAGAGGCTGATCAGCAGAGAATCAATATGTTGAAAAACATTATCCATAGGTTTTCTCCGTTGTTAAAATGGCGGAAGCAGACTTCTACCAAGAAAGCCGAGAGTGGTGTACCTGATACCCACATATAATGCCAGCACTACAAAAAGGCGTTTCAGCCATATGTCCGGAATGTATTTTGATGTTCTTGGCCCAATCATTGACCCTACAAATATACCTGCCAGCTCTGCACCGATAAGCGCCCAGTCGATGGGTACTCCGCTTACGGCCATATAAGTGAAGATACTTACTATCATGCCTATAAACACGGTAAGTGCAGATGTGCCTGCAACCAGGAACATGGGAAGCCCGGCAATACTGGTAAGAAAGGGAACAAATAAAAAACCGCCGCCCACACCTAAAAATGATGCGATGGCTGCAATAATAAAACCGCCTATTACAGGAATAATAGGTTTAAAGGTAAATTCAACGCCGTAAAAGGTGAAAGATATGCATGTTAAGCTCCAGCTTTTTACCTGCACTCCGCACTCTTCAGGAGAAAGTTTGTCTGTTTTTTTTATGTTTGCTTCTTCAAATGCTTTTGCAGCAGCTGATGCAGCTTTCTTTTTTGCCTGTCCTTTGGGTGTGGTTTCATAAAAGAGAAATCCGCCTATTACAAAAACAATAAGTCCGAAATACCCGATATATGCCTTGAGAGAGATTTTACCTGCTGTAATCCATGGCACAAGGTAACTTCCTGCAATGGAGCCTATTGCAAGGCAGATACCCAGGGGAAGAACCAGCCTTCCCATTTTATAATAATTGAAGCTGCTGATCATTCCGCTCAAACCGACGAGCCACTGATTGGATACGCGAATGGAGTCTGTGATAAGTTTATT
Source organism: Desulfatiglandales bacterium (assembly GCA_963665715.2). Taxonomy (GTDB): domain Bacteria; phylum Desulfobacterota; class DSM-4660; order Desulfatiglandales; family HGW-15; genus JAAZBV01. Next base: position 2,855,236 of record CAXXPR010000002.1, read on the forward strand.
TAGCGCAGGGCTTGAGTCTTTGAAGCTGGCGCCGTAGGCGCGCAGTCCGAACACTGTAATGTGTCCCACACCTGCCATAATGCCTCCGAACGCGCCAACTGTCGAAAAGATCCATCCGACCCATATCGCCCATAAAAAGCCTAGTATGTAGCTGGTTGATATTCCTCCGGGAATGCCTAAAAATCCGGGTTCTGCGTCAGGATTAATTAAACCGGGGCCGGTTCCCTCTGGCGTAGCTGCGATGGCATCGGCAAGCTGATCTGACCCGGCATATGAAACAGTACTCCATGCAAGTAAAACAGATGAAATTAAAAACATGAAAATAAAACCGGCAGCCAATCTCTTTTTATTTTTCATCATTTCTCTCCTTTAGCTCATTGTTATAAGAGCCCTGAATGATTTTTATTAATGATGAACGTAGTCCTGCAGCTTCTTTCATTTCCATAAAGAAAGAACCATAGATATGAAAATGAAATACTGCGGATGACACAAAGACTGTAAGATTAAATAAATCATTATTACAATATGAAATAAAGGAGGTAAATTAAAATATGGCTGATAACTTTAAAGGTGCAGCCGAGAGCTGTTCTGTTTTTGCTTTGACACATCAAATCTATAAATCTATACTCCGTTTCCGTAAAAAGTCTTATCCGTAAAAACAGAAAAAACATAAAATATACTCTTCAAATATTAACTGTCTCGCAAAGTTTAAAGGAATTAACGTGGAAATCCGGATGTGGTGGATATGGGCTGTTCTTACTGCAGTATTTATTCTGATGGAATACATCAGGAGCGGCTCTTTTATGCTGTGGCTTGGTGCAGGTTCTGCTGTTTCATGCATTCTGTCGCTGCTGGATACTCCTCCTGCCGGACAGGCTGCGGTTTTTGTGAATTTATCCGCTATTCTGATATTGCTTGAAAAGAGGTTTAAGGAGCGGTACCGATTCAAGACTCAGGAGGAATTATCTGCTTCAGGCAGTGATGATATATCGATAACTCAGTCTGATCAGTGTGTATTCCTTAAAGCCGGTGCCGTCTGGCAGGTGGAATTCTGCGGGGATTCTTTTACTGTAAAACACTCAATAGGTCTTCTGCATATAAAAAATCTGCTGGCAAATCCTGATCAATGGATAAGCTGCACGGAATTAAAAAATATTTCTTCTGTTGTCCCTGATAACGGGGCAGGGCAGTACAGGGATATGTCAAAGGAGCAGCTGGGGTTCGAAAATCTCTATTCATGCGAAAATGCTTCTGTTGAAGATGTTATTGATAAATTGTCCATGGAAAAGATTAAAGAATTAAGAGAGCTTATTAATGAAAAAATAACCGCTGATGATTTTACCGATCCTGAAGAGCTTATTCAGAGTAAAAACAGCCTCGAATTTATAGATGATTATCTGAATAAAAACACTGATAACCGGGGCCAATCCCGCAAAGTTTCCGGCAGGGCAGAAGCTGATAGAAAAGCTGTTTCTGCTGCCATAAACAGGTGCCGCAATAACCTGAAAGAGCACAATGAATTATATACCCATTTAAAATCGTTTATTCAGGCAAAAGGAAATTCCTTCCGATACCTTCCCGACCGTCAGATTTTCTGGAAAACAGAATAAATAATACTTCAATATCCACTTTTTTACCCTTTGTAGCGACCGCTACATCATTTATAGCGCTTATAATTGTGAGCTTAATGAGTGTTTTAATTATATTTATATTTTAAAAGATAAAGTTAAGTATGTTTGAATCGGTCTAAATCATAAAGGGTAAACTTATGGAGAAAAGAGTCTTTTACCATTCAAAGTCATATTATGTTTCAGCTGCATTTGCCTTCCTGATGGGAACAGCAGTTTTAATATACCCATTACATAAATTTATCACTGCCGAAAATGATGAACCTTTTGGCTTAATAAGGGTGCTGTTTTTTTTCATCATGGGGTTTTTAGCGGCTGTTTTTACCTTGATACATAAAATAAAGTCGCCAGACATGTTTTATTATATGAGGGTGTTAAAATTTTATGCGGTAAAAGACGGAGAAAAAAACAGGTGGAGTATAAATGTTCTTGATCTTGAATCCGTCACTCTAACAGACCGGCTGGCAGATAAAACGGAAGACGTTAATTATTTTCCTTATATTGTCTTTAAAACAAAAAGCGGTGAAGAATATGAATATGCACCAATAAAAAGCCCGAGACAGATTAAAAGGATTAAAAACGCAGTGAAGTTTCTGAATAGCTGTCCGGGAATTCCGCATGTTCTTAATGATATTAAAAACAGGGATTATATATATGAATTAATTCCTGGTGCAGGCTCAATTATAAAACATTAACAAAAATAATGACTGTTTACATATTAAGGAGGTGACAAAATGCATATAGAAATGTGGTGGGTCTGGATGGCCCTGGCTGCCGTCCTGCTGATTGCTGAAATTTTTACTGCGGGTTTTTTTCTTCTGTGGTTCAGCATTGGTGCCGCAGGTGCCGGAGTTCTTGCAATGCTCGATGTTGGGCGCCCTGCACAGCTTACGGTCTTTATACTGTTATCCGGAATTCTGTTTGTTTTCGGCCGAAGGTTTGCCGAAAGGGTAACGGCAAATCAGCCGCCCGGAATAGGAGCTGACAGGTTTATAGGGAAGGTTGGAGTTGCAATTGAAGATATTGATAATAATTCAATAAAGGGAAGGGTCAGAATAGGTTCGGATGAATGGAGAGCTGTGAGTGAAAGCGGAGGAATTATAAAAGAAAAGACTATTATTGAAGTTATAAAAATTGACGGAACAAAAGCTGTAGTAAAACCAGTAGAAAAGGAGGCATAAAATGATAATTTTTCTCATTTTTATAGCAATTGTTATGATCACTATCGTTATTACAGGCACAAAAATCATCAGACCCTACCAGAAAGGCGTTGTTGAAAGACTCGGTAAATACCGAAGAACGGCAGACAGCGGACTTACTATAATTTTTCCTCTTATAGATAAAATGCTAAAGGTTGACATGAGAGAGCAGGTTGTAGACGTTCCACCTCAGCATGTTATTACCGAAGATAATGTTGCTGTTGAAGTTGATGCAGTAGTTTATTACGAGATTACCGATCCTGTTAAGGTTACATACAATATCACCGATTTTTATATTGCAGCTACAAAGCTTGCTCAGACAAACTTAAGAAACCTTATAGGTGAAATGAACCTTGATGAATCCCTCACATCAAGAGAAAATATCAACAACACCCTGCGTCAGGTACTTGATGATGCAACAGATAAATGGGGCGCCCGTGTAACAAGGGTGGAGCTCCAGAAGATAGAACCTCCCGAAGATGTAACTGCATCCATGCACAGGCAGATGAAGGCTGAAAGGGAGAGAAGGGCGGCAATACTTGAAGCCGAAGGTAAAAAGAAAGCTGCCATCCTTGAGGCAGAAGGCTTTAAGGCATCTCAGATATTAAAGGCAGAAGGTGAGGCTGAAGCAATCAAGCGTGTTGCTGATGCAGACAAATATCAGAAACTGACTGTTGCCCAGGGTGAGGCAGAGGCAATTGAAAATGTATTCGGTTCAATCCATAAAGGCAACCCGACAAACGATCTGCTGGCGATTAAATACCTGGAAGCTCTTCCCAAAATCGCAGATGGAAAAGCTACAAAGGTATTTCTGCCCATGGAGACATCCGGGATTCTTGGGAGTATTGCAGGTATAGGCGAGCTGTTTAAAGATAGAAAGCATTTGGGCGCCCAGTGTGAAGAGAGTGTTTTATAACCTGAAAACGGCACAGAATAATAAGCACTCCTTCGAGGACCGTGGGAGTGCGCGTAAGAGACGTATGCCACTGATGTGTCTGGAAAATCCGGGACTGGTATTTTAATTGTTGAAATGGAAAATTAACATTTGTAAGGACGAAAAATATTTCGTCATACAATCAATGCCAGGAGATCAGAAAATCACAGGGAATGATGTAGGGGCACGCGGCCGCGTGCCCTTTTTTATCTGGTTCTGTATCAAGGTGATATGCAGGCTTATTTATAAAAAAATCCGGCTATTCCTTCGCTTTTTCTTCAACCGATGCCTTGATTATAAAAAGCGGTTCACTGGGTTTCCCGCTTCTGCTTCCAGCTTTTTCAATAGTTTTTACAACATCAAACCCGTCCACAACTTTTCCGAATATTGTGTGCTGATTGTCAAGGTGCGGTGTTGATGTGAGTGTAATAAAAAACTGGCTTCCGTCTGTTTCAGGCGCGCCTGTGTTTGCCATGCTTAAAAGATAGGGCCTGTCATGTTTTACAAAACGGTTAAATTCTCCTTTGTATGTGTAACCCGGTCCGCCTTCTCCGTTTCCTAGAGGGCATCCTCCCTGTATAACAAAATTTGGTTCTACCCGGTGAAATGTGATGCCGTTATAAAAACCCTTGTTTGTTAAAAAGATTGTGCTTGTAACATGCATCGGTGCAACACCCGGCATAAATTTGAATTTGATTGTTCCCTTGTTGGTTTCAAGAATCCAGAAATAATCTTTGCTTTCATCAAACTTCATCATCTTCGGTTTTTTGAGCTCAACCTTCCATGCATCGTCACCAAGTATTTTTTTTGCATCCTCTTTCATCTTATAGTCACGATAATCTCTGAATATCTGCTGTGTTTCTTCCTTGCTGAACTTTAATGTCTGGCCCTTTACCGTATCCTCTATAGCCCTTATAAGTACATCGTAGTCGGGTTCCAGTCCCTGGTTTTTTATGTTTGCGCCTATCTGTGTGCCAACTATGTAGCTTATTTTTTCCTTAGCTGTTTTTAGCTCAATGGGTTTTGATTCATTTTCTGCAGCAGCGGCTGTAAATGCAGAAAAAATAAAAACTGTAATTATTAAAAATAAAATTCCGGAACTCTTCATGTATCTTCTCCTTTTTTTATTCCGTATCCATTCCCCAGCTTTTAAACAGATCTTTATAAAATCCCGGAAGCGGGAAGTCAGTCTGCATAAATACCTGGTGCTCTTTATATGAAAAAAATCCGTGTTCATTCTGTCTTAAACCGGCCATCATTGTCTTCATCTTTTCCTGCGGTATAGAAAATATAAGGTCTCCTTCATCTGTGAGAGCCCTCTGGTATTCTCCAGGATCCGGCAGGACAATCCTGTATTTACCATCCAGTATCGGGTTTACAACACTCCACCCGCATGACGGAGGGAAAAAATGGTGTTCAACCTCTGGTACATCTTCTATCTTGAGAGACAAGAGAAGAGCCCGTAACTGAGACGGCTTTACATAAACAATAACCACATCAGGGGTGAATGACGCCTCCTGAAGCGGGGCTGATACCATGCCTATATATTTGCCCAGTTCAAAGCGGTCATAGGGATGCGTATATTTTTCCATTGATGCGGGTTTTTCAACCAGGCCGTAGGCAATAACTGCAGTAGGGCACCAGTGGTCTTCCTTGAGCATTGCAATGGTCTTTTTATCACGTCTCGACATTGCAATGGCCTGGCACTGGGCAAGATGTGTTCCCATATCTCTTTTGGGTCTTACGGCCCCTTCCGGTATATCCGCTTCTGTCCTGAGCATTTTTACAGCAACAGGAGCTGACCGTAAAAGCAGGATTCTTTCCAGATCATCTCCGCATTTTTTATGATCATCCAGCATAGTATGCTGTTCATCATCTGCATTAAGAGGTTCTGATTTCTCTTTTTGTACTGCAGCATTTGCAATGCCGTAGGCTCCAAAGGCCGCTGCTCCTATTCCCAATCCAATCATTTCACGCCTTGAATAACTGTTCCCCATAGGAAATCCTCCTTTTATAATCAGTATTATTAAAGTTCCGGTAATTCCTTTTTACTGCTTTGAAATTTTCTAAAAAGAGACGTGATAATATACCCTTTATGAATCAGTCTTTTGTCACAGATTCTCTTTTTGAATTTATGGATGCATTCTTATCCCGCCTGTCATCCACCTTCAGGTCTATTATAATCCGCTCTGCGCCTTCCTCTGCCTGAGCAGCGTGCACTTTTTTTATAAGATCAAAAAGTTCATCAAGCCCGGGTGTTTCTACGGCAGTTGACATGCCGCCGATCTCATATGTATAGCCCGAGTTTTTAATAACAGCCACACCTTTTTTTACAAATCTGCTTACGCTTGTTCCTTCACCTAATGGATATACTGATAACTGTGCTATCATTATTTTCTCCTGCTTTATTTTTAACTGTTTAAATCGTAGGTATCAAATCCCGGTCTTATAAAATTTCTGGCATTGGGAAATGTGCTCTCAACCATTTTTTTTAATCCTCCGAGGTAAATGAGGATGTCTTTAATTTCATGATTGCCTATACCCGGAAATATCCTGTTCATGCTTCCCCAGGCCGCAATGGAGCGGTCTATGCCTATGAGTGCAACCTTGGCTGATCCGTCAGAATCACTTGCATACATTTTATTTTCATCATCCTGTTCATCCGTTAAACCGGAAACTGCTCTCATGAGCTTTATGTATATCTGATGCTGATACCATCTGATAACCTCCATTGCCTCGCCTGCTGACCCGGCATCTGTAATATCTTGGTCTGTCTGGGGCAAACCGTAGCCTGCTCCGCTTATTATATCTTCCGAACTTTCTATCCAGTCACCTGCCTTATCACCGTATTCACGGGCCATTCTGCAGATCTCATGGCTTTCTGACAGTTCTTTATTTTCATTTTCTTTTGCTGTATCAATTTCAAGTGAATCAATATCAATGTCCATTGATTCAGCCATGTCGCATAGCATCTCCATGGTAGTCTGCATTACTTCGGACATTTTATTCCAGAAGACTTCATTGTTAATATCCCTTGTTTCCGGATCTCCAAAATCTTCTTCTCCAATCTGGTAATTAAGACATCTTGATGTCTGGGGACATTTTTCGCACCATTGGTCACAGTAATTATATATGCCGCTTATGTACTTCTTATCCTTAGCCATAGCTTTTATCCTGTCTTTATCCAATTTAACCCCTCGCGATCCGGTAACTTTACTTGAAATTTACGAAATATTTTTATTGCTGAAAACCGATAAGAATCTCCGTGCTTAATGCCAGGTATATACATATAATACTGTTAAAAAAGAAGTGCTGCTGATTTTGATCTTATGACAGATTTTAATTTATTATCTAAATTACCTTGATATTCCCGGGCGGATTATTACACAACATAAAAAATGTAGAAATATATTTCTATACTAATTTGAATCTATTGGTAATACAGTCCGGCAAAGTCTCCTGGTGATGTGTTACATAGATAATTGCTATATCGTTTATATCTGCCATTGTATCAATTATATTTCTAAACTGTTTTTGCTGAGCTGTATCAAGTCCTGCACAGGGTTCGTCAAGAAGCAGAAGATATGGGTTTTTGACCAGTGCCCTTGCGAGCAGACACAGTCTTTTCCGGCTGTTTGAAAGTTCATACAGGTAATTATCCTTTATGTCTATCAGACCCAGAATCTCTATCCACTGTTCTGCTTTTTGTCTGTTTTCCTCATCATGTTTTCTGAACAGCCCTATGGTGTCGTAAAACCCGGATTCAATCACCTGTCTGCATGTGTAATCATGAGGGAAATAAAGCTGCAGTTCAGACGACATAAAACCTATCCGCTTTTTAATATCCCATATACTTTCTCCTGTACCGCGTTTTTTGCCAAAAAGAGATATGTCGTTTGCATAAGCCTGCGGGTGATCTCCGTTTATAAGGCTCATTAAAGTGGATTTTCCTGATCCGTTAGGTCCTGACAATGCCCATCGTTCACCCTGTTTTATTTCCCAGTTTATATTGTCCAGAACAAGGTTATCTCCATAAACAACCCGGATATTATTCATGGACACAAGCATGTCAGACTCGAGGCTCTCCCTGCGGCTTAAAAGCCTTTTGATTTTTTCAGCATCCGGAGTGTCAGAAATATTTTTATTAAATTGATCCTGATTAAACTCATCTCTTTTGAAAATATTAAGTTTTTTGTTTTTGCCGGTTACTGCAACATGAGTAACAACCTTTGGTATCTCATCAGGGTCAGTAACCATTATAATGGTAATGCCCGATTGGGTTATCTCATTAAAAATGCATTCAAATGTGTTTCGGGTATCAGCATCCAGGCCCGAAAGAGGGTTGTCCAGCAACAGAAGAAGAGGGCTGCTTAAAAGAGCTGCGCCGATTCGTACTCTTTTAGACTCACCGTTGGATAGCTTTGTTAAATGTTTCGCCGAAAGTGAATGCAGACTGAATGTTTTATAAACCCTGTCTATATTCCATTTCCCTACGCGATTTTTCTCTTCAGCTTTTTGATTAAGATAATCTTCAACTGTTAATGCATCATCGGAAAACTCTGCATTAAAACGCTGCTGATAAAAGGAATCCTGAACATTACTTCCCATCAAATCGTTTTCAGCAGAAACAAAGGAAATAAGGCTGCGGTGTGAAAACAGGGGATCTGATATTGTATGAGTCTTTAGATAATCCTGGTAATAAAAATTGGAGATTGAACCTGCTGATAAAAATCCCCGGCCTGCAATCAGGTTAAGCAATGAGCTTTTTCCCGACCCGCTTTCACCAACAACAGCCAGGTGTTCATTTGCATTTATATTTAGATTTAGCCCTGTAAAAATAACTTTATTGCGGTATTTAAGGGTGGCGTTTTTTATTGTTAATATTTTTGACATCTTCATTACGTTATATCCATTTTATAAAACAGATTAAAACATAATGAATCTATTAACATAAAAAGCATACAAGAGCTATCAGCTGAAGCATAAAAAAATAACAGTTAATTTTATGATGTAATTAAGCCTTGTGAATGGGAATGATTAAGGTCCGTTCAGGCGAGATACCTGGTTGCGGCCGTTATTTTTTGAGGTGTACAGGGCTTCATCTGCCTGTTTTAATAGATCTTCAAGGGTTTGGTTTTCATTATCCAGTTCAGAAATTCCCATACTGGCGGTAAATGTTACATCAATTCCTTCAGCTTCAACCTTCTGCTCCATAATTGCAATGCGAAGTCGTTCTGCAGACGTAAAAGCTGCTTCAGCTCCTGTATTAGGCAGGGCAATTGCGAACTCTTCTCCTCCAATCCTTCCGATGATATCGGTATTTCTCATACATTCACTTATGCTGGCGGCTACTTTTTTAAGAACAGCATCTCCTGTTTCATGCCCATAGGTGTCGTTTATTTTTTTAAAGAGATCCAGGTCAAACATAAGTACACTGAAGGGTTCCTTATGGCGTATGGCGAGCTTCAAGTGCCTGTCTGCCTGATCCATAAAGTGTCTCCTGTTTGGTATTCCGGTAAGAGGATCTGTGGTGGCCATTGCAATCAGCTGTTTCTCATTTTGCTTGCGTTTTGTTATATCACGCACTGATCCGACAGCATACCATTTGCCTTTTATCTTGAATGGAGAGACTGATCTTTCTATGGGAAAAATCTCACCGTCTTTTCGTACTGCGGTCATTTCCATTACTGTATTAATAACAGGTCCGGTTCCTGTCCGCATAAAGTAACTCATTCCTATACGGGCTTTCTGCTTGTCCTCTGGCAGTGTAAGCAGTTTATGCATATCTTTTCCAAGCACTTCTTTTTCTGTATAGCCGAACATTTTTTCTGCAGCCGGGTTCCAGAAAGTTATATTTCCTTTTTCATCCATCATTATTAATGCATCATGACTGGCAAGGCTCATTGATTTGAGCATGTTTTCGCTTTCCATGAGATCCTGCTTGGCTCTGTAACGCAGGGCAGCGCTGGCAGCAGCTGATAAAAAAATGAAAATCATGATGGTATGAACAATATTGGAATGCGGATTACTTATTATCCAGCCTTTAATTGGCTCTGCTGCCATCTGCCAGGTTCCGGAGGGCAGGTTGATTGACATGCTGATTGAATCGCGCTTTTCGGTGAAGAGTTCCGGGTCTCCCATAAACACATCCCCTGAAGATCCTTTTCCGTCTTTGCCGCGTATAGCAATATTAAGATCCTTTTTATAGTCTGTATATCCGGATTTTTTAAGAAGCGTCCTGAAATCCATAACAGAAGATACCAGACCCCAGAATTTATCTGTACCATGGGTGAATACCGGTATCCTTGCAACAAGACCTGACCCTCCCTGCACAAGGTCTATAGGTCCTGCAACAGCCATGCTGCCTGTTTCAAAGGCAGCCTTTGCCTGCTCCCACTGTTCCGGTATTTCCCTGTAATTCAGTCCTATAATAGCCCGGTTTTGCTCAAGGGGAAAAACATTGCTGATAACAAAATCCGGGGCAATTGCAATGTTTTTGAGATCATCACTCTGGGAGAGGAGTACCTCTGCAAGTGCTTTGAATTCAGTATCTTCTATTTTACTGTGAAGTGAAATATGGGCGGCCATGCCGTACACGATAAATAGGTTGGTGTCTATATTTTCTTCTATTCTTGCGCGTAGAATACCTATTTCCTGTGTGACAATAATCTTCTGCTCTGCCCTGTATTCATTTGTAAGAAGTGTATTGACTGTAAAATCGAGAATAATTGCGATGGCCGCATACAAAATAATGATATGCCATGGCATGGATACGGTATACCCGGATTTTTTATTAAACAAAACTGTCATAGGCAGAAAGGTTACAGGGTCCGGTAATGCTTGAAATGATTCAGTTTTTATTAAGATATTATTATAAAACCTAATAATAGGACAGTAATGCTCTTATTGTCAAACAAACCCGATAATTAATGCCCGTCATCATTATTTTGTCCTTTATGTCTGCAAACTGACAGACACATTGCATTATTTCTATTAATCATGATATGCATCACTGTTTCTGCCGTAACTGTATTTCCGGATAATTTAATCATAAAAATGTAGACAGCGATATACATGCCTTTACCAGTACCTGAATTAACCCTGTTAAACGGAGATTAATATGAACGGTCTTGAATTTTCTGTGCCTTACAATAATGATCCTGAAACACTTACCGAAATTTTTAAAATAATAGAAACAAACGGGAACCGTATAAGAGAGATATATCTTTCAGGCCCGCAGGAGTATGGCGGTTCAGGCAGGATATCGCCGGTTCAGTCCTTTGATGATTTTGCAGATGTAGTAAACCGTATACACGCTCAGGGAATAGGCATTAACCTTCTGATGAACTCTGTTTGTGAAGGAAGTGACTGGTATTCGCCTGAGGTCTCAGGCCGAACCATAGATTTTTTAGCAGGGGTTTTTAATAACTGCGGAGTTGAATCGGTTACCATCGCAAATCCCTTGTACATACGGGAGGTCCGGAGGCATTTCCCATATGTTAATATATGCGCTTCGGTTCTCGGCGATATAGACTGTATTGATAAAGCAGTTATCTACCGAAAAGCCGGTGCTGACTGCTTTACTCCTGATGTTGATATCAACCGTAATTTGGCACTGCTGAAAAAAATAAAAGAAAAAACCGGGATGGAGATAAAGTTAATGGTAAATGAAGGGTGTCTTTACAAATGCCCTTTCAGAAAATTTCATTTCAATTATATTTCGCACAAGTCAAAAAATCCGGGAACAGACAGAAACAGGGGAGAAGACAATGTGTTCAGTCTTAACTGTATTCAGGTAGTAAAAAGCGACCCTTCTCAGGTGCTTAAATCAGGGTGGATCAGGCCGGAAGACCTTGAAAAATACAGTGAAGTATCTTCATTCTTTAAACTTGTTGGCAGAACAAGTTCAAAAAATATGATCCTGAGATCTCTTAATGCATATATGCTGCAGAGTTGGGACGGTGATCTTCTTGAAATTATGGCCGGTAATCTTTATTCCTGGGGAATGTCGTCAATGATGCATCTGGATAACCGAACACTTGATGAAACAGGCTTTTTTGAAAAAGTCACTTCCTGCAGTCATGACTGTATAGACTGCGATTTCTGCGTAAAGCTTGCAGAGAGGCTGATTAAACACGGTGTATTTACCCGTGAAAAAATCAAAGACATGGGTCTTGAGATCAGTTAAGTTAAAATAAGCTTTAAAGAGGGTAAAATGCACATAAAGAGCAAAAAAAAATAAATAAGGAATAAATCGGCTGGTAAAAACGATATAATGCTTGACACGTCACCAATCTTTTTATAGTTTTCTTTGTAAAACTAAAATATCTCACTCCATCCAGTTTTATCAGGACGTTGCGTTTTTAACGCGGACCGACTTAAAAAAGCTTCATTTTTATTTAAAAAGTAACTCAGACTAAAATCCATGGGCTGTATCATGTTTTTTTCAGACGGTGTAATACGCACGCCCAGCCAGAAATTAAGGTTTTAAACGGTTTTCTGAAGAATTTTACCAGACGGGAGAAAATAATGTCAGATCAGAATCGTCCATGGACCTGGGATATCCCGGAGTCCAGTAAAAAAATAATGGATAACATGAGCCGTCAGGATGCCTTTGAAAGAGTTACTGGGCATGCTGTGTATACCAGAGATGTAGATCTTCCGGGTATGCTGTATGCTAAAGTGCTTACTTCTCCCTATGCCCATGCAAAAATAAAAAGTATGAATACCGAAAATGCAGAAAAGATCATAGGCGTGAGGGATGTCATGCGGTTTGATGATCCTGATATTTCAGGCAACAGGGGCCTCGGTTCGGACACAGGAGCCATGTACAGTATCCTTACCCTTCCGGGTGTTAGCGATTTTTACCAGCACCCTATGGGAGTCGCTGTTGTTGCAGACAGTGAGGAGCTGTGTGACAGGGCATTAAGAGAAATAACTGTAGAGTGGGAAGAGCGCCCCTTTATCCTTGATATGGAAAAGTCTTCAAAACCTGATGCTCCCAGAATTATGCCTGAAGCCATGCCCATGGGTGCAATGGGATTCGGGTTCGGGATGCCGGGTAACCAGTCAAAGGGCTCTCCAAATATGGTTACAACTGAATCAAGAGAAATAGGCGACGTTGAGAAAGGTTTTTCCGAAGCTGACACAGTAATAGAATATAAAATCAGCAGGGCCATGAACTCTCCTGCCGGGGTGGAGGCAATGGTATGTGTGGCCCAGTGGAAAAATGATTTTCTTGATCTATGGGTACATCATCAGGCAAATCCTCAAAAAAATCTTACAAACTCAGGAATGAGCATGGGCGGTCCAGGTGCAGGCATGCCTTTTATGGGGCCTGGTTTCGGTTCCGCTCCTGAAAGTGATTTGGGCGCAAGTACTCACTGGTCAAAAATTACCGTCAGATTCCCCTATCAGGGTTCATGGTTCGGCGGGCTTGCCTGGCTTGCCTATTCTGATCTTTTTATAAAGCTTGCCGTAATACTGGCCAAAAGAGCTCACGGAAGACCTGTAAAACTTTTATATGACGAAAGCGGTTTTTACTGCGGGGGTGATGAAGCCGGTACATATGCATGTAAAGTAGGCGCAAAAAAAGACGGAACTATTACTGCCCTTCACTGGCATATGGTTGGAGTGCGTAACCCTGCTGTTGATAAAACCCATGAGTGTACAAAGATACTAAACATAAAGGGGACTCAGACATGGTCCTTTATAAACAAAGGTCACCAGGCGTGTTTCAGGCACGGTGCGGCATGCTGTGTGCCCCACAATGTTATGTTTGACATGGTTGCAGGTAAACTCGGGCTGGACCCGACGGAAGTTGCATTAAAAAATGACGGGTGTGCCGGCCATGACTGGAAATGGGTTACAGAATATCAGAAGGAGAACGGATTTCCTGAAAGACACAGCCTTAAAGAAGTTATTGAAATGGGTAAAAAGGCAATCGACTGGGACCGAAAGTGGCATAAGCCCGGTGCAAAGAAACTTGCTAACGGACGAATGCACGGCATGGGTTTTACTTCTATTAATGTATGGCACTGGGGACGCGGGGCAATGTCCATGGTCAGTAATTCCTATGCATGCCTGATACTGCAGGAAGGCAAGGTAACTATTATAGGCCTCAGGTGCAATATGGGTACTGATACCGAATCCGGCTACCGTCATTGTGTAGCTGCAGAACTGGGGTTTAACTATGAGGATGTGCTGATTCAGGAGCATCATGCGGATAACAGCGCTTTCTGTCTTGCTCAGCCTGCAGGATCTACCGGAACTGTGAACGCCACTGTTCAGCTTGTTACTGCCGCTCGCGAACTTAAGCAGAAAATAATAGAACAGGCAAAGACAATGATGGGAGGAATGTCAGGGTTCATGTTCGGCATGGGAGGACCGGGCGGACAGAAGGAAACAAAACAGGCAGAATACGACATTAAAGACAGCTATGTTTTTGATAAATCAAATCCTGACAGCAGGATGCCTGTAAGTATGGCCGCCGGAGGGTTTATGCAGTCCAATCCTATTATTGCCCATCCTTCTGTAAATTCTCCTATTAGCATGATGACAAACGGAATGATCGGCGGTGAGAACTATGTCATGGGAAGGCAGGCCCATTTTATTGAAGTGGAGGTGGATACTGAAACCGGCATGGTTTATGTGAGTAATGTTGTGTGCGCCAATGATATAGGGCATTTGTTCAACAGGAAGGGTGCTGAAGGGCAGCAGTACGGCGGTGCAGTTATGGGGCTTGGCAGGAGTGCAACAGAAGAAAAAATATACTGCCCTGAAACCGGAGTGGGCCTTAATTTCGATCATATCAACTACCATCTTGGAACAATGAACGACTATCCGGCTGTAAGCTGTAATCTTGCTGAAACCCATTTGGGGTATGGAACATACGGTGCATTTGGGATAGGGGAAAATATCGGTGCTGCACTTTCGGGCATTACTGCAGGTGCTGTATACAATGCAACGGGTAAATGGATAATCGATTTTCCCATTACTCCGGATAAAGTTCTTAAGGCTCTTGGAAAGATATAAAAGGAGAAGACATAAAAATGTCAGATAATAAAAATAAACAGGCAGAAGATCAGGAAAAAAAAGGAGCCTGGAAATTATCCCGAAGAGAATTTTTAAAGGATGCCGGACTTGTTATAGGAAGCTCAACAGTTGGATCAATAGCTTTCTCCGGTAAAGCAGAAGCTGATACAGCGGAGCGGGCTGAAAATATACCTGAATCTGATAACTCTGTAACAATAGAGCTGACAATCAACGGCGGAAAATACCGGTACAGGGTTGAAACCAACTGGAGTTTAAGACAGCTTCTGCGTGACGAAGCCGGGCTGACTTCACCCAAGGACTGGTGCGGAGGACACGGCGCCTGCGGTTCCTGCACTGTTATAATGAATGGAAGACCGGTCCTTTCATGCATGACTGTTGCCTGCGAATGTGACGGCGCTGTTATAGAAACAGCAGAGGGCATTGCCAAAGAAAAACATCCCGTAATAGATGCTTATATAAAATGGAATGCATTTCAGTGCGGTTACTGCACTCCCGGGTTTATAACTTCTGCCAAAGCTCTTCTGGATCGTAATCCCAATCCCACAGAGACAGATGTAAGGGATGCTCTTGGAGGAAACCTGTGCAGATGTGCAACCTATCAGCAGCACCCGCCTGCGGTGCTTGAGGCCGCCGGAGTTTTGAGAAACAAAAAAAGTAAATAATAAAAACACTTTTATAAACTTTTTTAAAGCTGCCTGTCAGGCTGATTCTGGGAATAAGACCGGAGGTTTTATAGAAAATGAAAACATGGAAGAAATTCAGACACGTTAATCCTGCTACAATTGATGAAGCGGTTTCTGTTTTAGAGTCAGAGAACGCGTCTGTTATAGCAGGCGGTACTGATATACTCGGAGCAATGAGATTTGAAATACTGCCGGAGTATCCTGAAGTTCTGGTAAACCTTAAAAGCATAAAGGGCCTGGAATACATAAAAGAAGAAGCCGGAATGCTTAAAATAGGCGCATTAACAAGACTAGAGGACATAGCGAAAAACAACAGTATAAGAGAAGGATATACTGCGCTTGCAGAAGCTGCCCACAGGACTGCATCTCCTCATATAAGAGAGATGGGAACTATAGGCGGTAATATATGCCAGCTTACAAGGTGCTGGTATTTCCGTAATCCTGATAACAGGTTTAACTGCATTCGAAAAGGAGGCGAAAAGTGTTATGCCATGGCCGGAGACAACCGTTACCATTCAATTTTCGGCGCTGTAAAAGGGTGTATAGCTGTTAACCCGGGTGATACCGCTCCTGCACTTACAGCACTTAATGCAAAGATAAAAACCAGCAGAAGAGTAATTGAAGCTGATAAATTCTGGGACATGGTTAAACCCGGTTCAACCATACTGGCGCCTGGTGAGATAGTAAAAGAAATACAGGTGCCTGCTTTAAGCAGGGGAATGAAAAGCTCGTTTATAAAGTTTGCTGTAAGAAGTTCCATTGATTTTCCGGTTGTTAACTGTGCCGCCCTCATAGGTAAAGGCCAGGCAAGAATATGTCTTAATGCTGTACACAACATGCCCTATAGAGTAATAAAGGCAGAAGAGTTTATCAAAGGAAAGGCTGTTAATGAAAAAAATGCTGATGCTGCAGGCGCTGCGGCAATAGAAAAAGCCAGGGTTCTTCCGGGAGAAAAAAATAAATGGAAAATACAGATCGCTAGAACCATGGTTAAAAGAGCAATACTGGGCTGTGCCTGATACTGATTAATATCCGGAGAATGTTACCATGAGAATTAAAGCTTTTTTTGTGATTATGATCTGTTTTTTATGGAGTGTAAACCTTACTGCTGAAGACGGGCACAGATTATGGCTTCGTGCCGAAAGTACCGGTATGGTAAATGTAGTCTGTTCAAAAAAATCAGACACCATTGATATTGCTGTGCAGGAGCTTAAAAACGGCTGGCAGGGAAAAAGCGGAGAAACTCTTAAGCTCACAGTTAAAGCCGATCCGGGTACAAAGAAAGATGGTTTTATACTGAGCCGGAAAGAAATTCAGTCAGGCACGGATACCGGGATACTTTACGGTGTGTTTGAACTGTTAAGGCGCCAGCAGACCGGTCAGCCGATTGAAAAAGAAATTATCAATCCATCCTATGAAAGACGTATTCTCAATCACTGGGACTTTACTGTTCCTAATAATGAGCTTCCGACAACATCCATATTCTGGAGGGGAGGAAAAGCCCCTCTTGCTGTAAGTGATGCTGATAAAAAGTTATGGCAGGAATATGCCCGTGCCAATGCCTCAATAGGGATAAACGGGGTGGTTCCCAACATGGTTAATGCCTCTCCCCAGGTACTTACTAAGCCCTATCTTAAAAGAGTAAAAGGGATTGCAGATGTGCTGCGCCCTTACGGTATAAAAACCTATCTTTCGGTTAATATATTAACTCCGTCTGTTATAGGCGGTTTAAAAACATCAGACCCTGCTGATCCAGAAGTCAGTAAATGGTGGCAAACCAAAGTTGCAGAAATTTACGCCATGATCCCTGATTTTGGCGGATTTTTAGTAAAGGCAAACAGCGAAGCAGAGCCCGGCCCTGAGGACTTTGGACGGACCCATGCGGACGGCGCCAATGTGCTTGCCGATGCTCTTAATAAATTTGGCGGTATAGTAATGTGGCGGGCCTTTGTTTATAAGCCAAACGATACTGACCGGGCCAAACAGGCCTATAAGATGTTTATGCCACTTGACGGCCTGTTCAGGGATAATGTGATTGTTCAGGTGAAAAACGGCCCAATAGACTTTCAGCCGAGAGAGCCTTTTCATCCGCTTTTTGGAGCAATGAAAAATACGGCTTTAATGCCCGAACTGCAGATAGCCCAGGAATACCTGGGGCAGACAACACACCTTGTATTTCTGGCGCCCATGTGGGAAGAGTTTTTTAAGAGCGATACATGGCAGGAAGGGAAGGGGAGTACAGTTGCCCGGTGTACTGACGGAAGTGTGATATCTCAAAAGCATACGGCAATCGCCGGCGTATCCAATATAGGTATGCACAGAGACTGGTGCGGCGGGCATCCTTTTGCCCAGGCTAACTGGTATGCATTCGGACGTCTTGCATGGGATAACACTATAACCAGCGGGCAGATTGCCGATGAATGGATTAAGCTTACTTTTTCTCCTACTAAGATGGATCTCTCAGGCTTATCACAGGACTGGCCGAATGACTTTTTGAAACCTGTAAAACAGATGATGCTGGAGAGCAGGGAAGCTGCGGTTAATTACATGACGCCCCTTGGCCTGCATCATCTTTTTGCTTCATACATGCATTACGGCCCCGGCCCCTGGTGGGCACCTGAAAATACCCGAAAAGACTGGACTCCGCCATACTATCATCAGGCCGATAAAAAGGGCATAGGATTTGACCGCCGTAAAACAGGGAGTAACGCAGTAAGTCAGTACCATAAACCTCTGGATTCTATTTTTGGTGATATTGAAACATGTCCTGAAGAATATCTGCTGTGGTTTCACCATGTGCCGTGGGATTATAAAATGAAAAGCGGAAAGACTCTGTGGGATGAGCTCTGTTACCATTATGATAAAGGTTTACAGCAGGTTCGTGAATTCCAGAAAATATGGGACAGGGCTGAGCCCTATGTAGACCCGGAGAGGTTTAAGATTGTTCAGATGAAGTTAAGGGAACAGTGCCTTAACGCCCAGGTCTGGAAAGATGGCTGCCTGTTATATTTTCAGCAGTTCAGCCGTATGCCTGTTCCCTATGATATTGAACGCCCTGTGCATGATCTGAATGGTTTAATAGAAGCTGATATGGCGCATTATAAAAATTAATATTTTTATAAAGTTAAACTTTTCTGACTCTTCTAATTCCCAGCAGGCTTAAAAAGCCGCCTCCGAGCAGAAGGATTGAAAGCGGTGCAGGAACAGGTGCAGTTTCTCCTGATACATCATAAAAGTAATTGGTTATGTCGGGTGTATCATCATCTTCGAGTGTAAGACTCAAAATCCCGGATTCTGATCCTGCCAAAAATGATACACTTATAACAGCATTATCGGCATCACCGTTGTTAAAGAATACTGTATTGAAAAGTTCATCGGTATTAGCTCCGTCCAGATCTATATCTGTTGTAAACTGAAACCTGTCGCCCGGATCAAAACCGGTAAATGAATACTCTGCAAGATCTGTCCTTATTTCTCCCTGTACCGCGTCTCCGGTAACAAGCACCGCCAACAGGTCCCCGTCCGGGTCTATCAGGGTGTTTTCATCATACACCTTGTCAAAGTTATAATCTGTATCACCAATGGTCACTGAAAAACCGGTGATTTCTGCAGTCGGGGATGTATTTTTAAGCCTGAAAATTGAGACACCAGGATTTGCCAGTTCAAGGTTGAAGCTGATAGTAGCGGAAAAAGCATTTGATGATATACCAAAAAACAGACACGAAGTAATAAAAATAACCACTAACAAAAGACGAATATTTTTTTTCATTTTATTCTCCTGCCTTTTTGTTTCAGTTTTTTTGTTCTCAAAATAAGGCTTAAAAAATAATGATTCTATTTGATGTCTATCCAAAAACCTAATCCGGAATTTGCATATTTATGGGTGAGTACTGATTAACAGTTAATTTACCCCGGCGCGCTGGATAATTTTGTGCGCAAAATCCTTCCCGTTCTGGCTTGCCTTATCCCACTCTTCTTTTGTAGTGCAAACTGTCTGTTTGATATGTGAACCTACTGGAGCTATGCTTCTACACTTTATCTCCTGATCTTTGATGTATTTACTATCTTTAAATGAACTTGCCGGATATAGGTGAATAATTGTTGTGTTTGTATTTGACGGTTTGCGGTTTTTGTATTCTCCGGCACAAGAGCTTATTAGCAGGAGTATAATAAAAATAAAAACTCTATTAACATGTCGTTTTCTGATGGCTTCTTTATATCTATTAAGGAGTAATTTTATCGTCATTGTTATTCCTTTTTAATATTTAAAGATATAAAAATGTATAAATTAAGCCGGGTAAAGACAAATAAGTTAAATTGAGACGGAAATAAAAAAAAGGAAATCTGTAATGGAATCTATAAGAGTATTAGATTGTTGTAAATGCCCTTTATATTAATTAAAAACAACATAAAAGTAAAATAGATTTATAGAATTGAACTGATTAGAAATACTTATTGCCTGAAAATGATATGAACAGATGTAAATAAAAAAATCTTCTGGCTTCTTTATATAACCTGTCCTTGACAGACTATAATATCCCACATATATTAATGCGGTCACTAATCAGAAAAATGTAGTGCAAAACCTTTATAAAGCTGCCTCTTTTTAGTCTTTCTGGCCGCTGAATTTTCATTATAAGTAAAAATAGTGTTGTAGTTTCAGGATTTTAACCATCTAGTGGGGGGAAGAAGGAGAGTGAGTCTGTGAGTAATAAAACCATTTTAAAAACGTTGATAGGATTTGCATTAACAGCTGCGCTTCTGCTGGGAGCATCCTGCCAGAAGAGTGAAACAGAAAAGGAGGCGACAGATCAGGAGGCTCAGGTAACACAGGAAGTTCCCAAAAAAAAGCCTAACATTCTGCTTATCATCGGTGATGACATTGGAATAGATACAACAAGTAATATGTATCCCGGTCTGATCGATAAACTTACCAAACAATACGGACCGGAAGGCCATAATCATCCCAGGTATAAAGATATTGCCGGTCATCCTGCATCAACACCGGTTCTTGATAACCTTGCAAAAGGCGGTATGCGTTTCACACAGGCATGGACACAGCCCTTTTGTTCACCAACGAGAACATCTCTTCTTACCGGCCTGTTTTCCAACAAAACAGGCGTTTTGGATTATATGGACTGGCTTTCCCAGAACCATCACTCATTTGTCCAGGACCTTAAAGATAAAGGCGGCTACAGTACCGCAATATTCGGCAAATGGCATATTGCAGGGCTGGGCGTATATCCGGGAATGAAACCCAAAGAAGCCGGGTTTGATCTTTTCCAGGGTAATCTCCATGGCGGTTTAACTACCTACTTTGAATACGACTATCACGTACAGGACGAAACTACCCCGTCTGACGAGTATCGTACAGAAAAAGAACCGACAAGGTCTCTTCCCGGTATTGAACCCACCACATTTGCACCTGTTGTAAAAACAGCAGATGCTATCAAATGGATAACAGAGCAGGAAACTGAAAATCCGGACAAACCCTGGTTTACATGGTTTGCATTTAATCTGTCCCATATAACCGGAAGTTTTCAGCCTAACCCAATGGTTATCCCAAATGCTGATACTATGGACGAAGTTTCACGTAAAGAGATGGAAGCCTGTATGGGACCTGACGGTCAGTTCGGTTCGGCAAATGTAGGATCATGCAGCTCAGAAGCACTCATGCGTGCAATGACCAATACAATGGATACAATGGTCGGCAGGCTTATTGAAACCGTTGAAAACCTTGATCCCAATACCTACATCATATACCTTGGCGACAACGGCACATGGAGTATTTCACCTCAGCTTAATTTTATAGACAACATGTATCTCACCAAAGTTAACCGCAGCAAAGGTACTGCCTATGAAAGCGGTGTACGTGTTTCCATGGCAATTAGAGGCCCGGGCATTGAGCCTGGCTCTGTAAGCAATGAGTGGATACATGATGTTGATCTGTTCCCAACCATTTTAAAACTTGCAGGTCTTGAAGTTCCCAAAACAGTTCCAAACAGGGCCGGGGATGCAATGGTTGATGTTGACGGCGTATCATTAACTCCTGCACTTTTTGAAGGTGCTGAAAACCTGAGAGACCCTGAAAAAGGTTTTATTATTTCGGAAACAGTTAATCCGGTTAAAGCCAACCTGATGCAGGTAGCGGCTAGAAATGCAACATATAAAGTAATATGCGACAATAATGCCGAAACAGAAAGCTGCAGATTTTATAACCTGGCTGATGATCCGATTGAAGAGTATCCTCTTGATAAGCCGGCAGATTCAGCAAAATACGAAGACGGAACATGGACACCGAAGGATCCAGAATGGAACTTCTGTTACCTTCAGGAGATAATAGCCGAAAAATCTTTCTTTAGAGATCCGGAAGGTATAAAGGCCACACCGTTTGTTAACGCAGGGCCAATGCCTGAAGTAAAAAAATAATATTTTAACTATAAAAGGGGCAGCCGGATTATATCTGCTGCCCCTTTTTTTATTACATTAACGGCCTGGCAAATATAAAAAAATATGGAGAAAATGATGCTGATTGATAGAAGAAACTTCTGCAAGGGGGTGGCGGCCCTTGGACTTTTACCCGGACTTTTACCATGCCTCTCATGCGCTAATACCATAAAACAGAAAGAAATGGAGCTGCAGGGCAGCGATACTTTAAAACCCGTAAAACTTAATACCAGGGGATTTACCTTTGATGCCCTGGAAATCGGACCTTCCGATGGCGAGCCTGTACTTCTGCTCCACGGTTTCCCGGAAACATCTCTTATGTGGACAGGTTTAATGCAGGAACTTGCAAAAAATGGATACCACTGCCTTGCACCTGACCAGCGCGGATACAGCCCCGGAGCCCGCCCTGGAGGGGTGGATGCCTACCGCTATGAAGAGCTTGCCGCAGATGCTCTTTCATTCGGCCGTATGCTTGGGAAACGTTTTCATGTGATAGGTCATGACTGGGGTGCAAATGTAGGGTGGCTTATGCTCGCTACCGATCCGTCCCCTGTTGCTTCATTTACAGCTATTTCAATACCTCATTACGGGGTATGGTCACGTTCGGTATATGAAGACAAGCAGATGGCTGGATACCTCAGAATGCTCAATGTTTGGATGTCTGACAAAGGTGAAGCTTCATGGTCAGCGAAACAGCTGAGACAGATCTGGAGCTTAAAGCCCGAAGAGCAAAGGGAGAAGATTATTGCCCAGATGACAGCTCCGGGTGCAATGACCGCAGCATTAAACTGGTACAGAGCATCAAGGGGCCACAAGCGTGCTCTTGAAGATTTTAATGTCCCGAAGATAGATGTCCCAACTCTTCTTATCATGGGGAAAAAGGATCTTGGACAAAAATCTGTGAAAGATTCGGCAGCTTTTATGACAGGAAGCTACAGGGTTGTACAGCCTGATGCCGGCCATTTTATTGTAGATGAAAAACCGAAGATTATAGCGGATGAAGCTCTTGCTCACCTTAAGGCTAATGCTATTAAATAGTAAAACTTTCCGGGGTAAATAAAACCGGAAGTAAATTATTATTTAAAGTTTCGCATATGCATTTTAAAAGTATACAGCACCTGAAGATGAAAAGATAAAACAGGCTGCAGGACAGGGTTTGCATCTTATGCTGTTAACTTAGATGTCTCTTTATTAAATTTCCCTCCCCTGGCGGGAGGGATTAAGGGAGGGCGAGAAAAAATCAATACTGTATTGAGTTTCTATTTTGCTGCCCTCACCCAGCCTCTCCTGTCCTGTCTTTGCTTTCAGCTTCCGTCTTCGCTAAAGTTACGCCGCGACAAGACGCCCCGGCACGTAAAGGAGAGGAGCTTGATTTGGTGCTTTAGTAAACAACGCTGACACAACAACCACCCCTGAATTAATCCACGATGTATCTTCCTGCCTGATCATAAATATATCCGTCTTTACTATATTCTCTTTACTGATTTCTATTTTCTGTATTCACAATTTACACTTTTAAAACAAAAGGAGGGCAAAATGTCTCAGGGAAAAGTAAACGCCAACAATATTGAAATCTGGTATGAGGATTTTGGAAATCCATCCAGCCCGAGTGTGATACTGATTATGGGAGGCGGTGCTCAGGGTATAATGTGGCCTATGGGGCTGATTAACAAAATAACAGATGCAGGTTATCATGTGGTGCGTTTTGATAACCGTGACACAGGGCTTTCAACATGGATAAGTGATTTCAATGCCTCTCCATATACACTTAAAGATATGGCTGATGATGCAGTCGGTTTAATGGATGCACTTGATATAGAAAAAGCTCATATCATTGGATGGTCAATGGGCGGAATGATTGCACAGCTTGCTGCCATCCATAATCCGGAGCGAACGCTGTCTCTTACTTCCTGGTCTTCATCATACTGGTCAAATGATCCGGATGTTCCTGCCATGAGTGAAGAATTGATTTCATGGTTTAAAAAGTTAATGGAAAATCCGCCTCCTGTTACAGATAAAGAGATTATAGATGGAAATATAAAAATTCAAAGGATGTTTAAGGGAAACCGATATCCATTTGATGAAAAATGGTTAACATCCATGTTAAAAGAATCATTGAAACGAGGCTGGGATCTAACCAAGACACAGAACCATACAGGTGCAGTAATGACATCACCGTCCCGCCGGGAAACATTAAAGAATCTTAACATTCCGGCACTTATAATACACGGCACAGAAGATCCTGTTATTAATTATGCTCATGGAGTCGTATGCGCCAGGGTGATAAAAGGTGCAAAACTTTTATTATTAAAGGGGGTGGGGCATGAAATACCTTCTGATATTATGACAGAGGCTGTTGAAGCAGTTGTTAAACATTTTGGCTAAAATCATAGCCTACGAATAAATTCGTTGTAATGGTAAAGGCTGTCGTATATACTTTAAATACTTAACAGTATTTTAGATTGAAAAATCAAAAGATATATAAAAAGGGTCAAAGATGAGAAAAATATTTTTATCATGTTTTGCCTTTGGTGTTCTCCTGTTCATGTCATGTACAGGAGTAAATCATTCTATACCTGAAAAATATAATCTCGATACACAGCTTATCAGGGTAAAAACAATTAGTGACATGCCTGTCGGAACGGGTAACTCAATGGCCTCTTCTTTAGCCGTTGCCAGTCTGCAGAAAAATCGGTATCGATATCGAGATACTAATGATAAAGATCAGGAAACGAAAGAGGTATCTGATTCATCATCCTATCAGTTAATGTCTATTGATGAGCAGTCTTTAATTCTCCGCGGAGGTCCTGATAAAAATTATCTGCTGATTCTTGAATGGCCGATTATAAAGTTAGAATCTAAAACGGATATTAAAATTGTTACTGAAGGTGTTAATATTTCAGAAAATACAGACTTAGTCGTTATTGGGGGTATGATTTCAAGCCCTATTAAACGGATATATCTGATTGGTGATGATAATCAGGCCGCAGTAATAAAAGATCAGCTTCAGGGAAAACCGAAGAAGTTTTTCCCACAAAAAAACATTAGACAGATATAAAACATATATCCAGCTTAAAGCCAAAAAAATGTCTTATACAGAGACATCAGCCTTTGTAAAAAAACTCATGATAAACAATTTCTAAGGTGAAATTGTTTGACACACTATATTCTCAATTGCTATATACGACATGTGTCGTACCAGTTTAAGCTTCTATATCAACATATCCTATAGATTACATAAGCTGTTAGCATGACACTGCCTTAAATAATCCAACATATTTGAATTCATAAAAAAAGACTGATCAGTAATATAGAATCACCGGTTAACTCAGGAGCTGAAATGGAACATACCCGGTCAAATAAAACGATTCGTGTAACTATTATCTTTATTTCTATACTCATAGTGGGTGTATCTACAGGTCTATACCTGCAGGGAAGAGAAATCAGCAAACTAAAAAAAAAACTGGCATTAAACAGTGTGACGGAAGAATCTATGTTAACAGCCGGCATATCACCTGAACAGAACCTGTCGCAGGATGATGAAGAGGCGTATGAAAAGAAAATTGATAAACTTGAAACAAAGCTTGCTGAAATGAAGGAGCTGTCAGGTTACCTGGAAGAGGACCTCAATGAACATAAGGTGAAGGATGCTTCCAAAAATTCAGACAGCACTCAAACAGATTCTTCACAGAAATCAAAGGCAGATGATGATTTTTGGATGCGCAGAAGCTTTACCGATAGACATAAGGAATTTTTTGAAGAATATGAATACCCTCCTGAAATAAAAGAAAAATTCATCGATTTATTAATTGAAAAAAACAATGCTGCAAAAAAGATATTTTGGGGGACACCTGAGCCAGGGGCAGAAAAAGTTGAAATGGATATGGATGAGCTGAAACAACAGGCTGAAAAGTTTTATGCAGGGTATGATGAAAAGATAGCCGATCTGCTTTCCGATGACGGTCTTGCGGCATTAAAGGAATATGAAAAATACAGTTCTGAAAGAAATTTTTTAAGAGATTATAAGAGAATGCTGGTTGATGATAAGCTTGAAAGAGAAAAAGAAAAGAAGCTTCTGGCTCTCATGCAGGATTACACCGAAATTTACAACGAGGAAAATAGAAAAAATGCACCGTCTTATGAGTCCAATGGCGAGAGGCCTGATAAAGAAATCTGGAACAGGTTAGCCAGAGAACAGAATGAAAGAACAGGAAAGCTGTACGCCAATTATATTGAGGCTGCAAAAGGTGTTCTGTCAGAATCCCAGATGATGAAATTTGAAGGATATATTAACAGGAAAAAAGCCTATATGGATCTATCGGAAGAAAATTTATCAAAATAAACAATCTTAAATATTTATTTAAAAGCCAGTTAAGCATATTTGCCAGAACAGACCGGGAGAACAAATGGCACATAAAAAAACAAACAGAACAGTTATCATACTATCTGTATTTTTTGCCGTACTCGCTGCTGCTTTTATTCTGCAGGGAAGACAGCTTAATCAGTTAAAGGCAAAAGCAGAAGAAAAGCGCGCTGCAGAAAATACAGTATATAAACAGGTCGGAAGCATACCGGATGAGGAATATAATAAGAAAATAAAAAAACTTGAGAATGAGATTGTCACAATGCAGAAGCAGCTTGAAAGTCAGGAAGAAACACTTGCTGATTATAAAGATAAAGCTGATTCTAAAAAGACAGAAGAGCCTGTTAATACCATTGTACATATGGATTACACCAGCGGTTATATGGATTTTTTTGAAGGAAATAATTATCCCGCGGGAACAATAGAAAAGCTGAATGATATATATGTTGAAAGAAATAATGCAATGAATAAATATTTTAACGATATGCGCAAAGCCCGGTCTCAAAATGTGCAAATTGATGCACAGGAATCGAGGAGACAGCATGATAAAATCCAATCTGAATTTAATGAAAAGTTAAAGGACCTGCTCACTGAAGATGGTGCTGCAGATTTAAAAGAGTATGAAAAAAGAGGAAGTGAAAGAAGCTTTTTAGATGATTTTCAGATGATGCTGGGTGGTGAAAAACTTGATGAAGAAAAGAAAAAAGAACTGATTGTCGCAATGTATAATGAAAGACAGGATGTAATGGCAGAAGAGAGTAAAAAAACATGGCCTCATGCAGGTGTAGGCCCGAATCCTGACAGAGAGACCTTGGCAAAGATACGAAAGGAAAGCTATGAGAGAGGACAGAAAAGGTCTCTCAAAATATATGAAAGATATGGTTCCGCAGCTAAAGGGATTCTATCGGAATCACAAATGAAACAATTTGAAGGATTTGTAAATATGAGAAAAATATCCCTGGTATCGGATAATGTATTTATCCCTGATACCGGGAGTGATGAGGATTAAAATACTACCTGGAATCATTAGTGTTCAAAATAATAATAGATAAGGTTGCATCCTGTTAAATAAGGTTCACGTCTCGGTAATCTGACAGGATAAATTTAGGAGGAAAAATGGAAAGCAAAGCATCTAACAAAATAACTCGTGCTGCCCTTGCTGTTCTCGCTATTGTTGTCATCATTTTGTCTACAGTTCTTTACCTCCAGGGAAAACAAATCAGTAAAATAAAGCATGGTTTTGAAGATAGTACACGGGTAAAAAAATCCTCCTCAAAAACTGGAAAAAAAAGTCCCTCAGCACTTAACAGCTACTCACCGAGTGAAGAGGAAAAATATAAACAAAAAATAAATCAGCTTGAGACCAGATTAGCAGAGATGCAGGAATGGTCTGATAGCCTTGAAGAAACACTTAATGAATATGATGAAAAAGCAGATGCCGCAGCTGTAAATCCTGAAGAGAAAAAATCGTCTGTCCGCCGTATTAATAATGATGAAATGATGCGCAGAAGTTATATCAGCCAGTATAAGGATTTTTTTGAAGAAAATAATTTTCCTCCTGAAGTACTCGAAAAATTCGCTGACCTGTACCTTGAAAAACAAAATGCAGTAAAAGAACTATATGAAAATGCACGGAGTATCAGTAAGCTGACTACCGGTAACGGAAGTGTAACTTACTACGGGCAGGAAGTAAGTAAAAAGAGTATGGAGATCCGTTCTGAATACGATAAAAAAATTGAAGATCTTTTAACCAAAGAGGGTTTTGATGATTTAAAGGAATATGAAAAGACTCAGTCCGAGAGGTTCTTTGTAAGAGAGTTTAAAAGAATGCTTGGTGATGAAAAACTTGAAAAAGAGCAGGAAAAAAGACTTATTGCCCTAATGTATGATGACAGGCAGGCATCATATCAGGTACAGAGAAATGAAAAAGTACCGTCTTATGTGCAAAACGGAGGACTTCCGAATGAGGAAGAAATGAAAAGAATGCAGGAAGAAAGTGTTAAAAGAAATAAAAAGCTGTATGAGGATTATGCTGAATCTGCAAAAGGTATACTCTCTGAATCACAAATGCAGAAATTTGAAGGATACATCAATATGCAGAAGGATAACCTTAAACAATCTTTAATGTACAGCCGTATAATTAAAACTGATACCGAAGAAAAAAAAGATGATCAATAAATCTGTTTACTGTAAAAATAAAAAATATTTTATGGGGTAGAAAAAAACATAAAATAGCAGCAAATAGTTTCTGAAATCAGATTCTTAAAACCTCTCGCGCTGCAGCTCATATTTCAATGGACTAACCTTTAAAACCGTTATATTCTTTAGCCCGCTAATCTAATCCGGTGTTTCAAAAAAACTGTTTTTCTGGTCTTATAAAATCATAAAAGGAAAGGGCCAAAAAAATGGAGCCTTTTCATATAAAATTACAGCAATTCAAAGTACCTGTATAGCCTTATAGAACAATATTTAATTCTCTTTAATTTAAAGTCCGCTTTCTGTTTATTATAAATAGAATTTATTCAGATATCCGGAGGTCAAAAATGTTTAAGGATAAATGTAAGAATCCATCCTATGTTTTTGAACATTTTAAAGAAAGAGTGGAAAAGGAATCGGAAAACATGGGAATGAAACCATCAAACCGGTTGCTTATTCGTATATTTGCTTTTTTACCTCACATGCTGGATTTCCGGGTCCGTTTATGGGATTTCTGGCGGAATCGAAGTTATGGAGGCAGGCTTGAAAAAATATGTATAAAAGGCCATTCCCCTGTGGCACTACTTCTTCCCATCGGTTTACTCTATTTCATATTCTTCGGGCCTTCAGGCGGTAACAGGAACGGGATTGATTTGAAATGGATAATCCTGCAATGGCTTCTGTTTGTTGCTGCGGTTTTTTGTTTTCGTTTAGTTTCCAGTCAGATCAAATGCAGTAAAAACCAGGTTGAACAGGATAATTCAAACATACCCAGACGAATAAACACTCTTGATTTTCTTCGCATCTCTTTGTGGTGTCTTGTTGCGGCTGTTATTACAGGAGGGTTTTCCAGAGGTTTTCCTGCTCATGCACTGTTTTTTCTGTTTATACTTATTTTATGGGGCTGTTTCGCATATGGAAGTCATATTGACTGCCGTAATACTGATAAGAAGAATGAGATGGTAAGTACTCATATTCTGAAAAGATTCCCATGGGTGAGCGTAATTTTATTTACAGTGGGTCTTGTTCTTTTTTATCTGTATCTTCTTCCTCTCCATGACGAAAAAGTTAAAAGCATTTTATGGTTTATACTGTATGCTTCCATTGTTTCTGTAATCTTTCTGATAATCATAAGTATATTCATAAAAAACTGTAATGAAAAACAGCGTTACGGCAGTTTATCCCTTTGGTTTCAGCTCACAGTGCTTTCAATGGCAGGTGTACTGGTCTGGTACACAGGAGGGCTTAAGGAGGTTGATAACCAGATATACAGGCATGTGATGATTCCATTGACCATAGTGATGCTGGTTGTTCCATTAACCATGGCCAGTGTACTGGCTCGGACTGTTTTTCACTGGAGGCTCAATTTAATAGGTAAAAGATTATACCGTTTAATCAAACATGTAGAGGTTTTTGCAAGCCCAACCCCTCCGCCTCTGGACTCGAATAAATTATTTACAAGTGTCCTGGTCACAGCAAGGCATATTCTAATGCTCATGTTTCCTGCCGGACTTGTTATCCTGGTTTTGCCTTATTATCTTAAAGATGCACTTGATTTAATCGGCGGAAGTACACTGCTGATAACATTTATATTTCTTGCATTTGCTAAAGTACACGGTCGCCTGGATCATTTGATCTCAATTTATCAGGGTATGTTTTTCCATGGAGTACAGGTAGTTGTTTCTACCCTGGTTATTATTCTGGGCGTAACCAGGCTTATAGATATTGGGTATGTCTCTTATATTGTTGAGGCCTCTCCATTAACCCTGCTGACATATATACTGGTTGCATATTTAATGCTCTGGTTTTTTGAATACTGGATAAACCGGATATTTGATGAAGAGCTCCTGTCATTAATAAACCCGCGTAAAAAAGCCTGCAGCATGGTTCGCTTTAAATATAAAAATGAAGAATCCGGAATGCGTTCAAGTATCAGTGCCCGAAATAGGCGTGTACAGCTGCATGGCAACGGCAGGCTTGTTGTTGTAGGAGAACGTGAGTGGTTCAGAAAATATCCGGGTATTGATACCGGTTCTCATGAATTTGAATGCCTGCAGATTCTTTGCAGCCAGGGAAAGGAACGGGAAGAGGATGTCTTTTCCTGCATAGAGAAAGTGTTTGGTGAAAAAGACATAAAGAAAAAGATTAAGATTAAAAGGGAGATAGAAAAAAAGAATTATGACGACTATAAACAGTCAAACGGAATAAGGTTTCAGTTTTACAACAGGTTTGATCTGCTGGACCATTTAATAGAAAATGCCGTATTATCTGACTTTGAATTTAAAAATGAATCATCTTCTAATAAGGATAAAAAAGAAAAAGTACCTGAAAGAAAAAGACAGTCAATGATCAGGAATAATCTTCGCTGGCATATTCATGATCTTCGAAAACAGTATGTAAGTTATTATGCAATACTAACCATGATACTGGCATTCGGGATTGTTTCCCAGGTTATGGCATTTATGGCAATCGCCGATCCTCCGGCTCTTTCAGTTGATGCTGAATATAGCGGTGCCAATACAGAAACGAATCAGGGCCAGAATCTTTTTAATCTCCGTGATCACATATTTATAAAATCAGATAAATCAAACAAGTATGCACACAGTGATACTGATGCCGGAGTTATTCCAAAGCCTGAACCTGTTATTCTTGTTGCTGCTTCAGGCGGCGGCACCCGTGCGGCGTTGTATACTGTATCTTTACTGCAGGGACTTTCCGAACTCGAACTGCTTGATAATGTTAAACTGGTGAGCGGTGTTTCGGGAGGAGGTGCTGCACTGGCCTATTTTTGCGGACATCGGGATGAACTGATAAAAACCGGCCGGGGACAGGTCTGGGCTGATTTTTATGACGCTGTCAGTAAAGATTATATTGTACGTTGTCTGCAGGGAGCAGGTGAGAGACGAATAGGCGGAGGTCTCAGGCTTGGAAGAATTCTGGAAGAAGGTTTTCAGGAATATTTTTTTAGTGGAAAAGAACAGATTACAGGCAACAGGGAGATAGGCGTTTTATTCAACATTGCAGTTGCAGGTGAAGTTCATTGTAAAGATTTAAAAGAGCCTGATTTTGCTCAATGGGTTCAGGATAATCCTGAAAGGGCCAGGTCCTGGGCTGCAGGCACAAGGTTGATTGTATCCAATACAGCGGAGGCAAATATTCTTAAAAAAGATATTTATCATGTTCCCAGAAATGGGCTTCGTTATACCTCTATTGTGAGACCTGATGTATCTCTTGCCGTATCCGCTGCCCTTAATGCTAATTTTCCGCCTGTTTTTTCAAACGCGGCTGTAGATATT
Organism: Desulfatiglandales bacterium; assembly: GCA_963665715.2. GTDB lineage: Bacteria > Desulfobacterota > DSM-4660 > Desulfatiglandales > HGW-15 > JAAZBV01. Next base: position 2,887,037 of record CAXXPR010000002.1, read on the forward strand.
GAAAACAGCCGATACTGGGTAACAGATGGTGGAGCTGTTGATAACCGGGGCGTAATTTCTCTTTTATATGTTTTAAAGGAAGCTCTTGAAAAAAAGGATAATGGCGGTATGGGAGAGGGCAGGGGACAGGATGAAAATCAATTCATCTATCCGGATATACATATTTTAATTGCAGATGCATCGGCAACAACATTTGATTACAGTCCAAAACGCGGATTCGGCGCTGTTTTTGGTGCATCAACCAAACTAGCTTCCGGGCTTATCCATGAACTTGAAAAAGAAGTTGCTGATATTTACTCTGAAATTTCACCTGAAAACAAAATTTACATTCATGAACTGAGTATGCCTTTACCTATGAGGTCCAGAGGCGGCCTTGGAACTCATTGGATGATGCCCCTGATGGCAAAATTTAAAAGCTGCAATGAGCGGGATAAAAATGATGATCAGGAGGTCAGACTTACCAGAAACCAGATTATAAGAGCAATCGCCGGCCTGCATCAGAAAGACGGTGAAGATAATATAGGTGAAATTATCATTCAGGACCCGTGGCCCATAGAAATGTTGAGAGACGATGAGGCTTTAGATGATTTAAGAATGTGGTATTCCAATGATGCTGCCTACTTACGCGGATATACCCTTCAAAGCGGCAGGTGTGATGAGGATAATAATAAAGACTGCGTAAAAAGCCATAGGGGAGCCTGGGAAAAGTTCAAAAACAGTGTAAGGAGTAATGCTGAGAGAAGCTAGCAAAATAGAAACTAAATGCTGTATTGCAGTTTTATCCCCCTCCCTTAATCTCTCCCGCCAGGGGACATTAGCGTCAAGCTAAGGGGTGAAACAAAAAACAAAAGCTGAACCTCACACAAAGGCACGAAGACACAAAGAAAATCAAATGCTTTTTAATATAAAATTCTTTTTAGTTTTTACCTTTGTGGCTTTGCGGCGCTGTGTGAATAAATTTATTAATCTACACTCTTTTTTAAAATAGTAACCGTTTCATTACTATTTATCCGGCAGCCGGAATCGTTATGCTCCTCTCTCTTTTCCAGTTCAATACGGACAATACTGTATCCTGCTTCAAGATGCTGAGAGAGTATTTTTTCGATACTGCTTTGAAATCCGGCATCATCATTTAACATGATTTTTTTCTGCCTGCTGATTGTCTCCTCAACTTCCATCTCGATCCGGGGTTCATCTCTAACTGCTTTTAACCTGGTTTCTTTACGGTCTTTTTTATCTGCCTCACCGGGATCAAAATAACGGCAGTATTTTGCGTATCCCGGCATGATGGTCTTTAAAACCAGGCCTCCATCCACTTCGTTTTTATATGAAAAGATTTCACACTTAAGCGGACCATTAGGATCTTCCACTACATTGAGGCATGCAGAGCAGGATTCTTTGCGGACAGGGGCCGATAGAAACACTGGAGATGATTCCTTCGGTATTGAGTCATCTTCCGATGTTAAAAACATACGTGAAATATCTTCCAGCCCCCTTACGGGATTCTTCTTTTCCATCCCGGTCTTACCCTCCAGTTACAGTTAAGAACATGACTGTTAAAAATTATCGTCCGAGTCAGAGGATAAATCTGAAAATGGATTGGACGCAATGGCTTCAACCATTTCAGAAAAACTTGATTCCTGGGAATAATATCCTGAGCTGTCCTGGTCAGCATCTCCATACTCAGACAAACTGTTTCTGAAGTTTGAATCCATAAACCCTTCTGTTTTCTGCAGGATTTCGTCTGCTGCACCGGGCATGCCGATATTCTGTCCGTCATCTGAAGAAGCTGAGTTGATAAGTTCTTCTGCCAGGTTTTCGTAATCTATATGTCCGATAGCGTGTTTGTCGTAATCGCCGACAGGCTGTCCGTAATCAACTGATTCTCTCAGGCGGATATTGTAGCGGATAACTGTCTGGAATACATGTTTTCCAAATTCCGATTTAACTTTATCCAGAACGATTTCTGCATAACGAGTTCTTGCATCATACATGGTGATAAGGGCGCGGGACTTAATTTTATGATCCAGCTTATCGTTTAGCATCATTATTATTTCAGTCAGTTTTGCTACTCCGCGAAGTGAAAACAGACTCATGTCTATAGGGATAATCACTTCATCCGCAGCGCGAAGGGCATTAAAGCATAGGTGCCCGATACTTGGCGGACAATCAATGATGATATAATCATACTCCGCAAAAAGATCCTGAATGGCATTGTAAAGCCTGTCTTCCCGGCCTTTCATACCGGAAAGTTCCTGCTCAACAACACTTAGAATAATATTTGAAGGGGCCAGATCAAAGTTCTCTTTGATGGGAACAAGAATCTCATCCAGCATCAGTTCCCCGTCATTTTTTGGTGTTATTACGTCATAGATACTTTTATCAAGATCAGAAGGCATCACGTTCAGACCCATGGTGGCGTGTGCCTGGGGATCAAAATCAATCAGAAGAACTCTATGCCCTTTAAGTGCTAATGAAGATGAAAGATTGATGGCCGTTGTTGTTTTTCCACAACCGCCTTTCTGGTTTGCGCATGCAATAATCCTCATATATCCCGTCCTCCTCTGCTTCTTTTTTTGATGTGTATTAACTTAGATTGAAGTCTGCTTCCTTTGGGTGTGTTTTTTTGTTAAATCAGGTAGGTTACATATCAGACGTTGAGCTATTCTTCAAGAGAAAATACAATATATTGTATTTTGTTTAATTAAAAACCTATTTGTTGTGGAGAATACCTTGAGTGGCAAATAAAGCGTCAAAAGCCTTATCGTACACCGGAACCATATTCTGCCAGGAATATCTTTCTATACAGTAACGAAGACTTTTCTGCCTGATCAGCTTAATATCCTGTATGGCCTGAGCAAGTTTTTTAACAAGGTCCTTAAAGTCATGATAAAAAAGTTCCGGGTAGTCCTGGTATGGGACAATCTCTGGGTATGTAAGACGCCTGGGCAGTATGGGATAGCATCCGCAGTATATTGCTTCCGCAATACTTGATCCAAAAAAATCATGGATAGATGTTACAGGTATAATATCCGCACGCTTAAGCCAGTCTGCATATTGTCTGAATTCCTTAGCATATCCGTAGTGTACTATTTTGTCCTTAAGCCTTGTCCTGGCTTTTTCAAAAATCGGAAACTTCCCGTCAAAGCTTTCGCCAAGAACTGCCAGTCTAAAATCAAGCCCCTGATCATCAAGTATAAAAAGAGCTTTAAAGAATTCATCCGGGTTTTTATCGTATTCCCAGCGGTGGTTCCAGAGTATCAGCGGGAGGCCGCCATTGTCTTTTTTATATTCGTTGTCCGTATGCGCATCAAATTTATCAAGATCCAGACCCAGCTCAAGAACACTGCTTTTGTTCTTTATAGTTTCTATTGTCTCAAGCCCTTTATAATCCGGAAACTGTTTTAAAAAGCGGGGCAGTTCATCAAAAAAAGCTTTATAATGATACTGTGAATTGAAGAACACAGAATCTGCAGCAAGTGCGGAACTGTAATTGATAAAGCCGTAATGCTGATCCTGTTTTTTTATTACATCCTGATCATCAGGCGACCATGGGTAACAAATCTGGTTTTCATGAAAATAAACAGCAGCAGGAATCCCGGATGTTTGCCGCCGGGTAAGAGCCAGAAAGGTTGTAAGGTCCAGCATATCAGAAGCAAGAAGCATATCAGGGACAAAAGCTGATTTGATAAATTTATCGGCAAGTGTAACAGCGCCTCCATGCATACGCCATTTCCAGTGATTTCCGCTCAGGCTTAATATCTCAATGTTATGTTTACTGTGCCCGGCATAACCTGATGCCCAGGCTGCATGGGAACCTGTAAAAAAAGGTTCAATCAGTGTAATCTTCATTTTTAAACTGTACCGCCATGTTTGTCTGTTTAAAATTTCACAAATCCTTCCGGAACCGGGAAGGGCTTTTATAACATGATTGAGTCGGATGATGTTAAAAAATGATTATCATTTGGGATATTTCACCACGAAGCACAAAGGGCACGAAGAAAACTTTTTCTTTCGTATGTTTTGTGTGTTTCGTGGTGAAATATTTTAAGTTTTTATTTTTCTTCGTGGTAAATAAAATGAATTTATGATTATGCTTTTGGACAAGATTATTTCAAAATGATAAATATAACATCCTGTCCTTTTCAAACCCATGAGGAGATAATTATGAAAGTACGCTTTGAGCGAGAGAAAGAAACCAAACATACTGTCCGGTTTAAGGAATTACCTGAGCCAGGAAAGGCACCGGTTATAGGTACAATCTATTTTCAGAAATGGTTTGCAGAAGATTCTAAAGAAATAACGGTTACGATTGATAAAGATAAATAAAAAACGATTAAAAGAAGGAGATTAAATGTGACAGAGCATCATCCCTTCAGGTCAAAGGAAAAAAAGAAAAAGTGTCTTGCAGTGCTGCAGGCGTTTGAAAAATCAAAATGGCCCATTGAATCGGAAAATCTTTTTATTGAAACTTCATATGGCAAAACCTTTTTGCGTGTGAGCGGATCTGCTGATAAACCAGCCCTGGTCCTGCTGCATGGTATGGGCGGGAATTCCCTGTACTGGAGTCATAATATAAAAGAACTGTCAGAAGAATTCAGAACCTATGCCATAGACACAATTGATGACTATGGCTTGAGTGTTAACAAAGTCCCTGTGAAGAACAGCTCTGACCATGTAAAATGGCTTGATGAACTGTTCACAGAGCTTGGCCTGGAAAACAACATAAACCTTTTAGGGCATTCATATGGCGGATGGCAGGCCAGTCAGTATGCCCTTAAATTTGGTGAGAAACTTGACAAAACAGTTCTGGTTGCTCCTGCATGTACTGTTCAGCCGATTGTTTTTCAGTTTTATTTAAGGCAGATACTTGCAATCCTTCCTTTCAGATATTTTAAAAAGAGTTTTGTTTCATGGGCAGACTCAACGCAAAAGCATGATGAGGAAACAAAACAGCAGATTGATTTAATGGAAGTAAGCATGAAATGTTACAAACCCAGATTTTCGGTAGCGCGTCCTACTGTGCTTAGTGATGATGAATTGAACAGTATAAAATGCCAGGTACTGTTTATGGTTGGTGAAAAGGAAAAGATATATTCACCGCAAAAAGCAATGGACCGTCTTGAAGCTGCTGCACCTCATATTAAAAAAAAGATTATTCCCGGAGCAGGGCACATAAACATTACACGGGCACCGCAGTTTAATAAAATAGTTACATCTTTTTATAAAGAACAGTAAATTATAACTAATTTGAAAAGTTGTTTTATTTACCTCTTGAACCCGGGTTCATCAAATTTCGTGAACTGATAAAGAAGGAATCAAACAGTTAATAGTTACTTAATCGGCTTTTTGAAACCAATAATTTAAGAACCGCGGAACCGGTAAATGGTTCGCCGGTCCGGTTATCAATATGTTATGTTCGTCATAAATGGAGCAATATCAATGTTCAAAAATAAAATAAAATAATACTAATATTCATATTTTTTATTTTTTCATCTTCATTATTTTCAAATCCACAGAGTGGTCCAAAACCAATAGCGGTTTTTATAGATTACAGTGAATGGGTACTAGGCTCAGAAGAACCAAGTATGATTCTTTATGACGATGGCACTTTTTTATTCAAAGACCCATCAGTTAAAGAACTTCATTATAAATACATGGAAAAAAAGCTTACAGACAATGAATTTAAAATTTTATCAAAACAGCTTGGACCTAAAAAAGACTTTATGTCACTTAAAGGATTCTATTACATATCAGATTATTGGCATCCTCCCGAAACAAAAATATATTTGTCAGATAATCAAAACAAAAAGGCTGTTATTGTTTCATCTGATGATTATGAAATAAGCAAAGGTGTACCAAAAGAATTTGTACGCGTATGATTCTATACAAAAATAAAACAGCCCTTCAATTGTGACCGGTCGATAAAACGCCGCCCGGCCTGTAAGGGGGAGAGGGAAATTAATTGAAAATAATTCTACTATCAATTTGTTTTTTATTTGTATCCTGTCAAATAAGTTTTGCTGAAAACCGTTTTGAAAACCTTATTGATTTATTGGCGGAATCAAAAAAGGAAGCTATAGATGCTTATTATGAATTATCGAAACCAAACATTGAAGCCTTACCATCCTTATCTAAGCATATACATGATAGCAGGGAAACTAACCTTGAATATACTGACATTGGAAAATCAATAGTATATTTGAATGAAAGTAAACCACACAAAAAATCCGTTGGGGATTGGTGTTATTTTATATTGATAAATATGATTGATAGCAACAAAGTTGATCCTCCCAAATATTATGGGTATTTCCATCAAGTATACAATAAAGATTTTTTACTTCTTTTTTTGAAAGAAAATAATTTTACTTCTTTGGAAGAATTGCAGCTAATAGCTGCCCAAAAAGCGAAGGAATATTATGAGTTTAACCTGCAAATTTATAAAAAAAGAATAAATGCTTTGGAATCTAAAAAATAATCTATAATATGCTGCCCTGTCAGGCCCAGGAAAGTCCCTTGCTTGATAAGACAATTATGACGGGGCTGGCAAGCTCACGGTGTCCCGCCGTTTCTGAATTTATGTCTCAAAAGTTGGATGTAATTACACTACATGGTATATATGTCGTGACGGGGTAACGTAGGGAGCCCGTAGGGCGACCGGAGTTGCCCCGTCCGCGGCGAAATTGAAAGGAGTATACCATGAGTCGTTCAAAGGATAAAAAGAATACTGACGAAAAAAAGAAACGAAAATATTTATCCCCTGAGAAAAAGTTTCAAATATATTTGGAAACCCAGCGAGGCGATAAACCCGTAGGTGAGATTTTACGCCGTGAAGGGATGTATTCCACAGATTTAAACAGAATACGTAACAAAGTGAAAGAAGGTGCACTTGAGCATCTGGCTGCCCGTCCCGGAGCAAAAAAGAAGATGGTCTCCCAGGACGATTATGAGGCCTTGAAACGCGAGCTTGAAGAGAAAGAACGCGCTCTGGCAGATCTTTCTGTTGAGCTGATGGCCTTACGAAAAAAAACGAATGGGGGTTCGTGGGAGCGATAAAAGGCCAGTGGCTGAGTGAGCAGCATAAGGTTGATATTCTGTCAGTTATAGATGAAGCCGAGGATGCTGGTATTTCAGTAAAACGAACCTGTAAGCTTTTGATGATTAGCCGTCGCAGAGTAACCCGGTGGCGCTGGAAAAGAGATAATGGGCATAGCCTCGATAATCTGAAACCAGGGCCACAGGAACCAGTTAACAGACTTCTACCGGCAGAAAGGACAGCTGTTTTGGAAATGGCTAAGAAAGAAGAATACGCAGATCTATCCCATAGGATATTAGCGGTAACAGCTTGGGATCTGGATATATTCTTTGTTTCTTTTTCTTCTGTATATCGCATTTTACGTTCGGAAAATATGACTACAATGAGAGTAAATAATAAACATAACGGCCATTCAATTCCTCCTGTTCGTAAAGAACTTACAGGCCCTAATCAGCGATGGTGCTGGGATATAAGTTATTTACCTACCATGGAAAAGGGTATTTTTGTTTACCTGTATTTACTTTTAGATGAATACTCTCGTAAAGCCATCTCCTGGTTGGTCAGTTGGCATCAGACAGCCGGAGAAGCAAAAGAACTCATTGAAGACGGTCTTATAAATGAAAATATCCTTGATCTTCCGATGGATCAACGTCCTGAGATCATTAATGACAGAGGACGCCAGATGAAAGCTCGGCCTATTAAAACAATGTTTGAGGAAAACAATATGCCTCAACTTTTTGCCAGGCCGCGAACCCCCAATGATAATCCCTTTATAGAGTCAATGTTTGGTTCAGTTAAAAGGGCGCCTCAATATCCCGGTCAATTTTTGGACCGCGATGAAGCTGTTCAATACTTTAGAGATTATTTCCTCTGGTATAACAAGAATCATTTGCATTCAGGTATTGATTACGTAACACCTGATCAATGCCATAATGGATTAAGAGAAAGAATTGTCTCTCTTCGAAAGAAAAAACTTAATAAACAACGCGCATACAGAAAGGAGGTCAACCGCGTATCGCAAAATGTCTTGACAAAAAAATTGAAGAATTTAATTCTGAATAAACCTGTTTCCGCATGTAGTGTAATGCAAATCTAACTTGAGACATTGTTCCAGAAACGCGCCGGTGTGATTTTAGTTTGACATGCAATACTTAACTCCATATACTTCATCCTTCAAAAAAAAGGGGCTTGTCAACCAGGTTCACATGCAATGTTCAATAGGCCGGTTGTGCACCCAGGGGAAATACTTGCCATGCCTTTGAGATGTGCATCCATAATGGCAGGCGAAGCGGGTTTCCCCATATAGAAAATTTGGATTGTAATCATGCCGTATTCAGTTCCGATGATGGGATAGTTTTGAATTGAGCAGTTACAGTATTAATCGCATCGAGGAATTGGTTTTAATCCGGCTGATGAAATCACATCAACAAAAGGCATTATCCCAAAATAAATCACATCCTATGCGGACTGCATCATCTTTATTTCTGCTCTAATCCCCAAAAAAATCTTTGGATTTTAAAAACTGCACCACAGGCTGATTACAACAGCAATTTGCAGGGCTTTAGATTATAGGGCAGGAAACAAAATCAGTATAAATATTAAACGATAAGTATTTGTTTAGGAGTTAATAATGGCGAAGAAAAATATTTCCCGGCGTAGGTTTATTAAAGGTGTAGCAGAAGGTACAGTTGGCGCTGCTGCATTAGGTGTTTTATCATCCTGTAAAACAGTTAATGATACTGTCTGCAGGGTAGATAACGGTGCCCCGGGTTTAGATATACGATATATCCCCGGAACATACACAAGTGAACAAAAAACCGGTTTTGCCAGTGTGCAAATCTCCTGCACTTTCAGTGAAACAGCTATTACTGATGTAGACTATAAAGTAATAGAAACATCCGATTCGGATTTCTTCCCAATGTACGCTGATGATAGTAAAGCCTACTGCAGGCGCATAGTAGATACAGGCAGCACAATTGGTGTTGACGGTATTTCCGGCGCAACAATCTGCTCAACGGCAATCAAAGACGGTGTCAATAACTGTATGGCCCAGGCTCTTGGTATTGATTTGGCAGCAAAAAATAAAGAAGCTAATGAGAAAACAGCTGAACTTAACCCACAGGATTATGACTATACCGGTAATTCAATTACTGACTTTTCAAAAAGTGAATTTTTTACAGACTGGAAATTCGGTAAACATACACTGAACTGCCGCCTGGTAAAGTCTGCAGCCGGATCTGCCTATCTGCCCGGTACTACCGATGAAGAAATTATATCTGAGTATTCCACCTGGGCCCAAAACGGTGTGAAGCTGGTATGGGTAGAAGACTTTGTAAATATGCACCCCCGTTACCCGGCCGCATATAAGGCAGCAACCAGAGAAAATTCCTGCCTTAAGGAAATTGCATCGGCTATTCATAAGGCCGGGAGTATCTGCGGATACCAGTTGTCCCTGATGGGGACAAAGTTCAGCGGATTTGATCCGGCTAAAGCTCCTAAATTTGCCAGTGCCAAAGCCGCTGATTTGACGGTAAAAGAAATTCATGAGGTTCAGGAAGCCTTTGCGGATGCTGCAAAGTTTTTAAAAAAGCAGGGGTTTGACGCAGTAGAGATTAATGCTGCAGGAAATAATATCGGTCAGGCCTTTTTGTCCCGAAACCGCAATGAGAGAACAGACCAGTATGGGTGTCAGAATTTTGAAAACCGCACCCGGTTCATACGCGAAATGATTGCGGCTATTCACAAAGAGTGCGGCGATGATTTTCCTGTCCAGGTTTTAATTAACGGGATTGAAGAGAACGACAAGCTCATTGGTCAAAGCGCTAAAATGACCACTGTGGAAGAAAATATTGAGATGGCAAAGGCTTTCGAGGCGGCCGGTGCTGCCAGTCTCCATGTTCGGATAGGGCCTTTCGGTATGCACGTTGCCGAGTTTGCCCCGGACCTCTATTTCACGGGCAGAGGTATCAACGGAACAACTTCCTATGGCACTGCTTTTGATTTTTCCAAACATTTTCAGGGTAAGCTTATTGCCAATCATTCCGGTTGCGGTCTGATGCTGGATGTAGCAAAGGAAATCAAGAGTGCTGTCTCCATTCCGGTAGGAACCGTTACATATATGGACCCGGCCCATGCTCCGGACTTTTTTGAACAGGCTCTGCTGGATAAAAAAGTGGACTTTATGCTCATGACCCGTCCGCTTCAGGCTGATCCGGAATACATGAAAAAGCTGAAAGAAAACCGTGTGGATGAAATTGCTCCCTGTACCCGCTGTATGCATTGCCATTATGACTATAACGAACAGGGTGAACTCTATGAGCATTGCCGTGTTAACCCAATTCATATGCGAGCCTTCCATGAGCAGATGCCCGAAGGACGCGACCTGCTTCCGGCAAAAAGGCGTAAAAAGGTAATGGTTGTGGGCGGCGGCCCGGCCGGTATGGAAGCGGCCCGCATTGCTGCCCTGCGCGGATATACTGTAACGCTTTATGAAAAGTCGGGCTCACTGGGAGGTCTTCTGGCCTTTGCAAGTGCTGTGAAAGGCCCTCACGAGAACCTTGATGAGCTGCGTAATTACATGATCCGTCAGCAGGAGGTTACCGGTGTAAAGGTGGTGACAGGAACAGAAGTGACTGCGGATTTAGTGGCCTCTGAAGCACCGGATGTTGTAATTCTTGCAGTGGGCGGAAAGCGAAAAAAACTTGGCATTTCTGCTTCTGCAGGCACAGATATTATCAGTATAGAAGATGTTTTAGGCGCCAAAACCGGTGACAATGTTACGGTTGTTGGAGCCAGTGCCCAGGCAGTGGATACTGCGTTGTATCTCATGGCACAGGGAAAAAATGTAACGATTCTCAGCGAAGAAAGTTCTGAAGCCATGGGCAAGGGACAGTCAAGCTGGGTGAAGACTTTCACAAATCCCATGATTTATGCAAAGGGTGTCCATGTGTGGCCCAATGCCAGGGTGATATCTCTTGGTGCCGGCCAGCTTACTTTTACCAGCGAAACCGGTGTGGATATGACAATTGCCTGTGACACTGTTGTAGAGGCCATGGATATGCTTAAAAATACAGACTTGTCCGACAGTCTTAAGAACAGGAAGTTATACAGTATTGGCGATTGCGTTAGACCCTTTAATATTGCAGAAGCGATTGCAGCAGGCAACCTGACTGCACGGAATATCTAAATACCTGCCAGAATTTATCAGGGTGATTTGAGAATTCTCAAATTAGAAGGTGTAGTGGCGGGCCTTGCGTCCGCCTGAATAAAATATCCAATCATCCTCATAGGATAGTGCTTTAGTAAAACAATAGCAGAATACAGAAAGTATAAAAATATTTTATGTATCAACTTTTTACATTCAGCCCAATAATCCCCATCAAATTATAACAGCACTTAAAAATATCTGCTGTTAGTAACAAATACATGATACTGCCCATTCCCGGGAAGCTTCATTTTATTAAAATAAAAGGTAATAAATTACCTCACTGTATCTACTTAACTGGGAGAAAACGATATGAATTCCTCTGAAAGATTATATTCAATACTGATAGCAGATGATGACCCTGATGATATCTTGTTTGCAAAAAAAGCTTTTCAGGATCTGGGCTTTCCCGGAAACCTTCAGACTGCAAAAAATGGCGAAGAGCTTATAAACTACCTGAATGAGTGCATTTCTGAAAGTGATTCGGATTATGTCATTCCAGATCTGATTCTGCTGGATTTAAATATGCCTTTAAAAAACGGCTGGGAAGCTCTTGAGGAGATAAGAAGTCTTAAAAGACTGAAGGATGTTTCTGTAGTGATATGGACTGCCAATGAAAATGATGATGACAGGCTCAGGAGTATTGAAATGGGTGCAGACTATTATATCTCAAAGCCCTGTGATTACGCTGACCTGCTGTCAAGCATAGGTTCTCTTTTAAAGATATTTTTCGGTTTTCCTCAAATGAAAGAGGTTAACGCTTAAAGTACAGAGTTCGGGCAACTCTATAAAGTCTGGTCTGAGATTCCATGAAATTGACTTGAAAAAAAGCCAAGATGCAAAAAAACAGAATATTGTTGAAAAATTATATTACTCACTTTACTTTAAAGCGGTTTTGATTCTGCTTTTTTTATAATCTTTTAATCCGGTCTTACTCTTTTTTGCTTTTATAATTTATTAAAAAATACCTTGGGAGGAATATATTATGGGTATATGGGATAAACTGCGTGGTGAATTAATTGACATTATAGAATGGCTGGATGATTCGCGGGATACAATGGTGTACCGGTTTGACCGTTACGGCAATGAGATCAAATATGGAGCACAGCTTGTGGTTCGAGAGTCACAGGCAGCGGTATTTATAGATGAAGGAAGGCTTGCCGATATTTTTGAACCTGGAACCTACACCCTGAATACAGCCAATCTCCCTGTTCTCACAACGCTTAAGGGATGGAAATACGGATTTGAAAGCCCGTTTAAGGCGGAAGTTTATTTCATCAATACCCGCCGTTTTACTGATTTAAAATGGGGAACCAAAAATCCGGTTATGCTGAGAGACCCTGAGTTTGGTCCTGTCCGTATCCGTATGTTCGGAACCTACTGTATACGCATAAACGATCCTGAGAAATTTTTAAAAGAGATAGTCGGTACAGATGGTCATTTTACAACAGAGGAAGTCACCGAACAGCTCAGAAACCTGATTGTATCCCGCGCATCGGACAGGGTTGCCGAGAGCAGGATACCTGTTCTGGATATGGCCGCCAGTTATGATGAGCTGGGTGAGTTTATAACACAGCGCATACATCCGGACTTTACTGATTACGGGCTTGATGTAACCAGAATGCTGGTAGAAAATATTTCATTGCCTCCTGCTGTTGAAGAAGCTCTTGATAAACGCACAGGCATGGGGATTGTAGGCAATCTTCAATCCTTTATGCAGTACCAGTCGGCCAATGCCATGGAGGCTGCAGCGAAAAACCCGGGCGGGGATGCCTCTTCAGGAATAGGCATGGGAATGGGTTTTGCCATGGCTAACCAGATGGGAAAAAACGTGCTTTCACAGGAACCTGAAAACAATACCGGTCAGTCTGCATCACCGGGCATGCCGCCTCCGATCCCCCAGGGTAAAACATTTTTTACTGCTGTGAACGGACAGCAGGAAGGTCCATATGCAATTGATGCTCTTAAAGCACAGGTTATAAGCGGACAGTTGACACGGGAGACACTTGTGTGGTCACAGGGGATGGAACAATGGACCGCTGCAGGTCAGGTGCCCGAACTGAATGAAGTATTCAGCCAGGTACCGCCTCCTTTACCTCCAAACAGCTGATACTGAATACTGAACACGGCTTTCATGCAGGGAGGAAAAAGAAATGACAGAAAAGCAGTTTCCATGCGGGCAGTGCGGCGCAAGCCTTGAATTCAAACCCGGCGCATCAGCACTTGAGTGCCCATACTGCGGTCACAGTAACCCGATAGAAATAGAACAGAGCGATATTGAAGAACTTGATTATTCCGCTTATCTTGAAAAGACAGCGGATGAGGAAGAAACTGAGAACATCAGTACCGTTAAGTGCAGCAGCTGCGGAGCTGAATCAACTCTTGATAAAAACATATCCTCAGATGAATGCCCTTTCTGCGGCTCACCCATCATAGCAGCAGAAAAGAAAAAAAAGGTCATAAAACCCAGGTCACTCCTTCCTTTCAGGGTGACACGTAAAGAGGGGCTGCAGTCCTTTAGAAAATGGATAAAAGGCCTGTGGTTTGCACCCGGTGCACTCAAAAAACGAAGTAATACCCATAATCGCCTTCAGGGTGTTTATGTGCCTTACTGGACATATGACTGTTTTACCAATACCAGGTACACAGGCGCAAGAGGCACCCATTACTATGTTACTGAAAGTTATACCACAACAGTGAATGGAAAATCCGTCCGCAGAACCCGCCAGGTTAGAAAGACACGCTGGACACCTGTAAGTGGAAGTGTGATTAACAGCTTTGATGATATTCTGATCATCGCAAGTGAGTCTCTCCCGACCAAATACGCAGAAAAGCTTGAGCCGTGGGACCTTGATAACCTCGTTAATTTTGATGCTCAATACCTGAGCGGTTTTAAAACCGAGACATACCAGGTTGACCTTCCTGAAGGGTTTAACCGGGCAAAGGGTAAGATGGAGCCTGTCATATATCAGACTGTCTGCCGAGACATAGGCGGCGATGAGCAGCGCGTAACATCAACAAAAACATATTACAGTGAAATTTCCTTCAAACATTTACTTTTGCCCCTTTGGATAAGCGCCTACCGATTTAAAAACAAAGTATACAGGTTTCTTGTAAATGCCCGCACAGGTGAAGTGCAGGGCGAACGGCCCTGGAGCTGGATTAAAATAACAGGGGCTGTTCTGGCAGGCATTGCTTTAACTGCTGCTATAGTTTGCGTGGTTATGTATTATCAGCAGAATTCCGGATATTAATTTTATTTTTGTAAGCGGGGCAACCATTTTATATAGTACTTTGTCTTTATTATTATTTAGTGCTTATCCGGGTAAGGAAAACATCTGAACAATAATATAAAGAAGTAGAGGCAATTTGAAACTATCCGCTAAAAAAGAAGAGCCTGTTGATTATCAGGGGACTGAAGAAAGAAAATCAGTCTGTGATCTGGTGAAAAGCTGTCAGAATGGCGATACAGAAGCAATGGAATGTATTTATAACTCATATAAAGCATCTCTGTTAAACCTGGCATACCGTTTTACAGGTGACCATTTTCTAGCAGAGGATCTTCTTCAGGATATATTTATAAAAATCTTTTTAAACATTAAAAAGCTGAAAGCTCCTGAGGCATTTAAGAGCTGGATTTACAGGATAGCATTTAATACATGTATGAATTCTGCTAAGAAAAAAGTAAGAAGAAAAGAAGTGTCTATGGAGGAAGTAAAAGATACCGGATATTCTGAAACCGGAAGGAATTATGCAAGGCAGCAGCTTGAACAGGCAATTAAAATTCTGCCTATTAAGCAGAAAGTTGTTTTTCAGCTACATGATGTAGAGGGTTTTACCCACAATGAGATTGCAGAGATAATGAAAAGCTCTGAAGGTACTGCAAAGTCTCAGCTGTTTAAGGCAAGAATGAAAATAAGAAACTTTATCAGGGGCGTATAAAATGAAGTGCTCGAAGGCTCACAGGCTTATAAATGATTATGTGGACAATCTCCTGGATATCAAAGATATCTGGAATCTGAAACGCCACTTGAATGAATGCTCAGACTGCAGGGAACTGCTTAATGATTTTGCCAGAATCGCAGGTGATACAAAAGAGCTGAATAATGTTATGCCTTCCAGAGATATATGGCCCGAAATTAAAAGAGAAGTTGTAAAAAGAAAGAGGGCGGGCAGGGGCATTTTTACCTGGGAGTTTTCTCTTTTTCCGCAAAGGTGGTCATTCGCTTTAAGTACGCTGCTCGTTGCTTTAATTCTTGCACCGGTTATTTATTTCGGTTTTAATTTTACTGATAATCCTGATACTGATCATGAAAAAATTGCCGTAAAAAATTTTAATATAGCAGAAGAACATTATCAGGCTGCTATAAAAGCGCTGGAGACGGCAATAGATGGAAAGGAAAAAGAACTCAACCCTGAACTGGTGAAAGTATTAAAAAAGAATCTTGCTATAATTGATGATTCAATTCAGATATGCCGGGCCGCAGTTCAAGAACATCCGGAAAACCCGGAAGCAAACAGGTTTCTCATTATCTGCTACAGGAAAAAAATTGAGCTCCTTAATGAGATAAAAGACTTAACAGCGCAATCCTGATTACCCGAAGGAGGTAATTTATGAAATCCTTAAAATTAAAAAAATATATTTTGATAATTTTCTTGATGGTGCTTTTTATTCCGTCATCTATATATGCAAAAGCAGAGGAGCAGATAGAAAAAACTTATCATCTTAATGCTGACGGAAAGGTTTTTGTTGAAAATATAAGCGGTTATATTTCCATAAACAGCTGGGATAAAGATGAAGTAAAGATAATTGCCAGAAAGACTGCAAGAAATGAAGACGATCTTGAAAAAGTTACAGTGGAGATTGAACCGGATGATGACAGCATCAGAATAAGTACCAGGATGGAAAAATCGTATTTTAAATGGGGCGGCTCTGCAAATGTATCGGTTCATTATGATCTTCTTGTGCCCGAAAAAGCGGAAGTAAAAGCAAAGTCAATTAGCGGCAGTGTAAAAGGAAATAACATCGGCGGATACGCGGAACTTGGAACAGTAAGCGGAAGTGTTAAAATATCAGGTGCAGGTGCTGGAGCAAAAGGGTCGAGCATAAGCGGATCTGTCCACCTTAACGATATTATTGGAGATGCCAGTGCGAGTTCAACATCAGGAGGTGTTCGGGTAAAAAATGTGAAGGGATCTGTAAGTGCCAATTCGGTAAGCGGCGGGATTGTTATAGAAAATGTATCCATGGCAAGAGAGGTGACAGCCGGAACAGTAAGCGGAAGTATCCATATTGAGGTTGTTTCACCGGTAAAAAAAGTAAAAGCGGAATCGGTAAGCGGCAGCGTAAAGGCGAATATCAGGCTGCATCCTGACGGAGACTATGAACTTAAATCCTTCAGCGGGGGAGTATTGCTGGATCTGCCTATGAGCCCTGATTTTGAACTTGAAGCAAGTACAATGAGCGGTTCAATACGATGTGAAATTCCCATTAAAGGTGAAATAAAAAAGAAATCAATGAAAGTCATAGCAGGAAAGGGCGGTGCCAGACTCAAATTGTCATCCTTCAGCGGGGTAATAGCTGTAAGATAACAGTTTTATGTCCACCTCTTAAGAGACGTCCGGCCGGACGTCTCTGATATAATTTAATAACAATCATATTTCATAGCAGCTCAAGGCTGGATGTCTTTTTGATAGAGACAGGTTGTTAACCTGTCCAAACATGTTGTAAACAGTGATGAAGGTCTTTTAAATCCATATTCACTGTAACATGTAAATCTCTTATCAGGACGGGTCAGTGATCTGTCTCGACACAATTCAAAACAATATGAGGGAGTTGTATCTCATCTTTTGATATGATAGATATCACAAGGTGATACCTAAACAAATCTGGAAAAAATATTCTGTCTGTTCTATAGATGGTGCACCATAAATAGGAAAAGGCTATTGATAAAATGAATAATCATGTACCTCCACCATTTCCTGTGAAAAAGCTAAGCTCTTTTTACAGAATATGGCTCCCTGTTATTATTTTTGCAGTGATTTTATTAACAATATTACCTTTTATTATTAGAGCCATCTACCTGGAACCGTATCAGCTGCCTTCTGCTTCTATGAGACCAACGCTTCTTATCGGGGATCATATTTTTTGTAACAAAACGGTTAAAGGAAAAGATGTTGCCCGGGGAGATATAATTGTTTTCCGATATCCTGATGATAGAAGAAAGATGTTTATGAAAAGAGCCGTTGCATTACCCGGAGACACTGTGGAGATAAGAGATAAAAAACTTTTTATAAATGAAAAGTTTGTTGAGGAAGATTATATAATTAATCTGGATTCACATATTTATGAGACACGGGATAATTTTGGTCCTGTCACTATTGGTGATAATTATTTGTTCGTGCTGGGTGATAATCGTGATAGCAGCCATGACAGCAGGTTTTTTGGGCCTGTCCCTTTTTCTGATGTAAATGGGAAAATTACATCAATTTACTGGTCATGGGACCATGAAAATATGGAGGTAAGGTGGAGCAGGGTAGGTATGAAGGTAAACTAGATAATTTGTAATGCGACTGTAAATCTGTTTTTTGTAGAGACAGGTTTTAAACCTGTCTTTAGAGGTGCGAGTCTTAATAAATCATATCAGGGAGAAGTGTAATGGACTACGACCTTACTGATATACCGAAAGGTTATGACCGGGCCCGTGATCATGGTCCAGGGCATGTTGATTTATGGATGAATGAAGTTGAATCTGCAGTTAAAGGGAAAAAGATTAATGGAATCGTTGATCTGGGCTGCGGTACGGGACGTTTTTCAGAGGGACTGGCTGCAAGATTTGATACTTCTGTCACAGGTATTGATCCTTCCAGTAAAATGCTGAGTCAGGCAAATGCTAAAAAGATTGATGACCGCGTCAGGTATATGATTGGAAGCTCTGAGTACATACCTCTTCTTTCAGAATCAGCTGATATGGTTTTCATGTCAATGTGCTTTCATCATTTTAATGATACTGAAGCTTCTATTCTTGAGTGCCGAAGGATTCTTCGCGATGACGGATTTCTTGTTTTACGTACCGGCACAATTGAACAGATATCTTCCTATCCCTATGTTCCGTTCTTTCCTGCAAGCTACCCTATACTTGAAAAATTGCTGCATACTGTTACTGACACCATTGCATTATTTGAATCAGCTGATTTTTCTTTAGTTGTTTTCAGTGTCATTAGACAGGCTATTTCTTCTGACTGGAAAGCTTATACTGATAAGATTTCTGCAGGAGGTGATTCTGTGCTTGCCCAGTTAAGCGGAGAGGAATTTGAAAAAGGGCTGGATGCCCTCAGGGCGTTTTCCAGAAAAGCAGAACGCTCACCAGTTGTTGAACCAATAGACCTGTTTGTTTTTCAGAAAATTTAAATTTAATTATAAAGGTGTTAAAAAATGATAATAGAAAAGGCATCAGACTATGATGCTGAAATAATTTTAAGGCTTCAAAAGACTGCCTATCAGAGCGAGGCAAAACGCTACAATGATTATACTCTGCCTCCTCTCCTTCAGACGCCTGAAGAGATTATCACTGATTTTAAAAATCAGATTGTTTTAAAAGCTGTTGTTTCAGGAGAAATCAAAGGATCTGTCAGGGCTTATATGGAAAATAAAACCTGTTTTATAGGGCGTCTTATTGTTCATCCTGACTCTCAGAAAAAGGGAATTGCGACTGAATTGATGCATAATATAGAAAGCCGCTTCAGAAGTGCCGACAGGTTTGAATTATTTACAGGCAATGAAAGCATAGAAGCTCTGAGCCTTTATTACAAACTGGGATACTCCATTTTTAAAAGAAAAAAGTTATCTGCCTATACGCTTGTTTTTCTGGAAAAAAGCCTGTTTCACAGTTAACGCAGTTATAACTGCTGATAGTTTACGTTAATAAAATGAAATATATTTTACTGATTATCCTGTGGGTTGCCTGGTGTGGCCTTCATAGTTTTATGGCGTCACCTGCAGCCGAGAAATTTTTAAAGCGAAAGCTCGGACAAAGGTTTGTTTATTTTCGGATATTTTACAATTTTACAGCTGTGATAACATTTTTTCCTCTTGCTTTTTACACACGCAGTTTAAAAGGCTCTGTTATATTCAGGTGGGAAGGTGTCTTTGTCTATGTGCAGATAATTCTTGCATTGATCACACTGTTTCTTCTAATCGCAGGATTATTAAAATATGACATGCTCCAGTTTACAGGCATCAGGCAGGTGATGTCCGGAAAATCATATTCTTCAATTTCAGATACCGGTGAGATTGTTTCGACAGGCATTCTTGGCATAGTCAGGCATCCATGGTATCTCGCAGGCATAATATTTATATGGATATGCTACAGGGATATGTATCTTTCCACTTTGATTGTGAATATTCTTCTCACCCTGTATTTTTTTGCGGGCACTGTGTTAGAGGAAAGAAGGCTGATTAAAGAGTATGGCGAAAGTTACAGAAAATATATGGAAACCGTGTCAATGCTTTTTCCCTTTAAGTGGATTTCTACAAAGGTTTCCGCATTTTTTTAGTAATTGCCATTAATCGCATTATATTATAATTTTACGATTGATATCTTTTATAGCAACTGCTGATCATTGTCAGGTCTTAAAAAAATAACCAGTCATTTATAATCAAGAGAGCAGGAATGAGCACAATTCCGGAGCCTACAAAGAGCGATAAAGAACTTCTTAAACTCCTTCAAAAAGCATCCACTCAGAAGGAAGAATTACGCCTGATGCGGATAGGGGGACCAAGAAGATTCAGGCATGAAGTTTTTTCGTTTTCGGAAAAAGATACTGGTAATATTAATGCTGCCATAAACGCATTAAAATCACCTGATATTAGAAAAATAATTATATTGCTTTCAAATCCGGGGAGCGAAGCTTTTTTTAGAAGACTTGATACTGAAAAGGCAAGTATATGGAAAGTGTGGCGTGTTATGCGCCAAATCCACAGGTTTGCTGAAAAACTGCTCAGTATAAATCCTGCGATTGACATTGCTCTGCATAGCGAAGAGCTGATCTGGAATTTGGGTATTATAGGTGAGCATGAAGCCATGGTAACACCATATGGCTGCGGCACAGGACATGATGATTCCAGTGAGCAGCAGTGGTTTTCAGATGACAGAAACGGGTTATCTTCTTCTTTTTTTAATTATTTTGAAGCTGTTTCAAGAAAGAGTGATACTCTATGGCTTGAGCATGGAAAAAATTATTCGAATGAAAACCCTAAATGGACCGGTCTTTTTAAGGGAAACGCCATTCTGGCAAGAAAAGAAGATATTGACGGAACTGAAGAACCTATACTTAAAGAGGATGAAATATGTAAAATCTGTACCAGTAACAGATCTAAAAATGCCGAAGAAAAATGGCTAAGCATCTCTCTAAAACACCGTAAAATATTACACAGCTTTAAACCGGGACATGTGGTCAGGCTTATTTCCAATTTTCGGGGAGATGGCCTGGTATTAAAGCGCTATGAGGGGCCTACCTTATTTGAACTTGCTGTTTATTTAAAAAAAGTTTCCTCAGAAAATATCGGATTAAAGAATAAAATAAGTTCTATACTTGAAATGATTTTTGAAGATACACTGGTTTCACTTTCAGAGTTTCAAAGCCTTTCAAAGGTTATTCTTCCTGATACCGAAAGAGTGACATATCCATATGCAAAAAAAATAAGTGATGCTGTTACCGGAATCAGACGGCATTTCCCATATGTGTCCGGGGATATCTGGAATGCTGCATTATCAGATACTGAAGAGTTAGGTGAAGATCTGGAAAAAGAAGCCTGTGTTCCTTTCAGAGATGCCCATATCAAAAATAGAATATGGAATGAAGATTTAACTCTTCAGGAAATCAGCGATGCCCTGGTTAAAAGTTCAATGGATGAAGTATACAGCAGTGTGAAAAGTAAAATAATTGACGTTGATTTTGAGACAGCCGGTTACAATGTAACCGTCAATGATGATCCCTTTCATGTGTTATTTTTTGAATACTCGGTTTTTGACAGCTATATCACGATAACTCAAAAACAGCATCTTTTTGAAAAAACACAATCCTTGTTTGCCGTTAATGCTGATCTGACATTCTGGAGAACCGGTCTGGCAAGGTCTTTAAGAGAATACTGCAGGCGCCTCTGGTATCGGAGGGTAATGCCGAATACTTTTGAACAACGTTATTCAAAGGAAAATCCTGATTATTTTTTAAGGCTTGCCCTGGAGTGCTCTTCCAGGTCAAGCGGATTTTTAAATATAAGAACACTCCTTGAAAACCTGGAGGCGGAATCATCCGGAAGGCCGGTTGATTTTAGCTTTATTTGTGAAAAGAGCTTTTTAAAGAACAGGTCAGAAAAAACGACTATAAGTGATCAGGACAGCATACCTGAAATAATAAAACGTGAAGATGATGATCATAAAGCCGGGATAAAAGTTTTTGTGTCCTATTCGCATAAGGATAGAGGATATCTTGAAAAACTTGAAAGAATATTAAAAATTCTCAGGAGGGCGGGGCTGATTAATTCATGGGACGATAAAGAGATCCTTCCAGGAATGGAATGGGATAAAGAAATAAAAGAGAAATTATCTGAATCGGATATTGTTATTTTTCTGGTCAGCTACGATTTTCTTGCTTCTGACTATATTGCTGATGTAGAAATTGATGAGGCCTTAAAAAAATTTGAGTCAGGCAGCTGTACTCTCGTGCCTGTAATAATCCGCAGTGTTTCTTTAAAAAATACAATATTCAATGAAATTCAGGTTCTTCCGGATGAAGGAAAGCCTGTAGCTTTATGGGATGATGAAGACAGCGCATGGCAGAATATTGAAGAAAAACTCCGTAACATCATAGAAAATAAATGTACTGCTGAATAACAGATCTTTGTTTATACTTTACTTGTAGCGGCTATTTAACTTGACCTCTTAACATGCATAAAATAAAATCACCTTCTTTTTAACATAATTAACCGGTTTGGATCATAATTTATATGGGAATTAAACTTAGAGCCGCTGCAATAGGCGTTATACCTGAATCCTATGAGATTCTTTCAAGACAATTGTCTCCGAATGAATTTACATTACACAGGGCGGATGACTATGAACAGGTAAAGGAACTTCTTACTCAGGGCATTCCTGATATTGTATTTCTTGCAATGGACAAAGAAAAATATGATCCTTTCAAGCTGTGTCTTGTTTTATCAAAAGCAGGCGCAGCAGTAATGGTAATAAGCAGAACACCTACCCGGGAGGTTCTTATTAATTCTGCAAAACATGGTGCAGCCGATTTGCTTGTAAGTCCTCTGCAGGCAGATGCACTTGCAAAAAAGATTGAAGTAGCGCTTATAAAGGCCGGAAAGAAAGCTCTTCCGGAAGGTTTCAAATTTAAACTCGATTTCGAAAGTGCCAAAACTCCATTTGAGAAGGTTAAGCTCCTTATTAAAAAAGTTGAAAAACTGTTGGCCCTGCCTTTTTCAGTCGTAAAAATAATACAGCTCTGTAACGATCCGTTGTCAAACACAAGCGATATAGAAAGACCAATTAAGTCTGATCCTGCTATTGCTGCCATGATTATGAAACGGGCTAATTCAGCCGCCTATGGAGGTATGGGGCCTGTAAGAAGTATTCAGCGCGCAATAGTAAGAATAGGCATGAGATCAACCAGAAATATTGCAGCTTCATTTTCTGTTTTAAAGCTGTTTTCAAAAAAAGAAAAAAACCTGGGCTTTAACAGGGCGTGGTTCTGGATGCATTCACTTACAACCGGAATATGCGCACAGCTCATTGCATCCGAATTAAAATTTAAACATCCGGAAGATTTTTTTATTGCAGGACTTCTTCATGATATCGGAAAGATGATTCTGGATGATTTTATGAACGAAGAATATTATAAGGCCATCCAGATGGCCAATACTAATGGTATTTCAATAAGGGATGCAGAGCTCAAGGTGTTTGATGTGAGTCATGCCTATATCGGATCAAAAGTTGCTCAATCCTGGGAATTTCCTCATACGATAATAGAATCAATTGAAAAGCATCACAGTTATACTCAACTGGCAAATGTGGGCAGTGGTGCGTCCATGAGTGCCATTGTGTGTATTGCCAACCAGATGACAAAAGCTATACAGGCAGGAAACAGCGGTGATTTTTTGGCCCATTCTCTGTCTTTGCCCCTGTGGCACTCAGTTTCAAAAAATATATCATGGAAAAAAATTGTAAACAGTGTTTTTGATGAACTTAAACTTTATGTTGAGATTCTGGAAGTTCCGCCTGAACAGGTAGAGATAAAGCCTCCAAAGAATACGGGTATAAAGGCCGGTATTTTTCTTCCGAAGGAAGTCAATTATGGCGACCTGCTTCAGATTGCTCTCCATAGAAAGGGTATAGATACAGTAAGATTTTCTTCTTTTGAAGATCCCTCCTTAAAACTCAAAAAGTTTGATTTTATAATAGGTGATCTCTCCTCTGTAGAAAAAACGGAAGACGTGAGATATTTCCAACAGAAACTTGCTGAAATAACAGAAAACTATATAATTCTTCCTGCATTCAATAAAGATGAAAAACCGTTTAACCTGGATTTTTTCTGGCTTGAAAGAGAAATAGCAAAATATATTGCCGATAGCAGCGAGGACAAAAAAGGCCAGTAAATTGTATTTTACCTGTTTTTTCTAACCACTGGAAATAAAAGTGTTATTGAGAAGCGCACGGGTTAATACCTCGTTGCCTGAGACCTTTAAATAGAGTTAGTCCTTATTAATACCCCGTTAGTTGAGCGGGGTAGTTCATTGTGGAGAGCAATAATGAACAAATACTCCGGATCTGAACCTGAAAATAAAACCGCAGTTCAATCAAATGCCCGGCCCCAAACTGTAATAGAACTTGAAATCCAGCCCCCCCCTCCATTAATAAAATCAGTAAAACGCTCCAAAAGCAGAATGAATATATTAATTCCCATAGTTGCTGTGTTTATTGTTCTGCTGTTTGCCGGGTTTTACTATATTGGCAATAACCTTTTACGTCCTGTAAAAAAATGGGTTTCATATCAAAATGGAATCCATTTGGTTTTTGAGGTTATTCCTGCTGGTAATACGTCTGTAAATAGTGAAAACACTTATGAAATAGCCTCAATTATGAAACGCCGAATGAGGGAGTTCGGGCTGCGCAATAATATTACAATGGTGACAGAACCGGGCCGGATAACTGTACAGCTTCCGGAATTTAAAAAGATCGAAAGATTAATAAATCTTTTGACAGTGTCAGCCCTGCTTGAGTTTAAACTGGTTGATGAAACCGGTTCTGTTGAAAAAGCTCTTGATGGAGATATAAAACCTGGTACACAGGTATTATACTCTGTTATGCCTGATTCAGACAGCGGAACAGATAAAAGAGTGCCTTACCTGGTAAATGAAGCCCCCGTTTTAACAGGCAGCTGTTTAAAAGATGCATCCGTTTCTATAAGTAATGATGCGCCCTGTCTTGCTATATCTCTTAACAATGAAGGGGCGGATAAATTTGAGCGCATCTCAGAACAGAATATAGGCCGAAGGCTTGCGATTATACTGGATGATTGTATACTTACAGCTCCTGTTATAAGAGAAAAGATACCAGGAGGGCAATTACTGTTAAACGGTCGTTTTACCATTGATGAATGCAGGGACCTGGCAATAGCTTTAAGAGCAAGTGCAGGAGGGTATCCTCTAAAGGTTCGTATTGTTGAAGAAAGAGAGTTAACTGAAGATATCTGGCTTGGAAAATGAAATAAAACACTTATACCTGTAAAATAACTTATTCCAGTTTTATATTTAAAAAAAATTGCAAATGGTTTATAAGCCGGAATCAGATTTTGAAATGTGCCGGCGTTGATGCTGCCGGGGTATTAAGATAATTATTAGAAGGAATTTTGATGAGTACAATTGCTCCTATTTATGTAGTTGATGATGAACAGTCCATATGTGATTCTTTAAAAGGGATATTCACTGATGAAGGGTACGAAATAGTCACCTGTCTTGATGCTAAAACGCTGTTTGAAAAAGCCGCCAGAGTACCTCCTGCACTTGTACTGCTTGATATATGGCTACCGGATGTAGACGGTCTTGAGGTATTAAATAAGCTCAGAAAGGAATATCCTGAGACATCTGTAATAATGATGAGCGGGCATGCCGGAATAACCTCCGCTGTTACAGCTATAAAAAAAGGGGCTTCTGATTTTCTTGAAAAGCCGTTGAATATGGATGTTCTGCTGGAAAAAGTAAGCAGTGCACTTAAAGCTCAGGAAGAAAAGGATTTTGAAATCCATCTGCCTGAAAAACTCGATAAAAAGAAGAAAGCCGGAAAAAAGTCAGCAGGAATTGCATCACTTGTTGAGACGGACAGTTTTCAGAGAACACTTAAGGGGAATATTGTATTAAACGGAACAGGATTAATGAGCGGAAGAAATACCGGTATTATTTTAAGTCCTCTTAAAGAAAACAGCGGTATTCTTTTTGAAACTCTTGATGGACAATGTATTCCAGCTCATATAACATCTCTTGAGAATTATTCGGATGATCTTCAGAATCAGGCATTCACTGCAAACTCAACTGTTCTTATGGCGAACGGAAGCAGGATCAGAACCGTAGAGCATCTAATGGCAACATTTCATATGCTGGGGGTAAATAATGTTCTGGTAAAGGTAGATGAGGAAATCCCCAATGTTGATGGATCAGCAGAGGATTTCTGCAGGCTGATAAAAGAAACCGGAACAATTGAACAGCGTGCATTAAGAAAAAAGATAGTTATTAACGAAAAAATTATTGTTGGAACAGAAGATAAAGAAGAAAAGTATATAACAGCAGAACCGTTTGACGGTTTTGAAATATCAATGCGCATCAATTATGCTGCGCCTATTTTTGAAGAAACACTTACTTTTAACCCCGAAAAAGATTCATTCTGCACAGACATAGCGCCTGCCCGGACTTTTAATACATTTGAAAATATTGGTATGGCTCAGAAAATGGGAAAAGTCGGCGGCGGATATCTTGATTCGCATATTATAATCCATGGCGGTGAGGTAATTAATACAGAGCTGAAATATCCCGATGAATATGTAAGGCATAAAATACTGGACCTTATCGGGGATTTGTATTTGCTCGGATATCCAATAGAGGGTAAAATTACTGCCAATATGACATCGCATGGTTACAATCATGCTTTTGCGCAGAAGCTTTTTCGCGGTTACAGGGTATAAGTGTAGAATATAATAAAGGGAGTATTTAATGGCAATTATTACTATAAGCAGAGGATCTTACAGCAGGGGAAAAGAAGTCGCTGAAAAGCTTGCTGAAAAACTGGGTTATAAATGTCTTTCAAGAGATATTCTGCTTGAGGCATCCGACGGTTTTAATATCCCGGAAATCAAACTGGTAAGGGCTCTCCATGATCCCACATCTGTTCTTGAACGGTTTACCCAGGGGAAGGAAAGATTTATCAGCTACATTTACTCGTCTCTTCTTCAGCATATAAAAAACGATAATGTTGTGTATCACGGTCTTGCAGGTCATTTTTTACTTACCAATATCCCTCATGTTCTCAAAGTCCGCATTATTGCGGATATGGATGCCCGGGTGCAGGAAGAGATGAAACGTGAAAATATATCAGCAGAAAAAGCGCTTTATATTCTTCAGAAGGATGATGAAGAACGCCGTAAATGGGGAATGCAGATGTACGGTAAGGACACATGGGACAGCAGACTCTATGATATAGTCCTTCATATAGGAAAGCTCACTATTGATGATGCAGTGGATATACTTGCCGGTATTGTCCAGAGACCCAATTATCAGTCAACTCCTGAATCTCTGAAAATAGTAAGGGATCTGGCTCTTTCTGCCAGGATTAAGGTAACACTTGTCAGCATAGCCCCAAAAGCTCAGGTTATCTCTGATGACGGAGTGGTTTATTTGAACCGGGTAGATGAAAATATAACTACAAAAAGCAGAGAGCAGATTAAAAATATTATTATGGGGATAGAAGGGGTGAAGGATGTAATCATGAACGAAAAAGCCGGCAGGCAGAACGGTCATGTTAATCCCTTTCAGAATATAGATTAGTTTTCATCTCTAAATAATTATTGACCAGGTTTTACTGCGTAAACTATAATCAAACGCTTTAAGGGTTATGACTGCACACTCCAACAGTATTCTGAACAGATTTCCCGAACTCTAAATAATTAACCCTGCAGATTTTTAGATTGTGTATTAGAGAGGTAAAAATGGATAGGGATCTGAACAGTATTTATAAATACAAAATTAACCGCAGACTAAGACTGGACTTTTTTCTGGTAATTTTTTTTGCCGTTGTTGTGTATTTTATTGCCTCTTCGAATGATTTGCTAGAAAAACTGATAACTTACTCTTCAAAGCATGAA
The DNA here is from genome assembly GCA_963665715.2 of Desulfatiglandales bacterium. GTDB lineage: Bacteria > Desulfobacterota > DSM-4660 > Desulfatiglandales > HGW-15 > JAAZBV01. The sequence goes on from CAXXPR010000002.1 coordinate 2,914,696, forward strand.
AGCTGGGAGCTTGACGAATTTATAACTGTATTTATATACCTTGTATTTGCTCTGATGTTTTTTTCCATAAGGCGCTGGTATGAGATTAATGAGCTGAAAAATGAACTGGTCAGCCAAAATACAAGCCTTAAAAAGGCTGTAGCAGAGATAAAACGTCTCCGGGGAATTCTACCGATATGTGCAAACTGTAAAAGGATCAGGGATGATGCTGGATACTGGCATCAGGTTGAACTATATGTCAGGGATCATACAGATGCAGAGTTTACACACAGTATCTGTCCCGACTGTATAAAGATGCTTTATTCTGATCTTGATGATGAACTTCCTGAAGGCGAGGAGTGAAAATAAAAAAAGGCGCTGCATTAAAACAATTATGAAGCGCCTTTTTTATATTATTTTTATATTATAACGTCGTAACGTTTTTAGCAGATGGTCCCTTTGGACCGTCTTCAATATCAAAGGATACTCTTTCACCTTCTTTAAGGCTTTTAAAGCCGTTAGAATTAATTCCTGAGTGATGAACAAATAGATCCGGGCCGTTATCCTGCTCGATAAAACCAAAACCTTTACGATCGTTAAACCATTTAACAATACCTTCTGCCATAATGACACCCCTTTCAAAAAAAATTAAATTACACGTTTCAATACACAAAGGATGCCACTGTAATAGCCGTTTCCTTTAGAACGAAACAGACCTGAAAATAATCAGGCTTTGTGAACGATATAACTTACATGGGCTTAAAAAAGAAATCAAGAGGTAATTAATAAAAATTAATAAGTATCAATTATAATAAAATATATCCAGTTAACTGATATAAAAGCAGTGTTCGGGTAATAACGACTTGACTTATAAAAAATAAAAAAATAAAGTTCTTTAAAATTAATTTACAGACATATAAATTTATTATTTTAAAACATAATTTTAATATTTATATTTTGTTGAATAAGATTGAGCTAAATATTGTTTTAGCCAGTTAAGTTCCAGGGATTTAAACCCAAAGGACAATACTAAAGTACAACCTGACACATGCCAGCCTGTTTTTGCCTGTTTACAGAAAGGCTTTCATTTCTTCCGGATGAACTTCCATTGTCTTCTACATTTTTTACAGCCTGATAAGACATATAAAAGGCTGTTTTGTATTTTTATCTGATCATTTATTTTGCCTATCAACACTTTTATCAGGGAGTATTAAAATGAATATTTATGTTGGGAATTTGTCTTATGAGGTGACTGAAGAAGAATTAAAAAATGCTTTTTCTGCATTTGGAGAAGTATCGTCTGCAAGGGTTATAACCGATAAGTTCAGCGGAAGATCCAAGGGGTTTGGTTTTGTTGAAATGCCAAATGACACAGAAGGTGAAGCTGCCATTAACGGATTAAACGGTTCAGAACTGAATGGACGACCAATAAAGGTAAATCAGGCACAGCCAAAGCCTCAAGGCGGAGGCAACAGAGGCGGCGGAAGAGGCGGTCAGGGCGGTCAAGGCGGCAGACGGGGCGGCAGCGGCGGAAGAGGCGGTCAGGGAAATTTCGGCGGAAGGCGTTACTAGTAAACAGAATATTAAGAAAGGCCAGCTTTTTTAGCCGGATATAGCAGTATATTAATGTTGAATAAAAAAGAGAAACATTTTACCCACAACGGTATAAGGGTGCTTCGATCCAGTCATAAATCAATTCGACATTTGAAGCATACACACAAGCCTTCGCTGCATGGTTTTAGAGTATGGCCTTCAAGCTGGCTGTTAATGGACTACTTTAAGCGAAACGGATTCAAAAACAAATCACGTATTCTTGATGTCGGATGCGGGTGGGGCATCGCCGGAATATACTGCGTTAAGAAATTTAACTCGGTTGTCACATGCCTGGACAGAGATTCCGCAGTGTTCCCTTATGTTAACCTTCATGCTGATATCAATAACGTAACTGTGAATACTGTTGAAGCTGCCTTTGATGATTTAAGCGGCAACTTTTTTACGGATATAGATGTAATGATAGGCGCCGATATCTGCTTCTGGGATGAAATGGTTTCAACTCTGAAAAGGGTGATCTTAAAAGCCCTTAACTTTGGAGTAAAGACAATCATCCTGGCAGATCCAGGCAGGCCGACATTTGAAAAGCTTGCCGAATATTTCATGGAACAGGGGATTGGTAAAATAATTAACTGGGATATTCTTAAGCCCTATTCAATTCAGGGACGGATATTGCGAATAGGTGTTTAGCCCTTTTTGCGTCAAATATAAAAATTAAAAATGCCCTGCATAAAAAGCAGGGCATTTTTTATATTCCCAGAGCTTTGTTTATCTTTATGCATATCGAATTAGAATCTGCAAACTCATTATCATCAATACTTTTTACAGGGACAGCGCCAATTAGAGAGTTGCTGATAAAGACCATATCAGATGATTTCAGGTCCTTTATTTCTAAAGGTATACTGTCAATGCTGTAATTATCAGATTCAAAAAAGCGGCATATGTTCTTTTCCATTACACCAGCTAAAACATGGGCAGATTGTGGTTTTATAACTCTGTTGTCTCTTATAATAAAAATATTGGCAGTGTTTGTTTCAGATAGACTGTTATCCGGGTTCATTATTAATGCTTCATCAAATCCGTTATCCTTTGCCCATTTGCCGGCCGTCAGGCAGTAGAGGTAATTGAGGGTTTTATGATCTGCAAGGGGAGACTGTCTGGGCTCATGGTATGTTCCAAGTCTTAAAAAGTTTTCTTTTTTTGCCTCAAGCCTGTGGGTGTACTTTCTTGCCGTAACAATGAGGTTATGGTTAAAGGGCGGTTTATCTCTATCACCGTATGTTGCCATAATCTTTACTGCCGCAACCGCATCATTCATCCGGTTTTCTTCAAGAACCTGCTGTATTACACTGTCCCATGTGATGTCAGGAACAGGCCTTTTAAAAAGAGTTTTCCATGTATGGTTAAACCTTTTTATATGATCATCAAGAAACAGTATTTTTCCGTTATCAGCCCTGATGGTTTCAAAAAAACCATAACCGTACTGGAGTCCCAGGTCTGTGAAATTAATTTTGATATCAGATAAAGGTTTTACAGATCCGTTTATCCATGCTTTTTGCTCCTGCACCGTTGCCGTTTTATCATCACTCAGGGTTTCCATAATGGTTTTTCCCTTATGAAGAGTTTCTGTGTATTCGTCCAGCGGATCCGAATCATATACCACTCCTCCGCCAAAGGAGAAATACACTCTGCCATTGCTTATAATGGCGGTACGAATGGCAATTGAAAGATCCATGCTGTTATGAAAACTTATATAGCCTATTGAGCCTGTATAAACATGTCTTCTGTTCGGCTCAAGCTCGTCTATTATTTCCATGGATCTTATCTTGGGGCATCCTGTGATTGATCCGCCAGGGAAGGTTGCCTTTAAAAGGTCTACCTCATCACACTCCTCTTTCAGTGTGCCTTCTACAATGCTTACCAGGTGATAAACATTTTCGTAGGCCTCCAGGCGTTTGTGTTCTTTTACCTTTACTGATGATGCTTCACACACCTTTCCAATATCGTTTCGCATAAGATCAACTATCATTGAAAGCTCGGCTTCATCCTTTTTACTGTTTTCGAGCAGTTCTCTAAAATAAAGATCCTCTTCTTCTGTTTTACCCCTGGGTTTGGTGCCCTTGATAGGTCTGGTTTCGATATAATTGCCTTTAAGGGTTAAAAACCTTTCAGGAGAGGTTGATACAATGTGATGATCGCCTGCATTTATATAGGCAAAGAAGGGGGCAGGGTTTCTTTCATAAAGCCGGGTAAATAATTTGAACGGATCATCAGAAAACTCCATTTCAAATCTCTGGGTCATGTTTACCTGGTAAACATGACCTGCGGCAATGTATTCCCTTATTTTATCAATGGCAGATTCATAGTCTTTCTGAATAAAGTTTGAGACGTATTTTCCACTGCCTGCAGGTTCAGTATCCTTTAACTCAGTATTGTGTGAGCTTTTTTGTCTGATTAATACTTCTGCTTCTTCAAGAGATAATAAAGCCTTTCCGTTAATCTCAGATACCAGTATTGTAGTTTCGCTGTTTAATTTATCATAGACGAGGATAACGGAAGGTGCATTCATGTAAATATCCGGAAGGTTAAGGTCATCAACAGACGTTCTGGGCAGTTCTTCAAGGCAGTCTTTAAGGTCATAGGATAAATACCCGAGAAGACCTGATGCTATGGGGATATTCTCCGGTACCTGATCATCAAACTTAAATGAATCTTTTATCTCTTTTAATACATCAAAAGGATTTGCCTCAAACCGATGATCCTCACCACGCGCAGACACAGTCATGAAGCGGTCTTTACCGCTGAAGAAAAACCACGGCCTTATGCCAAGTATATGATATCTTGCACAGTCGAGATCTCCGCCGCTCATAAGAAGGGTGGTGCCCTGTTCTCCGGCAAATCCGGATGCAGTCTCTAAAAAAGAAACATCAGTAATTAGTGTTTTATATTTAATACCAGTTAAAGGTCCTGTAATTTTTTTTATATCAATCATAATTATATAGTCCTAAATACCTGGCTGTTTATATTAAGAGGCCCAAGGTTTAAGAAATTTTCAATAATGGTAAATCCATGCTGTGTAAGAAAACTTTCCGGGTGAAACTGCACTCCATGGAGCGGGTATTCAGGGTGTGAAAGCCCCATTATTACATTGTCATCACTTCTAGATGTTACTGTAAGAAGGTCATCAGCCGGTTCGACCATTAATGAATGATATCTTGCAGCAAGAAACCTGTCAGGTATATTTTTAAAAATCCCCTTACCTTTATGGGATACTTCGCTTGTTTTGCCATGCATGGGAACCGGAGCTCTTACTGTTTTTCCATTAAAAAGCTCATTAATGCACTGCATTCCAAGACAGACGCCAAGAACCGGAATTTCTTTATAATAGCGTTTGATAAGGGGGATGGAAATACCTGTATATGCTGGGTCTTTGGGGCCGGGGCTTATAAGGATATAGTCAGGATTGAAACTTTCCGCCTCTTCAATATCCATTTTATCAGCCCTGTGAACTGAAATTTCAAGATCATAATCCATGAACATTTGAACGAGGTTATATGTAAATGAGTCATAGTTATCTATGACAAGCAGTTTTGCCATGTTAATCTCCATAATACTAATTTTGTCCGGGGAGATTCATGGCTATTCATGCGAGCTGTGCCGCGGAAATAAAAAGCCGTTTAAAGGGCTTTAAATAAAAAAAAGCCACCCCGGACCGTTTGAGTCTGGATGGCTTTCACCTAGTGCATAACTCGATTGCGGGAATTAATACTATTATTAAGGCTGTGGGTCAAGGAATTCTTTAATTCATTAAAGTGTTAATTCTATTGAGATTTAGCATTTTGTTAAGTTCATCTGACAGACGAATGAGGAGGAACAACGATACTGTAATAAACAGGATCATCGAAATCCGGTTTGAGAGGACGAAGCTGGTCCGGGTTTATCGGATCCGGTTCGGTAAATGTCTGCATTATGCATAACATCGTACTTCTGCCGAAGGCTTTGATTGCTGGTACGATCGAATGATCTGCCATATCATGTTTAATCGATTTGATCTCCCAGGCAAAGGCATTTTGCGGGATGCCTATTTCCTGCAGGTGGTCCTGTAAATCGGATTGTCCTGATAACCAGTACTCCTGTTCGTGACTGGTGCCAACTTTGGGACGGCTTATTGCGTCCGTATACAGTACTGACCATTTTAGCGTCAATGCCCGGAAAAGAGTGGTATGGAATACATCTCCGAAATAGCGGGGTTTTTTGCGTGTAAGAGCATCTTCCCAGTCTATTTGTACATCAGGATATCTTGTCTGCAGCTGGAGGCGTAATGCTGTTACATCGGGATTCTTGTCTTTCGGATAAAATGCATACCAGAAATTGGTCAGATATCGTTCACATTCCAGAATGCGTCCTTTTTCATCCCGAACAGCATAAAAAGAGATAAAGTATTTAGAAGAACGTACCAGAGGCCTCTGTTCATCAGGAGCGCTGCCTCCGAACGCGCGGCTGAGCAGTTCAAGAAAAGGCAGATCTCGACCTGAGGCACAGCCCTGAATACGAATATCCGTCCTTACATCTATCAGATAGTCGGGTAAAGGCTTGAATTGACCGCTTTGTATGGACTTATTTAATAACGCTGAGGTTGTGCGCGGGCTTCCGTCTTTATGGACAGGGATAGATAATCCGCTCCACTCATTGCTGTGTACCACCAGGTTGATTATCCCCCATGGCTGTCGGTTTCGCGGCGGATGCTGTTCCAGATAGTTCCGAACATCGAGAAGCGACCTGGCAGTTACGATAATGTAATCGGTACGCTCGACAGTATCGGTATGATAGTAATGTGCAGCGTATGTAAAAAAGGGTTTTTCTATGCTGGTATCTTCACCGAGAATAAAGGTAATGCTTTCACGCAGTGAATCTGGCTGCACCGATTTTGAGCACCATGCTTTGTGTGAAGGGCCGGTGATTATGATTAACATGGCTAACAGCAGAGAGTTGTGTAAAAAATGTATAAGTTTCATATCATAAAATTAAGACCTCACAGGTTGCAGCAGCCTGTGAGGTCTTTGATATCAGTTATATTATAACACTTCAAATGTAACTGTCACTTCGATGGATCTTTGACTGAACTGGCCTGTAAAATGCCATTGCAGGATATTCTTAATTAAAACGGCTTCCAGTTCTGTATCAGTTTCATTCCTCAGTACTTCAGCCGTTACTACCAGTCCATCACTCGTAATGGTCAGTCTGATTTCTATTTCGCCCGCAGATGTCTGCGCCTCAATATTGTTTTTCAAAGAGGAAAGATAATAATCAAATTGAGACATGAGCATTTCAGCAGAAATGGCCTGATCCTCTATTACAATGTCTTTTATAGATAGTTCAGGTAAAGTTTCTGCTGAATCAGGAACATTAAGTTTTCTGCCTGCAAAAACAATTTTTTCTTCCAATACCGGATCAAAGCCTACGGCCATATTTGAGACACCCATAGGCATTGGTGTCGGCTGTCTGACCTGATCAGGCTCCTGCTCATTGGTATTGCGGACAATGCTGTCAACTGCTACAAACGATGTATACTTGGTTAAAAGGTTGTATTTCAGACCCAGCTTTGTGATCGTCTGTACATGGTCTTTTTCCGGCCAGAGCTGATTGTAATCGTCCAGAATCATGATGCGGTGTCGTGCCCACAGATAGCGCAGTGCAGAATTTTCTGCCAGCGGTGTAACGTCAGCAGCGTTAAATGACTGATTGTACCGCTGCCGGTCTCCTGTGAAACCTGATAAAGTGATCACTCCTTTTTTGCCGCCTTTCCATTTGCCAAAAACAATTACGGGTCTTTCTGACAATACGTCCGGAATTGCGGTAGGTTCCACATCATAGGTATCAAAGTCCCCAAAGTCAGTTGATATATTTGTAAGCACCGGAGACTGAATATAATTACGGAAATTTTCGGCCTGTTGTTCCGCTTCATCAGGTTTGGTCAAAACAAAGGGTTCTCCCATCCCGACATGCGCAATACCTTCTATCAGCAGCCGGTTCACAGATGTACCGATTCCGAAAGCAAACATATTTGCATTGCCCAGATTTTTTTTGATCAGGTCAAATACCTTTGGTTCTACGTCAACATACCCATCAGTAACAATGACTATTGTGCGGGAAATCCCTTCACTTTTAGGCAGTGCCAGAGCTCTTTTTAATGCAGGCAGAATCTCTGTACCTCCTCCGCCTTCCTGTCGGTCAATCAGTTTTATGGCACTTTTAATATTTTCTGATGTTGCCGGTAAGGAGCCATCTTCCGAAAGAACCGCTGACGCTCCTGCAAACAGCATCACATTAAACTGTTCGTGCGGCTCCAGGTTACCTATAAGATTTTTCAGCAGCTTTTTAGAAATCTTAAGGGGGTATCCGTTCATGGAACCGGATACATCCATGATAAATATGTATTCGCGGGGCGGAATAATGTCTTTTTTCACCTGTTTCGGAGGCTGCACCATAAGAAGGAAAAACTTTTCATTCTCTTTAAGGGTGGATTCAGATGATGGCTGTCCATCAAAAAGCAGAAGGCCGGATTCAATCTGTCCGCCAGCCAATTGATATTTCAGAATGAAATCACGGTTACCTCCGGATTTTTCGGAAGAATCGAGTTTAACGGTTGCATAAGATTTACTGTCATACTGGATATTGACCTGATGAGAAGGTGAGGTCGCCTGTTGAATAGGCAATCCCGTGGAGAGTATGGCATCTAAATCAAAGGTATAGGGAGGTGCTTCACCTGCATGGAGATACGGATTTGATACCCATTTTTCAGAGGCTGGTGCTGCAGATTCAGGTGTGTTGGAGTATCGGGGCCCAACTACAGCAGGATATACAAATTCGTAGGTGCCGTCAGTTGGGACAAGCAATTCGGTGTATTTTAATTCGACTTCAATGCGGTCACCCGGCATAATGTTGGCGACATTCATCTGGAACACATTAGGTCTATGCTGTTCCAGCAGCGATGCGCTGCGGCCTTCATTTTTAGCCTGTTCATAACGCTTCCTGGCAGCACGACGTTCGGCAACCTGTGCAACCAGCACCCTGTCACCAATAGTCATTTTCATGCTGTAAACAGCAGCGCGGGTTGAGCCAGGAAAAACATAAATCGCCTCCAGCGGGTTCTGTCCATCATTCTTGTATACCTGTGAAACTTTTACATCCGCAATTACTCCGGCAATGTTTACTGAGGCGGATGTTGCCTCCAGAGGCATTCTATCTACAGAGGAATCTTCGCTAAGTACCATAAAATATGGCGATAGGGTCCGGTCTTCTGATTCGGCCTGCTGTGCTGCACTGAACTGGCAGGGAAGGCTAATAACAATAAGAAGCGTGATTGCCATAAAACGAACGAGTTGCGATAGACGTGATTCAGTAAACATGGGCTGATTCCTCCATAACTAGAACTGTTTGTGTATTGGCTTGAAGACTAATGACAGGCGTTTATTTTTATCAGTGGTGGATTATATTTGAGGTTTGCATTATGTGTCAATTATTTAAACCTTATCAGGTGAATTTTAACTTACTACAATGTTAACAGCCTGATAAAATTTATTGTTTTTCATAAGCTGATCAATGTTCATGTTTTCTATTACTTCTATATTAACAACTGAGAAGTATATTGTGTTATATGAGTTATAGGCATAGGATTTATCAACTGCATCTAATACATCATGCCATTCCTCCATAAAAAAAACACAAAATTCTTCGGTAAACTCTTCTTCCGAAGCATACTCCGGTATTTTATTCCAGATTTTTTTAAGGCTGCCAACTGCAACCACTTTTCTAGGGACAAGTCACCCAGTTTCATAGAAGTAAACCGGCATACCTGTAAGGCTGTTTCCTGACTCAATAAAATCTGAGAGGTTTTTATTATCCATGGTCCCAAAAACTGCAAAGGATTTTTCCTCTGCAGTTTTCAGTATTCCAGGGAGTCTGCCGCAGCCTATGGCAGCTAAAATAAGAGTTTCTGACATGTCCTATTCATATTCATTCGGAACAGCACATATTATTACAAAGGGCTTATCATCAGATGTGTTCCTGAACTGATGTTTATCGTTGGGGTGAACAATTGTAAAATCACCTGCCTTAACCGGATGTGTGTTTTCATCTTCATCAACAAGCACACCCTGTCCGCTCATTATGTAATTCAAATGTTCAAAGTCATGGGTGTGATATGGAGTATGTCCGCCGGGTTCAATGGTGAATACCCTGAAGCAGAAGGATGGGGTGCCGTCGTTTTTTGATATGGGAACCTGCTTTATTACATTAAGAGCGCCTTCCATTGCCATTTTTTCTTTTTTTATATCATCAAGTTTTATTGTTTTCATAATGTCTTCCTGTATGTTTAAGATTCATGTGATGTTTTTATTTTATGATAATAATTTGTTGCCCACTTGCGCACAGGATCATCTTTATCAGCATATTCCAAAGCTCTGTCAAGGTTTCTGAGGGCGAGCTCACGGTTTTTATAGCCTTCCCATGATATCTGAGCCTTAAGAAGCAGGGCTTCAGGGTATTTGGGGCTCTGCCTGATTATTTCATTAATAATAAGCAGCGCCTCTTTAAAATCACCCTTTGATTTACGCAGGCGCGCCTGTGTCATATCCCCTGCATGTTTTTCTGATGCTGAATATTTTCTGCCTGAAATACCCATTAATGAACTGCCCAAAACTGAGCCGAATTTTTCAATCATAAATGCAAAGAATATTGAAACCGGAATGCAGCATGCTAAAAACAGGAACAGGTATTTAAAGTTAAAAAGGCTTCCTCCGCCAAGAGCTGAGCTGACTAAAAAAATGCACCCCAGAACAGAACCGGTCCAGACATAACAGTAGAGGAATTTTAAAAAGAAGTCTTTTTCAGATGATTTGTTCGGTGTGATCTTGATTTTGTCCATATTCTGTTTTCCTGTGATTTATTGGTGATGATTATACCTGTCGGCTGTTAAGTGTGAAAGAAAAAATTAAATAATGGCGTATCAAGAGGGCGAACACACAGGTTCGCCCCTACAGGTTGATTCATTCGTGGGCTGATCACTGGTCCCGGTGTTTCAGATTGAATTTTCCGGTTACTGTGAAATAAACATTGTCCCGTAAACACTGGTTTCATCCCTGTCTGTAAAAAGGATTATGTCGTCGCACTTATCTCCGTTCAGGTCTATAGCTGCAATATTAGATTTTACTGATCTTTTATTATCTCTTGTGTTCTTTATATATGGAGTGACATCAATATTGAATACAGCCTTCTTGTCTTTAATTTCATAGGCAGGTCCCACTTTTTCCAGTTCTGGTATATTTTTTAAAAGCTTTTCTGCATCAATGGTAAAATGATCTTTATCCCTGCTGATTCCGTATTCACTGATAAAATCCAGAAATTTGGATATCTGGTCTTCATTTAATTCTTCTTTTTCGTGCTCGCCTAAATAAAACTGTATTGCATCATTTTTGAAAAGAACCCGGTCTGTGTTTTTATGATTGTCCTGCAGGCTGGCTTTAACCAAACTTGTATTACCTGAATTGGTTTCCATCTTTTCCAGTTCTTTTACCAGGTCAATTATTTTTATAATAGACGGTATTTTAATTGTTAATGTTATTTTTCTGGCCGGACGCTTTTCAAAAACGTTCCCCTTGTTTTTATATATGAATCCTTCAATATTAATGTCTTTCTTGATGATGAACATGGAAAGAATATCACCCAGTGAAATATCCTGCACTCTTACCAGGACAAGGTCATTTGACCTGCTGCCTTTATCAAAGTTCAATTCCTTTGTAACAAAAGCTGCTATAACATTACCGCTGGACTTTAAAACCTGGCCTGGCCGTGAAAAATCTATGCCGTCACTCGTTCCGTTATAGATGGTGACTTTTCCTTCATTAAGAAGTATCAGATCTTCTATCTTATCTTCATTAATATCCGAAATAATCTGCTGGCGGCCCAGAGATGCATTAGCCATTATATTGGAAAAGTCCATCTCTTCCATGCTGACATCCTTAGGCGGTCCCAGCAGTTTGTTAAGATCAATGCTGTAGGACGGTTCCAGTGAAAAACTTTCGTCCTCTCGTCCAAGGAACACATCCGTTACTTCATCTACTTCACTGATCAGATCATTGTGCCCGTCATTATTAACGTCACGAAGATTCAATGCAGGTATGATCAGCCTCTGGCCGGCCCTTGCTTCCAAATCCAGAGATATTCCCAGACTGGAATTTACACCTATGGCTGAATCTATGGTGATGTTCCCATTATAATTACCTTTATCATCCTGAAGAAATATGTGCAGTTTGCGGTAACCAGGCAGTATTATATCCGTATAGCCGTCTTTGTTTATATCTCTTATGAAATTTAAAAGGTATGCTCCTTTGGGTAAATATCCGGAAAGCCCGTCAAGTATAGTGACGGGTTCAGTAAATTTTCTGTTTTTAACCTGCCAGGCTATAACGGATTTACCGTCTACAACTGCCGTTAACTGTTTGGGGCAGTTTTCATTTATTGCCTTTTTACCAGTTATACAATCCACATTCCAGCCCACTGCATTTCCTGGAAGCAGCATAAATAGATCCGGACGGCTGAAATTAAATATTTCTGTCATATCCTTATCTGATGCATGATTAAAATAAACCCTTATCTCTTTTTCATTTGAACATACAAAGTCCAATAAACCGTCACCGTCCATGTCCACGGACATAATTCTTTCTTTAATGCTGTTAAGGGTAAAGGGCAGGGCTTTATAGCTGAAATCAGTATTTGAGTCTGATGCATATAGATCTGAAGAGATAGATACGATTAATAAAGAAATTATCCATAAGCATATTTTAAATTTGTTATTAAAAATTGGATGTATCATTGCGCTTCTCCCTGCTGTGATACCAGTATTGTCAGGCTGTACTGATGCTCAAGGATTATATCTTTAGGGGTGTCTTTATTGAGTTTTGTTATTCTGCAGTTATCTATAAAGTGTGCGGGGACAAATTTAAATAAAGGTTTGGTTTCCAGTTCAAAGTCTTTATTAATTCCTGCGGCTGTTAAAACACCGTTTTTATCAAGAGATATAACATCGTCAATATCGTCGCCATCCAGGTCATCCAGGAATAATAGGGCGCTTGAAAGACCTTTTATGTCATCGACTGTGATTTCTTTTTGAACCGGAAAGAATGGCTTTCTATCAAAAAGAGGTTTACCCTGTTCCTGCGGCATACCTTTAAATATCATGACGTTTGCTTCTGCAGCACTCCCTGCTGCAGCCTTTAAAGGTGAAACCGAGTATGAGTTGACAACGAAATCAGGAAAGCCATCTCTGTTATAATCAATAGAACTGAATGAAGCGGGAAATCCCGAAAGTTTTATCACATGATCAGGTTGTTTAAAATCAAAGCTGCCTTCATGATTTAGATAAAAAAGAAATGATGAACTTACTATTCCCTGCTTTATGACGACAATGTCAGTAAGGTTGTCACCGTTAATATCAGTCATTTTGGCGCCGTCATGGATCTCGATTTTGTTCTGGATGTCAGCGTTTTCAGGGAAGTTTTTATTTCCGGGATTATAGACAATATTAACAAGCCTTGTGTCTTTATTTGTTTTTGGAGATTCATCAAGGTATGTGAAGTCTAAGAGGTCGTCACTGTTAAGATGTCCGGTTAAAACTGCGGGTATCCATTTTTCGTAACTTAGTATCGGCTGGTGAAAATGACCTTTATCCTTTTCATCAAATACCCGCCTGACTATAAGCCCCCTGTAGTCTGCTTTTCCTGTATCAAAATCGGGTTCATCCTGTTCTATATTACTCTGATTGTCTTTGCCCGGCATGGTACCCGGTTTAGGCAGGTCTGCATATTTCTGGAATCCTTCATCCGGTCCGCCTCTGAAAATGGTATAGCGTTCAGGACCTGGAATCAGTATGTCCTTAAAACCGTCATTATCCAGATCTTTAAGCTCTCCAATATAATCAATCCTTTTTTTATCCGGTACGCTCTTTATTAGATCCCACTCAAACAGTTTTTTAAGATTGCCTCTATAACCCTGCTTTTGCGATGAGAGACTGTAACAGGCTGACCTTGTAAAAAAGATAAACTCATCGCCGGGGGTGCTGCGAATGTCAGCAAGCGTAAAAGCAATTATGTCTTTTTTTATTTCGATCCGTCTCCATGGTGTGCCGTTTAATTTGCCGTCAGGTTCCTGCGTGAAGATAAGAAATTCCCGTCCGTCTGTTTCAGACCAGACAGCTACAATAATATCCTTAAGTTCATCCCCGTTCATATCCGCAGTCCAGTAACCCTGCCTGTTTTTACCTGTGTCTATTTCCGAAGAGATAAAGTCTGAATAAGCAAAACAGTCACTTACTACAAAAAGCATGATTGCCAGTATTATTAAAATAACATGCAGGGGCGAGCCCTGTTTACCCTGTGAAACGCGAAGCCGGTTTAACCAGGGCGCCCGCCCGCAAGTACCATCTTTACAAATAGTATCCATGTTAAAGTTCCCTCTACTTCCGGTCAGAAGATGTTACTTTATCAACCAGTTCACCTCTGCTTCCAGATTTAAAACGGATAAATCCCAGGATACTGTATTTTTTTTCATTCTCATCCTGCTCATAGGAAAATACCTTAAGGATTATGAGATGAAGGAAGGAAAACTTTGTATTGTTCTTATCAGCCGAAGATTTATAACTGAACAAAGGCCATACAGACAGTCCTGTTAATTTGCGTTCAGGAGCCCAGAGAGTGACGGTTTTATCCAGTATGCCGGAAGAATCTTTCTTTTGTATGGAAAGTAAAACATTCTGACCGTAATCATAATCATTGGTCAGACGGTTTATCAGATCCTGTGCAGATTCTATATCTATGTTATCTACAGCCGTAACTGCATCCCCGACCTCAATTCCCGATCGGGCAAAGGGGCTGTCAGGCCGCATCTGGACAATACGTGCAGCACCCTGTTTACCTGAACCCTTATTAAGCTGTATCATTTCAGTACGAAAACCTGCCCGTGTTTTTATCGGGTCCGCCCTGTACCTTTCTTTTGGATCGGATGTTTTAACCGCAACCGGTTCAAAAATAGAGGTTTCAAAAACAGTAGTGTCTCTTCTTACCATGAATTTGTATTCGTCGCTTCTGACTGTCTGAGATATGGCTGACAGCGCGTCGGGCTGATTAATTTCAGTATTGTTAACGCTTAGAATGACATCATTACTTTTAATTCCTGCTTTTTCTGCAGCACCGCCCGGTCTGACAGCTCTGACTCTTACACCTGGAAGTATCTCAAGGTTGTCCAGTGAGTCGCTTTCATTACTTTCTACTGTCATGCCGAAGTCAATGCTCTTATCAGAGTCCGGGGCAAGTTCCATGTTTAGAGGGGACAGGTTTATATGAGGCGGTATATGCTGGGGAGCATATGATGCACAGCCGTTAATGATAATAAAGACGGTAAAGAGTAACAGGTAACACATTATGCTTAAATGTTTTTTCACAGGTTTCTCCTTTTTATAATTGTAAGTGTGAGAAAAAATAAAAATAATGCTTCAGGAACTGGAACCAGCATATTCAGCCGATGTATGCGCTCATCAATAAGTACATCAGAATAACCGCTTACAATGCGCTGAACATCATTAAGGTAGGAATTATCAAAAAAAGAAGGCTGGAAGCTGCTGAAGATATAATACTGAAAATTTTCAAAAAAAGTTTTTAAAACATCAAGTATAAGACCTGCTCCAACAGAAAGGCTGATGGCCTGAATTGCAGTCTTTGAAATGACGGAAAAAAACAATCCTAATGCAATAGAGGCGGGCAGGGGAATAAGAGCGAGTTTTAGACCGAGAGATATTTCCTCTTTTATTTCCGGTACTCCTATTATCTGGTATCCCTCTTCTATAACCGGCCCGAGTTCCCATAATAATCCTGCTGCCGCCCATGTAACTGAAAGAGTGATTAAGAGCGAAACCAGGGCGGTTATAAGAAGAATTATATATTTTGCAGAGATTATCTCCTTTCTGCTGATGCTTCTGATAACATTATTCCGCGTAATTCCGCGGTCACAGTCTATTGCAAAACTGTATGCTGAGTAACAGAGGAAAAGCAGGTATGTGAGAGTAAAACTTAATAAAAGCCCGTCTACTAAGTATCCGTACCCTGTATCCGGTATGTTTCCGCCCTTTGTTATATTACTGAATTTTATCAGCCCCATTTTTATTATTGAAACCAATGAAGGGAGTGCAAGGAGAACCCATATAATACGGCTTTTAAAAAGAATAAAACTTTCTGCCCTTAATGCTGTGAATAAGCCTGTTCTAGACATGAGCAGTGCCTCCCGTAATTTTTCTGAATACAGAGTCAAGGGAAGGGCGTTTTCTGATAAGCTCATATACGTTTATGTCATGTGATATCAGTTCCCTGTTAAGCTGTGCAGTGGTTATTCCTGATAATTCAACCGTGATACCTTCTGAATGATTGTTATTGTTCAGGCTGATGCCGGGAATGCCTGATAATACTTCAAGAGTTCTTTCTTTTTTATCTGTATTAATAACAGCTTTTGTATTTTCCATACCAAAAAGTTCGTTAATACTGACGCTAAGCGAAATTAATCCTTTATGAAGGATCGATATATTTGTGCATATCTTTTCAAGGTAAGGAAGCTGATGGCTTGCTAGTAAAAATGTTGTTCCGCTGTTTTTATTGAGTTCCCTTATAAGTTCTATAAGGTCATCAACACCTCCGGCATCCAGGCTGCTGAATGGTTCATCAAGGATGATAAATTCAGGCCTTCCGATTAGCGCCTGGGCTATTGATGTGCGGCGGCGGTTTCCAAGGGAAAGGTTTTTAATCTTGTATTTTCTGTACAATGCAATACCGAGCTTTTCTTCTAATTCATTAATAGACACAGGTTCTTTACTGCCGCATGTCAGTAGTGCATATTCCATAGCTTCATGAACTGTAAGATTTGGGTGGATGCAGGGGGTATCAAACACAACCGCAAACCTGCCACCTGCGGAATGAAGGTTTGAAGGATGAATATCCATGACTCTGACTGATCCGGAGCTGAAAGATTTTAATCCTGAAATACACTCTATTGTTGTTGTTTTTCCTGCACCGTTTAATCCTACCAGCCCATGAATTTCATTCCTGGCAACCTCAAGGTTAAGGCCGTTTAAAACATGATTCTTTTTGAATTTTTTATGTAAGTCAGTAACTGTAAGTACAGAGCGGCTGTTGTGATCCATGTTTTCCTTATTTTATTAGAGAAGTCTTCTACAATGTTATACGTAACAGTAAGGGGAAAAATTCCCTTACAGTCTCTTTTGGTTAATTTTTGTATTTAAAGCAGCAGTAGCTGCCGGTGATGCATAAAAAGAAGTTATCGATGGCGCATTTTATTCATTATAAGCGGTGTAACCGCCACAGGGATAAAAGGAACCATGGCAGCAGCACATATTTTTAACCAGTACTGCTGTGTTAAAAAGTAGGGCATAGAATCCCATTGAATAGTATAAACTGCAGCCAGTGTTGCTGCATAAAAAAGGCATGAAACAAAAAGGGCTTTTATTGTGATCAGTTTTAATCGTAAATTAATAAACATCAATAAAGGCAATACAATACTCAGCACTATAGCTGTAGCGCTGATCAGCAGTAAATGGATTGACTCCATATTGTAATTAACATCAATAACAGCATAAACAAGCGCTACAAAAAGTATCCATGCAAACATTAGGTGTGTCAGCCTGAGTATTAGCCAAAATATTACTATTGTTCCGAAAAGCCCAAGAATATTAACCATGAAGTAAGAATAAGCCGAATTGAAATGTTCCGGCGAATATACCAGTGCTAATGCAGAAGAGTCCCATACCCCTGATACTCCACAATTAAAAAGACAGTTGGATAGA
This sequence comes from Desulfatiglandales bacterium, assembly GCA_963665715.2. GTDB lineage: Bacteria > Desulfobacterota > DSM-4660 > Desulfatiglandales > HGW-15 > JAAZBV01. The sequence goes on from CAXXPR010000002.1 coordinate 2,932,127, forward strand.
AGAACAATAAAAACTATTACAGATGACAGGATAAAACCTCTTAATAGGCCCAGGGTATGAGCAGAAGCAAGCCGGTGCGTGGGAAGCGGCCTTCTGAGCCAGAAGTTTGATATACCGGAAATTTTATCTCTGTGGAGTATGGCGTATCTTATAAGAAAAAGTATTACTGTAGAAATTAATATGGTGCTGCCGAAAGAATCGCTGTAGGCGCTCTCAAATATTGATATACCGGATATCAGGTTTATAAGAGAAATCACAAGCGCAGTTACGGCTGATACAACGGTAAAAACAGGCAGAAGGTAAGCTGTTCTTCTGAATTCAAACCAGATCTGAGCCTGAAGAGGTGATTTGAAAGGTTTTGAAGGATTCCTTTTCAGAATATCAAGAATAGATCCTGCTCCTGATACTTTTTGCCAGGACCCTTTTCTGTATGCAGCAATGATCCTTAGTGATGTTATTACACATACAGTAATCAGCACCGATAATATAACCGCAACTCCCGGCAGGGCTGTTATTCTTTCTGAGATAATTAATAGAACAATAAAAACGGAAGAGGGGAGTGCTAGATTTACAATCTTAATTTGGCTCACAGCCCAGGAGATGGTTTGCAGAATGAAAAAGACCGTTTCAAACCAGAGAAGGTCAGTCCATCCAAAACCTATTGTTCCATAGTATGTTTTGTTGCTGCTCAGGTATAACATGAAAAGAACAGCTATAGCCGCAGCACTTAAGAAGTGATGTGTCAGTGTAAGTTTAACTGTAGATACCGGCAGGCGAAACAGCCTTTTTGGAAAGCCAAGGTCAAGATCCTTCGCCTCATTGTGCCCCATGAGCAGAACACCAGTCAGCAGGATAAAGCTTATATACCAGAACGGTTTTACAGGCAGATCGAAAAGGATTATTTTCTTTCCCATGTAATTGAAAAGTGTAATCTTGAATATATAGTATATCCAGAGCAGAAGCGGAGGGAGAGATGCCGCTATAAAAACAGTGCGGGTTCTACGCCACCGTTCCCATATCAGCGCTTTAAAAGCAGATGACATTATGCTGCCCCTGTTGATGCAGACCTGTTTTTTTCATTATATGCCACAAATATATCTTCCAGGGTCGGATATGTATCCTTATAAATTTCACATCCCATCCCTTTTGCCTTTGAACAGAATTCCCTGTAATTACCGTTGCACATTACAATCCATTCATCATATCTGGAATCAATGCTCAGGATACCGGGGAGATCAGGCGGTTCATCAAGGGGTGCCGGAAACCGCAAATGCACAAAGTGATGGTCAGCTTTTATATCCTCCAGTGATCCATTAAGAATAATTTTTCCCCTGTGGATTATTGCAATTTCATCTGCAACACGTTCAACCTCATCCAGAAGATGTGACGAAAAAAATACTGTGCGGCCTTCATCTGCAACTGTGCGGATAATTGCAGAAAGAATATCCCGCCTTACAACAGGGTCAAGGCCCGAAGAAGGCTCATCTAAAAGCAGCAGAGGAGGGCGGTAGGCAAGGGCAGTAATAAGAGCAGCCTGGGCCTTTTGCCCCCTGGAGAGATTTTTGATTTTTTCTGCAGGATCAAGATTAAATGTCTCCAGCAGTTCATCTGCAAAATTATCATCCCAGCCTGGATAAAATGCCTTTGTGTATGTTAACAGTTCATTGACCTTCATCCAGTGAGGAAGGTCACGCTCTTCCGATAAATATCCTATTTTGCTTAAGGCGCCTGCCGGATCTTTGACAGGATCAATGCCGAAAACTCTTACTGAACCCTGCTGTGCTTTTAAGAGTCCCATCAGGTGTTTTATTATGGTGGTCTTTCCTGCACCGTTTTCACCTACAAGTCCGAACACCTTACCGGGGGATATATTCAAGTCAATATTATCAAGGACAGTTTTTTTACGGAATTTTCTGTTGAGTCCCTTAATTTCTATTACATTTTTATGAAAGTCTGAGTCCGTGTCATTTATCACTTTGATCCTTCTCCTTTTGTAATGCTCTAAACAGGCTGTTACGTTCGCGAACTATCTCAATGACTTCTTCAATCGTAAAACCAAGCTGATGAGCTTGTACAAGCAGTGAATCTACAGGAGCAGAAAGCTCCTTTAAGCGTTCTTTAAGACCAAGGGTGTTACCTTTTAATGAAACCTTTGTGCCGGATCCCTTTTTAGAAGTGAGAATGCCGGCAGATTCAAGTTCCCGGTATGCACGGGCAACGGTATTTGGATTTATAAGCAGCTGTTCTGCCAGAACTCGAATTGGAGGAACTTCATCACCTGGCCTGAGCCGCTGCGATGCAACAAGATGTTTTACCTGTGTAATAATCTGCTGATAGATCGGAACAGGGTCTTTTGTGGAGATATGCAGTCGCATACCGGTTCGTTCCTCAATTGTTGTATTGTTAAATTGTATTAATGGAGTAATACAATTGTGTTAATGTGTCAATACAATTTTATGAGGTTTGACGATGGAGTTTTCAGAAGGTATTATTAAACCTTTAATTTGAAAGGAAAAAATATGTTCTATCAGGCCGCAGTTTTTGATCTGGACGGTACGCTTCTTAATACATTGTATGATCTGGGTGATTCAATGAATAATGTGTTTAAGAGGCACGGTCTGCCTGTCCATACCTATGAAGAATATAAATATATGATTGGTGATGGAGTTGAAATGCTTGTAAAAAAAGCTCTCCCTCAAACCATGAATGATCAGCAAACTGTAAATAAATTTTATAAGGAGTATAGAGAGGAATACCATCAAAACTGGAACAATAAAACCAGACCCTATGATGGGATTTTAGAACTGCTGGATAGCCTTTGTAACATGGGGCTCAAGCTTGCTGTTTTATCCAACAAACCTCATGAAGCAGCGGAACTGTGTGTTAAAGAGTTTCTGCCTTTTGATAAATTTGAAATTGTACTGGGGCACAGAGAGGGAACAAATCCAAAGCCGGACCCCGCCGGTGCAATTGAGATTTCTGAGATACTCAATATTAATTCTGAAAGAATACTTTACCTTGGTGATACCGGTGTTGACATGAAGACTGCTGTTTTTTCCGGTATGTATCCGGTCGGTGTTTTGTGGGGATTTCGTGAAAAAGATGAACTGATTAATAGCGGTGCAAAGATTGTTATTGAAAAGCCGGCAGATCTTTTGGCGATAGCCGGCTAAATAAAATTAGGCAGCGGAACAGTGTGTTCCTCAACCACTGTTCCGGCTGCCGGCAGTTCCTGCTAATCCCGTAAGGAACTGGTTCCTGGATTAACCCTGATGCACTCAGGGCTTTTCCCGCTTCTCATATCTTATCTTTTTCCATGTCTTTCATCATATGGCATTTCCGGATTAATCTTCTTCATTTCTACATCCAATTCCAGATGTGCATCCGTAATTTTTGCCTGAAGCATGTTGATATCTTTCTGAATAGCCTTTGCCTTTTTAATATCAGGACTTTTTCTGTTTAACTCTGCATTAAGATCAATCTGTTTTTTCATCAGCTCAGTCCTGGCTTCTGCTGTTTTTTCATCAAACGTCTCATGAAGTTCTTTTATCTTTTCAACCTGTTCATCAGTTAATCTGCTGTAACCGTAATAATAGTCATGATGCGGTCCCATTCCAAAGCCCGGTCCCATAGGCCCTATACCGGGTCCCCATGCAAATACAGGAACAGTAAACGCTGCCAGCAATAGAATAAATCCCGATATTTTTTTGGTCATCTTCATTTTTTCATCCTCCCCGGATAATAAGTTTTTGATTTTTGTCTGTAAGTAAAAGCAAAGCGTATGCCATTCCATAAGGGATTATCTGTAACTTATTGAAATAAAATCTTAAATAGAGTTATGTGGAATATGTTTTATGTTAATAGCTGAAGATGCAGCTTAAATTTTGAGTAAGAAGTATACGGTGATTCGGTTTTGAAAAATTGAAAATGGGTAGATTGTAGTCAAGCATATTTAAGTCATGTTTATTTTCTTAACTACTCAACTTGTGAATATCTCATCTTCTGCTTTTTATCTATATTCTCCATGACTGTATTTTATGCTATTGTGATTTTGCCGATAATTAAATGAAGCAAAATGTTGAAAAAAGATAAAAAAATAAAAACGATAATCCATCTTGATATGGATGCCTTTTATCCCTCTGTAGAGATTCTGGATAATCCGGAATTAAAAGGGAAGCCTGTTATTGTGGGCGGAAGCAGTATGAGAGGAGTTGTGTCTTCGGCCTCTTATGAGGCAAGAAAATATGGAGTGCATTCTGCTCAGCCCATTGCACGGGCCGTAAAGCTTTGCCCCCATGGAATCTTAATGCCTGTGAGGATGGCGCGTTATAAAGAGATATCTGATAAAATATTTGAAATATTTCATAGATACACTCCCCTTGTAGAGCCGCTTTCCATAGACGAAGCTTTTTTGGATATTACCGGCACAGAAAGACTTTTAGGTGATCCTGTATCTGCAGCAAAAGAAATAAAAGAAACTGTGCTTAAAGAAACAGGCCTTACTGTTTCAGCCGGTGTTGCACCTTCAAAATTTATCGCAAAAATTGCTTCTGATTTTGACAAGCCGGACGGTCTCACTGTTATTAGAGCAGATGATGTGGCGTCCTTTCTTGACCCCCTCCCGATTTCGAGAATGTGGGGAGCAGGGAAGGTAACCATAGAAAAACTTTCAAGGTATAACATTAAAACTTTTTCTGATCTTAAAAAATTCCCGTCTAATATTCTAGAAAGGACATTTGGTAAAAATGGTATCAGGATGCAGCTTCTTGCCATGGGTATTGATGACAGAGATGTTGAACCTGTACACGAAACAAAGTCAATAGGTCATGAAGATACCTTTAGTGAAGATGTAACAGATATTGAAACATCTCAAAAACACCTCCTTCGGTTATCCATGAAAACAGCAGAAAGGATGAGAGGTCATAAACTGAAAGGTAAAACAATAACCCTTAAGGTCAAATACAGTGACTTTACCCAGGTAACCAGATCAATAACACTTGATGAATATACTGATGACGGAATGGTCATGTACCGAACTGTATGCAGGCTTCTTGAAAAAACTGATACCGGTAAAAGGCCAGTCAGGCTTCTGGGAGTTTCATTTTCAGGGCTGGCAGAGGAAGGCTCTGATGGTCAGTTATCCCTGTTTTCAAAATCCGGTGATAAAAAAGAAAAGTCGGGTAAACTCAATAAAGCAATTGATTCACTTCATGACAAATTTGGAGATAAAAGTGTAGTTCCCGGAAGGTTGTTGTCTGATTGATATTCTAATGAACGTTAAATTATTAGCTTCTGTAGAAAAGGCAGGTCTTTTACTTTTATAAGTCATTAAAGTAAGACCTGCCTTTTATATATCTGATATTAGATTATTTGATGATTTTTTTTCTTTTTAAGCCTGCTAAACCAAGTATGCCTGTACCCAGAAGAATAAGTGTTGTTGGTTCAGGTACCGAAGAACTTGCACATGTGAGGGTTGGATCTTTTACAAGCCAGCCATTAGCATAATTAGATTGTGTATCGCCAAAAATCCAGTTGAAGCCATAAGCTGTATATATGCTTGCATAGAGATCATCCGGTGCACCGCTGCCTCCCCAGTTTGTAGTAGGCGCAACAATGCGGTAATCGGTAAAATCTTCAAAAGTAAAAGGATTACTGGTGCCTGCTCCCAAATTTGCATATGTTGTTGAACCGTCAGGCAGAACGAATCCCTGAGTTCCGCTGACCTCATAAACCCAGCAGGTTGCGCCTTTGAGTGCGCCGTCCCATGTCATGTCATATGCTGTTTCACCATATGTCGAATATTCGGAAGTATGACTGGGTTCATTTGCAAGAACAGCGTAACCGCCATTACCATCTGTTATCCATATGTTAAAGTATGGACCGTATACATCATAAGAGGCAACAGATGAATTTTCTATATATCTAGTAATACTTAATGATTGGATGTCACCAATAGTCATACCATTTAAGTCATTGGATCCCCACCCAGCTTTCTGGCCACCAAGGCTTGTATTAAAAAGAGTCCATCCATCGTATCCTGCGGGATCTGTAACAATAGTAGGTGTAACATTGCCAGTGTTAGAATTTCTAATAACAAACTCATCCCATTGTGTAGCATGTGCAGCAGTGCATAACATCATGATTAGCAGAGCGGTAATTAAAACAATACATCTTTTCATTTTATTCTCCTTTTTTAGATTAACAGTTTCTGGTTGGATAACAGCTCAAAATAATATCAACAGGTTGATCTGATAAATTATTAAAAAACAAAATTAAAAGATCAAAATAAACAGGTGAAATTGGTTTCAATTCTTATGCCAAATATTTAGTGTGGTAATAAAGACCATAAATCAATAAGTTACGTTGATGAAAATAAGGGGTGTGTAAAAAAATAACTATAACATGAGTAATAAATTGCCGAAATTGGGTAATTGATTACATGCTGGTGTGGCATAGGTCCAATGGAAGGCAATCTTTATAAATATGAAAAATCAAAATAGCTTATGTTATTGTCACTAAACATTTTTACAGAGAAATGAATATCCAAACAGCAGAAGATACGGCAGCATATGACATGATAGCAATATGCTGCCGCACTTTATATTGATTTTACGGTGGTTACGTTATTTTTTTCCCGGTTTTTCAATTGACCATGCTGCAAAAAAGACAACTGCATTGGCTGCGATACCGATTATAAGACCGTCTATCCCCATAGGATTTTTAAGCAGAATATTCCATGAGGTAACTCCAACTGCACCTGCGAGTCCACCTAGGAAAAAACACTTTGAAGATGCCTTTAATCCGGCGATTGCTGCTACCAAAGGGATAAGCACAATTGGCGACCAGAAATTATAGGAATAAACAAGAATATCAAGGACGCTCTTTATTTTAAGTGCAAAAACTACTGCAAGGATACCCACAAACAGGTTGATAAGCCTTACAGTTAAAAGTTCCGCACGAGGCTTCATCTTTTTACCTGAAATTGGGCCGAGTACATCGTTTGTAAAGGATACTGCCGCTGCGTTTAAAAATGAATCAGCTGAAGACATTACTATAGAGATAACTCCTGCTATTACGACTCCTCTGAGGCCTATCGGAAGTACAGTCTTGATAACATAGGGCATGGAAAGATTAGGGTCCAGGTCCGGTTTAAGAGCTAAAGCTACAAGTCCGATTGCACCTGTGACTGCGAAAAAGGGTATTGAAAACAAACCTGCCCAGAGAGTTCCCTTTTTTGTATGATCTGAGTTTTTAGATAAGAGAAGCCTTTGCACATAAGGCGGAACAAGTGTTTCACCCAGAACAAATGTTAAAAACAGGGAGATAAAGGCTGTTAACGGACCATAATTACCTGGAAAAGTAAAGTGATCAATAGGTGCCGCTGCCTGTAACGCGGTGATTCCTCCTACCTTTACGATACCGATAATAAGAGTAATCGGAATACCGACTGAAAGAATTATGAACTGGATAACATCAGTGAACACAACGGCCCGCATACCGCCTATTGTTGAATATGCGATAACAATACCAAGACCGATTAAGATTCCGTATATCTGGTCAATCCCCAGAAAGACATTAAAAATATATCCTATGGCGCTTACCTGGGCGCCCAGTATACCAGCACATACAACCATGGAAAAAATGCCTGTTATGACTTTTGCTCCGTTGCCGTAATGATCTCCCATCATATCTCCAACTGAGATAGCTGAAGAATAATTATCCATTTTAGGTGCAATATAGCGGGCAACAAGAATCTCTTTGAGGCTGAAACCCCAGAGTGCAAAAATATTCACAATTCCGAATTGGAATACTTTTTCCGCATTACCCATGGAAAAGCCGCCGCCAATGAATGAAGCTGAAAGTGTAGCAAAGATAACCATAGACTTGAATGAACGTCCGGCTACTGAAAATTGAGACAGGTTTTTAACTTCCCGGCCTGCCCACAGGCCGACACCAAGAATGCATAACAGATAAATTGCAACAATGATAGTATCCACAGAATTTCCTTTTGAATTAAAAAATTAGCTTTCAGGTGCTAAAAACTGCGGAGGGGTTCTAAAATCCTCCAGTGCACCATTTAAAAAACCGGGTAAGTATATAGGATAGCTGGAATATTATCAACTTTCTTGAAGTCTTATGCTCAGCCCGGCTACATTTAAAATATGTATCGTTTCCGGGCGGTAATAACATTACTGTTTTTCTTTAATTCCCATTCGTTTTACACGTTCTGCCCATTGTTTTCGTGCAAGAATACGCATGTCTTCAATATTATCTGTTTCATCTACTATTTCCATTCCCATGATTGTTTCGATAATATCCTCAAGTGTCACAAGCCCTTCGGTTCCGCCGTGTTCATTTACAACAATAGCGATATGCTGGCGGTCCTTTAAGAAATTTTCAAACAGTGCTGTAAGGGGCATTGTATCCGGAACTATAAGTATACTGCGTTTCAGAGATATCAGTGAATCATTTACACTTTTCTGTGTAGAACTTATGAGAATATCATCCTTAAGTACAAAACCGTGTACATCATCAATATCGTTTTTATATATAGGAATGCGTGAAAACTGGGTTTTACCCGCGGTTTCAAGTGATTCGCTTATTGTTATATCTTCGGGAAGAGCAGTAATAACCGTTCGTGGCGTCATGATATCAGCTATTTTTAGAGAATTGAGACGGAGCAGGTTTCTTATTATAGTGGATTCCTTAATGTGGACCTGACCCAGTTCGGTGCCCAGCGAGGCTATGGCTATCAGCTCTTCTCTGCATAATATGTTTTCTGTTTTTCCCTGTGAAATAAACCTGGTAAGCCGTTCGGAAATCCATACAACAGGGTAAAGACCTGTTACAAGTATTCTTATAAAAAGCCCTGTCGGACCTACGAGTTTTGACCAGTATACAGCTCCGATTGTCTTTGGAATAATTTCCGAAAGAAACAGGATCATAAGAGTCATAATTGCAGAAAATACCCCAAACCATGCGCTTCCGAAAACTGCTGTTGCCTTTGCCCCTGAGCCTATTGCTCCTACAGTATGTGCGATAGTGTTCAATGTAAGAATGGCTGCAAGAGACTGGTCCACTTTATCTTTTTTTAATTTCTGTAAAAGGGCGGCACGTCCGGGATTCTTTTCTTTCAAACCTTCAATATATGAAGGTGTAATGCTCAAAAGTACGGCTTCAGCTATGGAACAGAGAAAAGAAAAAACAAGAGCAAGCAGAATATAGGCAGTAAGCATAACTGCATCAGATGCATTGCTTTTACTGCCTGCGTTCAGGGCTTCTGCAGAATAGACCCAGCATGGGCATGTAAGAAAAATCAATATCCATGTTATAACGGCAATAGAGTATTTTTTAGATGAGGGTGTCATAGTTGTGTTCTCTGCTGTGTTTTCGTGGATGATAATATGAGTATCAGGTCTTCATTGTTTTTACTGCTTTTTAAAATCCGCCTTCCAGACAACTTCATAAAGTTCATTTCGCCGGCTCATAAGGTTTCTGACACTTCCCTGCTGCCTGAGTTCTTTAAGCAGATCCATATCAAGATCAACCATAAGAGTCATTTCCGTATTGGGTGTGGCCTCTGCAGCTATTGCATCGTGAGGAAATGCAAAGTCCGAAGGCGTAAACACGGCAGCCTGTGAATACTGTATGTCCATGTTTTCAACCTTGGGCAGATTACCAACACTGCCTGCAATGGCAACATAGCACTCGTTTTCTATAGAACGTGCCTGTGCGCATCTTCTTACCCTGAGGTAGGCATTTTTTGTATCTGTCCAGTAGGGAACAAAAAGAAGTGTTACGCCTTTGTCCGCAAGGTATCTTGCAAGTTCAGGGAATTCAACATCATAGCATATAAGGATACCTATTTTACCGATATCCGTATCGAATATTTTTATTTCATCTCCGCCCTTAAGTCCCCAGTACTGTGCTTCATCCGGTGTTATATGAAGTTTATACTGGGCATCCCAGGTTCCGTCTCTGCGGCACAGGAATGAGACATTATAAAGGGTTTCATCTATAAGCTGAGGGACGCTGCCTGCAACGATGTTTATGTTGTATGTAATAGCCATGTTGACAAAGGCGGTCCTTATGTCATCTGTATATTCCGAAAGAGAACGCATTGCCTCAGCAGGATTTTCCTGGTTGAAGTTCATGAGCAGGGGGGCATTAAGAAATTCTGGGAACAGAACAATATCGGAATTATATCCTGCTACTGCATCTATAAAGAATTCCGCCTGATGTAAAAATTCATCCAGGTTTGAAAAGGGCCTCATCTGCCACTGAACCACGCTGATACGCGGGAATGATTTTCTTCCGCCGAAAAGTCTCTGACGCGTCTCATAATAAATATTGTTCCATTCAAGCAGTACACCGTATGAGTGGGACATGGTGTCTTCCGGAATGTAGTTTTTCATTACTTTTTTAATATGAAAATCATTGGCAAGCTGGAATGACAGAACCGGGTCATATATCTCATTGTCTTTAACTTTTCTGATATAGGTGGACGGCGTCATTTCTTCTGCATGATCACTGTACCCTGGGATTCTTCCTCCAAAAATTATACCCTTTAAATTAAGTTTTTCGCAGAGTTCCTTCCTTGCATCATAGAGCCTGCGCCCCAGCCGTAACCCCCGGTAATCCGGGTCAACAAACAGATCAAGGCCGTACAGAGAATTGCCGTCCGTGTCATGACCGGACATTTTACCCTTGTCAACCAGGTCTTCATAGGTGTGTTTTTTTTCAAATTTATCTGCGTCTACAAGAATTGCAAGGGCTGCAGCCACAACTGTTCCGTTATCTTCAATACAGATCTGACCTTCCGGAAAGTTTTCTATAAGTGTGCCGAATTCATCTTCTTTCCAGGCTCCGCCCAGCTCAGGATATACTTTATCCATTATCCGTTTGATGTCGGGGTAGTCACTTAAAACCAACCCCCTGAGATTCAGCTTATATTCTATTTCTTCTGTATCACTCATTATCACAGTCCTTTAAATCAATACCCGTTTTAAGGGAACGGTTAATATTTTCTGGTATATTTATGGGATTCTTTAACCAGCTTGTCCAGTCTGAATGAATTTAATTTTTTAAACATTGCGTCGCTGGCTTCCATCCATATCCATTGAGTGATGCATTCACCGGCCCTGTTGCATACTCCGCAGGCGTTTTCTTTGTCTGAACAGTCAATTATGGAATCTGACCCTTCAAGTACTTTTACAATATCTCCAACTGAAATTTCTTTCATGGGTCTTGCAAGCATATATCCGCCGTTTGGACCGCGAACACTTTTTACATAACCTGAATTTTTAAGATTTTTAATAAGTTTTTCAAGGTATTTCAGTGAGATTCCCTGTCTTTTTGAAATGTCGCTTAGTCTGACAGGGCCTTCCTGTGCATTAAGGGCCAGGTCGATAATCAGTCTCGTCCCATATCGGCTTTTAGTTGTTATACGCATTTTAAAATAATTAAAGCATTTCAGAAAATTCTACCGGGCAGGTTTTTGTTTGTTTTGATTCTTCAGGAATAATCCGTGGAATGGTTATTTTGAAGTTTGAACCCTCACCGGGAGTTGATTCTACCTTAATTTTCCCTCCATGTTTTTCTATGATCTGGCTGGTGATAAAAAGCCCGAGACCTGTACCTCTGTGTCCCTTGGAAGAGAAGAAAAGAGTAAACATGTTTTCCCGTGTCTCCTGATCCATTCCTGTACCATTATCATATACATTAAGAGTAATAAAGTTTTTATCTCCCGCTGCTGTCAGTTTTACAGAATATGATTCTTTAGCCGGTTTATCGTCAAGGCAGGCATCTATGGAATTTTCAATTATATTTACAAGTGCCGAGGACATTGCCTCCGAATCTATCTCAAAGTCACCCGAAGAGCTGTCAGGCTCATAAATGAATTCAATGTTATTTTTTTCAGCCCTGGGTAATACGATGTTCATTACCTTTTTCAAAAATGCGTCCACGCTGGTATGTTCACCCTTCAGTTCTCTTTCCTTTGTATAGTATAGAATATCTATAACCATTTTTTTAATTCTACCGGTCAGATCTTTAACCACTTCAAGTGCGCTGTTTATTCTGTTTTCATCCTTCTTTTTTATTCCTGATTCAAGGCGGTATACTCCTCCGTCAAGGGCTGTAAGCATTCCTCTGATTCCATGAGACTTTGAGCCTATGAGAAGTCCAAGTGATGTCAGGTGATTCTGCAGTTTTCGTATCTGGGTTATATTTGTGGACATTTCCATTACTTCTCTGATTTCACCATTTGCGTTATATATGGGGGCTGTCCATGTAAATATATTATACTGTTCTCCCCGTTTAGATGTAACAACTTCTTCTGTCTGGTAATACTGGCCGTCTTTAAATGTTTTCATGACCGGACATGGTCTGCAGGGTTCTTTTCTGTGTTTGTATACACTGTAGCAGAGGGATCCGAGCTGATCGCCGAAATCCTTTTTAAACCATTTATTTGTTCTTGTGATCCGGAATTTTTTATCCTGCACAGATATATAACAGGGCATTTCATCAAAAAACTGCTGAAAGTGCATACTTATCTTGTGGGCTGATTCCAGCTTTTTTTCGTAATCCTTTAGCTTGATACGCTCCTGGCGACGGTTGATTGCTCTTTTTATGGCTACCTTTAACACTTCCGCGCTTATGGGTTTATAAAGGTAATCGGAGGCATCAAGCTCAAGACACTTTGCCTTTGATGCTGTATCCCTTTCTTCACTTATAAGTATGATTTCAATATCAGGAGATATCTCGCGTGCTTTCTGAATAAGTTCAGTATCTGATATATCCTGAAAATTTGTTTTTGAAACAACAAGGGGAGGGCGGAATTCTTTTATTACATCGAGCGCAGCCTTTCCGCTGTCTGCCTTTTTTGTTTCATACCCGTTTCTGTCAAGGTAGATTTCAAGGGCATCAAGCAGTTCTTCTTCGTCGTCAACCAGAAGTATTAAATTTTCCATGGCACTATTATTTTATGGTGTAACATGTAACTAATACCCATCTGTAAAAGAGGCAATTTCCAGATGGAACTTTCAGCCTATAGTGTCTCTAATTATCTTTAACAGCTCATCTTTATCAAAGGGTTTAAGCAGACTGGCTACTGCTTTCTGTATTGCATATTTACTCCCTGACAAGCCGCTTATAACTATAACAGGTATTTTGCTGAGCTCCTTTTCCTGCATGATCCTTCTGTAAAACCTTGGGCCCCATTCTTCGGGCATTTCAAGGTCAAGGGTGATCAGATCGGGTTTTTCACTCTTTACAAGGTCAAGTGCATCGGAACCAGCCTGTGCCGAACATGTATCATAGCCGTTGTCGTCTAGGAGGTCTGTTAAATAACTGACCATGTTTGGATCATCATCAACAACCATTATTTTTTTTGCCATAATACTTCTCCTTTCGGTTTAATCCGCAAAAGCGGACCGGTAAGCCGCGGCTTACATGGGTTATTTATCCGCTGCTACATATCCATTATCTTGTCAGGTCGGTTAACACTTGCTACAGGACATGTTGCGCGAAATACAACCTGTTCCAGGGTGCTTCCAAGATTTGCCTTTTCAGGGTCAGGAACCCGCGTATGATGGGCCATCACAATAAGATCAGCATAGTTTTCCCTGGCATACTTTACTATCTCTACATATGGGATGCCCTCCCATACACCGATTTCATAATCCTTAAAATCTTTCATCCTGCTTACATATTTTTTTTGAATTTTCTCCCTTGTTTCCCGCAGACTGTCTTCTATTTCGTGCTGTTCTATTATTTTACCTGTGTGGAGTGAGCTTATATCAAGTGCATGAAAGATATGAAGTCTGCAGTCGAGCGCCTTTGCTGTCTTGTAGGCAAACATGAATGCGGAATCAGCGGATTTTGAAAAATCGGTTCCAAAAACAATATTTGAAAAACCTCCCCAGAAACTCGCAGCCGGTCTGCCTACAACAAGAACCGGACACCTTGCAGACCTTGCCACTGCCTGAAGGGTTTTTCCTGCAAATCTCCTGTAGGCGGATGTTTCTGACTCTTCATCATAGCTTGATCCCATTACAATAAGGTCTACGTTATTTTTTCTTGAATACCTGGAAATCTCAGTATTGGGAATTCCTGACAAAGCATCAAGGCGGCATTTAGAGCATTTTTTCATAAGCTCGCCATAGGTGTTTTGCATTTCCTCTTTTACCCAGGCGATATAGTCATCATCATAGGTGACTCTTTCACCAGTGCGTGAGTCTATTACGTCACGGCTGAAACCCCGTGAAGGGATACCCAGGACATGAAAAATCAGCAGTTCTGAATTATATTTTTCCGCCATGTTGAATGCCACCCTAGCAGCAGGGTCACAGGAGGGTGAAGCAGTAGTTGCAAACATTATTTTATTAAACATAGATCACCTGTAATAATTGAATGAAAAATTCCATGTTTCTGTTACTCATCCCTTGGTTTAAGGTGCTCAGGTACTTCAACCATGCTGAGCAGCAGGGGTTTTAAGAAAGACCATCTTATGCCTATATGATAGACTTCCTCCAGGTCTCTTATTGCATCCCAGCAGTTATGACAGGGGGCAATAACCAGTTTTGCTCCTGTTTCCAGAATCTGATCGCGTTTTACTTTTAACCCTACATTACGCTGCTGACGGTAAAGGCCTATACCGTTAAGCCCGCCGCCTCCGCCGCAGCAGAAATTATGCTCCCTGCAGGGTTTCATTTCTCTAAAGTCTTCTGCAATGTAGCTCATTATCTCTCTTGGGATATTGGCAAGGCCGGCGTTTCTTACGTAGTTGCACGAGTCCTGGTATGTGACCGGCTCTTTTATCTTTTTTGAAGGATCTATTTTTAGTTTTCCGGTTCTTAAGGCTTCTGCCACCCATTCAACATAATGAATGCTTTCAACCGGTGTCTGGCCGGTTTTTAATCCTGCCCAGTATGGACCTTCAATTACTGTGGCCCTGTAGGCATGGCCGCATTCTGTAACCACCATGCGTTTGGGTTTTAATCTTTCCATTGCCTTGTAAACGCTTTCTACCTGAATTTTGCAGGCGCCCCAGTCGCCGGCAAACATTGCAAGGCTGGTCTCTTCCCATCCTTCGCTCGGAACTGTCCAGTTTTCTCCTGCGATCTGGAAGAGAATTGCGGCTTCGGCTATATCATCCGGATAATGCTTGGGTTCTCTTGCATTAAGGGTGTATATGATATCCGCATTTTCAACATCTATGGGAATCTTTAATTTGGGCCAGTCATCCTCATATTCCTCTTCCATCCACTGGCAGGTTTCCACCCAGTCTTCTGTTGTAACATCCATCTGGGCATGAAATACCCTGTGCATGCCTGAGCCTATTTTAAGCTCCCAGGGGGTAAAACCCTGCGAAAACAGAAGCCCTCTAAGGTATCCGAACATGATACCCATATCAATGCCGTGGGGGCAGTAGATACCGCAGCGGGTGCAGCATGAACATTTTGCAAATGCCGTTTCCATGCACATCTGCATAAAGGCGTTATCAACCTTGCCTTTCCGTTTTACCATCTCCCCGAGGGTTGACTGTATTTTGTATGAAGGTACCTGTTTTGGGTCTCTGTTATTGGCAATATAGAAAAAACAGCTTTCGGCACATAGCCCGCAGTGGGCGCATATTTCAAGCCAGGTCTTTAACCTGGACTTTAACGTTTTCTGAATTGAAGCCCATAATGCATCAGTATCAACTTCTAGATGATTCATCTCCTCATAATACTGTTTGCCGTTTTTATCAGACAGGAGTGCATCAAGCTGTTCTTTTGTATCAACTGTTTTTTTATTGCAAAGAATTCCTTCCGGCATATTTTTTACCCTGAAATATAAAAAGTTAATATTTACCAGGAAAAGGATTTCCCCTTCATTCCTCCCCGTTTAATCCCGTAATCCATGCCAAGCTGCCCCCGGGACATAAAGAAGAGCACAAAGTGCGACAGCTTGGTAAAAGGAATAGTAACAAACATTATTTCTCCGCTGAGTATGTGTGCGTTAATCCAGAAGCTGTATCCCGAAGAAAGATGGTGAGCGAAAAAACCTGTAATAAAAGGTGCTGCTGTTATTGCAAGCACAAGATAGTCATAAAATGTTGTGAGTATTCTCACTTCTGAAAGAGCTATTCTTCTTAATACCATGAATACAACCGATGCAATAAGGGCTACAGTCATTATATCTGCCAGTGGCCCCGGCAGTGCGGGGAGACTGAATCCGAATCTCTGTTTTAAGATAATATTATGGGCCAGCAGGAAAACAGGTGTAAAAATGAGGCATATGTGAAAAATAAAAAACACTGTTGAAAACACCGGGTTTACCCGCCAGCTCCTGGTACCGAATGGAAAGAGCCACAGCACTATTGAGCGCACTGCCCCTTTCAGTCCGTATGACATATGTGCAGTATAGGCAACCCTGTCAGCCTGCCAGTCCAGGCCTTTAATGTAGAGAATAATCCTGACAGCACAGCCTGTGATAAATACCGCAAATGAGAGCCACAGGACAGGACCGGTAAGTATCTGATACATAATATTCTCCTTTCCTAGTCGTCATCTCTTTCAGTCAGAAATTTCCAGAAACCCGTAAGGCCGATAAGAATCAGAACAATAAGGATATATGTGACTCCCTTGGTATGGGTCAGAAAATCCTGAAGCGTATAAAATATATTATCCAATCTGACTCTCCGTTTTTAATGTTAATGTGAATCGTGGTAATTCGGATGCGAGTAGAAAATGGGCATCCAGCTTACTATAAATTTAAAGACCAGAAGGCCGCATGTTACCAGGAATATGGAAATTCCTATTTCCATCCAGTGAGGAAAATATCTCTCGCCTGAGGGTAGATGCCAGTTAAAAGCTATAAGGCATATATTGAGCCTGTTTACTATTATACCCAGCACTGTCCAGCCGGCAGTCCATTTTATCAGTGTTAAGTTTTTATCTCTTACGCCGACTGCATAGAGAAAAGCCGGAAGGGCAACAAAACCCAGGATTTCAACCAGATACCACAGCCCGTATCCGGTCGTAAGATAGTGCCAGTTATTATCAATAGAAAGACCAATGAGTTTGGTAGCAAAATATCCTGCAAGGACCCATGAGGCGGCCTTTGCAAACCCCAGAGCCACCTGATCTTTTTCTTTTTTATGTTCTTCATCCATTTTGTGAGAAAAAAAGCGGTGTGAGAGGGTGCTTTCAAATATCACCATGGACAGACCAGCCGCTATACTCGTAACAAAGAAGTATACAGGGAGATAGGTGGAGTACCAGAGCGGATGAAGTTTAGAAGGTGCTATAAGAAAAAGAGCGCCAAGTGATGACTGGTGGAGAGTTGAAAGTATTACTCCGAAGATTGTAAGGATAAGTGTAAGTTTGTGAATCAGGTTTCGGAGTTTTTTAAATCCGAGCCACTCAAGTGCAGCAGGTGAAAATTCAAGAAAAAGCACAGTGAGATAAAGACCCACGCATGCTGCAACTTCAAACAGGATTGATGTGGTTCCCTGCTGCATAATAAAAGGGTAGGGGAGGCGCCATGGGCGTCCTACATCGTAATTTAATGCAACAACAACAAGGGCATAACCCAAAAAACCGGTAAGAATGGCAGGCCTTACTGCTGAATGGTATTTTTTCATACCAAAAAGGTATACTGCTGCAGAGGTTACATATCCGCCTGCAGCAAGAGCTACGCCTGAAAGAAGATCAAAACCTATCCATATACCCCACGGGTTATAGTCCGAAAGGTTGGTTACCGAAGACAGCCCACCTAAAAAGCGGAGACCCGTTAGTGCAAGCCCAATAAGGACAATGAAGCCAGCAATAACATTAAAGGGTGTCATTAAGGATTTAACGGTGAGATTACCGTTTTTTAACATAATGGGACCTCCTGAAAGATGTATCTAACTCTCTTCACCGGTTTTTTCACTTAAAGCTTCCTGCTCCCGGGCCTTTTCTGCCTCATCAATGGCTTTTTTTACTTCCCGCTTTATTGCTGCTTCCCTGTCTTTGTCCGCCTTTAAAAGAGCAGCTTTAAGTTTTTCTTCTGCTTCAGAATTTGCCGCTTCAACTGCAGAAGATACAGCATCGTCCTTTTCCTGTTTTGATATTTTTTCTTTACGTTTATTTATTGCGTATATTCCTGTTAAGAGAACCGGCCAGAGAGATACTACTATGGGAACTGCGCCGAGAGCTCCTGCTGTAAGTTCAGGCGCAGGGGTTACTCCAAGATCTTCCCGCATACCTGTCTCTTTAAATGGGATACCTGATAAATAGAGCCAGCTTGTTCCGCCCATCTCGTGTTCTCCGTAAATATGATCTTCATATCTCTCAGGATACCTGCTGATCCTTTTACGTGCTGTCTTTATAAGTTCATCACGTTTACCGAATGTAAGGGCCTCTTTGGGGCATGATTCCACGCACCCTGGCAGTTTGTTTTCTATTATTCGGTCATAACACATGGTGCATTTTCGTACCCTTGGCGTTAAGGGTTCGTCATACTCATAGGTCGGGATTTCAAAAGGACACGCAATCATACAGTATCTGCACCCCACGCACACAGACGGGTCATAGGTAACCGGCCCCTGTTCTGTCTTTTTAAATGCCTTTACAAAACATACGGATGCGCATGCCGGCTCAAGACAGTGATTGCATTGTGACTTTCTGAACACAGGCGCTGATTTGTTTTTAGTGCCTGTGTATTTGTTTACAACTGTAAAGGCCTTTGTGCTTGTCCTTCTTTTTGTTTCCAGTACAGAAAGATCTTCAAAAGGCTTTTCCGGTTCAGGAAGTTTATTGACTATGTTGCAGCCTTCTTCACATTTTCTGCACCCTATGCACCTTGTAGAATCATGAAGGACTCCATAGCTTTCGGGGTAGCCCTCAAAGTGTTTTTTTGCGCCATGGGCTTTACTGCTGATAAAAACGGCTGACCCCGCAGCGCCTATCCAGCTGAAAAATTTTCTACGTGATATTGACATAAATGTACCTCAAAAATCCTGAAGTTTGTTTTTACCTGCAACCGCATGACATTCAGTACAAGAGGTTGACAGAGGTGCTTCAATGCCCATCTCTGCGTGGCAGTCCATGCACTGCTGATGGAAAGCAGCTTTAAGCCCAGGTTTTAAAGGATTGTTTTCGTCAAAGGGGGCGCTGTGGCAGCTTATGCAGCGGGGAGGTATTTTTGATGCAGGACTGTTATGATGACACCCCTGGCATAATGTCCCTGTATCATGGAATGTGCCTGCAAGCTTACTGTCTTTTATGCCGTTCATAAGTGAGGTTATGATAAACCTGTGGGGCATTTCGACCGGTCCATATTGTGAAGATATTTCTTTAATGGTTACTGTTTCGGGTATATCCTTGTCACTGTATGTTTCCAATACCGGTTTTCCTGATTCAATCATCATTTCAGCGACTGCTTCAGAATCCATATTTTTTACTGCGTCTGTATCTGTAGGAGTCATATGACATTTTATGCACATACTCTTATTATCGGCAGAGGATTCTATGGTGCTATGACATCCTGCGCACGCTTTTTCTTTTTTTACAGCATTATGACAACCAAGGCAGCTCTGTTTACTGCCTGTTCTGTGCATAGCCTGTTCAGCTGTTATCATCCCGCCTTTTTCTGATCCTCTGGTCGTGTGGCATGACCTGGAACATGAATCCAGTTCTGCATGATGACATATGCGGCATGTATCCTGATGCTGTTCGTGAGACATATGATTAAATGGAACAGGATTAATACCTGCCGTTTCTTTTTGAGTTTGAGGTGCAGATGAAATTAAAACAAAATCCGGCTGGTTACTGTTTAATCTCGGAATATTTTGGGGTTTATTGATTTTCATCTGTTCGAGAGGATCATGGCATTCTCCGCATTTTATCGGTCCTGATTTTGTGTTATCTGCCAGTTTTTCTTTGTGACAGGGTATGCACGAAAGATGAGAAGCCTGTTTCATGGATATGGGATTTTCTTCTGTTTCTGTTTTATGGCAGTAACGGCAGGAGCCTGCTTTTCCTGTTTTACTGTCATATTCATGATGGCAGGTGCTGCAGTCTGTTTTTCCTGTTCCGGGATCTTTAAGTGAATCGGTATGAATAAAATGCATGAATTTATTAAAGTCAGGAATCTGAGCTGAAGAGGTATATAATGGATCTTTTATGTGGCATTCGCCGCATAGTTCGATTGGACCGGATTTAGCGCCTGTATCATTCATTTCTTTATGGCAGAAAATACACTCAGAATGATATACCTCCATTACCTGTTTTCTGCTTTTATCTTCAAGCCTTTTGAATTTTAGGGATAATATCTTTTCACCTGAAAATTCAGTGCTTAAATGGCAGGTGCTGCAGTCTTTATTCTGTTTATCAAGTGCATCTGTATGGGCATCATGGAGGAATGGGACCTCTTCTCTTTCAAGCGGACCGAAAGATTTAAGCGTATTTATGAAAATGGCGTCAGCTTTTTGAGGTGTATTCTGAGAGCAGTACTTTTCATTTTTTACAGCATAGGCAAAAAAAGCAAAAAATAAGATTGATACACTAATGGTAACGACAGTAAGCCATGGGGGGAGGTGCCTTTTAATTTCCATTTTCTATCCTTGCTTTGTATAAGTCACTTTTTATGCACAAAATTAAACAGGCAATGAAAATAAATAATTGCCAAAATAAAATGCAAATCCCTGTAACAGAGAATTTTATCTATGACTGAAACATAACCATACGGTTGAACACCGGATAAAAAATAAAGTTGATAACAGCATGAATGGTCAGGTTAGCCTGTATTAACAAGTGCATCAGCAACCGAAAAAGCAGCAGGGTAGAAATAGTGAAAGCGTGAAGTTCTATTATAATTCAGTGAAAAACAATTTAATATAGTAAGTCACGTTTATATAAATCAAAGACCTGAATGTCTTTTGATCGAAGAGTTAATAACCTACCAATTAGGTAGGGAATGAATGAAATATAAAGTTTAATAAAATATTATGCAAGAAAAAAAATAAAAAATATTAAAAATGCAAAAAGACTTAAGGAAAAGTATGAAAAATATTATTATATTGTGTTGAATTTAGATTTTATTTGCGCAGCATTGTAAGTATCATTTTAAATTTTCTGGTGGCTTTCAGTGAATGAGGTACATTCGCCGGCATTAAAATGAGCTGCCCATCGACTGCTTTAACGGGTTTTCCGTCAATTGTGATTTCGCTCTCGCCGTCAATAATCTGAACAATTGCATCAAAGGGGGCAGTATGTTCACTTAGACCCTGCCCCTCATCAAATGCGAAAAGTGTTATTGTCCCGGCATCATTGTTTACAAGAGTTCGGCTGACTATTGAATCGTCACTGTAGTTGACAAGACCGGCAATTTCTACAGCTTCACCAGGCTGCAGTCCGGATTTCTTTTTTACTTCATCCGGGTTTTTATCAATTTGTGTAAGGTTCATAGATTCAATTCTCCTGTATTCAGGGTTTTAAAAAACGCTGAACTCATAAATCATATGTTTGCATCTGGCAGCAATTCGACCGACTACCTGGTCTCTGCGGTTATGAAGCCATTCCGGCATTTTGCTGTTCCAGTTTTCTTCGGAAGGAACGTATATAAGCGTAGGATTTTTTAATCCGGGCTTTAATTCAAACTCTACTTCTCTACTGCCTTCGGAATAAAGAATGTAGCTGAAAGAAATCAGTACGTTAAAATCATCCTGATCCAATATTTCTTCTTCCTGTTTTTCCGGAGCAGGATGTAAGCCTGCCGTATCATCATCAATCTGTTTTATTCGCCTGATATGTCTGCCGCCTTCAAAGGGGGTTTCAAGCCACAGGTCTACTATTTCCAGTACATCCTCTTCTGGAATCATTCTTTCACCCAGGGATATCATATTTGCATCATTATGCTTTCTTGCCATAACGGCGCTTTCACTGTTCCAGCAGAGGGCGCACCTGATGCCTTTTACCCTGTTTGCAGCCATTGCTTCACCGTTTCCTGAGCCGCCTAATACAATGCCTCTTTCATACTCTCCCCGGCTTACTGCTGCCGCAACCGGTTTGATGTACAAGGGATAGTCAACTGAATCAGGGCTGAATGTTCCAAAATCTTTTACTTCATGACCTTTCCCGGTAAGGTGATCAATCAGTTTTGCTTTATAGGAAAAGCCCGCATGGTCTGAGCCAATCGCAATTTTCATAAATCTTCCCCTCTTTACTCTTCACTCATGGGTTTTAGAATGATTTCTCCGTTTCCGTTGCAGATAAATACTACAAAGCCGTTTTCTTTGCAGTATTCTTCAAGAAGTCCGTATTTGATTGCCTGAACTTCATATTTGAGTGAGTCATCTTTATTTATAAGTTTAAGTGAATTTATTGCATCACTCTTATCATTAAACGCCGGGATAAACAGGATATCCTTTTCTTCATCATGCTGCCCCAGAAACATTTCATTTCCGCCCGGGTCCTGTATTATAATCCATAGCCAGGTATCTTTTTCCAGTTCCATTGTTGTGATCTCCTCGTATATTTACTTTATCTTGTAATTTGAAGATTAATATAAATCTTTTTTTTCAATAGTCCCGTTATATATTTCAATATATTTTTCAGCAGACCTGTTCCATGAAAAATCTTCCTTCATTGCATTGGAAATAAGCTGCTTCCAGTTTCTTTTATCTTTATAAAGGCTGACGGCCTGTGTGATGCACGCAAGTAATTCATCAGGGTCGGCAGAGTCAAATTTAAATCCGTTACCTGTTCCGGTTTCTTTGTCATAATTAAACACTGTGTCATTAAGCCCTCCAGTTGCTCTTACAAGCGGGATTGTTCCGTATTTAAGGGCATACATCTGGGTAAGGCCGCAGGGTTCATATCTTGAAGGTATCATAAATATATCGGAACCTGCTATTATCTGATGGGCAAGTGGATCATTAAACCCTGTTCCTATTCCGATTTTTCCACTGTGTTTTTTTGAAGCTGCAATCACTGCATCTTCAATATGTTTATCCCCGGAGCCAAGAAGTACAAAACCTGTATCAAGAGCCATTAATTCATCCATTACTTCAAGTACAAGATCAATACCTTTCTGTTTGTCGATCCTTGTCACCATTCCAAATAGCGGCTTATCTATAAGGCTTTTGTCCAGTCCTGTTTTTTCCAGCAATTCTTTTTTTACCGCTTTTTTACCTGACATATTATCTGGCGAATAATTACGTGATATGTTTTTATCTTTTTCCGGGTTCCAGATATTGTAATCAACACCGTTTAATATGCCGTAAAGATTTTCTTTTTTATTTGCGAGTATTCCTTCCATCCCAAGCCCGAATTCATCTGTCTGGATTTCCTGGGCATATGTAGGGCTCACTGTGGTAACTGCATCCGCATATATAATCCCGGATTTCAACAGACTTATATTTCCCCAGTATTCAATACCTTCCTGGTGAAAAAAATCAATACCGTTTAATCCTGTTTTATCAAGTTTTTCTGCAGGGAAAATACCCTGGTACCCCATATTGTGAATTGTGAACATTACAGATGTGCCGGAAAAAAAGTCTACTGCGTAAGAGCCTTTAAGCAGAGCAGGTATCAAGCCTGTCTGCCAGTCATGGCAGTGGATGATATCAGGTTTAAAGCCGATCTCCTGTGCAGTCCTGAGGGCTGCGTGTGAAAAAAATGAAAATCTCTCAAGGTTGTCATAATAATCACCTGCCGAATAGCCGTAAAGATTCGGTCTGCCGAACAGATCTTCTCTTTCAATAAAATATGTCGGAACACGTTTTTGTGATTTTGCTTCAAATACTTTAGCAGACAGACTTTCTCCTCCCAGTGATACAGAAAGTGCATCTGTTACCGGGTCAGGCTTAAGCATGTTTTTTCTGACAGAAGAATAAAGAGGCATTACAACTCTGACATCCATGCCGTATTCCTGAAGTGCCATAGGCAGGGAACCGGATACATCTGCAAGACCGCCGCTTTTTGCAAAGGGAACAACTTCTGACGA
Organism: Desulfatiglandales bacterium; assembly: GCA_963665715.2. Classification (GTDB taxonomy): domain Bacteria; phylum Desulfobacterota; class DSM-4660; order Desulfatiglandales; family HGW-15; genus JAAZBV01. The sequence continues at coordinate 2,956,103 of CAXXPR010000002.1, forward strand.
TACAAACAGTATTTTTAAATTGGATTTCATTTCTGCTCCATGTTTATGCTTAAATATAATTATCTCAAATCGATATTAATATTGTTGTAAAAAAAATGAAGGTCAAAAAGGCCTTACCGATGCCTGTTTTATTAATAATTTAGTCTTTTTAGATTGTATTTTCAAAGGAATAATATTGTCTCTAAACCTATATATATGATATAAATTATGATTAACATTGTTTTAAGATTAATAACTTTCAAATTATAATATAAATTTCTTAAAAGAGCAGGATATTATATCAATTTAATGTCTGTTTATATGTTTAACCTTTAGGTCAAATGGAGAGACAGAAATGAATTATGATACCGCCCTGAGAGGATATACTTCAAAAAGGCTGGAAGAGATTGAAACAGCCGACATTATAATGGGAATACCATGTTACAATAATGAAACTACTATTTCCCATGTTATTCAGATGGTCACCCATGGCCTGGCAACCCATTATAATGACAAGCGAAGTGTCATTCTGATTGCTGACGGAGGGTCTACTGACGATTCAAGAGAAGTTGCCAAGGAGTTTGAAATAAAACCATGGCAGGAAAAAATTGTATCAATTTACAGAGGACCGGCAGGTAAGGGCACAGCTTTGAGGTCAGTGTTTGAAGCTGCAAAAAGGCTCGATGTAAGAGTTTGCGCCATGGTTGACTCGGACCTGAGGAGTATTACACCTGACTGGGTAAAATATCTGCTGGAACCCATACTTGAACATAATTATCAGTATGTATCTCCTGTTTATGTCAGGCATAAATATGACGGAACCATTACAAACAATATTGTCTATAACCTGACAAGAGCTCTTTACGGTAAAAGAATACGTCAGCCCATAGGAGGTGATTTTGCTATATCAAAGGATGTTGCAAAATTCTACACAGAGCAGGATGTATGGGATACTGATGTTGCAAAATTCGGTATTGATATCTGGATGACAACAAGTGCCGTAAACCAGGGATTCAGAATATGCCAGTCTAACCTGGGCGTAAAAATACATGATGTTAAAGATCCGGGACAGCATCTTGGACCAATGTTCAGGCAGGTTTTATCCGCCCTTTTTTCTATGATGGAAAGGTATGAGACTTCCTGGAAAAATGTGAAAGGAAGCGAGCCTCTTGAACTTTTCGGTTTTGAAGGGACCCTTGAACCTGAACCTGTAAATGTTAACCTTGAATTGATGATAGACCTGTTTAAAACAGGTTATCAGCAGTTTTCGTCCCTGTGGAAAAGCATACTAAGTGAAGAAAGTTTCAGGCAGGTTACTGAAACCTCAAAAATGGATACTAAGAATTTTCACCTGTCTACAGAAGCCTGGGTTAATATCTTATACGAACTTGCGGCTACCTATCATCTCTGGCGTGTGAATAGAGAAAAACTGCTGGACATGATGACTCCTTTATATTTTGGAAGAGTAGCATCTTTTGTAAAACAGAGCTGGGAGATGTCCTCCATTGAAGCTGAAACCCTTGTAGAAGACCAGGCTGTAAAATTTGAAAAAGGTAAGGATTATCTAATAAAAGTATGGGATGAAAAATCCAAAGAAAAATTAAAATAAATTACGGAGATTTTATGTTTACAAATATACTCGTGCCTACTGACCTTACAGATAAAAGTATCAAGGCCCTTGAAATTGCCGCCGGTCTGGTTGCAGATTCGGAATGCCGAATAACGCTGATACATATTATCGAGACAATTGACGATGATGAAGCGGAAAATGAGTTTAAAGAATTTTATGACAAACTTGCATCAAGAGCCGAAAAAAAGATGATAAAGTATGCCAATAAATATGCAACAGGCCGACTCAGTATCTGTACCGAGATAATTTTCGGTAAGCGTGTGCCTGAGATAGTCAAATATGCATGCGATAATAAGACTGATTTAATAATACTGAGTTCTCATAAACTTGACAGTATGGAGTCAGTCGACGGATGGGCAACGATCAGCTACAGGGTTGGTATACTTGCTCCCTGTCCGGTAATGATGGTGAAATAATGGGTTTAAAAAGATCAGGAAGACAATTAACCGGAAAGTTGAATCCGTTATTTATTTTTAGCCGTAATATAAAATTATCTTTGATCATTATTTCCGCAGTAATAGGTCTGGTAAGCCTGGGGTGTTTTGCCGAAGACCCGCCCCCCTCTGAAGAAAAGCCTCTTCCAGTGCTTAAAAAAGCTGTTTTATGTGAGAAAGTAGTTAAAAGCATGATTCCGGTAAATGAAGGCGTTGTATTTTCCGCTGATATTGGCAAGGTTACATGCTTTACTGATTTTGATCCTGTGAATAAAGAAACATATATTTATCATAAATTCTACTTCAGGGATAAGTTGAGCAATACCTTTAGGCGACTAGTAAAACCGCCGCGCTGGGCAACGTCCAGCAGCATATACTTAAGAGAAAGCGATAAAGGTCCGTGGCGTTTGGATGTAACCGACGCTGAGGGAAATATCCTCAGCCGAATCAGATTCAGTATTACAGATTAAGGAACTATGACCCAGATATTAAATACTCTCAGATGGCAGGATTTATTTGACATTCTCCTTATGAGCTACATTCTGTTCAGGCTGTATGTGCTTTTTAAGGGTACCAATGTATTCCGTGTACTTATGGGGATGGCTGTACTTGGATTTTTTCAGCTTATAGCATATCCGATGGGCCTTATTGTAACAAGCTGGGCAGTTCAGGTTTTTGCTACAGTTGCGCCTATTATAATTATAGTTATTTTCAGAAATGAAATAAGAACCGTGCTCCAGGCCAAAAATTTCAAGGCAATATTCTGGGAAGCCCCGCATACTGATACTGTTACTCCTGTTGATATTATAGCTGAGAGTGTATTTGAGATGGCTTCAAAAGGTACGGGTTCAATAATGGTTATACCCGGGAAAGAAGATATCTCTGATTCCGTTCACAGCGGAGTTGTATGGGACGGAAAAATATCAAAGGAGATGATAACAAGTATATTCTGGCATGAGAATCCGGTTCATGACGGTGCCGCAGTTATCGTCGGTGACCGTGTTAAACAGGTTGGAGCAGTTCTGCCGCTTTCACACCGGAAAGATCTGCCGTCTTATTACGGAATGCGCCACAGGGCAGCCGCAGGTCTTGCAGAGGCAACAGACTCTCTTGTTATTGTTTCGTCAGAGGAGAGAAAAAGTGTAGTAATTGCAAAATCCGGAGACATATACAGTGTAAATAACAGAAAAGAACTTGCCCATCACATAAACAGGCACCATGGAAAATCGGAAACAGAAACAACAGGCATTAAGAAAGAAAAGATGGAGCTGGCTATCGCATTTCTGGTGTCAATAGTATTTATAACGGTTGTATGGCTGGGTTTTACAAAGGGAATGGATACTATAACAACACTTGAAGTCCCTGTCGAATATACAAACAGTAATCAGGAAATGATTGTAATCGACACATCAGTCAAAACGGTCTCGCTTGATCTCAATGGTTCCGGTACTCTCTTAAAGCCAGGAAAGGTAAAAGTATCCATTGATTTAAGCGACGGAGTGGTTGGGCGTAATGTTTATTATATAACCAGCAGCAATATCACTCTCCCGCCGGGCGTGTTTTTAAGAAACACAACACCGTCATCCGTTGATGTTGTTCTGGATAAAATTATACAGAAGAATGTACCTATTCAGGCAGAATGGAAAGGTAAGGTAGCAAAGGATATTATAATCTCCAAAGTTGCATTTCAACCCAATGTTGCTCTTTTAAGCGGTCCAAGCCTGCTGCTTGAGGATATTGTAACTGTTTATACAGATAAAATACCGCTGGATAATATAAAAGAAAGCGGCAGTATTGATGTAAATCTGGACCTCAATAATAAAGTCAAAATTGAAAATGGTACTAACGGTAAATTTTCCATGAAGTACACTGTTATTGAGAGAACAAAAACAGGAACAGACCAGTAATATAGTTTTGATCATTTCTTTAAAATCTATAACCGGAGAAAAGAATGAAAAAATCTATTACAAAAACAAAGATTGTCTGCACCATTGGCCCTGCAAGTGACTCACCTTCGGTAATAAAGGAGATGATTCTTTCCGGTATGAATGTTGCCAGACTTAATTTTTCTCATGGCAGGCATTCTGAACATGGAAGCAAGATCAAGCTGATCAGGAAGTTATCTGAAGAACTGGACCGACCTGTTGCCATACTGCAGGATCTTGCCGGTCCTAAAATCAGGACCGGAAGAGTCGCTGATCCGGGAATTGAATTATCTACGGGAGAAACACTGGTTCTTACAACGGAAAAAATTGAAGGTGTTAAGGGCAGGGTAAGTGTAACAGACCCTGATCTGCCTGATGAAGTAAAGCCTGGAGACCGGATACTTCTGGCCGATGGTTTAATGGAGCTCAAGGTTCAGGATATTCTTCTTAAAGAAGTACACTGCGAAGTTGTTACAGGCGGAATCCTTACATCCAATAAAGGCATCAACCTGCCCAGCGGAACAGTAAAAATGTCTTCACTCACTCCAAAGGATAATGATGACCTGCTGTTCGGGCTGGAGATGGGTGTTGACCTGGTTGCATTGTCTTTTGTCCGAAACTCCCAGGATCTTATTGATGTTAAAAATATTATAACCAAATCAAAAAGAAATGTTCCTGTTATTGCCAAAATAGAAAAACATGAAGCTATCGATAATATAAGAGAAATAGTTGATGTATCTGACGGCCTGATGGTTGCCAGGGGTGATCTTGGTGTTGAGATTCCCCTTGAAAGGGTTCCCGTAATTCAGAAGCAGGTAATTAAAATGGCCAATGATGCCGGAAAGCCGGTAATTACAGCAACTCAGATGCTGAGGTCAATGGTGGATTCGCCACGGCCTACGAGAGCGGAAGCAGGGGATGTTGCAAATGCAGTCCTGGACGGAACGGATGCTATTATGCTTTCAGAAGAAACCGCTTCGGGAAATTATCCTGTGAATGCCGTAAGGTTCATGTCAAAGATCGCCGGGTACGCAGAGACCATATACCCCCACGAAAGGTTTATGAAAGCAGTTCCGGCTAATAAAACATATGAATCTGTTGCCTATTCGGCATGCGTTCTGGCGGATCAGATCAATGCATCAGTAATAATCACCCCTACCAGGTCCGGCCGTACTGCAACACGTATATCAAGGTTCAGGCCGAGCTGCCCTGTTATTGCAATGTCCCCAAATATTGAAGTCGTAAGGTGGCTGTCTATATTTTTCGGCTGCAAGGCTTTTGTTGTTCCGGAAATAGACAGGACAGGAAATATCATCAATGAATTTTCAAACCTGGCCCTTAAAACGGGCATAGTTGAAAAGGGGGATCTTGCCGTTATAACAGCAGGTGATCCGGGCGGTTATGAGCAGACCACCAATATGATAGAGGTTGTTAGAATTTAATAATGCTTTTTTTATAGAAAAACGGAGGCAATGAAATGGCAAATTCCAAAATAAAAGGCGTTATCGGAATTCTTACCGGCGGGGGAGATGTTCCAGGGCTAAATCCTGCCATAAGAGCTATAACCATAAGGGCAATAAGAGAAGGCTACCAGGTTATAGGTATCCGTCATGGTTGGCAGGGGACAATAGAAATAATACCTGATAAAGATGCTGACAATTCGGATCATTACCAGGTACTAACAGAAGAAATAGTAAACAAGGCAGGGCGCACAGGAGGAACCTTTCTCCATACATCAAGAACAAGGCCCAGCCATGTAAAAAAAGAAAGTGTTCCTGAACATCTTAAGGATAAGTACACTGAGGAAATCAATGATCTTACTCCCGAGGTGCTGAAATCTCTCGACTTTTTAGATATTGACTACCTTATACCAATAGGCGGTGATGATACACTAAGCTACGGTGTAAGGCTTTATCAGGAAGGTGTAAGGGTTGTTGCAATTCCAAAAACAATGGACAATGATGTGCCGGGTACTGATTACTGCATAGGGTTCAGTACTTGCGTAACAAGAACCATATCCATGACAAACAGCTTAAGGACATCGGCAGGATCACATGAGAGGTTTTTAGTGCTGGAAGTATTCGGGCGCTACGCCGGTTTTACAGCTATGCTTCCTGCAATGGCAGGCGCTGCAAACAGGTGTGTTATTCCTGAGCATAAATTTGATATTGAACTTTTAACCGAGCTTCTTACACAGGACAGGTTAAAAAATCCGAGCAGGTATTCCGTTGTGCTTGTTTCAGAGGGTGCTATGTTTGAGGGTGGTGAGATGATCTTTAAAGAAGCCAGGACAGATGCCTATGGTCATAAAAAACTTGGCGGCATAGGTGACCTGGTTTCATCAGAGCTGAGAGAAAGGTCTGTGAAATATAACAACGGGATGCCGGTAGAAATTATCAACCAGAAACTGGGCTACCTTGTGAGAGGGGGAGATCCTGATGCTATAGATTCTATCGTTCCAATGGCATACGGAAATCTCGCACTGGATCTTATTCTTGATAAAATCCATGGGCGTATTGTTGTTCTTAAGAACGGAAGATATGACAATATGCCTATTGAGGTTGTGACTAGCACAAAGAAGCTTGTGGATATAAAAAAGCATTATGATACAAAAAGGCTGAGGCCATTATATAAAAGCTTTGAGATGAAGCCGCTGTTTATTATGACTAACTAAAAAAATATGAATCATAAAACTGCGATTATTATTAATGCCTGCCTTGATTATTTCTCGGTGGTATTAATTAAAGATTTAAATTTTGATCAGAGGAAAAGATGAGTAAGAAGAATGTTAATGTTGAAGCTGATAAAATAAAAAACGGATTAATCGCAGTTTTTCCAAATCAGGAATCTTTCCGGGAATTTGTTGATGACAATAGAACAAAGATAGACCGTTTTCTGGATATAGCAAGGGATTACAATATTATAGGTCATGATGAAGATGAAAGGGCTTTTGAATTTTTTATACTGGAAAATTCACTTACTCCTGATGAATGTTCTCCCCCTGATGATATAAGTCTTGGGGAGCTCCTTGAAGATAAAAATAAAATAAAAAATTCAGTCCGTGGACTGACCGGCTGGATTAATGACCTTGTAAAACAGTTTAATCTCGATACTCTTATTCCTTCCGGAAAAGTAAGTAATGTAATGCTTAGCAGATTGCAGAGGGAGCCTGTAAATACGGTAAATAAACGAAACTGTCTGAGGCTTCTGGCATTCTGGTTCGGGTACAGCCGGAGTAATCTTGGCACTAACTGGAACTATGAAAGCCTGGTTAAGATGTGTCCTGTCGACCTTGGGGCGCATAACAAAAGAGGTATAAGGATTGCCTTTGATCTGTACAGTAAAGGCGATGTAATTGAATCATCCACTGTAAACTGGTTAAAGGCTGAACTCTTAAAATGTATAAAGGACCTTTCATTAACAAACAGAAACAGGTTTAATTCATTCAGTACAACATCTTTTTACCTTGATCTGCCCAATGATAATATTTCGGAAGAAACCATTGATCACCCGAGGTCATATGGGAAAGCCATAAAAGACGCCCTCTCCATAGCCCACCAGATATCAGTACGATGGTCTCTCTCAAAACACAGTACTCCAAAAAGAATGCTTACCATAGCGATAGCTGCAGGAGAGCTTTCAAACCTCGATATATATCTTCAGTCTATCATAAGGACAAAACTGTCAGAAGACTCTGTTATAAGGCTCACTGATTTTGCCCACCTCTGTGTACTTATAAATGATATAAGGGCCATGTTTTGTGAAAAACCCAGAGAAATAGAGCTGTCGAACGGTGAGGCTGTTGCAATCTGGTGGGTCACAGGATTGTGGAATACAAATTTCTGGGATCTAATACCTGACCTGCTGGTAGACCCGATACTTCAGATGAATAACAGAATGAGCCGTAAGTTTACAAAGATGATCCTGTTTTATGAAATGGAGTCTGTGGATAACCTTGATCCTGAGCTGTTAAATGAAATGGGTCCAAATGCTGTAATATCTTTTTTAAGAACCCCGCAGAATTCCATACTGGGGATGGAGATTGCACGCACTCTTTATTTCAGAAGAAGGTTTCAGGCTGCCGATGAGATATTAAGAATTATCCTGAGTGCCGATCCAGGTTATTTTCCGGCACGTAACCTGAGAATGGAAATATACTGGATTCTCGGAATAGAGGCTCCAAGCTATGCTGTTTCGGATATTCATTTCAGGCAGGCTCAAAAGGAGGCCGGGTTTATTGAAAAAATATGCAATGCAAAAGTTGAAGACTATTTTTGTGAATATGGACTTGGTAAAATTGGGCATGCATTGACTGTGTTAAGATACGTCAGGAAAGGGCAGGGTGTTTATAAAGAAAAGGAACACACTCTCCTTCCTGCTGATGTATTCAGGCTCATTGATGAGGCAAGGGATGTATTTGAAACAGGTATGACCGTGAGTTCAAAGGGATATCGCTCGTATTATTTTCTCCTGTTTACTCTTAGTTTAAAGAGAATACTGAATGCATACAGCGATATTTTTACAGATCCGGACATACCTATAACTGACAGGGATGGATATGTAATCGGAACTGCTACTGATGTTTTTTATGCCCTTGGCTGGCTGGACCAGGAAAAACCTGTTGAAGAACAGTATTCGGAGTTTATTGATTTTCTCGGCAGTGCTGTCTCGAGTTATGGAGACTCTATCCTTTTAAGTACATCCCTGCCCAATACAAGATGTTCATTTGCCGCGATATTATGGGATTTTTCTCCCATTCTTAATGTTGGTGTAGCCAGGACAGTTCTTGAATTTTTGTATGAAGCCAAACAACGGACCCTGGGTTTGACTGATAAAGGCCTGTGTCTTTTTTCCACTGTTCGTTTTCATCGGGATATTATGCTTCCCGAAAAGTTTTTATCCTGCGTGGAAAAAACAATCAGAACTGTTGAAGAAAAAGTAGGAACACTGGAAGAGCTCAGTAAGAAAAACAATGACGAAATTATTGATCAGGAAAAGCTGAACGGGCTAAAACTGTTTTGTATCAATATCTAAATATTATCAGGAATAATCATAAGGGGCAGCATTATTTCAAATACGGTTGAAATTCCGGGACTGCTGTTTACCGTGATTTTTCCCCTGTAATTTTTAACTACCCCATGAACTACAGAAAGGCCAAGGCCGGTACCTTCTCCTTTTTCCTTGGTTGTGAAATAGGGATCAAATATTTTGTCCATTATTTCTTCCGGTATGCCTGGGCCTGTATCACTGATTGATATTTTTATATAATGTCCTGGCTCCAGTTTACTGTCCTGTGTTTTACTGTCTCTTTCGTGTTTTAAAGTAGAAAGACAGACACTTAAAGTCCCGCCTTTTTCTTTCATGGCTTCTGCCGCATTTGTGCAAATATTAAAGATAATCTGGTGCATCATTGCCGGCGAAGCCTTTATCAGACCGCTATTTTCTTCAATTGACTCTTTTATTCTGATATTTTCATGATGCGTGTTTTCTAATTGTTTTAGTACGTTTCTAATAACAGGCGGCATCTGCATCAGTTCTTCGTCATGGGGCTGATAGTTATGACGGCTGAATGACAATACCTGGTCAATGAGTCTTTTCGCCCTGTCGCATGTATCAAGAACCTTTCCCTGTATCTCAAAAATCTGTTTATTGCCTCCGGCAAGCATCTGAGCAACCTCGGAATAACCGACTATGCCGGCCAGAATATTGTTAAGGTCATGGGCTAAACCGTCTGCCATTGTTTCCATAGCTTCAATTTTTTGAGAATTAGCGGCGTCAGTTCCTGCATCTTTTATTTTCTTTTCTGTCTGATGAATAGGGATTTCAGGTTCACTGTTTTCAGTCTTGAATCTGCTGTATAATTCAAGAAGCTGTTTTTTCTGTTCTTCGTTAAGATTTAATAATTTGCCGGCTTCATCAATAAATGCTGTTTCTGGTGTCATTAATTTTCCCGTAAAGTTATTGTGTCAGCTTCTCTGCTGAAGACTGCCTGATTCTTTATATATTTATAAATTTACACTTATCATATTTAATCTTTTTGATACATTATTTATTGAATATGTTATTATTGTAATATTTCAATAATAATGAAGTCCTTTCCGGTCGATATTCAGAATCCTGTCAGCAGGAGTTATATCACGAGCTCATTTCATTCCAGGTAGAGATTTTATTCACTTATATTTTTTCCTGATTTTTTTGACATAGGTCAATGCCCTCTTTTTTGTGAAGGGTTAATATGTTTTCAAAAATTAAAAATGCAGTGAAATACATTAACTTTATCAGGAGGATATAAACTATGTTTTGTTATCAATGTGAACAGGCAGCAAAGGGTGAAGGATGTACTAAAATTGGTGTTTGCGGAAAGAAGCCTGATGTGGCGGCTCTGCAGGATCTTCTGATTTATATGCTGAAGGGATTATCTCTTTATGCTGTAGAAGGCAGAAAATTTGGAATAAGCGACAGAGATGTTAATGTTTTTACAATTAAAGCAACATTTTCAACATTAACCAATGTCGATTTTGACAGCAGCAATTTTGTCCGGATGGCGCACAGGTGTGCAGAGCTGAGATACAATCTCAAAGAAAAAGTTGCTGATGCAGGCGGCAATGTTGATGCAGTACATCCGTCCGCTAATTACCTGCCTGCGGCATCTGCCGAGGGACTGATTGCAAAGGGTGAAGAAGTCGGGCTTAAATCGGATACTTCTATTGATCCTGACATTCTTGCTCTTCAGCATACAACATTATTCGGACTAAAAGGGCTGTGTGCATATGCTGATCATGCCCAGCTTCTGGGCGAAGAAGATGAGGACATATATGCTTATATTCATGAAGCATATTCTGCGATGCTTAACAAAGATCTTTCTCTTGATGACTGGGTGGGACTGGCATTAAAATGCGGTGAAATCAACCTTAAGGCAATGGAGCTTCTGGATAAAGGGCATACAGAAAGATACGGTCATCCTGTGCCGACAACTGTACCGCTTGGTGCAAAACAGGGAAAGGCTATTCTTGTGTCGGGACATGATCTTATTGATCTTGAAACAATTCTCAAGCAGACAGAAGGGAAGGGGATAAACATTTATACCCACGGCGAAATGCTTCCGACACATGCATACCCTAACCTTAAAAAATACGGTCATTTTTATGGTCACTACGGAACCGCGTGGCAGAATCAGGCAAAGGAATTCAGCGAGTTTCCCGGATCTATTCTGATGACCACAAACTGTATCCAGAAACCGATGGAAAGTTATGAAGCAAATATTTATACAACTGGTCTTGTCGGATGGCCGGGTGTTAAGCATGTTCCAAACGATGATTTTTCAGCTGTTATAGAAAAAGCTCTTGAAATGCCGGGGTTTACTGCAGATACGGATAAAGGAACTGTTATGTGCGGTTTTGGCCGAAATGCCGTAATGGGCGTTGCCGATAAAGTTATAGAGGCAGTAAAAGGCGGAGCCATAAAACATTTCTTCCTTGTTGCCGGCTGCGACGGTGCAAAACCAGGAAGAAACTATTATACCGAGTTTGTTGAGAAAGTGCCGGAAGACAGCGTAGTGCTTACACTTGCATGCGGCAAGTTCCGTTTCTTTGATAAAAAGCTCGGAGATATCGGCGGTATTCCCAGGCTACTTGATATCGGCCAGTGTAATGATGCCTATTCAGCAATCCAGATTGCGGTTGCGCTTTCAAAGACATTTGACTGCGGTGTGAATGATCTGCCTCTTTCCATGATACTGTCATGGTATGAGCAGAAAGCATGCGCCATTCTCCTGACTCTTCTTTATCTCGGTATAAAGGATATAAGGCTTGGACCGTCACTTCCGGCGTTTATTACTCCTAACGTACTGGATGTGCTTGTCAAGAATTTTAATATCATGCCGATCACCACCCCTGATGAAGACTTAAAGGCTATACTCGGGTAAGTCCTATCTGCTCCTGAACTTTATCTAATGAAGTTCAGGAGTCTTCTTTCCATAATGTATTACCCTGATCATCTGTGAATTCACGAATATTCTGTATATTGTAAATGTTTAGAAAACGACAATTATTTGAAATGTTGCGTTTGCATCAGGCATAAATGATTCCTTGACAGCACCAATCCCATAAAATATACTTTTTGTTCGATTTTTCCACCTATAATCTATTTTTCACCCGGAATTCTCGGGAAAGGTTTATGAAAGGAGAGCATTTAAATGGCAGAGTCTAAATACGGCCCTTATATCTGCACTGATCTGAAGAGTATAGAAAAGATGCCGGACTATAAAGGTGATCAGAAAATAGGCAGAGGCTATGATGAAGATGGGTATCGTCTTTCTTTGGAGCATATAAACTGGATGGATGGGGATGTAATTCCGGGGGCATTTTATGCCGAAAGTACATGGATCTGGCCGCCTGCATTTAAGGACCAGAGGCCCCAGCCAATATTGACAAGAGAAGAAATGGAAAAGGCCGAAGGAGTCGCAGCTCATGCACATAACTTTTCTGAAGTGCTCACCATGTTTGGATGTAATCCTGATGACCCTTCATACCTTGGCCTGACAATCGAGTTCTGGCTCGAAGATGAGAAGTTTATTCTGGATAAAAGTTTTATGGTTTATATTCCCGCCGGTATGGTTCATTGTCCGCTAAAAGTTCTCAGCGAAATGGAAGGTCCTATTTTTCATTATACCGTAGGCCCTGGTCAGAGTTACGAATAGATATAATAACAGGTCGTAAATAGGCTTTAAGATATATGAAGAGGAGATAACATGGCTGAAAAGAAAAATGCCAGATATTTTGTAATGTCAGATAAACCAAATGTGACTTACCCGTCATACAGGCCCAAACCAGATCCAAGGCTGTTCAAAAAAATAGTGCATCTTGATTCGGATGTTGTCAGTGATACCGATTTCTACAGCGAGGCAATGTGGATTGTGCCCGGTGAGGAATTTAAAACGGGTGTAAAACATGTTGAAGCCCATACTCACAAATGGGGTGAGCTGATAGGTTTTTACGGATATAATTATGATAATATATATGATCTTGGTGCAGAAATAGAATTTACGATTGACGGTAAAACTTACAATATTACCGAAAGTTTTGCTGCTTTTATTCCAGCAGGAATAGAACATGGACCGCTTATAATAAAAAATGTTACTCAGCCCATCATGCATTTTACGGCAGGCCCAACAACAAAATATGAGTAAGTTACGTATATAATACTGATATAATATTATTATTTCCCTCTCTACTTTTATAAGGTAAAGGGGGATTTTTTTTCTGCCCGATACCTGAAAATATTCTTATTAAATCCTGATTCTTATCTAATTAAACCTAAATGTAATAACGTATTTGAGAGGTGGTTTATCCATGTAAGTCATTATTTTATCTCGTATATTTTGTTGACAAAAAACAGGGCCTAATGTACAAGGGATTTTAAAATACGGACTTTAAATAAACCCTATTGTTCCGTATATTTGAATACAGTTTACTCAAAACCTGTTACTCTGAAATATTGATTATTATTTTGGATAATAAAAAAGCATCTGATGACTCAATGGAACTCATCATATTATCGCAGGAGAAATTACAATAGGGTAATTAAAGGCTCAATTGACTCCATCGTTAACAGTCTCCCCTTTCTACCTGTTGAATCTGAAATTTGTTCGGCATTTTGGGAACGTGTCGTTCAAAATAATGATTCATGCACAAATCTTACAAAGTATATTATTCTAAGTCCGTCACTCACGTTTAATTTATTAAACCTGGCTCATTCACCTTTTTATACTGATAATAAAAATATAAAAAGCCTTGAAGATGCAATAAAGATTATCGGGTGTGATGCTTCAGTTCATATAATTAAAGATCTTCTTTATCGATCACTTGAAAGCCGGAAATCTGTAACTGCCGGTTTTGATGCTGATAACCGTTTTTACAGTGCACTTAAAAGCGCACATTTTTCTGCGCTTGTTGCAGATTCGGTCAAATTTTCGTCTCCCTTTACGGCCTATATTGCCGCATTACTGCATAATATAGGCTCTCTTGCACTGGCAGGCAGGTTTCCTAATCAGTATAACAGCCTGAACAGAAACAACAGTGTGGATTACTTTAACCATGTTTCTCTTGAAGATCATCTGCTTGGTATAAATCACTGTTTTATGGGTGCCAGGATGGTTGAGGCATGGGGGTCATTTCCATTCATTTCTGATGCAATTTATTATCATCATCACCCGCTTAAAAAGATTAAACAGGCGAGTACTCTTGTTAAGATTGTGTATCTTTCAAGTATACTTGGGTGTACTGATGAAGATATGCGGGCAGGATACAGTCATGCAGGTGATGAACTTTTCGGATTTACCGAGTCCCGTATTAATGAGTTTATTTCCATTGCCGAGTTAAAGACTCAAAATCGCCTGATGCATCTTGGAATAGATGTTTCAGACAGCAGTGGTGTAGTTTATCAGCCTCATGACATTAGAAATAATACCGATACCTTCGAAATAAACGGTAATACTCTGCTTACAGTTCTGGTTGATCAGGTTAAGAAAAATGAGGATGCCGACCTTCGTTTCAGTATGATCGGCAGGGCAATTCATATTCTTACCGGTATAAGTGAACTTTATTATTTCAATTGCAATACTGACACTCAATCACTTGACGGGTATAAGCTCAGTAATCTTGATGGAGCTGTATCATGTGACGACCTGTCAGTATCGATGGATGTAAAAAGCAGTATTATTGTTACGTCCTGCTTAATGGGTATTGATATGAATTCGCTGGACAGGGTGAACAACAATGATCCGGCTCTTTTTGATATGCAGATGTTAAATTACACCGGCACAGACGGAATATACTGCCTTCCGGTATTTAACAATGATAAATCATCGGGAGTTTTTGTACTGGGTGTTAACAGTGCGTGTGTTGACCTTGAATTAGAGAAAATAAAAAAGCTGAAACTGTTTATTGATTCAGTTGCTCATCTTATACCCAATGATAAAAATAATGAAGAGCAGGAAGAAGAAACTGAAAATAAACCTGTCTTGGATACTATTCAGACACGAAAGATTGTACATGAAATAAACAATCCCATAAGTGCTATTAAAAATTATCTTAAGGTTCTCAACATGAAGCTTGATGAGATGAATGTTGAAGCCGGTGAAATACGAATAATAGATGATGAACTGGGCAGAATCGCTAAACTCCTTAAACAGTTCAAGTCATCGCCAGATGAAAAGAATGTTGAAAAAACAGTTTCTCAAATCAGGAACATAATATCAGATACAATTCTGCTTATTAAAAACAGCAGGATTAATGGCCCTGAAGTTAACATCGACTTCTGGTCCGATGAAAATATCCCTGATACAGTAATTGATAAAGACGCTTTCAGGCAGGTTTTGATTAACCTGATAAACAATGCAATAGAGGCAATGCCTGATGGCGGTAATATAAATGTAAGTGCAAAATTTATATCCGAATCGTCCTTTAATAATGCCGGTAATGATACCGGAAGAATGATAGAGATATCTGTAAGCGATGACGGCCCGGGTTTCCCTGATCATTTAAAAGCAAATATCTTCAAACAGCAGGCAACTACAAAAAGTGATCATGACGGGCTTGGCTTAATGATAGTGCATGAACTTGTTAAAAGAATGGGAGGCCTTATAGCTATTGATGATTCCGCCGGCATAGGGACAACCTTTGTTATTAAACTGCCGGTCGCATAGGTTAGGATAAATTAATTTAGATCAAATTGGTTACAGATAATAAGCTGCCAGAGAAATGAGCACAAAAATCAGATTATAAAAATGTTCGTATACCTCCAAAGGAGTTTTTATGAGTTCAGCCGGAAAATTACTGATAGTTGATGATGATACCGTTGTAGCGGCAAGCGTAAAAGCTGTACTATCAAGAAGAAATTATGACATAACCGTAACCGACGATGTGTTAAAGGCCATCGAATATCTGCATCAGAGAGAATTTGATGTTGCTATACTGGATGTCATGATGCCTGTTATGACCGGTTTTCAGATAATGGAGTCTGTTAAGGATCTGAAGCTGGATACAATGTTCATCATAATGACAGGTGATACTTCAATGGATTCGGCTATCAAGGCCATACGTAAGGGTGCATCTGATTATATAAGAAAGCCTTTTGATGCTGACGAACTTATAATAAGAGTAGAAAACGCAATACGCCATAAACAGGCAAAAGATGAAAAAAGGATAATACAGTCTGAGAAAAAGCAGCTTGAACTTCAGCTCAGACAATCTCAAAAGATGGAAGCCATTGGAACGCTTGCGGGCGGAATGGCTCATGATTTTAATAATACACTCGGAATAATTATAGGCAATACGGAACTTGCCATAAGAACAACACCTCAGGACAGCCCTAACAGGCAGTATCTTAACAATATAATTACAGCGAGCTGCAGAGCCGAAGAAATGGTAAGCAGGCTGTTAAGTTTTTCAAGAATAACAGATGCTGAGAAAAAACCGATCGACTTCATATCAATAGTAAATGAATCGCTGGAACTCTTAAGGTCAAGTATCCCTACAGATATTGAAATAAAAAAGAATTTTCCGGATTCACAGCTTGTTGTTATGGGCGATCCGACACAGATCAACCAGACCATAGTCAATCTGTGCACCAATTCAGCCCACGCAATGAATAACATGCCGGGTGCCATAGAGATAAATGTCAGAACAAGAGTTATCGGGCTTAACCCTTTAACCTCGTTCAACGGTCTCCCGCAGGGATGTTATGCAGAGTTAAGTATTTCTGATACAGGGCACGGGATACCTGATGATGTAATAAAAAGAGTTTTTGACCCCTATTTTACAACAAAGGAGCCGGGCAAAGGGACTGGCATGGGGCTTGCCGTTGTTCACGGAATAATTAAAAATCATGGTGGTTCAATAAAGGTTGAAAGCAATATTGGCTCAGGTACAACATTCACTATATATATACCTGTGATAGATGCAGTTATAGATACCAAACCGGTTATGGATACTGAATGTCTTCCCGGCGGCAATGAAAGAATTCTTCTTGTAGATGATGAGTTTATGATTGCTGATACCATGAAAATCATGATGGAACAGCTTGGGTACAAGGTCAGGGCTTTTACTGACAGCAGCAAGGCGCTTGAAGCTTTTGAAAATGATCCGCATTCATTTGATCTTGTTATTACTGATATGACAATGCCCAGAATAACAGGAGACCTGCTGGCGGAAAAGATACACGTTCTGAATAAAGAAACACCTGTTATAATCTGTACCGGATTCAATAATAAGGTTGATAAAAACACTTTACATCATAAAGGTATTTGTGAAATCCTCACAAAACCAGTTCGTTCAAACACGCTTGCGCATGCGATAAAAGAAGTGCTTAAGTCAGCTAATGAAGATAGAAGGAGAGAGGACAGATTTACAACTAAAGAAGATATATTTGTTGTTTCAAGTTTCAGGCCTGAAAAAAAACACAGCCTTATAGATATAAGCCGCTCAGGCATGGCCTTTAAATATTACAGCATAAAAAATCAAATGGTTGAAAATGGTAAATTTTCCATTATGACTTCGGATAAAAGATTTGTTCTTGAAGACATACTGTGCAAAACCGTATCTGATACTGTTCTGAATGATTCAAATGATTTAATGGACATATCAATTCGCAGAAGGGGTATACAGTTTAAGGATCTTACCATGAATCAGTATGAAACCCTTGGTTTACTGCTGGAAAATTATACAGCTGATGCGGTTAATATTTAACGCTTTATAATTTCAATAAATAAAAAAAGGAGGGTGTTTAACCCTCCTTTTTATGTGTTTTACTGTTATGCTCTATCTTTCATAATCAAATACAAAATTAGCATCATCCGAATATTCTTCTACTGTACCTGCGTCAAGCATAATAGCCATTTCAATAAAAGGCTTTTTGACATCATACCAGATAAGAGGGCCGTGGGTTACTCCCTTTGGCAGCCAGATGCAGTAATTTGTATCAAATTCAAGCTTGTCGTTGCCAACATCAAATCTCATATGACCGCCAAGTGATGTCGGATTATCCGGATCGCTTCCGAAATGAATTACTATTTCATCAAAATTGTAGTGAGTCATTCTTGGAAGAGGGGGTTCAACCGGTGCCCAGACAGGTCCGAATTCAATGTAGTTATTATTGAACCTGCACTGTCTGGAACTCATGTAGGTCATAGTCGGAAAAAGTCTGAAGGGTGCCTGGCGTGAATCTCCGGCTTCTCTCATAGGGCTTCTTATAACATACTCTTCGTAATCAATCTCTTCGGTCTTTTGCGGCGGAGTATCTTTAGGGTCAAACATGCCGCTGTTTGTTATGACAGAGCTGTCTCCTGATCCGAGAACAAACTCCATCATAATGTGAGGGCGGTTCACCTTTAGCCAGCTTACAGGGCCGAGTTTCATTCCTTTCGGAATGAAAAGGCTTGTCGTATTGCTGAATTCAGTTCTCTGGCCGCCAATATAACACTCAATAGTTGCGCCTAAACTCTGAGGGTTTTTGTGATCAGTACCCCAGAAGATATAAATTCTGTCATAATCAATTGCGTGCTCAAAAATATGAGGCTCCGGTACAGAAGTGATAAAGCTCAGGTCAATATGATAGGGGACACCGGGAAACAGCTTATCATTAAGGTAAGTCATGATAGGCTCACGGCCTTTAATTTTTGGAAAAAGGCTCATGTCAGGTGTCCTGATAGCATACTTCTCATATTCTGATTGTGTTACTAAGTCAGCCATTGAAAACTCCTCCTTGATAAGTTAGTGCAATATTGAAAACAAATGATTTTGCATAATCTCAGGGTGAAATAGATATGTCAAGGCAATCAATATTCTATTGGCTTTACACATGTAAAAAAAAAAGGCGGTAATATCAGATGAGTTTCATCCTTGTTTGGCTTCTGTATGACTTTTTTTTAGCCTTTTTAGGTTTGAACTTGAGACAGTCCATTCCGGAATTGTTCAGCACTGATAAGGAAGGTATTTCACGGCTTTTAAATCCCATGGCACGACAGCCATAGGGGAATTTTTTATCCCATGTAATATAGTAGCTCTCACATTTATTGCAGTCAGGTGTCATTTCAGGGAAGCATCTCCACATCAGTATTGGATTTTAACATTTCAAGTTCTGTAATAAGCCGGTAATTTTCATTTTTGACTTTTACTAATTCATCATCCATGTGCCTTAGTCGTTCGGATAATATTTCTGCAAAAATTCTGTATAAAACTGCATTAAATGCATTTCTGTAACTGCCTTTCAGTTTTTCTGAGTAAGAAGTGTCAATCGCCAGACATACTGTATTGGTAACGGCAACAATAGATGCTGATCTTGGAGAATTGTCAATTATGCACATCTCGCCAAAAAGGTCTCCGCATCTTCTTAAAATATTTAAAGTCTCTCCTTCTTTTTGAATTCCAACCTCGCCTTTTATCAGAAAATATATCCACCTGCTGTATTCACCTTCTTCTATAATAGTCTCTTCAGGCTCATATTTAATTAATCTGCTGGACTTGAGAAAACCTTTGATATCTTCATCTCCGATTAACTTCAGAGGAGTCAGTGCACGAAGTCTTTCAATGATTTCCTGGTTTCCAATAATATTACTTTTATCAGCCATTAATAACCTCCATTAACCGATTTATTTATGCAAAAAACAGACCCGTTTTATTGTTTTGATATTGTTGAACCTGTATTTTTCAGCAATTAGCACAGAATTATGTGCAGACTGGCACAATAATATGTGCAATTTGAAACTGTGTAAATATTGTGTCCATAATCTAAAAAGAATGCATGAATGATATTGTATGTGTAACTAATTAAAATTAAAGATGATATTGTATTTGGTGAGTTTTTATCAGGTTTATATCCGGCATTTTAATAAAGTGGCACTGATATTGTATTGACAAGTATAATCCAGCCTTAATTTTTTTTCATAAATTTATATTTTTGCTTTCCCATCAGGGAGAATACTAAAACTTATAAGGAGGACTTTATGGAAAAGATTGTAAAAATCAGAAGGATTATGCTTTTAGTTATCGTTTTATCATTTTTTGCTGCCGCAGGAATGGCTAATACAAATGAGCCATTGATGGTAGATATTAACAAGGCAACTGCTCAGGAACTTCAAACATTAAGTGGTATTGGAAAAAAATACGCCGAACGAATTGTAGAATATAGAGAGACCAATGGTAAATTCCAGAAAAAGGAAGATATCATGAAAGTAAAAGGCATCGGCAAGAAAAAATATGAAAAGATTAAAGACATGATAACTGCAGGAGAAAAAGAATAAACCCGCTCCTGGACCATCCCCTGCTGTTACAGGTGAGGGATGGTTTTTATTTTGTAAATATAAAGTATATAACTTGACTCATAATCGCAATATCTGGTAATTATATTTTTAATTGACTTTTATTAACCAACCTTTAAGTAATTCGATTATGAGAACTTGTACATATTATAAATTTGGCCCCTGATTTAGATATAGGGGTTTTTTTATTTAAGGTCAGTCAGATCAATCTCAATTGCTGCAAGTGTTAAAAGGAGCACTGCTGAAAAGCCTGAACCGCAGTGTTGATCGAAAACAGAAAGTAAGCCGGTAAGAAGATCAAAAAAAACAATGAAAAATATTGATTATTCATTTGTTACCTTTTCTGATAACCAGAGTATTGAAAACAATATAAATTGTATTCATTCTCGAAATCTGTATGTCATTATTGATGGTGTCGGAAGGGATTATCTTGTCGAAAAAGCCGCAAAACTGGCAAGTGAAACAATCCTGAATACTTTCTTTAATATTCTGGAAGAAAACAATTCTCCAGGCGATGCAATATTCTATTCTATAAATAATGCTAACAGAGCCATTCTGGAAGAACGAATAAAAATTAATGAAAAAATGGCTGCTTCGGTATGCATTGTTTATCTTCAGGATAAGATAATGTATTTTTCACACCTGGGTGACTCACGGGTATATTCATTTCAGGAAAATGAACTCAATCAGCTTACACGGGATCATACGCTGAGGGAAGAGGACCCCTTTGCTGAAAAAAGATATGATGATCCCCGTGCTCTGCAGGCATTGATTAAAGGCCTTGGTATACATGAAAAAGCTGATGTTTACGTGAAAAAATATCCGCTTGAAAAAAAAGGAATGGTAATCCTCACCACTGAAAGACTGACGGAACGAATTTCCAACAGGGATATTCAATGGCTTTCAAGGAAGATAAATAATCCCAGAAAATTTATAAAAGGTGTTATTGATCTCTATAAACGAAAGGGAGGAGATGAGGCTTTCACCCTTGGGCTCATAAGTTACGGCGGTATACCAAAATGGTTCAGAAAGGTACTGTCCGTTTACCTTGTCTTTTTTGTTGTTTTACTCCTTGTTATAGGCGGATATTTTATGATTTTTACCGGGGATACAGTACCTCCGGTTGAAATAACTGAGACATTTGTTCCTGCCGCTGTTGAAGATGAAGAGAAAGATATGGAGTCAAATGCTGTTAAAGCTGAAACTGTTTCGACTCCATCAGAAATAGAAGAAAAAACTGTTGAAACAGTAGCTGAATATGAAAATAAATCTATAGTCAGAAAACAGATACTCGCAGAAAGACCGGATATCCCGGAAATAGAAGAAATTAGTATTGAGGGTGAACAGGCTGCTGTTGAAGATTTTTATCAGGATATCAACACTTTCCTGGCGGATTGGAAAAAAGCATGGGAAATGAGTGCAGGTAAGGATGGAAATTTTAATGAGTATATATCTTTTTATTCCGAGAATTTTAAATCCGGCAGGCTTGATTTTGAAGGCTGGAAATCAGATAAATCCAGAAAGAATAAGAGGAAAAAATGGATAAAGGTTGAAATTTCCGATATTAAGATATCCGGTCCTGATTTAAATAATACTGTTGATGTCAGATTTACTCAGACATATAAATCTTCAAATTTTTCAGTTATTTCAGATAAGGCTCTCCTGCTTAAAAAAGAAAACAGTAAATGGGTTATCGTTTCTGAAATAAGCAATTAATTCTGCATGTCAAATTCAAATTTATGCGCTTTTATTCCGTTAAGCCTGAAGTCTGAAATCAGTTTTGTCCTTATATCGTTTTTAAGTTCCCATGCTTCCCCGGGTGTATCTGCCCAGGCCGCAATCCAGCATTTGTAACTTTTTTCCTGCATATCCATAATCCAGAAGCTGGGTTCCTCATAATCAGCAAAATATTTGCTTTTAGAGGCTGCATTTATGGCCAGCTCTTTTAAAAGATCAAGATCTGTTTCATAGGAAACTGAAAATTCAACATGTGACCACTGGTATGAATCATTTATGGTACAGCTTACGATTTCTTTTGCAAGCATGGTGCTGTTGGGGACAATATACCTGCGCCAGTTCCATATTTTTATAACAGTATGTGTCATGCTTATGTCTTCAATTGTTCCGTATTTATCATCAATAAGAACCGTGTCTCCTATTCTTGCAATCTTTGAAAAGGAGAGCACAATTCCTGATATAAGATTTTCAATAAAGGGTCTGGCTGCAAGGCCTATAATAATACCCGATGATGCAACCAAAACAGATACAAAAGTGGATGGAATTCCCTCTAAAAGAGGGTAGGCAAGGGCTGTAACCCAGATAAGAACAATGGAAAAGAATGTTACTTTTCTTATAATTGAGTATCTGTTCTGAACGCTTTCTATTGCAGCTTCTCTTGCATCCTTTTCAGGTGTGTCAACAGGTGAACTGGTTTTGACGGCAGTAAAGCGTTTTAACTTTCTTATTCTCGCTTTTCTGTTTTTTTCTGTCAGGAATATTTTTCGTTTGCTCCACCAGATTAAGCACGCTCCGATGATGCCTACAAGAGAAAAGTATATAAGTTGGGAATGTGAAATCATAATGAAATATAAATGCGTTAAGATTAATAAAATATTTTAAAGACTAATGATCTTAACATTTTACAGGAGATGGTTCAAGTGTGCACGGCCTGATAAAAGGAGTCTCAAAGAATGTAATTCATAATTTCAGGCGGCAGAGGTAATTTTATTGCCGATTACCGCAAGTGCATGATGCAGGTTCATTGATTTTTTAAAACCGAACATTGGTATTTCAACAAGGGTACTGCAGCAGTTTCTGAGTTCAGAAGCTATCCCATACGCCTCATTTCCAATTATCAGGATGCATGATTTTTCGGGCTGCCATCTGTTTATATCTACTGCTTCAGGTGATGTTTCAAGTCCAATAATCGGAAGTTTTTTCTGCGACAGCCATTCTATGATATTTTTTTTATATTCAACAGGTATCCAGTTCTGACAGCCCCTGGCTGATTTACAGAGCTGGGGGTGGTCAAGTCTAAGCCATTCGGAATTATGAACAAGGCGCCTGAACCCGAAGTTGTCAATAAGCCGCAATACTGAGCCGACATTGTAGGGGCTTCTTACCTGATCGAGTACAACAGTAACATTAAATACCGGTTCCCATGTCAAGCCGCCCGTATTTTTACCTTCATTTTCATCATCTTCCAGAAGACTGCCCGGATTTGCTGTAAAGCTGTTATGAAATAAAAAATACTCATGAAGTGATTCCAGCCCTGTCAGATGCTCAGGAGGTGAGTATTTATCCAGGTCCGCCCAGGAGTGCATTTCATTATATCTTTTTATAAAACCCGGGAAGTTTTTTTTATTAAGACTTTCCCGGGCAAGGTAAGCAAGATATTCGTGCTGTCTTGATTTAGACAGCTTAATAAATTTATTACGGCCTATTGTCTCAGCATACTTTGCCGGCTTTGAGCTGGTGAGTTTCAACCGGTTTGCCTCCTATATGGCATTGCTGTTCTCCTGACATCAGTTTTCCGTCCTTTACCATGATGTCTATTTCACCAAAACCTTCTATGCTGAGTTCGCTGTGATCAATGTTCTGTTTATCTACAGTAACAATATCCCCCGGTTCAAAGGGGCTTCCGTCCAGAAGTTCCAGTTTGTTTCTGTGTTTGCACACAAGGACCATTCCTTCTGATTTTATATCCCTTATCTTGGTCGGTTTAAGGTTTGCCAGGAGTATAACCTGCCTTCCTTCAAGTTCTTCAGGGGTATATTTTTTAACAAGGCCTGCAACAACACTCCTGGGTTCATCTTCATCAAGATTTACAGACAGCCAGTACAACTGGTCTGCATTCGGGTGTTTTTTTACTTCCTCAATTTTTCCTACTTTAAGCTGAGCTCTTCCGAATTCAGACTGCTTTCCGCTGAACTGTTTTCTGTATTTTTCAGCAAGTTTGATATCCAGCTTTTTATGAAGGATTGCAGGCTGATTAACAGTGTGTCCGTCAAGCCCGTTAAATTTACCTATGTCATCCCATGAAAAATTACCGATGTTCATTATTTCAAGGATTCCTTCCGAAGTTTCAGGCATAAAGGGGCTTATTGCAATGGCTACACTCTTAACAAGGTAAGCAAGTGTAGAGACTGTTGCATGGGCATGATCGTAATCTGTTTTTATCTTTTCCCATGGCTGCATATCCTGGAAAAATTTGTTGCCGCGGTTTCCTATAGCAAGGATCGTTCTTATTGCATCGCGGATTCTTACTGATTCAAATGCCTCTGTAACCTGTTCAAGTTCTTTGCTGCATTCTTCAATGAAAATTTTGTGGGTTTCAGGTAAGTCATAGTCTTTTATCTCACCGTTAAAGTTCTTCTTTAAGTATACGAGCGTGCGGTTGACCATGTTTCCGATATTATCAGTGAACTCTGAATTTACCTTCTCTATAAAATCATCCCAGACAAACTGACTGTCATTTCTTTCGGGCCTGTTTGCAAGAAGGTAGAATCTCCATAAATCAATATGGATTCCTGTATCTTTTACATCATTTCCGAATATCCCTATATTTCGGGATTTGGAAAACTTTGTATTTTCATAATTAAGGTATTCGGTTGCATTTATATGGTGAAGAAGAGTCCAGTTTTTACCGGTTCCAATCAGGGATGCCGGGAATATCACAGTGTGAAACGGAATATTGTCTTTTGCCATAAACTGGTAGAGTTTTACTTCTTCCGGGTTCTGCCACCACTCTTTCCAGTCGTCCCGCACATTGGCTGTTATTGAAATATAGCCTATAGGTGCATCAAACCACACATAAAATACCTTGTCCTCATATCCTTCTTTAGGAACAGGTATTCCCCATTTTAAGTCTCTTGTGATAGGTCTTGGCTGAAGACCCTTTTCAAACCATGAGAGTGTTGTCTGGATAGCGTTATTGGTCCAGGTACCATCCTTTGATGCCTTGTCTGACCACTCCTTTAATCTTTCCTGGAGATCATCCAGTTTAAGATATAGATGTGAAGTCTCTTTAAGTACCGGAGTAGAGCCGCAGATTTTGCATTTTGGGTTTTTGAGGTTTTCCGGTTCCAGAAGTTTTCCGCAGCTGTCGCACTGGTCGCCCCTGGCTCCTTCATCACCGCAAAAGGGGCATGTTCCTTCTACGTACCTGTCTGCAAGAAATATATCATCCTTTTCGCAGTAGGTTCTGTTTGTCGTTTCCTCGGTTATCAGACCTGCAGCCTCAAGATCTTTAAATATGCCCTGGGCCACTTCGGTCTGTTTTGGAGTAGAGGTGCGTCCAAAAATATCAAAGGAAATATTGAAGTGTTCATATATTTCTTTATGAAGAGCATGGTATTTATCACATATCTCACGGGGAGTGAGTCCTTCTTCTCTTGCCTTTGTTTCAGTGGCAGTACCATATTCATCTGTCCCGCATACATAAAGTGTTTCATATCCTTTAAGGCGGCAGTAGCGTGCGTATGCGTCAGCAGAGAGTACACAGCCGATTATATTACCCAGGTGAGGCAGGTTATTAACATATGGCAGAGCCGATGTGATCAGTTTTTTCATATATTTAACTCCGATGTTTTCAGTTTTATTTCAGATCGGGTTGTGTAGCATTTTTATTCAGAATTTTCAATAAATTGTATCTGATGTCTGATGATTGAGCACCAGTTTTATCCGGCAAGGGAGAATTAACAGTCAGTAAATATAAAAAACTTTGCTTAATAAAAGCAGATAAAGGACACGAAGATTTTTATTTTAAAAAAAACTCCGTGTCCTTATCATTTTAATAATTAGACCTGTTTCGCCTTATGGATTAACCCTGATTCTCCTTTTCTATTTTGCACAAGAGAGCAGAGTGAGGCCAGCTTCCAATCTCAGGGCTGCAGAATTCAGGATCATCCGGGCAAAGGATATTTGCGTTGGATTCAAACACTCCAAAAAGATCCGGCAGCTTTGAATCTCTTTCTGGAAACCACCATCCATGCTGGAGGTCGCACATGTCCTGACGAATGCAGTCTGAAATATCAACCTTCAATCGGACGCTCCCTAACGGGTTTGATATGACTGCCCAGTCCCCGGCTTCAAGATTATATTTTGCCGCGGTTTCAGGGTGAATAGTAACAAGCGGATCGGGATTCTTTATACGCGCCTTTTCAATCTGTCTCTGCTCCGAGTGATACATCGGCATGAAACGGCTTCCTGTAATAAGTATCAGAGGGTATTCCTCCGCCATCCCCGGATTGCTCACCGGGCTCCATACAGGTTCTTTATAAACAGGAAGAGCAGAGGCACCGAGTTTTTCAAAAATAGAAGATTTAAGCTCAACTTTGCCGGAAGGCGTACCGAATCCCAGTTTTTCATACCTTCGGTACTCTCTTTTTCCAAGGATGCCGTATTGATCTGTAAGCTGTTTAAATGTCAGTCCTACAGGTTCAAGGCAATGGTCATATACTTCTTCGACATTTTTCCAGGGCCAGTATTCTTCCTGTCCCAGACGCATTCCAAGGCCTCTGTAAAAATCATAACTGGTGCGCCGTTCTGCAATAGGTTCAATACCCTGCGGGCATGCAAGGCAGAATCCGGGAGAGAGCCACATTTCGGGCTGCTCCACAGTGGTGGATGCAGGGAAAACATAGTCTGCCATTGCTGCAGACGGAGTCAGGTAGTAATCCATAACCACATACAGCTCAAGCTTTTTAAGTGCCTCATACACACGTTTTGTATTGGGAAAAGCAAGAAGAGGATTGCTTGCAAGTGTGATGGCTGCAGTAACAGGGTAGGGCTTTCCTGTAATAATTGCGTCTAAAACATCTCTTTCATGGGCGAGGTTGGAGTGCCATGCTTCCGGCGCCATAAGGTAACCTTCAGGCAGTTTTTTGTTTGCCGCCTGGTTCATCTCCCAGCCGGGAAAACCGAAAAAGGGATATCTGTCTGCACCTAGCTGTTTTACCTTCTGGCTTTCAGGGAAAACTTCGTTAATCTCAAGGTATTCTGCATCCCTGATTTCTCCCACTTCTCCTGCCATGCTGAAGTTATCACCGCCAGGTATTTCGAGGTTTCCTGTAATGGCGCGAAGAATAGCACGGCCCCTGGCGCACTGGGTGGAGTTTACGCCCTGTTTATCAAGACCAAGGCCAAATGGGATTACAGCAGGGCCTGAGGTTGCATACATTTTTGCTGATTCAGTAACAAGATTTACAGGAATGGTTGTGATTTCCGAAACTTTCTCAGGTGTATATGGCTCAACAGCATCTTTAAGTTCTTCAAACCCGACAGTGTAGTTTTCTACAAAATCATGATCATAGAGATCATTTGTAATAATATACCGAATCCATCCCAGCATAAGCGCAATGTCTGTACCCGGGCGGATCTGAAGCATCATATCTGCTGATTCTGACTCTTTTGTTTTTCTCGGATCAACTACAATAAGCTTTGCACCGTTTTTTCGGGCCATAACAATTTGCGGATAAGTGCCTATGGGGTTTGATTTTGAGGCATTGCTTCCCCACATGACAATACACTTTGCAGCCATTATTTCGCTGCCCATAACCATGCCGCCATAGGTAGCAAACTCTGTTGCATAGCTCGGACACATGCATATCGTGTTTACACCGCAGGTGTTGGGGGAACCGAAAAGGTTGAAAAATCGGCGGCAGTCCCAGTGATAGGTCCTTTTTGTTCCGTGTGTGAAGGCAAGGGTTTCTGCTCCGTACTGATCTTTAAGGGCAGATAATTTTTCAGCAACTTCATCCAGTGCCTGATCCCAGGAAATCTGTTCCCATTTACCTTCACCTTTTTTGCCAATTCTTTTTAAAGGGTAGTTCAAACGGTCAGGATGATAGATGTGATCCTGCATAAGTCTGCCGCGCTCGCATATTACACCTCTGGATATAGGGTGGTCAGGATCTCCTGTTACTTTTACTACTTTACCGTCTTCAATATGAAGTAAAGTGCCGCAGCGCGGATGACAAAGCCCGCAATAACTCCTCACTATTTTTTCCATATACGCCTCCTGCTAAACGTTTTAAGCTTTTTATAAAAATGATACTATACTAAAATAGACCGGGAGTCAATTTTAAATAGACTGACAGTCTATTAAATAATTGAATTTTAAGAGCCGGAGATGTAAAAAGAGGATATGGGATTTGACATAAATAATATCTGGCGGAGAAATATAATGAAACAGCGTGATGAGGCTTCAAATGGTCCTGTAAGAAAAAAAAACACAAGGAGAGTCGGTGCTCCCCAGGGACCGAGAAAGGCCGATTTAAGACGGGCTGCATTGATTGAAGCTGCAGAGAAATTATTCATAGAGAAAGGATATGAAGCTGCAACAATGAATGAAATAGCGGCTGCTGCAGGTTTTGCAAAAGGAACTCTCTATCATTACTTTGCAAATAAAGCAGATCTGCTGAATGCTTTACGTGAAGTTTTTGAAAACAAGGTGCTTAACCGTGTTAGTACAGGAGTGGAAAACTGCAGCGATGATGACTGGTGCGGTAAAATACAGGCATGGATTGATGCAGCAGTTGGGGCTTATTTTGAATTGAGCTCACTCCATGATGTTGTAATATACAGCCTTGAAATGCCTTTTAGGAAATCGATAACGCAGGCAAAGATTTACCGGTACCTTACAAAACTTGTGAGTGACGGAGCCATGGCTGGGGCATGGCAGGTTGATGATGAACACTGGACAGCTGTGATAATGTTCTACGGTTTTAGAGGCGGATGTGATGAAGCGATTTTAGGTACACAGCGTGCCGAGGATGTACCTGAAAAACTTTATGATCTGTTCCTTAGAATGCTGGGTATTCAAGAATAAAAGAGACAGGCAGAATGCTGATATATTTTTTATAATAGAATGTCAGATTTCAACCCCAATGCTATTAGCTAATGATTTATTTATGTATCCATTCTACCAGGTTTTACACTTCTTAAAGTTAAAAAAAACTACAGCAGTCTTTAGATATTCTTGACAGAATGGCCTGCCGGATAGTCTTATTTTGCCGATTTGATTGCAGATTGAAAAATATAGGCCAGTTTGGCGAAATGAGGTTGACTTTCCGACTTGATACTCCTATCAATTAAAAAAACAGGAGGTTTTCAAATGACAGAGATGAGAATTACAAAATATCCGGAACAATTTAAAAAAATCGCACAGGAAATGGCATCGATTTATGGACCTGAATTCCATGGATGCGCACAGGTTGTTACTGGAACACTTATGGAAATCCTTGGGATTTCAGATGATATGGTATTAAAGGCTGCTTCATATTTTGCAGGCGGATCAAGGCGATGCCTGACCTGCGGCGCTATATCAGGCGGGTTAATTGTTTTAGGAATGAAGTACGGGCAGTGTAAAAAGGATGAAAATATCGAGACTGAGGTTGAGACTGAGCCTGAAACAGCAGATCCTGCAATGGAACTCATTGATTGTTTTTTGAATGAATATAAAACAGTCAGCTGCTGTGAGCTTACAGGATTTGATTTCCGGGACCCTGAACAGTTTCAGCAGTTTAAAGATACACCGGAAGCCAAACAGAAATGCAGTGAAAAAATGAGCATGGTCTGCGGATGGGTAGCGGAAATTATAAGCAGAAGAGATAATAAAACCGATTTGTAGCGAAAAAATAACAGGAGGAAAAATGGACCGCGTTAAAGGAAAAACAGCCCTTATTACAGGAGCCGCAAGCGGGCTCGGGGAAGGCTGCGCAATATTGCTGGCAAAAGAAGGGGCATCTGTAGTTATTGCCGACATCAATGAAACCGGCGGGCAGAAAGTAGTTGAAAAAATAAAACAGGATGGCGGAAACGCCCTGTTTGTAAAACTTGATGTCTCTAAAGAAGAAGACTGGGAAAGCGCAATAGCAAAAACAGTTGAAGAGTTTCAGAAACTGGATGTGCTCGTTAACAATGCAGGTATTCAATATGTAAAAGAACTTGAAGATACCCCGCTGGAAGACTGGCGGAGACTTATGAGTATATGCCTGGACGGTGTTTTTCTGGGAACCAAACACGCAATAAGGGCCATGAAAGAGTCCGGAGGCGGTTCAATTATCAACATATCATCTGTTGTAGGTATTGTAGGGACTGTTGACAGCACAAGCGCATACTGCGCAGCTAAGGGCGGAGTCAGGTCCTTTACAAAGGCTGCGGCGCTTGAATGTTCAAAGGCCGGCCGGGACTATAACATCCGTGTTAACTCAATCCATCCGGGCGCTATGGAAACACCTATGATATCCGGTATGCTGGTTGATGACGTAATAAGAAAAACCGTAGAAAAAGCTCATCCGATCGGAAGGTTGGGGGAGCCTATAGATATTGCATATGGAGTTCTCTATCTTGCTTCAGATGAATCCAGAATGGTGACAGGAGCCGAGATGGTTATAGATGGAGGCTGGACGACCTGGTAATTTAATTTAAAAAAAGGAGGATTTAATATGGGTAACTGTAATAACAAAAAAATAACCAGAAGAAAGTTTGTTAAAGGGGTTGCCGGAGCCGCCCTGTGTTATGCATGTCTTCCTTTAAAGAGCCTATCGGCTTCAGATGAAAATTCAGGTATTGACATTTTGGGAGGAGAGGGCGGCAATGTGCAGCTTGCAGCAGCATGCGGAACATACTGCGGAGCCTGCCCTGCCTATCTTAATAAACACGGTGAAGGCGAAAAACGGTATTCATCCGGACTGCTCGAAGATTCGGTCAACAGTTTAGTTGAAAGTATGAATAACATGAGCTGTGACGGATGTCTGAGCGGCGGTACTCTTGCATGGCACTGCCAGAACTGCAATATAAGGCTTTGTGCAAAAAACAGCCAGGATAATGAACGCTGTTCTGGCTGTGATAGTTTACCCTGCTACCGTGTTACCAGTTTAATTAATCAGGGCGATTACCCGCATCGTAATGAGTACCTGCCGAATCTTGAAAAAATCCGTACCATGGGCGCAGAAGAATGGGCTGTGTATGAAGAAGCAAGGTGGAACTGCCCTGAGTGCGGGCTTGCCATGAGCTGGTATGATGCCGAATGTTCAGGATGCGGAGAACCAAGATCTGCAGATATATTTTCTCTGTCATTCAATATTTCTTTAAACACAGGATGGAATCTTATCTCTCTTCCAAAGGAACCGGCGGAAACAGCTGTTGCCTCGGCTCTTGGAGAACTTGAAGGAAAATATATCAGCGTATGGGCATATGATGGAGCCTCCTGGAGAG
This sequence comes from Desulfatiglandales bacterium, assembly GCA_963665715.2. Lineage (GTDB taxonomy): Bacteria > Desulfobacterota > DSM-4660 > Desulfatiglandales > HGW-15 > JAAZBV01. The sequence continues at coordinate 2,987,606 of CAXXPR010000002.1, forward strand.
TTTATGATCCGGCTGCTCCGGACTTCTGTGACCTCAGTATGATGAACGCAGGAAAGGGCTACTGGATAAATATGAAGGAAGCAGCGACTCTGTCCTTTTCAGATATTACGCCTTCTCCTGAAGTCACTTTAAATAAGGGGTGGAACCTGGCAGGTTATAATTCACTGACTGCCAGAGGTGCATCAAATGTTCTTGCTTCAATAGAAGAGCAATACATATCCATGTGGGAGTATAAAAGCGGGTGGAAAGTGTATGATCCTATAAGTCCTGATTTCAGCGACCTCAGGGATATTAAACCCGGATACGGATACTGGATTAATTCAAAGTCTGAATGTTCCTGGGCTTTACCCTGAGGGAATATTTTACTTACTCATCATCTTTTTCTTTTTCATTATCTGTGATGAATATATGGCTTGATGACAAAGAGCTTTCCAAGCTTTGTTTTCGCATATTAACATAGCCTTCGAATTTCTGGATTTGTGAATCTGACAATATACCTTCTGCTGATGCTGCATATTTTTCATATACTGCTTTCATTCTTGTAAGGCTTTCTTTCTGCATTTCAGCTATGGTTTCTTTATCAGGCAGCTGTCCGTTTGCGGCATAAGACATAGCTTTTTTTCTCATTTCTTCATTGGAAGCCTGTCTTTCATCATACATCAGGGAAAGCAGTTTGCTTTCCTGGCTTTTTTCCAGCTTTTCATCCCCAAGCATTTTTTTAAATTCACTTAAAAATGACCTTTCCATTGATTTTTGTTCATATTCTCTTAAAGCCTCACGGCCTTCTTCAGTCAGCAGTTCTGTCAGTTTTTCTTCATATTCGTCACTAATCTCCCTGCTGATTTTTGTTAACTTTTCAATTTCTTCTCTGCTTCTTTCTCCCGGTCCGAATCCACCCATATCAGGCATACGTTCTCTCATTGCATTCTGTCTTTCTATATAAAGGTCAGCAAGTTTTTCCATTACTTCCGGCGGGTAATTATTTTCTTTAATAAAATCCTCATAACGGCTCAGGTAGCTCCTTCGCATTATCCTGTCCATATCTGCCTGCGGCATAGAGTTTCTGCGTGGCGATTTAGCAACTGCCGCATCAGCCTTTTCTTCGTATTCATCCATACTCTCTTCAAGGAAGTCAGACCATTCCTGCATCTCAGCAATCTGGCTTTCGAGTTTTTTTATCTTATTTTTATAAGCCTCTTCATCCTCCTTTGAAAGGCTTTGATCAGAAGAATTTTTTTGTGCTTTTATTTCTGCTGCGGGATGAGACAGCAGCTCTGAGCTGGAGACAGATTCATCGGAAATGTTATTTAAAGGGAGATCTTCTTTTAATTTTGAGAGTTGCTTTCCCTGGATGTAAAGAGCTGTAGACAACACCACTACAAGTATAAAGAGGGCAACCATGGCAATATGAATGATTTTGTCAGATGTGCTGGATTCCATTTTATCTCCTGATTTAATCCTGTGATATTGGTTTTAGTATTAAGTCTAAGTCTCCTTAATTGCAGAATCTTTATTGATGTAAAATATTCCAGGGCTTACCAGAAAAATCTTTCCCTTTTAACAGACGCAGGTTTTATACCGCGGTATTCTTTTAAAGAAGTTAATACTGATTTCTGCATCTGCTCAGGGCCGCAGAGGTAAAAGGATGAGTTGTTTTCGTTAATATGATTTTTAAAGGTGTTTTCATTCATCCGTCCATATTCAAAAACAAACAGATCATTTTCTATAAATTCATCTGCTTCGCCTGGTTTATGTTTGTCTTGACGTGTTATAAAAATAATTGTTTTAAGCCTGCCTTTAAGATCTGATGATATCTTTCTCAGTTCATCTTCTGCTATAATGTCTTCCGGCGTTTTTACAGACCATATAAGTGTTATTTTACAATTTTCTTTTTCCTTATTAATATGCCGCAGGATGCTTAAAAATGGGGTAATTCCAACTCCTCCCGCAATCAACACAAGATTTTTTTCCTGTTTGAAATCAGGATAAAAAATACCATAGGGGCCTTCACATAAAACCTTTGCTCCTTTTTCAAGAAAATGAATCCCTGCAGTAAATCTGCCTGTATTTTTGACTGTTAATGAAATTCTGTCAGCGCCTGGTTCTGAAGAAACTGTAAATGGCCTGGGCTCACTCCATGATCCTGATTTTAAAAATCTTACAACTGCAAACTGCCCAGGCATTCTGCGGCTGAATGAATCATCTCCCGCTTCTCTTTTAAAATAAAAGGTGCTCGTGTCATGAGTCTCTCTGTAAGCATCTTCAAAAACAGTGATAAAATGTTTTTTTCGAACTGCCAGGTAATACATTCGGTAGGTGAACGAAATGAAAAATATGATTGTAAGAATGTAGAATACATAATTATAGGGAAATTCAATGAGATCATCACCTTTAATCAGGGCATGAACAAATCCTATAGGTATTGCTGCATAAAGTAAAAAGTGTAAAGGTTTCCAGAAATTATACGGAATAAAATATCTCCCTAGTTTAGCCAGTCCTGCAGCCAGTATGACCACAGCAAGTGCAATTTTTCCTATATTTAGTCCGATGTCATCCGTATTAACAGAAAAAAGAAAAGACCATTGCCAGCCGTCCTGTGATAAAAGTGATGTTTTTACAAATCGAAGTAATGCATGGGAAATAAAAAGAAAGACTGCCAAAGGGCCGGCCATGATATGAAACCGCATTAACCTGTCAAGCCCGAATGTTTTTTCAATGAGAGGAAAGCGCATACCTGTAAGGGCCATGAGGATAAACAGGGACATTCCCGTAAGCCCGCAAAGGTTTCCAACTGCACCTGAAAAATAGGCAAGGCTGCTGTCAAGTTTTACCCATCGATGAACAGACCATGCGATGGTCACAATGACAGAAGGCAGTGATGCTGCAATCAGAAATAAATATTGTCTGGAGGCCTGCTTCATGATTCTTTCCTTACTTTTATTTTCTGCAAAGACATTAAAAGGATGAAACACTCCATACTTAATACCAGTTCCGAAATGGGTAATTATTCAATATTAAAAATATGAAGTCGAGAATATTACTCTTTCATAATTCAGTACCTTTTTCAATTGTATAATCAGAGCAGGTTAAACAGTACTTTAAAACCACTGATTTTTATGCATTTCGTTCAGGATCATATCGACTGTTATAGATTCCATTGTTTCAGCCGACATTCCGAGAATAAGAGGGTCGTGATGAAGCCGTGTGCGTCCTCCAAAATACCCGATACTGGGAAGGTCGCAGGCAAGAGCAAGGTTTAACACACCGGTATCGTTACCTGTGCAGAAGGTACAGTTTTTGAGTATACCTGCTGTCAGCAGAATGTCTGTCTGGCAAAAAGTAATAAGCCCTGATCTAAGTTCTTCCGGTACCATAGAGGTAATGCCCTCGGCAAATTGTGTTTCTACCGGTCCACCCAGCATTACAACACCGAATCCTTTTTGTAACAGGGATGCCGCTAATATGGAGAACCGTTCAGCTCCCAGATTCTTATGCATTTCAGACGAACCTATGGCAACTGCTATGCGTCTTTCCGGTAAATCTGCCAGATATTCTGCACCTTTTTTAATATGACCTGCCGGAACTTTTATTTTAGGCACTATTGGACCTTCAGTGTATCCGTGTTTGACCATATAGTCTGTGAGTTCAGAATAAACCGGATTTTGTTCTCCCCTGTATTTCTGTATGTACGGCGGAAGATTGAGCATAAGGCGTTTATGCCATTTGAATCCATAGGCCCCGCGCTGTGGAATTCCTGCGGTAAGTGCAAGTAACTGGTAATTTATCCGGTCTGAGAGAATGAGAATTCTGTCAAACCCGTATGTTTTAAGCTCTTTTGCAAATCTAATCATCCCAAATAAACCTTTATGAGAACCGCGTCTCTTTTCTTTTGATCGTGGTTTTCTGTCATAAAGGATAATATGTTCCACACACTCTTCAGTGGTTAGAATCTGATCAGCCAGAGTGGAAGGGCGGGCAATAACAGAGACTTTTCCATCCCTGCTTTTTTCTGCAACAGCTCGTATATAAGGGAGATGCTGAACGAAATCACCTATGCCAAGGTGGTGATGAAGTATTACTGTCTTTGGATCATTTATTGAGCTTTTCATTTACATTGCTTTCTTTAAATTAAAAATATTAGATCCAGCCCAGCGTGGATTGGTAGACAAGGGAATTTCCTTCTACCATGGCATCTATGGAAAATTCACTTCTGACAATTTCACGCCCGGCATTGCCCCAGGCTCGTGCCTGGGCATCATCAGAAAGCAGGCGTAAGAGAGCTGCTCTCAGCTGTTCCAGGTTCTTCGGCTCTATCAGCAGGCCGTTCTGCTCATTACGGATAATTTCCGGAATGCCTCCGACTCTAGTACCAATTAACGGCACTCCGGCCGCTGCTGCCTGTAAAAGCGAAACTCCAAGTCCCTCCATATCTGCCGGGTGTACCACGGCATAAAGATTTGGTAAAATCCGATGCAGGTCATCACGAAAGCCGACCATACGAACATGCTCGCTCAGGCCCTGCTGTTTGATCTGCGTTTCAAACTTTTTCGCCATGTGCCCTGCACCAAATAACAAGACTTTTGTGTTGCTATATTTCTGAATCACTTCAGGAAGTACTGCAAACAGGTGACGATGACCCTTGCGGTGGATAAGCTGGGCGATAACTCCCAGGACTCTGCTCCCGGGTGCCAGGTCAAATTCCTTCTCAAACCATTCCCGGTCGGCAGGCTGGTCAAATTTTTCAATATCCACAGCACTATGCACGCATGTAACTCTATCTGAAAGCACACCTTCGCCTAAAAGTACCGAGCGAATTCCGCTGGAGATAGTAATAATACGGTCATAGAGTTTATATTTCAGTTTAGCAATAAAAGGAGTTTCCGGATTGTCAACGCGTCTTGAACATACGCATTTTACTCCGGCCAGGCGAGCAGCGATACCTCCAAGTACATCAGCGCCGCGGCGGCTGTGCAGATGGACCAGGTCGGCATTTTCCTTTTTTATTACAGCCTTCAGCCGAACTATAAAAGCCAGATCAAGATCTCCTTTTACAGGTATCTCATAAACCCTGGCTGCCACTTCACGCGCCCTTTCAGCAATGGCACTGTTTTCAGGGCAAACAAGTATATTTCGTATCGGACTTTTTGCCAGCCCGCGCAGAAGATAGAACACCTGAAGGGCACCCCCATATAGGTTTTTTCCCGTCTCCACATGTATTATCGTCATTGTCATATCATTACCTCCTGAACACTTCCCATAATCTTTTCAATGGAGAGCATTTTCATGCAGGTAAAGTTACCGCTGCAGGTTGGATTACGCCTGCATGGTGAACACTCCATCTTATGGTAAAGCACGCGGGCATTATCATGGGTTGTATCAGAATAGGGGAGTGTAGAACCGAACAACGCAAGAGTCGGTACATTGAATGCAATCCCCATATGGGTAAGACCGGTATCGACGCCTATCAGTAATGAACTGTATTTGATGAAAGCAGCCGTCCTGGCAAGCGGATATTTACCGGTTATGTTTATTATTTTATCATTTAAAGAATGTATGCGCGATGCAGCTTCTATATCATCAGGCCCTCCCAGCATGATCACCTGCATACTGTATCGATCCATTATTTTTTCTGCAAGTTCCGCCCAGCGATGCTCCACCCAGTGTTTTTGAGGGCGTGTGGTAAAGGGACATATAACAGCATACTTACCGGCATCACTGTATTTTAGAGCAGAAACCTCATCCTTGCTGCTCAGTGCAATATTCATAGAGAAATCATCAAGAGTGAGTTTCAGTTCCTCTGCCATGGCCAGGTATTCGGATCCGATACGGGGATTATCAGCAGCATGGGAGACAACCTTTGTCATCAGGTGTTTGCTGCCCTCTCTGGATCTCAGACCAACACGAATTCCGGCTCCGGAAAGATAGGCCCAGATACCGCTTTTTAAAAGCCCCTGCAGATCCAGGACCATGTCGAATTTTTTACGACGCAGCATGCTGATAAAACTTTTAATTTCCCGGCAGAGCTTTAAAAAACGGCGCTCACGACACAGTTTCTTCCACTGTGTCCTCTGCCAGACAATCACTTCGGTGAGGTCGGAATTATGTTCCAGTAAAGAAGCCGAAGCAGGCTCTACCAGCCAGCTGATATCAGCCTTTGGATAGGTAAGGCGTAACGACCTGATCAATGGTGATGAAAAAACTACATCGCCGATGGCGCTGAGGCGGATAATAAGAATATTATTATGGTGAGTCATAATACCTAAAGCACATACAATTTATTCCAGCAACTTCTATAACTCTAATTGCAGAACAGTAAAACTTAAGTTATTCTGCTAAATTCAGACAAGAAAATCAGGGCTGTTTTTAACTTTATGAAATTCCGATTGAGTCTGGCTAATCTGCTGTAGTGTGAAATGTATGATTTGCCCCTTTCTGTTAATCCTTTAAAAATATTGCCCAATTTGTTTATGTTATTAATTAAAATAAAGCAAGAATTATCGCACAGTTGATAACAGTGGTTATGTGATGATTCAGCCCAAATTGGAATAAAAAAAAGTATTTTTTTATTGATAGGTATATTAAATTTACGTATTTTCAGGATATATATGTAATAATACGCGACTCCGATCCGGCCGTATTTTAAAATATTTTATTGTCACTTAAAGTTATTAGAAGATGTTATATGTTTGAAAATCTTAAACTGTCTGATATTCCTAAAAATAAAGAACTAATATTAAGGAAACAGACAAGCACAAGCCCTGTCATCTGGAGGGTTTCGGAAAATGGTATTAAAGCAGTCGTAAAGGACTTTAGTCATAACGGCTTCTGGTTCAGAAATATTGTAGGCCGTTTCTTAATCTGGCGGGAAAAAAAAGCCTATAAAAGGCTTGGCGAATTTTCCGGAGTACCTGCTCTTTTAGGCTCAATAGGCGGAATCGCCCTTATAATCGAAGAAGTTCAGGGCATTGATATGGGTACTATAGAGGGTACGGATATAACCCCCGATGAAAAATTCTATAAAGATCTTAAAAATCTTATAGACAGGTTCCATGAGCGCGGAATTATTCATTGCGACTTGAAAAGAGCTCCCAACATAATACTTGGCAATGACGGAAACCCCTACATTATAGACTGGGCTGCTGCTATTTCAAAATCAGAATTAAGCATTTTTCCATTCAGTCTAATCTATAAAAGATTCCTCCAGGATGATCTCAATGCAATTACCAAAATAAAGTTAAAGCATTGTCCTGAAAATGTGGGAGATGAAGAAAAACGTCGATATACAGAACGGGGCAGGGTGGAAATGGTAATCAGGGGGACTAAAAACAGGCTTAGAAACTTCTTGAAAAAAATTGCCTGAAGTATTTCAAAAAAGTAAAGAGAGAAGGAAGGTGAAACAGGAAGGAATCAGGCATTAGAATATTCCATAAAAGGTGAGGCGGTTAACCCGGTTTTACTGCTTCATCCAGAACTTTCCTTACTGTTTTAGCGAGTTCAGCTCTCATAATCGGTTTATATATAAGAGCCTTGATGCCCAGTTTTGAAGCCTCCTCTTCAGAGAACTTCTTACTGTACCCTGTGTTAATGATGATTGGTATATCCGGTCTTATTTTCATTAACTCAACTGCCAGCTTATCTCCTGTTAAACCAGGCATTGTCATATCACTTATCACAAGGTCAAAATACTCAGGCCTGCTTTTAAACAGAGCAAGAGCTTCAGGACTGCCCGTTTTGGCTGTTACTGAATATCCCAGATTTTTCAGATTTCTTAAACTTATCCTGGTTATAGCCGGTTCATCATCAATAAGCAGGATTCGTTCTGTCCCTCCAGGAAGAGTTTCGTGAGTGTTAACATGCTTCAACCGTGTTTGCTCTGTTACCGGCAGGTACACACGGAATGTTGTTCCATTACCCTGCACGCTCTCAACCTTGATTTTACCTCCGATTTTTTCAATAATCCCCTGAACCACAGCAAGGCCCATACCTGTCCCTTCCTCTGGCTTTTTTGTTGTAAAGTAGGGTTCAAAAATAGATTCAATAATATCAGCAGGAATACCTGTCCCTGTATCTGAAACAGACAGTTCTATATAATTGCCCGGTTTAAGATCGAGTTTGTTACTCTCTGACCTGGTGCTGATTTTATAATCCCTGAGATTAACGCTTAATATTCCTCCATCATCCTCCATGGCATGAGCTGCATTGGTGCACAGGTTCATTATTATCTGATGAAGCTGTGTCAGGTTGGCAATAACGTAAGAATCACTCTTAATTTCATTTTTTATTTCTATATTTGCTGGAATACTGGATCTTAAAAGATTAAGAACTTCATCAAGGATTTTTCTGACATGAACAGGGCTCATTTTTTCATCCGATTTTCTGGCAAATGTCAGTATCTGCCTGACAAGTTCCTTTGCTCTTTTACCTGCTGTAAAAATCTCGTTCAGGTCATCTTCTATATCTGAGCCTTTTTCTGCCTTTTGCAATGCAAGTTCTGTATAACCCAGGACAGACGCAAGGATGTTGTTGAAATCATGTGCTATGCCGCCGGCAAGGTTTCCTATTGAATCCATCTTTCTTGCGTTAAGCAGATTTTCTTCTATTTTTTTTCGTTCGGTTATGTCCTGGTTTACTCCGTATATTTTAATGATTTTGCCAAGGAAGTCCTTGATTATAAAGAGGTGGACCGTTATATAACCTACAGTTCCGTCGGCATAGATTATACGGTGGTCCATCTGATGACTGAAATGCTGATCGGGTGATTCATTAGCTTTGCTGATTATTTCATCCAGAAGATGCCTGTCTTCCGGATGGATGAAGCGGTCGGCATATTCTGCAAATGACATTTTATATCCGCCGATCTGATCTGCGGCAGTCTTGAAAATATTATAAAACTGGTCATTAAAGGTAAAAAAGTCATCCGCTGCATCATATTCCCAGTGTCCAAGATGAGCTATTTCCAGTGCATTTGAGAGCTGCGTCTGCAGCTTTCTTCTTTCTTCATCTGCATGTTTGCGTGCCGATATATCAAGATGCGTTCCGCATACACGCATTGGTCTGCCGTTAGTGTCACGGTGTATTACTCTGCCTTTTGCCAGCACCCATACCCATTCGCCGGATTTGTGCCTGAGACGGTGAACTGTTTCATAAACAGGCACTTTGTTATCAAGATGCGCGCTTAATTTTTCAATTACGTCCGGCATATCATCCGGGTGGACCAGCTTTTCCCAGCCCTGATAGCTGGGTTCTATTTCATCAAGTCTGTACCCCAGCATTTCAGTCCAGTAGTCATTAAACGCCACTTCTCCTGTTTCATAGTTCCAGTCCCAGGTCCCAAGCTGTGCCCCCTGTAAAACCAGTTTAAGGTGTTCATGGTTTTGCTGCAGTTCATTTTCTGCCTGTTTACGTTTAGTAATATCAAGTGAGAAGATAAGTACGCCTTCATCTACCGGAAGAACTCTCAGCTCAAACCAGCCTGAGTGGCCATCCTGATATCTAAACTCATTTTCTATCTGACGCTGTTTTCTATCTTCCATGCACTGCATAACTGTTCTATATACAAAGCTGCTTTCAAGGTCAGGGAAGACTTCGATCATGGGTCTTCCAATAAGCTGTTCCTTTGTTAACCGGGCATGCCTGATAACAGCATCATTGACATAGAAGTATTTGAAGTCATAGTCGATGACCTGACAGCCTTCCATGAGATTATCAAAGATTTTATAAGGCGATTCTTTTACCGAACTGCTTTTATTAAACCTTTTAGTGATCATGGTTCCTGCTTTTGATTTTGTATTGCAGGGTATAGAGCCGTAAACAGCTTTATATGCCCCGACAAAAAATATCCCGATTATTGATTTTTAAAGCATAAAAAATGTAATTGAATCATCTGAAATAGAAATATTACATGCTTTTTGTCCGGAAGAACTGGAGATGAAATAGTGTTTTTTTAAGACTGGACTGTTTTCGTATGAAGTGGCTTTACAGTGATAAATTCATAATAAAATACAATAAAATATATTTAAAAACAAGAAATTAGGTTAAAAGAAAAAACAGCCTGTATTTATGTGTATAAGACAGAATTGTTTTATTATGATCAAAGGGCTGCTGCAAGCTGTTCTCCCATTTTAATAGATGTTTCATAACCTTTGCCAGTATTCTCTATAATGTCTCTGTCTGCCTGCACTTTCCCTTTTTCAAAAAGGAGAATAACCGTCGAACCTCCAAACTCAAACCATCCTTTTTCCCGGCCTTTTTTTACGTCAGTGTCAGGAGTAAATGTCTGGACAATAGACCCGACCATAGTTGCGCCAACTTCACACATTAGAATATCTCCAAAATCTGCAGTTGAAAGAACACTGTACTCTCTAGTGTTTTTCCAGTAAATTTTCATTCTTTTTTTAACTGCGTATGGTGAGACCGAATAATAATCGCCTTCAATCCGTTTTGACTCTGATATTTTACCGTCTGCAGGGAAATGAAAACGATGGTAGTCTACAGGTGCCAGTCTGATAATAAACAGTGTTCCTCCCTGGTATTTTCTGCTCAGGGTTTGATCCTGCAGAAAATTTTCAATAGAGAACTTCTGTCCTTTGGCAAAAAAAGAATCAAGCCTGCGGATTTCTGGAAAGACCATTGCTTTACCGTCTGCAGGTGAAACCACTGCATCAGGCCTGCTGCTGATGGGGCGGGCTTCAGGTTTAAGCTGCCTGATAAAAAAATCATTGAATGATGTAAAATCAGTTGCTGGCCGAATTACTTCGCTCATATCAATATTGAGGCTTTCGATAAACTCAGGGATTCTGTTTTTTGATGCTGGCAAATCCATTTTACGGCCGTACCACTCTGATAAAAACTTCCTTTTTACAACAGCATGCAGGGTCAGTTTTCCAAAGGGGTTATAGTAAAGCCATTTGAGCCATCCTTCACCGGGAACAATCTCCTGTTTTATTCTGCCTGATTTTCTATCAATATATTGTATGCTTTTCATCTCATTTCCTGTAAACAAAAAAGAAGCCGCCAATATTAGAACCGCTGTAATGGCAGCTGCGCAAATTTTCTGCAGCCTGTTCATTTCTCATGTTCTGATAAAAGATTGATTAATGATATTTTTTTTAACGTGTATGTATCATAGAAATTAAAAATCCTGAAAGACATATTTCTTTTGTGTTTAACTGTTTACCATGTGAATTCACTTTCAGAAACATGTTTTGCCAGAACCTGCTGAAGGTATGAAGCTTCTTCATATGGAAGGTCATGAATCTTCGGGCCTCCCCCGGTATTAGACTGGCCTGCAGTGTGTATAAAAAGTGTTGAGAGATTGCGCCTTCTGTCAAATAGGGTCTGCCTTAGTGAAACACTCTGTATGTTTTTAACAGGAAGATAAAGTGTTTCACGATTGATCCACCCCCCACTTCCACAGAAGGTAGGAATCATGCAGCATGTATCCTCCGGTAAGATATAACCGGCAGTTTATGCTAAACCCTACGGCTTATAATATTTCATTGCTTCAGGAAGCGCTTCTTTTATCTTTTTAATTCTTGTTTCATCCGATGGATGAGTGCTTAAAAATTCCGGAGGAGCCTGTCCTTTTTTACCGACTGCCATTCTCTGCCAGAAATCGACTGCTTTACTCGGGTCATAACCTGCCATTGCCATAAAATTTAAACCCAGTTCATCAGCTTCGTTTTCATGCAGGCGGCTGTATGGTAAAAGTACTCCGTATTGGGCGCCGGCTCCAACTGCAGCCATCCAGAGCTGTTTGGTCTGTTCAGGCTTTTCTTCCAGCGCTTTCATTAAAGCCATGCTGCCGATCTCAGTAAGCAGGCTCTGGCTCATGCGCTCCTTTCCGTGTCCTGCAATGGCGTGTGCTATTTCGTGCCCCATAACTACTGCCAGCCCTGTTTCATCTTTAGTTACAGGAAGTATACCGGTATAAACCACAACTTTACCTCCGGGCATACACCAGGCATTTATTTCTTCGCCCTCAACAAGATTAAATTCCCAGTTGTAGTTCTGAAGTTCGGAAGATCTGTTTCTTTCTGCAAAATACTGCTCCACAGCCTTTTGAATTCTGGCTCCAACTTTTTTAACCATCTGCGTCTGCTGTTTGTTTGTGCTCAGTTTATTTGATTTTAAAAAATCATCATACTGCTGGAAACTCATGGATAAAATAGTTGAGTCAGGTATAAAACTTAACTGTTTTCGTCCGGTGATAGGGACTGTGGCACAGCACTGTATAAAAAATGCTGCTGCAACTATGAAATACAGAAAAATATTTTTATGTTTCATGGCAAAACTCCTTTATTTATCAGTTGAAAATCTGGGAATTACGACAAAAAAACATTTAAAATACCACAGGATATTTCACCAGAAGCATCATAGCGGGGCAGATCGTTATTCCGGAAATGTTATAATAAGTTGTCTTCATTCTTGTCCAAAAACAAAATGTTTTAGTATTCAAAAAAAATAATGAGGCGTTATTCAATCATTATTAGAATCGTGATCCTGTTATCGTCATTCCCGCGCAGGCGGGAAACCATTTTAGTTTTTAAGGCAAAAGCTAATGGATACCCGCCTGTTCGCGGGTATGACGGTACGCGAGGTTTATTAATTTAAAATCAAAATTTTGTTGTTCCACTTTATTTTTGGCACTAATAAGTTATTTTTAAAACTTATTTACGAATAATTCAAGGGATTGATTTGGGTACTACATTAAGAGCTGCATCACTGTAATTAATTCTTACTCCATGGGATGTTACAATTCTGTTTAATCCGGCCATACCGTCAGGGTTATTTTCACCTTTTAACTTTCCATCAATAATATCTTTAACAATAACTCCTATATCATCCACTCTCTGTTTTGTTTCCGTATTTTTACCAAAAAAGTGCCCTGGATAGAGTATTTTGATATCGTATTTCTCCATGACCCCGCTCATCTTTTCGCAGGATGAAAGAACCATTGGTAAAGTCCCGAAAACAAGCAGGTTTCCGGACCCGAATGAGTCTCCGCTGAATCCGTATCCGGCTTCTTTGTCTATAAAGGCTGCCGATCCCGGTGTATGGCCAGGTGTGAAGATAACTTCCAGATTTCTTCCGCCAAGATCAATGACTTCACCATCTTTAAGTTCTTTAATCTTACCGGTGTAATTTGCTACAAATTGAGATTTTGCATCACCTGGTGCTATATATAACTCTGGGAAATAATTTATTGCCGAGCCGGTATGGTCCGGATGGGCATGTGTCGCAATCAGCATTACCGGTTTTTTTGATATGGATTTTACGATTTTATCAAGATCTGCGATTTTTGTGCCGGCATCCAGAAGCACAGCCTTTGTTTCTCCCTCAATAAGGTACAGGCTTTCGTTTGCCATCATTTTACCTGTCCCAACCCATGTGCGATCATCTATCTGGTGAAAAACAACATCATCATTTCTGGCAGCCTCTTTTCCTTTAATCTGCATATTCTCCATTTGAGCAAATGCATTAACCTGTAAAACTAACATAATAAGGGAAAGAAGCAGTGTTTTCATAAGGATTCTCCAATAAAGTTAAAACAAAAATGATTATGGATCAGAGCATATTCGATTAAACAGAACTGGCATTAGTTAATACTGTAAATATATTCGGAATTTACAAAAAGTTTCAAGGTAAAACTGGAACGATCTTATAACTAAAGGAAGAGGCGCGGCCAGATAATATTTTCAATTTATGTTAAATACAAAATATTAACAGAATAGTTTGAACTTATATGTTAAAATTAAATAACGTTTTTTAACGGTTACTCGGATCCAACCGGAAGCGGCTGTTCAGAGACAGCAGATGCCGGCAGATATATTCACTTTGAATTTAATCAAATGGGAGATTATTTATGAGTGAAAAAAATGAGATATTAACCGATTGCACCCTCTGCTATCACAGCTGCGGATGCAGAGTAACTGTTGAAGACGGCATTGCTGTAGATGTAAAGGGGCTTGAATCACATCCCATAAACCACGGAGAGCTGTGCGTTAAGGGGGAAGCATGCCTTGATAATGTATACAGCCAGGAACGCCTCAAATATCCTCAAAAAAGAACTGATTCCGGATTTAAAAGAATCTCATGGGATCAGGCTCTTGATGAAATAGCTGAAAAACTGAACAGTCTAAAGAATAAATTCGGACCGCAGATACTGGGAGTTTTCAGCGGTTCCATAGGTGTTGAAAATCTCGAAATGGCAGGTCTTACACAGAGGTTTAAGGCCGCATTCGGCTCACCAAACTTTTTTTCTGTAGAAAGTGTATGCTACCGAATGAGGATCAGAACCAGGCAGATGACATTTGGTAAATATCCTACAGAAGAGCTTGATTCAAATCTGTATATCCTGTGGGGGCACAACCCGGACGCCTCTGACTTTCCGCTTAAGCTTGCTCTTGAAAAAAACATAAATAAAGGCGCAAAGCTTGTTGTTATTGACCCAAGGCGCATACCCCTTGCGGACAGCGCCGACATGTACCTGAGGATAAGGCCAGGTACAGACGGTGCACTTGCCTTGGCCATGATAAATGTAATTATTGAAGAAGATCTGCATGACAGGGATTTTATAGAAAAGCACACAATGGGTTTTGACAGACTTGTATCCCATGTAAAAAAATACACGCCTGAATGGGCTCAGAAAATAACATGGGTAAAGGCTGAAGACATAAGAAAGCTTGCAAGGTTATTTGCAGCAACAAAGGGTGCTGGCATATACCAGGGCACATGCACCCAGGATCAGACAGCAAACGGCACACAGAACAGCCGAGCTTTTTCTGTACTTCAGGTAATAACAGGCAATATCAACGTACCGGGCGGGTGGGTAATAAGCCCGCGTCTTGCGTTTGGTAATGTAGGACTCAAGGTGGAAGGTGACCCTATTGGAGCTGATCAGTACCCGCTGTTTTTTGAAATATGGGGCAGAAAAAGCCCATATGGAGTTGTAACCGTTGTTCCTGAAAGTATACCTGATAAGCTCAAGGCATTCATGGTGGTCGGCGGAAATCCGATACTCTCTATGCCTGATACCAATGCCTTTAGAGATGCATTTAAAAAACTTGATCTTCTTATAGTTCATGACATGTTTATGACCGAAACAGGAGAACTTGCACACTACCTTCTGCCGGCCTGCTCGCATCTTGAAAAATGGGGTGTCGCATATACCTACAATGTGTGTCACTGCGTTCCTTATCTTATGCTGCGTAAAAAATGTATAGAACCTCTTCACGAAAGCTGGTCAGAGTGGAAGCTTTATCATGAACTTGCACACAGGCTGGGGCTGGGTGATCTTTTTCCATGGCAATCGGAAGAAGAACTTGTGAAATATGAGCTTGAACCTTCAGGCCTGTCATTTGACTACCTGTTAAATGAAAAACCCGAAGGGGATTTTTATCAGGAAAAGAGTTACGAAATAACTGACGGGCTCTTTAAAACGCCTTCTCAAAAAATAGAGTTATACAGCGGTGCACTTGAGCAGGTTGGTTTTGATCCGCTGCCCACATACAAAGAACCTCAGCGAAGCCCCATGAGCGAAGAGATTGAACAGTCATTTCTCAAGAAATATCCCCTTATCCTTGGAACCGGTAACCGAAGCTATTATTACACGCACAGCCAGCACCGCAATGTGGAAGCCTTATCAAAGGAAAATCCTGAGCCCTTTGCAGAGATAGGACCTGAGACATCTAAAAAATATAAAATAACAGATGGTGATAATATTGAGATAAAAACAAACAGGGGTTCTGTTAAAATGAAGGCAAAAGTGGATGAACGTGTCTCGGAAGGAATCGTGTTTGTCCCTCACGGATGGGGCGGTGATGCAAATGCAAACCTTTTAACGGATGCAGAGTGCCGGGAATGTATTCTCGGGTATCCGGATATGAAATCGCTTATGTGTAATATAAGCAGGGTAGAGTGATAGGCTCTTTTAATATTTAAAATATCGAGACGCGATATTATTCAATTATTGGAATCCATTTGCATTTATTCCCTGTTACAGCGTCTCTTAAAAGTAACGGAACAGCTAAAAGACCAGCTCCGGAATATGCTGTTTTACAGTTTTTGTATTTTTTGTATTCTTTTTTATAGTCTTCTACTGTATGTCTTCCTGCTATATACCTCATCTTCCGGAGTTCTGAATCCGGGATTTTCCCGATAAGCTTTTCGAGCTTAAAATAAGTGTCTGTACCGAATGATGGTGCAAAATGGTCTGTACGGAAATAACACCTGCTGTAGAGAGAATTAATGTCTCCAATACCTTTAAATTTTATAATTGTATCTGATTCCTGTTCAGGTATGATTTTAAAATCATATGATGTTTCAAATACCGGAACTGCAATTACTTCAGCTGATTCGAGCTCGATAGGTTCCTCAACCTGAAATTCCTGAGATTTTATTTTTATAACAGTATCGGTTTCAAGTTTTGGACTTTTTCCAAAATCCCTGGCTATATTGTATGCTGTTTGAGGATCTGCCTCCGGTATTTCATCTATGTCACTAACTTCAATTGGAGGTGATTCTGGTTCTTGAATAATTTTATCTTCTGTATCAGCTTGGGTTTTAAGTTCCATCGCACCAAACTCTTCCTGTGCTGATTCCGGCAGATGTTCTGATGATTCTGTCCGTTGTAATACCGGTTGAGTTGATACTTCAGTTTCCTCAATATCATGAGAAGAATGAGTAAATGTGTCCAGGGTAAGGATAAGTGATTTATCTTCATCTGTTGATTTTGATTCAGCTGTTATATGCTGAACAATATTATTCCACAGCATTACGGCAATGAATATATGAATGAAGACTGAAATTGAAACAGAGATAGCCAGGTCCCAGGATATTCGGTCTGATAACATACTCCGACATGAAGATAGAGGTTTAAAATAGTCCTTCATATCAGTGTCTTTGTGTGTCATGAAGTTCTCTGACAGATCTGTATAACAGGTTTTTTTTGAGTGTCTTTTTCATATATTCTTAAAAGATTAAGCTCCCAATATTGATTACTGAGAAACAATAAAGGCTGTGATTGTGTATTAATGAAAAATATTTTGATCTTACTTGTTCTGTTTTATTATGAATAACTTATAAAAGGCAGTTGCGAGTTTAGACATCGGGATTTATGTTTTGTTCCATCAGATAGAAAATAAAATCTGTTACGGAACAGCGACTTTCTCTATCTTTACTGTTCCGCTCAACTCTTTTATAAATTCCGCTCCTGATACTGCATGTCCCAGCTCATACAATCCCGAAGCAGAACCAAAATATTTATAAAACATAACAACATCACCCCATGGCGCATAATAGGCGAGTGTTCCGGCCTTTGCATCTGCCAGGGGGGTATCTTTTGTGTCCAGCTTTTTGGGCGGATAGAATATTTTTTCGTTACTCGCATAATCTTCCACTTCGATACTTAAAGGAAGCTGGGTGTAAAGACCCTTTGCTGTACTGCTTTCGTTAAGCTCAAACACAGTGGTTTTACTGTCTGATGTTACAATTATTTTCATCATCTTATTATTCTCCGATGCGTTTGAGTAAACAATGAGGATACATGTTACAGATACTGTAATTAATAAAGATAATATTTTTTTCATTGTGTTACTCCCTAAAAAACAGGGTTCAAGGAATCATCCGTCTTCGCCTTAAGCTTCGCCGTGACAAGAGGGGGAGAGAGGCCAAGTGAAAAATAAAAACATATATATCACGGTAGGGGAGGGCCTTGCGCCCTCCCGGTTTTTGTTTTACCTGTTTCCTGTCTGTTCATTATGTCGTTTAAACGATTATTGTGCCAGCTCGCGGGCGGACGCAAGGCCCGCCCCTACAGAATCATTGTTGGTTAGCTGATTTTATACGTACAAAGTATCATTATTTTGCCACACCTAACATCTGCTCAAGTGCATCCTCTGCATTTGCTGCAACCCCGGGTCCCACCTTTTCTTTTAAAACATCTATAAAAGCATGAAGCTGTTCAACTGTTACGCCGTTATTCATGCTTATGCCGTAATGGGCCGTTAACTGGCTGTTTACGCCCTTGATGTTTGCAAGGGCTCCTATGGTTGCAAGTTCTCTGTCGCGCCATGTAAGTACATCCCTGGCAAAAATATCTCCAAAAAGATGGGCCTTTAGATATTCGTCAATGGCCGGGGCAAAATCAAACAATGGTCCTTTTACAGGTCCGCCCACCAGTTTTGTCTGGTTTTCTGTACCAGATTCCAGGCTGGTTTTATCAGCTGGAGCAGGGGAGGGTTCTTTTCCTGTTTCATCCTTAATTCCTTTTTCTTTTCGCTCAGCCATTACTCCCATAAATGTGCCCAGTCCATTGAGACTGCGTGGGAATCCTGCATATGCGTACATCTGCACAAGGATCTCTTTAATTTCATTTACAGTCAGACCATTATCCATCCCCTCATTAAGGGCAGGTTTTAAGCGGTCTATCTCGCCGCCTGCTGTATATGCGGCTATTTCAATAATACTTTTTTCTCTGCTGTTTAATACTTCCTGTTTTTCCATACTGCTTACCTCCGAACCTGCAGCTAATGTGGATACCAGAAGAGATACCATGATAAACAGTGAACTGATTTTAATTCTCATAGCCCGCTCCTTATTTTCCCATGTATTCTTCGTCTGTGACCTTTTCTTTCCATATTACATTTTTACCTTCAAGATCACCTGTAATAACAAGATGCGTCATGGGGGCATCAGGTGTGGCCCCGTGCCAGTGATCAATATCAGGCGGGCACCATACTGATTCACCTTCATGGAATTTAATGATCTTGCCGTCCCTGGTTCCGGTTAAGGCGATACCATCTGTTACAATCATGTGCTGGCCTGCAGGATGCAGATGCCATGCTGTTCTGGCGCCGGGCTGAAAAGTTACATATGCACCTGAATAGCGGGCTGTTTCATTTTTTGGAAACAGCATTTCAACAGTTACATCACCGGTAAACCATTGATCCGGACCTTTGAAACTCTTTTTTGTTTCTGATGAATATAACTCCTGGGATGCCGGTTTTACTGCCGAAGCTGCATATACAACCGACACCGCAAGTAATAAAAGCAGTAAAAAAGAAATAGTTCTTTTCATTTTGTACTCCTTGTATCAACGGTTGTACTGATCATCACTTACATGCTCCATCCACTCCACGGATGAACCGTCAAGTACTTCCTGTATGGCAATATGCGTCATTGATGCTGCCGGGGCCGCTCCGTGCCAGTGTTTTTCTCCCGGGGGAAACCATACAACATCACCAGGTTTTATCTCTTCAACAGGTCCTCCTTCACGCTGAACTCTACCGCACCCTGCCGTTACAATAAGTGTCTGGCCAAGAGGGTGGGTATGCCAGGCTGTTCTGGCTTCAGGTTCAAATGTTACACTTGCACCTGTAGCGCGTGCAGGTTCTTTTACGCTTAAAAATAATGGGTCGAGCCGGACTGTTCCGGTAAACCATTCATCAGGCCCTTTTATGGAGGGCTGTGTTCCGTTTTTCTTTATTTCCATTTTATTAATCTCCTTTTTAAAGAGTTAATGTTTTATTATATCAAATCATTCTGCCTGTTTCAGGTATTCGTTAAAGAATGATTCCAGTTTGTCAAAAGGTATCATATCGGTCCTGTCGTACAGGTCGATATGCCTTGCTTCGGGAACAATATAAAGCTCCTTTGGTTCTGCAGCCATTTTATAGGCATCTTCAGAAAAATATCGGGAATGGGCGTTCTCTCCTATTATGAACAGGATGGGCCTTGGAGAAATTGTCTCAATATAATTTAAGAGCGGAAAATTCATAAATGCCATAGCGCTTGTAAACGTAAAGGCTGCAGGAGCATTCGGGTGGTGACCGCGTTTCATTGCATAAAACTCAAAAAACTCGCCTGTAATTGGATCAAGCTCTTCAGGCATTAACTCCTGTGGCTCAGCTGGAAAACCGGCAGTTATTTCCGGTATACCGTTTTCAAAATCCTTCCATCTCTGTTCTCCGAGCTGATCAAGTGTCCGGTTACGCTCTTCATCTGTCATGGAATCCATCCAGCCGTTTTTGTTTACACGGCTCATATCATACATGCTTGCAGTTGCAACTGCCTTTATGCGCCTGTCTGCCTGGGCAGCTTTAAGTGAAAAAGCACCGCTTCCGCATATTCCTATTGCACCTATCCTGTTTCTGTCCACATAGGGTCGGGTCCCTAAAAAATCCACACCTGCACTGAAATCCTCTGAAAAAATCTCAGGGGATGAGGTGCGCCTGGGTTCTCCACCGCTTGTACCGTTATATGATTCATCAAATGCTATTGATACAAATCCTCGTTCTGCCATTGTCTGAGCATAAAGCCCTGCACCCTGTTCCTTGACTCCTCCGTATGGAGTTCCAACGACCAGAGCAGGATGTTTTTTAGAACTATCCATTTTTATGGGCAGATATAAATCTGCAGAAACAGCTATTCCATACCTGTTTCTGTATGAAACTCTCTCTACTGTTACGCTATCGCTTTTTGGAAATATTTTATCCCACATAATGTTCTCCCTGCTTTATAAGGTTAAATCAATGCCTTTTCAGTAATACAAAGACATGATTATTCTTGTTAATTCAGGGATATGATAATACCGGGATGAAGGGTTTTAAATACCTGATCCTGTCTATAAATTGCCTATTACTGCCTGAAACTCTATTTTAAAGTCAGAGAAATACCTGGTGGGAGTATTGGTGTTTTATGAGGTGCTGTTCATTATCTTTTTCAGGTAATGCGCAGTATATGATTTGTTAACATTTATGATTTCTTCCGGAGTACCTTCTGCTACAATATTTCCGCCTCTGTCTCCGCCTTCAGGGCCTATATCGATAATATGGTCCGCTGTTTTGATAACATCAAGGTTGTGCTCTATTACAATTACTGTGTTATTCATGGATACAAGGTATCTTAAAACCTCAACAAGTTTTTTTATATCCTCAAAATGAAGACCTGTTGTCGGCTCATCTAAAAGATATACTGTTTTTCCTGTACCTCTTTTGCTTAATTCTCTTGCGAGTTTAATTCTCTGTGCCTCTCCGCCCGAAAGGGTGGTTGCCGACTGCCCGAGTTTTACATATCCGAGACCTACATCAAGCAGTGTCATAAGTTTGTTTTTTATATTGGGGATATTTTCAAAAAACTTAAAGCTCTGGTTTATGGTCATATCCATAATTTCAGCTATATTAAGTCCCCTGTATTTTATCTCAAGGGTATCCCTGTTGAATCTTGTGCCTCTGCATGATTCACACAGTACATGAACATCGGGCAGAAAGTGCATTTCAATTTTTATCAGACCGTCGCCGTTACAAGCCTCACATCGTCCGCCTTTTACATTAAAACTGAAACGTCCCGGCTTGTACCCTCTGGCCTTTGATTCTGGGAGCATGGCAAACAGGTCTCTTATATAGGCAAATATACCGGTATAAGTTGCCGGGTTTGATCTTGGAGTTCTCCCGATAGGCGTCTGATCGATGCTGATTACTTTGTCAACATACTCGATACCTTTGATATCTTTAATTTTACCAATACTCTTTTTTGATCTGTAAAGTTTTTTTGCAAGGGCAGGGTAGAGTGTTTCGTTTATCAGGCTGCTTTTTCCTGACCCTGATACGCCTGTAATACATGTGAATGTACCGAGGGGAAAATTAACATCTATATTTTTCAGGTTGTTCTGCCGGGCGCCCTTTATTTTAATAAAATTTCCGGAACCTGATTTTCTTTTTTCCGGCTCAGGTATTTTTAGTTCCCCTGAGAGATATCTGCCGGTAAGAGATTTTTTGTCCTTTAATAATTCCTCAGGCGTTCCGCTGAAAACAATTTCCCCGCCGTTAACACCTGCACCTGGGCCCATATCAATAACATAATCCGCTTTTTCTATGGTGTCTGCATCATGCTCAACTATGAGCACAGTGTTTCCAAGATCTTTGAGCCGTGTGAGGTTCTCCAGAAGCAGATCGTTATCTCTCTGGTGAAGACCTATGCTTGGTTCATCAAGTACGTAAAGAACTCCGGCTAAACCTGAGCTTATCTGAGTGGCAAGCCGTATTCTCTGGCTCTCTCCGCCTGACAGGGTAGAAGACGGCCTGTCCAGGGTTAAATAGGAGAGTCCTACATTATTTAAAAAGCCGATTCTGTCTTTCAGTTCCTTTATTACTCTCCTGGCTATATTTTCTTCTTTTGAGGAAAGCTTTAAACCGTTGAAAAACTCATTGGCCTTATTAATGGAAAAGGATGTGAGTTCATGAATTCCGTAACCGCCTATTTTAACAGCCATGCTGAATTTATTGACCCTGCTGCCATTACATTCGGGGCAGTCAATTACACTCATGTATTTCTCAATATCTTCCCTTGTCTGATATGAGTCTGTTTCGTTATAACGTCTTTCAAGTGAAGGGATTACACCTTCAAAGGGTTTGTCGTAAAAATAGCGTCTGCCGTCCTTTTCAAAATAAAAATTGATTTCATCCGTGCCTGAGCCATACAGCAGTATATGCTGTTTATCCGGTTCAATGCTCTCAAAGGACTGGTATATATCGATATCATAATGTTTGCACAGAGCATCAAGCATCTGCTGGAAATAGACTGAGTTTTTCTTTGACCACGGGGCTATGGCGCCTTCCTTAAGGGATAAACCTGTGTCAGGAATAAGAAGGTCAGGATCAAAGTGCTGTTTTTTTCCAAGCCCGCTGCAGGCTTTACATGCACCCTGCGGATTATTAAATGAAAACATCTGTGGTGTAAGTTCAGGAATACTTATCCCGCATTTTCTGCACGAGGCGTTTCTGCTGAAAAAGATTTCTTCACCGTTAACAACATCAATGACAGCAAGGCCGTTTGTCATGTTAAAGGCCAGCTCCATTGAATCAGTAAGCCTGTTTTTGATATCTTTATTGACTATAAGCCTGTCGATAATAACGCTGATATTATGTTTTTTATTCTTATCCGGTTTTATTTCATCATCCAGAAGCAGGATGTCATCATCTACTTTTACCCGGGTAAATCCGTCTTTTCTGAGTTTATTAAAAACCTGCCTGAATTCACCTTTTCGTTCTTCGATAAGAGGCGCCATTATCTGGATCCTTGTGTTTTCTTCAAGGTCCAGTATTTTATCTACTATTTCCTGGGTGGTCTGTGAGGAGATTTCTATACCGCAAATGGGGCAGTGAGGGTGTCCGATCCTCGCATAGAGAAGTCTTAAATAATCATAAATTTCTGTTACTGTTGCAAGTGTGGAACGGGGATTTTTGCTCGATGCCATCTGTTCTATTGCAATGGCCGGAGAGAGACCGTCGATGTAATCAACATCGGGTTTCTCCATCTGCTCAAGAAACTGCCTGGCATAAGCTGATAGAGATTCAACATAACGTCTCTGGCCTTCTGCGTAGATTGTATCAAATGCAAGGGAGGATTTACCTGAACCTGACAGGCCGGTGATAACCACCATTTGATTTCTTGGAATATCAACACTGACATTCTTAAGGTTATGTACTCTTGCTCCCCGAACTTTTATTTCACTTGCAGACATCTCGTTGTTCCAAGTATGCTTTCCTGTTTTCAGACATTTCTGCCGCCATTATCACCGCGGCCTTGAGGCTTCTGTGATCGGCTATCCCTTTACCTGCAATATCATAAGCCGTGCCATGGTCCACAGATGTACGGATAATGGGAAGTCCCAGGGTAACATTTACGCCGTCGGAAAAGTGGAGCAGCTTTAATGGTATTAGTCCCTGGTCATGGTACATGTTTACAACCACGTCATAGCTGCCTGAAACTGCTTTAGGGTAAAGTGTATCAGCCGGCATGGGACCTTCAACATCATAACCCATTGAAACTGCTTTTTCGACCGCAGGCACTATAACTGTTTCTTCCTCATTTCCAAATAAACCTTCCTCTCCTGAGTGAGGATTTAAGGCAGCCACTGCTATTTTTGGCGATTTAATTCCAAAATCCTGTTTCAGGGCTGATGCGGTTACTCTGATTGTTTTTATAATTTTATCCTGGTTTATCAGGCCGGGCACATCCTTTAATGCACAATGGATAGTTACGAGTGTAACTCTTAGTTTATCTCCGGCCAGCATCATCACGTAGTCATCTGTATCTGTAAGGTCCGATATCAGCTGTGTATGGCCTTCATAGTTATAACCGGCCCTGTTCATAAGCGCTTTATTAAGCGGGCAGGTTACCATGGCTGACAGTTCCCCATTTTTGCACAGGTCAACGGCAGTAAGTATGTATTTCACCATGGCGACACCGCCGGCCAGGGTAGGTTTTCCTGGTATGTAATCCTGTTTATCAAGCTGTGAGATCGGAAGTATATTCAATGCGCCTTTTTGGTAGGTTACGTCTTTTATATCGTTTATCTTATTAATATAAACTGAATTGTCCGCATATGCTGCCAGTACTGCCGGGTCTCCAAGTACGACTGGAGTGCAGCAGTTAAAAAGGTCGCTTTCCATAAACAGTTTGATTATTATTTCGGGCCCCACACCTGAGGGGTCTCCCATTGTTATTCCTATAATTGGTTTAGTTTCCATAACTGTATCCGGGCTAAATTTTTATTTTGAAATTTAAGATAACTGTTTTTAATAAACTTGAAATGGCAAAAGGTCAATTTGGAAGATTATATCAGCATATAAAAATATCAACAGGAACTTTGCTTATAAGACGGCATCCTGTGTCTGTTACAACAAAGACACTTTCTATTCCTGCTGAAAACCTGTTTTTACAAACCAGTTTTGGTTCAATGCTGAATGTCATTCCGGGTTTTAATATTGTTTTTTTACCTTTTGCAATGATCGGCTGTTCAACAAGTTCAATTCCAATACCGTGGCCCACAAAGATTACTTTCTCATTTTCAGGTCCAAGATAATAATCTGAATATCCAAGTTTATCCGCTTTTTTTATTGATTCATCGTACAGTTCATGAACCGGAATACCCGGTCTGGCTTTTTCCAGGAGATGATTATGTATTTCAATTGCGGCTTTGCTGGCCCCATAAGCTTTTTCAGGCATGGATCCCGCAGCAAACATCCTTGTTTCATCTGTGTGGTAACCGTTTAGATTAATACCTATATCAATCATAACAGGTTCGCCTTTTTCTATTATTTTATGACTGGCTCCGTTCGGGAGGGCAGGGGATGTACCGATGCCGCTTGCAGGAGCATCAAGAACACCTACAATTCCTCCGCTTGTACCGCTTAAAATATGAGAGTTGTAGATTCTTTCTCGATAGCCCCTTACTTTTACATGTCCGCTGTGTCCGTGTTTCCGGGCAAAGGCTTCATATATACCTGTGAATTCAATTTCGGAATAACCGGGCCTGAGATTATCCGCTGCAAATTCAAATACCTTACGTGAAAGATCAGCTGTTTTATCCATCTGACTGATTTCCCACGGTGATTTCACCATACGCGATTCAATAATAAGCGCTGAACCGTCAACATATTCAGATGCGGAAAACATGGTTTTGTAGTATTCAAAGTCCCTGACAGGCAGTACATCAAATTCAAATGCAAGGGTTTTAAATATATCTCCATACATGTCCCTGATAAGTCCGGGCACATCTCTTATTGATTTAATACCTGTAATATTTTTTATTGAGGATTCTTCTCTGGCTCTTTGCAGATACCTGATTACAAAAAAACATGGATCACCTTCTGCCGGGATAAATAACAAACCGTTTTGCGCAGTACCTGTAAAATAAAACAGATCAGCATGCTGAAGAATGCACAGACCGTCAATGCTGTTTTTCTTCAGAGCTTTCTGAATGGTTGAAATCCTGTTTTCAATCTCTGTGGATGGAATTTTAAAATCCTGTGTCATCCGCGAAATGTATATTTTTAACTCAGATCAGTCAATTTTTTTTGAAGAGTATTACGATGTATGCCCAATATTCGTGCAGCGTCTTTCCTGCTGCCGCTGACTCTTTGGAGGACATCATTGATAAATTCCTTTTCAAATATATCAACCGCTTCCTTGAGAGGCATGTCTTTAACTTCTTTTTTACTGATATTAAAGTTTGAAACACTCTGGGGAAAAATAACATTGCCCTTTGTTATTGTTGCAAGTCTTTCCACCATGTTCTGGAGTTCCCGAACATTTCCCGGCCAGTCGTAATGCTCCGAAAGAACCTTTATTGCGCTTTTGGAAAACTTTTTTAACGGTTTGCCGTTATGTTTTGAGTATTGGTCCAGAAAATAGTTTAAAAGAAGTGGTATATCCTCACGCCTTTCTCTTAATGGCGGTAAATCTATTGGGAAAACATTAAGCCTGTAAAAGAGGTCTTCTCTGAATTTTCCCGTGTCAGCGAGGTTTTTAAGGTTTTTATTTGAAGCCGCTATAAATCTGACATCAACTTTTATTAACTTCGTACTGCCGAGCCTTTCAAGCTCCTTTTCCTGTATAGCCCTTAACAGTTTGGCCTGCATTCCTATTTCAAGGGTATCAACATCATCCAGAAATACAATTCCCTTGTTTGCTATTTCAAGCTTTCCAACCTTTACTGCAGCTGCACCGGTAAAAGCCCCTTTGTTATGACCGAAAATCTCACTTTCCATAAGTGTTTCAGGTATTGCGGCACAATTGATTACAACAAAGGGTTCGTCTTTTCTGGTACCCATTTTATGTATAGCCCTTGCAATAAGCTCTTTTCCAGTACCGCTCTCTCCCTGTATCAGGACTGCTCCGTCACTTTCGGCTATATTTGAAACCAGGTCGAATACTTCCATCATTTTAGGATCCTGGCCTATAATTTTTTCAAAAGGCTGAAATCTTTCAAGCTCATCCTTGAGATATGTTACTTCTCTCTGAAGACGGTGCTTTTCAAGTGCTCTATAGACGATATTGATTATGTCCTCGACAACAAACGGTTTGACTATATAGTCATATGCACCGAATTTCATGGCATCAACTGCTATTTTAACTTCTTTTACTGCGCTGACCATTATAACTTCAGTATCCGGATCTGTTTCCTTGAATTGTTTAAGGAGTTCTATTCCGTTTGAACCGGGTAAGATTATATCCAGAAGAATAAGATCAATAGTATTTTCGGAGAATATTTTCATTGCAGTTTCGCCTGTTTCAGCGAGAAACACATTGTATTCTGACCCTAGTACCATTTTAAATGACTGAAGAACGCCATATTCATCATCTACAACAAGGATAGAAGCTTTAGTATCCATTAGTTATCCTTTCGGTGGAAATTTAATTTTATATACAGAGGTCGAGTATCGATATGAAATTCTTTTGATATTCAGACAACAAGACACCTACATTCAATCATCATGCCAATAAGATTTTTAATTATTAAAATGATGAGAGAGATCAAATGCGGTGGAATACGTATAGCTATTCAAAACAGTTAATACAGGCAGAAAAATATAATATATATTGATAATTTAAATCAATAACTAATTAAGCAATAAAAAGAGTCGTATATATTCCTTTCCGGTAATTTTATTTTTGCACATGATTATGTGCATGAATGCACAGAGAATTGTGCATAAATCATTAAGAAATGAAACTGCTTTTTTAAAATTATATTTCTCTATATCCGTCCTTTTTTGCCTGGTATTTAATAAAAGATAATGAAAATAGCTTCTTAGCTATCTTTGAAGTATTTCTCCCAATCAGTGTACCTATAAAAACAAGTAAATGACATATTTTGGCATATATATTGATTAATATTAAGTATTGTTTAATTGGGCAAGGTTTTGGTTGATCTTTGAAAATTTAATACTGAAGAGGAGAAGTCATGAAAATGCTAAAGCTGAGTAATTTTCTACAGGCGAAGTTTAATGTTTTTCTTTACAAAAGTTTTGGATGGGGATTAATAAGGTTCTACATGAATCTGTTATGCCGATTTTATTTTTTTGTAAAAAAAGAAGAAACGACCTCTATAAAGAAATCAGTGGTCAATGTAATAGGGTGGGTCAAGAAAAAAAATGAATTGTCGGATATTACAAAAAAAGTATTTTCCGGGATATTTTACCATTACTACGAAAAGATATATCTTGCTTTTGAAAACAAAAAAAATGTAGCAGATTTTATGGAAAACAATGTCATCTGCAAAGATATATCTGTAATCAGAAAGGCACTTTCCAGAGGAAAGGGAGTTGTTCTGATAACAGGTCATTATGGCGCCATTGAATATATACCCATTTTACTTGCCATGAAAAATATTAATATCTCAATGATTGCAAAGTTTAAGACACCCGAATTTAAAAAAAGGGGTTTTGGGCAGGCTGAAAATTTCGGGATCAGAATGATTGACGGAGATAACAAGGGCAGTGTGCTGAAAATGGCAATCAATGAGTTGAAGCAGAATCGTGTAGTCATAACACAGTGCGATGAAATTGATGAGTGGAGAACTTCTGATAAAAAAAGGATGTCCTTTCTTGGGAAAATTACAGGACTCGACCGCACAATAAACCTGCTGTGCAAACGGTCGGGTGCAGAAGCCGTATTCGGAGTAATGCATCGATTCAGCCTGGAGCAGTACAAGTTTGTAGCATACAGCCGTGAGCAGATGATAAATATGATTAAATACACTACACCATCAACAACAACCGGTGAAATTGTATTAAAAGTTCTCGAACAGTTGATTTACAAATACCCTGAGCAATGGTACGAATGGAAAAAATATCCTGATATTGTTAATACGCAATTTATAAATAACGAAGAGGCAAGGCCGCTTCCTGCGCCAAGTCTGCAGCCCTCATTTAATATCAGATTATAAGGCTGGTAAATCTTTAACATAAATAAGAGCATCCCGCCCATTCAATATGGCTTTTGGCTGTTGAATGGCGGGATAAATTATTACCCCAGAATTCGACAGGTTAATTGATATGACGCTGATCTCTATAATCATTACGGTTTAATATGGAAAAAGAAGTCAATTGTATAAATACCAAGACGATACTCAGTTATCTGGATACTCACAGTGATCTTGATATAAATGATTTTCTTGCAAATCTGCATCCTGAGATTGATACTCTCAGCGATCCCGTATCCTTTTTAAAAGACTCCAATAACTGGATATCCAGTGAGGTGGCTGCAGAGCTGTATAAAAGGGCAAAAATCGCTTTAAATGATGAAGACATTCCCTACAAAATAGGAAAATACGCTGTTACCAACCGATCACTGGGGTACCTGCAGAAGATCATTATAAAAGCCCTCTGGTCAATGGAAAAGACCTATAAAAATGCACAGAAGATAAATGACAAATTCAACAGAAATAAAGATGTTGAACTTGTTTCCGTTGACAGAAGCGGTGCGGTAATAAGGCTCTACTGGAAGGCAGGAATGGGGACCACCAAGGATATATGTCAGTATAATAAAGGAATTTACACATATATTCCCCTTGTATGGGGCAGTAAAAAGGTGAATCTGCATGAAAGATGCTGCCATTTTAAAGGCGATCCCTATTGCGAATATGTGGTTAAGTGGCCGACAAGAAACAGGATAAACGAGATATTTTCTATGTTTTTTTCTTCGAAGGCTGTACTTTCCGAAACAATAGAAGAGATGGAGCGGGACAAGCAGTTGCTTGAGAAAAAATATGAAGAGGTTAACCGGCTCAATGCCAGGCTGAATGAAAAGATAAAGCAGTTACAGGCTGTTCAGGAGACAGGAAAGGCTATTTTATCTGTATTGAATCTGGATAAATTGCTGAATGTTTTAATGAGTAAACTTACAAATATCTGCATGATCAACAGAGCCATTATCATGATTGTAAATGATAAAGACGGATGCCTGGAATATCTATATGCAACAGGGTTTGATGCTGAAGTTCCGGAGGATATTAAAAATTACAAGGTCCCATTGGAGAGAGAAAATAATATACTCGCAAGAGTGGCAAAAACAGGGCGGTCTGAGTACGTTCCTGATGTAGAAAATTCAAAACTGAGAAAAGAAAATATAGTGCTGAAGTATGGCAAGCCTAGCTCTGTTTTTGCTGTTCCGCTAATTAACAGATCAAAGGTAATCGGGGTGATAGCAACAGATGCGGTTGATGGCGAGGGTGTTTTAAAGGAGACTCGAAATACTCTTGAGGTTTTTGCGCCTCAGATAGCTATTGCAATTGAAAATGCCCGGCTGTACGAAACTCTCCAGGAGCAGATGAATGAACTTAAAAAATCGCATGCCCTTTTGAGCCGGACAGAAAAGCTTGCCTTTTTGGGTGATCTGGCCGCAAGGCTTGCCCATGAAATCAAAAATCCTATGACTGCTATCGGCACATTCATACAGATGCTGCCGTACAAACTTGATGATGAAGAATACAGGGTTAATTTCCACAGGATTGCACTGGAAGAAACCAACAGGGTAAATAATCTTATTTCAGAACTTCTCGATCTTGTTCACACAAGAGAATCGGAATTTGAGTTAAATTCTCTGCATGAACTGATTGATAAGATGATACTTCTTATATCTCCAAAAAGTAATGCAAAGCAGATCAGGGTGGAAACAGAATTATCTGCGGAAATAAAAGAAGTCTGGATTGATTCGGAAAAAATGAAACAGGTTATATTGAACCTTTTATCAAATGCGGTTGAATTTACGCCTGAATACGGCCTTATTAAGGTCTCAACAGAAATAAAGAAACAGAAAAAGAATGCCCGTTCCGGCATCCTTATTACAATACAGGACAGCGGTGACGGGATTTCTGAAGATATGCAGAATAAAATATTTGATCCTTATTTTTCAACAAAACACAAAAGCAATGACCACAGCGGAACCGGGCTCGGCCTGTTTATCGTTCACCAGAATATTCAGGATCATGGCGGTACTATCGAAGTGAAAAGTGAAGTTGGTAAGGGAACCAGATTTATTGTTGATCTTCCAATGTACCCCGACAATGAAGAAGACAGAGGGATAATAAATTAATGCAAATAAAACAAGTTGATGTCCTTAAGGTAAAACTGCCTTTTGCCGTTGAGTTTTCGCATTCTTTAAGAAAAAGGTTATATGTTAAAAATGTTATTGTCCTGCTTAAGGACAGCTCAGGGAATATTTTAGGGGGAGGTGAGGGTGCTCCAAGAACATATGTTACCGGAGAAAGTCCGGATACTGTCATACAGAATATAGGAGAGATTGTCGGCAGTGAAAAATTTCCATGGGAAATAAACGATATTAAAGCTGTCAAAGATTTTATCGACACTCTTCCGGAATCAAAGGAGTTTAATGCATCCATATGTGCGATT
The DNA here is from genome assembly GCA_963665715.2 of Desulfatiglandales bacterium. Classification (GTDB taxonomy): domain Bacteria; phylum Desulfobacterota; class DSM-4660; order Desulfatiglandales; family HGW-15; genus JAAZBV01. The sequence continues at coordinate 3,018,802 of CAXXPR010000002.1, forward strand.
GAAACTGCGCTGCTTGATGCTTTTGCAAAAAACAGGGATAAAAGAGTAATAGATTTTTTTTCTCACAGTCATTTTTCCAATTCCATAACCTACGGAGGAGTTCTGCCTCTTGGTTCGGAAGAACTCGTGATAAAAATCTGCAGCCTGATCAGAAAGGCCGGGATATCTGATCTCAAGTTAAAGCTGGGTCCTGATTATTTTCAGAATAAATCTCTTTTTAAGCTGGTGTCAGAACAAATTCCATACGGGTATAAGCTTAAAGTGGATGTAAACTGTGCATGGGATAAGGAAAATGGGGTCAGACACATTCCCCTGCTGAAAGAAAATAATGTCAGTATAATAGAGCAGCCAATGGTTTCAGGTTCTCCTGAAATGCCTGATTTCAGCAAATATTCGGGAGAGCATGGAATGGTACTTATGGCAGATGAATCAGCCTGCTCCATGTCGGATATTAAGGAATTAGTCTCCGAAAGATCCTATGGAATGGTAAATATACGAATATCAAAATGCGGCGGCCTGATAAGGTCCATAAGAATTGCAGAATTTCTTAGGGCAAGTAATATTCCTTTTCAGATTGGGTGTCAGCTTGGAGAGTCAGGTATTCTTTCCGCAGCAGGAAGATCGCTATCTCTTTTATGTTCTGACGCAGTCTCTTTTGAAGGGTCATACGATAAACTGCTGCTGGCTGAAAATGTCACAAAAGATGATATATCATTCGGATACGGAGGGACAGCTTTTCAGCTCGAAGGCCCCGGGTTTGGAGCAGAGGTCGATGTCTCAAAGATTGAAAGAATGGCCGAATCATCTGTGTGCTTTTTTAATAAAAGATAACCTCAGTCGAATCTTAAGTGGCATAGGAATTGCTAATTAATAAAGACAAGGAAATGGAGTCTCCCTCCTTACTTCATTCCTAATCTCTGATACAGGGCTCTGTCGGGGTTGCTCCGACAGGGTCTTTTTTTTTACCCGCAAGATAAAAACCTTATATATCTTGATATATCATAATATTAACTGAAATAATTAAATGATAGGATTAGAAATTGGTCATGAAAAATATAATGTTTTCAGGGGAACTTTCCAAATTAATAAACCTTACAAGAGATATTTCACCTGCAATATATGTCAAGTATATGACATATAGATTAAGGTAATGATTTCAACAGAATCATAGCTTGACCGGAGTAAATAAATTATCGTAACATCTCTTAATCAAACAAAAAAACACCGGAGAAAAGAAATGGCACTCAATTTAAACCCTATTATTAAATTTTCGGGCAGAAAAGGCCCGCTTCTTCTTATCATTATGGATGGAGTAGGCATCGGAAAAAATGATGACACCAATGCCGTTTATCGTGCAAATGCACCTGTCCTGAACCGTCTTTTAAAAACAGAACTTTACACTCAGCTTAAAGCTCACGGAAAAGCAGTCGGTCTTCCTTCTGATGGAGATATGGGAAACAGCGAAGTAGGACATAATGCCCTTGGTGCCGGAAGAGTGTTTGAGCAGGGCGCGAGCCTTGTTAACATAGCATTAAAGAGCGGGAAAGTATTTGAGTCAAAAATTTGGCAGGATATAGGAATTCGGTCAAAAAGTGGCGGGGTCGTTCATTTTATCGGTCTGCTGTCTGACGGCAATGTCCATTCTCATATCGATCAGCTGAATATCCTTGTTGATAAATGCGCTGAATCAGGCTTTGAAAAGGTCAGACTGCATGTGCTTCTTGACGGCAGAGATGTCGGAGAAAAAAGCGCTCTTGATTATGTAATACCTACCGAACAGAAGCTTAATAAAATATCAGAAGAAAAGGGCTTTGATTATTGTATAGCCTCCGGCGGCGGCCGTATGAAGGTTACTATGGACAGGTATAATGCAGACTGGAATATTGTAAAAAAAGGCTGGGATGCCCATGTTCTCGGAAATGCCAGAAAATTCAAATCAGCAAGTCAGGCAATAGAAACATATTACGCTGAAGATCCGCATATGACCGACCAGTACCTGGATTCTTTTGTTATTGCAGATAATGAGGGAAATCCAGTCGGCACAATAAAAGACGGAGATTCTGTTGTTTTCTTTAATTTCAGGGGTGACAGGGCAATAGAAATATCAAAGGCCTTTACTGAAAAAGAGTTTAACGAGTTTGACCGAGGTGAACTCCCGGATATCTATTATGCAGGAATGATGGAATATGACGGTGATACTCACATACCGCCCAATTACCTTGTTCAGCCGCCTGATATAGAGCGTACTGTCAGTGAATATCTGTGCAGTGAAGGAGTAAAATCCTTTGCCGTTTCCGAAACTCAGAAATTTGGGCATGTTACATATTTCTGGAATGGAAACAGGTCTGGTTATATAAATGAAAAACTTGAAAAATATATTGAGATTCCTTCTGACAGAATAGAGTTTGATCAGGCGCCCAGAATGAAGGCCTATGAAATTAAAGACACTGTTATTGATCTTATGAAAAGCGGAGAATACAGGTTTGGAAGACTGAATTTCGCAAACGGTGATATGGTAGGTCATACAGGTGTAATGGATGCAGCAGTAACAGCTGTTGAATCAGTTGATGAGTGCATGGGCGAACTTTTAACGGTTGTGGAAGAACTGGGCGGAATTGCAATAGTGACCGCTGATCACGGCAATGCTGATATTATGTATTCAACAGGTAAAGACGGAAAGAAAAGCGTAAAGACATCTCATACACTTAATCCTGTTCCTTTTGTGATTTTTGACCCGGGGTATAAAGGTGAGTATAAAATGGCTGACCTGAAAGAAAAAGGGCTGGCAAATGTTGCTGCAACCCTTTTAAATCTTCTCGGATATGAAAAAGTGGAGGATTATGCTCCTTCACTTATTGAATTTGTATAAACATTAATCAGGAATTAAGGGCGTATTCTGCGCCCTTTTCAATTCCTGTTTTGTTGAGCTCAACAATACCTGCCTTTTTTGATTTTAAAACTTCACTCATACCACCAATAAGGGATTCAATAGACGTTACGCCCGTTTTAGCCGCAAATGCGCCGAGCATTATCATATTGACTGCGCGTTCGTTGCCGAGTTCAAGGGCAATTTTATTTGCCGGTATTTTTACGGTTTCAATATCTTCACGTGTGGGTTCTCCGTCAACAAGTGAGGAGTTGATAAGCATGATTCCGCCTTTTTTGATAAGCTTTTCATATTTTATCATTGAAGGTTTATTCAAAACAACGGCGAAATCGGGTGATGATGCAACCGGAGAAGCTATTTCCTCATCAGATACACACACAGTGCAGTTAGCTGTACCGCCTCTTACTTCTGCACCGTAAGATGGAAGATATGTTACATTCTTTTTATCTCTCATTGCTGCAAATGCCAGGATATACCCCATTGAAAGTACTCCCTGGCCCCCTGATCCTGCGAAAGCTGTCTTGGTTGTCATTTGCTAAACTACCTTTCTTATAAATTCTCGGTGTTGTCTTTTATTACACCAATAGGGAATGTTTTTGTCATGTATTCATCAATCCATTTACATGAATCTACAGGGGACATCTTCCAGTTGGTAGGGCAGGGAGACAGAACTTCAACAAGAGAATAGCCCTGGTTGGAAATCTGAACCTGGAAGGCCTTTTTTATAGCTTTTTTAGCAGCCCTGATATTTTTGGGAGATGTTACGGAAACCCTTTCGATATATACGGGGCCGTCAAGAAGTGCAAGCATTTCACTCATTCTTAACGGGTTACCGTCACGGCTTGGAGTTCTTCCGCCTGGTGTCGTAGTGGATCTCTGACCAGCCAGCGTAGTTGGCGCCATCTGACCTCCGGTCATACCGTAGGTTCCGTTATTGATAAATATAGTTGTTATTTTTTCACCCCTGTTGGCAGCATGAATAGTCTCTGCTGTTCCTATTGCTGCCATATCGCCGTCACCCTGATAGGTAAAGACGACTCTGTCCGGTAATACTCTTTTTATACCTGTTGCAACTGCAGCTCCGCGACCATGAGCTGCTTCTCCTACATCAATATCAAAATAATCGTAGGCCAGAACAGCGCAGCCTGCAGGCGGTACACATATTGATTTATCTGCTATCCCAAGCTCCTCTATTACTTCGGCAACAAGGCGATGGGTTATTCCATGGCCGCAGCCAGGGCAGTAATGGAATACAGCATCTTTCAAGTATTTGGGTTTAGAAAAAACAGTTTCAGACATTTTGCGTCCCTTGTATAAATAATATCCTGAATAAACCTGTTATTCCGGATAATGTTTTTTAATTTCTTCAAATATTTCTACGGGTGTCGATACCGGTCCTCCAGGACGTCCGTAGAAATGAATTTTATTGCTTCCGTTTAAAGAAAGTTTAACATCTTCGAGCATCTGGCCGGTACTCATTTCAAAAACCAGAAACTCGGTATTGTTTTTTGCTGTTTCCTGGATGTATTTTTCCGGGAACGGCCACAGCGTGACAGGTCTTAATAGTCCTGCCTTTAATCCTTCTTTTCTTGCACGGTCAACAGCGCCCTTAGCAATTCGCGCTGCTGTTCCATAGGCAATAACAGTCAGCCTGGCATCTTCCGTTTTGTAGGTCTCGGCCATCTGAATTTCTTCTTTAATGGCTTCATACCTGTTAAACAGTTTCCAGTTATGTGCTTCTTCAACACTAACATCAAGGAGAAGTGATTTTATCACCTGGCTGGGTCTGCCTTTTGCACCGTCTATTTTCCATGGTCTTTCAGGCAGAGTTTTTACATCCCTGAATTCAGGAAAAACAACAGGTTCCATCATCTGTCCCATCATTCCGTCAAGCAGAATAAAAACGGGCATACGGTATTTATCAGCATAATCAAATGCCTTTGTTACAACTTCGGCAAGTTCCTGACCGGAAGCAGGTCCCAGTACAATATTTTTATAATCGCCGTGACCTCCTCCTTTTGTTGCCTGAAAATAATCTCCCTGTGAAGGAGCTATATTACCGAGACCCGGCCCGCCGCGCATACAGTTTACAATAACTGCAGGCAGTTCAAGGGCAGATAAAAAGGATATCCCTTCCTGTTTAAGACTTACTCCGGGACTGGATGAACTTGTCATTACTCTTGCACCGGCCATTGAAGCGCCTATAAGCATATTAATGGCAGCTATTTCACTTTCTGCCTGAATAAATGTACCGTCATCAAGTTTATTCATTGCTCCGGCCATATATTCTGTCAGCTCGTTCTGCGGTGTAATCGGGTATCCTGCATAAAATCTGCACCCGGCCCTTACCGCTGCTTCACCAATAACGTGGTTTCCACTCATTAATACTTTTTCAGTCACGATAAACCTCTATTGCAATATCGGGACAAATGGTAGCGCACATTGCGCATCCCGTACATTTTATGTCATCAGGGTTGTCATCTATGCTTTTAGCCGGATAATATCCCTGATGATTAAGACTATCAGAAACCGATATTATCTTTTTCGGGCAAACCGAAATACAAAGATAACAGCCTTTGCATAATTCGTTATTTATTTTTATTTTACCTTTTTTCCTATCCGCCATATCAAGTTCCAAATCTTTATTTTTGAAAAACTTTGTTAAGTATATATCGGCAGCCGCCGAAATAAAGAAAATCTAACGTGTTACCCTGATGTTTTTTTTTACCAGCTGAATGAAACAGGGATTTGATTTTTCAATTGGTTTTTAAATGCATTTGTGTTCTACTTGATATTTTTTAGTTTTGTCAATTTCTTTTAAAACTTTTTTTTTAATGTTATATGTATATGCTGATATTATAAAAAAAAGAAAAAAATAAAATGCATATTTGATTTGCATTTTTATAAGCTGGGACTAGCTGTAAAACATTTTAATTGGTTTTGTTGATTAAAATCATGGGAAGAGTTCTAAGATGAGCCAAAATCAGCCGGATTTTCAGTCTCTGAAAGTAATCAGGGATAATGCGACCCTGCTTTCTGTCGGGAATGAATTTCTGGGAAGAAATATCTTTCTGCAAAAAATTGGGAACGAAATAACAGAAAGCGCATCTGTTTTAAAGGATGATATTAAAACTCTGAAAAAACAGTTTCCAGGTAAATTTGCAACTGAAGTTGATACTGATAAAGTAATGAGCGATTTTGATGATATCGCACAAAAAATGCTTTCCTGTGACGATGAAATAAAATCAAGCTGTGAATCCGGTGAACTTGGAAAGAAGTTATGTTCCAATGTAAAGGAGATTACGGAATCTATAGGAAAAATATGGATTCAGGTTAAAGGAAGCGAAATAAAATATAAAAAAGCCGATTCTATCAGTATATTTTTTGACAGATTAAATATTGTATCAAATACTGCCAGCCTGTTTATAAAAATCACCAAAATGCTTGTACTACTACTTGTTATTCTTGCTTCCGTTTTCTGCTATCTGTACTTTACTATGGAAAAAGAAGATAAAATTCTCAATGAGAATATGGCTATTTCTGAGTTCATAGTAATTAAAAAGGCAGAACTTAAGAAAGCGGAAACCGGGAAAAATGACGTTCAGAAAACCCTGGATTCGTATAATGTCAAAGAACCGATGAGAGAAGACAAAATAGCGGTTATTGACCTGGAAACAAAAATACAGCAGTACAATCAGGAAATACACGTTCTGGAAGGGCTTATTGAAATAAGGGAGAACGAGCTTGCTGAAAACAATAAAAAGCTTAAAACTCTTAGAGAAAAAACATTTACTGAAAGGCTCTTCAAGCAGTAGAGTTATTTATTTTAAAATAAACCTGCTGTATTCACCTTTACTTTTTACCCCGGCCTTAAAAATATCTGTCTCACCTTTATAGTGAATCTCAACTTCATGCTCTCCAGCACTGGCGTCACTGTAGGCTATTGTCATTGATGCCGCAAGCTCATCCATTTGAGGCGATCTGTCTCCGGAAATATAGAGGACAGGACCCGGAATAGTCACTGTGTTGAGTGTATAGGCGTCTTTTCCTGCAAGTGAAAGTATTCTGTTGTTTTCTTTTTCATCTCTTCCGACAACTATTTTTGTGTCTTTGTTTATTCTGAAATGGCGCCCCAGTTTAAGAAGTTCAATTTCATTTCTGGTTAATACCCGGCTGTTTTCCATTAAGTCCTTAAGCCTTCTGCTGAATATTGGATCTGTAAGAAGGCATCCCCCTGCAGGTGCAGGATAATCTTTTACGCCGAGTTTTTCTGCGAGCGCCATCTGGGGCTTTCTTGAACGGCCTGATAAGCCTAACAGGCTCTTTTCATCAACCCATCCTTTCTGCGCAGGGATGGTTTCTTCCAGCAGTTTTGCGGACAAAGGTCTTAAAACAAGTCCTTTCATTGTGCTCTGTTTTTCCACTATGGACAGGGATATTTTGTTCTGGGACATGGGACGCTGTCCAAGCACTTCACCGCTTATAATAAAAGATGCATTTTCATGTTCAAGCATTTCTCCTGCAAGCCTGAGCATAAGAGTGTGGCAGTCGATGCATGGATTCATATTGCCGCCGAATCCGTATTTAGGATTTTCTAAAAGATCAAAATACCTGTCAGTAATATCCACTACTTTGAGAGGAAGATTATTTCTGTCTGCCGACTGCTGAGCTCTTTCCGGTGTAAAAAAAGGTGTGGAAAAAAACACGGGCAGGACATCAATTCCGGAATTCTTTATAAGGAGGGCTGCGAGGATACTGTCCAGCCCCCCTGAAAAAATTGCTATGGCCTTCATTCTAAAGGCCCAGATCAGAAAGCTTTTTAACGGCTTCCTCCTGTTTTTTATTCAGTTTTTTAGGTGTTTCTATATTTACAAGAACATAGGCGTCACCGCGCCCTTTGGCATTCATATGAGGCACTCCGTAACCTTTCATTCTGAACTTTGCGTTATTCTGGGTTCCTGCCGGTACTTTAAGCCTGAGTGTTTTTTTATCTATTGTTGGTACTTCCAGTTCTGTGCCAAGGGCAGCTTCGGTAAATTTAATGCTCTTTTCAAGATAAAGATCATCGCCCTCTCTTTTAAACAAAGGGTGTTCAATCACTCTAATCTGAATAAAAAGGTCACCGTTTGGGCCGCCGTTTATACCGGGGTTTCCCTTGCCTGAGAGCCTGAGTTTTTTTCCGGTAGACATTCCTGCCGGTACTTTAACGGATATCTTTTCCTGTGAGGAATTATCCCTGTGATAGGCTATAAGCTTTTCAGAGCTTTCCAGGGTGTCTTCAAGGTTGATTGAAAGTTCATAGATTATATCCTTTCCTTTTACAGGCTGAGGCCGTCCGCCCCGGCCTCCGAAAGGACCGTTAAAAGAAGATCCTCCTCTTTTATAATTGGCGCCACCCATTTCACCGAAGATGCTGCTGAAAGTGCTTCCTCTACCTCTGCCGCCTAAGCCCAAATCACCGAAAATATCACCCAGATCAAAATCACGGAATATATCTTCCCTTGAAAATTTATTCTGAAATCCTTCGGAGCCGAAGGTATCATACTGCTGTTTTTTTTCTTTATTACTTAAAACAGCATATGCTTCGCTTATATCCTTGAACTTACCCTCTGCAACTTTATCATCCTTGTTGCGGTCCGGGTGATATTTCATGGCAAGTTTTCTATATGCCTTTTTTATTTCATCATCTGTGGCATTCCTGGAAACTCCAAGAATTTTATAATAATCTTTTCCTGACATAATAACTCCGAAATTACGAAATGATTTTGAAACTTTTGGTAGCTTAAAATAAACATATTTTGATCTGAGTCAAGCATCTTCTTTTACAATTAAGCTAATAGTAATAAGATGTTACATCTAATCTAGTCCTTTTTCTCTGTTGCTGTTATCTGGTAGCTGAAAGATACCATTATGTTCAGCTTGTTTACAGTGATGGAATCAGGAAATGGAGGAAAGGGGGCTGCCCGTTTAACTGCATCAGATCCTTCCTGATCAAGTAATTTATGTCCCGATGAACCAGTGACTGATACACCTATAAGTCCGCCGTCACGGGAAAGACTGAAGACCGCATGGGTTGTTCCCTCCATTAACCGCTCTTTAGCTTTCTTCGGGTAACCCCAGTATTTTGCTAATTTGCCCTTAAGTATCCTGGTGTAGGAGACATATCTCTTGTCTTTTGTATCAAGAGATATGGTTTCTTCGGAGTTTTTATCCGCATCCATTACTTTTTTTAGGCTGTCATCACGGCTGAGCTCTTCAAGTTTTGCGGGAGATATATCATCAACTGCATCTCTCATTAACTCAACTCTGTATGTTTTTAGCTCTGTTTCCGGCCAGATGCTCGGAGCATACAGCTGTAAAATGATTATCAATAACAGGTGTGCAATGAAAGATGCAATCAATGCAGTTTTCTTGGGGCTCAGGGAACCCGAAAACCTATTTAATGTTTTTACGCTTGTCTGATCCATTTACCCAGAGGTCAACACGTTTATCAAACCACCATTCAGTATGGTCTGTCTGTAGTATTATTTCTACAAGTTCCTTTGATTTATCATTAACCAGCCTTTTTTTAGCGTAATAGATCCATTCTTCAGCATATTTGTTTCCAAGGTCTTTCTGCTGTTTAAGCTCAAGGATTAGATCTATCTGGTCTGCATCTTTGGCTATTGTAGCCTCAATACTTTCCGCCCGGTTGAATTCATCGGTTAACTGAGTGATCTCATTACCAAAGGAAAGTCCTTCTGTCATATGCATGACAGCCTTTTCCTCATTAACCGTATTGTACCGTTTATTAACATAATTCATATCACCGGTTCTCGCTTCATGCAGATCATGAAACAGACACATTAAAACAGTTTTGTTTCTGTCTGCATCTTTAATTTCACCTGCAAGAATGTAGCCGATTATTGACATCCTGAAGGAATGATCCGCAACTGATTCACTACCCGATCCAAGAAACTGGTATCCGGTTCGAGGTGTTTTTTTCAGCATTCCCACTTCAAATAGAAAATTAGCTATATTTTTCATAATAGGCTTTCAATAGGGATAAGCCTGTAAAATGTCAAGATAAATTCTATCAGGCTATTGATTTATGAGTTTTTATATTTAATGTCTGGTTATAGTGTATATTTTGTAGTATAGACACTTAAAAATAATAATGGCGGTAATTTTATGAGCGATACACTTACTATATATAGATACCCGGATCCCGTACTTAGAGCCAAGGCTCAGCCTATAGAAAATATTGACGGTAAACTTCAGGAATTGATCGACGGCATGACAGTTACAATGTATAAAGCACCTGGAATTGGTCTTGCTGCACCACAGGTAGGAGAGTCAATCAGGCTTGTTGTTTATGATGTGACTCCCACCGAAGAAGGTGAAAACATAAATGTTATTATAAACCCTGAGATTACAGAACGCGAAGGCTCCATTGTTTATGAAGAGGCCTGCCTCAGCGTATATGATTACTCAGCTGATGTAACACGAAATGAAAAGATATGCGTCAAGGCCCTGGACCGTGAAGGCAATCCGATTGAAATTGAGGCTGAAGGCATTCATGCAGTCTGTCTGCAGCATGAACTTGATCATCTTGACGGTGTACTGTTTATTGATCATATCAGCAGTATAAAAAGGTCCCTCTATAAAAAACGAATTAAAAAACTGATTAAAAAAGGCGAGCTGTAGGTATTATGGATCAGAGCACAGATTGTATGTTCCCGGGTAAACCCAATATTATCTATATGGGTACCCCTGATTTTGCTGTTCCTGCCCTGAAAAGCCTTGTTGAAAACGGTTTCAATATCTCTGCGGTTGTAACACAGCCTGACAGACCGAAGGGCAGGGGGCGAAGCGTTGCCTTTTCAGCGGTTAAGGAAACTGCCCTTCTTTATGATTTAAAAGTTCTTCAGCCCGAAGATGTGAATGACAGCGGTTTTGTAGAAATATTAAAAAGTCTCAAACCCGACCTTTTTATCGTTGCAGCTTTCGGGCAGATCCTTCATAAAACGGTACTTGAAGTTCCCAGATTCGGGGCTGTTAATATACATGCTTCCCTTTTACCAAAATACAGGGGGGCTGCTCCCATACAGTGGGCTATTCTTGATAATGAACCTGTTACCGGTATTACCCTTATGAAAATGGCAAGAGGTCTTGACAAGGGGCCTGTCCTTTTAAAGGAAGAAGTCGCAATAAAGGAATACGAAACAACCGGCCAGCTCTTTGACCGGCTTTCTGAGTTTTCAGGTGACGTTGTTATTAAGTTCCTTAAAGAGTCGGAAGGTAAAGAACTCAAAATGGAACCTCAGGATGACAGCCTGTCCACCTATGCATCAAAGATCACAAAGGAAATGGCCGAAATTAACTGGGCTCAGGAAGCTCTGAAAATATCATCACTGATAAGGGCAATGGACCCGTTGCCAGGCGCAACCACTACTCTGGACAATAAAAAAATAAAACTCTTTTCACCTGAGATTACAGACAGGGAATATGTTTCCGACAAGCCGGGAAAGATAGTTGTTGAAGATAAAGTCCGGTTCATTGTTGAAACCTGTAAAGGTATTATTGAACTTAAGGAAATCCAGCTTCCCGGCAAAAAACGAATCAAAACATCGGATTTTTTAAGAGGGTATAAAATTGCCCCTGGTACTGTTCTGGGCAGTTAAAAAAGTATCTGTCCGGAATTATTTTTAATTTTAATTTCCGGGTGGAACCTAATCAGAATTATACAGGATAAAACGTGGACAATAATATCACTAAAAACAGCCGGAGACGTGACAGGAACAGGTTTATAATTCTGCTGCTTATGACATGCGGCGCGCTTACTGCCATTGCTGTTTTATTATGGTGGATTCCATATGTAGGATTCAAAAATATACACCCGAAGCTTCCGGCCGTGATGGCTGTGTGCTTTGCCTTTGTTGTTCTGTTTTTAATAGGAGGCGGATTTACTCTTATCTTTACAATATTAAGAGGAAAAAACCTTTTCTTTAACAGGCGCATTCGCGGTGTAGTAATAAGGTTCCTGTTTCCAATGCTTGTGGTAATGGGAAAGCTTATCGGAATAAAAAAAGATCAGGTCAGAAGATCCTTTATTGAAGTAAATAATCAGCTTGTCTTAAATGAAAGCAAAAAGGTCAAGCCTGAAAAACTTCTCATTCTTCTGCCCCACTGCCTGCAGTTTCATGAGTGCACCGTGAGAGTTACAGGAGATATAGAAAACTGTAAAAAATGCGGAAAATGTAAAATCAAGAACCTTGTAGAGCTTACAGAAAAATATAAAATACCTATCTCGGTTGCCACGGGAGGCACCCTGGCCCGGCGAATTGTGGTTGATAAAAAACCGCATCTTATTATCGGTGTGGCGTGCGAAAGAGATCTTACCAGCGGTATTCAGGACAGTTTTCCTATACCTGTTTACGGTGTTTTAAATAAACGCCCGTTCGGTCCCTGTTTTGATACTGATATAGATGTAGAGCTTGTTGAAAAAGCAGTAAGGATGTTTCTTGGGAATTAAAAAAGACAAACCAAGGGAAATAGCCCTTAAGACACTTGTAACCCTGGACAGGTCAGATTCTTTTTCAGGTAATTACCTTGAAGAGATTTTTAAGTCAAACCCGGATTTTGACGAACGGGACAGAGCTTTTATCAGTATTCTAATCCAGGGAGTTATGCGGTGGAAGCTGAGACTGGACTGGATAACCGGTCAGTTCTCCAAAACGCCTGTAAAAAAAATAGATATTACAATTTTAAATATACTTAGACTCGCACTTTTCCAGATTTTCTTTTTAGACCGTGTGCCTGAAAGAGCTGCTGTAGATAGTGCTGTGGACCAGGTAAAAGCTCAGAAGGGTAAACAGCATGTTGTATCTTTTGTTAACGGCCTGTTAAGAAATATTTGCAGGAATAAAGACAATATAAAATTTCCGGGTAAATCCAAAGCTCCCGCAAAATATTTAAGCAGGTTTTATTCATTCCCCGAATGGCTTAGCGAACGATGTGTAAATGAGTTCGGCTTTGAATTTACAGAAGAACTCTTTGAAGCCCAGAATTCTTTTCCTCTGTTAAATATCAGGGTAAACAGGACCAGAACAGATACTGAAGAACTTGTCAGTATACTGGCTGATGAAGGTATTGAAGGGGTGCCGGCACAGTATGCACCGGGATGTATAATACTTAAAAATTTTACAGGCAGAATAGAAAGGCTTTCCTCTTTTAAAAAAGGGTTGTTCCAGGTACAGGACCAGGCAGCACAGATAGTTTCAGAACTCTTAAACCCGCAGCAGGGCGATGATGTACTGGATGTATGCGCAGGTCTTGGAGGAAAGACAACTCACCTCCTGGAATTTATGAACGGAACAGGAAGTGTAACAGCCCTTGATACAGATAAAAAAAGACTTACAGGCCTGAAAGACAGTGTTAAAAGACTGGGGCTCTCCGGTATAAATACTGTTACAGCAGACGCATCTGCTCCTTTTGCTCCTGCATTAAATAAATCATATGACAGGGTGCTGATTGATGCTCCATGCAGCGGGCTCGGCACCATTGGAAGGCATCCTGATATAAAGTGGAACAGGACAGAGCCTGATATTAAAAGAATATCAAGAGTGCAGAGAAAGATTCTTGAAAACAGTGCAGAAGCTGTAAAACCCGGCGGCATGCTTCTTTATGCTGTATGCACATACACCAGGGAAGAGAATAAAACAGTTATTGATAATTTTATATCAAGGTCAAAACAGTTTTCTGTTGTTGATCTAAGGGACACAGTGCCTGAGTGGGGAACAAACCTTATTGACAATGACGGTTTTTTCAGGTCTTATCCCCACAAAAATAATATGGACGGGTTCTTTGCTGCCCTTCTTAAAAAGGATCAATAAAAAGGAGAGTTAAAAAATGGGAAAAATTGCACCATCAATACTGTCAGCAGATTTTGCAAAACTGGGTGAAGAAGTAAAAGCCGTAGAAAAAGCAGGTGCTGATTATATTCATGTTGATGTAATGGACGGTCATTTTGTACCTAATATAACAATAGGCCCGCTGGTTGTTGAGGGAGTTAAAAAGGAAACAGCTCTTCCTCTTGATGTACATCTCATGATTGAAAACCCTGATATGTATATCAATGATTTTGCAAAGGCAGGTGCTGATATTATTACCGTTCATGTTGAAGCAGTAAATCATCTCCACAGATCCATACAGTTGATACGCGATGCAGGGTGCAAAGCCGGCGTGTCATTAAATCCTGCTACACCGCTTGAAACAATAGAGTATGTGCTGGAAGACATTGACATGGTTCTTATCATGTCTGTTAATCCGGGTTTCGGCGGACAGAAATTTATACGCAGTACGCTTCCAAAAATTAAAAAGCTTAGAGAGATGATAAATGAAAAAGGCCTGAACGTAGACATAGAAGTTGACGGCGGTGTAAACGCTTCAACAATAGCAGATGTATCTGCAGCAGGCGCCAATATCTTTGTTGCAGGTTCTGCAGTGTTTAACAAAGAAGATTACGCAGAAGCTATTAAAGCAATAAAAGACGGAATGGTTGACCAGTAAGCTCCAGGCAGAAGGCTGAAAGTCAAAGTAGGCATACAAAAAATCTTTAATGCATTAAGTATTTTTATTTTTATCTGAATAGTGCAAAAAAAAATCATTTTACGCTTGATATTTTTAAAGTGTGCATCTATTATACGCAACTTAAAACGTTTCAGGGAGAGATGGCCGAGTCGGCTGAAGGCGCGCGCCTGCTAAGCGTGTGTAGGGTTTAACGCCCTACCGAGGGTTCGAATCCCTCTCTCTCCGCCATAAAAAATAAACGGGTTAATTGATTTTATCAATTAACCCGTTTTGATTTTTACCTGAACAGTTTAATAGTAAGAGGACCTTTTTTTAGTCTGTCTTCCCATAATTGATCCGATTATAAAACCGAAAAGCAGAACAAGAGCTCCTATACCAAACCATATGTAATTCTTTGATTTCTTAATTGTAATATTTTCAATTTCAAGTTCTTTTAATCTCGCTTTTGTTGAATTTATATTTATGATATTCTTATCATATTCTTTTTTGAGTGATAAATATTGAGAAGAATCTTTTTTAAGTGTTTCATATTCTTTTTTAAGTGATACGAGTTCACTGTGAGCTTCTTTATATTGACCTGAGATATCCTGCTTATCCTTCTCAAATGATTTCAGACTGCTGCTCATGGTTGACAGCTTTTCCTTCAGTTTCCGGTTTTCGGAAGAAAGAGCCGTGACCTGAAGTTCAAATGGAACTCGATCCATAAGGTATTGATTCCGGACCCATCCTTCAAGTGCTGTATCATTTTTGGTGGTCACCCGGACACGACTCCATTTGTCCTGAGCTTCAAGTACCTCCAGTTCCTGTCCCGAATTAAGGATCTTTATTATTTTGTTTTCGGTACTTGGACCTGTCCTGAGCGTAATGGTAAATGAATCGGATACGTAAAGCTTTTCGGCCGCAAAAGAATTTACAGTTATTAATACTATAGAAATAACAAAGATAAATATTATGTTATGTTTCATTACTTTTTTTCCTCCATTTAATTCCAGTCCGTTGATAGATATTCTATTAACAGGAGGCAATTGACAAGAATAAAAATCATTAGAACCAGTGATTTACATATAAGCATTTTGTGATTCAGGTATTTTTCAACAGCAGCATGAATAATGGGAATATAAAATATTTGCTCTTATATCATTTTAGCTGATAAGAGCTTTCAAAGTCAGGCGGTAATTATTAATCAGATGCAATTCAGCTGACAGTTTAATATAATCAAACATGCATCTGTTTATTATGAAAGCCATGACTTTTTATCCCTATTTTCATTACAGGGATGTAATTTCAGGCGTATGTGGATTTAATGCTGGTGGACATCAAAGTACCAGTTAACAGCATAAGAATAATTCTGTCAAGAAAAGAGCATGACAGTATTTATTTTCTCTTAATATTAATCTTGATATTATTTTTTTTAATAAAAGAAACAGGTGAACAGATGCAGAACCAGCCTACTTATGATGAGCTTCTTGAAAAAAACCGGGAATTGGAACGTATTAATACTGAACTCCTGTCAAACCAGGAAAAAGCCCAGTCATTTTTCCGCCATGCAGGTATATCAATATGTGTTCTGGATTCAACCGGCAGGATTATAGAATTTAATGATGTTGCCCATGATACACTTGGCTATACACGGGAAGAATTCCAGAATCTAAGCATATTCGACATAGACATTAATCTTACCAGTGAAATTATCTCCGAAAGACATAAAGACGACAGATTTAAAAAAACTCGTGTTTTTGAAGCCAGACATAAAACAAAAAGCGGAGATATAAAAAGCATGCTGGTCAGTTATGTGCCAATGGAGATTGACGGTAACAGGCTGATTCAGTCAGTTCATATTGATGTCAGCAGGCAGAGAGATGCCGAAATAGCTTTAAATGAAAGTGAGGAGCGTTACAGGGCAATAATAGATCTTATACCTGACGGTATAATAGTAATTGATAAAGGAACAATTCTATTTGCCAATACAGCATATACCAGGCTCATGGGCTTTTCACAGGTTAATGAAGTCTGCGGAATGCATATATCCGGTATTGCTGAATTGATTTCTATTGAAGGCAAAACAAAGGACGAACTTGATCAGGACGTAGATGATAATATCCCGGTAAGCGACACTGTTATCTGTTTTGAGCGGATCGATAAAAAAAGAGTATTTGTTCAGTTATTTTCAACAAAGATTAATTTTATGGGAAAACCTGTAGTTTTAAGTGTGCAGCATGATATTACAGAACGTAAAGAGGCGGAAAACAAATTAAAAGAAGCTATAAAGACGGCTGAAAATGCCAGCAGGTATAAAAGTGAGTTTCTGGCAAACATGAGCCATGAGATAAGGACTCCCATGAACGGCGTTATCGGCATGACCGCTCTTATGATGGATACTCCTTTAAACGGAATTCAGAGAGAATACATGAATACCATAAGAAGCAGTGCGGATTCTCTTCTTTCTTTAATTAATGATATTCTTGATTTTTCAAAAATAGAAGCAGGCAGGCTGGACCTGGAAGTGCTGGATTTTAACTTCAGAAATTCCATCAGTGAAATAATGGATATTCCTTCCATTACAGCACATGAAAGAGGGCTTGAATTTACCTATTATATTGATCCGGACATTCCGTCACTGATAAAGGGTGATCCTGGGAGATTAAGACAGATACTGGTAAATTTTATTAACAATGCCATTAAATTTACTCACGAAGGTGAAATTTTTATAAATGTTACCATGCAGACAGAAACCGATGCTGATATTACTGTGAAGTTTGAAGTTAGAGATACAGGGATAGGTATTTCTGAAGAAGATGTAAAGAGGCTTTTCAGATCTTTTGAGCAGGTTGATGCATCTACAACCAGGAAATACGGGGGAACAGGGCTTGGTTTAAGCATATCAAAAAAACTGGCTGAAATGATGGGCGGTAAGGTGGGCGTTGAGAGCAAACCTGATAAAGGTTCTGTTTTCTGGTTTACCACGGTTTTTGAAAAACAGAAAAATATTAATGAATCGGAACATGTTGTCCCTGAAAACCTTAAAGAGAAGAGACTGCTTATAGTCGATGACAATGATACCAACTTAAAAATCCTCGGAAAGTATCTTGATTCATGGGGGATAAATTATGATGAAGCCAAAAGCGCTGATGTTGCATTAAGGCTTTTAAGAGCTGTAGTAAAAGTAGGAGCACCTTATGATCTGGTAATAACAGATATGCAGATGCCTGTTATGGACGGAATGGAGCTCGGCAAAATAATAAAGAACGATACAGCAATGAAAGATATCAAGCTGATAATGCTCACATCAAGAGGCATAAGAGGTGATTATGCAGCGGTTAAAGATATAGGATTTGACGGGTATCTTGTTAAGCCTGTAAGAAGAAGTCAGCTGTATGACTGTATAATGAGTGTTATGGCACGTTGCGGCGAACCTGTCGAAACGGAAAAGCCGCCGATTATTACGCGGCATACTATTTTAGATGAAAAATCTAAAAAAGCAAAAATACTGCTTGTAGAAGATAATATGATTAACAAAATGCTTGCCATGCGCCTGATAAAAAAATTCGGCTACAAAGTAGAAGCTGTGGAGAATGGAAAAGAAGCAATAGAAGCCCTTGAAAAAACAAATTACGACCTGGTTTTAATGGATATACAAATGCCTGTTATGGACGGTCATGAGGCCACAATCATGATCAGGAACCCTGAATCAAAAGTATTGAACCATAATGTGAAAATAATAGCCCTTACGGCCCATGCCATGAAGGGAGACAGGGATAAGTGTATTGAATCGGGGATGGATGACTATCTTACCAAGCCAATAAACCCCAATGAGCTGTACAGCATGATTGATCAGCATCTTTCATCTAAATAAAGCACCCGGCTGTCAGCCCTGTTCTATTTTGCTTTTACGCAGTTTTCAGCATACCAATGAAATCTTGAAAAACATTTTAAAGCAAATTAAAGTGCAGTCACGTCATAATTTCTATACATGAAAGGTTAAAAAATGCTCGTATTAAAAAACGCATATCTGATAAACGGCAGAGATGATTTACCTGTAGAAAATGCCGTTGTGATAATAAAAAACAACAGAATAGTAAAAGCCGGCAAAGATGTTGAAGTACCTGGTGATGCCTGTGTGATAGATCTTAAAGGAAGCCCCCTGCTTCCGGGTTTTACAGATGCACATTCACACATAGGCGGAAGCGACCGGCTGGACAGGCCCGGGCTGAGCAGCCGTTTTGACAGCTATGATTATGCAGAAAATATGAAAGCAGCTCTTGAGTGGGGAGTTACAGCTGTAAGGAGCGCAGGTGATTACACTCCGGATATTATTACATTCAGAGATGATGTAAACAGAGGTAAAATAACTGCACCCCGTATTATAGCATCAGGACGTATGATACAGGCTGATGGCGGACATCCTGCTTTTACAGTATTCTCTGCGGACCGGGATGTGATTGATCATGCCTGTATACTGGTAACGGATGATACTGATATAGAACTGGAGGTAAAAAAGCTCGCTGATTCCGGTGTTGACTGGATAAAGGCATTTTTAACTGAAGTTAACAAAATGGATTACCCCAATAAGGTACCGAGGTTAACAAACAGCCAGCTTAAGAGAATATCAGATGCCGCCCATAAACATGGTAAACCTTTAATGGTTCATGTTGAAGATATTCCGGGTGTTGAAGAAGCCGTAAAAATAGGAGCTGACAGTATTGAGCATGTAATAAATCCTGCAACAGCAGAACATGAGATAACAGATGAAACATTAAGGCTTCTAACCGATAATGATGTGTGGATTGTACCAACCATGCTTGTAGTTAAACGGCATGATGATATTGTACAGGGCGCTGCCGGCGTATATGCCGACCTTGAAGCAGGGATGAGAAAATTAATTAAAGCAGGTGTAAGGATCGGTGTGGGGTGCGACTCCGGTGTTCCCATGATTCCATATGGAGAGTGTGTGCATCTTGAGATGGAGCTTTTAACAGCAGCAGGTATGTCAAATATGGATGCTGTTAAAGCTGCTACAGGAGGAAATGCAGAGCTCCTTAGAAAAGATGATACATTTGGAGTAATAGAAGAGGGAAGGGCAGCGGATATTGTTATTCTTGGAAGCAATCCTCTTGATGATATAAGGAACACAAAGGATATCATGATGGTTATCAGAGAAGGCCGGGTTGTTGTTGACAGATTACTTGCGGATTAAAACATTTGGGTTATAGGGGCAAGGTCAATGTTTTTGACTTTAAGCATAACAGCATAAAAAAGATGAACATCCAACACTCAGCATTCGATGCAGGATGTTCATCTTTAAAGATATTAAAATATCGCATCATCTCGCATGCCCATATTTTAAAACTAAACTTCTGATTTTCTAAACTTCTAATCTTCTGTTTTTTTATTTGCCGCAGCACTTTTTAAACTTTTTGCCGCTGCCGCATGGGCATGGCTCGTTTCTGCCGACCTTAGGGGCTTCACGGATTACCTGTCTGGGCTTGGGGACTTCCCCGTCCATGAAAATCCATTTTCCGTCTATTTTTTCAAATGAAGCAAGTTCATGATGACGTACTAACTGACCGTTCTGTTTAAATTTTGCTACAAATTCAACTGTACCAGTCTCATCGTCCGGACCGCCGTCAGCAGTTTCAAGTATCTCAAGACCCTGCCAGTCGCTGTTTTTTGCCCAGTCTTCTGTATCTGCATGATTAAAGTCACTCTGCTGATCGGCTGAGACTGTATTGTAAAGATAATCAATTTCCGCGTTAACAAAGGCGCTGTACCTTGATCTCATAAGCGCTTCGGCTGTTTCGGCATCCTTTGTGCCCTGGATAACAGGCTGGCAGCACTCTTCATATGTTTTATCACTACCGCATGGGCATTTTTCCATAATTAATATCTCCTGAAAAAAATGATTGTGTGAATTATTAATATTTATGAGACGGTATCTATAATAGTTATCTTCAATTTCTGTCAAGAAAAAGATGACTGCATTGTATCATAACTCATGGAGATGGGGGAGGCGTTTGATTTTATTTAAGTTTTCTATACGCCTTTCTGTTGAAAGCCTGAAACAGGCGGTGGCATTGATAAAAGAAATAAAAAATAATAAAATTTTATTTTTTTATTGCTTGATATTTTCATTTAATCGTAATATATGAAGTTCCACAAATGATCGCGGAGGAATGGCCGAGTGGTTTAAGGCGGCGGTCTTGAAAACCGTTGAACGAAAGTTCCGTGGGTTCGAATCCTACTTCCTCCGCCACTTCAAAGTTTCAATTCAAATTAATCCATTACAATTATATAAACAATATTGAGTCATGGTGCTATTCATTATTTATAAAGCTGTCAGCGCTCAGCATTCACCTGTCAGCCTAAAATATTAAAAATCACCGAGCGCACTAATAAAATATAGGTGTTTTTACTTTTTAAGTTTTTTTATACTATTTCGCGGGCCGACACAGAGGTCGGCCCCTACAGGTTAGTATGATTTATTACCTATAGGAACAGGTCTTTTTTTTATCTCGACCTTTATACAAGTCTGTATTTTCCAGTTATGGTTGAACCGGTTAAGTGAAATTAAAATACGAATATCGAATACTGAACAAGAAATATCGAATTATAAAGGTTTCTTTTTATTCCGGTCAGCAGTTTTGTTACCTGTTTTTTCAGTTTTGCTCACTTTTTCCTAAAGAATATAACATCTAAGTTTATTCGACATTCTGCTGTTCTTTGTTCGATATTCAATATTCAATTAAGTCAGCACTTTTACTTCTGGCGGGAAAATTTAAAAGGAAAGAGGTGACAAAGTAAACACTGTATTGAGACAGGTAGGTTGGTTGTAACCCAACATCCTTTATTTATGGCTGTATAATGTCGCTTTGTTCATCGGAGTTGCCCTAGCCCAACAATTTTTGTTGGGTTGCTTCGCTTAACCCAACCCAAATAATATTGCAGAATTACATAACTTGCATCATCTGGAAATTTAACAAAGAAAGACTTTATTGAAAAAAATAGAATTGTTTTTTTTATCCCTGATGAAATCTCACCTCACAAGCCCTACATCCTTTGACGCTACCCAGCATGTGCGTGAATCCGAAAGCTCAATCTGGTACCAGTCTCCCCTGTCTTCCATGAGAATAAACTCGGTACCTGCATGAAGCGGGTCTTTGAAGCTCGGCTCATATGTTTCACTGTTACCCTTTCTTGCAACTGTTTCATTTGTAAGTATTACACCCGGCCTTGTTTTATTAAGGTTTATCTCTTCAGCTATCAGCGAGCCTGAAAACAGCACGGCAAACACTGCAGATACAGTAATACCCCAGAAAAGATAGGGTTTGCGGCTGAATATCCTGATTACTGCAAATACCCATACAAGTGCAAAAAAACTTGTAAAAATAACCAGCCTGGTTTTAACCGAAAGATCGTAGTGCCAGAAGAAGATAGTCTTTAACACCTTTGTTTCCTGTTTTTCTTCAACCTTGTCTATACGCTTTTCCCTTGCGTATTTAAGGTTCTGTCTCAGGTTGGCATCATTGGGCATGTACTGTTCTGCCCTGCGGTAGTTCAGTATTGCGCGTCCTATATCATTCATTCTGAAATAGGTGTTGCCCAGGTTATAATAAATTCTGCCGTTTTCAATGCCGCCGTCCTTAATAAGCTTTTCATAGCGCATGGCGGATTTTTTATACAGGCTGCGTGCTTCATCAGGGGAAACTGCAGATTTGCTGTCTGCCTGCCTGAAGTATTCCTTTGCCTGGCTGTAGAGGTCGGAAACCTCAGCTTTATCCATTTCTTCAGCATATACACAGTTTATTGATGATGCAGAAGAAATTAATATGGATACAACTAATATAAATATCAGGTTAATAATCGCTTTATTGAATATATTAAATTTCATTCCGGTTTTGTTGTCTGTTACTGCCATTTATTTAAGCCTCTTTTCCAGTTCAGACGCAACAGCCAGTGCCCTGTTTATCAGTGTTGAATTATCTTTAAAAGTGATGCTGCCTGCATACCTTCCTGCCTCGCATGATTCAAACATCTCTTTTAACTTTTCTATTATTTCTTTTTCTATTCCAAGTTCGTCAAGTTTAAGCCTGGCATCAGCAAATGTAATGGCTCCTCCTGAAGGCATCCTTAACTTGACGCCCAGGTATTCCCGGAAAATATCAAGCACCATTTCACAGGCTTTATCCGGCGAACTGCTCTCAGTATCCTTTAAGGATTTTTTTAGTTTTACAAAGGCCTTTCGTGACATGACCTTTAAAGGATCATTGTTTCTTTTCCTGTTAATGGTGACAGTAATTAACAGAATGATAAAAATTACAGGCGGCATGACAGTGTATAAGGCCCACAGTCCGTCTTTAAAGCAGGAGAGGGGAGTCAGGTACTCTTTATCCAGAACAGACAGGTCTTCGTAGTTGAATACAATTCCCTTTCCCCAGGTTTCTATATCATTACCTGTAACAGGAACATTTGCATTACCTTCGGCATCAAGAAGGGTTACAACCTTTGTTTTGTTTACAGTCAGAGGGATAGGCTTAGATTCTGCTGTGCGGTACTCTCCCTTTTCCGTATCAAAATAAGGCAGTTTTACGGCCGGGATTTCTTTTATATCAGGACTGAGCGGTCTGATGGTCTGTGTGAATGTTTTCTTTTTTCCGTTTATTTCGCCGACGGCTCTTTCATCAGGTACTTTAAAGGCCTTTTTAAAAACAGGCTGACTATTGAGCGGCGGAAGTTCAACAGGTTCAAGGTAGTCAGGACCGGACAGTGTTACTGTGAGAGTTATCGGGTCTCCGACATTAACCTCAAGAGGTGAAGCACTGGTTTCTATTTTGTACTCACCGATATTTCCTGAAAAATTTGATGGTCTTCCTTCCTGCGGAAGTTCTTTTACTTTGAGAGTAAGGCTGTTGGAAGGTATCACAACTTTTTGATATGTGGCTCTTCTGGATGATCCGAAAAAATCATCATCAAAAAAACTGTTTGAGCTTTTCTTGTACCCTGAAAGCGCACTGCATGAAAGAACGGCCTGGTCAATTTTTATACTGCCCGGTTCTTCAGGGAATAAAACCTTTTTAAAAGTGATAGTCGTATATTGAGTGCCGTCAAGAGAGCCTTTATTCATTTCTCCTATTATCTCGGCACCCCCAACCGGAACCCTGAACAGTTTATTGCCTGAACTGTTGTCTACAGCAAGGTCTGCAAAATTAAACCTGTCATCTTCAAGCACAGGAAGGTTAAGGTTGAAATCACGCACATCCTTTCCTATATACCATGTCACTGTAAGAATTACAGGCTCACCTATGTAGCATGACTCTTTTGAAAGAGTGAGCCTGAGTTTGAAATCATCCGTTTCAACGGGTTTCTTTGTGTTTATCGCAACAGGAGAGGTCCAGGCTGTATCACTGCCTGATTTTACCTGAATGGAAGGTATTGTCAGACGCCCGGTTTTTAAAGGTGTCAGAATGTAGCTGAACACATACCCCTTTTTTTCATTTTTAGTCATCCTGCCGTTTATTATGGTAATGGATGAACTGCTGTTCTGTGATCCGCCTCTGTACTGAACATTAAAATCCTTCAAATGTGTAAGATCCGGTTCGGAAAGATCATCCGTTCCCGAAACACGAATCTGAAATGCAAATGATTCACCTGCATAAACTTCAGTACTTTCAACAAGGGCTTCGGCTGAAAAGTCCGCAGCATATGCTGAAGTGCATGTGAGTAAAACGGTTAATAATAAGACTATGATCTTTGAATACATTACCAGTCCTTTTCTACATCCCTGTATCCGAATGGTTTTACCATCTGTCTGCGTTTCTGATTTCTTTTTTCTTCATCCAGTATATTCTGGGCTTCTTCACCGGCTTCCTCAAACCTGGCCTGTTCCTCTTCAGCCTGGCTGCTTTGCTCCTGCTCAGATTCTCCATTTTCCTGCTGCTGATCTTTCTGCTGATCCTGGCCCTGTTTTCCCTGATCCTTCTGCTGATTTTGTCCCTGCTGGTTCTGCTGACCCTGCTGTTGCTGATTATTCTTATCCTGTTCAGGCGGCTTAAGGGCTTCCTTAAGTTCTTTTATTGCGTTTTCCTGATTCTTTTCAGAAAGATCAACCGCTGAATTCCTTAAATTACCTTCTGATGCTTCCTGTTCTTTTACAGCATTATTGAGATGAGTAATAGCAGGATTTTCCTGAGCCTGCTGCTGTTGTGCAGCCTGCTGTGTGATTTTATCTGCAAGCTTCTGTGTATCTTCTCTTATATCCTTCTGCTCATCAGCAATTTTATCAAATGCCTTTTTCTTTTCTGACGGGCTTTTTTTACTGTTTGAAGTTTCCCTTGTTTCAGAAAGTGTCTTTTCCTGTCTTTCTATTATTTTATTAAGCTCTTCGGCGTTTTCTTTTGCCTGCTGTTCCTGCTGCTTTGCCTGTTCCTGCTGTTTTTTAATTTCATCCAGGATATTTTTCATCAGCAGTCTTACAATCTCTATGTTTTCTGCAGCGTTTTTAAATTCCGGATTAAGCTTTAATGCATCCTGATAATGGATGATACTTTTCTGACACTGTTCAAGAGCCTTGTTTAGGTCGCTGTCCATCTGTCTTTCAGCTTCACGAAATGTACAGTTTCCAAGGTTGAATCTTGCCTTTGATTCCATTTCCGGTATTTTGCTTTTTAAGGCAGCCATTTCAAATTCATCAATGGCAGAAACAAAATCCCCTTTTTTATAAAGGGCTGTCCCCTTGTTAAAGTAGATATAGGGCGACTCAGGATCATTAACCGCGGCTTCATCATATATTTTTATAGCAGTATCAAAATCACCTGAAAGCCACGACCTGTTTCCCTTTTCAATAAGAGATGCTGTAGAATCAGCAGAAACAGTGCTGCAGAAAATTAACGCAAATACTATAAAAAGGAGGATATGATTTCTGTTAAGCATTTTTTGCCTCTTTTTTTCTTTCTGACAAAACAAATTCAATACATAAAAGCAGGAAAGCAATAGTTAAAAAAATCTGGAACTTCTCTTCATACCGCTTGATTGTTTCTGATTCCAGTTCTTTTTTATCAGCTCCTGCTATAAGCTGTATGTAAACAGTGCCAAGGTCTATAGTACCTGTTGCAACATTAAAATATTTTCCGCCCGGTGTTACATTAACCATTTTTCTTAATGTATCGGCATCAAGCCTGCTCCACACTTCTTTACCGTTATATTTCAAGAAAGTCTTCTCACCCTTTTCATTTACAATGGGTATACGCCTTCCTTCGTTCTCATCACCAATACCGATTGCAATAAGTCTCATACCTTTTTCACCGGCTTTTTTTGCGGCCTCTACAGGAAAGCTGTCATGGTCTTCACCGTCGGTTATCAGCACTATATCCTTATACTCCTTGGCCTGGTCATCAAAAACATCATTAACAAGCAGCCTGATGGCATCCCCCATCATTGTTCCGCCTCTTGCTATGCTGTCTGTATCAACTTTACTCAGCATCATCTTAAAAAATCCGTAATCCTGGGTAAGGGGGCATTTTACTGCTGCCGTTCCTGCAAATGCTACAAGCGCAATTCTGTCTCCCTGAAGCTGGTCAATACAGTCGTTTATGGCAAGCTTGGCCCTTTCTATACGGTTCGGCGCAAGGTCTTCCGCCAGCATGCTTTTTGATACATCAAGCAAAAATACAATGTCTCTTCCTTTTCGTTCTATTTTTTCTGGCCTGGGGTTCCATGAAGGCCTTGTAAGACCAAATATGATGAAGACAAGCGACAGAAGAATAAGCACAGCCTTGAAATACTTTTTTGAGTTGTCCGTTGTGATATTTATTTTATCAAGAAGACCGGCCTCAATGAACATTTCAAGTGCCTTTTTCTTTTTGGACCATGCGTACAGAAAAACTGCCGCCACAAGAGGGACCGACCACAAAAGGTGAAGCATATTGATATTATGAAGTATAATTCCGTTCATGGTATTCTCCTGAAAACAGTGCTTCTTAACATAACCTCGCATATTATCAGCAGAAATCCTGCCACTGCCAGCCATAAAAAGGATTCTTTATAATCGACAAAACGTACTGACTCTATTTCGCTTTTTTCCATTGAATCTATTTCTTTGTATATATCTATAAGTGAATCAGCATCATCAGCCTGTCTGAAAAATCCGCCTGTTTTTTCTGCAATAGCCTTTAGTGTAGAAGTATCCACTCTCTGTCTTGATGGGACCTTGTATGTACCGAAGGGAGTCTGTACCGAAGTCACGGACTCTCCGCCGCCTATAGCAATGGAGTAAACTTTTATTCCCCATTTTGCCGCAAGCTCTGCTGCCTGTAAGGGGGTGCGTTTACCGGCATTGTTTTCACCGTCTGATAACAGCACAATTACCTTGCTTTTTATCTCATATTTGCCTGATCCTTCCTTCTGCTCGCTCAGTGATTTTTCTGCCTTTTCAAGCCGTGCTGCAGCAAGGGCCAGCGCATCGCCTATGGCTGTCCCGTCTTCTTCTCTTGTTTTTACGAGATCGACATTTTTTAAAAATGCAGGAAGAGCTCCATGGGCCAGTGTAAGAGGGCATATGGTATCGGGATATCTTGCAAAGACTATCATGCCTATAAGGTCGTTGGGCCTTCCGTCAAGGTCGCGGCCTCCCATTACAAACTCTTCAAACACTCTTTTAACGGCTTCAAGCCTGTTTATGTTTTCGCCGTTGTATTCGAGTTCGGCACTCATACTGGTGGATCGGTCTACTACCATTTCAATGGCAATACCTTTGCTGAACTCTTTCACCTGTTCCATGCCGGTCTGGGGGCGGGCAAGTGCGGTTATCAGTAATATAAGGGCTAAAATCCGGATCATATCCGGAAGCCTTATCAGTTTCTGCCGTAATGATTTTGTTGCCTTTGCCGCATTTCTTACAGAAGAAAACCTGATTGTACCTCTCCTGTTCCTGAAAAAATTAAAATATATCAGGACAGGGATTATAAGCAGTAATAGAAATGCGAGCGGTGATTCAAAGTGCATAATATTTATTCCTGTTCCTCTGTTCCCTGTATAAATGCCTTGCAGCTGTCAAAGCTTTTTTGAATATCTTCCGTGCCCGGTTCAAACTTTGCAAACTTCACAAGGTCGCAGTGCCTTAAAAAGTCATTTAAAAGAGGCTTGTACTGATCCGGAAAATTATTTGCCTTTTCAAGCCCCGATAAGAATTCCTCTGTTGTCTGTTCTGGAGCCTTAAGACCGAACCTGTTTTCTATATACCTCCTGATAATGGCAGAAAGCCTCAGGTAAAACTGCTTTATTTCACCTTTATCTATCAGGTTTTCATCAACAAGTGTCCTTAGTTCATTGTAGGCAATGTCATGGGCGCTTAGCACAGCGTCTATTGACCCGATTTTGTTTGTCCTCTTCCGGTAATAGTAAATGCCTGATGCAATTATGAGTAATAAAACAGCTCCCGCACCGGACAATATCCATAATGTATAGGATCTGGGGTAGGACAGGGGCGGCTCTATTTCATTAAGAGCCAGATCCTTCATGTCTTCGGGGAGAAGAGATTTGACCTTTACGCTTACCTCAGGTGTTTCAACAAAATGTTTAACCGGAGCATCATCCCCTTTTTTATAAAACTGTATTTTCATGGGATGTATTGGGTAATCTCCGGATAAAAAAGGCTCCAGTACATATGTGCGCTTTAAAAGCTTGCGGTCATTGCCTTTAAGTTCCGGCTGGCTGTTGTGGTAATCAACAATGCCGAACTGTTCCAGTTTTTCCCCAAAGGCAGGGAGCTCGACTTCATAGTCTTCTTCTATATCAATGACTATTGACAGGTTTATCCTGTCGGCTATTGATATTTCCTTTTTATCAAGGGTAAGGGTAACTTTTGCAGGACCTCTTTCAACTGTTTCTTCTATGCCTTCTGCGTTATTAACTGCCGTACCTTTATCTGTCGAATCTTTTTTGCATGAATAAAAAGCTGTCAGGCACAGCACCAGGCATACTGCGGTAAATATCTGTTTACACTTATGTGAAAATTGTTTTTTCATATTACAGCCTGGCTATCTGCTTTCTTTACTGTTTGAAGGTGACAAAGCCGAATTATGAACAACAACATTATATTTATCACGAAGCATGGAAAGTAGATTTCTCTGAACATCCTTCTCCTTTTCGGCCATAAGGTCCATAGATACCCTGTCTCTGGCTTCATCAAATGTAAGCTGCTGTTCTGTACCGTCTTCCTGCTTTTTTATGTATTTACTTTTATTTGCTTCATAAAAGTTTTTAACGTCAACAGCTGTTATGTTGATTTTATCCTTATAGCTGTTTTCAATTACCTTTGATGCAAGGTAGTTTCGCTCCATCTCTTTAAGAGCATCCGTAACCTGGGGACTTTGAGCAAGACCCTCTTCACGGGCCTTTCTGTAGAGCACTTCTTCTGCAATAAACTGCTCTAAAAACATTCTTCTCCCGTTTTCGGATGAATACTGCATTAAAAGGTTTTCCTTTTCTTTGTTAATGCGGTCTTCCGGAAGATATCGCGAAAGGCCTGTTATTCTCTGTTCAATCAGCTTTTCTATTTTTTTATCTAGTTCTTCGCGGGTGATTTTATAGGCGCCTATTTCGGCAACAACGTTTTCTCCTGAATTTGATTCATTTCCATTAACCCTTTCATCAAGTTCATAGCGGAGTGCTGCAAATTTTCCGGCAGACTCAAGGCAGTCCTGAATTCTGCTGTTTATCTCATTTTTAATATCAGCAGGAGATGCAAAGCTTTCGGAATAGTAAAAGGCATTAAGGGCATTTTTATATTCCCCCTTTGCCTGGTAGATTTTCCCTATCCTGTACCAGATCTTTGCGGTTTCATCTGCATTAACATCAGAACCTGCAAGGTACTGTTTCCACGCGCTGACAGCCTGATCGTTAAGCTCCTGTTTTTCAAGCTTAAGGGCAAGCTTTTTTAATTCGTCAGAAGCAGGCGTAAGACCGTTAACAGGTTTGGTGCCTGAATCTTTACAGTTTATAAGAAAGTATGTATTAACTCCGGAAATAATTATAAGCAGGCACAGCAGCACATACATTAATGCTGCAGAACTGTTTTTATTTTTATTACCTGTTTCAGGGACACTCAAATCAAGCTGCGACATCCTTAAGTTTACCTCCTTCTTCTACCCCTGGTCCTGAAAAATTTGACAAGGTCAAACACATAGTCCTGACCTGTCCTTATATCAATGTGATCAATATCCATGGAACGGAACAGTTTTTTGAGATCATCCATTCTTGCGCTTCCAAGCTGTGCATATTTTTTCCTGAACCCGGCACTTCCTGTATCTATGGTTATTATTTCTCCTGTTTCCGCATCTTCAAGTTCTATAATCCCCACATTGGGCATGCTTACTTCCCTCGGGTCTGTTATTGATACAGCTATCAGGTCATGGCGTTTTCCGAGTATCCTGAGCTGTTTTTCATATCCTTCACCCTGAAAGTCCGACACTAAAAACACAACGCTTTTTTTATGTAAAACACGGCCCAGATAATCCATGCCAGCAACAAGGTCTGTTTTTCCCTTTGAGGGTTTAAAGTTTAAAAGCTCTCTAATAAGCCTTAAAACATGGGTTGTGCCTTTTTGAGGAGGAATAAACATCTCCACATGATCCGTAAACACAACAAGACCCACCTTGTCATTGTTCTTGATTGCCGAAAAAGCGAGAAGCGCACATATTTCTGCGGCTGCCTCGTTTTTTATCTGCTTTGTACTTCCGAATGAACCGGATGCAGAAAGATCCACAAGGAACATTACAGTAAGTTCGCGCTCTTCCTTAAAGAGCTTCACATAGGGCTCACCGGCCCTGGCCGTAACATTCCAGTCAATAGAGCGGATATCGTCACCAACCTGGTACTCACGGACCTCCTGGAATTCCATTCCCCGGCCCTTGAACAGACTTTCATACTGTCCGGCCAGGCTGTCGTTAACAGCCTTGCTGGTATATATCTGGATATACCTTATTTTTTTTGCAAGTTCGCCCGGTATCATGGAACGTCAACTGTCTGTAAAATATGGTTGATAATATCTTCGGGAGTTTTTTCCTCAGCCTCAGCCTCGTATGTAAGCACAACTCTGTGACGCAGTACCTTCATTGCAACGGTTTTAACATCCTGGGGTGTTACATATCCTCTTCCTTCTATAAAGGCGTTTGCCTTGGATGCCATGGCTAAAAAGATGGATGCCCTTGGAGATGCCCCGTAGCGGATAAATTCTTTTATATCAAGCCTGTAGGCTTCGGGGTTCCTTGTGGCTTCGATGATATCTATAATATATTCCTCGATCTTTTCATCCATGTATATGTCATCAGCAAGGGTCCTGAGCCTTTTAACATCTTCCGGTGTTATTACAGGGTTAACCTCAAATGAGGGAGATGTTTTTGCCATTCGTTTTAATATCTGATGCTCATCGGCCTTGGTTGGGTATGACACGGTTATTTTAAACATAAACCTGTCCATCTGGGCTTCCGGAAGAGGGTAGGTGCCTTCCTGATCTATGGGGTTCTGGGTTGCCATTACCATAAATGGATCATCAAGCGCATAGCTGGTATCGCCTATTGTTACCTGACGTTCCTGCATTGCTTCAAGAAGCGCGCTCTGAACCTTGGCTGGCGCCCTGTTGATTTCATCAGCAAGAATTATATTGGCAAATATAGGGCCTTTTTTAGTAGTAAACTCGCCTGTTTTGGGGTTGTAGATTAGAGTACCTATAACATCCGCAGGCAGAAGATCCGGGGTGAACTGGAGTCTGTTAAAGGATGCCTGAAGCATTTTTGAAAGAGTGGTAATGGAAAGCGTCTTTGCAAGACCGGGAACACCTTCTATAAGGACATGATTATTGCACAGGAGCGCAAGTATCAGCCCGTCAATAAGTTCATCCTGCCCTACAATGATTTTGTGCATTTCCGATCTTATCTGCTGAATTACCGGGCTTTCCTTTTCAACCCGTTCTCCAATCTGTTTAACATCAACTGCCATATTCTCCTCCTATGGGCTCATAAAGAGATTTTTTATTTTCTGCGGGGTTACCCCGATAACTGTAATTTATTTAAATGACTTTTTACGCGGAATTAGACAATAAAAATAAAAAATTGTTCCAATATTTTTGTTGCAAAATTTTCACGAATTTAGAATCCGAAACAGAGTATGTCAAGTTCTTCATGAAGAAGTTCCTGATTATTTAATGGGTAAAAACAAAAAGCATATATCTCACACCCGTTCGTTTCGCTCACTTGAGGTGCAGAGTTCACAGAGGAAAGCTTATTAATTATAAAGTTTAAAGCGGTCTTTTCATTAAAATTAAATTATGCACCTTTTGGAGTTTTGTTTACTGGACCCCCCGATCAAGTCGGGGAATGACGGTGATGAAAGGTTGTCATTCCACGGCTTGACCGGGGAATCCAGTTATATTGTTGGTGATAAATCCTGTATAGGCCATAAATCAATAAAGATATCTTTAAAATAATATGTCTTTCTCTGCGAGAGATATGCTTTTAGTCTTTTATTCTTTCTTAGTGTTCTTCGTGCCTTTGTGTGAGATTATAGTTTTAGTTTTTTGCTTTTTTTCCAGGCAGGTACGATAAAATATCTTTTCCTTTAACTTGAACAAAAAAACTGGTAATAACTGTATTTTATCAGCAAAGATTTTATTTAAAATGAGGTGCATAAATTATGAATATAGAAGGGGATATTGTCCTTGTTTATTATAAAGAAGAACCAGGGGTGTATGCCAGAATAGAAAGAATAGAGGCGGATGTAAAACCTGACTGGTACAGGGTTACCCTTACTTTACTTACCATACCCAAACAGGTGATAACATGGATCCTTCGTGAAGAATATATTAACGGCGACATATTCACCATGGGCGGAAACAGTATGCGTCTTGAAAAGGTTGAATCTCCGGAATTTGATGATGAAGAAGAGGATACCGAAACCGAAGATGATTCAACAGATAAAAAAGACTCAAAAAAGAAGACCAAGATAGTTCAATTCAAAAAGAAAGACTGATATTTCAATATGAATAAATTTTATATTTTTCTTGCAAGATTATTAGTGGCCCTGGTGCTCGCATCTCTAATAAGCATGTTTTTTCTGGAAGGGCTCAACCCAATTAAAACACCTGCACTGGCAGCAGGTCTGCTTGTTTTCAGCTATTTCTTTGAACAGACCCGGCATTAGTTAAAAGCAGGAGAGAGAAATCAGCAAAGAGAAAAGAGGAAAGGCAAAAACCATCGCAAAGCATTTAAATATATGAGATACCGCAGAGACCACAGGGACAGGAAAAAGGGCGAAAGGCTTTCTTTCCTGTTTTTGTTTTTTTAATCGTAGAGACCGGTCTCTGACCCGTCTTTAAAAACGCTGCTGCTATCTCCAGCGTTTATTATACCGCACATATATTTCGGGGCACCTGCCTCTAAGACGGGTTTGTAACCCGTCTCTGCAAAAACATATTTCCACACACTGCACTAAAGCCAATGAATATCAGCCCCCCAAATCAGACAGAATATGCAGCTTTTTAATAAATTCTGAAAGCTTATCATAATCCTTTGTCTTGTCTCCTGACTCGTTTGTATCCGGCAGTATCACCTTGTTTACATGGTTGACCGCATTAAGAAAGTTTATCCTTGATACAGCCCCTATATGGTCTATGACACCTGACTTGTAATATTTATTTCCCATGCTGATTGTCTGCTTTATCAGGTTGTCGCCTTTAAGTTTTTCATCCTT
Organism: Desulfatiglandales bacterium; assembly: GCA_963665715.2. Classification (GTDB taxonomy): domain Bacteria; phylum Desulfobacterota; class DSM-4660; order Desulfatiglandales; family HGW-15; genus JAAZBV01. The sequence continues at coordinate 3,051,995 of CAXXPR010000002.1, forward strand.
TGTCTGCAGTATTACATTTGAAGCTATCCAGTATGATTCTATAAATGTCTTGGCAAGGGCCGCCCATGAAGGAAGATTGTCAAAACCAGACTTGGTTATCCTGTATCCCCCGCCTTCGGAATCCTTTAAAAAGCCCTCACCCTTAAAATATTCGAGTATGGATGCCGCCTTTTCCTCTTCGCTCTGATCAGTATCAAACAAAAACTCGCTTATAAATGTTTCTCTTAAAAAACTGAAAACAGATAAAATCATTTCACTGTTGTTTTCTTCTTCTGGCTGGGACAATAGTGCTGTTGAAATAAAAGAGTAATCAATAAAATAGTGAATAATACTGTTTTTGTAATATTCCAGCTCAAGTTTTTTATCATCCTGTATAAAGAAAAAACCTTCCTCCTGTTCAGATGCCTCGGATGTGTGTTCGATTATTTCCCACTCCTTTAAAAGCGCCAGGGAGTCATCAACTGCCTTATCCGGATCATTAAGATCATTAGAAACAGGGGCATTGGATCTTTTTGCGGCCTTCATATAAAGCTCAATTGTTTCCCTGAGTTCCGGCAGATAAAAGCCCTTGCGGTGGGAAGTGAGTATGGCAGTGCTGATAAGAGACAAAGGTGTAATAATGGTAACCCTGTTTATTGAATCTGCCAGGTGCAGCGCCAGTTTTTTAGATGTTTCACCCTGATTTGCCTCTATCGCTGACTCGCAATACTCTTTATATGAAAAAGGTTTATTAAACCTTATATATATCTTTCCATAGCTGCTTTTAAGAAAACGCCTGGCCTGAATAACCTGTTTAAAGTTTTCACTCTCTTTTTTACCGCCGCCCAGCTCCTTGCGGTAGGATCGCTCCTCTATAATACGGTCATAGATGACTGACGTTGGGACAAATATAAGGTCTTTGCAGTACCCCTGCTCATATCCCTGTAAAACAATGGATAAAAACCCGCTTTTGGGCTGTATCAGTTTTCCGTTTCGGCTTCTGCCGCCTTCTATATAAAACTGGATAGGATGCCCTTCCTGAAGCAGGGCCTTTATATAACGCGAAAAAACTTCGGAATAGAGTTTCGCTCCCTGAAAAGAACGTCTTATAAAAAAAGCACCGCATCTTCTGAAAATATGCCCCATGGGCCAGAAGGCAAGATTCTGCCCGGCAGCGATTCTTGGGATATGCATGTTGTAATCGTAAAGGATATGGTTGATCACAAGATAATCAATATGGCTTTTATGAGACGGCACATATATCAGAGGGCCTTTTCTTGCCCATTCTCTTATTTCACCCAGTTCTGAGGGGATAACATCTATTCCGCTGAATATCTTTTTCCATAGCCATACAAGAATAAAACGGAACAGCATGACATAGGAGATATTATAGTCCGCTGCAATTTCATCAAAATATTCACCGGCTTTTTTTCTTTTTGCAGATACCTTTTTAGGATCACTCCCAGACATTTTATCTATGAGGGCATTTATTCCCTTGTCCTGCAGAACAATTTCTTTAAGCTGCTGGCGTGATTTCATTATAGGGCCCAGTATGATTCTCTTCTGGTTGTCAATCCTGGTGATAAGCTCCTCTTTTAATTCTAGCTCTGTCTGTTCTGACGGTTTATCAGGAGACTGTGCTTCGAGGTAGGCCTTAAGATTAACAGGTTCCCCAAAATCAATGAATGTAGACCTGTTATACCTGAAAAAAAGTATAACCTTTCTTATAATCCCAAGATCGTCCTTGAACCCGAAAAATATATCCCTCAGCCTGAAACCTTCCTTTTCGGGAGTTCTTTTAAAAAGTATCAGCTGTGGAACAATAAATATGGGGGTGTGCATCTTATTCTGAAGTTCAATAAGAAAATGGAGGTTATTTATCTCCGAATGAATAAACGCCTTAGAAAACCCGGAAGGATCGAGCAGTGAAACAAGAGAGGGTGTTTTTTCTTTTATTGCGTTCTCATAAAATCCTGAGCTATATGGGCTTGGTATTTTTCCATAGCGGAAAAAAGCGGATATCTGAGAAAAAATGATTTTAAAAAATTTACCCGCAGGAATTATTAAAGAAAGATTCATCCCGAAGGCGATTTTAGGGTAGGGGAGTCTTCTTATTCTCATTGCAAAATGATATAGAAGATAATCAAGCAGCCCGCGGTATTTGATGGCATATACAATCGTGCCTTCACGCTGCATGATTTTTAAAGATTCCTTGACGTTTTCGTCAATTTTTACTTTTTTAAACAGGCGGTAGAAAAACCATCCAAGAAAAAAGACAGGTTTATAATCAAAAAAATATGGATAGCTTAATTTATTTCTGTTTTTTCTCATGATTCTGTATTATCTCTCTTACACTTCAGGTTTGGTTATCACCAGCAGGTGTCTGTACATAGTCAAATGATTGATTAATAGACCTTAATTAAAGTTATATTGACAAACATATGAGTATATACAAGAATATAATTAACCCGAAAATAAAATAATATCAAGGGAGCCAGGAATGTTAAAACCAATGACTATATCTAAGCTGACAATGGACCCGATTACAAACAGTCCTATTGTTATCCTTAAAGAGATAGACGGTGACAAAACATTACCCATATGGATTGGCCTGATGGAAGCAACAGCTATTGCAAGCAAAATGGAAAAGATCGATTTTGACAGGCCGATGACTCATGACCTTTTAAAAAATATACTGGAAATGGTCGAAGTAAAGGTAGATAAAATAGAGATTTGTGATTTAAAAAACAATGTCTATTATGCCCTTATTCATATATCTCATAATGGAAATGATATTCAGATCGATGCAAGGCCCAGTGACGCACTTGCCCTTTCCTTAAGGGTGGATGCGCCCGTGTTTGTATCTGAAGACGTCATCGATAAATCAAAACATATTGACCTCATGAGCGCCGAACCGGAAGTAAAAACGGAAGAGGGAAAAAAGTGGCAGGAAATACTTGAAAACCTCAACCCAGAAGATTTCGGCAAATACAAGATGTAATAAATGATAGATCTCCATACACATTCCATATTCAGCGACGGCGTTCTTATACCTGCAGAACTTGTAAGACGTTATGAATCATACGGGTATAAGGCAATTGCAATTACGGATCATGCAGATCATTCCAATATAGATTTTATTATCCCAAGGATAGTAAAAGCTGCGGAAGAACTTAACCGTTCTCAGTCTGTTTTTGTGGTGCCGGGTATTGAGATCACCCATGTTCCGCCGTCTCTTATCAGGGGAATTGTTAAACAGGCAAGAGACCTGGGTGCAAAACTAGTGGTTCTTCACGGAGAAACCGTTGCAGAGCCGGTTGCACCCGGAACAAACATGGCAGGAATTGAATCAGGTATAGATATACTGGCTCATCCCGGTCTATTAACTGCCGAAGAAGCAAAGCTTGCAGCAGAAAAAAATGTATGTCTTGAGATAACTTCAAGGTCAGGTCACAGCCTCACAAACGGGCACGTTGCCAAACTCGCACAAGCATCCGGTGTAAAAATGGTGCTCGATTCCGACTGTCATGAACCCGGAAATATCATGACCCGGGACTTTGCCCAAAAGGTAGTTACAGGGGCGGGGCTTTCGGATAATTCTTTATCTTCGTTATTAGACAATTCTCGTCTTTTACTAGAAAAAGCCGGTTACAGAGAATAGCTGATTGACCGGCTTTTAAATACTGCTTATGCACACTCCATTAAAAGCATACAGGTAGATTTAGCTGATGAAAGGCGGACTCACAAAAAAATATATCTTTAATATCACAGGTATCCTCGTTGTATGCCTGTGGCTCTTTCTGCTGTTCCAGCTTTTCAACAAAGAGAACAGCACAGAAAGCCTGATACTTAATGTAGAAGATCAGGCAGGTATTGGAGAATCAAAACGCATCTGGAAGGATATCCTGCTCAATGACAAAAAAGTAGGGTACTCAATCAATTCAATAAAGCAGTTTGAAGAAGGCTACTACATACAGGATGAACTGTTCCTCAAACTTAACCTCATGGGCTTTGAAAAAGGCCTTTATACCATTACCCAGTCAAGTGTTGACAGCAGCTTCCGTCTTAAAAATTTTTACTTTAAAATAAACTCCGGAGTTATAAGTTACAGTATTTCAGGAAAGGTGGAAGGCAATAGTCTTCATATAAAAACTGGCAGAGGAAGAAGAGCAAAAACAAAAGTTATTAATCTTACTGAAATCCCTATGTTGAGCAGCGGGCTTGATCAGCTTTTTACCAGGATAGACCTTAAACCGGGAGATTCCCGCCGGTTGTCTTTTTTTGATCCGTCAACCATGACACAGAAGGATGCTGTTTTTAAAGTGGTTGAAAAGGATAAGATAAAAATTAACAGGATAGAATACGACACCTTTAGAATAGAAAGTGAAATGTATGGAAACAAACTGACTTTCTGGGTAGGCATGAACGGTGATATTTTAAAAGAAGAAGGTTTTATGGGGCTTACACTGATAAAATCAAGTGCTGCAAACGCACCGCTTAATATTGACGCCGGAGATGCCGATGACTTTTATGAAATAGCCGCTGTAACCGTTGATAAAAAAATTCCGCAGATAAACAGACTCGGAAAACTCAGGCTGAAGGTGGAAGGACTTGAAGATGCGGAATTTGATAAATCAGGCCTGAATAATGACAGGCAGGTGTTTGAAAACAGCATACTTACAGTAACAAAAGAAACGGAACCCTTTAAAACAGTTTTTACTGTTCCATATTCGGGTGATGATGAGGAAATAAAAAAGTACCTTAAACCTGAATATAATATTGAAAGCGAAGATGAAAAAATAATTGAAAAGGCCCGTGAGATAGCAGGCAATACAAGAAGCCCTGCGGCTCTGTCGAAAATAATGATGACATGGGTGTTCAACACCCTTGAAAAACGTCCTGTTGTTAATATTCCAAGCGCTGTTGAGGTGCTTGAAACAAAAACAGGTGACTGTAATGAGCATGCAACCCTGTTAACAGCCCTCTTGAGAGCCGCCGGAATACCGGCAAGGATATCGGTAGGGCTGGTATATACAAGGGAAAAGTTTTTTTATCATGCATGGGTAGAGGCATATACAGGCGAATGGATTACCATGGACCCTACATTTAACCAGATGCCTGCCGATGTAACCCACATAAGCCTCATAAGGGGAAATATAGATAAGCAGGTTGAAATAATGGGTGTTATAGGAAAACTCAGACTAGAGGTACTGGATTTTGAATATCATTGAGCTTATTGATCTTACTAAAATATATAAAGGGTTAAGAGCTGTTGACGGTATTAACCTTAAGGTTAAAAAGGGAAGTGTGTTCGGCTTTTTAGGTCCTAACGGCGCCGGGAAAACAACAACCCTTAAGATGATGGCCGGAATCCTTAAACCAAGCGGGGGCAGGATCATTATAGACGGTATGGACCTTGCTGAAAATCCCGAAGGTGTTAAATCAGTAACAGGGTTTATTCCTGACAGGCCTTACATATATGAGAAATTAACAGGCTCCGAGTTCCTCAGGTTTACAGGCGGCCTTTACGGCATGGGCAAATCTTCAAACCTTGATGAACGAATCATGGAACTCCTTGAGTTATTCGAGTTAAGTCACTGGTCTGACGAACTGGTAGAGAGCTACTCCCACGGCATGAAGCAGCGGCTTGTAATGTGCTCCGCGCTCCTGCATAACCCCAGGGTTTTAATAGTGGATGAACCAATGGTTGGCCTTGACCCGAAAGGCGCAAGGCTTGTAAAGGATATTTTTAGAAATGAGGCGGATAAAGGAAAAACAATTTTTGTTTCCACTCATTCCCTTGGTACTGCACAGGAAATATGTGATGAAATAGCAATTATTCAGACAGGCAGTATAATTGCCACAGGAGATCCTGAAACCATTAAAAAACAGGCAGGAACAGACGGCAATCTTGAGAGTGTATTTTTAAAGTTAACAGAGGGACCGGCGCTGGCACATGGAAAATCTCTTTCAGCTTCTTAGCCCCAGGATACTGGCTGTTAAAAACGGAATGTCCGGTTCCAGCCGAAAGTCCAAAAAAAAGACCATTATCATGATTATTGTGGGTATTGGCTTCTGGACCCTTATGTTTGTGCTTTCCACAAAGACCCTCAGGTATTTCAGATCAACGGAAATAATAGGCGATATACTTGCCCATCATCTTCTATCCATGCTGTTTCTTACGTTTTTCGGGCTTCTTATCTTCAGTAATATTATTACAGCGTTATCCAATTTTTATCTTTCAAATGATCTTGAATTGTGTCATTCATCCCCTGCCTCTCTTGATGAAATATTTTTAAGCAGGAGCATCTTTACTGTTTTTGACAGTTCATGGATGGTTGTCATATTCGGGCTTCCCATAATGATGTCCTATGGATGGGTCTATAATGCAGGAGCCGGTTTTTATTTTGACCTGGTGCAGCTCGGGCTTGCCCTCACAGTTACAGCATCCGGTGCAGGTATTTTAATAACAGTAATAATGGTGAGTATATTTCCGGCACAAAAAACAAGGGATATTATAATGCTTCTTATGATATTTCTTGTGATTGCCCTTTATATTATGTTCCGGTTAATGAGGCCCGAAAGGCTAGTAGACCCTGATGCGTTTTTCAGCATCGTGCAGTATGTAAGCGCGCTTAAAGCGCCGGACCATGCGTTTCTGCCGACTCACTGGATCACCGAAGTTCTCTGGGCGCACCTTAGAGAAAAAACTAATGACAGCTATGTGTTCAATGTTCTTCTTTTATGGAGCACTGCAGGAGCGCTTGTTTTTATAAACGTATGGATAGGCAGAGTTACCTATTTTTCCGGGTTTTCAAAGTCTCAGGAGGCCAAAAGACGAAGGGCAGGGAAGGGCATACTCGATAAAACAGTCATGATTATGCGAAAACCCTTTAATGATGACCTTGCCTCTATACTTGAAAAGGATATCAGGATTTTTTTCCGTGACAATACCCAGTGGTCACAGCTCCTTCTGCTTGCAGCCCTGGTTGTGGTTTATCTTTATAATTTCAGCGTTCTTCCGCTGGAAAGAAGCGCAATAAGGCTGGAGTTCCTGCAGAACACGGTAGCCTTTTTAAACCTGGGCCTGGCAAGCTTTGTTCTGGCTTCTGTGGCTGTCAGGTTTATTTTTCCGGCAGTAAGCGCAGAGGGTAAATCTTTCTGGATAATTCAAACATCCCCTTTATCTATTAAGCGATTTCTGATAGGTAAGTATCTTATTTATATTTTCCCCATGCTTGTGCTTGGAGAAACACTCATTGTACTGACAAACCGCCTGCTTGATGTTTCAACATTTATGATGGTCCTCTCTTCCATTACAATGTTTTTTGCAATATTTGCACTGGTGTCGCTTGGAATAGGAATGGGTGCTATGTACCCGAGGTTCAAGTTTGAAAATATTACCCAGGTATCAACAGGATTCGGCGGCCTTGTTTATATGATTCTCAGTGCTCTTTTTATGACTGTTATCATCCTGCTCGAATCAGTGCCTGTTTATATTGTTTTCATGTCACAGATGCATAAACGGGCCTTAACAGGCGAGCAGTGGGCAATGATTGCAGGGGCCTTTATACTTGCTGTTGCAATAACTGCATTTACGATCTATAAACCCATGAAAATGGGAATAAAGGCCCTGAATAATTATGAATAGGATCCGGAGCAAAGTGTTTTATGTTTAATCATGAATATGTTGGAAATATTCACGTTCACTCATACCATTCCGATGGTAAGGGAAGCCGTGCCGAAATCGCAGGAAAGGCAGCAAAAAGCGGTGTTGATTTTATATGTTTTAATGATCACAGTCATATTCAGAAATCCTTCAGCCTGGATGAAGAAGGCCTGTACGATAAGCTCACTCTTATTATCGGAACCGAAATAGGAAAAGAAAACCATCATTACCTTGCATATGATCTTAAAGAAATGCCGGATTGTGATGATGCCTCACCCCAGGAAAAAATTGATAAAGTAAATGAAAAGGGCGGGTTCGGTTTTTTAGCACACCCCTTTGAAAAGGGAATGCCCTTTATTGAAAAGTCCGTGACCTACAGGTGGGAGGATCTTTCTGTAGAAGGTTATACAGGAATCTGCATCTGGAATTTTTCATCAAGGTGGAAAGAACGCATAAAAACGTTTTTTCACGGCCTGTTTTACATGATGTTTAAGGTAAGAGGGCTCAAGGGGCCAAGCAGTGAAACTCTCAGCTTCTGGGATAAAAAATGTCAGGAAAGAAGAGTAGTTGCTGTAGGCGGTTCTGATGCGCACGGTACAACAATAAAACTGGGTTTTATAAAAAGTACAATACTCCCCTATGAGCTGCTTCTTAATTCAATTAATATACATGTGTTTTTAAACCGGAAAATTTTTAAGGATTTTCAGGTAGCAAAGGATGACATATACGATGCCATGAAGTCAGGCCGTTTATTTATAGGCAACGACAGCCTGTGCCCCGCAAGAGGGTTCAAGTACTGTTTTTTACCGGATGACGGATCGGATCTTTTAATGGGTGAAGAAGAAAAGTTCAGCCCGGGAAACCTTTTTATTGAGCTGCCCTCTAAAGGAGAGATAAGGCTTATAAAGGACGGAAAAACAGTAAGTACAAGCAGGGGCATGGAAATGGTGTACCCGGTAAATCAAAAAGGGGTTTACCGTGTAGAGGTTTATAAAAAGGTTAAACTGTTCGGATGGCGTCCGTGGATTTTCTCAAATCCGATTTATTTACGATAAAAAAAACAAAAATAATGCATGTCTGATGCATTATTCCTTGACATAAACAGCGCTTCTGATTAAAAAGCCCTAATACTTTTTAGTAGTTTGCCTGGGTGGCGGAATAGGTAGACGCAAGGGACTTAAAATCCCTCGCACTTTATGTGTGTACGAGTTCGATTCTCGTCCCAGGCACCATTGAAATTACAAAGGGAAATTCAAATTTAATTTGAATTTCCCTTTTTTTTAATCCAGTGCCCATCCATTAACCGCAAGGCGAATGATTATTCGCCCCTGCAGACACCGCTGATTTCTGACCGCCGACAACTTTCATACGAAAAAATAAAAGAGCTTGATTTATTAGAGAGAATTGTTGATTATGAGCAATAATAAAACGTCATCTTTAATCATTTTTCACACAAAATCAAAAATCAGAAATGGTTATATGTACCTATAAATAATTGGTTATATATAACTACTTTCAAATAAAATGTTTATATGTAGCTATAAATGGCTATATATAGCTATCTTAAAAACACCCGCTAGGCGGGTTAATAACATGTTGAGGCTGTCGAAAAAGTACCCTGATCCATCCATTCACTTGAGAAAACAATAGACTCATTACTAGATTTAATTTAGGCCTTTTTTAATAGCTTTATTTTAATTTAATCAATTTACACTTATCACGTACTATGCTATATATTTGCCATCCATTTGATAAAAACTTCCCTTAAGAGGAGCTCCGGATGGCACGCTACAAACCCACGAACAGAAACCAGAGCAAGCTGGTTATAGTATCACATGACAAAGAACTGGAACCAGGCACACTTGAACATACAATAGACTTTGTAATAGAAAAGTTTGATCTGAGTACCTTCAACGAAAGATATAAAAACGATAATACCGGTCGCAAGGCAATACACCCCAAAACACTTCTAAAAATAATACTTCTCGGTTACTCGCGAGGTATGACGTCATCACGTCCTATAGAACAGGCATGCAGGGAAAACGTTAAGTTTATGCTGCTGGCAGATTTTCAGACTCCGGATCACAGCACAATAGCATCCTTTGTTTCATCGATAGGTAAAGAGACAAAAGATCTTTTTAAAGAAGTATTGATGACCTGTGAAGCATGTGATCTTCTTGGCGGTACACACTTCAGTCTTGACGGAATGAAGACATCCTCTAATGCTTCAAAGGAATGGAGCGGAAAGCTGAATGATTTAAAAAAGAAGCAGGATGCCCTTGAGCGGAAGATTGATGAGGCAATCAAAGAACATAGAGCAACGGACAAAGTATCAGGTAAGAAGAAAGATATCTCATGGGAGAAGAGACAGGAAGCAAAGATAAAGAAGCTTGAACAGGCATCTGAAAAAATAAAGAAGTTTTTATCTGAGAGTGAGCCAAGGATAGGCAGTCAGGGCAAAGAGGTACAGAGTAACATAACAGACAATGAATCTGCCAAGATGACAACATCTCACGGAGTTCAGCAGGGATTCAACGCTAATGTTGTGGTAGATGAAATGCATCAGGTGATAGTAAACGCTGAGGTATTCGGAAAAGGAGATGACGGCAGCCTTATGGAACCGATGCTTAATGGAGCAAAGGAAAACCTTGAAGCTATCGGAATTGAAGAGCCGTTAAAAGATAAAACAGTAAGTGCTGACACTGCATACTTCAGTGCAAAGAATCTTAAAGCATGCAAAGAATATGAAGTAGATGCTTACATACCTGACCCAAAGTTCAGAAAAAGAGATATAAGATTTGCAGATGCAGAGAGACACCGCAGGCCTGTTGATAAGAGAAAGACTGATAAGAGGAAAAAATATTTTACAGTTGAAGATTTCAACTATAATGATGAAACGGATAAATTAGTCTGTCCTGCCGGGCATAGCATGTATGTCAGAAGCCGAAACTATTTAACTAAAGATGGGTATAAGGGGATAATTTACCAGGGGACGAAGAAAGCGTGTGGAGCTTGCGAACTGAGAGCAAAATGTTTGCGCAAACCTGACAAAACAGAAGCAAGACAGGTAACCATACTGGATAGAAACAGACCTGGCAGTCTCAAGGATGAAATGAAGAATAAGATAGATACACCTGAAGGCCGAAAGACTTACAGCAAACGGTTAGGGATAGTTGAACCGGTGTTTGGTAATATAAGGGCATGTAAAAAAATGAATAGATTTACCTTAAGAGGCAAAGTTAAGGTAAATATACAGTGGATGCTATACTGCATAGTTCACAATATTGAAAAAATATGCAATTATGGAATGGTTTCATCTCAGGGAGCGTAGGAAAAGAGGCCTGAAAGGCCCTATACAAGGGTTTTAGCGCCTTTTTATAAACCTTGCTTCATGATTTCTTATCTCACAAAAAAATCGGTTTTAATTTTAAATATTATTTTTATCCGGCTGTAGAACTTTAACTCAGAATAATATGGTTTTTGAACGGGGTTTTTCGACAGCCTCGTTAGGTGAAATATGAGTGATGAAACAACATTCCATTGGCCAAATGTTAGAAAGTCTTTTCAAGATATGGCCGGAGATAAAGACGATTCTAAAACAAAGTGTTTTGTAGGCCATGCTTATGGTTTTCATGCAGATGACTCAAGAGTATCGATGTATTATCTAAGGTGCGCTGATATGGCGATTTGGGCGCAGGAAAACGATCCAAGCCTTCCACATCCTGATGGATTATTTATGCCGATCGCATATCTATATCGACACTCAATAGAATTGGCACTCAAAAGCATTATTCGCACGATGTACAATGCACAAAGACTTTCCGAGTTGCCGGAGGATGCTCTAGAAAAACATGGACTCATTCCACTTTGGAATATTGTGCGCCCCGTGTTAATCGAAACTTGGCCTAACGAAGATCGAACACCACTAAATAATACCCAAGCTTTACTAGAGAGTTTACAGCGGATTGATAAGTCAGGACAAAACCTACGTTATTCTCACCAGAAAAACGGAAACAAAACTTCGGACAAATACCCAAAAATAATCAGGCTAGAGCTACTCAAGCAAGCCATGCATGAGGTTTACAATTTTATAACAAGCTGTGAAAGCGCTTACTACGAAGAATGGCAAAACATATATGGATAGCTATCACCTATCGGGATAGGGAGTAGCCTCACAGCTACCCCCTCCCACACCACGCATCATACGGGTCCGTAATGCGCGGTTCGGCTGATCCAAGGCAGTATTCAGTTCCATGGGAACACAAGCCCAAGTGATGAGAAGTATTTATCAGGAAGGGCCATTTGAACCCATAAGACTCGGCTCATTCTCCATGGCCCCTTTCGAGCACACCCGGTAGTAACAGCTTCTTCTTTGCGAACTCCTCTTTTAAGGAGTTCACTGACACGGGTTCTGCGGTTCTTCCAGTGTTTCCAGATAATAGCCCTCAGGCGTCGTCTTATCCAGTGGTCAAGGGGTTTCAAACGGTTGTAGGATTCGGTTAAACCATAATAATTCCACCAGCCGTTCATATAGACTTTTAACTCCCAGATCACCTGTTTAATACTTCTACCACGGCGTCTGGAGGTTATTTCTCTTACCCTTTCTTTAAACCGCTTAATAGACTTCCAGTGAATTCGGATTTTAGGATTCTCTTTCGAGTTGGTCACACAAAACCCCAAATATTTACTTTTCCATGGAAGTGTAATGCTGCTCTTTTCCCTGTTCACCTTAAGCCTGAGTTTATTTTCTATAAACAGGCTTATACTGCTCATTACTCGATTCGCCGCCTTTCTGCTTTTGACAAATATGACACAGTCATCAGCATATCGGACAAAGCGAAGACTACGCTTTTCAAGCTCTTTATCCAGTTCATCAAGAACGATATTACTCAGTAAAGGAGATAACGGCCCTCCCTGAGGTGTTCCCTCTTCTGTTGGTTCTTCCATTCCATCTATCATTACTCCGGATGTAAGAAACCTGCGAATCAGCTTTAGTACCCTCTTATCCTTTATCCGGGTGGATAACCTTGCTAATAAACGATCATGGTTTACCCGGTCGAAGAATTTGGATAGATCAATGTCTATCACATATTTTCCTCCAGCCTTCACGAACTCCCTGTACCTGCGCATAGCGCCATGCTGGGACCGTTTAGGCCGGAAGCCAAAGCTGTTCTCTGAAAAGGTATGATCCCAGACACTTGTCAGAATCTGGGCTACAGCCTGTTGTATTACTCTGTCCAGCACTATTGGTATTCCCAGAAGGCGGACACCGCCATTTGGTTTGGGTATCTCCTTCTGCAGTACCGGGGTCGGCATGTAGGTTCCCTCAAGTAATGCCTTTTCAATTTTATCCCGGTGCCTATTGTAATACTTCTCTATCTTTCGGACAGTCATACCATCCACACCGGGGGCTCCCTTGTTCTTAATAACCCGCTTGATAGCGCGTCTCATGTTGTTCCGCTCACAGATTGACTCCATGAGCCGGATCTGACCTGTCGGGCTTTCAGATAAACGTGACGCAATAAAATCTTCGGAACTCGTATCCGTCTTAGCCCTGGGCTCGGGATCTATAGAGTACAACTCAAGTTGTTTCCACTGCCGCAATGATTTCATTAGACTCGTCTCCTAATAACCGCTCTCATTTACCCCTACCATTCGATAGGTGGCACCGTTCGGGCCTTATTCCTTAGTACCGACTGTACTCGGGAACTATTATGCCCTCTGCTGACTTCCGCTGTGCGATAATCTCCCCTTGCGGTTTGATCACTCGCCGGTTTCTACCGCCTGCGCCCTCTGTTTGTTTGCCCCGCTCTTAAGAACAGGCTCATCATTGACCGGGACGCCCGGTCATTTGATGCCGGGATTTTTTTTTTTACCGGTTTCCCCAATATTCCGGTAGCTTACAGCGATAGACCCTTTGAGACACAGCGGACCTCCCGGGGTAAGCCTCGGCTACTTTCAGCGCACGATTGTCAGATATACCTGGCTCAGCCATGTAACGGATATAGGACTTTGTCCTGTGTTGCGGACTCGTCCCGGCTTCACCCGGCCTCAAATCTGCCTGCCCTCTACCTCATAGGTACGGGGCATACCTGTACGTCAACCCACGCTTTTGTCTTAGGCTTCCTTCAGGCGCACATTACTGGAACACCCTTGCCTCCGACTATCCTTCGGCTCCGTCAGCCTGGATATGGACTTTGCAGAGTATTTGTGTCATAAATATCTCCGCATCACCAATTAGCAGCCGGACCAGCCCGGCACACAACATCAGCATTAAGTCGGATTTGGCGAAAAGCTTGCCAAACCGCTTATGCAGCGCGTTAGCAGCAACAATAGAGAGGTTATCCATGCATACCTTTATGATTCTTGTACTACCATTACTTCTTCCAATTATTTTTATTGTAGAAAAACGTGATGTAATAAAATATCGTTTTATCTTCTTAATTATTGGTATCATGTTATGTTATGGATGTAGTAATTTTATTGCAGCAACATTATATGGAATCATCATTACAATAATAAGTGCTAAGACAGGGGATTGGGGCTTAATGGATAGAATATCAAACGTTGGCTCTGAAAGTACTGCATTAGACTATAACATTATCTCATATGAGGTTTTATATTTAAGCTTATTATTGGCAGTATGTGTCATCATTCTTAGTTTGCTTTCAAAAGGATTCACAAAAAAGACAATAGAACCTTAAATACTGCTAACCATGCAATCAAGGGGATTTGCTGGTTTTTCTTGCCGGCTGGAATTCTGTAATATCAATGGTCTTCGTACTTTACCAACCATCGGCACCATTAACCCGCAAACCCCTTATCGCCAACGTTAGCAGTTTGATAAAACAATATTTTGGATGACACTGTTGTGAATGAAATTAATATTCCCAATAATATAGACTTAGTCGGTTTTAAATTACTTGGCCGAGGTCCAAAAGCAACGGGTGGCTCTGGTGGCTGGTCAACTTCAGATGAGCTTTACTTTATGTGTGCAAACTGTGGCTCCATGATGTGGTCAAAAACAAAAGAATATTATAGGTGTCAATGTGGTGCAATGGCAGTCGATCATGATGCTTGCAGGTTTGGATCTAGATTTGGAGATGAGAATATTGTGGTATTTAAAAAGATGTAACAAATAAAATCTTTTAATACAGTTAATCCGGTTCCATGTACCCTTGTGGTAACACGGGGCTGCTAACAAACAAAGGATTAGTAACCGAGTCTTGAGGAACGAAAGCTCGGTACTAATCCAGGGTTCAAGAAGGCGCGGAGTATAGGGAGAATGGTTGCACAGGCGCAGAAACAAAAAGACGTTTTTGCCAGTAAAAGAGGAGGCAAGGAAGTCTAAAAGGTTAAATATCCAAAAAACACAACTTTCAATTCAGTAAATAATCCCAATAAAACATTGCATAAACCGGGACTCGGGCAGACCTGTAGCGCTGAGTCTGCCCGGAGCTGTCCGGGCACCTCATTTTTATAAGGTGCAATTAAAAATTATCGGTCATTTATAAAACGTTTATTTCGGTCCACACCTCGATACAGGTTTTAAAAAAGCCACATACCTTAGCGGCTTTCCACAGCAGGCACACTTGATCTTCGGCTTTTTAAGTTCAGGTACTGCGGCCCTGGTCTTCTTAATAAAAATATGGACCAGAGAGATAAGCTCCCTGAGTTTATCAACAGATAAAGAGCTGTTAGGGTGCATAAATCCATAATGCCTAATCTTCATAAATCCATGAGGCAGCACATGCTGAAGAAACCTCCTTATAAATTCCATTGGTTCAAGTTCCATGGTCTTCCATGTTTTCCTTTCGCGGTCTTTATAAGAAAACCTGACAGCCTTATCGCTAATACTTTTGATCCGGTTATTGGATATAGCCACACGAAAGACATACCTGGAAAGGTATCTTAATGTGTTATCTCCTTTTCCGGCGTACTGACTGTTTGCCACCCACTCCTTCTTCCATACAGATGGGTCTATCTTATGAAGCAGACCTGCTTTTTCCAGCTCATGCTTTATTTTAGCTCTAAAGATTATGGAAAAAGGCTTTGTATGAACAAACATATCCTGTCTTGAAGAGAGCCACTGTTCGCCATCTTCATCAACCGCTCCGCCCGGAATAACTATATGAATATGAGGATGATACTGGAGCTTGCTTCCCCAGGTATGGAGCACGGCCATACAGCCAAGCCTGTCTGACCCTACATACTTTTTATCTTTAGCCAGTTTTTTCAATGCTCCGTGAGCAGATGAAAACATAGCCTTATAAACGACTCTCTGATTGGATCTGGCTATAAACCGGAGTTCTTCAGGGAGTGTAACTGTTAACAGAAAGTAGTGTGAAGGCAGAAGTTTTTTCATTTGTTTAGACAGCCATTCTTCTGCCTTGTGCTGATGACATGAAGGGCAGTGCCTGCTTCCGCAGCAGCATGGAACAGGCTGCAGAGTATTGCAGTCATTACATTCATACAGGATAGCCCCAAAACGGCCTCTCCTGCACTCACACATATCTTTGATTACCTTTTTATGGATTCCGGGCATTTTATCTCCGTATTTTTCCAGGTACTCTTTGCCATAGGTTCTGAATATCTTCTGAATAGCACTCATGACAGCACCCCCTGCATTAACTGAGTTACCCTTTCATTAGAATCTTCTTCTGCAAGTGTCGTCACATGAAGATAGATCATTGTGCTGGTCAATGTCTTATGTCCGAGGATCTTCTGCACATGCCTTATCGGTATACCTGCTTCAAGAAGATGCGTTGCATAGGCATGCCTGAATATATGGGGATGAACATGCTTTTTAAAATTGAGCTTTTTTATTGTGCTTCTAAGAACACCCTGAACACCGTTATCAGTTATATGGTTTTTGGCTGTTCCTGCATTTTTACCATTATTATGGCCCAGAGCAGGAAATATCCATTTGGGGTTACGATGGGTTCTGTAATACTCCCGCATGGCATTCAGCGTGATATTTGGCAAAGGGACTGTACGATCTATACCTCCTTTACCTCCGCGGATATGTACAAGACCTCTATCTGATAGAATATCCCTTACCTGGAGTCCGGTAGCCTCACTGAGGCGAAGGCCCATGGAATACAGGGTGAGATAAAAGGTATGACTCTGCTGGGTAGGAAGGGCATATATTATTTTTTTTACTTCCTTCAGGCTTAGTATAACAGGAAGCTTTTCTTCACGTTTCCACTTAATCTGATTGAATATATCCCAGTCCTGAACAAGGGTTTTTGTATAAAAATGCTTAATACCTGAATAGCTGATTCTCAAGGATGCAGGGCTCCACCCAAAATCACTCTGACAGCATACCCAGTATTGACGTAAATCCTCTTCGGTGATATCTTCCAGGGGTTTATTACAGAATCGCTGTAATCGTAATACTGAACTGGAGTAAGACTGTATACTCCTTTTTGCGAGTCCGGCTAACTGTAAATCTTCTTTGTATCTTTTGATTAAATCGTTCATAGTATCTTCCTTTCTTCTTTTAGTTGTTTATACCTTGTCGGGTAGAAGATACCGACTCCGCTACAGCCGGTATGGAAGATACTATGATCAATTTATTCAAGCAAATAACTCAATTTATTACACAGGGGTCTGCCGCGAAGCGGCTTTCTTGAACATTTGCATCAAGCTGACTTGTGAATCGGGGTCGGGCCAAGCTAAGTATTTGTAATTAATCATTATGATATTCAAAAAGCCCCTGTATTCAGGGCTATATGGATGTTTTTAGGCTTAAAAAAAGCATTATAGGATTTTATATGGTGAGTTCGTCTTTTCTATATCTCGCTTTTTGGGGGTAAAAAGTGCAATATAGGGCATAAAAAAGCTTTCTTTTTGGTAGTTATTCTTTAAAATTCAATGGATTAGCTTGGCCCGACCTAATGCTATTAACTTAAGGTAAAAGCAAATAATATCAATCAGTTAACGCTATTTCTTATCTATTTCCTAGTTTTCTATTTAGTCTCTCCATAATATTTTATCAATCACTTTCTTATTGACTTATGTCAGTCGATTATGATGTAATACGTTAAATAACTTACATTAATGAGGGCCATATGGATAAAGAAGATATTAAGGAAGTCATTCTGCAAGTGCTTGAAGTGCAGCTAGAATCACAGTTGAGAGCAATAAGGAAACTTCAAGGTAAGTCAGAAACCGAGCTGAACACTTCAATGCGAAGCGGAAGAAGACGTCAGTCTCTTGTGGATTTATCTATTAAAATACTGACTGAAGAGAGCAGACCTCTTCATATAAACGAGCTTATACAACTTCTCCAGGTTCGTTTTGGGCGCCTTGCTGAACGGGATACCCTCTCCAGCGCATTAGGTAAAAAAGCACGTCAAGGCATTCTGTTGCGACAAAGCGCTCCAGCTACATTCACCCTTATTGATTCTTAGGAGGGTAACCATGAAAAAACCTGACCTATCTATGCTGGCACAATGGATTGAACCATCACTTGTTACTGCTTTGGAATCTCGACGTTACTTAAGAAATGAGTGGTGCAGACGGCGTAAACTTTCAACATTAGAAACGCTATGGCTTATGTTAGCAGTATCTTTGGACACACAAAAAGCCAGCCTTTTTGAAATCCTCCATTTGGCTACTGGACAACTTAACATATCATGGTCTGTTTCCGTTCCCGCATTTTGTAAGGCTCGTTCGCGTTTTTCCCCTCCAGTCGCTACACTGGTTCTATGGTAAACTGGTTTCTCGGCTTCAAACTGCTTACAAAAATGAATCTTCTCGTTGGCATGGGTTACGTCTCATTGCTGCGGATAAGACCACCCTTTCATTACCTGAATCAAAGTCTCTTTGGAAGCGTTTCAGATCTCACAGTGGGCAGCAGGGGCTAGGTCCAATTTCCGCTGAACTTTGCTGCCTCTTTGACATCATAAGCCGTGCGCCGATACACTTCGTTTATGACAAGGTCTGCACATCAGAACATAAACTAATTAACAAGCTTATTAAATACATCAAAAAGGGGGATTTAATTTTACTGGATAGCGGCTTCCATTACTCTGTAACTTTTAATAAAATTATGCTTCGCTGTGCACATTTCCTTATACCTGCCAAAAAAAATATTCGGCCCAAAGTATTACGTAACCTCGGAGAAGGAGATTATCTCTGCCAAATAAAAGACTATAACAGCAACACAGACATCAATGTGCGAGTGGTCTTCGTTTATAGAAAAGGTTTTCGCCGCCGACGCTTGATTACCTCTCTTTTAGATCCAGTTCGCTTTCCCGCAGCAGAGCTGGCAAATCTTTATCACATGAGATGGGATATTGAGACATTTTACCGTGATTTTAAGCATACTTTTAGGGCGACTTCATGGCATTGTCGTACTCCTGATTCTTTTCATCTGGAGTTACTCATGCATATGATCTCTATTTGCTTAATACGTATTGCAATGGTACATGCAGGGAAATTAGTTAATCTTTATGTTGGACATCTAAGTTTTGCACGTGCACTCACAGAAACCAGACTTTTTTTTAAAATATTAGTATCTACTCCTGACTTGCTTTTGTGGTGTTCTATATGGAAAGGTTTTATTCACAGATGCTCGAAACACAGAGTGCGAATTAAACCAGGGAGGCATTTTTCTAGAAATCAGCAGGAATACCGTAGAAAAAGTCGTGGTTTAGAAATAAAATCCCGAGGTCGAAAAATAAAATATGCTGAAGAACCTTTAATAACAAGGGATAGAGAGATACTTAAAGACAGGAATGGAAATCTCTTTCTCTTAAGTTAATGGCATTGGGCCCGACCCCATTTCACCATTTCAGTAAGAATTATGGTTTCTGGTTAGACACAAATATGGAAATTGATGATTTTGAAAATTCTTCGGTATCAAAAGAATTATTTGAATCAAAGTGGAATGAGTTTTTTTAATCATCTTCTAATGACAAAAAATCAAAATAACAAAGCAATTAAGCGGATTTGCTGGTTTTCCTTGCCGGTTGGAACTCAGTAATGTCAATGGTCTTCATACTTTAACGTCCATCGGCACTATTAACCCGCAAACCCCTTATTGCCACGTTAGGGCTCAATAAATAAGAGGAATTATGATTAGAAAAACACATGCCTTTACCATTAGCATTCTTGTTTTTTGCTTTTTCATTTCAACTTCTGCGTTAAACGGATCAGAATTGATTGAGCAACCTTGGGCGCCAAATTGTGAAAAACTCAAAAATGAGTTAATTACAATGCAAGGCTTGAATATCAAATTCAC
Source organism: Desulfatiglandales bacterium (assembly GCA_963665715.2). Lineage (GTDB taxonomy): Bacteria > Desulfobacterota > DSM-4660 > Desulfatiglandales > HGW-15 > JAAZBV01. The sequence continues at coordinate 3,071,893 of CAXXPR010000002.1, forward strand.
AACAAAACCATCCATACAGAATGAGCAGTTACATTGGGTATTATTCTGGAACGATATTGAAGTACTCATACCTGATACGCAATATAAGAGCATATTTGTTTTAATAAATAAAAGAAATGACTATGAGCTTCGTCTACATACAATCGATGATGAATTAATTTTTTTATACTCTGGTGAAGATGCCCAAATGGATGATGTATTTGCAACCTTGTCAGGGAATAAAGAAGTAATAACAACTCCTGATGGAATCACCATGACAAAGGACATGTTTGGTGGCCCTGTAAGGCTGTCAACTATTATGAAACTTGCCTATGAAAATACTCCTGAGCTGTTATCATGTCTGGAAGAGAATCGTATAAAAGAATCAACTGTTGCGTCAGCATTGATCTTAAAGGAGGCTGCTACTACAAATCTTTTAGCTGTTTACAAAGATATAGGTGATTATAATGGTTGGATTACAAAGAGCTGGAGTAGTGGGAACAATATTGAATATGATCTTAATATAATATCAACTAGTGTAGATAATCTAATGCTGCAAATTCATTATAGAATTTCTGAGCACAGTAAATACGGCTATTTACCGCTCTGGACTGGTCGAAAATCACCTAAGATTAAAGAGCCTCCTGATTGGCTTGCAGCCTTAAACACTGCATTAAAATCTAAATCTCATGACGATTGGGAAGCATATATAAAAGAAGTGAAAAATACCGGTATTAGCGAGAAAAGCATATTAAAGACATGTGAAAATTTAAATATAAACCCCAAACCCTAGTAAATAATTCAACCCGACATGCTTACTGTCTTGCCAAATCGAGCTTTAAAGGACAACGAGAGTTATGATACGAATTTTCTTTATAATATTCTTTTTATCAATACTGATTTTATTCATCGCAGCGGCAGTAAAAATTCTTATTTCCCAAAAGGGTTTCACCTGGAGATCAGTATTAAATTATCTGGCCAGTGCCTGCCTTATTATAGGAGCAGTAGGATTTTGTGGTTCAATGCTTTCTTTGGCTAATTTTCCACGATTACCACACTCTTTTGAATGGCCCATTGGAAGTACTGATTCTGCTTTAATATGCCGGGATGGCAAAATCGTTGTGCCTCATACACCATCCGGCAGGGTTCAAATTTATGATCAATCGCTTAAATTTATTAGGGGCTGGCATGTAGACGCAGGTCTTGGATCTTTTAAGTTGTTTCCCGCAAATGAGCATGGATTTTATATCTATGCCGGCCGTAATCATATGAAGTATCATTATGACCTGGATGGTAATTTGTTATTATCTCAAAAATACACCGGAGGTTATCCAAAAGGTGGATCAGCAGCAACTGTTTCTATACCTACCCCTTTTTATCTTCAGGTATTTACACATCCGGTTAGAGCAGTTCTTGCTGCTATGTTCGGTATGTTTTTATTGTTTATTACAGGAGGGAAACTTAAAAAATATCCTTAAGTTTATGCGAATCATACTATAGGGTGCCTGCATCTATTATGTTGAAAAAATACAGGTTAATTTGGCCCTCCCTCATTAATACAAGAAGTTCCCTCTAATCATGTTATTAATTGGAGAGTAATATGAAAAAAAGAATATAGAATGAGAGGGAAAAATAAAAACTGACATTCATTCAACATGACGTGTTTACTATGCCGATATATTCCTCCGTTTTATTGGACTGTATTTTTCATTGACATAAAACGCCTAATTAAATAAAATTTTTAAATTAAAGTTGGATAATCTTATCAATGGGCAATGCCAGCCTAAACCTCAGTTACTAAGCGCAAATAAAAAAGACCTTTCCTTATACTCAATTGGTTTAATCAACTACTGGTACTCGAACCACGCATTATTTAATTAAAGTTTCTTCATTTTTACTCATGGGATGTAAGACATCTGTTCATTGAATAGATGATTTTTAATGTTTAATTACGCCTCCTGCTTAATAATCATCTCGTGATTCTTTAAGAATGTTAGTCCGTCAAATATCGGCACAGTCTTTTATTAGATTCATACCATAATACAGATAATAACACTGGAGCTTGAAATATGAAAAAAATCCTCACAGTATTAATTATCGTTTTATCACTTTCAGCCTGCCAAAATAATGATAGTATCAATGTGACACAAAGCGACTTCGAAATCGCGCCCGGAAAAACAATTACGTTTACAAGTTCCGGGAGTAATAGCGTTTCAGGTACGCTGTTGGATCTGGTAAATGACGGTCAGGTTGACAGCATTGACTTTGATGAAAACCTGAAAACTGCAGAATTTGTATTTATGGCAAGCCCTGTCATTGATAGTTACGAAGCAATCGATATTAATAATGATAAAAATATTGATACCTATTTAAAAATCAGTTCTGCAGGAACGGCAGAACTTAACACCGCCTCTCTTGGAGATGGATCCGAAACCTTTATAAGCCTTGATGATGACAATAAGGTTGTTGGTATCGATAACAATAGCGACACAGTCTGTGATATTTACATATCATCGGTCTCGTCTGTTATGGCTGACACATCTCCACCAACACCTGGAAATTCGGGCATAATAACCACTACAAGTGTTGTTTCCAGCAGTTTAACTTTAAATTGGACTGAGGCAAGTGACGACACAAATTCCCACGCCTGTCTTCAATACCTGGCTTACTATTCTGTCAGTGATAATTTAAATAGTGTTGAGGATTGTGAAGCAAACGGCATTGAAATTGGTGATTATGAGTCAGGGATTATATCCCGGAATGTCAGCGGCCTGAGTGAGGCAACCGCTTACTATTTTAATGTTGTTGTCAAGGATACATGGGGAAAGAAAGAGGCCTATAGTGCCGTAATACAAATCACAAGCAATGTAAGTGATACGCAGCCTCCAACACCGGGTAATTCAGGGAGCATTACTGCTGTCGCTACAGGAACTGAATCAATCACGCTGAATTGGGATGAATCAGTGGATGATACAACTTCCACAAGCGAACTGCAGTACCAGGTTTTCTATTCTGCCGCTAATAATTTAGACTCAGTTGCTGACTGTGAAGCAAATGGAACCGCTTTCGACAGCTATTATTCAAATATAACATCAAAAGTCATCACAGGCTTAACAGCCTCTACGACATATTTTTTTAATATTATCGTTAAAGATATATCCGGCAATAAGGCTGTTTACACAACAACTTCACAAACCACATCAGAGCCCGACACCATGGCTCCGGTCCCTGGAAACTCAGGAACTCTTACATTCTCCGGTATTTCGAGCACCAATCTCACGATTAACTGGGTAGAGGCAAGTGACAATGCGGATTCTCAAAATCAATTAAAATACCAGGTGTATTATTCAACATCAAATAATCTGGATACACTTACGAATGTAGAAACAAATGGAACTCCTGTGGGTGATTTCGCGGCGGACATTTCATCAAAAACCGTTACAGGTTTAACAGCTTCAACCGCTTACTATTTTAATGTTGTAATTCAGGACACTTCAGGTAATAGGGCGATCTATACATCCGGAAGTATCACGACAGCTGCTGAACCCGACACAACATCACCAATTCCCGGTAACTCCGGAATGATTAGTTTTTCGGGCGTTTCACCCTCCGCAATCACCTTGAGCTGGACAGAAGCAGCAGATAATGTAAATGAACAATCCCAGATCCTGTATCTGGTTTATTATTCCACTTCAAATAACCTGGATACTGTTACAAATGTTTTAACTAACGGTACTCAGGTCGGCAGTATTACGGCTGGAATCTCATCAAAAAATGTTACAGGTTTAAGCGCTTCTACAACATACTATTTTAATGTATTGGTCCAGGATACTTCAGGAAATAAAGCCGTTTATACTTCTAATTCACAGGCAACCGGAATGGCAGCCGATTCTATTGCTCCCATGGCGGGAAATTCAGGTGCCATTACATTTGCCGGTGTTGCCGGCACCAGTCTTACCTTAAACTGGACAAAGGCGACAGATAATACTGACAGCCAGAACCAGTTACAATACCGTGTTTTTTACTCAACCTCTAATAATCTGGACTCAGTATCCAACGTTGAAACAAACGGTACTGAGGTCGGAACCATTACGGCAGATATTGCCACAAAGAATGTTACAGGATTAAACAGCTCCACTACATATTATTTCAATGTTTTAGTGCAGGATACTTCCGGGAATAAAGCAGTTTATACATCCGGCTCACAGGATACTCTTGATGTTACGGCACCAACTCCGGGGAATTCCGGGACCATTGCCTTTGCCAGTGTTGCCGGCACCAGTCTCACTGTAAACTGGACAAAGGCAGCAGATAATAATGACAGTCAGAGCCAGTTACAATACCGTGTTTTTTATTCAACTTCCAATAACCTGGACTCAGTATCAAATGTAGAAACAAACGGTACTGAAGTCGGAACTATTACGGCAGATATCGCCACCAGAAGTGTAACAGGACTAAACAGCTCAACTACATATTATTTTAATATTTTAGTGCAGGACACTTCCGGGAATAAGGCAATTTATACATCCGGCTCACAGGATACTCTTGATGTTACGGCACCAACTCCTGGAAATTCCGGAACTATTACCTTTGCCAGTGTTGCCGGTACCAGTCTCACCTTGAACTGGACAAAGGCTGCAGATAATACTGACAGTCAGAACCAGTTACAATACCGTGTTTTTTATTCAACTTCCAATAATCTCGACTCAGTATCAAACGTTGAAACAAACGGAACTGAAGTCGGCACCATTACCGCAGATATAGCCATTAAAAATGTAACAGGCTTAAACAGCTCCACCACATATTATTTTAATATTTTAGTTCAGGACACTTCCGGGAATAAGGCAATTTATACATCCGGCTCACAGGATACTCTTGATGTAACAGCACCAACTCCTGGGAATTCCGGAACCATTACCTTTGCCAGTGTTGCCGGTACCAGTCTCACCTTGAACTGGACAAAGGCTGCAGATAATACAGACAGCCAGAACCAGTTGCAATACCGTGTTTTTTACTCAACTTCCAATAACCTGGACTCAGTATCAAATGTTGAAACAAACGGAACTGAAATCGGCAGCATTACGGCAGACATTGCCACAAAGAATGTTACAGGATTAAACAGCTCAACTACATATTATTTCAATATTTTAGTTCAGGACACTTCCGGGAATAAAGCAATTTATACATCCGGCTCACAGGATACTCTTGATGTTACAGCACCAACTCCTGGGAATTCCGGGACCATTACCTTCGCCAGTGTCGCCGGCACCAGTCTTACCTTAAACTGGACAAAGGCAACAGATAATACTGACAGCCAGAACCAGTTACAATACCGTGTTTTTTACTCAACTTCCAATAACCTGGATTCAGTATCCAACGTTGAAACTAACGGTACTGAAGTCGGCACCATTACCGCGGATATAGCCACCAGGAGTGTAACTGGATTAAACAGCTCCACCACATATTATTTTAATGTTTTAGTACAGGACACTTCCGGGAATAAGGCAATCTATACATCAGGTTCACAGGACACTCTTGATGTTACTGCACCAACTCCGGGGAATTCCGGAACCATTACCTTTGCCAGTGTTGCCGGCACGAGTCTTACCTTAAACTGGACAAAGGCAACAGATAATACAGACAGTCAGAACCAGTTACAATACCGTGTTTTTTATTCAACCTCCAATAATCTGGATTCAGTATCTAATGTTGAAACAAACGGTACTGAAGTCGGAACTATTACGGCAGATATAGCCACTAAAAATGTAACAGGCTTAAACAGCTCAACCACATATTATTTCAATGTTTTGGTGCAGGATACTTCCGGGAATAAGGCGATTTATACATCAGGTTCACAGGACACTCTTGATGTTACTGCACCAACTCCTGGAAATTCCGGAACTATTACCTTTGCCAGTGTTGCCGGCACGAGTCTTACCTTAAACTGGACAAAGGCTGCAGATAATACAGACAGTCAGAACCAGTTGCAATACCGTGTTTTTTACTCAACTTCCAATAACCTGGATTCAGTATCTAACGTTGAAACAAATGGTACTGAAGTCGGAACTATTACGGCAGATATAGCCACTAAAAATGTAACAGGCTTAAACAGCTCAACTACATATTATTTCAATATTTTAGTGCAGGACACTTCCGGTAATAAGGCAATCTATACATCCGGCTCACAGGATACTCTTGATGTTACGGCACCAACACCGGGAAATTCCGGTACCATTACCTTCGCCAGTGTCGCCGGCACCAGTCTTACCTTAAACTGGACAAAGGCTGCAGATAATACTGACAGTCAGAACCAGTTACAATACCGTGTTTTTTATTCAACTTCCAATAATCTCGACTCAGTATCAAACGTTGAAACAAACGGAACTGAAGTCGGCACCATTACCGCAGATATAGCCATTAAAAATGTAACAGGCTTAAACAGCTCAACCACATATTATTTTAATATTTTAGTGCAGGACACTTCCGGGAATAAGGCAATCTATACATCAGGTTCACAGGATACTCTTGATGTTACGGCACCAACTCCGGGGAATTCCGGAATTATTACCTTTGCCAGTGTTGCAGGCACGAGTCTTACCTTAAACTGGACAAAGGCAGCAGATAATAATGACAGTCAGAGCCAGTTACAATACCGTGTTTTTTATTCAACTTCCAATAACCTGGATTCAGTATCCAACGTAGAAACTAACGGTACTGAGGTCGGTACCATTACGGCCGATATCGCCACGAAGAATGTTACAGGCTTATCAGCTTCAACAACATATTATTTTAATGTTTTGGTGCAGGATACTTCAGGAAATAAGGCAATTTATACATCCAATTCTCAAGCCACTATCGCAGCGCCTGATACCACCCCGCCAACTCCTGGAGATTCGGGAACTATTACAACCTCCAACATCACGGATTCATCCATCACTATCACCTGGCTAATAGCTGTAGATGACATTGATGTGTCGGAAGATCTTGACTACCTTGTCTATTATTCAACAAGCAATAATATCAGTGATGTATCCGCGTGTGAATCAAACGGAACAGCGGTAGGCAGTTACGCTGCAAATATAGATACGAAAGATGTTTCTTCCGGTCTTTCTGCGGATACCACCTATTATTTCAACGTTGTAGTTAAAGATACTTCAAATAACAAAGCTGCCTATACTACCGTTTCTGGAGCAACTAAAACAGCAAAGCCGTCTGATTATGTGATCCGCTGGGGATTTAATAATAACGGTAACGATGAACTTGGAAATTACGATCTATCGATATATGACGGGGATCCGACATACAATTCATCAGTACAAAAGGAAGGGTCACATTGCCTCGAAGTAGATGGTACAGCAGATGCCTTGATATCGTCTGTTTATACATTCCCTGGCAATGCTCTTTCAATTTCTGCCTGGTTATATCTTGACTCAACTGTACCTAATGCAATCCCAATTGCCGTTGATTATTACGATATTGGTTTTTCTTATGAAGCAGGTGAGTTGGTCGGGGCAATGAGTGTCCCAGACAGGGCAACATACAGTATAAACCAAAATACCTGGTACCATGCAGTTATGACCTGGGACGGCACTAATATAAAACTATATTTGGACGGAAACTCCACACCTGTTGCAACTTCAACCAATACAGACATCATTACAGGCTTCAGCTATGAATGGACAGTAGGAGACATTTATACACAGGGGTACGAATGGAAAGGATATATCGATGATATCATTGTGTATGACCGTGTACTGAGCGCATCTGAGGTTTCAGATATATATAACTCATACTAATTTGTTTTTTAATTTGCATGGCATGTTTTCAGATTATTTGACCAATGTATTAGTGCATAGGCAGAAATTAATTAGACTGATTAATGAGTACCCATTGGGATTATAGGCAAAATACAAATTGTCAGTTAACCTTTAATTTTTTTTAGGAGGTCAGGATTATGACAGAACCGATTCTTTCACAGATTTCAATGTTCGGATGTAATTTTGCACCCAGAAACTGGGCATGGTGTGATGGGCGAATGGTTGCCATATCGGATAATCCATCCCTGTTCTCATTACTGGGGGCAACCTTTGGCGGAGACGGAAGAGTGTCCTTTGCACTTCCCGACCTGCGCGGACGAGCACCCATTGGGTTAGGCAGAGGTCCCGGACTGTCTAATAGAGTGATAGGCCAAAGAGGAGGTCTTGAGTCTGTTATGCTGGGAGAGGAACAAATGCCAAGTCATACACATCTTGCAAATGCTACTATTGAGTCTTCAGGTGTATTAACTGGTGAGGCTACAGCCAGTGGAACCATAAAATGCAACCAGAACGATCATAATTCACAAACTCCAGCAGGGAAGGTGCCGGGAAACGCAGGAGATGTCAGAAGTGGTATCTATGCTGATAACCCCAGCGGCACCGATGAAATGCATCCCGGGTCACTCAGTATCAACGTAGATATAAGCCAGGTAAAAGTAAATATAGCAAGTCAGCTAAAATCCCTGGTAATTAACCATACCGGCGGCAACGGAGCTCATGAGAATATGCAGCCATTCACTGTTATACCATTCAGTATTGCATTAGAAGGCCTTTTCCCACCGCGAAATTAGCAGGTTAAAAATCCAAAAGTGAGGCTGGAACTGCTGTTCCTGACCTTACTTTTGGTAGTTTTATTGAAAAAAATTAATTCATAATTTCATAAGATCAAAGCTGATTCGCAACAAGTTTGTCCCCTTTGCGAACATCAAAAGCCCTTAGATACCTCCTGCCGGTCAATAACCCTGCATCACAATAAATGATATCCGGGATAAGTGCTTTACCATCAGCACAGGCAACAATCATTTCATTACCCTGACTGAAAATTGTACCAGGCTCAATATTCAATGAAGATCCATTTTCGATTTCAACGACACTTACCTGAATGAGACGATGAGATGCGCCTTTGTAGAAGGTGATTGCCCCTCCATAGGCAGGATTGGAAGCCTGTACCAATTGTTTAATTGAATTAGCTGATTGGGTCTCCCACTGTATCATGAGTTCATCAAAAGAAGGTCTTTTTAAGAATTGACCGGCCATTTTATTTTGTGGGAAAAGTTTCAGATCATTGTTTTTGATTTTTTTTAACAATTTATTAACTGCTTCTCTTGCGACCCAGGCCAAACGCTGTAGATGTAATCCGTAAGTTTCATCCGGAGGAATTTCAACTGTTTCAACATGTGCGACAGGACCAATATCAAATTCGGAATCCATTAGATGAATTGTGATTCCTCCCAGTGGTTCGCTGTTTCTTATCTGCCAGAAAACAGGATCTATCCCTCTATATTCGGGTATTAAACCAGTGTGAAAATTGAAAAATCCCAAAGGAACTTTTCTGAGTATTTTTTCCTGAATTTTAAAAGGAAACCCCAACACAAAGACCATATCAGGTGTGATTTCATCAATCCAGATCCGTAAGGCTTCATCCTGTTCATCCCGGATAATCGAATAGTCTACAAAATACTGATTTGCCATAGCCTTCATTGCAGCCTGCAAATCATTTTTGGGAGGGCCTGCTATTCCTGCCAGAACACCGGAAGAATGAAGCAGATCAATTGCCGGAAAACCGAAGGGATGACTGCATAAAACGCCTATTCTCATATATGCCTCTAAAATATATTAAGACCATGGATCGGATTTAATTACCTCATAGTAAAATTCAGGATATTCCGTTAAAGCATATCTGAAGGAAAGTTGATCACCACTAATAAGATTATCTTGCTGACCAATGGTAAAGGGATGAGTAATACCGGATTCATAAAAACGTAAAACAGTATCTTTAAAAATCTTCAATTGTGTAAAAAGCATCAAAGGTTTACCAGAAACCAGATTATCAGGCAGATTAATATTTGCGGCCTGTAAATATTTAATCGAATTCTGTTCGTCAGTATTACATTTCAACTCATGACTGTTTTTATCAAGAGTAAATACATCGCCCAGAAACAGGCGTGAATTTATTTTTTCCTGTTCTGAAATATGACTCTTAAATTCAATTTCCGGATCTACCATATATAAAGAAATATGAACCTCTTCCGGGACAAGAATACCATTTTCAACCAATTGCTGAGAAAAATTGCGGGAAATACTTACCTGAGGTTCCCGTGCTAATGAATGGAGCATGCATTCCATTACTGCAATATGGACGGGATCATGTTTGGGATGCTGATATGTCGATGCATCAGTTTTTGTAATCCCTGTAATAAAATCATAAAAATTTAATTTTTCGCAGATTTTACGAACTGACAACAATGATTTATCCTGGATTTCCAGAAGTGTAACTTTTAGCTGCTCTGCCCGATATTGAGTAAGTAAAGGCAGCACCAGAGTCCCATATGGACCACAGCCCGGGTATAATATGTGAATTTTCTGATTGGGGAATTTTAATAAACACTCATCAATAGCATTCTTTAGGCCGCGAAGATATTTTACTGTTCGCCATAAATCACGGAGATTCATAGCGGCAAATTCAGGAGAAATCGCAAGTCCGCTGGGAAGAATAAGGTTATTGCTTTTTGCTTCTTCCGTTTCTTCGCCGCGGACATCAGATATTTCTGTAAATACACGGTTTATCCGGATTAAATTCTTAAGCAGTTCTTCCCGGCTCTGCGTTGTATCCAGAATGCTTTTTACTGCCTGATTCATCCTTTCCACTAAACTTTTATTATCATCTGATTGCCGCATTCTTTTTTCCTTTTTGGGGTTGATGATTTATATAAAGCTTCACTAGTGTCCAAAATAAAGTGGCCTAATAAAATTTCTTTGAATTAAACAAATCTCACGTACCGTCATACCCGCGAAGGCGGGTATCTATTGGCTTTTGCTTTAAAAACAAAAATGGATTCCCATATTCATGGGAATGACAAAAACAAGTTCACGATATTAAAAAATGATGAATGCTCTATCATTATTGTATTTTAAAATTCAAAAATATTGTTTTTAGACAAGAGTGATAAAGCTTAAATATTTCTGAATAGATAAATCTCCACCGGATATGGTGCGGTTTATTAATATTATCCAGCTTCATTTTTCGGCTGAATATTTTAAATAATAATTCAGGCTGAAGCTCTGCAGCTTCTGAATGGCTAAAAACAATTTAACGATCAATAAAGATACAAGATTTATAAAACGGAAAGACTTCAGTACATCAAGGACCCATATACCTGCCAGAGAGGAATAAAAAGAAGTAATTCATTATACATAGATTATTTTGATATTCAATAGCCGATTTCTCTTTTCCCTCTAAAAGGGGAGCGGCTTTAATAGTTGTAAAAGATATGTTTTAGGGATATTTAATTGTTCTATAAAGCTGACAGCTTGCAGGATCGTTCAGAAATTCAATCAACAAAAAAAGATGACTCTTAGGAAAATCAAAACCACATAACATTTACGCTTAAATATGGATAATAAATGAGCCCTGTTACACACTTTTTGATCAGCTGGTCTGTGGCAAACATAAGTAAAGTTTCAAAAAAAGAACGCGCTGTCATCACTGTCGCCGGTATAATACCGGACATTGACGGAGCCGGTATTATATTTGATTTTTTACGTTCATCTAGAGAGCTGCACCTCGAATTATGGACCAGGTACCACCATGTATTAGGTCACAATATTGGGTTTGGAATTTTTTTAATGCTGACTGCATTTGCTTTATCAACCAGGCGCATTACCGTAAGCTTTCTCGTGATGATAAGTTTTCACCTGCATTTGATCTGCGACCTGTTAGGCTCCAGGGGACCGGACGGATACCAATGGCCGTCTTCATATCTTTTGCCTTTTTCGGATATCTGGCAGTGGCAATGGGCAGGACAATGGGATTTTAATTCATGGCAGAATTTTGTTATTACCGGTGCTGCTGCTTTACACATGTTTTATATTGCCTGGAAAAATGAGGTGTCACCTGCAGAGTTTATTTCATCAAGGGCTAATACCTCTGTAGTAAATGCATTAAGAAAGCGCTTTGGCATACCGGCATAATAAAATACTCGCTGTTTCCACCGCTGGGATTAGCTACGCTGGCCTCCTTTCTTTCGGATGAAGATGAGGCTGAAATTGTTGATCAGCATGTTCAAAGCCTTACAATGAATGATTCTCCGGATATTGTTGCTATACAGTTTTACATCACCAATGCATATCGGGCATATAAAATCGCTGATGAATACCGAAAACGGGGATGCATGGTCCTGCTTGGAGGTCTTCATTTCACATCTCTGCCCGAAGAAGCAGAGAAACATGCAGATGTTATCTTTCTTGGGCCTGCAGAGGAATCATTCACGAGATTTCTAGAAGACCTTCGCAAAGGTGAATTCAAGAAGTGGTATTTTTCAAAAACAAGATCTTTATCAGGCTTCCCTAAAACATAAAACAAAACACTTTTTCTATACAAGCGGATGGAAAAAATTTGAACCTCTTTCTAATTTCATAATACAGATGAAGAAACTCAATTTAATGACTCCGCTCCTTGAAGGAGTGCTGTCAAAGATTTCAAAACAGAATAAAAACATATGGAAATATGCTATATTAAAAGAAAAATTTACGGGCGAAAAAACTAAATTATGAAATAAATACTATTTAATTTGAATATAAGGGGGAGCCATGGATTCACTTACTGAAATGTCTAAAATAATAGATAAGTATAACAGCGATGGTGACCAGGATGCTGCAGCAAAAGCATTATTCGATTTGATAGTAACAAATGCCAAAAATCATGATTTTGTAAAGGCTGAAGCCATGCGGGATACACTTTTTGAGATTGCTCCTATGGCTTTAAGCGAAATCTCCAGATCAGGCGATATTATTGATGAAGAAAAGAGCCGTTCTATTGATGAGGCGCATAAAAAAATCTGGTCCCGGTTATACGGCGCTCTTACCACAGAAGAAGCTAACGAGCTTTACTTTGCTCTGAAAAAAAGTGAATACAATAAAGGTGAGATAATTTTCTCCGCAGGTGATGTTAATGACAATCTGTATTTTATAGACAGCGGCGAAGCCAGAATGGTTTATGTGAAGGAGAATGAAAAGATCCTGAAAATAGTAGGGCAGGGTGATATTGCAGGTGAAGATACCTTTTTTTACGGCACTGCAGTAAAGACAGTATCCCTTGTAGCCAATTCAACATTAAAACTGCACACACTTAACAGAAACGTCCAGGAAAAATGGAGAGATAAGTTCCCTGCACTTGAACAGAAATTGCGTAAATTCTGTGATGAGTCCGGGACAGTATCAGAGGTTTTATCAAAAAAGGGAATGAGCAGGAGAATCAATAAGCGAAGAAAACTGACAGGCAGGGTTGCAGTTCAGTTTCTAAACTCTTCAGGATCTCCAGGCGGTAAACAGTTTTCAGGTGCTCTCTGCGATATATCAATGTCAGGGTTGTCCTTTACCTTTAAGCTGTCAAATAATGACGTGGCCCATAAAATACTTGGAGCTAAAATAAAAACACAGTTTGCGGTGCCTGATGGAAATTCATCTAAAAAGATAGAGCAGAAAGGCAGGATCGTAGGTATTGGGTACCATGTACTTTCAGACCATTCTATTCATGTCAGATTTGATAAGGCAGATGAAGCCATTAAAAAATTAATCAGCGCATAAGCTGAAGCTCTCCGGTAATTTAATAGGCATGAAGATTGGTGATCCTGGTAGCCATATCCTTTAGTTTGCTTCTGATATCTTCTACCAGTGAGGCCGCATTTGCCGTATCCATCATATCAAGATCAGCAACCACGCCTGCTACTTTTATCTCAAAGGGAGTGCCGTCTACATCAAGCGGGGCTAAATGCAAAATTTTCATTGCCCTGCGCAGGGCTAAATTGGCCTCGCCCTGATCAGCCATCGGCAGCATTACAATAAAGTGATTCTGCTTTGCTTCTCCAATAATATCCGGAGTTCTAAAAACTTCTACCAGTTTATTAAGGAGGGTCTCCAGCAGCCTGCGTTTACTGAAGTTTTTATCTGTTAATTTTGCCTTTGCCTTTATCTTTACAAGCGTGAAGCCAAGAACAGAGAGAGGTATTTTATAGCGCTTTGCCCGGTCGAGCTCCTTATTCATATATTCTATCAGCATATCTTTTTTCATTATACCGTTGGTAAACTTTTGCTGATCATTTTGAGATTTACTGAGCTGCTCCAGTTTTACAATTTCCGGGTATATCTGATCAAAATCATTTTCATCGATTTCACCGGATGCTGTTTTTTTTCTGATGATCTTTAATATTTTTCCGAGGTTCTCATCTTCGTTTACACCCTGCTCAAGTGTTTCCAGAACAGTCAGTCTCTTTTGAGGTTTGTTTTCAACTGTCCCTGAATAGGCATTTATCCACGCCCGTCTCATTTTATTAAAGATTTCATCCATCCTATTGTTAATTCTTTCTTCCAGCTGAATTAAAAGCTCATCTTCAATATCCAGGCTGCTCAGCTGCTTAACAAGACTGGATTTCAGTTTTGACCTGGTCTCTTCAAATTGCCTTTCACTGTCATCCCTGTCTTTACCTTTTAGATCATGGGAATATTTTAAGCTTATCTCTTCCACGTAATCCACTATAAGTTGTGTAATGGCTTTTTCATCACCTTTTCTTTTTTTTATTTCCGATGCGAGATAGATCATTTCAGCAGATTGAAGCGGGTTGTCTTTAAGCCGGCGGATAATATCTTCTCCTTCAACACCAATCTCTTCAGCGCTCTCAGATAAAATCTTAACAAGGTTGTCGTTTTGCAGTACTTTGCCGAACTCCTGTATCAGACCCGTAAAATCGTCCTGCGACATTCCTTCTTTAAGGAGAGCCCCTTTAATTTGGGGCAGCAGGCGTTTTAATTCATCCGCTTCCGGAATAATTCTGCATAAAATCTGAGCAAGACGGGGGATATCTTCTGTTTTTCTATATTCTTCTTTTATCAGGCTAATAAGTACTTTATCCGTTATTTCACAGCTTTTTGAAAGAACCTTCTCTTCATTGACATAGGCAATTCCCAGTGTTTTCTGGGCCTCTATGCCTTCAATAAGCTTTTTCCGCATATCCAACAGGGCATTTGTAATCTGAGACAGCTCTATTTTGTCTCCTTCTGTGAGTTTTTTATCTACATCCTGATCTATTAATTCCAGCTGATGCAGGAGAAATTGACCATGGCGTAGTTCCCCGTTTTTATTTTTTTTCGTTTTTTCAGTATTGTATTTCCTGACATTTGCAATGTCCGATGCAATCATCTCTTTAGATGCATTATCAGGGCTTATTAAAATATCATTGAGGTTAAGTTTTTTGATGAACTCATCCTGCAGTACGCTGTTGAAGACCGAATCAATAAACATTTCCTTAACCCTGTCGCGATCTTCCTCTATTATGTCCGGCGTTACTTTATCCAGAAAATCACGCGGTATGACCTCATCTTCACTGCTTACCTTTTTGTAGAAGATATAATTGATTTTAATATGCTCAATACGCTTCTTGAATAATTCTCTGATCATGGCATCGGCATCAGGAAATTTTTCCAGGGAGGTTGCTATTTTAAAAAATTCCTGGAACTCCTTTTTTCCGACTCCTTTAAAAAAGGATATTGATTCAATTCCGGTTTTCTTAAAATAGAACAGAATTTTAGATATATTAAGACGCGGGTCAAGGGATTCTTCATCTATATAAAATTTTTCACCGTTCAATATAAAAACTACAGGTGAAATGCTCTGTAATAACTGGTTAAGGGCCTGGTAGGTTGAATCCATGGCTTCAATCTGAAAAGGATGGTTTGCCGAGTACATAAAACTCCTGGTAAAAAGCTGGGTAAGCACCCGTCCGAAACCTGCTAACTGCTGTTTATTGATTTCATTTACCTTGTCCATTTTCTGTCCTTTATTTTTTTATAAATGATCTTGCGTAAAGTTCCAGATGCTCACGAAATTCACGGCATGCTGCATATCGGGATTCAGGTTTGAAGGACAGGGCTTTTATCAGTATTCGGTCGATTTCTTCATTAAGTTCAGGGGTTATCTCTGAAACTTTCTGTGTAAACAGTTTATCCTTTTGTTTTATTTTAAACCGAAGTATTTCTTCGGCTGATTTCAAGCCTGGAAACAGGGGGATGGGTATCAGCATTTTTCGGAGCATCATGGCAGTTGAATATATATCGGCGCGCCCATCGACATCTTTTTTCAGTATCTGTTCCGGGGCAATATATAAAGGTGTTCCGACAATCATGGAACTTGTTTCATCGGGCTTTTGAACTACTTTTGCCAGACCGAAATCTACAATGATCGGTCTTTTTTCATAATTTTCAATCAGGATATTTCCCGGTTTAATATCCCTGTGGATAATGGAGTTATGGTGCGCATATTCCAGGGCTTTAAGTATGCTGATAATTATACTGAATGTTGTTTTAAGGGGCAGTATTTTTTTTGAAGGCAGCGGGTTTTTATGTGCTCTGTTAATATAATAAGAAAGAGATTTACCTTTCACATACTGCATGGAAATAAAAAGGAACTCTCCGGCATCGCCTATTTCATATACCGGAATAATATTAGGGTGGGAGAGAAATGCCGCCAGTTCAGCCTCCTGCTGAAACAGTCTGGCATTTTGAGGTGTAAGAATGGATTTAGGAAGCACCTTCACCGCAATCTGCCTTTTAAGGTTGCTCTGAAAACCGATAAAAACAGCCCCCATGCTTCCCCTTGCAATTTCTTTCAGTAAAGTAGTCGAACCGACCCTCTGGCCTGTCAGGTGACTAAGATCCATATCATTCAATAATGCCAATTAATATATACTCCTTTAATATTAAAAGTTGCTGAAATGATATAAATAATAATCGGTATGTATGTATTTCTTATAAAAAAATAACTTACAATTTATATTAAAAGTGATATATTTTCCAAATAATAAAACGTCAAACGACCGACCGCATTACCTGTAAAAATAATTTTAAAAAACAACCGGATTAAAAGAATAAATTACATTTTAATATTTATTATAAGGATAAATAGCCATGAAAATATTAAACAGTTTAATATGCCGGGTATTTTTTATAAGCGCTTTTCTATTTCTTATATGTGCCATATCTGAAAAGTTTGCGCATTATCTGGGCGAGTCAATATTTAAATACCCTCCATCACAGTTGATCGGCTTTGCCGCCGTGGCGCTGTTATTTGTAATCGCTCTTGAATTAAGAAATATTATCATGAATATTGAGATATATAAAGAAGGTGAGAAGCAGTCATCTGTTCAGGCAAAAAATAACAAAGCCTCGAGTTATCTTACGACAGCAGCCTTACTGGTGATAATACTGTTTTTAACAACATAAAAAGACAGTTCACTGATTTTATTTTTATGTGTATTATCTATCGTACAAATTGTAAATTAAAAAATATATTTATACTTATATTATTCTTGACATAATATATATCGGTCTATATATTGTTTTTCAATATCCGCCGAAAGTCTTTTTTTCGGATTCAGCCTGAAAGGCCGGGTGACATATTCACCCGGCCTTTCTTTTATACATCCTTCCAGTCATAACAGGCTTGATTTTTCTGCATCACATCCTGTAAGGTCATTAAAGCTTTTTAAAAGGATGATATGTTAAAATATGAATTCACAGGAAACAGCAATAAAGGCAGGGTGGCTTATTGACGGCTCAGGATCTGAAGCTGTTAAAAACTGTCTTATAACGATAAAACAAGATAAAATTCATTCTGTAACACCGATTAAAAACGATTCAGCCCTTCCTTCGGAATATATAGACTGCTCAGACTGCACTGTAATACCGGGCCTTATAGATTCTCATACCCATTTAACCATTTCAGGCCGGCTTGAACCGGAAATAAGAGATATGCACCTTACAGATGAGTATGATTCTGCAGAGCCCAGATTAAAACAGCACATTAGGGATTATCTTGACTATGGTGTTTCCGCAGTAAGAGACGGCGGTGATTTTCATGCCCATGTTTTAAAATATAAAAATGAGTTTCAGGATAAAAAAGAACTGCCTCTTACCATTTATGCTGCTGGTAACGGATTTCATAAAAAGGGCAGGTATGGTCAGCTGCTTGGTATGTATATTGACCCTGAAAAGGATCTTGCACAGGCAATTCTTGAAAGCTTTAAGCCCGGCATGGATCATATCAAGGTTGTGAACTCAGGTGTTAACAGCCTCTCAAAATTCGGAAGAGAAACGTCTCCACAATATACACTGGAAGAACTAAAAAATGCTGTTAAGGCTGCTGACAGCATAGGGCTTAAGATTATGGTCCATGCTAACGGAAAATTACCCGTACAGCTTGCTGTTGAGGCAGGGTGTCATTCTATAGAACATGGTTTTTTTATAGGAGATGACAACCTGAAAAGAATGGCAGATAACGGAACCGTCTGGTGCCCCACAATATGCACCATGAAGGCATACAGGGATATTTCCGACCCTGATAATCCGCAGCACAGTATTGCAGAACAGAATATGCTGCATCAGCTTGAGCAGGTTAAAAGGGGAATAGAGCTGGGAATTAAAATTGTGCTTGGTACAGATGCAGGATGCCCCGGAGTATATCATGGAAAATCAGTAGGAGAGGAATTCGGTCTTTTGATGGAAGCTGGTTATTCTGTTGAAGAAACAGTAAAATCTGCAACATCAGCAGCAATGGAACTGGTTGATAACGAATCGGATAATGGTACTGTAACTGAAGGAATGACTGCCGATCTTGTAGCGATTAAGGGGAGCCCTGCAGATTTTCCTGGGTCTCTTAAAGATATTAAAGGAGTCTGGATTAAGGGAAAGAAAATACGATAATTATTATGGCTCGCTCCAGCCTGTAAGTTTTCCGTTTTCATCAAAGGAAACATATCCGTCATAAAAATTGGGGTAGTACCAGATAGTTCTGGAGCCGTCTATTGACTTTACAGGTTCTCCAAGTATTTTTTTTACATCTTCCTGTTTCATGCCTTTTTTAAGGCTTCTCCAGCTTTTTTTATCCAGCCAGCCGAATGAGCCGGCCTTTTTATTGTCCCTGGGCCCGTGATAGGCCTTTAAAAGAGATTCAAGGTCTTTGATCCTTTTTTCAAGATCTTCGATTTTTTTATTTAAGACTTCAATTTCTTTATCTTTATTTTCGGCTGAAATGCCGGTGCCGGAAGATATAAATGAGACCATTAATAAAATACCGACAATAACTGCCAGTAAATTTATTTTTTGTTTCATGATTTGTCTCCCCCGAAAAAAAGGTGCTTTAAAAGGAAAAATGCGGCTTGTATGGTGCGAGAGAGGGGAGTCGAACCCCTACACCGAAAGGCACTGGATCCTAAGTCCAGCGCGTCTACCAGTTCCGCCACTCTCGCATGAACGGTCTATTTTCCTTAAAAATGAAAAAGAGTCAAGGATTAAATTTATCTCTGTATTCACTTAAAAAACGTTTTATAAATCCTTCATCAGCAAAGCTGTAATACCTGTTGTGGCCGATTATAATATGATCCAGAACCTGTATAGATAAAAGCTGGGATGACCATACAAGGCTTTTTGTAAGATTCCTGTCTTCCGGCGATGGATTTGGATCGCCTGAAGGATGATTATGTACAAAGACAAGTGCTGCAGCATTATTGCTGAGTGCAATTTTCATTATTTCTGCAGGATATACGGCACTTCCGGTAAGTCCTCCCTGAAATACATCCTGATCAAAAATCAGCTCATTTTTCCTGTTTAAAAACAGGACCTTAAATATTTCACGTTTTATATCTCTCATTGAGTGAAAGAGATAATCATATACGGTTTTTGAAGAATTGAAAAAAACAGACTTTTTAGCCCGGTCTCTTAAATAACGGCCGGCCACTTCATGAATAATCTTTAAATAAAGCACATTTTTTTCACCGAGTCCTTTAATAAGCTTAAGCTCGTTTATAGGTGCAGACAAAACTCCCGAAAGGCTGCCGTATTTTTCCAGTGCATGCCTTGCCGGTATTTTTACATCTTTTCTTGGAGTGCCTAAAGTTAATAGAAATTCAATGACTTCCTCATCTGTGAAACGCTCAATACCGCCTTCTGTAAACCTTGAACGCAGTCTTTCTCTATGACCTTCGCCTCTGTTGTTTTTATCCGTTTCTGGCATTAGTTTTCCTTTTCTACCGTAAAATATAAAAAAGGCTTAAGTAAACCTTAAATCCGGTCGATCTCAGGGGAGCGCAATAATTATGCTCTTAAATTTTAAATTTAATGATTAAAACAAAGCTGGAAATGCGTATTTCATTGAAATAACAGGAAATATATAAAGTGCTGTTAATTGACAAACAAAATGAATTAATTCTGGAATATTGGCCGGCACTCTGATATATTACAAAAGTTTTGCCTGATGGGCTGTATATTAAAGCAATATGCTCTTTACATCTATAAAAAAATCATTAGTTTCTTTTGAAATGTTTTATGGAACGACATGTTGACTATAGCTGATCATGTAAATCGAAAGTGAACAAGGAAGGTTTTTGTTTAATAATGTTTATTATTAAAGTCGCCGTCTCTTTTGCTGCCGTATTCGTACTGCAGATTATTTTTACCGAAAATGCCTTTGCGTGGGGCCCTGCCATTCATACTGTTATATCCTGCTCAATTCTCGATGGTCTGCGTAACATAGCTCCGGATATAGCCGGCATATTAAGACAGTATCCGCTTGAATATATTTACGGAAATCTTGCAGCTGATTTTTTTATAGGCAAGGGAAACAAAAGAAAAGAAGGGCATTCCCATAACTGGGAAGCAGGTTTCAAGATACTCGGCGAAGCAGGTGAAGAACGTGAAGCTGCTTACGCATACGGATTTCTGTCTCATCTTGCTGCCGACGTAGTTGCTCACAACTACTTTGTCCCTGATCTTATCTACCGATTTATAGCACTTAAAAAATTCGGGCATCTTTACTCTGAGGCTGTTGCCGATAAGGCTGCAGGTTCTTTTTATCTTAAGATGGCCGGTGATATACTGTCAAGCAAACACCTTGACTGTGATAAAATGCTTAAGGCCGCGGTTCTTGCAAACAGTAACGGGCTTAAGGCAAAAAAACAGATTTTTACCCAGTCAGTCAAGATGTCAGACTATATCTACTGTTCTCCGCAGTTTTCATTTGTATATGATCACTCCCCATATAAAATATCAGTAGAATATATAGAGTCCATGCTTAATCTTTCCTTCAAGCTTGTTAAAGATCTTTTATCAAACACAGATTCATCAAAGTGTCTTTCACACGACCCGATAGGGGAGGATAATTTGAGAAAGGCCAGCCATAACGGTTTAATGTCCCGTATTCGAAATTCCAGAAAGCCGGAATGCAAATTTCCTGTTGACAAGGAGCTCCTGGATTTAGAATAACCAGTATATGAATAAAATAAAAATACTGCCCGAAAATGTAGCCAATCAGATAGCAGCAGGTGAGGTGATCGAGAGACCCGCATCTGTTGTACGTGAACTTCTTGATAACAGTATTGATTCAGGAGCCGACAGAATTACCATCCGGATAGAAGAGGGCGGTAAAAAGCTTATTAAAGTAAGTGATAACGGCTCCGGCATGATTAAAGATGATATGCAGCTTGCCATAGAAAGGCACGCTACAAGCAAGATATCAACTGTTACTGATATTTTTTCCATAAAAACCCTTGGGTTTAGGGGGGAAGCTCTTCCCAGTATATGTTCTGTAGCTAAAATGGAGATCATATCACGTCCTGCAGATCAGCTTGCAGCATTCAGAATGAGAGCCACGGGAAGCCGAATTGAATCAATTGATGAAACAGGTGCGCCTGCAGGAACATCCGTTGAGGTGCGGGATCTTTATTACAATACTCCCGCCAGAAAGAAATTTCTAAAAACTCTCAAGACAGAGACCAGTCAGATAGTTGATACAGTATCAAGAATAGCCCTTCCTTTTAAAGGCATTCACATACAGCTGATTGATAATTCAAACGGTAAAACACTCCTGAACCTTCCATCCGCAGATAATGAGCTTAATCGGCTTACAGCGCTCTTTGGAAAGGATGTTGCCGTATCTCTTCTGGATGCCAGTTATATCCAGGAGGGTTTATCTATAAGGGCATACCTGGCCCCGCCCGATATGACAAGAACACGCGGGGACCGGATGTATATTTACGTTAATAACAGGAATATAAGGGACAAGCTTTTTATAGGAGCCATTACAAGAGGATACGGGCAGAGACTGATGAAAGGGCGTTACCCTCAGGTGGCCCTTTTTATGGATGTAGACCCCGAAATTGTAGATGTAAATGTCCATCCGGCAAAGCAGGAGGTCCGCTTTGAAGACAGCGGGCTTATATTTAAAAGTATTGCTACAACAATTGCCAGGGCTCTTGGGGATCAGTTAAATCCCTTTTCGCCTTCAGCACCGGACAGGGATGAAGAACCCATAATAAAACCTACACTGGCAGAAGTGCTGACAGCGCCCAAAAAGCCAGAGCCGGCCTGGGAATATTTTGAAGGGGATAAGAAAGAAGAAAAATTGTCTCCGGTTCAGGAGGTAAAGGAGTCTGCACCGGCTGTTCCTGCCCAGTCTGAGATGTTTGAAAGAAAGGTCAGTATTTATAAACCAGAAGATGCACCTGATCTGGTATTTTCTCAGCTGGAAGAAAAATCTGAACCTGTACAGGATATAGAAATACCGGCCCCGGAACAGAGCCCCCGGGAACACAGAAAAACGGAATACCTGATAGGTGAATCTCCAAGGGTTATAGGTCAGTTAAAGGGTACATACCTTCTTTTTCAGGAAAAAGACGGACTTTTAATGATTGACCAGCATGCGGCTCATGAAAGAGTTGTATATGAAACCCTTAAAGCAAAATATGCAGCATCAAAGGTAGAAAGCCAGAACTTCCTTCTGCCTGTTGATATTGAGCTCGCCCTCAATGATGCAAGAATACTTGAAACTAAACTGGAACAGCTCGGAAATCTGGGTTTTGAAATAGAACATTTTGGGGGCAACAGTTTTTTAATAAGGGCTGTTCCGGCCATACTTGTTAATTCCGACTGGGAAAGCTTTCTGGTTGATCTTATCCCGGTACTTGAAGAAGAGGGTGATCTTTCCACAGACAGGGCAATGGATAAGCTGTTAACTGTTATGGCCTGTCACGGAGCAATAAGGGCAGGGCACAGTATGACCCAGCAGGAGATGACTCTACTTGTTGAACAGTTAAGAAAGCTTGAACTGGCTACAAACTGCCCGCACGGCCGCCCGGTTTTTAAGAAGTTCAGTTATTATGAAATTGAAAAGATGTTTAAGCGGGTTGTTTAAAAGTAAGTTCATTATCCATCCTTCTGCGATCTTTAAGGAATTTCATAAAAAGCTTTTCTATAATCAAATTGACAGAACTATAATAAATATCATAAGAATAAGGTTCCTTACCTTTATTTCAGCTCAGGTGTAGACGTAGAAACCACTACAGATGAAATAATATCCGTTTAAATTTTATTTTACATACAATAAAAGGAGAATGAACAAATGTCTCTTAAAAGATTCAGCATGTTTTTCCTTATTGTTTTTGTTATGACTCTGACTTCATGTTCTTCCGTAAACCTGAATAAAGGAAACTCCTGGAAAAAAGATACATTTCCTAAAAGAACTCTATGGTGGGTAGATAAAACCGGAAATGAAACAATGCTGCAGGTTCCTCCTGATTATTACTACAACCTTAGTATTTCTCCTGATGGAACAAAAATTGCCGCATCTGTTTATACAGGTATCATGGAAGGCAAAAAGCCAATAAATACAGGACGGAATATCGTTATCATCGACCTTCAAAATGGTACGGCAAAATACTCAACCGATAATGTAAGAAAAAGAGAGTATAACCCGGTATGGAGCCCTGACGGAGATAAAATTACATACTATTCTATGAAAAAGAGACGGGTCGATAAAAATTCAAACAGATGCATTAATGAGATTCTTTTAAAGAATATAAGCGGTGTAGAACATTCTGAGGTGCTTGGTGAAAAAAGAGGATCTGAAACATTTTCTCCCTCGTGCTGGAACGGAAAATTGGGGATAATTTTAGTAAATGAAATAGCCGGAGTAATGAAAGGCAATTTGAAAGGCCAGTATAACATTGGAATGTTTATACTGGGAGATAAACCGGAATACCGACTTCTCTTCAACCAGGGATATGATGAAACTCAGGCACAGCTTTCGCCAGATGGAAAATGGCTTGCATACTGCACCAATGAATCAGGAATAGTGCAGGTTTATGTAAGTCCCTTTCCCGATGTAAATCAAGGGAAGTGGCAAATTTCGACTGACGGAGGTAACAGTCCGCGATGGTCTCCTGACGGCAAAGAATTATATTATCTTAAGGGAGGCTACAGCATTGAATCAGCTATGGCAGTTAAGATAAAAACAATACCTGAGTTCAGTGCCGGCAGACCTGAAGTCCTCTTTAAAGGCAACATGTATATTAACCCGGCTAATCCATATATGGATGATCCGGCAGCACCATATGATATTCATCCTGACGGACAGCGATTTATCATGATTAAGCCTGATACAAAAGGGCTTACACCGGCTCCTGAATATATTCTCCCCGAATATATAGGTATCTATAAAATTGACAATGACACTAACATTACCGTTTCAAAGGCGGGTTATAACCTGGGTGCCAGATTAACAGGAAAGAGTATGATAACCCTTACATCTGATTCAGCAACAACGTTTTTTGATCAAAATAATTCCAGGACAAGAGTAGCATTTTACAGGGATAACAGCGGGATAGTAACACATCTTGTATTAAACCAATCAGGAATTGAAAGAAAAGCTGTAAGAATAAACGATATGGTTCATGATAAAAACCCAATAGAGCTGCCGGCTGAAATACTTTTACAGTATATCGGTATCTACCAGTTAGATCCGCAACGGGTTATTAATATAACAATGGAAGGAGACAGCCTGTTTGCCCAGACTACAAACCTCACAAAAAAGGCTATATTCCCTGAATCAGAGTCAAAATTCTTTTACAGGACAGTTGATGCTCAACTGGTATTTTTTAAAAATGGAAAAGGAAAAATAACACATCTTGTTCTTACACAGGGAAATTCAGATTTTAAATGCCCTAAAAAGTAGCTGTGTTATTCCAGTTTTTTGTGGGTGGTGTGTTTTACACCACCCTGATTATAACTACTCTTCACCCCACGTCTTTGCACTTCTTGATACCTTTTTCTTAACGCCGGGCCATGCGCCTTCAACATTGAACATTGACTCCGGCAATTTTTCGAGCATTTTAATGTAAAGAGACATTGGCACTGTAAATGTTAATTCATCGGTTTTCATAAACTTTCTGGCAGAAGGATCAAAGCCTCCAAGTACGGCCTTTTCTTCTCCCTTTTCTTTATAGTAAAGAGGCCATGAAACTATATTTGTGCAGCCTGCGCCAAAGGGGGATGCTACACAGTCAACATTACCTGTTGTAAAAACCGTTTGTGTGAATAAACCTGACAGGACTTCAGGCCTTGTAAAAAATATTATAAATTCGGGTTCTTCATTTTCTTCAAATAAAGAAAGAGGCTTAAAAATGCAGTATTTTGCAGGAGCTTTGCGTGGATCAACCTTGCCAAGAAATTCTCTCATGCTGTCAGGTGAGGGGAGGTAACGTTCACCGTGTACAGGCGTTCCTTCAAAGCCGGTGGTTACATAGTATTCTATAAACCTGACATTGGGCTTCATCATGGAGCAGTAGTATGCTCCGCCAGGGCAGCCGTATTCTTCTGGAGAAATATAAGCCGCGCAGTGTTTTTTTCTGGCCAGCCAGATGTTTCCCATAACACATGAAAAGGATTTAAACACCTCCTGCATATCCACCTTTCCTTCATCCTCAAGCTCACGGGATAAAGGCGGGCCCGGCTTTGGTCCATAGGCTTTTTCAGGAAGAATATCACTGTAATAGACCCCGAAAGGTTCTTCCTTTAATCCAAGATGATCAAGTAATTTGCCTGTATCTTCTAAAATTGTTTTTACTGTCATTATCTGATCCTCCTATGCTTTTCAGCTGTTTTTAAGTTGTATATACAACAATGTAAATAGTAAATGATCACACTTTGATTTCGGCAAAAGTCTATTCCAGATTACTGATTATTCGTGATAAAAATGACCGGCATACTATCCGTTCATCTTCTGACATGCCGTGCTGGGCTTCTTCGAGTACATCCCATGCAACAGAAGCACAACGCTCTAACGTGGTAACAGCTTCTTCTGTAAGAGAGATAAGTTTCTGCCTGCTGTCGTTCTCTGATTTTTTGCGTACAATCCAGCCGTGCTTTTCAAGACCGTTTACAAGACGGCTGACGCTGGATTTTTCAAGGTACAGTTTTTCGCCAAGGTGTCCCTGGGTCATTGCATCATCGTTTAGCAGAACAATAAGTGCTCCCCACTGCTCTGCAGTCATTACAACGCCTGCTTTCCTGAATCCCTTTGCAAGGCTGTTGCTTAAAAGCCTGCTCGCAAGGCCTGCAAGATGTCCAAGAGACTTATTTCTATCAAAAGTAACCATAATTTAAAGATTGTATATACAACTAAATAAACTGTCAAATATAATTATTCTCAAATCTTGTACTTTTAAGCTTCATCCTGTTATAAATATCCACCTCTATCTTTAAAGGAAAATATATGAATAATAAGTTTAAAATACACCTGCTGATTATTGCGGTTTTAGGCCTTTTATTTTTTTTTATACCCAATGTAACAGCTCAGGATTCAACCGCAAAAGAATCAAAAGAATTTTCCAGGATGATGCAGAAGGGAGAGTCTATTGCGGCAGAAGTTTCAAAGGCTGTAGGCGTTTCTATTTCACCTCTTCTGGGGATGTCTGTTCTTGGCGGATACACTTATTATACAACACCTGCGGACCAGAGGTACTTGCTTCCATGGCACAGTTCGCCATATTTCTGGGGGCCTCTGTTTATACTCCTTATAGCTGTAATTTTTAAAGATACACTCAAAGCAGTGCTTCCTGTACCAAAAACTTTTCTCACACCCCTTGATGCTCTTGAAGCTGTAGAAAATAAGGTAAGCGGGCTTTTAGCTGTTCCTTTTATTCTGTCTTCAATAACGGCTTTTGATTCAGTCAAAATGAATGCTCTCATAGAAAAATCCGTATCTATATTTTCATCTGCTGCATATGCTGGAACAGGCACGGGCATACAAGCCGCAGAACCGGCATCCATTGCAGGATACGCAGTAACTTCAGCGTTTGTATTGTTCTGCTTTTTTATTGTATGGCTTGTAAGCCATACAATAAATGTACTTATACTGCTTTGCCCCTTTGCGGTTATTGACTGCATACTTAAGGGGATTCGTACGGCGGTAATAGCATTTCTGCTTGCGGCCTCGCTTATTAATCCCTACCTCGGATTATTTGTATCTCTTGTGATTGTTGTCTTCGCTTATTTTGCAGCAAGCTGGTCATTCCGTTTTATGGTGTTCGGCAGCATTATTTCCTGGGATATACTCTTAAGGCGCAGGGCAAAATGTGACCCTAAAAATCCTGAAGTAAAAGCCTTTGCATCTAAAGATATGAACGGCGTGCCCAATATGAGTTACGGGACACTGAAACAGAAAAAAAATTATCACCTGGAATTTAAATACAGGCCATGGCTTTTATTTCCGGCAAAGACCGTAATCACAAAAGATCAAAGCGAAAACTATGTAATTGGAAGAGGTTTTTTAAGCCCGGTTATTCTTAAAATTCAGGACGACGGGAGGCGGCACCTTAACCTTTTCAGGCTCAGACCAATGTATAAATCATATGAGCAGTATGTTGCCCTTAATACAGGCATTTACTTAATACGTGATGTAGGAGTCAGTAAAAATATAAAAGACGGATGGAAGTGGTTATGCATGCAGTTTAAAACAGAAAGAAAATCAAATAGCAGTGCAGCATGAAAAATAATATTTTTATGAAATACAGACCTTTCAATTTTATATCCCTGATCCTTTTGATATTCGGTTTTTCCGGGTGTAATAATTTCACAGACTCAACACCCGCAGAAACAGGTAAGTATACCGAGGATGTTTCAAAACATTCCATAATAAACGGAACCATGTTCAGGGATACCGAAGATAATGTAATGCATACCCACGGAGGTTCCCTTTTAAAAACCGGTGATTATTTTTACTGGTATGGTGAACACAGGTACCGGGATTTTAAATCAAAAGGTATTTCCTGCTACAGGTCCAGGGATTTAGTAACCTGGGAATACCGCGGAGACATTCTGTCCGATACATCAGACCCTGAACTGAGCCCCAGTTATATGGAGCGGCCCAAGGTTATCTACAATGCTCACACAAAGCGGTATGTTATGTGGTTTCACTGGGAAAACGGCAGACACTACGGAGAAGCGAGGGCTGCTGTGGCATCAGGAGATGCACCGGATGAGCCGTTCACTTATCATGGAAGTTTCAGGCCGCTGGCAGAAACAGGCTTTGATGACCCTGGTGATCCTGAAGCAAATGAAGACGGGTCCCCAACAAGACCGGGTTATATGTCAAGGGACTGCACGCTGTTTAAAGATGACGACGGTACAGCCTATTTTATTTCTGCATGGAATGAAAATGCCAGCCTTAACCTGTATCTTCTTTCACCTGATTACATGCATATTGAAAAAGTGGCAGCTGCGCTTTATGCCGGCCAAAAAAGAGAAGCACCGTGCCTCTTTAAACGTGACGGCTTATATTACCTGATCACATCAGGCTGCACAGGCTGGAACCCCAACCAGGCAAAATGGGCCTGTTCTAAAAATATTGAGCACGGGTGGTCTCAGCTTAAAAACCTTGGTGATGAAACCACCTACAGGTCTCAGCCGGCCTTTGTCTATCCTGTTAAAGGATCAGAAACAACATCCGTTCTTTATACAGGAGACAGGTGGGGGCCGGCCTTTGGTGCATCAGTTGCCGAGTCACAATATGTATGGCTGCCTTTAAAGTTTAAATCAGACGGTTCAGTTTCAATGGAGTGGTATGACACTGTTAAGATTGATGCTTTTAAAGGTGTTATTTAAAATGCCAATTAAAGGACCCCAAATTATAGTCTCACACAAAGTTAAAGCAAATCTCCCGCGCGCTTACGATTAAAGCCCAGCAGAATACAGATCTTTAAAACTTTTCTCTGTGGACTCTCCAGCAAAGCGGAGGGAGATTTGCTTTTTACTAATCGTCTAAACTTCTGTTTTTAAATCACCTCCCGCTTCTGTACCCTCCCGGTGACGCACTGGGCTGTACGCTTATACTTACATTCCCTGATGAGCTTCCGGATGAACTGCTGCCGGAGCTGCCGGATGATGTACTGGAGGGGACATAGGATGAAGAAGACGAACTGGAACTTGATCCTTTTACTGATGCTGAAGGTGCATAACGCGGACGGGCACTACGGGTTGTTGTTCCCGAATCAGTTCTCTTATATCCCTGACCGCCTATGAGCCTTCCGTCACTTGTGTTATAACTTCCGCTGCTGCTGCCGCCTCCGCCCGTATTATAGTAATATTCCGGAGGATGTGACCATAACGAGTAATACCTGTCATAATCAACATACCAGCCAAGATATGTGTACCCGTATGGTGAGCATGAAGACGATGCCCAGTGCCATGGAAAGTACATATAATTATGCGAACAGTATTGATAGGGTGTTTCAAAATACTGAAAGCCCTGATTGTATTCCGGGTCATGCATCAGTGAAACTGCATTTCCATGTATATTAAACTTATCAGGAAAGGAGAGGGCCACCATAAGATTAAGAACACGAGGTGAAATTTTTGTATCGGCTATTTTCGCAAGTCTTTTAGAGTTTAAGGGAAAAGAGTTTCCTGTTTCAAGAAGAGCGGCCTCTATTATTTCGGAATCAATCTTGTTACTCAATTCTTCAATCTCTTCTATTGTAAAATCTTTACCTGATACGTTTTTTAAATAATTGGCCCTGTTTGCGTTAACCTGCCCCAGGTTAACCTTTTCACTGCTTACATTCCTGTATTTACGGGTATTGGTAGTTTTTTCCTGCCCGTTTTTTAACAGTTGAATATCCAGCCAGTTGCCTTTTTCATCAAATAGCGACATTCCTGAAATTATACGGGGAGGATCACCAGGGCAGGTAGACTCACTGTTAAAGAGCATGCGTGTTCCATTATCTGACCAGGTATACCTGTACCAGCCTTCACATTCTTTATCAGCAAGGCTGTGAACTTTACCATCTACTATGATTTCTTCTTCTACAACAGGTTCTTCACCTTTGTATCCCTTCATCATTAAACTGTTTTCTGTTTTTCCGGGAGTTATGGTTAATAAAAATTCATCATCTATATTGCCCTTGCTTGAATTGACCTTGTTGGTAATAAGATGCCATGAACCGGTCCAGGGGCGAAGCCTGGTATCCAGTTTTTCATATGATACTGCCTCAGATATTTCAGAAGAAAAGACTGCACATGGAATGGAGCTTACAAACAGCATTAAGGAGCACACCATAATGAGTTTTGTTATTATGCTGCCTGATTTTATATTCTCCGATATTTTTTTATTTATATTATACATAATGCACCTCCTTTAAAAAAACCACTGAATCCCGGCAGTAAGACGGATACCGCTCAGGTCTATCGGGTCAAACCCCACAAAGTCCTGATCCATATCATCTTCTGCCCAGGAATATTTAAAATCCAGATTCAGGTACGCTGATTTATAGATATTTACATCCACACCGCAGCCCAAATATAAAGTCGGCACACTGCCGGAAGAGTCGAGAGATGCACTGAATATATCAAGTGTTGAAGAATCAACAAAATCTCCCCTCTGACTGAATTCATACCAGAGCCATCCTGCACCTGCGCTGACATGAGGCACAATAAAAGACGGCAGCCAGGAATACTCTCCAACTTTTTTACCGCGTGGAATAAAAAGGTATTTAATGCCTGCTGTAAGCGGTGTTTGTTTAAAATCAGTAGTCTGGGTAATTGGGTTATTATCCAGATCAACATAGTCTCTAAATTCCGAGCTTTCAGAACTGTCAGAATGATCCAGATTAAATATAAGCTCAAATCTGTCAGTAAGGCAAAAGCCCAGATCCATACCAAATGTCCATGCATTGAAATCACTTTTCTCGAGAGTAAGTTCTCTTGTGGTCATGTCAAAGACACCGCTGTCAGCATCAGGGAAAAACATTCCTGTTCGGAACCCGATATATGATTTTGGGGTATGAAAAAGAAAATCAGCCTTTTTTTCTTCTGCAGAGATATCGCTTATACAGGTAAACATAAGAAATATGCAAAACAATGAAATAATAAAAAAACCTGGAGACTGGTGAGCGAAATGCAAACTTTTTTTTACCGGAATTTGTATAAAGTGTTTCATAATTTTTTATCTCCTTTTCATTTAGGGGTTAACAAAGGAGAATTGAACCTGAAAAATCGGATTGAAGATACCGCTTGGAGTCACATCAGGTCTCCTTTGTATTGAAAAGCTGATGGGGGCTATTTTACTACAGTTTTTTTTATGTTTACACCCCATAAAACCAGCAGGTAAGTACCAGTAAAAAACTGCGACTATATAGGATTTAAATGCTACTGAAGCGACAGCAGATAGGTTCTGAGATTGGTCTTTTTATCCAGATCAAGTTTTTTCCTCAGGTTTGACCGGTGCGCTTCAACTGCTCTTTCTGTAGAATTAAGTACATCTGCAATTTCTTTGGATGTTTTCCCCTGTTTTACAAGGTTGGCAACCTGCATTTCTCCCGGAGTGATATGCAGGTATCTTGAGGTTAGCTTCTGTGTAAATGGAGAAATAATCTGTTCCAGGCCCGACTCAAGTAATTCAAGGTAAGTCTTCTGATTTTCTGTAAGAGGGCCTTTTTTAAGTCTTAATATGTATGGAATCATTAATTCCTTAACATTTAAAATAATATTTTCACCAATGATTTCCTTATCTTTTTCTCTTCTTTCGAGCAGTACTTTTAAGGCGGTATTCAGATCCTGCAGATCAACAGTCTTCTGATGCAGTTCTTTATTGGCTCTGCTCAGTTCTTTTGTTCTGGCCTTTACGCTTTTCTCCAGATCATCCCTGGATTTTTTAAGCACCTCCTGCATTTCTTTACGGTCTGTAATATCTCTTGCTACCTGTATAAAACCATGGACTTCATTATCCTGTATAATAGGGTTAAAATTGATTTCAAAATGCCTGAGGTCTCCTGGTACTACCTCGTAGGAATATTCTATCCGAAACCCTTCACCGTCCAGAGCTTTATTGTGGAGGCTGTCCCAGAATGCGATTTCTTTTTTATCACCCAGAAGTCTATGGGGCATCGTGCTGGAGTCAAGGTTTACTCCCATTGCCTTTTTTGTGATTTCCTGAGCTGCAGAGTTAAACAGTACAGGATAGCCTTTTTTATCCCTTATAACGATATAGTCGCTTGTATTTTTCATTATGGCCTTCAGGTACTCCTGGGATTCTTCAAGGCCTTTCTGGGCATTTTTTCGCGCTGTTGCATCCTGAAAGATACATGCAAACTGATCTTTTTCAGGCTGAAAAACTGATATCTCATAATGCTGAAGTTTGTCGGTCGTGCTTCGTTCAAAGTAGACAGGTTCACCTGTAAGGGCAACTCTGCCAAAAGTTTTAATAAGAAAGTTTTCTGTTTCGGGCATTATTTCAAGTATGGTTTTACCCAGTATTTCATCAGCCTTATATCCGGTTATTTTTTCAAAAGCAGGATTTACATCCAGAAAACGATAGTCAGCAGGATTTCCCTCTTTATCACAGATTATTTCATGAAGAGAAAAGCCGTCGAGCATTCTGTCAAACAAAGTCTGGTACTTCTTTTGACTGGCTTTAAGCTCTTCTTCTATCTTCTTCTGCTCACTAATATCAAATGAGATTCCATCCCAGTGTATATCACCGTTTTCCATTAATTGGGGTATTGATCGTGCATGAATCCATCTGACTTTTTTATCAGCTCCAATCAGCCTGTGCTCAACAGATAATTCACTCATGGTATTGACCGAATGAAACAGCTTTTCCTTTAAAAACTCTATGTCGTCGGGATAAACACTGTTACCTAAAACAGAAGGGTCTTTCTCGATTTCTTCAGGTCTGTATCCTGTATACTGATATACTCGATCATTGAAATACGGGACTGAAAATGAACCGTCCTTATGCATAACAAACTGGAAAAGCATTTCAGGTACTTTATTGGCTATACTCAGAAGTCTTGACTCTCTTTTAATAAAAGATTCTTCCTTTTTTTTCTGCTTCTGAATTACTGCTTCTAATCCCCTGACCTTTTCTTCCAACTCTTCATAGCAGGGTTTTTCTGCCATCATGCCTCCGGAATTGAGCTGTATTTAAATGTTTTGATTATCTGAAATGAAAAGTTCTCTGTTCATGCCAGCTGCAGTCATGCTGTTGTGAGACCGCCATGATTTAATTCAGAGAATATGAAATATTATCTTAACCGGTGGATGATGTCAAAAACTACTGTTCAAAAGACAACATAAGAACTTTTTATTACTTATTAATACATTGGGTTTTATGTTTTTACAGTATCAATTATTGCTTTGACACTCAGCAGCATTATTCCTATACTCCCGTAAAAAATCCTCACATATAGAGTATAAACCTTTCATGATTCAAAAAGGAGACTGCTAATGCGAATACGATTTTATACAGTTACCGGTGTTTTACTTCTTTCCCTTTTGTTTTCAGCCTGCCAGAATCGGGATTCATCTCAAAAACAGGAATCAGCAGAACAGAGCTCATTTAAAAATTCAGACAGCGAAGGCCTTAAAACTTTTGTTGATAAATATATGGATGCAATGCTTGTACAGGATACATCAGACACTCTGTTTTCTAAAGACTGTATATTTACTGAAAACGGTGTAAGGCTTCCCCTTGGAGAAGAAGGTTTATGGGCAAGTATGGTGGGGAAGGGGACATATAAATTTTATGTACCTGATGTTGAAACACAGCAGATAGGTTTTTTCGGAACAGCAAGAGAAGAAGCCCAGAATGAAGGGGATATCCCAAATCCTGTTGCTGTAGCCCTGAGGCTTAAAATAAAAAACGGTCTTATATCAGAAATTGAACAGCTTGTTGTGCGGCCTGAAAGCAATCTTCTTGATCCCGGGAAAGATGTATCAGCTCCCTCTACTGCAGAGAAGATTGAAACCATGGGAAAAGAACTGGGTAATCCGCATCCTGTTTTTACAGAAATTATCCCGGAAGAAAAGCGTCCTTCCAGAGAAGAAATGATTAAAACAGCAAATTACTATTTTACAGGAATGCAGAAGAATGATGGAAAAGGAGTAGCCGGCACCGGCACATATCCTTTTACTGATGACTGCGACCGGTATGAGGTAGGCATGAAATGCACAAATGTACCTCTTGCTCCGGGACAGGAAATGCCCGATCCTGAAAAGGAAACTGTGTATTCTTCACACTGGGGATGTAAACAGCAGTTTGAGTCAGGCCTGATTCATTTTGTTTCAAGGATACGTGACAGACGTTTTGCTGCGGTAGACCGTGAACACGGCATAGTGTTTGCTTTCTGTTTTTTTGATCATATGGCAGGAAAATCAAGACATTTTAAAACACCCGACGGACGCGATGTAGTATCAGGCCCTTCCGAACCATGGACATGGCAGGTGGCAGAACTTTTTAAGATGGAAAACGGGCTGATACGCCGTATTGAGGCAATAGCCTTAAGATGCCCATATGGAATGAACTCCGGATGGAGCTCATATGAAGACGGGCTCTCAGACAAAATCCAGATAATTAAATAGCTTTTTATTTGTCATCAATGGAGGTTTAAGTGAAAAAGTACCTTTTAAGAATTGTTTTTATATTAAGCATAAGCATGTTGTATCAGCTGTCCGTAATGGCGGAAACAGTTTGGGATGTTCAGCAGGAAATCAGACTGGATAAAAAACCTTTAGATACGGCAGTGTCTGAAAGAGGTACCTACACATTTATACTTACTGATGATGGAACAGTACACATTTATGGATCAGACAGTAAACCTCTGGGGCAGATTGATGTCGGCAGGCATGTGGACGGTATTGCATGTACAAGGGATGAAAGTCTTCTGATACTTAAGAGTAAGAAAAATCGAACAGTAACAACTATTGGATTTGATTTCATAAGAAACATCAACATTGAAGGATCTCCATATAAAGGGGATCCCGATGCGCCTGTAACAATTATTATTTTTACCGATTATCAGTGCCCATACTGTTCCAAGCTTTCAAAACTGGCTGATAGTGTATTTAAAAAAAACAAAAAAAATGTAAAACTGGTAATCAAAAATTTTCCGCTGCCAATGCACAGTTATGCAGCCCCTGCAGCAGCAGCATCTCTGGTTGCTTACAAAAAAGGACAGTTCTGGGAGTTTCATGAAGAGCTGTATAAAAATATGGCACAGCTTAATGATGAAGTTATAAAAGAGATGGCAGCAGCTCGTGGTCTGGATCCTGATGAATTTTTAAAAGAAATGAGATCTGCCAAAATTCTAGAACTAATTAATCAGGACATTATGGATGGTGAAGATGCAGGAGTACAGGGAACGCCTACGGTTTTCATAAATGGAGTCAAACTAA
Organism: Desulfatiglandales bacterium; assembly: GCA_963665715.2. Lineage (GTDB taxonomy): Bacteria > Desulfobacterota > DSM-4660 > Desulfatiglandales > HGW-15 > JAAZBV01. Next base: position 3,107,457 of record CAXXPR010000002.1, read on the forward strand.
AATCCCGTTCTATTAAAGGATTTCAAAAATTGATTGATTCAGAACTTGAAAAGAAACAGCAGTGATAAAAAAGTAAGCTCGGTTATAAGGAGGAAATTCAAAAATCAGGTTTTAACAGGTTACAATCAGCAGCTACTATCTAACGTTAACCCTTTTACAGAGAGGTATCTGTTTAAATGAGCAATTCGTTCTCAAGTAGTGACACACTTATGAGTGGTAATTCGGGCTATCCTAAAGCAGGTTATGCCTGGTATGTTGTAATTATACTGTTTTTAGTCTACACCCTCGCATTTGTTGATCGAATGATAATAACTTTTCTTGTTGATCCGATAAGATCCGATTTTAATATTAATGATTTTCAGTTCAGTATTCTTTCCACTCTATCTTTTTCAATTTTATATTCAATTATGGGTATACCACTCGGGAGACTAGCTGACTCTAGATCCCGTCGTTTTCAGCTTGCGATAGGTATTGCTCTCTGGAGTTGTATGACTATTCTCTGTGGAAAAGCAAATACCTACTGGGCATTGTTTTTTGCGTTAGTTGGTGTTGGAATAGGCGAGGCGTGTCTTGTTCCCTGTGCCTATTCAATGATTGCAGATTATTTTCCGAGAGAAAAACGCGGTTTGCCATTGAATGTGTTTTCAAACGGTATCATGGTTGGAAGCCTTGTAGCTAATTATGTAGGTGGACAGGTTTCTCAGTATGCAATGGACGCAGGCCCAATGACTATTCCTATTTTTGGTCATGTTCAGCCATGGCAGTTTACATTTATTGTTGTAGGTATTCCCGGAATATTATTTGTTCTTGCCATGATTAGCGTCCGGGAACCCTCCCGAAAAGAAATTAGCGGGTCAGCGGATTTTAAATCAACAATCCTCTACCTTTATAAAAACTGGAAAACATATGGTTCATTAATAGGAGGCACAACCTTTGGCGCCATGACCAATGGAGCTCTTCTGGGGTGGATAATACCCTGGTTTACAAGACGTTTTTCATGGGGGCTTGACCAGATAGGAACATATCTCGGAATGTTTATTTTTGTATTTGGGTCATTAGGTCTTCTTATTTCCGGATTTCTTGCTAATAAATACATCAGCGCCGGAAAAAAAGCGGTTTATATTAAGTTAATGATGGGAGCTCAGATTATGGTTCTGTTTCCAATAATTCTTGCACACATGGTTGATAATCCATACTGGGTACTCTTTTGTGCAGGTTTTACCATATGTTTTGGCGGTGTTTCAGCTGGCCTTGGCCCAGCGTCATTGCAGACTATTTCTCCCAATGAAATGCGCGGTCAGGTTACAGCCATATGTTTTCTTATCCTGAACCTGATTGCAGGTCCGCTTGGATCATCTACTGTTGGATTCCTGACAAGCTATATATTTGCTGATGATTTGATGGTTCGATCATCTGTAGTTATAGTAGGTCTCTGTGCTTCAGTACTTGGGGTCATTACATTAAAGACCGGCCTGAAAGCTTATGAAAAAACTGTGGAATCAAATAAATTTTAATCGCTATTAAAAAGCAGAAGGATTGCCGTTTCAAAGTATGGGAGGTGTTTAACTTTTAAAACGGCAATCCTTCTTTTAAACTGGCAGATCACACAATAGGATATAAAACTGATTCATTATTAAGCAAAGAGCGTACCAGAACTCACTTATCCTGTAATTACATGTCATTTCATTACCTTACATAATTTATCATCTAGTACAATATGACTAAAGTGTATGGTTTTAAAAAGATCCGGTGTACATAAATACATACTTTTATATCTGTTTTTAATCTCCTCTCACCTTTTTTAAAGAGAATCTCTGTCCTTAATATTTTACATTAAAAATCACTTTTTTAGAGCCATTCTCCTTCATACCTTTAACCTGCTTTTTTCTCGACAGGATTACAGCTTTTCCATATACTATTATTTCATGCATTAAATTATTTAACCGGATGAACACATTTAAACACAGCTTTTTGTCTTGAAAGGAGGATGTCTTTTGAAAAGAAAAACATGCAGGTGGATTGTAAATTTGTTTTCTTTTTTTATTGCTGCATTTACCATAACGGGAGCGGTAGATGCCAAAGAAACTTTATTAACGGTGTATAACCCTCTTGGGCAGCCTCCGGCTATAAAACGCATACCAATGGCACCAAGAGTAAACAAACTTGAAGGTAAAACCATATACATTGTGGACATTGGTTTTTCAGGCACTCACCAGTTTCTGACAGAACTGCAGGATATTTTAAAGGTAAAATACCCGAAAACAACATGGGTTTTAAGAGACAAGGTCGGCACATATTTTAATGATGATCCTAAACTGTGGCAGGAAATAAAAGAAAAAGGCGATGCAATGATTATGGGAGTAGGGCACTGAAGCACCTGCGCGCCGTCGGTCGCCGGCCACTGCTGGACTGTTGAAAAGGATTACGGGGTTCCAACCGCACCCGTAGTTACTGTAAAATTCGAGAACCTTGTAAAAACATATTCCTATAAAAAAGGAATGCCCAATCACAGATTTACCTTTGTTCCTCATCCAATTGCAGGAACAACCGCCGAAACATGCAGAAAATATCTTGAAAGTAATGACCCTGTTACAGGTAAACCTGTACTGGAAGAAATTATTGCCGCCATTACTGTGCCCTTAAGCAAAGAAGACAGTGAAACAGGTACAATTGAAAGGCCAACAGCAAAAATGGTAAAGCCTGATACAGAAGAAAACCTGCACAGCCTGTTTCTGGAAAACGGCTGGACAGACGGACTTCCAATTGTGCTGCCTACAAAAGAAAGAGTTGCTGCAATGCTTGAAGGAACCAGTCATGATCCAGGTGAAACAGTCGGTAAAATGCAGCCGTCTTCGCCTCATGAACTATGGAGCTATACTGTAGAAAAAGTTGCGGTAAATGCCGTAATGGCAGGAGCAAAGCCCGAATATTTCCCGGTAATACTGGCTCTTGCATCCACCGGGATGACGTCTCTTTCCACTTCAACAACCTCATTTGCAACCATGGCGGTTATTAACGGCCCTGTCCGTAATGAAATCAATATGAATTACAAAATTGGTGCAATGGGACCCTTCAGCCATGCAAATGCCGTAATAGGACGCGCATGGACTCTCATGTCCATAAATTTAAGTGCTTCAGGAAAAGCAGGCGAAACCTATATGGGCAGCCAGGGAAATAACCTTAACTATAACAATCTGTGCTTTGCAGAAAATGAAGAGGAGCTTCCTAAAGGATGGAAACCTTTTCATGTACAGCAGGGTTTTGAACCTGAAGAAAGTGCCGTAAGCGTATTTTTAGGCTGGGGAATTACACACCCTGATCAGAGTTTCGAAAAGGCCTTTCACCCTCAGATTCCATTCTGGCTTAAATTTGTAAGTCCTTTTTCTTCTGTAACTCTTTTTCTTGATCCGAACATTACCCAGAAACTTAAAAAAGATGAGGGTTTTAATTCTAAAGAACAGCTGATCAACTGGATACATAAAAACTCAACAGTAACAGTAAAGGACTGGAAAAATGAATTCTATGCTGTCCAGAATTTTGTTATCCCGATGGGTGAGATGGGACAGGAACCAATTGCATCATGGCTGAAGCTTCCTGATGATGCGGTTATTCCGCAGTTTATCAGCCCTTCCAATATCACAATTCTGTCTGTAGGAGGAGGTACAAATATGTTCTGGCAGGCAGGAGATTTTGGATACAGGGTAAGTGCATCAGTAGATGAATGGCGATAAATTATATCAGTCATAATAAATGATAGCTTGTAAAAAGGCGTCCTTCGGGACGCCTTTTTTTATACTGTCCTCTGCTATCTTGACAAAGCCCCTGAAGCCACATAATATTTGTTCGCTTTACTGAACCATATCAAAACTTATCAAAATACAACAGAGAAGAAACATTATTGAAAATATATTTTTGCGTTACCTGAATGTAAAAAAATAGGCATTTAAAAGTTAAAAATCAGTTAATTTAAAATGAAAAGGAGACACCATGAAAAGATTGATATTTACTGCTTTTGCAGCAGCTGTTCTATGCTTTTGCCATACCGCGAGTGCTGTTAATCCGCCGCCTGTTGAATGTGACAGGGAATGCCTGGCCGGTTTTATGGGTAAATACCTTGATGCTCTTTTAAGCCACGATGCCACTAAACTGCCTGTAACAAATAATGTTAAATATACCGAAAACGGTGTACGGCTGAACCTTACAGACGGATTGTGGAAAACTGCATTAGAAATGCCGACATATCGTGTTGATATTATTGATGAGAAACTTGGACAGGTCGGTCTGTTAGGAAAGATCAACGAAAACGGCAATAATAACTGGTATGCAGTTCGTTTAAAAGTAGAGAAGGGTGAAAAAATTTCTGAGATAGAAGTACTGATTGTCAGAACCATCTCAATAGCACCGCCGCCCGAAGGCGGACCTACAGGCCCGTCTGATCCTCATCCTCTGATTATGAAGCTTATACCTGAAGATAAACGTTTGCCGCCCTGTAAGCTTAAAATGATAGGAAACAGTTATTTTACAGGCCTTGATACTGACAATGACGGTGCAAATATTTCCTTTGATCCAGAATGTCAGAGGCGTGAAAACGGAACTACAACCTCTAATGATAAAAACAGCCCGGAAGGCAGTATGCAGTGGATGGACTGCAAGTCTCAGTTTGATACACACTTTTCAACCATAGTGACAGATATTCGCGAACGCAGATTTATTGCCGATCCGGTTACTGGAATAGCCTTTGGCTGGGGGTACTTTGACCACAACGGTACTGTTGAAAAAATGTCCAATTCTCTGGATGACACAATGGAAGATGTACCAAACATGTTCCGTCAGCCTTTTTCATTTTATATTGCAGAAGTTTTTAAAATTGTTGACGGTAAAATCAGGCAGATCGAAGCCGTTCTTACAACTGTTCCATATGGAATGGAATCAGGCTGGTAGCAGCGGTGTAAAATGAGGAGACACCCTGTAGCAGGGTGTCTCCGTAATAAATTCAGGTTCTCAGTTACCTTTGCATCTGGTTACTGTTTATTTTAGAACAGGGTAAGACGCCTGATGCAGGCGTCTCTGCAAGAAAATTAAACGATTATAAAATGACTATTTATTAATTTTAAATCCCATAGGTAAAACTGCATAGCATTTTACCGCTTCCCCTCCCAGTTTTGCCGGTACAAATCTGTACCTGATAATAGCGTCAAGTGCCGCTTCATCAAATACACCTTCAGGGTCAGCCTTTATTACTTCCGGATTCTGTACATTGCCGTTTTCATCTACCACAAAACGGAGAGTCACTTTTCCCTCTATACCGTCTGCTTTTGCTTCAAAGGGGTATATCGGGTTTACCGGCCTCATAACACGAGGAGGCATATCAACCATACGTGTAGTAAAAACCTCGCTTACTTTTGGAACTGCAAGTTCAAAATTCGGCTTAGTCCTCGCAAGGGTAATATTTCCGCTGTTGTTAACTTTTGGTATCGCAGGTATTGCTGCGACTGGTACAGCAGTTTTAACAGTGTTGTTCCTGTAAGCCGTTTTTGTAAAGTCTACAGGTTTCCGGACAATGTTTTCCTGAGGCGGAGGAGGAAGCGGTTCCGGTGGTTTAGTGTATTCTATTAATAAAGGTTTAGGGCCGATATCCGGCATTGGGATGTTAATTAATTTTGTTGTGCCTGTGACAAAGACGAGAAGCATTAATGTTATAATTACCGCTGCAAAACCGCTTATGACTGGAAAGTTGTGATTCAGATTTTTAATAGTTGTCATGTTACTCTCCTTTCAAATATGTATGTCTGCCCGATTTGTACTGTATGCCTCTCCTTTCTGGTTGGAATTTTTGAAATCTTGAATAAAATAATACTTAAAATTGTAAATAGAGTCAAATAATAAAAGAGTAATCTTGACAAAGATTCAATGCGCAAATATTATGCCCGCGAGCTACAGAGGTTTATCACAACATCATATAACTACAGGCCCCGAAAGGGACTTCTTATTAACAATTTTCGGCAGTTACTCCACTTGGATAACGGTAAAAAGGAGGTCCAATGAATCAGCAACCTACTGCAGTACCAAAAACGCCAGGATATGCCTGGGCAATTGTGTTCGCTCTTTACATGGTCACAATGTCATCGACTCTTAATCTTTTCAAGGTACCACCCCTGATGGTCACACTGAACAATCAATTTAATGTGACCTTTGTCGAGACAGGCGACTTAATGGGTATCTTTTCGATCATGGGATTTGTCCTTGCTCTTCCTGCCGGTTTTATTCTCAAAAAAATCGGAATCAAAGCTACTGCATTGATTTCTGTTGCAGCAGTTGCAATAGGGCCGGCAATCGGTGCTATGGCAACAACATTTTTAATGCTGAAAGTTGGACGGTTTGTGGAAGGTGTTGGTATGGGGCTGATTATGGTAACCGCACCTCTTGCTATCAGTATGTGGTTCCCTTTATCAAAAACATCACTGCCTACAGGAATCTGGGCAACCAGTGTTTCGATAGGTAATATCATTATGCTCTTTATCGCACCATCAATTGATGCAGTTTATGGCTGGAAATATGTATGGTGGTTATGTGCCGGTTTCTCAGCTATATCCTTTATTCTGTTTGCAATCATATTCCGTATGCCAAGAGCCGATGAGATGGAACCTGCTCCTGCTCCGCCTCCAGGTGAAGATGCAGCACCAAGCCTGTTTAAAGGAATGGCTAACCGCAGTTTCTGGATGATAGGTATCGCATTCGGGTGTTATAACCTCGTTGTTATGGCTGTAACCAATGTTTACCCCGGATTTCTTCAGCAATTCAGGGGTTTTCTTCCGACATACGAAAACGGTGTTCTTATGCACGCCTCTTTTGTTACAGCTTTTGTGTTCGGTTTTTCAATCTTTACATCACCCATTGGCGGCTGGATATCAGATACCATTGGTAAACGTAAGATAATGATTATTATTCCGTTTGCTCTTTTAACCTTAACATTCCTCTTCCCGTTTAAAGTTGAAGGCAATATGATACCTCTCTATACCTTCATATTTGGTATTATACATGGACCTCTTGCGGCAGTACTTCTTGCTTCAGTTCCTGAAGTAGCAAAGAAGCCCCAGTACATTGGAATAGGTATGGCTGTTGCAATTTTCCTGCAGAATATAGGCATGACCATTGCCGGAGTTCTCTTTCCGAGAATTCAGGAGGCTTATGCAGCAACAGCAGGCATACAGGAAAGCTGGGCAATTGCCGGTTATTTCATGATTCCAATTTGTATACTTGGAATTGTTGCCACCCTGCTGATAAAAGTAAGATAAATATTCTATAGTATTTTGCTATAGACAGTTTTTGCCGCAGCCTTTATTGTGTAATTATTTATTACAATAAAGGCTGCGGCTTTTTTGGCCCTCACCTGAAAAGTCTGATAATTCTGAAATTGTTTTTTCAGGCTTTCTGGCATGTAGATCATCAGGACTATTGAATATACCCGGAGGTGCTCATGTATTCAGTTTTAAAGAGATCGGTGTTTGTTCTTTCACTGTCACTGTTTTTTTCATGTTCGGCAATTTCAAACAATTACACCGGTCATTCTAATATTGAAAAAGCAGCAGCAAAACTGACAGAAACTGGTGTACCTCTGCAGGCAGACCCTGCGGGTAATATCCGCTGGATAGAAGCTAAAAACGGAGAATTTAATGATAAAGTTATGCGCTATCTGCCGGCACTTAAAGACCTGGAATGGCTTGAGATAGGAAAAGGCAATATTTCAGGTAAAGGATTAAAATACCTGAAACAATGTACAGGTCTTAAAAGGCTCTATATACATGATATGGACCTTGCAGGAGAAGATTTTGACTGGCTCTCAGGGTTAAACAGACTCGAAGCGCTTACACTGCAGAATACAAAGATAGACGGTGAATTTCTTAAAAGCCTGACCTGTATTAATACTCTAAGGGTAATGAACCTGAGCGGAAACATGATCTCTGACAGTGATATGCCTCAGATTGCACAGATAAAAAACATTGAGGTGCTGTCACTTGCAGACACCCGGATATCCGGGGCAGGGGTAGAGGCCCTTAAAGGTATGAAACGGTTAAATGAATTAAATGTTGAAAGATGTATTATCAGAGATCATGACATGTCATACTTTTTAGAAATGCCTAATCTCAGAATTGTCTATGCATCAGGTTCTGAGATGAACGATATGGCTGTAAGAGATGTTCTTATGAAGTTTCCGTCTCTGGCAATTTTCCGTTAAAACCGTAAATATTAATCTAATATTTAAAGGATCAATATGCACACGCTTAAATATCATATAAAGCATCTTATACTGACAATATTTCTTCTGGGTATAGCCTTTATTCCTCTTACAGCTCAGGAAAATTCGGAAGAGCCCATATTCATGCAGATCCCTGACGTTGTGTATGTGGGAACGCCCTATGATATAGTATCTCAGATGCTCCATATGGCACAGGTAACAAAAGACGATCTGCTTGCTGACCTTGGATGCGGAGATGCCAGAATGCTGGTTCTTGCCGCACAAAAGTATGGAAGCAAGGGGGTAGGGTATGAGATAGATCCTTTGATGGTTAGAGAATCCAGAAACAATGCAAGGCGTAATAATGTTTCTGATCTTGTTAAAATTATTCAGGCTGATATTTTTAAAGTGGATATCAGTGATGTTGATGTGCTTCCAATCTACCTGCTTCCTGAAATGAATTTAAAGCTTGTCCCCCAGTTTGAAACACTTAAACCCGGCTCACGGATTGTACTACATAATTACGATCTGCCCGGGTATGTTTTTGATAAAAAAATTGAAATTATCTCAAACGAAGATAATTCAAGCCATACGCTCTGGCTATATACAACACCTTTAAAAAAGGCTGAATAGTTTTTTATGAAATACAATGCAGTAATATTTGATATGGACGGTCTTTTACTGGACACAGAAAGCATTTTTCTTGATGCTTTTAAAAACACCTGCACAAACCTAGGCCTTGAGTTTAACATGTCCATGTTTAAAACACTCATAGGTACAAATTCAGCAAAAACAAAAAATATACTTGAAGAATATTTTGGAGAGGGATTTTCTCACGATAAGTTCAGAGGAACATGGAGAGAATATGTAGCCGCTTATCTTGCAGAAAACAGTATCCCGTTAAAAGAAGGTGTTATTGAGCTGCTTGATAAAATAAAACAGGAAAAACTTCCAATGGCTGTTGCGACCTCAACGGCATATAAGGATGCATTGAAAACCCTTGAAAGAACAGGACTTCTTGATTACTTTAATTTTATAGTTGCTGGAGATCAGGTGGAAAAAGGAAAACCTGACCCTGAAATTTATCTGAAGGCAGCAGAGAGACTGAATGTTTTACCGGAATACTGTATTGCCTTTGAAGACTCCGAAAATGGTGTAAAATCGGCTCTGGCTGCAGGAATGGAAGTAATACAGGTACCTGACCTTGTAACTCCGTCAGATGAACTCAGATCGATGGGGCATCGTATATTAGATTCATTAAAAGATGTATGCGAAGATTTTTATTTGATCTTTAATTGAAATTGACGAGAATATAGTGCTGTCTTCCCGGATAAAGACAGGTTAAAAACCCGATAAAATGAGAAAGATGGTCTCCTTTAAGGAATAAACACAACTGTGTTATGAGTTAATCACGACAAAAAACTTAAACACAGGAGGAGACCAAATTGGATGATATCATTTATGATCATTACATAGCAATTGATTGGGCAGAAAAAAATATGGCAATTGCCAGGATGACAAAGAAATCAAATAAAATAACAGCAATAGATAATCCATCAGACATTAAAGAACTACAGTTTTATTTAAAGAATCTAAAAGGGAAAAAAGTATTAGTACTGGAAGAAACAACAGTATCCCAGTGGCTCTATACTGAATTATATGACTATGTGGACAGACTGATAGTGTGTGATCCCTATAGGAATAAACTTCTGAATGAAGGCCCTAAAACAGATAAGATTGATGCAAGGAAGTTGGTACACCTTTTAAAATCATCTCTTATTAAAGAGGTATTTCATTCAGCTGATAAATTTGTATATCTCAGGCGTCTTGTAAGTGGATATGAGGATCTTGTAAAGCTTGGTGTTCGTTTAAAGAATCAGCAGTCTTCTCTGTTAAAAGCCTGTGGAAAAAGAGGGAAAGATAAAGATCATACAGGGGTTGCTACTGAACCGGAACAATATGTGTTTGAGAGTTTAAATCGTCAAATAGCAAGCTATGAAGAAGAAAAAGCAGGGTATGAAAAAGAATTTAAAAAATTATCGCAGAAACATCCTGAAATAAAAAAACAAATGAGTCTGCCAGGTATAGGCCTTATAAATGCTGTAAAGATAGTATCAAGGGTGGTAACTCCGTTTCGATTTTCAAAATATGGAAATTACCATAGCTACTGTGGATTAATAAAACATGAAAAGATGAGTGGAGGAAGGAGCTATGGCAAGAGGACTCCACGATACTGCCGTCAATTAAAGTGTGTCTATAAAACAGGAGTACTGGCAGCTATAGGCGGTAATAATCCAATCAATGATTACTATCAGTATTTAATCAAGGAAAAAGGATATTCAGCACATAATGCCAGGAATAAGGCATGTCGTAGATTAGCAACCTTGAGCTTAGGTGTATTTAAAAGCGGCAAAAAATATCAACCTTACAGGAGAGAAAAACAAAAGGATAAAAACAGAACGTAGTCGAGCCTATAAGCATTGTTATTATATATAGTTTTCTGGATTCAGGCTTATAGGTTGTGGGAGAGAGCTCAATAGAGACAGTAACATATTCTGTTCATCAGATAATAGTTCATTGACCCGATTAGCCCCCCGCTTATTCCTAAAATTTATCATAGCCCATTCATTTGCCAGTAATTTACTGACAAATGATAGAGAGCTCAGATAGGCGTGTAAGGAATAATGATTTATCCTTTTGATCTATATTGATAAAGAAGCCCCTTTTAAAAAACAGAAAAGCGGAAGAGGTTTTTAATAAACAATGCAGGTAGATTGACCGAAGGAGACAGTAAGCAAGAAAACAGTTTTTTTCTGTTAAGGGAGACCTATTTTTTCTTGACTTACTTTCTCATAGGTGTCTCTACAAAAGCTTCATGCTACCGAACATTTAAGGATTACCGTTCCCCGCAAACTCAATACATTTTGTAGGACATTTTTCAACCGCTTTTAACACATCATCATATTTGGAAGCTTCGTATGAGTTATAATCAGCCTTTGAAAGGCTCCCGTCTATTGTGAATATTTCAGAGAGTTTAGTGCAGGCCTTGCAGGCAATACAGGATTTTTTACACACAGCCCTGGAATCCTTGCCCGCATCCTTATTGGAACATGCCACCTTTGGTATAACTGCTTCATGAAAAGGCACGACAGCTATTATGCCTCTGGGGCATATACGTACACAGGCTCCGCAGCCTATGCATTTATTATAATCAACAGTTGCAAGCCCATCTACTACATGTATTGCATCATATTTACATGCATTTACGCAGTCTCCGTATCCAAGACACCCGTAGGCGCAGCCCTGGACCCCGGCCACCTGGCTCACTGCAAGACAGTTTTTTTCTCCCCGGTAATCTGTCAGCTGAAGGCGCTCCTTAAGGCCCGAACCGCAATGAACAACAGCATATGATGCTGCCATCTCACCTGCTTCAACACCCATAATAGCCGCAATATCTGCAGCACATGCCGGTCCGCCAACAGAACAGCTTGTTATCGGAACTCCGTCGTTTACAATTGCAACTGCATAGTCACTGCACCCGAGATAACCGCATCCCCCGCAGTTAACCCCCGGGAGCACTTCTGTCACTTCTTCAATTTTGGGGTCAACCTCAACTTTGAACTTAATATTGGCCCATCCCAGTATCCAGGAAACAACAATGGCAAGAAGGAAAAGGGTGGCCGCTGCTATGGCAATTGTAATAAGGGTCATTTTTCTATTCCGCACCTGTACTGATTTTATTGATTCCGGAATCTGCAAATAAAGCAGGCCTTGTTTTGTCTTCTGACTGATTTATCATGGCAGTTTTTTCAGGCTCAGACATCAAAGCCTTTCTTATACCTGAATCAACACCTGTAAAACCCATAAAGGCAACAGCAAGTATACCGCCTATTATAAGAGTAATGGCTGCGCCTTTAAAGGGTTTGGGAATATCGCAGAGTTCAAGTTCTTCTCTGATGCCTGCCATAATTGAAATGGCTATGGTAAAACCTACTCCTCCAAAAACTGCAAGGGTAAGGGCTCTGCCCAGATCCCATATGTCATCAGGATTATCAACGCCGACTATGTGGCTCATTATAGTAAGGCATCCAAAAAGAATAGCACAGTTTGTTGTAATAAGCGGAAGAAATACGCCGAATGATTTATAAAGCGGGGGATAAAACTTTTTCACGTACATTTCAACAAACTGTACAGATGCGGCAATTGAAAATATATAGACTATATAACAGAGTATTGTAAGATCAATTGTGCCTGCTTCTGCTTCGGGTACAAACAGACCTGCAATAAATGATGAAAGCGGAGCACCGGGCATCAGTACAAGCCTTGTTATTGTCCAGCAGAGAAGAGACGCAATAGTTATAACAAATGTAACCGCGCATCCCATGCCAAAGGCCATGCTCACGTTTTTTGATACTCCCACAAAAGGGCAGATACCCACAAAATATGAGAGCACAAAATTGTTTATGAGAGCCGCAGTTAAGGCAATCATTAATATATCAAAAAAATATGTCATTAAATCACCTGTGTCTGTCTTAAACTTTTAGTTACTGTTTCCGGATTTCTTCATATCTATCCAGTTTACAAGTCCGAGCAGCAGGCCCAGTGTAATAAATGCACCCGGAGGTAAAATCATTATTACCCAGTCCGGCCATGATTCCGGTAGTATTGCCACTCCCATAAGGCTGCCTGTGCCGAGAAGTTCTCTTACTGCAGCAACACTCACAAGGGCCAGGCCGAATCCTATTGACTGGCCTATGGCATCCGAAGCGGCCGCAATAACACCCTGTTTTGAAGCACACACTTCACATCTGGCTATTATCAGGCAGTTAACAATTATAAGCGGTATATAAGGCCCCAGGGTTTTACTCATCTGATAGAGGTATGCAGCTAAAAGCTTATCTGCAATTGTTACAAAGGTTGCAATTGTAAGGGTGAATACAACTATTCTTAAATGGGGCTTAAGCAGATTTCTTATCAGGCTTATTACAACATTTGCGCCCAGAAGAACAAAGGCTACTGCACAGGCCATTGTTATAGCCTGCTTCATGCCGTTTGTTACCGCAAGGGTAGGGCAGAGACCCAGAAGCTGCCTGTAAACGGGATTTTCCGGCAGTATTCCGTTTATGAACCTCTCAAGAGCAGTAGGCTGATCTGCCATTATTTACCCTCCATATCATTCCCTGATACAGGGGATGTAATTTTATATTTAATATCGCTTATTGTACTGTTAACAATATCGGTTACAGCCCTGGAGGAAATTGTTGCGCCTGAAACAGAGTCAATTTCGTTATCATTAACAGACGATCCCTTAATAACCTCAAGAGGGATATCACAGGATTTCCCGATATACTGATTTCTCCATTCATCTTCTATTATTTTATTACCTAGACCGGGAGTTTCTTTCTGATCAAGTATGAACAGTCCGGTAATACTGTCAGCATCTGCATCAAGGGCAAGAAGAAGTTCTATCTTGTCGGCATACCCCTGTCCTGATGCCTTTACAACATGACCTACAGTATTTCCTGTTTTGTCAGATGCATCATATACTGTATAGGACTTGCTTATGCCGTTTTTATCTATACTTATTATCCGGGGAGAAATATCTATGGCTCCTGCCTCCGCTTTAACAAGACCGGGTATTTTCTCCATGGTTTCTTTTGTTTTGTTTTCTTCAATTACCGGGTTTAAATTCAGATGAACCGCAGCAAGAGAAACACTGAAAACAATAGAAAGCAGTAATACGAGCCAAGCCTGGCCAAGGTTGCTGTTTTTTAATGATCCCATATTATTTCCACCCTAATGGTACAGGTATTGTATAACGGTTAATAAGAGGAGTTACCGCATTCATAAGCAGAACCGCAAACATGAAGCATTCGGGGTAACCGCTGTACATCCTCATAATCATGGTCAAAAAACCTATGCCTGCACCGAATATTATTTTCCCTTTAAAACTCATAGGTGATGTTACAGGGTCTGTGGCAATAAAGAAGGCCCCGAACATGGTGGCTCCGCCAAAAAGGTGATGGTATAAAAACACACCTGAATGCCCGCCGAAAAGGTCAACAAGAGCTGAAACAATGAACATGGTAATCAGTACACTGACAGGTATTTCCCATGAAGCGGCTTTTCGGTAAAGAAGGTAGAGCCCGCCGATAATACATGCAATAGCGCTTGTTTCTCCGAGTGAACCTGCGGTGTTTCCTAAAACCATATTGGTAAGAGCCGTGTGAACACCGTCATATTTCAGAGCTGTAAGAGGCGTTGCGCCTGATACAGCATCCGCAACACCCGAAAGATTTTCATATGCGGTTGAGCCAAGCTGCTGAGTAAAGGCCATAATAACAAAGGCTCTGCCTACCATGGCAGGGTTAAATATATTCATCCCTACACCGCCGAAGAGAACCTTTCCTATACCTATTGCCACAAAGGCTCCTAAAACAGTTGCATACCAGGGAGCGGCCGGAGGAAGGGAAAAAGCAAGAATGATTCCTGTAACTGCAGCAGAAAAATCCTTTATTGTATGACTCTTTCCTCTCATTTTTTCAAATATGAATTCAGCAGCCAGGCATGAAACAGTACAGAGAAGTATCTGCTTAACGGCATAAAGCCTGAAAAGAAAAACGGAAACCGCAATTACCGGTATAAGAGATATTACAACATCCAGCATTACTCTTTTTGTGGTGGCCTTCGTATCCAGAATATGAGGAGAAGGGGACACATGAATAACCGGTGCTGTCTCTGTGGATATATTTTCTGATTTGCTGGTATCCGGCATAATCTAATTACCTTTTTTGGGCGGCTGCTGAGTTGCCAGAAACCTTTTTCCTGACCTTATAAGCTGGACAAGATTGATTTTGGCAGGACATACACTGGCACAGCATCCGCATTCGTAACATGCATTTATATAGTATCTCATAAGTACTTCAGGATTTTTATATCTCGATGCCAGAGCAAGCCTTGTGGGTATCAGTCTCATGGGGCAGGCTTCAACACATTTTCCGCATCTGATGCAGGATGTCTCTTCCTGCTCAATAAGCTCCTGTTTGGTTATTACTGTAATACCTGAGCTTCCTTTTGTTATGGGCGCAGACATATCAGAAAAGGCAAAGCCCATCATGGGGCCTCCGGCAATCATTCTGCCGGCATCTTCTGTAAGGCCTCCGCAGTAGTCAATAAGGTCTTTCATGGGGGTGCCCACTGCAGTAAACAGATTTTTAGGATTTTTTATACCTCTTCCTGATACGCTCACAACGCGGTGAGTCATTGGGCGCCCCTTGATAACAGCCATGGCTACAGCAGCGATTGAGCCAACATTGCTTATAGCAACACCAATATCACCGGGCAGCCCTCCAAGTGGAACTTCAAGACCCAGAACGGATTTTATAAGAGATTTTTCACCGCCCTGAGGATATTTTGTTTTTAAAACCGCTATTTTAACCGGAGTACCTGAAACGGCTTCTTTAAGCTTTTTGACTGCTTCGGGCTTATTATCTTCAACCCCAATGATTATTTCTTTTGCTGATAATGAATGTGCACCCAGAAGAGCACCTGTTACAATGACTTCCGGAGCTTCAATCATCATTCTGTAGTCGCATGTGAGATAAGGCTCGCACTCACACCCGTTAATAAGGACAACATTAACAGGCTTTTTTTCATTTTTTATGTACTTAACATAGGTTGGAAATGCAGCTCCGCCAAGGCCCACTATTCCGGCATTCTTTATAATATCGGGGATGGTTTTCGGGTCATATGATGAAATATCCTTCGGCCAGTTCTTTGATGTTATCTCCTGCCATATTACATTGGGATCAACCTGATCTTCATCACTGCTTTTTATTGTTACTGCAGGCATGTGTCTTCCGTTTGGAAGTGTTACGGCACTGTTGTTTTTTACTGTTCCAGAAACAGGCGTATGGATTGATGCAGATATAAAGGCTTCTCCCTCACCAACCATTTCTCCATATTTAACCTTCTGTTTCGGCTCAACAAGCTGTTTACACGGAGCGCCTACATGCTGGGACATTGGAAGCAGCACCATTTCAGGTGTGTCCATTACCTCAACCCGGGCATTTTCTGACAATCCTTTGTTTTCAGGTGGGTGAATTCCGTGCTGAAATGTGCCGGTACCCGGAAAACCTTGTGACCTGAAAAGGCTCATATTTATATTTCCTTATATGCTCAGTAAATGAGCTTTTTTGAAGTTAGCTGCTTTTTGTTAATTCTATGTCTAAGGCTGATATTTTGAGGGCTTTATATAACAATATTTTTAAAAATATTTCCATATTTTTTTACAAATATAGTCAATTCAAGCACTGAACAAGCATTATCAGTTATTAACCTGTTCAAATCAGCTCATGTTTTTGTGATGTTTTCCAAGTGCATCAGCAGCAATTATTATATCTGAGGCCATTTCCGGAGTGACATCAAATGAAAGATTCTGCATATTGGAACCAGGAGCAAAACAGGCCTTTCCAGCCTTAAGTATATTTTCCCGTGAAATGTCTTTGATACCAAGTTCATCCAGTGTTACAGGAAGTCCTATAGAAATACAGAAGTTTATGATTTGTTCTATTTCTGATTTTGGATAATTTTCAATAATCAGATTTCCAATTACACCAAAACCCACAAGTTCACCATGAAGCATGTTTTCGGCGCCTTTTAATGTGCCTACTCCTACTCCAAATGAATGTGCTGCACCAAGCCCGCAGTTCTCAAACCCCATGGAACTTAAAAGGCAGTTTGCTTCTATTACCATCTCTACACTCGGTGTAACAGTATTCAGCTCAACAGCCATTTTTGCAGCTTCACCATGTTCCATAAGTGTATCGTAGGTAAGCCGTGCTATTGCCTTTGCCGCCTCTGTCGGGCGTGCATCTGCCTGGTTTTTAGCTCCGGTCATATCACAGGTATTTGCTTCAAACCATGTTGAAAGGGCGTCACCCATTCCGGCAGAAAAATACCGAACAGGTGCCTGTGCGATTATTTTTGTATCAACAAGAACAATATCAGGGTTCTTCTTCATTATTATGAAATTATCAATTATATGGTCTTCTGTGTATTGAAGAGCTACAGAACTGCACGGTGCGTCTGTTGAAGCCACAGTAGGAACTACTGCAAGGGGAAGGTCTGTATGATGGGCTACGGCCTTGGCTGTGTCAATAACCAGTCCGCCTCCGATTCCGGCAATTATATCAGCACCGTGTTTTTCAGCTTCGGAAGCAAGTTTAAAGGCATCATCCCTGGTTCCTTTTCCTGTAAAAACGGCAAATTTATACTCCAGACTATAATCCTTCTGCCTGTTTGATATTATTTCTTTAACCTGAGAAAGGGCTGTCTTTCCACCTATTATAAAAGGCCGTTTGCCAAATCTGGAGACATGTTTTCCAAAATCATAAATAACATCATATCCCTGTATATATCGCCCCGGTCCAGTCAATATTTTCAACATCACACCCCTCCATGAGAAATAGCAAGATTCTGTAAAACCTAAAGAGTTTTATATTATATATTATTGTTATTTATATCAATGGGGTAAGATGAGAAGTTTTATTATTCTAAAAAATAAAAAGAGACAGTGCTATTAGATCAGTCAGGCAGTAGGTCGTAATAGTATCTCATTGCATCAGTCCGTGTAATAATACCCACAAGTTCATTGTCTTTTAGAACAGGAAGTCTGCCGATATCATGCTTTACCATAAGGCGTGTTGCGCTGGATACTGTTTTATTTAAATCAATCCCTACTACCTTTCCGGACATAAATGCCTTAACAGGAGCATCCATGCGTCTTGCGTTTCTGATTTTTCTGAAATCACTTCGCGCAATCATTCCGACAACGCTGTTTCCTTTTGTTACAGGCACAGCTGTACACCCTTTTTCTCTGAAAACAAGGGCAAGATCTTTCATGCTTGTTGTTTCAGGGACAGTGATAACAGGATATGACATAAGGTCACCGATTTTAGGGGATGAAGACCTGCTGTTTTCTATAATATCTATAAGTTTGCTTTTAAGATCTTCTCCATCAATTGATTTTACAACAGCGGACCCGGCCCGTGCTTTTCCTCCCCCTCCAAACTGAGAAGTAATATGACCGATATCAATATTGTCAACTGCGCTTCTTCCGATTATCATGCTTTGCTTTCTTTTTTTATCTATAAAAATCCCGAAAGCTACTTCAATACCCATTATTTTCTGATACATATCCACAATAAGTGAGAGCCCGGGTGCATGTCCCTGGACATCAACGATATTAATACTGCTGATATTTCCGTTTATTTCTTCTGTTCTGCCTTTATCAAGCATTTCAAACAATATCTGCTTTTGAAGGTCTCCATATTTTGGCTTTAAAAAACTGTTTACAATATCCAGGTCTGCTCCGTTATCAAGAAGATAGGCAACAGCCCTTGCATCTATTCCTTTGCTTCCCGTAAAAGATAGGTTCCCTGTATCTTCATATACACCTGCAAGAAACAGGGTCGCCTCTATTGCTGAAACAGGTATTCTTTTTTTACTGATTCTTGAAACCAGAAGGCTGGTGACTGAACCGCAGTTTTCCTGCCATAGCCATTCTGCGGAAATATCCGACTCCCCCGGGTGATGATCCCATACATGAATTTTGGCATCAAGCGCTGAAAACATTTTTGAGTTTTCTATCCTGTTCCAGCGGTTGGTATCAGTTATAATTATTTTTCTGATTTTATTAATATCAGATATCTCTTTTATTGATATATAATTGAAGTGCTTTTTATGAATAGATAAAAAATTCTTAACATTTGCATTGATATTTAAAGGAAGCGCCGGCACAGCACCTTTATAAATTAATGAAGCTGCAATTGAAGAGGCAAGAGCATCGAAGTCAGCATTTTTGTGAGTAAGAACTATTTTCATACGGTTATTATAGAGATCAGATATTTATGAACTATAATAATAATCGGCTTTTCAGCTAATATCTTAAATATTATTTCGGTACAGTTATCACTAAAAAAGACTTGCCAACTGTCTATGTATGCAATTACACTTGTACTTTTTTTGCAGAATTTTAATAGCAGACAGGAGAGGAGATAAAGTATGTCAGTTGAGCAGAATAAAGAACTTGTGATGAGGTTCCTAAACGAATTTATGATTGGCCATGATATCAAAGTACTGGATGAGCTTCTGGGACCGAACTACAGGCAGCATAACCCGGGTTTGGACCATGGAAAGGCATCTCTTATAAAATTTTTTCAGGATTTCTGGGAAATACACCCAAAACCCGGTTATTACCTCAAACGTATAATTGCTGAAAATGACCTCGTAGCTATTCATTATCATTTTCAGCCTGAACCGGATGAGCCTGGTCATGCTATTGTGGACATTTTCAGGATAGAAGACGGTAAACTCGCCGAACACTGGGATGTGTGCCAGGATATGCCTGAAAATTCTTCTAATAACAGCCCGATGTTTTAACAGCTCTATAAACCTTAACAGCCCAGGAGGTAACCTTTAAAATGCATAATTCATTAAAGGCAAAAATGTCGTGCAGAATTATTATTTCAATATTCTCAGTTGCTTTTGTTATGTCGTTTATTCAACCTGTATTTGCTGAGCAGGAAATCGAAAAATCAGTTGTTAAGATACATACTACCCAGAGGCGGCCCGATATATTTAAACCCTGGTCTAAAATGCCTTCAAGTGAAATATCTGGCTCAGGTTTTGTCATTTCCGGTAATCGTATACTCACAAATGCACACGTTGTTACATATGCAAGCCAGGTTTATGTGCAGCCCTATCAGTCCGCAGAAAAGATTGCAGCAGAAATAGAAGCAATAGCTCCAGGTATAGATCTTGCTGTACTTAGACTTGAAGATGAAGAGTTTTTTAAGGTCCATCCTCCACTGCCGATGTCAGATGCAATCCCCAAGACCGGAGGTAAAGTCAATGCATACGGCTACCCAATGGGAGGAGCAGGGCTTTCGGTAACTGAAGGTATTGTTTCCAGGATAGAGTTCAGCGGGTATTATTATGATACTGCGGGCTTGAGAATTCAGGTTGATGCACCTCTTAACCCCGGGAACAGCGGCGGCCCTGTAATATCAAATAATGAAATTGTAGGTATCGTTTTCAGCGGAATAAGGCAGGCAGATAATATCGGTTACCTTATACCTGTCGAAGAAATTAAAATTTTCCTAGAAGACATTAAAGATGGTAAATACGATGGGAAACCCATGATGTTTGATCAGCTTCAGACCCTGGAAAATGACGCCCTCAGGGAAAAACTTAAGCTTGATAAAAGTCAGACAGGTATGATGGTTAATATCCCTTATGAAGAAGAAGGAAAGGAATCCCTTAAAAAATGGGATATTATTACTCATATTGGAAAGCATAATATAGACAATGAAGGAAAGGTAATAACTGAAGATGGTCTGCGTTTAAATTTTGCCTACCTGATTCAGCACCTTGCAAAAAATAATAAAATAAAACTTACCATTATAAGAGATGGAAAAGAGAGAAAAATTAACCTGCCTCTTCCCAAAGAAAAAAACAATCTTGTCTTAAACCTTAAAGACGGGTATCCCAGTTACTATATATACGGGCCCCTTGTCTTTTCAACAGCAACCAGCGACTTTTTAAGGTATTTTCAAAGAGATCTTGCCCGTCTGTTAGGCCGGTCAAGCCCTCTTATAACCAGGGTTAATGATACAGCAACAGAGGATCTTGAAGAAATGGTTGTTATTTCTTCAAGAATGTTTTCACATAAAATAACTAAAGGCTACAGTGACCCTCTTACACAGGTTATCAAGACAATAAATGGTATTAAAATAAAAAGTTTGAGGCATTTAGTTGAAGTTATAAATGATATAAAAGATGAATATATTGAAATAGATTTTGAAGGCACCTACGTTGAAACCATGATATTTAGAAAAAAAGAAATGGATATAGCAACAGAGGATATACTTTCTGAAAACGGTATAAGGTTTCAATGTTCTGATGACCTTAAGGATCTTGTTAAATAAATTATTTCACAACAGATTTTGAGAAAGTCAGGAAAAAGGGGAGCTTACAGCTCCCCTTTTTTATTTTAAAATTCCAGGAAGAAATGTGCTTAATGAAGGCCAGTAGGTGATAATAAGCAGACTGATAATTGAAATAATTAAAAAGGGAAGGGTGGCGGAATAAAGCTGCAGGACCGACCGCTTTAACCTGGCGCTGGCAATAAAAAGGTTAATACCCACAGGAGGGGTGTTGTAGCCAATCGCAAGGTTAATAAGAAATACGACACCCAGGTGAAGCGGAGCAATACCGAAACTTTCTGCAAGTGGAATTATCAGTGGAACAACTATTAGTATTGCGCTGAAAATATCCATCATGCATCCTACTATTATCAGGAAAATATTCAGAATAAGCAGGAACCCTAGTTTAGTATGAACAATCCCCTTCATGAATTCAAGAATAGTCATTGGGACGAATGCATCAACCAGGTAGTTTGTAAGTCCGAGGGCTGCGCCAAGAATAATAAGTATCCCCCCAACCATTTTCATACTTTCAATAATTACCCGGGGTAAATTCGTTATTAAACAAATTTCTTTATAAACAAGAGTTTTTATTATCAGAATATAAACAACAATTACACTCGCAGCCTCAGTTGCTGTGCAGAATCCTGAATATATGCCGGCCAGTATTAAAAAGGGTATAGGGACTTCCCATATAGCTTCTTTAAAAGAAGATAAAAGCTCTGACGCACTGAAAGGTGAGGTTTTTATTTTTAACTTTTTACCCGTATACACAGAAAAAAGACATAACAGCAGCAGCATTAATGCTCCAGGTAAAAAGCCTGCTATAAAAAGCTGCTCAATATTAACGCCTGAAACATAACCATATAATATAACGGGCAAACTAGGGGGAAAGCTTAATCCGAGGCTTCCGCCTGTCGTAACAAGTCCTAATGAAAAGTTTTCTTTGTAATGTTCCTGTATCAAAGAAGGAAACAGAAGTCCACCAAGTGCGATTATTGTAATGCCGGTAGCGCCTGTAACTGCGGTAAAAAAGGCGCATGATACAAGGGCTACCACTCCAAGCCCGCCCGGCATCCATCCTAAAAGACTTTTTGAAAACCTGATAAGCCGTTTTGAGGTTCCTCCCTCAGCTAAAAGATATCCGGCAAATGTAAACAGGGGTATGGACATGAGAATGGGGGATGATGCCAGCCTGAGCATCTCAATTGGAATAGCAGCTGTACTTATATCCTCGACAAAAAGCCCGAGCATGGCAGCAGCAAGTATGCATGCAAAAACAGGCATTCCGATAAGCGCTAGAATTACAAGGATTATGATCAATACTGGTATCATTATGCTTTTTTCCCTGTAAGCTTAAACAGTTCCTTTAAAAATAAGATAAAGAACCGGAAAGTGATTAAGCAGAATCCAAAAGGTATTATGAGCTGCCACTTCCATGCAGATATTCCCATAATCGAACTTGTACTGTATTCCATTTCCATTTTGATATATTCAACAGAAGCATGGAGCATTAAACCGCAGACAGCAATGCATGCAATTGAGAGTATTATTTCACGTATAATATTTATCGATGGGGAAAGAAAGTGCCCCAGAAAGTCTATCCTTATATGTTTATTATCTCCTGTTAAAAGAGATGCACCTAAAAAAGTTACCCATAATACCATAAGCCTTGCAAATGGGTCGCTCCAGTCGATTGAATTAAGGAGGGTGTTGGCAAACTGTATATTAAATTTAGTATAGAGCGCGCGAAGGATCACATTGGAAAAGGAAAATATAACCAGCATTGAAAAGGATATTATCAGCAGTGTTTTTTCAATTTTGCCAAGAATTAATTCAGCTTTATTCAATAAAGATATCATTTAGTTGATCTAATTTTATCAAGTATAGAATGAACTTTATTCAAAAGATCTTCCGGAAAAACATCCCCTTTAAGATCATCGGCAACTTCATTATGCAGGCGGTAAAACTGCTCCAGCTCTGTACCTGAAGGTTTGTCAGAAATCTTTATGCCTTTTTTATTAATAACCTTTATTGCTTCGACTTCCTGTTTTGCAAGTCCATCAGCTAACCTGGTCATAAAAAGCTTAACCTCTCTTTTAAATAATTCGGCTAACTCACCAGGTATTTTAGAGAAATATTTCTCAGAAACTAGAATAGCACCTGTTGAATGAGCGATTGGAATCCCTGTCATATAATTCATGTTCTCATTCCACTGCATTGCAAGTGCACCAACAGGAGGCGCATAAACTGTATCTATCATATTTGTATTGATTGAAGTAGTTACATCAGTAATTGCCAGGGATATAGGTGTTGACCCCATAATAGAAAATGTGCGTTTGGACACAGGGTCCCCTGACCAGGTCCATATTTTTAAACCTCTTAAGTCATCACGTGTTTTTATTTCTTTTTTTGAAAACAGATAAACATCCCCGACTTCAGCCCATGAAATATATTCAAATCCTTTTTTTCTGAATTCTGTTGTAAATACGCTTTCGAGTTCAGCCTGAACTGCCCGGACTTCACCCATATCTCTGTATAGAAAAGGAAGATCCATTATACGCCATATTGGAAGTATTTCCGTAATTCCGACACCTGTAAAAGCTGCACAATGAAGCTGCCCTATACGGATTTTCTTTAGTATGTCAATTTCGTCACCGATTATTCCGCCTGCAAATATTTTAAATCCTAAACGTCCGTTGCTTTTTTCTTTAAGAACTTTATCCAGATCACGCATATAATTGACCCAGATGGACCCCTCAGGTGCAACTGTGGCAAATTTAATCATGTATGTTTTGTCGGCAAAGCAGGTTTTAGGTTTAATGATAAAGACAAAAAACAGGGAGATAACCAGGAACGGTAAAATCTTAAATATAGATTTATTATTGTACAAATTCATAATGAATTTCCCGATATTAGAAGTTGTTAAATAAAAAAATCATCAACATTTTTAAGCAGAAGTTCTGCTTTTTGACGAATAGCCATATTTATCAGGCACAATTCTTCAGGGTATTGCTGAGTAGATTTAATGATGTCGTTAAGAAGAGATGTAAAAAGCTCTTTATTCTGAGTCCCAACACAGTAATATTTCGCATAAAAATACTGGGTTAAAAATAAATTTCTATTGCCAGACAATAGAGATTTCTCAAAATACTCTTTCGCCTTTATATAATCACCTCCAAGCATTGGAGACCTGGCTGAAAGATAAACACCTTTTAAAAGATATGGAAGTCCGTAAAAAAGGTTTGGATCTTCTTTTTCAAGTTTATCAATACATGATTTAATCATCCCAAGCTGCGCTATTGCTGCAGGTTTATGAAGATTTAGATTAACCCATGAACTCCATGAAACAGTAGCCCATAAAAGAACAGGCATTTCATTTTTACCTACGCTATGTAATGCTTTATTCAACTCTTCAGAATTTATGGTCTCAAGTTTTTTATTAATTCCGATTGCTGCCAATCCATATAAGCATGCACGATAGTATAACGCGGAAGCCCTTTTTCTGTCTCCACCTTCAACAAAGAGAATACTGTAGCCGCAGAAGCCCATACTTAACATTCTTAACAATTCCGGATTATCCGGATCATTTTTTAAGAAACCTTCCAGTATTTTTAGATTTCCAGGAATTGCTTTTTCGGCAAGATCGACATCACATTCTTCAAAAAGAGCTTCGGACATATTTTTAAAAAGCTCCGGAGACATCCTGACGGCAATCTTCATGCATCCTGTAGCTGGTAAAAAAGAAATACAAAACAACAATAGCGAGATGATGAAATATTTTGATTTTTTATTCATAATTGGATTAATGTTTTTAGAATTAGATTACATTATGTATAATTAAATATTTAACACAAAAAAATGAACTCCGGCAAGAAGAAAAACTGGCTCAAAATTAATAAAACAGTTCCTATAAGTGAAAGATTTTGCTGGTGTTTAATAATTTTTTAATTATAATGACTCGATTATTGATCACAGGAGGAAGACTATAGATGAAAATACTGCTTTTAGGTTCGAGCGGATTACTTGGAAGTGACTGTAAGGAAGTCCTTGAAGAGGAACATGAAGTTATAGCCCCATCCAGTTCTGAATTGGATATCATCAGCTGGGACGTTGTTATAGATAGTCTCCATAAAATATCACCAGATGTAATTATTAACTGCGCCGCCTACACAGATGTAAATGGATGCGAAACAGAAGAGTTTAAAGTAAGAAAAGTAAACATTGAAGGGCCGAGAAATTTTGCCCAGGGTTCTGCTAGATACAACAGCCGGATGATACATATTTCTACTGATTATGTATTCAGCGGACAAAAAGGGATTCCGCAGCCCTATTTTGAAGATGATCCGGTTGACCCTGTTTCAGCCTATGGACGATGCAAAGTAGAAAGTGAAGTTGCCGTAAAAGAAAACGCTCCCAATTATATTATTATCAGGACAGGATGGCTTTACGGCAGAAACGGAAACGACTTTATTGACTCGTTACTTCTCAAATCGGCTAAAAGTCCAAGGAAGACTATTAAGGTAATAGACGACCAGGTAGGTTCACCAACCTGGACATACAGGCTTGCACATCAGATAAAGGCACTGCTTAAGACAGATCTCAAGGGAACATTTCATGCAACATCAGAAGGGTACTGCAGCAGATACGAATACGCAAAACATGTTTTCGATCAACTGAATATCAAGACCCCTATTAAACCCTGCAGCACTTCGGAATTTCCCCCTCAGGCGGCAAAAAGGCCTTTGAACTGTATTCTTGAAAACAGGCTTTTAAAGAGTTTTGGTAATAATATCATGACTGACTGGAAAGATGATGTTAATGAATACCTTGAAAAATACGGTAAAGATATAGTCAAAGAAGCAAAAACAAAAAAATAATTACAAATATCGGCATCCGGACACTCTATTTTCCGGATGCCTCCCTTAATTTTTTAATTCCCTTCAGTTATAAGTCCCTAAAGAAAGTACCTATGTCACATATTATAAAAAAAGAAAATCATCCCCTTATCACTATTGAAATAGATAAAATATCAACTCAGCCTGGCAAATACTGCATGAGTTATAATTTTGACAATCTGGAATTGGTAAAATCCATAAAAGATATTGGGCTTGTCAATAAACCATATATTGTAAAGGATAATGAAAGATATCAACCTGTAACAGGATACAGGCGCATTACTGCATTGAAGTCTTTAAATATTAAAGATATTGAATGTTTTGATCTTACGGCTTCAGGAATGACATGCTCTGAACTGCTGTCCTTTGCTATTTACGATAATATTTTTACAAGAAGTTTTAATTTAATTGAAAAAAGTATGGTATTAAACAGGTTACATCTATTTATTAAAGATGTTAATGAAGTTAATACTCTTTTGAGAAAGCTTAATATCAACCCTAGAGAACTGAAACAGCTACAGGCCCTCGAAAACTTAAACGAACAGGAAAAAGAGCTGATCGCTTCTGACCTGTTAAGCATGAAAGCTCTTAATGAGTTAAATGATATAAGGGATACAGACGATTTTACGATATATGTAGATTACATCAATAAATTAAAGTTAAACTATAATCAACAGATTCAATTCATTGATTATATTTTTGATTTAACTAGAATTAATAATACAAATATATCGCTCCTGTTAAAAAACTCTCCATATATAAACATTTTTGAAGATGAAAACCTGAATACTCCCCAGAAGGCTAAAAAAATAATAGATCTACTGCGGGAACAGAGAAACCCTGACTTCACAAAACTCCAGAACGCTTTTGAGAATAAAATAAATAAATTAAAGCTTCCTTCTAACATCAGGATTAAACATCCCCGTTTTTTTGAAGCAGAGGGGTACCAGCTGGAGGTAAACTTTAAAAACGGCACAGAATTAAAGGATGATTTAAAATCATTAATTGAAAAGGACGGCCTTGATGAAGTCTGTGATCCATGGAGCAATAAAAAGCCGTGAAATACAAAATTAATAAAATAGATATAGAAGAGGGCGCTCAAAACTTTTCCCTCACAGAAGATATCAAAAAGCGATTAAAAGAAATACCTGATAATACAGTACTCTTAAATAATGAATCCTATGAATATACAGATATGGATAAGGAGACATTAAGGCTCCTTTCTTTTAAAGGCGAATTCTTAAAACCCTGCCCAGGAACTAATAATTATATATGCTGCGGGTATCAGATTCTCAATATAGGAACAAACTGCCCGCTCGACTGCAGTTATTGTATATTGCAGGCTTATTTCAATAAGCCGTCCCTGAGGGTTTTTGTCAACCTTGAAAATGAATTGGCCAGAGTAGCCCAAATCATTGATAATTCGCCGGAAAAACTATTTAGAATCGGAACAGGGGAGTTTACAGACAGCCTTGCACTGGATGAAATTCACAGGTTCAGCGGCTTACTTTCGGAATTTATCCAGAAAAAGAAAAACAGTGTAATTGAATACAAGACAAAAACCACTGAAATTAAAAGACTTTTTGATATAAAAACCAGGGAAAGACTAATCATATCCTGGTCCTTAAACAGCCCTTATATTGTATCCCATGAGGAACATAAAGCACCATCCCTGGAACAAAGACTTACAGCAGCAAAGAAATGTCAAGATGAAGGCTTTATAACCGGATTTCATTTTGACCCATTGATTATCCATTCAGGATGGAAAGAACAGTATATGAAAACCATTGACTTAATGGATAAATACCTAGATCCCCAAAAAATCATATGGATAAGCATGGGATGTATTCGTTTCGTGCCCGCACTCAAAAAGATAATACTAAAAAGACATCCCGATACAATTATACTGGATGGTGAATTTATTCAGGGACTGGATGGAAAATTCAGATACTTTAAACCTGTACGCATTGAAATGTATAAATTCATGAGAAACCTTATAGAGGAGTGGGCCGGTTTTAATCCTGGACTCTACATGTGCATGGAAAGCGATGAAATCTGGCGGGAAAGCCTTGGATGGTCGCCCGGGATCTCGGACGGACTTTCCGATTATCTTGATGACAGGGTGAGGTCATTCTGGTATTTTTGATATTTATAAATAAACAACTTAATATAATGAATATAACAGGAGAATCATAAAAAATGTTAAAGGAAAAAGTTGAAAAAGCCCTGGAAAAAGTAAGACCGTCACTTCAGGCTGACGGCGGAGATGTAGAGCTTGTGGATGTA
Source organism: Desulfatiglandales bacterium (assembly GCA_963665715.2). Lineage (GTDB taxonomy): Bacteria > Desulfobacterota > DSM-4660 > Desulfatiglandales > HGW-15 > JAAZBV01. The sequence goes on from CAXXPR010000002.1 coordinate 3,135,863, forward strand.
AATGAAGACGGAACAGTACATGTAAAACTGCAGGGTGCCTGTGCAGGCTGCCCAATGTCTACAATGACTTTAAAAATGGGAATTGAAAAAATATTAAAACAGAATGTTCCTGAAATAAAAAGTGTAGAACAGGTTCAGTAAACAAAAAAAGCAGTTCCAAATAACATTTATATTTGGAACTGCTGGAACCTTTTGGAAAATTAAAATAGAGGATTATTTATTCTTATGCCTCATCTTTTTCATCTGTTTCCTGTATTTATGCTTCCTGATTTTTTTGCGGCGTTTCTTTACAACACTACCCATTAAAGGACCTCCATTCAAAGTTAATGATACATATATATTTATTATTAAAATGTCAATACATAATCGGTTTTTGGTAAATAGAAGCGGCTTCAGATAAATATATTAGTTTACATAATATACATTATCAGAAGTTTAAATTATTTCTTTTTATTTAATTTGGCTTTATATAAGTCCTTGTCTGCTATATCTATAAGGTCTTTTACAGCCATATCCCCCTGGTATAGAGAATACCCTACACTCACAGTAACCTTGTTTTTTTTCCGGAATGCAGCTTCAACTCTTCCGCCTATTTCTTTAGAGATGTCCAGTTCTGCATCAATTAAAATAATAGCAAACTCATCACCGCCATACCTGTAACCTGAATCAACCGCATCTCTTATGGAATTACGTATTATTTCTCCGGCTTCTCTCAATACTTCATCGCCGGCAAGATGCCCGTATGTGTCGTTGTAATGTTTGAAATCATTCAGATCCAGAAGTATTAATGCAAGTGAATTTCTCTGACGTTTTGCCCTTTTTACCTCTTCATTAAGCCGGAAATAAAAATGTCTCTGATTATAGAGTTCAGTCAGAGAGTCTGTTATTGATAACCTGTTCAGTTCTTTGCGTAGATTTCTTTCTGTGATGATCCTTCTTATTTTTGCTTCAAGTTCTTCAATGCCGAAAGGTTTTTTTATAAAATCGCTGGCACCCGCGTTTATAACATCAACATAAGAATATCCCTCGGAATACCCTGTCATGGCAATAACACTGACATCAAATCCGTGACTTGATACCAGTTTAATCAATTCCATACCGTCAATTCCTGGCATTTTCATATCGGTCAGCACCATTGTATATTTATTTTTCTCAAGCAGCTTTATCGCCTCATCGCCGTTTGATGCTGAGTTAGATATTATCCCAACTACTTCCAGCAATTTTTCAAGAGTTTCCCTTAAAAAGGGATCATCATCAACTATAAGAATTAATTCTTTGGAATAATCAATGCTTGTAGGATCCATTTGAAGCTCTTACCTGTTTATTGAGTAAAGATAAACTGTTGTCATTTTATTAATTCACCTCTAAAAGAATTAATAAAAGCTCTCTTAACATTTACATTAACAAGCTCACCTATTAAATTGTTTTCACTTGGAAAATTAATTATTTTATTTGTGCCGGTACGCCCTGAATACTGAGTGCCCTGCTTACTTATTCCATCTACAAGAACTTCTTCAGTCCTTTGTTCGAGCCTTTTATTCCTAATGAGCGTCTTTTCTTTTTGTAAATCCTGCAAGACTTTTAGTCTTGATGATTTTTCTTTTTCATCAAGCTTATCGGGCATTTCTGCAGCTTTTGTGCCCTTGCGATCAGAATATTTAAACGAAAATAGATTATCAAACTCTATTTTTTCAATAAGGTCAAGAGTCTTTTTGAAATCATCACCGGTTTCCCCGGGAAATCCAACTATTACATCACTTGTAAGTGCAAAATCGTCACTTATATCTCTTAATTTTTGAGTAAGTGCATAATACTCTTCACTTGTATATTTACGATTCATAAGCTTTAAAATCCTGCTTGAACCTGACTGAAAAGGCAGATGCATATGATGACACAGCTTTTTAATAGTTTTAAATGAGTCTATAAGTTCACCAGATAGATCTTTTGGATGAGAGGTCGTAAATCTTATCCTGTAAAGTCCGTCAATTTCTGCGATTATTTTTAATAGGTCAGGAAATTTAACATTACCGCCCTTCCCCGAACGATATGAATTCACATTCTGCCCCAGGAGTGTAATTTCCTTTACTCCCTGACTTACAAGAATTTCAGCTTCCCTTAATATTTCATCAGGTTCTCTGCTGATTTCCCGCCCCCTGACATAGGGCACAATGCAGTATGTGCAGAAATTATTACAGCCTTCCATTATCGATATAAAATCTTTTACTCTGCCTTTATAATATCCGGTAGTGTTGCTCAGATCCTGAATTGGAACAAGTGAAATATCTGTTGCCCCAACTCTTTCACCAAAATCCTCAACGCGGTCAAGGATATGATTAATACTTGAAGTTTCCCTGGTCCCTATAACAAAATTAAGCTCCGGGTATTTTTTTAAAAGAGCTGGACCTTCCTGCTGGGCAATACATCCGGTAAAACCAATAATAATATCAGGCCTTTTTCTCTTATATGTAAACATCCTTCCAAGCATACTGAACGCTTTCTGTTCAGCCTTTTCTCTTACACTGCATGTATTTATAATAATAAGGTCAGCATTTTCCGGTTCATCTATAGGCTCACAGCCTCTTTCCATTAAAAGACGGCAAAGGGTGTCAGAGTTATATTCATTCATCTGACAGCCCATTGTAGCAATAAAAAAAGTTTCTATTTTCTTTATATCATTCATATTAGTAAGTTGTATCCGGTTTATTATACAGGATTAAGTTTTATACCTTCGTCGTTGCGCAAAGATTTAATGAGTTCATCAACTATTGATTCACACCCCGGCGCAATTTTAAGTTCTATAATTCCTTCTGCAGGCTCAAGGGTGGTAACAATTGCCATACCGTCATATGATTCAACTATCCACCTTATGTAGCTTATGTCGGACCGTTCAACCTGAAAGGATTTTCTAATTGTCTGCATCTTTATTATAGGTTGCCCCGCCCCATTTCATTTTTTTTCTTAAGATTTCATAATATGTCTGATCCGGAGATTTGAAAAGCCTGATATTTGTATCAGATTTATAAATAAGTATCTTATCCCCTTCCAGCAGATCAAATCCTACCTGTCCGTCAAATGTAAGGCTTACCTTTTCCTCACTCTCTTTCAGCATCATTATTGAAATAACTGCCGAATCAGGAAGAATGATAGGTCTGTTTGTAAGAGTAAACGGGCATATTGGAGTTAAAATGACATTTGATATTGTAGGATAGAGAATAGGCCCCCCGGCGGCCAGGTTGTACCCGGTTGACCCGGTTGGAGTAGAAATAATGAGGCCGTCAGACCTGAAAGTAGTTAAAAATTCATCATTTATAAGAACATCAAGATCTATAATTCTGGCAAGAGCACCCTTGTTAATGACAACATCATTAAGGGGCTGAAATTCAAAGACTTCATGGCCATTTCTTATGACCTTGGTTTCGAGCATGATTCTCTGTTCAATTTCAAGGCGGTTATTTAAAACCATTTCAATGGCCGGATAGAGTTTTTCCATTGGAATACATGTTAAAAAACCCAACCCGCCAAGATTTGCTCCGAGTATTGGTATGCCGTGACGGCCATACTTTCTGGAAGCACCTAAAAGAGTTCCATCACCTCCAAGAACAACAATCCAGTTTATTTCCTCTGCAGGCATAACGAGTGAATCATCTTTATACTCACCATTTTGCCCCTTAGGTTTCATCTCTTCCGAAAAGGTTTTTACACCATTGGATCTCAGCCATGAGATGAGATTTTCAGCTGCCTCTCTGGCAGGATCAAATTTATGTTTATATATGACACCTACTGTAACTTCTGCCATTCAAATTCCTTACAATAAACCAATAAACTGTTCTGCTACATAATCAGGAATATCAACGCTTCCCATTAAAAAAGGCTGCTGGTGACAGTCTGAACCTCCTGAAACAAGCAGTTGTTTTTCCTGTGCATATTTCAGATAAGAATCAATTGTATCTCTGTCATGGGCAGAATGCCAGCATTCTATACCGTCAATATAATCAAGAATGGAGTCAGTAATAATCTGCTGCTGAACCTTTTTATCAGGAGTATATTTTATTAATGATGTTCCGCGCGGATGATCCGGGTGAGCCATAAAGAGTTTCCCGCCGGCATTCCTGACAAGAGATGATGCTTCTTCAAGAGATAAAGGCATTTTAGGGACATTGCATTTAACAAGATACTTATCAAAAGCCTCCTGTCTGGCACTTACAACCCCTTTTTTTACCATGTAGTCAGCAATGTGGGGCCTTCCAAATGATCCGTCAACGGATTCTTCTATTTTTATGAGATCCTCAGGTGTAAACAGTTCTCTGCCTTCTGCTTCGAGTTCTGCATTAATCCTGTCAAGAATCTGTTCAGCTCTTTTTCTTCTATGGACTCTGAGCTCTTCAAGTTTGTTTTTTAACTCATTATTTTCAATGTCATACCCGTAACCAAGAAAATCAAGAGATATAGGCTTTGCATTGTTATAATCAGGGTGAGAAAAATTCACACTTAACTCAAGACCGTTTATATACCTGATACCATATTCACTGGAAAGTTCTCTGGCCAGGGCCTGGCACTCAATAGAGTCATGATCGGTTATTGATAACATTTCAATACCGATTTCCGATGCCTTTTTGAAAATCTCTTCAGGAGAAAACCTTCCGTCGGAACATGTTGAATGCATATGGAGATCTATTTTCATGATAAATATCCCTTCATTTTTAAAAAGGTATCCCTATCATCAATTCCAATGCTATATCAAGTTAAATTTAGGCACGAGCGGTAAGTTGATAATACCTGTAGTAATCAAACACCTTTTTCACATAAATCTTTGTGGCCTTAAACGGCGGCACGCCATTATACTTTCTGACTTTTCTGCTTCCCGCATTGTAGGCTGCCAGGGCAAGTTTGATATCCCCGTCAAACTGATCAAGCAGCTGTTTTATATACCTGGCGCCGCCGTCAATGTTGAGTGCAGGATCAAATAAATCATCAACGCCAAGAGCGTCCGCTGTTTTAGGCATAAGCTGCATCAGGCCAACTGCGCCTCTCTTTGAAATAGCCCTGTGATTATAACTTGATTCAGCCATTATAATTGCCTTAATAAGCGCTGGTTCAACACCATATCTTTCAGCAGCATCATGAATAATATTATAGTATTTTTTTTCTCTGCCAGTAGTACGCAGGTTTTGGTTATGTTCTTTACTCAGTCTGCTTATTAAATCTGATTTATATGGCCTTGAACTTTTAACTCGGAGATTTGAGATTTCGTAATTTCTATCTTTTGGAAAAGTAATCAGCGATAAAACAAGTATTATTGAGAATATTCCGCAAATAAAAACTCTTACGGAATACTTTTTATTAAATGAATCAGTATCCACTTTTGACCTCCTTAAAAACCGGCGTAACCTCCCATAAAAATCCCCCTTTGTCAAGCCGGTTTGTTTTGCAGGTAAAACACATTGGTTTTAACTCTATAAATCATGTTGCCATAAAATATATTATCGATTATTTTAACATCCCAATTTTAAACATTAAGATACGGAGAATGAGAAATGATTGATAAGATCAATGAAGCTGCGGAATTCATTGCCTCAAAAACAGGCAATACACCTGAGATAGCCATGATTACAGGAACAGGACTGGGGAGTCTTACAAGCAGAATGAAGATTGATGTGCGAATTCCATATGAAGATATCCCCCATTTTCCGTCTTCTACAGTGGAAAGTCATGAAGGTTTTCTTGTCTCCGGCAGTATAGCCGGCAAAAATATTCTTACAATGGAAGGCAGGTTTCATTTGTATGAAGGCTATACTCCTTCCGAAGTTACCTTTCCAATAAGAGTAATGAAAAAGCTCGGGATTAAATACCTTTTTATATCGAGCGCTGCAGGCGGATTTAATCCACAGTATAAAGCTGGCGACCTTATGGTACTCGATGACCATATAAACTATACAGGCATAGATCCCTTAATCGGCCCTAACCTGGATGAGTTCGGACCCCGCTTCCCTGATATGTCCAGAGTCTATGATCCTGAACTTATTGCTATTGCAAAAAGAAATGCCATGAAAGATCAGGTAGATCTCAAACAGGGTGTATATATAGGTATAACCGGCCCCTGCCTTGAAACTCCTTCGGAAGTAAGGCTCATGAGAATGCTGGGAGCAGATGCAGTCGGAATGTCAACAGTGCATGAAGTAATAGTCGGTGTTCACTGCGGTTTAAAGATTATGGCAATTGTTGTTATAACTGATGTAGATCTTCCTGACTGTATGGAACCGATTACAGTTGAGGATGTTATTGCGACTGCAGAAGCAGCAAGTCCAAAACTTACAGCTTTATGGGAAAATATAATAACTGAGCTGCCCTAGATTTTAGACCGGACTAATACAAAGTAGAGCAGTAAAAGCACTGCCAGAACATAGGTAAACCAGGTGGTGTCTTTTCTTTTACCGCTTAAAAGCTTTATAAAAGGGTAGCTTATAAACCCCATGGTAAGTCCGTCTGCAATGGAATAACAGAAAGGAATGCCTGTAATCATTAAAAAACACGGGATAGCCTCGGTAAAATCGTCCCACTGTATTTTTAAAACATTTTTTATCATCATTGACCCAACAACAATAAGCGCAGGTGCAGTAATGGATGTGTAACTGCCTATCATGGTAATTAAGGGGCTTATAAAAAGTGTAAGTAAAAACAGTATAGACACTGTTACACTGGTAAGCCCTGTCCTGCCGCCCTGCTCTACTCCGGCTGCACTTTCTATAAAGCTGGTAACTGTAGTTGTTCCGGTACAGGCCCCGGTCACAGTACCGATCGCATCTGAAATAAAAGCCCTGTTTGCCCTGGGAAGTTTATTATCTTTAATTATTCCGGCCTGCTCACCGACACCTATAAGGGTACCCATGGTATCAAACATATCCATGAACAGAAAAATTATTACAAATGGCAGCATGGACAGGGATAATGCTCCGGCAATATCCATCTTGAACAAAGTGGGGCCAAGAGATGGCGGAAGACTGAATATCCGTGATGATATGGTGAATTCTTTAATAAGTTTCGAGTCGGCAAAAAATGGTATTTGAGCTGTTTCAGGATAAAAATCAGCTGCAGCCTTAACAACTATTGATAACAGGGTTGCTCCTGCAATACCAAATATTATGGAGCCTCTTATTTTTCTGGCATGCATAACAGAGGTTATTAACAGCCCTGATGCAAATATAAATAAATCAGCCGATATAATTTGAGGATTAAGCTTTACAAGTGTTCCTCCGCTTATAACAGGACCTGACGGTGCGGAAGCTATTGTTGCTGCGGAGACAATTACCCCTGAATTCTGAAGGCCTATAAATGCAATAAACAACCCGATACCTGCAGCTATGGCATTTTTCATACTGGGGCTTACAGCTTCCAGGATCAGTTTTCTGAAACCCAGGACAGAGAGCAGAAGAAAAAGTACGCCTGATACAAATACGACTCCTAGACCAACCTGCCATGAATTGGAAAATCCGGCAGCCGAAATTCCGGGTAAAACGGAAAAAACAAAAAAGAAATTCTCCCCCATCCCGGGGGCCTGGGCTATAGGATACCTGGCATAAAGACCCATTACTGCAGTTGCAAGGGCAGCTGATACACAGGTTGCAGTCATTACTGAACCAAAATCCATACCTGTACTGAAACCGAACATACGGCCGGATAAAACCATTGGCTGAACAACAATAATATAGGCCATGGTTAAAAATGTAGTAAGACCGGCTGTTATTTCTGTGCCGGCATTACTGTTATTTTCTGAAAGTCTGAATATTCTACCCAGCCGATCGATATCTATTCTCCTTCAAATTCTAGAAGTGTATGAACTTTATATCCTTTATCTTTTAATTTTTGAGATCCCTGAAGGTCCGGAAGATCAACAATAAATGCAACTTCCGAAATAACCCCTCCAAGCTTTTCGATAAGAGTTACAGCGGCCATGGCTGTTCCGCCTGTGGCACATAAGTCATCAACAACCAGAACTTTATCTCCTTTATTTACAGCATCTTTATGAATTTCTATGGTGTCAGTACCGTATTCAAGCTCATACTCATGAGAAATAACTTCTGCAGGCAGCTTACCTTTTTTTCTTATGGGGATAAACCCCTTGCCAAGGGTATAGGCAAGCGCACCACCGATAATAAAACCGCGGGACTCAATGCCTGCGATAACATCAAAATCAGTATGCTCCTTTACATAACGCTGTGAAAAACAGTCTATCGCGGTTCTGAAGCCTGCAGGGTCTTTTAAAAGAGTTGTGATATCCCGAAAAATAATTCCCTTTTTAGGGTAATCTGGAATGCTTCTAATCATAGATTTTAATGTCACTTTATTATGCCTCCCCATTGCACTGATCTTTATTATATTCTATTTCAGGTAATGTTTTAAGTATAAGTGTTTTTACTTTATCAGCGGTCTTGTTCATGATTGCTACAATCATTTCCCAGGTAACAGGTTCTTCATCTTCTTTCCAGCAGTCATAATCAGTAGACATTGCTACGGTTTGATAACAGATGCCCATTTCTCGTGCCAGGGTTACTTCAGGGACTGTGGACATATTTATAACATCTGCCCCAAATCCCCTGAACATATGCGATTCCGCTTTTGTTGAAAATCTTGGGCCCTCTATTGTTACAACTGTTCCATTTTTATGATGATCAAATTCCAGTTTTTCAGCATTATTGATAAGAAGAGCTCTCATATTTTCACAGAATGGTTCAGCCATCGAAGTATGAACCACTTTCTCTTTATCAAAAAAAGTAAGAACCCTGTTTTTTGTAAAATCAATAAACTGATCGGGGAAGACAATATCACCCGGTTTAATTTTTTCTCTCAATGATCCTACTGCTGTTGTGGCAATAATATGGGTACAGCCTTCCTGGTGCAGCGCGTATATATTTGCCCTGTAATTAACACCTGAAGGATAAATAGAATGTGCTTTTCCATGCCTTGCAAGCACAACAACTTCTTTATCACCGATATTTCCGCAGGTTAAAGAGGATGACGGTTTTCCATATGGTGTATCAACATCCTTTTCAGCTGCATTTTCCAATATTTCCGGATCATCCAGCCCTGTCCCGCCTATTATGCCAATTTTAACTTTTTTCATTTTAACTCCTGTTATTTTCTGTTTTCAGGATACAGACTGAGGATGCTTTCTTCATCGGCTTCACATATTCCCCGTTCCGTTATCAGTCCTGTTATTAACCGCCTCGGAGTAACATCAAAGGAATAATTTGCAGCAGGGCTTGATTCAGGCATTATAAGTACCTTTTTAACCTCTTCTCCGCAAAGACCTTCTATGTATTTTACTTCATCAGAATTTCTCTGTTCAATTACTATATCCTTTACTCCGTCACGAATATCCCAGTCAAAGGTAGATGATGGAAGAGCGACATAAAACGGGATATTATTATCCCTTGCCGCAAGAGCTTTAAGGTAAGTACCAATCTTGTTTGCAACATCTCCCGTATAGGTTGTCCTGTCGGTCCCTGTGATCACCATGTCCACCATCCCATGCTGCATCAGGTGACCGCCGGTATTATCAGCTATAACTGTATGGGGTACTCCATGCTGACCAAGTTCCCATGCAGTAAGATTTGCCCCCTGGTTTCTGGGACGTGTTTCATCTGCGTATACATGCACCCTGATACCTTTATCATGTGCAGCATAAACAGGTGCAGTTGCGGAGCCGTAGTCTACAAATGCCAGCCAGCCTGCATTGCAGTGGGTAAGGATATTAACAGGCTCTCCGTTTTTTCTTTTACTTATTTCTTCAATTATATTTACACCGTGTTCCCCAATTTTTCTGCAGTATTCAGCATCTTCATCAGCTATTTCATCTGCTGTTTTTAATGCCCTGGCTATTTTATTCTTTACAGATGTTTCCATGCTTATATCATCAAGCTGACGCTTGACCGCCCATGACAGGTTTACGGCAGTGGGCCTGGTTGCTGTCAGCTTTTTTCCCGCATCTTCCATATATTTATCAAAATCATCGGTGTTTTCAGCTTCCAGTGAAGCAAGGTACATCCCGTATCCTGCAGTGGCGCCTATTAAACCGGCTCCCCGGACATACATTTCTCTTATTGCTTCACAGGCATGGTCAAGCGAGTTGAGATCTTTTATTACAAAATGGTGAGGTAATCTGGACTGGTCTATTATACTTATAATTTTACTATCTGCTTCATTAACCCATATAGTACGATAATGTTGTTTATTTACAAGCACACTATTAAACCTCTATCTGTTTTTATTATTTATTTATTGTTTTATTATTTTCAGCGATATATAACTAACCCTCACATTAAAGTCAAACAATATCAATACTTTCAGCCTGTTGTAAGTTTATAAATCAATAATTTTATGGTATTGAAATCTTTAAAATTTATCATGTTTTATTTTAATCGGAATATGGACCGGCTCTACCTATGAAAAAGAAATTTAAAAAGGCTCTAACTGTTTTTCTTATACTGTCTGGTATAATCATTATCTTTTTTACATGCGTATTTTTTTATGTTCGCCAGGAAGTAAAAGATCAGATTGATCGCGGGGTTATTAACAGTGTTATTTTCTCCGAAAGCCCGGTTTATTATAATGACGGGCAGACTCCAATCGGTGTTTATTTCGAAAAAATTCACAGCAAATATGTAAAATACACGGATGTACCCAAAGTATATATAAAGGCGCTTGTGGCATCCGAAGACGGCAATTATTTTAATCATCCGGGTTTCGATCTTAAATCCATTGCCAGGGCATTTGTTGCAAACGTAAAAGCAGGCAAAATTGTTCAGGGCGGAAGCACAATCACCCAGCAGACAGCCGAAAATGTCTTTGAAAGAGAAAAAAGAGGATACATCTCACAGTTAAAACAGCTTTTTCAGGGTTTAATACTTGAGCATTATTACACTAAAGAAGAAATCCTTGAAATGTATTTCAATCAGTTTGAGGTCACCGGATTTGGTAAAGGTCTGGGTATGGCATCGGAATATTTTTTTGATAAGGATGCGAAAGACCTGAATCTTGTAGAAGCTGCATTTATTGCGGGCATGGTAAAAGGTCCGTATAAATATAATCCATTCACTAAAAACACAGAAGAGAAAAAGAAAAAAGCCATAGAAAACGCCAATATCCGCAAAAACTATGTGCTTAAAAACATGCTCAAGCAGGAATTCATATCAAATGAGGAATATTTAAAAGCAAAAAATGAAGATGTTCCGTTTAATGAAGGCAAGGTAACTTACAGCCTGAATGTCATACTTGATTATATCAGAGATCAGCTCGATTCCGATTACTTTAAGACAATACTTCATAATGAAGGTATAGATAATATTGCCACATCAGGCATTAAAATTTACACATCAGTAAATAAGGATATTCAGAAAAAGGCACTTAAAAGCGTGCAGAAGAATCTTCCGCTGCTTGATATCAGGCTGACAGGAATGAATCCTGAGCTTTTCAAAGACAGATACTTTGAAAAAGTCAGAAAAATTTATACAAGTCCCAACTCAGAATTACCTTTTTTTGTAAAAATAGAAAAAATTGAAATAAAAGAAAATAACCCCGAAATAACGGTTTCCTGGGCAAAGGATACCACAGGAACAATTGATATTGACGATCTTGAAAAGGTAGCAGAAGCATGGGGGCACTGGAAAGATGGATATAATTTTAAATATGGTTTCAATTATTTAAATGATTTTATAAAAGTACTTAATGAAGGTGATATGATTCCGGTAACCCTTTCGGATTCAGACCCGGAAAAGGTATGCCTGGCCCCAATACCTGAACTTGAAGGTTCGGTTGTTATTTTAAAAGACGGTATGATCAAGGCAATGGTAGGCGGTTACTTTAACCGATATCTTAATCGCGCAGTTGATGCAAAAAGACAGCTCGGATCAATATTCAAACCAATTGTATACGCTGCTGCGCTTCAGCTCAAATGGCACAGCCTTGATGAGCTGAATAACTTCAGAGACCTGTACACCTTTGAGAATACATATTACCTTCCTAACCCGGACCATGAACCTCAAACAGAAACAGTATCCATGACATGGGCCGGTGTTAAGTCTGAAAATTTAGCAACAGTATGGCTGCTTTATCACCTGACAGATAAACTCAAAATGAGCGAATTCAAACAGGTTGTTGAAATGCTGGGCCTGAGCCGCGGAGACGATGAAAGCTACAATGATTACGTGGTGAGAATAAGAGATAAACACGGAGTACTGGTAACTGCAAATGCTATAAGAGAAGCGGCCTTTGATATGGCAAAAAAGACTGTAGAAGCCGACCTTTTGTTTGATGATAACCTATATGCCATCAACAATATAAACAGGCTGCATTTGAGCATTAACAGCAAAAGAATAGATACCCGGAGCACCTACAATAAAACAATATTAAGATATGATTTTGACCGGCTCGTTAAATTAAATGCCGGGATGATGAAAGATCTTAAAGATATTAACCTGTTATTTACTTTATACAGCGACAATCCTGACGCAGTTTCCGGAGATCTTAAAACCGGTTTAAACAGACTTTACATTACAAAAACAGAGGAAGGAAAAGATAGAATCGTTTATACAGAAAACCCTCAAATCCTGAAAGATCGGGATTTTTACAAGGCTACAGTAAATGATCTGATACAAAGAAAAGATGATTTCAGACTGGATGATGTATGGATTGACGACCTTGTCTCGTCTGGAATACTAAAAGTTATGGAAACATATATAAACAGGCATTACAAAGAACTGGCAGCCAGCTCCAAGTATGATATGAAAGTATTATCACAGATAAAGGATTTTAAAACCCTTGTAAACCTTACATATGTAAAACAGCTGGCTAAAAATATCGGGATCAGCGAATGGCTGGATCCGGTACTGTCATTTCCTCTCGGTCCCAATTCCATTAGTATCATCGAAGGCGCCCTTGCCTACCAGTCTATTATGAGCGGAGAGATAAATACTCTTTCTGATACTGAAACAGACAACACCATGACACCCATAATAACCAAAATTACAGGCAGGGACGATGCTCTAATATGGGAATACAAACCAGAAACAAAAAATGTAATGTCAGAAACAGTATCAGCCTCAATAACTGAAATATTGAGAAAAGTTGTTGAAAATGGTACCGGAAGGAAAGCAAAAGATGCCATCAATATGACTGTTGATTTTGACAGCGGAAAATTTGAACTGCCGGTAAGATGTTACGGTAAAACAGGAACTGCAAATAAATTTACAAATTCAAGCTTTGTAGGATTTGTTCCGGGGCTGGACAGCCTGACAGGTGAATTTGATCTGCATCAGGGGTATATTATTGCAGCCTATGTAGGGTATGATAACAATTTCCCGATGAAAGCAAAAAGTTTTAGTATTTCCGGTGCATCAGGCGCTCTGCCTATTTGGATTGACTCCACAAAAGGCATTGTTGACAGCAAAGAGTATAAAAAAGAACTGCAGGCTGCAGATCTGGTCTTCCTGTCAACATCAAAACCGCAGGTACCTAATGATATGTCACTGTTTAAGGTTTCTGTAGTTGACGGACTTCCTGTTGACAGTAATGATAATCTTTTACCTGAAGAAGTAACAGATGTATACGCATACAGGCAGAAGGATCAATTGATACCTGCCTGGACAAGAGAATTTACGCCTTTGAAAGGAACTGATGAAAATGAGAAAGTGCATTAACGCTAACCTACTGCTGCTTACAGCATTCATTTGCCTGATTTCGGGCTGTATTGCAAATAGACCGCCTGCAGGTAGATCAGACCAGTCTCAGTATATTCGACCGCCTGCCCTTTCACAGGAAACCCTTGACCGGCGGATAAACGAGATAAAGGCACTCCTTAAAGAAAACAGTCTTACAGGTGACAGACAGGAGACTGCTTTTTCGGTATTGAAATCCTATGACAGACTTAAATCACTAAGCAAAGGAAATACTACTGAAAAAGAATACAGGAAAACAGTACAGGCACTGTTTAAAAGTCTTGTCGAGCTTGAACAGCAGTATTTTTACAGCGGCATTACCACAGGAAACACTGCGGGTAAAAAAATAATAGAAAATTACACAGCCCGAAAAGAACAGATTTTAAAAGATTATTTTTCAGGTGATTTCAATGGAGTCATATCAGGATGTGAAGAGCTGATTGAAAAATATGGCGAAACAGCTCTGAGTGCTGATACTGGAATTATTTTCTTTGAAGCCCTGTTAAAAAATAACATGACAGACAGGGCACTTACTCTGGCAAAAAACATTATTGATTCCTCTGAATCAAGACCTGACATAGTGCGCCTGATATCCAGCACCATCGAACTGGAACTTGAAGAGGGTGATATTGACAGCGCTAAAAACCTGTATGAAAAACTTGTAGATAATATAAATGAAAAAAACAGCCTTTATATCCGTGCAGGAAATAAAATCACTGAATACGAGGGAGGTGTTCCTCTTGTTGATGATTCAGTGAAAGAACAGATAACCGGGATTGATCCGGAAAAATCAGCACTTACAAAACAGCTTATTGATGAAGTCGAAAAACTGATATCAGAAAATGATTTTTCAGGCGCCAAGATTGTGTTGTACAGATGGAAATTCAAGACAGAAGAAGGCCCTGAGCTGGAGATGATAGAAAAACTTTTTGAAGCTGTATATAAGGCTGAAGATCAGTTTAATAATGAAAACAGCAATGATAAGCAGATTATTGAAGAAGCAGGAAGGCTGATTGAAGAAGAAAAATTTGAAGAAGCTCTTGGATTACTGGAAACGGTTATATCCGAAAAACAGAACTATGAGGCAGATAAATTAAAAAAAGAAGCAGTTGACAAGCTTATAACCAGAGATAAAAGGAAAGCAGGTCAATACAGGCTGGTTGCCAGGGAGATGAACGACATTAAAAAGAAGAGAGACCTTTTACTTGAGGCTAAAGCAATGCTGGTAAACCTTGTTGAAAAATACCCTGATAACCCGCTTTTGAAATTTGCAGACAGGAACATTGCAGTGCTTGATGAAGACCTGATGGATTTACCTCAGGTTGCAGAATAAACATCTGCAATAATGAGCAAATCAATAAAAGGGGTTAAAGTTATCGGGCTTGGACAGGCATGTTTTGACTGCCTGGGCCAGGCCCCCTGTTACCCTGAAGAAGACAGCAAAGTCGAATTGAACAACATCGAAATGCAGTGCGGCGGCCCTGTTGCATCGGCACTTACAGTACTATCAAGGTTCGGGATTCCGACCTCATTTTTAGGCTCAATCTCGAATGACTTTTTCGGGAAAGAAATATATAAAAGCCTTATAAATGAAAATATAGATACAAGCTTTCTGAAAATCACACCAGGATACACATCTCAGTTTGCATTTATCTCAACAAACCAGCAGAACGGAAACCGTAATATTTTCTGGAAAAGGAGTACAGCCCCTTTTTTAGCACCCGATGAAGTCAACTTATCACTTTTTCCTGATGCCGAATATCTCCATCTTGACGGACTGATGGTAGACGCCTCAATCGAAGCTGCCAGGCAGGCTGAAAAACTGAACATAAAAGTAGTAATTGATGCAGGAACCTTAAGGGATGGTTCCCTTGAGCTGCTTCCTTTTGCAGATATTCTTATTACATCCCAAAAATTTGCAGAAGCTGTTTCTGACTCAAACAGCCCGCATGAAGCCGTTCTTGAGAGCCTTAAAGATTTATCCGGCGCTGATACAGTA
The DNA here is from genome assembly GCA_963665715.2 of Desulfatiglandales bacterium. Lineage (GTDB taxonomy): Bacteria > Desulfobacterota > DSM-4660 > Desulfatiglandales > HGW-15 > JAAZBV01. The sequence goes on from CAXXPR010000002.1 coordinate 3,151,571, forward strand.
ATATACACAAGAGGCTCAAAAGGCAGTGTCGGTCTTACTAATGGAGAAATCCATATACAGCCGGCTTTTAAGGTAAACGCAATAGATACCACTGGAGCAGGAGATGTATATCACGGGGCATATATCTTCGGATTACTAAAAGGATGGAATATGGCTGAATGTATGAGTTTTGCCTCTGCCGTTTCAGCAGAAAAATGCAGATATACAGGTATAAAAAACGCGATTTTTGTGCTGGAAAATATAAAAAAATATGTGGACATGCATTAAATGCGGGTTTATAATATGAGTACATTTTTCATTGATATACTAATTTAACAACCAAACATTAACCAGTTATTGAATTAGTACAAACCTAAAAACCTGACCTAAACACTTTTTTATTCACCCTGAATTTTTTTGAGCATTTTGCATTTTTAGACTTTACATCGGTTAGATAGGAATTATTTTAGAGTAAATTGAAAATACTTTTAAAGTGTTTTGAAAATTAAACCGATTAAATTTTTAAAAGCAATAAGCTGTTTCGCTCTTTGACTAAAATAAAAATTCAGTGTGCCACCTGGCTTCAACATAAACAGAAGAACCGCAGGATGGTAACACTAAAATGGATCGTTGCTTCCAATGGTTATAATTAAAAACGGGAGCACAGGTGGTATTAGAAAGAGCTTCTCAGATGCTCGTGCATCTTTTCTGCCGGTCGTATCCAATTATATATTTAATCTGATACCTGTATCGGAGAGAATAACGACATTTAGGGAAGCCATATTATATTTAACGCGTATCACTGTTAACTTATCAACCAAACCTTTAAGTTAAATGTTAGATATAATCTGGTAACTATGAAATTCAATATATAAAAGCCGCGAATGCAGTTTATTCGCGGCTATTTTTTTTGCCCTTCCTTCAGGATAAATCACGGCATAGCTTGAAAAGCATACTCGGGTATTCCATTTTTCTGACTGATTAGTACTTGAACATCCCATTTTCGTAAATAAGCTTTTCTTCACCTGTTTTTAAATGCGCTGTAACGGTTTTATTTTCGGTATTGATAATATCCCAGTGAAGTGCTGAGTCATTAAAGCCCAGTTCCTCTTTTAATTCTTTAGTAAGCTTAGCAGGATCACCGTTAAATGTATCACTGTATGACATTCCCACAGCAATATGAGAATTCCCGTATTTGCCCCCAAAGTTTTCATCAAAGAGCGTATTGGCCATAAATTTATTAATCCTGGAAAAGCGTTTGTCTGTAAGAGAAAACTCTCCTACCCGCTTTGAACCTTTATCCATGGAAAGCTGTTTTGCTACAAAATCACCGCCTTTTTTAGCGCTGCTTTTTACAACATTACCTTTTTTGAACTCCAGTCTTATTCCTTCGACATAATTTCCGTCACGATAGGATGGCAGATTTGCGTAATACACTCCTTCTGTTCCGCGCCAGTCCGGTGACATGAATATTTCAAAACTTGGTATATTATGGCCGGAAATACCAAGCCATTTTCTACGCTCTCCCGGTGTGATCTTAATATCCATATTTTCAGATTCCATCCTGTAGTAACCGACCTTTAAACTGTTTATCCATTTTTTTATGGTCATGGCATTTTTAAATGCCTCTTCCCATTCTTTTACCGGGTCTTTTTTATCAAGGTAGCACGCCCTTATTACCTGCCCGGAATATTCCTTTAATGAAAGCCCTGCAGTATCAGCAGCACCTTGAGTAGGATACATGCATAATGTCCAGCCGAATTCACCAATGTCCTCCCTGTCCCACAGAATATCCCTGAGCGGTTTTCTGGCCAGTGCTGCTTTTCCTATTTTTTTAGCGTCAATATGTTTTAAGTGTGTTATTGATTCAGGAGCAAGCAGGCTGATAAGGCCGTGAAGGTTTTCATTGAATTCTCTCTCGCCTGGAGCCTGAAATGCAAGCTGCCTGTTATTTGCCTTTTCAAAAAAATTCTTTTCCATTGCGGCTGTACTGCTGAGACGCATAACAGGATTCATTCCAAGGTCAAGCAGCTTTCCCTGAATAATTTCTGCAAGTTCAACAGCCGCCATATCAAAACGCACTAAAATATTGCTGTTTTTTTGTATTTTTTTACTTCTGGCAGTCACAAGGCCCCACAAAAGAACATCGCTGTATTTATCCAGTTTATTATTTGAGATCATTATATATTTCCTCCTGAAATCGATTTATTAGCTTCTTTTAATTTTGTACACAACTGTGAGTCAATATATCAGTTTTTAATAAAAAGGTCTTATTTTTAAAAGAATATTAAGGGAATAAGATTGATGTTGCATCATTATTTAAATAAAGGGAAAATATTTAAATTATCCAAATAACAAGAGAGAGCAATGGAAAAAAATACAAACAAATACCTGTGCGTTCACGGCCATTTCTATCAGCCTCCAAGAGAAAATCCATGGACTGATACTATCCAGATACAGAAATCAGCATCTCCCTACCATGACTGGAATGAGAGGATTACCAGGGAGTGTTATGGACCAAATGCACGAAGCCGGCTGAATGGTGAAAACGGATACATAAGAAAACTTGTTAATAACTACGAATTTATGAGCTTTAATTTTGGCCCTACTCTCTTAAGATGGATGGAAGCCTGTCATCCATGGGTACACTCAATGATCCTTGAAGGTGACAGGAAAAGCATGGATAGATTCGGAGGTCACGGGAATGCTATTGCCCAGGTATATAATCACATAATAATGCCTCTTGCATCAGAACGGGATAAAATAACGCAGGTTAAATGGGGGATTGCAGACTTTAAGTACAGATTCAACAGAAAGCCTGAAGGAATGTGGCTTGCTGAAACCGCGGTTGATAATGAAACACTGGCAGTGCTGGCAAAAGAAGGTATCAGGTACACTATTCTGTCTCCCTATCAGGCAGATTCAATAAAAGTTATGCACTCATCAAAAGGCAACAGTGAAGGATGGACAGATGTGTCAGGCGGACACATTGACTGCACCAGACCATACCGCTGTTTTCCTGAAAAAGAAAAAAGTACTTTCATTGACCTGTTCTTCTATAACGGCCCAATTTCAAGGGCTATAGCTTATGAGAAACTGCTTGGGTCAGGCGAATCTTTTCTAAGTAAAATAAAATCATCCTACCCTGAAGACAGCAATACCCCTTCCCTTTTAAGTATGGCTACAGACGGTGAATCCTATGGTCACCACTTTAAGTTCGGTGAAATGGCTCTAACCTGGGTTCTTGATACGATTAATAACAGTGATGATATTAAGCTCACAAACTATGGACAGTTTCTGGAGCTTTATCCGGCTGATACGGAAGTTAAAATAGTAGAAAAAAGCGCCTGGAGCTGTGCCCATGGTGTTGAAAGATGGAGATCCAATTGCGGATGCAGTGTCAGTCAAAATCCTGAATGGACGCAGGAATGGAGAACGCCGTTAAGAGACGGCCTGAACAATCTTAATAATCAGTTATCCAGCCTGTTTGAAGAAAATTCAAAGGGGATTTTGACCGATTGCTGGAACACAAGAAATCATTATATCGGTGCGCTTCTGTCTCCTGATACATTCGATCAGGATGCATTCATTAAGGATCATTGCTCTAAAGACCTTAATAAATATGAAAGAAGATCTGTTTTTAAACTTCTTAAATCTCAGCAGATGGCTCTTTTTATGTTTACAAGTTGCGGCTGGTTCTTTGATGATATTGCCGGCCTTGAAGTAATTCAGATACTTATGTACGCCAAAAGAGCTATCGAGTTATGCAGGGAATTTTCAAAAACCGATATGGAAAATGACCTGCTCTCATTCCTTGAAAAAGCAGTATGTAATGCTCCTGAATATGAAAATGGAAAAGAGGTTTATATCAGTGAAGTAAATCCCTTACAGATAGACAGTAAGGCTCTGACAGCAAATTACGGAATGCTTAAAGTAGTTGGCAATGAAGTAAGAGCTGAATGGCTTGAAAATATTGTTGTACCTCAGAATGTTAAAATACTGGATTTTAATGATTTTCATGTTTTTACTGTCGCCTCAGGAAACACCGAATTAAGCGATAAAGGTTCAGTAATAGCCTGCACTGCAGTAAGGAGCCAAGGAAGTGAGATTATATCTGTTTCAGGTATAATAAATAAAGCAAAACTTCAGGCAATGGAAATTGGATTAATCAACAATACTAAATTGGAATGCAATATTGATGATTTAATCAATATAGTTAAATCATTTTATGATGATTGTGACATGTTTTCACTGGAAAACCTGATCCCGGACACAAAAGAATGCATAGAAAAAATGTTATCAGAACAACTTAGAGAAAGCCTTTACAGATCTGTACTGGACAATCCTGATAAAATTATCAACTATACAAAAACCCTTTCAATTACACATAAAAATCCGCCGGAAGAACTGGTACCTCTACTTTCTGTTTTTATTTGTGAAACATGTATAAATATGTTCAAGAATTCCAATAATGCACCGATTGATTTTAGCAGTATCGAGTCGTTTCTGGAAACCTTCACATGGAAACCAGGAAAAGATGATAAAATTAAAACGCCTTTTAACCCAGATATCCTCTTGCAGCAAAAATGCATAAAATTATTACTTGAGGATTTTTTAACGGAACAGGCAGCTAAAACCAACACTATTAACTTAAATATAAACTTAAACAATATTATCAATACAATTGATTTTATAAATAAATTTAAATTAAATATAGACTGGTGGAAAATCCAGAACAACTTTAATGAATACAGAGCTGATCCAATACTCTTAGAAAAACTCAATATGGATACACTCACACTTTTTAAACAGGCTGAAAGCCTGCTTGGATTTACCGGAGGAATATAACATGTTAAATCTTGTAATGGCGCTTCACTGTCATCAGCCTGTAGGTAATTTTGACCATGTATTCAGCATGGCCATGGATAAATGCTATCAGCCTCTTCTGGATATCCTTTATAAACATCCAGGCATAAAAACAGGAATACATTTTTCAGGTCCATTACTTGAGTGGATTGAAAACAACAGAAGTGATTACCTGTCCCTTATAGCTGAAATGGTCCGGCGAAATCAGCTTGAAATGCTATCCGGAGGATTTTTTGAGCCGCTGCTTGCGGAAATCCCTGCAAGAGATGCAATCGGTCAGGTTCTTATGATGAATGATTACCTCACAGAAAAATTTGGTAAAAAACCTGACGGTTTCTGGCTTACAGAGAGAGTATGGGACTCAACACTTCCTATGGTGCTTAAAGATTCCAGCCTGAAATACACAATAGTTGATGATACACATATGTATTATTCGGGCTTAAACCCTGACCAGATATATGGAAGTTACCTTACTGAAAAAGAAGGACATACATTAAAAATACTGGCAACTCCTATGGTAATGCGCTATCTGATACCCTTCAGAACGGTTCAGGATGTAATCGGACATTTAAGGCATGAAGAAAGCCTTGGAAGAAATGTAGCCGTATACGGAGATGACGGAGAGAAATTCGGGTTATGGCCCGGAACCCATGAATGGGTAATAGAAAAAGGCTGGCTTAATGATTTTTTTACAGCACTGGAAGATAACGGTGACTGCATCAGCACAACACTTCCAGGTGAATACCTTGCTTCCAACCCTCCCCTGGGGAGAATCTACCTGCCTCAGGCTTCATATGAAGAAATGACAGAGTGGGCACTTCCTGCAGACAGATCCCATCATCTTGAGACTATAATAAAAGGATTTAAAAATGATAACAGGTGGGATGAATACAGGCCATTTGTGCGCGGAGGCATCTGGGATAATTTTCTGGTAAAATACTTTGAAACCAACCGAATGCATAAAAAAATGCTGTTTTTAAGTGAAAAGGCACCAGACAACAAAAAAGCACTGGAACACATCTGGCGCGCCCAGTGCAACTGTGCCTACTGGCACGGTGTTTTCGGAGGACTTTATCTCGGACATTTAAGGAGGGCAATAAACCAAAACCTTATAGAAGCACATAAACTGCTCGTACAGAATCATCCTGAAAAAACGGCTTACACAGTCACTGACATTGATAAAGACGGACACGATGAAATATTACTCCATAACCCATCAATGACTGTAGGCATATCACCATCATTGGGCGGCGGTATTTTTGATATATCCTTCCTGCCTACCACCTACAACCTTACAGATACCCTTACAAGAAGAAAGGAAGCTTACCATTACGACATAAACGCGTCCCATGACGGAAACAGCAATTCAGGTGACGGAATAGCTTCAATTCATGATATTCAGGACTCAGGAATCGAAAATATAGAAGAACTTCTTATATATGACAGATACCCGAGAATATCACTGCTGGATCATTACATGTCGCAGGAGATCAGTCTTGAGAACTACTCAAAAGTGTATTATCCGCCTGAAATGGACCTGGCATCACAGATATATAAAATAAAAAAACTGAATTCATATGACAGCGTTATATCAGCAGAACTGGAACTGGAAAACAGCTCCCCTGCCCTTTCCAAAACAGTAACAATGTCTTCGGAACCGAATTTAAATATCACTTATATCTTCCAAAACACCGGAATGGACTTTATATCAACCGTTTTCGGATGTGAATTCAACCTGAACCTGTACTCTGATCAGGACGAAGAAAAATATTACAACTTTCCGGAAATCTCAAATAGACGGGAAGTACATGAGACAGGTGAAGAAAATAACGTAAAAATACATGAGCTTGTCAATAACAGGGATAAAACAAAGGTAATCTTCGAGTTTTCTCTGCCGCTTACAGTCTGGTTTTACCCTATAATGACAACCTCAAAATCAGAAGAAGGTTTTGAACACACTTATCAGGGCTCCAGCCTGCTGTTTCGTTTGCCGCTGGATCTACCGCCCGGAGCAAAAAAAGAGCTGAAAATCAGATTACATATAACTGAAATTTAAATTATAAACCAGCCGGCAAACACCAGTGTATGACCGGCGCGCTGATGATGCCCTGCTCTTTTAGCCGGATACTACCCTGTTTCGTCCATTTTCTTTGGCTTTATATAGCATTTCGTCAGCATGATTGATCATTTCCTGAAGTGTTTCATACCAGTTATCTGACACACCGATTGAAACTGACAGGTTTATTGTTTCTTCATTATAAACAACAGGAGAGGCTTCTACCTGTTCCCTGATGCTTTCAAAAAAATCTGCAGCTGCATCTATCGTTAAACCGCTCGATAGAACACAGAATTCTTCACCGCCAAAACGCGCAAGGAGATGTTCTTTACCTAATATATCACGCAGCAGCCCGGAAAGATATTTGAGGGCTGCATCTCCGCCATCATGACCATGGCTGTCGTTTATTTTTTTAAAAAAATCGATATCAAGCATTGCTACAGTGATGTTTTTATTATTTTTTCTGGATTCTGAAAAAATATTCTCACCTACGTTATAAAAATGCCGCCTGTTATAAAGGCCTGTGAGCGGATCTTTTATGGCAGCATCCTTTAATTTCTCCAGCATTTCCATGTATTCAACATTCTGGGTAACCCTTGCATAGAATTCTTCATTTTCAAAGGGTTTTTTAAGGAAGTCATTGGCGCCCATTTTTAGAAATTTGGCAGGCAGCAGGTTTGACCCCTGCGCAGAAATCCCGATAACAATTCTCTCACTTTTACCATGCGTCTGCCTTATCCGGGTGACCAGTTCAAATCCGTCCATATGAGGCATTTGATAGTCAGTTATGACAAGCCTGATATCATCATGTTCTGAGAGCTTTTCCATTGCGTCTTCGCCGTTTTGGGCCTCAATAACCTGATACTGATGATTGGTTAAAAGTCTCTTATAATGGGACCTGATGGTCTTTGAATCATCAACAACAAGGGTCTTGATGTTCTGATTCATATAAAGACGGCTGATAAGTTTTTTTATATGATCAACACATTCCACTCCGCGCTTTAAAACATAATCAATAACGTTTTTAGAAAGTATCTCAGCACGTACCTGCTCATCAAATGTGCCGGTAAGGACAATCGCCGGAATCCCCTTGGACATAACATAATCAACAATTTCTCCCCTGGAGCTGTCTTTCAAAATCAGCCCCATAACCGCAACAAAAAAATCCGTTTTTTTTTCAAGGAGTTCTTTTGCCTCACCATATGAAAATACCTGAAAAACATCGGCATTCATATTGGCCGAGAGATCATTTTTAATGAAATTGGATATAGTTCTGTTATCTTCAATAATTAAAATACAATTTTTTACGTCCTGCTTCATTAGCTGCTACCCGGCTGCTATTTATAAAATAAACATAACCCTGATTAAAAAATAGGTCTCAGAACATGGGCAAACCAGCCCAGCCCCTCGTATTCTCTGTACCCCTTTGTCCTGGAAGAACCGAAAATATACCTTTTTTCCTTGTACTCCCATACACCTGAAACTGTTTCCCCTGCCTTTAATTCGGAAATCTGATCAGGAAAATTAAGTTTCATTCCAACTGGAAATCGTTCTGCGTCTGTTGTTTCAATCACTTCAAACTCGTTATTTGTATATACTGCAGCACTGCCTTCTATAATCACTCCCTGCCGGTCTGTAGGCAGGCAGGTTTCAAGTATTTTTTTTGCCTCAGTATCCCAGTCAAACAGGATGCCGAGTACGCCTATGGTATCACCCTCACGTTCACCATCCTTTCTTACTCCGCCGGAATAAATCAATGAACGTTCCTTGTTTTTTTCAAGGCTGGAGGATGCCACATCCTGAACCGCGTACTCGCTTGAAAAAGCAGTCCTCATACCCATCTGAAACCAGATCTGATCTGAAACATTTATCTTGGAAAGCTCATTTTTTAACTCGGTTCTGGAACACGCCTTGATATCACCATTGGCATCCGACAATACAAGGTTCCTGTACATTGTATAGCTGCCGTTAATGACCTTCAGCCTGTTTCCGGCTTTTAAAAAATTTTCTTCGGAAGGGTTAAGCAGCGCCTTCCAGAAATATTCGTCAGTTGCCCACCACCTGATGTCGGCAGATCTTTCAAACAGGTTCCTGTCTATCAGATCTATGGCCTGTTTTGAAAAATTTTCAAGGGCTTTTAGATTAAGCCTTAGCTCTCCGTTGGCCATCTCCTTTAACAGATCTTCCATTCTGGAGGTAACATAATCACCGGATTTAGTAATCTGGTTAAATATCGGCCCAAGTGCACCGCCTCTTTTTCCCAGCTTTGAGGCAAAAACAATACCGTTTAATGATATCAGCTGAATAGACTCTTTATCATCCTGAACCTTGCGGTATGTCTGCTTGTTTATGTCAGGAATAATCTTTGAGTTCAGCAGTTCTTCTGCACTTATATTATAGGTGTCCTGATCTGCATCATTTTCAAAAATACGTGACTTGGGAACAATAACATGAGAACTCCACCCAAGCCCGCGGTAATCAAGATATCCGTCCGTTCTTGAAGAAAATACAGCCGAGTCAACACCTTCAAACACCAGGTAGCTGTTTTTTCGCTCTCCGTCATTAAGCATTCTGTTTTTTCTGGGGATATGGGCATTTTCTCCCACGCCCAGGATATTTTCGTCTGTGGATGCAATGATCCGGCCTTTGCTGTTCGTGAACATGGAATAACAGCCGTCCATAATAATTCCATCTTCATCAAGAGGCATGTACTCTTCCAGTATGATCTTGGCTTCTCCCTGAAAATCAAAAAACACACCCATTGCGCCAGTGACATTCCCGTTTTCATCACTGTTTTCTCTGACTGCAGTGGAATATACCAGTGAAAGCTGGTCTTCTACTTTTGAATTATTAATGTCCTGGGCAAAATATTCAGTGCCGTTTTTTGTGGCAAGTGCCTTAATAAACCAGTCCTCCTCCTTTACCGACATTCCCAGAACAGCAGACCTGCGGTCGCTGTTTGAGTTTGCAATAATAAAACCTTCTGAGTCGGCAATAACCAGATCCCTGTACAGGGTATAGGAATTATTAATATCTTCCAGGCGAAAACAGGCAAACTCTATCTTAGAGGCAAGTTCACCGAGTCGTTCCTGGAACTTATTAAAAACCTTGGTATCAGCTGATGAGATATGTATCTGACCGCACACTTCTTTAAAATCTTCAATGAATTCCGACAGCATGCCTTCCTTTAGTAGAACAGAAAAGTTTTCAAGCTTTCCGGTTATCTCTTCCGGACCGCCGGGAATATCTTTTGCCTGACTCTTATCAAGAAGTTTCAGTATATCAGAGGCCATATCTTTTGTATCTTCATAAAACTGAATACAGTTACTGAAGGCTGTTTCCAGCGCCCACCAACGGACATCACAGGTCCGTTCCAGCAGGTTTCTGTCAAGGGTGTTGATCTTATTATAGGCAGTTGTGTTAAGAATTGACTCATGCAATTCCTCTTTTGCCACGTAATACTGATCAAAAAGCTTTTTAGTGACGTCCAGCAGTTCACCAGAGAAATTCTCAACCCGTTTCATCAGTTCGGTTATCTGCTCCTGCTCCGTGGCATTTGCACTGATCTCCACCGCAGTTGATTCACCCTGGTTACACACAGGGAAAATTCCATTTAATTCACTGACGATTTTCTCATAAAATTCTCTGTGCTCAAATCGAATTGACGGATCAAAGATGCTGAAACTTTTTGTAGTACCCATATCAGCTGCCATGGTTTTCATCCTCCATATTTGTGACGAGATCTGTTATTAATTTTGGAATTGATAAAAGGGAGATCAGATTATCGTCACTTTTCATTACTCCCTCAATATATGTCTCATTTACATTGGCCGGGGGCGGGTAAAAGGATTCCCGCTCGCCGTCAATGATTTTAAATACATCATCCACCAGTAAAACAACCGGTTCATCTCCTGCGCTCATTCCCATTTCAAGCGCTTCCTGGGGCAGACCGTCCTGCGTTTCAAGAATGATCATCTTTCTCATAAGATCCGGATCACTCTTTTCATCGGCTTTAAACAGGCACCTTTTAAGGTTTATCACCGCGGTTGTTCTGCCTCTTAAATTCATAAGCCCTTCAATTCGAACATCATGACCAGGTATCGGATATACCATGGTCTTCCTGGCTATTTCCTGAACCAGATAAATAGGGATGCCGAAAAGATCTTCAGCAACATAAAACGTAGCATATTCCATAGCAGCTCCTCACCTTATCTTTCGATCGACGCATAAAGTTCGCTGATCCGTTTAATCACCCGGTCTTTATTCAGTTTAACTTCATACGCGTCAAATCCTGCATCCATTCCTTTTTTAATATTCTCTTCACTGTCCAGCGAAGTTAAAGCCATAACCGGTATATCTTTAATCTTGGGATCTGCTTTAATAGTTGAGACCAGCTGATACCCGTCCATAACAGGCATCTCTATATCTGAAACCACAATATCAAAATTTTCAGGGTTCTTAACCAGCACCTGGAGCGCCTCCTCTCCGTTTTTACAGACAGTTGTGTTTTTAATTCCATAGGATTTAAAATACTGCACTACCAGTTGCCTGAAAAAGACCTGATCCTCTGCAAATAATATCCTGCAGTCTTCAATATCTTTGGTTACTTCCCTGTGATACTTCTTGGGATCAAACTTCTGCAGGAGTGTAAAGATATCCAAAAGGGTTATAAGTTCATTGTTATGAAAAAACGTCCCCATAATACCGTTTTCATCCGCCTCTTTTGTATTAAGGTCTTCTGAGAGTTCTATATGGGTGATAATACTGTTACCTACTATTCCGGTGGGGTACCGTATCCTGGAGGGCACAATTACAATAAGCTCTTCCTTTTCACCTTCAAGGGGTGATATACTTAATGAGTGATCAAGCCGAAGAAGAGGCATGGACATTCCATGACGCTGAATAAATTCCCTGTCTCCGACTTTTTTCACATCACTTACTTTAAATTTATCAACTTCAGACAGCAGGTTTACCGGAACTGCAAAATATTCTTCTTCGGCATAGTTAAAAACAACAACATGCTGTTTTTCTTCCAGCACCATCTTGCGCGACATGATTGTCTGATATATGGTTTCCTGTTCACGTGCAAAATCCAGAGACGCCTTTTCAACCAGGCCGTTTATATCCAGAATCAATGCAACTTTTCCACTGCCTAAAATAGTGCTTCCGGCAAATACTCTTCGATGTTTGATCAACTGCGGCAGGCGTTTGACTACTATTTCCTCTTTGCCGGCTATCTGATCAACAAGTATGCCGAAATAGTTCTGTTTGAACTGAAGAACAATAAAGATAAAGCTGTTTTTTCTCCGGTCTGCTCCCGCCCGATTGTTTTTTTCAGTACAATTATCTTCTGATCTTCTATCGACAAAAGATTTTCTTCTATCAGGAGCGGTTATTTTGCCGTCTTCAGTAATGTAAGTTCTGGGAATTTCGAGAATATCTTCCAGATGAACCAGAGGAATCAGTTTGTCCCTCAGTTTAAACACTTCCTGACCGTTAATCGTGGAAATCTGTTTCATTTCCACCTCAGGTGAAAGCTTTATAACTTCATTGACAGCTACCTGTGGTATTGCCATTGTATATGGGCCAATCTTGATAATAAGACCTGCAATAACCGATGAATTAACAATGGCCTGGGTCAGGGGTATCCGGGTCTGAATAAGGGTCCCTTTTCCCGGATTGGAAGAAATATCAACCATGCAGCCTATCTTTTCCAGGTTGTTGCGGACGACATCCATCCCGACACCTCTTCCCGAAAGTTTGGTTGTTTCTTCTTTTGTGGAAAAACCTGCATGAAAAATGAACTGTATAATATCTTTATCCGACAGAAGCTCTGCTTCCGTTTCGGTTATGAGATTTTTATCGATTGCTTTTGATCGTATAACAGCCGGATCTATGCCTTTTCCGTCGTCTTCCACTTCTATCAGGATCTGCCCGCTTTCATGACGGGCACGCAGATAAAGGCTTCCCAGTATACCTTTTCCGGAACTTGACCTGACATCTGGTTCTTCTATGCCGTGATCGACCGAATTTCTGACCAGGTGAGTAAGAGGATCTGAAAATGCTTCAAGTATTGTTCTGTCAAGTTCCAGTTCTCCGCCTTCTATATTCAGTTCAATTTTTTTACCCAATTCCCTGGATAGATCACGAACTGTTCGTTTGTATTTATTAAACACAGTCCCGATAGGCTGCATCCTGGTCTGAATAACATGCTGATGCAGTTTGGTAATACTCTGGGAAAGAGTCTGGAATGTTGCGTCGCCTTCATGCTTCGTTAAAAACTGGTTACGCCCAAGTACCACCTCACCAATCAATTCCAGCAGTTCATCAAGAACATCAACACCTATTCGTATTGTGCTTTTTTCCGCAGCTGAAGGAGAGGCTTTTTCCTGTGACACTGTTTTTTTAGGAGCTTCAATGGCGGTTTCGACCGGCTGGTCATTTTTTTCATCGGCTTCGGGAGAAACAGGCTCGTCACTTTCTTCAGCAGCAGGTGTTTCTTCCGGGATTTTATGCAGGTCTTCTTCAGCAGCTTCATCAGTTGATCCGGTCCGGGCGCCTTCTAGTTCCGCCACAAGGCTGCTTACATCCATACCATTACCAAAATCAGGCTGGGAAAGCATATTAAAGAGGGTATCTCGTGCCCTTAAAAGGATATCTATGATACCGGCATTTATCTGAATCTCACCGCTTCTGACTTTATCCAGCAATGTCTCAGCGTTATGACCGACCTGCTCTATGTTGACAAGCTGAAAAAAACCAGCTGCACCCTTTACTGAATGAATTGCTCTAAATATTTCGTCGATGGCTTCAGGGGACCTGTTCTCTTCCAGTCCCAGCAATGTATCTTCTATAGCACTGAGGTTTTCAGAACTTTCAGCAACAAAATCTCTCAACAATTCTTCGGATTCGCTATCCACAATCCCTCCTCCTTTGGAGCTATTGGTAATTGTTGTTAAAAAGAACAACAATAGTCTTGCCTCGCAAAAACAATACCAATTCGAGCATAAACGCTATAAGTGACTGTAATAACTATTTATATTAATTACTCAGTTTTATTTCTGAAAAATAAAGCGTCAATTATAACTACATTTTTGTATCAGGTGGCAGTATTATTGACATTTAAGTCATTTTATGGGCGTTTTTATGTACCCCATACAATGAAATGCGATTTTCTAATACTGTTCAGCTTTCTTTTTCCCTTTTATTTTCAGTAAGATAGTTTAGTATTTAAATTCCAGAACCATTTTATTGAGACTGTCTGACAATCTGAAAAGTTCTTTTGAATCCTCCAGCACCCGATTACTGTTTGCAGACATCTGTTTCATGGACACATCAATCTCTGCTATATCCTTTGAAATATCATTGGCTGCAATGGAACATTGAGCAACATTACCATTTACAAGTTTTATCCCGCTGGATGCTTCCGTTACATTGCCAGCTATCTCCTTTGTAGTGACAGACTGCTCTTCTACAGCTGTTGCTATTATTGCCACGATATTATTTATATCCGCAATAACACCCGAAATCTCAGCTATCTGCTCTACCGTTATATTGGTATTTTTCTGTATTCCTTCTATTTTTGCTCTTATATTCTGTGTTGCATCCTGTGTCTGACCTGCGAGCTCTTTAATTTCATTTGCCACAACGGTAAACCCCTTCCCTGCCTCACCGGCTCTTGCAGCTTCAATGGTTGCATTTAAAGCCAGCAGGTTTACCTGGCTGGAGATATCTGTGATAGCCTCAACTACCTCACCGATAGATCCGGCTTCTCGTCCAAGAAGGTTTATAACTCTTTCCGTCTCAGATGCTTTCTTAACTGCAGCGTCGGATATATCTCGTGCCTTTTCAGCATTGCCAGCTATTTCACCTATTGTTACAGACATCTCATCAGCGGCAACAGCAACCATGTTTGTACTGACTGCAGATTCTTCAGTAGTATGAGCCATGATATTCATATTACTGCTCATCTCATCCGCAGAGGCCGATACTGTTCCGGTTTTCCCGGAAACAATTGTGATGCCGTTTGTGATTTCCTCGGAAATTTCCGACAGGTGGTTTGAAAATTCAGCAAGAGTTTTCACTCCTCCAGCAACCTCTTTAAAAATACCCTGCAGCTTTTCAATAAAAACATTAAACCAGTGCCCCATACGACCTATTTCATTATTGGCTGAATCATCAAGCCTGAGAGTCAGGTCTCCATCACCTTTAGCAATATCCTTTAGAGCCTCAATGGTCCTGTTTACAGGAACAGAAATAAAAGCAGATACAGTAAACCCTATGACCAGTGCCAGCACAATGGATCCTGCTACGAGCAGAGCAAGACTGAGCTGCCACCTGGCAACATTTTCTTCACTTCGGCTCATTTTACTTTCAACATCATCAACCAGCATTTTCCCTTCGGATAAAACACGGTTTTCTATTTTATTCATTAAACTTCCAATGTGCTGTTCTTTTTCGTGCTGTTTTTTTAATGCTGTGAGTTCTGTTTTTTTTGCTTCGATCATGCCTGCAATTGATTTTGCCAGAATCTGGAGACGGTCCAGGATTTCATTCGTCGTGTCATCTTCCGGAAGTTCAACAAGTTCACTGTTTATTTCTCCTCTGAGCCTGTTGATTTTTGTCGCTGCACCTTCAAGTGTATCCTCATCTTCAGCATTTATGATTTCATTTACCACTACAAGCTGACGGTTTGTACGCGACTGCACTGACATTGCAGCTCTTACAGATGATATCGAGAGTTCGGAAACAAGCATAAGTTCATCAATCATGTCGTTTATGCCGTTATTTGAAAAAAATTTTTCAAGAGCTGCATCTCCGGCAGCAGATATTCCCTTTCCGCTTCGCAGAATTTTACCAAATCCATTTTTAATGGATCGTGTTTCCTTTCCTATTCCGTCGGTAGACTCTTTCATGGATGTTGCTACTGATTTAACCGTAAGTTCACTTATCCTTTCGAGAGTAAATATATTTTCTTCACTCATTCGGTTCAGCTCATTTAACGCCGAAATTTCATCACGTCTGAAGTCCGAAAGAATAAATATCTCATTTTTTATCTCCTCAAGTTCACTGTCAAGCGATGAAGATTTAACGATTTCCCGGTACTCTGCAATAGACAGGTCAAGGTCTTTAAGTGTGTCAGAGTCACTGATCCGGATAATTGCATTACGTGCAGGAATAAGCTGCTGTATATGAATATTCTGATCACTGACATTAGAAATCACCTTATCAGAACTCTCACCCATTGTAGTTTTTATCTGTTTCAGAGAATAGATGCCTATTCCGCCTGACAAACCGGTAAGAAAAGCGCATATAAGAAATCCGCCTATAAGCAATTTTTTCAGCGATGTTTTTGACAGGAATGAAATCATATTAAGTTCCTTTTAGATACAGATATCTGTTATGACTGATCGGTGAGCCACCATATAAAATAGAATTTTCGACAGTCGTGTTATTGCTTTCCCTCTTTTGAGGGACAAAAACAGAACAGTTATTTGTGCAGTATGAAAGAGGGAATGAACAGCAGTGGGAATGTTATTATCTGAATAATTCCAGTAACCTTAAGAGGAGTTATTAGGATCGCAGTGACAAATCTCTTTAGAGTTTGAAATAACGAGTGTAAAAGTATATTTTGAGTGGCCTTTTATGTCAATAATCATTCTCCATAGGAGAAAAAGATATAAAAAAAACATCTTTTAAAAAAGTTTTCTAATGTATTTCTGTACGTCTCCCGATTAACAGTGGAAAGATCTTTTAATACTTACTTTTAATATTAGGATTTACAGTCTTATGGCTCAGCAGAAATATAAAAGAAAAATCTACATTATCGATCCTGATTTCCAGTACCGAATGATACGCAAGTCATGCCTTGTGGGTGCGGCCATTATTATAATGTCTCTGTTTTTTCTGGCAATGGTTCACCATCTTTACGGTGACATCCAGCTCACTCCGCTTAAGATGCCTAATCCCTTTGATACAGATCCCAGGGCAATTGCTCCCCAGTCCGGACCGACTTCACTTTTAAGTCTGCTATGGCCTGTTATGGCAGTTTCTGTCGGCATAACTCTCGTATTTCTTTTTTTCTATGTGACTATTGTAACCCATCGTATGGCCGGCCCTATTTTCAGATTACGCCGTGTGATCCGCGAAATGGCTGAAGGCGATATAAGTGGAGAAGTAAGGTTGAGGAAAAAGGATGAATTTAAGCATCTTGCAAAGGAAGTTGATAATTTAAAGGTGTCACTTCGAGAAAAATTCAAACAAATACAGGCTCTGACAGAAAGCCATGATGATAAAGCTGAATGCAGGAAAAACCTTGAACGTATAGGTGAAATAATATCCGGTTTTAAGATGGATTAGATCATATATATCTAACATTATATATAATTAACAGACTGTCTACCCAATTTCAACTCAATTTAATTTAAGCTCCGAACCATTTTTGTCGAATAAATTTCAATAATCTAATAAACCACAATATTCTTGATCGGAGAGATTCATCCTATGGTCGAATCGCCAGAGTATAAAGAACTTCTAAAAAAAGTCGAACAACTGGAAAAAGAGAATAAAAGGTTAAAAAATATAGAATCCAGGCTGATTGACAAAGAACAAAGGCTTATTGCTTTTTTAAATGCATCAACGGAATCAATGGTGCTGTCAGGCAGAAACGGCAAAATTCTGGCTATTAATAAAATTGCAGCAAAAAGACTGGGGAGAGAGATTAAAGACCTGCTTGGAGCCAGGATAAAAGATATAGTCCCGCCCGATATTGATGCATCCAGAACAAAAATAGCTCAAAAAGTATTTGAAACAGGAGAACCTGTAAAATACATGGATGAAAGAAGCGGCATGTACCTTGATCACAGCCTTTTTCCTGTTTTTGATGAAGCAAAAAATGTAAAGGCCATTGCATCTTTCACAAGAGATATTACAAAGTTTATAGAGGCAGAAAAAACACTTAAAGCTGATACCGCCTGGAGACGCGTACTAATGGACGAGTCATGGGATGGAATAGTAATACTCAATGAAAACGGGAAAGTTCATGAAATAAACAGAAAATTCACTGAAATGCTGGGCTACACCAGGGAAGAAGCAATGAATCTGTATGTATGGGACTGGGATCTTGGCCGGTCAGCTCAGGAATTAAAAAACATGATAGATAATGTTGATGATACCGGCACATACATTGAAACAAAACACATAAAAAAAGACGGTTCAACTTATTTCGCAGAAATAAGCAGTAACGGTGCTATTGTTAACGGGAAAAAATTTGTATTCAGCGTTTGCAGAGATATTACAAAACAAAAAAAGGCTCAAAAAGAACTGAAACAGGCATATAACATAATGAATAAAAGCCCTGTTGCAATTTTTCTGTGGAAAAATGAAGAAGGATTGCCTGTTGAGTTTGTTTCGGAAAATATTGAAAAGATACTGGAATATGAAGCCGGAGAATTTCGGGATGGAAAAATATCGCTTATGGATTTAGTGTATCCGGAAGACCTTGAAAACATCCTGAAAGATTCCAGAATATTTGTCGGCCAGGACGAAATTCATGAATACAGAAATCGTCCCTACAGAATTGAGACAAAGACAGGCAAAATAAAATGGATAGAGGCATTGACCTTTAAAAAATACGACAATGAAGGTAACATAACTCATTATGAAAGCCTGATCATGGACGTAACCGAACGCATAACGGCTGAGGAGGAAAGGAAAAAAATAGAAGATCAGCTAAGAGAATCCCAGAAAATGGAGATAGTCGGAACTCTCGCCAGCGGTGTTGCCCATGACCTCAATAATATTCTTTCTGGAATAGTCAGCTATCCGGAGCTTATCCTGCTGGATCTCCCCGAAGACAGCCCGTTTAAAAAAGCGGTAATGACCATAAAAAAATCAGGTGAAAAGGCCGCAGTAATAGTACAGGATCTCCTCACCCTTGCGCGCCGGAGTGTTCCAATCTCAGAAATATTAAACCTGAACAATATTATTAACGAACTTAAAAACAGCCCTGAATACCATAACATGAGAGCTTATCATTCTGATATTTCAGTCTCATTTAACCTTGACATGAAGCTATGCAATTTAAAAGGATCATCAACTCATCTTTCAAAATCTGTGATGAACCTTCTGTCCAATGCAGCAGAGGCCATCAGGGATAAAGGTAAAATAACGGTTTCTACTTTTAATAAAGAGATTCAAAGCCCTGCCCATGTATACAGAAAGTCTATCAAGACGGGAAGTTATGTTGTACTGAGTGTCAAAGATACCGGAACAGGGATATCAGATAAGGATTTGGCAAGAATTTTCGAGCCCTTTTATACAAAAAAAACAATGGGCAGAAGCGGAACAGGACTTGGAATGCCTGTAGTATGGGGCACAGTGGAAGATCATAACGGATTTATTGATATAAAGAGCGATGAAGGAAAAGGAACCGAGTTTATTCTTTATTTCCCTGTAACAGATGAGGAAAACGGGATAAAGCATCAACCGGACATCAATACCTATCAGGGAAACGGCGAATCTATTTTAGTCATTGATGACATTTTAGAACAGCGGGAAATTGCCGGTGTAATACTAAAAAAACTCGGCTATTCGGTAAATTCCGTATCCAGCGGTGAAGAAGCCATAGAGTACCTAAAAGAAAATGATGCAGACCTTCTGTTACTGGATATGATCATGCAGCCCGGAATTGACGGGCTAGAAACATATAAAAAAATAATTAAGTTTCGTCCTGCTCAAAAAACGGTAATAGCAAGCGGTTATTCGGAAAGCGATAAAGTAAAGGAAATCCAGAGACTTGGCGGAGGTGCATATATAAAAAAACCATACTCGATACTGGATATAGGAAAAGCTGTCAAAGAAGAGCTTGCAAAAAATAAGTCCCGTCAAAATTAATAAGGATAACTGTTTCCCCCCACCCAAAACAGATACATCATTTAAAGCGGTCATCAGGCCCGCTCTGAAGTCCTTTACCAGATAAAAACGTTAGTTTTTGTACAGATACCAACTATGAAATATTTTTCCACTTCTTAGTAAACCACTGCGTAAGACTTTGGTATTTTTTTACACAATTACAATTTCAACTTTTCAGCATCAAAGTTATCCTATTGTTTTTTATGGTTATTTTAATAATTTAATATATGGCACCTTATTTGCTAAACATAGTTATCAAGTTTTAAACATACTTTTTCAGGCAGCATTCAGAAAAGGATAACCGACAAAAAAATAACTTATGCAGTTATGGATTTAAGAGGAGCTTTACTATGAAGAAAATGTTTTTATTATGTACACTGTTTTTACTGAGCGGTTTAACAGCATTAAATTCCACATATGCTGATACTATATGGGCAGAACAGGTGTTATGGAGCGGAGAAGAAAGCGTTGATCCGGACAATTATAATCCACAGAGAGAAGTGGCAGATAATGCTCTTGGTACCCCTGACGATGATTTTTTAAGCCTTGGCCTTGGGGGTCTGGCTATTTTTGATTTTGGGACAGAATTCAGCGGAACTGCAATTATCTTTGAAACAACCTGGGGAAACCGGGATACCTATCTGGAAACAGCAGAAGTTTATGTCAGCAATTCACCCTATGGCTTTAACCTGGAGAATTTTTACATTTCAGGCACTTTTTATAAAATTGGAGATATAGATAATTCCAGTGAAGAAACTGTTCTTAATTTCAGCGGCGGATCATTCAGATACCTGGCGATTTTAGATACATCACCAACAGTATCCGGCCGTGACGGTTTTGATATCAGCGGTGTCAGCGTTTCACCTGTTCCTGAGCCGGCCACCATGCTTCTTCTTGGAACAGGTCTTGTCGGTCTTTCAACATTGCGCAGAAAAATAATAAAATAATAAAATACTATCTATACAGCTTACAGGCCCCCTGCTCTTTCCATGTATATCAGGGGGCTTTCTCATTTCTGTAAAAGAAAAACATTCCATAATGATTTTATTTTTTGAATGTTTGACATTTTAATCCTGTTAGATAAAACTGAATCAACCTCACAATAAAAGGATATAAAATGTCATTCGATCAACTCGGCCTTCGGACAGAACTTCTTAAGGCAATTGAAAGCAAGGGATATATTTCTCCTACACCGGTTCAGGCTATGGCCATTCCTGTCATACTTGACGGTCAGGATGTTCTTGCGCGCGCACAGACCGGAACCGGAAAAACAGATGCGTTTGCTCTGCCCATTGTGGAAATTTTAAGCCGCAGTAAAAACAGAGACCGCCAGCCGAGAGCGCTTGTTCTTGCGCCCACCCGTGAACTGGCACTCCAGGTAGGAGAAAGCATTAAAGCATATGCAAGAAGAGTATCCCTGAGGTGTACTGTTGTATACGGAGGCGTTAAAATCGAGCCCCAGATAGAAAGGCTGAAACGTGGGATTGATATACTTGTGGCAACACCCGGACGGCTGCTGGACCTTGCGGGCATGAGATATTTCACACTTTCCATGGTAGAATTTCTGGTTTTTGATGAGGCGGACAGAATGCTTGATATGGGTTTCAGTGAAGATATTTCCCGGATACTTGAATTTATCCCGGAAGAGCGCCGGACCATGCTCTTTTCCGCGACATATACAAAACAGATTCGGGATCTTGCAGATGAAATGCTGATAAATCCCAGGCAGATAGAAGTAACGCCGGATACTACTGCGGCGGAATCAGTTATCCAGAAAGCTCATATGGTTGAGCAGGAAAATAAAGAAGCACTGCTTACTCATCTTATTAAAAGTAAAAACTGGGACCGCACGCTTGTTTTTACCCGTACAAGACACGGGGCCAACAAACTTATGGATAAACTGGCATCACAAAAAATAAGTGTTGCTGTAATGCATGGAGACAAAAGCCAGTCTTTACGCATAAAAACCCTTGAAGCATTTAAAAATAATGAAGTACGCATTCTCATAGCAACGGATGTAGCAGCAAGAGGGCTTGATATCAGCGAACTTCCCTGCGTGGTAAATTATGATATGCCGGCAGTACCGGAAGACTATGTTCACCGCATAGGCAGAACAGGCCGTGCAGGTGAAAGCGGAACAGCAGTCTCTTTTGTAAGCAGCAGTGAAAAAGTATACCTTAAGGCTGTTGAAAAACTGATTAACAGGAAAATCCCGATTGAAAAAGTGTCAGGCTATACTGAGGGCAGTGAGCTTATGGGGTTTCTGAACATACGTAATCAGGATGCCATGGTTGACAAAGATGTGGCACAGGCAGTAAAGGAATATGCTGCCAGAAAAAACCGGCAGAAACAAACATCTGAAAAAAGTAAGCCTGGCACAAAAAATTCAAGAAAAAACTCAAGGCCTGTATCAAAAAAACAATCCGGTAAAAAAATCGGCAAATCAGGAAATACATCATCACGCTCAGGGAAGCCATCAAAACAGGGAAATACAAACAGGCGGAGTGGTAATAAAAGACAGGGATAACGGCTTATAAAAAACAAGCAGCGCAAAAACTCATTATGTATTCCTGATGCCCGGTATGCGCATCTGTTTGTTTACTGATAACCCTGAATCCATGGGACAGATAAAACCTGCAGGCATCTTTATTTTCTTTATATACGGATAAACTTAACTTTTCTCTCTGTTTTTTTGCATGATCTAATAACTGCCTGCCAATCCCCCTGCTCTGGTATTCAGGACACACAAATATGGCAGCCAGTATATTATCCTTAAGGGAATAAAATCCTTCAATTCCGGATCCGTTTTCAAACACATATGTTTCAGAAGCCGGAATATAGATATTGCGCATATTTTCCACCTGGGATCTCCAGAATGAATCACGGATAAAATCATGTGAGATAATGGAGGCAGACAGCCAGATATCCAAAACCGATTCCATATCCGAATCATTAAATCTTCGTATCATTTAAAAACACCGCACCGTATTCAGCATTTTCACACAAATATAACCTCAAATTCGTACATGGCGGTTTGCCAAAACAGAGATATTTATCAGCATAGGCCATTTTAGCCCCGCATACTCTGCAAATAAAAAATATGACGTTTTTTTACAATACAAAACCCGGATTTTGATGTAAATATTTATAATTGTAACAGTTCTGTCATAAAGGATTCAAATGGTTGAGGTTTGTTTTTATCCGCCTTCTGAGGCGCTTTCTTTTCTGGTTCGACAGTTTATAACTATCAGGATTCCAAACGGCATAACATTTAATGATAAGTTTATTCCCCGCCCGGACGCCAGCCTGGTTTTTCATTTTAAAACAAAACCTCAAATAGCTTCGCCAGAAGCGTTGTCCCTTCCTTCTTTTTTTATTGCACCGGTGCTGTCCAAAAGTCTGCTGTTAAAAAACAGGAAAGAAATTGATTCTTTAGTTGTATGCTGTAATGCAAGTGTTCTTTCTCGTGTGCTTGAATTAAAAATCCCATCCAGACCATACTATGATATTCCTCTGGATAAGGATGTATTTCATCCGCTGTGGAAACAAATGACACAAACTAAATCAGACCTTGAGCGTATAGAAATATTTAAAGCCTGGTTTATGACCCGTATTAAACCGGAAGACCGCATCCCCGATCAGATCGATAACATCTACATGAACATAGTTAACAGCAGTGTAAAAACTCCCCTGTCTGCCGTGGTTGCAGTCAGTCAGATGAGTGCAAGCTCTCTTCAGCGTAAATTTGCAAAAAGAGTGGGGGTAAGCCCCAAAGCTCTTATGAGGATTACAAGACTTAATTATCTATGGGACCGCATACGCCTGGACCATGCGATGGATTATCAGGATCTTGTTTTTGAAGGTCATTATTTTGATCAGGCGCATTTCATCAAAGACTTTAAATCCATCACCGGAGAAACTCCCGGTCATTTTTTTGCACGCAACCAGAATGAAGTAGCTGTTCTGTCCGGCCGTCAGCCCGATATAAGTTAACTGTACCCAGCAGTACCGCTGCGGGATATTATTTTTTTCCGTTAAAACCTGCCGTTTTTTTACAATACAACACCCATATTTTCGGATAATACTCATTCAATGCAACCCGGATATATATCCATACTTAACAGGGAGGATGGAATGATAAAAAACAGTTTTATAATCTTTGCCGGACTATTTTTTATTATATCGTCATACAATGTCTCAGCTCAGGATGTGGTCGGAAGCAGTGATCATTCACTTGTTTCAAGAATGAAAGATTTTTATATTGCCGGATATGAGCACAGTTACAATGAGATACAAATTCCATTTCCCGGTGAAAAACTTAAACCCATGGAAGGCCAGCTGACCCATATTGTTTATGAAGTAAATGAGGATAAAACCCCGCCAATTGAGCTTCAGATCATCCGTAACTATACAGGTGCCCTTACCCGCCTCGGGGCAAAAGTTGTTTTTGACGGTGAACACGGGGAATTTGGAGCGGGACGAACTGCATCCATAGAATATCATGAAGGCGGCAAAGAGGTATGGGTTGTGGTGAATGCCTATGCAGAAGGTCAGGCATACTCTCTCTGGGTACTGGAAATCCGGAATATGCAGCAGGATGTAAAAGAAGGCAGCATGGCTGAACAGCTTGCAAAAGCAGGACAGGTGACAGTCAAAATCAACTTTGATACGGGAAGCTCTGATATAAGGCCGGAATCTTCTGCTGTGCTTCAGGAAATTACCGATATGCTGAAGGCCGATCCGGCTCTGAAACTCAGAATAGAAGGTCATACTGATGACCAGGGACAGCCCTGGGCAAACCTCATGCTCTCTATAGACCGTGCCAGTTCAGTTGCCCGTGCCCTGCATAAAAAAGGAATTGCAGCAGAACGGCTTGCTGTATCAGGTTTTGGGCAGACCACGCCGGTTGCCGACAACACCACAGAAAAAGGCAGAGCCGAAAACCGGCGTGTTACGCTGGTCAGGCTGTAAAAAACACTCGGGATGTTTTTAGTATTACTGGTAATCTATAGTTTATTGAATTAAAAATGAGAGAAAAAGTATGAAAAAATCCAAAGCAATATGTTTTACAGTTATCTTTTTTATTCTGTTTGTGACAGGTCATGCTGATGCTTTAATAATTACTACAGATGATAATTATTACGGCAGCATCTATATAGGCAATAGTCGAATATCCGGCATTTTTGATATCAGCCGGCAGCTGTCAGGTTATGATCAGCCATATGAAATAAATTCGGCATACGTAACATTAACATTAACTGATAACAATGACCTGCATTCGACAAACATTTATAATTCCGCCTATAAGTATACAGAAAGCTATATTGAAGATGATAAATTTTATATGGAGTATATAAAATCTCAAATTTATTACTATTACGACGGTTCAGAATGGGCTGAGCTTTCAATAGCGGATCAGTCCCTGAAAAAGTATACCGACTTCTATGGTTACGAATTTTTCTTGGGCAAAAGGCTGGATAATTACGAATACAGTTCACTGTATGTTACCAAAATATATTACACCGAATTTTATAAATATGAGTATGGCTATAAAGGGGAAATAACTCTAGAGCTGTCCCTTGGTGAATCGGCTATTGCTGATCTGAGAGAGGATGGAAAGATCAGTTACTTCCTGGATGTATCTGGAGGGATGTTCTTTGAATCGGGAATTTTAACAACAGAGATTAAAACGAGCCCTGTTCCTGAGCCATCCACTCTGCTGCTCTCTTTTTCCGGACTTCTGACTCTTTCAGGATTCCGAAAAAAAACAAACCGCTGACACACTGTTTAATTTTAATAATATGCCGTCGAATCAGCATGATACCCGCCGCCATACCCGCGGCGGCTTCCGCTGCTTCGTGTGCATATATCTTTCTTCCCCAAAACCATATACTTTCCCTGATTTAATTAATCTCTGCAACCTTCCGATAGAATAATATTAATGAAAATTACAGCCGGCAGTGTTTTAAATACAGTTACCGGAAATTTAAAACATACCGATTACTGACCGGTTTAAGCAGGAGATTTACTTTGTTTTATTTTATTTTTGTTTTAAACAGGTTTAGCAGCAATAGAGAAACACTCAAAAAATTAATTATCACGCCATCACTTCTTATTGCTCTTCTTTTTTTCTTTTGCAGTTATTCACATGCAGCCCCTGTAAAATATTCAGGATACAGCTGGCAGACCACTCTTGATAATACAGACAGGACTCTAACTTATTCTTTTGATCATGTCGGGGGATATTATCTGGATATAGAAGGAAGCTCTGATACAACTGTCTCACTGGATACCGCTCTGGATTCTATAGTCCCTGACTGGGAGAATATTTTAAAATCCGCACTTGATAAATGGAGCAGTACAGCAGATATCACGTTTATTGAAGTTCCTGATAACCAGCTTGACCTGGGAGCAGAAGGCGCTGCAGGCCTATTCCGATTCAGCACCCACCCCATGATAACAGGATACCTGGGCCATGGATTCTACCCTATGGCGACAGGATTAACAGAAGAGGATGCAGGGTACTCTTTTTACGGGGACATACATTTTTCGATAAATATTGACTGGGATGAAGAACTGTTTAAGACAACTGCAATTCATGAATTAGGCCATGCTCTAGGACTGGCTCACACCCTTGACCCCTATTCCATCATGCATCCCTATGCAGGTTCAACATTGACTGATGATATAACAGAACATGATGAAGCAAATATCAGGGCACTGTACTTTCCGGTTAATGACCCGGCCCCGGTGTATACTCAAAATCTTCTTGATTACGATCACGACTGGATAACTTTGACGGATGGAACATCTGATAATATTGTTAAATTTACACTGTCAGGCAGTATTGACACCACAGGGGAGCAGAAAACCGGAATTAAGGGAGAAGGGATTTCTCTATCCTACAAAAATTACGGGTTTGACTGGAGAGAAATTACTGTTACAGAACAGGGGACGATTACCACGGACGGTCATAATGCCTATGGAATTGCGGCTGGAGACAACAACACCATTTCAATGAATGGAAACATCGAAACTTCGGGTTATTCAGCAGACGGAATTATGATCCTGGGAGAAGCTAATCAGGTATCCACCGGTCCCGAAAGCCTTATAGTCACAAACGGCAGCGGAGGAAACGGTGTATATATAGGCGGAGGATCACTTAACTCAATCACTTTAAATGGTGAAATTAAAACGACAGGCTTAGGCAGCGCCGGTGTA
Source organism: Desulfatiglandales bacterium (assembly GCA_963665715.2). Taxonomy (GTDB): domain Bacteria; phylum Desulfobacterota; class DSM-4660; order Desulfatiglandales; family HGW-15; genus JAAZBV01. The sequence continues at coordinate 3,178,605 of CAXXPR010000002.1, forward strand.
TTTGGCAACTTTGACAGCAATGATATCTACCTTAACGGAAGCATTTTAACAGATAATGATCTGAGCCACGGAATTTATCTGGACAGTAATTATGATGTACACATTGAATTATCTGACCAGGCAGTAATTTCTACATCCGGAAATACAGCAGCAGGTATTTACGCATCAGGGAGTTACCATGTTATTATCAATTCAGGGACAGTTGCAACATATGGCTCTCAAAGTTACGGTATGGTGATTCGAGGGGGCATGAACAGGCTCATTCATAAGGGCACTATACAGACTTCAGAGGAAAACTCCTTTGGACTCTGGGTAACCCAGAGCGACAATCTTATCAGTATCTCAGGAGATATCATAACATCTGACTCATCGGCGATAATGATGGGGTACAATATGACCATTGACATGGAAGTTATCCAGAGCGACAGTTCTGATAACCTGCTTATTATCCATGGATCGCCTGTCATATCCGGAGATATACAGTTTGGAGGAGTTGATGACGGAGCAGAAATAATATTCGGAGCATCATATGATCCTGAACTGGATCTGATTTCAGAATGTCCTGATACAGATTTCAAATATGACGGAAATATAGACGGCAGTACCTGGACAGGCTCTCTGTATGCAGGAAAGACCAGCCTTAACGGAAACATATCCAATTTTTCAACCCTTACCATAAAACCAGGTGCAGTTCTGGGTGGCTCAACCCATTTTACAGGGGATATTGTTAACAACGGGGTTATCTCACCCGGCAACTCTATCGGCACTATTACAGCTGGAGGTGATTACACCCAGAACGGTTTACTTGAAATAGAATTTGACAGAAACGGCAGTGATTTACTGACTGTATCAGGAGAAGCGGATTTTGGAGAGGATGCGGGATTAACAGCCATTCCACTCGATCCTATCACAAATCAGCAGTATATCTTTTTTAAAGCGGATGGCGGTATTACAGGTTCTATGAACCTTAACACAGAAGACACACTGTTTATTGACTTTACCCTGAGTTATTCAGAGACGGATATAATTCTTGATGTAAACCGTGCCTCAAGCTACAAAGATACTGCATCAGACTCCAACCTCGCTTCTATTGCAGAAGCACTGGATAATCTTATTCCATCAGCATCCGGTGACCTTGCAGACGTTATACTTGCGATTGATATGATGGGATCACAATCCGAGGCAAACCATGCTTTTTCATCGATTATGCCGGAAGAATACACAGCCCTCCCTGAAATATCATTTGAATTAACAAGGGAGCACATGGAATTCACCAACCGGAACCTTATGCACAACTCCGGTACAGATCAGCAGGGATGGAGGCCATACGCCGGCCTCATGTACCTGGATGGAAAAAGAGATGAGTCTGACGGTTTTACAGGGTTTGACTGGAAATCAGGCGGCATCGGTCTTGGCCTGGACTACAGATCAGATAACATAATAATAGGATTTGATGTATCTGCCTTTGATACGGAAACCAGCGACAGTACAGGTTTATTCAATTCAGACCTGGAGTCTTTTACGATTGGCATGTATGCATCATATCAGCCAGCCGACTGGTATATAAACGGACAGACAGGTTACGGACATCACAGTGGAGATGCCTTTCGTACTGTAATTATCAAAGATATAAAAACAAACCTCACTTCACCTGTAAAGTCTGAAAATATTTTCACATCTATAGAGCTCGGTTTTAATAAACCTTTAACACAGACCCGGATAATCACACCTTTTACGGGTATAGACTGCGTGCATGACAGAAGAGATAGAATTTATGAACAGGAAAGCAGCCTGGGAGTAAATACAGGCAGGCATTCTTTATATAGCAGTCGCATTATTACAGGTATTAAACTGTCAGATACCAGGAACACAAAAAACAACAGCAGGTTCAATCATGAGCTTAAACTGGCATGGTCATACCTGGCTGATGACAGCCGGTATAACATCGGCGGAACTCTTGAAAATGAACAGTTTGACATCACAGGCTATAAACTGGAAAGAAACAGACTGCTGGCAGGATTGGACCTGTCTGTCATTAATCGAGGGAAAAGTCTGCTCAGATTAAATTTTACAGGAGAATTGGATAAAACTTCTTCAAAATATGTGATAAGAGGAGCTTTATATTTTTAACCTATTTATGATGTGAAAATGTTACAGATATTACTGGTCCAGTTACCGGTTCCACATATTAATTTCGGACACAAAACAGGCAATATCCCATTTGCCGCATCCTGCCTTGCACACGCTGCCGGTAAACTGCCCGGCATAAGCATTGATATTATGCCCCAGCTGAGCGCTTCTTATATGGGCGATGCGGCTCTCCTCAATAATATCCTTGAACGGCGGCCTGACATTATCGGTTTTTCCACCTATGTGTGGAATGTTACCAGGGTGCTTTATCTTTCTGAAAAAATAAAGTCTCATTACTCTCCTGTAATCATTCTTGGCGGTCCGGAAATCACCAGTGACAATCCGCTTACTGAAAATAATCCGTATATTGATTATTTTATCCAGGGAGAGGGTGAAGACCTTTTTGTAAAAATTATTCAGCAGACTGATCTAAATTCAGAAAAACTCTCCATTGCCGGTCAGCATGAAGGGTTTCGGACATCCCCCAGTCCATATTTATCAGTAACCCTGGAACCTGATATAGAAAACTACATGCTCCTTGAAACCATGCGCGGGTGTCCCTATGCCTGTGCTTACTGTTACTACGGAAAGTCAAGAAACAGGATACTCTATAAGGATGACAGACAGGTAATCGACGGACTGAAATGGGCTCTTTCAATGGGCGTAAAGGAAGTATATTTTCTTGATCCATCGCTTGAAGCACGGTCTGACCTCGCTTCGCTTCTAAAACAGATTGCGGCTGTCAACAGAGAGCACAGTCTTAACCTTATAAGTGAAATAAGGGCTGAATCCGTGGATGAAAAACTTGCAGGGCTTCTTGCAGATGCCGGTTTCACATGGTTTGAGATTGGTCTTCAGAGCACAAATCCCGCAGCACTTGCCATGATGAAACGAAAATTTAATCCCCAGGAGTTTGCCAGTGGTGTTAATGCACTAAAACAGCGCGGTATCAATATGGATATCGATCTTATTGCAGGCCTTCCCGGCGATAATATGGCAGGATTCATGAAAACGGTGGATTATGTAAAGGATCTTGATATAAACAATGATGTTCAGGTCTTCTCTCTTTCTGTCCTTCCGGGAACGGAATTCCGGAAAAACGCAGAAAAGCTGGGACTTATCTATAACAGCAATCCTCCCTATAACATAAAAGGCACGCGTGGTTTTACCGAATATGAAATCATGGACTCCATTATATACGCAGAAAAAGAGCTGGACATAGCTCTTTATCCTATGCCGGAACTGGATCTTTCGTGGCGTAACAGTAACAGAACAGACATGGCGGAAGAAGATGATGTATATGTAACGGCCGACGGATACCGGCTTGTCTGCAAGGTATGGCTTGATAACAGACGTACCTTGAGCGATTTTATGGCTATAGCCCTGCGTGTAACGCAGCCCTACCAGCTGCTTATTCCGCCTTCTGTAAAAGATCCGGACTTTATCTCCGGTGCGCTCAGAATATTCACGGAGGCAAACCCCAACACTCCGCTGGAAATGATATTTTATGATCCAGTAAACAGACCTTCTACAGGCCGGCTCCTTGAAGTGTCGGGAATTAAAAGACCTCACTACCTGGATGGTGATCAGCGCGCTCTTTATTATCATGCTGGAAACAGGGCAATGATGTTCAGCCTTGTCACATCGCAAAAAAAAGAAGACTTTTTCGGTCCGATGAAGCGTCATGTACACTGGTGGAGACAGACTGCTCTGCCTGATGAAGATGCAATAAACAGACTTGAGACCGGCGGCTATGACGGAATACTCATAGATACAGTTCTTCCGGATGATCAGATACAGGCCTGGCAGGACACCATGGGAGACAGGGCCGGAGACCTGATGCATATAAGTTTCGGAAGAATTGACCTTAACAGGCGCTGGATTGGAAAAACAGCCGGAGAAATGTATAATCTTAAAATTATGCCTTAGTCATTCTCCTGCCGGCTGCAATTCTAATAAATTTTCGTAATGCGCAGCCGGCACAGGATCGGCAATAAACCGGGAGATCACCATCTGTTGATTACTGTATCTATAAAACAGGAAGACCCGGAACCGGAAGAAGTGCTGACAACGGGCTGGGCCTCAAACTCAACTTCTATGGTATGGTCTGCTGATATATTATCAAATGTATAGGATGATACAGCCCCCTGTGATTCACCGTCAACAGATACATCCTGTATAAGATAGCCAGTACGCGGAGTAATTGTAAAAGTCCGGCTAGTCCCTTCTGACACTCCAACACTTCCTGACGGTAAAATACTGCCTCCGATTTCTCCTGTTGCAGTAATAGTATAATCCTGGATAGAAGGTTCGGCTGAGCTGTAGGAAATCGCATCTATTTCGTCTGTGGATTTAATAAAAGAGAGGTCAATGGAGTCATCTATCCATGTTACATATACACGCCAGTAAGATTGCGGAAAACCTGCAGGGATCGAATCATATGTCCATGATGTATCGCTTATAATACCCTGGGTATCAGTACCCCTTCCCCATATAACCCTGTGTGTATCGATATGATGAAGATCACGCTGGGGATCGTAAGGCACCCACCCCAGAGAGGGATAATAAACTTCAATCCATGCGTGGGTCCCCTGCCCCCAGTTAGGATATAACGGGTCTCCTGCAGTTAAAAGCTCATATCTTTTTGAAAGTGCATATCCATGTACGAGCCGTGCAGGAATTCCTGCCGCCCTCACAACAGCAAGTGCTATATGTGCATAGCTTGAGCAGTTTCCGGTTTTCAGATTATAGGTAGTCAGAGCATCCACCGATGAAGGACTCCCTTGATAGTCAATATTGTCCATTATCCAGCCTATGATAGCTTTTAAAGCCTCCCGCTGTGTAGTAAGACTGCCTGTGAGATTATCAGCAAGATCAGTAAACGCCGGGTCATCGGACTGCACCATTTCGGTTGGCTGGAGGTATTGAGTAATCGTGTAAGGGAGGCCGGAACTGTCAAAGGGAAATACATCGTCAGGCATCGGTACATCCCAGTCTGAAAATGATGAAACTGTATAATTGAGAGTTACATTAATTTCTCCTCGGGCAGGATTTGTCCATATAATCTCTTTAAAATGACTTCCGTAAACATCAGTGTAATCTTCAACAGAGGGATCACCTGAATAGCTGATATTCAGTCCTGTAATACTCTGGGAATTGTTGGGCAGGGTATACTCTTCAGGCAGAGCCAGAGTAAAAGTAAGCGAAGTGAGATTATCATTTGGTACAGCAATCACGTATGACTGGGTCATCTCAAATGTGCTCTCCATTGTACCGGAATAGTAGTAAAGCGCTCCCCATGCCAGACTTGAAAACAGCAGTATTGCCGATATAAAAGCAGTTATTTTAAAACGTTTTTTCATTTCATTCCCTTATTATGGAATTATCAGAAACCCAGACTGAAAATATTTTTTAATTGATATCCGCCGTCTTTCTCAACATAAAACTCAAAATCAAAACTTCCGGTCTCAGTACCCAGATATAATGTAACCTCAAAACACCGGTTTGCATCCGGGGTTATAACCCTGTCAACAGCAAGGTCCGGATTTGTTTTATCCAGAGGAATAAGAACAACCTCAATTTTATTATAGGGGGTATTTCCTTTTACTGTAATTGAATGCCCTGCCGGGTCGGTATCTGTTTTACTGAGGGTAAATTGAGTAAAGGCTACGGCACGTTCAGTCATATGCACAGTCAGCCATAAACCACCGTTTGTGTCACGCTTTACGCCGACACCCATATTAGTCATTTCAGAAGACAGTATTTTGGAGATATTTTCGGGAGATTCAAGCTGCTTAAGAAGCAGCTCGGGTGTTTCGGCCTTTGCGACAGCTACAAGGCTGTTGATATCAGTAAGCCCTAAAGATTTAAGTCTGTCTAAGGGTGTTCCCAGATCTGATCCGCTGTCGGACAGGATATTATATTCGGACATTTTCTCACTGTGGGATACGGCAGCCCTGTTCAGTCTGGGATCAACAGACAGTTTTTCAAGCCCTTTCAGGCTCCTTGTATTGTTGATCCATGCAGTAACTGTATCAGCTATGTTTTCAGGGACCTCCTGCTCTGCATATAGAGAGACATTGCCTGAAAATATAATCAATACAAAAGGCAGCCAGAAAGAGTACATATATAACCTGCGAAACATTTTCATTTTAAACCTCTCTGACAATATTTTCATAAAAGAATATGGTTTTAATGATAATTTTTGGAGGAGTGTAATCTATATTAATTTAATTTTCAACCACCGTACGCATTGGATCGGTTTGATAAAATTTATTCTTTATTAAACTATTCCTGACATTCAACCGATTCAGTCAACGAAAAACCAATAGAGAACTTTACAGATTTTTTTCAGGGATCATACGGTAAAAAGGATTTTAATACCATGGCTTTAAAGCGTCTTGCATCACTGGCACTACTTACACTCTCACTTATTTCATTTCCGGCATGTTCTGATAATCCAGTCACTAAAAGCGACCGGCTGAATAAAACAGCAATACCTGTATCCTGTGAGGAACTTGAAAACTATATTGCAGTTACAGAAGAATTACAGGCTGATTATAACTCCATGATGGAGCTTCAGGAGCACACTTTTGATAATACTATCCAGTTTTTTTATGACCTTTACCTGGAAGGAAATAGAATAATGGGTATTTTTAATTTTGTTGCAATGACATCACCGGCAGAGGATGTACGTAATATGGCCGCAGATCAGAATCTGCAGCTTGTATCATGGTTTGCTGCAGTCGCAACAGATTCTGAGCTTCATGCAGTAATTTCTGAATTTACTGAAAGAAAGGATGAGTATCAGGGTGATGAACTTTCTGTACTGGAAAGTGTTGAAAGTATACTTTCTAATTACGGTCTGAAGCTGGATGAGGAAGAGAAAAACATCCTTGTTAATATTATAGTTCAAATGGAAGCCATCAGTCAGCAGATAAAATATCTAAATATCATGGGAGACCCTGACGGTCTTATAAGCGAACTGTTTTCGGAACTTATAAACTACCAGACACTTTTTGCATCCTATCGTGGTTTTGACAATTATGCAGACTACCATATTTCTTTTCAAATGCCTGGTTCAGCAGCTAATGTGGAAAGCTTTCTTCTTGATACCATTAGCCGGCTCAATGTCCCTTACAGTGATATTATTGACAGACTTCAGGCCATTAAGGCTGAACAGACAGGAGACCAGGACTCTGTAATTTATTGTGAAGACAGAGAGATATACCTGGATGACTATATTGAGAGCGAATATGGAATAACCGGATTTAACAATAAATACTTTTTTGATGAAGTTTACGCAGTCGATGATATCCTGAATACATTATTTTATATCTTCGAGGAGTATTTTAATATTGAGTTTATTGAATCAAGTTCTCCGGGAGCATTATGGCATGAAGATGTAAAATACTATGAAATGAGAGATAAGGAAACTGGGGCTCCTATAGCCTCTTTTTATGCTGATCTATATGCCAGGACAGGAAAAGAGAGTGCATCAAAGATATATCCAGTCATTCCGACCAGTATGGATAATGACGGAATATACACCCGGCCGGTGCTGGCACTTTTAATGAGTCTTAACAAGGAAACTGACGAAGGTGGCCCTAAAATTCCTTTGGGCAATTCACTTACTCTATTTCATGAATTTGGTCATCTCCTGCAGAAAGCTCTGAGCAATGCTGGTACAGCATTTGAATTTGTTGAAGTATTTTCAAATCTTTTTGAAGAATTCTTTTATGAAAAAGAGATAGGGGATTTGCTTCTGGGACAGGACAAATCATGGTCAGATGAAGATTTCATTAACTTTAAAAAAGCAGTAACAGTATATCGTCTGGATTGGAGTTCATTTTCTTTTGCCAATTATCTTTTTAACCTGAGTCTCTACACTGATTTTGGTCCGGAAGACAGCATCGATGTTTTAGCTTTTCAGGAAGATATTATCGGCACTTATTTCCTGCCTTTACAATATGACATTGAGGAAGTTATATCTATCGGAAATCAGATTAATTACCCTGCCTCCTATTACAGCTACGGATGGTCACTTGGTATCGCACTGGATTTAGCGGATTTTCTACGTTCTAACGGCGGCCTGCTTAATAAAACGAACACCATAATGCTGAGAGGCAAATTATACACACTGGAAAAAAACTTTGATAAAAACGAAAAGATAAGATCAGTACTGGGGAGAGACTGGAATATGGATGCATTTTATAAATATTTCGGAGCTGAGTAGCTCAGAATATCTTTTTTGTGGACATTATAATAAAACAAAATTTAATCAGTGAGTTTTAAATGCTATACACAGCCGCCAAAACCCTGGTTATATAACAGAACTCCGCTTGATGAATAACAGCTGCCGACTGGATAGAGCCCATCTATAAACTGCTTGAATAAATCTCAACAAGATCTGCTGTCTGCTTTTCCAGTAATACTTTCCAGGTATCACCTTTAATTTTACCAATATACTCCACCGGCCATGCGGGTGCCTGTCCAAAGAAGATACAGAGATAATTCCCATTATTTGTGTAGGCAATACCGCCTGCCGGAATGCCCGGTACCGGAGAATCTTCACCCAGATCGACGCCTATAGACCCGTATAGTTCACCACCCCATTTTTCGAGACTGACTGTACAGGGCAGGTGCTTTACAAATTTTTCGGCAATAGGAGAATCAAACAGTTCAGCCTCCAGGCTGAATTCACCAAAATTTAAAACCAGTTGATTATGTTCCATATCAATAATTTATTTCACCTGTTTACCTGAAAAATCTATCTGCACATAATACTTGATATGATAAATGTAATCCCTCAATATTTAAGGCTTTATACTGTTATTTCTCACCATTTTTTGTTCGTCATACTCGAATAATCGGTGATTCATTTTGTTTTTTCTTTTCGAACCATGAGGATTTACCGCCTTTTTCAAACTTGCTATAAAGATTTTCGCCGTTTCTTTCATCTTTATATCATCATTTTTAACTCTTAAAAAGAGATGTTTATTGATGAAAACAAGTTAGTGCCTGTTCCATCAGGTTCCTTTGTTGTTGAGCTTCATGCCAAAATTTGATTTATTATTGCCCATCCGGGTATCTCCAGCTATTTTGGCTGTCTTTTTCAGCTCTCATATATAGCTGCAGTTCCCAAATGTTTTTTATTTTTTGGTGCATAATTTTGGAAAAGCTTTAAGAGGTAAATGAAAGGGAATTATATGTATACTTTTAAAACATACACAGAACGCATTGAAAGAATGCGCGACAAAGTTCGTGACAGGGTTATCGTTGCTGATTCGGAAAAGGCCCGTTTAAAACTGGAAGCATCGCAGAAATATCACAGTTTTCCGCCAATGCTGCAAAAGCCTTATGAATCACTCTATGTCATTTCCAATATGCCCATTGACATCATAGAAGACGAGTATTTTGCCGGAGACCTCGGGAACAAAGGCTGGGGTGCTGCCAACGGCACATTTTGGCTTATGGCGGATATTGAAAACACCTGGCCCATTGAGGCTGACGGCCTGCATCATGCTCCCGATGATGACCCGCTCTACTCACATCAGAAGATGGCTATATCCCCGGAGGACCTGAAAGAACTGCGTGACATCATTAAACAGCAGATGGCCGCAAACGGAAACGTTATGCCCGAAGAATGGCTGCCGGACGGAGCGCTGGACTTTTTTAAACTGCAGGCCTCGGACTATGGAAAAATCGGCGGGTTCCCCACTATGATGCCTCCGGGTCACCTGACTCCGGGATTCCAGAATATCCTCAAAAGAGGTTATGCCGATATCCGCAAAGAGGCTCAGGACTGGCTTGATGAGCATGAAGGAAATGTTCAGGGCGACAATATGGGTAAGTATATGTTCTATAAGGCTGCAACTGTTGCCTGTGACGGTGCAGTCACCCTTACCCGCCGATATGCAGACTGTGCGAGAAAAAAGGCAGAAACAGCTCCCACTGCCGAAAGAAAAGCCGAACTTGAAAGAATGGCCGAAAGCCTTGACTGGATTGCTGAAAAACCGGCACGCACCTTTTGGGAAGCATGCCAGCAGGTAATGATGTACAATGTTTTCCTTAAGGTTGATAACGATCCGGGCGTAACAAGCCTGGGAAGATTTGACCAGTACACATGGCCCTACCTTAAAAAAGACATTGAAGAAGGCATAATAACAATGGATGAGGCACAGGAGCTTGTTGATGCATTCTTTCTTAAAATAAACACCTTCTACGGCGGCGGTTTTGGAAAAATGATCCAGACCGCTGGCATAGGTCACCTTGGTCAGCACACCACCATTGGCGGTCTCATCCCCGAAACCGGCGAAGACGCGACAAACCCGGTTTCCTATATGGTTCTGGAATCCATGTCACGCCTTGACCTGCATGAGCCTACAGTATCATTACGCATCAGCAAAAATACGCCAAAGGAGATCTGGGACTGCGCCATGGCAACTTCAATGCGTGTAGGCGGCCTGCCCCTGCTTCAGAATGATGAAGTAATAGTACCAGCAATTGTAAGCGAACTGGGGTTTACTATAGAAGACGCAAGAAACTACGCATTTATCGGCTGCCAGGAAATTACAGGTTCAGGATGTGATTATCCGGCCCCCAACGGATCATCAATGTCTCACAGCGGTATATACTGGGCTATCGCACTGGTTATGGCCCTTAATAACGGCATCAACCCCATAAACGGGGAACAGGCGCCCGAAAAAGTGCGTTCCGGATATCTTACTGACATGAAATCCATGGATGAAGTCCGTGCAGCCTTTGAAAAAATCTCAACATGGATGCTTACATGGTCTGCAACGCTCAACAATTATACAGAGCATGAATACCCAAGGCTGTTCCCCTACCCTAACCTCTCCATTTCAACCACGGGCTGTATGGAAAGCGGTAAGGACGTGTCAGAAGGCGGAGCAAAATACAACTCTTACGGCGGTACAGCAACCGGACTGGCAACAACCGCCGACAGCCTGACAGCACTTAAATATATGGTGTTTGACAAAAAGATTATTTCAGGAAAAGAGTATCTGGATGCAATTTTAGCAAACTGGGAGGGTTATGAACCCCTGCGCCAGAGAGTCCTCAATGAAGTTCCTCATTACGGCAATGCAGACCCATATGCTGACGCAGAAATGAAGTACGTTATTGAGCTCTATTATAATATTTCAAGAGCGTTCTCAACACACCGCTGCAAGGTATACAAGTGCGGCACATTCGGCGCGGCAGACCATGTTGTACAGGGTGAAATAACCTGGGCAACACCGGACGGACGCAAAACAGGCACACCGATAGCAGATGCCTGCAGCCCGGCACAGGGAAGAGATGTTAACGGACCGACCTCTGTATTTATTTCGTCCACCAGCTTTGATCACTCACATTACATGGATGGAATGGCTCTCAACCTGAAGATCCACCCTACTTCACTGAAGGGAGATGACGGCATTACCAAGCTGGAAGATGTAACCAGGGCATACTTTAACCAGGGCGGCATGGAAGTTCAGTACAATATAGTAGACGCAGAGACACTGAGAAGCGCCCAGGCAAATCCGGATGATTATCAAAACCTGGTTGTTCGTATAGCAGGATTCAGTGCATATTTTGTAGATATGACACCGGAAATGCAGGAGGACATTATTTCCCGCGCTGAACACGGTATATGATCTTACATTACAGAACAGCATCAGGGGCAGACCTTCATTATTCACAGCCTGGATATGCCTTAAAAAAAATTGAAGGTTTGACCCTGTGCAGTTTTCCTGATGATTTTCTCCAGACAAAAAAACTGATTCACCGCAGACACACGCAGAAAGGCGCAGACAGTTACCGCTTCGCGTAAAACAAAAGCACAAACTGCTTTGTGTTAATTTAATATTTGATCAGATATGGCACATGTGTTTTAATTCATCCAAACTTAACCGCAATGCAAGCTAATATTTAAAGATTATAAACCATTGAAGACTTATTCTTTTTTAATTGTTCTTGTTTTTTGTCTTTTATTATTTCCGGGCTGCGTTGACAAAACCAGTCCACCGTCAGCAGCAAATGGAATAATAGATCTTTCCCAATGGGATTTTGAAAAAAACGGGATAGTCAGATTAAACGGGCAGTGGGAATTCTACTGGAAGCGGCTGTTGACCCCGGAGGATTTCAACCTGCCCGATCAGCCGGCAATGACCGGCTTCTTTACATCCCCCGGCCCATGGGACGGATATGAAGTATCAGGAAAACCCCTGGGACCCCACGGATACGCCACTTTCCGCCTTAAAGTTAAACTACCTACTGACCTCAAAGAAATAACTCTTGATCTCTGGAACCACTCCGGGGCCTACCGGATATGGCTGGATGACCGCCCCATGTTAAAAAATCCTCAAGTAGGGATAAACCGGGCATCAACCAGGCCGACACGGCGTACAGATGAAAAAACATTTTCTCTTTCAAGTGACACGGTTGTTATAACCGTTCAAAAAGCCAATTTCTACGGCAATTCAGGTGCATTCGGAAACCTCCTTGCTGGTCCGGCAGGACAGATCCGACGGGGACGGTCAATGATGAGCATTATGGAACTGTTCTGCCTGGGCAGCCTGTTGGTGATGAGCATTTATCATTTTTCTATTTTCCTGTTCCGGCAGAAAGACAGGTCAGCCCTTTACTTCAGCCTGGTCTGCCTGCTGTGGGCCGCGTACACACCATACGCAGGATACCACGGTTTCACCCTCTGGGATGTGATACCCCTGCCCCCATTACGATTTGCATATGCGGCGGGTCTTGTCCCCGTGTATTTAGGGGTGCCAATAACCATCATGTTTCTTCACTCCCTTTATCCCCGGCAGGGAAGCAAAAAGCTTGTTTATTTTTTTATGCTCCTTGGCATCCTGTTCAGTACCGCAGCAATATTTCTTCCCGACACCCTGTCTGGCAGGACATTGTTGCCATACGAATTTATATCCCTGTTCGCCGGATTATTCGCGCTTGTCATAGTAGTAAGGGCAGTCTTAAAAAAGGAACCCGGGGCACAGATTATTATGTGGGGAATAATCCTGCAGATCGCCTTTGCCATCAATGACATGCTTATAGACCGAAGCATTATCGCTACAATCCCTCTATTACCAGTCGGAACGGTTATACTGCTCCTGTCCCATTCCCTGGTTCTTGCCAAACGGTTTTCCATGGCCCATATCCTGGCCGAAAATTATGCAGAAGAACTGGAAGAGAAAAATATTACACTGGCCCGCATGGACATGCTCAAAAATGAATTTCTGGCCAACACATCCCATGAACTGCGCACCCCCATTCACGGTATTATCGGCATGGCCGAGGTTATCCGCTCGGAGTCAGCACAGGAGCTTTCGCAGCATGTCCGGGAAGATCTTGATATAATCATTTCAAGCGCCCGGAGTCTTTCCCTTCTGATCAATGATATTCTGGATTTTTCACGCCTGTCCCATTCCGAAATCCTGCTGCAGAAAACAGTGGTAGATATGCGTATCCTTACCGATACAGTAATAAAATCAGCTCGAACTCTTGTAAAGGAAAGACCGGTCAGCCTCATAAACGATATTGATAAAAATATACCGCCCGTATCCGGGGATGAAAACCGTCTCCGGCAGATTTTATACAACCTGGTGGGAAATGCCGTTAAATTTACAGAAAAAGGAGAAGTGCGCATATCCGCAAGGCTTGAAGAAAACATGGTTAAGTGTACTGTTTCGGATACAGGCATCGGAATTTCCAGGGACAGCCTTGACCGCATTTTTGAGCCATTTGAACAGGCCGACGGCTCAATCACCCGTCAGTTCGGAGGCACTGGCCTTGGCCTTGCAATCACCCGACGTCTGGTGGAGCTGCATGGCGGGATCATCAGGGTAGAATCAGAGCCCTGCAGAGGCGCTTCCTTTTCCTTTACCATGCCCATAGCCGCTTCACGAAAAGCGGAACATTTCAAGGAAGAAAACACTGTTTTAAAAACCCCTCTTTTAACAGGACCGGCCCTTGAGACGGTTCCGGAAAAAAATACCGATCCAGGTGAAATGCCGTCATTAAAAGACCCTCATCAAAATTCGGATGATGTTATTGACCGCGCAACAATCCTGGCCATTGACGATGACCCGGTTAATCTTCGCGCAATTTCCCGGCATCTGACCGGCAATGGCTTTACTGTAATTACCGCTGATTCAGCCAGAGACGGTCTCAGGATAATTGAAGAGGGCCCGCTTCCGGACCTGCTTCTGCTGGATATCATGATGCCACGTATGTCGGGTCATGATGTACTGCAGACATTGCGGAAAAGCCATACCCTGCATGAACTGCCGGTGATTGTTCTCACTGCAAAAAATCCTGTTACCGACCTTGTGCTGGAATTCAAATCAGGAGCCAATGATTATCTGATCAAACCCTTTTTACTTGATGAGCTCATGGCCCGTATAATATTTCAGCTTGAGATAAAAAAAGCCTACAGGACACTTGAGGAAAACGCGGACCTCAAACTTTCACTGGCTGATCAGCGCAGGAAGAAAATCGAAGCCCGGCTCCAGGCCAGGCAGACTGCCCTGGACATGCTCCGTTTCCAGTTGAATCCTCATTTCCTGTTTAACGCCCTGGTCTCTATCCGCGGCTCCATCCTGCAGCATCCTGAAACCGCCCGGAGCATGATTACATCCCTCTCGGAATTCTGCCGCCTTTCCCTTGCCTATGGCATGGAACCGCTGGTAATCCTTGATCAGGAAATATCCCTTGTAAAGCGTTATTTTGAGATTGAAAAGGCCCGCCAGGGAGACAGGATGCAGGTAGAAATGGAATTTGACGCAGACACACTCAAGTATCAGGTACCCGCCTTTCTGCTTCAGCCCCTGGCGGAAAATGCAGTTAAATACGGGCGCATCACATCCCCTGAGCCCTTAAAAATCCGGCTGGCATCATGTTTCCGTGAAGGCCGCCTGGTTATTACTGTTGCAAACACAGGTACCTGGGTAATACCGGGAACAAAAAATCCCGAACAGGGCGCAGGCATAGGTCTTGATAATATCAGAAAACGCCTTGAACAGATGTACCCGGAACAGTTTATATTTTCCCGGACAGAAGATAATGGATGGGTGGTTATGAAAATTGAATTACCCGAACCTGACAAATAGCAGCACACAGGATCGAGTGTTTTAATCAGGAAAGATAGAAATGCATGAATCAGTAAAAGCCATAATCATAGATGACGAATCCTTTGCCAGGGAAGATCTGAGGGAAATGCTAAAAAAACATCCCGAAATCAAAGTGATCGGGGAGGCAGGCAGCGTTGGGGAGGCAAGAGAACTCCTGAAAACAGTAATCCCCGACCTGGTGTTTCTGGATATCCAGTTATGGGGAGGCTCCGGCTTTGACCTGGTCCCGGATATTCCGGCATCCAGCGATATTGTCTTTTTTTCGGCCCATGACCGCTTTGCAATACGTGCCTTTGAAATCAATGCACTTGATTATCTTTTAAAACCGGTCACAGAAGAGCGCCTGGCCCTGTCCATTACCAGGCTCTATCAGAAAGAAAAGCGCCCGGATTATACATCCGGCCCCGTGGAGCTGGTTGACGAAAAAGACCAGATTTTTATCCGCAGTGACAAAGAACGCCGCTTTGTTTCGGTAAGCTCCGTGGTGGCGGTAGTCTCGGTGGGCGGAAACTATACCGAGGTATACCTGGACAGCGGGCGAAGGCCGCCTGTTCGAAAGACCCTTAAACAATGGAAAACCCTGCTTCCGGAACCCATGTTCTTAAATGTCAACAGGTCTGTTATTGCAAATACACATTACCTCCGCTCTGTAGAAAAGCAGGAGGACGGAAAATTCTCCGCAGAATTTGACGGTATGGAAGCTCCCGTTGAGGTCGCACGCCATAATGTGTCTCTCCTTAAAAAGCTGCTTGATAAGCGGGCGGAGGATATGGAGATGTGACAAAACCCACTTAATCACTAATTTGCTACACTTTATCACATTTTCCCCATTTTCTAATCTCCATAAAGTAGTATTGCCCGGTTAAAAACTGCTTTTTATAAACCTGAAATCAGGCACATTTAAAATGACAAATTTAATAAAGCGGGAGAACCGAATGGTTAGAATTAAAAATGCATTTAATACACCTTCTCCGAAAAACCCGGAGAGTAACAGTAAAACGTTTAATAAAATAAAATGGGCTGCAGTACTCTGCATCACCATTTTGCTGTCTCTTAATCTGCTGACCGCTTCGGCAGGGGATCTTGAACCGCCGGCAGCGCCCGACGAGGAGAGCAGCCGCATGTTCACCCTTAAGGATATATATGATCGCCTTTCCACGGGTGAAAACAACAGCAAGTCAACAGGTCCCTTTACCCAGCCCACGGAAGGCCCCGTGGATGAGAGCACGGGAGCCATGAACAGCACCATGAACACCCTGGACGAAATTATGGAAGCTGCACCCGCGCAGGACAATACCGATGGCGCCACAGCCGACGATGTGCTGTCCGGCGCAACCTTCTGGGGGCTCACCGACGGAGAATGGGGCCTGCAGACCGGAACCATGACCGAAGGCGGTGATGTAACCGGTGCAGATGGAGAAATCTCGTTTTCTATCCCGACCGGTTATTACGACGGCAGGACCGCCAAAGCAACAGATTCAAACCTGCTTTCCAATAACATTTTAAATGGTGTCACGATCTTCGGCGTGACAGGCAGTATCCCCGCCGGAAGCGATGTGACCGGGGCAGACGGATTAATATCCTTTGATATTCCGGACGGCTACTATTCCGGTCGAACAGCTACTGCTACAGACAGCGATCTGGTGGCATCGAACATCCTGGATACTGCAAACATTTTTGGAGTAACCGGCAGTATCCCTGCCGGAAGCGATGTGACCGGGGCAGACGGCTCAATCTCATTTGCCATTCCGGACGGCTACTATTCCGGCCGAACAGCTACTGCTACAGACAGCGATCTGGTGGCATCCAACATCCTGGATACAGCCAATATCTTTGGCGTGACAGGCAGTATCACTACCGGAAGCGATGTGACCGGGGCAGACGGATTAATCTCATTCTCCATTCCGGACGGCTACTACTCCGGCCGAACAGCTACTGCTACAGACAGCGATCTGGTGGCATCCAACATCCTGGATACAGCCAATATCTTTGGCGTGACAGGCAATATCCCCATCGGAAGCAATGTCACCGGCACAGACGGCTCGATATCGATTTCTATCCCGACCGGTTATTACAACGGCAGGACCGCCACAGCAACAGATTCGGACCTGCTTTCCGGCAATATTTTAAACGGTGTCTCGATCTTTGGGGTAACCGGCAGTATCCCCACCGGGAGTAATGTGACCGGCGCAGACGGCTCAATCTCATTTGACATTCCGGACGGCTACTACTCCGGCCGAACAGCTACTGCAGCAGACAGCGATCTGGTGGCATCCAACATCCTGGATACAGCCAACATCTTTGGCGTAACCGGCAGTATCACCACCGGAAGCGATGTGACCGGTGCAGATGGCGAAGCTGCAATTTCTATCCCGACCGGCTATTACGACGGCAAAACAGCCACAGCAGCCGACTCAAACCTGCTCCCCGATAACATTATAAACGGTGTCACAATCTTTGGCGTAACCGGAACTTATATTCCAGGCTGGAACCTGCACACCCGCACATCCCAGCAGCAAATACTTTATGCTGTAGAAATGCTCAGCAGCTCGGATGGCTGGGCAGCGGGAACCGGCTACATCTATCACTACGATGGCTATGCCTGGAGCCTGAATACCACAGTATCATCAATAATCTATGACCTGGATATGATCAGCAGTACAGATGGCTGGGCAGTGGGAAACGGCGGCAAATTATATCACTGGGACGGCACTTCATGGAGTTTGGATACTACCCTCGGGGTGACTCTTTATGCTGTCTCAATGGTCAGCAGTTCGAATGGCTGGGCAGTGGGGATTTCCGGCAATATCTATCGTTATGACGGCAGTTCCTGGGAGCTGCATACCACTACAACGGCCGGAGCAAACTTGAAGGATGTGGATATGCTGACCACGAATTATGGCTGGGCAGTGGATTATAATGGAAAATTCTATTTTTGGAACGGCGGCAGCTGGACTCTTTCAGCCAGTATGAGCGCTGCACTTTTTAGTGTGGATATAGTCAGCACATCAGATGTCTGGGCAACGGCAGAAGGCGGCCGCATTTATCACTACAATGGTTCTTCCTGGAGCCTGCATACAGATATCGCTGATTATGGATACGATATTAATGATATCTCAATGGTCAGCAGCACCGAGGGCTGGGCCGTGGGGGATGACGGCTATGTCTTTTATTATGACGGCTCTACCTGGAGTGAGCATACCATCACGGATGAGGGTGCGGACCTTGAAGCTATAGATATGCTCACCAGCGGGGATGGTATGGCTGTTGGAACTGGCGGCTATATTTATGATTATGATGGTATCTAGAAAGTGCAAAAAAAGCTGAACCGCAGTGGACGCTAAGAAAAACAAAAGATTTTTGAGTTTTTTTAAAAACTTTGCGTTCTTTGCGTCTTGAGCGAAGCGGGCAGTTAAATGGTTTTAAAGATGAACGCCCAGCATCGAATCCGCCGTCGCTCTAAGCTGCATAGCTCTAGCGACATATATTGGAGGTTGTAACACCTTAACAAAAGACAGGTCAGAGACCCGATAAAATGAGAAAGATGGTCTCCTTTAAGGAATAAACACAACTGTGTTATGAGTTAATCACGACAAAAAACTTAAACACAGGAGGAGACCAAATTGGATGATATCATTTATGATCATTACATAGCAATTGATTGGGCAGAAAAAAATATGGCAATTGCCAGGATGACAAAGAAATCAAATAAAATAACAGCAATAGATAATCCATCAGACATTAAAGAACTACAGTTTTATTTAAAGAATCTAAAAGGGAAAAAAGTATTAGTACTGGAAGAAACAACAGTATCCCAGTGGCTCTATACTGAATTATATGACTATGTGGACAGACTGATAGTGTGTGATCCCTATAGGAATAAACTTCTGAATGAAGGCCCTAAAACAGATAAGATTGATGCAAGGAAGTTGGCACACCTTTTAAAATCATCTCTTATTAAAGAGGTATTCCATTCAGCTGATAAATTTGTATATCTCAGGCGTCTTGTAAGTGGATATGAGGATCTTGTAAAGCTTGGTGTTCGTTTAAAGAATCAGCAGTCTTCTCTGTTAAAAGCCTGTGGAAAAAGAGGGAAAGATAAAGATCATACAGGGGTTGCTACTGAACCGGAACAATATGTGTTTGAGAGTTTAAATCGTCAAATAGCAAGCTATGAAGAAGAAAAAGCAGGGTATGAAAAAGAATTTAAAAAATTATCGCAGAAACATCCTGAAATAAAAAAACAAATGAGTCTGCCAGGTATAGGCCTTATAAATGCTGTAAAGATAGTATCAAGGGTGGTAACTCCGTTTCGATTTTCAAAATATGGAAATTACCATAGCTACTGTGGATTAATAAAACATGAAAAGATGAGTGGAGGAAGGAGCTATGGCAAGAGGACTCCACGATACTGCCGTCAATTAAAGTGTGTCTATAAAACAGGAGTACTGGCAGCTATAGGCGGTAATAATCCAATCAATGATTACTATCAGTATTTAATCAAGGAAAAAGGATATTCAGCACATAATGCCAGGAATAAGGCATGTCGTAGATTAGCAACCTTGAGCTTAGGTGTATTTAAAAGCGGCAAAAAATATCAACCTTACAGGAGAGAAAAACAAAAGGATAAAAACAGAACGTAGTCGAGCCTATAAGCATTGTTATTATATATAGTTTTCTGGATTCAGGCTTATAGGTTGTGGGAGAGAGCTCAATAGAGACAGTAACATATTCTGTTCATCAGATAATAGTTCATTGACCCGATTAGCCCCCCGCTTATTCCTAAAATTTATCATAGCCCATTCATTTGCCAGTAATTTACTGACAAATGATAGAGAGCTCAGATAGGCGTGTAAGGAATAATGATTTATCCTTTTGATCTATATTGATAAAGAAGCCCCTTTAAAAAAACAGAAAAGCGGAAGAGGTTTTTAATAAACAATGCAGGTAGATTGACCGAAGGAGACAGTAAGCAAGAAAACAGTTTTTTTCTGTTAAGGGAGACCTATTTTTTCTTGACTTACTTTCTCATAGGTGTCTCTACAGGTGATAAAAATAACATTCGGACTCCATTGCAGGGTATGGTCTTTATTGTAGAGACAGGTTTTTAACCTGTCTAAAAGGTCGCCAAACCGTGATGAATGGCTATAGCAACAAAAGGAGTGCAGAAAGAGTGATGAGCTTTCCCTCATGTATTCTCAGTTCTGTTTTCATTATCAGATATATTGGGAAAAAAGCGTACCACCATGTATGTCACCATGAAACCAAGATGCCAGGTAGAAACCACATTGCAGGTAATACATCATCCCTCCGGGGTTATTTGTTTTTCTGCTGCTGTGGCTATTAATATTTCACCGCGATGCGGTTAAAAAAAAGCTTTACCCAATGATCCCTTAAATTCTTTATCATTTTCTCCCAGCTAATTAATAGAAGATCCCATATAAAAACGGCGGGCCGTGTGTGGACGATAAACATCCACTCCGGGCCGCCGCAGTCTCTCAGATCTTTAACCTGCCTTCACGACCTTTATTATCATTCATCCTTTTTTTTAAACAGCAAAACAAATGCTGTAATACCGACCATCAAAAACATAAACCAGGTCACCCCTGTCCATCTATTTGATTCCAGAGTGTCAATAAAACATCCGCCGCCTGAAGAATCGGAGACATTGTTGTCATCGCCGGTGTAGATGAGCGGCCCAAGCGGATCTACAATAACACCGTTGACAACACCGTCGGCATCCCCGAATCCGCCGTCCACAAGCTCTATTGTAATATATGTCATGTCGTCGGAGATATTTATATACCCGCTATAGTCGATCCAGCCGTTTACCGTGTCATATTTATAAAAGTGCGTGGTTTCTTCCGGCAGGGGGGAAGAAAAATAGATCCGGGCAAAAGTAGCGGCTTCTTCTGTTTTAAGCCGAATAGTAAAAAGCCCCATGACAAGATCCCCCGGGCAGTCGTCCATCTCAGAGAAAGATGAGGACGGCGTATGGCTGAAATACTCTATGGATGTACTATCATCGTACAGCTGCAGTGCCGCCGGCTCTTCTGTCCCGTCCTCGTCGGTAACATTAAAATATTGAAGCGTCTCGCTCCAGCCCTCGCCGGTATCAGGGACGATATCAATGGAAACATCATCACCCGGTTCCTGGTCATCCGGAATGCCGTTGCCGTTTTCGTCACCAAGGTTGTCCTCAGCAGTGGTGAAGGTGCCTGTCTCAGACCACATGCCCGAAAGGCCGGAGATATCCTCGAACCGGACCCGCCAGTAAAAGTCTGTTTCACTTTCCAGAACCAGATCCGGCACAGTGAGTTCCAGAAGGCAGTTTTCGGATATAATATCCATAACAGGATCTGAAAAACCTTCGTTGCGGCTTATCTGCCAGCGGGTGGTCCCGTGAAGATCCGCAGATGCACTTTCGCTATAGTCCGCTTCCAGCTTTACCGGCAGGATAACATCAACTGCCCCGTTTTCAGGGAATACCAGCACCGGAATCCCCGGTCCGGGATCCTCTGAAAGGGGATCAGAACCGGATTCAACCTCGTCCCCGTCTGAAGCTCCGTCACCATCAGTGTCAGGATTCTGCGGATCGGTTCCATTTTCTTCCTCGGCTTCGTCCGAAAGACCGTCGTTATCGTCATCATTGTCGATACAGTCCGGTGTGCCGTCACTGTCAGTATCAGTTTCAGTTATACCGCAGCCGCAGACTCCGGGAGATGTTTTGCCTGGGTCACTTGGGCATTCGTCATTGCAGTCCAATGTGCCATCCGAGTCTGTATCAACATCAGGAGTACCGCAGCCGCAGGTGCCGGGTTCTGTCTTGTCCGGGTCACTGGCGCATTCGTCATTGCAGTCCAATGTGCCATCCGAGTCTGTATCAACATCAGGAGTACCGCAGCCGCAGGTGCCGGGTTCTGTCTTGTCCGGGTCACTCATGCATTCGTCATTACAGTCCGGGGTGCCGTCGCTGTCCGAGTCTAAACGCCAGGATGTAACAATTTTAAACGACATGTCACTGTCAGAGTAAAAGGAAATCCATCCCATATTCTCGGACCAGGCATAGCCGGAAAAAGTACCGCTGCAAGGGTCCACCACAACCCCATAGGATACAGTTCCGCAGGTGTCGCTGTCCTTGCAGGAAAAACTTATCCATCCGGTGTTTTCACCCCAGGCGTATCCCGAGAGATTACCGCTGCCGTCGTTCAAAACACCGCCGTTTTCAGGGTTCATGCTGATCCACCCAACATTCTCTCCCCAGGCATAGCCTGTAACCGCACTATCAGAAACAGTCACACCTGGGCCGGAAGATGGTGCAAGATTTATCCAGCCGGTATTTTCACCCCATGCGTATTTGTCCCCTGCATCATCAGGGTCAATATTGCCGGCATGGGCGCTTAAGCTTATAAGAAGTATGTACAGGAAAAAGTAAAAAAACTTTTTTCCAAAGTTTATGCTGTTCATTTAAGTTGGTCCTTTAATTTCAACATAATGAGCCGGAATGCCGGCCTGATTTCGGCACGGCAAAATCCTTTGATTTTAAGGTTTCCAACTTACTGCATGTCACATAATAAATGGGAAAAATGTGATAAAGTGTAGCAAATATGTGATAAAGGCGGTGTTTTGGTGTGTTATTCATACCTGAGCAGCCCTGATGAAGTAGGATCGAATATCAATTTTGTTTTTATCTTTTTGAGCTATGAGAGAGTTGGACCGATTTCCACAGATATATAGTCCCTTAAAAAATCGGCAGCAGATAAAAATATCATCAGGGTCATTCTCAACATAAGGTGTCCCTTCTGGTACATTTGTATCAATAACAACCCTCTTTATTTTTCTCGCGCCCACTTTATTGCATCCCCGACACTTTTCTCCGAGATTCCAAGTTTTTTCATTTTGGACCTGATCCAGTCTATATCTGTATCATAAACCTTAAGTGGTTTCAGGATGATATTGCCATTGTCATATCTAACATCAAAATATTCCACATTGGGGAGCCTGGATATAACATTCTTTGGGATGGTAATCTGATTTTTAACAGTAAGTTTTGCAAGCATTCCTTATCTCCTTACTTTCTGACTTTCTTCCAATGATACATTACACCATTCACCCTTTCAAAAATTTAAAAATATATTTTCTTTATCAAGAGTAAAAAGAAGCCTGCACCCTCCCAGATTCACGTCTAACTTTTTTCATCAACAAAAATATCTTTTACTCTTTCATCGCGTATCAGCTTTCGTATTTCATGAACTTTCTCTTCTGCAGCTTTATCAATGAAATGATCAGCCATCCCATTAAAGCTTAACCGCTCTTTACGGATTTTGCCGGATTCATCTGCCGGATCTATATAATTAAAAGGTATGTGTACAGGTAAAATGGTAAAAGCTGCTTTGGTGTCACCACGTAAGACACGGATTACAGGGTAGTTAAAGGTTAAATTGGAAACAACATTCAAAAAGATTCCGCCATAAACAAACTTATTTTTATATTTAACAACAAAACACTTTTTCTCCAGTTCAAATTCCATGTTACTGCCCTGGTATCCGGCTGCTCTATTTAGCTCATTGATGTCTTCAATTTCTTCCTTTAAATCATCCTGATTATTTAGAATATCCTCTAATGCACTTGTAGCTTTTTCTGTCAGCGTTATAGTCTGTAGATCCCAGTCATAACTTTCAATATCTTTACCTGAAACAGTAAATAAATGGTTTTTAGTTTTATTTCCTTTTTTATTAAATACCTTAAAGGCTTTTTCCTTATCGCGCCCTGGTTTAAGGTCAAAAAAATCTTTTGAAAGAATAATCAATTGAAAATCTTCAGCATTTTTCGAGTTAAGGTGTTCGCCTTTAACTATATCACATGGTCCGAATATTCTACTGTCAATATAGGTATTACAGTCACCCTTCTCACATGCGTATTTCCAGTCTATGCATGCTTCTTTTACCTGGTCATTCATACTGTAATGAATACCTCTGTTAATATACCCATTAGCTTCTTCCGGAGCCAGTTCTATCTTCTTTGTGGCATCGGAGATACCTTTATCATACATTCCAGATTTAGAATAACAGATACCTCTAAAATTGTAGGCTTCTGCAAACTCAAATGCAGCAGCGCCTGCAGGATACATTTCAATGGCTTTGGATAACTCAGGGATAGCAGACTTACAATCATCTTTAACTCTGGCATAGAACACACCTTTTGCAATATAACCCGAAGCTTTTTCGGGCTCCAATTCAATAGCCTTGTCAAAAGACGACATGGCCAAGTCCAGCTGGCCTGATATTGAATAAAGATGACCGATGCTTTGATGGCATCGTGCATTAAGGGGATCTAATTCAATAGCACGTTTATTGTCGGAAATAGCTTTATCCAGTCTTTTTGTATTCAGATAAAAACCTCCCCTCTGGATATAAGCTTCTGCTGTTCGGGGATTGTTTTTGACCAGCTCATTATATTCATCTTTAGCCAGAGACTCGCCTTGCTGATTTAGAAAAATATCGGCACGTTTAAGATATGCCATGATATTTTCAGGCTCTAATTCTTTTACCTTTTCATATTCAAATAATGCCTGAGCTTCATGATCATCCTTAACATATGCATCACCAAGAGCCATATAAGCCATCGCATAATCCGGGGCCAGCTTAACCGTCTTTTTAAATTCGGATATAGCATTTTCAAACTGTTCATTCAGGACATGAATACTACCATTAAAGTATGATGCCGTAGCTTCCTCATTAAGTTTTTGATCTGTAACATCTTTTATTACAGAAAGATATTTTCCAGCGTTTTCATTTCCAGGATCATTCTTCAGGATTTTATTTAAAAAGTCTTTGGCTTCATCTAATTCACCTTCAGCAGCGGATTGCAGGCCCTTAAGCAGTAAATCATCAAAAGGCTGGCTGTATAGAGGAATAGACATAAAGGAAAAAAATAACAGAGCCGAAATCAATAATTTTAGAGCTTTCATCATATCTCCTTTTTAATGTTCAATATCGGTGAGGTTGTACAGCTTAAACAGGAAGCCTTTTATTTTTGTCCATTAAATCCGAGCAGCTTGTCACGGCACAGCCCTGGCGAAGTCGGATCGGGTTTCCTTTTGTTTTTTTCTTATATCATCATTTTTAGCCTTAAAAAGAGCCATATAAGGGGTAAAAGCAGGATGTTTTTTAGGATATATTATTTATATACAATGAGTTAGCTTGGCCCGACTCAATGCCATTAACTTAAGAGAAAGAGATTTCCATTCCTGTCTTTAAGTATCTCTCTATCCCTTGTTATTAAAGGTTCTTCAGCATATTTTATTTTTCGACCTCGGGATTTTATTTCTAAACCACGACTTTTTCTACGGTATTCCTGCTGATTTCTAGAAAAATGCCTCCCTGGTTTAATTCGCACTCTGTGTTTCGAGCATCTGTGAATAAAACCTTTCCATATAGAACACCACAAAAGCAAGTCAGGAGTAGATACTAATATTTTAAAAAAAAGTCTGGTTTCTGTGAGTGCACGTGCAAAACTTAGATGTCCAACATAAAGATTAACTAATTTCCCTGCATGTACCATTGCAATACGTATTAAGCAAATAGAGATCATATGCATGAGTAACTCCAGATGAAAAGAATCAGGAGTACGACAATGCCATGAAGTCGCCCTAAAAGTATGCTTAAAATCACGGTAAAATGTCTCAATATCCCATCTCATGTGATAAAGATTTGCCAGCTCTGCTGCGGGAAAGCGAACTGGATCTAAAAGAGAGGTAATCAAGCGTCGGCGGCGAAAACCTTTTCTATAAACGAAGACCACTCGCACATTGATGTCTGTGTTGCTGTTATAGTCTTTTATTTGGCAGAGATAATCTCCTTCTCCGAGGTTACGTAATACTTTGGGCCGAATATTTTTTTTGGCAGGTATAAGGAAATGTGCACAGCGAAGCATAATTTTATTAAAAGTTACAGAGTAATGGAAGCCGCTATCCAGTAAAATTAAATCCCCCTTTTTGATGTATTTAATAAGCTTGTTAATTAGTTTATGTTCTGATGTGCAGACCTTGTCATAAACGAAGTGTATCGGCGCACGGCTTATGATGTCAAAGAGGCAGCAAAGTTCAGCGGAAATTGGACCTAGCCCCTGCTGCCCACTGTGAGATCTGAAACGCTTCCAAAGAGACTTTGATTCAGGTAATGAAAGGGTGGTCTTATCCGCAGCAATGAGACGTAACCCATGCCAACGAGAAGATTCATTTTTGTAAGCAGTTTGAAGCCGAGAAACCAGTTTACCATAGAACCAGTGTAGCGACTGGAGGGGAAAAACGCGAACGAGCCTTACAAAATGCGGGAACGGAAACAGACCATGATATGTTAAGTTGTCCAGTAGCCAAATGGAGGATTTCAAAAAGGCTGGCTTTTTGTGTGTCCAAAGATACTGCTAACATAAGCCATAGCGTTTCTAATGTTGAAAGTTTACGCCGTCTGCACCACTCATTTCTTAAGTAACGTCGAGATTCCAAAGCAGTAACAAGTGATGGTTCAATCCATTGTGCCAGCATAGATAGGTCAGGTTTTTTCATGGTTACCCTCCTAAGAATCAATAAGGGTGAATGTAGCTGGAGCGCTTTGTCGCAACAGAATGCCTTGACGTGCTTTTTTACCTAATGCGCTGGAGAGGGTATCCCGTTCAGCAAGGCGCCCAAAACGAACCTGGAGAAGTTGTATAAGCTCGTTTATATGAAGAGGTCTGCTCTCTTCAGTCAGTATTTTAATAGATAAATCCACAAGAGACTGACGTCTTCTTCCGCTTCGCATTGAAGTGTTCAGCTCGGTTTCTGACTTACCTTGAAGTTTCCTTATTGCTCTCAACTGTGATTCTAGCTGCACTTCAAGCACTTGCAGAATGACTTCCTTAATATCTTCTTTATCCATATGGCCCTCATTAATGTAAGTTATTTAACGTATTACATCATAATCGACTGACATAAGTCAATAAGAAAGTGATTGATAAAATATTATGGAGAGACTAAATAGAAAACTAGGAAATAGATAAGAAATAGCGTTAACTGATTGATATTATTTGCTTTTACCTTAAGTTAATAGCATTAGGCCCGACTCTAATTATGATTACCAATCCATATTTAAAGCATCATTAAATTGCTGCTCCATATACTCAATAAATTCATTGAAATCTTTTTCAGATTTCATTGCATTTAAATAGGTGCTTTTTGTATCATCATCAAATATGACAGGATTGCCACTCTTAATATACAACATCCCATATTTTGTCATACTGTCACTACCAAGAAAGTTATCAAAACTATCAAAAACACTACATATGGCTGCAAATTCAAGTTCATTTGGAGTTAAAAAAGTAAAATGTGATTTATTTTTATTTTGGGATAGTGACATTGGAATCGCACCTATGTGTGGCATATGGACTAAAAACGATCCACCACCTTTTTCAAAATTACCATGTTATGCGATATTCCGATAACGTTCTTTTACTTCGTAAAGCGCATCATAATGAACTTTTGGAAGACCACCCTTTGTTATATCAAAGAGTTTTTTATATTTATCACCCCAGTATTGTCCTACAAATTTTGACAATTCAGCTTCAGTTTCAGAAATCGTGATGAAAGGTTTTATCAATACTAATACGTGCTCAAGCAGACTAAAGAATGAATCAATCATAGCAAAAGCATAATTGGCACCTTTATTTTTTTGCTGTAACCAAGAATTAAGTGCGGTTAAGTGGTCTTGAAAGGAACTGAAATCAAAATCTTCTTTTTCATTGTTTAATAAATGAGACTCGGCTTCATTTCTAAAATATTCATAGCGTGATCGAAGCTGATAATAATCGTTTGAAATAGTGATTTTTCCAGAATCTACAAGACTTTTTATAGTCGGTTGAATTAATTTTTCTGCTATTGGGATTGCTTTTTTTATTTTATTTAGTGCTTCAACAGCTATTTGATTATCCTTAGATACGCCAGAATATGTTAGAATTTGGAACCCAAATTTTTTATGTGCTAACATCATGGGTACATTTTTATACTTAATTGGTATTTCCCAATTAACTTTTTCCCATTGGCCTCCAAATGAGTACTTTTTTAAGTATACAAATATAATAAAAACAATATACGGAGGAGGCTTATCTTCAAATTTGATATTTGCTAGGTGACCGGCATTCGGATCTCTCCAGTGTTGATTGGCTTCATCATCAGGAATAAAATCTTTCAATATTAAATCTAATGACCTATTTAATTTTTGCGTATCTACCATATTTTGATCATTGAATTGTTATAACGTGTGCATTACAGGCCGGGCCGGGCGGGGCAGGCCAACACACTCATTGATGGCAAGAAAGTTTGCCCACTGCTTGATAATAAAAAGCGAAAAAATAGCCCGGTCGTTGTAGATGCATTTGTTATTGAAAAATTATATTTGATGGAACTCTTTTAAAAATTCTTTTTTATTTTGCCCAAATTTCCTGTGGGATTGATGATTTAAAGGCCGTTTTTCCTCCTCAAACGCCGGTGCAACATACCCCCAATTTGAATTTCTAGCAAAAAATATAACATAGTTAACATTACTGTCTTGCCATTTATTGTAGATAATATGATCATCACCAGTTGCCTCTACTGTTTTCACTTGAATACGAAAAAAGTTCGGGCCATCTGATATTAATACGTCTGTTTGATGACCATGATCTAGAACTGGAAGGAACACTTGCCATCCATCTTGCATTAACCAACTAACAACAATACTTTCAAATGAGCTATTTTTTAATGCCTGATGAGTTCCTGATTTTGTTTGTGTTAGCCTTGTTGGCATAATGTTACCTTACTCCTTTTCAATAACATGTTATTAAGCCGCCTAGCGGCCAATTTAAAAGTTTCTATATATAGACATTTGTTTCTATGTATAGAAACATTTCATTTTTTAGTGATCACTCTTTATTGCACTTGATATCGCATACCTACTCTGCAGTAATATCGTAATCCCATTTACGCTTCCATGTATCCAGCATTGAGCGTGGAAGGAATCCGTCTGCGATGATAACTCGTTTTTTGAACAGCCACTTACCTTTCTGTTTAACAAGTATGTCGTATTCACGGCCCTGATCATAAAGCACAGGTTTCTCAAAAGCAGTTACATTCCACGTTCCTGTCCAGATCATCTTTGCGGTTGCAGTATCTCCGTCTACTTTGATTATGGGGTTATTGAGCAGGGTAAAATGAGTTTCCATTTCTTCCGGTGGAAGAAGTGGCTTCTCATCTTTTTCCTCTTTCACATCTTCTTCTGCACCCTCTTCTTTCATACCATCATAGAGCCACTGGATCTTCTTTCTGCCGTTGAGCACAAGACCGTTGATCTCAAACACTGCGTCTTCTGTAAAGTAGGCTGCCATATCATGCTTCTCGTCTGAGCCCAGGTGTGAATAATATTCAAACAGCAATTCCTTGATTGCATCACGGTCCTTAAGAGCTGTTATTTCAGCGCGTAGTTCTGCAATCTCTGCACTGTTATCATTCTGCTGGCAGGCAGCCAGTATTAAAAGGGCTGCGGATATTAATACTATGGTTATTGTTTTTTTCATTTATTCTCTCCTTGTAAGAAAGTAGCTATCAGCATTCAGCTATCAGCTATCAGCGGTCAGTTTTAAAATCATTAAAAACAAATGGATTCCCCGGCCCGCCCTGTTCGGTAAACGCATGAACACGTTTTGAATACTTGATATTTGAGGATGTCACATTTTGTGATATGCTGCGAATTTCTTCACGGCTTAATTCGAGCATAAAATCATCGGGAAATCTTCCAATATTTCGACTGACAGCCTGGTTCAAAACTCTCGTTTCGACTCCGTATAACTCAGCCAGATCTCTGTCCAGTAAGGCTTTTTCATCCCGCAAAAACAATATTTTACCCTCGTCATACAATAAAAACCGATTATGCTGGAATCTATACCCGTAGAGACTGGTCTCTGACCTGTCTTGATCGGCCGCAACCAATTTCAATACCTTTCAAACACCATGCATCACGGATTTACTCCATTAAAGACGGGTTAAAAACCCGTCTCTACGAAAACAAAAGCCCGCTGCCACCTCCACAGGTTAGATTATGACGCAACTGTGCACGGGAATGACGACAAAAAAAACAAAGCATATATCTCTCGCCCGCTCCCGCTGGTCGCTGTGAACTCTGTGAGATACAATTTTTATTTATTCTTTTCTCTCAGCCCTTTAATATATCCGTCATAAACCTTTATCTTTTCCAGCTCAGGTAAAGGCTGTGCTCCTGGAGCTTCGTCAAAAATCATCACCTTGTTTTCAGTATTGTTATAAGAAGGCCATTCCGGCAGCCCTTCTCCATTGGGATCACCTGTTTTTGCAAAATTTAACCAGTAACTGCTCATCATATCAGACAGTTTAAGTTCTTCCGGCCTTGCTGCTTTTTCCGGTGAGCCCAGTGTCTGGAATACATAGGGGACATCACTGCCGTGACCTGAACCTTTTTCCGGTGAGTCGGGGTTAAAATCAAAGTAATACTGAAAGGCCTTTTCTCCTTTTTCTGCCTGAAGACTTGACCATGCCCAGGAATTCCATGAAAAGCTGTTATTCCTTATATCCTTGTATGACTTTGTTGCCTCTTCATCTGTTGAATGGGGGTATACTGCAAGAAATTTATCTGCGTATTCTCCGAAAAACATCTTAGCCAGCATTTCAAAATCTTTTTGCTTTATAACCCTGGCCGGGCCGAAGGCTCCTACTTCATCAGAAGTATGCCCCAGTAAAACAGGGGTATAGTTAAAGTTTCCTGCTTTATATAATTTATAGAGATCATCAGGCAGAGCATATCCGTCAGCAGCAGGAGCGAACTTTATACCAATCATTCCTTCATCCAGTTTTTTCTGAATATCTTCTGCACTTAATGCCCTTGCTTCTTTGATATCTGCAGCTCCAAGACGTTTAATAAATTCTTGGCCTTCAGCTTCAGCTATTTCAAGAGTGGGGCCTGACATTCCCATTACAGCTCCCGGTTTTTCATTTTGAAGTGGTTCAAAAGATCCGCCGCTCATACAGATTGCTTTATGAAACAGCCCCTTTGCTATAGGAGAACCGGCAAGTGTACTTATAGCGGCAGCACCGGCTGAGTGACCAATAATGGTAACATTATCAGGGTCTCCGCCAAACTTGGTAATGTTATCCTTTACCCATTTTAATCCGTAAACCATATCCTGAATTGCATAGGTGCCGGAACCATGACCGCTTTCAAGGCTCAGTTCAGGATGCGCAAGAAACCCGAAGGGCCCTACCCGGTATGCAGTACTGACCATGACTGCTCCCTTTTTGGCAAAGCCGGTTCCGTCATACATTGGTATACTGGTAGAACCTCCGGAGTAGCCTCCGCCATGAATCCAGAAGATAACCGGAAGTTTGGCATCAGTCATTTTTGCAGAAGTCCACACATTAAGGTACAGGCAGTCTTCACTCACAGGTGCAGTATTCCCCATTGAGTTGGGAGTCTGCATGCAGGCGTCACAGAAAGAATCTGTTTTTTTAATTCCTTCCCATCGCACTACAGGTGCCGGGGCCTTCCAGCGCAGATCGCCTACCGGCGGGGCAGCAAAGGGTATTCCCTTAAAGGTAAGGATACCGTCCAGATCAGCACCTTCAATGGTGCCTCCGGTAACTTCAACCTTTGCTGTTACAGGTGAAGCTTTTATTTCCTCGGTATCATTAGACGAAGAACCGCAGGCAAATGTAAGAAGCGCTGCAGCTGATAAAATTACAGAACAGATCGATCGTTTAACTCTCATGGTGTAAACCTCCTTAAAGGGTTCTTCTCCTGATCATTTTGGTGTTTAAATATTTGTTTATTAATGCTGGAACCGGCAGAGTTTTTGGTATGCTTTTATGAAACTTACAAACTTTATACTTTGTCAGATCCAGAAGTAATAAAAACAGGTTCAGGGTACAAGTTTTTCAGCTATGCAAACGCTTCTGTGCTTACAGTCGCCGCGCCGTGACAGGTCCGGCTTCGTTTTCAGCTACGCCGTGACATGCTTTAATAAGTGTTCCACAAGAAATATTTTAATGTTTGTAAATCAATGGTAAGTCTTTGTGTATTAAAGATTTTTGTACTCTGGATGAGTTTATCCGTCAAGATTTTTATTAAGCAAGGAAAATGCTTTCTGCTGTCAGCCTGGAAAGCATATATCTCTCGCCGGTTCGCTTTGCGCACTTGAGACGCAGCCGCCGTCGCATAAAGCTATGTCGGACCAGGGAGGTCGCAGAGAAAAGGATTTTTATTTTTAACACAAAACAGTCTGTGTATTTGTTTTTCTCTGCGGCCGCTGCGAACTCTGCGAGAGACATGTTAAAACTTAACTATAGTGATACTAAAAAACTTTTTATTAAAACCCTATTGAAGTTCTACCGTAACTTTTTCTATATCACCGGTAAAAGTAAAGGGAACAGTATAGGCATCGCTTACTGCTGTACCTGTGTCTGTGCCTATATCCAGAGTTTCCCAGATCTGGGATCCCAGGCTTATAAACTCTTCTTCCCCTGCTGATTCACCGTTAATATAAAGCTTTGCAAGCCTTCCTTTTTTACCTGTAGATGCAAAAGGATTTGCCTGTTTCTTTGCGCCTGCCTGCATCATTTCAAAAGTAATCTCCACCCTTCCGGTAGGAAGCGGCTGCCTGGAAACCAGTTTCCGGTGATCCTGAGTGTAGCCGTTACTCTCACACACCACATGGTTATCCTTTACATAAATACTGAACCCGTCCCAGCGCCCGCCGTTTGCAAGAATAACACCTTCGGTTTCTTTATCGGGTACATTTACAATTGCTGTAATGCTGTGCATATCACTGTTCATATCAGGAGCAACAGCACTGTACAGCCTGTCAACACCCGAGTAGTAGGTAAGAGTTTTTTTACCGGCCAGAGGTGAAGGCCTTCCCACGTTCCATGCAGGGGCCAGCGGATAGACATTATTGCGCCTGGCTTCCATGTCAAAGGCCTCCTGCATCTCTTTGAGTTTTTCAGGGTATTTTGCAGAAAGATCATTGGCCTGACTGAAATCCTCTTCCAGATTGTAAAGTTCCCAGGGATATGTATCCAGTTCCTGCTGATATTTAAAAAAGTTCCATGGCGAGCTGTTGCGTATCCCTGCCCACCATCCGTCTTTATAGATGCCTCTGCTGCCCAGCATTTCAAAATACTGAAGAGTTCTTTTTTCGGGAGCATCCGGATTTTCAAATGTATAAGCTATGCTTTTTCCTTCAAGAGGGATCTGTTTTATCCCGTTATATACTTCAGGAAAGGTGATTCCGGCTGCATCAAAAACCGTCGGGGCGATATCTACCACATGTGAAAACTGGCTTCGTATTTCACCTTTTGCCTTTATACGTGCCGGCCATGACACTATAAGGGGATTACGGGTTCCGCCCAGGTGGGACGCCACCTGTTTCATCCACTGAAAAGGCGCATTCATGCCCCATGCCCATGCCGCGGAATATGCATTGCAGAACATTTCACTGCCGAAGTCGTCAGCGTATTTCATTCTGGCTGACGCATCTGCCGAAGAATTATATGGCCCGCCGTTTTCATAGCCGCCAATACCTCCTTCACCTGAAGCGCCGTTGTCGCCGACTATGTAAATAACAAGTGTGTTCTCGGTTTTACCCATATCATCAATAGCCTTGAGAAGGCGCCCTACTTCGTAGTCTGTCTGCTCCATAAAACCGGCAAAAACTTCAGCCTGACTTGCCATGAGCTTTTTCATATCAGGAGTCAGAGAATCCCATGCCGGCAGTTCATCAGGCCTGGATGTCAGTTTTGTATTTTCAGGTATTACACCGAGTTTTTTCTGCCGTTCAAATGTCTCCTGCCTGAGCTTATCCCATCCCTGATCAAATTTACCTTTGTATTTTTCTATCCATTCTCTGCCTACATGCAGCGGGGCATGTGCAGCACCCGTAGAAAAATACAGAAAAAAAGGCCTGTCAAATGCAGAAGCTTCATGCCTGTGCAGCCATCTGACAGCATCATCTACCAGGTCCGTGGTAAGATGGTAGCCCTGTTCCGGTGCGGCAGGGGGCTCTACCGGTATGGTGTTTTTCCAGAGTCTTGGTTCCCACTGGCTCGTACCGCCATCCAGAAAGCCGTAAAAATACTCAAACCCCTGCCCTGTCGGAAAATTATCAAATGGCCCTGCAGGATTTACTTCCCAGGACGGGGTATTGTGCCACTTGCCGAAGGCGGCAGTGCTGTACCCGTTCCGTTTTAATATTTCCGCCATTGGTGCGCCCTCTTTTGGAAACACGGAATTGTATCCCGGATAACCTGATGCAAATTGTGTAATGCCGCCGTTGCCTACCTGGTGGCTGTTTCTGCCGGTTAAAAGAGCGGCCCGTGTAGGCGAACTCATGGGGCATACATGAAAACGGTTGTAAAGAAGTCCCTTTGAGGCTAGCCTGTCGATAACCGGGGTCTTAATATTCCCGCCCAGTGCGCTTGTCTGACCAAAACCCACGTCATCCAGCAGGATAAGTACTACATTGGGAGCGCCTTTCGGGGCTTTGGCAGTTTCAGGCCATACAGGCGCTGCAGGTTCCTGCCTGGGTGCGGCATTTAGAGTCATGCCTGCTGACAGCGTGCTCAGGGCTATGGCGCCTCCGAGCAGCATACTCTTTGAACGGTAAGACTTCATTTCATATCCTCCTTGTAACTTCCTCTTATACAACAGTTAAACGGAAAACAGTTATACCCAATACCGGGTGAAACTATCCGGCAATGGTTTTTATACTGCCTATTTGATCCACAACATTACTTTTTTATTACCGGTCTTTTCACTTGCAGGTATCACTAATGGTTTTCCAACAGCCTGCATTATACAGGCAGGATCAAGTTCCAGCTCTAAAAGAGTTTTAAAGGCGCTCATATATTTTGCAGAGTACCTGAAAAACTTTTTATATCCGTCACAAAGGTAATTCAGTCCGGGTTCGTCATGCCTGGACTTCATAAAACGATCTTTGGGGCACCCGCCCCTGCAGGCCTGCAGCACATCACATTCCCTGCAGCATCGCGGCAGGTTTTTCTCTTTGTGCGGACCGAATCCTCTTTTTAAAGATCTCTGGACCATATCTGCAAGATCTTCAGTCATTATATTGCCAACCCGATATTCCGGATAGACATGATGGTCACATGAATATACATCCCCATTATGCTCAACAGCCAAAGCACCGCCGCACTGTTTTGAAAAAATGCACACCGGTGAATCGAACCCGAATGCCGAGTTCAGGGCCCATTCAAAATTCATAACAAACATTTTCCCCACATCATTACGCACCCATTCATCAAACACGCCAATTAAAAAATCACCGTATTTAGGGGGTTCTACAGTCAATGGTGTAAGCAGAGTATTATCACATGCTGTCCCTGGCCTTAAGGGCATGGCAAAGTTCAAACCGTACGCCAATGCCTTTTGATCCGGCATTCTTTCTACAACAGGTGTAAACTGTACAAAATCTATCTCCTGTTCTTTTAAAAATGCATATACATCATGAGGGCGATAGGCAGTCTCCTTTGCAACACATGCCATAACATTGAATTCCACTTCCCATTTTTTTAACAGTTCCAGGCCTTTCATCACTTTTTTAAAAGTGGGCTGATCTGCGCGGTCTCGTCTGTATCTGTCGTGGATATCTTCGGGACCGTCAAGGCTTATCCCTACAAGAAAACCGTTTTGTTTAAAAAAATTACACCACTCATCTGTTAAAAGGGTCCCGTTGGTCTGAAAGCAGTTTATTATTGTTTTGGACTTATTGTATTGATTCTGATACTCAACCGCCTTTTTATAAAAATCTATCCCGCGCAGAGCAGGCTCTCCCCCATGCCATACAAACTCTGCTTCGGGTGTTTGCTGAGACCGGATATAGCTTTTTATATAGGCTTCAAGCACATCATACGGCATTTTGAGATTTTTATTTTCGGGATAGAGGTTTCCCTTTTCAAGATAAAAGCAATAATCGCATTTAAGATTGCATGCAGCCCCTATAGGTTTGGCGAGCACATGAATTCCCTGAGGAGTTTCCAAGCAGGTTCCTTCTTTCCTGTTACAGTTGGTCAGGTCCATTAAATTCTACTGAAACAATTCCTTATTTTTTTCATTATGAGATAGCAGACGGTCTATATGACAAATATTCCACGCTCAGCTTCTCCAGAAATTTAATACCGATATTTAGAGATTTTAACAGGAACACTGTCATATATTGTGATCGAAAGTGTATGGAGTTCAATATATTATGTCAACAGTAAATTATATCCGGGTCTGTATTCATGTGATGCTATGCTTTTTTATTTTCTGATATTCATATGAAAAAAAAATGATGATCTTTCAGCTTTTATTATGGTGCACGAGAAGGAGTATGTAGGGGCGAATAATTATTCGCCCTTTATTTTGTTTCCGGTTCAAACCGTTTTATTGAGAACCGTTCTGTTAAAATACCGGCACCTGAACATACACTTTCTGCTGTAACCTGATCGAAGAAATCCAGCCGTTATCCACCTGCTTAATTTCCTTTAAAATGGAGTCAGGGTCAAGACCGAATACGTTTACAGCAACCATACATATTTCAAGCTTAATACCGTCTTTAGACATTGCCGATATTACACGCCCTATTTCCTCAAGCTTTTTTTTATCTTCCGATGAGTATTTATCTCTGTTTTCAGTAAGTAGATTTACGGACCCGCCCATAAAAACGACTGCAAACTCCGGGTTTTCAGATTTAAACTCACTGCTCCTGTATGTGTCATGGATCAGTTTTATATGTATAAGTGCACTTGTGGGGGATGAATCGCGAAAATCAAAAAACACCTTTGTTGAATTACCATGGTGCATACATTTTTTATCTTCTTTATGATCCATCGCAAAGGCAGGTATTGAAAACGTCATCATAAACAAAAGGGACATCAGAAAATATACAGCTTTTGATTTATATATACTTTCCATACTATCACCTCCTTTAATGAAATGCTTATAAAAGAACCTTTAGTAATTGTAATTAATTACCAAAAGAAATTTATCTATGTTTTGAAGGTAGTTATGGAGTCTGATATGTCAATGATGCAACACCTTTTGCCTTAACGCCAATGTGCCAGAGCGAGGAAGACCGACTGCTGACGCATGACATGACTAGTTTTTTTTGTATATGGTTTCAATAATCTGACAGGCTTCCTGCGGCGTAACGATTTGAATGCTTTTATATTCTTTCTTTGAAAGCAAATGATCATCTCCGGAGATTATAAGACTTGCATTATTTTTTACTGCAAGTGACAGAAAAATATTATCATCAGGATCTTCTTTTATAATATGTGGGATATTTTCAGGGACAGGTACATAATGAATAAGGTTCATAAAATATGCAAAAATTTCTTCAGGGGGTGTATTTAATCTCTTAAATCTTTTTTTAAATTTAACATAGCTTAATGTCTGCTCAAGCTCGTCAGTTGTTTTCTTGCATCCATAGGCAATGAGTAAACGATCTCTTATCCATCTCATAATACGGTTGGGCGGTCCGCCCCATAGCAGCCCTGATACTGCAACATTTGTATCTATGATAACTTTCATATTTTTCTTATGCTGTGTACTATTTGAGAAATTTCATGCAGATCCGGCTGGCTGTTGTCTGCTATGCTGTTTGACCGGTCGAGAATGTCAGCAGGGACCTCTTCAAAGGGGACAATTTTAAATAACGGCTTTGATTTTTTTAATACGATAATTTCACCGGCTTTTTTAAGGTCTTCGGAAACAGAAGCAAACCGAAGCCTGAATTCTTTTGCGCTTATGTATTGAGTCATTTTATGTCTCCTTAAGATAATTTTAAGACATCTTTAAGTTAATCTAAAGTTAACCTTTAGTCAACCTGAGGTTAAATATCAAATATCCCAGGCAAAGCCGCATATTATGTTTAAATTCTTCATAAAATCAGCATCAGTTAATCATTTTGGCGAAATAAGGTTGACTTACACCTTTATTATGCCTATCAATTGATAAGCATTATCATCTTCCTCAAAAGGAGCAAAACACAAGTATGGATGATAACATCACCCGAAGAAAGTTTGTAAAAGTAGCAGCAGGTACAGCGCTTTTTTGTTCATATTATCCGCTTAACAGCCTTGCCGTTTCAAGTAAAGCTGCGGGCAAAGAAAACCTTGTAGGTGCATGCGGAATTTATTGCGGAATCTGCCCTTCTTACATCAATAAACAGGGCGAAGATAAACAGATAAAGATGAGACTGGAAAAGGGATCATCCGGACTGGTCAGGTCTGATCTTAAATGGTTTGTTGATTTCATGAATAAGCAGCGCTGTGACGGATGCTTAAGCGGAGGCAAGCTGGCAGGCCATTGCCAGAACTGTGATATACGACTCTGCGCATTAAAAAAAGAAAAGACTGCCCGCTGTACTGACTGCAAAGAACTCCCCTGTGATCAGTTTACTAAACTGGTTAATATGGGTAACTATGAGCACCGGAAGGAATACCAGGCAAACCTGATAAAATTAAAAAAGATGACCGCTAAAGAATTGGCAGAGCAGGAAGAAAAACGATGGAGCTGCCCCAAATGCGGACAGCCTGTCAGCTGGTATGACACTGAATGCGTGGTGTGCGGCGCTCCAAGAGCCGGGCATTTATTTCCTGTGCCTGAAAAATAATTCAGATAAACGAAATACCATGAAAGATGATCTGTAGGGGCACCAGGCAGTGTGCCCTTGTTTTAGCAGAGTGCGAGTTTGAGGGCACATTGCCATGTGCCCCTACAGGTTCTATCTCGTCTTTTGGGTGATATATAATTGAAAAAAAATAGAATACACTCCGAACTCTTGTCAGCTACTTTCATAAAACAGGATATAAAAACTAACGAAACATCCCCGGTATAAGCCGCCCTACTCTCTTTTTATAATCAACGTACTCTGCTCCAAAATTCTCTTCAAGAATCTTTTCTTC
The DNA here is from genome assembly GCA_963665715.2 of Desulfatiglandales bacterium. Taxonomy (GTDB): domain Bacteria; phylum Desulfobacterota; class DSM-4660; order Desulfatiglandales; family HGW-15; genus JAAZBV01. The sequence continues at coordinate 3,217,887 of CAXXPR010000002.1, forward strand.
TTTTGAAATGAGTAAATTGAAAAGAATCACTGTGCATATAACAGAAAGTAATGTAACCGCGTTATTGGTCAGCAGGCATATTCCCGGCATAATAAAATAGATATGCGCTCCGTACATTGGATTTCTAATATACCTGAACAGCCCTGAGGTAATAAGCTGATTTGTATCCACAGCCTTTTTAATACTTACATTGGCGTGAGCCAGCATGACTACACCGGTTATGACAAGAATCAAAGACAGACTGATTATATACAAACCGGGAACATTAAGGATTTCCTTTATATTTATTTTTACAGGCACCCAGGATAAAACAAATAATATCAGGTAGCCCGGGAACATAATTTTAGGGCTGATAATCATATAAAGGGTTCTGAGAAATAAACATTATCTTATGGTAAAATAGGCACCTCCCCATCCATAGTATATAGGGTACTATGGACCAGGCGCATAAGCGCAACAAAAATGTTAAAGGATCTAGGAGGTGCCAGAATGAAAGTATACGCAGGAATCGATTTGCATTCAAGTAATAACTACATAGGCATTATCAATGAGAAAGATGAACGGTTGTATCAGAAGAGACTGCCCAACCAGATAGATCATGTCTTAACTGCGCTGGAACCATTCAAGAAGGATCTTGAAGGCGTGGTCGTAGAATCGACCTACAATTGGTATTGGCTTGTAGATGCACTTCAGGAAGAAGGTTATAAAATTCATCTGGCTAACCCAAACGCCATACAACAATATGATGGGTTGAAACATACAGACGATAAATGGGATTCGTTTTGGCTAGCTCATATGAAGCGGCTGGGGATATTGCCTGAAGGATATATACACTCAAAGGAAGAACGCCATGTAAGAGATGCACTGAGAAGAAGGCTATTATTTGTACGGCAAAGGACTTCTCACATACTAAGTTTTCAAAGTGCAGTTACAAGAAATCTTGGAACAAAGATATCTTCCAGCGATGTTAAAAAACTAAATGAGTCAGATGTGTCAAAACTGTTTAGCGATCCATTTCTGGTTTTGACAACAAGTAACAATATTTCCACAATACGGTTTTTGACGACTAAGATAAAAGAAATAGAAAAAGAAATACTGGCACATACAAAACTTAAGCCGGAATTTAAAAAGCTGCTAACTATGCCGGGAATAGGAAAAATACTTGGTATAACAATAATGCTGGAGGTTGGAGACATAAACCGTTTCCCAAAAGTTAGTAATTACTCATCATATTGCAGAGCTGTAAAAAGTGAAAAGCTATCCAATAAAAAGAAGAAAGGTGAAGGTAACAGGAAGAATGGGAATAAGTATCTTGCCTGGGCATATGTTGAAGCAGCGAACTTCGCAAACAGGCATTACCCTGAAGTACAAAGTTTTTATAATAGAAAGAAGGCAAAGAGGAACGCTATAGTCGCAATAAAGGCATTGAGCAATAAGCTTGCCAGAGCATCATACTATGTAATGAGGGATAAGGTATCATATGATGCAGAAAAGCTTTTCAGGTAAATCTCGTGCGGTTGAAAACTGGTAGCGGGGTTGGCTTGCAACCATGAGGGCTGATTAGGATCAACCGCACGAAAAAATAAACATTGTCGAAAGTATTTTCATAATCTGATTTGCCTATGTCGTGAGCTGAATAAGGGGTTGGTAAACAACCATAAGGTCTGTAAAAACAAATGGACACGTCATGGTACCGAAGATTTTCTGGGGCAGCAATGCTGCCAGGGGTTATAAAGGATTCTTTTTAATAAAGTATACTGAAAAAAAGAAAACTTTAATCGACCTTGAACCTGATGGATGACTGGTTGCAGATCAGTTATAAAACTGAAACCTAAAAGACGAAAACACGGGCGCAAAGTAGGAATGAACTTGCATCGGCGGTGTGCGGAGTAAAACGTCATTCGAAAAATAGGGAATATTTTTTAATGGAGAGGTGTTTTTTCTCTTGACGTACCCTTTAATGGACGACACCCCAGATTGTCATCTTTCTCATTTTTTTACCTTTGTTTTAAACACAAAACATGTTTTGACATAACAAATTCAATAGTCTACTATTCAAAATCCGTTGAAGCATCTGACTTACAAGTTTTACAGAGTATTCAGCATAGTCTTATTCTTTGCTGGTCTTTATTAACCGGAACCAGGGATTTACATGCGCCAGGAAATAACCGATCGCATACTCAGTTTTGATGTCTTACCAGAATACAGCCGTTTCATGAAGCAATATGAGACATCTGCTGCCAGCCGCCCTAAAAAATATTCTAAAATAATAAAACATATTATCGGAGGCAGATGAATTGGAAAAAAGATTACCATCATTACTTGTCAACAGTTACAGCACCGCAAATTTCACTTTTACGCTGCTGTTATTTCTACCGACATTTTATTATGCGATTTTTTTAACTGATGTTGCACTTATAACGGCCATCCATGTTTCTGCCATTATGCTGATAACTCATATTGCGGATGCCATATCCATTCCGGTTTCAGGAGCAATAATCCAGAAGACCCAGATGCGATGGGGCCGGTTCAGGTCATGGCTTACATTTATACCTGTTGTAACTTTCATCTTTTTTACCCTTACATTCACGAACCTTCCATTAAGCTACGGCCTGAAAATGGTCTTTTTAAGTGCAATGTATATAATCGGTAACGCAAGTCTTAACTGCTCCTACAGTGCACACATGGGGTTAATATCCGTACTTACAAACGACCCTGCAGACAGACTTAGACTTTCCTCAAGGAATATGCAGTTCGGTATGGCCAGCCAGGTTATGTTCAGTATAGCGGTTGTCCCCATGCTTCTCTTTTTCAGCAGAGGAAGTGAGACTATGGGCTTTATTTATACTACTTTAGTCATTTCCGCTGTCCAGGTTCTGGGATACTGGAACCTCTTTTATCAGACAAGGGGTTATGAAAAATACGAACCCAATAAAGTACTGGCATCTTCCAATAAATTATCAGTACCTGAGATGGTAGGTATTGTTTTTAAAAACAAGCATCTTCTTATTTTAATGTTTGCTGATACAGGGGTTTACCTTGGTGTATTTACACTTCAGACACTTGCAGCATACTATTTTAAATACATAACCCAGAATGAAGCATATATGTCGCCCTACTCTCTTTCACTTGGTATTGCAACATTTGTAAGTACGATTCTGGGTCAGATGACTGCAAAAAAAGCAGGCAAAAAAAACACATACCTGTTTGCTGCAATATGGGGAATCGCCGGATACTTTGTTCTGCGTTTATACGGAGATTCGAGCCCTGTTGTCTATATAGCCATTGCCTGCCTGACAATACTGGGTGCAGGCCTGTGCTACCCCTTGCGGCAGGCCATGTTTATGGATGCAGCAGAGTACAGCTATTATAAAACCGGCAAAGATGCCAGCGCATTTATAATGTCTATGCTTACATTCCCTATGAAAATAGGAGTAACCCTTGCCGGAACACTGGCCACATCGGGCCTGGCCTTTATCGGTTACGAAGCGGGTATGGAAATAACCAAAGAGTTTACAGATAATCTAATGAATATTATCTGCTACATTCCGATTGGATGCGGTGTTATCACATTTGCATGTATGCTCTTTTACTCGCTTACGGATGATAAGGTTGAAAAATATATGGCGGCAAATAAATTACAAAGAGCAGAAGCCGGGGACGGGGTTTAAGGTCAGGAAAGAGAAAGCTGGAAACAGGTTAGAGAAATATATAGGGGCACACGGCGGTGTGCCCTTTTTTATCCTGAGTGACCAAAGTTGAAAAACATTGTTAGACAGGATTGACATGATAAAACAGGATTTTTTTCAGGTGAATATCATTACAGCACGCAGTTGATCCGTTTTTCGTAGAGACGGTTTATTAACCCGTCTAAAAAGGTAGCGTCCCCCCTGATAGATTCAACAACCAATGGCAGTTGTAGCAGCACCAAAAAAAAGACAGGTCTGAGACCTGTCTCTACAAAATTTAAATATGAGCTGCTGCCCTGAATGCCGACATAACAGCCGGTCCTACCAGCCCCGGTTTAATGGCGTCTCCTACAACAAACACTTCTGTTTCAGGAGCTGAACGCCTTAATTCGTTTGCTTCGTCACGCTTTGACAGCATTCCAAGAGCAAGCAGAACCGTATCTGCAGGTATTTCCATTTTTTCGGAAGTCTCTACATTACCGCATATAACCGAACCATCTTTTATCTCTTCAAGTTTACAGTTTAAATGTACGGGAATATTATATTTTTCTATCATTTCCTGGAGCTCAAATGCCGCACCGCTGGCAGATGCCATAAGATGCGTAAGGTCCGGAGCCATTTCTACTATGCACACATCCTTGCCTTTTTCGGCAAGGTCAATTGCGCACTCAATTCCTACAGGTCCGGCTCCTATAACAACTGTTTTTTCTCCCGGCTCTGCCTTTCCGGTACATGCATCAGGCGCCCAGTGCACATGAGGTTTATCAATACCGGGCAGGTTAGGCACAATTGGTTTTGAACCCACTGCAATTATAAGGGCATCATACTGTTCTTTATCCAGGATCTCTTTTGTTGCCTCGGTATTTAAAAGCACTTTTGCAGGTGATTTGGCTACCTGGCACTGTAGATATTTAAGGTAATCTCTTATATCCTGTTTAAATGAATGCACAGATCCCGGAACAATAAGCCCCCCTACCGTGTCGTTTTTCTCATAAAGAGTTACATCATGCCCCCTGTCAACAAGGGTAAGCAGAGCCTGAATTCCTGCAGGCCCTCCGCCTATAACGGCTACTTTCTTTTTTACTTCTGCCTTTTTTACCTTTCCATCAGGAAATTCTCTTTCATTACCCAGGTAAGGGTTAACGGAACAGTTTATAACAGCCGGAACAATAAGCCTTTTTCCGCAGTACTGACATCTTAAACACGGGCGGTGATCCTCTTCTTTATTAAGCGCGTACTTTCTCGGCATTTCAGGGTCTGCAAGAAGCGGACGGCACATTGCTACAAAATCCGCCTTGCCTTCGGAAATTATTTCTTCCGCCATCTTTATGTTCATTATGGAACCTACTGTGGCTACTATGAGGTTCGGGAAGGCCTTTTTAATGTCAGCCGCATAATGAACATTATACATCCTGTCCATCATGTAATTCTGCCACCAGTTGCGCATATACTTGAACTCGCTGTGAAGACCGGCCGAAACATGGAGTATATCAACCATGTCCTTGAACATATCAATGTATTTAAGGGTTTCATCAAAGTGCATGCCGTCCGGATGGATTTCATCTGCAGAGACACGCATTTCTATTACAAAGTCATTGCCGCAGAGTTTTCTCATGGCTTCAAGCACTTCCAGAGTAAAGCGCGCCCTGTTTTCTGTAGAACCGCCGTATTCATCGGTACGCTTGTTATACAAAGGACTGGCAAACTGGGAAATAAGATTTCCGTGTCCGCCGTGAATCATTGCCATATTAAAGCCCGCTCTTTTACATCGCAGGGCAGCCATTGCGTATTTATCAACAGTATCTTTTATTTTGGCATGATCCATCTCTACTGTGGGTCTGGGCTCACGTCCAGCTTTTTTGGCCCGGAATATCTCTATTGAAGGAATAAAGGAAGAAGCACTGTAGGCCGGTTTTCCGGTCATATCATAATCGGAATCCTTGCCGTTATGGTTTATTTCTAGATTAGGCTGTGCGCCGTAACCGAGGCATGCTTCTGCGTAACGTGTAAGAGGCAGGATGCAGGCATCTGTACTTAAATCAAGCTGGCGTTCTTCGTCGCGGGCCTCCTTGTAGTCAATCATTGAATTACCAACATTGACAACTGCGGCTCCTCCCCTGGCAAAAGGAACGAATATGTCCACAAAGTCATTTGTAACCTTCCCGTCCTCGCTTGCAAGGTTGGGGGACGGAGGCGCAAGCATTATCCTGTTTTTATAGTCAATTCCTCTTATATTGATCGGTGTAAAAACATGTTTATATTTTGATCCCATTTAGTTGTCTCCTTTAATAATTCTAAATGTTTCTTAAACAAGGCAAACCATTATTTTTTATGCATCTTGCCGTGCCTGAAGCAATAAAAACAGGAAGGGATATCGAAAACATTATATAAGAAAGGATGACATATATGACCAGCCGATTCGTCGATTGAGCTGCCGAACAATACATTCAGGTGCATATCATTTTATATCCGTATACTATATCAGTCATTTACGATTTTTTAAACCCGTCAAATCAATTAATCAAAATCACATCTCATTTTGAGCACACTTCTGTTTTTTTTCTCTGGAATCTTCAGCCAGCTGGAACAGGGTTATTTCACTCAAAGCTTCTGATATTTTATCACCTACTATCTGCCATATATCCCTGGTTGGGCAGCGGGACATATTGGCGCATGAGGAGGGTTTTTTGATACAATCAACAAGACATGTTTCACCTTCCAGAATATCTACAATTTCTTTAAGTGCGGTATTTTGCGGGTCATTTGCCAGTGCATATCCGCCATGGGCGCCCCGGGTTGAGAGTATAAGCCCGGCGCTTCTGAGAGGTATCACTATTAAACTTAAATATTTCTCGGATATGCCCTGCTCGGATGCTGCTTCTTTTAATAACACCGGTCCCTGCCCATATTTTTCGGCCAGGAAAACCATAAATCTTACTCCATACCTTACTCTTGTAGAAAGCTTCATTAAAAATCCTTTATCACTACAAACACTATCGTTTTACTAGTAATTAAATAATATTGTTATTTTTGTCAATTTTAATATTTTTTGTTTTTACTGTATAATTGATTAAGTTATTTTAGATGATGCTTATCACCTTAATCTACATATAAAAGAGGGAAATAATGGCTGCTGCAGGAATTCTGAAACGATCATTTATTTTTGCTGTTCTTTTTCTGGTATCGGTATATTCTCCTTTTGCTGCAGCGGATTTTCAGATCACCCTGGAACAGGGATGGAACCTTATCTCCCTGCCTCAGCAGCCCGGCAGCACAGAAATTTCTCAGGTCACCGGCTCCATAGCGGGCAAATTTAAATCCCTATGGACCTACCGTGAAGGACACTGGTATGTGTACGATCCGGCAAATCCTGATTTTTCCGATTTACCATCAATGTCTGCAGGTATCGGCTACTGGATTAACATGACAGAACCGGCAGTTCTGTCCGGTGACGGTACTGATTTGGCTGAAGTTATACCTTTAAACAACGGCTGGAATCTTGTCGGTGTTACCTTTGGCGCTAAAAAAAACATGACAGATGCAATGACATCTTTTGAATTTGGCGAGAAAAATCTCAGGTCTGTATGGGAATACAGAGGAAATAAGTGGCGTGTTCATAATCCTGGAAATCCGGATTTCAGTGATCTTGACGGCCTTGAACCAGGTTATGGATACTGGATTAACGCATCAGATACGGATACAGTAATTTTCCCTCCTGCCGAAGACTACACAGAAGAGATAAACGGTGTATCTTTTGATATGGTATACATACCGGGCGGATCATTTACCCTGGGATGCGAAGGAAGCACCTGCCCTCCTGAGACAGACCCTGTTCCGGGGGTGACAGTCAGCAGTTATCATATAGCAAAAAATCAGGTGACAGCGGCTTTATGGGAAGCCGTAACAGGCGAGAGTATGGGCGGCATGATCAGCATAACCTGGTATGATGCCATGAGATTTGCCTGTGAGTTAAGCCTTCAGACAGGCAAAGCCTACCGCATGATGACCGAAGCTGAATTTGAATACGCGGCAAAAAATTACCTCAGCAGCCTGGATGACATTGGTGAAAACGCAATGGGCGGTGAAGAGTGGGCATATAACTCCTGGGAACTTACTCATACGGGAGGAACAGATCCGGTTGGCCCTAACAGCGGAAAACACACACAGAAAACACGGCGGGATATTCAGGGGAGCGAAGACTATATAACAGGGCGTCTGATTCGTTCGATTGACGGTATAGGCCCTCAGCTTCGCCTGGTTGTCTCAAATGAAATGGAGTTCCCGCCGGATTATGTTCCGCCATGTGAACTTCTTCCCCCTGTCCCGCCTGAAGAACCGGAGAACTCCTATCGCGACCCGCGATGGATCACAGGCAGTAACACGCACTGGACAGAAGGAGCTATAAAGATAGGTAACTTTGATCTCAGGGCCTGGGAGGATGGAACGGCAGTATTAAACGGTGTCAGCGGTCAGTGGTTCACTTCAAATAATATTGCTTTTGTATTTGTCCCGGTTTCAGGTTCTATTAAAAAATACGCATATATCTGGCTTGATGAAACACAGGGGAGTCTTATTTCCGATGCCGGTTTTAATGGTGGCTACACCGGAAGAATAGAAAAGATATCGGAAAGCGGCACTAAACCTGTCATATCAGGCCTTAAAAGCGGTGCCTTATTAGCCGCAGAGGCAGGGGATGACTATAAGATGGTAGACATGGAAAACATCCCTGAGTCTGCTAAAAAGCAGGATCAGAGACTGATTGACGGGCCGGGCCAGGGATGGTTTCAGGATAACAGCAGCGTGGGCGGACTGCATCACTATAGAAAAGATGTAGATGCTGATGAATTCCGCTTTACAGTTAACCAGGGGCAGATGACTATGCTTGCAAACGGAAGCTGGTTCACAGTAAACAATACATTTTTAAGAATAACACACCGGGGCGGATATACGACCGATTACCTCTACACCATATCCCCGGGCGGAACCTTTTTTCATAACTCCTACCAGGCCTATGAGCGCGCCGATTTCAGGATGTTCAGTAAAAAATCAAACAGTGACACCTTCCCTTCCAGCTGCGGAAGTCACTGCAGTCAGGAGATTCCCAAAAATGAAGGACCTTCTATCTACGCTATATTAGGCAGCGGAGAATCGACCTATGTACCGGCACCGTGTCCGGCAGGAGGGTGTGAATGATAAAAGAAAGGTACAAGGTGCAGGGAAAAAAACTGGCAATAACGTTTTTAAATACGTATAGAATTTTGCATTTTTTGTAGAGACAGTTCTCTGACCTGTCTTTTGTTATGTTTATTGCAGCCTCCAAAGCCTGTTATAAAAACATTCATCAAGGATTAACCATCTTTTTAGACAGGTTAAAATCCGCCGTCGCAAATCTGCTATGGCGTGACAGGAACCTGTCTCTACAAAGGCAAATACGACAGGTAATACTTACTATTTACTCATCACCAAATATAAACTCGCCAACATCTATAACTTCTTTTTCATCCTTTAATCTTAATGTGATAGCCTTCTGCTTTTCATTCGGTTTGCCGAAATCTGTATAAAGCATTACCTGTATTGTGGTGGCTCCGGAAATTGTCTGCTGATGATTTCCGTAATAATCTACCTGAATCTTATACTTTCCTGCCTTAGCTTTTTTAAGCATAAACTCTTCAGGGCCATATCCTCCGGTAAAATCATTGGACATGCGCCCGCCTAAATATGTGTTCCGGTTCTGGTAGTAGCACTTTTCTTTAAGGGGATCGGTTACCCATAGATCCATATCAGTATTATCTGCATCCCATGTAAGTACTACCCTGATATCAACAGGCAGATTTTTAAGCAGGCGTTTATCAATATTATCCAGTTTAAGCTCTGTATCAGATCGGGCAACAACCGCATTCATTTCATGAAGCGCAATAAGGCCGATATCAGAGAAACGACTGTCCCAGCTTTTTGACACCACATGATAAAACAGATCAACAGCCATTTGATACTGCCTGTCAGCATCATATGCCAGCGCCAGATCGCGGTATGACTGAGGTTCTTCCTCTCTTATCTCAAGTACTTCTTTAAAAACTGCGATGGCGTATTTATAATACCCGAGCTGCATTAGCCTGTAGCCTAATATGCGTAAAAGCTGATGGTTTTCGGTCTCCATTTCGGCAATATTTGTAAGTATCCTCAAGGCCAGTTCAGGCTGTTTTTTCTCCATGAAAAAATCAGCCACATCCAGGTAAAATGCCGAGCTGTTCTGATAATCATTTTTTAATTCCAGGTACACGTTATAGGCGTTATCATCAGCCGCTTTTTTAAGTTTTTTAAGATATGGTGTTTTTGAGTCCCACTTGCTTAACTTTATTGCAGAAAAATCGCCAGAAACTGGAACCTCCGGTCCTCTCTTTTCGCCAGCGACAACCATTTCTTCCAGCGTAAAACGCTCTTCCTCTACAGAATCATACACCGGCATACTCGCCGCAACTTCACTATTTCTCTGTGTGGTCATTCTGCTGATTGTACCGTTATGCCCGGATTTCTTTACCTTACTCCCCTTAACCGGATATTCCGTGTCCCACCATTTAACCTGTTCTTCAAAGCTTTTAATGATGGAATCCATGTGTTTTTTTTCTGTTCTTTCAGTTTCCCTTTCTTCTTTTTGAAGCATTTTTAAATACTCAGCCTTCATATGTTCCGGCGGAACAATCCTGTGCTGGACATAGTCTTCTATCCTGTCCAATACTATAAGGGAGGTGCTGCGGGTTACGATACCAAGTTCTTTACCGAGCCTGGTGAGCTCTTCTTTGTTTTTCTCATACATCATATCCAGTTCGGATATTTTTTTCTGGGCCCATATTCTTTTTATCAGGCTGCTGTTATCTGAATTTTCCGATTTATTAAGCCTGATCTTTTTTGAATATTTAACGCGGTTTCCAAACCCGAAATTAAGTTTAATTTCAGCTTCATCCTTTAAGAGTATGCCTGCGATTGAAAAATCCTTATTGACAGGCGTAGAAATTCGGGGATATGTCTCTTTTATGCTTTTACTGTCATACTCCGCAGAAATAAATAAGTATGCCTGGGACGAAAGGGCTTCCACTGCCTCTTCTGATGTTACTTTATTCAGGTTTATATACACGCCGCCTGCGGCCTGGGAAATATATTTTAAACAGGAGTGATCCGCACTCTTAAAGGAGTTAATGACTGCAACAGGAGTATCGGAAAGAGTGATTTCCGATTCACCAAAGTTTGAAAGCCCGTCTGATGACAGGATAAATTCGTCACATTTATAGAGGGATAGGTCTATTGCGCCAAGCTGTGTTCCGCCGTCATATTCTGCATTTCTTAAATATTCAAAAAGCTCTTTTGTTTCATTATTCAGATCAAAGACCTTTTCAGATATGACTTCACTTGAAAACAGAACAACATGGACAGCGGATTTTTTGAGTTTTTTAAAGTAGTTTTTTAAAACCAAAAACTCTTTTTCAATATCTCTTGCGGCACCGGATGTTGAGACATCCCATAACAGGCAGATTTTTTTCGGGAGCTCCTTTGAGGCTTGTTTTATTTTGGGATCAATTGAAACATAGAAATATGAGTGACCGGAATTGTCCTGGTCTTTTTCTATAAATACTCTCTGGCGGTCTTTTTCCTTTGGAAGCGAAAAGGCCAGCTGGCCGGCAGGAAGATAATCGGCATGTTCAGCCTCGGCAACATATGACTCCTGCCATTTACTGAATTCAAAGTTTTCAATTTCGTTCTTTTTAAGCTCAGGTTTAATCTCCTGTTTAAACACTTCGGCCCTTACCTTAAACTTATCCACCTTCTCTTTAAAGTTTAAGGGCAGAAGATACAGGTAGCTGTTTTCCGCATCTATCAGCTCCTGCTCAAAAGCCACAATAATCTTTTTATACCCCTTTGCCGGGACAGGATAAATTCTTGCTTTAAAGTTGTTCCCCTTTGTCCATTCAAGAAGGCCCGGATCAATCTGCTGCCTTACGACAGAATCAAACACCGCCCTTCCCTTTGCTTTTTCTACCACTACTCCTTCTCTTAAATGACCGCCTATTGTCATGGCAAAGCGTGAAACAGTCTGACCTTCCCCGAGAGGAAAAACCATCCGGCCCTCGAGCACACGATCAAGATCATTATAAAAGGTCATGGACATAGTTGTGGTTGCAATGTTTGAAACCACAGAAACATCAATATCGAGCTCTGTCATTTTAAGGGGAGTTACTTCTCCGCTGTCCTCATCCTCTATCAGTACAGCTGGAAAGTTCTGGGCTGTTGAAACTGCCGGTATAAAAAAGATGCAGAGTATAATAAAAACAGATATTGCTGTCCGCAAAGGATAAGAGGTCATTTTTACTCCCTGATTAAAATTAAAAATCAAATTTCGCTGTTCAAAACTGATCATCTCATGGAAATTTCTCATATTTCGGTTTCCCAAGTCCGCCTTCTGTTACAACAGGCCATGTCCATTCGGGGAGAGCCGGACGTTTTTCCGAATCAAGTATTTCTTTCCAGGACTCATCGTCCAGTCTTGATGAATTAATAAATTCATAATAGGGAACAATTCCGCCAACACATAATATTGTCTGCCCCTTCCATGGGTAAAGCACATACATTTTTCTTGGCCTTGCAGTTCCTGCATGAAGATATCCGCCTTTAGCCGGGCTGGCGTATACATCGCTAACTTTCATGGCATCATCTTCCGGATGCAGGTATGAATTCCCGGCATACATCATGATACCGGCAATTGTTTCACCATAACCTTTTATAAATGTAATTTCACTCTCATTTAAAGAGACATGCCTGAGTTGTTTATGAGCAATGATTTCAAGCCTTCGGCAGGTTTTTTCAAGCTTCTCCCATAATTTATCAAGGTCAGCCTTATATTCCTTGTCTATATCAGGTTCAAAAGCCCCGGCCTGTATAAGGATGCTTCTGGTATCAGAAATAAGCTCAGACATTTTATAGAAAAAATCAGGCTCAGGTTCAACAAATCCTTCAGGAACCATTGTAGCGGAAAGAACAAATGCACTCTGTTTTGCCTGCAGTACCCATGTGTGCCTGAGCTGAGCCCAGCCTGATAGAGCCGTATTACTGCTCTTTATTTTCCAGGCATTGTTTTTCATAAAATCAGGGGCATCATGTTCAGGTTCATCTACGAGTGTCCTTAAAGCATCCAGATATTTGAAGTACAGACTTTTGCCTTTAAAATACGCCCTGCATGATTCTATAGCATTTAAAACATCCGCCTTATTTTCATCCTTAAACGTATGTCGGGCAAAGTCTGACCCGAGGGCTGTTAAAACTTCAAGCCCCTCAGGAAAGCTGCGGTTAAACTTAGTGGGATCAGTAGTCCTCTGAAAAAGTATGGCATCCGGTATTCTGTATGCGGAAATAATACGGAATTCCGGTTCGGTCTGTTTCTTTTTGCCGGGATCAGCAGGCGCAAACCTGACCTGATCGTTTATTTCGGAGAAACTGCGGTATTCTTCAATAGACCTGACAAGCCATGACCGTTTTCTTTCAAGGCCATCACCTTCAAGATTTAGTCGAATTTCATTCCGGGCCATATCCTCTGCTGCCAGGAGATCCAGGTCATCTCCGGCGCCTATAAAGGCCCTGTAGGCCATAAAGGAAGCTCCTGTTTTTCGCGATTCAGCAGTTTTTTTTAATCTTCGGTATGATATGGAATTTCCCAGCATCATTATAGACAGGAATTCCTCATCTTTACTTACCCTGAAAGGTATGGACTGAAGCCATGAAACAGCGCGGAAGTAATTTTTAAGCTGGTCAGACTCTGTATAAAATCCCCTTGGTCTGAACCTTGAATAATCAATAGCTGAAAAACTTTCATCAGGTATTCCAAGCCACTCCGGCATCAGGATGCCTTCTGCTTTAATGATACGTTTTGTTTCCTCTTTTATAATAGCGTTGAGTTCACGATTCTTTAAACTGAAAGAATCATCCATGAGCTTGAGAGCAATACCTGTAACAAGTACTGCTCTTTTTTTCGCTGATGATACCAGCAGCGGCTTCCCGGTGATCTTGTCATGTGTATCATTAATATTTTTTTGAATTGTTTTTAGAATAACTGGCAGGCGCTCTGCCATTGTACTCTCAAGCCTGATGATGGATTCTTCATATATCACATGATAGGCGTTAAGAAGTGAATCGGATGTTATGAATAAAGGCTCTTTACCTCTTATATATAAAGAAAATATCTGTTTGCAGGCATCATTGGTTATGAGAATCCGGTTTTTATCAAGCAGATAAATGTCTTTTTCAGATAGACCGAGTTTATGTGCTTTTTCCTGCCATGATGTTGAATCCGATGATTCTGTATCTTCAGCATAAAAAGGCTGAGCTGATAAAAGTAAAACGATAACGGATAGACAAAATAACATGTGATGATATTTCATCGGCAATTTCCTCCGGAAAGAATAACATGAATCTACTGCCGTTTTAACAGACTTTTTGCAGGGCTGGAATTTGTTTCTGATGCTGGATGTTCATATTTACAAGCTGATTAAAGAGACGGGCGGACGCAAGATCCGCCCCTGTACCTGTAAATATGTTTTATCTGATATTGTATGGTAGCACTAATACCAGATAATTCTCTTAACCTTTTTTAGGATAAAGTATCAGTTTCCCGTTTTTAACAGTTATGGATTCAAACTTATCGAGTATTTCTGCGATATTGGGATCTTTAACAAATCCCCTTGCAAAATTTTCCTTGCTGAAGGCCTCCATAAACTGATCCGGAATTTTTTCACCTCCGACATCTATTGAGTTTAAAAATGCGTAAAACTCTCCCATATCATCCATACCAATTCTTAAAGAGGCAGATCCGTTAAGGTATTTCCCCTTAAACATATCGTTTAGCGGGCCAAGAGGTATGCTTATATCTCCCTTTGCCTGATCACCTTCAAGAGTCACATATACTTTTCCGGCCATATTATTCCATGCCGGATGATTATTAATAAGAATATTGACATCTCTGGAAGTCAGATATAACGGCTCAGTAAGGTCACTCTTATCAATGGCAGTCATAAATGCATTAACACGGCTTAAGGTGTCGCTTATTTCCTGCTGAGAAGCATCAACTGCAGGAAGCTCTATCTGCTCGGTAGAGGTGTATTGAGAAATTTTTCCTTTTACATATTTTAGAGCTAAGTAACCGCCTACTATGGCGAGAATCAACACTACCAGACAACCGATTGCACCGATTTTTAAACAACCACCACGTTTTTTCTGTTCTTCCATTTAATTTCTCCCTTATTATCTGAGTATTTTGAGATGCGGCATATAATATCTGCATTAAAAAAAGCAGTCCTTGCCATGGGACAGCTTAATGAATCCAAAAACTAAAATAAGATCTACTTTGAGAAAGATATACAAGACAGCGGTCCTGTTGCACATCTTAAGGCAGTACTGCATTGTGACTGAAATGATACGGTAGATCATTCTTATGATTTTTTTATAAAAAATACAAGACCGGAAACGCACTTAATAAAAGACTTGAAAGAAAAGCCGAAAAAATATTAATAAAAGATATTATAAAATAAGATCATGACACTGATACATTTTTTCTAGCCTGTAACAATAACCGGGGGAGGAGAGGAAGAGTGAACAAGTGGAAAACAAAACAACTGGAAAGTCTTTTTGCGGATTACTATTAACTGTTCTGACTGTCTTTGCTGCAGTATTCATGTGCTCCTGCACAACAGCAAAAGACAGTAAACCCAAACGTCCGAACATCCTGCTGATAATTGGAGATGATATCGGCATAGATGTTACAACCGGTATGTACCCGGGTTTGATTGATGACCTGACAAAAAAGTACGGACCATCCGGTCATAATCATCCGCATTACAAAGAAATAGATGGCCGGCCTGCATCAACTCCTGCGCTTGATAAACTTGCAAAAAGCGGTATGAGATTTACCCATGCATGGGCTCAGCCATTCTGCTCACCAACCCGTACTTCTCTTTTAACCGGCCTTTATGCTGCCAAAACAGGTATAATTGACCCTACAGGCTGGCTCACCCAGAATCATCATTCCTTTGTAAAGGATTTAAAAGAAAAAGGCGGATACAGCACTGCTGTGTTTGGTAAATGGCATATAGCCGGCCTGTTTGAATACCCTGGTATGAAGCCGAAGGAAGCGGGCTTTGACCTGTTTCAGGGTAATCTTCACGGGGGCGTAGCAACATATTACGAATGGGACTATCATGTACAGGATGACTCTACACCTCCTGACAAATGGAGAACCGAAAAAGCCACGGTAAGGTCTTTACCCGGTATAAAACCTACCACCTATGCGCCTGTTGTGAAAACAGCAGATGCCATTAAATGGATAACCGGGCAGGAAGCTGCTAACCCTGACAAACCATGGTTTACATGGTTTGCATTTAACCTTTCTCATATCACCGGCCAGCAGGAACCAAACCCGATGGTAATCCCCAATGAAGATACAATGGATGATATATCCCGAAAAGAGATGGAAGAGTGCATGGGACCGGACGGACAGTTCGGATCTGCAAATACAGGCTCATGCTCATCGGAAGCTCTTATGAGGGCAATGACCAACAGCATGGATACAATGATAGATAGATTAATAGATACGGTTGATAAGCTTGATCCGAACACCTACATTATCTACCTTGGTGATAACGGCACATGGATGTTCGGGCCCAAAAGAGAGTTTATAGACAACATGTATATCACCAAACAGGGACGCAGCAAGGGCACTGCCTTTGAAAGCGGGGTCCGTGTTTCTATGGCAATACGCGGACCGGGCATTAAGGCAGGGTCTGAGAGCAATGAATGGATACATAATGTTGACCTGTTTTCCACAATTCTTGAACTGGCCGGTCTTGATGTCCCTGAAATGGTGCCAAACAGGGAAGGCACAGGCATGGTTAAAGTGGACGCCGTATCACTTACTCCTGTTCTCTTTAAAAATAAAAAAGATATACGTGATCCTCATAAAGGTTACCTGCTTTCCGAAACAGTTAATGCCTATAAAGAGGGATACCCCATAGAAGTCGGGGCCAGAAATGCTGTATATAAGGTGATATGTGATGCTGACACGAAAATGGAAAGCTGTGTTTTTTATAATTTAGTTGATGATCCTATTGAAGAATACCCTCTAAAAAAGCCTGAGACCTGCACTGATTATGAGAATACCTGGAATCCGTCGGATACTGAGTGGAACTTCTGCAGACTCAAGGAGATAATCAGAGAAAAATCAATACTGGCAAATCCACCTGAAAGAGCGGGACCAAAAGTTAATAAATCAGATAAATGAAAGTAAATGATAAAGAGCCGGAAGTGTAGCAAAACTGATAATAATGCCTACACCTACCAGTGCAGAGGTAAGGGCCGGGGAGAGATTTGCCATAATAGCCAGGGCTCCTGCTGAAATCATTGGAGGCATTCCGGTTTCAAATATTGATATTCTTACGGCTTCCCCCTCAAGACCTGCAGCTTTGCAGAAAATAAGCGCTGCTGCAGGAACTGCAACCAGCTTTACAAGGAGACCGAATCCGAGCTGAAAAGTATCCTCTCTGTTGAGCCGTAATGTAAGCTGAAAGCCCACTGCAGTCATTACCAGCGGGACAAGAGTTGAAGACAGCATTGCTAACAGGTTCATAAATGCAGGAGGGTATTCAACCGGCTTTAATAAAACGGCTATTATTAAGGCAATAAACGGAGGGAAGGTAATAATCTTTTTTGTAACGCTTTTAACCGTAGGCCTGCTTCCGGCTGATCCATATACAGCCAGGATAAAAGAGCCGTATACTGCAAGCCCTAAAAAGGAACCCACCTGGTCATAAACTAGTGCGTAGGGAATAGCCCCTTCCCCGAAAAAAGCCTTTACCATGGGAAAACCGAAAAAGGATGTATTTCCGAGAGGTATCAACAGCATAAGGCAGCCTGTGACTGAGCGGCTCCATTTAAAGATTCGGGAAAATAGCAGAATTAAAGCGCATGATAAAAGCAGAACAGCCCAGGGCATGATCATGAGAACCAGAAGATCTTTTGAAAATACCATTTGAGGAACATTTTGAAGGACCAGAGCAGGCATGGATACATATATTACAAACATGTTTAAGACAGTCCCGGTTTCATCCGGAAAATCAGGAACATGCCTTAGACCTTTACCTATAATCAGAAAGGTGAGGATTATTAAAAATTGCTCCATTATTATCTACCGTGAAGAAAGTCTTTCTTCAATCTTCTCTAAAGAATCATAACCGTAGCTTCTTGCTGTATTCCTCAATATCTCAAGTGACAAATTCACTTTATTTTCAATTGCTTCTACAGTATCTTTCAGGCACAGCTTCAAAGTGTTTTCTGAATATGTCAGTAACTCACTGCGCAGATAATTCTGAATGGAAATAGTCTGCTGCGACACACCGGCACCTGAAGACACAGGACGGCCAAGAGAAAAAAGCCTGGGATATTTCACTGAGGACTCAAGAGACCATGAAAGGTGATAATCGCTGATTTTATCAACCAGTTCAAGAACTGAGTCACTCACAACCGGAAGCCGGTCTTTTATACGCTCATATTCATCAGGATGAGTTATTTCCATCATATGGGCATACTTTATGGCCATAAGATTCTCACCGTGCTCCAGGGCATTTTCTAGATCATTCAGATAGCTTTTAAGGGTTTCATCAGCCCATATGTCAGCCTGGGCCTTCCTCATAACTGTAAAGGTCTTTTGATCATCCTGACATGAAGCCCGCCCATTTGCACCGTTAACATTAGTAAACATCTGCCACTCGGCTGCCAGAATCTTTTTTATCAATTCATTCCGTTCCATTTTTACCCCCATGGCACCATATTTTTTAAATATTCATCCTTTATTTTCTGCTGTATTAAAGGTGCATGATCAAGCAGAAAATCGGAATTTGAATCCGAAAGCCCCTCATCTCTTATAACATTAATAACCATACCGCTGATCTGTTCGATAATATCAACACTTTTAATATGATCATTTGAAAGAGAAATGTCATTGAGCAGCGGTGAAATATCTTTCCCAAGAAGGGAAAGATCATTAAGCCCTCTGTGCATCCATTTATAAAAAGGTTTGAACTTATTGTTAAGCAGATAGACAAGCGAACAGACTGTATTTATAAACTCAGAAAGCGCTATCTGGGCAGCAGTGTATTCTTTTCTTTTAATGCACCGCGGAAAATTATACTGGCCGGACTGGGCGGCCTTCATACACCTTGCAGCAATCATTTTAAGTTTTACATCTTCGGGGTAGCCTGCAAGCAGATACTCCCTGTAGCCGGTAAAGGCACCTGAAGCATCACTGAACACCTCACCGTTTGTAGCAATGGAAAGATTGACTTCAGGAATTCTCATCCATTCTATCAAGGTTTCCGGAGGATGATCGAGCCCGGTAAATTTTTTAAAAAAATCAGGAATACTGAACGCCCCTTCCCTGCCTTGTCCGTACTCACTTATATTGACACCTTCATAGCCCTTATAACTCTTAGGAAGAGCTATAATAAATTTATGGAGCTCTGCTCCGAAAAGCTCGTAATCACTCGTCGAAAGCCAGGCCATTACACGAGGCCCAAAATCATGATCCCGGGAGATTTCATCATCAAAGCCGTAACATTCGGACCCGTCTCCAACCAGACCGAAAGCCATTTTATCTATATGCTCCTTAAAATGCTCTTCGACTGCAGGGCGGCATATATCACTGTAATATCCGCGGCTTAGTTCCAGACCTTTCATTATGTTATTATCCTTTTTTCATCTATGTTTCATTCAATCGCTATTTATGTCCAGTTTATATTTATACCAGCATACAGCATCAGGTGCAAACCTTTGCATTTGCGGGCTGTATATTTAAACAGCAAAAGATTAATTCTTCACCACAGAGAGCACGGAGAACACGGAGAAAAGCCCTTTATTATAAAAAAGGCTTCTCCTCTGTGCTCTCCGTGTCCACCGTGGTTTAAAATACAGTACCGCAATTTGACATCACATATCGCCACTGAATCACTGATACTTCACCTCTGCATATTCACCTCTATACAATTGAATACACCTCCAGGGTTTTCATCGCTCATTGTGGTTAATTTACTTTCAGGCAGGAATGTACGACAGGATTAACGGCTCAGCAGACTGACAATACTTCTTAATTCTGATTTAATATCCTCAACCAGATCAGCAGGTTCTGCAGGTTCATTTGATGTCTTTCTTATCAGTCGTTTTCTGGCTCCTTCAATGGTGAGTTTTTCATCATAAAGGAGCCGTTTGATCTCTATTATCAGCTCAAGATCTTTTTTCTGGTAGGTTCTCTGTTTTGAATCAGCCCGTCCAGGTCTTATCTGTGGAAATTCACTCTCCCAGTACCTTAAAACGTATGGTTCCACGCCGATAATGCGACTAACTTCTCCTATACGGAAATAGCGCTTATCTTCAGGAATCTTCATTTAACATCAAGCCTCGCTTAGAGTTCCACCTGTTTCTTCTCTTATACCGTCTATGACTTTTTCATGCAGACGGTTCACAAGATCTCCGTCAAGAGTCTCAGTATTAGACCTGTAGCAGATTCTAAAACTTAAAGCTTTTTTATCTGCCCCAAGCTTTTCACCCTCAAATACAGAAAAAACCTCAACAGACTCAACAAGATCTCCGCCAATATTTTTGATTATACCCTGAACAGGATAACTTTCAACTGTTTTATCAACAACTATGGATATATCCCTGAAAACAGCAGGATATTTACCAAAAGACCTGTATTCAAATTTATTAGATGAAAGCGCTTCCAGAAGCTTTTCAACATCCAGTTCAAATGCGAACAGCGTCTTTGTCTTTATTTCGTTTTTCTCGAGAATATCATTTCTTATTTTTCCGAGGGTTCCTATCAGAATATCTCCAAAACAGATATTGCATGATATCTTTTTATCATAGGCCTCGGAAATATCTTTTCGGTCAAAGGTGCAGTCTGATAAACCAAGAGAACCCATAAGAACTTCAACAGCTCCCTTGATATCATAAAAATCAGTAAGTCTGGCATCACTGTACCAGTTTTTTTCACAGTAATTTCCACTCATGATACCGGAAAGAGTAACTGTTTCTATAGGCAGATCATTTGTACCGTCTTTTATAAAGATTTTTCCCCATTCATAAAGTTTGAGGTTGGGTTCGCCATGAGATACGTTCTCTTTAACTGCAGCAAATAGCCCCGGAAGCAGTGAGGTCCTCATAACTGACTGCTCGCTCGTAAGCGGATTCATCAGCTCCACAAATGACCTTAAGGGACTGTCTTCTGCGGCATCCAGGAGGTTTGCCGATTCCGGAGATATAAAGCTGTAGGTAATTATCTCGTTAAAACCTGCCCCTGCAAGAATACTGCAGGCCCTGTCATGAAGTGTAAGAACAGGCATTTCGGGTTTATCACCGGGCCTTATAGCCGGATAGGTTTCAGGTATATTGTCATAACCGTGCATCCTCGCAACTTCTTCAACAAGGTCTATTTCTCTTTCTATATCAACCCTGTATGTGGGAGGAATAACTTTGAGAGTATCACCGTCAAGCTCAGTAACTTCCATCTGAAGAGCTTTCAGATAAGAAACCATTTCATCCTTTTCAATGGTTTCCCCTAAAAAGTCATTTGTCCTATTTACCCGTAAAGTAATTTCCGGAGACTTATATTTTTCGGGATATACGTCTATTGTTCCTTTGTTAATAGCGCCGCCTGCAAGGTTAATTGAAAGGCTCAAAGCTCTTTTAAGGGCATATTCAACACCTTCTATATCAACGCCTCTCTCAAAACGGTAAGATGCCTCGCTTGATATACCAAGTTTTTTGGCGCCGCGCCTGATAGTTACAGGATTAAAGAATGCACTTTCAATAAGGATATTTACTGTATTATCAGAAATTTCACTGTTAAGACCGCCCATTATGCCGGCAACACCAACAGGTTTCTGACCGTCGCATATCATCAGGTGTTCACTGTTTAAGATGTGTTCCTGCCCGTCAAGGGTGGTAAACTTTGCACCATCCTCTGCCCTTTTAACAACTACCCTGTTTTCGCTTAACTGGTCATAATCAAAGGTATGAAGAGGCTGCCCTGTTTCAAGAAGAACATAGTTTGATATATCAACTATATTATTTTTACATCTTGTTCCGGACACATAAAGCCTGTAACGCATCCAGAAGGGAGACTCCTTAAGAGTCACATTCTGAATCATACCGGCCATATATCTTGGACACCCTTCGGAATCCTGGACATCTATACTTGTTACATCATTTATTGGTGCGCCCTCTTCCGCGTATTCCACATCGGGCTTTTTGAGTTTTTCACCGGTAAGCGCAGATACCTCCCGGGCAATACCTATAACGGAAGCGCAGTCCGATCTGTTGGGCGTAAGGCTGATATCAAGCGACCAGTCATGAAGGTCCATTGCTTCGGAAAGTTTTGTACCAGGGGTAAGATCGGGTGGAAGTATCATAAGGCCTGCATGGCTGTCTGTAAGACCCAGCTCATCTTCGGCCATGAGCATTCCGTTGGATTCCTCTCCGCGCAGCTTGCTCTTTTTTATAACAAGACCGTTTTTAAGCTTGGCACCCGGCAGAGCCATAGGAACCAGGTCTCCTTCTTTCATGTTTGTTGCGCCGCAGACAACCTGCACGATTGAGTCACCGGTGTCTACATTACACAGGCAGAGCCTGTCCGCCTTTGGATGTTTTAATATTGCAATGATCTTTGCAACTATGATCTTGTCTGAAATATTGCCTATTTCTTCAAGTTCTTCAACCTCAAGCCCTGCCATTGTCAGGATGTGTGATAATTCCTGAGGAGTAATGTTGATATCTACATATTCTTTCAGCCAGTTTAAACTTAGTTTCATTTTTAGACTCAGTAATAATGCTTATTAAAATTGTTTAAGAAAACGCATGTCGTTTTTAAACAGGAGCTGAATATCATCCAGTCCGTACTTGAGCATGGTTATTCTCTCTATCCCCAGACCAAAGGCAAACCCGGAATATATTTCGGGATCATAATCAACAAATCCGTAAACTCCGGGATCAACCATGCCCGAACCGAGGATTTCCTGCCATCCTGAATATCCGCAGGTCCTGCAGCCTTTTCCTCGGCATATAACACACTGGATATCAACTTCGGCACTTGGCTCTGTAAAGGGGAAAAAACTTGGCCTGAATCTGAGCTTTATGTCAGAACCGAACATCTGATGGACAAAGCTGGTGAGTGTCCCTTTCAGGTCTCCAAAGGTTACACCCTTATCAACCAGAAGCCCCTCTATCTGGTGAAACATTGGAGTATGGGAAACATCGGAATCACTCCTGTAAACCTTGCCGGGCGCAATAACTGCAACCGGAGGTTTCTGTTTTTCCATTACCCTTACCTGCATGGGTGAAGTGTGTGTTCGGAGGACTACATTATCGGACACGTAAAAGGTATCCTGCATATCCCTTGCCGGATGGTCTTTAGGGAAGTTGAGGGCTTCAAAGTTATAGTAATCAAGCTCGATATTGGGCCCCTTTACTATACTGTATCCCATCTTCACAAGGATATTGCATATTTCGGCATTTACCTGGTTAATGGGGTGAAGCTGACCTCTCTGGGGTTTGCGTCCGGGAAGCGTTATATCAACAAACTCTCCGTCACCTGAATCCTGTGATTTGAGTTCATTAATTGCTTTTTCGAGAAAACCTACAATTTCATCTTTAACTTCGTTTGCAAGTTTACCAAAAACCGGCCGCTCTTCTTTTGTGAGAGACCCGAGTTTTTTCATCAGGGAAGTTATCTGGCCCTTTTTCCCGAGGTATTCAATCCTAAATTTTTCAAGGGCATCAAGATTCTTTAAAGAATTCAACTCACTGACTGCCCTATCTCGTATTTCCTGTAATCTTTCTTTCATGGCAATAATATTTTTAGGCCCGGTTCACCAGGGCAAACAGGGCCTAATAAGATGTTTTAGAAGAATATTTTCTTAAATGGCAGTTACTTTACCATTTCAGCGATTTTTGCAAAACCTGCAGGGTCATGTATAGCCATATCAGAAAGTACTTTTCTGTCCAGCTCTATTCCGGCCTTGTTCAGTCCGCCTATAAAAGCGCTGTATGAAAGACCGTTTTCTCTTGCGGCTGCGTTAATCCTGATGATCCACAGTTTTCTGAAATCACGTTTTTTATTTCTGCGGTCACGATATGCAAACTGTCTTGCGCGGTCTACTGTACCCGCTGCAGTTCTAAAAAGCTTGCTGTGACCACCTCTGTAACCTTTTGCAGCCTTAAGAACTTTATTTCTTCGGCGTCTTGCCTTAAAACCTCTTTTTACTCTTGGCATTTGCTGATCCTCTTCCTAATTTACTAAACAATTATATTATTTTTATATTACAAATACTTTAGCTGTAATTTTCAACTGTAATATCATTAAATGAAAGGAATAAGCCTTTTAACTCTCTTGACATCGCTGGCATCAACCAGCCCGCCTTTTCTTAAATTCCTTTTCTGCTTTGTTGTCTTTTTGGTAAGAATGTGGCTTTTGTAAGCCTTGTTTCTTTTAATCTTACCTGAACCGGTAGTGCTGAATCTTTTTGCGGCACCACGGTTAGTCTTCATTTTCGGCATCTGGAAACCTCCCTGTGTACGTAAGTATGTTATCGCCTTTTCCCTATTGAAAATACGTAAATCTTTTTTTCCTGTCGGGCCGGCATAATAAAATATACCTTAAAAGTCAAAGGATTTTATTAAAAATAAAGTCAAGATGACTGAACTTTGATCTAGTGACAAGGAATATTGGATTTAATTTCAAGTATTTATATCAAATCACCATTCAATTCGATTCAGGCTATTTTGGCACAATAACCATGGTCGCATTACGGCCTTCTTTTTTGGCCTCCTGTTCGACTGAACCGTATTCCTCTACCTCTACAGCTACTTTTTTAAGCAGATCAATACCGGCTTCCTGGTATGCATATTCGCGCCCTCTGTACATAACTGTCAGTTTAACGCGATTCTTTTTCTCCAGGAATTTAATGATGTTTCTGACCTTGTAATCAAGATCATGGTCATCAGTATGCGGCCTGAACTTTACTTCCTTTAACTGAAAGGCTTTTGTCTTTTTTCTTGCTTCCTGATCTTTTTTGCTGGTCTGGTATTTGAACTTGCCATAATCCATTATCCTGCAAACAGGCGGATCAGCATTTGGCGCTACTTCTACAAGGTCAAGGCCTTCCTTGCTGGCAATATCGAATGCTTCCTTTGTCGGCATTATCCCAAGCTGTTCCCCGCTGCCTGAAATCAGTCTTACCTGGCTTGCCCGGATATCCTCGTTTACCCTTGTATCATCAACTTTATTTGTTGCTATAGCTACTACCTCCTTTGTCTTTCTTCTTCTTTTAAATGTTCAACAATTTCATCAGTGGTCATAAAAGCAAGATTTTTACCGTTTCTTAAACGCGGCGTAACTCCGCCCTGCTCGACTTCCTTATCTCCTACCACAAGCATGTATGGTATTTTCTGGAGCTGAGCTTCTCTTACCTTTAAACCCAGTTTCTCGTTTCTTAAGTCGGCTTCTACTCTGAAACCTGCTTCTTTAATAGATTTTAAAAGAGCTTCGGCATGCTCATTGTTCTTTTCCGTAACAGTGAGAATACGTGCCTGCACAGGAGCAATCCATAGAGGAAATGCGCCTGCATAATGCTCAATCAATACTCCTATAAACCTTTCAATAGAACCGAGAATAACCCGATGAATCATTACCGGGCGCTGTTTCTGCCCTTCATTATCGATAAAGGAAAGATCAAACCTGTCAGGAAGTGTGAAGTCACACTGAACTGTAGCGCACTGCCAGCTCCTGCCAAGAGCATCTTTCAGCTTTATATCGATCTTAGGACCGTAAAACGCCCCGTCTCCCTCGTTTACATCATATTTAAGAGAAAGATCTTCCATTGCGTTGATGAGTGCATTGGTTGCTCTTTCCCAGTCTTCATCCGAACCTATAGACTTTTCAGGCCTTGTGCTGATTTCAAGTTCATATTCAAAATTAAAGACTTCCATTACATCCTTTACAAATGTAAGCACGCCTTTAATTTCCTCTCCCAGCTGATCAGGGGTACAGAGAATATGGGCATCATCCTGCGTAAATTCTCGAACCCTTGATAATCCGTGCAGCACTCCGGATCTTTCATGCCTGTGCACCAGCCCCAGCTCAAAGTACCTTACCGGAAGATCCCTGTAGCTTCTGAGCTTTGACTTATATATAAGCATATGAGACAGGCAGTTCATAGGCTTAATGCCGTATGACTGCTTATCTATCTCTGTAAAATACATATTTTCACGGTAGTTGTCGAAATGGCCTGAACGCTGCCACAGATCGGTTTTAAGGATCTCCGGCCCTTTTACCATATCGTAGCCGCGTTTAAGATGTTCACTTATTTCAAACTGTTCAATCAGGTGCCTGAGCATATATCCGTTTGGATGCCAGACAATCATTCCGGCGCCGATCTCTTCGTATGTAGCAAAGAGGTCAAGCTGCTTACCAAGCTTTACATGATCTCTTTTTTTAGCTTCCTCAAGTTGAAACAGATACTTTTTAAGCATTTTATTATCAGCAAAGGCAACACCGTATACCCTGCTTAGCATGGGTCTGTTTTCATCACCTCGCCAGTATGCCCCGGCTACTTTTGTGAGCTTAAATGCTTTTATCTTTCCGGTCGAAGGAATATGCGGTCCACGGCACAGATCTGTAAAACTGCCCTGGGTATACAGGGATACTGTTTCAGCATCGATACCTTCGATGATTTCAACTTTATAGTTTTCATCCTGTTTTTCAAACAGCTCAATTGCTTCGGACTTTGACAGAACTTCACGGGTAAAAGGAAGATCCTGCTTGATGATTTCATTCATCTTATCTTCTATTGCAGCAAGATCGTCATCCCTGAAAGGTCTTTCATAGTCAAAATCATAATAAAAACCGTTTTCAATAGATGGACCGATTGTTACTTTTACACCGGGAAAAAGCTCTTTAACAGCCATTGCCATGACATGAGACGTGCTGTGACGCACTATATCAATGCCTTCGTCAGAATTTACTCTGACCGGATCAAGAGTTGCCGATGAATTAATCGTATCTGTAAGGTCCCGGAGTTCTTCATCCACCTTTACAGCTACGATATTGTCTATTCCCTTGACTCCTGCTTCCTTTAAGGCGTCAAGAACAGATATACTGTCGGCATTAATATCCACAGAGTTTTTATCTTTTATGTTTATTATAAGTCCCATATCTTCCGGATATAAATAAGGCATCAAAAATAAGTTATATGAAGTTGAGGCTGAAAACTGTATTCATTTTTTATTTTTTTTAACCGCTCAGCCTTGAGGAGCTGAACAGGTGCGGTTAAAAAGTCTTAAAAAAATTGAATGTTGTAACAAAATTAGTTTTCATTCCCTGTCTCATTTACTTAATTCGATGCCTGATTAATTCCTGTTTAATTATCTTTACTAAAGGGTATTGTTTTTATAAAACGCTTTATTATACCTTTTTTATTACAAAAATCAAGATAATGATATCAAAAAAAGGTTATATTTTTATTAATATGTCTCTTTTTTTTATTTATTTGGATTAATAGCCTGATGTTTTCCGAAAATCAAGATTATTTTACTTATTTAAGTAATATACATAAAAATTAACTCATTTGTCTTAACACATGTTTTTAAAAGGATATCTGTTATGAAATCATTATACAAAAAAGCAGCAGACATTATCTTCAACAGTAAAAATTGTGTAGCCCTTACCGGTGCGGGTATTTCAGCCGAAAGCGGCATTCCGACATTCAGATCAAAGGGAGGTTTATGGAAAGATTACGATCCGACTGTTTATGCTTCCCTTGATATATTTTTAGAGGACCACTCAAAATACTGGAGTATCAGGGGTGATTTCATCAGAAATTATGACGATTACAAACCCAATAACGGACACAATGCCCTTGCATCTCTGGAACAGTCCGGAAAATTAAACTGTATAATAACGCAGAATATTGACGGCCTGCACAGAAAGGCCGGCTCAAAAAACATACTTGAAATACACGGCTCATTAAGAGAAATCTACTGCATGACATGCGGCAAAGAATATATTGCACCTGATGTACCTGAAGGAGATGCACCGTTATGCTCCTGCGGTGGAAAATTAAAACCCAACACTGTTCTTTTTGGAGAATCTCTTCCTCATGGAGTCTTATCCGAAGCAGAAAAACAGGCTTCCAACTGTGATGCAATGCTTCTTATCGGCACTTCCGCTATAGTATACCCTGCTGCATACCTGCCTGTGACAGCAAAGCAAAACGGCGCAAAAGTTATAGAGATAAATATAGAGCATTCATTTAATGGTTCGGATATTGTGCTGGAAGAAAAATCAGGAACGGCCCTCCCTGAACTTGAAAAAATTGTAGAAAATCTTATTCGGATGAAATAAAAAAAAATGAGTAACTTTTTGCGTCCGGATTCCGGCACTTATATAGTGACACTTAAAATGGAAACTTCACAGGATATAGAAGTAGGCAGAATTGGAAAACATAATTTTAAAAAGGGATTTTACCTGTACGTGGGAAGCGCTCATGGACCGGGCGGTTTAAATGCCAGGTTAGCAAGACATATGAAAAAAGACAAATCAAAACGCTGGCATATTGATTACATCCGCAATGCAGGATTTGTTACTTCAATTATAGTGCAATACGGCAAAGAGAAAAAAGAATGTACTTGGGCTGAAAAATTAAAGTCATCAGATTTTTTGATTATGCCGATAAACAGGTTCGGGTCATCTGATTGTACCTGCAGATCTCATTTGTTTTATTCAAAAAAGATGCTGACTCTAAAGGTATTGAAAAACATTATAAATGAACCGGTTGACCAAATAAAAATATGACAGTCATATACAGCTCAGGCACAGATAAATAAGGTCGAAGCTTTTACAGGATACGTTACAGGTTTTACACTTTTTTACACAGAATTTACAGTCTTTTACCTTTGAGAAAAAGAAATTTAACGTTTAAGTATTAAGATAAGATTATTCTCAAATAAGATAACAGTAAAGGAAGGGAATAGATTATGAAACAAAAAACAGGAAGGATAACAAGAGGGTTAAGCTTATTTATTCCTCTTATTATTTTTTCACTATCATCATGCGTCACAGTCGGCCCTGATTATACGGCTCCTGAAATGGATGCGCCGGATAAATGGCAGGCAGTATCAAACGAAAATATTTCCACAGACAAGTATGATAAAAGCCTTTCGGAATGGTGGAAAAATTTTGATGATCCGATACTTACCGGTCTGATCAACAGAGCTGTTACAAACAACCTTTCTATTAAACAGGCTGCAGTCCGGTTAAACCAGGCAAGAATCCGCAGAGGCATCAGTGAAGCGGATAAATACCCGTCAGTTACATCATCAGCTTCAGCCAGAAAAAGCCGTACGTCAAATAACAGCAGCAAGAATTACCAGGCAGGCCTTGATTCAAGCTGGGAAATCGATCTTTTCGGTCAGATTAAACGCACCCTGGAAGCATATGATGCGGATATAGAATCTGCCGAGGATTCTTTAAATGACACTTTAATATCACTGGTAGCTGAAGTTGCTCTTAACTATGTAAACTTAAGACTCTATCAGTCAGAGCTGGAGAATACCGCGGCAAGCCTTAAATTACGAGAAGAGACATTTGAGATTGTGTCATGGAGATATGAAGCCGGACTGGTGACAGAACTTGATCTTAAAAGCTCAGAGTCCACTCTTGAGCAGACACGCTCACAGGTACCTGCCCTGCAGTCAAGCATTGATCAGGCTCAAAACAATATAGCAGTTCTTCTGGGATGCAATCCCGGCACATTAAAGGAAGAACTCTCTCCGGTTAAAGATGTACCTGCATTACAGGATACAACTGTCAAAACAGGAATTCCTGCAGATATCCTCAGACAGAGGCCTGATTTAAGAAAAGCGGAACGTGACCTTGCAGCGCAGACAGCCAGGATAGGCGTTGCCAAAGCAGATCTTTATCCCAAAATAACACTTTCAGGTTCAATTGGAATAAGCGCAGTAAATACCGGCGGACTTTTTGAAAGTGATAACATTACACGCAGTATCGGCCCTTCCATTTCATGGCCGGTTTTTAATTACGGATCATTAAAAAAGAACGTAGAGATACAGAAGGCTGAGACAGAACAGCTTCTGCTTACATACAAATCACTTGTTTTAAATGCATTTAATGAAGTTGAAAATGCAATCTCGTCATGTTTTTACGAACAGCTTAAAAGAGAACCGCTTGAAAAAGCTGTCAAAGCATCAGAACGCAGCCTGGAAATTGCCAGGATGCAGTATTCATCAGGCATTATTGACTTCCAGAGTCTGCTGGAAAACGAAAGAAGCCTGCTGTCGCTGCAGAATCAGCTTATCCAGAGCAAAGGCCAGATTACCATTAACTACATAAATCTCTATAAAGCCCTTGGCGGAGGCTGGACCTCTTTGTCAACAGACATATAGCACGGAGCAAGAAATGAATAATAAAGAAACAGGTAATGAAATTTTTAATAAACTTGAGCTGGATAAGGATTCTAAAAAAGGCGGCAAATTTAAAAAGCTGATGATTGGCATTCTTATTCTGATTGTTCTTTTTGTCGTATTTTCCTTTTTTAAAAAAGGTGACAAGGAGGTGATGGCCAGCTTTGAAACTGAAAAAGTAACACAGGATAACCTGGTTATAACAGTAAGTGCTACAGGAAGCCTCGAACCTCGCAACCAGGTTGATGTAGGAAGCGAATTATCCGGTATCGTTGAAACAGTTGAAGTTGATTTTAATGATCATGTTACAGAGGGTCAGACCCTGGCTACCATCAACCCTTCAAAGCTTGAGGCCCAGGTAAAACAGTCCAGGGCATCTCTTGAATCAGCAAATGCACAGGTACTCCAGGCAAAGGCTACGGTTAAGGAATCACAGAATGAATTGAACCGTCTTAAACGTGTATGGGAATTAAGCAACAAAAAAGTCCCGTCCCAGCAGGAAATGGATTCTGCCGAAGCAGCGCTGCAGCGGGCAATTGCATCGGAAGCATCTGCCAAAGCCCAGGTTTCACAGGCAAAGGCTACCCTTGAAGCAAATGAGACAGATCTCGATAAACTTGTTATTCGTTCCCCGATAAACGGTGTTGTTTTGAGCCGTGATATAGAACCTGGACAGACAGTAGCTGCATCATTTCAGGCTCCGGTTCTATTTACTCTTGCAGAAGACCTTACCAAAATGAAGCTGAGCGTTGATGTTGATGAGGCTGATGTAGGTATGGTTAAAGATGGACAGGACGCAACTTTTACTGTGGATGCATATCCTGACAAATCTTTTGATGCAGAAATACAGCAGGTAAAATTCGGATCGGATACAACAGAAGGCGTTGTAACCTATGAAACTCTTCTTACTGTAGAAAATGAGGATCTTCTTTTAAGGCCTGGAATGACAGCCACTGCTGAAATAATAGTTAAAAAGATAGATAACACATTACTCGTACCAAATTCAGCACTGCGTTATAAACCGCCGGTTCCGGATGTTGATGACACACCTGAAGGCAGAGGCGGATTAATGAGAATCATGCCCGGCCCTCCCGGAAGATTCAGTGATAACAAAAACAAACCTGAAGAAACTGAAAAATCCCAGAGCAATATCCGGACAGTATGGGTTCTTAAAGAAGGCCGGCCCGAACCTGTTCAGATAACAACAGGACTTACTGACGGGTCACTTACACAGGTTACAGGCGGTGATCTTAAACCGGGCATGGAATTAATAACAGGTAATGCAGGACAGTAATTATGGAAGACACTGATAAAAAAGAAAACAGCTGCCTCATAGAATTCAGAGGAGTTGTTAAGAGATACGGCACAGGCCAGGCTGCCATGACTGCTCTTAAAGGGGTCGATTTCTGCATCAAACCAGGTGAGTTTGTTGCAGTTATGGGGCCCAGCGGCTCAGGAAAATCAACATGCATGAACATCCTGGGATGTCTTGATACTCCTACAGACGGAGAATACCTGTTTGAAGGAGTGAATGTAAAATCACTATCCAGAAAACAGCAGGCTCTTTTAAGACGCTACTATATAGGATTTGTATTCCAGGGGTTCAACCTCCTGAACAGAACCAGCGCTCTCGAAAATGTTGAACTCCCGCTCTTTTACAGAGGCACCCCGTTAAAACAGCGAAGAGCAATGGCCCGGAAAGCACTTGAAGCAGTAGGGCTTTCCGGATGGGAGAAACACACGCCGGGTGAACTGTCAGGAGGGCAGCAGCAGAGAGTGGCTATCGCAAGGGCTCTTGTAACTGATCCTGAAGTTCTTCTTGCTGATGAGCCCACAGGCAACCTTGATACGGAAAGAAGTATTGAAATAATGGAACTTCTCACCTCACTTAACAGTGAAAGGAATATTACGATCGTAATGGTTACCCATGAAAAAGACATGGCTGAGTATGCAAAAAGGACCATTGGCTTTCGTGATGGTCTGATCGATAATGACATACAGAACGGGGGGCACTGATAATGTGGATTCAGAGTATTATTCTGGCGCTTAAAGAAATCAGGCGCAACCTTATGAGATCCACCCTTACAATACTTGGTGTTGTAATAGGTGTTGCGGCTGTTATTACCATGGTAACACTTGGAAACGGGGCAACAGCGCAGGTCACCCAGGATATAGCAAGCCTTGGAAGCAACCTGCTGCAGATCAGACCCGGTCAGGGCAGAGGTCCGGGCGGTGCACGAAGCGAATCAGATCCCTTTAAAGAATCGGATGTTGAAGCTATAAGATCCCAGATTAAATCGCTTGCAGCAGTTGCTCCTGTTAACAGCAGCATGAAACAGATTATCTACGGAAATCAGAACTACATTACATCTGTAACCGGCAGTACAAACGACTACATCATCGCCCAGAACTGGACAATAGATACCGGCAGAAAATTCACCTACAGTGAAGTACACGGCGGTAAATCAGTCTGTATAATCGGTTCAAGCGCAAAGGAGAACCTCTTTGGCGCGGAAGATCCGATAGGAATGACAGTAAGACTCAACAGGATATCCTTTAAAATAATAGGAGTATTTAAATCCAAAGGGCAGTCCAATTTCGGCAGAGACCAGGATGACTTTGTACTTATTCCGGTAAAAACTTTTCAGAGAAGGCTTTCCGGAAACAGGGATATATCATCGATAATGGTGTCTGCAGAGGATGGTGCGTCAACCGAAAAGATAAAAGAACAGATTGAAGAATTAATGAGAGAGCGCAGATCAGGGGCGCGGGAAAAGGATGAGGACGACTTTTCCGTAATGGATATGAAAGAGCTGGCATCAATGCTCACAAGTACAACAAAAGCTCTCACTGCCCTGCTTGGAGCCATAGCAGCCGTAAGCCTGCTTGTAGGCGGTATAGGAATCATGAACATAATGCTTGTTTCCGTTACAGAAAGAACAAGGGAGATAGGCATAAGGCTTGCTATCGGTGCCCTTGAAAGCGAGGTACTTAAACAGTTTCTGCTTGAGGCAGTGGTTCTTTCATCATTCGGCGGGATAATTGGTATAACGCTAGGGCTTACAGGTGCAGGGCTACTGTCAAAACTGCTGGGTGTGCCATTTGTTATAAGCCCCGGAATAGTAATTATCGCTTTTATTTTTTCTGCAGCGGTAGGTGTTGTATTCGGCTTTGTTCCTGCAAAAAAAGCAGCACATCTTGATCCTATTGATGCATTGAGGCATGAATAAAAGATTTGGCACAAGGCTCATCCGTCTTCGCTAAAGCTACGCCGTTACAAGGGGTTCAAGGCGCAAGGTACAGGGAGTGAAAGCCTTGATACTTGTTGCTGGGTTCAGGATACTTGTAGAAGCATAAAGTCAGCGACAGCATGGAAATGTTCTATGACTACACTGGATACTCCATACTTTTTTTAACAAGTATCGAGTATCCAGCAACCGGAATCAATCAGATATCACTATTTTCTGATTTCTCTTTTCTATTTTTAAATTATTTGCCGGGCGTTCATCTTTTAGTATTAAATCAACCTCAGCATTCTTTCCCTCTGGACAACTGCAAACCTTGCCAGCACATGATCTGACTCATATTCACGGCCTATTGTCACCAGATCGTATATTCCGCCAAATCTTTTATCACCGCCTGCCATGGCATTAAAGCGGCTGTGCTGCATTACTCCGTAGCCGTCAAAATGAGTCCATATCTCATGCTTTCCCCAGCCGAGGGTATCTCCCAGCCTCAGGTAGATATCAGAGGGTATACAGACCAGTTTGAACAGCACAGGGTCAAGTCCCAGTTCATCCCTTACTATCCTGTAACCGTTTATAAACAGTGAATGTTCAATATCCAGCCTTGAAAGTGATCTTCTTCTGTTAAATCCCAGCATTTCAAGCAGGGGTGTTACGGTTTCATTACCGCCCTGCCTTTCATGGAAATCTTCAACCAGAATATCTTCTGCCACATAATCAGGAAAGTGCCTTGAACCCAGACTGTTTATTATCAAATGTTTTGAAAGGACTTCAGTTCGGGTTTTTAATAATTCAGGAACACCGTCTTTGAAAAGAGGATCTGTTTCTATTATCTTTTCCCATGCACCTTTACTGTCAGATTTAAACTCACGGGTCAGGGCATGCCTGATAAGTGAAGCGTACTCCGGAGATTCCCCTGCCCTGTATGGTTTAAGCCCCAGATTTTCCGCCTTTTTAAGAGTTTTTTCATTGAAATCATAAAACCTGTTTTTATCTTCACTGGTAATCTCGGAACTTCCTGAAGCAGTATTTTTACTTTTTGATAATGAACCGCGGTTTTTAAGTTCCATTATTTTCTCAGACAGTTCTTCAAGCCTGCTTATATCACCGTGTTCGAGTGCAAACCTTGCCTGTTCTTCAAGATCCACCTCATTATCTTTGGATTCATCTAAAAATTCTCTTCCAATTTTTATAAAATTAAAAAACGTTTTACGCTTCTGATAAAAATCCTTCATTGATTTATCGTCAGGAATAATACTTTCAAACTTTTTTACAATGTCCTTACGAATAGCAGGAAGATCATCAATGCTGATACCTGCCTCATGATACAGTCCAGGTGAAAACGGGTTAATGTATATAAAATTTGAGCTATAGATCTTTCTGCCGAGGTTAAAAAGATATTCATTTTCCTCTGACCACCTGTGAAGATCTTTCATTTTTCTGCTTAGTTCTTTTACAGCTTTCCAGTCATTTTTTTCCATTGCCTCATTTATGCTGTTTGGAAGTTTTGCAAGACTGTTTTTTTCTCTGATGATATCCTGATACACATCAGGCGGTAAAACATCGGCCAGCAGATCCTTTGCATGTTCAATATATATATCTCTGAAAACAGTATCCACATCCGCTATACTTATTATCTTTTCAACAAGCGACAGCTTATCCTGTGTATTCTTTTGTTTAAACATTGGCTACCTCTATAGATGATAATAAAATTAATAAATGGTAATACTTATCATTTCCGTTAACAAGCATATTTTATCAGGAAAAGACCGGTATAAAATATATTTTTCTTGCTTTTTAATGCCATCGGAAATAATCACACCTTAAATTGATTCACAGGAATAAAAACCGGGATAAAACATTATGAAAAACAGCAGACAGGCATTAGTATTAAAAAAAGGCAAGGAAGCCTCATTAAACAGACGTCATCCATGGATATTTTCCGGCGCTTTAAAGGAAAATAAAGAAGGCCCTATAGAAGACGGTGCCATGGTGGATATATATTCACACAAAGGCGACTATATCGGAATGGGTCACTACCAGTCAGGCGCAAGCATTGCCGTTAGAATGCTCTCCTACAGGCCCATTAATGAAAATAAATTATGGCAGGAAAAAATAAACAGAGCATGGGACTACCGCAGACATATAGGTATTGCTGATAATAAAGACATTAATGTTTTCAGGCTTGTTTTTTCCGAAGGCGACGGGTTATCCGGCCTGATTGTAGATTACTATAACGGAGTTGCTGTTCTCCAGGCTCATACAATAGGCATGTACAAAAGCCGATTTTCAGTTTCGGAAGTTTTAAAGGATGTACTGGGCAGCCGTCTGAAGGCTGTTTATGATAAAAGCAAAGAAGCTCTCCACGGCCAGACAGGATCTGAGGAAAACGGGTTTATTCTTGGTTCGGCTGACGATTATACCGAGGTTAATGAAAACGGGAAAAGATTTATTGTCAACTGGGCAACAGGCCAGAAGACAGGCTTTTTTATTGATCAGCGGGAAAACAGAAAAATGGTGGGGGCATTTTCTAAGGGCAAACGCGTATTAAACACCTTTTGCTATACAGGCGGGTTTTCAGTATATGCCGGGTGTGAAGGTGCTTCTCTTGTCCACAGCGTAGACTCATCAAAAAAGGCAATAGACATTGCCGAAGAAAACATGAAGCTTAACAACATTTCAAACCAGCAGTTATTTACTGATGATGTCTTTAATTACCTTCAGGCATGCGATGAGTATGACCTTATAGTTCTTGATCCTCCCGCATTTGCAAAAAGGATAAAGGCAAGACACAAGGCTGTCATGGGGTACAAAAGACTTAATGCCTCAGCCATGAAAAAAATAACAAAGGGAGGAATGCTGTTTACTTTTTCCTGCTCCCAGGCAGTAGATAAAAAGCTTTTTCAGGACACAATTATTGCGGCCGCTATAGAGGCAAAAAAGAATATCAGGATTATGCACTGGCTGAGCCAGCCGGAAGATCATCCGGTTAATATTTTTCATCCTGAAGGTGAATACCTTAAGGGACTTGCTCTGTATGTAGAATAAAAAAAACTCCCGGGCAGTGATGCCAGGGAGTTTAATATAGAACTTAAAGGATGGATATTAATAAATACTATCTCAGCCTGTTATAGTTTTTCTGTGCATATTTTTTAATTTTAGCATTTCGAGTTTCCCTGATAACCCTTCGTAATGTTTCACTGTAGGAAGGATCTCCGGAAGCGCCCAGTATATTGCATATCCAGTCCATCGCATCAACGTGATGCCTGTCATTTGAATTTAAATTATGACCGTTCAAAAGCTCCTCGGCTGCAGCCTTTAAAACTGCAGGATGTGTTCTGAGTTTGGACTTGTACAGCTCTTTTGCAGCTCTCTGTTTTTCTGCAGGGTCTGTTGATCTGAGTCTTTTAATAAACCTGTTTGCTTCTTTGTAGTCAGGGTCATTAGCCTGAACTTTTGCTGTATAGTCTGTTCTGCCTGTCTGTTTTTTAACACCTGAGTCCGGCTCCAGCATCTTGATCTTAAGCCTTGCAAGAGGTGCGAATTTCCCTTTGGGATATTTATTTAAAAAATACTGGAAATCACTTGCTTTTTCGGAATCTTTAACGATATTCCACATTTCCGTCTCAAGATCAACACCGCTGCTACCTGAAGAACCGGCGTTACCGTTTGACTGATCATTTTCATCAGGCTCAAGCATTTTTAATTTCAATTCTGCAAGTGCTGCGAATTTGCCATTTGGATATGAGTTTAAGAAAGCACGGAGATTACCCGGATCATTTGAGTCCTTTACCATTGCCCAGGCCTGGGCTTCTATAGCGGAATCCGGTGCAGAATTATAATTATCGTTAGAAGGACCGGAGCTATGTGAAGAACCTCCGGAGGAAGGAGCTGCCGGCATAAGAAAGATATCACTGGTAAGTGAAGATGATTCCCATGGGGTCTGTTTTCCGCCGGTTTCTTCCTGGACACCAATGCGAACCTGTTTAAGCATCTGCTCTAAAGGTACGCCCGGTTTTTGAATCTGTTCCATGAGATGTTTGGTATAGATACCGTTTTGACCGTCTCCATCAATTGCAACACCGCCTGGCTCTGTAGCATAGGCTATTAATGATCCCTGTACGCTCTGTACCACCGCCAGACCTCTGGTTGCGGAACGATAGGAACTTGCATAGGGGTTGTTTCTACACGCATCCAGAAGCATTATATTAACACCATTGGCCGCATCTTCCATGGCGCCCAGCACACGTCCTACCGGCATGGCTTTATAGCGCAGATCCTGGGGACGGTCTGCATCAAAATCCACAGGAAGCAGGTAATTTTCTCCTTCAAACTGAATACCGTGACCGGCAAAATAAAACAGACCGAGCCCTCCCCGGCGCAGTTCTCTGTTAAATTCAGTAAGTGCATCTTCGATCTTAGGAAGGTTTGCATTTTTTAAGAGAATAACGTCAAATCCGAGTTTTTTTAATACACCGGCCATTCCGGTGGCATCATTTACCGGGTTATTTAAAGGAGAGTTAATATAATCTGCATTTCCAATAATAAGGGCGGTACGCTGCCCCTGTGAAAGGTCCGAAGTTCCGGAACCGCCGCCATTCAGCTCAAAACCTCTTGTCTTGGATTTTCCATCACTGCCGGATATTTTTGCTGTACCGGAATCTGAACCCGAATTATCTGCCCCATCGCTGCCGCATCCGTTAAATGCAGCAACCAGAAACAGGACAAATAAAAAGACAATCACCGTATTAATGTTTTTTTTGTACATAGCTAGATCTTTTCTTTTTAATTTTTATTTAAAGTTTTAATTTTTATAAAAAAATATTTTATTAAATTACCATTCTTTTGTCTCTAAAAAAAGGCTGTCCTCATAAAGCATCGCCCCGTGTTTTTTGGCCAACCCCCTGTAATAATCAACCAGATCCTTTGGGTTAATTTCCATTTTATTGGATAATTCGTTCTGGATCGACGACCTGTTTTCATCTGAAGCCCTGGTATTTCCCCTGAAGCTTCTTGAAGGAACATATGTAGAGAACCTAGGGATCGGCAGTTCTTTATCACTTGCAAATATTTTAACACCGTCTATTCCATAGGGAGGTTTAACTTTTATTTTAAATTCACCTTCGGGAAAAGAATAAACCTGCCCAGGCATTAGTTTGTTCTGAGACATTCCCCTTTTATAGGGGTAAAGAAGGGTTACTTCATTGTTTGAATTGATGTCATACAGATAAACATACAAAGGTGATGCAACCTGCATATGAAATTTAACATCTTCGCCTTTATAATATACCGGCGAATCCCCGCCCTTTGTTGTTGATATTCTTACATTGAAATTTCCCTGTTCATTTGTTGAATCTGCCAGCTCTGATATTTTTTCCGCATCGCTGTTATCAAGCCGGTCCGGGATCATTTCCCTGTCAATATCAATACTTGATGAATTCAATATTCTGCCGTTA
This sequence comes from Desulfatiglandales bacterium, assembly GCA_963665715.2. Lineage (GTDB taxonomy): Bacteria > Desulfobacterota > DSM-4660 > Desulfatiglandales > HGW-15 > JAAZBV01. The sequence continues at coordinate 3,256,836 of CAXXPR010000002.1, forward strand.
AGGTCCTTCAGGTAGCAGTTTATGGTTACTACATTAGGCATAACAAAGTACTCACCTTCAAACACCGTATCTGCACCGCAGAACTGGGCTTCAGCTGTTTTTATATTCTTTACATCTTTGATGCTTTTTTCAATACCCCTGGTATTTGAAAGTTTTTCATAGATCGGTTTTTCGTCAATTATTTCTATATTTCTATTTAGACGGCTCATTTCAACTTTGAGCCTCGATGTGAAGGAATTGGAAAAATCGCTGGTATATTTACGGTTTCCTTCCTTGAGAGGACTGATAAAAAGCTTCCGGTTGCTCTGTCCTGAAAGGATATTTGCCGCAAGCCGGTATGCCCTGCTCCGGATACTTTCATCAAAGGAATCTGACGGAAGGCTTGCCTTTTTTATATTATAGTTAAGACTTTTACTGCCGGTAAAATCAGCCTTTCGGTATTTAAGGTAAACAAGCACATTCTCTCTGTCCTTTTTATAGACAGCACCTATAAGGTAATCAGCTTCATCAGGGCTGTAAACCATATTAAAACCCTTTTTGCTGAAGGAAGATTCCAGTTCGTTCTGAAGGTGGGCAGACAGGTTAGAAACATCTTTTGTTCCCATTTCTCTTATCGAAGTACTGTCCAGAAAAACCAGGCTTGTCCCGACATCCTTTGCAAGGTCCGCGGCAAAACTGTCTGTGAGATCGGATAATGTACCGTAAAAAATCACAGCCGGTGCCTGGACAACCTTTTCGGGCGGGAGGCTCGGTTTGGCTGCCGAGGTGGAAGCCGTCTGACAACCCGATATCATTAACAGGGATAAGGGGAAAAGTAATAAAGAAATGTGAATCTTTAGTTTCATATAGAACCTCTTTAATTAATTACTGTCTAGTATTTCAGGGGCACAGAAAACAGCTTATATTTTCTGTAACATATTCACCTGATATTAATTATCGAAGAAAATTAAAAAAATCAAAAAAATATTTTATTTTCTCCTGACTGCTGCGGATGTATCATAAAAAATTAGTATTTATAATGATCGGTATATACCTTTTAACAGTTTAATTTTTCATCTAAATTTTAAAAGATTCCTTACCTCTGCCGTCTTATGGGAAAATATGAACATCCTTTCCAGTAACACATAAATTGATTATTACACAGAATTGGAAAGGGTTTGGCAGGATTACAAACGATAGTTTAAAATAACTGAATAATTCAAAATAAGAAATTTTGTTTTGAACACAACCTACGTTTCTGTGTACTACCTGAATAAATATCACAAATTGTGCAAAAAATTATGAATGACCTTCTTCATGTTCCCGCATAGCACTCTTTTGTTTTTTTATAATAGCAGCCAGGCCACGGAGAGCATCATTTACCGAGTCATGATCAGAAAAAAACTCAACAACATCGGGGTCAATGACAACGACATTTGTACCATCCTCATATTCTTTTGTATACTTTCCACGAACGCCAACGCTGAAGTCGTATTCCTCTAGTAAATCCGGGTCATTCTTCATTTTCTTCATATCTTAACCTTTCTTTTTTTGTTGCTAATCTTGCACTTATTATTCGAATGCGCTTGCCTCTTTCAGTATGCACGATGACAAGCAACCGTCTATTTATTGAGTATCCTATCAAAACAAGATGCTCTTCTAAATGAGAATGTAAAGGGTCTGTATATAGTATAAGATAATGGATCACGAAAAGCAGTGCTTGCTTCATCGAATGAAATACCGTGTTTTTGCATATAGAGTTTAGCTTTATTTGAATCCCATTCAAAAAGCAATCCCACTGTATCTCATCTCCATATCATGAATGATTTTCTTCAATATAAATAATACAACTTTTCAATATTAACGCAGATTATCTTTTTTTATAAGGACATAAGAAAAGATCCTGAATTTCAGTTAATAGTTCTGTAAAAAATCAAGCTAACATTCTTTTTCTACTCATCGCTAAAAAGAATCTAATAGTTTAGCTTTTTCAAATCCCACCTTTAATTCCCATTATTTCTTTTTTTCATTATTCTTATATATGCTTTGTATGTGCTCAATAGGAAATTTAACCTTAGTTTTCCCTAACAACACGAAAACCAATAACATCACTTCGATCATTTGAATCGAACATTAAGCGAATAGCTGGGCGACAATATAACGCTGGACTGTACCAACTTCCTCCTCGGATTACTCTGACAGAACCTTTCTCATTATAAAGAGGATTGTTTCGATCGTGTTTTTCATAAGCATCTGCACTATATATATCCTCACACCATTCCCATACATTACCAATCATATCATATATGCCATGACTGTTAGGTGCTTTCAATCCAACCAAATGCGTAGACATATCACTGTTGTCTCTATACCAAGCTATGTTTTTAATATCTATCTCGCCTGCGTATTTATTTCTTTTGTCTCTACCAAGTGCCGCGTATTCCCACTCAGCCTCTGTAGGTAATCTATACTTAAACTTTTTTCTATGTAGTGATCTCAGTTTTTTTATAAATTTTTTAATATCATACCAACTCACTCCTTCTACAGGATAATTATCTTCCTTCTTAAAGAAAGAAGGATTATTACCCATTACAACTTTCCACTCGCCTTGGGTTACCTCATATTTACCTATCCAATATCCATCAACACATACGTCATGAACAGGTTTTTCATTTTTTTTACCATCACTACTCCCCATTTCATAACACCCACTAGGTATCCACATAAATACCATACCTGTTATAGGGTCTATCCACTCCTCAACTTTCTTACTTCCAGATGATACTGTTTGAATAGTTTTTAAATTGATAGCGAGATTAGCTTGTCGTCCTGCCTTTACCTGAACACTTTGTGAATATTTTCCATAACCATCCTTTTTTATGTCTATCCTGTATTTTCCCTCTTCCAAATTTCTCATTTCATCAGGCGTTGTACCCGCATATGCGCCGTCAATATACCATTTCGCCCCTGACGGCTTGCTTGTTACCTTTATATTTCCTCCCTTAGTGACAATGGGAAAAAGCTGAAGGGTCAGCTTTGTATCTCTTCCTTCACGGATAAATACAGTTTCCTTCTGATCGTTGTACCCGTTTTTTGTCGCCTTTACAGATATTCGGCTTGCGGATAACATCGTTAGATTTACAGGCGACATTCCTTTATAACTTTCGTCTATATAAATTTTTGCCCCTTCCGGTTTGGTATCAACATAAAGACTCCCCTTGGAAGTTTTTTTAATTGTATCTGGGCCAGATTTTTTCAAAACTGTGTTTCCGTTTAAAAGTTTTATAACAAAATCCCCTCTTGAAAGCTCCGGAGCCCTGATTTTACCATATTGAGGATGCTGGGAACGACTGCTTGCCTGCACAACCTTGTCCGACAGGTATAGTCCCAATTCTGTTCCTGTGATATACCCATCATGGGTTAGGTCTGCATCTCCCTCAAGACCTACAAGCAGGCATCTTTTAAACATGCTTTTATCAGGGACTGTCTCACTCTCTGTTCCGGCTGTTATATACTGTCTTACTGGTAAAGATGATTTTTCGGAGATATCCTCAGGCATCTCTCTTGTAAGTGAAAATAATGAACCTGAAAAACATGAATCAAAAAGCATTAACACATGTTTTGACCGGATACGAAGCGAATAGGATTCTATTTCCTTCATACTTACAGCCTTGCTTATAAATCCTGAAGGATCATTCATTAAAACAGGGCAGTCACTGGGAATTATATAGCCAAGTTTCGTGTTATCAGCCAGCTTTTCTGTCTCACCATGACCTGCATAGTAAAAAAGAAGAGCCCTGTTCTTTTCTCTTCCAAGACGGTATGTTAGTTCACTAAGAGCTTTTTTTAGCTCAGATGAATTCGGATTTAATACTGTTTTAACATTAAAACCCATCTCTTTAAGCTTGTCTGATACTTCCCTGGCATCTTTAACCGCATTTGGAAGAGAGGGCCATTTTTCATAATCGCTTACTCCCACAACCAGGGCATGATAATCATTGTAAAGGCTAATCTCTTTTCCAGATTTCACCGTTACGCTTAGGCCTCGCTGAGTAGCGTCAATATTAGAAAATGCAAAAAAGATAAGAATAAAGAGGATGGAGTATGAGGTTATTCTTTTTTTCATTTATCGTTCCGTTTTTTCTATAGTCTCTGTGAGAGGCATATTTTTTATACATTGACACGAAACATCTAATAAAATGCCGATCCACTTGAATTGAAGGATCGAGTATAATTTTTTCTATGTGCCATTGGGACATTTATTTACTGGATTTCCCGGTCAAGCCATGGAATGACATTTGACCTCACACTATCTTGATCGGGGAATCCAGTCATATTGGTGCTACGAAACCCAGCAATAATCAAAAAGTCAAAAAGAATACTTTTTTAGATGATTTGCTTTTATGATCTAACAATATCTGCCTTAAAAGAAAAGCGCCCTGCTGTTATTATCAATAGCGGGAATAAATCCGGTATTTACTGGACTGCATCGCTGTAACCGCGCTTGAATGCATCCTTTAGTTTTTCATTGTTCTGGAAGCGTTCGTAGGCTGCCCTGGTGGCCAGTCTGACTTCATCTGATGACATTAAGAGGTTTTTCAGATTTTTCCCCAGTTCATAACCTTCGTCATAGGCAGCCTTGATCTGTTCAGGAGTGGCATCAAGCCGTTTTATATCATTGGAACTGTAACCCCATACTCCCTTTTTAATCTGATTCTGTTTCTCTTTTTGCAGTGCCTTCAGGCGGTTTATCACTTCTTTGAGTCTTGCCTCTGCCTGGGCCTTATAGGCCAGCTTTGATTTACCCGTTTCCCCTAATGAATTGAGATAATCCACTTTTTTTCTTAATTCTATATGAGCCTTGTTAAGCTGTTCCATCTCTTTTTCTATTTCGCTTCGGCCCATTGTGGTCGGGTTGATCCTGCTTACTTTAGGCAGAGGACCTCCCCATACTTTATCCGCTGGAGGCGGATCGTCTTCAGGCTCGTAGCTGGGAGTATCAGAAGGCACAAAGCCGTCCCACCTGCCGTCCATGATTCTATTGTTTTTTTCTTCCTGAAGCTGCTTAAGACGTTTTTCAATACGTCTCCTGTTATCATATATAGCCTGTTCTCTATCCGAATCTCTTATAAGAGAAGAATTTTCACTAACTTCAATGCGTTTTATTTCATTGAGTTTACGATGCAGTTCACGCATTTCATTATAAATTTCAAGCGATGTGGCGTGAACTACATTTCTTTTATCAACATCTTTCGGGTTACCGGGTAGATTGTTTTCTCTTTCAAAATTAAAACTCCCGTATTTTTCCTGCGGGGGATTTTCTGACCCATTACCGGAATCGATTACAGTTTCCCAACCCTGACCATACAGCCCGGCCGAACACAACATTATCATAAGGCTCAGAATTGCTATAATTCCAGCATGGCAAGGCCTTTTATAAATCCGCATTAAGCTTCTCCTAGATATCTGAGAGTATTATTCCCTTAAGGTCTTCAGACACATTATTTTTCTTGAAAATATTATCGATTACCCTGTTAATCGCTCTGTCCGGATCATTCCTGATGACTGAGCGCCCCTTATACTCAAGTGTTCCCAGGCTGTTTCCGTCTTTTGAATTTATATGCAGTATCAGATTACCTGATAAAAACTCATAATCTCCGCCGCCGGTTTCCTTTGTATTCATGCTTGCCTTTATACTGATACTGCCGGAATCACCAGATTCGCATACCCTGCTCTTAAATCCGCTCTTTCCGATGGAGCTTCCGATTTTCCCAATTAAATAACCTACAGCAGGTGAGTCTGCCTTAATGTCATTATAGGCCTCCTGGGTATACACTATACAGACTTGGACCTCTTCACCTGTTCCCACATTTAAAAGTTCCGGGGGAATATCCGTTATTTTCACATTGTAGGATGCACTGGTCATCTGCCTTTCCCGGTAATCAACCACCTCAACAAAAAGGCGCATATAATCACCCAGCCTGGTATAGGTGCCCTGTATAAAAAACTGTGTTTCAGGAGAACGGTTAAATGATTCCCCAAAAATGTTCGATTTATTAACCGCTGTTGAGAGATATTTTTTCATCTCGCTTCCCAGCAGTACGGATTGTTCACCCTTTACGCCGGGCCTTAAAGCCTTCACCTTTACATCAAATGTTTCAGGGCCTGTATAGTTTCTTTCCAGCATGCTGATCAGGCTGTTTGCTACCCTTTTAAAATCCGGTTTAAACAGGGACTCATCAAGCTTTTTACGAGGCATTTCTGCTCTTGCGACTGCTATATCCTCGCTCGAAAGGTCTCCCATCCGCCTGATACGTATTGTTAAAAAAAGATTTTCACCCTCAAAGCCGTAGCTGCCGTTCAGTATAAGTGGTCTTTCGCCATGTTCACTCACAGTAACAACTGCACCGTATTTTGAAAGAGATGCGGCCAAAGAATCTCTGAGCGCCTTTGAAAAGGGGAGATTAACCATGCTTTCTCTTTCCAGAAAATTATTTTCACTGACCTGAATAGTTATGCCTGAAATCCGTATTTTCTCTGACAGGTTTTCTATAATTTGATCGGTGGTTTTATTAAGGGTATCTGCGGCAAAAGCCGGAAGGGTGAATGGAAAAAGTAAAAAGGCAGATAAAATAAATTTAATATATAAATATTTCATGTTGCTTTCATTTTAAGAATTACAGGTTTAGAGTTACGGGTTTCCTCCTGAGCTGTAACCCTAAACCCGTAACTCCCAATACTAGTAAACAAGGTTTAAGAGATTTTTTGCATAATTGATCGGTACAAGATAGCTTATACCGGTCTTTTGATTCAGTACGGTTATTGGCTGCATTTTGCCGTTGACTGCAATATGCTCAGTTGTGACACCAAGAGCAACTGCAACTGCAACACCAATAATTTCGCCCCTGTTGTTTATTGCAGGTCCGCCGCTGTTTCCGCCGTGTATTACTGCAGATGTCTGAATTCTCCCCTGGCTCCGGTCCATTCCGCTTATTATTCCTGAAGTAATGGAATGACTGAACTCAAGTCTTACAGGGGTCCCTATAATATAAACATCCTCACCGATTTCAATATCGCCCGCCTCACCTATAACGGTACAGGGGTGATTCTGAACATCAATTTTTAAAAGTGCAAGATCGATGTCAGGATCGGTTTTTACGATCTGTGCGTTATGGTGCTTTCCGTCTTTTGTAACAACGTCAAGTGTAACCATATTTGCATATTTGCCGTAGTTTTCTACGCTGACAACATGATTATTGGTAATGATAAAACCGTTATCCTTTACAATAAAACCTGACCCGTGGGCGACCTGTTTATCCTGTATTTTTTGAATAACTATTACAACCGCAGGATCCACCTCTCTAAATACCTGTGCTGACGACAGTTTACCTCTGCTTCCTGAGTGACTTGAGCGCTGGGTTTTTATGGGTGCGCTTCTCCGTCCGGGACTGTCAATTCCGTCAAGGGTATCAAAGTCGAGGGTTTCGTCGCCTGCCGCAATGCCGGGCATTGCGATCAGGCAGGAAAATAAAAGAACATTTATAACTTTTAACGTTTTTTTATATAACATCATTCCCTCCATTTATTTTATTTGTAACCTGTTAAACCGATTTGTAATTCAAAAGTTATAACATGTTTAGTTTACAACTTAAAAACTTATTTCCTACTCAAACCCTCTTCTGCTGGATTCATAAGGATCATGTCTTCCTTCCATTTCATTATCTCTCATTCTTTCCCTGTCATATACAAACTGTATCTGACGGCTGGTTGTATCACCGGGCCTTAAACCCATAAGGAGATTTACTTCTGCAGCGGTATACCTGTATGGAACCCCCTTAAGTGTAATTTCGCCGCCTGCATCAAGGATCTGGTTGATCATAGTCATAATATTTGCCTGAAGCCTGAAGGGGTCAGTATCTTCTATTGTTACACTCCAGGTTGCATAACATGCCTTCGGATTTTCCGGCTTCATAAAAGTGCTGTATCGTTTGGCTTTAACAACACCGGTTGCGGTATTGAGCACTTTCTGGAATACTTCCAGAGCCTCATATTCGGTAGCTCCGTCAATCCTTATATCTATGATATTTTCAAGCGCATCGGCGTTTCTTTTAAGGATTCCGCCTTCCTGAGGTTCCGGTCCGGGAGCAGCAGGTGCTGAGGCAGCAGGTGCCGGAGCAGGAGGAGCTGAAGGTCTGGCTGTTACAACACTGGTATTTGATCCTGATGGGCCGCTCCATGCTGTGAGCTTTCTTCCTACAAGATCACCAACTTCTTTTTCTACTTCTGCAACTGCATCATCGCTGTCAGCTTTTGTTACGGTAAATGTTTTTGAAAGGCCGATTCCCAGGTCTCTTCCAGCGCTGTCATATCCTTCTCCGTCCAGCCTGGCAGATGCTTTTGAAAGACCTTCTTCAGTTGTTCTGATCTTTACATTAAGCCATACAACATAGGCAGCATCAGCTGAATATCTTTTACACATTTCAAGACAGGCAAGAGCGGAATCTTCACGGGCTCTTTCCATTACACGGTTATATTCCATTTCCGAAGCATCTGCAGCAAACGGATTAATTACTTCAAAATCATGCCTTACAAGCTGGTTATTGATAAAACGGACTATGCGGCGATAGTGCTGTGTTGACCTTCCGCCGTCACGGACATCGCGTCCCTGTTCGGAGTAGAAAGGAAGTACAACGACCCTGGACTGGGCATAGGCCTCTCCATTGGCAGTTATTCCCACCATAATAATTGTCAGAAGACATATAAACTGAATCAGATTGTTTTTAAAAATATTTTTTATCATAAGTCGCTCCATGATTACCCCCTGATATGATTGTTGATTTCAAATAACCTTTTACCATATTTACTATGTCGAACAATAATTTTATTTTTCAAAAAAAAGTATCATAAAAGTATTATTCAAAATTTTCTCCGGTGATCTCAATGCTGTTATTATCCGGAAATGTAACAGAGTCCAGACCAAGTTTTTTTATCTGGCTCCTCATTTTTCGCCTGTCATTAAAAGTTAATTCTTTGTTCATCTGGAAATACGAAATACGTCCTGATACCGGGTCATTTTTAAATTTCGGATTATCATCACCCAGTAAAGGCGCCATTATATCTATAATGTCAAAATACTGATCCTCACTGACATTTTTAATATACGCGGTAAACACTGACTTTTCCTTTGCCCAGCTGCTGACAATCTGGCTGTTAATTTTGCTGAATACCGCATTTACCGCTTTTTCATAGGTTCTCTCCTCAATGGTTTCGGGTGAGCCTGTACAGAGAACCGTATCATTGAGGCCTGCCAGATGCCTGGCCGATGATTTTGTTGAAAGAACTTCAATTGTTAAAGTAATACCGCTTTCGGATTCTCCGGTTATTGAGTTTGTGCCGGTTTCCTTATATTCGGCTCTTTTGACATAAACCAGGTAATCAATTCCTGCTTTTTCTATTAAGGATTCGACTTTTTCCATGGACATGTCAGAAATATCAAAATCTTCCGCCTGCATGCCGTATTCCTTTAACTTCTGTTCGTAATCAATATAGTTGTATCCGTAGGAGTTGAATTTTTCCATAAGATTGGGCGCTATCTTATCTTCATCACTGGCTATACTTATGGAAGGAAGAGAGGCATTACCGGTTGCAGAAGGCAGGATAATATCTTTAAGATCCGATTTAACTGCCGCCATATCAACTGATCTGCGTATTTTCACTTTATGAACTTTCTTTTTTTTGCTGTAGCTTAAAGGTTCATCAAAACTTCCATGAAAATACCTTGCCCTGTTTTTGCTTAAAAGATCCTTTATCAGCTCATAGTTCCTGCCGCTCTTTGCCTCACTGCTCATCACATTTTCAAAGGCGCTGGTTATGATAGACAGTTCAGCTTCATAAACGGCCTCTTCTTTACTTTTACCGCTTCCCTCTCCTTCAAAAGGCAGATAATAGCCGTGTGAAATCTGCGGGACAGCAAACAGGCAGATGGCCATGCATAAAAAAGTAACTGAACGTGATAATATTTTTTTATTCATTTAATTCCTCCCTGACTGCCGATTCGCATAAATCGATCAGTTCATCACCTAAATTATGTAAAGCATCCTGAGCAGCGGCTATAATAAGCTCGATCTCCGGTGTCCCTTCTTTGATAAAACCTTTTGTTTCTTCATCCGTAGCAACTCCCCTGCCCTTCGCCATCCGCTTTGCTGATTTTATCTTTCTGGGCAGCACAGCTATTCTATTCATATTAACATCCCGCTTAATAACTCCTGCTGCTGAATGCACAATAAATATGTTTGATTTTGCCAGTTTGTTTTCGCATTTCTCTCTTACAAGGTCACTTACAGCCAGTGATACAGATAAATATCGGTTTGATTTTATCAGCAGATCCCTGCCTTCCCGGGTGTTAACAGGTACGTCGTCATCTGCTCCGATTTTGTTAAATCTCCTGTAAAACTGGTTCCAGATCACCGTATCCCACCGGCTTTCAGGAGGAAGAAACCTGATGTTTTTAAGTCCGCGCTTTTTTGCTTTTATATACAGAATATCATGAAGATACTGAAGCAGGTCTCTTTCGTAGGGTTTTAATTCTTCTGCTTTTTTTCCGGTGTTTATGTGGGTTACCTGAAAAGAAAAATCTGCATCATCAGAATCGTTCAGTTCAAATTCTTCTGCTGTTTTTTTGATCAATTCAGCAGCAGCGGTTTTAACGGCATTACGAAAGTGTTTTTTTATATCCTCCTCACTCATCTTTTTCTGCTCTTTTACCGTAAGTATACGGGTTAATATCCTCGAGTAATCGAGCTCAAATGAATTGGGATTTATAACAACCGCTGATAAGGTAATATTAAAGGTGTGTGTTTCAAAATAGGCTTTTTTTGTTTTAAAAATCTTTTTAGTATCAGCTGCCTTTGATAAGACAAAGGTAAAAATTCTGGGGCGGGTATAAGTTTCGGCCTCATTTGAAAAAACAAGCCCGAGCTTTTTTATGATTACAGGATGACTGTTGATTGACTCACTTATTATGCTGTCTATTTCGCTTTTCCTGCCCTTCTCTGCAGTAAAAAGTTCTTTAACCGCCGGATGTATCCGGTTTGTGCTGTCCATATCCGTAAACCAGCTGTCAATATAAACAGTTCCCGTTGCCTCTCCATTGGTAAAATTGAAAGCTTGTGCGGTTGAGGAAACAGACAGCAGAGCAAGTATTAACAGTAAACAGTATTTTTTAATCACAATTTTATTAATCGCCATTAATGCCAGTCCTCAAACCATATTAAAGCAGCATGTCTTCATCAATATCTGATGAGTCAGGATCATATTTATCAACTATTTTATTAACTTCGGAATCTTTCGGAAAATCCATATTATTGGCACTGGCATATGCGCCTACTTTTTGAGTCACGATCCCCAGGTTTTTTAACTGGGATGGACCTTCTTTAAGTATATGTCCCGCAAGTTCAAGAGCAAATTGCAGTTTTCCCACTGCATCGGTTTTATTTGAAGAAGAGCCTATATTACCGCTTAACACTCTTTTACGGAGATCGCCCGGCATCTCATTGGAAATTTCATCAGGCAGCCTGTCCTTAAGAATGTTTGAATAGTAAATAGTATTTTTATCGAGCCGGGTAGCAGCGTATAAATTTAATAGTGAGTTACCCATGTGTTTTCTGGCTTCTTTGCCTTTGGCTTTCTCTTCTATATCGAGATTTCTGATTTCTTCCTGTGCATTATTTATTTCATCTCTTATCACTAATACATCATCCTGATTATCGTTTCTCTTTGCTTCATCCAGCTGCAGTTTCAGCAGAACAAGCTTTTGAGCACTTTCTTTATCATCCACAGCAGCATAGATTTCAGAAAGGGCAATCAGGGTGTGTTTTGTTCCTGCATATAATGTCTCTTTGGTTTTCGCCATGAGAACTTCACTGCTCTGATTTTTTGAAACCTTTTTATTTTTAGGACCTAAAAAGCTTTCTTCCAGATCGTCTGCAATTTTTTTTCTGTCTTTTTTATCTCCGCTGATTGCCTTACTTACATCACCCAACTTGGGCAGTTTAAAACAAAAAGCTTCGGATACATTTAACAGCAGGAAACAAAACATGAGACAAATCAATGATAGTGATTTCATTTTTTTCCTCTTATTTTTACTCATCAATATTTTTTTCTTTTAAGAATAAGCTTTGCACATTCATCCCCAATATTCTGACTGGAAAAATACTTTGCAAATATTTTTTTAGAAATATCTTCTGCGTTATCCGCAGATATGAAACTGGCTTTAATGGGTTTAACCGGAAGGCTCCCGATTTTATCGCCGTTTTCGTCAAAAACATCGAGTCTGATTTTTCCGTTTATAATAAACCTGTCGCCCTTCATTGGTTTCTTTTTTACATTTATTTTTGCTTTTATGCTTATTTTACCTGATGTACCATCAGGGCATGATACTGATTTTATGCCGTGCTCACCCAGTGATTCCGAGATAAGACTGAGCAGTTCTTCTGCAGCAGATGAATCAGATGCCAGATCATCCTGAGATGAAGTTTTGTACTGGAGGCACACGGTTAAATCATCTATGGATACCTCTTTAAACAGCGCCTTCGGAATATCCGCTGACGGGATATCAAAATCTGCGCTTGCCAGGCGGTTATTTTCTGCCCCTGTAATACTGATGTTAAAATGCATTCGCCCGCTTACGTTTGAATAGGTTCCTTTCATTACGGCTTTTGTTCTTTCCGGCGCCAGGCTGGACATTTCAAATAGTGAAGAGGAACTTACCGCGGTTTCAAGATATTTAGGAAATTCCTGTCCCAGCAGTATTGAAGGCTGGCCCTTAAGCCCCGGTTTAAGATAAGTAATTTCCAGTGCAAGATAATCTGCGCCATAATAGTTTTTTTCAAGAAGACGGACCAGTGTCCTTGCTACTCTTTTAAAATCGGGCTTAAACCATTTTTCATCTACCTTACTCCGCGGCACACTCTCTCTTGCAACAGCCAGATCCTCGCTTGCCTCATCACCCATTTTTCTGAGTCTTACGGTAATAACCAGGCTGTCATTTTCAAAGCCGTAGGTTCCTGCAAGGATTAAAGGTTCATCACCTGTTTCTCTTACTGTAACTATTGCTTTATTTTCAGATATTTTTAAAGCAAGAGCATCTCGCAAAACAGCTGAAAAAGGCAGGTTCATCTGTGTCTGCCTTTCCCATAAATTGTTTTCACTTACCTGGATTTTTACCCCTGATAAAGATCTATGTTTTTCCAGCGAATCAGCAAGATTATGAGCTGCATCAGCAATGATATCATCTGTATTATATTCCTCTGCACCGGCAGCCTGAAACACAATCCAGAGCAGAAGGAAAATTGATATTAAAGAGCATCTGCTTATTTTAGAGAAATATCGAAAAATATTTTTGATAAGGTAATCCATTGTCGATAACTCAACACCTTCCATGCAGTTAATAGAAAAGGTTTATTTTTTTGATCTTAAAAAATGTTCTGGAATCAATCAGATTGGGCCGACAGTATCACGGCAGGCAGCTATAGTAAAACTAAATCACTCTAGTCAAAACCGCCCTGAAAATATGCCTCAAGCCGTCTGTTGCCTTTTCTTACCAGTTTAAATTCCAGCACTTTATTGGTTCTCAGGTTATCAGTGAGCCAGGTCTCAAGACTTTCTATTGAACCGTCATATTCAAGCTCATAACAGAGACAGTCGCCTTTGCAGTAATCATCAACTCGTGTTACATAATGAGCACCCGGAGCGCTTTTAAGTACGGAAAAAATTCTCTTCTTGTATACATCTGTAAAATCATAAAAACAGGTGGAAACATCACCGCCGTATCCGTGGTGATGGTGGTGATTTACAGACTGGGCACATGAAGAACACATGATTACGGCAAACAGTGCTGTGTATATTAAGTTTCTGTATTTTTTTTGATTTATGTTTATTTCTGGAAATCTCATTTCATCAGCTCTCAGTAGGTTTGATTTTTTATAAAAGGGGAGCAGGTTTTTATGCAGTCCGTGCTCCCCCGCTTTTTTTTAGTTCAGCCTTAATTTAAAAAAATATTCAGCTGAACGCTGCCAGCCGCATTTCCATTAATATGCATCATAAGGGTCATGTCTTCCTTCCATTTCCCTGTCTCTCATTCTCTCTCTGTCAAATACAAACTGTATTTCCCTGCTGGTTGTACTGCCCGGTCTCACACCCATGAGCATATTTACTTCTGCTGCTGAGTACCTGTAGTGTACGCCTTTCATTACAAGGTCACCGCCTGCATCAAGAACACGATTAATCATGGTCATAATATTAGCCTGTACTCTGAAGGGGTCTGTATCTTCTATTCTTATACGCCATACTGCATAACTTGCGCTTGGATTGTCAGGCTGTAAAGATGTGCTGTAACGTTTAGCCTCGGTTACGCCTGTTACAGTATTGAGTATTTTCTGAAAAGCTTCAAGGGCTTCATATTCTGTTGCACCGTCAATTCTTATTGAAATAAGGCTTTCAAGTCTGTCTGAATTTCTTTTAAGAACACCGCCTGAACCGCCTCTGTCTCCTCCGGGGCCAGATGATACAACACCGCCGCCGTTACCGCCTCTTGGTCCGCTCCATGCTGTGAGTTTTCTTCCTACAAGGTCGCCTACTTCTTTTTCAACTTCTGCTATTGCATCGTCTCTGTCACGCTTTGTCACTTTAAAAGTCTTTGAAAGTCCTGCGCCCAGATCTCTTCCTGCGCTGTCATAGCCTTCACCGTCCACTCTGGCGCTGGCTTTGCTGTACCCGTCATCAGTGGTTCGTATTTTAACATTAAGCCATACTATATAGGCTGCATCTGCTGAGTATCTTTTACACATTTCAAGACAGGCCATGGCTGAGTCTTCACGTGCACGTTCCATAACACGGTTATACTCTCTTTCGGAAGCATCGGCTGCTGCCGGATTAATAACCTCAAAACCGTGTCTTACAAGCTGATTATTGATAAAACGACCGATACGTCTGTAATGCTGAGTAGAATTTCCACCGTCTCTGACATCCCTTCCGTCCTCTGAGTAAAATGGAAGAACTACAATTCTGGTCTGAGCGAATGCCTGCCCCTGCAGACATATTCCCAGTAAAAGTGTTGCAATCAAAGAAACAATTATTTTTGATTTTGCTGCTGAAAAACCCTTTCCGCTGTTTGTTCTCATTTTTTCATCCTCCGCTGTTTAAGTGTTAAAAATCTTGTTATTATTTTTATTTATTTTTTATAAAATTCTTATCTTATTAATACCTGTCGAATATTTTTTTAATTATTCAAATCCCTGGTCAAGTTTTTCTTTACTGCCTTTTTTGTATACCGGACGCCTGTGGTTCGGGTTGTATCTGAGAGAATCAGGATCAACTGAAAGGTATGCCTTTGCTGTAAACCCTGATACATAGGTTCCAGCCATATTTGAAACAATCAGCTTTCCGTTTTCTGTCTCAAGGGGCTGGGTTCTCCATAAAGATCTTAAGGTAACACCCAGTTTATCATTATCACTATGAGGAGTCATTTCCATGATCATAAGCACAGTTCCCATGCTCAGGGGATATTTCTGCACGTCAAAAATATCCGCGTTTTCATCATAGAAATTAATCTGATCAAGCACCGAGGAAAAATCCTCCTGGCTTAAGGCGCATTTGAATCCGCTCTCACTTACTATGGCCTGCTGCATGGATCCGGTAATCAGGTTAAACAGCTCATCCGATACATTTAACCCTGGTTTTGAGTAAAGCAGTACATTTATTTCATCGTCCTGAATACGGTCGTCTTTTACAGAAAAACCGTTTTTATAATTGCGCTTTAATTCATCAGCCAGGCTGAAGGCAAGCCTGTCAATTGATTTATAGGGCCTTTCCTCCAGACCTTCCGGGTACACTGCAGTCTGGGGAACCTCATGATACATCCTGCTTGCAGGGCTGCGGGGATAAAAATCAAGTTTCACATCTGCACCTAAACCTGCAATTGAGTTTCCCTTTGAGTCGGAAGCAAGGATGCTTACATTAGCCTGATCCAGGTACCTGTCGGGCGATATCCTTACCTCAAACAGAACCAGGTTCTTAAGCATTTCTTTCATTTTACCGGGCTGATCCTTAAAGGAAAGAGGTCTTCTTTCACGGAATTCCATCCAGTTGCCCCTTGAAAGGGTATAGAGTTCATGATTTTTTCTGAGCTCTATTTCAAGTTTTTCAATTATATATTCTTCGAGCCTTGTGTACCTGGCATCCTTCCTTATTGATCCGGGTACAACTGCTACAGGTGAAAACTCCGCTGCCCTGTATTTCTGAGAATCGGAAAGCCTGCTCATCAGGGTTTCCAGTCTCTCATTAAATATATCTATGGATTCGTAATAATCGGGTACGGGAACATTGCCTGTCTGAGAAGATGTTCCGGCACAGCCTGTAACAACGGCAGCCAGTACAATGGACAGAAATGTAAGTTTTATTTTTTTATAATTCATATTCGGGCCTCCCTGTTATATGCAAGAGTTAAAAGCGTTATAAGCTCATTTAAAACGTTAATCGGGTCCTTACTGTAATTATATCTGTCGAATGAATTTTATTTTTTTCAATTTTTTTTGTTTTAAGTTACCTATACAATAAAAAAGCGTAAAGATGCAATAATTGTACCTTTATTATTTATTGTCTTTTTCCTGTTCGTCCTGTGCATTTTTCATGATCGTTGCCCATCTCATAACTTTTTTTGAGTAAGCCCTTTTATCGACCACAACCCTTTTCCCGCCTGAATAAATAATAATTATATTGGCCTCTTTTACCCCGTTTCCCGGGCCGGCATAATAGTATTCGAGCGGATACCTCCAGGAGTTGATTTCTTGACGCTCTTTGACATTTCTTTTGCCGTCATCCTGTGCCTTTTCAAACATCCTGCTAAGATACCATGATCCGGCCATTATAGATGAATATGGACTATATGGATCATCATCTATATCTATGCCGCATGATTTAAGTGAAATACGTGCTTCACTGAATGTACTGTTTATTGTCTGCATAAGGCCCTTTGCTGAACTTGTTTTTGCCTTTGCCTTTGCATTCCCGCCGGATTCAACCATGATAACAGCACCGATTATCTCCTTTGGAATATCAAATTTTAAAGAGGCTTCCCGGATCTCTTTTTTATATGGTCTGATTGCCCTATGAAAATACCCGGATACCTTGCCGGCTTTTTCCGGACTGCTCAGGGCAGATACTTCATCATCTTCGGTAAATGGTAAATATATGGCCTGCAGCCTTGCCCAGGGGTCTTCTTTCTTTTTCTGTTCTTTTTTTATTTCAGGTTCTGTTTTTGACTCATACTTTTTCTGCAGATCACCCCATGGATCAGATGCAAAAATATTTGGAGCAATAAGAGCCACAATAACAAATGCAGTAACTAGTATTGCGCTTCGTGCTATGCTGTATTCTGCCGGCTTCATAGTACTCTCCCCTACTTCATCCTTTCTGCAAAAGCCACACTTATTCCCTTCCGGCTCAGGTACTGGAACGCTGTCAGGTATTCTGTTAAAAACACTTTACTTCCCCTGTCTTCTTCTATATAAATCATCCTGCTTTTCTTATCGTCAGCACCCGGCACCAAAATAATTATATTATCCTTTTCAAGCTGATCGAGATCCTCCTTCGGACGATATTTGTTTTTTCCAAAAAGAAGATATATCTCTCCCTTCTCCTTGATAAGCCTTCCAATTTTATCATTTGCAACAGAAGCTATGGTTGATTTGCCCGAAGTTGACTCCTGGCTGGGTGCTTTCTGCCCGGTTAACTTTTCGGTCTTTTCCTCCATACTCATTAAAAGCATAAATGAAAACACCATTATCAGGAGGAAAAGATATGCAAAAAGATCTTTTCCCGGATCCTGAGTCATCTGGAGAGACATTCCATTTTTTCTGGATCTTCTTGACATATTTTACTCTCATCAATAATTTCACTGATTCTTAAACCGATAATTGTTTCAAGACGTTTTGCCCTGGACATTAGAAGGCGTGAGCATAAAATCGTGACCATAACGCCTCCTATAACCGCTGCACCAAGAGAAGTATAAAGGGCGGTTGCCAGTCCGTTGTTCCAGGAGTCCATGAATACGCCTGTTACAGGCCCTCCTTCGGCCAGCCCCTGAAACATCTCATTAAATGCCCCGATAGAACCGAAAATGGTGCCGGCAAAACCCACAAGTATAAGGGTGTTGACATAACCGTTAAGTGCAGTGAAATGGGCGGTAACCCTGCATTCCACCTCTGCCCAGATGGCATCGATAACTGCATCGATGCTGCCGGTGCCTGCTCTGAATTTACTTTCAAGATGTTTAAGAAGATCATCCAAAAACCACAGTATACTGTTATCTCCAACTGTTATCGGCGGGGCGCTGTTTACATCAGGAACCCTGCGTAAAAGATCCCATAAAATTGTTACCCTTCTGATTATAAGAAATATATAAATAAGAAACACAGGCCCGAAAACAATTCCGAAATTCTGTAAAATCCATCTGATGAATGACATTAACGTCTCCTTAAAACAAATTTATGCGCAGTGAGTTATGCTGCAGCCAAAGGCTTATTTTAAAACGCCCGCGGTCTTAAGAGCAGTAATATCCGGCTGACCATCAAAACATCCTGAATCCACTTCAACTGCCTTCCCATCTTTTGTATAGATTGTAAGAGGTACAAATACTCCAAAACTGCCCCCTCCTTTTCTGTTAACAGCATATACCCGTCCAAGAACATCAACCTCATCGGGCATGGTCCCCTCAGGGATTAATCCTTTGGATTTCATACACTCGAAACACATGCCGACCCTCGAGTAAATGGCATTCCTGATAAATCCGTACATATAATATCTTACGTCCACTTTACGGCCTTCTTCTATGCCTGCCCTTTTAAGACCTGTGCCCCATTTTTCCCAGGGGCGGTCAACTTCAAATACAGTAGAAGAGTACGGCTCCAGAACATTTTCCTGGATAACAGCACCATCTTTAAGATCAATAAATCTTCCGCCGGTAATAGCGACCGGTTTCATCTGGAACAGTTCATAAACGTTTTCCAGGTTTTCTACACTCAAAGGTATTCTGGTATCTCCGTCAAACTTCTTTCCTGCAGACTGCCACCCTTTAAGGAGGGTCATATATTCTGCGGATTCGACAGTAATAGAGGTATCCGAATCAGCAACCGGACGTGATCCGGTGCCGGCGTCGCTGACAATACTTTCAGTGCTGATTTTTTCTTTAACAGTTTTCCCGGTATTATCATCTTCAAGCAGTTTCCCCAATTTACCGGTTATATCTATATCATTTTCTTTCTCAGTTTTTTTCTCTGCACCTGTATCGAGTTTAAGATCTTTACCTAACAGTTTTTCCGGTGTTTTTTTAACTTCAGTATTTTCACCGTTAAATGATTCTCTTAATTTCATGATACCGGTATCAGCTAATTTTGTTTTCTGTATATCAGTATTTTCCTCGAGAGGAGCTTCTTCAGGAGCTGCCTCTGGAGGCTCTTCCTTTGTAATTTCTTTTCTTACTATGTTAGTGGTTTTATTTTCTGCCAGATCAGCTTCTTTTAAAGCTTCCGGCTCTTCCATGGTTTGTGCGGTGCTGTCTGACCTGGCATTTTCCTGAGGAGCCTCTTCAGCCAGCACTTCCTTTTTGACATCCTTTTCCGGCATTGAGGCTTCTGCAGCCTCAGGAGCGCCCTGATCCGGATTTTTATAAAGTTTTTCAGCAGGCGGCTCTTTCTGCTCCGGTTCTTCACGGGTCATATCGGAAGGCTTTTCAACTTTTACCGGAGCATTTAGAGCAGCCTGTTTTTTTTCTATTCTTTTATCCTCAACAGGCGGTTGTTCCTTTGTTTGCTGGGATGTTTCTTCCTTTTTAACTTCCACATCCTCCTGCGGTTCAAACACATGCTTTACACGGACAACCGTTTCATTTATGGGTTTGCTCATCTGAAAGACAGCCCCCAGGCAAACCATGAATCCAACGAAGACCAGAAATGCTACTCTGCCGGTTCTAAGCCTTCCGTCCTTATGAGAAAAAAAGCGTGCCATTTTAAAGAGCTCCTGTTACAGCAGGGTCAATTATCGGAGAATCGGGAGAAAGAGGAGTCTCTTCCCACAGAGAAAACTGGTATGACAGCCTGGAGTTTAAATTATTCCATCTCTCAGCAAACCGCGGCTGTTTTTTAGCAAAATCCATGTACATATCAGACCTCATAAAATCGAGTATCTTTTCACGGCTGCTTTCATCACGTGTAAAACCGCTCAGATCATTTCCGGCAAGTGATTCACATGAATCAAGTGAAAGCAGTATAAGATCTTCATAGGTCTGGATTTCATCTTCCACATTTGTTTTCATTTTGTCGTACTTTTTAGATGCATAGTCTTTCAAGTCAGGTTTAAGATCCTGCTCTACATTATTTCCGGTATTTTCAGGAAGCCCCTTAAAGATTTCCTTATCTTTTGCAAATCTTAAATCTGTTTCATAATCACTGTATGTAGCAAGCTTGGAAGCATAAACAACCAGTTTCTGCAGGCTTGAATAGTACTGTGAAAAATCTATTTTACGCTGCTCACTGTTGATTGATCTTTCATTAAACACGTTCTTAAGCTTTTCGCCCATTTCTTTTGTTTCAGTGTCAAGGCTTTCCTTTGATGCGTTTGTATAGAATTCATAAAGTGATTCTGCCTGAGCATAACCGCTCAAAAGAGATATAATCAAAGTAACCGCCATAGCCATAAATATTTTTTTTGTATTTTTTATCATTTTAGAACCTCCTATCCTTTATTCCAGGATTCTCTCTGTTTTTGCAGAAATTCCATTTCCTCTTCCATGCTCAGGGACTCTGTGGTTACAGATCCGTCATTGACAATTTTAATTTCGCCAAGTCCTGTAAGCACATCATCAACCATATCATCCAGAACTCCGCCCAGTTTTCCGATTGCGCCGTTAACCACATCGAGAGTCTCTCTTATCTCGGTCACATTGGAAAAACCAAGATCGCTGAGCATGTCGTATGTACCGGTTCCGCCAAGTTCGGCAACAGGAGTTATTTTTGAGAAAGTGGTATAGAGATCTGACATGAGTGTCCTGAATTTTGCCGGAATCTCACTTCCTTCATCCCTGATTTTCTGACGGATCAGGCCTGTTATCTGCTGATTGATATGGGAAGCCTTAACCCTGGCCTCATATAATCTGCGGCGCTGATCAATCTGAAGAAGTCTTTTTTTGGCTACATTGTATCTTTTTAAGAGTCTTTCCTTTTTCCTCTGATCAGTCTCGTCTCTATATTCTTTAAGCAGATTTTCCGCATCACCGGATGCCTGTTCAAAGCGTTTCTTTTCAACACTGAGGTACTGCTTGAGAGCAAGCTCGTAATTACTGTTTATAGAACGGGTTGCCTGGCTTTCTATAAGAGAATCAGCAACCGTATTGTCAAATCTTTCCAGTGAACTCAGCAGGCTTCCAAGGTGTGTGTCGCATACATTTTTAAGTTCACCCACTTCCATAAGTATCCTGCCGTTTATGTGAGCACGCCTGGCTTCACCGTCAGGATCTCCCTTTTCAAGCATACCGGCTTTTTCAAGCTGGTCACGTGCATCAATAAGCTTTTGAAGTTCAACTGTGCGTTCTGCAAAATCCTTGAAAAGATCATGTGATGCATTTTTTAAGGCTTTGCTGTCCTGCTCAACACGGTTTCTGGACTGCCTGGCTATTTCAACAGCCCGGTCCGATCCACCTGAAGCGCCGTACTGAGTTGCAAAAACCGGGCAGCTCAGAGCGAGAGTCAGGGCAACTGAAGCTGTTGAAACAATATGTTTTATAAAAAATATTTTTTGTTTTTTCATAATACCTTCCTCCTGGGAAAAAATATTAAGGGTCCGGGATTGTGACTGCGTCTACCTGAAAATTCTCGAATACAGGGCCGGATCCAGATTTTTGCAGAGCAGCATTGCCTGCCTCAGGTTGTCATTATCTTTACTGATTGAGCTGTTAATAAGGTAGCTGCAGTATACTTCTAAAAGATCCTTTTCTTCCTGTCTGTATTCGCCCTCGCCCTTTGCAACTGCAGAAAGATAACGGTAAACAGCAGTATGAAATACATTTTTATATTTCTGCTGATTAAAAACCTTAACTCCCTTTTTAAGATGCTTTAACGGAATATCGCGTCTATCTTCAAGGCAGGCTTTCATAACAGGTTTCCAGCACTCTTCTATATTGTCCGAATAAAGTGCATCATCCAGTATCCCGGCAAGTTCACTGTCTGAAAAAGGTCCAATGCCAGAGGCAAGGACATCACTGCATGTGGCAGCAGGTATTTCAGTGAAGGTATTCTGCTGAGTTGCACAACCGGGTGCAAAGGTTAACAAGAAAAAAACTGCCGATATCAAACAAACTGTATTTTTGAATATTTTCATATCATCCTCCTGTAAAGTTACTGAGCATATTTGCTTTTACTTTCATTTACTTTTGTTATCGAATGACTTTTAAATTTTTCAAAAATTTTATATTTTTTTTGTAAATCGAAATTTAGTAAGAATCTGATTATTGATAAAACAGTAATAAATACAGTAAATCAGTAATTTAATTGAAGGTGACTTTCAGCAGGAATTAAAAAAAAAGTATAGGAATCTAAGCCACATAGATCCCTTTACTAAAAAGTAATAAATTTTCCAATAATATTCTTTATTTTTTAATTAAAAGAGTGAATTATTAAGCCAAGTGATATCTTTTTACCGCCAAACTTAGATATTTTATTAATGATCAAAATTGCTAAATATTTATTGTTCTGTTAAAAAGACCCAAATGCTACAAAGAATATTTTACTTACTTTGAACTTCGTTACCTTCACCTTCTTTGTGGTAGAATTATTTTCGCACATAAAACCCTGAACAGTGTTTTCATAAAAAAGATTAATGTTTTTCAGTTTAAAAATATTATTTTGAATTATTGAATAAACCTTCGATACATATTTACAGGAAGATAAAAAGTGACAAAAATTCACTTACTGATAACAAAGGAAGAGACACGGCTTGTGAAAAGAATAGCCTCAAATGTGCTGTCAAAATACTTCCCCGCAGGTAAACGTGATTCCGCTTCAAAGGATGAACTTTACCACTGGGGAATTGTGGGACTGTGCGAGGCAAAACAGAGGTATGATAAATCACGGGGTATTCCCTTTCCGGCGTTTTCGGCCAGAAGAATTGAAGGTGAAATGTTAGACAATATCAGAAAACTGCCCATAGTCCGTTTACCGCAGGAAAAGCAGAATAAAGTAAAGGAGCTGAAGGCAGTAAAAGAGGAACTTCTCAAAACCGGAGAATCGGTGGCCCCTGAAAACCTGGCACTAAGGCTTGAATGGTCACTTGAAGAAGTTCACCAGGTCATAAACCTTTCACCGACTATTAAGTTTTTAGATAATACAACCCAGGATGAAGATGATGACCGGGTTCCGGGAGATATCATTAAAGATGACTCCCTGAACCCTGAAGAATTAAATATGAAAAAACAGATTGCAGACTATGTTAACAGATGTCTGGAAGCCCTGGATGCAAATCCTGACAGGATTGTTATTCAGGGAAGATTTAATCTTGAACAGACTTTAAAAGAGCTGGCAGATGAGCTTAACTGCTCCATTCAGCAGGTAAGCAATATTCAGCGAAGGGCGGAAGGATTGATGAAGGACTGCCTTAAAAAGCAGGGATTGGGACAATAAATCTTTTTGCCGGCTGCCGCTAAAAAACATAGACCGGCAGTTAAAGTGTATCAAAATTAAACAGAGGTAAATTATGCAGAATGAAATTGCTATAAAGGATTATTTAGAGATCTGGAACAGTACCTATACAGATGACCCTTCACTTGAAGATGAACATCTGGATTCCGAAGTCCTTTATAAAATGGCTCTCCGTGGAGGCATTGAAGGAGCCGGAAAATATGAAACCGAACACCTGTCTATGTGCCCCAAATGTCTGAGAGAGTGGGCATCATGGCGCAGGGCTGTCAGTGCTGTTGAAGAAACAAATGAAAAGCAGGAAGAGTACAAAGAGGTAATGGCATACGGTCTGCTTAAGGCTGCCGCTACAGAAGGAATAACCGAACCTGTAACCCTCACAAGCGAATGCGGTCGCTTTACCCTTAGTGTTTTCCCCCAGGTTGATGCACCGGAACAGGGAATAATCACCCTTGAAACACCCGAAGAAGGGCCTGAGACATGTGAAGAAAATTTCGCTATTGTCAGGGATAAAAATGGTCTTGTGTTACTGGAAGGAAAAGTACAGAATGGCAGACTGGCCCGGAAATTTGATAATCTGAACAGAATTGATCTAAGCACATGGACGGTTGTAGTTGAATAGGAAAATATCAAAAACATATCTTCTCTTTGAAAGCGGTGAAGGAGTAGAAGTAAACATATCACTTCACAAGCCTTCTTCCGCTACAAACAGGCCGATAGACGCTTTCATGGTCACAGAGTGTGACGGAGACTGCACCAGATCAGCACGCAGGGCAGCCCAGGCAGTATATGACGTTTTAAGCTCTTCAGAAAATCTGGACAGGTTTGTTGTGGGTTATGATTTAAACGGGCTGCCTTCGGAGAGACAGGTAATCGGAGGCAGCGGAGGACTTGCCTTTGCAGTCAGCCTGGCTAAAAGGCTTACTAAAAAGGACCCAGGCCCTGTTGCGGCAACAGGAATAGTAGATCCTGGAGGTACAGTCAGCCCCATAAAAGGCATAAAAGCAAAGCTTCAGGCGGCAAAAAGCCTTATTCCTGAAAACGGCTTTATACTTTACCCAGAAAAAAACCATCACGAAATACCGGATGAACTGTATAAAGAAATAAAACGCAAAGGAATACATCTTCACCCTGTATCAAGTATTTCGGAATCATTTGAAATACTTTTCAAGCCTGAAAAAGCTGCTGAAGACTTAGTTAAAATAAAAAAAAGTAAAACAACTCCCCTGTTATTTTGCCTATTGATTATCCTGATTCTGGGTGCAGGTTTTTATATTTTCAACAGTAAAAAAGAAATCACCGCTCAGGTACATACTGCTGAAAAATCTGACCCGAAAGAGAAAGTTAAAAAAACTGCTGATCAGGATGAGCAGAAACCTCAAGAATCATCGTCTGAAGAAAGCAAACCTTCAACAGTTAAAAAGAATCCTGCAGAAGAAAAGCAGACTGAAAAAATACCTGAAGCTGTTAAGAGCGTCTATACCGGCAGTATCAATATCGAAGGCAAAGGCTCTCTCGCATCGCAGATATCACAGAAAGTAAATGACCTTTTATTATCTCATCCGGATGAGCTTCCTGAGAAGGGACAGGTATCAGGTACGATAAGTGTGTTATGGATAAATGAAGACACGGGCAAAGACGGCACTGTAAGTTCATCTATAAGCATTGTACTTAATGGATTTAAAACCGTTAGAGATAATAAAGAATCATCATTTCCGGCAATACGTGTTGAAGAAAAAGGTCAAGGCTCTGTAATAAAAATGGCTGATAAGGCTTCCGACACGATGTGCAGAAAGATTCTGCAGATATTTAAGACTCCTGAGAAACTGTCAGATGATGGTGGTTTTGATTAAGATTATCCTTCATATACGTCAAAATATTAAAATTGCATCATCTCCCAATTAGTTAACCTGATGTACTATAATTACGGCACTGAACTTTTCTCAAAGACGCGTCTGAAGCAAATTGTACAATTGTTTTGTTTTTAAGGATTACAATATATGCACTTTAAAGAAACTACGTACACAATCCTTAAAAAATCAAAACATACCTGCCTCTTTCTATATTATTAACAGATACATCTTTGAGAAAAGCCCAGTACCTCCATACGGGGAAGTAAACCTCACCGTATATCTTCTGACTCTTCCACCCAAAGCAGGTAAAGGCTTTGTTTTTCAGGGTGCGATCATTTGATAACCTGCAGAGAGGCTGCCTGTGTTTAATTTTAAGAGGTAATTGTACTTATAATTTAGAGAAGAACCAAAAAGAAAAGCCCCTGCGTTTGCAGGGGCTTTTCTTTTTGATATAAATAAAAACTATTTTACGGCCTGATTCAAATATGAATAATCATCAACAACTTCCATCAGGCGGCAGTAATTCCATTCCGGATCTTTCGATGACAGTTTCCCATTTGAGTATCTGTCACAGTTTTCCGGGTTTTTAAGCGGGTATTCTTCTATAGGGTCATCAACCAGGTTATAGAACTCGCATTCATCAGTTCCGTTTTTGCCTTTGCACACAACTTTATATTTCAGATTTCTTGCGGCAACATGCTTTGTTCCGCCTGTCATAAGATTTATTGCCTCTGTAAGAACATACCCTTTATCAGGGTCTCTTACATTCTTTTTACCGTCAAAAAGCGCAGGTGTGAGCGATACCGAGTCAACGGCAACTCTGCCGGTTCCTTCACTGTTGTTTACTTTTTCAGGGACATCAAGACCTGCAAGAGCAAGGGCGGTAGAAAAAAGGTCTGCAGCATGTGCAAGCGTATCGCTTTTGGAATTGGGTTTAATGCCGGGGCCCTTTATAACCATTGGGACATGTGCTCCGCTCTCATACCCCGTGCCTTTTCCGCGGCCTTTTTTAGTAATGTACATGTTGTCTATAAAGTTAAGTCCGGGACGTCCGTACATCGGTGTACCGTTGTCGCTTATAAAAAGAACATATGTGTTTGGATCAAGCTCATCAACAGCATCCAGCAGTCTACCTGTAAGCATATCCATGGAGTTGGTCATTGCGCGCATCAGGGCTTCCCCGCTGCATGACCCTACATTGTTGGAGCCGAATTCACCGCCGCAGGCCTTCATTTCTGCAATACTTTCTTTATCCATTGTATCAATATTAGGAACAGCCATGGCGCTCGGCTGCTGGATGATAGTTGCATGGGAAAGATTAAAGGCAACCCATGCAAACCATGGTTTATCAGGGTTTTCTTTTTCCTGTTTTGTAATCCATTCTATGGTATCTGCAATTTTTACAAGAGGAGCATATGTTGAAGATTTAACACCGGGAAGAGATTTTACCGGAGGTTTTTCTTCTTTCCACTGGTTTGCCGGAGTACTGTCGTCCTGAATGTGGTAATTGTAATCCCAGTATGTTTTTGGCGCAGCATGAAGATTCCCCTTGAAAATCTCAAAGCCTGCTTCTTTTGGTTTTATGCCAGGGTAGTCAGGTCCCCGGCCGTTTCCGGGAAGTCCTGCAAGATGCCATTTCCCAAAAAGTCCAGTGCTGTAACCGCCTTCATCCTTAAGCTTTTGAACAAAGGAAGTATGATTCTGTGACAGGGCATCTGCATATGTAAGCACTTTGGCGTTTTTTCCAAAAAGCCCGGTCAAAATAGCAGCACGTGTAGGTGAACAAAAGGGATGAGCCCATACATTGGTAAAAATCATTCCTTCCCGTGCAAGCTTATCCAGCTTGGGTGTTGAAGCAGGGCTTCCTTTGATAGCCTTGTATTCGGAATGATTTAACCCTGAAGGACCGTATTTTTC
Organism: Desulfatiglandales bacterium; assembly: GCA_963665715.2. Lineage (GTDB taxonomy): Bacteria > Desulfobacterota > DSM-4660 > Desulfatiglandales > HGW-15 > JAAZBV01. Next base: position 3,284,326 of record CAXXPR010000002.1, read on the forward strand.
ATTAAGACTGTCAATAAGGCCCGGATACATATCGGATGTAACATCCACACCAAAGTCATCAGAGATAATCAAAAGGATATTAGGCCGTTTATTTTCGGATTTTTTACTCATTCCCATGGAAGCTGTGCTCATACATAATAGTAAAAAGGCACATAATAGTAAAACGGCTGCTGATTCTGTTAATTTCGTTTTGAACATGGTTTCTCCTGTTAATAAGAACTTTTAGCTTATGAAAACTGTCAATAAATTTAATTTTGCTCCCAAAAAAGAATGGAAATTCATATTATTGGACATTCCGGACCTTGTCAAGCTAACTTATAGCCAGGATGGTATTGACTCAGGGATGATTTGGTAATACTATGTCGAACTTTCAAATGGCAGCAAATATTGTAAAAGAGCAGTTTCGATTTTGTTTTACACCTGTTCAATTTCTCTGTTGATTATTTTATTATAAGGAAACACCCATTCATGAATAAAAGCCTTATACTGCATTTCAGGCCAAATAAAATAAGACAAAAAGCCCTGGATTTTTCGATGACATTCGGCCTTGGAGGTATGGCTTTAGTTCTTTTAATGATGCTCTTTACTACAGGTATTCTCCTTAAATTTTATTACCTGCCCTTCCCTGACAGAGCTTATGATTCAATTATGCATCTAAAAACCGAGGTTCTGTTTGGATCATTTATAAGAAATATTCATTACTGGTCAGCCAACCTTCTTATTGCTGCTTCATTCCTGCATTTTTTACGGGTTTTTTTCACATCAGCCTTTCACAGGAAAAGAAGGTTTAACTGGATAATCGGCCTCTCTCTTTTTATTATTACCATACTCTTTAATTTTACGGGTTACCTGCTTCCATGGGATCAGCTTTCCTACTGGGCAGTAACTATATGTACTGGTATGATGGAGTACATACCTGTTATCGGTAAATGGATTCAGAACATTACGGCGGGCGGAGCTGAAGTAAATTCATCAACCCTGTCTATCTTTTATGCAGCTCATACGATGCTGTTTCCTGCGCTTATAATACTTATACTTCCCTTTCATTTCTGGCGTATCAGAAAGGCAGGAGGCATTGCTCTTCCTGATGACTGTTCAGATAAAGCAGATAAGATGGATGTTATCCCCAACCTGATACTGCGGGAAACGGTTACAGCCCTGGTGCTTATTGCTGCAGTTCTTTTATTGTCAGTCTTTTTTAACGCACCTCTTGGTGATGAGGCAAACCCCGGACTTAGCCCCAACCCCACAAAAGCTCCATGGTATTTTATGGGGCTGCAGGAAATGCTCCTTCATGTACACCCGTTCTTTGCTGTATGTGTTATTCCTCTGATAATACTGGCAGGGCTTATTTTAACGGCGTACAGCAGGTATTCTGACACCCGCGAAGGTATATGGTTTATTTCACCTAAAGGAAAGGCTACAGCAGCAGCCTCCTTTACAGGTGCCCTGGTACTCACTGCATTCGCAGTAATTTTGGATGAATACCTGATAGATTTTACAGCTCTTCTGCTTTCACTGCCTCAGTTTATAAGTAACGGTATAATACCTTTAGCTGCAGCATTTCTGGCATTTTTCATCTTTTACTTTTTATTTATCAAGCGGTTTTCTCCGGATAAAAATGAAAAAGTCCAGGCAGTGTTTGTCTTTTTTCTTACAGTATTCATCGTGTTCACAGTTACCGGCATATGGTTCAGGGGAACCGGTATGAAACTTGTTTTTTAATTTAATATTCCAGCGTTAATTTCTAATCCAGGGTTTAATATTATGAGTAAGTCAGCAAAATCAGATAAAGACAATAACAGCAGGAAAACAGAGCCAACTTCCCGCAGATCTTTTCTCAATGTACTGTGGACTGTTCTTGGTATAGCTGCAGCAGCAGAGTTTATTGTGGTGATCACCAGGTTTCTCGGCCGCAAAAAGACAGGCAGCAATGGAACTTCTTCAGATAACATAATCCAGGCAGGCAGTGTTGAAAGCTTCCCCAATAATTCGGTTACTGCAAATATCCAAGGAAGATTCTACCTGGTTCGATTGGATGACGGTGGATTTATAGCCCTGTCAAGCAAGTGCACCCATCTCGGATGCACTGTTCCATGGGATGATAAGGAAAAACGTTTTGAATGCCCCTGTCACGGGTCTTCATTTGATATAACGGGAAAAGTTCTCACCTCCCCTGCGCCAAGACCCCTGGATCATTATCCTGTCAGCATCGAAAACAATATGGTTATAGTTGATACAGGCAGTGCCATAAAGCGCGAGAAATTTCTGAAAGAACAGCTTGTTTATTCAAAAAAGGTTCAGTCATGAAAACCTGGAAAATAACAGGCCTTGTGGCGACCATTATAATTATTCTGTCAGTACCTCTTTATCTTCTTAAAAATTCAGGTCAGTCACCGGTATCCACTGAAAGCTCGAAAAACAGAAACAGCTTTACCGGAAGTCTAAAGTGCTGTGACTGCCATAAAAATGAGTATGACAACTGGCAGGGATCTCATCATGACCATGCAATGGATACGGTAAATGAGGAAACCGTTCTTGGAGATTTCAACAATACGGAATTTACAAGCCATGGCGTAACATCAAAGTTCTATAAAAAGGACAACAAATATCTTGTTTATACCCAGGGGCCTGACGGCAAAATGGGCGAATTTGAGATAACACACACATTCGGATGGTACCCTCTTCAGCAGTATCTGGTTCCCTTTGAAAACGGCAAAATGCAGTGTCTGCCCATTGTCTGGGATGTGGATAAAAAAGAGTGGTATGACCTCAACCCTGAAATAAAAATAGATGCAGCTGACTGGCTCTACTGGACCAATGCAGGCCAGAACTGGAACGGCATGTGTGCCGAGTGTCATTCGACTGATTTAAAAAAGAACTATGATATAGACACCGACTCATACAATACAACATGGACTGATATTGACGTGGGCTGTGAAGCCTGTCACGGCCCCGGGTCAAAGCATGTAAAGTGGGCAGAAACCCCTGATATGGGAAGACCGGTTGTTCAAAACTATGATCTTGCCGTAAAAACATCGGATATAACTTCTGAAAAACTTGTGGATCTGTGTGCTCCATGTCACAGCAGACGCGCCATACTTGGAGATTATACGCATTCCGAACCAGACCTGCTGGACAGCCTTCTTCCAAGCCTGATCACCCCTGAGCTCTATTTTGCGGACGGCCAGATACTGGAGGAGGTCTATGTATACGGCTCCTTTACCCAGAGCAAGATGTATCATCGTGATGTAAAATGCAGTGACTGCCATGATGTCCACAGCGCAAAACCCGTTACAGAAGGTAATGCGCTCTGTCTTCAGTGTCACCGGGCAAATGAATATGACAGGTATGAACACCATTTTCATAAAACAAAGGATGAAAAAGGCGAGCCAATTAAATCTGCAGAAGGAGAAATACTCTTTGAGGTAGGAACCGGGGCTGAGTGCATTCAGTGCCATATGCCGGGCCGAAATTATATGGTTATAGACTACAGGCCGGACCACAGCCTTAGAATACCAAGACCGGACCTTACGGATAAAACCGGAACCCCGAACGCGTGCAGCAGATGCCACTTTGATGAAACATCAAAATGGGCTTCTGACTGGATAGATAAATGGTACGGCCCCGGCAGAAAAGGTCATTACGCTGAAATAATAGCAGCAGGAAGAAACAGTGATTCCAGGTCATATAAGAACCTGTTAAGCCTTGCAGCAGATACTCTTTACCCGGTTGTTATAAGGGCTACAGCTCTTTCCCTGTTAAATGCATACCCCGGAACAGAAACACTTAAGGTGTATGAAACATCGCTCATGGATGAGGAAGCTCTTATCAGGAGAACAGCTATTGAAAACCTCAATATCCCTGATGATAAGGAAAAAGTAAGACTGATAGCGCCTCTTCTCTATGACCCTGTAAAAGCGGTGCGGATTGAAGCAGCATCCAAGCTTGCCGGAAAGGCTTCTGATCTGCTTGATGCAAAACAGAAGGAGCTTCACAAGAAGGTGCTTAAAGAGTTTGTTGATGCAATGGAGTATTCAGGAGATTTTTCATTCGGCAGATTCAACCTTGCCAACCTGTACCAGTCCCTTGAAGAGAATGAAAAAGCCATAAAAAACTATGAAGCCGCTATAAAGATAGACAACCTGTTTTACCCTGCAAAGGTAAACCTTGCAATGCTGTATAACGGCCTGGGAGAACAGGAAAAGGCAGAAACGCTGTTCAGGGAGGTTTTAAGAAACCATACCGGACTGCCTGAAATATCATATTCACTTGCGCTTCTCCTTGCTGAAAAAAACAATTTTGAAGAAGCTGCTGTTTTTATGAAACAGGCTGCTGATAAAATGCCACAGGCTGACAGAGTGCACTATAACTACGGTCTGCTACTTGAGTACCTGGGAAAAGACAAAGAAGCCCTGGTTGAGCTCAATAAAGCACTGGCCGCTGCTCCTGAAAACCTGGACTACTTATATGCTCTTTTTGATTTTTATTTTAAGAGAGGCAGGCTTAACAAGGCAAAGGAAGCTGCGGAAAACATGGTAAAGGCAGCGCCTGATCTCCCGGACGCAAAACAGCTGCTGGATGTGGTAAATGAGAGGATAAAAGCGGAACAATAAATCTACTGCTCTTTTTCAGGTTTATCCACCATCATTTTAAGCCACTGATGGAGATACTGGATAAAAGATATAAGGGTAAAAAGAGCGGTAATATAATAGAGATAAATATAATATCCGGCAAAAGCCTCTAAAAACTCCTTTGCAAGTACAGCAATAACGGTTGCAAACTGAAAGCATGTATTAATTTTACTGGATATGACAGGCTTTATATTAAGGCTCACCCCGGTAAGGTAAAGTATTATAACGCCTATAAGTATAAGAACATCCCTGCTGATTACCGCAACAGAAAGCCATGAAGGCAGAAAACCCCGTATACCGAGAGCAACAAAAGCAGAAACAAGAATGATCTTGTCGGCAAGGGGGTCAAGGTAACTTCCTAGCTTGCTTTTCTGATTAAATACCCTTGCAATAAAACCGTCCAGCCCGTCGCTTATGCCGCATATAAGCAGTATTATGAGACCTGTTACAAGCTGCCCGTTGATTATAAAAATGACAAAAATCGGCGTCAGCAGAATCCTGATCATTGTAATAATATTAGGAATAGTCATTGACACCCCCGGGATTATTCACTTTTTGAGATATTCACAATTCAGCTTTTATTTTGCAGTTACAACAACAGCTCCATCCTCATCAACACTCATTTCCATGGCAAATGGGACTTCAATATTTCTCCTTACTTTTTCAATGAACATCCTCTTTGCGCCGGCATATTCAACAGAGACAGTTAAAGTCCCTTTTGATATTTTTGAAGGAAGTACAGAAATAATGCCGCTGACTTTTTCCTTTATAAATGTCATAAACTCGGTAACCTGTTTCAGGCTGTCAAGTCCGTTAAGCACGACATTAAATTTAGACAGTTTTTCATCTTCTTTTTTAAATGATTTAAGTATTTCGGGAATCAGTTTTTCTGCACAGTCTCTTAATATGCTTTCCTGTGTATCCATACCGGTTCCGGAATTATCAGGAACATTTCCAGGTATCTGTTCATAGCTGTAACTGCTTATTACAGAGGCGTTTTCAACCAGTACAGCCTTTATAGAGGCAACCAGGGCATTAAACTCTGTCACATCGACTTTACCTGATATGACTACATCGGCAGAATAGAGTTTTCCCCACTGCACGGCTTCTTCGGTAGAAAGTCCTGCCTTGAAAAGTTCATGTCTGTATCCGTTTTCAGGCATGGTGGTAAGCCTGTTAACCGGGTTAAAACCTCTTTCCTGAAAAAAACGGTTAATCAGTATTTCCGATGTAGAAAGGCTTATTTTATTTTCAGGATCATCCCACCAGATAAAAGGTGCTGTATCACTTGATGTTCTGTCTGAGATCATAAACAGAACCCTTAAAGGCACTCCCTCAAAAAGCACAACCCCGGAGTTGTTAAGCTTTTCTTTCATAAGTCTTTCATTAACTTTTATGCTTACAAGTATTTTATATTCTTTGGTGTTATATTCTTCGGCAAGGGTTTTGTAGTTTTCAATTATATTTACAGAACCGGGAATGATCTCATTTATGATATTGCCAAAATTGTTGATCATGGCCTGGCTGCCCAGTTTTTTTACAAGGTAGGCTTCAATCCCCTTAATATATGCATCCGAAATGGCAAGCTTTCTGGCCTCCGCAAGGTTTTCTTTGTAAATAGCACCGGTACCTATTACAAGAACTTCATCATCATTTTCGGCAAGGTAAAGAAAAGACGGAGAAATAAGTAAGACAATTAAAATGAAAACGCTTATTGAAAATATTTTTTTAGTGTTTTGCATAATTATTTATTTAAAAGTGAACAGATATAAAACTTAAGTTTTATTAAAAGAGTGTAATAATCACCCAAAGGAAAAAATCAGTCAACCTAAATTCGTAAAGCAAAAACTTATTCAACACAGAGTCACGGAGAACACAGAGAAAAGCATTTCTCTATTAAAATAATATTTTTGTTTTTCTTTGTGTTCTTTGCGGTTCAACTTTATTTTATATCCCCATAAACCCCTTCACTTTTTCGGCAACTTCTGCGCCCTCTTCCGGCCGATACCACAGCATTTCCTCATCAGCCTTAAACCATGTAAGCTGTCGTTTGGCATATCTTCTGGTATCACGCTGAAGCAGTTCAACGGCTTTGTCATAATCGAGCAGTTTTTCAAGATAATCAACCGCCTGCCTGTATCCAATGCTCTTCATAGGTTTAAGTTCCGAAGAATACCCCTGTTTGAGCAGGTTTTCCGTTTCTTCTATAAGCCCTGCTTCAAACATTTTTATACTGCGCATATTTATACGTTTATACAGTACATCCCTGTCATGATAGAGGCAGATTTTTAAAGAATCGAATTCATTATCTTTAAAACTGTGATCAGAGGCATGCATTGAAAAAGGCTTTCCGGTGAGTTCTATAACCTCAAGAGCCCGTGTTATTCTTACCCTGTCATTCGGGTGTATAATTTCAGCATAAACAGGGTCTTGTTCTTTAAGGCGTTCATACAGCACTTCTTTTCCCGATTGATCATATTCAGTAAGAAGCCTTTCTCGGATTTTTGGGTCTGATGAAGGACAGTCAAAAAGCCCTCCAAGGAGACTTTTAATATATAATCCGGTACCGCCAACAACAAAGCATATCTTATTTCTTTTTAAAATATCCCTGATTACAGGAAGCGCTTTTTCTCGATAGCGTGATGCATTGAATTCTTCATCCGGGTTAACGATATCGAGCAGGTGATGGGGCACACCTTTTCTTTCATCTTCAGAAGGTGTAGCTGTACCTATATCCATGCCCCGGTAAACCTGCATTGAATCACAGTTGACCACCTCGCCGTTCATCTCAAGTGAAAGATTTACCGCAAGATCGGTTTTTCCGGTTGCCGTGGGGCCTGTAATAATTACTATTCTTTTTTTATCATCACTCATGGGAACGGCATAATAGACAGTAATAACACGGTGGTCAAGGCGTTAATTATGCCCGCATTTCCCTCACCATCTCAGCCGGAGTCTGTCCAAAATAACGTTTAAACTCCCGACTGAACTGGGATGAGCTTTCGTACCCTACCCTGTCCGCTGCGATATAGGCCTTCATGTTTTCCTGAACCATTAAATCACGTGCCCTGTTAAGCCTTATCTTTTTGAGATACTGCATTGGTGATTCGGATGTCACTTCTTTAAAGGCCCTGTGAAAAGCAGATGAACTCATGCGTGCCCTTGAAGCAAGCTGCTCCACATCCATTTTCCCCGCATACTCGTTCTGAATAAATTTTAATGCCCTTGCTACCTGAGAAAATGTCCCGCTGTGCATTGCAAGTGAATATAGAACAGGAGCCTGTGCCCCGCAGAGAGCCCTGTAAAGTATTTCACGTACCAGACCTGGTCCCAGTATCCGGGCCTCGGTTTCTGACTGCAGGCACTTCACCAGCCTTACTGCAGCATCCTTCATATCCTTATCCATAACAGCCGGCCCGATACCTTTTGGCAGTGATTTATCACCGCCGTTAACCGGTTCCATTTCGATGCCCATTCGGCCTATGAGGTCGTGAAGCTGTGCCATATCTATGCAAATATAAATTCCGAGCAGCGGGTTTTCAGGTTCACCAAAGGTTTCACACTCAAAAGGCATGCTCAGAGAAGTAACAAGGTAGTTGTCTGCATCATACTGAAACCTGTTTTCGCCAAGATAACCGACCTTTCGCCCCTGGGTAACAATACATATTCCAGGTTCATAAACCATTGGTCTTTTGGGTATATGCTTTATTTCCTTAAAATAATAAACACCCTCAAACCCCGATTCAGTAGCCCCTGTATCGGCCAGAGAAAGGCCGCTTAAGATTTTGGATATCTCGTTCATATAAAACTCCTTTTTATTCTACGGTTCAGTTTTATGCACTATTTATAACAATTAGAAATCGGGTTGTACATATGGAAGCAGGATTAGGCAACAAATAGACAGGATCAGGTATAGAAAACAGGTGTGCAGGGCATTAGAATCCTTATAAATAGATTGAACTTGAAGAATAACAGGAGAACATCATGAGCAAAAAGATTATTTTAATTTCGGCAAGCCCCAGGAAAGGCGGTAATTCCGACTTTCTGTGTGATGAATTCATGCGCGGAGCCCTTGAGGCAGGTCACAATGTGGAAAAAATCAGGGTATCCGAAAAAGATATAAGATACTGTACAGGGTGCTGTGCCTGTGTAGGAAAACAGGGAGCATGTGTTCAGAAGGATGATGTAAACAGCATTATGGCAAGGGTGATTGGTGCGGATGTAATTGTTCTGGCAACACCTGTTTATTTTCATTCAATAAACGCCCAGATGAAAACATTCATAGACAGGGCATGCCCCTTCTATTCCATGATCAGCAATAAGGACGTTTACTTTATTATTTCTGCTGCCGGCGGAAGCGGTGTAATTGAAAGTACAGTAAAAAGCCTTAGACAGTTTACAGAGTGCCTGAGCCATATCACAGAGAAGGCTGTTATCTCCATAACAGGTGTCTGGGATGTTGGAGGTGTTAAAGGAACAAAAGCTGTTAAAGAGGCTTATGAGGCTGGGAAGAAGGCATAATAACCTCTGTCAGTAAAGATTTTACAGTCCATGCAGTACCGGCAAGGCACTACTCTGGAAGACTCTTTAAAGAGAACAAAACCTTCTGGGCCGGTTTTGCCTTTGTAACTCCCGGAATAAAAATATTCTACAGCGGAGACAGCGGATACGGTGAACATTTTAAAGAGATTGGAAAGAAGTTTAAAGGATTTGATCTTGCATTTATAGACTGCGGCCAGTATGACAAACGCTGGGCATACATTCACATGACACCCGAAGAGGCATTAAAGGCAGCAGAAGATTCAGGTGCAGAGGCCTTTGTGCCGACACATGTGAGGCGCTTTTCAATTGCAAACCATGCATGGGATGAGCCTTTTAGGAGAATTATAAAATCAGGTAAAGGAAAAGCATTAAGAATACTAACACCTGAAATCGGGGAACTGTTTGCTCTTGATGATAAAACAGAGAAGTTTATACGCTGGCGGGAAAGAAGTGAAATAAATGATTAACGACAAACATAGAGGCGTAGCGGCTGCTGCAGCCGCAAATATAATTTTCGGGCTTAACATACCTGTCACCAAAACACTGATGACGCACTGGATGACTCCCCTTGGTTATACAATTTCAAGGATGTTTTTTGGAACAGCAGTGTTCTGGCTGATCGGGATGTTTTTAAAAAAGGAAAAGGTCACAGGAAAGGACCTTGTCATAATGATGATCGGCGGAATTATTGGTTACCCGGGCACACAGTTTCTTTTTTCGCAGTCTATGAAATACACTACACCTGTTATTTTCTCACTGCTCATGGCCTTGACACCGGTTGTTGCACTTCTGCTTTCTGCCGTCTTTTTAAAGGAATCTGTTTCAAACAGGAAAATAACAGGTATTATAATAAGTGTTTGCGGTGCCGCGTTTGTAATCCTGAGCAGCGGAAACGGAAGTACAGGCTCCAGTAATTTTACAGGTATAATATTTGTAATTGCATGCGTATTTGCCTATTCAACATATTTAGTTATAACGAGAAAGATATCAGCAAAATATGCCCCCATGACAATAGCCAAATGGATGTTCCTGTTTTCCTCAGCAGTACTTCTGCCCTTAAGCTTTTCAGCCTTACAGGGGCAAAAAATCTATTCTGATGAAACCAGTTTCCAGGCGCTTTCTCTGCTGGCCTACGCCTTTTTATTTTCAACAACACTGGCGTTTTTCTTTATGCCCTTTGCTCTTAAAAGGCTTGAAGCAGGCACAGTAAGTATTTTTATGAACTTTCAGCCTCTTGTTGCATCCATTGTGGCAATAGCTGTCGGGCAGGACATATTTACATGGGATAAGATTGCGGCTGCAGTTCTTGTACTGACAGGCGTTTACCTGGTAACAGGCACACGCTCTTCATATACTCACAACACTTGATATTGAATCATATAAAAGTTATTCTTTTCAGCTTAAAAAAATATGCATCTATAATAAATTCAGAATCAAGGAGAATAAATATGTTGAGTAAATCATTATTTACTAAAACTATTCCGAATACATAATTAACGTTATTGATAAGATGATGAAGCATTAACAGTTAAGCACTAAAATTATTTTTTAAGAGAGCATCATTATGAAACATATCGAATTTTATAGAAATAAATTTCCCAGCTGTACAATATTACTGGCAATACTGGCCCTGCTGTTTCTTACAGGAAATGCGGCAGCTGCTAACGGGATAACTACCATGCTGCGTTTTCCGGAACTGAATATTCAATCCGGGTCGCAGGTTACACTTAAAGCGTATTTTTACAATGAAAGCCAGGATGTAAGGGATTATACTGTTCCTGAAAATCTGTCTCTGCGTTTTCAGGATTCCCAGGGAAAATCGGTATTGCTGACCGCCGTTGAAACCGGCAGATCAGGTAGTGTAAAATTAAAACCGGGAGAATTTTTAACCAGAGAGTATAAGGTAGTTCTGCCTGGTCACTACACCGGGACCATGGAAATATCAATGGTTGATTCACCTGATACAGAAATGCTTGTGAATATTATTGATAAAAAGCCGGTATCAACTCCTGCTTTGGAGAAATCAGTTCATGAAGCCAATGCAGACTACCCTTCCTTTCAAAGCCTTCATTCTCAGTATCAGCTCTATGCTGTAAATTTTTCCGTATATGAGCCTTTATATTTTCTGGTTGGAGCGGACCCATCGGAAAGCAAATTCCAGATCAGTTTCAGGTACCGCCCTTTGAATCCTTCAGGCGCTCTTTCACAGAATTTCCCCTGGTTAAGCGGAATAAATTTTGCCTATACACAGACATCATTCTGGGACCTTTCTTCCAGTTCTGCGCCTTTTGAAGATACAAGTTATAAACCGGAGATATTCTACATCACCAACAACCTTTCGGAACAGCAGGAATGGCTGAAAGGATTTTTTTTCCAGGGAGGTGTAAGGCATGAATCAAACGGACAGGGGGGAGACACATCCCGCAGTACAAATACTGCATACTTTAAGCCCATATTCATTTTTTACGATGCGGATTCGGAGCTTGGCTTCCATTTCAGCCCTAAGCTTATGGCTTATTTTAATAACAGCAGAACTCACAACCCCGACTTTGACGATTATCGCGGTAATGTGGAATTTGAGTTTAAAATTGGAAAAGCAAGCGGTCTTGTCAGCACAACTCATTTACGTGTCGCAAAAAAAGGGACATCAGTTGAAACCGATTTAAGCTATCCGATTTCAAACCTGCTTAGAAATAATCTGGATTTCTTTGTTTATCTCCAGTACAGCAATTCACTGGCCGAAAGCATGCTCAATTACAAAGAACGAACCAATGCATTCAGGATTGGTTTTTCAATAGTACGCTGATATCAGTAATAAAAAAGGCTCTATCCTGTCAGGGATGGGGCCTTTTTATTCATTGCGGCATATAATTTTATTTTCTTAAAGCCGTAATATTCTTTTGTGATTCAAAGCTGCAAACAGGGTTTGCATATATCATAAGCACAAGTTCCCTTACTTCCGATTTAAGATTCCGGAAGGCAGAAAGAAACCTGTTTTTTTGGGATTCGGTAAATTGATCCGAATATTTTCGGGTTTTAAACAGGTGTTCATAGGCAATATAATTACCGGGCCACAGTTTAAACAGGGAATGAATCGAACTGTCTATGGCATTTGCCAGGTCGTTTTTATCTTCAAAATCTCCTGTCAGAGGTTCTCCAAAACTTAGATGGATTCTGCCTTTATCTCCTGATAAACCAGCTGCCATGCTTATTAAATCTTCGTTTTTCTTCTTAATGTGAACACCGTTTTTATTTTTTCTGTAAAGCTCCCAACCCTTGAGACGGGCGCAGGGATCTTTCTCATATGATATCGCTACAGGAACAATGTTGCATGATTTGGCAAATTCCGAAAAGCTGATTTTTTTACGTACGGAAAGATAAAACATATTAATAATAGCCGGGTTTGTAAGATCAATTCCATCCTTTGCCCGGCCTTCTCTCTGAGATATCCAGAAATTATTGCCCTCATTTTTAAGGTAGTTAAGATACTCTGACAGATGCATTGAAGCTAATAACTGATCGCGTTTTGCAAGGCCTCTTTTAACAATGATTGCCTTATTAACACGGATCAAATCTGATACAGCATCGTTTATTAACAGGTTATCGCCAAAGGTAGTATATGGAATGCTGAATCCGTTTAAATATAATGCATAATTCATAAGCGCAGGGTCCATAACAATGTCCCTGTGGTTGGACATGAATATATATGATTTTTTTCGGTCCAGTTTTTCAATGCCGGAAAATGTCACGCCGTCAGATGTGTTTTGAATTATATGCTTAAGCAGTGAATCAGCAATTATATTTTCCTGAAACGCTGCAACAGTTTTAATCCCGGAAAGTTTTCTCTTTAAAAAAAATCTGACGGCTGCGTCTGCAGGTCCCGTTAAAAACTTCGGACATGAAGGCCATTTCATCATTCGGACAGATGAAACTAAAAGATCATTTTTTGCCAGACGTTTCATAACATCCGGAACTTCACTGTCATTATAGGGTCTTATGTCATCAAATTGAGATGTATTGCCTGTCATATTAATAAAATCTGCTCCGGTCTGATACTTCGTTATTTATGTTTAAGGTTATTAAAACTGTAATTCTTATTTATTATTCTTTACTCAAACAGCATAAGATCTATGGAGTCTGCCATTTTTTTATAGCCGGCATCACCGGGATGCAGCTTGTCGCCCGAATCATATTCAGGAGCCATCTTTGATGGATGCTGAGGGTCACGGACTGCTTTTTCAAAATCAATCACAGCATCAAACTCTCCGCCTGTTCTTATCCATTTATTTACAGCCTCGCGTATTTTATCCTTTTCCGGTGAGTAGTAGCCGCCAAAGGTTCCTTCAAAAGGTGTTAATGTTGCGCCATATATTTTTACGTCCGGAGATATTGTATGAGCGCGTGCAATAAGCTGCCTGTATCCTGCTATCAGATCCTCGGGTGTTATCATTGCTGGAGCAGGGCCTTCTGCCCCGGGAAACTGCATGCCTCCCATGCCGATATCATTGATTCCAATTAAAAGGATTATATGAGTCAATCCGGGTGTAGCCAGAACATCACGGTCAAAGCGTCCCAGAATGCAGTCTCCTGCCCCGTCCTTCAGCAGCTGATTTCCGGCAATCCCCTCATTCACTATTGCCATGGGTCTTGATTTTCCGTTTCTTTCTGCAAATCGTTCTGCAAGCTTATGGGGCCAGCTGTTGAACCTATAGGGAGTGGATGCAGTGCCGTCTGTTATAGAATCACCAAGGGCAACAATCACGCCGGTATCCTTTGAAGCGGTAACATAAACTCCGGACATAAAAGCTATAGTAGTTGTTTTTGCTGCATCAGTAAGTTTTTTAGAATTTGTAAAATCTCCGGCAGAAGAAATATATGCGATGCGGCCCATATGGACACTGCCCACCTTAGTTTTCTCCGGAAAAAAAATACTTACAGCCAGAGTGCAGAGGTCAGCGGTTTCAAGATCAACCGGATCACTGAATGCAGGTGCACCTGCTGGTATAGTAACGGCATCTTTTCCGCCGAAGGTTAGTTTTTTTAATGTCGCAGGTTTAATGGCGGTTCCATTGTCAAGTATCGCTACTGACGCTGCACCAATTTTTAGAGGCTCACTGCCGAATTCGTTTGTAAACCGTACGCGCAGTTCTTCGCCTCCTGCGCTAATACGCACAACCTGGCGGATAGTCTGATTTTCAAGAGGAGCTGGAGCAGCGGCGCTCCCGAAAGACTGGTATACCATAGGACTGGATCCCCATGTGGCAACCCATTTTTTACTGGCTGCAGCAGAGACAGTACCTGAACAGCATATAAAAATCAAAACTGTCAGAATGGAGGCAAATCTTCCGGTCAGAATATTCATAAAACAATTTTTTTCAGTTTTTATTTTCATATAATAACTCCTGATTAAGTGTCCTGAAATGGAATAAAAAAATCATTAATAGGAGTATTTTATATAATGATCAAGAGGTTTTTAGGAAAAAATATGTTATCTGATACATATCGTTATAAAAAAGCGATTTTTGCAGACAATGATAAGCCGGTATTATTTCAGATCATACTTACTCACAATAGAGATATAAAGATTGTACTCTATTTTATCCTTTAAAACTCCGTTATTAATTTTGGCTTTTTCAAGCAGATCATAATATTTTTTTTTATCCTCAAATTCCTCCTCAACGCCCTCAAGCTCAATACCGTCAGAGATATTGATAACAGTAAAATCAGTGAGGGTTCCCACATTTGAATAGGAGGATAAACTATCAGTTATAATCCCCGGGCCTGATGTTTCTACAAAGCAGTATCCAGAATCATCAATATCATATGCATCAGGGCACTTAATACCCACTGCCCTGTGATTTTCTTTTTTAAAAACAAGTGTAGCAGTTCCAAAGCCCAGCTCTCTTAAAATGAAAAGAAGCAGGTCCGACTTTTCACTGCAGACGCCCATATGTGACCAGATAACGCCATAGGGGTATCTATCCACATGATCAGCCTCAGCTTCTCCAGGGTCTGTCAAACCATATGGGATATGCTGGACAAGGCTGACAGCAATCCTTGCCTGCTTATGAATATCCGGAGTAAGTGCCTTTATTTGTTCAACAAGAGGTAAAAGATTTCGTGCCTGGAGCTGATTATTCAGTTTCGGAAGAATAAAATCTTTTTTTGAAACTTCTACTTTTTTCCTGGCAAAATAACTCAGTGTCCGGGGAAGAGAGGCAAGTTCTTCATGGACATCTTTATTAACAACAAAATAGATACCAGACTTTTGACCTTTATACACAAAATCCAGATACACAGCTTTATAACCATCTGCTGGATCGGTTGGTTCAGTATCTTCAGGAAAGCAGTCCGCAGGACAGAGTATATGGCTTTCATTTTGCTCACAAAAATCATTTCCGCAAATAGAAACGGGTTCAGTCTTTTCCTCTGTATTAACAGGCTCAGCGGCATTTTGGACACCAGTATTGGGATATTTTACAGGTGCGCAGCTATTAACTGAAACAATCAAAATATAGAATAATAAAATCTCATATTTCCAATTACTGATTTTTTGATATTTCCTCATGGTCGCCTTTCGAAAGCCAGTGATAATACAAACAATCAGGATAAGCTACTGCCTACACCTAAAGATATATACCGGAAATACTCAACTGTTAATTCATCTACAAAAGTCCATTGAAAGGTTTTTCCTAAAGTAGTGGAGAGGTGGAAATTGTTAAAACAGCATTCCTTTTTTGTTCTCTATTATAGCCGTAATTATCTTATCCAGTCGTTTATTCTTTGTTGCATCAGTCTTTGCATCAAAATAAAAGCCTGCAAAACGTTTTTTTATGGACATGCTCTTTTCTTCATATTTCTCAGCAATACCGGGACTGTTCTTTAAAATATCCTTAAAATCCATGATCAGTTTTTCAAAATCAGGTTTCGTCTTCATCTTGCTCCACAGCCCGTTTTCAACAGCTTTTTGTATTTCCCTTTCACCGTATTCGGTCATCAGGTTTTCTTTTCTGAGCTTCTCCACTATCTTTTTATTTTTCTCGGACCATTTGCTGTTTTTTGTCCTTGGTGCAAAGTATTTAAGATAACTGCGGTCACCTTCGGATTTCATCTGGCCGTCAATCCATCCAAAACACAGGGCTTCCTCAAGAGCATCATCCGCTTTAACGGAGTTCCTGTTTTTTTCTTTTAACAAACGAATCCAGATCCCCTGTGATGTTTGAGCATTCTTCTTCAGCCAGCTGCGAAATTCAGCTCTGTTTGAAAATTCCAGTTCCATTTATTTATTCCTTGATTAAGTGAGTGATTAATATATTTACTATAAAACATGCAACGTATCATTCATTTTTTAATTATATAATCAGTGAAGATGATTACATGATCAAATTATAAAGCACATAATAAATCGTTTTTTAATATTTAACTCGTGTATGAGAGACTAAATGATGTTATAAAGATAATCCCCATCAATAATCAGCAGTTATCAGAATTTAGGCAGCAGATGCGGATTGTGAACTTATTAATTGACAGTGAATAAACAAGGACCTGAATAATGGATTCTGAAATAAAAAAACACTCAATAGCAGATCGCATAGTATATGTATTTGTCTGCTTTTATCACATGCTTTCCATGATGTTCCCTCTGAAACTATGGATTATTATGGGTAAATATCTTGGTTCATTTCTGTTTTACATCAATCCTCATCACAGAAAAATAGCCCTTATCAACCTTCGATTCGCCTTTGGAGATGAAAAAACAGACAAAGAGATTTATACCATAGCACATGACCATTTCAGGCAGCTTGGAATGAACGGGCATGAATGGATACGCCTTAAAGGGCTGACCCCGGGCAGACTCAATAAAGTATTAGAGTTTGTTCAGGTTGAGGGAGAGGAACACATAATTGCAGCCAGGAAAAAAAACAGATCAGTTGTTTTACTGGGCTCTCATTTTGGAAACTGGGAATACTGCCACCTCTACTATGCCGGCAAAATAAACCGCCTTAATTTTATAGTCCGTAAACTTGATAATCCCTTACTTGAACAGGAAAGATCATATTACAACGAAAAATATAATGTTAATATCCTTTATAAAGAAAACGGCCTCAGACCTGCTGTTAAAAACCTTAAAAAAGGTGAAGATCTCGTAATATTTGCAGACAGGAAGGCCGGCATCAGGGAAGGAATTCCTGCCCTCTTTTTTGGAAAAAAAACCTCTACAATTCCGCTCATTGCAGCCCTGGTTAAAAAGTACAAATTTCCCATTGTCCCCATGTTTATCACGCGATGTGATGACCTGGTTCATCACCGGATAATCTTTTATCCTGAAATAAATACAGATAATGTATCGGATGAAGATTTTATCGATACAGTTACTCAGCTCCAGAATGATGCCATTGAAAAGGCTATACGACAGTTCCCTGATCACTGGCTTTGGATTCATCGAAAATGGAAGTGTTATCACTCTGATATATACAAATAATCCAAATTGAAAAACTACATGGTAACCTGCGGCAGATCCCCTGCAGGAACTTATGTATCCCCCCATTAAGATTGACTTTACCAGATGTCACTGCTACGCTTTATAACTTGCCCACCATATCCGGATAATATAATGATTCTATCATTAAAAGACCTGCCTATTCGCTTCAAGCTATTTATTATATATGCAGGCGTCATCATAGCTGCCTTTTCTCTCAGTTTTACAGTACTTTTTTTCCAGTTTCAGGAACACCTGGAAAAAAGTATAAATATTGAACTGAGCAAATCAAACCAGGTTATCTCCCGAATGCTCTCCACAACTACTGCACTTTCTATAAAAAACCATTTAAGCACTATTGCAGAAAAAAACCTGGAAATTGTGGAAATGCTGTATGCATCCTGTCAGCAGGGTGAGATCACAGAAAAAGATGCTATAACACAGGCAGAAAAAATACTTTTAAGCCAGAAGATTGGAAAAACAGGTTATATTTACTGTATCGACTCAGAAGGCAGGGCTGCACTGCACCCCTATAATGATGTACAGGGCCGCTCTTTAGCTGACTATGACTTTATTCAATACCAGGTAAAGCATAAAAAAGGATACCTGGAATATGACTGGGTTGATCCTGAAACCGATATTCATAATAAGAAAGCATTGTACATGGTTTATTTTGAACCATGGGACTGGATTATATCTGCATCGTCTTATGTTTCCGAATTTGCCAGCCTGCTTAATATAGAAACTTTTAGAAGTGAAATTTCCAAACTGTCTTTTGGTGAAAACGGGTATTCATTCATTATTGATACTGACGGCAATATTATCCTTCATCCTGACCTTACTGGGAATTTATCTGCCCTGAAGGATACGCGAGCCGATATAATGAGAGAAATACTCAGTATAAAAAATGGTATTGTCCGGAATCAATATGACGATCCCAAAAATAATAACTGCAGAGACGAGGTAATTGTATTCAAACGTCTTGAAGCTCTGGACTGGATTGTTGCTTCGGCCACCTGTGTTGATAACATTGTCAGCCCGCTATATCAAAGCAGACGGATTTTTTTTATGAATCTTCTGCTAAGTCTTTTAATCACTGCCGGTGTAACCATGGCAGTAAGCGCATCTCTTACACGACCGCTGGAAAAACTTAACAGAAGATTTGAAAACGGTATGAAGGGAGATTTTTCTATCAAGACAGCAGTTAACAGCAGTGATGAGATAGGACGCCTTGAGATAAGTTTTAACAGGTTCATGGCTCAGCTTAAACAATACCATGATGATCTGATAGAAGAGATAAAAACCCGTAAAAGCACAGAAGTCCAGCTCATCCTGTTTGAAAAGGTTTTTGAAAATGTCAGTGAAGGCATCACCATCACAGACCTTGATGGAAACATTGAAACAGTTAACCAGGCATTTACCGAAATTACCGGGTATACTGCAGATGAGGTGATAGGGAGTAACCCGAGAGTACTCAAGTCCGATAGACATGATGATATATTCTACAGCAAAATGTGGGATTCTCTTATCAGAAATGGTGCATGGTCAGGTGAAATATGGAACCGCAGAAAAAACGGTGAGGCCTACCCTGAGCTTCTCAGTATCAGTGCTATCAACAGCGATAAAGACAGTGATAAAAAATATGTAGCTGTGTTCCATGATATATCTGATATGAAGTTAAAGGAAGAACAAATTGTGCACATGGCTTACCACGACCCGCTTACCGGGCTGCCCAATCGTGCACTGCTTAAAGACCGCCTGAGAAAAGCAATCCCTGATGCCAGTCGGATGCATGAAATGATTCAGATACTATTTATTGATCTGGATAATTTCAAAAACGTCAATGATACCGTTGGACATGCCAAAGGTGATACACTTCTTAAAGAAGCCGCAAGACGCATGACAGCCACACTGCGCGCCAGTGACACCGTATCAAGGCTAGGCGGCGATGAATTTGTGATTCTTTTAAAACATGTTAATAAAAATGAAGAGATGCTTATTATGGTTGAAAGGCTGCGGGCCGCTTTTCAGGAGCCTTTTAAAATTGATGAACACTCTTTTCATATCACCTGCAGCATCGGCATATCAGTATATCCTGACGACGGACAGGATGCTGAGACATTAATCAAGAATGCTGACCTGGCCATGTACCGATCCAAATACAGCGGTAAAAATATATATTCAACATTTACAGAAGAAATGGCTTATGAAGTAAAAGCCAGGGTAAAACTGGAATCGGAAATTCGGGAAGCTGTAAGACGGAAAGAATTTCAGGTCTATTTCCAGCCAAGGGTGGATATTAAGACATTTACACCTAAAGGAATGGAAGCCCTGGTCAGGTGGATTAAGCCTGACGGAAAAGTTATACCGCCGGCGGAATTTATCCCGGTAGCAGAAGAGTCCGGTTTGATACTTCCCATGGGCGAAATGATAATAAAAGGAGCGCTTGAAGGTACGGCAAGAATAAGAAAAGAAACCGGACTGGATCTGACTGTATCAATCAATGTTTCAGCAAAGCAGTTTGATGATCAGAATTTTATCGAGACAATGGATAGTGCCATTTCCAAGACAGGATTCCCTTCTGACAGAATTGAGATTGAAATTACTGAGTCTCTTCTGCTTCAGGATAACCAGGCAATAATGGAGAGACTGAAAGCTCTTGCAGATATGGGAATTATGACAGCTATAGATGATTTTGGAACAGGTTATTCATCACTTGCATATATTAAAAAACTACCTATTTCCGTTTTAAAGATAGATAAAAGTTTTATAGATGATATTCCCGATGACAAGGAAAATCTGGTTCTTGTTGAAACTATTGTACTGCTGGCAAATAAACTCAGGTTTATAATTGTGGCAGAGGGTGTAGAGACAATGGAGCAGCTGAATGCTCTAAAAAAGCTGGGCTGCATGGAGATTCAGGGATACCTGTTTTCACCTCCGCTGCCGGAAGATAAGCTGGTTGAATGGATACGGAACAGGCCCTTTCCATAGAATAAACATTAACCTTTATGGACAATGCATTTATCGATAACCATGCGCACGGTCTGGGCAAGCTGTTCCGGAGTTACCGGTTTATTAAGCACAGCATTGAAACCAGAGTAATCCGTATTTTTATCCATAAATCCGGAACAGAGAATCACAGGAATATCAGGGCATATTGTACGAATTCTGGATTCAAGATTATCACCGGTTATCCCGGGCATTTTGTGGTCACTTATTATGAGATCTATAGCCCCCATATGATCCCTTAAAAAATCAAGAGCCGAATCAGGATTGTCAGCGGCATGAACTCTGTATCCGTATTTTTTTAAAAACCGGCTGTGAACTTCCAGTACTTCAGGATCATCATCGACCATTAAAATCACTTCGGTACCATTGACTGTGCATATTTTATTGTTTTCATTTTCAGCAGCCGACATCTTCACGAGCGGCAAAAAAACAGTAAAACAGGTGCCTTTTTCAGAGGTGCTTTCTACCAGTATTTCTCCTCCATGGTCTTTAATTATGCTGTGAGTTATAGACAAACCCAGCCCTGTACCCTTCCCGCTTTTTTTAGTGGTGAAGTACGGATCAAATATTTTACTGATGTATTCCTGCGGAATTCCTGTACCTGTATCTGTAACCTTTAGAACATGATATTCCGCACCTTCCTGCAGACCATATTTTTGGGGAGATATACTTTCGGGCATTGGAGATAGTGAAAGTGAAAGTCTTTTTACATGAGTCCCGGACAGATTATCCATTGCCTGCATTCCATTGGTCAGCAGGTTCATAATAACCTGAAATAACTGATTTCTATCGCCTATTACAGGAAAAGGGCCTTCTTTTATATCAAGACTCAGTTCAACGCCGGCAGGAATACCAACCTTTATCAGGTCAACGCATTCCCGGGTAATCAGTTCAAGGTCCTCCGGGACTTTTAATATCACCTCATGTCTTCCAAAAGTTAAAATCTGACTTGTTATACCTTTTGCCTTACTGGAGGCCTGGCTTATTTTATTAAGATAGGAAGCAACAGATTCAGGCAGTCCATTCTCCATCTTTGACAATTCGGTATATCCGACGATAGCGCTTAAAATATTGTTAAAGTCATGAGCAATGCCGCCTGCAAGTGTTCCCATAGCCTCCATTTTCTGGGACTGATACAGACGCTCGGTAAGTGCCTTGTTTTCTTTTTCTGTACGGATCCTGGCCTGGATTTCCTGGTCAAGGCGTATGCGCCGTATGGTTTCTTCTTTTGCAGTACGGCTTATCCTCGCTATGATGAAGCCAATGGATACGGCGACAATAGCATTAATGCAGATAAAATTGACGCTTTTTACTATCCAGACTGCAATTTCAATTTCAGGAAGAAAGGTCCAGGTGATCATCTCCTTAAAAACCAGAACACTGAGCACTGCAACCGTTACCAGGTTAAGGCTGAGAGATACTACAGCAGAGGTAAATCCCAAAAGAACGCCTGACATAATCGAAAAAAGAAGCAGCCACATGAAGCCGGCGCCGGTTGGCCCCAGAACTACAAGGAGCCAGACCCCGAGGATATAAAAAAATATCAGCAGTCCAAGTGCTCTGGGTTTGTAATTCATACGCTTTCTAAACAGTAGAAAAAAACCTGCACCGAGTGCCAGAGTATCCATAAAAACGATTGAATTAAAATGATGGATATATCCGTAGTAGACGCTGGGTATATAGGCAATTGAACCGAATATGCACATACAGAGTAACAGTGAGACAAGAAGACGCTGGCGGAATATTTCTATTTTTTCATATGGAGTGTTACGAGGCTGATCAAACAGGGAGATAAAATATTTTTTTAAAACTTTTAGCATTTAAGAGGGTTATCCTGCTTATTATATGGTTAACAGGTCATAAATCATAAACAATAGGCCGTCATGATTTTTTCACTTTTTTGTTCTCCCTTTAAATAAACAAAGTATACTTGACCCCCAAATTGTAAGTCAATATTAAATCAATTTGCATCTTTCCATGAAAAATATCAATTTTAATATTTGAAGAGACAGGTTTTAACCTGTCTCCCAAATGCACCGGTAACCAAACAGATTATTTCTGAGGATATGACTCCAGTAAAGCTTCCGGCATTCCGCCTTCACTCAGGACAAGGCGTTTACTGATAAGCCAGCGTCCATCCTGTTTAACAAGCTCTGTCCTCTCACTGCCGTATTCCGTGACCTTTGGAGGTGATGTAAGGAGGTCTGACTTAACACTGTGCCATAAGAGTGTTGCAACCGCTTTATCACCATCAATATCAATATTAAGATTTGAGTACATCATCCTGGACTGTCCCGGCGGTACAGGATTTTTTTCTTTTTCCGGTATCAGCTCCTGTCCCCCGGAACCTGACATGGCATACATTTCTTTTATTTCATCATAGCCTTGAGCTACAAGTCCGTTAACTTCAAGCCTTCCGTCCTTGGTAAAAAAAGACATAAAATCATGTTTACCTTCAGGTCCAAACTGCAGATAGTAATCATTAAAAAGATCCTCTACCGCGGCACGTTCCAGAAGCGCTGTCAGCTCGGGTGATGTTTCTGTAGGAGCATTTGAACATGCACTTGTAAAGCCAAAAATTAAAAGAGCGATAAGCAACTGAACTTTGATTTTTTTCATTTTAAAATCCTCCTTGCGAAATTATTAATAAGCAGTCTGACACCCAAAAGTTACCATGCCGGATTTTCAGTAGCTGCTCTCCATTTTTCATTCCCTTCATTATAGATAACACGTTTACTGAAAAGCCACTTACCGTCAATTTTAACCAGTTCATCTTCATAGTGTCCGTAACCGTCAAAAACAGCTTTTCCCTCAGGATTGATATTACTGTAATGAAACCAGTATGATCTGCTCCAGGCCTTGTCACCATCAACTTTAATAACAATATTGGTAATGTTATGGCGACCTGTCCCGGGTTTATCAGAATGATCAAAAACAGCTTTTGCCTCTTGGATAGCTTTTCGGATTGCATCACGCCCCTTTACCTTATAGTCGATAATATCCAGGACACCGTCTTCAGTAAAAGTAGACACATAGGTATCCAGATCAAAGAAATCCAGGGCAAATAAATAACGGGCCTGTAGATCTTCAATCTGAGCGCGGTCATCTCCATAGCTTACGTTACTGCTTTCTTTTTGATTACATGCAGTGGTGAACATGAGTGAAACAGTAAGAATTGAGAATAATAGTATTTTGAATATTTTTTGCATTTGATGCTCCTTTATAAAAAGGGTTCAAGGGTCCGAGGATTCCAGGGTTCAAGTGAAAAACATTAAAATATCCAAGACTTCGGTCTTTTTGCCTCTATCACTAGACCCCTTGACCACTTGAATCCTTGAACCCTGTTTTTATCTACTCCCATCCGGTCTTTGTCCCGTAAGGCAGAACAAGTCCTGTTGCTTCTATATCGTATATTTTACCCTTTTTGATTTTAAAGAAATGAATAGCCGGCATATTAAAGTTCCCCTGAAAAGACGGGACACTTACTTCGCCGGAATCAACTTTAAGCTTCATATCTTTGAGTTTGCTGTCATGATGCAGATTGGAAAAACCAACGGCCAGTCCCTTCTGCTCATCGATTACAAGCACGCGCCTGTTCTTTATTTCTGCAATGTAGGCCCACACACCGGCTGTAATCTGACCTTCACATGTATTTGGAACTGCAGAAAGCGCCCTTGCAAGCTTCATCATTTCAGGATCCACTGACTCAGGCGGAGCAAAATCCCGTTCTGTTTCTTCCGGCGGAACATCCTCTTTTTTTCCGCCTACGGAAATACCGCCGTTCTCACGGCGCTGGCATTCTATGGCAAAGGGTGCAATTGTTCCGTCTTCTCCAACAAGAGACTCATAGTATGAAAGCCCTATATCATACATTTTTTCTCTTGAAGTTCTGTCTTCAGGTGCAAGGTCTTCTACAAGTCCGGGTCTGGGTTTCTGCAGGTTTTCTATATGAATTTCATTTGCAGGAACCACATGATGTTCAGCCTCTGCTATCCTTCCGCGCTTAAGAGCAAGCCTTACTCCCAGCAGAATATCCTCATTGCTGTTTTCCTTCATCATAACAAGAGCAGCTACCTGCTGATTAACAGGGTCGGCGGCATAGATCTGAAAATCAGAAGGTCCGCCTGAAGCGGTTTCCCATAATCCGTATCCTATTGGGATTTCAGCCGTGTTTTCTGTGAATTTTACATATTTATGAAAAGGAACCGCCTTTGTATCATGAGCTACAAGGGCAGAAAGGTAATCTTTCATGAGACCGACAAGACATTCCCTGTCGCACTCTTTGTAGTCATAAGCAAAGGATGCGGTTGAAAATAAAAGAATAATTACCAGTAAAATACTGAACTTTTTCATTTAATGTCCCTCCAAAATTGTGTTTTTCAAGCTGAATGCCGAAAGCTGATCGCTGACAGCTAAATCACTATCTTACACTCTGGTACTGATCGGAAATTCCCTGCTCATAGGTACTCCACCCAGAGTTCATGCCATAGGGACACCTGTGAAAAATAGCTTCTATTCTTCTGATCTCGCCATTTTCAACTCTAAACAGCTCTGCCAGCTGCCATGTCCAGTTAATGGTGTCATGATCAAAAAAAGCAAAGGCAAAGGCAATTCCCCGTTCTCTGTCAACAGCTACAAACCTGCGGTCCCTGACTCTGGATATAAAACCCATGGCGCCTGCTTCAAACTGTTCTTTACATCCCCAGTGAGTTGAATACACTTCAGCGGTTTTCGGATCAGGCATTTCCTGTCCTTCGGGTAACGGAACATTTGTTGCCGCCGTACCGTTTTCTACACGGTGACAGTCATCAGTAAAGGGATAGTAGCCTTTGCCATGGTCATTTTTCTGCAGACCGGTAAAGTAATAGTTTGCTGTCTTTACAAGCTCTTCCCTCGATGCTCTTTCTTTTACAGGAATTGGCTGTTTAAATATCCTGTTCGGTTCGCCAAGCTTTTCTACGCTTTCTCCTACTGATGTTTTTCCGGTCATTCCCATTGTATCGCTGTCAGGACGGACAACAAGCTGTTCTGCTTCTGAAATCAGGTTATTAACTATCTTAAGACGCACAGCAACAGCAACAATATCACCTTCGGGTTTACCGTTACCGCCGTCTTCATAGGCAGTCCCTAAAAAGGCTACCTGCTGAGTCTCCACATCAGGAACATAAAATTTATAGTTTCCTTTTTTAAGCATATTGAGCCACAATCCTTCATTTCCAAGAGGAAGCCTTACGCCGTTTTCAGTAAACTTGCAGTCTCTTGTAAAAAGATCTAAACTCGGATCATTGTCAAGCATGGCATCAATGTATCTGTCCATATATTTCTCCAGACAGGCACGGTCACAGGATGACTTTTTTTCCTGAGCATTGACAGCAAAGGAAAGAAAAACCACGGTAAAGATAATTGCAGCAAATTTGATACGCATAAATACATCTCCTTTACAGATAAAATTATTAAGAATTACCCTTTTTAATTTTGTTTATTTGATTTCAGAACTGTTTGTTTTGCGAACAATATTGCTATCTTTTTTTTATATAGCTGTCAATTGAAAATCTATTTGGGTATATGAACTCACGAATAAAACCCCAAAGCCCAGGACATATCCGCCACAGAGGCACAGAGAACACAGAGAAAAACAAAGACTTTTTTATGATATTAAAATCAAAAAGCTCTTCTCCGTGCCTCTGTAGTGAAATATATTTTTTTATGGAACTTTTTTATTACTTCCGCGTTGTACTGTTTGAATGGACAGATTTTGATTTCATCTTCTTATCAGGGAGCTGACTTGGATATCTGGAAAAATTTTAATAGTTATTATGCAGACCTGTACTGCTTTGCACGGCGCATGCTTTTTTCTCATGAAAAAGCAGAAGATATTGCCCAGGAGACAATACTCAGGTTTGTGCGGGACAAATCCGGCAGACTCAATGGAGAGCCTGCCAGAAAATGGCTGTTTGTGGTTGCACGAAACCTGTGTATTTCGGATCTGCGGAGCTCCTCAAAAAACCGGGAAATACCTATTGAAAATCATGAAAGGGCATCCGGCTCTGACCCTTCTGTTGATATCCTGGAAGATGAGCGGAATAAAAAGATAGAACAGGCCCTTTCACAATTATCGGATGACATGCGGGAGATTATTATCCTGCGTGAATATGAAGGAATGAATTACAGAGAAATTTCAGGGATTATTAACTGTCCTGCAGGAACAGTAAAAAGCAGGCTCGCGCGGGCCCGCACAGAATTACAAAAACTTCTGGCTCCCTTTATGGAGGATTAATCATGACATTTAAAGCACCTGTAACCGAAGAAGAATGGGCTGAATACCTTTCTGCCCTTATTGACGGAGAACTTACCAATGATGAGATTGCCGGGATTGAAATCCTGTTAAAGAATAATCAGGAGAGGTCAGCCCAGCTTGAAGATATGAAAAGCACATCCGGCTTCCTCAAAAAATGGGATATCAAGGCACCTCTTCCTGATGCTTCTTTTATTAGAGATTTGAGGAATCAGGCAAAACCTAATACAGGTTTTGCATTATTGAGATGGTTAAAGAACATGAAGTTACGAACAATCCTCCCTTCTTTTTCAGTTGGTCTTTTAGCAGGTATTTTTTTCATGTCAGCTTTTAATTCAGATAACACATCGCAAAATTATGTTGCAGCAGCATCCAGATATGCAGAACCTGAATACAAGCTGTCGCAAAGGCAAACCCAGAAATTATTTTCTGAAATGGATGCTGAAATGCTCAAAGTAAAAATACTTGATGAACTGAATAAACAAAATATAGAAGCAGCATTAAAAGCCTACAAAAATCTAAAAAATAAACACCCTGAAAGCCAGGCGTTGAAAAAATTAAAAGAAAACAGAAAACTCAGTTTTATCCTCTAATAACTTTTTACTCCTGAAAAGAACCGTTTTGCGGGCAATTACGCACTAAATACTTCAATCAATGGAGGTACTAAAATGTTTAAGTATTTTAAATATATAATTCCTATATGTCTGCTTGTTATGATGACCGGATGTGTAGTTGATCAAATGGTATCCTGGAGTCCTGACGGCCGTTATGTTTTATACTCAATCCCTGACGAAAAAGGCTTGTGGCGCTATGATACTGTAGAAGACAAAACTGAAAAAATAGAACTTAAAACACTGTTATCGCCAGTTAATGCTTCAGGTTCAAATCCGCTCGATACAGAAATCCCATGGTGCAGCTACCTTGATGGAAAATCCAGGGCACTCATTTGTACAGATGATGGTGAGCTGTATATTGTAAACCTCACCAATGGCGCCTGCGAACTCATAGATACAGAGCTTGGTTATATGGGAATCAAATATATCTCCGGAGATACAGAAAAAATATATTACGTTAAAGGAAAAGAGAGCTCCGACACAAAAGAGTATGCTCTGATGGAATATAAAAATAAAAACAAGACCGCACTATTTTCATTAAAAGAGGAATTCGGCTATTTGGATTTAAGCCCTGACGGTCGATATTTACTGTATACAACTGAGAACTCATTAAACGTATATGACTTAATAGAAAATAAAACATCGGTAATTTCAAATAACAACACTGAAGGAGATATCTGCTGGCCTAAATGGGTAAATAAAAATGAGATAGTTTATTTATTGGCTAAAGATACCTCAGAAGAAAAGAACGGGGAGAGCCTATCAGTAACCCTTAATAAAATTTCAATAGATAACAGGACATTTAAGCCCCTGTCTGAGCCTGTTGAGCTGCAAAAAAATATATACCCGATATTTCTTCGCCCTGTCAGGGAGTATACTTATGAAGTTCAAAAAAAGAACAGCTCTGAAAAATTAAAAATCACCGAACCGATCGTAGTTACCTCACTCAAAGAGCCCAATACGGGAGCATTTCAGCCTGCAGTTATCTCAATAAAAACAGGGGATATTTTGTGGAAGAGTGATACTCTTTCTCAGGGGGTTGGCGGAACACTTTCTCCGGACGGACAGACAATGGCATATCTTTCCGATGTGGGTAATTTCGTTTTTCTAGAAACCAAAGATATAAAAACAAAAAAGCAGACAATCGTATGGAGAAATGAAGCAGAAAAACTGTTTGCCGAAGCAGAAGCGCTGAAACAGGCTGGAAAGATGCGCCTGGCAATGGATAAATTCCGATCAATCATAAAAGAATACCCGGATTCAAAAATAGTTATACCTGCCTACAGTAATATAGCGCTGCTGCATCTTGAACCGGAACTGTTTGACCTTGATGCAGTTTATGAGTCTCTTACTAAAATAGGAGCATCTGAAATCCCGGCTGCAATATTAAAAGACCTGTGGCGACCGGAAGACCTTATTGCAGGAGACCCATCTGAAGACTTGATACAGACTTACGGAACAGAAAAAGCGCTCAAACAATTCGGGTTTAATACAGACCTCACACGAGACCTCCGAAGTGTCTGGATGCGCATGGGTAAAAAATATTTATATATCAGGGTAGATTACGGAGCAGCCTTTGACCTGTCAGGGCTGACATTTCAGGATACGCTTTTACTGTTTGATTTTGATACGCCTGGTTTTGGTTCTGCTTCAATAAGTGAACTTTCCGAATGGGATAAGACAGCAGACAGAAAAATTATGGTACGTCACTGGTATGAAGCAGCGGGAGAAAGTCAGTATAATATTGAAATACATAATGATAAAGATGAAATAACACATAAATATCTCGTATCAGGTTTTTCACCTGCAGATAATCCGCTTTTTAAACATTACACATCAGGAAAGGGAACCAGCAACTCTGTAGTGTATGCTATTTCCACAGAAATGTATGGACTCAACCTTTATTCATTTATAAAAAAAATAAATATTCAGGTATGTACGTTTAAAGGAGGCATAGAATCACAGTTAAAACTGGAAACTCTGCGATTTGATTCCTCCAAAATTCTTTGCGATGTTGCAGACACCTTTGGGAAGGAAAATACAAGGGAGCGCATCATGGCGGATAAAACAGAAAACCCGGACAAACCTGCGGTTATAAAAGGATTTGCAGGGACCCTGGAATTAAAGTAACCGTACTGCTTAAATTGACACCATGTCTCCCTCTGGCAGGAAGGATTAAAGGAAGAGGAAAAGAAACTCAATTGCAGCATTGAGTTTCTATTTTTCCACCCTCCCCCTCCAGTTCTTTGTTTTCAGATACAAAGATACATATAACATCAAATGTATAAAACATTAAATTTCAACCCCTCTTTTTTCTAATATATAATTATCTCTTCTAACTTTTATCTAAAGATCCCCGTATTCCGACCGATTTAATAAAGATATTACAATTTTAAAAGTTGCACCTGAACTTCTATTTATTTTTATGGAGGAACCTATGGCTGGAGTGATTAAGAAAATGCTCGATAACATTATCGCCAAAAGATCGAAAGGCGATATAACAATGATGAACCTTACCAAAGCAAAGCTTATCTTTAAAGGTCTTAACCCTGACAAATTTACAAACACAAGTGAAGATGACCCGGAAATGATAAAAAAAATAAGGGCCGCAGCACAGGAAATGGGCGTGTCTATTTAACGCTGATATTATAACCAGGAGAAGATTATGAACATAAAAACAAGTTATTCCATTGATAAAAATCTGGACAACGCCGTAAAAGAAATCAGCAGCGGACTTAATGATATAAACCCTGAGGCAGTTCTTTATTTTGCTTCATCAAATATTGATCCTGCAGACCTGAGCAGCAAAATGCAGGAAGCCTTTGACAGCACAACAGTATTCGGATGCACTACTTCAGGTGAAATCACATCCGGTAAAATGCTGGATAACTCTGTGGTTGCAATGGGTCTTAACAGCAAGGCTGTAGAGGATATAAAAATTGAAGTACTTGAAAACATATCGGAAGATTCAAACACTGCAGTTGAAAAAGCATTAAAATCATTTGAGAACCATTACGGCGCTTCAATGCATGACCTTGATCCAAAAAAATACGTCGGAGTAATCCTTATTGACGGATTAAGCGTGGCAGAAGAAAAAATAATGGACAGGATCGGAGATCTTACAAATGTTCCTTTCATAGGCGGATCTGCTGGCGATGATCTGAAATTTAAGCAGACTCACATTTTTGCAAATGGAAAAACATATTCAAATGCCGCCCTGCTGGCTCTAATAAAAGTGGGAGTTCCCTTTGATATTATAAAGACGCAGAGCTTCAAGCCATTGGATAAGATACTTACCGCCACAAAAGTTAATGAGGCAAAAAGAGAAGTTATTGAGTTTAACAACCGGCCTGCAGTTGAAGAATATGCCTCTGTCCTCGGTATAACAGCGGATAAGGTATCGGACTATTTCATGACAAACCCTGTAGGGCTTATGATAGGAGATGATCCCTATGTAAGAAGCCCACAGCATGTTGAAGGCACCAGCATGATTTTCTACTGTAATATTCTTGAAGGCATGGAACTAACCCTTCTGCAGTCGGAGAATATTATAGACGAAACTAAAAAAGATCTTGCGGATAAAGAAAAGGAATTCGGTAAATTTTCAGGCATTATCAATTTCAACTGTATCTTAAGAACCCTTGAACTAAAAGCAAAACAGCAGACTGATGCATACGGAGAACTGTTCAGTGATATACCGACAGTAGGGTTCAGTACATATGGTGAAGAGTTTGTAGGCCATATTAATCAGACAGCTACAATACTTGTATTTAAATAAAACATGTAGGGGATAGAAACCCACTACTGTTAAGTTAAACTTTAACTTTTACCACGGAGAGCACGGAGAACGCGGAGAAAAGCTTTTATCCTTTTTTAAAAAAGTTTTTCTTCGTGCGCTCTGTGTCCTACGTGGTAACCTGCAAAAACACAAATAAATCCCCCGATATATTTTGTAGTACCGTACATAACAATCAGATATCAAAAGCCATAATCCAATGAGAGCTCCATAAAAAGCCTTGATTTTTATGGCTATACGTTTTAAATCTGATGATCTGAATCAATACAGGCACACCATTTTAGTTTTAAAAAGTCTTATCATTCATCCGCGCATAGCGGACTGTTAACAAGCATTACTAATAATTTTTGTTTTATTTTCCGCAGGTATTGTCAAAGTTGTCTTCTTTGAAATTTACCTTATCCGGAATATGCAAAAGAAAAACAAATAACGGGCTTAAGGCTGTCCGCTGAAAGCCCTGTCCGGAAATTTTTCGATCTGAATCGAGTTATCATAATATTTAGATAAAACACCGAAAGGAGTTTTAAATGTTCCGAAAGATATCATTATTATTTATATTTCTTATTACGTCATTCTTATTAAACGGCTGTGTCACCACCACTGAACCTTCGGATTTACGGGCATTTTCATACGAAACCGGAGCAGAAAGCCGTGGTCTTAAGAGCGGCAAATATTACATCCAGGTAAGAGGACAGAAAAGAGATTTTGTACTTACCCTTCCGGATAACTATGACAGGACAAAATCATATCCGCTTGTTTTAGCATGGCATGGAATGGGCGGATATGCAGAACAGGTGGCATTAAACAACCCCTATAACAATATTAAGGGTTATTACGGGATACTGGAAGCCGCTGATAACCAGGCTATATTTATAGCAGGCCAGGGACAACTATTGCCAGGCAACTTAAATCAGGGAAAAACAGGCTGGGCAAACACTAAAGGCAGAGACCTGGCCTTTGCCGAATCACTTATAAACTGGGCAGAAGCGAATTTACCGGTTGACAGTACAAAGATATTCTCAGTAGGTGTAAGTTTTGGAGGCATGTTCACCAATCTTCTGGCCTGTAAACTGGGCAGCAGAATTAGAGCTATTGCTTCAATTTCAGGCCATTCAGGATTTCCCACTCTGAACAACCCCTACAAACAGTGTAAAAACGAAAAAGTTGCTGCATGGTTTGCACATGCAAAAAATGATTCAATTGTACCCTATAAGGCCGGAGAAAAGGCAAGAGATCTGCTTAGGCATTTTAATGAATGCAGTAAAAGTGATATAAAACAGTCTCAAAACGGCTGCATCGAAATGGAAGGATGTGCAGATGGTTACCCTGTCGTCTGGTGCACCCATCAGAGGGGGCACATGGTCCCTCCTTTTGCAGGGGATGAAATATGGAAATTTTTCAGCCGGTTTGAATCGGAGAAACAGGATGAACCTTAATACCATTTTTCAGGATGGAAACTAATTTGTTTGTCCTAAAAGATTTTCTATATCTTCCCTTGCCGAAGGCCTTACAGTACGCGCCGCTTCTTTACCGTCTTCAAGAAGGATTAAGGTCGGCCAGAGCTTTACTTTAAAATAACGGCCGAGGCGCTTGCCTTTGCCGTCATAAACCTTGATATGTCCCACCTCAGGATATTCCGTCATAACCTCTTTTAAAGCAGGCTGTGCCGCCTTGCAGTATCCGCACCAGGGTGCGCCGAATTCTAAAATAACAATTCCGGACAGTTCTTTTACCTGATCTCTTGTCGGTTCATCATCAGGGTAATCCGGATTAAATCCTTTTTTAATGTTTTCCATGCTTAAACCTTTAAAAAAATCAACCAACTGTAACCTGAAGCATTATCAGATATCTAGGAACAGAATTTCTTCCCAACAAATAAACCGGTAAAAATATAAATAGTAACAGTGCCAAGTATCAGGTAGCCGAACATCTGCACTCTCACGCTTCCTGCTTTAAAAATTACAGCAAGGGTAACAATAATTGCAGCGCTCAGCACAATAAAAACCGGTTTTGGAACCTGTTTTAATATGACCCTTCCAAAATGGGCAAACCTGCAATGGCTTACCATTAAAACAATGGATAAAAATGTCATCCCCCATAAAAGAGGCGGAGGTGATACAAGTGATGCACCCAGAACAATTAATGCTCCGGCCGGACTTGGAAGACCGTTAAATATACCTGTCGGCAGGTCAGTCCGTTTTTTATCTCTGGCAACAAACCTTATAAGCCGGAAAGCTACAGCAAGGATAAATACCACTCCCACAGGCCATGCAAACTGGCCTCCTTTTTCTGCAATCACATAGGCAGGTGCAAGCCCGAAACTTACAAAATCGGCAATATCATCCAGGTATGGTCCGTACTTGGTGCCGCCATGTTTTAATGCCATGCGTCCGTCAAACAGGTCAAAAAGCTGACCAATGATAATTATACATATTGCTCTGGCATAAAAATGATGATGAGTCAGTATAAGTGCAGCTACACCGCAGACAAAATTTAGGCTGGAAAGAATATCAGCATACAGCCTGTTGGGTACAAATTTGAAGACAATAGATGCAGATCCAAGCACAATACATGCCATTAGCACGCTGTTGGATATATTGGGAAGTCCGGGATTTTCATCTCTCAGTGCGCACAGAATAACAAGACTGAAGCATATAATAGCTTTTATTTTGCCAAAGTTGTTTGCAGCGCCTGAAAATTTAATCCAGTCCAGCACCTTTCTGGCAAAAAACTGTCCAAAAAGTTCGATAGCTGTAAGAATCCATACAAGCTTTATTGAAAGGACTCCGGCATAGGCAAAACCGAACATCGGCGGCAGGTAGGTAAGTTTATCACACATGGGGTCAAGCCATTCACCCAGCTTTGAGCCAAGATTGCATCCCCTTGCCAC
Organism: Desulfatiglandales bacterium; assembly: GCA_963665715.2. GTDB lineage: Bacteria > Desulfobacterota > DSM-4660 > Desulfatiglandales > HGW-15 > JAAZBV01. Next base: position 3,318,588 of record CAXXPR010000002.1, read on the forward strand.
AACGCCGTCCACACCGTCCAGAATAGCAGCAAATGTAAAAACAAATATGGCAGCTGATTTATATGGAGAATAAAAATAGAGGATAAACCCGATAATTGCCATGACTGTTCGCCAGTAGCATATGGAGTTGGGATGAAGGAGCCACTGGTGTGACATTATAAAATCACGCATGGACTGCTTCTTTTTTACAGCCATTGAAAACCACACATAAAAAACAGTACCAACCGCTGCTGATAAAAGTATTACAAGGATTCTTTCCATTTTATTGTCTCAGTTAAATAAATTTTTGAATGGACATTATCTAGCATACACACCTGTCATGAGCAAGAGTTTGTTAATGGATATGTATAAGTGACTGTAGGGGCACACGGCAGTGTGCCCATTTTTTATCCGCAGATGCACGAGTCCTTTTGTTTACGAGCATCTCAAAGTCAAGAGGCATTGTGACCTTTTCCAGTATGATGCCAGTTCTGGGCACACTGCCGTGTGCCCCTACATATCCACTTTGTTCCTTCTGTATCCTTTGGAAGGTTTTTCATGATATTCGGCTTCAAACGTCTTATAAGAAAAAGAACAAAATAACGGCGAAAACCATTTGCAACAACCTTGCCATAGGCCCCTTTTCACCTGTTTTTTACCGTTTATCACAAATTTCCTACCGTTCGTCACATTTTTTCAGGTTTTTATCCATTATGAAATAAAATTTCACCAAATTCAAAAATGGAGAATAAAAATGAAAGGCATAAATTACACACTGATTTATCGGGAAATTTCAGTATCAAAGATGCTATTAAAAAAAGTCTTTACTATAAGTTTTTTAGTTCTTTTTATACTGACCCTGACGCCTCTAAACCTGAAGGCTGAAGATTCAATTGAAATCAACACGGATGAGCTTACCTTTGCCGGGCTTGAAAGCGGATCGACCTATGACGGAACATATTTTCTTATAGATATACGGGAAAGCGACGGAGCTGCCACTTTTCATTTTTATGGTGATCTGGATTTGTCAGACACTACTGTCAACTTCACAGGTTCCATTGCAGCATCCATACTCGTGGAAAATAATGCCTATATGAGTAATTCGGTGTTTAATCTTGCGGCAACAGGATACGAAGGCGGCGGAGCAGGAGGCGCTGACGGCGGTTCAGGCGGAGTAACCGGCGGATCCGTAACCGGAGGAACAGGAGGTGATGGAGGGGATGGAGGTGACGGCGGTTTTGGTGGAAACAACTGCGCATTTCTTGCCGGCTGTGATGATGGTTTACCTGGAGATAGCGGTGAAAGAGGCGGAAGAGGCAGTGACGGAGAGACGATTTCAGGAAATTCCGGTCAATCAGGAGGCATTGGTTTCAACAATTCTTATACATTAATCGCTTCAGGCGGTGAAGGCGGCGATGGCGGAAACATTGGTATCGGAGTATTTGGAAGCTATTCTGCCACCGGCGATGGCGGTTGTGCCGGAGGAAGAGACTATTGCGGCGGTACAGGAAATGACGGTGATAATGGAGGTGATGGTACAGACGGCGGAGCCGGCGGAAAAGGCGGTGATGGAGACTCAGGATCAGAAGGTTCCACCGGTGATGGAGGTACAAACACAGGGACCGGATTTTCAGTAATCGTTGCAGGTAACGGCGGAGGCGGAGGAGGAAGCGGCGGTTCAGGCGGTAGCGGCGGCGGTGGTGCAGGCGGAGCCGGCGGTGGCGGCGGAGGAGGAGAAGAAGCCGAACAGGGTGACTACGGAGCTGACGGAGGTTATGGCGGCAGCGGAGGTGCCGGAGGTACAGGTGGTAACGGTGGTGCCGGAGGTGCTGGCGGAGACGGCGGCGGCGCACTTGAAATAGTGGCAAACGGAAAACTTGATGTAACAGGCGCTGTTTTTAATGCAGGCGGCGGCGATGGAGAAACCGGAGACCTGGGTGCGGCTGGTACGGCAGGATCAAATGGATCAAATGGAAATGCAGGCGAAACCGCATACTTTGAAGGGGGTGGTACCGGTGGTGACGGAGGTACAGGCGGCAAAGGCGGAACCGGAGGCTCCGGAGGCACAGGCGGCAGCGGTGGCGGTGGCGCAGGCGGTACAGTCAAACTTGTGGGTTCTGTTGTATTAAGTAATGATTCGGCTGTAGATATTGGAGGAGGTGAGGGAGAAAACAAGGGCGATAACGGCAGGCTTGTTTACGGCTCCAATACAACCGATGGTTTTTCAGGCACTGCAATAGGGACCCAGGAATCATATATTGGAATGAACATTACAGGGCTTGGAGATAAAAATCCTTTCATTTTAAATACAGGAGGAACACCGGACACACCTTACCTTGTAGACCTCGAAGGAGGTGCTGAGACCTTCGGAATTCTGGAAGAATTAAGCGCCTTTGATTCGGAGTTTGATTCTGTCAGGGATAATGCAGAAGCAGGAGATATAGCTGCACTGATGAGGCTTGACAGCGGTCTGGCAGACTATGTCGGCGACTATATTGGATTTGATCTTCTTTTAATGATCGGATTAAAAGACGAAGCATTATTGAACCCTTTTCTTGGAATAGTTGAAGATCCTGACACAATCTTTATGACTCCTCTTAAAATAGGAGGATACCTTAATGATGAACTCATAAAGTTACTGGAACTCGATACTGATGAAATATTCGCCCTACTTATTCCAGAAGGATATGATTACTATTTCAGTATGGGAGCAGATGGAGAGTATGCTTTCAGTCTTTCTCTTGAAAACGGTGAAGTGGCCTACCTGAATAATCCTAATGCCGTCCCCCTTCCGGGAGCAGTATGGTTATTCTCATCCGCACTTCTGGTTCTTCCGGGACTTCGGAGACGTTTTAGAGCTTAAGCTTCATAAAATCAGGGGATTCGTGCAGAGAATTTTTTTACAGTTTTCTGCACTATATTCCTTTGATCCTTCCCGCAGGGGCATAAGCGCTAACTTAAGCTGCTAATTAAGTGATATTGAAATACGAATATCGAATATTGAACAAGAAATATCGAATTACAAAGTTTTCTTTTTATTCTGCTTAGCAGTTTTGTTCACCCCTTCCTCAAGATCATACCCTCCAGGTTCCTTCGACATTCTGCTGTTTCTTGTTCTATATTCAATATTCAATTAATAAAATTACCCTCACCCTCCTCTTTTTTAAATAATAATACTCCACACCCGATTGTTTTCCACAACGAACCATTTTTACTTGACATTATACGTCATTTCTCTAATGTTAAACGTTTGACAATAGCCGGCTTTACACTATCAGTAAACTTTCCATACAATTCAGGAAACTCAAATTGCTTATACCAGCTCTCTGGATATTTCCGGAGAGACAAACAATAGGAGAGGATTTTTAGCATGGAAAAAAAGCGAACCAAAGACAAAACAGTATTAAGGTCCCTGGGTCTCGGCGGATATTTTGGCGGCGGCAGTGAGGGAATGGTTGATGTCAAGGATGGTAAGATCGTAAGGATCAGACCTTTTCATTATGACTGGAAAATGAACAGGGATAAAATTAAAAACTGGGCTCTGGAAAAAAACGGCAAAAAGCTGGAACAGGCCTGGAAATCTCTTCCCGGTCCATTTTCACTTGCCTACAAAAAAAGGGTATATTCCCCAAACAGAATCAAATACCCGGCAGTCCGTGTTGACTGGGACCCCAATGGTGAGAGAAACACCCAGAACAGGGGTAAAAGCAAATACAGGAGAGTATCCTGGGATGAAGCTGCAACACTGGTAGCAAACGAAATTAAACGCGTGCACAAACAGTACGGACCTAATGCCGTTCTTATGCAGGGTGACGGTCACGGCGAATGTATGACCATAAATACCCCTCACGGCCATTCAAGTACACTTTTAGACAACATGGGCGGTTTTACACAGCAGATAAGAAACCCTGACAGCTGGGAAGGCTGGTACTGGGGTTCCAAGCATGTATGGGGCCAGGGTGTACAGGGTATGATGTGGCCTGCACACAATATTGTTAAAGATACAACCGATCATGCAGAAATGGTTCTCTTCTGGGGATGCGACCCGGAAACAACACCATGGGGTTTTACAGGCCAGTTTCCCAGCCGCCTCACCTTCTTCTGGAGAGAAATCGGCATAAAGCAGGTTTATGTATGCCCGGACCTTAACTACGGTGCTGCGGTTCATGCTGATAAATGGATACCTGTTCTTCCAAATACTGATGCAGCCCTTCAGCTTGCAATAGCCTATACCTGGATAAAGGAAGAAACCTACAATAAGGAATATGTCGAAACACACGTTGTAGGATTTGATAAGTTCTGTGAATATGTCCTTGGTGACGAAGACGGAATACCCAAAACTCCCGAATGGGCCTCAAAAAAGTGCGGAGTCCCGGAATGGACCATCAAGGCACTTGCCCGTGAGTTTGCAAGAAAAACAACATCTATAGCTCACTACTTTGGCGGCGGCATGATCCGCGGGCCATATTCCCATGAACCTGCAAGGCTCGAGTGCTGTCTTTTAGGTATGCAGGGACTCGGCGGCCCCGGCGTACATCAGCATCAGCTTACATATTTTGGAATGCCCAGAACAAAGGGGCTGGCCGGCACATTTTTCTATAACCCTGAAATACATGAAAGACTTGCCATACCTGTAATGAACTCCGTTGCAGCATGGCAGAAACAGGTTCTTCCTAAAACACTGGTTCAGGATGCAATTAAATCCGAAGATCCTATTGTGTTCCATGGAGCAGGCGCCCAGGAAGGCCGTACAGAAGATCAGTTTGTTAAATACACCTACCCTATTTCCGAGGAAGAAGGCGGAACAAGAATTCACATGATGTGGACAGACACACCATGCCGCACAACCTGCTGGAATCACGGTAATGATACCGAAATGGCCTTAAGGAGCCCTGAGATAGAATGTATCGTATCCCAGCATCCGTGGATGGAGAATGACTGCCTTTTTTCAGATATCATTCTTCCTTCAAACACGCACCTTGAAGTAGAAGATATTGTAACCAATATCAGGCAGGGAACCCAGATACCCAATGTCATGCTCACAGAACAGGCTATTGAACCTGTCGGCGAATCAAAGAGCAACTTTGAGGTTGTAGTTGAAGTTGCCAAAAAGCTGGGCATGGAAGAGATAATGACCGAAAACCAGAGCACAGAAGACATGCAGAAATCTGTGTTCGAGTATATGAACCTTGATAAATTCACCACATGGGAGGAGTTCAGGGAACGTGGCTACTATCTTTATGATACAGCCGAAGACTGGGAAGACGATCCTCCGGGCCTGCGTCAGTTTTATGAAGATCCGGAAAAACACAAACTTGCCACACCTTCGGGCAAGCTTGAATTTTATTCCGAAAAACTGGCACAGCATTTCCCCCAGGATCAGGAACGTCCGCCTCAGCCAAAGTGGGTTGAAAAAGGGATCATGCATGATGAAAGGCTTTCCAGCGACAGGGCAAAGATGTTCCCGCTCCTTCTCCAGTCAAACCATGGAAGGTGGAGAGTTCATGCACAGTGTGATGATATAACCTGGACCCGTGAATCGCCTACCTGCAAGGTAACAGGACCTGACGGATATAAATATGAACCGTGCTGGATTCATACCTCCGAAGCCGAAAAAAGAGGCATTAAAAACGGCGACATTATAAAAATCATGAACGAGAGAGGAATAGTCCTTGCCGGCGCATATGTAACAGAACGTCTGCGCCCAGGCGTTGCCTATATTGATCACGGTGCAAGGGTTGACTTTATCAAAGCCGGTGAAATCGACCGCGGCGGTGCTATAAATACAATATCCCCCGGACCTATCACTTCTACAAATGCAGTCGGAAATGTAGTTACAGGTTATCTTGTTGAAGTTGAAAGGCTCAGCATGGAGGAGATGGACAAATGGAGAAAGGAATATCCTGAGTCATTTGCCAAGGAATATGATCCCGGTGCAGGCCTTCGTTTTAATGCATGGGTTGAAGGAGGAGAAGAATAATGAAAGCATTTGTAATTGATCTTTCCGTATGTAACGGATGTTACTGCTGCCAGATAGCCTGCAAGGATGAACATGTAGGAAACGACTGGACTCCATATGCCAAACCGCAGCCTGATACAGGGCAGTTCTGGCTGGGTATAAAAGAAAAAGTAAGAGGAACGGTACCAAAAGTTAAAGTCTCCTATCTTCCTACAATATGCATGCACTGTGAAGATGCGCCATGCATGAAGGAGTGTAAAATAGAGGGGGCTATTTATAAACGCGAAGACGGCCTGGTAATTATTGACCCTGAAAAATGTACCGGCTGCAAACTCTGCGTGGACGGTTGCCCATATGATAAAATCTATTTTAATGAGCACAGCAACATTGCCCAGAAATGTACGGGCTGCGCACATCTGCTTGATGACGGCTGGGAAGTACCCCGCTGTGTGGATCAGTGCCCGACCGATGCTTTAAGATTTGGCGAAGAGGAAGATTTTAAAGAGCTGATTGAAAAGGCGGATGAATACAGGCCTGAACTTGGTCTTAAGACTCACGTTTATTATCTTAACCTTCCTAAAAAGTTTATTGCAGGAACACTGTACGATCCGGTTGAAAAGGAAGTCATCATTGGCGCAAAATGCACCCTTACAGACACTGAAAGCGGAGAAAGCTTTACAGAAGAAACGGACAACTTTGGAGACTTCTGGTTCCGCGGTCTTAAGGATGACAGGAATTTTAATCTTAAACTTGAAAAAGAAGATAAAGCGGTATATTTTAACAGTGTAACTACAAATGATGACGTAAACCTTGGGGATATCCCCATGGAATAGAGGTTTAAGGTTTGATATCAGAATAAAAAAATATCACCTTTTGAGGCGGGTTTTTATACCCGCCTTGTTTTAAAAGGCAGTTAAAACTCTTATTTTCATTTTCTTTTTTTTCATATTCCTGCACATACTCCAGCCTGGAATCATTTAACAAATGCCATCTGACCCAGACACTTTAAAAAGTGTGTTTATCAATATATAATAGAGAATCACAGGTTTTTATACAGTATGTCTATCAGTAAGTATGCCGCAATGCCGGCCCACTCAAAAAAAGTTATGAAGGCAGGAAAATACGAAATACTTAAAACAGTAAAAAAGGAAGGATATAAAACAGTATATTCTGCCCGATATGATAATAAGCCTTTTATCCTCCATGAATTTATAACTCCCGAAACAGCAGACCATGAGCTCTATATTTCGGAGCACCTTTCAATTCCGTCAGTTGATATATTTATAGAAAAGCTGGAGGAAAAGGGAAAAACATTTTTAATCCAAAAAGCATTTACAGGGTGCAGCGCCCTTGATTTTTTCAGTAAAGAGAGGTCCCTTTCGGAAAAAATATCCTTTGCAGAATCACTGCTTTTGATAATTATGCAGGTGCACAGCAAAGGAGTTATCTGCAACAATATCTCCTACAATAATATTTCCGTTGAGAGAAACGGCAATATCAGGCTTCACAATTTTGCATCCGCCATGTTTGCCGGTAGCAATACGGTTTCAACCCTGCCTCAGCTTCTCAATTCTCATTTTGTTGCTCCTGAATGCACTGAAAGAGTAGAAGGAAAACCATCCTTCAGCAGTGACTATTATTCATTCGGAATACTCCTGTACTGGCTTCTGACCGGAAAACTGCCTTTTGAAGCGGACAGCACATCCAGACTGATATCACTGAATGTTGCAAGCCTTGCAGCATCACCATCATCTGTTAATCCTGAAATACCTGAAAACCTATCAAAAATAACTGATATCCTGATGGAAAAGAATCCGGAAGAAAGATACAAATCAATTGAAGGAATAATGTATGACCTGGGTAATTATAATAATCCGAAATTCTTTCCGGCCACCCACGATATGGATCTGCAGTTCAAAGTTTCAGATAAAATTTACGGCAGGGAGGATGAACTGGCTCTTCTGGGAAAATTATCCCGAGAACCTGGTGATGAAATAAAACTTGTAACAGTTTCCGGTTATTCAGGTGTCGGTAAATCAACAATTGTATCAAAATTTAAAAAAACGCTGTCAGCTGATGACTACTGGTTCATCTCAGGCAAATTCCAGCAATATAAAAAAGACATACCCTATTTTGCAATTATTGAAGCATTTGATGAGCTATTTGATATGCTGCTTTTATCGGACCAGAATACAATTGACAATTTTCGCACAGCTTTTAAAGAAAACATCGGGGATCAGGGTCTGATACTTACATCGGTATTTCCAAAACTTGAAATGATTGTGGGTAAACAGCCCGGTGTCGACAGACTGGTCGGGGAGGAGGCAGAAAACAGGTTTAACTATAATTTTTTAAAACTGCTGTTTATTTTATATTCAAGAAAAAAACCGCTGATACTCTTTCTGGATGATCTTCAGTGGACTGATCTTGTTTCACTTAATGTGCTCAGGGCAATCACACGATCAAGTTTTAAATTTATAATGATAGTTCTCTGCTACAGATCAAATGAAGTTGACCGGCATCACCCTTTAATGCAGTTCCTGAACGAAGTTAAAAGCGGAAAAGCGGAATTAATAAATATAAATATAAAAGATCTTGAAGAGAGAGATGTATCACAACTGATTAGAGACAGTCTCGGCTGTGAAAACTCTGAGCTCAGCAAAACCATTCTTGATAAAACACGCGGAAACGCATTTTTTGTACACCAGGTGTTAAAGGGGCTGGATGATCTGGGCTGCTTTTATCCCGATATAAAAAAGCGTATCTGGAAAACCGATTTAAAAAAATTGTCAAACCTGGAGGTATCCGGAAATGTACTTGATTTTATGCAGACCAGGCTTAAGCTTCTCCCGGAGAATGTTACGGATCTGATACGGATAATAGGAGCTATCGGTCATAACTCAGATCTGGATGTTTTATCTGCGGTAACAGGAAAAACCAAAGAGACCATACTGAATCTGCTCAAACGGCCCTTTAAAGACGGTCTTCTATACAGGAGACATAATCATATCTATTTTTCTCACGATAAAATCCAGCAGGCCTGTTATCAGCTGAACCCAGAAAACGAACTTCCCGCTCTCCATTTAAATATTGCTGATACTCTTATCCTCCGCAGGATGTACAACAGTAATGATGAACTTTTTGACCTTGTCGACCATCTGAACAATGCTTTCCACTTAATCAGTAAAGGCAGCAATACCTATCTTAATCTGTTTATTACCGCAGCCTTAAAGAGCAGGGATATTTCCGCCTATAAGGAGTTTCTAACCTACATTCGCAAGGCGATGCGGCTGTTAAATGCAGATATTTCAGAGTCAGTAATTTTCCAGGTGTACAGGGATTTCCATATTGCCCTTTACCTGAACAGCATGTTTAACGAAGCGGATTTATTCTTTAATAAAAAACTTGTTAATCATAAAAATCTTTTTGCATTAAAAGAAAATTATTTTGCCATAATTTCCCAGGGCAGCATGCAGGGGAACTACAAAGAAGCAACTGAATTCGGTATTTCCATTCTGAAAAAGGCAGGCGTTGATCTGGAACTGAACCCTCAAAAAGAAAACCTGCAGACCGAATTACGTATAATTGAAGAACTTTTTGAAAAAAAAGGCATAAAAAGAATATCAGACCTGGGTAAAATAAAGAGAAAAAATATTGAAAAAATGGAGTTCATAAGCGAACTCATCCTTGCTATTGTACCTGCTGCGTTTTTCTACAATCCGACAATAGCCTGCCTCCTTATATTTACTACACTTAAGCTTGCCGTTCAAAACGGAGTATTTGAAGCTATGGCCTACCCTCTTTCTGTCGCTTCCACACCCTTTATACTGATTAGAAACGATTATCAGGCAGGATATGAATATGCGGAATATGCTATGCACCTGGCGGCAAACAACAAACGTTCACTTGGAAATTCAAAGCACCTTTTCATTCTGTTCTGCTGGCACTGGTCAAAATCCATCAGGGATGAAACGGCCGTTGAAACTGCTATGGATGCTCACCATCTGCTGCTTCAGGGAGGTGATATCCAGATGGCAGGCTATACTTTTTACAACACAGTCAGCTATTTACTGGAAAAGGGCGAAAGTCTTGAGCTTGTTCTGGCAGAGGCGGTAAAAGGTCTTGATTTCAACATGAAAACACAGAACATTCACGGCACAGCTGTTATCACCCCTCATTACCAGGCAGTACAGACGCTTTTATCTGCTGACGGTGATTATCTAAACCTTTGCGCAGACGGATTCAGCGAATCGGATTTTATAAAAAGCTGCTCAAGAAACTACATGGCAATCTGTTTATTATACATATACAAGATGCAGCTGGCCTGCATATTCGGTGAATATCATCAGGCTTATGAACTCAGCCTCAAGGCAAAAGATCTTTTTCATTTTATTACCGGATTCCCCTCTCTAATTTCAGGTATTTTTTATTCCGCATTAAGTGCATGCAGAGTGTCAAACCCAAAAGAGAAAAAATGGTCCGCGGTTATTAATAACCTGGAACGTCTGATAAAATGGAATGAAGGAGCTCCTGATAATTTCAGACACAAGGTTTATTTTATTAAAGCAGAAATAGCCAGAAAAAATCAAAATATCCCTACCGCGATTAGATGCTACATAGAAGCAATAGTTGCTGCGAGGCAAAATGGTTTTCTGCACGATAAAGCTCTCATGCATGAAAGTTTTTCAGAATTCTGGAAGGAACAGGATAACATGGAGCTGGCTGAATATTATGCAAGACAGGCATTTCTGGATTATGATCAATGGGGAGCAAAAAGAAAATGTGAACAGCTTAAGGTAAAATACAGTGGTATATATTTTGAAACAGGAAATCAGAACCTGGATCTATTAAGTGTTATCAGCGCTCAGAACATTCTTGCGCAGGAAACAAATATAAATAAACTGCTTAAACAGATGTTGCAGATCCTGCTTGAAGTGTCCGGGGCGGAACGTGTATTTCTTATTACAGAAAATGACGGCTGGACCATAGATGCATTTAAAAATACCATGGGAGAAGAAAGCATTCTTGAAGGCCTTAAAATTGACCCTGATTTAATGGCCGCTGACATGGTAAGTTATGTTACAAGAACAGGAATGACTGCCAGTCTTGATCAGTTTCCCGGTCACCAGAATGATATCTATATAAATAAAGTCAAACCTAAATCGGTTTTTCTTCAGCCTGCATTTACAGGTTCCAGAATTATTGCGGTTATATACTTTGAACACACCCGTATAAAAAATATGTTTACTGCAAATAAACAGGAGATGATAAAACTTCTCTCCACTCAGATAGCCATATCGCTTAACAACGCCAGAATCTACAATCAGCTGGAACAGCGTGTTCAGGAAAGAACAAAAGAGCTGGCGGTACGCAATGAGGAGCTTGAAATTGCACGAAAAAAGGCAGATGAGGCAAATGAAGCAAAATCGATTTTTCTTGCAAACATGAGTCACGAACTTCGAACTCCCCTCAATGCAGTAACCGGTTTCAGTGAACTTTTAAGCTCCATGGTTTCGGATACAAGACAAAAAAGCTATCTTGATGCGATCAAAACTGCCGGCAGAAATCTTTTAACCCTGATAAATGATATTCTGGATCTGTCAAAAATTGAGGCAGGAAGACTGGACATTTCATACTCCATGATCAGCATCAGGGCATTATTAATGGAGATGGAACAGATCTTCAGAGCAAAATGCGAATCAAAAAAACTGGATTTTTTTATAAATCTCAGTCCCGAAATCCCCCAATTTGTCTACCTTGATGAAATACGCGTCCGGCAGATACTCCTGAATCTCCTGGGAAACGCAGTTAAATTTACAGACAGCGGTTCAGTTACTGTTTCTGCAGCATGTGTAAGGAAAAAAAAAACCTTGTTAACCTGTCAATTTCCATAAAGGATACAGGGCTTGGAATACCTGATCAAGACCGGGAAAAAATATTTCAGTCATTTGAGCAGCAGTATAATCAGAATAATGCAAAATACGGAGGAACAGGTCTGGGGCTGGCAATAACAAAACAGCTTGTTGAACTTATGAACGGCAGAATATCTCTTACGAGCACTCCTGGCAAAGGCAGCTGTTTCACAGTTGATTTTTTTAATATAAAATCAGGTTATTCGGAAATTAATGGTCATGACCAAAATATTATAACTGACAAAAATATTAAATTCAGCAGGGTTAAAGTGCTTATCGCTGATAATATAGAATCCAATCAACTTCTTTTGAAAGAGATCCTTGGTAAAGTAAACCTTGAAATAGTTACAGCAGCAAACGGACAGGAGGTTCTTTCTCTGGTAAAAGAGGTCAAGCCAGTACTTATTATTATGGATGTCAGAATGCCTGTCATAAGCGGCTTTGAAGCTGCAGCTCATCTTAAAGCAGACCCTGAAACAGCTCATATTCCGGTAATAGCTCTTACAGCATCTGCAACAAAACGGGAAAGAGATGCTGCCCTCAGTCAGGGTTTTGATGCGTTTCTTGCAAAACCGATTCACTTTGAAGCCCTGGTTGCAGAACTTTCAAAACACCTCGAATGTACCGCAGTAAACAAAAATGAATTAAAAGATACAGCAAAGGATGACGTCCTTTTAACAGATAATATTAACAGGCCTGAAGTTTTATATAAACGCCTTAAACAGGAAGTTCTCCCTGATATAAGGTCTCTAAAAAAGGCTTTTGTTGCCGGCGATTTTAAAAAACTGGGAGAAAAGCTTGATGATCTGGGCAAAGATCATCATGTAATGCAGTTTAGGAATTATGCATCCGGAATGACCGAAATGTTGAATCTGTTTGATGCAAAAAGAATGAGTGAGTGCCTTGAAGAGTACTCTCTAAACATAAATGCGTTATTGGATAAACTGGAGAAATAATATGTCTGAAAAATCAAACCTTATACTCATTGTAGATGACAACCCAAATAACATACAGTTTCTGGGAAGTCTTCTTATACCCGAAGGATATGAGATAGGTGTTGCAGGGAACGGAGTTGAGGCTTTTACATTCTGTGAAGAAAAAACACCGGATCTAATACTGCTTGACGTTATGATGCCCGAAATGGACGGCTATAAATTCTGTACCAGGCTAAAAGATGACATGGCACTGAGTCATATCCCTGTAATATTTCTGACAGCAAAAAACGAAACACCTGATATAGTCAGGGGGTTTGAAGCCGGCGGATCTGATTATGTTTCAAAACCGTTTATTGCAGCAGAATTAATGGCCAGGATAAAAACTCACCTTGAGATAAACCAGTTAAGACATCTTATTCCCATATGTCTGCACTGTAAAAAAGTTCGGGATGACAAAGGTTTCTGGGACCAGCTTGATCACTATATTTCAGTAAACACTAAAACCATGTTTTCTCACGGTATATGTAAAGATTGTGCAGAAAAATATTATCCAGAGTTCAACCTGTACAAAGATGAAGAGTGATCCATACAATATTTTATAAAAACAAAGAGAAGGGATATCATGCAGCAGAGACGCCCGGCCGGGTGTCTCTGCCTTTTTTTTGTAATTTATTTACAGCTCTTCATCCGCACCGCCAATGGGAACCTCAGGTATTGTAATTATTGACAGCAGGGCAATTGTGAGAGCAATGGCGCCCATAAGAAAAACAATTTTCAGGCCTGACTGAAGAGAACTCCTGATAGCCTCTACAGTTTTATCAAAATATCCAGGGTTTTCTATTTCAATTTTACTGAATGCATTTTTAAGTTCTGTCATTGCCTCCCTGGACATAAGAACACGAGGGTCGGCAATGGAAGCAAGTGTTTCCGCATCGATACTGGTACTAAGACCATCGGGCAGTGAAGCTTCCAGCTTTTTTTCATAGGTTGTATTCATTGCCGGGCCGAGAATAGCAGGAGCAGATGCTGTACCGAGAGCAACAATAAAAAATATAGCAGCAACAGATACGCCCATAAATCGGGCAGGTAAAGAAAACTGTACAACCAGTATATTAATAGTCGGGATAGCACCTACGCCAAATCCGCCGAACAGCATAACAACAGCACCCAGCCATAATGGTGTTGCCTGTTTGAAAAAAAACAGCATATACATTGCGGCCATAAGGACTGCATAGCTCAGGATATACATCCATTTATATCGTTTTGTTTTTGCAATCATAAGTCCTGCAGGCACACCCGTAACAGCAAGAAGAATAGTGAAGGGAGTAATCATTGCACCGTTTAACTGTGCGCTTGTACCCTGAACACCCTGAAGAAACAGAGGATAATAATTCATGATTCCTATAAAACCGAAAAATGAAAGAAAAGCGGATACTGCAGCAGTAAGGAATGTACGGTTTGTAAAAACCTGAGGGTCAAGGATCGGTTCTTTTACCTTAAGCTCTGTCACGATAAACAGAATCCAGAAAATAACGGAAATAATAAGAAGGCCTGCGACATGAACTGACATCCATGGATATCTGTCAGTAAAGGAAAAGCCCAGAATCATGCCGGACAAAGCTATCAGCAGCATGAATGATCCAATATAATCAATTTTATGTTCAGTCTTCTCGGTTCTTCCCGGAACACCTATAATTATGAGAATGACGCATATTACAGCAACAGGAACAACCACCCAGAAAAAATAACGCCAGCTGTAGTTATCCGTAATCATTCCGACCAGTGTAGGCCCTATGGCTGCAGCAACACCTGCAGGAAGATTCAACAGGCCGGTCCATTTGCTTCTTTCTGTGGGGTCTGCAAAAAGATCACCGATTACCGAAAAACAGAGAGCTGACAGTGCGCCAAGTCCAAGCCCTATAATAACACGGGAGAAAATGTTGAATACAAAGGTGGGGCTTAAGGCCGCCAGTATTGATCCTAAAGTAAAAAAGAAAAGAGAAACCAGCAGCATTGTCCTTCGGCCGTACATATCTGACAATTTTCCGAAAAGAAGTGTAGAAAAAGCCATGGCAAGAGCCGGCAATGATATAGCCCATGAAAACAGGGGCATACCGTTGAGATTGGCCGCTATCATTGGCGAAGCAATACTCTGGCCGAGAGTCATAAAGAAAGTTACAAAATAAGTTAAAAAAATTGCTGCAAGTCCCAGCACAAGGGACTTATTAAACGCACCTCCGGATACGGCCTTTGCATTTACCTGAGCCATTGATTCCTCCAGCGAAATAATTTTTGGTTGGAAAAAAAACAGGGAATGTAATTAAAGTCATAAAATTCATCAGGCTATGGTTAGTTAATAATAAAGATCTGAGTACAGCAATCTTTGCCAACTTAATGAAACGTGTTTTGTTTTAAGCTTGAACTATTAAAAAAGCAAGGAGAAAATAACAAAATTACAGGATTCAGATTTTGTGTGATCACCAGACCGGCGATATTTCTCCATATGGATGTATTGTCTCAATTGTACCGTCTTCATTATAGTGCAGTTCATTCACCTTGATGGAGCGTAGATGCGTCTGTCCACCCGATACGGTGCAGTCATGATAAAACAGGTACCACTTATCTTTGAATTCTACGATGGAGTGATGGGTTGTCCATCCTATTACCGGGGTAAGTATTTTCCCACCGTAGATAAAAGGCCCGTAAGGGTTATCGCCGACTGCATAGCAGAGGTTGTGAGTATTACCTGTAGAGTATGAATAATAGTATTTCCCGTTATATTTATGCATCCATGATGCTTCGAAAAATCTTCGTTCTTCATCACTTGCAAGTAAAGGATTACCTGCTTTATCTATTATGCTGACAGGTTTAGGTTCTTCTGCAAACTGAAGCATGTCACCACTTATTTTTACTGCAAAGGGAGGTATCGCAGGTTCCTTATCAGAAGGAAATGTTCCGTCTGCATTATATTTCCCTCTGTACCAGCGTTGAAGCTGACCGCCCCATATTCCGCCATAATACATGTAATGCTGACCGTCATCGTCCTCAAACACACAGGGGTCTATGCTGACGCTTCCCTTAATGGGCTCAGGCTCAGGAGTGAAAGGCCCTTCGGGAACATCGCTTACCGCAACACCTATGCGGAAGATATCTTCCTTATCCTTTAGGGGAAAATAGAGATAATATTTACCATCCTTACAGGCAGCATCCGAATCCCAGAGCTGACGACCTGCCCATGGGATATCCTTAACAGCAAGGGCTACACCATGATCCGTGACTTGGCCGTCAATACTGTCCATACTGAGCACATGGTAATCACGCATATCAAAATGATCGCCATTATCATTTTGAGGTATTCCAGCTTCAATATCATGGGATGGGTAGATATACAATCTGCCGTTGAACACATGAGCTGCCGGATCGGCAGTATAAATATGTTTTACAAGAGGCTCCGCAATCGCGTTACTGATTAAAGCTTCAAAGATAGTACTTTTATCCGTCTGATTCGTCTGATTCGTCACAATAGGTACCTACTCTGCAATACAATATAAATTCTTAAAACCCCTTAAATAGAGGTCATTACCAGCAACAGCCGGTGATGCATCAAAGTTGTCATCAAGCTGATTTTCCGAAACAACATTAAACTCTGTACCGTCCTTAAACACAAAGCACACACCGTTTCTGCCCATAACATAAACAAAACCGTTAGCTCCTGCAGGTGATGCATAAACACCCTTCATACCTTTAAGCCTTTCTCTCTCATAATATACCTTGCCGGTTTTTGCTTCAACACAGCTCAGTCTTTCATCATTTCCTAGCAGATAATAGAGCCGGTTATTATAAAGCAGAGGTGACGGTACATAGGGAGTATTTTTACCGTATGTCCATGCAAGCGCAGAAGAACCGGAAAGATTCCCCTTTGCGTCCTTAAGCTTAACAGCCTGTAGAGCAGCGCCCCTGAAACCGCTCATAAGGTACACCATTTCACCATCTGAAACAGGTGAGGGAATAACGTTTTCTGTCATACCTGTTACGTTCCATATCTCATCACCTGTTCTAAGATCATACCCCATAGAATTGCCTGTTGCGCATACAATAAGCTGAGGTTTTCCGTTTACAGGTACTACAAGCGGTGTTGACCATGAAGTTTTTTCTTCCCTTTTCTTTTTCCAGATTATGCTGCCGTTAGTTTTGTTCATAACATATATATATGAATCACCCTCATGATCCCAGTTGACTATCAGGTAATTCTTATAAAGTGCCGGAGAACTTCCTTCACCGAATGTCAGCCTGATATTCATATCACCCAGATCTTTTTCCCATATGAGTCTGCCGTCCATACTAAAACAGTAGATGCCGAATGATCCGAAGGAAGCAATAACATGTTCTCCATCCGTTACACATGACTGAGAAGCCCATGTACCGTCCGCATGTGTTCCTTCATGGGGAAGCTGTTCACTGACAACTTTCTGCCATATTATCTCACCGTTTTTCCTGTTGATGGAATAAACTACAAACTTCTGCAGATACTCAGGAATATTGGAGCCTGACATTTTAAGCCATGCAGGCTGGGCATCTTTTATTTTTTGAATTTGTTCGGAAGAGGCTTTTTTATCACCTGCTACAGTGGAGGTAATAAATATCTGATCACCCCATATAACAGGTGTAGAAAGACCTTTTCCGGGAACAGGCACTTTCCATTTAACATTTTTTGATTCACTCCATTCTGTTGGAGGAGTACCTTTAACTGCTTCTCCGCTCGATAAAGGACCGCGCCATGTCGGCCAGTTGCTGTTATATGCTGAATCAGAAGCCTGAACTGACATGGTAAATATCAAGATGGTCAATATTGAGACAAAAGAAATCTTTAATTTCATATTTCATCCCCCATAATTTTGTGTTTAGTAATTATTCAGTTAAAACATTTTTCTGACGATTGGATGCTTTTGCAAGATTATAGGGAATTAATCATAATATCAAGCAGAGATGAACTTCCAATGCTTAATAAAAGTCAAAATACATTGCCTTTTCCAGTCAGCACATTGTATCCAAGGCTGCAGGATATTGATCTGGAATTATTTCAAACCTGCCTTTTACATATTCCTGGTTGTTATTAATGTCCCCGGCATAATGCAGGGGCACTCGGCAGTGTGCCCTCATACGTATGGCAAATATAAACAGATGATATCTCGTTCCTTTGGTCACCTACTGGAACGCAGTCTTTTCTCTATACTATTTTCTGATTCCTGTTTTCTTACCTTCAAACTTCATCAAACAGCCATATCAAGCTGCTGAATTGTTCCGGCGGTACCGCTTTCATTCAAATATATACCAGTCCTCACGGTACGCCCAAGCAGCTGATTATTGCTTCCTTTCTGATCAAACTCTGCAGACAAACTCCCGGTGTTTATGGCGCCTATTCCCGCATCTTTTAAACTTTTAAGGCTTGACCTTCCAACAGAATCCATGGTCCATACAAAAAGCTGATCATACACAGCATCATTTTCATCAATCCAGTTATTGCCGTCAATATCAAGAGCCGAAAGCTCATTAAATCCATTTCCTGTTTCAGGACCAAACAGTTCCTTACCGTTATTTACAATTCCGTCATTATTTTTATCTAAAACAAGAAAACCGCTTCCCGGTTTTAAAGCTGATATTTTTTCTTCAGTTCCATCAGAATCAATATCAAATGAGAACTTCAAATCAGACAATTCTGCAGCATTACCGTTAAAATTTATAACAAGAGGGTCTGTCAACTGAGGGTTACCGGCCTTTAAATTAAAACTTTCATAGGAGGTATACTCCCTCTGCATTTCAAGCTGTAAGGTAAACTCTATTTCCCGGTTATCCCCGGTTTTTATTATACCCGCCGAACTGAATAAAACACTTTCTTCTTCATGATAGATATTCTGATAATTATAGGACATTCCCCATCCTTCAGGCTGAACATCCTGTTTCTGTATGCTGTTTTTCTGTTCCTGTGTTATATTTTCGGAATTATTCCGTGTCTGATCAATATCAAGAATTTTGATTTTTTTACCGGAGAGAATCTCGGCAAGTAGGGCATCCAGTGTCATTGAAAGATCGTTTTTCCGGTTTTCTGTCAGCAGCTCATCTCCGCTGCATTCCTCTGAAAGACACTTTGCTTTTTCAGATATGCTTATACGTTCATCAGAAGCACCGTTTTTAGGGGAAACAACCTGTAAGGTCAGATTTTCTCTCTCTTCTTCTCTTACAGAAGAGTGTCTTTCAGATGTCATAAATATGACTGAATTTTCGATCCTCATAACATACTCCTTATGTTATTCGGAGAATACGGACAGGTAGAGGGGTAAGGATTTATTTACACAATAACATCAACATTCTGCCCTATTCCCAGAGACTCAAGAATACCGGCCATGGTTTCTTCTTCTATTGATAATGCCTTTTTTAAAAGCACAGCATCTTTTTCAGTTTCCACCTGGCTGTTCAGGGATGATGTAATCTGGGCTGCCAGTGATGCACTGCCTGTTCCTGCGGGGTTAATCGCCATTATTTATCTCCTTAAGAACTTCTTTTAATTTATATCGGCAGAAGACGTATAATTCATAAGCAATTTCAGAATATTGAGATATTTCCGTCACTTGTCTCGTACATAGCCGGGATATATCACCAGCAGTTTTTTTAGTTTGACACAGTTTTTATGCCTATATAGAATTTAATAATTAAGGTCTCACACAGCTTTTATATTCATGTTCTGCAGAATATTACTGATACTGCCTGCATCAAATGAATTTTAAAAGGCCGTTTCGAGAGTATAAGTATCCGGCATAATTAAAAGAAACAGCCTGTGGCACATTTTGATTCCCCACTAACATTAAAAAAGGAGAATACTATGTCACAAGAAAAAGCCATCGACTCTCTCATGACCGAAACCCGTAAATTCCCGCCTCCTCAGTCCATCAGAGAAAATGCCCATATCAAAAGCATGGAACAGTATAAAGAGATGTGGGATCAGTCCATTAATGATCCGGACACCTTCTGGCTTGAACAGGCAAAGACCCTTACCTGGTTTAAGGAACCCACAAAAAACCTTGAATATACCTGGGATACAAACGGCCGCAAAATAGAGCACACATGGTTTGCTGACGGCAAACTGAATGTGAGCTATAACTGCCTGGACAGACATCTCGGGACTCCAACCGAAAATAAAACTGCAATTATCTGGCAGGGAGATGAAGACAAAAAGGTTATAAAACTAACCTATAGAGAGCTTTATAAAGAAGTCTGTAAATGCGCAAATGTCTTAAAATCAAAAGGCATTCAAAGAGGTGACAGGGTTGCCATCTACATGGGGATGGTCCCTGAGCTTGCAATAGCCATGCTCGCCTGCACACGTATCGGAGCAATACATTCGATTATTTTCGGAGGCTTCAGCGCCGATGCCATTACCGGCCGCATAAACGACTCTGACTGTAAAATGCTTATCACCGCAAATATTTCCCGCAGGGCCGGAAAGAGTATTCCTCTTAAAAATATCTCTGATACAGCCTTAAAAAAATGCCCCACAATAGAAAGCTGCATGGTGGTAAAGGTTAATAATGAAGCATGTGATATGAAGGAAGGGCGCGATTTCTGGTACCACGAAGCCATGGCCCAGGCAGATGACCAATGCGAACCGGAGCACATGAACGCAGAAGACTACCTTTTTATTCTCTACACATCCGGCTCTACAGGAAAACCAAAGGGTGTGGTCCACAGTACAGGCGGTTATCTCCTGCATACAACCCTGACCCATAAAATTGTTTTTAACCTTCAGGAAGATGATGTTTACTGGTGCTCAGCAGACATAGGGTGGGTCACAGGCCACAGCTATATCGTATACGGACCTCTGGCCAACGGCGCTACCAGCCTGATGTTTGAAGGGGTACCCACCTACCCTGATGCCGGCCGATTCTGGCAGGTCTGCGACAAGTTCGGCGTCACCATATTCTACACCGCACCCACAGCAATTCGTTCTCTTATGCGTATGGGAACAGAATGGGTTTGTAAATATAAGCTGGACACCCTTCGTATTTTAGGTTCTGTAGGAGAACCCATAAACCCTGAGGCCTGGATGTGGTATTACAAAAACGTGGGCCACAGCCGGTGCCCGATTGTTGATACCTGGTGGCAGACCGAAACCGGAGGATTCATGATTACGCCAATGCCTGGAGCCATGACACTTAAGCCCGGAAGTGCCAACCGCCCGTTTTTTGGCGTTGATGCACGTGTACTGCGTGATGACAAAAGCGAGTGTGATCCAAATGAAGGCGGTAAATTATGTATTGTAAAACCATGGCCAGGTATGATGCGCACCATGTGGGGCGATCATAACCGTTTTATGAGCACCTATTTTTCCATGTATGAAAATATGTACTTTACAGGTGACGGATGCCGTATTGATGAAGATGGAGACTTCTGGCTTATGGGCCGTATCGATGACGTGGTAAATGTATCAGGTCACCGCATAGGTACCGCCGAGGTAGAAAGCGCGCTTGTAGGACATGACCTTGTTGCAGAAGCAGCAGTATGCCCGGTTCCGCACGATATCAAGGGACAGGGGTTATACGCCTATGTGACTCTTATAGACGGTGAGGAGGAAACTGACGAGCTGAGAAAAGAGCTTGTAATGCATGTACGAAAAGAAATAGGGCCTATAGCCTCACCGGATTTCATCCAGTTTGCCCCGGCACTGCCCAAGACTAGATCAGGAAAAATCATGCGCCGCATTCTCCGCAAAATTGCGGAAAACAGCACTGATAACCTTGGTGATATCACCACTCTCGCTGATCCCGGCGTAGTAGAAAAACTTATTACCGGCCGTGGAGAATTGATGAAATAAATCATTAAGGAATCGCTTAAAACCTGAGATTGCATATTATCTGAGTAAATTTAAGATATACAGTTTCATGCAATTTCAGGTTATGACTTATCTTGGAATTCTACCTTTCAATTTTTTATTCTATCCATCCAGTTTAAAAATATTTAATTGCAAAAAATCATTTGACATCCAATTTACTACGTGGCACGATATACTACGTTTAACGTAATATTACGCACTACGTAAGAAAGGAGTAAAATGAACGATCCAACTTTACTGGTTCTGGCCAGCCTTGCTGAAGACGATAAACACGGTTACGCAATAATGGTAGATATTGAAAATTTTGCAGGGGTTCACCTTGGGCCCGGTACGCTCTACGGAGCCATAACACGCCTTGAAAAAAATGGATGGATTAAGCCTGTATCATCTAATGACCGCCGCCAGCCATACCGAATAACCGGGGCAGGACAGGATCATCTTAAGGAGCGCCTTGGTTCTCTTGAGCAGATTGTAAAAACCGGCAAGTCACGTCTTAAAAAGGCCTGCATGGTTTTACCGTAACTCCATATTTAAGAGGATAAAATCACAATGAACCTTCTCCTGAATCTTGTTCTGCGTTTGTATCCCAAATGGTGGCGTGAGCGTTATGGTGATGAATTCAACGCTCTGTTAGAAGATGTACGGCCGGGAATTGTAGACACCCTTAATATCTTAAAAGGAGCACTAGCTATGCAATTATCAACTCATGGTAAAAATATAAGAACCATTGGTTTGACAACAATGATAGGGATTATTGCAGTATTGATATTAGGATTAACGATGGAGCATCAATTTGAATCCACTGCTCTACTGCTAATACAAAGACAAAAGGCCGACAATACAATGCTTCAGGATACTCCTGAGAGCTCTAGCCGGACTCCTCTCCACGCATCAGAATCAATGACTCCCTTACACAAATTGCAGACAATCAGGCAGCAGCTCACAAATAGTGAATTTCTTATGCAAATTGCAGATAATCATAATCTTTTCTCTGGTCTGGACAGCACAAAACGTCTGGAACTAATGAAAAAAGGGATTAAAATACATGTTGCTTCCAATCAAAACATGCAGGACACATCAATATCTGCTTTATCCATCTCGTTTGTATATCCGGATCGCACCGTTGTAAATAAGGTAATCAATGAATTAACCGCTAAATTTATTAACGCAAACATTGAGCAGGCCAGACTTGCAGCGGATGAAGGTCTGATACCGAAAGGAGCCAGTTTTAAGATCATTGATCCAGGCAGACAGCCTGATTCGCCAATACAGCCAAATATGGGACAGATGCTTATTATAGGCTTGTCAGGTGGAATAGGTCTGGGTTACATCATTCTTTTTTTCCGCCGACTGACGCGAAGGAAAAAAATATCATAGAACGTACAGTCAATCACGTAAAGATAATCACGATTGAAAATAAGCAGCGCCATATTTTTCTAATAATGATAACTATCTGGCAATGCTATAAAGATTAAGTCTGATAGGTTGGGTTGAAACCCAACATCATTGTTTTTTTATGGTTATATCACTGCTTCGAGTATCAGAATTGATCAGACTCATCAATTTTCGTTGGGTTGCTTCGCTTAACCCAACCTTCTACAATAAATATTGATAAATTGCAGATCGCTTGTCTGTATCCTGCGCATTTTTTTATTGATTAGCACTATCTGGCAATGCTGTAATTTAGTCAATAGCATTAGTTTTTAACCCAACCCAAAAGACTATTTATAGCGGTTATGTAATGCGTCAGCAGTCAGTCTCCCTCCCCTGGCGGGAGGGATTAAGGGAGGGGGATAAAACAGCATAATAACGAGGGATTTCTATTTCTCACCCTCTCACCGTCCACTCTTCGCTAATGCTTCCGTCTTCGCTAAAGCTACGCCGCGACAAGACGCCTCGGCACGCAAGGTAGAAGAGTTTACATTGAATTTTTTACCAGGCATTTCTATGATCTGCCCCCACTACTCTCTAACTTCACCAACTGCAAGATCCAGCTCCGCCACAGCGACACAATAGCCCACATATGCCTGAAGCTCATCATATTCAGCCTTTTTATAAGCGGTCACAAGTTCTCCATGGTCGGCTGCGGTAATCATTTCCGCTTTCAGCCTGTCATCTCCTATCCTGAGACGCTCCTTCTGTAATACAAGGGCTTCTTTTGCAACATCCATCATCTGTTTTGCCTGCATTACCTTCCGGTAGGCTTTTCCAACTGCTACTTCTACCTTCTGCTTAATTCTTTCCAGATTATGGTTTGCCTGTAAAAGCTGCATCTCCCGCTGCCCCAGGGTTGAACGTTTTTTACCCCAGTCAAAAACATCCCATTTCATCTGAACCCCTACCATGGTGATATTATCCCTTACAAAGGAAATACCGTCCTGATGGATATAGCTTCCGAAAAGGCCAAGGTCAGGAATATAATCGTGTTTGGCTGCGCTAATACCGCTTTCAGCCTTGTTTACAGTTTGCTTTGCTGCCATGATTTCCGGATTCCCCGACATGGCTTTTGCCAGGTATGTTTCAAAGGGATGGGTTTCTTCAACATTATTTCCGGTATCAGTCAATTTGTATGTTGTATCCAGCGGCAGACCTGTAAGTTCGCTAAGATCCGCACTGATATCCGTTATCCTGTTATCAACAGATATTATTGACTGCTTTGCCTGAAGCAGTTTCACTCTTGCCCCTGTTACTGCAGCAGGAAGAATAATTTCTGCTGTTTCGGCATCCCGGCTTTCTCTCAGTTTTTCTTCTGCTTCGGACACGGAAGCCTTTACCGCTTCTTTTTGTTTATTTGCCAGAAGCAGGCCCAGGTATAGTTTTTTCGCATAATAGACCACCTCGGCTTCCGCCTTCTTAAGGTCGGCCTCGGATATCCTGATTTCGGCATCTGCTATATCTGCAGCATCCCGTATCTTAAAAAGCTGGGTAAGAGGCTGTTTTAAAGTCAGGGTATTAATTAAGGTTGCATCAGATCCCTGTGAAATTTCTACTGTTTCCAGTGGAAATTCACCCAGCCCAGGCACAGTCCCTAAAGAACCTGCAGGAATGGAGATAAGCTGATTATCCGACATGGCAGACAGAGTTGTCTCGTTGGTAATATGAGGGTAATAGTCGGACTTTGCGCCCTTTTCCGCTTCTTCCTTTTCTTTTACCCTTGCCCGTGCAATTTTAAGAGCTGAGTTCTGCTCCAGGGCCATGCTGACTGCCTCATTAAGACCAAGTTTTCTTTCAGCGGCATCTGCTTTTTGAGGAATTGAAATACCTGAAAAAAGGAAAACTGCAATAACAGCTGCTGCAGTGCCTTTTTTGAGTCTGGAGCAGACAATAACATAAAGCACAGGCACTACCAGCAGTGTAAAAAACATGGATACAATAAGCCCCACAGCTATTACAGAGGCAAGCGGACTCCATAAAGAGGAGCGGGAAAGTATCATGGGTGTAACACCCACGGCTGCTGCCATTGTTGTCAGAAAAATAGGACGCAGCCTGCGCTGGCCTGCCTCTGTTGCAGCACGTACAACCGAATTTCCTTCGGCAAGTTTTTCGTTTATATAATCTACAAGTATTATTGCATTACGAACTACGATACCGGTTAAACTGATAAGCCCTACAAATGCCGTAAACCCGAATACATTATTAGTTATCAAAAGACCGAAGATAGCACCCGGCAGCATTAACGGTATAGAGCACATTATGACAATCGGCTCCCTGATATTCCTGAACTGTAAAAGCAGAACAAGGAAGATAGCCAGAAGGCTTATACCAAGAGCTGTTACCATTTTAGGAAAGGTCTCATCCTGATTAAATTTTTCTCCGCCATATGATATTTTATATCCTTCAGGCAGTTTCATATTTTCTATTTTAGGTCTGATAATATTAAGAAGCTCGGATGCATAATGCCCTCCGTCAACAAAGCTTCTTACAGTCAGGGTCCTTACCCCGTTTCTCCTGACAATACGGCCGATTTCCCACTCAGGTGTAACTGTTGCTATTGATCTCAGCGGCACACTTGCTCCTGTGAGTGTGGATGTTATATAGGTATCCCTGATGTCATCAAAGGTCTGCCGTTCATTTTCATCAAGTCTGAGAACAATAACTACAGGCCTGTCACCTTCCCAGAAAACGCTTACAGGTAAACCGTCCATGGAGCCGGACAGTGTTTTACCCACCATTGCATTGGTGAGTCCAAGTCTGTTTGCAAGCTCGGTATCTATATTTACATCGGCCATAAAGGCATCATTGTACCAGTCACGGTGCACATAACGGGAAAAGGGAACATCGGTTAATATATCATTTACTGATCCTGCAATCTCTTTAAGGGTCTTTATATTTTCACCGGTTATGCGGACCTCTACAGGTGCTTCTATGGGGTTTCCCTGCTGCAGCTCTTTTACCTGAACCATGGCCTCGGGTACGATTCTGGCAAGTTCAGCGCTCAACTGCTCTACAATAACAGGAGTTTCTTCCTGTGACCGGCTCCTTACAATGAGCTGGCCATAGGCTGCATCTGGCTGCTGCGGGTTCACATTGTAGTAAAACCTGGGTGCGCTCTGGCCTATAAAACTGGCGTACTGAACAATATCATCCCTTTTAGAAAGAGCCTTTTCTATGCGGCCTATCGCTTCATCTGTTGCCTCTATCTTTGTTCCCTGACGCATCCAGACATCTACGATAAACTGGTTACGTTCAGCTGATGGAAAAAACTGCCTTGGTACATGCTGGAAAAGCAGAACGCCCACTGTAACAGCAATAACTCCCAGTGCGACCGCAAGGTATTTCTTCTTCATAAAAAATTCAATTGCCGCTCCATAGGCATACTGAAGCCGGTCCAGTAAAGAAGGACATTTTTTTGTATCCTGTCCATCAGGGTCAGCACTATGATCATGGAGCCCTTTTCTTACAAAAAAACGGCACAGAATAGGTGTAAGCAATACGGCCACAACAAAAGATACACTGAGAGCTATGGTAACTGTAAGAGGCAGAGCCATGATAAATTCACCTACAGATCCGGTGAGTATAAGAAGCGGCAGAAAAGAACATATAATAGTTACAGTAGCAGTAAAAACAGGAACCACGACATCCGTTGCCGAGCGCCATGCAGCAGTATGTATTGGTATTCCGTGATCCAGAAGCTCAACATAGTTATCTGCAATAACAATAGCGTCATCCACGAGAATACCGAGCACCACTATAAGGGCCGCGATGGAGACCTGATGCAGCTGAATACCGAAGGCATTCATTATCCCGAGTGTAGTAGCAAGTGTTACAGGGATTGCCACTGCTGATACAAGCACAACTCTAAAGGGTAAAAGAAGGATAGTTACAAGTATGACAGAACCTATTGCAAGAAGGAACTCATGACTCAGCGTGGTTATTCTTTCCTTTACCACGGCCGGCTGATTTGCAACTATATCCATGGTAAGGTCAGGGGGCATGACCGATTTCAGACGTTCAAGTTCAGCAGTTATTTTTTCGCCCAGATCAACGATGTTGTTACCTTTCTGCATTTCAATGGAAAGAAGTACACTTGGCTCACCATTACACCGCACAAGAAAGGACGGGTCTTCATAACGCCGGGTTACGTCTGCTACATCACGGATATAAACAGGCTGACCTGTACGGGACACATTCACCAGAACATTCCGTATATCTTCCTCCGTGTCAAAAGCTCCGGTTATTCTTAGAGGCACTTCGGATTTATCAGAATCAAGACTTCCGGAATCCTCAATAACATTCCTTTGTCTTAACGCCCTGATCACCTGCAGAGGATCAGCCAGGTGCTGTGAGATTCGCTCGGTACTGCTGGTGACCCACACCTCTTCTGTCTGCCCGCCGTAGGTGACCATCTTGCCTATCTCACGTACATTGCGAAGTTCATCCTGTATTTTATCCACATAATCCTGCAGTTCGCGGTAACCGTATCGTTTACCGTGGACAGCTATAAGCATGGCTACAGTATCACCAAAATCCGACTTTACCAGTGGTCCTATCACACCGGATGGAAGTTCGGTTGCAGCTGTTTCATTCATCTCATGGCGCATTTTGGACCAGAACACATCAGGTTCAGTTACATTATCCTCAAGCTCCACATTTATTACTACAAATCCGTGGCGGCTGGTGGAATAGGTTTTGTCTTTTCTTACTTCCGGAAACTTTAATATGTGACGTTCCAGTACCTTTGTAACCTGCTTTTCAACCTGTTCGGCAGTAGCGCCCGGGTATTGAGCCAGCACCAGGCCGGTGCGGATTGTGATGGATGGATCTTCCGTTTTGGGCATACTGTAGAAAGCATAGAGCCCGGCTGCCACCAAAAGGGCAGCAAAAACAAGGGAGACCATGGGATATCGAAGACTGCTTTTTACCGGATTCATGATAAATCTCCTTCGTGCTACTGTATATCAGTGCTGTTATTTACCACAGTCACTTCAATACCGTCCCTGAGTTTATCCTGACCGGCAACTACTATTTTTTCATCGCCGGAAAGACCGTCACGGATTTCCAGAACATCACCAGTCAAACGCCCTGCTGTCACCCGCTTTGAATAGGCGCGTCCCTGTTCGGGGTAGTAAACATATACGAGCGGTGCTCCCTGCGGATCACGTACAACTGCATCTCCTGGAAGGGTAATCACCTCTATCTCATCATCACATGAAATTCTTGCCTCGGCCACCATTCCAAGCCGAAGTATATGCTCAGGATTTTGTATGGTGACACGGGTCATATAGGTGCGGGTACCCGGATCAGAACTCACATTTATAACCCTGACCGTTCCCTCAAAACTCTGCCCGGGGAGTGCAGGAAGAGTCACATCTGCCTTTTGTCCTTCGCTAACCAGATGGATATCGGTTTCAGGAACTCCAACCAGTATCTCGACCGGATCCATACGTACTATTTCAAACAGGGGAGTACCTGCAGCAACAGTCTGCCCCGGTTCCGCCATGCGTTTTGAAATAAATCCGCTGACAGGAGCATTAAGCGCGGTATCTTCAAGCTGTTTTTTGCGGACCTTTTCTGCCGCAGCTGCCTGTTCCAGCTTGAGAGCAGTTGCATCACTTGCAGCCTTTATCTTATCAAAATCGTTTCGGGCGAGACTTTTTCTTTCAAAAAGAAAGGCCATCCTTTCATATTCTTTTTTTGCCTGTTCCGAAGCAACCCTTGCCTCTGATACCTGTGCTGATGCGCCGTCCAGTGCAGATCTGTAATCTGTCGGATCAAGCGATGCAAGGAGCTGCCCCTTTTCCACATATTCGCCCTCTCGAGGTAAAGCTGCCTGCACCCTGCCTGCAACTAAAAAAGAAACATAGGCCGGTGCAAATGGAGAGACCACTGTACCGCTTACAGGTATGGTTTTAACTGTTTTAATATGCTTTACTCTGCCCAGGGATACCGGAACCGGAGCACTCTTTGCCTTTTCTTTATTGCCGTTGTCTCCGCACCCGGTAACAATGAATATTGCAGCGGTTATAAGGAATACTATACAAATATGAGGCACAGGTTTCTTTTTTATTTCAATTGACTGTTTTTTTAAATTTGAGAAAAGATTTTTCATAATTCAATCTCCGTTTTATCCGGGATGTTTTCATCTAAAAGCATCGTAAAAAATTAACTCTATTTTTTTAAAAGCCCGCCGAGTATAAAAAGGGTCATTCTGCGGCTGACAGCTTCAATATTAATATCTTCCTGCGTTTCAATAAAATGAAGCAGGCTTCTGGAAAAAAGACTTACAAGAAAAACAGCCTCTGTACCTGCATCCTCAAAGGATATATGTCCGAAATCCTGATTCTGCTCCAGGTGAAGCCGAATCATATCGATAAAATCGGAATATATACTTTCACCAATTCCTCCGAGGGAAGATTCATGAGTGCCGTTTTCGTAAAAAAGAATCTTAGCTACTTTTCTGTTTTTCAGATAGAGCAGTATCAGTCCCCTTATAAATCCAAGAAGATTCCGTTCAATTTCATTGTGTGAAGCGCCGGAAAACAGATTATCCGTTCCATTGATTAGTGTGGCGAATTGAGCTTTAAATTCATTGCAGATCTGCAGGAAGATGTCATCTTTTGACCTGAAGTAGAGATAGAAGGTTCCCTGTGCTACTTTTGATTTTTTTACGATATCCGAAACACGGGTTTTCTGAAATCCATTTTCATAAAAAACACTTACAGCTGATTCAATAAGCATTTCTTTTGTATCATTTTTATTTTTTTTATCCAAGATTTCCTCTTCTTTTTTCAAAAAATTAATATGACTGACATGTCAGTCATATTAATTACTATAAATATCAAAGTCAAGCAGTTGAAAGGCTGTTAAAAATAAAATTGAAAATCTGGGAAGCTCCTGCCTATAATTAGAAAACTAATTTTTCCGGGAGATTGCCATGAAAAAAGCTCTTATTCTGGTCGACATTCAAAATGATTTTATTCCAGGAGGCGCACTTGAAGTAAAAAATGGTGACGAAGTTATAGAAATTGCCAACAGGGCAATGAAGCACTTTAACAACGTTATAGCCACACAGGACTGGCATCCGAATGACCATAAATCATTTGCAAGCCAGCATGACGGGAAAAACATTGGCGAATTTATAGACCTTAACGGTGTATCCCAGATACTCTGGCCTGATCACTGTGTAATAAATACAAAAGGTTCAGAATTTGCGCCCGGCCTTAATACTTTTTCTATTACAAAAATCATCAAAAAAGGTCTTGATAAAGAAGTGGACAGCTACAGCGGCTTTTTTGATAATGCCCAGGGCCATGCTACCGGACTGGAGGATTATCTGAAATCACAGGATCTGGATGATCTTTATATAATCGGCCTTGCAACAGATTACTGCGTTAAATACACCGCACTTGATGCCAGAAAACTGGGATTTAAGACAAGTATTATTATAGAAGGCGTAAGAGGAGTAGAGATGAACCCTGGGGACTGTGATGCGGCTATCGAGGAAATGAAAAAAGCTGGTGTAAATATTGTAAGTATTGAAGATATTTGAAGACTGGTAAAAGATGAACATCCAACGCCCGACATCCAATAAAAAGCAAAAAAATTAAATATTAAATGTTTTTGTATTTCACTGGACGTTGGATGTTTGGGTTTTAAGTCTTTACCCCCTGCGCCTCTTTTAGACGTTCATCTTTTTTCTTTAGTCTCTTGGATCCATAATTATTTCTTCTTTCTCTGTCTTTTTTTTCCTGCCCTGAAACATTTTTTTAAATATTCCGCCCCCGCTGAAACAGTTCCATGCCCATGGGAGCCACTTTAATATAAGAGAGTATGCAAGCCACAGCGCCCATAAAAGCATCAGGCCTCTAAAAACAAATATATTAACGGACATAACCCATGCTGACGGCATGGTGTTTGTAATCCTGTCCTGGGTCCATTTCAGGAAAAAGTCCGACGACATGTTTCCCTGTATCTGCATATTAGGGATACCTAAAAGTCCGCGTTCTATGGATGACCATAATCCGCCCATGGCTCCCAGAAACCATATTATGAGCAGAATCTGGGTAAGGTTGAATACCCAGGCTTTCCGACTGCTGACAGCTTTATGTCTTGCACCCATTGCCAGAAACCAGCCGGCAATGATAATTGCAGTAACAGCAGGAACCTGTGTAAGCCCGAGCCCGAGAAGTATCCATGACACGGTTCCAAGGGGTGTCCACTTTACTCTCCCTAAAATAATACCGGCTATGATGATAACCACAAAATAACTCCAGAAAAGCACAGCAGGCCCCATAACAGGTCCGCCGGCAAACAGAACCCACCTGTTTCCCGGCATATTAAAATTCACATATGCATTAACTGCTTCAGTGCCTATATCTACAGCCGGCGTTTTAATGAGCGCAAGTGATCCGGTTTTTTCCTGCCATTCAAGTTTAACCGTCTGGGCTCCCGGGTTGAGGGGTACAGTAACAATCCTTTCCTGCTGTTTCACAGGCTGACTTTTTCCTGAAACAGTGACCTTCCTAATGTTAGCGCCTTCCGGAAGTGTGATCTTCTGCTGCCCTCCCTGGCTGCTTCTTATACTGAGATCAAGCTCGGACATACTTGTCCGCTTTCCGGGTGTATGTGAAAGCTCCGCCTTATCAACTGTAATTACCCTGCCGGGTACTGCCATCGGACGGGTTATATTTATGGTAATCTCTTCGCCCTGCCACGGCCTCCATTCAGGCCGCCACTGTCCGCCTGAATCCTGATGGTGAATGAGCGGAATACCGGACAGTTCACAATGCCATATAGGGCTCGCATCCAGTATCCATGTCTCGGTCCACTCGGTTGTATCAACGGCCTTAAAAGATATTTTATCGGATGGTTTTATTGTAGATACCCATCGTTTTTCTCTTTCACCTGGTGACATGCTCAATACGGTAGTGTTGTCTTCAACCTTTATTCCAGCAGTAATAACAGACTCACCTTTAACCAGAGGGATTGATACAACTACAGGTTCATTTGACGGAGTGATACGTTTAACAGTGGTATGTATCTGCCAGTCAATACCAAGAGATATAACTCTTTCCACATGAAAAAAGGGAGGCAGAACCGAACTGCCTTTAGAAGCTTCTCTACTGCTCTTTTTCTCCAGCCTTACAAACTTGATGCTTCCCTGAACCTGCCCTTCCCTGTCTATGCCGTATGCTGCCCAGCCGTCAATCTTAAGAGATACATTATGCGGAATCATTGTTAAGGGCACCTGAAACTCATTACCGGCAGGCACCTTTCCCCTGATTACAACATCATTAATGCCCTCCGGTACAAGCATCCATTTAATACCCTTTTTATCGCTTAAAAGGTTATCTGCAGGTTTATTTCCAATATACACTTCTTCAGGATTCCACATCATCAACGAACCTGGCAGAGGAATCGCTGTTTCGGTTGATGCATGAACCCTGAACAGAATCCTTACATTCTCTTTACTGATAGAAACTTCCATGTCAGGACTGTCAGCGCAGTTTGGAAAACATTCATCTTTTTCAAGGAGCCGCTCTTTTAACTGATTGAGCATTTCGGGAGGAGGAAAATTGGCCTGCTCATCTGCCGTTACACTGCCTGCACCCGGAACAATAAGGCAGAACAGTATAAGAGCAGGAAGAGCATTTTTAAAACCATCAAGCTTGATCTTTTTTAACTCCAGAACAGACAGAAAAAGAACAATCAAAAGAATGATTCTTAAAAAGGAGAGAACAAAATTCATACCCGGGGATATAAGCCACAGGTTTATTGTCTGGTCGGAGTCAACAGGACCGTTCCAGCTCATGCTGTGTGAACGCCATCTCCACTGTGGAAGACCGGGACCGGTCTGGATAAGGGCATTTGGATCCTGAAGCATAACATTCTGGGTTTTATAGGAATATTCAGAGTCTGCTGAAAAGGCAAAGGACATAGTTTTTGTTTCAATTTTTGATAATGATCTCCTTTCAGGCCTTACAGCTTCCTCAGCCTGACGCATTATGGCATATTTAACATCCTGTCTTGATCCTGACTGAAACAGGCTGTCTGAATAACCGCTTGCATTTTCAAGCTGAGGATAAAACCCGGTCCGGGCCTGATTTACGATAAAAGGAACAGTCAGGATAACTAAAACAATAATGGCCGCAAGCCGCCATAATTCAATTATTTTTTTAATCCAGCCGTCATGAATAAAACGCAGCAGAGCTGCTGCTGCAAGCAGGTAAAGCCAGACAGTCCTGGGAGCCCCTGCTTCATGATATATTAAAACAAGAGTTACAAGGGCAAGTATCCCCAGTTTCCAGTTAAAGAGTCTGAAGATAGCTGTTGAAATAACAAGCACAAGAAAAAGATCGATCAGGTTATTCCATTTCTGCAGCCAGGTTCCGCTTACTGAATCGACACCGGTAACATTAATCAGTTTCCACCCGGGAGGAAGATTGAGCGTGGCTGACAATTTCTGGACATTATGGTCCCAGCCCACTGCATTAATTGACCTCTCATCCGACTCAATACGGGATTCGGATTCAAGGCTGATATTCCCTTTACGTAATTCAACACCTGGTTTATTTTCTTTTCCATGACCGGTTATGAGCTGATCAACTCCGTCAAGAACAATCCTGCCAGGTATTACCGGGGAATTCATAGCGAGATACCATTTTCTGCTCATGGTACCTGATATATTATCCTGAAGGGTGTATCCCTTTCCGTCAAAATCAAGCCATATCTGTCTGGTCATTTTAAGGTGATCAGGAGCAGGAGACGGATCACCCCGGCCTGTTTCCTCAAGAACAAGCGCACCATCCTTATTGATAATATATGCCGGATAAGATTTCCATTCTCCCGGAAGATCTGTCTGTCCCGGGTCAATCCCTGAAACACCTTCTATTTTTATCATCCTTAGATGATTCTGTGTTTTCACAGACCATATTTCCTGACCATAGGCGGCTTTTGCCGGCCCAATACTATTTACAGGACCGTTAGACCTTACCTTTATAAAAATATCCCAACTGCCCGGTCTTGCCTGGACAATAACATCTCCTTTATCTGCAATTAACACAGGCAGCTGGCTGTCTATCTGCATTGGTAAAAAGCCTTGAGGTAAAATATCGGAAAGCTTAATCTCCCTAGCCTGTCCGGATACATACAGCCTTACAAGGGTAGTTATGAACATAGGAATATCATCATCAACAAGCCTGAAGAGTTTCACCTCAAGGCTGTCCTCAACGGCCTTTTCTATTTTTTTATTCTGGAGCCAGAGTCGCCCCTGGTTATCGAGCAGAGGCGAAGCCACATTTTTATTATTAACAGCAAGATTAACCAGGCCGGTTTTTTCGGGGATATTTATCATATCAGGAATACTCTTCCATTTGAATGCGCCATTCACATTATGACTTCCCTTCTTTAACCTTATTGAAGGTTTACCGCTTCTGCTCATCACAACCACATCTTTTCCGTTTACTTTCAGATCACAGGGCCAGACATTTTTATTACCGGGAAGTGGCACCCATCCTTCGGAATAAACAACTAACTTCTGGGAAAAAGAACCGCCTGTCTCTGTCAGTTTAAGTTCAAGCCTGGATGGCCAGACACACAGATACTCATTCCCATTATCAAAGGGGCTTGGACAGAACTTATCATCATTTCCATACAGCACCCATGACTTCCATGGTTTTAGCTGAGAAGGAATACTCTTTTCATCGATAGACTTTCCATAAACCGAAAATGATAAAAACAGGAAAATAAGACAAAAGGAAATAATTGGCCGGATGAACATTTTTTCTCCTGAAATAATAAAAAAATTGTTATTAATTATGGATTCTGTATGGTATGAAAAAATAATTATAAATGATACTGTTACATAAAATCAAACTATCTCATTGTGAATTATAAAAAGATTAGACAATATGTCGTTCATTATATGCAGCCGTAAAAAATCAATGCCTAAAGTCAGTACAGCTATCTGTAAAAAATGTAACAGGGTAAAAAACTGTCCTGATTACAATCTTTTTAAAGAACCTCTTCTTTTCCCTGACCTTGAGAAGGATGAAAGACATATGAAAAAGAAAATAAGGCAGGAAAACTCACAACCGTCTCCATCGACTGAAAAACAGCTTACAATGAGTTTCCCTGATATTTCCAGTTAATAAAGTTATTTTTATCAGAAGTTTACCACTTTTTGCTCATCAAATTGAAATAATCCAGATAAAGATCATCGATACCGTCAGCAACATGCTTGTTTATAACCTTCATAAGCCGTATTTTAATTTCATCAAACTCCCTGTTTTCTATTAACCGGGACAATGAATCCTGTCTGATTTCATCAATAAGATCGCTTTTTATCCTGGGCAGAGCTTTATCGATACTATTTCTCTGATCTGTATCCCTGCACGGAATGTACATTTTTATTGCAATGGTAGTGAGGTCAATATCAGTATTTACCTGAAAAGCAACATGCGGCTGCTTGTTTTTAATAACCCGTTTTTCTTTTTTTTCTGTTTTGGTTATCAGTTTTCCCAGCTTGATATTGGTTTTATATTTCAGTGATATTACGGCAAGACTGCCGACAACTGCTATAAATAGGAATGAATATATAATTATTTGTTTTTTCATACAGCCTGTTCTTTTAAAACGTCAAAACACTTCCAAACATAATGCAGGCTGCGAACTCTGTATGATAAAACTTGGCAACCCCGCTATCCTGTCCCTGAAAAAACTGGATTTAGACCGGAAGTTTTGCGTCCCAGCCTTTTGGCTGGTTTGCCCTTTCTTTTAAAATTCTTATTATTTACATCGGCATTTAATTTTGAACCTTTAGTTTTTTTCAGCATTAAATCAAATTATACTTCATTTCAGCAATTATATTGAAAACAGTTATCAGTAAAAATTATTTTTACAAATACATACTGCTTTCTGAGTGATCAGGAATTGTTTTATTTTAAAACAGTGGCATATGTTTCAGGTATTTCATCAAGTAATATTTCAGCAATAATCCTATTGCCTTCGCATGTAAAATGTCCTTCATTTTTATGAAACCAGTGTCCTGATTTTTCTATATATTTTTTGCGTAAAATTGTTGCCAGATCTATTGCTTTTATATCGCTTTTGTTGCATCTATCGAGTATCTGTTTCCTAAAGAAATCCTGAATCTGTTCACTTAAAGACCCCGGTCTTGCAAAATATGACTGACCCGGCAGTATAATCAGCCCAAAATCTATTTTCCTCAAATCACAGTCCCGTTTAATTTCTGAAACAATTTTTAAAAAGAGACTCATATGATATTCATAAATATCTTCAAAATTATTTTCAGGAATATCTTCTTCATACAGAAAAGACGACTCAAGATAGCCGAACAGCATTGAATAGTCTGCCAGGCAGTGGATCAGCCGCCTGTTTTTCTTTATTCCTGTTAATAAGGCCGGTTCCAGAGAATAATCTTCCTTGTCAGCAGATTTTCTAAGCCGGGGAACCGGGGTATTTTTTAAAATCAGTTTTCCTTCTGACAGTTCAAAAAACGGTTTACCATTATCACCCTGTATTGGAAAAGGGAGCGGGTTGTCATAAATATCGTTTCCGACATACACTACAAGCCATATTGCACGCGGAGAATAGTATAAAACCTGATTTTTAATTAACAGGTATTCCTGATCAGTACTGTATCCGGGCACTCCAAAATTAAGGAACTCTCTTTTATTTTCAGTCATACTGTTCATTATGGAAACAAAGGTACAGTCATCATCAACTCCAAGCCCGAAGGTAAAACTGTCTCCAACAAAGGCAACCCTGTTTTCGGATACGCCGTCAAAAAGAGACTTTACACCTCTGTAGCCGTGACTGTTTGTTGTGTAGGTTACTTTAAAATCATGATGTCTGTGTTTGACTGTATGATCTTTTGAGAGCTTCCATCCAATCTTTTCGTCATAAAAAAAAAGGCCTTCACCCAGGTGATTATCGGAAGATATCATAGCATGCCGGCACCTTAAAGCAGCTTCACATACTATAAACGATATACCAAGACTTATAATTACTGTTATCAATAAAAAAAGTCCGGACTTTTTTCGGGGTAATTTTCCTTCCATGAAAAGCCCTAAAATAGAGCATAAATAAATGGAGCAACAGCGCTTGTCTCAGAAAAAACGATCAATACACCCAGCAGTAAAAGAACCACCACTATGGGTACAAGCCAGTAACGTTTTCTGTAGCGGATAAACTCCATATACTCAGAAAAAATATTTTTTGACATTTTATCTCCTTAAAAACGCTTTAAATACCTCTCCTTTGGCTGAAGAGGTTCATTACGTTTTACCCAGTATGTGCCGGAATTTTTATCCGGCCTTATATTTAAAGGTGCTCCCCCGGATATTTTTTTAATAATTGCCGAAGGAGTAATCACTAAAAAGTAGGCAGCACTCAAAATAACAGATGTAATAAATCTGCTTACAGTAAAAGCAGCCTTTTTCCATAGAATGTAAAACGGTTTAAATCTTCCGGGGACAGATACTGCCGACAGGCCGGCCATCAGAAACATTACGCCCAGTATGACGGGAATATACTTCTCCCTCCATAAACCTGCTGCCGAAAGAATCACCGAAACAGCAAAACAGACCAGGCCGAACTTTCTGACTTCGGAATTATCAATCAGGTTCGTATTCATTCTGCCGCCAGGTTGAATCATCAGCATCCTCCTGTTCTTCTTTAAAAAGAATAAAATCTTCAATTACCAGTACATCCATTTCTGTTCTCATAAAGCATCTGCATGCATCCTCAGGAGAACAGACAATAGGCTCGCCTCTAACATTAAAACTGGTATTTACAAGCATAGGACACCCGGTAAGTCTCTCGAACTCACAAAGTATATTGTAAAATTTCTCGTTATTCTCGCGGCTCACAGTCTGTATACGGGCAGTGTAGTCAAGATGGGTGACTGCCGGAATTTCGCTCCTTTTAAAATTAAGCCTGTCCTGCATTGTCATGCTTTCTTCAATGGGCTGCGGTATTTGCCTGTCTTTCTTCAGATCGGCAACAAAAAGCATATATGGACTGGGCCTATCTATATCAAAATATTCACCGGCCCTCTCATGAATAACACCTGGAGCAAATGGTCTGAAAGACTCACGGTATTTTATCTTCAGGTTCATTTTTCTCTGGGTGTCTTCTCTTCTCGGGTCACCCAGAATACTTCTGTTTCCCAGGGCTCTTGGTCCGAATTCCATTCGGCCTGCCATATGCCCGATTATCAGTTCATCCGAAATAAGTTCCGCTATTTTAGCAGCTCTTTCTTCATGGTTCAGTTTATGAT
Organism: Desulfatiglandales bacterium; assembly: GCA_963665715.2. Lineage (GTDB taxonomy): Bacteria > Desulfobacterota > DSM-4660 > Desulfatiglandales > HGW-15 > JAAZBV01. The sequence goes on from CAXXPR010000002.1 coordinate 3,356,998, forward strand.
ATTTAAAGCCTTTTTTTTCCAGGTATTCCTCTATCTGGCTTTCCGAAAATGAAGGCCCGAGATATGAGCCTTTCTGACTGTCTTTCCTGTTTGTGTCATGCCTTTCATTGCCAAGGAACCCATGCCATACGCTGAGAGCTGCTCCAAGGGCTCCGCCTGCGTCGCCTGAAGCAGGCTGAATCCAGATATTCTTAAAGGGACCTTCCTTTAAAATCCGTTTATTAGCACAGCAGTTCAGAGCAACACCTCCGGCAAGACAAAGGGAATCAAGCCCGGTTTCTTTATAAACATGGTTAACCATCTTAACTACTATCTCTTCAACAACTGACTGTATACTGGCGGCTATATCCATTTCTCGCCGGGTTATTTCAGCTTCCGGCTTTCTGGGGGGGCCTTTAAAAAGACGGTCAAAATACCTGTTTGTCATACGAAGGCCGGACAAGAAATCAAAATATTTCATGTTAAGCCTTATGGACCCGTCCGGCTTTAAATCTATTATTTCTGAAAGGATAAGATCTTTATACCTCGGCGTGCCATAGGGCGCCAGCCCCATAAGCTTGTATTCGCCGGAATTAACCTTAAAGCCTGTAAAGTATGTAAATGCAGAATACAGAAGACCGACTGAATCCGGAAAATGAAGCTCACTGAAAAGTGTAATTTTATTGTTTTCACCAATACCATAGCTGGAACTGGCCCATTCACCAACACCGTCTATGGTAAGAATAGCGGCATTGTCAAAAGGCGAAGGATAAAAGGCTGATGCAGCATGTGATTCATGATGCTCTGTATAGAGGACATCACCATCGTAGCCTGTCTTTTTTTTAAACTCTTTTTCAACGTGCATTTTCTGCCCCAGCCATAGAGGCATTGATTTCAGCCATGATTTAATGCCTTTAGGAGCAACAGTCAGGTAGGTAAGCAACAGTCTTTCAAATGATAAAAACGGTTTATCATAATATACTGCATAATCAATATCTTTTACTTTAATGCCGGTTTCCTGAAGACAGTATTTTATCGCATTTTCAGGAAAGCCTGCATCATGCTTCTTCCTGGTAAACCTCTCTTCCTGTGCTGCGGCGGCAATACTCCCGTCATGTAAAATACATGCTGCACTGTCGTGATAAAAACAGGATATTCCCAAAATGAACATAGTAAAATAACCGGAATCAGAAATAGGGTAATTGTTGCTACAGGCAAATATCAGACTGATAAAAAGCTTATATTACAAATAAATTAACTTATGATTAATTTTACTTAAAAACAAACAAGACTAGTAATCTTTTGACAGGGACAGCATAAAACGGTTTTTCATGCCGGTGCCTGAAATATTTTTATGAATATTAAGAATATTTTGATCATCAGTTTTTTTAAAAAAAACTTCAATAGAATTCTATTAAATTTTAAAAAAACTTATTTTTGATTATAATTTTTATTTTTTTCTATCTCCGGATTGTAATTCCCGAATCTTTTTAATATTAAGAAAAGCAGTTAATGTTTTTTATCCGGATCATTTTTTATTTATTCACGCTTCAAGTTTTTCTCATGAAACCTGAGGCGATGCCGATGTTAAAATATTGGCAAACAGGGCAAAACTTCAAGAAAATTCAATATTTTTATTGCATTAATGCTTTAAAAGTATATTATTCCGGGTTGAGAAAAAAATCACAATTAATATATTTTTAAGATTTTTAACCATAAATAAAAAAACAATATCAAGGAGGAAGATTTATGGATTTTACATTAAGCGAAGAATTACAGATGCTCAAAGATATGGCAAAAGACTTTGTCGACGAAAAAATAGCACCCTTTGCAGACGAGTGGGATGAGAAACATTATTTCCCATATGAAGAAGCAATGAAACCAATGGGTGAGCTTGGTTTTTTTGGAACAGTTATTCCTGAAGAATACGGCGGAAATGAGATGGGCTGGCTTGCAGCAATGATTCTTACAGAAGAAATTGCAAGAGGTTCAAGTTCTCTCAGAGTTCAGATGAATATGCAGACACTTGGCTGTGCATACACAATCTACAAATACGGCACAGACGAACTCAGAAAAAAATACGTTGAGAAGCTGGTAACAGCCGAATACGTCGGCGGTTTCGGTATCACAGAGCCTAATGCAGGTTCTGACGTTATGTCTATGAAATCAACTGCAGTTGACATGGGCGACCACTGGCTCATCAACGGTTACAAGACATGGATATCAAATGCATCAGCAGCTGATGCTATCATTTTTTATGCATACACAGACAGAGAAGCCAGAGGTAAAGGCCTTTCAGCATTTGTTGTAGAGCCTAAAAACTTTAACGGCATTACAACTACAGATCTTGACAAACTTGGAACAAGATCAACACCTACAGGCGAAATAATCCTTGAAGACTGTAAAGTACCTAAAGAAAACATTCTCGGCAACCCCGGTGACGGCGCTAAGATAGTTTTCGGTTCACTCAACCAGTCCAGACTTTCTGCAGCAGCAGGCGGAATCGGTCTTGCTCAGGCAGCTCTTGAATCAGCAATAGCCTACTGTAAAGAACGTGAGCAGTTCAATACTCCTATCGGTAATTTCCAGATGAACCAGGATCTTATTGCCCAGGTTGCATGTGAGCTCGAAGCAGCAAGACTTATGGTCTACAGAGCAGCTATGCAGAAGGATGAAGGCAACCTTGGAAACACCTTTGAAGTTGCACAGGCAAAATACCTTTCAGGTGAAATTGCAGTTAAGGCAGCAAACGTAGCAATGAGAATCCTCGGCGCTTACGGTTACTCAACAGAATACCCGGTAGCAAGATACTACCGTGATGCTCCGGCTTACCAGCTGGTTGAAGGATCAACCAACGTATGTAAGATGATCGTTGGCCAGGACCTGGTTGGCGTAAAAAAAGCTAAAAAATAATTAACAGACCCGTCCGGTATTCCATTCCGAACGGGTTTATTTTTTTGGTTATTCAACCGGAAAAATAAGTCATATCATCGATCACTCATTCTTTTAAAAGGATGGGTGATCATTTTCATTTTAGAACAAAGGGATCGAAATAAACCAGGAGGATACAATGAGATCTTATTTTGAAGAAATGACCCCCTTCGGTAAAGAACTTACCGAAAAACAGATTGCCGATTCAGCCGAAAATATTGCCGATATTAAAAAGGTGGAAGCACAGGTTGCAGAGGCCGTTGAAGTTGTAAAAAGTCAGGGTATTCCTGATGAAAAAATAAAAGCAAGAGGCCAGATGACAGTATGGGAAAGGATCGAGTATCTTGTAGATCCCGGAACATGGACACCTCTTCACACAATCTACAACCCTAATTCTAACGTAGAAGAACAGACCAACGTTGTTGACGGTCTTGCCAAGATCAACGGAAAATGGGCTGTGGTAATCGGTTTTAATAACAAGGTAATGGCAGGTGCATGGATAGCAGGCCAGGCAGACAACCAGCTCAGAGTTACCGATATGGCAAAAAGACTCAGAGTACCTCTGGTATGGCTTGTAAACTGCAGCGGTGTTAAACTTCCTGAGCAGGAAGAAGTTTATGCAAACAGAAGAGGAAACGGTACAACATTCTTCAGACATGCAGAACTTGCTACACTCGGTGTGCCTATAATTGCAGGTATCTACGGAACAAACCCAGCTGGCGGCGGTTACCAGGGAATCAGCCCCACAGTTATTATCGCTCATAAAGATGCAAACATGGCAGTCGGCGGCGGCGGTATTGTCGGCGGTATGGCACCTAAAGGCGGTTTTGACGAAGCAGGCGCTGAGCAGCTTATCGAAGCAACAAGACATTTCAAGGAAGTTCCTCCGGGAAGCATTGGAATCCATCACGATAAAACAGGATTCTTCAAAGAAGTTCACGATACAGAAACAGGCGTTCTTGACTCATTAAAGAGACACATGGATATGATGCCTGCTTACGATCCTGAGTTCTTCAGAGTAGCAGAACCCAAAGAGCCCAAATTCAAGGGTGAAGACCTTAACAGCATAGTAGCATTCAACCAGAAACGCGGTTATAACTTTGAAGAAATGCTTTCAAGAATGACCGATAACAGTGAACACATGGAGTTCAGGCCAGGTTACGGCCCTGAAGTATATACCGGTCTTGTTAAAATAGACGGCTACCTGATGGCAGTTATCGGAAACAGACAGGGCTTCCTTGGCGCCAAATACCCCGAGTACGCAAACTACCCGGGAATCGGCGGAAAGCTTTACCGTCAGGGTCTTATCAAGATGAACGAGTTCATCACACTCTGCGGAAGAGACAGAGTACCAATAATCTGGCTGCAGGATACATCAGGAATTGATGTTGGCGACATTGCAGAGCAGGCAGAACTTCTTGGTCTTGGTCAGTCTCAGATCTACTCAATTGAGCAGACCGATGTTCCTCAGATCTGTATCGTACTCAGAAAGGGTACTGCTGCTGCTCATTACGTAATGGGCGGACCTACATCAAACAACCACAATGTATTCACACTTGGTACACCAATGACAGAGATCTACGTAATGCATGGTGAAACCGCAGCTGCTGCATCTTACTCAAGACGTCTGGTAAAAGAAAAAGACGCCGACCGTCCGCTTCAGCCGACAATTGATAAGATGAACCAGCTTGCTCAGGAATACTATGACAAATCAAGACCTGTATACTGTGCAAAACGCGGTTTTGTTGATGAAATAGTATCACTGCCTGAATTAAGAAATTACATGAAGGCATTTGCAGGTTGTGCATACCAGAATCCCAAATCAATCTGTTCAAGAAATCACATGATTCTTCCCAGAATAATCAAGGGATAATTTATTAGGGTCGGGCCTTGTGTCCGCCTTTTTAAAGCGGGGCATTTATGCCCCGCTTTTTTTTATGAGTAAGACCAGCCATGATACAACCGGTTAAATCCAATACAGCCAGCCCATTAAAACACCTTACAGTTATTTTACTTTTACTGCTCGCCTGTTCATGCTCAGCAGCCTACAAAAATTTAACTTATGAAAATTCCGGTCTTAAAAACAAAATAGAATTATTATCCAAAGATCTTTCAGGACTGTCAGATAAGACAGATACTATTGAAGCAGAGCGGATTGCAGAAACAGGCATTAAATACTCCCTTGAACTTGCTGATGAGTATAAACTTGTGAGGCCGCCCTGGTTTCACAACTTTCTTGTACAGACAGGAATAAAAAAACGCGGCTTATGCTACCAATGGGCTGATGACCTGAAGAAAAAACTGACAACTCTGGGATTGAGGAACTTTGATATACATCTGGGAACTTCCTATAAAGGAAATTACTTTAGAGAACATAACTGCGTGGTTATAACAGCCGCTGGGCAGGATTTTGAAAAGGGTATAGTTCTTGATGCATGGAGAAATTCAGGAGACCTTTACTGGGCGCCTGTAAAAACTGATAAATACCCATGGAAAAAACTTATCCTCAAATAGACAGGTCAGAGACCTTTCTCTACCAATTGGTACAACAGTTGAGTTTCATTATACGGGACAAAGTCCGTTTGTTTTTTTTGCAGAGACGGGTTATTAACCCGTCTGAATAGTCGCAAATTCGTGATGCTGATTATACAAACAGGAATTGGAGATTGAAACAATCTCCATCCTTTTAACCTGTAATCCCCATTTTCTCCTCGGCCTTCTTTCTTTTCATTTCAAGTAAAAGCGGTATCAGCATTCCAAGAACCAGAACAAAGGTCATAAAATCCGATATCGGAAAAGCCCACCACACCCCGTCCAGCCCTATAAACCTCGGCAGAATCAGAATAGCAGGAATTAAAAACAGTAAAGACCTTGTTACAGTTGACAGAAAAGCAGGTAAAGCTTTTCCTATGGACTGGAAAACCGTTGCACCTACATTTATTAAACCAATCAGGTACAGAACAAGGAAAACGATTCGGGAGGCATGCGTTCCCATATCGATAAGTTCTTCATCATCTATGAAAATTTTAATTACACTGTCAGGGTTGAAATATATAGCCAGAAATACCAGAAGACCAATGACTGTTGCGGCAATACTGCTTATTTTAATGCTTCTTAAAACTCTACCGAAATGCCTGGCTCCATAATTGAAACCGACAATCGGCTGGATAGCCTGTCCGATAACGATTGACGGCATGACAGCAAACATCATTGCCCTGTTAAGAACTCCCCAGGTCGCCAGTGCGAGATCTCCGCCAAAAGCGATAACTGTGCGGTTAATAACAATTCCGGAGATGCTTCCGGATAACACCATCGCACCTGCTGAGGAACCTATCGAAATAATTTCCCAGATCATTTTCCAATCAGGATTCAGGTTGCTTATTTTAAAGCGGAGCGCCGGCTTCAAAAAGAAATAATAACTCATGAAGTAAATAACACCGACTATCTGTGAAATAACTGTCGCCCAGGCAGCTCCTTTTACTCCGCCGTCTAAATAGCCAATAAATACCCAGTCTAAAACAATATTTAAACCGGCGCTCAGTATCATACCAATCATGGGCACCTTTGCATTACCCTCTGCCCTTATCAAAGAACTCAAAACAAAGATGAATGTCATAAAAAACATTCCTATCATAATGATATAGAGGTAATCCGATGCATATGACATGGTAGCTTCCGACGCACCCAGTAAACGGCACCATAGAGGTACATTCGCAAGACCGATTACAGTTAAAATAACAGATGAGATCAATGTGATTATAAAAGAATTGCCAAGCGCCACTTCAGCCCTGGATGTCTGGTCCGCCCCAAGTGATCTTGATATTATTGAAGCCCCCCCTATACCGGCTGTCATTCCGATCATTAATGAAAGTATTTGAATAGGAAATACGAGTGTAAGTCCGCCTATTGCATCCCTGCCCACGTATTGCCCTATAAATATTGTATCCACAACATTATATAAAGTATGTACGGCCATAGAAATAAATGCGGGTATTGCAAATATTATTAACAGCCGTCCTACATGATCACTGTCCAGTGATTTCTTATTCATTCCTTTCATAAAAAATAAAATCCTTCCTGTAATTCAAATAAGTTAATTAATAATTCAGTTTATTAGAATCTATATCATTTTAAACAAAATACATCTTATCTTACTTAATGATACAGATAATTCCTTGATATCATTATCATCTAAAACCGATAACGCTTTCTCAAGCGCCCTGTTAACACTTTGCTGTCCCTTCTCAAGGGTTATCCTGCCCTCTTCAGTAAGTGATATCAGGTTTACTCTTCTGTCATTAGGGTCTGATTCTCTGATAACCATCTCATAATCAACCAGTTTATCAACCAGCTGTGTCATATGCGCCTTTGCTAAAACCAGCCGTTTTCCTATTTCAAACACAGCCAGAGACCCTTCTTCAGCTAAGAGCAGCATAATCTCAAAATGCAGGGGTGAAAGGCTTATTTTAATATTAGACAGAGCTACTTTTGTAACCTTACTCCTTACTATCCTTGATGAAAGTGCCGGAATAGAAAAGAGATCACTAGCAACATTATTTACTAAATCCTTATGCATGACTCAGTCTCCCTGATACTATAGTCATTAATTCAAAAACTATATAGTTCACTTACTATACTGTATAGTTTATAGCAATCATTTATTTATACAATTTTTAATAAAATTCCATTCTGAGGGTTATTGGAAGCGGATAAAAGGCAGGGCAAACTCTGAATGGAGCGTTCAGCTATCAGCCGTCAGCCAAGACATTGAATTAATATGTCTTTTGCTGAAAGCAGTTCGACAGGCTCATTGTCATGTGAATATCGAAAGGCTAAATGCTGAGTGCTGACCGCTGCCAAATAACGCTAGTTTTTGGATGGACTCAACCTAGGCTTCCTGCAGTATCTTAATAGAGGCTTTTTCAACCAGGTCTTTTTCCTTTTCCATCTGCTCTGCCATATGGGGAGTTCCAAGATGAGCCATCAGATCATCGAGGCTTTCCCATTTTTCAAGAATGGTTACTTCATTTTCATTCATTGCCTGAGGAGGCAATTCTGTAGGCAGATCTACTGTCGGGAAATAATAGACACACCCCTTCTCCGCCTTTACTATGGGAACCAGTTTTTTAAACAGGTCTATAAACTCGGCTTTTTTACCTTCCTTTACAAGAACTGTTGCAATAACATTAACCATCTGAAATCTCCTTTTCACTCAATTTAATAAACTGGAATATTTACTTTCTGACTTTTATCCTTCTGGGCATTCTTGCAGGCTTTTTTCCATCTGCAGTCAGAGTATCTCTTCCCTGACTCTCTGTGAGACGAATTGCAAACTTATCAATCACAATCAGGCGTTTTTTATACAATGCCCCGAGTACGCTCTTATACCTCTTTTTGCTTACCTTGAACATGTCATAGATTTTTTCAGGAGAGCTTTTATCCGAAATATTAAGACGGCCCCCGTTTTCCTTCAGCATATCCAGTATTTTTTTCGAAAGCTCGTCAGTTTCTTTGGCTCCGGTTTTCTGGAGGCAAAGATCTATCTTCCCGTCTTCTCGGATATTTTTAACATAGCCCTTTATAGCCTGTCCTCTTTTGAGAATCTGGAACACCTCGTTTTTAAAGAGCATACCAAGGTATGTTTTGTTGATAATTGCCCTGTACCCCATGGGGGTAATATCGCCGATAATAAGATCCACCTTCCGGCCTTCCTTAAAATCAGTTTGCTGTGTTTTAATAAATTTATCTAGCTTTGCAGAGGCGGTAATACGGTCATTTTTTTCATTATAAACATACACAATATAAGACTGACCGCTCTTCATGGGCTTATTCTGCTCCTTTGAAGAAACCCTCAAATCCTGCTCAAGCCCCCAGTCAAGGAATGCCCCGTATGAATTGCATGTTACAGCCTTAAGCAGTGCAAACTGCCCGGCTTCTGCATATGGTTTACGGGCAGTGGCTGTGAGTTCATCCTTTGGACCGACATATACAAATACGTCTAATATATCATCAACCTTTGGCCGACCCTGAATTTCTTTTTTAGGGATAAAGATCTCTCCCAGATCTTCCCCGTCCAGAGTTATACCTGTATTGCCGGATTTTATAACCCTCAGACTGTTTGTTTTTCCTAATTGGATCATTAATCTTCTTTCTTATTTTAAATATTAACTAAATTGCGCTTTAAAGGCTTCAAATTCCATTCGCAGATCATGCAGTTCATTACGAAGAGATTCAACTTCAAGCTTTAATTCATTTATTTCGTCATTATCAATTATATCGGAAACAGGTTCATATGAAACATTTTCAACTTCAGGTTCTATAATCTCTGCTTCATTAGAAAGGGTGTGAATATAGCGGGACTCTTTTCTACCTGGCTGCTTTGGAAGTTTTTTTACAAGTTCTCTATACTCGAGTTTGCCGATCACCTCCTGAGTTTCTTCAAGGCTTGAAAAACCGTAAAGCCGTTCGGTTCTGCCCTTTATTTCTCCTGCAGTCTGCGGCCCTCTCACAAAAAGAATGCACATGACAGCTTCTTCACTCTGGGTCATCTGGTTTTTCTGTGAAAATGTCTGAGCGTATTTTGATACCCTGCTCCCGCCGCTTTCCATTGCCAGTCCTTTTATGCGTAAACCGTTAAGCGCCTTATAAACTGAGGACTCACTGTATGATGTAACCGGCTCACGGTTTGATTTCTGGTTACATGCATTAACGAGCGAATTAAGAGAAAGAGGATAATACTCAGGTGTTGCCATCTCTTTTTCCATCAGGCATCCAAGGACCCTTATTTCTTCATTTGAAAGTTTTAAATCCGTCATGTTTCACCTGTATTTTCCGACAAATAAAATTAAACAGTAACGATTGCAGATTCCGGTTAAAAGATCAATCTAAATTAACATCAAACAAGGGCAGATCAGGCTTTACTTCCGCTGTAAAAATATCTATTGAATGTATCCACCTTAATATGCTTCATGATCCTAACCATCACAAAAACAGCTGTTACAGCAAAAATAAATCTGAAAAAAAGCAGGCCGGAAACATGTCCTCCAAGAAATACCATAAGCAGGGTGTCCTCTATCATACTGTGCATTAATCCCATAAAAGAAAGTGAGAAGAATATATCCCGTGAAGATAAAGAACCTGACTGAGCCTCTCTTATTATCATACCGCCGCCGTACCCTATTCCCATGGTCATTCCAATAACAGTTATCGGCGCTGCATTTCTGCTCATACCCATAACCTGCAGTACAGGCTTTAACAGCCTTGCAAGCAGGTCTGTAATATGGAGTCGGTTCAATACTCTTACTGCCAGAATAAGCATCAGAATTACACCCAGTATGGAGAAAAGAGATTTAACCTGATCAAAGGCCCATGTGCTCCATGAAGGATCAGTTACCTCAGGTTTCCACACCGCTGTAAATTCAGACTGCAGAAAACCGCCCCCGAGGTATATCTGATTCAGCATAAAGCCGATAACAAGCGCTCCGAGCACCCTTAATAAAAGCATAAAGAATAGCCTGCATCCCGCTTTTTTTGCAATGCTGAGTTCAACAGGCAGTGAATGGGCAACAAGCATCATAGTAGTCAGAATTGTTACCTGGGCCAGGGTAAGAGGTTCTGATAAAATGAGAGTTGAGAACACAATTATTGCAGCATAAAGATTTGTAACCATTGCAGTTGCCCATACAATCCCCATACTTCCTGGAAGTCCTGTAACTTCCATGACAGGCCCGAGAGCAACTCCTATATATCCGGTAACACCAAAATCATTCAGCAGTTTAGTAACAATACTTAAAGGGATAACAATTTTAAATAGTATAAGGCTCGTCTTCCAGGCCTCGGTGAAAATCAGTTTCACCTCTTTTTTTAATGACGTTATAACCTGAAAGAACTTCAACCTGATCTGCTCCCTTAAAAAATATTTGAGGCTGCCAAAATAAAACGAATTTATGTTTTTATCAAATCATTTGATTTTCTAGGCCATAATAAGTAGTAAATAAAAAATAAAAATTACTCACCCATAACAATATTCACCGGAGATACTGTTATGAAACTGGCCTTATTTTATAAAATTTGCTAATAAATATTTTTCAGGAGAACGATCACTCAGGTGATCTAATAAAACAAGGGAGTATTTATATGAAAGTCGCACTGATATACTGGATGATGGGCTCAGCAATAGTATTTATCTTTCTTATTGTTCACTATGTAGAAGTGCTGCCCTATCTGCACAAAAAAGGTAAAATCAGCTTTTTATCATGGTTACCGGCATTCAGGTATTTTAAAGATGCAAAACTCTATGGTGAGCTGTGTAAAAAAGAAGGCAAACCGACCAACTGGTACAGCCTGGATATAAAGGCTCAGACACTTCTTTTTTTATGGGCGCTTGCAGGGATCATCATGTTTTTCGGATTAAAAATCGACATCATAAGCATCTTTTAGCTCCACCCTCATTTTCACATAAAAATGCCTCTTTAAGGGGCATTTTTCAAGTCGTATAAATTTCTTTTTATTTTTATAACTTATATGTTATAGTTACAACTTTCCTGCAGACGGAATCAGACATATCCGGTACGTTTCAGGAAAAAACAAAGCCACTTTGGAGAGATCAATTGAATAATTTTTAACACAGGGGAAAACCTTTATGCGTTATTTATCAAGCGAAGAAAAGGTAGAAACCAGAAGAACAATCCCTCCGGAAGATGTGGAAACAAACAGTATTAAGATTCTAGTCATAGACGATGAAGAAACGCTGGTTAAACTGCTGGCAGAAATGCTCGGAGTAATGGGTTACAGCACAGTTTCATCCACCAGCAGCATTGAAGGATTAAGAATCTTCAAAAAATCCCCTCATGATTTCAATCTTGTAATCACTGATCTCAGCATGCCCGAACTGCCGGGAGACATGCTGATAAAAGAAATGGTTGCTATCCGAAAAAGCCTTCCTGTTATTCTCTGTACCGGATTTAATGAAAATATCTCCGAATCCCAGGCACGAAAAATAGGCATAAATGAGCTGCTCACCAAACCTGTAAGTATGAAAATACTTTCAACAGCTATAAGAAGGGCACTGAAAAATCAGAACTATCAGTAACTGTAAAAATGAAACAGACAGTTATCAGGGATACCTAAAGATATGGATATAAAAGCCATGCAATGGAATCCCTTGTGCGTGTCAGCATGCTTCGGGAGTCCACTTCTTTAAGAGTTACAGGTTTTGAAATCTTCTTGCAGCTTTCAATATGACTGTTTAGAAGAGCAACAAAATCTTTATCATATACCTCCAGAGCAAGCTCAAAATTCAATCTTAAACTTCGTGAATCCATATTGGCTGTACCGATATGGGCATAGTAATCATCAACAACAAACAGCTTTGTATGTACAAACGGCGGAGGCTGATAATACACCCTGACGCCTCTCTGGAGCAGTTCCCACAGCATGTTGGATGTTGCCCATTTCACATAGGGAAGGTTATTTTTCTCGGGAAGCAGGATATCAACGGAAACACCTTTAAGAGATGCTGTCTGAAGAGCTGATATCATATCCCTGTTGGGCAGAAAATAGGGTGTCATAACAGCAACTCTTTTTTTTGCTGATGCTATAGCTCCTATCAGTATGGTGGCAAGTTTATTAAAATCTTCATTCGGCCCCTCCGAAATAACGCGGCATTTTGCACTGCCGTCATTAATACTTTCTACAGATTTTATTTTTATGTCCTCGCCGGTAAGAAAATTCCAGTCATCAGCAAATACCTGCCCAACCTGAGAAACTGCCGGACCTTTAAGCAGAAAATGAGTATCAATCACCCGGGAGGGATTGGTAACATCATCAGCAAGGTGATGATCGCCTATATTCATTCCGCCAGTAAAAGCAGCTTCACTGTCTATAACTAATATTTTCCTATGATTTCTTAGATTAATATGAAAGGAAGGAGGAAAAATTGAAGGCTGTAAAAATCTGGCCATCCTTACACCATTTTTTCTAAGCAGACTGCCTGCCCTCGGAAATGAATAGTACTCCCCTATTCCGTCGATAATAATTTTAACATCAACACCGCGCTTTTTTGCCCTGGTAAGACTTTCAATAAATTCTTTACCAGCATCATCGGAACGGAATATATAGGTGGATAAAAATACAGACTCTTCTGCCTTATCAATAAAATCAATCATAACCGGATAGGCGTTTTCCCCGTTATGAAACATCTGCAGGCTGTTGCTGTCTGTTAATGGAAGACCGGTCACTGTATTTGTTATAAGGGCTATCTCGGCATAATCATCCGGTAACGGGACAAGGGTTTCCGGTATGCCAACAGGTTCTTCTACCGGATCAAAGTCTATGAATCCGCTAAAACTAATTTTACCTGTCAGTTTTCTTGCCCGTGTCCTTATCCTGTTAACGCCAAAAAGGTAATAGAATAAATAGCCGAAAACAGGAAACATAAGTATTACGGCAAGCCATCCAAGTGATGCCTTTGGATCCCTTTTGTAAAGCAGAGCGTGCCAGGCCGAAAGTATAGTGATCACTATATTGGCAGATATGAGTATGTAATGATAATATTTTAAGGGGCTTAATATAATTTCCATAAAGGCTTTATATCCGGCTGTTATCCTGTAAAATCCGACAAGGGTTTAATTGAACTTTTATTTAAAGAAGTGTATATATTATTTCCTTTATTTACAAGAAATATGAAGCCAGGGTACAAGAGGAGTTATAAATTGAAAAAAGACAGAACCATGATTAAAGTTGATGCACAAAACACTGCACAGGCCTTTCTTGATCTTTTATCCTTAAGAGGAATAGACTGTTTTTTTGGTAATGCAGGAACCGATTTTGCCAGCATTGTGGATGCATTTTCAAAAAGAAAGAAACAGGGCAAAAAGACACCTGTTCCGGTCACTGTCCCTCATGAAATACCTCTTATTAGCATGGCTCACGGTTACTACCTCGCGACAGGAAAGGTTCAGGCTGCAATGGTTCATGTCGGTGTAGGAACAGCAAACGCACTTGGCGCTGTAATGGGTGCAAAACGATCGAGAATACCTTTACTGTTCTTTGCAGGAAGAACGCCTGTTTTGGAAACAGGTCACCCGGCCTCAAGATCCAGTTTCGTTCACTGGGCACAGGAATGTTTTGACCAGGCGGCAATTGTAAGAGAATTTGTAAACTGGGATTACGAACTCAGATTTCCCTCACAGCTTGAAGAAGTTATAGACAGAGCACTGGTCATGGCGCAGTCCGATCCCTGCGGGCCTGTTTATATGACCCTTCCAAGGGAAATTTTATTTTCCGAATTTACTGAAAAATATTTCAGTGAGACACTACGGTATGATCTTCCGACTCACTATCCTGATCCCGGTAAAATATCACAGGCTGCCGATCTTATATCAAAAGCTGAAAACCCTCTCATTATAACTTCATCATCAGGGATCAACGTAAAAGCTGTTGAGGCGATGACGACTCTTGCAGAAAAATACGGAATCGGAGTTGTTTCATTCAACCCGGAATACATGAATTTTCCGGCAGAACACTTCTGTCACCAGGGATTCAACCCTGACCCGCTTCTGGATGATTCCGACCTTATAATCATTGTAGACAGCGATGTACCATGGTACCCCAGCGTTAAAAAACCGGCTGATTCAGCTTCAATTATCAATATAGGTATTGATCCGCTGTACAGTGGAATACCGGTGCGAAGCTTTAAATCGGATATAACGGTAAACAGTGAGTCATGCCTTTCCCTTAATTGTCTTTTACATGAGCTGGAAGGAAAAACAGGTATTAATCCGGATGTTATCAAAGAAAGACAGAACAGCCTTAAAGACCGCCATGACAGGCTTTTCAAAGATCTGTACACAAAGGCAGAACAGGCTTCGGGCGCAGTCCCGATCAACCCTGGCTATGCATCATCAAGGGTCAATGAGATAATTGATGAGAACACGGTAATAGTAAATGAATACAACAACCAGATGATATGGCAGAAGAACTGTACACAGGGAAATTATTTTGGAGTATCACATGCAGGATACCTTGGATGGGCAACCGGAGCAGCTCTTGGTATTAAAATGGCATCACCTGATAAAACCGTAATAACAACAGTGGGTGACGGATCATACATGTTCAGCGTACCCACAGCCTGCCACTATGTATCAAATGCATATAACCTTCCGATACTTGTAATAGTCTACAATAACCGGTCCTGGAATGCAGTCAAACATGCAACCCTGGATATCCACCCGGACGGTCCTGCTGCAGGCGACCCGGACATGCCATTGAGTGAACTTAAGCCGTCACCGGACTACGAACAGATATGCACTGCTTTCGGCGGCTACGGAGAAAAAGTTGAAAGACCGGAAGACTTTGACGGAGCCTTAAAACGTGCGCTTGATGCCGTAAAAAAGGAAGGCCGCCAGGCCTGCCTTAATGTGGTTTGCGGATAATAAAAAACAGGCGCAGGGTTCAGGGCGCAAGGCTCAAGGTTAAAGGATTTCTCCGCCCGACATTTTTAAAAATGTTTTAGATCTTTTCCCTGCACCTCCTGTCACGGCGTAGCTTCAGCGAAGACGGATGCACCCTGAACCGTTCACCCTGCACCTCTCTTTCATCTGGCCTGCATTTTGCATCGATCTAAAAAATCAGACTGTCTATGTTTTTGTTTTTTCTAATTGATTTAAAGATCGGAAGGGATTTATGGCAAAAAACCAGAAAACAAGAATCATTACTCTGGCAAGTGCTAAAGGAGGCGAAGGGAAATCGGTTTTCTCACTCAATCTGGCATTATCATTGAACGAAAAAGGTAACAGTACCGCTATTATTGAAGCAGATGACGGACCAGGAGATATAGATAATCTTCTCGGCATTTCTCCTGAATACTCATTAACGGATTACGCCGAAGGCAGATGCCGGTTTGACGACCTTATTTCTCAGGGGCCGGAATCTTTAAAGATTATTCCCGGAGGATCGATACTGGGAAAATTTAAAGAAACAGACAATGATTTCAAACAGAAGCTGTCAAAAATCCCCCGTTATCTGGAGGATATCAACACCCTGATTATTGACACTTCTGCCGGTATTTCCGATCAGGTATTTCATTTAATGAAATTATCAAGCATACCGGTTCTTATTGTCACACCGGACCAATCGTCTTTTTCGGATATTTTTTCTATGCTTGAGACATATATTGTAAAAGGCAATATAAAACCGGTTTTTATTCTTGTAAACAAGGTTGAATCTTCGGCTCAGGCCAATCAGATTTTTACAAAACTAAAAATAGAAGCAGGCAAAAAGCTAAAGCTTCAGCTCAAATCAATAGGACATTTACTGAAGGATGAGTATGTTGAAAAATCAACGATAAAAAAAGTTCCGTTTATTGCATTATCAGAAGGCAGTCCCGCTTCACGCTGTATTAACCTGATTTCAGAAGCGGTTATTTCCAGCAGCCAGAATGAAGTTGAACCAGAGGATATTTCCGGATTATTTTCAGTGACAGATCAAAGCGACAACGGAGAACAGACAAAAATGGCTTCCTCAAATGACATCAGGGCTATTAATGCCCTTGAAAAAGAAGGTTACGGAGAGATAGTAAACCTTCTTATCAGAGAAAAGCTTATTACCAGAGAACAGGTGGATTATGCAGAAAGAGTACAGGAAAAACTCGACAACCCCAGAACCCTTCTTGAGACTTTAAAGGACCTGAGTTACGTAACTGACAAACAGGTAAAAGTTGTTCTTTTTAACAACAGAACAAATTTCAGGCTGGGGTCCCTATTAATCGAGCTTGGATACATTTCCGAAAAACAGCTTTCCATGGCGCTCAATGAACAGAAGGAAAGCGGGACAAAGAAACTCCTGGGAGAGATACTGATAGACAGTAATTATCTCACAGAAAATGAAGTAACAGAGGCATTATCAATATCCCTTGGGATACCTTACATTGAACCCACCACGGATATGCTCGATATTGAAAGTCTTAAAAAGGCAACGGTTAATTATTTCGTTTCAAACAGGTTTATCCCTACAAGGCTGGAAGACGGATCACTCAGAATTGTAATGTCAGATCCCCTTAATGCAAAAACCATTGAGAGTATAAACAATCTGTTCGGAGATGAATATTCAATAGCTATCTCCATGTCCAAGTATATCACTGAAATACTTGAGAGCTATATTGCAGCAAGGGACAAGAAAAAGGCCATAGGTAATGATGAAAATGAAATAGTCAAACTTGTTGATAAGATTATCTATGCGGCCATAGAAAAACGGGCCAGTGATATTCATATAGAACCCATGAAAAACAGGGTGAGAATCAGATTCAGAAGAGACGGATCACTTATACAATACACGGACCTGCCAAAGGATGTGGAACAGCCTCTTACCAACCGTCTTAAGATAATGGCAGGCGCCAACATCACAGAAAGAAGAAGGCATCAGGACGGCAGAATACTGATGGAGTCATCGGACAAAGGCGGAGAAATTGATATCCGTGCGTCTTTTTATGTAACCCTGTTCGGTGAAAAAATAGTAATGAGAATTCTCAGCAAAAAAGCCGAAATGTACAAGGTTGAAGACCTCGGCATGGGCGCTAAAATGCTGGAACGTTTCAGAGAGGATGTGCTTGAGCTTCCAAGCGGTGTTGTAATAATAACAGGTCCTACAGGAGCCGGTAAAACAACTACGCTCTACTCTGCCATAAATTACTGCAACAAGATTGATACAAATATAATAACCGCGGAAGACCCGGTAGAATATGTCATAGACGGCATATCCCAGTGCACCATTAACAGTAAACTGGGAGTTACCTTTGAGGAAACTCTGCGTCATATGCTCAGGCAGGACCCGGACATAATGATTCTTGGAGAAATAAGGGATAAATTTTCTGCAGAGAGCGCCATACAGGCAGCTCTTACCGGTCATAAAGTCCTTACCACATTCCATACAGAAGACAGTATTGGAGGTCTTCTCAGGCTTATGAACATGGATATTGAGGCATTTCTTATTTCCTCAACAGTAGTATGCGTAATAGCCCAGAGACTGCTGAAACGAATTTGCCCTCATTGTGCCAAAGACTATCTTCCAAGTGCGAGTGAACTTAGAAGATTAAGGTACCAGTCATCAGACATAGCCGGATACAGTTTTAAAATGGGGTCAGGGTGTTCCTATTGCGAATTCACCGGCTACAGGGGAAGAGTAGGAGTTTTTGAGATGCTGGTCCTTAACGAATTTGTAAAGGAAGCCATCCTTAACAGAAAAACATCATATGAGATAAGAAGAACAAGTATTGAAACAACCGGACTGATTACCCTCCTGGAGGACGGAATAGGAAAAGCAGCAAAAGGTGTAACAAGTATTCCTGAGGTTCTGCATCATCTTCCACTTCTTGAAGCCCCGAGACCAATAGCCCAGATAAACAGACTGACAGGAGATTTCTAATGACAGGTGACAAATCAATTGTAGAATATATTGAAGAACGTCTTGACAAGGGAGGAATTGAACTTCCGATATTTGATGGAGTAGCATTAAAACTACAGGAAGTTCTTAAAAATGAAGATTACAGAACAGAAGAACTTGCCGAAATTGTAGAGAAGGATCAGTCACTGACATCCAAGATATTAAAAATGGCAAATTCATCATTTTATTCCGGACTGAACCCGACAACAACAATTCATGGCGCCATAGTAAGGCTGGGAGCAAAAAGCCTCGTAAACATGGCAATGTTCGTTACACAGCAGCAGTCATACAACAAGGTCAACAAGAGATTCATTAAATGGATGGATCCGCTCTGGGTTCACGCTCTTGGTGTTGCACTTGCCAGTAAATGGCTTGCTCAGCATCTAGGATTACGAAAACTCGAAGAAGAAAGTTTTCTTGCAGGGCTTCTGCACGATATAGGAAAGCTTTTACTTGTAAAAATCATCGAAGACCTTCAGGACTCAGATGAAATGGAGCAGGACATATCAGACAGTGTTATAAATGATGTATTTGAGACACTGCACTGCAACCAGGGTAACAGGCTTATGAAGCACCTTAATATGCCGCCCTCCTACTGTGATGTTGTTTTAAGGCATGATGACGAAGAACTGACCGACAGCACCATACTTATCAATATTGTAAGGCTTGCAAATATGACATGCCATAAACTTGGTATAGGGTTAAAAAAAGATTCAGGTCTGATGCTGTCTGCCACAGGTGAGGCAATCAGCCTTATGGCTTCGGATCTGCTGCTTGCAGAACTCCAGGTTGAACTTGAAGTGCAGCTCGGCATGTATATAAACATGTTAAAATAGTAAAAAAAGAGTTTTTTTGATCACAAATCAGTTTTCCGGACTGAAATATAAGCTTTGCCATATAGTTCTGAGCGTGATATAAGTATCTTTTAATTTTTAGGATATTTAACCCGAATTCTGGGATTAGTTAAAATCCCAGAATCCGGGTTTTTATATGTCCGGAAGGAACACAAAATATATGAGTTTTGAAAATTTTGATTTAGCTGATGAACTGCTTCAGGCAGTTGAAGACCTGGGGTTTATTAATCCCACACCCATTCAGAAAAAAGCCATACCTGAAATACTGGGTGGAGACAGAGACCTTATAGGACTGGCCCCAACCGGAACAGGCAAGACTGCGGCATTTGGTCTTCCCATGATTCAACTTATAGATTTTAATAATAAAGAAACCCAGGGTCTTATCATATGCCCTACAAGAGAGCTGTGCGCCCAGATATCTCAGGATATTAAAAGTTTCAGTAAGTATATAAAGGGAGCAAAGATAGCTACAATTGCAGGCGGAGCCAGCATGGAAAACCAGATAAGGCAGGTAAAAAAAGGCTCCCAGATTATCGTAGCCACACCGGGCCGGCTTATTGACCTTATTAACAGGAATGTTATCAAACTTCAAAATGTTGAGTTTGTGGTTCTGGATGAAGCAGATGAAATGCTTAACATGGGCTTTAAAGAAGATATTGACGCAATCCTGGAAGATACTCCCGATGATAAAAAGACATGGCTCTTTTCAGCTACAATGCCGTCTGAAGTAGCAAGAATAACAAAACAGTATATGTCTGATCCTGTAAGGGTAACAGTAGGAGATGTCAATAAAGGTGCAGAAAACATTCAGCACTTAAACTATGTTGTCCATGAAAAGGACAGGTACCAGGCATTAAAAAGAATTCTGGACTGTGTACCGGATATTTACGGTCTTGTATTCTGCAGAACCCGTATTGAAACACAGGAAATAGCAGAAAAGCTTATAAAAGATAATTATAATGCCGATTCGCTCCACGGAGATCTTTCTCAGTCTGCAAGAGACAATGTTATGAAGCGCTTCAAGAACAAAACTCTTCAGATACTTATAGCAACAGATGTTGCGGCACGCGGACTGGATGTAAAAGATATTACGCATGTCATAAATTATAAAATGCCGGATGAACCGCAGGTATATACCCACAGAAGCGGCAGAACAGCCAGGGCCGGCAAGTCAGGAACTTCCATTATCCTTACCAATTTAAAGGAAAAGGGCAAACTGGAAATGATTGAACGGAAGGCAGGAGTAAAGTTTACTTATACAAAAGTACCTAACGGTTACGAAATATGCGAAAGACAGCTTTATGCCATGATCAACAGAATGGTGGAAGTAGATGTGGACAATAAGGAAATAGACCGTTTTCTGCCGCCTGTCTACGAGACTCTTTCAGGTATTTCAAAGGAAGAACTGATCCAGAAGTTTGTATCCATAGAGTTCAACCGGTTTCTTGATTATTATAAAAACTCAAAGGATATAAATGTTGATGTATCAGCAAGGAAAAAAGATAAATCCAAAAGATCCGATTCCGGAGAGCCCAGAAGGAATATTGCACCGGGTAAGTCAAAACGATTTTTTCTCAATGCCGGTGCAATGGATAAACTCACAAAAAGAATTTTAATAAAATCCATTTGCGGCAGTGCCGGAATCACCCCGCAGCAGATAGGCCCCATAGAAATAATGAGGGAATTCACCTTCTTTGAAGTGGATGAAAGTATAGCTCCAAAGGTATTAAAAACATTATCAGGCGCAAGAATCGGAAAAAGAGACGTTAATGTTGAGTATGCTGAAAAAAAGAACAGAAAATCAAAAGCGC
This sequence comes from Desulfatiglandales bacterium, assembly GCA_963665715.2. Lineage (GTDB taxonomy): Bacteria > Desulfobacterota > DSM-4660 > Desulfatiglandales > HGW-15 > JAAZBV01. The sequence continues at coordinate 3,378,011 of CAXXPR010000002.1, forward strand.
CTGGTAAAAAGAAAAAGAAGAAAAAAACAAAGAAATAAATAACAGCGGTCAGCCTTTAGATATTCTCAAGGCAATGAGCCTGTCGAATTGCTGTCAGTACTCAGCTTTAAGCAAAATGCTTTTCCCAGGGCCGACACATCTGTCGGCCCCTTACAAAACAAGAATAATACTCTTTATTAAGAGAGCAACATTGGATTGTCCTTCATTCAAAGCGGAATAATTTCAGATTGACAGATAATACCAGGCTCCATATACTTCAGATCTCAAAAACTCAAAGCCAGACAGAACAGATACACTATGATACTTCAGAAAAAACTATTCTTGTATTTTCTTTTATTTCTACTTCTGTTTCCGCAAATATCATTTTCATCAGACAATTCCAAAGCGGTTAATATTGAAAAACTGATAACCGAGTATGATTCAATTATATCCGGCTATGTTGAAACATCACAACTTCCTGGAGTGGCGATCGGAATTGTTACTAACGGCAAAATCGCCCTGTTAAAGGGGTACGGTGTAAAAAAGACAGGAACAACCGAAGCTATTGATAAAGACACTGTTTTCAGACTTGCATCTGTATCAAAAGGTTTTGCATCTGTCCTGACCGGGCTGCTTGTAAAAGACGGTGTCTTACAATGGGATGATAAAGTTACAAAATACCTGCCGGAATTCACACTAAAGGATAAAGCGAATACAGAACACCTTACAATACGGAATATACTGAACCACACATCAGGACTGGTCCCCCATGCATATGACAATCTTATTGAAGCCGATGTTCCCTATAATAAAATAATAGAAGAGCTGCAGAAATTACCATCCTACTGTTCGCCCGGAAAATGCTACGGGTATCAGAATGCCTTTTACAGCCTTATTACAGAAGTCATTAAATCAGCGACAGGGAAGGAATATGACACACTGCTGTCCGAGCGGATATTAAACCCGTTGAAAATGGACGGTGTATCTTTTACTAAAAAGAAGTTTATCTCATCAGGAAATTACGCCTGCCCCCATGAACTGGTTAAGGGCAGATTAATACCAGTTGCACCACAGGGCACATATTATTCAACCGCTGCGGCATCAGGTTTGAATGCAGGCATAGAAGATATGACACAATGGCTTCTTGCAATGCTCGGCAACAGGCAGGATGTTATTCCGGCTTCGATTATAGATGAAGTGTGCACCCCGCTTGTTAAAACCCCTACTGAACTGAGAAAATATAACTGGAACAACAGGCTGAGCAGTACCCATTATGGAATGGGATGGCGTATTTTCAACTACTCCGGTCATAATCTTGTTTATCACAGCGGGAATGTATACGGATATTTTGCTGCCATGGCTTTTTTACCGGAACAGAATACAGGCATAGTTATCCTGCAGAATTCGAGAGTGTATAATAAATATATATACGCTTTTTTAGATATGTATTTAGGTATCTGGAAGAAAGACCCGCAAAATTATCTTAGATAGTGTTCATCCATAACTAGATGGAGCTATCAGCGTTTAGTTATCAGCAGTCAGCTAAAACTTTGAATTAAGATGCCTTTTGCTGAAAGCTGCTTTTCTAATACATCGCCCTGATAATCGCCCTGTCTCTTTCTTCAATATACCGTTTTGACACAGATGCTGTAATTACAGCATCAAACCCGTGGGTTGCACCAGGGTAAACATGAAGTTCTGTTGCTACGCCTGCCTGCAGCAGCCTCTGTGCGTATTCAATATCTTCATCAAGAAAAAGATCAAGTTCTCCGACTGCAATATATGCAGGAGGAAGCCCGGATAAATCATCAGCCCTTGCAGCAGCGGCATAGGGAGACACATTACCTGACTCCGAAGCTTTCCCTAAATATGCCTTCCATGCAAAAACATTTTTATCACGGTCCCAGGTGCGGAGGTCTGTTATGTAATGGCTGGAAGGTGTTATGTTCCTGTCATCGATCATAGGATAAACAAGGAGCTGAAATGAAAGTTCTATCTCTCCCCTGTCCCGTGTCATAATTACAAGCCCTGCAGCAAGCCCTCCTCCGGCGCTGCCTCCGCCTACTGCAATTTTTGTTTTATCAACACCAAGACTTTCAGCATTTTCCACCATCCACTTCAGGCTGGTGTAACAGTCTTCAACAGGTGCAGGAAACGGGTTTTCAGGCGCAAGCCTGTAGTTTGTCGAAAGTATTACACAGCCGGTGTTAAGGCTCATCCGGGCAACATTATGCTCATCAGCATCAAGGTTTCCGAGTATATACCCGCCGCCGTGTATCCAGAGCATCCCGGGTCTTAAGCCTTTTACATTTTTTGGCGTATATATTCTGGCTGTTATATCAGGAGCATTTTCAGGACCAGGTATTAAAACATCCTTTGTATCTACACCTTCAACATGAGGCATCTGAGCAGCCATGTTTGCAAACATTTCATCACTAAACTTTCTTGCGGCATCAATGTCATCAAAGTTAAAAGAACCGTCAGCAGGAACCATTTCTATTGAGGGTGCAAGTTCAGGGTCAATTCTATCCAAAAGATCCATATTTTTCTCCTTCAAAATAATCTCATGCAGTTTGTTTTTTTACCCGAAAAGGCGTAAGCGGCAATTATAATACACAAATAATATTATCTCTTTCCGAAGGGAGGAATAGTAGCATTATTAAATTAAAAATCAATGTCTCTTTTAAGACATTACAGGCATGGATTATCTGCATTCAACAAAAAACAGGCCGGTAAATCTCTTTTACCGGCCTGTTTATAAAGTTTATGTTAGTTATAAATAATTACCGCAGCAGCGCACTAATTATATTATTTGACTCATCAGTCTCTGTTACCTGGTTGGCATCATCAATTATACAGATGATATATTTTCCGCTTAAAGTTCCTTCTACCTTTACAGAATCCAGAAGGATATTAACAGTGTCATACTCGGCCAGTGAAGTTACTGCCTGGCTGTATATATTGCTATCAGAAGAGTCATAGGAACTGTCATCAGATATATAGAAGCTTACATTAAATGTATTATCAATCCGGTTTCCAAAGTTTGCAACGGTGAACACCGCAGAGACCCAGGATTTTTTACGTCTTTCCACAGGTGTTACGCTGCCGAAAGATCCTGTAAGTTCATAGGTTTTATTAACTGATGCTGCAGCGAATATATAACACTCATCAATTGCCTTTAATCCGTTTTCATCTGTAACTGTCAGTTCAAAAATCAGAGTTTCTTCAGCAGACAGCCCATCAGGCATTACAAAATATGGGTTTGCCGCATTAGGATCGCTTAAGGTTACCGCATACCCGCCTGTCTGAATCCATTGATATGAGATAAGGTCACCATCAGGATCACTGGAAGCGCTTCCGTCCAGCACAACAACCGCACCTTCAAGTGCTTCCTGATCACCTCCTGCATTTGCGGCAGGCGGATTATTAACCCACAGAACATTTACTATACAGGTATCAGTTGATTTCATTCCTTCTGTATCAGTTACTGTCAGCTGGAAAACAAGCGATTCACCTTCGGGATCTACCAGGAATGTATCAAACTCGGTATCTGCAGATAATGGATCACTGAGATCAACAGATGTACCGCTTATCTGAACCCACTGATAGGTAAGTGCATCACCCTCGGGATCACTTGAACCGGAACCGTAAAGAAAAACTGTCGAGCCTTCGTCAACATTCTGATCAAAACCGGCATCTGCAACCGGAGGACTGTTAACTGATACTATATTAACTACACAGGTATCTGCTGACTGAAGTCCTGACTCATCGGCAACAGTAAGCTGGAATACCAGTGACTCACCCTGTGTGCCTATATAAGGAGCATCGAATACCGGCTGTACTTTTGTACTGTCATCCAGAGTTACAGCAGGACCGCTTATCTGAACCCACTGATATGTTAACAAATCACCATCAGGGTCACTTGAATTGCTGCCGCTCAGGTAAACGGACGTACCTTCATTAACATTCTGATCAGGGCCGGCATTTGCTACCGGCGGATTATTGATGTAAATAATATTGATAATACAGGTGTCAGTTGCGGACAGGCCTTCCTGGTCAGTTACTGTCAGCTTAAAAACAAGTGATGCGCCTTCTGCATCTACATACGGGGCATTAAACAAGGGCTGGTAAAAAGCGGGATCATCCAGAGTTACAGCCGGTCCGCTTATCTGTTCCCATTTATATGTTAACACGCCTCCATCAGGATCCTTTGAATTGGACCCGTCAAGACAGACTACAAAACCTTCGTTTACATTCTGGTCGGGTCCGGCATTTGCTACCGGAGCACCAACAGTTGTGGAATCACCTGTATTTACCTCATTTGAAAAATCGCTTTCAAGTCCAGCGTCATCAACTGCGGTTACTGCAAAGTAATAGATCTGCCCATCATCGGGTACTGTTACGGAGTGCTCTGTAACCAGCCCGATGTTTCCGCTGTCTTCTGTATAATTACCGGTTGAAACACCCCAGTAAACAATATAATGACTCAAATCAGGCTCATTATTAGGATCCCATGTAAGAGTAATATCCTTTGCGCCTGCTGAAATGTTAAAGATAAAAAAAGCCAGTAAAACAAACAGTATTTTACGGCCCGAAAATATTGATAAATTATGTTTAAAATAAGTTTTCATAATAGCACCTCCCATTAATGCTGTAATGCTTGCCGGTCCAGCACTAACTTTGGTGCTACTCCGCCAGGCAGCCCTGCAACCCTATCAACTCAAAATCTTGAGGACTTAGGCCAAATGGCTTTGCGTCACGCTCTTTCAAGCGTTTTGCCTTTATCAAGCTTATTGTCAAATAACATAATCTGTTTGACAGATTTACCTGATTAAAATGCAATATGCATACCATAACTCAGAGAGCATTTTACAAGGAGATATCATACTGTTTTCATTACTGTTTTAATCTTTTGTTCGCTTTTAATATGCCCGTACCTGCTCCTTTGAAATGCCCCATGTATTATATTTAACACAACACGTATCATTTTTTGGATTTTGCTCTTTTAATCAGCCGGATAACCTGTTTTTTTTTAGATTTCCTTAAGAGATCTTACAAGAAAGCATGCAGAAGTAATAATAATTCCGGCCCCGAAAATGCCGGCTTTAAAACTCCAGATATCTGCAACAGCTCCAAGAACAATAGGAGATAGCCCAGGGCCTATTATACCCGACATGCTCATAAGAATTCCGGTAAAGACACTTCTCTCGCTGAGTGTGGTAAGTTTTGAAATAGCAACAAGGCCTGCCGGAAAAAATACAACGCTGAATGTTGCCTGTAAAAACAGCATTATACTCATCAGTAAGTGATTATTTATAACTGCTATTGCTATTGTTGAAAGACCGGTTGCAAGAAGAAGTATAAGGAGCAGTTTTTTCAGGTTAAACCTGTCTATTATAAAACCGACACAGATCATTCCGATAAATCCGCCGATCCGGGAATAACTGAAAGTCCTGTTTGCTATCTCTATTGGTATATCAAGTTCCTTTACAAGGTAAAGGGGGATTATATTATATATACCCATGCTTGCAATGGCGCATGAACTCCACAGGGCAGTCATAATCCAGAAATCCTTTCTGCGGACTATTTCCCAGGAATTCCCCTGCTCGCTTTTTTCGGGTCTTTTATCAGGTGCAGCAACATGAAAGATAACCGCCAGAATAAAGCATGCTGCGCTCATGATGTAAAAAACGGATTTCCAGCTCATGACAGAAATAACCGCAGCAACAATAAACGGTACAGTAAGCATACTGAAACCTGCGGCTGTTTCATGAACTGATATGGCCTTACCCCAGTGTTTTCGGTCAAACACGGCAGTTAAAAGAGGAATACCGCATGGAAGGTAAATTCCGGCAGACATGCCTAAAAAAAATGAGAACACTGCAAATAAGGTGAAGGTAGAGGAGAGCCTCAGCATTATAAATGAAATTGTGAGACCGTAAAAACAGAGAAGTATTGCCTTTTTATATCCTATTTTTAAAGATAAAAACCCTGAGTAAAATACCGATATGGTATTACCTACCCAGAAACTGAAAAACAGGACTCCTGCCGCGGTATGAGATATTAAAAATTCATCTTCAATGAGGGGCATTAAAGGTGAGGTTATGGATCTTGCTCCAAAGTTCACATACCAGAGCGACCAGAATAAAAAAAGCAGAAACAGTTTCATAAAATAACCATAATTCTAAATAATAAAAAAAATGAACCGCAAAGGACGCCAGGAAAAACAAAATGAAAAAAGAATTGTTTCTATGTTTTAAGAAATAAAATGCTTTTCTCTGCCTGTCCGCCGTAGTTTGAACGTTTTTAACGAAGGCGGATGTTCTCTGTGCCTCTGTGGTGAACCTGCTTTTATTTTTTCTCAGTTTCAGTAAACTTAATAGATGCATCAGCAGGAAGAGCCAGCCCTACCCCAACTTCAAGAGCCTTTAAAATACCGGCAGGCACAGGGCATGAAATATGAGGGAGAATGTCTCGGCAGGTATTAATAACCTTTGATTCACCTTTTTTAAAAAGCTCATCCATCACCTTTATAGGCTCTTCAGCCAGGATAGCCGCCACCTTTGTACAGTTCGGGCATTGCCCTTCCATTTTACATGTTGCCACATACTGTTCTTCTGTTTTTTCTACTTCAATGGTAGTGGTGAAACCGCATATTCCGGAAAAAACTTCAACTTTAGTCATTTTAGCGCTCTCCCTTCTGTTGTTATAAGTGCACGATAATTATCCTTTTTTAATTTAACAGGAAATTCTTTGCAAGGATATTAACAGGCGCCTAACAAAAAGCTTTTATGCTGTCTTTTAAATTTATGCAGTTGACATATTATCTAATAGTAATATGTTAGGGACCACATTACCAAAAGGAGCATGTTTCAATGAAAAAACAAATCGGATTTCTTTTTATCAGCATTATTTCGCTTTTTCTGTTCACGGCCGGATGTACACAGCCGCAATCAGGTACAGACAACACACTTAAAAACAACAGCCAGGCACCACAACCCAAATATAAAAATGTAATTATAATGGTTCCGGACGGATGCTCCATGAGTATTGAAACCTTTGCACGCCTGTTCAAGGGAAGCGATATAAACCTGGACAGTCTTCATACAGGTTCTGTAAGGACATTTGCAGCAAACTCGATAATTACGGATTCTTCTGCAGCAGCTACAGCCTTTGCCACCGGTCATAAAACAACAACCAGTTTTCTTGGTGTAGCACCTGTTAAAGAAACACTTTTACCATTTTACACACCGGAATTTGAACCATATCACCCTCTTGCAACAATCCTTGAAGGTGCAAAATATAACGGTAAGGCAACAGGTCTGGTTGTAACCAGTGTAATAAACCATGCCACTCCGGGAGGATTTTCCGCCCATTCACCATCAAGGCATATGTCTGACGATATTATGGAACAGATTGTTTACCAGGATATTGATGTGGTACTTGGAGGAGGAGGAAGCATTCTTATCCCTGAAAATACGGAATTCACATCCGCAGGCGGAAATATATGGAAGGGAAAAAGAAAGGACTCCGAAAACCTTATTGATGTTTTAAAAAACAGAGGCTACAGCTTTGTAAGCAGCAGGGATGAACTGCTCAGCACAGAAACCGATAAGATGTGGGGTATCTTTAACAACACCAACCTTGCTCCTGACATTGACAGAGATGAGCTTAATCCCTCACAGCCCTCCCTTGCAGAGATGACTGAAAAGGCAATAAGTATTCTATCTAAAAATGAAAACGGCTTTTTTATGCTGGTAGAAGGAAGCCAGGTGGATTACGGCGGACATGCCAATGATCCGGTATATATGGTTACGGAAATGCTGGCATTTGATGATGCTGTAGGCGCTGCAGTGGATTATGCAAAAACAAACAATGACACCCTTGTTGTGATATTCCCTGATCATGATACAGGCGGATTAAGCATAGGCAATAACAGCGAAGCTGGCCGCAAATACGCATCAACTCCTTTTGATGTACTGATAAAACCATTTAAAAATGCACAGATGACCGTACAGGGAGTGCTTGAACTTGCATACAGGGATAACAAAGCAACAAAGGAAGAGATGCAGGAGCTGTTCAAGGCCAAATGGGATCTGGATTTGAATGAAGCACAGGCAGAGGAAATACTTAAATATAAAAGATTTCCATATGCAGTAGCTAATTACATAAGCAATAATTTTACTATAATAGGATGGACAACAGCAGGTCATACAGGTGTTGATGTTCCTTTATGGGTATACCCTTCCGGACCGGACAGTCCAATCGCTGGAAACATTGACAATACGGATATAACCCGCAAAGTAACAGCTATGATGGATATTGATCTTGCTTATACACAGAAAGAACTTTTTGTTGATGCAATGTCTGTATTTCCTGAAGCTGAAATCATCAGTGAAAAAGAAGGATTTGTTTTAAATATAGGAAACTGCCGCATCCCGGCTAATAAGGATATTGTTGAAAAAGACGGGAAGATATACAGGACAAAAGGGGTAACGGTTTATATTCAAAATACCGGTAAGACATTTATCCCTGAAGAAGCGGTTAATATTATCAAAGGTGAGAATTAACAAAATACATTTTTAATATTTCACCACAGAGACACTGAGAGCACGGAGAAATACAAAAACCGAAAAGCCTTTTATTATTTAAAATAATAAAAGGCTTTTTTAGCTGCACAAGGACCATGGGAACAAAACAAAAATATTTTGGGATTAACCAGCTTTTTTAGACAGGTTAAAAACCTGTTTCTACAAAACCGTTATCAGCCACATTATGCCGCCAATTTTATGCTGTTACCACCTGCCTTGAGATTACTGCATTTTCATTTCATTGAACGTTGGACGTTGGATGTTGAGCGTTGGACGTTCATCTTTTTTATGGTGTTTGTGATGTTTAAGTCACGCTCCAGCTAATCTTCTTAACTTCTTCACTTCTCAGCTTCCTGATTTCCACCATCTCCGCAATACGATCAACTATAAACCGTGTATTCCCGATCATCTCCCTGCATTTTAATCCATCCCCTTCCCTGCCTCTGTCAGGAATAAACTCATTAATCTCTTTTATCTTCAGATAAAAGGTATCTACTTCGGGGAGTAACTTCCATGCCATATTGTAGAGCAGGTTCAGATCGATATCCCTCCCTGGATGAATATCCCTGTGCACAAGAACTGCCTTTAATGCCCTTACAATTGAAAACTTTAAATTGTCACGACACTTGAAAAACTGCATGTTTTGGGCTGCGGCTTCAGCTATTTCTAAAAACTCACGGGACTGTTCAATATAGTCTTTTCTGATTACATCCTTTTTTCTTTCTTCATAGGAGTTTAAGGGGACCGCATCCGCATCAAAATCCGGTGATTTGTAGAGTATTGCACCTTCTCTTACTGCAGAAAAAACCATTGTCCCGGGAATATCTTTATACCTGATATATTCATCCGCTGATTTCCCCATGATGTGTTTATCAAAATCAATATGTTCTGTATCAGCCATCATACGTGTGGCGGTCTCTTCCGGTTTATCATGATCAAGGATTACCATCAGGTCTATATCGCTGAATTCATCAGTCTCACCTCTTGCAGCACTTCCGTATAGGATGATCAGTTCGGGAGAATATTTATTGATGATAATTTCTTTGATTCTATCTATAATAGGGGCAAGTATTTCATCCATAGAGATATTGATATCTTCTTTTTTAAATGGTAATTTTTTATTTTTTATAAGTGTTTCCTTTAAATTGGATTTTAATGATACTGATGCCAACACTCCAGGTCAAGATTTAATCCCATGAAGCCATTTGCATATAAAACAACCAGCCTTGCAGTAAAGGCTATATACAATCTTTCAAAGGCAAAGCTTAACCTGCATGGTGAAGAGCTGATACCTGATGCTCCTTCTATTTTTGTAGTCAATCATTTTACAAGGATAGAAACATTTATCATGCCCTACCTGATTTCAAACCTTACAAAAAAACCTGTATGGTCACTGGCCGACTACAAACTATTTGAAGGGGCATTCGGGACATTTCTTGAAAACATAGGAGCTGTTTCAACAAAAAATCCTGACCGTGACAAGCTTATGATCAAAACGCTTTTAACAGGTGAAGCATCCTGGATTATTTTCCCGGAAGGCCTGATGGTTAAGGATTTAAAGATTGTGGAAAAAGGCAAATTCATGATATATGACGCAGGAGGAAAACGTCCGCCGCATACGGGCGCTGCAACCCTTGCGATGAGGTCCGAGTTTTACAGAAAAAGAATATTTTCGCTTCAGGAAAGCAATCCACAGGAAGCCAGAAGGCTTATGGATATGTTCCTTATCGACTCCATAGAAGATATTTCTCCAGTAGACAGCAATATCGTACCGGTAAATATCAGCTACTATCCGATAAGGGCGCAGGAAAATACACTTAGCAAGCTTGCGTCAGCCATGGTAGACAATATCCCTGAACGGGTTATTGAAGAATTGATGACCGAGGGAACAATGCTGCTGTCAGGGGTTGATATTGATATAAGATTCGGCATACCAATCAATATTTCCGGCTGTGTGTCACATGGTGCAATAAAAAGTGACGTGTGCAGTCTTTCATCCTTTGATTTTGATGACCCCATACCGTCGGTAAGAATGATGCGAAAAGAGGCGGTCAGCCTTATGCAGAAGTATATGAGCTCAATATACAGCATGACAACGGTTAATCATGACCACCTGTTTGCATCACTGCTTAAAAAGACTCCTTACCGCAACCTGGACCATAACTTTTTTAAAAGAAGAATTTTTTTAATTATCACGGAACTTGTCTCGCAGAAAGATCTTAACCTGCACAATAAACTGCTAGATGATCAGATCCACCTGCTCACAGATGACAGGTATGAAAAATATGAGAATTTTATAAATATCGCCGTAAAAACAGATGTTCTTAAAATTGAAAAGGGGACTTTTCATCTTAATAATTCTATGTTCTACAAAAAAACCGATTTTCACAGGGTACGGATAGAAAACCCTGTGCCGGTTATGGCAAATGCCATAGAGCCGTTAAAACCGGTGCAGAGTATTATCAGAAAATATGCGTGGATGCCGGATTTTTTAGTCAGAAAAAAGCTCTCCTCCTTTTTAATAAAACAGGAAAATGACTGTTTTGAAAAGGATTACCGGGAGTTTTATAAAGCAGGAGAATCAAAGGATATAGAAATCGGCAGGCCGGTTTTTATAAACACAAAACCGAGCAGTAACGGCCTGCTGCTCATACACGGCTATATGGCCGCCCCCGAAGAGGTGAAGCTCCTTGGTGAATATATTTCAAATCTTGGTATAAAGGTATATATTCCCAGACTTAAGGGACACGGCACATCCCCGGAGGACCTGGCCATCAGGCCCTATACAGACTGGATAAAATCAGTGGAAACCGGATACGGTATTGTCAGCAGTATGTGCGATAACGTTATTGTGGGCGGTTTTTCAACAGGTGCAGGGCTTGCACTCGAACTTGTTTCACGGCTTCCTGAAGTAAAAGGCGTATTCGCAGTAAACCCGCCTATGAAGCTGCAGGATTTTTCGTCAAGGTTTGTTCCGGCGGTAGATACCTGGAATAAAATAATGAAAAAAATAAAAATCTCATCAGCAGCAAAAGAATTTACTGTAAACGTTCCGGAAAATCCGCATATAAACTATTCAAGAAATCCTATCAGCGGAATCAGGGAACTTGAAAAGCTGATGGAAAAATTAAAGTCGGGACTTAACAAAATTGAATGTCCGGCCCTGATAGCCCAGGGAAACAATGACCCTGTAGTAAACCCCGAAGGATCAAGAGAAATATATGAACAGCTTGGATCAGGTGATAAATCCTACAGGCTTTTTGACTTTGACCGTCACGGGATAATAAGGGGTGAAGGCTCAGAAAAAGTTTATGAAGTTATTGGAGAGTTTGCAGTAAAAGTCTTTGAATAAGCATGGCAGAAGATTATGGATATCTATTATCAACTATTTAAAAAGGAGAAAATGATGCAGGGAAATACACCACTAACTGAAAATTTGTTTTCATTTACAGGACGCATAAACAGGGCTAAATTCTGGGCAATATGGGTGACCCTTTTAGTAATAAACCTTGTTGTCAGCCTGATTGTTGCTCTTATATCCAAAGCCGGAAGCGGTGCGGCAATATTGGGCCTGATTATACAATTTATCATATTGATACCGATAGTCTGGGTCAGTCTTGCCATGCAGGCAAAGCGATGGCATGACAGGAACAAATCAGCATGGATGATACTTATCAATTTCATTCCTGTAATTGGCTGGATATGGCTTTTAATTGAACTGGGCTTTTTAAAAGGAACAGAAGGTTCAAACAGATTTGGAGAAGATCCACTGGGATAATCAAAGCATGTTATAAAAAGGCCCCGCATTTTAAAGCGGGGCTTTTTATCAGGATGTTAATCAGACAATCATTTCCAGTTTTTCAACATGCTTTCTAAGCCGTTTTGCTGAAACAGGAAAGGCAGTACCAAGCTCCTGGGCAAATACGGAAACCCTGTATTCTTCTATCATCCACTTAAGCTCTTCAATACCATCCTTCTTTTCTGCTGAGGCATGTGGTGAAAGATTTTCAATCATACCGGCCATTTTGTTTTCATATTCTTCAACCAGCTTTGCCTTTTCATAATCTTTTTCTATGTTGTAGATCCCTCTTTCCACTCTTACTTCCATGGCTCTCAAATACCTTGGTATCCTGCTCATTTCATCGGGCGAATATATATCCGGGAAATTTTTGGGCATCAGTTTTTCGGTCTGTTTTCTGATAGAAGCACATAAAAGTTTTCCGGCCGGTGTGATTTTTTTTGTATTCTCCATATCTTCAATAAAAGCCCTTGTGCGGCTGTATGCTGTAACAAGAGCTATTACCTGGTCTCTCAGGTTTCTGAATCTGTCCAGCATCTTTCCGGGCATTTCATCTGCAAAGGCATCAAACTCTTTTTTTGTTCTTATGTTTTCCCTGAAAAGCCTTTTCATAAGTCCTTCGTGCATTACACTGCTTAAAGCAGCCTCTCCGCCAAAGTAAACAGATGCACGGGCAGCCTCACCGGGAAAAGGCCATTCCCGCTTTAAAAACTTTATATCCTTTACAAGCCTGATACTGAGCAGTTCCTGCACGCCCATAGCATGCACCCTTAACGCAAGTTCCCTGTCCTGGTACAGGCGGATATTGACCTTTCCCTTATCAGGCTCCAGCGCAGGATATAATATAACATGACTTCCGGCGTCTATCTCCCGGGGAAGATCATCAAAATCCCATGTTTCGAGCCCTTTTCGCTCCCACTCTTTTTTAATGTTTTTAAACTGTCCTGTATCAGCAGGAGCAGCACTCTTATTGTTTTTTAAGAGTTCCGGAATATTCCTTCCGGCCTTAAGTTCCTTACCCTTATCATCAGTTATTGCAACCCTGGTCATAAGGTATTCCGGTATTTCAACCTGCTCCCACACCTCTGCGGGGATACTTACCTTAAACCTGTTATACACAAAACGTGAAAGCGTATTTATTGGAGACTGTTCACCGATCTCCATCTCTTTTATTATTATATCCACAGTGCTTGAGACAGGAACAAGCTGTTTTCTGTACCGCTTGGGAAGTCCCTTTATAAGCGCCGTAAGCTTTTCTTCCATAAAGCCTTCAACACCCCATTCGAGAGTCTCGGGTGCAATCCCTGATGCTACACTTGATGGTATCCTGATTGTAAGGCCGTCATCATCCTTTCCGGGTGAAAAATTATACAATGCCTTGAGCTTAACGCTTCCTATCTTTAATTCATCAGGAAACATGTTAAGGTCCGAGCGGTCAGGCATGGAGAGGATAATATCGTCCTCGGTCATTTTTAAAAAATCATCAGAACCATTATCTCTTATAAGCCTGGCAAGAGTTCTTGAATCACATATTCCATCAAGTCTTTCTGAGTAAAATGCAGCAAGCGCATCTTCTCCTGCAAGCAGGTCTCTCCTTCTCAGCTTGTTTTCCATGCTTTCGAACTTTTCAAGAAGGTCCAGATTATGCTTAAGAAATGAGAACTTTTCTTTTATGTTATTTTCCACAAGGGCGGAACGCACAAAAACCTCATGAGCCTCTTTAGGATTTATCTTTCCATAGGACACAGACCTGCCTGTTACTATTGGCAATCCGTAAAGAGACACATTTTCGCTTGCCCTCACCTCTCCCCGGTTCTTTTCCCAGTGGGCATCGGCATAGGAATATTTGCACAGACTGCCGCCGAGATCTTCAAGCCAGGCAGGGTCTATCCTTCCGACATTACGCGCAAAGAGCCTGGATGTTTTTACCATTTCGGTTGCAACTATCCATGCAGGGTTTTTATTAAACAGAGCAGACCCGGGAAATATCATTACCTCTCTTCCCCTTGTTGCTCTGTACATATTTTTTTCTCTAAGCACAGCAATGTTGGACAGAAAACCGCTGAGTATGGCCCGGTGTATACCGGCATAACGTGCCTCAACGCTGTTCTTCTGTTCCGGAGGAAGGACACAGATATCCTGCTCCTTTATGATGCTCATTATCTGTTCATAGGTGTATGCCCATTCCCTCATCCTCGGAAAAGAGAGAAAATGATCCCTGCAGAACTTTCTCATTTTATTCTGAGTTTTAAGTTCTTTCCACTGCCTGTGATACTGCTTCCATATTTTCAATAAAGAGAAAAAATCAGAATCAGTATCCTTGAAGGGAGCATGCATCTGGTCTGCCTGGGCAGCCTTTTCCACGGGTCTTTCCCTGGGGTCCTGAATACTTAAAATACCGGCAATAATTGCGGTTTCCTCGGCATAGCCCTCTTTACAGGCCTCTATCATCATACGGCTCACACGGGGATCAAGAGGCATTCGGGCCATTATCTTTCCCTTTTCGGTAAGTATTCTTTTACCCCTGCGGTTTTCCGCTGCCCCAAGCTCTTCAAGCAGATCAAAGCCGTCCTTTATGCTTCTGTCTCCCGGAGGATCAATAAACGGAAAACGAGATGGTTCCCCAAGTTTAAGGTCAATCATCCTGAGTATAACTTCTGCAAGGTTTGACCTTAAAACTTCGGGAGGCGTAAATTCCTCACGGTTTTCAAAATCCTTTTCGGCATAAAGCCTTATACACACACCGCTCTGAACACGGCCGGCACGGCCTTTCCGCTGATCGGCACTGCTTTTTGATATGGGGCTTACAGGAAGACTGTTTGTTCTTGTACGGGGCAGATACCGCGCTATTCGGGCAAGACCGGTATCAATAACATACCTGATACCGGGTATTGTAAGGGAAGTTTCAGCAACATTGGTTGCAACCACTATTTTACTTGTCTTTACGCTGTATATTCTCTGCTGCATGGATGATGGAAGCCGAGCAAATAAAGGTAGCACAGCCGGGTTGTCACGGTAGTTTCTGCCTGAGAGTCTTTCGCATGTTTCCAGAATATCCTGCTCTGTAGGCATAAAAATCAGTATATCGCCCCGCTCCCGGTTATTCTTTAAGCCGTCCACTGTCTGGACTGCAAGGTCCACATAGGTAACATCACCCTTTTCTTCCAGATCTGCATCTATCGGGTTATACCGGACTTCAACAGGAAACAGCCTTCCGCTTACATGAATCACAGGTGCATTGTTAAAGGCCTTTGAAAAACGCATCGTATCGAGCGTAGCGGAAGTGACAATAACCTTAAGCTCAGGACGTTTTGGTAAAAGGGTCCGCAGTATGCCGAGGAGAAAATCAATATTAAGGCTCCGCTCATGGGCTTCATCAATTATGAGGGTATCGTACTCATTTAAGAATCTGTCACCCTGGGTTTCGGCCAGGAGCATCCCGTCTGTCATAACCTTTATGTACGCATCAGGAGGAGTCCGGTCCTTAAACCTGACTTTATAACCTACCGATGCGCCCAGTCTTTCACCCAGCTCTTCTGCAATCCTCCGGGAAATAGTGGACGCTGCGATTCGCCGGGGCTGAGTACATCCTATTTTACCAGTAATTCCCCTGCCCGCTTCTATACACATCTTGGGTATCTGGGTACTTTTCCCGGAACCGGTCTCACCCGAAATAATAAGTACCTGGTTATTTTTTATGGCAGATACTATCTCATCCTTTTTTGAAGTAATGGGGAGTTCTTCAGGGTATGAAACCTGCGGTATATTTGTTTCTCTCTTCTGTTTTTCCTTAACGGATTTTTCTGCCCGTGAAAGAAGATTTGAAACAGCCCTGTCAGTTGATTTTAAACTAGCGCCGCCTTTTTTGGCAGGCATCTGAAGTTTCCTGAGTTTAAAGGATACAGAAGCACGGTCCTTCAGCATTGTGTGAGGAAGCAGGGATTTTATTTTTTTTATGTCGTCGGTAATAGCCATTGTTTTACAGCAGTAAGCTTTCAGCTTAAAATATTTAAATTTAATATAATTTCTCGGGCGGTTTATATGACAGAGAAGGCAAAAAGTCCAGATTGAAGTGGGGTAAAGGCAGCTTTGAGCTGTCAGCGATCAGCCTTCAGCTTATAATGATTTTTACCTGCAGGGGCACATGGCAATGTGCCCTCAAATTCCCGCCATGCTTTTAAAAGGGCACACTTCCGGGTGCCCCTACGGTAATAATTGATATTTTTTAGTAACTATTTTTTCGGGGGATATAGAAATCTCCCCAGGAAATGTAGAGACAGGTTTTTAACCTGTCTGACCCAGGTTGCAAACCGGTAATGAATGGATATTTGAACTAGATACTATTTAATAAGACAGGTCAAAGACCTGTCTCTACTATCGGTAATAACATATAAAGGAATATTTTACTCAGCCCACGCTTTCATAAGGTTAACAATAACCTCAGAGGCCTTCTGCATATCCTCAAGGCAGATCCACTCATACCTTGAATGAAAATTATTACCGCCTGTAAAAAGGTTGGGTGTCGGAAGCCCCATAAAACTCAGTCTTGCTCCATCTGTGCCGCCTCTTATGCTTGTTCTGTCGGGAGTAAGCCCGGCAGCCTTAATTGCCTGCTCGGCTTTTTCAAGCACTTCGGGGTATTTATCCAGGACAACTTTCATGTTCCGGTATGATTCTGTGACATTCATACTTATCTCAGCCTTCGGGTATTTCTCTGTCACTTCGTTTACAACACCGGCTATCAGGTTCTCCTTTTCGGTAAGACCTGCCTCTTCAAAATCTCTTATAAGAATCTGTATGGCGGCTTCATCTACACCGGCATTTAACATATGCGGGTGTATGTACCCTTCCCTGCCTTCGGTGTTTTCCGGTGAACCTGTTTCATCAGGCAATGCTTCAATTATTTCTGCGGCAATCTTAAGGGCATTTACCATTTTATCCTTTGCATAGCCAGGGTGCACATTTATGCCCTTTATTTTAATATCAACAGAATCAGCACAAAAGGTTTCATCCTCCAGCTCGCCAAGTCTTTCGCCGTCAACAGTATAACCGTATGACGCGCCAATCTCTTCCATGGTTATTTTATCAGCTCCCTGCCCCACTTCTTCATCAGGCGTAAATAGAATTCTGATATTGGGGCGGGGATATTCCAGATTTTTCACCAGGTAATTGACAGCGCTCATAATCTCTGAAACACCTGCCTTGTCATCAGCACCAAGCAGTGTATTTCCATCGGTTGTTATAATGGTCTGCCCGATCTTTTCCTTTAAATATGAATTATCTTTAACCTCTAGGATTAATTCACTGTTAAGGGCAATATCTTTTCCATCATAATTTTTATGGATCTGAGGATTTACATTAGTACCGGTTACGTCCGGAGATGTATCCATGTGGGCAATAAGGGCAATGACAGGAATCTCACCTTCCATATTGGTTTTAAGAAACCCCGTAACATAACAGTAATTACTTACGGCAACATCGGAGAGTCCCATATCAGTCAGCTCACCTGCAAGCTTATTTGCCAGGTTAAACTGTTTTTCGGTTGAAGGAAATGTGCCCGACTCAGGATCTGAACGGGTATCTATTTTTACATATGATAAAAAACGTTCAATCAGATCAGGAAATTCCATGTATGCCCCCTTATAAAAAAAAATACTTTCTAATTTTTCAAATCATTATAAATAGTCTTTACCTGTCTGCAAAGAAGTTCATACTGCTCAGGGTAGAGAGACTGTGCACCGTCACTCATTGCTTTTCCCGGGTCATGATGAACCTCCACGATAAGTCCGTGAGCCTCAACAGCCATTGCCGCCCTGCTTAAGGGGATAACCTGGTCTCTTTTTCCGGCTGCATGGCTTGGGTCAATTATTATAGGCAGATGACTTTCATTTCTCACAACAGGCACTGCCGAAAGATCAAGTGTATTTCTGCTGTGGTTTACAAATGTCCTTACGCCTCTTTCACACAGAATAACCTGAGTATTGCCCTCTGCCAGAATATATTCGGCAGCCATAAGCCACTCTTCTATTGTAGCAGCCATACCGCGTTTTAACAGTACTGGCTTTTTGGCAGCACCTGCTCTTTTAAGCAGGCTGAAATTCTGCATGTTTCTTGTACCTATCTGTATAAGGTCAGCGCTTTCTTCTACCATGTCAAAGGTTGTAAGATCTACAACCTCTGTTACAACAGGAAGGCCGGTTTCTTCTCTCACTTTTTCAAGTATTTTAAGGCCTTTCTCACCAAGTCCCTGAAATGAATAGGGAGACGTTCTTGGTTTGAATGCCCCGCCCCTGAACATGTTTGCGCCTGCTTCCTTTACCTTGCGTGCAATAGTAAGGCACTGTTCTTCGCTTTCTACCGCGCATGGTCCGGCGATCATTGCGATATTTCCGTTACCTACCTTTACTCCGCTTACATCAACAATGGTTCCTTCAGGTTTAAACTCCCTGCTCACCAGTTTATAGGGTTTGGTAACAGGAATAGCATCCTGCACACCCGGCATAGCAAGAAAAAGCGCACCGTCAACCGGACCTTTATTATAAAGGATGCCTATAGAAACTCTCTCACCGCCCGGAATCGGTCGTGGAGTGTAACCCTGGTCATTTATAGTGTTAATCACATTCTGTATTTCTTCTTCTGTCGCGTTTTTCTTCATTACAAGTAACATTTTTTTCTCCCTATTTTCCCTATAATGTAATTATCCGCCCAATAAAAAGGGGCTGATGGTATACCCACAGCCCCTAAAACTAAAAAACCGCGGGATTTTTTAAAGTCCGCGGTCCTTGTATAAAATTCTCAGATAAAAAACGGTCTGGTTAAAGGACAGCAAACTCCTCTCTGTTCCACCAGCGCCACCAAAATCTGTTTTTTATTGTAAAATTCATTTTTTTCTTCTTTTTAATTTTTTAATAATTTTGTTGAAAACTTAATCCATTAAACAGAGTAATGTCAAGAATTTTATTATTTGTATTTTTAAAGCATTTCCCGGCACCTCCCAGTCGCGCCGAAGCTTTTAAGCGAAGGCGGATGCACCCTGAACCTTGTACCCTGTCGTTATTTCTTCCTTTTTAAATAAAGAAATGCTAGGGTGCGCAAAATGTGAAGTTCATCTCCATCCCTGTTAAAACAGCAAAAAAGATGGAGTTTCGATTGTCAGTAATCTACTTATTGGGCAGGCAAAATCTTTTCCTGAACACCGAAGGCTGATGCTGACCGCTATCATTAAAAGGAGAAATATTTATGAACAAAAAGCCGCTTTTAATAGGATTCGGACTTATAATAGCCCTTATCTTATGGTCTGTAATCTCACTCTATCCTGACTGGTTGTGGTTCGACAATCTTGGCTTTTCACCGGTATTCATGAAAATGCTTTTAAGCCGATACGGATTCGGTGTACTGGTATGGGTACTGCTCATAACGCTTATATCAGTAAACTTTTCAATAGCAAAACGTCTTCATCCCGGATCAACTTCAGGCATGTACCTGAAGGAAAAGGGAAACTATGCATCACAGTTCGGCATGTCAGAAAAAACGCTTAACCTGATGGTTATTGCTTTTATATTTATCCTCAGTATCGTGGTTGCGTCAAAAAGCTCAAAACACTGGGATCTTATATTAAGATATTTATACCAGCAGCCATTCGGCACTGTTGACCCTGTGTTCGGCAGAGATGTTTCCTACTATATGTTTTCACTGCCCTTTCAGCTTCTTGTTAAAAACGGGCTGGTATTTCTTATCGGTGTTTCTACCCTCATTACAGCAGGGTGGTATTTTAAATATGGTGTGATCCAGATAGAAGGAGATATGGCGCCGCTCGACGGATCTGCTCCGGCGGCACCTTCTGTCAAAATAGCCCCCAATGCTAAACGCCATCTCATTTTTCTCTGCGGCGTAATTGCTGTCTTTTTTGCCTGGGGATATTACCTTAAGGTTTACGAACTTTTATTTTCCAACCAGGGACCTGCATTCGGAGCAAGCTATACAGATGTAAATATAAAGGTCCTTACATTCAGGATAAGCCTGGTACTCTGCCTTCTGTTTGCCTCATTTCTCTTTTATAATGCATTTAAACCGAACATGAAGATTTTAATAAAAAGCGGAATCGGATGTATCGGAGCAATTGTAATTTTAACATTTATAATACCCGTTATGGCGCAAAAGTTTATTGTAAAACCGAATGAACTTGCGAAGGAAGCCGAATACATCAAACACAATATAGAGTTTACAAGACAGGCCTACGACCTCAATACAATGAAGGAAGTTCCCTTTAATGTAAGTGACAACCTTACTTCCGACATCATTGCTGAAAATGATGCAACTATTCAGAACATCAGGATATGGGATGAAAGACCTCTGCTTCAGACCTACAGACAGCTTGAGGCAATAAGGCTCTACTATGATTTTCATAATGTTGATGTGGACAGGTACCAGATTAACGGCAAGTACCGCCAGATCATGCTGTCTGCCAGGGAGCTCGTGGCAAACCAGCTTCCGCCACAGGCAAATACCTGGGTTAACAGGCATTTAAAATACACACACGGATACGGACTTGTCTCAAGCCCTGTAAACGAAGTAACAGATGAAGGCCTTCCTCACCTTATATTAAAAGACATCCCCCCTGTCTCAGATGCAGACATGCAGGTAGACAGACCCGAAATTTACTTTGGTGAAAGAACCGAAGACTATATACTGATTAAAACAAAGGAAGAAGAATTTGACTACGGTAAAGGAGATGCCAATGTATTCACCATTTACCAGGGAGAAGGCGGAGTACCTATCAGTTCCTTCATGAGAAAACTTCTTTTTGCAGTAGAGTTTATGGATCCGCAGATACTGTTTACTACATCACTTACTCCTGAAAGCCGTATCATGTACAACAGGAGAATCCGCAACAGACTGAACATTCTTGCTCCTTTTTTACAGTATGACAGCGACCCCTACATTGTTGTTTCAGGCGGTAAACTGTACTGGATCATGGATGCATATACCACTTCGGACATGTATCCCTACTCCGTAAGATCACAGATGCCCGGAACAAAGAAATACATAAATTATATACGCAACAGCGTAAAGGTTGTTATTGACGCCTATAACGGCAAGGTGGATTTTTATGCAATGGATGATAAAGATCCAATTCTCAAAACATATGAGGCTATTTTCCCGGGTCTTTTAAAACCATTTGAGACCATGAGCGATGACCTTAAAAAACATGTAAGATATCCGAAAGACCTGTTTAAAATTCAGGTTGGAACCTACACCAAATATCACATGACTGATGTACAGGTATTCTACAACCAGGAGGACCTGTGGCAGAAACCGGATGAAGTTTACGGCGACGCACGCCTTGAAATGGAACCCTACTACATTATCATTAAACTTCCGGAAGAAGACAAAGAAGAGTTTCTGCTCATGCTGCCCTTTACACCCTATAAAAAGGACAACATGTTCGGATGGCTTGCAGCAAGATGCGATCAGCCTGATTACGGAAATCTCTTTGTTTACAAGCTTCCTAAAGGCAAGCTGGTATACGGCCCCATGCAGATTGAGGCAAGGATAGATCAGCAGACCGAAATTTCAAGGGAACTGAGCCTGTGGGATCAGAGAGGATCAAGGGTAATCAGGGGTAACCTGCTTGCTATTCCGGTTGGTGATACATTTATATATGCCGAGCCTGTTTATCTTGAAGCAAAGCAGGAATCATCAGCAAAAACTTCTGCCGCCCCTGCTCAAAAAGGTTTCTTCCCCAAACCGCCTGCAGGCGGACAGGGAGGAGCAGGAAGAGGCTCAAAGGCATCTTCATCTCTTCCGGAACTCAAAAGAGTTATTATTGCCCATGGAAACCAGCTTGTTATGCATGAAAAGCTGGATGATGCATTAAGGGCAATCCTTGGAACGGATGTACTGCCGGAACAGCCGGTTACAGAAAAAACACTTATTCCGGTAATAACATCAGAATCAGACCTGTCGGATATGGCGCAAAAGGCTCTCTCCCATTACAGGAAAGGAAAGGAATACCTGCGTAAGGGAGACTGGTCCGGTTACGGAAAGGAACAGAAAGAACTCGAGAAGATGCTTGAGATTATGACAAAGGAAAAATAAGGTTAAAAACAAAAAGCTGAACCGCAAAGACGCTAAGAACGCTAAAAAAAACAAAAACGATTTTTTGTCTTTATTTCTTTTTAAATAACAAAAAGTTTTTCTCTGTCTGTCCCGCCGTAGTTTGAACGTTTTTGACGAAGGCGGATGTTCTCTGCGTCTCTGTGGTGAAAAATTTTAAAGCCACCCTGTCTTTAAGGCAGGGTGGCTTATTAAGTATATGGAAGCATCATTTAAACCGTCATTCCCCGATAAATTCACATCAGTCACAAATATCTACTACGGCTGGGTCATTGTATTTGTAGCCACGCTCCTTATGGGGATCGGCTACGGCATCATGTACAGCTACAGTGTTTTCTTTAAACCCATTATAGAAACCTTTAACTGGGACAGGGCAACGGTTTCATCCGTATATTCCATCTCACTGGTACTTAGGGGAGCAGTCGCCATAATTACCGGCTGGCTTTCGGATAAATACGGCCCCATAAAAATGACATCATTCTGCGGAATAACGCTGGCTCTCGGACTGGTTCTTTCGGGGTTTGTCAGCGAACTCTGGCAGTTTTACCTTACCTACGGTCTTATATTAAGCATTGGGTTAAGCGGATCATTCACCATAGGAAGTGCGGTTACATCAAGGTGGTTTAACAAAAAACGGGCAATAGCCCTTGCAATTACATCCACCGGATCAGGTCTCGGCACACTTACAATCGTTCCAATGTCAGAAAGACTTATAAATGCATACGGCTGGCAGTCAGTATTTATTGGTCTCGGGTTAATCGCCGGTTTTCTTATAATATCAACATCATTTCTACTTAAACTTCCGCAGGAAAAAGATAGCAAAAACAGCACAGCAGAAGGCAGCGCCCTATTAAATATCACACCGGAAATACCCTTCAAAAAAGCGGCATTCAGCAGAGAAATGCTCATGCTAAATACCATATTCAGCTTTATTTTATTCTGCATGCACATGGTGATGATTCACCTTGTTAACTATGCAACCGACATGGGTATATCATCACTGGAAGCCGCCGGTTTTATAAGCACTATCGGTGTTGTAAGCATTGCAGGCAGGCTTATTATGGGGAGCGCAAGCGCCAGGATAGGCACACACAACTCTCTTTTGATATGCAACGTGTTAAGAATTGTATCTCTTTTCTGGCTGTTTTTCTGCAGATCCTCCATGGATTTTTATATATTTGCAGTAATCTTCGGGTTTGCATATGGAGGGGAAATCCCGCAGATGCCTCTTTTTATAGGCGGGCTGTTCGGAGTAAAGTCAATGGCAGCACTCATGGGGCTTTTAATTTTTGTAAGCAATATTCTTGGAGCACTGGGACCCTACACAGGCGGCAAAATTTACGATATTACATCTCATTATCAGTATGCAATTCTCGCGGCATTTATCTTCAGCATCTGTGCATTTATACTGGCCTTAAGGTTTAAAAAGACAACATCAATTGCAGCACCTTAAATCCCTGAGCCGCATATACCCGTGAACAGTCTCACCCTGAGTCAGACCCATCCGTTCCCAGTAATCACATGAAAGCTCTACCATCAGCATGGTATTGTCTATTCTGATCGAGAGTATAATACCGTCATCCGTGTCTTTTATGTTTTCTATTTCACCTTTAAACCGGTTTATAGGTGGTCCGTCAGGAGGTTCGGCACCAATCATTATTTTTCTGCGGCTGACAGTAAACTTTGAAAATTTTTTATTTTCATATGGGAGCAGCAGCGATCCTCCTGCCCACTGAGCACATGCAAGACCGTTGTCCAGGCATTCAACTCCATTGCAGCAGACAACATTAGGAATTTCCAGAAAAGAATCATTTTTACCATTTGATTCTGCGGTAAAAGAGCTTGTGGAAGAAGCAAGAACACCATCCTGCATTACCCATATACAGTCTGCCAGTTCCCTTGCCTCCTGGATATCATGGGTAACAATAATTGTTGTAAGACTGAGCTTTTTCTGCAGATTTCTGAATTCCTGCCTGAGATACCTTGCTGTCCTGAAATCAAGTTTACTGAAGGGTTCATCCAGTAAAAGGACTTCCGGTTCCGAAGCAAGCACTCTCGCAAGCGCGGCCCTCTGTTTTTCGCCGCCGCTGAATGTATCCGGTTTTCGTCCCATAAGATGTGATATGCGAAGCAGGCCTGTGAGTTCTTTTATCTTATTAACCTTTACAGCCCGTTTTATATCTAGAGAATGCATGGCGAGGTTAAGGTTGCCTTCAAGTGTAAGGTGAGGAAAGAGATGCAGATCCTGGCTTACAAAACCAGCTTTTCGTTCATAAGCTCTGGTATGGTTTATTTCTTTTTCATTTATAAACACACTGCCTTCATGATCAGACAATCCGGCTATTATCCTCAGCATACTTGTTTTTCCAGCGCCTGAAGGCCCCACAACAGCACATATGCAGCCGTCAGCAGCAGAAAAATCATCAACCCGGACAAACCTGTTTTTAACTCCCTTTAACCTGATACATGCCATCAGTATGCACCTTCCCTTTCTTTTACTGCATTCTTAACCGGCCGGCTGAAAAAACGTGAAACAAGTAAAAGGAAAAAGGCTGTGGTTAAAAGCACAAGGGCGCATGATATGGCAATACCGGTTTCGCCGCTTGATATATTTAAATAAACAGCTATAGGAAGTGTCTCTGTATGAAACCTTGTTGCACCGGCAACCATAAGAGTTCCGCCGAATTCTCCCATAGTCCGGGCCCAGGCCAGAACCATGCCTGATAAAAGACTTTTTGCTGCAAGGGGAATATTCACTTTTATAAAAATGGTAAAGGGACTGAGACCAAGGGTTTGTGCCGCTTCTTCATACCCTCTGTCTACAGAAGAAAATGCAGCCCGCGCGCTCTTCATTACAACCGGGATTGCAACAAATGCCTGGGCAGCAACTGCTCCGATGGGGTTAAAGATAAAATTGATTCCAATTTTGGCAAAGTACCCGCCGAGCATGTTATTACCGAGTAAAAACAGGAGCCCTACGCCTACAATTAACGGCGGCATAACCAGTGGAAGTTCAAGCAGAGTTTCAAGCATTCCCTTAAGAGGAAAATCACTGCGCGCAATAAAATATGCAGATGGTATTCCAATTAAAACTGCAATTACCATTGCAGTTACTGATGTTAACAATGAAAATTTCAGGGCAAAAAATGTCTCTGCATGTAACACCGCTTCCATCAATTCTTTAACGGAAACCTGCGTTATCAGTGCAAATATTACCGCGGGCACAAGCAGTGAGAAAAATATAAGCGGAATAATAAGTATGCGGTCAAATCGGTTCAAATCAGCACCTGTTCAACATCTATTTTAAAGGCATAAAACCGTAATCAGCAAACACCTTTATGGCTTCGGGCCGGCTGAAATATTCTGCAAGTTTTTCTGCTTTTTTAATCTCTTTAGAAGCCTTAAGAACAGCCATTGTTACAATTTCGGGTTTGAACCAGTCTTTATCAATTTCAAAATATACCAGCTTGTCTTTGTTCTGAAAAACATCCGCCTTGGCAATAATCGCGGCATCGACATTTCCCATAAGCACATAAAGGGTAAGCTGTTTTACAGTGGCGGCATTTACAACCCTGTTTTTAATTATCGCTTCTTTTAGGCCTGACCTGTCAAGTATTGTGTCAGCAGTTCTTCCAAGGGCCATTGCCTTTGGGTCGCCAAGCCCAACCCTTATGCCGGGTTTTGCCAGGTCTTCAAACTTTTTGACTTTTTCTTTTGATGCATTGTTAACAGCCACTACAGGGACATGGAGAACCATCGGGTATGATACAGTTATTTTGCCGGCTTCATCGAGTTTATCCGTATAAAAATGCGATCCGGATAAAAACAGGTCGCCTTTTTCTGATGCCATATATCGCGTAAGAAGCTGTCCTGATCCGCCAAATTCAACAATGACGTTTTCTCCGGTCTTTTTCTTGTACTCCTTTAAAATTTTATCGACAGGCTGCCTTAAACCGGCACCGCAATACATAAACAGATCATCTGCAAATGTACTTCCGGAAGAAAACACAGACAGATAAATCACACATAATATTAAACAGTTCCATAGTTTTTTTACAAAATATAATTTCATATAAACCTTCTTTTGTTTACAGTCATACATTCAACAAACATCTCAGGTACGTTTCTTATTACATTTGACATTTAAAATCAACTTTTAAAACATGGATTAGTCAATGGACATAATCTGCAATTACAAATAGAATTGACACTTTACACTGTAAAATTATATATATAAGCGATATATATAATCCAGAATCAAACATATTACCGGGAGACGGCATGAAACAGACAGAAACAACCATTAAGTGTAATGTTAAACAATACAGAACAGCTAATGGCTGGTCCCAGCAGCAGCTCGCAGATATGATAAGTGTCAGGCGCCAGGCTATCTATGATATAGAAAACGAACGATACATGCCCAATACGGCGATTGCGCTCAGACTTGCAAAGCTTTTCGGCTGCCGGGTAGAGGATCTGTTTAAGGAAGAAGAACCAGGTGATTTTGAGTCAGTTCATCATATTCATGGTGAAAAATCGCCCAGTTCCCGCCTTGCCCTTGCTAAAGTCAGAGACAGACTTATTGGAGTGCCTTTAAGCGGTTCCAGATCAACTTCATTCGGCCTTTTACCTGCAGACGGTATCCTTGACTCTGCCGGAGATAAAGCACAGATTTTTTCAAAACAGCAGATGGACAAAACCATTATAATAATGGGATGCGACCCAGCCTTTCAGATATTAAGTCACCATGTGGCAAGGCTGTCCCCACAGTCAAGAGTTCACTGTCTTTTTGCTTCAAGCAACCAGGCGTTAATCAATCTTTCCCAGGGAATCACGCACATAGCTGGAACTCATTTCCATAACAGCAGCGACAAGGAGTCCAATGTAGAAATCGCAGCTAAAAAACTTAACGGAATGAAGGCCAGGATTATAGGGTTTTCGCTTCTTGAAGAAGGGCTTATGGTGGCAAAAAACAATCCGCTTGGGATAAGAAACGTAAGCGACCTTGCCCAGCCCATGGTCAGATTTATAAACAGGGATCAGGGAGCAGCCTTAAGAACCCTCCTTGATGACCTTATTGAGAAAGAAGGAGTAAATCCGACAGATATTAACGGATACACCAATGAAGTAACATCTCATCGCGAAGGAGCATATCACATTGCCTGCCGCGTCGCAGATGCAGCCCTTGGTTTAAGAGTTGTCGCAGATTCATACGGTCTTGACTTTGTGCCGCTTACTGCTGTCAGATGCGATCTTGTTATACCCGAGGATATGCTTGAGCATCCTACAGTGCAGATCCTTAACGATGTGCTTCAGTCTTCTGCACTCATGAATGAGATAAATGCTATTCCGGGTTACGAAAGTTCTGCAACAGGCAAGGTAATAGCAACGCTGTAAACAATAGATTTTTTCATAAACAAATCTCCTTGACATATGAACAGGAGATTGTTTATTATCGCTTCACTTTTTAGGCGCGTAGCTCAGTGGGAGAGCACTACCTCGACACGGTAGGGGTCGTCGGTTCAAGCCCGACCGTGCCTACCACTAAAAAATTTCAAAGCCGCTTCATTTGAAGCGGCTTTTTTATTCTCAAATATACATTTCAAACTTTTATTACTGTGACATGAAATAAACGGTATCCACTTGTAAAGTCTGGATAATGATTTTTGTAGAGACGGGTTATCAACCTGCCTAAAACAGGCGGCCGGATTGTGATGAATATCAATTGAAACAGATATTGAAATTTAAACACTCTTCACAAGACAGGTCAGAGACCAGTTTCTACTTTACACACGAACCATATATAGCTCCATAACTTAATGAAGATATGTTCTGTGTAAAAAGCTGCCTACCGGTGAACATGGATGGTGGATCAATATACATCGGGGAATTACTTAGGTGAACACTCAGGTTCGCCCCTGCAAATATTAAAAACCATTTATTAATATAATGTGGGGAAATACTCTAAACAGAACCACTGGTAAAAAGGTTATTAAATCACCATAGGGTAGACCGTTGCCTGGCCCGGCGGAGCCTTGGCGAAGACGGCTGTCTACCCGCAGATAGTCGCCATCAATGTTAAGCCAGCAGGGATCAAACATTCAACACATATACTTCAAAAACAAACCGGCGCAAGGCCGGGGTACGGCGAACCGCGCGTTTTTCCCTGGGGGAGCAAGTAGTGTATCCCTTGCAAACCTGCATTTCTGTTATTTTTTTTTGGCGCGCACAATTTTTCTGGATTCATATGGAGGTGCTCATGAAATCTTTGATAAATGTTAATGTTGAGACTTTTGATTGCCGGACACGAGCTTTTCCATTACTGATCTGCATTGACAGGGGGGAAGACGGAGGCGGAATTGTTTCGGCTTAGGGTTAAGTTTCCGGATACCTGGGAGGGAATAAAAAATGACATGCAATGCAATTTTTAATCGAGAGAAAATCACAGAGAGATTTCAAATCAGCAAAGAGTATTTTTATAAAGTTGCCAAACGAAAAGATTCTCCATGGATAAAAGTTGAAGGACGTTGGTGTTGTGTTGAAGAGGATGTCGTTGAGTTTATCAGAAATAATAAAAAAGAATGGAAGGGTAAATAATTGCATTCATATTTTCAAGAATATATATAGTTTTGACTTATAGCAGAAGTTTATTCAAATTAACGCTAGGCATTAGAGGACGCATACATTTTTGCGATTCAATGGATTTTTTGTTAATTTTTTATATCCCATCCCCATTGGCAAGGGTTTTTAGGATCGGCCTGTAAATAGGGAGTCTCAATACCCAATGCCGCTGCAATCAATTTCGTATTAAATGAAGTTAGCTCTAACGAATAATTTTCAGATGGATAAGAATAGCCAATTGGGTGCCCTGCGTACTTTGCCTCATGAACTAACTCGTTTCTAAGAACACTCAACTGACTTTCCTTTCTAGTAGAGCCAGGGTGAAGTTCAGCCCATTTAGGAAGCTTAATATTATATTTTTTAGCAAGCGCTACAGGGCGGTTAGCATGGGGTCCGGTTTTAATTCCAGACAATCTACATATACCATCTAGGACTTTGTATTGGGCATCGAATTTATCCCAAGCAAAGTTAAGCGATTGGCCAATAGAAAACCAATGAATACATGCAAACATTTGATTTCTATTTTCTTCTGATGATGAATTGAAGTAGTTATTTATAATCTCCATACCGTTTACATAATCATCCTTTGTTAAAAGGAGTCCATTCAATTTTCCAGGCTCATATGGTATACGCCCTAAGTAGGAATATCCTTCTGGCGTTAAATATACACCTTGCAAAAAACCATACCCTAAAATGAGAAATCTCAAGTGTTCTTCATCTGTAAAGTTTGATTTAATCTCATGAGTAGTCGGCATTTGGAAGAAGCTATCGTGAACTGTCGGGCCGGGTTGATTGAACTTCTTTTTTTCGCTATATGACTTATTTAATTCTTTTTTGGAGCCATAAATCCAGCCATTACTGACTTGAACATATTCATAAAAAGAATTTATTATATCATTGAAATTATCCACCGTTACGATTGAAAAATCGTTACACGTGAACTCTTTTTTATCAATTAGAAAACCAAACTTCAAGTATACCTCCTAAAACAGAACGTACCCGATAACCGGTTTAGCATGCTTTTCGCCAAATCCGAGTTTATTGGATTGTTATGGCTTTTTTAGAATTTATCAATATCTTCTCCTGGTGTTTGTATGAAATCAGTCTCTTCGGATTTTTGAGCATCAGGCATGACTAAATAGAAAGGAATATCATGTTTAAGTAAAAAATATTTTTGCTCAAGAAAAGTAATAGAATTTTTTATAGAAAAAACTTTTGAGAGAGAGAGTTCACCAAGTAAGCCACTATTGTAATCTTCACTTTCAACCTCTGCCTCTGATAAATCCTCCTTAAGTTCTTTAATGTCTCTCTCTAGCTCAAGCATAATTTCTTGTTTGTTTTCTGGTGGAGTATATTCTTTCCCACTTACTGTATATGAAATCGGAATATACCTTTTTATCCCTGTAATTTTCTGCTCAAGCATAGCTTTTGTAGTTTTAAGTGTTTCCAGTCTTACGTTCGATAAAACTGATATTATGCCTCCTGTATATTCTTGAGCAGCTTTGGTTGTTTCCTCAATTCTTTTATCCAATAAAGCTATATCTTTTTCTAGCTCTTCTGAGCTCGGAACACGTGAGCAGTTAGCTAATAAAGTAAAAGCAAAAAATATTAAAATTATTAATCTGGGCATAATGTACCTCATTAAAATACTTCTAGATTTTTCTTTTCTTGGGCCTTCTTCTCAAGTTCTTCTAAATTTTTGCTACTATATTCCACAATGCATGATATATTGAAGTTTTCCCCAGTTAATATATTATTTATTTCAGTATCTTTCGTTTCCCAATTTGAGATATATACCAAATGGCCCATGCTTATGGCTGTGCCCCAATGAGAATGGTTATCTTTATATAAATCGTTTTTCCAATAACTTTCATCCTCTTTTGGTTTTCCGTATTTTTTAGTCAATATCTCTTTGAAATCATTATAGTCTGTAATAAAGTCATTTTTGTTTGTATGAGAATCAACTAGGATATATCTTGTTCGTACCAACTGATTATCAATAAAAAAGTAGGCAACTAAAACATTTTTACCAAGTACTTGCGTTTTGTAACCTAATATATTTTCGCTTTCTTCTGATGCCTCTAAAGGTTCAGATGATTTAACTTGTGCAATTGACATTCCCCATTTTGTTTTCCGAAAATTATAATCACCAGCGAAGCCAGATTCGGAAAATAAAACAACAAATAATGCTAATAAAATTATACTTAAAAGTTTTTTCATTTTTTCTCCTTTCATTTCATGCTTTGCAGAACGAAAAATTAACACGCGTGCGGCAAACTGCCATTAAAGGTTATTAAAAGTAAATATATCGCAACCCTTGAAGTTCGATTCGGCAAGATAGTAAGCACGTCTTGTTGAATGACAGGTTATGATCAAATAACTTTAAGTTCTGACCGCATTTGATGCTCAAGTTCAACTGATTTAGCCTGTATCAACTCAGATTGTTTGTTGAGATTCGCTTGCTTAGCTGTCATTTTAGCCGAATTTCCCGCCATAATAAGAGTAGGGAGTTGCTTTATGAATTCTTGAGCTGAGTCCATGGACTCTTTAACCAGTGATTCAAGAGCATCAAATATTAAAATAAGCTTGTCACTCGCCGTTAATTTTAAAGAACGTGATTCTGCCTTGAGTTTGAGATATTCCGTAGAGCTTTCATTCATGAGTTCCATAACTTGAGTGCTAAAAACGCCTATTGCTGCATTCTTTTCTTCATCCGTTTTTGCAGCCAACATTGCATTCATATATTCCTTGAACATTGGCTGCATTCTATCTAGAAGCCCTGCCTGATATTTTTTGCCAAATTCATCAAGCATTACAAAATATCGCTCATATTGAGATATTTTTAGCTCAAAAATATATTTTCTTCGTTCAAGATCAAGATTTAGAGATTGTTCTAGTTTTTTTAATTCCCGGTCATGCCGTTTTTTATTGAAGTATAGAAAGGCACCCCAAAGTACGTTGACTATACCGAAAGCCCTAACAAAAAACTCCGGATTTTGCTGGATTATTGTGTAAATAGTATTCATTTGATTTACGTTCACTTCATTGTCATAACAAGTTATTGAGCAGTTCTGTGTAATATTACTTTTTGAATGTTATACAGAAAGATAGTTATAAAACGGATTTTTTAGATTACTTGCCATAGTCTTAAAAACGATAAAAATCGAAATCACTAATTAAAAAATCAATGTTACAGTTCAGAGTTAATTTTGGTTTTTATGGGAGCTTTCCCATTTTTTATAACTGTAAAACAGGAAAATGACATTAAAAAACAAAAATTTCATCAATAAATTTCTTAATCTCTTTTGATGCGTATTCAGTTGTAACAGTGGCAACGTATAAAATAAAATACATGATGTATAATAAATCACACGACAACTTACCTAGCAAAAGAGCAACTCACACCTATCATATTGTTTTATTTAAGTAAATCACACTTATCAATTCTGGCAAACATATTGCTATCGTCAGATATATAGAAGTCTTTAAAAAAAAATATTTTTTTTTCAAACCAAGGAGGGTTTAAAATGAAAATTAATAAAAGTTTATGTACACTATTTGCTGCTTTGTTATTTTTTACTATAACTGCCTCACCCAATAACACTAACGCTGAACCATTAAAACTGTCCAATAGAACGCGGAGTGAAATAAAAAAACTGGCCGAGATAGAAAAAGATATGGCTGAAAGGCAAGGGCTTTTTAATAACATTATGATGTTAGGTGTTTTTGCTTCTGTTCTGGATGGAATAAGTATAGACGATATTATAAATATTACAAAAGAAGATTATGTCGAAAAAGCAAACGCATGCAAACAGCTCAACTCTATTTTTAAAAAGGAACTCTATGACTATTGTATGCTTGAAGCCTATGTTCAGCGTAACAGTCCTCATGATAAAACATTCTGGCAAACTCTAGCACAAGCCTATATCGAACCCAGCGCTAAAGTTATTGATATAAATGGC
Organism: Desulfatiglandales bacterium; assembly: GCA_963665715.2. Taxonomy (GTDB): domain Bacteria; phylum Desulfobacterota; class DSM-4660; order Desulfatiglandales; family HGW-15; genus JAAZBV01. The sequence continues at coordinate 3,411,079 of CAXXPR010000002.1, forward strand.
ACATGGCGTATTGAACAACCTTCTAGTGATTATTCTTTTCTGCGCGATTTAAAATTTAAGAGGTCCGGGTATTATTATTCAGGTGAATACATTATGTTTTCAAATGGATTAGAAGTAGTATCAAATATGGATAGGATCAGTATTAAAGGTGATAGCGTTGAGTTTTACATCATGGATGGCACTGATCAGATATCCTATATATTGAAGATATCTGATAATTTAAGCAAATTGACAGGAACAGAGGAAACAAAAAACAGTCATAATGATGTCGTTTTTAATAAGATTAATTCACAAAATAAAAAACCTCCCGCAAAGCCAAGTAATCTCAAATTAGTTACTTCCTCAGGTAAGGAGGTAAAATATTAAAATTTAGAGTTCAATAATCAATTTATGAGCACTTAAAAAATCTTGTCAATGTCTTATTTTGAGGGTTTTTGTCGCATAGCGTCGCTCTATGTCGCTCCACGTCGCAAAACCGGTATACCCTAAAAACCCGTGTTAGAATCTCAGTCATTTAATGAATATTCTTTTTATTAATTGACTGAGGTTCTTTTTTGGGCTGCTAAAAACATTATCAAAACATATCACCTGGAAGAAAAGATCAGAAGGCTAAAAGCAGACTGCCAGATTAAATGGAGAAGACCTGGATGGAAAGTGTTATGATTCCGGAGATGACACATAAGCCCCAAAAAGCTAATCAATATAATCAAGCCAACCAACATAGCAACTTTAAGTTGCCTTAAACATAATATTTTTAAAGTGTTTCACCAATTTATATTTTTAATTGCTATAACCTAACAAATCATTATAATGTACTATATATGTAATTACATCGTCACACAATAAAGAGGTTTGAAATGGCAAAAACAGCAATTATACAAACTAGAATAGATTCCAGAATCAAAGAAGATGCCCAGGAAATACTGAACAAACTTAACATTACAATGTCTGAGGCAATTTCGATGTATCTGGCCCAAATAACAATGCATAAGGGGATACCTTTTGAAGTAAAAATACCTAATGAATTGACCGCCAAAACGCTTACGGATTCTGAAAACGGAAAGAAACTGCATAAGGCTGATGATGTTGATGACCTGTTCAGGAGTCTTGAAAGTTGAACATATTATATACAACCCAGTTTAAGAAAGACTACAAGAGGATAAAAAGACAAAATAAGGATCTTGATAAATTAAGATATGTCATTAACAGGCTGGCATCAGGAGAAGAGCTTGAGACCAGATACCGGGATCATACATTATCAGGCCGCTGGTCCGGTCACCGGGATTGCCACATTGAACCGGACTGGTTGTTAATTTATATGGTGCAAGGTGATAATCTGCATCTGGAAAGAACCGGGTCACATTCCGAATTATTCAAATAGTGCATTTCGAAAATTCACATTAAAAAAACACATTTTCCATCTTTAGCACGTCTACAATTACTCATTACAATGTATCTCAACAGGTTCATTTTTTAACTTTTCAGTTTCTTATACATCCGAATGCAATCAAGCTTTGTCCCGTTAGGAAGTTCATGAATTTCATTTTCTTCGCCTGTATACCCCTGACGGGTATAAAAACTAAAAGCATTTATTGTCGAGCTTAAGGATAATTGATCAATATTATTTTTTAAAGCTATAGCTTCAAGTTCCTGCAGCAGTCTACTCCCGACACCTGTTCCTTTTACCTTTGGGTGAATATAGAGTGCGCCTATTTTTTTATTTTCAATGTTTAAAATGCCCATCCCAAGAATCCTACCTTCTCTTTCTGCTACGATCATGATTTTTTCTTTAATAGCGCTTTCATAAATATCCGGCGAAAGGATAGACACCCATCCGGCTATGTTTTCAGGAGAATAGCTTTCCGCGCATAGTGCCTCAATAGATGCTTTATGCATAGATGCAATTTTTTCTGTATCACCCATTTTGGCAGATCTGATAATCATGTTTGTTTTTCCTTAACGCTATTCAATACATTCTATGAATTGGGGCAAGTTGAGCAAATAAGCCCGCAATAAGCAGTCATTTGAGGCATAGAGTTATCTCCTTACTACTGAGCCTCAGTTGCTACAATCACATTTTTTATACCTGCCAGCCTTACCTGTTCAAGGATTTCAATTGGAAGTTTGGACTGGCTGAAATCAGCACCAGTTATAACAACCTTCCCTTCAGGGAATTCTTTTTTAAAATCTTCCATCCTTGATATTATAGATACAATATCAATTTTTTTACCTTTTATTGATATAGTTCCGTCTTCCATAATATTTACAGCAATGGTTCCATTGTCCGGGTTGGCTGACTGGTATGAAACAGGCCTGTTAACTTCCACCCCTGATTCTTTTACAAAGGTTGCAGTAAGCAGGTAGAATACAGCTAAAATAAGAAATACAGCACAAGCCACAATGATTATAATTTTGCTCATCACATATCTCCTTTTCCATTTTTATCAATTCGCCTAAGACTCCCGAAATTATCAGCTCTGTTTCTATGCTTATAGGCATTGTCCATGGCAGCAGGCATTTCACGGGAAAATAACCGTGCCAGCAGTGCAAGCTGTAAAATCCATATGGTGATAAAAACCGGCAGCAGATGAGCATAAAAAAAGCCGTTCACACAGGGTAATAAAATGAGTGTTAAATCAAGCAGCCAGCCGGATATTTTCCCCATAAGGTAACAGACCACAAACATTGCAGCCAGCGAGTATCTTCCTGTAAGCCTTTCCGCAAAACCCAGCAATCCGCTCAAAGCAGCATTAATCTTTCGACCTAAACCATTCGGCTTTGTAAACGCGGCTTTATTTTCACCTTCAGTAACAGTCAGCTGATCAACGGGGACCTGTTTTGCTTTTGGGCAGAAATCGTTCATTTCCTTTTTAAGTGTTGTTTCCACACCCCACCATTCCATATTAACAACCTTAAGGTCTGCCCTCTTCTTTTCAAGAGTCCCTTCTACCCGGTATATAGAGTTAATATTTCTGCGGTTGGGCTCCACAGCATCTTTTAATGCAAGGTAAAGATTTGAACCATCCCGGTACAACCTGGCATAGTGGTGCTCTTCAAGTTCCCTTGGTTTATCCCTGCGCTTTCCTCCGTTAAGAATATCACGGGCATAGTCCAGCACAGCCAGGGCTTCTTTTAAAGGTTTTATATAAACCCGGTCAGGCGTATCGTTTTTAGTATGCAGCTTACCGCCAACAACAAAGGGGCTGGCCTTACCGGGCGACATGGTTAATATAGCGGCTGCAGGAATATTTCTAATATTACGACCTGTAAAACGCAGGCGTTCTTCAAGAAAAACAACACTGTCTGTTGTTCCTCCTGCAAGAAACTGATTATACTTAATACCGTTAAGATGAGCCCCTTCTTCAAGAAGGTCATTAAGGCTTTCCGAACCATCAAAGGGAAACAAAGCCCGGAAAAAGTTTGCTCCCAGTTCGTTTTCAAGAATATATAAACGGCCGTCACCAACAGAGTCAACCGCTATGGCAGCCCGTATCAGCTCCTTTTTCTCTTTTGGCATGGTCTTTAAAAAGTGCCTGGTACCTGTGATGCCAAGGCGGTAAAATGCCATAGGAAGCAAAAGTAACGACAGGAGCAGGTAAAGCCAGCTTCCGGCAGAAACAGCATAACTGGCAGCATAAAGCCCGCCTATTACAGCAAACTGAGATAAAAACCCCTTTGTTCCGCACTCTTCGGAACCGGAAAAAAGATAGATATGAGTGAGCGCAGGTAAATCATCCGAACATAAATCACGCAGAATGTAATGCTTAAGCATTTCCACACCGCTCTTGTTATCATCAGCACCGGGTGCATACTTTGAAAACCCTGCCCAGGTGTCATAATGAGCTACCATCACGATCTGTTCCGTAGACTGACCTTTTACCTCAACAATAAAGTTTTTATCTGTGGTTCTTATACTGGTTTCAGGAACCTTTTGAATATAGGTTGTAAAGCGGTCAGCTGAAAAGTTGTCCTCTAAAAAAGAGAAAAAGGAATTCGTGTGGCGGATATTAGCTTCGTTACTGCTTTCTCCGGGAAGTCTTTCAACAGTAAGCCTAATTGCATCCCGAATTAGTTCTGCTCTTTCATCAAAGTTTTGAGGGTTGCTTTTTTTCTGCTTAATATAAGGGGCAAAACATGCGGGATCAGTCATAACATTGATAACCTTTCTTGAGGTGGAACATGAGTATCAGTTTGTCTTAAAGATAAAAAAGCGAAATAAAAATGATAGGAGACACAATTAAAGAATTTCAATAATTTCAAAATAATTATTCTGCTGTTGCTTTTAACTTATATCATTATTTTCAACCTTGAAAAGAGCTATATAAGCAGTAAAAACAAGTAATTACTTAGGTTTTATAATTTATTTTCAAGAAATTACCTTGGTCCGACCCCGATTCATCGACCCCGATTCATCGACCCCGATTCATCGATTCATTTGCTACCAGGTAAAAGACTCTGTTCGACTTATCGGTACACTTCTTTGCGGTGTCCGACCTTTACAATCCAAACTGATATTTCATCATCTTGTATTGAGTAAATAATTCTATATTGCCCCTGACGAAGGCGATATCGTTCCTGTCCAGATAGCTTTCGGCATCCAGAGGGTCTTGGGTCGTTTGATAATGATTCGATGGCTTTCATTATTTTTTTCAGATCTTTTTTAGGAATTGATTGGAAATCTTTGTAGACAGATTTTTTGAAATATATTTTATATTCGGCCATCTTTTTTAAGCCTCTTGACCATTTCATCATAGCTGATCAGAGGTTCATCAGCCCTTTCATCAAAAATAGCCAGGTCATCAGCATCTTCAGCAATCGATTCTCTTATTGCCTCATTTACAAGATCAGACATCGACCGTGAAGTCTCAATGGATTTGAGCTTTAGGGCTTTATGCAGGGTTGAGTCAAGATATACTGTTGATCGTTTTGTTGAAGCATTCATAACATCACCTCCAAAAAAATAATGAAAACATTATAATGTTATGACGTTAAAATGTCAATAATAGCAGCCCCAACCTTTTATGCTTTGTCGGCTTTTAAAAACCGATAAAGCTTTACAGCCAATCCAAATCTATAATTGTTAAAAATCTATTTCAAAATCTCTATAGCTCTGTAACCGTATTCAGTGTCATTAAATTTATCTGCGAGTAGCTTAAATATTTCCTGCGCCTCATTATGTCTTTCCAGTTTCTCCAATGCCAGTGCCCTCAAAAATAATATTTCTGCCTTTACTTCATGGGAGGGCTCCTTATAGCTTTGCGCACGCTCTGTAATGGTTAAAACATCTTCATAATCACCCTTTTGGTAGTTACTATAGGCAAAACCTATTGCCCCTTTCTGGGCAGAAGCTGAGCACCCTGAAATGAATGCAAGCATCACGAGTATTACTGTAATTTTTCTCATATCAGCCTTTCCTAAATACAGATTTAATTATTTTATTTTTTCCTTTGCTTTCTCGCCATACTTTGTGTCGCTGTAATGATCTGCAAGAAATTTAAATACTCCCAGGGCCTCTTTATCTCTTTCAAGTTTTTCCAGTGCCATTGCTTTTAAAAATAAAATTTGGGCATTTAGATAATAGGTAGGTTTTTTATAACTTTGCGCCTGGCTCGTAAGACGCAGTACATCTTCATAATCACCATCATTATAGCTATGGTATGCTCTACTAAGGGCGCCTCGCTGAGCTGCTCCGCTGCATCCAACAAAAAAAAGCAAAAACACACACATCATTAACTTTCTGCACATTTCAATTCCTTTTCAATTTCATTTTTATTTACTTCCAGATGTAAGACTGCCTCAGGCCGGATATGTTTTGTGTTATGTATTGATAAAAGCTCAATGAGACAAGCTCTCCATGTCTATCAGCATTCCCCGTGGTTACATAGCTACTTCACGATATAATTTAATTTATCGATACCTGCGCGGCATCATGCTGTTTAAAGATGGAAGGATGCAAGGCCCAATATTGCTGCCTTACTGCCAGTTCCATAAATAAAGCAGCTAACCACGGAGGACACGGAGTTCACAGAGAAAAACAAAAGACAAAACCGATTTTCGTTTTTTATTAATAAAAGGCTTTTCTCCATGTTCTCAGTGCTCTCTGTGGTAAAAATTAAAGTTTTGTATTTAAGAAAATAAAAGTTCAAATTTAAGTCAACAACATTGATGCAAGGCCCTCCCTACAGATCTTACGCTTTTATTTTGGGATTTCTTGCTTAAGCTGACCGCTGATAGCTGAGTGCTGACCGCTTCCAAAGTATCTACCTTATACTCTGAATCTCTTCGGACATACCCTGCTCATAGGTGCTCCATCCGGAATTTATACCGTATGGTCCCTGAAGAAAAACAGCTTCAATTCTTCTGATGTTGCCTTTTTCTATCTTAAACAGCTCAGCAATCTGCCATGTCCAGTTGATGGATACATGATCAAAAAATCCAAAAGCGAACACGATGCCGCGTTCCCTGTCAACAGCAACAAAGCGGCGGTCACGGATGCGTGAAACTATATCTTTAAGCTGACCTGACTCAAACTGTTTTTTACAATTTGTCTGTGTTGTCTGCATTCCGTTTTCAAATCTTTCGCAGTCATCTGTAAAAGGATAATATCCTTTGGTGTCGTTTCTCTGGAGCCCTTCAAAATAATAGTTGGCAACCTCAACAAGATCTTCACGTCCCATGCGTTCTTTTTCAGGAATAACTTCAAAATATACCGGATGTGGTTTACCCATTTTATCAACGGCTTCACCTGTGGGAGGAAACATTGGAGGAGCAGCGCCTTCTGCTGGCTCCGGGGCAGCAAAGAGATCCTTATCAGGGCGAATAACAAGCTGTTCGACTTCTGATATTTTATCGCTGTCATCTATCTTTAAGCGGATGGCTACAGCCGCAAGAGTATCTTTTGCAGGTTTACCATCCATGCCGGGAGAACCCTTTTCCTTTACTGTTCCTATAAAAGCAACCTTCCTGGTCTCAATATCAGGAACATAAAAGCTGTAATTTGCTCTGTCAGCCATGCTGTACCAGAGTCCTTCTCCGCCAAGCGGAAGCCTGATACCATTTTCCGTAAACTTAATGTTTTTGGCAAACATTTCATCGTCCGGGTTATTATTTTTAACGGCATCAAGATATTTATCCATATACCCTTCAAGACATGCACGGTCACAGGTTTTCCCGGCTCCAAAAACAAACACTCCAGGCAGTAAAAACAGAACAGCAGCAATAATCATTATTTTTTTACGCATGATACTCCCCCTTTTTAATGATGTTATGAATTAATAATTGAATTGGTATTAACAGGATTCAGGAAATCGGATCCGTTTTGGGGATTTTTAATAAAAATGCCGTTATTGTCAACAGACACTTCAAATCCGCAGCATTTTTTTTAATGCTGCTTTATGATATTGGCAACTCCATATTTTATATGGTAAGCTTCAATACCTGTTCATAACTTTTATTTATCAGTTGATTACCTGGCAATGGTAACTTTAATCGGAGGATTTTATGTTTTGTCCTAAATGTAAATCTGAATACAGAGAAGGTTTTTCTAAATGCGCTGACTGCGATGTTGACCTTGTTCCTGAACTTACACCCGAACCGGAAGAAACTCCGGAATACGTTGACTGGGTAAAAATAATAACATTTACAGACAGGTATGAGGCAGACCTTGCTCAGGGCCTGCTTGAAGCAAACGATATAGACGCAGTAACCTTCAGTGATGACTGCGGAAGTGTTGACCCCGCACTTACATGGGCAAGAGGCGTCCGTTTAATGGTCAAAAAAGAAGATGTTAAAAACGCTAAAGAAGTGCTGGCTGATGCGGATTATGAAGTATAGGTTTACTTCCTTAAACAGCTAATACAGAACATACCTTTTTCGATTAATCTTATGTAGGGGCGGGTCTTGCGTCCGCCAGCATGCAGGATGATCACAAATATAACAATATCAAATTAATCCCCGATAATAATAAAGAAATAATAACGGGGCCAGTTAGCCCCTTAAAACAGGAGGGCGCAAGGCCCTCCACTACTGATCTTTTATTATTTCATAGTTTTTTCATTTTATTTTCTAAAATATGCTTTACTATCATCTCTTATTTCTTCACAAATGAGGGCATATCACAAAATGAACAGACGCAAATTTCTTAAAACAATAGGTTTCGGCGGAGCATTTACTGTACTTGCTGCAAGCTACCCTGTTTTTATTGAACGGAATATTGTAAAAATTAACAGATACCGTATAACGGTCCCATCCCTCCCATCTTCCTTTAACGGGTTTAAAATTGTTCAACTTACAGACCTTCATTACGGACCGCTTGTCTCGCTTGATTTTATTGAAGGAGTGGTTGAAAAAGCAAATAAACATAAACCGGATATTATAGTGTGCACAGGAGATTATGTGCATGAAAGAAACTCGACAGAGCAGATAGATGCAGTATGGCCAGTGCTTTTAAAATTAAAGGCAAAGCATGGTGTATATTCCGTATTAGGTAATCATGACCACTGGGCAGATACTTCAAAATCCATTGAATGGCTTGAACGATCCGGGCAAAGCGTAAGACATATCTGCAGGGCAATATACAGGAGTAATGAAAGAATTGTTATCGGAGGTGCCGGAGATTTATGGGAAGATAAGCTTAATATTGATGAGTGCTTTAAAACGTCTGACGAAAATGACTTCAGAGTTCTTTTAACCCATAATCCCGATTCCGTTGATACAAAGTTTACCACCCCTGTTTCTTTATTTTTAAGCGGACACACCCACGGCGGCCAGGTTTCAATTCCATTCTACGGCCCTCCTGTCCTCCCGGTTAAAAACAAAAAGTATTCAAGAGGATTAATAAATACAGACAAAGGCCCTCTTTTTATAAGCAAAGGAATCGGCTGGGCTATTTACCCTGTCAGGTTTAACTGCGCTCCGGAAATTGCTGTCCTTGAACTTTTTGCGGCGTAGTAAAAGCAGAAGTTGAGAAGGTTAGAAGTTTAGCTTTAAAACCTGGCACAGCACGCTGTGCCGCTACAGTGTATTCAGCACTAATCCTCCTATCTATCAAATCTCTCCTTGTTACGGCAGGGCGTGCCGTGCCTTATTTTAAAATTACACCTCACAATAAAAACTTGACACCACCATATTAATACGATATTATTACGTCTATTAATTCACCTAAGGAAAATATGATCAAAATAAAAGTCAGCAAAAACTCCGGCGAGCCTTTATTTATTCAAATCCGCGATGCAATTGAAAAAGCTATCACTAAAGGCGCTTTAAAACCCGGAGAACAGCTCCCTGCAGTAACGGCTCTGGCTAAAGATATCGGAGTAACTCACTCCACTATCCGCCGTGCATTTGAAGATCTATCAGCACAGGGACTTATCGGCTCTCATGTCGGGAGAGGAACTTTTGTTCTGGACCCGGGCAAAGCTGCTGCTAAAGAAGAGCCTGACACAAACAGCACCCCTTTTCAGGAACATAGTACAAACAGTGAATCCACTATTGCTGCCCGCAGACTGCGCATGGGCATTGCAAAAAGCCTTGAAGCTTTAATGGACCTTACCAAAAGACCGGGGCTCATTCATTTCACTTCCGGTATTCCTGCCCCTGCTCTCTGGGATCAGGACATTCTTTCAAGACTTGCAGCAGATGCACTTTCAAATGGGGAAAACCATTATCATGTTTACGGAGATTCACCTCTTGGTCTCCAGCCTTTAAGAGATGAGCTTGCAAAAAGATTCAATTCCGAAGGAATGAATATAAGCTCAGACAACATTCTAATTACAAACGGATCTCAGCAGGCTGCGTCTATAATTGCCCAGTCCGCACTTGAAAACAAACAGCGCATTATATGTGAAACGCCATGCTGGCTGGGAATCCCAAGAGCCTTTGGAGCAATAGGACACTGGGTTGAAACTGTTTCACGAGACAGTTCCGGACCTGAAATAGACAAACTTGAAAGATTCAGCAATAACCGCCCTTCCCTGCTCTATTTATGCCCGGAATTCCAGCACCCCATGGGCCTTGATTTGAGTGCTGAACGACAGACCCAGGTAATAAAATGGGCAAAGGAACATAATACGGATATCCTGGCTGATGAAATATTTCATGACTTAAGATTTGAAGGCTCCTTAAGAAAAAGCATCATATCAGAGACAGGCCTTAAAAACTGTATTGTCATGGGATCGCTTTCCAAATCCTTTATGCCCGGCCTAAGAATCGGCTGGCTTATCACTGATGAGGAGCGCATAAAATCATTCTGCGGGCTTAAAAAGGCAATTGATCTCGGCTCTCCGCCCTTAATGCAGGGAATCGCCCTTTCTCTTCTTAAGTCAGGAGAATACGACAGACACCTTAAAAAAGCGCGTGACCACTACCGCACAGGAAGAAATGCGGTTATTGAATCACTTGAAAAACACATGCCGGAAGGCGTAACATGGACAAAACCGAAGGGCAGCTTCCATATGTGGGTTGAACTTCCCAAGGGGTATTCCAGCATCGCCCTTTTTCTTCATGCAATAGAAAAAGGAGTGGCGATTGTTCCGGGACCTTTGCAGGACCTTGACCACAGGTTTATCAACTCATTCAGATTATCATACAGCGGTGTTACACAGGATCAGATTAAAACAGGAATTAAATCACTTGCAGATGCAGTAAAGGAAATACTTAAAGGAACCCCGAATGATCCGGGACTTAGCGGGCTTGGCGACTTCTTATAATCGTGAGGCAATTTATGGCAAATACTATTCGTAAAAATATTTCTGACAGGCTTGGCGGAATCAATTTCGGCCAGGACACTGAGCTTTACAAGTTTGCAAAAATTAAACAGGCCAGGGAAGAAGCAGTCAGACTCTATCCTGACAAAGAGATTATTGACCTTGGCGTAGGGGAACCTGACGGGAGTGCTGATCTATCAGTAACAGATAGATTAAAGGCCGAATGCTGCGAGCCCGAAAACCGCTTTTATGCGGATAACGGTATTATTGAGTTCCAGAAAGCCTGTGTTGATTATATGGATAGAGTTTACGGAGTTAAGGGGTTAACCGAAAAGAATGTTATACACGGAATGGGCTCTAAGCCCATACTTGCCATGATCCCTCTGTGTTTTATCAACCCGGGCGATATTACACTGATGACTGTTCCGGGTTATCCGGTTATGGGCACATATACAAAGTATCTGGGAGGAAGTGTTTACAACATTCCCCTTCTGGAGGAAAACGATTTTTACCCGGCATTTAACAGCATACCGGATGAAATACTCGAAAAGGCAAAACTGCTTTACATCAATTACCCCAATAACCCGACTGGCCAGATTGCAACTGCGGATTTTTATAAAAGGGTAATTGAGTTTGCCCTGAACAACAACATAATAATTGTTTCCGATGCAGCCTATGCCTCGATTGTTTACGAGGATGCTCCTTTAAGCATTTTATCTATAGATGGTGCATTTGATACTGCAATTGAGATTCACTCCCTTTCAAAGGCATTTAACATGACAGGCTGGAGACTGGCCTTTGCAGCAGGAAGTGAACTGGCAATGCAGTTATACGGAACAGTAAAGGACAATACTGACTCAGGGCAGTTCAGAGCAATACAGAAGGCAGGCTGTACAGCACTTAAAAACCCTGAGATCACGAAAGAAACAATAAAAAAATACTCCAGACGACTTGACCTGATGGTTGATGCTCTTGGCAGAATCGGATTCAAAATAAAAAAACCGAGAGGGTCTTTTTACATCTATGTACCTGCCCCAAAGGGTACAAAATCCGGGATAGAATTCTCGTCTGCAGAACAGGCTGCTGAATACCTTATCCATAAGGCATCAGTTATAACCGTTCCATGGGATGATGCAGGTTCTTTTTTAAGATTATCAGTGACATTTGAAGCAGAAACTGAGAAAAAGGAAAAAGAGATTATAAACGAATTAAAAACCAGGCTTGAACAGCTTGAATTAATATTTTAATTAAAAAAAACAGGTCCTTTTGCCCTCAGGCAGGACAATACAGGAGGAAAACATATAAAAATGGCATCAAAATCACTTCCATTTACAAAAGACGAACTTGAAAAAATTTCAGCAGAATACCCGACACCTTTTCATATTTACGATGAAAAAGCCATGAGGCAGAATGCAAAAGATCTTTTAAATGCATTCAGCTGGAACCAGGGCTATAAAGAGTACTTTGCTGTAAAGGCTACCCCTAACCCTTTCCTGTTAAAGGTTTTAAAAGAAGAGGGATTTGGAGCTGACTGCAGTTCACTGCCCGAGCTTCTTCTTTCTGAAAAAGCAGGAATAGTCGGCAAAGACATAATGTTTACATCAAACGATACTCCTGCATATGAGTTTAAAAAAGCTCATGAGCTCGGTGCAATCATCAACCTTGACGACATCAGCCATATCCCCTTTCTTGAAGGCATCTGCGGAATTCCGGAAACAATGTCCGTGAGATACAATCCAGGAAAACTCAGGGAAGGAAGTTTTATAATGGGTGATCCGACAGAAGCAAAATACGGCTTTACCAGGGAGCAGGTTTTTGAGGGGCTTGCTCTGCTTAAGGAAAAAGGCGCTAAAAAGTTTGGCGTACACACATTTATTGCATCCAATGAGCTCAACAAAAATTACTTTGTAGACACAGCAGACATGCTTTTTGATCTTGCAATAGAAATAAAAGAACAGCTCGGCATAACCTTAAGCTTTGTAAACATGAGCGGCGGAATAGGCATCCCCTATAAACCCGAAGATGAAAAGGTTGATCTTGCTTTTATCGGGTCAGAGATCCATAAAAAATATGATGCCAAAATCAAGGGAACAGACCTTGATCCGCTTTCTATCTTTATGGAGTGCGGACGCGCCATTACAGGCCCCTACGGATATCTTGTTACCAGGGTGCTTCACAGGAAGGACATATACAAGACCTTTATAGGCGTGGACGCAAACATGGCAAACCTTATGAGACCGGGAATGTACGGGGCATATCACCACGTAACCGTAACAGGCAAAGAGGATATGCCAAAAGACAAGGTATATGATGTAACAGGATCTTTATGTGAATCAATAGACAGGTTTGCAGTGGACCGTGAACTGCCGGAAATAGAGATAGGCGACCTTCTCGTTATACACGACACAGGCGCACACGGGCACTCCATGGGCTTTAATTATAACGGCAAACTCCGCTCTGCAGAATTACTGCTCAGAGAAAACGGTGATATTATAGAGATAAGAAGAGCCGAGACAGTGGATGATTATTTTGCCACACTGGATTTTGAGAAGCTTGAAGGGTTTAAGGGGTAATAAAAAGATGAACCCTGTTAAATGCTGCCTGCAAACAGCTATGCAGATTTAACAGGGTGAACGACCAACGTCCAACTCTCAACATCCAACACTCAATAAAAGACTATTTTATAAATAGTGTTACTGTCGCCCCAAAACAGTATGTTTTAATTTTAAATACAATAATGATATCTTATTAATATTCTATTAATAACGTGACCTTGTTTTCGTCATTCCCATAAATGATGGGAATCCATTTTTGTTTTTAAAGCAAAAGCTGATGGACGCACGCCTTTGCGCATTAGCGTCAAGCTAAGGAGAAAAGCAAAAAAAACTAAAGCTGTATCTCACACAAAGGCGCAAAGACACAAAGAAAACCAAATACTTTTTATAACACAAAAATCTTTTAAGCTTCTACCTTTGTAACCTTGCGGCTTTGTGTGAAAATCAAGGAGAAATAAAATGAATGAAAAAGATTTAACAGCCTGCTGCGGTTTATACTGCCCTGACTGTATGTGGTACAAAAACAATTTCAGTGTACTGGCAGAAGAGTTAATGGCAAAGCTTGAAGATGCAGACTTTAAACAGTACGCATCTGTAAAAAGCCCATTCGGCAGAGAGCTGGAACATTACGATAAATTTGTGGATATACTTAAATTTATATCGGCTAACGACTGCCGGGAGCCCTGCAGGAAAGGCGGCGGATGCGGAGGCAGACCATGCGGCATAATGAAATGCGCAGAAGAAAAAGGCTATGAGGGCTGCTGGGAATGTGCGGATTTTAAAGAGTGTAAATACTTCGATATAGTCAGACCCCGCTGCAGAGATACTCCTTATAAAAACCTGTTAAAGATTAAAGAACTGGGATATAAAGACTGGATCAGTGAAAGAGGCCCTTACTATATCTGGCAGAAAAAAGAATAAAGTCATTTACCTGTAAATGGAGAAAACACCATGAATGAATTTCCAGGTTTTATGAAACACCCGGCAAATATGGTTGATCCTGATTCACAGTTCACTCCGGGTATTGAAGGATATGTATTTGACGGTGCTGACGGCAGCCAAATGGCTTTCTGGACATATAAAGAAAACTCAGTCAGTAAAGAACACCAGCACCCTTTTGAAGAATATATTATAGTGGTTCAGGGGCAATACGACCTGTTCATTGGTGAAGAAGTGATATCTCTTCTGGCCGGAGATGAGTATGTTATCCCTAAAGAAACACTTCATGGAGGTGAAGTTTTTTCCGGTACACGCGCTATATATGCCTTTGGCGGGAACAGGGCTAAAAGGGCAATGAAGACTTTAAAGGAAATATGATATCTGAAAACAAAATAAAGATAATGCCACTCAGGTATAAATATATTCGAGATATTGTCTCATGGGTAAAATCTGAATCTGATATGGTTCAATGGGCCGGGCCTGCCTTTAAATGGCCAATGACCCAGAAGCAGTTCAGAGAGCACATAAGCATTGGAAAAACGCCCCCTCAAACACTATATCCTTTTATTTTGCTCAACCATAATAATGTATCAGGGTATTGTGAGCTATCAGGCTTTCACAGGGCCACCGATCAGGCACGATTAACCCGCGTAATCATTTCGCCCGACCATAGAAATGAAGGGTTGGCGAAAACAATGATTAATAATGTGCTCAATTTCGGATTTGAAACACTGGAGTTAAACAGAATAGCTTTGGGAGTGTTTGATTTTAATGTGGCTGCAATAAAATGTTATAACGACATTGGCTTTTATTTAGAGGGTACTTTTCGAGAATCAGCAAAGGTAGGCGAGACTTACTGGAATTGCCACTCAATGAGCATTTTAAGGAAAGAATGGGACAGCAAAACCATTCATCGAGAATATAACGGATTTTAAAATTAAGAAAGAAAATATAATGATAGAAAACAAAATAAAGATAATACCGGGCTTCAGCTGGTTTGGTAAAAACATAGGAATCAAGGACAGCACACTGGATTTCGGAGGTGTTCTGTCTGACAGCGTCTGCAATGCCGCAGGTGTATTTACAAAAAACACAATGCCCGGCGCACCGGTTATAATCGGGCGGGAACATTTAAAGGACGGCAGGCTTCAGGCAATAATCGTAAATTCTAAAAACGCCAATGTCGCAACCGAAACGCAGGGATTGAAAGACTCAAAAACAATCTGCAGCCTTGTTGCTTCCGCATGCGGAATTGAAACTGAGATGGTACTGCCCTCTTCTACAGGTGTTATAGGCCGTCGCTTACCAATGGATGTTATAACTAAAGGCTGTGAAGCCATTAAAAATGATTTTGGAAAAACAGAACAGCATATTATTGATTTTGCCCGCAGCATAATGACTACCGACACCAGACCCAAATGGGTTACAGGAAAGGCAGGCAATGCGACCATACTCGGCATAGCAAAGGGTTCAGGCATGATTGAGCCAAACATGGCAACCATGCTCTGTTATTTTATGTCTGATGCAGAGATCGACTCAGAAAGTCTTCAGGCAATTCTGGTTAATGCTGTTAATAAATCATTCAATAGAATTTCGGTTGATACTGACACCTCAACCAGCGACACAGTTGCTGTTATGTGCAACGGTCTTTCCGGACCAGTAGATCATGATGAGTTTGAGAAAACACTTACAGATATGTCAGTTTATCTTGCAAAAGAAATAGCACGCGATGGAGAGGGTGCAACAAAACTTATCGAACTTGTTGTATCAGGAGCACAGACGCAGGAACAGGCGCTTTTAACTGCAAAATCGGTTGTAAATTCACCACTTGTAAAAACAGCCATATACGGCGGTGATCCTAACTGGGGCAGGTTTATTATGGCAATCGGTAAAGTGTTTCAGTATTCCGTTAGTATATCTGACCTTAAAATACTATTTGGACAGGGTACAGACCGGATAAAGCTGGATGCTGAAGCTCTTGACCAAAATAAAGTATCTCTGGATGAAATTTCAAAATTATTAAAAAAAGATGAAGTTCACATTGAGATTGTTCTTGGCAACGGCCCATACTCTGAGAAAGTATGGGGATGTGATTTAACCGAAGGATATATTGATATCAATGCACACTATACGACATAGGTTACGATATGTGACAAACATATTTATAAACCCCAAAAACACATTACTAATTGTAGGGTGCAGACCTCTGTGTCTGCCCGCGAATTGCCTCCATCATTGCTAAGGGCACGATGCCTCGTGCCCCTACACTGGGACTGGATATTACACTGAGATTTTTTACTGACTCTGAACTTTAATGCTGGCACTAATAAGATACTATAAACGTATGCTGAGGCAAAATCATGGATTATGATGAAATACTGAATACATTGAGCCCCTGCGGATTAAACTGCAAAAAATGTTTTGCTTATGAAGATGGTGAAATCAGAAAATACAGTATAAAACTTAAAGAAAAGCTTGGTAATTTTGCGCCTTATGCAAAACGTTTTGAAGAACTGCTCGACAATCCAGTATTCAACAAATATTCTGATTTTAAAATTTTCCTGGATCATCTCGTATCGGAAAACTGCAAAGGGTGCAGAAAAGAGAACTGTAAACTTTTTACAAGCTGCGGAGTGAGAAGCTGCCATCAGGAAAAGGAAGTTGATTTCTGCTTTCAGTGTAAAGATTTCCCGTGCGAAAATACAAATTTTGATAAAAATTTAAAGACACGCTGGACACTCATAAATAGAGAAATTCAGGAAAAAGGTCTTGAAGTCTATTATGCAGAAACAAAGGATAAACCGAGGTACTAAATGGCTACAGGGATCGCACTTATAGTTATCGATATGCAGGCAGGTCTTTTTACAGATGAAACACCAAGATATAACTCTGAAAAAGTTATCAGCAATATAAACACACTGGCTGATACTGTAAGAATGAGCAGCGGACGCGTAATATTCATACAGCATAACGATTCGACTGGCGACATGTTTGAAACAGGCAGTGATGCATGGCAGCTTTTACCATCACTTGACCGTCTACCCAAAGACCCGGTTATTCATAAAACAGCATGTGACTCATTCTACAGATCAAAACTAAAATCTGTTCTTGATGCCGAAAACACAGACAGCCTTATAATTACAGGATGCGCAACTGATTTTTGCGTGGATACAACATTACGGGCTGCTCTCAGCTATGATTATAATATTATTGCTGCGTCAGACGGGCATACGACAGCGGATAAGTCCTATGCAGATGCAGAAACCATTATAGAGCATCATAACTACCTATGGCAGAACCTGGTCCACCCCAAATTACAGGTTAAAGTTATGCAGACTTCGAGGATAATAGAAACCATGTTAAAAGAAAATTAAAAATGGAAAACATTAAAAACCTTAAAATCCTAAGTGATTCAGTAAACAGCTCCCATGAAAATTTTGTAGTAAGCGAAATTAATGACAGCTGCTTAAGGCTTGCTGTAAATGAAGGTGAATATCCGTGGCATTTTCATCCGGAAACCGATGAGCTCTTTATGATACTTGAAGGTGAGCTTGTAATAGAGTTTAAGGACAGACCGCCCGTTACTCTAAAACCTGAAGACACATACCTTGTTAAAAAAGGATTGATACACAGGACAATAGCAAAGGGCAGAACAGTAAACTTATGTTTTGAAAAAACGGAATCTGAAACTGAGTTTGTTTAAATATTACGGGAAGTTATTTTATAAATTATAGACAGGTCAGAGACCCGATAAAATGAGAAAGATGGTCTCCTTTAAGGAATAAACACAACTGTGTTATGAGTTAATCACGACAAAAAACTTAAACACAGGAGGAGACCAAATTGGATGATATCATTTATGATCATTACATAGCAATTGATTGGGCAGAAAAAAATATGGCAATTGCCAGGATGACAAAGAAATCAAATAAAATAACAGCAATAGATAATCCATCAGACATTAAAGAACTACAGTTTTATTTAAAGAATCTAAAAGGGAAAAAAGTATTAGTACTGGAAGAAACAACAGTATCCCAGTGGCTCTATACTGAATTATATGACTATGTGGACAGACTGATAGTGTGTGATCCCTATAGGAATAAACTTCTGAATGAAGGCCCTAAAACAGATAAGATTGATGCAAGGAAGTTGGTACACCTTTTAAAATCATCTCTTATTAAAGAGGTATTTCATTCAGCTGATAAATTTGTATATCTCAGGCGTCTTGTAAGTGGATATGAGGATCTTGTAAAGCTTGGTGTTCGTTTAAAGAATCAGCAGTCTTCTCTGTTAAAAGCCTGTGGAAAAAGCGGGAAAGATAAAGATCATACAGGGGTTGCGACTGAACCGGAACAATATGTGTTTGAGAGTTTAAATCGTCAAATAGCAAGCTATGAAGAAGAAAAAGCAGGGTATGAAAAAGAATTTAAAAAATTATCGCAGAAACATCCTGAAATAAAAAAACAAATGAGTCTGCCAGGTATAGGCCTTATAAATGCTGTAAAGATAGTATCAAGGGTGGTAACTCCGTTTCGATTTTCAAAATATGGAAATTACCATAGCTACTGTGGATTAATAAAACATGAAAAGATGAGTGGAGGAAGGAGCTATGGCAAGAGGACTCCACGATACTGCCGTCAATTAAAGTGTGTCTATAAAACAGGAGTACTGGCAGCTATAGGCGGTAATAATCCAATCAATGATTACTATCAGTATTTAATCAAGGAAAAAGGATATTCAGCACATAATGCCAGGAATAAGGCATGTCGTAGATTAGCAACCTTGAGCTTAGGTGTATTTAAAAGCGGCAAAAAATATCAACCTTACAGGAGAGAAAAACAAAAGGATAAAAACAGAACGTAGTCGAGCCTATAAGCATTGTTATTATATATAGTTTTCTGGATTCAGGCTTATAGGTTGTGGGAGAGAGCTCAATAGAGACAGTAACATATTCTGTTCATCAGAAATAGTTCATTGACCCGATTAGCCCCCCGCTTATTCCTAAAATTTATCATAGCCCATTCATTTGCCAGTAATTTACTGACAAATGATAGAGAGCTCAGATAGGCGTGTAAGGAATAATGATTTATCCTTTTGATCTATATTGATAAAGAAGCCCCTTTAAAAAAACAGAAAAGCGGAAGAGGTTTTTAATAAACAATGCAGGTAGATTGACCGAAGGAGACAGTAAGCAAGAAAACAGTTTTTTTCTGTTAAGGGAGACCTATTTTTTCTTGACTTACTTTCTCATAGGTGTCTCTACAAAAGGTGTTGGGGGAATGATAGAGCCCACATTCAATATTGGAGGGCATGTTTTTGTAGAGACGGGTTATTAACCCGTCTAAAAAGGCGGTTCTCCGTAATGAATTGGATTTACAGCAAACGCCGGTACCAGAACCAGCATTTTAAAGACAGGTCAGAGACCTGTCTCTACAAAAGGTGTTGGGGGAATGATAGAGCCCACATTCAATATTGGAGGGCATGTTTTTGTGGAGACGGGTTATTAACCCGTCTAAAAAGGCGGTTCTCCGTAATGAATTGGATTTAAAGCAAACGCCGGTGCCAGTAACAGCATTGTCAAGACAGGTCAGAGACCTGCCTCTACAAACGCAATAAACGTAACAGGGAAATATTTAAAAATGAAATATTTTAAATATCACGCAATAGGAAACGACTACATTGTAATACACCCATCAGAAATCAACATACCTCTCACAACTGACACAATAAAAAGAATCTGTCACAGAAATTTCGGTGTCGGTTCTGATGGTATTTTATTCGGACCGCTTAAAAGCGACAGGTGCGATTTTAAACTGCAGATATTAAACCCTGACGGAAGTGAAGCTGAAAAAAGCGGTAACGGGCTTCGAATATTTGCACGTTATTTATGGGACAGCGGTCTTGTTAAAAGCAGCACCCAGTTTTCAATAGAAACATTAGGCGGTGATGTATTGTGTAATGTCAGCAAGGACGGTAAAAGCGTGACCGTCAATATGGGCACAGTTAGTTTTGAAAGCGAAAAAATACCCGTCACAGGTACTCCGCGTGAAGTTCTCAATGAAGAAATAACCATTGACAGCAAAACTTTAAAATACTGTGCGGCCACCATCGGCAACCCTCACTGTGTTGTTCTTTCGGAAGAGCCCACTGAAGAAATTGCACGGCGGTTAGGGCCGTTCATTGAAACAGATACGCGTTTTCCCAATAAAATAAATGTCCAGTTTATGAAGGTCCTTGACCGGAATAATATCAGGATAGAAATATGGGAGCGGGGAGCAGGTTACACCCTTGCATCCGGAAGCAGCAGTACAGCAGCGGCTGCGACGGCCTTTAAGCTCGGGCTCTGTGATCCTGATATAACTGTTCATATGCCAGGCGGCAAAATAACGCTTAAATTCACCAATGTCTTTTCTGCTACAATGACAGGTCCTGTGACCAGGGTATGTGAAGGCTTAATGACAGAAGAAATGTTTAAATAATATTTAAAATAAACTAAACAGGAGATCAATACATATGAATAAATCGGTTTTGCTTACTATGCTCATGGTTCTGTTTCTGGTTTTATCCGCATGCACTTCTGATAAAAATAAAGAAGATATTAAAGATACCAATGGAAAAATGATCCCCTGGGAAAAAGGCGCCCACGAAACAGGGAAATACAGGAATCTGTTTCTTGAAGCAGGTTATAAACAGGAAGATATAGATGCAAAACTGGCTAAGGCTTACTATGATGTTTTTGAAGGCCCCAACAGGGTATATTTTGAAGTTGGCGATGACATGGCCTATGTATCGGACATAAAAAACAAGGATGCCCGTACCGAAGGTCTTTCATATGGACTGATGGTGGCTGTACAGTTTAATAAAAAAGATGTGTTTGACCGTTTATGGCGCTGGTCTAAAAAATACATGCAGCACCAGGGCGGCCCGCGGGACGGTTACTTTGCATGGTCAGTTGATCCTAAAACCGGAAAACACAATTCAGAAGGAACCGCCTCCGACGGAGAGCTCTACTTTGTAACCGCCCTGCTCTTTGCATCCAACCTGTGGGGAAATGATACAGGCATAGATTATTACGGTGAAGCCAGAAGAATACTTGATGCCATGTGGAGCAAAGACGGCTCTGAAGGCATAAACAATATCATCAATGTTGAGCACAAACAGATCAGTTTTGTACCCGAGTCAGAAAGATACGATGTTACAGACCCATCATACTATTTACCTGCATTCTTTGAAATATGGGCCGAATACGCAAAGGACGGACATGAAGAGTTTTACCGTGAATGTGCCGAAAAAGCACGTTCATATCTTCATAAGGTATGCCACCCGGAAACAGGTCTTAACCCGGACATAACCCTCTACAGCGGAGAAGTGCAGGAAAACAGTTACTTTCCTCCTGCATTCCGTTTTGATTCATGGCGTGTCCCTATGAACATAGCCATGGATTACTCATGGTACTGTAAAGACAAAGAATGGCAGAAGGATTATGCTGCAAGAATACAGAACTTCCTTTATTCAAGAGGTCTTGATAAATTTGAAGATCAGTACAATGTTGACGGCACACTTCCGGACTGGATACTTCCTGCAGGAGGTTTTCAAAAACTGCGTCACTCTCTTGGCCTTGTTTCTACCGCAGGAGCGGCATCAATTATGGGCACGCAGGAAAAGAGCCGGGAATTTATAGAGGCAGTATGGAACGCAAAACTGGAACCATACGAAGACGGCTATTTTGATCCATATTATGACGGCCTTCTCTACCTCTTCAGCCTGATGCATTTGAGCGGTAATTACAGGATTATAACACCTCAATAAAGGGAAAGAGCGATAAAGAATGTCTTCCGGATTCATAGATCCGTTAATATGAGACAGGTACACTGGTCAGCAGCAGTCAAAAACAGTACAGTAAGCATATGGCCAGTGTACATTATTTCTTTAACAGCTGATCTTTTTCGGCATTTGGATGAGACTATAAGAAAATATGACGCATTAAACGATACTTTTTCACCTATTTAATTAAACCTTCTAATTTTTTCCGCTTTTCCCTGCCGCCTTTTACTGCAATCATATCAAGCTGTTAGCGCCTGCTGATTTTTTATTTAAATTAGAAGCACCTCTTTTTTATACTATTTTAATGAAGCTTGCCTCAATTATTGCCGATAAGTTTTAGACGACTTAGATATAAAATAAAATACATATTAATGACTATAAAATAGAGTTTTCCCAGTTTTGAACTTATTTATTATTTATTTTACTTAAGGGCCTTGTTATTGAATGTTCTCTATTAATAAAAAGTATTTATCATCATTATCGATCATTTTGTTTTTTCTATTTCAGGCTGTATTTTCCTACGCATCCGCACCTTCAAGGCTTAAATTCGGACATATAACAACCGATAACGGACTCTCCCAGTCCACTGTCACATCAATACTACAGGACCATGAGGGGTTTATGTGGTTTGGTACATTTGACGGACTGAACAGGTATGACGGGTACAACTTCACAGTATATCGCCATTCACCAGAAGATCCTGGATCAATTGTGTCCAATCAGATACGGGCTATTTATGAAGATAACCGCAACATTTTGTGGATCGCAACATCTACCGGGCTGTCCAGGTATGACCGGGATCATGACAAATTTATAAACTATAATACACAAAACGGATACAGCCTGAACGCAATGGATATCTGGAATGTATTCAGAGACAGCAAAGGAAATCTATGGCTCAGCACTAACGGAAGCGGACTTATTTTATATGATGAAGCCGGCGATAAAACATTTATATATCATGCTGACCCTGACAATCCTGAGGCCTTAAAAAACGGAATAATCAGGCAGATTTTTGAAGACAGTAAAGGAAACCTGTGGCTTGCCACCTATGATGGAGGTTTGAGTAAACTTGATTTTGAAACAGGTAAATTTAAAAATTTCTTTCATGACAAAAATAATCCTGCCAGCATTTCAGGAAACACTATACAGACAATAACCGAGGACTCAGAAGGAAACCTGTGGATTTCTTGCTACGGCAACGGTCTGTCATATATTCATGTAGACAGTATAGACAAAGCCGTTTTTACAAACCTGAAGCATAACCCTGATAACCGTAATTCTATTTCAAACAACAACGTTCTCTCCCTGTGTGAAGACAGGAACGGTAAATTATGGATAGGAACGGAAAACGGCGGTCTGGATATCCTTGATATAAAGGATAAAACTTTCACACATTACACAAAGGACCAGGCTGATCCTCTAAGTATCAACAGTAATTCCATTTACTCTATTTACAGAGATAAAACAGACGATATATGGATAGGTACATATTCCGGAGGCATTAACCTTCTTAACTACAGCAAACAGGGTTTTATCCATTATCAAAGTACACCTTCAGGGCTCAGTAATAATTCAGTATGGGATTTTGCAGAGGACAGTCATGGAGATATATGGATTGCAACCGATGGCGGCGGCCTTAACAGGTTTGATCCTGAAGCAGATAAATTTGAACACTTCAATACATCAAATTCAAACATCGGATTAGATGCAGTATTAACTGTTTTTGCTGATTCAAAAGACAGAATCTGGGCAGGAACATGGGGAGCAGGTCTTAACCTTTTTGACAGACAAAGAAGCTCATTCATATCTTTCACCAGAGAAAACACCGGAATAAACAACAATAATATTTTTGATATACAGGAAGATAATCAGGGGAACCTCTGGCTGGCGAGCCAGGGCGGTCTTACACGGTTTAATCCTGCTGACGGGTCATCAAAAAATTATAATATAGATAACAGCAGCCTGCGGGATAATTTTATTGAGGTAATTAAAATCTCCAGGGATGGGAAACTTCTTTTAGGGGCATCAAGCAGCTTTATTATATTTGACCCTGTATCAGAAGAATTTATCGATTACCGGCATAACGAAGAAGATGAAAACAGTATTTCACATAATTTTATAACGGATATCTTTGAAGAAGATAAAGATACGGTATGGATTGCGACCAGAAACGGATTAAACAGGCTGGAGAGGACCACAGGCAAAATAAAAAGATATTTTAAAAATGACGGCCTGCCTAATGACCTGATATGCGGAATAGAAAAAGACAACAGCGGTTTTATATGGATCAGCACTAACGGCGGAATATCAAGATTAAACCCCGATACAGAAGAGTTTAAAAACTATTCAAAAACCGACGGACTTCAGAGTAATAATTTCACAAAGAAAGCAAAACTCAAAACAGAAAAAGGAGCTCTTTATTTTGGCGGTGTGAACGGTTTTAATGTTTTTAACCCTGAAAATATTGTTGATAATAAAAATATACCTCCTGTGGTCATCACCGAAATACAGATTTTTAACAAAACAGTTAAACCAGGGACAGAACGGTCTCTATTAAAAAAACAGATCAGTCAGACAAAAGAGCTGGTACTGTCCTACAGGGACTCTGTTTTTTCTTTTGGTTTTACAGCCCTGGATTATGTATCTCCGGATAAAAACAGGTATGCCTATAAGCTGGATGGATTTGACAGGGAATGGAATTATATCGGAACAAGACGTTCTGCAACATACACCAATCTTAATCCGGGTGAATACACCTTTAGAGTTAAAGGATCAAACAACAATAATATCTGGAATGAGGAAGGGACATCCTTAAAAATAATTATCACCCCGCCCTTCTGGAAAACAATGTGGTTCAGAGGTGCCGCGGCAGCAGTCATAATACTGTTAACAGCCGGATTATATCTTTTAAGGACAAGAGCCATTCGTGAAAGAAACAGGCAGCTCGAAATTACAATACAGAACAGAACCAGAGAACTGGCAGATGAAAGAAATCTGTTAAAAACACTGATAGATATAATACCCGATCAAATCTATATAAAGGATGCCGAATCCCGTTTTGTACTGAGCAACAAATCACACCTTCATGCACTGGGAGTCAAAAGCCAGGATGATATTCTGGGCAAAACAGACCTGGACATATTCCCTGAAGAACTCGCAACTAAATTTTATGAGGATGAAAAAAAGATACTGGAAACAGGTATTCCGCTGATAAAACCCGAAAGAGAAATGAAGAACCTTTCGGATAACAGCAGATACTGGGTATCAGTAAGAAAAGAGCGTTTTGAGGACAGTGACGGCAATGTAAAAGGAATTGTAGGAATAAGCCATGATATTACAGGGCACAAAAAATTTGAAGAGGAATTAAAGGCTGCCAAACTGGCTGCTGAAGAAGCAAGCAGGGCAAAAAGCGAGTTTCTCGCAAACATGAGCCATGAAATACGTACACCCATGAACGGTATCTTAGGTATGACAGAAATAGTACTTGATACCAGCCTGTCAAAACAGCAGCATGACTATGTTAAAATTGTAAAACAGTCTGCGGTTTCACTGCTTGATCTGCTTAATGATATTCTTGATTTTTCAAAAATAGAAGCCGGCAAACTGGAGCTTGAAACGATTGATTTTGATTTAAGAAAAGTTATGGAAACAGTAACATCAACAATGGCTGTACAGGTTTACCTTAAAGATATAGAGCTTGTCTGCAGTATGGACGGAAGTACACCTACAGCGCTCAGAGGTGACCCTAACAGGCTCCGCCAGATAATAGTAAACCTTGCAGGCAATGCTATCAAGTTCACGGAAAAGGGTGAAATTATAATTGGAGCTGAGATTGATACGTCACGCAGCAGTGAACATTCAAGCCTTATTCATTTTTACGTAAAAGACACGGGAATAGGAATACCGGAAGAAAAACTTGCGCGCATTTTTGACAGCTTTTCACAGGTAGATGCTTCAACAACCCGTAAATACGGTGGAACCGGGCTCGGTCTTTCCATATCCAGAAAACTGATTGAAATGATGGATGGAAAAATATGGGTGGAAAGCAAGTATGGAAAAGGCAGCACATTTCACTTCACAGTCAGTTTTGATCATGGAGAGCCTGTGTATGATAATGCTCTGGCACGTATGGAAAGCCTTGAATGCAGACAGGCACTGATTGTAGACGATAACAGTACAAACCGTCTGATCCTTAAAAACACTCTTAAGTCATGGGGAATGTCATGCAGCGCTGCAGGCAGTGCGAACGAAGGCCTTAAAAAGCTGTATGAAAATGCGTCTTCTGATGAACCCTTCTGCCTGATACTGCTTGACTGCCGCATGCCTGAAATTGACGGTTTTGACTTTGCTGAAAAAGTCAGGGCAGATAAAACATTCGATAATGTAAAGATAATCATGATGAGCTCAATCGGTGAAAATGCAGACCTGGGCAGAACCAGCAAAGCCGGAATAAACAGCTATCTTCAGAAACCGGTACTGCAGGAAGATTTATTAAAGACCATCCTCTATACTTTCGGTGAAGTTGATGATGCCGAAAAAAGTAAAAAAAATAACTCCTCACTCAATAACAGCAGGAATTTAGAAATTCTTCTCGCAGAAGACAATATAGTCAATCAGAAGGTAGCTGTCAGCATTCTGGGTAAATGGGGGCATCATGTTACGGTTGCGGATAACGGAAATGATGCTATCGAGGCTCTCAGCAAAAACGATTTTGATATTGTGTTTATGGATATCCAGATGCCGGAGCTTGACGGAATTGAGGCGACAAAACTGATAAGAAAATCCGATCCGTCACAGATAAATGTAAATATTCCCGTAATCGCAATGACTGCCCATGCAATGAAGGGAGATAAAGAAACTTTTCTTGAGGCAGGAATGAATGATTATATCTCAAAGCCGATTAATATTGATGAACTGAAAAACATAATTAAAAAATATTCCTGATAACTTTCCTTCTTTTTCTATTCAGCACTCTGTATAATGACGGGTTAAAAAACCTTGACCCGTCGATCTATCATATGACAATATTACACTTCACCTGTCGTTTTGAAACGACATATTTTTTTTATCTAAACCGGAGGCTTTTATGAAATCTTCTAAAAAAATATTTTTATATATTCTGATCACATCTGTCTTTTTAACAGTTACAGTATTCTATGCAGGAGCAGGACAGAAAAAAATAACATTTTTTGCAGCTGCTTCAACAACAAACGCTGTCACAGAGATAGTAAACCTTTACGAATCCCGTGGTCTTGGCAAAGTTCAGACATCATTTGCCTCATCATCAACACTTGCAAAACAGATAGCAAACGGTGCTCCTGCTGATATCTATTTGTCAGCCAATAAAAAATGGATGGACTACCTCGAAGAAATGGGAGCTATTGAACACGATACACGCTCCGATATTCTTGGAAACCGTATCGCACTGATAGTTCCGGTTAAAAGCAGCATCCAAAAGATTGACATAGCCCAGGGGATGAATATATCATCCTTCCTCGGAAGTGACGGAAGGATGGCTATGGGAGATCCGGACCATGTACCCGCAGGCATGTACGGGAAAAAAGCCCTTGAAAATCTCGGACTGTGGAACCAGGTAAGCGGTAGAATTGCTCCCATGAAAGATGTAAGGGCAGCGCTTGTTATGGTAGAAATGGCAGAAACCCCTGTGGGGCTTGTTTATACAACTGATGCCGCTGTATCAAAAAAGGTCAGGGTTGCAGGAATATTCCCTCTGGATTGTCATCCTAAAATACTGTATCCTGTTTCCATTGTTGCAGGACGCAAGTCTGATGCAAGTAAAGCATTTCTAGACTTTCTTAAAACCCGGGATGCCCGTGAAATTTTTAAAAAATATGGATTTGAAGTGAAATAATGCATTTCTGGCAGTTGACTGAAATTGAAATTGAAGCCCTTAAACTGAGCCTCCAGGTTTCATTATGGGCAGTGGCAGTCAGCCTGCCGGCCGGCATTTTTGCCGCATGGATTTTAGCCAGGGTAAAGTTTCCAGGTAAAAACATACTCGACGGTTTAATCCATCTTCCGCTTGTTATTCCGCCTGTTGTCACAGGTTATATACTGCTTTTACTCCTTGGCCGAAACGGCGCCATAGGAAACCTTTTATATAAATACACAGGTATTGTTCTTACATTCAACTGGAAAGGTGCTGTAATTGCAGCAGCTGTCATGGCCTTTCCGCTGCTGGTCAGATCTGTACGGCTTTCTCTTGAGGGAGTCGACCAGGGGCTTGAGTCAGCAGCCCGAACTCTTGGTGCCGGCCCCATCAGGGTATTTTTTACCATTACCCTCCCCCTTACAATACCTGGAATAATTACAGGTATGATACTGGCCTTTGCCAGAAGCCTTGGCGAGTTCGGCGCAACTATCAC
Organism: Desulfatiglandales bacterium; assembly: GCA_963665715.2. Lineage (GTDB taxonomy): Bacteria > Desulfobacterota > DSM-4660 > Desulfatiglandales > HGW-15 > JAAZBV01. The sequence continues at coordinate 3,439,489 of CAXXPR010000002.1, forward strand.
CTTTGTTTCAAATATTCAGGGTGAAACCAGGACCATCCCCCTTGCTCTTTACACCTTCACCCAGGTGCCTGACGGAGAGATAGGAGCCATGAGGCTCTGTATTATTTCAATAGTCATTGCCATGGCTGCACTTATCTGCTCTGAGCTTATTGCCAGGCGCTTTTCTGCCCGGTTAAAAGGATAAGGGCCTATGCAGATAAACATAAAACGCAGACAGGGCAGCTTTTTGGTGGATGTAGGTTTTTCAGGTTCGGACACAGGTGTAACAGCCCTTTACGGACATTCAGGCGCTGGCAAAACCTCTGTTGTAAACATGGTATCAGGATTGGTAAAACCTGATAAGGGTCATATATCTGTTAAAGATTTGTGTCTGTTTGACTCCGAAAAAGGGATCAATCTGCCTATAGACCAGCGCAGAATCGGTTATGTTTTTCAGGAAGGAAGACTGTTCCCTCATTATTCCGTAAAAAACAACCTTACATACGGGTTAAAACTTACACCGCCCAGCCTCAGGTTTATTGATTTTGATTCGGTTATTGACCTTCTGGGTATAGGTCACCTTCTGGAAAGAAGGCCTTCAAAACTGTCAGGCGGAGAAAAGCAGAGGGTTGCAATAGGACGGGCGCTCCTTACAAGCCCGGCAATACTGCTCATGGATGAACCACTTGCATCGCTCGACGCAAAACGAAAAGCCGAGGTGCTTCCCTTTATAACAAGGCTTTCGGCAGAATTTAAAATCCCTATACTGTATGTAAGCCATCATATAGATGAAATCCTTAACCTTGCAGACAAGCTTGTAATAATGGATTCAGGCAGGGTAATAGCATCAGGAGCACCTGAAGATTTATTTTCAAAACCTGATCTCCAGAAACATATAAGCATGGATGATCACGGCTCTGTAATATCAGGAGTAGTGGATGATCCCTCAAACTGTGCAGGCCTTACCCAGCTCAAATTCGGTTCCCTGTACCTTACTGTTTCACCGGTAAACGCACCAAAAGGAATGCCTATAAGGGTGCGCATTGCAGCAAAACACGTTGGTATAGCCCTGAAAAAACCCGAAGACACAAGCTTTCATAATATTTTTAAAGGGACAATCAGATCCATTGTTGACAATGAAGGCGCCTTTGTTGATGTTTATGTGGATATCGGAAGAGTCCTGCTGGCAAGAATAAGCCGCCACTCCTGCAACAGGCTGGACCTCCATGAAGGCAAAGAGGTGTATGCAATGATAAAGACAGTGGCTGTATCGCTTGGGGGATCTAATGAAGATCGGGAGTGAATGGCAGAGATCAGATATCAGAAGTCAGAAATCATTCCCTAAGGAAATCGATCGTCTCTGGGCAGAAGAAGCGGAACTTCGAGTATCACAAATTGAAGAGGGAAAAGTAAGACTGATTCCAGGCGAGGAAGTTTTTGCCAGGATTAGAGAAAAATACGAAAAATGAGATTCTATTTCCATGAGTCCGCAGAAAAAGAATTTGACAAGGCTGTTCAATACTATGAAAGCCGCCGACATGGGTTAGGGATAGAATTTGCCAAAGAAGTCTATTAGAAAAATCAAAGAGGCGAAAAATTTTTCGCCCCTACGCTGACCCCTGAACTCTGACTTCCGACCTCTGTCTTTAACCCTTCTTTTTAAAATCGACCTTAATATCTGTAATTTTAGTAAAGGGATACTGTCCATTTTCATCTTTTTCTATATATTTCACAGTATCCAGCACAGTATTAAGGGCAATTGAAACTCCTACAAGCGCTTCCATTTCTACACCGGTTCTGGCCTGTGCGCTTACGGTGCATACTGCATCTATATATTCATCAGTAATAGTGTAGTCAACTGTCACCACATCAAGAGGGATCTGGTGACAATGCGGCACCAGCAGGTGGGTCTGCTTGGCAGCATTCATACCTGCAACTTCTCCTATAAGAAGAGCATCTCCTTTTTTTACTTTTCCATCTTTAATTACTTTTATTGTTTCGGGCCTTAAATACAGCCTTCCTGATGCCTCAGCATATCTTTTTATTATCGGTTTTGTTGTTACATCTGCCATTCCCATATAAATCACCCCTCTTTCGTTTTAGGAAATAAAAATTTCTTCTTTAGTAACAGCCAGTTCTTTGATCTTGTTTACAGCCTCCATAAGCGCGGCAAATACATTTTCCCTGATATCTCCGCCTATGGCTACAAACATGAGTTCATCACCCACCTTAAGGTGACCTTCATTAACATCCACTAAAACTTCTATAATTCCGGGCATGGCCTTTATATCTTTTATAACACCAGCCAGCACATCCATATTATACTTCACATTTACAGCTTCAACATCGCCGCCTTTTCTTGAAAAACTTCTAACAATACCAAGGTGGCTTGCAATCATGCCGATGCCGTCCGCATTCTCATGCGCTTTTATTTTATTTATTATTTTTTCTATTTCCATTTTCTTTTCCCCTATTCTTTATCCTGATCAAGGTTAAAAAGCTTTTTTGTTATATCAAGAAACCTGTCTTTTGAAGAACGCCCCGCAACTGTCTTTAACATTAATATAGGATCATTAATTATTTTTTCAGTCATTGATGTTGTTAAAGTCTCAATAATATTTATCTGCTCCTGTGTCAGGTTCCCCAGTGCCGGAAGACTTTTCTTAATTTCTGCCTTTCTTATGTCCTCAATTTTTTCTTTTAAAAGGACAATAGCAGGAACAACATCAAGTGTTCTCAGCCAGTTTTCAAATTTTAAAACTTCCTCTTCAACTATTCTTTCGGCAGCTACGGCTTCCTGCATTCTCTGGGAACTGTTTTCATTTACCACTTCTCTTAAATCATCTATATCGTACAGAAACACATTTTCAAGGTTATTTACCTTCGGTTCTATATCTCTGGGAACGGCAATATCAATTAAAAACAGAGCGCGGTTTTTTCTTTTTCTGGCTGTTTTTTTAATCATATCTGCAGTTATCACGTAACTTGTGGCTGCTGTCGAGGATATGACTATATCGGCACTAACAAGTTGGGACTCCATCTCATCAATGAGCACAGCCTTTCCGCCTATGCTTTCAGCCAGCCCTACTGCCCTTTCAAAACTTCTGTTGGCAACAATAAGATCTTTTACGCCGTGTTTAAGAAGGTGCTTTGCCGCAAGCTCAGCCATTTCACCCGCACCCACGAGCATTGCAGAACGTTCGTCAAGAGTGTGAAATATTTTTTTGGCAAGCTCAACCGCAGCATAACTGATGGACACTGCTGTTTCCGAAATGCCTGTTTCTGAACGCACTCTTTTTGCAACATGAAAGGTTTTATGCATCAGCCTGTTTAATATAACGCCTGCTGTTTTTTCCTGTAACGCAGCAAGACGGTAGGCATCCTTAACCTGCCCTAATATCTGGGGTTCGCCCACAACCATTGAATCCAGGCTCGATGCAACCCTGAAGACATGCTTTACAGCCTCCATATCGTAAAAGCTGTACATATGAGATTTTATTTCTTCTTCAGAAACACCGCTCGATTCGGACATAAGCTTTATTATAATACCTTCGGCAGCTTCAGGGTCATCTGTTGTGCACAGGGCTTCAATACGGTTGCAGGTTGAGATAAACAGGCTTTCCTTTAAGGGTGCAGCGTCTCTCATTTTAGCGAGTATATCTGCCGGCCCCATATTTTCTCCGGCCAGGCACTCCCTGAGTTCTACAGGGGCAGACTCATGATTCATTCCTATATTAACGATACTGATCATGGTAACCTGCTGCCCTCACCAAAGCTGCCGAAACTGTGATACCCGTTAAACCACAGACTGCTTCCAAAAAATAAAGCCAGTAAAATCACAAAACATAAGATCGACATCCAGGCCGCCCTTCTTCCGCGCCATCCTACTGCCAGCCTTTCATGCAGCAGGACTGCATAGGCTATCCATATTATCAGGGACCAAACTTCCATCGGGTCCCACCGCCAGTAACTCCCAAGAGCATACTGGGCATAAACCGCACCGGTAATCATCCCCACTGTAAAAAGAGGAAAACCATATATGAGAGAATAATGATTGATATTATCAAGGGTTTCAAGTGAAGGGAGCCTCTTAAAGAACGTACCTATTGTTTTTCTTTTAATCTGCCGTTCCTGAATCAGGTACATTACTGCGCCGATAAAGGCGAGGCTGAAAATACCATACCCGATGAACATGGAAAATACATGAATAACAAGCCATATATTTTTAAATACAAGCGGAACTGTTTCGGGCGATGGAGGAATAGCAGATGAAAGAATTATAAAGAGTGCCGCCAGCGGGGCCACAAAAGAACCCAGTACCATCAGTTTTAATTTCATCTGGAACAAAAGATATACACCGATTATACACCAGGCATAAAAGGCCAGTGACAGTTTGAGGTTTACAACAGGCACTGCTCCCAGGTCAAAGTACCGGTATGCCAGAAACAGGGTCTGAAAAATAAAACCGGCAAACATCACCCAGTATGAACATCTGAAAACGGATTTACTCTGCCTGATAACATACACAATAAAACCGCCGGTTGATAACAGTATTAAAAAAAGGGCTATTTTGGATATCAATAGATCCATACATACCTCATTCTTTTATATAGTCTTCCACTGTATTTACTGAAATGTCCCTGCCGAGAATTTCAGATAATATCACAGCCGCTTTGTCATAGTCACCGGCCTTTACAGAGTCAAACAGGTCGGACTTTACAAGGCTGTGAAAGATACGGCTGTTTTCTTTCTGATCGTTACCTTCGGCAAGTACTTCATTTCTGATTTTACCCATCATCCGCAAAAAAAGCTCATACTCATCACCAAAATATTCTGTAAGATCTTTTCTTATTTTTTTTGCCAGAGCAGGACTTTTACCTGAGGTTGAAACAGAAACTGTAAGATCCCCTCTTCTGATAATAGAAGGCACAATAAAATTGCAGTCTGCAGGCTGATCAACGGCATTAATTAGCATACCCTTTGCTTCGGCAGCAAGGCTGATCCTGTGATTAAGTTCAGCATCATCAGTTGCAGCAATTACAAGAAACTTCTCTTTAAGATATACCAGGCTGTACTCCTCGCCAAGATACCTGACCTTGCCTTCATCAATATAGCTGCTGATTTCAGGATCTATTTCACGTGCAGCAACACTTACAGAAGCACCGTATTCAACAAGAGTACTTATCTTACGGGCCGCAACCGAACCGCCGCCAATAACAAGAACCTCACGATCTGTAAGATCAACCATTATAGGATAATAAGCCATACTATTTTTTTCCTTTGTTTTAACCTCTTGTCCGCCATAGCTTTAGCGACGGAGGATGCACCCTGCTTTATGTATTTTGCATTCCCTTGCGCCTTGAGCCATGAGCCCTGCACCTGTTTTTCACACATGCCTGTCTACCATATCATTAATAGCCTGTTCAAGTCCGGCATCGCCTTCTTTAGCCCTAATATCTTTAACGAGATTTTCAATCTTTTTTCTGGTAACAGAATCACTGTACATATCATCAACAGAACGATATGCCCCTCCCCTTCTTCCTACCCGGAATATAATCCGTTCTTCGTCAGAAAGAGACTGATACCTCTGTATAACATCCAGCATTTTCTGTTTATCCTGAGGAAAAGTCCCAGAAACCTCTTCAAGAAGATTCATCATATGGTCGCTGGTAACAGTGCTTGTTATTCCGTCAAGAGTTTCGATAAAAACCCGTATTTCTTCGGCATACATGTCATCAGTAAGTTTGGTAAACTCTCCGGCCTTTACCTTTTCAATCAGAGGCACCCTGGGAGGAATCCTGAGACTCCTGAGCCTGATAAAATGAGGATTTATATGGTTAAGGACATCGGCAGTAGCCTCTGCATGTTCTTTCCACATTTCCTGACCGCCGAGCCCCGGCATTACATATTCGGAAAGCTCCATACCTGCAGCAAGCACCTTCTGCCCTGCCTCTATCTGCTGTTCTGCAGTTACACCTTTTTTTATCAGTTTTAAAAGAGGGTCATAACCGGTTTCAAGGCCCACATGAATCCTGTTAAGCCCGGCTTTTCTTATCCGCACAAGTTCTTCTTCACTCTTTTTTGCAATGGTACGTGACCTTGAATATGTAGTTATCCGTGTTATTTCAGGAAAATTCTCCCTTAAAAATTCAAGCACCTCAACAAGATCATCAGTCTTCATAATCATGTTGTCGGCGTCCTGAAGAAAGCATGCATTTGTTTTATAGTACATCCACATTGCAAGGCTTCGGTAGCTGTCGGATATGGATGAGTTATTAAAAAGACTGCTTATTACCTGGGAATTAACATCTCCGCCGCATCCCAGTTTAAATGAAACCTCTTTTATGTTCTCGTACATTTTCCTGGCAGTCCGGATATCATCCTTTATTTCATCCGCTGTGCGAAGAGAAAATTTACGTTTTTTATAAACAGGACAGAAAAGACACATATTCCACGGGCAGTTACGCGTGATTCTAAGTAAAAAACTTCTTGATTCATTCGGAGGCCGAATCGGTCCCTGTTCAAATTCTAAATATTCAGACATTACGAGCTATTCCCCTATAGATGTAAAACTAAGCCGTGCACTATATGACAATTTTATTGATATTTCAATCGATTAAGCCCCATAAAAAAATCCGGGCTTTTTTTCCCGGATTTTTGTTTATATTTTGGATTAACCGTCTTTTTTAGACAGGTTAAAAACCTGTCTCTACAAAAAACATTACTAAACACCGCCATGCCGTCAATTATTACATAATTACCAAAAGTAGAGACTGGTCTCTGACCTGTCTTGAGATGGCGGTTATTCTCGTGACACAGATTATATAATCCCAAAGGGCACACTGCCGTGTGTCCCTACAATCTTTTTTTAACTTTACCCCACCTTAACAATCAGAGAAGCCCCTGTATCTCCTGCCGCACATCCTGCAAACATGCCGTATCCGCCGCCTTTAATAACAAGCTCTTCTATCATTTCACAGACAAGCCTTCCGGCTGTAGGCCCCTGGGGATGACCGAAAATTATTGAGCTTCCATAGTTATTCATGGTCATCGGGTCAATATTCATCTTTTTGGCCATGTTCAAATCATTAACAATAAACGGGTTATGGGTTTTTATTACCTTTATATCATTAACTTTCAACCCGGCTTTTTCCAGGGCCATTTCAGCAGCAGGAACCGGGGCGGCTGCCATCTTTGCTTTTCCTTCCCTTGAATAGCCGTATGATACGATCTTGATTTCCATGGATGGATCTTTACTCAGCTCTTTTGCCTTATCCCTGGTTGTTACTATAAAACCGCAGTTTCCGTCAGCAGGATGTGTCTGGGAGCCGAATGTAAGCACACCTTCAGGCTCTACCGGTCTTAATCCTGCAAGTCCTTCTTTTGTGGTGGGCATGATGCCTTCATCTTCTTCTATAGTTATGGTTTTCTTTCTGGAGAGTTTAACTTCAAGCGGAAACATATACCGTTTCTGAAATGCCCTGTCATTGGCCATGGAGTCAAGATACTGTTCATATCTTTTGAGTGTAAGGGCATCACATTCTTCCCTTGTAATACCTGCTTCTGCGGCCACCTTTTCGGCAGTCTGAATCATTTTAAGACCAGCCCATGGATCGTTATTTATATTGTCCATGTTCCAGTTTTCGGAAATAACTTCACCGCCCGGACCTTTAGGGTTAGGCCATACAAGGTGCGGCCCGTTTGATAAACGGTCGGACATAAGAGTAAATGCAGTATCAAAAGTTCCTGCTTCAATATTAACCGCTGCAAGATGAATACATGTAACGGATGTTGTGCATGCCTGGTGAACATACAGCCCCGAAATATCCTTGATTCCGTCCATTATAATAGCACTTGACCAGGTATGAGCATAAAAACACCGGTTGGCTGCAACTGTGGCTCCATAATAGAGATATTCCAGAACTGACGGATCAATATCCGAATGAGCAAACCATCTTTTGGCGGTTTCTGCGCCAAGGGTTATGGGGTTTTCAGACGCAAGTGTCCCCTGCCATTTACAGAAGGGGCTTGAATAATACCCTTTATAGGGAATATACGCTTTTGATAGCATAAACTCTCTCCTTCGCTTAATATGGTTTCACATATAAAACATTCCAGTTATCTGAAGCTGTATTAATTAAGGCTAATTGCGTTGTTTTCACAAAACAAATATTAAATTATGAAGTAAGAAATTCTTAGTATTTTACTCTATGCAATGTCAAGATATAAATACTTAAAAACTCATTCTTTACTTGACTTACTGTGGCTTAATATAATATTTCATACCATTGTAATTGTTCAATATGTCGGCTTTATTTAACCTGTTAACAGTAAAATCAGCCGATTAAGAATTAATGCCATTGATTGATAATTCCAATCAATACTTTAACTTTAACTAGAGGTTTTTCCTTCTCCTAACAAATCATATATCCAGGTTCGGTAAAACCGGTGAAAGTTTAAAGCGGCCTGAATAATAGAGAAAGAGAGGTTGTTAAATGATAATTGCTGATAGAAAGCCCATAGCTGAAATACTCGATATGATTAAGGATTATAAAAAGATATTGATGCTTGGCTGCAGAGGCTGTGTAACAGTCTGTAACGTTGGCGGTACCAAAGAAGTTGAGATACTTGCCAGTGCATTGAAAATTGCACGTAAAAAAGAAGAAAATCCTATTGAAATTGTCGAGATGACTCTGGAAAGACAGTGCGATCCGGAATATATCGAGACTGTAAAAGACTGCATAGGCGATTATGAGGCAGTACTTACCATGGCCTGCGGCGTAGGTCCGCAGTTCCTTTCCGAAGCATACCCCAAAAGCAAGGTTTACCCGGCTGTAAATACAACATTTTACGGCGGTTCCATTTCACAGGGTGTATATGAAGAAAGATGCGCAGGATGCGGTACATGTGTTGTTCATCTTTATGATGGCCTTTGCCCGATTGCACGCTGTTCAAAGAGCATCATGAACGGCCCCTGCGGCGGTTCATCAAATGGTAAATGTGAAATATCCAAAGATACCGAGTGTATCTGGGATACCATTGTTAAAAAGAAAATGGAACAGGGCCGTCTGGATGACCTGCTTGTCAACAAACCTGCCAAAAACTGGAGTACTGCCAGAGACGGTGGTCCACGCAGAACCATCAGGGAGGATATAGCGATATGAGTGAATTAAAATCAGGAAGCAATCTGGAAAAAGTACTTAAAGCCGGGCATTTCGCATTCACAGGAGAATGCGGTCCTCCTAAAGGCTCAAACATAGAACACCTGAAAGAAAAGATCGCACCTCTCAAGGGAATGGTTGATTCTGTAAATGTAACAGACAACCAGACTGCAGTTGTAAGAATGTCCAGCTGGGCAGCTTCAAGCATCATGATTCAGGAAGGTGTTGAACCAAATTATCAGCTGGTTTGCCGCGACAGAAACCGCCTTGCAATTACCAGTGATATACTTGGAGCCTATGCACTGGGTATCAGAAATATGCTCTGCCTTTCCGGTGACCATCAGAGCTTTGGCAACTTTCCCGAAGCTAAAAATGTATATGACATAGATTCAATGCAGCTTATATCTCTTGTAAAACAGATGAGAGATGAAGGCACATTTATCAATGGTGAAGAAATAGACGAACCGCCAAAGATGTTTATCGGCGCAGCATGTAACCCCTTCGCTGATCCCTTTGAGTACAGGGTATACAGACTGGCAAACAAGATAAACGCCGGCGCGGACTTTATTCAGACACAGTGTATCTACAACATGGAAAGATTCCGTGAGTTCATGAAAAAAGTAGTAGACATGGGTCTCCATGAAAAATGCTACATACTCGCAGGTGTTACCCCGATGAAGAGTGTCGGCATGGCAAAATATATGGCTAAGTCAGTTCCCGGAATGGATGTTCCTGATTCTCTTATAGAAAGACTTCAGGGCGCAGGAAAGGGAAATGTTGCCGAAGAAGGAATCAAGTTCGCATGTGAACAGATAGAAGAATTCAAAGAGATGGAAGGTGTTGCAGGAGTCCATCTCATGGCTATTGAGTGGGAACACAAAGTACCTGAAATTGCTGAAAGAGCAAAGGTTCTTCCAAGACCTCAGGTTTAACGGATATCCATCCAGAAAATACCACAAACAGGCAGCTTTACGCTGCCTGTTTTATTTCCTTCCATTATTAACTTGCTATAATCGCCTGTATCCTATAGAAAAAAACATAAGCAATGGATATGAGTCAGGATTTTAGAAGCTATTGCGAGTCAATAACCAGCCGCACAGCCTGTTAAATTCCGGATTTTACTGAACAGATAGGTTTATTACCCACCCGTTCAATCATCCTTTATATTTTATTAAATATTTTTCTCTGCGCAAACCCCACAATAAGGCACAGCAGGGATTGTTCTTTATATTACTGGTTTTAAATAAAAATGAAAAAATATGTTTTAATAACAATATCGGCCAATATTTTGTTCGGCCTTATACCAATATACTGGAAGTTTCTGGATAACATATCAACGCAGTATATACTTGCTCAGAGGGTAATCTGGTCGGTTATTTTTACTTACCTGATTATTGCACTGGAAAAGAATAAACACCTTTTAAAAGCCGCCTTTAAAAATCCGCGGCAGTTATTTTTTACAGGCATGGCAGGAATAACCATATCTTTAAACTGGTTTCTCTATATATGGGCAGTCAATTCCGACAAGGTTATTGAGACAAGCCTGGCCTACTACATGAGCCCGTTTATGGTCTTTTTATTCGGGATCACCCTGTTTAAAGAGAAATGTACAAAATGGGAAACAATAGCAGTCCTGTTCGCCGCTACAGGAATAATTCTTTCTACTATCCAACTTGGAACGCTCCCATGGGTTGCAATGCTTCTTGCATTTTCATTTGCAATGTATGGAGCCTGTAAAAAGGCAGCAAAAATAAACCCAGCAATATCGCTGACAATAGAGATGCTCATCGTACTCCCAGTTGCAATGGTATATCTTGGGTTTACCAGTTTTGGTGAATCAGGTGTTCTTACAGGGCTGCCTCTTTACCAGTATCTTTTGCTCATAGGTACCGGTATTATATCCTCATTCCCTCTCTGGCTCTATTCTTACGGAGTCAATGAACTTCCTTTTTCTCTTGTAAGCTTTCTGCAGTATATATGGCCTACAACATCACTGCTTCTTGGGGTATTCGGATTTCATGAGCACCTGTCCCCAGCCAAACTGACAAGTTTCTGTTTTATATGGGCAGGCCTGCTTATTTTTTCGATTTCAAAGTTAGGAGCAATACATAAAAGAGTTTCGTAAAAATAATACAGTCTAACCTTAAAATTACAGACAGTCTGATTCTTATAAATTCATCTATTAAATTATTCCGGACTGATATGTATTTATTTCAAGTTTTAAAGAATTCAATCCGAAAAGAAAAATTGAAGGTTGTATCTCGTACGCATGTTCAGTGGATTTTGATAGTATACAATAATCGGACCTGTTGATCTTTACCTGGCGCAGACGAACTCGACAACTGGCAATTCATGAAATCAATTTTATTCTTATTGTTTTCTAAAAATATTAAGAATTTAAAACACATGGGATTCACTCTCATTGAGCTGATGATCGTTATCGCAATGGTCTGCACTCTTGCGGGAATTGCTATGCCTGCATATATAATCTACATTGACAAAGCAAAGGTAGCACTTGCGAAAAGTGAGATCATCCTGATCGAAAAAGAAATAATTACCTTTGTACTGGAAAATGACAGGTACCCTGATGACCTTTCGGAAATAGGGCTGCAGGATATGCTGGATCCATACGGGAACCCTTACCAGTATCAGCGCTCAACCTATATTGATAAAAACGGAAAAGTAAAAAAAGCAAAACAGTGCAGGAAAGACCATAATCTTGTTCCGGTCAATACTGACTTTGACCTGTACAGCATGGGCAAGGACGGTGAAAGTGTTGCGCCATTTACAGCGAAAAAAAGCCGGGATGATATTGTAAGGGCAAACAACGGACAATTTATAGGCATTGTTTCTGCCTATTAAATCGGAGAGAATTTATGATATCAGGTACTTCAATATTTAAAAGCAGGGTCGCAAAAAGATTTTTTATCCTGTTCCTTGTTTCTGCCATAGTACCAATAGGAATCTTTTCTTATTTATCCTACACTCAGGTTTCGTCTCAGTTAAAGGAACAAAGCCTTGCAAGACTTCAGTATTCAGCAAAAAGTTATGGACTGATACTGCTTGAAAGATTTTCCTTTCTCGAATCAGAACTTGACATATACGGCGCAACCGCTTTATTTTCCTTAGGCGGGAATAAAATAAAACCTGATAATTCATCGCTCCAGAAAAGAATACAGAACCACTTTATATCTATTGCTTTCATTTCAAATACAGGTGACTTGACTGATTTAACCGACAGCATCACTACTTCTATTCCCCCTGAACTTGTCGTATTGTGTAAAGAAAGCCGTTCAAATGATCCGCTTTTTTATTACCACAGGGAGAACCGGGAAACAGCCCGAATTTTTCTGGCAAAACAGTATAACACTCAAAACGGACGCACGGGATTTTTAACCGGAGAAATCAGCAGTACTTATCTATGGGGAATAGGTTATGAAAATATTCTTCCACCCATGACCGAAGCCTCTGTCATGGACAACAACAGGAATATTCTATTTACCTCCTTTGAGATACCGCCCGGGATACTTCATCAGATCAGGTTTTCAAGCGATAATCAAAAGTCACGTTACATCGAGTATGAAGCAGACAACAGGGGATATTTTATTGCTTACTGGCCTCTTTTCCTGAAATCAAAATATGAAGGAGTAAACCTCATTGTTGTATTGCGCAACATGCAGGAGAATGTATTTGCGCCTCTTTCCAATTTTAAAGTACTTTTCCCTCTTGTCACTCTGTTCGCCTTCTGGATAGTGCTTCTGTTTACGGCTGTCTCGATTCGAAGAAGTATGGTTCCACTTGAAAAGCTTAAAGAAGGTGCAATAAAGCTTGCTCAAAAAGATTTTAATACAAGGGTAAATATCAAGACAGGCGATGAATTTGAGGCACTTGCTGCGGCATTCAATAACAGCGCGGAAAGCCTGGGGCGCCAGTTTTATGCAATGGAATCAATGGCGGAAATCGACAGGGCTGTCCACTCCACCCTCAACACAAAGAATATAATAGTAACTACATTAAAACGTATGTTCCCGTTTTTCTCATGTGACTCAATACTGCTGGGTCTTATAGATTCCAGAAAAACAGGAATAATGCGTGTATTCACATGCACAGAAAAAAACTGCGATACGCTTAAGGAAGATTTTATTAAAATAACACAGGAAGACACTGAAAAGTTTTTAAAACCCTTTGATTTTTTCCTGATGGATATTAAAGGCGTACCGCCATCTTTTGTGCCGGATAATTTCCATATAGATTTCACCCATATGCTGATTCTTCCTGTCTTCTATAATACATCCGTAAACGGCATAATATGCCTTGGTCACAAGAATGTACACGGGTATTCACCCGATGATATATCCCATGCACAGAGACTCTCAAGCCAGGTGTCTGCAGCTCTGTCAAATGCCTTCCTTGTAGAGGAACTTGAAACTCTCAACTGGGGAACACTTGAAGCACTTGCACGCACTGTTGATGCTAAATCAAAATGGACTGCAGGTCATTCGGAAAGAGTTGCAAAGATGTGTGTTAAAATTGCAAAGGTTATGGGGCTTGATTCAAAACTGATCAACATCCTTCACCGCGGCGCATATCTGCATGATATCGGTAAAATCGGAATCTCTCTTCAGATCATTGATAAACCGGGCACCCTGACTGATGAAGAATATGAAATAATAAAGGATCACCCGTCCATAGGCGCAAAAATAATCGAACCCATAGAAGCCTATGAGGATGCACTTCCGATAATTCTTCAGCACCATGAACATTTTGACGGAAAAGGTTATCCTGAAGGTCTTTCGGGTCAAGACATATCGATCGGCGCCCGTATTTTAGCTGTAGCAGATGTTTATGATGCCCTTGTATCCAACCGGCCTTACCGACAGGGCTGGGTTGAAGACAAAGTAATTGATGTGATTACAGGCGAATCCGGAACCCACTTTGACCCGGACGTTGTAAATGCGTTTCTGACAGCAATCTCATGGTCATCAACTGATAACAGAAGCAATGAAATGTGAGGCAGTCATGAAACATTTATTAATGAATGAATTGACACAGGCACGCAGACTTACTTTATTCTGTACGATTTTCATATTGTTATTTATGCTCCTTTTAAGCTGTACAAAAAAAACGGAGCTTCCTTCAAATTTTAAAGGAACATGGACAACTGAGTCAGAACAGTATGAAAACCGCTTTATAGAAATAGGAGGAAGGCTGATTACATTCGGCACAGGTGAAGGCGACCCTAATGTTTATTTTATAAAAAAAATCAGCTGTAAAAAAATTGACCGATCAGAAGAATACATTTTTACCTGTTCAAATACAGAGGATACTGAATTTAAATTTATTATATATTTTGAGAGGGATGAAAGCGGATTATTAATGAGGCTTAATAATCCGCGTCAGGTTATCTGGAAAAAGAAAACTGATGAACTTGCTTGTACAAGCTGTGTTCTCGAGTCCTGCAGTTTCATCTGATTTTTATAAATTGCCGATCAGCATGCAAGCATATATCCGCCGTCTATAACCTGTACAGTTCCTGTTACCTGTGCAGATGCAGGAGAAGCCAGGTATACAGCCATTGCACCAACCTCAATAGGTTCTCCAAAACGCTTTGCAGGCATCTGGTCTATTATGTAAGTCATCTCTTCTTCCGGTATAAACTTGGACAGCTCGGAATTTGTAAACCCGGGAGCTATTGCATTTACCCTTATATTATGTTTTCCAAGTTCAACGGCCATACATTTTGTAAAATGGTTTGCTGCGGCCTTTGAACTGCTGTATGGGCTCATGGGCTGGGTTTTATTAACAATAAACCCGGCATTTGAAGTTACATTTATGATAGATCCGCCCTTCCCTGCAGCCCTCATCCTTTTACCTACTTCGTAGGTCATATGAACTGTTCCGTTAAGATCGGTATTAAGGACATTGTACCAGTCGGTCAGCTCTTCATCCATATCAAGCAGCTCACTGAAACAGGATATACCGGCGTTATTTACAAGTATGTCAAAATTACCGAATGAATCATAAGCGGCTGCTACTGCATTTTTTACATTCTTCATATCCGTAATGTCACAACTGAAGCTTTCATATTTTCCGTTTAAAGCAGAAAGCTCACTGAGCGCTTCCTTTGCCTTTTCTGTGTCTCTGCAGAATATGGCAATATTTGCGCCGCTCTGAGCCATGGCAAGCGCTATTCCAAAACCCAAACCGCGGTTTCCGCCGGTAACGATGACATTCTTACCGGTCAGATCAAAAGCATTTTTCATACTGGTAATTGGTTCTATCATATTTTTTTCTCCTGAATCGTTAATCAATGTTACTTATTACTGATTACTGGTTTAATAAAATTTTAAGGCCTGCTTTTTTTGATAAAGCAGGCCTTAAATTACATAATCATTATTTGCAGACCGGTTCAATGGGCCAGCCCATGGATTGACAGGCCGAACCTATAACCGCGTTGATAAGAACAACACGTCCGTTTACCATCTTGAATACATGAAAATCAGGAAGGCTGCCGGCAAAGTGAACAAACGCCACAACAACACCTGCTTCAGTATCAACTAAAAACCGGCGCGGGCCATGATTGGGTATAACAAGGCCTTTTGGTGTACAGTCATGAGCCTTTAATTCAACTGTTTTACCATCCTCTCCCGGTAACGTCACAGAACCTCCAAGGGTGGTCTGGGCGCCGTTTTCCCACCTGTCGCATACCTCGGCAAAGGGAGAACCTGCGGCCGGATCTTTTGCAAACATATCAAAATAATCATCAGCTGCAGCAATCATTGCCAGCCGTGAACTCCGCTCTGATCTTGGAAGTATGCTTTCCCAGTCCTGATCCTTTGTTGCATAAAGTCCGTCAGCATTAAATGCAAATTCGCTTTCCCTTGCAATAATGGCTTCTATCTCGGTAATTTTACTGTTTTCAACCTTGAGTCTTACACCAAACATTATTGGCCTTGGTGTTCCCTTTTCAGGCAGAGGTTTCGGCTCTGTTCCGGGCATACCCATGGGCACTACTTCTCCGACTGTTGCAGGATCAAAATTCTCTTCTATTACAGCAACGCTGTGAGTTCCGCACTTAAGAGTATCAATAAGATCGCGTCTCATTAAAACCTTTCCTGCCGTCTGCCAGAAACCTTTTCCAACTGCCACTTCAGCACCGTTTTCCGTATATTTCGCATCAGGAGCAAGAGGCAGACCGGACAAATCATGAGACTTAATTGATGTAAAGTATGTATCAATTAACCCCTTAAGATCATCGCGCGTGCATTCCTTTGCGCCTGCTTTTCCAGATGCAGTTAAAACACCTGCCATCAGCACCATACATATAACAGCAACTTGTACAATTCGCTTCATTTTGAAAACCCTCCTAAAAAATGATTAATCAACTGAAAAACAGATTATGCTGTTTTCTTCTTTTATTCATATCTTTTTCGACCGGGTAGCTTTCACCGGTTAATGGATCTGTACCTGTATAGTAAATGACAGAAGAGAGTGTCATTGGAAGCGGTATGAATGCCTGTACCTGATCAGGTACAAAACTGAAGACTTCCATAATTTTTTGTCTGGCATCTTTCATATCATTATGCATACAGCCAGGATGACATGACATCATATAGGGTAAAAGATACTGTTTTTTGCCGGCTTTTTTCGTACTGTCCTTAAACTGTTTTACAAACTCCCTGAGACCGTACAACGGTGTTTTCCTCATTGCGCTTAAAACCCTGCCGGATGTATGTTCCGGGGCTATTTTTAACTGTCCGCTTATAAATGTCTTAACAAGTTTATTTAAAAGAGGTTTCCAGTCCGGGTCTTTCATAAAAAGATCGTATCTTAGCCCTGACCCTATGGTAACGTGCTTTACACCTTTCACTGACTTTGCATTTTCAAGAAGATCAATCCAGGAAGATGTATTGAATTTTAAGTTTTTGCATATGGATGGGAAGAGGCAGCTTTCACGGCTGCATTTCCAGTCTGCTGCACATTTAAAGCCGTACATATTTGCAGAAGGTCCGCCTATATCCGTTATATGGCCTTTAAAATCCGGGTCTGCGGCTATTTTGTTCACTTCCTTTAAAACAGAAGCTTTGCTCCTGCTCGTTATTCTCTTTCCCTGGTGAAGAGTAAGTGAGCAGAATGAACATCCGGAAAAACATCCTCGATGTGAGATAACGGAGTTTTTAATCATCTCATGAGCCGGAATTTTTGCTTTGTAGGACGGGTGCGGCAGCCTGGTAAAGGGGAGACTGAAAACGGAATCAAGAAACCCGGCATTTTGAGCAGCCTGTGGATACTGAACTATAAATCTTTTAGCTGTTTTCTGGGCCAGAACTTTATGCTGATTTTTATAAAAAAGCCTGTAAAGTTCAATAAAAGTGTTTTTATCTTTGACAGCATCTTCTTCCGCAGGAAGCATAACTGCATTTTCAGGGCATTCCTTTGACAGCACCAGAGTTCCTGGAATATTATCCAGATCTTCCCCTGCAGACAGCCTTTGGGCAATTTCAGTAATCTGCAATTCCCCCATACCATACACAATAATATCGGCTCTTGAGTCTTCTATTATCGAGCGTCTTACTTTATTGCTCCAGAAATCATAATGGGCAATTCTTCTCATTGAGGCTTCAATACCGCCGATTACAATTGGAATATCCTTGTAAATGCTTTTGATATTATTGCAGTAGGAGATTATCGCCCTGTCAGGACGGTCTGAGCCTTCTTTACCCGGTGTATAGGGATCATCACTTCTTAACCGCTTGAAGGCTGTATATTTTGAGATGAGAGAATCAACCGCTCCGCCGGTTACGCCAAAAAAGAGACGAGGCTTACCAAGGGCATTGACAGATTCGGGATTTCTCCAGTCGGGCATTGAAATGATTCCAACCCTGAAACCTCTGCTTTCAAGGACACGACCGATAACAGCAATACCAAAGGCAGGATGATCTACATATGCATCCCCTGTTATGAGGATTACATCAAGTTCATCCCAGCCTCTTTCATGCATTTCTTCTTTGGTTGTTGGAAGAAAATTCATGGCAGTTTATGGATTATTAAATTATGACTCACTGCTTTCGGTACTGCTGCCTGCGGAACTGTTTTCGGCTGAAGCTTCAGGCGTTGTATTCTGCTGTACCGGTTTTTTCTTTCTGCGGGGTCTTCCCTTTCGTTTTTTCTTTTTAGGGGGAGTTGTTTCCGCTTTTTCTTCTGGTTTAACCTTCTCTTCCGGTTTAACTTTTTCTTCTATTTTATTCTTATTTTCGGCTTTATTCTTTTTTTCTGTCTTGACCTTTTTTTCAGGAGCCAGTCCGAAAATACCGCCCGGCTCAGTACTCCAGCCGATATTTCTAAGGTATGTAGCCTGCGGTTTATCCTTTTTAGGTCTGCTGCCTGATTTCGGCTTGTCAGTTTTCTTGGGCCTCGGTTTTCTTTTCTTTACATAAGGAGCAGCCTTATCTTCCATAAACCAGTCATCTTCAGGCCACGCCACAGGAATCTGCTTTTCCATCATTTTTTCTATAGGCTCAAGAAAGTAAACATAGGTTTCGCAGGCAAGGGATATAGCCTTACCGCTCTTCCCTGCCCTTGCTGTTCTGCCTATTCTGTGAGTATAGTTTTCGGCATCCTGGGGGATATCATAATTAAACACATGACTGATGTCTTCTACATGGATACCTCGTGATGCAACATCAGTAGCTATCAGTATTTTGGTTTTCCCGTTTTTAAAACGCTCCATCAGCTTAAGGCGTTTTGTCTGGGGAAGATCTCCTGTTATCCCCTCTGCGGGAAGCCCATTTCCTTTCAGCCTGTGTTCAAGGGCTTCAACTTCGGCCTTTGTATTTGCAAATATAAGAACGCTGGTCCAGTCTTCGCGTTCAAGAAGACCGAGCAGAAGATTGAATTTTTCGTCGGAGCCCACATGATATAAAACCTGATCTATATTTTCTACTGCAGTATTGTCAGGTATAACAGAGATAAACTCGGGAAGATTCATGTAATCGTATGTTAATGCCAGCACCTTATGGGAAAGTGTTGCAGAAAAAAGAAGAGACTGCCTTTCCGTATATTTGGGAAGTTTCTTCAGGATAAAACGCATATCCTTGGTAAAACCCAGGTCAAAAAGCCGGTCTGCCTCATCAACCACAACAATCTTTATTCCGGCGGTTTTAAAAACTCCCTGTTTTATATAATCTATCACACGGCCGGGCGTACATATTACTATGTCCGGTCCTTCGAGCAGTTTTTCAGCCTGTTTTTTGTAATCAATTCCGCCTACAACCTGGGCAAAGGTCAAACCGGTGTTTTTTCCGATACGCTCTGCATCTTCATAAATCTGAAGAGCAAGCTCTCTTGTTGGAGCAACTATAAGAGCAGAGGAAAGGTTGTTCTTTTTAGGTTTATCATCGGTTAAAAGACGTGAAAAAACAGAAACTAAAAAAGCAATAGTCTTTCCTGTACCTGTCTGTGCCTGGCCGGCAATGTCTTTTCCTGAAAGTGAAACAGGTATTACCTGCTGCTGAATAGGTGTACATTTTTCAAAACCGGCCTCTTTAAGACCGGTCAGTAATTTTTCAGGTATGTCCAGATCTTCAAACTTTGTTTCAGTTAAAAATTCCGGAGTCTCCGCCCTGTGATATTCTACCTGTTCTTCCTTTTCCTCTGTCATATGTTCCTTTAGCCTGATGCTTACCTATCTGAGTCTTTCCAGCAGATACATGAGCAGTTTATCTATTTCAACTCTTTCCTGCGCCATTGAATCCCTCTCGCGCAGGGTAACAGTATTATCCGAAAGTGTCTGAGTGTCAACCGTTATACAGAATGGCGTACCGGCTTCGTCCTGTCTCCTGTACCGTCTTCCTATTGCCCCCTTTGAGTCGTAAAAAACACGCAGGTAAGGTCTTAAATCAGCTTCTATCTTTCGTGCCAGTTCCGGCATTCCGTCCCTGTTTACAAGCGGGAAAATAGCAGCCTTTATGGGCGCAAGTTTCGGATTAAACTTTAAGACAACCCTGTTTTCTCCGTTTACCTCTTCTTCGGTATAGGCATCAACAAGAAAAGCCATAAAAGAGCGGCTTGCTCCGGCAGATGTTTCTATGATGTAGGGAATAATCTTTTCCTTGGTTTCATCATCAAAATACCGCATTGACTTGCCCGAGTATTCTTCGTGACGGCTCAGGTCAAAGTCTGTCCTGTTATGAATACCTTCTATTTCGCCCCAGCCGAATGGGAAGAGATATTCTATATCTGTAGCTTCCTTTGCATAATGAGCAAGCTTGTCTTTCGGATGATCGTGATACCTGAGTTTTTCTGCGTCCATACCCAGAGACTTAAACCATTCAAGCCTTGCACCCTTCCAGTATTTATAAAACTCTTCATCATCTTCAGGTTTTACAAAATACTGCATTTCCATCTGCTCAAACTCACGCGTTCTGAACAGGAAATTCTTTGTATTAATTTCGTTTCTGAAGGCCTTGCCTATCTGTGCGATTCCAAAGGGAAGTTTCTGACGGCTTGCAACCTGGACATTCAAAAAGTTTACAAATATTCCCTGTGCGGTTTCCGGCCTCAGATAAACAGCGTTATCAGCGCTTTCAACCGGCCCTACAAATGTTTTAAACATCAGGTTAAACTTACGGGGCTCAGTGAAAGAATTTTCAGTTCCGCAGTTGGGGCAGTTTATCTGGGCAAGAAGATCAAAAGCCAGTGAACCGTTTTCAAGTATCTTTTCAAACTTTTCATTAAGGCTTACATCAAGGCCGATAATTTCATTAACTGCCGATTCATTGTCCGAACCTTTAACAGATTCAATAAAGGCAGCCAGGATTTTTTCCTTTTTATTATCGGCAATTGCCTCGCCGAGGATATCAAGTCTGAACCTTGATTTGCACTGCTTGCAGTCTACCATAGGGTCGGTAAAATTCTCGACATGACCGGATGCTTCCCAGACCCGCGGATGCATTAATATACTTGCATCCTGTCCTTCAACATCTTCACGATATGTCATGAACTTCCACCACTCTTCTTTTATATTTTTAAGAAGTTCTACACCAAGTGGACCGTAATCCCAGCACCCGTTAAGGCCGCCGTATATTTCACTCGACTGAAAGACAAACCCCTTTCTTTTTGCAAGGGATACGACTTTCTCGATTACTTCATTTCTTTGACTTTTCTGCTTTGCGATGGTGCACCTCCGCTACTTTCGCATCATTTTGTAAAATTATATTTAAACACGGGAGTATAAGAATTATTAAGGTTACGCGTCAAGTATATTCTGACTGTGTTTTATTTTAAATATAAGCGGTTAGAATACAATGATTTGGCGAGAAATATGATAGTAATTCTTCCCTGGAGTGGAGTTTTATACCCAATGTTGTTGACTTAAGGAATACGTTTTTCAAATTTCCCTCCCCTGGCGCATTAGCATCACGCTAAGAAAAAAAACAAAACCTAATGCTGTATCTCACACAAAGACGCGAAGACACAAAGAAAATCAGTAGAATAACCGCCACCTTAAGACAGGTCAGAGACCCGATAAAATGAGAAAGATGGTCTCCTTTAAGGAATAAACACAACTGTGTTATGAGTTAATCACGACAAAAAACTTAAACACAGGAGGAGACCAAATTGGATGATATCATTTATGATCATTACATAGCAATTGATTGGGCAGAAAAAAATATGGCAATTGCCAGGATGACAAAGAAATCAAATAAAATAACAGCAATAGATAATCCATCAGACATTAAAGAACTACAGTTTTATTTAAAGAATCTAAAAGGGAAAAAAGTATTAGTACTGGAAGAAACAACAGTATCCCAGTGGCTCTATACTGAATTATATGACTATGTGGACAGACTGATAGTGTGTGATCCCTATAGGAATAAACTTCTGAATGAAGGCCCTAAAACAGATAAGATTGATGCAAGGAAGTTGGTACACCTTTTAAAATCATCTCTTATTAAAGAGGTATTCCATTCAGCTGATAAATTTGTATATCTCAGGCGTCTTGTAAGTGGATATGAGGATCTTGTAAAGCTTGGTGTTCGTTTAAAGAATCAGCAGTCTTCTCTGTTAAAAGCCTGTGGAAAAAGAGGGAAAGATAAAGATCATACAGGGGTTGCTACTGAACCGGAACAATATGTGTTTGAGAGTTTAAATCGTCAAATAGCAAGCTATGAAGAAGAAAAAGCAGGGTATGAAAAAGAATTTAAAAAATTATCGCAGAAACATCCTGAAATAAAAAAACAAATGAGTCTGCCAGGTATAGGCCTTATAAATGCTGTAAAGATAGTATCAAGGGTGGTAACTCCGTTTCGATTTTCAAAATATGGAAATTACCATAGCTACTGTGGATTAATAAAACATGAAAAGATGAGTGGAGGAAGGAGCTATGGCAAGAGGACTCCACGATACTGCCGTCAATTAAAGTGTGTCTATAAAACAGGAGTACTGGCAGCTATAGGCGGTAATAATCCAATCAATGATTACTATCAGTATTTAATCAAGGAAAAAGGATATTCAGCACATAATGCCAGGAATAAGGCATGTCGTAGATTAGCAACCTTGAGCTTAGGTGTATTTAAAAGCGGCAAAAAATATCAACCTTGCAGGAGAGAAAAACAAAAGGATAAAAACAGAACGTAGTCGAGCCTATAAGCATTGTTATTATATATAGTTTTCTGGATTCAGGCTTATAGGTTGTGGGAGAGAGCTCAATAGAGACAGTAACATATTCTGTTCATCAGATAATAGTTCATTGACCCGATTAGCCCCCCGCTTATTCCTAAAATTTATCATAGCCCATTCATTTGCCAGTAATTTACTGACAAATGATAGAGAGCTCAGATAGGCGTGTAAGGAATAATGATTTATCCTTTTGATCTATATTGATAAAGAAGCCCCTTTAAAAAAACAGAAAAGCGGAAGAGGTTTTTAATAAACAATGCAGGTAGATTGACCGAAGGAGACAGTAAGCAAGAAAACAGTTTTTTTCTGTTAAGGGAGACCTATTTTTTCTTGACTTACTTTCTCATAGGAGTCTCTACAGAAGGTGATTACGTAGTAATTATGAATATGGCTGGGATTGGCAACGTTTTTTGTAGAGACAGCTTTTTAACCTGTCTAAAAAGGTGATTACCCCTAAAATATTTGCATCTCGTTCCCAGGGTCCGTTGGGCCGGCTTTTCATAACCATCTTCATTACAATATGATCTGCATCAGCAGAATAACCGCCACCTTAAGAAAGGTCAGAGACCAGTCTCTACAGGAGGTAATTACGTAGTAATTATGGATATGGCTGGGATTGGCAACGTTTTTTGTAGAGACAGCTTTTTAACCTGTCTAAAAAGATGATTACCCCTAAAATATTTATATCTCGTTCCCAGGGTCCGTTGAGCCGGCTTTTCATAACCATCTTCATTACAATATGATCTGCATCATGTGTGTGAGATGATTTTTTGACTTTTATAATGAATAAACATTTTTCATTAGGATTCTTGTTTAATTCCCTTAGCATCGAGTATGTTTCCTGTATCGATCCAAAAACCCCAGCCACAGGACATTAACACTTATGGAGCCAAAATCCATATCAACCTTTCCTTTAAGCATATACGGCCTTGATGCATTCAGCATATGGCAGTAGCGGTTATATATTTTAGGAAAAAATACGGTCTCGTAAATACCGGTTGTATCTTCAAATGAAACAAACTTCATCTGGTCCCCTTCTTTTGTCCTCACTGTTTTACCGGTAACAAGCCACCCGGCCATGGTTATATATTTCCCGATATATTTTGGAAGATCTTCTGCCTGAACATATTTTATATTCTGTAAAAGCCCTTCATAGATTTTAAGAGGATGAACCGAAAGTATAAAACCCAGGATTTCAGATTCATGCCTGAGCATGGTGGATGCCGAATAATTTTCTCTTTTTAAAGCAGGCATAGCTGAGGGCACAGGCTTTTTCACAAAATCAAAAAGTGTGGGCATTTTTTCCTTTTCTTCCTTTTTATTGAAAAAATCGAGAGCCTTCCATATAAGCCCCGGCCTGTTGAGCCCGTTACTTATGCTGTCAAGAGAGCCGGATTTTATCAGCACCCGGGCGTCCTGCAGATGGACCCTGCCGGACATCCGTTTCAGAAAATCTTCAATGGATATAAAAAATCCGTTTTTGTTCCGCTCATAAACAATGGATTCCTTTGCTTCAAGCGTAAGCTCCTTTAACTGCATAAAGCCGATTCGGATTTCTTTATTTTTTCCGGTATATTTTATCTCGCTCCGGTTTATGTCAGGCGGAAGAACTGCCAGCCCCATACGTCTTGCTTCGGAGATATACCCGTATGTGGAATAGAACCCTCCCCCGTTTGAAATCACTGATGCCATAAATTCGGCAGGATAATGTGCCCTTAAATATGCAGATTTATATGCAACCATTGTATAACTGGCGGAATGGGGTTTACAGAAACTGTATCCGTCAAATCCCATCATCATATCCCACACATTATCTATTATATCCCGGGTTACACCTTTTTCCGATGAACCTCTTATAAATCTTTCATGAAAATCCCTGAGCTTTTTTTCACGGTTCTTTTTACTTACAACCTTTCTGAGCATATCAGCCTCGGCGGCATCAAAACCACCCATGTATATTGCCGCCTGGCTTAACTGCTCCTGAAACACCATTACCCCCAGAGTTTCATCAAGCACAGGATTTAAAAGCGGATGAACGGGTGCCCATGGCTTGCCGTGAAGCCTTGAAACCCACACCTTTATACTCTGGTTGGAGGCAGGCCTTATAATAGATGTAACAACCACATTAAGATGAAAATGATCCATCTCTAAATAATCATCAAGTGCAATACCGCTTGAAACCTTTTTAAGAACCTGTCTTGTTGCAGGGCTTTCAAAATAAAACACGCCGAATGTATCGCCCCTGTAAAACACTTTAACTGTTTCAGGGTCATCAATGGGGTTCCACTCTGCATAGTCTATTTTAGTGCCGTAATTTTTAGCCACAAGATCTATGCTGTCTCTTATAACTGCAAGGCTCCTGTTGCCTAAAATATCTATTTTTACAAGACCGGCCTCTTCTACGGAGTCCTTTTCCCACTGGAGCACCTGGGCGCCGTTTGCAGATATCTCAACAGGGCAGTAGCGCCTTATTTCATCGGGCACTATAACAATACCTCCGCAGTGAACCGACAGGTGATTAAGATGGTCCTCAAGCTGCACTGCTGTAGAAAGAATATCATTCCACGGCCCGTTAAAATCAATGTCCCTCATTTTGGGATGATTCTTTAGTTCTTTCCATACCTTTTTAAGACGCCAGCCAAAGCCTATACGGCTGGTTATCTTTCCGATCTCCTGTTCTGTAAGCCCGAATACCTTTGCAACTTCTCGAACCGCAGACCTTGCACCGAATGTATTATGGTTTGCCACCATGGCGGCCTTTTTATTTCCGTGCAGAGAGAACATGTAGTCAAGCACCTGCTCCCGCTCATCCCATGCAAAGTCAATATCAATATCAGGAGGATCAACCCTGCCGGGATTTAAAAAACGTTCAAAAAAAAGGTTATGCCTGATGGGGTCAACATGAGTTATACCAAGGGCGTAGGACACAATGGATGCAGCAGCACTCCCTCTGCCGCAGGAGCGCGGAGCCTTTTCTGCGAGGTCAGCCACCACAAGAAAATAATGACTGAAGTTTTTTTCCGCGATGATCTTCATTTCATGATCAATACGTGACTTTACTTTTTCGGTAATTTTACCATACCGTTTTCTGCATCCCTCGATTGTAGCGTTGTATAGTTTATCAAAGGCCTGTTTATTGCTCATGTTTTCAAAATCAGGAAAGGTAAGACTGAAGATATCCCAGTCCGTCATGCACTTATCTGCAATAGCCAGTGTGTTCTTAACTGCATCCGGAGCATGGGGAAACTGGTCAATCATGGACTGTGCCGAGTTAAAGTAATTATGCTTTCGGCAGCAGTCATCTGTTTTAAGGCGTGAAATCTTGCTGTTAAGGTCAACAGCTCTTAATACCCTGTGAAGCTCAAACTGATTCTTATCTGCAAAATAAACCCTGTTGGTTGCCACAGGAGGAAGTTCAACATCCCGGGCAAAGGCAAGGCATTTGTGCATGCTGTATCCAGGAGACATCTCCGCATATAAGTCGGTACAGGAATCACGTTTAAGAGATTTAAGAAGACGAAAATCATCAGACAGAACAATCAGCCCTCTCCGGTGGGTTTTAAGAAAATCAATAAGCTCAAAATCTTTATGGCACTGCCTGGCGGAGATGATCCTGCACAGGTTTGAGTACCCGTCCCTGTCCTTTACAAGAAGAACAGCCCTGCTGGTGCCGGTTTTTATTTCGCTTCCTACTATGGGTTTAAGCCCCATCTCTTTTGCGGTTTCAAGAAAAAATATAAGCCCGTACAAACCGTTTGTATCAGTAAGGGCAAATGACCGCATACCCATGGAAACGGCAGAACTGCAGAGCGTTTCAATAGAGCCGATACCCCAGCCTTTGGAAAAGGAGGAGTGGGTGTGGAGGTGGATGAAATTCATTTTTCTATGGTACTTTTTCTATAATATTTATTTATTGGGTTTAATGATCCGGCGCAAGGCTCAGGGCGCGAGGCGCAAGGGAAAAACATTTAAAACAATTTTCCCACACATGACCTCAAAATTGAGGCTATAGCGTTTAACGTAATTTTGGGCCGAAGAGTCGGATTTAAAAGCTTTTCCTTGCGCCTTGAGCCTTGCGCCCTGAGCTTGTATCGCGCCCCAGACACGATGTTCTCCCCAATTTAATGACCTCACCACCAAACTTTTCTACTATCCGATCCATCGCAACCGATACCCCGTTTTTTTTAATAATCTCAGGCCGGGGCTTAACAAACAAAGAAAGCTGCGGAGATATGTCTGATAAATCCGTGAACCTCACCCTCATAAACCTTACACTGCACCTGCGGTCACATGCTTTAAAGAACAGTTTTTCAATAACCGGAAACAGTTCACTTTCCCAGTATCCCTGGGAGGGAAGCTTTTCGCTCCTGGTATTTTCAAGCTGATCCGAATACCTTATTAAAAGTGCTGCCTTTCCGGAGCGTATATCCCTTTGTCTCAGTCTTCTGGCGCATTTTTCTACAAGGGTATAGAGCTCGCCAAGCAGTATCCCGTCATCATTTATATCCCGGTCAAGGGTAACTGACTCACTTATCTCAGGCTCTGCTGAGGGAGGAAGCACAGGAGTCGGGTCAATCCCGATTGACCTCTGGTGAATTACCCATGCCTGCTTTTTAAAAATCACCCGTAGATTTCCGTAATCCATTTCAGCTATCTCCCGAACAACAGAGATATTAAGCTCTTCAAGGAGCATGCGTTTGCGTATATGCCCGACCCCGGGCAGGTAATCCACCCTTAGCGGAGCCATAAAGGATGATTCTCTGCCGTGATCAACATCCATGATTTCACCGGAAGGCAGAAGCCTTGAGGCAATACTGGAAACCATCTTGTTTCCGGAAACGCCAACTGCCCCGGAAAGCGATAACCGGGCATTTATATCACGGCTTATACGCCATGCAGCATCCTTTGCCCTTCCCCACAAACGCTGAGTACCGGTAATATCAAGGTAAACATGTCCGGGCTTTGAAGGCTCCCAGACAGGTGTATATTCCGATACAGCCTTTGATAGAAGCACAGCCCCTTTTTCCACCAGTGCAGGATTGGGCGGCAGTACCGTAAGTTCAGGACAGAACCTCATGGCCTTTCCGATAGCCATCCCCTTAAAAACCCCTTCCTTCCGGGCCTCCGAAGAAACCGCAAGAATAAGAGCTCGGTCCGACTGAGAAGGAGCCACAGCAACCGGTCTTTCACGCAGTTCAGGGTGGTTAAGCCTCTCCAGTGTTATGGGGAATGAGGGGATGTGGAGGTGGATAATATTTCTGCCCATGAGACAAAAGAATAGCGGCGCAGGGCTCAAGGCTCAAGGCGCAAGGGAAAAACTTTTTTTAATACACCTTTAGCCATTTCTTTTGTCTCTGGCCTTAATCAATTTTGCGAGCATACTTGAAATAGAACGGCACTCTTTGCTGATATGATCAAAATTCTTTTTATCCAGATACTCTATCTCGTGAGCAATAATTGCCTGAGTAAGAAGTTCAGCGGAAGAACCTTTTGCAATATAAAAATAGTTTATGGACTGACGGTCTGTATTCAGCTCATCTCCTTCTGCTATATTACTGGAAATGGAAACGGCAGAACGCCTTATCTGATCTAGTAATCCGTAATCTCTGGCAAGCTCTCCCCGGTTACTGACTCTGTAAACAAACACTGCCAAATCTTTTGCCCTGGTCCAAACTTTAAGATCTTCAAAATTTCCCATTGCTACCGCCCTTAAGATTTCATGTTTTTTGTTTTACGTTTTTAACCCTGCGCCTTGAGCCATGCGCCATGAGCCCTTACCGATAATACCTCAACACCCCGACAACCTTACCCTCTATCCTTAAATCTCCTCTCTCCACAAATATGGATTCCATTCCTTCATGGGCCGGCCTTAACTCCACATGTTTGCCGCTCTTGTAGTATTTTTTTACTGTTGCCTCGTTGCCTATAAGGGCCACCACTGTTTCGCCGTTTTCGGCTGATGCCTGTTTTCTTACCACTACAAAATCCCCGTCCATTATGCCCTCTTCCTTCATGGAAAAGCCGCTTACCTCAAGGACAAAATGATCTCCGCCTCCCATCATGGATGGAGGGACCTCTATGACATCATAATCCTCTATTGCCTCTATCGGCTTTCCTCCGGCAACCTTTCCTAAAAGGGGCATCTCAAAACGGTTTGTCTGGACAGGGCTAAGCACCTCTATGGACCTTTTCTTGTTTTTATCCGGAAGCTTTATATATCCTTTTTTCTCAAGAAGTTTCAGGTAGGTCGTAACCGTGTTGTATGAGCTGAACCCGAAACGGGAACATATTTCATCAAAACTGGGTGACTGACCCCATTCATCAATATAGTCCGATAGATAAGTTAAAAAAGCTTCCTGTTTTTCTGTCAGTTTCATAATTTTTCACCTCTGCTTTTACCGGTTGATTTAATTGAAAAACGAATATCGAATACTGAACAAGAAATATCGAATTACAAAGGTTTCTTTTTATTCTGATTCGCAGTTTTTACGCTTACAACAAAATCGATAAGTCGTTCCTCAAGATCATACTCTCTATGCACCTTCGACATTCTGCTGTTCCTTGTTCGATATTCGATATTCAATTAAGTTACCACTTATGCCCGCCAGTGGAGGGATATTAAAAAAATATATTTCTTAAGCCAACAACACTGGAAATCAATCCCGCCCCACACCATTTCTTTCAGTAAAACTTACAGTGGCAAAAACACTACTGTAATTAAAACTGTAAGTCAAGACCTAAAATTGATTATTATGAATCTTTTGAAAATAGTGGTTATTGTTGTAGAATAAATAAAAAAGGAGGGATCAATGATAAAAAGTGCAAAAGAGTATCATGATCATACAGGTTATAAGGGGAATATGATCAGCGGTCACCAGCTTGACTGGTTTAACCAGCCGACACTTTTTAAGGATTATAAAGGAGTAACCAGAATTCCGCTCCCTGAACCTGAAACACTTTCTGCTGTACCACTTAATTCTATCGAGGCCTTCAAACCTGAAACGGCAGATCCGCCGCTTATTGATATAAACACTCTATCAACCGTTCTGCACCTCACATGTGCGATTACTGCAAAGGCAAAATATTCCGGCGAAAATTACTATTACAGGAGCGCTGCCTCTGCCGGTGCTTTATACCCGGTAGAAATATATCTGGTGTGCAGCAATGTAGAAGGTCTTGATGACGGAGTTTATAATTACAGCATCCTGAAGAACCTGCTTTTTGAAATAAGAAAAGGAGATTTTTCGGAATATATCAGCACCGGGTTATACGCAGATTCAGACAATAAACCTGCTGTCTCATTTATTTTATCATCCATATTTTTCAGGAGTTCATGGAAGTACCGCGACAGGGCATATCGTTATCACCTGCTTGATACAGGCCATGTTATGGCAAACCTGATACTCGCCCTTCAGGCATTGAACCTGCCGTTTTTAAAAACAGATAATTTCAATGATACGGATATTAATCAGCTTATCGGAGCTGATGAACACAAAGAAGCTGCTCTGTCGGCAGTTACTATACCTGGATCCATAAAGGCAGATAAAAATATTCAACTGCCGCCCCTTAAAAAGCCTGATGTCAATATTTTAAGGGCATGTATCGTATCAGGCAATGAAATTGACTATCCGGCCATAAGAGAAATACATGATGCAGGCAGAATGTATCCTTTAAGTAAAAATATTGCCGACATACCTTATAATACTCTTAATACAGATGAATGGACTGACATTGAAACAGCAGATGATACAACAGAAGATATTCCCTATCCTGAATGCCTTTTTAGAAGAAGATCAAAAAGGAATTTTATAGATGAAGAAATAAGCAGAACGGATTTCATGAAAATACTGCATACAGTATCAGAGGTCTCCCGTATAAATAACCGGGAAATAATACACACAATGTTCTTTGCCGAAAAAGTGGAAAACCTTGCTCCCGGCCTGTATTATCTGAACAGGCCGGTTAAAAAATTCGGAATGATGAAACCGGGATTATATGGTAATAAAATTGCAAATACCTGCCTTAATCAGGGTTGGCTTAAAAATGCTGGCATTCATTTTGTTTTTTCGTGCAATCTTGAAGAACTCGACAAGACATATGGACCGAGAGCATACAGATATGCAATGATGGATGCAGGAAGAACTGGTCAGCTTTTATATATTGCAGCCGCATCACTCGGCTTAGGATGCTGCGGCATAGGCGCGTTTTATGATGATGAAGCTCTGGAACTGACCGGACTTAATGACGGGCAGCAGATACTCTACTTTGCTGCAGCAGGAAAAATAAAAGCATAGGCATTAACAGAAAGGAAACCCGGCATGACTGCTGACAATATTAAAGGCAAAACAGATATTCCGCTGATATTTAACAGTGAAAACTTCAAACTTAAAACAGTCAATGTAGAAACATCTGAGGGTGATAAAAAAGTTCTATACCGGGCATACACGCGCATTCCCTATGCTGCAAAACCTGTGGATATGGAATACCAGAGCATGGATATAAATGTTCCTGTTGAAATAAACGGAACAGCAGTTGATGCTTCAGATGCCCCGGTTCTTTTTGATATCGGAGTTCAGGGATACCTCTATGTAAACAACTATAAAAACAGTGACAAGCCTTTAAGCGAAAGGGCCCAGCTTGCCCTTGCAGCAGGTTTTGTGGTTGCGGCACCCGGCTGCAGGGGCCGGAATAACAGGGCATCCGACGGCACATACTACGGCAAAGCACCGGCGGTAATTACTGACTTAAAAGCTGCCGTCCGTTATCTGCGCCATAACAGTAAAAACATTCCGGGCAACATGGACCTGATTATCACAAACGGATGCAGTGCAGGAGGAGCGCTATCTGCACTTCTCGGGGTTTCAGGAAACAGCCCGCTGTATAAAGAATACCTTAAAGATATTGGTGCGGCGGAAGAAAAAGACAATGTTTACGCCTGCGCCTGCTTCAGCCCTATTACAGACCTTGAGCATTCGGATATGTCCTATGAATGGATGTACGGAGATTCTCCAATGCCGGAAGGTTTGGTTAATCAGGAAATATCCGGAGAGCTTAAAAAGCTGTATTCCGAATACCAGGAAAGTTTAAACATTAAAGGAAAAGATAACTTTGGAATAGTCACATCAGAAAACTATCAGGAATACCTTTTAAAATATTACCTTATCCCATCAGCAGACAGATATCTCACTGAACTTAATGAAAAAGAGCGTGAAGAGTATCTTGCAGAAAACAAATGGATTAAATGGAACGGTAACACTTCCGAATTCACCTTTTCGGATTACGTAAAACATGCAGGAAGAATGAAAGGCCTTCCGGCATTTGATGATTTTGATATGAAGGCTGCCGAACCGATTTTATTTGGAATCAAAACTGTAAACGCCAGACACTTTACGGATTTCAGTCTCAGGCATACATGTAATAACCCTGATGCGGAAATAGACGATGAAATAAAAACACTGCGGAACCTCATGAATGCCATGTATTTTATCAGGCAGAATAATTCCGACTTTGCAGGCCGCTGGTATATGAGAAACGGCACCTGCGACAACCATAATTCGCAGACTATAATGATTAACCTGGTTACAAGCCTTGAAAATAAAGGAATGGATGTAAATACATGGATCTACTGGGACGGGCTGCACTGCGCTGACGATGACCCGGAAGGATTTATTGCATGGATCAGAAAAATAACAGGCTGTTAAAAATGACAGAACAAGAAACAAAAAAAACAACCGGCAGCAGATCCGTTTTATTTGTAGTTTGTGTTGCACAGTTTTTACTTCCTTTTATGATAAGCTCTATCGGCGTTGCTCTCCCTGCGATAGGCCGTGATTTTTCGGCAAGCGCCGTGCACCTGAGCCTTATAGAAATGACGTACATCCTTGGCAACAGTCTTTTTCTATTGCCTACCGGAAGAATCGGGGACATTTACGGCCGAAAAAAAATGTTTATTCTGGGCTTCATCCTTTTTACCGCTGCTACTCTCATAGTAGTATGGTCATGGTCCATCCATGCTCTTATTGTTTTAAGATTTATTCAGGGAGCAGGTGCTGCCTTTGTTATAAGCTCAGGGCTTGCTATTTTAACATCCGTTTTTCCCGCTTCCAAAAGAGGCAAGGTTCTTGGTATCACAGTTGCCTGCGTTTACTGCGGGCTCTCATTCGGACCGACCATTGGAGGACTTATCATTGCCCACCTGGGATGGCGCTGGATCTTTGCTGTAACAGTACCATTTCAGGTTTTATCCCTCATTCTGGCAATAAAAAACCTTAAAGGAGAATGGGCATACTCAAGAGGAGAAAGCTTTGACTACAAAGGAACGTCTATATATATAATTTCGCTGTTCCTTTTTATTTTCGGAGCCTCGCATCTTGAAACCGATACTTTTGCAAAATACTATATGTCGGCAGGCGGTATCGGAATCGTAATATTTCTTTTTCTGGAATACCGTACACCTTTTCCGCTGCTTGATGTTGCAATGATATTATCCAACAGGGTATTTGCATTCAGCAATGCGGCAACTCTCATCAATTATGCTGCATCATTTGGCGTTACATTCTTTTTCAGTCTTTACTTACAGGTTGTAAAAGGATTTTCTCCCCAGTACACAGGCCTGATACTGATATGCCAGCCTATTGTTCAGGCTGTACTGTCGCCTGTTACAGGCTATCTTGCAGACAAAAAATCCCCTGCATTAATTGCAACAATCGGGATGATAATTACCGCAGTGGGGCTTGGAATTGCGTCTACTGTAGGCAAAGACACCGGCATGCCTGTTATTTTTGTAATGCTGATACTCCTTGGCAACGGATTTGCCTTCTTCTCATCCCCAAACATGACGAGCGTAATGGGCAGTGTGGAGCCAAAACATTATGGAATTGCATCCAGCCTTGTCTCAACAATGAGGACAGTAGGAATGCTGCTCTGCATGACTATCATTACCTATATTTTATCATGGAAGATGGGTGACAGAGCTGTTACGGCAGAAACACAGGATCTGTTTTTATACTGCATGCATTTTTCATTTCTTCTGTTCAGCGGATTAAGCGTGATTGGAATTGTATTTTCAACCGCAAGAAAAAACATTGCACAACCCGGCAAAAAACAATTATAAGAATAATTCAGACAGGGCCACGATACCAGATGCTGCAGATACAGGTATCCTTTTTTGATTTTACTCAGGAGGTACCATGACACAGTCACCAACCGGACACAACACCATAGGCAGAAGAAATTTCTTAAAACTTGCAGGAGCCGCAGCCGCAGGAGCCTTAATAAGCAGCAGCACATCATGCAGTTCAACCGCAAAAAAACTCCCGGCAATTGACCGCAGCCTTGAACATGATGCGTTCTGGAAAAATGTTCAGGCTCAATTCGCACTTGACCCTGAACAGGTTTATATGAACATCGGCACAACAGGTGCCATGCCGTTAAAAGTCCTGGACAATTATGACAGATACAACAGGATAGTTGCCCGGCATCCCATGGGTTTCACTGACGAACTGGGGTGGGAATTCGGCTTTCCAAAACAGCGTGAAAAATTAGCCGCTCAGTTCGGCTGCAAAAAAGATGAGATTATAGTTTCCAGAAACACAACAGACGGATTGAACACAATATTGTTCGGGCTCCAGTTTGAAAAAGGTGATGAAATTTTATTAACACACCATGAACACGTATCAGCCCTTGCACCTCTTAACATTCTTCAGGACCGTCTGGGTGTTGTATTAACAGAAGTTGAAATTCCGGTTCTGGATCTTGAGCATCCTGATCAGATAACAGAGGCATTTAAAAAGAAGATTACAAACAAAACAAAGGTAATACTCTTTTCTCATATACCATATAAAACCGGTGTAAGGCTTCCTGCAAAAGAACTCTGCATGCTGGCTAAAGAAAACGGGCTGATAAGCATTGTAGACGGAGCACACTGCACAGGAATGATCGAGCTGAACTTAAATGACATGGGCTGCGATTTTTATGCAGCAACAGGCCATAAATGGCAGTGCGGAGCCGGAGCAACAGGCATTCTTTATTTAAGAAATCATGGTGACAGCCTGCCGGTTTTGTGGCCCCAGAACAGCTGCCTGTACCAGTACTATTCGCAGCCGGTTAATAATGACAGAACAAAGATACAGGATTTTTCAAGCATGTTCGGCCTGCGCGGACAGGAGAACTACCCTGCCCTTCAGGCCATGATCGATGCCTGCGATATGTGGGAGGAGATAGGACGAGGCCCTATTGAAAAATATGTGTGCAGCCTGGGGTCTTACCTTAAAAAGAAAATCAAAGAAGCATTTGGAAATTCGGCAACAATGTTTTCACCGGATATTCCGGAACTTGCATCAGGCCTTACAGCATTTAATCCATTTAAGGATTTAAATAATCAGGAAAAAATAGAGACCTTTGTGGATCGTCTGAAAAAAGAAATGGGTTATGTGATCCGCTCAACCGAATTTCATCTGAACAAGGGCGATGATAAATACAGTTATGCATTAAGGGTATCCACTCATCTGTTCCATGATAAAACCCAGGTTGAAGGTGTAGTAGATGCTATGCATAGACTCTGGAAAACGATATAAGGCATAACTGAAATTTCGCACATTTTAGATAAACATATTTAATGTCTTTTGGATCTTCACTTACTGGATTCCCCGGTCAAGCCGTGGAATGACGCCCCACCCCATGTCATTCCACGACTTGATCGGGGAATCCAGCCCTATTGGTAGTGAAAAATCCTGCGCTAATCGAAATTGAGACACTCATGAAAAAACTCCAGCTATACTACCTATCAATAATATTCATTCTCGTTTCAGGAATAATCATTTTTTCATCTATAATTCTCAAGCCTTTGCTGAATAATGTCTGGACTCCTCAGGAAGAGATCGAACTAAAAATACCACCTTTACTGTTAGACAAGCATCTCTATATAAAATCGATCCACAGGATCAGTGATGACATTATTGTAAGAACCAGAGAATATATAAAAGAAAAAGATAAAACAGTTCACCTGTTCTGGATTCTTGATAATAACAAAGGCATTTTTAAACCTTTCTATAATTACAACAAAGAACGAATCCTGGCTGTATCAAAAGACTCCGAATATACAATAATATCCACATCAACCGGAAAAGAAATTCATGTTAATTTTATAGAGCAGGCATCCAGAAGTATTACTATTAATACCGATGAAATAGAAGCAGGTGAAACACCTTTTATACCTGCCGCCAATTCCCGTTTCACCTATCTTGTCTTTAAGAAAAGAATAATAGAAATATCAAAAGAGAGAGTTATAAAATCCATTCTTTTTGATAATTATATTAATAGCAGTATTAAAGATATACCTGATGCATTATGCATAACAGAAAAGGAATTGATTATAGGTTATGACAATGGTGAATGGGAAAGTGGAGCATACTCGTTTAATATCGGAGAAAATGGTATTTCTGATAAACCGGAGCAAATTCTCACGGATAATATATGTGCCGTTGAAAAGGATAAAAATGGCAAAGTATGGATAGCATCAACATCATATATATTGCCGAAGTTTTATTCCTATGATGACAAAAAAGTTACACGAATCGGGAAGCCGATAGTATTCATATCAAAGCAGTCAGGTTTAAGCAGCATGACTGTAAACAGCAAAAATGAAATAGTATTAGCAGCATCAACAGGCGGTTTATTTACCTATAAACCGGGGCATGATCTTGGCACGCTATGGGAGGGCAGTTTGACCATAGAGTGTAATTTTAAAAATTTCAGATGGACAGGTACACCAAACGGGATAGTGGAAAAAGACAATAAATATTTTATCTCATACTATAAATTAGGTGTGATACGCTTTGAAAAAGTGGATAAAATAAATTATGTCCCATCAAAACAAATACTTTTCGATGAGTATCATCCGGGAAGAATAGATTGATAAAGACTGTTATTCTGTGAGATATTATAAAAATACCGAAGACAGAGAACTGGATACAGTTTTTATCCAAAGGCTTTATTAAATGTTAAATCGATTTCTTTCCAGCTAAAACATGCCTTACAAAAATTAATTTCAGGGGGTATCTACCATGGCTTGCGAAGACTGCAAATTACGATCAAAGTATGATGACAATCCAAAATCCTTTTTAGGCAGATTATGGCGATGGCATATTAAATTCTGCCCGGGCTGGAAAGCTTATTATAAAGATCTTCCGGAAGAGAAAAAACAGGATTTATCAGAGCAGTACAGCCTGAAATAAACAAATTTCTTCTTTTACTGAGACAAACCTATTAAATATTTAATATTTCACGTTAAATTACCGAATGTATTTATTAATGTATTACAATAAAACGGGTTTAACAAATGAGTATAATTCCGGATTATATTCAACAGGTTAGCAGAAAATTAGTCGTAAGTACAAGTGACGGAAATGTTGAAGACATAGATATCAGCCGCAAATCAACACTTTTACACCTGATAAGTGTTGTAGGAATAGTTACCCTAGTAATTATGGGAACCATCTCCTTTTTAAACGGATATTATGACATCTTCATCCTGGATTCTATTGTTACACTGATCCTCTTCTCCACCTCAATTTTTCTTAAAAGAACAAAAAAGTATGAAATCGCCGCAATTATCACTGTTTCAAGTATTGGAGCTTTAACACTGTATAATTTTATCACAGGAGGCGACAACGATTCCGGTTACCTGTGGTCCTTCACGTATCCTTTATTCTGTTTTTTTCTTCTGGGTTCTAAAAAGGGAAAATATGGTGCAATTATCTTTTTTACACCATTATTTATCTACCTGATAATAAACCCAGTATTTCCTGACCTTATTGTATACCCTAAAAATTTCTCAATAAAAATGATTGGGGCTCTTATAGTAATAACCGTCTTCACATACCTTATGGAAGTTACCAGAGAAAACAGCCATAAGAAGCTTTTAGATAAAAATATAAAACTGAACAGCGCAGTAAATGAACTTCAAAAAACCGAAGAAAAACTCCGGGAGGCAGGTGAACGTCTTGAGTCCAGGGTTGAGGAACGAACAAAACAGCTCGTCAAAGTTAATAATGATCTTCTAAAAGAAATAGAAGAAAGAAAGCAGGCGGAAGCAGACCGGGAAAGAATGGAATCGCATCTGTTAAGGGTGCAGAAAATGGAGGCTGTAGGAACACTGGCCGGAGGGGTGGCGCATGACCTTAACAATATACTCGCAGGTATAGTAGGATATCCGGACCTGATACTGATGGATCTTGATGAAAACAGTCCAATCAGAAAACCTGTTTTAACAATTAAAAAATCAGGAGAAAAAGCAGCTGCCATTGTTGATGATCTTTTAACCCTTTCCCGCAGAAATGTATCAGTAAAAGAGATAATTCTTATTGAGGATGTTATACAGGATTATCTTGAAAGCCCTGAATACGAAAGACTGACAGCCTTTCATCCGGGCGTTGAGCTTACAACACGCCTTAATAACTCCTCGGTTACAATTGAAGGAAGCCCGGTACATATATCCAAAACAATAATGAACCTCGTATCAAATGCTGCGGAAGCAATGCCTGACGGCGGTAAAATCATTATCTCTACAGAAACAATCGATATTACTGACAGCAGCAGGGAGCATATCGGGCTGAATAACGGCAGATACATTAAACTCGAAATTTCGGACACAGGAGAAGGAATTTCGGACACCGACATAAAAAGGATATTTGAACCTTTTTTCAGCAAAAAAGTGATGGGAAGAAGCGGAACAGGGCTTGGCATGGCTGTTGTCTGGGGTACAGTAAAAGACCATGACGGAATAATAGATGTAAAAAGTGAACTGGGTAAAGGCACAACATTTACAATATATTTTCCGGCATCAGCCGAAATTAAGCGCCCCGTCAGCAAACAGGAATTATACTCAATACATAAACACCTGTCAGGAAAAGGAGAAAGTATCCTGATAGTAGATGATCTGGAAGAACAGAGAGAAGTGGCATCTGATATGCTTAAGATGTTAGGATATAAAACAGAATCAGTATCAGACGGAGAAAAAGCGGTTGAGTACCTGAAAAGCAGCAGTGCCGACCTTGTGCTTCTTGACATGATAATGAGCACCGGGATGGACGGACTTGATACATATGAAGTAATTAAAAAATTTAAACCTGACCAGAAAATTATAATAACAAGCGGCTACTCAGAAACAGACCGCGTCCGGGAATGCATTGCAATGGGCGCATGCAGTTACATAAAAAAGCCCTTTAATCTTGAAAAAATAGGCATGGCTGTAAAAGAGGCGCTGACTTAAAACCAGGGATAACTCAAAGCCAATCCAAATAAAATCCTTTCTATTTTTATTTTTTCTTTAAAAAATCACGATTCATGGGAATAATCTCCATGCTGCAGCATCATATATAATGAAGAATAAAACCGGTTTTTCAAAAAGGCAGTTAATGTGGATGATAAAGTGATTATACAGGCAGTCAAGGATGGAGACAGAGAAAGCTTTGCACTTCTCATGGACAGGTATCAGGGCCGCGCCTGTCAGATATGCCTCAGGATGACTGGAGATCATTTTACGAGCAGGGAGCTTGTACATGATTCCTTTGTAGAAGCATATCTTAAAATAGACAGACTCCATACACCTGAAAAATTCTGGGGCTGGCTGAGACAGATTATACTTAACCAGTGCAGAATGTGGTTCAGAAAAAACAAAAGAGTGTTTGTGGGAATAGAAGAAAACCATCCTGAAGATATTTTACAGGAAGATAAGAATGAAGACATACATCTTATGATGGCAATGGGGCTTACGGGTCTTTCATCTTCACACAGGCTCATACTTGTCCTGCATTACTTTGAAAAATTCACATACGAAGAAATCGCCGACTTTCTTGAAATTCCGCCCGGTACCGTCATGAGCCGGTTATTCCGGGCAAGAAACGAATTAAAAAACAGGATGGAAACAATTATGGAAACATCGGAATCTGATTATAACAACCATGATGCAGACGCATATATAAAAGAAGGAATAGAAGCCGAAATAAATGTGCTCCTTGAGATGTTTGACACCCGGGAGAATTCAATAGAACCTTTAAAGGTTATTCTTGAACGGTCACCTGAAAGGCTTATTCAGTTTATCAGCAGAACAGAAAACAGCGACGTTCTGGAAAACATCTCTATTCTTATCAATCGACTGAACCACAGGTCCATTCAAAACATACTGGAAAGCTGTTTTTCAGATAATGGGAGAGAATCGGAAAATGCCCGTACAGTTATGATAAAAGCAATAAACAGATGTGAGCCCTATTATTCGAAAAACAGGGATTCGATAGCATCATTCAGAGCATACATCATACTTGATGAACTTATTAAACTCGATGCAGAGGACAGTAAAAAGGCAGCATTCCTGATGGACACCCTGTCCTTCTGTACAGAGAAAAACACATGCAGTCTTATAAGCAGCCTTTTGATCTGCTATAAGGATAATGCATTTATGCTTCTTACAGAAAACTTCCGAAACACCTTAAGCTATGAGGATTCAGGGATTCAGCCTGTGGTGCTTCAGTCACTCTGCCGTATGCCCGGCATGTTTTTAAAGGAACTTAATAATATGCTCAAAACAGATACCCCCTGTGTTATCAATCTTGCATTAAAGGGCATCGAAGCTGTCGGTAGCAGTATCAGGCTGGCTGAATCCGTGGATTATGTTTCAGATGAACATATACTTAATGATATCAGGAGCGGTACATCAGCAGGTAAATGGATACCTGTTAAAAAGTCAGAAATAGATCATTCAGTATTTGATGATATAAAGTATAAAACCGCAGCGCTTATAACTCATCCTGAAAAAAAGATCAGGGAAAAAAGCATCAGGTGCCTTGGACTTTTAAAGGCTGTTGAATACACAG
Source organism: Desulfatiglandales bacterium (assembly GCA_963665715.2). Lineage (GTDB taxonomy): Bacteria > Desulfobacterota > DSM-4660 > Desulfatiglandales > HGW-15 > JAAZBV01. The sequence continues at coordinate 3,480,179 of CAXXPR010000002.1, forward strand.
AAGATGTAAAACAATGTCTTTTACATGAGGAATCATCAACCCGCACTGCTGCTCTGCTTACACTTGCAGATTTTGAATCTGAAGAATCTTCGGACCTGTTTATCAGGTATGCATCTGAAGGAACGGATGAAGAAAAAATTACTGCTGTAGAGTCAATAGGAAGGCTGAAAATAAAAAAAGCAATTCCGGTTCTCAAAGTAATTTCTATGACCGCAGAAAGCAGATTACGAAAAGCCGCACTCACTGCTCTGGGTGAAATGGATGATGATGTAATTAAAATGTTTCTAAAAAGCCTTCTCAAATCCGATGATACAGGTCTTAAAAAGACAGTATCACGGGTGCTGTTTGGAGGAAAGAAACCGGCGAATAAAGCATCGACACAGGAAATGCAGAGGCGGAACAGGCTGAGAGGCAAAAAAACACCATTCACAATGAATGCCATGGACGCTGCAATACGTTATGCAATACCGGAAATTAGAAAATATGATGAGCGGGAGCTTTCCGGTCTTATTGCAGGTGTCTGCCGGGATTTTTCCACTGCCCGAAGGGATCTTGTAGAGGCAGGTTTACTGCAGAGGTATAATGGAGTTTGTGAACTCACCGATTTAGGAAAAACAGTCTGGCGGGTTGAAAAGTTTATTTCATAAACAGGTGCGGGGTACATGGTTCAAAGCTTTTTGTGTTTCCCTGGACCATGTACCTTGCACCTCTTGTCACGGCATAGTATTTATACGACGACGGATTAACCTGCACTCAATTGTTCCGCCTACAAAACACCTTCCATATTTATTTTATTCCGTAAATCCTAAATGAAACAATGTTCATTGACACCCAAAATTGAATTACCTATACTGCCCGAATCCGATAACAATTAAAGGAGATTACACAAATGACAGAAGTTGTAATTGTATCCAGCGTTAGAACAGCAGTAGGAAATTTCGGTGGTACACTTAAGAGTACCCCGGTTGTTGACCTTGGTTCAATTGTTCTTAAAGAGGCATTAAAAAAAGTTAATCTTAAACCATATGCATCTGAAGAACTTTTGAGCGTCGAACCCGACTCACTTAAAGGCAGCGGCATGATTGACCTTGAAAAAAAAGGTTATGATTACTCTGACACTGCCCAGCCTGTCCAGATCGACGAAGTCATAATGGGTAATGTTGTTGCAGCAGCGCAGGGACAGAATACGGCGCGCCAGGCCATGATTAAGGCCGGCATATCAAAAGAAACCTCAGCATTTACCATTAACAAGGTATGTGCTTCAGGAATGAAAGCAGTGGGCCTTGCAGCCCAGGCCATCAAGGCCGGTGATGCGGACGTAATTCTTGCAGGCGGAATGGAAAATATGAGTATGATCCCATATGCTATTCCGGCAGCAAGATGGGGCGCACGCATGAACAGCGCAGAGATGGTTGACCTTATGGTTTTTGACGGTCTTTTTGAAATTTTTTACGGCTATCACATGGGTATAACCGCAGAAAATATTGCAGAAAAGATGGGAATTTCAAGACAGGAACAGGATGAACTCGGTGCACTCAGCCACCAGAGAGCCCGCAAGGCTATTGCCGACGGTCTCTTTAAGGATGAAATAGTACCGGTTGTAATTCCTCAGAGAAAGGGAGACCCAATCGTATTTGATACTGATGAAAGACCAATGGATACCAGCGTAGAAAAAATGGGAAAACTGAGACCGGCCTTCAAGAAGGACGGTACAGTTACAGCAGGTAATGCATCAGGTATCAACGATGCTGCCGCTGCAATGCTCGTTATGTCAGCAGATAAAGCCAAAGAGCTTGGCCTTAAACCGCTTGTAAAGGTAAAATCATGCGCAACAGCAGGTATTGATCCGGCTTACATGGGACTTGGTCCTGTTCCGGCAGTAAGAAAGCTGATGGCAAAGGATAACCTTACCATTAACGATTTCGGTTCAATCGAACTGAACGAAGCGTTTGCTTCACAGGCAATAGGATGTATGAGGGACCTCAAATGTGATCCTGAAAAGGTAAATGCACTTGGAAGCGGTATTTCAATCGGTCACCCGATTGGATGTTCAGGCGCAAGACTGCTTGTTACACTTATTGGCCAGATGCTCAGAAACGGTGACGCACTCGGACTCGGCAGCCTTTGTATAGGCGGCGGTCAGGGTATAGCCATGGTGCTTGAGCAGGCATAGTTTAATCTGATACAGATTCAAACCAGGGGCTTTTTACCTTTCGGTAAAAAGCCCTTTTTTTTAACCAGCTTTCCTTTCTTTAATTTATTGGCCCGATTTTTGCTCTATTATTTTCAGCCTGTAAAATAATTCATAGACTTAATAATAATGTTAAGTCTATAATCTGTATTCCTGATATATAGAGCTTTAAATATGAGAGAAAGTTTTTTTCTAATCAAATCAATACTTAGCGTCATTTTACTGACATTTTTCACATGCAGCATCAGCTTTGCTGGTAATACGGCTGTACCAGTATTGAAGAATGGTAAAAAATTCCGTATAGCCTATTATGAAGGCGGTCCATATACAGATTACACCGGCTCAATGAAAGCAATTATCAGGGGGCTTATTGAACATAACTGGATAAACAGGACCGAAATACCCGAAATAGACTACAATACTCCCATGCCCTACTGGGAATGGCTTTGTAAAAAGGCAAAAAGCCCATACCTTGAATTCAGGTCGGAAGATGCCTATACAGGAAACTGGGATGACAATGAACGCAGTGCAGTCAGAAGCCGGATAATTAAAAAACTTCAATCAGAAAAAATTGATCTTATTATTGCCATGGGAACCTGGGCAGGACAGGACCTTGCCAATACAAGGCACAGCGTGCCTGTTATTGTTGTATCAACATCCAATCCTATCGAAGCGGGGATAGTTAAAAGCGCAAAGGATTCGGGTCTTGACCATGTTACAGCCAGGGTTGACCAGGAAAGATATTTAAGGCAGATCAGGATGTTTCACAGGCTTACAGGCTTTAAACGCCTTGGTGTAGCATATGGAGACACCCCTGAAGATTTGCTTTACTCAGCCATTCCCGATGTTAAAAAAGCAGCATCCGAACGCGGGTTTGAAGTTGAGACATGTAAATTTAAAGATGTTAATACAAACCGGGAAGATGCAAATACCGAATGTATAAAGTGCTACGAAAAACTGGCTGAAAATACCGATGCTGTGTATGTTACCGCCCTTCTTTCGGTAGATGATCAGCTTGACCGGCTGGTTGATCTTTTTATAAAAAAACGTATTCCTTCCTTTTCGATGCTCGGTTCCAAATATGTAAAAAGCGGAATCCTCATGAGCTTATCCACTGATGAAGGCTACAGGGCACAGGGGCTCTATGATGCTGAGAAGATAATCAGAATTCTTACAGGCACAAAACCGCGAGACCTTTCACAGGAATTTCCGGATCCTCTGTATATTTCGGTTAATATGGACACTGCCGGAAAAATAGGATTCCAGGTTCCGGCAAGCATCCTTCGTATAGCGAATGAAGTCTATGGAGAATAAAACCGGCAAAAGATTTAAATTTTATATTGTACTGCTTGGTATATGCGGTCTTTACTGGCTGGCTGACAGTATATGGTCTTTTTTATCTTTTGAAAAAAATCTGCAGGTACTTATCTACAGTGAGCCTGCCTCCTTATTTGACACGCTGTTTCTGAAAGTCTCCCCCTATCAGGTAGGAGCCCGCCTTATGGGCGTTGCTCTTTTTTTTATATGCGGTGCATTGATTTTTGAATTCATGGAAAAAAAGCGAAGGGCTGAGACAGCATATATAGAAAATGAAAAAAAATATAGAAAGCTTATTTATAACGCCAATGAAGCTATTTTTATAATAAATGACGGAAAAATATTATTCAGCAATCCAAAAGCATCCCAACTGACAGGGTATTCAATTGAAGAGCTAAAACTTATAAACTTCATTAAATTTATTCATCCGAAAGATGTCCAGGATGCACCCTTCAGAAATAAGACGGAGAATAGTTCGTTACAGCCCTCATCATCCTCATACAGGGTTATAAACAGAAAAAATGAAGAGATATGGGTTCAGTGCAGTGCTACAAATATTACATGGGACCATATAGATGCTGAATTTTATGTATTGAGGGATATAACAGAAGAAAAGAAACTTGCCGAACAGCTGGCAAGAGCTGAAAAAATGGAAGCGGTCGGTATTCTCGCAGGAGGTGTTGCTCATGACCTTAATAATATCCTCAGCGGACTTGTTAGCTACCCTGACCTGCTTTTAATGGACCTTCCTAAGGAGAGCCCTCTTAGAAACCCGATCATAACCATGCAGGACTCAGGCAAAAAAGCGGCAATGATTGTGCAGGATCTTCTGACGCTTGCCAGGAGGGGCGTTTCAGGCTTTGATGTTGTTAATCTCAACAGCATTATTTCTGAATATCTTGATTCACCCGAATTTTTAAAGCTGAAAAGCTTTCATCCTGAAATCAAAGTTCGGAATAATTTTGCAGAAAATCTTATGAACATTATGGGTTCCCGTGTTCATCTTTCTAAAACCGTAATGAACCTTGTTTCAAATGCAGCCGAAGCCATGCCTAAAGGCGGTACTATTTCAATTAGCACAGAGAACAGGTATCTTGATAAACCGGTAAAAGATTATGATGATATCCTTGAAGGAGACTATGCGGTTTTCATAATAAAAGATACAGGCGAAGGCATAAACAGTGAAGATATGCACAGAATATTTGAGCCCTTCTATACCAAAAAAAATATGGGAAGAAGCGGAACCGGCCTTGGAATGGCAGTGGTATGGGGAACGGTAAAAGATCATAACGGATACATAAATATTGAAAGCACAAAAGGAAAAGGCACAAAAATAACTATCTTTTTCCCGGTTACAAGACAGGAGAAAAAGGAATTAAAAGCTGCAGACTCGATCTCAGCTCTTACGGGTAACGGTGAAAAGATACTTGTGGTGGACGATATTAAAGAACAGCAGCAGATATGCACGATGCTTCTTGCCAGACTCAACTATGATGTGAGTGCTGTATCAAGCGGAGAAGAAGCTGTTATCTATGTAGGTGAAAACAGTGTGGACCTTGTTATCCTGGATATGATCATGGAACCTGGAATAGACGGGCTGGAAACATACAGGCTGATCCTTGATATCAGCCCCGGCCAGAAGGCTGTAATAGCAAGCGGTTTTTCGGAAACGGAACAGGTAAAAGAGCTTCAGAGACTTGGAGCCGGAGAATATATAAAAAAGCCCTACACTCTCGAAAAAATTGGACAGGCTGTTAAAAAAGAACTTGCCCGTAATAAACAAACAGCTTCATAGGATTTTCACCGGGAATCTTTCCGCCCTCCGGGCGGTCTGTAAGGTTTAACACTTCAGTTGACGCACCCTCCCCCTTTTTGAGCTCTGGCAGCTCCATCAGCAATCCAGTCGATCAGGCGTGCAAAAATATTTTTGTGTTTGTTATCCCTGGGGCTTGTCGGATTCTGCTTTACGGAAGTCATTAGGGCTCATCCTTTTTTTCAGGTTTTACTGTATTCAGTGCTTTATAAAACGCACCTACAGCAAGCTCGGCACAGTGATAATTATCCGGCGGCAGTGTCTCCAGAAAATCTATTATAATCTGCGGCGTAATCTGCCAGGCATCATCTACACTCATTCCCTCAGTAAGATAACTTATACTGTTTGCACAGGCATTTGTATTAACGCACCCTTCTATATGGTACAGAACATTTCTGAGCCTGTATTCATCATCTATATCCAGGTACATTTCCACCATATCACCGCACACACCCTTATTTTTGCCTGTATAGGGATAGTCAGTCAACTCCATCTGCCGGTCTGTCCTGTATGCCATTTCGAGAAAAACACGCGAATGATCATTTAAAAAGTCAAACTCTTCGGTCTTTTCCATATATGTTCCTTTTAATACAAATTTTCTACAGTGTTTTTAATCAATATTTATAAAATGTCAAGTTTGTTGGATTTAAGACATATAATCTTTATTTCTTGACAAAAAACAGCATCAAATGATTATTTATATGTTCCTGCGATTACTTTTCCAAATTAAAATATAAAAATTGAATTAATGGGGAGGATTTACCATGGATAAAAACCTGGCAGACCTGTCTTCCGATGAAAAAAGAGAAAAAAGATTCAACCGCTGGCTTTCACCTGACAATGTAATTTTTATAAGTACCGATGCGGAAAAGCTTTATAAAAAAAGAGTACAGAGGATTATTGATGCTGTAAAACTGAAGGAACCGGACCGGGTCCCTACAATGTGCGGTGCGGGATATGGGCCTGCAAGGTATTCAGGTTACTCGGTTAAGGATGTAATGTACGACCCGGAAAAATTCAGGAATGCATGGACAACGTACATGAAAAAAATCGATCAGGATGTACTGCCGACTCCCAATGTAAGGTGCGGAGCTTTATGGGACCTTGTTAAACCGAAGATGTATAAATGGGCTGGACAGGGGCTTCATGACAACTGTTCTCCCCAGTATGTTGAGCTGGAGCTTTTAAAGGCTGACGAGTGGGACTGGTTTATAGAAGACCCTTCCGACTTTCATTTAAGAAGATATCTTCCAAGGGCATATGAGTCAGCCAAACCGCTTGAAAAGCTTTTACCTATCCAGAGTGCAGGAGCCTTCGGCGCCGGATTCGGAGCTTTCTCGGACCCGGAAATAAAATCCGTTTTCACAACCCTTGCAAAAGCAGGAGAAATGGAAATTGAATGGCGCAAAGTAGTTATGGACATAGAAAAAACAGGTAAGGAAATGGGGCTTCCTGTGCTTTATGTCCTTGCAAGAGGCGGAGTGCCCCTTGATACAATAGGCGCATCTTTAAGAGGAACAGTAGGCACAATAAATGACATGTTCCGCCAGCCTGATAAACTTATGGAATATATAGAAAAGGAAATACCAGGTGCAATACGCTCTATTGTACAGACAGCTGATATGACAGGCATACCGACTGTATATATGCCTCTCCACAGAGGTGCAGACAGTTTCATGTCGGAAAAACAGTTCCTGAAGTTTTACTGGCCGTCTCTCAAGCGTGTAGTTGAAGGGTGTGTAAAAGAAGGACTTGTACCTGTCCTGTTTGCAGAAGGTGCCTATAATTCAAGACTTGAGATAATAAAAGACCTGCCTGAAGCTTCTGTGATATGGCACTTTGATCAGACCGATATTTTTAAAGCAAAGGAAATACTGGGAGACACCCAGTGCCTTATGGGTAATATCCCTATCTCAATGATGGTGACCGGAAAGCCCGATGAGGTAAAAGAACAGAGCAGAAGACTGATTGAAACAGCAGGAAAAAACGGAGGCTACATCCTTTCTCCGGGAGCTGCATCGGATGATGTGAAGTTTGAAAATATTACTGCACTGGTTGAAGCTGCGAGAGAATATGGGATTTACCATAAGTAATCATCGGATATAAGAATTGGCATTAACTATAGCAGTGCGCCTTGACAATAATTCGTAGGGATCAGCAGCAACATAGGAAAGACTTAGGCAGGGCGCCAGCGACCCTGCCTCGATTTAGTTAGCTTTTAGAATTTTATTTTTTTACTGTTTTTTTCTAAATGCTGCAAGCCCGGCTAATCCTGAACCTAGAAGAAGCATAGTTGCAGGTTCAGGGACAGGATCAATTGGTGGATCATTTGGGTCAATTATTGGATTATAATCACTGGTGAAAATCCATGATCTAATATCATGATCTCCACCGGCAGAACCTGTGCCGGATGTAAAACCAACGTACGCATCTGGTTGTTGAAGGATGCTTACCAGATCAACATTATATGAAAGTATTGCTAATTCAGGTCTTGTTATTGCCTGAGAAAGTCTAACTTCAAGATCATCGGTTGTTCCATTGTAATCTATCCATGCGTACCAGACATCTCCGTTGTTCATTGTTACAGGTTCATTGTACTGAGCAACAGAATTAACATTACCATTTAAATCAATTCCGACATGGTTTCCATTATAATCATCCCAGAATCCATTATTCCATGTATCAAATTCAATTCCAACACTTGTCGGAATGCCTTGATAACCAATTCCTCCACCAGAACCGCCTGCGGTATTGGAATTTGTCTGAACTGTAAATACAATTCCATCAGCACCTTGAACACCATCACTAATGCCTTGAGGATCAGTTATCTGAAATGAAAAAAAAGTACTAAAAGAGGCTTGAAACCCGCCACTGTTTTCTAACGTGATCGGGTTTGTATAAAAAGCACTTCCACTCTGGCCAAGATTATCAGTTAACCTCAGGACATTTTGCCCGTTATAATAAACAGGGTTACCAATAGTATCTGTCGAACCATTTAATGTTAGACCTGAAATATCGGAAAAATCATTATACACTATTGTTTCTGCGCTAGCCGATGTTATTAAAATTAAGGAAAAAACAACAATCCATAAAAATAAAAAATATTTTTTCATTGCATCCCTCCTTTTAAATTGGTTAACAAGTTTATTATAAGTAGTTATTTATTTGACTAGTGTAAGTATACAATCTGATTCAGATCTTCTTTTGACAAGACACCATTATCTGTCAAATATGAAGCTATGATCCTGTTGCATTTACTCAACTTTTAAATAAATAACTAAAAACCTGAATCAAAGGCTTTATAATTCACATAAAGTTCGGAGTATCTGATTACAGTATTGAGTCAGCTAATTACACAGAGGCAAAAATATTGGTGGATGATCAGTTTGTGGAGTTTACAGAATGTGGATGTAGAATCAGTATTCTAAAATATGACAGCAATAAAAGTGCCAATATGAATAGAAAAACACCATTAATTATTAATCGAATTTTCAATATGTTACAAAGCTAACTAAACCATACTGAGAAATATATGTAAAAATATGCCATTTATGCATGTAAAAAATTACTAATTATTAGTATCTTTATATCTATTTATCTTTATGTAGGGCGCTGTATCACTGTTCATTGTACGTAAATCCACAGCTCTGTAATGAAAAAAACACTTATTTATTCTACATTGTATAATTAATCATTGACACACCATTTTATTTCCTCTATTATGTGCAAATTATAACCAGAGAAGGATATATCCATGGGAAACAAAGAAACTTATTTAGGAGAATTCGAGCACATTGTACTACTGGCGCTGATCCGTTTAGGAAAAGATGCCTACGGCATGACCATTCGAATGGAAATTGATGAACGCATCGGCCGAAGCGTTTCAATCGGAGCAGTCTATACCACACTGGAAAGACTGGAAAAAAAAGGGCTTATCCTTTCACAAATGGGCGAAGCAACACCGCAGCGCGGAGGAAAGGCAAAAAAATACTTTGAGATCACCCCGGCAGGAAAAGAAAAACTGCAGGAAGCCAGAAAAAGTATGGAAATCATGTGGCAGGGACTGAATCCAGAAATGCTGGGAGGTGCCTGTGCCTAGCTCACAACAAGAAGTATCTGTACCCCAATTTTGTGAAAACCTGTTTTTTATGATTCTGCCAAGGGACCTTAGAGATATTTTACTTGGAGATCTTTATGAGGAATTCCATCAGAGAATAATCCCTGAATACGGCCTTCAAAAAGCCAGATGGTGGTATCGAGGACAGGTTTTAAAATCAATGCGTTTTTATCTGCTTAAAAGGAAAGGAGACATTATGTTCTTTATATTTAGTGTAATCGTATTTATCCTTCTATCAGCACTGGCAGCTGTTTTAGGAGGATCTTTAAATCATTTCATTAATACACCATCAATTATACTGGTTTTTATTCCTCCGTTTATATTTGCAGTCGCCGCCACCTCTGTTAAGGCGTGGATATTAAGCCTCAAACTGTTATTTATTGACCAGGACAGCCATGAACAAAAAGAAATAAAGGAAGCTTCCAGATTTTTAAAGGTTTTTGGAAACATGAGTTTAACCCTGGGAATTTTCTATACTCTTTTTGGAGCAATTCAAATGTTAGAAAGTTTTGCAGCTCAGGAAATGGCATCAAATATTATTTTAAGATCATCAAGTGTCTGTACTTTAACCATGCTATACGGAATTGCTGTCAAATGTGTTCTATATGTAGCGGATCAGCGTATCCGCAACAGGTTTTTAATATAAATAATAACCCCATCCGGAAGACATTACTTTCCGGATGGGGTGCGTATAATCAGGATTTCTGAGACACGCTGATGTCTTCAGTTTTTTCTTTATCCATGGGAGTCACATGAAATTTGCGGCTGAATATCTTATTCTGCTCCAGATCATACATCTCCAGCTCCCATGTCCCCTCTTCCTTAATATCTTTGTATTCTGCAAAATAGGGCCATTTGATGATTGGCGGGCCAAATAGAATGCGGCTGTTAAAAACCTTTTTATTTCCGTCCGTACCGGTCTGCACCCACCTTAATGCAATAACAACGCGATCGCTGATACCGTCTACACCGGGAACATCAGGTGTAAACCTTATACCGAACCGGCCCTTTTCATCATCCTTTGCTTTGATATCAAAATTTTCTGCAAAAAATACATATTTATCGCTTTCACCAAACCGCTCACCTTCTTCGAGTGAAAACTCACCCTCATCAACAACCTTTATGGACGTCTTTGAATGAGTAAAAGCAAATGTCTTTTTAACAGTCTCATGGATCCTGATTAGTTCATCGCCCGAAAACTTTCCTTCCGAAATTATCCATGAAATGGCAGACATGCTCTCCATTGTTGCTTTCTGGGCTGTGTGTTTGGAGACCAGCTTATACTGTTCAATATCCAGAAGCCTTGTGCATTCATCTATATTTTTATATTTATCCGGTGCAGTACAGTAAAATCGCGCAAGCATGATGTTATTTTCAGGATTATCCTCCAGCGACTGTGCTTTAGTAATATGCGTGTAAGCCTTATCCCAGTCCTGTTCAAGGTACTCACCCTCCATATACATGCGGGCTAACCTGTTGTGTGCACCGGAGTAATCCTGATCAGCAGCCTTCCGGTAATACTCAACAGCTTTTGCCATATTCTTTTCTACAGGATCACCTGAATGATAGCTCGCGCCAATATTAAATGCAGCGCGGCCGTGCCCGAACTCTGCGGCCTTTTTATAATAATCAAAAGATTTATCATGATCTTCCTCGTCTTCATAACCAAACTCATAACCGTCTGCGATACCTGCATAGTCATCACCAAGAGCTTTATAATAGTCAGGGTCATCACTTTTATCCGGAAGCATAAGATTGAGACTTCGCATTAAAAAATCGTAGCATAATGCTGCTTCATGCATGTCTCCCCCCCATGTCGAATGACCGTGTCCTTCATTTTTATAAAACATGGTTTCAACAGGATGATTTCTTTTTTTAAGCATATACTTAAAACGGTTTGAATGCTCAAAATCTGCAGTATCATCAAGCTTTCCGGCTATTAACAGTATAGGGGCTTTAAGTTTATCACTCATGTATACAGGAGAATAATCAACCATGTCTTCACTGTACTCACCGACTGTCCGGGCTATTGTTTCCCTGTATTCCTCTGTTGATCTGAGATTACTTGTATTAAAAATTAAAGGAAGGTCATATACCCCGAAAGATCCTATTACACAGTCATACAGGTCAGGATTTTTAATGGCAAGCATAGCTGCAGAGTATCCGCCGTAACTTGACCCCATGGCGCATACATATTTAAAAGAATGTGATTCAATCACCCTGTTTACTGCTGCCGAAATATCTTCTTCTATCAGACGTCCGAATTCACCGACACCCTTTTCAAGAAAAGCCTTGCCGAAACCGGAGGACCCCCTGAAATTAACACGCAGCACTGCAAAACCCCGGCTGGCAAAATACTGAACATCCTTATTAAACCGGTCACTTTCCTGAACATCTATAGGCCCGCCGTGAGGCATTACCAGCAGGGTGGAATGATCTATTTCTTTAGGCATTGTCAAAAAAGCCTCAAGCTCAGTACCATCCGAAGCTTTTACCTTTATCAATTCGGAAGGAGAAAATTTGATATCTTTTAATTCAGGGTAAGAAACAAGCAGCAGCTTTGCTCGGTCTTTCATGCTTTCGTACAAATAGTATTCACCGGGCTGGTCAGATCCGTTTACGTATAAAAGTATAACCTGGTCATAAACAGCCTTATCAACAAAATATACTTCCTGATTGGTAAATGTCTTTGTAAGTCGCTTTAAAAAACGGTCTGTTCCCTTATCAAAGTAAAGTGTCTTTGTAAGACCGTGCTGACTGTATTTAACAAAGTCGAGTTTACCGTCAGGTAAAAAACCGGCAGATGACAGATCATAATTGGGATGCTGGTAAATAATTTTTCCAATTTCCTGGGACTTTACATCAAACTCCCTCAGCACAACTTTATCAGTATCCTTGTTTGTAAGAACGGCAAATTTTTCATCATTGATAAAGCCGACAGGTTCAAGCCTGTAATCGACATCTTTTATCTCAAAAAAATCTTTCCATTTCCCGCCCTCCACAGGAATATACTTGAGTTTGACTGTTTTATCTTTTTTGACAAATTCAAGGGTTATTACCCGTTTAAAATCGTGATCATAAAAATATACTACTGTATCTTTATCATTATGCTTTATTTTTTCGGCATTGCTGAAGTCATCATTAATCAGGTCATTGATTTCAACTATATATAAATCGTGCCGGTCACTGTTTTTACCGTGTTTTCTTGCAAACAATACTCTCTGAGGATCTTCAGGCAGAGGATGAACAAGGTATCCCTGAGCCTTAATGAGCACCATTGACATCTGCCGGTTTTTAAGGTTACCGATCAGGCTGGAATTAATGGAATCCTTTTCAACACTTATGAATATCTGTGTATTATTAAGCCACAGATAATCGTGCATCGTTATATCCAGCATCATTTTGGCTATGCTCATTATCTGATTGGATTTAAGATCGATCAGCTCAAGTGTCTGCTCCTTTTCCTGCCTTCTGTATGAAGTTACATATTTACCGTCAGGAGAAAGAAGAAGACTGGTATTGTCCGGATTTGCATAAAGCTTATCAGCCTCTACCGGCTTTGCATTCAGTGCAGTTGAATAAATCAGGATTATTCCGGCAAGCAAAAATATAATAAATCTCATTGTCTACTCCTCCCCTTTTGATGCAAGATGCTCAAAAAAATGATCATTACCGGGTCCGCCGTAGACAATGCTGCGGTTAGCAAGTATGTTGGGATATTTTTCTTCAAGAAACTCAACTGCTTCGGATGACCTGTTTACCAGCTCCACATGAACCTGGATCATCAGAAAACCTCTCTGGGCAATTTCAAGATGACCAATATAGCTGATCTGACCAGGCTTTACTTCAAAGGTCCAGTAATCTTTATTTTCCAGATTGTAGGGCAGATTCCGGTCTATATACACTCTTGTAATAGTGTAAATACCTGCATCAAGATCAGCCAGAAGGAAATTTGTCCCCTCCTTTATATCATCGGAAGTCAGCCGGATATTCTGCGGTCCGCTGATATAAATATCCTTGAGATCACGGTTTGTCTGTATACCTAAAAGAAGGTAACCTTTTTCGTCACCCAGGGCGATATCCTGATCATGTTTGATTGTAGTAACCTGTGTTGTACATGAAAATAATAAGATTAATAAAAGAAAGGTAAATAGTATCCGCATCTTGCCTCCTGTAACTGTAAAGTATATTAACTCAACTGCCGCCTGCAAAAACCGATTGAAAATTTATGAATTTGTAATGTGAAACAGGAAAAACATTAATAAAATTTAACAGGTTATAATTCAAGTAATTTATATTAAGTTCTATGGATTTGCTTTACCTGAAAGTATGAAACAGCTATACTCTGCAGCCATAATATTTTTGAAACAACGAGGACATAATGGTAAGAAAATTTCCGAACCTGTTTTCACCTCTTAAAATAGGTAATACAACACTCAAAAACCGCATTATTTCAGCACCCATGACATTTCCTATCCTGACTTCCGACGGCTGCCTTACACCTGAAGCAATAGCCTTTTACGAGCTTCGCGCAAAGGGTGGTGCTGCAGTGGTTACAGTAAGTGAACTCATTGTACAGAGCACAGGACGATACTACCCCATACAGGTTATTATAGATGCCCCCAATGCAAAGGACAGCCTTGCAATGGCGGCAAAGGCAATTAAACGGCATGGTGCAGTGCCAAGCATGGAGCTTTCCCATGGAGGAAAGCATTCACTCACAAGTGAGAAAAACCCTCTCAGGTACGGCCCGAGTGATGAATTTGAAAACGGGGTTCAGACTGTCCATGAAATGCCGAAACAGATGATAGAAGAAATACTGAATGCATATGAACACGCTGCAGGTATGTGCAAGGCGGCAGGCTTTGAAATGCTCCTGATACATGCTGGGCACGGCTGGCTTCTGCAGCAGTTTTTATCTCCCTCAACCAATAAACGTACTGATGAGTATGGAGGAAACCTTGAAAACCGTGCACGATTTGCCATGGAAGTAATTAACAGGGTCCGCTCTGTTGTCGGCGCAGGATTTCCGCTTGAAATGAGAATGAGCGCAGAAGAGTATATGGAAGAAGGGTATACCTTTAATGAAGCAATAGAGTTTGCAAAGCTTGTGGAAGATAAAATAGACCTTATACAGGTATCAACCGGAGCTCATACAGGGAGTTTTGACAGAACGCATCCGTCGTCTTTTATGAAACGGGGCGTAAACGTGCATTATGCCGAAGAAATGAAAAAACATGTCGGCATACCTGTATCCACCATAGGCGCTTTAAATGAACCTGAAATGCTTGAGGATATAATATCTGCAGGCAAAGCAGATGCGGTTGTAATGGCAAGGGCGCTGCTTGCAGACCCATACCTACCTAAAAAAGCTCTTCTTGGAAGAGATGATGAAATTGTCCGCTGCTGCAGGTGTTACGCATGCATGGCCGAAAGAATGACAACAGGCCTGCGTATATGCGCACTTAACCCTGTTATTGGAAGCGAATACGAAACAGCTTTTATTAACCTGCCCATGAGCTCAAAAAGTGTACTCGTGGCAGGGGGAGGCCCTGCAGGAATGCAGGCAGCCCAGACAGCAGCAGAACGTGGCCACCATGTAGTGTTATGTGAAAAGACAGGCAGGCTCGGCGGAGCGCTTAATGCGGCGAAAGGGGAACCTTTTAAGGATGATCTGTACAGGTTTATAAAAACCAAAACCCGCCTTATGGAACGGGCCGGGGTTGATATCAGATTAAATACCGAAGTCACACCTGATCAGGCAGCAGTTTTTGAACCGGATGTACTGATAGTTGCCGTAGGAGCAGAACCAATAGTCCCGCCTCTTCCTGGAATTGACGGCAATAACGTTATCATAGCAAATGACCTTCCTGACAGGCATGATGCCGTGGGAAGCAGGGTTGCAGTACTTGGCGGCGGGCTGGTTGGGTGCGAAACGGCCCTTCACCTTGCACTCGAAGGAAAGAATGTGACAGTAATAGAAATGATGGACAAAGTGTGCCAGGATGCCAATCCGCGCTACCGCCCTCTTCTTATGGATCAACTTGAAAAACACGTAACCTGCAGGACTGGAATGAAAGGCCTGCGCATAGACAGTGACGGTATTTACTGCGAAGATACAGATGGAAATGAAGAACTTGTAAAAGCAGACACCGTAATATGCGCTGTTGGTCAGCGCCCGCTAAGAAATATAGCCGAAAGCCTCAGGGACTCGGCACCCGAAGTTATTGAGATTGGTGACTGTATAAAGGCAGCCAATGTCACAGAGGCCGTATTCAGGGGATACTGGGCTGCAATAGATATATTGTAGAGACAGATCTCTGACCTGTCTCGTTTTAAGGTCTTTAACCTGTCTTTTTGTTCAGGGTTATTCAATTAGTTTAAGTTTATTTAAAATGAAAAAGAATTTGTTGCTTCAGGTTCTTTTTTGCCTTTATTTTTATCTCTGTCATTCTGGCCTGTCGAATTCATCTTCTCAACAACATCCATGTACTCTCGCGCAGCTTTGCTTGCGAAATCTTTCAACTTCTGCTTGTCTTTCAGTAGCTCATTAATAACTTCATCATCAATAGACATGCCTTTGAGAAAACCATTGGTAAATGCCAGCTCAATAACGTCATACTGGAATTTTGACAACTCCCCCGAGATGTTTGCAGGGAATATAATCAAACATACACCAATTATAAAAAATATTTTAAAAAATTTGCTCATGTCCATTTTCACCATCTAATTAATTGTTTTGGTTTTTAAGTTATCACTTATAACCCCTTTTAATTACACATATTTTTATTCCATATAAAAAACCCGTTTTCTTCTACAGAAAACGGGTTTGCGTGTTTTTATTCTGCAACCCCGCTGTCATATCTGCAAAAACAAACTTAGACCGGAAGCTTTGCGCCCTATTTTTTCAAATAGTTTGCCTATAATTTATAGTTATTTTATCGGTAACTTATATCAATACCTTTAATTTTTCTCTTCTGAATCTGCTTTTTTTTGTATACAGATTTAAGTCCAGTCCTGAAAAGTCACCTGATACCCCCAATAATATCTTTTCAACAACAAATCATGGATTGCATGCATTTTATAGACAGGTTAGTAACCAGTTTCTACAAATACATTATCAATACCCGGTCGACAATGCTAATTAACCGATGTCTCGTATTTCACACCTTCCGGAACAGGAACAGGTACATCAACTGTGTAACCGTGATCCCCTTTTGTTTTTTCAAGGCTGTCAACCGCCAGAAAAGCCGTGTACCTGGAGATAAGGTTATAATTTATTGAGGTAGTAATTATTTCATCTTTAATACCGTTACCAGAGACATATGTTTCAAGATTTGAAAGCTCCATGATCCGGCATCTTGCCCATACACTCCTGATACCCTCATGTCCCGCATCACTGTTTTCAGGATTTACAGCCACATCAAAATGAGATTTTTTTCCGCCTGTTCTGCCCTTTATTCTTATCGTTCCGGACTCATTGTTTTTAAACTTCCCTGTTATCATTATGGGGCGACCCACAAAAAGATCCGGAATTCGCTTAGGGTATACATCCTCAACGGTTAACCCGCCCCAGTCTATTTTTATATCGGCCATGGCAGGCCTTGTTGCTATATCATAAAAATGGTCCACAGCTTCACCAGCAGATTCATCAAAACCGACAAATGCAGCAGCGCCTCTGCCCATAACAGCCATGCGCTCAAGAAGATAACGGTTTACGGAATTTCCAATACCAAAACTGAATATCCGTGCTTCGCCAAGCTTTTCATGTATTGCAGAAAGTATATCAGATTCATTACCTATATAACCGTCTGTCATAAATGAGACTATACGAAACCGGTTGTCATCATGAGGAAAATCCAGGGCAGCCTTGATACCTTCAATCATCATGGTGCCGCCGCCGCTTTTTAGAGAATAAAGATACGCCAGGCCTTTTTCTACATTCTGGGGAGTTGCAGGAATGGGCTTTTCGCCAAGGGATGATGAATACTCCGAAAATCTTATTATCTGAAAAGTATCATTTTCATCCAGATTTTTAAGCGCTCTTTTAACGGCTTCCCTGGCTTTTTCAATGGGTTTACCATCCATACTTCCGGAACAGTCCATTACAAACACCATTTCCCGCGGCATCCTTGGGAGTTTTTTCATATTTTCAGGCGGCTGCAATAGCAGGGTAAAATAGTTTCCCTTAGCGCCCTTATGCACCATCATTGCAGTTTTTACTTTTTCACCGGAGGTTTTATACCTTAAAACAAAATCCTTATTGGGTATCCTGTCATTCGGGCTTAAAACAACAGAAGCATGTGACGGATTTTTTTTATCTTTAGCAACCCTGATCACATGTGAACTGCTGTAAACCTTCTCAAGACTCACACCTGCATCTATATCAACATTTATATCAATCTTATGTGCCGAACTCTCATCAGGGCTTAAATAGTGGACATCGGTTGTCTGTGTTGATTTTTTATATACTCCTCTGCCCACAGCGCCTATACCGTCCGTCTCGCCGGGCGGATTAAAACGCGGGCCAACAACAGTTGGAAATATAAACTCAAATTCTCCATTTTCATATTTTAAAGGATTAAAAAAAGTAATGCTTATATCTATTCTTTTTCCGGGCTCAATATTTGCAACACTCTGCTTAAAAATATTAGGGCGTTCCTGCGTTAATAAAGAGGCCGTGTACCCCTGGGACTTTGCCCGCTGATAGATTGTTTTAGCTTCCTCTTTTTCTCTTATTAAACCCCTTATTTTTCTATCGCCCACGATCATTACAAAATCCGTTACAGCTGCATTTTGAGGAAGAGGAAATATATAAACGGCTTCTATCTTATCACTGTAAGGGTTATGATACTTCTGAAGTACGTTTACATTGGCGATATAACCGGAGATGTGTGCATCAACACTTGTGCTTTCGAGCGGAAGTAAAACATTCTCTTTACCTGGTAAGGAACATACAAGCCTGGGTGATTCTGTAGTGTACTCTCTTCCAATGGCCTTTGAACTTTTTTCTATTATCCATACCTCGGTGCCAATGCCCACATTTTCAAGAATAATATCAACAGACTTTTGGACGGATGAATTCTTACTTTCTGGAGTTGACCCCCGGCCATAAAGCGTACCCTGAGAACCTTTAAGTATTTTTTTTCGATGATTATTGAAATTAAATTTATTGGGTACTACAACACCGTCTATATTAACAGAAACTGATTTATCAGAATCGCCTGCGCCAAGAAGTTCCAGGTCTTCCTGACTGATAGATGAAATATCCATAGCCACTTTCTGCATTTCCGTTTCTCGCTTCTCAGCCGTCACAGTTATTTCTTCAAGGCAAAACTCATCAGATTCATCATAAGAACCTGAATTCACTTCGGCAGCCATTCCTGCCTGTTCTTCAGCTGCTCTCCTTTCCTTTTCCTCAACCTGCCGGCTTCTTTCCTCTTCTACCTGCCTTTGAGCCATCTGCCTGGCCATCCGCTCTTCACGCCTGGCTTCTCTCCTTGAGGGCACTGATATTTCTTCAAGAGTAAACTCCTGCTCTTTTGCTTTATTATCAGTTTCTATCTCTGTTTTCTGAGGAACTCCAAGAACCTGTTTATCGTCAGGAACCCGGTTCAGACAACCTGAAAACAATTGAGAAAAGAGATATATTAATACCATTGCAGTAATAAGCATCGTAATCTTACGTTTCATAATATTCCTCCTGGCTTGGTGTTTTTTCTGCTGTTGAGTCTCTATCTTTCAAGAAGAGAAACTTCTATTTCAACCGGAATCTCTTTCCCCCCGGGTTTTGCTGCTGCCATCATGGTGGTTTTCAGCGGGCATGAAGGGCAGCCCTTTGTCTGCAGATGAATTCTTGCGACCCTTGTCATCCCCTTTTTTGCATTGCTGTCATTATCTACATATGCAGCTATTATTATACGACCGCCTTCAAATCCTGCACGGTCGTAAAAGGGTGGCTCATTAAAACCTTCAGTTCCGCCTTCAAGGCCCAATATTTTTACTTTTTCTTTGTCATAGGTAATGTCGATCTGGTAGGCGGCAAGAGAATCATTTGCACTGCCGACAGATATTTCAACAGTACTGAAGATGATACTTTCATCACAGCCGTTTTCTTCTGAAACACCGGCAGAAACAAAAACAGAAGTAAAAACAATAATCAGAAAAGTTGTAAGAAATATTTTTTTCATCAGACTTCTCCTTTTCCCAATGACACTGAGGTTTTTACTATGGTGTTAATATCCTCACTATTGACTTTTCCATCCCCGTTTAAATCAAGTTTTTTGGGCATGGAGACTCCGCTCATTAATCTTCTGTCCATAATGTAGGCATCGATAATATTTACCCTTCCGTTACCGTCAACATCATCTGGAGATTCATGCACTGATTTATCGGAGCCGGAATAAACAGGGATGGTTTTATTTTCACTTAAAAGAGTTTTCTTTTTCGGCTTATCGTATTCAGCCTGCAGGACCTTCATGTTTTTTTCCGGGGCAGGACTATCATGGCTATCATGAAGTTGAGTGTATGATATCAGACATACAATAATACCCATTGCAGCCGCTGCAGCCCATTTAAAGCCCGGATAAATTCTGACCACTTTTCGGGATCTTTTAATTTCACGACTTTTATCTTTAATGAGAGACAGAACATTTTGATCAACAGATTCAGGTATTTCACCTGCATCGGGTTTTGCCCAGGCAAATATTTCTGATATCTTTTCAAGGTCATCTAAAACCTGCCTGTCATCCCGGTTTATCCCGGGTGCAGGTGTCGCTTCCCCTGTCCTTACTGCATCCAGGTCTGCAAGTTTTAAATCTTCTGTTGTTGAGATATCGTCTTTTTTAGTCATATCCAGATCCTTTAGTTTATTAAGCGAATAAAGTTCTTAAAAGGTTCCAATAAATTATATTTTTTTTATTTTTTCTTTAAGGCGGGCTAACAGCCTGTTTAAACGGGATTTTACGGTTCCAAGCGGCACGTCGATGACTTCGGCAATCTCATTAAGTTTTAATTCATCGTAAAACCTTAATAAAACGAGCTCTTTTTCATCCTTTGTCATACCCTCAAGGTAATGGGAAAGATCCGAATATTCAGCTGCCCTGTCAACGGCTTCATCAGGGATGTTTAAAGCAGCCGAATCATCAATAGAAATGACTTTTCTTTTTTTTCGGATAATGGAGATCGAGGTATTTTTAACAGCAGGATACAGGAATGTTTTAAGAGCGCTTCGTAATTCAAAACCGGGAAATTTATTAAAGAAGTATAAAAAAACCTCCTGAAGAACTTCCTGAGCATCTTCTTTATTTCCGCAAAACCGGAAAGCAAGCCCGTACACCCAATCACGGTATCGGTAGTAAAGAGTCGTCATGGAATCTTCATCACCGGTGTTGGCAAGTTTTATAAGTTCTATATCGGTAAGATTTTCTTTCATTCGAGATTAATGCCAGTTCATTTCAATTTGGATATCGCTAGTAACAGGTCTCTGACCTGTCTTAAACCAAGGGGATGCCCCTCAATATTCATTCCGAATGTACATCAAGGTATAACCACCATTACAGACAGGTTTAAAACCTGTCTCTACAAATTTCGATAAATAAATCCGCAGGATTCATTAAAATCTCTACGGAACATACTCTTCATCCTCTTCCCATTTTGCAGGATTATTATGTATATATTCGCGAATCATTAATAGGTCATCCTCATCGCGAATAATATGATCATAAAAACGTGGTTGCCATACTGAAACTCCAGGCGTGTTTCTTTTTATATTAATCCGCTTTGCAGAATAGGACTTTAATGCTCTTATGATTTCAGACAGCCCTTGCTGCTTTTTATTTTTGGTGGAGATAGATCGAATTACGAGAATACCATGAATATGATTAGGCATAACGATAAATTCATCCAGTTGTATCCATTCATAATGATTTACCAGATCATCCCAGCAATTTTGCACAATCTTGCCAAATTCATTCATCACCATTTTTCTATCAATAATTTCACCAAACAGGCATTCCCTTTTATTCGCACATATAGTTACAAAATAATATCCGGGCGAAGAATAATCCCATTCTTTCAACCTGGTTGATTCAATACGGTATTTATTTTTATGCAATGTCATATTTGCCGCACCTCACAATAGCAACCAATCGTTATTTATCAGGTGTTTGTAGAGACTGGTCTCAGACCTGTCTTTAAAAAAAAGAGCATAACTCCCTCAATATTCATTCCATATACACATCCAGGATTAGCCATCAATCCAGACAGGTTTAAAACCTGTCTCTACAAAATACAAACCCCATTTAACCGTTAAACCCAATCATTTCGGAATCTCACCCGTAGAGACTGGTCTCTGACCTGTCTAAAAAAAAAGCATGGCAGCCCTAATATTCATTCCATATACACATTAATGATTAACCACCAATCCCAGACAGGTAAAAACCTGTCTCTACAAAACAGCACTCACACAATAAAACGTTTATTGCAGTGCAAACATGGCTCCGGATAATTCCTTTTCCTATGGGACTTAATAAAATCTTTATATTCTTTTTTATTCCAGATGGTATTTAATGATTCATTTGAAACATTTCCAAAATCGATATTTTCCAGTTTTCTTTTTTTCCCTTTAAAAAAATAATTTTCTCCGACAGCCGGAACTGTGCCCATAACGCACGGGGAAACAACCCCGCTGGAGCCTACCACAATCCCGCGCTCTAAATTCTCTGAGCAGAATGATTCTTTCATATAAGGAGATACAATATTAAAAGCTATGCCCGCGCGCGAAAAATCACTCATAAGATCTGTATCTGACAAATCAAACTCAAATTCAGCCAAAGTTTCATTCACCAGTGACTCATTAACTACCAGAGAAAGCGAGCTCACAACAGTTTGATCAATTCCTGTATTTTTACAAAAAGAAGGTAATTTATATATTTCATCAATACCTGATTTCAAAAGCATGTATGCAATATGTATCTTTGGATTATCTGCTGACTTAATGCTTTTTATCTTCTGAATATCTTCAATACATTTTAAGACTTTTTTAAGGCTGTTGCCTTTTCGTATCACATCATTTTTTTCATCTATCCCGGCAAGGGAAAAACCGATAACGTCAAGGCCTTCATCAATGAGCTGTTCTATTTTTTCCCGGTTAAGCAGTGTACCGTTTGTAGTTGTACCGACCATGCAGCCGGACTGTTTGGCAAGACGCAAAAAATCAATAAACTCCGGATGCGTGAAGGGCTCACCCCACCCCTGCAGATAAACAAGTTTTGTTTTTTTAAATGCAGGAATCAGCTTTTTGAACAGTTCTATGGGAAAGAGCCTGTTTTGCCAGTTTTTGAGGTATTCCGTATGCGGGCAGTAGATACATTTACTGTCGCAATACGAACTTATCTCGACCTGAATCCAGTCAAGTTTCGGATAGTTTTTTTTAAAAACCGGTAGTAGTCTCATTCCTTAAAACACCTGTAGTGGCAGGCCTTGCGTCCGCCTTGTTTTTAAAAAGGTAATAAAACTGTTTTCTTAGTGTTCTTTGAGGCTTTGTGTGACACTTAGCTTTAGGTTTTTAGTTATTAACTTTCGTGCCTTTTGTGTGTTTCGTGGTTAACTATTTTTTTTAAAATAGCCTTTATTCACACGGTTTTTCAGGATTCTCTGAAAAGTATTCCTTCAGTTTTTCATCTACCTGTTTCTTTTCTTCTGCAGTCAGTTCTTTATATTTACGGTCATAGCCCCAGCCGTATCCCCATCTGTACCAGTTATAAAAATACGGACTGCCTCCGAAGCGAACTCCATTATAAACAACCTTAGCCAGATTCTCATTTCCTGTTTTTTCAACTACACAATCTTTTAAAGTCTCATCTGCTTTCAACCGTTCTTCTTCAGTTCCGCCCTGCCAGTAGGCAATATCATGATCAAAACAGCATTCGCACCAGTCAGCTTCAAGTATAAGTGAGCTGTCAGGAAAAAGCGTGCACCCGTCACTGGTAAATTCCTTTATCTTTTTGTCATTACCGTTACACCCGGTAAAACAAAGAATTAAAAATACAGCAGTTAACAGAATCATCATTCTTTTTATTGCAGATCTTTGGATCATAAGACACTACACTTTCCCGGCCAACCGGGCTTTTATGGATTTGATGTTTGGTTTAGATTTAACAGGGTAATTTCATGATTCATATAATTAAATTATAAAATTAGCAACATCCCTGATACACATATAGTATTAGCAAACAACCCAGACAGGTTAATAACCTGTCTCTACAAAAAACCTTTTGGAATCAACTATACCCGCCAGGAAATCAAAATAAATATTTGACAACACTTAAAACAAAAACTATACTGTACTAGTTCAGTAATACAGTTGAACTATTTACCAGCACATTTATATGCAGGAGTCATATGTTTATACAGATAAACCCGTCTTCCAGCACACCCATTTATATCCAGATAATGGAACAGGTAAAATATGCCATTGCTTCCGGAGTTGCACAGGAAGGAGAGCAGCTTTTATCTGTGAGGGAGCTTGCACGGCAGCTTCGTGTTAACCCCAACACTATTTCCAAGGCCTACCATGAACTGGAACGTGAAAAATACCTGACTACACATAAAGGTAAAGGTGTGTACATAGCATCCTCTTCCAACACCCTTACCCATGAAGAAAAGGAAAGACTTGTTGGAGAAAAACTGGAGGCAGCCCTGGTAGATGCCCAAAACCTTGGGCTTACATTCAAGGATGTGAGAGACATTCTCAAAAAAACAATAGATAAATTTAAAAGGACAGGAGAAAAGTCGTGAACGGGAATGTAATAGAGATTGAAAATATAGATAAGATTTTCGGTCGTAAAACAGTGCTCAAGGATTTAAATCTTTCTGTCCCAAAAGGAGTTGTTTATGGACTCCTTGGCCGTAACGGAGTCGGCAAAACAACAACTATTCGTATTTTACTTGGTCTCCTTTTCCCTGACAGAGGAACTACACAGGTATTTGGATTAAACTCACAGAAACATGGTGAAAAAATCCGGCAAACGGTCGGCTATGTTGCTGAAGGCATGCAGCTTTATAAGTGGATGACCATTAAAGAAATTATATGGTTTAACAGCAAATTTTATAAAAACTGGGATACTGATTATGCTGCTGATCTTATTAAGAGGTTTGACCTGCCTCCAAAGGATAAAATAGGAAATCTTTCAAGGGGTATGTTAAGCAAGCTGAGTTTAACACTTGCCCTTGGCCACAGGCCGGAGCTTCTTGTTCTTGATGAAGCCACAGCAGGCCTTGATGCAATTGTACGCCGTGAGTTTTTGGACAGCATAGTAGAGCTTGTAAATTCAGAAGGCCATAGCGTTCTGATCTCGTCCCATCTTTTAAGTGATATGGAGCGTGTAGTAGATCAGATAGGGATACTGCATGATGGACACATAACTATATCCGGCAGACTGGAAGATATAAAAAATTCTTACCGAAAAATCAAACTGACCTTTGATCAACCGCCTGAAAATAGGTTTGAACTCCCTGATACCATTTCGGAAGAACATTTCGGAAGAGAGGTTCTTATAACCTTTGCGAATTATTCTTTGGAAAAAGAGAAAGATTTCAGTGAACTGGGTGCAAAAAGTATTGAACCCATAGACATGAGTCTCGAAGATCTGTTTGCCGAGTGTCTTGTTATCCCATCATCAGACGGGGAGACAAAATAATGCTAAAGGCGCTGCTATGGAAAGAGTGGAGAGAAACCCGCATGTTTTTCATTTTAATGACTGCAGGTGTTCTTATACTCTCACTGATATTAAAAGCTATAGAACAGAGCAATAATATCCTTGATTTACTTTATGTAACAACATGGGTGATTTTTGCAGTACTGCTTGCAGCAAGTCAGTTCACAGTTGAATCAGAATCCGGAACATCAGATTTTATAATGTCCCGCCCGGTTCACTGGTTTAAAATTTGGATAATAAAAACATTATATGGTGTAAGCGCTATTATATTATTTGGATTATATCAAATCATCCTAATTTATCTTCTCCTGCCTTCTCCTGGTGATCTGGTATCTACTGTCAATATCTTTTTAAAAAATACACCAACATCAATAACACCTTCTGCCCCTTTTATTGGGATTATTCTACTCACACTTATACTCTGCCTTTACTTTACAGGATGCATCGTATCAACTTTTCTTAAATCTTCACTAAAGGCAGCACTTGTCACATTCGTTGTTTCAGGTTTTCTATATTGTATTATGTTAAGTTCATCTTTGCTCCTTAACTATACATCATCAAACTACATATTCTGGATAATTTTCCCGGCATTGTTTTTTGTTATCTTTTTAAAACATCAGTCAAACGTTTACCTTAAAAGAGCATCATACTGGGTACTGTCTATAGGAGGAACATTATTCTGGCTGATCTTTGCTGTAAAAGGCACAAGCCTGCTGATGCTGAAATTGGATTCAATGTCTTCATGGGGGAGAAAAAATTCCCCATTTATCCTGAGCCCTTCAAATGACCTGTTCATCATTTTATTAAACAGTTTTTTAATATCCGCCATATTAACTTCAATATTTGCCTTTGGTATTAACCGGAAAAATTTCCCGGACACGTGGAAATCAATCAGCAGTTTCAATCAGCTTTTTATTTTTACCATTTGTATCAGCGCTATTCTTCTTGAGGCAATACCGGCACAGGAGCACGTTAAACTTTCACTTTCTGAAA
The DNA here is from genome assembly GCA_963665715.2 of Desulfatiglandales bacterium. Taxonomy (GTDB): domain Bacteria; phylum Desulfobacterota; class DSM-4660; order Desulfatiglandales; family HGW-15; genus JAAZBV01. The sequence continues at coordinate 3,506,329 of CAXXPR010000002.1, forward strand.
TTGTTATTTCAAAAAACAGGAGTGCAGGAATACCTTTGCTAGTTAAAAACAATCCTCCATACATGCGAGCTAAAGTCTCCCGACAGTATTTTACGGTGAATAAGAACACCGGTGAAGTGCACTCTGTTGGCAATGGCAAATTCATGTTTGAAGGCTTTAGAAATATTTCTATTGAAAGCAACTGGGCATTTTACTCATGCCCGGCATTAAGATGGGGCATTTACTATAAATGGGGACTATGGGCTGAGGATTTGACAACAAACAGGCAGTATCTGCTCATGACCATTAATAATTCGCCTGATATTAGAAGTGAATGGTTTGATAGAGGTTCACGCCTGATAATCCTGGACAGGCACAGTAATAAAAAAACTCTCTTTTTAGTTAAAAATGGTAAGCCAAAAAAAATCCAAGAAGAAGATAGCCCTGGAACCAGCTCATTATTAGGTATTGATATAAATAATAAACTGTATTTTTTTAATTCAACAAACGGGATTATCACCTGTTACAACCATGATCTGATCAAAGAATACGATTCATATGCAGTTAGAGATAAGATGATGGAAATTATTTCGGACTATTTTCAAAACAAAGACTCCAACCATAATATGAATATAACCAGCATTGATTTTGACAAATATACTGCTGTAGGAAGAGACGGAAGGCTCAAATCAAAAGCAAATAAAAATGTGCAATATGTTTTTTATCTGGGACCTGAATTCTCCCTATCTCCGGATGGTAAATATTTAATCTATTTTCTCCGCCTCAATTCTAAAACCAGTGAATCTGAATGTGGATGGGTATCTTTGCCTGATGGTACTTACAATAAAGAAATACAGTTAAGGAATGTTCATCCAAATAGATACAACTGGCTGCCCGATACAGGAAAAGTACTGAGGACTTATCCTAGAGAAAACAAAGTAGACCTTATAGATTTGAAAAACGGAATCAGTAAAACCATCATAAAAGGTAATTTATACAAGGTCCAAAATAAATCCCCTATCAAGTGGTCTCATAATAGAAAGTTCATATTAACATACAGCTTATCAGAGACCTCAAATGGAAGAACTGTTAACCTTTATCGATTTAATTCAGACACTCTTACGTGCACTTTAGTTTCTTCAAAGGCAGGCTTCAGAATAGGCAATTTCGAGCTCGGTGATCCTGAAAAATGGTCACAGGATTATTCTCAGCTGGTCTTCGATACCTATAGCGATGATATCTGGCGAATGGATCTCAACAAAGGTAACTGGTCAAAAATAAATACTCCTTTTAAAGACTTCAGGCTCCTTGGAATAAACAATAAAGGCGAAGTGTATATATCCCCGTTTCGTGAAACAAAGATATATCGTGTAACAGAAACCGATTCTAAACTGATATATGAAAGGTAACAGACATGTATAAAGCATTGTTATGGAAAGAGTGGAGAGAAACCCGCCTGCTTATATTTATTATGGCGCTGGGAGCTCCCTGTTTTTCTATACTGTTAAATATTCTAGAAGATGACGGAGAAATAATATCAGCTGCCAATTTAATATTATATGGTCTTATATTAGTTTTTTATTCTGTTCTTATCGCAGCTGTTCAATTTGCAGGTGATGAAGAGTCTGGAACATCGTCATTTCTGATATCACGGCCTGTTCACTGGTTTAAAATATGGCTTTTAAAGGTTACTTATGGATTAACAACCCTGATACTGGTCACACTGTTCCTATATATAATGGGAAATATTTTTATATTGCCGGCAGCAGATTCCGATTCGTTGATTCTCATGATATTGATGTTCTTCCCTGAAGTTACACCCTTTATAAATGTAAACGGGGTACTTTTCTGCCTTACTGTTTTAACGCTCTATTTTATAAGCTGCGCAGTATCCACAATTATTAAATCTTCGTTAAAATCAGTTTTAGCAACAGGTATAGTTTCACTGTTTATTTTCTTTTTAATGCTCTATTCCATTTCTGCCATATACTTTAAAGAGCTTCACTATATTATTTTTATCATTTTTCCGGTCCTGTTTTTTATTTTCTTTGTAAAATACAGGCCTGTTTCCACTCATACAAAAACAGCTTACTGGGCTTTATCAATCGGTATAATTTTGCTCTGGACTCTGACGGCATTAAAAGGATTATCCCTTCTGCCTCTGCTGCTGATTAACAATATACAAAGCAACTACTTCATTGGCGCATACAGGATTTTTTGGATTTATGTAATACCGGCCTGTTTTTTTGCCTCTGTTACTGTCTCTATTTTTGCATCCGGAATATTCCGAAAGCTGCTACCTGCCTGGTGGAAATCTTTGAGCTGCCTTAATTTTTTCATTACAACTGCATTCTGCATATCAGCCTTTCTTGTTTTCATCACACCGGGCAGCAAAAATATCGATTTTGCTTTTCACAGATATGAACTGGACCCTGATGACAGAGACAATTCAAACGCAACCTTTGTTATTAACACCAGCCTGAACATTAACCGCAAAGCATCTCTGAGAAACAAAGCCATGTGGACAAGTATAGGTTTGTCTGAAAAACATTTTATGCTTGACCGTGATAAGGCAAAAGTAACTTTTTTCGCTAAAGGTAAATTCTCATCCGGAAAACTGCTTAACATTTCACCGGATCAGCGCTGGGTAATGTATATCTGTCCAACGCTTAAATGGGGACTATACTATACACCTGCATTATGGGCCGAAAACCTGGAAACATCAGAACAGTTTCAGCTTATGGCGCTCGATTCTGCTGGCTCCCGAAAAGGATGGTGGTTTGATAACGGCAGGCGCTTCATTTTTAAAGATACTGCAATTACTGATAAAATGAATATTTTTTTATTTTCAGTAGAAAAAGGAACTCCCGAATTACTTAAAAAGATTGAAGCTTCACAGGACGATTCTCTTTTGCAGATCGATAAGAGAGGAAGGCTCTATTTCTTCAACTTCGGTTCAAGGCTTGTAACCTGCTATAACAGTAATCTTGAAAAAGAGTATGAGACAGACATAATCAGGGAAAAAGTTAATGACCTGAAATCAGAACTCACGGATAAGAACACATTATACTCTTCCGGATATCCTGTTATTTCTCCCGACGGCAAATACATGTTTTTCAACACATGGGGGTCTGTTTTTGAGACAGATCGGAAAAACAGGAAACAGCTTAAAAAAAGAATAAATCACGGATGGCATGTTTTATTAGAAGATAGCAGATGCAGAGAAATCGGGGATTTATCTTTTCACAAAGATGTATACAATTTTAAAAATATCCAGTGGCACCCCACAGCCGATAACCTTTGGGCCTATAATCATACAGCGCAGGAAGACAGGCTTGAAACAGTGCTCTTTGATATGGAAAGCGGAACAACTAAAACAGTGGCAACATCAAAGAGTCTTTTATTTCCTTTTATGAAATCTTTTTTCTGGTCAGGAAACGGCAATTATTTTTTAACCTGTACAGGAAATTCTACTATAAGCAATGAGATGACAGTTAACCTTTACTCATTTAATTTAAAGGCCGGAACGTCAGAGCCTGTTTCATCAAAGAAAAATCTGATACGGTATTCACAAGTATTTTCACCTTCACACTCTCATGCTGTCTTCCGTTCAAAGACATATAAGGATCTTTGGGTGTTGGATTTTAACACAGGCAAATGGACGGAAATAACGCCGTCTTTCAAAAATTATTCCGTCATTGGGATCAGTAATAAAGGTGATGTATTTTTAAGCACCAGAGATAAACCGCAAATATACAGGGTTGCACAGGATAAAGAGGAAGTTATTTTCCCGGTAAAATAGACAAATGAAAATATTATCCGGTAAATCAAAATCTGTTTTTACTGCTGCTGTAATATTATCAATATTAATATTCGCAGGGTTATTTTTATCTCGTGAGTTTCACATAAAGTCTAAAAAAGAAAACAGAGTATTACTTATACCTGATCAAACACCAGAAGAATCACCTCATAGTCCTGTCACCACATCCAAGAGTAAACCACCGCAGTATATGAAAGTTCGATCAGTTAAAGAAATTATAAACAATAAAAAGAATGACCCTATATCCTCAATGTCTGAAAAAAAATATCCTGTTCACCTTATTTCGGATAAAATCCTTGAAAAAGGAGCTACAGCAAGGCGAAAACATTACAATTTTTATTATGTGCCTTTTTTAGTAAAGGAAGGAATCGCTCCTGATGTTATTGATGAACTGACAGAGCATTTTACAGCTATGGTGATAGAAAGAGAAAAAATTTACCATAAATACAAAGATAAATATGGCGGCAAATTAGATATAATGACATTCATGGAATTAAATGATGAAGTAGATTTTTTTAATGAAGATTATGATGACAAATTTTTTGAACTTTTAGGTGCAGATATTTATGAGCGCTATCTGTTTTTTGATAAAACATTAATCAATAGAGAAGCGGTTCTTGGTTTCAACGGTATTCTTGATTCAGATGAAAAACTGAACGATGAAAAAGTAGAAGAGTTCATTATATCCCTTCATGATATAGATGTTGAATTTTACCCGGAAAACAGCAGATACAATCCAGTCACAAAAGATGTACCATATTCATATATGAAGTATGAAGAGTTAAAACAAAAAGAATACCTGATTGAAGCCAGAAGATTACTGACTCGTTCACAATATAAAAAATTTGTAAGCTACATGAAAAAACGAAATGAAGTAATTAACGGAATGGTTGCCGAGGCTATGAATGAAATTGTGGAATAATAATCAAGACAGGTCAGAGACTCAATGCTGTATAGAAATTCAGTACATTTTTGATGTTTTATCCTCCTCCTTTAATCCCTCCCGCCAGTGGACATTGGCGTCAAGTTAAGGCGTATTTAGTACAGAATTAGACTAATCAACCAAACTCTTGCTCCTGCTCTTGCTCTTAATCCCGTTTTTAAAAGCAGAGTAAGAGTATGAGTACGAGCATGAGCAAGAGGGTTAAGACTCAAAATTATTAAATAAAATGAATGTTGGGTTGTAACCCAACATTCATTATATAAGACGAAAAAACATGTCTCTCACAGAGCGCACAGAGGCCGCAGAGAAAAACAAAAGCAAAAACTGTTTTGTGTTTTAGAAAAATAAAAATGCTTTTCTCTGCGTGCTCTGCGTCTCTAGTGAGCAAAGCGAACGGGCGAGAGATATATGCTTTTGGGTTTTATTACATTCTGATTGTTATTCTCCTTAGCTTGACGCCAATGCGCCAGGGGAGGGAAAGTTAAAAAACGCATATCTTATAAGTCAACAACATTGGATCAGGGACCAGTCTCTACAAATTCTCATTTATCAAGAATTATGGTTTATTGCAGGAAAAGCTGCTTATCATCTTTTAAATAAACCTCGCCATTTCAGGATGACACAATAACTTTTCAGCCTCTTCAGAACCGGGATCAATAAGCGTAAAATCATTAAACTCAAAACCCGGGGCAACAGAACATCCGACAAGAACAGTATCAGATACAGGTTCTGCAGCCTGCCAGCAGTCAGCCGGTACTACATGGCAGAAGTTATCATCTTCTCTAGACAGAGTAATACATTTTGGCGGGGTATCGGTTCCGTCCCATACATAAAGATTAAGCGCCCTGCCCCTGTACAGGTTCCATACTTCATCGGATGTTACCCTATGAAATTTACTTACTTCACCCGGCTTAAGAGAAAAATATATATGGGTTAAGGCACTACGGCTTTCGCCTTTACCTGTTGTAACACGTTCTATAGATCTAAAAACCTCGCAAAACCGTCCGCCTTCAGGATGATCTACCATATTATCAGGTTTCAATTTTTTACTCCTCTGTTATCAATGTGACCACTCGCAATCGCCTGTAACATTAAACCAGTATCCATAGCCCGGCTCCATAACAGGAAGATCACTGAAATCAGGATTTTCAGGGTCATAAACCTTCCACCGATCATCCTTATAGGCCCATACACTTATTACATTATCAGCTATAGAAGCTATCGCATCTGAAGTATTTTGCGTATCGTCAGAATTATACCCTACAAGGTTCCATCCGGCATTAAGGCTTACAGAATCGGAAGATGGTGTTCCTGCGACTGTAAACTCAGAGCTTTTTCTATAATGAATCCAGTATCCGTTACCGGGTGTCATATTCGGAAGATCACTGAAATCCGGATTTGCCGGATCATATACGTACCATTTCACACCTTCATAACCCCACACACTTATAACATTTTCAAGAACAGATTCAACTACTTGGGCAGTTTCTGTGTGTTCAGGCTGTTTGTTTATTGATATAAGCTGCCAGGATGAAGCATCTACAGAGATATTGCATAAATCACTGCTTTGTCTGCCCAGATTATCAGTAACAGTCAATAAAAACCTCAGTGAGCTATTTACTGAAGGAGCTGTAAAAACTGGCTGAGAGCTGTCAGGGTTTGAAAGATCTACATTATCACCGGATACCTGACTCCAGGAATATGAAACAATGCTACCTGAAGGACTGTATGAATCCGTGCCGTCCAGTGTTACCGTTCGGTTAGCTTTCACTGACCTGTCAGGGCCTGCGATTGCCACAGGTATATTATCATTTGGATTTGTCTCGCCGTAATCTACTGCACCGTTAAAATTTCGATCCTCTTCGCCGTCACTTAATCCGTCCCCGTCAGTATCTTCACTTACAGGATTGCTCCTGGTGGAAGAATCGGAATCAGGTATAAAGACACTGGTGTCAGTTCCTTTAAGATCACCTGTTCCGTCAGGATCTGCAATGCCCGAAGTTACACCTGTCTCTGTTCCATCCTGAATACCGTCTCCGTCAGTATCTTTATTCATTGCATCAGTTTCATTTGAATCAAGAACCTGATTATTATTTATATCTTCATCACCATCCGGGATACCGTCATCATCGCAGTCGGCGTCATTGGGGTCGGTTAGGGCCTTAAATTCGTTAATATTGGTATAGCCGTCGCTGTCTTTATCATCATCGGCATCGTTTATTTCGGGGTTTAAACCGTTCCTGATTTCCCATGGATCTGACATTCCATCACTATCTTTATCTTCAGTAAAAGAAGTTAAAGTAACCAGCCATACAGCCCCTTTCTTTTCCCACACGTTAAAACCTTTGGCACCTACTACAAGATCTGAAATCCCATCACCATTAAAATCACCGATATTTGTAATTGAACTACCAAAAGCATCTCGAGACTCAAGCACACCACTAAAACCACCCATTATCATACTTATTTTCTGGCTGCATTTAACCATGCCATTTGTATTCATAAATAGTATCCAGACTCCACCTGAACTAGAAACCGCATCATCAACACCACTTGCTCCGACAGCAATATCTATAGCACCATCTCCATTCAGATCGCCTACCGAGACAACTGAACTGCCAAAATAATCATATCCTTCCAGCTCCCCATCAAAATTCCCTTCTGTATCGCTTATTTTCTGATTTGATTTAACAGTTCCATCAGAATTCATAAACAGTATCCAGACGGCCCCTTTTTCATATGATAAATCATCATTTCCTCCAACAGCAAGTTCGATAATACCATCGCCATCCAGATCTCCTATTGCTGCAACTGATTGACCAAAAAATGATCTTAGATTAAGCACACCGTTAAAATTTCCTTCTATCATATTTATTTTCTGATGTGATTTAACTGTTCCATCAGAGTTTAAAAATAAGATCCAGATAGCCCCTGAACCTGCAGCAGAATCACTATCCCCGCTCGCGCCTACCGCAATATCAGTAATACCATCACCATCCAGATCGCCTATTGAGGAAATTGAAGAACCAAAACTATCTTGAGTATCTAACTCACCAGTAAAATTGCCATGTATATCACTTATTTTCTGGTAAGCCCTAACTGTCCCGTCAGATTTCAAAAAAAGTATCCAGACAGCTCCTTTTTTATAACCTCCATCATCATCATAGGTTGTTCCAACAGCGAGGTCAGTAATACCATCCCCATCCAGATCTCCCAATGAGGAAACTGAACCGCCAAAATGAGTTAGAACATCTAATTCACCATTAAAATTACCTTCAATATCACTTATTTTCTGATGTGATTTAACAGTCCCATCTGATTTCATTAATAATATCCAGACAGCTCCTTTTTCTGTCCCGCCATCATCATCACCAATCGCCCCTACGGCAATATCTGTAATACCATCACCATCCAGGTCTCCAATTGAAGCAACTGAACTCCCAAAATAATCGAGATTATCAAGCACACCTGTAAAATTGCCATCCGTATCATTTATTTTTTGAGAAGATGTTACTATTGAATAATTTATTTTTCCTTTTATTTTACCCCAACCATAGAAATTATCTTTTCCGGGATAATCCATATCTATTGCATTTGATTCGATATAATCCTGTAGGTCATCAGGTGTTAAATATGGTTTTTGAGATAAAATCAGCGCCGCCAACCCTGCCACATGCGGTGCTGCAGCAGACGTACCCATAAAATTGGAATCTCCATAGGTAAGAGTTGTCACACCATCCGGTGCCACAACATCAGGCTTTATCCTTGCAGCACTGCCGTTCCAGGCATTTGTGGGGCCCTGTGAGCTAAAATCTTCCTGAGGACCGGTTTCCCAGTTCAGGGAATCGACAGCACCGACAGCAAGCACGCTTTCTGCATCTGCCGGTTCTGTAATAGAACTTTCCGATGTGGCTACAGCTACATATGATGTATCCATAGGCATAAAAATACCTGTACCGCCCAGAAAAATTTCAAGTTCTTTATTAGATATATCAGAGTACCTTTCAACAACAAGGGCATAAAAATGGAGATAGTCTTCATTATCAGGAATATCGATTGAAAGTGACTCCAAAGGCGGGCTGTCTCCCTCCTGGTAAAAAGAAGAATAGGCAACAGCCTCTTCACTCAGTTCACCGGTCTCATAATCATATTCATAGAGATATATATCATAATCACTATCTGCATATGGCCAGTCATTCCATCTTAAAACTACTGAAACTTCACCTGTTTCAGGATTTCCATCATCATCCTGAGATGGATAAGCTGCTATAATGTTATATGGTGCGCCATAACTTCCTGAACCGAATTTATGGATATCACTATCATAGTAATTATCAAAATACCCTTTCCAATGGGATCCCAATGTCACACCGTCTTCAGTAATGTTCCCGAAGTTGCCGGCAGAAGCAACTACAAGTATCCCGGCATCTCTGGCGTCATCAAAAACTTCATCCAGGTATCCGGTACCGTCTCCAGGTCCTGTTCCGAATGACCCCATTGAAAGACTTACTATATCGATTTCCTCTTCAATGCAGTAATCAATAACCTCTGTTGTTTCTATCTCATCTGACAACTTTATGAGGTAGAGTTCCGCTTCAGGTGCCATATCATGAATAATTTCGGCACATGCGGTCCCATGATAGTACTCGGTATCTATACCTTTTCCACTGTAATCAACGATCCTGACACCATAAGGAAGATCACCATTAGCCCTGGCTTCGTTTAAGCCTTTAAAGCCCCAGTCAATAACAGCTATTTTTACACCGGCACCTTTAAATTCTGAGTCGTGAAAGGTATCAGTCTTTGTAAGAGAAACGCCTTCACTGATTTTCCCTGAAGGATACAGCTTAAATGGCTCGCGAACATATTTTATTTCATCTATTTCATTACTTATCTGCGCCAGTTTATCAGAAGATATTTCGATAGCCGCTGTATTGCCTTTAGTTTTTATAATACGGGCGCCATAGGTTTTGAGCTTATCTGCAATCTTATCTGCATTTGATTTTGTATTGATAATAACTTTTATCCTGGCTTCTTTTGTTTTGGATGTTTTTACAGAAAAGGAGCTTACCCTGTTCGTTTTATTATCTTTGGCAGTTATCAGTTTATTAAGTTTTGTGCTTAATTTTTTATTTTTTATTGAGGACTTAAGTTTTGACCTCTCAGCTTTACAGGAAACGCTGGCAGGCCCGGCAGTATTTATAATTTTAGATGCCGAAGGTTTTGATTCCTGTGCATTTGTAAAAGAAAAATTGAGGATAAAAATCAGTGTGAGAACATTAAACAGTGTTGAGATCTTTTTCAGGTCCATGTTATTTCCTCTTGATTTGAATTATTGCATTGCCATTTGTGGAGACAGGTCTTTGACCTGTCTTTATAAAAATGGTGCGCCCCTATTACATTTCTTAAAAAACATAGATCGCGGATTTGCCGATTTTTAGACGGGTTAGAAACCCGTCTCTACAAAATACATATTGCTATTGTTCCGCAATGGATACAGGATCTTCAAAACAACCAATCCTAGAGACCGGTCTCTGACCTGTCTCAAAAAAAGATGGTGCGTATGCCATTACATTTTTTTAATAAACATAGATCGCGGATTTGCTGATTTTTAGACGGGTTAGAAACCCGTCTCTACAAAATACATATTGCTATCGTTCCGCAATGGATACAGGATCTTCAAAACAACCAACCGTAGAGACTGGTCTCTGACCTGTCTCAAAAAGGCCGGAATTACCAGATATCAACTGCCCCGGCTTCTTCCTTAATTTTTTCACCATCTGACTTCGTTAAAAATCGCTTTTCCACCATATCATCAACAACAGAACCAACCCTGTTAAGGTATTCATCTTTTACAGGATAAAGACTTTTAATTTTTTCATTATCAAAGGGTACTTTATAGCCGGCAAGGGTACAAAAAAAAGCGCTTGCTTCATCCAGCGGTCTGGCAGAACCGTGGTAGGTTGCTATCGGAGCTTCAACATAAGGATGCCTTACACCGCCAAGGGCATTTCCATATTCATCTGTTTTTATAGAGATGCCGGCATCATTACCAGGGAGTATTTCAGTTTTTATGGGTTCTGCTTTTGGAGGAACAACACCTGTTTTTACCCATTCATACAGGTTCATGTAGGCGCTGTTCATGAAATACTCGATCGGAAAATCAGTAGTACCGTATTCTTCAAGGCCTTCGCAGTTTCTGGAGGCAGGAGCCGCCCCTGCTTTTTCGCTATCTTCTGCGGATGGCGAGTTATCAAGGCTTTTCTGATTCACGTGGGCAGCACCAGGAATCTCGTAACGTCTGTACATATCAGAAGGAGAATCGCTGTCCGGGCGTCTTGCAACATATGTTGCGCTTAATACCCCCTGTGTAACAACACTTATAACAGGCACCCCGCATGGTTTTACAGTGACACTTTTTTCTCCAGGAGGAAGCATATCCAGGCACTGGTTGATTGGTACCATAAAGGCATCACCGTCACCTATCATGTAGCCGTCAAATATGGGTTTGCCGTCATCAAGTTTTGCCGCATCAAGCGGGTGGATAAGGTTTATGTAAGTTGTAAGATATCCGCCGGTCTGAGAATAGCCGGTAGCAAAAAGGTATTCTACATTATAATCTTTTATGGGGTTTGAATCTTTTTGGCTTTTAAAAAGCCTTCCGACCTGGCTTACGATATCCCACACCAGGCCGTTTTCTGTTTCTTTTTCAGTATCATTAAGCGGAGAATATTTTATTTTACATCTCTCGCCTGCCGGAGCGGGATTAGCCATGGAAAGAGAAGCGTATCTCTCAGGATTGAATTTTTGAAGAGCTTTAACGGAAACAGGTTTAACTGTAATACCGGCCCAGATGTCTCCGTTTTCAATAAAAAAATCTCTGCAGAACATCCACTGCAGATCCATATCAAACATGGAAGTCGGGTTATTTAGCTCAACAATTACATTACCGCTAAATTTTGTTTTGTCAGCCGGACGCCTTATTAAAATCCTTGTGGTATAAGGAGCATCAGGATACTTTACGATTACCTTTCCATTACTGTCAAAATCATAAACACTGGCGCCTCCGCTCACAAAATACTCTTCTTCAATGTAATTGGATTCAGCAAGTTTCTGCGGAACAGCAGAGTGATCTGCGGCATTAAAAGGATAAGAACTGCCGGTTACACTGACAGGTCCGGTTATTTTGAATTCTAACGGATCATGAGTCACACCGGAAGCAGGAATACCTCTGTCTTTATCGCATGAAAAAACAACAGACAGAAACACAAAACAAATAACAATAAATGAACATAAATTTCTTTTCATCTTCAGATATCCTCCTGATGCTGCAGGTTAGATAATATGTATAAAAGGGGCCGGAACTTACCGGTATTGTTGTTGATAAAACAGTCTGAAAAACAAAGGTTAAAACATATATTTCACATAGGATAATATTTCAGAAAAAAGGATTAATGCCTTACCTTGTATATTGGATCTTGCACCCTGAACCGTAAAATCTTATTTACCATTCTTTTCAGGTAACATAAACAAAAAAGGTATACCTGCAATACCCATAACAGCACTTATATAATAAGTTATTTTCAATCCGACAAAATCTCCGCACATTCCTATAATCACTACAACTGCGGATCTTGCTACAAAAGATATCATCATAAAAAAACCGTTTGCAGCGGAAGGGCTCTTTTTGGCATGCTCCTGAATCATGGCCAGCATTACCGGAGTTGTAGAAAGAAGTGTAAATCCGGTTAAAATAAGGGCTGCTGTCTTTAACCATCCGGGCAGAATCATAAAAAGAAGCAGAAAAAAAGGTGCGCACATTAACTGGATACCTAAAATGCGTTTTCTGCCTGCACGGTCACTCAAGGGGCCTGCCGTAAATATCCCTGCCACACCAGCGCCTTCGTAAATAGCAAGGGCCGCGCCTGCTAGCCACAGGCTCCCTGTCTGCTCTTCTATAAATATAGGGAGAAATGTGGAAAGCGATCCGTGCATAAAACCTCTTGAAAAGAGTATAAAGGTAAGTGGTTTCATAATCGGCTTTATTTCGGCATATGACTCCCTTAAAGGCACAGGTTTATTATGGTTCACCGTAACCGGCAGATTTCTAAAGCGCATATAAACAACAAGAGAAGATACAATGCCGACTGCCATTACAGGATAATATCCTTCGAGGCCCCAAAGAGAAACTGCTCCTACCGCAGCAATAGGCCCAAGCATCCTTGCCGATTCACCGCCTATCATAAAAAAGCTCATTCCAAGCCCTTTTTTTTCACCGGCAAGTTTACCGACCATTACAGGCCCGGGTACATGAAAAAGCGAAGTGCTTATTCCTACAACAAACAGGATAATAACTGCCACTCCATAAGTAGGAGCAAGGCCCAGGAGACTCATAGGAACGGATGTCATTAAAGGCCCCAGGGCAATAAAAAGACGCACCTTATCACCCCTGTCGGCCCATCGTCCGATTATGGGATTCATAAGTGATGGAAGCTGAATAATGGTGCCAAGCAAACCGGCCTGTGTCAGATTTATAGAAAGTTTTTCTATAAGAAGAGGTAATAAAGGAGATAAAAAACTGGTGTATATATCATGAATCATATGACAGAAGGAGATCAGTAGAACTCCTCCCCATTGAAAATCTGCTGAACTGTTATGCTCTTCTGCTGTTGACTTTAAATCCTGTGACACAATAAATCTCCTTTAAAATATAGAATACCTTCTAGCAGTGATAGAGGTTTATTACAACAGGAATTAAAGAAAGGAACAGAGGGCGAAAAACACAGAGGTCAGATATCAGAGATCAGAGGTCACCAAAAATCTGTAGGGGCGAAAAATCTTTCGCCATACAATCAGCGCCAGTAGAACATAGGAAATACATGAAATAAAAAAACTGTAAAACTGTAGGGGAACACGGCAGTGTGCCCTGTTTTTAAATGCCACAGAATGTATCGGACATAGTGCATATGGTGCCGGACAAAGGTTAAAACCATAAAATAGACCACAATCATCTAAAATATGGGCTTTAGCTGATACCATGGAATACGGGTTATAAAACGGCGAATGATTATTCGCCCCTACAGATACTTGCTACGCTCCCACCCCTTAAGAGCATTTACTTTTTTAATATGAAAGTACAATAACTCGCTCCAGGATATCCATATCCAAATAAAAATCAAAATACCCTGTAGGGGCGAAAAATTTTTCGCCATACAATCAGCGCCAGTAGAACATAGGAAATACATGAAATAAAAAAACGTAAAACCGTAGATGCACACGGCAGTGTGCCCTGTTTTTAAACGCCAATAAATTATCAACAGGTGACAAATATCCGGCACATGTTAACTTTCCAACACTTCATAAAAACATACAATTATCCTGACAACAGCCCGCCAATACTTTTTAAGCTGTTATTTTAGCCAGTTACAGCATATCAGATTTATATTTCATTCTATTTCAGACACACCGAACGCAATCACTCTCCAGGTATGATTTTTGCATTGAATACAGAAGGTTATAATCGAATGATGCTCGACTGAGGGCTCAAGTTCAATTTGTTCGATATTTACGATTTTTATTTGCACTGATGAAAACGACCTTACAAGGTGAAAACTCATGTTCAGGATTTTACAAGACAGTATTAGTTTAATTTTTGATGAGGTATATGCACGTAAAATAAAAACTGAATTGCTGATTACCCTGTTAATGCTTTTCTTTCTTTTATTTACAGCAGGATGCTCCCAGGTTCCATATCCGACCACCTACGGTTTTTCACAACAGAAAAAGATGCAGGCTGCTCAACACTGGAAACTCCTTGCACAGGATATTGCGGAACAGATAAAACACGAAATGTTCAACATAAACTTTGACCGCGATATACCTATCTACATCAGCCCGGGAGATGATACGCCTTTTGATCACATATTCAGGAACCTGCTTACTTCTGAATTTCTTGACCGCAAATTGCAGGTATCAACAAAAAAATATGGATCTATTGAAATGAAGGTTGAGGCCAAAATACTGACCCACAATGCCAGGAAAATTCATCACCCCATTGAAAAATGGACAACGCTTGGTGTAGGGGTTAATGTTCTGCGTGCTGCATATCAGTCCTCGCTGGAACATGTGTTACTGATGGCAATGCCCGCCGGCATCGCAATAGATACAGCCTTTGCCGGAAATGCGGGAGATATTCCTTCTAATGAGGTTATTATTTCAACCTCACTTATTCAGGATGATAAAATTATCATCCAGAATGTAGATATATATTACGTAAACGAACCTGACTGGTGGCACTATGATAAAGAACCATACGAAAAAAATACCAACAGCAAAACTTATAAAACCGTTGCATATTAATATCGGCAAAGCAGGTGCATTTAACGGCAGGCTTAAGCGGTCTGCACTATGCCTGGGCATTATATTTCTGCTGTTTTTATCCGGGTGTCTGGGATTAAAAAAGCAGTCCTGGATGACGTCCAACCAGGAGATAGGTGTATACCGCGATGTTTTACAGGCAGGCTATATTGCTGGTGACAGGGTAGTGGATATTCTCAAACACCGCGGATTTCCCGGTGATGCTGTTATCCTGTCAGCAACCTTTGTAGACATCAATGATCTCACAAAATCCAGCCCCTTTGGACGGATATTAAGCGAGCATGTATCAAGCCGAATGGCTCAGCACGGCTTTCTTATGAAGGAGCTGAAACTCCGGCAGGATTCTGTCTTTGTAAAAAAAGGCGGAGGGGAGTTTGTGCTTTCAAGAGAGCTTGCAGATATAAGTGTAGAAAATGATGCCCACTCTATTCTGGTAGGTACATATGCGGTATCAAAATATTCCGTTTTTGTATCTGTGCGGGTTATCCGCTCAAAAGATAATATCCTGATTGCCAGTTATGATTTCCAGGTTGAAATGAACAGGAATGTTAAATCTCTGCTGGAAGAAAAAGAGGAGATTTAAAGGCGAGAGATCAGGGGTCAGAGGTCAGAAAAAACGATATTATTCTGGGAGCGTAGGAACGAGGATATTTTAAAATAAATCCATTCAATTCTTACGGCTTTCAATCGACTCCGCTTTTCATTTTCATCTTTTTCTTCGCTTTTCACTTCTGACTCTATAAAGTCGTTCTGTAAAACCTCCCTCATTTTCAAAATCAAGAGCAAGCCGTTCTACCTGCCGGTCAAGCAGAGAACAGGCAACTGTAATCAGTACCAGCGCGGCATTTGCCGAGACTTCGGGGTATACTCTGGTTGACAGAGTGGACCTTGTTAACATTGTGGTCTCAGGATACCCCCGGGCTATTTGTCCATCAGGTCCATGCAGTCCACTTTGTCCACCCCGCTTTGCAACCATCCAAACCCAGGATGCCACCTCATCAGCCGTCTGGCACCTTTTATCAACAAGCTCCTGCCTTATGGGATTTTCACGATTCCACTGTTCAAGCCCGCGCTGTCTTAAAAAGTCTTCAAAGTCCAGTTTAAGCTCTTCGAGACTGGCGCGTGCAACCTGGGTTAGTTTTAACTCAGTTTTCCTGGAGGTTGCTGAAGCCTGTGATCCTTCTGCGATATTCTGCACGCCGGATCGTGCAGCCTGAACCATCTGGTCATGAGTCCGGCTGAATTTATTAACGTATTTTTCACAGAAACGTACAGTTACATCATAAACCAGCTGGGCTACCTGAAAACTCTTCAGTTTTCGATAACCACCATGTTTAGGTATTAAATCAGACATTGTATTTTAATCCTCCACAAAAACATTCAAAACACCAGCTCCGGACTTCCCAAACACATCAGGATCATACATTTCTTCTGCATGTGAAGGCATTACAGTAAACTCACCCGGAGCTATTGCCTGTGCGGTATATGACAGATGATAATTTCCTGCAGGCAGATACTCCGAGTAAAACCTTGCTGCATGATGTCTTAATTCTCTGTGGTAGAAGCTCCACCTATTCATTCCGTAATAGGACCAGTCGCCGTAATGGAACCACCATGATCCTCCTGCGGGTTTAAACTTTCCTTTATCAGCATCCACCTGTGAAGCAGTGGCTAGATCGCTGTTTACAGGTTCAATTCCTCCGGGAACCGGATCATCAACAACCACAAAGTTCCTTGCCGCCGGCAGTGATACAAACAGGTCAACTCTTACAAGCTCTCCCCGTTTAATCTTCATTGGGCTTTTAAGAAGTACCCATTCACCGTCTCTTTCAACACTGTACTCCCGTTTTATATCTATTCCCGCATTTATCGGTTCGGTTTTAAGCTTGAGCGGCGCATATGTAAGTCCTGCGCTGTAATACAATCGCCCCTCCCCTTTTCTTTCTATGGTAATATTGGTCTTTCTTCCTGGATCATCTTTTTTTATTGCCCGCTTAATTTCTACAGGATCATCACGTACATCTTTGAACTTTGCCTTACCCATAATATCTTTACCCAGCATTGCAGTTATCTTCATGTCAGGCTTTTCACTCTCATAGGCTTTGCTGTACTCAACCAGGGCATTCATGCAGAAGATATTCTCCTGTGTATTCTCCCATCTGCCGCTCTGTTTTCTGGTCTGGGTTATATATCTGACCAGCTTGAAGGGGATATCCCCTACCAGTTTCTTTCCTTCTTCTGTTTTTCCATAGGTAATAAGGCTGCTTAATACTGCGGCATTGGATCTCAGCGAAGAAGTTAAAATCCTTGAATATCCATCATCAAATGCTTCATTGAATACATACTTTCCGCTTGTCTGATCTGCATGTGAAAGAATCATCTTAAAAACCTCTTTCTGCATCTCTTCTGTGTTTTCTATTTCAACAGCAGCCATTAAAAAATGAGCTTTTCCAAACAGGTCCATTTCTTTTAGGTAAGGGTGATATATTATTAAATGACCTCGATTAACTTCACCCTGTTTCGCCAGTGCAGCCAATGCCACTGCCCTTACAGTGGATGCCATACCGCTGGAATAGAAAGACGGTTGTTCTTTCTTTAGAATAAAATCAAGGAGGTATTCATTTAACTTTTCCTGAACATCTTCAGGTATCTCATAACCCCGTTCCTTTAGCCAGGTAAAGGCAAGCGCTGTATAGGCGCTCAGGTATGGGCTCACATACCTGTCTTCTGCAATATAATAGGTCATGCCTCCATTGGGAGCCTGAAAGCCTGAAGCTTTTTCGAGCATTGCCCTGGGAAGCTGTTCAGCCCCATCCCAGGTAAACTCATCAGGCATATATTGTTTCAGGTTAAGATAATGTGCTGCCATTACACCCTTTGTAAGGTTCTGCTCCCAGCATATATAGGGGTAATCCCGCAGATATTTAAATGCGCCTTCTACCTGCCCTATTACTGTCGGCGAAAGGTTCACATTTACCGTTCCTACATCTGTTCTTATAGCTTCAGGAAATTTAATGGATTCTGTCACCTTATTTTCAACTGTTGTTCCGTATACGGCAGCAGTTTCAAGACTTGCCATTTTGCGGACTTCAAACTCATGGACAAGCCCGTCCATATCTTCTGCATCTCCGCCCTCTGCTGTAAATCTAACAGTGCCGGACCCTTTTGCTTTTATTTCTATAAAAATGGGGATTCTTTTATATGATTCAGCAGTAACACTCTTTGTAACCTGTTTAAGCTTCTGACCATCAGTTTCAACAGCTCCTTCTGCTGTTATAGTCAGAGTGAGCTCACGTGTTTTTTCAATGCGGTTCATTATACTGAAACCGGCCTTAAAACTGTCGCCTTCCGTTACCTGGTTCGGCATTACAGGACGAATTTCGGTATCTTTATTGACTGAAAACTTGCTGCTCCCCATCCCCATTTTATCTGTAAGGGTAACCGCCATTACAATGACCCGCCATCCTGTAAGGTTATCCGGTGCATCAAACTCTATGGCAGCATTGCCATCCTTATCTGTTTTAATTGACGGGTTCCAGTAGCTTATGAATTTTAAATCCGAACGCAGAACACCATCTTTCCCCTTTAAGCTGCTACCATCAAAACTCACTTTATGAATGTCCATAGGTACTTTTTGAAGCTCAGCTTCTCGTTTTTCGGCAGATACAGTTATTTCTTCCAGGGTAAATGAATCATCATCGTCATAGACTCCTGAAACGCTTCCTCTGGCATAGAGGGTACCTCTGGGACCATTTAGACGTTCATTCATTTTCTGTTTATAGATCACCAGTTGCTTTAAAAGGTTATAATTGGCTGCATCCAGCCTGCCGGGCTGATAAAAACCTTTATACAGATCAAAATAGCTAAGGCCGTCGACAATAAACTCCTGATCATCTCCATATAAATTATCAAGAAGACGTTCCAGCTGAGGAGACTGCAGACCGCCTGCTGAAATAAGAGCAAGAACTTCTTCATTTAAAACTGTAACAGCCAGCTCCACAGGCTCATTATTACTACCCCGTTCAGGCACAGCCTTAAGATTTATTTTTACATGATCTCCGGGTTTATAAACTTTCTTTTCAGGTTTGATATTTACTGAAAGTTTTTTATCAACATCATCAACAAAGGTGTGGATATATCCTGTTTTTACAATCGGAAGATTTTTTTTACCCTGATCATTTTCATTTACTGAATCATCGCCCGAAGACACCATAACTGCAGAAAGATAAATTGCCGGAATATAGTCCGCCTCTATTTTCACATCGATAAAAGGATTATTTTTATCCAATTTATGAACCCAGTGTTTTATTACACCGTTTCTTTCAACAGATACCAGAACCCTTGCATCCGGAACCGGGTTTTTAATCTCATACCTTGCAGTATCGCCAACCTTATAAATTTCTTTATCAGGTACAATTTCAAGGGAATCAATCACACTCTCCTGGCCGCTGCCAGCTGCATGCCCGTAAGGATAAAGCATAATTTCCGTTCTGTGTTTTCTTTCCTTTGTATCTTTTATAGCAGCACTGATCCTGCCTCTAAATGTTCGATCATATGTATAACTGTATTTAAGAGGTTCATCAGTTGAGGTTACTGTCTTTTGCTCAACTAACTTCCATTCTCTGGTGTATTTTTTCTTTAAAGCGCCCCATTCATTTTCAACCCGGGTTATGGCTACATCTTCTTTTTCATGCACAATATTGACAGGAACTCCTGCAGCAGGGTTTCCTTCTTCATCAACTACAATAATCTGAATGGTAGATAGCTCATCTTTAGCCAATGGTGTGTCATCAGGTTTTAAACCTACAAACCTGTCCCGTGCAGCGTATTTTGCACTATTTTTTTCAGCCGTATACTTTCCACGCTCATCGCGAACAGCGCTTTCTATATATATCTGACCAAATAAAATATTACTTTCGGGAAGTTTTATTTTACTTATCATATCCCCGTTTTTATCAAGCTTTCCCTCTTCCTCATACAGGGCCTGATTTACGCCCTCATAAGTATTAAACATGAAGCCTTTTGCTGCATCCGTTTGAAAAAACCAGTCTTCATGAGTATAACTCATAGAGGCAGACACTCTTCCGCCGGTATCTCCATATGCGCCTCCGTTATGAAGTCTTGCACTGGTTGTTACATTGAGAACATCGCCCGGTTTATATATTTTTTTATCTATATTTGACGTTACATTAAAAGGAGCAGGTGTAAAATCACTGACCAGCACTTTCATGGGAAAATAATTCTGCTTTAAAAAGGAACCTGTAAGCTTAAAACGGTACCATCCCGACGCACCTGATTCAGGAACCTCAAATTCTCCCTCAAGCGCACCAAAGTCCGAGAGAGTAAGATCATTTAATTCAAAAACAGTTTTATTCATAGGATCAGTTACTGACAGGTTGTATCCTTTAACCGGGGCTTTTATAAAACTGTGACGGTCCTGATCTCTGACATAGATCTTGTATTTAATTTTTTCTCCAGGCTTGTAAACACCCTGCGAGGTAGTTCCCCATGCTTTAATAAAACAGTTCTGCCTGCTTTCAAACGGAGAAGGAACTCTGAAGTCATATGTAAGCGGCATCAGGGCAATATCTTCACCTTTTTCAACCTGCACCATTATATTGCTGTGCTGCCGGTAGCGGTAAGGGAAGTCTATCCCTGAATCAATCTTTTCAGTACCTGCAAGTAAAACAGCACCTTCTCTGTCAGTTACTCCTTTGGTAATGATTTCAGGATTTTTGGATGTGTTTATAAACTCCCGGATCTTATTCTTGTATATTTTTACAACTGCACCAGGTACAGGTTCTCCGGTTTCAATATCAGTAACCCACACCAGGGTACTGAAATGGCTTAGTTTTGTATGAACGTGAAAAGGTGTAACCTGGGCCTTAAATTCTAAAGGATTATATCGATAGATATCCGGAGTTGAAATAACTGTTCCCTTCAGTGCACCTGAACGCCCCTTGAGCATTTTCCTGACATCGGGATATACAGGTATTAATTCATCCTTAATTTCAGGTGCTGGTATTTTTGTACTTAAATGAGCCTCAACACCTTCAGTAGTCATTCGGCTGTATTGAAATGTCAGTGTTTTCAGGTTCATTACTTCAGCCTGAATATCTGTACTGTTATTTTTATCAAGGACTTCTACAGCGGATGAAATATACAGCTGCGGATTGTAGTGTGTTGTAGAAATGCTGAAATCAATGGGATTTTTTAGAGTTCGGCCAAAGGCATCCCGTATTCCTCCCGGCTCACTCTTTAAAGTGTAAACAGTATCTGCTCCCAGTGGTTTAGTGATTGCTATGCTGTAGTTTCGTCCTGATCGGTGGGGTCTTCGATAAATAGAGTCAATTTCATAGATATCATTGTCTATGGTCTTTTGTTCCTCACCTGAAAGAGCCGGGCTGATCTCTATATTTTCAGTTATATCCTTCCGGAAAACGGGAGATGAAAACTCAAGATATAAACTTCCAGGACTGCATTCTGCCTGATCACTTCCTGACCTTATAAGGACCCTCCTCCCGCTGACATTGCACCTTGCTCCTGTAAAAGTAAAATCAGGAATTGTATCAATAGTTGTGACTGTACGGTTTTCAACACTTTGTTCGGGGCCGTTAACTGACTCTATTCCAGGTTCAACCACCAGCTCTACTTTTGTATCCAGCGGAAGTTCTTTATCAGGATAAACCACCCATCTTTGTCCGGATAAAGCTTTATCTTTTTTTAAATCCCCGCCGGAATCAGTATTTTCCGACTGCTCCCCTCTATAACCAAACATATACTGGGGCTCAGTATCAGGCTTAAGGTTTATACTTACTCTTCGTTTATCAGGCATTTTAAAGAACAGATGTTTTTTAACGGAATCTCTTGAAACAGTCTGATTTAAATTAACCCGGATAAAAGGCATACCCGGTGATTCCCATACCTTAAAATTAGCCCTCACTATTTTAGGACGCTCGGTTATAAAGCTGTGAGTTACTGTTTTTGTAAGAGTTGCACCATCCTCAGACATGATACCCGGTCTTACAGTAATATTATAACGTGTTGCCTGGTGCATCTTATTCGTCTTGTCCATTATAAGCGCAAGCCTGTCAGTATCGAGCCAGCGCCATTGACCTTCAATTTCAGGAGTTATTTCAATGGGGATTTCTGCCTCATCCCGGTCCATTTTCCCGACAGGAACAACAGCCCTGTTAAACTGAAATACAATCTGCCTGCCCGGAGATACATCCTCACCGCTCGGGGTGATGTTTATAATTTCAAGTGGGGCTGCTTTCCGGTCCTGATTATTAAGACTACTGGAATAAAGAGGGGTAATACCGAAAGCAGTTAATAAAATAGAAACAATGAAAATCCTGGCAGAACTGAACATAACTCCTCCTGTTAGGATAATAAATGAAGATAACAAAAAATGATGTGATTAATTAGTGCCCATCCATAATTTTTTTTCTTATGGATGGGAACTAAGTTAACAGTAACAGATGCCTTTCAGCTATAGCAACGACACTAGTCGTCTGTCAATTTTTATTATATTCTTAAATATTAAAAAGAGTCACATCAAACCATATTATCAATATTCAAATACCTCTTAATTTAAATAAACAATCACTCTTGTCCAAAAACAATATTTTTGAATTTTAAAATTCAATAACGATAGAGCATTCATAATTTATTAATATCGTGAACTTGTTGTTTTCGTCATTCCCATGAATATGGGAATCCATTTTTGTTTTTAAAGCAAAAGCCAATGGTTACCCGCCTTCGCGGGTATGACGGTAGGCGAGGTTCATTTATTTTAAAGAATATTCTATTTCTACACTTTATTTTGGACACTTATGATAAACAATATTTCTTTTATCAGGTATCACCTTTTAAATTTAAGCGCATAAACTTAAAAAAAAGTTCCATCCAATAAACCTTTTTTAAACTTCAGATGTCTTTAAAAGAGTAACAGCTGATCATATGAGCAGTTTTTTTCGCATATGTAAATTAGTGCAGCCATATGGTGCAGTTATTAGATCCACACAGTAGTTATTTTAACCAGCTATCGGCTTATCCTGCTATCACGAGGCAGATAAAACCGGGCGCAAAACTTTATAACAATTATATCTTACTGTTTTTTAAAGGATTTTTCATTTTTGGCAAATTGGTATGATTAATGCTTTTAGGTTTTTCATCATATCGTTTCTATAAATAAAATTATTTTTAACAAAATATTCAAAATGCGGAGGTTTTTTAAATGAAGAAGTTCATCAAAATACTTCTTGTACTGATCATTTTAGGTGCCATTGCTGCCGGAGGATATTCATGGGCAAAAAGCCGCGAAACTACGGACAGCGGTTTAACCCTTATTGATGTTACAAGAGGCGACATCACAGAAAAGGCAGTGGCTATAGGTCAGATTGTACCAAGACAGAAATTTCATATTAAGTCAAAGGTGTCCGGCATTGTAAAAAGATGTCCAGCAGAGGTTGGAGATTCGGTTAAAGCCGGAGATCCGATTCTGGAGATAAGCCCCGACCCTACACCGAATGAACTGCTTGAAGCAGAGCACATGGTAAAAACAGCTCAGCTTTCCTTTGACCGGGCCAAAAAAGACTGGGAGCACTCTCAAACCCTTGCAAAAGAAGGAATTGAATCAATAAACAGCAGGGATGTCCAGAAAGAAGCCTATGACCGTGCAAAGATAGAACTGACCAGGGCAAAAAACTGCCTCCAGCTTATTCAGGAAGGCCGTATAAGCGGCAGAGGCGAAAACATGGAAACAATAGTCCGTGCGCCAGCCGAAGGAATTCTGCTTCAGAGACTTGTTAATCCGGGAGACCCGGTTGTACCGCTTACCAGTTACCAGGCAGGAACCGAACTTGCCACCCTTGCAGATATGAATGATCTTATTTTTAAGGGAACGGTTGATGAAATAGATGTAGGCAAGTTAACTGTAGACATGCCTGTCCGCATAAAGATCGGCGCTCTTCCCGACCATGTAGTTACAGGAAGGTTAAGTAAAATTGCACCCCAGGCTGTTGAAAAAGATAATGCCAAGTTATTTGAGGTTGAAATAGTACTTGATGCCTTTGACGAAATAACTCTGCGAGCAGGTTATTCGGCCAATGCTGATATCGTAATCCGTGAAAAAAAGAATATTCTTCTTATTCCCGAGCGTCTTGTAATTTTTGAAGATGACGGAGCCAATAAATTTGTTGAACTTCCTGGTGACACACCGGAGGCAGAACCTAAAAAAGTTGCAATTGAAACAGGGCTATCGGACGGTCTTAATATAGAGGTGCTGTCAGGCATAGGAGAAGAGCATAAAATTGTCCAGCGTCCTCCAAGAGAGATAAAGGGTTAAAGGTCATAAACCATGCTTAACTCTATCCGTCAGCTTATACGTGATTCAAAAAGTCAAAAGCTTCGCACACTGCTTACACTTTTCGGCATGATCTGGGGAACCACTGCTGTAAGTCTTCTGCTTGCATTTGGCGACGGTTTTCATCAGCAGCTTGCAAAACAGGCCGTAGGCATAGGAAACGGCGTTGTCATAGGATGGCCGTCACGGACATCCATGCCCTATGAAGGCCTGGCAAAGGGGCGTTACATACTTGTGGATGACGACGATATAAAACTGATAAGAAATAAAGCTGTTGAACTGGATGCAATCTCAAGCGAATACCAGTCGCGTTTTAAACTCCAGTATAAAAACACGATCCTCGCAGTCGGAACCACCGGGATAGAGCCGGTATACGGCAGAATGCGCAATATTATCCCGCAGGAGGGAGGCAGGTTCATAGACCCAATTGATATTGAACATAAAAGGCGAGTGGTCTTTATGGGTAATGAACTAGCAGAACAGGTTTTCGGAAATGTCTCGCCTGTTGGAAAAACCATAAACCTGCGGGGTGCGCCCTTTCTTGTTATCGGTGTAATGCAGAAAAAGGCACAGAACTCAAACTATAACGGTTCCGACAGGGGAAAGGTTTTTATCCCTGCCTCTACCATGAAAATGATGACCGGCCATAAATACGTAAGCAACCTTGTTTTTGCGGCCCGTGATGTACAGAGGACAGAAGCATTAATAACCGAGGTACGGCACATACTTGCATCAAAGCACAGGTTCAATCCGGAAGATAAAGAGGCAGTAGGATTCTGGGATACTTCACAGAATGCAAAGTTTCTTAATACTCTTATGCTTGCCTTCAGGATTTTTCTTGGGTTGATCGGCTGCCTTACCATGGTGGTTGGAGGAATAGGAGTTTCAAATATTATGAACGTTGTTGTTGAAGAACGCACAAGAGAGATAGGTATAAAAATGGCATTAGGAGCAAAACCGCGGTTTATACTTGGGCAGTTTCTGGTTGAAACGCTGCTGCTTTCAATTACAGGCGGAACCATAGGCATATTGATAACATTTGGGATCTGTCTGATCTTCCCGGCTTTTAATCTCGGTGATACTGTTGGTACTCCCGCTCTTTCCCCGTTATCAGCAGCAGCTACTGCATCGGTACTGGGATTGATAAGTATAATTTCGGGTTACTTTCCTGCGCGCACTGCAGCAGGTCTTGACCCGGTAACAGCCATGAAGATGTGAGGATCTGAAAATGTACAAACCAAGACCGGGGTTAATCCTCTACCTTTTTTTCAGTTCAAGCCGTGTTCAAAAAAAACGGGCTGTGCTCACGGTTGCATCTATTGCCTGGGGCACACTCTCGCTGCTCCTGCTCCTTTCCTTTGGTGAAGGCCTGGGCATTTCAACAGCAACAGCCATGAGAGGCATTGGAAATGATATTGCTGTTTTATGGCCGGGCAGTACAAGCCTTGCATGGCAGGGGCTTCCTCCCGGAAGACCTGTCCGAACGGTGATTGAAGATATAGATCTGTTAAAAAACAGAGTGCAGGGTCTTGCCGGTGCAGCAGGAGAAATACAGAATTACGGTGCCGGAATAAAATATAATAAATTTGAAAGCAATGCCACGGTAAAGGGTGTAACCTGGAGTTTCGGTGAACTGCGCAACCATATACCTGCACCGGGCGGACGTTTTATAGATCCAATGGATGAACAGCAAAGGAGACGCGTTGCTTTTCTCGGAAATAAAATTGCAGAAAAAATATTCGGACAGGAAGACCCGGTAGGGAGAACTCTTTATATAGAAAAAATCCCTTATACAGTAACAGGAGTCATGATGCCCAAAGTGATGATGGGTAATTATAACGGCCTGGACGAAGACCAGATATGCATACCCATTACAACATTCAAGGCACAGTTTGGAATAAATAACCTGCAGATGATTATAATCAAACCGGATCATCCCGACCGGATGGCTTTTGTGCTTGAGGAAATGAACAAAGTGCTTGGAGCCAAATACCGTTTTGACCCTACAGACAAACGCGTATTCGGAACATGGGATACGGTTGAATCAACAAAGGGACATCGCAAAATAATGTCAGGCCTTAAGATCTTTCTTGGAATTATAGGTGCCCTTACCCTCATCATAGGAGGTGTTGGAGTTGCCAACATTATGTATGCGGTTGTTAAGGAACGTACCAGAGAAATAGGCATTAAAATGGCCATGGGCGCCAGAAGGACATGGGTTACAGGGCCGGTAGTTCTTGAGGGCATGATGTACACGCTGCTTGGAGGTGCTGTAGGTCTTTTAATGGCCATGACTTTAATAATCATACTGGGAAAACTGCCTACAGAAGGAAATGAAGCAGTGGCTATGCTTGGAAAACCTACACTTTCTATGTCTATTGGAATTGTATCTTCAGCCATACTGGGAGTTATAGGGCTTATTGCAGGATACTTTCCTGCAAGACGCGCAGCATCAATTAATCCTGCGGAAACACTCCGCTACGAGTGAGGTACATATGTTTTTTAGTAAACTTTTATACAATGTGAAATCGGAATCTAAATCCAGCCCAGATGAAGTGATAAACATCAGCAGCCTGGGCAAGGTTTACAATACAGGAAAGATAAAATTTGAGGCGCTTAAAGGGGTGGACCTTAAGGTATCCAGGGGCGAAATGGTTGCTATTACCGGCCCATCGGGTTCAGGAAAAAGTACGCTTATGAACCTGATAGGATGTCTTGATACTCCTACCTCCGGAACCTATCACCTGAGGGGTGAAGCGGTCTCTGCCCTTAACAAGCTGGAACTTGCGGAAATACGCAACCGGAGAGTAGGTTTTATTTTTCAGAGCTTTAACCTTCTCCCGCAGATTTCGGTTTATGAAAATGTGGAAATGCCTCTTTTATTCGGGGGTGTATCACGCAATAAGCGCAAGGCAAAAATAGTTGATCTATTGACCCGTGTAGGGCTTGAAGAAAGAATGGAACATAAACCAACTGAACTTTCGGGTGGGCAGATGCAGAGAGTTGCAATAGCCCGCGCCCTTGCCATGGACCCTGATATTGTACTTGCCGATGAACCCACAGGAAACCTGGACACAAGCTCCGGCGGGGATATCATGAACCTGTTTCAGGAATTATGGGAACAGGGAAGAACAATTCTTGTTATTACACATGACCCTGCCCTGGCAAAGAGAGCGCCGCGCCGGGTGGAAATAAAAGACGGAAGAATTACCATGGATACAAAAGGACAATAATTTTTATGTCAGCCATTAACTTATCTGCTTTACAACCTCAGCTTCGGAGCTGTCGGAGTGGATACTCTGTGAAATAACACGGTTGGTTATATCTTTGAGATAGGCCTGAAGAGTCTCGTTTAATTCGGAAAATTCGGGCCACAATACTTCATCTACAAATTTGCCAGACACCTTTGCCATAACAGTAGTATACCGCTGACGATAATACCTGTAAGGCTTTATCCCGTATCTTCTGAGAAGAGCGACAAACAGCTTTCTTGACCACATGTCAGCCATTGTAAATTTGTATTCAACAGGAGGGTTTGTCTCCTGCTCTTTTTTAAGACGCTCCTGTATTCTCTGCAATGCATTTGCGGCCGCATCTCTCTCTCCGTCAGTTGTTGCGCCTGCAAACAATGCCTCAATCCGTTTCAGTTTTTCTATTAATTCCGTCTCATTATTCATGCATTTCCCTTATGTTTATTTATAGATGAATACTGTCTATAGAACAGGCATCCGATAATCAAGGTGATAATAAAGACAGAGATTAAAAATCACCACGCATAACTGAATTTTGTGAAAAGAGACTTTCCGGTTTTCATGATATCCGCCATGGCATCATCTTTATATCCTGAATCCGAATACCCGATAAAAAACCTCGTCTGCGGGTTTATCTTGTAACTGTACAGGATCTGACTTGTCATGCATTTATATCTGCTGTTGAAATTAAAGATATACATTGAAGTATCTCTTTTTGTATCGGAATACTGAATGGTAGCTCTTAGAAAACTTCTTACATTAAACTGGTAGGTAATACGCAGATCCGAAAGGTTTGTGGTATACAGCCTTCTTCCATCTATATTCATTTTTTCATAATAATGGTCCAGGCTTAACAGAAAATGTTTGCCTATCTGAAAATCCATTTGCGGAGTCACAGAGAGCAGTTCACCAAGCCGCGTATTGTAATAATCGATCTTGTCGCCTGAATATAAACTTAGGACAAACGCAACACCGGACCACGGCCTTATTGACCCGTAAAATCCTATAATCTTTTCATCAAAACATTTACCGTTATAATATTCATCTTCTTCAGTGTATGTTAAAAGCATTGTGGACTGCATGGGGCCATATGCACTTAATGTAAAGCTTAATTCTTCACTTAGGTCACTGCCTTCTTCATCATAATCTTTTTCATAACCGCCGCCCATGTAAAACTGATTAATACTTTTATCCGGACCAAACCTCCATGTATATCCCCCTGCAAAATCCCATTTTCTTGTATCCACACGGGTGATGTATCCCATATCAGCCCTGAAATCATCTCCGTACTCGGTCAGATTTCCGCTCCAGCTCCAGTTTCTGCCGTCGTGCTCATAGTTTATAAGATAGGCATAGTCTGTTAACTCTGCCTTTTGAGCATATGCGGCCTGTATGTTTTCCGGATATTCTGACGATGACTTCATCAGCTGCAGTTCAAGCCTGTCGCTCCGGCCTAAAAGAATATTACTATCCAGGCCGAATACTGTATTTGAATAATTATCTGCACGGCGGTCTGTCAGGATAAGGCCCAGGTTTATATTTTTACTTATATCACTTCTGTATCTAAGTGCCGTATTTCTGCTTTCCGTTCCTGTTAAAGAGGCGATTAGTGATCCCTGATTGCCCGGAATAATAAAGTTGGTGTTTTCATCGTTTGTAAAAAACAGGCCGTATGTATGAACATCCCGTTTGCCGGTAAGCTTGATTCCATATTCCGGTGATGAAATATTGCGGGTATATACAAGGCTGGCATTGCTGTTAAAGTAATCCGCACCCTCCAGAAAAAAATCTCTTTTTTCCGAGTAATAAAGTGAGTAGGCATTATTTACATTAAGCTGTGCGGCATCAGCTTCAACCTGTGAAAAATCAGGATTTATTGTTGCGTTAAGATATGTATCCTGATTAATTCCCCAGCGTACATCCATACCTACATCAAAATTAAAATCATCCTGCCATTCATCTGTTTTGGGATCGGACCTTTCTTCGGAATATGATGCAGTTACTGTCGGAACAAACCTGAGGTTAAGATCCTGTTCAAGATCAGTAAAGCCCTGGACTTTTTTAAGCTGGCACAGGTAGCAGGTGACCCCGTTAAACCGGTTGTTGTTTGAAAACTTATGACGCTTGTCTCTCGGATAATACCTTAAAAGATCCAGGCCCCATATCTGCTTTTCCAGTCCTTCGGAAAACCTCAGCTGATCAAGCGGAATTTTCATCTCCACAACATATCCGTTTCCGGATATGTTGCCAGCGCTGTCCCATATGGCATTCCATGATGAATCCATTAATTCCGTGACATCATCATAAACCGTATCAATCTGAACACCCAGAGGATTGACAAAAAATTGAAAGGCACGCTTTTCATCATTAAATGTATCTATTACAACACCCACCAGATCATCATACCAGCCGATATCTCTGTCAGTGTAAAATGCACGAATATTTTCCGGCTCCTGATCTTCCGCAATAAAGGCAATGTAAAAACTGGAACCGTCCTCCATCATTAAAACTTCAGTATTAACAATAGCGGGAATATTTTCAGAAGGATAAAATTCATTATCGAGACTGGTTCTTTCAGCCTCTGCCCATTCTCCTTCATCAATCTTTCCGTCGATAGTCGGGGAAGACTCAACAAAGGGTATATTATGACTGATATTTTTTTCACCTGACAGGGCATTTGAGGCAAAAAAAAGGTTTAAGAACATTCCTGAAAATACAATACAAAAGACAAAACTAAAAACTCCGGACATTCTAAATACTAACATAAGACACTTATTCCTTGGACCTACAGGTTATTTTCGAGGATATTATTCCAGGCAAACCAGACATTCTTTTGGAATAGATAACTGATATAATTAATAATTTAATTTAAAATCCGCTTTTAATTTGAAGCGCGAACTTATCAACCTTTGTAACTAAATTCAACCTTTTTCCGCATATTTATTTATTTTTTAATTAAATTTCATCATTTGAGAGTTTTTTTTGAATTATTTAACTCTGTTATTCCTTTTAAAAAGCCATTTTACTCACCGCTTGTATAGGATTAAGGCCATATACTGTAGAAAAGGGATTCAACCTTAATATTACCAACATAAAATATATTTTTTTGCTTTTAAACTTTACGGTCTTGTGGCTTTGTGTGAGACATGATTTTTTGTCTTTTATAATGAACCGAAAAAACGGCGAATAATTATTCGCCCCTGCAATTCTACAATCAGTCTTTAAATGCCTTCATGCTGGTTCCTGCGCTCTGCATGGGAACCATGCATTTAGACGCTCCGCATCTATTTTCTAATGCCACTTCTCTAATTTCTCCCACTTAAAAAACATTTGACTTAGCGCATAAACAACTTTATACTATAAACTAGTTTACACTCAGGAGATCATAGATGAAAACAATAGACAATGAACAGGCTGAAAAATTACTGGAAGATATTGCTTCAATAAAAAAGGTAATCAACAAAAATAAATCAATATTTCAACAGGTTGTCGACCCCACCCATTTCAGGCTGCTTAGTCTTCTTTTTGGAGCAGGCATTTCATTTTTTTCAATTATGATCTATTTTCTTATTAATTCATACGGGTCCCACAGCGCTATTCCGCAAAATATCAAATGGATTGTTTATACGGCTATAGGAGTCATAACCATTATTCTTTCATTCATGAAACAGCGGCTCTACCGGAGTTCTGTAAAAAAGATTGACTCAAATCTCACTCTCGGCTGGTTATATAAAGAACTTTTTGCTGACCGCTTCATATACCTCTATTTATCAAATATTTTTCTCATCATATTCCTGATTGCATTCTTCTCCTACAAGGGAATCCCCGGTTACATCACCCCTGCTATAACTATTTGGTTCGGGATTTTCGGTTTTGCCGGCGCCATGTTACATATAAAGCATTCTATTGTTATGGGTTACTGGTTCTTTATCACAGGTATCGGCCTTACAGTCTGTAACTCAATACACCCTGCTATTGCAGTGTTCATTTCACTTGGAATTGGTTTTATATTGATGGGCATTACCGGGTATATTGATCCGAAATCGGCAAAGGCGGAATAATAAACGTGCCTGAACTTAACAAAATAATTCATGAGCGTTCCCGGCTTTTAATACTTACTCATCTGGCCAGTAACAGGGATACAGAAGTAAGCTTTAACGATATCAAGGATAAGCTGGATTTTACTCCGGGGAATTTATCTATTCAGCTGAAGAAACTGAGTGAAGCAGAATACATAAATATCATTAAAAGTTTCAGGGACAACAAACCGCATACTGCAGTTTCTATTACAGCAAAAGGAATAAAGGCTCTAAACGACTACCTCGAAGAAATGGAAGAACTGATAAAGAGGTTAAAAGAATGAGAAAAACAGATGCAGGATGTAAAAAGCATGATACCGGTTACAGGATCAACATTAAGTTTTTACCTGCATCAAGCATCCTGCACCCTGTATCATTCCTTCTCCTGAAACCCTGTAACTAATCAGGAGGACAGTAAATGAAAATAATTTTAACAGCAGTAGGAACACGGGGAGATATTGAACCTTTTTTAGCAATTGGATATTTTTTAAAAGAAAAAGGTCATCAGGTAATTTGTGCATTTTCAGAACGGTATAGAGAACTCACAGAAAACTGCGGCCTGGAATTCGCATCACTCGGGAAAAAAGGCGATAATTTATTTGAATGCGATTTAGCCGGAGCAGTAATGGGAGGAGCCGGGATCAAGAGATTAATTGCCTTGATAAAACTTTTCAAACTTGCAGGAAATGAAAAAGGCGCTGCTAAAGAAAAAGAGTTTAACTTATATGAACTAGTGAAAGAGGAACAACCGGATAGAATACTCTATCATTTTAAAAGTTATTACCCGGTGTTATGGGAATGTAAAAACAGAGGAAAGACAATCATGGTATTTCCCTGTCTGTTTGCACATTATTCAAAAGGGCATACATTTATTTTCGGCAACAATTATGGAGAATTATTAAATAAACTTTCATATAAATTTTATGATTTTGCAGCAGCCACCATAGCTGTGATTATAAATAAAATGCTGCAGATCAAGGAAAGGGTTACCATAAAGCAGCTGATAAATATATTACACAACAGGAAATTTATTTATGCAGTTTCACCTGCTTTTTTTCAGCGGCCTGATTACTGGAAAGATAATGTTAAAATTTTAGGGCATCATGAATTAAAAAAAACAACAGACTGGAAACCTGAAAAAAGACTGACTGAATTCATCGAAAAGCATGATAAAATACTGTTTATCACTTTCGGGTCAATGCTTAATCCGGAACCTGTGCATAAAACCGAAATGATTCTTGAAATTCTTGATCGAAATAAAATACCGGCTGTCATAAACACAGCATCCGGCGGCTTAATAAAACCCGATAATTTCAATTCAGAACTGGTCTATTTTGTATCACAGATTCCCTATGACTGTATTTTCCCTAAAATGTATGCCGTTATTCATCATGGCGGTGCAGGAACAACACATCTCGCAATAAAGTATGGTTGTGCATCAATGATAATACCGCACATTGTTGACCAGTTTGTCTGGAATAGAATAATTTCTGATCTCGGATTCGGCCCCAAAGGAATAAAAATAAGTAAAATAAATAAAAACAATCTTGAACCGAAAATTTTGGAATTATTTAATAATAGAAAGTTCAAGGAGAAGAGTGAAAAAATCGGCAATCAAATGCAGAATGAAAATTTTGAAGATGAGTTATATAAGACAATTATTGAGGAATAAGCGGACAGTAAACGATTCACTGGAGCACATAGCAATAGACTGATTAAGGGACTGAGGCAATGAGAAAGGCAACAGGATATAAAAAACAGGATACTGGATGCTGGATACCGGATGCTGGCAGTAAAAAACAGCTGCTGAATATTGCCCACTGGATGCCGGGCAGTTTCGACATCTTGCTTGATCCAGGATACAGGCTTTTAAAAAAGCTTCTACCAGCATCCCGTATCAAGGATCGAGTATCTGCCTTTTTGCTTTTACCAGTATCAAGAGACCAGTATCAAGTCTCGATCCATTTCTTAAAACCCGGATTCTCACATCTACTCTTAACTTTTTTCATTCTCCTTACTGTAAACTCCTCCGCCCTCGAAATGGACCTTGAAGGCCAGTTTTCCGGCTGGACTATAGAATCCGATATAAACGATCACTGGGAAAACAGCACAGGTATCCGCTACATACCTGACCTTGATATCTCACACAACATAGACAATTATACTGCAATTGATTCTGAAATTTCTCTTAACATGTTCTCATCAGGAGGATCCGGTCCCTACAGGGATGAAACGGATATAGACCTTTACAGGGCTGATCTGCGCTATACAACAACTCTTACGGAAACGAGAATAGGTCTGCAGAAAATCAACTTCGGCCCTGCCCTGCTGCTGAGGCCTTTAAAATGGTTTGATAAACTAGACCCGACCGATCCACTTCAAATGACAGATGGTGTTTATGCCGCAAGATTCCGCTATGTTGCGCCTGACAACTCAAATTACTGGGCATGGCTGCTTTACGGGAATGATAAGCTTAAGGGATATGAGATTATGCCCTCAACCGAAGAAAACATGGAGGCCGGGGGACGTATACAGTACCCCATACTCTCAGGTGACATGGGTTTTACCTTCCATACCCGCAAAGTCGATGCATCAGGATACCACATCCCCAATTTCAGAGAAAACCGTTATGCACTGGACGGCCGCTGGGATATGGGTATAGGCTTATGGTTTGAAAGCCTTCTGGAAGAACAGGATACTCTGTACATAAAGGAAAACATTACAAAGAAAGTAAGTATAGGTGCAGATTATACATTTAACGTGGGCGCAGGGCTCTATATGCTTGTGGAACATATGGGAGCCTGTACATCTGACAAAATCGCAGAGTGGGATAACACGTACCACATTTCAGCCTTCAGACTGAGTTTTCCGGCAGGAATAATGGACACCCTGTCTGCGACAGGATACTATGACTGGGAAAACGACAAATACTACCAGCACATTAACTGGGCGCGGACATATGACAGTATAATGATCAATGTAAGCCTGTTTGATTACCCCGAAACAGATACAGGAAGCAGTTCGGTATACCAGGGGGCAATAACAGGAGGACGGGGAATACAGGTTATGGTGATTTATAATCATTGATGAGGCTGTAACAGCTTTATCAAAAGACAGGTCAGAGACCTGTCTTTACTAACGGTTAATACAATATTCGAATTTCATTGCAGCACACAGGCTGTTCGATTTTTGTAGAGACGAATTACTAACCCGTCTAAAAGGCGGTTAAACCATGCAAAGGGTTATAGATCGGATAAAAACTGATACCGGCCTTTGATTTTTAAATGATTTTTAAACCAGTATCAAGGAACCAGCATCCAGTATCCCCAAATACGTATCTGCACAACAGGAGAAAACATGTCTGAGGAAACTCTAATAGAAACCAAAAATCTGACAAAGCACTTCCCAATGGGTGAAGGCGTATTCACAGCGCTTGACGACATAAACCTCACAATAGGCAAAGGTGAATTCACAGGCCTGGTAGGCCCCAGCGGTTCCGGGAAAACAACTCTTCTCAATATCATGGGCACCCTGGATGTTCCTTCAGAGGGAGAAGCTTTTGTTCTGGGGCAGTCTGTCGGAAAGCTCAACCACAAAGAAGCTGCACGGCTCCGTAACGAACATTACGGATTTATATTTCAGACATATAACCTTCTTCCTGTATACACTGTTTATGAAAACGTTGAATTCCCGTTACTCCTTTTGAAAACTCCGCCTGAAAAAAGGCGTAAAGCTGTCATGGATGCACTTGAATGGGTGAGGCTTCTGGACAAGGAAAAATCAAAACCCGCGCTTCTTTCGGGCGGTCAGTGCCAGAGAGTTGCCATTGCCAGGGCTATGGTAAAGAAACCCCGTATTGTAATTGCAGATGAACCCACAGCAAACCTGGACGCTAAAAACTCGCACAATATTCTTAAGACCATGCTGAAGCTGAACAGGGAGCTTGATACATCATTCATCTTTGCCACACACGATGAAAAGGTAATTAAATACCTGAGGCGGATCATTACCCTTGAAGACGGCAAAGTGTCAGATGACCGTACTGTAAACGAATAAGCAGAGGAGACCTGAAATGACAATATTAAGGCTTGCATACAGGAACCTGGCAGGCGCGGGTTTACGCACATGGCTTAATGTTTTTGTGCTTTCCTTTACATATGTTCTTATTATCTGGCACCAGGGCCTATTCTCCGGCATGCAGAGGATGGCATCTCGTGAATATATTAATGATGAGATAGCAGGAGGTCAGTTCTGGGTTGATAATTATGATCCTTACGACCCTCTGGAAATTGACCTGAGCCATAAAAAAATACCGGCAGAGCTTAAGAAACTGATCAATGAGGATAAAGCAGTCCCCATTCTTATCGGGCAGGGATCAATATACCCTGAAGGAAGAATGCAGAGTGTGCTTTTTAAAGGGATAGATCCCGATCAGAAGATATTAAACATAGACTTAAAAAAACTTAACCACAGCGCTGAAATACCGGTCGTTATCGGTAAAATCATGGCAAATAAAAACTCATTAAAAGTTGGTGACTCCATTACAATGAGATGGCGTGACCGAAACGGAACCTTTGATGCGGCTGATGGAGAAATTGTTGACATTATAGATACCAATGTTCCTACAATGGATAACGGGCAGCTCTGGCTCCCTCTGGATAAAGTACAGCAGATGTACGGCCTGGAAGGTCAGGCAACCATAGTAACAGTGGCTCAGGGACTTGATACAGATAAGGATGTCAAAGGATGGGTTTTCAGGGATCACGCTTATCTTTTAAAAGACTTTAATGACATGATAAAATCAAAAAGGATCGGGGGAGGTGTGCTCTATGCTATCCTGCTTTTTCTTTCCATGCTGGCAGTGTTCGACACACAGGTGCTTGCCATTTTCAGGCGGAAAAAGGAGATAGGCACATTAATGGCTCTCGGCATGGTAAGATCAAAGGTTATCGGGCTTTTCACACTGGAAGGGGCAATGCACGGTATTCTTGGAGTTGTAATCGCTGCACTTTACGGTATCCCGACGCTTATTATCTCAGCAGAAACAGGAATACCTCTGCCTGATTCTATGAACTCAGCAGGAGAATTCGGGTTTGCATTTACCTCAAGACTTTTCCCGGCTTACTCTCCCCTGCTTATAGGCGGCACAATAGTTACTGTTATGGTGACAGTTACTATTGTGAGTTATCTGCCCAGCCGAAAGATATCAACACTGAAACCCACAGATGCCTTAAGGGGGAAGATGCAATGATCCGCTTTATTATCAGGGGCCTTTTAAGAGACAGGTCAAGAAGCCTTTTCCCGGTACTTATGGTGACTGCAGGAGTGTTTTTGACTGTTATACTTTACTGTGTTGTTAAAGGTGCAGTGTCAGACATGGTTGATGCGAACGCCAGGTTTGATGCAGGTCACATAAGAATCATGACAAAAGCTTACAGTGAATCTGCTGACCAGATGCCCAATGATCTTGCGCTTTTAAACACAGGGGAAATCATAAGCAAATTAAAATCAGAATATCCCGATATGATATGGACACCACGCATCAGGTTCGGAGGTCTTATAGATGTTCCGGACAGTACAGGCAATACGAAAACACAGGGACCTGTACTTGGAATCGGCATTGACCTTTTATCAAAAAATTCACCTGAAATATCCATACTCAATATTAAAAAAGCACTTGTTAAGGGCAGCGTCCCCGATAAACCGGGTGAAATACTTATAAGCGAAACATATGCGGAAAAACTCGGTTTATCCATTGGTGATACAGCGACAGTTATGACCTCCACCATGTACGGCAGCATGTCTTTTCATAACTTCAAAATAGCTGGAACAGTAAGGTTTGGTATGGTTGTGCTGGACAGAAACACTATAATTGCAGATATCGAGGATACAGGAGATACGCTTGATATGCATGACGGGGCCAGTGAAATCACAGGATTTAAAAAGGGTATGATCTATGATGACGATGAAATGAAACTTATATCATCAGAACTTAACAGCATATTTAACAGTCAGACCATAACTGATGAAGAAGATGAGTTTAGACCCGTTGCAGAATACCTTGGAGGGGAGGGAATACTGAAACTCATGCTGAATGTATCAAATACTGTCATGAGCATAATATTTTCTATATTTGTAATGGTCATGTCTATTGTTTTATGGAACTCAGGCCTTATGAACGGAATCCGGCGTTATGGTGAAATAGGAGTAAGGCTTGCTATAGGAGAACCAAAGGGAGATATCTACAGGTCAATGATCATGGAATCTTTTTTTATAGGCATAGCAGGCTCCGTAGCAGGCACAGCCCTTGGGCTGACAGTCTCATACTACCTTCAGTACAACGGAATAGATTTCGGCAGCATGATGCAGAAGTACACAATAATAATGTCCAGTGTTTTCAGGGCACAGGTAACGGAAACAAGCTACTATATCGGCTTTTTACCTGGAGTGTTCGCATCGCTTATAGGCACCCTGTTTGCCGGCATAGGTATATACAGGAGGCAGACATCGCAGCTATTCAGGGAACTGGAAGCGTAAACTAAAAGAGGAATAAAATGAACAGGACATTATCAATACTTCTTACAATTGCATGTTTAGTTACATCTCCGTTAATCAGGGCACAGCAGCCGAATGGAGATGAAATACTTAAAAACATAGATAAAAACATGTCAGCAGACACCCAGGTACTGACATCCAAAATGGTAATCCACGGAAGGCGCGGCAGCAGGACGGTTGTATCAAAATCATGGACAGAGGGTGAAAACCGGACATTTTCCGAATACCTTTCCCCTGCCAGAGAAAAAGGCACAAAGATGCTCAAGCTTGAAGACAAACTCTGGATCTATTCTCCATCAACAGACAGGATCATCCAGATATCAGGCCATATGTTAAGGCAGTCTGTTATGGGGTCTGACCTTTCCTATGAGGACATGATGGAAGATTCACGCCTGCGGAACAAATACAGAGCATCTGTAACAGAGGCTGAAACAGTTGATGAACGGGAATGCTGGGTTATGGAATTAACAGCAACAGCAGATGATGTATCATACCCTAAAATGAAACTATGGGTAGACAAAGAACGCTGGGTTCCTTTAAAGGAAGAACTGTTTGCAAAAAGCGGCAAGCTTTTAAAAAAGCTGGAGCTAAAGGATGTTACCTTTGAGGACGGCCGCTGGTTTCCGAAACGCATGATATTCAAGGATATGCTTAAAACAGGCAGCGGAACGGAATTTATTATTGAAGAGATAGAGTTCAACAGGGAAATACCGGAGCATGTATTTTCAAAGGCGTCTTTGAGGAAATAACACAAATAAAACAAATATCCCCATGAAGAGCGCAGGCCGTTCATTTTTCGTAGAGACGGGTTATCAACCCGTCTAAAAGGCCGTGAAACCGAGATATTGATTATTAATATCCCAGGCATTGGAAATTACAACATCCTCAAAACAAGACAGGTCAGAGATCTGTCTCTACAGGCAGTAAAAATCACACAATATCCCTTACCCGCAATACCAACAACATCCGTAGCGGCACGGCGCGCCGTGCCTTAATGGTGATACATGGATCACATTTTATTTATAAAAAAATAAACGCCCAGCGAACAACACCAACGCCAATAAAAATGCATTTTGCCGTCCATTGAATGCTGGACGTTGGATGTTCATTTTTTTTAAGTTGTCTCCAGCATCACTCTCTCCAGTGCTGAGGCTTATTAAGCTCATCCGCACAGATCACCTTTCCTTTTTTCACCCTGCCCCCTTCCGGGTTCAAAAACTGAACCATCCAGGCATCAGCATATTCTTTTGGGATCGGATAAGGCGCAGAATAGCCCGGCTTTTCTGCATCCGGAACAAAACCGTGTCTGGGGTAGTAATCCATGTGTCCTAGCACAAAAACCATTTCACTGCCTGATTCTTTTAAAAGCCTTAAACCTTCTCTTATCAGAACACCTCCTATCCCCTGCTTCTGGAATTCAGGTATTACAGCCAGAGGAGCCAGTATATGAACCAGAGGCTGATCACTGCTCATTTCATTTATATAAACTCTGGTAAACAGGATATGCCCGACCGGTTTTCCAGCGTAAAAGGCCATGAGAGAGAGGACAGGTTCTGCAGTTTTATCCTTTAAAAGATCAGCTGTGAGGTCAGCTTCTTTTTTATAGCCGAAGGCCCTTTCCTGAACTTCCATTATATTGTTAAAATCTTTTTTATCTGTTTTTCTGATTACAATATTCTCAAGTTTCATTATCTTTAATTCTCCATTAAAATTTTCTGTAAAAACACCTGAAGCTAAACAGCCAACTCACCTTCAGCAAGGATGGTCAGGACAAAGGCCGAATAAGACACAGGTATCTGTTAATAAATTAAGGATTGATTTTAATGCGTATCCGCAGGATAAAGAGAATGAAGGATAAAATGCAGTACAGCCTGAATACAGATGTACATTACACATACAACACCTGCTGCAGGTATCACATGCATAAAATGAGGATAAATTGTAGAAGGTTTTTGCGTAATAATTTACTGACTTGATATTATGACCAGAAAATTACAAATCCGCAGAACCTTATGCGATATATTCCTGAAAGCATCTCTCCAGGCTTCATCCGTTAATGGATTCGCATAAGCTGCTCACAAACATTAACTCACCACCTTTTCATTAAATTCTGCCCGTTATACATAAACACAGGCAGCACACTATATAAAGACCCTGAATAAATATTGCAAGAGTTTTTAAGCTTTTCGCTTTTGCTCTATGCGCAAATCGTCTTTACCTGACAATACACTGCTGAACCATAGGTTCGGCTATTGACTTGAATAAAGCCAGTTCGGACTTTGTAAATTCCGGAGATTCGTCCTTGAAATACTCGGGATGAAGGAGTTCGGCCTTGTGGAAATTCTGAAGAGCGTAGAGTTTTGCGTCTTTAATAACATTTGCAATATTTCCTATAGTCTCTTCATCAATAAAGCCCCTTACACATGTTGTACGGAATTCATAATCAGGAGCTTTATCCATAATGGTTTCAACGCTGGAGAGGATATCGTCCGTATTGCATTTTTTTGCCAGGACATCATTGTAGCGGCACGGATCAGTTTTAATATCCATAGCAATATAATCCACAAGGCCTTCTTCCAGTAAAAACCCCAGATCCTTCGGCCTGCTGCCGTTGGTATCCAGTTTGATGAAATAACCCAGCCCCTTTACTGCTTCGCAGAGCTTTACAAGGTTTTTCTGAAGGGTCGGCTCTCCGCCGGAAATTACGACTCCGTCCAGAAAATCCCTCCGGCTTTTCAAAAACTCAAAAAGACCGTCGCCCCTTAATGAGGCCGGGCATTCATCACTTCCCCTTACAAGAGACGGATTATGACAATAGGGGCAGTCAAAATTGCATCCCGACAGAAAAATCACACAGCTCAGTTTTCCGGGATAGTCTATTAGAGAATTTTTTTGTATTCCGCCAACATTCATGATTTCACTCTACGCAGCTTTAAACATTGTCCTCATACAGAATTCCTGACGCTTACCGTTATTCCACTGCTTAACGGGCCTTAAATATCCTACCACCCTTGAGTACACTTCAGTATCGCATCCGCAGATATCGCACGTTTCCTGGTTACCCTTAAGGTAGCCATGTGACGGGCATATACTGAACGTGGGAGAGAGCGTAAGATAGGGAAGTCTAAAACCTGATACCACCTTTTTAACAAGGTTTTTAACCATCGCGTTTTCACTAATGTTTTCGCCCAGGTATATATGCATTACTGTTCCGCCGGTGTATTTGGTCTGAAGATCATCCTGGAGCGTAAGTGTTTCATATATATCATCGGAAAAATTTACAGGAAGCTGGGTGGAGTTGGTATAAAAAGGCTCTCCGCCGTCTTTGTATGCATCTTCATTGGCACAGATTATATCGCTGTATTTTGCCTTATCCTTGATTGCCAGCCTGTAGGTTGTTCCCTCGGCAGGTGTGGCTTCAAGGTTGAATATCTCACCGGTCTTTTCCTGAATGGCCGCAAGTACATCACGTAAATAATCCATTACCTCAAGTGCAAAGTTTCTGCCTGCATCACTGGCAATATCTTCTCCCATAAAGTTAAGACAGGCTTCGTTCATACCAATTATGCCGATTGTAGAAAAATGATTTTTCCAGTAGCGGCCTGAGCCTTCCTTTATGTCCCTGAGGTAGAACTTTGAATAGGGGTAAAGATTTTTTTCCGTAAACTGCTCAAGCACCTTGCGCTTTATATCAAGGCTTTCCGCTGCAAGATTAACCAGAGAGGTGAGCCTTTCAAAAAACTCTTCCTTGGTTTCTGAAAGGTAACCTATCCTTGGAAGGTTTATGGTAACAACACCTATGGAACCGGTAAGCGGATTTGCACCGAAAAGCCCTCCGCCTCTTTTCATAAGCTCACGGTTATCAAGCCTTAAACGGCAGCACATGGACCTTGCATCTTCAGGCGACATATCGGAATTAACAAAGTTGGAAAAATAGGGAATGCCGTATTTACCGGTCATCTTCCAGATACTGTCAAGGTTGGGGTTATCCCAGTCAAAATCCGAAGTGATGTTATAAGTGGGGATAGGAAAGGTAAACACCCTTCCCTTTGCATCACCTTCCATCATTACATCTGCAAACGCCCTGTTCAGGACATCCATTTCAGCCTGGAACTCACCGTATTTTTCGCTGCGCTCTTCACCGCCCATAATAACCTGGTTATCTTTAAGGATAGACGGAACACACAGATCCATTGTGATGTTGGTGAATGGAGTCTGGAAACCCACGCGCGTTGGGATATTGATATTGAATACAAACTCCTGTATTGCCTGCTTTACTTCTTTGTATGAAAGATTATCAAATCTTATAAAAGGTGCCAGAAGTGTATCAAAATTTGATAAAGCCTGTGCGCCGGCAGCTTCACCCTGCAGTGTATAGAAAAAATTAACAATCTGTCCAAGGGCGGATCTTAAATGCCTTGGAGGCTTGCTTTCTATCTTGCCCTCAACTCCCTTGAAACCGTTTAAGAGCAGATCTTTAAGATCCCAGCCGACACAGTATACAGAAAGCAGGCTCAGGTCATGAACATGAATATCACCGCTTTTGTGTGCATCTCTTATTTCGTTCGGGTAGATGCTGTTAAGCCAGTATTCGGAAGTTATATCTGATGAAATATAGTTATTGAGTCCCTGAAGAGAAAAGGACATATTGCTGTTTTCTTTTATTTTCCAGTCCAGCTTCTGAATGTAATGATCTACGAGGTCGATATTAGCCTTTGTTGAAATGGCTCTTATCCTTGCGTGCTGATCCCGGTACAGGATATAGGCCTTGGCGCTTTTATAGAAAGGGGTATCAAGCAGTACTCTTTCTACAATATCCTGAATTTCTTCAACTTCCAGCTGTTCACCCAGTCTGAGTTCATGAGCTAATGTAAGAACTCTGAGGGTGAGTTTCCTGGCTTCACGCTCAGTAAATTCTCCAGTTGCCTTTCCGGCCTTTGCCACAGCCTTAGTTATTTTTGTAGAGTCAAACTCAACAATTCTTCCGTCACGCTTTTTAATTTTTTCAATCATAGATAATACCTTCCAGCAAGCTTGAAATAAAAATAATAAACAAATTTAAATATAACTAATTAATTTTCGGAAAAAACCGAAACTGAAGTTAGCCATCCGCCCTTCCCCCCACAGGACAACAGGAGTAACTTTTGTGAAATGTATGAATTCCGCAGATAGAATGATCAAATGCTTATTGATTATGTGCGAAACAAACTACACCCACATATTGGGGTCTGTCAAGTGATAAAGTCAATATGTAGTAAGTTTTTACTATCAGGCTGTTATTATTTATATTTTTCCACGCCCTGTCAATCATGTTTGAAGGGCATGGAATTTTTTATTTACAGGCGGGAATAAGTGACGTTAATTAGTACCCATCCTGAAAGAACACATATCAGGACAGAGCTGACATCTGCCTATAATAAACGTCAGTTTTGGATGAAACTAATTGAATAACTTTGCAATGTCCACATATGAATGAGATCTTCCTGTCATTTCCTTCATCCGTCTCCACTTATTGGAAATCTGAAGAATAACACCGCTGACCAGAAAACCAGCCATGGAACCATGATAATAATCCATCCATGTGACCTCTCCCATGTTCATGGAGCAGCTTATGTATGTACTGAAAACCGTAACTATTATAACAAGTAATAATGATAGCATTTTTAAATTCCTTTCTTTAATAAAAAATGTTCACTATTTTAAACAAAATATACACCTAAACCATCAAGTGTATCTTTTTTATCATCTTTTTTTAATACACTTTGACCTGATATTTCTACCAAATCTTTTTTTCGTTTCAAGTCAATCACTTACAAAACCTCTCTCTCAACATGTGCATTTATGTATAATAAATATAGCAAATCGGATGCCAAAAACATCATTTCAGCGTTAAAAGGACAATAAAGTATACAAATAAAATAAAGAACAGAGTAAACAGGATATAGAAAAGAGTAAAATCATTCCGGACAGAAAACCTTTAACCATTCTATAATGATGAGGACACTGATTTAATCTGATCTGTTATTTTTTTCTTTTTTTCTGATAAATATAAACAGCCCTGTTGTGCTCCTTAAGGCTTTTAGAAAAATGATGTGAGCCGTC
Source organism: Desulfatiglandales bacterium (assembly GCA_963665715.2). Taxonomy (GTDB): domain Bacteria; phylum Desulfobacterota; class DSM-4660; order Desulfatiglandales; family HGW-15; genus JAAZBV01. Next base: position 3,550,802 of record CAXXPR010000002.1, read on the forward strand.
ATTCTTTGATACGAAAAAGAGATAATCCGTATCAGCGGGATACAGAACTGCCTTTATCGAATCAAGACCGGGACTCGCTATAGGACCAGGAGGAAGACCTTTTACAACATAGGTATTATAGGGGGTGCGGGTGGAAAGATCCGTCTTTTTAATATTGCCGGAAAAATTTTTTATTCCGTATATAACAGTAGGGTCACTTTCAAGCCTCATGTTCTTTTTAAGGCGGTTTAAAAAGACGCTGGCAATTAAAGGTCTTTCATCTGCCCTGCCCGTCTCTTTTTCTACTATAGAAGCAAGTGTAACAACCTCATGAAGAGTCATTCCGCTGCCGGCAATACTCTGCCCATAGGGCTTAATAACATCTTTAAACCTTTTTATCATGGCATCTGCAATAGAAGAGGCATTCAGATTCCTGGCAAAATGATATGTATCAGGATAAAGGTATCCTTCAAGCCCGTGGCCGTCAATACCGTATCTGTTTTCAACTCCTGCGGAACCGGCAAAGTTCAGAAACTCTGCCCGGTCAATGAGCTTTTCTTCTGCAAGCACATCAGCAATCTGCTCAATGGAAAAACCTTCAGGAATTGTAACAGGGTGAGTAACAACTTCACCTTTTGTAAGCACCTCAATAATTCTGCCGGGAGTCATGGAAGGGCTAAGCAGATACTCGCCTGCTTTTATACCCCTTGCAGATCCTGTTATCCGGTTAAACAGGATAAAGGCTGTGCTGTTTTTAATAACACCTTCATTTTCCAGCACCCCGGATATCTGCCTGAGGTTCATACCTTCTTTAATGATAACATCTCTGCACACAGCATCGTCTGAGACAGGACCGGTATAATACACAGCAAGCACGGCAGCTGTGACAGATATAAAAAGAAGACCTGAAGCGAGTGATATTAAAACAATTGCTTTAACAGATAATTTTGACATCATTACAATCATTCCCACCCGTTAAGAGGACAATCATCACATTTCGGGTCTTTTTTACAATACTCCTTGCCTGTCTTAACAATAAGTGCATGAAATTCATTAAAAAGCTTATGATCTTCTTCAAGGGATGACATAAAAAATTCCTGAAGTTCTTCATAGGAAATCTGTTCATCAATCATATTATGCCTGAACAGTATCCTGTAGGTATAGGCATCTATTACAAACACAGGTTTTTCCGCAGCATACAGCACAATACTGTCAGCAGTTTCAGGGCCGATCCCCTTTACAGACAATAACGCCATACGGAGGCTTTCGGTATCCTGATCAAACAACAACTCCAGGTCGCCTTCATAATCATCTGCAATCAGAGCAACAAGATTTTTAAGTCTTTTTGCCTTTATATTATAGTAGCCGGCAGGTCTTATACTTTCTGCCAGTTTTTCAACATCCACTTCATACATTTTATTTACAGAGAGAAGCCCCTCACTCTTTAAATTAATCAGAGCTTTTTCAACATTTTTCCAGTTTGTATTCTGGGTAAGAACAGCGCCTACCATCATTTCAAAGGGGCTGTCGCCCGGCCACCAATCCTGTGCGCCGAACCGCCTGAACATACGGTCAAAGATTTCTATTATCTTATTATTTGAATATCCGGACAATATTAAAACCCTTTCTGTAAAAATCTTAATTACCTTGACAGGCGCGGCAGGATACCTTAAATTTACGCCGCATGTCAAACGGGCAAGGGTTTTAAATAATTCAGAAATATCCCCTCTAAAGCCGTTATGACAGGTAATTGCAGTTTTTAATTATATCATTAACAGTTATACAACAGAGAACTTTTATATATGGCACCAGCACCAAAACTTACTAATACCAGAAATATAGGTATCATTGCTCATATAGATGCGGGTAAAACCACAACTACCGAAAGAATTCTATATTACACAGGAAAAGTCCACAAAATGGGTGAAGTTCATGACGGCGAAGCCACAATGGACTGGATGGAAGAGGAAAGGGAAAGAGGAATAACCATAACCTCGGCAGTTACATCCTGCACCTGGAAAAACCATGTGATAAACATTATAGATACCCCCGGGCATGTGGACTTTACAATTGAGGTAGAACGTTCCCTCAGGGTTCTTGACGGCGCAATAGGCGTCTTCTGCGCTGTTGGAGGAGTAGAACCCCAGTCCGAAACTGTATGGCACCAGGCAGACTATTATAAAGTCCCTAAAATGGCCTTCATCAACAAGATGGACAGGATAGGCGCCGACTTTTACAGGGTTGTTGATATGATGAAAGAACGCCTTGGAATAAAGCCCCTTATCCTGCAGATTCCATGGGGAGCGGAAGACTCCTTTAAAGGAATAATAGACCTTTTAAACATGAAGGCTATAGTGTGGGAAGAAGACACCCTTGGCGCCGAATACAAGGAAGTTGAAATTCCTGAAGAACTCATGGATGAAGCAGTTACATACAGAGAGCAGCTTATTGAAACCGTAGTTGAATTTGATGACGACCTTATGGAAAGGTACCTGGGCGAGGAAGAAATAGGGGTACAGGATCTTAAAAAAGCAATCCGTGAATCGACTATCAAACTTAACTATGTACCTATCCTGTGCGGAACCTCCCTCAGGAACAAAGGCGTACAGCCTCTCCTTGACAGCATAGTCGATTACCTGCCTTCACCCCTTGAAGTCCTGTCAGTTAAGGGTCATCTCCCTGATACAGGTGAAGAAGAAACACGAGAAGCCAACCCCAAGGGGCCTTTTGCTGCTCTTGCATTCAAGGTAATGATGGACCAGGGCAGAAAGATGACCTATATGAGAGTCTATTCCGGCACTATAAAAGCAGGTGATACGGTCTATAATTCAAGCAAGGGCATAAAGGAAAAACTGGCAAGGCTTTTAAAAATGCACTCAAATAAAAGAGAACGCATTGACAGCGCTTCGGCCGGAGATCTTGTTGCTGTTATGGGGCTCAAGCTTTCCACAACAGGAGATACACTCTGCACCGAAGACAGCCCTATCCTGCTTGAACCAATCACGGTTAATGAGCCTGTTATTTCGGTTGCAATGGAGCCTAAAAGAATCCAGGATCAGGACAAACTGCTGGATGTACTTTCAAAACTTTCAGATGAAGACCCGACATTCAAGTTCAGAATAGATGACGAGACAGGCCAGATACTGATTTCAGGAATGGGTGAACTTCACCTTGAAATCATTATAGAAAGAATAAAACGAGAATTCCAGGTTGAAACCAACCAGGGTAAACAGCAGGTTGTTTACAGGGAAACTATTTCAAAGGATGTTGAACATGAAGAAACCTTTGAAAAGGACCTTGCAGGACAGAAACACTTTGCAGGAGTAAAAATAAAGATATCCTCCCTTACAAGGGGCAGCGGCAATCAGTTTACCAGTAAATGCGACAATCCTCTGCTTAAGGAAGAATTTATAGATGCAATAAAAGAAGGCATAGAAGAAGCGGCAACAAGCGGTATCATGGTCGGCTACCCGGTTATCGATATTGAAACAACACTGCTTGATGTAAAAATAGATGAAGCAACTTCTGATGCAATGGCTTTTAAAGTAGCCGCGAACATGGCTTTTAACAATGCATGCGTAAAAGGTGAACCGGTCCTTCTTGAACCTGTCATGGAAGTTGAAGTACTTGTACCCGAAGAGTTTATGGGAGAAGTAATAGGCGACCTCAACTCAAGAGGCGGTAAAATTGAAGGCATTACAGCCAAAGGACTTATCCAGGTTATTGATGCAAGCGTACCTCTTTCAAAAATGTTCGGATACTCCACTTCATTGCGGTCAGTAACCCAGGGCAGAGCAACATACAGCATGCAGTTCAGCCATTACGACAGAACATAATAAAAAAACCGGTCAGGATATCCAATACTCCTGACCGGTACCGGTAAACACATCGTTAACATTTTGACAACAAACACGCCAACCGCCATTTTATTGAAACACTGTCATTTTACCAACTACCATTTTTTAATATAAATTCGGCGGCATATGAAACTCTTCTGATATTTTTACCAATAAAACACCATGGCAGACACCTTAAAACCATGTGTACCAACCGGATCGAAAGCCTCCAAGAATATTAAGCGCAGCTTAATAACCTCAATCTCTGCCCTGCTCTTTTATCCCCCAAAGCCCCTCCTGTTAAGCCATAAAACCCCGGCATAGATATTGCATTACCACACGTTTAATAAGCCAGAATTACGTTTTTCAACAAAATACAATAAAAAAATCAGGGATTAAAATGTTTAACAGAAAAAAACCGGGATTCATTATAATCCATAATGAAGAACTGTCTTTCATGGCCCCAGACAGCAAAACTGGGTGGCAATGCATTGATAGTTTTCCTGTTTCCGGATTCCTCACCCCTGATACCATAATTGACCTCCCGGATAAAAAATTAAAAGACTATGATTTCTCCCTGATGATCGTACCGGATTTCTGGCTTGGAAACAGAACCTATGAGTTTCACTCAAAAGATAAAAATGCAATAGAATCATTTATCTCAAGAAAACTTAAACAGGAGTATCCGGACAACCCGGAAATACAGACACTCTTCTCTTATAAAGCAATAAACAGAGAAAAGAAAAAACAGGAACTTACAGCACTGTTTTTACAAGACCCGAAAGCAGGTGAACTATGCAGCAGCCTTTCCCGGCACAGCATACGGCCTGTCCGCATATCATCCCCTGCCCTTCTCTGGAACAGGCGTCTTGCCGACACGGTTGAATCCTTTGATGAAACAGGTACCGGACTTGTCTACCTGTTTGAGAATGAATGTTTTCTACTGTTCTACCACCAGGGAAACTATCTATTCTCAAGGACAATTCCTCTGCCAGAAACAGATGAAGATATCACATCAAGGTTTGAGTCTTTATCATTTGAAATTAACCAGTCAGCCTATCATTTTTCACAGCGCACAAAAAGCCAGCTGTCCAGACTTTTTTTAATCGCCAGTGAAGATACAGACACTGAAAGGGTTAAGGAAATAATCGGGAGAGGCATCACCATTCTGGATGAAGCCACAGGAAAAAAAAGATACAGCGATAAACTGTCCAGGTCACTTGGACTCTGCGCCGATTTTACGCCTGAAGAACTCATCCCTTCAGAAAAAGTACCCGGAATATCTGACCGGATTTTGAAAAATGAAATTGAAATCAAAAAAATCCAGATAGCTGGCATTATTATTGGTGTATTCCTGCTCTTAATACTTGGATCTGAATTTTTATTCCTTCACAATATTGAGCGCAGCGAAACATCCTGCGGATACACTGAGGAAGAAAACCCGAAAGAGATAATTGAACAGTACAATGAGGCCCTTGATACCCTGCTGTATGATGCAGAAAAAGAAAAGCCCATTTCAGTAATCGGAAGGCTGGCAGCTTCTCTGCCCGGCAATATCACTTTCAGCTCAATTGAAGTGGAAGTGGACCCGACCCGCTCATTAAGTTTCAGAGGCAGCATAAAGGCTGAGGATGTGGAAGTATTCAACACAGCACTTACACACCTTGTAGCCAACATAAACAATAACATGAAATGCTCCGGTACATTGAGCATTGACGATCTTGAAATAGAGCTGGCAGAAAACCGGGAAAAGCAGGACAAACCGGTCTATGATATTTCATTTTACCTGGATCTGATATGACCGCAAGATTTAAATATCAATGGTTTCTGTTTGCAGCCGTCTGGATCGGGTGTTTTACTATCTGCTACCTGAACATTGATACAGTAACCCGTATACTCGACAACAGGGAGAAAAAAGAAATTCTCCGGAAGGATTATTTATTCTGGAAACAGAGTACAAAAAACATAGACTCGGCAATTGAACAAAAAAAACTGCTCAGCCATGAAACAGAATCACTAAAGCTTGGAATGGTCTTTTTAAATGACATGCTCAATAAAACCGGAAAAAAATTCAGCCTGGAAAAACTGAAGACAGATATGGATTCAAAACAGTGCACCGGTGAAAGCATGCCTGTAAAAATAGCATTTTCAGGCGGGTTAAAAAACGGCCTGGATGCCATAAAAAACCTCCAGACTGATTATCCTTTTTTATCCTTCGACCGGGTTAAAATAGAGAATGGATTTATAAAAAATAAATACAAATTCGAATTACAGCTGAATTACAAATACAATATTACGTTCACGAATTAAGACACAGACTGACTGACAATACTGCTGAGGACCAGATACTTGCTGAAAACGGATAACAGATTCAAACTCGCAACAGGCTTTTTAATTCTAGTAACCCTGACAATAACAGGATACAGCGGATTTAACCTTTCACAGCTGTATGAGGCTCCGCTTGTAGTGGCCTCACCTGAATCAAAGCAGGCAAAAGAAAAATGGGACCGCCTGCAGGAAATAAATTCAGGTATAAACCATACAGAGTGGGACAAAGCGGCTGACCTGCTTGTAAAAACAGAAGATGAGCCTCCTCAGAAAATCATAACAGAAACAAAAACGCCTGATCAGGTAACGGACAAACCGGTCCAGTACAGAACAGAAACCCTGCCTGTTATTTCGGGGATAATACTGTCATCGGACTCTTCCGGTGACTCAAATGCTTCAGTCTTAATAAACAATACAATCTACAAAAAAAACAGAGAGGTGACAGGATACATGATCACCGGAATAACTGAAAGCAGCATAACGCTGACTAAAAACGGCAGACACTATAAAGTAGATGCCCCGACGGTTCCCTATTCAGTCGATCAGGGGGAATAATGAAAAATCTCATACTAACAATTGCAGCAGTTATACTGACACTTATGAGCGGAGCCTGCTCAACACATACAGACAGAGCGGAAATCGATATTTCACCTCTCCGTGACATAAAACCTGCAGACCTTATTGAGCAGCAGAAAAAAAGCACAAACCCTCTACCGCAGCCGGTTACAGAAGAGCCGGCACCTGAATCAAACGGGCTCGAAGAGGAAAAGCAAATCTATTCAATGTCGTTTCAGGCTGCGCCTTTAGGAGATATCCTTCGTGCGCTTATGGATGATTCAGCTCTCAACCTCACAGTTGAAAACTCGGTAAATCTTTTACAGCCGGTTACAATCACCCTCAAGAATGTATCCCTTGAAGAAGCCCTTGACATGGCAGTGGTAAGAGGCGCCGGATACGCATGGACAGTTAAAAACAGCTGTCTCAATATACAGAGGTTTCAGGAGTACGCATACAACTTTGACTACCTCGATATCACAGGAGAAACAGATATTGAGATAGGAGGAGACATGCTTGGCTCAGGCGTGGAAAACTCGGGTGTCAGCGGTAAAATACAGCTCAAGGCAAAACGCATAGCAGAAAACACTGACGTGTGGAGCAGCATACAGGCTGCGCTTGAAGGCCTTAAATCCGAAGAAGGCATTCTGCGTATCAACAGGAATGCCGGAGTTATCTACATGGCAGATACCCCCCGCAGGGTATCGGTTATGGTGAACTTTCTGGATTCACTTACAAAGGCTCTCCACAGGCAGGTTTTTATTGAGGCAAAAATTGTTGAAGTAAACCTGAGTAAGGAAAATAAATACGGAATAGACTGGTCCAAGTTCGACCTCAACTTCAAAAGCAGCGGCCTTACTGATCAGTTCGGGCTCAACTTCAATAACGGAGGAAACATACTGCTGTCCAACTACTCCGGATTCAGCGCAGTACTGGATTTTCTTCTTTCACAGGGAGATGTTTCTGTTATATCAAACCCTCACCTGGCGGTTATGAACGGACAGTCTGCCATGATGACAGTCGGATACCAGTACCCCTACGGCGATATAGAGGGGATAGAAAGAGACACGGAAACGGATACGGTAACGGTTGATGCCTCTATCAAGAGAGCGATACTCGGGCTTCAGCTAGGCCTTACAGCCAGGATATCCAAAGACGGAATGGTAACACTTCATATTGTTCCGACAATTACACGAATTCAGCGTGAAGAAGATGTTGAGCTTCCTACATCTTCAACATCCATACAGTCAATAACAAACCCTATAATCGATTTACAGGAACTTGCAACAACCGTAAGGGTAAAAGAAGGAAACTCCATTGTAATTGCAGGGCTGATAAGCCAGCTGGCACAGCTTAACGACAATGGACTGCCCCTGTTAAAAAGCATTCCGCTTTTAGGCAATTTGTTTAAACACGTTGAAGAAACAAAGGAAAACAGGGAACTGGTAATCTTTATTACACCACACATTATAAATTAAAACAGTGAATGTATATCTAAACAGGAAAAGGAGAAAGATATGTTAAAGTTAGCCTATTTAAAAAATGAAAAGGGATTCACACTGGTTGAAATCGCGATTGTACTTGTAATAATAGGGCTCTTAATAGGCGGCATTTTAAAAGGTCAGACAATGATCCAGAATGCAAAAGTCAAAAGACTGGTTAATGACATCGAAGGCCTGAGAACAGCAGTTATAACCTACCAGGATCGTTTTAACATGTACCCCGGAGATGAAAGTGATGCAAATGCTCCTGACGCTGGTGACTCACACAATGGTAATAATAATGGACTCTTCAATGAAACAGACGGATGGGAAATAGAAGATCTCCGTTTTGCAGAACTGCTTTCCGGAACCGGAACAACTCTTCCTAACCATACCTATGGCGGAACTTTAAGAGTTGATTATATCAACATAGGCAGCAGCGGAAACAGAAACCATATCGTTGCATCAAATGTCCCGGCCGAAGTCTGCCAGGAAATAGACAGTAAATATGATGACGGAGTTTATAATTCCGGGGATATAAGAGGCAATGCCGCATATACAGCCGGAACTACGATAAGAGACTTCGGCTGGAAATTATAGTTTTTTTAAAAATATTTTCCGGAAACAGTGACATGATAAAACCGCAGTCAGCAGATAACCAGAAGGGATTCACCCTTATTGAAATTGCCATAGTAATGGTGATTATCGGCCTCCTTGCAGGAGGCGGGGTTTCCCTTATGGGAGCGCTTTCGGAAAGAAAAATCAGGAACGAAAGTTTCGAATACATGGAAGATGCAAAGAATTCTCTTATTAACTATGCAAAAATCCACGGAAGGCTTCCATGGGCTGATCGCGATGGTGATGGAAATGAGGATACCGGAAGATCAGCCGGTACTTTACCCTACCTCACGCTAAACTTTAGACCAACGGATGCAAATAAAAGGGTAATAAGATATGCAATTAACAGCAGCACAGGAACAGACCGCGCTTTAAGCTGCAGTGCATTAAGGTCCGGTTTGAGCGGAGCTCCTCTTGTGGTAGATTCGGATGGCTCACCATCACCCTTTCCGGTAGCAGCGATTATCATAAGTGCAGGACCGAAAGATGCAGACGGTGACGGCAATGTATTTGACGATGTTACATCAGGAACCTACACAGGTGACAACAGGGATGGAAACCCCAACTACCTGCGCTTTCCGCCCACTGAAATATTTGATGATATTGTTGTTTATGTAAGCGGATACACCCTTTATGGAGAAATATGCGGTGAGCCGGCAGTAACGGTAAACAACAGGAACAGCAGCAATGTATATGTATATGACAGAACAGAAGGCTCGGATATCGGAATGATAACACCCGGGAATGCTGTAACATACAGGATCGTATCAGGTGATCAGATAGAGTTCTGGACATCATCAGGAGGAGCCGGATCAAGATTCACTTCAAGCCCGGCTAATCCGTTTATTGCATCAGGTCCCGGCCTTGCAGTTGATGTTCCGCCATAGTATTTTTAGAAATTCAAAGATTCAAAGGTTTAATGCAAGACAGAATACGCAGCTTCTTTTATCCCACGATTGGCGCTTCAACGGGCACGGCGTAACCTGCCGCTACGGATTTTGCCTGCCTGAATAATCCACACCTGCAGCAATGATAGTTTTTTTGCGGAATTTACACCAGTAGAGACTGGTCTCTGACCTGTCTCCGAAAAAGGGTAAGACAACCCGGATAACAGATTATATTGTACAAATTAACTTTTTTATCTGCCGATAAAAAAGGGCGAATAGTTATTCGCCCCTACAATCAGCAATGCGCTTAAAAAATAAATTGTGCCAGATTTTAAACCCTGTGTCTTGAGCCACTTGTCACGGCGTAGCTGAAAGCGAAGACGGATGCGCCCTGAGCCTTTTTTTTCAATACGCCTGCCCCACCTGCCCAATAACATCATAGAGCGGAAGCAGTATGGAAAGAACAATCACACCGAACACGCCGCCCAGCACCAGTATTGTAAGAGGCTCAAAGGAACTCACCATTGTTTCGACAACCCTTTTAACTTCTTTATCAAAATAATCACCAAGTCTATTAAATGATGTACCCAGTGTGCCGGTAGTTTCACCGTTTTTTATTGCACCGAGGAGAAGAGAAGGAAATCCGCCGGCAGCTTCAAAGCTTTCGGCAATTGACTGTCCCTTCTGTATCTCCTCATAGGCGAACCTGAGCCTGTCTTCCATAAACCGGTTGCCTATTACACTGTCCAGCAGTATTTCAAATATATTTTTAAGGGTAATACCTGCTTCGTGCATTGTTGCAAAGTAATGGGTGATTCTGGCATATGAAATATTGGCTGCCACATCACCAAACACCGGCAGTTTAATTAGATATTTATGAAAAAGAATTCCGCCTCTGCGGCTCTTCTGAAACAGGTAGATTAAAACGCATAAAGAAACTGCCCCGCCTATTATGTAAAGCCAGTAGGTCCTTACAAATACACTGGCAGTCAATACAAGTTTTGTCATTGTCGGCAGGGTTATTCCCATGTCCTTTAAAACGCCTGCCATCTGAGGAAGCACGTAACCGATCCATACGCCTATTACAGCTAAAATAATAAGCAGAATAAATGACGGGTATATAGTGGCTCTTTTTATTGCAGACCTGGTCTCTTCCTTCCATTCTAAAAATGATGCAAGATCCTTTATGCACTCAGACAGGTTACCGGACTCCTCCCCCATCCTGATAAGCCCCATATCAAGCTTTTTAAACACCTTTGGAAACTGGGACATTGCCTCATGAAGAGTTTTCCCGCTCTCGAGCGCCACTTTTATTTCCTGGGAAATTTTCCGCAAAGGTTTAAAAGGCGTGAGCATGGCACTGTCATCAAGGGTACTGATTATGGGCAGCCCAAGTTCGAGTGTCTGGGACAGCCTGTAATAGAACTCGATAAGCATCCTTGGTTTAATGCTTCCTTCACTGCTTAATCCGGGAAACCGGCTTTCCTTGATTTTCTTATCACTGATAAGGGTAAGGCCTTTTTCCTGGAGCCTGCTTTCTATATCAGCTTCATCAAAGGCAGTCAGAGATCCTCTGAATACAACACCCTTTTCATCAACAGCTTTGTACTGGTATCTAGGCATCTGCTATTACCCTGTGAACTTCTTCAAGAGTTGTTATCTTTCTTTGAACTTTTCTAAGAGCCTGCTTTATCATCAGACTTGTTCCTGCATTCACAGCAGCTTCTTCTATCTTTCCGTTTGGAGCCTCGATTGCTATAAGCTGTTCTATTTCACGATCGACCACCAGTATCTCATAAACGCCCGAACGCCCAATATACCCTGTATTATGACAGCTTCCGCATCCCGCATGTTTAGGTATTTCATCAGGAGGATCTATCCCGTACTTAATAAACAGCTCTTTTTCCTGTTCATCAGGAACAGCCATTTTTACACATCTGGGACATATGGTCCTTACAAGTCTCTGAGCTACAATCATTGTAACCGCAGAAGCAAGGATATTGGGAGTTGCCCCAAGGTCAAGCAGGCGGCTTATACCCGATGCAGCATCATTGGTATGAAGAGTTGATAATACAAGGTGACCGGTTACAGAGGCGCTAAGAGCGAGATCTGCCGTTTCCTTGTCCCTGATCTCACCCACAAGTATAACGTCAGGGTCCTGCCGCATTGCAGAACGAAGTGCGGTTGCAAATGTCAGCCCGGCCTTAGGGTTGACTGCCGTCTGCCTGATTGTAGGAATTACATATTCAATAGGGTCCTCAATTGTCATTACGTTGATATTGGGGCTTAAGATACTCATCAATGCAGAATAAAGAGATGAAGTTTTACCTGAACCTGTCGGACCGGTTACAAGTATAAGTCCGTATGGGCGGTTAAGTGTTTTTTGAAATTTTTCAAGGTCATCCGCTTCAAACCCCAGCTTTGCAAGGGCGCCAACACCTTTATTTGATTTTAAAAGTCTCATGACAACGGTTTCGCCAAACTGTGTCGGGAAGGTAGAAACCCTTATATCCATATCACCCGTATGCCCCGCCTTCTGAATACGTCCGTCCTGGGGGATATGTGATTTGGAGATATCCATATCTCCCATAATTTTAAAACGCTGCACAAGTCCCTTATGAAAACTTTTATTAAACAGATAGTTCTGCTGAAGAACACCGTCAACCCTGTAATATATACGTGCAAGCTTTGTATCTGCCACAACATGAATGTCGCTTGCCTCAAGTACGTTACCCTTGTCTATTAACAGGTCTGCCAGTTTGATTATATAGTCGGTATCCTCCCCGTCCTGACCTGCATTTCCTCTTGTTATTTTTTCGATATTTTCATCAATGGTAAGAGCCGCCTTGTAATAGAGATCTATTGTTTCGGATATCCACTCCTTCGGAGCAATATACATTTCAACTCTTACACCGGTCATCCTGGCAAGTTCATCCTGAGTAATAACATCAAAGGGGTTGCTTGTTGCCACCTTCATGGTATTGTCGATTTTTTCAAGAGGAAAAATACCTTTTTCAACAGCAAAACTTACAGGAATACCGGCTATCAGGGACTGGTCTATCTTAATGGAGCGAATATCAAGAATCTTTGCTCCGCTCTGGATAGCAATAGCCGTCTGAAGCTGCTCTTCAGTTATCCAGTCAAGCCGGATAAGAACATCACCAAGCATTGACCCGGTTTTATTCTTTTCATCCAGGGCCATCTTGAGCTGCCCTTCATCTACAAATCCAAGTTCTATTAAGATTTCACCAAGATATTTATTCATTTTCTACGCCTCTCATGTTCAGCATCAGGGAGAAGTTTTCACAGGAAGATCCGCAGCAGGATCTATTTTGCATTATAGGGCGGAACCCACCACGCCTTTTCATTAAAGTGAATTCCTACAACAGGGTCTTTCTGACCTTCAAGTATACGGACTATTTTTCCGTCAGAGGCCTGCTCGCCCATTAATCCAGGGAAGGAGCAGCTTATGCATACATCCTCATTGATAGAGAAAGGCAGTGCACCTCCTTCAATCCTGCAGAGGCACCCGGTCTTGCTTATATTTTCAATTACACCGGTAACAGCCTGCCTATCGGTGCCTGTTTTATTTTCGAGTTTTGCTGAAATAAGGCAGTTGATCCGGCAGAGAGAACGCCTGTCAACTGCATTAACTGCATCAGGAAAGGACAAAACAACAATAGCCGCAGGATCATCAAGAACATTTACCAGGGCACAGTTAAACTCATACCGGTATTCACCTGCCGAATACTGCACAGCAACATCGCTGATGTTTTTATTTTCCATAAAAATTTTGGAATGTTCATCTGAAAGGGCAAGGGCAATATGTGATCCCTCTTTTTTACCAATAAAAAAAGCTGGAATTACACTGTTCAGGTCTTTCAGGTTAAGCGACAGCTCAGTACCGATCCGGATATTCATCGAGATATCTCCTTGTCTGGTGAAGATCAATATTCTGAAATATTTCAGGTGGAAAAGCGAAATCAGAAATAAACACAAACCCTATGTATATTATATCGGCCGGATAGTTTTTGAGTTTAATTTTAAAACCATATTTATCACAAATTCAGCAGAAAAATTAATAAGGTAGATGATTATTTTAATTTGAGGAAATTAAGAATTGAAGGAATCAGCACTCAGCTGACCGCTGAGTGCTGATTTTGTTTTTTCGAATGGGTTTTATTTCAGTATCACCATGACCTGACCTTTTGCAACCCTGTCGCCTTCGGATACAAGTACCTGTGATACTGTTCCGCCTTTTTCAGCTTCAATATCATTATACATCTTCATGGCTTCAAGAATTATCATAACATCACCGGCTTTCACGTTCTGTCCGGGCTTAACATCAATACGCCTGATAACTCCAGGTATGATAGCCCTTACTTCACCGGGTCCCGGTTTTTCATGCCTGCCGCTGCCGGTGTACCCTTCGGGAACTTCGGTCTCATAGGCAGTGTCATCCACAAGGAGATGTCTTGTTTTATCTTCCATAGCTTATCTCCTAAAGAGGCAGGTTGCCGTGCCTTTTATTGTAGGCGGGCCTGCATTTTGTTTTCCCGAGCTCAAGGGCGTGTATGAGCGCATCGCGTGTTTTATTAGGCTCAATAATCTGATCAACATATCCCCTTGATGCGGCAACATAGGGATTTGAAAATTTTTCTTCGTATTCCCTGACCTTTTCCTGCCGTGTCTTTTCAGGATCTTCGCTGGTTGTTATTTCTTTTTTAAATATAATATTGGCAGCGCCTTCAGGACCCATAACAGCTATCTCAGCCATAGGCCATGCAATAACCATGTTTGCTCCGAGATGCCTGCTGCACATTGCAATATAGGCTCCGCCGTATGCCTTTCTCATTACAACGGTAAACTTGGGCACAGTGGCTTCACTGTATGCGTAAAGAAGTTTGGCACCGTGCCTGATAATACCGGAGTGTTCCTGGTCTGTACCGGGCAGATACCCGGGTGTGTCAACGAGGGTTAACAGGGGAATATTGAATGAATCACAGAACCTGATAAACCTTGCAGCCTTGTCAGATGCATCAACATCGAGAACACCAGCCAGAAACTTGGGCTGATTGGCTATTACACCAACAGGCTTACCATCTATGCGTGCAAAACCCACTACAATATTTTTAGCAAATAGAGCCTGCACTTCAAAAAAGCTGGATTCATCTACAATGCCTCGGATAATGCGCTTGACATCATATGATTTTTTCCTGTCATTGGGCAGAACCACATTACGGTCTTTGAGCGGTTCGGACGGAGCTTCAAACTTTTCTGCTACCGGAGGTTTTTCATTACAGTTTGGAGGCAGAAAAGAAAGCAGTGTCCTTATCTGCTCAAAGGCCTCTGATTCAGTTTCAGCATAAAAGTGAGCATTACCGGTTGTGACTGAATGTGTTTTCGCACCACCCAGCTCCTCTGCATTTATCTCTTCACCTATAACAGATTTGATAACCTGGGGACCGGTTATAAACATGTTGGATATTTTATCAACAACAAATACAAAGTCAGTTAGCGCAGGTGAATATACCGCACCGCCGGCACATGGTCCAAGTATGAGTGATATCTGGGGTACATATCCGCTCAGCTGGGTGTTTCTGTAAAAAATATCTCCATATCCGCAGAGAGAATCAACACCTTCCTGTATACGGGCGCCTCCCGAATCATTAATGCCGATAAGGGGTATTCCCATATCTCCTGCTGAATCCATAACCTTTACGATCTTGCCTGCATGGGCCTTTCCGAGTGATCCTCCGGCAACGGTAAAATCCTGTGCAAAAACTGCAACAGGTCTGTCTTCCACCTTTCCGAATCCTGTAATAACGCCGTCACCTGCAAGCTTCTTTTTTTCCATACCGAAATCCTTTGCAGAATGCTCCACAAAAAGATCCGTCTCAAAAAAAGTATCTTTATCAAGAATTATATCCAGTCTTTCCCTGGCATTGAGCTTGCCGATTTTTTTCTGTCTCTCTATCGAAGCCTCTCCGCCGCCTTTTAAAAGACGCGATGCCCTTGAAAGAAAATCATTAACCTTGTCTACTAAGTTCATTGTCTATTTACCCTCTCTGATTTATCCTGCTGTTGTCATGCAGTTATTTGTAAGTTTTCCGATACCTTCTATTTCGACAGTAACAGTATCTCCGTCTTTCATATAAATGGAGGGCTCTCTGAAAGTTCCTACACCATGAGGTGTTCCGGTCAGGATGACATCCCCCGGAAGCAGGGTAAAACTGTGAGAGATAAAACTTATAATTTGAGGAACTTTAAAAAGCATTAAGTCAGTATTACTGTCCTGCATCAGCACACCATTGAGACTGGCTTTTATTGAAAGCGAATTCGGGTCAGGAATTTCATCTGCAGTTACAATCCACGGGCCCAGGGGACAGAAGGTATCAAGTGATTTGCCTCTTACCCACTGCCCGTCACCAAACTGCAGATCCCTTGCACTTACATCGTTGGCACAGGTGTATCCGAAAACATGCTCCATAGCTTTATCTTCCGGACACCTGCATGCTTCTTTACCAATAACCACTGCAAGCTCAGCTTCAAAATCCACTTTTTTTGTAAGGTCTCTATTCCACGTTATGGTTTTCTGATGTGCAAGAAGGCTGGTTGAATATTTGGAAAAAAGTATCGGTTTATCGGGAGCTTCACCATGGCTCTCCCTTATGTGGTCCAGGTAGTTTAACCCTATACAGACAATCTTTGAAGGTCTGCTCAGTGCAGGGGCAAATTCAATACCGGATGGATCAAGAGGCTGACCCTTTACAATACCCGGTTTCTCATTAATAAAATCAATCATGTCTCCCTGGTACTCGACTGGAAATATTTTATCATCCTCAAGTATGCCGAGCCGAACGCGGTTATTTTCCTGGTATTGTAATATTTTCATTTCCCGTTCTTTCTTAATTAAAAAACTTAGTTGTTTATCACAATGAAACAATTGCAGTCAATTTAAATTAACGGTATTCTAACACATAAAAATCTGTTATAAAACCTGCCACATTTACAATAAGGATATAAAATTATGGAACTGCTTGCTCCTGCAGGAAATCTTGAAAAACTTAAATGGGCATCAACATACGGTGCTGACGCTGTTTATTTCGGCACCGAGTTTGGTTCGTTAAGAAGCTTTGCCGGCAACTTCACCATGGAAGATGCACAGGAAGGAATAGACTATCTCCACAAAAAAGGGAAAAAGGCCTATGTAACACTTAATATCTACCCCTTTTCCGATGAGTTTGAAAAAATAACAGAAACAGCAAAGGCTGTTGATGAAATGGGAGTGGACGCATTTATAGTCTCAGATATTGGAGTCCTCCATGAACTGTCAAAGCTGGAGCTGAATGCAGAACTGCATATAAGTACCCAGGCAAACACAACAAACTACCAGGCAGCCTTTGCCTACAGTAAAATGGGCGCATCAAGGGTCATACTTGCAAGAGAACTATCCATAGACAGGATCTGTGAAATAACTGAAAAGACAAAGGGCATAATCGAAACAGAGGTGTTTATACACGGTGCTGTCTGTTTTTCATATTCAGGCAGATGTGCAATCAGCGACTACATGACAGGCTACAGGGCAAACCGAGGAGAATGCAAACACCCATGCAGGTATAAATATCACCTTGTAGAAGAAATGAGACCGGGCAAATACATGCCTGTGTTTGAAGATGACAGAGGTCTTTATTTTTTTAACAGCAGCGATACTGCGCAGTTTGAGTTTCTTCCAAGGCTTTTAGATGCAGGAGTAAAGTCAGTAAAAATTGAAGGCAGGATGAAATCCATTCACTATATCGCATCCGTTGTTTCCTTTTACAGACAGCTCCTTGACGGAAAATCTTTTTCAATGGAAGAAAGCCTCACCCTTCTTAACCGTGTCCCCAACAGGGGCCTTTCAACAGGATTCATGAAGGGCCATATAGATGAAACAGACTACCAGGTGGACGGCAGGGGTTCAAAAGCAGACTCAATTTTTGTAGGCAACACAGTAGAAGAAAAACATGATGGAAAATCCGTTATTGAAGTAAGAAACAAGATACATGCCGGCGAAACACTGGAGGTATTAAACACGGACGGATCTCTTTCAGAAATTACCATGGACACGCCGCTTTTAACAAAAAACGGGGATCAGGCAAGCGAGGTTAATCACACGCAGTTCATACTCATTGACATGGATATACCGCCCTATACCATTTTGAGAAGAGTAAACAGTCAGCCTCAGCCCGACTGATTTTCAAAAACACTTTTTACAGCAGAAACAAGTTCTGATTTTGTAAAAGGTTTAAGGATATAGGCTGCAAAACCAGTTTCCTTTGCCTTTTCATCATCCACAAGCGGGTTGTGCCCGGAGGAAAGTATTACAGGTATATCCGGCCTTACTTTTCTTATCTCCTTAAAAAGCATAAGTGCATTCATCCGGGGCATTGCCATATCGGTAATAACAAGATCATAATCATCAGGGTTTTCATTAAGCATCTTTAATGCCCGGCCTGGATCAGTTGACGGCTCTACCCTGTACCCGGCACTTTCCAGCATCCGCCCTGCCACCTTTGTGATCTGAACTTCATCATCTATAAACAGGATACTGCTCCTTTTAAAAGATGCATCCTGTCCGGAGTTTATTTTTTCTTTTTTAACGCTGTCACCCCCGGGAAGCAGAATAGTAAAAGAGGTACCCTTTCCCGGCTGACTCTTAAAATTAATAGAGCCCTTATGCTTGTTTACAATCCCCTCCACAACGGCAAGCCCCATACCTGATCCCTTGCCTACTTCCTTTGTGGTAAAGTAGGGGTTAAATATCTTATCCTGAATCTCAGTTGGAATACCCGGTCCGTTATCACTTATTATTATTTTTATATAATCACCCGCGATAAGAACATCACCTGTATTTCCGGATGGGTTATGAGTGACGCTGATATTTTCAACTCTTACTTTAATTACCCCTCCCCTGCCTTCCATGGCCTGAGCTGAGTTAGCACAGATATTAAGAATAATCTGGTTGATCTGTGTAGGATCAGCAAATACATTTGGCCTTGGCACAGAAATATCCTTTTCAATTTCTATAGTGGCTGAAATTGTAGATCTTAAAAACTTTAAGGCATCATTGATAACAGAGACGATATCAATTGATTCTTTTTTGATATCTATATTTCTGCTGAAGGCAAGCAGCTGACGGACAACATCCTTTGCCCTGTGAACCGCTTTTTCGATTTCTTTAAGGTTGGGATAGGCAGGACTCCATTCCGGCACATCATCCAGACATAACTCGGTATTGCCTATAATAATACCAAGTATGTTATTAATATCGTGAGCAACACCACCTGCCAGAGTACCGACCGTTTCCATCTTCTGTGCATGGTTAAGCTTAAGCTCAAGATCTTTCTTTTCCTGCTCAATAAGTTTCTGTTTTGTTATGTCCTGTGAAGTTCCCCTTATAAGATAACGTTCCCCATTCCGGTATTCATGTTTTCCGACAAATGTAGAGAGATATCTTACATCTCCGTCAGGACGGATAATTCTGTATTCAATATAGTAGTCATCCCTTTCATCATCCTGCGCTTTCTGAAGCCTCTCCCTGTCATCAGGATGAACATAATCAAGAAACTTGCCTGAACTTAAATCTTTATTTTCCAGGCCGTATATTCTGTACAATTCATCAGACCACCAGAGTTCGTTTTTTTTAAGATTGAACTCATATGTTCCTATATGGGCTATTTTTTGAGTTTCGATCAGGTTGCGCTGAGATCTTATAAGGTCGGATTCAATTTTTTTCCTTTGATTCAGATCCCGGCATATACATATCTGCCATATCTGATCATTATTATTTAAAAATGCCTTTACATTTATTCCGACAGATACCTGACTGCCGTCTTTTTTTTTAAGGTTTGATTTAAAGTGGACACACTTGTCAAGGATAGACTTTGAAGCCTTCATTACCTGTTCGGGAGACAGAGATGATTCCCAGTCCCAGATGTGGAGCTTTGACAACTCATCATTCTCGTATCCCAGCATACGGGAAAACCTGGAGTTTCCCATATAAACAGCGTAGTCCTGATCGAGTATCACAACTCCGTCATTCATTGATTCGATTTTCTGCCGTATATCAGGATGGCTGTTAATAAGACTTATTATACTGTCTATGGTCTCATCTGTCATTATCCAGTCCTGCTCTGTGGCCCAGACAGCATTTACCCCTTCACCTTTATCTTCAACCATAGTTTTACCCCTGGAATTCAGGACACAATATATTGTATAGAATATTGACATAATCAAAAATAAAAGTATATATTTTTATTCATGAACTGATTGAACCATTCGCAGGTTTAGGCTCAAGTTTAATCAATTCATACGGAGATTAGGAAATGAAAAATAATGACTGGGAGGCAGAAAGAAAATCGAATGAAAAAAGAGCCATAGAAGAGCATGAAAGACTTCACAGACTGTTTAAAGAAAACCGTTTTGCCTTTGAACTGGAAAGAAAAAAAATGGTAAACGAGATAATTGAAAATGCAGGCAGTGAAGCCCAGAAAAACAGACTGAGAAAGATGCAGGAATCCTGGGATAAAACAATGAAAAACGCAGGATCAAAACATAACAGACTGGTACTTGCCCAGCACCTTTTCTGGGAGCATGTTAACAATATCTGGAATCCTTCGATTCAGGAATTCAGCAAAGAGTTAAGGAGCTTCATGACAAACAAGAGGGAACTTGCAGCAGATATTCCAGGATAAACAGAAAGCTTCAGAATATGGCCGATAATCGATTAAAAAATTAACCCGGCCCATTTTAATGGGACCGGGTTAATTTATGGAATCTTTTTATTTTACATATTATTGGTTTTCTTTGAAAAAACAGAAGAAAAAACCGCTGTTAAAATAAGAACAGCAAGCATAATAATAGCGAACATTTTAAACTTACTTCCCATCACAAAATAAGAAATTATAGCACCCGACGAACTTCCCAGGTTTGTTAGCACTACAACCAGAAGTATCCGGGTAATCTTGTTGTGCCAGAACCCCTTTACAGTCGTGATATCATCAGGCAGTGCTTCAAAGTCTTTTACCTTGGGTCTTGTGAGAAGTACCTGCACAATACCGGCAACCCAGCCTGCCCCTATCACAGGAATAAGGGATGTTATCGGCGATGAAGCTGCAGCAACAATAATTGTAACAGGATGTGCAAAGGCAGCAGCTGCCCCTATACCCGCAAGCACAATATTGGCAACAAACCAGAACCTGATCATTTCTTTACCTTCTTCGGCTCCGGCATGAAAAAAACCTGCTGACATGAGGGCAATTATTATCACAGGCAGCCCCCATTTTAAAATTGTGCTGATATTTCCCTTGGGAGGTTTCTTTTCAAGTTCAGCAATATCAATTTCGCTGTTCCATCCATTTTTTATTCCAGGGACATGTCCTGCGCCGACAACTGCCACAATCTTTTTGCCCGGAGCGTTGCGGATTTTTTCGGTAAGATACTCGTCTCTCTCATCTATCAGAATCTTTTTTAACTGAGGCTGGGATTCTCCAATCTCGGAAAGAAGGGATTCAAGCATATCCTGGTTTTTAAGCTTTTCCACTTCTTCTTCACTGATTTCATCAGCGCCGAACATAGAAGCAAAAAACTGAGCCATAAGCTTTATTTTTTCCCAGAAAGTAACTGCACTCCATGCCCTGGAAAGTGTTGTCCTGATATCTCTGTCTGCAAGATGTATCTGTGATTCGGTCAGTTTGGAAGACCTGATAGCCTGTGCCATTTCTTCACCGGGTTTTATGCCCAGCTTTTTACCGATTTTTCTCTGGATAGATGAAAGCATGAAATTGGCAAGGAGCAGAGGAGCCTTTTTCTCTTTTATGGCCTTTAACAGATCAGTATCCTGCCATTCCTGTTTTTGAGTCATAGCCTGATACCTTGAATCACAGAGTTCAATACAGACGGTATCAGGTTTTTCCTCTTCAATTACGTCGCGCACAAGGTCAACACTTTTCTGGGAAACATGGGCTGTACCAAGTATGATTATTTCTTTTCCTTTATATTCAAGTCGATGAATATCGTTATTATCGAGCATTATTTCAGTTCCTGTTTATGTTGTATTATACAAGCCAAAAATATCAGGTTTAAATTGCAGACCCTGGTAGGTATGTCAAGAAAAATACGATACTCGTGGAAAGTGGACCGGAAGTCAAAAAAAAAGGACATTTAATATGTCCTTATTTTTATATTTCAATAAAATGCTTCCCATGAAGCCGTTATTTTCCCAGTGCGGTTCTCCAAATATTTTTTATTTGAGCAGCACAAGTAGAAAAGATTCACGCGCACCTG
This sequence comes from Desulfatiglandales bacterium, assembly GCA_963665715.2. GTDB lineage: Bacteria > Desulfobacterota > DSM-4660 > Desulfatiglandales > HGW-15 > JAAZBV01. The sequence goes on from CAXXPR010000002.1 coordinate 3,572,813, forward strand.
AGAAGCATTTATTGAAGTTACCAATATAAAAAGCAAACTCTATGCCAAACTCTGAGCAAAGTATTTTAAGCTGTTTTTTCAATATGTTACCCACACGGCTGTTTTTAAAGATAATTTTTAATGACATTATTCTGACATTTTGACGTTTTATCTGACACCTTATTATGACCTGTTATAGAATAATGATATGCGTTATAATGATTTATTGTCCTCCTGTTCGGTATGTATAGGCCGGACAGGTAAATGTTTCTAAATATTGCTTGAAATTAACAATATTATTATATATTTGTAGCTTTTTAATTCCATTAAAAGGGGATATTATGAAAATAGCAGTCAGCGGCAAAGGCGGAGTTGGAAAAACCACTTTTTCATCATTCCTGGTAAAAGCCCTTGCTGAAAGCGGTAAAAAGGTACTGGCAATTGACGCTGATCCTGATGCAAACCTTGCCCAGGCGCTCGGAGTTGATAAGGATGCCGAAATAGTACCGATTTCCGAAATGAAGGAAATTATTGAAGAAAGGACAGAGGCAAAAACCGGAACAATGGGATCATTTTTCAAACTGAACCCGAAGGTTGATGATCTGCCTGAAAAACTGTCCATAAAACTGGATAATATCAAGCTGATGGTGCTTGGGGGAGTAAAAACCGGCGGAGGCGGGTGTATTTGTCCTGAAAGCACTATGCTTAAAGCCCTTGTAAGACATATAGTCCTTGCCAGAGATGAAGCGGTTGTCCTTGATATGGAAGCAGGCCTTGAGCACCTCGGCAGAGGAACGGCAATGGCTGTTGACAGGCTTGTAGTTGTTGTTGAACCGGGAAGAAGAAGTGTTGAAACAGCTCATCATATACAGCAGCTGGCATCAGACATAGGCATAAAAAAGCTTAGTTTTGTAGGGAACAAAATCAGAAGTGAAAAGGATAAAGAGTTTTTCTCAAAATACATGCCGGGTTTTGATTTTTTAGGATTCATACCTTTTTCAGGCGATATTATAGAAGCGGACCTTGAAGGCAGGCCTCCATTTGAAAAAGATCCTGCAGGATTTGAGGCAGTAAAAGAAATGCTTAAAAAGCTATAGAATAAATTTAGTTTAAGGAGAGATAAATGAGTAAAAGAATTTATAATTTTAATGCAGGGCCGTCAGCACTGCCCCTGCCGGTACTTGAAGAAATCCAGAATGAGTTCCTTGATTTTAAAGGATCTGGGATGTCCATAACAGAAATCAGCCACAGGTCAGCAGCATTTGATGAAGTAATCGATACAGCTGTTGCGAGAGTAAAAAGACTTTTAAACCTTGGCGATGATTACGAAGTGCTCTTTATCCAGGGCGGAGCAAGCATGCAGTTCTGCATGATTCCAATGAACCTTGGAATAGAAGGAAAACCGGTTGACTACATCAACACAGGGACATGGTCAACAAAGGCAATAAAAGAAGCTCAGATACAGGGACTTGATACCAGAGTTCTCGCTTCATCAGAAGATAAAAACTTTTCCTATATTCCCTATGACGTTGAAGTTGACGGCACAGCTGCATATCTTCACTTTACATCAAACAATACAATCAAGGGTACCCAGTGGGCAAAGTTCCCGGACGCAAATGGCGTTCCCATAGTATGCGACATGTCTTCGGATTTTATGAGCAGGCCTGTTGATGTAAAACCCTTCGGTATGATCTACGGAGGCGCCCAGAAGAACATAGGCCCTTCAGGCGCTGCAATGGTAATCATCAGAAAAGATATGCTTGAAAGAACACCGGCAAACATCCCCACTTTCTTAAAGTATACGACTTTTTCTGAAAAGAATTCCATGTACAATACCCCCCCCTGCTTTGTTATTTATGTAACAGGGCTTGTCCTTAAATGGATCGAGGAAACCATAGGCGGACTAGAAAACATGGATAAAAGAAATACCGAAAAGGCTGATGCTCTTTACGGTTTTATTGACAGCTCGGATTTTTATAAAGGCACAGCAGAAAAGGACAGCCGCTCAAAGATGAATGTAACATTCAGACTGCCGAGCGAAGACCTTGAAAAGAAGTTTGTAGCAGAAGCTCTTAAGGCAGACCTGGGCGGACTTAAAGGCCACCGTAGTGTCGGCGGATGCAGGGCATCCATATACAATGCTACATCGCTTGAAGCAGTAAAAAGCCTTGTAGATTTCATGGCTGACTTTGAAAAGAAAGAGGGATAATCTTGAAAAGAACCAGGATCGCTCATGTCCTTTCCTTTGACAGGGAAAACGATAATGTAACAGTAATGGGATGGGTCAGAACCAGGAGAGACTCAAAGGGCGGATTCTCATTTATAGAACTTAATGACGGATCATGCCTTAATAATCTCCAGGTTATTGCTGACGGCGCACTTCCCAATTATCAGGACGAGATTATAAAACTTCAGACAGGCTGTTCCATAAAGGTAACAGGCGCTGTTGTCCCTTCACAGGGAAAGGGCCAGAAAATGGAAATGCAGGCCCGTGAAATAGAAGTTTTAGGATGGGCTGATCCTGAGTATCCTCTTCAGAAAAAAAGACACTCCTTTGAATTTCTGCGCACTATTGCGCATTTAAGACCAAGGACAAATACTTTTGGAGCAATTGCACGGGTCAGAAACGCCATGAGCCGTGCAATCCATAATTTTTTCCAGGAGCGAGGATTCTTATATATCCACACCCCTATCCTGACCGGAAGCGACTGTGAAGGCGCAGGTGATATGTTCAGGGTCACCAAATTTGAACTGGATAAGATTCCCCTGAAAGACGGTAAGATTGATTTTGACCAGGATTTTTTCGGAGCGCCCAGTCACCTTACAGTAAGCGGACAACTTGAAGCAGAGATATATGCCCTTGCAATGGGAGATGTCTACACATTCGGCCCTACCTTCAGGGCTGAAAACTCAAACACCTCAAGACACCTTGCCGAGTTCTGGATGGTGGAACCTGAAATGGCCTTCTGCGACCTTGAAGGAAACATCGAGGTTGCAACAGATTTTATCAAGTATGTTTTAAAATACGTTCTTGAAAACTGCCAGGAGGACATGAATCTCTTTAACAGCTTTATTGATAAAACCATCATTGAAACTCTTGAAAGAATCATTGAACAGGATTTTAAAATTCTTACATATACAGAGGCCGTGGACATACTCGTAAAATCGGGTAAAAACTTTGAATACCCTGTAAAATGGGGCACAGACCTTCAGGCCGAGCATGAAAGATATCTGTGTGAAAAAACATTTAACAGGCCTGTCGTGCTCATTGATTATCCTAAGGAGATCAAGGCGTTTTACATGAAGCTTAATAATGATAATAAAACAGTCCGGGCCATGGATGTACTGTTTCCGAAACTTGGAGAAATTATAGGCGGAAGCCAGAGAGAAGACAACCATGATATGCTTGTTTCAAGAATCAATGAAGGCAGCCTGAACACAGAAGACTACTGGTGGTACCTGGAACTCAGAAAATACGGTTCTGCTCCCCATGCAGGTTTTGGACTGGGCTTTGAACGGCTTATACAGTTTGTAACAGGTATGGGAAACATCCGCGACGTTATCCCCTTCCCCAGAACCCCGGGGAATATTGCGTTTTAAATCACGCCAACCTAACAAAAACTTAACATTATCAAACCATATTAATATTATTTTTTCTTGACAGGATATATTTAACCCCATATATATTTTTTATAAATAATTAAGCCTATCATTCAATTCCGGAGTTAAAAATGAAAAATAGAAACTTAAAAGCATTATCACTGATGTTGCTGGCAGTATTTTTAATTGCTGTTCCTGTGACAGTTGAAGCGGCCTATATGGTGGAAGATAGAGATAATCCAAATGATATACTGGATATTGATGCCTATTTCAGTAATGATATAAATTCTTTCGCTGAACTGGATGAATCAGGTACATTGGCATACTGGAGCGCTTCGGTATATGGTTTTACCGGAGATTCGCAATATGACTATTATTCTTTTTCTGTTGGGACAGGAAAATCTCCTCTGCAGTTAAATACTCCTGTTGTGTTTGATATTGATTTTGCAGCGGTAAACACACTTGATACGAAAATAGTTCTTTATGATATTGATGGGATTTCAGTACTGGATTCAAATGATGACTCAGATTTTAGAGGCCCGGGTGATATTGGTCGTACCGAGTCAGTTATTAATTCTTTTTTAAGCTACACATTCACTAATGCGGGTACATATTATATCAGCGTCGAAGATATTGACTATGACGCAGAAGCCCCTTTTTATGCAAACTATCAGCTTCATGTTTCAAGTGTTCCTATACCGGGAAGCATGATTTTACTGATTTCAGGATTACTCGGAGTTATATCCATCCGCTGGAAATCAGGTAAAAGACTCATTTAAAGAGTATTTAAATTCAAATATATCAGGCAGTTAAAGATTTTCTTTAACTGCCTTTTTTATTCCAGCAACTCATTTATTTTTCTTATTTTCCACTCCTCGCGGAATGAGCCAGTCGTATACCTGAAAATATTCAAAACTCAAATATAAAATCCAATAAGATCATTTCAAATTAATTTGACTTTCTAAAAGGCCATATGTTATTTCGGACACATTACGTTTTAATCGTCTACTTGTATTTTTTAAACTACTGTTACAAATTATTTGGATAGACAGCTCATACTGAGAACGGAGAAAAGAAATGAAGAGATCTATAATTTTACTTACATTTATAATTTCCACAATCTTATGCAATTCTGCATTTTCTGAAGAAAAAAAATCAGAAGAAGAGATTCTGGATACTGATAAAATGGTAGTAACATCTACAATGTCAGAAAAATTCATCAAAGATGCGCCCGGAGCAATTGAAGTTATCACAGCCCTTGATTTAATTGAAATGAATGCAGAAACTCTTTCAGATGCCCTTGAGGATGCTGCAGGCCTGGTAGTAACAACGGAGAGCGGCCGTATTATAAGGCCCTCCATAAGAGGAACCGGCAATAAACACACACTGGTACTGATTGACGGAAGGCGAATAGTCTCCGGCTTCAAGGATATGTCAGGAATTGAGCAGATTCCTGTTGAAATGGTAAGCCGTATAGAGGTTGTACGCGGTCCCGCATCCGCACTTTACGGAAGCGATGCAATGGGCGGAGTCATCAACATAATTACAAAAAAACCATCCGATTCCTTCACAGCAGGAGCCAGCGCAAGCTTCGGCCAGACAACCTACAGTGAAGGCGATGAATACAACGGTTCAGCATACGCAGGCAGCACCTTTAACAAATTTGGGGTTTTCATTGCAGGAGGATACAGGGACAAAGACCGTTTTGATCTGGATGATGCAGCCCCTGATGACAGTGATGAAATATCAATGAAATCTCTCGGAGCCAGATTCACCTATGATATAAACAGCAGCAACAGCCTTATTTCCGGGTTTGAGGCAATTGACAGGGATTTTGCCGGCTTAAGAGATCTCCAGAATATGGACAGAGAAAGGGCAATCAATGATAAACGCCTGAGTTACTTTATTGAGTATGACAGCAGACTCACACAGACAGGCACCCTCATGCTGAGGGCGAATCGTTCGGAACATGAAAATGATCTGACCGTAACGCCGCCTACAAATCCCATAGCCGGTTCAATAGGTGACGAATCCCATGCGGAAAGATCATTAAACCAGTTTGAGGGTCGATACACTGACATGCTCAACGACAGTCATCTGCTTACACTCGGAGCTGAATACGTTGAAGAAACACGTAAAGATGCTTCAGGCATGGATAACGATGTAGATACTCTAAGTCTGTATCTGCAGGACGAATACCAGATCGTTGACCCGCTCTATCTGGTCATGAGCGTCAGGTGGGATGACTATTCGGACTACGGTTCAGAATGGACTCCGCGTGCATCGCTTACATACAGCATAAAAAGTAACTTCAGGTTTAAGGCATCCTACGGTATGGGGTTCAGAGCTCCGGACTTTCTGGAACTGTATGTCCCAACATACATGAAACAGGGAAAAGAGATATATGAGCCAAATCCTTCGCTTGAAGCGGAATCATCAGAGAGCTTTGAGGTTGGAGTTGAAGGCGAATACAAAAACTTCCAGGGAAGAGTGACATGGTTTGATAACAGCATAGAAGACATGATAGATGCGGTTTACTACATGTCTACGGGATCAGGAAAAAGCCAGAAAGACTACTATCGCTACCAGAATATTGCAGAGGCCTCCATGCACGGGCTGGAGCTTGAAGGAAGTCTGAAACTCCCCGCACATTTTACACTTACAGGAAATTTCTCATACCTTAAAACAAAGGATGAAACCACAGGAAATGAACTGGAAGGAAAACCCGAGCATAAAGGTTCGCTCAAGCTGGGTTACAGTTACAAACCAATGGGAATAAGGACAAACCTGAGAGTAACCTACCTTGGCGACAGATATTATGAGACCGGGGACTCAGAACATACAACACTGTTTAAGGCATATTTTTCAAAGAACATATCAAAAACAGTGTCTCTGTTTGCAGGTGTGGACAACATATTCAACAGAGACGACTACGGCAATCCAAGATATTTTTATGCAGGTATCAGATTTGATCTGAATCAGGAGAAATAATAAATGGATAAAACAATTTCAAAATATTTCATAACAACAGCCCTTGTATTCCTTTTACTTGGTTGTTTCGAAGGTATAATGATGCCGACCAAGTTCTTATTCAAGGATACATTTACCAGTCTTTTCAACCTGCCGCCTGATCAGATCAAATCCTTTTTCGGCTATTTTGTCACAAAAATTCATACCCATATTAACCTGATCGGCTGGGTAGGTTCTGCTGTAATGGGATTGCTTTATCTGACTGCCCCAATGATAAGCGGAAAAGAATGCTACATAAAATGGGCAGCCTATTTAAGCTGGGCATTAAACACCCTTGGTGTTCTGGTGATAACGGTATCATTTCACCTTATAGGAGTTTACGGGCTGAGGTCAGGGTATGAGATAGGCTCTAAACAGTTCAGGGCAGTGGGTGCCCCTTTCAGGCATATGGTAGCAGTGGGCGGCGTTATGGTATTAATTGCCGTTTTATTATTTACCTGGAATATTCTCAAAACAATGTATGCATCCGACAGCAGAGAATGATCGACAACAGATTTATAATAAAATATCTTTTAAAACTTACAATCGCCACGGCGGCGGTTCTTGCAGGTTTAGCAAATCTTTCTGTTGTTTTTTCGCTCTCACAGAGGATAGATCCGCCATCAAAAGAAAAAACAGGAGAAAAAGTCAGGCTTATTCCTTATACCTCCTGCAAAAGGAATGTAACCGCAACTCTTGAAGAACCGCCGCCTTTTTTAAAAACAGCAGCACTAAATCCATGGAATCCTGACCTGATCAAACCTCTTTCAGGAAATCTGGATACAAACATGCCCCTTTCAATGGAGGCTGTTAACAAAAACGTCCTGAAGCAGGAATTTAACAGGGTGAAACTGCCTGAATTATCAGCAGCAGGCTCTTTAACGTGCCGGCATAAAAACGGAAAACACAGATACGGTCATCCGGATTATTCCAGGCACTGTTTTGATATGGAAGAAGTTGATGTAATTCCCCAGGCACTTGTAACTGAACAGCCTTTTTACCCCTATCGGGCAAAAAGACTTTTAATTGACGGCTATGTAACAGTCAGATTCCTTGTTGATGCCAGCGGGGATGTCGCAAAGGTTATAATAACAGAATCGAATCCGGGCGGTTTTTTTGAGCAGTCGGTAAAAAAGACTCTGCCCGGATGGAAATTCATACCAGGAAAAAAAGATGGAAAACCTGTCCGTACCTGGATGAGTAAAACAATAGAATTCAGTATGGCCGGAGGGTCATAAAGTTTTAGAAGGCCAGAAATACAGAAAGGAAAAAACATGATTTCACTAAAATGGTATTCGCTGCTAAGCGGAAAGCAGCGTTTAATATTATTCGGAACAATACTGATAATGCTTTTGATCATTACAGCGGGAATATTATCTGACAGGAGCAGCACTTCCGCTGAAACCAAAAACTACACAATTGATATGTCTCTCAAACAGATTGCCCCGGATCTTAACGTAACAGGAAAATCCCTTGCAAGAGAGCTTGGTTTGCCTCAGCCGGAAAAAGGATCAGGAAAAAAGCCCTTAAAAGATCTCGGTGTAAGCAAAGAAAAACTGGATGAGGTTGTAGAACACCTGCTGTCACATAAGGGAAAAGTCCTCAAATACTATTTATTTGCGGCTCTTTTTATAGTCGGACTTGTTTTTTTGCTCAAACTGGGCAGACCAGATAAAGCATCAGGCAGGCCTGAAAAAGAATGGTACCCGCGGATGCCCTATTATGCAGCTCTCATAATATCAGTAGCATTTGCAGGCTTTTACCTGGGTAAATCGCCCAACCCTATGGAAGGAGCTGTAAAGGTATTCAAATCCATGGCTGGTCTTTATCCCGATCCCTGGATCAAGCTCACTGCATTTATCTTTTTTATATTAATGGCAATTATCGGAAACAAAATAATCTGCGGATGGGCCTGCCCCTTTGGTGCACTTCAGGAGCTTATTTACAGTATTCCGTTTCTTAAGAAAATAAAAAGCCGAATCAGAATCCCCTTTTTTCTGACAAACATAATTCGTACCGGTCTTTTTCTGCTGATGATTACAATTCTTTTCGGTCTGTTTGGAGTAAAAAAAGGCCCGGTCATCTACCATGATATGAACCCTTTCAATCTTTTTGACATGAAATTTTCATCAGCAGGAATTGCACTTACAGTAATAATATCGCTTGTACTTTCTCCTGTTTTTTACAGGCCGTTCTGCAGGGTTATATGCCCCTTCGGACTCTTTTCATGGCTTGCAGAAAAAATCAGCATTTTCAGGGTCAGGATTGACAGAAAAGCATGTACAAACTGTGGAAAATGCATATCGGCCTGCCCTCTTGGAGCGGCAGATGGAATTGTTAAAGGCAGAATATTTTCAGAAGACTGCTTCAGCTGCGCACGATGTCTGAATATTTGTCCGGTTGATGCAATTAAATACAAATAAAGGATTAATAAAATGTCTCATAAAACACTAAAAACAATTAAAACAGTATTTACATTGATTTTCATTATCATGCTGATACCTTTTTGCATCAACGCTGCAGAAAATAAAGATACAGCTAAAAGCCGCGGCACTATGGGTCCGGAATTTGACAAAGTGGCACGAGGAGTGAATGCCCCTGTGTATGATTATTATGCAGAACTGTTTAAAGAAAAATCAGGGATCACAAATGGTGTATGCCTTGATGCCGGCGCAGGAGGAGGATATCTCGGACTTTCAATAGCAGCAATTACAGACCTTGAAATTATATTTCTGGATATCGACTCAGGGGCACTTGAAACTGCGAAAAAACATATAATTGAAGATGGGATTGAAAACAGGGCAAAAACTCTGCTTGCCGACATACATAATATACCGCTACAGGACAACTCGGTGGATCTGGTTGTAAGCAGAGGGTCTATCTGGTTCTGGGATAATCCTGGAAAAGCACTGAAAGAAATATACAGGGTGCTGAAACCGGGTGGTAAAGCATATATCGGCGGAGGAAAAGGCTCTCCCGAAATCCAGGAAAAAGTTGATAAACTAAAAAAGAAACTCGCAAAGATGCCGCAGCAGAACAGTAATAATGATAAGAACTCAGCCCCCCTTGGAATAGGAGAACGAATGCAGAAAAAAATTGATTACCGCAGCATTACTGAAAAAACAGGCATCAAGAACTTTGATGTAATTAAAAACAGGGATGATTTTTACGGAATGTGGATATACCTGTGGAAATAGTTCACTGAGATATTTTAAAGTTTTGCTTTAACTTCTCAAGCTTGACAATACATAACTGCAAATGTACTTATATGCCCATAAAAACACAAAATATTTTAATCAAGGGGCACCTGATGGAAGAAAATAAAAGCACAAAGCAGCCAAAACCTGGAAGAGTTGAAGCATTTCGTGAATTACCGGAAAACATCCTGAAAACATTGAGCAAAGATGAAGTAAAGGCCTTTATGTTTGAGGAAGAGTGGCCGGAATCCCTTGCAGAAAAATTAAAGGATTATATAGTTTAAACGTTATATGAAAAAACGGAACAGGCTAAAAAAACACACAGCCTGTTCCGTTTTTTTTGGACATCAAATCTTTACGCTATGCGCTAAGCGCTCTGTCCTATGCGCCTTTTACCTGGGAAGAATCAGGTTTGATTTTTCCTTCTGCTGGGCTTTTTCCATTTCCCTCTGCATCTTCTGAGCCTGTTCAATCATCTGCTGCATTTCATTCTGCATTGCTGCAGGAAAACGCTCTATTGCCTCTTCAAGAGTAGCTGCATTAAGACGGGCCTGAAGCGGTACCGGCCCCTGTGGAGACATAAGCTGTGTATGCCCTACAAATATCTTCTCCCGGCTCTCATCAGGTGTTCCATCTAATTTCATGGGAGTAAGACACCTTATTGAAGCGGTTTTCAGGTCGGTTACGCTTTCCTCTCTGTAAAGATTATCCTTATTTACAGTAAAATCGATCTGGTTATCGGCCATTTATTGCTCCTGATCTATTAAAAGTTTAATTTTTAAAAATATTATATAATCTGTTTTCTATATCCTATTTGTCGGGTTTATGCAAACAGGCTATTTTTCTTTTGTATCGTAAAATACCAATATGTTACCTTCAAAAATAAGATACACAAATCTGATATTTTTTCTAATCTATTGACTGATTACAACCGATATAAACAATGTAGAACGTGAACACACTTTGGATTACAGTTCCCTAAAACGGTATTGCGAATGAATTTTATTATTTTAATCGAGTTATCACTAAATGATAGATCAGGATTACAAAAAAACAAGCTTTAAAGCCAGGCTGGAAAACCGGGTTGATATCAACCTGAAACCGGGAGAACTGCATATTGCTAAAAAGCCTGCAATTATCAAGACTTTACTGGGGTCATGCGTTTCTGTGGTTATGCATAATAAAAGGACAGGAATATCAGCAATCTCACATGCACAGCTTCCTGGCACCAATAACTGCGGCGAATGCAGTACGGACTGCCCTATTCAGTGCCTTCAAAATTCTCCGGCAGACAACAGGTTCAAATATGTTGTCCAGTCTACCAAGTACATGCTCAGCAAACTCGAAAACTTTGGCATTAAACGTGATGAGATAGACATAAAACTGTTTGGCGGCTCCAATGTCATGAAAGTCCTTACAGGCACCTACACAGTGGGCACAGCCAATGTCAAACAGGCCCATGATACATTAAAAAGCTTTAACCTGAAAATAAAGGTTGAGGACACAGGGGGCGATAGAGGAAGAACAATTTACCTTGTATCTGACAGCGGTGAAGTGTATGTAAGAAAACATACACAGACTGCCCGAAGGACCATGCTAAATGCTGCAAACAGTTAATTTCATTTCAAATAAAATTTAAAAGGCGTAAATTATCTTAAATTAAATAATTTACGCCTTTTTAATTCTGATGATCTCTGAAAATGACTTATATACTTATTACCTTCCCGGATATTTCTTTTTTACTTCTTCATTGTAAATATAGGGAGTATCCGAATCTATCTCAAGAGAAACAAAATCACCCATATCAGCACTAATGTCCGGCGGAATATAAATTGACTCAGTCCATAAACCATCAAAGTAATAAAAATAAAGTCCCCTTCCCACATCATAATAGATGCCTGATGACGGGAAATATTTATAAATAAACTTTGAACGTTTTCCATCAGCATTTGTCCATGCAGGTTTAACATGATTTCTTACATTTGACGCTGCTGACTGCGCAGTACCTCTCCCTGTATTGCCCCCAGAAACACATCCTGAACAAAGCAGCAGAAATGAAAGAGCAACAGCATCAAGCTTGAATTTTACAACCATTAAAGCCTCCCGAAAATAAAATGAGCATCATATCCGAAAACAGTCTACAGCATCAGCCAAGATAAATTTATCCAGCCCCCTCTCAAAAGGAATGAATGAAATATGAGGCATACAAAACCAAATATTACAGCAATTAATTCGTAAAGCCCCGGTGTCTCCGGTATAGCACTTTTAATATCAAATCTTATTTTTTGATAAAATTTAATATTTTGCGCTCCCCCTGTAACACATCCTGGCTTTTTTATTAAACTATTTTTTTCATGTATAAAATTAAATTATAAAACCATAATATTTCATGATGTTACAGAACGGGCGCTGCAATTCTCTTTTTTGTGTTTTTTCCCTGTAGAATTAAAGACATTCTTTTTTTCGATTTACAGGGTATTTGTTTTTTATTTCATCATGATAGACATATGGCTCATCAGTATCCATCTCAAATGATATAAAACAGCCAATATCCATACTTTTTCCAGATGGAATTGATGCTGCAGTTTTCCACTTTCCATCCCTCAGATAAAAATAAATTCCCCGTCCGGTATCATAATAAATACCTGATGAAGGGAAATACCTGTAAATATGCGTTAAACGTTTTCCGGATGATTGAGCCCATAGGGGAATATCAGACTCTTTAAGATTTGAAACTGCGCCTGTCCTGACATCAGCATTTCCAGCGCAGCTTAAAAAGAGAAATAAAGCAAATAAAATCCAAACGGCAGACACACTTCTAGTGACCATTTTACCCCCTCCCATTGTTTAGATAGTGCCCATACGAAACAAATCAAATAGACATTACTAATTATATTAACCATAACATATCTACCTGTATTTAATAATTTTTTTTTTGAGTTTACATATTTCATAAAAAAACACTGATTAAAGACCATGGTATACTCCGTGTTTTTCAACTTTATATTCTATCAATAACAATCTACTGGACGGACAAAGCCTCATATGATAAATCCAATATAAATTTAAATACCTGATTATTATGAATTTATTCACCGAACAGTGCATGCTGAAATATTTCAACATTTTTCCCGGCTCACAGAACACTCCGAATAATTTGGTATCTCTGACGGGCGCAAACTTTAAAAACAGCAGGAGAACTATATGAACTTACCTGAACCCAAAATTGAATACACAGACCGCCTTGATATTACAGAAACCTTTATAAACTCCATGGGAAAATGTTCCTTCACAGAAGGTATAGCAACCCTCGAACTATGCATAACACGCATTGAAAGACCGGACCCGTCACAACCACCGACAGGAAAAAAATATCCGGCCTGTAGGCTTGCACTTACTCCGCAGGCAGTTATCCAGCTTTTTCAAAGCCTGAATGCAATAATGGGCGCCATGGAAAAAGAAGGAATAATTAAAGCAAACCCTATGCCTCAAACTGGAGGAACAACTCATTAACCATGGACGGAAAAAACAGGAAAGATATAAAGCCAGGTTTAAAAGTAAGGGTTGTCCAGAAACAGGACCAGAGAACAGGTAAATTAACCGATGGTACAGTTCAAAGAATATTGACCAATTCAGGATTTCACCCTCACGGGATAAAAGTGAAACTTGAAAGCGGTATAGTGGGCAGAGTCAAGGAAATATGCGATTAGCACAACTAAAGTTTTACTTTAACTTTCACTCCTAATAGCTCAGTATATTTAAACACGCTCAAAATAAAAATCTACGACTAATTAAATCAAATTCTGCTCACTCATACCAGACAGTCTCCAGCGACATTTACTTCAAAGCGCAAACTATTTATATTGCCCCCAAAATCATTTTCTGGTAACCAGATTAATCACAGCACATCAAAAAAAAATAAATACATCTTTTACGGAGACAAATTATGAAAAAACACCTGTGTTTCCTGCTTACGAGTCTCATTATTTGCACAACTGTTCAAGCCCAGTGGCAGAGACCTCCCCAGACACCAAATGATACATTGAAATCTACGCACATTCTTAAAAACGGAGATGTTGTATTCAGCATTTACGCACCCGATGCAGAAACAGTTACTCTGGGAGGAGATGCCGTCCCATGGGGCGCAAAAATAACAGGAACAAAACAGGAAAACGGAGTATGGACACTCACTGTTCCAAATATAAAAACAGGGACATACCGCTACCATTTTATAGTGGACGGAGTAAAAGTATATGACCCAAAAGCTCCGGGCGCAAAGGAAACATCTGCTCTCCTGGATATAATACCTGCCGGAGAAAAGGAGTTCTTTGCACTGCGAAAAAACATACCGCACGGTGCGGTATCTCATATCAGTTACTACTCTTCAGTATCAGAAAATATGCGAAGAATGCATATATGGACACCGCCCGAATACAATGTAAAATCAGAAAAACTTCCGGTTTTATATCTGATTCACGGCGGTGGAGACAGCGACCTCGCATGGCCTACTGTCGGCCGAGCCGGTTTTATAATGGACAACCTCCTGTCAGAAGAAAAATGCAAAAGAATGATTGTTGTTATGCCGGACGGCGGAATGGATGCGGACCTGTTCACAGATGAACTCACAAAGGTCATAATTCCATACATAGAAAAGAATTATACCGTACATACAGACTCGCAAAACCGGGCAATTGCAGGACTTTCAATGGGAGGCCTGGAAACCCTCAACTCCTTTATGTCACACCCGGATATGTTCGCATATATTAATGTCATGAGCTCTGGCTGGTTTACAAATAACAAAAAAATGTATGAAGAGGGCGATAAACGGCTTACACAAATTGCAGATACCTTAAACAAAACAGTTAAATACCTGGTCTTTACCCAGGGCGGCCCCGAAGACATCGCCTATAACAATGGAAAAGAGATGCTAAAAATATTTGACAGAAATAAAATAAAGTACGACTCAAGTGAAATGCCGGGCGGACATACGTGGTATGTGTGGAGACATGACCTTAAAAATTTCGCACAAAAACTTTTCAAAAACTAATGTTAAATGAGGTAAAAATGAAATTCCCCCCTCTCCTTTTACGTATTATTAAATCGTTATCTCTTATTACGATGTTACTGATATCAGGGTGTTCACAGGAAACCAAACCTGTTCAGATAAAATCAGACCCCGATATTGTTAATACATCTTACGGTCCTGTAAAAGGAATAAAAGAGAATGGAATTCATGCCTTCAAGGGGATAAGATACGCAGCTCCCCCCATAGGAAAACTCAGATTCAAGCCTCCGGTTCCTCTCCAGCCATGGAACGAACCTGTGACAGCCTATGAGTTCGGAAACAGGGCAATGCAGGGCCCCGGATTTGGCGGACCTGATGAAAACGCACAAAAGGCGGATGAAGACTGCCTGTTTTTAAATATATGGACTCCGGAGACAGACAGCAGAAAACGCCCCGTGATGGTATGGCTTCACGGAGGAGGTTTTTCTTCAGGTTCCGGGGCTGATACTTTTTGTGACGGCCATAACCTTTCTCAAAAAGGTGACCTGGTTATCGTAACTGTAAACCACAGACTTAACGTATTCGGTTTTTTACAGCTCAGCGATGCATGGGGTCCGGAATACGCCTCCTCAGGCCAGGCAGGCATGCTTGATATTATCATGAGTCTTAAATGGGTGAAGCAGAACATAATAAAATTTGGAGGAGATCCGCAAAACGTAACAATATTTGGAGAAAGCGGCGGAGGCCGTAAAGTGGCAATGCTCATGGCAATGGAATCGGCAAAAGGCCTGTTTCATAAAGCCATCATTCAGAGCGGATCAGGACTGGACGCCCCCTCAAGGGATAAGGCAGTCAAGCTTGGACAGCAGTTATTAAAAAACCTTGGGATCAAAGAAGGTGATACCGGGACACTTATTACAGCAGATGCTCAATTAATATTTGATGCACAGCCAAAAGCTGTCAGATCAGCAGGCAATACTCCCGGTCAGCTTACAGTACCCACAGGCGGATTTGTGCCGTGCGTTGACGGCACTGCACTTAAACGCAAACCGTTTATACCTGATGCACCGGATACATCAGCAGATGTCCCCTTACTGATCGGCTCAAACAAGGATGAAGAATCAATTTTTCGTGCAGGAGCCTCTGAATACGGCACTTACACTGATAATGATTTTACAGATTATGTAAAAACAGTTC
Organism: Desulfatiglandales bacterium; assembly: GCA_963665715.2. GTDB lineage: Bacteria > Desulfobacterota > DSM-4660 > Desulfatiglandales > HGW-15 > JAAZBV01. The sequence continues at coordinate 3,588,800 of CAXXPR010000002.1, forward strand.
TGCCGGAAAAGGCTGATAAATTAATCCCTGCCATCAGGTCAGCTTTTCCGGAATATTCTCCCACAGACCTTATAAATATAGCAGCATCTTTAAAGGGCTACTGGATAGCCACTATCTTCCAGGCAGAACGAAAATCAGATCAGAAAAAGGCCCCTGTTTACACCTATCTTATGGCATGGGAAACCCGTGCAGATAACGGCAGACTAAGGGCACACCATGCACTGGATGTACCGCTGGTGTTTGATAACGCAGATAAAGTCAGAAACATGACTGGTGAAGGTCCGGAACCACAGGCAATGGCTGATATAATGAGTTCTGCATGGATCTCCTTTGCAAAAACCGGAAACCCCGGCATTATCAGACTTCCAGAATGGCCCGAATATAAAAGGGAAACCAGAAGCACAATGGTCTTTGATACAGCCAGCCAGGTAATAAACGATCCTTACAGCCGAATAAGGAAAATCCTTATTTCTCAATAAATATAAAAAAACGCTTAAGATAAACCGAAGACTTGACATGAAAATAAAACAGAGATATTCTTATTTAATTCGTTTTTCAAATTTATAGTATAATTCATTTTGAAAGGCGTTTTTGTTTTACATAGTTCACCCTGCTATATACCTTGTGAATTATTCAACAGATTTTGCAGATTCGTTCCTGTAAAAAATTTTATAAAACACAGATCAAGCTACCTGAATCCAGCAAGGCAGAATTCAGGGTGAAAAATTAATCAGCTATGAAATAGAATTGTAAATCAGGTATTTAAGGAAACAGGACCTGGGACCGCACTTTTTGTAAGGATTACCTTTTACTTCCCTTGTTTTACCTAGAGTTAAGATTTTTCATTTCAGGCCTAAAAAAACAATTATTTATGACCGGATTTTTTTTAATTAATCCCCTGGCAGTGCCGATATCCATTTTACTTACAGCAGTTATCATACTCCGCAATTTCACCATGGATAAAAACCTGCAAAAAGAAAGACTATATTTATAAAAAAAAGAGGAAAAAAAGTGAACGAAAACAGAAGGAAAGAATTAGAAGAAAAGCTTAAAAAAATGATCGACATTTCCGATCAGACAAAAACCAGACAGGAACAGCGCAAAACTAAAATCGGAACAGGCAATGTAATCCGCCGAAGAGCCGGAGAAAAAGATAAAAGATTAACAGTTTAAATACCCAGGCCGTTTTTCCAGTTATACAGTTCAAAAACTCTCACAGCAGTTACAGTTGATTCTGATATCGGATTTAAGGCTTTAAAACTCAGACACTGTTCAAAAGACAGACTATATCTTTAAAATTTAATAGACCAGATATCCGGTCAAAAAAATTTGATCAGAGATTAACGCTATAGGTTTGCCTTTATAATCTGAATCAATTCTCTCACAAATGCACATTCACACTGTGCGGGACATGACTCCAGGTTATCCATGCTCAGACAGTGGCCGGGACAGCCATCTCCTCCTGTTCTTCTCTCTTCATAAACAGGCCCGGAATATAGATCTTTAAAATCGGAAACAGATAGAGCCATTGTTCCGTTGCAGGAATGGTTAAAATAAAAGAGTCCTTTGGTAAGTTTTTTAAAACTCGCCTGATATCCGATTATAGTGACATCAGGATCTGAAATAAATGAATCGCGAGTATTCCATTTAAAACCGCAGTATGGACATTCTTTAAATACATGTTCTTCGTTTGGTGATAGAATCATAATATTACCAGACACTTACAGGTGCACAGTATTTATAATAATACATTCGTAAATCAATTCAGTCAATAGCTGCAGATCTACTGCTGCTCTTTTCCTGTTTGGCGGGAGAATATTATCGCTTACTACTTTAATAACCTGAGGTGCATTACTGGTATAAAAAAAGGGGCACCTTTTTTAAAAGATCCCCCTTTCATACATAACCCGTTATCAAACAGACTGTTTTTACTTCACCCTTTTGGCAATAATTTCCGGAGCTGCAGGGGCTCCTCCGCCAGGACCGCCCATGCCGCCGCCCATGCCGCCGCCAGGGCCGCCCATACCGCCTTCGATACCTCTTGTGAATTTGATCTCATCACCTGCCACAGTGCCTTTCCAGACAACTTTCATATCACTCTGACCGAAGTTACGGCTGAGAGAAAAGGAAATATTATTGCCTTCAAGTTTTCCTTCCTGTATTTCAACATCACCCGGCATAGCGGTGTTGTTCAGTGTTCCGGTAACTTTTGATCCCTTTGCTTTAAATGTTAAAGTAATTTCAGAATCCTCCTGCCCCATTGTACCGGCAACTTTGGCAAGCCATTTACCGTCTACATCTGCGGCCCATGCTGCAGATGTAAGTGAAAGCAGAGCAATAACACATAACAATATTCTTCTCTTCATAAAAAAATCCTCCTTTTAAAATGTTGGCTGAGCATCTTCTAAAAAAGACTTATTTCATTTGAATAAATTCAGAGCTGTAAAATACTTTCAGGCATGAAACAGCGTTAAAAAACTTGATTTATCCGGTTATAACGCCTGTTTTCTGCAGGAATAAAGATATAAAATATCCCGTAGAAAGTTATTTTTTTAGTGATTTTCATGTTACATGTCAACGAAAAACAAGAATCCGGATTCTTATTAACTAATGATCTGAAAACCTGCCTTTAATTTTTTTTAAAAGCATGATATTTACAACAGGTGTAATAATTTAAGTATTAACAGTTTTTATATTAATCCTATTATTAATAAATATGAAAATAAAATATAATTCACCGGTCATTCTAACATATACGATTATTTCAATTGCGGTTCTAATACTGTCATTTTCAAATTCTATTGCCGGATTTTTTTCTTCTCCTGCCCGTCTTTCTTTTGCATCCCCTTTATTCTACTTCAGGCTGTTTTCCTATGTTGTGGGCCATGCTGATTTATCACACCTGATGGGAAACCTGATGATTATCCTTCTTATCGGACCTTTGCTTGAAGAAAAATATGGAGCTGTAAAGCTTATAGAAATGTTTTTTGTTACAGCGGTAATAACAGCCCTGTTAAATGCTGCAATTTTTTCCAATTCGCTTATTGGCGGCAGCGGCTTAGCCTTTATGCTTATTCTTCTGGGTTCATTTTCCAATATTAAAACAAGAGAGATTCCCTTAACCTTTATCCTTATAACTCTTCTTTTCATCGGGAATGAAGTACTTGCAAGCATGAAAGTGGACAGGATATCACAGTTCAGCCACCTTGCCGGAGGTTTTATCGGAGCTTTTTACGGCTTTTTACGAACCGGCAGACATTAACATATCCCCATACAGGGGCATTGCAGGCCAGCTATGAATAATAAATGTTTTAATACCTTTTCAGTATAAAAAGGAGAAGGAATGCCGGAAAATACATACGCAGTTGTTTTAACTGAGCCTATTGATATCGGCGATATTGATCTACTTAATAAAGCAGCGGACATATATGCCGAAACGCTTGGTATAATCAAATATGATGCACTTGCGAAAATACGCTCTGCCATGGGTATTCTTATAGATGGAACATCACCCGAACTTGCCGAAAATCTTACCTGCAAATTAAATAAAATCGATATAAACTGTATTTCATGTGACTGTTCAAAACTTCCAGGACATATTAATGCCGAAACAGTAAAGGAGGTTTCAGCTGACGAAAAAAACTTTACTGTGACTACAGTAAAAGGCCAAACGGATTCTATACCATGGGACAACATAAGGCTGCTGAGCACATGCTTTTTCAGAAAAACAGAAACAACGGAAATTACCCGCAAACGCAAGGGCATTATAAAGGGAGTAAACAACTTTATCATCAGCGCTTCTTTGATTACAACTAATCCGGTCTTATACAGCGCTTACCATTCCGTCAAAAAAAAGCTCAATGAGAAGGTCGATCTGAAAACAGTAACATTAAATGATTTTTACATTGCAGAACTTCTGACTGTTAATCCCCTGAGAAAACTCAGGATCTACTCAAACGCCTGTAATTACGCCTATCTGGGAGACCGGTTAAAGCAGAAAGCCGAAAGAAATTTTCATCAGGCAATATCTGACATTGTAAGATACAGTAAAAAAATATACCTGACACCTCTTGCAAGAGGTTTTTATGACAGGCAATTTATCGGAAATGAAACATTTACTGATATCCATGAATTTGAAAAATATAACCGATGGTGTTTATTGTCTGCAGGGTCCGGAAGGAAAGATAAAATGGAAGATAAGAAAATTAGAAACCAAGAAGGCTGATTATAAAATCAGGTTCTCTATTTTACTTACATTCCTGCCTTCTCACCTTCCTGATTTCCCGTTTTCAGTATTTCAGGAGACTGAATGTTAAAAAAACTAATAACCATAACCTGCCTTGCATTACTGTTCTCCTCTTTCAGCTTTGCCGAAAAAGTTAATGTAAAAAGACTTGCAGAGTCAGACTGGATTATTTTTGAAACTGAAAACTTTAATATTTTAACAGATACTGAAGAAGAAAGAGCCCGGGAGCTTGTTCATGAACTGGAAAATTTTAAACATTTTTTAAGTTTTATCCTGACGTTCACTCAGAAGCCATTTCCTCAAAAAATAACAGTTATTGCGGCTAAGGATATCAGAACATTTAAAGCAACCGGAATCCCTGGAACATACGCGGGTATTTTCACAAAAGGATACGGGTACTCAATCTTTGCACAGTGCGACGGATTCAGACCTTCATCACACAGTAAAACCCAATATGGCCGCAGGACACTGTTCCATGAGCTTGTGCATCTTTTTATACATAATTCATTTTCCGAACCTGTGATCCATCCATGGTTTGATGAAGGAATGGCTCAGTATTTCAGCACTTTTACTGAAGAAAACGGACGGGTAATAATCGGTAACATGAATGCACATAAAAACCGGTATAACAGCATTATGGAAATGTGCAGAGAACATGACAATATCGACACTGAATCTCTGTTTAAAACAACAGTTTCGGAATTAAATATTTTCAACATAAAGAAAAGACACGGGAAATTTCTGGATAAATTTTACGCCCGCGCCCTTATAACCGTGCATTACATGCTCTCAGACAACAAACGCTCAGATGAATTCATTCAATATCTGGATTTTATAAACAATGGAGTCTTAATTGATAAATCCTTTGAACTTGCTTTTAAAATCTCCTTTAGAGAGCTGGACAACAAAATAAACAGATATATCAGCGAGGGTAAAATTGGGGCCAGCAGAGTCAACCCAGGTAATGACACACTTATATTTCCGGATGTTAATTTTATAAAACATAAAGTTACAAAGCATGATGCTTTGAGTTTTTTATTTTTAAACATAGCCGTTCTCCCGGAAAAATTTCTGAGTAATAAAAATCTCAATAAAATGATCAGGGACATAGAAAAGCTTTATCCGGATCTGGTCAGTGATACTCTCAGACACCAGGTATTGGAGCATTCGGAAGATATGTATTCATTGTCCAGAGCAGCAAACATATACGGTAAAATAAAAAAATATAACAAGGCTGTAGGCCTTTATGAAAAGGCTTTATCAGTCGGAGCACCGGATGCTTTTTTATTGAATAACTATGCATGGCTGCTTGTTACCATGGATGATATAAGCATGAGGAATCCGGAACGTGCAATTGAGCTTGCCGACAAGGCCGTCTCTATGGAAAAAACACCGGACCGACTTGATACTCTTGCGGAAGCTTATTATGTAAAAGGTTCATTTCAAAGGGCCGTAGAAACAATAAATGAAGCATTTTCCATGGAAACCGGTGATATTGCATATCTGAAAAAACAACGGCGGAAATTTAAAAAGGCTGTATATTGACATACAGTATCCGTAACAATATACTTTCTCCCTCAAAAACAACTCAAAAGACAACTAAATTAAACAGGATAATATTGTTATGGAACAGATCTTCACACAGGATTTTCTCGACACTCTCATACCGCCTGAGACAGCTGATCAGTTTTTTGAAGCACTATACGGTGATATCGCAGAGGGAGCATATGATATCCGGCTTAAATTTATAAAGGCCAGCGAAGAACAGATTGAACTTGCCTTTGATCTGACTCAGAGACCCGGCAAGTGCCTGGTGTGCAGCCTTACATACGGTCTGCCGAATGTATTCTCCAGGCATCCACTTATTAATATTAAGAACATTATAAAAAATATTGTAGACAAAGGATTGACGGTTAAAAACTGGAGACTGGGTAACACAAGGCAGTTATCCGCCGAAAACCATACTATTCCGCTTTATTTGGATCTGGGATAAAAAAATGTTACGGAAAATTTTCCTGTTCATGTAACTGCAAGGATTAACATCAGAAAGAGAGATATAATTGATTAATAAACTAATACCTGCAGTCCTGCTGGCAGCGGGTGCTGCAGCAACCGCATACGGCATGATGAAAGATAACAATATTATTTTTATTACCGGGCTTGTGATAACTGTATCAGGATACCTCATTGTCAGAAGAACAATTAAGAAGCCTGAAATCAAAAACATTGATCAGGATTACTAAGCCTTACCGGATTAAATGAAGCCTGCAAGATCATCTATTTCACTTTATGTATAATCAGCCGGTCTCCGGGATGAATCGGTTTATTTACATCAAGGTGATTCCAGATAACAATATTTTTAAGCGGAACATCATATTCATCCGCAATGGATGACAGGTTATCTCCTTTTTTAACAATGTATGTACGGTCTTTTCGTGCGGCTGTATATTTTTTAAGGTATTTCTTATAACGCTGCTTAAAACCCTTAGATGCTCCATCAGGAACAAGAATAGTGTGTTCCCCTTTTGAAAGATAATACCCCCTGATTTCCGGATTAAAATCCTTTATTGCCTTATACTGAGTCTCCCCTGCCTGAGCAATAATACGAAGCGGCACTTCTTCGGGACAGTTCACCTTTACTTTATCAAAGGTAAAAGGCGGGTACCAGTCTTCTTCTGAAAGATAAAACCCGTATTTCTCCGGATCAGTCATTATCAGTTTTACACACAGTATCCTGAAAAGATACCTCTGGGTTTCAAGCGGTAGATATAAATCATAATAATCATCTGTGCCCTGTTCCAGAATTTCCGTCATCAGACCTTCTTCTCCCATATTATAGGCAGCGGCAGCAAGGGTCCATGACCCGAACTCTTTATGCAGCGCCTTTAAATACTTTAAGGCAGCGTCTGTTGACTTGAATATATTTCTTCTTTCATCCTTATTCTTGTCAATAACAAGTCCGTATTTTTTACCTGTCCCCTTTAAAAACTGCCAGAAACCCATAGCTCCTTTTGAAGAACCGGAATGGGGTCTCAACGCACTTTCTGCCACAGCTATGTATTTAAGGTCATCAGGCAAATTATTTTTCTTAAGCGCATCTTCAATAAAAGGCATGTAGCGTGTTGAACGCTTAAGCCACAGGATAACCTGGGGACGATCCCATAGAGATAGGAGCATCTCTTTCTCAAACCGTTCCTTTACTTCCTGTCTGATGACAGGAATCTCTTCACCGCAGAAGTCCAGAGCCTTATCAACCCTGAGAGATGAAACAAGTAATGAAGAATCAGCCTGTCCTGAATGTTCCGCGTATGTGTATGCAGCTGATAATAATCCCAGACACAGAGCTGCAAATAAAATCAGACCTGTACTTCTGATAGAGTATCGATACATTTTATCTCCGAAGATTATAGTTCAAGCAATGAATGACAAATATTATGCACTGAAAACCGGAAAAGATCATAATAACACAGTACAGATATCATGCAATGTTGATTAACCAGCTCCTTCTTAATTTTTTATTGATATTCCTTTTTCTTCTTACTATTCTCACAAAACAGAAGGCTTTAGTTTTCTGTATCCCGCATTACAGTTTTTGAATACTATCATGACATTTTAAAAGAATCCCGTTTTCAGAGATTTACAGCATGTAAATTTATTATCATGGAGGGTATCATGAATATCAGGTACGCAGAAGCAGTAACCAGGGGATGGGAAAGAATGAAAGACGCCCTCTTTGACCCCTTTGACGTTGGAAAATGGTGTGTGCTGGGATTTGCAGCTTTTCTCGCGACCCTGCCGGAAGCACTGAACAGAAGTGACAAGAACCCCTTTAAGTGGGCAGGAACTGAAGACGCGGCCCATCATTTCGGCATGTTTTTTCAAAACTTCGGAAACTGGATATCAGAAAACCCATTTGGAATTGTGCTTATCAGCTTTGGCGCTATTATTTTATTTGCTATAGGCATTGTTTTTACCTGGCTCAGTTCACGGGGCAAGTTTATATTTCTGGACAATGTAGTTCACAACCGCGCCCTGATTAAAAAACCATGGGATAAATACTCCTCCCTGTCAAACTCTCTTTTTATATGGCGGTTATGTTTTGGATTTATCGCATTTGCTGTATTCGGCCTGCTTTTCATAGTGGCGGCATTCAACATTTATTCTGCAAACAGCAGCGGCGATGCAGGGTTCGGGACAGCCTTTTCCTTATTTGTAAGCGGCCTGGCTGGTTTTGGACTGGCGGTTATCACCGGTTATATTTCTTTATTCCTCAACCATTTTATCGTGCCAATAATGTACAAAAACAATATCAGCGCTATCAAGGCGTGGAGACGCTTTATCCCTCTTCTTTCGTCCCATCTTCCAGGCTTTGTTATATACGGGCTGATGATATTCGTACTTCACATTGTTACTTTTTTTGCCGTACTGCTCATCGCACTTCTCACATGCTGCATAGGTTTTTTACTGTTAGGTATTCCCTATATAAGCTCCGTGGTACTGCTGCCTGTAACATATACCTTTAGAGCATTAAGCCTGGAATTTCTTGAACAGTTCGGGCCTGAATATGAATTTTTCCAGGCAAAGTATGATGATATAGATTTTATATAAATACCGATCAGACAGCTGTCCGGAAACCTGAAAATTTCCGGACGGCTTTTTCAATTCTTAAAACCCGGCAGGATTACTGATAAATGATTATTAAAATAAAAATTCAAGACACTTCTAATGCCGGCAAATAAAATTATTTTCAAAACGGTTTTATCATTATCTTTACTGGCTCTTTTTATAACGGCCTATTTTATAATACCCGAAAAGTCAGAATTTCTTACATGCCGGTTTAAACAGCTCACAGGTTACAGCTGCCCAACCTGCGGTCTCACCAGATCCTTCCATGCCTTTTCTCACCTGCACTTCAAAGAAGCCTTTGGCTTTCACCTCTTTGGGCCGTTTCTTTATACCGCACTGCTGTTATGCCTTATTAAATTTTTATATGAACTTACGACAGGTAAAGAAATCAAAACAGTGATAAGCGTGAAAGGGTACAAAATCATTGCAGTTATATTTATAAGTATACTTATGATCTACTGGATTATAAGATTTATTATTGAGCTTCAGTAGTGCACATTACTTATACATTCAGGCACCATATGCATTAACATTCTGATTAATCATGAAGGTACAAATAACCTGAAGCAACTGAATCATTTCCCTCTTTTTTTAAAACCCAGATATGTCCAGTAGATTCCCCAGTAAACAGCTACAGGAGCTATGCCAATATAAATAAACATAAGCAGCTGATGGTTCCAGGGTTTAAAATACAGGGAGAAAAAAGAGAGCCATAGAAGAGAGATTAATATAGCCATGCGGTTCCATCCGGAAAGCCAAATGCGCCGTTTTTTTTTCACTGCCGCGGATTTGTTATTTTTACTCATCCTTTTTGGAAGTACAATAATGGCAAGAAGAACCGCAATAATAATTAGAATTTCCGAAAAACCTGACATCTCAGAGTTCCTGACTTTTAAGGTAAAATTGTGTAAGATATACCAATTAAAAACGAAAAGCCTTTCTACCAGAAAAATACAGCCGTTGCAACATGGGAAAATGTTATGAATCAACCTGCTTCAGGGCAGGCACATTCTGAAACTTATCTTTTTAACATCTTACAGGCTTTTTAATTAACGCTCTTTTAATTATCCGGAAGTATTCTTTTTAGCTACACATACTCATTATATGGGGAACAAAAATGCTGGAAAAGTTTATTGCTGTATGGGGATATCAGGTAATTGATATTAATAATGATCCTGTAACGGCAGGAGAACTGATCATTGCTGTCGGTATTGTCCTTGCAGGTATTATTACTGTTAAGATATTCAACAAAACAGTGGGAGACAGACTTTTTGCCAGGCTTAAATTCAGAGAGAATACATCTCTTACAATCAGAAAAATATTAAATTACTCTGCCTATGTACTGGTTTTTCTTTTTGCTCTCAGGCTTATAAATGTACCGCTCACGGCTTTTGCCTTTTTAGGCGGTGCAATAGCTATTGGTGTAGGTTTTGGAGCTCAGAACCTGATCAACAATTTCATAAGCGGTTTTATAATAATGGCGGAGCAGCCTATCGCTGTGGGCAACCTCATCGAACTGGATGGTGTACTTGGAATGGTTGAAGAAGTAGGTGCAAGATGCACGCGCGTGCGCACAGGTGAAAACATTCATATACTGGTCCCAAACAGCTCCTTTTTAGAAAAAAATATAACCAACTGGACTCTATCTGATAACGAAATAAGAACAAAGGTTACAGTCGGGGTAATTTACGGATCACATGTCAGCCAGGTAAAAGAGCTGCTGCTCAAGGCAGCAGTTGAAAACGACAGGGTGCTGAAGAAACCGGAGCCATTTGTTATATTTTCTGATTTTGGAGATAATGCTCTTATATTTGAAATTCATTTCTGGGTAAGTATAAGGCGTGTTATTGAACGCAGAATGATTGAAAGCAGCGTGAGATTCAGGATAGATGACCTTTTCCGGGAGGCAGATATTGTAATAGCCTTTCCCCAGCGAGACATTCACCTCGACACATCAAAACCTCTTGAACTTCATCTGCTGGACAGAAAACAATAAAACAGTATGTACCATGTGATTTGTTTTTACGGTATACTTAAAGGGTATAATTTAAAACCTGTTTCCCGAAAGGAGAATACAATGAAGGTAAAAGTACTGCAGGAAAAATGCGGAACTGTTGGTAGATGCGTAATAATATGTCCTGACCTTTTCCGTTTTCAGGAAGGCAGCAAAAAAGCAGAGGCCCTTTTTGAAGAAGTGCCGGTATCTTTGCAGAAAAAATGTATCGAAGCTGCAGAAGCATGCCCAAACAAGGCAATAGCTGTGCTTTATTAATAAATGCCGCAGGGATACTTTTTCCAGCAGATTACAGGTGATAAAAACCCGTTCCCATGATTAACTTCAGAACACCTGTTAAAAAGATATCACCTTCTTTACAGGTTGATGAATCTATGACTGATCTCTTAAGTCAGAAGTATTGGCACAGCGACCACCCTTACCCTTGAACCCTGTTTTATTAAATATTTCCCGTAGATTGTCGATATGATTTATAGAGGCAAATTTTCCATTACGGATTTTCGTCAACATCTGGCAGCAGGGGGATTAAAAATGATAATGAAAACCGTAGAAAAAGGGGCCAACAAGATTGAGCATGTAGAATACGGGGACAATGCAATATATTTTTACAGCTCAAAGGACACAATGGGATTTACCAGGACAGAAGAAATTTCACGCAGAATTACAGGGCGGATAATGAGGGATTTCACAGACGAAGAATACAACAAACTGCTTGAAACGGTTATTAAGTCAGCCAGAAAGGCTTCTGGCAGGAAATCATCACTTCATGACAATTCAAAACATTCATGCATATCCTGCTTTAAAAAGGATACCTGCAAAAAAGCAGCTGCCTGCCATGCATAAAGCATAAAAAAAGGGCTGATACACAATAAAGTATATCAGCCCTGATTATCTGTTAAAAATTCATCACCCTGTCCAGCTCTTCATCACTTATATCAAAAACCGTATTATGGGGAGAGAGTTCCTCTTCCTGAAAATATTCAGGAAGACGGTCATGAACCGATGTAAAACCTGCACCGGCATTAAAATCTCTTTCCACTTTAAGGATATCCCGCCCAAGGGCAAATATATCATCACCTGTAAGAGACAGGCCGAACTTTGCATTTACCATATCAACAACAGCTTCAAATGCATCAGGATTATCAAGCGCGGCAAAAGCTACAAAAAGACACAGGCCGGCAGCATCCACTGCCGCTGTAACAGCCTGAAGCATCTTTGATGTTTCAACCTGACCTTCCGGCTTTAAGGGGTCTACATTTCCGCCGACCTTGAGGATATTCTGACATACTGCATACCCGGCAGTGTGGTCAGCGCCCATTGTAGATGTTGCATAGGTAACACCCTGCCCTTTAACTGCTCTGGGGTCATAGGCCGGCATTGCCTGTCCCTTTACAACCGGCACCTTTCTTACACCAAAAACCCTGCCTGTTATTTCAGCACCTGACCCCAGGACCCTGCCGAGCGGAGTGCCCCTGCCTATTTCTGCAAGAAGTTCTTCTGCTGCTGCAGCATCTCCAAAGGGCTTAACACCTCCGTCCATGGCAACTGCCACAGCGTTTCCGGCTTCTATAGTATCAAGGCCTATATCATCACATCCGTAATCAAGCCGTGCAATGGCATCAAGGTCATCAATACCGCAGTTGGGGCCCCATGCCCATACGGTTTCATATTCGGGCCACTTTGAAACAAACTCGCCCTTTTTGTTATGGTATGTACCGGAACATCTTATTACACATCCGGACATACACCCTACAGCAACTTCACCGTTTCTTTCGGTGGTGAGTTTGTTCATTGTTTCTCCGGATACATTTTCAGCATTTTCAAAACGGCCGGAGCTGAAATTTTTAACAGGCATTCCGCCTGCTTCATTAATAATGTTAACAAGAATATCCGTACCGTAATTAGGAAGCCCCTGCCCTGATACAGGATGATCCATAATGGCCTTTGCAAAACGCTTTGAGGCCTGTTTGAATTTTTCCGCATCTTTGATCGGAGCATTTACTCCACCTCCAGGATCAATGATAATAGCCTTAAGCCCCTTGGAACCCATTACGGCACCAAGCCCTCCGCGACCTGCATGCCTTGTGGGCCTCAGCTCCCTGTCGGAAAAGGCAATACTTGAACCGGACAGCTTCCATTCTCCGGCCTGGCCTATGCTTACATATCCGGCTTTATTGCCAAACTGTTTTACAAGTGCATCCACAGTATCATAGTTGCCCAGCTCTTTAAGCTCATCAGCAGGGGTAAGTTCTGTTTTCTCTTTACTGATAAAAAGTTTATAAAGTTTACCATCCTCTACAAGTCCTTCTACAACTATTGCGGAGATATCCAGTCTGGCAAGGTACCCACCCGCCTGGCCGCCTGAATTGGCCTCCTTTATTCCACCGGTTAAAGGACTTTTTCCTCCAACCGAAATTCTTCCTGAGTTGGCACAGTTGGTGCCTGATAAAAGCCCCGGTGCAAAAACAAGTTTATTGTGCGGCCCGATTGCATTACATGCAGGCGGTACTTCTTTACCTACAATGGCTGAAGTCAGCCATCTTCCTCCCATGCCTGCATAGGCCTCCGGGAGCTCTTCCGTTTTAACTTTCTTGTCAGTCATATTGACTCTGATTATTTTTGGCATTTGTTCCTCCTTCGGATATGTTACCTGCCGCGTCCGTCAAATAGACGATAAATTAAAATAACGCTTAATCATATCCTGCCTAGTTTTATATATGATACTACCCCCAATTACTGCATGCAAGCTTTTTATCCTGTATTTTTAAGCACTTATATCGCTTTTGATATAAGCCGGACATTACCTGATGATTGACATGAAAAGACCTCTCTGGGATAATTGACAGTCTGATCAGGTATAAATCTGATTTTAATTTTTCGGCTCCTATCATCAATAGACACCCGTTTTCAGTAAAAGAGGAAGGCATTGAATATTTTTTTAAGTTCCATTTTAAGAGACTTCATACCAGGCTATGACCCAGGCAAAGGTGTAATTGCTGAAATCAGCAGCGGAACACCTGTTTATGAACTGTGTGATAAAATAAATATCCCCTCTGACATGGTAACCATTGTCATGGTGGATGGAAAAATTGTAGAAAAAGAATACATTTTGAACGGAACGGAAAGGGTGTATCTTTTCCCGGCTATCGGCGGCGGATGATATGAATGAAAAAAACACAGACAATCAGATAGAGATTCGTGTTTTCGGAGCACTTAGGAAATATCTTGATAACCAGAACATTCCATACTTTTTAAAGAAACAGTTACCATCCTTTAACTGTACACCTTTTGACATAGCAAAGGAACTTGCCCTGCCAGAAGATGAGATTGAGGGAGTTTTTATTAATGGGAAAATTTCTGCAATGAACACTGCCCTTTGTGCCGGAGACAGGATAGCCTTTTTACCATACGGCACCCCTGGCCCATACCGGGTATACCTTGGAATAAAGAACAATAATTTATAATTTTGATGAGGAGGGAAACAGCCATGTTAAAACCTGCATCTTATATTCTGCCCTTTACTGTTATAATCAGCGTCCTGATTCTTTTAATGTCAGCTTCGTCCGCTTCAGCAGCATCGTGTAAAGATCTTAAAATCCTTAAGCTTGATCATGCGGTCGTTACAGATGCATCAGCTGTAAAAGGGGAGCCGGGCACCACTCAACAGCCCCTGCCTTCCTACTGCAGGGTACAGCTTGATCTTAAGCCTTCTGAGGATTCTCTTATAAAAATGGAAATGTGGCTGCCCTTGAAAAAATGGAACGGCAAATTTATGGGCGTTGGCAACGGCTTTTTTGCAGGGTCAATTCAGGGAAAAATGAATGAAATGCCCGATGCGCTGAAACGGGGATATGCCACAGCAGGCACTGATACGGGACACCAGGAACCGGGAGGAGAATGGGCAATCGGCCATCCCGAAAAAATGATAGACTTTGCCTACCGCTCTACACATGAAATGACACTTAAGGCAAAAAAGATAATCAGGGCCTTTTACGGAAGAAATGCCGAACATTCATACTTTAAAGGCTGTTCCACAGGAGGACGCCAGGCGCTGATGGAAGCACAGAGATACCCTGATGACTATAACGGTATCATCGCAGGATCATGTGCCAACCGGCATGTCCACATGTGGACATCTTCCATTGCCCAGAGTGTGGATCTGTACAATCGTCCGGAAGGCAACCTTTCAGAAGCAAAAGCATTACTGGTAAACAGCATGATCATGGAAGAATGTGACAAATATAATGAAGGATTTCTTAACAATCCGCATTTATGTAAAGCGGATTTCACAAAGCTTCTTTGTAAAGAAAACAGCAATGAAGCTTCATGCCTTACAAGTGAAAAGTTAAAGACCGTTGATACTTTTTACAACGGAGTAAGAAACTCAAAAGGTGAGCTCATCTTTTCAGGTCAGGCACTGGGAAACCCGATACCTGCAAATATTGCATTAAACCAGGGGCCCGGAGCTGTAAATATTTTGTTTGATATTGTGAGGATAGCATTTAATAACCCTGATCTTGACTGGAGAAAATTTGATCTGAACAGAGACCTTCCGCTGATAGATAAGGCTGTAGGTTATGTTGATGCAGTTGATCCTGACCTCAACAGATTTAAATCACTTGGAGGCAAACTGCTTTTAACACACGGATGGAGCGATACAGGTATTACACCTGAAACAACCATATGGTATTACAAAAGCGTGCTGGATAACATGGGGAAAAATCAGGACAACTGGATGCGGCTTTTTCTTGCTCCGGGCATGGGACACTGCGGCGGAGGCCCCGGTGTAAACAGCTTTGACGCAATAGGTGTCCTTGAAAAATGGGTAGAAAAAGGAACAGCACCCGAAGTGATGATGGGATCAGGAAAAAACGGATTTACACGCCCGATGTGCCCATATCCGGAATATGCAGAGTATAAAGGTTCGGGAGATATTAAGGATGCTGGAAACTGGTACTGCATAGGACAATAAAAAAGGCGGGAACTAAAACGGTTAATAGGGCTTGTGGCTATATGGCTCAATCAGTAAAAAAGAGCCATATAGTAAATCTAAATCATCTGCATTATTTGGTAAGCTTATCTTTATATTCACTTGCCTGGGCTCTGTCCTTGAGCTCGTATATCTTTTGAATAACATAGTACTGAATACCGGAAGAGAATCGCACATATACTTTGTCAAAGCCGGATGTAATGCTAGAACCCTTATCTGAAATACCAATTATTTCATCAGCAAGAGGTGCCTCCATAGGCCTGTCTAAAACCAGAAGATAATACTGACCGCCATTAACGCCAATAACCAGAGACTGAATATCAGCCTGTTCCCAGCTTGAAACTCTGAGTGCGGAAATTC
Organism: Desulfatiglandales bacterium; assembly: GCA_963665715.2. GTDB lineage: Bacteria > Desulfobacterota > DSM-4660 > Desulfatiglandales > HGW-15 > JAAZBV01. The sequence goes on from CAXXPR010000002.1 coordinate 3,605,036, forward strand.
TATTGACAGATCGAAGGTCATTATCAAGATTGTATTTTGCCGGCAGATCAACAGGTGCAGTAGTTACACATGCTGCAACCAGAATAAGAAGTGTAACTGCAGACAGCATCTTTATTATCATTTTCATCATTGCTTCTCCTTTCTAAAAATTAAAATAATCGGTCGGCTGAAACAAACCGGCCAATTTAATCCGCTACTTTAATTAATAGCTGAAATTAATCAAGTATTTTCGTTATTTTAAAAATTATTTTTTTTTGGAAGTGCTTTAAATTATAAACAAATATAATAATTTATATTATTTTTATATAATTAATATTCTTAAATTATCAATCCAGGCTGGCAATCTTTTTTGGATCTTCAAGAGAAACGTATCGGCTTTCAAGTTCTCTTTTGGCCAGAAAAAATCTTTCAAGTTCTTCATCTTTAAGTGTTTTACCCGGAGGAGTTTTTACGGAGGAGGGATTTATGCTTTTGTTCCTGTGGAGAACTTCATAATGAAGATGAGGCCCGGTTGAGACCCCGGTAGAGCCCACATAACCGATGACCTGTCCCTGTTTTACCCTTACGCCCTTTTTTATATCACTGCCGTACTTGCTCATATGACCGTAAAGGGTTTTATACTCATTTGCATGGCGTATACATATATAATTACCATAACCGCCCTTTCTTCCTACATACTCAATAATTCCGTCTCCGGCAGCCATTATTGGAGTACCTCTGGGCGCGGCAAAATCGAGCCCCTTATGCATGCGGCTGTATCCAAGCACAGGATGTTTTCTCATACCGTACCCGGAACTGAGTCTTGCACCGTCTATGGGTGTTACCATGAGCGTTTTACGGATCGATTCTCCGTCTTCATTGTACAGGTCATAATGTCCGTCCGATGTTTTAAACCTGTATACAGGAAGAGCTACTCCTTTTGTTTTAAGCAGTGCATAAAGAATTGAACCGCCCCTTACATAATTGCCGTCCTTATCAACCATTTTTTCATACAAAGCTTCAAACCTGTCACCGGGTCTTATATCTCTCTGAAAATCCACATCATATGAATATGCTCTTATCAGCTTCACCAGTACATCAACAGGCATTCCGGCTTTTTCTGCAGCATTATAAAGGCTTGAACTTATCTCAGCACGGGCCTTTGAAAGAACTGCATCCAGCTCATAAATAATTTCCTCTGATATAAAACGGTTATCCGGCATTCGGGTAACACACACTTCCTTTGTGACATCCAGCTTGATACTGAGGCACTGAAAAACCGGTTCTGCCTGTTCATCCAGGTTTTCAAAGCTGAGAGTAATCTCCTGACCTTTCCTCAGGCTGCGTGGATTAAACACATCCTTAAGAGAAGCAATAACTGTATGCGCCAGAGTTTTTGAAAGTCCGCCTTCAACAAGCAGCTCTGCAAGAGTATCACCGGATGAAACAGTAAGTGTTTTAGTATCTATTGACGGTTCAAATATTTCTTCTTTGGGTTGCTCAATAGTTTCCTGGTCTGCTGTTTCAGCAGTCAGCTCCGCGGTGCTTTCTTCTTCACGGGACGGCAGTATATTAAAGCAGGAAAAGGTAAGCAGAATCAGAACAACTATAAAGACAGGCAGCAGTATCAGTATATTTTTTTTGCTGTGCCGTTTGCTGTTTCGTCTAATGTTCCTGCGTGAACCATTTACAGCTTGAGCGTGATCTTTAAACATGTACAAGAGGCCTTTCAGAATTAATTCACTGCATCTCTAGTATAATTTGAATTCATTGTAAACAAAAAGATCAACAAAGATGTATGCCTGAAGCATGCGTTGCTTTACATTATGTATCTGCAAATTTATTGACACATAAAATCAACTTGAATATATTCTTTAACTGTTATTCAACGCTCTTTTCTTATTACATTATTATGACGTTACTTCGCGGCTCATCTGTCATAACATCTGCTTCTCTTTTGCCGCAAACAGTTTACACTTTTTCAGTATTTACGAATTTCCGATAAATATAAAAACCTGCTGAGATTGATGCACTAACGCTTTTACAGTCTGTGCTTAAAATGGATCTTTATAACGGAATTTTATCATTAACAATTTTGTTACAGGGAGAAAGCAATGACAGATGAAAAACAGATCAACCGGCGCGACTTTATTCAGAATGTATCTTCAGGAGCAGCAGGCCTTGCCTTTGCAGGCATGCTGTCTGCATTAACAGCACCGCGAGCCTATGCACAGAAGCCTGACTATTACGACAAAATGGATATGAGTAAACTGGGTAATACAGTAAGGGAGCCCGGTGTTGTCGAGTTTAAACCATGGCAGTCCATACATGATACCATTACCTCCCCAATGATAACGGCATGGGGGTCCGGTGATATCCCGGGATCAAGGCTTGCCATAGGATTTGCATACATAACGGAACCCGACACCATCGGAGGAAGCACGCATTCTCACGAAGATCATGATCAGTGGATATTTTTAATCGGCGGTGACGGGAAAAATTTTCTGGAATTTGACGCAGACTGTGAAATGCTGCTCGGAGACAAGGTAAGAAAAATTGACTATTCATGCTACTTTTATATCCCCAAAGGTACACCGCACTGCCCTCTTGTCATAAAGAGGGTTGGCAAACCAATCGTGTTCATAGATGCAAGAATTAATGAATAAAAGCAGTATATCATTATAGATGAACGCCCGGCTGTTAATCCGCACACTGCGGAAGCCGGGAGTTCATACTCTCAGTTTTATTCAGACTGTATAAGCACTCACTTTATTCCATCACCAGGCTCAATAAATTAAGCCCCTATTCAGCACTTGCAGCCTGTTCAGCATCCATGTATAGAGGAGAGCCATATTTTTCTTTTCCGAACTCACCTATAATCTTCTGACCTTCCTGTGATTTTACAAATTCAATAAATCCTGTTACCAGCCTGCTCACTTCTTTATCAGCGCTGTTTTCAGGAAGGCCCATTGCATGATAAACATTAACAAGAACAGGATCTCCCCTGAAAAGTATTTCAAGATTTTGAAGGCCTCTCAGCTTTGCATAGTAGGTGCTGGAATCAGTCATAAAATAACCGTTTTCCCTGTCAGCCCTCATAAGAGTGGGGCCCATAAAATCGTTGGTTGCAGCATACCATGCCCCCTCCGGTTTAATTCCGGCCATGCTCCATATCATCATTTCTTTTTTATGTGTTCCCGAATTATCATTTCTTGTAAAAAACAGTGATCCTGAAGCTGCAATTTTTGAATAGGCCTCTGCTACTGATCCGGCACTTTTAATACCGGCAGGATCTGCTCCCGGGCCCACAATATAAAACTCATTACCGCCTATGAGTGACCTGTATGCTGCCCACCCTTCTTTTACAGCTTCTTTTTCCGCTTCAGGTGCATGAACCAGTATTATGTGGGCTTCGCCGGACTTAAGGGCTTTCAGTGATGCCCCGCTTCCCCGTTTAATCCACTTTATTGTACAGTTGTTTTTTTCGCAAAATGGCTCTGCCAGTTCCTTTAAAAGACCAAGGGACCCGGGGCTCCCTGTTGCAATAGTTACTGAGGTATCACCTGTCCCGTATACTGCATCAATTTTCGGATCACTCTTTTTTTCAGGCGCTGAACAGCCTGCCCAGAATAGTAACCATAATACAATCAAAAAACTCAACTGCTGTTTTGATGTCATTTGTATCTCCTCTGACTTTTTTTACAAAATCAAACTTATGATTATTCTCATTCGGTTATATTTAAACCCATATATCTTTTATAGTAATTTTCAGTCAATATTTTTTAAAATATCATGACTTTTTTGTTTTTTATTACTATTTTAAACCATAATTACCCATTTAAGGCCTGTAAATAAATTAATGCCTTCTATTGACCTCCTGCATAAATTCAATCTATACTCCCCAGGCTTAAAAACGGGTTAAATTATTTATAACACTTATTTTTTCCGGGAAATGAATTGAAAAGAAAAGCAGTCATAATCCTACTAATAATATCACCTTTTGCATTTATCCTGCTGTCTCTATGCATTGGAAGATATCCGATATCGTTATCAACGGTAATCGAAATGCTTTTCAAGGGGCCTGTTCTTGACGGAGACCCTGGGATTGACCGATACAGGAACATAATATGGGAGCTGAGAATGCCAAGGGCTCTTTTAGGCGCTCTTGTAGGAGGTGCGCTCGGTATCAGCGGCGCTGCAATGCAGGGACTGTTTAAAAATCCGCTGGTCAGTCCCGGAATTTTAGGTGTAAGTTCAGGAGCGGGTTTTGGCGCTGCTGTTGCAATTCTTCTTTTCGGTGCTACCGCAGCAGTATATCCCTTTGCTCTTTCCTTCGGAATTCTTGCTGTTTTTTTAAGCTACCTTATAGGAAGAACCTACAATACCGCACCCGCAATAATGCTTGTTTTAGGCGGCGTGATCGTGTCATCAATATTTTCTGCCCTTATTTCCTTTGCAAAATATGTTGCAGACCCTTATGAACAGCTTCCATCCATCGTATTCTGGCTTATGGGATCATTGGCAAATGCCGGCTACAGAGATATATTTACCGCAGGTCCCCTGATAATTATCGGATCTCTAGGACTTTTTCTTGTAAGGTGGAGAATAAATGTTCTTTCAATGGGTGATAAGGAGGCAAGAAGCCTTGGCGTAAATACCAGGATAATAAAAACCACAGTTGTTACAGGCGCCACCCTTGCCACTGCCGGAGCAGTGTGCGTCAGCGGCACAATAGGCTGGATAGGGCTCATTATACCCCACATAGGAAGGATGCTCGCCGGAAACGACAACAGGGTACTTATACCGGTATCATTCTGCCTTGGTGCATGCTTTATGATAACAGTAGACAGCCTGGGCAGAATATTAAGCGGATCAGAAATTCCCCTTGGAATACTGACGTCTCTTATAGGCGGTCCGTTCTTTATATACCTGCTTAAAAAGACAAAAGCAAAGGGGTGGTAAAATGCCGGTTATAGAAGTAAATAACGCATCATTTGCCTATGGATCATCTGATATCTTTCAGGATGTTTCCTTTTCCCTTGAAAAGGGAGAAATCTTCTGCCTGCTTGGCCCTAACGGTTCAGGAAAAACCACCCTGCTTGACTGCATACTGGGCGAAAACAGGTTAAGGCAGGGAAACATAAAAATAGCAGGAAAGGATATCAGGGAGCTGAATCCTGTAAAACTTGCCAGGCAGATCTCCTATGTGCCGCAAAAACATGTGAGCGCATTTCCTTACAGTGTGCTGGATATAACAATGATGGGAAGAGCTGCCTATACAGGTATCTTTTCAGCGCCTTCAAAAATTGACAGAAATATCGCTATTGATGCCCTTAAACTTACAGGAATAAGTCATTTAAAAGACCGCCCTTACACAAAGCTAAGCGGAGGCGAACTTCAGCTTGTTATGATTGCAAGGGCCCTGGCCCAGGAAACAGGCGTAATTATAATGGATGAGCCCACAGCTCACCTTGATTTCAGACACGAGCTTGTGGTTCTTGAGGCAATTGTTAACCTGGTTAAGAAAAAACAGATATCCGTACTTATGGCCACGCATTTCCCCAATCATACATTCTATTTTGAAGATAACGGCCTCAAGATAAACATAGCCCTGTTAAAAAAAGGACGATTCATTTACACGGGAACACCCGGTGAGATTCTCAATGAGGAGCGGATCGAAAACCTATACGGTGTCAAGTCCAGTCTTTTTTTTCTTGAAGATAACGGGAACAGGAAACTGAAACGGATAATCCCTCTTAAAACAGTGAGGAAATAAGCAATCATGAAAAAACTCCATATACAAAACGGCCTGAAAACCCTCAGTATCATTGCTGCCCTGATTTTTATAACAGCTAATGCAGCAGGAAACACAACACAGCCGGACAGAAGCAAAGGATACATAACAGTTACAGACAGTGCTGGCAGAAAGGTATCTGTCCCCGAAAAGGTAAAGCGAATAGCCTGTCTGTACGCATTTACAGGCCATGTTGTAACCATGCTGGGAAGAGGAAATGATATAGTAGCTGTATCAAACGGACTTAAAAGAGATTCTCTTCTTCTTGAAATCTGCCCGGCAATAAAAAAGGCTCTTGTTCCAAAGACACAGGGAGCAATAAACATGGAGGAACTTCTCAGGGCTTCCCCTGACATTCTGTTTATGGCAGGAGACATGTCGGGCAACAGGGGCGAGATGGAAAAACTTGCGCGTTTTCATATACCCACCATAATAATCGACTACTCGGATATAAAAAGTCAGCAGCAGGCTGTCCGGATAATAGGTAAGGCAACAGGCAGAGAAAAAGAGGCGGAAAAATATATCAGTTTTTATAATACCGTAATTAACAAAGTAAAAAGTCTGACTGATAATATACCGGAAGAAAAAAAGCTGAGGCTCTACTATTCGGAAAACGAAGCCACCAGAACCACCCAGGATAATGACCTTTCTACAGACTGGCTTAAAGTTGTCGGAGTAAAAAATGTAGCACTGAATCATTCTGAAAACATACTGGAAGGAAAAAACTTTGCAGCTCTGGAGCAGATTATAGCATGGAACCCTGAAGTAATACTTGCAAACGAACCGGAAGCAAAAAGACTTATGCAGGAAGACAGAAAATGGGCATCCATTGACGCTGTAAAAAACAGCAGGATATACCAGATGCCCATAGCAATATCGCGCTGGGGTCATCCGGGATCCATTGAAACACCGCTGGCAATAATGTGGACAGCAAATAAAATATATCCGTCTGTCTTTAAAGAAACAGATATGGAAACCGAAACAAAAAGCTACTATAAGACCTTCTTTGATTTTGATCTTTCGGAAAGTAAAGTTAAGAAAATACTTGAAGGAGAGCTTGTGAGAAAACCCAAAAGAAAAACAGGGAACAGTAATCAGTAAAGGAAATAATGTATGAAAATACTAATAGCAATAGACGACACAGACAACCTTGAAACACCGGGCACAGGACATCTTGCATCAGCCCTGTCCGAGCTTATAGAGGAAAAGGGTTTTGGAACAGGAAGCCCTGTAACCAGGCACCAGCTTTATGTGCACCCTGATATCCCATACACATCACACAACAGTTCTATGTGTTTTGAGGCGGAAATAAAGGACACCAGCCTTGATGAGATAACTGCATTCTGCCAGGATTTTTTAATAAAGGAAAGCGCGCCTGGGTCTGACCCTGGTCTCTGCATTGTTGAAACAGACAAACTGGATAACAGAGACATACTAATTGAATACGGTAAAAAAGCAAAGAACACTATTTTGAACAAAAAAATAGCCTATGATCTTGCAGAATCATTAAATGTTCACCTGTCCGAACATGGAGGAACCGGGGACGGAATTATAGGAGCCCTGGCAGGCACAGGATTAAGACTTTCAGGTAATGACGGAAGACTCAAAGGACACTTTTTCGTCGGTGATGTTAACAGCAGTATAATGGTAAAGGACCTGCTTTTAAAAACCGGTGCAGACATTGTTAAAACCGAGTCCGGTTATATTCTTAAAGATGACGACATGGTGCGCATCGGGAAAAAGGTAAAGGCCGTATATCTGGATTATAAGGCGGCAGTACTTGTGTTTCCGGTGGAAGAAAATAATGGTGAATGTACCCTTTGGGAAACATGTTCAAAAGAACAGCTTAAAAAATACTGATTTTTATCAATCACCGATATTAAAAAAAGAAACAGTTTTCTGCAGCTGTTCCGCCTGTTCTGCCAGGTCTTTTGATGCAGCGGACATTTCCTCCGCTGCATTTTTATTCTGCTGAATTACCTTGTCCAGCTGCTGCAGAGCCAGGTTAACCTGTTCCGCCCCTGAGTTCTGCTCACTGGATGCAGCGCTTATCTCCTGTATAAGCCTGGTTGTATTCTGTATATCCGGAATAAGTTCATCAATGGTACATCCTGCCTCTTCGGCTATTTTTACGCTGGACTTAGAACACTCACTAATTTCACCGGCAGCAGTCTGGCTGTTTTCCGACAGCTTACGGACTTCATCCGCTACAATGGAAAAACCCCTTCCATGTTCCCCAGCCCTGGCCGCCTCTATGGCAGCGTTAAGGGCAAGCATGTTTGTCTCCCTGGCAATCTGCTCTATTACACTGGTTCTCCCTGCAATATCCTTCATTGTATCAACAGCCTTTCTTACCACTTCCCCGCTTTCCTTTGCCCTGCCTACTGATTTAAGTGCAATCATTTCGGTCTGGCTGGCATTATCTGCGTTCTGCCTGATACTGGCAGCTATCTCTTCCATTGATGCTGAAGCGTTCTCCGCTGCATCAGCCTGCCCCTTTGCACCCGCTGTAAGAGCTTCCGAACTGCTGCTTACAACCCTGCTACCGGATGTAACAGTATCAGATGCCGCCAGAATCTTTTTAACCACGCCTTTAATTGTATGTACCATACCTTTTAACGAAACCAGCATTTTGCCTATTTCATCATTGTTTAACACCTGTATATCAACGGTTAAATCGCCCTGTGTAATTTTCTCCGTTGCAGAAACAGCCCGCCTGATGGGTTGAGTAACAGTATAACGGACTGCCAGAAATACAGATCCGCTTATAATTACAAGCAGCAGCACACAGCCTGCAAACATCATAATCCCGAGCATATTAACAACATTATTAAGTGCGCTGAGATCATATGTCATTGAAAGGGTTCCGCCTACTTCTCCCTCCTTCCAGTTCAGGTGACACCTTATGCAGTCATTTACAACAAGCTGAGGCCTGTATATTCTAATATCATTGCGGCTTATCATCCTCATGGTTTTCTTCTGTTCATAGAGCTGGTTTCTTATATCATCAGGCATGACCTGCCCTGTAACACTTTCTCCTGAAGAAGAAAGATTAACAGCAGCATTTTTATCATAAAGAGAAACATCATTTACTCCCTTTACTTCATTCTGATGAATAAGGAGTTTTAAAAAACTTTTCATCTGTCCCCGTTCCAGAGAGCCCTTAACGCCTTCTTCAAAGGAATTAAAGAGTGAGTCAACAGATTCAAGATATGTTTCGGTCATCCTGTTCTTTACATAGGAGTGCAGCAGCCATGCACCGCCTGCAAGGCTTACTGCGAGCACAATAAGAACTGTGCCCATAAGTTTTGTTGTTACAGAATAATCTTTAAGTTTTTGATTTATCATCTGTCAGCCTTTTTAAGAGAATCCGTACTTCTGTCTTCATTGAGCCTGTAAAATGGGATGGATTTTGACTTTGCAAAATTTGGTGAAGCACACCCTATGCATGGAGCATTACTGTCTATACACCATGTTCTTCCGCCGTTCCACCATCTCGTGGGGCAGTCTGCAGGAGTATCAGGGCCGAGACACCCGAGCTTGAACAGGCAGCCTTTATCACCAAGTTTTTTTGCAAATATTTCCTCCTGGAAATCGTGATACCTGGGGCACTGTTCATGCACCTTACGGTTAAAGAACATTGCTGGTGCACCGTTGATAAGCTTCGGCATGCCCGCCTTTACAAGATGAATTACTGTATGCCAGACCCAGTCAGGATGAACCGGGCACCCCCTTATATTTATAACCGGTTTTGCAATACTGTTTTTTTTAAAAAATGCTTTAACCCCTACTGCTCCGGTTAGGTTTCCTTCTGCACCAGGGATCCCACCGTCACAGGCACATGCTCCCACGGCTATTACACCGCTCATTGTTTTTGAAGCTGCCAGTATATATTCGGCAAAAGGCTTTCCGCCCAGTACACAGGCCTCTGGCATTTTTAAAGGAATAGCCCCTTCTACTGCAAGGTAATATGGACCTGACTCTCCTGATATAAATGAGTTAATAAGGTCAAGCGCCCTCTTACCTGATATCGCTGAAAGATCGGTATGAAAGGCAAGCTGTGAATAATCTGTTATTAGAGATAAAGGAGACGGATTGTCCGCCTGCAGAAGAGATACTGAGCAGCCTGTACATGAAAGCCCCTGGAGGTAAACAATCCTCGGAATGTTTAAAGGATCAACTTTTTTAAGAGCGCCTTCTACAGTTTTTGGCAGCCCCTGAATACTAAAACCTGCTGTAAGTGCTGCTGCAAGTTTTATAAACTCACGCCTGTTATACATACAGTTTTCTCCCTGACAGAACTGGTTAATGAACAGAACATGCAATACACGGATCAAAAGAATGAACAATTCTTACGGCCTCTATCTGTTCATCAGGGTTCTCCACCTTTGTACCGATCAGGGCGGATTCAAGAGCTCCCGTATTCCCCCTGTCATCCCTTGGTGAACAGTTCCATGTAGTAGGTACAACACATTCATATTTTTCAACCTTGCGGTCTTTTATTTTTATATAGTGCAGCAGCGCTCCTCTTGATGCTTCTGTAACCCCGAAACCTTCTCCTTCGGGCGGAATATTAAGCTCGGTCATTGAAGGAGCCCCAGGCTCAATCCTCTCACTTTCTTCAAGCAGAAAATCAGCTATTACAGAACCAAGAACGGCACGGCTTAAATGACGCCCTAAAACGGAATTAAGCTGCTCAGGCTTAATACCGGTTTGTGCAGCAAAGGTATCTACACTCTTTTTTATACTGCTGTTATTACCCTGCATATAATCAACAAGCACTCTTGCTGCCGGTCCCACTTCCACCATTTTTTCGTTATAACGGGGTGCCTTGGTCCAGGAATAGGCTCCTGTTTTATCAGGTGACGGCACTGTATCTGAATCTCTTACACTTAAACCTGTTGCCGAAGAATATTTTGAGTATTTTGTGTACTGATTTATATGACCTAAATCCACTGACTCTATTTTTCCGTCAAATAAAACGCCCGGAGCAAGAAGCCTTTTTCCATTTCGCCTGTATGTAAGCGGGAGCTGACCGAATGACAGAAATCCGCCTTTACTCATACCTATATTCCAGTATTCAGGAAAAGCGGCAGCAACAGCGGCCACATCAGGTACATACTTGTTATTTATAAACTCCTTCACCTCGGTGATAAGCGACTGGTAGGATGTAACAAGGTCAAGCCTTGCTTCCTGTGTGCACCCTCCCGGAAATACTGCAGTGGAATGAGGGAATTTGCCGCCGAATATTGCTGCGGCCTGGTTGGCTTTTTTCTGAAGCGTCATGGCTTCTATATAATGCTTTATGGCTCCTATATTGAGATCCGTATCATCGATATACTGCCCTGACAGCCTTGGAAGAAAAGGGGCTGCAGGATAGGATATACCGGATTCGGACTGAAACTTAACCCAGTCGCGTACCTTGCACAGGTCCGGATCATTGCCTTTGTATTTAAGGATTGCGGTAACATCAACAAAATCAAGTGCAGAGAGCTGATAAAAATGCAGCAGGTAATCATACAAATGATTTGCTCCCTGCACCAGGTTCTGCAGGATGCGCCCGTTATGTGCTGCCTCTATACCATATGCATTCTCCTGAGCGTACGATGATGCAACGGCATGGGCATAGGGGCATACGCCGCATATCCGCTGTGTAATCTGCTGTGCATCCAGAGGATCACGGCCCTTAAGAATAACTTCAAAACCGCGAAACATTTCGGTAGAACACTGTGCATCTTTAATTGTATTGTTTTCAATAGAGGTATGGACACTGAGGTGTCCTTCTATACGTGTGACAGGACCAATTTCGATTTTTCTCATTTCTCCCTCAAAACACTTTATCTACAGGTTATGCTGGTAAATCAAAAAAAATCTAAAAAGGAAAATCAAAGCAGCAGCCGTATAGGCAATTTATGACAGATGATCACTGCATAATAAAAAAGGGCCTTAAAAAGGCCCTTTAGGGTTTATAATATTATCTACCAGGCATAGATCACAGATGTCTGAAGCCTGTTATCTGTTCCCTTTGCCATGTTTTTATACTTGGTCTCCCAGTAGCTGTACTCAAGACCAAGGGTAAGCTTAGGCATCAGCCGAAACATGGTATTAACAAAAAAGACGCTGTTTTTATCCCTGTTTCCGTTATTTAAATCTTCGGTATCAGGGTTGTCGATTCCAAAACCTGCGCTGTGCTGCCATTTTTTATCTGCAGCAAACATGAGCTGGGCCCATAAACCTGTTGTTGATATTTCTTTCCCTGTTGCAGTATTCACACCCTGGAGAATACCGCCATAGTAGTCATCAATATTTTCACCGGTAAAGGCTTCACCCATTACAGTAAAGCGGCTTGACAGCGGTATAGTAAAATCCAGGTTTCCGGACCATGAATCGAAATCCGTTTCAGTGCCTGCCCAGTCCACTTCTTCCTGCCCGTAATGTCCTGAAATACCGATAACTGTTTTTTTACCGGCAGGGCCGTTTGTTGTAAGAGCAACTCTTCCCTGAAATGTTGGAAAGCCTGAATCAGCTCCGTCATTCTGGCCGCCGCCGTCAAGATCTTCGTTTGCCACGCCGTTTGTTCTTGAAACGGCAAGCTGGGTCAGAAGTCCTGTGCCTTCATTAAACTTATTATTAAAGCTGACTCTCAGCTGAGGCCTTCTGTAGCCTATATTACCCACAGCCAGGCCGGCCGGGTAATTAAGTGTTACAGGATTAAGAGGTGACATAACATCCCATGTCTGACCTGCCAGCCAGCTTACGCTGCCTTTACTGAACTCAACATAGGCGTGCCTCATCATTATTTCCGCTTTGCTCTCATGAACAGACGGACCATCACCGAAAAAATCTATTTCGACCTTTCCGCTGGCATTCCAGCCTTCAAATTCAGGGGCTTTAATTGTCACGCCCAGCCGGGTCTGCCGTGCTGTCATATTAAATTCATTATCGTCCTTTACCACGCCTTCACTTGGCACATAAACAACATAATTTCCACTGGTTGAGCTGTCATCATAGGATGCATCAAGCTTAATATAGCCATGTGTTTTAATGCTGAATTTATCGGATGCCGCTTCGCCTTTAGCCGCAGGCTCTGCTTTCATATGTCCCATCTTTATATGGTCTTTTTCCTTAACAAGCTTTTTAAGCTCCTGTAACTCTCTTTCAAGCTTTTCGATTCTTGCCTTCAGCATGTCGCTGTCAGAATCAGCGTTTACTCCCCGGGGCACAGACAGGAAGATAATAAAAAACAGCAGTACCGGAAATGAAAAACAACTCCATTTCTTTTTACGTTTCATTTTTTTCTCCATTTTTTTTATTTATTGAATAAATCATTATTTTTTAATCAAGTTTAAACCGGTTAACCATCTCTCCAAGGCGATCTGCCAGAGATGTAAGCTCTATATTTTGATCAGCAGCAGTACTTACAGTATCTGCAATGTGTGAGGCTGCACTATTTACAGTTTCTATATCCCTGCTGATCTCTTCAGCGATAGTGGAACTTCCTGTAATACTTTCATTGGTATTGTTTATCCCCTGGACTGCCTGTATCAGGTTATTTGTAATCTCCTGAGAGGTCACACTCTGCTCTTCAACTGCAGTCGCAATAACAGTCACAATTTCATTGATCTCTTCAATAACGGTTGCAATATTCTTCATCTGTCCCGCTGTTCCGGCAGTTGAATTCTGAATAAGATCAATCTTTGATTTTATCTCGCTTGTCGCATCGGCAGTCTGCCTGGCAAGTGCCTTTATTTCATCAGCAACAACAGCAAAGCCTTTTCCGGCTTCACCGGCACGTGCAGCTTCTATTGTTGCATTTAGCGCCAGAAGACTCGTCTGCTCAGAAATTTCGGTAATAACATCCGTTACCTTGCTTATTTCAATAGCGCTGGCGCCAAGGTCATCAACCTGGCTGGAAGCACTTCCTGCATCGGCTACAGCTTTTTGAGTAATTGAATGGGCCTTTGCAGCATTTGATGCGATCTCTTTTATTATGGATGACATCTCTTCAGTTGAGGTTGATACTATGGTCATGTTGGTTGTTGCCTGTTCGCTTGCCGCAGCAACCGAGTTCATATTCTGGCTCATTATCACGGCTGACTCAGCTGCATTGCTGGCCATGGCTGATGTTTCCTGGGTGCTTTGATCTATACTTTTAAAAATATTGGAAAATTCATCTGACGAACTGGTAAGTTTTTTTGAATTAGCCATTATCTCAGAAATCATTGAATGAAGATTATCCATAAACCTGTCAAAGGACTGTGCAATTTCACCTATTTCATCCTTTGAACTTATACGTATTCTTTTTGTCAGATCACCCTGCCCTTCGGAAATATCTTTGAGAATAGAGTTCATATTTAAAAGCGGTTTTGTCAGGCGGCTTGAAACAAATACGGTTATGCCTGCAACAGCCAGACATATAAAAAGAGTTATTATAACGAGCTTTATTATCTGGGAATTAAGCTCTTCACTAAGTTTTTTTTCCTGCGCTGAAATAGCGGCATCAATATCATCTATATAAATACCCGTTCCAACAATCCAGTCCCATGTTTTATACATCTGCACGTATGAAAGCTTGGGTACAGGTTTTTTTAATCCGGGTTTTGGCCAGCTGTAGCTTACAAAACCGCTGCCAGAAGCCTTGCAGATATCAACCATTTTTACAAAAAAATGTTCCCCATTGGAGTCTGTTCGACCGGAAAGATCTTCACCTGCCATTTCGGGAGTTATCGGGTGAAGGACCATCCTGGGATATAAATCGTTTATCCAGAAATAGTCAGCCTCATTAAATCTTAAAGCAGCAACAAGATTTTTTGCAGCCTGCTGCTTTTCTGATTCGGAAAGACCGTCTTTTCTTTCTTGTATCTGTCTGATTCCGTCTATAGCGACCTGAACAAGATTCTTCAATTTCTCTTTTTTTTCATTTACAAGCATGGCGCGGTTGTTTGCCAGCTCGTTTTTCCCTCTGCTCTCAAGGGTCAGTACAGTAACAATAATTATTCCAATCCCCAGAGCAACCAGACCCGTCGTAACCAGAGCGATCAATTTACCTTTTAATTTCATTTCCACCTCACAAAATAAAAGTTATTACTCCAGCCATAATTCAATTTATGGGCATATCCCACCAAATGGAGCAATTATTATGCCATCACTTTATTTTATGTTTTTTCAATACGTTACACCCTCAGACATTAATAAAGAATGATTTCAGGTATAAATTTGCGACAATTCATTGACATGTAACATGTTACACATTGGCAGATTCCGATAAAATGGAACAGATTCATTCATTTCACTTAAATCTCTTTATTTTTTTTATAATAATGTGTTATACAGCGTGGCTGATTTTAATATTTTACAATATAATACCGGGAGCGGAAAACTGTTCGCTCCCGTTATTTATTAATAGAGGAATAACATGAATAAAATAGAACAGAACAAAAATATCAGAAACATTGCCATCATTGCACACGTTGATCATGGCAAAACAACACTTGTTGATGCAATGTTCAGACAAAGCGGTCTTTTTAGAGAAGGACAGGAAGTAGATGACCGACTTATGGACAACATGGAGCTAGAAAAGGAACGCGGTATTACAATTGCCGCAAAAAACTGCTCCGTTGTATGGAAAGACACAAAAATAAACATAATTGATACACCTGGCCATGCCGACTTTGGAGGCGAAGTTGAAAGAGCTCTTACAATGGCAGACGGTGCGATCCTCCTGGTAGATTCATCCGAAGGCCCCCTTCCCCAGACGCGGTTTGTCCTAAAAAAGACCTTTGAAGCAGGACTGAAGGTTATTGTAGTAGTAAACAAGATAGACAGACAGGATACCAGACCCCAGGAAGTATTAAATGAAGTATATGATCTGTTTATTGATCTGGGCGCCAATGACGAACAGATTGAGTTTCCTGTTATATATGCAATAGGAAGAGACGGCATTGCAAAAAAGAAACTCAGCGACAGATCCCAGAATCTTGAAGTTCTGTTTGACGCAATTCTGGAAAATACACCGGCTCCTTCATATGACCCCGATGAACCATTTCAGATGCTGGTTGCAGACCTTGGATATTCTTCCTACCTTGGAAGACTTGCAGTAGGACGGGTTGTAAACGGATTTGTAAATTATAACGACAGCCTTGTATGCATGGGTGAAAATGAATCGGAAACACCGCTCAAGGTTACCAAGATACAGGTATATGAAGGTGTTAACCTTAAAGAGGTTAAAAAAGCAGGCCCCGGTGATATTGTAGTGCTTTCAGGAATTGAAGATGTAAAAATCGGTGATACTATCTGCAACAGAGAATTCCCAAAGGCGTTAAAGAGAATATCTGTTGAAGAACCTACAGTTTCCATGCGTTTCACAATAAACACATCTCCTCTTGCAGGCAAAGAAGGCAAGTTTGTTCAGTCCAGCAAAATAAAGGAGCGACTTTTCAAAGAAACCCTCAGCAATGTTGCTGTAAAAGTTGAGGAATCCGAAGAAAGAGACAGCTTTATTGTAAAGGGACGCGGCGAATTCCAGATGGCAATACTTATTGAAACCATGCGGCGTGAAGGGTTTGAATTCTGCGTTGGAAGACCGGAAGTAATACTTAAAAAGGAAGGCGACCGTACACTTGAACCTATAGAACACCTGTTTATTGACTGTGATGAAGCATTCATGGGCGTTATTACCGAGAAACTGTCTTTAAGAAAAGGAAAAATGCTCAATCTTGTAAACTCCGGTACAGGCAGAGTAAGGATGGAATTTACAGTGCCTTCACGAGGCCTTATCGGTTTCAGGGATGATTTTTTAACTGTAACAAGGGGAACAGGTATAATGAACTCATACCTGGAGGGCTTTGATGACTACAGGGGAGAATTCCCCTCAAGATACAGCGGTTCCATTGTTGCAGACAGACAGGGATCTGCAGTTGCCTATGCACTTTTTAACCTTGAACCAAGAGGCAGACTTTTTATAGTTCCGGGAGACCAGGTTTATGAAGGCATGATAGTCGGTGAACACAACCGTGAAAACGATATCAATGTAAACGCCTGTAAAGAGAAAAAGCTCACAAACATGCGTGCTGCCGGAAAGGATGATAACGTACTCCTGTCTCCGGCAAGGCCTCTGTCTCTTGAAAGCGCCATTGTATTTATCAAAGATGATGAAATGGTGGAAATAACACCTAAGACAATAAGGCTTAGAAAAGAAGTGCTTTCACAGCAGACAAGACATACAGCCATTGCCCGAAAGCTAAAGGAAAAGTAGTTCGCATAGCGTTAAAAAAACAGTTACTGGATTCTTGATGCCGGATACTGGCAGGATTTAAAACTCGTCCCGCTGCTACCAGATCATTCATATTATAATTAGATCCTTTACCGGATAAAAAATAAGGGCACAAAATATGTGCCCTTATTTTTATTGGTTTCCAATCCCTAATTCCTATTTTCAAGTTTCTATTTTCTAGTTTTTAGTTCCTGATTTCCAACTACTGCCTGCGTCTGGCTTTTCTGCCGCTGTCCTCTTCCTCGGGAGTATCAGGAGCCTTCTTTTTAAAAATTGTCCGTTTTTTCCTGTCTGTTACAGGTGAGGCATTTACCTTTACATTGTCCGCTTTCTCTTTTACCGCATTTATTCTGTCTGATCCGGACCCGTTTTCATTTCTGTCATCCACTGACCGGATGTCACGTCTGTCTGATGATCTTTCATTTATACGATAGCCTTCCGGGCTGCTGTATACTCTTTTATCAGACTCTCTTCCTTCACTTTCCCGGATCTGCTTTTTGGGGTCTATTTTTTCCTGGACTCTTTTAACAGGCTGTACAGTCTTTCTGGTTTCACCGGATGCTTCCCAGCTGCTTCTTTCACGGCTGTATTCTTGAACATCCCGCGCCTGCTTTGATATTCTTTTTCTTTCATCACTATTATCTCTGCGAAATCTGAAGTCTGTATTTTTTCTATCAGCGACTATTTTCACAGGAGCTGCAAATTCATATCTTGTATTATCAGTATCGCGCACACTTTTAACACGACGCTCCATGTCCCGGTATGTCTTTGGAGGTCTCAGACGTTTATCGTCTTTTCTGCGGGCATACTCACGCCTTTCACGCTGCCACCAGTCAGGATATTTTTTTCGATTGAGCCAGCGGTCATACTGATAAATAGGGTCATACCATGTGCGCCTTGTTTCACACTCAAACCAGGGAAATATTCCAATACTTACATAAAAATCATCGTAGAAGTCACCAAAGTAGTAGTGTCCGTATCCGGGCCTTGTAAATAGACCGAACTCCAGATTTCCAAGGTCAAGTACAATGCTAAGCGAATAGGACAACCTTACTCTGCTGTATATATTCCTGCGGAAATGGACAGGCGCAAAAAGAACACCTCTTCTTTTAAGCGGGTAATCCCAGTGTCCTGAAATAAAAATATATCCTCTCGGAGTCCAGATATAATGAGAAGGAACCCATACCCAGTCCTGCCTCGCCTTAAGCCAGTATCCGGACCTGAGGGTATAACGGCCATGTGACCAGTACCAGCACGGAGGAACCCATATTTTATCCGGATATGCTGCAGCAGGAGGAACATAATTCACCTTTGGAGGTGCAGGCAGATACTCTATCTCATTTTTATCGAGGGAAGCCCAGAAACCGGGAACCCATCTCCAACCTGTATAAACCTTTGCCCAGTAACCTGGAACCCAGTATTTACCGGGAGGAACAGCTCTCCAGCATCCGCTTATCCAGATATGCTCACTTCTTTCGGAATCCCATGCCCAGTATCCGGGTACCCAGGAAAACTGATCACCGGACGGTCTTTCTGCTGGAACATTTTCTTCAATATCCGGCGGCGGAGCCTTTGGGACAGTCATCTCATCATCATTTTCAACTGTTACCGGCTGAGCAAAGGCTTCATTGACAGGTCCGCTGGTAAGAATCTCGGGTTCTTCTTCAGAAGGGACCGGCGGCGGATAATTAACGGTCTGTCCATAAACCGCTACTGATGTAAATATCAGCATCATAAATATTTTCAATATTGTCTTCATAATCAATCTCCTTTCCTGAGGCTGCAGTAAAGCGCCATATATCCAGGTTTTCACAAGCGTAATGAATTACCTCTTATTTTAATAGACAACAGGAAATGAAATTTGATCAAAATTATTTCGACAGGAATGATTTATTTTTTTAAATCGCTGATTTAGTTATGTTTTACTGATTTCCCCTGCCTTTAAAAGCGCAAATTTGGAAATAACCGGACCTATTATTTCATGTATGATTGTTGCACCTATAACAACATTTAAAATAATATCAGAAACAGAGGCAAACACCTGATAATGCTGAACAATAAGGGCCAGACCGATCACAATTCCGCCCTGAGGCACAAGACCTCCGGCAGCATATTTTTGAACAGCCGGAGATGCCTTTGATATTTTTCCGCCTGCAAAGGTTCCAAAATATTTTCCGGCAGAACGAAAAAAAACAAACATAAGTATAAAAAGGTAATTGGAAACCAGCACTGAAAAATTAAGGTGCATTGCGCTCAGTGTAAAAAACAGGACAAATATCAGCTCTTCTGTATAACGCTCCAAAATTTTAAATATTTTGTCCTTTTCAACATTAAAGTTCACTACGGCAATACCCATAACCATTGTGGATAAAAGCTCATCAGAATCCATAAGCCCTGCTACACCGTAGCACAGGGCAAGAAAACCGATAATAAGAGTGATCAATACACCTTCTGTTTCCTTTCGGGTTATTTTGATAAGAAGATTAAGCATAATCCCGAATACCACACCTGTTAAGACAGAAAGTGCAATTCTGAGGATCGGATCAATAACAGACTGAATCACAAAGGGCTCACTTGCAATGAATATTTTTGCAGCAGCAATGGCAAGACTGAAGTTGATAATCCCAAGTATATCATCAAAAGCCGCAACACCCATTATTGTGGATGTAACTTCCCCCTTTGCATGATATTCATGTTCAACTGCAAGTGTTGCAGAAGGGTCAGTAGGAGAAGCCATTGATGCCAGAAGCAGACCGATGGGAACAAAGTAGACTAAAAGTTCATGCTGTGAAGGAATAACGGCAGGTCCTAAAAGGATAAAAGCTGCGGCAACAAAGATAAATGCGAACTCCGCTTCCATGAGCGTAATAAGAATGATGGACTTACCAAGGGTGCGTATTTTTGAAAAAATAAGGGTGCCGCCCACAGAAAATGTAATAAAGGCCAGGGCAATATTGGTTACCAGACCGGTCTTATCTACAAAGGATTCCGGAATAAATTGAGTAAGTCCTAGGTTGAGAATTAATCCGGCAATAATGTATCCGGTCACCTTGGGCAGACCGATACGGGAACAGATTTCTCCTGCAATAAACCCGGTAAATAATATAATGCCTATGATAAGAATTGGGTCCACAATAACGCCCGCCGGTTAATTTCCCTGTTCAGATTTTTCAAGGGATTTAAGTATTTCCTCTTTTAGAAGTATATCCTCTTCAAGCTCTTCTATTGCCTGCAGCTGATGAGGCATAACAGAATGAGCAGGTAAAGCGGCTTTACGATCCGCCAGTTCATTATTCAGATAAACAAGATCTTCCTTTAACTCTTCTATTGTATCACTTGTAACGGTATCAGAACTCATATTATATCATGCCTCCAAAGCCAGTTTTTGTGCGAGTGCCAGAAGCTCTTCGGAATCTTCAAGCCCGGATATAAATCTTTCAGGTATCCCGCTAAGCCCCACCTGTGCCCCTGTTAATGCTCCTGTTAAAATAGCTCTTGCAAGGTTCTGCCCTCCCCCGTTTACAGCATGAAGCACTGCGGATTCAAAATCATCACTGAATCTTGCAGAAAGGTAATATGCAGCAGGAAGAATATGATAAATGGCGCACGGCATACCGTATACAATGGAAACCTTCCATGCTGGTTCTATACTGACACCGGGGTCAACTGCCGCAGAGGCCATATAGGAACATGAAAGCAGTGCATCAGGAGATGCAAACCTGCCGGCCCTTGGAGGATCGGGATCTCCAGGCCTGGGAGCCTGCATATTGTCGCGGACAACCGAATGAAAGGGCAGCACTCCGCTTTTTACCATCTTCATAAGCTTTCCGGATATAGAACTGTCCAGTCTGTGTCCCTGAACAAGCAGGCCTAGCACTGCACCGTAAGCGGCAGTCATGGATACTATTGTATCATCAGCCTGTGTAAGAACTGTATTACTGCTTACGAAAGCAGCAAGCTGTGAAGGATCATTTGCATAGCGCACAGCTATAGCAAGGGTACGCTCTATTGCCTCAGTTGTATCTGCATGCCCTCCGGTCTGTCCCCAGGGCAGTTTCTGTTCAACACGCCTGCGCCACGCTTCACGGATAGACTGGCTTGTATATTTGCCTGGTCCGCATACGGGAGTTCCATCCAGGAGCGGAAACAGATCATTATCCATTCTTCTGCAGAAATCCTTCTCATCATACCCGTTATTTTCAACAATGCTTTCAGTCATCAGTTTAAGTATAAACCCTGCCTGTGAAAGCTGACCGGCTTTAAGTCCCTCATGGTATCGGCCGGACTTTGGATCGGTATAATCGTCTATCCAGTCACCATAGTCTCTTCTGAGCTCTTCAAGATCATAATACCAGTGGGGTCCAATACCAAGAGCATCGCCAATAAAGGCTCCCATAATCGCACCTGCGGCACGGTCTTTAAAACCTGAAGGGTCTGACATGGTTTTCTCCTTTATTTAAAATAAAAGACTATTTTTCACCGACAACTAAAAAATGCTTTTGCATATCATCATATATCTTAACGCTTTTATAGCCGGCATTCTCAATCTGCTTTTTTACTGATTCAGGAACACATCTTATTTTTAAAGGAGGTCCTTCATCCATCTCTTTCTTTTTCCAGTCAACAATAAATATTTTCCCGCCTGGTTTTAAAAGTCGGAAGGACTCTTTTATAGACAGATCCGGGTCTTCAAGCTCATGGTGAAGGTTAATCATAAACACCAGATCGGATATTTCGTTATCAAGAGGTACATTATGTTCCTGTGACTTTACAGGAATAATACCGGGATACCCGGAAGATACATTTGCCCTGACCCAGTCGGTCATAACATCGGATATGTCACATGCATACATTGAGGACGGTTTATATTTTTTGAAAAACGCAATACTGAAAAATGCCGTACCTGCGCCTATTTCAATAATTACACCAGGTTTTTCAATATCAAGTTTAGACGCGATAAAATCCGGAGGGATATCTTGCAGTCTCCGGGGATCATTCAATTTCTTTAATTTTTTAGGATCAAACTTTATTTCATTCATTTTTTAAGGCCTTTTATTTTATCATTTATTTGATTTCTTTATTTTTTGTGCACGAGCTTTCATTTCTTCATCCATATGCCATTCCATATTAAAGGGGTTAAGGCTTGTTACTTCAAGATAAGGCCCGAAGGGTATAAATGCAAAAATATTTTTTATATCGGCTCTCCGGTCAACAGGACCTCCGTTCTGCGCCTCTTTTACTGTCCATTCCACCCACACCCATGTATCATCCGATTCTCTCTGATAGGCGACACTGGCGTGCAGACCTGATTCTGTTGCAATCGGGGCGTACACCCTGAGCCTTTCTTCAGGCACCCCTGCAGTAACAGCAAGATCAACAAGCAGTATTGCCCCGTCCTCGCAGTCGCCTTTGCGGCGCTGAAGAGTCTCCATGGGAAGAGTCCACCGCTCCGCCATGTTGAACTGCTTTTTATCACTGCGGTATTTTATGTTTTTACTTACCCATTTTTCAATAAGGTATACCTTATCATCATTTGATCTTTTGCCGGTGATAATCTTTTTCACCATTCTGTCCATGGTGGTTTCGGCATGAATTACACCGGCAGATAATATGAAAATCAGTGACAGTAAAAATACAGATATTTTTTTCATGAAGTTTTTCTCCATACCAATTACAATCCTCTACAGACTTTTAAATATAAGTATATTAAATTCAAGCCAAATGCTGGTTGTGTTATATGAAGCAGAGCAGCCTTCTATCTGGGTAATCGGTTATCTCGTTTATTTCCTTTAATCTGCCACCAAAGACAATGTAATTAATTACCTATATCAGGCAATAGATTACATGACATTTATGCAATAAGTTACATATTTTTTATTCTTTTAATTTAATAACGTAACAAATTATACAACTACCTGATTTACCGTAATATTCTCATCACCAAGTTTATCAATACCTGGCATAATTATTGCTAAACATCAAAAAAGATTATTTAAATTCTGTCTCCAAATTGATCATGTGACAATTGGACAGTAACTGAACGGCATCAGATTTTTCAATTTAAAAATCAATTGTGTAAACTGAAATTGCTTACAGTTACTAATTTTCGACTACATTCTAGACTTAACCGTGGAGGGAATAAATGAAAAGACTTGTATTTTTATCACTTACATTTTTTTTAATTTTAATTGGCTCATTCAGTGCTTCGGCAGTTACTATTGACTTTTTCAGCGATCTTGATACAGATGATGATAACTCTATTCATTTTGGAGATGACGATTGCTCGGGTTGGACAGATAATAACTACGACTACAGTGGATCTGCCACAATAACGTTTGACATCGATCAACCTCCTGCAACTGATACCTTAATTACAGTATCAATTACGCACTATCGAGTAAGCAAGTCAGTAAATAATTATTTGACCTATTTTACAATTAATAATGTTGTAACGTCTGATTACCTTTCTTACTCCGATAAACAGTGGGTAGAACAGGATTTCACCTTTGCCTCATCTGTATTGAAAAAGTCAGAAGAAAACACAATCACTCTAACTATTGGCAAGTTGGGAGATAATCAGGATGATTTTCTAGTCAGTTCTTTTTATCTGACATATGAAGCTGACACATCAAATGCTTCATCTCCTGTTCCCGAACCTGCCACTATGCTGCTTCTGGGTTCAGGTATCACAGGTCTGGCTTTTTTAAGGAAAAGAAAAAAATAATCAATTATTTTTTCATAGCCGGTTTTAAATTTTCTTAAAATAACCGGCTCTATAAATCAAAATTGGGATACGGAATTATATTAGCATCAAAAAAAAACGAGGTCACTTGACCTCGTTTTTTTTATCACATATACATTTTATCTTTACTCATCTTCCGGCAGAACAAAAAGTTCACTCGTTGCCATTTCAGCTTTTTTATAGTCTCTGCCGTCAACATTTATCTGTATCTCAAAGGGTATTTCTTCGTCATAAAGCTTATCTACAAATAAACCGACCTCTTCATATGAATTTAATATTATAAGGGGATGAGGGTTTTCTATTACTTCTATTTTTTCAGCGCATTCAGTACATTGTTCATTTTCTTTTTTCTGCACCATTGATTTAAAAGCTCTGATATCCGAGCTGTCTATATTTCTTCTTACAGCTTCTGCCGAGGCCATATGAAAATTGAGTTCATCGAGGTTATGAATATTAACGAGAACACCCATTAAGTCCTCATTGCTCATATCAGCAAAATTTATTTCACCTTCAGAACCTTCCACATAAAAACTGTCATTGCCTGTAACAAGACCGCGTCTTTTCGCTTCTGCAATAATCAGTTCATATGCACCTTCCTGAAAGCTGTCTTCACCTTCATCTATCATCATTACAAGTTCATCATCGCCGCATTTTTTATAGATTTCTATAAATCGATTCTGTTCCGCACTATCCATTTTTCTGCTCCATTATTTTTATTTACAGACGTTTTTTTCCTTAAGATGATCAAATGCCCTGCAGTCGCCAAGTTTACAGGCCTGCTTAAAATCAAGACATGCATTTTCCGTATCTTTCATTTTATAAAACACAAAGCCCCGGTTATTGTTAACGTGTATCAGACTCTCATCCATAACCAGGGCATCAGTATAGTCATCTATTGACTCCTGGTATTCCTGCAGTTCCCTGTGACAGTCGCCCCGATGGATATAGGCAACAATGTTGGGTTCCAGTTTAATCGACTCATCAAAGTTTTCAATGGCTTTTTTATACTCTTTTTTTAATAGATATATCAGTCCTCGCTGGTTGTAGTATGCGAATATTTCAGAAGACTCACCAATAGCTTTTTCTATATCAGAAAATGCCTTATCGTATTGTTCAAGCTTGGTATGGGCAACAGACCTGTAATAATGTGCAGTAGAGTATTTCGGCTGAAGTTTTATCGATTCTGAAATTTCATTTACGGCACCCGTATAATCGCCCTTATTAAGAAGTTCTATACCTTTATTGATAAAACGGTAAGTCTGAAGCTTTGTTTTTCCATCACCGGCAAGAGAATTACCGGGAAAAGCAAAAATAAATGGAAGCTCAAGCGTAAAATCTACAGGTTCACCATTTTCAATAGCAGGCTTAAACCTGTAACTTTTTATAGCTTTAAGAGTAGATTCTTCAAAGTAGCCTTCAGGTACGGATTCCACTACCTCGGCATTTTTTAAATTTCCGTTTTTTCCAACTGTAAATTTCAAGGTTACAAACCCTTCAACATGATCAATCTCAGCCTTAATGGGAAAAACCGGAGAAGTGGATTCAAGAATAAGCGGTGATGAATTTTCTGTCTGGTTTGTTGTATCCTCGGCAGCCATTACAGGGCAGCAGGAAAGCAATAAGGTGATAAATGCAAATAAGATTGTTTTTTTCATTGGGTTTCCTTTTTTGTTTTATAGTTAATATATTCAAAAATATAATATCCAACTTTTTTTACTGCTGAAACTTATTCCAGCGGCAGATATTACATACTCATGAGGTGAGACGCAAATATTTTCTGATTACAGTTGTTATACGGAATAAATCACCTTTTTTTCTTTGATCATGTCTGTCCGTAAATATAATATACAGTGTTTTTTTCAGCAAAATTACTTAAATAAATGTTCTTTTTGACATGAAATATAAAAGCTCTTATAATCCGGCAAAAATCTGATTCAGGGGGGAAAAATGGACAAAAACTGGAATAATCTATCACCGGAAGAAAAACGCGAAAAACGATTTGAAAGATGGCTTTCTACTGAAAACATGACCTTTAACAGCCCGGAAGCGGAACAGAAGTACAAAGACATTGTTACCCGATTTATCAGGGTTATCAAACTTGAAGAGCCGGACAGAGTACCGGTAATGCTTCCCACCGGCACAACTCCCATATACATGGCAGGAATGACTTATAAAGAAGCCATGTATGACAGTGACAAACTGATAAAAGCCTATGAAGAGGCATTTAAAATTTTCAAGGCTGATGATTACGCATCTCCAATGATTTTCAGCGGAAAGGCATCCGAATTTCTTGATACAAAAATATCAAAATATCCAGGTCACGGCCTTCCTGATAACGGTCACGGCAACCAGTTCGTAGAGGGTGAATATATGAAGGCGGATGAATACGATATGTTCATCAATGACATGTCCGACTTTATCTTCAGGCGTTACCTGCCCAGGACAATGGGCCTTCTTGATCCTATGAAAAACTTCCCTCCCCTTTCCCATTCACTTGGATTCCCCAATATGTTTTTAAGCCCCACGGGCAATCCGGAAGTTCAGGAAATGCTCCTTAAAATGGTCGAATACGGAAAAGAAGAAGCAAAGTGGCAGATACCAATGATGAAGTTCAGGCAGATGGCACAGGCAGAAGGGTATCCTTCAATGATGGGTGCATATGCCCATGCTCCTTTCGATCTGATGGGAGATACACTTCGCGGTACAAGAGGTATAATTATGGATATGTACCGTCAGCCGGAAAAACTGCACCAGGCAATGGAAAAACTTGTGGACCTTAATATTAATATTGCAGTGGAAGCAGCAAACATGTCGGGCGTTCCGGTTGCCATGTTCCCCCTTCACAAGGGCGACGACACTATGATGTCTGACCAGCAGTACAGAGAATTCTACTGGCCCACATTCCGCAGGGTTATAATGGGACTCATTGAAGAAGGAGTTGTCCCTATGCTCTTTGCCGAAGGGAAATACAATGAACGGCTCGAAATAATAAAGGATCTGCCAAGATCAGGTGTTGTCTGGTACTTTGATCAGACAGACATGTTTAAAGCAAAAGAAATACTTGGTGATACAGCCTGTCTTA
This sequence comes from Desulfatiglandales bacterium, assembly GCA_963665715.2. Lineage (GTDB taxonomy): Bacteria > Desulfobacterota > DSM-4660 > Desulfatiglandales > HGW-15 > JAAZBV01. Next base: position 3,631,905 of record CAXXPR010000002.1, read on the forward strand.
TGGGTAATGTTCCCACCTCTCTTTTATGCACAGGGACACCTGCAGAAGTCAAAGAGTACTGCCGCAAACTTATCGAGGTTGCCGGCAAAGGAGGAGGATATATCCTGGCAGGAGGCGCAATGCTGGATAAAGGAATTCCGGAAAACATCCACGCAATGAGTGAAGCAGCTTTTGAATATGGAATTTACTAAATACAGTTAAAATTGATTGGAAATAAAGGAGATAAAATTGAACAAAAAGTCATATCATAGTCTTTGCGCATGGACATTCAACGCTGGCAAAGGTGGATTTACCCCATACAACACACGTCCGGACTGGACCGATGACAAGCTTGATTCTGCAGGAAAAGTAAGACTGATTGCGGAAAAAATCAAACCGCGTCTTCCGGATCATATAGAGCTTGGATTTGAAATACATTATGATTATGAATACTGTGAAGAAAATGCTGCAGCCATTGCCGACGCACTGTGCGAAACCGGCATTTCCCTTGCAATGGCAACACCCGGGGCACACAGGTATTTCCCATATGGAGGTATCTGTTCTCCTGATGAAGATGAAAGAAAGGCAGCCAATGAATATGGTGCACGTTCATTAAAGATTGCATACAATGAGCTGAAAAAAGCGTGGAACAAGGATATTCCGCCTTCATTTGTTTTATGGAACGGATCTTACGGGTATGACCTTGCGTCTGTAGGAATACAGAAGATGTATAACTACCTTAAGGAGAGTGTGGCAGAACTCTGCAAATTAGAAGAATCCCTTGGCGGAGAAATGTTTCTTGCAATAGAGCCGAAACCCAATGAAGGCTATCCGGCAATGTTTCTTCCGACTGTTGCAAGCGCAATTGTGTTCTGGAGAAAGCTTGCAGAAGAATACGGTATCAACATTGAAAAAAAAGGTGTAAATAAAGAATTCGGACATTCCGAAATGATCGGCCTTGATCATGTCTACGATACGGTTGAAGAGATAGACAACAACATGCTTATGCATATGCATGTTAACAGCCAGGGCTATAATGACGGTCTTATACTCGGCGGCCCCGGCAAATTTGACATTGATAACGGTGCAAGAATCAACGGTATGAACATAGCCATTGCAGGCCTTATCAGCCAGGCAGGTTACAACCGATGGAAAGGTCATGACATGCAGGTAAGAGCCCATGACAATGAGGAACAGGGTATTGACAGAGTAGTCCGCAGTGTTCTGAGCTGGGATGCATGTGAACAGGCTGCAGCAGGCCTTGACTATGAGCTGTTATGGCAGTTCCTTGTAAAAAGAGAAACAGCAAAGGCTGAAGACCTTATGAGAAATGCTGTTGTACAGGCATGCAAACACTTTAATGAGATGTATGTGAATTAAAGCAGGGCGCAAGGCTCAGGGTTCAGGGCGCAGGGGAAAAACATTTTCTCTGTGCCTTGTATGCGGCATTAATAATATCATTACATATTTCAGCAATTCACTTATGGATTCCCCGGTTCAGTCTTCGCACAAGGCTATGCACCGACAGGCAAGCCGTGGAATGACAGTCTATCCCATCGTCATTCCCGTGCAGGCGGGAATCCATTTTAGCATTTAAAGACAGTAACTAACGGAGACAACATGCCTTCTTCCTATTCACTTGGTATAGAGTTCAGTACCCAGTCAGTCAAGATGGTTGTTCTTGACCTTGATAACTCAAACATTGCCTGGAGCGGTTCATTCAACTATGACCAGGCATTCCCTCAATATAACACCAGCGGCGGCGTACTTCCTTCAAAAAATGAAGAGATAAGGCATACATCACCGTTCATGCTCATTGAGGCTGTTGATCTTGCTTTTAAAACTCTTTCCGAAAGCAGTATTGATACATCCCTGATAAAAGCTGTAAAGGCTGACGGAATGCAGCACTGCACTGTATATACAAACTCATCCTTTAAAAACGCAGTATCAGAACTCAACAGCCAAAAGAATCTGCTGGATCAGATAAGCTCATGTATTTCCCGAAACAGCTCTCCTATATGGGAAGACCGAAGCACAGCGGATGAAGCTTACTACCTTACAGAAGCGCTGAAGATTGACGGCGGAATACTGAATATAACCGGCAACAGGGCCGAGCTCAGGTTTCCTGCGTCACAGATACTTAAGTGGGTAAAAGAAAGCCCGGAAGAGTATAACAACACCGCCAGCATATTTGTTTTAAGTGCATTCATTACTTCCATTCTTTCAGGAACAATATCTCCGGTTGATACCGGCGACGGCTGGGGAGCAAACCTTAATAATCTAGATATCGATAACCCGGGCTGGAGCAGTACAGTGATAGCTGTTATGAATAAATACCTCAATGATGAAGGTATCAATTCCGACATAGCTTCCAAACTTGGTAAAATGGATCACTATGATGCTGATGCAGGGACAATCAATCCCTACTTCTCTAGAAAATACGGGTTTTCTCCTGACACATCAATTGTACTGGGCACAGGCGATAATCCGGCCACTCTCCTGGGCTGCGGAGGCAACATAGTTGTTTCCCTGGGAAGCAGCTACACGGTTAACGGTGTTATGGAAAAGATAGTTCCGTCAGCGACGGAAGAATACAATGTATTCGGTTACACAAAGGGAAAAGCCATGGCGCTTTCCGTAATTACTAACGGCGGAAAGGTACAGGATGATTTTAAAGGCCGTTATGTAAAAGATTCAGAAGATTCTTCCTGGAAAAAATATACAGATATGGCAGGAGATTCAAAACTTTCTTCTGATGAAAAACTTCTTTTACCCTACCTGTTTGACGAGTCTGTCCCATTAAGAAAAAAAGGAATTATAAGAGACGGCTTTTCTGATGAATCGGGCGAACAGAATATCAGGGCACTTATCCTGTCCCAGGTTCTTTCCCTTAAGCTTCATTCCGATCATCTTGGAGATGTAAAAGATTTGTGTGTTGTGGGAGGTGGAGCAAAAAACAGCACTATGATGCAGTGGATAGCAGATGCCTTTGGTGCAGAGACTTACACAATTGAAGACCCGGCAACAGCAGCTCCTCTTGGCTGCGCAATCGGAGCTGCAGTAAAGGCATTAAATATTTCATATGAAGAAGCGGCTGACAGATTTGTAAAAAAGGACCCTGCATCAGTAATTAAACCGATTTCTGAAAATGTAAAGATTATGCAGGAACTTGTAAAACAGTATCAGGAACTTGAAAACGGATCAAAATAGCATAAGAAAGGAACAGCAATGACTTCACCTGTTTACAAAGACCCATCAAAACCTGCTGATGAGAGAGTAAAAGACCTCCTGGGCAGAATGAATACGGAAGAAAAAATACTTCAGCTTACATCCATATGGCTCAGTTTTGACCCTGAAAAGGGAGATATGGCGCCCTCACTTATGGGCGGAGACCTGGATAAAAATGCGGTAGGGCTTAATATCGACTATTACCTCAAGGCAGGCCTCGGGCAGATCACAAGGGCATTTGGAAGCAGGCCCATTGATCCTGCTGCAGGAGCTGAAAATGTCAACCGTATTCAGAAAAGACTTATGGAAGAGTCCCGCCTTGGAATTCCGGTAATATGTCACGAAGAGTGTTTAAGCGGCCTTATGGCGCAGGGAGCAACCTCATTTCCATCCCCGGTCAATTACGGTTCCACCTGGGAACCTGAGCTTATAAGACAGGTAGGTGATGTTATAAGACGCCAGATGAGATCCATAGGAACACACCAGGGCCTTGCTCCTGTATGTGATGTTGCAAGGGATGCCAGGTGGGGCAGAGTTGAAGAGACAATAGGTGAAGACCCGTACCTTGTTGGTGTTATGGTAACAGAGTATGTAAAGGGACTTCAGGGTGATGATTTAAAGAATGGAATAATAGCAACACTTAAACATTTTGTGGGCTATTCATTCAGCGAGGGAGGAAGGAACTTTGCACCTGTCCATGTAGGAAGACGTGATCTGATGGATGTGTTTTTTGTCCCATTTGAAATGGCTGTAAAGGAAGGAAAAGTTCTTTCTCTTATGAACGGATACCATGAGTTTGACGGTGAGGTGCCCGGCGCATCACACTGGCTTTTAACCGAAGTATTAAGAGATCAGTGGGGTTTTGACGGTTTCACTGTCTCGGATTACAGTTCAATAACCTTTCTGCAGAATATGCACCACATTGTTGAAACATACAAAGAAGCAGCCGCTGCTGCTCTTAAGGCAGGCCTCGACATAGAACTGCCCAACCCAGTTATATATCCGCAGGGGTTAAAGGATGCCCTTAAAGACGGCCTAATAAAGGAAGAGGACCTTGACCTGGCAGTTTCAAGAATACTTAAACAGAAATTTGAACTGGGACTGTTTGAGAACCCATATGTTGATACAGGCTCAATAAATTTAGACCTTCCGGAAGAGAGCGCACTGGCTGCAAAGATTGCTGAAAAATCCATTACACTTTTATCCAACAACGGCATTCTGCCATTAGCAGAGGATAATAAAAAGATCGCACTAATAGGCCCTAATGCTCACAACCTGATGGCCCTTTTTGGAAACTACAGCTTTGAAAACCATGTTGTATCAACTCATTATAAAGACATGGAAGAAGAAGTTATATCAGCCCCGACAGTACTCGATAAACTGAAAGAAAAGATCGGTAAAGAGAGTGTTATCTATGCACAGGGCTGCAATATACTTGATGATGATCTATCAATGATACCGGAAGCGGTTCAGGCTGCAGAAAGTTCTGACATAGCGGTTTTAGTGGTGGGCGATAAGGCCGGTCATTTTAGAAACGGGACAGTTGGAGAAGGAACCGACACTCCTGACCTTTCTCTTCCGGGCGGACAGGAAGAACTGGTGAAGGCTATATTTGATACAGGTAAACCGGTAATAATTGTATTATTAAACGGAAGACCCTTTGCAATCCCTGAAACGGCCCAAAAGGCATCTGCCATTGTTGAGGCATGGTTCCCCGGACAGGAAGGAGCAGGTATAATTATTGATACACTGTTCGGCGATTTAAACCCGGGAGGTAAAACAACACTCACCTTCAGCCAGTCAGCAGGCGTTCAGCCCCTTTATTACAACCACAAGTTTCTTGCACCGGGCTTTCCAAAGATGCCCGAATTTGTACCGGTATTTCCATTCGGGCACGGCCTGAGCTACACGGAATTCACCTACAGTGATATCACGCTGTCACCGTCCGAAATAACAACAGGCGGGGAAACAGAGATAAGTTTAATTCTTAAAAACAGCGGAGGCAGAACAGGAGAAGAAGTGGCACAGCTTTATATCAATGATCCTGTGGCATCTGTCCCCAGACCTGTAAAAGAGCTTAAGGGGTTTAAGAGAATCGCCCTTGAGCCCGGGGAGAAAAAGAAGATAACATTTGCTATGTCAGCAGACATGCTGTCCTTTACAGGGCTTGATTATAAAAAGGTGATTGAACCAGGGAGAATTAAAGTAATGATAGGTTCTTCAAGTGAGGATATAAGGCTTGAAGCTGATCTTATTTTGACCGGAGAAAAGAGGTATCCTGGTGAAGACAGGAAGATGATGACCGGGGTAGCAGTTGAGGAGTGTTAACATAGTTTTAATATTTCACAACTATTAAAAGACTGGATTCCCAGGTAAAGGCATGGAATCCAGTCTTTAAGTTCTTAAACAACAAATTGTTTTTTGTCTTTCTTAGCGTCCTTTGCGTCTTTGCGGTTCATTTTTCTCCTGTCATCCAGCAAAATAAAAAGAACAAGAAATATGGCGCCAAAGGTAATAAACAGGTCGGCAACATTAAATATTCCTGTTCTCAATGAACCGATACCGACATTCATAAAGTCCACTACCCTGCCCCCGTTTATTACCCTGTCTATCAGGTTGCCGATCCCTCCGCCTATCACTGCGGACAGGGTGAAAATCTGGCGGGTGGAAAAACTGTTTGAAAATATCAGGTAAAAAAACATAATTAACAGGAAGAGACCGACAAAGACTGTAAACACCCAGAAACGCAGATTGACCGATACAGCAGCCCCCATCCCAAGAAAACCACCGGTGTTTTCAGCATACTGAAGTCGGAAAACATCATAAAACCAGGATAACATCCCTGCATCAGCAAGGTAAGTCTGTGCAATCTTTTTTGTAACCTGGTCAAGTACAATAGATACAACAAGAATAGATATAATAAATATAATGCGGGTTTTAAGTTTCATGTTTTTTCTTTTTTATTAATGTGAAATTATAAAAGGACCGATTTAAAACAATATAGTATATGGAGCCTGATAGTTCAACAATGACAAGCAATAAAACTGATAAAATATTAACTCAACTTGAAAATCGTTTTGGAGCCTCTTATCTTAAAAACAGGTTAAGAACCGAAAACTGCCATACACTTTTAAGACGCCTTGCCTCAAAGGTGATTTACCGTGAAGACATGGACCCTGCATATATTTTTCTTAAGTTTGTTCTTGTTGTAGCAGGCAGTTATTTTAAGCTCAGGGCCAATACAATAAAATATGAGGTCAAATATCATACCGCAGCATTTGAAAACCTGCCGTCTGAGTTTGACGGATTCAAAATACTCCACCTCTCGGATATCCATATCGAAGGAGTTCCTGATAAAGGCAGAGCACTTGCTGAAATAATAGCCGACCTTGAATATGATATTTGCGTTATTACGGGCGATTACCGTTTTTTATCTTTCGGGGAATACATGCCGGCTATAAAAAAACTGAAAACCGTTACAGGTGCAATAAATGCAGATCATGGAACCATAGGCATTATGGGTAATCATGACTGTATAAAAATGCTGCCGTCGCTTGAATCACTGGGTATTAAAATACTTGTAAACGAATCAATAAAAATAGATAAAGGGAATGATTCAATATGGCTTGCAGGTACGGACAATCCGTCTTTTCATACCTGTGCAAGTTTATCTAAAACATTAAGAAATGTACCCGAAGAAAGTTTTTCTGTTCTTCTGGCCCACTCACCTGGTCTTTTAAGGGAGTCCAGACGAAGAGGCGTTGATTACTATCTGTGCGGGCATACCCATGGGGGACAACTGTGCCTTCCCAATAAAAAACCGATTATAACCAAGGCAAAATGCGAGAGAAAATATGCTGTCGGCCCATGGGAATATAAAACCATGAAGGGTTACACATCCAGGGGAACAGGAACATCTGGGTTACCCATAAGACTGTACTGCCCGCCGGAAATAATCGTTCACACTCTTTGTAAACATTGACGGTAATATGAATTGCAGGTATTTTGTTATAAATCACACTGCACAAAGGAGAGATATTAATGTCCTGGATACGAATCCTGTTAAGTAACGACCAGGTCCAGTCTGGCGAAATAAAACGTCTGCAGGCCCGTTTTAGAGAAGTATTTCATGAGGCAGGTATGCCTTCCGATATGGCCATGTTTGCCGGACAGCCGACAGACAGAGGCTATTATCCCTTTTATCTAACCCCTGCCTGTGAAAAAGTATCTGAAAACCTTATTGCCGAATACTCCGGTGTTTCATGTGACAAGCCTAAAAAGAGCGGACTTGAGCCAACCATGGTAATAGGATTTAATCGCGGATGGGATATGCTTCTTGAATAGAATAACTCTGAGCAGAATAATGTTACTGCTCAGGATAAAATCACTTAATATGGAGTATCCAGCAGGTTTATCAGGAGCTCCTTAACTTCTTCAGCATTATATTCCATTGGATTGCCCTGACTGCAGAAATCATTTTCATAGATCCTGACAATATGGTCAACATCCCTCTCTTCAAGACCGAACTGTTCATTAAGATAGCCCGGCTGAATTTCAAGATCATGCAGAAGATGTTCTATCTCCGAGAACCACCTGTCAGCCATTTCAGTTACAGACATGCCCATTGTATCAATTCCCATGGCCTGGGTCATAAGTGCAAACTTTTCATGGACTGCCGGCTGATTATATTTTTCTGCAGCAATAACAAGGGCCGCATTAACATGCCCGTGATGGCAGCCAGTAACAGCGCTTATCTGATGCCCCAGCCCGTGAACTATACCGGCGCCTGCGCCAAATGCTATACCCAGGCCGCCCATTGTTCCTGCCCAGCACATTTTTTCACAGGCATCTTTATTCATGCGGTTGTGTGTAAAATCTCTTATATTTTTAAAGACAAGCTCAGTGTTTCTTAAAAGAGTGCCGTATGCGTAGGGGCTTTCCACCTTTGACAAAAAGGCTTCAAACCCGTGAGACAGTGCATCAAAGCCTGTCCATGCTGCAATATTTTTAGGCTGAAGCCTTACAAACAGCGGGTCAACAATAGCAACCGCAGAATTTATACCCGGAGCGCCAATAAGGAACTTTGATCGTTCTTCTGTGCTGGTGACCGCAGCCCATGATGTTACTTCTGCGCCGGACCCGGCTGTTGTTGCGACAGATATCTGAGGGATTGTACAGGGATTTATCTGCGCAAGTGTTTCCATCCACGGAGGATCAATCTTTGCACTGAAGTCGCGTATATTTTTATTTTGATTGGCATCAATTACTCTTACACATTTACCTGCATCAATTGAACTGCCGCCTCCCACAGCAAGTATGCCGTCACAGCCTGTTTCCTTAAAGACTCTATGGGCCTCAATTATTTCGGTGTCTTTAGGATTGGTAGTTATACCGTCAAATATTTCAAAGGCTATTCCGCCATGATTTAATTTGCTTTTTATTTCGTCAATAATTCCGGTGCCCTTAAGGCCTGAAGTTACAATCAATGCCTTTTTTATACCGCATGCATGACATTCATCTGCAACAGTTTCGTATACTCCCCATCCAAAGGCAATCCTTGGAATGGCATTTGTATATACAATAGGAAACTCGTATATATTTTTGTTGAACATGTTTTCCTCTGAAATTTCAGTTTAAACTTTTTTGCCATGCATGTTTTCTGCAAGCATCATGACTTCATCTGTCTGCTTTGCAACTTCTACTCTGAGCCTTTTCAGTTCAGCCAGCTCCTGCTGATCGATTCTGCCGTCTTTTATTGCTTCTTTTATTGACTCGGACAGATGAGAAACTGCAAGAAATATATCATTAACTTCCTTTTCAAAACTGCTGGTTATTTCATCGCAGCATGGTTTTTTATAAAGAATCCAGCCTGGAGGTTCAAGAAATGACTTTATATCAGGGTCACCTGTGGCTTCAACTGCAGCTTTTATAAAGTCCATATTTATCTTTATCCGCCCGTATAGGCAGTCGTATATTGTCTGCTGCGATTTTCCCAGAATAGATGCTATTTTTTGGACAGCCTGTTTATTTTCTTTTCTTCCGGTAATTATTCTGTGAATCTCCGATGCAATTTCTTCGAATTCCATCTGTTCCCCCTTATAAGGTATTACTGTCTTTATTATCATATTTAAAATATAGACTGTAACTGCATGAGAATGTGAATAACAGTAAAACAAATAAGCTTTTATTGAAAAGAGCATTTAAATTTTAACCATCAATAAAAACCAGAATAGCACAATAAAGTCAATCGGATTTTAAGGAGACAGAAGACCGCCGTAAATAGGAGTTTGAAACAGGGATGTAATCAGGTAATATAGACCTGTTTTATTCACGGCTATTGCCAGCAGCTCTTTTGCTGAAAAGACAACTCAATACTTTTATATTAAAGGGAGAACAGAGTATGAAAGTAACAGCAATCAACGGAAGCCCCAGAAAGACATGGAACACAGGCACGCTTTTAAAAAAAGCTATTGAAGGTGCGGCATCAAAAGGTGCCGAAACCGAGCTTATTCACCTGTATGACTACGCTTTTAAAGGATGTATTAGCTGCTTTGCCTGTAAAACCAAAAACGGAAAGAGTTACGGCAGGTGTGCACTTAAAGACGACATGACACCAGTATACGAAAAGATTAATAAAACTGATGTCCTTCTTCTTGGTTCACCGATTTACTTTGGTGATGTTACAGGAGAAATGAGGTCTTTTATAGAGAGGCTGCTTTTTCCTTACCTTGTATACAGTATGCCTCCTCAAACCCTATATCCTAAAAAAATCGGAATCGGATTGATATACACCATGAACTGCCCCGAAGAAATTGCCGAAAAAGCGGGATATAATACTCTTTTCGCTTCAAATGAACAGATAATGAATATGATCCTGGGCAAAGCACAATCGCTCATGAGTTACGAAACATACCAGTTTGAAGATTACTCAAAAATTGTTGCTGATGGCATCAATGAAGCGGAAAGAAGGAAAAGGCGGGAAGATGTTTTTCCTGATGACTGCAAAAAGGCTTTTGAACTCGGAGCAAAACTCGTGGAAGAACAGCAGACTCTTCAAAAGAATATATACTGATAATAAAACAGGATTATCTGTATATAACTAACCATTTACATAAAAAGGAATAAGGCAATGAGACTTGGACTTAAATTAAAAAACATAAGTAAATACACTGGAATACTGTCAGCATCTTTTCTTCTTTTTATATCTGCCGGTATAACCGGTTGTGAGAAAAAAGGCCCTATGGAAAAGGCAGGAGAAAAAATGGACAAAACCTATAAAAAGGCAAAAAATAAAATAGAGGATGCAGGCGATAAAATAAAAGATGTTATTGAAGATACGGGTGATAAGATTAAGGATGCTGCAGATTAACTATAACAGATTGATTTTCAGGATATTTTAAATAACACAGTTGATCACCTATAATAATTGCTTATATTTTAAAATGGAAACAATGATGTCTATTTATACATATAAGTATAAAGGCAATGGAAATAGATGGCAGGTGGTCATAAAAATAAAAAGGGATTCACAAAAGTGAATCCCTGTAATTCAAATAAAAGGTTAAAGAAAGTGGATATAATATGGTTTATTGTAATACCGGCTGTATATCTTTTACTTCAGTTGGTTATACTTCCCAAAATGGGAATATCTACCTGAATGAGAAACAGCTGCCGGTCGGGCAGCAAACAAAAGGTTGAAATTCAGGATAAAAATCCGGATTAAACAGAAGTATTAGGCATTGCAGCCAGATCGGATGAGAAATCCATAACAAGCTTCTCATCATCTTCTTCAGTGATATTATGCTTTATATTGTCTATGGTTATATTAATAGCGGCTTCAAGCATTTCTTCACGGAATCTCTTTTTAGCGGCCTCCATTTTAAAATCAGCCTCTTTTTTTGCATCTTCTACCATTTTATCTGCGAGGATCTGCGCTCTCGCAATAACGCTTTCTTTTTCTCTGGCACCGGCAGCAATAATACTTTCAGTAATATCCTTAAGACTTTCAGTAATATTTTTTAGCCGGACAGACTCTTTTTCCATTCTGGATCTGGCGTCTTTAACCTCAGCCTCAATCGTCTGAAGCTGCTCGCTTATCTTGTTACCTTCGCCCTTCAAAAAATTAACAAGGGGTTTCCAGGCAAACCTTACGAAAATAAAAACCATGACACCGAAATTTACAAAGAGCATAATATCGGTCCACAGATCTTCCCGTTTTCCGGCTTCAGCCATATTATAAACTATGGCAAAGACAATACCCATAACAGCCAGATAGCAGACCAGATATTTAATCAGAACAGGAACTGCTTTATTATTTTTTCCGCTCAACTGACGAACCTCCTGCCAATGACTTTTTCAGTCAGTTCTTCAGCAATCTCAGAGGCAAACTTTTTGAGAGAGCTGCTTGCTTCTTCTATCTTGCTGTCGATTTCATGATCAGCTTTTTCTCTTATACCGCTGATTTCGTCTCTAGCTTTGTTTACTATATCTTCAGCTTTTTCACTCGCCTCGCTTCTCAGGAGTGAACTTTCTGCAACTGCTTTTTTTCGTGCTTCTTTTTCAATGGATATACATTTCTGTACTAATTCTTCTGTTTCACTTTTCAGATCTTCCCGCTGTTTTTTATCTTCTTCAATTTTCCGGCTGCGCCTTTCTATAATATTCATTATGGGCTTAAGCATAATCCGGTTAAGAATAAACATCAGAATAAGGAAATGAATGACCTGCACTATTAAAGTTGCATTAATACTTATCATTGGCTTTTACCACCCGGCTTTTTTTATACTAAAAAGATAAGAAGAAGAGCAACAACCAGCGAATAAATACCTGTAGACTCTGATACAGCCTGACCTACCAGCATTGTTCTTGTTAAAAGACCGGCTTCCTCAGGTCTTCTGCCTATAGCCTCACATGCCTTGCCTGCAGCAAAACCTTCACCAACTCCGGGACCTATTGCTCCGAGACCCATAGCAAGACCTGCGCCAAGTAATGCCAAACCACGTACAAAATCAGCTCCACTAATGTCCATAATAATCCTCCTTGGAAATATTGATAATTAATTTATCGAATTATTAAAATTGATTATTCAAAATATTAATATAGGAATATGTATAATATCCCTGAAATCTTATTTTTACATTACAATCAGAAGCAGAGCTATTACTAATGCATATACTCCTGTTGACTCCGTAACAGCCATACCTACCAGCATTGTTCTTGTTAAAACATCTGAGGCTTCCGGATTTCTTGAAATTGACTTTACGGCCTCACCAGCCGCTACGCCTTCACCTATTCCAGGGCCTATTGCACCAAAACCGGCTGCCAGACCTGCTCCCAGAATAGCTCCCCATCCGGGGTAAAGGGCAAGGCTGCTGTTATCTACAAACAGTAAAAGCAATGCGATAATCATACCGTATATAGCCGTTGTCTGGCATATCGCTGCACTTACCAGCATAGTAGTTAAAAGCTTTGTTCCGTAAAGAGGCTGTCTTACGATTCCGCGGCACAATTCGGCAGCAGGAAAACCTGAACCTATTCCTGAGCCTATTGCTGAAAGCCCCATTGCAAGCCCTGCGCCTATATAGTCCCAGGCAATGATATAATTCTCCGAAGGAGATTTGGAAAAAATAAGGATTATGGCAATAACAAGTGCAAATATGGCTGCTGATTCGGCAATAGCCTGCCCTACAAGCATATTTTTTAAAACCTCACCGGATTTTTCCGGTCTGTAGGAAAGTGACTCGTTGGCTGCACCGGCTGTATAGCCTTCACCGACAGCCGCGCCGATAGCTCCCAAACCTATTGATAATCCTGCACCGAGATACATGGCGGCATGTGTAGCAGTAAGAGCATCAAACATTTTTATTTTACCTTAAGAGAAATATAAACCAAAGTTAGCATTGTAAAAACAAAGGCCTGAACAGTTCCGACAAACAGACCGAAATACATAACAAGCGCGGGCGGAACTATTATACTTTTCAGAAGCTGAGAACCGATAATAATTATTATCGCGCCACCTAAAATATTACCGTAAAGCCTGAAGGAAACAGATACAACCTGTGCCACTTCGCCAATAGCGTTAAGAGGCGCCATAAACCACATTGGACTGAAATATTCTTTCAGATATCCCTTTATTCCCTTGGCCCTGATGCCTGAATAATGTGAAATTACACCTCCCAGAATTCCCATCCCGAGTGTAGTATTTAAATCCCTGGTTGGTTCAGCCATCATCGGGATAGCTCCTATCCAGTTACACATAAGTAGAAACATGAAGAGTGAACAGATCAGAGGAAAATATTTTTTTGCCCTTTCTTCATCAAGAGTATCCACAACAAGATTATAAAAGATATTGATCAATGATTCGGCAACCACCTGAACAGGGTGAGGGATAAGGCTGGCCTTTCTGGTTGCAAAATATGCAAAAAGGATCAGGACGACCATTACAATCCATGTCATGATCAGGGACGTCATATTGAGAGTCATAAAACTGTTATGATATCCGAACAAAGAAAAAGGTTCCTGCCAAACGTTTGTTAGTTCATCCATTTTATAGCCTGACTATGCCTTTCTTGTCTTGAAAAATCTGCCAATTACAAGATTATTAAAAAGTATTGAAATCTGCACCATAAAGATACCAGCAACAGCGCCAAAGAAATTAATATCCTCTGTTTTAGCGGATATTATAAGCGGGATTGCCAGTATAGCGAATCTTATAAATATAGAGAAAAAAGCCCTGGCTCCGACACGAACCCTGTTTTGCCCCCCGTCCGCTACCTGTCGCCCCAGAAATATTCCCATAATAACAAAATTAAGAACACTGAAAAGGGCACCCAGAACCACGCCCTTGCCAATAGCTTTTTGGCCTAATATTATAAGGATTAAAGCTGCACCAATCGCGTAGAACATTGCTCTGTTGCAATACAGCTTTTGTGTCTTTTTTATCTCGTCATCCATTTTTTTTGTTTCCCGGTTCCGACTCTTTATTTTTATCACTTATATGGAGGACTTCATCAATCTGCCTGTAAACAGTAACACCTCCTCCAATCACTCCGAGAATAATGAATATTGTTATAAACAGGCCTTTTGTCCCCAGCCATTTATCGAGAAAATAACCAATGGCAAAGCAGAACAAGATACACCCGACCATGGTAAAGCCAAGGTGGCTGACCATGCTGATGTCTTCAAAAAAATCCCGATGTTTTTTTAAATCAAAAATCAGCAACTCCAGATTGATTTAAATATTGATAATTTAGACTAATTTCAATAATACACGGATAATCATCTTGAGGTTTCTTTTAAGTAATATTTTTCAAACTGTAAAGAAAAAAATTGTTTACCTTAATTAAAAGTTGATAATAAAGACTATAAGTATAATATATAAGAGGCAATAAAAATATTTAACTTATAATTTTTCAAGGATTATAATTAAAATCAATTATTAACACTTTAAACATATATTTACAGACCTTATGGTATGATTTCTGCATTAACACACCTAATATCCGGTATCTCAATATTTAGTCGGGACGGAGCATATATCAGAAGTATTTTACCATAACTTCTCCCATGGAGGTTTTTTTAAAATGGCGAAGAATCTTTACATCACTTCAACTGAATCACGAAGTGGAAAATCGGCAATATGCCTTGGAATAATGGAACTTTTAATAAGGAATATCGACAGAGTCGGTTTTTTCCGGCCCCTGATAAGAGATAAGGGCGGAAAACCCGATAACGATATCAATCTTATATCAAAATACTTTAAGCTGGATATTCCCTATAGTGACATGTACGGATGTACGACTACAGAAGCAAATGAGCTTATTGCACTTGGAAAGCAGGACGAACTTATAGAAAGGATCTACAATAAATACAACCGGATCGAAAATGACTATGACTTTGTTCTGTGCGAAGGTACCGATTTTGAGGGGTCAACTTCTTCCCTTGAATTTGATATCAATGCAGAAGTTGCAAACAATCTCGGATGCCCTGTGCTTCTGGTCGCAACAGCTCATGATAAAAGTCCCGGTGAAACATTCAATTCCATAGAGGCAACAGTCGAGTCCCTTAATGAGAAGGGCTGTAAAATTTTTTCAATTATTGTCAACAGAACGAATCCGTCAGATGAAAAGGAAATAATCAACTATCTTGACAGGAAATATGAAAATTCCGATATGCTGATTTATTCCATCCCCAATGAAAAGTACCTTGCAAATCCTACTATCGGCGAAATTGTGGATATACTGAACGCAAGAGTTCTTTACGGTCATGATCAGCTTGACCGTCATGCCCACAACATTGTCGTAGCGGCAATGCAGTTAAGGAACTTTCTAAAGGGGATCGATCACGGAACACTTGTTATAACCCCCGGCGACAGGGCAGATGTAATAATAGCCTGTGTGGCATCGGTATCATCAGTAACAATGCCGGCAATATCAGGCATAATGCTTACAGGAGGCCTCAGACCCGAAGAAACAATATGCAAGGTTATAGAAGGCCTGTCCAATATGGTTCCCATTATCAGTGTTGAAACAGATACCTTTAATTCCGCAAGAATGGTTGATAATATTCATGCGGTAATATCTCCCCAGAACACCAGAAAAATAACAAGGGCTCTTGAAATATTTGAAAAGAACGTTTCAGTTACCGATCTCACCGAAAAAATCATAGAAACCCAGACAGTAACAGTAACACCTAAAATGTTCGAGTACGGTCTAATCCAGAAGGCAAAGATTGAGAAACAGCATATTGTACTGCCTGAAGGTGAAGATGAAAGAATCCTCCGTGCATCGGAAATCCTGCTGCGAAGGGATGTTGTTAAACTGTCACTTCTCGGTAATGAGACCGAAATCAGGAAAAAAATGATGAGGCTGGGTCTTCATCTTGATGGAGCTGAAATAATAGATATAAAAAGCAGTGCACGATATGAAGAATATGTAGAATCATATTATGATCTGCGTAAAAAGAAAGGCATCACCAGAGAAATGGCAAGGGATATCATGAGTGATGTAAGCTTTTACGGCACCATGATGGTGCACAAAGGCCATGCAGACGGACTTGTATCCGGTGCTGTTCATACGACCCAGGCTACAATCAGGCCGGCATTTGAAATAATAAAAACAAAACCGGGAATATCACTTGTTTCCAGCATATTCTTTATGTGTATGAGTGACAGAGTTCTGGTTTACGGTGACTGTGCAGTCAACCCGGACCCTGATGCTGCACAGCTTGCAGAAATAGCAATCAATTCGGCACAGACAGCAAAAATATTCGGTATTGACCCTGTTGTAGCAATGCTTTCCTACTCCACGGGAGAATCAGGAAAGGGTGAAAATGTCGACAAAGTAAGAGAAGCAGCAAAAATTGCCCAGAAAATGGCAGAGGATCACTTTCCGGGATTAAAACTTGAAGGACCGCTTCAGTATGACGCAGCAGTTGATTACGAAGTGGCTGCCCTGAAAATGCCTGACAGTCAGGTAGCAGGTAAAGCAAGCGTATTTATTTTCCCTGATCTCAACACCGGAAACAATACATATAAAGCAGTACAGAGATCAGCCGGAGCAGTGGCAATAGGTCCGGTGCTTCAGGGTTTAAAAAAGCCTGTCAACGATCTCAGCCGCGGATGCTCTGTAACTGACATTGTAAACACAGTAGCTATAACGGCAATTCAGGCGCTTGGTAAAAAAGAGTTAATTTAAAGAAAATAGAAAAGAGGATTTTGTTTTGAAAATACTAGTTATAAATACAGGAAGTTCATCTATTAAATACCAGTTATTCAACATGGACACTCAGTCTGTCCTTTGTTCAGGTGTTGTTGAAAGAATTGGCGAAGAATGCGGAATTCTTACACACAAAATAATAAAAGATAACGGAACTTCTGATAAAAAAATATATGAAGGTGATATCAAAGATCATGTAACCGGCTTTAAGCACATTGTTGATTACCTGATAAATGATGAGTTCGGAGTAATAAAGGACAGCTCCGAAATAGATGCAGTTGGACACAGGGTAGTACACGGCGGCGAGACTTTTAAAGCCCCTACAGAGATAGATGACAGCGTAATAGATGCAATAAAGCAGAATGTTCCGCTTGCACCTCTCCATAACCCGTCAAATCTTACAGGTATTGAGGTAGCCTTGTCGGTTTTTCCGGAATCAAAACAGATTGCTGTTTTTGATACGGCTTTTCATCAGAGCATTCCTGACTACGCATACATCTATGCCATCCCCTACAGCCTCTATGAAGAAAAACGTGTAAGAAGATACGGATTTCACGGAACATCACATGCCTATGTCTCTGAAACATGTGCTGAATATTTAGGCAAACCAGTGGACCAGCTTAATCTTATAACAGTTCACCTTGGTAACGGCGGAAGCATGGCAGCTGTAAAAAAAGGGAAATGTATCGACACAACCATGGGTATGACACCCCTTGAAGGACTTGTAATGGGGACCAGGACAGGCGATGTCGACCCGGCCCTTCCCTTCTTTCTTGCCAGCAATATGGATATGTCCATGGATGACATAGATACTCTTTTAAACAAGGAAAGCGGTTTAAAGGGAATCTGCGGAACAAACGACATGCGTGAAGTTTTCAAACTCAGGGATGAAGGCAACGAGCGTGCAAAACTCGCGCTGGATATCTACTGCTACCGTACTAAAAAATACATCGGGGCATATTATGCCGCACTTGGGAGCCTTGATGCAATAATTTTTACTGCAGGTATAGGAGAGCACTCTCCTGATGTAAGAAAATTTTCATGCGCAGGGCTTGAAAACTTTGGTATCAAGATCGATGAAGATAAAAATGAAAACTACGAAGACGGAATAGCCGAAATCAGCACTGAAAACAGTAAAGTTAAAGTGCTTATTGTACCGACCAATGAAGAGCTCAGAATAGCACAGGAAACAAAAAAGCTAATTGACGGATCAAACAGTTAACTGATGACCAAGAGGATAAATTAAAATCCTGATAGAGCTTTCAGCATTCAGCTGTCAGCAGAGCTTTTAGATAGAGCCTTTTGCTGAAAGCTGAATGCTTTCTTAAATATTTTCCAATAAATATCTTAAAACCTAATGAGGAGGAAAAAATGGCCAGGGAAACAATAGTCTCCAATATTAAACTCAAGGGCAGAGAAATCCTGTCTTCCTATGCTGCCTATACAATTGAAGGGGTGATGACTGCACGTGTTAAAAGAGGGCGTGACAGCTGGACAATCGAAGAAAGAAACGGCATTGCAAAGGGAACATCCGATGGTGAAAACGAGGCTATCTATATTCCTAATGATAAAGCAATAAAATCAATTGAAAAAAATATTGCTCCGCTCCTTCCTAAAAAAATAGTTATCAAATCACCCAAAGACATCATAAAGGCTGTTGAAGAGTTTGATTTAAAGCTCATTGAAAAAGCCGGCCCCAATAAAAAGAAATGGGGCGGAAATGCATGTCTTGCCTCTTCTACTGTATTTTTTCAGACCCTGCTCAATGCATCAGGATATGAAGCCTGGCAGCTTTTTGCACCAAGAGGAATGAAAACCTTCACAATGCCCAACATTGCATTCAACATGGTATGCGGCGGTGAGCATGTTCCCGGCACAAAACAGGATATCCAGGAGATGTTCTTTTTTGCCATGAAAGAAAAAAACATCAAGGGCGTATTTACACGGGCAATCCAGTTTTTTAAACAGTTTGAAAAAAACCTTGTAAGGGACGGACTCCCAACCGGTACGGCAAAGGAAAGAGGTTTTGTATTCCCCGTAAAGGACAATTATGAAGGTCTTTCACGTATAAAGGAATGCGCAAAACAGCTTGGACTCGGCGTTAAGGACTACGCAATCGGAACTGACAATGCATTCAGTGAAATACAGAAGTCCCAGGAGCTCAGAGACAAAGGTCTTTACGACATGAGGTTTTCAGGCCTTGGAATAAAGACTCGCGAAGAACTCATTGAGATCAATGCGGACATAGTAAAAAGTGCAGACAACTTTGTAACAATGGAAGATCCGGGTTCCGAATCCGATATCGAAGCACACAGACTCATGAATGAAAAATACGGAGACAGAGTACAGATAGTGCTTGATGACGCAGCAGTTACCCAGATGCGGTTTATCATCCCCTTTCTTGCAGCACCCAGCCAGGAAAACAGGGCAGGAAATTCTGTGCTCATTAAACTGAACCAGGCAGGCACATTTACAGAAACATGCCTGGCAACAGAAATAGTATTAGGCCTTGCAGATGCAGACCGTGTTGAAAAATTTCTGACAGCCAGAAAAGATATTAATAAGGTTATGAAAGATCTTAAGGCCGTTGGAGTAAAAACACTGAAGGAAGCCATCGATAATATAAAAGCTATTGGCGCTACGGCTTTCTTTTCTCACCGTTCAACGGAAGGTTCATCTGAATTTCTTCCCTACATGCCCCTTATGTACGGTGCCGTATCAAATAAGCTGTGGTTCAAGGCAGGAGCCCCTAATGGAGAAAGAAATCTTCAGAACTACAATCCCCTTATCCGTGCAGAAGAATCAATGAACGAAAAGGGAATCAAAACTGCGGTAGCCGGCTTTGCAGGTCTGCCTGACGGAGTTAAGATACCTGCAGTAAAATAAATTTGATAAAAAAGGAGATATTGCCCGGTGAGCGCTGTTTTTAAGGATAAAAAACACTATGAAACAACGAAAACTGTCCATAATAAAGAACCGGACTACGATCGTCCCACACTGGAAATATCTCCTGCTTCAAAGAAAAAATTACTGAAAAGGCTCAGTCTTATTTACGGTGAAAAGGTTGCAAAAGCCAATATGCCTGAGCTTGAAAGAATCCTTCAGGTTTATTATGCCTATAAAACCGAAGAAATGATTGAACGTGAGAAAGAGTTTGATCATGAAAACAGGTTTACCGAAGAGGATATAATACTTATCACCTACGGCGATCTTATCCGCGGTCATGAAAGATCGCCCCTTGCAACACTTGCAAAACTCTGCGACACCTATCTTGAAGGCGCAATCAATACACTGCACATTCTGCCCTTTTTCCCCTATTCTTCCGACAAGGGTTTTTCCATAACGGACTTTGAAGAGGTTGACCCGAAACTGGGTACATGGGAAGACATTGAAGACCTTGAAAGCCGCTATCAGCTCATGTTTGACGGTGTAATAAACCATGCCTCGGCAAAAAGCAGGTGGTTTCAGGAATTTTTAAACGGACACCCTTATTTCTGGGAATTTTTTATTAACTTCAACTCACCTGCCGAACTGCCTGAAGAACAGAGAAAACTTATATTTCGGCCAAGAACATCAGATATACTGACAGAGTATCATACACTAAACGGCCCCAAATGGGTATGGACGACATTTTCGACCGACCAGATTGACCTGAATTATACAAACCCGGATGTTCTTGTAAAAATGATCGAAATACTGCTTCTGTATGTAAGGCACGGTGCTGACATAATAAGACTTGATGCAGTTACATATTTATGGTCGCAGCCGGGAACAAGATGCGTGCACCTTGACCAGACACACGAAATAGTAAAGCTGTTCCGTGATGTACTTGATATTGTTTCTCCCAGCGTAGCCCTTATAACTGAAACAAATGTACCCCACGATGAAAACATATCATACTTTGGAAACGGAAATGACGAAGCCCAGATGGTCTACAATTTTGCACTTCCGCCCCTTGTGCTTTACACCTTTTACAGCAAAGACTCAACCGCCCTTAGCAGCTGGGCAGGAGGTTTAAAAAATCCGTCTAACAGCGCAACATTTTTTAACTTTCTTGACTCTCATGACGGCATAGGCGTTATGGCTGTAAACAGTATACTTTCACCGGGGGAGATACAGTTTATTGTAGACAGAGTAAAAGAGCATGGCGGGCTTGTTTCCTATAAAACAGCATCAGACGGAAGTGAAATACCCTATGAGCTGAATATAACATGGTTCAGCGCCCTTAACAGAACCGATAATGAGGATGAAGATCTTGCATTTCAGGTTAAAAGATTTGTCGCATCCAGGTCAATCGCCCTTATCCTGCAGGGAGTACCAGGCATTTACTTTCACAGCCTGATAGGAACGCCCAATGATATCAGCGCAGTGCTTCATAACCACTCAAACAGGGACATAAACAGAACCGTCCTGGATGCGGACGCAATTATTTCGGAGCTTGAAGATCCTTTCTCAAAAATATCCAGGATTGGAAGAGAGCTTGGCAGACTTATTATAATAAGAAAACGCAACAGGGCATTTCACCCTAACAGCGCCCAGAAGATACTGACCGTTTCGCCTTATGTTTTTGCATTGCTCAGGACAACAGACGAAGGCAGCCCACTTCTCGCGCTTACCAATATTACAGATAAAGTAATTCATCTTGAAATACCGGTATCTGTTACAGAAACATCTCATAACAGGTGGTTTGACATAGTGAGCAAAATGGAGTGGGATGTTGAAGAAGATAAGATATTTATAACAATGCACCCCTATGATGTTATCTGGCTTGAACCCTTTCATGAAAGAGTTATGTAATAGAGCTGAAAAACGAAGAAATTTCCTCCTTTGCTGCATTTTTAAAATCAAGCATTTCCTGACAAATATCTTCACCAGCACCAATATTATTAAATAACCGGGAAACTTTCTGAATTACATCAGGATTTTTTCCGTTTTCCGTATCGATATTTGACAGGGCATCGCCAATTTTTAAGAGAGCTATGTCCCTGGAAATTTCATTTTCTTGCGAAATATCCTGATGATGAAGAGAAACAGATGAAGTTATAATTTCAGGAAATTTCCACCTTGTGAGAAGAACACCGCCGATTTCGCCGTGGTCATAACCTAATATCCTTCTTTCAATTAAGGGAATATCCATTTGCTCTGCTTCTTCGGCCTGTTTTATTATTTCCTCAGACTGTTCACTGAAAAACTGGTCTATAGCCACAATTCCCACATCATGAAGAAGGCCGAGAATAAAAAGAGACTCACTGTCCCTCTCATTAAAAATTTTCCTGCCCAGTTCCTTCATGAGAACAGCTACAGTAATACTGTGAAGCCAGAGTTCTTTGCCGGCCCTGTTAGTCTTATTATTTGACGGAAGACTTTTCATCACTCCGATAGAAACCGCCAGGGACTTAACCATATTAAAGCCAAGCAGGGCAACAGCCCGTTCCAGATCAGAAATCTTTTGAGAGAATCCGTAATATGCAGAATTTGCCACCTTAAGTATCTTCGCAGCAAGTGCAGGATCTTTATGAATAACATCTGTGATTACAGAAGTGTTGCTGTTTTTATCTTCAAATAACGTAAGAAGTCTTGTTGCTGTAGCCGGTAAAGTAGGAAGTTCATCAATTTTTGAATAAATCTTTTTTCTTAATAGATCTTTATCCATTTTATCCCTGTTTTTTAATAAAATAATTTATTTATGCATTTTTTGCGCAGTTTTTTTTCACTTCATACGTTACACCCTTTATATGACTTCAAAATTACCAGCCTGAGTTTTGCTGTCATATATCAAATTAATGCAAATAATATACCGTTTAATTATTTGCAATGGGTATGTAAAAAGTATTCAAGTGTCTACTTATTACTCTCTAATCACATCACAATGACTACTTAATACCCACTTTATTATTTTATTTTACATTTTTAATTCATTTTATCTTAATTTATAGTGTTTTTACAATCTAATACATATCAGTGTTTTTTGGCATAATATTTGATACTGTTTAGAATGCAATTAACGGTCAATGTTGTGCTTTATTTTGTATTTTTAGTTTTTTTAAAACATTTTTTTTAAATTGTTGATTATTTTTTATTAATGTTATATCAATCTTGCTGTTTTTTGCATAAATTACTCAATTAAGGCCTGTTATGAAAAAAAATAATCCAAATCCAATTGTAAAATTGTTCACCCGGTTTAATAACAGGAGTTTTCGCCAGCTATTTCTGTTATTTACAATAACCTCAACCATTGTCACTGTTTTTTCAGGATGTTCGGCAAAACATCATCGATTAAAAGCTGACAAAACTGCATTATCAATCATAAAAAAAACTCAAAAAGATGTTTTAGGCAAATCAGATGATTTCAGCATAGAAAGACCCAGTGATATTTTAAGACGGCGCCTTCTTACGGAACAGGAACTGGCGAGGTATGGAAATGAATCTCTGGGTACCGATGCTATGAAAAAAATCAGGCACTGGCCCGAAAAAAACTACCCTGCCCCGATAAAATCAGCTGAGACTATTATTGAAGTTCCGGCTGATAAAACTCCGGTAATGCTAAACTTTTTACAGGCCTTACAGGTAGCGGCAGAAAACAGCTTTGACTACCAGACTCAAAAGGAAACCCTGTTTAAAACGGCTCTTACACTCGACCTGAACCGTGATGACTACAGTTTTAAAGCCGAAATTGACGGTAACTCCAGCATAAGCGTAAATAAGGCTTCGGATGATACAGTTAAGGGTCTTGAACACAGCGGCAGTCTGGGATTAAGTAAAACCCTTAGAGACGGCAGCAGACTGGCTGCAAATCTTGCAGTTAACCTTGTGGATCTTCTCACGCAGGAAAAATTCTCTTCATCTGGAATTACCGGTGACGCATCAATATCAATACCCCTGTTAAGAGGATCAAAGACATATATATACTCAGAAGGTCTTACTCAGGCCGAACGTAATGTAGTTTACGCAGTCTATGATTTTGAGCGCTATAAAAAGACTTTTGCAGTCAATATTGCATCAAATTATTTCAATGTCCTGAGACAGATTGACCAGATGAAAAACTCTGCAGAGAACTATAAAAACACTATTGCTTCAGCAAGAAGAACACGCAGGCTTGCAGATGCAGGAAGACTTACTGAAATCGAAGTAGACCAGGCAGTCCAGAATGAGCTCTCCGCGCGTAACAGATGGATTTCAGCCACAGAGCAGTATAAAAACAGGATGGACTCATTCAAACAGCTTCTGGGCCTCCCTCCTGATGCATTTATAGAACTGGACAGATCAGACCTGGACACTCTTATAGCCTATATATCAAAAATAGTACCTAAAGGTAATGTAGAAGGAATATCTGAAGCAAGCGGAAAGATTCCACCGGCAAATGCCGTTATTACACTCAGGGAACCTGACGGATCAAACAGGGGAATAATGGAACTTGACGAAGCAGTTGCCATAAAGCTTGGCTTTAAAAACCGCCTTGACCTCAAAGTATCTGAAGGGAAAATTTATGATGCACAAAGAAATGTGATCATTAAAGCTGATGCACTGGGAACGGAACTCACTCTTTTAGGTCAGGCCAACGCAGGTGAATCAAGATCTCTTGGCACAGCATATATGGATGACGGAAGGCTGAGACCCAATATGGGCTTTTACAGCGCCATCCTCAGCATTGACCTTCCTATAGAAAGAACAGCCGAACGAAAAGCATACAGGGAAAGTTATATCAACCTCGAATCAGCCCTACGAAATTTCCAGAAACTTGAAGACGATGTAAAGCTTTCGATACGGCAGAGCCTCCGCTCAATGTCTGAGGCCAGAGAGGGTTTAAGAATACAAAATCTTGCAGTATCAGTTGCAGAAAAAAGGGTTAAAAGTACATCTCTCTTTTTTGAGGCAGGCAGGGCACAGCTTCGTGACCTGCTTGAGGCCCAGGAATCACTTCTTACTGCGAGAAATTCACTTACTTCTGCGGTAATTGATTATAGAGTAGCTGAACTTGAATTCCAGCAAAATGCTGGTTTGCTGGAAATTGATAAAAACGGAATAATTGTTGAGTATTCCCCGGAGGAAAAATCGAATGTCAACTAAGAGTTATAAAGTCAAAAATTTCAAGGCAAATAATATTTTAAAATATATCAAAGAAAAACCTCTGCACTCGGGCATTGCCGGCGCAGTAGTTTTAATATTCCTGATCATAATACTGGTGTCTATAGGAGGCGGCGACAGCAGTAAGAGCGGCTCCAGTACGAAAGTAAAAAAAGGAAATCTGTTAATCAGCGTAAAAGAGTCCGGGACTATACAGGCAAGAGAAAAGATCATAGTTAAAAATGAAGTTGAAGGTAACACTTCAATAATATTTATAATAGATGAAGGAACTAAAGTTAAAAAGGGTGACCTTCTTGTCGAACTTGATTCAAGCAGTCTTATTGATCAGAGAATTGATCAGGAAATAAAAGTTCAGAATGCGGATGCATCATTTATCAGCGCCCGTGAAAATCTTGCGGTAACAAAAAACCAGGCAAAGAGTGATGTTGACAAGGCACAGCTGGCCTATGATTTTGCAAAACAGGATCTTGAAAAATATGTAGAGGGTGAATATCCCAACCAGCTTCAGCAGGCCGAAAACAAGATAACACTTGCGGACGAGGAATATACAAGAGCACAGGATACACTTGAATGGTCTACAAAGCTTTTTAACGAACAATACCTTTCAAAGAGTGAACTTCAGGCAGACCAGCTTGCTGAAAAGCAGAAGAAACTGAACCTTGACCTTGCCCGGCGTGAACTTGAGCTTCTTAAAAATTACACACATGAAAGAGATAAGAGACAGCTAAACAGCGATGTTGAACAGGCTCAGATGGCCCTTGAAAGAACAACCAGAAAGGCCCGGGCTGATGTTGTCCAGGCAGAAGCAAACCTGAAAGCCAAGGAAGCCGAATACAAGAGACAGGCTGACAAATTAAAAAAAATAGAAACCCAGCTTTCAAAAACAAAAATATATGCACCTGCTGACGGTCTTGCACTGTACGCCACAAGCTCGGAACGAAGAGGTAGATTCGGGCCTTCTGACGAGCCCCTTGATGAAGGTTCAACTGTCAGGGAGCGCCAGGAACTGATACACCTGCCAACAACATCAGGGTTTAATGCGGAAATAGATATTTTTGAGGCAAGCCTTGATAAAGTCAGACCGGGGATGATCGTTGTTATTACAATTGAAGCACTTCCGGGAGAACGTTTCCTGGGAAAAGTTGTCAGTGTTGCACCTGTCCCGGATGCAAATACATCTTTTATGTCTCCTGATCTGAAAGTTTACCCTACTCTTATAGAGGTTGATAACACTGATAATGTAGGCCTGCTGAAATCAGGAATGAGCTGTAATGCGGAAATTATTGTTGACCGTTATGATGACGCTCTTTATGTACCGGTACAGGCGGTAATACGAGTTAATGGTGAGCCTACTGTTTATATAGGAGATGGGGACAATCCGAAGCCAAGGAACGTTGAAATCGGCCTTGATAACAACCTTATGATTCGTATTATTAAGGGAGTTGAAGAGGGTGAAATTGTTTCACTCAATCCTCCCCTTGAGCAGGCTGCTTCTTCGGAAAATGCAGACGCATTTATTGAAGGACTGGACATTGATTCTTCTATTGTACCTCAGCCTGGACAACAGAGAACAGCTCAGGCTTCAGGCTTTGGCGGCGGTGCACCCGGAGATTTCAGTGGCGGACCTTCCGGCAGTTTTGGAGGCGGAGGCATGCCGTCACCGGATGAGATATTTAAGAACAGTGATCTGGACGGTGATGGTAAAATCTCAAAAGGTGAATTCAAAGGTCCTGAAAACTTTTTCAGCCAGATGGATAAAGACGGCAGCGGTTTTATTGAAAAGAGTGAATTCAAATTCCCATCAGGCGGCGGGGGCGGAGGAAACATGCCAATGCCGTCACCGGATGAAATGTTTAAAAACAGCGATCTGGACGGTGATGGTAAAATTTCAAAAAGTGAATTCAAAGGTCCTGAAGATTTTTTCAGTCAGATGGATAAAGACAGCAGCGGTTTTATTGAAAAGAGTGAGTTCAAATTCCCATCATTCGGCGGCGGTAGAGGCAGCAGAGGTGGCCAGGGAGGTATGCAGGAAGGCGATTTCTCAGGTGGATTCCCCGGAGGCACCAGATGATTGACAGCCGGGATTCGGGCAGTAACGCCGTAATAAAACTTGAGGATGCATATAAGATCTACCCAATGGGTGAAGAGGAAGTAAGAGCCCTGAACGGAGTAAATGTATCCTTTGAGAAAGGCAGTTTCTGGGCCATAATGGGTACAAGCGGTTCAGGTAAAAGTACAATGATGAATATACTGGGCTGCCTTGACCGTTTGACAAAAGGCAGGTATCTGCTTGAAGGTGAAGATGTAAGCCATCTTGATGATGATGCATTAAGCGAATTCAGGCTGCGCCATCTTGGTTTCATATTTCAGAGCTTCAACCTTATTCCCCAGCTCACTGTACAGAGAAATATAGAACTTCCGCTGTACTATCTTGGCTGGGAAGCTGAAGAAAGTGCCGAGCGTGCAATAGAGATGGCAGAACGTGTCGGCCTTGGAAAGCGGCTTGATCACAGACCCACGGAACTCTCGGGAGGTCAGATGCAGCGAGTTGCCATCGCCAGGGCACTTGCTGGCGACCCTCAGCTTCTGCTTGCAGATGAACCCACAGGAAATCTTGATACAGCAACAGGAGATCAGATTATTGAAATGTTAAAAGACCTGAATGAACAGGGAAAAACAATAATAATGGTCACCCATGAGCCCGAAATAGCAGCGCACGCCAAAAATATCCTTGTTATGAAGGACGGCGTGATCGAAAGTATGGAATAATAATGAATACAAAACTGATTATATCTAAATCAAAATTTTACCGTGATGTTCGCCTTGGCATTGAAAACCTGCTCCTGCATAAACTTCGTTCCTTTCTGACTGCACTCGGCGTTATCTTTGGTGTGGGCAGCGTTGTTGCCATGCTTTCCGTTGGAGAAGGTGCAAGTAAAAAGGCACTTGATGAAATAAAAAAAGTCGGAAGCAATAACATAATAGTCAGTTCCATGAAGCCGAGAGAAGATGATAATAATGCATCTATGATGGGCCGGCCCAGCGCAGTTGTATATGGACTGAGCTATAAAGACTTTGACAGAATTGCAGGAACTTTTGATACCATACAGACATCTGTGCCTGCAAAAATAGTACGGAAAGAAGGACGGCTTGATGACAGATCACTTGAATTAAGAGTAGTCGGGACAACTCCTGACTGGTTTGAACTTGTTAAAAGACCTCTCGCTGCAGGAAGAGTACTTCTTGAGTCTGATATGAACCATCGGTCAGCAGTTGC
The DNA here is from genome assembly GCA_963665715.2 of Desulfatiglandales bacterium. Taxonomy (GTDB): domain Bacteria; phylum Desulfobacterota; class DSM-4660; order Desulfatiglandales; family HGW-15; genus JAAZBV01. The sequence continues at coordinate 3,660,189 of CAXXPR010000002.1, forward strand.
AGTACTGACAGAACATGGAGCAAGACGGCTGCTTGCCACAAGAAGCTCAATAGGAGAGCATCTTACAATCGGAGAAAACAGCTTCCAGGTTGTAGGAATAGTAAAAAGTGAAGCCAATATGGGTTCTGATGTACAGCTCCCGGACCAGGATGTTGATGCATACATTCCGCTGGAAGTAGCCAGAGAATATTATGGAGATATCAATATCAAACGCACCTCCAGCTCTATGGAAATTACCTCTGTTGAACTCAGCAAAGTTATAGTTCAGGTGGATGATATAAGTAATGTTGAGTCTACGGCAAACGGTATCAGCGCGATGCTGAAAAAATTTCACAGCAAAGTGGACTATGAGATGAGTGTCCCCCTTGCAATGCTGCGTCAGGCAGAAGCGACCAAAAGAACAATGAATATTGTTCTGGGATCAATAGCCTGTATAAGTCTCCTTGTAGGCGGAATCGGCATTATGAACATCATGCTGGCTTCAGTTACCGAAAGAACCAGAGAGATAGGAATAAGGCGAGCCATTGGAGCTAAAAAGAAACAGATTATTGTTCAGTTCCTTATAGAAACAGTTGTTCTTTCAACAATCGGAGGGACAACCGGACTTGGCCTTGGGATTATTATCCCTATTTTCATAGAACTTTTTTCAGGCATGCCCACAGTTATTACTCCCTTCAGTATACTGCTTCCATTTGTTATAAGCATAAGTATCGGAATTGTTTTTGGAATATATCCGGCCGCAAGAGCTGCAGAAGTTGATCCGATTATTGCACTGAGACATGAGTAAGACAAAAAAATAGAGATCAGAAATCAGAAGTCAGAAATCAGCAAAAGCTTCTGACCTCTGGTCTTTTCTATGAAACTTCATTTTCCGACCCTCTATAAAATTATTTTGACGCAGCCCTAAATACTGGATAGGAAAATCCAGGCCGACAGAAAATATCGCAGGGGCACGCGGCCGCGTGCCCCTACACGATTCTGATCCCCTTCCAACTTTTGCCTCAATGTTTTTTAAAAAGAGGTTGTCTTCATAAAGCCAGTTAACATATAATTGATATATATCAATTTAATTTTAATGTACCTTGTCTTTTCATAGGAATAGATAATCTGCAAAACATATATACAGGAGTAATTTTGCAATCCGATTCACAGTTGCCTGAAACCGGCAATACACATAACACAGAACAGACTAAAATCAATTTTTTCTACAGGTTAAAAGCCTTTAGATCGCTGGAAAATTCTGACTTCAAGTGGCTTTTAATGTCCAACTTTGCATCCTTTATGGCAATAGGGATGCAGCAGCTTACAAGAGCATGGCTGATTTTAAGGCTTACAGACGATTCGCCCCTTGCCTTAACCTTTGTTACCATGGCATTTGCCCTTCCTATTACGGTTGTATCATTACTTGGCGGAGCGCTTGCCGACAGATTCCCGAAACGCAGGCTTATGATATTCAGCCAGATCGTATCCTGTATTACCATTTTAATACTTGCCACACTGGACTATACAGGTTTTATCAGGTTCTGGCATCTAATTGTTATTGGAGTAATAAATGGAACAGTTGTAGCTGTAAGCATGCCCAGCAGGCAGTCTATAATTTCGGATATTGTACCTGAAGAGGAAGTCATGAGTGCAATAGCTCTCAGCAACTCTGTAAATAACGCTACAAGAATCGTAGGCCCGTCACTGGCTGGCTTTTTAATTGCTTTTATCGGTACGGCCAGGGTTTTTTACCTGATTGCCCTTGTACAGTTGACAGCACTCATTTTTATCTGTCTTTTAAAAACCGGAAAATACGCAACAGGAAAAAGCGGAAAAAGTTTTACCGGGGATATCATTGAAGGCTTCAGGTATGCCAGATCAAACCCTGTTATACTCGGGCTTGTAATCCTTTCACTTGTGCCTTCAATTTTCGGTTTTCCCTATATCACCCTTCTTCCTGCATGGGCCAGGGAAGCCCTTGACGCCCAGTCACTGGGTATGGGATGGCTTGAGGCTGTAATGGGCGTTGGCTCCCTCATAGGGGCTCTAATTCTTGCTTCTGTAAAGCAGATAAAAAACAGGGGAGTTTTTCTTATATTAAACGGGTTTGCCTGGGGACTTGCCCTGTTCCTTTTTTCAAGATGCGGCTCCTATCATACGGCCTTTCCGGGCATTTTTATTGTCGGGTTTATGAGCTCCATATTTATGTCGCTTAATAATACCCTTATGCAGATCAAATCATCTGATGAGATGAGAGGCAGGATGGTAAGCCTTTCCATGATGACATTCGGTATAATGCCCTTAAGCGCTGTCCCCTTCGGTATCCTGGCAGAGCATATAGGCACACCTGATTCCCTTATGGATGCAGGAATACTGCTGTGTGCCTTTATTATACTGTTCTGGGTCTTTATGCCCAATTTCAGAAAAATTGCAAAATAGGCAACTAACCCAGGTATCCCCCCCACTGATCAGCTGTGTCCCTGATATACCCTTCGGGGACACTGGTCATAATCCTGTTGTGACCGGGAAGAAGGATTTTCACATCAAGGCCGGCAAGGCGAACCAGAGAATCTCTGTGGCTTGAAGGATCCGCCCCATGCAGATCAAAACGTCCTATTGCATAGTCTGCATAAACAACATCTCCAGGGATAAGTATTTTCTGTTCTTTTTCATATAGTGCGACAGCTCCAGCTGAGTGGCCGGGGATATGCAGTATTTCCCACTCCATGCCGCCTATTGTAAGCATCTCTCCGTCATTGAGCTTTCTGTCAACAGTAAGTTTGAAAGCTCCATCCTGCAACCCGTACTGGGCCTGACACATATTTTTAAAGGCATCCATACCGTAGACGCCCCTTTCATCGCCCTTTTCAAGAGGTTCGGCTTCTGCAGTATGTACCCACAGCTCAATATCCGGAATCTCAGCCTTTATTTCGGGAAGGCAGCTTATATGGTCAAGATGTGTATGGGTCATAATGATTCTTTTTATATCACTAAGCTCAATTCCCTCGGCCTTAATAGCAGAAAGCTTATATTCGCCCTTCCCTGCAAGCCCTGCATCTATCATGGAAAGGTCCTTGGATTCGGGCTTCCCGATTATATAGACATGTGAATCCGGGATCATATCATCACGGCCTTCGATAAAATAAACGCCTTCAGTAACTTGAGTCATGGGTTGCTCCTTTTTTTTTTATTATTTACCGATAATATAAGAGAAACATACCTGATAGAATCATGTTCTTCAAGTTTTAAAGCCGGCTAACCGTAGCGGCACAGCGCGCTGTGCTCCTGTTTTAGCGGATATGAAATTTCGGGGTATAACGGGCACGGCGCGCCGTGCCGCTACAATTATTTCTCAATTCTGCAATTTATGTTTTTTTCTCGTTATTACTAATTACTGATTTTCAGCGGCAATTGACATAAACATAATTCATATCTATATTTATCATCACAAAATGAGCGATAAAAGGAGTTTTAACATGCTTGATTATGGAGATGAAGGCGAAGGAATGCACTATGAAGGTTACTGTATAAGACCTCCCAGCGAGGCTTACAGCATACTGCTCCAGGTTACACTGGGCTGCTCTCACAATAAATGCACCTTTTGCGGAACCTTTGCTGAAAAGCCCTTCAGGATAAAAGATAATGATATCATATTAAGTGATATCAAATACGCCTCAAAATATATGAAACGCCAGGACCGTGTTTTCCTTATGGACGGTGATGCCCTTATAATCCCCCAGAAAAGACTGATGTGGATACTGGAAAAAATAAAGGAGCATCTGCCCTGGGTAAAAAGAGTTGGCGCTTATGCAAACACCAAGGGCATAAAGATGAAAACCCCTGAAGAGCTTAAAGAATTAAAAGAAAACGGACTGGGGATACTCTACCTTGGCATTGAATCAGGCGATGATGAAGTAAGAGAAAAGATAAGAAAAGGATCAACAGCGGCCGAATGCATTGAGATGGGAAAAAAGGTAATAGATGCTGACATAAAATTATCCGTTACAGTCCTTCTGGGCATTGCAGGAAAAGAAAAATCCCTTGAGCATGCACGTGCGACAGGTAAGCTTTTAAGCGCAATGGACCCGGATTATATCGGAGCTCTAACGGTTATGTTTGTTCCAGGCACACCCCTTAATGAAGCCTATGAAAAGGGAGAATTTGAACTCCCGGATGAACTTGGTATGTTAAGGGAACTGAGAGAAATGATTGCCCATACAGATCTTTCACGAGGGCTTTTCTTTTCAAACCATGCATCAAACTATCTGCCCATCAAGGCGAGGCTCCCGCGCGGAAAGCAGGATGCACTTGATCAGATAGACAGGGCGCTTTCCGGTAATGTTGAACTTAAACCGGAATATCTGAGAGCTCTGTAAAACTGAATATAACAGATGCATAATTGGACTTGTTTTATTTACCACGGAGAGCACTGAGGACACGGAGAAAAGCAAAAAACTTTTAACCACGAAACACACAAAATACACGAAAAAAAGCTTTATATTTTAAAAAACAAAAAACGGCTTTTGTCTTTCTCCGTGCTCTCCGTGTCCTCTGTGGTGATAACGTTTTTTTTAATGTTTCCTGGTCATCCGCAAATAAGAGATAACCTGATCACAATAATGAATAACCTCAAAATTATGTTCGACAGAATTGCGCTTCAGCTCTACTTTTTATTTTCTTTCGGAGCCGGAGGCAGATCATTCTTGTAAACAATCGTCCTGTACGGAAAGGGAATCTCAACGCCTTCCTTATCAAAACGCTTTTTCACATTTTCCAGAAGCCAGAACCTTGCTGACCACATATCGGAAACTTCCTTTACCCATACATAGACCCTTAAACCAATAGCAAAATCCCCATGAGAGATAACCTTAACAACAGGCACTTCCTCTGCATCTTTATCGCTGAAGGGGCACTTATCAACCTCATCCAGGATTAGTCTCCTTGCAAGGTCAATATCAGTATCATAGCTGACTCCGAATTCAACCCTGCACATCATTTTAGGATCAACAATATTATAATTAACAAGAGACATATCATCGAGCTTGGAGTTAGGGATAATAAGTCTTTTATTCTCCCATGTAAGAACAATGGTATGCCTGAGTGTAATATCTTCAACAGTTCCGTATTCACCTTCAATTGTAACCGCATCGCCAATTCTTACAGGCCTGTATATGGCAATGGAAAGACCTGATATAAGGTTTGCCATGGTTGATTTTGCAGCAAAACCTATAATCAGTGCAGTTATTCCGGCTCCTGCAAGCATGGTGCTGAAAAGAGACTGCAGTTCCTTGACCTGACCGGCGTATATAAAAATGGCTATAATAAAAATAAGAAGATTTTTTACCCTTATAAAATAATGCATAACGGTTTCATCAATCTTCCTCTTAAGTTTACCGGTGACCCAGTCCAGTCTTTTTAAAAGGCGGGTTGAAATAATACAGATAAGCCATGCGAGTAAAACAATCAACAGTAAACGCAGCAGGGCACCTGCCAGAGTCTCAGGATTGATCAGGTTTAGAAGACTGTTAATCATATTTACCCCCTTTATGGACTTTGATCAGAACATGCATATCAGCCATTGTTATTCTCAAATTTATATCCGATTGAAAACATGATTTTCCTGTCACTTTCTTCCCTTCCGGGAACCGGCGTTCTTTCCCAGTCATAATTGTACTGCAGTGTGGTATTTATATTACTGAACAGCGGTATCCGGAACCCTGTACGGCTTTTAATGATAAGATCATCCGTATCTTCGATACTTAAAAGACCCTCATTATAATGAAAGAATTCAATGGATTTATTAACAAAATATTTATTATAGCTTACGGCCCACCTGCTTGACGAATATTCCATTTCATTTGGGCTTATGTATTCTTCATTTACGTGACTTATGCCCATCTCAACCGAAAGACTTTTTTCTTCTGACTCAAAAAACTGAAAACCTGAAGCGAGTCCTACAACAGAACGGAGGTCAAGATCTTTTGCCTTATTTTTTTCAAAAAGTGTATTCAGATTTATAAACCATTTTTCTGATAAAAAATGATCATGCCTCACATAGGCAAGGGTACTGTTTTCTGTCTCTCTGCCGCAGTCTTCTGTTCTATTGAGCATACCTCCGATAGTATACCGGTTTTTTATAGTCCTTGCAGTATATTCACCGGTAAAATGTTTTGATTCTTTTTCTGTATTGCCTTTTGTTGATGTAAGACCAAAATTTAACAAAGCCTTGATTTTAGTATCCGGTGTGTCACCGGCAGGCTCAGGATTAATAACTTTTACATCCTCCAGTAAAACCTGTTCTGCTTCCCTGTCCGCTTCAGCAGAAAGCCTGATCGTTCCCTCCTCAGATTCACAGCCTGTTCCGCTTATCAGTGTATCGTCATCAAGTACTACATCTATGTCATCATCAGTATGAATATTTGCTATGTAATCCCACTTTACTGTTATATCACCGGAATATTCGGTTCTTATGAAAAGGACATTGTCTTTCATCCTGATAACATCACAGCTTATCCGGTCGCCGTTGGTAAGCAGCACCTCATCGGCATATAAATCAGCTGCCCCTGATAAAATAACTGAAGCAAATAAAACACCTGAAAACCGGCAGGAAAACGATAAAACACATTTTAAACCAGTAGAGAACAAATCAAAAAAAGATAATAATTTCATATCAAAATACTCATCATTTTTATTACTAAATTAGGATTCCGCCAGTCAGGCTTTGAAAAAAACAGAATAATTTATATACTTTGCGGGTTTTAAGTAGTCAATAGAATTTAGCGGGTGAAGTTACATGGCATGTTAACACATGGAAAAATAAAATTTCAAAACCGTTATAATATTTTTTTTCTTTTAAACCAGAAAACCATTAGTACACCGACAACAAACATTACAGCCCAGACAGCAGGATATCCCCATGACCATTTGAGTTCAGGCATGTTTTCAAAATTCATACCGTAAATACCGGCTATAAATGTAAGGGGGATAAATATGGTGGCAATAACAGTAAGCATTTTCATGACGTCATTCATCTTGTTGCTTACACTGGACAAAAACAGATCCATCATTCCGGAAACAATATCCCGGCATGTTTCTATGGTTTCTATAACCTGCACAGTATGATCGTAGACATCCCTGAAAAAAATCAGGTTTTTTTCATCAATCAGTTCGGAAGCCCCTCTTTCAAGACTGCTCAGCATATCACGCATAGGCCATACGGATCTTCTTAAAAGAAGCAGTTCACGCTTCAGGCTGTGAATATTCTGAATACTTTCAGGCTCAGGATCTGTCACAAGATCATCCTCAAGTTTCTCAATTTTTTCACCAATTCCCTCAAGCACTCCGTAATAGCTGTCAACCAGGGAGTCTACAAGGGCATAAAGGAGGTAATCGGCCTTCAGTTTTCTTATCCTGCCCTTTTCTCTCCTCAGCCTGTCTCTTACAGGATCAAACACATCTCCTTTGTCTTCCTGAAAGGAGATAATATAATTCTCCATAAGTATCAGACTGATCTGCTCAAATTTCAGAAATTCATCATCAGGATCATGATAAATCATCTTTGCAACAACAAACAGGTAGTCATCCATATCGTCTATTTTGGGCCTCTGTTCGGTGTTTACAATATCTTCGAGTACGAGAGGATGGAGGTTAAAGCTATCCCCGATTTCTTTAATCAGGTCAGTGTCATGAAGGCCATCAACATTGATCCATGTTACCCCCTGTTTTTCTTTGTAGGGGTAACATTCTTCAATTTTGCCTAGCTCCCGCTCCTCAAGGTTATCCACATCATAATGTATAAGCTGTATCCCGGCCTTCTCCAGTTTACGTTCACCAACATGAACAATGCTCCCCGGAGGAAGGCCCGCCTTTTTAGCCATGGTAAGATTAGTGAATAACCCCATAAAATATCCTCTGTTAACTAATTGTCAAAAGAGTATCCGAGTGTAAACATCAAAGTTTTATCGGATTTTTCCCTGCCGACTGAAGGTGTCTTTTCCCAGTCAAGATTATACTGCAGTGTTGCATTAAAGTGATCAAACAGGGGAACGCGAAAACCTGTACGGCTCTTAATGAAAAGATCATCAGAATCTTCAAGGCTTATGAAACCTTCGTGAAAATGAAAAAACTGGAAAGCCTTGTCATAAAAATACCGGTCATAGGTGAGAGCCCATCTGCCGGAAGAATATGAGTCATCAGCCGCTTCTATATAGTTTTCATTTACATAGTTGATACCGCCTTCAAGAGAGAGATTGGTAATCTTGTTTTCATAGAACTGATAACCGGAACCGATACCAATAACCGAACGCAGACTTAAATCCTTGAACCTGTCCTTTTCAAACAGAGCATTACTGTATGCAAACCATTTTTCTGAAAGAAAATGGTCATACTTGAGGTACCCCAGAGAATTGCTTTCTGTTTTAATGCCTGTATCCTCTGTTCGGTTGATCTCCCCACCAGCGGTGTACCTGTTTTTAACGGTTCTGGCGATAAATTCTCCGTCAAAGTGTTCTGTGTTTTTATCTGTATTACCGCTTGTATAGGTGAGGCCTACGTTTGCTCTTACGTTAAACTTTACAGGCGGCACCTTGGGAGGATTGATAGACTTTACATCAGCAGGCGCAAATGAGACTGTTTCAGTAACCTTTTCAGTGCTGAGCCTCATCTTCCCCTGATCAAATCCCTGCGGACTTCCCTTGAGCACTGTATCATCGGTGAGCAGAACGGATATGGGCTGATCTGTTTTAAGGTCAGCAACTTCAGACCATTTAACACTGACATTGCCTGCATAGCCGGTCTTAATAACAAGTTTACTGTCTTTCATATCAATGATCTGTCCGGAAATCCTGTCACCGTTTTTCATCTGAACTTCATCGGCAGCAAGAGAAGTAAAAGTAAAAACATTAAAAATTAACAGAGCAGTAATAAACGCAACTTTATTTTTTTTCATAATTAACTCCTGAGAATCACAGCTTTTTATAATACTGTTATATGGTTATGTTAATGAACACCCCGCTTAAATCAGCAGGGTATCAGTAAACGATTAAATATATTTATTTATTCAAGAATAAGAATACAAATTATTCAGAGGTTATATTTTATACTTACTGGTTTTTACCTAGTCAACAGTATTTATACTGAATAAATATTAATTACATACTTACATCGTGAGTTTAAATTACAGTATCATCCTGTTTTCCGTCCCTTTTTTCCTGGTCTGACCTGCCCAGTTCTCCCACTTTCAGCAGTGCTTCTCTCAGATCGGGTAAAACATCATCCGGCTTTATATCCGGATCCGCTCCTTTTCTGTTATATTCCATTTCCCTGATAAGATAAGCGGCAGCAAGGCCTGCGTTTTTTGCCCCGATTATATCCGTGTTAAAATTATTTCCAATGTAAACAGCCTCTGAAGCCTCTACATTGAATAAATCAAGGGCAATATGAAAAAGCCTTGGATCAGGCTTTCTGAAGCCGTAATCAGACGAGATGACAATTGAATCAAAAAAGTTTTCAATACGCATGGCACGGAGCTCAGGCTTGCAGAAAAGACGCTGTGCATCTGAAATTATTCCAAGCCTGTAATGCTTTCTGAATTCATTCAGGGTCCAGAAGGTATCTTCAAACAGCCTGAGATGCTCTCTTGAAAAGGCCCTGTAAAGCTGTGATATAAGAATGGACAGCATTCTATCTGTAGTTCCCCCGCTTTCTCTTAAGATTTGACCAAATGCCCTTGCAACATCAATTTCAGGAAACTTCTCCCGGCTTCCGGATATCTGCTGATTGATCTGATCAAAATAGAGTTCCTTAAGGACATTGCCTGAAAGAAAAACACGGCGGTATTCAAGAAATTTTGAAAGATTTTCAAAAATATCATTTCCATGTTCATTTGTCTTGATATCCACAAGTGTTCCATACATATCGAACAGGACAACTTTTATTTGAGGCATCTTTTCACTCCATTCAATAGATTGGCAGCATAGTCTGTTCATTCATATTTATACAGACATACATTTTATTGCTTCCCTGATAAGCCATTTCCTGTGTTCTCTTGAAAGCCATTGGTTTCTCGCTATTCTTAATTCACCATAGGCCATAAACAACCGGTTTTTCATCAATATTTCGGAAATCCCGGGAGAACCGCTGTTCAAACCCCGGAAGTATGATTTTATAAAATGCTCAATAAAGGGGTCTGAGGCACCCGCATTCAGTATACGCCAGGCAAAATGATGTTTCAGTTCAGCTGCCATTATACCTATGTCAAACATACGGTCTGCCTGCCTCATACGTTCCAGGTCGATTGCAGTCACGCCTTCTTTGTGGTGAAATATAAAGTTGGTTGGAGTTACGTCTCCATGTATAAGAACCGGCCTGTCGTACCATAGACTTTTTTCCTGTTTCCACTCATCTGCAAGACATAAAAAACGCTGATATTTTTTATTGGATAATATTTCTGACTGTAACAGCTTATCTAGAAGAGGTTTAAAATTCGGATATACCGCCGTGTGTTCGGAAGCATTACATGGAGAACCTCCCTCATGCAGAAGAGCTATAAATTCCGCAAGATATCCCAGTTTTTTAAAAAGCCTTTCATGCTGCCCGTGACATGCTGCCCTGACAATATAATAATCAAGATCATGCCCGCTTATATATTCTTCAACCAGGAGGTAGTTGATGTGAGAAACCTTGCTTAAGGGCCTCACAACATTATATGGATTACTGCAAAACCCCTTTCCCCTTAAGACGAGCAGATTGTTAAACTCCTGCTCCAGGGTCCGGCCCGGATTGCTTTCGCCAGAGTCTTTCCTGTTGCCGAAAAATTTACCTACTACAACAGCATCCGACTTTCTTTCACGATAGAGATATACTGACTGCCTGTAGCTGAGACATATGGAATCTATTTCCGGTTCAGTAATATTATGTCCCATTTCAGGCAGCACAACACTGGAGAGATACCCGTGCAGAGGATCGTGCCTGTCCAGCGGCAGCCCTGATTTACATAATGCAGAAGTCATAAATTGACCCCTTAATATTAAGGCAGTTTTTTTTATAAAAAAATATCAGCAGCAGTAATCAATACAGCAGAATGAGAATTAATAGAATATTTGTAAAGAGAGGATGAGCCCCAAACAGGGATATCAGAACTTATATCAGGGTAAAAAACTATAGAGAACAGGAACAGAGCAGTTTGTTCAACAGATTATATTTTCAGTATATAACAGGACACCTGCTATTTGACGGTAATGATGCTGTTTAAAGTACCATGTTCATTATAGGTAACCTGCTCATTTGAAGGATCATGCCACCATTCTCCGCCTACAAAGTATTTATACTCATAGGTTCCGGGAGGAATAATTACAGACTTGGTCCAGATGCCGTCACCATTCTGCTTCATCTGGTGTTTACTGATGTCCCAGCCATTAAAAGAACCGGTCAGAGAGACGTCTTTTGCCCCTGGAGCGGAAAGAGCAAATGTGATTTTTTTTCTTTTAACACTCTTACCTGCCATTTTCTTTTCTCCTTATGTCAATGGTTGAAAATCGAATAGGCAAATATATCATATTTTAAAATATCTTTTCCATTAATAATCTGTAATAATTTTTAATTAATAATCTCAACAAGTGGCAGCAGCTTATCCACATCTGTTTTATGACATAATTCAGTCCCGGGCGTCTGTGCAGATGCTGTCCCTGATGCACATGCAAGCCTTACACATTCTACCAGATCTTTCCCCATCGAGTGTGCCAGAATAAAGCCTGCAACAGTGGAATCTCCGGCCCCGACCGTACTTTCGACTTCAACAGGAGGAGCTGACGCTTTTATTACCTGCCCGTCCCCTGAAAATAAAATACCCTCTCTTCCTCTGGAGACAAGAATATATTTTATGCCTTTTTCATGCAGACTATTGCATGCACTTACTATTTCTTCTTCTGTCTCAAGATTTTTTCCTGCAAGGCGGGACAGCTCATGTATATTGGGTTTGATACCGGTGGGTATAAAATCAATTGATTCTCTGAGCGCCCTGTTATCCGCATCCAGGAAAATAAAGGCATTATTCTTTCTTCCTGCAAGTATAAGCTGTCCGTATATATTGGGAGAAACACCGGGGGGCAGGCTTCCGCTCAGTACAAGGTAATCCATATCCGTAATTGATAAAATATGGTTATAGAACTCGCTGATTTCTACAGGATCAATATCCGGCCCCTTTGCGCTTATGACATACTGCTTTCCGGTACATTCTTCCTTTAAAATAATATTGGTTCTTGTTTCGTGGGATATCCTTGTAAACTGGGTCATTACACCTGCGTTAATTAGAAGGCCTTCAAGATGAAGGCCGTCATATCCGCCGATCATTCCCAGTGCAACACTGTTGCCTCCAAGCTCTTTAATGACCCTGGAAACATCAATACCTTTACCCGCAGCATAGTTCTGTTCCGAAACAACTCTTATTGTATCGTCATCCAGCAGCTGCTTTACATTGATAGCCCTGTCAAGTGCCGGATTAAGGGTTACTGTGTATATCAATTTTTTTCATCTCCGTTAACATAGCCGTTTTTCAAATCATCATCAAGCTGACGAAGCAGAGCCCATGCTTCTTCTGCGGTTTCTACAAAATGAAATAAATCAAGATCTTCGGGAGAAATATATCCCTCTTCCACGAACATTTCAAAATCGATCAGTCTTTTCCAGTAGTCCCTTCCAAAAAGGAGAATTGGTATGGGTTTTATCTTTTTTGTCTGGACAAGTGTCAGTGCCTCAAAAAGCTCATCCATTGTTCCAAATCCGCCGGGGAAAGCAATTAATGCCTTTGCTCTCATTAAAAAGTGCATCTTCCTTATTGCAAAATAATGAAACTGAAAACAGAGCTCTGGGGTTATATAGGGGTTGGGATGCTGTTCAAAGGGTAAAACGATATTGAGACCTATACTTTTTGCACCGGATTCATGAGCGCCCCTGTTGGAGGCCTCCATAATTCCCCTTCCGCCGCCTGTAGTGATAACATACTGCTTATCCTCGGCCTTCTGACAGTGTGAGGATATCATCTTTGCAAGTTTTCTTGCCTCTTCATAATAACCGCTGTTTTTGAGTGCGCTCCTGGCTTTTTTCTGTTTTATAAGCAGTTCACTGTCATCAGGATCTGCCTTCAGCTCCTCTTCAATCTTTTCAAGGTTGGCAGCAGCCGTTTCACCATCAAGTGTCCTTGCACTTCCGAACATAACTATAGTAGACTCAACACCAAGATCCTGCTGTATCAGTTCCGGCTTTAAAAGCTCCATCTGAAGCCTCACAGATCTTAATTCATCACGAAGCACAAATTTATCATCCATATAGGATAATTTATAAGCTTCAGACCTGGTCTGCGGCGTATCTACAGATTTCTTTGCAGCTTCAGCTTCTTCATGTGCATGGGCATAGGGACTTGTTTTCTTCTTTGATGGTGCCATGTTCTTCTCCGTTATTAGTAGTATTTTTAAAACTCTATACCATATCGTTGCTTAATAAATGATTCAATGATATTTTTCAAAAAAACCGGTTACTTCAGGGTATATTATTTTTAATAATAAAAAACTGTACAGCAGCCGCTGCAAAATTAATTCATTGTAGAACTTAATTATTATAGTATACTTGTCATAACCTTTAAAAAAACATGACTGATATCCGGTCGTCTTTAAAAGAATGAAATCACAAATAAAGCGAGGCTTAAAATGAATCTTCAACGTATGTTAAGACCCAAAAGCATTGCTGTTATCGGCATTTCACTTAGCAATGACAGGCATCCTGCAAATATAATTTTTTCTAAAAACAATTTCAGACATCCTGTTGATGTCTACCCGGTCAACCCGAGAGGCGGATTATTCCACGGAAAAAAGGTTTATAAAAACATGTCCGAAATACCGGGACCTGTAGATCTTGCGGTAATTTCGGCAAGAGCCGAGTACTGCCCCGGTATCCTGCAGGAATGCATAAAATGCAATGCAGGAGGTGCAGCTGTAATTTCAGGAGGATTTGCGGAAACAGGAAACCCGGAGCTTCAGGAGGCCATGGTAAGGATGGCTGAAGAAGCGGATTTTCCGTTCATCGGTCCGAACTGCCTGGGTCTTTATGTACCTGAAGTTGCAGATACATTTTTTCTGCCTTCGGAGCGTATTGTAAAACCGGGCAAAGGAAATGTGGCAGTAGTAAGCCAGAGCGGAGGCATACTGGTAGATCAGATGGTAAAGTTTGCAGGTGAAGGTGTAGGGTTATCCCTTGGACTCAGCATCGGCAACAAGGCTTTTATAGGAGAAATAGAACTGCTTAACTACCTGATTCAGGACGAAGATACAAAGGTTATAACATTTTATATTGAAGGCTTCGGGAAAAACGAGGGACGTGATTTCATGATAGCCGCAGGAAAAAGCCCTAAACCTGTAATTGTTCTTAAATCAGGAAAAAGCGAAGGCGGAAGCAGGGCTGTAACCAGCCATACGGCCAGCATAGGCGGAAACTATAAAATATTCTCAGATATTGCCATTCAGCACGGTGTTATTGAGGCAAAAAATGAGCAGGAACTTATTTCATTCTGCGAGTCATTAAGCTGCTTTCAGCAGTCAATAAAAGGAAATATAGGAATCATCACAGGCAGCGGCGGTCATGGAGCAATGGCTGTTGATTTCTGTGATGAAAGAGGGCTTTCGGTTGCAGAGTTTGATAAAAACTGTCAGGAAGAGCTGAGGTCGGCGCTCTCGCCCAGTATAGGGCAGATTGCATCACTGGGAAACCCGCTTGATCTTACAGGCAGTGCAACTGATGAAGATTTTATTAACATGGCAGAGGCACTGAGCAGGCAGCCTGATATAGACTGCATTATGCTGCTTCTTTTGCCATATTTGCCGGGTATTACACTTGACCTCGGCGCAAGATTAGGGCAGGTTTATGAGAATGAAGGAAAACCCATGATTGCCTATGTGCCCCATGTTGAAAGATACAGGATGCTGATAGAAGGCTTTGAGCAGAGCAAAGTTCCTGTTTCGCCTTCCATTGAAGGTGCTGTCCTTATGGCGGAGGCAATGAAAAGATGTAAACCAGGTGTCTGTGAACCTCTCATGGCATAACCACTGAGAAGGAAAATCAGCTCTCTTCTTATTAAAAACAAACGCTCGAAAGGAAAAGGTTTATCAATGTCCAGAAAACAGACAATTATTACAGTGGCAGGGATCATTATTGTTATCGCGATCGGATTCGGCGGGTATAAAATACTGGATTCAAACAATCAGAAAAAACTGGAACTTGCACTGGAACAGCAGAACAGGGGATGGGTTGAAAAAACGGAAAAGATGCAGGGAAGAATCAATGAACTTGAAAGCATGCAGGCAGAATCCGCCATGTCTGAAGGAGACGATCTTATTCCGGAAAAAACCGAAACCGGGATCACTGAAAAAAAGCCGGAAGTTTCATTAGCCCAGGAAGATGTTGAGCGCAGAATTGCTTCATTTTTTGTTGGCCTTGATGAAGATGGGTATACCCGTAAGTATAAAATCAAAAAAAGCATATACAGTGAATATGAAGACGCTGTGCAGAAACTGTCTCAAAAAAGGCCTCTCATAAGCAATGAGACAGAGTCTTTATATAATGTATTCCTTAACATTGCACATTTTTACAGGGTGCTTGGCAAAGATAAAATTGCACTGTTTACCGACATCCTTTCAAAGGAAAATGACAGCATTGAACCCATGATGAGAGATTTTTACCTGTGGTACACGAATAATTCAGCAGGCAGAAAAAAGGTTAAGGGCCGTCCTTCGGAAGAAGTTCTTTTTGATTATGCTGGTTTCTTTTTAAACACTATCGGCGGAAGAAACTACCTCATGCGAAGGGATTCAAAAGTAAGAATTCTTACAACCTATTACTGTGTACTTCTTATGGACATGGCAAATGATTTGAAGAAAAACCCTAACGGCATTGATATCAGGCCCTACATTAAACTAATTAACAGTGATATATCCGGTAAAACAGACCTTGCATTCAGGGAAGATTATTTAAACAATCTTAACAGGCTGATGAATAAATATAATATAAACAGTTAGAAGCAATCAGGGATTCAAGTGAAAGGCATAAAGCCTGCATCATTATTTAGTGCCAATCCTGGAATCCCTGCCCGCTTTATCAGGATGAAAAGGGGTTTTCCTCTACTGTTTTTTTTCCACAAGCAGCGGACAGACAATGGTAAAGGTTGTCCCTTCATCTGCTGAAGTTGTAAAGGTAACCTTTCCCTTTAATATTTTTTCTCCCAGCAGTTTCATGGAGTATGTGCCTGTCCCCCTTCCCTCTTCAGCCTTTGTGCTGAAATTCCGCTGAAATATTCTTAATGCGGTTTCTGGCGGTATTTCCCCCTCATTCCACACAGAAAATCGCAGTGAATCATGATGTTTTTCCAGCATTACTTTTACAACGCGGTTATCATCAACAGCCTCAAGCGCATTTAAAACCATATTGGTCAGCACCCTTGTAAGCAGTGTAACATCCGTACTGAAATCAATGACAGGGTAGTCGTGAGGAAAAACAATTTTTCTGGAAAAACAGAGGGGATGAGACCGGAAAAAAAGGCGAAGATCCTCAATAATATCTCTTGTTGAGATCTTCTCTAAAACAGCTTTATGATCAGCTGAGTCACCATTTAACAGAAACTTCTGTATTGAAACTTCTCTTTTAAGTCTTGCTGCCGCTTTCTGGATAATATCAGTAAGTTCGGAGGGAGATTCTGCCTGCAGCAGCTCGGCTGCTCCGGACAATATGCCGATCATATTATTAAGATCATGAAAAAAAGTTCTTTCAAGTGAAGCTCGATGCATCTGAAGTGTAATATCCTGAAGAAACAGGAGGATAAATCTCCTGCCCTCTATTACCAGAGGCTGAGATCTCACCTTTAAGACCATTTCAACTTCTGCGTTATTCCTGTTAAGGGATAATGCACATATCTGCTCTGAAGGCTCATCGGATTTAATAGCTGCAACCATTGCAATCGCAGCTCCGCATGTCGAGCAGTACCTGGTGGTTCCGCATCCTGAAGGACCATCATGGGCATGAATGCACTGCATTATTTCACCTGGCCTCATACCCAGTGATTCAACAGGATCATCCAGTCCGAGCTTTTTTAAAAAAAGGTCATTCAGGGCAATAACCTGTCTGTTTTCATTTACTACTGCAATAAGCCCGCTTATTGTATTCAGCAGACCGGTCATAACCGGATTGCTGCTTACAATTTTTATTTCCGTTTCCAGCTGATGTACATCAGCTCTTTCAGGCGATGCAAAGTAAGTATTTTTCATAATAAAACCCGGGTTTATTATATTAAAGATGAAATGAACTTATTTTTTAGCTGTTTTAAAGAAATATTTTCTCAGGATATAAGGATGGTGTCAAACGATTAAATGCTCTCATTCATGATCTTTTTATAACAGGTATGACTGATAGATCTGCCCCACTTAAACCTTGTAATTTATAAAATCTATTTTTATAATTACCTGATACTCTCACAGTCAATATCCCTCACGCAGTTATTTTTTCAAAACAGCACACAGTATTGCATTATGTCCTGTTTATAATTTTAAACCGGAGAAGCAATGTCACAGGAAATATCTCTTACGGAAGAAGAACAAAGAATACGTGAATTAGAACAACTGCTTATCAAGTATGGCAGTAGAGTGGACAGCGGTCTGCTTGGAAACATTTTCAGCGAGAGCCAGAGACGAATCGCATCTCTCATAGCCAATCTCCCCGGTATGGCGTACAGGTGTGAGAACATTGAAAACTGGAAAATGGAATTTGTAAGCGAGGGAGGACTTTCTGTTACAGGCTACACCCCGGAAGAACTGATAAATAACACACCTGCTTATGGAGACATTATCCACCCTGATGACAGCAAAAGGGTATGGGATACTGTTAAAAATGCAGTAGATAAAAAAGATAGATATGAGCTGGAATACCGTATCTATGACAGAGAAGGCAGAGAACGCTGGGTGTGGGAACAGGGAGGCGCAGTTATAGAGAATGACATGGTAATATTCCTTGAAGGCTTTATTATGGATATTACGGCACAAAAACTGGTTGAAAGAAAGTTATCCGAACAATCCCATAGAGAACGCTTTCTGGCAGATCTTATAGAAAAGGCGGAACAGCCCTTTGCCATCGGCTTCTCAGACGGCAAGCTGGGTATGTGCAATCATGCGTTCAGCAAGCTAACAGGCTATACACTGGATGAACTAAAGGCGGTAGACTGGTCAAACGTATTGACCCCGCCGGAATGGAGAAAATCAGAGGCAGAAAGCCTTAAAAGGCTGCAGGAAACAAAAAAACAGGTAAACTACGAAAAAGAATACGTCCGCAAGGACGGAACAAGAATACCGGTGGAACTGATCGTCCATATTACACAGGATGAAAAAACCGGAGAAGAGTATTACTATGCATTTGTTACGGATATAACAGAAAGAAAAAAAGCCGAAAGAGACAGAAAGGAACTGCAGAAGCAGCTTTCCCAGGCGCAAAAGCTTGAATCCATCGGAAGACTGGCAGGAGGAGTTGCACATGACTACAATAATATGCTGAGTGTTATCACAGGCTACTCCGAACTCATAATAGAAAGTATCTCGCCCGAAGACCAGATCTACGAGGACATGCAGGAAATATATGAAGCGGCAAAGCACTCTGCAGAGATAACCCAGCAGCTGCTTGCATTTGCAAGAAAACAGACTGTATCTCCAAGGGTAACTGACTTAAACAATACTATTGAAAAAATACTTAAGATGATAAGAAGGTTAATAGGAGAAGACATAGAACTGCTGTGGATCCCAAGAGAGAATCTGTGGCCTGTAAAAATAGACCCTACCCAGATTAACCAGATAATGGCCAACCTTTGTGTAAACGCAAGAGATTCTATTTCAAATGTTGGCAAGATAACAATAGAAACCGAGACATGCACATTTGATGATGATTACTGTAACAGTCACAGTGACTGCAAAAAAGGAAGTTATGTGATGATTGCGGTGAGTGATAACGGATGCGGCATGGATGACAGAACAGTAGACATGGTCTTTGAACCTTTTTTTACCACAAAAAAATCAGGAAAAGGCACAGGGCTGGGTCTTGCAACAGTATACGGAATTGTCAAACAGAATAACGGGTTTATCAATATCTACAGTGAACCTGAACACGGCACAACTATCAAGATATACATTCCCCGTCACATTGAAGATATAGAATCCGAAAAAAGCATCCTTCAGGGCCGCAGTATAAGCATGGGAGACAGCGAAACAATTTTAGTTGTAGAAGATGAACCGGCAACACTCAGGCTGACAGCAAGAATGCTCAATGAACTTAACTACAGTACGATTCTTTCAGGCTCCCCCATTGCAGCAATAGAAAAGGCCAGGGAAAACACAGATAAAATATCACTTCTTGTAACAGATGTTGTAATGCCGGAGATGAACGGAAAACAGCTTGCACAGGCCTTACGGGATATACACCCAAAAATAAAAGTACTTTACATGTCGGGGTATACGGCAAATGTAATTGCACACAGGGGAATTCTTGATGAGGGAATACACTTTCTTCCGAAACCATTTACAAAAAAGGACCTTGCGGACAAGGTCCATCAGATTATTAAAACGGGAGAGACAGGGTGACAGCGATATCACTAGGCTTTGGGAACCTTTATTTTTGCATCCTTATCCAGGCCCGAAAGCACCTCAATATTTATACTGTCAGACAGCCCGGTCTTTATATATTTTTTTTCAAAACTCTGGGGAGCAGTTTCCAGCTCCACAAAGGTTTTATTATCCTTATCAAACTGTAAAACACTTTCATTTACTGCCATAACCTGTTCTCTTTTATCAAGCACTATACTTGCCGTTGCGCTGTAGCCTGCTCTGACAAAAATATTTTCAACAAGTTCCACTTTTGCCCTGATAGGGAAAAGTATCGTTCCGTTTTCTTCAACACCCTTTGGAGAAATATGTTCAAGAGTAGCCTTGAAGCTCACATCCTCAACAGCGCCGATGGTTATTAACAGCTCCATACCAATCTTGATTTTACCGATCTCTGTTTCATCAAGTTTCCCTTCAAAAATCAAATCACCCATGTCTGCAACAGTGGCGATGGTAGAACCGGCATTAAAGGAGTTGCTCTGTATTACGGTGTCTCCGATTTCAACCGGAATATCAAGGATCATACCGTTCATTGTTGATCTTATGAGTGTATTGGTAGTAGTGGTATTTTTTGCAACGCCTTTTTTGATAATCTGCAGGTTGTTTTCAGCTGCTTCAAACTCCGACTTTGCGTTTCTGTAATCGGCCTCGCTGTTATGGTAGTCCTGCTCAGGAGTTATACCGTCTTCATAGGTTTCCTTCTGCCGCTCATATTTCCACTTCCTGTTATCCAGGTTAATTTTTGCCTGCTTCACTCTTGCTTCCGCTGAGTTAAGTTCCTTCATTTCGGGAATAACCTTAACCTTTGCAATAAGGTCATCCACTTTAACCATCTGTCCTGATTCAAGGTATATTTCCTGGATTATGCCGGGCACCTGGGGTTTTATCTCTACTTCCTTGCGGGGTTTGATAGATCCGGTCGCAACAGTCTTTTTAACAATATCCGTAACAAAGGGCTGCTTTATATCATATACAACAGGGGCCTTTTTCTCTTTTCCTGCGAGATATGTAAAAAGGTATATTCCTCCTCCAAGCAGAATTATTACAATCAGGACAGTCAATATCTTTTTCATTTCATTCCTTCCTTATAATCAGATTTCAGATCTTAATGCGTCTATAGGTTTTATACTTACTGCACGTTTTGCAGGAAGCAGCCCGGCGATCGCGCCCGATACAACAAGTATACCCAGCGCCAGCATGGCTACTCTAATATCCACTTCGGGGTTGTAAAAAAAGACGGACTTTGCATCCACCTTTCTTATTAAAAAGGCTGCAAGCTCAACAAGTCCGACAGACATGAGCAGGCCAAGATAGCCGGCAGCAGTATTGAGGAAAATAGACTCCGAAATAATCTGCCTTATTATTCTTAAGGGTGTTGCGCCGAGAGCCCTCTGTACACCTATTTCCTTTGTTCTTTCCCTTACAACAACAAGCATGATGTTGCTGGTGCCTACCACTCCGGCAAACAGTGTAAGAGTACCTACAAACCATGACAGAAGAGAGATACCGGTAAAGAGCGTTCCGATCTCTTTGACCTGCTCTTCAACATTGTCGGTTCCGAAGGCCAGTTTATCATCAGGAGAAATCTTGTGCCGGCTTGCCAGAAGTTTTTTCATTTTCTCTTCAATTACGTTTGTCCGGACACCTTCCTTTGTAAGAACCGCATAGTATCCAACCCTGTCGCCCATGTTCTGAGTATGCTGAAGAGTGGAAAAGGGCATATAAATCATTTTATTATCTCTGTCGCCGGCATTGCCTGGGCGCCTTGATTTAAACACACCGGCCACCTTGTAATAAATGCCTCTTACCTTCAGAAAATCACCAATGGGATCTTCATCAGGTTCATAAAGGATTTCTCTCACTCTTTTGCCTATGACTATAATCTTCCTTTTAAGCTTCAGATCCTTTTCATTGATAAAACGTCCGGCAACAAGATCCTGAGGCTGGATCTTAAGGTAACCCGGCGTATCCCCCATAACCCTGAAATTATCGCTGCGGTTGTCCCGTGATATTTCAATTTCACCGCCACGCCCGCTGGCTCTTGGAGCCAGCACTTCAATCTCCGGAATATTATCAATCAGAGCGCGTGTGTCATCATCAGTAAAACTCCAGTAACGGCCTTTATCGAACCCTTCGTAGGGGACAGTTGTAGCTCTTGTCCATATATACATGCTGTTAAGCGCCATATCTCCAAGGCCGTAAAAAACACCGTTTTTAAGGCCGTTGCCCGCGCCTAGCATTACAACAAGCATGAATATTCCCCAGAACACGCCGAAACCGGTAAGCAGCGTACGCGTCTTATTCTTTTTAAGTATGTGGAAAACCTCCTGCCAGAGGTCGCGGTCAAACATAATTATTCATCTCTCAAGGCTACTATGGGTTTAATTTTAGCGGCTTTTCTTGCAGGGAAAAATCCGGCAAGAATTCCGGCTGCAATAAGTAAAATTGTGGCGCTTACGGCAATGGTCATGTCTGCTTCGGGATTATAGAAATAGTCATTTTTCGGCATAAATCTTCTTATAAATTCAAGCAGGCCGGTGCCCGCAAGAAGCCCGATAAACCCGGAGGCCGATGTTATAAGAACAGACTCCTGCATTATCATTCCGACTATGGATATAGGCCTTGCACCAATGGCCTTTCTTATACCTATCTCCCTGGTGCGCTCCTTTACAACAATTGTCATAATATTGCTTACACCAACAATACCTGCCACAACGGTCATAATGCCTATTACCCACACAAAAGCCCTGATGGAAAAAAACACCGTCATAATCCGGTCAAGGCTCTCCAGGCTGTTGGATATATGGATAGCCCTGTCATCTTCAGGATCAAATTTGTGGACCTTTGCTATCTGCCTGCGGATACTGTTTTCTATTTCCTGGGATTTTTCCACTGATGACGACACAGGTATGGTTAACGCCATATTTGACACATACTTTGTACCGCCGTATAAAAGCTGTGCCGTTGTTATGGGGAGAACAATTGTTTTATTGTCGCTGTTCCTATCCTTTGATTTAAAGACTGAAATAACCCTGGCGTTAAAACCGTTTATAATAATATATTCGCCGATTGATTCGCTGCTGCCGAAAAGCTCTTCTTCTACTTCCCTGGTAATGGCCACGACCTTACGTTTTTCTTTAATATCCAGTTCGTTGAAGTTTCTGCCTTTAAGGATCTCTTCTTTATTTATGAAGGCGTAATCAGGGTGCACAGATACAACCTGGTATTTTACGGACTTTCCCTTGTAGGCTACATAACTCTGGCCGGGAATACTGTACTGAGAAGTAATAAGCTCAACTTCAGGAATATCCTTTATCTGGGCATAATCATCGTTATTGAGCCATATATAACGCCCCTGCTTGAAGCCTTCAAATGGTTTGGTGGTTTTTCCGCCCCATATGCGCATACTGTTTACAAGGGATCGCTCAAAATTTAACCGCATGGCATTTTCAAGCCCGTTGCCCGACCCGAGCAGTATTATGAGCATAAAAATACCCCATGCCACACTGAAGCCCGTTAAAAATGCCCGCAGCTTGTTTTTGCTCAGGGTGCTGAATATCTCTTCCCAGGCATCTAACATTCTCTGCCCTCTAAAATATCCTCTTCTTCTATAAGACCGTCCTTTAGCCTGACAATCCTTTTTGTCATAAGAGATATGTCTTTTTCGTGTGTAACAATAACAATGGTTACGCCTTCTTTATTGATCTCCTGCAGAAGTTTCATAACCTCTATGGAAGTCTGGCTGTCAAGGGCGCCTGTAGGTTCATCAGCAACTATTACTCTCGGTTTTGTAATCATGGCCCTGGCAATGGCAATCCTCTGCTTCTGACCGCCCGAAAGCTCATTGGGCGCATGGTCAGCCCACTCCTTCAGGCCAAGCCTCTCAAGATATTCCATGGCCAGCATGTTCCGTTTTTTCCTGCTGATTTTCTGGTAATAAAGCGGGAGAGCCACGTTTTCCAGGGCATTTTTAAAGCTTATGAGGTTAAAGGACTGGAACACAAAACCGATCATCCTGTTACGGAAATAAGCGGCCTTTTTTTCTGTGAGGTTCATGATATGCGTTCCGCCAAGCCAGTATCCGCCTGTGTCGTAATTATCAAGAATACCTATTATGTTGAGTAATGTGGATTTTCCTGACCCGGATGAACCCATTATCGAGACAAATTCCCCCTCTTCTATTTCGAGGTCAATACCCTTAAGAACATGAAGCGGACTTCCATTAAAATAACTTTTATTAATATTTTCCAGTTTTATCATGATCAAATTCTTTCAGCTAAACAATTTCAAAAATAAGGAAGGTAATTCTGTTATGGCACTTCTTTTAGCAGAAAACATGCCAATCACCAGGAATAATAAAACACCGGTAATTCAGTAACTTATATTATCATCACTTATAATAAAATAAGCGAATCAAACAACATTAAAGAAATCAAACCGAATATTGGCCATACACGCCAACCGGTAGAATTGTCCACAAATTTAAATAAACTGATAATTAAAAGGCTTATTGAATAAAAATCACACTTAATTTCATCTCAATAATAAAATACTTGAACTATCCGGTTTTAAAACATAACCAATACTGTTTGTCAAAAATTAAGTTAAAAGCAGTACAGAATAAGTTACGTTACAAGGATAAAGATCATCTTAAAACAAACTTCTTTTTATAATCATTTGCTTGAATATTGAATTCAGGCAGGTTAATAATAAGAGTTCACTTATCAGATTTATACAAATCAATCATAAACTTACATGGAAAGCTGACAAAATGAATATTCTAATTGTAGGAAACAAAGGAATGCTGGCAAGAGATCTAGAACCCAGGCTGGCAAACTCAGGTAATTCTGTAACAGGAATTGATATTGATGAGCTGGATATCACAAAAGCAGGTGATGTGAACCTGTGCATTAATTCCATCTGCCCGGATCTGGTTGTAAACTGCGCAGCATATACGGCTGTTGACAGGGCGGAGTCCGATTCCGAACTTGCCTTTCTTGTAAACAAAAACGGACCGGAGCATCTCGCCATAGAATGCAGCAGCAGAGATATACCAATGATCCATATTTCAACAGATTACGTTTTTGACGGAAATTCTAACGAACCTTACAGGGAAGACGATCAGGTTAATCCCCTCGGAGTATACGGCATAAGCAAATGGGAAGGAGAAGAGGCTGTCAGAAATTCACTTGAAAAACATATCATAATAAGGACAGCCTGGCTGTACGGAGCAAACGGCAGCAACTTTGTAAAGACCATGATCAGACTGGCAAAGGAAAGAGAAGAAATAAAGGTGGTATGTGATCAGAGAGGATGCCCTACCTGGACAGGAAATCTTTCAGATGCAATAGTGTCAATGATAGATACAATAAAAAAAGGCCAGATGGATCAAGCCTGGGGCACATACCATTACTGCGGCGACGGTGCAACAACCTGGTACGATTTCACCAGGACCATAATTGAAAAAACAATGGCAAAAGAAAATTTTAAAATAGAAAAAATAACACCGATACCAACATCAGACTACCCTACCCCTGCAAAAAGGCCAATGAGCTCAGCCATGGACTGCGCAAAACTGGAAGAAAATTTCGGTATTAAAACCGTATCATGGGAGCTTGGGCTGGATGAGATGTTAAATGAGCTGTATAAGGATAAATAAATTCAGACAGGTTATAAACCTGTCCCTACAAAAAACAAAAAAAGCCTGCTTTTTTAAAAGCAGGCTTTTTTTATGCTGGTGCCGGAGGTCGGAATCGAACCGACACGGACATACGTCCACAGGATTTTGAGGACATGGAGTCCACATTATTTTCTACTTAATTATTAAACACTTATATCTATCACTTTGTTCTCTTCTTCCATTTTTCTTCCATTAGATTTTATCGTTTTGAGATCCGGTATTTTGTTCAATAATTCTCTCTTACGTTTACGATTACCAGCTTCCGCATACCACATAGGCATTGAAAAATCTTTCCAGTTACCAAGGACTCTTAATGTCTCAACATCACAACCAGATTGAAGCATCATACTTGCCCAGGTACGCCTTAAAATATGCCATGCTTTCCTTTCAGGAAGCTGCACCCCTGCCCTTTTCGCTGCATTCTTTATTGCTCCCTGTAGATTTGTTTTAAATGGTTTTCCATTCAAGTGACAGAACACATATTCACTCTCAGATTTTTGTCGCTTGATTATTTCAATCGCTTTATCATTCAATTCAATTTCAACAGTATCAGAATTCTTTGGATCAACAATCCATGCAATACCTTTCTTGAGGTCAACATCTTCCTTTTTTAATTTCCGGATCTCAGATATTCTCCAACCAGTATTGAAAGCAAATTCGACCATGTCTTTTTTAACAGGATGCTGGACCTCATCCATGATTGATACTACCTGATCAGGTTCGAGAGCCCCGGGTTTTTTCTTCTTTTTTATCTTATACCTTTTGACTGATTGAAAGGGATTTTCACCATTGTATAGTTCCTGTTCAATCGAATGTTCAAAAACCTGATTACCGAGTATCAATTCTTTATTTACGGTCGCCTTCTTTACTGACTTTGATCTTTTAATCTTATATTTCTCAATAAGAAATGGTCTGATATCAGACATGAGTTTTCCCTTGAATGCTGCCTGTAAATGTACGGACCTGTGTTTGTCTGTTTCATGTGATTTTTTATTATCTATGGACCATTCAAGGTAAGATTCAACCATATCAGAAAAAAGAACGGCTTTTACTCTGCTTTTAAATCCATATATTTTTTCTGTTTCTCCCCTCTTAGCGTCAGTGAGTTCAGCGTTTCTTACATCTTCAGCTTCGGATAGACTGGTGACATTTTTAAGTATCTTTTTTATTCTTTCACCAGTCCCGGGATGAATATAATCAATGCCAAAGCTGGTACCTTTTTTCCCTTTTACAGTATATACACCCTTATTACTTTTTGTTGCCATTGGAATGCTCACTTCCCTTTATAAACATTCTTCATTTAAGACTACTGCCTCACTGTCTTTGTACATCTTCATGAAAAGGTGGAATTGGATTAAGGAATGTTGTTGCTGCTTCATAGAGTAATCCAGCTAAGCAATCATTACAAACCTTGACCGACGTTCCATCCGAGTTTGAAATAGACCCTTTAATATGTATCTCTGGGATATCTTCAAATAAGATATGATTTTGGAAATCTGAAGCCAAGCGATGCTTGCTTTTACAAATAAAACAGGTTGCAGTATTTTTTTTCTTTATTTTCTTTTTCTTAAAAATTTTCATCATAAATGTCCTTTACCTTCTATTAATACACATCATTCATTTCAAACCACTCCTGCACTGTCTGGAAACTACCTTTCCCTATTCCCGGGCAATCATGAATTGATTTATCAATCAGCAACCAAGGTTTTTTATCTCCTGGCCAAATAGGAAAACTGCGACACGCAATAGGCCTGGCAGGGTAAACAGAGCAACCTTTAATATTTCCATCAAAGAATACACATGCTCCGTCTACCTTTTTCAATTCTATAACCTTGATGTTTTCATCAATAAAATTTCCAATGAGTAAAAAATCCCGAGACAAGTATTTTTTATTAAAATCTTCGGTTGATATTCCCAGATACCTGGCAAGGTCAGTTATATCTTTACCGCTTATTTGGATAGCTCCGGAACAGCAGCATGTCCCGCACTGTTGGCAGGTGAATTGAAATGAATCATCGAGGTCAAGATGAACAAGCCGTGTTTCCATTTCCAAACCTTCAAGAATACCGGGATTAGTCTTTCTGATATTGGGATTCTCATTTTCAATTTTACGGACTATTTCAAGTGTTTTACTACTCACTGATTCTTCCTTCCGTGTAGATCATTCTTATTGAACAATCCCTTTTGCTCCCTGGTGGCCCTCACTTTCAGCTCCGGCCAATATTAAAAAATTCACTTCGCTGTCCGTGATAGCTTCATCTATCAACAAAAGCCTGTCTGCCAGTTCCTCAATTGCCTGTCCCAAAATTAAAACTATTTCACCCCGATCCTTGTCTGATACAAAATCTACATTCTGCAATACCTTTGAATATCCATGCAGCTTGTTACCGATCCTTTCAACTTCTACACACTGTTCAACCGTAATAACCGCCTGCTCAAATGTATGAGTCACTTTCTCTTTCTCCTTCCCTGGCATGAGCCAAAACAAAAAATGCGCTTGAGATCCTCCGCGGCCTACAGAACCAACTGATTGCCGCCCGGCCTTCACAGGTACCGGAATCTCAAGCGCATAATGTAATTTCAACATTTTCATGGTCTGTAATTTTGGAGTTAACAAGACATATAACCGTATTGCCGTATTTACGGTAATACAGCTTTATAATTCTGTCAATATTTTTTATTGAAATATTCAAGGTTCTATTCTATTTAGAGCCATGGAAAAGAAAAAACTTACTCTCAATGTGGACTCTCAAATAGTCAAAAAAATAAAGTTCTTGGCAGTGGAAGAGGACCGGACTATTACTGATTTAGTTGTTGAGGCAATCCAGGATCTTTTCACAAAATATCAAGATCCATCTGGATCGGCGGAAGACAAATCCGAACAAGTTAAAGATAAGAAAAAAGAAAAGGTAAAAAAAACACACAAGAGGACAGTTGCCCTATAGTTCTTTTACCTCTTTTCATTTTATTACAAACCTTAGATCATATATTTTAGATATAAATGTAGCAGTAAATTTTAGAAAGACCAATATCTATTTATGATCATTACAACTAATTAAGACAAATTTATGACAGGATTGGCTTACAATAACATAGTTGATTTTAAAGGTCTTTGTGAACTATTGAAAGTTAAAGAAGATACCTTGAGACATAACTGGAGATTACTTCCCCATTTTTTTCTGGGGCCAGATAGTAACAGTCGCCCAATGGCACGGTTTGATATGGAAGATGTATTAGAATATCTCAAGAGGCAGCGAGGCCATAATTATGGGGGCATACAAATACAAGGAATACAAGGGCGTAGGCAAGAAAAAGAGCGCAGCAGAGGCATAAAGAATGTGAAAGACAGGCACAACCTCCTTACAAACATCTAAGCGATATTATGCCTGTAAAAACTGTATTGGTTAAGCCTGGATGGAATTTAAGAAATCGGATTATTAAAAAAAAACAATCCAATTAATACACCTTAAATCTTATTTACTATTTATGTTCGGAGCTGAATTGAAATGACTGATAAATTATCACAAGAGAATTTACACAAACTTTTCAAGTTAGATGATTCTTTATTTGATATCGAAATAACAGATAAAGGCAATGTCACTCCTGTTGTCCCCGCATATGATGACGAAAAGATACATTTATACTATTGGTGTATTCACTGTAGAAGGTGGCATTTTCACGGAAGAGGTGGCTCTGACAAGCTATATACTGAGGGCTATGCCGGCAGTAAAAATGCTCACTGTGTAGCCAATAATTCTCCATATAATCAAACAGGAATTATTTTACATGTAATAGGTAAATACAACGATTCAATAAGAAAAAAATATAGACAAGGGACCTACCTTCATTGTCCCAAATGTAATAATATTTATTCGGCAGCTTTTAACGCATGTGATCAGTGCAACTTTATAAATAAAAATCGCAAATCAGCCTATCCTGAGATATCGAAATTTTATCAAGAAAAAATATTAAACCAGAATACTGACTTGTTTTAATACTTTATAACAGAGAAAGTAAAACCATAGGATTCTCAAGTGAATACTGACAAACTAGATATCTCGGAGCTCCACAATCATCAGTACATTAGATTGATAGAGTATGCCATTCAGAACAATACTTTTTCTATCAATGAAGCTTGCCGGGCTACAGGGATATCCTCAACAGAATTCAAATTTGCGAGGGATGTTCTTTTTATTCTAAACGCTGAGCAAACAAGGCCTTATGTTCACGAAAATCAATCAATGGACTGGCAGCTATCGCCCCAGGCATTTTTTAATTATTTACAGTATAGAGAGTTTAAGTTTGCAATTGAATCTGCGGAAAACAGTAAGAGAAATGCTTGGATAGCAATAGCAATTGCAGCTATTACCTTGATAGTATCGGCAATCGCCATTTTTTGAGGTGAGATAAAACAAAAAGAAACGGAGCCATGCCTCCAACAGTTTTTTTAATTGAAATTCATTTCAGTTATACCGATTTCCTGACACTCTCCAAAATTCTACAACATCTTATCATCTTATTATTTTCCAGCTATCCCTATTTAAACATTCTAATAATTTCTTCAGTTCTCCAGACATTTCTATACAAAGATTCAGCAAATCCATCTAACCCTGGAAACAATGTAGAGGAATCTATATTCATTTCTTGCAACTCTTCAAATATTTCATATTGTAAATCTTTTTTTAATAACTATTTTTAATATAGGTAAATTTGATATCTTTTTTTTGATTATGTTTATGTCATCCACTTCAATTTCAACATCACTCTCTATATATGCTTCATCAAGATGAACAGTTTTCGAAAGATTAGATATAGTACTGTAATCAAGGTGATACGGTAATAAAAATAACCCTTTTTGCATTATTAACCTCTCATGCAATCTGAAAGGCTCGACGGCAAACACGCATTGTTGACTAGGGAGTCCGCTTAGAAGATTATTAACGTTTTCTAAATAATATTCATCAATTATATTAGGGGCATCAAAAGTGAATTTATTGGTGACATCACCTAAAACTTCATATTTATTGATGCACCAAATCGCTGAATCTCCTTTTAAATGCTTATTGGCAAAATATAGTGCCACATAGAAGGACTCAGTGAAATCAAGCAACCTGGTTGGTCCACCATAATGCTGTATCAGTGAGAGCCACCCTAACTTATCTGCATCACTTGGAAGCCATTTTAAATAATGATGGGCTTTCCTTTTGAAATCCTTAATAATTGAGTCTTCAATATGTAACTTCATTCCAATAATGTTTTCATCTTCAACAATTTCATTAAAAGCTCTTTCCAAGGTTGTTTCTAGTTTATAATTTACATTTGAATGCCCTCGATAAACCCAACCGTGATTCATTATTTTTTTTATTTTTAATAATATATCAACTGATTTAGGTGTAATAGAGATATTATTATCTTCCTCATATTCCATGTAGTTATATCCTTTTTGTCTTTTTTAATTATCGTAGTATTACAATATATGCCTCTAATATTCACTATTTCAATTTAGAAGTATCTTTCAAACGCTTTATTAGTTGTATGCATTGTTACCCTTTTAATTTCTTCAGGGCTATTGAATCCCATCAACTCCCCGGAGAGCTATTCCACGATACCATAAAATCACTTGATAATATTGACTCTTGCGCTTTCTCGCAAAACAATCTTTAAAAAGAAATAAAGAATTAACCCTCAATATTTAGTTTAAAAGGTGAATCTTAAGAGATTTGGCAAATCCGTCTAACCCTGGAAATAATGAATTTGCACTAATATTAATCCTATCTAAAAACCTTAGAATTTTATTTTTCCAATTTATATCAATTTTTATTTTAGCTATTTCAGGATACTTACTAAAACCCATATCCTTGAATTCTTGAATTGATATTTCTTTATAACTAATATTGTTCCAATTATATTCAACCATCATATTATTCATAAAAGTATCATTTGCATCAATAGGCATAATTGAAAGGCCTTGCTGAATAGACATTCTCTCATTGAGTTTCTCTGGTTCAATTGGTAATAATCCCTTTTCTTTTGTAGATTGCCCTACGATCTTTGAAGCATTATCAAGTATCTCTGAAAACTGTATATGTAAATAATCGCCTCTAGTACTGGAGGAATGATTGAATACTAAATTATGAATATTTAAGAACCATACAGCTGAATCGTTTTCTGACTCTTCACAAGCAAAAAAAAGGGCAATTAGCAAACTTTTTGTAAAGTCAAGAAGCCTTGTGGGGCCACCATAATGCTGGAGTAAAGCCATCCATTCAATTAATTCATTTTCATCAGGAGCTTTATCAATTATATTATGAGCTCTTCTTCTAAATTGATTCAAGATCCACGCTTCTCGATTTGGTGCATCAAGCCCCTCATCGATATATCTTTCTAAAGTAGTACTTAATGGCCAGTGATAATCTCTCTGCCCTCTAAATACAAAACCATGCAATGAATCAGTCAAACCAAGAATATCTTCCCATTGTGACAATATTATTTCATATATCATTTACATTTAACCTTTATCCTTTTTTAACTTTTCTCTTAAGTTTAATCACTTTCTCTCTTTGTACTAATTAAACATCTCAGTTTTCAAATGCGCATATCTTTCAGTCATTTTAGGACTATCATATTTCAAGAATTTCTGTATGGATGATAAAAAGAAGCGGCTATTAATATTCCAGCTTATGAAACTATGCCTTGCAGTATATTTAAAGTCAAAATGTTTTCCCGGGATGCCGTTATTTCATCAAGGTATTGCCAAATGGTTGGTTGCCTGAATTAGGAGATGCACAACACACAATATGATTTCAAATTTATCTTCTTAGACCAGTTACTTGGGTACATGTATTCCTTGCAATACATGGGCATTTAAAATAAAAAAATAAAACGAACAAAAAAAGCAATACAAAATAACTATCTCACTTTAGTTTTATAAATCATATCAGACTTTACACATAACACTTTCATCATGGAGGATTTCATGCAGAAACACGTATTGTATTGTCTTGCGCTATTATTCTTTCTGATTATTATTAGTTGTGTCACTACCCCGGAGCCCCACATTCCAGATTACGGGGAATATCCGACAAACTACAAACAGATCATTATCGATCACCTGCATGGCCCTGTGAATAAAGGCGGTCTGTTTGATCCTGACTCTATTAAATCTTTCAAAATCACTCAGGAACCAACAAAGAATACACTTCCGGCTGATTATCCTTACCGCAAACAACCCATGGACGGTTATGAAGTAAAAGCCCAATACAACTGCAAAAACCGAATGGGTGGATACACGGGAATCTCAGAAAACAAATTTCTCATTAAAAATGGAAAGGTAATATGGTGGGATTGAAAAGTATGGCAGGACCAGTAAAAGATTAATGTCCTGGTCCTGCCTGGCAGAGTACGCGGGTAGTAAGTCCGCGCTACAACCAACTGGCCGCAGCAACCGCGCACCAGCGGAGATGAAAAGATATGTTTTATGGATTGACTCCTGCTTTTATTTGATCTTGCTCATAGTAATTCTGAGGTCTTTTCACAATATCCGGAACAGTATCACGGCTGATAACCCTTGTGGCCATTCTGCCTTTCATTTTACCAGACTGTAAAACTGGAGCATCTTTCCTTGTTGCAGCAAACTGGTTGGAATACATTCGCACATTGGCATTCAACCTGCTCTTTACATCGTCGAGAGCCCTTGTTGTCTTTTCCATTTCCGGTACATCAACGGTAATATCGAATTTATTTAACTCTTCTGTGAGGTTCGGCCCCTGCCCCAAGGCAACCACTTTCTCCTGAAGGAATGATGA
The DNA here is from genome assembly GCA_963665715.2 of Desulfatiglandales bacterium. Lineage (GTDB taxonomy): Bacteria > Desulfobacterota > DSM-4660 > Desulfatiglandales > HGW-15 > JAAZBV01. The sequence goes on from CAXXPR010000002.1 coordinate 3,693,332, forward strand.
AGTATTAAATCCAAGTGCTGCTACACGGTTATTAATGGCGCCCAAAAACTGCAGAGGATGCTGCATTTCTGCGAAGGATTCTGCCATAGTGATAACTTCTTCTTTCAGGCTTGCAAGCTCTTTAATCTTGCCTTTAAAGTCGGTGTATGTTTTCAGATATGACTCTGCGCTCTCCCGGTATTCTTTCACCCGGGGCAGTAACAAGGCCAATTCTCTGCAAGCTGAAAGATGCTTGATTTCTTTTTCAAGATTATCCTTGATAGTTTCAAAATCTTCTAATTGCCCTACCAGTTCTGCCCGCGCTCTCCTTTTCGCCTGGCGCTTGCCCTGTGCTATCTCTCCATTTGTTAAATTTCCCTGTTCTTCTAAAAGAGCCCTGCATTGTCGGTCAATATTATTGATTGATTCATTTGTATCCTGAAGGCTACTTTGACATTCCGCTATCTCATTTTCAAAAAATTTTATGTCCTGCATTTTAAACTCCTTAATTCAAATTAATTTTAGATTTTGCCAAGGCAAAGGCATCTTCAAAACATCCGATATGATCAATAAGGCCAATATCTAATGCCTGCTTGCCTATAAATATTTTTCCATCTGCCATAGTTTCAAAAACTTCTTTTGGTTCAACTAAACGTTGCAAAGCTATAGCATTTCCAAAAATCTCATACAGGTAATTGAGTCTTTCCTGAATATACTCTTTACCCTCCTGAGTAAGGGGCTGTGCATCATTACCAATTCCCTTATACTTCCCGGCAGTAATAACAGTCTTGGTTATTCCTTCTTTTTTATCTGCTTCTGACCGTTCCTCATGGATAGATATAACTCCAATACTTCCAAGGACCGCTGTTTCCTCAGCTACAATTTCATCTGCTGCAGAACCTATCCACATTCCACCACTGGTCATCTGTCCATTGGCAAAAGTAATAATGGGTTTCTGGCCCCGGGCTTTATAAATCATATCAGCGCAGGCCTTTGTTCCATCGACTGTGCCACCGGGTGTATCTGCATTCAACAAAATTGCTTTCACATCATCGCTGATAAGAGCCTTCTTAAAATCAGATGAAAGAATTTCAGTTGATACTCCGCCAGAAACCCTGGTAAACATGTTCATTCTTTTTGAGATGACACCGAATACTGGAATAATGGCCACACCGTCACGAACCCAAACAGCACTTGAATCTTCCAACATATATCCATCCACTTCATGTGCGTGCACAGTCGGCTTCATATATTCAGTTGAGATATTATCTTTTGGGTTTAATAAGTGTTTTGATGCAATCGTGTGTATTCGCTCCAACATTTCAGGAGTGATAGCCCAGTTTGACTGTAAAACAAGATCAAGAGCATTTACTTTCTTTGTCATATCAAAACCTCTCTCCTATCTTTTAGCCATTTCAAGCATTTCATCAACAAGTTGGTCTTCATCGGAATTGACTGATTTAGTTACTTTCTCCCGTTTAAAAGAGGGATCTGTCATGGCAAGCATACTATCAACCAATTTGTCTTCTGCAATCTCTTCCGGATCGGTTGGAGGTATAACTTTTTTCTCAATCATAGGATCCACCATGGCTGCCATATCATAAACTAAATCATCCTCCTGTGTTTCAGCCATGAGCTCCGCTTTTTGTTCAGAAGTTAATTTACCTGCCACGGTATGAACCTGCTCAATTCCATACTTCTTTTCCAGTATTGACAACCGTTCATCCATTGTTTTTGTAACAACATTTCCTGTAACCATTTTTCTTTTTTCCTTCCGTTCAATCTGAACCGATGAAGCAGTTTTTACTGCATGAGTTTCTTTTTTTCCTGAGTTTAAACTTTTACCACGTGCCTTCTGCTGCCTTGCAAAGTGAGGATGCGACGGCGGCAAGTCTGCACTTCCTGCTAAAATGTTATCAATTGTTTTAAAATCCATATTCACCTCCAGTCTAAAACGTTTATGCTTCTTGTGCCGATTGCCTATCGTTAATAAGAGTGTTTCCCTTATTTATATCCCTCCTCTCAACTTACTTCGTAATGGATGATCATTATTCAAATCATTCATTACGGCACGTGAGGCATTCTGACTCACATTTTTTTTCGATATCTGGTCCATCATTGCAATGGCCTGAGCCTTATCCCAAAATCTTGAATTGCTGAAATCAAAATAGTTAACAGGCGGTCCACCGCCTTTACTGAGGCTGTTTCCTATTTTATTGGTATCGTTTTCGGTAAAGATAGATTCGTTTTTTCTTACCAGCGCAAGTATTTCATCGCTGTTAAAACCGGAATGGAATTTGGGAATAGTGAGTGCCCCGATGTCAACTGTAGGGAAGTTGGTTTTTCCAAAAGTTCCGCCCGTATGGGCTTTCTCTGCACCAAACGCCTGTCCAATGGCATTTATAGCTGTTCCAACCCATCCGCCTTTACCGCTTTTTCCGCCACTGTTCTGAAGAGCATTCAATATCCGCTGACGGATAATCATCTTAAGCATCCAGGCAAGAGTTTCTTTTGCAAAATCCTTAAAGGTTTCTTTGGCACTTTTGGTTTTGTCAGTGAATGCCATAATTGTATCGGTCAGCCCGTCAGCAACCCTGTCAGTAGATTGTTCTCCAAGACTTGCAGTAAACTCTCCCCATGATTGCTTTGCCTGTTGAGCTCCAAGCTTGAACCTTTCAAAGAAGTTACCCTTTTCAATGACAACAATTTCATTGAAGTCATCATCTGTGATTTCGTTTCTGTTTTTCAGGGCCTTCAGCACTTCATAATATTCTTCCCAGGTAGCAAGTCCTTTTTCATATCTATCCCTTAACCGTTTGAAATCATGCTGTGCTTTCTGATCTTTATAAGCTTCAAGATCAGCAAGTTTTATTTTTTCAGCAGCATACATTTCCTCCATAATCTGAATGTATTCATCAGAATATTTTTCTGTATGTGCCAGCCGTTCATCGAGAGTTTTTTGTTTGTTCTTTTTTACTTCTTCATCAAGCTCTTTTTCTTTTTCAACAATTTTAACGCCCAGCGCCTGAAACTGCAGCGGCTGTTTTCCAACTTCTCCATTTTTAATAAGCTCAGCTCTTTTATCCTCTAAAAGCTTAATCTCCAGCTGTAAGGCTTCAATTTTCTTCCCTTCAGCCTCTAAAAATTCAACATCAAGAGCGGCCTGTTTTTCAGCCTGTTCTTTTCTAAAGTCAGCAATTTGTTTATCGTAATACTTGTTAATTTTCTTTTTATCGTCAGAATCTTTTGCGTATTTTAAATCTTCTTTCCTGGCACGGTTAAGCTCTGTAACCTTTCCTTTTTCAGCGGCAATCTCATCATCAATTCTTTTAAGAACAGCTTCAAGTCTCTCTTTCTGTTCTTTTTCAGTGAGGATTTTCTCACCTGTTAAGGTCTTTTTAAAATTGTCATAATGTTTTTTTCTTGCAGCATTTAACTGAGCTTCAAGTTCATCATCAGTCCAGCCGATGTCTTGGCCCTTTTCTTTTAACTTGTCCAGGTCCTTAAGCATTTTGTCTACAGCTTCCCGGAGATCCCCCTGAGCTTTTATATTCCCGGACTGTCCAAGGTTTTCATAAAGATCTGCCCATTTGGCATCAACAGCATTAAGATCTTTTATGATATTAAAGGGCTCAGCATCTTTTTGTTTTTTCTTTTCAGCTTCTAATTCGTTGTAATGTTTTTTTACAGCGATGGCATACCTGTGAAGTTGTGCTTCGGAAAAATCAGTATGTTCTTTTAATACTTGTTTGATGTCTCCATACATTGATCTGGTAGTAAGGCCATAATCAAGCATCTCTTTACTGAGTAATTCGATCTGTGATTTCTGTTTGTCTAAATATTTCTGTTGAAATTCACCTGTATGCCCGCCAGTATACAGCATGGCCGCTCTTCTATTCTTGGCCATTAATTTGTCATACTGGCTTATTATCTCAGTCGTTTTCCTGATTTTTTCAAGATCCTGCTCCCTGATAGCATTTTTCAATGCTTCTCCATGATCCTTCCATTTCATTGTAGCAAGATCTACATGCTTTTCTAATTCAGGGAATTCTTTAATCAGACGCTTTAAAGTAGACTCATATTCGTCTGACCCTTCTTTGCAGTCTTCAAGGGATTTTTTATAGTTTCTAAGTGATGTCGAGGTCTGCTCAAGATTTATTTTTTGTTCTTTAAGCCTGTCTATTGTCCCGTCCAGATATCTTTTGAGAGTAACAAAAGCTACAATAATGGCAGAAATCACACCTACAATTCCAATTGGCGATTTCATTACAATCCATAATTTCATAAAGGCCAGTTTAACAGCTTCAATAGAAACCGCCCATAAACCCATTACATGTATAGCCTGTCTGGCAGCAGCAATTGTAGTCCCAAAGGTCATTGCAACCATCTGAGCCGTTACAAATTGAAAGGCAAAACCTAATCCGGTTAAAACTGAAGTTAAACTGAGAACACCAACAATCATTTTTCCAACCAGACTCTCAGCAAACCATGTTAAAGCACCAATAAGAGGCCTTACCACTGCCAGAACTGTACGGACAGCATCAGCAACACCTCCGTCACCTATAGCAATCGCAAGACGGCCTAAACGGTCAAAGAGGTTCTTACTCATAACCCCAAGGCCTTCCATTTGCTTTTCAGCCATATCTGAAGCAGCACCAACTTCAAAAAGTTCTTTCCGCATCAGTGCAAATTTTTCGGGCCCGGCTTCAACAAGTGCAGAAACTGCGGATGCTCCTCTTAAGCCAAATAATTCAAATGCTCTCCTGGCATTAGGCACTACCCTGGTAAGTTCCCGGATAACTTCTTCCATGCTGGCTGTTTTTGGATTCAGTTTATCCATCTCTGCGCCGGCAGCTTTAAAAGCAATTTCAAGTTTTGAGGTAGGCGCAACTAAACGGGCAATAACCTGTCTTAACCCGGTACCAATACTTGAAGCCCGTAAACCGGCATTAGCCAGAATCATTGCACTGGCAGCTGTATTTTCAACAGATAGCCCGGCTTTATCTGCAATAGGACCGACATAATTAAATGCCGTCCGTAATTTATCTATAGTTAATTTTGATTTATTTACGGCTTTCGCAAATACATCAGCAACCTTGCCTGAGTCTATTGCCTCAAGACCGAATGCCCTTATAGTAGTAGTCAGGAGATCTGCACTGGATGTCATATCACTGAGCGTACCGGTAGCCAGCATAGCAACAGCGCGTAAAGCAACGGTAGACTCCGCAGCTGTAAAACCTGCCTGACCAAGTAATACTGCAGCTTCACCCGCCTCTGTTGCAGAATACTTTGTTTCGGACGCTACATCTTTGATAGTTGCGCCAAGCACAGCTATATCAGCATCAGTTGCCCCTGTAATTGCCTGAAGATTTTTCAGTGACTGGTCATAGTCTACAATGGCATTTGAACCCTGTTTCAGACCATTGATAACACCAAGAAGGAAAGTCCCGGCAAGACCATATGAGGCAGTAACCTTGATAGCAGCACTTAACCTCTGAAAACCTCCGGTTACATTACTAAGCTGTTTATTTGTCTGAGACAATTCATTATTTAATTTCCTTGTATCACCGGCTGCCTGGTTAGATTGTCCTTGCAGACCACTGTGTACAGTTGTGAGACCTTGAACAATATTTCTCAATTGGCTAACTGCACGCCTGAAGGTGGAATCTACCCTCCCGGTAAAAACGGTGCCAAGATGTAACTCTTCATTTGTAGACATGTTCTTTCTTTTCTCCTTTCAAAAAAAAAGCACTTGAACGGAAATCACTTCCATCCAAGTGCTTTAATTTTTTCTTCAGATTGGCCGGTCTAAAGAATGTTTAATATTTTGTTTTATGGTTAGTTATATATGATTAATCCCCTGAAAATTTTTACAGAATTTTACGGTCACTACCCCACACACCATACAAGACCGGGGGGCATTGAGATAAAAGCAGGGGCACCCCTCCTATGCCATTGATTCACGGTTCTACTTGCTTCAATGGTATGGGAGGACTCCCCTTTGTGCTGGCTGTTATAACTCATTGCTATACACACCCTTGATCTCTTCAGGCTGGATAGAAAGGTATTCAAGAGTCTGCCTTTGAGTTGAATGGTTAAAACAAACCATCAATTCAGGTAAGCCAACATTAAACGATACCCTCTGATGATATCCCCAGGTCTTTCTTAATGTGTGACTCCCAAAGTTTCCTTTAAGATTGATATCTTTACACCACTGCTTGACCAGTCTATTAACACTTGGGACTGTCAAAACAGCCCCTCTCTGAGATCTAAAGAGGTAATCCTTATCATTGTATTCATCTGATGCCAGTAGCCCCTTAATGGCTTCAATACATGAACCGTTTAAATTAATCCTTCGGATCTTCCCGGTTTTCTTTTCCTTCAGCTCTATTTCATCCATTGGCTGCAGGCCTCTAACCTGCTCTACTTTTATCCTGAGCAGATCGCTTGCCCGGAGATTCGTATTTATTCCCAAGGTAAAAAGACAAAAGTCACGCGGATTATCTGTTAACAGTTTTTTTATTGCCCGTATATCCTTCATGTTTTTAATCGGTTCAACTTTTACCTGGCTACCTTTTTTTGGGTGGTTCATATTCTCACCTTTTCTCATTTTCGCCCCTTCCTTTCTTGTTAAGTTTTAAGCATATTATCTTTTTTACTTAACAAGATGTCAAGGGCTTTTTTTGACAGATTTTTCCAGATATCCTTTATCTATCTGTTTTTACATGATTATTTAATCTTTTTACCTTTTCTTTTCTTGTTATCTTTTATCTATTAGTTAACAAGTTGATAGATAAACCTAAGACTATAATTATACTTAATTAAGCTTAATTACATATTCGGATTCAGTGAGCCTGTCCCCTGTCCCTGATCTCCTGCGTTTGACTCTTTCAGATCCTGAAGCAGCTCTCTGTATTTTTCTATTAATCTTCCCAGGCTGTTTAGAATCCTTGCAAGGTCCTGCTGGTTTGTAGTGGTTGCCCGTTTACTTTCCCGCAGCCTTTTTGAAAGATCCTCAGTTGTGAGGGAAGCTTCCTTAATCGCGTTTTCTATGTATTTGGTAACATCCATATCTTATTTCTCCAAAGCTTCACGGGGCATGTGTGCGGTCAGCATCACTTATTCACCAAACACCATACAAGCCTCTATATTTTTGGTAAGGCCTGTAAGCACTCCATCCAATAACCCAAGCTGCCCTATAAATAATTTCCGGTTATTGCCTTCAGGTTTTGTTGCTTCAATTTCCTGCAATGCCTCAATCATTGGTTTAAGTTTTTCCTGTGTTTCCTTGACCAATTTTATTGCATCGTCCCGGACTTCCCATTCTTTCATATTGTAGTTAATGTTCATTTTCTTTACCCTCCGCTAAATTTAAAAAGTTTACTGGTTACAGTATTTTTTCTAAGCTAATTTATCTTATATTTTCAGCAAGTTACACTGTGTTAACTTACCCCTTATATTTTTGTTAATAATTTCAACAACTTAAAAAAACAACTTAACACATACAAAAAACAACCTATACTTAGATAAAAATATTTTTTTACTTAGTTACTTATATAGATATATAAAATAAAAATTACTTAAGACCCCTATATATACTATATATGTTATTACGTTCCTGTAAGTTATTGATATTACTAGCAGTAATCACCTAACATAGTTAACATATAGATTTCTGCCTCTTTTCATCCCAAAATTCCGGGTTCTTTTCTTCGAGATATTCAATCAGCATTATCATTTTTGCTGTTGGCCTATATCCTCTGGAAGAATCTACAAGTCCATTTTTTAGTAAAATTTCCATATCCTTTCCTATTGTTTGACGGGTTACAGACAGAATTGAAGTCAAATGCTGTTGGGTTACGCGACTATTCCTGTATGGATCAAGTGCACCTAATTCATCAAAATAGGTTTTGTATCTTTTTCTTATCGCCTCAGATTCAGTAGATCCATTCCAGCGCTTTTTAATATCTCCCAATAATTCACCTGGATCTTTCAGGTGGTTTTTTTCATCAAACCGCTTAGAATATTTATCAAGTCTGCAGTTGTCCGCAGTGTATATTTTAGTGATAAAATTACTGATAACGAAAACATGTTCTTCAGCTACTGTGATTGTTTGAAAATCATCATCTGAGGCTAAATCGAAGATTGCAAAAGCTGCAACCAGCCGGCAGAAAGTTTTCCTAAAATCCTCAGGATGAATTATTGGTAGATCTTCACACTTCCCAAATTTATCTGACAGGCGTAAAGCTTCTTGTCTTATCAATTGAGCTACATGTTTTGAAATAATAATTTGATCAGCTGTTAAATTCCACGCATAGTAAATAAGCGCCTGAAGGTTCTCACGGGTAATCCATTGAGGATTATCTGAGTTTTCATAATCATAAATTTTTGATTTATCTTTGATATCGCTATTACCTGCGAATAAACACAGGTCAATCCTGCGAATCATCATTTGAGGAAAAATATCCTGAATAGCAGTACACCCATATCTAAAACTTGAAAGAATTCGCTGGTTTTTTTCACGCCCAGGCATTCTTGGATTACAAACTATTAACACCCGTGTTTCCGATTCAAAGGTTCTGGTCTCAATTCTGGCTATTCTGAGCTGACCAGTATCAATAGCCTCTGCCATGGTCTTTAAATCTTCCTCTTCCAGATCCTGCGCTTCATCAACTATCAAAGCCTGCCTCGACATTTTTAACAGGGCGCCGGCCTTTATCCTCCAGCCGCGCTTCTCATCATGATCTAACCCATATGTGATACCGGTACGGGAACTTGTCATCCCGGACACACGGAAACCTATATTCGCATAATTAAAAATCTTTTCAGTTACCGTACTTTTTCCTGTCCCGGAATCACCGATGATAATAGCCGTCACTCGGCCCCTGATCTCTCCATCACCCTGCATATTAATCCATCTGGGAGAGCAAAGAGAAAGCAGTGTTCCAAGATGCAGATCATCTCTCTCGTATATTTTTGTAACGTTGATGAAATCATGTATCAGATCTAATGGATTAACCTTTTTTAATCGCTGTAGCTGAAGCTTATATTTTTCAACTTCAAAAGCTTGCCAATCATCTTCAAGACGTTCCCATGTATCAACTAATAATGTTGGTTGTTGATTTCTTGTATTGGCATGGACAAAGCCCGTCATCAGATATTTACCAATTGGAATCACCTTCCCATTACTAGCTATGTAAATTGCCTTTTCTATCAGTTCATTGGACTCAGAAAGGTTATGGCCTTCTATTATTTGATGTGCATAAACTTCTGTAAGGGTAATCTTTTTTTCATCGGAAATATGTATAGCTGGTCTTTTATTACGGTCACAAATATATTCTCTGATATACCCTTTCATCTGGGGATCACTGGAACGAACACATGAAAGTTGAACGCGGTCCCCTATTCGTATTTTTATCGGTTCTTCACATTCGCCTTCGTGCCCCTCCCGGCCTTTGCATTTCCCTTCTTCCAAAAGGGGACAGTATGTAACTTCAACCTCTGTAGGTGCAGAATAGGCCTCTGAGTTCTCACCATACACATACAAGGGGACAGTTACACGCTTTCCGGCATATCGTTCGTCATTGATATATGCAAAATTCTTTAATCCAACAGGGTCAGGCAGGGCTACAGATGGAGTGGTATACTCATGGGCAGGGGCAAACTCGATCATTTCCATCAGTTGGTCACCAGTACCACCAGCCTTGACGATGAAGTCAGTAAAGTCTTTTCGGTCTTTATTAGAATCATCATCAAACAGCCAGATAACAGATATAGATAAAGCATCACCTGATTGAATTGCTTTTTTGAAGGCCGGCAGAACAAGATTTCTTACAGCCTTCCGGCCTTCCTGATCACAATCCCATACAAGAATAACATGGTGCCCATGGAAATACTTAATCCATTCAGACTTAAAAGCAGCACAACCATTTGTCGGGCTCACTGCTAATAGGCCTGTTTTTTGAGTCACTAAAAGACTATCAAGTTCTCCTTCTGTTAGAGCGACAAGTGAACCCTGTTGTGCCTTAGCAAGCTTATCGACTCCATATAGTCTCGCCTCACCAAAACCTGTTGTATTCAATGTTTTGGGCTTGAGCACAGAATTATGTTGGCGGATATTTTTTAAGTCTCCTTCAGCATCATAAACGGGAATACTTATACGATCTTGCTTTGAATTGTATCCAAGTTTATTTTTATTGATCGTTTCGTCATTGAGGCCACGAGAATAGAAAAGCTTTTCCCTTAACTCCGGTGTGAGAGCGTTATGATATTTTTCTACTTTTTTTTCTGTCGGCGGAGGGTAGGACTTTGGAACACTGATACCATACTTCTTTGCATAATACTTAATAGCTTCTCTGTAGTCACCATTCATACCCGGAAGAAAGTCAGCAGCAAGATCAAAAAAACCAATTGCTCTATGAGGCTTACCATTAGGGCCAATATCATTATGAGCAACTAAAAACCCTCTCCATGGGCCACTACCGACATATATACCGCAGGATGCAACCTCATCTTTTTTGTGAGGATTATAAACTCCCAACCATCCTGAATTACTAATATGGCCAGTTGTTTTGATGCCCATTTCATCCAGTTCAGCCCTGATATTTATTTTAGCAAGAACTTCAGGTTTAATTTGAAGTAATGAGCTTATTGCCATACTTTGTACTGTCATAAGACTTTCAATCCTTAAATCCCAATATCATCAATGTCTTTGCCTGGCTGCATGTCGAACCATTTCCAAATTTTGTCCTTATCGAAATACAAGTTTCTTCCTATCTTTTTATGAGGCAAGGGAGACTTCACCCGTCGAACAAGTTTATAAACCTGGTGTCGAGTAAATGGGAATTCTTCACAGAGTTCCTGTATTTCGAGCATCCTGCGCGCCATGACCTAACCTTGTTTAATTACTCTGGGAAGATAATTTTTCAATAGGACAATTCAGGATATTTGCGATTTTAATTTGTTGTGCTTGGTCTAAAATATATTTTCCATTGATAAACATACTCAATATGGCTTCCGAAATACCGGTACGTTTTGCCAGTTCCTTGCCTGTAATTCCTTTCTCAAACATCGTAGCTTTAACAAAAGTTTTTTTATTTCTTTTCATAATTTCCTCCAGGCCATTTAGTTGTTATATCAATATAACAACTTAGAGTAAAAAAAAGGTTATCCAATCATTCCGGTGAATGATTTTATCAAGTTGGTTATATGCAGTACTTTAATGTTCAACATGTCAATATCTTTACTTTGCTTTCCAGGTATTAAACAAAGCACATACTGCTCATTATAGATGTTTTCTTTTTGATCTATTATTTTCTGTTCAATGACACCTTTGGCTTTATACGCAAACCCTGATGCGCCTTTCATAATATTTATGAGCCAATCCTTTTCATCTGATACTAAATTTCCAGGAATCATTTTTCTTTTATCAAGCCAAGGTAAGATATCGCCAAGTATTGTTTTTGTTTCAGGTATTGAATATTTTAAATTACCAACAAGATACCCTCCTAAATACACAGTGAAAGCTTCCTGCATAGAGTATTCTCTTGCTATGCCACATTGCATACCTGCGTTTGGATCAGGTGGAAGAAACTCACGTCCCCACCTCTTCCACTTGGATAAGCTTGTATTTAGAGCTTTTGATAATGTTTTATTATTATATTTTTTCATCAGATACCATATTATTTAGTTGTTATATCAATATAACAACTTTAATATTTTGTCAATGGATTTTTATTACATTGTAAATAATTTTTGGGATTGAAATTTCTTCCATATTTCTTCCATTGGAATGAAAAAAGACGGCTAAAAGTGGCTAATACTGGCTAATGAGAGAAGGATAAAAAAAGGGGCCATAGCAATGCTATAACCCCTTATTTTGTAGTGGTGCCGGAGGTCGGAATCGAACCGACACGGACATACGTCCACAGGATTTTGAGTCCAGCGCGTCTACCAGTTTCACCACTCCGGCTTGATTTTTTTGGGGATTATAATTGAATTAAATTTCATGTCAATATCTTATTGACATGAATAAGTTGTATTGCTATATTCCATTTTCCTTCACGGGGCTGTAGCTCAGCTGGGAGAGCGCTTGACTGGCAGTCAAGAGGTCGTCGGTTCGATCCCGATCAGCTCCACCATAAAATACGTTAATAAAGCACTCACTTTGTGAGTGCTTTTTTATTTTCATCTATCCACCCTAAATACTAATCAAAACTAAAAACTGTTTTTTTATATTATAAGCGTATTAAGCAGAAAGTTGCTCAGCCAGTTCAGCACTGTCCCGAATGCATCCCCTACAGCAGGAATATTTATAAAGATAATTAAAATTATAAACCCAATACCTTTCCGGCCTATGTCTTCATATTTACGCCGCAGATCCCTGGGCAGCAGATATTTAAAGAGGTGACTGCCGTCAAGGGGCGGTATAGGTATAAGGTTGAACATGGCAAGCACAATATTAAGAAGCGCCACCCTTATAAGCACCTCTTTTGCAAGTTTAAATGCAGCACCGCTTAAAAACCCCAGTACTACATTGAGCAGCAGTATCATAACAACAGCTATCATAAAATTAACAGCAACCCCGGCAACAGAAACGCAGATATCTCCAAGAATCGGCTTCTTATAATTGTAGGGATTTACAGGAACAGGCTTTGCGCCGCCTATTATAAAGGTTCCATGAGAAAGGAAATAAGCTGTAACAGGTATGACAATTGTCCACATGGGGTCAACATGCGGAATCGGGTTTAATGTAAGGCGTCCGTGGTTTTTAGCTGTCCGGTCACCAAACAGCAATGCGGCATAACCGTGCGCAACTTCGTGGAAAACAATACTTACCACCAGTATTGCGATTATAAAAATACTATTCATTTTACTCCTTTCTTATCTCCAAACAGGATCAGTTTCCCAGAGTCCCCATCTCTGAATTAGAGCGGAAATACAGCAACAGCAATACAGAAACCAAATTTTTCTAAAACTCATTATATAATATTCAGCCTAAAACTATCGTTTTTGAATGAATGCTGAAAGTCTCATCCAGTTATTTTCTTTATGGATGGACAATAAATAATAACAACTTTATTATCTTTATCAACTGACATATGTACAAACCACTATAGCAGGATAGAGACCATTTGTATTATTGTATTTTTGAATATAAAAAACGGCTGGGGAATACTTTGATTATATTATGAAGTAAATCTTGCCCGGACCCGAATCAGCTGATTTATAATTTAAACTGTCATTTTCTCATTTAGATTTATCTCCCATATTTTTCAGGAAGATAGTCTTTAGCTATATCATTACTGACAGCAGCAACCCCGTCATTCAAAAAACTGAAGCCCATTTCAATACGTTCAGCCACGGTATGGTTATTAAATATTTCATTATTTATTGATATTGGTTTTAATTTTTTCTTCCAGGTATTAACCTTGCGCTTTTCCGATGTCAGTTTAAGGTTAACAGGCACCAGCTTAACAGCAGGATAGTTATAATTTCTTGAAGCATGTATTTCAACAGCATATTCCATGTTAGCTTTCAGCTCAGCCTTTAAAACCCTGTACATTCCGTAAAATGTATAAAAAGAATGTCTGCCTGGCTTCAGCCTGACAGAAAAATATGTTTCATCTTTGCTGCTGCCGATGTATCCATCCTTGCTCCATACATCAAAAATTAAAAAAGGACATATTTTGCAGGTCCCGGCATCCTTTCGATAAAACCTGACTACAGCATAGTTTTCGTCCGGCGTTAAAACATCTGAAGATTCCACCATCACAGGATAATCTAAAATTCCCGGATTCATTATTAAATTGTCATATCCGTCATTCTTTCTTTTTTCAGTCAAAGGTTTTACCATGACTGTTTCCATCACCATGGATTTACCCAAATCTTTATCCAGAAATTCAGACAAATATGTATTGGCAAAGTCAAACTTCACATAGATTACCTCTCCCGGTTTATTGTCGATTGCCAGATAGCCGTAACCAACTGTTTGAAACACAAAATTAAGTGTATTAAAACCTTCATCCAGTTCAAGATACACATTGCTGTCATTTGGCAGAGAAGCAACTACCGAGTCATTAATGGCAACCCATACACTGCGGGCCCGCAATAGAGGGTTGTCTCCTCGAATTATATAAAGACCTGTTTTATTACCTGCAACTTTCGGCTCGTAAAATTTTTTAATTAATTCAGGATTAACCTGATATTTTTTTGTTTTTGCCCAGCACAATGCAGATGAAAAAAACAATAAACCAATCTGTACGGATAAAAATAAAAGTACTGACAGTTTCAGATTGGAAATGAATAAGCTGCTTTTATCAGGACAGTCATGTTTCATATCAGGCCCCTGCTAAAGGTTGCATAGTTGATCTTTTCCGTTAATATCTAAAACATCTGGCGCATTAATACCTCTTAAACAGCAGTTTCTTTTCACTGCTCAAAAACTTGAATTGACTGAGGAAAAAAGGATTCCGGAACAGAATCTACATTATGCTGCAGGTAACAAAATAACTAAGTGAATTACTGGTCTGTCAGGTATTGCAGCAGGAAGAATTTCGCTAGTATAGAAGGATAAAGTATATTGTGCCTGAATTTCAATGTCAATCTGCAAAACAGAAGTTCCCGGTCTCTGAGTCATAATAGACCTAAAACAACTCTCCCTTTCCAGAACGATAGGTTATAACCATTTAGAATAAAATCTGCATAAACTTCTGCCATGCACGGTAAACCTGTCATCCATTTTGTTTTTCAGGTATTCGGAATCAGGCAGGCAAATGCCTGCTCTAACCTTCTTTTATTGACATTAAATAAAATCTGGAATAATTATCGACGAATTCTGCCTCTTTTGCATACGGCGTTTTTATTTCAGTCTTACGCTGTTTATAATGTCAAAAACATGCTTTTCAATTATTCAATTAATTCAATAACAGAAGGTAATAATAATGCTATCAATAGAAGAATACAGAAGTTACGGCAAAGAAATTTACGATATTCTAAGGCTTGATTCATATCCTGTCGCGGTAAAAATGATTAAAAGTGAAGACGAAATCCCGGCAGAAGCAGTCAGGCCCAAAAGAGACCGCAATCAGCATCTTGCCCAATGTCAGGCTTTTTCCCTTTCGCGGCGGGACGGTGAAACAGTGGCTATGCTTAAAGAAGACCACTGGTGCTATGCTCCGGTTATCGGTTTCGGTCTTGTTGAGCAGCCGGATTTTTTTAAAAAAGGCGGTTTATACAACCCGGTGCTTGGCGGCGACCCTGAAATACTGGAAGCACTGGGAGGCACAGGCACCAAGTTCCTCGGACATTTCCTTGAAAAACCCGAACTGGCAGAAAACATGACATTCCCGTGCCTTGAAGCAGGCAAGTACATCGGCTGCCTTACAGCACCCCTAAAGGATGCCAGCTTTGAACCTGATGCGGTCTTTATTTATTCCGACAATGCACAGCTCAGAAATATACTAATGGCAGTAAAATACAAGGAAGGAGTCCATGTAGTTTCCGAGTTCGACCCTATTGATTCCTGCATCTATTCACTGGTTCCTATTATCGAAGGTAAACAGGATTACATAATTACGCTACCTGACCCCGGTGAACAGGAGCGGGCTCTTACCGACAAAAATAAAATTATTTTTTCACTGACAAAAGACAAGGTAAAAACCCTGGCAGAAGGCCTGAGGCACTATGATGAGATTAAACTGGGGGCCACCCATTTAACAAAGCTTATGCAGTCGGATTTTGACCAGCCTGAATTCTATACCCTGCTGTTTAAAAGATGGGGCATCATAAAATAAACTGATACCCTGTAAAAAGAATGCGGCGGACTTTATTTTTATTTACCACGAAGTTCACGAAGGACACGAAGAAAAGCCTTTTATGTTTTTAAGCAATAAATCATTATTTGCTTTTGTCTTTCTTCGTGCTCTTCGTGTCCTTCGTGGTGATAACGCTTTTCCCCTGTTTTTAATCACTCCCCTTAATTGACATAAAACGCAAAACTCCCTATACTCCTTTTCCTCGAAAAGAGTATTTTTATCAACTGAAGCTCATTTTTATATGGATAATTTAAACAGAAGAAAATTTATTAAAATGTGCGTCAAGGGAGGGACTATCCTGTTACTCCCCTCTTTATCTGCCTGTAAAGATCCAGAAAACAACACTGATAACAACCTGGCAGAAACCAGGAAAAAATCCCAAAAAGAACTTGAGATAGAATTATTAAATGATTTTTTAAATCCTTCGGAAACCTATTTAAATAAAAAAGAAATCACAGATACTCTTTATGAAATACAGCTCGTCTGTGAATATGGAAGAGAAACAGTTTCAAGAGCCACCTACCTTGGAGACAACCTGTTTATTACATCTTACCATGTTGTAGATGATGGATCAGAAGACCTTGTCCTGGTGCCTCAGTGGAAAAGAAAGGATGGATTAAACTTTCAGCAAAAATTCAAAGTGGTCGAATATGACTCCGAATCTGACCTTGCATTATTAAAAACAACTGAAACTGATAATAAAGGAAAAGCAAAGCTGCACCTTGATAAGATAATCCCGTCCCTGGATGATAAAGTATCGTCTTTTTCATGGCTGACCGGAAATCCCTCAAAAAAATCTTTTGAAATAAAATGTGACGGCAAAGATCTATATGATCAAAATAAAATCATCAAAAATCTTGGAAAGCTTATATTACCGGCAAACTCACATTTATTTGAAAGTGAAGGAAAGGTTTTAAAATACAATAAAGAATACATGAAAAAGAATTATTCTAAAAAAGGATTCGAGTTAAGCCCGGAGAATAACATTATTACAACAATTAAAGGCAGTCATGGTTCAAGCGGTGAACCTGTTTTTTATAAAGAAGATAATGATAAATATCAGTTTGCAGGTATTACAAAGGGGGGATTTACACTGGATTACTCTACGCCTGTCACCAATCACCCTTTAGGAGAAACCGAAATAACCCAGACCATCGCATTTGTTGTACATAGAAGCCCTATTGAAAAGCTGGTTAAGGGCTATATTGATAGAATTTCACCTTATATATAATTTTATCTTTTTCCCATGGGACTTGTGGAAAAAAGATAAAAGGTGCAGGGTTCAAGGTTGGGTGATATCATGCCTTTTCTGCTTTCACCTACTAGATCAGATACAATAACTCCTTATTACTATATCCTGTTTTAAAAGGCTCTTTTACCATTCCCCCTGGTCAGGCATAGAAACCCATGGTTCTGAAGGCTCAAGGGGATCTCCTTCCTGAAGCAGTTCAACAGAAATATTGTCAGGAGATCGTATAAAAGCCATCTTGCCGTCTCTGGGAGGAACAAGAATCCTTATACCATCGTCCTGGAGCTTTTTACATATGTCATACACATTTTCCACACTGAAGGCCAGGTGTCCAAAATTACGTCCTACAGTGTAGGGTTCTTCCTGATGCCAGTTATAGGTCAGTTCAACTGCCGGTTCATCAGGACCTGTGGCAAGAAAGATCAGGGTGAATTCACCTTCCGGAAACTCCATTCTGTCAACTTCCATCAATCCCAGTTTATTAATAAAAAAATCAAGTGCTTTATCCAGATCAAAAACACGAATCATTGTGTGCAAAAATTTCATTTTATTCTCCTGTTTTTATATTGAAGAGCTGCGCCATTAATTTATTCACATTTAAATATTTTTTTATGCAGCCACAAAAGATCATTTTAAATTATCAGAATCAATGAGTTCACTCAATCAATTAATATTTACATTTTTAAACGCATAAGAAATCAATTTTTTCATGGGATGGTACAAAACACCTGCACGGACGGTGTCGGATGGCAGAGGTCGGAGAAAGACAGGCGCAAGGGGAAGCTATAAAAGCGAGGAAGGCGGAGATCAGGGGTAAAGAGATCACTGTAGGGGCGAAAAATTTTTCGCCTGTTTTTCTAGAATTCGAAATAACAAAAGATAAAAATAATATCTCACACAAAGTCGCAAAGCCTCAAAGTAAAATGCAAAACCTAAAAACAAGACAGGTTAAAAACCTGTCTCTACAAATGCACGGTACCTGACACATTTATTCTAAAAATATGCATCATTATATCTCCCTCCCCTGGCGGGAGGGATTAAGGAAGGGGGGCAAAACAGCTCCAGAGCCTACGTTAGGTCTATGCAAAAAGAGCATAAAACAACTGCAGGGGCGAAATATTTTTCGCCGGTTTTTCTAGAAATCGAAATGGTAAAAGATAATATTTCATACCTCACACAAAGCCGCAAAGTAAAATACAAAATCAAAAAAAGACAAGCGGACGCAAGGCCCGCCACTACAGAGTATCATGGTTGTTATATATTAAGGGGTTGGGAATTCCTTGTGATTTTTAAATAGACACAAAACGCCTAAAGGCAAATGTTTTAAAAATATTCTTTTTTTGTACATGGTAAATGTAGCGGCCGGCATTGCGCCTGCCTTATTGTACAACGACTGCCATATTATTAGTCATCGCACCATAATATTATCTGCCATCGTAGAGACACCCGATCGGGTGTCTGATAAATACTGGCGTAACATTTCTCTGGTCAGTAAAAGGTCTGCTGGTGATATAAAAGAGTACTTCTGCGGTTACTTTGAACTCTTCATTTTGTTTTCAACAAGGTCGATGTTGTGCTGAATAAGCTCAACCAGGGACTCTGATCCCCTGACCATTTCCAGAGCCTTTTTATAATCTTTCAGGGCGAGCCTGTTTTTTCCGGATAAATAGTATGCTGTACCTCTTGTGTTTAGTGCTGACCAGTAAAATGGTTTAAGCTTTACAGCACGGCTGCAGGTTTTAACGGCTTCCTTTATTTCCCCTTTACTGGTTAAAGCGGCACACAATGCATTTAGCGCAAAATAACGAAACTCTTTTACATCAGGTCCGGACTGTTTTTTAAGACGCTCTACATAATCCCTTGCCTTTTCAACAGCAAGATCTGTTTTACCATCCTGCAGCAGTCCTCTTATATTCATGATATCACTTGTTTCCGAGTACCGTATTACGGATTTCGGATATAAGCTCTCCACATCCTTTATCCGGGTTCCGGTATAGTCTTCTGCTGATGCAAAAAGGCCCGGGAATAGAAAAAAAAGGGAAATGGTAAAATAAAATATTTTTCTAATCATAAATGCACCTCCTTAAACAAAATATGAGGACAATAAATCAATAAAAATAAGCACTATAATATCATAAAATTAAGAAGGGTGTGAGGGTAAGTCAAGGCATGTTTGTATTGACATAAAACATGCCGCACCATACACTTTTGTCCTTAATAAAATTTGACATGCATTACCTTAAGGAGGAAGAGAAGAGATGAGCCGGACCTACCCTGAAGTCAGCAGCAGCGGTGTTGATCTGTTTCGTTTATCGCCTGAAAACACCTGTCTTGAATCATTGTCTCCCCGTGAAATTGATGCCCTGTTTATAAAGAGCCGGGAAGATGTACGCAGACTGCTCAAACGCTGTGTCCTGGCAGTACTCAACAGCGGAGAAGAAACTGATGATGTAAAATCAATGCTGAATGCACATCAGAAATTTTCACTCGAGGTAATAAGGACAGCTAAAGGAATTGAAATCATTCTTCACAATGCACCTCAAAAAGCTTTTGTGTTTTATGAGAAAAAGATTGATGGAGAATACACGCGCGTTCCTAAAATGATTGAAGGACTGAGGCAGCATGTATTTGCAGTAATCCGCGACATTTTATTTATTAACAGTGAGATCGACCGGACAGAAAAATTTGATATGACCTCATCTGAAGGCATAACTGATGCTGTGTTCCTGATACTTCGAAACGCCGGAGTATTCAATAAAACCGGCAGGCATAAAACAGTAGTGTGCTTCGGCGGTCATGCAATACCTGAAGAGGAGTATGACTACACTAGAACGGTCGGGTACGAATGCGGCCTGCGCTTTATGGATGTTGTCACCGGCTGCGGTACCGGGGCAATGAAGGGGCCAATGAAGGGTGCTGCTATTGCCCATGCAAAACAGCGGACTGTAGACGGCC
The DNA here is from genome assembly GCA_963665715.2 of Desulfatiglandales bacterium. Taxonomy (GTDB): domain Bacteria; phylum Desulfobacterota; class DSM-4660; order Desulfatiglandales; family HGW-15; genus JAAZBV01. The sequence goes on from CAXXPR010000002.1 coordinate 3,713,330, forward strand.
GCTATATCGGAATAACAGAACCGGGCATCATATCCTCCGAAGCACCAAATGCCATTGTAGATCCGCTGGTGATAATGCCGGACATTGAAAAACGCCTGGAGGCATTTATCAGGCTGGGGCATGGAATAATCTTTTTTCCGGGAGGAGCAGGAACCCTGGAAGAGCTTATGTATATCCTGGGGATACTGTCTCACCCAAAAAATAAAAATATTCCTTTTCCCCTGATTTTATCCGGCCCGACCTCAAGCAAGGCTTACTTTGAAAACATAGACAGGTTTGTAAAAAGAACTCTCGGTGATACGGCCGCAGGATTCTATCAGATCATTATCGATGACCCGGAAAAAACCGCTATCGAAATGAACAAGGGACTCCTTGAGGTAAAGGCATCCCGCGAGGCTCTTTTAAACGCCTACTACTTTAACAGAAGTCTTTATATTCCTTCGGTTTTTCAGGAGGGATTTACTCCGTCCTACGATATAAACGCAAAACTGACAGTTCAAAAATCGGATGAGACCTGGCTGTTTGCTGCAGAACTTCGCCGTTTTTTTTCTGCTGTTGTGTGGGGAAATGTCAAACCGGACGGTGTTGCATCAATCGAAACCAATGGCCCTTTTCCTGTTTCCGGGGATCCGGATATCATGAAAGAAGTAGACACCCTCATCCAGGCCTTCGGGGCAGAGGGCAGGATGCGTCTTTCAGGAGAATATGTACCTGTCTACCGCATTGTTTAACCGCAGACAGCCGCAGATTTCCGCAGACAAAAACTTTTTGATGTTTTTTAAAAAAATAATAATTGTCTGCGCTTGTCTGCGTGTGTCTGCGGTTAATTGTTTTTTTCTTATTCAAAAATAAATGTCTGCGGCTTTCTGCAGTTAACGGCTTTTCCGGTATCTGATTTCTGACATCCGGCCTCTGGCTTTAAACATTCTGCGTTCGTCTGCGGTTAACTGTTTTTTTTCGCTTTTAACAATAAACGCATGCGTCCGTCTGCGGTTAACGGCTTTTCCTTATTCCCATATTCCCCGGCAACCGCTGTTTCACGCCATATTCTCCCTGAAATTGCCTTTTTTACGCCATTTACAACTTGACGGAAAAAACTGCCGGCATTATAACTATCAGGTTTTTTTTAATATCCAGACCATTTAGGGATTTGAAAATATGTATACAAAACTAATTGATTCCCATCCATAAAAGGCTTTTTTAACAATTCTTCGTTAATCTTCGGCATTAGTCGTACGACGGACCAGCTTGCATCTCCGCCCAATGTTTTGATTTCCTTGAATTTGTAAAAATACCTCGTTTCCGAATTGGAACCTGTCAGTGCCTTATTTATGGATAGGCATTAGCTGAAAAATCAGTTGCGTATAATTTCTAACATGAACGTTCAAATATTTAATGTAAGGGAAAAAAATTATGAAAAAATACGACATTGTAATTATTGGCGGCGGCCCTGCCGGAATGGTAACAGCCATGACAGCACAAACAGAGTATCCGGACAAAAGCATTCTTATAATAAAAGAAGAGGAAAAAGGCCTTGTTCCATGCGGAATCCCATACATGTTTCATGAACTCAGCGATGTGGACAAAAACCAGATGGGTCCTAAGCCTATTGTCGATGCAGGAGGCGAAGTACTTATTGATACTGTTACTGCAATCGATACCAGACAGCAGGTTTTAACAGTTTCTTCTTCTGATGAAATCGCTTATGAGAAACTGGTTCTTGCAACCGGTTCCCGTCCAATAGCTCCGAGCTTCATCAAAGGTTTTGATGCAAAATATACTTCATTAATTTCAAAATCCTATTCTGCAATGAAAGCTGTTAAAGAAAAGGCTGACAGTGCCTCCAAAATTATTGTTTTAGGATCAGGGTTCACAGCTGTTGAAGTGGCTGAACAGTTAGCACTGGAAGCAGGGAAAGAAGTACATTTAATTTTCCGTTCCAAAAACTGTCTGCATCGGGCTTTTTCACCTGAGTTTGCAGAGATGATTAATCAGGCACTGGCTGATTCGGGAGTAATTCTGCATCCCGAAAGTCCTGTAAAAGAACTTCTCTGCACCGAGAATAATTGTAAAGTTATTCTTGAATCCGGTGATGCAGTAGAAGGAGATATGCTTATTGCGGCTATGGGATTTGAAGCTAATGTTGATCTTGCTGCAGGTTCAGGTTTTCAGCTCAATAAAAACAATCACATTGCTGTTGATAACTATCAGCGGACTAACATTAAAAATGTTTTTGCAGTTGGAGACTGTGCTCAAACCAAAGGATTTATCACAGGCAGAAATGACAATATTATGCTTGCGTCCACTGCAACAGCTGAAGCAAGAGTGCTGGGGCATAACCTTTTCAAGATAAGAATAAAACGTAATTTCCCGGGAACACTGTCTGTTTTTGCAACAGAGATAAACAAAACGGTTTTTGCATCGGCAGGAGCCATTGAACAGGAAGCTGAACTCGCCAATATTTCATATGTTACAAGCACATTCAGCGATGTGGACAGACACCCCGGAACTTTAACGGATGCAAATAAATTAACAGTTAAACTCGTAGTAATGCCGGAAGACGGACAGATAATCGGCGGAGAAGTTGTGGGCTCAAAAACATCAGCTGAGCTTATCAATGTAATTGCCCTGGCCATACAGAAATATGTTACAGTTTACGAATTAATATCTTTTCAAATTGGGTCGCATCCTTTACTAAGCGCAGCCCCAACTAAAACAGTATTAATTAAAGCTGCAGAAGCAGCTATTCGTAAAATAGCAGATTTGAAATAATTTATGCAGTTTTCTGTGTAACAGGCTGTAAAATATCTTCAGCCTGTTTACACAGAATTTTTTACACCTTTATGGGTATACAGCTAAACTGCCATTCACTAAATCCAAATACTTTTTAATTTACCGCAGACGGACGCAGACACTCGCAGACAAAAGCCATGAGGCCAAACAGGCCTGCCGCGCCGGCTTGTCAGGGCGTAGCTTTAGCGAAGACTGAAGCTTTACGCGAAGGCGGGACGGTTTAAAAAGTTTTTATCTTTAAATGTCTGCGTCCATCTGCGTCCGTCTGCGGTTAACTGTTTTTTTGCTTTTAACAATAAATATCTGCTTCCATCTGCGGTTATTTCTTTTCTGACCTCTGTCTTTAAACATTCTGCGTCCGTCTGTGTCCGTCTGCGGTTAACTGTTTTTTTGCTTTTAACAATAAATATCTGCGTCCATCTGCGGTTATTTTATGTTTTTAAAGTTTTTTGGAAACAGTGCTTTTAGGGAAGAAATTTATAGACATGCCCCTGAAACAAATCAAAAGCAAGACAGGTTAAAAACCTGTCTCTACGAAATGCTTATAACAATGCATATGGCCTTAAAAATATACTTCATTATATTCCGTACTTTCAAATAAACCACGATACCCTGTAGGGGCGGGCCTTGCGTCCGCCTGTCTTTTAAAGCATTGCGCCAAATGCAACATTGTACATTTAAAACGTTCCAATCATAAAAAGCCGATAAATGACACCGTATTTTGCGTTTTATTGAACGTTGGATGTTGAGCGTTGGACGTTCATATTTATATTTCCCTCCCCTCACGGGAGGGATTAAGGGAGAGGGATAAACAAGATTTATAATTATACAAAATAAACTCTGTCTTTATTTTAATCAGCTGCAACTTCAGTTTTACAAGTCAAGCCCCCTGCCCCGCACTGAATTAAACTCAAATATTAAAACGTTTCAGTCGTTTAATCTGATTATTGAAACGGTTCTTCCAGATTAAAACTACAAACTGGCAGCTGAATCACTAAAGACTTATCACGTTGCTGTTAATTGAGCATATATTTATCTAAAAACTCATCCATTGCATTAAAAAACCTGTGTCTGTGTCTTTGAATAGAAAGATCATGATCTCCATTCTCAAGCTCAATATAGGTGAATACTTTTTTCTTTTTTTTCAACTCCTTTGCCAGCTTCTGACTCTGTTCAACAGGGACTTTCATATCATCATCACTGTGGCCCAGGAGAATCGGGATATTAATTTTATCAACATGGTTAACTGGTGAAAGTGACTCAAGGGTTTGTTTATCCGTTTGTATATTTTTAAGTAACCGCGTGTATCCCGTATCAGGATTACTCGATTTAAGCAGCAGACTAAGATCACTGATGCCTGCAAAGCTTACAGCACACCTGTACAAGCCGGAAGGATCTGATGCGCCCGAAAGTGCTGCGTATCCGCCGTAGCCTGTTCCTGCAACAGCAATCCGCCCGGGATCAGCCAGTTTCTGCTCCACAAGCCATTTATGAGCATCCGCAAGATCATCTTTTAATGACGCGCCAAAATCATTTGCGGCTTCTTTTACAAATTTTTCACCATCGCCGGGAGAGTCTTTAAAGTTTGGCTGAAAAACCAGTATCCCCTTGCTGGCAAAATATTCAGCAAGGTAATCAAAATTACCATGGTCTCTCATGATTGACTGGCAGTTTGGAATAATCACTGCAGGGGAAGGAATACCTGGTTTACATCCAGGGGGCATGGTCAGATATGCTTCCACAGTCTCACCGTCACGGGAAATGTATGTTATTTTTTTATTCCCCTGCAGTCTGCCTTCAAGCTGAGGATAGGCATGGCCTATTATATTCATTGTTTTGTTCTTAAAATCACCTAAATAGTATACTCCCGGAATCCTGTCGCTGACACTGTATACAAGGTATATATTCTCATCCCTGCTGAAATCTGCCAGGTAATTGGTCGTATCAGGAAGAGCCTGGTCAATTGCTGCCTGCAATGTCCTGTACTTTTCATCCCAGTAGACGCTTCCGCCTTCAGCTTCGGAATGATTAACTCCAACTGCGTCTTTTGTTTTAGGGCTGTATATAAGACTGCCGTCGATATCATATTTATCATCTTTAACCATCAGCTCCAGCTCTGGTTCAGACTTGCTTATATCAGCCCTGAATATTGCATCCCTGCCGTTGTAATCAGCTCTGATATAAAGAATATCAGGATCTTTAGCAAAGCCCATAGGTACCGGTAAATTTACGTCTTCGGCGTCATAATCGATCTTTTTTTCCAGTATCTGACTCCATTTATTTTTTTCCAGGTCATAGACAAGAATAGAAAAATATCTGCCGCTGAGAATCTTTACCCCGGCTCGAACGCGGTCCTGCTGATCAACTATCCAGTCACGTACGCCTTTCATGATAATGTTTAAGGCCTCCTCCCCCTAATGTGGTAAAGTTCATTTGCGAAAAAAAACAAAAACCCATTAAAAAAGGAGAAGGCCGGATGAATTTTTATACCAAACAACACAAACACTATTGCGGAATCGATCTACATACTAAAAAAATGTATGTCTGCATTCTTGATGAAGCAGGAGAAAAAATGGTTCATAAAAATATAAATACAGAGAGGGAGGTATTTCTTAAAGTCGTCGAACCATACAGAGAAGACATTGTAGTCTGTGTTGAGTGTATGTTCACATGGTACTGGCTTGCTGATCTCTGCTTTGAAGAAAATATCCCTTTCGTTCTTGGCCACGCATTATACATGAAAGCCATACATGGTGCTAAAGCAAAAAATGACAGAATCGATTCCCATAAGATAGCAAAGTTGCTTAGAGGCGGTTTGATACCTCAGTCATATGTATACCCTCAAAAAATGAGATCTACAAGAGATCTTTTAAGAAGGCGAACTCATCTGGTAAGAAAAAGAGCTGAGCTTTTCAGTCATATCCAGAATACGAGAAGCCAGTATAATCTCGCTGACCCTATAGGAAAAATCTCCAGGCCTAAAAACCGTGAAGGAATTGTGGAGATGTTCGACGACCCTTCCGCACAAAATATGATGGCTGTCGATCTCCAGGTCATTGAAGCCTATGACCCTATTATTGCTTCACTGGAATGGAATATCGTTAAGACAGCAAGACATCATGATCCGATATCTCTTGCTATACTTAATACTATCAGTGGAATCGGCAAAATACTATCTATGGTAATTCTTTATGAAATTCATGATATTAACAGATTTCCTACTGTCCAGGATTTTGCATCCTATTGCCGGCTTGTAAAATGCTCACATGAATCCAATGGTAAAAAATATGGTTCTGGCGGAAAAAAGATAGGCAATGCCCATCTGAAATGGGCTTTTTCCGAAGCTGCGGTTCTGTTTATCAGAGGGAATAAACAGGCAAAAAAATATCTGGACAAGTATGCAAATAAATTCGGCAAAGGTAAAGCGCTGACTATCCTGGCCCACAAGCTGGGTAGAGCAGTATATTTTATGTTAAAGAATAAGACGCCCTTTGATCAGGAAATGTTCTTCGGGCTTTAGAGATGGAGGGGGCGGATCAGCAAGAGGTCTAACTGGTACCTTAGGGAAAAAAGCACGAAGTCGCATCCAGGCGGGGCCAAGAAAGCCCATGTGCCATAGAGCACTCAGCGGATGGTGTGTACATATATCTCGGTAACCATATTTGATGATTAGCGGTCCGTCCTGCTCCTTAAAAATATAAACGTGCCTTATGGCTCGTAGGTGAGGTTCTGCCCCTCCCCGATCCTGAAACTAACTGGGGATATACACTGTATCAACCACTTTTATTGATTAGGACGGTATGAGGGCACGGTATCGTTTCTAGGTCGCAGGCATACTTATATGTTTGCAGCGGTCTGTAATCCTCTAGAGTATAAATATTGCTTTATGGATTATTTAAAGACTGTTGAACCTCAATAAGTGTTTGGTGCAGGATCTTCCGACCCTTAACTGAATATGAAATTAAGTCAGGATTATTATTTACCTGCTTTGATGGTGCGCAATGTCTTGACTGAAAAAACTATTATTTTTTCGGCTTCGGTGAACTATTTCCTATTGACAACGGGAGGCCTTATAAGTGTTAGGCTGAACCACACTTGTTTCACCGTTATTAATATTTACCTTAAAAACCGTATCCTCATACCGTTTGACACTGTCTATACCTATCAATATATGATCAGGATCGTCCGGAAGCAGGCCGATTATACCGCCGCTATACTGTTTGGACCTGTTTGCCCTCAGGTTTCCGGCAGTAATCAGTTCCCTGGGTTTGTCGCTTGCATCTGCTTTCCTGACTATCAGGGTTGATTGATATATAGTGTCTCCGTAAAGTTCGGTAGGGGCTTTCACACTAAACAAAACAGTGTCATTGTTGACCCATAATGCAGACAGAAACATTAACGTAACATTATCCGCTATAAACACGGTTTTAGGAACGCCTGTTTTAAGGTTAAAGGTGACAAGCGCTGTTTTATCATTCACGTTCTGGAAATAAAGTATGCTTCCGCCATCCGGCGAGATCTTGAGGTTACTGTTCATGGGAAGCGTGCTGAATGCTTCGACAGGTAATTTTTCAGTGTCTGATGCAAATGTATATAACGGGTAAATCATAGAAATCAAAGCAATTATCACAAGAATACAGAATCCGCGCATGTTCTTCATTTAATAATCTCCTTAATTTATTTAATTTTCGTATATCCGGTATTAACAGGTATTTTGTTTGTATAGACAGGTTTCTGTCACGTCGCAGTCTTGTGCGAAGACGGAGCTGACCCGTCTTTGAAACACTTTTAACTTAAGACTGATTTCTGACAGCTCCATTCATATAGACTGTTTTTTAATGGATGTACACTATTTTGAATCTTTTAAATAATTCTCTACCTGAATTGTAACAGGATCTACATTCCTGCATTTCTGATCAAGCTGGTGAACAATCCTCTGAACCATGGAATCGGAAAGAGGTTTTTCTTTTTTACTCTTTAAAAATGTTTTTATCTGTTTAGGGTTTAAAACATGAACACCGCGCGGTGGCGCTTTTCTTTCGACAAACCATCCGGGTATTGTAAGTAAAGCTTCAACAGTCACTGTTTCGCCAACTGCACCGGTCAGCCATTTCTCTAGATAAACAGCATTGAGTCTTGCCTGTTTAAGTGAATCGGTATCGGAATAATAAGGAAAGTTAACAGCCTTTCCGTCATAAACAACCGTTGCAGCGTCATTGCCTTTTTTAATCTTTGATTTTGACCGGGCCTTTGTTTCCACTGCATAAACACCGGAAGCACCGACAATTATATGGTCTATATTGAATTTTTTTAATTTATCTGTAACAAGGTCATGGAATACACGGTAACCGTCCAGCATAAGCAGGTTAAGCTCCTGCCCGACAGCGGTTTCACCGTCATATCCTAGCCGCAGAAGATTTCTTTTATTCAGGGATCGCCATAACTTCCCCAAAAGTATTACCTCAGACACAGCTAAAATAAAGACGTAGTAAGGAATGTTTGTTTTTAGGATATTGGCAGCAAACATTATGAACAAAGGAGCAGTCATTGAAGTAGAGGCATATACATTTACATCATCACTTACAGTTTGTATCTGTTCCATAAGCGATTGCCCAGGGCTTCTCAAAAACTTGTCAGTAAAAGGAGCACGTTTGTTTTTTCTTTGATTATACCACCTGTAAAATGACAGGAATGCAAGAGGTAATAAAAAGGTACAAATAGCAATAGCAAAGTATAATAGTTCCATTTGTATTCTCAGATTTAAAGGTGGATCAAATTACCAGACGATATCGTATTCAATTATTGCTTATTTACAAAAGGTGCAGCTTGAGTCTTTCAGTTCGTCATACCCGAGAAATCGGGTATCCACTTTGTTTTTCTTTGCAGTACTAAAACCGTGAATCAGGGATAAAATTCATATTTTTAGAAAATTTATTTTGCTGTCAAAAAGGATGGTTAAGCCCTAAAAATGAACGCACATGTCAAGAATGCAGACCTTATGTACCCTTTAATGGATGCCCCCTTGCTGTTACTCTAAATTAGCATATCAATATCTATTTCGAGTTCTTTTGCGATTGACCTTAAGGTATCAATTGTGGGATTTCTTTTTCCATTCTCTATCTGGGAGAGGTATGAGGAGCTGATACCAACTTTATTTGAAAGGTCACTCATTTTAATCTTTCTATATTCTCTCCAAGCACGTATGGGATTTGTACCATCCAGAATTGCAAATGTAACTTCACCTGGGACTGTCATCTCGCTGCCATCACTTATGGCTTTTAAATTTTCCTCTATTTCTTTTATATCATCCGCATCTTCTAATGCTTCCTGAATTTTCTTATACTCCTGAAAAGGAATAACAGCCCATTCCGGTTTTCCATTTTTTTCTATTATTTGAACACTCATTTGTAAGCCTCTCCTCGAGTTTTTATAGTTGATATGGAATAAAATTTCATTATCATTTACAGTATAGATTATTCTCCAATCTCCAACTCGAAGTCTACAACCCGGATGATCAGTCAGTTTTTTAACATTAAGCATATCATCAGGGTTCTGAGCTAATTCCTTTATCTTCTTCCCAATGATTAAAGCTGTATTTCGAGGCATCCTGCGAAGCGCCTTATCCGCTTTTTTGCTGAAAGTTATTCTATACATATGGAAATATTAACAATAAGCAATTTTACGTGCAAGTAATTTAAATACACTTTTTCTTATAATCACAAACAACGCATAAGCGGTGCTGGATGGAAGACATAAAATCAAAAGCAAGACAGGTTAGAAACCTGTCTCTACAAAAGGCCTGTAACAATGCATATGGCCTTAAAAATATTCTTCATTATACCTCCCTCCCTTGCTTACCGGTCGTAGCTTAAGCGAAGACTGGCGGGAGGAGTTAATGGAGGGGGATATAACAACTGCATAGGCTGCGTTGGGTCTATGCAAAAAGAATATAAACAACTGTAGGGGCGAATAATTTTTCGCCAGTTTTTCTGGAATTCAAAATGGTAAAAGATAAAATTTCATACCTCACACAAAGCCGCAAAGTAAAATACAAAATCAAAAAAAGACAGGTTAAAAACCTGTCTTTCAGCGCATCTGTAGTTAACGGCTTTCTTTTTTAATTAACAATAACTGTCTGCGTCTATCTGCGAATGTCTGCGGTTAATTAATTTCATTCTATCAATAAGTTTAGCTTGGCCCGACCACGATCAAATTACAAATACTTTTTAATTAACCGCAGACTGACGCAGACACTCGCAGACAAAAGCCATGAGGCCAAACAGGCCTGCCGCGCCGGCTTGTCAGGGCGTAGCTTTAGCGAAGACTGAAGCTTTACGCGAAGGCGGGACGGTTTAAAAAGTTTTTATCTTTAAATGTCTGCGTCCGTCTGCGTTTGTCTGCGGTAAACTGTTTTTTCGCTTTTAACAATAAATGCATGCGTCCATCTGCGGTTAACGGCTTTTCCGACATCTGATTTCTGACCTCTGATCTCTTGTCTTTACAGCTTTCCCCTTGCGCCCTGCGCCATGCGCCTTGCGCCTATCCTTTATCCGACCTCTGCCTTAAAACATTCTGCTTGTTTCTGCGGTTAACTAATTTCTTTCTATCAATCACTTTACCTGGCCCGACCCCGATTCAGATATACTTATGGGCCCATCTTAATTCCGTATCATCTTAACTGCTCAACCCGTAAATGGTCTGGATCAATTCTACTATTTCGTCCGGCTTAGTATTGCCAAGCCCAAAAGGTTTCAAACTTTGCGGGGGATCAGACTTCAGTTCATCCAGGAAACGCTGCATATCTCCCTTAATTATATCAGGCAGGGCTATTCGCGTATCAGGATCAATAATTTGGAAAAGCCTGAAGACATCATTTTTATGTTTTTTAATATCACTGCTATCCACTGACTCACCGGCATCCCGTCTTTTAGTTATATCCAGCCATGCCCTTGCTTTTAAGAGAACAATTACTTCCGGTGAAACAGTCGGAATACCGCCAATATCAACTTTAGATCTATGAATTAAATTATAGTACCCCTTTTCCAGCAGGATCGCTGAAAGACTGGACTGTTCCTCACCAATTGGAACAGGGGTTAAATGAGCTTCATCACCTATCTTCAATGCATCCGGAATACGTGAAAAGAGCTCTAACATATACGGAAATGAATCATCTTCAGGATTATAAAATCTGTAAAAAAGCCTTTTCCCTGTGCTCTTCTGAGTATTTTTATATCCTCCACGCTTAACAAATTCCCAAAATATTTCTGCAAACTCTACATCCAGAGACTCAAGGCATAAAACAATGTCCAGATCCTTTGTAGCCCTGAAATCAAGGCCGGCCTCATTAAAAACAAGGAAACAGGCAGTACCGCCAATCAGTACATACCTGTCCTTAAAGCCCCTGAAATGCATGCTGAACTGATCAATTCCTTTTACCATGCAATTTTCTCCATCATCCTGCCCAGCGCTGCCTGGATACGTTCATCACTGTTATTCTTCAAGCTCAAGAAAAGTGAAAACCTGTCCACTACCCTGCTTTTTTCAAACAGCTCGGGCGAATAGCTCCAGATTTCTAAAACACAGGCATTGGGTTCGGGAATATCAAAAACCATTGTGCTATTATCAGCGTGATACTTTTTCCATTGCTTTGAGGTTAATGCAAATACCGGATTCAAAGGTTCTGTTAAATTGGAATAGTCTGCCAGAGCAGTCAGCCCCGCTTTAACTCCAAAAGAATTCATAGAAGAGGTTTTAATAAAAAGCCTCTTCTTAACCGGGCTGCGCATTTTTTCCAGCATTGTTTCCCAAACTTTCCTCCTGTCAGGATCAAACCGGAGAACCCGTTCACGACCTTCCATGGTTATTGAACAAATCCCAATACCCTGTAATTCATCGAATGCCCTTGTCATTGTCATGATGCTGTAACCAAGTTTATCAGCCAAAACCTTGGGTGTAATTCGGGTTTGAGCATCACCATTTAAATAATCCAGAACAACTGCCTGCGTAGAGGGGCTGATAATATCTTCTGTTTCTCTGATATTTCTGAAATGCTCCCGCAGATCGATGCCTAAAAACGGGAGATACATCTGATTCAAAGGCACAACAAATGGTATTTTTTGCTGAATCAACCTTTTTCTATTATATGCAGTTACTTTCTGCTGCAAATAGATAATCTCATCCTGCCATTTTTTCTCAACCTGAAGCAGGTGTTTCCTGACAGTCGCAGGAGTCTGCTCTACCTTTTCCTTTACCGCCATAATCAGACATGGCCTGCTCAAAATACTAGTCTCATAAAAATCGTACATATTGCGCAGGAATATCGGCAAACTCCTTTTATCCTGCCATTTTCCCGGCAGCAGGTCTATATCCAGAGTTTCTTTAAAATACTGCACAAAATTTTTTATTACCTGATCCATATCCACACCTTATTAACATTTTAACGCACTATATCATAACATTTGTTACAGTGCAATTATTACGTTATATTGTTGTTTTAATTTACCTTATTTACTAGTTTATTCAATTTGTTTAAGATAATCCACTAACCCAAGACTGGCGGAAAGTGTCAAAGGATGGATACAAAAAAGACAGAAGAATCGAGGTAGGTTTGAAAAGGTGGTTAAAAATAGTGTGGCATGCCCTAAGTAAAATTACAAATACTTTTTAATTAACCGCAGACTTACGCAGACACTCGCAGACAAAAGCCATGAGGCCAAACAGGCCTGCCGCGCCGGCTTGTCAGGGCGTAGCTTTAGCGAAGACTGAAGCTTTACGCGAAGGCGGGACGGTTAAAAAGTTTTTATCTTTAAATGTCTGCGTCCATCTGCGTCCGTCTGCGGTTAACTGTTTTTTCGCTTTTAACAATAAATGCATGCGCCTGTCTGCGGTTAACGGCTTTTCCGACATCTGATTTCTGACCTCTGATCTCTTGTCTTTACAGCTTTCCCCTTGCGCCCTGCGCCATGCGCCTTGCGCCTATCCTTTATCCGGCCTCTGCCTTTAAACACTCTGCGAGCGTCTGGGGTTAATTTATGTTTTTAATTTTTTAAGGCCCTGCATGATGCTAAATAAAAGTAACAGTCCCCTCTTTTCTTGGACCTCGATCCTTCGGCTCGCCCATAGGATAACCAAAGAATGCAGCAGCATATACGTTGTTGCCTTCAGGAATTTTAAATTTCTTCTTTACCTCAGGGTCTGGAAAAAGATCCCTTACAGTAGTATGCGACCATCCGGACATCACCCCTAAAGAAGCCGCAGCGATAAACATATTACCCATAGCAAGAGCACAGTCTATAGGTACAAGCTCATCTGCTGCAGGGCCGGAAACAAGAATCATAACCGGTGCACCTCTGAACTCGGGTTCAGGCTTCACGATTATATTTGGCGGAAGAGGAGGCGGAGCGACTTTAGGCCCTCCGCCGTTTTTCATCATATCGTCAAAGGCCGACCTGTACATATCTTTTCCCTCTTCGGTCTTAACAACTGTAAAATGCCAGGCCTGTTTGTTCCTGGCTGTGGGCGCGTATTTCCCGGCTTCAATAATGGTTTCCAGGATATCATCACTAACAGGATTGCTCTCAAAGGCCTTATAACTCCGACGGGCCAGTATTGATTTCATTGTGGCGTTATCTATCATAATCATCTCTCCTTTTATTGTTTACTCTCCGGGATCAGAACCGAATAAATTCAGTTTTATAACTTAACTAAGTCCCATTTTCACAGGCGTCATCCCCTGGAAACCGGGTACCATTTTATTTATTTTTTCAGTATCCGGCATCCGGTATCAAGAATCAAGTCAGTATGTAAAAGATATTTTTTTAACAGTACTTTTGGATAAGAAACTTATAAACTTATGGGCACTCCATTAAGCCCATAAATTCAAATACTTTTTAATTAACCGCAGACTTACGCAGACACTCGCAGACAAAAGCCATGAGGCCAAACAGGCTTGCCGCGCCGGCTTGTCAGGGCGCAGCTTTAGCGAAGACTGAAGCTTTACGCGAAGGCGGGAGGGTTTAAAAAGTTTTTATCTTTAAATGTCTGCGTCCGTCTGCGTTTGTCTGCGGTAAACTGTTTTTTCGCTTTTAACAATAAATGCATGCGTCCATCTGCGGTTAACGGCTTTTCCGACATCTGATTTCTGACCTCTGATCTCTTGTCTTTACAGCTTTCCCCTTGCGCCCTGCGCCCTGCGCCTTGCGCCCTGCGCCTATCCTTTATCCGACCTCTGTCTTTAAATAGTCTGCGTCCGTCTCGCGGTTAACTTATATTTTTAAAAGCGTCACACTCTCCATATTATCTAAGAACCTTTAAATAACTCAAACAATCCGACATTAACATAAAAAACATCCCTACCGACTTTTTCACTTTTTAAAACACCTAATGATTCAAGCTCCTTGAGATATTTTCCTGCCACATTACGGGAAGCAATTTTCTTTGAAGTCAGGTGATGAGTTCTTGTATAAACATTATTAAAAAGAACTTCCAGAAGTTCATGAGAATATATCTTAGGCCGCTTACCCTGCAAGGTCTTGCGAACCTCTTCCATAAGAGCCATTATCTCTTTACACAAAGCCAATGTATAACCGGATGTTTTCTCTATTGCTGTAAGCATAAAACAAATCCATTCCTCCCAGGCATTATCAATAGTCACCTTTCTCAACAATGTATAATATTCCGCTTTATTCTCAGTTATATAACGGCTCAGATACAAGATCGGTTCAGTGAGCATATTTTTCATAACCATATAAAGCACATTTATAATTCTGCCTGTTCTTCCATTTCCATCATAAAAGGGATGAATGGATTCAAACTGATAATGAATAATTGCAAGCTTTATCAGTGGATGAACATTATCATCATCTGTATTGATATATGTCTCAAGGTTTGTAAGCAAATCACGTATGGCCTTTTCGTTTTCCGGTGGAGTGTACATTACTTCCCCGGTCCTGTCGTTAGCAGGCTTTGTTCCGGGAAGCTTCCTTATGCCTGCTTTATTCTGTTCCAGTTCACCCTGTATCGCAACAATTGTATTAGTAGTTAAAAGATTATGCTTTCTGACAAGAGCGAGCCCCTTATAAAGAGCGTCACGATAATTTAAAACTTCTTTTACTGCCGGATCAATGACTGCTTTACTGGCAGATATTGCTTTAAATAACTGGTCATGAGTTGTCACAATATTTTCTATTTCAGAACTGTCCTTTGCCTCCTGCAGGGTGATAGAATTTAATATGATACCCTTGTTTGGCAGCAGTTCAACATATCCCTTTAATTCCGCCAGATTTTGACTCGCATTCACAAGCTTTTTAAGCACAGAGTTAGTTTCTATCTCAGCTTTTGGAGGCAGCAGCGGAAGATCATTATATGGTTTTTCCGGATTAAAGTTCATTTTCATATCCCCTGAAAATTATATTGGCAGATATGCACTAACCAGGTGCACATTCAATAAATATGCACTGATATTAAAATAATCAGTGCATATTTACCAGTTAATTTATCATGATTTTATAAACAGGTCAGAATAGCAGATGCTTAGCTGGTCAATTTTGCTGTCAAAAAAGATAGTTTAAGCCCCAAAAATAGGCTGTTTTATAGTGTTTTACTTATTATATCAAATGGTTGCCTTGGTTTACCCTGTTAAACATTTTTTGTATTTGTTTAATCAAGGTCCGCCCCCGATTCACAACCCCGATTCAATGCCCTAAGTAAAATCCAAACACTTTTTAATTAACCGCAGACGGACGCAGACACTCGCAGACAAAAGCCATGAGGCCTGACAGGCCTGCCGCGCCGGCTTGTCAGGGCGTAGCTTTAGCGAAGACTGAAGCTTTACGCGAAGGCGGGACGGTTTAAAAAGTTTTTATCTTTAAATGTCTGCGTCCATCTGCGTCCGTCTGCGGTAAACTGTTTTTTCGCTTTTAACAATAAATATCTGCTTCCATCTGCGGTTAATTTATGTTTTTAAAGTTTTTTGGAAACAGTGCTTTTAGGGAAGAAACTTACAGGCATGCACCTGAATCAAATCATATGGGATAACAGGTTCGCAATAACTTCTCATTTTATCAGGTTTCTGTCACGTCACAGTTATAATACAAAGGCGTACCTTACCTGTCTTCATCTAAGGTATTTAAACTGTTTACAAAGAATATAAACACACCAGGCAAATGAAACTGCCATTAAAAATGCGCCAAGCCCCCTGGAAGACTCTGCCAGTATATGATCATACCGTGTAATCCCGAGCTCAGTTAAAATAAATTCCCAGTCATGAAACCCGTAGGGAGATGAATAACCGACATTTCCGCCGAGCAGGGGCAGAGAAAGAGATCTTGCATCATTAATATAAGGCGACATATCAACAAAGTTTTCTCCAAGCCACCATATGGAAAAAGATGCGGCAAACTGGTCTCTTGTTTTCAGCAGGAACACCGCAAAGCAGATTACAGGCATAAGAAGCTGCCCAAGGCTGCCTCCCATGGAGTGAATGATTCTGCTGCCGAAAACACGGAAAACAACGTGTCCTGCCTCATGAAAAGGTAAATTTACAAGATGCCAGAAGGATTGCCCGGTATAGTTACTTTCTATTGAAGCGCTTACAAGTACTGTTCCCCATACAGTAAGGACAATCAAAAACAATAATCTTCCGCCAAATAGAAAAGGGTTTGTCTCAAACTTTATATCAAAAAAAAGGTCTGTTACAGTTTGGCCAGCACTCCGGGGTTTTGCAGGAGTATCTTCATGAACATTGAAATCAGTTTCTGCACCAGGCTTCCGGATCTTATTAAGTTTTGAAAAAACTATTCCGCATTTTTGACACTCTATGCCCTGCTCTATCGCCTCAAATCCGCATTTAGGGCATTTCATGGGTGTCTCCGGCTGCTGCTCAAAATGTGTCCCGTGTACATTTGTATCCATTTAAAAGCACCCTGCCGGTTAAATTCCTATATCATCCCTTGTTACAGCGGCCTGAAAAATTTCATATTCTTCTTCATCATAAAAACAGTATTTAACTGTAATATTCCGCTCAAAAACGGGCCATAATTTAGAATCGGCTTTTAGACCTTTCAAAATTTGGGCCTTGACCTGAGATATCATACTGTCATTAAAGTCATCTGCACTTACACCTGCAACATCATAAATTAAATTCACTTCATCTTTTCCGGCCTGGATATCAGACCATGTTGTATATTCATCTATTTTTATGGGAAGTTCCTTTAACATCTTATCAACCTCTATTTTAATAAACTCCTCATTTGATAATTTGCTGTCTGGTGAACCGCATGAAAATAAAAAAAGCGCTGAAACCATAATTACAAGTATAATAAGATTATTTTTCATTCCTGATATTCCTCCGTGATGGATAACGGTTAGTGAATTAATGCCCATCCGAAATTTGTCTTTTTATGGATGGACACGAATTATTAAAAGAAAACCTCAAATTGAATATTTGAATTAAAAAATATTAATAAGATCTTCTATAACTGCATTGATAGATAAACTGCCAGCCGTGTATTGATGTAAGACGCTCCGTGATATTTCACAGGATTTATTAAAACAGTTTTTAAATGCAGAGCCTATAAATATTAAGAAGGTAAAGCAGTAAAGATAAGGCAGTATCGACGGGGTTTTAATCCGCCTTTGTATTAATATAAAAAAGATTCCAGTAAATTTTCTCTGAAGGTACTACGTTAAAAAGAGCAGTGCGGGACACTGAAAATATATATCGGCAGATACTGTTAAATAGATAATTACTTTTTACTGGTTCATGATGATTAACATAAAAACAAAAAACCCGCTGCGGAAGCTTTTAATAATAGAGCTTTAATCTATTTCTTATTCATGTGTTTTTGTACGCAAAAAAAGCGATATAGGGTAAAATATGGGTGATTTTCAGATAACAATCTTTATTATATTAATAACTTAGCTTTGCCCGACCCCGATTCATGCGATTCATGATTTCTTTTTTTAATAATAATCAACTTTCTGCGTGTGTCTGCGGTTATTTATTTTCTTTCTACATCAATAAGTTTAGCTTGGCTCGACCCCTGTTTAGTCACTCAGCTAATTTATCAAGCACCAACGGTCCAACATCTGCAATAACTTTATCAGCAGCTGTTTTAGTATCTCTGCTGTAAACAGAATAATATGCACGCCTCAAGTAATACTCAAGCTCATCTTCGGCTGCTTCATCTTCCTTCATTTCCTGGTAAACAGAATCTGCAATACCTTCAATATTCCACATGTTTTCACCTCTCATTTTAAATTGTTTATATAGAGTTCTGTAAGGATTAAATGTTCAGGCTTTTAATTATAATATCGATAACTTTTTTAAGTTTTTTATCTTTTTCAATCCGTTTTAAAAGACGGCTGCATGTCCTTGAAACACCAGATTCACTTATCCCGAATTCCAGGCCTATATCCTTGAGCTTTTTATCAGTAAATCTTTTAGCCAGATAAATCTTAATATTTCTTTCTGCAGCGGGATCAGTAATATCGGCGTTTTCTACTGCTTCATATATATCATTAGCAGAAACTCTGTCTGTAAGCGCATTGAATGCAGGTATATTTTTATCAGCCTTTTTACCTGAAAGGTATTTTGCCTTTATTTTATTTATAAAATCTGAGCTCCCGAGTATGACAGAGCCGGTAACTTCATTAAGCGGATCTTCATATTCAGTGTTAATAAGCTGACTTACAAACTTATGATACTGTTTTTCAGCAGAAGTTTTTGTCTTCCCGAAATATCCATGAATAAAATCCGTACACAGCCATTCAGGTTTTTCACGCTTTCCGATATATTCCGGATAACTGGACCATTCATATTCCTCAGGCTTTTCAGCTAATCCTGCCCGGACAGGGTTTAAGTGAATATACCTGGATAATTGTTTCGCATATTCATCTTTTTCAAACAGTATTGCTTTATACCTTCCCTGAAAAAGATGCCCTGCTCTATCTCTTTTAGTATTAAAGTAGTTGGTGTATGCACCATTAATATGACGCATGATCTGAGGGAGGTTACCGGAAGGAGTTTCAAGTAAAAGATGATAGTGGTTATCCATCATGCAGTAAACATGTATTACCGCATTGTATCTTTCGGACGCAGATTCAAGATACTCCTGAAATTTAACCCTGTCGCGCTTACTTTTAAAGACCGGCTTTTGCTCATTGCCGCGGGAAGTAATGTGATAGAAAGCGCCGGGGTAGGTTATTCTTAAAGGTCGAGCCATGTTGCCTCACAGATGTTTTTGATGTGATGTGAGGTAGAATATCAGCGGCCTGTAAATATGTCAAGAGTCAAGACCTGACACCGTTGTTTTTCTAGCCTTATAGGCATCCCCCTACACCTAGGTATATTTTAATGCTTCTAATTTAATACCATGCTTCATAAACATCACTGGTAGCCACTTTACCCTTTTTAGCCTTATTGCATTCTTCGCAAAGTAATTGAATATTAGTGACATCATTTAATCCACCTTGCACAAGAGGGACAATATGATCAAAATTTTCAATATTCCACCTGGATAGCAAACCACTAAGATCTTTGCGACATAATACACAAAGCCCTCTATCCCGAAAAAAAACTGCTCGCTGTACCCATCTTGGTATGTTCTTCCTATGCAGAACACCGTCTTTGCTGAAATTATTTCTATATTCTTCTGGTATTTCTTCAATCTCACTGCTACTAATTTGAGATGCCATCATGTCATTGAATAAAAGTAACAAATTTCTGTTTTGAAAAAGAATAAAAAAAACTTCATCTACTGCTCTTGTTATAAATTCGGTTATCGGGCCATCAAAACTTAAGGACTCAAAATAATCAAATATATCATCATCATTTACTACCATGAATGATTTTTTATTTTTCTCTAACCAATTATCAAAAGAAATATGGTTGATATTATAATATCGAAGAGCCATCTCAATAGGAAGAACTGTGGGTTTTAAATCTTCAAGTGCAACACGCAATCCATTTTTTGAGAACGTCTTTAGCGTATTTTTTCGGTCTTCGATGTCAATATCATCAAGTTCATCATATATTATATCTTGCAGCAAAAATTCGATAAAGCAATGAAAGGCGGAATATCTAGGAAACGGATAGCTGAAATATGCAAATTTATCATCCCCATAGAACGCATCCAAGTCCCTCAAGTGGTCAAATTGATTATGCAGTATATTCCGAACAGCATTTGCAAAGTAATATGTCTCAAAAAATTTGGCTTCTATTATTGGTCTGTCCATATAAATTTATTCATTTAAAAATTAATTTATAAAACGATATCTATAAAACAAAACAAGGATTAAAAAGGGCAAGGAAATTGAATTTCTATATCAAGTTTTTTAAGCCGGTTTTCTTGTTTTTGTTTATTTTTTATCTCACACTCCCATACAATAATTACATTCCATCCTGCTTCTTTCAATAAACGATAATTTTTAATATCTCGAGCAATGTTACCTTCGATTTTATTCTTCCAAAATTCTATCCGTGTGGTAGGAAGTTTGCTTTTATTGCACCCTTTATGCCCATGCCAAAAACAACCATTAATGAAAATAACCGCATTATATTTTGGTAAGACAATATCTGGCTTTCCTGGATAACGAATGTCATTCTTTCGATATCGAAATCCTTTTTGGAATAAATAACTGCGAATAATTTTTTCAGGTTTGGTTTCTTTTCCTGATATTTTTGCCATTATCTCAGAACGTTTTTTATTTGAATAGATATCATTCATTTTTATTCTTTTTCTTATCAGCAAAGAATATCCCAACATGTAAAGGATAAGAAAAAGCTCTATTCGCCATTCTTTGGGCATAATTTTCTTTTAGTGTTGCTATATAAGTAGCAGTATAATTGGTGAGGCCGATATTTATTGAAATATCAGAGGTGATTTTATTATTACTGTCTGGTATGTGTATTGTAATAGGTCTATCTTTCCATTTAATGCAAACAATACTATCTTTTCCATCTTCAATAAATGTGTTAAAGCTTGTATCCCCATCTTTAAGGCCATCAGCAAGATTATGTTTTACCCCTTCTATAAAATAAAAATTATTATTTAATTTATCAGGGTATAAACAATCACAATGCGCGGTGATACATAATATGAATCTATCAGGTTCTGCACCTTCCTTCTTTAATCCGAATATGTCGCCAAAACCTATATTTCTTTCTTTTTCATTATTAATTAATAAATTGTAAAAGCAGTTTAATTTACCCAAGTCTTTATCAAGTTTCCCTTCCTTCATTTTTTTTCTGATAGACTTTAGGGTAATCTTTCGTTCACGTTTATAGCTATTAATTTTAGTGAAGACTTCTAGTTTATCATCTGACAATAGAAAGTGAAATGACTGATCTTTCCATAGCTCTTTTAGAAACTCATAAAAAGCCTGCTCCGGGTGTATGTTATTTTGGTGATGTATAAATGCATACTCATCTATTGAAGAAAGCTTTTTAGATATTATAGCGCTACTATTGCTAAATATATTTCGCATTTCTAACCCCATTATTGGGAGGAAGTTATTTGAACTGTTTATAATTGCTTTCTTGATTTTAGGATATAAGCTCTCAGGATCTATTTTACTTTCAATAAATAGAAAAGTGTCGTTAATTAAAAAATATGGATCGCCATCATTTTCAGCGATTTCGATCTCCATATTATCTAATGGCGGTGATGGAGGAACACATTTATTAAAAACGTATCCCATCAGTTTGTAGACCTCAATCAATTTTGGGGTACTGAAAAGCATCTTCATAAAAGATTCAAAAAGCTGTAAATCATTGCCAAGTGCGTCCCTGAAATTTTTCCTTAACCCTTTAAAAATTTCACCTGCGCGACTTTGTTGTATCGCAAGAGACTTTAAATCACCAAGCGAGTCATAAATAAATTGGGGTTCAATCTAATGCTATTAACTTAAGGTAAAAGCAAATAATATCAATCAGTTAACGCTATTTCTTATCTATTTCCTAGTTTTCTATTTAGTCTCTCCATAATATTTTATCAATCACTTTCTTATTGACTTATGTCAGTCGATTATGATGTAATACGTTAAATAACTTACATTAATGAGGGCCATATGGATAAAGAAGATATTAAGGAAGTCATTCTGCAAGTGCTTGAAGTGCAGCTAGAATCACAGTTGAGAGCAATAAGGAAACTTCAAGGTAAGTCAGAAACCGAGCTGAACACTTCAATGCGAAGCGGAAGAAGACGTCAGTCTCTTGTGGATTTATCTATTAAAATACTGACTGAAGAGAGCAGACCTCTTCATATAAACGAGCTTATACAACTTCTCCAGGTTCGTTTTGGGCGCCTTGCTGAACGGGATACCCTCTCCAGCGCATTAGGTAAAAAAGCACGTCAAGGCATTCTGTTGCGACAAAGCGCTCCAGCTACATTCACCCTTATTGATTCTTAGGAGGGTAACCATGAAAAAACCTGACCTATCTATGCTGGCACAATGGATTGAACCATCACTTGTTACTGCTTTGGAATCTCGACGTTACTTAAGAAATGAGTGGTGCAGACGGCGTAAACTTTCAACATTAGAAACGCTATGGCTTATGTTAGCAGTATCTTTGGACACACAAAAAGCCAGCCTTTTTGAAATCCTCCATTTGGCTACTGGACAACTTAACATATCATGGTCTGTTTCCGTTCCCGCATTTTGTAAGGCTCGTTCGCGTTTTTCCCCTCCAGTCGCTACACTGGTTCTATGGTAAACTGGTTTCTCGGCTTCAAACTGCTTACAAAAATGAATCTTCTCGTTGGCATGGGTTACGTCTCATTGCTGCGGATAAGACCACCCTTTCATTACCTGAATCAAAGTCTCTTTGGAAGCGTTTCAGATCTCACAGTGGGCAGCAGGGGCTAGGTCCAATTTCCGCTGAACTTTGCTGCCTCTTTGACATCATAAGCCGTGCGCCGATACACTTCGTTTATGACAAGGTCTGCACATCAGAACATAAACTAATTAACAAGCTTATTAAATACATCAAAAAGGGGGATTTAATTTTACTGGATAGCGGCTTCCATTACTCTGTAACTTTTAATAAAATTATGCTTCGCTGTGCACATTTCCTTATACCTGCCAAAAAAAATATTCGGCCCAAAGTATTACGTAACCTCGGAGAAGGAGATTATCTCTGCCAAATAAAAGACTATAACAGCAACACAGACATCAATGTGCGAGTGGTCTTCGTTTATAGAAAAGGTTTTCGCCGCCGACGCTTGATTACCTCTCTTTTAGATCCAGTTCGCTTTCCCGCAGCAGAGCTGGCAAATCTTTATCACATGAGATGGGATATTGAGACATTTTACCGTGATTTTAAGCATACTTTTAGGGCGACTTCATGGCATTGTCGTACTCCTGATTCTTTTCATCTGGAGTTACTCATGCATATGATCTCTATTTGCTTAATACGTATTGCAATGGTACATGCAGGGAAATTAGTTAATCTTTATGTTGGACATCTAAGTTTTGCACGTGCACTCACAGAAACCAGACTTTTTTTTAAAATATTAGTATCTACTCCTGACTTGCTTTTGTGGTGTTCTATATGGAAAGGTTTTATTCACAGATGCTCGAAACACAGAGTGCGAATTAAACCAGGGAGGCATTTTTCTAGAAATCAGCAGGAATACCGTAGAAAAAGTCGTGGTTTAGAAATAAAATCCCGAGGTCGAAAAATAAAATATGCTGAAGAACCTTTAATAACAAGGGATAGAGAGATACTTAAAGACAGGAATGGAAATCTCTTTCTCTTAAGTTAATGGCATTGGGTTCAATCCCTAATTCGTCTAGCTTATCAATTATTTGATGTTCAATATGTGAGATGTCTAAAGCGATATTTGAAAAAAAACAGCAAATATTATGGTTAATATCTGCTAGTTCTTTTTCAACGGAATCGGTATATATAACGACACAAAAAATACTTTCTATTTTTACAGCTTGCTTTAAAATTTGAAGTGAGTTGAGAAATTGAGGATGCTCATCTTGTAGTTTCCAATCTAATATGAGCAAATCTCTTGATTTCAGTAGATTAGCCCCTTCTTTATTCCATTTTTTTTCTCCTCTATATTGATAAAACTTTATATTTGTATTGTTTTTATCAAACGACTTGAAGACCTCAGAGCATAATTTATAACTGGGATTTCTTATAGAATCTTTGAAAGGTATGGCTATTTTATTATCAACATAAAGAGCTGATCTGATAGAATCATCTATTATCTTTTGAGCTGTTCTCTGAAATGTCATCTTATTTCTCGATTTGCTTAATCATAAAACATGCGCCATTTAGTCTATTAAATTCTGGATCATTTGTTGCTTCAACATCGAACCCAATGCTATTAAGTGTTGTCTTCGCTAAGTATAAGCCTATACCTCTTCCTTTTGGTTTTCGAGAAAAGAATAATTTAAAGATATCATCCTTAATATATATATCATCAATCGGTTGGCCCGAATTCATAACAAGGTAAATACCATTTTCATATTCCAAATGTATCTTTTTTTCCTCAGCAGAGGTTAACCAATAGACCGCATTATTTACAATATTTATGAATACAGGCTTAATTATGCTTTCATAAGTGAAAATATCTGATTGATCAAATTCTTTTGAACTCGACAATTCGATATTATCTTGATGTAGTTTTTCACTGAAAAACGCAGATATATATGATTTTATTTCTTTACCAGATATATTTTTTTTCGTATGACCGGTAGTTCTATATAAAGGTGTTAAAAATTTATAATTATTTTGGAGATGATCAAAAGAGGAGACCAACAAACTATATAAATTTTTTGATGATTTATCCTCCTTGATGGAATTCTTAAACATACCTATAATATTGGCCAATTGCGAATAAAGAGCATTAAATTGATGATCAATTATCTCTACAGCAATGCCGAGTTGGGCTAACTCTTGTGTTTCCTGCCAAAGTTTTTTAATCTCTTCATATTGGATCTTATAATAGCCGATCAATTTGTCTTCATCTATATTGATGTTTAACCGTTCCAAATGTTGAAGAAATGGATTTATTTTTTCTTCAAAACTACGTCGATATTCTAAATATATATTATCCAATAGTTCCAAGCTGGATTCCAATTCAGATCTATTTAATTTTTTAGGCTCTAATCTTTTTGCCTCAGTTTCAAAATGCGAAAAAATATTCTTACTCAGATTTTCGATTTCATTAACAAAATTATTAGTTATTTTCTTAATTCTCCCATCAAAATCATTTTTAGTAATTTTAAATTCCTGTGTATAGCTAGCTATTTTTCTATTGAACTCTTCCAGTAATTCTTTTTCTCTGAGCTTTTCCTTGGCTGCTTTATATGCATTTTGATAACGTTCCTCTACTGAATCAAAAATCTTTTGGTAGTTTTTGGAATATAAATGTAGTTTCTCTCGTTGATTGTCTGTTGGTTTAAACCTCTTTGGTGAGGGAGGAATAATCTCTCTGAGAAGCGAGCGATTTTTATCAATATTTTTTAAAAGTTCTTCAATTTTTTCGTATATAATTTTAGATTTCCCAACCAGTGTATCCAATTTATCCAAAAGATCACTTAACTGATTATTATAATCATTGAGGAGGTCAGGGTATTTAGTAAGGCATTTATTAAACTCTTTTCTTTCTTCTTGTTCTCTTTCCTTCTCTAATTTTTCTTCTTTAAACTTTTTTAGTTGGTCTGCTTTATATGAAAATTCAGGTTTGGTTCGGAAGTATTTTGCTGCGAGATCTACAAAAAAATTGCTTAAATCCTCTTGAAATTCTCTATATGCCTTGTTGTTAACAAAGCCTTCACGTCCAGATTTATCACGAAGATCTGAATTATTTTCTCTTGATATTGCGGCATAACCAAACATGCGACGATAACTAAAAAAATAGTATCCTGCACCTCGAGTACGCCTTTCTTCAAATTTTAAAAAATCTTGATCGATTCGACCATATGGTAGGACACGGAATCCATCCCTATATATATAAAATCCTCCATAACGTTGAAGCATTTTATTGTATTTATCAAATTGATCGTCAGGCAATATTGTATCTTCTTTACCCGGGATATAACCAACCTTTATATCGAATGGACCATAGGGACTCTTTCCGGGAGGCCTATTAGGTTTAAATTCATAATTAATAGTCTTAGTATATATTCTTATAGAGCCTTTAAAATGTCCCTTAGAATCAAAGGTACCATCAATTAAATGGTCACATTTTTTGAAGTCATCATATGTGAAAAATTCTCTTTGCTGAATTATATCTATTGGAATTTCTGACTTATAAACAAAAAAATTAGTTCTAAAATCTTTTTCTTCATTAATAAAGTGGTTCGCCAAACCACTCAGACTCGATATATTGTAAAAAGTGCCATCAGAAATGTCTGCATCAGGTTTATCCGCACTCATCAATTCAGAGATTTGTTCAATAGGATCAAATATAATAAATTTTGTTCCATGGCCCTTCTCCTTTTGAGGATAAAAAGGATCTATTATTTTTTCATAAAAAAAAGTAGGCAACTCTAAATGCTTGGTTTCATTTATAAGCATATCATAAAGATCTTGATATTCTTTCCATTGCTGCTCACTTTGAGATTTTAAGCTATTAATAAAAGCCTGTTTGAGATTTTTAAATATAAGTGGGAAATTATTAGGATCATCGACTTTCATAAGAGGAATTTGAATATCTTCCAAATAGAGATTAAAATTATCAAGCACACGCCAATCGAAAAATAAAGAATAAATTGGGCCATCTTGTTTTTTAGTTAATAGCAACATTTGGTTGCCCAAATATGAAACAGATAACCTTCCTATCCCTTTCTCTCCTGTTTTAATGCGTGGTTTTTTTCCAAGAGTATCTTTTCCTTTTTTATCTTTCACTGATTGAACTTTGCTATCAGTTCCTATGACAATCCATTTATTTAAAAGCTCATCTTCCGACATTCCAGAGCCATCATCTGATATTACAAAAAGAGGGTTCTTTAGTCCTTTATACTCTGAGCAGAAGAGGTGCGCATCCAGGTTTGTAGCATATGCATCATAACCATTTTTCCATAGTTCGGTAATGGCAGTTGGTAGATCTGCTATCTGACCTTTTCCTAATAATTCAACAGCGCGGGCTTTTGTCCTAAATTGTGGCATAATAATTCCCCAAAATTGTTTCCCCTATTCTTTTCGCAAATTCAGGAGGCACAGCATTCCCAATCATCTGTGCGATTGTTGTTTGACTTTTTGAATAAAAAATATAATTAACAGGAAAGCTTTGCAATGTTGCGCCTTCTCTTAAAGAAATAGCTCTGTTTTGTTCTGGATGACCATATCTACCATTAGAAATATACCTAAACTTGGTAGTTATAGTAGGCGAGGGCTTCTCCCAATACATGCGCCCGTAAACATCGTAATGACCGGTATGTTTTTTATAACAATCGAGTTGCAGTTCAGGGTCATCTTTCCAAACTCGACGATCCCCTCCATCTCTTGGTGTTTTTTTTAATCTCTTCAAATTTAACTCCGATAAATTTGCTGAAGAATGCATGAAAGACGATGTATCAATTTCTCCTGCGTCTATCGGTTTAAACAAAGTTTTGTCACCAATAGCTGAAGCTACATTTTTTATATTTTTTTTATCAGGATTTGGTAAAGCTATTTGGTTGTTAACCCTTGTCGCCAACAATACGAACCTTCGGCGATTTTGTGGAACCCCAAAATATTTTGCATTCAGGACCTTATCTTCGTAATGAAATCCTTTGTCATATAAAAACTCTTTAAACTTCCTTAACGGACTTTCACCGTTTTTATTGAAACCAGGAACGTTTTCAATAAAAACATAACCTGGATTATAATATTCTACAAATTCCTGAAAATTTTCCAGAAGGAGTTTTGTTTTACATGATTTTGTTTTATCGGTTTTGATATTTGAATAAAACTGACAAGGACTACAACCTGCAAATATCAAATTATCTTGGTTTTTTTTGATGTCGAATTTTTTTCTTAATAATTTTTTATCAATATTTGATATATCGGATAGCAAAAATCTTGATTTTATATTCTTTTCATAGGTTTCTTTGAGATTTTTATCAATATCGATCCCTCCTAACACTTTAATGCCAGATTGCTTAAATCCACATGACAAACCTCCAGCACCACAGAAGAAATCGATTGCTTTCATCTTTTTTTCTTTTCTTTTTTTCATTCTTAATAAATAGATATTGTAATGAAGCTGATACTATTACACCCTCCCCAATTTTCAGGAAGAATAGAGTTGATAAAATTCATACTAGGTTTGAAAAATACAAAATTAAACAAATTATCTCAAGAAATAAAAAGAATAATGTATTGAACTTTGAACGAGGCCGCTCTTTCATAATTCAATAACTCAATGAGAGTGGTACGCTGTCTGATAATTCAATCAATAAATAAAGTTCTTCGGTCATTAGGTTTTTTTAATATCATAACCGGGCAACACCCCATCCTCTCCCCCCTATTTTTTAAATACCTTCTCCCTATGATAATCGAGGAGTTCCTGATCAGGGATAAACCGTTTCGGCAAATTAATCTTTCGCCCAATAGATTCTACAAGCATCTTTGTTTTTTCCAGAGGCATATCGTAAACTTTCTTTGATACTATAACATGAAACTTTTCATCCAGTGAGATAAGGCCTAAATCAAAAGCCTTATCGTGCAGTGCATTCAAGCAAAGGCCGTTGCGTGGATTCATCCGATTTTTCGTATCCTGCGACCAGGGCACAATATGCCCGGCAACTAATAACTCAGGTATAGCCAGCCCTGTGATACAGCAGGTCTGGTTGTAGGAAGAGAGGATCATTTTTCGAAAAAAAATCTGGTTTACACGGGCCTTAACCACAGATTCTCTTGTTTTGCCTTCGGGAAAGATAACATCTTCAGGTATATCAATTTCTTTACCTCTGATTTTTTTGGCTCTTACTTCACTTTCAAAGGCCATCTCATCCCAATTATCAAAAAATTCATTCCAGACTTCTCTATCAAGCCTGCTTACATGTGATGCACCTTCTCTTTCCAATGAAGGATCAATATTTGCAAAATTGGCAAGCTTATAACTGACAGAACCCGGAGTGCGATTTAGTAAACCGGCTAACTCTATAATATCCGGATTTCTGATGTGAATTTTGCCAAAAGGCGTTTTACAGTAGAGATTGATCGCAAGTATTAACTCATCTTTTGTCCATGGCTTTCGTTCACCAGCACTCATACTAAACCTTTTCTTTCAAAGATTTTATAGTTGCTTGAATCTCTATAGAGGTAACTAATTTTTGTATTCATGCTATATGCCTAAAGAGTTTTAATTCTGGTAATGCAAATTCAATAAAAACAAAAATGGATTCCCGATTTCTCGGGAATGACGAACCGAGAAACATTTATTTTTAAAGTATTCCTTTTCGTGACTTTCGTGTGTTTCGTGGTTCAAATATGGTTTAGTATTTTGAAGAAAGTTCGGCATTACGAGTTTTACATAGGATGGGTGTAATTCTCGGAAGATATTCCAGCGTAATTCTTTTTCAGATTCAGACATAGTAAATACCAGTTATCAGTAATCAGAGATCAGTAATCAGTGCTAAGAATAGCCTATATAGGCTACTCTCGTCCAAGCCACTCCAGGCAAGATGGAGAACAAAGCATCAACAGTAACAGTAAATAACAACCACAGCAGTAATAACGTTTAGTATTTTTTGATTTTATATTGGACACTACTCAATTCGGTGTTAATCCGATTTTTCTTGAGAGTTATTTTCTTTTAACAGAAATGTTGGGGAGGGGCAAGGGGGAAAGGCTAGAGGTCAGAAATCAGATGTCTGAGGTCGGATAAAGGATAGGCGCAGGGGGAAGACTTAAAAGCTACCTTAACCACGAAACACACGAAATACACGAAAATTTATTATTCAAAAACCTGAAAGACTAAAAAGCAGAAGTTTAGAAGGTGAGAAGGTTTGTGAAGACCGGGAAAGACTCTTTGATACTGGATTCTTGATATCTGATGGGAAAACTGGAAAAGACTCAAAGGCTAGTCATTAGCAACCATTTTTTTATCATCATCTTCAATATACTGAAGAACTGTTTTTCCATTTTTGTACAGAACAAGAGGAGTTCCTGTATCTTTAGCGATTTTTCTTGCCCTTTTCCCGGCCCTTATCAGAGCAACTTCCACTTTGGCAAGATCGGGATCTTCAATTATGTTGTCTGTTTCACTCATCTGTTTTTCCCTTTATCAATCAATTGCGGCATTTCATCCGAATTATCATATAATACCCAGCTATCAACCAATTTTTTATAGACATTATGAAAGTTGTTTAAACCTTTGTCAAACCTTCTGCGAATAACTTTTTCATCAATGTTGTGACCGCCCTGGGCAACACGAAAATTCACCCTTTCGATAGCAGTATCAACATCCTGAAGGCTTAAGAATATCAGCTTGGTTCTATATCCTATTTTTCTCCATTCTTTTATATACCTTGCATAAATAAGGCCGCTTAAAGTTGTTTCAAAAGCAAAGCTCTCTCCTCTTTTTGTATATCCCCTTATCTCTTCAACCATCAGGCGTCCGGCTCAGCCCTGCAGCGATCAGATCTGCATTTACAAAAAAAGGACAGCCTGCATCTTTAACAAGAAATTCCCTGGCGAATGTTGTTTTTCCTGCACCATTTGGGCCGGCAACAATTACTATCTTTTTGTCCTTGATCATTGATGGTGGAATCCTTTTTCATGAAAAGAGTTGTAAAGATATTTTTAACAGAATTATGGGGGAGGGGCAAGGATGTTTCAAGTTGGAGGTGAGCTAAAGTGCGGAGTGACAAAAGTTGAAAGACTTTTTAAGCAAGAATTCAGAGATAGGATAAAGGATAGGCGCATGGTGCAGGGTACAGGGAAAGACTTAAAAGCAGAACTTAAGAAGTTTAGAAGGTAAGAAGGTTTGTGAAAACGGGGAAAGGCTCTTTGATAGTGGATGCTGGATACTTGATAGAATAAAATGTGACTTTATAAAAATTGTTGTTTTATAGATGAAATGGCTTCCTCGATCAATGAAGATTTAATGAATAAAGTGGACTTTTCCGGCAGTTGATACAAAAGATCAATAACCTTATGCGGGGACAGTAGATTTCTCCTGATAGATCTAATTAAAACACCGATCGTCCCGTGAACCTTTATCCCGTTTTTTTGCGCAACCAATCTTGCTGCCGCATCATCTGTTAAAAAAATAAAATCCGGTTTATTAGATATCACTGCAAGTGCATCCATCTCCCCCAGATCAAGTGAAAATGTCTTGCACATAATCCTGAATGACTCTTCCTTTTCCGGGATTTCTTTAATAATTGTTAAATCTATATCTGGAGCAAGCGGTGCATGTTTTAGCACTTCATTGTAAACACTGACAGGAACTAGTACTGCCTGAAAATCGTTTAAAATATGAAGAGTGTTTAACTCTGAAAGGTGGATTATCGGGCCGGCATCACAGACAACACAGGTAGATGATTTATTCTTCTCCATGAATTCCCCATTCAATATCTTCGCGGATGAAGCTGGTCATCAGCTCAGATTGATGGGTCTCAAGAAAACGGCGGATAGCTTCTGAAAACACTTCATTTTCATCTTTAAACCATCCTTCTTCTACTAACCTGGAAGCTCCTTTAAAAAGTTTTTCAGGCACTGAAGTTTGAATTGTTTTCATTATACTGTCCTTAATTATGTGTTTTAAAAGTTTAAAACTGCATATGTAACAACATGAATATTGAAAATATAATAATTAATATTGTTAAAACAGTCAAGATTTCAGGGCGAAGGTGAAAGACATGAGACCAGCTTAGACGTGTAAAAAGATTGTATTGTAGATCATCATCAAATTCGGCACTCAGTGAGTGCCACAAGTTTTTAAAAGGGAATGTGAGATAAAATTGCCGAATCTCTCTAATTCGTCGCTCATCAAGACCTTTGTCAAAATCTTTACTTAGTTCTTCTGAAATTTTTTTGAGAATCTGCTTGCCTGAAAAAGAATCCCTTTTATATCTCGAATCATACCAGTACTGGATAATGATAAATTAATAGATGAATTGTCAGAATTTGATTTCATAGCCTGGACACTTACTTCTTTTTATCTCCCGGCATATCGGATAAATACTTCCGGCCTTTATCAGTAAGCCGGTATTTCTGCAAACGGCTTTTGGGTTTATCCGGAATAGTCATCTCAATCAAACCTGCTGCCAGGGCTGGTTCCAGATATCGGTCCCTGAAATTTGCCTGTCCCTTGAGCTCAAGTGATGATTGTATCTCCATCCTGGAAAGCGGTTTAAAGTCAAGCGAATGTAAGAGCCGAAGGACTTCACCCGTGACTTCACCCGTGACTTCACCCGTGACTTCACCCGTGACTTCCGGGGTAAAATCACCCTTTTTAAACGTGACCAGAAAGCCCCCAAAGCATTCCTCATATTCAGGAGCTGCCAATCCTCTTTCAGTCATGAATGTGTTCATTTTTGTGATTCCGCTTCCCCATTTCTCAATGTTTCCTGTAAGGAACAGGGCTTCAGAAACTACAGGATTTCTGGGAACTGAAAAACGTCTTTTGGATTTTATATCCTTGATTGTAACGCCCTGAGGTAATGAGCCAGGAGACCACACTTCAACCCTGTCATCAAAGACTGCCACATCTATATTCCCTGAAATACGATAATCCCTGTGAGCTACAGCATTAGATACTGCCTCACGGATAGCCAAGTATGGTATCTCATACTGTTCTTCACGGCGGCCCGTGTCAGGATTTATCCAGGCTGCCTTTTTCAGGTTGCGTAGAATAAACAGTTCCGCACTGTCAATTGCCCTGAAAACATTCTCCCTTATCTCAGTGTGATCCAGTATTCTGCCGGTTTTATCAACACCTTCAAATACAGCACACTTTACAACTGAGTTTGTAAGCACACTCTGAATATTGCGGCCAAATGAAAGTATTCCGCCCAGATTTAAAGCGGAATCAGTATATGCGCCGATATTCCGCAATATGGTATCGGCAGATGACTGAGTATCCGGTATGTTCCTTTTTTCAATTGCCTGAGTGATAAACCATTTCAGGATCTTTTTATCCTGAGAGAATATTTCCTTTTAGGATCTTTAGGACCGGTTCCTAATTCGGTTAAGACCCCATCATTTACCAATTTTCGCAATCTGGTCCTCGCAGCACGATCAGAAATCTCCCATAAAATCGAAGCATCTTTTGTTGAAATTTCATTCTCTTTATACAGAAATTCCATGAGGTTTATTTGCCAGACAGGTGTTTTTTCCTCATCTGTATGTTCACTGAATATAGTGACTCTAAAACTTGTGCCAAGTTCTTCAAATCGAGGAGCTATTATGCCTGCCTCTCTGCAGGACGACAAAATTCTATTGATTCCCGAACCCCATTGTTCAATAAGTTTCAGTTCACGAAAAACGCGGCCGATCACACGATTTCTAAGTTTGGATACCCCTGACATAACTGCATCAATTGTAAGACCAAAGGGGAGAATACCAGGATTGGTGATCTCTATGCGGTCATCAAAAATTGCAATTTTTATCTCCATTCCTGAAATACTGTAGTCACAGTGAACCACAGCATTTATAACAGCTTCTCTGATTGCCTCATCCGGATACTGAGAAATATCTTTACGCTGAACACGTCCAATTTCAATAGATTGATTAGTATGTCGCTCTATAAAAGTTATGACACTGTCAACTGCTTTTGGCAGGTATTCATTGATATCCGTTTGATCTATAAAACGGGCAGTATCTATACCATGGAACCGGGCACCGGGCACATCGAATAATTGCGTCAGGGAAAAGATCAGATTTTGTTTTACCAAAAAGGAGTACAGCCCCTTTAGATGGAATATCTTTACCTTTAAAATTCTTAACCAGCCCAAGGGTTTTAATCCTTGATGGGGTAAGCTGTCGCGAGACCCCTGAAAAAAACTCGGAAGCTGCTCGGAAGTCAATTGCTTCCGAGTTAATTTCTGTGCAGGGCAATTCATCAAAACAAGTATTCCGTGCCAGACTCCTGATTTCTTCAATTATTTCAATTCCTGCCCTGCGACTGGTAGAGCCAAGCCGGATATATACTCCTTTTTCAACCCCTTCAGATTCTATATAAAATGGACCTATTGTATGAGGTACTGTTACTGCAACCAATTCTCTGTCACGCCATGAAAGAATCTGGATATCAGGAATTAGCGTCGGCCTTATGCTATCGGCTATCATATTGCTGATTTTTTCTTCTTCCATCAAGGGGTCTGTAACGCCGATAACCTCTTTGGTTTTATCACGGATACCTAATACAAGGGTACCACCTGCCGTATTGGCAAAAGCAACAATTGTGCGTATAATTTTGTTTTTTGATCTCGAGTTTTCTTTGAATTCCAGAGTCTTTCCTTCATCTTTTTTCAACAGATCTTTGATCATTTATGATTCCCTCAAATGACGGTCAACAATGTATTAATTAAAGTATTTTACCGTGAGACTCATGTGTTTTCTGGTTCATAATAGCTTGGAACTCCGACACCCTGAGCTTTCCATAGTATGGGAACGTTCTTTAAAAGGTATTTCATCGTAATTCTTTTTCTGATTCAAGTATCAAAATTTCCTCCTTTGCCGGAGGCTTCGGCGAACAAGGATTTTCAACAGTAACAGAAAGACAGGCTAAAGCGTTTTACCCTATTAAATAAGATTTATGCCTTCAAAATCTTTCCTTAAGGTACTCAAGGATTTAACTGGGTAAAGACTATAGGCTGTTAGAAAAACAGATTCAAAATTCAATTCAATGAGTGATGATCGAAACTATGAGTTCAAAGTTGAAGGCCTGCCCTGTTAAATAAGATTTGACAACCGTTTATTCAAATCTTTACTACGGAATTTAACAGGGTAAAAACATGATTTTTTCTTTTAACAGATTTATTGGAGGTGGGCAAGAGGGAAAGGCTAGAGGTCAGAGATCAGAAGTCAGCCTGAAAGATTAAAAGCAGAAATTCAGCTTCCTTTCCACCCTCCGCAGTGGCTCTGCTTCGGCGCCCAGGGAAGATTGGTAAGACGGGGAGAAAGGATAGAGTTCGGAAATCGGAGATCAGAAGTCAGCCGCCTTCGCTTATCAGCTATGCCGTGCCATGGAAATCAGAGGTCGGAGATCAGGGTTAAAGAGATCACTGTAGGGGCGAATAATCATTCGCCCTTTTTTTTTATTTAAAATTCAGCTACCGATAGCGGGCATAATAAGATAAAATATATACTTAATTTTTATAACTTTATTTCTATTTTCCGGGAGGGCGAAAATGACTGTAAAGCATGTCCGTATAAGTGTATTGTTTTTATTTATAACTGTTTTTTCAGGATGCTATTTACCAGGACCTGACGGAAGGGTTTATACGCCTGCTCCAGGGCCGGAGCCCGGCAAGTCTCCCTCATATGAAAAAAAGAATACTCCCCCTCCCTGGGCACCTGCACATGGACGCCGTGCAAAACATAACTACAGGTATTATCCCTCCAGTGAAATTTATTTTGATACGGGAAGAGGTCTTTACTTTTATATGAAAAACGGGTCATGGACAGTGTCTGCATCCCTGCCCGGAGGAGTAAGGATAACTGTGCGTGATTTTGTAAATCTTGAAATGGATACAGACAGACCATATGACTATCACGGTGATGTTGTAAAAAAATATCCTGGAGACAAGAAGGAAAAGAATAAAGAAAAAAACAAAGATAAAGACAAAAATAAAGATAAATCCAGGGATAAAAAGAACAGCAAAAACAAAGATAAAAACAGTGATGAATATGATAAAGGCTGGGATTGATAAATATCCATCCATAAAAAACAGAAACACTGGATGGAGCGTTCAGCACTCAGCCATCAGTCTTCAGCTAATCTACTGTTTTTAAAAGCCTTTTGCTAATAATTCAACGCTGACAGCTGACCTCATCCACCCCAAAACGTCAGTTTTTGGGTGGATCCCAATTAACAGTTAAGTTTTAAGGATAAATTGACGATCATGTAGTGGGTTACAATGATTTTAATTGTAATTTATCCCTCCTTTATCCGGAGAAAAAAAGTACAAAAGGACAAATGTAGAAGATGATATTTAAAACCGATAAGCAGGCGCCCCGCAAACCTGGGGGATACTCTAAAGACGCCATTAAAAAGATGGCTGTCCTTTTTACTGATATTGTCGGTTCTTCAAAATATTTTAAAAAGCATGGAGATATTCAGGGAAGAAAAATGCTCAAGGTGCATCAGGACCTGGCGTCTCCTCCTATAAATGAGTTCGGCGGCACAGTTGTAAAGATGCTCGGCGACTCTGTTATGGCCTATTTTCTTAATCCCGAATATGCCCTTAAATCTGCAATTAAGATACAGCAGAAATTTCAGGCCTACAACAAGGGAAAAAGTGAAAAAGACACAATTTATATAAGGCTGTGCGTTCACTACGGCGACGGTATAGTTGATGAGGGAGATATTTTCGGCGATGTTGTCAACATGGCTGCAAAGTTTCTGCCCCTTGCAGGAGCAAATGAGATTATTATCTCTCAGGATCTTCATTCGGGCGTAAGAGATATCCCGCTTGTTAAATATCAGAGCTTTGACGCTCCCAATAAAAACAAGGTTCTCGAAGGATTAAAACTGCTTAAGGTTATATGGGACAGCAGCATTACCCTTGACCCTACAAAAAAAACCCTTGTGCATCTCAGGCCCATGTTCAACCTCGGGAAATCCCGTTTTGAAAACACCTGGAATAAACTCATTGCCCAGAAAAGCAAGTTCTGGTCTGCAATTACCGTTGAAAAGGAGCAGATCAATACAGACAGGTCAATAAGCCTTATTGTAAAAAAGACCATAACCGCAATGGATGTGGCAAAACATGTGATGTCTTATCTTAGTACAAACATGGGAAAAGATGCTGATGTTTATCTGCCCATGCAGGTTATCATTGATACAGGCGCATTTATAAGTACCGGCAGGATAACTCCTGGCAATATCAAGGTTAACTGGAACCAGCTTGAGCCGGGAGCAATATATATATCGGAAACAACCTACAAGATTTTAACCCAGGAAGGTATTACCAGTATTAATCTGGAGACAGAAAAAAAACCTGTCGGCCCGTTTTTTCAGATAGCTCAGAAAAAAAATATACTGGAAAACGAAAACGTGTTCCGTTATCAGAATGCCCTTATTAACGGAGATCTCACACCGTGTTTTTACTGCGGGAGCCAGTCTCACTACACAACCGATTGTCCGTCTAAAATGATGACCGAAATAACAGGCTGTATTGAAAGCCTCGGTTATATGACTCTTGAAGGCATTAACAATCTTTTTTTTCATTACCTTCAGGCAAATGAAAACGAACTCAAAAACATAGAGTCAATGAACCCGAACAGCCCTGTTTACAAGGCCCACTGTGCATTCAACGAAATAAACAGTATTTTTCAGCTGCGTCTTTTCAGGACCATCTGGAACACAAAAGAAGACAACTGGAACAAGATAAAAACAAGCAAAAGCGAAACAGACAGGGGCGGACTTTTATGGATTGCCCTTGACTGCCTTAGAGTATCAAACCTGGAACAGGTAGAATCCATAATTGAAGGTGAGCTAAAAAAGAAATCAAAGGATTACAAGCTGTACTGCCTTGCAGGTCTTCTGTATATAGAAAAAAATCAGTTCAAGGCGGCCGTATCGCTGCTTAAAAAAGCCCTTGATATGGCAATAAGAAACCCGGAAAAAGTATATATCCTTTTCCTGTTATACAGGATTCATTACCTCAGGTACGACGAGGGAAAAACAAGGGATACGCTGAGACGGATACTGAAACTGTCACCCTACTGCACAGAAGCCACTTATCTTGAAATAGTAAACAAGTTTAAAAACGGAAGTAAAAGCACTGCTATTTCACAGCTAATATCTCTCATAAAAAGAAACAGGGATTACTATATCATCTCCCTGATCGATCCGGAGCTGTCGGATTATAACAAGGATATTTCAAAAAGACTTGACGAACTTTTTATGGAAACACGGGAGTATGCAGAAAAGCTTATTCCTGCTGCAAAGGAAGAACTGTCCGCCCTTGAAAAAATCATGGGAAAGGAATCTGAAGAAATAAGAGAAGCCTATGCACAGGTTGAAAAAATAGGCGGCCTGATAAGCTCGAACAGCTACTTTGCATACCTGGATATTA
Organism: Desulfatiglandales bacterium; assembly: GCA_963665715.2. Taxonomy (GTDB): domain Bacteria; phylum Desulfobacterota; class DSM-4660; order Desulfatiglandales; family HGW-15; genus JAAZBV01. The sequence goes on from CAXXPR010000002.1 coordinate 3,751,322, forward strand.
TTCATTATGGCGAAGACATAATGAACCTTGGTAAAAGGATAGTAAAAGGCAGGGAAATAAAACTCGCCAGGCTTGAACAGCATCTGGCCCAGAAAATAGAACGGTGTAAAAACCTTATTGAGCTTCTGCCTTACAATTTTATGATAAGGCCTGCATCAACAAAACTCAGGATTATACAGGCCAGCATTGAAAAAATGCGTGAAAAAATTAAACTACAGGGGACAAAAGAGTTTCAGAACAATTTAAATAAATTTGATGATTTTGACAGGGACCTGATCTCCCTTGAAAACAAGCTGAGAAGAATGGATCTTACGGCCCAGTTTCTTGGTTTTTTAGTGAAATTCTTAAAACGGAATCTTATTTTTCAGTCTGCAAACCTTATACTTTCACTGCTCCTTCTTCCGCTTATGGTCCATTACCTGAACTTTCTTATTCCGGACCTTAACCTCTCCTCTACCGGAATATGGCATTACCAGAAAATACTGATTATCCTTGGCGGTATAACAGGGATAGTGCTGTCCAGCCTTACATCCCAGAAAGGGCGGTGATTTTTATTAGATGTCAGAAATCAGAAGTCAGAGGGCAGAGGGCAGGATAAAAATACAAAAAGAACATAGAAACAACTGCAGGGGCGAAAAATTATTCGCCCGTTTTTAACATACCCCTCGTTACTGCGGTCTCTGTGAATGAGTTTTAACGCTCGGCCTCGCCTTTAGGCTTTTAAGCCATCAGCCATAGCAGCTAATAAAAAAAACCGGGTCTGCATTAAACATACCCGGTTTTATAATTTTTATGGGCTTTACAGCTTAAGCCGCAAGAGCATTAAGAACACCCCAGCCATGTTAAGTTATACCGGGACAACTTTAAAAGCCTTCCATGTTTTTATTAACAAACAATTTTTTGCTTTTGTTTTTCTTAGCGTCCTTTGCGTCTTTGCGGTTCAGGCCTTCAGCTTTTATTTCTTCTCAAGCTTTAATTCAAGATCTGCACCTTTAACACACAGCGGAAAAGGATCCATTATTGAAAGACCGCCGTCAACAGGAACTACTGTACCTGTTACATATGTTGAATCATCACTTGCAAAATATGCGCAGAGCCCTGCTACCCTGTCGGGTGTACCGGCTTTGCGTGAGGGGACATCCTGAAATACTTTTTTCATAAGGGTGTCAAGGTCAGTGCCCTGATCTTTGGCTACCTGTCCAAAGCGGTTTTCAGTCATTTCGGAAAAGATAAATCCGGGACAGATAACATTGCACCTGATGCCGTCTCCGCCGTAATCAAGCGCAGCCTGCATGGTCATCATATTAAGGCCTGCCTTTGATGTGCAGTAGGCATTGCCGAAAGGTATGCTTCTGAGTGATGCCAGTGAAGAAATGTTGATGATAGAGCCTCCGCCTGCTTTCTGCATATAGGGAATAACCCCCCTCATAAGCATAAACGGACCGACAAGGTTGATCTCAAGAATTTTTCTCCAGTCTTCAACAGTTGTGCTTGTTATAGAGCCCTCTGATCCGGCGCCTGCATTGTTGACAAGCACATTCACAGTTCCGCCAAAATCTACAGCGGTTTTAACTATGCGTTCAACATCCGAAGGATCTGTTACATCGCCCTGGCATTTTACAGCAGTACCTTCGGGCAGAGATTTAATAGTTTCATCAAGTACGCTTTCACGACGACCGGTAATACATACTTTGGCACCGTCTGCAACAAACCTGGCAGCTACTGCAGCGCCGATTCCGGTGCCGCCCCCGGTAATTATGGCAGTTTTTCCTTTAAGAATCATATCCACATACCTCTTTTTTAAAATTAACTTTTTCATATCAAATACAAGCTATACTCATTAATATTTGCACCTGTAAAAATCAAGGCAGAATTTAGTTTTTCCATGAAAACCATATGAATATATTAGGTTTAATTGTCGGGTTTATGTCGTTATCATTCTTGAAAGAGTGTGATATATTGCGGATTCAGTAAATTTCCTGATGAGGTGACTTTGAGTGATAAAAAAACTTCGACTTTCTAAAGGATGGTCGCAGGAGCAGTTAGCCCGGTTCAGCGGGCTCAGTGTCAGAACAATTCAGCGTATTGAACGCGGTCATAATGCAGGACTGGAGTCTTTAAAATGCCTTGCCGCGGTTTTTGAACTGGATGTATCAGACCTGCAGAAAGAGAACTTTTCGGGGAATGAGCTTTTTTGGGGTACCAATCCGATTTTGCCTGTAACCAGCGCCCATGAAACAGCAGATTTTTACAGGGATAAACTGGGATTTGAAATAGAAACTGTCAGGAGTAATCCTTCTTACGCTGTTGTTGCAAGGGATCAGACAATTATCGAATTCGGAGAGGTAAATAAAGATTATTCAGGCACAGGTGTCTGCGTTATTTTTGTGAGTGATGTGGATATTGTATATAAAGAGTATTCAGAGAAAGAGATAGAGTTTCTGGGAGATATAGCTGACCGAGAATACGGCAGCCGTGATTTTCGTATAAAGGATAATAACGGCAATGTACTTATATTCTGCAGCCCGCTTATAAAACAGAAAAGTTAAACAGTGCATAAACCAGAGGATTAAATTCAATTAATTGCCGGCAGAGCCGGCTGACACTTTTACTGGAGGAAAAAATGTTTGGTCTTGGATATATGGAATTAATAATAATACTGGTAATTGTCTTAATTATTTTCGGCGCCGGCAAGCTTCCTGATATTGGCAGCGGAATAGGTAAAGGAATAAGAAACTTTAAAAAAGCAACACGTGAAGTGTCTGAAGAAGCTGCCTGTAAGGAAGAGGATAAAAAGGCCGAACTCAATTATGAAAACACATAGAGGTTTTCATCTGCCGGCCTAATAAGAATGATAAAATGACCGATGAAAAAGCCCCCTTTATCGAGCATCTTGCCGAGTTAAGAAGCAGGCTTATTGTCTCTATTATTACAGTCGCTGTTTTTTCCGGAATACTTTTTTATTATTCAGAGCACCTTTACAGCCTGATGATTCTTCCCCTGAAGTCAAAGCTCGTCCTGGAGAGCTCATTTCCATTTATTAATTTTATCCCCATGGAAATAAAAGGAGCGTCTCTAATGGTTACAGCACCGGGAGAACGCTTCTGGATGCACATAAAGCTGTCAGCGGCTGGAGCAATTGTCCTTTCGCTGCCTGTGATAATTTATCAGGCGTGGAAGTTTATTGCGCCCGGACTGTTTCCTGATGAAAAACGTTACCTGGGCCCATTTGTTGTCGCATCCGCCATATTCTTTATCACAGGAGCGTTTTTCTGTTTCATTGTTGTCCTGCCCTTTGCCCTTGGTTTTCTGCTTGAATTTAAGATGGAAGAAACACAGGGACTGCAATGGATGAAAACTACTTAATATCAATAGTTATTTTTTCAGCAGTTTCGATCTTAATCCCTTCTATATCCTTCAGCTTTTCCATTGCCTGTGCCATAGATTTTATTTCCTGATCATCATCCAGGCTAATGATTTTATCCCATGTCGAATCATCCTTAGCGATCTCATTAAAGTTCAGATCAATAAGTGTGATATTCTGCATTTTTTTAGTAACAGGATCAGGTGACTGATATGACGCATTCGAGCTGGCAATTTCACAGTCAACCAGCTTAACGAGAATTTTAAACCGGAAGCCGTCAAACATCTGTTTGGCCATCGCTCTTGCCTGAGCATTGTCCGGTTTTACAGGTGATTCATCTTTTTTTGATGTTTCTTTCTCAGTCTCTGATATATCCATCTGCGGTACAGAAATAACAAGCCTTGTTTTTTTTTCTTTTTTTGTCATCTTAAAGATAATAGGTTCATCCTGAATCCCCGGGTCATCCTCACTTTCTCCGCTCGGATCATTGGGCATATTACTTATCTGAACTTTGTTTATATCTTTAAAAGCATAAACAGCCTGTACTCCTTCAGAGCCGTCAGGTTTAGTGACTTTTTTGGCAGATACAAAACTAACCCCTTCGCCTTTTTCTGCAGCATCTTCTTTGTATTGCTCTTCATCAATATCATCAAAGGGACCATCCGGAGAAAAATCATCACCGCCTAATCCGGCCATTGTTTTCATCATACCCATCATGGCTCCGCTCATATATACCGTCTCGATTATTCTTCCGGCCCCATCCTTCTTAACTTCGACCACAGTAGTCACATCAAGGCAACCTGAAAGAAACAACATTACAGATATCACAACAACTGATCCGATCAATTTTCTCATGTTTCCGCTCCCTTTTTAATATTAGCTGTAATTGAGTCTATATGAATTTATTTGTAAAGAGTGAGATATATGGAATCGATAATATATGTCAATATTTTCTTGCACATATAATTTTTAGCAAAAACAATTCGAAATTTTCACTTGGCGGGAAAAGTAAATAGAGTTATTTCAGGGGCGGGATACCCATGGGAAATAATAGAAACTCATCAATAATAAGTATCAAATACAGGATATGAACAGGGTTTTATCCGGCTCAATATTTTGCACTCTGCTGTATTCAGCTTTTTATCCCGGCCCAGGCCTGCATACAGGCTTTTTTGATTTTCAAATAAATGGATCTGACCCTATCTGTTAAAGGGGTGTTGATTAAAACTTTCAGATAAAGATCGCCGGCTTTTCCACCGCCTTTTCCGGCCTGCCCCATTCCGGAAAGCCTGATGGTCTGTCCTTCACGGACACCCGGCGGAATCTGAACCAGAAGTTTTGCTGATCTCTGTTTTACCAGGTATGGAAGCTGCCCTCCGTTTCTGGCCTGAATGCGGTTCAGACGAATCCTTTCATGAATATCCTGACCGTCCCGGGGTAATTCCACTCCGGTCATTTTTTTTATTATATAGCGTAATACCCTTCCAGAGCCGCTCTGCCTGTTTTGACCGTGTCCTCCTCCGGGTCTTCCGTTAAAAACAAAAGTCCGGGAAGTAAAACCGGGTCTCCGGGCTGTGGATTCAAAGTTTATTCCCCCCTGACGGCCGTAGGCTTCCTTAAAAATATCCTCAAAACTTCTGAATCCGAAGTTTTTCGCCATTTCTTCAAACACATGATTAATATCCGATCCCCGGAAAATATCCTCCTGAGAATAGCTGTTTTTAAAATGACTGGATGCGTTTGCTCCGTAATGACTTCTCATAGTGTCATATTCCCGCCGTTTTTCAGGATTGGAGAGAACAGCATAGGCCTCGTTAACTGCTTTCATTTTTAAACTGCTTTCCGGGTCCTGATTTCGATCGGGATGGTATTTAAAAGCCAGTTTACGGTAAGATGACTTAATCTGCTGCTGATCGGCATTTTCAGCAACCTGCAGGAGCTCATAATAATCTGATTCATTCATAAAAGATTTTCCTTTTTTTATAAGAATAAAAGATAGGTACGCTCGGCCCAGATGTCAAGAGAGGCAGGTATAACACTCAATACTGTTAACTCAAGCATAACACCCATAAAAAAGATGAACGTCCAACGCTCAACATTCAACATCCAACGTCCAATAAAAGGCAAAACACATTTACAGATTAATATGCACCTGAGATTCCGGGAACTTTGATGTTCTTCCCATCTACTTTTATTAATGATATGATTGTTTTTTTGTTTTGCTTAGGTAAAAATGCCAACCTTATAGTATCTTTCAGGCATATTTTATATTTTGTTATAAAAAAATGGTGCACATAATATGATCTCATGTCTTCAAAAAAATATATGCTCAGGCCTGGCAGTATTTATTGTTTTATTAACTCTAATTACCGGATGTACATCCGATAAACCGAAAAGTCCCGGAGTTAACGGATTTCATGAGCAGATGCTCAAGGATTTTGATGCGCTGGAGTCAAAGCTTATTCCGGCTATTGAAAGTGATAAACAGGCCGCTGCAGTAAGTAAAGCAATTGAGATATTTATAAAGGAATTAATAAATGATGACCGGCGGGTATATGGTGTTGGTATGCTGGATACTTCAGGAGAATATGTAACAGGCTATGTAATTGAAGACAATGCTAAAAAAAAGCTGATAAAAGATAAATATAAAGGTATGAATTTTCATTCATTTAAGGTTGTAGATAAGATTATAAAATCAGGAAAGATCATGCAGGAAATGCTGTACCTTCAGGATGCCAGGATACTGGCTGTCGGATTTCCTGTATCAAAAGATAGAGATGTTCTGGGTATTATCTGCTTTTCATTTAAATCTCACGAGTTTGAAAAAAAGTGGGGTATCAGTGAAAAGGAGTTTTTTGAAATCGATTTCAATAAGAACCGATAGATGCCTCCCTGCGCGGGCGTAACAGCGTGCAGAAACTAGTTTTACACCAGCCTCTTAAAATAATTAACACATACAGGGACGATGTAGAATCAATTATTTCATAAACCGGCATCGTTCTTGTCCAAAAACAAAACATTTTAGTATTCAAAAACAATAATGACGGGTTATTCAACGATTATTAGAATCGTGATCCTGTTTTCGTCATTCCCGCGCAGGCGGGAAACCATTTTAGTTTTTAAGGCAAAAGCTAATGGATACCGAGCCTGTTCGCGGGTATGACGGTACGCGAGGTATATTAATTTAAAATCAAAATTTTGTTGTTCCACTTTATTTTGGACACTAATGAACCTGCATCGTCCCTTAACTTAAGTCTGCAGACATCAGCCTAAGGTATACTGCATCCGAGGCCGTCAATGTAATAGGATTTCCCACCCATATCACCCATAGGTACGCTCCCCCATCCGGGAACACGGCGGTTTCTTCGATTGGATGTCATACTGCAGGCGGCTTCTTTAGCATCATTAATGTTATCGTATCGTTTTCCACCGGATATATCATCTTTTTCAAGATACTCCTGAGATTTACCTGCAAGCCACTCGTCCTTATATTTTTTCCGGTGTTTAAACATTATTACCGGTCCTGCATGAATGCGTCCGCTATTGCCGAACTTATTAATCCACACCATGTATTTATCGTCGTCCCCGGAGTCTCCTGCATCACCTGTATCACCGCTATCGTCTGTATCGCCGGTATCTCGCGGACCTGTATTATCCTGCTGTTCTTTATAAACAAAAAGCTCCACTTTTTTATCAGATTTATTCTTATCCAGAATCGTTCCGGCAAAGGGAGTTTGAGAATAAACATGTCCGCCTGCAAATTCGTCTTCGGCACCCTCTATAATAGTGACCGAAAAACCCCGTTCTTCAAGATACTCTTTTGCATTCTTTTTCGACTGCCCTGTGACTTCGGGCACTACCATGATAGAGTGAACATCCGGGATTTTCTGTTTTGCGGTATCGCTCACAGATGGACTGAGAAAAGAGACATAGGCAAGTTTTATTGAATCATACCCCTCATAGCGCCCGCCACCGGTGACAATGGTCATCGCGAGTAACGGATCCTCCATTGTTTTGCACGAATGGGAATAAAAATAATCGACTCCAAAATGGGCTTCATTCCCTATTCTGGCCATTACTTTCTTCAATACAGAATCATCGCGGTACTCTGCCGGATCTTTATAAATACCTTTTTTCTTCAGAAACTCTACGGCCCATCTCCTGACGATAAATCCATCGATTCTACCTGTCTCATTATTACCCGAAGCATCGATAATTTTACCCGCCTTCCCATGTCCTATCCATATGATGGCTCCTGTTTGCGGATTTTCCAGCGCTTTTCTTAAATCACTGTGTACAGCACGCAGGTTTGTCTGCATGGAGGATTCTGAATAACCGGCCTTTTCAAGCGCTTCTTTTGCTTTGGAAACAATACCGCCAATCCATTTGACGGCTGCTGCATTTTCAGGTGGAGGTTCCCTGCCTTCCCATAAAGAATCCCATGAATCTGCAAGGTCTGCTATTATTGAACTTAAATTTCCGGCAAAAATAAAGGCCAGAGGTTTTTCAGGTGAAGCCGGGTTTATTTTCAGGGTGGGTTTTGTAACATTACTTACAAAATCATCCCAGGCTCCGTTACTGGAAGTTTCGGATGGCAGAGGCTCATCTTCATCAAGCACTCTGAACCTGGTGTCAGTATCGTCTGTAGACTCATGGGGAGCGCTCTCATATGGATTATCATAAGTATCGTTATAAGAGTCATCATAAGAATCATTGTAAGTATCACCATAGAAATCATCAGTTGAGATAACAGTATCCCATTCATCGGATGCATACAGTGCTGATCCGGCTGTCATACAAACAAACATCAATACTGTTACCAATGAAGCTTTCAACCAGCTTTTCTTCTTTAACATGAATATAATACCAGAACTCAGCTCAGCCATTTATTCCTTTACCGCCTTTCTTTTTTTGATGTTCCGCTCTATTCTACTGCTGCCATTTTAATTTTCAGTATCAAGCACCCTGCGTATAGTATCTGCAAATTCACTCATTATAACAGGTTTCAAAACAACCTCGCTGATTCCAATCTCCTTCGCAGATTCAGTAGTCATTTTTTCACTGAACCCGGTACATAAAATTATCTTTATATCCGGTTTTACTGCCTTAAGCTCAGAAACAAACCTGTCTCCAGACATGTTGGGCATTGTATAGTCCGTAATAACAAGGTCGTACTTATAAGGGTTTGCCTTAAAGGCCTCAAGGGCCTCTATAGCACTTGTCCGTGATGTGACCTTATAACCCAGACGTTTCAGCATTTTTTCTTCTACAGAAGTAATAGAGCTGTCATCATCCACAATCAAAAGGCTTTCAGTCCCCTTCCTGATATCAGCCCTGCGCCCTCCTGTTTTAAACGCGGAGATATCCTTTTCTACAGGAAGATAAATTTTAAATTCAGAACCTTCACCGAGCCTGGTTGTCACCTGGATATCGCCTGCCATCCTGGTTATTATCCCGTGAACAACAGACAGTCCCATGCCGGTCCCCCTGCCCTTTTCCTTTGTTGTAAAAAAAGGATTAAATATTTTTTCGATTACATCATCAGGCATGCCGCAGCCGGTGTCTCCAACTGTAAGGCAGGCATAGCGCCCGGGTCTCAGGTTGGGATTTAAAGATTCACCCTCCCTGATCTCCCTTTCTTCCAGAACTACCTTTAAAACACCGCCGTCCTCTTCCATGGCATGATAGGCGTTTGTTGCAAGGTTCATTATAACCTGATGTATCTGTGTGGGATCAGCCTTAACAGGTCCGCATTCGGAGCATATATCTGCCTTTATATCAATAGACGCCGGAATTGTAGACCTCAGCATTTTCATGGCTTCTTTTAATATCGGCTGTATCCTCATCACATGGAGTTCATTTTTTTCCTGGCGCGAAAATGTCAGGATCTGCTGCACAAGCTCCTTTGCCCTTAAGGCACTGGCCTCTATCTGCCTGACGCTTTCCGTTGCCATTTTATTGTCCTGGATATCTTCAAGAAGCATTTCCGAGTGCCCTAATATCGGCAATAGAATGTTATTAAAATCATGGGCAATGCCGCCTGCAAGAGTTCCTATTGTTTCCATCTTCTGGGTCTGCTGAAGCTGATGTTCAAGCTGCTTTTCTTTTTCTTCAGCCAGAACACTTTCCGTTATATCCCGGCACAATCCTATTGTGCTTACAAGATTGCCTTTACTGTCATACCTGTGATCGGCAGTTTCATGAATATGAATGATATCCCCGTTTCCCTTCTGTATCCTGAATTTAATATCGAAGGTTTTTTTATTTTTTACAGACTCTCTGTACAATCTGTCAAAACGAAACCTGTCTTCCGGGTAAATTCTCTGTAAAATCCCGTCATAATCAGGAAGCCCGTCAGAATATGAATAACCCATAAGGCGGGCTAAACCTTCAGACATATCCCCGCTGTCAGAAATCCAGTCACGCTCAAAATAACCAAGCCTGGCAATGGATTCTGCCTGCTTAAGAGTATTTAAACGGTTCTGAAGCACCTCTTCATCTTTTTCCAGTTTTAATACCAGCTCTTTTTCACGTTCATATGATTTTTTCAACTCTTCATTGCTTTTTAACAGCTCCCTTGTCCTCTCCTTAACCCGTTCATCAAGTTCCTCATTAATATTGGTCAGCTCTTCTTTTTTATCTTCCAGCATCAGTGAAGACACAAAACTTTTACGGTCATTAAGCTCAATATAATAACCGGCAAACATGCAGAAGATATTTGAGGATATAAAAAAGAAGTTATTGCTCATCATAATAACAAAGGGGGTATCGGACATCCATAGGGTGCCTATTTCATAGCACAGTACAATAAGCCAGGCACATACGACAGACCATAAAAACAGCATCCGGACAAATGTGAAGACAGTAATAAATACGAGGATAATACCAGCATAATAGTAATAGGTAACAGGGGGAACCGCTGTTAATATCATCACTTCAATACCCAGCCCGGCAGCCATGCAGAGCATGAAGATACAGGGTTGAGAATATTTTTCAAATCCGGGCTGGAAGGAGAGCCAGAAACAGATAAGAGCAAGGGGGCAGAACACCGCGTAGCGAATTGTCCAGAACAGATACTTCAGTTCCGGTGCGATAATGGCATCCAGTATACCGAAAGCTGCATAAAAAAACACAGCAACCATGATTACAATCCGAAACCGCATAATAGATTCTCTTTTATGAAAGGATCTGTATGCAGGCTCAAACCGCTGGTACTCGCCGGTAAAAGACAGAGTTAAAACATTATAGGTTATAGACAATACACCCTCCTGTTATTAGCAGCCGGTTCAGCATATGAAGTCCTGATTCATTAATCTTAAAATATTGAGGTATTTAAGGTCAAATCAATAAATCCCGTAGGCAATATACTTCTTGACTGGCATTATCAACCGGAGTACACAAATACAAATACTTACTAACGACTTATATGCGCCTGTAAAATCAGGCAGGCATCAATGATTGAACAGGATATAATTCTGAACTTAATCTAGCGGGACTGACACTGTAGAGAGTTTGTAAGTTTTCTAAGAGCATTTCCAAAAGACTGCAAGTACCAGAGGGATTAATATTTTCAGAATATGAATCCTGGAAAAATTAATTAATTGGGCATACACCAGTAGTTAATACCGGTGTTTCTTTATAAATCAAATAAGACTATTTGGAAAAATCCGACCTTGGCCTTCCCGTCAAACCGCCTTTGTTTAGGGATAGCTGTCACAAAGGAGAACTCACAAAATGAACAACGAAATGATTACAGCATTAGAAAAAAAACTTGAGTATGCAATGTTGAATTCAGATGCAGATACGCTTGATAAACTGCTGGACGATAATTTAGTTTTTACCAATCACGCTGGCCAGCAGACAACCAAACAAATGGATCTGGAAGCACATCGTTCCGGATTTGTAAAAATTGAATCAATCTGTCAGTCAAATCAATCTGTAACTATCTTTGAAAATGTAGCGGTTGTCACTGTTCTTTCGGAAATTTGCGGATTATTCGGAGAAGTTCGGTCTACGGCCAGAATTCATTTTACGAGAGTATGGCAGAAAAAAAATAATGGAGAGTACAAACTGATCGCTGCACATTCGAGTTTGAATATTAATGAATAAACATTCCGATGTAACAACCGGAATTCAAGGGATATCATTAACCTGTAAAAAATATTATATGAACACAAATACTCCCGGCGCATTAGCGTCAAGCTAAGGAGAGAACAAAAAAATTAAAGCTGTATCTCACACAAAGGCACGAAGACATCCGCCTTCGATAAAAACGTTCAAACTACGGCGGGACAGGCGAAGAAATTCAAATGCATTTATTATAAAATTCTTTTTAGTTTTTACCTTTGTGGCTTTGCGGCTTTGCGGCTTTGCGGCTTTGTGTGAGGCATAATTTTTGTTTTTTAAATTGAATAGATATTTTTCAATAGGATTTTTTATTTTATTCCCTCATCAGCATGCGCGGAATTTGATCATTGCATCTAAACCAAACGGTCAAAACAAATAAACAGTCGGGATTTGAAACACCGGTCTGTCTATAACACAGGGAGTTAAGTCTATGGATCAGAACCCGGATAAAATAGCTGAAGTTTATAATTCGGTAGCAAAGGAATATGCGGAAGTCTTTTCAGATGAACATGACAGAAAACCACAGGATCGTGAGATTCTTTACAGGTTCTTTCAGGAAGCAGCGGATAAAAAGCCGGTATGGGAGTTTGGATGCGGCCCGGGAGAAACGACTCAATATCTTAAAAATCTCGGCATGGAAATTTCCGGACTCGATATCTCCGAAAATATTATAAGGCAGGCGGGTTTATCACATCCGGACATAACCTTTAAAAAAGGCAATATTCTTGACCTTGAATTTATAAATGAATCCATAGGCGCTGTTGTTTCATTTTATGCTATCGTACATTTTTCTCTAAAACAGGTTGAAAAGGCGTTTAATGAAATTTTTCGGGTATTGAAACCAGGAGGTTTATTCCTCTTCACATATCATATAGGTGATGACGAAATTCACGTGAAGGAATTTCTTGGTAAAGAGGTTGATATTGATTTCATATTCTTTAAATCCGATTTCATTTTTGATTGTTTAAAAGATACAGGATTTGAAGAAATAGATATTATAGAAAGAGATCCTTATCCTGAAGTTGAGTATGCAAGCCGAAGAGCATACGTATTTGCCGGGAAACCAGACTAGTGTTGTGTCATGCTTCGACTATCGTTATTTTGCAGGGCTGGGATTTATTCCCAATGTTGTTGACTTAAGAAATGTGTTTTTCAAGCTTCCCTCCCCTGGCGCATTAGCGTCAAGTTAAGGGGGAGAACAAAAAAATTAAAGCTGTATCTCACACAAAGGCACGAAGACATCCGCCTTCGATAAAAACGTTCTAACTACGGCGGGACAGGCGAAGAAAATCAAATGCTTTTTAATAAAAAATTCTTTTTAGTTTTTACCTTTGTGGCTTTGCGGCTTTGTGTGAGGCATAATTTTTTGTTTTTTAAATTGAACAGGTATTTTTTATCAGGATTTTTGTTCTATTCTCTCAGTAGCCAGGACGATATTTCCATTAGCTTGACGCCAATGCCCCCTGGCGGGAGGGATTAAGGGAGGGGGAAAAACATCAATACTGCATTTACTGCAGCGCATTAAATGCGTTCATGAGGTTAAGCACCCTGGTAAGCAGTGTTTATAAAGTGCTTGTACTGGACAAAAAAAGATATACAGAATAAAGAAATACTGGCATAACTCAGGTTATGCCTTTGCACATTCATAATCCGATGCATTAACATACCCTTGTGACCGGGACGCGATCAATGAACCAGTCACATCTCTTTTCATCATAAAAAATATTGACATACGACATACGTCGTTATTAAATACTGTTTTTAAAATAACAGCAGATTAAAATCCGTTGTTCCCGAGTTTAAATCATTCGGAAAGACTCTTCATATCACAGTAATAATTATTAAATATGATTTATCCGGCAGGAAATTACCGACCTGTCCGGCATTCGACTTTTATACCATTAGTTTTAAAACAGGAGCACCATTAGAGGATTACTCCATTTAACTATCTATATCTGTACAGGCTTTACTCATTTCAATTCTATCAGGGAGAAGGACAGCATGGTACCGCGTAAATTATTAACGGCATGTTCAGGATTATTTTTTATTTTCTGCATAACAGCTTCTGCTTCTGCGGCAGATATTTCCGGGACATGGGCAGCATCCCTGGATGACATCAGTTTTGAAATAACTTTTACGGCTGACGGGACTTCTCTTACAGGCAAGGTGCATGAACCCTCTTCCGGTGCAGCAGAGATAAAGGACGGGAGCATTAACGGCGACAGCGTGTCCTTTTATGTAATGCGTAAACTTCCGGGGTTTGGTGATTCGGAATTTAAAATATCATGGAAGGGTGAGATAATAGGAGATGAGATACTGTTTAAAAGGGAATTTGCAGGTTCAGTTAAAGGAGTAATTGCAAAAAGAGCAGAGGCATCTCAAACTCAGGAAAAATCTTATGATTATTTAACAGGTACATGGACTATTCAAAACGGGACTCTAAAACTGCTCATAAAAGGCACTTCTATTACCGGTACAGTTGAAACATTTAAACAGGGGCCTGTGGATATAATTGACGGGAAGGTAAAAGGCGGCAGGCTGTATTTTAATACCTTAAGGCAAAACAGGGGCAGAACAATTAAGGCAGCCTGGGAAGGTGAGGCTGTTGAAAAAGAAATTCACTTTGATACCTTTGTTGGAGGATCACGTCTCAGTTTTATAGCTACAAGGGAAAATGCTGATGCGGAAACCGGTTTGACCCAGCTGGCTGAAGAAAGCACGGATCCATCAGATAATATAACCGGCACATGGAAAGGCCAGGCTCCAACAGGTGAAATCATTATTGAAATGCAGGAGCAGGAATCATCAGTAACAGGAAATGTAACATTTAACGGGAATAACTTCGGGAATATAACGGACGGTAGAATTGATGGTGATAAAATAATATTTAAAACTACACGCCGAATGGCATCTGACTCCACAGAAGTATCCTTTGAAGGAACAGTCAAAGGGAATGAGATACATTTCACCTTTACCCCAAGGGGTTTTCCTGTCTCTTTTACCGTAAAAAAATATAACACGGAAACCCGCTTTGCTGAAGAAAGCACAGGCCCACACAAACATCTGGCAGGTAAATGGATTGTAAAATGGCCTATGGGCACTGTAACTGCAATTGATTTTAAAATTGAAGATTCCAGTGTTTCCGGTAATGCCGTATTTAGAAAACCGGCCATGCGCGGCCAGATAATAGACGGAAAAATTGAAGACAATAAAATCAGTTTTAAATTCCAAACCCGCAAGATGCAGATGCAGAATAATTCTACTTCATGGGATGGAACTATCGAAGGCGATAGAATATTTTTTGATACCAAGCTCTGGAATGGACAGGATATTAAACTGGTTGCAATGAGAGAAGGCGCGGAAGAACAGCAGGCTGAACAGACAAGCGGGCAGTTAGCCGAAGAAAGCACCGGCCCCTATAAACATCTGGCCGGCAAATGGACAGCCAAAATGCCGAACAGCGTACCGGCGCAGATTGATCTAAAAGTGAAGGATAATACAGTTACAGGTTCTCTTAAAAATGGAAACCTGCCTATGCGGAATCAGATATTTGACGGCAAAATTGAAGGAAAAAAGATCAGCTTTAAACAGCAGCAGATGCAGATGGTTATTCCATGGGATGGGATTATATCCGGAGACAAAATATATTTTAAGACCCAGTTTCCCAATGGAAGAGGCTTTATAGTCGTTGCAGAGCGGGAAGGCGCTGAAGAACAGGAGACCGAAAAAGAGGATGTCCAGCTGCCACCGACTGCAAACCCGAGCGGAACATGGATCATTGAAATAAACGAGCAGCAATATACTATCGCTATGAAGATGGAGGGAATGTCACTCAGTGGCATAGCTAAAGTATCTTCTCCGGACAGGTTATATTCTCTGTCCGATGCAAAAATCAGCGGCAACACTGTTTCATTCAAAATGCCCCTGTCTGCCGGCCCCAACTCTTATACAACCGCTATTCCGGTGACAGGAAAGGTTTCAGGTGAAGAGATCCGTTTTGAAGGAGCCCCCTTTTGCCGGGAAGAAGATGTGATAGCTAAAAAAATTAAGGGCTCGGGCAAAACCCCTGAGGAAAGAGAACCCGTTGAGCTGGCGAGAGAAGAGACAATAAAAGATAAAAAAGTAAACAAGAATTATTCAAAGCTCAGGAAAAAAGATCGGGAATATGATGCAGCCATGGAGTTTTTTGATAAATATCAATATCACCTGGCTCTCCCTCTTTTAGAGCAGGTTCATGAAAGGCTTCCTGAAGATGCCGCGGCACTTCATCGGCTTGGTGTCTGCCTGGTTATGCAGAGCGTATCTCAGGATGAAGCCGTTAAGCGAAAAAACATGCGTAAACGCGCCCGCGGATTACTTGAAAAATCAAAAAAACTTGGAATGGAAGATGAGCTGCTCGATCACTATCTGTCTATTATACCTGAAGACGGCGGAGAGAATGATATTTTTGCAGACCAGGAACAGGTTGAGGAAATATTAAAAGAAGCTGAAAAGTCTTTTAAGTATGGTGATTTTGAAAAGTGCATTGTTTTATACGCAAAGGCCATGGAATTGGACCCGACCAACTATAAGGCTGTTATATATGTGGGTGATTCATACTTTGGAAACCATCAGCATAAAGAGGCTGTAGAATGGTTTGAGCGGGCAACAAAAATTGACCCTGACAAGGAAACAGCCTGGCGTTGCTGGGGTGACTGTCTCATGCACCTTGAAAAGAAAACTGAAGGCCGCACAAAATTTATGGACGCCCTGATAGCAGAACCATACAACAAGTTTTCCTGGGCAGGTGTCAGTAATTTGATTGCCTATATTCGTAATGACTTGAAAAAAGCTGATATAGGTCACAAAACACCAGACATTAAAAGGCCGCAGCGCATAGAAGATTCAGGAGAATTAAATCTGCCGGTAAAAAATACAGATGACGATTCAGAAGAAGCTCCGCCGGATGGAACCGAAGCATGGAAGCACTATAACAAGGCTGCTAAAGAATGGCGTAAAGAAAGGTTTAAGGAATGCTTTCCCGAAGAAGAGGTTTACAGGTATACATTAAAAGAAGAAAAAGAAGCTCTTGAACTGGTGGCAGAAAATGTTAACTGGCTCATTAAAAAAGGCCGTGTAAAAAAAGATGATCTGGATTCAGGCATAGAGATGCTGCTGGAGCTTCAGTCAGCAGATTTACTTGAGCCTTATATCTTTTTTCACCTTGCAGATAAAAGCATTGTAAAGGAATACCCCGAATACAGAAAACTTAACCGGGATAAACTGAAAAGATATCTGGATGAGTATGAACTGCCGAAGCTTGAAGGCGGCCTTGTTTTATAAATAACTCTGGAGGGCTCTATTTATCATACAGTTCCGGATAAAGTTTTTTAGCGCAGTCAGGGCATATTCCATGACTGAATTGTGTATCTGAGTGTTCGCTTATATAGGATTCGATCTGGGTCCAGTAGCCTTTGTCATCTCTGACTTTTTTACAGGATGCGCAAATAGGGAGCAGACCGCTCAATTTTTTAATTTCGCTTATTGCCTTTTCAAGTTTATTTTTTTCTTCACGCAGCTTAAACTCAAGTGTAATATCCATAAAAAGATGGATATAGCCCGCCAGTGCCCCGAATATATCCAGAAGTTTATCTTCCTGGATTTTAAGGACTTTGTCTGCGGAAATAAGCCGGATATCTTCTTCCTGCTCAATACGCCATATTTTACTCCGGGTAAAAGTCTGGGTTTCATCAATGAGAGAATCAACAGGTTTCCCTATCACCTCTGTGCGGTCTATCATAAAATTATCAACAAATTTCTGATTAATGCTTGTGATTGTTCTCCCCTTGTCTGTAATCATGACCGGAAATGGAAGGCTCTCAACCATGATATTCAGCTCGATAAGCAGGTTCTGCAGGTCTGTTACGTCATGGGCAAACCCGACAGTGCCTATAACGCTTCCGTCAACATCAAAAATGGGCGACTTGTATGTTTTAAATTTTCGCAGTTCATCACCGCACTTCACGGTTTCATCAAAAAGGCAGGTCTCTTTTTTATTGAGAACAATCTCTTCCGACTCCAGGCAGATAAATTCACCCTGTGCATATTCATCCGGCTCGAGATCCCAGATATAATAATGTCCACGACCTTCTATCTGCTCCTTTGTTTTATTTACAGTACGGCAGAAGCTGTTGTTGACTTTTAAATGGGCGCCCTTTGCATCCTTAAACCAGATAAGATCGGGCAGACTGTCTATCAGTGTATCGAGGTATTTTTGTGTAAGTACCGAATCCTCATGATCTTTAAGCTGCTGAAGTATCCCGATGAAGGAAGACAGAACCTGTTCTTCGGAAAAGGGTCTGGTCCAGATTCTATCTAAAAGATGATAATTCTGCGCCATGGCAGGAAAACTGTCGGCTGAAAAACAGCCTATAACAACTGCATGTTCATCTTTAGCTTTAAGTATCTTTTCAAGAAAACCAGGTTTGCTTTTTTCAAAATCAATGACTATAACCCCGTATCCTTTAAGGTCAGCTTCACCTGCATCCGGACAACAGGAAAACTGATATGAAAATCTTTCGACCTCAGGGGCTTTTTTAAGAATTGTTTCAAGCTGCGGATTTTGTGATGCTATTAATATTTTTAATGTTCGATTATACACACTTAACGCTCCCTTTAAAAATCAATAAAACATAAGTCTTTATACTGTATATTTAATTTTAAAATCATAACATGTATGAAGCACATAGGATAACAGTTTTATTTTATTCATTGACTTTGCAGACAATAGTCTGTATTTTTACAGACACACGTCTGCAAAGGGGTTTATAAATGAAAAAAGACACTTTACCCAGGTTAACGCCTGCTGAATTTGAAATAATGAATACCGTATGGGAAGCAGGTGAAATTACAGCGACAGAAATCCAGCAGGAAATAAACACAAAACAGGGACGTGACCTGAGACGTGCCACCATCCAGGTGCAGCTGGGCAGACTGGAAGAAAAAGGCTGGCTCACACATCGAAAGGAAGGTAATAAGTTTATCTTCCTTTCCACAACTCCAAGAAACGAAGCAGCAGCATCAATTGCTCATGATATCGGGGAACGGATTTTTAATGGTTCCCGTATAAAACTTTTTAAGGCCTTATTCAGCAAGTCCGGGATTTCGCCTGATGAAATCAGGCAAATGAGAAAATTACTAGACGAATACGAGGACTAAACAGATGGAAATCATTTCTTTACTGTTCAGCCAGGAACTGGCTGTATCTGTATTTACTCTGTTTTTTAAAGTTTTTATGGTTACCCTTTTGGGAGTTGTTATAATCAAGCTTATATCCGGAAAATCAGCCCCTGTCCGCAGTCTTGTAAGTATGGGGATAATAGCAGTTACAGGCCTGGCTATTGTAATTTCAATTGGATTTAAAGTGTATGGGATTGCATGGTATAAACCCGTTGTTCCCGTTTTTTTAGATCCGTCAGCAGCATTTACAGAAACCCTTTTGGATGAACAGAATGAGTCTTTAACAGTAGAATCTTCAGAATCTGTAATTCCAGAACAGTCCGGCGATACCGGCAGCATGACTCACTCTTTTTTTGAACAGAATAAAAGCACTGAATCAGCAGCAATGACCAGAATCATGATTATTGCTTTAATTAATTTAATATGCCTTATCTGGCTTGCAGGAATAGTGATCCAGCTTTTTAGATTTGGTTTTAACTTTCTGTTAATCATAAAATTTAAACGCAGCCTTTCTGCTATTACAGACCGGTCATTTATTGAAATGAGCAACAGCGCGGCTGTTTCTTTTGGGAAAAAGAGTCCGCCAAAACTCTTTACATCCCACAGGATAGAATCGCCCGTAACCATAGGCCTTTTAAACCCCATTGTAATAATTCCTCAAAAGCTGTTTGACTGCTTAAATGAAAATGAACTGAAAAGCATACTGCTTCATGAGCTGGCTCATATTTATAACTATGACCACATCATTGATTTAATCAACAGGGTTATAATAGCCGTAAACTGGTGGAACCCTCTGATCTACATCATAAACAAAGAACACGAACAGGCAAGGGAGGAAGTGTCGGATAACTATGTGCTGCGTGAGCTTAATCCCAAAACATATATTCAGTGTATTACAGACCTTGCAGAAAAAGTTACCCTGATATGCAGTCTCCCTACTGCATCAGGCATGGCAGGACAGGGATCAAGCTTAAGTAAAAGAGTTTCGAAAATTCTCTCAAAAAAGAGGAACACTGCGGTTAATACGGGCCTGGCTTTTAAAGCAGCAGCCTTTTCGATTTCCCTGTTTTTCACTGTCGGTATTGCAGGCCTTCATGGGCAGAACAGTACAGAAGCATCATTTAGTAATATTATGGAACGCAGCAGGGAAATCAGCCAGAGAATGGACTTTGAAAGAGAAGGAAGAAACCTTACGCCTGAAAAGGCTGCAGAGCTTGAAGAGTGTATAAAAAATAATCCGGACGATATCAGGAGCCGTTCACTCCTGCTTCTTTACTACGCCGGAAAGCGTGATGAGCTGAACAAAACTAAAAGAAAGCAGATGAATCTATGGCTGGTAGAAAACCATCCTGAAGCTGATGTCCTGAATCGCTCCTACGGAAACTGTCCGGATCCTGAGATAGCCGAAGCATGGAAAGCACAGGTAAAAAAAAATCCGGACAACCCGCATGTACTTTTAAATGCCGGAAATAATTTCACAGGCAAAAACATCGACCTTGCAATAGAGTGTTATGAGCATGGGAAAGAAATAGACAGCAATAACAGTGAATGGGACAGAAGACTCGGAGAGATTTATAAATTCAAGATGATACAGAGCACAGGAAAAGAAAGAGAGCTTGCTGCTCAAAAATCATTAAGCGCTTATGAAAACGTTTATAACAAAATCGGTTCAAAATCTTTTCCCGGGATTGCTAAAATGAATATTCTGCCGGACATGGGCAAAGCTGCTGTTGAGGCCGGGGAACTTGATAAAGCCGCGGATTATGCAAATCAAATGTTAGCCTACGCATCTAAACCGGCTGGTAATTTTTATTCTGACGACGGGCTCTCTGTTTACTATGGCAATTTTGTTCTGGGTATGGTTGCTGTAAAAAAAGACGACATTAAATCGGCCTGTGAATATCTGCTTAAAGCAGGTGAAACAAAAGGATCCCCTACCCTTGTTTCTTTCGGCCCCAACCTCAACCTGGCAAAGGAACTTCTTGAGCATGGTGAAAGGGATACAGTTGCGGCTTTTCTTAAACAATGCCGGGAATTCTGGACTTCGGGCAGGGATAAGTGCGACATTTGGATTAAAGAAATTGAAGAGGGAAAAACCCCGGATTTCAGGACTCAGATGTATTATTAAATATTTTAAATACATACCATGATAAAGCATGATCAAGATATAATAACAACGGTGTCCAAAATTCCAGAGATAAATCTGCGCTAGAAGTATCCTGTAAGGCCATAAGAAGCATCTGTAGAGGCGTAAAAATAAGGGGTTCTTTTGCGTCTCGGCTAGACCTAACATGTTAATATACTTAAATATAATGCGTTTTACGCTTGACTTTCCCTTGAGTGTCAGAAAAATTTTTACTCATGGCTACTCAAACAACTACAACAGAAACAGTATTCGGAAAGTTGCTCCAGCCGTTAATACGCCTGGTCGACCAATGCAATTTCAAAAGAGAGTGCAAAACATTAACCGATTCTGAATGGATTAAAATAGGCTTGCTAAGAATATTTTCCCAAGAACCAAGCGGAAGAGCATTTTTGCAGAAGCTATCAGATTCAGGTGGAACCGATTTAAAGCGGAGCCTTTTCTTCGAGACGCTCCCGCCGTTTCTGAATTTATGTCTCAAAAGTTGGATGTAATTACACTACATGGTATATATGTCGTGACGGGGTAACGTAGGGAGCCCGTAGGGCGACCGGAGTTGCCCCGTCCGCGGCGAAATTGAAAGGAGTATACCATGAGTCGTTCAAAGGATAAAAAGAATACTGACGAAAAAAAGAAACGAAAATATTTATCCCCTGAGAAAAAGTTTCAAATATATTTGGAAACCCAGCGAGGCGATAAACCCGTAGGTGAGATTTTACGCCGTGAAGGGATGTATTCCACAGATTTAAACAGAATACGTAACAAAGTGAAAGAAGGTGCACTTGAGCATCTGGCTGCCCGTCCCGGAGCAAAAAAGAAGATGGTCTCCCAGGACGATTATGAGGCCTTGAAACGCGAGCTTGAAGAGAAAGAACGCGCTCTGGCAGATCTTTCTGTTGAGCTGATGGCCTTACGAAAAAAAACGAATGGGGGTTCGTGGGAGCGATAAAAGGCCAGTGGCTGAGTGAGCAGCATAAGGTTGATATTCTGTCAGTTATAGATGAAGCCGAGGATGCTGGTATTTCAGTAAAACGAACCTGTAAGCTTTTGATGATTAGCCGTCGCAGAGTAACCCGGTGGCGCTGGAAAAGAGATAATGGGCATAGCCTCGATAATCTGAAACCAGGGCCACAGGAACCAGTTAACAGACTTCTACCGGCAGAAAGGACAGCTGTTTTGGAAATGGCTAAGAAAGAAGAATACGCAGATCTATCCCATAGGATATTAGCGGTAACAGCTTGGGATCTGGATATATTCTTTGTTTCTTTTTCTTCTGTATATCGCATTTTACGTTCGGAAAATATGACTACAATGAGAGTAAATAATAAACATAACGGCCATTCAATTCCTCCTGTTCGTAAAGAACTTACAGGCCCTAATCAGCGATGGTGCTGGGATATAAGTTATTTACCTACCATGGAAAAGGGTATTTTTGTTTACCTGTATTTACTTTTAGATGAATACTCTCGTAAAGCCATCTCCTGGTTGGTCAGTTGGCATCAGACAGCCGGAGAAGCAAAAGAACTCATTGAAGACGGTCTTATAAATGAAAATATCCTTGATCTTCCGATGGATCAACGTCCTGAGATCATTAATGACAGAGGACGCCAGATGAAAGCTCGGCCTATTAAAACAATGTTTGAGGAAAACAATATGCCTCAACTTTTTGCCAGGCCGCGAACCCCCAATGATAATCCCTTTATAGAGTCAATGTTTGGTTCAGTTAAAAGGGCGCCTCAATATCCCGGTCAATTTTTGGACCGCGATGAAGCTGTTCAATACTTTAGAGATTATTTCCTCTGGTATAACAAGAATCATTTGCATTCAGGTATTGATTACGTAACACCTGATCAATGCCATAATGGATTAAGAGAAAGAATTGTCTCTCTTCGAAAGAAAAAACTTAATAAACAACGCGCATACAGAAAGGAGGTCAACCGCGTATCGCAAAATGTCTTGACAAAAAAATTGAAGAATTTAATTCTGAATAAACCTGTTTCCGCATGTAGTGTAATGCAAATCTAACTTGAGACATTGTTCCAGAAACGCGCCGCGCTAAAAAGCAATAGGCGTCTAAAGTTGTGCCGTGATGTAAGTTTATCTTTATACGAAAGTATGAGGACAAATAAGGATACTGATCCATTTGCAAAATATCCGGAACTGAATGGATATGACATTCATGCCGGAGACGGACATTACCATAGCTCAGCAGTTCATGATATCAGAAAAGACGGTAAGAAACATGCAACACAACACTTTTACTCAGTTGACCTTAGAAGCCATGCCTTGAGACATTTAACCGTGGCGGATACAAGTGGCACACGAAAAAGAGAACATGACACAAGAGCTCTTAAACGACTCGAGATTACCACCCTTAGGCAGTCAGCACCAAAAGGCAGGAAAGTTATATATGTATGGGATAGAGCTGGCATTGATTTTTTTCAGTGGTTTAAATGGAAACATCTTGGCGGAATCTATTTTATCAGCAGAGAGAAAAAGAATATGGCCCCTATGGTAATAGGTGAGATGTATTACGATAAAAAAGATCCGGTTAATAAAGGTGTTCAAAAGTTTCAAATAATTGGATGTGCTGCTGGAGTAATAATGCATCGAGTTGTTTTTAAGTGTCCTATCACAGGTGATACTTTTAATTTTGTTACAAGTTTAAGAGATATACCTCCAGGGTTGATAGCTTATCTTTATAGAACCAGATGGGATATAGAGAAAATCTTTGATGATATAAAAAACAAACTAGCTGAAAAGAAATCATGGGCAACGTCAGATATAGCAAAAGAAATGCAGGCACAGTTTATATGCATAGCACATAACTTAATGATGATCTTCGAAGGCTGCATTGAAAAGGAAGGGATTATTAATGAATTAGAAAATATCCGACGGAGCAATAGACTTGAATCGGTTCTTGCCAATAGAAAGACTAAAGTGAAAACGCTGCCAGACTTCCTTGTACAGCCCAAAAGAGCAACACAGAGATCAGTAAAGTTTATTCGTTGGCTACGTAATCACTTATTCATGAACACTTCGTGGCGAGAGGCTTTGGGGCCTCTGCAGCGAATCTATGCAGCTTTTTAAAATAGATTTTTGGACACCGTTGTATAATAAAAAAGGGGACATCAGTCCCCTTTTTTAATTTATTTTCAATTTTTCAGATGACTGAAAAACTTATTCCCTGCTGAACCTTCTTCGGAGCCCGATAATACCCAGCATCCCTGAGCTTAGTAAAATAAGCGCAGCTGGCACAGGCACTGGAGTTTCAACTATTGTACCGTTAAACCCCACAGATTCGGGGTCAAAAAAACCGGCCTTACCTCCAAGCTCAAATGGTCCGGTCGCAACTGTAACTTCCAGAAAGGCGGTTATTTCATAGGTCTCCCCGGGATCAAGTGTTCCGAGGTCTAGAGTATTATTAAACTGGTCAAAACTATAACCAAATTCATTTTGATTAGACGGATCAGTTAAAAAATATGTACTGCCCAGTTCAGTGCCTGATTTAATGAGATTATGGCTTATGATACCGCCGGAGAGCTCTGCATACGAATACCAGAGAAGGAATCCATTCCCGATGATTTCAAAGGAATAAGATACAACGGGTGAACCCTGAATCCCAGCCTCGGCTCCCGCATAATCACCGATGGCAAGACTTATTTCATCTATAAAATATTCCAATGAAATATTAACAGGAGAAGAACTCATGTTCATATACTGATCTGAAACAACTGCAGATGCAAAAAGAATATCAGGATAGGAATTATCATTTGCCTCCGGGTTAAACATAATACCATCAACAAGAACGTTTCCATACCCCTGTTCAGTAAAACTTGAAGTGGCAATTGCATTGTCAGCCCAGCCCATAGCGGATCCGTTTGTGGTAGTTACAGTAGAAACAATGGATGACGCAGGGGGAGGAGTAGTCGTATCATCAGCTTCAATAACTGAAGTAGAGGACCCTACAGTATGCGTGTAGGATGCATAGGTCGAGTAAGTAAAGGCATTGGCATTAACTGCCCATAGAAAAGATACACCGAAAATAAAAAACACCAGACATCTTTTTTTCATTTTAAAGCCTCCTTCACTAATTAAATCAGTTTTATTTAGAAAAAAGCAAACCGGTTAATCAGAGTAATACAATCCCCAAAACCATTTTATTAAAACGATCCAGATATTCTTTAGTTCAGTATTTTAAGTTGTATAAGAAGTGAGAGAACCAACTGTGGAAATTGAGCTATATACTGCAGACGAAATGAACACTTAAGGAGTATTTTAAATCAACTAAAAGCAATTTATAACACAGGAATTTATGCATAAAAACAGCTAACATATAAAATCAGCAAGTGTATACGAATGACCATTTCCGGGAATACTCTGAAAGGGGAATAATCAAATCTAACAGGGGGAGCACCAGTATCTTATGAAGGTGCGAAGCAAAATAAGCTCTGTAAATCTCGTTCCTACCCTCTATGGAGGAACGCAGGAAAGGGAAGGATATTTCAGGTCATAAAAAAAGGGCGAAATAATTTTCGCCCTTTTTTTTATTGTTTTGTCAGCAGTGAAACAGATTAGGTTGGAGGATCACTTACAAATCTCTTCATGGGTGACATAGCTATCTGGAACACAGGCTTTGTTATCTTTCTGAAACCCAGGCCGCCGTGGCTTACACCGGCCGGGATAAATATAAAACAGGTTTTTGTAATAACCATTTTTTCGCCGGCTATGCTGAAAGTTATTTCACCGCCAAGATCGGTTGTATCTTCCATATTGCTCCCAACAAAACCGCAAATCTCATCATAATCATGCGTATGTTCCGGATGTTCACGCTCAGGCAGCGCGTCTACCGCCCAGACAGCTTCAACATAAAAAGATCCTGGAACAACACTGTCATCCATATAGATAACACGTTTAAGAGGATCATCTGCAGGGTTTTTATCCTCCAGATCTTCAGCTTCAAAGTCATGGACACCGTCAGGTACGATAAGGTTGTTACATACTACCGCTTTTTTTTCTGTCATGTTTACTCCTGTTGCAAAAATAGAATTATGGGTGAAGACGGGTTAAAAACCCGTCTAAACATCAAATTTTAAATATTGTGTTCACTTCTGTTGATTACATCATCCTGAATTCCAGGTGAAAGCTGTGTAAAATATGCACTGAATCCGCCTATTCTTACAATCAGGTCTTTATGCTTGTCAGGATTTACCTTTGCATCTTTCAGTTCCTCGGTATCAACCATATTGTACTGGATGTGTGAACCATTGTTTCCAAGAAATGCATTTGTATAATCAACAAGCTTACCTATGCTCTCTTCACTCTGTACTATTGATGAAGAAAATTTCTGATTGAGAACTGATGCATATGACTCTTTTGATCCGGCCTTAAGGGCTGATCTTAATACTGCTGTCGGCCCCTTTTTGTCTGCGCCTCGCATGGGTGAAAGCGATCCGTCATTAAGCGGTTCAAAAGCCTTTCTTCCATTTGGAAGAGCGCCTGCACCAAGACCGCCAAAGTAATGCCATGCAAGACCTTCTCTTGCTACCAGGTATTTTTTAAATGGTGCATTGTCATAACTTCTTATTATGTCATAGGAGTCTTTGCTTAATTTTGCAACAAGGCTGTCAATCTCATCTATGTCGTTACCATACTTGGGCTGGTTAAGACACATCTGCCTGATCTCTTCGCCCCTTGCACCTTCAAAGTTGTTTTCAAGTGCATCAAGCAGTTCATCAAGAGTAAGTTTCTTGTCTTCAAAAACCAGTTTTTTCATTGCCATGAGAGAATCGGCAACATCAACTATTGCCCTGTCGGATATGCCGTACATAGAGTAATCAGGATGCGGGATTAAAAGATCCTGACCGTCTTCCATGGTTTTTTCAATACCCATTACTGACAGGAACGGAAGTCTCATATACTTAGGCTGTTCTTTTCTGGCAATATCTGCAAGCCAGAAGATACGTGTTGTTATAAATTTTATCTGTTCCAGAAGAGCGTTGTAGAAATCATCAACACTTTTAAATTCTCTCGGGTCACCGGTCTGTACACCGGTAAGTTTACCGTTTATATCCACACCGTTATTGAACACAAGATGAAGAAGAGCTGCGATATTAAAGGCAGCAACACCTTCAGCTCCGTAATGTTCGGCCCTTGAAGGCAGGCACGGATAAACACACCCAAGACCGCACCATTCCCTTGCCTCTTCAACCGGGATACCATCATCTACAAAATGGTTGATTACTACTTCATCATTTTCAAACAGAGGAATACCGCCTCTTGTAGCCATGTTTGTGCGGATCGCCTTGTTCATGAGCCAGTCAGGAGTTTCCTTGTTCCAGCGGAGACAGACTGTAGGTGATGACTGCTGAAGCAGGCCGATAACATGAAGGAACAGGTAGCTCAGTTCATTTGATGCATCCACTCCTGTTTTATCAACACCGCCTACCATGATGTTATTGATTGCGAAATTGATCTGGTGAGATTGCTTAAGACTTTCAGCGGCAATAAAGGTCTGGGTTCCCCATCTTCCAATAAGCTCGGATAAAAGATCTGCTGCCTTTTCAACTGAAATAGCGCCGCTTTTTATATCAGCTTTAAAGAACGGGTAAAGATACTGATCACCGCGTCCCCACTGAGGGTTGTTGTGCATGGGGTTTTCATAATTTTTACATACACCTATAATTGCCATGCACTGAAGAGCCTCCTGGAAGCTCTCTGCCGGAAACTCAGGCACCTTTCTGCATATGCGGACGATTTCAAGAAGCTCTGCTTTCCGGTTTTCATCAGCTTCCTTTTCCGCCATGTCAGCAGCAAGATCAGCATACCTGTTTGCGTGTTTGATTGCAGCTTCACATACAATAACTGCTGATTCCCAGAAATAAAGTTTATCTATCTCAGTACCCTGGTTCTTTTTAAAATCTTCTATGCGTGATTTTGCATCGTCAATGAAACTTCTTACGCCTTTATTGATTATCTTCTCCCACATCAGAACAGAAGTACACTGGCCGTATATTCCTACATCAAGAGTCGGATCTTTAAGCTTTGCACTTTCAGCATCCTTTGCCCATGATCCGGCAGCCTTTTCCCATGCCTTGTATGTCATTTCAGGTGCGGTTTTACCTGCAAACAGACGTGCGCTGTTTCGAAGGATCTCTATGCTTTCCTTATCCATACCGACATTAGCGTCCATCGTAACATTAAGCTGATCATCATCTTTCCAGAGGTCGGATATATAGTCTCCGGATATATCAAATGAAGTGGCACAGCCTATGATATCCGGTGCAAGACGTCCTGCTATGGTGTCGAAGTCCTGAATGCGGATTTCAATGTTTTCCAGAATATTTTCCAGAAGCTTTGCACGGCGGATCTGGATGTCCTGTCCTTCTGTTTCCTGCCATGATGATGCGGTCCATCTTTCCCTGTCAGCAAAAAGCTTCCATTCTGATGCGTTTACCGCTTTTTTCCAGTCCTGAATACGTTTGCTAAGGGTAAGCTCATCAATTTTGCCAAGCAGGCCGGTATCGATATCCTTCATATTACGTCTCCTTGTTTAATCTATAACCGTAAAAATGTTCATTCTATTTCCCGGTTAATGTATACTTACTTTATTTTTGCAGAGTTTATTCATGAATAACCCGCTCAGACATGAAAATAACAACCCTGTATTTCTGTAATAAAAACTATATCCATAATAAAATATCCTAAAACATGTAAAAAATAAGCAGATATTTCCACTATGTCAATTAAATTCAGGCACTAAATTTTGATATTTTTAAGTGATTTCCAAAAGTTATCGCGTGTTCAACCACTTAGGAGAATTAATTTTTTCATCATTGTGCAGGTGTATTGACCGGCAATATGGCGTGACGGGATTTCACAGGGGAGATTAACATCAACCTTTATATATTTCGACCCTCAAAACAGCAGTCAGTTTTTATTAAAACCATACAGAATAATAAATAACCCGGGTACCAGGCCGGCTTTAAAACAAAAATAAAAACGGCGAAATACCCGGATTAAATCAAAATCCATAAGGCGTAATAAAAAGTGATCGCAGAGTTGCTGCTTTTATTTTTCTGTCCGCATCCTGTATTTTCTGCTTAATCCAGTCAGGCACAGAAATCCGGACCCAATAAGCAGCAGAGTACCGGGTAAAGGTACCGGTTGACCTGTGTTGAAACTGATATAAATTGATGAATCCATTTCATCATCTGCAAGCATTTCTTGATGAGACAAATCTGCATATAATAAATTATCAATGCTTTCGCTATACGCTAACATAAGTGTCCAGCCATTTGACTGGTAACTTATATAAGTGGATCTGATAGCATCTGAGTCATAGCCGGAGACAATTGCCTGCGACATCTTGTGAACAGAAGATGAATTTAGAGAATCATCTGTCAAATTCATAATCAGCAAATCATTTATTACTGAAGTAAACGTAAATGTTGCATCGTCAATAAAACTAAAAAAGTCCCCAGAAGTAAGTGTATTTAGGGTACCATGTGAATCAATGTAAGTAGCCTCATTGCCTTCATTATCATACTGAACATCGAATAAATGTATATAATCACCAACTTCCGGCAACCCTGGAACACCTTCAGGAAAATAATCACTGTCAACATCAACACTCTGAACAACCCCATAGAATGACTGAGTGATAATAGCTGCCTGTACAGTACTGCCAAGTAATAAAACGGATAAAAACAATGCGATGTAATAAAATACTTTTCTCACTTTAATCCTCCTAAAATAGTAGTAAATTGAAAGCAGACCGACCCAAGCTTTATTTCGCACAAAATTATATTGATTCTTTTATTTAAAAAAAAACATCTTCAGAATTTCAGGCATCTAAATCGAAAGGCAAGCAGTGACACAATGAACGAATATACATAAATATTTTTTATTTCTACTATATATTCGGTTACTATTTCAAGACCCTTTTTAACTACCGTAAGATGAACTGCAATATTTCTTTAACAATAATATTTTTTTATATAATTATGCAACATTGCAAACTTATCGCGTGTTCAATAACTTAGCCAGATTACAGGGAAAATAGCACGAAACTGCAGCATGGAAGGGGCTGTTTTAACATTGACATACAATGTTTCACTCCATATACTTCGTTCCTCAAAACAAAGGGAATTACTGTTGTAAGATAGTAAATTTTAAGGGGATAGGCTTTATTTCCCCCTGTTTTTATAAAAAGTATTGGCAACAAAAAGGAGAATGAATAATGAGCGGAAAGGTGCATTTTGAAAAGCTTTTTACACCTTACAATATAGGTAAGATGCAGGTTAAAAACAGGATAGTAAAAACAGCTGCGGAAATGAATACCCATGACCCGGTTGATGCCCACATGAACCAGAGAACCATTGACTACGTAGAAGCAGTGGCAAAGGGCGGCGCAGGCATGGTTATTTTGTGGAACGCCTACATTGATTTTCCTTTGGGCGCAAGGATGGAAGACGGCCTGCGTATTGATAAGGATGAATATATTCCGGGTTTTAAAGATCTTGCAGATGCAGTCCACAAACACGACTGTAAACTGTCTGTACAGATGATGCATGCAGGCCCCTGGTGCCCTGCTTCGCTTGCCGGACGCCCGCCGATTGCAGCTTCCGTTATGCAGGAAGAAGTATATGGACATTTGAGTGATGAAACCGTTGAGGCAACCCTTGATGATATTGAAAGAATTCAGGAAGAGTTTGTAAAAGGAGCAGAGCGCCTTAAAGCAGCAGGTGTCGACCACCTTGAGGTACACTGCGGAACTCAGCACCTCGGCAATACCTTTATGTCCCGTCACTGGAATAAGCGAACAGATCAGTACGGACCTCAAAGTATTGAGAACAGGGCCCGTTTCATGGTTGAAATTATACAGAAAATAAAGAAAAGCCTGGGAGATGATTTCCCCATAGGTGTGCTTTATAATGCGGCTGAATACGGTATAGATGACGGCATAACCCCTGAAGAAGGTCAGGAGTTCGGTAAACTGTTTGAAGCTGCCGGAGCTGACAACCTTCACCCCAAGGCAGACGGTATGGGTCCGCTGTACAGTTTAATCAACTGGCCCGAAGCAGTCTGTTACCCTGAAGTACCTGATCCGTTACCGGAACACCTGGACGGCAGCCACAGCGGAGCCGGATTCTGGGTACCGCTGGCATCATTTGTAAGGGATGCAGTCAATATACCAGTTATTGCCACAGCAGGTATCGATGCAGTAATGGCAGAAAAAATACTTAAGGATGATAAAGCCGACTTTATCGGTATGACAAGACGCCTTCTGGCAGATCCGGATCTTCCCAACAAGGCCAAGGAAGGAAGACTTGATGATATAGCACCATGTACAAGGTGTCTGTCATGTATAGAAGCTATACACACACAGTATGTTCCGGGTGAATTCAGCAAATCATTCTGCCGAATAAATGCTTCCCTTGCAAAGGAGCGTGAATACGAGATCCAGCCTGCAGACAAAAAGAAAAAGGTCATGATAGTTGGCGGCGGTCCGTCAGGAATGGAAGCCGCAAGAATAGCAGCCTTAAGAGGTCATGAAGTAGAGCTCTATGAAAAAGAACCTAAAATGGGCGGATCTGTACCGGTCGCAGCAACCATTAAAGGTGTAGAAATCGAAGACCTCCCTGCCCTTGTCAGCTACCTTGAAACCCAGATCAAAAAACTGGGTGTTAAAGTACATACAGGTAAGGAAGTTAATAAGGCGCTGGTTGAAAAGGTTAAACCTGATGTGCTTATACTTGCAACAGGCGGTAAATACTATATTCCGGAAATCCCTGGAATTGAATCCAAAAAGGTTCTTAAGGCTGCGGACCTGAACAAACAGCTCAAAAAAGCATTACGATTTGCAGGGCCTGCCAAGCTTACATGGGCCACCAAACTTTGGATGCCGGTAGGTAAAAACGTTGTTATTATCGGCGGCGGCATACACGGTCTTCAGACAGCAGTGTTCCTTGCCAAGCGCGGTAAAAATGTAACAGTAGTGGAAGAAGCCGAAAAGATGGGCCACATGGTTATAGAAAACCATAAGGTCCGCCTGTTTGGATGGCTTGAAGATAAAGGCGTTCAGATGTACCCCGGTGCAAAGTATGAAGAGATAACTGACAAAGGAATGGTTATCACCACTAAAGACGGAGAAAAGAAACTTCTTACAGCAGATACTATCTTACCTGCACTGCCAATGATTCCGAACCCTGAAATTATGGAAATAATGAAGGATACAGCTCCCGAAGTATACCAGATTGGAGACTGCATCAACCCGGCTCTTATCATAGATGCTATCGGGGATGGTTCACGTATAGGAAGAGTTATATAAATTTTATTTTTAAAAGAGAGGCAATTATGACACGTGAAGAATTTGATGTTTACTTGAAAAAATTTAACGGCAGAGAATATGATGAATTTCTTGACTGGTTTGCTGAAGATAATAAATTTGAGCTGACACATGTCGGTGGAACATTTAAAACCAGGGAATCTATTAAAAAATTCTATGATTTCCTTCATGCCTATATCAAAGAAAGCGTACACATTGACCGTTTTGTTTCTGATGAAAACAATGTCATTCTTGAAGCTACCGTCAGGATTGAAGGCGTTAACGAATTATCAGATGAAAAAGTAGCCGCATCTGACTGGCCGAAACTTAACCCTCTTGCAGTAGGACAGGTAGTAGAGATTCCTCAGTTTATTCATTACCATATTGAAAATGGTAAATTTGTAAAAGTTGTTTGCGCTGAGCTGTAAAATGAAGCTTTCGGCTGTCAGCCATCAGCTTTCAGCTGAAAAAAGGTAGACAGTTGCCTTCCATATGGAAGAGATATTGACAGGCGGGCCTTGTGCCCGCCTTTTTTTATCTTATCCCTTTGCAGGTCATCCAAAATAATTAACAGGCATTATGGTGCAACACGGGAGAACATGCAGGTTCTCCCCTACAGTTTATACCCCTTACCTGGATCCATAGGCGATCATGTGATCCCGAATAACACCCTCAAAACATTATTTGCACAAAAGATCAAACTGCCCTGTAGGGTGCCGACCTATGTGTCGGCCCGGCTTTTCGTATTTAAGGTTCTTAACCCGCGGAGGTACTTATTATCCGACATCACGGTAAAACACGGGAGAACACGCAGGTTCTCCCCCTACAGTTTATAACCCTTACCTAGATACATAGGCGATCATGTGATCCCGAATAACATCCTCAACACAAAAGGTCAGACTAACTTGTAACGTGCCGACCCCTGTGTCGGCCCAGCCTTTTGCATTTCAGGTTCTTAATCCGTAAAGGTACTTATTATCCGACATCACGGTAATACACGGGCAGGCACGGGGGCCTGCACCCTACATTGTTATAAACCTTACCTGGACCCATAGACGATCATGTGATCCCGAATAATATCCACAAAACATTATCAGTACAAAAGGTCAAACTGCCCTGTAGGGTGCCGACCCCTGTGTCGGCCCAGCCTTTCGCATTTCAGATACTTAACCAGTAAAGGTATTTATTATCCGATACCACGGTAAAACACGGGAGAACACGCAGGTTCCCCCCTGCATTATACATTCATTAAAAACTGGATATTGGATACCTGTCCCGCCTTAGCTATATAGTTTTCAGCAGTGGCGGATTCGATGTTGGACGTTCATCTTTTAAAATAATGATTTTGTCCTACCCCAGCAGATCAAACACCTTTTTATCCAGGTTAACCAGTGCATGACCTTCATCCAGCAGAACACTTTTAAAATTACTTACGCAGTGTTTAAGTCTTTCTGCTGTTTTCTTTGTATCAATAATAGCATCCTCTTCTGCTCCTATCAGAACCACAGGAATTTTAAGAGAAGCAAGTTCTTCATCCGAAAAAACAGGAGGATTACCAAGCCTGGGTTTACAGTTGTTTGAAGTAACATCTATAAAATCCCGTATACCCCGGGTTACCTCCCTGCCCTTAAAAAGCATCTTAATAATTTTTTCCTTTCCCCATTCCCCCATCATTGAAAACAGGACAAGCTTTAAGACAGGAAACAGTTTTACAGGTGCAATTCCAGCGGGCGCCAGTAACAGCAGCTTATCGGCCCGTCCTGGATAATCGATGGCAAACCTGATAGACGCCCATCCTCCAAGACTCAGACCGCCTATTGCTGCAGTTTCAACTCCCAGAAGATCCATACATTCCCCTATCCAGTCAGAAAAACAGCTGCCTTCCCATCCAAAACGTTTATCCTCACTGCCTCCCGGATCACCCGGAATATCAAGGCAAAAAGTACAGTATTTTTCATTCAGGACCTTGATATCCCCCATCCATGATGCAGAGTTCGACTGCGCCCCATGAATAAGTATCATGGGAGGATTGGACGCATCACCGCTTTTTATACAGAAAGTTTTCCCGAATGATGTCGGAATATATTTTTCTTCTTTTTTAACAGGCCAGTACTCCAGCATCTCTTTGTACTTCTTTTTAAGAATTTCAGGATTTTTTATGCTTTTTGGAACCGTTTTGTTTTTATTACTCATTTCAGTAATTCCTCCGCTATCTTTAAAATCTGATATGTAAAATCCATAGAGCCCCATATGAGCACCTGAATTTTCAGATCATCTTCAAAATATACAGTATCAATCCTGCACCGCTTATCCGTTCCAATACCACTGTTTTTTACTGCAACCAGAGTATTGCTTATTCTCATGGCTTCTTCCCTGTCTATATTTTCAGCATGTACAACAGCGGACACAAAGGGCTCAGGAGCAAAATCGGCCTTTGGCTTTTGAACCCTGGGCACAAATTCTTCGGCACCTCCCCTGGTTCCGGCGAAATCAGTGAGGTCATTTCCATGTATGCGCCATCTTCCGCCCACTTTATTGGCTTTCAGCTTTCCTTCTTTAATGTATCTAAGGACTGTTTTCTTATGAACATCCAAAAGCTCAGCTACCTTTTCAATTGAATACAAATACCTTTCCATTACTTTTTGACCTCCTACAATCTGTTTTTATACCCCCTTTTACTCTCTTTTATTCCTTTTTGTCAACTTTAATTCTGCGTCAATTTAATTTGACATAGACCTGCAACTTAATTATTTTGAACAGAAATCCATTCTTACAATGGCTGGAAAACCTGTACTAATTTAAAAGTCTAAATAATATATTAATAACTTACCAATGGAGGAAACCACGCTATGAAGAAAATATTACTGTCCTTAACCTGCCTGTTTTTTTTACTTAACACCGGTTTTGCATTTGCAGAGGAAAAAATAAAACTCCCCAATCCCCAAACTGACGGCGGCATGCCCCTTATGAAGGCATTGAGCTTAAGAAAAAGTCAGAGAGGTAATTTCGGCCCTGCGGTAAAACTTACAATGCAGCAGATGTCTAACATGCTGTGGGCGGCAGACGGTATTAACAGGCCCGGTACCAATCACCGCACGGCTCCTTCAGCTGCAGACTGGCAAAACATCGACATTTATGTAACAACTGCCGATGGATACTACCTGTACGATCCGCAGGAACATGCATTAATAGTACTGGGCAAAGAAGACATCCGTGCAGTTGCTGGGACCCAGGATTTTGTCCCCGGAGCTCCGGTAAACCTGATCTATGTTGCGGATTATGAAAGAGCTAAATTCATGGGAAAAAGAATGAAGGAAACAGAAGAAACATGGTCCTTTGCAAACACAGGGCTTATAGTGCAGAATGTATACCTGTGGTGCGCTTCGGAAAACCTTGCGTGTATAGTCCGTGCATTTGCAGATGCAGAATTAATTAAAAAGACTTTAAAACTTCGTCCTGAACAGCACTTTATTCTTGCACAGACAATTGCACAGTTCAAAAAAGAGGATAAGTAATAAAACCGAAAGATTAGAAGTTAAGAAAATAAGAGATTGAGAAATAAACTAAATGCTCAAAACTTTATAACTAAACTTCTTAACTCCTAATCTTCTTAATTTCAGTTTTTTACTGTCATTAGTATTCTTCGCGGCCTTCGTGGGTAAATTCAAACTGCCTTTCGTATTAACTTAAATACCAGCTCATCTCATTCGGAAACTCCTAAAATACCTCATATACAATTTCCAGGGATTTATGTTTAGCCGGTAGACTTTAGCTTCACGAGTGTTTACTTTAACATAACAGCAAATTTTCAAGTGAGAGCAAAATGGTACGATATATACGATACTGGCTTTACCTGATTTTTGTTTTTATCATCACGCCCTGCGCGTTTTCTGCTCCGGACAGCTCTGTAGAAATAAATACAGCAGAAAAAATTATAGCATTTGGAGATGTTCACGGCGCCTATGATGAGCTTACAGCCCTCCTTAAAGAAATAAAAATAATAGATAAAAGCCTTAACTGGACAGGAAATAAAACTCACCTGGTAAGCATAGGCGACCTTATTGACAGAGGACCACGGTCACGCGACGTTGTTGACCTTATGATTAAACTTCAGAAACAGGCAGAAAAATCCGGCGGTAAAGTCCATGTATTGCTGGGCAACCATGAATTAATGGCAATGACGGGCGATCACAGCTATGCAAATAAATATGATTTTAAATCATTCACTAATGATGAAACAGAAGAAGAAAGAGAAGAACTCAGACAGCAGTATAAAAAAGACCATGAAAATGAAGATTCACCAGGAGATAGGTTTGACCAGCTCTACCCTCCCGGCTTTACAGCACTGAGCAGAGCATATGCCCCAGAAGGCTATATAGGCAAATGGCTTATAAATCAGCCGTTGATTTTAAAGATTAACAGCACTGTTTTTGTCCATGGAGGAATTCCCTCAGGACTGGTTAAAAAGAGTATCTCCGAAATAAACGAACAGGGAAAAGCTGAACTTAACAGATATCTGAAGACGGCTGAGCGTTTAAAAGAAGCAGATGTTCTTCCGGCATATGTTAATTTTTACGACCGGGCGGCCTTTCTTAACAGCAAGGCAAAAGATCTGATAGATAAAGACCCAGACATAAACCGCAATTCCGAAAAAAGACCGTCATGGTTTGATGATGTTCTGGAGCTTTACGAGGCTCAGCAGGCAAAAACATTAAACAGTGAAAGCCCGGTGTGGTACAGGGGAACCGCTGCGTGTAACGGAAACTGCGAGTCATTCAATACTGAAAGATTTCTTAATAAAGCAGGGGCAGAACGTATTGTAATAGGCCATACTCCAACCAGGAGCCACAGAATAATTTCCGGAATGGGCGGCAAAGTTTTAAAAATTGATACGGGAATGCTTAACAGTTATTACAGGGGACAGGCATCTGCCCTGATAATTGAGGGTGACAGCATCAGGGTCCATTATTACAAAGAATCTGAAGGCACTTCGCCTGATGATGAAAACTTCAGCATTTCAAAAAAATTATCCGGCATGAGTGACCGGGAATTAGAAGATATTCTTCTTAACGGAGAAATTACAGAAATAAAGAGAATAGGCACAGGTATTACGAACCCTAAAAAAGTCACCATAAAAAAAGGGGATAAAACCATTAATGCTGTTTTTAAAACAGAGGATTCGCACCCCCTGCTTGAACACCTGAACAACAGTTATTCAAGATCAGCCTTAAGCAAATCAGACAGGTATGTTTATGATGTAGCGGCTTATAAACTTGACCGCATGCTTGATCTTCAGATGGTGCCTGCTGCAGTTATAAGAGAAATAAAAGGGGAAAGAGGAGTTCTGCAGTACTGGGTTCCGAACAGTATAAATGAGCGTGACAGGGAAAAGGAAAATATTCCATTTAACAGCTACTGTAAAAAAGATGAGCAGTACTGGATGCGTTTCATCTTTGATGTACTTATCAGCAACGGAGACCGAAACCTTACCAATATCCTCTGGACAAAAGATGATTTTATGCTTCTGTTTATAGATCACTCACGAGCATTCGGCATAAAAACAAGGCGCCCCAGGCAATACAGGAAAGCGCCTCTTAATTTATCTGATTTTTTCATAAAAAAACTTGAACGTCTTAACAGAGAAAATCTCACAAAAGAGCTTTCGGACTACCTTCACCCCTTCCAGATAGAAGGAATTATTAATCGGAGAGACATGATTTTAAAGGAAGGAAACAGGACACACTAAACTTATATAACCGGGAAGAATATTGAAAAACAAAATCAAAAGCCTGATTCTGGAGCTGCTGTTCCTTGGGGTTAAAACTAAACCGGAAGAGATAAAGGGTGTACTGGCAATGTTCTCATCTCTTTTTCTCATACTGATGACCACCTATTTCCTTAAACCGGCAAGAGAAATCCTTATACTGACCGAAGGAACCGCAGAAATAAGAAGCTATGCAGTGGCCATGCAGGCCGTGCTTCTTATATTTTTTCTTCCTCTTTACGGAAAACTGTCCAGAAAATACAGCTGCAATAATTTTATGAGAATAATGATAATCCTGTTCTCGCTGATTCTTATTCTCTTTTATGCGGCATCATATCTTGGGTACCCTGTGTCGGTACCTTTCTTTATATGGCTTGGTGTCTACAGCGTACTGATAATTGCACAGTTCTGGGCATTTGCAACCGATCTTTTCACAAGAGAGGCAGGAGAACGTCTCTTTGTTATTATTGCCTTCGGCGGGTCCATAGGTGCGTGGTTCGGGGCCAGTGTCAGCCGTATACTCGTTAATTACTTAAGCGCACATGATCTTATCCTGCTTTCATCCGGGACCCTTGCCCTCTCGCTTATACCTGCGCTCTACGCCGTAAGAAGTCTCCCCCCGGAATGCATACTGGATGACTGCACACCTCTGCATGAATTAAAAACATCCTTCCTTGCCTGTTTCCAGATTATATTTACACGACGTATTCTGCTGATGATAGCCGTATTTGTTATACTCTTTAACCTTATCAACAGCACAGGAGAGTATCTTCTGTCATCCACTCTTGAAAAGGAATTTGAAACAGGGGTAATGAACGGACTGATTACCGTGGATAAGTCCGTTTATGTGGGCAGGTTTTACAGCGGATTTTTTGCTGTTGTTAATTTTGCCGGTGCTGTTATACAGTTTTTTCTGGTTTCAAGGCTCTTAAGACACGCAGGTTTCGGCTGGGCCTTTGCCTTTACTCCCATTATAGTTCTCCTGGGCTACAGCAGTCTTATTGTACTTCCCGCGCTGGCAGTTTTAAGGGTTGTAAAAATATCGGAAAACAGCCTTGATTACTCCCTGCTCAACACAACAAAGCAGATGCTATACCTGCCCATGACCAGGCAGGAAAAATATGAAGCCAGGGCAGCTATTGATTCCTTCGGACAAAGGGTGGGAGATCTTATCCAGGCAGGGATTGTATTTGCGGGGCTGAATCTATTTCATTTTGTTTTCAAAGGTTTTATATCTATGGTAATAGTCTTTGCGCTGTTCAATGTTATCCTTGCATACCTTATCCTGCGGGAAAGACGCAGGTTGATAAAATAATCATGCCGGCAACGCCCATTTAAAAACAGACAGTCAGAGACCTGATAAAATGAGGACATTTCATTCCCCCCGACAAATAGGCCCTTTATAATTTTTTGCTTTTAAAGGCAATTTATGCTAATTTGTTTGGTTCAAGTTTTTCAAACTCAGCAATAACCAAGATTGGAGAAAACGTTCAGTTCAAATGTCTAGTGAAACAGAAAATCAGGGAAACAATTCGACCTATCTGCTGTCCAGATTCAATAAAACAGCATCAGGTCTGTCCTATATCATTTTAATCGGAGTAATAGCAGGACTGGGTTCTATTCTGTTCCACTATCTCTGCCAGATAGGATCACACTTTTTCCTGGATTATCTGGCAGGATACAGACCGCCTCCAACATCCGGAGAAGCAGAACTTTTTGAACATACCACAACATCTCTAAATAAACTGATGCTGTTTTTCCTGCCTGCAATCGGCGGTATCTTCAGCGGATGGATCGTATATACATTTGCACCGGAAGCAGAAGGACATGGAACAGATGCCGCAATAGACGCCTATCACAACAAGGGCGGCTATATAAGAGGCAGGATACCGTTTATTAAAACAATAACTTCTGCAATTACTCTTACGACCGGCGGATCAGGCGGTCGAGAAGGGCCAATTGCCCAGATCGGTTCCGGCTTCGGTTCGTTTTTAGCCACAAAACTTAAACTAGGCCAGCGGGAAAGAAGAATAATGATGGCAGCCGGTATGGGTGCAGGAATCGGAAGTATTTTCCGTGCTCCGCTTGCCGGCGCACTTTTCAGCGCAGAGGTATTATACCGTGATCCGGAATTCGAGTCGGATGTAATTATACCCACAGGAATTGCCTCAATCGTAGCATACTGTATATTCTGCCTTGTATTCGGCTGGGGCTCACTTTTTGATGCCGAGGACTTTATTTTCAACAACCCAATGGAACTCGGTCCCTATACTGTACTTGCTCTGGTTCTGGTGGGCGCGGGTATTTTTTATATTAAATGTTTTTACGGCGTACACAACATTGCTAAAAAAATAAAAATCCCCAACCATATAAAACCGGCCATAGGCGGATTACTAACCGGAGCTATCGGTTATTTTTACCCCCAGACACTTTCATTCGGTTACGGCTATGCCCAGCAGGCCCTGGAAAATGGTCTGCCCACAAACCTTCTTCTGATAATTGCATTCGGTAAAATACTTACCACATCCTTTTCAATAGGATCAGGAGGAAGCGGCGGAGTATTTGGACCTTCAATTGTAATAGGAGGAACCCTGGGCGGAGCAGTAGGAAGAATATTCAACAGGATGCTTCCGGGCCTTGTTACCCACCCCGGTGCATATGTGGTTGTAGGTATGGCCGGATTTTTTACGGTCGTATCAAATACTCCCATCTCCACAATAATATTTGTAAGCGAGATGACAAACTCATATCACCTTCTGCTGCCGAGCTTTCTGGTATGCCTGATAGGATATGTACTTACCCGCAGATGGACAATCTACATAAAGCAGGTAAAGAGCAAAGTAGACTCAAATGCTCACAGGGGTGAATTTTTTATAGATGTACTGGAAAAAATAAAAGTTAAGGATATGACGCCTTACTTCAGCAAATATACGACGGTACCGGAAAACATGCCCTTCAGCGAATTCAGGCATGTATTCAGTGATTCAAACCAGCATTACTTTCCTGTTGTTGATGAAAATCAGAACCTGAGAAGTATTTTTTCCATAAACGATATCAGGGGTGTCCTGTTTGAACAGGAGATAGATAACGTTGTTCTAATGAGAGATATAGGAACCACAGACATAATATCTGTAACCCCGTCCGATGATTTGAATGATGTTCTTAAAAAATTCACCATCCGGAACATCCAGTCAATCCCGGTTGTAAAAGAAGACGAAAACACAGCCCTCCTGGGAATGCTGGACAGAAGAGAAGTTATCAGGATTTACAATCAGAAAATTGATGAAATGAAAAGCAGCGGCAAATCGCCTGAAGGTTCTATGTTTTTATAGCGGACATCCGGAAATTAAAAATTTCCGGATGCAGCTTTCAGCATTCAGCCATCAGCTCTCAGCTTTATTATAACATTCCTTAAATGACTCATTTCGTAACTACAATGATGATTGTCAGCATCATGATGATTCGGCACGGGCAGGCACAGGGACCTGCCCCCTACTCGATATAAGGTAGATTTATCATATGCCTTGTCACTTCGATCCTCCATATGAACGGCTTTCAATGAAGTGCTGCGTCACAATCCGCTTTGCCATACAACCGCCTAAACACAAAACCGGGCGGGCGCAAGGCCCGCACCCTACAGTTCCATTTTTAATATCTTCGTTATCTATGGAATATACATAGTAGAAAACACCCGGTAAATCATTACTTACGAATAGACCATAACACTCCGTAGGGTGTCGACCTCCGTGTCGACCCGCGAACTGCCGAGATGGTTATCAGACTCACATACATTCCGCATTCCCGTGATCTATTGTGATGTCACATCTGTTTTTAATGCACTGGAATATTTTAGAAGTGAAACCATAATTTATCTCTTCAATTGACATATTATACAGAACGCCAGCTGCACGGGCGGGCACAGGGACCTGCCCCTGCAGTTCCATTTTTAATATTTTTCATTATCTATGGAATATACTCAGTAGAAAACACCCGGTAAATCAATACTTACGAATAGACCATAACACTTCGTAGGGTGTCGACCTCCGTGTCGACCCGCGAACTGCCGCGATAGTTATCAGACTCACATACATTCCGCATTCCCGTGGTCTACTATGATGTCACATCTGTATTTAATATATACAACCTCTTATCCGACACCATCAAAAAACATTTCGCCAATTGATATTTTATACAGACCCCAAACTATGCGGGCAGGCACAGGGACCTGCCCCTACTCGTTATAAGATAGATTTATCATATACCTTGTTACTTCGATCCTTCATATGAACGGCTTTTAATGACGCTCTGCGTCGCGATTCGCTTTGCGATACAACTGCTTAAACACAAAACCGGGCGGGCGCAAGGCCCGCACCCTATAGTTCCATTTAAATTATTTTTCGTTATCTATGGAATATACAAATTAGAAAACACCCGCTAAATCATTACTTACAAATAGACCATAACACTTCGTGGGGTGTCGACCTCCGTGTCGACCCGCGAACTGCCGCGATGGTTATCAGACTCAGATACACCCTGCATTCCCATTTTTTAATTTACTACTTATTATCAAAAACTTACACCCACCTCCCTCAAATCAATATTCCAAAACCCAATCCGCCCCCCCCTTTTTTTAATATTATAAAAAAAATTAATTGACACTTCTCAAATAGGTGTATTATTGTATTAATACACCTAGCGGGATAACAGACTTTCCAATTATCATGTTCACGGTATGCGTGAATTCAACCGCCCCAAGCTTTTTTAATATGTATTACCATTTGCCTTTTCATAAATGGCGGCTAACTCTGCGAGAAATCTGAATGATTATTGAAATAGACAATCATAGCGGTGTTCCAATTTATACTCAGATTATTGAGCAGATAAAGCAGTATATCCTTTCGGGAAATCTCAAGGAAGGAACCCAGCTCGAAAATGTAAGGAGCCTTGCCGCACGTCTTCTGGTCAATCCTATGACCATAAGCAAGGCTTACAATCAACTCGAGCGCGACGGCCTCATAGAGCGCCGCAGGGGAATCGGGATGTTCGTAAAACCCCTGGCAAAAGAATTAAAAAAGGATTTCAAGTCTCAGACTGCAAAAGAAAGTTTTAAAAAGGCCGCAGCCACGGCCATACTCATGGATTACACAGAAGAAGAAGCGCTTGAGCTTTTAAAACAAACGTACAGGAAACTAAAGCAGGAAGAAGGAGATTAAAATCATGAATAATACACCTATTATTTCCGTAAAAAAACTTACAAAACTTTTTGGATCTGTTCCCGCGATTGATGATTTATCCCTTGATATTTACCCCGGCCAGATTATAGGCCTCATGGGAGCAAACGGCGGAGGAAAGAGCACGCTGATAAGACACTGGATAGGCCTTTACCTTCCGGACCGCGGGTCCTGCACAACCTTTGGTGTAGAAGCAAAAAACCTCGGACCGGAAGAACTTGCCAGAACAGGCTATGTTCATCAGGAAGGAAAACTTATCGACTGGATGAGCGTTAAAAAGCTTATCAGGTATGTTTCTGCATATTACCCGACCTGGAATAAAAAAATAGAAGAACGCTACATGGAAGAGTTTGAACTGGACCCGAAAGCACGTGTAGGAAAGCTCTCTCCCGGCCAGCGCCAGATGCTTGCAGTACTCCTTGCAATAGGTTTTGAGCCGGAACTCCTGATACTTGATGAACCTGCTGCAGCAATGGACCCGCTTGCACGCCGCAAATTCCTGGAGCTTTTAATGGAGATGATCCAGGTGGAAGGAAGAACAATCATCATATCCTCCCACATACTAACAGACATAGAAAAAGTAGTTGACCATGCCCTGATAATGGATAAGGGAAAAATGCTCTGCGACATGCCCATTGATGATCTGCGTGAGCAGTATATAAGACTGCGCCTCACATCATTAAACGGAGGAATACCGGAAACCCTTCCCTTTGAAAATATTTTAAAAAGAGAACAGAACGGCTCAAAGGCCCTGCTGACAATTACAGGCAACACAAAAAGCCGGGATGAACTTGAAGCAATAGCAGACAGAATCCACTGCCAGGTTGAAATGCTGCCCCTCCCTCTTGAGGATATTTATCAGCTTGTGGTTGAGGGAACAGGAAAGAGTGTTTCGTGAAGAGAAATTAGAAAAGAGAATAGAGGAAAGAGACGTCTGCAGTTGGAAATGACTGAAGTCCGAAGTGAACTAAAGCTTAAAAACAAAAAAAATTAAATAGACGCGGAGCGTCTAAAAACATGGGTTCCCACGCAGAGTGTAGGAACACAGTAAAACCGTAGCGGCACGGCGCGCCGTGCCCTCACAATACAAGTTTGCTATTTCATTAAACCTGAATGAAGTTTCATACTAATAACAGGCAAAGAAATAAAACAGGAAAACACAATGTCCATACTTACAACAAACCTTAAAATTTATAATCCTCTGGAACACAGAAGTGATAAAACACTGTTCTTAAAAAACATAGGTATAGGATTTCTTGTTTTAATGTTTTCAGGCAGAGCCCTGTATGAACTGAATCTATACAAGGCCATTCTGCACAACCAGTATTCATTCACCACCGTGAGCTATCTTTTTTTTGCCATGTATTTTATGGGTATGACAGTGGCATCTATCAGGCTGGATATTATAACAAAACCTTTTTCCTATTGCCTGCCCGACACTTACAATACTCATAGAAAGGTTATATTCCTTATTGCCGGCATGATAGTGCTGATGCTTTCACTTGCCTCATTTTTATTTTCAGAAAAAAGTTTTCTGATTTTCGCTATCGGTGTGGCAATTATATCCGTTTCAGTATTACCGGGCTACTTCTTTGGAATCTTTCAAT
This sequence comes from Desulfatiglandales bacterium, assembly GCA_963665715.2. Lineage (GTDB taxonomy): Bacteria > Desulfobacterota > DSM-4660 > Desulfatiglandales > HGW-15 > JAAZBV01. The sequence continues at coordinate 3,796,105 of CAXXPR010000002.1, forward strand.
TAATTTACTTTCAGAACAAAAAAGCTAACCAGTTAATTATCCTGCTGAGCCTTCCTGTTCTTATTCTGCAGATTACTCCTCTTATTATGGGTGATGATATCAAATTACCTTTATCACGCTATTTAACCGTCTGTATTTTTCCGCTTGCTTTATCTTCTGCCATGGGCATGACAGCGCTATGGAAAATGCTTAATGATAAAGATCTAAAAAATATTTTTTTTGGAAAAGAATACTCTTTATCAGGAAATTTCAATAAATTTATCAATGCTGGCGATGTGGCCCTTGCAAACAAATTACAGGTTGTCGAAGACAATGATGATCCAGAAAGAAGCTTACTACTCGACAAGGTACACCATATGCCATTGAGCAGTACATTTAGGCACTTTATGGGCGCACTCTATTCAATTAAAGAACGCTCTATGCGCATATCCGCAAAAGCTTCAATTGCTCAAGTATTATTTTTGTATCTGCTGGCCCTTTTAACAGGATACAATCAGAACACAAATCATCCTATGGGCCAATACCTGTCATTTGCTGTAGTATTTATAGCCTGCTTTTCCTTTTCAATTTTATCAAGGTATCCTGCGCACAATATCTTTCTCCCTGTTGACAGATTAAAACAGTATTTTACAAGTTTGATATTCTGGATAATAAAACCTGCGGTAGCAATACTCTTCTTTGGTATAGCTATTCTTTCATCATATGCATTACAAAACATTGCTCCTGATATAATTATCCCGGGCCATATCTTCTCCTACGCACCTGTCACATGGCTTTTATTGGGCTGGATAATGGTTGTCACCCCGATTATTGATATTTTTACTGGTTTCAAGGAACCTCCATGCGGCACACTTTCGATAGCTTGTCTGATAGTAGCCGTTTTTATCCTTGGTATGTTTTTTAATTTTACTCATGACCACAGTCTTAAAATGATTTTAATGACTTCAATGATAATTATATCAAATATATTTTATCTGTTTATTTTGACCCGCTACTGGCTCAAAAGAGACGCACTTTGATTTGGATAAAAAGACAATGACAGTAATAACTGAAAACATAAAAACGCATAACCCGTTCAGAAACCGGATAACAGGCTTTCAGGCCTTCACCCAGATGATGTTTCCATTTATACTTCTCAATTCATTCTGCAGAAACGCTATGGAAAAGGCAATTGAAGCAAACCTGTTTCCCGGCATCGTGGTTTTATTTTTCATTTCAATGTTTTTGCTGAGCTCAATGGTCGCAGTAACGCAGCTTGAACTTTTATCAAAACCCTTTTCTTCATGTCTTCCAAATCAGGGAAAAGTTCAAAAAAATATATATTTATTATCAGAGTCAGCCGCTGTTCTGCTTTATGGAATTATTCTTTTTGTACTCCCTCACCCATCAGGGTTTACAGGAATTCTGTATTTTGTATCAAACCTGTCGATCGGAATATTATTATTTACCTTCGGGTCCTTTGCTACATTTTATATTCAGAAGAACAGAGAAAAAGGAATATGGCTTTTTATAACTCCCGTTATAATAATGGCTGCAGGTCTCTTTTTAGGATGCCTGGATATTATTCCATTTGCCATGCGTCTGGACAAATTTCTCTATTATTTTACAGCTCCGCTGTTTGTCCTTACAGTTTTTGCGATATTTTACTTAAACAGATATATGACAGGCTATGATTTTACAAAGGGGCTGGCCTTAAAGAACTTTTCTATGCCTAATCAGGGAAGTACTGTGAGCAGTATGGAAGCCACAGATAAGTTTATTATGGACCGGCTTTCCGACAATGCAGAAGAAAAAGAAACAGCTATAGACAGGATATTTACAAAGATAAATAAAAAATATCCGCAGCCTTCAATAATAAAATCAGCAGCAGGAAAGCTTTACTGCGTACTGGATAGATACCTCACAATAAACAAACGTCAGACTGCCCCGGTATTACTATTTAAACTTATTATACTGTCTGCCCTGCCTTTACTCACAGGCTACCAGGTTAATCTTTTTGACGTAAGTTACGCTGCAGCAGAAATTGCAAATTTTTTAAAAGCAATGCTTAACATGATAATTATCTTTATGGCGATGCTCATGTTCAGCATTACCATATCTACAGTACTTCGCCCCTTTAATCATAATCAGCTTTTTCCCGAAGGAAGACTTCAACGTTTCTGTAGCACCATAATTCCATGGCTGATAAAACAGTCAGTCATAGCGTCATGGGTTTTCCTGATTATTTTTTCATCTCATTTTTTTGCAGGCATAATGCCTGTTATTGATTTCAGCAATCTGGAACTTCAATATAATGTACCTGATTTTTCAGTAGTGCTGTACACGCTTGTCATTGTGCCTGTATTTGATCTTTTTATGTTTTATTACGAAAAACCGTGCAGTGTCATCGCTATGATCATTTACCTGTTATCACTTGCAGTATTATCCTTTTACAGTCTGCTGAATGCAGGTACAGCTGCCGGACACCTCGCATTAATACTGGCAGTTTTGATTTCAAACGGCTTTTTTATTGAAAGGCTTGCAGTACATACTCTTAAGAAAGATATTAATTTTTTTCTGTAGGAAGAAGACGAAAGATGTCACGAATAACTGAAAATTTAAAACTTTATACTCCGTTCAGCCCGTTCAGGGGACGTGTCCTTCTTGTCGGCTTTTCTATCCAGGCATTTTTCATTCTATTAATTATTTTATTAAATAACCACACAGAAGCCAGGGTGGCTGCTGAAAACATAAAATCCTATAAACTGATCAACATTTATTTATATATTTTCTTTCTTGTAGCAATGTTTCAGGCCGGAACAATGCTTTCCATGGTTCAGCTTGATATAATAACAAAACACTTTTCCATCTGCCTTCCTCTCAGAAACAAAACAATCATAAATTTTATTTTTTCTGCAGGAGCTGCACTCAACATTACCTATACTCTGATATTGTTATCTTCTTTAGTACCCTCCTGGATCAATGGCATCCTGTTCTTTATAACAACCTTCGCCCTTGGTATTTTTTCTTTTCTTTCCGGGCTGTGGGCAGTGTTCTTTGTAAAAAACAATAAAAGGGGGCTACTGCCTTCAATCTTTATTGTACCGCTTTCGGTGCCAGTCATAGTTGTTACCAGACAGGATTATTTTTCCTCTTTTGAAAACCTGCTCATGTACATCTCAATTCCGTCCCTGTTATTTACGGCTTTGTTTTTTTTAATGATTCACAGGCGGATGATAAGCACTACTTTTATTAGAAGATATTTTACAAGCGAAAATTTAAAATCCTTTGAATCAATACCGCTGGAAAAAAGGCAGGAAGTCTTTGACTTTTTGAAATTGAAGAAGCTTACGAACAGGGTAGATAACGAGGATTCAATAGAAAAATTATTTTCTAAGGCTATTAACAGATCATCGCTTAAGGCCATTAACCGTGCAGCTCTAGGGTCAGTTTACTGTATGATTGACCGTTTGTTTGTATTCAATAAAAACTTTTTTAAAACTTCTCAATCAATTAAAACTGCAGCCCTTTCCCTGCTGTTTATTCTTTCGGGGTATCTGCATTTCAACAGCAGTATATTCCTTTTCGATTCAATTATAACGTTTACTATCAGCATTTACGTGGTATCCAGCCTGACGCCTGTACATCATAATAATCTTTTACCAACAGGACGCTCGGTAAACTTTCTAAAAAGTATAAAAGCCTGGTCTGTAAAACCTTTTATTGCAACTGCATGGATTTCACTGCTGATTCTTCTTACACACTTAATCAGCAGTTATATGCCGGACCTTCAAATAGCAGACTGTCCCTTTATTTACCAGGAAAACCACTGGTCGCTGCTGCTGTGGCCCCTGGTTATTGTACCTTTATTCGACACCTTTGAGTACTACCTGAAATCCCCATGTAATGCCTTTATTATGACGGTTCATGTGCTGGTAATTATGTTTCTTGGTTTAATAAGCATATTAACCTGGGGGTCCATATACAGCTTTTTGTTTTTACTTACAGCTATCCTTTCAGCCAATTTATTTTTCCTTATCGAACTTAAAAGGTTCTGGCTTGCGAAGGATATAGAGTATTTCATTTAGCATTTGATCCCATGGATTTTTCTGCAGACATGGGAATCCGTTTTACCCGGTTAAGTTTTACAGCAATATCACTTATAAATTTTACAATATGGTTTTCAGGAGAAGGAGGATACCATGTTTTTTCAAAAAAGAAGTTTTATCGGGATTACCCTGCTTATTACTTTAGTGATATCACTTGTTGCTGTTTCATTTGCAGGTACAGATAACAGCAAACTGGTACTGAGCGAAGAAGATGTAGCGGCTATGATTAAAAAAGCGGAACCGCTTATTGAAGAGGCAGCAGAACGTAAATTTAAAAAAAGAATGAAATATAAGGTTGTTGAAAGAGACACTATATATGACATGATAAGAAAGAGCTCTTCTTCCCTTTATAAAAAGCAATTTAAGAATATTGATAAAGAAACATTAAAGAGGCAGATGGAAACAGAAGCCAGACAGATAAGCCAGAACATAATGGGGCTCTATTCGCAGCATAAAAAATATTTTTATGTTGTTCCCAGCAATATGGATTTTTCAATGGAATACTACCAGGTAAAAAAGGAAAATTTTAATGATTTTGTTTTTATGGTGGTGGTTCATGAAATGGTACATGCACTTGATGACCAGCATTTTAAACTGGCAAAACTGCAGAGACGCTGTAAAGACACAGAAGAGCTTCAGGCGCTTATGAACCTGGTAGAGGGGAATGCAGTATACATAACAGAAAAAATTGCAGATAAACTAAATATACCGGCGTCAGTAAGAACATTTTCAAAGGAAATCACATCTGAATTAAATGATGCTCAAAAGATAGCTTCGCAGAAATATATAAAGGGTTATGAATTTATTGAGGCAATAGTAAAAGAAAAAGGAATGAAGGGCATTGCTGCTGCATTTAAATCACCGCCTGTTTCTACAAGGCAGATACTTTATCCGGAGGAATATTTTAACCCTGTTGAAATTGCAGATTTAGACTACTCCGAGCTGCTTAAATCCGCAAGTAGAGATATCCCTGTAGAAAACATGCAGTGTCAGACAATGGCTGTTGGAGCCATGGACATCGAAAAATCGCTGGTTTCAAGCGGTTTACCTCAGGATGAGGCCTCGGCTGTTGCAAAGGGATGCCTTTCAGGTTCCAGCTACAGTGCAGTAAAACAGGTGGTAAAGCCCAAAGAACTGAACATACAGATATACAGGTTCAGGGATGGGGAAGCACTTGCAAAATACCATGATGCAAACAAAAAAATATATGAATCAGTTCTTAATATTGCAAAAGCAAGCCTTAATACCACCATAGATATCATAAGGGAAGATGAATTAAACCTGGACGGCTACAGTAATGTGCTGCTCAGACAGCTGGAAGTAAACAGAATGGGATCCATTACAAAATCCTTTGAAATAACAGGTTTTTTAAACAGCAGTTATGTTTCTGTGGAATATGTAAACATGGAAGATATAACCGAAGATGATGCAGTAAAGATTTTAAATACAATCTGCACTGAATATAAAAAGATGACTGATGGAATATCAATATAAAATATTTAAGGAGATAAAAATGACTCATAAAAAACAGAATTACTTAAATAGTATTTACACATATTGTCTTATCCTGATTACAGCACTTTGTCTTATCAGCACCGGATGTACAACCACCGGCAAAAAAACATCAATGCCGTCCGGCACACAGGACATAGTTAAAGAAAAGGATATAATAAACTACATTCAAAAGGCAGAACCGCTTATTGAAGAATTAACAGGCAAAAAATATAAAAAAGATAAAGCGGAATATAAAATCATCACACGTAATGATCTTAAGGATTTGCTGTTTGAAGAAGAACTGCCTGGCCAGTTAAGGTTAAAACACGGCATGGGAGAGGATTTAATAAAGCGGGAACTTGAAGTATCAACACAGCAAAGAAGCCAGAATTACATTACCAGGTATTCAAACCTTAAGGATACTCTTTATATTATTCCTGAAAACATAGAGCCCATAAGAAACATTTACGAAATAAAAGATGAAGAACTTGGTGATTATGTTTTTCTTTTAATCGCGCATGAGATGGTCCACTACATTGATGAAACCCATTATGATTTTATAGCCCAGCTTGGCAAATGCGACGGAAACGAAGCGGTATCAGCATTTGGTGCGGTTATTGACGGCAGCGCCGCATATGTAACAAAACAGATAGCAGAAAGACTTAATATTTCTGACAGAATCTACACCATTGCATCCAAATCAAGCCTTACCATTAAAGATGAAACAAGCGGTGCAGGTAAGCACTACTATGATCTTTATATTGTAAACGGTGCCAGATTCATGAAAACAGTAATAGACAAAAAAGGCACGGAAGGTTTTAATACAGCGTTTTTAACTCCGCCTAAATCAACAAGGCAGGTTCTTTTCCCGAACGAATATCTTAATCCGGTAGCTGCTGCAGGAATTGACTGCAAAGCGCTTTTAAATAAAATAAAAAGCAAAATGCCTCTTGAAGGTACACGTTCAAATGTTCAGACTCTCGGAACATCACTCCTGCAGTCATCTCTCACGCTTCAGGGTATAGACCAAGAGACTTCAGCCAAGGTAGCAGAAGGCCTGTTAAACGGGGTTGCATTAACGGGCATTAAAGTAGCTGTAAAACCGACTATAATAACAGTACAGCTTCTTGATTTTAAAACACCCGAAGACAGTGCAAACTTTGATTCTGTTTCATTGAAAATACAGGAATCAAAGCAGAGCCAGGTAAAAGCCAGCTTAAACACTGAATACAACATACTTAAAGATGAACAGATCACACAGGACGGCTTTGACCTTATCAGGTACAGGGAAACAGAGGTAAAAGCAGCCAATGATGAAGCCGTAACAAAAGAGGTTACAGCTATAATTGACGGCACCTATATTGTTATCGGTTATGTAAATGTTCAGGATAAAACCAGGCAGGATATGATGGATGTACTGGATACAATTTACAGCGAACACTCAAAAATGAAACAGGCAGGCATATAACAGTTCCGGTAGAAACGAGGTACAGGTATGACAAAGATTACAGTAAATTATCATGTTAAAGCATTTGCAGGCTGTCTTATTGTAATACTGTTATGTCTTTTAAATACAGGCTGCGGTCTGATTGAAAACAAAAAATCAATAGATGAAAAAACAGTAAATGAAATGACCGCAAAGGCGAAGCTGCTGATTGAAGAAATAACAGGCCAAAAATTCAAGTCCGATCTCAAGTTTAAAATAGTGAACAGGAAAGAATTCAGGAAGGTAATGGAAAAGAGCCTGTTAACAGATATAATGGATTGGATAAAGGATTTTGGCGATGATCAGACAGAAAGAAGAATGAAATCAAGCGCCAAAACACGCAGCAGGTTTTATATTGCCAGGCATTTTAACCGGGATAATACGGTTTACATTGTCCAGAACAACATCCCGCCCATGAAGGAAATGTATGACATAAAAGATGAAGACCTGAATGATTTTATATTTGTAACAATTGCCCATGAGATGGTGCACGGCCTTGATAATCAGCACTATGACCTTTCTAAACTTATTGGTGAAAGTAAAGATGAAGAATCAAACCGGGCGCGCGGAGCAGTAAGAGGCGGCAGCGTGGGATATGTTATAGGTGAGATAGTGGACCGTTTGAATATTTCACCCCAGGTCTATAAAAGTTCTCTTATGCTCGATATATGCGTAGAGGATGAAAGCGATCCAAGACAAATGGAAATGTATAATCTTTACTATATCAAAGGAAGGGAGTTTATTAAGGCCGTTGTAAAAGAAAAGGGAATGGAAGGATACGGCCTGCCTTTTTTATCTCCCCCTGAATCAACCCGTGAGATATATTATCCTGAAACTTATCTCAACAAATCAGATACACAGAATATTGATCTTATGAAATTAGTAAAAAAGGCTGCACCTGCATTACCTGAAAAATCAAACATGAGATCAGGAATATTTGCCACCGGCACAGCGACCTTAATTGGCGACCTTTTATATGACGGAATAGATAGAAAAGAAGCTGTACCTGCTGCAGCGGAATGCCTTAACGGCATAACATATCAGTTAGTCCAGCCCGGCTTTAACCCTGCACAGGTTTTGTTTACAGTTCTTAATTTTTCGGACAAAATATCAGCAGTTAAATATGATAAACTTCTGGAACGGATTCAAAGTTTAAAAGATGATACATCCGGTGCATTTTTGAACACGGCCCACAGACTGACTAAAGAAGGCATACAGAAGAAGGAAGCCTTTGACTGCCTGTGGTTTCACGACTCAGGAACAAAAGATAACGGAAAAAAAGGACGAAGCATGATAATTGCAGGAGTTATAGACAATCTCCATATATCCATCAGGTATGAGCAGATGGATGATGCAAAAGAACAGGATATGAGGGCGATCATGGATATGGTTTACAGGAAGAATGAGCAGTTGAAAGAAGAGCTGGATACTGCATCTTTATAAACATTTTCACTATAAATAATATAAAAGCAAAAACATATCTCTCGCAGAGACCGAAGGGAACGGGCGAAAGATAAATTTTTTTTATTTGAATCAAAAAGGGGAGCTAAAATGAAAAAATTATTACTAGGAATATTTATTGGATTAATTTTATGTAACCATGTAATGGCAGAATCATCTGTATGGAAGGTTCAGAAAGATGACTCAGTAGTATATATCGGCGGAACAGTACATTTACTGCGTCAATCGGATTATCCCTTACCGGAAGAATACCAGGAAGCCTATTCAGCATCAGATATGCTTGTGTTCGAGGCTGACCTGGGCATGATGAACAGCCCGGAAACACAGCAGAAAATATTGTCAAAAGCATTGTACCTTGACGGTTCAACAGTTGAGCAGCACCTCTCGGCAGAAACATTCAAAAAACTGAAGGAGTACTGCGAGGCCAATAACATCCAAATTGCCCAGTTCCAGATGTTAAAGCCGCAGATAATATCAGTAATGATAATGACCATTGAGCTTAGTAAGCTTGGTGCAGGCAACAACGGTGTTGATATGTTTTTTCATCAGGCAGGAAAAAAAGACAATAAGGCTATGGATGAGCTTGAAACCATTGATTTTCAGCTCGACTTACTGTTCAGCCTGACTGAAGGAAGAGAGGATGAAACAATTGTCCAGATGATTAATGAGGCAAACACCTTAACGCAGTATTTTGAAAAAATGCTGACATCATGGAGAAAAGGTGATGTTAAAAGTATTTATGATCTTTTTGTAGAAGAAATGAAAACAGAAACGCCTGATTTATATAAAATTACTTTTGTCGACCGAAACAATAACTGGCTGCCGAAAATAGAAAAATATTTCAGCAATCAGAAAACCGAATTTATACTTGTAGGTGTGGGGCACCTGGTAGGCCCTGACGGAGTAATCGAACAGCTTATAAAAAAAGGATATAAGGTTGAAAAGCTGTAAAGACGGACTTTTACCACAGAGAGCACGGAGGACACGGAGAAAAGCCTTTTATTATTAAAAAACACAATAAATTGTTTTTGTATTCTGTTTTTCTCCGTGCTCTCTGTGTACTCCGTGGTAATCTATAAATATAAACTCCATATTTTAACAAAATGAACAAAATAATATTCATAGAAAACCTAAAACTCTACAATCCTTTAAAAAACCGCGGACTGTTATTTCTTTATGTAATTGCACTTGATGTTCTATTCGTCGGATATTCATTATCTAATACAGTGCCGTCAGATCCCGGCCATATATATTCTGTACGCCCATTGCTCTTCTTTTTTTTAAGCATGTATCTTTTTGGTACTGCGGCGGTTCAGCCCCAGCTTGAACTCATGATAAAACCGCAGTTTCTCTGCCTTCCCGGCAGTCAGAAAACCATGAAAAGGATTTTAACAATAACAGGCTGTTTCGCTATTCTGTTCAGTATACTGGTGCTTATGCCTTACAGCCGGACCGCGGCCGATATATGGATAATAAAAATAATCACAGCACCAGTTCTTGGTTTGCCTTTTTTTCTTCTTGCAGTATGCCTCAGCCTTTTTATAAGGGTTGATAAACCGAACAGTATCATTATTAAATCCGGCCTGCATCTGATTGTCCTGTTAATAATTGCAGTTGGTTTTTTCATAGGAAATTTCAGTCTTTCCTTTAAAAGTCTTACTTTCTTCTGGGTTCTGCCGTTTTCAATCTCCTCCATTGCCCTCGTAGCAGCTCTGACAAGGATACTGGGTGAATTTGATATTGTCAGAAAATATCACACTGGTTTGTTCATCCCCGGTCTTGCAGCCACACTAAACAAAGATAATCAGCTGGCTGTCATTAAACAAAAGCCAGAGAAACAAAAAACAGAAAAAAACTTTGCAGAAAGATATTTTCTTAAAATTATGGAAAAGTGTCCTTTTTTAAGTTTAAGCCGTTCATTATCCGGAAGCATCTATAAGATGATAGAAAGAAAGATTGATTTTGAATCGATGCTGAAACAATCCTTTTTAAGGAAAATCCTATTATCAACACTCTTTTTATTAATAACCGGATACTTCCCAATGGAAAACAGCATCTTTTTTATGGTGCAGTTATTCTGCCTTTTTGCCCCCATAATGGTTTCAAACAGTATATTCCATATATCATTTAATGAACTCCTGCTGCCCGGAGGTCGATCCGAAGGATTTACCGTCAATACATTTATTGTTTTTATAATAAAAATAATAAGCACATCCTATGTTGCATTTATAATCGCTCTTTCGTGGCTGCTTCATAATATTATGCCTGGAATAAGCCTGCCCTGGTTTGACTGTACATACACCCCCCTGGCCCCGGAACTGCTCATCTGGGCAGTTCTGTTTATATCCATAATTAATTTCTTTTCTTTTTACAGGGCAAGCGGAAGGGGGAAAAAATCTCTCCTCCGTGTTTACGCGTTAATGATGCTTTTCATACTGATATTAGGATACTTTGAATTCGCAATTCTCTCAGGAAATCTTCAAATGTGGATGGTTGTTTGTGCCTTTTTATTAATTACAGGTTTGGATCTTTTCCAGCATATTCACTACTGGTTTAAACAGGATCTTGTTTAATAAGGAAATCAGAATGTCTTCACTTACAGCAAACTTAAAACTGTATCTGCCCTTTCAGAAAAACCGTTTTATCAATACGCTGTATCTTGTGCAGTTCGCCTTCTGTTTAATGATTTTTCTTTTTCCGGAAACAAGATCACAGATGATCACGGCTATTGAACATGGACTTTACCCTTTCAATTTTATGCTTCTTTTATTTGCGTCTATGTTTATTTTCGGTTTTATGACTGCGGCCATCCAGATTGATATCCTTATAAAACCTTTGTCATTCAATATGCCGGGCCACGAAAAAGTCTCTCTTATACTTATTTCATCAAATGGTATATCCATCGCAGTTTTGTATTTTATACTTCTTGGCGCTTTACCTCTTCCACATACAGGTTTTACTTATCTGATATTCTCAATTCTTGTTGCAGCATCCGGACTGGCATTTTACTTTTTGGCAGTTTTACTTTCTTATCGCATGAAGCAGGTAAAACCAAACGATCAGATTAAATATATCTTCGCTGTTTTCCCGTTTTTGTTTTATGCTTTTTATGGTTTTGGATTTTTAATTGATTTCAAGTACACCTTTGGCAGTTATTGTCTTCTCACTTTTTTACCATTATGCATATCCGGTGTTATCTCTTTTTTTATTTTAAAAGAGGAGTTAAAAAATCCTGATCTTAAAAGAAAATACTGCACAAAATATGAAATGACATTCATTCAAAACAGAGAAATAAGTATTACAGATTCATGGTCGTTGAATGATAAGAAGAATGAACCTCTGCCTGAGTTATCCCTGGGGGAGATACTGTTTAATAATTTTAAAAAGAGCGGGTATTTAAGCGTTAAAAAATCATTTTTGGGGCTCTTATATAACATGATAGAAAAGGCATGGTTTGCATTTAATATCAATGGAAGCAAGAAAACTACGCTGTTCATTATCCTGCTGTTAACTGTTATTCAGTTTCTGGCAGGATACAGAACATTAACTCATGAAGTATTAAACAAACTGCTTCCAATGGTTCAATATATCACTGTTTGTATTTTATGCCTGTCGGCATCAATTATTTTTACAACTGATAATCATGAGATACTTTTACCTGCTGGGCGAAGGAAAAGCTTTAAAGCAAATTTTATTGTATGGCTTATAAGGCTTATCCCCGCAGTGGCATGGGCAATAGTTACAGTGGTTGTTTCATTTATCCTGAAATATTTTATGCCGCAAATCACAATTTCAGGATACGCTCTCAGTTACTATCCTCTGGATATATACACAGCATTTGTGCCTCTTTTTTTATTTCCTGCTGCAGATTTCTTCATGGGGAAATTAATCCCGGGTTCGGGCTATTTTATAAAACCGTCAGGTTTTTTTACAAGGATTGTATTCGCTGTGGCGATGTATCTTTTAGTACTCTCTTTTATTCTGACTGATACAACGGAAAACCGGGTATTCACATTAAGCCTTATGATTTTGATTTCCAATGCTGTTTTTATTTTATTGCTTTATAAACGCTGGTTTAGAAGTGATGTTGTTTAGATTGCAAGGGGTGAACCTAAAAAAACTGTATTACCACGGAGACACAGAGAACACAGAGAAAAGCATTTTTATATTTCTAAAACATAAAACAGTTTTTGCTTTTGTATTTCTCTGTGCTCTCTGTGAGAGACATGTTTTTGCCTTTTGTTTTTGGTTAACAATATCCTCTATCATTGCATTACCTTTTAACTTGAAGCCAATGAACCTTGGCGGGATGTCTACCATGTTTCTGGCTAATTACTACAATATTATAGATACAATTCCAAAGGAACTATCAAGAACTTTGCTAATCCGCGGGCAGACACGTGGGTCTTCACCCTACAATGAGATGCCACCTTTTATGCAAACAGCCTGGTTGAACGGAAACCCGACACTCATCTTATTCATGGTTATATGCTGATGATACGGCAAACAAAGATACCTCTGCAGGACGTAATTAATTTTGATGGGTTGCCATTCGGCAGGCTCTTGGCCTTGAGCGACTCAACATAAGCTCGTCGAATGTTTCAAAGCCGAAGGGCTTCGCTTAACCCATCCTACATTCTGGATTACCCGATCAAGAGTCGGGTAATGCCGATGGGAGCAAGCCGTCATTCCACGGCTTGACCGGGGAACCCAGTAAAAGATGGCTAAAAGAAGTACTTCAGTGTTCTCCACAATAATATAAAAAAGTAACAGCTAAACTAAATCACTACATTATAATACTTACTCTACTCTTTTTTCTCAATCCGTATAACATCCCCGGCAGGAACAGCCTTAAACCCGTTAAGATCCAGCACCTCTTCAAAAAGATCATAGGCTTCATCAATGTTCATCATATTACTCAAATATAAGAAGACTAACCTGCCAGAACATACTGCCCATCCACTGCCACCATATTTGCGCTACATCATTCAGATTTGAGATCACTTTATGTTCCTTTTACTTTTACATTAGATACTCGATACTGCGTATTCCGTTGAACCGTCTGTTTTTGCACTTCTGAATCACCTTCCAGATTACAGATTTGATTAAACGGACTAACCCAACCTTGTCTTCTCCTAATTCACAGCCTCTAATTTTATGATAACGCTGGTTAATTTATTAACATCCTTTTTTCTTTTTGACGCTTCCTTAGATTCCATAAGATCAAAGAGCTCTTTTTTTAAAGCTGCAAGCATTTCATCGGTGTCTTTGGGAGCTTTTGAAGTTGATATTTGTTTTAATAATGCTGAACTATTCGTAAGGCGCTCATTCAGCCTGATACTTAACTCGTCACGCTTTACAGATAGTTTTTCAAGGTTTATGAGGTTTACCTGGAGTTGCGAAGGGAGTTTTCCATGATACTTTTCTCTGTATTCTTTTATTTGTTTTTCTTTTTCAACTAAACTGGTGTGAATTTTATCAAGTTCATTGTTTAAATAATTACTTACAGCAGGAGTCTGTTGTTCGGCCTTTTTAAGAGAAGCTGCCATCTCCTCTCTTTTTTTTCTTTCTATGGATACTGCCTTCTCAGCTTCAAGTTTTTTATCAAGTAATGAATTATAACGGTTTTTGATAGTTTCATAGTCACTGTTGAGTATAGCTATATTATACTCATAATCTTCCTGAGACTCATTCGTATGATTATCCTTATAGGCTTTTATTTCTTTTTCTTTATTTTCCAAATGTTTTCGAATATTTTCAACTTCATCATTTAAAAAAGATGAAGTCATATTTACCTTTTTCCCATAAGGTTCAATCTCTTTTATTTTATCCTGTATTTTCTTTCTCTCAACTGAGGTTGATATTTCAGCCTTAATTTTTCTTTCCATCATTGCATTATATAAAGCCTTCTGACTGCTATACTCTTTTGTAAGATTAAGCAATCCCTGTTCTATTACAGGTGTACCTTCAACCAATCCTTCATAATGTTTGAGTTGTTCGTTTATTTCAGCAAGCTGAGACTTGTTTTTTTCTATATCAAGATCAATTTGCTGCAGTCTTATAAGTCTCCAGGCCTGATCAAGAAGAACAGATGTATTAGAGTTGTTATCAGAAATAAAAACTTTTTCAGATCCGATACTCTTTCCGGAAATAAACCCATTACCATGAGCTTGAAATCCGGATTGTGCGCTTAAAAATGCAGGGTCAATACTGGGAGTAATTAAAACGCATAATTCTTTTTTATCATTATTTACAGTATGGACATGCTCTCCCGGAATGCCGCCTATGACAATAGTGGACCCACTTTTAACAATAATATTATTCTCAAAGGATCTCTCCCGAAAGCCTTCTTCTGATTCGTTATCAACCTCTTTAGTCATAACTTTTATATTCTGCTGAACAGTGTCTTTCTCAATTTTCTGAGGTAATATAGTTATACTCAACTCACCTGTGCCAGAACCTCCGATTTTTAATTCGGCAGTCTTTCCTTTTAGGGCAATAACTCTGGGTGAGCTGATAATTTTGATATCAAGTTCAGCTTCGATTTCTTTTTTTAAATCGCTATAGCTTGCATCTGACTTTGCAAAGAAATCTATAACAGCGCCTGAATCTCCGGTATTATTTATTTTTGAATAAACCCCTGAAAAATCCAGATTTTTGTCTTTATCTTTTTCAATTAACAGGAGGTCATATAAAACACTATCACTGTGTAAAGCACCCGGCTCACTTTCTACTTCACCGGTATCAGCTGCAACCAGGTCAATATTGGGTTTATCAATATCAGTATTTTCCTGTGTACCTGGCTGTGAGTTTTTTGCCATAGGCATTACACAGGCAATCATAAAAAAACTAATGCATATGATAGATGCAGCCTTCAGGCTTCGGTTCTCCCAAGTTTTTTTCTCCAGCCATTTAAGACGGGGAACAAGCCTGAAAGGTTCTTCAAATATCCCCAGGAATCCAAGGCTTGGCTCCATTGTCTCTGAAAACAGTTCACGTGCTGTTCTGAGCAGAGTATCCCGGTAATAAACAGTTTTTTCACGAAGAACATTTGCTACGCTCAGATCACAGCAGATTTCACAAATATTCCTCATTTGACGGCGGGTCCATATTAAAAGCGGGTTAAACCAGTAAACTATCTGAAGCGAAACACAAAGCCAGTGAACAAGTATATCTCCACGTTTTAAATGACAGAATTCGTGCAATAGAATATGTTCCGCCTGTTTTCTTGAGAGATGATCAAGATACCCATCCGGCAATAAAAGGACAGATCGAAAAACACCGTAAACTGCCGGACTTTTTGTATCTTTTGAAAAAACTACAGAGGGATTTTTTTTCAGTTTCAATTGCCGTGCAGTTTTTACCATGAGTTCATTAAACCATTCCGGAACATCAGATTTTATATGACTTTGATGCCATTTCCGGAATTGAAGCATTTTTCTTAACAGCATCAGGCTAAAAATTAACATACCTGATACCCAGGCAAGCAATGCATATACTTTCCAGGTTGTGTGCTCAATACTAACTGAATCGGATTGTTCGCCCGGAGTAAAATAAGATACTGATCCTTTTTCAATATCTTCAGTCATGCCTACCTGAATAGTTATCTGTTCTTCAACCTGGGGCTGTATCCATGAAACAATACTTGTCGGCATCTCCCAGGCTGGAGGTATTATCAGCTTGATAAACACCATAGCCCATAAAGCATACCGGACCTGGGGCCATGCCCATTTACGGATTATTATATCAAGACAGGTTATAAGGATAATAAGAAGACTTACCTGCCAGAACATACTGCCCATCCACTGCCACCATATTTGTGATATATCATTGAGCTGAGTTATCATATTTTATTTCTCCTGATCTTCTTCCTTTAAAATCCGGATCAATTCTTCACGTTCTTTTTTTGATATTTTCTTTTCATCGATAAGATAATGCATGAACGGCTCAAGGGCTCCGTCCATGACTTTATCAAACAGGTTTGTAAATGCATTTTTATGCGCCTTTTCCTGCTCAATAAGAGGCTCATAAAAACTTGTGTTCCCCTTTTTGTGTTCTGATACAGCCCCCTTGCCAACAAGCCTTGTGAGCATAGTCTTAACAGTTGTATAGGCCCACTCGACCTCCCCTGAAATCTGCTCAATTACTTCGCGGGCAGTTGCAGGGTTCTTTTTCCAGAGTGAATTCATTATTTTCCATTCGTTTTCCGACAGTTTCATAAATACCTCCTTCTACATTTGTAGAACACACTACTACACTTGTAGAATTAGAGTCAAGCATTTTCTTCTACATTTGTAGTAGATCAAATAATGAAACAAAAAACAGTTCACCACAGAGGCCAGAGAACACGGAGAAAGACAAAAGCTAAAAAAAATTTGGTATTTTAAATTCAATAAAAACTTTTCTTTGCGGTTCAGGTTTTACTGTTTTTGCTTTTCCCTGCGCCTTGCGCCATGAGCCTTGTGCCTGACAAGCAGACCGGAAAAATAAGTTAAAACCCTGAAAGTCATGAATATGTGCCAAATAAATAGAATCCCCCCTTATCCCCCAATCCATTTGACATAACCCTATTTAATCCATATATTCGGACTTTAAATTTAATTGAGCAGAAGAGGAAAACAATGAATAAATTTCACAGGATACTTTTAAAGATAGCCTATTGGCTTGTAGCCGTTTCTATTGTAGTGTTAATAGGCCTCACATTTTATACAAATCACTACATTAAAAAGAAATCGCTTGAAGAAAAGGGAATAAGCTTTGAATCGGCCCCTGTTGAAGAACCTGAGGATACAGGCACCAATGTAAGTATCGGCGGGATGTCTGTTACTGTTGAAAGTAAAAACAACAAAAAATAATTTTCCTATATTACAGGTTAATATATTTTTAATAGAAAAAGGAAGGTTGGGTTAAGCAAAGCCTTTCGCCTTTACTCAAGGCCGGGAGCCTGCCGAATGGCAACCCAACCATATCTTTTCTAATAAATTCTCTTACCAAATCCTGTTACCACCTTTTACGTGTTTATTTTTCACCTGAAGAAAGCAGAACTATCTCATCTGTCTCTCCTTCCACAGGTTCCCATCGCCTTTTAAGGCATATACCGCTTTTTATTAAAATATCGGCTAAAAAAAGAATTATTCTGCAGCAGATTGTTTTTTTGTTTTTGCATTTTTCTGCAGCCTTTGCCAGCCTTGCCATATGACATTCAGCAAGAAGCTCTTCATTTTTCTGTTTTGACAGAACATATATTATATGGGGATCTTTAAACATTTCCGCCTCCATTTCTCTTCATTTTTAATAAATTTACACTTACCATGAGTTCCTGCTGAAGGTCCCTGCATCATTCTGTTTACTGGCAATACACATGTTCTTAAATCTCTTGTTTCCATTTTTTACTCCTTATATTTTTTTGGGTTAAATGTTGATCAGCCGGATTAAAACACTTCCGGCTGAAGCTGACAGCTGTCAGCTAAACTCCTGCTTTAAAATCAAATTAAAATCTCTGTGTCTCTGAGGTGAATCGCTTTAAAAATAAAAAAGCCGCAGACTCTTTACTGTCTGCGGCTTTTTATATCAGGATAATAGATAATGATTGTCAGTATATCCTCCGCAGACATGGATCTGTGCCGTGTGGCATAACCTGTGTATTTGATCTTCTCACTACCATGTCATATGAACCTTTCTTTGCGGATTGTTTTACTGATTATTTTGTAAGACTGTTTAAGAGCGAAGAATATACAGTGTTAATTGTTTTAGTCAAGCGGTTTTTATAATCAATTGACATGGCATATTGAAACCCATATACTCCAATTTTAGTACAGGAACTGCATATTATTGACTCTTCAACGCTTTTTTGTACTTTTTTTATTCGTCAATCAGCTCCATGATTTTTAATTTGTTTTATTATAAACATTTTTAACATCGGTTTTTACGGAGGGGCACATGGCTGATATTGAAGGTAGTAACGGGCAGAGACCAGATTTTGAGGCAGTTGGACGAGCGAACATACCGGGACGTCTTTCCTATTCTATCGCCACGGGCATGGCAAAATACGGTTCTGATTTTTCTGCACCGGACATGCTTCATGCAAAGTACTTAAGAAATCCATACGGACGCGCAAAAATCAACAGCATAGACACAAGTTCAGCAATGAAGCTTCCAGGTGTGGTGGATATCATTACCTGGGAAGACCCTGAAGTAAAGGCCATGAAGGGCACCAGGGAGCCTCTTATCTGCAACGAAGCAGATACGGAAAATGATGAGATAGGTGCGGTTGTTGTTGCAGAAACACCTGAAATATGCGACGAGGCATTAAGGCTTTTAAAGATAGACTGGGAAGTGCTGCCCACTATTGTCGACCCCAGAGACGGACTAAAAAAAGATGCGCCTGTTGTTCGGATTGACCCTTCAAAATTATCCGGAAAGCCGTATATAACAGGAGATGTTGAAAAAGCATTTAAAGAGGCTGATCATATCCTTGAGTTTGACTGGGGCCATTCAAAAACTGCATCTCATCCGCCAAACCCAAACGGAAGCTTATCATGGTGGGCTCAGGATCCTCTGGGCACACCAGGACCTACATTGTATATTGAAGGAGTATGCCCTACCTGGGGATCATTTCAGCTTTTACCCATGTACAACCTCTACTTTGACAAGCTTTACAGGGGCACAACCTTTCAGGGAGGTAAATACTGCGACTGGTTTATTCGCAGATCACAGCTTATAACTCCGCTGCTTTCAAAACGCACAGGCAGGCCTGTAAGGTGTATGAATGACAGAACCCATGACTACTACCCTGCGAACCCTCAAAGATTTTCTCACACAAAAATCGGGTTCAAAAAAGACGGCACAATTATCTGTGTTGATGAAACTACCATTGGTGACTCGGGTGCACCAGGTGTAAATGCACAGGCTTTTTCCATGGGATCATTTGAGGCCATGTTCAGCCCGTTTAATACCACAAAGTGCACTAACCTTAGAAGCAGTTTCCAGAGTGTATATACGAGCTCAGGTAAAAACACAGGAAGCCAGACATCCCCATTTAACTGGGATGTCATGACAATAGCCGAACAGCTTGTGGCTGAAAAGCTTAATATGGATGTTATAGATGTTGCCCTTAAAAATATCCACGGTCCTTCCTCTCAGCAGGACCCCGGAATTCCTCCCGGCCTTAAAATGTGCATAGACAAGGGCAGAGAAGCCATGAACTGGAAATGGCACAGGGCCGGGACAAAAAAACTTCCGGACGGAAGAATGCACGGCTTAAGCTTCAGGTATGCTCAGTCTCCAAGACACGCCCAGCAGCCCTATACCGCAACAGTTACTATTCAGGCAGACAGTAAAGTTTATATTCCGCTTAAGGGCCCATGGATGGGCTGTTATGCTGCAGATGCATGCGCCCTAGTTGTTGCAGAAGAAATGGGCGCAAAGGTGGATGATGTAATACTTCTTTATGACAACAAGGCAATTTTCACACCTGTTGGCGGAGGCAGCGACGGGACAACCGCATCTGCATGGGTAATGAAGGAAGCTGCTGTGAAGTGTAAAAAACTGCTGCTGGAACTGGCCGCCAAAAGCCTTGAGACAAATATCGAAAATCTTGATACCAGAGACACCATGGTCTATCTGAAATCAGACCCGTCTAAAAAATACCCCTTCGGAAAATTCATTGCCGACGAGGGTTTTGGAGACCATGACCTTGATATAACAGCAACCCATTTTGGACGCCCGCCTGAAACAACATGGCATAAGGGAGGTCACATCCTTGACACCATGAACACAAGTTACTGCGAGGTTGCAGTAGATACGGAAACAGGGGAAACAGAAGTAACAAAATATGTTGTTGTATGTGACCCCGGAAAAGTTCTGAGACTTACATCATTTGAGGGTCAGCTCTACCAGGCAATGTACTTCAGCCACGGCGGAGGCCTCACGGAAGAGTTCATATACGACAAGGCAACAGGTGTAAAACTGAGCACAAACATGCTTGAGTATAAAAAGCCCACGATAATGGATATGGGACCGGTTGAAACATATGCAGTAGAAACCAGAAGCGGAAATGCCTGTTACGGTGCAACAGGAATAAGCCACTGCATGGCGGCTCCACTGCTTCCGGTTTGTGCAATAGCAAATGCAATAGGAAAGTGGATAGAACCTCCGGCAACACCGGATAAGGTTCTTAAGGCTCTGGGAAAAGCTTAAAAACAGGATTCTACACAGAGGCGCAGAGTGCGCAGAGAAAGACAAAAACTAAAAACGATTTGATGTTTTGAAATAATTAAAAGCCTTTCTCTGCCTGTCCCGCCATAGTTTGAGTGTTTTTTAACGAAGGCGGATGTTCTCCGTGTCTCTGTGGTGAAATTGATTTTATTTTTTTAAGGGGGAGAATATTTCATGTCCGATTCTAAAAAAGCCAAAAGGGATAAATCAGTATCAAGACGCGACTTTATTAAAACAGGAGGTGCTGCTGTAGCAGCGGGTGCTATCGGGGCCTATGCCTCTGTTCCAGGAACCTCAAATGCAGAACCAGGTGAGGTATCTTATGAACAGTCAAAGGGATACATAGTGTATGACAGCAGGTTATGCCTCGGCTGCCAGAGCTGCATGTATATGTGTTCCTTATCCCACGAAGGTACCGCCAGCCCTTCTCTTTCCCGGATACAGATAATCCGTGACGCTCCATCTTTTACAAAGTATCCCTATGATATAACAATGTCTGTCTGCAGGCAGTGCGTCACCCCTATCTGCGTGCAGAACTGCCCGACAGGGGCCTGCCATATTGATACTAAAAACGGGAATGCAAGGGTAATAGACCCTGATGAATGCATCGGCTGCAAAACATGTATTGACTCCTGCCCCCAGAGACCTCACAGACCGGTATGGAACCCCTATAAGGACATTGCCATGAAATGCGATCTCTGTATTGATACACCCTTCCGGGATGAAAAAGGAGGGCCGGACGGAACCCAGGCCTGTGTGCAAAACTGCCCGGTAAAGGCGCTCAAACTGGTCCATGAGCCTCCTTCACAAAGGGATATCAATGGTTATGATGTTGATATGGCCCCTCCTCCGCCCCCGCCGGTCGATTACGGGGCTTTTATGAATCAGGATTCTGATGACAGCAAAGAAGGGGGTAAATAATCATGACAGGCGGATACACAGGAAAAATATTAAGGATTAACCTTACAACCGGATCAATAAGCCGGTTAGACACGGAAAAATACGAAGAATTCGGAGGCGGTTACGGAATAGGTACTGCCATATTCTGGGACCTTGCAGTTGCTCCCGGTGAATGGGACATGAAAGACCCCTTCGACCCGCGCAATGTTATTCCCATTATGACCGGACCTCTTGCAGGTACAGGTGTTCCGGGTTCAGGCAGAACAAGTGTATGCGGATTATCTCCTGAAACCTACCCGACAGCGGAATTCTGGCGCGGCAACTTTGGAGGACGGTTTGCCACCATGATGAAACTTGCCGGTTGGGACGGTGTTGTGGTTGAAGAAAAAGCCGATAAACCTGTATGGATAAACATTGTAAATGATCAGGTAAAAATAGAAGATGCAAAGGAATTATGGGGGCGGGACACATGGGAAACCCAGATAAGGATTGCTTCAATGGTGGGAGGCCAGACCAGGTACGGTGAAGAATGGTTTGAGACAGACGGAACCTACAGCACAGGAAGGCCGGAGATACTTTGTATAGGCCCTATTGGTGAAACAAAATCACGGCTTGCAGCTCTTATTACAGGGAGCGGAGTAAGTGCAAGGGTTGGAGGCCATGCAGCAGTTTTTGGAGCCAAAAATTTAAAAGCCATAAGCGTAGCCGGCACAGGCAGGGTGGCTGTGGCAGATCCGAAGGGTCTTATTAAAGCCAGACTCCACCAGATGCAAAGCTATTCCGGCGGAGCAATCAGTTATACGACAGGGGCAGGAGCTGCCGCATGTATGCCCTGCCTTAGAGGTGACCGCCGCAGAAAAAACTATTACGGCGGAGAAACCATGTGTGCGGATATGGGATGGCTCGGCAGCCAGAAGGCATCAGATGCTGACCGTGCCTCAGAGGCCTTGATTAAATACGGACTCAGCAGCTGGGCAGCTCATTTTCATGCAGACTTTTTTTCGCAGGATATCAAAGGTGCTCCTAAATTATTCCGCGGAAAGGTGCCGACAGATTCAGGTCTGGGATGGTATCTTCAGTACCTGAAGCAGGAAGGCCTGCTAGGCCCGGGAAAGGAAATTGACTCCTATCCTTTACCAATGGATCAATGGGGGGAATTGAGTTTCAGGCTGGCTTTTCTGGATGCAGTTGCAAACCGAACAGGCATAGGCGATATCCTGGCAGAGGGAACCTGCCGGGCTGCTGAAAAATGGGGCCGTCTCGAAAAGGATAAAAACAGCGGAGCACTGCGTCTTACTGCCTGGGGAGCAACAACCCACTGGACAATGCCCTGGGTGGAATGGGCCTATGCCTATATCCTTGGAGCAGGAGACCCTGCCTGGCACGGTTTTATGGCCCCTGTAGGAACACCGGCTGAAGGAACACTGGAAGAATCCCTTGTAAAACTGTCAAAAGCCACCATTCCCTATACAGATGATATATTTATGTTCAACTATGCGTGGCAGGGAAAAGAGGCCTGGAAAACCGGAATATATTCTCCGCACAAGGCAAAACAGGTTGCCTGGAGCCGCCATTACTCCACCTTCTGGAATGAATCCATGGCCTTCTGCGAGATGTTTCTTCCGGAACTTGGGACTCACAGCCCGGAGATGGAAACAATGTACTACAAAGCGGTCACCGGAAAAAATGACTCCTTTGCAGATACAATGAAAACAGGCCAGAAAATATGGACACTGGAACGGGCTGTAAGAGTAATGCACGGAAGAAGCCGCGAGAAAGAGGATTTTTACCCGTACATGTATATGCCCGGAGCATCCGGAATGGCCATCTACGGCGGTGTGCCTATTTACGAAAACGGCAAATGGCGCAGTGACTCCTGCAAGGATATGTACCTGGACAGAAAAGGGGTTAATGATTTTAAAGACCATTACTACGCTCTTGAAGGCTGGGATAAAGAACACGGCTGGCCTACTAAAAAGACCATGGAAAAGCTTGGGCTTAAGAGGATGGTAAAAACGCTTGATAAGGCGGGTAAGCTGGGTAAAGCGTAGGAAGGAAAGGGTTCGAGGATTCGAGGGGTCAAGTGAAAAAACGACCTACGCCAGACTTCTAAAGGATAGTACAACCAGTAATTTTATTTTAAACCCGTAGGGGTCGACCTGTGTGTCGACCCGCTAACCGGTACAATGGTTGTCGGGGCAACATAATTAACAAACCGGCATAATAGTAAAACAAATAAAACCTTTAACAGGGTGAGAGCATGAAAAAATCCGTTTTTGTTTTCACATTTGTTTTGATTTTATTTATCACTTCAATCTCTTCCGGAGAAAAAAACAAACCTTACGGATACACCGGCTCATCTATCTGCGCGGCCTGTCATACAGATGAATACAACACCTGGAAGACATCAAAGCATGCTCTTGAATTCAAACCAGGCACACAGGATTCTCAGAACTGCCTTATATGTCATTCAACCGGCTTAAACCTTACATCAAAAGAACCGGTAGAAAAAAATATAGGATGTGAAGCGTGTCATGGACCTGGAGAATATCATGTTAAAAGCGGTGGAGAAGCCGGTTCAATAATCTCTGATAATTCTGCCGACATATGCGGAAGATGTCACAATGGAAACAGCTCAGAAGATTTAACAGCATTACTGTCTTTTAAACCGGGGATGAAACTGTCGGAAATAATAAATCTAAACCTCATTGATGTTTCACCCGACAAAACAGTTCCATTTTATAAAGATATCCACCCTTCTCTCACCTATAACATGTGGCGCTCGTCAGGCCATTCAAAAGCGCCTGGGCGAAATACTGAAATCAATAATAAAAACCATGAAGGCCCCGTAACCTGTTCTGTATGTCATAACCCTCATAACAGCAGCAACCCTTCACAGCTTGTTATGGACTCTGAAAAGCTCTGCAGGGAGTGTCATTTTCAGGGCTCTGTACTAAAAGGCTATGGAGCAAAAGGGATTGAAGAAACAAGGAGTCTTCATACAGCTATGCCATGTACAGCCTGTCACATGACAGAAAAAAATCATCTAATGAAAATGATTCGTCCGGATGACCCCGATTTATCTGAAGACCGGCTTGACTCATGCTGTGATTGTCATGAAGTAAAAGATCGAAAGATGCGCGCAAAGCAGCTGCTTGACATGGAGGCCTGGTACAATGAATCCTTTGAGCCGCTAATACAGAGCCTTAAAAGTCTGAAGAAAAAACTTGATACTGACCCTGAACTTGTGACGCCTGAATTTAAAAACATACTTCATGAGATAGATTCAAACCTTGCCATCATTATAAAAGACGGATCAAACGGAGTGCATAATCTTGATTATGCTCTTGAGATTATGTACCGGGCAAAAAGGCAGTTAAAGAAAATAAAAAAAGGATTAAAGTAACTTTCAGGGTCTTCATTATCAAAATGTAGAGACAGGTTTCTAACCTGTCTTCAGGCTGTAATGCCCGTGCAGACGGGCATCCATTTGCTTTCAGTTTTTCGTTTTAAATGGGTTCCCGCCTTCGCGGGAATGCCAAAAACAGAACCTGAATACAGTTAAGTATTGAATAGTTTAGCAGCATATTAAACACTTAAAAACAGGAGGTCCTATGGGTACAGATCAGTCTCGAAGAAAATTTATAAAAACCGGGCTGGCCCTTTCTGCAGCAGGGCTTGTTTCATCAACAGGTATTAAACCTTCCTTTGCAGAAGGAGAACCAAAGGTTGTTTACAGAACCCTTGGCAAAACAGGGCTTAAGGTTTCCGGCGTAGGCTATGGAATCGGTTTTGTGCCTATCCCGGAAGTAGTAAACAGGGCACTGGACCTTGGAGTTAATTACTATGACACCTCCCGTGTTTATGGAGACAGTGAAAAAATCTTTGGCGAAATAATCAAAAAAAGAGACCGCAGCAAACTTGTTATAGCCACTAAATCAGGGAACAGAAGGAAAGAGGATATCCTTAATGATATCGATGCCAGTTTAAAAGCCCTTGGTACAGACTATGTGGATGTATATCACCTGCATGCCAGGGATACACCTACAGCCATCCCTGACGAGGCGCTTGAAGCCATGCAGGAAATCAAAAAGGCAGGAAAGGCACGCTTTGTCGGTTTCAGCAACCATGACCCTAACAGGATGGTTGATTTTTTAATAGAGTCAGAAGTTTTTGACGTAATACAGACCACCTACAGCTTTGCAATAGGAGGGTTTTACAGAGATAAGGCAATTAAAAAGCTTCAGGATGCCGGTATAGGAATTATTGCCATGAAGGTTGTTGTTGCCTTGACCGGACTTAATATAGAAAGTTTTGAAAACCCTCCGGCAAGAACAGGAGAAGGAGCTGTTGCTGGTATCAAGTGGGTTCTTAACAATCCGGCAATAGGCACAACCGTACCCCATATGAAAACTATCCAGGAACTGGAGATGAATGTGAGCGCAATGGCAGCACCATACACTCCGGCAGATGAAAAAATACTGTACACCATGAATGAACAGATAAGGCCGTCCTACTGCCGCATGTGTTATGAGTGCAGCGGTAAATGCCCGAAGAATTTACCGGTAACCGACATGCTGCGCTTTCTGGCATATAACGACTACTGCGGCAGTTATCACCAGGCAAAAATGAGCTTTGGAGAACTCCCGAATGAAATTAAAAGCGTAAAGTGCAGCGACTGTACCGAATGCTCAATTGACTGCCCTAACGGTGTACATGTTCAGGATAGACTTATGAGGGCTCAGGAACTGCTGGCTTAAAAAGCAGGATTCGAGTGTTCAGGGGTTCAAGAGATCGAGTGAAAAACTCTAAAATTAAAAAACAAAGACATTAAAACATAACTTTTTGTACCCTTCCTTCCCCCTCACCGCCAGGGGGAGGAAATATTTGAAGAGCTACTATCTCAAATGTAATTATGACAGAAGAAGGAGATAAAACATACTTCCCTCCCCTTGCGGGAGGGATTGAGGGAGGGTACAAAACAGTCTTTACAAAAACCCATTAGTTTTGAAGATCACTGCAATATGACACCATAATGTTTCCAACGGAGGCACCCAAATGAAACATTCAACATCAGCTATATTTTATTCCGTTTTATTTTCAATCTTCATATTTTCAACATCAGCATCAGCTCAGC
This sequence comes from Desulfatiglandales bacterium, assembly GCA_963665715.2. Lineage (GTDB taxonomy): Bacteria > Desulfobacterota > DSM-4660 > Desulfatiglandales > HGW-15 > JAAZBV01. The sequence goes on from CAXXPR010000002.1 coordinate 3,822,887, forward strand.
AGTCCTGTGAAAGCTTAAAAAACATAAAAATACGCAACGTGACTATCACATCCGCAGAAAAAGGAGAGCCGGGATATGAGCTTCCTGCTCAGAGCGGTTTTGTAAATATGCCTCCGCAGAGAATCAATGAACCATTCTGCAGAATAAAGGCTGTTTCAAAACCCACAAGTGATTCCCATATAGGGATTGAAATATGGCTTCCTGATCCGGCAGACTGGAACAACAGGTTTCTGGCAGTCGGGAACCCCGGTTTTATAGGCTCCATTGCAAGCGGTGGAATTGCCCGCAATATGGAAAAGGGATATGTATCTGCAGGAACAGACACAGGCCATGTGGATGAAGGTTTTGAATGGGCTATAGGCCACCCGGAAAAATGGGCAGACTGGGGCCACCGCGCAGTTCATGAAATGGCTGTTGTAACAAAAACTCTTTCCAAAGCATATTACGGAAAACCTATTGAATATTCCTACTGGAACAGCTGCCATAACGGCGGTAACCAGGGGCTTAACGAGGCCCAGCGCTACCCTGATGATTTTGACGGTATCATTGCAGAAGATCCTGCCTTCTACATAACACACCTGCAGCCCGGATCACTGTATATAAGCTGGCTGGCCCTTAAAGATGGCGTAGGCGGACCAGGTTATATACCGGTAGAAAAACTCAAGGTAATAAACAAGGCTGTACTCAAGGCATGCGATGCCAATGACGGGCTTGTTGATGAACTTATTGAAGACCCGACAACCTGTGATTTTGACCCTGGGAGCATACAGTGCAAAGGAAAGGATTCTGCCAACTGCCTTACAGCCGGTCAGGTTGAAACAGTGCGCAAGATATACGAAGGTGCAAAGTTTAATGACGGAACCCAGATATATGCAGGCTTTGAACGGGGAAGCGAACTCACCTGGAATTTAATGGTTGAAAAAGAACCGTTCTTTGTAAACCTGGCTTACTTTAAAGGGATGGTTTTTGAAGATGGTAACTGGGACTTTAAAACATTTGATGTAGACCGTGATACACGCCTTGGCATAAAAAAGGCCGCAGCGGCTGTTGACGGCAGTGACCCGAATCTTAAACCCTTTAAAGATGCAGGCGGTAAGCTTATGATGATAGCATCATGGAACAGCACAGCCCTGGCTCCGCGGCAGCTTGTTAACTATTATAAAGACGTAGAAAAGACCATGGGCGGCTATGAAAAAACAAAGGACTTTGCCCGCCTGTTTACCGTGCCGGGCTCAAGCGGATGCCCAGCATTTGCAAACCCAGAAGGTTTTAAAACATTTGATGCACTGGTTAAATGGGTAGAAGAAGACAAGGCTCCTGATTCAATTATTTATCCGCACACAAGGGGCGGAGGAATGATGGGCATGGGCGCAAAACCGGAAGTATACAGAACCCGCCCGGTATGCGCATATCCGAAGCAGGCAAGGTATAAAGGATCTGGCGATGTTAATGATGCTGCATATTTTGAATGTGTTGATGTAAAGTAATTGATATTTTTAATTAAAATTAATAGAAAGAAAGGATTCCAGGGGGCAATGGGTCGAGTGCAAAAAAACAATGCCGCGCCAGAGACCTAAAGTTTATTACGGACAGAAACCTGAATCTTATCCTGTAGGGGTCGACCCCTGTGTCGACCCGCGAATTTCCATAATAGCTGTATGGAAGACAGAATTATCAAACTGACATAATGGTATAATCAACTACGCGTATAGCAATTACAAGAAACAGACTCACAAAACCTGAAAATCTTTTTTAGTAAACAGATAAATGCATTATTATGAAATCACCTGAATATTCGAAAAACATGTTTTTTACAGCAGCAATCCTTGTTTTATTGAGCCTGTTCACCACATTATTAAACATTCACGCATATACCTCTGTTAAAGCTATCGAAAAACAGCTTGTGATTTCAAAATCGCTAACCCGTCCGATTTCAAATGCAAATAATCACTTAACAGTCAGCACAGAAACAGAGCAGAATAATCCAAACACTCCTGTTTCATCTGAAGCTTTTATAACACAGCCCGAAAAACCGCTCTCTCCTGAAGAAGAAATCGAACGGCTCAGCATGATAATCCAGCTAACAGGCCTTGAGACACTTGCGGAAATGAATAAATCTTATCCAGGAATTCTTCGGGAAATGCTGCAGGAAAGAATCGATCGATTAAATAAGGTTTCCAGACTGTCAGCGGCCTATAAAAATCATGGTAATCAATTGCCTAATTACAAAGAGCTTAATAAAGACGCCGAGTATACATCATTAGTTAAAGCGTATTCAATGGCCGGCAGACCTGAAATGACTGAACAGGATTTTTTAAACGGCACAAAGGTAACTATTGATTATGATGAAAAGGAAAAAGCACTTGAAGCATTAATCCGAAAATACCCTGACTATCTTACAGTCGGTCAGTATATGTATACATTTACATTTACAATGGCACGTCAGCAGAATATTCAAAAAGCTGAGAAATATTACAATAAAACAATAGAGTTCATAGAAAAAAAACCGTCAATGAGCATTTTTACCGGTGAGGCTGGAATAACAAATCTTGAACTGCAGCTTGCCTATATGTATTATCAGGCAGGAGACAGCAAAAAGCTTAACAGTATACTTGATAAACTTGAAACAGAATATCCGGATGACCTTATAGTAAATAATCCGGCCAGAAGAAACCAGGCAACTCTTTCCGAAATGATAAACTTTTTTCGGGTTATAAAAAGTGAAGAATAAGATACTAAGTGATAACCATGTTAAGTATTAAGTTTACGAAAATAAAAATATGCCTGCTGACTTTCCTGCTAATACTGTTTTTGGGCAATATAGCATTAAGCCTCCATACTAAAAATATTTCTGACAGAATAGAAAAACATCTCGCATCCATGCCGGAAAATACAATTAACAGTAGAAGCCTTAAATCGCGGTCTGGCTCAGCATCTAAAAATTCTGAAGCCCCTGATGATACAGAATCAACAAACTATTTTTTTAATAATGACGAGCAGGAAAATAAAATCAGCAGGTTCAGATCCATAATTGAAAATTCAGGTCTGGAAGAACTCACGGCAATGAAAAACTTTGACACTGAGATGTTCCTGGAAATGATGAAATACAACATCAGGGAGGAGCAGCTTGAATATTACAGGAAACAGGCGCAGCAGCAGGTAATTCTGGACAGGCAGAGATTTGGTAAAGAACCGGAACAGCTGGCTCAACGTATATCAGGCGTCGGATTGGAAGCCGGATTTGATCCCAGGACCATGACCAGGGAAGAGCAGGAAAATTATTTGCAGATGAGATTAAAAGAAAGCAGAGAAGCCTTTGATAAATTAATAAAGGAATATCCGGATTCATATGCAGCTGCAAATGCACTTTGCAGAAAAGTAAAAGAGCAGGCCTCACAATTCGGACTCAAGAATTCCTACAAACTCGCCCTGAAAAAGGCAGAAGAAAAAGGCAACTATGAATTGGCCGAGAGATACAGACAAATAATAGATACCAATAAAATCTCGGGCTCTGATTTTAAGGTAGATGAGTATTATAGAATGCTTAAAAATTTTGAAAAAAGAAATTCTGTAATTCTAAACTCAGGCGGATTTAAAGCAGTCCCTGAAATTGAGTTAAGGCTTGCTACTGCATATACACAGGCAGGGATGGCAGATAAGGCCGATAAATTACTGGAAACACTGAGAACGGAATATACAAATGCAGACCTTTTCGGGTACGGGCCTGAGGTATCGGGCCCGACAATATTATCCGTACCTGAGATGCTGGAAAAAAAACAGAACGCTTTATCAGTAAAAAGAAAGAATACAGGGCAGTAAAAAATCAGGGAAATCAAATGAGGCATTTTAATATTAATAAAGTTATTACCTGTATATGCATAATATCCGGGATTACCAGTCTGTTTTTTGGAATTAATGCATATGACGCTTCAAAAAAGATTGAAAACAGGCTGGTGACTGCCGGTACTTTTAACAGTAATAACATATCTTCTTATGAAAAAAACCAGGGTAATAAAAATATATCGTCTAATGAAAATCATTCGCCTGCCGTCTTAGAACAGGTGAACAGCAGCAAAGGTATTTTTCAGTCAAGTGACCAGCTTCTGCTGGATGAAGAAATAAAAAAGATAAAAGATATTATGGAATTTACAGGTATGGATCGGCTGGCGGAAACATGTGATGTTTTCCCTGAAGAGATAAGAGCTGCCTTTTATAAAAGACTGAAAGAAAAAGATATGAAAGCCTGTCATGAAGCGCTGAAGGTTCAGAGCTATGATCAGTATCAGGAGGATAATGACATATACGGAAGCGAAGTCAACAGGCTTTACCTGCAGACTTTTAACAGCATCGGGAGATACCGGTCTCAGGACAGTAAAGAAGAAACCGAAAATGATAAGGCGGAAAACAGACTGCTGGAAAAATATCCTGACTCCTATGCTGCAGCACGAATTTTCTATAACAGAACTGTAAAATATCTTCAAACAAGGGATAGCGAGCTATACGCAGCAGAAGAAAGCTTTGATGCCCTTATGGACATGCAAAGTTCGAAGCTTGAAAAGATAGCAATAGAGGACGGATTTGAGGCAGTTCCTACGGCGGCTTACAGGCTTATCGGCGCCTATAAAAAGCAGGGGCGAATTAATGATGCCAATAACCTTATGGTCTTTCTGCAAAATAATTATTCGAACAGTATCTACCAGTTGAGAAAACCCGGAGCAAACAGAACAGGGCTTTATTCAGGAGAGGAGGCTATGGAAATTATCCGGTCTATGTATGAACTGGATGCAGAATACTAACCACTCTTTCATCATTGATCCCACAAAAATAGTGTTTATATTTTACTAATAATTTGTATTAACAGACTTTTTATATTAAAAATATGCCTCACTTAACCGTGATATTAACGTTTTTTTATAAATATGACCGGAGCATGATAAAAAGAATTCAATACCCAAATTATCGGGAGGATATAAATGGCTGACGACAACAAAAATAAAAAATCTAATTTCAGGATAATATTCTTTATACCTGTTGTAATACTTGCAGTTGCTGTTATTGCCCTGGTTCAGAACAGAAACCTTCCTGCACCTGAAAATATTGAACCAGCCCCTTCGGAAAGGCGCGGACCGGTGGCCCCGGACTTTACACTGACCGGGCTGGACGGCAGGTCAGTCAGCCTCAGCGATCATAAAGGCAAAGTTGTAATTGTAAATATCTGGGCAACATGGTGTCCTCCCTGTATAGCAGAAACTCCCTCTCTTGATAAATTTTACAAAATGATGAAGGATGAGGATTTTGCACTCCTTGCGGTGAGTGTTGATGAAGACGGAGAAAATGCTGTAAAACCTTTTATGAAAAGAAAGAACCTCAGCTTTCCTGTTCTGCTTGATCCGGACAACCGTGTTGCACGAATGTACGGATCAAGAAAAGTACCTGAGAGCTTTATAATACGCAAAGACGGGACAATAGATAATAAGATAGCGGGAGCAATTGACTGGACCACCCCTGAATTAATTGAATATATCCATAAGCTGCTTAAGGAGTCATAAAATCCAAACTGGCGGCCAAAAGCTGCCGCCAATATGATTCTTATCCAAATTAGTTGAATTACTCCCCATACATAAGGCTTCCACAGCTCATTAGCTTAAAATTGAAACTTGTTGAGGTTACGTTATAAATGCTAATGGCAGAAAACTTAAACAACATTTCTGAGACAAGAGAATATTAGCCGGAATGATGACGGTATAGGTATCATTTTCAGGAAAAATATATTTTGCATCTTTTGGAGATTTACTTGCTGGATTTCCCGGTCAAGCCGTGGAATGACGTCCTACCCCATCGTCATTCTCCGACTTGATCGGGGAATCCAGTTTTTAATGGTGATAAATCCTGCGAGAATCCCAAAAGTCAACAGGCGACTTTTTAAGTAAAAATCAAAACAATTGTGCAATTCGGTTCAGATATGTCATTGAGAAAAGCTCTAAGCCGTAATTTTCGGTATCTCTGGTCAATTAATTGGGAGCTAAACCTAAAACACCAAATACAGGTCCGACATAATGGTCAGCCCTTAAATGTAAAAGATCATTTCATAAATAGAATTATCAATGCAGAATTAATTGGAACAGCCTGAGGTCTTCTTCAGCAGTTCATAGTCATCACAACTGCCAAACTCACACGCCTTTTTAAAGTCCGTGCAGCCTTTCTCAATATCCCCAGTATCCTTAAATAAATTCCCGCGATTGATATATACAGCCAGGTGATCAGGGCATATTTCTACAGCTTTATTAAAATCTATCAGAGCTTTTTCAGGCTCTCCCATAAGCATATACAGCATTCCCCGCATGTTGAAATAGGCTTCTATTTTAGGGTCAAGCTGAATTGCCAGCCTGAAATCAGATAATGCCATCTGGTATTCCTTCTTCATCATGTAGCATATTCCCCTTCCATACAAAGACGGAGAGTATGCTCCAAATAGATCCAGCATATCTGAATAGGCATCTATTGCTTTATCGTACTCCTCTTTTTGAACATACTTTTTAGAGGATGACATAAGCTGGGTAAATTTCTTAACAGCGCCCCCTGGATTTCCTTTCCCTTTAGGGCTGAATCCGGATAAAACTTCTACAGGCATTTCAAAAATAACATCAACCGGCTCACCATTTTTAACAGCAGGCTTAAACTTATATTTTCTGAGAGCTGTTACGGCAGAATTATCAAAAACACCAGGCATCTCACTTTCCACTATTACAGGATTTTTAACAGTGCCTCCCTTTGTGACAATAAACTGAAAAAAGACCTTTGCGGATACATTACGCATGAACATCTGATCATTCGGAAAAACCGGGAAAACTGCTTCCAGCACTTCGGGTGGGGTATCAGCATCTTGAGCCTTAAGAGATACGCCTTCAGGATGTTCGATACCCGAAGGATATGAAGGAAGAGGAAGTGTCGCATACCTGAGATTTTCCAGAACAGGCGGAAAAACAAATCCCCCTATCTGGATTATTTTATTTATATCATTCCATGCCTCGTCATATTTCTTTGCGTCAATAAACAGCATGGCTCTTTGAACATATATCTGTTCATTGTAAGGATTTAGTTTGACGGCCATTTCCATATCATCCAGGGCCTGGTCTGTCTCGCCGGACTGTAAAAGAAGCCTGGAGCGCAGCTCATAGGCAAAACTGTTGTCCTGATTCAACTCTATGGATTTGTTTAAATCTTTCATAGCTGCTTCAAAATCACCCATAAAAAAATAACAGTTGGCCCTGGAAAAATAAGCTCTTGAAATGCCGAACTCCGCACCTGAGTTACCCCTGAAATTCATTAAACCAAGATTTATCAGGTCATTTTTTGTAAAATTCTTTTTTGTCTTCTGTCGGTCTGATTCAATTTTCGATGCAATATCTATTGCCCTATCAATATCTGCCAGGGCATTTTTAAAATCTTTCTGCTGCAGGTAACAGTCTGACCGGCCCAAATATCCGGTGAAGGATTTCGGGTCAAGCTCTATCAGTTTTGAAAAATCATCCATGGCAAGATTAAATTCACCAGTGACAAGATAGTTTGCACCTCTTGCCAGGTAGGCAGGAGTAAATTCGGGATCAGCCTCTATTGCCCTTCCAAAATCTAGTACAGCCTTTCTTGTCCGGCCGCTTGAAATATATGCAAGACCGCGGCTTATATATGCAACCGGATTACGGGGATCAAGAGTAACAGATTTATTATAATCCTGAATTGCCTTGTCATGTTCGCCTGTGGAATCGTAAATATCAGCACGCCCCAGATATAACATGGGTAATGATGAGTTTACCTCAATCGCCCTGTTAAAATCAGATAAGGCCTTTTTATGTTCACCTGAGTTCAGGTAAATTTCTCCGCGCATCACCAGCGAAATAATAAATTCCGGATCAAGTTCAATTGACCGGTTTAAGTCGGACAATGCGGAGTCATACTGATTCGACTGCAGGTATGCTCCTGCCCTGGCGGTGTATAAAGACGGGCTGTGAGGATTTATACTTATTGCTTTATTATACTCTTCTATTGCCTCACCGGCTCTGAATTCGGCCTGGTAGATACTTCCCCTGCCGGCATATGCAGAGGACAACCCTGGTTTAAGATCTATAGCCATATTGAAGTCATGCATGGCAAGATAATGCTTTCCAAGGGAGCCATAGGCTTTGCCGCGGGCAACAAACAGTTCGGCAAATGATGAGTTTAAGTCTATTGCCCTGGTAAAATCAGAAACCGCATCATCAAATCGGCCGGCATAAAGATACTCAAGCCCGCGGCGATAATACCCGAAAAAATAATCAGGTCTTTTTTCAATTTCCAATGTATATTCTGCAATATCATTTTCATTTCCACTCTCTTTCAGCAGAGTCATATCGGGCTTCAAAAGGTCATTCTCATCAAAGGCGGGGGTTTCCGGTGTAAAGGCAACGGGAGCAACTGTTTTACATCCGGAGATCATAAGTATCAAAAGAAATGCTAACATAGTTCTAACATTAAACAGCATGAGCTTCTCCCTGCAGGTTTCAGATGTAGTCAGATTGTAAAGAACAGACGGATTGACTCCGGGAAAATTGAAAAAATACCCTGATTGGCGGCTCTAAAAATTAAAAAGGTAAATCTTCATCATTATCTATATCATCAAAATCATCATCATAATCATAGGGCATCATATCGGTGGCAAGGCTGAAAAACACGTTAAGAGACTCACATAAGTTTTTTACTACCCTGCTGTATGTTTCTTTTTCATTAACATCCTCAGCTTTAGCCATCTGTTCGAGCGCCGTGTTAATCTGAGTTGAGATATCATATATCATTTTTTCAGGATCCATTTTCTCTCCTTCTTTTATAGAAATTTATATTTAATTTATCAAATATATCATCAATTGCAGACATGATGTCAACACGCTTTTCATATTATAATATCCAGCGCCTTGACTTGCCCGGCTGTTTATTTTTATAACTGGAAAAGTTTTCAAATAAACAAATTTTTAAAAGGAGCATTTTTGAATGACTGAAACTAAAAAGCACCTTGATGGCGCTATTTTACAGAGAGATAAAGAAACCTATGCAATAGTTCCCAGAACTCCCCTGGGTCTTGTCACACCGGGTGATCTGGAAGCTATTGTTAATGTAGTAAAAAAATATGAAATTCCGATCGTTAAAATAACATCAGGACAGCGTATGGCCCTTGTAGGAATTAAAGAAGAAGATGTTGAGCCGGCATGGAAAGACCTTGGCATTGACGTTGGAAGAGCTACGGAACTTTGTGTTCATTACGCCCAGGCATGTCCTGGAACAGCGGTATGCAGCTTCGGAGTTCAGGATTCACTTGGTATGGGCCTTGAGCTTGAAAAGATGTTTGAGGGAATGGGACTTCCGGCAAAGCTTAAATTCGGGGTTTCCGGATGCCCTTTATGCTGCGCGGAAAGTTATGTAAGGGATGTAGGAGTACTCGGTAAAAAGAAGGGATGGACGGTTATTTTTGGCGGAAACAGCGGAATGAAACCCCGTATTGGAGACGTTATTGCCGAGGACTTAAGTAAAGAAGATACAATCGAACTTATTAAAAAATGTCTTAATTACTACTCTGAAAACGGCAAGAAAAAAGAAAGGGCTTCAAAGTTTATGGACCGTATCGGAGTTGATGCCTTTAAAGAGGCGGTGCTGTAGTTAAAAAATATATTTTGTTCCGGCTGTATTTAAAAAGAAAGCATCAGGCATTTCCGCCATAATAGCCGTAACAGCCTCAAACCCAGTACAGTGGAGCGGTATTATAATATCAGGGTTAATCGCCTTAATATCCTCCACTGTACTTTTTATTTTTTCTTCACCGGCATTTATCAGGTGAAACCCGCCCATAACCGCATGAACCTTTTTTATACCTGTAATACCCTGAATATGCTTTACAGTGTTAACAATACCAGCATGAGCGCATCCTGAAAGAATGACCAGCCCCTTATCTTTTATGTTAAAGAAAACAGACTGCTCACCGGAAAAACTGTCCGGAACCATTTCATTACCGCGTTTTACTATCAGGTTGGGAGCCGGCTTTTCATAGGAAGTAGTTCGTTCAATATCTCCTGAAAGGTACCCTCCGGGGATAAACTCCATCGGCTCCGAAACTTCAATTACCTTTACTCCAGAAGATTCCAGCTCCGTTTTTTCAAGCCTGCCTATATCTACAGGTGCTTCTGCCCCCGGGCGCAGCGAATACCTGTGCAGGAATGCTTCCTTCCCGGTATAAAAGGGAGTTCCGTCTTTGATACCTTCCCTGTTTTCATCCAGTATTTCTTTTGCTCCAAGGTAATGATCAAAATGTCCATGACTTAATGCAAAAGCATCTGCACTCGCAACATTAAGCCCGAGTAGCTTTATATTGTTGCTTACGCCGTAATGATCCATGCCAAAATCAAACATGCAGGCGCCGTTCTTTTCTGCTGTCTCGGTTTTTATAAAAAAAGAAAGGCCGTGTTCTGCGTGTATATAATGACCTGGATATGCCCTGTAACGCTTTGCAAAATCTTTGTCAGGCCTGTTTGCGTCATAGTAGTTATCCGTAACAACCCATATTGTTACCTTGTCAGCATCTTTTATCTGTAAGTATTTTGATCCCATTTATATCTCTTTCAAAATTCAAACTGCAGTGTCAGTTTCCGGTACCGTACACATCATTAACCATTTTTTTAAACCAGTCTGGTTTTTCAGCCACAACATAAATAAGCATGAGCGTTGTGAAAGGTATAGGAATCACTGTATCTATCAGAGCCATTATACAGAGATAAATTATCAGTTTTGTTGCTGTCTTCATGTAAAATCCTTTTTAATAAATCACAATCAGTCTTTCCCGGATGTATCCTCATGTGCTTCTGTATTCACTTCAATATTCTGCCTTATCTCATGTATACGCCGGTGCATTACAGTCATTACCATGCGTATTTCTCTAATCAGGAGGATTACACCGTATACAATGCCTCCCACTGCAACCAGGCCGAGCAGGAGAACGAAACATAAAAAAACAGCTTCCACTGCCTCGGATTTAAGCATTGTACTTACCGAACCGAGCAGGGACACCAGGGCAACCATAGCAAAACATGAAAGAGAAAGGTAGAAGCATCTTAATGCTTTTAACAGAAGCAGACCCCGTGTTTCTGCGGTGGTAAAATCATTAACCAGCCTGTCCAGCCTTGAAGGTACAATATCCGTTGCCTGCTCTATCTGCCTTGCAATATCTTTTGCCATATCTATGGCCCTTGCAAAGCGGTTGCTGGTACTCATGGCAAGAAGCGCACATGCGTTGGTAAGCACTGCAGGTGCTACAATAAATGTCAGCATTATAAAGGGGTTTGTCTGAAAACCTACGGTTGCTCTTACTGTCTGACCGATTTCCGGAAGCGGCATATAAAGTCTCCATTCGATATTGAATATTATTCATCCGGGTTATGAAGAATAGTTAAAATATTATAAATATTCAATCTGATAATATATTCTCTAACGTTTAAAACTAAACAACCTGATATAAGTGAAGCAGTTTATTCATCTTCTGAAAATATATTAAGATCGGGATACAATATTTTGGCGCACTCAGGACATATCCCGTGACTGAACCTGGCATCAGAATGATTGTGTATAAATGTTTCTATCTGGTTCCAGTATCCCTGGTCATCACGTATTTTTTTACAATTGGAGCATATGGGTAAAAGCCCGCTCAGGGTTTTAATATGATCAAGAGCATCTTTGAGCTCAGTTATTAATTTTTCACGCTCCAGCTCCCACTTCTTTCGATCGGAAATATCACTGTGAGTGCCAATAACGCGTATAGGCTTTCCGTCTTCTGTCCATTCTATAGCCTTGCCCCTGTCAAGTATCCATTTATAGCTGCCGTCCTTACACAACAGCCTGTATTCGCTCTGAAAAATATTTGTTTCTCCATTAAGATGAGCATTCAGATCAGCATAAACAAAATCCCTGTCATCAGGATGAAGCCTTGAATCCCACTCATGAAACTGATGAGTAATTTCATCATCAGAAAACCCGAGCATCTCCTTCCATCTTTTGGAGAAAAATACAGTATCGGTTTCCGCATTCCAGTCCCAAACGCCATCCTCTGCACCTTCCAGTGCAAACTGCCATCTCATTTCACTTTCATGGAGTTCTTCTTCAGCCCATTTTCTGTCGATTGCATTTGTAAAAACCTCTCCTACAAGCCTGAGGATAGCCTGGTCCTCTGGAGACCATTTCTTTTTTGCTTTCACCGCATCCAGGCCTAAAAAACCAATCGCACTTCCGTTAAGTATCATAGGTACACAAATAAGGGATTTTACATCTCCGACCTCAAGAAGTTTCTGTTCTGCGGAAGCTTCAGGCGGCAGATCATGAACATCCGGTATTTCAAACACCTCACGTTTACGGATAACACTGTAGAACCAGGGAAATTCATCTTTTATTGAAATACCCTGAAAATTATCAATCACAGGGGCAATACCCTCAGCACACCATTCGTGGGTATTATCCGCAAGTTCTTCGTCTTTTCTGAATAAAAAAAGATATGCCCTGTCTGCATCAGAAAACAGACCGATGGATGTCAGTGCTTTTTCAATACCGCTATCCAGATCCTTCAGTTTGAGGTTCACAAATTCGGAAGATATTTTACTTATAAGCCTTTCAAATTCCGAACGCCTTTTTATTTCTTCCTCAGCTCTTTTCTTTTCCGTAATATCTTCGCCTGAACTCAATGTTCCGGTAACATTACCGTCTTTATCCTTTAGATAGCTGTGGTTCCATGCAATTATTTTTTCTTCGCCGGAAAGAGAAATAATTTTATATTCAGTATACTCAGAATCCCTTTCACCTGCAGTCATCAGTTCCCTGTAAAATACCTTTGCTTCGTTATACACTTCCTTTGGCGCAAAAAGATCAAACCAGTTTTTACCAATCAGGTAATCTTCGGTTCCGCCAAGTATTTCACAGCCTTTTTTGTTTATAAGTGTTATATCTCCTGAATCATTAAGGGCAACAATAATAACACCGGCAATATCAAGATAGTTTTGTGAAGTATCTTTTTCTATTTTAAGTTCAGTTATATCGGAAAATGAAATTGCCACTGCTGAAGGTTTTTCATCATTGTCTCTGAAAACAGGATTGGTATTTATGGATATCCAGCGTAAATCATCAGGTTTCCTGTAAACGCCCAGTATTACATTAGTACAGGGCTCACCTGTGTTAAGAGTTTTTACGGACGGAGAATCTTCAAAATTACATTCCGATCCGTTTTCATGGATGAGTTTTAAAAACTGTTCCTTTCGCCTATATCCAAGCGCTCTTTCAGCAGAAATACCGAGTATATTTTCGGAGCCTTTGTTCCATACAAGTATTACGCCTGAACTGGATTGAAGAATAACACCTTCACTGATTGTTTCCAGGGCTGACCAGTATAATGAAGACTTAACATCTGAGGTCAAAGGATTGGCTATTTTTTTCTCTTCTTTTACAGCATTTTCTGACTTTACATTGGTGGGATGTTCAGACATTCAAAGCTCCTGCAACCTGATAAATAATTCCCTCGAAATTTATCCGTATATCCGTCAGTAAAGCATACAGGAAAACAGTAACATAATGACAGTTCAGAAGCGTTTTATCAGATTCAAATTCAGGCTCTAAAATTCAGCTAAAAATTAAGACTTTTTTATATCAATATTTTACTGACTCAGTTTAACAACTGCAATAACAGCAACTATGCAAAGCACAATATTCAGCCAGCACATCCATATGCCGATAATACCGGCTTTTTTTGCACGCACTTCAGATTCCGCAGTATTTATATCACCGGCTTTTGCACTTTTCAAACACATAACAGTGATCAATCCAATTAACCCTGCAGGTATCCATCTCAATGGTTTAAAACCCTTTACCTTTGCTATAAGTGCAGCAGGAATACCAAACAGCAACATTCCAAACATTACAGATCATTGCCCTCATCTGTCTTGTCCTTCTGTAAAAGCAGCGGTTTTTCAGATTGATTTTTCGTCGTATTATTCATCAGCAGCCAGTCAGTTAATATTTCCCCGGTTTCCTCAAGCATGGGACTTCTTTCCGGCTCTTTATCTTTGTCATCCTCTTCTTCAGCATCCTGGTCGGCTTCCAGTTCAGCATAATCTTTATAGAGTTCTTCACCAAGGGCTTTTCTCCGCCTGTTTTCCATTGCCAGCAGACGTTCTTTTACAGTCTCACGTTCCTTTTGCCGCTCTTCAAGGTTGAGAGATATACTTGTCTTTTTCCGATTTTCTTCAAGGTACTCAACCCGTTCATTCAGGTATTTAAAATCAGGATTATTTTTTATGCGCTCATTATGGAGTTTATCAAGATGCTCTATAACGGCAGAAAGATTGTCCACCCTGGAATAAACTGCAGGCCTTATTCTGTCCCACGGCATTGTCTGAGGCAGAGAGCTTTCTCCTATTTCATCAATGTCAAGAACAGTAGGATAGCTGATATCCGGTATAACACCCCGGTTCTGGGTGCTGTCACCGTTTATCCTGTAATACTTTGCCTGGGTATATTTTATTCTGCCGGGCCTGAGCAGCTCGAGGCTCTGGACAGTCCCCTTACCGAAGGTCTGACCGCCTATGACAATTCCCCTGCCGTAATCCTGAATTGCACATGCAAAAATTTCTGAAGCACTTGCGCTGAGCCTGTTGACCAGAACAGCCATCGGGCCGCTATATACAAGTTTCGGATCAGTATCACGCACCAGCATAATATCATCATCGGCATCTCTTACCTGAACAACCGGTCCGGTGCTGATAAACAGTCCTGTCATATCATTTGCTTCCTGAAGACTCCCGCCTCCGTTACTGCGCAGATCGACAATCAGGCTGTCTATATTTTCACTCAGCAGTTCATGAAGCAGTTTTTCCACATCACGGGTGCTGCTTTTGTAGTCAGGATCGCCTGATCTTGCTGCTTCAAAATCAACATAAAATGCAGGCAATTCGATCACGCCTATTTTGTAGTTTTTTTCACCCCGTGTAATCTCTATTATCTTCTTTTTAGCAGACTGTTCTTCAAGCTTAACGGTATCCCTTGTAATGGATATCAACCTGGTTTTACTTATATCTGCGGCATCTGTAATAACCCGTAACCTTACTACAGAACCTTTCGGGCCCCTGATCATATCAACCACATCATCAAGGCGCCATCCTTCAACATCCACAAGTTCACCGTCTTTGCCCTGCCCTACTGCAACAATTCTGTCTGCAGGTTTCAGCTCTTTTCCGCGCTCAGCCGGTCCGGCAGCAACCAGGCTAACAACCTTTACATAACCATCTTCATCCCTTCTTAAGAGGGCACCTATGCCCTCAAGAGATAAGCGCATATGTATCTCAAAATTATCGGAATCAGCCGGAGGCATATATTCTGTATGGGGATCATAACTGTGGGTATAGGCGGTTATAAAATATTTAAATACATCTTCACTGTTGATCTGTTCCAGCAGGCTTAGCTGGTTTTTATATCTTTTTTCAAGAGATGCTGTGATTTCTTCGGTTTTATCATCATCAAGTTTCCGGTTTAATACTTCATTTTTAAGCAGGCGCCGCCAGAGATCCTTAGCTGCATTCATATCGGCAAGCCACGGAAGGTCTTCTCTTTCCAGGACAAGAGATTCGGATTTTGTAAAATCCATACTGTCTACACCCTTTTCTATCAGGTTCATGGTATAATCCAGTCTCTCTTTTCTTCTTTTATTATACCTCCGGTACATAAAAAAGGCATTTTCCAGGTTGCCATCCTTCATATCATCATCAAAACTGTAACGGAATTTTGAAAACTCACTGATATCCGATTCCAGAAAATGTACCTTTCCGGGATCAAGCATTTTCAAATAATTATCAAACACCTTGCTGCTGAAAGAATCGTCTATTTCTTCATCCAGATAATGATACCTTTTCAGCTTTTTCATAAGGGCCACTGAAGTTTTTGACTGCTCTTTCGTGGGCTCAAGAATCTCCGGTTTGATTTTTTCTTCATCAGCTTCTTTACTGCCTGCCATCATAAAACTGCCTGTCAGAAGAAGGCATGACAGAATTACCAGAAGAAGAATTATATTCTTAAAAGGGACGGAGGAAGGCGTTTTAGTTGTCATATAAAATCTGCTTTTTTCAAAAGGTTTATTATGGATTCATAAAATACTGACAGATATATTTTTCATAAAAGATAAATACCAGTTAAGAGCCGGCCTGTCCAGAATTCATATAAAATTCAGTTATTTTGTATAAAATTGATCGGTCAAAACTTATGATTACTGAAACAAAAATTAAGCAGTCCGGAGGCTGATATTTTTAGTCTGTCCAGTTAATATAATATTGACACAAGTCTTCAATTTACCTATAGTCCCCACTCATCAGCACCAGTTATCATCTGTATTTCCAGTCGTTTATGTTCATAATCCGTTCTATCGAAGGAGATCAGCATGCCTCAGGAAGATACCGCACCAGCCGAATACCAGTACTCAAAAAAACAGATCATGTGGGGAATGACTGCCATTTTCAGCGTATATGCAACAGTTGCTTTTATAATGCATATAATGGGTATTGCCAAACCTAAAATTGCCGCAGACCTTGACGGGCTATCACTTTATGCATGGTCAGTATCAATCCCTTCCCTTGTAATGGCAATAGGAACCGTAATATTCAGCAAGTTTTCCGATATGTACGGCAGGCGTATCATGCTGATTATATCCCTGCTTGCAACCCTGGCAGGTACTGTCGTGGGCGGACTGAGCCCCAATTTTATTATCATGATAATAGCCACAACTATCGGCGCCCTCGGAACAGGTGCAATGATGCCCCTTGTTTTTGCGGTAATAGGAGACCTTTTCCCGCCGGCAAAGCGCGGCAAATGGATCGGGCTCATGAATGTTCCCCAGGGTTTCTTTGTCCTGATAGGACCCACCCTTGGAGGATTTATAGTTGATGCACTTAACTGGCGTTATCTTTACTGGGTAACAATCCCGCTGATAGTTTTCTGTCTTGTAACCGTGCCTGTCGGGGTTCCGTTACTAAAAAGAATAGAGGGGCGTAAAATTGATATAATGGGATGTATATGGGTCATTATAGCTTCCAGCGCCACAATTATAGGGTTTTCATTTGCAGGGACAAAATACCCCTGGTTTTCGGCACCCATAACAGGTCTACTTGCCATTTCCGTTATCAGCTGGATTATATTCTTTAAAGTGGAAACCCGTGCGGCTGAACCAGTCCTTGATCCCCTGGTTCTCGGAAACCGCTCATTTGCCACACTTGCCCTGGCAACCTTTTTTTCTTCATTCGGCTCAATGGGAATCATGATGTACTTTCCCATGTTTCTGCAGGGAGTTCAGGGGATATCAACAATGAACAGCGGAATTGTATCAACACCCTACGGAGTATTAACAGCCTTTATGGGTGTGCCTGCAGGTTTTCTAATAAGCAAATACAGCCGCTTTAAATGGATGTATGTAACAGGCTACGGCCTGCTTTTTTTAAGTATGTTCGCACTGGTCTTCTTCACCGCAAAAACATCAATTTCATGGAGTGTTGCAGTCGCTGTTGTCGGAGGACTGGGTTACGGAGTTATACCTACTGTAAATACAATTGTGGTGCAGAATGCCGTTCCTCAGAGATTGATGGGAGCTGCCATGGGCGCCATCTTCTTTTTTCTCAGTATAGGTTCTGCAATAGCTCCCGCAATACTCGGTTCAACAATGAATGTATCCTATACCAAAAATCTGTCCGAGTCGCTGCCTGAGGAAATTAGAGAGCAGGCGGGAGAGAAAATAATGATGCTCCTGGATGATCCACAGATACTTCTTTCCGAACCGGCACTTAATAATCTTAAAAATTCATTTATTGAGCAGGGCAAAAACGGTGAAGAACTGTTTGAAAAGACAGTTTATTCCATACGCTATTCTCTTGAAAAAAGTCTGAGCAATATATTTCTGATCGGCGCATCCATGGCTTTACTTGCATTTTTTATTATCTGTACAGTGCCTGGAAAATTTAATGGGCCTGATGATAAACAGGTACCCCGGTAAGTAAAATACAGCGTTATAAGGAAAGTTAATATTTTTTGACAATACTCATGCAGTATGGTTCAATTACTTTCAATTCTTCCGGAGCTTTCAGCTAATTAATACAGCGCCTAGCTTTAAGTTTTTTAAATTTTCCATTTTTATTTTGTTTTATTTTTTAAGTCTTAAGATAAGCCGGTTTATTCAGTTCAGATTTGATTTTTAAATAATGAAAGAGCATTATATGGAAAATTTACTGGATAAAATAATCAGTCATATAATCATGAAGCTGAAAAGCGGCGATACGGATATCACAAAACAGAAGATTGCAATGGATTTAAATATTACTGAAAATGTGTTTGATATCGTATGTATGAAGACAAAAATACCAGGCATTTTGTCAGACCTTTCCGGGCATACAGACCCTGATAAACTTATAAAAAAACTAACACACAATCCACCCTGTTTAAGATCGATAAAATCAGGAAATGACCTCCATGTGACCAGAGAAAAAATTTGTCAGATAGAAACAAAAGCTTTTAATAAGCTAAACAAGGCGGGACATGATAAAGAACCGCCTGATGATGCAGCGTAATGAGAATCTATACTTTGTATAGGCGTCATAAAAACTCTTATCACTAAACAGCTGCTTTCTTTAAGAGATCAATACAGGCATGATTTGACTAAAAGTATCCTTAAAAAGCTCTGCATCCTGATTTTATATGTATACAGCAATTCAATTGCCTGATTCGGTAACTTAAGTGGCCAATTTAATCATTTTATTCATATGAAAGACCGGGATTTAGCGGTATAGGAAGTTTAATATTTATTTTGGCTGGGTTTCACATTTTTTTACATTTAATTTACAATTATTAACCCTACTTTTATTGACATAATTGCAATACTTTTTTAAATTCTATTAACCAAAGCTTAGATCAAGTTTAAACTCTAGAAAGGCTGAGTTCCCTCACTCAGCCTTTCGCCTTTTAAAAATAGGACAGCTCATTAAAAGCCTGAGAGCCTTGAGTAAAAAAAGTAAAACCCGCCAAAACAACCAACGCAATACACACAGACCAGAAACAGCCGCCAACTAATGGGAGGGTGTTGACTGTTGTTAAACATGATTAGTTTTACAAATTACTGCTAAAGACCTGTGTATACAAAAAATCTCAAATACTTATTTTTTTTTAAATTTAAACATAAAAAATAATAAAAAAGAGTTTAATTGTAAACATCAGAAATATGTCGGTATAATAACAGTATAAAACTGTCATTATCTAGGACAAAGATATGAGATATGTCCTGAGGTTAGCTTTTCTGTCCAGGCCAAGCTTTTTTCGTATATTCAGCCTGTGCGCAACCACAGCCCTTTCAGTTGAATTCAGTATCTCGGCTATTTCCTTTGAGGTTTTACCCTCTTTTATAAGGCTGGCAACGCTCATCTCTCCCGGAGTAATATTCATATATCTCGACGTGAGCCTTTTAGCAAATGGAGATACAATCTCCCTCAACCCGGTTTCAAGCAGTTCCACGTAATTCTTCTGATTATCTGTCAAAGAAGTCTTTTTTAATCTTCGCAGGTGCGGATCTAAAAGTTCCTTAACATTAAGAAGAACTTTTTCCCCAACCTCTTCTTTATCCTTATCTCTTCTTTCAAGCAAAACTTTCAGAGCGGTATTGACATCCTCCAGATCTATTGTTTTTTCATACAACGCTTTATTGGAGGCCTTAAGATCTTTTGTTCGTTCGGTTACACGTTTTTCCATCTCATCATGAGCTTTTTTAAGATTTTCTTCTGTTTTTTTTCTTTCAGTAATATCCTGAAAAATACAGACAAACTGATTTTTTTCCGGCTGATAGGCAGAGATCATATAATACTTGTCTTTATTTCCCAGGAAATAATCAAAATAGATGGGCTCACCTGTTATGGCAACCTCGGTATAGGTCTTAGATAGAAATGGATCCGCATCAGGAACCATCTCCGAAATTGTCCTGCCTACTATTTCTTCAGCAGAAAAACCTGTCACCTTTTCAAACGCAGGATTAACATCAAGATAACGAAAATCAACAGCTTCGCCATTTTCATCAAATATGAGTTCATGTAAAGCACAGGCTTCAAGCATACCCTCAAAAAGAGCCCGGTATTTATGCTCGCTGGCTTTCAGGACAGCTTCCAACCGTTTATGTTTAGTAATATTTCTGGTAATTTCAGTAAAGCCTGTAACTTCACCGTCTTCCGTTACAGGACAAAAAAGTGTTTCATAGTATAATATCTCTCCATTATCCAGTTCAGCAGAAAACTCGGCCACAAATTTTTCACCATTTAACACACGATCATGCTGACTGATCCAGTATTTTTCATCCCGCCTGTTTGTAAACTTTTTTATTTTCATACCAGGATGAATTTCGATGCCAAGTACTTTTTTCATCCTTTTTTTATAACTTGCATTAAAAGCTATAGGCACACCGGTTTTATCGTTAATAAGGAAGTAATCTTCAGTATTATTCATCAGGATATCATAGTATTTTTTTATTTTTTTAAGCTCACTGTTTTCTTTGAACAGATCACCTTCTTTTACCTTTTGCTCCTGAATTTGTTTTTTCAGAGATTCAACTTTCTGCATAAGTTCTTCATAACCGGGCTTTTTAACCATGTGTATTTCCTGTTGTCTTTCTGCGTATTAAGTTCTGAATCCGAAAAATTTGATTACACCATATATCACAAAATATTTTTATCAGATCAATAGCTTCTGAATTTTCTGTTTCACTGATTATACAAAAATACAATTATGTTTCAATAATTCATGTTCTTTTAAAGGAATATCCTGTCAGACTTCTGCCATAACGCTTTCTAAAATTGATATTCCTTCATCAACTTCCTGTTTACGGATATTAAGAGCAGGAATTATCCTTATGCACCTTCCCTGAATCAGGTTAAGTATCAGTCCGCTGTTCAGGCATTTTTCTACAGTAACAGATGCTGTTTCATTATCTGACATTTCCATTAATATAAGAAGCCCCTTTCCTCTCACATTTTTTACTACTCCGGGGTATTTATCTTTAAGAACATTCAAACGCTCAACCGTATATTTACCAAGATTTCCTACGTTTTCCCACACTCTGTGTTCAATCAGATATGCTATTACGGCTGAAGAAACAGCACACCCCAAAGGGTTTCCGCAGTATGTACCTCCATGGTCACCCGGTTCGAGAAGACTGCTTATTTTTTCAGTCACAGCAAAAGCTCCAAAGGGAAATCCTCCGGCAATGCCTTTTGCCATAGTAAGTATATCCGGTTTAATATTTTTTTCTGCAGACACAAACATCGGGCCAGTCCTGCAGAATCCGGTCTGTATTTCATCAATAATAAGAAGAGATCCGTTTTTTATACATAACGCAGAAACTTCTGCAAGGTAATCTTCGGAAGGTATATTCACACCGCCTTCACCCTGTACAGGTTCAAGTATTACGGCTGCAGTATCACTGTTTACAGCACTCTTCATTTCTGCCGGATTATCATAGGGCACAAAACAAAAACCTGGCATAAGAGGATTAAACCTGTTCCTGTGCATTTCCTGCCCTGTTGCAGAAGCGGTGCTTATTGTCCGTCCATGAAAACTCATATGAGTTGATATAACAACTTCCCTCCCGGTTATTTTCCGTGCAAGTTTTATCGCGGCATCATTCGCCTCTGCACCGCTGTTGGTAAAAAATACCCTTGTTAATCCCCGGGGCAGTATTCCTGTAAGGAGCTCCAGCAGTTTTGCCCTTTGAGGAGAATATGTAAGCCCTGAATTAGGGTTCTGGATAATCTTTTTAGCCTGTTCATAAACAGCATCAGTAATTACATCATTTGAATGACCAATGCATGTGACTCCCCACCCGGCTGTAAAATCAAGATACTTATTACCATTTTCATCCCATACATATACTCCCTTTCCATGCTCAATTGATAACGGGGATTTCTTAAAAAATCCCGGCATATGCCTCTTTTCAATTTCAATTGTTTTTTTCATATAATTTTTCTCCTATTGATAAAATAAAAAAAAAGCCCCGGTGCTTATTTGCACCGGGGCTTTTGATTCTGTTTTAAGCAGTTTTATTTAATTATGTTCACACCTGCAGAATACAGAAACAGAAGTCCCTTCCGGATCTGCGTCTGGCGTTTAACTGGTCTGCAATTGCATTATGAACACACATATTTAAATGTTTCCCTGCTGTTTATATTTTTTTTTAGCTGGCATTCTAGGAATTAATTAGAGATATGTCAACAAAAGGATAGAAGGGCCCCTTAAGGCATAAAAATATAAAGTATAAAATACAGACTGACGCAACACATTAAACTACAAAACAGGCGCAGTTTCTTCCATTTCCCTTTGCCCTGTAGAGAGCATCATCTGCTTCGGTAAGTATTTCATCAAGGCTGCTGCTTCCGTCTGACTCAGTCACACCAATACTGACGGTAAATGAAATTGGGCCTGACCGTGTATCTATTTTTGTATCGGACACAACTTTGCAAATCCTGTTAAAATCCATCCTGTTTCCTTCATTTTCGCATGAAGGTATTATAATTATAAATTCTTCACCGCCGTATCGCCCGATGAGATCATATTCTCTCAGGTTGAGTTTAATAAGATCAGCAAATCCGCGCAGCATTTCATCACCTGTCTGGTGTCCGTATTTATCATTTATTTTTTTAAAATGATCCAGGTCACACATTCCCACGCTGATTGTACCGCCGTTTCTTTTTGTCTGATAAAGCTCTTTTTTAAGGAGATCCAGGATTGCTTTACGATTATACACACCTGTTAATGCATCATACATAACTTCATGGGTCAGTGCCTGTTTTGCTTTTTCTAGCTCAGACTGAATCTCAACCATGCGTTTTCCGACATTTATTCTGGCCTGAAGTTCATCATTGTCATAGGGCTTTTTAATATAGTCATTAGCTCCGGCGTTAAGCCCCTCAACAACGTTCTTTTTATCACTCTTTGCAGTCAGAATGATTATGTATATGGAATCATTGATCTGATTTTCTCTAAGCCTGCGACATACTTCAACACCCGATAATCCGGGCATGCTCCAGTCAAGAAGGGCAAGCTTCGGAGGATCAGATTCCTGAAGTATTTTCAGAGCCTCTATGCCGTCAACAGCAGCTTCCACTTCATACCCCCATTTCCGGAGTATTGCAGTCAATATCATTCTTGAAGTAAGGTCATCTTCTGCAATTAAAACTCTCATAAGCCTTCCGCAACTCTCTTTTTAAAATTCTCAAATTCCTTTTCCAAACCAGGCATAAGACAACCAAGTGTAATTATATCACCTGACTTACCCGCAGTCTCCATCTCATGAGCTATCTTCTGAATAGAAGGACTCGCAATATTACCGGCTGCCCCCTTAACTTTATGAGACAATTTTCCGGCTTCTTCAGCTTTTCCTTCAATTATATTGTTTTTCAACTCACTAAGCTGACCCGGTATATCACTTATGAAACTCTCTAAAATCATATCGGCAAGTTCCCTGTCATCCATTAAGCGTTTAAGCAATATTTCCGGCTCAAAAACACTGATTTCTTCATTTTCAGGCTTATTTTCACTTTCTGTCTGAATCACAGATACCGGTGCTGTCGCTTTTTTGAGCCATATTTCAAGCTTATCCTTAAGGACTCCGGGATCAATAGGTTTTGTAATATAATCATTCATTCCTGCCTCAATGCATCTCTCCCGGTCCCCCCTCAGGGCATTCGCTGTAAGCGCAATCACAGGAATATCTGGGCTGTTCACACCATTCTTGCCTGCCCTTATCCTGCGGGTTGCCTCATAGCCGTCCATTTCAGGCATCTGACAATCCATAAGAACAATATTATAGGTTTTATTTTCAAGTGCATTAAGCGCTTCAATACCGTTTTCCACCGTATCTACACTGTAACCCGATTTTGACAATATAGCTGCAGCAACAGCCTGGTTGATAACCGAGTCATCAGCCAGAAGAACTTTATACTCACTTTTATCTATAAGTGATGCTTCATCTCTGTACACCTTAACAACTTCATCCGGCTCATCAGGTATTTCCGGATATGTATTTCCCATGGCTGACAGTATACATTCATACAGCTGCTTCTGCCTGAAGGGTTTACTTAAAAAACCTGAGAAACCCGCTTCTTTTAATTTTTCAGCCCCCCTGAAGAGACCTGTTGAGGTCATAAGAACCAGCTGGATACGGGATATTTCATTATCATTCTTAATTATCCTGGCAAGCTCTTCTCCATCCATTTCAGGCATCTGCATGTCAATAAGAGAAATATCAATTTCAAGCCCTTCTGATTTACATTTTTTTATCTCTTCCAGAGCTTCTTTTCCATCAACTGCCTCAATAACAATGCACCCCCAGGAATTAAGCAGGGTTTTCAGGAGCATGCGGTTTACCCTGTGATCATCTACAACAAGAATCCTCTTTCCTTTAAGATCAACAGCGGTTTCAGGCATCTCATCTTCAATGGTTTCGCTTATTTCAAAGTTTAAAGAGAAACTGAAAACAGAGCCCTTACCCTCGGTACTTTTTACAGATATACTGCCGCCCATTAATTCGACAAGCTGCTTGGATATAGCAAGACCAAGCCCTGTCCCGCCGTATTTCCTGGTTGTTGAACCATCCACCTGGGTAAATGCGGAAAACAGTATCCCCTGCCTGTCTCTCGGAATACCTATCCCGGTATCGGAAACGTTAAACTTAATAAGTACATGGCTGTCAGTGCTGCTTTCAAGCTCTGCCTGAACAGACACTTCTCCTTTACGGGTAAATTTTACTGCATTGCCCAGAAGATTGGTCAGTACCTGTTTAAGACGGGCAGGATCCCCTTTAAGGTAAATGGGTACATCCGGAGAAAGAAAAGAGGTAAGCTCTATTCCTTTTTCCTGAGCCTTTACGGAAACAATACCTACTGTATTTTCAATTACTGAATTCAAATTAAAGTCAACAGTTTCGATCTCGAGTTTTCCTGCCTCAATTTTAGAAAAATCCAGAATACTGTTGATGAGAGTGAGGAGAGAGTCTCCGCTGCTGCTGATAATATCAATAAACTCACGCTGTTCGGCATTGAGTTCTGTATCATTTAAAAGCCCTATCATACCGATTATACCATTCATCGGGGTTCTGATTTCATGGCTCATGTTAGCCAGAAATTCACTTTTTGCATTGTTGGCAATTTCTGCCTTTACAACCATTTCATTTGAATAGAGTACGGATTTTTCAAGCTGCCTGTTTGTTTCTATAAGCTGTTTCTGGGCCTCTTCAAGATCCCTTGTTCTGCCTTTTACCTGATCTTTAACAATGGAGTTTCGTTTAAGCTGCAGATGAAACAGGCATGAAAGCATAAAACCGATAAGAAAAATGGATACAGACACAATAACAGGCTGATATGTCAAATATTTATCTTTAAGCTGGTTATTGGAGACAGATACAATTGCCCATTTTCTTTCACCAAAGTTGAATGTGTATCCCCTGCTGAGATTTCCGTTTTCGAGAACAGTTACTTCATCAGTTATATTCAGAGGTATCTTTTCAGGTATTGTATCTACATTTATATTCTTATAGGGGGATAATGTAAGAATAAAAGATGCTTTATCTGTGCCCTCACTTATATCATAGAGGTTGGAAGCTATCCCGTTGAATTCAATGCTTCTGAACATTTCCTCTATCATGGGTCTTAAATTAAATACTCCCAGGATAAATCCCTTTAATCCATCTTCGCGGCCCCTGGCGATAAATGTTGGAGCTTTTCTGTCATACACAGGGGTCATCAGTATAAATTCATCTTCCGGCTCATTTGCGCCATGGAATTCGGTATGATTTGCAATAACACTCTTTCCGCTCAGCCATGAATAACGCAGTGTCTTAAAACAGTTTGGATCAGAGCCAAGGTCATACCCCAGGACCCTGTTATTCCCGGAATAGGGTTCAATATAATAAACAGGAAAATATTCATTTTTATCATCAACCGGAAACATTATTCCATCCAGCCCCGGAAATGATATTATGTAGCCCTGCATTCCGTCCCTGCGGGCTTTTTGTTCATATGACAGTCTGTCTTTGTCCTGAACTCTTGGAGCCCACTGAAGGGCCTGAATAAATGGATATGCCTTAAAGAGGTTTTTGGCAAACAGGCTGAAGTCATCCCTTGTTACATAATCCGATGAATCATAAAAGGTATTAATAAGGCCTAAAATAGAGTATGTGTTACTGCATTTCATCTCTATATATTTAAAACCGCGATCCGTTGTATTTACAAAACTTTCTTCATGAAGAAGAAGCTCTTTATTTCTAATGACATTATAGGCCAGCACTGCAAGTATTATACTTACCAGAGTTATAATTACAGGGATGGCTCTTATTTTTATGTTTTTATTCAATAACAAAGTTTATTCACCAACAATAACATCTATATTTCTGATAATATCATCCGTTAAAGTCACTCCAATAATATCTGCTGTTTTTTTATTCAGCAGTACAATATGAGATTTAATTTCTTTTACCGGGAAATCACTTATTTTTTTACCATTTAGAAGACCAAGCGCAATTAACGCTGCCTGACGCCCCTGCTCAACACCTGAGCCAATTACTCCAACAAGTGCGCCATCATCAACAATCCCGGATGACAGTCCGAAAACAGGTTTCCGGCTTTTCATGTATGTGTATTCAATTACGGCTTTGGGAGTAACTATTTCTCCTGTAACTGAACTTTTCACAGAATCATACAGAAACACCATAACTGCATCAGTGTCCATATTCTCATATGATTTTACTGTTTTTTTCCATTCACCGAATGTCTCAACTGTATCTACTGATGAAACTTTTTTTCCAATTGTACGAATATCATCAGCCACAGAGCCGATAAGAGTTTTTGACAGGGATGAAGTGTCACTTATAATTGAAACGGAGTTTACAGGATGTATATTTTGATCAATAAATGAAACCGCATAGTTTAAGGTAGAAGTCTCAATAACTCCTGTAACGTTATCTGCCGGATAGCCATAGGTATCAGGAGAAAGACTTACGCCGCAGAATACAATTTCAGGCCAGTCTTTTCCGGCATAATATCTGCCGACATATTTCTGAGCATCATCATCGACAGTAATCACAACATCAGGATGCCACTGAGAAATAATGTCTCTGGCCTTTTTTCCTGCCTCTTCTTTTCCTTCATCCGACTTGATATGGTGAGTATCCAGATAATAAAATTCAAGGAGAATGTCTTTTTCAGACTCAAATATTCTCTTGATACCTCTGGATATTGTTGAAACCCATTCATACTCAGGATCATAACTGTGAACAACAAGGACCTTTTTATTCGACTCTTTTTTTCTATCGGCAACAGCGTTCACAGGTAAAAACAGTACTACAAGTAACAGAATCAGAAATAATTTTAGTGATTTTTCTCTTAACATATTCCACGCTTTCAGAATCAGTTTTATATCTAAGAGCCCATTACTCCAGTTTAAGCAATATATATGCCACAAAAAATCGAATAACCGTTGAGCAGGAAAAAGAATGGTCCTGATACTGTTTCTATCTGCAGTCACACGCGGTTAAACCGCTTCAACAGGCACAGATATCCCATGAGATAAGTGGAGTTATCTGAGAATGTTATCTTTTAATACAACTCAATTATGAAGTTTTATAATATCTGCAGAATATTAGCATTAATTTACCCATACAAATATAATCCCGGATAAATGAGTAAAAGAACAGGAATAACAGTCAAGATATTGACATTTATCTGCAGTAACAGGCAGCGTTAAGAAAGGTAAATTCAAAGAATGAAAAAACCGGGTTTGTTTTAGCGGATGACCTTTTAATGCCATCCGCAGATATGATTGGCTATAGACTATTCCTGATTGTGATCAGATAAAATATTCTTCCAGCTTACTGATTGTAACATTTTCAATTACAGCATTCCCTATTCCGTCCAGAAGTACGAAGTGTATTTTATCCCCTTCTCTCTTCTTATCTCTTTTCATGGCATCAAGAACCTTATCTTTATCCGTATCCATCTCAACAGGAAGGTTCATATTTTTGAGGAGTTCAATAATTCTGTTTTTATCTTCAGCAGACAGCAGTCCTTTGCTTTCGGAAAAATTTACAGCAGCAGCCATTCCAAGGCTTACAGCCTTCCCGTGACTTACTCCGGTAACCTTTTCTATGGCGTGCCCAACCGTATGCCCGAAATTAAGTTTTCGTCTTTCGCCCTTTTCTTTTTCATCCTTGTTCACCACACCGGATTTTATAACAACAGAATCATAAACAATCCGTTCGAGCGCATCACTGTTCATATCAATAACAGCCTTATAGTTTTTCTCAAGGTATTCAAAGAGTTCCGTATCAGCGATTGCGCCGTGTTTTATAACCTCTGCGCAGCCGTTTAAAAGCTCCTCCTGCGAAAGGCTCTTTAATATTTCAGGATCGCATATGACAAAGTCCGGCTGGTTAAAAACCCCTACGATATTTTTATACCCTTTAAAATTAACACCGTTTTTACCTCCTACACTGGCATCAACCTGTGAAAGAAGGGTGGTCGATATAAACCCGAAGGATATTCCCCTCATGTATATGGATGCCACAAACCCTGTTATGTCGCATAAAATTCCGCCGCCTATACCAAGTAAAAAGAAACTTCTGTCAGCCTCCATTTCAACAAGTTCATTAATAATGTAATTAACTGTTTCAAGGCTTTTCATTTTTTCGTTTGTATCAACCTTTATTGTTTTAAACTTCGGAAAAAACTCATGGTAAAGGTCATAGACATTACTGTCGGCAATTATAACCACATTTGATGTCGGAAGATATTTTTCTGCATTTTTATAGCTTTCACCCACATAGATTGTGGAAGTGTTTGAACTGCCTTTTATTTTCAGAGAACGCATGAATGCTCCTTTTTAATCCAGTAATACACAGCCTACATAGGTAAGTGTTCCTTCACCATAGTAGTAGGGAATATTGTTTGCGCTGCACACATCGCTTACAACCATGCCGAAGGCCTCCATGGAAGATATCATTTTATCCGGAAAGCGGCAGGGGTTATCGGGATATGAACACTCTTTGCATATGGTACAGGCACCAGTACCTATAACCACTGCATCGGGATAGCTTTTTTTTATCTCATCATTGAATTTTATCAGGTGTTTTCTGTGAACTTTTTCAAGATCCATCATAGCCTCAAAATCAAATGAATCTTCAAGCTCGCCCTTTGTCTGAAGAATAAGGCCGTTCTTGTATTTTCTGATTATTTTTTCACATGCATCAAGGTCTCCGCAAGCGGGCGGGCATGACCAGTTTTTATTGTATGCATGGCATTTGTTTTCTGCGCATGAATCCCGGACTTCGATGCGAACCTGAATAGTATCCGCATCAAGTTTTCCAACATGGGTAAAACCGCATGAAAGGGCCAGAGATTCAATCTCTTTGTAATCCATTGTTTAAACTCCTGAGATTTAAGATTTCACACAACCATGGTTAAAGGAATTTGGCATTCAAGTCAAATGTTTAGTTATTTAGAAATCCAGCATCAAGTATCCAGAAACCAGTATCCAGCTTTCACCCTGCGCCTTGCACCTTGAGCAATGCGCCTGTTTTTTATTCTTTTTCACACTTTTTTCATTTTCAATTCTTAATCGCTTCATATTGAAAAATTAGATTACTACTCAACAGTTAATGATTCTCTTTAACACTAACACAGGAGGAGACCAACATGATGAGAAACAGAATACTGCAATTTTCCTTTTTACTGGTTATTTTTCTTATAAACCTTAAGGTGCTTGCTGGCACGGAAGCCGCGGATGTTAACCCCGTCCCCTCTTATATGACTACTACCGAGGATAAACAGCGGACCGGACCAATGGAGCTTAAAAGTTCCGATGTGTACGTAGAAATCAGGGATGCCATCGCCGAAGTTACGGTAAGGCAGAGGTACATTAATAGCGGAGATACATCAGTGGATGGAACATACATGTTTCCGCTTCCCGAGGGAGCATCTGTATACAGGATGGAAATGGTATCAGGTGACAACATTTTCAGAGGCGAGCTCAAGGAAAAGAAAGAAGCAGAAAACACCTTTGCCCGGCTTAAAGAACAGGGAAAAAATGCTACGCTTTTAAATCAGCCGTCATCTGACATGTTCAGTATGAACCTGGCTAATGTAATGCCCGGTGAAACAGTTGACCTGGTGTTCAGTTATACGGAAATTATAATCCCCGATAACAAAGTATACGAATTTATTTTCCCAAGAAAAGCGGGAGCTTTTCACACAGGTGATACTGTTACCGAATCTGACCTGAGCCAGGCAGCCGCAGGTAACAGCACATCAGGCCCTGACTTCAGCATTGAAGTAAATATACTGACAAATAATCCTCTAAAGGATGTGGTCTGTATAAGCCATGAAACAGATACCTTTTTTGAATCCGACTCCATAGCAAAAGTAGTCCTTAAAAACATTACCGAAAAGGAGAATAACAGTGACTACATTCTGGATTACAGGATCGCTGACAGCAAATCAGCAACAGGACTGATATTATCCAGATCAGGAGATGAAAACTTTCTGCTACTCAACAAAAACCTTAAATCAAGACCGTTAAAAGACCTGTCCGTAAGATTTTCCGATCTTGAGACATATGATGTGGAACCTTTAACCATACCTGATCTTCCTGCAAAAAAACCTGTTATGCTTCTTGGAAAATGGAAAGGGGAAGCAGACGGGATAATCGAAGTAAACGGCAAAAACGGACGATACGGCTATTCAAAAAAATTCCGTTTTGTAAAAAAAGGCAGCAGTGAATCAAAGGGATCATTACAGAGAGTATGGGCAGGTCAAAGGCTGAATCGGCTTTCCGGCGACTATGACACGAGCAGCAGCCCGGAAACAAAATCAGAGATAAATAATATGGGCCTTGTTTACAACCTGGTATCAAGAGAGACTTCATTTCTTGCCTATAATGACACAGTGCTTGAACCGGAAATGCCTGTAAAACATGCATCACTCGATCTTCCGGCACAGGTGACAGAAGAGGAAAAGCCTGCTCCTCAAAAAATTGCAAAGGTTCCTGAGCCTGAGTTTTACATTCTGGTACTTATCATGGGAGCTGTGCTGCTTACAGGGGGACTGAGAAAAAAAGCGGCATGTATGTTTACGCACACTGCAGGCAAACAGGACAGTATGTAAACGGCTGGTTTGTTTTCTCCCCCTCCCGTTCCACCCTCCCTCAAGGGAGGGGTGAGAAAA
Source organism: Desulfatiglandales bacterium (assembly GCA_963665715.2). Taxonomy (GTDB): domain Bacteria; phylum Desulfobacterota; class DSM-4660; order Desulfatiglandales; family HGW-15; genus JAAZBV01. The sequence goes on from CAXXPR010000002.1 coordinate 3,854,215, forward strand.
TTTAAAACAGGAAGAAACCGGATGCAGTTAAAATCAGAAAGGAACAGTATGAACAGCCGCCACAGCATATCTGAAATCGACATCAAATCCATACTGGTAGGAACATATGCCTGGTTCACCGCAATAACATTCGGTCTTGTGCTTCTTGACACTGTATACGGCAGCCTTGTCCCTGACGCATCAAGAGCTTTGCAGGGTGCAGCCGATTTTTTAATTTTCATCAATGCGCTTACGATCCTTACAGCTATTGGAGCTGTCGGATCGGTAATTGATAAAAAACCTGCCAGAAACTGTATTACGGCAAGCCTTATACTTACAGTCTTTGGTTATCTTCTGTATATGACCATCTTTCCGGTTTTAAAATACGGTTCACCATACGCTCCTCCCATCAGGATCATACTGACAGCATCAATATCTGTGCTTGCGCTTATGGGATTCTACAGGTACTGCCGTGAGCCCTTGATAGTAATCCCCTATGACCAGGAGGCGTAAATGTTCAAGAAAACTTTTCTGAACAGATCATTGATGACGGCGATTATGCTCTTAACGGCATGGGGACTTAAATATCATTACAGCAACAGCAGCAGCGATGATCTGCGCTGGATACTTGCCCCTACGGCTTTCCTGGTAGAAATGACCGGAAGCATGGACTTTGAGATGGAAATTAACACCGGATACGTTAATAACAGTAACGGAATAGTTATCGCCCCTTCCTGCTCCGGTGTTAATTTCCTTATTATCCTTTTCTGCCTTTCAGCCTGTACAGGGATTAAAAAATTCAAACCGGCATCCAGGCAGTTATTATGGATTCCGGCAAGCCTTGTAATATCATATGCCTGCACCCTTCTGGTTAATACGGTCAGGATACATCTTTCCATATACAGTATCAGGGCAAAACTCTTTGAAACATGGTTTACTGCAGAAACAGTGCACCTTGCTGAAGGTGTACTAGTCTATTTTATTTTCCTGTTAATCTACTACTTTTTACTTATAAAAATTATGAACCATGACTTTAAAGGCGATATTGATAAACCTGTAATGCTGTTAAAAAAAGCCCTTCTGCCGCTGGCCTTTTATCTCGGGTTTACCCTGCTCATACCGGTGCTTAACAGCGGAGGAATCCCTTCAAGTAAAGATTTTGCCAAGTATGCAACAATTGTACTGATTACATGTCCACTGGTTATACTGTTATTTGTCATGTTAAGGTTCTTTTGTCATCGTATGGCGCAGAGGGTACAGGGCTGATCGCACGCGCCATGCTCCATACGTTTTTTCTTGATTCATGAGCAGGTATAAGGCTATGTTTTCGAATAATCATTTTTTTAATTTCAAATCTTAAGGTTTTTGGAGATGCCATGAAACCCAGAATTCTTATTGTCGATGACGAACCGGCCATTATTGATAACATCCAGTACGCCCTTGAGACTGACGGCTTTGAAACAATCTGTTTTACCGAAGGTCAGAAAGGCCTGGATTACCTGAACGAAGAAAATGTTGATCTTATTGTTCTTGATGTAGGTCTGCCTGACATAAACGGTTTTGAACTGTGCAAAGATATCAGAAAAAAAACAAACACCCCTGTGATTTTTCTTACTGCAAGAACAGAAGAGATAGACAGGATTGTGGGGCTTGAAATAGGCGGAGATGATTATGTTACAAAACCATTCAGCCCGAGAGAACTTGCAGCAAGAATCAAAGCCGTATTAAGAAGAACCTCCACCGTTAAGGAAAGCCCTCTAAACTGTGAAGTATTCACCATTGATGAATCGCGGAGGCGGGTTACATATCTGGGCACCTCACTTGAACTTTCCCGCTATGAATTTAATATATTAAAGACATTTATAAACAGGCCGGGCCATGTATTTTCACGCGACCAGCTCATGGATATGGCATGGGAAGAACCGGAAGCAAGCCTTGACAGGACAGTGGATGCCCATATTAAAAACATACGCGCAAAGCTCAGGGCTATTGATCCGGATAAAGACCCGATTGTTACCCACAGGGGCATAGGCTACTCACTGAGAGAAGAGCTATGAAACTGGGGATTCGCATCTTCATCTGCTACTTCACCATTTTCACATTCTGTTTTTTATACCCCATAGACTGGGTACTTGATCACCTTCGCATCAGATATCTAGAAGGAGTGGAAGACCCGCTGGTTGACCAGGCCAATATACTTGCGTCTATGGTGGGGTATGATATTGAAACTGGATCATTTGACACATCAAAACTGACCAGAGTTTTTAAAGATGCAAATTCACGAAAAATATCAGCCAGGATATATGACTTTGATAAAATGAACGTAGACATGAGCATCTATGTTACAGACTACAACGGAAAGGTTATTTTTGATTCCGAAAACCAGGATAATATCGGCAAAGACTTTAAGAAATGGAGAGATGTCCGTATGACCCTGGACGGGAAATACGGAGCAAGGGCCACCAAAAAAGATCCTCATGACAACAAATCTACAGTGCTTTATATAGCTGCACCCATAATAGTAAATGGAGAAATTGCGGGAGTACTGACCATTGCAAAGCCTACCACCAACATCAACAACTTTTTAGACAAAGCAAAACCTCAGATTTTAAAGGTAAGCGCTGTTTCTATTTTTGTTGCAATGGTTCTGAGTCTTTTAACCACCCTCTGGATAATAAGGCCTATCAACCGTTTAAGGCTCTATGCAGAAGATATAAGACAGGGAAAAAGAACCACACTGCCAAAACTCGACAATACGGAAATTGGAGAAATGGGATTTGCCTTTGAAAAAATGAAAGAAGCGCTTGAAGGTAAAAGATATATTGAGCAGTACATACAGACCCTCACCCATGAAATTAAAAGCCCTGTAAGCGCTATAAGAGGGGCAGCAGAACTTCTTGAAGAAGATATGCCCGAAGAAAGACGGGAACGTTTTTTAGCCAATATAAGAAATGAGTCAAACAGGATACAGAATATAATAGACAGGATGCTGGAACTTGCCGAACTTGAAAACAGAAAAAAACTAAGCAATGTTCAAAGCATAAATCTGAACTCACTCATTAAAACGGTAGTGGAAAGCAAACGCCCGATACTCCTTAAAAAGAATGTCAGGATAATCAGCAGCACACCCGATGAATTATTTGTTGAAGGTGATAATTTTTTGCTGAACCAGGCAATTTCAAACCTTGTTCAGAATGCCATTGATTTCAGCCCGGAGGGCTCGGAAATAAAAGTTTCAACAGTAAATAAGGACGAAATGTCTTTAATTGAAATTATAGATCATGGTCCGGGAATTCCGGATTATGCACTGCAGAAAATATTCAACAAGTTTTTCTCACTTAACAGGCCGGATACAGATAAAAAAAGTACAGGGCTGGGACTTAATTTTGTACGTGAAGTTGCTGAACTTCATGATGGCAGGATTTCGATTGAGAACGTCCCTGAAGGCGGGGCAAAGGCTGTGTTCATGATACCCGAGGAAACTGAAAAGGCTTAAAAAGATCTGGATGACGGCTGCCTGATTTCGGATGGGTTTCCCGTTTTAATCACGCAGCACATTAACAGTAAGTTTCACCAATAATATCAGGTTTAAACAGGGCACAGCACGCTGTGCCCTGATGTAAAGTTTTTAATTTACCGGCTGGCTGATACTCCGGCCGGTGAACATGCTAATTATAAAAAAACGCTGCGGCGCATCTCTACTTTATTTCCCACAGCATCTGAAAGATTCCTCCGGTTTTATCCGAAAGGTCCATATCACCTTCTTCACCAACACCCTTCAGGTCGCCTCCGGCATTTATAAACCCGGAAGTATCTCCGTCTTTAACAACCGTTTTCATATCGGAAGGAATTGTTGTTTCATCGATTTTATAATAGGTATCTTCAAGAAGCCTCTGATCAAAATCCACTTCGTCAGTGCTGTAATTTAGAGCTGCTGTTCCGTATGAATAATCGATAGCATAAACATAGGCATAACCATAGGGAGCAGAAACATCAGTAAACAGAGGCTGATAGGATGAAAAATAAACAACACCTCCGTAAAGAGTCGGCTGAGCCAGTATCTTTTCTCCTTTATGATTATGGGATAAAGCGTCACTGCACTCTCCCTGACGGTCCATCATTCGGTAAAAACCTTCAACTTTATTGTTTGTAAAAAGGGATTTAAGCTCATACCGAAGAGCATCATCATCCGCCGCATCATCTGCCTGACCGTCATTATCACTGTCTGCATCAGTATCAAGCTCATCACAGGTAAGATTTAAAAGATCGGTTTCATCAAGCAGTGAATCAGTATCCGAAACAGCGTAAAACCGGTTTGAAACCATAGCATATCTCGGGTGGGCCCTGTCGCCTGTACCAAAATAGAGGACAGGTTTATCTGTCCACTCATTTCCATAGTATGAAACATCAGGTGAGTAGAAGGTTTTTCTGCCCTGATCAGTTATATCTAAAGAAGGAGTACTATCATCCTCATCGGTAAACGGATCACTAAGCGAAGATGCAGAACCGGGCGCAACCGAAGAAGCCGGGTTGGCAGTAAATATACGTTTCACTTTCCACCTGGTGGAAAAGTCACTGTAAAAAGGATGCTTTGTGTCAGCATCATAATCAAAGGATATTTTCCAGATCTGACCGTATATATCAGCCGAATACATAACAAGACTGCTTTCCGAAAATGGAATAACTGAAATATCAGCAGGAAAACAGTATTTCATATCGGGAGATGCCTGGGTATTGCCCTTGGAATCATTCAATGTGGGATTATATACAATACTGAAAAGTTCTGTACCGTCAGATACTTTTCTTACAAATATGCCCCTTCCGTAGTTATCTTTTCCGGGATTAAAGGTATCATAACCTTCACTTCCCCCTACTGTTACACTGTATTTTTCAGTGCTGTTCCTGATGCCGTCATATAAATCAGAGTCATCAAAAGGTTCCGGGAAACCGTCTTCCAGTTCGTCATATCCGCCTGAAAATATCACAACATCTTCACTGGAACTGCTGCCTGTCTTAAGAGTAGTAAAATAAGGTTTACTCCAGGTATAACCCAGTTCGCTGATCACCTGTGTTTTACCCGGTATTTTCAGATCATCAGAAGATGTACTACCTGTAATATGCCATTTTACACTCCAGGCTGAGGGATCAGGGTCAGTAACATCAAGGGCCCAGTAACTCCGCCCTCCCCTTCTCTGGCCAAAGACAAGGACCTTTTCATAATACTTTTTATCATCTTCTTTAGTATCATTTACATACAAAGAAGGTGATCCGTCCAGCATATATACTTGAGATGTAGACGCAGGTATTTCCTTTAACCGAGGCAGCAGGTCACGGGGGATAAAGGCAAATATCTCATCTCCAGGCAAGAACATTTTGTCTTTCCAGGTAACCGAAGTATCGGTGAACACATGTATCATGCCGTCATTTCCTGAGACTGCAATATACCTGTACTCAAGATTACCTGTATCAGGATCAGGGTAGTCAATTATTTCGGGCTCGGAGTGAATAATATCCCCCAGCACCCAGTCACGATTTGCTTTTGGCGTACCGGAAGAATCCTCACTTAAAGCTTTGTACCCGTACATATAATTTATGACATTGTATCTTTTAACATCGGTTTCAACGTCAAGCTCATCATTACTTACATTTGTTTTATCAAAGGTAACGATATCCCCGGCAGAATTAACGGTTTTTAAATTTCTCCAGGTAAAATAATCATCATATTTAGTGACATTTTCCACATCAGGAACCCTCTCCAAAAGCCTTCTGCCGGCGCCGCCTTTACCAGCATCCCCCCCGTCGCCCCCGTCGCCGGTTATGCCCCAGTAGGAGACAGAGGTTTCCAGGTAGTTACCGTCACAGTCAACTGCGGCATCACCGTTTTTATCAACTACTGTAAGCTCCTCTCCGGTCCTGCTGCACTCACTACGTTCTATATAGGCAAGCCCGTATTTTTTTAAATTTCCCTTCCATGGTCCGCTTTCAACCGGAATAAAAAATGTCATATATACGGAATCACCATCCTGTGTCGTGTTGGCAGGATTGGATGAAACAACAGGAGATGTGAAGGATACGCCTTTACTTATTGTCTGAACGTAAGATTCGCTGAAGTCAGAATATGAGGTTTTCGGAATATACATCTGAATATCCCCGGCAGCTGCAGGAATTGAAGGGGCACTGTCTCCGTCTTTAAAAACCGCGATTATTTCATGGTCTTTTTTTAATGCTGAAAATGTATATGAACTGCTGTCCAGAGCTCCCAGAGAAGAGGAATCAAGTACAATATCAGACAGATATTTCCCGCTGTCCGCAAAAAAGCCAAATTCAGGGGTACTCCCCAGTTCCAGCTCTATTAACCTGGTACCTGTTATTTCCTGACTGTTATAAATTATCTTTCCGCCTGGCCTTGCTGTAACAGTTATGGTACAGGTGCCTGATTCTGATGCAGCAAATACCTGCCCGGCAGTTCCGGGCAGAAGGAATAAAATCAACAGCAGGAGCAAGCCTTTTATTATATTTTTTTCCATTTTTTCTTTTCCTCCTGTTACATATAATCTTTTCATATTATTCTTCCTTCGGCCCTACAGAATAGTACCTTGCAGTTATTGTAACTTCACTGTCACCGCCCTTTGTCTCGACCTCATAATCGTATCTTTTATAGTGCAGTGTAGAATATCCCTTTGGGGGCGGATAATGCCCTTCATAATTCACCCTGTACTCATATGAATTTCCTGTAGATATTTCGCCAGTAGAATCTGCAAGCTCCTGATCAGCAGTTTCTATATCGGTTACAGGGTACTGGCCGGCTGCAATTTTAACTGCCTCTTTATTCTGCCCGCCTTCTGCAATGTAAAAATCCTGCTTATGAGGAATCTGGTTTCTTGCAACAAGCACATCCGTATTTGATGTTCTGCTTGCTGATATGCCTATTAATGTCAGGATGATTAAAACCATAAGGGCAACGACAGTTACATTTCCTTTTTCATTTTTTAAATTTGCTGTCATCTTTTTCACCTGATCTCCTGTTTAATTTCTTTTTATGGATGTAAGGGATACCTGGTGCTCGCCGTTACCCCATAAAACAATTACATTGATGGTTTTGTTATTTGTAAGGGGAGTATTGTCTGCAATATTCCATATTCGTGTAAAATGACCGGCATTTATTTTTCCGGTTTCATCCACATTAAGTTCCTGGTGATCGATCCAGCCGGATGCAGTCCTCGACAGGCTGGAGTTATTGCTTGTAACAACATCCTCAAGTTCTGCATTGTTATAGTCCAGGCCCAGAAGTTCCTCCATTTTATCTTCTGCAAGCGTAAGTGCGCATGTTATGTTGTCGCTCAGCTTGTTTCCCTTAATAGCGCTCATCTGCATTGATGCAATTCCAAGCAGCCCTATTGCCAGAATAGCAACAGCAATCATCACCTCAATAATAGTAAAACCTTTTTGACCGTTTTTTATCATGGAGCGGTACCTGCTTTTATATGCTTTTTTAATGAGCCTGATCATTATAATATGCGCCATGCCTAATCACCTATATTTCTGGTTTTTATTGTTGAAGAGAGAAGCCGTCTTAAATAACCGTCATTGGGCCTGTAGTTTTGAACAGAACCAATTTCATATATATCTTTGTCAATATGCCCCTTTACTTTCTTTTCGGAACGGGCAAGGATATAAACCTTTACTGCCCTTACAAGCGGAATATTACTTAACGCATCAAGATTTTTTACTATGCTGCCGTCATTCAATATAAACTCGAACTGAAGATTATCTATATCTTCGGCAATCACGCTGAAACTGTTGTCAGTCCCTATATTTTTTCTTACAAGTGTAGGATGGGCCGGGTCCGAATTATCAATTGCATACATGATAACATCCAGTTTATGGATGCTGTCACCTTCACTGTACTCATCTGTCAGGCCTTCACCAAACACAAAATTATCAGCAGAATCAACCTCAAACAGTTCTGCTCTGGTAAGATCTTTTTTAACAAGAATTCCGTATTTACTATGACCTGCACCGGAGTAGTATGAGAGGTCATTGTCTCTTCCGTCGCCATCAAGATCCCGTGCATCACGGGTTTTGCCGTCATCATCCCATGAGGTAAGCACAAGGCCCGCAGTTGATGAATTTCCCGGAGTGGCAGACTCGCCAAACACAAGATCACGAGATTTGTCACTTGCCTTTATGATTACAAGAACATCCGTATTATCTTTTACTTTTTCAAAGCCGGACACGTCATTGGCAAGGTAAATAAGAGGCCTTATTGCTGTATCGGAGGTAGTATCGCTGTCATCCCAGTCGGACAGGTAAGGTTTATCCACAAGGCTTGTATAATGCCCGGCCATCTGGACATCACGCGTGATCAGGTAAAGGGCTGCCCTTATATTCTGCTGGGTCATTGATACCTGGTTCTGCACGTAATAGGAGTCGTGCTGGGATCTGAAAGTACTGTAAATAACAGTAAGCACAACAATACCGAGAGCTACGGCAACAATCAGCTCAATAAGAGTAAAACCATACTGTTTTCTTTTTTTATCAACCCTCATTATGATTATCCCGCTCCTGTTTTTTATATTTGTCTGAAATCAATGATCTTAATCTAAAGAATACCAACCACCTGACTGATAATACCTAAGCAAATACAGTGCCAGCCGGGAGATACAAAACCAAAACCGATCCCACAGCTTAACATGTTGTTATAACATCATTTTTACCATTCTTCAGACAGATCTGCATCAGAATATAAAAGCCTTTAATGTTTGATTATTTATCAGCTGTTAACTTTATTAACAATACAGCATATCAGACCTGATAACAATAGAAATGAAAGTATCCAATTTTTTCAAATATAAAAAACAATTGCATTGAAGGCTCTTATAATAGTAAACTCGCCATCGTTTATAACTCACAAAACTAAAACACCCTGACACTATAAAATTGAAAAGTATAAACAATGAATAACAAGATAAACACCAGCTTCAATGACAACAATATCTGCCAGATTCTGATTTCAGCGGGTCTCCTGAACAAAGAACAGACCAAACAGATTCTTGTCAAAAAGAACCAGGTAAAATCCAGGCTTACACAGATTAGAGCTATGCGTCAGAGCTCTTCGGGTTCAAAGGAAAAATCCATACCGCCTGTGACAATAATTGATATTATTGCATCAATGGAGCTTAACAGGGCTGATGACAGTTCAAAACCCCTTGATGAAGAGATTATTTTTCAGGCACTGGCAAAAACCTGGAAAATCCCCTACAAAAAAATTGATCCGTTAAAGCTTGATTTAAACCTGGTCACAAGCACCCTGCCCCACACATTTGCCATGAAACATCTTGTTATTCCGGTAGAGGTAAAGGGTGACCGGATTACAATTGCAACTCCAAATCCGTTTAATATGGAAGCCATGAATGATATCGCACAGGTTACCAAAATGAAGGTTAATCCTGTACTGACTACCAGAACCGATGTCATTAAACTGATAGGCGAGTTTTACGGATTCAAGCGGTCCATATCAGCCGCAGAAAACCAGTTTGGCGGCCCGACGATTGACCTGGGCAACCTTGAGCAGTTTGTCAGGTTAAGATCATCGGAAGAACTTCTGTCTGACGATCAGCATATTGTAAATGCAGTTGATCACCTTTTCAGCTATGCATTCGATCAGAGAGCAAGCGATATTCATATTGAGCCCAAAAGAAATAAAAGCCTCGTAAGGATGCGAATTGACGGGGCGCTTCATACTGTCTACGAACTCCCTAAAAGTGTTCATCCGGCAATAACCAGCAGAATAAAAACCATTGCCAGGCTTGATATGGCCGAAAAAAGAAGACCCCAGGACGGAAGATTAAAGCTTGAAAAAGAAGGTGTGGAATCCGAAATAAGGGTTTCCTCCGTTCCTGTTGCATTTGGCGAAAAACTGGTAATGAGGGTGCTTGACCCGGATATTCTGCTTCAGGATCTGGAAAGCCTTGGATTTACAACCATGGACCTTATAAGATTCCAGCAGTTTGTTAACCTGCCTCACGGCATTGTTCTTGTGTGCGGTCCTACAGGAAGCGGTAAATCAACAACCCTTTACTCAACCCTCAGATATCTTTCATCCCCGGACATAAACATAACAACGGTTGAAGACCCTATTGAAATGGTCCATGAAGACTTCAACCAGATTGCAGTACAGCCCGCAGTAGGGATAACATTTGCTTCCATTCTAAGGAATATACTGAGGCAGGACCCAGACATAATAATGCTTGGAGAAATGCGTGATCTCGAGACCGCAGACAACGCCATACAGGCTGCACTTACAGGTCACCTTGTACTTTCAACGCTCCATACAAATGATGCGCCGTCCAGCATCACCCGTCTGCTTGACCTGGGAGTGCCGTCATTTTTAATAAAGGCAACTCTTGCAGGTATACTTGCACAAAGGCTTGTAAAAAAAATATGTCCGCACTGCAAAGAATCATTTGAAATGCCGGCAGATGAACTGAGGTCACTTGGGCTTGAAATAGATCAGGAAGGCCATATAAAGCTTCACAGGGGTAAAGGCTGCAACAGATGCAGAAATACAGGATACCTTGGAAGATGCGGCATACATGAAGTTCTGCCAATAAGTGAATCCATACAGAAATTAATCACAGATGACACTGATATCGGTCTGATCAGAAAAACCGCCAGGCAGGAAGGTATGATAACACTCAGAGAAAATGCTGTAAAAAAACTGCTTGATGGAACAACCACATATGAAGAGGTCCTCAGGGTGACCTGGGAGCAGATCTAACAGGCTGTGCAATGCTAGCTCAACTTATTATCTCCGATTTTGCAATTATCAGTCACCTTGAAATAGATTTCAGAACAGGTCTTAATATCCTTTCCGGTGAAACAGGTGCAGGTAAATCCATTATCATTAATGCGGTCAACCTTATCCTCGGCGCCAGGGCATCCTCTGACCTTATAAGAAGCGGTGCTCCCGAAGCCAGGGTTGAAGCCCTTTTCAATCAGCCGAAAAACAAATACCTGAGCAGATTTTTCACTGATAATGATATCCCCTTTGACGGTGAAATACTGATAAAGCGAATCATCTCAAAGGAAGGCAGAAACAGGATAACTGTCAACAACTCTATCACAAGCCTTCAGACTCTTACCGCAATAGGCATGATGATAATCAGCATATCAGGCCAGCATGAAAACCAGGTGCTTTTAAAGCCCGAAAACCATCTTCTGCTACTGGATGATCTCGGGAGCTTAAGCGGTGCAAGAAACAGCTTTACTGAGTTATTTAATGAATATGAATCATGCAGGCGCAAAATAAAGCAGCTTGAATCGGACATTAAAAAGAGACTTGAAAAGCAGGAGCTGTCTATTTTTCAGATAAACGAAATTGATGATGCCGAAATACTGGACAATGAAGACAAAGACCTGGAAGAAGAAAGAAGCCGTCTTAAAAATGTTGAGCAGATAAGAAATATAGCAGCAGGCTCATACTACAGGCTGTATGAAAAGGAAGACTCAATACTGTCAGAAACAGCAGTATGCCTTAAGGATATAAGAACAGGATCCAGATATGACAGCAGGCTTTCGGACCTTGTAAACGTCCTTGAATCTATTAAGGCGGAGCTTGAAGATGTATCATTCCAGCTCGGAGATTTAAAGGATGATATAAACATGGATCCTGCCAGACTGGAAGAGGTTGAAGATAGAATCCAGCTTATAAATAAACTTAAAAGAAAATACGGGCCGGAATTAAAAGATATTACTGAACACAGAGAGAAGCTGGCCAATGAAGTTAATGATACTGACCACCTGGAAAAGGAACTGGTAAAATATAAAAAGGATTTTGAAATTCTTACAAAACGTCTGATTAAAGAGGCCGAAACTCTTTCAGCGGAAAGAAAAAAGACCGCACAGGAAATGAAAACAGCCGTAGAGCAGGAACTGCAGCAGCTCGAAATGTCGGGCACAAAGTTTGAAATTAAATTTCATGATGATGAAGCATATTCAGACATGGATGCTCCGGAACTCTTAAACAGGATTACGCCGGAAGGATACGACAGACTGGAGTTCATGATATCTCCAAATATTGGAGAAGATTTAAAGCCTCTTTCAAAAATTGCATCTGGCGGTGAATTATCAAGGATTATGCTGGCTCTCAAAACAATACTGGCCAGAAAAACCTCCCTTGAAACAATTATCTTTGATGAAGTGGATGCAGGTATTGCAGGAGCTACAGCAGAAAAGGTCGGAGAAAAAATCCAGGAGCTTTCTCAGTATCACCAGATACTATGCATAACCCACCTGCCCCAGATAGCAAGCAAAGGAGGCAATCATTTTCTGGTAAAAAAAGGTATTGTGGACGGACGCACCCAGACGGAGATAAGGGAATTAAGTCCTGATGAAAGAATAAATGAAGTTGCCCGCCTTATGGGCGGAAAAGTTGTATCCGACCAGGCCATTGCCCATGCAAAGGAAATGCTTGCTTCCTGACGATCTACATAAAATCTAAACAATAATATGTTTTTGTTTTAAAACTTTGTGGCTTTGTGACTTTGTGGCAAACCGTTTTTAATCAGGATTAATCCTGCAAATATTATTTTTTACCACGGTCAAGTTCATTCCTTACGGCCCTTGCAATATTCTCAAGCAGATAGGGTTTTCGTATGTAAGCCCCTGCCCCGATCTTCTGTGCATCCTTAACTCTTTTACCTTCCGAATAACCGCTGGCTATTATGGCCTTCTGACCAGGATATATCTCAAGTATACGGCGGTAGGTTTCAAGTCCGTCAATGCCGGGGTTCATTATCATATCAAGCACAAGCAGGTCCACAGGCTTTTCTTTTATGTATTCTACGGCGTCTTCACCGGAAGGAACCGATGCAGTGTTATAGTTAAGCCTGTCAAGCATGCCCTTTGCGATAATCCGCTGTTCCTCCATGTCATCTATAATGAGTATTTTTTCACCGTTCCCTCTATAACCGCTTAACGAATCATCATTTTCAATGTTATTTTCAGTGTCTCTTGTTATGGGGAAATAGAGTTTAAATACAGCTCCTTTGCCCTCTTCACTTTCTATATCTATATAGCCCGAGTGATCTTTTATTGTGCCCCATACAACGGCCATTCCAAGTCCTGTACCGCTTTTTCCCATTTTCTTTTTTGTGTAAAATGGCTCAAAAATCCGTTCTTTATCTTCATCGGACATACCGATGCCTGTATCAGAAACCGTCACAACTGCATAATCGCCTACCCTCACACGGTCGTATCCTTTCAAGGGTTCATCAATATACATATTGTGTGTGGAGATTTTTATTTCACCGCCGCCCTGCATTGCCTCAGCAGCATTGGATACAAGATTCATGATGGTTTTAGAAAGATGTACTACTGAACCCTTTATATTAAATATCTCATCATCAAGCGAAACCTTAACTTTAACCCCGGGGTTATTGGAAAGAAGCACCTGATGCTCCGGACTTTTCAGGTATTCTTCAATGATTTTATTCGGATTTACAACCTCCATTGCAGACACACCTCTCCTTGCAAGGGTAAGAAGATCCTGTACAATGGCTGCTGCCTTTTCTCCGGATTTTTTTATCGTAAGCACAGGGCTCCTCAGGTGACTGTCTTCCGGGATATCCATAAGCAGAAGTTCAGGATAACTTACAAGCCCTGCAAGGATATTATTGAGATCGTGAGCAACGCCTCCTGCAAGCGTACCAATGGCCTCCATCTTCATTGCCCGCTGAAGCTGAAGCTCAAGTTCTTTTTTTTCCTTTTCAGCTTTTTTCAGATCCGTAATATCAAAAAAAGTTTCCAGCAACACAGGCTGATCATCAAGCATAATCCTGATAGCGCTTTTTAAAACAGGAATTTTCCTGTTATCCCTTGCCACTACATATTTTTCACTTCTATCTATCTGTTCATTAAAATCCAGGATCGGACAATGGTCTTCTTCACTCGGACACATAATATCATGACACCTGCGCCCGATGACATCTTCTTCGTTTTCGTATCCGATTATCTTTAATGCAGCCTCATTGATTTTTTTAATCGTTTTATCAGCCCCGACCAGCACAACTCCAAAGGGCATGGAGCTTAATATAGCCTGAAGATTTTCACGGGACCGCAGGATATTCTTTTCTGATTTTTTACGCTCGGTTATATCTGTTACAACTGAAACCACACACTCTTCGCCATTAAAATTAACCAGTCTGCCGGAATAAAGAGTATGGATGAGCTCACCGTTTTTACGTATAAACTCAATCTCAACACCGTTTACTTCGCCGTCGGCGATCAACCGCTTCATCATACTGTTTCTTTCTTCCCAGTGATGAAACAGACCTATCTCACGTGGTGATTTACCAACAATATCAGCCTTGCTGTACCCTGTTATTTTTACAAATGCCTCATTAACATGTATAAACTCTCCTGACCCTACCCTTGTAATTGTAATACTGTCAGGAGCAGCTTCAACAGTCTGCCTGAAAACTTCGGTGGTTTCGTATATTTTATCTTCAGCATTTCTTTTAAGCTCTTCCTGGACATCAAACAGGCTTTTTAAAACCGTATTAAAAGCTCTTGCAAGTTTCCTGAACTCAGAATACTTCATTCTCTCTTCATTTAAAAATCTGCTGCCCGGCCTTTCAGCAACCCCGATAGCATCACTTACAAGAGTATCAAGACGTCTGGTAATTTTTCTGCTTATATACAGAGAAAAAAGAATTGTTAATAAAAATACTGAAATCCCCAGCAGGGTAAGGTTGACAATAAGGTCTTTCTTTTTTTCATCCAGCTCATTTGTTGAAACAGCAAGGTAAAACCCGGGAGACTTTCTTACAGGGATGATCTCTTTACCATTGCTGATAACTGTCCCGTCACTCCCGGACACAGAGTTTTGCAGAATATTATCAAAAACAGATTCACCTGTCAGAAAGTCAATCAGAGAGCCGTCTCTTTCCCATAACAGCATCGTATTCTGATAGTCTTTGATACGGTTCCACAGTCTGGAATCCCCTGTCAGGCTGTAAAAGAGAAACACTGTTCCATAATGATCGTTTTGTCCAATTACAGGAGAATAGAGTATCCGGGACAGATCCTTTAAGGAAACTTTATCAGGGAGTTCATTTCCGGATATACCTGAGCGATCTATTTCGATCAGACGTTCTTTTAAAACCACATATTTATCTGGCAGTTCAGGCATAAATTGTTTACTGCTCTGGTCATAAACAGAAAAAAACACACCGTCATCAGGAGTGTATCCTGAATTCATAAAAGTTCTGACAGAAATGAGATTATCTTTAAGCATATAATCTTTCAGAGTATCATTAGCGCTTATTCTATTCAGCATTGCACGCAAAAAATCAAACCGGTCATGGAGTATCATGCCCACCTCAGCCTGCTGCGCCTTAAGCTGATGATAGAACTCACCGGTCATACTCTTTCCAATCATTGTATAAAGTATACTGGTTATCAATAGAAGAGAGAAAGTAACAAAAAGTGTCAAAATAATTGTCAGATATTTTGAAAAATGCTTTTCGGGTATGTGCCTTGTTTCACTGTCGCCAGATCTTGTAAATAACATCCTGTCTGCCTTGTAAGCCTTTATCAGTGATCGTTTCAGCTGGATCATGAGTAATTCAAAAAAAATAATCTATCGAAATTTTATCTAATATGCATATTCACAAAATTTCAAATAATCGCTTATCAAACAATAATAGCAATTAGTATGCCTGTCTGCCTCTATTTCAAAATCGCACCAAAGAAACCCATGAAAGATGCAATAAAAACATCGACGGTCAATGAGTTGACACTCTTTTACAGGCTGGAAACATTTTCAGCTTTAAACGTCATAAAACTGAACAATATCTCCCACTCTTTAAAAACTAATAAAAGCTATCATGCTGTTATATTTTGATTTATCGCTTTTAAATATTGTGGCATCAGTCTTGCAAATTCACTTGTATTCAAAGATTAAGTGCATTTTTAAATTTTAAAAGAACATACCGGCCTCTGATATTTAACTTTTATCAGCAGGGCTAATTAAGGAAATAAAAAATGAATAAATGGCAGAAACATATAAACGACTCAAGAGATATTCTTCTTTCATTATCCGTATGGGATTTTCAGGGTAAGGAAATGGATGCAGACCTGGCGTTTAAGATATTAAAAAGTAAAGCACTTGGAACACTGGAAAGAAGAAAAACCATCTATTTTATAGGTAATGGCAGAAGTGCATCAATTGCAAATGACGCTTCATCCATTCTTTCCATGCATACAGGAATGCACACAGAAACTTTCTTTGATTTTTCCATGCTTACATCAGCTGCCAATAAATCCGGTTTTGATGATATTTTTTCTTCACAGCTCAGAAAAAGAATGGTCCCTGGCGATATACTCTTTGCAATAAGTGAATCAGGAGAATCCCCTAATATAATCAGCGCTGTAAAAGAAGCCCTTAATATCGGAGCAAATATATACACTTTTTCGGCAATGAACCCGGGAAATATGCTGAGGTCCCTTGGAACAGTAAACTTTTATATCCCGTCGGATGACCCGATGAATGCAAATCTCTGTCATATGGAAATACTCAACTACTGGATGGACCAGATGATATCTATTGTATCGTGGCAGGAGGATATAAGTAAAATCTACACACCCTGCAGTTACGAAGGAAAATATGCCGGAAATTAACGGATCAGTGCCGGCCATCTACAGAAGCTGACACCCTGTCGGGATGTTGACATTTCTTTATATCCATTCTTTATTTAAACAATCCAACCGGTGACAATTTTCCGGCAATAACTTCCTACCGGGAATATTTTTCAACTTTAAGTGCCATAATAATGACTGTATAACTTTTCCAAAACAAGCCCTCCCAGCCTATATCACTGTTATAACAGGTTATTTAAACGCCCAACAACTTTGGCATTGATTATGCATAGATAAAGTAAAAGTTAAAGCTGAAGTTAATATTACTTCAATTTTATTTACATCAGAAAAAAGAAGCCTCAGTTTAACGGAACCTGTTTCAAATTATTTAAAAGTGAGCTGCACCAGATCAAATAGAACATATGAAGTTAAGTGATGTAACTTAACGGGGCGGAGCCTGCTCTTTTTACAATTCAAATCTAACTTTTAATAAAATCAAATCTATGGACAATACCTTTTCCGACTTAAAACAATACACGATTAATCAGCTAAGTGAAAAACTGAACATCCCGAAGCCTACTCTTAGATTCTGGGAAAAAGAGATTAGCGGAGTAATAGACCCACTGAGAACACCCGGAGGCCAGAGAAGATACACTGATAATCATATTGCAATACTTAAACAGATAAAAGATTTGAGAGATTCCGGCAGAAGCATTTCGGAAATAAAGGAATATTTCGAAAACGGACACAGCTCTGATGACCCGGAAAAAAACGAAATAGATATAGATATACTTTCTGAAAAAATTGCAGAAATCGTAAAGACCGAAATTTCACGTTTTTTGAAAAAGAAATAGACCAACAACACATTTTTTAAATGGCTAGATTGTAAATTTAAACAGCGGAGGAGCTCAGTTATGAAAACAGTTATTTTTGCAGGGGGTTTAGGTACACGAATCTCGGAGGAATCCTACCTGAAACCTAAACCAATGATTGAGATAGGCGAAAAGCCGATCCTCTGGCATATAATGAAAATATTTGAATCATACGGCTTTAATGATTTTATCATCTGCCTTGGTTATAAAAGCTATATGGTTAAAGAGTATTTCTTAAACTACTATGTATATAATTCGGATGTTACGGTTAATCTTCAGACTAACAGCTTTGAAGTGCACCGTTCCAATGCTGAAAATTTTCGCGTGACACTGGTTGACACAGGTTTAAATACGGGTACCGCAGGACGGTTAAAGCGTGTGCAGCACTATATAGGAAATGAAGAGTTCATGCTGACTTACGGTGACGGAGTTGCAGATATCGACCTTAAAAAACTGCTGGACCACCATCATAAACAGGGAACAATCGGTACAGTAACAGCAGTGCAGCCCGAAGGCAGATTCGGCCTGCTCGACATTGACTCAGAAGCAGATCATGTCGCAAGATTCAATGAAAAACTGCTTGGGGACGGCGGCTGGATAAACGGCGGTTTTTTCGTATTAAAACCTGAAATATTCAATTACCTTCCCGATGATGCAGACCAGATGATGTGGGAAGAATATCCGCTTGAAAAACTGACCCAGGACAGACAGTTGTCAGCCTACAGGCATAAAGGCTTCTGGAAATGCATGGATGCGGTAAGAGATAAAGCTGTGCTCGAGCACCTCTGGGAATCAGGCCAGGCAAAATGGAAAATCTGGGACTAAACAGTAAACAGCAAATGTTTAAAAATATATATAAAAATAAAAAGGTCCTTATTACCGGGCATAGCGGTTTCAAAGGCTCATGGCTGGCTCTGTGGCTCAAAACAATTGGAGCAGATGTAGCTGGATATTCCCTTGCCCCGCCCACAGAACCAAACCACTTTGACCTGCTTAACCTGGACATTGAATCTATTACAGGCGATATCAGAGACACTGATAAACTCAGACAGGTTTTTAAAGAATACAAACCCGAAATTGTATTTCACCTTGCTGCCCAGGCAATTGTAAGAGAATCATATAAAGACCCTGCCGCAACATTCAGCAGTAATGTTATGGGTACGGTTAACGTACTTGAAGCTTCAAGAAGCATTGATACGGTAAGGGCAATAGTTAATGTTACCAGTGATAAATGCTATGAAAACAAAGAATGGCCATGGGGCTACCGCGAGATTGATCCTGTTGGAGGGTACGACCCCTACAGTGCATCAAAAGGCTGCGCTGAAATAATTACCGGATGCTGGCAGAAATCTTTTTTTAATACTGAAGAGTACGGTAAAACTCATCAGACTCTTCTTGCAAGCGCGCGCGCCGGTAATGTAATCGGAGGAGGAGACTGGGCCCCTGACAGAATCATTCCGGATATTATACGGGCAGTCCACAAAAAACAGAAAGTAAAAATCCGCAATCCGGAGGCTGTACGCCCATGGCAGCATGTGCTTGAACCGCTTAGCGGATACCTGCAGCTTGGCCAGAAACTTTTTGAAGGAAACAGGGATTTTTCACAGGCCTGGAATTTAGGACCTTCTGACAACGAAATACTGAGCGTAGAAAATATTGTCGGGATAATTAAAAAAATGTGGCCTGTTATGGACTATGAAATCAATAAAATCCCAGGACAGCTTCATGAAGCCGGCATGTTAAAACTGGACTGTTCCAGGGCAATGCTGAAACTGAACTGGAAACCGGTATGGACCTGCAGCAGGGCAGTTGAACAGACAATATCATGGTACAGAAATTATTACGAATCCGGAAGCATATCAAGCCCGGATCAGCTTGACAGTTATTTATCCGATGCAAAAACAAAAAACATCTCCTGGATCCAATCATGACATATACAAAAACAGTACAAACTAACGATTTTTCACATGAATTAATAGCCAGATTTAAAGAATTCCCGAAATATTCCACTGAAAATAAAACACCTTCAGAGGCAGAGTTTCTACACTTTGTAAATCTTCTCAAAGAACATATTCTGGGTAAAGATCCCCGATTATTTCTGGAATGGGATCTTATCTATACATTATTTATCGGAAATGCAGGTTATACATCCGAAGAACTGGATCACCTGACTTCCAGACCTGACTGGGAAACACGCTGGAAGGATGCCCTTAAAGATTCTTTTACAGGTAACCCTGCCCCATACCCCCTGTTCCCTTCGAGCACCGGAAACCTTATACATAACGCCTATCACCTCTCAAGGTTTGAAGAAGAGACAGAAACAGAAATAAGAGATTTAAATTTTGTATTTGAACTTGGCGGCGGTTACGGAAGTATGTGCAGGGCATTTCAGAATCTGGGTTTTCAGGGCCGATACCTGATTTATGATTTTCCCCCATTATGTGCATTGCAGGAATATTATCTTAAAACGCATGATTTCCCTGTAAAATCTTCGGCCGATGATTTTTTAGACTCAGAAACCGGAATTCTCTGTATTTCAGATCAAAATATGCTGAACGAAATTCTTAACAGCTGTAAAAAGACAGAAGGCAGAATGTTTATTGCCACATGCCCTGTATATGAGTCAGTTGCGCGCAGGGAAACCGTCCTGCCTCTTATCTCCGACTTTGAGTTATTCCTTATTGCATTCCATGATAAATTCGGAAAGGTTAATAATCAGCTCTTCTTCTCCGAATGGAAAGAAGGAATGACAAATACTGACTGGCACAGCCTACAGCTCAAACACGCATTAGGGCACAAATATTTCACAGGAAAAAAAATAAAAGAAGAGCAGGACCAGAAAACAGCAGAACTCCTTAAAAAGGGAGAAGAAGCTTTCTCTTCCGGCGACCTTTTCGGTGCTGATAAAATTTACAGTAAAATACTGGCCGTTTATCCCAGGCACGTTGAGGCACTGAACAATACCGGTGTTATTGCATACATGCAGTCCGATTTTATCCGTGCAATAAGCTTTTTTAAAAAAGCGCTTGAAATTGACCCTCTTTCTATGGATGCAGTAGAAAACTATCCCAAATGCCTTATAGAGACAGGCAATTATGAAGAAGCAATCAGCTTTATAAATGAGTCGATTAATAAAGGTTTTGTAAATACTGAACTGCTCAATGCCATGGGAAGATGTTTTATTGAACTTGGGGACCTGAAAGCAGCACAGACTGTGTTTCAAAAATCATTGGCAATGGATGGAGATCAGCAGGAAACATCTGCCCTGCTTGAAAAGATAGCAGATGCAGCAAACATTGACTCAGACAATCCCTCAAATATTAATGTTATCTGTTTCCCTAAAAATGCCATACTGGGAGGCTATGGAGACCGGATTGTCGGTTTAATAGCTGTAAAATTAATCAGCAAATTATTGAACAGAAAATTTTATATATTCTGGGAAAAAGAAAATATTAAACCTTATATAAATTATGAAGACTATGACTTTGAAAAAATAAGTTTAAACAGCAAAGATATTAAAGCATATAACCTTATAGATAATCAGAAACTGATAAAGGACTACCTGATAAATACAGATGCCCCCTTTCCGGACAGTATTAATTTATTTTATTTAAATCAGGAAATATCCCAGTATCTGTATAGTAATAAATGCTTCAGCAATAATGACTATCTGGCAGATATACAGCATGAGTACAATATACTTTATAAACAGACTCTGAAACCATCCGAACTTTTAAAAAATAAAATCAATAAACTGATTGACGGACGGCAGAACATAATCGGGATACAGGTAAGATGCGGCGACTGCTATATGGTTACAAACAGAGGTGAAAGACACAACACAGGTATTTACGAAGAAATAAAACAGGAAAAACTCTTTGAAAAAATAAAAAACTACTGCGACTCAAACTATGATACCTACAGCATATTTTTCACATCTGACAACAGCCTGGTTTATGAGGAGTTAAAAAAAGTTTTTGATGAAAATGCAATAATTTACAATGATGATATTATTCAGCACCTGGACCGCGACAATGTAGATGACGACATTTCCAAAGTGTTCATTGACAATATTATTCTGTCTCAATACTCGAAAGCACTGTTTATTACCAGACAATCGAATTATGGAAGAATCGCGGCTTTATCATGTGATCATGACAATATATTCCATATCGACAGCACACCGCTAATAAAAAAAGAGTTATTATCAAAGGATGAAATCCTTTTTTAATAACCGGACAAAATACTGCCAGGGCTAAACCATGATATTTACAGAAACCAGACTTAAAGGCGCGTTTATTATAGAACCTGAACTCATTAAGGATGAAAGGGGATTTTTTGCCCGCGCCTTCTGCAGAAATGAGTTTATCAGTAAAGGGTTAAATCCGGACATGGTTCAGTGCAATATATCACTGAATCATAAAAAAGGCACTCTCAGAGGAATGCATTACCAGGTACAGCCCTACTCTGAAATTAAACTGGTTAGATGCACTTCAGGTTCCGTTTATGACGTTATCATCGACTTTAGGCCTGATTCCAAAACATTCAAACAGTGGGTCGGGACCGAACTTTCTGCATCCAACCATAAAATGTTTTATGTGCCTGAAGGCTTTGCACATGGGTACCAGACCCTTGAAGATAACACAGAAGTTTTTTATCAGGTATCATCATTTTATCACCCTGAAGCGGAAAGCGGACTGAGATGGAATGATCCGGCCTTCGGCATCAAATGGCCGATTCCTGTCACAACTGTCTCAACAAAGGATGCATCCCATCCTGACTGGAAGGCTGAATAGAATGAGGGTATTTTTAACAGGGGCAAGCGGGTTTATAGGGGCACATGTTCTGAAAAAGCTTCTTTCAGGAGGTCATGAAGTGATCGCATTAATAACTCCTCTAAACCAAATGCCCCGCTTACAATCATTCAAAAAAGATTTCACAGTTATCAGAGCAGCACTTGAAGATACTCAAACACTTGAAAAAGCCGTTAATGATTTTAAACCGGAAGCCTGCATTCACCTTGCATGGTATGCTGAACCCGGAAAATATCTTGATTCAGATAAAAACATTCAATCTCTGACATCAAGCCTTGCTCTCTTCCGGATGCTTATAAATGCAGGATGCAGGCACATTATAGGTGCGGGTACCTGTTTTGAGTATGACACAAACTTCGGCTACCTTAACGAAGACACCCCTGCCCTGCCGGCAAGCCTGTACGCTGCTGCAAAACTTTCATGCTGTATTACAGGCACACAGCTTGCAGCTAAATCAGGCGCCTGTTTTTCGTGGGCAAGGATATTCTATCCTTACGGGCCTGGGGAAAACCAAAAAAGACTAGTACCGGCAGTAATAAATGCATTAAAGGAAGGTAAGCTGTTTCAATCAACACCGGGAGAACAGATCCGCGACTATATTCATGTTTCGGATGTTGCCTCGGCCTTTTCTACAATCTTAGAAAAAAAGGCAGACGGAATATTCAATATTTCAAGCGGGTCACCCATTTCTATCCGACAGTTGCTAGAAACAGTCGCAGACCTTATGAATCAAAAAGATCTGATTCAGCCGGGATCAATTCCATACAGAGCATGGGAACCTCCTTTTATCTGCGGTAATAACTCACGATTAAAAAAACTAGGCTGGTCTCCTGAATATTCATTGCGGGACGGTCTGCAAAACACTATAGACTCATTTTAAAACACCTAGAATTAATGAATCCCGCATATAACAGAAAAGTACTTCACATAACGCCCCATTTTGGCGGAGGGGTAGGAAGTGTACTGATGTCGCTGGTTTTAAAACTTCATAAACGTGATGACTTTGATCATGAAATAGTGAGCCTCGAATACGCCAATGAAAAGGCAAAGCACTGGAGCAGTACTTACGGGATTAATATACAGGATATGATTTCACCTGTTGATAAAGGGCTGCATGAAAAAATGCAGAACGCAGATATTGTCCATATCCATTTCTGGAACCACCCGCTTTTATATCAGCTCCTTTATTCTTTTTCAGGCAAAAAAGCCCGAACTGCAATATGGAGTCATGTTAACGGGCATTATGCGCCCTATCTTTTTAATGACGGGATACTGGACTTTACGGAAATATTTGTTACGGCATCCGATTTCAGCCTTACACAAAAAAACATCGTAAAAAGAAGCGATGCATGGAAGAACACACATGTACGCTCAATACCTTCATGTTCCGGCATTAATGATTTTGACAAAATAAAACCCATTCCCCATGACACATTTAACATTGGCTATACAGGTACGGTTGATTACTGCAAGATCCACCCTGGCTTTATAGATATGTTCAACAGAACTGAAATCCCCAATGCACGCTTCATAATTGTAGGGGGAGACTCTCATAAAAGCATAGAAGAAGAAACTAAAGAAAAAGGGTGTGCTGACAGGTTCACATTCACCGGAAAAGTTTCTGATGTAAAAAAATACCTGGCAGAATTTGATATCTTTGCCTATCCCCTGCAGAGAGAAAACTACGGGACAGGCGAACAGGTATTGATAGAAGCAATGAGCGCCGGAATACCACAGGTTGTATTTTCCGGCGGACCTGAGGAATATGTGGTTCAGGACGGTCTTACAGGTTTTACTGCAGACAATGAAGAAGAATTCATTAATGCAGTTAAAAAACTGTACAGTAATGATGATTTACGAAAAAAGATGTCTGCCGCATCTAAAAATCATGCAGAAGAGAATTACACCATAGAAAAGACCGTAGACAGATGGCTTATGACATACCAGGAACTTCTTTCCCGTCCAAAATCAGAATGCATATATGAAATATCAGGACAAACTGGCTCTCCTGTTTTGCTTTTTCTGTCAGCACTTGGAAAATGTGAGGCATCAGACATCTATAAAGAGATGCTTGCCTGTTACCCCGATGCTGTTCCTGATGAAATAAGTAAAAAGGCTGCAAACCTGCCAATGGTTTTTAAAGGCAGCACAAGAGGAAGCATCAAACACTACAATGCTTTTTTTAATGATGACAGATTAAAATACCTGGAAAAATACGGAACCTTACAATGATACATTCTGCTAACCACATTAATCTATCCAGGGTTTGCCCCATATGCAGCAGCAGCAAAGCATTTTTACTGGGAGACATCAGGTATGCACTTTATGATAATTACCCCATACAGGATAATATAAAACTGGTCTCCTGCAGCAGTTGCGGAGTGATATTTTATGAAACTCCTTCCACTGAATATGACTACAACGGGTATTATAAAAAACATAATTATTACTACACAACAAAAAGCCAGGGCATGGGCGGAGACACAGAAAAAGACAGGAACCGTTTTTTGCGTTATATCAGTCTTGTTGAAAAATACGATATCCCTGATAATAAAATCACTGCAGATATCGGATGTGCAAAGGGCGGCCTTTTAAAGGCACTTAAAGAAAAAGGATATACCGGCCTGTGCGGTATTGATTCACTGGAAGCAAATATAAACCTGTTACAAAAATCGGATATTGCGGACGGTAAAACAGGGACCGCAACCGATGTACCCCTTCCTGATGCATCATGCGGAATGGTGTTTTTAACTCATACTATTGAACATGTATTCAACCTTAAAAAGGCCATGTCCGAGCTTTACAGGATTCTTGATGATGAAGGTATTGCCTACATTGAAATCCCTGATGCTGACAGATACCCGACATATGAAGATGCCCCTTTATATGATTTTTTTCATGAACATATCAATCACTTTGATAAACCGGCACTTTTAAACCTTATCAAATCAAACGGGTTCAAATGCCTTGAAACAGGCAGAAAGTCTTTTGACGGCACTGATAATACAACAGATGAATGCATTTACTGCATTATTAAGAAAGATGGACACAGCCATGAGATCAAGCCTGATTTTGCATTATCAGAAAAATGGCTGGATTCTTTATTCAGGACGCCCGAACCGGTAAAATATTTTCTGGAAAATTATGACAAATCGCGTCCTGTATATATATGGGGATTATCATCCTATATGTTATATCTCCTTGCCACTTACCTTTTTCCCATATGCAGCATTGCAGGACTCCATGACTCTGATGAATATAAACAGACCCGGACAATCAGAGAGCTTAAAATAACCTCACCTGAAGTTTTGTTCCGGCTGGATAAACAGGCTGTCATAATAATACCAACAGGCCCGCACGCCTTAAAGCTTAAGGCCCTGCTGTCTGAGAATGACTTTAAAGGCGATGTTTATCAGTTATAGTGAAAGGGTTTAAATGGCAGAAATAAAACCAAATTTAGATACCAACAGACAGAACCTGGCAGAGATCATTCCGCTTAAGGCGCCTTTCACGGTCTACATAGAGCAGACCAGGGTATGCAATTTAAAATGTTACTACTGTATTCATTCAACCAGGGATGATGAAAACGGCGAATTCAAAAAACTTGGATATGAAGTAAAGCACATGGCTTTAGATGATTACAAAAAAGTAATCAAGGAACTTGCAGCATTCCCATCCGGCAGCATTAAAAGAATTGTTTTTTCAGGCCTTGGCGAACCTCTTGCCAACCCTCTTCTGCCTGATTTTGTAAAAATAGCAGCAGACAGTGAAATAGCCGGCAGGGTTGAAATAATAACAAACGGACTTCTGCTGAATAACGATCTTTCTCAAAAATTAATAAAGGCAGGCATCACAAATATAAATATCTCTATTCAGGGCGTAAACTCAGATCAGTATAAAAAAACATGCGGAAAAAATATAGATTACAACAGATTCCTTGAAGCTCTAAAGTATCTTTTTGAAATCAGAGAAAAGACACAGATTTATATAAAAATTATTGATGCGGCCTTTGAAAAAGAAACTGATAAAGATGAGTTTTACAGAATATTTTCACCCTTTGCAGACAGAGTATATGTGGAACACATTGTCCAGATGCAGCAGCAGCACGATAAAATAAAAGACCAGGTAACACCTTCAAAAAATATGTATGGAGAAGACTGTTCTGTAGACAGGAAGGTGTGCGGACAATGCTTTTACTTTTTACAGGTAGGATGCGACCTTGACCTGTTCCCATGTTCTATTCCAGGGCTCAGAAAAGGCTTTTCAATAGGGAATTTAAATAAAGATTCAATCCTGGATATATGGAATGGGAAAAAAAGAATGTCTTTTTTAAAAATGATGCTGAAACTTGAAAAAGACAAAATGCCCGAGTGTAAAACATGCGTATGCTACAATGTTATAACCGATAAGTCAGAATACCTTGATGACAAGGCCCCTGCCCTGCTGAATAAACTCTTCGGGAGAAAAGATCATGTCTGAAATTAAACCTATATATGATGACAACCGGGTCAAACTGGCAGATGCTGTCCCTTTAAATACACCTTTCAGTGTATATTTATCCCCGACCAGTTACTGTAATTTTAAGTGTATCTACTGTGCACATTCTCTGGGAATATCCGAAATGAAAAAAAGATATGACTTTGTTAAAGAGACCATGACACTGGATACCTATAAAAAAGCCATTAACCAGTTAAGCGGGTTTCCTGAAAAAATAAAGCTTTTGTCCCTGACCGGGCACGGCGAACCTCTCTTAAACAAAAACATTGCACAGATGGTTAAAATCGCGAAAGAAAGCAATACCTTTGAAAGGGTTGAAATAATCAGCAACGGCTCGCTATTATCACAGGAGATGTCCGATAATTTAATATCCGCCGGACTGGACACTCTTAAAATTTCCATGCAGGGAATATCACCTTCCAAGTATAAGGAGATATGCAAGGCAAATATAGACTTTGAAAACTTCATGGAAAACATCAATTATTTTTACAAACATAAAAAAGATACAAACCTGTTTGTAAAGGTACTGGATATTGCCCTTGAAAAGGGTGAAGAGGAAAAATTCTACGATCTTTTTTCTGGCTGCTCAGACAGGATGTATATTGAAAAGGTGCAAAAGACCTATGACGGTGTAGAAGCCACAGATAACCTTGATATCAATTATGACAGGCAGGGCAGAATAATAGAAAAAAGAAAGGTATGCCCCCTTGCATTTTTTATGCTGGGAATACAGCCCAATGGCGACGTAAAGCCATGCGACTCTGTTTATATACCTGCTGTATTCGGCAATGTTAATTCAGGCCTTATAACTGATATGTGGCAGGGTAAAAAGCATCTTGATTTCTGGAGACTTCAGTTAACTAAAAAGCGTTATTCTAATAAGCACTGCAGTGTCTGCTGCGCGCCCGACGATGTATCCCAGCCGGAAGATGTCCTTGATGATTACGCTGATATTATCTTACAGAGATTACTGAAATGAACGCAGAACGGATAAACGGTCAGTCTGTAGGCGGTAAACGTACAAAGCTGGCAGAAGTCATACCACTTGATACACCTTTCCTGGTGCAGATTTTTCCGGCTTATGCCTGCAACTTCAGGTGCAGCTACTGCATCCATTCTCTGCCAAAAAAAGATAGAGGCTTTATCACAGATAAAACCATAATGGATTTTGATCTGTACAAAAAGTGTATCGATGATTTGGCACAGTTTCCTCAAAAGATAAAAATGCTCCGTTATGCAGCTACAGGTGAGCCGTTAATCCACCCGCAAATTGCAGAGATGATTAAATACGCAAAAGATAAAGAGGCTGGAGATTCTTTAGAGATTGTTACAAATGCTTCACTTTTAACAGAAGAGCTGTCAGGAAGCTTAATAGATGCAGGACTTGACTGGCTGAGAATTTCAATCCAGGGATTGTCACCTCAAAAATACACAGATATCTGCGGAGCTGATATTGATTTTGATAGGTTTATAGAAAATATCAGATTTTTTTATAAAAACAGAAAACAATGCAAAGTTTATATTAAAATCATAGACTGTGCCTTAGAAGAAAATGAAGAAGAAAAATTCTACAATTTATTCGGCAGTATCTGCGACAAAATAGCCATAGAACATCTTAACCCGGCTGTGCCGGAAATTGATTACACAAAACTGAGCGAAACACCTCTAACCATCACACAGAATGGAAACGCAGTACAAAATGCCGAAATATGCCCGCAGCCCTTTTATATGATGCAGATCAACCCTGACGGAAATGTTGTCCCATGCTGTGGAATGCAGACAGCCTTTGTATGCGGTAACGCCGAAGAAGAAAGTTTATATAATATATGGAATGGCGAAAGATTAAAAAAATTTCAACTTGCAATGTTAAAGAATAAAAAAAATAACATCTGCAAAAAATGTGAAGTTTTCAGATTTGGAATGTTTGAAGAAGATGTGCTGGATTTCAACAAAACCACTTTAATTGAAAAGCTGGGAAAGTAACAAGATGCAACTGCCTGAAAAATTAACCGTTGATTATTTAAAACAGTATGCTGAACAAGATAAAGAATTATCTTTACTATGCAAAAAATTTAACAATAAAATAGTATTAATGCCCCTAAGCAAAAATGCTGCCGCCTTAAAAAATTATTTATCAGATAAACAAGGGATATCAATTGCACACTTTATTGATAACAACCCGCTTTTAAACAATACGGAATTTGAAGGCAAACAGGTTTTTAACCTTGCATCTGTCAGAGATTCATTAAAAGACAAATTTATCATTCTAACAGGAATGAAAAGTACAATTGATGAGATATCCTCTAAACTGAATGATACAGGGATAACGAACCATTATTGTCTGTATGAACCATTTTTTCTAATTGATTTAATTACAAAAAACATACAAAAATACAATAATGTCTACGCGAGCTTATCCGATGATCTCTCCAAACAAACACTTATCAATCTACTTATATACCATCTTACCCAAAAGGATGAGGTTTTAAAGGAAATTGCCCGTCCTCTCGAGAAGCAATACTTTGAGTCTGATATTTATGAGATAACACAAAATGATCATTTTGTTGATTGCGGAGCTTATACCGGCGATACCATGGAACAGCTGTTAAGCCTGACTGGGGGAACAATAGAAGGCTATTATGGTTTTGAGCCTTTTGAAAGCACATTTAAAGATCTACAGGCCAAAGCAGCAAAACATAATATTAACACTGACCACCTATTCCAAAATGCAGTTACATCTGAAGAATGCCTGTTAAAGTTCCAAGATTCAGTAAATTCAGATCCATCAAAATTCAGTCAGAACGACACTGGAAACTTTTTAATTAAAGGGTTACCGATAGACACAGTTCTAAAGGGCAAGCATATCACATTTATAAAAATGGATATTGAAGGTGCTGAAGGTGATGCACTAAAGGGTGCTGAAAACACAATCCGGCGGCAAAAGCCAACTCTCGCAATATCAGCGTATCACAAATTCAATGACCTATGGGAACTCCCTCGGTTAATAGATAGTTTTAAAGTTGGATACAAATATTATTTAAGGCATTACACCCACAACATATCAGAAACTGTTCTGTATTGTGTTGCCTGAGTTTAAACATAATAAGGCCGGTTCAATACTCTCCTGAGAAACAGAAATATGACAGACATATTCTTAAACAAGGACACAAAATCACCAGTGCTGAAAAATTTGAGGGTACATTGTTAGATAATCAGATTATTTCATTTACCGAAAACTTCTCAGCAAAATTTGAGCATGTAAAAAATAAAAAAATTGCGCTGTACGGAACTGGTAATAACACGCACATTTTAACAAAATTCTTAAAAAAGGATTATTCATTCACAGCGATTCTTGATAGAGATCCTGAAAATACAGGGTTAAAGATAAACGGTATTTCTGTAATATCCATAGACCATATAAAAGAATATGCAGATCTAATAATAATTATCTCTAATGAAAACTACTGGGATATAATTTATGACCGCATTAGAGAACATACTGAAAAATATAAAATCCCAGTGTATTTCCAGGATGGCTCAAAGCCGGCAACAGAAGAGCTAGACTATGAAAATGATTTATACTGGGAAATCACAAAAGAAAATGTCATTAAAAGTATTAAAAATAATGACATCATCACTTTTGATATATTTGACACACTCCTAATGAGAAAGATTCTCACACCTGAAGACATTTTTTCAGTAATTGAAAAAAAGATATTTAATTTATACGGCGAGTCATTCGACTACGCGCGGTCAAGACGATACGCAGCAACTCAACTTCAGAGAACAGCAGGCTTCACATTCACACTCACCCAGGTATATGACCTGATGGTCAATGATTTTGACCTCCCCGCCGAGTACAGAAAAAACATCTATAATCTGGAAATAGAAACAGAAAGGCAATTTATCACACAAAGAAAAGATGTTGCTGATCTGTATAAATTTGCTCTGTCAGAAGGTAAACCAATTTATCTTATAACTGATATGTATTTTCCTGAGGATGTAATTGAACTTATCCTGAAAGAAAATATGATCTCAGGTTATAAAAAGCTTTATCTCTCCTGTAATCAGGGAGCTGATAAATATTCCGGGCAGTTATGGAAAATATTCACTGATGAGGTTAGAGCTTCAAAGATCCTGCACATTGGAGATAATCCGGAATCAGACGGAATCAGAGCAGAACAATTCGGTATAAAACCAGTAATTATAAAATCTGCCTACAGTATGTTTCGAAGTTCATCAATATCTTCTTTAGCACCTAAAGCAAGAAACATGCAGGAATCCCTCATGGCAGGTATGATCATGGAATGCCTTTTTAATTCACCATTTGCATTATCCCGAACCTCTGGAAAAGTCGCATTTACAGATAACAGGGTATTGGGATATGCGGCATTAGGTCCTGTAATATGCGGTTATCTTTTATGGCTTATTTCGACAGCACAAAAGCAGTCGGCAGAAAAAATCCTTTTTTTTGCGCGTGATGGATTATTACTTTTACGTTTCTACAATCTGCTTATAAAATCATTAAAAATCAAAAATGCAGCAAAAGGTGTATATTTAAAAACGTCACGCAGGGCGGTTACTGTTCCGTCTCTTTATTCAGATAAAGACATTAATGAGCTGGTTGGACTTGCTTTTACGGGAACATTTAAAGAATATCTGGATATTCGATTCGGCATATCTGCACATGAAAAAGATCCACACAAAAATCTGCCTATAAATACAAAAACAGACAAAAGCCAGGTTATTAAATATCTTAGTCCCTATAGACGCGTTATCCTTGAATCTGCATTGAAAGAGCGAACAGCCTATCTTAAGTATATTGAGTCTTTAAACCTGGATTTATCAAATACAATTTGCGCAGATACCCATTATAACGGAACCAACCAGTATTACCTGGGTAAATTATTAGGAAAACAACTTCATGGATACTACTTATGCGCCTGTACCGGAAACTCAAACCCATACGGGATTGGAGACTTCATGCATGGGTTATACCAGGGGAAAGGCAATTTAGAGACTGCTGATCAAAGCAGTGTAATGAGAAAAAAACTGATAATTGAATCAGTGACGGCATCACCGGAAGGCATGTACCTTTACTGTAAAAAAGATGGCAGATTTATTCAGGCAGAAGGTAAAATGAATCAAAAAAGCTATAAGGATAAAATCGGAATACATAAGGGTATCGGTGAATTTATAAAAAATTTCGTTTACCTTTTGCCGTCACCTGTTGAACACATCATTACCTCTTACATTATTGAAGAGAGCTTCGGTATTTTTTTTTCAAACATGTGCAGTATTGACAGCTCTATAACAGATATTTTTTTTGCAGATGATTCATTTTCATTCAATAAGGATATTCCAATCTGGGGATAAAACTTAACAAGGGACAACATGAGTATAGAAAAATCTGAATATCAATTTAACGGAATAAAGGATATTGATGAACTTCTTAAGAAAATTTCATCAAAAAAGATTATTGTCTATCCTGCCGGCAAGCTTGGACAACAATTACAGAAGACTCTTTCGGAATACAGTATTGATGTAACATACTTTATAGATCGAGCTTATGAAAACCTGAAATCAATCAATGGAGTGGATGTATATTCTCCGGACCTGCTGAAAGACATGGACACTTCTCAATTCCAGGTTATTATTTCAGTTAATCTGGACACTCAGTTCGAACAGTTAAAGCAGGCAGTCACAGAGAAAAACAGCAAACTACAAATATTTGACGGATGGGCATTAAACCGTAGACTTAAGATGCCCCTCTGCAAGTCAAGAACAGAAGATAATAAGATTATTAATATATTCGAATGTGAAAATTGTGGATTTGAACGCCATCACTGTCCGGTAGCTTCAGCCTGCCTGAAAGACATGGGAAACCATAGGGATATTGAAAATGACGAACGAAGCAGGTCTTTTGACTGGTTTGGGTATATTGTCAGCCAAAAATGCACTTTAAGGTGCGAGCATTGTTGTGAACAAATACCTCTTCTTAAAGATAAAGGTTTTGCACCGATAAAATCTATTCTGGCTGATGTTAAGAAAATCGCAGATTCTTCATATTTCCTCAACTTTGTTGAATTGATCGGCGGCGAACCATTTCTTCATCCAGATATAGAAGAACTGATAGAGGGCTTGCTGGAGATTGATAACATTGGCTATATAAAGTCTTTTACAAATGGAACAGTTATACCGTCCGCCAGATTATGTGAGATTATGAAAAGTCCCCGTTTTATGCTGCAGGTATCAAATTATGAAAAAACCACATCCGGCAGATTACTTGATAATATTCTTGCAACAAGAGAAAAGCTGAATGAACATAAGGTTCCTTTTCTCTTCACTCCCAATTTTGAATGGCTTGATTTCAAAGATTTCGAAAAACATGATGTAGAAAATGATTATCTTAAAAATGCATTTGACAACTGCTTTTTAAAAAATTGCCACCGAGTCTACAAAGGGAAGCTGTATCGCTGCCCGCATCATTATGCAGGCATTCAGCTTGGTAAAATCGGGGAACACACGCATGAATGTATAGATATCCACAGTCATGACAGTGAAAACCTTGGGCCGGTTCTGGAAAAATTTGAACATCTGCCTTTCATAGATGCGTGCCGTTTCTGTGAGTTGGCATTTGATCCTGTACCGGTTCCTGCGGGGATACAATTGCCTCGCTCTGATCAAAAAAACAGAAATTAAAAGAGGTGAAATCATGAGCTCTAAAAACATATCAAAAAAACAGGCCCCGTCCGGACAGCGTGTAAAGCTTGCAGATGTATTACCGCTGAAAGCCCCGCTGATTGTACAGATCTTTGATACATATACATGCAACCTTGCATGTACATTTTGCCATTATGGTCTGGAAAAAGACAAGCGGCCTAAACTGAGTACTGAAACATTCATGGAACTTTCAGTATTTAAAAAACTCATAGATGAATTATGTGAAATGCCGGAAAAACTTAAAATGCTCCGTTTCTGCGGAGCCGGAGAATCTTTACTCAATAAAAATATTGTGGAGTTTGTCCGCTATGCTGCGGACAAAAAGGTATCCGAAAAAATGGAGCTAATCACAAACGGCACATTACTTACACCTGAGATGTCAGTAAAGCTGATTGATGCCGGTCTGGAAAGATTAAGGGTTTCCATTTACGGACTTTCAGATAAAAAATATGAGGAAGTCTGCAGAAGAAAGGTCGACTTTGATTCTATTGTCCGCAATGTGAAGTTCTTTTATGAGGAAAAAGAAAGAAAAAACAAGAATCTCAATGTTTATGTAAAAACCATGGATGTTTCTCTGGACAGTGAGGATGATAAAAAGCGTTTTATTGAGATATTTAAAGATTACTGTGATGCCTACGCTATTGAGCAGGTTGTCCCGAATGTCCAGACACTTGATTATTCAAAATGGCTGGATAAGACACCCAACTATAATGCACTGGGTTTCAGTTTGCCGGATATAAACGTATGTCCTCAGCCCTATCACCTGGTTACGGTATGTCCTGACGGAAGAGTGGTGCCCTGTTCTAATGAAACAATGACAGGCATTGGCAACATCAGGGAAGAAAATTTTTCCGATATATGGAATGGCGCAATATTACGGCAGGTGCAGCAAAAGATGCTGGAGGGCAGTAAAAACTATAAAGGGGTTGCCTGTGAGACATGCTCAGTTGTGCAATGCCGCCCATTTCCTGAAGATATACTTGATGACCACATAGAAAGATTGAAAGAAATATATACCTAAAAAATATGAACCCCTTAAAAAAACATGAGGAAGACTTAAGATGACAAAATCCTGGCAGCCAATCCGCGGGGTAAAATGGTTCAGAGATATATTAGCCGACAGGCATAGACAATACGGGGTGGAGGTTCATGAACACCTTCCTGAAGAAACAATGAAGATTGAACGTTTAGGGTATGACTCTACAATCCGCCGCCCACAGGAAACTAAATTAATCAGAGATCTGGCAGAATATTTTGGAGATTGGCCGACAGAACGGGTATTTCCAGAAGCATATGCTGCGACAATAGAAAACGGGATGGTGATTGGCAACAGCGGTATGGTCATTACGCCGGACAGGTACCTGATAGCTGAAACAGGCAGTTTGATAGGTTATAATGACGGTAGCTGTTTAACAATTGAACATTTAAATAAAAATATCAATTTACCATATAAAGGACACTTTAATGGAAATCTGCTTTCAATGGCCAACCCCAGAGGGGGTTACGGACATCATCTCATGGAAAGTTTTTTTCCAATATTCTGGTTTGACGGATTGGACTTTGATTATGTGAATGTTGCAGAAGGCAGAAATTACGACAGAATGGCTGAATTTTTTGAGCCGATCGGATTTCCAAAAGAATATCTTTTGACTATTAAAGCAAATGAATTTTTAACAGCCGATAAAATATCTTTTTTTGGTCCACGTTCATTTCACTTTCATTCCCGCCCCAAAAATATCCAAATGGTTGAAGAACGTTTTGTAAAAGAACGACGCTCAAAACTGCCGGTTACGAAAAAAATATTCTGCGTAGTTAATGATAAAACACACGGGGCATCGCGTACACTGAGCGTACAGGGAACAGTCATGCCATTTTTAGTAGATCAGGGTTTTGAATGTATTGACCCGGCAGCTTTGACATTACCCGAAAAAATAGACTTATTTTCTCAGGCCAGATTCGTTATGAGCCCTGACAACAACGCAATTACCTTTTCTGACAATAATGTCAAATTAGGTTATATTTTAAATGCGCATATAGGTCTGTTTATAAAAACGTCTGGAACCGGGTTTAATTACCACCCAGGTTTAACAAACTCACCACCATCCATTATTTACCCTGATTTCTGCAAGGATAAAGGTTATTTTTTATCTACTGACGGCAGCCTCGGTAAACTATTCACATTAAGCCTTATGCCTCAAGTCTGCAAAGTATATGGCGAAATAATGTCAAAAACTCCAGAGCATTATATGGAAAGGTTTCTAGCCGGCACAATAGATCTGGAAAAATTCAAAGAGTTTTATAAATTACTTGATGAAGCTTAAAAGATTGCAGCCCCTTTCTTAAGACCTGTAATTTAATCAATTTGTGTACACCCGAACATACCGCGCCTTAATACTGAATAACATCTCAAACATTATGATTTTAAATACCCCCTCATTAAGGAGTAATCACATGCAGAATGAAACTATTGATCTGATGCTAAGACAGGGAGAAAGCTTTTTTAATTCCGGTAAAATGGATGAGGCAGAAAAATGTTTCAAGAAGATAGCAGATAATGATCAGGACAATATAGAAGCTCTGAATAACATTGGAGTTATTGCCTTTATTCGATCTGACTATAAAAAGGCAATGAATTATTTTTCTAAAGCTCTTGCAGTAAATGATCTTTATGCCAGATCAATAGAAAACTATTCAAAAACCCTTGTGGCAATGGGCAAATATCTTGAAGGGCTTAACTTCATAAGAGAGTCAATAAAGAAAGGGGTGATGAACACAGAGCTTCTTAATATGATGGGAAACTGTTTTATAGAACTTAAGGATATAAAAACAGCATATACAGTGTTTGAAAAATCTCTATCAATAGATGACACCCAGCAGGAAATAATCGCCTTGCAGGAAAAAATAAAACACCTTCTCCCGAATGGCGAATTAAAAAATGATTTACCAAACGAATCCGAAACACCTGATAATATTTCTAAAAACGAAACTGAAAGGCAAGATCAACCTGCAATCGAGATTGATTCAGACCAGAGGATAAAAATAGACTTTGAAGAATATCATTTCAATGACATGACACCTATTGACGACAAAATTGAAATGATGAAATATTATCGATTTTCCGAATCTGAAAGAAGCCGGTCAATTGTCAACTTGGAGAATTATGAGAGTGATTCTAGAGCATTCAAAACTCTGCCGGTCAGAAACCGTCATTCCGGAGAAATCCCGGTGTTCGACGCCTTTGAAAAACCGCAAAAGAGCGATGCAGAAGAGTTTTTTATTTATAAATTCAGTAATATGCTTGTCGGCCCTGGAGGAATGGTCCTTGATCCCACACAGCAGAAAGGTTTCTATCATTCAGCTTTTTTACCTGTTTTTGGTCCATGGAATAATGATCGTGACTTTAAATGTCACCGGATAGAAAAAGTATTTCCTCTTCTTTGTCCATGGGGGTGGAGCTGGCAGCATTTTATGCCTGATTTGCTTCCAAAACTTGTTTTTGCAAAAGACATCCTGTTAGATCAGCCGGATATCGCCCTTCTTATTGACGGTCCTCCGCGGTTTAAACATTTTGAAACAATTGTTCGTGAAATACTGGGCCTGTCAAACCCGATAACTTATTTTAACAGGAGGGTAGGAGATCCGGAATGGGATGAAATGATTATGGCTGATCAGATTTTTTATTGCGAATATTCCCACCCGGTGTTCTGGAATGCCCCGCCGCGTGCTGTCCGCTGGATGAGGTCGGAACTTGTACCACAAAACCTGCCTGTTTCGGAAAGAGACAAAGTAATTATCATCTCAAGAGCTCCAGGATCAGGCTGCGGCAATCGGGTCGTTACAAACGAAATGCAGCTGCTCGCCCATCTGGCAGATTTTAAAATGAAACACCATCTTAATTGGGATATCATTCATTTTGTGCCGACAGAATACTCGCTTGAAGGCACAATAGAT
Source organism: Desulfatiglandales bacterium (assembly GCA_963665715.2). Classification (GTDB taxonomy): domain Bacteria; phylum Desulfobacterota; class DSM-4660; order Desulfatiglandales; family HGW-15; genus JAAZBV01. The sequence continues at coordinate 3,891,692 of CAXXPR010000002.1, forward strand.
TTATTCTCCAGGTCTGTACTTGTTATCGGATATCATGGAGGAGGTAATGCCAATTTTCTTTTTGCCCCACCCGAAACTACTGTTATCGAAGCATTAAGTCCACAAAACCCTGGGAATAATTTCTTTAACATTTCCGGAGGATTGAGTCACAATTACTGGGCTGTCCCGGTGACAGATGCTTCACATTATTCAAAAACAATTGAACTGCCGATCAGTAAAATAATGCATATACTTGAATTAACTTTTTCTTAAAAATATTTTTTACTCTTTCTACCCAAAAAACAAAAGCCTCAGCTTGTTTTTATGCCATTTATTTTATAGTACCATTAAGAATATTCCCCCATAAATTATCAATTTATACTTTAAATTTACAATCCCAAACTAAAATGCAATTTTCAACCAGTTATTCGGAGAAATAAAATGGAGAAGAATAGATTAAATTTTCTTTTTGTAATACCAAGAATTACATTGGGGACAGATGAAGGGTACTCCTTGCCGCTTGGAATCCCCTATGTCTACTCCTATCAGAAGCGTGCAGGCCTGAACGTCTTTGCTCTAAATCTCAACAGTTATCAGGAACCCGTATCACAATGTCTTGAGAAAGCAATAAGGGAAAATGATATCGACGTTATAGCTACGGGAGGTCTCTCTCAAATGTATCACCTTATTCTGGACGTCATTGCTGCAGCCAAGCGATACAAACCAGAAATTATAACCATTGTTGGCGGAGGCATTATTTCCAGCGATCCTGAAACTGCGATGGAAGCATTGGAAACCGTAGATTTTGGGGTAATTGGTGAAGGCGAAGAGACAATGTACGAACTGGCTCAAACCCTGGAATGCGGTTCGATGGATTTTCAACAAATAGCCGGCCTGATATACAAAAAGAATGAAGACTACATAATCACAGATAGACGTCCCGATATCGAAAATCTTGACTTGCTTCCATTCCCTGATTATGGCGCGTTTGATATTGGGAGGGTTATTGAGTTATCATCACGTGACGGTAGAGGCGGGGCTAATTATGATTCTGCTGTAGCTGTTATCGGAAGCCGATCCTGTCCGTTTAAATGCACATTCTGCTTCCACACTTCCGGCAGAAAATACAGGCAACGATCTTTGGATAACCTCTTTGCCGAAATAGATCACCTGGTATCTCATTATGATGTCCGTGAAATACTTCTTTCAGATGAACTATTTGCAGCAGACATTGATCGGGTGAGAGAATTTTCCAGACGTATTTCAGAATATAATCTGCCCTGGACCTGTACTTTCAGGGTTGATCAAATATCAAAAGAACTTGTTTCCTGTCTTAAAGAAAGCAATATTAAGATGGTTGGAGTGGGACTTGAAAGTTATGATGATCGTATTCTGAAAAGCATGCGCAAAGGTATAAATTCAAAACAGATAGATAATGCTTTAAGGCTTCTCTACGATGAGGGTATTCCGGTTTCGGGTCAATTTATATTAGGTGATCAGGAAGAAACACTTGAAACGGCAACCAATACTCTAAATTATTGTCGTGACAACTTACATTATCACATTAACCTCTCCTTCATAAGACCTTTTCCAGGCACTCATATTTATAAGGAGGCTATTAAAAATGGAATAATAGCCGACAGAGTAAAATACCTTAAAGACGGCTGTCCGCAGGTAAATATTTCCAAATTGAGTAATGAAGAATTCAGTAATGTCTTACATCAAATGGATGTAATGTATCAGGAGGAATCTTTTGAGATAAAAGATATTAAAATTTCCTCCACAGATGTGTCTTCCGGGTGTATAGATTTCGCAGGTACCTGTGAAAAATGTGGTTATCAACATACCTGGAGCAACGTAAGCATTTGCTCGAATGGTTTTCTATATTGTCCCTCATGCACTCAAAAATTTAATATTCCAATGATTGATGAGATATTTACCAAATTGGACAACAACATTGCTAAACTGGCAGACAGATATGGCAAAGTTGCAATATGGGCGGTTACTAATTATATATCAAATTATATATCATCATCGCTGCTTCAAAAAGATCCACGGCTTTTTCTTATTGACACTGCAGAATGCAGGCAACAGCTTACAATCAGTGGAAAAAAGGTTTTCGCACCTGAGATACTGGACAGAGAAAAAATATCTTCGGTAATTATTGGAGCCGCAGCTCAGGCAGGATTGATCGGATCAATTATAAGAAACATCTATCCAAGTGTCAGCAACATAACAGTTCTTAGTAATCTGATAGGCGATTAAGGACAGAAATCATTAGAGAGCGGATATTATGAAACAAAATATCATTGAAAATTTATCACGTTACATTAAGTATCTTGAAACATCCAAGCCGGAGATATTAAAACATCCCCATTTTTTAGAATATGTTTCTGACCTTGAAAAATATATAAATATGCCGGGGTCAGAATCAAACTTTAATTTCTGGCCGTGTTTAAATGATAAGACCGGTGAAACACCAATGGATAAATATTATTTTTATCAGGACACATGGGCAGCAAAAAAGATTTTTGAAATAGAGCCTTCCAGCGTTGTTGATGTAGGTTCAACAGCTCTTCTTGTAGGAATCATTTCACAGAAATATCCCACTACAAGTATTGATGTAAGGCCTCTTCCTGTTTCATTAAATGGACTAGACTGCAAACACGGCACAATCACTAATCTTCCGTTTAATGACAGCTCAGTAGAGCTTCTATCAAGTATGTGTGTTATTGAACATATAGGATTAGCAAGATATGGGGATGAATTGGATACACAGGGCAGTGTAAAGGCCTTTAAAGAAGTTTCAAGGGTAATAAAACCCGGAGGACATTTCATCTTCAGCGTTCCGCTTAATCATACTCCGGCAATACTGTTTAATGCACATCGTATTTTTAATAAACAACAGGTATTTGATCTGCTTGGATCTAACTTTGTTCTCAAAGATGAAACATTCCTCTTTCCTGAACCCTCCGATGAATCACGCGTAGCAGCGCTGAATAATTTTCAGTATTGCGTATGGTGTGCCCATATGGTCAGGCAGTAAACAATTTTTATCCATGAACGGCAATATATCCGCAGAGTACACTTTAAGGTATTATACCTTTCAGCTTAAATCAGATGAAATTGCTTCATAAAACCTCAGTCTATCAGATTAAATAGAAAAGGAATATTTGATGGCAATATTTATATTTGGAGATTCACATGCTAAATCCAACAGTCAAAACAACACGGACAATTATCTCGTATTTTCTCAAAACAGTGTCACGATGCATCGTGTTGGAAGAGACAGGCAGGATTTAATATTTTTTCCGAACTATAGCATTGCAGAGAAAGATACAGTCATTTATATGTTCGGCGAAATTGATTGCCGCTGCCATATCCATCGGCAAGTATTCGATATGGGCAGGCCGTACAAAGATGTACTGGAAAAACTGGTAGAATCATATTTTCAAAGTATCAGACAAAACAGAGATTATTATAAAGATCTTACGGTTATTATTTCTGCAGTTATACCTCCTGCCCGGCGTTTTGATTATGAGTCCGTTCACGGCCCTATAACTCATGAATTCCCATTTTTAGGAACAGATGAACAGCGGGTCAGGTATACCGCAGATCTGAATGAGCTTCTTAGAGAATATTGTAGAAAATTCGGCTATTATTATTTTGACGGTTATAAGCACTACCGCAGGGATGACCAGACATTACGATATGAATTATCCGATGGTACGGTTCATATATCTAAAAATCTGGAATGGTTAAAATCTCTTAACAACTTTCTATCCGGCATTCAGCAGGTTTCGTCTAAAGATACAGCTGATATTAATAACGACAAAAAAATTCAAACACTTCCCCAGAAAAGGGAGACGCAAATGTGCAATAAACCCAATATTGGCAATATAAAAGAGTCAGAAAAACCGCTTATTTCAGTCTGTATGATTGTTAAAGATGAAGAAAAGTTTCTCGATAACTGTTTACAGAGCGTAAAAGATATAGCAGATGAAATAATTATTATTGATACAGGCTCAAAAGATAAAACAGTAGAAATAGCACAACACTATACTGATAAAATATATTTCCATGAATGGAACAACAGTTTCAGCGAAGCCAGAAATCATTATTTCAAATACGCTGCAGGTGAATGGATTTTGCAGATAGATGCAGATGAAGAGCTTGTGCAGGAAGATATACCAATCCTCAGAGAAGCTGTAAAAAACAATAAAATAGATACAATATTAATACAGATTGTAAGTATCTTCAGAAAGGGTGAATCTCAGGGGCAGCACAGTGTTGAAAGAGTATTTCGTAATAACGGAAAAATACATTATGAGGGCAGAGTCCATAACAGAGTTGTAGGGTACAAGTCCGGCAAAATTTATCCTGTGCGCATTAAACACTACGGATACGACCTTGATGACAAAGAGCTCACTGAAAAAAAACATCAGCGACGTCTTGAACTGCTTCAAAAAGATATAGATGAAAATCCGGATAATCCCCTGCCCTACCATTATCTGAGCTGCTGCTACCTCCCTCTTGAACGCTACGATGAAACCCTAAAAAACGGATTAAAAGCAATTGAACTTATAGAAAAACAGGGAATTTCATCCGAGATATTTTTGTGGACAAGATACAATATCGCAATGGCATATTATAAAATTAAAGAATATGACAGGGCAGAATCAATGGCAATGTCAGCTATTGCAAGAGACAAACGACACATAGATTCGTACTATATTCTTACAATAGTAAATTTTGACAGTAATAAATGGGAAAAAGTCTTATTATTTGGAAACAAACATATAGAGCTCTGTGAAGAAATGATAAAAAATCCTGAAAAATTCGGGACAATCATTTCGAATACCATTGATAACACATGGAACACCTATATTGCGACTGGTATTGCCTATAATGAAAACGACAGTCCGCAAAAGGCTGAGGAGGCATTTAAAAACGCAGTATCCCTGGCACCAAAACCCTTTGCAGCATTAAGGGCTATAGGTATTTATTATCATAAAAAACACCAGTTATCCGAAGCTTTTAAATATCTTTTGAAGGCTAAAAACATAGACAGCAAAGATGAAACAGTTAATCAGATTCTGAACGATATAAAAAAACAAAAAAAATCCAGCAAAACCATAAGCTGCTGCATGATAGTTAAAAATGAAGAGGAATTTCTGGATAACTGTTTAAAAAGTGTAAAAGACTATGTTGATGAATTGATAATAGTAGATACAGGGTCAACTGACAGCACAGTAGAAATAGCTAAAAAATTCACGGATAAAGTCTATTTTCACCCATGGGAAAACAGCTTCAGTAAAGCAAGAAACCAGGTTCTTCAGTATGCGTCCGGAGAATGGATATTTCAGATTGATGCTGATGAAGAGTTGATGAAAGGAAGCGGGGAAAAGCTTAGAAATTTGGTACAAAAGGCCGGAGATATCGATATAGTATATGTCAGTATCTTTTGCAGTTATGCCGGCGGTGCAAAAAAATCCCTTCACAACGCTGAAAGACTCTTCAGGAATAATGGAATCATTCATTATGAAGGAAGTGTCCATAACAGGATTGTAGGAGGCACAAAAGCATACTACTCGGATATTGAATTGTGGCACTATGGATATGATGTTGATGAAACAAAAGCGGAAGAAAAATATATAAGAACTACTACATTATTAAAAAAAGAAATTGAAAACGAACCTGAAAATCCGCTCCCCAGACATTACTTAAGTGTGTCATATTTTTCCAGAGGAAAACTGGAAGAAGCCTATAATGAATCAAAAAAGGCTATTGAACTTTCAGATATCCAGAATAACCCAAACCCGGTTTACTCCTGGACCCATTTTATCCATTCAATGTCATGCTATGGTCTTGGCAGATATGAAGAGGCAATAGAATGTTCTCTTAAGGCTATAAATAAATACCCGGGACACATGGATTCCTATTATGTGATGACAATAGTATCCAGTGAAAAGGGTGACTGGGCTGATGCTTTAAAATACGGAAAACTTTACCTCAAAGCGCTTGATAAAAATTTAAAATCAAAATCAGAATCAGGCCTTACACTCAACAACACAATGAACGAAGGCCCATCTGTAAATATTTTACTGGGTCACGCCTGTTATTCCACAGGTAACCTCTCAGGAATGCGGCACTATTATAAAGAAGCTTTTAAAACAGCCGAAAATAAATGGGAAGCTTTTTGGAATGCCGGCACTTACCATATGGACAAGTCAGGAGACATGGACCTTGCGACAGAATACCTCAACCTTGCGGTAAAGGAGGCACCTGAAGAACAAAAAGCATGGTATATGCTTGCAAAACTTTATAATATGACGGAAAACACTGCAGGTGAAATTGAGGCACTTGAAAAGATTATTACAACAGGAACAAAAGATGATTTTTTATACAACCGCCTTTTTGCATTATATATTGAAAATAAAAATAATGAAGGAGCGCTCGGTCTGATCAATTCCCATGGAAATCTCACACCGGATTTATACCCGGATATACTCCAGCTTGGAAACAGCTTTATTGAAAAAATGCAGCTGGAAGAAGCAATGCAGTCCTACATGAAAGCCGCAGAGTTAAGCCCTGATAAACCCGAAGCATGGAATATACTGGCAGAAATAACCTATTCTCTTGGTAAATTTGATGATTCTCAGATCTTTTTAGAAAAAGCGATTAACCTTAAGACTGATGATATAAAAAACCTTCTCACAATGTGTGAGTTAAAGTTAAAATCCGGTGATTTTGAAAATCATGTAAAATATTGTGACATGGCACTGGAACTTCTTGGTCTTCCTAGAGATATAACAGTTAACGGTTTTGAAGATCTGAAAAATATTTTCATTAAAATCGGAATTTCGGTCCAAGAAAATAACACCTGTTCATTTGTAGTAAATAATATTATTAAAGAACTGGATAAGCTTATTACATAAACAGTAAAACTGTACATTATAGTATATATAAAGGCCGCTGTAGATATTCCTCAGAATATCTACAGCGGCTTTTTTTTTATAAGATCTGTTTTCGTTACGGGTTTACCCTCTCTTAATTCTGCCCTTAAAGGGCATAAGCGTTAATTGAAAATTGAATATCTACTTGGAAATTCCAGTTAGCGCTCATGCCGCCTCCCCTCCCTTAATAACTTTTCAATTATTTTTTAATTTTCTCAAAAAAACTTTAAAGTATATTCAGCTTAATCCCGATACTGTAATTAAACATAAGGCATGTGGATTTTTAGAGTCCACAAAGACCCGGGCAAGGATGCCAAAAGTTTTACAGCGGTTATTTAATAACCGGAATAAAAAAACATTTTATTTAATCATGGAGGATTAAAACTATGGGATTAAGAATTAACAACAACATCGCCGCATTAAACGCACACAGAAATTTAACCAAATCAGATTCAATGATGTCAAAATCATTGGAAAGACTCTCATCAGGTTACAGAATCAACAAGGCAGCAGATGATGCAGCCGGTCTTGCTATTTCTCAGTCTTTCAGGGCTGACATTGCATCTTACCAGGTTTCAAGCAGAAACGTTTCTGAAGCAAACGCTCTTGCACAGGTTGCTGAAGGAGCATATGACCAGATTGGAAACATGCTTACAAGACTTAAAGAACTTGCCACACAGGCTTCTTCTGCAAATGCAGGTTCAAACCTTGACAAGATCAATGATGAAGGTAATGCACTTCTGAACGAAATCGATCGAATCTCCAATGCTACTGAGTATGCAGGAACAAAACTTCTTAACGGAACATTTGGCGTTGAAACTGATTCTACTTCAACAGCAAGCGCAGGAGGCGGTATTGACAGTGCATCAGGAATGCAGGCCAACACAACGTACAATATATCCGTAGCTTCTTCAGGCAGTGACGCTGCTATAACCGTAACAGCAACAATTGGTGGTGCTACCCAGACTGAAACGGTAGTGGTCTCTACACCTGCCAGCGGTGAGACTACAGACGTTTCATTTGATACCCTTGGACTTACATTAACAGTTAATGACGCATTTGACAGCAGTAGTGGAGATGCAACTGTTGTTGGTGACGCCGGCGGTTCAGACTTCCAGGTTGGAGCCAAGGATACAAGCAATGACAGAATTGAAATAACCCTTAACGGTGTTTCGACAACAGCTCTTAGCCTTGACCAGGATCAGATGCTGAGTGCAGATACAGCACAATCATTCCTCACAAGTATAGACAGTGCCATTGATACGCTGAATAATGCACGAGGCGGAATCGGTGCTATCCAGAACAGGCTTGGATATGCTGCTGCAAACCTTGCAACGACCATTGAAAACGTTCAGGCTGCCGAGTCAGTCATCAGGGATGTTGATATGGCCTCGGAAATGACATCCTTTACCAAGAGCCAGATACTTATGCAGGCTGGTACTGCGATGCTTGCCCAGGCAAACATGGCTCCGCAGAACATACTCTCCCTTATTGGCTAATGGGGTTTGAGACAGGCTTTATAAGTTCAACCCATAAAGCATAATCGTTAGAACAAACCCCGCTTCCGGAATCCGGTCGCGGGGTTTGTAAAAAAAACCTTACATTCAAATAATAAAACAATCTCTTAATTTGACCTGATTAAATAAAAGAGATGTCAGGAGAACTGTAACAAAACCGCGGCAGGGATGCCGGGCTTATATAAATTACACTACAGCACATATAAATACATCTGAATTTTATTAATCATGGAGGATTAATATTATATATGGGACTAAGAATTCAAAATAATATATCTGCGCTGAACGCCCATAGACAGCTCACACAGTCCGATTCAATGATGGGGAAATCACTGGAGAGATTATCTTCAGGATACAGGATCAATAAAGCCGCTGATGATGCCGCGGGTCTTTCGATATCCCAGTCTTTCCGGGCGGACATCGCATCTTATAAAGTAGCAAGCAGGAACGTATCTGAGGCAAACGCCATGGCCCAGGTGGCTGAAGGCGCATACGATCAGATAGGTACAATGCTCACAAGGCTTAAGGAACTTGCCACCCAGGCATCTTCCGCGAACGCCGGTTCAAACCTTGATAAAATAAATGCCGAGGGTAATGCCCTTATAGAAGAAATTGACCGTATTGCCAACAGTACAGAATATGCCGGTAAAAAGCTTCTTAATGGCGCCTTTGGTGATATATCTCATTCTTTTACAACATCCATCGCCCCTGGAGTAAATGGCGGTATTGTAATTAATGAAGAAAACGGGCAAGAAATTAAAATTTCTTTTGCTGGTGCCACAGATAATACTCTTAACACTACACTTCATTTTGATTTCGGTAACTCAAAAGAGTTAGTTGATGAAAACACTTATTACGAGTTATCTATATCCGGTAGTTCTGTGACTATGGATAACAGCGGGGACGGCGGGAGCGATACTTTTACGGGTTCGATTAGCGGTAACACTATATCTTTTAACGAAATCGGGTTGGTAATTACAGGTGATTCAGCTTTAGATTCAGCCAACTTTGACGGGGCATTAATTGAGTCAATTAATACCGGACTGAGCAATCTAGAGTCAGAATCAAATGCCGTAGCAGGCACATATACTTTGACAGATGATGGGGCTGGCAACATCACAATCACAAATGAGGAAGACAGCAATATTACACAGACTATTACAGGCGTAGATGCCAACCAATCTGTTAATTTTGATACACTGGGAATATCGTTCGATCTAGGCGCTGAGTATTCTAAAAGTGAAAGTGATTTAAATGGAATGTCTTTAACTATCAACAATGCAGGATCATCAGACTTTCAGGTCGGAGCCAAAGAAAGCACTAACGATAAAATCGAATTCGGTCTGGATTCAGTCACCACTAATGATCTGGGTATAAGCAGCAACCAGCTGCAGAATGCCGAAAGTGCACAGAATTTTTTAACTTCTATTGATAACGCTATAGACAGCCTGAATAAAGCCAGGGGAGAAATTGGTGCTGTTCAGAACAGGCTCGGCTATGCAGCAGCAAACCTTGCAACAACAATAGAAAATGTCCAGGCAGCGGAGTCTGTAATAAGGGATGTGGATATGGCCGGGGAAATGACTTCTTTCACAAAAAGCCAGATACTTATACAGGCAGGTACTGCAATGCTTGCACAGGCTAATATGGCTCCGCAGAATATTTTGTCATTAATTGGATAAAATAACAGTAAAAGAGGAACATAATAATAAACCGGCATGGATGCCGTTTATTAAGATTACTTAAACTTAATAAAGACATACATCTAATTTTATTAATCATGGAGGATTAATATTATATATGGGACTAAGAATTCAAAATAACATTGCTGCGCTGAACGCCCATAGACAGCTCACACAGTCAGATTCAATGATGGGGAAATCCCTGGAGAGATTATCTTCAGGATACAGGATAAATAAAGCTGCTGATGATGCCGCAGGACTTGCTATTTCATCATCTTTTCGTGCAGACCTTGCATCCTATAAAGTGGCAAGCAGGAACGTATCCGAAGCAAATGCCATGGCCCAGGTGGCAGAAGGCGCATATGACCAGATAGGAACCATGCTCACAAGGCTTAAGGAACTCGCCACCCAGGCATCTTCTGCCAATGCCGGCTCAAACCTTGATAAAATAAATGCTGAGGGCAACGCCCTTATAGAAGAAATTGACCGTATTGCCAACAGTACAGAATATGCGGGTAAAAAGCTTCTTAATGGAGCCTTTGGAGATTTTTCAGCATCCTTTGCAACATCTGCTGATGCTGGTGAAATGCTTTTTCATATATACGAAAATGGGCAGGATGTAGAGTTTAGCCTAGCTTCTGCGACAGATACTACTCTTGACACTGCAATCCAGGTGGATTTAGGCGAATCAATAGATCATTTTGTAGATGCTGATGTGTATACATTAAGCGTAACCGGCAGCACCGTCACAATGGATAACGGTGATGGTTCAACCTTCACAGGTACGCTCAGTGGTAATACTCTTACATTTGCATCAATTGGATTGATAATTACAGGTGATTCAAATTTAAATTCTGACAACTTTGACGGAGCAGTGTTCGCATCATATAACACAGGTATGAGTAATCTCCAGATAGAATCCGGTGCAGCAACAGGCACATATACACTTGCTGATGGTGCTGGTAACATAACTCTCACTTCTAACGAAGATAGCAGCATAACACAAACAATCACAGGTGTTGATGCTAACCAGTCTGTTAATTTTGATAAACTGGGAATATCTTTCGATCTCGGTAATGAGTATGATAAAAGCCTAAATGATCTAGAAGGAGTTTCTTTCACTATCAGCAACAACGGGACATCAGATTTTCAGGTCGGAGCCAAAGAAAGCACTAACGATAAAATCGAATTCGGTCTGGATTCAGTCACCACTAATGATCTGGGTATAAGCAGCAACCAGCTGCAGAATGCCGAAAGTGCACAGAATTTTTTAACTTCTATTGATAACGCTATAGACAGCCTGAATAAAGCCCGTGGAGAAATTGGCGCGGTTCAGAACAGGCTCGGCTATGCAGCAGCAAACCTTGCAACAACAATAGAAAATGTCCAGGCAGCGGAGTCTGTAATAAGGGATGTGGATATGGCCGGGGAAATGACTTCTTTCACAAAAAGCCAGATACTTATGCAGGCAGGCACTGCAATGCTTGCACAGGCTAATATGGCTCCGCAGAATATTTTGTCATTAATTGGATAAAAAACAGTAAAAGAGGAACATAATAATAAACCGGCATGGATGCCGTTTATTAAGATTACTTAACATTAAATAAGACATACATCTAAATTTTATTAATCATGGAAGGTTAATATTATATATGGGACTAAGAATTCAAAATAACATTGCTGCGCTGAACGCCCATAGACAGCTCACACAGTCAGATTCAATGATGGGAAAATCCCTGGAGAGATTATCTTCAGGATACAGGATCAATAAAGCCGCTGATGATGCCGCAGGACTTGCTATTTCATCATCTTTTCGTGCAGACCTTGCATCCTATAAAGTAGCAAGCAGGAACGTATCCGAAGCAAATGCCATGGCCCAGGTGGCAGAAGGCGCATATGACCAGATAGGAACCATGCTCACAAGACTTAAGGAACTCGCCACCCAGGCATCTTCTGCCAATGCCGGCTCAAACCTTGATAAAATAAATGCCGAAGGAAATGCCCTTATAGAAGAAATTGACCGTATTGCCAACAGTACTGAGTATGCGGGTAAAAAGCTTCTTAATGGTAAGTTTGGAGAAACCACACATTCTTTTGCAACATCCGGTGAAATTGGCAGCCGACATGTGGACTTCCTTAATGAAGAAACAGGAAACATGCTGATTATTGACCTTGAAGATCACGGTTATGGAGCTCCTGCTGATAAAACTCTAAACACATCAATACAATTTGATTTTGGTAACTCAGCACAGATTATGACGGAAGATAGTGTGTATCAATTCGATATAACGGGAAGCGAGGTCACACTTACAAATGTAAATGATGCGGGTGATACCTTTGATGGTAAGATTAATGGTAACACCATAACTTTTGCGTCACTGGGAATGGTAATTACAGGTGATTCAGCTTTAGATTCAGCTAATTTTGATAATGCACATATTATCACGGCAAATACAGGTCTTAGCAATTTTCAGGTAGATGAGAGTGCTGTACCAGGAACCTATAGTTTAATGAGTGCAGGCCTTGACGTAATTATTACCAATGAAGAAGACAGCAGCATAACCCAGAGGCTCACACCGGGAAGAAATGCAACTGCAGATTTTAATGAACTCGGAATTAGTTTTTATCTGAGTGATGAGTATGATTATGTTGAATTTGGGTCAGGCATTAAGTTTACCATCAATAATGACGGAACATCGAATTTTCAGATTGGCGCCAAAGAAAGTGATAATGACCAAATTGACTTCAGCCTGGATTCTGTCACCACTGATGATCTCGGAATAAGCGCTAACCAGCTGCAGAATGCCGGAGATGCACAGAATTTTTTAACTTCTATTGATAATGCAATAGACAGCCTGAATAATGCCAGGGGAAAAATTGGAGCTGTTCAAAACAGGCTCGGCTATGCAGCAGCAAATCTTTCAACAACAATAGAAAACGTCCAGGCGGCAGAATCTGTAATAAGGGATGTGGATATGTCTTCGGAAATGACATCTTTCACAAAAAGCCAGATTTTAATGCAGGCAGGTACTGCAATGCTTGCACAGGCAAATATGGCTCCGCAGAATGTTTTGTCGTTAATTGGATAAAATAACAATAAACCGGCATGGATGCCGGTTTATTTGACTAATTTATTTCAAGGATAAAATTTTATTTTAATTTTATTAATCATGGAGGGTTAATATTATATATGGGACTAAGAATTCAAAATAATATATCTGCACTGAACGCCCATAGACAGCTCACACAGTCAGACTCAATGATGGGAAAATCATTGGAGAGATTATCTTCAGGATACAGGATCAATAAAGCTGCTGATGATGCAGCAGGTCTTTCAATATCCCAGTCTTTCCGGGCGGACATTGCATCCTATAAAGTAGCAGGCAGAAATGTTTCAGAAGCAAATGCCATGGCCCAGGTGGCAGAAGGCGCATATGACCAGATAGGAACAATGCTCACAAGGCTTAAAGAACTTGCTACCCAGGCATCTTCTGCCAATGCAAGTTCAAATCTTGATAAAATTAATGATGAAGGCAATGCCATTATAGAAGAAATTGACCGTATTGCGAAAAGCACAGAGTATGCAGGTTCAAGTCTGCTTGACGGCAGATTTGGTGTTGAAATAGCTGTAGGTTCTTCCTGGGCTAGTGACATGGATTATTTTGGACTTGGCGATGCTCATAACATGGTTGCCAACACAACATATAATGTTTCCGTAGCAACGACTTCATCGCCAGGCTATTCAATAACCGTCCAGGCAACTGTTGCCGGTACGAGTATAACTGAAACTGCTTATGCCGACCCAACAGGGCAGGGTTTAAACGAAATAAGAACTGTAACATTTGAAGAGTTAGGAATAACACTGGAAACTTATGGAGACTTAAATACAACGGACAGTGCAACTTTATTCGCTGATGAAGGAGGCTCTAATTTCCAGGTTGGAGCAAAAAGCAGTTCTAATGATAGAATAAATATTTCTTTTACAGCAGTTACGACAGGCGATCTTGGTATAAGCGCAAACCAGCTGCAGAATGCCGGAGATGCACAGAATTTTTTAACTTCTATTGATAATGCAATAGACAGCCTGAATAATGCCAGGGGAAAAATTGGAGCTGTTCAAAACAGGCTCGGCTATGCAGCAGCAAATCTTTCAACAACAATAGAAAACGTCCAGGCGGCAGAATCTGTAATAAGGGATGTGGATATGTCTTCGGAAATGACATCTTTCACAAAAAGCCAGATTTTAATGCAGGCAGGTACTGCAATGCTTGCACAGGCAAATATGGCTCCGCAGAATGTACTTTCGCTGATCGGGTAAACAGCTTAAAGTTCGGAGTTAATCCGCCTTCGCTTTCAGCCATGGCGCGACAGGAAACATAATAACAAACCCCGGTTGCGGGGTTTGTCATTTTTGCTCAACCAGGTGAAATATTAAAATCAGGAAACAGAAATCTTGAGATTTTGGGCATGAAGTGGTAGTATTTTTAATATCTGATCATTGATCGCTGATTTCCGGTTCCACTTTCCAGTTTTTTCAATACTGATTTCCACTGTTTTTCAACTCTAGTCACTTCGATTTCAAATTACTCTGATCTTAAGAAATGGGCGAATGATTATTCGCCCCTACATGTCACTTATTTCTAAACTCTAAATTTCCTACTCTATTTAATAAAGTTTTCCTTAGCGTTCTTTGCGTCTTAGCGGTTCATCTCTTCCCCCTCTGGCAAATTGTTTGCATAATCCCATTACCACATGAGTTTTGTTTAAGTTTTCGGCATATTTTTCCGATATACACGTTATATAACGGGAACAATTTTCCCGAATGCGCGGCTTAAGATACATGGAGGTATTATGGCTACAAGCACTAATCTGATAAGCGGTCTGTCCAGCGGATTTGACTGGAGGTCAATGATAGATCAGCTTATAGAGATCGAATCAGCACCAATCGATCTCAAGGAAACTAAAAAAACTGAATATGAGGCACAGCTTGCTGAATGGCAGTCATTTAATACTACTCTTCTAAGCCTTAAAAGTTCTGCACAGTCACTTTCAGATCCTGATGATTTCTTTGTCTATTCATCAAATTTATCTTCTGACAATAATGATGTGGAAGCTAGCGATCTTCTTTCCATATCTTCTACATCATCTGCAGCACCAGGATCATATACTATCCAGATAAACAATCTTGCGGTTGCCCAGAAACTATCTTCTACATCTTTTTCCAGTTTTTCTGACTCACTGGGAAGCGATTATTCAGGAGATATAATTATTAATGACAGGGTTATCACAATATCAAACACAGACGGTCTGGATGATATAAGAAATAAAATCAATAATGCCAACTCCGGCACAAACCCCACAGGTGTAAGTGCAAGTATCATTACCTATGCCGAAAATGATTACAGACTGATACTCACAAGCAGTGAAACAGGCGAAGAGGGAATCAGCCTTAAAAACGGTTCTACAAATGATATTATTCAGCTTTTCGGATGGAAAGACAGTAATGAATCTTTAAAAAACAGTATAACAGGCGGTGCTCAGTCCGATGCATTTTCGAGTACCACCCAGGATATAAAATCACTTCTGGGCCTTACCACTGATCTTTCCGGAACTGTAGTTATCGGCGGCAACAATGTAGACATTGACCTGTCCAGTGACTCACTGGAAGATATTAAAACAAAAATAAATAATGCGGGTATTTCTGCCTCACTTATAACGAAGGACGTAGACGGAGATACAAAGTACAGTATACAGATTGACGGAACCCAGGCATTTACAGATTCAGATAACATACTTGAAATACTCGGGATTGTTACAAACGGAAACACTGATGCACAGGGAAGCACATCGTCAAACACCATGACGACAAATGGTGAAAACATAACCGCTCAGACACTTTTAAGTGATATTGACGGTTATAACTTTACGCTGTCAGCAGATTCAATAGATATAACGGGAAATGATCATGACGGAGCAGCAATAGCCGGCTCAACTTTCAATATAGAATCATCATCAACCGTGCAGGATCTTCTTGATGCGGTAGAAACTGCATACGGCGGCAATGTTTCTGCAAGGATTACCTCTGACGGGACTATCGAGGTTGAAGACCTGCAGACCGGAACAAGCCAGATGACAGTCAGCCTAACATCAACGGTTACAAGCGGCACCCTTGACTGGGGCTCTTTCGGTTCTGTTGAAACCGTAAGAAAACGCGAACTGGTTGCTGGTGAAGACGCATCTGTTACAATCGACGGAGTTGAGGTAACCGGCAGCAGTAATATTATAAGCGACGTACTGGATGGAGTTACGCTTACACTTAAGGATTCTGATGCCGGCACAACGGTTACACTTAATATTGAAAGAGACCTTACAGCTGTAAAAGAAAAAATAAGTTCATTTGTAGATTCATACAATGAAGTCTCGGCATATATAAATGCCCAGCAGGAATATGATTCAGAAGAAGAAACAACCGGGGGTGTCCTGTTCGGTGACGGAACACTGTCATCTGTAAAGTCGGACCTGTCCTCACTTCTTGTTGAACCTGTATGGGGAGTGTCTTCGGAATTTTCAATACTGGGTCTCGCAGGTATTACTCTTGATAATGAAGGGCAGTTAAGTATTGATGATGATGTTTTGACAGACCATCTTAACAATAATTTTTATGACATACAGAAACTCTTTTCTGCTATGGGTTCTGCAGATTCAGGAAACATTGAATTCATATCAAATACAAGGGATACGGAAGCAGGTGAATACGTTGTAAATATTACTCAGGCTGCAACGCAGAACAGCTCTACAGGAGACAAAGACCCTTTTACTGCCGGCGCACTGACAAGTGATGAGGTTCTTACTGTAACCGACGGCAGCAGCGTCGCTACAATATCTCTCAGTACAGGCATGACAATAAATGACATTGTCAATGCGGCAAACACTGAATTTGATACGGTATATACAGAAAAGCTTGTCGGAGATACAGCATTAACATCCGCTTCAAACCCTCTGGAAGCATCAACAACATGGGATTCCATAGACGGAGTAAGTATATCTGACAATGATACTATCACCTTTTCAGGAACAACCAGAAGAGGACGTGAAGTATCAGGATCATACACTATCACTGATTATACAACAGATACAATCCAGGGGCTCTTATCCGAAATAGAATCAACCTTCGGCGATGTATCAGCCACCATTGACAGCAGCGGGCGTATTGCAATTACTGACGATCTTGAAGGTACCAGCTCACTGTCAATCAGCTTTGATTACTCGGGAACAGCAGCCGAGGCGGATATCTTCGGAACGGTACTCACCACCAATGACGGAGGCCAGGAAGGCAGATATTCAATGGGTATTACAGCTTCCAGTGACGGAGGTATACTTTCTCTTACCAGCAACAGTTACGGAAGCGGACGCAGCTTTACCATTGAAGAAGACAATGAACTCTTCTGGACAGGAAGCGCCTCATCCATAACTGTTGATAACGGTCTTGACGTTGAAGGAACAATAAACGGTGAAGCCGCAACAGGGTCGGGCCAGAACCTTTCCGGAAATGACGGAGAAGCAAATATTGACGGCCTTGTAATAAAATATACAGGCACTGACACCGGTGAGGTTGGAAATTTAAAACTGACCCTCGGAATTGCAGAACTCTTTGACAGGAAACTGTTTTCAATTACCGACTCATATGAGGGTTATGTAGGTTTTAAAATGGACTCACTCACCGACAGGATAAGCCAGGTGGATGAAGACATTGAAAGAATGGAAGCCAGGCTGGACCTTAGAATGGAGTCAATGATAAACCGCTTTGTTGCAATGGAGCTGGCAATATCTGAAATTCAGTCCCAGAGTTCATGGCTTTCAAGCCAGTTGAGCTCATTATAAAGGATAAACACAGGTAATTTAAAATATTTAATTGTGATAACTGTATTAGAGTAAAATATAACTTATTATTAAATTTTTGGAGGATTTAATGGCTTACGGAAAAGCATTTCAGCAGTATAAAAGATCAAATGTTGAGACAGCAGGGAGACTCGAACTCATTATAATGTGTTACGACAAGGTTATCCTGAATCTTCAGCAATCGATAAATCATATAGAAGAAAAAGAAGCACTGAAAAAGTCAGAAAAAATCAGAAATTCGCTTGATATAATTAATGAACTTCAGGTCAACCTCAACTTTGAAAAAGGTGACAAAATTGCAAGCAGTCTCGATTCTTTATATACGTATTTATCTTCTAGAATAATTGTTGCGGATATAGAAAAGAATATTTCTATTTTTAATGAATGCATAAATATACTGACCGAACTTAAAAGTGCATGGGAAGGAATTTCGGAAAAGAAAGAAAATTCCGTTCCTGCTGCAGGTATGCCGGGACAGGAAATAAGAAGACTGTCAGCACATATCTCAGCATAACGCCGACAACATATGTCGGAATATTAGACCAAGGTTTTCCCCTGTTATTTTAGATTTACGGAAAGCCAAAAATGGAGGCACAAAAATGGCACTAACAGAAATTGCAAACATAAAAGCAATTAAGGATCAAGCTGTTGCTAATGTTTCAAAGGCATCGGTATTTGATATAGAAAGCCAGAAAAATATTGAGAAGGAAAATAAAACTGTTACCGGTCAATCGGAAGTTAAAGCATCGAAAGAATCAAGGGAAACAACTGATGAAAAAATCAGCCGCATTACCGAACTGATGGAAAATTATGTCCGTTCCATGCAGAAGGACATAAAAATCAAGGTTGATAATGAAACCGGCGATATCATGGTAAAAGTGATTTCCGAAGATAACGGCAAGGTAATAAGAGAAATACCTTCCGAAGAAATGCTTGACCTTGCAGCTAGAATGGAAGAACTTGCAGGGACTATATTTGATCAGAAAGTTTAGTTTTTAAGTATATATTGACGCATAAATGTCATTGAACTGACTTCTGAAAACTGAAAGGTAAATCGTCAATGCGCGGACGAATTACCATTTTAAATAATCCAGTATCAGTCCACGTATAAGGGAAACATATTATCATCTGCCCTGCCCTCTTTTTGCTGTTTTCTATTCCCTGAATATCGCAGTCAAAACATTATAACCCTATAACTATTTAATATTTTATAGCATTTCATTCCGAATATTATAATATACAATCGATTTTTTATACTCAGACAATTTTCACGTATATATTTAACAATAAGTTTTACGACTGCCCCTGTTAAGCTTTAAAAGGCATCTTTTTTGCATAATTAATAAACACTCTCCAGCTCACGCTACCAAACTGAAAAACTGATCTCATCAAATTCAAAAGTTTTAATTAAAGGAAAACAGGTTCATGAAAACTTTAATTGTAGATGATGATCCCATATCAAGATTGATACTTCAAAAAATGCTTGTTAAGGCAGGCTATGAAATAATTACTGCAGAGGACGGCCTTAAAGCATGGGAGATTTTCCGGGAACAGGACATCAACCTGATTATAAGTGACTGGATTATGCCCAATATGGATGGGATTTCGCTCTGCAGAAAAGTACGTGAAGCCAAAAACAATGCATATGTTTACTTCATCATCATGACGGCCAGGGATAGAAAGGAAGATTTCATAGAAGTATTTAAAGCAGGCGCAGATGATTTCATTTCAAAGCCTCTGGACGCAGATGAAGTCAAAGCCAGAATAATGACGGGTGAAAGAATATTAAAACTGGAAAAAGACCATAATGAATTAAAGGACATACTCATTGAGAGTAAAAATAAAATTGTAACGGTCTTTGACGCACTTGAAGAAGAAATCATCTCGGTAGATACTGATTTTAAAATTATCTCAGCAAACAGAACCCTGCTCAGGGAAATGAATGTTTCTTTTAATGAAGTAATAGGTTCAAACATTTTGGATTTATGCGCCCAGAGAGAGGTTCCTGACTGCAACAGAAATATTGCTTCAACAATCAGGGGCACATTTGAATCTCAAAAGTCGGTAACCAGCCTCCATAACTTAAAAGACAGCAATAATGAAATCAGGCACAAACAAATGACCTTTATTCCGGTCATATCCAATAACAGGGCTGTTCAGGTTGTTATTTCATGCAGAGATATAACGGAAGAACTGAAAAAATCAGAAAAGATAAACAGGCTGAATATAGAACTTGAAGAGGCACTCCTCCAGAATAAATACAAAAATGATGAACTTGAAGAAACCCTCCTGAAACTTAAAGGCACCCAGTCGCAAATGCTGCAGTCAGAAAAAATGTCATCCATTGGACAGCTGGCGGCAGGAGTAGCCCATGAAATAAACAACCCGACAGGATTTGTCAGCAGCAACCTGAAAACGCTGGGTGATTACCAGACAGATCTGATGTCCCTGATACAAAAATACAGAGACCTCTTATCAGCAGTAAGCGACACTGATGAAAACACATCAGACAGCCGCATAAACAATCTGAGAAAAATAATAATTAAAATGGAAGAAGAAATAGATATTGATTACATACTCGATGATATAAGCGATCTTATTAATGAATCAAGAGACGGGGCAAACAGGATAAAAAAAATAGTGCAGGACCTCAAAGATTTTGCACACCCCGGTGAAGATGAACTGCAGCTTGCTAATATCAACAAGAATATAGAATCAACTCTCAACGTGGCATGGAATGAGATTAAATATAAAGCTACGGTAGAAAAAGACTATGGAGACCTTCCTGATATTGTCTGCTATCCCCATCAGCTGAACCAGGTATTCATGAACCTTCTTGTGAATGCAGCCCAGGCAATAGAAAAAAACGGCGAGATAAAAATTATAACAAGAAGTAATAAAGATCACGTAAACATTGTTATCAGTGACAACGGCCCCGGCATACCTAAAGAAAATATAAGTAAAATATTCGATCCGTTTTTTACTACAAAGGAAATCGGCAAGGGGACCGGACTGGGGCTTAATGTTGCGTACAATATAATCAAAAAACACAGGGGAACAATAAAGGTTGACAGTGAAACAGGCAGAGGGACCACGTTCATGATAACCCTGCCGCTGGAGCAGGAATAATGAAGAATGATTTATAATAAAAACCTTTTTCAAGACCCGGTATAAAAACTAAAAAAAGGAGACGGTTCATTTCCGCCCTCTCCTTTCGATAAATGAAAAGCAACATTTTTTGAAAGGCGGAATTTCAGATGGAACTCAGACAGAGTCATACACTGCTTCTGGTAGATGACGAAGAATCAATTACCAAGTCATTATACAGACTTTTCAGGAAAGAAAAATACAACATTATAACTGCATCCGGAGGACAGGAAGCCCTTGAGATATTGAAAAAAACAAAAGACCTGTCTCTCATAATATCTGACCAGAGAATGCCCGGCATGACCGGGGCCCAGTTTCTTGAAAAAGCCAAAGTCATTTTTCCCAATGCAGTAAGATTTCTGCTTACAGGGTATTCTGACATGGATGCTATTGTTGATGCGGTAAATAAAGGTGAAATACACAGATACCTGAGCAAGCCATGGAATGACAAAGACCTTATTTTACAGGTGCGTCAGGCGCTTGAGCATTATGAGCTTCAGTTTGAAAACAATAGGCTTACAACCCTTACTAACAGGCAGAAGTCAGAAAACGAACAGCTTGAGCAGGGAATAATGGATGCCATGAGGCTTATAAACTCCCTGGTAGAAAAGCTTAATCCTGCTCTTGATAAATACATGATGGCAACAACCGCCCTGACCAGAGAAATCGCTTCAGAGTTCCATTTTTCAAAGGAGTCTCTTCATCAGCTTGAAATAGCATCCATGATCTATGACATAGGTCTGCTTGAACTCCCGAGAAGCCTTGTTCTTAAAGCTGAAGAAGAAATGACGGATGATGAATTCAGCAAATTTGTAAATCATCCGGTTATCGGAAAAATGTGCATCCAGAGCATACAGGGTTTTGAAGAAGCAAGTGAGTTTATAGCATATCATCACGAGAACTATGACGGCAGCGGCTTTCCGAGAGGACTTATGGGCGATGAAATTCCGCTTGGCGCAAGAATACTTGCTGCTGCGGCTGAATACTGCCGGATAAGGTATACATGGCCAAGGGACATCAATGAGATTGCAAAAAAGGCAAAAGATTATTTTGGCTCAGCTGCCAGGGAGATGATGATTGATGATCCTGACAAACTGCTTACCCAGGTAGGTAAAAAAATAATACTCCTTAGAAGCGGTCAGAAATACGACATAGAGGTAGTATCCACACTTATTAAAATACTGAACGAAAAAGAACGTGAGGCCTCTCTTAAGGAAGAGCAGATCGTCCAGATAGATATTGATGAACTCTCTGCAGGAATGACACTGGGCAAAAATCTCAGAAGCAGTGAAGGCCGGGTACTGCTCAGAAGAGGAACCCGCTTCAAGGCACAGAATATAGAAACAATGAAAGAGCTGGTAAAAAGAGGGATCATAGAGAGAAGCCTTTATATACTTGCGGGCCAGGAAGACATGGCAAAACTCAGAGAGCTTAAAATGGAAAAAATACGAGAGCAGGAAAGAACAGTTCATATGCCATACGATAAAATTAAAGAGGGAATGGTTCTGGGTAAAAATGTCAGGACAAGTGATGGACGTCTTCTTTTCAGCAAAGGAGTTTCACTGAACGGACAGGCTGTAGAAAAAATACAGGAGCTGATAGAAAACGGAAAACTCAGCGACAACATATATATTTTAACATAGGCGCTTTATTGGACCGTTACAAATTAATATTTAACAGAAAATAAAACAGGAACATAAATAATGGAAAGTAACGAGATATACAAAAAACTGGACAGGATTGAAGACCTTCCAACTCTTCCGGCAATAGCGCTTGAAGTAAATAAAATGCTCGAAGATTTAAATACCTCCATAAAAGATCTGAGCAGTACAATTGAAAAAGACCAGTCTATTGCATCAAAAATATTAAAACTTGTTAACTCGGCATTTTTCGGATTAAGTACCAAGGTCAGCAGTATCCCCCATGCCATGACCCTCCTTGGATTTAACACGGTCAGAAATGCAGTGGTTTCCGTTTCCATTGTAAAGGCGTTTAAAAACAGAATATCATCAAATGATTTTGACATTAAAGAATTCTGGAAACATTCCATTGCAGTGGCTGTTATAAGCCGGCATATTTCAATACTTTCAAAGACAGGCGTTCCGGATGACTGTTTTATCAGCGGACTGCTCCATGACATGGGAAAACTGGTTATAGCGCAGTATTTCCCGGAATTATTTTTCAATGCACTTACGTCATCAATTGAAAACAATACAACATTTTATGAAGCGGAAAAGCAGCATAATCCTGTTGACCATGCACGGATAGGAGGATATCTGGCAAAAAAATGGAGACTTCCTTTACATATTACAGATGCAGTCAGATATCATCACCTTATGAGTAAGAGTGCTCAGGATACAGATCTTTTGAGTATGATAAATGTATCAGATACTCTTTATTATAATCAGAAGAAAATTCTTGAAAATGAATCCACCTTCAGCTGCGGTGTATCAGATTTGCCAAAGGTTAATGCCTGTGTCATGAGAGTATCAGAATGGTTTCTGCCGGTTCATGCCGAAATAGAAAATGCATGTAAATTTTTTCTTGAGGAGTCAGGTTAATGAAAGGTGTACAACATACAATTTTATGTGTGGATGATGAAAAGAATATTCTTCATTCTCTCAGGCGGCTGCTCCGAAAGGAAGGGTACAATCTTTTAACAGCAACCGATGCATTCAAGGGTCTTGAAATACTCAAAGAAGAAAAGGTGGACCTTGTAATATGCGATCAGCGTATGCCGGATATGGGGGGAACCGAGTTTCTTGCAAAAGTAAAAGAAGAATACCCTGACATAGTAAGAGTAATACTGACAGGCTATACGGATGTTGACTCAATTACCGAATCTGTGAATAAGGGACATATATACAAATTTCTTTTAAAACCCTGGAATGACCTGAACCTGAAGCAGGAAATAAACCAGTGTCTTGAACAGTACGAACTTTTACAGACCAATAAAAACCTTCAGGAAAGGATTATCAAACAGAATGATGAGCTTAAAGATATAAATGAAAACCTTGAAAATATAGTTAAAGAGAGAACCAGTGACCTTGTTATAAAAAACAGGGCGCTTGATATTTCCAGGGCCATACTGGAGGACCTCCCCATTCCGGTTATAGCCCTGAGCAGCGATCTTATGATAGTAATGGTAAACATTATTGCCCTGAGACTGTCTGTTAACGAAAAACATTTTGAGACAGGAAAAAATATTACTGAATATTTTGCTGAAAGCCTTAAAAGAACAATAGAAAAAGTAATAGAAACTGATGAAGCGGAAACAGTTAAGGGCATAAACATATCCGGTAAAATGTATGATATCGATATATCATCTGCATCAGGCAAATTCCGCGGAAAAGGTGCAGTTCTGGCCTTTATACCCGTAAGAACATAATATTGACAGGATTATCAGTTCGTGGAAATCAACAGAGAAGAAAAAAAGATTGTCATCAAAATAGTATATTACGGGCCTGCGCTGAGCGGAAAGACAACCAACCTGATGCAGCTTCATGACCTGCTTTCTCCTTCAGAAACAGGCGACCTGATGAGTCTTGATACAAAGGGAGACCGCACATTATTTTTTGATCTGCTGCCCATGGTAATATCAACGGATAATGGATTCAGGATAAAATTAAAGATTTTCACTGTACCAGGTCAGGTTGCTCATGATGCTACCAGAAAGGCTGTACTTTCAAGGGCTGACGGAGTTGTATTTGTAGCAGACTCACAAAAGGATCAGGCAATTAATAATCTTGAAAGTTTTGAAAACCTTGAAAAAAACGCTGCAAGGGTCGGGCTCGATTTTGAAAATCTCCCGCTCCTGATTCAGTTTAATAAACGGGACCTTGAAGATATTGATGATGAAGAAACGATTTTAAACAAATGGACACCGACCGGAATACCTGTGGTGTTTGCAAAAGCCATATATGGCCAGGGGGTTTTTGAATCCTTTTACCGTATAATGAGAGATACCTGCAAAACCCTGGACAGGAGTATTCAGGCTGGAGATAATTTTTCTATCTCCGAAAGTATTGAAAAATATTTCAGAGCTATAAAAAAATGATTAACATACCTGAAAGTGATTTTTACGACAGAGAATACAGCCTGAAAGAGCTGATAGATACTGATGTACTTGATAAATTATTTCAGTACATCAGAGAGCTTACGCCTCTTACACTATATCTTGTTGATCAAAAGGGCAGCAGACTTTTTTATAAGGGAAATATCCCGGAAACTGATATACGTATGGCATTTAAAGGAAACTATGAATCAGACCTTCCGGACAGGATCATCACCTGCGGGGAAATAATACTTAAGGTATTCCCGGTTATCCTGGAACTTGAAACACTGGGATATTTAATAGCAGCATATGAGAGCCGGTATAACCTGCCTTCTCATAAAATAGATGCTTCAGCAGGCCTTTTATCGAAGGTTACATCAAACCTTATTAAAGACCGCTACAAATATAACATGACAGCAGGACTACATGGTCAGGTTGTAGAGGAATCATTTGAAGATCTCAGACAAAAAGCAGAGCTTCTTGAAATTTCTCAGAATAAGTACCGCAGCCTGTCCGAAAACCTTGAAATAGAGGTAAAGAAAAAAACAAAGGAGATTGAAAAGGCCTTTGCTATTCTGATGCATCAGGAAAACCTTGCATCAGTGGGTCACCTTGCGGCCGGTATAGCACATGAAATAAATAATCCCCTCGGGTTTATCTGCAGTAACCTTCATACACTGTCTGAGTATAAGAGCAGTCTGATAACACTATTATCAGGTTACAGAAACCTTAAGTCTTTAATAAAAGCCGGCAGCCATAAACTTAAAAGCACAGCCGCACTGCTGAATAAAGTAAATGAAATAGTTAAGCTGGAAGACGACCTTGATATTGATTTTATTCTGGAAGATATGCCGAAACTCATTGATGAATCATCCGAAGGGCTGGACCGTGTAAAAAATATAGTTATGGATCTCAAAGTTTTTGCACACCCTGATGAAAAAGATATTCAGTATGCGGATTTAAATGAAAACATAGAATCAACAGTCAATGTACTGCATAACGAACTCAGAGAAGGTATCGCCCTTGTAAAAAACTATGGAGATATCCCAAGGGTAAAGTGTAATCCAAAAGAGATTAATCAGCTGATGATGAATATTATCCTGAATGCTATTCAGGCAATTGATAATAAAGGAAAAGTAATAATCAGCACAGACATAAACGGGAAGTATGTAAAAATAACAGTTAAGGATACAGGCTCAGGAATTTCCGATGAAAATTTATCCAAGATTTTCAACCCGTTTTTCACTACAAAGCCGGTGGGTCAGGGAACCGGTCTCGGGCTCAGCACAGCATACAACACTGTGAAAAAACATAATGGCTCACTTGATATCCAAAGCTCACCGGGAGAAGGGACAGAAGTGATAATAAATCTGCCGGCGGATAAAGGCTGAAAACAGCGCCGAAAAATTGTGTTCTATTTTTTTGCGAGGCTCAATGGGAAAATTATCTTCATTATTTATTGACAGGGATAAAAAAAACGATGATCAGCAAAACAGTTCTGCCGGACCATCCCCATATAGAATTCTTTTTGTAGATGATGAAAGAAATGTACTTAACGCCATAGTTAGAATATTCAGAAAAGAAAAATATGAAATTCTAACTGCTGAATCAGCAGATGAAGCCCTTGAAACGCTAAAAAAAACAAGCGTAAATATAGTTGTTTCCGATTACAAAATGCCCGGAATGAATGGAGCCGATCTTTTAAGAAAAGTAAAAGCGGAATATCCCAAGACCATTAGAATCATGCTTACAGGCCATGCAGACGTTAACGCAGTTATGGGGGCCATCAATGACGGGGCAGTTTATAAATTCATAACAAAACCCTGGAATGATGAAGACCTTCGTCTTACAGTCAGCCTGGCTCTTGAACAGTATGACCTGATACAGGAGAATATAACATTAAAAAACGAACAGAAGGACCAGCAGAGTAAAATCAAACAGCTGTCCAGATTCATAAATATACATAGAAGCCAGGTTGGAAACATACTGGTAAAAAACGGGATGATAACCGGCAATGATCTGAATAAAGCCCTTGTAGTCCAGGCCAGAAACAATAAAGTCCTGCCTGTTATCATTTGTGAAATGGGGAAGATAAGCGAATCAAAGCTGGTGGATGCGATTAAAAAGGAAACCGGAATCAACCGTGTTTCCCCGGATGAATTTACAGTACCAAAAGCTTTATCCAGCCTTATCCCGAAAGATATCTGCCAGAAAAACCACCTGGTTCCTTTGAAAAAAATCAGCGGCAAATTACTGATTGCCATGGCCGACCCTACAGACTATATGAAAATCGATGATCTCCGTTTTATAACCGGAATTCCTGTTGAAGCAGCAATAGCTGCTCCCGGTGAAATAGAAGCAAAACTCGATGAAATATTCGGAAGCACAGATGACTTTGAGACATCTATCAGTGAGATAGAATTAACAGACCCTACGGAATCAATTGAGATAATCCTGGATGAAGAGGACGAGGAACAGGACCTGCAGGAACTGCTGCGTGATACGACACAGCCGCCGGCAATAAGGATTGTAAATGCAGTCATTGCAGATGCACTGCGCCACCAGGCCTCGGACATACACATTGAACCTAAAACAAAATATACAATGGTCCGCTACAGAATAGACGGCCTGCTGCAGGATAAAATACACATCCCTGTAAATATGCACATGCCGATTATATCAAGGATAAAAGTTCTGTGCGAACTGGACATCTCAGAAAGAAGAAAGCCGCAGGATGGAAGGGTTACAATAAAGACATCAACAAAAATGGTGGATGTCCGCATATCGACTTTGCCCACAATTGGCGGAGAAAAAATTGTGATGCGTATTCTTGATAAAAACGCATCCATAAAAAACATTAGAGACCTGGGGCTTTCGGACTGTGACTGCGAAAAAGTATTAAGATTTGTGAACCATCCCCAGGGAATGATCCTCACAACCGGTCCGACCGGCAGCGGAAAAACAAGCACACTGTATTCGCTGCTTAATGAAGGCTCAACAGTAACAAAAAATTTTACAACAATAGAAGATCCTGTCGAATACTATATGGGAATGGCAGGACAGGTAAGCGTAAGAAACAAAATAGGCCTTAGCTTCCCCAAGGTTTTTAAAGCCATACTTAGGCAGGACCCCAACGTGATAATGCTCGGTGAAATAAGGGATTTTGAAACAGCGGAAGTGGCGCTTCATGCTGCGCTTACAGGTCATCTGGTATTCAGCACCCTTCACACCAATGGAAGTATATCCTCCATTACAAGACTCAGGGACATGGGAATAAAACCATATGTAATAAGTGAGGCTCTAAGCGGAATTATTGCCCAGAGACTTGTAAGATGTATTTGCCCGGACTGTTCGGTGGATGACAACAATCCCGATAAAAAAATTCTGCACGCTCTCAGGCTTAACAAAACCAAGCTGGATTTTACTCCAAAAAAGGGACAGGGCTGCCAGAAATGCAACGGGACCGGCTACAGCGGCAGAACAGGAATATTTGAAGTTTTTCCTGTAGAAGGAGAACTGAAAAGAATGATCCATCAGCATACAACAGAATCGGAACTTTTTGAGGCTGCAAAATGGTCGGGAATGACAACCCTGTATGATGATGCAATTTCAAAGGTAAAACTCGGCCGTACAACATTTGAAGAAGTACTGAGAGTTCTGGGAGTACAAAACAGCATTGATATTCAGTGTTCATCATGCGGAACGCAGCTTGAGGATAAATTCAGGTTTTGTCCGCAATGCGGTAAATCAGTAACTCCCAGATGCAAAAAATGTGATAAACACATGATTTATGAATGGAAAGTCTGCCCCTATTGCGGCGAAAAAAGACAGTAAAATATTCATAGTACTTTTAACATTTCCGAACAATACAATTAAACACATCAAATAATACTTTAGCTCAATATTCATTATTTTAGATGCAGATAATATTTTCATTTTTTTAAAGTTGTTCATTTATGGTGCCGATATAGGTTTTAGTGGAATTATATTAATCGCCCACTTAATCCTGAAGTATTTTGTAGAGGTATATAAAAATGGATGCAATTAAAGCTATTACTTCGGACTTTATAAAAGTCCCTTTAGCAGCAGCCGGAAGTGATACATCCACAGAAAGTAGAAAAGTCGATAAACAGGCAGAGACAGCCGGAAAAAGTGTAACCGCAGGAAAAAGCAGCGCAGCGGAATCTGATCCTGGCAAAGAGAAGATAAAGCGTATTGCAGATGCCATGGACAGTTATGTCCAGTCGATACAGCGTGACCTCAATATTCAGGTACATGAAGAGACAGGGAAAATAATGGTAAAAGTAGTTTCCCGTGACACAGGTGAAGTGATCAGAGAAATTCCCCCTAAGGAATTACTGGACCTTGCCGCAAAAATGGATGAAATGACAGGAACTCTGTTTAATGAAAAAGTATAAATATAAACTTTAAAACATCTGGATTTTATGACCTCTACACATGGAGCACAAATGAGATTAAGGGTACTGATTGTTGATGACGACAAGACACTCCTTTCTGCGCTCAAATCCATCCTGGAACAGGATAACGATGTAACTGTCTGCAATGATGGTAACAAGGCTATTGATCTGTGCAAAAATGAGAAATTTGACCTTATTATTACAGACCTTATGATGCCGGGGGCGAACGGTCTTGAGGTCCTGACAGAAACCAGGAAAATTGACCCTGACAGTCTTGTTGTTCTTATAACCGGTTTTGCATCCCTTGAAACAGCGGTAAAGGCAATCAGGGAAGGAGCATATGACTATATTACAAAACCGTTTAAGCTGGATGAAATAAAAATCATAGTTAACAATGCACGTGAAAAAATAAGCCTCATCAGAGAAAATAAAAAGCTTATTGAAGATCTTAAAAATGCATATGAACAGTTAAACATGATGAAAAAACTTCTTGAGGTAAACAATGAGAAGACCGAAGAAGTTATTAACCGGGGAGAATCAATAATAGCAGGCAGTATGCTCCCCTTTTATTACTCAAGTACAACGAAAAGTAACAAGGCATCTATTCTGAATGATCTGGAAAGAATTTCGGATCTGAAAGAAAGAGGACTGTTAACAGGAAAGGAATTTGAATTGTGCAAGTCGAAGCTATTCAGCAGCATGGATCAGTAATAGATCAGGATTTCAATTCCATGAGCGTCATGGTTGTTGATGATGACCCTATGGTAGGAGAGACACTGAGTCTCTTTTTTGAACACCTGAACTTCAAAAATATTGTACTTGTTGACCGGGGAGAAAAGGCCCTGGATGAAATAGACCGGAAAAACTATGACTATATTTTCATGGATCTAATGATGCCTGGTATCGGCGGACTTGAAACACTTAAATGTATTCATGAGAACCATCAGCTGACAAACGTTATAATTATGACCGGCTATCCTACAATGGATACGGTAATAGAAGCAATGCGCAACGGGGCTTCAGATTTTCTAGTAAAACCTTTCCGGCTTCAGGACATTAAAATAATCCTTGAAAGAATCAATCGTCTCAAACTTCTTATGGAGAAGAACTGGCTGCTCAGGCAGGAACTCAAGGAAAAGGAAGAGGTTGAAAAACTCAACTTCGAGCTTGAAAAGAGAATCAGAGCTCAGGCTTTAATGTATGACATAGTTGATTCTCTTTCCAGGATTAATAAAACAGAAGACCTGTATAAATTTATAACAAAAAAGAGCATTGAAACATGTCAGGCTGAAAAGGCATGCTTTCTGATACGGCATGATGAAGACGCTAAAAATTTCATTGTTCTTTCCCGAACAGGTACGGCTGAAATCAATCCGGGCGCCCATATAACCATAGACTCGGGAGATATTGAGAGCAGTTTAAAAGAACGTCTTGTAAAAACATGTTTTGGAGAGCCTGCCGAAAAAGAAGACGGTATGTCAGGGTATGCAGATGATAATTACCTGACAATCCCATTTAATATTAGAAACGAACCATTCGGCCTTCTTCTTGTAGGAGAAAAATCAGGTTTCGGAGCTTTTGATTCTGAAGACGAGTTTATCCTGAAATTCCTTGCCGAGCGAACCGCACTTAACATTGAAAACATTGCACTTTATGACAACCTGATGGAAAGCCTGATGGCATCACTGATGTCGCTTGTAGGGGCTATTGAAGCAAAGGATAAATATACAAAGCAGCATTCTTCGAGAGTAACAGGCTATGCCCTTAAAATAGCCAGCGCAATGGACTGTTCGGAAGACGATATGGAAAGACTGCGTTCCTGCGCTCCGCTGCATGATATAGGAAAAATAGGCATTAACGATAATATACTGAACAAGATTTCAAAACTGACTGATGAAGAATATGAAACTATCAAAACCCATCCTGTAATAGGAGTAAACATAGTATCACCTCTTGGTCTTGACAGCAGAGAGCTTGCCGTAATCAGGAACCACCATGAAAGATATGACGGTAAAGGATATCCGGATGGTCTTGCCGGTGAAGATATCCCTATGTTATCCAGAATACTCTGCGTGGCCGACAGTTTTGATGCAATGAACTCCGACAGAGCATATAGAAAAGCTCTGCCCCTTGATAAATGCATTGACGAACTTATCAAAAATAAAGGAACCCAGTTTGACCCCGATGTTGTGGATGCTGCAGTAAGTATTCTTTCAAAAGAACCGCCTCAGGAGTAAACAAATTAAAAGAAAAGACGCACAAGTCATGCAATGCTGCTGATCTGTCATTAAATCCGGTCAGCAGCACCATTCATGTACAGTCCTCAGTTGGTCAAAAAAAATCTGTTTCATCTGCCTCAGTTCCCTGAACTTTCCTGACTCATCATATATCAGTTTTTTATTTCCATTCACCTGTGATTTATACTATACTTGCGTCCTGAAATTACCTGAGTAAATTTTATAAACTTACGGGAGCTTGATACTATGTCGGATATTAATCAACGAGAACACTTCAGGGTAGAAATGACAGTGCCCGTAAAATGGAAAATCCTTACGGACAGTGAAAAAGAAATCGTAAACAAAGGTATGGGCAATACTCTGTTCAGAGAAGGCGGCATCCCCAGTCCAATAGACACCTTTCTGGAAGAAGCATCCCCCGGCTCAAAGGATGAGCAGCTTTATCAATCCCTTCAACTGCTTAACAACAAGCTTGATTTTATAATCGAACAAATGATGTCCAGCAGTCAAAACAGGATATCGGGAAATGACAATATAATGGAGATAAGCGCATCCGGATTAAAATTTTCATCAGAAGAAAAATTTGAAAAAGGTACCATGCTTAAGATGGAGCTGATCATGCCAGGTATAGTACAGTACAACATGGAGCTCATCACAGAAATAGTAAGAGTTACAGAATCGGATAACAGATACATCAATGCAGCAAGCATTGTCCATATCAGGGAAGATGCACGCGACTCAATAGTTAAACTTGTTTTTCAAAAGCAGAGAATCGACATACGAAACAATAGGAATTCGGAGGATATAAACTGATGAAATTATCCCTGAATGATCTGACAGGATTATTCAAACTCGCATCGCTCGGCAAAGTTACAGGAGGGCTTATACATAACATCAACGGCCCCCTGCAGAACATCGGTCTTGACGTTGAAATGAGTCAGTACATGCTCAGAAAAGAAGGTGACAGCAACGGAAGCAGCAATATTATGGTCCGCCTTAAAAGAATAGAAGAAGAACTGGAACGCCTGAACCAGATGATAAAAACAGCATCCAATAAAGTCATGCTGGCTGAAGACTCTCTTCATAACTTTAATGAATACATTAATCAGGAACTGTCCTTTTTACATACAAACCTTTACTACAAGCATAATGTCGAATCCTGCATTGAGCTTTTAGAACAGTCTCCGCTGATGAGTCAATTGCCTGAAAAATCAATACTTGCATTCGGGTGGCTGCTTCAAAAAACGGTGGAAGAACTTGAAAAAAACAAATTAAAGTCTTTTTGCATTAAAACGGAAGATCAGGACGGCGGGTTTAAAGTACTGGTGGGAGAAGAAATATCAGACACCACTGAAACGATAAAAACCATACTTGATAAAGTCGATTTTGATTCTCCTGACTTATCATCCGATGATGGTGAAGCTGATATAATGGTTATACTGGATATTTTTCATTCGGAAAGCGTTATCATAGAAACAGTATCAACCCCGCCCTACTCTTTTGCTGTTACTTTTCCTCTTACCAGATAACATATAAAAAAGAAGGATTCCGAGACAGCTTCAAGCACCTTTTACAATAAATCCGGATGAGCAGAGTACTCTCATCCGGATATAATATAATTTCAAAACGGTAAAGGAAACCTAAGTCTGTATTTCTATAACAGATTTAAATATTAAATCTTCCGGGCCGGCAGAACGTTAGACATAGTCTCCTCTTCGGAAACGCTCTATCTCGGAACCTATTGCTGTGGCCATATCAGTCAGAACAGGTTTTAGTTTTTCAGGTACACCTTCCTGTGATGCCATTTCTTTTATTGATGAAAGCCTCTCATCCAGCTGGTCCACCAGGCCGCTCAGATTTTCGGCAGGAAATGACTTGTCTCCAAGTTTTCCGGCATAAAAATCAACCAGATCAAGAGTATCCTTTAATGAATCGAGAATCTCATTTTTTTCAGCTGATCCGGACGGTGTTATACCGCCTACCCCCATAATCCCGGATGCAGAATCAATTATCTGCACAGGGTTAATACTTGCAGGAGGACTTGCACTTACCCCTTCACTTTTTGAAGTCATCTGATCCATAATCTGCTGAAAGCTTCCTGATTCACTGTTACCGGTTTTATTAATTTTACTCTGCTGTTCAAGCAGAACCCTGTTACTCTCAGTAATTTTCATTTTAAGCTCCTTTACCTGCCTGTTAATAGAATTACTCTAAAACAACTGCAATATGCCTGCCATTAACAGCAGACATTAAAATCATTTATCCAGGATAACATTTTTTATTTTTTTACTGTTTTTTCAACATGTTACCAGCCAATCAAACCCGGCATTAAATTAAGAACATTTTATACCGATCCGGTCAGG
The DNA here is from genome assembly GCA_963665715.2 of Desulfatiglandales bacterium. Taxonomy (GTDB): domain Bacteria; phylum Desulfobacterota; class DSM-4660; order Desulfatiglandales; family HGW-15; genus JAAZBV01. Next base: position 3,925,944 of record CAXXPR010000002.1, read on the forward strand.
AATAAAAAAAGGAAATATTTTCCAGTAGGATAGAAAAATATTTCCCTGATTTCATTTTAAAAACCTTGCGCAGGAGACGATTGCATGCCGAAAAAATCAATAAATCAACTGCAGTATAAGTTCAATTAACAATTACCTTAAAATATTTTTGCAAGCTTGGCGCTGAATGTTTCCGGTGTAAAAGGCTTTACAATGTAATTGCTTACACCCGCCTGAACAGCCTGAACAACGTTTTCCTTCTGCCCTTCTGCTGTAACCATTAAAAACGGAGTATCTTTAAGGTTAGCGTCTGCCCTTACAGCCTTTAACAGATCAAGACCTGTCATATTAGGCATATTCCAGTCGGAAACAATCAATCCCACTTTTTCCTTCTGCAGTTCCTTAAGCGCCAGCTGGCCGTCTTCGGCCTCTATAATATCATTGAAACCAAGCTGTTTCAAAACACCTTTCACAATTCTTCTCATAGTAGCAAAATCATCAACTACCAACACTTTAATTGAAGTATCAAAACCCATTTCATATCCTCCATTTGTTCCTGTATTCCTGTATTATATTACGAATAAGCCGGAATGTCTGCCTTATAATTAAAAGTTATAGACTATTCAGCAGGTCATCAATAGAATCCTGATCAAGACCCTCACCTGCTCTTTGAGGTCCTTTCAGCTCGAACATAAAATCATCAACGTCTTTATTCAACTCCTCATATGTTATTTCGGGGTCTTCCTTGTATTTCTTTAATTTTATTCCGAATGAAACGACTAATTCTTCAATTTTTATTTCCATTGATCTTACAAGGCCGATAATTCTTTGAATTCTCTGCCCCACAAGATCCTGAAAGCTCAGCGGTTCCATCATGGCAAGAGACCTCTGTTCAAGCTCTTTTAAAAAGGATACCTCTTCACCTATTGTCTCCATGGCTTCTTCAAGGTTGATTCCAAGCCCTAGTTCTCCCTCACCCTGACTGTTCAGCTGAAGCAGCTGTTCCAGGTCTCTGTATCGGGCACTCACGGAATCCATCTGCGCATCATTTATATCCATGATTTTCATGGTACTGTCTTCAAGAGTTTCATTGATGCCTTCAAGCTGATTACTTGCCTCAGGAATATCCTTTGCAGCAATCTCGACAATGTCAGGTTCTATCTTTGTCTGGATGTCTTTCCTGAAATCAATAAGTTCTTTTGCTATACCTTTTATTTTATCAGAAAATTCCATTGTGAGGAGCTCAAAAAACTCACCTTTTCTAAGCTTGGTTATTACATCCTTCAGATCTTCCGTATCAGCAGAAGTAAATTCTTCAACATTCGGAATTTTAATTTCATGTGCTTTCACTTCGGGAACAGCAGTACCATTAAGGTACTTTTTGCACAAATATTTATTCCCGGAAGAATCAATACCCGATATAAGGCTGTTGGGCAGATCTTCAGTATTGAAGAGAATCTGGTAATCACTTGCATTATAGGCTACTCCCGATTTAAGAACAATAAAGTACGGTTTTATGTCATCCCTGTCCGTAAGGCTGTGTACCGGAAATATCCTGCCCTGAAACTCCATATAATCTTCGCCACTTTCTCCGGACACAATGCTTGCCTTATACCTTGTTATAATCTGTTCAATTTCCTGAGTATCAAAGGCAAGTCTTTCCGTTTTGCCATCAAGATCACCCATTAAAACATTTCCCATTGAAATTTCCTCCACCTTCTATCTAATAATTATTTTAAAACTATCCGCTAAAACCATTACAGTAAAATATTTACTGTTTTCCTTTTGTTCCGATCCACCTTCAGCTACCCGACCTGATTTGATTTAAGCTGATAAAAAACCGACCTTAAATGCCGTTGAGGTTCAAACATCGGGCATATCCCTGTTAAAGACTCTGTTGAACCAATAATAAGATATCCGTCAGGAGCAAGCACACCTGCAAGTTTCTCAAACAGTTTCTTTTTGTCTTCCTGACTGAAATAAATTGCCACATTGCGGCAGAAAATAATGTCAAACTGTCCAAGCCCGGTAAAAGGCTCCATTAAATTCCGCTTCTGAAAAAGCGCCATTGCCCTGATATCATCCCTTATCTTCCAGGATGTTCCGTTTGGAACAAAATATTTCTGGAGCTTGTCTTTCTCCAGGCCGCGCTCTATTTCAAACTTGTTGTATTTCCCGTAACTCGCCTTTGCAACAGCCTCATCGGATATATCGGTACCTAAAAGTTTAATCCTGTAATTTTTCATATCCGGGAGCAGCTCCTTAAGTATAATTGCAAGGCTGTATATCTCCTGCCCGGTTGAACAGGCAGCGCTCCAGATCCTTATATTTATAGGCATCAGGCCCGAACTGCGTGCAGAACGCCTGTCAATAAGGTCAGGCATTACTTTATGCTTGAACATCTCAAATGGAGACTTGTCCCTGAAAAATAAAGTTTCATTTGTTGTTACTGCATCAATTATTCTTCTTTCGAGAGCTTTTGTCCGATCCTGTTTGGATCTCTGATAAAGTTCGGTATAGGATGTTACACCTTCAGATTCTATAATCGACTTTAACCTGGTTTCAATCAGATAAGCTTTTTTCTCATCCAGAGAAATACCGGAAATATCATATATATATTTTGAAATTAATTTTATTTCATTTGGGGTTATCTTGATCATAAAAAATGATATCCTTATACCCTTAAGCCCATTTCCAGACTTTCCGGTTATGCTTTTTTAACACAATTACCTATCTCAACAGCCAGCTTATCAAGAGGCGCTATTATATCCACAATACCTTCCTCTATAGGCTTTTTAGGCATACCAAAAACAACACAGCTGGTTTCATCCTGTGCAATTATTGTTGATCCGTTCCGCTTCATCATCCGAAGACCTAGCGTACCGTCAGACCCCATACCTGTCATTATAACCCCGGCAGATCTCCCGACATAATGTTCGGCAATGGATCTAAAAAGGTAGTCAACAGACGGTTTGCAGCTGTTTTCCGGGGGATCATCGGTTATTCTTATAATTCTGTTCAGACCGTCGGATCCTGCAACCACTTTCATCTGCTTTCCGCCCGGGGCAATATAGGCAATATTTTTTTCAATTATTTCACCGTCAGCAGCTTCCTTGACATGAATGGCACAATGGGCATCAAGACTTTTTGCAAGGGATTCGGTAAACAGAGGAGGCATATGCTGCACAATAAGGATAGGAACATTTATATTGCCTGGTATATGCGGCATCATTTCACTAAGAGCCTTTGGCCCTCCTGTCGAAATACCAATTCCTACAATTTCAGCTTTCTGTTTTTTATATAAACTACGATTTACCGAAACAGTATATTTAGGTATTCCACCCTTTTTAACGCTTCCGGCATCCGGGTAAAGGCTGTCCTGAAGCTTTACACCCCTGAGAATCCGCTTCATCTCAAGGTTTCTAGAAAATCCTTTTATAATTAGAGCAAGGCTTTTCTTTATCTCTTTTTTGCTTTCTTCAATGCTGCCTGTTTCCGGCTTTGTTATATAGTCAAAGGCTCCCAGTTCAAGAGCTTTAATAGTAAGATCTCCACCCTTATGAGTCAGAGTACTTAATACTATTGCTCCGACATCAGGCGCGTCTGTCTGCATTGCCCGGAGAACATCCAGTCCGTTCATTTCAGGCATTTCAATATCGAGAGTAAGAAGATCCGGTTTTAAAGACGCGATCTTCATCATGGCAATTTTGCCATTATTGGCTGTTCCCACTACCTCAATATCAGGAATTTCTGCCAGGATGTCGCTAATGGCTTTCCGATACACGACCGTGTCATCTACCACCAGTACTCTTAGAGGTCTCTTTTCCATTAAATATTTTTATTCCTCATGTCCTGATTTCGGAGATCATAATTATTCACTCTTATACAGGTATTTTTTTATTAAAGGCTAAAGGCTCTGAGCATTGTCATCCTTCAGAATTTCTTCTACATTCAGTATACCAATAAGGCTGTTTTCTTTTTTAAAAACACCTTCAAAATATCTGCCCTGAATTCCACCTATATTCGCAGGCGGAGGCTCTATATTTTCTTCTTCCGTACGCTCAACATCACCGATTTTATGTACAAGAAGCCCGATGTATTCACCGTTCGAGTTTACAATTATATTTCGGGTATCGCCGCTCGCTTCGGCATCCGAAAGATTAAGCTTTTTTCCAAGATCAATAACGGTGACTATCTGTCCTCGAAGATTAAGAATGCCTTTTACATAATCAGGTGCAAGCGGAACTTCCGTCATTTCAAGAAGCTTGTTGATTTCCTGAACCTTCAGTATATCCATACCGCACAATGAATCACCTACATAAAAGGTTGCCAGCTCCACTGTTTTATTTGCTGCCTGTTTGTTTTCAGCCTGTACTGTCATTGAAATTTTCCTCCTGTATCCTTAAACCTGCAGGATACATTTACTTACAAACGTTTACCTAAAAAAGAGATTGTACAGTTCACATCCATTATCCCTTCAGATGTTTATATACGCTTTTCATTAATTTTTCTTTGTCCAGCTTGATCTGATAATCATCAATACCGACTTTCTTTCCCTTTGAAATATCATCATCACTGGCCATCGTGGTAAGAGCTATTACAGGCAGATGTTTGTACCGGCTGTCGCTCTTAATCTTTGATGCCAGTTCAAACCCGTCCATATTGGGCATTTCAATGTCCGTGATCACAAGAGATATCTCACTTGAATGTTCTTCAAGCAGATCAAAGGCAATCGCACCGTCTTCAGCTTCTATGATGTTGTATCCGTCTTCCTTAAGGTATTCCATAACCTGGCTTCTGAAAAAATTCGAATCTTCAGCATAAAGAACAGTCGCTGCCCTGTCATCGGAAACCATTACAGTCTCCTGCTTCTTAAACCAGTCAGGATTGAGGGTTTCCACGATTCCGAATATGTTAACCATGAGGGTTGTCTGGCCGCCTATTATTGCGGACCCCATGATACCCGGCTGTTTAAGTGTTACATCATCAATTACAAGGGCTTCTTCCGTCGCATCAAGCGGAGGCGTTGCCAGAAGGCCTATATCTCTTCCGCCTATTGAAAATACAATAACAAGAAGATCATCTTTGTCTGCCAGAGGTTTTACATCCGCCACTTCTTCTATTGCAAATAGCGGAAGACTTGCCCCTCTGTACTGAATAACCTTTTTGCCGCCCACATTTTCAATATCAGAGCGTTTTATTTTTTCGACTCTTTCAACAAGGCCAAGAGGAACGGCAAACTGTTCTGTCTCGGAATTTCTGAATATAAGAAGCGACTGAACATCGGTATTGCCCTTTAACCTCTGCTGCTCTTTGGCAACCTGCATTGCCCGTTCAGTACCGTCGATGGATGTGAGGTTGGCCATCTGTGAGATACCGGCAACATCAAGGATAAGTGCCACACGGCCGTCACCCATAATTGTTGCGCCTGCATATGCCTTGCAGTGTTTAAGATGCCTGCCAAGAGGCTTAACAACAATTTCTTCGGAGTCAAACAGTTCATCAACAACAAGGCCGTACTTTAAAGCGCCCGTATAAACAACAACAATGTTAACTGCGCTTGCAGCGTGATATCTGCGGTCAGTAGAGAAATGTCTTCTTTCATCACTGCTGTCGGAAATCTCTTCACTGCCTGAACCATCATTTTTTACATTAATCATATCGATGATTTCATCATCGTCTTTTTTACCTTTTTTTATGGGGCTTTTAAGAGATCTTCTGTCTATAAGATTTTCTCTTCTGTCTTTCTTGCGGCTGTTATCTGACGGATCATAAAAAGTTCTTTCAAGTCCTATAACATCAGCAAGCCTGATAAGAGGAAGGAGGTTGCCTCTTAACCTTACAACTTCCGCATCCCCTACCTTTTCTATCCTGTCTTTCACCTGATTTGCAGGGATTCTGAACAGTTCCTCCAGGTTAACCTGCGGAATAGCATATCTTTCCCCGCTTACACTGATCAGCTGACTCGGTATGATAGCAAGGGTTAAGGGAAGTTTTATCTTTATTGTTGTCCCTTTGCCTACGGCAGATTCTATATCAACAACTCCGCCAAGTTTATCAAGGTTGGTCTTTACAACATCCATTCCAACGCCTCTGCCGGAGACATCGGTCAGTTTTTCTGCAGTGGAAAAACCTGGAAGAAAGATCAGGTTTACCTTTTCTTTATCGGACATTGAAATCGCCTGATCATCTGTGATCAGATTTTTCTCCAATGCTATTTTGGTAAGTTTTTCGGGATTAATTCCTTTTCCGTCATCACGTATCTCTATATTCACCTGGCCGGCTTCATGATACGCTTTAAGCAGTACCTGGCCGACTGTATCCTTACCGATTCTCTGTCTTTCAGCAGGAGTTTCAAGTCCGTGATCAACTGAATTTCTTACTATATGAGTAAGGGGATCATTTATTGCTTCCAGGATAGTTTTATCCAGCTCAACACCTTCTCCCTCAATAGTGAGTTTGACTTCTTTACTGAGATTTCTCGCAAGATCCCTGACAACCCTCGGAAATTTATTAAACACATTGCCTATAGGCTGCATCCTTGTCATCATAATAGCTTCCTGGATCTCAGATGTTATGAGGTCCAGCCGCTGCCCGGTACCGTCAATTGCCCTGATATCCTTCTGGCCTATGGCCTGAAGCAGCTGATTTCTTCCAAGAACGAGTTCCCCTGCCAGAGTCATTAATGAATCAAGCAGACTGACATTTACACGCAGGCTTGTTTCAGCATTTTTCGTACTGCCCTGGTTTGAAGTATCGGTATCCTTTACTGCAGGAACCTCAACTGCCGGTTCATGTATCTGAGGTGCTGCCGGTTCCTCTATGGGTTCTTCAGGTTCTTCTACCGGTATTCCGATGGATGAAGATTCTTCTACGGCTCCGACTTCAGCAGCATTCATGCTTTCAATTCCGTCACTCAGGCTCATAAAATTATTATCATTACCCAGAAGAAAGATTTTTTCCTCATCAACATCAAAAAGGGCATTCACCATTTCCGGCTCAAGAATTGTTCCGAAAATAACGAAAAACGGGAATTTATTTGAAAGCGAGTAATCTTCGAGTGTACCTACTGACTCTACATCCACTTCCGTGCTGTAGATTGTTCCGCTTTCACTGATCCTTTTTATAAGGTCATTTGTATCCAGATCTTTTTTATCTATATCAGCTACAAGATCAAACTCCACAAGATATATATACTGCCCCTTATTACGTGCATTCGTCAGGTCAGAACCGGAAACAGTAAAGATCATTCTGCCGCTGTCAAAAACAATATCAATATTTTCGGTAGGCACAGCTTCTTCCTTAGCCGGCATGACGTTTGTGGTAAGGGCTATCAAAGCATTTACATGTTCTTCAATATCCATCTCATTGCTGGCGCCTACATTATTAAGTAAATTTCTGAGAGTATCAGATGCCAGAAGGAGTATATTGACGATCTCTGAATTGGGAACCATTTCCCTTTCCCGGATCATACCAAGTACATTTTCCATCTTATGAGATAATTCTTTTATATTGTTCAATCCCATAAAACCGGCCCCGCCTTTTATTGAATGCGCGGCTCTAAATACTTTATTTACGAGTTCTTCATCAATATTTGCACCAGCGTTTTCAATAGCCAGCAAATCGTTTTCAATATCTGCCAGATGTTCAATAGATTCTTCGACATAAAGTCTTAAAGTTTCGTCATCCTGAATACTCATACCTTCCTCCATGGCTATTTATACTTTATAACGTAAAACAGCTTACTCATTCGTTTCCGATGTTTCTCAATATTTTAAGGTCTCAGTATCTGATACCTGTTTATGCAGCAATCGCATTTAGGTTTTTATCGATGCCCATCATCTGTATAAGGCTGTATATATGTTCTTCCAGATTAATTACACTGAGCTGACCGCCCGCCTGTTCCAGTGAATTACTGGCAGCAACCAGCAGTCCCATCCCGGTTGAATCGATCAGTTTAACGCCTTTTGCATCTATGGTTAAATCAGTTACGCCCTGCTCTATCAGTTTGAGCAGTTTATTTTTAAAATTATTAACCATTGACTCAACAATGTCTTTGCTCTGTTTAATTGTTTTTTTAGTTGTCTTTTTTCCGGCTCCAGCCATATTGTCCTCCAAGATTAAGACAGAAATTTAAACTAGAATTTAATTATATTTTAAAAGCCCTGTTCCGATCGATGCTATTTTGCCGGATTTTTCCTGTTATTTTATAGAGAATTCCAATCCGGTTTATATATTTCAACTTATCGTTACTAAAATTCAGTCATTCAATTGACTGATTACGACGGCTTTTTGACATTTATTTTGAGTTCCAAACTTAAAAATCATAACTATCTGTTAAGATCATTTTTAATATTTTCCAGATATTGCTTTATCTCTGAAATTGAGACATCAATACTTTCAAGACTTTTATCTCTAGCCCTGGCTTCAATCTCTTTTGCCTTCTCATAAATATCATTAAGACCCAGATTTCCGGATGCACCTTTTAAAGAATGAGAACGTTCAACCACAGCCTGTATGTCGTTTTCTGCGACAGCGTTTTCAAGACCGCTTATATCGCCTGCTCCTGTCTCAAGAAAAAGTTCTACCAGTTCAATATACTCATCAACATCTAATCCAAGTCTCTCCGCGGGCGCTGTAAAATCCATTTTTTCCTCCTGATAATATTATTTTCTTCAACATAAAATAAGGAGCCGGACGAACCGAACATTTATTCAAATTTGTTAATATGCGATAATTATGCCAGACACATCAGGTGGATTTAATAACTTGATATATTTGCCGGTTTGAGGTAATCAATTTTCTTTATTTTTATGTATATTAATACCTCAGGTGTGCTTTAAAAATCCATTTGAGCAAACCCTGTCATCAATTTATTAAAGGAGTAATAAATGAATAATATTATTAATATAGAAGGCGTAAAAAAGACCGTATTCGGGTCCGGATCAGTTGGACAGCTGGGTGCTGAATGTAAAAAACTGGGCGCATCCAGGGCACTTCTTGTAATTGATCAGGCTCTCAGCAAAACTGCAATTGCAGAAAGTGTACAGGCATCATTAAAAAGTTCCAGAATCAAGTGCTTTATGTTCACGGATGTTACCCCTGAACCGGATCCTAAAATAGCCGACTTTGGAACAGAACTGGCCCTCAAGGAAAAAGTACAGTGTGTAATAGGTGTAGGCGGCGGAAGCACCATGGATATAGCTAAAGCCATAGCAATGCTGGTAAAAAACGGAGGAAAGGCTGTTGACTACATCGGGCTTGATAAAGTTGCAAAACAGGGAATACCCACTATTATGGTTCCGACTACTGCCGGCACAGGTAGTGAAACAACCCTGACCGCTGTTTTTACCCAGAGAGATACAAAAAAGAAAGGCGGAATAAACAGCTCACTCATTTATCCCAACACCGCGATACTTGACCCTGAGCTGACACTCGGTCTTCCGCCAATGATAACAGCATACACCGGCATGGATGCACTCACCCATGCAATAGAATCATACACATCCTTAAAGGCCAATTTCATGAGCGAAATCATCTCTCTCAGAGCCATTGAACTTATTATGGAAAACCTTAGAGGTGCTGTATTTGACGGTAAAAATTTAAAATACCGTGAAAATATGATGCAGGGAAGCTACCTGGCAGGGATGGGACTTGCAATGGCCGGAGTAGGAGCAGTACATGCACTTGCATATCCTATGGGCGCAATATATGATGTTCCTCACGGAATAGGAAACGGTCTTCTGCTGCCTTATGTTCTTGAATACAATTACCCCGGAAACATAGAAAAATTCTGTAATCTGGCAATGGTAATGGACCAGGATATGGAAGGTCTTTCTGCCAGGGAAAATGCTTCACTTGTATCAGAAGCAGTTTTTGAGCTTGCAGAGGATATAGGTGTACCAATGACTCTCACAGAACTTAACATCCCTGAAGACTCAATACCTGAAATGGCAAAAGCAGCCATGGAAGTTGCTGTCCCCATAGCAAACAACCCCAGACCAATGACCGTTGAAGCTGCTGCAGAGATATACAGAAACGCATACGAAGGATAAATGCAGTGTAAAGCTGGAAGTTCGGAGTGCGGAGTTAAAACTGCCAGCTCCGAACTTTAGCTACTTCGAACTTAACCCTTGGAGGAACGCAATATGCCAGGATATGAAATTATAGGCCAGGAAGAAATCGACGGTGTAGTTGAGGCCTTATCTAAAAAAATGATGCTCAGGTATGAGCATAAGGATAACAGTAAAGTATTACAGTTTGAAAATAAATTTGCGGAATATAACGGGGCATCCCATGCCCTTGCGGTATCATCAGGAACAGCAGCCCTCAAGGTTGCACTCGCAGCACTTGGTGTAGGCCCGGGAGATGAAGTTATTACACAGGGTTTTACATTCATAGCAACATGGGAAGCTATCTTTGATGCAGGTGCAGTGCCTGTTTTTGCAGAGATAGACGATACTCTGTGTCTTGACCCTGATGATCTTGAAAACAAGATAACACCAAAAACAAAGGCAATTATACCTGTTCATATGTGCGGTTCAGCTGCAAACATTGAAAAGATAGTTGCTATAGCAGACAAACACGGAATACCCGTACTTGAAGATACTGCACAGTCATGCGGCGGAACCTGCAACGGCAAAGCCCTTGGCACATTCGGAAAAGCAGGTATCTTTTCATTTGATGCGGTAAAAACCATCACAACAGGTGAAGGCGGCATGCTGCTCACAAATGATAAGGAACTTCATACAAAGGCTTCGGAATACCATGACCATGGACATGATCATAACCCTAATGTAGGAAGAGGTCTCGAAAAAAGAAGCTTTATAGGGTTCAACTTAAGAATGATGGAGCTTCAGGGAGCCATAGGCCTTGCACAGCTTAACAAACTGGATAAAATTCTTGAGATACAGAAAGGTTATAAGGCGCAGATTAAGGAAGTGCTTTCAAAATACGACCATATAACATTCAGGAACTCACCCGATCCTTCGGGGGACACTGCCACATTTATTATATTCCTTCTTCCTGACGAAGCAAAGGCCAGAAAGTTTAACAGTATATTATCAGAAGAAGGTTTTGGTGCAGTTTACTGGTTTGACAATGACTGGCATTACTATGAAAAATGGGAACACCTTCTTGAAGGGAAAAGCCTTTTAAGAAGCGGTCACCCCTTTAAAACACCTGAAGGCGAAACAAGATGCAGCTATAAAAAGGATGCGCTGCCTAAAACATCTGCAATTATGTCCAGAGCTCTTACCATACAGATAACGCTGAATATGGAAGATAAAGTGGAAGGACTGCTTAAGGCTCTCGAAAAGGCGGCGGAAGCAACTATTTAACATGAAAATATCTATAAACCAGATCAACCCGGTTATCGGCGATTTTGAGCATAATATGACTCTTATTGCCGACAGCCTGAAGGCGTCCCGTGAAGCGGAATGCTCCCTTGCTGTTTTCCCTGAGCTGTCTCTGATGGGATATCCTCCAAAGGATCTGCTTGAAAAGCCTGCATTTATTGAGCGCAATCTCGAATATCTTGAAAAGCTCGCAAAAGATGCAGGGGATATTAATATAGTATGCGGCTTTGTTGATAAGAATGCTTCCGGAAAGGGAAAGAGTCTTATTAACGGGGCAGCATTTATCAGCGGCCGAAAAGTCGCAGCAAAGGGCGGAAAAAAGCTGCTGCCGAGTTATGATGTTTTTGATGAAACCAGGTACTTTGAGCCTGCTGATGAAAGTCTTGTATTTGAACTCGACGGGAAAAAATTTGGTGTAACAATATGTGAAGATATATGGAATGTCGGGGATATTGAAAACCTTCCAAGTTACACCAGTGATCCGGTTGCTGACATCTGTAAAAAAAATATTGATATCATGCTCAACATATCTGCATCTCCATTCACCCTAAATAAATCTTCCCTGAGATTAAAAGTGCTGGATAAGATTGCAGAGGAGCATAAAATCCCTGTAGTATACTGCAACCAGGTCGGAGGAAATGACGACCTGGTCTTTGACGGCTCCAGCATGGTTGTTAATAAACAAGGGAAGCTTATTATGCTGGGAAAAGAGTTTGATCAGGATATTCTTATCTGGGATACTGAACAGAGTTACCAGGAAATTAAAAATCCATGGCCGGCTGAAGAGGAATCAGTAATAAACTGCCTTGTAACCGGAACATGTGATTATGTAAAAAAATGCGGATTTGATAAAGTGCTTGTAGGCCTGAGCGGTGGAATAGATTCAACCCTTGTAGCCTATATAGCAATGAAGGCGCTGGGCCCGGATAAGGTAACCGGCATCAGTATGCCGTCTCAATACACTTCGGACTTGAGTAAAAACGTTGCAGGAGACCTGGCGAAAAACCTTGGAATTCATTTTGATGAAATACCTATTGAAAATATCTTTGACAGTTTTAAAACTGCCCTTGCTCCATCCTTTAAAGGTTTAGAGGAAAATGAAACCGAAGAGAACCTTCAGGCACGAATCAGGGGCAATCTTCTCATGGCAATGTCCAATAAATTCAATTCACTGCTTTTAACCACAGGGAACAAATCCGAGACAGCAACAGGATACTGTACCCTCTATGGCGACATGTGCGGTGCCCTTGCAGTTATTTCGGATCTTCCCAAGACGCTGTGCTACAAAATTGCAAGGTATATAAACAGAAATGAGGAGATCATTCCTCATGAAATAATAGAACGCCCGCCCTCTGCAGAACTGCGGCCTGACCAGACAGACCAGGATTCTCTTCCGCCCTATGAAGTGCTTGATGAGATAGTGGAAGGAATAATCGAGAAAAATCTTTCCTTTGAACAACTCGTAGAAAAAGGACATGATCCTCAAATTGTAAAAGATACCTTCAGGCGGATAGTAATAAACGAATATAAACGCCGTCAGGCATCACCGGGAATCAAGGTCACATCCAAGGCATTTGGATACGGCAGGAGATTACCAATTGCCCGGGGCGGAGAATTTTTTTAAGTGCGAAGTTCGAAGTGACTAAGATTTGGAGTTCGGAGTTAAAAGTTTAATACCCTCAACTTCGCAATTTAGTCACTCCCAACTTTAGTCACTTCTTAATATAAAATAAATACAAGCATAACAATATCAGGAGAAAAAATATGCGATCAGATAAAATGAAAAAGGGATTGGAAAGAGCTCCCCACAGGTCCTTATGCAAGGCCATGGGGCTTACTGATGATGAACTGGCAAGACCTATAATAGGTATTGCAAATTCCGCCAATGAAGTAATACCGGGGCATATCCACCTGGACAGCCTTGTATCTTCTGTAAAAATGGGAATTGCCATGAACGGAGGAACGCCTCTGGAATTCCCCACTATTGGTGTTTGTGACGGTATTGCAATGAACCATGAAGGAATGAAATATTCTCTTATTTCAAGAGAGCTGATCGCTGACTCCGTTGAAATAATGGCTACCGCCTTTCCATTTGACGGTCTTGTCTTTGTATGCAACTGCGACAAGATAGTTCCGGGTATGCTTATGGCCATGATGCGTTTAAACATACCGTCCATTTTATTAAGCGGCGGCGCCATGCTTGCGGGCAAAATGAAGGATAAGTCTATAGATCTCATAAGCGTATTTGAAGGTGTTGGAGCAAGGAAAGCCGGCATTATCACAGAAGAAGAATTACATGAGATGGAAGAAAATGCATGTCCGGGTGCAGGGTCCTGTTCAGGCATGTTTACAGCCAATTCAATGAACTGCCTGAGTGAAGCTCTTGGAGTAGCACTCCCCGGAAACGGAACAATTCCGGCAGTTATGGCTGAAAGACAGAGACTGGCCAAGGAAACAGGAAAAAGAATCATGACCCTTGTTGAAAAAGACATCAAGCCGAGAGACATTGCCACAATGAAGGCCTTTGAAAATGCAATGCATGCAGAAATGGCCCTTGGAAGTTCCACCAACACGGTACTTCATCTTCCTGCTATTGCCCATGAGGCAGGCCACAAACTTGAGCTTGATCTCTTTAACAAGATCAGCGCAGAAACACCAAACCTGTGTAAAATATCACCTGCCGGAACCTCTCATATCGAAGATCTTCATGCGGCAGGCGGTATAAAAGCGGTTATGGGAGAACTGATAAAAAAAGATCTTCTCCACACAGATTGTTTAACAGTATCAGGAAAAACAATTAAAGAAATCGTCGGATCTGCCGAATCACTAGATGATACAGTTATAAAAAAGATTGATGCACCCTACTCTGCCGACGGCGGCCTTGCGATCCTTTTTGGAAACCTTGCGCCTCTTGGAGCTGTAGTAAAAAAATCAGCAGTTGCAGATTCAATGCTGTCCCATTCCGGACCTGCCCGTGTCTTTGACTGTGAAGATGACGCAATGAAAGCAATCATGGACCTTAAGATAAACAAGGGCGATGTTATAGTAATCAGGTATGAAGGCCCCAAGGGAGGCCCGGGTATGAGAGAAATGCTTTCTCCCACATCAGCTCTTGCAGGTGTTGGTCTTGATAAAGATGTAGCACTCATCACAGACGGCAGATTTTCGGGAGGCACCAAAGGCGCTGCCATAGGCCATGTATCACCGGAAGCACAGGAAGGCGGCCCCATTGGCATAATTAAAGAGGGCGATATTATTGAAATAAATATTCCTGAAAGAACACTCAATGTGAAACTGAGCAATGAAGAAATAGAAAAAAGATCATCAGAATGGACCAGGCCGGATTACAAAGTTAAAACAGGTTATTTGTACAGATACGCTAAACAGGTTACCTCTGCAAATACCGGAGCTATATTTAAGGAAGATTAATTATGGAAAACATGCTCGTAACAGGCGGAAGCGGATTTATAGGAAGCAACTTTATAAGATATCTCCTGCAGGAAACGGATTATAAAGGCCGGATTATTAATGTAGATAAACTCACCTATGCGGGCAATCCTGAAAGTCTTGAAGACATAGAAAAAGAATTCCAGGACAAATATCTTTTCATCAAAGCAGACATCTGTGACATGGGTTCTATGGACAGTATCTGGAGAGAGCACTCAATAGATACTGTCTGCCATTTTGCAGCAGAGTCCCATGTGGACAGATCCATTTCAGGTCCATCAGACTTTATTCAGACAAATATAGTCGGCACATTCAACCTGCTTGAATGCGCCAGAAAATATATGGACAGCCTTAACCTGTTTCATCATATCAGCACGGATGAAGTATTCGGCAGCCTGGGAGCTGAAGGGCTTTTTACAGAAAAAACATCATATAAACCAAACAGCCCCTACTCCGCTTCAAAGGCTTCATCTGACCACCTGGTGCGTGCATATAACAAAACATACGGAATGCCTGTCACCATATCAAACTGCAGCAACAACTACGGGCCTTACCAGTTTCCCGAAAAACTGATTCCTCTTATTATACTGAATGCGTTGGCAGAAACAGATCTGCCGGTATATGGAGACGGAAAAAATGTGCGTGACTGGCTCTATGTAAAAGATCACTGCAGTGCAATCAAGCTGATCATGGAAAAAGGCGCAAAAGGTGAAACATATAATATAGGCGGTAACAACGAGATGGAAAACATCCGCATTGTTGAACTGATATGCGACTATCTCGACGGAATTGAAAAGCCTAAAAATCATGCATCAAGAAGAGATCTCATTAAATTTGTAAAGGATCGCCCGGGTCATGACAGGCGTTATGCGATTGATTCTACAAAGATTCAGGAAAATCTCGGATGGACACCTGACGAGTCATTTGAAACAGGTCTTGAAAAGACTATAAAGTGGTACCTTGACAACACCACCTGGATTGACCGTGTAAAAAGCGGTGAATACCAGACCTGGATAGACAAACATTATAAATAATTGACACAACAGGAGATAAACCTTGAAAGGAATAATACTGGCAGGCGGATCAGGAACCAGGCTGTACCCCTTAACAAGAGTGGTCAGCAAGCAGCTTTTACCGTTATATGACAAGCCCATGATCTATTACCCTCTAAGTGTTCTGATGAATGCGGGGATCAGGGAAATACTTATAATAAGCACCCCCCAGGATCTTCCAAATTTTGAGAGGCTGCTTGGAGACGGAAGCAAACTCGGCTTATCATTTACATATGTGGAGCAGCCGAAACCGGCAGGCCTTGCCCAGGCATTCACAATAGGAAAATCATTTATCGGCAATGACACTGTATGCCTGATCCTTGGAGACAACATATTTTCAGGCCACAGCCTTGAGGCTATTCTGCAAAATGCTGTCAGGCTTGATAAAGGAGGCCTGATCTTCGGCTATTATGTTAAGGACCCTGAAAGATACGGCGTTGTTGAGTTTGACTGTGACAACAATGTTGTGGGCATTGAAGAAAAACCCGTAAAACCAAAATCAAGATATGCAGTACCAGGTCTTTATATGTATGACAACAGCGTTATAGAAATTGCAGAAAACCTTAAACCGTCTGCACGCGGAGAATACGAGATAACCGATGTAAACCTTGAATACCTGAGACGGGGAGAACTCAAGGTAGAACTCCTGGGCCGAGGATTTGCCTGGCTTGATACAGGTACCCATGAAGCCCTTCAGCAGGCATCCAATTACGTTGAGACGATACAGGAACGCCAGGGAATAAAAATATCCTGTATTGAAGAAATAGCATACCAGAAGGGATATATAGACAGGGATCAGTTAATAGAACTGGCAAATGAAAATATAAAAAATGAATATGGCGCTTATCTGATGGCCATTGCAGATGAGGAGCCAGCTAAATGCCGCTAACGTTTACAGAGACCGACTTACCCGGAACCATTATTATTGAACCTGCAGTATTTAATGACAGCAGGGGATACTTCCTGGAAACATACCATCAAAAAAAATATTCCGAAAACGGAATCGATTTACCCTTTGTACAGGATAATCATTCACATTCAAGCAGGGGAGCCCTTCGCGGACTTCATTACCAGCTTAAACACCCCCAGGGTAAACTGCTGTATGTGATAAAGGGTGAAATACTTGACGTTGCTGTCGACATTAGAAAAGGTTCTCCAAATTTCGGCATGTGGACAAGCGTTGTTTTATCAAGCGAAAATAAAAAACAGTTTTATGTTCCGCCTGGATTTGCACACGGATTTTACGTAATAAGCGAAGAAGCAGACGTAACATACAAATGCACAGACCTCTATGCACCGGGAGATGAATACGGCGTTATATGGAACGATCCTGAACTGGGTATCGACTGGCCTGTGGATTCCCCTCTGCTGTCAGAAAAGGACGCTGTTTTTGAAGCGCTGAAAAACATTCCGGAAGAAAATCTGCCTGTATTTTAATAAAACGAAATACAATACGACATCAGTTTTTTAAGAATCGCCATTCTGTTTATGGCTTAATATTTGCATCAATTACTACTCATGCACCTACTAATAGCTGATGATAACAAACCATCCAGAATGCTCCTGGCCAAACTGTTGGAAAAAATGGGGTATGAAGTATTTATCGCTTCAGACGGTCAGGAAGCCTGGGATATCCTTCAGGATAACAATATAAGCTTTGTAATCACTGACTGGCTTATGCCTCGAATGGATGGACTCGAACTTTGTAAAAAAATCCGGGAAGCCGATTTTGGTCACTATATATATGTCGTTATTTTGACATCAAAGGAAGAAAAAAGTGAAATGATCGAAGGGCTTGAAGCCGGCGCTGATGACTTCATTGTAAAGCCCTATGATAAAGATGAACTATTTGTAAAAATCCGGGCAGGCGAACGTATTCTCAGTCTTGAAAAAAGCAAAGAGGAACAGAACCGAAAACTCAAGGAAGCCTATACAACAATAAAAAAAGACCTTGAGGCTGCAGCAAAAATTCAGTTAAGCCTTCTGCCCAAATCGGATTCTATTATATCCGGTGTTGAGTTTGACTGGCTCTTTATACCTACGGCCTATATAGCCGGAGATATTTTCAATTATTTCTGGCTGGTTGATGATTATATCGGCTTTTACCTCCTTGATGTTGCAGGGCATGGAATATCTTCCGCCCTCTTATCCGTAAGCTTAAGCAGATATCTTTCACCCACTGATAACAGGGACTGCCCTTTAAAAAAATTCAAGACCAGGCCGCCCTACTATCATATAACCCAGCCCAAAGATGTGATGATGGAACTCAATCATCGGTTCCAGGCTGATGATGACTCAATGCAGTACTTTACTATGATCTACGGCATAATAAATGCCAGAACAGGAGAGGCAAAAATCACCCAGGCAGGGCACCCCTGTCCAATTAAAGCAGATCGCAACGGTTCTGCAATGCTTATAGGATCAGGAGGTTTTCCGGTAGGAATATTTGAGGACGCAGTTTATGAAGAGTATGAATTCAAACTGAAAAGCGGTGAAAGATTCATTATGTTCTCGGATGGAGTCATTGAATGCCAGGGACAGGATAATAAAATGTTCTCAACAGAACGACTTCTTGATATAGTAAAAAGAAATAACAGCATGACTTTACACGATCTTATTATTGATATCGAAAACAGCCTCAGCGACTGGAACGGCGGCAGGGAATTTGACGATGATATATCCGTCCTTGCCTTTGAAATGAAATAATTTTTAAAGATCGGGATTCAGATTTTGAAAAAAATAAAATTTATAATAAAAAGTGATCTGGAAAATGTTGCACTGGCAGGGATGTCGATTAACAAACTGTGTTCTCTGACAACAATGGATGACAGTCAGTCATTTCAAATGGAACTCTGTGCTGTTGAAGCAATAAACAACAGTATAATACATGCCTACAACAACGAGATAACCAATGATGTCGAAATCTATCTTGAGATCGCTGATAAATATTTTCAGCTTGATATCTGTGACAGGGGAAAGACTATGGATAAAGATATCCTTGAGAGAGCTGATATAAACCTTCTGAAAGATAACTTTGATAACCCTGAAGAAATATCCGAATCAGGCAGAGGTCTGGCAGTTATCAAAGATGTAATGGATAAAGTAACATACAAATCTGTTAATGGTATCAACAGGCTTACAATGATCAAATACATATAGAATTCTAAATTTAAATAAACAAAATAAATTAAATATTGAATGAGGGATAAAAATGGAAATCTATGAAGAAATCAACGATGGAATTGCTGTACTCACACTTGAAGGAAGACTGGATGCAGTGTCATCAAAAGGCTTAAAAGATGCTGTGAATGAACTGCTTAAAAAGGAAAAAAGTTCTATAGTATTGAATATGCTCAAGGTTGACTTTATAGACAGTTCAGGACTGGGCAGTCTTGTCTCATGCCTGAAAACAGTAAACAATGAACGCGGAGACATCAGGCTTGCTTCACTTCAGGACCAGGTAAGAGCCATACTTGAACTTACAAGACTCTATCGAGTATTTCAGATATTCGATGATTCGGATACAGCAGTAAAAAGTTACTAAGTATAAAAGCCGGAAAGATATACTCATTTCAACTTCATGGGCAGCTGTTCTTGATATGAGTATATCTGCCTTAATAAAGATGCAGCCAGACATCCCGTTAAAAACCCAACAACAACGTCACATAACCCAACTTTAAATGTCATTATTTTGTCACAGCTTATAATAACGACAATAATATGGCCTGATAAAGTATACTTCAATAGCTCCTCAGCCTAATATCAACTTAATTTAACCAATTATTAACAATATCAAATAAAGTAAAATACAATTATAAAATGGTATACATATTGCAAAAATATTTATCGGAGTTGTATCTAATTATCGAGCGAATTAACTGATTTAGTTTTTCAAATGTGATTTCAAACAGTAGCGGACAGAGATATACTCAGATGGCGCCCATTAAAAACAGAAAACCTTTTCTTATCGCAGTAATCATATTTTTAATTTTATTATCCGGATGTCTTGCCTCTCGCATCAGTGAAGAGAAAGATAATCAGGCAATACCTGCGGACATGTCTAATGTCAACAAAGAGGATGACATTCCATTTGCTACGCCTGAAGTAATAAAAATGCATGAGGCAAATCTGGCAAAGGAGTATTTCATAGGCCCGGGAGACAAATTAAAAATAGAAATATGGGAAAGGCCGGAGTTAACAGGGGAACATCTCGTCGGCCCTTACGGAAATATCACCCTTCCTTTAATAGGTGAGTTTCATATTGGTCAATTAACCAGGAAGGATGCAGCAGATGCTGTTCAAAAGGCATTCTCCAGATTGTATAAAGATCCGATTGTAACCCTCACGATCCTTGAATACATGAACAATAAAGTTTATGTGCTTGGAAGAGTATCAAACCCGGGAATAATTCATCTTGACGGTCATGCAACGATACTCGAAGCACTTTCAATGGCAGGCGGACTGCCTACCATTGATAAATCGGCATTTCTTTCAAAGTGCTACATAATAAGAGGCAAAGATCAGATCATCTGGATAAACCTTCTTCAGCTGCTGGGCAAGGCAAACATGAAACTAAATATAGGTCTTGCCAACAACGACATTATATATATACCGGATTCTACTGACGCCTCCGTGTTTGTAATGGGAGAAGTAGAAAGTCCAGGCTCTTACGCAATTCAGACTTCCGGGATGTCTTTTCTTGATGCAGTCAATCAGGCAGGCGGCCCTACTGAAGATGCAGATATCAGACGTATACAACTTGTAAGAAATATGCACGAACAGGATAAACCGATTACTATTGATCTAAGCAGAATCATCTCAAAGGGAGACTTTTCACAGAACCTGCTGCTTAAGGATAATGATATTATATATATCCCGCGAAAGGGAGTTGCAGAATTCAACTACTACCTGAGACAGATAAGCCCTTTTCTTAATACTTTTATTACGGGAAACGTTCTTCAGGAAGCTATCAGTAATTAAAAACAGTCATGCAGGCTAAAAAGAGTCACTAACAGAAAATATATGAACGCCACAGCACAAAAGGATATTACAATAAAACCGGCAAAACCATTTGATCCGGTAGCTGCCCTGATCAGGCACTGGTTCAAGATAGTTGTGTTTGGCGGCAGCCTGTTTTTATTATTATCTCCCCTGGCATTCATGTTCAGCAGTTCCTATTATCAGGTCAGCGGCAAAATGGTTGTACTGCCTGTATCGGAATCAATGATTTCACGTACAGATGAAAATTCTATTGCCAGCTATTATAACCAGTTCATAAGCACACAGCTGGATGTACTCGACAGCCCTAAAATTCTTGAAAAGGCTGTAGACAGTCTCCCTGAGAATATAAAAAAGTATTATATGCCCGAAGGCATGTCTCTTTCCCTTGCAGGAAGGATATTAAGTAACGGGCTGAGCGTCAACCAGCCGCGCGGAACACACTTTATTGATATAACTCTTTTAAGAGATTCTCCGGAAGGAATGGCCAGGATGGTTAATACCATCATGGAGGTTTACATAGATGAATATCAAAAGGAAGAAGAAGGCAAAGATCACAGAAGACTTTCCTTTCTTGAGACTGAGAAGGAGAGTCTGAACAGGCAGATTGAGGAAAAAACCGCACATCTGAAAAAAATATCTGAAGAGATCGCATCAAGTGTATTTTCAGGAAACAATGATGAGGCTTCACAGTTTCAATCAGCCTATCAGAGCGCGTACAGGGACAGGCTGGAAAAAGAAAAAAAACTGGAAGCAGTTACCAGGGAGGCGGAGACTTTAAAAAATCTTTCCCTTGATGCCTACATACAGGAGAAAATTGCTCAGAACGATGTTGTTTCCAGACTCGATATTCTCTCACTTGAATCACTTCATAAACTTAATAATTCAAAGGTCGGGCTTGCAGATGACAACCCGGGAAAACACCAGCTTGAAGAGAGAATGAAAGACATAAAGGAATACACCGATGAACAAAAAGAGTTAATCAGGGAAGACACCCAAAAATTACTTTATAAAAAAAGAGAAACCGAATTAAAAGAAAAAATAATCCATGCTCAGACTGAACTGAATGCTGCAAAAATGATTGAGGATGAAATTCTTGACAGAAGTATAAAACTTAGAGCAGAACGCGCTGAAATAGCTGCCAAGGATTTGACAAGAAAACAGATTGAAGCCAGCCTTGAACAAATGAAAAACCATCTTAATCGTGTCGATAACAGAATTTATGAATTAAAACTTGAATCAAAGGCGCCTGGAAAAATAAGACTGGAAAGAATGGCTGACTCTTCGGGTATTATTTCAGGCAGCAATTTAAATAAATTAGTTATAATGATTTTTCTATTTGCCTTTGGCTTTATTACATCGGGATGCATTCTTTTTGATATACTTGATAACAGGATCAGGGTTGAAAAGGATATTCTTAACAGCCTCGGCACACTTCCGCATCGCCCTGTTGAGGATTACCTTCAGGTACGTCTTAAACAAAGTCCTTTTTCACGTGTGCTTCTTGATGACCCGACAAATCCTGTGGCACAGGCTATTCACAGCCTTGCTATTAAACTGGACAAAGAACGTAAAGGGCATAATGCAAAAACCGCAGTGTTTACAGGCGTGGATGCAAAAAGCGGTGTTACGGAGATTTTGTTAAATACAGCCTACGCCATGTCAAAGCTGTGCACCAGAGTGCTTGTAATTGAAACCAATTTCGCCAACCCTTCCATTCTAAACCTTATAAAATCAGATGGATGCGAAAAGGGACTTCTTGATTTCATAAAGGGAAAAGCTCCTATTTCTCAATACATAACCCGTGATAAAGAAAGAGGGATAGATATACTCCTCGCCGGACACCTTCCCAGTAATGATGAACTTGTAAACCTTGACAGATCAAAAATTTCAAAGCTTCTGGAACAGTGCAGAAAAAAGTATGACTTTATACTGATTGATACAATGCCCATGCTGATAAGTGACCTGGCAGAATTCCTTATTGTGCAGGCAGATATAGTACCTCTGGTGGTTCAGGGGGATAGAAGCCTTTATAAATTCACCTATCTGGCAGGGCAGACACTGTTTAAGCTGGAGGTTCCGGCGATTGCCGCGGTCCTCAACCTTGGCGCGCCCAGGTATAAAACAAAAATACAGGAGACTGTTTTTAAATTACTGTGGCCGGTTCAGCAATGGATTAAAACAAATTTTTTCAGGGTCCTTCATCCTGCTCCGGACCAGCCTTATCAGTCACTAAATCTTTTAGGACGCCAGGCCGCAAAAAACGGTATATCTTTCTTCAGGCAGGCAAAAAAAATATTCAACGCAAAAGTAATAATAAATGCATGTAAATCAATATTTGTCCTGTTCCTGTTTGTTCAACTTACTCTGATGGTAACCTTTATATCTTCAACCGCAAATGTCGAAACAAACAATACAAATGCTGTAATAGAAAAAACAGATAATACGGTTACAGAAGCCGGTTTTGAATTAGAGGATAAAACAGGTGTTTCGGCACTGCATACCAGGGACATGGATCAGCCAGAGTCTGAAATTATATATGACCGTGATGCTGATGACAGTATGGAAGAAGTAAAAACACCCTCACCTTATACACCTATGGAAAGTAGAGGGGAACAGTCCCCTTCGGAAAGCAGGGTAATGAGCGGGCAGTGGTTGATGAATCAGAAAAAAGTTTCCTACACTATCCAGTTAATAAGCTCAGCCGATCTGTCAGCTATTCATGATTTTTTCAATTCCTTTGACCGAAAGGACAACTGTAAAATTTATCATAAACAGAATAACGGTCTGGACTGGTACTCTATTACTTACGGCCTGTATCCTACTTATGAAAAAGCTCAGGAAGAACTCGAATTACTGCCTAAAACAATTTTTAAAATTTCTCCGCGGATCCAGAGTGTTAAATTGATTCAGCGAAGTATTATGGAAAATGATTCATATTAAATACTGTTACTCTTGCTTTACTATCTAGCTCTGAAGGATGTATTGAAACATGAATATATTGCTGATTATTGAACAGTGCAATCCGGAATGGTCATCAGTTCCTCTCGTGGGGTACAACTTTTTTAATGAAATAAGCAGGCTTGCAGATGTAACACTTGTCACTCATGAAAGAAATAGAGACGCACTTGAAAAAGTAAAAGAAAATCGAAACATAACATACATACCTGAAAGTAAAGGAATACAGAAATATTACCGTATAGCAAGCAGGCTCACATCCGGGCGGGGAACAAACTGGCCTTTACTGCATGCCCTTACCTATCCTGTCCATGCAGCATTTGACAGCAGGGTATATGATTTATTCAGTGAAAAAGTCATTAGCGGATATTACGATATCGTTCATTCCATAACTCCAATACTCCCTAGATACCCTTCAAAAATGATAAAGGCATGCAAAGGAACACCCTTTATATTAGGACCGGTGAATGGAGGTATACCTTTCCCCGAGGGTTTTGGAAAGGTTGCCAGAAAAGAATTCGCACATTTTAACTTTTTAAGATTTTTTTCAAGAGTGCTGCCGGGTTATTCCAGAACATATAGAAAGGCAGACAGGGTGCTTGCAGGCTCCACTTATACACTTACTAAACTTAAAAAAATGTTTTCAATTGATGACAGTCATATTTCACTCTTTTTTGAAAACGGCATTTCACAGGATTTTTTCAGATCAGACAGCAGTAATACAGATAAACCATCAACATTAAGGTTACTATTTACCGGGCGCCTTGTCCCCTATAAAGGAGCAAACCTGCTTATTGACGCAGTAAGCAGAGTGAAGAAGAAAAAAGTGAAAGACATTTCCTTAACAATTGTCGGAGATGGACCGGAAAAAAAGAACCTCATGGAACAGGCAAAAAGGCTTGGTATTTCTGATACTGTAAATTTCACAGGCTGGATTAACCAGAGTGAGACATTTAGTCATTACAGCAACTCCGACATCTTCTGTTTTCCTTCAATAAGAGAATTTGGAGGAGCCGTGGTGCTTGAAGCAATGGCATGCGGATTACCCTGCATTGTAATCAATTACGGCGGCATTGGAGAATATGTAACAGAGAAAACAGGATTTAAAATTGATCCTGTTTCAAATGAATATATTACAGATGAACTGGTAAATAAAATTGAGTTTTTAATAAAAAATAAAGAACAGCAGAACATGATGTCCAGGGAATCTATAAAAAGAGCCAAAGAATTCCAGTGGTCCAGTAAGGCACAAAACCTGATCGGCATCTATAATGAACTGATTAATAAGAGCAGGACCTGTAGCTGATGAATATAAAAACAGGATATTTCATACCTGAATTTCCAGGCCAGACTCACATTTTCTTCTGGCGGGAAAAAAAAGCGCTGAAAAAAAACGGGGTTGATGTCACACTTATTTCTACCCGCAGGCCGCTCTCTAAAATAATTTCTCACAGTTGGTCTGACAGCGCTATTGATGAGACGACTTACCTTTTCCCGCCCGGGCCTGGAGAAATATTCACTTCCCTTATTGCCCTGCTTCTGGCCGGCCCGGCAGCATGGCGGCGATGCCTTGGCACTATTGTCAGATCAGAAACAAAAGGATTAAAAGGATATCTTAAATATTTTGGACTGCTATTAATGGGAGCCCGATTATCCTGGATAGCAGAAAAAAACGGCATAAAACATGTCCATGTACATTCATGTGCAGACGCAGCCAACATAGCACTTTTTGCAAAACAGATTTCAGACCTTCAATACAGCATGACACTGCACGGCTCTTTTTACGGTTACGGAGAAAACCAGAAACAGAAATGGAAACATGCGGCCTTTTGCATTGTAATAACTAAAAGGCTTCTTAAAGAGGTCTCAGATATTCTAAAGAATAATATGCCGGATTCTGTATATATTGCTCCCATGGGCGTTGAGCTTGAAGTATTTAAAAGGAAATCAGCCTACATACCCTGGGACGGCAGAAACACATGTAATATTTTCTGCTGCAGCCGTCTTACCAGGCACAAAGGGTACGGTGAGTTAATAAAATCTGTACACCTCTTAAAAAAGCAGGGCATAGATGCAAAGCTGAGGATTGCGGGAGAAGATTTTTCAAAAGACGGCAGTGAAAGAAAATTTATAGAAGACCGGATTGACGAACTGTCTCTTGGCCAAAGCATTACACTGCTGGGCTCAATCTCCGAAGAAGAAGTAATTGCAGAGCTGGAATCAGCCCACCTGTTCGTGCTTCCCAGCTGGAATGAAGAACTGGGTGTTGCCACTATGGAAGCAATGGCCATGAAGGTGCCGGTAGTGGTCACAAATGTCGGAGGTGTCCCGGAACTGGTCAGTAATGGAATCGATGGTGTAATGGTCCCCCCCAAAAATACAGATCAGCTTACCGAAGGAATACTGAGTATAATAAAAAATCCTGCATTTGCTAAAAACCTGAGTGAAACAGGCTACAATAAAATCAAATCTTCATTTCACAGCGGTATAAGCGCACAGGCTATTTCCGGATATCTTAAGGGGGACAAATAAGCATGGGGCCGTTAGTTCCAATAATGATGTTTGGATGGATACCTGTTGTTATAGGGCTGTTTTTAAAGCTGCCGCCCAGACGTGCGGTAATAACATCATTTTTATTTGCCTGGCTCTTTCTGCCTGTTGCAGCCTACCCTCTTCCCGGGCTTCCTGATTATACAAAAATGTCAGCCACCTGCTGGGGAGTGTTAATAGCTGCTGCAATATTTGATTCAGAACGGCTGATAACATTCAGACCCCGCCTTATTGATGTGCCAATGCTGATATGGTGCATATGCCCCCTGATTTCATCTCTTGCAAACGGCCTTGGCCTTTATGACGGAGTTGCCTCATTACTAACCCAGACAGTAACCTGGGGATTCCCTTACCTGATTGGAAGAATTTACTTCAATGACCTTGAAGGGCTGAAAGAATTTGCCATCGGCATATTTATAGGTGGCATAATCTACATGCCGCTCTGCTGGTATGAGATACGTATGAGCCCTCAGCTGCATAATATTTTTTACGGTTTCATGCAGCGTTCATTTGCCCAGACCATGCGTTACGGAGGCTACCGTCCTATGGTATTCATGGAACATGGTCTTATGGTAGGAATATGGATGATGAGCGCATCATTAATAGGCATCTGGTTATGGGCTTCCGGAACAGTAAAAAAGATATTAAATATTCAGGTCAGATGGCTGACCATTGCTCTTTTAATAACATCCATATTCTGCAAATCTGCAGGCGCACTGGCATTGCTTGCAGTAGGGGCAGGAACAGTCTTCCTGACACTAAAACTAAAAAAACGAATACTCATAATATTACTGATACTGGTCCCCGTGCTTTATATAGGTACAAGAGCAACAGGATACTGGTCAGGCAATAACCTTCTCAATTTCATATACTACAATATAGATCAGGAAAGAGCGGCATCACTGTATGCAAGATTTTCAAATGAAGATTCGCTGTCTCAAAAAGCCATGATCCGGCCTGTGTTCGGATGGGGAGGCTGGGGCCGGTCGAGAATTTATGATGAATTTGGAAATGACCTTTCTGTTACTGACGGTCTGTGGATAATTATGTTCGGCCGATACGGTTTTGTCGGCATAGGCGCATTAACACTGTCGATACTTTTACCGGTTCTTGTACTCATGAAGAGGTACAATATAAAATTATGGTTCCGGCCCGAGACAGGATGCACAACTGTACTCTCAATAATCCTGGGGCTTTACATGATAGATAACCTGCTCAACGCAATGATTAATCCTATTTTCATAGTAGCTGCAGGCGGCATAACAGGAATCATAAAGGAGTCTTTTGAAAAAATTGAAGTACCAGACGAAGAATCCTGGCAGGTAGACTTTTACCAGCCCCGGTATTTATAGTCTGGCAGGCAGTTAAACGAAGAAAAAAGGATTACTGTTTTTTTAAATCAGTATTTAAAAGGCTGAAACAATGAATGGTTATTTTTACCATATTTTACAAAAGACAACACCGATAGAATGGATCACAGGATCAGGCTATCTTTTATGTTCGCTTTTTTGCATAGCCTACATAGTGCGCGCATCCAATTTTACAGATTCAGGTTCAGTAACCAGGTATCGTGTTTTCTGGTCTATTCTGGGGCTGCTGATCATCACAGTATTTGCTTCAAGAATATTTGGATTAACTGAAAAGGCTGTTAACTTCATCAGAATATCAGCTGTAATCCACGGCTGGTATGAAGAACGCTATACATTTCAGATGTTCTTTATTGGTGCAGTGTTTGGAGCGGTTCTTTTGATTATAAAATATCTGGAATCATCAATAATTGACTTTATGAAAGATCACAGGATGACACTGGTATCATCAGTTATACTTGCATCCTTCATACTTATAGGCTCGGCGTCTTTCCATCCGGTGGACCAGGTACTGAACCTGACATTTAATAATTGCAGCATAAATAATATCTGTGAGCTTTTATGTGTCATTCTTCTGCTTTTTTCTTTTATCATTGATTTCAGCAGAAGGCCGGGCACAATGAGCAATGTTCAATCAAACAGAGTTTCAAGGTACATATAGGAAAACACTCTAATGATCAGACATAATACAGACACACCTTTAAACACCATCGCCTACCTTGCCAGTGAATACCCTGCAATTTCACACACCTTTATTTTCAGAGAAATCAGAGAACTTGAAAAATCAGGGATGAATATTAAAACAGCATCAGTAAGAAGACCTGAAATGCTTTCCAGAATGACACCGGAAGAAAAAAAAGAATATGAAAAAACCCTGTACATCAAGAACAGCTCTATAGCAAAGACACTTGCAGCTCATTTAAAATCCTTTTTCAGATCTCCTTCCGGATATTCAGCAATGCTGATAAAAACACTGTTTTTTTTAAGAAAAGGGAAATTCGGATTCGTGAAGGCAGCAGGATACTTTGCGGAAGCAGGGATTCTTCTGGACTGGATGCATAAAGTGAAAGCACTTCATATACACGTCCATTTTGCAAACCCTGCATCAACTGTTGCAATGATAGCTTCCTGCTTCGGAAAAACAACATTCAGCATCAGCATTCACGGACCTGATATTTTTTACAATGTTGACAGCAATCTGCTTGAAGAAAAAATAAAACGTTCAGCCGGGATAAGATGTATTGGATATTACTGCAGAAGCCAGCTGATGCGTATAGTGCCATATAGATACTGGAAGAAATTTTATATTGTAAGGTGCGGTGTTGATACGTCAAAGTTTATGCCCGTATATCTCCCGGGCAATAAAATACCTGAAATCCTGTGTGTGGGGCGCCTTGTGCCCGCTAAGGGTCAGCACATACTGCTTGATGCCTGCGCAGTCTTAAAAGAACGTGGTATCAAATTCAGCCTTAATTTTGTCGGTGACGGACCTGACCGCAATTCGCTTGAACAGCTTTCAAAAAGACTTAACATCTCCGATTCTGTTAATTTTACCGGAGCGCTCGGTCAGGATAAAGTACTCGATCATTACAACCGTGCGGATATTTTTGTCATACCAAGCTTTGCCGAAGGTATTCCGGTTGTACTTATGGAGGCAATGGCAAAACAGATCCCGTGTATTACAACATTTATAACCGGGATACCAGAGCTTATCAGCGACAATGAAGACGGGATGCTTTTCGCCCCCTCTGATACTGAGAGCCTTGCAGATAAAATGGCACTACTGATAAAGGATGAAAACCTGAGACATAAAATCGGTTTTAATGCACGAAAAAAAATTGAGCAGATGTATGACCTTGATAAAAACTGTAAACAGATGAAGACTTTTTTTGACAGCAATTTATGCACCGGGTGTAAATAAAATGAACAGCAGACTATCTGTTATAATACCATCATACAATTCTTCGGGCACACTTTCATGTACACTTGAGGGATTGCTAAAACAGAAAGAAATAGAGGATTATGAAGTTATAGTAGTTGACTCTTCCGATGATGAAAACATTACAGAATTGGCTGCAAAATTTGAAACATCAGATATTGTCAGATTTATAAGATCCGAAACAAGACTTACACCATCTGCAGGCAGAAATATTGGAGCGGATCATTCATCCGGCTCTTTGCTGGTTTTTCTTGATTCGGATGTTGTTCCGTCTCCCCTCCTTTTAAAAAAGATAAAAGATGCCTATGAGACAGGACACAAGGCTGGCGGAGGCGGAGTTGAAGTTCCCGACTTTCAAAAAAACAAAGCAATTGCACTGGCCCAGTACTATCTTCAGTTCAATGAATACTTGCCGACAGGCAAAAACAGGACAAAATTTTTTATCCCGAGCTGCAATTTTTACTGTGATAAAGAGCTTTTCAACCGTGCAGGCAGATTTCCTGAAATAAGAGCATCAGAAGATGTAACCCTCGGCCTGAACCTGAGCAGACTGACGGAGATATTATTTACCCCCGATTCAACAGTAAGCCATATATTCAGAGAAAATTGGAGCAGTTTTTTAAATAATCAGAAAATGCTTGGTAAGTATGTTGCCATATACAGAAAAAATCTTAGAAGAAGCATATCCCAGAGAGGGATTTTTCCAATAGTCCTGTCGCCTCTTTTTTTTATTATTAAATGTGCACGGATTATACCCAGAATTTTAAAGGCGGGAAGATACCATATACTTAAATTTACACTGTCACTGCCTGCTTTTATGATCGGTTTATTTTTCTGGACCATCGGGTTTATTCAGGGAAGTATAAAAAAGGAATTTCAGGAGCTGTAAGAAGAATGGCTGAAGACAGAAATACAGTAAAAGATGACAGGATACCCGATGTATCAATTGTTATTGTGTCCTTTAATACAAGGGATATGACACGCGACTGCATTAACTGTGTAATAAGAAATGCATCAAATGTCACTTATGAAATCATAGCAGTTGATAATGCATCAAAAGACGGTTCTGCAGATATGATCGAGCGTGAATTCCCTGATATAAAACTGATCCGGTTACATGAAAACATGGGATTTGCAGGAGGCAACAGACCGGGAATGAAAGCAGCTGCAGGAAGATATATACTCCTGCTTAACTCAGATGCATTTATTGAAGAAGAAACCCTTAAAAAAACAATAACGTACATGGATAAAAATCCTGAAACGGGAATCCTGGGATGTAAACTTGTAAACACTGATAGAACCATGCAGCCTTCGGCAAGGATGCTTCCTGGTCCTTTAAATAAGCTTTTAACTATGTCAGGACTTTCAGACCGTTATTCAAAATCGCGATTCTTCGGGCGTGTAGATTTTTCATGGTGGGATCATTCAACACCTAAAAGTGTCGGATGGGTAGTTGGTGCTTTTTTTCTTATCAGAAGAGAGACAATGGAAGACATAGGATATCTGGATGACCGGTATTTCCTTTATTTTGAAGAAGTAGACTACTGTTTAACAGCAAAGAGATCAGGCTGGGATGTTGTCTTTTATCCATATACCGAAGTCATTCACCTTGGTGGACAAAGTGCGGAAAAATCCGAAACAGGTTTTTCGGAAAACGGCAGACAGATTCTGACAATACGTCTTTCAAGTGAATTAAAGTACTACATAAAATTTTACGGCTGGTGCTATGCCGCCCTTTCACTTGCCACTGAATTTTTCTGGAACATTTTAATATTTACCAAAAACCTGTTCAGCAGAACATCAAAAGGCAAAAACAAAAGAAAAAATTCCTTTCAGATGTTAAAACTTATTATATCCTCCTTCAGAAATTACAGACCAACATTAGATAAACAGGGAAAGGTAATATGAACCGGAAACTCCCACAAATAGGAATTGTAATAATCGGCATTAACGAAGAAGCTCACATTGCTGATTGTATAAGAGCCGTCAGAGCAGTTAATTATCCGCAGGAACTTTTAGAGATTGTTTATGCTGACGGAGGTTCAACAGACAGGAGCGCTGAACTGGCATCAGGTTTTGAAGGTGTAAGGGTAATAAAGCTTGATAATCCTCATCCTACTCCTGGAAGGGGCAGAAACGCCGGCTGGAGAGCTATTTCAGCTCCCATAATTCAGTTTCTGGATGCTGATATGATAATTGATCCGGACTGGTTCCTGAATGCTCTAGAACATATGAAAGATAATATTGCGGCTGTCTGCGGCAGTCTTAATGAAATACACCCGGAAAAAAATATCTATCATATCCTTGCCGAAATGGAATGGGCTGGAGACGAAGGTCTATGTGATTTTTTTGGTGGAGGAGTATTGATAAAACGTAACGTCCTTCTAGATGCCGGAGGATATGACGAGACGCTTATTGCCGGCGAGGATCCTGAGTTAAGTTACAGGGTCAGAAAAAAAGGCTGGAGTATCAGGCGGATAAAAAGCCCCATGGCCAGGCACGATATAAATATGAGCAGTTTTTATAAATATTTAAAAAGATCTTTCAGAAGCGGGTATGCCTATGCAGAAGTAAGTATGAGATTCATTAAAAATAAAGAAAAAATGTGGTTAAAGGAAAACATAAGGATCAGCTTAAGAACGTTGCTTCCATTGGTAATTACTGGGGGAGGATTTGCTTTTGATTATATACTGCCGGGTATAATAGCTGCTCTTATTGTTATTGCTAAACCTTTACTTGGTATCCCGAAAGTTAAAATCAAGAAAAACCGATCATGGAATCATGCTGTACAGTATGGCGTACATACCATTATAGTCATCTACCCTCAATTTTTGGGATTAATCCGTTATTTCTGGGGCAGGATAAACTGTAAACCTTTAAGGAACAATATTACGCAAAAGACATCCCGACAAGTCATGTAAAACAACCTGTTTACTACTTAAGATATCGAACTGCAAGATTTCTGGCCTGGTCAATCTGCATTTTTTTAAATTTTTTCATTTCATAAAATACCCTGTCAGAAATTTCATTTCCATTGTCTATGATTTCATTCAGCCTTTCGTTAAAAACAGAGTCTGTTATTTCGCTGACAGGAATGCTGTATTTCTCCATACCAATTGATTTCATGAAATCGAGACATTTCGGATTATAATTCAGCATAATAGAAGGTATTCCGGCGCACAAGGCCAGAATAGTTGAATGCAGTTTCAGACCAATAAAACATCTTAAGTTCCCGGCAATCCTAACATAGCCTGCGGGATCATAGTACAGCTTATGAACAATAGGATTTTTTATCCCTGCCAGTTCTGCAGTGTGATAGGTTGCGCCAAGATCATCAGGCCATACAACAAAAAACTCAACTTTAAAACCTGATTTTTCTTGATGACGAATTAGTTCAGCAATTGCCTCATAAAGATGCGGAAAATCTTTGTCGCTTTTTCCTACATTAATTCCGATCCGCATTGAATCTTTCTTCCATAATGATTTATCGGGTGTGAACTGACATGCAGGGTCACCAATCATTTCCGCTTCAAGTCCCCATTCATTTAATGTCTTCACGGAGTCAGGGCCTCTAACCCCAAGATATTTGACATTCTTTAAAACATTATACCATCGTATGCGCATCTGTTCCTTGAGAGTATCGCCTTTTGCAAAATCAACTCCCGATACTCCGGTTCCAAAAACAAACAGCAATTGTTTTTTTCTCTCTGCTGTTTCAAAGGCATCCAGACACGGATTCCCTGACCTGCTTCCTCCGCCTATCAAAGTACCGCCGCCTAAAATTGTACCACAGACTTTTTTACGGGCAATCAGCCTGCCCAGCCATGCAGGACGTCCAGGCAGTATGTGTGAATATACAGGCAGTGATTTAAAGCAGCTCTTTACTGCAGTGTAAACGGCCTCATCTCCAAGATTTTTGATCCCGAGAATACCTATATATGACAATGCATCATATGGATTGCATAGATATTTAGTAATATGAGTTATTCTCGAAAACACAGGCTTTTTATACAGGGTCATCATAGTTTCAGTTATTTAAAATACTAAATATATGTTCGTTACGTTTTAAAAAGGTTTTTTCAAAGCTATGCTGTGATGCAAACTCGATGCTTCTGATTGAATGTTCTATTATTTCTTCTCTGTTGTTTGCCAGCCTTTCTATAACGCCCGCCAGCTTTACAGGATTATGTATGGGAGAATACCAGCCTGCCCCTGACAGATCAACGACGCCTTTAAAGGCTTCATTGTCATACCCCACAATCGGCACACCGCATGACATTGTCTCCAGGTAAGTACAGGAAGGATCACCCTGGGGATGACAACAGACAAAAGCATCACAATCATTGGAGACCAGTGGAATAAGTTCTGTTGTAAAATCTAAATTCCCCTCCATTTCAACTTTATCTTTAAGATTTTTATCTTCAATAATTTGTCGCATAGATGAGGTAAGATCACCATCGCCGCATATTTTAAGACTGAAATCTACACCTCTGCGGTTCAATATTTCTGCGACCTCCAATAAATCAATTACTCCCTTTATGGCAGTTAATCTCCCGGAAAAAACAAGTTTCAATTTACCAGACCTTTTTTTATTTAATATTTGAGCCACACCTGTCTGCATGTTTTCTCGAACACGTGAATCAAAAAATAAAAGGCTGTTGGAATTTAATTTCTTATAACTCTCATATGTAGGTAGACCATTGCATTGCACACCAGAGGCTTTTTTAACTGTTGCCTTATTACGCAATTCCTCAAAAAATTCCCAGATACTCACCTTAACTCTCATAACAGGTTTACCGATTGATGAATCTATAATCTGGAGTCTTGTCCTGAGAGAATTCTCGGATATTAAAACAATGTTTTTATCAAGTTCCCTGCATATCCGGCTGATAGAATGTATTCGATAATCAATTGTTGCCAGGACTATTGAGGCTTTTTTAATTTCTTCCGTTAAGCTGTCAGTATCAAAATCAATAACCTGAAGATTAAAACCCAATTTCTCAGGATTTATCTCTGTTTCATCAAGATTTGATGAGTGAACATGAGCAGGGTACATTAAGACTGTTACTTTTCCAGGCCATAACGAGGCATATTCCTGCATACCGACGAGAAACTTTTCGGTTGTATAATAAGTATCGTCATCTTTATTAACAACTACAGGCTGTGGAGGTATCACAATTAGATGAGGTTTATTGTCAGATGATGTTTTTTTAAAGAGCATATTCAATACCCTGGCAAAATCCTTTCATGATATCAGACATAGAATAATGTTGTACCCAAACCTGGTATTAACCGGCCAACTGAACAGCGCACTGACTGCCCTCATTACCCTCATTTTTAATAGAGTAATTTTTCAAATAAAAGTATACAGCACTGGATATTCCAAAGGAGAAAAGACTCATTAAAACAATAAAAATTATCCTGTAATACAATCCGTTTCCTGCCCATGGTTTGATAACATAATAAATCAAAACAGATATACCGGCTACGACAAAGATCTGAAGATAGGGCATAACAACAATTCTTAAAGGAAATTTCATAATACGTTTAAGAAATACACATTTTATTACAGGTATTATAGACACAGCAACGGCAACACCGCATGATGCGCCGTAAATATCACCGCTCGTAATTCCTGCAAAAAGTGAAGCAATTAAAATTACTGATCCTGCTGCCATTGATTTCATCTCCAGAGCAGGTTTTCCGGTCGCTAAAAACGTGGCTCCCGATACCTGACCGATTATTCTGAACACCCCGGCTATTGCGAACCACGACATGGAAATATAAGCCAGCTGATACCTTGGATCATACAGAAGGGCAATGATATCATGAGAAAAAAGCATTACAAGAACTGAAGCAGGAACCGCCAGTGTTAAAAATAAAGCAGTGGTTTTCTGATATATCCTCTGAACATGAAGATGGTCTTTTTGAACAGTGCTTATTGCAGGTAAAAATGACTGAACGATAATCTGGCTGAAAAAAACGAACATAAGTGACCCTAAATTTTTTCCAATATTATAAAATGAAAGAGTCTCCATATTCAGCATCTTCCCTATCAGTAATACATCCAGCTCATAGACAACAACGGTAATCATGGTGTTAAGAAAAACATATTTACCAAAATTGAATAATTCCTTTCCAGCATCCTTATCCCAGGAAAAATGAGGCCTGAATGGTATAATACAATAGGTTGCAACTAACCGGTAACAGTTTGAAAGAGTATATCCAATTGCCAGCGCATATACCGATTTGAGTATAAAAGCCAGTATAACAGTGGTTACCAGCGCTACAACCTGGGTTATTATGTCCATCTTGAACTGCCTGTGAATTTCAAAATTCTTAACCAGCAATGGCAGGGCAGGATTTTCAAATCCGAATAACAGCGGTCCTAAACACATAATAAACAGGATATTTTTCAGATGAGGCTCCTGATAGAATATGGATAATGGCCAGGCTGAAATAAATATTACTGAGCACAGGATTATTCCTCGGATGATATTGATTATCCATACGGTGTTTAAAAATTCGACCTCTGATCCTCTTGGATTTTGAATAATAGCAGTTTTAACGCCTGTATCAGAAAATAACTGAACCATCATGAGGAGAACATTTGCAGTAGCAAGCAGCCCGAAGGCTTCAGGAAAAAGTATACGGGTAAGCAGAAGATTCCCGGCAAGCCTGATTATATCCCCTCCCCCCTTAGATAAAATGCTCCAGACTGCAGACCTGATACTAAGTGACCTTATGGAATCAGGATCAAATTTAAACAGTTTATTTATCAGTTTTGTAATCATTTCTATTTATCACCCTATTACATCAGCAGTAAGCCCGAATTGAATAAAAAATTAACACTCATCCAGGAACAAAAAGCTAATTACATATTGATCATTTTCGGCTTTCCGCCCCAGAAATACTGGATACCATCAAATACAACATACTTTTTGATCCTGAAAAAATTCGATACGAGCCGCAGGCCGAATAGTACAGCCGTACCGGGGTATTTTTTATGAGGTGCTTCGGGGTGCGTCCCTTTAGCCAGGAGATACATGCTTTTTGATATTTTTGCCAGGCACCAGAATAAACTTGCGATTATACCGAACCGGCTGTTCAGGTAATTTACATGAGAACACATCCATGCCTTTACCAGAAACTTCCCCATATCCTCCGGTACATGATAGGTTGAACACATATTCACATGAGGAAGCACTATGTTATCGACCATGTGAACAGGTTTACCGGTTTTAAGAATTCTATCTCTTATGTCCGTATCTTCGTACCAGAGAAAATATGTTTCATCAAAACCGCCGATCTCCCAAAACAAATCACGGCTGATCATGAAGGTTGAACCGATATTAATATCTTTTATTGGCCTTAATTCGTGAGGCTCTTTAAAGATAATACGTTCTCCTCCTACTATTGGTTTTACAGCTCCGG
The DNA here is from genome assembly GCA_963665715.2 of Desulfatiglandales bacterium. Lineage (GTDB taxonomy): Bacteria > Desulfobacterota > DSM-4660 > Desulfatiglandales > HGW-15 > JAAZBV01. The sequence goes on from CAXXPR010000002.1 coordinate 3,963,025, forward strand.
AGTCAGGATTGTTTTCATGGATTTCAAATAGTCTGTCTATAATTTCAGGTGTAATGAGGACATCAGGATTGATAAACATAATATACTTCGCATTTGTATTTTTTACCCCCATGTTGCAGGCACGGGCAAACCCAATATTGTTTTTGGATTCAACAATATTAATATTGAAATCATATTTTAATTCTCCGGCGCCTTTAAATGGTCCGCTGTTGGACACAATAATTACTTCAAAATCGGTTTTTCTTTTTTTCTTTATGGTGTTCAGTAAATTTACAATGTACTGCTCAGAGTAAAAATTAACTATAACCATTCCAACATCAACAGCGCCTTTTTTTTCTGAAGTATCCATGCTCATTCTTTTATTCCTCTTTTCATTCCGATTTTTAATTCACATTTGTCTACCGTTTACCCGACAATAAAACATGAATCAAAACCGTCAGCCGATAGACCGAACCTGTCAGACACCGAGCTTGTATATAAATTTTTCCAGCCTGCGCCCTGTTACTTCAGGATTCTTTCCGATATCGGCTGAAACCTGAAAACATACCCATGACTTTACTGATCCCGTGAAAATAATATCTCTTAAAAATACCAGCAAATGCCCTTTAAAACTGGCACACTGGTCATCTCCATTTGAAAACCAGTAATACACAAAACGAGGGACCCCGTTTTTAACTACGTACATTCTGCGTACAGTTTTAGAATTACTTTTGCTGCCGATACGAAGGGTCTCCTTTTCTTTTATCATCCACCCGGAACCGGAATAACAGTCAACAGGTGAATGAACCCGGTGCCGGTCGCCTCTTTCCTGGATAGCAACCAGGTACAGTTTGTCATCCCCTTTAATGTACTGCCTCGTGATTAAATCTCCATCCTCAAACCATTTTTTTTCCTGGGCGGAGGTCGGAAGATTTTCGCCATTCCACCCGTTAATTTCCATCGTAATTTTATCCAGGGGAAAATCGATATTTATATTTTTTTTCTTCTGATCAAACCAGCTGACAAAAATAACTACTGCTAATAGAATTATAAAAATATAGACAAATTTTCTAACAGGTTTTCTGCTATTCATCTCTTTATTTCACCTTTTTCAGCTTAAACACTTTAATAAGGATAACAGGCAGTATAAGCAACGCCGTGTGAATCATGATCGGAAGCCAGACACGGCCGCCCCATATGAATTCATACCGGGCTGCATCATCCAGCATGTAGCTAAGCACCATTGTTACTGTGAATATACTGTGAGATACGATAAACATGGGGACCCATAGCAGCATTACATAAGATATCTTGTACCTGTTTTTATAAAAAATAAACTCTGCGGCAATGCAGGTAAGTATCAGGAATGCAAGAGGCGAAGATATTGAGTCCCTGTAATAGTTAATTGGAACTTCAATACTGCTGACTATAAGAATACTGTTGCCGGTTTCGCAGAAAACGCTTAAAACATTAAGAATCCATACGGATAGATTTGTAATTGAGGATCTCAAAATTACACCAAATGCCGACTCTATCTGAAATGATATTGTAGGCAGCATTAAAAACAGAAATAAAAAGGGAAACAGCAGTATACGCCCCCATTCAATCCCCATTATGTACAAAACGACTCCATAGGTTATTATTATTAGAGTCGCAGCCTGAACAATGTGAACATCAGCCAGGTAGCCAATTAAATAGATAGCTGCGCCGCACAGTATCACGGTCAGACCTGTGCTAGACCCTGTTAATTTAAGATTTTTATTTTTTAATATGCGGTAAATAAAAAGGCATAAAAACAGAGCAGTAACATATAATCCAAATCTGTCAGGAGAATAATAAAGCCAGGAATTTTTCATCCAGACAGCAATATCTTTGTATACAAATACCAGTTCCGCTGCGATGGCAAAGCCAAGCAGGATAAAACCGATATACTGCACCTCAACTGCTTTTTCTCTTTTCATAATCACCCATCTATTCGCTTTAAAAGGCATGATTCCCAGTATAAAAAAATCACAGCAAGCCCGAAAAGCATCATCCCGGACAGCTGGTGATAATAACCCATAGCAGCTTCTTCACCATAAAAATGGCCGGTCAACCCGGTAACTGATACTCTAATGGTATTAAGGATCACACTCAGAGGAATAACAGAAAAAAAGATTATAAGTCCTCTTCCCTTTTTTCCCTTATATAGATATCCGCCGATTGCAGCCATAAAGAGCAGGACATTCATCATGGTAAGACCGCTGCAGGCCGGAGCAATATCCACAAGAAAGCGCCCAGTATACAGCAGTGTCCCCGAAATACCGGCATTTTCCATTCCTAAAGCCCTGAATAAAATATAAGACACATAAACTGTAAACCTGCGCAGCTGAAAGCCTGCAGCTGCATCAAGCAGGTTCCCCCAGGGGTATAAAAACATCAAAAAGAAAATCGGAAAAATAAAATAACGGCTTTTTTTGCTGCCAAGAAAAATCAGGCACAAACCATAAAGAAACGCAGGAAGAGCTACACATGCCAGTATTGCCTGATTATTCCACCTGAAGAACAGAGCAAGGATAACACCCGCAAAAAAAACCGGCCATCCTGATTTACTCGGTATATATGGTGAAGATATGATCTCTTTTGATTTTGAATATAAGGCCCATAATGAAACAAATGGAACCAGGTATCCAAAGGACCCGGAAACATTCCCTGCCCATGACTCGAACAGCCACTGAAAATATGGAAGGAAAAGATAAACGATCAGCAGACTGATGGTCAGAAGAAAAGGTATATATATACTCTTCTCAGATGATCCATTTTTACACTTTTCGATACTCACTTTTTTTTCTTCCCTATGATAAAGCCTAATACTCCGCTGGCACTCATACCAATAAGCGTAAGAGTAGCCGGTTCAGGTGCAGCAGGAGGTCTGTTATCATTCTTCCAGTCATCCATTGCCCATGGCGGCGGGTTATGAGGTCTCGAGTTTCCGCCTCTTGCTGAAGCCGGACCTGCAAATAAAGCAAACAGGAGCAGACAAAAAACAGAAATTAATAAAATCTTTTTCATATACATTAACCGGTTCTCTCAGGATATTTACCCATGGCAAACAAAGCTCACTTCTTCGTTCGCCTGCCTATAAAATAACCAGCAACTCCGCTAACTCCCATGCCTATAAGAATCATTGAGATGGGTTCCGGTGCTGATGGAGGATTTTCATCAAAGGGAGATGCTGCCGGAGTTTTTTCAAACTTTGGAGGCATGGGCGCCCAGGCAAAAGCTGGAAGTTCTGTTATGGATATTAAAATTAAAACACTGAAGAAAAAAACAGTGGTTCGGGTTTTATACATTTTATTCCTCTATTATCAGCAGTCATTGTCGTGTCCATTCGAAATCAACATTTATTATTCAATAAATTCTATTTTCACATGCGTTTGTAAGCCGGGAGGATAAGACATAGAGCTGTATCAAATTTACAGATCTATAATTATAAAACTTTTTTGATTTTTTATAGAGATACTAAAGTAGTTATCGGTATTAATATTAGAAACTTTAACTGAAAATCTAAAAAACAGTTTTAATAATACTGCTTTATTCTGAAATGTCATATCTGCCCTTATCTTTTTTTAAAGATATCCATTAATTAAACCGATAGCCTTGATACGAGAAAACTCAATCAACGGCTAGTTTCATAAAAGATAATCTATATTTCCCGAATCGGGCTTTACCTTAAACGGAGGGTATGTGCGGGAAAGTATTTTAAAAGAACGGCTTTATAACAGATATGCAAAAGGCGGGACCTGGTTTGCCCGCTTCCGTGCAGAAGTGTATTTTCTATTCAAACGTTACAGCTGGCAGGCTGTTATCAAATCAACACTTATTATAAAAAGAATCATCGATATACTGCTGTCAGCGCTGATGATTCTTCTTGCCTCACCCCTGATCCTGTTCACAACCCTGCTGATAAAATTGGAAGATCGAGGTCAGATAATCTTCAGGCAGATACGCGTAGGAAAAAAAGGCAGACATTTTATAATGTATAAATTCAGATCAATGGTTATTGGAGCTGATAAAATCAAAGAAGATCTTGAAGATCTTAATGAAACAAATTCCATTATATTTAAAATAAAAAAAGATCCGCGCCTTACAAGGGTGGGGAAAATAATAAGAAAGCTTTCAATAGACGAACTGCCGCAGCTTGTCAATGTACTCAAAGGGGATATGTCTCTTGTAGGCCCCCGCCCTCCCGTACCTTCAGAGGTAGCAAAATACAGACTCAGAGACCTTGGAAGACTGGATGTTACGCCAGGACTTACCTGTATCTGGCAGGTGAGCGGAAGAAGCAATATAAACTTTGAAGGACAGGTCGACCTTGATCTTAAATACATAGAAAGCCAGTCTATCTGGACAGATATTAAGCTGCTTTTTAAAACAATCCCTGCTGTGTTACTTGGAAAAGGAGCCTACTGATAATGGAAAGAGAATCAATCGCACTTTTTGGAATCCCTGTTGACGACCTCACAATGGACAGCGCCATCGATGCAGTCTTCCAGATGACGGATACCTACAGGCATGATGAGGAGCCCAGATATGTGGCAACTGTAAATGTTGATTTTATTATAAACACATTATCATGGAGAACTTCACGGTCCCGTCATCCTGAGCTGCTTAATATTTTAAGAAAAGCAGATCTTGTAACACCTGACGGAATGCCTGTCATATGGGCATCAAAACTGATGGACTCCCCCTTAAGCGAGCGGGTAACAGGATCGGATATGGTTCCGGCAATCGCAGAAAGGGCTGCAAAGGTAAACAAATCAATTTTTCTGTTTGGCGGCAGCAGATGGATAACCGAAAATGCCGCAGAAAAACTTGTAACTGATTACCCAGGTTTGAAAATAGCCGGAACATATACTCCCCCGGTAGCTACCGTTGGTGAAGACATTCTTGATTCTTCTGAAAGAGATCAGGAGATTGTTAAAATGATAAATACCTCCGGCGCTGATATCCTGCTTATTGCACTGGGAAATCCCAAACAGGAAATATGGTTTGAAAGAAACAGGAGTCACCTTAAAGTGCCTGTTTCAATAGGTATAGGAGGCACCTTCGGCTTTATTACTGGAGCAGTTTCAAGGGCGCCTGCCTGGATGCAGAAAAGCGGACTGGAATGGATACACAGGATAATGCAGGACCCGGGCCGTCTGTGGAAGAGATATTTTAACGGGCTGGTCAAACTAAGCACCAACATACTTCTGCCCATACTTATTCACAAATTGATTAAAACTTCAGCCATGCTTAAAAGACCGGTAAAATATTCGGAAAGCAAAACAAAAAAAAATATAGAGAAAAGAGAAGACATAGCCATACTTGCAATGCCGTCTCGTTTCACCAGAAAAAGCGCATCTGTAATCAAAGAAAGGCTGTCCGGATGTAAAGAATCGATTATTCTCTTTGATTTCAGCGACACTGTATTCATGGACCTGTACGCAATGGGATTTATTGTCAATACACTTAGCCACCCGGATAAAGAACGGTCACTATTTTTAACCGGAATCAACAGAGTCTTAATCTCAATGCTTAAATTTAACAGGGTCTGGGACATATGCAAAGACAGATACTGCAATGAAAGGGAATTGATTTCGGAAAGAGCAAAGAAGCACGACAATGATACAGTATTTTACTATAAGGCAGTATCCGATACCAATTCCTTCAGGATAGAACTGAATGGAAGACTTGATGCTGCTGGCATAGCAAAACTGGACATATCCAAAATCATAGAATCAATAGGAAACAGAGACTGTATAATGAATCTGAAAAACCTCAAATTTATTGACAGTACAGGCCTTATTTTCTTTTTAAAAATCAAAAAACACCTTTCTTCATTTAACCGCACCCCCATAATATGCAACCTTAATGATGATATTATTCAAATATTTAATATAACAAAGCTGTTATCACTTTTTAAAATTATGCCTGATTTTGATTCAGACAAACCTTTAACAGAGGAAGCAATATGAAGGCCGTAATTTTACCTGCAGCCAATGTCGAACTGCTCAGTCCAATCTGCAACTGGACCTCCGATTATATGATTCCTGTTGTTAACAAACCTGTTGCGGAACATATGATTGAACTGCTGCTGAGCAATGATATTAGAGATTTTATTTTTTTGCTTAATCATAATCCGCATGAAACTGAAAAGTATTTCGGTATGGGAGAGAGATGGGGCTGCAATATAACCTACCAGCTTATAATGGATAATGACGGGATTATTTCCGCCCTTTCCAAAATACAAAACAGGCTTAACGAACCGTTCCTGTGCATGCCTGTTAACATGATTACAAACCTGGATATTTCGTCATTTGCCGATCATCATAATGAAAATAATGGAGACATGACTGTAGCAGTTTCAGAGACTGGTACAGGCTTCAGTGAAATTAAAAGATATCCATTTATTATGAATCCCGAAACACTGGCAGGCCTTACAGAGGCTGATAAAAACATGTCTCAGAAAAAGATTATTGATTACATGTCTAAAAAGGGATCAAAGGTATTATACTACCGGGATAAATTTGATATCCGCAGCATAAGAACCCTTAATGATTATCAGGGCATAAGCAGGGCTGTTTTAAAGGGAGAAATAAAGGGAATAAATATCCCCGGAAAACAGGTCAGAAAAGGACTGTGGGTTGGGAGACAGACTTTTATTCACCCTGAAGCAAAAATACTGCCGCCTCTTCTTATAGGTGCAAACTGTAATATCAGGAGAGAGGCGACAGTCGGAGACTGTTCCGTCATAGGCAATGATGTAATAGTGGATTCCGAATCCGAAGTAAAAAGAAGTATAATATACGACAGTACATATGTGGGTATAAACACCGAAATTAAGGACTCCATAGCAAGAAAAAACTTTATCTTCAACCTGCCTTACATGTCCAATCTTTATGTAGATGATGACTCCATACTTGGCAATATGGATAAAACTATCTTTCTTAAAAAGGCTAAGGCTGTATATAATTCTGCGGCAGCGTCTCTTTTATTTTTATTCTTTTCGCCTCTTATACTGATTCTCTACTTATACCATTTGCTCTTTCCATCAAAAAACTACCTGTGTATCAAAGAAAGATACGGAGGTTACAGTTCAGTAAACATGCAGGGAGAACCGGAAATTGAGAAAATACAGCGGTACTGCTTTAACAGCAGCAGCTCTCTTATAAGAAAGCTACCGGGCCTTATAAATGTAATTAAGGGAGATTTAAGACTTGTAGGAAATTCTCCCCTTACAAAAGAGGAAGTGGAGTCAATTACTGAAGAGTGGCAGAAAGTAAGGTTTGAAGCCCCTGCAGGGCTGATACATCTATGGGAAACGGAAAAGAGCCTGTGTATCTCATGGGAAGACAAGATCATATCGGAAAGTTTTTATGCATCAACAAGGTCATTCCGCGGTGATGTTGCTATACTGTTGAAATTCTTATTTCAGATAAGAGACAGAAAGGCAGAGGAACATTCCGAAGCACTTTCGGTTTAGAACCAAAAATATTTACATAAGAGACATAAGAGAAGTCCAGCGCTCATACTCTGAGTCTGAAGCCAGGCCTCTTTTTTTAAGCTCTCTGATTATTTTTTCATCATTTAATCTAAGATACGGGTTTATCTTTTTTTCAAAACCCATAGTTGATCTTACCAGATCAGGATTATATGCACTTACGGCTTTATCAAGAAATTCGTTTTCAGGATCTAGCTCCCTCACAAACTCAAGGTATTCTAAAACATAGTCATGACCCGGATAAATAATGCAGTCATCGGGAAAGGTCATAATTAATTTTACAGTCTCAAAGTAGCTTTTTAAATCCCCGGAAAAGCACCTTCCAACTTTGGCAATAAAGAGCGTATCACCGGTTAATAAAATATTATCTATTTTAAGAATAAGCGAATCCGCAGTATGGCCGGGAGTTCTATAAACTTCTATGCTTTCACCATCAAGTTCAAGTCCCTTAACTGCAAGGGTTTCACAGTCAATGAGCTGAGCCCCGGAATGCTTGAGGAGCATCCTGTTGCCGCGGGTATGATCGCCATGGCTGTGTGTATTTGTAACGTATTTTAACTGAAGATGATTTTGATCAAGAAAACCCAGGATATCATCAACCGCTCCGCCGTCAACAGCAATTGCCGTTTTGTCGGAGAAGATCAGATACCCCAGATTATCAGAAGAGTATTTGAACTGTTTGACTTTAAGGTTTTCCCTTGAGCCTTGCGCCATTAGCCCTGCGCCTTTCTTTTTCTATTCCCACTCAATAGTGCCGGGAGGTTTGGAAGAAATATCGTAAACAACCCTGTTTACACCGCGCACATTGTTTATAATCCTGTTGGATATTTTTTCGAGAACATCATACGGGATTCTTGTCCAGTCTGCAGTCATTGCGTCAAGACTGTCAACGGATCTTACTGCCACTACATTCTCATAGGTTCTTTCATCACCCATTACACCGACTGTCTTTACAGGTAAAAGCACTGCAAATGACTGCCATACCTTTTCGTACAGATCTGCCGATCTTATTTCTTCTATAAGTATTGCATCCGCTTCTCTTAAGACATCAAGACGCTTTTTAGTAATTTCGCCCAGTATTCTTACCGCAAGTCCCGGTCCGGGGAAAGGCTGCCTTAGAACAAGTTCCTTTGAAAGACCAAGCTCTCTGCCCAAAAGCCTTACTTCATCCTTGAAAAGCTCACGAAGAGGTTCTACCAGTTCCATCTTCATTTTCTCAGGAAGTCCGCCCACATTGTGGTGGCTTTTTATTGTCGCAGAAGGACCTTTAAAAGAAACACTTTCAATAACGTCAGGATAAAGTGTACCCTGGGCAAGATATTTAATATTGCCGAGTTCCTTCGATTTTTTTTCAAAAACCGAGATAAACTCATGGCCGATAATTTTTCTTTTCTTTTCAGGATCGGTTACACCTTCAAGTTTTTCAAGAAACAGGTCAGATGCATCAACAAGGTTGATATTGATATTATACCTGTCCTTGAAGAGGTCCATCACTTCCTGGCTCTCGTTCTTGCGTAAAAGACCGTTATCAACAAATATGCATATCAGCCTGTCGCCTATTGCCCTGTGAAGAAGAATTGCTGTTACAGTAGAATCAACACCGCCGGACAGTGCGCATACAACACGCTCATCCCCTATTTTTTCCTGGAGATCTTTTACGGTCTGCTTCACAAAGGATTCCATTGTCCATGAAGGTTTGCAGCCGCATGCATTGAAAATAAAATTATTAAGTATCTTCATGCCGTTTGGTGTGTGTGCTACCTCAGGATGAAACTGTACGCCGAACAGTTTTCTTTTGGGGTCAGACATGGCTGCCACCGGGCTGTTTGAACTGCTTGCTATAGCTTCAAATCCTTCAGGCACTTTATCAATGCGGTTTCCATGACTCATCCATACCTTTTCTTCTTTTTCCTTATCAAAGGAATGAAAAAGATCACTGTCATCAAGGATACGAATCATGGCATTGCCGTATTCCCTGTCTTCCGCCCTTCCCACAACTCCGTCAAGTTCCTGGGTCATATACTGCATTCCGTAGCATATGCCCAGCACAGGAACACCAAGGTTCAACACTTCACTGTCGCACATGGGAGCATCTTCTGCAAACACATCTGCAGGACCGCCGGAGAGTATAACACCCTTTGGCGCAAATTCTCTGATTTTGTCGATGCTCAGGTTAAATGGATGAATTTCACAGTAAACCTGGGACTCCCTTACCCTTCTGGCTATCAGCTGTGTATACTGGGAGCCGAAGTCGAGGATAAGTATTTTGTTTTCATAAATTCCGTTGCTCATTACTCAACCCTGTAGTTTGGTGCTTCTTTTATAATGTCAACATCATGCACATGCGCTTCTTTTAATCCGGCTGTAGAAACCTGCATAAACCTTGCTTTTACCTGGAGGTCGTTTATTGTTGGACAGCCAAGATAACCCATACCTGATCTCAACCCGCCTATAAGCTGATATATAACAGCCGCCAGCGGTCCCCTGTATGGTACTCTTCCGACTATTCCTTCAGGGACAAGTTTATTTTCGGTCTTAACTTCGGCCTGGAAGTAACGGTCTTTACTTCCTTCTTTCATTGCCTCAATTGAGCCCATACCGCGGTAAACCTTATATGTTCTTCCCTGATAGAGAATTGTCTCACCCGGGCTTTCTTCTGTTCCGCCGAAAAGACTTCCGATCATTATACAGTCAGCGCCGCCTGCAATTGCCTTTGTAAGATCACCGGAATATTTTATTCCTCCGTCAGCAATAATAGGAACACCATGTCTGGCTGCTTCTTCGGAACATTCCATAATAGCGGACATCTGAGGTACACCTACTCCGGCAACTATCCTTGTGGTGCAGATAGAACCAGGCCCGACACCAACCTTTACAGCATCAACACCCTTTTCAATAAGGGCTCTTACACCTTCAGGTGTAGCAACATTACCTGCAATAAGCTCAAGATCAGGGTATGTCTGTTTGATCTTTCCAATAGTATTTATAACATTAAGTGAGTGTCCGTGAGCAGTGTCCACGACTATCACATCGACATCAGCATCAATAAGTCTTTCAACCCTTTCAGTCATGTCTGGTCCAACGCCGACAGCAGCGCCTACCCTGAGTCTTCCAAGGTTGTCTTTACAGGAATTGGGATATTTTTTAATTTTTTCAATATCCTTGATTGTGATAAGCCCCTGGAGCTTTCCGTCATCATCAACAACCAGGAGTTTTTCTATACGTCTTTCATGAAGAATTGCCTTTGATTCTTCAAGAGTAATACCGACCTTTGCCGTTGCCAGGTTATCCTTTGTCATTACTTCTTCAACCTTGGCATTCACATCAACAGCAAACCTGAGATCCCGGTTGGTAATTATACCTACGAGGTTCCCCTGTTTAACCACAGGCACTCCCGATATTTTGTATCTGTTCATTATTTCAAGAACATCATGTATCCTTCTGTCCGGCTCTATTGTGATCGGATTAACGATCATTCCACTCTCGGATTTTTTAACCTTTTCAACCTCCAGGGCCTGGCGCTCAATACTCATATTTTTATGAATAAAGCCAATTCCGCCCTGCCGTGCCATGGTAATTGCAGTTTCGGATTCTGTAACAGTATCCATAGCTGCACTTACCAGCGGGATATTTAAGGTTATATTTTTTGAAAGCCTGGTCCTGACATCTACCTGATCAGGCAATATTGATGATTCATCCGGGATGAGTATAAGATCATCGAACGTAAAACCGTATCTAATCTTATCTGTTTTGTTCATCTCTATCTCCCTTTAAATAAGAAATTATTAAACCTTCAAGTATATCTGAATAACTAACTGTAAAACTTTTCGCATTAAAATATTTTAAAATTGTAAATACGGCGGCCGTACCGGCAAGTATTACTTTTGCCCTGCCCTCATCTATACTTTTTATGCCGAGCCTTTCCGGAAAGGGCATTGTTTTTAACTCTTCATAAAGCCCGGAAAGCTGATCCGTACTTACGGATGATCCGTTTAAAACATCCGGTGTTACACCCTTAACATCGAGCTTTCTGATAATTGCAGCAATGGATGTTGCCGTGCCGCCGGAACCTATAATTTTAGCATCTTTAATATTAACAGAGACGCGGCTTATATTTTTTTCAAGAACGCCACTTACATAATGTTCTATTTCCGCGATTTCTTCCGCCAGCGGAGGATCATGCCTTATAAACATATCTGTAAGGACAAATGCACCAACAGGAACCGATACTACCCTGCTTTTATCGCCTGTCCGGCAAATAATCTCAGTAGTAGATCCCCCAAGGTCAAAAAAAACATCAGGAGGATCCTTTAACTTTAAGGCGTGTATAACACCCTTTAAGGTCAAAAAGGCTTCCTCCTCACCTGACACTGTATTTATTTCAATACCGGTTCTTTTTTTTATCTCATTAAGAAGAACTCTGCTGTTTTCTGCCCTTCTGAAAATACCGGTTGCGGCACCGGCAATTTTTTCAACATTATAATTCCGGGCGATTTCATAAAACTCTACAACCGCATTTACCGCAGTTTTAACTCCATTTTCACTGATAACACCTGCATCCTCCTGATTAAAACCATAAGCAAGATTGGTATAATGCCTTTTTCGCTCAACAGGCAAAAACAATTGTGGAGTATCGACAATTTGAGACACCAGAAATCTTGCGGTATGGCTCCCCATATCTATTGAAGCTAAATACCTTTTTTTAACAGGAGTATTTTGACTGACCTCTTTTTTCAATATATCTGCCCTGTAGAATAAAAAATGAAGAAATATATCAGACAAGACAACTATTATCAAGTTCAATAAAATATCAGAAAACAAATCATTTTAAACACCCGGATATATACACAAGATTATAAATCAAGTGCAACACGGATATAATAAATTTCACGACAGAAAACATGGTATATTTTTTGCAACAGATTAATAAATTACTGTAAAAAACCGTTTCAGGCATTGATTCACATTTTTATAATAAGACTGAAGGGAATACAAAGAATTGTCAGAAAATAAAAACACTTCATTAAAAACTCTGGTCAACACCCTCATGACTGAAATGGAAAAATGCGACCCTCAGATGAAAAAACACGCAACAAATGTCGCAAACAGATGTGTTATGTTTTCAAGAGAACTGGGCAGACCGGCAAAGGAGATAAATCAGATATACCTTGCCTCACTGCTTCACGATATCGGGATGATATACATTCCTCCGCAAATTGCCTGTAAAAAATGCGGACTCAATGAATCTGAAATGGCTTATATAAAAAAACATACCCTTTTATCAGAAAAAATTCTTTCAAAATACGGCGCCTTGAGCGAGGTTCTTCCAATCATCAGATATCACCATGAAGCTGTTGATGGAAGCGGATACCCCGAAGGACTCAAGGGCAGCGAAATCCCGGTCAGTGCAAAAATACTGAGCATAATTAACAGATATGAAAGCCTTATAACGGACGGACTTGAAGGCAGGCAACTCAGCAACAGTGAAGCACTGGAAGAAATCAAAAGACTTGCAGGTATACAGTTTGATGAAAAGCTGGTTGAGAGCTTTATAAAGTATATCCGGTCTGAAGAGGATGAGGATGACCAGGAATATATAGAAAAAGAGACTGTTACAATCCCATCAGACCCGGAACCTGAAATGGTTTTAAAAGGCGAAGTAAGGACAATGGTCTCAGACATCATAGCAAAATTTAAAAAGAATGATGCAGACCTGCCTGTACTTCCTGCAGTTGTGAAAGATATTCAGGAAGTTTTGAATTCACCCTCAAGCGGTGTTGATCAGCTTGCTGCTGTAATTGAAAAAGATGCAGTTATCTCTGTAAGGCTTATCTCAATTGCGAACTCAGCCCTTTACCGGGGAGCAGATAAAATCGTTACCGTAAAACAGGCAATACCGAGAATCGGGGCAAAGGAAACCCAGAGCACAGTGGCAACCATTGCAAATAAAGGACTTTATGAAGTTAAAGACAGGAAATTCAGTAAATTAATGGAAAAACTGTGGAACCATTCCCTTGCCAGCGCTTTTGCAGCAAAAAATCTGGCCGAAATCCTGGAAGTAAATGACACGGAAAAGTATTATTTCATGGGACTGACACATGATATAGGAAAAGTCCTCATACTTAAAGGGCTTGGAGATATTCTTGTCGAAAACCACACATACAATATTGACGATATTTTGACGGTAGCAAAAGAATCACATACCAGTTTTGGGAGTTCCATGCTTAGAAAATGGGGTTTCACTGATGAATACAGCAGAATATGTCTACTCCATGCGAGCTCTAATTTTAAAAGCACTACTGATGCCGACATACTTGCAATTAACCTTGCAGGTAATATTGCCAAAAAAGCCGGCTTCAGCATAACAACTGACCCGGACCAGCTTGAAATTGCCACTTTAAGCTCAAGAATACTGCTGGGTATTGAACCCCCGGATATAGACCACATAATAGAAAATGTAAAAAACCAAATGAACAGTGTTTCAGAGATCTTTAACTAACTTACATTATCTTCCTTAATTAATACATGGCATTACCTAATTTAACTTAGTAAACCAGGCGGCAAAAAAAATATTCCTATATTTCAGGTTATTTTTTTATTTAACACTGTTAATGCTTGCATTTAGTTCGAACCCGTACTATATTTCGCCGAATTATCCAGCCCCGAACTTAATACTGGATAAATCATGAATCTTTTTGATTTATACAAGGGAAGGAAAAAAGGATGAAAGATTTTCACAACATAAATAAAATCCTGAATTACTTTGATGACTGGTCAGACGAAGACAAGGATATAATGATTCATGGTCGAATCCTTATGGACTTTCATAGAAAAATAGAAATGCACGCCGAATCCCTTGACTCCCGTTTCGGTGTTCCCCTTGCACATATAAACATTCTGGAAATCCTATACTGCCACCCTGAAAATCAGTTAACTCCGGCAGAACTGGCAGATGAGATTCATATGACAAGATCTACAATGACAGGGAACCTTGATTCCATGCAGGAAAATGGGCTGATCGAAAGAAAATCTCATCCCAGCGACCGAAGAATGACATTAATAACAATAACCGAAAAAGGTATAGAGTTCTTAAAGGAAACAATACCGGTTAAATATTCGGATATGCTCAGAGTAATGAAAACACTTACTGCTGACGAAAGAAAGATCATGATAAATGTTTACAGGAAATTATTAAAAACAATAAAAGAAATAGCAATGGAGGGAATTAATTGAGATCCATTAATCACATTTTAAAAAAAACGTTCTATCAGGGAATAGCTGTTTTATTTCTAACGATATTCCTGGCAGGATGTTCTACTAACGTACTTACCCTCAGAAAAGAACAGGCTGCTGAATTTAATAAGAATATGGAGAACAGGAGCAGCCGGATACTTGCAAATGATAAAAAATACGATCTTGATGCATGTATACAGATCGCCCTTGAAAACAACCTGGATATACAAATTTCCGAAATAGACGGACGCCTTGCCAATCTGGATAAAAAAACGGCATTCAGTTATTTTCTGCCCCAGATAACCCTTCAGGCAACAGGAACTGATACAAACAAGTACCAGAAGCACTATACCGGAAGCGTCTATATGGCAATGTCCGACCAGGAAACAAGAGTTGCGGTTATCGAGGGTCAGCTCGCTGTCTTCAACCCCGAAACGTGGTTTATGTACAGTGCCTATAAAAAAGGTGAAGATATACAGGAACTGATCACACGCAGGGTAAAGCAGGGTATCAGGCTCCAGGTTACAGCCCTTTACCTTTCATGTCTTTCACTTGAATCAGGCTTTACAGCAGCAGAAAAAGCTGCTGAACAGGCTGATGCGCTTTTAAAAGAAATAGAAGCCATGCACAGAGAAGGATATGTACTTAAAAGCGACCTTGAAAACGCGAGAGCTTTTTGCACCATGCAGCAGAACAACCTGTCAGAAATGAAGAGACAGAAGACATATGCAAAGGCAGAACTACTTGAAGCCATGGGACTCTCCCCTCTTTCAGAAATTACACTTGACGGACCGCCGGCTCTTTCGGCTTCAGATACAGATCTGGCGGAAATGATTCAAAAGGCTATGCTGAACCGCCCGGAACTTATGGCCGCTGATCTTGGCATTGAAGCCAGGGGTGATTCTCTGAAAATGGCAATATCCGCTTTTCTGCCTAAAATATTTCTCACAGGCAACTTCACAAGAAACCGGGACTCATTTTTGAAATACCGCGATATTTTCACCTACGGCGCATCAGGTATTCTTACGATATTTGACGGACTGGCAAACATTAACAAATACAAGGAGGCCAGGCAGGAAAAGGCACAGGCCATGATTGAAAGAGAACAGTCATGCATAAAAATAATGCTTGAAGTTATAAAGGCAAAACAATCCCTTGATAATGAAAACGAAAACAGAAAACTGGCTAAAATCCAGCTTGATTCTGCTGAAAGCAGGTACAACGAAGTAATGTCATTGTGGAAAGAAGGAATGATGACATCATCCGACAAACTTAATGCAGCAAGCAGCTACGCATCAGCTAAAGCAGGTATGGCAGTTGCTGATTACAGATACCAGGTAGCATCAGCTACAATGGCTGATGTTATGGGAATAACAGGAAAGGAATAACAAAGTGAATAAAATTACAGTTTCATTTGCACTTTTATTAATGCTGATTTCAGGAAGTTTAACATCTTTTGCATCTGATGAAAAAGACGCATCAAATGAAAGCAGAGCATCCGTAGTTGTAACAAAAGCAAAACAGATGACCTTTGAAGACAGGGTAGAAACATCAGGAAACCTTGAAACAAGGAACTACTCCATTGTTTCAGCCCGCTCTTCAGGAATTATAGACAGCATATTTGTAAGGGAAGGCGACCAGGTAACTGCAGGAAAGACAAAGCTTTTCCAGATCGACAAGGTAAAATCACAACAGTCTGTGGATATTTCCAAACAGTCGGTTTCTGTAGCTGATTTCACTTACAGGGCAAGACTTGCAACAGTTAAGAGAGTGGAAGCCGATTACAAAAAGGCGAAGCTGGACTATGAACGATATCAGAGACTTTACAATGATGACATGGCTGTAACAAAAAATGCCCTTGAGTCGCAGGAATCAAGATACACACAGACAAAGGCTGCCCTTGATGAAGCAAAAGCAATGGCTGACCTTTCTCTAAAACAGCTTGAACAGGCACGGTCACAGTACATAATTGCTCAGAAAGACTATGAAAACTCAATGGGCCTTTCTCCCATCAGCGGTTTCGTAAGCAAAAGACTCAGGGAACCGGGTGAAATGATCGGGGGCGGAACACCTGTAGTTCAGGTAGATGATCTATCTGTCCTTGAAGTCTCAGCATTCCTTCCTGCAGAGTATTACCAGAGGGTAATCAAAGGAGAGACCACGATGAAGGTGACAGTGGGATCAATAGACGCAGGCGAACTCCCGGTAATATACAAAAGCCCTGTTATTGACAACAGGCTCAGAAACTTTGAAATAAAGGCTCTTATTAAAAACCCGCAGGAAGGTGTTACATCAGGAGATATTGCCCGTATCAAGGTTATCTTAAGTTCACATGACGGAATCGGAATTCCCCGTGCTGCAGGTATCAAAAAACTTGACGGAACCAAAATATTTGCAACTGAACAGGGAACGGCTAAAATGATACCTGTAGAGACAGGCCTTGAAAATGACGGATGGATTGAAATCACATCCAAAGGTGTAAATGCAGGAATGCGCGTTGTCACCATGGGTCAGGACAGACTTTCGGACGGCTCACCTGTTTCGATTCTCAGGGAGGAATAATAAATGTTTCTTTCCGATGCATCAATAAGAAGACCGGTGGCCATGGCATGCCTGATCATCGCTCTTACAATTCTGGGGTTTAATGCCGTCAGAAAAATAGGTCTTGAGCTGATGCCGAAGGCTGACATGCCATATGTGACCATCACAACCATATACCCTGGAGCAAGCCCGTCCGAAATAGAATCGGATATTGCAAAACCAATAGAAGATCAGATGGTAACCCTTGACGGTCTTAAGCATGTAACATCAACATGTATGGAGAATGTTGCCCAGACAATGCTTGAGTTCACGCTGGATGTTGATGTTGATATAGCAGCAACCGATGTCCGTGAAAAACTTGATCTCATCAGAGCTGACTTTCCGGAAGACGCAGAAGACCCCAAGATACTCAAATATGATATCAATGCCACCCCTATTATCCAGATGGCATTAACAGGGGACATGCCGGTTGATGAGCTCTATGATTATGCTGACAACAGCCTGCGTGACCGTATTACGGTTATATCTGGAGTTGCAGATGTTACACTTGTCGGCGGTGCCGAAAGAGAAGTCCATGTTATTCTGGACAGAGACAAAATGGCAGCCAGAGGTCTTACAAGCACAGATGTAGTTCAGGCAATAAGCCAGGGAGTAGGCATCATTCCGTCAGGCAGAATCAGGGCCAACGGCATGGAATATTCGGTAAAATATGATGCGGACTATACAAATGTCGAAGATATTAACCTCATGGAAATCTCAAATGTGGACGGACAGAGATGTTATATCAAGGATGTCGGTCATGTTGAGATGACAACCGAAGAACTCAGACAGATGGCAGTTATTGACGGAAGGCAGTGCATAGCCATCAAGGTTGTTAAAAAGTCTGATGCAAATGCAGTTAATGTTGTAAACGGTGTAAAGGCGGCAATGGACAACATCCGTGAAAGCCTGCCGGGAGGAATGGAGCTTATCTGGGTAACAGATGACGGAACATTCATCGGTGCAACCATGAGCAGCGCCTGGACCAACGTATTCCAGGGAGTAGTTCTTACAGCACTGATTCTTTTTGTGTTTCTCTATAATTTCAGGGCGCTTCTTGTTGTTTCCATCACCATGCCCCTTACAATTATTATCGGTCTCTTTTTCATATATTTTATGGGATTCACCTTTAACACCCTTACACTGCTTTCAATAGGTCTTTCGGTCGGTGTTCTGGTTACGAACTCCATTGTTGTACTTGAGGCGATTTCAACAAGGCTGGATAAAACAGGCGACCCCAGAGCCTCGGCAAAACTGGGGGCTAATGAGACATTTATAGCGGTTCTTGCAAGTGCAGGAACAAATGTTGTTGTACTATTCCCAATGTCCATAATGGGAGGTATGGTAGGCGTCTTCATAAAATCATTTGCTCTTTCAATGGTTATAATGACACTTGTTTCTCTCTTTATTTCCTTTACACTTACTCCCCTGCTCTGCTCAATTCTGTTAAAGCCGAAGGATGCAGACTCGAACTCGCGTCTTGCAAAGATGGAAAAGGGGTGGAACAGTTTTTTTGACAGAATAATCGCAGGTTACAGCAGAGCCCTTCTTTTTCTTGAAAGACACAAGTTTGCAGGAACCGGTGTAATAATTTTTACCGCGTTTCTCTTTTTCAGTTCATTTTTTATTGCATCAAAACTGGGATTCGGATTTGTAAGCGAATCTGACAGAGGAGATATTTTTGTAAAACTTGAGTATCCGACATGGTACAGCCTTGAGCATACAAGAGAACGCCTTGATGAAAGTGTGGAAAAATTAAAAGATCTTCCCAACCTTAAACATGTTCTCATGTCTGTTGGAAAAACCGAGGGTATGATCGGACAGGCATCCGAAGGTGTAAACCTTGCTCAGGTATTGCTCAAATTCAACAACAAAACAGACAGGAAAGAAAGCATCAATGATCTTTTAACCGATATACGAAGCCGGCTGGCAGATGTACCGGATGCCATTATAGCCGCAAGTATTCCTACCATTACCGGAGGCCAGAGTTCAGGTATAGAACTTGAAATAGCCGGAGATAATTTAGAGATCCTTGACGGTCTTGCTCTCAAGGCAAAAGAACTTGCCATGGAGTTTGACGGGATAATCGACCTTGACACCAGTGTGAGAATAGGAAAACCGGAAATAAGGATCAAACCCAACAGGGAAGTAATGGCAGATGTCGGAGCTCCTGTAACCGGCCTCGGTATAATGATGAGAGGTAATATCGAAGGCCTGGAAGCCGGTACATATAAACGTAATGCAAGAAACTATGACATTGTTGTAAAAATGGCCGAAGTAGAAGGAAAAGAACAGATAGAAAACACTCTTCTGCCCGGTAAAGGAGCTCCTGTCCTTCTGGGGAACCTGGCACATATTGAAGAAACAACAGCGCCGGTTCAGATTATCAGAAAAGACAAACTCAGGATATCAAAGCTCTTTGCAAACCTTGATGAAGATCTGCCTCTGGGTACTGCTGTAAATCTGATAACAGGGGCACTCAATGAAAAAGGCGGGCTCATGCCGGGATACAGCTTTGCATTCGGCGGTATGTTTGAAGTAATGTCTGAGGCTCAGTCCGAAATGGGAGAAGCATCCCTGATCGCAATGGTGCTCGTTTTTCTTACCCTTGCAGCAATCATGGAGTCATTCAGACAGCCTTTTATTATTCTTGTAACGGTCCCCCTTGCACTTATAGGTATCTTTTACGGTCTCTTTGTTGCAGGAAAAAGTATAGAGATATTTGCCCTTATGGGAGGAGTTATGCTTATAGGTATAGTTGTAAACAATGCAATCCTCATAATGGACAGGCTGAACGTACTTGTTAATGAAGGTGTTCCAAGGCATCAGGCTATGGTTAAGGCAGCATGTGACCGTTTCAGACCTATTGTTATGATTACTCTTGCAGCAGTACTTGGTATGCTTCCGCTGGCAGTCGGATCAGGAATAGGATCCGAAATGAGGCAGGCATGCGGCGCTGCATCTGTTGGCGGTATTTTTGTATCCGGGCTTCTTACAATGTTTGTGCTCCCGGTCGTTTATAACATGTTCACAAGGAAGAAAAAGTAAAAAATAAAAGCGCCTGTCATTCAGGTGACAGGCGCTTTTCGGGCGTAAGGGTTTCTCATGCTCCAGTTAATTTTCAAGCTCGGGTTCCTGCTCATTCTCAGGTTTGTCGCCACTTGACAAGTTGATTCTCATTCGCAAGTTCCCTCCTCACTTTATTGCTGAATCACAGCCCCTTACGCCCTGTTTTTTTGTTTTGGGATTTATCCGGCCGTCTGTCACCATCAAAATCCATCCATCATCATATAAACAAATAACCTCTTTTGACAATTACAAATTGGCATATTATTTGCTCAAACAATTGCGAATAAAAATTACTGCACCATAAAACTTCTAATTCAGAGGAGGATTTTAAATTGCTCAACCCTAATTTAGGCGGACTATTCAACAACTTAAAAACAAAAAATAAACTTATCGGCAGTTTTTTATTTTTAATTTTTATCTTCGCAGTTGTGTCAGTTATTTTTCATCATGCCAATACCTCGACAAAAAAAGGTTATGAGCTGACATTAAATACCGCTGTTGAAGCAGTCCTTCATATGGACAGAGCAATACTGAATGCCTACCATGGGCTCTACAAGAATGAACAGTTTAACTCAACAGGCAATAAAAATAATCTGTATGATGCATCTGAAAGCATGAAGGCGCTCATGACGGAAATGAATGGTGTAAAAGAACTTGCAAGGCTGGGTGGAAGAGATGATATGCTGCCGGTGTTTGAATCATTTGACAGTCTTTTCAGCAGCTATGAATTAAAATCCTCTGAGCTTATTAATAAAGTAGGAGCAGCCGATCCGGGAGAAAACAGAAACCTGCTGATAAGAGACACCAGGGATTCTATAAACCAGGTAATCGGTCTTATTGAAGAAATACAGGCAGAAGCGCGAAAGGATATGGAAAGATTTGTTGAGGCCACTCACAAAAAATCAAACAAAATATCCATGACTGCAGCAATAATCGGATTTATCTCTGCAGCAGCAGGGCTTTTATTCAGCCTTATTATAAGCAACAGTATTTCAAAGCCAATAATCAGGGCGGTAGAATTTGCTGAAGAAATTTCTGAAGGCAACTTTACCTCTACCCTTGAATCAGGAAGAAAAGATGAAATGGGTCAGCTTTCACAAGCGCTTAATATAATGAAAACGAAGTTATCCCTGATGATAAACGAATTAATGAGTACATCAAAAAACCTTTCCGAATCATCCACCGAACTCTCTGCAATATCATCACAGATAGCCTCAAGTTCCGAAAATGCATCCAAAAGCGCTGACAATGTTTCCTGTTCTTCCAGTGAAATGAGTTCCAGTCTCAATTCCGTTGCCGCAGCAATGGAACAGTCAAACATGAACACCGAAATGGTTGCATCTGCTGCGGAACAGATGTCGGCCACAATAAATGAAATAGCCGAAAATACTGAAAAAGGCAGATCAATATCTGAGAATGCAGTAAAACAGTCTAAAAATGCCGGAGAAAAAATGAATGAGCTTGGAGTCGTGGCTCAGGCTATCGGCAAGGTAACAGAAACAATAAATGAGATATCTGAGCAGACAAATCTTCTGGCATTAAACGCCACTATAGAAGCAGCAAGAGCAGGAGAAGCAGGAAAGGGATTTGCTGTTGTTGCAAATGAAATCAAGGAACTGGCAAAACAGACAGCAGATGCCACATATGAAATTAAAACCCAGATAGAAGGTATGCAAAGTACAGCAAGTTCCACAATATCCGAAATAGACCAGATATCAGGAATTATTATTGATATAAATGATATTGTAAGTACAATTGCTACAGCAGTTGAAGAACAGTCTGTCTCTACCAGAGAGATAGCAGCCAATATTTCTCAGGTATCACAGGGAATACAGGAAGTTAATGAAAGTATAAGCATGAGTTCAAGGATGGCTGAAAAGATCACAGAAGAAATATCAGATGTCAGCGCTCAGGCAGGTGAAGTGTCAAACGGCAGCAGTCAGATAAATTTCAGTGCTGAAGAGTTAAGCGGACTCTCTGAAAAACTTGATGCCATGGTGCATCAATTCAGGATTTAAAAACATCCGGGGAGGAGCAGCAAATTGTTCCTCCCCGTACCTCTCTAATATTTTCGTGTTCTGATAATAATAACAATCAGCCATAACCCCAGCAGACTTGAAATTAAATAGCCTATTATCCCAAGGGCCGGAAACCCGAAAATAAAAGGCCCTATTCCCGTTGTTATTATCATTGATGACCCGATAACAAGGGCCGCAATAATCACACTGAAGGCAAGCCTGTTTGAAATATTTTCAAGGGTATGATTCAGGCTCTCAAGGTTTTCATGCCTGAAACGTATGGCAAGTTCATCCCTTTCAATCTTATCTGCAATTTTAACAATCCTGCCGGGAATATCCTTTTGTCCTGAAATCAGTTTGATTATGGTCCGCTTCATATTATGCCAGAGCATTTCAATTTTATACCGCTTTGAAGCGATCCTTTTGACATAATCTTCTGCTTCAGAAATAACATTCAGCTCAGGATATACCAGCCTTGCAGTTCCCTCAGCAGTTACAAGGGCCTTTATCATTATAACCAGGTCAGCAGGAAGCTTAAGACGATACTCTCTTAAAATATCCACTATAACCAGGAGCAGGTGCCCTATATTTGAATCCTTTATCGGGCCGGAGAAAAAAAGATCAAGATTTTCCGCAAGCTCTCTTTCAAGAGCCCTGTCATCAACATCCCGCTCTTTTGCAGTTATCTTTAAAAGGGTTTCAGTTAAAAGGCTGCTGTCCTTTTCAACTATAGCCTTAATAAGATCAATAAGATCGTAACGGTCTCTTTCTGTCAGCCTTCCTACCATTCCCCAGTCAAGAAGGCACAGACCTTTATCTTTTATATAAACAAGGTTTCCGGGATGCGGGTCAGCATGAAAGTACCCGTCATCAAGTATCTGTTTGATTGCAGTTTTTAATCCCTGCCTGGCTATAAGATGAGGATCAGCAATATTACTGTTTTTAAGCTCACTAAGTCTTATTCCATGGATAAACTCTGTAACAAGTACCCTGTCAGTACAGTACTCCATATATACTTCAGGAATACACACCTCAGATTCATAGGACCTGGCAATCTTTATATTCCTTGCCTCCCTGGTAAAATCCAGTTCCTTTAAAAGGTTGCGTCTTGTTACTTTAAAGAGATTTGGCAGGTCATACAGTTTAAGATCGTCAGAACGCTCATGAAGCCGGTCAGCAATGGCCTTTAATATATCAAGGTCAAGCTCTATCAATTTCTTTATTTCAGGCCTGCGAACCTTAACAGCTACTATCTTTCCGCTGTCTCTCAATACTGCCCTGTGAACCTGGCACAGCGATGCCGCTGCAAAAGGCTCAGTATCAAACTCAATAAAAAGCTCTTCTATTTTATGCTTCAGGCTTCTTTCAACTATTGAGCGAATCTTTTCAAACCCGACAGTAGTTACCTGATCCTGCAGTACACTCAGCTCTTTTAAAAGGCTTGGAGGCAAAAGATCAGGGCGGAGACTCATTATCTGCCCTATTTTAATAAATGTGGGTCCCAGATCCTCCAGTATGTGCCGGATACGGACGTAGGTCCCTTCGTCTTTACCTTCACTGGTGACTTTTTTAAGAAGATCAATACCCGGAAACTCAAGGCGCTGTACAACCTCCTCAAAACCGTATTTCAACAGAGTAACGATTATTTCTTTAAAACGCCCCAGCCTTGCTATAGTAGGAAAATGCACTATTAAATCTCAGCCTCTTCCTGGCCGTTTTCAACAGATGCCTGAGAAGTTTCTGAGGCCAGCCGTATTTCAAGATCCTCTACTCTTTTTTTGAGTTCATCCATTTCTTTTCTGCTGCATAGATCAAGACTCAGCATTATTTTTTTTACAGCACCCGAAAAAAAGCCTTCAAACTCAGACCACTCTTTTTCACCTGTTTTATACAGGTCTTCTTTAAGATTCTGAGCATCTTCCCTGCTGATCTTTGCTTCATCAACCAGGTTACGGGTAATTCTTTCAATCTTGTCTTTTGTTAAAAAAACAGCACCAAGTCCGGACAGTAAACCTTTTTTAATTTCATCCAGCATGTTACCCTCGCTTTCTGATTTGAGTTTTCATAAATAAAGCTTTTATAGTTAATTTAAGCATTATAGTAGATACCGCCAGTAAATAACAATGGATTTAAATTAAGGTAGACAGTTAATTACAATGAAGCAAGACAAAAAACTTTTTAAGCAAACCACAGAGGACACGGGGGTCACGGAGAAAAACCTTTTATGTTTTTCTCCGTGACCCCCGTGTTCTCCGTGGTAAAATTAAAGTCTATCACACCTACAGCCATTTTCTAGGAGCGATAATAGGGATACTCCTTAATCTTTTCCATAATCCCGTCCACAAATGCAGCAACATCTTTCCAGTCTTCTTCGTTGGGCCGGTTTTTCAGATCAGGAAAGTACACATCTGGATTATCAAAACCTTCCAGGCTTCCGGGAACTGCCAGAGAATCTATAACATTATAACACTGGTGCATAAGTTCCATTTCCATAAGTTTGAGGGCAGGCGCTGCCTCCATAGGTCCTAAGTGAATGCCGCCGTATGTGCAGAATACGATCCCGCACTTTGGGCCGGGTTCAAGCTTTTTTAAGGGAGGGTTCCCATATGTAACTGTTCTTATCTGATCAACAGGCAGTTCACTTATTATTGGTGACCCGACGCATACAAAGTCATAATCATCAAAATTAAAGTCGGGATTTTTCGCATCATAATCATCAGGCAGTTTTTTAAGATCACTTGCCCACCCGTAACGTTCAAAGTTCTTTGCCAGTTCCATTGCAGTTTTTTCTGTATTACCTGTTCGTGAAGCATATACTATCAAATTCTTTTTCATCAGACTCCTCCTTCGTTATAAACAATTAAGGGTACAAACATTTCCTCATGTGAAAGACTGCCGTGCATCCCGGTAAACCCGTGGTACTTTTCGCCGGAAAGCAGTTCTCTTATCATGTAGTTCTTTTTAGTAATAAGGGTATAATCGCCAATACGATGCTGCAGTTTTTTATGAGGTTCATATAAACCGAAATATCCTTTTTCTATAAGCTCATGACTTGGATGTACACTGCAGTATTCCGCTAAATTATCCGTCACATAATTTTCAAACTGCTTAACCATGCCCGGCCGCACATAACAGTATGCAACTCTGGGCTCACCCGAAAGAGGCACTGCCAGTGTTTCGGAAAGATCCGGGTGATCGGAAATATTAACAGTTACATCTTCCGAAGTATCAATCATACCATGATCCGAGCAGATGATTAGAGCGGTATTTTTTTTATCCAGCATTGAAGCGAGCTTTTTGATTTCACTGTCGAGCATAATTAGATGCTCAATGGTTTCAGGGCTACCAACTCCTTTATCATGGGAAACTTTATCCAGCATATCCCAGTAGGCAAACATGAACTTTCTTTTTGCACCAAAGTTAAGGGCGTTTTCAATACGCCTGATAAACTCTTTTATATCCGAATAGGGTTTGCGCTTGGCGCCTTTTGATATCATCTCTGAACACTGAGAGTTTATATACTCCTTGTTTAGAAACATGTAAGAAAGTGCATCCATGCCTTTAAAAATGGAGTCCTGAGCACAGATTTCCGAAAAAGAAATATTTTTAAGGGGATTCCCCCCTGCCTTGGTAATAAAAGGCAGTATGCTGGTGAGTACGCCTGTTTCCCGTAAAAACATAAACCAGCCGGTAAGCCCGTGCTGCTGGGGTGCAACGCCTGTAGCAATAGAGGTAAAAGCTGATGCAGTGCTGGACGGAAAAACAGAAGTGATTTTTTTTAAAGTATGACTCTTCAAAAAACAGGTATCATTCTGTTTCATTAAAAGATCATAACCAAGCCCGTCTATAACCATAAAAAGAATATCTTTTTCTTTAAATGGAGCAATATCAAAACCCTCAAGCAGAGGATACATGGAGTCAGCACCGAACATTGCTCTGAGTGAGCTTGTAAGGTTAACAATGCTGCCGCCGGAATAGGCTGGGAGGAATGTTTTATTCTTCATTAATTATATCTTGTTTTAAGAGTTAACAAAATTCTTAGCTTTAACATACTGGCACAAGGCTCAGGGCTCAAGGCGCAGGGAAAAACTTAAAAGCCTTACCTTGTGCCTTGAGCCTTGCGCCCTTCTTTTATTCCATCCCCCACCTTTTAAACAGATCCTGATAAAGAGGAGGAAGAGGAAAATCATAATTCATAATATGTTTTACATTCCGGTATCCCTGCTGAAAATCCTCTGCCTGCTTCTGTCCTTCTATAAGCTCTTTTAGTTTTGATGCAGGGATAGAGATTATAATTTCATCATCAGCGGATAAGGCCCGCATGTGTTCTCCCGGATCAGGGAGCGCAACCAGGTATTTCTGTTTTTTTATTACAGGAACCATAAGGTATGAACATACAGGCGGGAAAAAATGGTACTGGAGTTCATCCTCTTTCTGCGTAAAATGAAGAGGCATTATAAGAGCTCTCATCTGGGCGTTATTTGAATACAGAATAACTGCATCAGGCTCAAATGAAGCTGTTTTTAAAGGCGCAGATACAATCCCGATATATTCATCCCTGTCAAATGTCGGAAACCCCATAAAAAGCTGATATTCAGGGTCATCAGGCTTATCCACATGGCCGTATGCAACAAGGGGAGCAAAACAGTTATTATCCTCCTTAAGCATGGCAATTGTCTTGTTTTCTCTGCGGGAAAGTGCAAACGCCTGGCACTGGGCAATACGACACCCCATATCTCTTAAAGGCCTTACTGCGCCCTCAGGGATATCGCTCTCTGTTTTAAGCATTTTGACCGCCATTGGAGATGTTTTAAGATTAAATTTTCTTTCCAGCTCCTCACCATAGGAGTTGTATTCTGATAAAGATGTCATATAGCTTTCTCCGGGGAATTAAAAATTAATAATGAATTACTATAAAACGACTGAATTTACCGGTCAAGCGAAGGCAGGAATTATATAATAAAAATGCCTTTTTCGTGCAGTTTGCGTGTTTCGCGGTTAAAAATTATTTTTGTCTTTATAAATAATTTAAGGCTTCCCTCTGTGTTCTCCGGGTCTCTGTGGTGAAAAAGTTTTTCAAAAAAAGATTTGAAAGGAATACATATAGTTAATATATTGTATGCCAGACTTCGAAGAGTTACAAAAATACACAAAAAGGAGAATAACGATGCCAGTAATGAATGGTGCGGAGGCATTAATTGAAATACTTAAAAGTGAAGGTGTCGAATATGTATTTGGTATACCCGGAGCAACCGAAGTTGTTTTTATGGATGCACTGGAAAACAGTACAGATATTAAATATATACTTGGACTTAATGAGATAGTATCAGCCGGAATGGCAGAAGGCTATGCAAGGGCAACAGGAAAACCAGGCTTTTTAAATCTTCATACCGGTCCAGGCGTAGCCAGTGCTCTCGGCATGCTTTATAACGCCCAGGCAGGAGGCGTTCCGCTGGTTGTAACAGCAGGACAGCAGGACACAAGACTCCTGCAGCACGATCCTCACCTTACCGGTGATATTGTCGGAATGGGAAAGCTATACTGCAAATGGAGTGCTGAAATTCAGCATGCGGAAGATATACCCATGATGATGCAGCGTGCATTTAAAATGGCAACCCAGCACCCTCAGGGCCCTGTGCTTGTTTCTCTGCCCCAGGATGTTATGAAGCAGGATATAGAGTTTGAAGGGGTGCAAAAAAGCTCAATCTATTCAGGGGTTCGCGCAGATAAGGATGCACTTCTAAAAGCCCTGGACCTTATCAAAGAGGCAAAAGACCCTGTTATTATGGTTGAAAGCGGAGTTACAAGGTGTAAAGCGCTTGAAGAAACAGTAAAATTTGCAGAACTGGCAGGAGCCAGAGTTTACCAGGCATGGATGTCAGACGTTAACTTTCCGGTGAATCATCCCCAGTACCTTGGAGACCTTGATCCTTCACAGCCCGGAACAAAGGAAACATTGAAGGATGCTGACCTCCTTATAGGCATAGGCTGTTCTCTGTTCAGCCCGAGTTTTTTCAACCCTGAAGAGATACTTCCCGAAAACATAAAGGTTTTACATATAGATGAAAACCCATGGGAACTGGGTAAAAACATGGTAACTGACTGCGGTATCCAGGGGGATATAAAGGAGGTACTTTCAGAGCTTAACGATATTCTTGAAAAGGAATTACCGGAAAGCGTGAAAGAGGAAACAGAAAAGAGAAGAGAGAATATAGAAAAACAAAAAGCCGAAAAAACAAAAAACATTGAAGAGCTTATTGAGGCAGAAAAAGACAACTGCCCCATTTCTGTAACAAAGCTTATGAAAGATATCAGCGGTCTTGTAGATGAAGACACTATTGTAGTTGATGACTGCTGGTCTTCTTCCGGAATGTTAAGGCAGGTTGTTGACTTTAAATATGCCGGCCAGTTTATAAGGGCGCGCAAAGGCGGAAGCATAGGCTGGGGTCTTCCGGGTGCAATGGGCGTAAACCTTGGAGCTCCTGATAAAAAAGTAATAGCCATATGCGGCGACGGAAGCACAGCATGGTCCATGCAGAGCCTGTGGACTGCTGCCAGATACAATATCCCTGTCACCTATGTTATTACCAATAACGGGGTATACAGGCAGGTAAAGCTGGTACGTAAACTTGTTTTAGGTGAATATGTACTTACCGAAGAACACGATGGAATGGATATAAACAAACCTGTTATCAACTTCAAACAGCTTGCAGAATCAATGGGAGTAAAAAGCACCCAGGTAACTGAACCCGGCGATCTTGAAGCGGCGCTTAAAGAGGCTGTAAGCGATAACGGGCCAAGGCTGATTGAGGTGTTTATTGAGAATAAGCCGAAGGCGTAGAAAAAAAGATGAACATCCAACGTCCAACATTCAACATCCAACTCTCAATAAAAGATAAAACACATTGTCTTTTGCAGGAGATGAATAGAAAACGCTGGATTCAAGGGATTATGTAAAATATTCATTATAGGGTCAGGCCCCTGTGCCTGACCGCCCTATTCCTGGATCATTGGAAGCAGTCAGCATTTCAACCAGAACCACCCCGAGCATTGCAAGGCATTCTGCATCAAGATAATTTTCCGCTCTCTGTTCAAACAGCACAGAGCAGGAAGCGGGAAACTCTTCATCCACATCATTTAAAAGCAGTAATACCGGAATCCTGGGCAGCAAATTTAATTTTACTGCAGTGTCATAGCTATACTCTTCTTTAATGGATTCACCGCCAAGCTCAAGGCATGATTTTTCAAGCAGCTTTACATTTCCGCTGAAACTTTTAATAAGCGCATCTTCAACACTGGTTTTAAAGTAACCGATAAGGGGCTTTGAATCTTTAAGATCTCTGTATGAGCACCACTCTTTCCCTTTGGGATAATCACCCCTTTCTATGAGCAGATATTTAAAAAGAATCACACAGAAGTAAAATAAGGGGGTATTGCCTGAATCATCAAAAACGCCATTTTCGGTTATGTGATAGGGTTTGTTTAAAAGAGGGAGAGTTATACTGTTGTCACGGATACTGATACCCAGTTTTTCTTCGGACAGACCGGACATCCTTGTTTTCAGCTGACCAAGATATAAATGATACGTCTGTTCAAAGACAGACTGATCTTTTATTTCTACGGGCATTAAAACCCTCTTTCCTTTCTTATTTTTTCATATGCTTCCTGAATTTCCTGAAATTTCTTTGTTGCTACTTCCATAAATTCTTCAGGAAGCCCCTTTGAAATAATCATATCAGGATGATATTCCTTTACAAGTTTTTTATAGCTGGATTTAATCTCTTCATTTGTGCTCTCCGGGGTGCAGTTAAGTACACTGTAAGATCTGTCATCCTGCTTAAAGTATACAGCCTTAAGATTATCAAACTGGGTATCACTTATCTTAAAGGTATTTTTTACCTGATTTAAAGCTGCTTCTTCTCCGGGATGGAGTTTCCCGTCTGCTGCGGCTATCTTAAACAGCAGATCCATAAATGAAAGCAGTATCGTGGGCTGGGCCTGATTCACCTGGTAGAGCTGGGCAGCAAAATCTTCAATGCTGTAAGGTGAATTCTTTGCTTCATTAAATACGTTTCTGGCAAACTGTTTCTGCTGTTCGGGCAGACGAAGAGTGCCGAGAAAATGATCCACTATACTTATTTCTTCTCTGGTTACTACGCCGTCAGCCTTTGCTATTTTACCAAGAATGGAAAAAAGGCTCACAAAATAGGCTGCCTGTGTCTGCTCTGCATATCCAAAGGGCAGTGAGCGTGAAGATGTTCTGCTGTCATCCCTGTCAAACAGCTGATGCCCTAGAGCAGCGCCCGCAATAGCACCTAAAGGCCCTGCCATAATAAACCCGAGTGAACCAAGAGTAAGCTTACCAAACCATCCCATTACTTTAAATCCTCCATAATTGCACTTACCAAGTCCTTTCCCGCTTCATAGGCTTCTTCCAGGTATTCCGGGTGTTCTGTAACTTCGCCCTCAAGATCCACTCCCCGGTACAGCAGGCTGTTATGAACTGTCATATCAAGAACATCAAAAAAATATTTAACAGTAAGCATGGGCCCTTCAAAAAGCTTTTTCCCCTTTGTTGCACCTAAGGAAATAAAGAGTCCTTTTCTTTTTGGTGTCCAGTTTTTAGGGTCTGTTTTATCAATATAGTATTTTTTCATCCATAATGACTGACAGCGGTCAATAAGCATTTTGGTATGAGCGCTGACTGAATAGAAAAAAATGGGAGAAGCAAGCATAAGCCCGTCAGATTCAAGCAGCTGATCTACAATCTCATGATAATCATCTTTAATTACACATTTACCCTCATTTTTACACCCGTAAATCTCAAGGCATGGAGACAGTTTTTTATCACGCAGTACTATTTCAGTTACTTCGGCTCCTGCATCCTTTGCCCCTTCAATGGCTTTTCTTAAAAGAAGTGATGTATTTCCCTTCCGGCGCGGGCTGCCGAATACAGCACACAACTTAATCATTTGTATCTCCTTAAAATAAAAATAGCGGTCAATGATACATTGACCGCTATTTTTTTAACTACAAAAATTCACCTTATTTTGTTCTGTTTGAAGGCCTCAGCTTGCGGACTGCTGCTCCAGCCTGCCACATTTCTGAATTTTTAATTGCATCCAGTTCTTTCTGGAGTTTTTCTTTGTAATCAGGCTGGCTGTTGGCAGCTATTGTAATAGCAGTTTCATTACCGGTCTTGGTGCTTTCATAGAGATCATCAAAAACAGGAGCTACTGCATCACGGAACTTATCCTTCCAGTCAAGAGCGCCTCTCTGTGCTGTTGCAGAACAGTTTGCATACATCCAGTCCATACCGTTTTCGTCAACAAGACGGATAAGGCTCTGGGTAAGCTCTTCAACTGTTTCGTTAAAAGCTTCACTCGGGCTGTGACCGTTCTTTCTGAGACAGTTATACTGTGCTTCCATTGTACCGGCCAGACATCCCATAAGAACGCCTCTTTCTCCAACCAGGTCACTGTTAACTTCCTTCTCAAATGTAGTCGGGAAAAGGTAACCTGAACCGATTGCAATACCTAATGCCTTGGTTCTTTCTTCTGCTTTGCCTGTATAGTCCTGAAATACTGCATAGCTTGAGTTGATACCTGCGCCTGCAAGAAAGTTTCTTCTTACAGATGTACCTGAACCCTTTGGTGCAACAAGGATAACATCAACATCTTCCGGAGGAACAACGCCTGTCTGGTCTTTGAAAGTTATTGCAAATCCATGTGAGAAATAAAGGGCATCACCGGGTTTCAGGTATTTTTTAATTGTAGGGTAAACTACCTTTGCAGCTGCGTCAGATACGAGCAGCTGAATAACTGTTGCTTTTTCTGCAGCTTCTTCTATTTCGAAGAGTGTTTCACCGGGAACCCAGCCGTCTGCTACAGCTTTTTCCCAGCCGGCTTTACGCTCTTTTGATGCGCCTATGATAACATTAAAACCGTTATCTCTCATATTAAGAGACTGCCCCGGACCCTGAACACCATATCCGATAACCGCTATTACTTCATCCTTAAGAACTTCCTTTGCTTTTTCAAGAGGAAATTCTTCAACGGTGGTAACCTCTTCTTCAACTCCTCCAAAGTTAATTTTTGCCATTTGATATTCTCCTTAAGTATTTTATATCCAAATTAATCTAATTAATAAATATTATAATAAAATAAGCTTCTTATGTGATTTAATAAAAAACAAACCCTCACATATACTTATTTTTTGTCTCTTGCAAGTGCTATTGCACCTGTTCTGGCAATTTCCTTAATCCCGAAGGGTCTTAAGAGTTCCAGAATAGCCATAATTTTGTCTTCACTGCCTGTAACTTCTATAGAATAGTGTTCAGCTCCCACATCAACAACCCTGCTGCGGAATATATCCACAATACGCAGTATTTCGGCCCTGTTTTCCTGCCTTGTCTTTAACTTGATAAGGGCGAGCTCCCTCTGAACATAGGGGCTTCCTGTAAAATCCAGAACCTTTATAACAGATATAAGCTTGTTGAGCTGCTTTTTTATCTGTTCAAGGATATTCATATCACCGGTTGTTACCAGTGTAACCCTTGAAACATTTTCTTCATTAGTTTCAGCAACGCAAAGACTCTCTATATTAAAACCTCTTCCACTGAACAAGCCTGAAATACGGGCAAGTACTCCCGGCTCATTTTCTACCAGTAAAGAAAGAATATGTTTTTCATTTTCCATAATTTATCTCAACTCCTGTTTTTTAAACAGTTTATACCGCTTTCCAAAAACAGCATTTTATACCAGAAGCATTTCAGTAATGTCAGCCCCTGCAGGCACCATCGGGTAAACGCATTCCTCTTTTTCTACAACAAAATCCATTATTACCGGTTTATCAATGGCAAATGCTTCCTTGAGAACAGGAATAACCTCTTCGGGTTTTGTGGCCCTGAGCCCTACTGCACCGAATGCCTCGGCCAATTTTACAAAGTCTGGAGTGCTCTCCATCTGTGTACAGGAGTAGCACCTGTCATAAAAGAGCTCCTGCCACTGACGCACCATTCCAAGGTATCCGTTGTTAAGGATTGCAACCTTTACAGGCAGACCAAACTGCATTGCTGTTGCCATTTCCTGGATATTCATCTGGATGCTTCCATCACCTGCAATGTCTATTACCAGTTTATCAGGACATGCAACCTGTGCGCCTATTGCTGCAGGAAGACCAAACCCCATAACGCCGAGACCGCCCGAAGTTATAAACGAATTTGGTTTATCAAAATGGTAGTACTGAGCTGCCCACATCTGATTCTGGCCTACCTCAGTTGTGATAATAGCCTGCCCTTTTGTTACTTCCCAGATTTTATCAATAACATACTGGGGTTTGATGATCTTTTTCTGATCATAGGCAAGAGGTGTTGTAGACTTCCATTCTTCAATCTGATCGAGCCATGGTTTTCTGGCAGCCTTGAGGCCGCTGAGTTTTTCAACCGCAAGAAGCTGGTTCAGTTTTTCCAGTGTAACCTTGCAGTCGCCTACTATAGGTGTATGAACAGGTATGTTTTTACTTATGGAAGTAGGATCAATATCTATATGAACTATCTTTGCATTTGGTGCAAAGGTTGATGTTCTGCCTGTAACACGGTCATCAAACCTGACACCCACAGCTATCATAAGATCACAGCCTGCGGTTGACATATTGGCCCTGTATGTGCCGTGCATACCAAGCATTCCAAGCCATAACGGGTCGGATGCAGGAAATGCTCCAAGCCCCATAAGCGTTGTAGTTACAGGCGCCTGAATCTTTTTTGCAAACTTTGCAAGATCCTTTGATGACTCGGAAAGTATGATTCCTCCGCCTGCAAATATAAGAGGCTTTTTAGACTTTTTGATCATATCAACAACCCTGTCGAGCTGCTTCATATTAGGCTCATAGTTTGGGTTGTATGACCTCATCTTTACACTTTTTATCGGCTTATATTCGCTGGCTGCCTGAACAACATCCTTTGGTATATCAATAAGAACAGGCCCGGGACGCCCGGTGGTTGCAATATAAAAAGCCTCTTTTATGGTTTTAGCGAGGTCTTTAACATCTTTTACAAGATAATTATGCTTTGTACAGGGGCGGGTAATACCTACAATATCAACTTCCTGAAAGGCATCGTTTCCTATAAGGCTGGTATTGACCTGCCCTGTTATTACAATCATGGGAATAGAGTCCATGTAAGCCGATGCGATTCCGGTTACGGTATTAGTCGCTCCCGGTCCTGATGTAACAAGGCATACACCCGGTTTTCCCTTTGCCCTGGCATATCCATCTGCAGCGTGTACCGCGCCCTGCTCATGCCTTACAAGGACATGTTTTATTTTGCTTTTGGCCAGTTCATCATAGATGTCGATAACCGCACCTCCCGGAAAACCGAAGATGACATCGACTCCTTCCTCTTCCAGGACTTTCATTAATATTTCAGTACCTTTGAGTTTGATGGTAACCACCCCCTTTGAACTGCGGCCGGCAACTTAAAAAGTATTACCGGCCGGCAATTTAAAAGTTATTTATTCTTTACATATTCAACCAGTCCGCCCGCATCAATGATACTTCTCATAAAGTCCGGAATCGGGCTGGCACAGTATGTACCGCCTTTTGTCTTATTGGTGATCTCACCTGTAACAAGATCAACACTGAGGGTATCGCCATCTTCTATAGCCTCAGCAGCTTCCTTTGATTCAAGTATGGGAAGTCCGATATTAAAGGCGTTCCTGTAAAATATTCTTGCAAAGCTTTTTGCAATAACAACCGCCACACCGGCTGATTTAATAGCCAGGGGAGCATGCTCCCTTGATGAACCGCAGCCGAAATTGCTGCCGCCTACTATTACATCACCAGTGGTTTCAGTGCTTCCAAAATCAGGACGCAGATCAGCAAAACAGTTTTGAGCAAGAATATCCTTGTCTGATACATTCAGAAACCGGGCAGGGATAATAACATCAGTATCTATGTTGTCGCCAAACTTCCAGACTTTTCCTTCTATTTCCATCTTTATCTCCTTTCCGGTCTATAACTCGTCAGGTGTACCGATACGGCCGAGAACTGCAGATGCAGCAGCAACCGCCGGACCTACGAGGTAAACTTCACTTTCAATATCACCCATTCTTCCAAGAAAGTTTCTGTTGCTTGTAGAAGCACATTTTTCACCCTTGGTAAGAATACCCATATGTCCACCCAGGCATGGTCCGCATGTAGGAGGTCCTATAGTAGCGCCGGCATCGAGGAAGATCTCGATAAGGCCCTGCTGGATAGCCTGTTTGTAGATAAGGGGAGAACCCGGTATAACAATAAGTCTTACACCTTCTGCCCTCTTTTTACCCTTGAGTATCTCTGCGGCCTGGGTAAGGTCTTCGAGTCTTCCGTTTGTACATGATCCGATAAATACCTGGTCAAGCTCAACACCTGTTGATTCGGAAACAGGCTTTACATTGTCAGGTGTATGAGGCCATGCAACCTGGGGCTCTATTTTACTTACATCAATAACAATTTCTCTCTCATACACAGCATCCGGATCTGCCTTGTAAACAACAGGCTCGCGGCTGGTTCTTTCCTTTACGTATGCCATGGTGATTTCATCAGCTTCAAATATGCCGTTTTTAGCTCCGCATTCAATAGCCATGTTGGACATAGTAAGCCTGTTATCCATAGAAAGATCTTTAACAGCAGGCCCGGTGAACTCAAGAGCTCTGTAATTGGCGCCTTCTACACCAAGCTGACCTATCAGGCAAATAATAAGGTCTTTACCGCCTACCCATGGTTTAAGTTTGCCTTCAAACACAACCTTGATTGTAGGAGGAACTTTAAGCCATACTTCGCCTGTTGCCATGATAACACCAAGGTCGGTACTTCCTACACCTGTAGAAAAAGCGCCTACAGCACCGTATGTACATGTGTGGCTGTCTGCACCTATAACAAGATCGCCCGGTATTACAAGCCCCTTTTCAGGGAGTATGACATGCTCGATACCCATATCGCCCACTTCAAAGTAATTTGTAATGCTGTACTTTTTGGCAAAATCTCTCATCTCTTTTGCCTGTGCGGCAGAAGGGATATCCTTGTTAGGTACAAAGTGATCGGGTACCAGCGCAATTTTATCTTTATCAAAAACATCCGGCTTTCCTACTTCTTCAAAAACTTTAATTGCCAAAGGAGCGGTAATATCATTGGCAAGGGCCAGATCAACTTTTGCCTGCAGCAGATCACCGGGTTTTACGGAATCCACACCCGAATGAGCTGCCAGTATCTTTTCAGTAAGAGTCATTCCCATTTGATCATCCTCTCTTTTAATTAATTATAAACTTCGTTCCTGGGCATTGATTGACGGGTTCTTTTTAAGATATTCGATCCTGTTGAGCCCGTTGACATATGCTTTGGCAGCAGCAGTGATAATATCGGGATCAGTCCCCTTACCCAGCGCCAGTATGCCGTCTTCATGAAGCCTTACTGTAACTTCACCCTGAGCATCCATACCGCCTGTTATTGAATTGACAGCAAACTTTACAAGGTTTGACTTTGTTCCTGTCATTTTTGCAATCGTGTTAAAAGTGGCATCAATCGGTCCTACTCCGAATCCGGAACTCTGTGTTCTTTCTCCTTCTATCTCGAGTATAACCGTTGCGGTCGGAATAGTAACCGTACCGCTTACCACATTGAGATAATCCAGTTTATAGACATCAGGTACCCTCAGATACTCTTCTGCAACCAGTGCCTCAATATCTTCATCAAGCAGCTCTTTCTTTTTGTCTGCAAGCTCTTTCATCTTGATGAACAGCCTGTCGATCTCTTCCTTGTCAAAATCATAGCCAAGCTCAGTCAGTTTATCTCTGAAGGCATGCCGCCCGGAATGTTTTCCAAGCACAAGACGATTTGAATTAAGACCGACTGTTTCCGGCTCCATAATTTCATAGGTCATCCTGTTTTTAAGCACACCGTCCTGATGTATGCCTGCCTCATGAGCAAATGCATTTGCGCCTACAATAGCCTTGTTAGGCTGAACAACAATACCTGTTATCATTGAAACAAGCTTGCTTGTGGGCACTATTTCCTGGGTAACAATATGGCTGTCCAGGTTAAGCATGCTCTTTCTTGTATGAAGGCTCATTGCTATTTCTTCAAGACTCGTATTCCCTGCTCTTTCTCCGATACCGTTTATTGTCACTTCAGCCTGTCTTGCGCCTGCGATAAGTCCGGCCATTGTGTTTGCTGTTGCAAGACCAAGGTCATTATGGCAGTGCACGCTGATAACAGCTTTATCGATATTGGGAGTATGTGATTTGATATAGCTGATTAAATCACCAAACTCGTTAGGGAGTGCATAGCCTACTGTATCAGGAATATTAACCGTTGTTGCACCGGCTTCTATGGCTGCTTCAAGCACCCTGCATAAAAAATCCCTGTCGCTTCTTGAAGCATCCTCTGCTGAAAACTCAACATTATCAGTAAATGACTTTGCATATTTAACGCAGTCATAGGCAGTTTTAACAACCGAGTCTCTGTCCATTTTAAGCTTGTGCTTCAAATGAATATCAGATGTTGCAATAAAAGTATGAATTCTTGGAAAAGCAGCATCCTGAATTGCACCCCATGCACGGTCTATGTCTTCCTTTGACGTACGTGCAAGTCCTGCAACCTGGATTTTGCTTACCTTCTGACATATTGCCTTTACCGCTTCAAAGTCACCGGGGGATGCTGCAGGAAAACCTGCTTCAATTACATCAACTCCCAGTTTTTCGAGCTGTGTCGCAAGACGCACTTTTTCGGCTGTGTTCATGCTTGCTCCGGGAGACTGTTCGCCATCCCGCAATGTTGTATCAAAATATATCACTCTATCCATTTAAGGTATTCCTCCGTTAATTGGTATTTTTAAATTAAATGTAACATTTTAGAGAGAATACCCCTAAAGGATACTCCACAGACCCTGATTGTCAGGACCTGTGGTGAATATCTCCATTGTAAAAGCTGTATCTGCCATATATTTCAACCCTTTTCATAATGAATATTGAACCGCAAATAACAAAAATCCGTTACCAGGCTGGCCTGATAACGGATTTATATTTAATTTCTTTTTACACTATCCCATTATCAGGCCTGGCGGTATACCTCTAGCACCAGAAGGCTCACAAGCACGAGTAGAACCTCTACTAAATTTCCGCTGATAATGTTTACAGTGTTTTTATTCATTTTTATTTGGTTTTCCTGTAAATTCTTCAAAAAAAGATTTGGACATATTCTCACTAAAATACAGTAATGTCAATTATTTTTTTGATTTTATTGGACTAAGATATGCTGTTATGCCATTCGACCACGTCTCGGTACAAAATATCCCCGCCGAATATATCCAGACTGCTCCCTATTGTGGCGTGCACCCTTCCCTGACCCAGCTTTTGAATAAGGTCCATATCAGATAATGACTTTACTCCTCCGGCATATGTAACAGGGATACAGCATTCATCCCCTAAAATTTTAACAAGGTCGTCCTGTATGCCCTGTCTTTTTCCTTCGACATCAACACCATGAACAAGGAATTCGTCACAATACCTTGAAAAGAACTCAAGATTTTCCCTGCTGACAGTGACATCTGTAAATTTCTGCCACCTGTCTGTCACAATATAAAAATCATCCCCTTTTTTACGGCAGCTTAAATCTATTACAAGCCTTTCCTTACCGACTGCCTTAACAATAAGATCAAGATTTTCTTGTTTTATCCTGCCTTCAGAAAACAGATATGAGGTAACAATTACATGGCTTGCACCTGCATCAAGATATTCCTTTGCATTATCAGGGTTTATTCCGCCGCCGATCTGAAGACCGCCCGGGTATGCATTAAGGGCCGACAATGCAACGTCTTTGTTTCCGGGTCCAAGAGAAATCACATGACCGCCCTTAAGACCGTCAGCCTTATACATCTCAGCATAATCAGCAGATGATTTTTCTGTTTCAAAGTTAACTTTAGTACTGCTCTCATCATCCTTCAGGCTTCCGCCGACAATCTGCACCACTTTGCCCTTCCGAAGGTCTATGCAGGGTCTGAATCCCATTTTTAAAGAAAATCTCCTTTCAAAATAAACAATTATTAAATTATGATGAAAAGTAACATACAAAATGATTTCAGTCACTTGAAAAAGCAATAAGGCATTGACACACACCCATCCATCTCATATACTCCTTTTCCGTCAAATCAGCATAAAATACAGTAACAAAGCCGTTATTTTATATTAAAACTGAACCCTGCAAAAATTAATAAGGAGGAACTAATGCAGACAAACACTATCTTTTTGAGCCCGGATGAGATGCCCCGTCAGTGGTATAATATTCTGGCTGATATCAAAATGAACCCCCCCCTGGGACCGGATGGAAAACCCATAACTCCCGAAATGCTGGCACCTGTTTTCCCGATGAATCTCATCGAACAGGAAGTAAGCACCGAAAGATGGATAGACATACCGGATGAAGTAATGGATATATATTCCATCTGGCGTCCTTCTCCGCTTACCCGCGCAAAGGCTCTCGAAGAAGCTCTTGAAACACCTGCAAAGATCTATTTCAAGAATGAAAGTGTAAGCCCTGCAGGAAGCCATAAGCCCAATACAGCAGTCCCCCAGGCATATTACAACAGGGAATTCGGTATAAAAAAACTTACCACAGAAACAGGCGCAGGCCAGTGGGGAAGCGCACTGTCCTTTGCATGCAGCCAGATAGGCCTTGAGTGCAAGGTTTATATGGTAAGAATCAGCTTTGACCAGAAACCCTACCGAAAAGCAATGATGCAGGCGTGGGGCGGAAAATGTGTAGCAAGCCCGAGCAACGAAACAAACGCAGGAAGAGCAATCCTTGAAGCAAACCCGGACACCCCCGGAAGTCTCGGAATAGCAATCAGCGAAGCAGTAGAAGCTGCGGTAAGCGATACTACAGGACAGACCCGCTACTCACTGGGAAGTGTTTTAAACCACGTTATGATGCATCAGACTGTAATCGGCCTTGAAGCAAAAAAACAGCTTGATAAAGTGGGCCTCTATCCTGACATAGTAATAGGCTGTGCAGGCGGCGGAAGTAATTTTGCCGGTCTTGCATTCCCCTTTGCCTGTGACAAAATAAACGGTAAAGAGGTTACAATATACCCGGTAGAGCCTCTTGCATGTCCGACACTTACAAAGGGCCCCTTTGTTTATGACCATGGTGATACAGCAAAATACACACCGCTTCTTCCAATGCACAGCCTTGGCCATGCATTTGTTCCGCCGCCGGTTCATGCAGGCGGACTCCGTTATCACGGTATGGCGCCGACAGTAAGCCAGCTTGTAACAGAAGGTCTCCTTGAGCCTAAGGCTGTTACACAGCTCGACGCATACAAAGCCGGCGTTCTTTTTGCACGTACAGTAGGCATTATTCCAGCTCCAGAATCAAACCATGCTATCGCCCAGGTTGTTGCCGAAGCATTAAAGGCAAAAGAAACCGGCGAAGAAAAGGTTATCCTCTTCAATCTCAGCGGTCACGGCCTCCTTGACCTTGGTGCCTATGAAAAATATTTTGCAGGTGATTTGACAAACTTCGAACTGACTGACGAAGAACTTGAGCAGTCAGAACAGGTTTTCAAAGATTTCCCGAAACCTGAACTTCTTAAAAGTCTTTAATTAAACTTTATGGTAATCATGTCACTGTAATTTAACCTCCGCGGATAAATTGCAGTGACATTCAGATTTTTCAATTTTACTCTAATAATTCCACAGGAGGAAAAAGTTATGAAATTGAAAGGTATAGTTTTATCTATTATTGCCCTGTTTATTATTGCAGTACCAATGACAGGCTCTGCATATGATCTTCCCTCATTAAACCTCGGATTCACCAGTTTTATGGATGGCGCTCCGCCCTCAGGACCAGGTCTGTATTTTACCGAGTATGTTCAATACTGGACAGCCGATGAGTTTGAAGACGGTGCCAGTGAACCGCTCTTCCCGTCCCAGATCGGGGAGGATTTAACAGCATGGATAAGCCTTTCCCAGATCACATACCAGTCAGATACAGAGGTAATGCTTGGAGGTAAATTTGGAATTGACGTCCTTCTGCCCTATGTATCACTTGATTTAAGCTACAAAACACCAGGCCCATTAGCTGACAACGGTACAGGAATCGGTGACATATGGGTAGGTCCTTACCTGCAGTGGGACCCGATTATGGGAGAAAACGGCCCTAAATTCATGCATAGATTTTCACTCGGTTTTATAATTCCAACCGGTGACTATGAAGTTGACAAAGAATTGAATCAGGGAAGTAATTTCTTTTCATTCAACCCCTACTGGGCTGCCACTTATTTCGTAACTCCTAAATGGACGGCTACAACAAGAATTTATTATCTGTGGAACGGGAAAAATGATGACCCGAACAGATATGCCGTGGCAAATGGTGTTACCGAAGTACAGGCTGGTCAGGCTATTCATATAAATTTTGCATCATCCTATGAAGTCATCCAGGGTAAACTGCGCCTTGGAATAAACGGCTACTATTTAAGACAGATAAAAGAAACCGAGTACAACGGAGTTGATCAGGCCGGATCAAAGGAAAAAATTATGGCTATCGGCCCAGGCATGCTTTTTTCTTTTAATAAAGATGCTCATCTTTTCCTGAACACCTATATTGAAAGAGAATCAAAATCAAGACCTGAAGGCGAAAGAGTTACACTGAGGTTTGTATATCATTTTTAGTTTATTTAAATAATAAAGGGGATACGATAAAACGTTGTATCCCCTTTATTATTAATTTCTTTCCCCGCAGCACAATCTTTAAATCATTTTCCCTGAACCTTGCGCCCTGTACCCTGCGCCTTATCCATCATCTCCTTCAGCCTTTTAAATTCTTCAGGTGTATCAACATCCATTCCTGCCAATGGGGATTCAATATCTGCATATTCTACAGGATATTTTTTTAAAAGGTCACGGCCCCCTTTATCACCTTCTATTATTTTTAATTCATTGAACAGACTCTTACTGAAAAGAACCGGGGCGCCCTTTTTACCGTTATAAACAGGAGCCACTATAGATTTATCAGTTTTGTGGAAAGCGGTAATCAGATAATTTATTATATCAGTATCAATCATTGGCTGATCCGCCATAAAGAACAATACTGCATCTGATTCAGAAGACACAGAGCCGAGCCCGGCCTTCATAGAACTGCTCTGACCTGTCTGCCATTTTTCGTTTATCACTCTTTTTATATCAGGATACTCATTATCATTTAAAAGCAGGAGGTCAGGCTGTGTTACAATTATTACTTCATCAGCGATAGAGGCAAGAATATTTTCAGCCACTATTTTCACAAGGGGCTTTCCGTTTATTTCAAGCTGCTGCTTGGGGCTTCCCATGCGGGTAGAACCTCCTGCAGCAAGAATGACTGCAGACACATATTTACCCGGCATACAGGGCTTAATAAATGTTTTATCTCTCCTGTGCGATGTTATTACTGTCTTTTTAACACCGCCCTTAAACAGATGCGTTGAAATATCAAGACCGATATTAACTGCTGTCCTGTCATCCGCCTTGTTTATCAATGGAATAAAGCGGGCAGTTTCAGGAACATCCTTCATCCCGCCTTTAGAATGCAGGAGAGTCTCAGCAATCACTTCAGGTGTAATAGTATCGCCCTGTTTTATTCCTGTAATTTCTGCAATTTTATGAGGCCTGTGCGCAGTATCTTCAGATAACGGTTTATATGGGGCATCTGTACCCACTATAGGAACAACTATTGTACTTGCAGGTGCAACAACAGGTTCATGTTCTTCCGGAGCCTTGAATGGAAGATTCCTGGAACCGTCTGCCTCTATCAAAATCACGTCGGCATATCTTTTTATTTCATTCACCCACTCAGGCTTTATGCCTTCAAGTTTTACTTTACCGGGATGATCAGCAAGGACGATTAGATCATTATCAGCCATAGCCTTTTCGACTTCTTTAATATCGTTTGTTAAAACAAGAGTATATGATTCATCAGGCGGAAATATGTGTGTAGTTGTTGTGATGATAACCTTGAGCCCATTTTTAACAAGCTCATGAGCAGCATGAAACATGGAGGTTGTTTTTCCGCCGCCGCCTACAAAGCTGACTATGTCGCCTGATTTTATGCCCAGTGCATCGGATAATGTTATTTTCAGTTTTTCAGATTTCATTTAGCTCTCTCAACCTGTTTATTATTTTGGTTATCTTAGATGACGTTATGATGTCTATTGATTAAAAATCATTCATTTTTACAAACCATTTTTTAGTATAGATCAATCTAATTTCAAAGGAAAAACTTTATATAGTATCGCCTTACAGTTATATTAACCAGTCAGATATCACACAATATATTCCATGTGACACAAAGCGTTTAAAAGCCACTTCCTTCGGAAACCGTTTTATCCCTGCGCCTTGAGCCTTGCACCTTACGCCGGAACAATAAAATAAAGGTTTTAATATTGTAAAATGGAATAGATAATAATGAATTTATTAGAAGAAAAGAAGCGAAAGACTTGGATTTTATTGTTCCATACTTTTTTCATCCCCCAGAAACAGGAAGATGCAGGTTAACTTCATCCCCATCCTGAAGAACATAATCCATGCCTTTAACTTCCTGGTTTACAAAAACATGAAGCAGCATGTCATCCCACTCTTCGGGTGCGCCTATGGAATTAAGATTATTCAATAGATCAAGAACCGTTGCCCCCTGATCGAATTCAATAATCTTTTCATGACCGTCCTGATAATCGGCAAGGAATTCCTCTGTTGCCCCTACAGCAAAACTTGATTTAAGCCGTATTTTTATTTTCTGTTCAGTCATAATATTTATCTGCCGTTTAAATTAACGTATTCCGAACATGTTTCGCAGGGGCACAAGGTATTGTGCCCTTGAAACTGGCACCATCCTTCCAATCGGCGCGGCGTGCCCCTACAGATTTCTTTTAAAACACTCCCCTCCCCTTGCGGGAGGGGTTGGGGGAGGGGTATAAAACAGCTTTTTTCCTCCCCCCATAATCATCTTCTACTCATCATGCAGATCTTTGGGTTCCGGAGTTTCCCAGTCAACCATATGCTGCATCCATGGCGCCTTCTGTACATATATATCATGTGCCAGAGGTACCGGAGGATGTGACATCCACTTGGGATCAAACTCGTCCTTAACCTTGAGCATGAAAGTATGATAGTTCGGCCCATACTTAGGCCCTGTGAGATACAGGGGCTGATGAGGACCAAGGAGAGATGTATAGTATCTCTCCTTTATGTTCATCTTTGATGTTTCAAGATAAAACTGATCTACACCGTCACAGTTGTCGTCCGGATCCCAGTATACCAGAAACTCCGAATACCCCTGATGTCCCATTTCAAAGCTCTGGAACCAGCCCGGATCGCCGTAGTCAGGCATAAGAGGCGGAGTAAAATTCTTTTTGGTTTCAGCGTATGATTCACCGTGAAGGGTTGACTGAGACAGTGTCTCG
The DNA here is from genome assembly GCA_963665715.2 of Desulfatiglandales bacterium. Classification (GTDB taxonomy): domain Bacteria; phylum Desulfobacterota; class DSM-4660; order Desulfatiglandales; family HGW-15; genus JAAZBV01. The sequence goes on from CAXXPR010000002.1 coordinate 4,007,891, forward strand.
ATGACATAGTCAACGGATACGTAACCGCCGCACATGAGCCACATGCCTGCAGAGTCGGCATTTTTGATCCATGACTCGTCCGAAGGTTTGGTTCTTCTTGCGATACCGCCTACTTCTTCCATGATATCCATAAGGACTTTCTCATCATAGTCCATCTGTTCTTCGGATGTGTATCCGATTAAAAGAACACGGACTATAAAGAAGTTGGCAATTGATTCTTCATTTTCCTTACCCCAGATATCCCAGAATTCTTCTTTACATTCGGCCTTTGCAATTGCGCGCCAGAAAAGAGGCACCTTTGTAACAGCACCGCCTATTTCGGCATGACCGATATTCTTCATGGCTGTAACCTGGGCTTCCTTTGAAGGAACTGTAAAGTTGATCCACTTCACTCTTTTTTCCGGAAGTGTAAGCGATGTCTCCGGGCTTATGCCTGTAGGTTCGAGTCTTTCGGGCTGGAAAGGAAGTGTCTTGATTGCCATTCTTGTTACAATACCAAGACACCCTCTCACACCGGTATAACCTCTTAAAAGACCTCTGAGGTCAGGGCCGGGGCCTTCACCCCAGAAAGCATCATCGCCTTCGGCAAGTGAGCCGAGTTTTAAAAGCTCGCCGTCAGGAAGCACAACTTCGGTTCCGAGAATACGCCTGTGAGGAAGACCTATCCTGTGACTTAATGGAGACCATCCGTCACCAATAAGGTTTGCTATGGCTGAAGCCTGTGCACCGCCGCCGCCGATTACAACATAGGCGCCGTGCTTCATACACTCTTCCTGAATTGGTGAATAAACAACACCGGGGCCGACTTCTACATAGAAATGCTTTTCATCAAGTATAAAATCATCCATCCTCTTGAGATCTACCAAAAGGGCATCTTCCACATGAGGATGTGATTTTGGTCCGTAAAAACCTGTACTGTATGGGACATATGGAACATCGTTCCTGTAGCAGACCTTAACAATCTTCTGAACCTCTTCGGTAGTTTTGGGCATGATGACACAACCGGGAATGGTGGTCATTACACGCTCGTATCCCATGCTGTTCTCATATCCGCCCGGCCCGCTTCTGTAGCCTTCACATATAACAGGATCATTTGAGATATATTCATCGCCGACAATGGCTTCCAGAACGCTGTATATTTCATTTGATATAGCCATGTTCACCTCCTAATCTTCAATTGCCGCACAGATTACTTCGGATATATCAAGAACCTGTACTTTCTCACCCTGGGCATCAAGCGCCTGGGCAAAATTGTTTTTACACCATGGACAGGCTGACACAAGTGTTTCAGCTCCTACATCCTTTACTTCTTCAATTCTCTGGTCAGCCGCCCATTCGGAAAACTCAGGAAATGCCTCCTGTGTACCTCTTCCGGCACCGCAGCAGAATGAGTTTTCTCTCATTCTCGGCATTTCAACCAGTTCAACACCGGGGATTGCATTAAGAAGATCTCTCGGCTGACTGTAAAGGCCGCTTCTGCCTCTGCGTCTCTGGAGCCTTGGCTCAACACAGCCCATCCAGCCTCTTTTTCCTTCATAGGGAGTCCATGGATCACACAAACGGCTTACGCTGCATGAATCATGGTAAGCAACACGGGTATCTACCTTATTGGTCAGTTTAAGGCTTCCGTCCTTGAGCTTTTCATCAGCATATTCCATGAGGTGGATCACCTTGAAACCAAGGTCATCTGTAGAGATATTAAGAAGCTTGGGATAATCAACCTTCCACATCCTGTATCCTTCTGCACAGCTTGTAACCAGAGTCTTTGCTCCGCTTTTTCTAACTTCTTCCACGTTGCGTTCTGCAATAGCTGCTGCTTCATCAACCATACCAACAGAGAAAACCTTGTTTCCGCAGCACCATTCGTCAGCCATGATCATATAATCATCACCGCATGCCTTGAATATTTTTGCAGTAGCCTGAGCAATGGATTTATTTACATATGAAGCATTACACCCTACATAGTAGAGGATATCTGCCTTTTCGGCAGGTTTGATGTCATCGGTAATCCATCCGGCTCTGCTTTCGTGTGCAGCGCCGTAACAGTTATGGGACTCATCAATCTTTTGAGCTGTTTCTTTATGAGCAGGCATTGGGCCTACGCCGTCCTGAACGGCCTTTACCCTGAGAGATTCAAGGGTAAGTTCTATTTCAAGATCAAGGTTACGTTTACATCCTACGTCACATGCACCGCAGAGCGTACAGGCATACATGATTTCAACGGCCTTGTCATTCCAGTCCAGAACGCCCTCTGCCATGGCATGACCAATCCTGAGTTTTCCATAGGCGCCGTATGAATCAAAAATGTATTTTGTAGCACTGGGGCACCTGGTTGTATATTTTGCGCCGGGCATGTATGTATGCTCAACCCATGTACATCCTTTACACTTGATGCACTTACTCATGTCATAAACAAAATTCTGTATATCATTAATATCAAGCTTAAATTCTTCTTTAGGCTTGTAATATCTAAATCTTAATTCGTCTGTCATTCCTACACCCTCCTTAGAAGCACAGATTTCCGGGATTCATAATGTTGTTAGGATCAAAGGTCTTCTTAAGTCTCTTTAATGCTGCGGCATACGAAGTGGCCTTTTCATATACTATGGGGGCCAGGTCTCCGTACGGTCTGGTAAATACGGCGCCTTTGCTTAAAAGAACCTTGCAGATATCCTTGTACATGGCTGCAATAACTTCTGTCTCGGCCTCGTTTTCAGGATCATAGAAGAAACTGAATTCCGGCCTGGCTGCCCTGTTGTGCTCGATCGGCTGAACATACATGCCTATATCATCAATGGGGTAGCCGTACTGAGCAGCGATATCCTCAACAACCGATATGAAGTCCGAAACCATGTTCGGGCGGGTATGGAAAAAGATATTCTGACATGCACCCTTTACACTGTTTTTCCAGTATGGCCTGTCTTTAGGCCAGGGCTTTCTCAGGATGTTTATCATTTTCTTTCTTATACCTGGAAATCCCGGAAGATTTTCTTCAAGACGAATATCTGAGAACTCATTCTTTATTACTTCTGAAAGAAAATTTTCTTCGTATGCTATCTTTTCTTCGGGACGCCTTATAAGTCCGCTTATAACAAGGATAAGTGTCCATGGCGGAAGTTCAGCCCTGAGTCTTTCAAAGTCATTTGAATCTTCTGCGAGGATTGCGGCAAGATCAATGTCATTTAAAAGCAGTACTTCCTGCCCTATCCTTCTCGGGAGTATCCTGTATAGAAACTCAATTCCGTCGTCGATATCATCAAGTCCGGCAAAAAGCACCTTGTCAATTTTAGGAATGGATTCCATTTTAAGGTTTGTCCAGGTAACTACGCCCATTGTCCCCTGTGCACACTGGAAGAATCTGTAAAAGTCCAGACCGGGGCCGGAAGGATTACCGCCCTTTGAGGGAGAATCAGGATAACCGTTTACACTGGCAGATCCCATTCTGAATATTTCGCCTGTGGGCCAGACTACTTCCATTGCCTGCAGAGGCTCACCATAGTCATAAACCTGGTTGGTTGGCTCTTCACGCTCCATAAAGTCTGTAAGAACCGATCGTTCTGCCGGCGGAGCAAGAGGCATTATAACCCTGTAGCCTTCTTTTTCCAGAGTTTCGGTAAGCTGTTCCCAGGTAACACCTGCTTCAAACCTTACCCTTCTGTTGTCAGGGTCTATTTCAAAAATTTTATTCATCCTGCTCATGTCAAGTATAACGCCGCCTTCTTTGGGGATGGTAGCGCCGTAAAAATGGATTTTTGAGCTGCACGGTACAACCGGAACGCTGTACTCGTTGCACAACCTGACAACAGCAGAAACCTCCTCGGAGTTTGCCGGCTTAACAATGTAATTTGGCATTCCTGCGGGGGTATAACTGCAATCCGTAGAATATTCCTTCAACTGTTCTTTGTCGTCGGAGTAGTTTTCTGCACCAACAACCTCAGACAGCTTCTCTTTAAGACTCATCAATTATCCTCCATGGTTTTTAAAATTAAACACAGATTTCACATTTTTACTTATACCTAGCTGTGAAATCTGTGTTTTTGGTTTCAGTTTCTCTTTAAACTTCATAAATAAAATATACTGGAACATAACTCAGTATATCATTTAAACCTGTTTATTTCTTTATATTCTTTAATACCTTTTCAGGGGTAATGGGTAAATCCATACACCTGTAGCCCGTTGCATTATATACCGCATCAGCAATAGCCGGAGCAGTAGGACCAACAAGACCCTCACCTGCCTCCTTTGCCCCGTATGGGCCCTCATTCTCATATGTTTCAATACATATGGAATCACTTGCAGGCATATCAAGCGCGCTCGGCATCTTGTAATCAAGAAATGTCTTGTTAAGTGTTTTACCGTCTTCCATATTAAACTGCTCGCTCAGGGCATACCCTAAACCCATCTGAATTGAACCTTCAAGCTGACCTTCAACAGATACATGGTTTAAGACAGTACCGCAGTCATGGGCGGTCCACATCTTCTTAACTTCTACTTTTCCTGTCTGCTCATCAACCTCTACCTCGGCAACCTGTGCTCCAAAACTGAATGCAGGAGTTACAAGTCCTTTTCCTCTTGGCGTATATGAGCCCCTTACAACAATGGGCACACCGCGGTGGAACTTCTGAGCAAGGGCAACAGCATCGCCAAATGAAAGGCCTTTATCAGGGCGCCCGGTTGAAAATATGCGTCCGTCCTTGCATGCAAGCTCATGAATAACATTAAAGTTAAAATGAGCTGTTACTGCACCAAACAGTATTTCCTTGAGTTTTGAAGCGGCATCTATTACAGCATTACCAGCCATAAGGGTTACGCGGCTTCCCCATGAGCCAAGGTCGGCCTGGGGAGTAATTGCTGTGTCGGCCGAAGTAATCCTGATGTCCGACATCTTAAGACCGAGTTCTTCTGCAAGAATCTGGGGAAGAACAGTATCAGACCCCTGACCGATATCAGCAGCCATTGTAAGAAGATGGACTGTTCCGTCTTCATATGCCTTTATATCTACAGCTGAGAACGGGTACTGGGTATTAAACCAGTTGAAAACACCGCCCGAAATAAAACTGTAGCAGCCTATTCCGATTCCCCTGCCCTTTACCGGGTTCTTTCTCTTCTCATTAAAGCCGCTTACTTCGATAACCTTGTCAAGACATTCGGAGAATGCACAGCTTCCTATTGTAGAAAGCTCAGGCACTTCATCGCCTTCCTGAACTGCGTTCATTCTTCTGAGTTCGATAGGATCAATACCCAGGTCTTCGGCTATCATATTCATCTGGGTTTCTGTCGCAAGGTAGGACTGGGGTGACCCGAACCCTCTTATTGCGCTTGCAGGCGGTTTGTTTGTATAGATGTGCTGTCCCAGGAACCTGTAGCTTTTGTACTTATAGAGCATAAGTCCGAAGTTTCCGCAGAGAAATGTAGCTGTCGGACCCATTGCGTTATAGGCGCCGCCGTCCAGTAGAATTCTGAGATCCTTGGCAATAAGTGTTCCGTCTTTTTTACATCCTACCTTTGAAAACAGCTTCATGGGGTGACGCCTTCTGCCTGTTGCGAATTCTTCTTCTCTTGTAAGAGTGAACTTTACAGGTTTGCCGGTTTTAATTGCCATAAATGCGGCACATACATCCCATGTTCTGAGCTCCATCTTGGCGCCGAAACCGCCGCCTACATGAGGCTTTATAACCCTGACATCATTTTCTCTCATGCCCAGGGCTGCAGCTAAAAGGCACTGAACAATATAGGGTGTCTGGGTAGATGTCCATAAAGTTATTTTGCCGTCATCATCACATTTTGCGAGCGATGAGCACGGCTCAAGGTAACACGCGCTGATGGCATGGACATCAAATATATCTTCTCTTATGTATTCACATTCTTCAAAGGCCTTATCCAGATCACCGTGAGAAACTTTTCTTACAACACTTATGTTGTTCTTATAAAGTTCGTGAAGCACCGGTCCGTCTTCGGAAAGAGATGTATCAATATCAAATGAAGCCGGCAGTTCTTCGTATTCAACATCAATAAGTTTTAATGCTTCTTCAGCGACATCCTTATTTATTGCAGCAACAGCCGCAACTTCATCACCTATAAACCTTACCTTGTCCCTTGCAAGGGCGTATTCATCCTGAGTATCAGGAAACAGACGCCAGTTGCCGAACTGCACATCAGGCAGGTCATATCCGGTTATTACACATTTTACTCCCGGCAGGGCTTTTGCTTTACTTGTATCAATATTCAGAATCCGGGCATGGGCATAGGGACTCCTCAATATACGGCCATGCAGCATTCCGGGAAGTCTGATATCGTCTGTGTACTGCGCAGCGCCTGTTGCCTTGTCTCTTGTATGGGTGCGTGGTACGCTTTCACCGATTATATCGTATTCACTCATGGTTTTCCTTTCCCTTCAATGAAGCCGCTTATCAGGCAGCTCTTCGTCTTGATTCATCAATTGCCCTTCCAGTAAGGACAGCAACCATAAGGGTCCTGTATTCTGCAGTGGCTCTCATATCCGTTATGGGAGTCGCTTCTTTTGAAGCCTCAAGCCCTGCTGTCTGGAGGAGTTCATCGGTTATTTTATTTCCCTTGAGCACATCCTGTGCCTTTACAGCCATCATAGGAACAGGGGCAACCGCACCGAGGAAGATTCTGGCATCTTCACAGATATCTCCGTTCATGGTAATCATTGCGCCGACGCCTACAGCAGAGATATCAACCTTCCCTCTTGCAGAGATATGCTGATAGGATGTGCCCGAACTTTTTGGAGGAACAGGAACATTAATTGCTGTCATCATCTCACCCTGTTTAACAACTGTTTTTGCAGGTCCTAAAAAAAACTCATCAAGCGGGACTGTCCTTGTGCTTTCGCTTCCGGTAAGTGTTACCCTGGCATTCATTGCCATAAGCACAGGGGCATTTTCCGCAGAAGGCGCTGCATTACACAGATTGCCCGATATAGAAGCCATGTTTCTTATCTGCACATTTGCAGTTGCATGAGCAGCTTCTGCTATGGCAGGATATTTCTCTTTTATCAATGGATGGTTTTCAATAGCGGTTATGGTCGCAGTCGGTCCTATTACAAGTCCCTTTTCATCATCATAGGAAATCTCATCAAGCCCGGTTATTTTTTTAATATCGATGATAGCTTTAGGAACGAGAAATTTTCTTTTCATCTTTACCAGGAGATCTGTTCCGCCGGCCATAAACATTGCACCCTCACCCAGTTCTGCGGCAATCCTGCACGCCTCATCGATTGTTTCAGGAGCATAGTAATCAAATTTGGAAAGACTCATATTTATATCCCCTTCTTATAAGTATCTTTATTTGTTCTCTCTCATTTTTTCAGCGGCACTGTCGATTGCCTCAACAATCTTGTAGTAACCGGTACACCTGCAGAGATTTCCGGATATTGCAGTCCTTATTTCCTCTTCAGTAGGTGAAGTGTTTTTCTTCAGCAGATTAAGGGCCGACATTTCCATACCTGCCGTACAAAAACCGCACTGTATTGCTCCCTTTTCGATAAAGGCGTCCTGTATAGGATGCAGTTCTTCACCTGATTTTGCCAGGCCTTCTACCGTAGTTATTTTTCTGCCCTCACAGGCTACAGCAAGTGTAAGACATGAGCTTACCGAATCCCCATCGACCATAACCGTACAGGCACCGCAATCGCCGTCACCGCAGCCTAACTTTGTTCCGGTAAGACCAAGGTCTTCTCTCAGGACTTCATTCAGGGTGCGTGATGATTCGCAGGCAACGGTATAGTCATCACCATTTACATTTAAAGTAATTAGATGCTTCATCTACCTTTTACCTCCTCCAGTTTCATATTTAAAATCAGTTGTTAAACCTGTTTATATCCAACACACATAAGTGTATTCAATCTGATAATCTGAAAAACCGAATCTGTTTAATCTAATCTGTCCCTTACAATCCCTCTGGCAAGAACTTTGAGGGTAAGGTCTCTGGTATCATTTAAATGATTTTTCCCCGTTATCTCGCCTTTGCTTCTTTCAACCTGCATAAGCCCTAAAAAAGAGCTCCATATTACTTCGGCAAGGGTTCGGGGATTACATTCAATGAATATTCCCTGCTCTACACCGTACTCCACTATACTATGCTGATAGGTAACAACATCGGATCCGGCCTTGTATAAAAGGTCTCGTAATTCATCGGAAAGATTTCGAATGGCTTCATTCTGGTGGAAGTACATGGAAACATTAAAGGCTGCAGGGTCTTTACGATAAAACCTGTTGAAACATGCCCACAGCTCTTCGAGCAGTGCTTCACGGATCTTTTCCCTGCGGCTGTAGACTTCGTTTAAAAGTGAGCAGAAATAACCCATATAGGCCTTGATAGCGCTTATGAATATTTCATCCTTGTTTTTAAAATACAAGTACAGCGCTGCACGGCTGAGCTCGGCCCGCTCGGCAATCTTTTCCATGGTAATGGCGTAATAGCCTTCTTCATCAAAAATTTCCATGGCAGCCATCATTACCTGCTCTTTTCGCTGTTGTTTTTCCCGCTCTCTTCTTTCTGCAACACCCATCCTACGGCCTTTTATTCTAAAAAATATTCGGGATATAAAACCCGTAAACTGTTTCCCGGACAGAACTATCCGCTAGACAGAGGGTCCACATACTAGATTGAGAGTATAGAGTTGTCAAGTTAGAAATTCATTAAACCGCCTGAAAACAGTAATAATATTCGTAAATTCACTATACTTTTTCTCCAGAAAATACTGAGTTTCCCATAGAGGTCTTTACTTCACCCGAAATCATGTTTCCGTCCACTGTTCCGGTTCCTGAGACACTTATTTTTTTAAAGAATTTCCTAATTGTCATTTCAAATGAAAAGCTGTTTCCTTCGATCCGGCCTCCTGAAAAATCAATGGTTCCTATCATCCCGGCATGAAATCTTCCGCTTATTTCATCTCCATCGGTATTAAGGGTTATTGTGCTTTCAATATCACCAATAGGGGTTTCGGCTGTAACTTTATATGTGCCGTCAATGCTCATATATTATCTCCAGAAGGATTTTTTTGAGGAAGAAATAGCAGTATGGCTTATACTTTTCAAGTAAATCATTAGGAATTCAACTTCCAGACATGTATAATTATTGAATTATTTTAAAGATAGGTTTAATATCGGCTGAATTTATTAAACAGGCAACCTTTTACTGTTTTACATTGTGAATTCAACGTCATATGAAAAACATACACAACATCCTGTTCAAAATACGCGGACTCAGCCTGAAACTCAAGCTGCTTATTCCATTCCTGTTTTTTGCCTTTTCAAGCACCTCCATTCTTACAGTCATCAGTACCACAGGTCAGCAGAACCTGATAAAAAAAGAAGAAAGAAATCTTATATTTCAGCATTACAGGCATTTTATGGAAAGAATGGAGCAGCGTGAAATGCAGTCCCTGTCCATAGCTTCATCCATTGCCGATATGCCCGATACAGGCCGTCTTATTTATACACGAGACAGGGACACCCTTAAAAACAGCCTGATGCCGGTCTATAAAAAGCTCAGGGATAAATACGGGATCTCCTACTTTCACTTTTATATTCCTCCCGGCAATTCATTTTTAAGGCTCCATAAACCGGATCAGTATGACGATGAAGTTGAATCCTACAGAAAAACAGTATCCATGGCTCTTTCCGGCTCAGCTTCTGCAGCCTGTCTTGAAAGAGGAGCAGCAGGCCTGGGCATAAGAGGCGTTGTTCCGATATATTTTGAAGGCAGGATTGTCGGAGGCCTTGGTATTGGATTTTCTTTTGACAGTGTTTTTGCGGAAGATTTTTACAGGTCATGGAATATAAATACAGCGATCTATGAAATCAGTGACATCGGAAAATACAGTCTTATAGCATCATCCGGCGATTTTTTCATGCCGGACATATCCAGCCGTTATACTGAACAGCTGGATGATAAAAATCCGGTTATCCTTGTATCTCCTCCGGAATACCCTGACAGAACCATAATAATAGGGCCGGTCAAAGACTGCTCAGGTAAAAAAGTAGCCCTGATAGTGTTCAACTCTGACAGATCGGAAATTATAAGCAGGCTTGCAGGAACAGAAAACCTGATGATAACCGTTGGATTTGCTGTCATTATAATATCATTCCTGTTTATATACCTCGTCATTGATCTATTCATTAAACCCATAAAAGAGATAGTGGATGAAGCCAGGGATATTGCCCTTGGAAAAAGAGACAGCAGGATTGATGAAAAGCCTGCAGATGAAATAGGTTCACTGGCAGTAACTCTTAACACCATGCTTGAGGCATTAAAAAAGAGACGCCTTGAAATAGAAAATTATGCAAAGACCCTTGAAAAACGGGTAGCCGAAAGAACCGCAGAACTTCTCGCATCCGAAGAAAAATACAGGACAATGGTAGAAAATGTACCGCTTGTTGTTTACCGGGTATCTAAAGACGGGACAACCGAATTTGTAAACTCCTATATTACGGAAAACATAGGATACACCATTGAAGAGGCAGTAAGAGACAAAAGATTCTGGAGAAACAAAATAGCAAGTGAGGCACCGGAAGCTCTTGAGACGATAATAGAAACATGTTTTGTAAAGGGTGAGGACTGCCGCATAGAACATAAAGTAAGGTCAAAGGACGGCAGGATTTTACATTTTATAACCCATTCGATACCGGCTAAAGACAAGGACGGAAACATTAAATGGGTTGACGGTTTTATGCTGGATATAACAGAACTTAAAAGGCTTCAGGACAGGGCAATCCAGAATGAGGAAATAAGAACCCTTGGAGAAATTTCAGCAAGAATGGCTCATGAGATAAGAAACCCTTTGAGCATAGCGGGCGGTTTTGCAAGGAGGATAAGAGACGGGCTAGGTGATGATAACCCTAACAAGCGTCTTGCGCTGATTGTAGTGGAGGAGGTGGCAAAGCTAGAGGTTTTTGTCACAGGCCTTTTATCAACAATAACTCCATTTGAACTTACACTTACGGCAATAAGCCTTAATGAGCTCATTACGGAAGCCATCGCCGAACTTGAGATATTAAACAGATCCAAAAACCTTGAAATACTCCCTGACCTTGCCCCTGATATACCATCTATACAGGCAGACCACAGAATCCTGTGCCAGGCGCTTATCAATGTTATAAAACATTCCGTTGTTTCAACCCCGCCAGGGGAGAAGATGTATTTATCCACAAAAAAGAATGACAGCGACGTGGTGATGGAGATCAGGCATAAAACGGAACACCTGTCGGACATGGACCTGGAGCAGTTCTTCTTTCCGCATGTCGAACCGGTGCTGGAGGAAAGCGTTCTTGATCTCCCCCTGTCCAAGATTATCATTCACCGGCATGGCGCAAAGATTGATCTTGTAAGGGGAGATGACAATATACTTAAAATAATTATTGTATTTCCGGCAGTGCCCTATTAGAAATCTACTGTTTTCCGAATGCGCACACAGGATACCGGCATTCCTTGCAGCCAGAACAGAACCCGCCGTGACCGAGTGATGATATGTATTCCTTTGTCACAGGCAGCCCTGCAACAATCATAGGAACAACAAGTTCAAATATACTTGCCCTGTGGTACATTACACAGCCGGGAAGTCCAACAACAGGGATTCCCTTGATATAACCCAGCATAAACATAGCGCCGGGATAAACCGGGGCGCCGTAGGTAACAACCTCAGCACCTGCTTCCCTTATGCTTAAAGGGGTCTGGTCATCAGGATCAACAGACATCCCGCCGGTAAGAGCTATAAGCTCTGCACCTTTATCAAGAAAGGAATGAATGGCCTCGACCGTTTTTTCAACATCATCAGAAACAAAAACCTGTTTAATGACATCACAATCAAGTTCAGCAAATTTTCTCTTAAGTACAGGACCGAATTTATCTTTAATACGCCCGGAATACACTTCGCTGCCGGTTGTTATTACGCCGACCTTCAGTTTTCTGAAGGGTTTAACATCTATTACAGGATAATATTCCTTACAGATTTTTTCTACTTCCTGGATGTTTTTTTCTACGGTGGCAAGGGGGATTATCCTTGTTCCTGCAAGGCCTGTTTCAGGGTAGACAATCTGGTTTCCGTGAATGGTGGCAAATGTTATATCAGGAACAGAGTTGATTTTAAGTAATGCTTCTTTGTTGACTGTTAAAAGCCCGGAGCCGGTTGAAATAAAATTGATTCTTCCTTCGGTGGGGTCTGAAAGCTTCATTCCGTTTCCGGCGGCGGCTGCTGCTATTCTGGCGGCTGCATCATTCTCATGCACATAGCCGTCATCAGGGTCAAGCACATAAATATTTCTTTTACCCATATCCAGAAGCTGCGGAACGTCTTCTTCTCTTATTACATGGCCCTTTTTAAAGGCCGCCCCTTTGAACTTACCGGGAACAATCTGAGTCATATCATGACCAAGCATCATCCCAACCGCCTCTTCAAGCGGTATGCTTTTATACTTTATTTCACTCATTAATACTTCTCCTGCAGAGTATCCGTGACCATTAATACATAACTGATATGTTAAATATGAAACAAGGTGTATAGATTAAAAATGATACAATGTCAATAGGAGAAATATGGCATGGCATTGCCGGATTTATAGGGATATTTCAAGTGAGTTTCAAATTTGAAGAGCACCAGCAACTCATAATACAGGACTGCTTATTTTTGTTCTTTTCTTATAAAAGAAATCCGCACACAGCATGCCTGCTTATACTAACATGAAAAAACAGATATGCATGTATTTACAACAACAGCTTCATCCTTGCCCCCTGACAGAATAAGGGATGCTATTTCAGGAGCAGCCAGCCTTATGTTGACAAAGTATTTTTGTTCGGAAACAGTCTTTTTGCGAACAATGCTTCCGGCGCTGTCTACAGCTGAAATATCCACAGAACCTCCAAAGGTCCCAATCCTGATATTTACCGTGGTTACGGACACAGGAAGCACTATTTCCAGACCATTATTGGGAAACTTCAAACCTCGCTCATTTTCATTGTTACATATTGATATTTTGGGGTTTGAACCTAAAACACTGAAATTAAATCCGGATAAAGAAAAATGGGATAAAAATTGAGTTTTTTCTGTAAAAAGGTCGAATTCGGCACATAATGAAAAAGCAGTCATTGGATCTCCTTATATTAAACTACTGTAAAACAATGCCCTGAACTGAAGCAACCCGCTTCACCCAGGTAAAATTTAATTTTCTGAATTCAGGAAAGAGAGGGATTTATCTTAATTCTGGCAGCGGTTACTATTGCCATAAGCTGCCTTTCCAGTTTTTTTATTTCACTGGCCAGGACAGTTTTCTCCATATTAAGCCTCCTTAAAACAACTTTATTTTCCTTACCGCGCATACGTGCAATACTGGAATCAAGCTTAATCAAGCTGTTCTTTTTATTCTGCAAGCGGTTCTTAATTTGTTTTAATGACGACATATCTATATCCTTTTTCCTTTCATTAATTCGTCAATCTCGGCACGGTTAAGGGTCTCCTTTTCCATAAGAGCATTTGCTATCCTGTGAAGAGTATCAAGATTTCTGTTTATGAGCTGTACAGCTTTATTGTATGCGTTAATCACAATGTTACGAACCTCTTTATCAATCACTCTTGCAGTCAATTCGCTGTAATCTCTCTTAGGAGTAATTTCTCTGCCCAGAAATACAGGAGCAATCTTCCTCCCGAAGAAGAGCGGCCCCGCACTGCTCATACCATACTCACACACCATCCTCCTTGCCATTTCAGAGGCCCTTTTAATATCGTTTTCCGCACCTGTAGTCTGTATATTAAGCACAGCCTCCTCTGCGGCCCTGCTCCCCATTGATATGCAAATACTAACTTCCAGATATTCGCTGGGATGAATGTGTTTTTCATCCATGGGTATCTGCCTGGTAAGGCCAAGCCTCAGGCCCCTTGGAATAATTGTCACTTTATGCACAGGATCTGCATTTGGGAGAAGCATTGCTAAAAGAACATGTCCTGCTTCATGATATGCAGCCGTCTTTCTGTCGTTATCGCTCACCACCATACTTTTACGGGCAGTACCCATCATGACCCTGTCCCTTGCTTCTTCAAAATCGGACATTTCCAGACGGTCCTTTCCCAGCCTTGCTGCCGCCAGGGCTGCCTCGTTCACCATATTTTCGATATCAGCACCTGTAAACCCGGGAATACCTTTTGCAATGACATTTATATCAACATTGTCTGACAGAGGCGTTTTTCCGGAGTGAACTTTGAGTATTCCAATCCTGCCTGAGATATCAGGTACAGGCACTGCCACCTGCCGGTCGAAACGTCCCGGCCGCAGCAGGGCGGGATCAAGAACATCAGGTCTGTTTGTAGCGGCAATAAGTATTACACCCTCATTGGATTCAAAACCGTCCATCTCAACCAGGAGCTGATTGAGAGTCTGTTCCTTTTCATCATGACCGCCGCCTAAACCCGTGCCTCTCCGTCGGCCGACTGCGTCTATCTCATCTAAAAATATGAGACAGGGGGCATTCTGTTTTGCCTGCACAAAAAGGTCTCTTACCCTTGAAGCTCCAACACCGGCAAACATCTCAACAAAATCCGATCCGCCTATGCTGTAAAATGGAGTTCCGGCTTCTCCGGCAATAGCCTTTGCCAGCAGAGTTTTCCCTATACCTGGCGGTCCCACAAGCAGGATGCCCTTGGGTATTCGACCTCCCAGCCGGGTGAATTTTTCTGGATTCCTTAGAAAATCGACAATTTCCTCAAGCTCTACTTTGGCCTCATCAATTCCGGCCACATCCCTGAATGTTACTTTTTCCGGGGAATCCGTCATAAGCCTTGCCCTGCTCTTACCAAAGGACATGGCCTTTCCATTGCCTCCCATATTTCTACGTAAAAAAAACAACCACACCCCCGCAATTACAAGCATCGGGATCCAGGACATGAGCATACCCACCCATGAAAATCTTTTTACTGGTATTGCGGATACCTTAACGCCTTTGCTTATTAATAAGTTAAGCATTTCAGGATCATCCGGAGCAATTGTCATAAATGGACCCGCAACCGTTAATCCTGATACATTATTTCCTTTAATAAGAATTTCAACAACTTTGCCGTTCTCAACCTTGTCCACAAAGTCACTGTAGACTATAAACGCGGTATTATCCTTCGGTTTGAACTCACGAAACAGCAAAAACAATATGACAGCAACGAGAATCGAAATTCCAATATTTTTAAAGTAAATATTCAATTTTATTCATCCTTTTAAGACGCTTTACACATACAGCTGATCAGTTCATCGACCCTGACAGTTGCTATGCCGGTTGAGATATCGGATATGCCGTAGGGTATAACTAGATCGTTATTGTGATGTATTGCACCACATGTATAAACAACATTAGGGACATACCCGTCGCGCTCTTCCTCAAGTGGAACAAGCAGGGGTTTTTCCAGTCGGGCAATAATTTTTACCGGATTCTCAAGATCAAGCAGTATAGCTCCAATACAATACTGTCGCATGGGACCCACGCCGTGAACCAGTACAATCCAGCCTTCATCAGTCTCAAGAGGCGACCCGCAGTTACCTACCTGAATGAACTCCCAGGGATATAAAGGCTCCTGGATTATTTCTGTTTCCTGCCAGAAATGGATATTATCCGAAAACATGATATGATTATTTTCACCATCCTGGCGTGAAAGCATGACATACCTGCCTTTAATTTTACGCGGAAAAAGAGCCATCCCCTTGTTTTTTACCGCTTTCCCGTTAAGGGTTATTACCTTAAACTTAACAAAATCCTTTGTTTCGATCAGTTGGGGAAGAATTGTAAAACCGTTGTAGGCTGTATAGGTTGCGTAATAGGTAATCTCACCGTCATCATCAAAAAACTGGACAAACCTGGCGTCTTCAATCCCCCGGCTCTCATTTTTTGAAACCGGAAATATCACACGTTCGGATATTCGACGATCAGCCCGGAAACTCAACTCATAATTGGAACTTGCTAGCCAGTTCATAATCTCGAATGTCCTGTTCTGGCGTTCCTCAGAAAAATTCTTTTCTTTGCGAAGCATCTCCATTTTTTCTTTCAGTTCATTATAAGTAAAAGCTTCCTGCAGCTGCCCAAGAACTGACTTCGTCACCTCGTCACAGGCTTTCATTTCATTCAGCTTCAGAAGGAAAAGATGCCGATCGTAAACCGGGTTTAATTTAACTTCAGGTGCTTCAATGTAATCACTGATCGGATCAAAGGTAAAAGTATTCTCCTTATCAAGTATCCCGCTTCTAAATACAATTGAAGACACATGGCCCTCTCCTATGGCCCGCAGACTCATGATAAAACGGAGACTGTCTTTCTGCACATGTCTCTGATCAGGATGAGGAACTATTGAAGGATTAAAAAGGGCTGCCGATTCCACAGAGTATTCCATTGTAAAATAAGCCCCGATAAGGATCTGCCTGGTTTCACTTAATACGCCATTGGCATGAAGAAAACTGATAACCTTACTCAAACTGTTCCTGAATGCGCGTTTTATATCTCTGTGCCTTTCAGAAAAGCTAAGCATTATTTGTGTAAGAAGATCTTCAGCAGCTGTATCAGACAGGGCTGTTACACGATTAATGATTTTATGTATACGCTGGACTGATTCGGGAATATGCGGCCGGGTTATAACACGTGATGTATCCCCTGCAAGTCTTTTCCTTTTACGTCTGACTTTTAGATGATATATTTTTCTTTCTGGCATTGAACAGGACTCCATGGCAAATAAGTTATTCCCGGAAAAGTTTTATTTTCTTACAGTGCAGCCCTGGTATCTGTCAGGCACAGCTCTATCAGATGATCAATTTCTGCGGTTCCGACGCACATGACAGAATCTGCTCCGCCCCAGTATATTTTGACTGTACCGTCCTCTTCAGGTACAGCGCCGCAGGTAAAAACCACATTGGGCACATAGCCGGTTACTTCCCATGGATCCTCGGGCTGCAATATCCACTGATCGGAAACACCTATGATATTGGCTGGATCATCAAGATCATGCAGTGCAGCTCCAAGGCGGTATACTGATCCGGACATAGTCTTAAAAACGCCATGGTAGATATTAAGCCAGCCAGCGTCGGTTTTAAAAGGCGGCGCCCCCGGCCCTATTTTCATTTCATCCCAGTGATAGGATACCGGTTTCATGATGACTCTTGAATCACCCCAGTGCACAAGGTCCGGAGAATATGAAATCCAGATCGACCAGGGTGATATTTCGGAATGGGGGCGGTCCAGGCGTACATAACGGTCTTTAAACTTTTCAGAAAAAAATACTACATTGCGAAGATCAGCCTGGGTGATAAGGGAGATGCGTTCCACTTTTTCAAAATCACGGGTTCTCGCCAGGGCAATTCGAACACCATGGCGGGAATAGGCGCTGTAGGTCAGCAGGTACTCATCTTCTACCGGACAGATCCTGAGGTCCTCGACTCCGAACTCTTCATATTCCGCGAAGTCACCTTCCTCCGAAGGAACAAGAAACGGTTCGGGGCATACCTTAAAGGAGAACCCGTTTTCACTGTCGGCCCTTCCAATAATGGAGCGTCCGTTCATGAGATGTGACCTGAAAAGCATGATATAATGATCGTTGTATTTAACGACGCCTGCGTTATGAACCGTTGCTACCGGATATGGCACATCCTTTTTTGTCAGTATGGGATTTTTCTTAAACCGCGTGATGATTGGATGATGTATATTCATTATGCGCCAGGTCTCTTGTTTGTAGAATAAGTACAGGGCCCCGCTTATTCAAAAGGGCCCTCACTATGATGTTAACCAATTATTTAAAGATCACCAGGGCCGCTACATAGCCAGTGAAGCGTCCGAACCGGACACAGCATCCATTCGCACATCCTGTTTAAAGTGAGCAAGCGTCATTGCTACAAGAGCATCCATAACCTCCTGCTTTGGAACCACAGCATTCACAATGTTTTGAACCTGGGATAAAGAGTATCTTGCCTCGTCTGTATTGGGATAGTCAGCTATAATACCTCTATAAAGGTTGAAAGCTTTAGGCAAATCCTTTTTCTTATAATGCATGTCATAAGCTTTTGTGTAATCCTCGCCTTCAAGTGTAATTTTATGTTTATTCTTCATAATCAATCCTCCGTCCTAAATGCGAATATCCGGTCGCTTTCGTCTGGGTGCAATTACCCTTACTACAAGAAAACTGTAGATTCCTTATACTTCATCTTTAAAATAGAGCAAGACTGATGCCAGAGAGTTGTATCCTGGCTTTAATCCCCATCATCCTGATTTTTATTCATAATTGACTGAATCAGTATTACCTGGAAAAATTCAAATCGCCGCAAAATAATGTCATATTTAAACAATGGTCATATTTGACCTGATTATCATCTCATAGACATGTATATATTCAGTGACCATACGTTCAACAGTGAAATACTGTCCTACATGGCGAAAACAGGTTGCACGGTCGATGTCTTTAATGCGGTTAACTGCTGCAATGGCCTCCTTCATGCTGTTGACCAAAAAACCGGTTTTACCGTTATCAATAAGTTCAGGCATACTGCCCCTGTCAAAGGCAATAACCGGGGTACCGCATGCCATTGCCTCAATAACCGAAAGGCCGAAAGGCTCATCAAACTGTATCGGATGCAGCAGGGCATATGCCTTGCCCAGCAGGTGATTTCGTTCATAAGACCCGACGCTTCCTGCATAAATCACCCTGCGGTTATCTATGTGAGGGTGAATATATCTGTCATAGTAGATTCTGTCCTGAATAATACCTGCCAGAATCAGTTTTTTATCACAGGCCCTGGCAATTTCAATTGCCTCTCTGGCGCCTTTATCATTGTGAATACGCCCGAAAAAAATCAGATAATCATCCGGGCAGGGTTCAAAATCAAACTGGTTTATATCAATGCCGTGATAGATGGTTTTAATGTAATCCAGATCAGGAGATCTGTCTGCATCACTGATGGATACATAAAATGTCTTTCGGTTATATTTCCGGTAAACTGGCAGAATCCCCGGTGATGAAAATCCGTGAATGGTGGTCAGCACCGGCACGGCGGTAAGGCCTGAATAGGTCAGGGGCAGAAAATCAAAATTATTATGTATTATGTCAAAATCTTCAGCATGCTCAAACAGCTCTGAAATGTGAAGACACTCCCAGACTTTTGGTATGAGTGACAGGTCTTCTTCATAGCCCTGCGGGCAGACTGCATGAAGTGTTCCGCTGGTTTGCGAATCTGCAGTTGCAAACAGGGTTACATAATGACCCCGCTCGACAAGACCCTCGGTTAAAAGAGATGCCACATTTTCCCACGGTCCATAATGCCGCGGCGGTGTTCTCCAGGCAATCGGGGAGAGCATGGCGATTTTCATGGTACATCCTTTTGGAACCCCGCCTGCTGGGGAGAAGGCTGGTTTAAAATTTCATCCGCATACAGTTTCTGCAGTGTCATCAAAGAGAGCAGCCAGGCAAGAGTTGACTCTGCACCTTCATTCTGATTAACGCCGTCAGCCATCAATCCATCACGACAGCCTCCTGTCTTTGCATCATAAAGCACCATATTCAGATCATTGTTTCCCAGAAACCAGTTAAAACACATGAACGCACTTTCGACCCATGCTTTGTCTCCGGTTATGTTAAATGCCTGGACACATGCCTCGATCATTGCATTGGATTCAACAGGCTGCTGGTCAAAACGGGCTTTAACACCCTCTTTTTTATACCAGCCCATATTCCCGACAGGCACAAAGTGTCCCTTTTCAGTCTGTATAGCAAGCAGCCAGCTGAGGGTTTTAAGCCCTGAATCTACCATATCACCCCGCTGCAGCCATTGACCGGACATAAGAAGTGCGTGGGGCATTTTACCGTTTGCATAGTTCAGAGAGTTCTCAGGCCATGGCCATTTATCTGTCCCGTTGTTTTTAAACTGATCAAAAAGTCTGTTGGCGAGGACTTCCCGAATTCTTCGGCTCTCGCTGTCACCGGAAAATTTTGACAGGTAGGCGTGTATGCCAACAAGAGAAAAGGCTATAGCCCGGGGAGAATAAAACGTTTCAACCGCCGGCAGAGCCTTATTAAAAAGAGTGGTACACATTGCAAGATGTCCCGGATTATTAAGGAAAGCAACAGATTTACCAATGCACCACAGGGCTCTCCCATGGGCATCCTCTGATCCTACCTCCTCCTTCCACTGGCGTGAGTATGTCATGAAATTGCGAAAGCGTCCATTTGCATCGTTAAAGGCATACAGTAGAAATCCCAGGTAATGGCCGCTCAGATAATCAAGTCCGAACCCGTTGGTGGGAAGATGCTTCTGACCCATGGCTGCTACAAGCATGGCTCTCGCATTATCGTCAGTGCAATAACCATGAGTGCGGTCCGGTATGGTATAGTTGGAGTGCTGCAGAATTCCTGTATCATCTGTAATCGCTTTCAGGTGATCAATCTTGATCTCAGGCAGTTCAAAATTTGTTATGATCTTTATATCTTTTATGTATGAATGCCTGGGACGTGGATTCTGTGTGCGGTTCTTTTGTACTTCACTGAAAACCTGCAGGTATTTTCTGGACACCTCCTTCCAGATAGCCTCCCGGCTGAATGTATATGCTTTTTTACGCATTGCGTGACGCTCAATATCGTTATCTAAAAGGCTGTTAACCTGATCAGCTATTGCACTTGGATTATTGAAGGGGACAATGCATCCGCGTCCTTCGGCAAGCATTTCAGTTGCGTACCAGTAGGGGGTTGAAACAACAGCCTTTCCGGTCCCCATTGCATAGGCAAGGGTACCTGACGTAATCTGGGCCTCTTCGAGGTATGGCGTGATGTATATATCCGCGATACCGAGAAATTCACACAATTCACTCAGTTCCACAAAACGATTCTGAAAAATAACATGTTTGCTGATATTAAGCTTGAGAACCAGCTGCTGAAGCATGATACGATAAGAATCGCCATGATCCTTAAGAATATTCGGATGGGTCGCTCCAAGTATTATAAAAACAACATCAGGATGCGTTTTTATTATTGAAGGCAGGGCGTGGAGCACATTTTCAATACCCTTGTTTGGTGAAAGCAGGCCAAAGGTAAGAATAACTTTTTTACCTTCCACACCGAACTTGTCTTTATAAAAACTGGGATCAATAAATGGAGTATCAGGAATGCCGTGATGTATAAAGGCAATTTTATCCTCCGGCACTGCATAGATATCTTTAAGAAAACCGGAAGCCTTATGGCTCATCACAATAAGTTTATCTGAAATATCGGCGAGCCGGCACATCGCATCACGATATTCAGGGGCAGGGTCTTTCAAAACAGTATGCAGTGTCGTAACTATAGGCATACGCAGGTCCCCCAGCAGTTTAAGAAGATGACTGCCCGCAGGGCCTCCGAAGATACCGTATTCATGCTGGACACATACAATATCCGTCTGGCTGATATTGAGAAATTTGGAAGCAGTGCTGTAATCATTCAATTTGTTCTGATTGATTTCAAAACGCACTTTTTCAGGATATGCGTACCCTTCAGGCCTGTCATTCATGGCTGCAACTCCGCAGGTAATATCCGGAGCCTCCACAGACAGCCCCTCAACCAAGTCAGTTGTAAAAGTGGCAATACCACATTGCCGGGGCAGATAATTACCCAGTACTGTTACTGAGCTGATGCCATCATAATACTTGTTTACCACTGCCATTTCGGCCGCCTTTCAATTCTGTTTTTATTTATCATTTCCAAAATTAGATCTGGTCTCATCTTTTTTCTGTTTCCGCTTTTCCTTTATTGTCTGTTTACCCTTTTTCTGCCCTTCACGTTTTCCTTTATCTTTTTTTCCTTTGTCGCCCATTTTGTCTCCTCTTTATTTTTATAATTAACTTATTCGATACTGTTCCAGTCAAATAGCCGGCATTTTTTCGAGTACCAGCTCAAACAGATATTTAAAAACATCCTCACCCTTAAGATCCGCTTCTTCCTTCTTCATGGTATGTTTTATGAACCAGGCAAGGTCACCTTCACTCCTTGATCTGTAGGCATCTTTCTTCATACCCAGATAAAGTTTTTTCTCATCGAATAAAATGGTAGGTTTATATGTTGGAACAGTACCTCCGTTAAATTTTATTCCGGCATAAAGATGCAAATCCTGGGTAAGTCCCCCGAAGGATACCGGTTTATAATCCAGCAGGGCAACAAACAGGTCCAGCGATTCCTGTATTTGAGCAGTGGATTTCTGTTCGAGGCCGCTACGTGCATCTTCCAGCAGCAGCAAAATATCATCCTTTGTATAAGTAATGTTCAGGAGAGCCAGCGCATCTGCATACAACCTTTCAAGCGATTCCCTGCTCCTGCTTATTATCACATCCTTATCATTCAATATTTTTTTTATATTCCTTATACTGAATACTTCCTGCCAGTATGGACTTTTACGCATAGCAATATCATCAAGGGTAGTGCGGTAGATTGTCAGATCATTTCCTAAGACCGCAATCTCCATGATTTCATCCTCCTGCGGCAGAACATAAAGGCCCAGATCTCTGACCTTCTTTTTTTTAAATCCGGCCATGTTGAGAAGTTCTCCGGCAAGTCCCTTATCCATTCTATGGTTTCCCGGTTTATCTGTAATTGCGGAAAGGAGCTTTTTTAAGAGATTGTCGAGCCCGATTTTTGCTTTCAGGTTTAATTTGAATGACATTACTGCTGCCTCCTTTCAAACCCCGGATTTTCATATAAAAAATGAAGTCTCTATATACCTTGCGGTTCAGCCGGAGATTGTGCCTGTATGATAAATTCCCCATCAGGCTGATTAATGGTTCGCGACGCTGCCATACACTTTTCCACATTCTGCGTAATATCTGTGGTATTGAATAAAAATCATGGTCGCATGAGATCATTTCTTCGGTTATACGTTCAACAGATAACTGCTTATAGACAGCTGCCGGAAAAGTAAGTGTGTAGTATTTCCAGTCATCAGGAAATCTGTCGAGTAAGATGCGTCCCTCGTATTTCATCTGGTCCCAGAGCCGTGTACCGGGCAGGGGTGTTAGAAACAGTGTATTGAGACAATCGACGCCATATTGTCTGGCAATTCCTGCGATCTGTTTACCGATACCCTGTTTATCAATATCGAGCCCCATGATAAAGGACCCCACAACAAATATATGGTGACTCTGAATGCGCTGCACGGAAGCGCTGAAATCACGATTTTTGCTTATATTGTATTTCTTGCCAAGTTCCTTTAATCCTTCAGCAGATGGGGTTTCAAATCCGATAAAAACTCCTCTGCAGCCTGCTTTTGCGGCAAGGCTTAGAAGTTCCTCGTCATCGGCAAAGTTAATACTGGCCTGAGCTACCCACTCCTTTTTAAGATTCGCATGTATCATGGTCCTGAACAATTCTTTGGCTCGTTCAATATGCCTGCGACTGGTTCCGATAAGGTTGTCATCCACAACCAGAACACGTTTTTCAGGGATCAGCTGAAACTCCTCCACCACATCCGAAATCGGGCGCTGGCGATAGTGGGCTCCGTTAAATGCTGTCACGCTGCAGAAGTTACAGTTCAACGGACAGCCGCGTGTGGTCTGTATGGCTCCGAAGGCATATTTAACAGGCAATAAATTATGCCTGGCAAAGGAAATCTTTTTTATATCCGCCAGTCCGCCCTCATACAGGCGTTTCATACTACCGTGTCTGACGTCTTCCAGAACCTGTGCCCAAACACTCTCCGCCTCCCCTGTTACAACCGAGTCCACACGCTCCATGACCTCATCAAGGCACATGGTTGCATGAATGCCCCCCATGACGACAGGGACACCTAAATTTCGATAATAAACAGCCACTTCATAGGCTCGATTTGCCTGAGAGGTAAAAGCTGTAATTCCCACAAGGTCCGGCATGGGCATATCCTGATAATTCGGATCAACTGAATTCTCATCTACAATCGATATTTCCCATTCCGGCGGAGTCAGGCCAGCCAGGACCATAAGGCTTAACGGCTTCCAGACACGATAACGATTCCAGAAACTCTCTTTTTCTTTGACAATACTTACAAGAGGGTTGGATGGATTTATCAGATACAGTTTCATGGCGGTTATTCTCTCCTTTACACTTGATTCCCAGGTATGCTGTTAAAACAATAAATTTAAATCACATACAATTAACAGTCCAAGTTTTGTGCCATGATGAGTAAGCGCACTCTCATATGACACAACATGTTGAATTATAATCAAGTATTCAAATTTAAAAGGAGGTTCAACAGGCCGGGATCAACATAAAAAAGTGGCCATATATGGTTGGTGGTCATATTTAACCATCACTTCATTTCCTTCGAGAGCCCCTGACTCTTAAAAAAAACCGCCGCAAGGGGAGGCAGTGTCAAGTTAAGGGAATAGGGACGGCCATGAACCGAAATAGGCGAAGCCATAGCGCCGCCGAGATTCCCCTGTCCGCTTCCGCCATAATCCTGTGTGTCACTGTTTAATACTTCTTTCCACAAACCATCCATGGGCACTCCCACGAGGTAGCTGTACCTGATAACCGGAGTAAAATTAAACACCGCCATAACCGCACCATCCTCCTGATGTGATCTTCGAAGTATACTGATGGTACTCTGTAATGCATCGTTGCAGTCGATCCACTCAAATCCTGCGGGATCAAAATCCAGCTCATGAAGGGCAGGCTCGCTCCTGTACAGTTGATTCAGGTACTTCACCCATTGATGAAGTCCCCTGTGAAAAGGCTTGTCCAGCAGATGCCAGGCAAGACCTGATTCATGGTACCACTCGTCCCACTGGCCGAACTCACCCCCCATAAAGAGCAGCTTTTTTCCAGACTGGGCGTACATATATCCCAAAAGGAGTCTGAGGTTAGCGAATTTCTGCCAGTAATCTCCCGGCATCTGTCTCAAAAGTGATCCTTTTCCGTACACCACTTCATCATGAGAAAGAGGAAGAATAAAGTTTTCATGAAAGGAATATGTATTCCTGAAGGTCAGTTTGCTGTGATGATTTTTCCTGTGAACCGGATTCATGGACATGTAATCCAGGGTGTCATGCATCCATCCCATGTCCCACTTCATACCGAAACCAAGGCCGCCCAGATAGCCGGGCCTGGATACCATGGGCCACGCCGTGGATTCCTCGGCCACGGTAAATGTATCCGGATAATTCCTGTATATCACTTCGTTTAAATGTCTTAACAGTGAGACAGCTTCAAGGTTTTCTCTGCCCCCATTCTTATTGGGTATCCACTCTCCATCCTCCCGGCCGTAATCCAGATATAGCATTGAGGAAACAGCATCGACCCTGAGACCGTCTGCATGATACTTATCCATCCAGTAAAGGGCGCTGCTCGAAAGAAAGCTTTGCACCTCGTTTCGGCCATAATTAAAGATCAGACTGCCCCAGACCGGATGTGTTCTCTGTCTGGCATCCGAATGCTCATACAAATAACTGCCGTCAAAATATCCAGGGCCGTGTTCATCAGCGGGAAAGTGGGATGGAACCCAGTCAAGAATCACTCCGATTCCCTGCCGGTGTAGCCGGTCTATAAGACACATGAAATCCTGCGGTGTCCCGTATCGGCTTGAGGGTGTAAAGTATCCGATCGTCTGGTAACCCCATGAACCATAAAAGGGATGTTCCATCACCGGCATGAACTCTACGTGAGTAAAGCCCAGCGCCTTTACATATTCAGGCAGCCTGCTGGCAAGCTCCCTGTAGGAGAGGGGGCGGTTTTCCTCTTCCGGAATCCGCATCCAGGAGCCAGCATGCAGCTCATAAATGGAAATCGGCGCTTCAGGACTGTTGCTGTTCCCTCTTTTTCCCATCCATTCGTCATCACCCCATACATATTCCAGGTCCCATACTATGGAACCGGTCTTCGGAGGCGTCTCGCTGTAAAAAGCAAACGGGTCGGCCTTGTCTACAGTGTAACCGTTCAGTCGGGATACAATATGATACTTGTAAATCATTTGCTTGTTCACACCAGGAATAAAACCCTCCCAGATTCCGGACATTTCTCTTGGATGAAGAGGATGGCTTGATCTGTTCCAGCCATTAAAGTCTCCGATGACAGATACCGTCCCGGCATTGGGCGCCCAAAGGGCAAAATATGTTCCCTCCACCCCTTCTCTCTCTATGCAATGGGCTCCAAATTTTTCATAAAGCCTGAAATGATTTCCTTCATTGAACAGATATATGTCGTCATCTGTTAAAAGTGACGCATCATGCATTATATCTCCTTGACATCTCACAGTGTGGAATCATTACATACTGGCATTAATCAGTACATATCTTCCATAGACATGTCGGACGCCGGAGATTTTTCCTTTTCAGGCTTATCAGCAATCATTGCCTCAGTAGTCATAAGGAGACCTGCAAGGGACGCCGCGTTTTGAAGAG
The DNA here is from genome assembly GCA_963665715.2 of Desulfatiglandales bacterium. Taxonomy (GTDB): domain Bacteria; phylum Desulfobacterota; class DSM-4660; order Desulfatiglandales; family HGW-15; genus JAAZBV01. Next base: position 4,034,249 of record CAXXPR010000002.1, read on the forward strand.
CGAATCGCGTTACCTTTGTAGGGTCAATAATCCCTGCTTTCATGAGATCTTCATACTCGCCTGTTTCTGCATTAAACCCCAAATTACCCTCCCCCTTCATAACATGCTGAATCACAACAGATCCTTCACAACCTGCGTTGTTTGCGATCTGCCTTAAAGGCTCTTCCAGTGCGCGTTTGATAAGATTAGCTCCAGACTGCTCCTCTTCCTGGAACATGGCCTTTCCAAGGACCTTCATAGCGCGTATGTATGCCACACCTCCACCAGGGACAATACCTTCCTCAACTGCCGCACGGGTAGCGCTAAGGGCGTCTTCAACCCGGTCTTTTTTCTCTTTCATTTCTGTCTCTGTGACTGCTCCTACACTTATGACAGCCACACCTCCAACTAATTTTGCCAGACGTTCCTGCAGCTTCTCTTTGTCATAATCCGTTTTAGCTTTTTCTATTTGAGACCTGATCTGCCTTACTCTTCCCTCAAGTTTTTGGGGATTACAATGACCGTCAACAATCGTGGTATTTTCTTTATCTATGGTAATGTGTTTAGCCTTACCAAGATCATCCAGTGTAAGGATTTCAAGCTCAAAGCCCATTTCATCATTGATTAACTGCCCTCCGGTCAGGATGGCGATATCCTCCATTGCAGCCTTTCGTTTATCCCCAAAGCCCGGCGCCTTGACAGCAACGCATTTCAGTGTTCCCCTCAAATTATTAAGCACCAGTGCTGCAAGTGCTTCACCCTCAACATCCTCCGCTATTATCAAAAGAGGCCTGCCGTCTTTTGCTACTGTTTCCAGAATAGGAAGCAGTTCCTCCATATTTTTGATTCTCTTTTCATGTACAAGTATATATGGTTCATCAAGTTCAACTGTCATTTTCTCAGGGTCAGTTACAAAATTTGGGCTCAGGTAGCCCCTGTCAAACTGCATTCCCTCAACAACCTTCAGTGTTGTCTCCATTACCCTGGCTTCCTCTACAGTTATAACGCCTTCTTTACCCACTTTTTCCATGGCCTCGGCAATAATGTCGCCGATAGTTCGGTCATTGTTAGCTGAGATGGCGCCAACCTGGGAGATTTCCTTTTTATCCTTTGTGGGTTTGGACATCTTTTTCAGTTCCTCCACAACAAGTTCAACTGCTTTATCAATGCCCCTCTTTATGTACATGGGATTGATACCGGCAGCTAAAAGCTTAACACCCTCACGATAAATTGCCTGGGCCAGGACTGTCGCAGTTGTTGTACCATCTCCTGCTACATCGGAGGTTTTTGAAGCAACGTCCTTTACCATCTGTGCTCCAATGTTTTCAAACCTGTCCGAAAGGTCAATCTCCTTTGCAACGGTTACTCCATCCTTGGTTATCCTGGGAGCGCCCCATGATTTTTCAATAAGCACATTCCGGCCTTTTGGTCCAAGGGTCACCTTAACCGCATCGGCCAGTGTATCAATCCCTTTCATCATTTTTTCTCTTGCTTTTTCTCCATACTTAATCTCTTTTGCGGCCATTTCTTTAATACTCCTGATCAGTTTTCAGTTTATTGCGAAGCGCAAGGTCTAATACCTCTCCGCTTGCGGCGGTTATGATAGAGTCAGTCATTCTTTGATACTCCGTCGCTTGCGGCGGGGAGGGTTCATTTAGGAATAGTTTTCAAAAAACGATAAAAATCAGTATCTGTCCCAAGAATAACAGAGGCGTTTTTATAAGCGGCGTTTTTATATGTTTCGAGCGTTTTGAAAAATGCATAAAAGGCAGGGTCCTCTCCATATGCCTTTCCATATATTTTAGTAGCCTCTGCATCTGCTCCGCCCCGGATCTCTTCGGCCGTACGATATGCCCCTGAGACAATTGACTTTAACTCCTTTTCCATCTGGCCAAGAATCTCGGCCTTCTTGCCCTCTCCTTCGGACCTGAACTGTGCGGCCTTTCTTTTTCTTTCGGAGATCATTCGCTCATAAACCTTTCTACGTACCTGCTCTACATAATTTATTCTTTTAATCCTCACATCAACCAGCTCCATACCAAAGGCAGACATGGCTTTAGACGCCTCTGCCAGTATAGCCCTGGTGATCTTCTCCCTGCCCAGACGAACGGTTTCGGGAGTGGTTGCCTCATCTTTAAAGGGTGAAAGAACCTTGCCTTCCACCTCTTCAACATTCGGCATCTCATTTGTTGTCCTGACAAGCTCAACAAGAGGATTAGCAGAAACATAATCACGAAGAACCGCGTCGATGATATCATCCAGCTTTGCGTATGCCTGGGTGTATGTTCCGAGGACTTCAAGAAATTTCTGGGCATCAACAATTTTCCACCTTGCTGTTGTATCCATATAGATAAACCGTTTATCCCTTGTAGGTATTTCTTTAGGGTCACCATCCCACCTCATGATACGCTTTTCGTATCGATGAATTTCCTGGATAAAGGGTATTTTAAACCTGAGACCGGATTCAACTTTGGGAGTTCCGACAGCCTTTCCAAACTGTGTTATTACAACCTGCTCCCATTCGCTTACAGTATAAAAACCGCTTAAAAACAGAACACCAAGCAGTAATACAACTGCAATTCCAAGATATGTTACTGTTTGTTTCATCTTATTTCCTCCACGTTGGCCTTGTATTTGTTAAGATGCAGAAGAGGAAGAAGGCCGTCCTGTCCGCTGTCGATAATATAGATCTCTTTGGCATTGGGAAGAATGGACTGGTATGCTTCCAGGTAGAGACGCTGCTTTGTCACTTCCTTTGCCCCCCTGTATTCCTGTAAAACAGCAGCAAATCTGGACACATCACCCATGGCATGATTAATTCGTTCGAGTGCGTATCCTCTAGCCCCGTTGATGGATCTTTCAGCCTCTCCTCTGGCCTGAGGGATTTCTTTATTATAAGTTTCCTGTGCCTGGTTTATCAGTTTTTCCTTTTCCTGCTGAGCCTCGTTCACTTCATTAAAGGCGCCCTTCACAGGATCAGGCGGCACAACATTCTGAAGCCTAACATTAACAACACGTATACCGGTTTCATAGTCATCCAGGGTCTTCTGCAGCTCTTCCTGCGCCATCCTGTTAACCTCTTCTCTGTTCTGAAGCACATAATCAAAACTGCGGTTTCCAACAATGCGCCGGTTAACTGACTCGCTGATATCACGGAGTGTCATTATGGGGTCCTGCACATTAAAAAGATATTTCTGAGGATCTTCACGGCGGAACTGTATTATCCACTCTACATCAATAACATTCAGGTCACCTGTCAGCATGAGAGATTCACGCTCGGTTTTTGTATTTTTTTCGTAACTGCTCTTGATACCCGAAGTGATGCTTTTAAAACCGAATGTTTCGGTGTCCACCTGTTCTGTATGAACTTTATAAACATTGTCGATTCCGTATGGGATTTTAAAGTGAAGACCCGGATCAGCCATTCCGGAATATTTTCCAAACCTTAATATAACGCCTTTGTTACCGGGCGGAATGGTGTAAAAGGATGTGTAGCCTGAAATTACTACCAGGAGTAAAATTATAACCAAAATCCAGACAGGTCTTTTTCCTTTTTCAAATTTAAGGGATGCACCCATTTTGTTGATTATATCAGGAAAATCCGGAAGTCCTTCTCTCCTGTTTTCTGCATTACTATCCCATGGCATAGCTTGGTTCCTTTTTTTTAAAGGTTAATTTTTACTGTTTTGGGATGTTTCTTACCTGCTGACCTTCGCTGTTTTACAGTATCGATAAGTACCGTTATCACAGTGGCTACAGGGAGTAAATGGATCCATCCGCCCATTGTGTAGCTGGCCGCAATCGCAAGCAGCCATAAAACGACTGTAAATGCTGCAATTGATCTCAACATACATTACCTCTATTCGCTGTGATCCATTAATCGCCCTCTCAGAATGAGTACAGCATCATTTTCTTCTGTATGAAAAACCGAATGGATTTTTATTTCCATGGGTTTTACCAAAAGACTCTTTGTTCCAAGCAATACACTGAATCGTTCCGCGCGGATATGCCTTATAAAATCTTCACGTGTACTCCATTCTTCAATCAGGTAAAAAACTGTATTCTTAAGAATATCACTGAAAATATCACAGCTGACGCGGCCCATCTCATCTTCCTGAGTTTCAAGAATCGAAATCAGTGTCTGCACAAGCTCTTTCCGCTTTTCGGGAAGAGCCGTTAATACTATTCTCATCAGGATCATAGAGAACACCTGCTATTAAAAGGCTCGTAAAAACAAAAGTATTCAGTTTCTATCATCATTTCTTATCTGTTTTTTTCAGCGTCCAGATTTATTTTCTTCATCCGGATCAGATGCTGAACCATGAGTTGTTCATACTTTCCTCTGGCATCTGAAAGCTCTGTCTGGAAACCCAGGGCAGTATTACTGTTCGGTTCTTTTTTAGAGAGCTCGACCTTCAGGTAAAGCTCTTTCTCATATATTGCCTGTCTGACTTCTTCGGTTGCTATAATAAAGGCCTTCTGTTCATCATTCAGTTTTTTTACTGTTGCATTATTCAGATTTCTGTCATAGCCCGGATACTTGTTTGATCCTGCGACCCCCTCATTAAAGCCATACCTCATCATCCTCCGGCCGTACTCCAGTATTTCATCCGGGTCCTGTCCCATCATATTGTATGAGCCATAACCCTCGCTGTTACTGCCTTGTCCAAAGCCATTTGAACAGGGTATGAACATTAAAATCATTAAAAGTATTACTGATATTTTGTTAATATTTATTTTTCTCATTGTTCACTCTCCCCGGAGGAATTCTTCCCCCTGAAAAATCTTTGTTTAATCAATACAACAGTGCTCCTTCGATAGCGTTTTGAAGTTCATTCATTGAAAAGGGTTTGAATATTATTGAATAAAACAGGCTCTTGCCTGTTTCCAGTTTGTCGATATCATCTTCACTGTCACAGCCTGTTAACAGTATGATGGGTGTTTCCGGAAATCTTTTTTTTATATTCTCTGACAGTGTCAATCCGTTCATGAAAGGCATCTCATTTTCTGTTATAACTACCTTACATGATCCATCAAGAAAGAGAGAAAGCGCTTCAAAGCCATTATCAGCCAGAGTCACCTCAAGGCCCATGCCTTTAAGAAATTTACAAATTGCACTCTGCATGGACCTGTCGTTCTCTGCAAACAGTACATGCCTGGCCACGGGCTGGTTAAGAGTTTTAAACTCAGAGGTTTTAGTCTTCTGCAATGTATTTTCCATGAATCCTCATTTTTAAAAGTGATAACACTTTCGGTTCTCAAACATCTGCATGAATAAATAAGATAAGTGAGTTTTTATCTGAGCGCAAAACCAATGCTTTCTGAGAGAATTACGCCTGAATACATAAGTGCTGATACAGATATATATCCAAGCTTCGTGCCAGTCCGGTCGAAAAAAAATTAGTTTGAGCTAACACATTAAATTAACATTGGATATTCAAAACAGAAAAATTAAAGGAGGTATCCGGGCAGCCTCAATATTATGGTCAAATACAGCAAGTGGTAATATATAACCATCTTTTCATTATCAAATTCAGAGACAGCAGTTCGGCGAAAAGCGTTTTAGCTTTCATTGTTTACGCTCCTTTTTTAATCTGTGATAATTTCAAAAAGAACTCTGATGCTGATTCAACTGTATATCCAAGCTTCGTGCCAGCACTGTCAAATGGAGCTCGATTTGACCCAGCACATTGGATTAACATGGAGCATTAAAAATCCAAGATTTGATTGAAGAGGGTGTGTTGCAAGTAAATAATGGTGTCATATATAGCAAATGGTCACATGCAACAAGTCTGTCAGACTTTATTTCCTATTAGAGATGCTTCAGCGCAGCCACGTGACAGGCTGTATCCTCTTACCCCAGGATCTCCAGGGCACATCTCCTTTTTACTTTGGCTGATGCTGCCATAACGATGTCTCTCAAAGCATGTGCCATTCGACCCCGCTTTCCTATTATTTTCCCCACATCTTCTTTGGCCACTTTTAATTCAATCACCGTGCTCTGTTGTCCCTTTATCTCTGTGACAATGACCTGATCCGGTTTGTCAACAAGCATCTTCGCAATAGCAGCGACTAAATCCTTCATCTCAATATCCAGCATAACAGTATACCCCTTGTTAAATTACGCAAACCGCTTTTTGGTAATAGTAGAATTGTTGGGAAGAATACTTAGTCTGTTTCCCCTTCCCTGCTATCATCGCAAGGTTCATCAACATCATGAGCTCTTGATGTGTTCTGCACTGGGCGCTTTAAGACAAGAAGGAAGAGTTTTATCATTCTTTTTTTCCTTTTTCTGTTTTTCAGAATTTTCTGATTTCAGTTTTTCCATAAATTATCCTTTGTCGTTTAAATGATAGATACACCATTATCTTTAAAACACTTTATTAATATCTTTAAAATATGCCTCTTTATTTAATCTGTTCGTCTCATCCTTTTGTGCCAGGATGTAATTTCTTTTTATCAGCTTTGCAGGAAAAGATGGGGAAGAAATATAATCAAGGTCACTATCCAGAAACTGCTGTTTCAGGTCATCAAATATTTTATCTTTTTCATCCAAGGCAATAAAATTCCTGGTTTTACGGTAATAAAGAACTGTCTTGTCACCAAGGAGAGACCTTACTCTATTGATATCAAGATTATTTAATACCCGATCTTTAAAGTAATCCTCTTTTATTTCAACATCTATTTCCGCTTCAAAGGTGACCTGACACCTGTCTCCGGCAATAGGTTTGTAACGGAAATAAATAACCAGATCCAGATTATTATTCAGTCTTTTTTTTTCAGATAATTCTTTGGATTCTACAAGGTCTGCCATAAAATTTTCCTGTTATAAAATATTACAGATAAATGCCATGTGCTTAATCAGGTACATATATGCTATTCAACCTTTGTGCCTGATGAGATCATCAGATGTTAGCTTGTTCAACATGTTGAATTTAATACAAATTTCAAATAAATAAATTAACAAAGGAAGCCGGATCAATGCAGGATAATGGTCATATGTAACAAATGGTCATATATAGCCATATAAGGACTCAAAACCGGTATGGATCAGTCAGGGTGTAAAATAAAAATATTGGAGAATTAGTGGATGCAGTTAAAAAGATAAAGCATCCAGATTCATTTACCTTTTTGCCTGCATACCTTAATAACCTGCTCTTGGATATGGTGCGGAATTTTACTCCTGCCCGCCCAGGGTCCATATCTCGCGTCCGGTCTTCAGGATTTTCCTGCTGATCTTGGCATCACGGGCACCCTCTTCCTCAGCGATTGCGAGCAGTTCACTGATGTCATCGGGGCTTCCGTCACAGTACCCTATGGGGCGAGGGTTATTGAGTTGATTCAGCTGAACCTTTAACTCACCCCGGTCCCAGCGTTTTTGTGTAGAACTGTTATATGGATGAATCATTATAGCTGGTGTTTCCTTTATTAAATGCTTCCGGATGCTGCTCCACTGGCACTGCCTGCAGGCTTTTTTGTTCTGTGCCCCGGCTTGACCAGTATTTCCACATAAAAGGAGTCCAGCTTCTGTTCTCTGGCAGTTTCAATAGATCTGCCGATATCCCCGACATGAACCGGTTCAGCTTCTTCAGCAGCAGGTCCGTATTTACAATCAAAGTCCCAGAAATCAACATTTTCCGGAAGCTTTTTATTACGCTCTCTTTTCAGGTATTTATTAATATCCCGCTTTGCAGCCTCAATCTGTCTGTCCGGCTTAATTTTTGGGTGTTTTATTATAAATGTTTTTTTCATGCTTATCCCTGTCCTTGTTTTTTATTCTATATTATCAGCAGGTATATCCTGATCACAATCTATCATTGCCTGATCAACCTGAGTTTCTTCACTGTTTTTGTCTGTTTTTTTCTGACGCTTTTCTTCTTTTTTTTTCTTTTTTTCAAGCTCTCTTTTTCGTTTTGCAAATGAGTAATTTGTTTTTCCCATATGTTCTCCCTCGTTTCAGTTTTAATGTGCATGGTGCCGATAATTTGAATATAATGCCGGACTACCTTTTGCAGACTTTTTTTCTCCCTGTAAAACGAGATGAGCTAGGATTATTGCCACCCTTATAAGCAGGCACGGATGATCCATAATTAAAAAAAGGCAAGGTCCGCTGCTCAACCTCACAGCCAATAACACGGTTGATTGCTCTTACCATGTTTTTGTCATCCTTTGTTACAAGGGTAAATGCCTCACCGGTGCTGGCAGCTCTTCCCGTACGCCCGATACGGTGAATGTATGCTTCCGGAGTAGATGGTATATCATAGTTTATAACATGCGATATGCTGTTAATATCAATACCGCGGGCCGCTATATCTGTAGCTACAAGAATTTGAAACTTTCCGTTTCTGAACCCATCGAGCGCCGCCAGACGCCGCGACTGGGACAGATTGCCCTGGAGCGATGCTGACCGGTATCCTGCATTTACAAGCTTTTTTTCAAGGCTTTTTGCGCGATGTTTGGTTCGGGTAAAAACCAGAACAGAACCGGTATCGGTGCTTCCCAGCAGTTTCAATAAGAGGGCTGTTTTCAAATGGCCGGCAACAGGATAGAGGGCATGTTTCACAGTTTCAGCCGGAGTGTTGGTGCCAGCCTGAACAGTAGAAGGATTATGCAGTATATCGCTGGCCAGGCGTTTAATTTCCGGCGGCATTGTCGCCGAAAAAAGCAGAGTCTGCCTGTTATCAGGAAGGTGCTGCAATATCCGTCTTATATCTGGAAGAAATCCCATGTCAAAAAGATGATCAGCTTCATCCACGACCAGTGTATCCAGCTTTGAAAAATTGACATTTTTACGTTTGATATGGTCAAGGAGCCGGCCCGGACATGCGACAACTATATCCGCATTTTTAAGATTCATTACCTGGGGGGTGATACCTACACCGCCGTAAACAGCAGCACTTTTTAAAGGTGTCTTACTGCCTAGGGTTACAAAAGATTGATGAATCTGCTCTGCCAGTTCACGTGTGGGGGCGATTACAAGTGCGCGTACATGCCCATGCTTTCCCTTCAGCAGCCTGTCAAGTATGGGAAGAGCAAAAGCCGCTGTCTTACCTGTCCCTGTCTGGGCCAGGCCCATTAAATCATGATTTTCTATTACCCTGGGAATTGCCATTGCCTGAATAGGGGTGGGAGTTTCATAACCCGCAGCAGCAATACCAGCATTGACTGAGGGATGAAAATTAAATGCTTCAAATTTCAATATATACCTTCTTTCGTTTGTCAGACAAGACCATTAAATAGCCCTGTATCGCGCACCCCTGGTACAAAATAAAAAAAGCCCCGGAGCTATTCCGGGGCTTATGTGATTTTTTTTAATTACTACCAAGAACACTGTTTTTTTGCGAATCATACAAGTATTTAATATTACAGTCAAGTTAATTGGTCAGTATCCTCTGTTGTCTCTTTTTCAATGACTTAGAAAAAGAGATATTTAAGCACACTTTACTGAAGTTCTATGGTCTGAAGATTTTCAGTTTCAGCATTCTGGCACGTAAAGTACTACGATTGAGCCCTAATATTTCCGCTGCTCCGTTTTTTCCGCTGACTTTCCATTCGGCGGCATCCAAGACCCGCAGTATGTATTCTCGTTCAACCGATTCAAGAGACTTCCGTGGGGCAGACATATATTTTTTTGGAGGCTGGAGTTCATCAGCAAGGCGCAGTTTTGGTCCGAAAGAATTTATTACAGCCCGCTCAAGCACATTTTCAAGTTCCCGTATGTTGCCGGGCCAGTTGTAATTCTGAAGGTTATCCATTACATTTGCAGGTATTATTTCTATAGACTTGCCCATTCGTTTTGAAATCTTTTTCACATAAAAATCAACAAGCAGAGGTATGTCGTCCAAGCGATCTCTCAGGGGAGGCATGGTAACAGGAAAGACATTCAGACGATACCAGAGATCCTGTCTGAATCGTCCTTTATTTACCTCCTCTTCCAGATTGCGGTTTGTTGCCGCAATAATTCTCACATTTACCTTTATTGTTCTGGAACTGCCGAGCCTCTCAAATTCACCATCCTGTATAACACGGAGCAGTTTAGGCTGAAGCTCAAGAGGAAGCTCCCCTATTTCATCCAGAAAAATAGTGGTGCCGTCAGCAACCTCAAACCTTCCTGAATATCTGGAGTGAGCACCTGTGAAAGATCCCTTTTCGTGACCGAACAACTCGCTTTCGATAAGGCTGGAAGGCAGCGTTGCACAGTTTACTTTTACAAGAGCCCTTTTCCTGTGTTTACTCAATCCATGAATTGCCCTGGCCACAAGCTCTTTCCCTGTTCCGGTCTCGCCCTGAACCAGAACGTTTGTATCATTTCCTGCAATCTGTTCAATTTTATAGAGAACATATTTCAACCCGTCACTTTTCCCGATGATGTTCTCATGATTATATTCCAGCCTGATTTCATCCTTAAGATACTCTCTTTCTGTCTCAAGCTGATCTTTGAGTTTTTTAATTTCGTAAAAAGCTGCTTCGACCGTTTCCTTATCCCTGATCGCCTCTTCTTTTGCCTGATTAATTTCAGCAGTTCGCTTTTCAACAAGATCTTCAAGGTTCCTTTTATAGTACTCACGTTCTGTTACATCTTCGATAGCAAGCAGGATCATCCTTGTACCGTTAAACGCTCTGTATATACGTCTGGCATTAAGATGCATTATTTTGTTGCCGATAGCCTCAAAGGTGTGTTCCACTTCAAAGTCATGGAATGCGGAATTATGGGGAAGGATATCTTCAAGCAGTTCTCTCAACCGCGGAATATCCCACTGCCGGTTGCCAAGGTCATATATTAACGAGCCCTCTGTTTCTTCACGTGAAACCTTAAAGGACCGGTAAAAGGAATCATTAGCCCTGATGACCTTAAAACCGGAATCAAGCACCATAAGGGGCTCACGAACCGACCCCAGAATATTGTCAAAAATATCCATAAAAATCTGCAGATTGTTTTCCTCATTAACTTGAATCTCATTATCCTGTTCTGATTTTTTATTTGGAGTCTTATTTTTATTCATCAGTCATTTTTCCTTTTAATATTTTCGTCCCCGGATGATAATAAAAATCAGCCAGAGGCCAAGAAATCCTGAAATAAGATACCCGATAACACCAAGAACAGGAAAGCCGAATAACAGGGGCTCAACACCTGTTGTTATTATCATTGATGACCCTATAATCATGGCGGCTATAATGATACCGGCAGTAATTCGATTGGTGATGTTGTCGAGGGTATTCATAAGGACACCCAGATTTTCATGCCTGAAGCCCAAAGTAATTTTGCCTCTGTTTGTCTTGTCCAGTATCGCCATTATATGTCCCGGCATCTCTTTCTGCAGATTTAAAAATCCGGACAGGTTAGACCGGAAACTGCGAAGGATTGATTCCGGTTTAAGGCGTTCAAGTACCAGTTTTGAAACATACTCCTTTGCCTCGGATAGTATGTCCAGATCAGGATATATAAGGCGGGCGGTTCCTTCTGCTGTCACAAGCGCTTTTATCATAATAACCAGATCTGCAGGGAAACTGAGACGGTATTTTCTCAGCAGTTCTATAATCGCCATAAGCAGATGGCCTATATTCATATCTTTTAACGGAACCGAGTAATATGAATCCAGCACATCAAGAAGATCTCTATCCAGACTCCTTTGATCTACTATCCCTTCAGCCCTGCAAATTTTTAATAACGCAGAGACCATGGCTTCGCTGTCTTTTTCCATAACCGATTTCATAAGTTCAATAAGCTGGCCGCGGTCTTTCCTGGAAAGACGCCCGGTCAAACCCCAGTCAACAAGACATATACGCTCATCCTGTGTTATCAGCAGATTTCCGGGATGAGGATCAGCATGAAAAAAACCGTCATCAAGAATTTGTTTTATTGCTGTTCTCAGACCCTGCCGGGCTGTTAAAGCCGGATTTGAAAGGGTCTCAGTATCAAGATCTTTGAGCTTTGTTCCATCAATATACTCCATAACCAGAAGATGTTCAGTGCAGTACTCCTCATAAACAGAAGGAATACTGACCTCTGATTTTTCATTCCGGTAAGAAGCTGCTATTCTCATATTTCGCGCTTCTCTTTTAAAATCAAGTTCGCGAAGCAGGTTTTGCCTTGTGATGTGAACAAGATTGGGAAGGTCATAACTTTGCAGATACTCAACACGTTCATGCAGCTGCACAGCTATCGCAGAAAGAATATCCAGGTCTTTTTTGATATTGGACTTTATATGCGGACGCTGTACCTTTATAGCAACAATACGGCCGTCAGAGCTTAATACACCGCGGTGCACCTGTGAGATTGAGGCTGCAGCCAGAGGTTCAGAGTTAAAGTGGGAGAAGGTAGAATGTAACGGTTTCATGGTGTTTTTTTCGACCGCCTCTTTAATAACCGCAAATTCAACAGGCGCAACATCGTCCTGAAGCCGGCTGAGTTCATCAATCAGGGGCAGCGGCAGCAGGTCGGGTCTAAGACTCATAATCTGACCGAATTTAATAAAGCTTGGCCCCAGCTCTTCAAGAGCATGGCGAATTCTTTCAAAAGACCCCAGGTTATGATCAGCCTTCTTAATCTTTCTGAAAATCCCTATACCGGGTATATCAAGACGCTCTACCAGATCATCAAATCCATATTTCATCAAAATCATAACAATATTTTTAAAACGCCCAAGACTCATTAATGTTTTGATACTCATTTAATTTTCTCTTTTTTGGTTTATGCCGGAAACAATAAATTTAAACAGGGATCAACACATTCGGCTACATGGTTAAGGTTAAGGGTAATTCCCTGCGGGAGATCAGGAATTCATTGGAATGACGGAAAATATTCCATTGGAAAGATGAAATCCAGGAGGCTGCTGTTAATGCAGAAATTAGATGCAATGATAGTATTAGGTATGGACTGGTTTTGCAAATAAAATCAGCAGCCGGATTAACCGCAAACAGGGATGATGCACATGCTGCGCACATAAACCAAGTAATAAAATTTGCTATCGGAAAATATAGACTTACCTTGATGGCATAAAAAGGAGCGGAAAATAATGGACAGCAATGAAATTAAGAAAAACACAAAAAAAGAAAAATAAAAGAGTCAGATAAAGACCTGCCTTTTTGCATGAAAGCACCTGACGCAGAGCATTCAAGAGCACATGACAGTGATGAACCATGTGATGACGGCAGGACAGGAGAGGTGAATAAACAGTAAGCAGTATTTATTCTGAAAGAGGCGCCTCTGGATAAAACTTCCAGCAGTAAGCAACATATTTATTAATAAGGCTGGAAGTCCCTTCTGATTAAATTCAGAAGGCTGCATTTACCTTTTCCAGCAAAAAACTGGCACATTTCTGCCTTTGTTTTGAATGCGGCAAATACCTCTGCAAACAAATCAGCAATATAAATAACAGGTATTAAAAGAGGTAACACCATGCCGCCTTTACGTGTACGCTATCAGACCATTGAGTTTGATAACAGGGATATTCATGTCAGAACATTACGGGACAACCAGCAATACAGTGACAATGACGGTATTGCCGAAAAGCTCGGGATATCTTCTGCCACATGGCCCTTTTTTGGAATTATCTGGGATTCCAGCCTGGTTCTGGCACATTTCATGTGCAACTTTAACATCGCCGGAAAAAAAATTCTTGAAGTCGGCTGCGGAATCGGACTTTCCAGCTTACTGTTAAACAGCCGATTTGCGGATATAACGGCAACAGATTACCACCCTGAAGTTGAAAGCTTCCTCCTGGAAAACACAAAACTAAACCATGGAAAAATCATTCCATTTATACGCACAGGCTGGGAAGATGAAAACACTGAGCTAGGCAACTTTGATCTCATTATAGGAAGTGATCTTCTATACGAAGGAAATCATGCAGCAATACTATCCGAATTCATTGACCAACACGCAAACACAGGATGTGAAGTAATACTGGTTGATCCTGGTCGCGGCAATCATGCTCAATTCAGCAAAAAAATGGTAAAACGGGGTTATTCACACAGCCAGAGAAAGCCGGAAAACACGACTTATCTGAAAAACCCTTTTCGCGGTCAAATCCTAAACTACAAAAGAATTTTTCCGCATTGTATTTCAGCCTGACCGGTAAGGATAAAAAAATAAAAAGGGCGTTTCATATATTTATGAAACGCCCTTTAATTTTCAAGTATGAAAAAGCTTAGGCTGTTTTTACATTTGTAGCTGACGGACCTTTTGGGCCGTTTTCAATATCAAATGTAACCTGGTCACCTTCATTAAGGCTCTTGAACCCGTTTGAAGCAATACCCGAATGATGAACAAATACATCGGGGCCGTCTTCCTGACCAATAAAACCAAAACCTTTTTTATCATTAAACCATTTTACTATACCGTTATTCATAATGACATCCTCCTTTCAAATTAATTTTCAAGTTTCAATATAAAGGATGCCACAAAAACCGCAGATACCTTCTAAACGAAACGAGTCCAAACCCTGGACCACTTTTTGATGCGGGCAAATTAACTGATCTAAAATAATAAATCAAGTTTTTTTTATTTATATTATTTTTTATTTTATATTAGTTTGTATTTTATTCAATATTATTCTTCAAACTAAGATAAAATTAATGAGGCTTGACTTAACATTATTATATTATTATAATTTTAAATATTATTTTAATTATTTATTTTTTTATACATACTTACATATATTTAATAAAACTTAAAACTATTTAACTTATTTCTAGAATTGGAATTAAAGGGACAATAGGAAGGCGAGCCCTGACACATACCTGCCTATTTTTTGTTAGTCGCCCATCTTTTACATAACTTCCATTCCTTCCGAGCTGTGCCTCAGAATATTAACCTCAGCGCGTTAAAACGGAGAAAATTAATATATGACGATTTATTTTTTAAATTTATTATTTAAATCTGGAGAACAACCATGCCAAAAGAAATAAAAACGCCTGCGAAGACTAAAAAGACAGCTCAAAACAAATTCAACAAACTTATTAAAAAATTAAAAGATAAAAAAGCTGTCCACTACAGCATGTCACAGTCATTTAAAAAGGATGATTTAATTGATCATGACACCTTTGGAAAAGGAATAGTGATAGACATTCATAATAAAAAAATTGATGTGCTTTTTTCGGACCAGATAAGAATCCTTGTGTGTGACAGAAAAAACTTTTAAAAGCTGAAAAATCAAAACCGCATATAAAAATGGAGGGTAATCGATTGAATATATATATTGGCAATTTACCACTCGAAATAACAGGAGATGACCTGAGCAACACTTTTTCAATTTTTGGAGAAGTTGTATCTGTAAAAATAATAAAGGACGAATACAACGGAAAATCAAAGGGGTTCGGCTTTGTTGAAATGCCGATCAGACACGAAGCCGAGACTGCAATCAAAACCCTTCACAACACTGAATTAAAAGGAAAAATGATCTTTGTAAATCAGGCTAAATCAAACCGTCCAGATCATGGAAAAAAAAGAAGAAAAACCCGAAGACGGAATTTCTAGAGTATACTCCCCCCTCTGGAAAACCTGATAAACAATGCAGCACAGTCAGGAAGACCCATAGGTTTTAAGGCCTGCTTTCCCCAAATACCAAGTAAAAGTCTTTTGAGCTTCTCTGTTTAAGTTACGAATTCACATCAACTTCTGTTATCACACGGTTTCTTCCTGTATTTTTTGCAAAGTACAGCGCTTTATCCGCCCGTTCAACAAGGTCTTCAAATGACTCCCCTGCCCTGTAGCAGGCAGCACCTATTGATACGGTTATTGTCCCCAGTTTTTCTGAACCGGATGCTGTTTTCATTGAAGTTTCTGCGAAATATTTTCTTATATTTTCGGCCGGAACTCTTGCACCTGCCAGAGGTGTTTGAGGCAGCAGCACAGCAAACTCCTCTCCTCCATAGCGGGCGAAGAAATCTCTTCCCCTGACTATTTCCTTCACCTTTCGCGCAACATATTTTAGAACTTCATCGCCAACAACATGCCCGTATTTATCATTAAAGAGTTTAAAATGATCAATATCTATAAGCAGCAGACAGAGATCCTTTTCACCTGGTACAGCCTCTGATGAATAGTCCATAAACTTGTCATTAAGGGCCTTGCGGTTTGGCACACCGGTAAGAAAATCAATCAGAGCAGCATTTTTTGCCTGCTCAAATTCCTTTTGAATAAGATGAAGGTTTTCTGTTGTTTCATTAAGTTTCTGCTGAACAACCCTTCCGTGATTTCCTATAGCCTTTGTTTCTTCTATTATCTCATTGATTATTTCAGAGATGTTTGAGTCAAGTCCGTCTCCCGAAAGCCTTGAAACCGAATCAGATACAATAGTTTCATATTTTTCGGTCTGCCCGGTCAGATCCGTAACCTCTTTAACTATTGCGCTTAATATCTGCTGCAGACCGTCACGCAGGCGCCTGAGCTCATTCTCATCCTTTTCAGCGCAGAACCTGCAGTAGAGTGTTTCATTTTTCTCATTGTTGAACTCTTCATTTTTAGAAAGGGCATTATCAATAGCAAGCCGCAGTTCATGACTTTCGCCCGAAACATACTTATACCACACGGCATAATTTCTTGGTGTAATCGGCACATCATGCTTGGACATCAAAGGCAATGCCAACCTAACATACTCATAAAGCTTTTCTTTTGTCTCTTCATCCTTCATCTTCTGCTGTCTCCGTATATCAGCAAAACTTTTTATATCAGTAGATAACTCTTTCCTTCTGAACAGGAACCGGAATATGCATATTTAACATAGAGCCAGGTAATACAAATCTTGAATAATATTTTTAGGATGGAATCATTTTGGGATGCAATTATTGTTTCAGCGGAGACCTGTTGTCAAGTATATTTTCATAATTTTCAGCTAATTATGGTCTCGCAGTGCCACTCCCAGAGACCATAAAAAAGGCAGATATTTAAAAAACTGAAAATATTCGGCCATTTTTTCCGTTGCCTCAAACCAATAACTTTATTAAACTCCATTTTTCTGCAAATAAACTTATCCGGAGGAAAAAGCTGTGAATTCTCTTATTATCGCTGCTTTAACAGCTGTTCTATATATTATTGCATATCACACCTATGGCAAATTCCTGGCAAAAAAGATATTCAAACTGGAACCCGAAGCAGTCTGTCCCAGTGAGGCGCTCAGGGATGATATTGATTTTGTCCCGACCCAGAAACCTGTTCTGTTCGGGCATCATTTCACATCAATAGCCGGCACAGGCCCTATCCTCGGCCCTGCAGTTGCAATTATATGGGGCTGGGTCCCCGCAATGATATGGATACTTGTAGGGTCAATATTCATGGGAGCAGTGCATGATTTCGGTTCAATGGTCATCTCTCTCAGAAATCAGGGGCGTTCGATCGGCGATATTTCAGCATCTGTAATAAACAAAAGAGTCAGATTTCTTTTCCTGATCATAATATTTTTCCTGCTCTGGATCGTTGTGGCAATATTCGGAGTTGTAATAGGAATAGTATTCAATCTATATCCTCAGTCAGTAATACCGGTATTCTGCGAAATACCAATTGCAGTATGGCTGGGTTACATGATTTACAAAAAGGGAGTTTCACATCTGCCCATAAGTATTGCTGCGGTTATCCTCATGTACATCACTGTAGCCATTGGAGCATATTTTCCTGTTGATATTACATCCTTTGCATCCCTGTTCGGGCTTGACCCCATTGCAATGTGGGTAATCATACTTCTCATATATGCCTATATAGCATCTACACTTCCTGTGCAGGTCCTTCTTCAGCCGAGAGACTATATCAACTCACACCAGCTTTTTATAGCTCTTGGCCTGCTGGCCCTGGGAGTTATTTTTTCAAACCCCGAAATGGCAGCACCTGCAGCAAACCTTTCGCCTGAAGGCGCCCCTCCCATGTGGCCTATGATCTTTGTAATAATTGCCTGCGGGGCTATTTCAGGGTTTCATGCACTGGTGTCCTCCGGCACATCATCAAAACAGTGCGATGCAGAAACAAGCTCGCTTACAATCGGATACGGCGGAATGCTTCTTGAAGGCATGCTGGCAACTTTTGTTGTTATTTCCTGCGGGGCAGGTATTGCGCTGGGCTTTGGTCATGAAGGAGAAATTTTTACCGGGGCTGCGGCCTTTAATCACCACTACGCAAGCTGGATAGGAGGAAGCGGTCTGGGCAACCGCCTGAGCGCCTTTGTAATCGGCTCAACAAACATGATCAAGTCAATCGGTATTCCGGAAAATATCTGCATGACGATAATGGGTGTTTTTATAGTTTCATTTGCCGCTACAACACTGGATACAGCAACCCGGCTCCAGAGGTATATAGTATCCGAGATATGCACATCTGTTAATTTTAAAGCGGGAGCAAAAAAGCACCCTTCAACAGTTATTGCAGTTGTAACAGCCCTTATCCTGGCATTTTACAACGGCAGCGGTAAAGGAGCTCTCGTACTCTGGCCTCTTTTTGGGGCCACCAATCAGCTTTTAGCAGGTCTTGCCCTGCTCGTTATCACCATGTACCTTGCCAGAAAAAAAATCGGATTTATGTACACGCTTATCCCTATGGTATTCATGATAATTATGACAGGCTGGGCAATGCTTATAAACCTTAATGATTTTTACAGCAAAGGAAACTGGCTGCTGTTTTCAATAGGCCTTATAACACTTCTGCTTGAAACCTGGATGATTATTGAAAGCATAATTGTATTAAAAAAAGTAATAAGTCTTCCGGACAGATGAATGACATAAAAGACCAACTATGTATTTCCCCTCCATTATCCAGGACTTATTTACACAGTTATTAGGTAAATATTTTCAATCCTCAAATGGGATCAGTCTCCTGCACAGCAGTATGCTGCTGTTTTAACAGTGATTATCCTGATCTTACACTTATGGCCTGACATTTGCTAAATCACATAATAAAACAGGTCTTTTTCAGGTATACAGTCGGCTACCCCTCCTAGGTTGGAAAAATTCTTTTATTGACTGTCATACCTAACAACTGGCCAGGCGTATCTTGAAAACTGCAGCGCTATAAGCTGACTTTCACAGATAGACGGCCGGATCACCCCGGAGCAGGGTTTTACCAGAGCCCTGCTCTTTTCTTTTTTTATCTTTCCGCCTGAACACCCTGATTTCTCACAATAAAACAGACTCAAACATATTAGAAAAAACGCCATATCTTTTTTTAAAAAAAATTTTAATAATAATGGAACTTTCTTTTAGAGACGCTGTCTAACCTTACAAAACAGACAACTTCCATAAATTCTCAACTCTTCCCCTCCAGAGTATAAACAGGAGGGATCATGCTGTCCCCTTTTTAAGTGACGGGCAGTCAGACTCCCCCTCCAGAGTCTGACTGCCCATTTTTTTGGGGCAATAAACGGCAGTGGAATACTTTTAAGTATTTCATCCCGTTTTCAACTACAGTGAGCCTGAGTTAATTTTCTGACAGAGTGGACTTCATGGACCTCATGGACGGCAAACACATATCAACTTCCGCACCTATCATGGCTGACATGTTAATATTCAGGCCCTTCATCTTGAACCCTGCACCTTACGCTGTTTTTTTATCATTTGACTAATAACGCAAAGGCATTATATTTCTTCCTACTAAAAAGAACACCAAAGGAGTTTTTTCATTTTATGACACCTGCTGTAAAGGTTTCAGGTATTTCCAAAACCTATGGAAGCCTGGCTGCGCTTGATAATATAGATTTCACTATTGAACGTGGAAGTTTTTTCGGTCTTCTGGGCCCTAACGGCGCCGGCAAGTCTACGCTTATCAATATCATGTCCGGCCTTACAAATGCCACCAGCGGCGATATTGAGGTTATGGGGCACAATGTAAGATCAGAGTGGAGGAAGACAAGGATGACTCTGGGAGTTGTTCCCCAGGAGCTTGCCTATGACCCGTTTTTTACTGTCCGGGAAATGCTCCGGCTTCAGTCCGGGTATTTCGGGCTTGGTTCATCCAACCATGAGTGGATTGAAGAAATCCTTTTTCACCTTGACCTTGATGACAAGGCAAAGGAAAACATCGGAAACCTTTCGGGCGGCATGAAAAGGCGCCTGTTAATAGCACAGGCCCTTGTTCACAGGCCGGAAGTTGTTGTGCTTGATGAACCCACCGCCGGCGTAGATGTTGAACTCAGGCGGAGCCTGTGGAAATATTTCCGTGCGCTCAATAAAAAGGGACAGACCATTATCCTTACAACTCACTACCTAGAAGAAGCGGAAACCAACTGTGACAGGATAGGCATTTTAAATCATGGAAAACTGAGTGCAGTTGATGAAAAAAGCAGGCTGCTCAATCAATACCCCTACCGGCTCCTTAATTTAAGGCTTCAGGAAGGAAGCGATAAAAACATTCCTGAAAAATTAAAGGAAAAGATAGTATCTTCAGAAAACGGGGATATCTGTTTCAGGCTTCATAAGGAAAATGACAAGATAGGGGATATAATGGAAGAACTCCATAATGCCAATGTAAAATTTATTGATCTTCATACAAAAGAACCGGGCCTGGAGGAAGTATTCATGGCCCTTACAGGGAAAGAAAATGACTAACTGGGGAGGCGCATATACCCTTTTTAAAAAGGAAATGTGGCGTTTTTTAAAGGTATCTATTCAGACAATACTCACTCCTGTTGTAACAGTGCTGCTGTATCTTCTTGTTTTTTCATCTGTACTGTCGGACAGGCTCGAAGTCTACAAAGGTGTGGACTATGTCAAATTTCTCATTCCGGGCCTCGTTGTAATGGCCATGCTTCAGAATGCATTTGCAAACAGCTCATCAAGTGTTTTTCAGTCTAAAATGAACAGGAATATTGTATTTATGCTACTGTCGCCTCTCTCAAATCTTGAGATTTACGTATCCTATGTTGCGGCATGTATAGTTAGAGGTCTGATGGTAGGAGCAGGCGTGTGGATCACATCATTCTTTTTTGAGACCATATGGATACACAATCTGGCGCTGGTGCTTGTATTCGGATTTTTAGGATGCGGTATACTCGGAGCACTCGGACTTTTAGGTGCAGTATGCTCGGAAAAATGGGATCATATTGCAGCTTTTCAAAATTTTGTAATTCTGCCTCTCTCTTTTTTAAGCGGAGTGTTTTTCTCGATACATACCCTCCCCCCTTTCTGGGAAAAGGTATCCTACTACAACCCTTTCTTTTATATGGTTGACGGATTCAGGTACGGCTTTCTGGGAGTTTCGGATACAGACCCCATCCGAAGTCTTATTGTCGCTTCCGTTTTTTTCCTGGTGGTGAGCATTGTCGGACTTCTCATACTTAAAAGCGGATACAAGCTGCGGGAATAGCAGGTTAAAATCAAACTCATGTTCTAATTTAATAAAATCAGCAGGACAGGAATGGAAACAAATAAAACACTGCAGCAGCTTACAGGCTGCTTTGAAGAATATGTAAGAAAATTTAAATCAGACAGCCCGGAGATTCAGGAAAACATAGATCTAAAAAGAGACCACACTTTTCGTGTAAGGGACCTGATAAAGGACATAGGAACGAGCACCGGACTTGACGGGAATGATATGTGCATTGCCGAAGCCTGTGCACTTCTCCACGACGTGGGAAGATTTGAGCAGTACAGAAAATACGGAACATTCTCCGATGCAAAATCGGAAAACCATGCCGCCATGGGTGTACGGGCAATCAGGACCCATAACATGTTGAAAGACTTCTCTGTTGAGGCCGAAAAAATAATAATCCGCACTGTAGGATGTCACAACATGTCATCGGTCCCCCAAAACAATTCAGGTAACTGGCTGCTGTTTTTAAAGCTTGTAAGAGATGCAGACAAAATGGATATCCTGTATGTTGTTACAGAGTATTACCGAAACTTTGCCAGCGGCACCAATAAAACCCTTGAACTGGACCTGCCTGATATACCAGATATATCCGACGATATCTATAACCCGATAGTAAACGGACACCTGGCACTTACAAACAAATTAAAAACCCTTAACGATTTTAAAGTTTATCAGATGGGCTGGATGTACGATTTAAATTTTTTAAGAAGCTATCAGATAGTAAAGGAGCGGGAATACCTTAAAAAACTTCGCAATGCTTTACCGACATTTTCGGAAAGAGCTGATGATATATATAAAGCAGCATTTAACTTCACAGAAAAAAAGCTTAATAATCACAGAGCTGAAGCCGATGCTGCAGCATAAAACAAACATGAGAATGTAAACAGTCTGAACCCTTTTATTTTATGACCTTTCCTTTTTTAATTTTCACTAAAGAGATAAATGAAAACTTCCGATGATATAAACTGTTAATTGAACCGCATGTTTATATCAACGAAAGTTTCGTACAGTTACTGTCTGAAATAATACATATTTCATGCTGATGATGTTTAAATCTGGTAATCTCTAGCGAAAAGATATTGAAGTGAAAGAATATTTACCCAAGAAAAACTGGCTTCGTTACAGACTTTTTTTTATAGAATCACTGGTATTTCTCCTGCCTTCCATCACGATGATTTACCTTTTTTTAAATAAAAATATTTTTTTTGAATTACCTCAGATGGTAATCATTTCCTCAATTCTGCTTTTAATTCTTGCAGGGCTGATTACTCTCCGTCATATTTTTGATAAATTTTATCAGATCATTAATGTTATCACCGATTCAAAATCCATTAATACTGCCGAAGTATCCGGCTCAAAGGATCATGAAAACAATTTAAACCTGATCACGAGTGATTTAAAATCACTGATGGAAAACTTTGAACTGAAAACAACTCTTTTAGACAGAAAAACACGAGACCTCCATATTGTAAGGGACATCATAAAATTACTTGGTAAAACCGAAATTGTTACAAACCTTCCTGACATCCTTCTTGAAAAGGCAATGCGGCTGACATACACAGGAAGAGGAGCTGTCCTTTTCTCAGACCCGTGTGGCGGCAGAGCACACCTTATCACCCATAAGGGCATGGATGAACCGGCCTGTAGAAAAGATTTAATAAACAGCCTGAAACCCAAATTTCCCGGTATATCTTCCCTTAAAAAACACCTCGTTGTTGAAAACAGCTCAGATAAAAACATGTCAGACAATGATAAAAACACATCAAAAGTTTATCTGTCCTTTTTTATAAAACAGAACATTGTGGGTACTGTTTTTCTTGAACACAGAGATCCTCACAGGCATTTTGAGGAAGACCAGGTTGAAATACTTAATATACTGATTGATGAAACGGTTCTTGCCATGGAAAAAATACGGTTAAAGGGACGGCTTAACAGGAACATAAAGAAGCTGGAATTAAGAACCAATGAGTCTCTGGAGACAAAAAAAAATCTTGAGAATGAAATAAGGATAAGAAAGTTTATTGAAGAAGAAAAAGAAAGACTGCAGTCCCAGCTTCATGTAGCCCAGAAACTGGAAGCTCTCGGTACCCTGGCAGGAGGTATTGCCCATAATTTTAACAATCTTTTAATGGGTATTCAGGGAAATGCCACGCTCATACACCTTAGCCTGGATAATGACAGCCCGGTTTATAAAAGAGCCAAAAATATTGAAAAGCTTGTAAAGAGCGGTTCGAAGCTTACATCTCAGCTGCTCGGATATGCCAGAAAAGGCCAGTATGAAATGACGGCTATCAATCTTAATTTTCTTATAAAGGATATATGCGATACATTTACAACAACAAAAAAGGAAATTGTTATACACGAAGACCTTTATGAAGATATCTACATGACAAAGGCAGATGCAAACCAGATAGAACAGGTTCTGTTCAACCTTTTTGTAAATGCGGCAGATGCAATGTCAGAAGCAGGTCATATATATGTCAGCACACGGAACTGCGGGCCCGGGGATTTCATAAACAAACCATACAAACCAAATCAGGATTATGAATACCTCCTGCTGACCATCAGGGATACCGGTGAAGGAATGAGTGAAGAGGTAAAAGAAAGGGTCTTTGAACCGTTCTTTACAACAAAGGCGCCGGGTAAAGGTACCGGACTCGGGCTCGCCTCATGCTACGGAATAATCAAGGGGCATGGAGGATTTATAGATGTAGATTCCGAACCGGGCAAAGGAGCCACATTCAGAATATATCTGCCTGCTTCGGATAAAAGACTTATAGAACACAAAGAGAGTGATGAACAGATCAAAAGAGGCAGCGGAAAAATACTGGTTATTGATGATGAGGAACTTATCCTGGAAGTATCGGTTACCATAGTAAAAGAACTTGGGTACTCGGTGCTTGCTGCAAAGAGCGGAAAAGAAGCAGTTGAATTATTCAGGAAATCACAGAATGAAATAGATGTTGTCATTCTGGATATGGTTATGCCTGATCTTTCCGGAGAAGAGGTATTTGAACTTATAAGTGAGATAGACCCGGATGTAAAGGTGCTGCTGGCAAGCGGATACACACTGAATAAAAGGGTTAAGGCTTTGATTGACAGAGGCTGTACCGGCTTTATAAAAAAGCCCTACAGCATTGCCGAACTCTCTAATAAACTGAACAGAATCGCTGTTATGGAGCAACCCGGAAGACACGGAGTTGCTCCATTTGAAATTTTAAAGAGTAACAGGCATTCCCATCAGAGGCCACAGAATATATACTGAAAAAGCAATAACAAGCATCAAAATGATGCTGGCAGGAACACCGTATTTAAAAAACTCTCCTATAGTAAACTGACCGGAATCATAGGCAATCGCATTGGGTGCAGCACCGACTAAAAGAAGGAAAGGCATTCCTGCTGCCACGAGCGATGCGAACAGTATAACTTCATGTGCAACGCCCATATACCTGGCGGTTACAAGAGCGACAGGCAGGACAATAGAGATTGCGGCTACATTCATTATAAAGTTGGTCATAATAAGAATAAGAAATGCGATGCTCAAAACAAATACAAACCAGTGGGCGCCTTTTAAAAAGCCCATGTAATTGACAGCCATCCATTCTGCAGCACCTGTTTCCCACAAACAGAAACCAATACTCATTGCACCGGCAAAAAGAAGGATAATATTCCATGGAATATCCTGGAGATCCTTTGTTTCAAGAATGCCTGTCACAAAAAACAGTATTGTTGAAATCAGTATTACAGCAGTTTTATTGGGCGGAACAAAGCCAGGGAGAGTAGTTTTGAGTACAGCAGAAACACCAAGAACAATAATTGCGGCTCCCACAATGCAGGCTGCTAAAATTTCTTTTCTGGTAATGCCGCCAAGTTCTTTACTTAACTGCTTTGCTCTTTTCTTAAGGCCGGGAATAGTCTTTTTTTCCGGTTTAAGAACAATCATAAAAAAGCCCCATATAAGAAAAGTCATCATCCATCCAATGGGGAACATATAGTAAGAAAGTTCAAAAAAACCGATGCTTTTTCCTGCAATTTCGTTAAAAAATCCAAGGGCAACAGCACCTCTTGCTGCACCAAGGAGCGTTACAATACTACCTGCACCTGCAACATAGGCCATACCGATAAATAAGCCTTTACCGAACCGGGTTGGCTTTTCACCTTCATCGTACATGGAATATATAGCTAAAAGAAGAGGATAAATTGTTGCGGCAACTGCAGTATGCGCCATTATATGAGTGAGAGCTGCGGTGAGAATAAAACATCCAAGATAAATCATGCTGGTTCTTTCACCAACAATGGCAAGCATTTTAAATGCAATGCGCCTGGTCAGCCCTGTTTTTGTAAAAACAATACCTATGACTAGAGAACCGTAAATAAAAAGAACGCTCGGGTCCATAAAATCTGTAAAGGCTTTATTGGCAGGCCTGATAAAAAAGAGTACCTGAAGAACCCCGATAGCCAGACTTGTTACGCCAATGGGAACTACCTCCGATACCCACCAGGTGGCAGCCAGGAGAAATATCCCGATTGCCCCCTTTCCTGCGGCACTCAAAGCAAATGCCTTTCCGTCAGGATCAACAGCGTCAGGCCATAAGGGAGAAAAATTAACTACGGAAAAAAGAACTACTCCCAGTAAAAGAAAAAATACACGACTCCAGTTTATACCTTTATCTGATGGATTATTACTTGCAGTTGTCACGTTATCACCTTTTCCTGTTTCGTAATAGGGTTCAACGAATTGATTATCAGCTCTATAACATACTTAAAAAAACAGCTCTTTAAACATCAACAACATTTTGTTTTTCATTCATCCCGAATAAAAGATACCAATTTTACGGATTTTATTATTTCTATATACAAATTATCTTTTTTTCAATATTAATCGAACCAAATTTCACATACTCATTACCTTGCCTTAACTGGAAACAGTGTGATAAACAGCATCTGTATTTTTTAAAGCATTATAATCTTAATTTTTAAAAGGAGAATATAATGAGTGTACCTCTATACACCATTGAAAATGAGATATTTGATATGTTTCCCGGCTACTGCCGTGGAATAATAGTTGCCTTTGACATTAAAAACGGTGATTCACCTCCTGAATTAACAGACCTTCTCAGAGAAACCGAAGCATCTCTTAAAAGCAGTATAAATAAAGAAGAAATTGCTGCACATCCTAATATCAATTCCTGGAGAGAGGCATACAGGGCATTTGGTGCAAAACCTGCAAAATACAGATCATCAATAGAAGCAATGGTAAGAAGAGTATTAAATGACAATGAGCTTCCAAGCATAAATATCATTGTAGATATCGGAAATATTCTATCATTAAAACATGTTATCACCGCAGGCGGACATGCAATTGATGAAGTTAAAGGAAATATATCGCTTAGAAAAGCGACAGGAGAAGAAGTTTTTACAGCCTTCGGCACAGACAAGTCGGAAAAACCGGAACAGGGAGAAATAATCTTTGCCGAAGGTAATACTGTACTTACAAGAAGATGGAGCTGGAGACAGGCAAATCATACCTCAATGCAGAACACCACAACAGCACTCGAGATGAACATAGACGGACTTCCTCCTGTCACACCTGACCAGGTGGAAGACATATGCAAAGAAGCTGTTGAACTCATAAGTAAATACTGCGGCGGAAGCTTACGATATGCAATACTTGACAGGGACAACCCTCAGATAGAGTTATCCCTTTAAATTTAAAACCGCAGCGTTCTCACCGGCAGCCCTGTAAATTACTGGAGGACCGTTGTCTATTATTTCAACACGGCCCATATCAGTTAGAATCTCAAGGTGAGACATTATTTCCGAAAGGGCGATAAAAAGATCGCCCTTTTCTGCATTTGGAAAAACATCCTTTACCAGATGATACAGAGGCAGCTGCCTGCTGCTGACAGCCTTCAGTACAAGGGCCATCCGTTCGGCATAATGTTTTCTGTAAAGGTTTACAACAGGACTCATGTCTTCTATCCATTCGCCATGTCCCGGAAAAACATAATCAACATCAAGCTCAGAAACTCTTTTTAAGGAATTCTCATAGGCTTCAAGGCTTTTGAAGTTTTTATCAATAAGATGCTCTCTCTTAAGGGTGAGTATGGGCTTTGGCGTGATTTTCTTGATAATATGGTCACTGCTGAAAAGCACCTTTTTGTCCGGTTCATAAAGAGAGCACAAACCAGGTGAATGACCGGGAGTGTAAACAACCTCAAGCCTGTATCCGTCGCCATGGAATACATCATTATCTTCCATGGTTTTAAGGTCATCAAGGGGAGCTGCAATACTGTAATATTTACGTATTCCCATAGTCATGATTTTAAAATCTTCTTCAGGGATATCCGTAAGTTTCTGCAAAAGTAAAAGCTCATCCAGCCATATTTCGTTATCAAGATACTCGGATGAAATTTTCCAGAGGTCTTCTGGATGAATGTATACATCAACAGGGTGACCTATTTCTTTGATGAGCCTTTTTGCAATCCCGAAATGGTCCATATGCCCGTGGGTAAGTATTATTCTTTTAACATTATTTAAGTCGAGGCCATTTTTTTTAAATGATTTTTTTATAAAATCAAGAACACCCGGAAGCCATGGGCCGGCATCGATAAGGGTAATTTCATCCCGCCCGAGCGCATAAATATTTGCAGTAAAAAGGTAGGGAACTTCGTTAAAAGGAATTGCTACGGGTGTAATATTTTCTATTTCCGGAAACGGATTTATTTTATCTGTCATTTTAAAACCTGTTAAATCTTTCTATTCATACGCAGGAAGTCTATCCCCCTGCAAGGGTGTGAATCAAATGTATCTTATCTCCATCCTTTACTTCTTTATCCATGCCATCATAAGATATGACCGTAGAATTAACATATATCCCGACAAGAGGATGGAGTTTTTCATTACCGGTATAAAGAGCCTTGCCGAGTTCCGGGTATACTGCAGTTAAATTTTCAAGGCACTCTTTTACAGTACCGCCTTCAACGGTAACCTGTTCGTTATTGCCTGAATACTGTTGATAAAATTTATGCAGACATATTGCAATACTCAATTTGGATCCTTTTCATAATTAAAGAGGTTTTGTGCCCCAGTGCACTGAAATATTACCCAGCATAAATGAGCGGTAATTCACATCAGTAAGACCTGCATCTTTTAAACAGCCTGCCAGGAGATCAGGGAGCAAAAACTCTATTGTGGTCTGTGGCAGATACCTGTAAGCACTCTTTTCACCCGCAATAATAATACCCATTAACGGAATTATATACCTGTAGTATGCAAGTATAAAAGGTTTAAGAATATTATCAGGAACTGGGCTTGTATCGAGGCATACAAGACGGCAGCCAGGCTTCAGGACTCTTACCTGTTCTTTAAACATGGCATTAATATCCGGAACATTTCTGGCTAAAAAACCTGATGTAACAGCATCAAAGGTTGAATCAGGAAATGGAAGATTTTCGGCATCTGCCTGGCACCAGTAAATACATTCTCTGCCCTTTTTTGCTTTACCTACGGCCATCATCTCATATGTCAGATCAGCGGCAGTGACACCAATGCCCGGATAACGTTTGAGTATTTCCGCTGCAATATCGCCTGTACCGGCACCGCAATCCAGCACCCTGCCAGATTCAGGCAGACTGGCCATTCTGATAAGGAATTTTCTCCATAAAATATCAAAACCGAATGACATGAACCTGTTTAGTATGTCATACCTTTTTGAAATTCTGCCGAACATATGCCTTACTTTTGCCGGCTTTTTGCTGTTTCTGCTTACTGCTGATTTATTCATATCTTTATTTAAACAGTATAATCTTAATTTACCAGTTATATTTTTATAAAATTGATTTTATTTCTTCTACAACATACATGAATGTAACAAATAAAAAAACCCTTCCTGATAAACCAGGAAGGGTTTTTAATATTTAAATTTACCAGTACTGCAGTACTGTCTTAAAAACTAGAACGCAACAGAGCAGGTTACACCGCCGTAAAGCAGGTCTCCGTCATATACGCTGAAGTTCCCGCCGTTAGTTCCCTTCAGATGCTTTTCTGCCTTGTTGGAAAGAGGAAAAGCATAGCTCAGTGAAGGAGTAATTGAAAGATATTTCCCTACCGGTACAGTAATAGATGCAGAGATATTACCGTCATGCAATGCGGAATATGAGTCTGTGGATTCAAAGTATGCGCCGTTGCTGTCTACACCGAAGTCATGAAGATCATCTGAATCATAGTAGCCGACTGAAGCAGAAAGATCCAGGGACACGTCATTACCAAGATCTATAGAATGTGAAACGCCAAGATTGACATAGATGCCCGGGACTGAATCAAAATCAAAATAGATAGCCAGGGTAGGAGCAAGCAGACAGTCATAAGATACCGAATAGTATAACTCCTGCGTATCTTCTGCGCCTTCCAGACCGTAATAGATATAACCAAGGTCTATGCAGAGTTTATCAAATTCAATTGCATATGACAGTGTCAAATCCGTTTCATTAAAATTACTGTCATCTTCTGTCAGGTAATTATTATCTGACTGATCAGTATCAAGATTTCCCCAGATATTGATGCTGAAATTTTTATAAGATGCAGTGATTGAAGGTTGAACAACAAGACTGTCTTCACTGAATACATAACCGCGCCACATGTATCTGCTTAAAACTGAAACATCAGCAGAAGCCGAAACAGAAGAATCTTCTTCCGCCCAGACAGTTAAAGAGCTTAATGTCATAGCGACAAGCCCGAATATAATAATCTTCATCATTTTCTTCATAATCTTTTCCTCCTAATTGGGATGTATTTCATGATGACTGAGAATTATCTCATAATTTTCAGAAGAATCGCCATAAAAAAATCCCTCCACTGTAAAAAAAACAGGGGAGGGATTAAATCTGCTGCTGTCTAGTAGATATTTTTTATACTAGAATCCAAGAGAAACGGTTACACCGCCATAAACCTGGCAATGCTCATATACACTGCTGAAAGCCTCTTTATTTTTTGCAGCAATATGAGTTCTGGCTTTGTCAGAAATACCGAAGGTATATGAAAGTGAAGGTGTAATAGATATATGGCTATCTACAGGAAATGTCATGGATGCGGTGATGTTTGCATCATGAAATGCGCTGTATGTTCTTTTGGGATATCCAATAGTTTCCCCGTCCAGTGCTATAGATCCGTCCGGTCCGCCATACTCATACATGCTTGTTGAACTGTAATAAGATACTGAAGCTGAAAGATCCAGTGAGACTTCATCAGACCATGGAATGGAATGAGAAACTCCAAAAAGCATATAGGCTCCAGGAACGGTATCTATATCATAGTAAATGGTTAAGGTAGGAGAAAGGATGGTATCATAAGAAACTGTATAGTAAAGTTCCTGAGTATCTTCAGCCCCTTCCAGTCCGTAATAAATGTAACCAACGCCAAAACTGAATTTATCAAATGTCCAGTCATATGATAATGTCAGGTCTGTTTCATTAAAGTTACTGTCATCTTTTGTTGTAACATCACCATCATTATATCCGTCATCAAGGTTTCCCCAAAGGTTAATACCAAAACCTTTATACCCAACGGTTACGGATGGCTGGGCCACAAGACTGCTATCACTTAATACATATCCACGCCACACATATCTGCTCATTATAGAAATATCAGCAGATGCTGAGACAGGAGACTCATCTTCAGCCCAGGCAGGTATAGAACAGAATGTCATTGCTGCAAGCCCAAACAAAACAAAAATCTTCATCATTTTTTTCATAATTTTTCCTCCTATTGGAATGTGTTTATGATAATCGAAAATTTATCTCATAATTAACAGATTTAATCAACTATTATCCTGCTCAAAAGAGAACAACTTACTAATTCAACCCCAATATTACATAATTTTTCATTACTTAATGATTTTTTTTACATTTATTTCTAAATTCAAATTAATATAATATGCACAAATACAATAAAAAAACGCAGTAATTGCATCCGAACAGGTTATTTTTATACTAAGACTGATTTTATAATAAGAAATGCTATAAAAAATCCCTCCTCTGTTATAACAAAGGAGGGACTTATATTAAGTGTTATGTATATTTATTTTTAAATTAGAAAGCAAGTGAAAAAGCAACACCGCCAAAAAAGTGGTCTTCTTCTGCATCCCAGCTGCCTGCCATGATTGCAGTTTCAGAATCACTTGTAAGAGCAAAAGTATAAGACATCATTGGAGTAATGGTAATATAATCATCAACTGGAATTGATATAGAAGCTGAAATACAACCATCATGGAACTCATTATAACCATCTGTATCAACATAACCGATTGATGCAGCTAAATCCAGTGCGATGTCATCGGTAAAAGAAATTGAGTGTCCTACACCAAGATTGATATACCATCCTGGAAAAGTATCAACATCTCTGTATACGGTTAAGCTTGGAGCAAGAATGGTATCCAAGCCCAATGAAACATAAAATTCCTGAGAATCTTCACCTTCAAGTCCATAATAAATATAACCAACGCCGACACTGACAATGTCAAATGACATATCGTAGGAGAGAGTCATATCTGTTTCATTAAAAGAAGTATCATCTGATCCTAATTCATCCATATCAAGGTTTCCCCAGAGATTGAAACCGAAACCGCCATATGTAACAGTAGCAGAAGGCTGGACAACAATACTGTCATCACTTAAAGCATAGCCACGCCATACATACTGAGACAGAATACTAACATCTGCTGAAGCTGATACAGGTGACTCATCCTCTGCCAGAGCAGGAAGAGCACCGAAAGTAATTGCAATAAGACTAACCATAACAAGAGTTTTTATCATTTTTTTGTACATTTTTTTCCTCCTAAAACTTAAATCAATTTTTATTTATCGGGCGGGCCCACGACGGGTTCGCCCGACATTCCCATTACTAATTAATTCTGAGCATATGATGACGTATCGAAATCAGGATACGCACTGTTACCATGCTCGGTAAAATCAAGACCTTCTTTTTCCTCTTCAGGAGAGACCCTCAAACCGATGGTCATTGATATTACTTTGAAAAGTATAAAAGCTGTTACAAATGTCCATACGAAACATGAAGCAATACCCAGAAGCTGAACACCGACGACCTTAATTGAGAAACCGCCCATGTCAAAGATACCTGCTGCCAGAGTACCCCATGCACCGTTAACACCGTGTACTGATACTGCACCGACCGGATCATCAACTTTAATTTTATCAAAGAAAAGAACTGAGAAAACAACCAGTACGCCAGCTACTGCACCGATTATCAGAGAACTTGTTGGAGATACATTTGCACATCCGGCGGTAATTCCGACCAGTCCTGCAAGAGCACCATTTAAACTCATACCTGCTTCAGGTTTTCCGAACTTAAGCCATGAGGTGATCATTGCAAGAGCACAACCAGCTGCTGCTGCAAGGTTTGTGTTAACAAATATCATAGCTATGCTTTTATCTGCTGTAGTTGTTGAACCTGGATTAAAACCGAACCATCCTAACCAGAGGATAAAAACACCAAGTGCTGCCAGAGGAATATTGTGACCAAGTATAGGTTTAATTTTTCCGTCTTTAGTGTACTTCCCAAGTCTTGGACCAAGAACGATAGCACCGGCAAGTGCTGCCCAGCCACCTACTGAGTGAACAACTGTTGAACCTGCAAAGTCGATAAAACCGAAACCTTCAAGCCATCCGCTGCCGTTATAGAGACTTCCCCATGCCCAGCTTCCGAAGATAGGATAAATAACTGCGCTGATAAACACACTGTAGACCAGGTATCCTGAGAATTTTGTTCTTTCAGCCATAGCACCGGAAACGATTGTTGCTGCGGTAGCAGCGAAAACTACCTGGAACATCCAGAATGCAAGCACCCATGGGTCTCCATCAGGTGTGAAATCGCTTAAGAAAAAAGAGCCCCAGCCGAACCATCCTGTAGTGGTGGCACCAAACATAAGACCAAAACCTATTGCCCAGTACCCAAGGGTACCTAGAGAGAAGTCCATAAGGTTTTTCATCATAATGTTAACTGCGTTTTTGGCTCTTGTGAAACCAGCCTCAACCATTGCAAATCCGGCCTGCATAAAAAATACAAGAGCAGCTGCAACCAGAGTCCATACATAATTAGCATGGGTCTGTACCAGATCTATAGCCTCTTTATTTGATAATGGAGTAGGATCATCATCACCTGCCCATGCTTTTCCAACGCCTATTACGGCCAGTATCAATACATATATCAATGTTTTCATTTTCATTTTTTTTCGCCCTCCCTATATAGCGTCTTTACCGGTTTCACCAGTTCTGATTCGAACAGCTTCTTCAACCGGCAATAGAAATATTTTACCATCACCAATCTGACCTGTTTCGGCAGATGTCTTGATTGCTTCAATTGCATCGTTTGCTATTGATGCATCTACTACCACCTCTATTTTAACCTTTGGTACGAAATCCACCTGGTACTCGGCACCTCTGTAGATCTCTTTGTGTCCACGCTGCCGGCCAAAACCTTTCACTTCGCTGACAGTAATACCTTTTACCCCGATAGCGGTTAAAGCGTCTTTAACCTCATCAAGTTTAAAGGGTTTAATTATTGCTTCGAGCTTTTTCATTTGAATCCTCCTTTTAAGTTTTAATATCAATATCGTGGATAATTGCCTTATGTTTATATTTGCCTCTAATATAGAGCAAGAGCCATGCCATTTATTAAATTGCAAAAATAAACAAGCTAACACACTGTTTTGACATCACTTTTACATGCAGAGGACCAGCTTGAACCCAAATTCTTAAATTACATTTTTGTCGTATAGTAATTACTTAGCAACATTTTTGTACTTGAGTTCAGTCTTTTAACATTTCTGTAGCGGTAGTAGGACTGGAAATTTCACTTGAATTTTGATCAGTTCGCCAATTTTACTAAATTACAATACATATAATCAATATTAAATATGGCAATTCACATATACATCTGCTAATTATTATATAAATGAAATATAATTTTATTTAACATCACAGACACTTCAAACACGGGAGGCAGAGTAATTGACAAGGCTCCATAGTATTGCAGGACTTATTATCCTCGCCCTTATCGCATGGATCATCTCCGAAAAAAGAACAAAGGTTAACTATAAGACCATTACTGCAGGCTTAATACTGCAGATCAGCCTGGCAATATTTTTAACAAAACTGCCCTTCAGCCGTTCATTTTTTATGAAGCTCAACAATATTGTAAGCGCCCTTCAGGAATCAACTGCTGAAGGAACTTCTTTTGTATTCGGATACCTTGCAGGCGGATCGGCCCCCTTTGAAATAACAGACCCGGGTTCGGGTTTTTTAATGGCATTCCAGAGCCTGCCCCTTGTGTTAATCATGAGCGCCCTTTCCGCCCTGCTCTTTTACTGGAAAATAGCCCCGCTTGCAGTCAGATTTTTTTCATGGCTTCTGTCCAGGAGCATGGGAGTCGGCGGAGCCGAAGGAGTTGGCGTCTCTGCAAATATATTTGTAGGAATGGTTGAAGCGCCTCTGCTTGTCAAACCATACATTTCCGTCATTTCACGAAGTGAATTATTTACAATAATGACCTCAGGAATGGCAACAATAGCAGGAACCGTAATGGTTCTTTACGCTACAATCCTTGACAGTGTTATTCCCGGTATTACAGGACACCTGCTTACGGCATCGCTTATAAGCGCCCCGGCAGCAATAACGGTCTCAAAACTTATGATCCCCGAAACAGGCACACTCTCAAGCGGCAGAATCGACATCCCCAACAATGCATCAAGCACCATGGATGCAGTCACAAAGGGAACCATGGACGGCATAACTCTTCTGCTGAATATAATAGCAATGCTTATCGTTCTGGTGGCCCTTGTGCATCTTTTAAATATCATGCTCGGAATACTGCCTGATATGGGAGGAGAACCGCTGACAATACAAAGACTGCTCGGTTATATAATGGCCCCTGTAACATGGCTCATGGGCATTCCATGGTCCGAGGCAAAAACAACAGGAAGTCTCATGGGAGTAAAAACCATTCTCAACGAACTGATTGCCTATCAGGATCTGGCGTCACTGGGGAGTGAAGTTATTTCCGAAAGAAGCAGACTTATTATGACTTACGCACTCTGCGGTTTTGCTAATCTAGGCTCACTAGGGATAATGATTGGCGGCCTGGGAGCTATGGCGCCTGACAGGCGCGATGAAATAGTAAACCTGGGAGTAAAATCAGTGATAGGCGGCACCATAGCCACATGCATGACAGGAGCAGTTATCGGGATCATTTTTTAAGTTTAAGATGGTCCCACCCGTTCCTTGAAAGTTTTTCTTTTTTTCCGGACTTTGTCAAAATTGTTATGCCCTGCGCTGATATGATATTTCCTATATGAGCGACAGGGCAGTTTAACCCGTCAAGAATATCATTTACTTCAGTCCTGTATTCAGGTGGACATGTAAAAAGCAGCTCATAGTCATCGCTTGCTCCCAAAACAAAATCAAGGGGATTAATATCATAAAGCCCTGCCATTCCATCCATAGCATCACATTCAGGAAACATATCCACCATTAATTCTGCCCCGACTTTACTTTTTTCGCAGATATGAAACAGGTCACTGGAAAGCCCGTCGCTGAGATCTATCATAGAAGTAATTTTTCCGGACAGGGCAAGCGCATGACCTTCCTTTGCCCTGTGTTCGGGGCGCACATAGGCATCAAAAAGAACTTTATTCTGCCCGGATTCAGGCACACCGTTTTTAACAAGCCAGTACCCGGCAGCAGATCTGCCGGGTCTTCCTGTAACCATTATAGAATCACCGTCCCTTGCGCCGGAACGCAAAACCATGTGCTCTCTTTTACCCGAACCCATAAGGGTTATATCGATGATTCTCCCCTCTTTCACCTTTGTGATATTCCCGCCGATTATTGAAGCGTCAAATGGTTTAAGCTCACTAATCAGCCCTCTGTAAATATCCTCGATGCAGCCCACGGATTCAGAAGGCGTAAGCCCCACAGTAACAAGCGCATAAAGAGGTTTGCCGCCCATGGCGCCGATATCGCTGATATTCATCACCATAGCCCTTTTCCCGATTTCGAAGGGAGTAATATGATCATCTAAATAGTGGTATCCTTCCACCATCGAATCACATGTGACAAACATTTCCTGCCCGGGTTCAGGAGAAAACACAGCAGTATCATCACCAATGCCGCGGATAAGATTTCCCGGCCTGCTGCCGGAACCATCTATTATTTTCTGAATACGCTCAATAAGCTCAAACTCGCCGATATCCGATACCTTTAACACCATATTATTTTTTCCTGTATCCTGACAGTACATCTCTGAAAACCTGAGCTGCTGATGCTGGATTTTCCTTCAGGCAGACTGCCGATATTACGGCAATTCCATGTGCGCCTGCATCAAGCAGTTCACCTATATGCTTTTCAGAAATACCCCCTATAGCAATAACAGGCAGAGAAAAAGCCTCTGCAATCATTCTTATATTTTCAATACCTGTTGCAGGACCTGCATCGAGTTTTGAACCGGTCTGAAAAACAGGCCCTACCCCGATGTAATCAGCGCCGCCCTCAAAGCATATTTTTGCTTCTTCCATATTTCCGGCAGAACCGCCGATAATTGCATATTCTCCAAGCAGTTTTCTGGCAAGGGGAATGGGAAAATCATCCTGTCCCAAATGAACACCGTCAGCACCTGACGCCATTGCAATATCGATTCTGTCATTAATAATCAGGGGCACACCGGCTTTACTGCATAATTCCTTCATTTTGACAGCAGTATCTATCAGCTCACGGGTGGATCCGGATTTTGATCTGAACTGAATAGTGTCCGCACCTCCTCTTAGCGCCATTTCCGTAAGCTCTACATGAGAATACCTGCTCTGAACAACCATATCTGTAAGAACATGAAATCTTCCTGTTTTCTTCATTTTTATCTCCTTAAAAACCGAAAATACCAGATAGAGATACAGTTTTCAATCACTGATAACCTCAACATCACATACATAAAAACAACATCCCCTTAAAGAACAGCGGCTTTAGACAGATAATAAAATGACATAGTGCATATTTTGGCGAACCAAACAGCTAAAAAGCGTCAAAACATACAACAGCCAATTAAACAGTCCAGATTAATACCTTACGATCAATTGTATCCAATTGTTTTTATTTCATTTTTCATAACACAGCTATATTTCTAAACAGGCATATTAATTGCAAATCAATAATTTATTACGGATATGAAACATGAAACTCCAATTATTAATCTAAAAAAAAGGGCGATATAAATGGAAAAAATAGTTATTATGACAGGCGGATCTGACCATGATATCAATCTTATTAAATGCCTCAAGGCCTTGTTTCCTGAAGTTGAGATAGATGTCCGGGAAAGAAAATCGGATAATTATGAATCGATAGAACTTGAAAACGCAGAAGCCGAAGATGCAGGAATAAATGAAATTACAGAAAAATACCTGAGCTTCCTTTAATAGTCACCGCGGACAGCTCTGATATTTGACTTAATCTTTTCCAGCCCCGGTCTTGACAGGGAACTTTTTCCGTATATACGGTTAAAATCTTCACCAGCCATTTCATGAATATCATCAGTTGAAGGCATGCACTTTCTGTCCGGAGCGTCCGGGTTATGAGGGCATACCTCCTGGCATATATCACAACCTAAAAAGCAATCCCCCATATTTTCACCTGCGGCTTTTGAAACAGGTGATTTATCTTCAATAGTTAAGCATGAAAGACACATAGATGCATTAAAGTCTCTTGGTCCCTTTAAGGCCCCTGTCGGGCATGAATCTACGCATTTTGTACAGGACCCGCATAAATCACCACAGGGCTGAATATCTTTTATATCCACCTCTGCCGTGGTTAAAACCTCACAGAGATAAAAATATGACCCCGAGCCTGGAATTATCAGCATATTGTTTTTTCCGATAAATCCCATCCCTGAAGAATAGGCAAAGCTGCGTTCAAGAAGCGGTGCAGAATCAACCAGTACTCTTGACTTACTTCCATCAAGCAGAGTCCCGATATAAGCGGCGAGTTTTTTTCCTTTTTTTCTGAGCCTAAAATGGTAATCGTCTTCATCAGGCGTGCTGTACCTGGCAAGGCTGAAGCCGTCTTCAGTTAAGGGTTTTTCTGCCCGATAGGGATATGCAAGTGATATTACAGTACGGCAGCCGGGCAGAAGTTTCACCGGATCTTCTCTTATATCCATATTACGCTCCATCCAGCTCATTTTCGCATTTCTGCCCGAGCCGACCCACTTTTTAAACTCATCAAAAAACAAAGGCTTTACAGGCCTTGAAAATCCAATTGCTGTAAAGCCGAGTTTAAAAGCTACGGAACTTATTTTATCTATCATGCTAAAGCCTTTTACAGCGGAGCATCCAGATCATAGGGCGTAAGGCTTTCAAAACCATCTTCGGTTATAAGAAAGGTCTGCTCAAACTGTGCGGACAGAGAACCGTCATCAGTTACAGCCGTCCACCTGTCAGGAAGAATGTGAAGCTCTTTTTTACCAAGGTTGATCATGGGCTCTACTGTAAACACCATCCCGGGAATCATTTTAAGGCCCTGCCCTTTTCTGCCGTAGTGAGGGACCTGGGGTGCCTCATGAAAATCAATACCGACTCCATGTCCCACAAATTCTCTTACTACAGAGCAGCCCTGTTTTTCGGCATACTGCTGTATTGCCCAGCCTATATCGCCAATTGTATTATCCGGCATAATCATTTCCATGCCTGCCTTAAGGCTTTCACGGGCTACTTCAACAACCTTTCTTGCTTCTGGAGAAACATTACCGCAAAGAAAAGTTTTGTTTGCATCAGCATAATACCCGTTAAGAATAGGAGTAACATCGATATTTACGATATCGCCGTCCTCAAGTTTTCTCTCACCCGGAATCCCGTGACATATAACTTCGTTGATGGATATACATACACTCTTCGGATATCCCTTGTAGTTTAAGGGGGCAGGCACAGCACCGTTTTTCACGGTAAACTCATGGACAATAGTGTTTATATCATCCGTCTTCATACCCGGCTTGATATACGCTTCTACAAGGTTAAGGGTATCAACGGCAAGCTTTCCGGCAAGTTTAATTCCTGCAATATCTTCTTCTGTTTTCACCTTTATGCCGTATTTTTTCAGATAGATAGCCTTTTTATCCTCAGAACCGGACAACCCCTTTTTAAGACAGCATTTTTTATATTTTAGTCCGCTTCCGCATGGACAGAAATCATTACGACCTATTTTCATATTTTTACCCTTCCTGTAAGATCGGTATATTTGATAAAAAAAGATTTATCACTATTAATTCGATTATGCAATAAACATAAGAATAGAGACATTTATACGAATTGATCATCTTTATGCCATGGTGCAAATTTAAAAAGGAGCAGCATACCCGGGATTGCAATTAACGTACAGAAAATGAAAAACATCTCCCACCCCATTACCTTTGCCAGGTACCCGGTTGGAGCGGATATAATTACCCTCGGAATAGCCATAAGACTGCTTAAAAGTGCATACTGAGTGGCGGTAAACCGTTTATCGGTTATTGAGGCCATAAACGCCAGAAAAGCCGCAGTACCCATTCCCTGGGACAGGTTCTCAAAAGCAATGACTCCTGAAAGTGCAACCACATTATCACCCAGTCTTGCCAGGAGTGCAAAACCTGCAGTCGAAACAGCCTGAAGAATTCCAAATATCCACAGGCTTTTATTTATGCCTATTTTCACCATAATCGTTCCGCCAATTATGGCACCGCCGATTATAGCCCATATACCAAACAGTTTAACAACTGCCCCTATTTCGGTTTTTGTAAAGCCTATATCCAGATAAAATGGGGCTGTTATCGCACTGGCCATCATATCCCCAACCTTGTAAAGGAGGATAAAGGCGAGTATCCAGATCGCGCCCCTTCTCTTAAAATATTCCACAAAAGGCTCAACAACAGCAGCCCTCAGGGTAACCGGGGTCCCCTGTGTTACTTTCGGTTCAGGGGTGAATAAAGTAGTAACTATACCCACAAGCATACACAGGGCCATTATGGAATAAACAGATGACCAGGAAATATGATCAGCCATAATTAAACCGCCGCCTGATGCGAGCATCGTTCCAAAGCGGTAGCCAGACATATACACGGATGATCCAAGGCCTAGCTCATCATCGTTTAAATCTTCTCTTCTGTATGCATCAACAACAATATCCTGAGTTGCACTGAAAAAAGCTACGAGCATTGCAGACACAGTCATTAACACAAGGCTGCTGCCCGGATCCGAATATCCCAGTCCAACGATGGAAAACATAAGGCAGATCTGAGCCACCAGGAGCCATCCTCTCCTTCGCCCCAAAAAAGGAAGACTGTATCTGTCTACAATAGGAGCCCATACAAATTTCCATGTATAGGGAATCTGCACAAGATTTACCAGGCCGATAAGAGTAAGATCAATATTCTCTTCTTTCATCCAGGTCTGAAGTACACTCATGGTTAAAAGAAGAGGCACACCGCAGGAAAAACCCATAACCAGAGAAACGAGCATTCGCCTGCTTAAAATAACTTTTATGATGTTTCTGTTTTGTTTAGGATCAGCCAATGATTACAACCTGAATATGAAAGATTATATTGAATGGGCAAAAAAATAACCCCGCTCTTTAAAGCGGGGTTATATATAAACACTGTTCGGTCAAAAAATCAATTAGATGGTAGCAAGAAATGTATTCGGATCCAGGCGAATGCTTGAATCACTTGAAACAGGGTTATCATGATCCTTGATCATCTTTAAAAGAATTCCTGACTCACCCGGGTCAAGCTGAATAATTACGCTTAAATATTCATCAACACGGCTGCAGGGGTACTGAACACCTTTTTCATTCTTGTCAGTAATATGCCTGTGAGAAAGCGCTGAAAACCAGATTTCAACATCAAACTCTTCAGCTACTTTTTTAAAGGCTTCCATTGTTTCGGCTTCAACTTTTTCAAAATCAACACCGTCAACAATAAGAACCTCCGGCGCAAAACCGATCTGATCCTTAAGGTTCTGGAGGTTTTTCCTCAACCTGTCAATTTCAAAACTGTCGTTCAGATAGGCAAGTATCATTCTGTTGCTTTCCAGAAGCATCCTGCCCTCTGTTTCATCGCTTATTTCAAGGGCTTTTACAAGATCCGAAAAAATCACATTGTAATAGGATGTAACTTTTTCAGGAGTATCCTCAAGCGAAACATGTACAAGCCTTTTTTTTCTAAAAATCATATCAAAGGCTATATGGATAAGACACGCTGTCTTGCCGACCCCTGCCCTTGCCATAAGTACACCAAGTTTTCCTTTTCCGAGGCCGTCACCGGAAGACATTTCAAGCAGTTTTAACGGACTGACTTTAATAAAATCATTCATTGTTATTTACCTCCCTTTGCCTTTTCGGCAAACTCTTTTTTGAGGTCTTCTGATACTGACGCAGGCACTCGTGAATACCTGCTGAACTCCATTGTAAAATCCGCCTTTCCCTGTGTCAGGGAACGAAGAACTGTTGCATACCCGAACATCTCAGCGAGCGGAACTTCTGAATCAACTACAGAGAAACTGCCGTCCTCTGTTGAACTGACAATCATTCCTCTTCTCTGGTTGATTGATGCCATAACATTCCCCTGATATTCAGTGGGAGACTCTACAGTTACCTTCATAATAGGCTCAAGAATAACAGGTTTCGCCTTTGAATAGGCAGCCCTGAAAGCACCGATTGCAGCCTGAGAGAATGCCATTTCAGAAGAGTCAACAGCATGGAACTGACCGTCGTTGATGGTTATCTTCATACCGATAACCGGGAATCCGATCAGACTTCCCTTCCCGAGACATGCCTGAAAACCTTTATCAACAGCAGGTATATATTCGGTTGGAATAACACCGCCCTTGATCTCATTAACAAACTCATAGTTTTCATCTTCTGAAGGCTCCATAAAACCGGCAACACGGCCGTACTGACCGGAACCACCAGTCTGTTTTTTATGAGTATAATCAAACTCGGCCTTTGCAGAAATAGCTTCCCTGTATGCAACCTGGGGCATGCCGGTTTCTACTTCAGCACCGTACTCTCTTTTCATTCTCTCAACATAAACTTCCAGGTGAAGCTCTCCCATACCGGAAATAATTGTCTGGCTTGATTCTTCATCAACCCTGCTTCTGAAGGTGGGGTCTTCTTTTATAAATCTGTTTATAGCCTTGGACATGTTGATTCTTGCTTTATTGTCCTTTGGTACAATGCTGAGATGGATAACAGGCTCAGGAACAAACATGGAAGTCATTGAATATCTGTTTTTACCGTCTGTAAATGTGTCGCCGGAATAACAGTCAACGCCGAAAAGCGCTACAATATCTCCAGCCTTTGCCTCGGTAATATCTTCCATTTCATCTGAATGCATACGGGCCAGTCTTCCGATTTTTATCTTTTTCCTGTCCCTTGTATTGACAAGGTCATCACCCTTTTTGACTTTACCCTGATAAACACGCAGATAGGTAAGCTGTCCATAGGGTGTTACTTCAAGTTTGAATGCAAGTGCAACAAGCGGATCATCATCATTTGATGTAAGGACCACTTCCTTTTCTTCGTCCTCTAGATTAAGAGCTGTATTCTCAACATCCGGAGGAGCAGGAAGGTAACGGATAACACCGTCCAGAAGCAGCTGGACACCAACATTCTTATAGGCTGAGCCGATAAAAACAGGGGTAAGCTCTCTTGCAAGCGTACCCTTTCTGATAGCACTCATGATAAGCTCTTCATCCACATCGCCTTCCAGCGCTGCTTCCATCAGTTCATCAGAAAACATGGATGCGGCATCAAGGAGCTCTTCACGCCTTGCTTCTGCTTCATCCATCATATCAGCAGGAATTTCATCAATTCTGATATCATCACCATATGGACCGTCAAAATAAACGGCCTTCATGGTAACAAGATCAACAAGACCTTTAAGGTCTGCCTCAAGCCCGATGGGAAGCTCCATAAGAACTGCGTTCAGACTGAGTTTATCTCTCATCTGTTTTGCTACCTTAAGTGGGTCAGCACCGGATCTGTCACATTTATTAATAAAAGCAAGCCTTGGAACTTTATACCTGTTCATCTGTCTGTCAACAGTGATGGTCTGAGACTGCACACCGCCTACAGCACATAAAACAAGTATTGAGCCGTCAAGAACCCTCAGTGCCCTTTCAACTTCTATTGTGAAGTCAACGTGACCGGGGGTGTCGATGATGTTGATTGTATGCTTTTTCCATTCACAGTAGGTAGCAGCGGATGCGATGGTTATTCCACGTTCCTTTTCAAGTTCCATGGAATCCATTTTTGCGCCGACTCCATCTTTTCCCCTTACTTCATGGACCGCATGAATTCTCTTTGTATAATATAATATCCTCTCTGTGAGAGTTGTTTTACCGGAATCAATATGTGCACTGATTCCAATATTTCTAATCTTATCGATTTCCTCTTTCATCTGAAACCTCTGCCTTAAATTTGAATTTATTAAAAAAAACTATCGCTTATATGGATTTATAAGCTATTTGTCAATCAGGATTATTTAAAAAATTATTATTTTTTTATTAGATACATCATTTATTACTGTTAATTTTTTAAAGATTTCCCGGTTAAAATCATATATTTCATTCGTTCTCTTGTTTTTTTATTGCCGCACAGGCTTAAAAAAGCTTCTCTTTCAAGGTCGAGCAGATACTGCTCACCAACCTTTATATCGGCAGAAAGTTCTCCGCCGCAAAGCACATATGCAATTTTTTCTGCAATTATTACATCATATTCTGTTAAAAAGCCCTTTTCATAAAATTTCTGTATAAGCTGCTTAAGCTTTTCAAGCTTATCTTTACCGGGGATACATATGCCCTCTAAAGGTTTCAAAGGCTCATAACCTTCTTTATTCATGGCAATAACCATGTTTTTTGCATCACTTAAAAGGAAATCACAGTTTACAGTCATTTTGTCGGTTTTTCTCAAATAACCGAGACTTTCCGCTTCCGGGCCAGAGGAGGATGTTTTTGAAAAGGCGATTGTTTCAAATATTTCCGCAATAGAGTTATCTGCCTCAAAACCGTTATTATACAATCCGTCCGGAAAAACATCAAACATCCTTTCATTACAGCGGATAAGCATCTCTTTAAGGCCTCCGCCGGCAGGAATCAGCCCGGCATCTTTCTCCACAAGGCCCATGCAGGTTTCTGCAGCATAACGTATCCTGTCGGCAGCAAGGCAGACCTCGCAGCCCGCCCCGAGAGCTTTGCCGGCAGGAGCCGCTACAATCGGCTTATCAGCATATTTAAGCTTCATCAGGGAGTCCTGGAGTTCTTTCACCTTTAGATTAATTTTCTCCCAATCCCCTGCTTCTGCGGCATCAAGTATCCCCCTGAGATCTGCCCCAACAGAAAAGTTATCACCATGATTAAAAATAACCATCCCGTCAAAATCTTTTGAAAGGATTTGAGAGGATTTGTTTATCATATGGATAATATCGGCATTAAGGGTATTCATTCCTGAATGAAACTCAAGACACGCTACACCGTCTCCGATATCAACAAGCGATGCACTGTTATTCCCGGCCACCT
Organism: Desulfatiglandales bacterium; assembly: GCA_963665715.2. GTDB lineage: Bacteria > Desulfobacterota > DSM-4660 > Desulfatiglandales > HGW-15 > JAAZBV01. The sequence goes on from CAXXPR010000002.1 coordinate 4,079,119, forward strand.
TTTTATTCTGTTCTTTTAAAGAGGGAAGCAGAATAACTCCCTGATCAACCGGCTCTGCCGTATAATCCTCAGACCTAATATCATAGAAGTATCTCCTGCCGTTTTTGCTGATATAAAAGGATTCAAAACCCTTACCCAGCATTTTATTAACCCAGGCAGGAATTACATATCCGGATTTTTTCATTAATAAAGCTGACTCTTTGAGGCCTATGGCATCCCACATTTCAAATGGGCCGGCTTCACGGTTAAAGCCCCATTTAACAGCATTATCAATATTAAGAATATCATCAGCTATTTCAGGCAGCCTGCCGGCAGCATAGATAAATTCTTCACTTCTCGTCCTGAAAGTGAATATTCCTGCAGTATCTTTTGAAAAATACAGCTCTTTAAGCCTGCCGGCCAGATCATAATGCGTTACAGCTGCACTCAGGGATTCATATTCAACAGGCAGTCTCTCCCGGTATTCCATTTTGTCAAAATCCAGGACCAGTATTTTTCTGGCACCTTTACTGTCTATATCTTTTTTATAAAACCCGCTGCCTGACTTATCTCCAAGGAGACTCTTCTCTATCATCTTCCTGATCATCTCAGGAGAGTCAAATACATCTCTTATGTCATTTTCAAAGGTAATATTAAATACATTGCCGGCCACATGAAGAAGTGTATCAACCCCTACAATATCCGTGGTCCTGAAGGTGGCACTCTTTGAAAAACCGATTACAGGGCCTGTAAGCTCATCAACAGCCTCTATTGTCAGTCCAAGCCTGTTCATCCACCTGATATTGTTGAGAGTAGTAAAAACTGAAACCCTGTTGGCTATAAAGTTAGGAGTATCCTTTGCATAAACAATACGTTTACCGATAACCTGTTTACAATTTTCAGCTATTGTTTCGATAACTTCAGGAAGGGTATCCGGACCCGGAATTATCTCAAGAAGTTTCATATACCTTGGAGGATTAAAAAAATGGGTTGCAGCAAAATACTGTCTGAAACCAGTGGAAAACCCTTCACACAAATCATTTACAGAAATACCCGAAGTATTGGAAGTAATGATTGTTCCGGGCTCAATGATCTTTTCTATTTTTTTATAAAGATCCCTTTTAAGAAAAATATCTTCTGTTATTGCCTCGATTACTATATCAACATCCTTTAACAGATTCAGATCATCTTCGATATTTCCAATCCTGATAAGATCGGCATTCAGCTGCAGGTAAAAGGAAGGGGGACTTGATTTTTTTGCACGTTCCACACCTTTCAGGGCAATACCGTTCCTGAATTCCGGAGTATTCTTATTCTTTATATTTTCTGTTCCCGCAGGAACAATATCAAGCAGGACAGTATCAATACCGACATTGACAAGCTGGGCCGCTATATTTGCACCCATAACACCGGCCCCCAAAACCGCTGCCCTGGTTATTTTTTTCTTCATTCAAAATTCTCCGAATATACTGCCGGCAGCATATTGAATTTAAACCGGCGTAAAACTTAAAAACGAGTAATCGGATAATATAATTTATTTAAATATATAAATCATCACATTATTTTCTATAGTCTCTAAGTGCTCTATTTCATTATTTTTTCTTGACATCCACCTTATTTTAATATACTTTAACATAGTTTTTAATAACCCTTTTAAATCACGAAAGAGATAGATTAAAAAGCTCAAAACTATTTAATAATAACTACCTTTTCAGGGACAAGCTAAAATGTGGCTTTATAGAGAACGTTTAAACTATTATGAAAGGCTAAGAAGATCATTATATGAGATAATGAGAGACTCACTTGAGTTACGCCTGATGAAGATATCACTCATTGATTCATTTAATAACTACCTGAAAAATGATGTAGAATACAGTTTTGTAGATAAAAGCGAGTTAAGACCAAAGTCTAAAAAAATGGAAAAAGAGTCCGAGCTCTTTAATACTTTTATAATAATTTTCTGTGAAGGTCTTATTGACCCGTCCCTTAAAAACTACATACGTTTCTTTCCTGAAAACAAAACAATAAAAAAGAATATCAATGATCTGGCCAATTTCACACTGAATAAAAAATTTTATAACAATATTAAATACTTTGACAATCAGCCGTTCCTTGATTTTGTCGAAGAACTGATTGATATTGACTATGCCCTTCTGATACAGCAGGACCCTACGGTAAAAAAGAAAAACAGGTATGCGCTTACACATTTTCATGTAAAAATTGACTGGCCCATATCTGATGCAGCAGAAGATCTTGCTAAATACCTGAGATATATTCAGGGCAATTTATATGAAAGCGGGGACAAATACGCGCGCCTGATCCAGAACAAACTTTTTGAATACTATGGATGCCACTACAGTGTCGGAGGAAGAAGAACCGCTGCCCTTATTGCATCCCAGCTCTTAAGGAGGCTTGCGGTTATCAGCACCATATATATATCAAGCTCCGAATCCAGAACAATGGTCAAATATTCCGAACGCGGTGTTTCAAAATTCTTCCTGATCCAGCTTACAAACGACCAGATAACCGCCCTTGCAGAAAAAGAAAAAATGGAAGCGGAAAAATTTAAAAACGCCTATCTTTACCCGGGAAAAGGTTATTATGTAGGCATTTCAGAGGCTGTATACGATTATACCGAATACTCAAAACCACCTGAAGACGGTAAAATCAGAAAAATAAAACCGGCCTATAACTGGCTGCGGGTAGTGGATGAATTTCTGCATCCAAGGCCTGATTCAATTCACTTAAGGCCGATCAACTACAACTGGGTATACTCATCCGAATAGGCCCTGAAGCAGTGTTTTAAACAGTGGCCTACAGAATTCATAAAATCCGATATTTCCCATTTCACACTCCAGTATGTTACTTTTTGGTTAACCATGGCCTTGAACATGCACATATAAAATGATATTTAGTATTAATTGAACTAATCAGCTGTCAATAGCTGATGACACGGAGGAATTAATGATAGACCTTATAAAAAAAATTCTGGGAACCAGAGAAACAGAAAAAGATAAAAAAGCTGATAACAGAAACATCAACCTTGCCACATGCGCCATACTTATAGAAATGGCCAATGCCGACGGAAAATTCAGCGCCAGGGAAAAAGATAATATTATAAATATTTTCCAAAAAGAGTACGGTCTTTCTGAAGAAGAAATAACTGGCCTGATGAAATCATCTGAAGCAGAGCTCGAAAAAAGTATAGACCTGTGGCAGTTCACCAATCTTATTAATCAGAATTACAGCATTGAAGAAAAACTGAAGGTTATAGAAATTATCTGGAAAGTGGCCTACTCTGACGGCAGACTGGAAAAACATGAGGACTATCTTATCCATAAAATTGCTGGCCTGCTGCGTCTGAGTCACGACCAGCTTATTGATGCAAAACTAAAAATCGTTAACGGAAAACAGTAATACCGGAGATATTATGAAAGTTAAAAAACACATTTTTTACCTACTATTATCCTGTTTCATTTTAAGCGCATACAGTGCTGCAGGAAGCAGCATTAATAAAAATATTTTTCCGGATATCTCAGGCTTTCCAAAATCCGGAGATGTTGTCACATATAAACCCGAAACACTCTTTGAGTTTATGAACGGGGCAGCAGAACTGTACCACCTGTATGATTTTGCCGAGATGAATGTTCAGGTTTATGATGATAAAAAGGACAACACCGTTAACATAGAGATATATGACCACCAGAACAGCAGTAATGCCTTTGGTATCTACAGCCAGGAAAGGCCATATGAATGTGAATACCTGTCAATAGGAACACAGGCAAATTACATGGAAGGATACCTTAACTTTTACCAGGGAAGATATTATGTAAAATTATCAGGATACGACCTTGGCGATAAAGGCAGAGAAATACTTACAGCGGCTGCAAAAGCAGTATCGGAAAAACTCAAAGAAAAAAGCAGTCCGCCTGAAGCATTAGGCCTGTTCCCTGACTCGAATAAAATTAAAAACAAAGAGGAATACATAACAAAGGACTTTCTTGGGTACTCCTACTTCAAAAATGTATTTACCGCAAGCTACGGCGATCCGGAATCTGCCTACAAACTTTTTATAATTGAAGCACCGGACAGGGCATCGCTTGAAAGCTCTATAAATGCATACAAAAAGGATATTGGGTTTAAACAGGATATCCTTAAAGACGGCATGCATGAAATAGAAGACCCGTACCAGGGCAAGCTTATTATTTCTGTTAAGGGTAATTATATTGCCGGAATCCTAAACCCCGACAATGCAAAAGTTAATAAAGACCTTCTAAAGCAGCTGACATCAAATTTAAAATAAGATTTTTTAAGAAATATTTGCCAATCGTTAACAACCTTTTCAACAGGAGATTGAGTAATGAAAGATATATCAGTAAACAAGAACCGCAGAAGATTCATTAAAAACAGCATTGCAGGACTGGCAGGAGCATCCATTCTCCCTGTAATAATGAAAGGCAAGGCATACGCAGATAAACCTGCCAAACCTGATTTCATTTATCGAACTCTGGGCAAGACAGGTTTAAAGGTGCCTATCGTCAGCATGGGAGTAATGAACACATTAAACCCTAAACTGGTTGAAGCAGCATATGATGCAGGCATAGTTCATTTTGATACGGCTGCATTATACGGCGGTATGGGAAAAAGCGAGACAATGCTCGGCAGTTTTTTCAAGGATAAACCACGGGATTCATTTATTATATCAACAAAGATAAACATGCCAGGCATAATGTTCGGGCAGTTAAATCAGAACGCAAAACCCCAGGATTTTATCAGAGAGTTTGATAAAAGCATGAAACGTATAGGGCTGGATTATGTCGATATCCTTTACCTGCACGGCCCGGGGAGCAGAGACAAAGCCCTTTTCGAACCCTATTTCGAAGCATTAAAACAACTTAAAAAAGAAGGCCGAACACGTTTTATCGGGGTATCAACTCACCAGGGTCAGGCAGAAGTGATCAGGGCTGCAGTTGAAAGCAAGGCATATGATGTTGCGCTGGTTGCATATAATTCAACATACCCAAATGTAAATGAAATTAAAAAGGCTATAGCAGAAGGAGCAAAGGCAGGGCTTGGAATAATAGGTATGAAAACAGTTGCAGGCGTAGTGGGCGGAGGATTTGGAGGGCCGCCAAAGAATGCTACTGAAGAAGAAATTACAGCAGCAATAAAATGGTCACTTGAGGATGAAAATGTGCACACAATCATCCCTGGCTGGCAGACATTTGACCATATGAATTCAACCATTGCAGTAATGAAAGACCTCAAGATGACTGTTGCAGAAAGGGCCATGCTTGAAAAAAGAAACAAAGAGGCTAATCTTTTCTGCTACCAGTGTGAGGAATGCACACCGCAATGCCCGGCAGAGCATCATATCCCAACTTTAATGAGAAGCTATATGTATGCATACGGATATAAAAATATGCAGATGGCAAGGCAGACAATCGATTCAATGGAGCTCAACCAGATAGCATGCGAAGACTGCGGAACATGCACGGTAAAATGCGCCAGGGGATTTAATGTAAAAGAAAAGATCCTTGATATTGCAAGGTTAAGGGATGTCCCGACAGATTTTCTGGTATAAATCCAGAGATCAGAAATCAGTAGTCGGAGGTCAGAAAATCACTGACCTCTGATTTCCGACCTCTGATCTCTACATGTTTTCCCTCTTGTCACGGCGTAGCTTTTTACGAAGCCGGATGCGTCTTTCCCCTTGCGCCCTGCGCCTCGAGCCTTGCACCTCTCTTTCACTCCGTCAGCTCCACATTCCAGTAAATATACTCCCGCCATGTCAGTGGCACTGCTCTGAAACCCAGCACCAGCCTTAAAGCAGGAACCCAGTTGGGCCTTACCGGCTTTTTAAGAAGTCTCATTGAGGCTTCACGGGGTGTCCTTCCGCCCTTTTTCCTGTTGCAGTCAACACAGCATGTTACAATGTTTGTCCATTCTGTTTTGCCGCCCCTGGACCTGGGCAGGACATGATCATAGGTAAGATCTTCCGGCAGAAACTTTGTGCCGCAATACTGGCATTTATACTTATCCCTGGCATATATATTCTGCCTTGAAAATTTTACAGGCTTGTTTCTTCTTTTAACCACATTGAGGAGGCGGACTACGGATGGAAGTTTTATTGTAAAGCTGACAGAGCGGACATCACAGGCATACTCATCAATCACCTCAACCTTACCAAGGCAGAGCATTGTGACGGCTTTCTTCCAGTCGATAACCTTTATCGGCTCATAGGAAATATTTAGCAGTAATACCTGATCCATGGCTGTTACCCAAAAAGGTCTGCACCAGCCGGTCTATATACAGAGTCAGTTTGTGCTGCAGTCTTTATACTGCCGGGACTATATATTATCCGGCGTGCAATATTAGTGTCAGGTTTTAAGTGTCCTCGTCTCTTTCTGTGTTTTCACTCTTCATGAGGCTTTCTTCAAACTCCTGGAAAAACTGATCCTTTTCTTTCCAGTTAGCCCCGAAATACTTATTAAAATATACATTGAGCTTTTCAAAAAATGACAGCCAGCTCGGTATAAACTTATTCTGCACAAGCTCTTCCAGAAAAAACCTAAGCTCGGGAAGAGTCTCCTTGGGAAGGAAAAATACGGCGCCCAGCTGAATGGACTTTTTAAGGGCATCAGGTGTAAGGGCATGGGCTGTCAGCATAACAGTTGGGAAACCCTTTGAAACAGACAGCTTAAGCAGCTCAAATCCGTTGACACCCATTATATCCAGAATAACTATATCGTATGAATATTTATTCAGATAATCGCAGGCAGTCTCGTAATCTTCCGCCTTGTGAAGTATGGACATATAAAGCTCATCTTCTATGGTCTCAAGGATATCCGGCTCATCATCAACTATCAGAATCGCCAGGTCATTAAGAATGCTGTCATCAAGTAACATATTAAGGCTGACCTCCTATGTCAAAATCCATTAATTTAACAGGCAAAAATCCTGCCGTGAATTTCGATTTTATGGGGTTTTAAATCTCATATCATATATCTTACAGCTGTAAGCTGAAATTGAAACGTCTATACTTATCCGATTTTTCTGAATGAATCAAGCCTGCTTTTCTCAATATTTATCAATTTTATTCGGGTTTGAGAATAATGAGCCCAAGGGGCGGAATAGTCAGGTTAAGGGAAAATGATCTTCCGTGACTTTTTTTTCTGTCAGCAGAAATACCGCCGCCCAGCCCAATATTGGATCCGCCGAAACTTGAGGAATCGGAATTCAGGATCTCCCTGTAATAGCCGTCAACAGGAGCACCGATCCTGTAGTTTTCTTTTGGTACAGGTGTGAAGTTAAAAACAAATAAAAGAATGTCTTTTGGATTTTTACCTTTTCTTATAAAGGAAACAACGGACGAATCTGCATCTCTAAAATCTATCCACTCAAAACCCGTATAAGAAAAATCCACCTCATGCATTGCGGGTTCGGAATGATAAACGCGGTTCAGCTCTTTCACATAATCCCGCAGCTTCTGATGAGATTCATACTGAAGAAGATTCCACTCAAGAGATTTGTCGTGGTCCCATTCGCTCCACTGGCCAAGTTCACTCCCCATAAAGAGCATCTTTTTGCCGGGCTCACCGTACATATACCCTAAAAGAAGCCTGAGATTGGCAAACCTCTGCCAGTCGTCACCGGGCATTTTTGATAAAAGCGAAGCCTTGCCGTGAACCACTTCATCATGAGAAAGCGGGAGTATAAAATTTTCATTAAAGGCGTACAGCAGGGCAAATGTAAGTTTATCCATATGATAACGCCTGTAAATCGGGTCCTGTGACATAAAAGAAAGCATGTCATGCATCCAGCCCATGTTCCATTTAAACATAAAGCCGAGCCCGCCAAGATGGACCGGAAGAGTAACACCTGGCCATGCTGTAGACTCCTCGGCAATTGTTACAGCACCCGGAAAAAACTCATATACCTTTGAATTCATGTTTTTGATAAATTCAATAGCCTCAAGATTTTCTCTTCCGCCGTATTTATTAGGAACCCATTCACCCTCTTCCCGTGAATAATCAAGGTAAAGCATGGATGCCACGGCATCCACCCTGAGTCCGTCAAGATGGTATTTATCCAGCCAGAAAAGAGCATTGGCTGTTAAAAAGTTTTTAACTTCATTCCGTCCGTAATTAAATATAAGCGTATCCCAGTCCTTCTGAATACCCTGGCGGGGGTCTTCATGCTCGTACAGATGGGTCCCGTCAAAATATTCAAGCGCATAGGAATCCTTTGGAAAATGTGCAGGAACCCAGTCGAGGATAACGCCTATTCCCTCGTTGTGACATTTATCAACAAAAGCCATAAACTCTTCGGGAGTGCCGAACCTTGATGTTGCGGCATAATACCCCGTTACCTGGTATCCCCATGAACCGTCAAAGGGATGCTCACTTACGGGCATCAGCTCAATATAGTTATATCCCATTGATTTAACATAGGGAACAAGCTCATCTGCCATTTCATTATAGGTAAGCCATCGGCTGTCTTCATCTTCCCTGCGCCTCCATGACCCCAGATGGACTTCATATACGGCCATGGGCTTTTCAAGAGGATTGATTTTTCCTCTTTCATTCATCCAGTTATCATCAGACCATTGATACCTGTCCAGATCATGAACAACAGCAGCAGTCTTGGGTCTTTCTTCAAACCGGAAAGCAAAGGGATCGGCCTTTGTAAGAATCACATCATTCTGAGTTCTTATTTCATACTTATAAAGAAGGTCCTGGCCGAGATGAGGGATAAAGAGCTCCCATATACCGGATGAACCCCGGCTTCGCATCATATGCCTTCTGCCGTCCCACTGGTTGAAATCCCCTATAACCGAGACTCTTTTTGCAGAAGGGGCCCATACCGCAAAAAGTGTCCCCCTGACACCCTGATGGGTAATAATATGAGCACCGAGTTTTTCATATATTTTATAGTGATTGCCCTGCCCGTAAAGGAACATGTCATAGTCGCTTAAAACAGGCATAAAGGAGTAGCAGTCATAGAAGGATGAACGGCTGCCATTAAACTCCACATTCAGACGATAAGGATTGACAGCGGTATCTGATGGAAAAGAAACTTCAAAAAGGCCGTTTTTATCGGTTTTAACCGGCTGCTCAGAAGCATCATGGTCAAGCCCGGAAACAGTAATGCTTAGGGCTCCGGGTATAAAACCCCTTATAACAAGTTTATGTTTTTCAACATGAGGGCCAAGAATACTGAAGGGATCTGAAAGGTTCCCGGCTTCGAGATGTTTAACCTGATCTTTAGAGAGAGTAGATGACACGATAAATCCTTAAATATAGGCGCAAGGCTCATGGCTCATGGCGCAAGGTTTAAAAACAATAAAAACAGTAAACAGAAAAGAGTATAGAGTAATTAGAAAACAGAGATCAAATGAAGGAGGTCAGACAGAGAACAGCTTTTACTGACCTCTGATATCCGACTTCTGACTTCTGCATTTACCCTCTTGTCATGGCGCAGCATTTTTGCATAGACGGATGCGCCCTGCGCCAGTCTTTTATCACGCCCACGCAACAAGCCCCATAACAAAGGGGTTCTCAAGTTTTTTATTGCTGGGCATTATCCTTACAGTATATCCGAATCGTCCGGTTCCGGAGCACTTTACATTGCCTTTAAAAACATGAACACCCTGATCAAAGCTCACAGGCAGAAGCTCCTCTGTAACCCTCTCCCTGAATTCACCCTGATGATCAAGACGGCCGTAATATGCCTCTACGGTTACATCTTCGGGCGACAGTTCTCCAAGAGCAACCTTTGCTGTAACTTCCAGTGTCTCTCCAATTGGGATATCTCTGCCCTCATCAGATAAAACCTCCTGCACCTGAACACTGTTCCATCCGGTCATTACCTTCTGTCTCCATGATGCCAGGGATTTTGTTTCGGAGTATTCGCTGCTGCTCAGCCTGTTATACCTTGTTGAGCAGGGCAGATAAAAACGGTCTGTATATTCCTGCACCATTCTGTGGGAATTGAAAACAGGTACAAGGTCCCTGAGACCTGCCTTCATTTTATCAACCCACCCTCTGGGGACATCATCCTCTCCGCGCCTGTAAAAAAGAGGAACAACCTCTTTTTCCAGCAGGTTGTAGAGGTCCAGACCTTCTATGTTATCCTGGGCTTCATGATCATCATACTCTTCGCCCTTGCCTATTGCCCAGCCGTAATCGCTCTTGTATCCTTCATCCCACCACCCGTCCAAAACACTCAGGTTAAGAGAACCGTTGGCAAGGGCTTTCATACCGCTTGTACCGCATGCTTCAAGAGGCCTCCTGGGGGTGTTAAGCCATATATCAGTTCCGGAAACCATTATATGCCCTATATGAGAATTATAATCTTCCAGAAATACAATCCGTTTTCTGAAACGCTCTTCACTTGCATAGTGTATTATTGTCTTTATAAATTCCTTACCTTCGTTATCCTGAGGGTGCGCCTTGCCGGCTATAATTATCTGAACCGGAAAATCAGGATTATTAAGAATCCTGGCCAGTCTTTCCGGGTCTTTAAAAAGAAGGGTTGCACGCTTGTATGTGGCAAACCGCCTTGCAAACCCGATGGTCATGGCATCAGGAGCAAGAACATCATTCACTCTCATTATCTCAGTGGGGGTAGCTCCCCGTTTTTTCATCTGGTCGGCCAGGGCCCTGCGCGAATATGCTACAAGATGATCCCTGCATCTTTCATGGTAACGCCATATCTCGGTATTTGGTATATTGTCTATCTGCTCCCACACCCTTTCATTATCAGGGTCTTCAGCCCAGTCAGGCCCAAGATACCTGTCAAACAGGGCTGACTTTTCACTTGCTATCCAGGTAGGCACATGAATTCCGTTTGTAACATAACCGATTGGTATATCTTCTTCAGGATGACGCGGCCATACACTCTGCCACATTGCCCTGGACACCCTTCCGTGAAGCCTGCTTACACCGTTTGCGTGGGATGAAAGCCTCAAAGCAAGAGTGCTCATGCCGAATTTTTCACCTTCGTCACGAGGATCAAGTTTTCCATAGCCGAGCAGAACTCTGAAGTTGATACCCAGCGCCTTGGCATATTCTTCAAAATAGGATCTTACAAGTGCAGGATCAAAAACATCATTACCCGCCGGAACAGGAGTATGGGTGGTAAACACGGTTGTTGCGATTACAAGTTCCCTTGCCTCATCAAAGGTAAGCCCTTTATCTTTTCTAAACAGGTTTATTCTTTCAAGTGCGGAAAATGCGGAATGCCCCTCGTTCATATGAATAACCGTAGGATCAATCCCAAGAGCCTTAAGAGCCCTGACACCGCCGATACCAAGGACAATCTCCTGCCTTATCCTCATCTCCCTGTCTCCGCCGTACAGCTGAGCTGTGGTGCGCTGGGCATCAGGTGAATTTGAGGGAAGATTTGTATCCAGAAGATAAAGAGGTATACGGCCGACATCAACACGCCATATGAGTATACTGACTTTTTCCCCTTTAAAATCTACCGACACCTGCACAGGCTTGCCGCTTTCGTTTCTTACAAGGGTTACAGGTATATTGTTAAAGTCATTAACAGGATAGGTCTCCATCTGCCATCCGTCATTACTGAGGTACTGGCTGAAATACCCTTCCTGATAAAGAAGCCCCACACCTACAAGCGGAACATTAAGATCGCTTGCGGATTTAAGATGATCGCCGGCAAGTATGCCGAGACCGCCGGAGTATATGGGAAGACATCCTGCCAGCCCGAATTCTGCAGAAAAATAAGCCACCCTAAACTGCTGTTCCTGAGAATAATACCGCGCATCGATTTTAGGATGAGACAGGTATCTATCCAGGTCCTGAGTGACCCTTTCGAGCTGAGCCATAAAACCCTGATCATTTGTCAGTTCTTCCAGCCTGTCCTGGTTAACAAGGCCCAGCATAAGCACCGGATTATGCCTGCACTCTGACCACAGCCCCGGATCAATCCTTCTAAAAAGGTCTCTTATTTCACCCCGCCAGCTGAAACGGACATTATAGGCCAGTTTACGGAGCGACTCCAGGGGCTCCGGAATATTGGGAACAACATTATACTTTTTTTTAGGTCTCATGGCATTTGCCTCATAATAAAGGATTGCTGATATTTTCCTTCACATTTATTTTTTATCAAGGTCTTCTTTTGTAACGACCGTAATACCCCTTGATGTTACTGTAAAACGTTCCCTGTCCTTTACGGGATCATAACCTATTTCCATATGATGAGGGATTCTTACGCCTTCACTTATGATAGCTTTTTTAATTTTTGCATATCTTCCTATCACAACGTTTTCCATGATAACTGATTCTTCAACAGTAGCCCAGCTCTGTACAAGAACGTTATATGAAAGAACACTGTTGCGTACAGTTCCCCCGCTAAGGATAGACCCGTGAGCAACAAGTGAATCAAGAGACATTCCCATTCTGGGATCTCCGCCATTACTCTGTGAAAAGACTGTTTTAACAGGCGGAAACTGTCTCTGATTGGTACGCAGAGGCCACAGCCTTCCGTACATATTAAAATACGGGTCAACACCTGTAAGGTCCATATTTGCATTCCAGTATGCATCCAGAGTACCGACATCACGCCAGTAGCCCGAATCCCTTGCCCGTTCTTCAAAGATCTCGCTTCGGTTTCCTTCTTCATCAGTGGTGAGTATCCGGTCTGCAATCCGATTCTGCTTTTTATATGGATAGGCCATAACCTTCATTTTATCAAGTATATCCGGAAGAATATCATGACCGAAATCAGCCCTTTCATCCTGTTTTAAAAGGCCGAGCAGGACTTCCGTTTTAAATATGTATATTCCCATTGACGCCAGTATTCTTGAGCTGTCAGAAGGTATGGTTTTCGGATTTGCGGGCTTTTCCTGAAAGCCGGTAACCCTGTAACGTTCATCAACCTCCAGCACTCCGTATTCTTTTGAGAGCTCTTTTCTTGCTTCTATAACAGATACCGTTACATCTGCATTATTGGCTTCATGGTAATCTCTGAAAAGGGTGTAATCCATCTTGCATACATGATCACCGGAAAGGATGAGAATATGGTCAGGGTTTTCCTGCTCAATAAGATGAATATTCTGCCGTATGGAATCTGCAGTGCCCTGATACCATTTTTCGCCGGCCATCATCTGGGGAGGAGCTACCTTTAGGTAATGACCAAGATCATGACTGAAGATATTCCATCCATGTTCAAGGTGCTGCATAAGGGTCTGGGATTTATACTGAGGTAAAACGATTATTTTGTAAATACCGGAATTTATGCAGTTGGAAAGAGTAAGATCAATCAGCTGATAAATCCCGCCAAATGGAATTGCAGGTTTTGACCTGTTTTTTGTAAGAGGCATAAGGCGTTCACCCTTGCCTCCTGCCATAATTACCGCAAGAGATTTTTTCATTTTCAAAACCCTGTTCGTGTTTATTTTTTCCAGGCAATTGAATGCCCGAAATGGAGTGATGTTATTAATAGAAACCTTATCGGCCTGCTGTTAATTTTCTAAAGTTTTAATTATAATTATGAGAGCAACTGCACGTCAAATAAAAATATAAAAAAAACAGGATGTAAGGTTCAGGGCGCAGGGTGCAGGGGAAAGGCAAAGCAGAAGCCAGAAATCAGAGGCCGGAAGTCAGCGAGTTTCTGACCTCTGATCTCGGACTTCTGATCTCTGCTTTTCGATTTTTCTTCTTGAAAGAATAAATAAATATACGTATCCTGTTAAGTTTAAAAAACAATTTTAAAATATAACCTGATCAGGAGAATATAAAATGTTAAAAATCGGATTCATCGGATGGAGAGGCATGGTTGGTTCTGTGCTTATGGAAAGAATGATGCAGGAAAAAGATTTTCATGACTATGAGCCTGTCTTTTTTACGACATCAAACGTAGGCGGCAAAGCACCGGATGTAGGCATGGACACACCGGAATTAAAGGACGCCTATGACATTGACCTCCTTTCCACTCTTGATATAGCAGTTACCTGCCAGGGAGGAGACTATACAAAGCAGGTATATCCTGATTTAAGAAAAAAAGGATGGAAGGGATACTGGATAGATGCGGCATCGGCTCTCAGGATGGCAGATGACAGTATTATTGTTCTGGACCCGGTAAACCGCGATGTTATAGATCAGGGACTTTCATCCGGAATTAAAACCTATGTAGGCGGAAACTGTACAGTAAGCCTTATGCTCATGGGCCTTGGCGGCCTGTTTGCCAATGACATGGTAGAATGGATATCAAGTATGACCTACCAGGCAGCATCAGGAGCAGGCGCAAACAATATGAAAGAGCTGGTATCCCAGATGGAAGCAGTAGGGAAACTGAACGATCCTTCAATGTCCGCAATTGACCTGGACAGAAGAATTGTAGGTGAGATGAGGGGAGCAGATTTTCCAACCGAATTTTTCGGAGCACCGCTCGCCGGAAGCCTTATTCCATGGATAGATGTGCCGATGGAATCAGGCCAGACCAAAGAGGAATGGAAAGGCTATGCCGAAACAAACAAGATACTGGGAACAAAACAGCCCATACCTGTTGACGGAGTATGCGTAAGAATAGGAGCAATGCGCTGTCACAGCCAGGCATTCACCATTAAACTTAAAAAAGCGGCACCGTTAAACGAACTGACCGATATGATGTCAGGTGCAAATGACTGGGTAAAAATAGTGCCCAACGACAAAGCATCAACACTGCAGCTTTTATCACCGGCAGCAGTAAGCGGCACTCTTACCGTGCCAGTAGGCAGGATCAGAAAAATGAAGATGGGGGATGATTATCTTGCGGCATTCAGCGTAGGTGATCAGCTTTTATGGGGTGCAGCAGAACCTGTAAGAAGAATACTTAATATTGTTATTGAGCATTTGAGCTAGGGACGAAAAACAGAGGTCAGAAGTCAGGTATCAGCGTTCAGAGATATTTATTTTCTGACTTCAGACTTCTGACCACTGATTTCTGTCTTTTAATTTGTTGCTAATAAAATATCATTGTGTTATTGATTAAACCAATTATTTAGGCAATCTGACTTAATAATTCATTTTTTGGCAAAAGCTGATCGGTATTTATTTAAAACCAATTAACAACAGCCTGATTCAGCCAAAAAACAAGCTTTTTGGAAGTGGAAAGCTCACTGGTGGGGCTCCCGGACTTCAAATCCGGTGCAACGGGCTAAAACCTCGTTGGGTGGGTTCGATTCCCATGCACTTCCGCCATATCTTTAACAATTATATCTACTAACAAATCAAAATCATATTTAACCATTCCCCGGCAATTTCCCGGTTGTTTTCTGACTATTGCTTTGATACTTTATGCTTCAGTTTTGGTATTTACGACCATAATGGAGAAAAATTTATTGTCCGACCTGATCCCAAAACACGGCGGTTACCGAAAGCTGAAAAGTTTTCAGGTGGCGCAGTTAGTTTATGATGTGACGGTTCGTTTCTGCGACCGCTATGTGGACAAATTCAGCAGGACAAAAGATCAGATGATACAGGCAGCAAGGTCTGGAGTTCAGAATATTGCCGAGGGGTCCCAGGCTTCTGCAACTTCCAGAAAAACAGAACTCAAGCTTACACAGGTTGCCAGAGCCAGCCTGGAAGAACTTAAGCTCGATTATGAGGACTTTTTAAGGCATCGGGATCTGCCAATGCTGGAGCATAACCATCCGGCATTAATGCGCTTTAAAAGCCTGAAGCCCCAAAACATTAAAGAATTTGCAGCGTGGGTGGCAGAGGAGAGAATAAGAAACATGGACATACACGGACACCCACAGACAAACAATGACTTTGCTGCCCCTAATACAGTCAATTCGTCAGTGACCGTCTGTGAAAGTCCGTGTCAGTCCCTGGTACCCAGTTGTCTTGCTGCCAATGCTGCGTTATCTTTACTGAATCTCGCATGCTATCTTCTGGACCGGCAGGTCCAGCGGCTTGCTTCGGATTTTGAAAACAAAGGCGGCTTTACCGAACGCCTTTACCGCGTTCGCAGCGCTAAACGTAAAAACAACAAATCATAACTTAAACTCTTTTAGAACAATGAATTATATTGAAAGCTACCACGAAATGAAAGATGCCTTTGCATCTGTTAATTCGACTTTATACTATGATGGAATGGAAATCATAAAATCTGAATTCCACTCTTCATGCCACAACCTTCTGCCCGGAAATGACGAATATACCTGCGATAAACACAGCACCCACTTTCATGTAAACAACTCATTTTTTAATGATGTGGGTTCTGCAGAAGATGCTGTTCATATTAAAGACATATATGTAGAAGAAAACAGAAGCTTCAACTATTGCATTTTAAAGCCAAAGGACACTGGTCCTTCAAAAAAAGTTATTATTCTGCTTCACGGATTTAATGAAAAACACTGGGAGAAATATCTTCCGTGGGGAAAATATCTCTGCCAGAAAACACAGAGCACCATTATATTTTTCCCGATCGCTTTTCATATGCAGCGAGCTCCGCTTCCCTGGAGCGAAAAAAGAAAAATGTACAGATTGAGCGCAGAGCGTAAAAAGAAATACCCATACATTGTCAATTCAACACTCTCTAATGTTGCAATAAGCATGAGACTTCATGCAATGCCCCAGCGGTTTATATGGTCCGGCCTTCAGACATATTATGATGCGATTCAGTTTATAGAAGAATGTAAAAACGGCGGTAACAGACATATAGACAAAGATTTCTCCTTTGATATCTTTGCCTATTCAATAGGCGGCCTGCTTGCGGAAATATTAAAGCTGTCCAATTACAACAATTATTTTGAGAACACAAAAGTCGGTCTATTCTGCGCCGGGGCCGTGTTCAACAGGATATCACCGGTATCAAAATATATCCTGGACAGTGAGGCAAACGTGGCATTGTACTCTTACCTGGTGGAACATTTTGAAAACTTTTTAAACAAAGATGACCACATGCGGCACTATATTAAGAATGATCATATTGAAGGAAAAGTTTTCCATTCCATGCTCGATTATCAGAAAATGAGAGATTTCAGGGAAAGTCTTTTCAAAAAAATGGAAAATTATTTTTATGCTGTCCCATTAAAAAAAGATACGGTAATCCCCTCATTTGAGGTTATGAATACCCTTCAGGGAGCTTTTAGAGATATAAATATCAAAGTGGAAGAAGAACATTTCAGCCATGAATACACACATGAAAATCCATTCCCGGTAAACTCGCCTGATCCGGAAAAAGTTGAAGAAAATTTCTGCAGGGTATTTGATAAATTCAGCGCTTTTTTTGATCAATAACAGCATCTGCAGTCCGGTTTCAGTATCAGATAAATTTTACGGAGATAAAAAATGGAAGAACAGACTTTTAAAGCATATGTAGTAGATGAGATTGACGGAAAATTTACCGGCAGTATTAAAACCAGGAAGATTGAGGATTTGCCGGAAGGAGACCTTCTGGTAAAGGTAAATTACTCATCGCTTAATTATAAAGACGCCCTTTCCGCTGTTGGAAACAGAGGCGTTACAAAAAAATATCCGCACACTCCGGGCATTGATGCCGCAGGCGTTGTTGTAAAATCCGGTAATCCGGATTTTAAGACTGATGACAAGGTTATTGTTACAAGCTATGACCTCGGCATGAATACTGACGGAGGATTTGCCGAATATATCCGCGTTCCGTCCATTTGGGCGGTAAAACTGCCTGACAATATGTCTTTTAAAGATGCCATGGCCCTTGGAACAGCAGGGTTAACAGCCGGAATGTCTGTTTTACGGCTTACGGAACTTGTTAAACCGGAACAGGGCAAAATTGTCGTTTCAGGCGCAACAGGAGGTGTTGGAGGAACAGCGGTTGCCATACTTAAAAAACTCGGTTATTCGGTAACCGCTGTTACAGGCAAGGAATCACAGAAGGAATATCTAACAGGGCTTGGAGCAGATGAAATAGTTATGCGTAATGACTTTTTAAACCTGGACAAAAAGCCTCTTTTAAAACCTTTGTATGCCGGAGGAATAGACACTGTAGGCGGTGTAATACTGGAGAACATTATAAAATCGGTAAATCCTCTGGGTGCTGTAACCTGTTGCGGGAATGCGGCATCTCCATCTCTTGACCTTACAGTTTTCCCCTTTATTTTACGTGGTATTACGCTCACAGGTATTGACTCACAGAACTACCCGATGAGCATGAGAAAAAAAGTATGGGAAAAGCTTGCAGAAGAATGGAAGCCGGAACACCTTACAGAAACATATGATGAAATCGGCCTTGAAGAGTTACCTGAAAAAATAGACCTGATGCTCCAGGGAAAATCAAAGGGAAGATCAATTGTTAAAATACAATAATGATAATTATTTTTTCTTGCACAAAATCAAATTCATGTGCTATCCTTTTTCAATATTTTTAAATTTACTTTAACAGGAACCAATAAATGAGCAATTTTTCAGGCAGAACAAAAAGGTATTATTACTATTATTACTACACCTGTAGTCTGCCTGCGGCCATTTGATCTCATTTATTTTTTAATTTATTAAGCTGCAGGAAATAACATTCCTGCAGCTTTTTTTTTGGAGAAAACCCAATGAATAAAGTAACAGATGTCAATGTTGAATCTTACGCCCCTGTTTTGTCTCCCGATGTACTCGTAAAAGAGCTTCCCCTTTCGGAAAGAGCCATAGAAACAGTTTATAATTCAAGAAAAGTCATAAAGGATATTCTTGATAAAAAGAATAAGCGAATGCTTGTTATAACAGGCCCCTGCTCCATACACGACAAAAAATCCGCCATGGAATATGCATCAAACCTTAAGAGCCTGAGCGAAAAAGTATCATCACACTTTTTTCCGGTCATGAGGGTTTATTTTGAAAAACCAAGGACAAACATCGGATGGAAAGGCCTCATCAATGACCCCTGCCTGGACGGGACATGCGATATTGACGCAGGCCTTAGGATGGCAAGGGAGCTCCTTATTGAAATAACCGAACTCGGGGTGCCTGCTGCTACCGAAATGCTTGACCCCATAACTCCCCAGTATATTGCAGACCTGATATCATGGGGAGCAATAGGAGCAAGAACTACAGAGTCCCAGACTCATCGCGAGATGGTAAGCGGGCTTTCAATGCCGGTCGGTTTTAAAAATCATACTGACGGAGACCTTATGGTAGCAGTCAACGGAATAAAGGCGTCCAGCCAGCCTCAAAAATTTATGGGCATTGACGGTATAGGAAGGACAAGTATTGTACATACAAAAGGTAACCCGTACACCCATATTGTTTTAAGAGGCGGTCACAGACCAAACTATGATTCAGTAAGTATCAGGGAAACAGTAGAACTGCTTAAAAAGAACAATCTCCGTGATTCACTGGTAATAGACTGCTCTCATGGAAACTCGTCAAAGGACCACGCCAGGCAGCCCGGCGTATGGCAGGATGTAATCAACCAGCGCATTGACGGAAATGATTCAATCACAGGACTCATGCTGGAAAGCAACATACATGAAGGAAATCAGCCGGTATCGTCCAATCCTGATGAACTCAAATACGGAGTATCGGTAACTGATGCATGCATATCATGGGAAACAACCGAAAACCTGATCCTTTCAACCAGCAGATACCTTGAAGACCATAAAGGTGAAGTGCCGCGATTCAAATTTTAGACTCAGACGCAAGAGGAACATAATGGATAACCAGTTTAAAAACGAGTTGGAAGCAGCAAGAGACAGAATTGATAAAATTGATTACCGGATACTGGACCTTCTCTCAAAAAGACAGGCAGAAGTGGAAAAGGTACTGGAATACAAAAAAAAGAATGATCTTCCGGTGGGGCATCCGGCCAGGGAAGAAGACATGATATCAAGACGCAGAACCTTTGCCCAGGAAAGAAACCTTGACCCTGATTACATAGAAGAAATATTCCGTACAATAATACATCAGTCCAGGGTTGAACAGAGCGAGTCAAAATCCGAAAATGGAATAAAGCCAGGCGCCACAGTGCTTGTAGTAGGCGGATACGGGGGAATGGGGAAATATTTCGTCAGCCTGCTTGAAAAATCCGGCTACACAACAAGGATACTCGGAAGCAAGGACTGGGATAATGCGGAGGCATTATGTAAAGGAATAGACCTTGCTGTTGTGAGTGTCCCAATAAACCAAACCGTTCCTGTAATAGAAAAGCTTGCTCCTCACCTGCCTGAAGAGGCCGTACTTGCAGACCTTACAAGTATAAAGACTCCGCCCATGAAAAGCATGGTAAAGGAACACAAAGGGCCTGTAATTGGAATACACCCGCTCTTTGGCCCCACAACATCAAGCATGGAAAAGCAGATAGTTGTTGTTACCCCTGGAAGAGACCCTGAAGCATGCAGATGGATAATTGAACAGCTCGCCGCATGGGGCGCGGTTGTTGTAAAATCCAACGAAGAAGAGCATGACAGGATCATGGCAATTGTTCAGGCATTAAGACATTTTGCGACATTTACCTTCGGCAGGTTTTTATACAAACAGAATATAGACCTCTTTCGTTCTCTTGAATTTTCAAGCCCCATATACAGGCTGGAACTGGGAATGGTAGGCCGCCTTTTTGCACAGGAACCTTCACTCTATTCGGGTATTATATTTGCGTCAGAAGAAAGACGTAAAATATTAAAGGAATTTTTGTCCTCCATTTCCGAAACCATGGAAATTGTAGAAAAGGGAGATAAAGAGGGTTTTGAAGAACAGTTTAATAAAATTGCAGACTGGTTCGGCCCCTTCAGCGGACAGGCCATGAGAGAAAGCAGTTACCTGATAGATAAGCTTATTGAGAGGTTTTAACACAATCTTTTAACAACTCTTTTAATAGTAAGCCCCTGAACAAGTATGGAAAAAAGCACAACACTGTATGTCATGGCAAGAATGAGCTGCCTTTGTTCTGGTGTCCCGGGGATAGAAAGGGCAAGCGCGACCGAGATGCCGCCTCTCAGACCGCCCCATGTCATTATCCGTACAACCCCGGGACTGAAGCTTCTGAAGGTAGAAAGTATTTTTATTGGAACACCTATGGATACAAAGCGGGCAAACAGGACAACCGGGATAATAATGATACAGAGCAGCAGATAATTACCGTTAAATGACAGGGCCAGTATTTCCATGCCTATCATTACAAACAGCACAGCATTAAGTATCTCATCAACCAGCTCCCAGAATATGTCAAGGTGAAGCCTTGTTTGTTCGGACATGGCAAGGAACCGTCCGTGATTGCCGATGAGAAGACCTGCAACAACAATGGCAATAGGTCCTGATATATGCAGAAAATCGGCAAGGGCATAGCCTCCGGTTGTAAGCGCCAGGGTTATAAGAATTTCAACCTTGTAATTATCGACACTTTTAAGCATAAGAAAGGCGATATACCCAAGGATAAGACCTACGGCTATTCCGCCGGCTGTTTCCTTGACAAATAAAAGCATGACGCTTCCTATGCTCATTTCATGAGCACCTGTAATAACCTCAAGTATAGCTAAAAACACGACAACGCCGATACCGTCATTAAACAGTGACTCACCGGTTATCTTGATCTCAAGACTTTTAGGAGCCCCGGCTGTTTTAAGAAGCCCCAGAACGGCAATGGGGTCGGTAGGAGAAATAATGGCCCCAAACAGAAGGCAGTACAAAAACGGAATATTTATATTAAAAACCGGCAGTAAAAGCCATGTTGAAACACCGACAATAATTACGGATATCAGGGTGCCTGCTGTTGCCAGGCTGGTTATACTGTATTTACGCTCTGCCAGGTCCTGGATATTAACATGAAGTGCGCCTGCAAAAAGCAGAAAACTGAGCATTCCGTGGAGCAGGGTATCGTCAAAGTTAATGCTGTCTAACAGTAAACGTGCGCTCTCATCAAGACCCGGCAAAACCTCATTAAGGGCAATAAGTATAAGAGAAAAAACAAGAGATATAATCATCACGCCGATTGTAACAGGCAGGCCGAATGATTTGTAATTGGCATAGCTGAACAGAGCCGTAAGAGTTAAAATAATCGCCAGAACATTGAACAGGTCCATTAGCAGGCATCCTTTTTAAAAGTTTAATATCTTTTATTATATAACTCTTCAATGATCAATATTGTAAGAAAACAGATATATTATTCAAACATGTAATTCGGTAAAATAATAGAGGAATAACATAAAGCTGTATTAGCATATACCTGTGGGTTAGAAAGGTAAACATACAGAATTATATTTGGATTTTTAACTCACTATTATTCGAATTTAAACAATAGCAAGCTTTGAGGAATGCCAGAATGGTCATGTATTACTACTACAATCTTACTAACAGCAATCGATAAAAGCCTAATGAATCAAATTTTCATATTACACAATGACATGGTTAACCCATATTCTAAATAATTTGACCTCGCGAAAACATGCTCTTCTTTTATTATAAATTAAAAAGAGATTGACATGCTTTTACGAGGTCGAAATATTAACTATTTTTTATTAAAATGTCTTCTTAGCCCAGCAAAACCCAATAATCCAACAATAAAAAGGGATATTGTTGCAGGTTCAGGCACAACTTGAGATGAACCTGAATCAACAGTTATGCTTGCTGTTACCAAGTCAGAAAAAAGAGAATTACTCGGAAATTCAGCGTCAGCCAGGTCAACATCGCCAAATCCAAGGGAGCTTGTTCCACCGGATAGCCCTATAAAACTTAATATTGCCAGTGTGAAACTATCTGATTGTAGGGCATCCAATTCGTCATCCCAGAGCAGGGAACCCTCATCCAGGGATATGAATCCAGCGCCCGTAGTTGTAAATATATCGGTTTCAAATGCAGATGGATCTGTATCACCCAGGAACGCACCATACACCACAGAATCAAAAGACAAGATGCTTTCATCAAAAGTAATCTCAACAAGAAAAGCACCCAGGGACGGTGCTGCACCATCTTCCAGCCCGGATATATTTAATTCCACAAGGGCTGTGTCTCCAATACCTATGGTTTGGGTAGAGGGATTAAGGGAAACTTCAAGCGCATGACTGTTTACCGCTACTACAAAAATCAAAAAGCAAAGCAAAATTGAGTTTAATAATATTTTTTTCATTTACTCC
This sequence comes from Desulfatiglandales bacterium, assembly GCA_963665715.2. Taxonomy (GTDB): domain Bacteria; phylum Desulfobacterota; class DSM-4660; order Desulfatiglandales; family HGW-15; genus JAAZBV01. The sequence continues at coordinate 4,102,139 of CAXXPR010000002.1, forward strand.
TCCTTTTTAAAATCATCTCTGAAATATTAACGCCTGCCACGCTATTGACAAGGCGCCCCTCTTGGGTTAGTGAAAAGACCTACTAGAGTGCGAGCATCCGCACGATTAATCGCTCCATCTCCGTTTAAATCATATATCGAATCACTTGACCCTCCATTACGAATAATACCCATTAAAATATTATAATCATCCCTGTCAGTGCAGTTGTCGTTATTAAAGTCACCGGCAAGTTCACAGACATCCCCTATGCCATCCTGATCTGAATCTTCCTGATTTGGATTTGGTATACTCGGGCAATTATCACTGCTGTCAGCCACACCATCATCATCAAAATCAGGCAGAGGCTCTATTGCCGTAACGGCAGTGTTTTCAAATTCACTATACTGGCCGTCATGAACAGAAAGCTGTATTATATAGGTTCCAATAACGTCCGGAGTAAAAGACGGATAGGCTGTTTCAGCATCCTGAATATCTTCATGACCCAGAATACTGTTTTGAGGAAGGCTGATAAATCGCCATTTAAAGGTCATAATCTGAGGTCCGTCATCAGGATCGTAGCTCTCCGAACCATCCAAATATGCTGTTTCACCAATCTGAATCGTCTGGTCGCTTCCCGCATCAGCATTGGGAGAAACATCCGTGGTTGCAGCAAAAATCTCTGCCGTATCTTCAGATTCAAGGTCACCGTCATTCACTGTTACCTTAACCGTGTAAAACCCATCAACATCGGGAATAAAGCTTGCCTCGGTCTCTTCTCTTTCATCTATGTCATCCTCTGCAAGCAGGCTTTCATCAGGAACCTGGTCGAGAGACCACAGGCTGGATAATGGTTCCGGATTATCGTCCGGATCTATGCTTTGGCCGGAATCAAGCCATACAGTAGAACCGGTCAATACGTTCCTGTCCGGGCCTGCATTTGCGTTGGGCGCCACATTGGATGCTTCGGCCCAAATGATCACTTCATCAGGATCACTGTCCAGAAGCCCGTCATTTGTAACAAGTTGCAATATATACTGGCCGCTCAAATCAGGAGTAAATTGCGGTTTAGCACTTGCAGCATCAGAAAGAGACTCATCAGATACGCTGCTTCCATCTGGTACGCTGCAAAACACCCAGTTAAAGGTTATTAACTCTCCTTCCGGGTCAAAGCTTGCCTTGCCGTTGAGGGTTATAACGCTGCCAATAAGGGCATTTTGATCAGGCCCGGCATCAGCAACCGGTGGTTTATTGGGGATACTGTTCTCATCAAGCGGATCAGATCCGGCATCAATTTCCTCTCCGTCACTGTATTCATCACCGTCTGTGTCTGGATTAAGAGGGTCAGTATTCTGTTCAAACTCATGTTTATTTGTTAAGCCGTCATCATCAGAATCATCTTCTGCATCTGATGGATCATCAGGATTCAAATCATAGAACGCCTCCCATGCATCCGGCATTCCATCACCGTCACTGTCTATCATTTCGTAAATTAAGCTGTAAGAACCTGTACTGTCTTTATCAAATATGTGAAGAAGATGCTCTCCGTATGGTTCTTCGCCAACCAGTCTGATAGTCCGGTGAGTTGTCCAGGCATTATGCTCAAGAAGGATTACACGCCCGTCAGAACGCACAACACTTTTCAGCTGATAGTAGTCCTGTCCGGGATCATTGACTCGTATATATCCCCATCCGGATTCCATGCTGACAGTCAATTGTGCTTCAAGATTCTTACCAGCAGTATTCCATCTGACAAAAGGGTTCTGCCCAACAGATACAGGTTCAACAGAACCGTTGCTGTTATATAGAGTATCCGGCAGATAATCATCATCAGGTATATCATTTACCAGAAAATCCGGTTTATCATCATCGTCAGGAATATCCACTCTTACTGCATGACTGAGCTCATGAATATTCACTTCATCTATAATAGAAAGCCGTGGATTACCCATGCCGTCGACATGGGAAAAGGTCGCACTGTAATCAATAAATTTACCCTGTAAAGAACTGATCATCATCCACATGGCAACAGTCGTGGTACCGGGATCAATATCCCCCAGGTTTAGACTCAAAGAAGGAGAAACAGGTTCAGAATTAACCTGTGCACCAATAATCTTGAAATCCACAAGAAGGCTCTTTTCATTCTCAATAATCTGCGGCTGTGAATTAACAATTCTGAAATTGTCAGCAACGCCTTTCCCGATATTGTGCACCATAAGCCCGAGTGGAAAAGGTTCTGCTGGTTCAGTCTCAGGAGTAAAGGGATCATCACTGTAAACATCCCTCACCCAGAAATAGTCGAGAATAAGAAGGGGATCAGGTTTTACCAGGATAGGCACAGGAAACAGAGGGATGGTGACATTCATCCCGTCCTGAGTATAACTGAACTCACCCCCGACATAATAACTTAAGGGCATATCAGGGGCAGCATCGCGGGTAGGTACTATAAGCCACGATATAACAGCAGTCGTGCCTGCCTGAATACTTCCGCCGCCGTTTATATCGTCAACACCTGATAACTCAGGATAATGAATACCAAAGAGATTATTAACAAGCTGACCGTTCTCATCAGTAATATTCAGGGCAATGTTAAGATTTTCCAGAGAAACATTCTCAGGTGTATTGGAAATCTCCAGTGTTGCCTTAAACGCATTTCGTGTAATAACAACATCCTGACTCAACTTTATGCGGACATTAGCACAAATGCCTTCCTCATCTGCCGCTTTACTATCAAGAGAAAAAACGTTGAACATCATAAATAAGGTTATAAGGCAAATAACTATGTGTTTATTAAATTTATTAGATATTTTTATATTATTTTTTTTAAACAAATACATATCATCTGCCCTCTTTTTAAAAAGCTCTTTTTAGTTAATCTAATAGTTTACCCGCCTTATCAAAGACAATTATTGCATATATCGACTATCAAACCTGACCCTAAAAATTCATTTGCAACTAAATGAGTAATTAATCTATTGAAAATTCATTTTTTTCTTTCATCATATTACAAAGACAACATCTTTTTGATGATTCTAAGAATCGATTTTTTATCTTCTGTCAAATGTCAAGGGCTGAACCCGTTTCTTTTTCGCTTTTAAGTAGTTCGTGAATATAACTGCTTCTCCCATTGATTGTCATCTGGATGGATGCGTAGCGTCATAGAGCTTATTGCCTACGAAGTGCCCTATATCGGTTACAAATGTGGTTCCAAAAGGTACAGTAACCGTTTTTCCAATAGTAGAAAATCCTGCACCAATAAGCTCAGAAGTTGATGCCTGTCCAGCAGCCCAACGTTGAGAAACTTCCATATAATTACTCCACTCGAGAGTAGCATCAACAGCCCCAAGAGCAATACTTAGTCTTCCAAGTGTTTTTGACGCTTTTGAGGTTACTTTAAACGATTTGCTATAAAAACCTCCTCCGACCAAGTATTCATGAGCTAGGTCAGTGATTTTAACTGTTTTATGAAGTCTCAAGACAATCAAATGAGCCGTCTTAGCTATGTACTCTGATGCACTTACTGAGTATCCAAGATATCTGAATTTATCATTGTCCCGTTCATTTAATTTTCTAATGATCTCTTGTATTAGTTGATTTTCGGACCTCGTTTCAGCATTTTCCTTATTATTGAGTAGATCTGTTAGTGATGGGTTTGGGGTAACGGTAGTACCTTCTGTTGGATTCCCTGCAGTGCTGCTTTTAGCTGTTGTACCGTATGGGTCATTAAAATTAAGAGGATTACTTCTCACATACTCATAAAGTCCCATCCCATCCACATATCCTTTGGGATCTCGCTGCAAGAACCGTCCTCGTTCCGGGTCATAGAAACGGGCGCGGTAGTAGTATATATCTGTTTCGGTATCATAACGCCTTCCGGTAAACCGGTATGGATTATCAATAAGTCTTTCTCCGATTTCCGTGACGCCATCCGGAGCAAGAACTGTGGTTTCACCATAGGCACTATAGCGGTATCGTTCGACAACATCACCGGTAGCGTTTGTCAGACTGACGATTGAGCCAATAGAATTTTCATGATAGAAATAGGTTTGTCCACCGGTGGTAAGTCCCAGCACTTCATCTATTTCGCTACCATATACAAATTGTTTTGTTGTAATGCCACTTCCATCACGTTCTTCAATAACCTGCGTCTGATTATAGAGATAGAGCGTTGAATCACTGCCTGCATGTTTTTCAATACGTCGATTTGACGCATCATAGTAATAGCGAGCGATCTCAGTGTTTATCGCATCCGTGACACGTATCAAGCGGTTATTCATGTCATAAATATACCTGAAGATTCCATCATCTATCAGATTGCCGTTATCATCGTGGACCTGTGAAGTGCCGCCTATGTCATCGTACTCATTCATGACATTTACTGCATAGGTGGTTGTTGAGGTATCTACACTTAGAGAGTCCCAATTACCTACACCATCCAGAGTGTATCCGATGGCATTTATTCCGGTGAGGTCTTCGACATCCGCATTTGTAGTATTGTTATTAGCAATACCGGCAACAGCTACTGAGGGAACCTTTGTTTGAGTTCGTGTCAACCGGTATGCAGAATCATATTCATACACATCCGCAACACTCATGAACTGATCCAGTTCATAACGTCGGTTGTGCTGTTTGTCATATGCGTAGATAAATCCTGCAAACAGTGTTGCAGTATTTTTATGATCTATTTTGACAGTTCGCTTTAATTCATCGTAACCAATATCATTGCCATTATCATCGTGGAAAAGCAGTCGTGTACCATTGGCATAGGTGCGCTCCAGAGCCCTCGCCGGACCTATATACTTGTACGAAGCTATTGTATCTGTACTGCCATGATTTTTTATAGATTCAATGCGGTCAAGAGAATCATAAATTATGTCCAACTGCCTGCTGTTTGGATAGGTTAATCCCAGAAGATTGCCAACCCCGTCAAAACGGCTTGTCACTTCAACGCCGTCTTGAACTTCGGCAATAATTCTATTTAATGAGTCGTAGTGAAAACTTACTTCACTGTCATCTGTTCCATTGGCAGGATCATTATTATCAAATGCCCTGGTTCGTCGTGAGATACCATCATATTCAAAACGCTGTTCAGTGGTTCCTTCTACACCAACCGCACGGTTAAATACTTTTCGTACATGACGATTGATACCGTCATACGTATTAATCGCGACCGATCCGTTCTGGTCTTTGTACTGTATCAGGTTATCGTCTTTGTCGTATGTAAACGTTTTAGTCGTGTTATCGGCATAAGTTTCCTGGAAACGCCGATCCAGCGAATCATATTCGTATTTTGTGATATTTCCCTTATCATCGGTTTCTGAGACCAGCCGAGAATTTCCATCCCAGTCATACAGCCTGCTGATTTTACCGTCCGGATTGGCTGTATTACCTGTATCGATGACACCTGTTCCCAATCCACCTACACGCAGATCCACTATATCGGACAGTTTTCGATTAATGCCGTCATAGGTAAAGGTTTTGGTGTTACCGAGAGCATCGGTTGTTCCAATGAGATTGTTCCTGCTGTCATACTGATATTCCGTGCGGTTGTTCAGGTTATCAATAAACGCTGTTTTTCTGTCAAGTGTGTCGTACTCGAAGTGTGTGGTAAATATTTCATCCGGGACAAGGCCGTCCGGGCTGATTTCGAGTTCGACTATTGTAATAATGTTGCTGTTGCCGTCATAGGTTTTCCGAACTTCATTCCCCAATTCATCAACTTCAAAAACTGCACGGTCTGCGCCGTCATATTCTATTTCAAATTCATGAATATTATCATCAAGTGTCCGGGTAAGGCGGCTGTTTCGATCATATTCCTGTCGACTGGTCACTTTGCCATCGTTTGGGGTGAGCAGACCTTCCGGGCCAACCGGCCTGGTATTGGCAAAAAGTAAATCATTTGTCTCAAAAGTGCGACTTAACTCGTCATAGCTGTATTCGACATCTTTCAGAAGAACATTTCCTGATCCGGTATTATTTGCTGGGCTTGTACCACCATTTAATCCAAAACTTCTTTCCCGGATTATATTACCTGCAGGATCATAGCTGTATTCACTTACATTACCAACTGCATCAACTGCCTGTATTTTACGGTCGTAACCATCATAGGACACCAGTGTTGTTTCGCCAACGCCGTCTCCATTATTATCCTCCGCGTCTACAGTCCTGACAAGATTTCCATTGCCGTCGTAGGTAAAAGTCTGGGTGCTTGCCAGAGCTGATCCCGCACCGCGTGTTATACTGAAGACAAGATCCCGCTCATCATAAACCCGTTCTACTACATTACCCTCGGGTAAAATGATGCGGGTCTGATTCTCGTTATCGTCATATTCGTAACGGGTTGTAAGGGTTTCACTGGTGGAAACCTCCTCGGTTTTTTTGATTTTATTGTCAAGAATATCGTAATCATAAGTATAGGTTACCGAAGCATCCAGACCTGGGCCATTTGTCCCTGTATTCTGTATTTCCTCACGAACTACATTGTCATTAGCGTCATATATATAGGTATGCTCATAATTAAACGGCGCTTCGGAAATAATGCGTTCAATTTTATTCAAAGAGTTAACGATATATCTTGTACTGTTTCCACGACCGTCAATGGTTTCTATGACATTTCCAACAGGATCGTACTTCCATTGATTGCTGATATGTGTCGGCGGTTCAGTGGAACGTCGTCGAGAACTTATACTGCTGTCTCTAATGATTTCACGTTTGTATCCGCCAGTATCATTAGCAAGGCCTGCTGCCGGAGTAACTGTCCCATCTCCATCTGGGTCTCTCTCCGGATAGTAAAAGAACTCATCAACATTACCTTCCGGGTCTATCTCTGAAGTAATCTGCCCGAAACGGTTATAGATGAAATTAAAAACTATTTCCTGGGTTGTATCACCTTCGATACTAGCCTGCTTTGAATCTGACAGCAGATTAACTGTTGGCTGGATTTTTTGAACAACATTTCCCGCAATCTGGCTGGTAATACCATCACCGTTCACATCACCAAGCCCCATGGGGATACCGGCTGCAGTTAAAATACTTTCAACTTCTGTTTCATCACGGTTTATGGCAGATGCCAGATTAGGAATAGAAGAAAAAGAAGAAGCTTCTTGATAATCGAACGTGTTTAATGTTGAATATCGGCTCTGTGAAGTATTGCCACCATTTTGAGGCACGAAAGACGCATCATTTCCCCGCGCTGCCACAACTGAACGTACCTGATTATAAATAGGCTCGTATGTATAGGTTGTTTTTATAGCAGTCTGGTCACCACCCCGCGGACCGGGCAGGCGTGTTACAGATAAAAGATTACCTTGCTGCAGTCGATCCGGGTTGGCAGTGTCAAAAACATAAACGACCTGATTCCCTTCCGGAAAAGTCGTACTTAATCTATTCCCATCATCGTTGTATGTATGAGTAGTTATAAATTCACCAGGATCATCGGGATTAATACTCCGGTTTGTCTCTACCCGCTCTTCCAGTAACTGGCCGCGGCCATTATGGATGTTGACAGTGCGATTACCATTCCGATCTATCATTACAGTTTCATTACGGGCTATATTCGGATCATATGGAAGCGATGGGATGTCTTCGTTTAATTTTGTATAGCTTAAATAGTTGATTTGATTTGCTGTTCCGTGCTGTTGCTCAATGACTCGATCATACTCATAACTGCCAGTACTTGTTCCATAGGTGACATTCAGGTAATTCTGTCCCTTTGGATCCCATATTGAAAGTAAATTATGCTCCAGGCGCTTTAACTGCGGATTTAAAACCCAGAACGGATCATGATAGTATTCATAATATGTAGTTTTTCCTGCTGAAAAATTATTATCGGTAGACGTGCCTGTTACAACAGGTGTTCGAGCACGGATAAGATCACCTCTACGATCGTAGGTGAAGCGTACAATGCGGCCAGTAAAATCCTTAACAGTTATTAACCGCCCCTGGTCATTATACCCAAATTCTATAGTACGTCCCAGTGTATCAATAACCTTAGCTAATGGGCCTGGGAAGCCAAGAGGCGAATCATCATATATATACTGCATCCGGTTACCAAACCGGTCTTCCCGTGAAACCATACGGGCCGGCTGGGTAATACTGCCTGCACTGAAGTTAGTTATTGTTCCATCAAAATTCCGTAATGTATAGGTGCCGTCGTCATTCCTCCGGAGATCATCTAAAAAACTATCCGGAGACTTGAATCGTCCGTTACCAAGACTTTCATATATGTCTAACCTACTGAATCCATTGGATCGTATAACTATCTGACTGTTATTGGCAGGAAAAATCAACCGGTTCATATGATTGTGTTCCCAGCCATGCCCTAATACACCATTGGATTCGTACCGGCTTCGATATGTACGTTTAAACTCAAAATCAAAACCACGACCAGGGATCCTTAAGTCGGTTGTCTCAACCAACAACTCTCCAGAGAACAAGAGAACTGGATCGCCTTTCAGATCGCTATTCGGATGTGTTGAGCTCTTATCATTTGGATCTGACGAGTCGTTGCTTTGATTCGCATCGGTCCCTGAACCAGATCCTGTAGTGACAATTGGATTGTCACCGTCCGGACCTTCATCCCGCGTATCACTTTCATCCTCTCCATCTCCATCATTCAGATCGCAACGGGCATCACGAACACATTCACCATTTCGACATACATAACAGGTATCGCATGTCTGATCGCAGGAACCATCGCCTTCACATGTATCATTGGGTACACATTCTCCATTACTGCACCTTGTGCATTCTCCACATGACGGCACACAGGAATCATCTCCGGGTCCATCACCACACCCGTCATAAATACAAATATCATTTTCGCAGGTAACACAGTCAAAATGAGTCGGGCAGTCAATACATGGCTCAGAGTCTTCCGGTTCGCATGGTATCATCTCCCAGATTAAGGGACCAATTATACTTGTTCCACCGCATTCAAGACAGTCTTCTTCTGTTTCATCATCACCATCACCTTCATCATCTTCTGTTTTTTGCTTTTTCGGTTTATTTTTGCTGCTACCGCCGCCATCAGTTCCAGGTGTTTTTATTGACGGGCATTCTCTTGTTTCTACTTGGACACAAGTCGCCACCCATCGCTCATCAACGCATACGTACACATAATGCACACACGCCTGGATTACACATTCTGATTCCGAAGTATTATCATCCCCAGCACTCGCGGACATTAAAGCTGAACTCGTTTTTTGAACAGTTACCGGCATTATTACCGAAGTAAGGGCGCCTATTTCGCCAATATTCTCATTTAGGGGAATCATCTCGTAATCAGGATGAGAACCGAAATGGATACTTGCACTGCTGGCAGCTATAAGCCCATGGTTTGAGATGGTATAGTTTACCGTGGCCTTTCCGTCAGCATCATATTCAAGCTCGCTGAGATCAAGCAGGGCAGGCTCAATCGTTACAACCGGGGCAGGAACATGCGTTTCAAACTCCGCTTCCAGATCTATAATATACCTGTCTTCAGTATCAATGGGTTCCACTGTCCAGTTATAGGTCACAAGCTTTCTTGGCAGAAAGGCTGTAATTTCACGCGTCTGCCCGGGATAAATCTGTATAGTGGCATTGTAGGTTCCGTGCTTCTCTGCTTTCACTACAACATTATAAAACCCTTCTGCAAGATCTTCATTTAAGAATTCACCTGATTCATCGGTTATTCCTTCTGCTACCAATGTCCCGTCATAGGGATTACTGATCTTTACAGATGCCCCTGTTACAGGCGGATGATCATCTGCAAAATAGGTAAACTCATCAGTTGCTGTAATTTTTAATCCGCCAATTTTGTCGGAGACTGCGGTAAAACTAAATCCAACAGAAAGGCCTGTATTATCTGCATTAAGAGCCAGATTACCTGTATAAGGCCCCAGGGGCAGATCATCAGCAGGATTTAAGACAAGGCCGACCTTCATCTTTTCGCCGCCTTCAAGCGATTCAATATTTTCAGGTGTATAAAGAGACAGCCAGTCTGTTGATGGAAGAACTGTTTTAAGATTGGTTACAGCAGCAGAACCTATATTACTCACTTCAAATTCCATGAGACTCCGGGTACCGCGCACCATGGTTGTCTCAAGATAAGCCGGCTCTGATACAAGCTTTGGATAGCCAGGGTTAACCGTAATATTAAAGGTTACACTCGCAGTCTTTCCCTCTGCAGAAACGAATGTTAATACCGGTGAATTATTTGCTGTTGACTCGTCACTGGCAGAAACTGAATAATTTGCCTTTTGAACTGATTTTCCGGCAATGACTGAAGGCGGATCAATTTGTATAGAAATATTCGAAGAGTCACCTTCTGTGGAGGCAGTAATACCTGTTAATGGAGTATCACCAAGATTAACAAGATCTATCTCGCCATCTGATGTTTCTCCCGGGTATAATGTTATTTTTATCTTATCAGGCGCGGCTATAAATTGTTTAATCCTTAAAAAATTAACTACCGATATAATGCTATTGTCATTTTCTTCGGATTCACCTATCTCATTACCGGCATCAGCCTGAACGATTATATAATACTGTCCCTGAGTTATTTCCGGAAAATCAAGTGTCACGGTCCTCCACAGGACAGCATCCGGATCGATATTGTCAGAGAACACAAATTCACCCACAAGAGTATCTTGTTCATCCAGACTGTCATCTTCTGAAAGAAATATCTTTTCTGACCATGGTCCTTCAGCAGAACCGGGGCCGTCATTTATAACAAGCCACTCAGCATCAATCTGTGATGGAGTACCTATAGTATCTGGAATATTTACCTGTGTGATACGCAGATTGGGATATGTTGTTTCATTTTCACTTATGGCGCCATTTATGACTGCCAGAACGGCATCAGAAATACCTTCTCCAGACAGAGCAGTTGTACATACCAGGGGCTCTCCTTCAGCAATGTCAATAATCCCATCTGTATTGCAGTCAACTCCATTTTCAGATGCCATTGCACCGCTTGAAGAAACAATGGTTTGAAGATGTGATAACCCGTCAGTCCCTGAAGATATCCCCAGAACCTTTGCATTACTCAGGGAATTAACAGCACTGGCTGTATCTATAAAACTTGGACCGGGATATGGTATTGCACCTTCATCACCCGGTTCGTGAAATGGCGAGTCAGTTAAAACAATAAAAAGTTTGAGTGCATCTTCTCTAAAATTTGCCTGCTGGTCAGCAGCGATACCTGCAAGACGATATCCCTGTGAAGTCAAATCCTGACCGGTACCTGTTACAGCCTGGAACAGAGCGGCAAGTTGACTCTCAAATTCATCACCGCCGGAATGAACGGTAAGTGAATTAATCGTATCAAGAGTCAGATCGACATCGGCAGTTAAATCAAGAACTCTCTCATAGGCTTTATCAGCGAAATAAGTATTTCCAAAAGGCGGGATTGGATAATCTTCGAATCTCCCTATTCCAAATCGGATATCACTGTATTTTGTGGTGAGCTGCGACAATATACCAGGGGCTTCAGCCTTTAACTGATCCAGGTCATCCGCCAGATTTCCGGACAGATCAAGGAGAAAGTAGATATCTACTGGATCAGAATAAGGGCTGCTGCTTTGCGCCCAGCTTTCTTTGCATCCGATACAGTCTCCGATTTGGTACAATGGAGCCCCGATAAATATCTGGAGCAAAATCACTGTAAATATCAAAACCCTGAGAATATTTCTCATGATAAACTACCTTGCATAGAATGGATTTTTTTAAAACGTATAGTATTCAATCTAACGCCCTGCCTCTCGTGATGCCTTCTATGATTATCAGCACCCGGGGCAGGGATTATTTATTTATCAACAGATTAAGGGGGACAAGATGCTCCACGCGAATTTGTGAACAGACCGACCAGAGTTCGTGCATCCGCGCGATTTATGACTCCATCACCATTAAGATCATACAGGGAATTAAAGGGTTCACCGTTACGTATACTCAACATAAGGATTGAATAATCTTCCCGATCTACACAACCATTAAGATCGATATCACCCTCAATTTCCGGCGCAACAAGGCCTACAAGGGTAGACATATGTGAAACACCGGTAAATGTGACACTCATATTCCCTTCATCCACTGTTCCGAACACAGGCAGACCGTCAACGCCGACAGCAGCTACGAGATTTCCGGTGTCTGTATCTACGCGAAAAAGCTGGATGATTGTTCCGGCCGGTATTGGATTTGGCAAAGGCAACACAAGCGTAAGCCCTGGAGCGGGAAGCGGAAACGATGGTTCCGGAATAAATTCGATATTTACAAATCTGGTTCCTGGGGCCATAAATCCTGATGGTGTAGGTAGGTCAAGCGGATCCATGAAAACATCGATTGCCACATCAGTAGGGGTAGTTAATACATCCGGAGGAACTGTTATCTTTGCCCTGTCCCCGAAAGTATCATCTATTATTTCACCGCCAGCAGTGGGATCGGTAATAGAACCATCTAGGTCCTGGATAGGCTTAACCACAACAAGCTCAACAGGGAGATTCATTGCAGCTAACGCTGAAGTATTATAATTAATATAATTCCCTGTGTTGTCATACATATAAAAATAAGAAATTCGCCAGGTGCCGTCTTCACTGTATTGCGGGAAAAACGCCTGACCTTCCCATATATTGTCACTCTCTGTACTACGGATATATGCGTAACGATCCTGTCCTCCAGACGGACTTATAAAACGGGCATACCCATAGTCTATTCCGGACAAATCATCTGTCAATTCCAGACTCACATCCACATATGCAGAAGACTTTGTTGTGTTAATAAAAATAGGAGAAATATCCAGGTCAACCAGCTCCGGGGGAGAAATGTCCTGTTCATCAGAATTCACTTCAATTTCAACGTCCAGTCCCATTGATTGTAAATCTGATTCATATAAATTAATATAATTAGAAGCTTTATCTCTAAGAGAAACGCTGTAGACCCTCCAGGTACCGGATTCGCTAAACTGTGGTATAGTTATTGTATCCTGCCATGTGCCATCAAATATCGTTCCATCTGTTAAATCGGAGGAATACAAATACCGATATTGGGAGACTGTCCCTGAGGGATTACGCAAATAAACGCGCATATAATCTATGCCGGAAGGATTATCACTAGCAGTAACCGTAACCGTCAATAACTGATCACCATCTGAGGTATCAATTGATAAAGGAGTAATTGTCAAGTTTGTCAAAACAGGAGGATCAGTATCCTGATCGGAAATAATCTCTATTTCTGTTGGAAAACCCATGGCATCAAGAATATCAGCATCTATTCTTGAATTATTTCCAACCTCATCTTCAAGATAGACATAGTATATTTTCCAGGTCCCCAATTCACTGTGTTCGGGAAATGTAAAATCTCTTGCCCACTCACCATCAAGAGGGGTACCAGAGATATTATAACAGTATACATACTGATATTGATCACCAGAAGGGCTTCTTAAATAGACACGTTGATAACTGATTGCACCGGACAAGTCATCAGTAATGTTAAGAGTAAAAGTTGCTGTTGCATTACCTGATGTAATATCTACAGTAGTCGGATTAATCGTAAATCCAGTAAGCTCCGGTGGGGTTACATCTGAGGTTTGGGCAGATGCTGGCACTCCCAATCCAATGGTAATCACAAATAAAAAGGCTGTTAATAAGTTGATACCATGTGATAATAATGTTTTTAACAAGGTTTTTTCAGTCTTCATCTTTTATGCTCCTTCTTCTTCCACTTTTTGGTGGTTGGTTTAAATGCAGAATCTGAAACCAGGTTAAATATCCAGGAGAGTTCATCCGTACAGAAAAACCGCATATATTTTGACATGACAAAAACAAACAGGTTTTTCCATGTGAACTACTCAATACCGGCAAACTCTATACTTTGCCTTTTAATTCTAATAAGATATCCAAATCATGACTTTTAATAAAAAGTTATGACAAACAATAGATAGAATCTAATATTTTAAGAAAAGTCCCTAAATAAGTGAAAACGCTCAAATTTGGCGGATCTCACTAAAACACTTATAAATAAGGCAATAAGAATGGAAGACTAGAAACCTTAAAACTAAAGTTTTATTTTAATCTAGCTATTTTTTGACGATTAACTGATGGAAGACAAATTTAAACAGCAACAAATTAGAAAAACATTATCAATTTATTATTTAGTGATGAAATAGTATTTTGAAATGACCTGCTCTGGACTATTGAACCATTAGCTTAAAGAATATGAGAGAATAGAACTGCTGGATATTGTAGTTGTAGTTATTTTCTGAAGCATCACCTATATCAGTGCTACCATTTTCTAAACACCGGTCCATTATCACTAGTATTATAATAATGTCAATACATTTTAAAAAAAATCAGGCATCAATCATAATAAAAAGATTTTATTTTAAAATTTCCCATATTGCCATGATTAGTTCCGACTTACATAATTTTACTGCAGATCAAGGACATCATTCACATAGCACTCTATCATGCTTTCGAGAGACGGTTTAATGCCTATAAACTGGATACCAAAAGAGAGACCGGCACTGTCTCTGTTGATGCTTTTTATTTCACCTTTAAAATCATGAGAGCCTTCAAACCCGAGCAAAGGAAAGGTGACTTTAACAGGGTCATTTATCTTTACGCTATAAACAATGTCTTTATTGGCATTTACTGAAAAACGTGTACCGCTCTTGCTGATTTCCATAATCAGGCCCCTGTATTCCGTTTTATCCAGTTTAAGCACGGCGGGAATAAAACAGCTTACACGCTGGGCCTTTCTTATGTCCAGGCTTTCGATTGTATCGGGATATGAGAGAAAAGTCAGTTTATAGGGACTCTCAATAGAACCCATTGATTTTGATTTAAACCCGTAAAGATTTCCCAGATAAACATATCGGACCAGAAAGGAAGTACCTTCATCAATCTGGTTTCTGAACCTGGATGGAATCTGCATGCGGACAATCAGATAGTTTGGAGCTTCAATACCAATCAGGACTGATTTAAACTTTTCCTCCATACCTTCGATCTGCATGTTAAGTTCATTACCCAGTGCTATTGCGAGTTTTTCACTTTTTTTCATAATTGATTCATCTCTCATATATTAAGATTAAACTAACGAGAACAAAATATATTTGGAATTATATACTATTTCAAGGATTGATTGCTGGAAAAATTTTATTTTGTTATTATTTTAATCATATGTAATAAACATTAACATAATTAATATAACAGGAACAACAAAGGAGGAGAAAAAAAATGGAAGGATATAATAAAATACTTTTCCCTACCGATCTGAGCGATGGTTCAAAGGAAATAGCAAAGCATGTTAAACTGATGGCGGATAAATTCGGAGCTGATATAACAGTAATTTATGTTGCAAACGTAACCCCGTATTTCAGTTCTCTTGAAGTTCCTACAGCAGGTCTTGCAAATTTTGAGGGAGAAGTTATTTCTGCAGCAGAAACACAGATGAAAGTTTTTGCAGATGAAGTTTTTGAAGGTATGGATATAAAAACAGAGGTTTTTTCAGGAAATCCATCTGATGAAATCATAGACTATGCAGAAAAAAACGGTAATGATCTGATTATAATGGGACACAGCAGGGCAGGTCTCGAAAGAGTGCTCTTAGGCAGTGTTGCCCACAGGATCGTAAAACTTTCTCCCGTTCCGGTAATGGTTGTTAGAATTAAAAATTAGAGCATCCTGACCCGGCCCGGAATATTTCCGGGCCGGGTTTTATTCCATCCAAAGCAGCCTTAAAAAAATATAGAATACCGGTATCACTTCGCTTTACAGCTTATAGACATCCCTGCACCTTCACTGAAAAAAACAGTATTGTAATTTTTAAGAGTCCTGATAAATTTACGAAATTCACCGGTCCCCATGCCTCCCCTTCCCCATACAGACTCAGAAACATTGTGAGCGGTAAAACATCCTCCCTTTATTATTCTTAAATCAAGAGCCTTAAAGTAGTTCACATACCATTGCTTATCGGCATCACAAAAAACAAAATCAAAGGGGCCCTCAAGTTCTTTTACCAGGTCATGGGCGTCAGCAAGCCTTGCATCTATATACTCAGACAAACCGGCCTTTTTAAAATTTTCAAGAGCCTCTCTGTACCGCGTTTCATCAATTTCTATGGTTATCAGTTTTCCACCGGTTTTACTCAGCGCCCATGCTATCCATATTGAAGAATGACCGGTCGAAGTACCAATCTCAAGGGCACTTTTATAATTACCTTTAATGATGAGATCGTAGAGCTTCTTTCCATCAGCTTCAGGCACATTCATATCACGCCATCCGTATTCGTGCTCATATAAAAAGGCCTTAACTTTTTTATCCAGTTCGGAATTGTTATTAGATTCTTTTGATATAACAGGCAGGTCCATTAAAATCAGCAAAACACATACAGCAAGTATTGAGTTTAAAATCTTCATAATACCCTCCATGTCTTGTATGGCTCTATCTTTTTAAAAGGATAAAAACTGTACGGGGATATTTGATTTTAACAGAAAACACTGATAAAATGTTTAGAATTATTATCATTTTTCACATTCAGATTTATTTCATAAAAAAGCAATTATTCTGCAGCAGACTGTCTCTCAAAGTACAGCATGACTAACCTGAAGATCGCAGATTATCTTTATGTACCATGTTTTAGTATGGGATAATTGTTAGTTGCTAGCAACAGGACAATTTTATCTAAAGGTAAAAATATGAATGAAACTGAAATCCTCAGGTGGCAGCTGGAGCGATACAGCGCAGTACTGGCACAGCAGACCGAAAAACTTTACAACGCACTGGAAGAGCTTCAGCGCAACACTCTTCTCCTGACAAACCAGGAAGACATCACTGACGCCAAAATAGATAAATGGCTTGATGATCAAGGTTTTGCGGTTGATGAAGACGGTTTTTTCCAGAGCATTCCCCTCCTTAAAGCCTTTAGAAATGAATGCGCACCTGAAAATGCACTGAGCATCTCATGGGGAAAAGACCGTCTGAAAGACCCTGTAATCAGAAAACACATGTACTGTCACAGAAATATCGGCAGTCATCTCAAACATATTCATGACCGCCTCGGAGATATAGGGTGGATATACTATCAGGATGCTGCAAATGCTTCATTCCAATACCCATACATTGATCAGAAGGAAGCCATAACCTTTGACTTTGACTGGACCTCCTACCATACATTTATGTCAGTGTGCCCCAAAAAAAATTCGGAGAAAAAAATCTGCTGGACACCTCCAACCGTAGATTATGCAGGTGAAGGCATAATCATATCTGTTTCCATACCGGTGTGGGATAATGATAATTTTATTGGGTTATGGAGCATTGATCTTCCAATAAGATACCTTTACAGGGATTTTTCATTATCAAAGGCATTCCCGGGACAATCCCAGTTTATTATAGACAGCAAGGGTACGCTTATACTCCATGATAAACTGAGAGCTGAAATTAACCAGAAGGAAGGTAAAATATTTTTTCATATTCTGAAAGAGCTTGGGGGAGAGTGGAAAAAAATCGACCTTAATAACCTGATAAAAAAAGAAGCAGACACCTGTGCTTTAAAAGATTCTGAAGGCAGAGAATGGTTCTACTGTTATGAGTATTTATCAGGAGTGGAATGGATACTCTTTTCCGGCCTGCCCAAATCGGAAATGGAAGACGCTGCAGCCAAACGCCTGCGTGAGGCATTTCAGCAGATATCGGACGGAGATTATTCGCAGCAGGTAGAAGCCTCACCTTCGGGAACTATGTCTGTACTTGTTGAAGAATTCAATATCATGAGTGCAAAACTGAAGCTGTCCGAAGAACACAGAGAAAAAATGGAAAAACAGCTGAGACAGGCCCAGAAAATGGAAGCTGTCGGCAGGCTGGCAGGCGGTGTTGCCCACGACTTCAACAATATGACCAGTGTAATAATGGGCTATACCGAGCTTGTTATGGAAAAGCTTGATAAAGAAGACCCCATGTACAGTGATTTAAGCACAGTGCTTGAAACTGCCCATCGCTCAAAGGAGTTAACAAGGCAGCTCCTTGCATTTGCACGGCAGCAGTCAATATCACCAAAGACTCTTGATATAAATTTTACTGTAGAAAGCATGCTGAAAATCCTGAATTCTCTTATAGGTGAAGACATAGAAATCATATGGCATCCGGGGAATAATATATGGCCCGTATTCATTGATCCTTCACAGGTTGACCAGGTACTGGCAAACCTATGTGTCAATGCGAGGGATGCGATAAAAGGTGTGGGTAAAATCATTATCGAAACAGCCAGCAGGGAATTTGATGAAGATTACTGCTCAACCCATCACGGATTTATTCCGGGAAGCTATACACAGCTAACTGTCACCGATGACGGCGAAGGTATGGATGCAGTGACGCTCAACAATATATTTGAACCATTTTTCAGTACAAAGCCTGCAGGCTACGGGACAGGGCTTGGCCTTGCAACTGTTTATGGGATCATAAAGCAGAATAACGGGTTTGTAAATGCATACAGTGAGCCTGGCCATGGAACAACCTTTAAAGTTTATCTCCCCAGGGCAGCAGACACCCCTCTTGATGACATGCCTAAAAATGTAAATACTTCCCCTCACGGCAGCAGCGAACTGATACTGCTGGTGGAGGATGACCCTGCAATATTGACTCTTACAGAAAGAGTCCTTAAAAAACTCGGATACAGGGTCATAACAGCAGGATCACCGGTAATTGCTGTCGACATTGCAAAAAAGCAGTCTCAGCCTGTAGACATTCTTTTAACAGATGTAATTATGCCCGAACTTAACGGGCGGGACCTTGCAAACCTCCTTAAGGATATTTACCCTGACCTTAAAGTGCTCTTCATGTCCGGGTATACATCCAATGTTATTGTTCACAGGGGTGTTCTCGACAAAGATGTATTTTTACTTCAAAAACCCTTCACCAGAAAGGATCTTGCCGCAAAACTGGAGGAAGTACTGAGTTCGGATAATAAAACCCCTTAAGCTGTTAAAGTGGAGCATGCTTCATGGTTAAAAACTCTTTACTCAAATGATTATATTATATAGTATGAAATTCTTTTATCACATCACTCCGGGGAAACAAGACTGTATTAAAGACAGGAATAACGAATGAATGAGAAGACAACGAATCTGTCCTGGGAAGTTAAATTTCCCTTATTAACAAATCCTCATATTCTAAAAGCATGGCTCAAGGCCATGGGACTTACCTATCTTTTCTGCATGATCATTACGGGAGCTGTACTTATCGGCACAGGTGAGGCAGAGGGTCTACCCATGATTGCCTTTATTTTTTTAATTGTAATCATATGTTTTACGCTTGCAGGTTTTGTTATCATGCTTGTAATTTTCGGCAACAGTTCAAAGGCAAAATTTGAGCTTTCTTCAGGGGGTGCAACCTATGAATCAATTGATAACAAAGCACGTATGCTTTCCCGCATGGCAGTAGTGGCAGGAGGTGTACTTGGCAGCCCTGCAGCCGCCGGAGCGGGTCTGTTAAGTATTTCAGGAGAGCGGGTTACACTTAAGTGGGAAACGGTTTTCAAGGCTGTTTATGATAAAAAACATTCTACTATCCGACTGAGAAACCAGTACAGAGATCTGCTGCACCTTTACTGCACTCCCGAAACATATGAATCAGCAAAAGAAACCGTAATGGCGAGGGTTGCTCAAAAAGACGGAGAGGCTGCCTTTCCGGACGAAAGATCACCTCTGCCCGGGGCATTTCTTTCAACCTTTCTTGTTATACTTGCCTGCATGCCTCTCTATGCTCTTGTTGATATCGCAAAACTGCACCTTATGATACCCCTCCTTATAATGGTATTCAGCCTTGCAATGGTATGGATGATTTCTCTGTTTGCATGGGTTGTACTGCCGCTTATGGCATATATACCGATTCACCTGGGACTATTTATGTCAGGCACAAGTACAATGAAACTGGTCAGCACTTATAAATACTACAAATACGAACTTATTGATGCTGGAGAATGGATTATTATAGCGCTTGCTGCTGCAGGAATTTTTTATTTAACAAAGATATCACTAAATTCTCTAAAAGGAAAATATGTACCGCTTCTCATGCGGGATCATCAGAATATATAATACAAATATTTATTAACCGTTTTAATAGAAAGACAGGAGTTTAATGACTGAATCAGTAAAGGGTTATCTGGAAATTTTAGAAAAAAAATTCGGTTTTTTAAGATCAATTGAAAACAACTTTCAGCCCGGTCCCGGTGATACTTTTGTTCCGGCCAACGTTATCAGAGACTTTTCTTTACAGGAAGGAAATTTCATTGAGGGCACAGGAGAAACGGGTGACGGTAAAAATAAAAACCTCAAACTCTCAGGAGTTGACAGAGTAAACAGCATTCCGATTGAAGATTTTTCAAAGACACAGTCACTGTCAGATGTTGTCAGTATAAGCCCGTCAGAAAGGCTGAGGCTTGCCCAGGGTCCTGACGATACAACGGGCAGAGCAATAGATTTTATTGCTCCTGTAGGAAAGGGACAGCGCGGGCTTATAATTGCGCCGCCTAAGTCAGGCAAGACAACTATCCTTAAACACATGGCCAACTCAATCTTAAAAAACAATCCGGAAGTTACCGTTTTTGTTCTGCTGGTTGATGAAAGGCCGGAGGAAGTCACAGATTTCAGAAGAGGATTAAACGGCGCCTTTGTGCTTTCATCCTCAGCAGACCAGAATATAACACAGCACTTACGGATAACCAGGATGACCATCAACACTGCCACACGCATTGCTGAATCAGGGGCTGATGCAGTTGTATTTATTGATTCTCTTACAAGGCTTTCCAGAGCCTTTAACTCTGATACACGCAGTCACGGAAGAACCCTGACCGGCGGGCTCGGGGCAAACGCAATGGAGATGCCCAGAAGAATATTCGGCGCTGCACGCAATATTGACAACGGAGGCTCACTCACCATCCTATCCACCATACTAATAGATACAGGAAGCAGGATGGATGATATTATCTACCAGGAGTTTATAGGCACAGGTAATATGGACCTTGTACTGAGCCGAAAATGCGCAGAACTGAGACTGTGGCCTGCCATTGATATTACACAGTCCGGCACCAGGAAAGAAGGCCTGCTGATGGATGAAGAAGAGTATAGTGAAATGATAAAACTCAGGAGAGGACTTGCGGGTAAAAGCGAAACAACAGCAATGGGGGATTTATTGAAATACCTGGAAGAAAAAGATTCAAAGGAATAGAGCAATGGTATGCCTTACTGATATTATCAGCGGAAAATTATTTTCCCCTGTCTAAAAAACACCATCGCTGCGGGCAGACACGCAGGTCTACAAAAAAACATCAACATACCGGAATACACACTGTAGGGGCGAATAATTATTCGCCCTTTTTTAATAACACCGTGATACTCAACAAACAAAACCGCCTGTCCTGCGTAAGCAGAACAGGCGGTTTTGTTTATATAAAGCCACTATTTATTTTGGATAATTCTTGAATCAACTACATAGAGAGCATCTTCATAACCCTTTACAGGATTAAGATCAATCTCTTCAATCTGCGGAAAGTTATATACCAGAAGACTCAGGCGGGCAAGATAATCGGCAAGTACATCAAGTGATACGCCCTTCTCTCCCCTGATACCTTTAAGTATTGGAAGAGTTTTGATTTTCTCAATCATGTTCATACCCTCTTCTTTTCCGAGAGGGGCAAGAGAAAAGCTTACATCCTTAAGAGCCTCAGTATAGATACCGCCAAGACCGAACATGATCAGGTGACCGAACAGACCTTCTTTTTTAGCACCAAGTATCACTTCGGTGCCTTCAATCATCTGCTGGATAAGAACGCCTCTGGCATCCCTGATCGTCATGATTTCATCCCAGGCCTGTTCTGCCTTTTCCATATCCGGAATACCGACTTTAACACCGCCCACATCGCTTTTATGAAGAGGACCGATAACCTTCATAACAACAGGAAACCCTGCTTTTTCACAGGCAGCAGCTAGATTGGCCTTATCAAACACATCTTCCTGAAAAGGAAGTTTTAAACCGGAAGCAGCCATTATTTCCTTTACTGCTTCGGGATCAAGCTGTTCGGGCTGATCATTAAGGATTTTTTCAATCTTTGCTTTGTCAAAATCATGAGGCTCATCCATGGGGTCAGAAAGAACAGGCTTGCGGCTGAGCCAGCCAAGTGCCCTTCCTACGGGGACTTCATCGGGGAAGATAAGCTTACCTGCTTCTCTTACCTTTACGATCATATCCTGGCATGTGTTTGCAGAACTCATGATCGGGATAATAGGAATGGAGCATGTATCCATACCATTCATAATAGACTGATACAGCTTCCAGTTATCAGTAAGACCAGAGTTACCTACTATAGTAAAGATAACATCGATATTATCTTTTTCGGTTTCATCAAGCACTTTATAGATCTGCTCCATCTGCTCCGGTGTACGGCTCGGAAGAATATCTATGGGGTTTCCTATTGCAGCCTCCGGAGGCAGAAACTCACTTAGCCTCTTCTGGGTTTCTTCACTGAGTACAGGCTGAGAAAGTCCCTGCCTGCCAAGCTCATCAGAAAGCATAACACCAGGCCCGCCAGCGTCTGTAACAATACACACTCTGTATTTTGCAATAAGGCCTTTTAATGCAGTAAATGCTGCGGCAGCTTCTATCAGGTCAGACTTGCTCTGAACCCTTATAATGCCTGCCTTTTCAAACAGAGCCTCAACAGCGGTATCTGACGATGCCATTGCGCCGGTATGACTTGCTGCGGCCCTTTTACCGGCATCAGTAACTCCTGACTTTATCCCCACTATTGTACAGCCCTTTTGCGTAAGGCTTCTTGCGTGCTTGAGAAGCTTCATGGGCTTTTTAACTGACTCCATATAGGTGAGAATCAGTTTTGAGTTATCAGGCCCGAAATTCTCATCAACAAGCTCGAATATATCTTCAACACCTATCTGTATGGAGTTACCCATGTTTACTACGTTGCTGAAAGACAGGCCTCTCATGGTAGCCTGTTCCATAAGGTAATCTACTGTAGCGCCTGATCCGCTGATTATATCTATCTGCCCCTGTTTGAGCTTTGGAATAATTCCGGCAAATTTTCCTGAGTAGCATGTGGTTAAAAAGCCTGAACAGTTAGGACCTATCAGGGTCATGTCATTTGCTTCTGCAATCTCAAGAAATTTTTCTTCCTCTTCCTTACCCTTCTGATCCTTCTCACCGAATCCGGCAGTAAGGATAATCACAACCTTTGTGCCTTTGGCTGCAAGCTCTTCAAGGCTACCCCTTACAAAGGGAGCAGGAATTGCTATATAGGCAAGATCAGGAGCCTTGGGAAGGTCCGCCACGCTCTTATATGTGGGCAGACCCATTATATCCGGGGTTTTCGGGTTTATTGCCCAAAGCTCCCCGGTATAGCCGTTTGACTTGATATTATCAGTAACCCTTCCCCCGGTCTTGAGCTTGTCATTGCTTGCGCCTATGACAACTATACTTTTGGGGGTAAAAAGCAGTTCATACAAATTGTCTGTCATACCAGCTCCCTCCCTGCAGAAAATGCGGCATAGTTTGCATCCCATATAGCAGGTTTGGGACTTACATTCTTTATAGCCTGCAGCCACAGTTCTGTCGGGAATTTATCAAAGGGAGGAAGCTTGCTTAATGCTCCGATCATAACAACATTTGCTATCCGCCCGGTGCTGTCACCAAGTTCAAGGGCCTTTGCAAGGATATCAACCTCAACAACCTTAAAGCCTTCAACAGCCTTTGAAACAGCTTCGTCTGTGGGGTATTCCTCTGCCGTAATTACAGGAGGAACAACCTTTGTCTTTGAAATAAGAACAGTAGCTCCTTCTCTGAGGGTTTCGAGGAAACCGGGTCTTAAGAGTTCACTTACTTCCATTGTGATGATACAGTCAGCGCTTCCCGGAAAAAGAACCGGGCTGTGAACCTTTCCGCATGAAAAGGTGCTTATAACAGGTCCGCCCATCTGGGCCATACCGTGTGTTTCACCTTTAACAATGTTATCTTCGGAATAACCTGCGATAAACGCGAGCTGAGTCAGAACCTTTCCAAAGAAAAGATTTCCCTGACCGCCGACACCCCTTATTGCAAGGGTAAGTCTTTCAGGAAAATCGGAATGTTTAAATTCAGGAAGGACAAGCTCGGGAGCTTCCGGAAAGCTTGCTGCTGCAGCTGTCTTCTTTTCCCCTTCCTCAAGAAATTCAATTGCATCAAAGGGACACATCTGGAGACAGGCCGGATTTTCGCCCGCACACCCTGAACAGAAATTATTATACAGGGGAATATCATCAGGGCCTTTTTCTATACCTGCACACATGAGACATGAGCCGCACTTTTTACATTTGTCTTCGTTGATCTTAAGCCTGATGCCCTTGCTCTTTGGAGGCTGTTTTTTAACGCAGCAGCCTCTTACAACAACCACGACAAATTCACCCTCATCAGCCATGGCAAGAGCATCTTTCATGGTATCTTTAATTTCTTTCCTGTCATAGGCGCTGGCAACAAGCACTTTCATGCCGTTTCCTTCAAGGGCCTTAACAAGATCAAAATCAAGTGCATCACCTGCAAGGTTCACAGGAGAACTCGGAGAAGGCTGGCCGCCTGTCATGGCTGTCCAGTAATTATCCAGAACAACCTTAACTCCAGGCACTTTCCTGAACACGGCATTACGGGTTGCATCCATACCTGAATGACACTCGGTACCATCACCTATTATACTTATGCATTTTGCCGCCTTGTCGGGCCTGGCGATAACAAAACCCTGTCTCTGGCTGTCGCTTGCGCCCATTGCCAGACCGGTTTCAAGGGCATCCATAAAATAAAGCAGGGCATTACACCCGATATCACCGAATATGGCTTCAATCTTTTTCTGTTTTTTCATTTTAGCGATAACACCGCTAAAAAGAGTATAGGGGCAGCCTGCACAGATCATGGGAGGTCTTGGAACGGGTTTAACTTTGCTTTCTTTATGTTCAACACTGTACCCCATTTTTTCGGCAATAGACATTGGGGTCCATTCGGTAACCTTTGTGTATTTTTCTTTACCGATTACCTTCATGCCTTCTCTTTCCATTGCTTCCTGAAGGTACTGATATCCGTCTTCTATTACATATACATCGCCGTCAATGGAGTCATAAAACTCTTTGATCTTTTTAATCGGCAGCGGATTTGTCATGGGAAGAGAAAGTATATCCATATCCACATTAAAAAAATCTCTTACCTCTTTTACATAGGCAGTATTGATACCGTATGTAACAACGCCTCTTTTTCCGCTGTTCTTTGTCCATTCGATCTGAGGATTGTTTTCAACATATTCCTCCAGGGCGGGCATTCTTGTTTCCATGACTGAATCATAGTTATTTCTGGCCATTGTCGGAAGCAGCTGAAATTTGCCAAGGTCTTCCGGAACATCAAGCATTTCCCTTTTCTGAATTTCATTCAGTTTTACAA
This sequence comes from Desulfatiglandales bacterium, assembly GCA_963665715.2. Taxonomy (GTDB): domain Bacteria; phylum Desulfobacterota; class DSM-4660; order Desulfatiglandales; family HGW-15; genus JAAZBV01. The sequence goes on from CAXXPR010000002.1 coordinate 4,127,551, forward strand.
GTCCTTCACTGTGGCAGAGCCCGCCGCTTGCGAGTATAACAACCGGAGTGTTGAACTTTTTGCCTATCTCGGCTGCCAGTCCGGGAGCATCCATCATTTCCTGATGACTCCTTGGTTCAATAACCGGAACCATACAGGTTTTAAAAAGATACCTTGGATCAACCACATGCTGTGTTGAACTGGGCGTAAAATCACTTGATATATAGTATATAAGCGCTCCGCGTTTATCATGAAAAAATGAAGCACTGGTAAAAATATCCCCGGCCTGGAATAGACCCGGAATCTTCATTGTAACAACAACATCTGCACCGGCAAGGGTATGGCCAAAACCGACCCCGGCTGCAACGGCCTCGTTTACAGACCATCCGACGTTTATCATATCCTGAACCTGGCTGAGGCCGCGGTCAATCACCTCGGTACTTGGGGTACCGGGATATCCGTCAGCACTGTGAATGCCGGACCTGACACAACCGACTGCAAATGCAATATTACCCTGCAGAACGAGCTCTTTTCCGGTTTCATCGGTGCACATTTTTTTCATATCATTAGCACTCATATTCAAATCCTCCCTGGATGATTTTATTTTTTCACTGGAAAAAAACTGATTATGACCAGTCATTTTTACCGCGCGTGGTAATGCGGTAAGATTACTCAAAGTCGTCGAATAATACCGGCCATATTAATAATAGTCAAGAAATTATACAGTTTAGAGCCCTGATTTAATATCATTTAATCCGGGATTTTCATGTTGACTGTTTATTGGTCACGTGGTATTACCAATTTATTAATTTTTTAAGGATAAAAATGTTTAAGCCAATCAAACCGGTAAAAATATCCGAAAGGGTCTATGCGCAGTTAAGGGACATGATCTATAGAGGGGAGCTCAGGGCAGGAGAAAAACTGATGTCCGAAAGGGACATGGCCAATGCCTTTAATGTAGGAAGACCCACTGTAAGAGAAGCAATACAGAAACTCACTGAACAGGGCCTGATTGAAAGCCGCAGGGGCGTCGGGACATTTGTACTGGGAGAAGAAACACGAAAAAATGAAAAACCCCTTCTGCAGCTGCTTAACGGGCAGGATTTTACTATCGTTGACCTTCTTGAAGTAAGGATGGTACTGGAGTCAAACAGCGCTGCACTTGCCGCCAGAAGAGCAACAGAGCAGGATGTAAGAATTATCGAACACAGCCTTGACCGCCTGCTTGAGACAAGAGACAGCCTGGAGAGAGACCTGGATAACGAACTCAGTTTTCATATGAACATAGCCTATGCAACAAAAAACATTGTACAGGTTCACCTTATGAAAAGCTTTTATGATGTTTTATACTACGGAATGAACCTGGCCTTCCCTACCCTTATCAAAGACGAAAAACTGGATGAAATGACATTTGACCAGCATATAACCATTTTTAAAGCCATTGAAAACAGAGACTCCGAACTTGCAGCAGAAACCATGGAAAGACATATAAGGGTTATCCTCGAAATCTGCATTGAAAAAGGGCTGTAACTTAACTGCCTTTATTTTTAGCAGTTTATGAGGACTCACACAGCCTGAAATGACTCAAAATATCCGCCAACAGGTTAATACCTGTTCATTACCACCATAATTATTATATAAATGTTCAAACAAATATTTTATTTGACAATCATTGCCCCCTTCATTAAATTGTTATCAATTATATATATTTTTAACCACCTCAAAAACTCTTCGAGCGGATATATTCTCACCCGGATTCATCAATAATAAATTTCAGGTTAAGGTTACAAATAAGATAAAAGATCTTTAAACGGTTGATCAACCTGCCATTTACCTAAATCCGGACAGAAAACAATCTGACGATCAGGGAGGAATAAATGTTATACAGAAAAATTGGAAAAACTGACTGCAATGCATCAGTTCTGAGCCTGGGATGCATGAGACTGCCCATGCTTGAACAGAAGGACCCGCCAAAAGATTTTATTGAAAGGCAGAGGGCCGTTGACGAAGAAAAAGCCCTTGAAATGATCAGTTACGCAATTGATAACGGTGTCAATTATTTTGATACAGCCTACATGTATCATGCCGGCAACAGCGAGTTAATACTGGGAAAAGCCATTAAAGGTAAAAGAGAAAAGCTTTATATCACAACAAAGTCACCTGTTTTCATGGTTCAGAAAAATGAAGACTTTGACAGAATTCTGGACGAACAGCTTAAAAAACTGGGAACAGACTATCTTGACTTCTATCTTCTCCACGGACTCAATAAAGAGACATGGGAAAAGGCAAAGGAGTTTGGCTGCCTTGGATTTCTGGACAGAATAAAAAAGGACGGAAGAGCAAAGTATGTAGGTTTTTCTTTTCATGACAAGGCTGATGTTTTCAAGGAGATCATCGACGCCTACGACTGGGATGTATGCCAGATACAGTATAACTATTTTGATGAAAATTATCAGGCAGGCAAATCAGGGCTTCAGTATGCCGCCTCAAAGGGTATAGGCGTTATAATCATGGAACCCTTAAGGGGAGGCAGGTTTACAGCAAGAATTCCTGAGGGTGTCCAGAAAATATGGGACACCTCGGAAATAAAACGCAGCCCGGCAGAATGGGGGCTTAGATGGGTGGCAAACCATCCTGAAGTTTCCGTTATATTAAGCGGTATGTCGTCAATGGAACACCTGAAAGAAAATCTTAAAATTGCTGATGATTTTGTTCCGGAAAGTCTTACGGAAACAGAACTGGGAATCATAAGCAAAGCTGCCGAAGCATACAGGGAACTTATGAAAGTTGACTGTACAAGCTGCAGTTACTGCATGCCCTGCCCCAACGGGGTAAATATCCCCATGATTTTTTCAACCTATAATGACCTGTACCTGTTTAAAGATGAGATGCCGGTCATTACATACAACACATTAATCGGTCCTGCGCAAAATGCTGTAAACTGCATAGAATGCGGAGAATGTGAAGATAAATGCCCTCAGGGTATTAAGATCATCGACAATTTAAAGAGTGCCCACGGGGAACTCTATGATGAAGAATGGGAACCGGGGCCTGTCGCCCCATCTAAATAAAAAAACTGCGTTATTTTGAAGGAGGCTTAGTTTTATGGAGAGACGTGATTTTATCAGAGCAGGTGTTATCGGACTTGGAGCAATGGCAGTTGCCAACAACAGCATGGCGCTTGAATACTATCCGAAAAAATCGGACAAAAAATGGGCAGTGATCTACAGCACATGGTGCGGTTCAAGCCGTGACGCCGGGGTATGGATTTCAGAAGGCATGGACGGTATTGCTGATGTATTTGATGTTCGGGAAAACCCGGATCCGTCAAAGTATGACAATATAGTTATCGGCGGATCTATCAGGTCAAACAAGGTTTCAAAGGAAATGGAAGATTACCTGGCAAAAAACAAGTCTGCCTTAAAGAGCAGAATCAGGGGACTCTTCTGCGTACAGGGAAACATGAAAAAACCCACCGGTCCGGAGAATATAAAACAGCTTATTGACGGGTACCTGTCAAAACTTACCGGCGTAACAGGAGTACCGGGAAAATCCTTTAACGGAAGAATAACCCTTAACCTCATGGAACCTGAAAACAAAAAGATGATGGGCGATATGGGAATGAAGGATTACGATCTCATGAAACGTTCCGATTTTATGGATTTTGGGAAGGTCATACTGAACTCAGCAAAATAAAGGTTACAGACCATAGAATAGAAGCATAGAAAAGAGGAATGGGAAAACAGAAAAGAGATACTGCTTTTTATGACTCTTAACTGTTTACTCTATCCTCTTTTCAATTTTTTACTGATCAAACCAGTAAAAGCTCTTAACTCTCTGCACCTGAACAATAATGCCGCAGCCAAATAAAGTACTACTCCGGAAACCACAAGAACAGCCACCTCAATAACAAGATTAAAAACTCCGGGATCAGGACTATAAGTGAAAAACTTCTTTTTCAGATAATAGACTCCCAGCCCCATAACGGCCGCCGATAAAATAATTTTAAACACTGATAAAAGAATGGGAGACAATTTCCAGTTGGGCATCTTCTTTTTAAAAAGATAAACAAGCAGTAAAAAATTACATGTTGACGCAATGGATAATGCAAGGGCAAGCCCGCCATGATTTAAGGGTTCCATAAGTATCATGCCTGAAAACAGGTACAGCAAAAAGACAACAACAGAAACCTTAACAGGGGTCACTGTGTCCTGAATTGCATAAAAACCTGAAACAACAATCTTTACACCTGAAAATGCCCATAGCCCGAATGCATAATACATAAGTGCAACGGCAGTCATATCAGTGGAGATCGCATCAAAGGCTCCCCTTTGAAAAAAAAGCTGAATTATGGGCTTTCCCATAACAATCAATCCTGCCATGGATGGAATTGATATAAAAAATGTAAGTTTCAGGGCATGATTTAAAGTATCAATAAACGCACTTTCATCTTTATCCACCGCCTGCCTCGAAAGAGATGGAAGCGCTGCAGTGCTTATGGCTATCGCAAATACACCCAGAGGTAATTCAACAAGCCTGTCAGCATAATACAGCCAGGAGAGACTTCCGCTTTGTAAATAGGAGGCAAGATATGTTCCTGTAATCTGGTTTACCTGATAAACAGCAGACCCGAAAAGTGCCGGAAGTATCAAAAGACCGATTCTTTTAACAGCTGGATGCCGGGGCCGCCACACAGGAAAAAGGGATAGTCCTTTTTTATAAACCACCGGGAGCTGCAGCGCTACCTGTAATACTCCACCAATCAGAACTCCTGCTGCAGTTGCTACAACCGGCTCAGACATATGGGGAGCAATAAGAAGGGTTGCCCCGATGATCCCGACATTGAGAAAAACTGGCGCAGCAGCAGGTGCTGCAAAATGTTTCAGGCTGTTGAGCACGCCCATAAAAAGAGCTACAAGACTTACGAGTAATATGTAAGGAAATGTAATTCTGGTAAGAAGGACTGTGAGTTCATATTTGGGTCCATCTCCGCCAAATCCGTTTGCAATAAGCCTTACAATCCAGGGAGAAAAAATAATACCGGCAATAGTGATAAAAACCAGAATAACTGACAATATAGTAAGAATAATCCTTGCCAGTTCAAAGGCTTCTTTTTTTGATTTTGTTTTAAGATATTCGGTGAAGACGGGGATAAAGGCAATGGTCATACTGCCTTCTGCTGTGAACCGTCTCAGCATATTGGGTATTTTAAATGCTACAACAAACGCATCGGCAGCAATTGTTGCTCCAAAAAAAGATGCTATAACCATATCCCTTACAAGCCCTAAAATCCGGCTCATCAGGGTAAAAAAAGAAACAACACCTGCAGCCCTTCCCAGATTCTGTTTTTCTTTATTATTTTTTTTATCTTCTGTATCATTCATTGTTATTTTTTAGCTTGACAGCTTCAACCTATTACTTTATTAAAATATGTTTACAAATTTTAACATTAACTACAGGAGTAATTAATTTGGCAAATCATAAATCAGCTCTCAAAAGGGCAAGACAGAGCGAACTCAAAAGAGTTAGAAATATGGGATATAAGACCCGTTCTAAAAACACAGTTAAAGAAGTACGGGCTGCTATTACTGATGGTGATAAAGAAAAAGCTATTGAAACACTTAAAAAAGCGATGTCTATAATCCAGAAAAGCGCTTCTAAAGGTGTATTTCATAAGAAAAAAGCTTCCCGTAAAATATCTCGTCTTGCAAGTCAGATTAACCAGATTGCGGCATCCTGATAAAAAAATCATTTACATAATGACAGTATAAGATTCTCAAGTACTGGTTTCGGCCTGGAACCGGACTTGAGAAGTCTGTCTGTCTGATATAGTAATGAAATACCGTTTTTGAGCTCCCCGGGTGTCCAGTTTCTGCACTGTCTAAGGTAGTTTGTCACTAAAAATGGGGCTATCCCCACTTTTGACGATATTTCTCTGTCATTCTGACCGCCTGCAGACAGGGCTTTAACCTGCCACAGAAGACCTATCTGCCTGTTGAGCATCCCTATTATCTGCAGAGGCGCACTTTTTTTATCCTCTTCTTCAAGAAATCTGGAAAGCACAGAAAGCGCTTTTGAGGTTTTCTTCTCAGAAAGAGCATCCGTAAGCTCAAAAATTGAATACATCCGGCTGTTGATGGCAAGCTCTTTTACTTCCTGCTCGCCTATCTGTTTATCACCATAACTAAGCTTAAGTTTTTCAAGCTCAGAATATATTTCCCTTAACCCTGTTCCGGTTATCTCCTGAAGCATTCCGCAGCCGTTTCTGTCGATATTAAGACCAATCTCCCCTGCACTTGTCTGAATCCATGGAAGAACCTGATTAGCCTTTAATTCACTGAAGTTGACAGCAGCACCTGCAGCCCTTAGGGCCTTGTAGAACTTCTTTTTAAAATCTGTTTTTGCAGACATGAAAATCAGACAGGTCGAATCCACAGGTTTTTCAAGGTACGGGATAAACTTATTAAGCTGATCAGCCTTATAGGAATCAATTCTGCGAAGTATAATAAGACGGTTTGACGCCAAAAAAGGAATTGTCTGAGCCCTGTTTATTACCTCGGAGGGTTTGGTTTCTCCGCCGTAGCAGATCTCCATATTAAAATCCCTGGCGCTCTCAGGGATATATTCATTCCTGATCCGTGTAAGAATTCTTTCTATGATAAAATCATTGGGCCCGTAAAAAAGATAGAAAGGAGCAAGCTTGCCCCTTTCCAGCGCCTTTATAACATCCTCTGGTCGAAGATCTCCGGCCATTAAAATCTTTCCATTGTCCTGCTATAAATTCTTTTTGAAAGAAGCCCGGCAATTTTAAGCAGTGCATCACGCTGGTTTTTCCGGTTCAAGAGCGGATCTGATGTAACATCAAACTTGGCTTCTTCCGTCATGGAGGTGTCATTCCATACAGGCTTTCCGGTTTCACTGTCTACAAGACTTGCATTAAGCCTTAATATAAGCCTCCGGCTGCTTGTTGTTTCATAGGTTACAGTCTTACCCGAAACCGTATTCTGAACAGAATCAAATGTTAAGGGCTGGGTGGTAATTTCATAAACATCCACCAGAAGAACCATGGCTGCCCGGTCTTTGTTTTTAAGAGGGACGCGGCTGTGGCTTATGAATTCGTTTCTTAAAACTGTTGTAAAATCGGATTCAAATCCCTTTTCCGATGAAGAGCTTTCGACCATGGGTATGGCCAGACTCTTTATTTCAATACCGACAGGTTCTCCGCCGGCCCTGAAATTATAGCCGCAGCCCGATATTATCAGCAAAGCTATAACAGATGTCAGACTTAATACAGTTTTTGATAGATTCATCAGTCTTTCCTAGATTACAATATTAACCAGCTTCTGCTTAACAACTATTACTTTCCTGATCTTTTTATCACCGATAAAATTAACAATCCTCTCATCGCTTACAGCCTCTTTTTCTATCTCTTCGTCTGAAAAAGAAGCAGGAATTTCAATCTTGCTTCGGACTTTTCCGTTAACCTGAACAATAAGCAGCTTTTTATCAACTGCCAGGGCTTCTTCAAGATAGGTCGGCCACTGTGCATCTAAAAGAGGTTCATCATGGTCCAGCATGCGCCACAGTTCTTCGGTTATGTGAGGAACAACAGGAGAAAGAAGAAGTATTGTTTTTTCTGCCGCATCCCTGATAACAGACCATGCTGTTTCGCTCTTTTCCGTCTCATCGCTCAGGTATTTGTATATATCATTTATAAGTTCCATTACAGCACTTATGGCCGTATTAAAATGAAACCGGTCTTCTATATCGCTCGATACTTTTTTTACAGTCTCATGTATCTTTCTGTTTACGGCCTTAAGATCTTCATCAAGATCGCCTTTATTATCGTAGGGCGAAACCTTTTTGAGACTGTCGAGGTTTTCGGTTACAAGCCTCCACACCCTGTTAAGGAACCTGTAGGCGCCGTCCACACCCTGATCGCTCCATTCAAGGTCACGCTCCGGCGGTGAAGCAAAAAGACAGAACATGCGGACCGTGTCAGCGCCGTATGTATCAACAAGCTGGGCAGGATCAACAACATTCTTCTTGGATTTTGACATCTTGATGCTTCTGCCCCTGATTATCTCTGAGCCGCACTTTGTGCATTTATCATCAGCAACTTCATAGGGGAAGAGATAGCCGTGTTCAGGACACTCTTCGGTCTCTTTACATACCATGCCCTGTGTCAGAAGATTTTTAAAGGGTTCGTCAATATGAGAATATCCCATATCCTTTAATACCCTTGTAAAAAATCGTGAGTAAAGAAGATGAAGAATTGCATGCTCGATTCCGCCTATGTACTGATCAACCGGAAGCCAGTACTTTACACTTTCAAGATCCACCGGGGCAGTGTCACAGTGAGGACTTGCATACCTTGCAAAATACCATGAAGACTCGACAAATGTATCCATGGTGTCGGTCTCACGGCGTGCAGGTTCGTTACATTTCGGACATGTCACTTCATAAAAATCAGGCTCAAAGGGCAGAGGCGAGCCTCCGCTTTCTCTAAGGGCCTTATCAAGCGGAAGAACAACCGGAAGGTCTTTTTCAGGTACAGGAACAGCGCCGCATTTATCGCAGTATATAATCGGAATAGGTGCTCCCCAGTATCTCTGCCTGGAGATGTTCCAGTCCCTTATCCTGTAGTTTACAGTTTTGTTACCCAATCCCTTTTCTTCAAGATATTTAGCTATTTCTTCCTTGGCATCTACATTACCAGTGCCGTTAAAGGGGCCGGAGTTAATAAGAACACCTTCCTGTTCATAGGCCTCGGTCATTGTTTCTGCATCAAGTTCTTTATCCGAAGGAGTAATGACAACGACTTTTTTAATTCCGTATTTTTCGGCAAACTCAAAATCACGCTGATCATGTGTGGGCACGGACATAATAGCACCTGTACCGTAATCAAAGAGCACAAAGTTTGCTACATATATAGGAATTTTCTCCTGTGTAAGAGGATTAACAGCATACCTGCCTGTAAATATACCTTCCTTTTCAGTAAACTCAGCAGTTCTGATAAAACCGTCAACCTTCATGGTGCGGTCAATAAATTTGATCACTTCCTCTTCCTGGGGAAGCCCCTTTACCATCTCCTTGAGCATCGGATGCTCAGGGGCAAAGCACATGAAAGTGGCGCCATAAACCGTGTCAGGCCTTGTGGTAAATACATCAATAACCTGGTCTGAATCTGCCAGAGGAAAATTTATTATTGCGCCGTAGCTTTTACCTATCCAGTTTTTCTGCATTGTGATGACTCTTTCGGGCCAGCCGGTAAGCTCATCACATTTCTGCAGTATATCCTCAACATAGTCGGAAACTTTAAAATACCAGCTGTCCATCTCTTTAAGGATAACTTCTTTATTGCTGTGTCTCCAGCAGCAGCCGTTTTCCACCTGCTCCTTGGCAAGAACTGTCTGGCAGTTGTCGCACCAGTTGACATGAGTTCTCTTTTTATAGGCAAGCCCCTTTTCAAACATTTTGACAAACATGAGCTGTTCCCACCTGTAATACTCAGGGTCACATGTGGCAACTTCACGGTCCCAGTCATAGCTGAAACCCATCATCTTGAGCTGGGCTTTCATGTTTTCAATATTTGAATAGGTCCATTTGGCCGGATGCGTATTGTTATCTATTGCGGCATTTTCAGCAGGAAGGCCAAAGGCATCCCACCCCATAGGGTGAAGAACATTCTTGCCGGCCATTCTCTTGTACCTGGCAACAACATCACCGATAGTATAATTCCGCACATGCCCCATATGAATTTTACCGGACGGATAGGGGAACATTTCCAGAAGATAGTACTTTTCCCGGTCAGGGAGTTCTTTTACTTTAAAAAGATTTTCAGACTCCCAGTACTCCTGCCATTTTTTTTCAATTGATTTAGGATTGTACTTCACAATACTTACTGCCTTTCCTGTTTGATTTTTTTATGCCGCCATTTCAGCAACATTAGCCTGCTGACAGGCCTGAGATTTATCAAGTATAATAGATATATCCGAAAGAGCCGGGAAAGAACCTCTCAGGTTTTCGGCTATCCGGCTTATATCTTTTACACAGCCGTTATCTATAACAACGTAAAGTTTCAGGATAAAATCCGGCACATCCAGATATTTCTGCATATAAATATCAGTAATGTTTTTTACTGCAGTCTCAATATATTGATCGTATCCGGCATCAATACCGGTTACACCCGGAATCTCTATACTCAGCTCGTTCACCCCCAGCTTAACAAGCGCATTTCCGACATTTTCTATTTCGCTTTTTAGCAGCTGCAGTGAATATTTTACTTCCTCGCCAAGGCCGTAAACAAGAAGCTTATCCGCCTTGATGGAATTCTGTGTCGCCAGCAGAAGCTTTTCTCCCCGTTCACCTGTCCAGATTCCGGACTGAATAATGTTCCGGATACTTCCGGTCATTTTTTTATCAAGATGATCCAGCGGAGCAGCTATCTTTTCGTTGACTTTGAATGACAGCATAACAACTGCCTGACACCAGAGTTCATCCAGGGAACGATTTGTAAATCTCAAATCAAGCCGCATATCTACTAATTTTCCTGATTTTTTTCCTTGATATGTTCAATATAAATTTTATCCAGTACGCCGTTTATAAAGGCTCCGGATTCTTCTGTTCCATATTTTTTACCCAGCTCGACAGCTTCGTCGATAGACACTTTATGAGGTATATTATCCATATACATCATCTCATATACACTCAGCCGGAGTATACTTCTGTCCACTCTGGACATTCTTTCAATGCGCCAGTTCTTTGAGGCCTTTACAATGAGCCCGTCGATCTGTTTTCTGTTATCACAGACACCGCGTACAAGCTCTCTGGCAAAGGCCCTTAAAGATCTGGGAGCATCAAAATTTTCACAGATCACATCAAAACTTTTATCCGGGATTCCAGGATTATATTCCATATGGAAAAGAATCTGGGTTACAAGCTCCCTTGCTTTTCTTCTGTTTCCCATTATTATTTATCTTTTAAAATACCGGAGAACCCCGTTATTTCATTCCTTTAAAAAGGCTTGCCATTTCCATGGCGGCCATAGCTGCATCCCAGCCCTTATTTCCGGCCTTTGAGCCGGCTCTTTCAATAGCCTGTTCAAGGTTTTCTGTTGTAAGCACTCCAAATGTTACAGGGATACTGCTTTCAAGAGATACCATAGCTATGCCCTTTGCCACTTCGGAAGAAACATACTCATAATGTGAAGTAGCCCCCCTGATAACTGCACCGAGGCATATTACTGCATCATATTCGGCCATTGCTGTAAGTTTTTTAGCGGCAAGGGGAATTTCAAATGCTCCTGGAACCTTTACAAGTGTAACATCATCTTCATTTCCGCCATGTCTTTTAAGGGCATCCATTGCACCTTCAACCAGCTTTGAACATATAAAATCATTGAACCTGCTTACTACTATCGCAAACTTAAAACCTTCGGCCGATATAATACCTTCAAGTACTTTTGGCATTTTTTTCTCCTGTTGTTTATTTTAAATCTTTTCCTATCTTCATCATATGACCCAGCTTCTGACACTTGGTCAGCAGGTATTTCATATTTTCCGGTCTCGGCTCACACTCGATAGGAACCCTGCCGGTCACTTCAAGACCATACCCTTCTATTCCCCTGATCTTTTTAGGGTTATTGGTCAGCATTCTCATTTTTTTCACACCAAGTGCAGCAAGCATCTGAGCGCCTACACCGTAATCACGCAGGTCAGCTTCAAAACCCAGCTCCTCATTGGCTTCTACAGTATCGCGTCCCTTATCCTGAAGAGCATATGCCTTAAGTTTATTGGCAAGGCCGATACCCCTTCCCTCCTGCTGAAGATAAAGGATAACACCGCTGCCCTCTTCCTGAATTATCTGCATAGCCTTTTCCAGCTGATTTCCGCAGTCACACCTGTACGACCCGAACACATCTCCTGTAAGGCACTGGGAGTGAACCCTTACAAGAACTTCCTTTTCAGGATCAATATCACCCTTTACCACGGCAAGGTGCTCACGGTTATCAATATCATTTATAAAGCCGTAGGCCTTAAATTCACCAAAGGGTGTAGGCAGAACTGTTTCTGCCACCATTCGGACAAAGGATTCGTTTCTCATTCTGTATGCTATGATATCAGCTACAGTTGCTATTTTCAGATCATGTTCTTCTGCAAAGTCTATCAGATCCGGCATACGGGCCATTGTACCGTCATCTTTCATTATCTCGCATATTACGCCTGCAGGCTTAAGCCCTGCAATTCTTGCAAGATCAACAGAACCTTCGGTCTGACCTGTTCTGAAGAGGACTCCGCCCTTTCTTGCTCTTAATGGGAAAATATGTCCCGGCTGAACAAGATCTTCAGGTTTTGCGCCGTCCTTTACTGCCGCCAGAATGGTTGTTGCCCTGTCAGCGGCTGAAATACCGGTGGTAACACCTTCCCTTGCCTCGATAGATACTGTAAAAGCGGTATTAAAGGGAGACTTGTTAACGTCTACCATAAGAGGCAGTTTAAGCTGCTCAACCAGTTCCGGGGCAAGAGAGAGACATATCAGTCCCCTGCCGTACTTGGCCATAAAATTGATTGCTTCGGGAGTTACCATTTCAGCGGCCATGGTAAGGTCTCCCTCATTCTCCCTGTCTTCATCATCAACAAGGATAATCATTTTACCATTTTTCAAATCTTCGATAACATCTTCTATTCTTGATATACTCATTTGATATTACTGCCGAATCCAAATTGCGCCAGCATCTCCATATTAATGGAGGAAGAAGCGCTTTCATCTTCGGCAGCCCTCTCCTTAATAAATAATTTTTCTATATACTTTGCTATCAGATCGGTTTCAATATTTACCCTGTCACCGACTCTTTTATCCAACAGCGTTGTTGAACTGCCTGTTTCAGGAATGATATTAACCTCAAAATACCCGTTTTGACAAACATTTATAGTAAGGCTTATTCCGTCAATTGTTATTGACCCTTTTTCAATGGTGTACCTTGAAACAGATTCATCAATTTTCACCCCGATAAGCCATGATTTTTTAACCTGTTTTTTTTCGGATATCTGGCCGATACCGTCAACGTGGCCCGAAACAATATGCCCGCCCAGCCTGTCAGACAGACGCAGCGCCCTTTCAAGGTTCACTTCTGCTCCCGGTCGAAGAGAGCCTAAAGTTGTCCTTGAAGTTGTCTCACTTGAAGCATACATTGTCACAACCCCGTCGTTTATCACCGTAACGGTAAGGCATACACCGTTTACGGCAACACTGTCGCCGATGGCGCATTCGGACATGTCAAACAGTGGCATTATGGATATAGTCATATCCCCGCCCGAAAGACGCGCGTCTATTATTCGCCCTTTGCCTTCAACAAGTCCTGTAAACATCTGTCACCCTGAGATTATTGATAAACAGGATACCCTGACACAAGGATATCCTCACCATATTTTTTTATTTTAACATCTTTAAGGCTCAATGACTGCCCCATATTTTCAGGGCCTTTGCCTTCCGCCATGGGGATACCGTCATTTCCGCCCAAAAGCTTCGGAGCCTTGAACACCAGAAACTTATCCACAAGCTTTTCTCTTATCATGGACCCCATAAGTTTTGATCCGCCTTCAAACAGTACGGATGTTATATTTTTTTCACCTAGAATATCCAGCATTTTATCAGGATCAACCCGGTTATTCTTAATGGGGCATCTTACAACATATGTATTGTTTCTTTCAATTTGTTTTATCTTTTCTATGTCAGCATCTTCACCGCAGATAATATAGTTTAACACCCCGGAATCATCATTAAGCAGCCTGGACTTGAGAGGTATGCGAAGGTTTGTATCTACTATTATCCTGTGAGGATTACGGCCATTTCCTTTCGGCAGCCTTGATGTAAGCTGAGGATCATCGGCAATTACAGTACCGACACCAACCATAACAGCATCAACTTCGGACCGCAGTCTGTGTACATAAGCCCTGGATTTTTCGCCGGTAATCCACATGGAATGGCCCGTTGAAGCGGCGGTATATCCGTCGAGTGTTAAAGCAGACTTAGCTATTATAAAGGGGCGCCCGGTACTGATATATTTTCTGAATGATTCGAGCAGTTCTTTACACTCTTTTTCAAGAACTCCGGCTTTTACATTGACTCCCATCGAACGGAGATAATCGATTCCCCCTCCCTTTACAGAAGGATTGGGGTCTGTCATCCCTACAACAACATTTTTTATTCCGGTTTCGATTATGGCTTTTGTACATGGAGGAGTTTTGCCCTGATGATTACATGGTTCAAGAGTAACGTACATGACATCTTCAGGGGTAACTTTTTCTGTGAGAGAAGAAATAGCATCCACTTCAGCATGGGCTGCTCCGGCCTTTTTGTGATAGCCTGCGGCAATTACGCTGCCGTTTCTCACTATCACTGCTCCTACGGCAGGATTAGGCGCTGTTTTCCCAAGGCCCTTTTTCGCCATGCTGAGGGCCTTTTTCATAAATATTTTGTCGTTTTCGTTCAATTGTTTTCTATAAGGAAAGAGTTAATAACTCTGAAATAGACAGGATATGCTGGCAAGAATGAAGTACGGGGTTAACTGACTCCTTCTCTTCTGTTCTTGAGGATTACTTCAAGTTCATTCATGAACTCATTGATATCCTTGAATTGCCTGTATACAGATGCAAAACGGACATAGGCAACTTCATCCCAGTCCTTAAGGCTGCTGATAACTCTTTCCCCGACCTCTCTGCTTTCTACTTCTTTTTTTCCCAGTTCCTGAAAGTATACTTCCAGTGAATCAACAAAATCTTCGATCTTGTTGACGCTTACAGGGCGTTTCTGGCAGGACATCTTTATTCCTGCAATAATCTTTTCTCTGTTAAAGGGTTCCCTTCTGCCGTCTTTTTTAATAACCATGGGCAGAAGTTCTTCGAGCCTTTCATATGTTGTGAAACGTCTGGCGCAGTCCAGGCATTCTCTTCTTCTTCTTATAGTGCGTCCATCCTTGCTCAGCCTTGAATCTATAACCTTGTTTTCGGTTTTAGAACAGTACGGGCATTTCATATGGTCAACCTTTCAATTTCGAGGTTAGCTTCTTCCAGCATCTGATCAGCCAGAGGATCATCATATCCTTCAGCATAATAAACCTTGCCGATACCTGCATTTATAATCATCTTGCTACATATCACACAGGGCTTATTAGTACAATAAAGAACTGACCCGTTAATTGCTATGCCGTGATAGGCTGCCTGCAGTATCAGGTTCTGTTCCGCATGAAGTCCCCGGCAGAGCTCATGTCTCTGTCCTGAGGGGATATTGGAATCAGCCCTCAGGCAGCCTGCTTCCTCGCAATGTCTCAGACCCGACGGGGCACCATTGTATCCTGATGCCAGTATTCTTTTATCCTTAACAAGTATTGCTCCAACATGTCTTCTTAAGCATGTTGATCTTTTAGCCACAAGTTCAGTGATAGCCATAAAATATTCGGGCCAGGTTGGTCGAGACAATTATTTTACCTCTTATTTAAATTCATATCAGTCCAGGTAACCGTATATCGGGAATTTATCACAGAGTTCCTTAACCGATGCTCTTGTTTCTTCCTGAACTTTCTCATCATTGATATTGCTAAGCACCCTGTTGATCATACCTGCAACTGCTCTTATTTCATCTTCCTTAAAACCGCGGGTAGTAACAGAAGGGGTACCTATTCTTAAACCGCTGGTTACCAGAGCGCTTCTCTTTTCAAAGGGCACTGTATTTTTATTTACAACAATGCCTGCCTTTCCAAGTGCAACTTCAGCGTCAAGACCGGTAAGATCTTTATTTGAAAGATCAATAAGCATAAGGTGATTATCAGTACCGCCTGATACAAGATCAAATCCGTATTTGACCATTTCTTCAGCCATGATCTTTGAGTTTTTAACTACCTGTTTCTGGTATTCCTTAAACTCGGGCTGCAGAGCTTCATGAAAACAGACGGCCTTTGCAGCGATTGCATGCATAAGAGGTCCGCCCTGAATTCCAGGGAATATGCTCTTGTTTATTGCCTTTTCATGTTCTTTGGAAGACATGATAAGACCACCCCTGGGGCCGCGCAGGGTTTTATGGGTTGTTGTTGTAACAAAGTCTACAATTCCAACCGGGGTAGGATGCTCGCCTGCTGCAACAAGGCCTGCTATATGAGCAATATCAGCCATTACATAGGCGCCTACTTCGTCTGCAATTTCTCTGAATTTTTTAAAGTCGATGATTCTGGGGTATGCGCTTGCACCCACTACTATCATTTTGGGTTTATGTTCCTTTGCAAGCTCGTAAACCTGGTTGAAGTCGATTGTCTGGTTTTCGGGTTCAAGACCGTAGGAGAATGAATTAAAAATATTCCCTGAAAAACTTGCTTTGCTTCCATGGGTAAGATGGCCGCCGTGTGAAAGGCTCATTCCAAGGATGGTGTCACCGGGTTTAAGCACTGAAAAATATACAGCCATATTGGCCTGTGAACCGGCATGGGGCTGCACATTGACATATTCTGCGCCAAAAAGTTCCTGGGCTCTTTTAATTGCAAGGGCTTCTACAACATCTACATTCTCGCATCCGCCGTAGTATCTTGCGCCGGGATATCCTTCGGCATACTTGTTTGTCATTACATTGGACTGAGCTTCTATTACAGCCCTTGATGCATAGTTTTCGGAAGCTATGAGAACTATTGAGTCCTGCTCTCTCTTTATTTCACCCTTAACTGCCTCGGCAACTTCAGGGTCTATCTGCGAAAGTTCTTTATCAATCAACTTCATCACCTCAATTATCTATTTTATCTACACGCATTTTATGTCTTCCGCCCTCAAACTCGGTATTAAGGTAAACCTTAAGCATTTCGAGTGCAAGGCCGTCTCCGGTAACTCTGCCTCCAACAACCAGAATATTGGCGTTGTTATGTTTACGGCACATTTCGGCAGTAAAAAGGTCGTGACACAGGGCTGCGTTAACACCCTTGAAACGGTTGGCGGCTATTGACATGCCGATACCCGAACCGCAAATAAGTACGCCCTTTTCAAATTCACCGGCAGATACAGCTCCGGCGACCTTCTGAGCGATGTCAGGATAATCAACAGAATCGGTACTGTATGCACCTACATCTGTTACTTCATATCCGAGTTCTTTTTCAAGAAGGTCTTTATATTTTTCCTTTAAATCAAAACCGGCATGGTCCGATCCAATTATGATTTTCATTTTCAATCCCTTTACAGAGCACAGGCTCCGTTTAATTATGGCTCATAGGCCTTGAAAAGCACTGACGCGTTTGTGCCGCCGAAACCGAATGAATTGGACATTGCCACCTTTACCTGTGCTTTTCTGGCTTCATTTGGAACATAGTCAAGATCACATTCAGGATCAGGATTTTCATAATTGATGGTTGGCGGAATTACTCCGTTTTTAATGGTCAGGGCAGAGTAAATAGCTTCAACACCGCCGGTTCCTCCAAGGAGATGACCGGTCATGGATTTTGTAGAACTGATTGCCAGTTTATAGGCATGCTCACCAAACAGTTTTTTAATGGCCTTTGTTTCGGAGGCATCATTCATCTGAGTTGATGTTCCGTGAGCGTTGATATAATCAACATCTTCGGGCTTAAGCCCTGCTGAGCCGATAGCCATGGACATACAGTTTACAGCGCCGTCACCGTCTGGGTGTGGTGATGAAACATGGTATGCATCGCCTGAAAGACCGTATCCTGCGATTTCGGCATAAATTTTTGCGCCTCTTTCAAGGGCATGATTCAGTTCCTCAATAATGAGGATACCTGAACCTTCCCCCATAATAAACCCGTCCCTGTCTCGTTCAAAGGGTCGGGAAGCTTTTTCCGGCTCGTCATTTCTGGTGGACAGCGCCTTCATTGAGCAGAAACCTGCAAAGGCAAGAGGTGTTACAACAGCTTCTGCCCCTCCGGTTATCATTGCATCTGCTATACCGTCCTGAACCAGTCTGAATGCTTCGCCAACAGCATGGGTGCTCGCTGCACAGGCTGTCTCAATAGATGTATTGGGGCCCTGTGCACCGAATTCAATTGCAAGCTGACCGGGAAGCATATTGGGAATTATACCGGGGATAAAGAAGGGACTTATTCTGCCCGGCCCTTTTTCAAGCAGGGTCTTATGAAAACTTTCAATCATAGGCAGACCGCCAAGACCGGAGCCCGTAAGACAACCTATCTTCCTGCTGTTTTCAGATGTGACTTTGAATCCGGAATCTTCCATTGCCATTCTGGCAGATGCGATCCCGTAATGCATAAAAATATCAAACCTTCTCAAAGCCTGTTTATCTAGAAAATCGGTTGCATTAAAGTCCGTTACTTCTGCGGCTATTCTGGATTTGAACTCAGTGGCATCAAACTTTGTGACCGGACCGATAACGGATTTACCGGAACACAGTGCATCCCAGTTTTTTTCAACCCCTGTACCAAGGGGAGTAACCATTCCAAGTCCGGTAATAACTACCCTTCTTTTCATATTAAAAAACCTCTTTATATTCCCAGTTACCTGATACGATGTCCGGGTTATTAATTAACCCATTGCCTTTGTTACATATTCAACAGCATCTTTAACTGTGGCAATTTTTTCGGCATCTTCGTCAGGAATGGAAACATCAAATTCTTCTTCCATTGCCATTATCAGTTCAACCTGATCAAGAGAATCAGCACCCAAATCATCAACAAATGAAGCTGTAAGAACAACATCACCTTCTGCTACATCCAACTGTTCACATATAATATTCCTGATCTTTGCTTCGATATCTGACATAAAATATCCCTCCTAAAAAGTATTTAAAATATACACCTTGTAAAAATTGTTTTAATAAAAGACCTACATATATAGGCCGCCGTTCACATGAATTATCTGTCCCGTTATGTATGCTGCTGATTCCGAGCAGAGCCAGTAAACTGTTTCTGCAACATCCTGAACTGTTCCGAGCCTTCCTAAAGGTATCTGCTCCAGATAGCCTTCTACCACCTTTTCGGGCAGAGCATCGGTCATCTCGGTTTTAATAAAACCCGGCGCAACAGCATTAACGGTTATTCCTCTGGGGGCAACTTCCCTTGCAACAGCTTTGGTAAAGCCCATAATACCGGCTTTTGAGGCGGAATAGTTTGCCTGTCCGGCAACACCCATCTGGCCTGAAACCGAAGCTATATTAACAATAGCACCTTTCCTGTTTTTCATCATTGACCTGATTATGGTCTGAGTACAGTTAAAGATGCTTTTAAGATTTATATTAAGTACCATGTCCCAGTCTTTCTCGGACATTCTCATAAGCAGAGAATCCCTGGTAATACCGGCATTGTTTATTAATGTATCCACCCTGCCGTATTTTTCAAGGACATCGGCAAAAAATGCTTCAACTCCGGATTTTGAGGAAACATCAACCTTGAAACTTTCACACTTTATTCCCTTTTCGGTAAGCATTGCAAGCGTTTCATCTGAAGCCGACTCATCAGGATCATAGTGAGCAATCAGGATTATAGGATTTTCCTCAGCAAATTTTAAGGCTATTGACCGCCCTATTCCCTTGGATCCGCCTGTAATAACAACTACTCTTTGTGAATTTCCCATTTTCTTCTCCGCATTATGAATAAACTAAAAAATGCTCCCGGAACTACATATGCGTATAATTCCGAAGGCTCTTTAAAAGCTTTTCACCGGTATTATTTTCAACATAACAGCATGCCATCTTAATGGCATTTTTTATAGCTTTACTGGAAGAATGCCCATGGCACACTATACAAACGCCGTTAATTCCCAGTACCGGTGCTCCTCCATACTGTGCATAATCAAGGCTGTCCTTAAACTTTTCAAAAAAGCCCGTTTCAGGAATATTCGTAATATCCCCCAGCCCCTTCTTTAATCTGGCGACTATTGATTCGGCAAGTCCTTCTGAGAATTTCAGAACGACATTTCCGGTAAACCCGTCACAAACCACGATACGGACCTTACCGCTCAGAATATCCCGGCCTTCTATATTGCCGTAAAAATTCAATGAACTGTTGTCAAACAGCTCATATGCCGATTTAACCAGGTCATTCCCCTTGCCCGGTTCTTCGCCGATATTTAACAGTCCGATATTTGGATCGGACATTTCAAGACAGGATTCTGCATAAGCCTCCGCCATTATTCCGAACTGATACAGGTGAACTGGACGGCAGTCCATATTACCGCCTGCATCTATAATAATGACATCGCCCTTTTCTCCGGGTAAAATGCATGCGAGCGCGGGCCTTTCCACGCCCTCCATTTTGCCTACGGAAAACATGCCTGCGGCCATAGTAGCCCCGGAATTTCCCGCGCTGACTACAGCATCAGCTTTTCCTGTCTTTAAAAGATCGAAAGCCACCCTTATTGATGAATCCTTCTTACTTTTAAACGCCTTTATCGGAGACTCATCCATACCGACACATTCTGTGCAGTGATGTACATTAAGCCCCTTGCAATCGTCACCCTTAAGGCAGGATGATATCGCTGTCGAGTCTCCAACAAGAATGATATTGCAGTTAAACTCTTCACAGGCCTGAAGAGCTCCATGAACTACCACTTCAGGAGCATTATCACCCCCCATGGCATCCACGGCAATGATCATTCTATATCTCTTCTTCTGTCTCTATTATTGTTTTTCCCTTGTAGGTGCCGCAGTTCTTACATACATGATGAGATAATACAGGCTCATGGCACTGGGGACAAGAAGATACATTCGGCATTGTGATATGATCGTGGGCTCTACGCATATCCCTTTTTGATTTTGATTTTTTCTTTTTTGGTACAGCCATTTATTTATTCCCACTCCTTCTAGTTTTTGAATTTACCAAGTACTGCAAAAGCCGGATGTCCCTGTCCTGTTGAACACTGACAGGCACTATTATTCAGATTACATCCGCATTTTGCACACAATCCCAGACAATTATTCCTGCAAAGACATTTGATGGGCAGGGAAAGATAAAGCTGCTCTCTGATAATATCATGAGGATTAACTTCATCATCACGGATAAAGACAACCTCCATATCATCTTCCATTAATTCCAGTTCAGCTTTTTCCGCATCATCCGGTGCCGGGATCAAAAAGGAGTTAAATTCAGATTTTATATTCTGAACATAAGTCTCAAGACATCTGTCGCAGACTACCTTTAATGCTCCTTCAATGACACCGTTAAGCATATATTTCTGCCCAACCCTGTAAATTTCCAGCTTAACATTTATCGGCGACTCTATGGTCTCAATCTGATCATTATTTTTTTCAGGAGCCCACCAATCCCTGTCAAGGGTAAATTCAAATGTTTTTATCCCTTTTCCGGGAATTGATTTAAGGTCTATTATCATCTGGTTATATTATTTTCTCAAATAAAAACAAAGGGTTTAAATAAAATTAATTTTCACCCCTGTGTTCTGCAAAAAATTAAAATGTGCAGTATATATGAGAACCCTTGTTTGTCAAGTATTTTTAGTCACATAGAAAGGCAGACAATTCCATAGAATAGAAATAAAAGGCAAAAAGATTTTTAGCATGTAAAAAAAGACACACCACCTGTCCAAACAGTTCAGACAGGTGGTGTGTCTTTTTTTGATATGCTCTAATACAGTGCTCAGCTTACTAATTCAGGCTGACACTCTTAAACCCTGAAAAGGCCGCTACACAATATTCGATATTGAATCTTCGACAACCTTTTCAGCGATCTTTTTTGAATCTACATTATAGGTTCCATTCTGAACAGCCATTTTAAGCTGTTCAATTTTTTCAGCCCGTTCCGGGGGCACTTCTTCCATTTTTTCGGCAGCTTTACTGAATTCTACAGATGTACTGGAAATCTCAACCTGCGCTCCCTTTTTATTTTCCTTTTCAGTAGTCTGAGTGTCTACACTTCCAGATTCTTTCATTCTGCTCTGGGAGGTTTCAAGATTCCCAATTTGATTCAAGTTGCTGGATACTTCATTTATTTTCATTATTCGCCTCCTTCAAATCCTGAAAACAGATTCGTTGCCATTATGAGGAACTCTGATTACTCCTCATTTGCCTGCAAATCAGACGTAGTCAGTTGAGTCACTACCTTATCAGTCATTTTACGCAAGACATCTTTCTTACGCGCTTCGCCTGATATGTCGATAATATCAACCGGCTTCTTTTTCGTTGCTGTGCCTTCATTAGCAATCATTGCTTTTTTCTTAAGCTGATTACCGTATATTCTGAGCACATTTCTTATTTGGTAAGTAGTGATCAAAATACATTGCCTCCACTTATCCGATCGGCAATGGAGATAAAAAACTTAATACTTTTTTTTTATATTATAAAGAAAATTTAAAGGAGAGAGAGCAACTGATTTTCATGCTCTCTTTTATATCGGCACCCCGTTAAAAATACTTAATGTTTTTATAAAAAGAAGCTCACTTGCAAGTAATCAGCTCATCAGCTGGCTGCGCTTCTGGGTTTTTCAATACCCTGCTTTTTGATCTTTTCCACCAGGGTCGTTCTGTTCATATTTAAAAGTTTAGCGGCCCTGTTCTTTACCCAGTCGGCCTTTTCAAGAGCTCTTATAATAAGCAGCCTTTCATATTCATTAATAGCATTACTGAGAGAAAATCCGTCATCGGGTATCATGGACGGCCCAATTTCTTCACTGCTCTGTTTCTGGAGAATCTTGTCTGGTACATCCTGAATGGTCAATTCATTGGCATCTGTCAATATCACCATTCGCTCTATAATGTTTTCAAGTTCCCTTACATTGCCCGGCCAGTCATAATTCATAAAGGCTTTAATAACATCCTTGGAAACGCCTTTAATTTCCTTTCCCCTTGTTTTAATCATCTGGTCCACAAAATGATGTATAAGAAGGGGGATGTCTGAACGCCTTTCTCTTAAAGGCGGTATTTCTATAGGAATAACCCTGAGTCTGTAATAAAGGTCTTCCCTGAACTCATTTTCAATAATAAGTTTATCCAGATCTTTATTTGTAGCTGCAATTACCCTTATATCGCATTTGATTGTCTTGGTACCGCCAAGTCTTTCAAATTCCTGCTCCTGCAGAATACGGAGCAGTTTTACCTGGAGATGAGGGCTCATCTCGGCGATTTCATCAAGGAAGATAGTTCCGCCGTTTGACATTTCAAACCGGCCGATACGTGTTCTTATTGCATTGGTAAAAGCGCCCTTTTCATGACCGAAAAGCTCACTTTCCAGGAGATCTTCAGGAATGGCTCCGCAGTTGACTGGTATAAGAGGTTTGTCCCGGCGCATGCTGTGATAATGGATTGCCTTTGCCACCAGTTCCTTTCCTGTTCCTGACTCGCCCAGTATTAGGACTGTACTGTCAGTATCAGCCACTTTTTCAATTATTCTGAAAACCTTATGCATCTGAGGGCTGTCGCCAATAAAATTTTCAAATTTGTATTTCTTTTTCAGCTGGTTTTTAAGGGCGACATTTTCTCTTTTTATATCTCTGAACTCCAGCGCCCTGTTTATTACCATTATAACTTCTTCCATTTTTACCGGCTTGGCCAGGTAATCGAAGGCGCCGGCCTTCATTGCTTCTACAGCAGTCCTGATTGTTGCATAACCGGTAAGAATAATAGGAATAGTATCAACACAATGCTCAACAAGGTACTTGAGCACTTCCATACCATCCACCTTCGGCATGTTTAAATCAATAAGTGCAACATCATAAAAGTCATCATCAATCATAGTAATAGCATCTTCACCATTCTGGGCTGTATCAACTTCAAAATCTTCCAGACTTAGAATATCGGAAAATGATTCTCTGATTTTTGATTCATCATCAACTACCAGTATTTTTGCTTTTGCCATAGATTTCTCTCCCGAGACAGATGATATCTTTTTATTATAAACAACGCCAATTTTTTGGCTCTGGTTTCACTAATGTCAATATTTTAACTTCATTTTTAAAAATATCAATCTTTTTTTTACATTTGTTTAAACATATAAATATGTATAAACCAAGCGATACATAATTTAGACTAATTTTATCCCATAATTGATTCATGCACTGAAGTTAATTCACGTTATAGTGTATTTATTCTACCTTAAAATTCAATTCATATTAAATTCAGGTTCAGTCAGTTTTAAGATTCGTCAATTCGTTGACAGAATTTCTCTCTTCTATACAAAATACAAATTTGGTGATATACAATCTTTATTCAAAATATTGACGTTTAAAAACAGTTCTGAATCACGGGATTTCTTATTCAGCTGATAAAAAAGAGGAAAAATCCATGCAAATAATAGACGGTGTAAAATACAATCTTAAGGGATTAAAGATAGGGCTTAAAACACCAAAACTTCTGCTGCTGGGCATGCTGCGATTTATTGTAGTTGTTGCTGCAGCTGTCGGTCTTGCCAGTATAATACTGATTTATCAGAATGACATTATAACTGCAGTATGGACAAAACCGGAAAACATGTGGATTATCTGGCTGTGGTATCTCGTATCATGGCTTATAACCCTTATCCTTATAATACTGTCTACAGTGCTTTCATACCTTATTTCCCAGATTGTCTTTGCGGTGGTAATTATGGACCTGATGTCCAGGATTACCGAAAACATGAAAAACGGGAAACCGGCAGATGAAAATAAAATACCATACTTTACCCAGCTTGTTTTCCTTATCAGACAGGAAATACCAAGGGCTATAATTCCCATAGTAATACTCCTGGTATTGTCTGTAATAGGATGGCTTACCCCTCTGGGACCGTTTATAACAGTCCTGACATCAGTTACAGCGGCTGCATTTTTATCCTGGGATAATACAGACCTTGTACCGGCAAGAAGATACATCAAATTCAGCAAACGCTTCGGTTTTTTAATGAAAAACCTGTCTTTTCATGTCGGTTTCGGACTCCTGTTTCTTATTCCGGTGTTTAATATCCTGGTACTTTCATTTGCTCCTGTGGGTGCAACACTCTATTACCTGGACAGGACAGAAAAACAGACGGAATCCTGAAACAGTAATACCGGGGCTAAATATTGACCGACACATCTCAAGAGGCCTATCAAGTATCCATCCCAAAATAAGGAGGGTCATAATAAATGAAAAAACCACGAATCGGGTTTATCGGAACGGGAATCATGGGAACACCCATGTCCGGACACCTTGCAAAGGCAGGATACGAAATCACACTGTTTGATATCAACCGGGAGAGTTCGGAACTTGCAGCAGCACCCTATAATAATGTTACAGCGGCAGATTCGCCAATGGATGTTGGAAAAGAGTCAGATATTGTAATAACAATGCTCCCTTCAGGAAAGCCGGTTCAGGAAGTCGCCATAGGAGAAAAAGGGCTGATATATGGTCTTAAGCCAGGCTCCCTCCTCCTGGACACATCTTCATCCGAACCGGATTTAACAATTGAGACTGCAGCCGCATTAAAGGAAAAAGGAATCGACATGGTAGATTCCCCGGTTTCAGGTGCACAGTGGGGTGCAGAAGCAGCAGAACTTGTATTTATGGTCGGAGGAGAAAAAGATGCAGTAGAAAGGGTGCGGCCTATACTGAATGTTATGGGAAACAGGATCTTTCACCTGGGCCCCATTGGATCTGGCCATACAATGAAAAGCATAAACAATATGATCACCTCAATGACTTTTCTAGCCACAGCAGAAGGACTGGCCGCAGGGAAAAAGGCAGGCCTTGATCCCGAGATAATGACAGACGTATTAAATGAATCAACCGGGATGTCATGGATAAGCAATACCCAGATCAAACAGAGGATTATCAGCCGTACCTTTGATGATCCGTTTAAGCTGAGACTGATGCTTAAGGATATAAATATAGCCGTAAAAAAAGCAAAGAATCTCGGGCTGGATATCCCCCTTTGCTTTTACGGAAAAGACATATGGGAAAAGGCTGCAGAGTTTAACAGGCCTGAAAGCAGCATAAGTGAAATGGTTAAATATGTTGAGGACAGAACAGGTGTGAAAATAGAATGAAAAGATGAACGTTCAACATCCAACGTCCAACATCGAACTTTCAATGAAAGACAAATAAATTAACCGCAAAGACGCAAAGGCCGCAAAGAAAAACAAAATATTTTTTAATGCTTTTAAACCTGGCGTTCTTTGCGTCTTGAGCGAAGCGGGCGGTTATATAGTTTTAGTTTTTTCCTCAAAGCATTTAACAGGGTTCATCTTTTCAGAGTCATCATTCCAAGTTCAGTCATTTTATCTGCATGAGTCTTAATATTCGTATCCTTTACCTGCTGGATACAGGCTGCCCTGTTTGATCTGAAAACCAGGGCAAAAAACTTTGAAAATATATTATTAAAATCTTTACACTTCATCGGATCTGTAAACTTACCGCATTCCGCACAGGTTGAATAACTGTTAAGATCACAGCACTTTCTTATTTTGCACCATGATGCTTTTTCATTGTTATGGCACCCCGGGCACCTGCCCTTTAGATATGCCTTACATGCACCGCAGTAGAGCCCGCAATAGGCAACCATTTCCGGATCTGATACTATTTTTTTCACGTTTATCCCCCTTATTAATATAGATGGAAAGCAATATAAACAGGGTAATATGACAGCTGTATGTCGTAATTGATTTTTTATTTTTAATAAAACCAAATAAAATAACCCAATGACCGCTTGTTGAAAGATCCAAAGGATGTTAAAAGAACAGCCAAAATCAATTAATAACTGAAAGGCACTTAAAAATGACTGCATCAAAAAATATAAAAACCAGCGATATGATTATAGGTAAACTGCCATGCGGCTGTGATTTAATCGAAGAGCTTAACACTATTTGTGCAGATAAAAATATACAGCTGGGAAAAGTGGAAGCTATTGGTGCGGTTCAAAAAGCCTGTGTCGGATATTACAATCAGGAAACACGGGAATATAAATTCATAAACTTTGATGCCCCCCACGAAATATTAAATCTTACAGGCAATATCTCAATAAAAGACAATAAACCCTTTGTTCATGCCCATATTACCCTTGCAGATGAAAACGGGAATGTATTCGGCGGACACCTTGCTCCCGGTACTGTCACCTTTGCATGTGAGTATGTTATTAATGTATTTTCAGGCGCTGAACTTAAAAGAGAATTTGATGAAGAAACAGGTCTGCCTTTATGGAATATATAGATAACCCGCAAAATGAGCACAATTTCATACACACAAAAATAATAAAGCAGTTTAACATACACAATATTATACATTTTTATCCGTTTTTTCCCTGTTAAACTGCAATAAAAGGCCTTTTCCGGCAATCTTTCAAATTTAATTTTATAGTTTTTTTTCTATTAAATTAAGCAGGTTATCAACCAGCCTGTATCCCCTGCCCTCCTGTAAAAAATCCTTTGGCATAAAGATTGAACTAAATACCGTTAAAAGGAGGGGCTCAGGCCTCACATCATAATCTTAAACAGGAGGGGATCAGAGATGAAAAAAATTATGTTTATTATGATGATGGCGGTTACATTCATCCCGATAACTCACATTGCAGCATCAAACGGTGAAATCAGTTCTGAGTTCAAATCGGATATCGTGAATAGTTTTGCAGTTGAACAAAACGATTATGAACAGTCTGAAACAGGTCTCACAAACAGCACACAGGACGCTCAAAAGATAAAACGCCTGAACAGAGTCCGTGAAATCTCCGGGTTAAGAAAAAAGATGGCAGAAAGAAAAATATCAGATGAAAAAAGAGACAGGCTTTTAGGCTTGCTGCTGCTTGCGCATGGAGGCCGGAGATGAGAGGCAGAACACTTGAATACACAATGCTTTTATTATCTGCAGTCATTCTTATAATTTTTTCAGGCTGCACAGGCGTAAAACCCTTTTATGCAGCAGGAAATTCCGGTAACTTTGTATCTGAATATTCAGCAATGGTCCGCGGTAAAAAAATCAACCGCAGCACCCTCTACAGTTTTGTTCCGACTTCCCGCGGATATAATGAAGAAGGCAGCGGGGACATTAACTTTAAAAACAGCAGCTGGAAATTTTCCGTATCATACCCGGCTTCAGTGAAGTTTGAATATTAAACTCAATCAGTCACATTTATATCATAAGCCATCAACATTCACCTGTACCTTAAATCATTAATACATACAAAAAAGGGAACAATTCAGGCAGAATTCCTGTTGATAATATCTCCTTTATAATACTATAAAAAGCGGATAACCGTTTTTAAAGGAGATTAAAATGTCAGAACTCAACTACAGCAGCACACTGCCCGGCATTTCGGACCCGGCAGATCCTAAAATGCATTTCTGCTTTGAAATCACCCTCACCTTTCCAAGGGTGCAGAACATCAACAACCTGCCTTCAGGTTCAGGCCGCGGAGCAGTTTACCTGGATCAGGGAGTAATAACAGGCCCTTATCTTAACGGGAAGATAGTACCTCACAGCGGAGGAGACTATGCCCTGTTCAGGCCCGATGATACAGTGGAACTCAACGCAAGGTACATGCTTGAGGCTGATGACGGAACACTGATATACATGCAGAACCGCGGATTTTTATGGGGAAGATATAAAAACTCCATGAAAAAAATAAAGGCGTGGATGTTTGAAAACGGACCAGAGGTTTCGCTTGATGAATACTACCTGCGGGCAAATCCGGTATTTGAAGTAGAAGCAGGAAAATATGACTGGCTTACAAGATATGTGTTTGTAGGCATAGGAACAAGACAGAAACTTGGGAATACCATCAGGTATTATGCCCTGCTTTAAGCAGTAATAATTTGGATCATCACCCAATTAGCTGATGGATGATCAGGGTTCAAGGGCTCCAGGATTCAAGGGTTCAAGTGAAAGACATTATATTTTCATTTAATTTGATATTCTAAGTATAAATTATTGATAGTAATTATCTCATACTAAAGAAAATGGACACTTGACCGCTCGACCCCTTGAATCCTTGGCCCCTTTCTTCCAATTAATCAGGAGTTATTCTTCACATATTCAAGAATTCCCCTGACCACCTTTTCTGCATCACGGTGCCTTAACTCTTCAAAGCGCAGGGCCCATGCATGGTCTGAATATGCAAGATTTCTCAGTTCAAATAAAAGTTTTAATGGTGCAGGATTATGTCTCAGCACTCCAAGATTCTGCCCGCGGAAATGGGTACCTGCGCCAAGGGCAGGCATAAGGGACTTTGCAAAGTTTCTGGAGGTTTTATCAACAACGCCCTTGTATGAGCGGTAATAAAGCACAAGGGGAGCCTCGGGCATGTTCGGATCTTTATCAGCATGAAAGGAAAGGAATATTCTTCTGTTTTTGGGTACCCCCTTAAATGCTTCCTTTGCAATGTTCACCCTGGTATAAAGGTTTCCGTTTCTTCCGCCCTTGGGCCAGTCCTTCCTGTTATTGCTTTTGTTATGACTGTAGCTGTTGTAAACCTCATTTTTCTCGTTCACAAATGTACTGGACGGCGGAGTTGAACTGCGGATCAGGTGGTTGGGGCTTAGTAAGGTCATGGTAACATCAGCCGAATGCAGTTTTAGAAGAACATAAACACGCAATGCCATATCATATACATATTCATCTTCCACAACATAAACACTTTTACCCGAACCATCGTCAACCTTGGCAATAGCGCCCGGGTCCTGACCGCCATGCCCGGGATCAAGCACAAAGTGCCACCCCTCAAGATCACTGCTTAAACGTCCGACTCTTAATATCTCATTATCCAGGGCGCATAAAAGTGCACTTCCTCTTTTATATGCATTGAGGGGAGACAGCTTAGGGCCTTCAAAATAATTTTTATGCTTCTGACATGACGCCCCGGGTTTTGTATGATAGTAGGGCCCGTTTTCAGCCTTTATACTCTTCACATTGTTCTTCGGGTTAATCAGGCTGGTCCAGTTGATTTCACCCAGTTTCACCCATTCCTCTCCCTTGCGGAGAATGGGCTTTACCTTTAAGGTGTCGCCCGGATGTATGATAGATTTAGAAAGATTATTAACCTTCATAAGCTCAGATAAATCCATCTGATGCAGCCGGGCAATATTATTAAGATAATCTCCGGGCTTTACCCTGTAGGTATCATACTGCTCTGTTTTTAGAGGCGTCAGTTTCAGTTCCTGCCCCGGGTATACACGGTCGGAAGTAAGACCGTTTAACTCTTTTATTTCATCAACGGTCATGCCGTATGCCTTGGCGATTTCCCAGAGAGCATCACCACGTTCCACAGTATGAATTCCGGCCTGAGAAGCCTTTATACGAAGCTTCTGACCGACAAGTATCCTGTTTCCGGTAATTCCGTTAAGCGTTCTCAGGGTTGATATTTTAATGCGGTACTTTTCTGCAATATGAGACAGGGTTTCTCCTGACCTTACAATATGAACCGCCTCATCAAGTGATGTGGGTTTAAGCTGCAGCCTCTGACCGGGGTATATATTTTTACCGTTGATATTATTTAACTGACGCAGAAGATCCACACCCACATTAAATCTGCGGGCTATGGAATAAAGGCTGTCTCCTTTTTTAACAACATATTCAAACTCTGCTTCTTCTCCGCCCTCTTCCTCTTCTTCTGCAACTGTCAGTTTCATACCGGGGTGAATAACATCGCTCTTAAGATCATTCAGCTCTTTAAGTGTGTCCACACTTAAGCCGTACTGCCGCGCAATATCGGTGAGAGTGTCGCCCCTTCTAACAATACAAATTTTACCGTCAGATGTTGAATCGGGCCTGAGCCTGAGTTTCTGACCTGAATAAATTCTGTCTCCTGCAAGGTTGTTAAGCCGCCTTAAAGTGACTGTAGATACACGGAACTTCCGGGCAATTTCGCTAAGGGTATCACCCCTCTGAACCCTGTATATAACAGGCTGATCGGAACTTTTTGCATGACAATACTGAGACGGATAAGGGCAGAAAATAAAAACAGCTGCCGTTATGCCGCAGATTAGACAAATTAAAAAAGACTTGAAGCTTGAAGACCTTTTATATGTGAAAAAAAAATTAAATAAAAACATAGGGATTATATAAGGTATCATTGATTATTAATAAGCAGGTTCTTTTAAGAAGGGGAGTATATGGACTTGTCTGCCTGAGGTCAATGAAAAACCGCCTTCCGTAAAGCGTAAAAAAGAATAGCTCACCACAGAGACACGGAGAGCACGGAGAAAGACAAAAGCAATTTTTTTTTTAAACAATAAAAGGTTTTTCTCCGTGATCTCCGTGCTCTCTGCGCTAAAAATCAAAGCTTTGTATTCCAGTAAATGTCAGCAATTGCTTAAGTCAGCAGCATTTATCACTGCCCTGCCCTGTACTTTTCTGCAATGTTTATGCTCTTTTCAAGAATGATTTTTCTTACATGAGGAGGCTCAAGCACCTCAACCAGTTCACCGAAACTTAAAACCATTCCGTAGAGCCAGTCATCCTCCGGCATGCTTAACTTTACTATCAGGCTGTTATCACTGTCATACTCAATCTCGCCGTCCTTAAGGTAATCCTCAACATGGGCCTTTGCCTTTGGATGAAACTTCAGCACTATCTCAGTCTGAGGCTTACCCGATTTTGAATAGGCTTCACGATCATACTGCTCAAAACTCTTTTCTTTTCGTTTAAATGTTTTATCCAGCAAAACAGTATTATCCATCCTGGAAAGCCTAAACAGCCTGAAATCATTTCTGAGGTGGCAGTAGCCGTACAAATACCAGGAAAACCATTTAAAAAGCAGGGTCATGGGCTCTACCCTTCGCCTTGTCTTTTCAAACTTTCCGCTGCTGTATCCGAACTCAATCATTGTGTTTTTATCAATAGCATCCTGGAGCAGGTTAAAAATTTCAGGGCTGTTTTTGCCTGTATTGAAGGCGCTGAAATCTATCTGAAATTTTTCCTTTCTTATGCTCAGTTCATTTTCCCTGTATCCCGTAACAAGAGACTTCATTTTTTCAATGGTTGACTTCATTTCCCTGTTATTGAGCGTGGAGCTTATACCTTCAAGGGAGGTGAGTATAAAGAAAATATCACCGGAATCCACAAGCTGCCGGTCCAGTTTATACCCTTTCATAATACCGTAACCGCCCTTTGCCCCTCTTAAGGATAAAACAGGAATACCTGCCAGCGAGAGAGTATCCATATCCCGCTGAACAGTCCTGACAGAAACCTCAAAACGTTCTGCCATATCCTTTGCGCTTGCAACATCACGATTTACAAGATAAACCAGTTCCGAAAAAAGCCTGTCTATTTTCAATTTTACTCCTCATAAAATCATACTATTGACATAACAAATTTGAAGGAATAGACAATAAGCATAATTAAAGATTTAAATCAGTAATTTTCTGGAGGAGGATTACTTTTTTTATAAATTCAATATGAGGAAAAAATCATGGCTGTCAGTAAAGAAGAGTCATTGGAATATCACAGAAAAGCAAGACCAGGAAAAATCGAAATAAAAGCAACAAAATCATTGTTTACCTCAAGGGATTTGAGCATGGCTTACAGTCCCGGTGTTTCATACCCCTGTCTAGAAATAGAAGAAAACCCTCAAAAGGTTTATGAGTATACAGCTAAAGGAAATCTGGTTGCAGTAATTACTAACGGAAGTGCTGTCCTCGGGCTGGGCAACATCGGCGCCCTTGCCGGAAAACCTGTTATGGAAGGAAAAGGCGTACTCTTTAAAAAATTTGCAGACATTGATGTTTTTGACATTGAGCTGACCACAGAAACGCCCGACGAATTTATAAGTGCGGTCAAGGCAATGGAGCCTACATTCGGGGGTATCAACCTGGAGGATATTTCCGCCCCTGACTGTTTTTATATTGAAGAAGAATTAAAAAAGCAGTTAAAGATTCCGGTTTTTCATGATGACCAGCACGGCACTGCAATAATAAGCACGGCAGCTATTCTTAATGCGGTAGAGCTCACAGGCAAAAAGATCGATGAAATAAAGGTTGTTTATAACGGAGCCGGTGCAGCAGGAATTGCATGCTGCAAACTCCACTTTGCAGTAGGTTTAAAAAAGGAAAACGTAATTTTATGCGACAGCAAGGGTGTAATATACAAAGGCCGTAAAGAAGGCATGAATCCATATAAAGAAGAACTTGCCGCCGATACGGACTGCCGCACACTGGAAGAGGCACTTGTGGGCGCTGATGTGTTTGTAGGAATATCTGTAAAGGATGCCTTAAAACCCGAAATGCTCTTAAAAATGGCAGACAATCCGGTAGTATTTGCACTGGCAAATCCGGACCCGGAAATTGATTATGATCTTGCCAAAAAAACAAGGCCGGATGCCATAATAGCAACAGGCCGTTCGGATTATCCCAACCAGGTTAACAATGTGCTTGGCTTTCCATATATATTCAGGGGGGCCCTTGACTGCCAGGCAACAGAAATAAATGACGAGATGAAACTGGCCGCCGCAAAAGCGCTGGCAGAACTTGCCAAACAGGATGTACCCGACTCTGTATTAAAGGCATACGGTGTAGACTCACTGTGTTACGGCAAAGACTACCTTATACCCAAACCATTTGATCCAAGAGCAATGCTATGGGTAACTCCTGCGGTTGCAGAAGCCGCAACCCGGACAGGCGCCGCAGGAAAACCCATAGAAGATATAGAGGCATACCGTTACCAGCTTGAAAAACTCATGGGCATGTCGCGCCAGGTAATGCGCATAGTTATAAACAAGGCCAGAAAAGATCACCAGAAAATAGTCCTGCCCGAAGGCGATCACCCGCTTATTCTTATGGCTGCCCAGTCAATACTGGACGAACATATCGGCATCCCGATTCTCCTGGGAGACAGGGATCAGATCCATAAGATTATTGATGATAAAAAGATACATATTGATCTTAATGAAATTGAGATTATAAACCCTGCATCACACCACAGGCTTGAAGAGTACGCGGAAAATCTTTTACGCAAGCGGGAAAGAAAGGGCTTTACAAGAAACGATACCCTTAAGCTCATGTCAACAAACAGAAACTACTTTGCGGCCTCCATGTTAAATGCCGGAGATGCAGATGCAATGGTTTCAGGAATTACAACCAATTACTCAAATATAATTCTTCCGGCCCTGCAGCTTATAGATAAAGAGCCGGGCATAAACAGAATATGCTCTCTGCATATGATAATGATCAACAAAAAGCTCTACTTCTTTGCAGATACTATTGTTAATATTTCACCAGATGCCCAGACACTTGTAGAGATAACCCTGCAGACAGCCAGATTTGTAAGAGAACTTAATATAGAACCAAATGTGGCTCTTCTTTCATATTCCAATTTCGGTTCATCCAGAAACAGCGAAACACGTAAAATAGCCCAGGCAGTTAAGATGATAAAAGAGGCAGACCCTGAGCTTAATATTGACGGCGAAATGATGATTGATTTTGCCCTTAACCCTGAACTGAGAGAAGAGCATTACCCTTTTTCTACCCTTAAGGGTGCAGCCAACGTGTTTATATTCCCCGAGCTTAACAGCGCAAACATCTCAAGCCGGATTATGAACAGGCTGGGTCTTGCCGAAAAGGTGGGGCCAATACTCCTTGGATTTAAAAAGTCTGTCCATGCAATTCACAGGGGAAGCGAGCTTCAGGATATAGTAAACATGGCGGCAATTGCTGCAATGGATGCAAGAGAAAAAACAAAGATAGAACTGGGGATCACTGACGACCGGAATGTGTGCCAGCTTCCCGAATAAATTTAAATGCAGAGACCGCCGGTTTGTGAGTCTCTGCATTATCTCAAAATATTAACAACAAAAAATTAATGAATGAATATAGTATCCTGCATTCTCTATCAGCCAGATAATTTGAAATGTTACTGGATATAACACTAACATTGTAGGGGCAGTGCCTGTGTGCCTGCCCGGCTTTTCTGTTGTACCTGCCTTATCGTTCAAACGCTCCGCATCGATTCAGGACTTCCCTGCTTTAGTTTTTTTCACTGACTTCTTTGCCCTCTGCCCTCCGACCTCTAGCTTTTCACTGACCACTGATCTCCGCCCCTACTTTCCTCTTTTCTAATGTCTCTTTCCTATTTACTATTTTTGCTGACCGCTGACTTCTGACTTCTGACATCTGACCTCTAGCTTTTTACTGACATCCGACCTCTAGCTTATCCTCTCTTCCCCACATTTCAAATGACCATTGACATCATAACTTTTTTTATCCATAATCCCCCAAATTACCTCAAGAATTTTATCATGGATTATTACCAAATCATTAAACAAAATTTCCAGGAATCTAATGGGCTACAGTCTAAGAATATTTTTCATTGATGAAAATGACAACATTAAGAGAATTCCCTTAACCTGTTTTGACAGAATCAGGGCACGTGATCCCAAAGAAAAACATGATGAATACAAGAATTCAAAAATCAGATACGCAGAAATAGTGGTAGAGCTGGAAAACAGAAAACCCGTTTTTCTTGCACGGGCGGTTTACGGATATCTACAATTCGATGCAGAAGGTATGCTTGATAAAAAGTTTCTTAAAGATGAATGGGAAATATCTTGCAGTATAATACCAATGCCGTCTTTATCAGATGATTCAGATAAAATCATTTATGCTAATGACAGATTTGCAAAAAAGAAATTCAAAAACCAATTCAAATGGTCGCCCTCTTCTGAACTTGAAAAGCAAATCTTTGATAAAGTATTTGAGTAATATTTATTTACAGCACAATTGAATACAGTGTTATGTCAATTGTGAGAATGTAACTCACCCAACCTTAAATTTAAAATGCATATCAGGCTTTAAGTATTAAACGGCCGTAACAGCACGGCGCGCCGTGCCCATGTGACTGCAAATCTCATATTTACAGCAAAAGTTTGTTGCTGAATTGATACCGGCAGCATGATTTTCCGGAAAACTATAAACGGATACCTCATGAGTAATCAAAACACAAAAAACACTTCATCAGTTAAACCCAAACTGCTTGAACAGGTGCGCGCTAAAATCAGGGTAAAACATTATAGTATACGCACTGAAGAAGCATATACCAACTGGATAAAAAGATTCATCCTGTTTCATAAGAAAAAGCACCCCGAAGAAATGGGCGAAAAAGAGATCAGTGAATTTCTAAGCCATCTTGCCGTACATGGTGACGTTTCTGCATCAACTC
Organism: Desulfatiglandales bacterium; assembly: GCA_963665715.2. Taxonomy (GTDB): domain Bacteria; phylum Desulfobacterota; class DSM-4660; order Desulfatiglandales; family HGW-15; genus JAAZBV01. Next base: position 4,163,568 of record CAXXPR010000002.1, read on the forward strand.
AGAACCAGGCAATGTGCTCGATAGTATTCCTTTACAAGCAGGTGCTTGGAAAAGAAATGGGGGAATTTCAAGATCTGGTATGGGCCAAGCGGCCAGCTAAACTGCCTGAAGTATTTACGATAGATGAGGTTGATAATGTTCTGGATAACCTGGGAGGTATTCACAACCTGATAGGAACAATACTGTACGGGTCAGGAGTAAGACTGATCGAATGTCTTAGATTGAGGGTTCAGGATATCGATTTTGCCTGTAATAAAATAACAGTAAGGGAAGGCAAAGGCGCCAAGGACAGAAGGACAATGCTCCCTGAATCATGTATTCCAGCTCTTAAAGAACAGCTTAATAAAATAAAAATACAGCACGAAGAAGACCTTGAAAACGGTTTTGGAACTGTTTATATGCCCTATGCACTTTCAAAAAAATATCCCAATGCCAGTAAAGAATGGAAATGGCAATATATTTTTCCGGCCAAAAGGCTGTCGGTAGATCCAAGATCAGGAGTAAAACAGCGGCATCATTTGGCAGAATCAGCGGTTCAAAAAGCAGTAAATATGGCAATTCGAAAAGCCGGAATTAACAAACATGCAGGATGCCACACATTCAGGCATTCATTTGCAACGCATCTTCTTGAAGATGGATATGACATAAGGGTTGTGCAGGAGCTGCTCGGGCATGAGGACGTAAGTACAACTATGATTTATACTCATGTTCTAAATCAGAGCGGTGAAACAGTTAGGAGCCCTGCAGATATGCTTGGAAAAAGGAAAATTCAAAAAGTTAAAAAACAGTTTAATAGTCTTTCATCTGATATTTCTGATCAATTTTTAGAAATTGTCTCAAATCGATACAATGGCAGTTTTGAAGCGGCAATAACGGCATTTATAAAATTACATGGTAAAAAATGAAAACAAGAAGAATTGTACAGCCTGGCCAACCAGGCACCAAAAAGCTCGTCGAAACATATGGGGATAATTTGCTTTGCGTAAGATACAGGTATGACGAAGAAAAAATGAGGGTGTACAAGACAATAGAAATTATTATTGAGGATAAACCATGGAAGGGAAAAATTCCTAAAATGCCAACATATAAAATCATGAATATACGCATTGACTACAATGACCTAGAGCTAAGGAACAGAATAAAAGAAAATGGCGGAAAATGGAATCCCAAAAGGAAGTTATGGCAACTTTCTTACGAAAAAATAAAAGAGCTTGATTTATTAGAGCGAATTGTTGATGATGTTTAAGCCTTAAATGTTTCTATATGTAGAAACATAAAAATCAAGCCCAAAAATCAAAAGTTTCTATATATAGACATAAAAAAGTTTCTATATGTAGAAACATTATTTTGCAACTTTCTATATATAGAAACAAATGTCTATATATAGAAACTTTTAAAATGCCCGCTAGGCGGGTTAATAACATGTTGAGGCTGTCGAAAAAGTACCCTGATCCATCCATTCACTTGAGAAAACAATAGACTCATTACTAGATTTAATTTAGGCCTTTTTTAATAGCTTTATTTTAATTTAATCAATTTACACTTATCACGTACTATGCTATATATTTGCCATCCATTTGATAAAAACTTCCCTTAAGAGGAGCTCCGGATGGCACGCTACAAACCCACGAACAGAAACCAGAGCAAGCTGGTTATAGTATCACATGACAAAGAACTGGAACCAGGCACACTTGAACATACAATAGACTTTGTAATAGAAAAGTTTGATCTGAGTACCTTCAACGAAAGATATAAAAACGATAATACCGGTCGCAAGGCAATACACCCCAAAACACTTCTAAAAATAATACTTCTCGGTTACTCGCGAGGTATGACGTCATCACGTCCTATAGAACAGGCATGCAGGGAAAACGTTAAGTTTATGCTGCTGGCAGATTTTCAGACTCCGGATCACAGCACAATAGCATCCTTTGTTTCATCGATAGGTAAAGAGACAAAAGATCTTTTTAAAGAAGTATTGATGACCTGTGAAGCATGTGATCTTCTTGGCGGTACACACTTCAGTCTTGACGGAATGAAGACATCCTCTAATGCTTCAAAGGAATGGAGCGGAAAGCTGAATGATTTAAAAAAGAAGCAGGATGCCCTTGAGCGGAAGATTGATGAGGCAATCAAAGAACATAGAGCAACGGACAAAGTATCAGGTAAGAAGAAAGATATCTCATGGGAGAAGAGACAGGAAGCAAAGATAAAGAAGCTTGAACAGGCATCTGAAAAAATAAAGAAGTTTTTATCTGAGAGTGAGCCAAGGATAGGCAGTCAGGGCAAAGAGGTACAGAGTAACATAACAGACAATGAATCTGCCAAGATGACAACATCTCACGGAGTTCAGCAGGGATTCAACGCTAATGTTGTGGTAGATGAAATGCATCAGGTGATAGTAAACGCTGAGGTATTCGGAAAAGGAGATGACGGCAGCCTTATGGAACCGATGCTTAATGGAGCAAAGGAAAACCTTGAAGCTATCGGAATTGAAGAGCCGTTAAAAGATAAAACAGTAAGTGCTGACACTGCATACTTCAGTGCAAAGAATCTTAAAGCATGCAAAGAATATGAAGTAGATGCTTACATACCTGACCCAAAGTTCAGAAAAAGAGATATAAGATTTGCAGATGCAGAGAGACACCGCAGGCCTGTTGATAAGAGAAAGACTGATAAGAGGAAAAAATATTTTACAGTTGAAGATTTCAACTATAATGATGAAACGGATAAATTAGTCTGTCCTGCCGGGCATAGCATGTATGTCAGAAGCCGAAACTATTTAACTAAAGATGGGTATAAGGGGATAATTTACCAGGGGACGAAGAAAGCGTGTGGAGCTTGCGAACTGAGAGCAAAATGTTTGCGCAAACCTGACAAAACAGAAGCAAGACAGGTAACCATACTGGATAGAAACAGACCTGGCAGTCTCAAGGATGAAATGAAGAATAAGATAGATACACCTGAAGGCCGAAAGACTTACAGCAAACGGTTAGGGATAGTTGAACCGGTGTTTGGTAATATAAGGGCATGTAAAAAAATGAATAGATTTACCTTAAGAGGCAAAGTTAAGGTAAATATACAGTGGATGCTATACTGCATAGTTCACAATATTGAAAAAATATGCAATTATGGAATGGTTTCATCTCAGGGAGCGTAGGAAAAGAGGCCTGAAAGGCCCTATACAAGGGTTTTAGCGCCTTTTTATAAACCTTGCTTCATGATTTCTTATCTCACAAAAAAATCGGTTTTAATTTTAAATATTATTTTTATCCGGCTGTAGAACTTTAACTCAGAATAATATGGTTTTTGAACGGGGTTTTTCGACAGCCTCGTTAGAATTTACAAATTGAACAATGGAACATATGGAAGAATATATCGAAGAATCTTTGTACTATGACCTATATAGATTGCATGATAAAGAAACAAAATTTCTTGCAGATCTTACAGGCATAGATATGGACCTCACTCGAACAATCAATTTTTGTAAAATGTTGTCAAATTTAATGATAGCAGAGAAACATGAATTTACTCTAATTGATGCACTTGTCACTGCTGCTTTAGTTAAATACTCCCGCTGTTTCACAAAAGCGGTTCGAAATAAAATACCTAAAGAATATATTGCAACATTCTCTGAAGACTTAAAAGAAAAACATGAATATTTTATTAAATTAAGGAATAAATATATCGCCCACTCAGTTAACATTTTTGAAGATAACTATGTGTCGTTGGAGGTCCACAATGGACAAAACGGTGAAAGGTCGATTAAAGGTGTAACCACAGGAGGTTCTTGGATTGAAGGTCTTGGCATTCAGAATATTTATGATTTAATCAATCTCTGCGAAAATTTATTGTCTCGGATTAGAACTGAGATGCGTAATGAAAAAAAACGTTTGTTAAAATATTATAAGTCAAAACCGATTGATGATGTTTTAAAATCAGCTATCGAGCATCCACCTTTTCCAAATAATAAAGATGTAGAGAAAAGAAAACAATGGACCTAAAACATTCTAACATCAGCATCAAGTCGGAATTGGCGAAAAGCTTGCCAATCCGCTTATGCAGCGCGTTATAAAAAATGAGAAAGTACCTAAGAGTCATACTACCAATTATTTTAATTATTATTGCAGCTTTATATTTTTACAGTACTGCATATAGTGCTTGGGTGGCTGGTGGCCCGCCCAATGAATATCCAAAGGCATGGGCATATAACTCTTTTCGGTTTTTATTTTATGGTATCGGTTTCGTTGTATTCGCTATTACAGCATTTTTAACTTTAAAAGCTGAGGCGAAAAGAATAAAAATAAAATGCATATTGGGTTTATTAATAGGGGTAACTTTGTTTTCTATTCCACACATTTCCCAATTTATGGAAATTGATGCTTGTCTTGATCAAGGCGGAAGATGGAATGAAAAATATCATAGTTGCGAACATTAATTTATTTATAACATTTAAATCAACGTGACAGGCTACTATCTTGCCGAATCAACCTTTAAAGGTTCATGACATTCAGTCTTTTAAAATTATTTTTTGGTGGGCACCGCCTGCTCGTTATTTAGGCGTTGAGGCTGTCGAAAAAGTACCCTGATCCATCCATTCACTTGAGAAAACAATAGACTCATTACTAGATTTAATTTAGGCCTTTTTTAATAGCTTTATTTTAATTTAATCAATTTACACTTATCACGTACTATGCTATATATTTGCCATCCATTTGATAAAAACTTCCCTTAAGAGGAGCTCCGGATGGCACGCTACAAACCCACGAACAGAAACCAGAGCAAGCTGGTTATAGTATCACATGACAAAGAACTGGAACCAGGCACACTTGAACATACAATAGACTTTGTAATAGAAAAGTTTGATCTGAGTACCTTCAACGAAAGATATAAAAACGATAATACCGGTCGCAAGGCAATACACCCCAAAACACTTCTAAAAATAATACTTCTCGGTTACTCGCGAGGTATGACGTCATCACGTCCTATAGAACAGGCATGCAGGGAAAACGTTAAGTTTATGCTGCTGGCAGATTTTCAGACTCCGGATCACAGCACAATAGCATCCTTTGTTTCATCGATAGGTAAAGAGACAAAAGATCTTTTTAAAGAAGTATTGATGACCTGTGAAGCATGTGATCTTCTTGGCGGTACACACTTCAGTCTTGACGGAATGAAGACATCCTCTAATGCTTCAAAGGAATGGAGCGGAAAGCTGAATGATTTAAAAAAGAAGCAGGATGCCCTTGAGCGGAAGATTGATGAGGCAATCAAAGAACATAGAGCAACGGACAAAGTATCAGGTAAGAAGAAAGATATCTCATGGGAGAAGAGACAGGAAGCAAAGATAAAGAAGCTTGAACAGGCATCTGAAAAAATAAAGAAGTTTTTATCTGAGAGTGAGCCAAGGATAGGCAGTCAGGGCAAAGAGGTACAGAGTAACATAACAGACAATGAATCTGCCAAGATGACAACATCTCACGGAGTTCAGCAGGGATTCAACGCTAATGTTGTGGTAGATGAAATGCATCAGGTGATAGTAAACGCTGAGGTATTCGGAAAAGGAGATGACGGCAGCCTTATGGAACCGATGCTTAATGGAGCAAAGGAAAACCTTGAAGCTATCGGAATTGAAGAGCCGTTAAAAGATAAAACAGTAAGTGCTGACACTGCATACTTCAGTGCAAAGAATCTTAAAGCATGCAAAGAATATGAAGTAGATGCTTACATACCTGACCCAAAGTTCAGAAAAAGAGATATAAGATTTGCAGATGCAGAGAGACACCGCAGGCCTGTTGATAAGAGAAAGACTGATAAGAGGAAAAAATATTTTACAGTTGAAGATTTCAACTATAATGATGAAACGGATAAATTAGTCTGTCCTGCCGGGCATAGCATGTATGTCAGAAGCCGAAACTATTTAACTAAAGATGGGTATAAGGGGATAATTTACCAGGGGACGAAGAAAGCGTGTGGAGCTTGCGAACTGAGAGCAAAATGTTTGCGCAAACCTGACAAAACAGAAGCAAGACAGGTAACCATACTGGATAGAAACAGACCTGGCAGTCTCAAGGATGAAATGAAGAATAAGATAGATACACCTGAAGGCCGAAAGACTTACAGCAAACGGTTAGGGATAGTTGAACCGGTGTTTGGTAATATAAGGGCATGTAAAAAAATGAATAGATTTACCTTAAGAGGCAAAGTTAAGGTAAATATACAGTGGATGCTATACTGCATAGTTCACAATATTGAAAAAATATGCAATTATGGAATGGTTTCATCTCAGGGAGCGTAGGAAAAGAGGCCTGAAAGGCCCTATACAAGGGTTTTAGCGCCTTTTTATAAACCTTGCTTCATGATTTCTTATCTCACAAAAAAATCGGTTTTAATTTTAAATATTATTTTTATCCGGCTGTAGAACTTTAACTCAGAATAATATGGTTTTTGAACGGGGTTTTTCGACAGCCTCGTTATGGGTTTTCAATTAAGGAGGAATTCGGATGGGTAATAGTAATAGTTGGTTTCAAAAAGTCTTAGGCCGAAGTGTAATTAGTATCCTTTTCGGAAATTTCTTTCAAAATAAAAATAACGCTGCAGGACTCGTTGCAGTAATTCTAGTTGGATCGTTCTGTTATATTGCAATCTATCTTCTTCATAAAGAAGGTAGTTTAAAATCAGAGTTTATTAATGGAATACTCAATATAATTTTTGTAGTAATTGGTTACTATTTTGGTGCAAAAAAAGGCACTGATACAGATGATACAGACGAATAAACCATAACATGGCACTCAACGTGACACGCTACTATCTTGCCGAATCAACCTTATATGGTTTTCAACGTCTTTACTTTTATTAATCTTATGGTGGCAGGCACCGCGTGCTCGTTAGTTAATCGTTAAAAGCTGGAATGGGGTAGAAAAAAAATGGTATTTGGCCAAAATGCTGATACTGGCAAAATGGCCAAATAGTAAAGCAGAATTAAAAATCAAAAGAGAAATCCGGGCAATAAAATCCTTATTTAGCCAAAATGGCAGCGTTGCCAAAATGGCTAAATAGAAACATCGTATCAAATATCATTAGTAATTATAATCGGTTATAAAAAACGTAGTGGCTAAATAGCAATCAAATCGGCTTTTAACCTGGCGTTCAAGGCGACCCGGCTACTATTTCGCCGGGCAAGCAGAGTCAATATTATCAACTATTCTAGGAGCATGAGGCTACTTGCCATTAAACCGCCGGGCTCCTTAACTTGTCGTTAGGGTTCAAAGGAGGTATTTAAACTAAATGACCGAATACAATTTGATAAAAGCTTTCTTTGAACAAGCATTAGCAAAAGGTTCAAAGTCAACTATTCTTAAACCTCTTGGATGGATGATGGCTATTTGCATATCTGCGACATTAACTTCTGCCCATTTTTCCTTATCCGAATGGATTGTATATCTCTTTGCAGGCTTCAGCTGTATAACTATGGTATTATATTTAATTGCATATCTCTACTGCCTAGCTAAAGACCGAGATGCATTGCGAAGCGAAACTTATTCTATACAAAAAATGGCAATCCAAAAGGGATTTGTTGGAGATGACATTTCTGGAGCCTTACCAGTTCAAAGAACTCATACAGGGCAATTAGTTGAAGGTTCCTCCGACATTGATATGGAGGTGGATAAATGAGAAAACGATTTGTCGTAGCCCTCGATTCAAACACAGGAGAACAAAATGAACAATTTAAAGAATATATTAGAGACCTAAGATTAGGATGGTGGTACTGGTTAGATGGTTTCTGGTTATTAACTGATTCTTCTGGCGAATTAACAGCAAGTGAACTGCGAGATGATCTTGGTGAAATCTATCCTGGTGTTCGTAAACTTGTATTAGAGCTCAGAGGAGACGATGATACATGGGCAGGTTTTGGGCCAAAGAATGATGCCAAAAATATGTTTTCATGGCTTAAACGCAATTGGTGAAAGATTCTAAAGAAGGTTACCAAGAAAACCCTAACATCAGCATTAAGTCGGAATTGGCGAAAAGCTTGCCAATCCGCTTATGCAGCGCGTTGGGTGTATATATAAATGGAACCTCATACATATCATAATAAAATATTCACTTTATTGAGTGCATTCCTTCTTTTATTAATTTCATGCACTTGTTGCAGCGAGAGAGAGCAGGAACTAGATCTTTCAGATACAAAATTAGATAATATGGTTTTGTCTGCAAATAAAGAGAGCTCTGATTCATATATTAAAGACTTATCAACTCTTCGAGCGGACCTAAAAAATAATGGATATATGGAAACAGAGGCTCGTTTATTTCGTGAATATAATATGGATAACGAGGGTCGAGCTGAAGCTTTAACATTCGACAAGAATGTGTCAGAAAATAATATTTGGGTACAGGTAGTCGCTTATAAATCTCCAAGTGACGCATTGAGGGCATTTCGGGATCTTGTGGATTTTTGGGCCTGTTGCATCCCGGATGAAGATATCATACGACTAAAAAATTTAGAGAACTTGGAGATGTTCAAAAATTCAAATATTACAGCATGGTATTCAGAACAGCTTGTGGTTTTTAGCACCTCTGACTCAAGTGAGTTCACAACATTGCTGGATTCATTTTTTTCTAATAAAGAGTTTTTAAAACTATCAGTTGGGCATACTGGTCCAGCGGAATGGTCAATGAATAATATATCTGGGTAGCGAAAACACCCAACCATCTAATCAACCGGATTTGGCGAAAAGCTTGCCAAACCGGTTATCAGAAACGTTAGCCATGAAATGGAGGTCAAAATGTTACGACGAATTGTAATCAGTTGTTTTGTTGTTTTCATGTTTTCATCTACTTTTACCTATGGTCAGCAACAATCAAAAAAAGAACCGGCCACGAAAATGGAGCAGTTTTTATCGAAAAAGGGAAAATTGATTATAAAGGATTCTCATGAAGCCGGGGTTTTAAAAGGCCAGTATGGTACAAAAATTACTGTTGATGCTTTGACTATTTATGAACCAGGTAAAGAAGCAGACAAAATCCGTGGGCTTCGGATTGAAGTCTATGAAGGAGGGAGGCTTGAGCGAAGCGATGTTTCGTTTTTGGATATGGATGAGGTGGAAAGCCTTTCTCAAGCAATTTCGTATATGATTACTTTATTGCAAAAGTGGCAAGGGACGAAACGTGAATACACAGAAGTTATATTTTCAACAAAGGGCGATTTCCAACTAGGCTTTTACCAAAAGGGTAGTGAAGTGAGTTCATTTTCAAAAAGTGGCATAATTGGTGCCGCAAGTTGTTATTTTCAAACGAACGACTTGTCGAATTTAAAATCAATAATCGATAAAGGGAACTCCCTTTTGGTACAAAGCAAGGGCTAACAAAAAAAATCAACAAGGACATGCTACTATCTTGCCGAATCGGTCTTTCGAGGTTCGCAGAAATTAATATATTAAACAATCTTCAAAGGCAGGCACCGCATGCCTGTTATTTTCGGCGTTAGGGTTTTGAACCAAGTAATAAAAGAGAAAAAAGTATGCCTTCACTAGATAAAGAAGTAATTGTATTTTCAGCGCTCATATTAATAGTATTTATAATTTTATTAAAAATTGTAATCAAAAAGAAAGTATGCAGAGAATGCGGAACTAAATTAAAAACAGTAAAAATTGTAGGTGAAACAAAAAATCAATGGTTTGTAACAAGTAGTTCAGCTGAATATGGTCCTATGAAAGACATTAAATATAAATTCATATGTGAAAAATGTAATAAAGAATATTCTTATCAAGATCTATAAATATCATGGGGCAATAAACCCTATCGGGATAGGGAGTAGCCTCACAGCTACCCCCTCCCACACCACGCATCATACGGGTCCGTAATGCGCGGTTCGGCTGATCCAAGGCAGTATTCAGTTCCATGGGAACACAAGCCCAAGTGATGAGAAGTATTTATCAGGAAGGGCCATATGAACCCATAAGACTCGGCTCATTCTCCATGGCCCCTTTCGAGCACACCCGGTAGTAACAGCTTCTTCTTTGCGAACTCCTCTTTTAAGGAGTTCACTGACACGGGTTCTGCGGTTCTTCCAGTGTTTCCAGATAATAGCCCTCAGGCGTCGTCTTATCCAGTGGTCAAGGGGTTTCAAACGGTTGTAGGATTCGGTTAAACCATAATAATTCCACCAGCCGTTCATATAGACTTTTAACTCCCAGATCACCTGTTTAATACTTCTACCACGGCGTCTGGAGGTTATTTCTCTTACCCTTTCTTTAAACCGCTTAATAGACTTCCAGTGAATTCGGATTTTAGGATTCTCTTTCGAGTTGGTCACACAAAACCCCAAATATTTACTTTTCCATGGAAGTGTAATGCTGCTCTTTTCCCTGTTCACCTTAAGCCTGAGTTTATTTTCTATAAACAGGCTTATACTGCTCATTACTCGATTCGCCGCCTTTCTGCTTTTGACAAATATGACACAGTCATCAGCATATCGGACAAAGCGAAGACTACGCTTTTCAAGCTCTTTATCCAGTTCATCAAGAACGATATTACTCAGTAAAGGAGATAACGGCCCTCCCTGAGGTGTTCCCTCTTCTGTTGGTTCTTCCATTCCATCTATCATTACTCCGGATGTAAGAAACCTGCGAATCAGCTTTAGTACCCTCTTATCCTTTATCCGGGTGGATAACCTTGCTAATAAACGATCATGGTTTACCCGGTCGAAGAATTTGGATAGATCAATGTCTATCACATATTTTCCTCCAGCCTTCACGAACTCCCTGTACCTGCGCATAGCGCCATGCTGGGACCGTTTAGGCCGGAAGCCAAAGCTGTTCTCTGAAAAGGTATGATCCCAGACACTTGTCAGAATCTGGGCTACAGCCTGTTGTATTACTCTGTCCAGCACTATTGGTATTCCCAGAAGGCGGACACCGCCATTTGGTTTGGGTATCTCCTTCTGCAGTACCGGGGTCGGCATGTAGGTTCCCTCAAGTAATGCCTTTTCAATTTTATCCCGGTGCCTATTGTAATACTTCTCTATCTTTCGGACAGTCATACCATCCACACCGGGGGCTCCCTTGTTCTTAATAACCCGCTTGATAGCGCGTCTCATGTTGTTCCGCTCACAGATTGACTCCATGAGCCGGATCTGACCTGTCGGGCTTTCAGATAAACGTGACGCAATAAAATCTTCGGAACTCGTATCCGTCTTAGCCCTGGGCTCGGGATCTATAGAGTACAACTCAAGTTGTTTCCACTGCCGCAATGATTTCATTAGACTCGTCTCCTAATAACCGCTCTCATTTACCCCTACCATTCGATAGGTGGCACCGTTCGGGCCTTATTCCTTAGTACCGACTGTACTCGGGAACTATTATGCCCTCTGCTGACTTCCGCTGTGCGATAATCTCCCCTTGCGGTTTGATCACTCGCCGGTTTCTACCGCCTGCGCCCTCTGTTTGTTTGCCCCGCTCTTAAGAACAGGCTCATCATTGACCGGGACGCCCGGTCATTTGATGCCGGGATTTTTTTTTTTACCGGTTTCCCCAATATTCCGGTAGCTTACAGCGATAGACCCTTTGAGACACAGCGGACCTCCCGGGGTAAGCCTCGGCTACTTTCAGCGCACGATTGTCAGATATACCTGGCTCAGCCATGTAACGGATATAGGACTTTGTCCTGTGTTGCGGACTCGTCCCGGCTTCACCCGGCCTCAAATCTGCCTGCCCTCTACCTCATAGGTACGGGGCATACCTGTACGTCAACCCACGCTTTTGTCTTAGGCTTCCTTCAGGCGCACATTACTGGAACACCCTTGCCTCCGACTATCCTTCGGCTCCGTCAGCCTGGATATGGACTTTGCAGAGTATTTGTGTCATAAATATCTCCGCATCACCAATTAGCAGCCGGACCAGCCCGGCACACAACATTTGCATCAAGTCGGATTTGGCGAAAAGCTTGCCAAACCGCTTATGCAGCACGTTGGCTGTCTGAAATGGAACATGCAATGAGCTATGAAGTAGATTGGAACAGATACCGAAAAAGAAGAAATTTATTCTGGGTTATTTTAGTTACATATATCCCAGGGAGCATGATATTGGGTGCAATTTTCAAAAATCTTTTTGGTATCGAAAACTTATTTATCATAGGCCCATTACTCTGGATAATAGGAGCTTCTATAGCAAGTTGGCGATTCGCCTATTGGAATTGTCCACGATGTGGCAAGCGTTTTTTTATAAAAGGTTGGTCTCGTAGTATATTATCGAAGAAATGTGTTCATTGCGGTCTACCAAAGTGGAAAGAATAAAATATCAAGGAAGGTTCATTCTCCGGAAATTCTTTTGAAAAATAATTCAGAACAATATAAAAAGAAGAATCAAAAACAAAATATTCAAAAAGCATCAAATCTTTAAAGTCAGTAATTTGAAGTAAGCATTTAAAAACAAACTAAAGAGGTTGGCGGCAGCCAACAAATCACTAAACAAGGACAGGCTGTTTTTATTGCCGAATCGAACCACAAAGGTTCACGAAGTTATTCCTTATAATAAACTTCAAAGGTATGCCCCGCCTGCCTGTTAGTGTGGTCGTTATGGTCAAAATCAAAATGTACAAACAAACAATTATATTTATCATATTTACTTTTTTACTATGCACTATCTCCACATTTGGGGATGAAGCGATCATAGTAAAAGAATGTGTGTTATTAGATTTGTGTGATTCAGAAAGAACTATATTAAAAAAGCAATTATTACATGCAACAGGGATGTTTGAAGCCCTTGATGATCCATATTCAGGCCTTGAAGAAATCAAATTTGAATTTTACACACTAAATAGAAAAGGTAAAGAGCCTATATATATGGGTATAGTTTATATGTGGGCTGATCATTCCGCCTTTGTTTTAAATTATTCTAAAGAGAATAATGATATTCTTGAGGTAGTACAAATTATTAACTTTGGACGTATTAACGACATTATAATAAAAGATTTTGATAATGATGGTAATGATGATGTTACACTCACAAATCACCCAAAAGGATCTGAACCACAATACGACTTTTATTTAAATAAAAACGGGAAACTACAACTTGCACCGGCGAAAGAGATAAAAACCTATAATGAGATAGCAAGGGAATCCGTCCTAAGGGTAAAGGCGGAAGAACTGGACCATACAATTATTACCCCCCACCTGGAGCAAGAAATAACTCATGGTATGAACGTTCTGTGGTGTAACACGTTCCAACTTGCATGGAACGAACTGTGCGAATTGACTGGTGGGACTGTGAACATGAAACCTTCATCTCCGATGGTATCGATATTAAACAAAAAGACAGCATCCAAAAATGACTTAGATGAAGATAGTTATGTTGCTATGGCAGGTCTGGCAAACCAGGGAATATACGATAAAATCCGAAAGGAATTGGCAGTGAGGTTCAAAGGACAGGCTAGCTGCGAATTTCTTGACTATACACCACAGATGGCGTGGGTGACCTATGCTTATCTTTTCAAGGATCTTCCTTTTCAATGGGCTTTTACCCGCTTTCATCAGAATCTGGAATTTGGAGGCTATTACGTTGATTCATTCGGTATCTACCAATACTTGGATGTTCAGGAGGACGAGGTGAAGATGGCGAGTCAAGTTATTGTCCTTGACTACAAGAACAACGATGACCTGATTATTCAACTCAAGACACAGGCCAAAGAGGATTCGCTAATCCTGGCTAAGATTCCTCCTGAAGCCTCTCTGGACAAGACAATAGCCGCGGTTGTGAGTCGGATTTCCAAAGCAAATCCGATGCAAATGAGAGAAATGGAGAACCTCTATGTTCCGGTGCTGGATTTCGAAGTTTTGCGGGAGTATTCTGAGTTGTACCAAAGTCCTATTCGAACAGATAAGCAGAATCTCGATGGCACAAGCTTCGTCTTTGCCGGGCAGTCAATTCGTTTTCGTCTGGACGAGAGAGGTGCTGAGATAAAGTCTAAAGCCATAATCGCAGGCCTCGCGACTCCAAGACATCTTGTCTTTAACAAACCTTTCTTGATTATGCTCAAGCGTGACAAGGCAAAAAACCCATATTTCGCATTGTGGGTAGGAAATACTGAACTGCTGGTACCGAAGAAAAAGAAGCCAGTTGAGAAATGAGAAAAAACCCATAACAAACAAAGGATTAGTAACCGAGTCTTGAGGAACGAAAGCTCGGTACTAATCCAGGGTTCAAGAAGGCGCGGAGTATAGGGAGAATGGTTGCGCTGGCGCAGAAACAAAAAGACGTTTTTGCCAGTAAAAGAGGAGGCAAGGAAGTCTAAAAGGTTAAATATCCAAAAAACACAACTTTCAATTCAGTAAATAATCCCAATAAAACATTGCATAAACCGGGACTCGGGCAGACCTGTAGCGCTGAGTCTGCCCGGAGCTGTCCGGGCACCTCATTTTTATAAGGTGCAATTAAAAATTATCGGTCATTTATAAAACGTTTATTTCGGTCCACACCTCGATACAGGTTTTAAAAAAGCCACATACCTTAACGGCTTTCCACAGCAGGCACACTTGATCTTCGGCTTTTTAAGTTCAGGTACTGCGGCCCTGGTCTTCTTAATAAAAATATGGACCAGAGAGATAAGCTCCCTGAGTTTATCAACAGATAAAGAGCTGTTAGGGTGCATAAATCCATAATGCCTAATCTTCATAAATCCATGAGGCAGCACATGCTGAAGAAACCTCCTTATAAACTCCATTGGTTCAAGCTCCATGGTCTTCCATGTTTTTCTTTCGCGGTCTTTATAAGAAAACCTGACAGCCTTATCGCTAATACTTTTGATCCGGTTATTGGATATAGCCACACGAAAGACATACCTGGAAAGGTATCTTAATGTGTTATCTCCTTTTCCGGCGTACTGACTGTTTGCCACCCACTCCTTCTTCCATACAGATGGGTCTATCTTATGAAGCAGACCTGCTTTTTCCAGCTCATGCTTTATTTTAGCTCTAAAGATTATGGAAAAAGGCTTTGTATGAACAAACATATCCTGTCTTGAAGAGAGCCACTGTTCGCCATCTTCATCAACCGCTCCGCCCGGAATAACTATATGAATATGAGGATGATACTGGAGCTTGCTTCCCCAGGTATGGAGCACGGCCATACAGCCAAGCCTGTCTGACCCTACATACTTTTTATCTTTAGCCAGTTTTTTCAATGCTCCGTGAGCAGATGAAAACATAGCCTTATAAACGACTCTCTGATTGGATCTGGCTATAAACCGGAGTTCTTCAGGGAGTGTAACTGTTAACAGAAAGTAGTGTGAAGGCAGAAGTTTTTTCATTTGTTTAGACAGCCATTCTTCTGCCTTGTGCTGATGACATGAAGGGCAGTGCCTGTTTCCGCAGCAGCATGGAACAGGCTGCAGAGTATTGCAGTCATTACATTCATACAGGATAGTCCCAAAACGGCCTCTCCTGCACTCACACATATCTTTGATTACCTTTTTATGGATTCCGGGCATTTTATCTCCGTATTTTTCCAGGTACTCTTTGCCATAGGTTCTGAATATCTTCTGAATAGCACTCATGACAGCACCCCCTGCATTAACTGAGTTACCCTTTCATTAGAATCTTCTTCTGCAAGTGTCGTCACATGAAGATAGATCATTGTGCTGGTCAATGTCTTATGTCCGAGGATCTTCTGCACATGCCTTATCGGTATACCTGCTTCAAGAAGATGCGTTGCATAGGCATGCCTGAATATATGGGGATGAACATGCTTTTTAAAATTGAGCTTTTTTATTGTGCTTCTAAGAACACCCTGAACACCGTTATCAGTTATATGGTTTTTGGCTGTTCCTGCATTTTTACCATTATTATGGCCCAGAGCAGGAAATATCCATTTGGGGTTACGATGGGTTCTGTAATACTCCCGCATGGCATTCAGCGTGATATTTGGCAAAGGGACTGTACGATCTATACCTCCTTTACCTCCGCGGATATGTACAAGACCTCTATCTGATAGAATATCCCTTACCTGGAGTCCGGTAGCCTCACTGAGGCGAAGGCCCATGGAATACAGGGTGAGATAAAAGGTATGACTCTGCTGGGTAGGAAGGGCATATATTATTTTTTTTACTTCCTTCAGGCTTAGTATAACAGGAAGCTTTTCTTCACGTTTCCACTTAATCTGATTGAATATATCCCAGTCCTGAACAAGGGTTTTTGTATAAAAATGCTTAATACCTGAATAGCTGATTCTCAAGGATGCAGGGCTCCACCCAAAATCACTCTGACAGCATACCCAGTATTGACGTAAATCCTCTTCGGTGATATCTTCCAGGGGTTTATTACAGAATCGCTGTAATCGTAATACTGAACTGGAGTAAGACTGTATACTCCTTTTTGCGAGTCCGGCTAACTGTAAATCTTCTTTGTATCTTTTGATTAAATCGTTCATAGTATCTTCCTTTCTTCTTTTAGTTGTTTATACCTTGTCGGGTAGAAGATACCGACTCCGCTACAGCCGGTATGGAAGATACTATGATCAATTTATTCAAGCAAATAACTCAATTTATTACACAGGGGTCTGCCGCGAAGCGGCTTTCTTGAACCCGCTAATCAACCTGATTTGGCAAAAAGCTCGCCAAACCGGTTATCAGGCACGTTAGCAGCACCCAATATAAGCCTAAGAGATTGTAAATGGATTTTGAGTATCAAAAAATAAATATACAAAGATCATTGGATCAGGGTCGTATGATTTATAACTTATCATTCTTTGGGAAATTGCACGACATTACTAATCGATATTTGCCTCTTATACTTATAATCCCTTTCATTATTTTTCCAGGTTTTCTCATTTATGACTATTATAAAAAATCACAAACAGAATACTTAATATATTCAATAGCAGGCCTAATAGTGGGCTTGATAGTCAGTGTTTTAATTGTTAAATCTACAATGAAATTTAAAACACTTAATCGAATAAGTGGCAAATCGACTGAAATAAACAGAAAAATTGTAAAAGAAATTGCAAATCAATTCAATTGGTTGGTTGAAGAAGATAATGAAAAAATAAGCATATTAAAATTACCAATGACGAAGCATTTTACTAATTGGGGAAGTCAATTTATTGTTATTTATGATAACAAAGATATACTAGTCAATTGTACTTCATATGGTAAAAATGGAATAAAATCATCTCTTCATGGTGATGAAGATCAAAAGGAAATAAAAATATTCAAAGAGTGTTTTAATAATAAAATAGGAGCAATTGCATAGTTTAGTACCTATGCATCTGCTAACATTTAAATCAACGCAGACCGTGCTACTATCTTGCCAGATCATAGTTAGGTGCAATATAGCAACAATGGTTGATTGCAAACAGTTTCAATATAAACCGGACGGCTGGTTATTTCGGCGTTGAGGCTGTCGAAAAAGTACCCTGATCCATCCATTCACTTGAGAAAACAATAGACTCATTACTAGATTTAATTTAGGCCTTTTTTAATAGCTTTATTTTAATTTAATCAATTTACACTTATCACGTACTATGCTATATATTTGCCATCCATTTGATAAAAACTTCCCTTAAGAGGAGCTCCGGATGGCACGCTACAAACCCACGAACAGAAACCAGAGCAAGCTGGTTATAGTATCACATGACAAAGAACTGGAACCAGGCACACTTGAACATACAATAGACTTTGTAATAGAAAAGTTTGATCTGAGTACCTTCAACGAAAGATATAAAAACGATAATACCGGTCGCAAGGCAATACACCCCAAAACACTTCTAAAAATAATACTTCTCGGTTACTCGCGAGGTATGACGTCATCACGTCCTATAGAACAGGCATGCAGGGAAAACGTTAAGTTTATGCTGCTGGCAGATTTTCAGACTCCGGATCACAGCACAATAGCATCCTTTGTTTCATCGATAGGTAAAGAGACAAAAGATCTTTTTAAAGAAGTATTGATGACCTGTGAAGCATGTGATCTTCTTGGCGGTACACACTTCAGTCTTGACGGAATGAAGACATCCTCTAATGCTTCAAAGGAATGGAGCGGAAAGCTGAATGATTTAAAAAAGAAGCAGGATGCCCTTGAGCGGAAGATTGATGAGGCAATCAAAGAACATAGAGCAACGGACAAAGTATCAGGTAAGAAGAAAGATATCTCATGGGAGAAGAGACAGGAAGCAAAGATAAAGAAGCTTGAACAGGCATCTGAAAAAATAAAGAAGTTTTTATCTGAGAGTGAGCCAAGGATAGGCAGTCAGGGCAAAGAGGTACAGAGTAACATAACAGACAATGAATCTGCCAAGATGACAACATCTCACGGAGTTCAGCAGGGATTCAACGCTAATGTTGTGGTAGATGAAATGCATCAGGTGATAGTAAACGCTGAGGTATTCGGAAAAGGAGATGACGGCAGCCTTATGGAACCGATGCTTAATGGAGCAAAGGAAAACCTTGAAGCTATCGGAATTGAAGAGCCGTTAAAAGATAAAACAGTAAGTGCTGACACTGCATACTTCAGTGCAAAGAATCTTAAAGCATGCAAAGAATATGAAGTAGATGCTTACATACCTGACCCAAAGTTCAGAAAAAGAGATATAAGATTTGCAGATGCAGAGAGACACCGCAGGCCTGTTGATAAGAGAAAGACTGATAAGAGGAAAAAATATTTTACAGTTGAAGATTTCAACTATAATGATGAAACGGATAAATTAGTCTGTCCTGCCGGGCATAGCATGTATGTCAGAAGCCGAAACTATTTAACTAAAGATGGGTATAAGGGGATAATTTACCAGGGGACGAAGAAAGCGTGTGGAGCTTGCGAACTGAGAGCAAAATGTTTGCGCAAACCTGACAAAACAGAAGCAAGACAGGTAACCATACTGGATAGAAACAGACCTGGCAGTCTCAAGGATGAAATGAAGAATAAGATAGATACACCTGAAGGCCGAAAGACTTACAGCAAACGGTTAGGGATAGTTGAACCGGTGTTTGGTAATATAAGGGCATGTAAAAAAATGAATAGATTTACCTTAAGAGGCAAAGTTAAGGTAAATATACAGTGGATGCTATACTGCATAGTTCACAATATTGAAAAAATATGCAATTATGGAATGGTTTCATCTCAGGGAGCGTAGGAAAAGAGGCCTGAAAGGCCCTATACAAGGGTTTTAGCGCCTTTTTATAAACCTTGCTTCATGATTTCTTATCTCACAAAAAAATCGGTTTTAATTTTAAATATTATTTTTATCCGGCTGTAGAACTTTAACTCAGAATAATATGGTTTTTGAACGGGGTTTTTCGACAGCCTCGTTATGCAATAAGTAATGGAATATACAAGACCAACATTTGAAGAAACTGTCCATGAATTTAAAAGCTTTCTTTCATCACAAGAATGGAGCCAGGAAATTCGATGGATTAACAGCAATGAAGTTGCTTGTTATAAAAATAAATTAATTATCTTGCGACCAGAAAATATGGATGGTTATGATCTCAACAAAAACGTATACGACAAAGGAATATCAACAAAAAAAAGTATAAGAATTGATGGCTACTTTCAAATAAAAAATGTTACTTATGCCATTGTTGACATTTGGGGTGGAGAAGCGGCTTTTTTGAATTATGGAGTTCTCAATAGTAAATTTAAAATAATCAGAATTAAGAATAAGTTCATTTTTAATTTACTTAAAAAAATATTTAAAACCTCTACCTTGGCAATAACAAATGCATAACATTTGCATCTACAAGGACATGCTATTATATCGCCGGGTCGATCTTTTAAGGTTTGCGGTATTATTTTCTAATAACATTTTTTAAGGGTACGCACCGCATGCCTGTAATGCAGGGCGTTATTTCCAGAGATGAAATGAAACTAAATACAATATTTGAATTTTACCAAGACTCTACGAACCTGTTAAAGCTTGAAGCTATTGTAAAACATGATGATGGTTCTGGTTTATCCAGTTTGTTGACGATTCAATCTGAACCATTTAGTTGTTATCAACATGACTTTCATTTTGAAAACCTCAAATCATTTTGTAAGGAAGTAATAAAACTTAATCGTAAATTAAAAGGTTCTGCTGGCATCGGTCCAACTCGTGATAATGAATTCATTAAATTTGAATGTACAGCAATCGGACATATTATAGTTTCTGGTAGAATATTAATATATGGTGAACATTCACAATCTTTAAATTTCACTTTTGTTTCAGATCAATCTTATTTAGCGCCTTTAGCAAAATCTGCTGAAAGTGCTTTACTTGAATTAAAGAAGAAATAACAATGCAATTAAGCGGATTTGCTGGTTTTTCTTGCCGATTGGAATTCCACAGTTTCAATGGTCTTCATACTTAATCGCCCATCGGCACCATTAACCCGCAAACCCCTTATCGCCACGTTATACGCCCCTAAAGGAATCGAATGGATCTTTTATTTATTATAATTTTTGCAATCGGTTTTGTTATTGCGACATACCGTTTGATTAAAATAAAGAAAGATAGGAAAAAAGTTATTTTAATCTGTTTTCTTTTAGGCTTTTTTTTAATCATAGTCGGGGCAATTCTCTCATTCATGATATATGACTTAGAAACGGCAATTGATTTATTGTTATTAAAAGAATCGAAAATATGGGGAAGATCTATCTCTATTGGATATTTGTTAATAATAAGCTCTTTAGCAGCTTTATTATTCAGTTTCTTTAAAAGCAAGGAAGTCAAAAACTAACAACAAAAAAGGCGTATAACCAGCCCTTCAACAAATGACCGGGCGATAAAACGCCGCCCGGCATGTTAAGGGCACCGTTATGTTTCACTACAATATAGAAACACATTTAAACAATGATGTTAGTCAATAAAATAGCCAAAGAAATTACTGATCATGCAACAGTAAATACAAAATGTATAGTTGCTATTTGTGGTGCTGCAGATTTAGGCAAATCATTTTTCTCAAAACAATTAGTCAACTGCTTAAGAAGCGATAATGTAACAGCGGATATTCTACCTCTTGACTCATATTTATTAAGCCGTACCGACAGGGCCAAAAGACAGTTAAGTGGTTATCAACCAGAAGCATATAATTTAAAAGAAGCACGCAAAACAATCATATTTTTTCAAAATGGTAAAAGCATAACATATTATCCATATTGCCATGCAATTGGTAAACAAGAGAAAAAAAAGAAAACGATAAACCCTAGTAAATTTCTAATTATTGAAGGGCTACACTCAATGCATCAAAGCCTTATAGACTTAATTGATTCTTCTATATTCATTTTTACACAAGACGAATACCTTCGTAAAATAAGACTTGAGGCTGATCAGAGTAAAAGAAAACAAACAACAGAATTTTCGGCGGAACTAGAACCGATTGAATTTAAAAAATATAAAGACTTCGTAGAGCCGTATAAATATTTGTGTGATTTACAATTATTTTTAGAAGAAAAATGGTCCTACAAGATAGAAAAAACAACATAACAAAAAATTCAACACGACGTGCTTACTATCTTGCCAATTAGGTCTTTAAAGGTTTGCAACGTAAGCGTCAAATAAACTACCCATGCATTTTTAAAGATATCCAGTCATTTGTTCTGGCCAGTCAGGCGGCATTATACTGCGGGCAGTAAAGATTTATGTAAGCGTCAAATAAACTACCCATGCATTTTTAAAGATATCCAGTCATTTGTTCTGGCCAGTCAGGCGGCATTATACTGCGGGCAGTAAAGATTTATCAAGACGATTAGGCGGTAAGGCTTTGTAATCATCTATGGATGATGCGAATGGTAATTTTTCAAAAAGATATTTGAGGTATTTATAGGGCTCAAGATCATTGGCCTTGGCTGACTCGATTAGGCTGTATAAGGTCGCACTTGCCTTTGCTCCTCTCGGATTACCGGAAAACAGCCAGTTTTTTCTTCCAACAACAAAGGGTCTTATAGCATTCTCAGCAAGATTATTGTCAGGCCTGAGGCAACCATTATCAATATACCTGATAAGCTTGTCCCATTCTTTTAATGTGTAGTTCATTGCTTTGCCAAGAAGACTTCCGGGCGCAGCATTGGTGTATCTGGAATTAAGCCATGAGTAAAACTCATCAAGAACAGGCTTTACCTGCTCCTGCCTTAAATTATAGATTTCATCAAAGGTAAGTGTTCTCTCTTTTGCTTCTTTCTCTATGGCGTAAAGCTTTCCTATATATGCAACAGCCTTCTCGGCGTTACCTACTCTGCTTTTTGCAGATTTGCTCTTTCCTGAGGCTTTTATAACATCCACAAATTTCCGGCGAGCATGTGCCCAGCATCCCACATGATGCATATCAGGCTTTTTATCGATAAAGTCATACCCGCCATAGCCATCGGTCTGGACATACCCCTTATACTTACCAAGATATTCTGATGCAACATCTCCTGATCGGGTAGGATGATACTGATATACCAGTAATGGTTTTCCGGGATCTCCTCCCCGGAATATCCACATATAGGATTTTGTTTTGTTTGATCGGCCAGGCTCCTTCATTACCTGGACCGTTGTTTCATCGATATTTATTAATGGACCGGATCGGATATCTTTATTAATCAGCTCCATTAATGGTTCACATTTTTCAGCAACTTTTATTGCCCAGTTACACATAGAGGATCTGGTGATATCAACGCCTATTCTCTTAAACTGTTTTTCCTGTCGATAAAATGGAATGGCATCTACAAATTTTGATGTAAAGATATAAGCAAGAAGACCTGGTGTAGCTATACTCTTTGGGATTATCATAGGCGGAAGCGGTGCTATACTAACCGCCGGTTCATCTGCTTCAACACCCTCACAGTTTCTGCATACATATTTGGGTCTGATATTTCGGATTACTCTTATCTTTGCGGGAATAATTTCCAACTGTTCCGAAGTCTCTTCACCCATCCTGTCCTTCGTACATCCGCAGGCACATATCTTTTCTTCTTCGCTCAGATCATGGATTATATCAATCCGGGGAAGGTCTTCAGGTAAAGGGCGTCTGCCGCGTTTCTTGCGGGTATGGGCAGGGACTCTTATCTCTTCATGTTCTTCTTCCTGCGCATTATATGATTCCGCTTCATTAAAAAGCAACGCCTGCACATCATCTTTACCCTTAACTTTTTTCTCTGTTTTTGCTCCAAAAAGTTGAGATTTTAAGAGCTGTACCTGCTCTCTCAGTATTTTGTTTTCTGCCTCATAACGATGATTGTCTTTCTCAAGGAAGGATACCTTATCCCTAAGGTTGGCAAGGCTTTCAGGCGTTTTTATGTCATTCGAAATCATGACATATACATAGCATAATATGACTCAAAAGCATACTTTTATACGCATAAAATCATATGTGTTTTTCTTCAGTATATTATTGAATAACTTAACTTTTTATGAGCTTTATCCTGTTTTAAATCCAGGCCTTCCATTAACCATCTCAGCTCTCGTTCTTCTATCATCATTACATCTTCTGATCTCTCAGGCCACTGGAACCTTTCTTTCTCAAGACGCTTGTGCCATAAACAAAATCCGTTTCTGTCCCAGTACAGTATCTTCATGATGGTCCTTCTTCGGTTACAAAAAACAAAAAGATGCCCACTAAATGGATCAAGATCAAAATGACTTTCAACTATAATGCTCAATCCATTTATGGATTTCCTCATATCGGTGTTACCGAGGGCAAGGTATACTTTAATGCCGGACATTGATACAAGCATCACATACCCGACAATGTATTTATAAGGCGGATTAAGGTCTCCTCGGAAAAACCTTCCCCAACTTCGATGCGGTACTTGTCCCCAATATTAACCTTTAATGGCTCTATACTATTGTGTAATGGGGATATAGAAGATTTAGCAACTACACTAACAAATTTTACTGGTTTATTTTTCCTGTTATTTTTACATTTCCAGTATGTGAAGTGATGTCTTGACAGATTATTTGCTCTGCAATAATCAATTTGACTCAGGCCGCTTTCTTCCCAGCGTTTGATATGATCAGCCCAGAATAGTGCTTTCTCTTGATTCCTTTCTTGTATGCTTTTTTCTTCCAAATATGTCTCTCCTTTCTGTTATCGTCCGGAGAATCTTGACATATTTTTATTCTGCTGAGAAGATGCGGTTTATTTAGCGCTTACGTTATTTGAGGATCGAATATGACGAAAAAAGATTCTGATTCAAATGACAACGACAATAAAAATGAACTTGAAGACATTAATGATATTGAAAAGAAAATATTGGAATTGTGCTTCCCAGGGAAAACTGATTTAGGTGAAGTTGGTAGAGATCTCAATGCAACTCGTGAACGAATTAAACAAATAGAGGCAAAAGCTTTAAAAAAATTAAACAAACATAGAACTGATGGCGAACCACCTGATGATGTGGCATAATCAAATAACAATAAGTTCAAGGGGACCTAGCTACTATCTTGCCGAGCGGAGCAGAGTCAATATTAACAACCATCTTAGGAGCATGTTGTTGGTTACCATTAACCCGCAAACCCCTTATCGCGGTCGTTATAATATTATTGGAAATGGTAAAAAAGACAAAATTCAAACACCTAATTAATAAGTTATCGGACATTGGGTTTTATGACCATACAGGTGGCTTAATAGATGATGTTAAAAAGTTATCGATTAAGCAAAAAGATATATTCCCCGAGTTCGACTGCAATCCTGATGGAATAAATCGATTACCTTATTATGGCATTGTTTCGCCTATCCCTGATGCAACGGGAAGAGCTTTTGATTCGGATGGTGAAAATATTGCTGAAAAGGGGCCAGTTCTATTTACAATGGAGATTGCCTCTATTCTTTCCATGTATGGGTACTTGAGAATTGAGTCACTAAGCCAAAATATTTCAGATGATTTAGGATATACTCTTTCTATTAATGGTCGTATTTTTCAGTTCTTAACAAAAAATGAAATGACTTCACAGGTTTCCCAATGGGACGTCTGTTCTGATAGGGCAATTGCCACGGTCAACCAATTTATTACAAATCATACTGATGAGATTTTTTACAGGCAATGGGCAGGCAATGACACAAGACTTGTATTACTTTCAAGGCAACAATTTGAAATCATATCACGATCCGATTTAATTAAGGAAACTGATAAACCGATTGATGTGGGCCAGCCAGTTGAAATTACGAAATCATTATATCGGGATAGGGAGTAGCCTCACAGCTACCCCCTCCCACACCACGCATCATACGGGTCCGTAATGCGCGGTTCGGCTGATCCAAGGCAGTATTCAGTTCCATGGGAACACAAGCCCAAGTGATGAGAAGTATTTATCAGGAAGGGCCATTTGAACCCATAAGACTCGGCTCATTCTCCATGGCCCCTTTCGAGCACACCCGGTAGTAACAGCTTCTTCTTTGCGAACTCCTCTTTTAAGGAGTTCACTGACACGGGTTCTGCGGTTCTTCCAGTGTTTCCAGATAATAGCCCTCAGGCGTCGTCTTATCCAGTGGTCAAGGGGTTTCAAACGGTTGTAGGATTCGGTTAAACCATAATAATTCCACCAGCCGTTCATATAGACTTTTAACTCCCAGATCACCTGTTTAATACTTCTACCACGGCGTCTGGAGGTTATTTCTCTTACCCTTTCTTTAAACCGCTTAATAGACTTCCAGTGAATTCGGATTTTAGGATTCTCTTTCGAGTTGGTCACACAAAACCCCAAATATTTACTTTTCCATGGAAGTGTAATGCTGCTCTTTTCCCTGTTCACCTTAAGCCTGAGTTTATTTTCTATAAACAGGCTTATACTGCTCATTACTCGATTCGCCGCCTTTCTGCTTTTGACAAATATGACACAGTCATCAGCATATCGGACAAAGCGAAGACTACGCTTTTCAAGCTCTTTATCCAGTTCATCAAGAACGATATTACTCAGTAAAGGAGATAACGGCCCTCCCTGAGGTGTTCCCTCTTCTGTTGGTTCTTCCATTCCATCTATCATTACTCCGGATGTAAGAAACCTGCGAATCAGCTTTAGTACCCTCTTATCCTTTATCCGGGTGGATAACCTTGCTAATAAACGATCATGGTTTACCCGGTCGAAGAATTTGGATAGATCAATGTCTATCACATATTTTCCTCCAGCCTTCACGAACTCCCTGTACCTGCGCATAGCGCCATGCTGGGACCGTTTAGGCCGGAAGCCAAAGCTGTTCTCTGAAAAGGTATGATCCCAGACACTTGTCAGAATCTGGGCTACAGCCTGTTGTATTACTCTGTCCAGCACTATTGGTATTCCCAGAAGGCGGACACCGCCATTTGGTTTGGGTATCTCCTTCTGCAGTACCGGGGTCGGCATGTAGGTTCCCTCAAGTAATGCCTTTTCAATTTTATCCCGGTGCCTATTGTAATACTTCTCTATCTTTCGGACAGTCATACCATCCACACCGGGGGCTCCCTTGTTCTTAATAACCCGCTTGATAGCGCGTCTCATGTTGTTCCGCTCACAGATTGACTCCATGAGCCGGATCTGACCTGTCGGGCTTTCAGATAAACGTGACGCAATAAAATCTTCGGAACTCGTATCCGTCTTAGCCCTGGGCTCGGGATCTATAGAGTACAACTCAAGTTGTTTCCACTGCCGCAATGATTTCATTAGACTCGTCTCCTAATAACCGCTCTCATTTACCCCTACCATTCGATAGGTGGCACCGTTCGGGCCTTATTCCTTAGTACCGACTGTACTCGGGAACTATTATGCCCTCTGCTGACTTCCGCTGTGCGATAATCTCCCCTTGCGGTTTGATCACTCGCCGGTTTCTACCGCCTGCGCCCTCTGTTTGTTTGCCCCGCTCTTAAGAACAGGCTCATCATTGACCGGGACGCCCGGTCATTTGATGCCGGGATTTTTTTTTTACCGGTTTCCCCAATATTCCGGTAGCTTACAGCGATAGACCCTTTGAGACACAGCGGACCTCCCGGGGTAAGCCTCGGCTACTTTCAGCGCACGATTGTCAGATATACCTGGCTCAGCCATGTAACGGATATAGGACTTTGTCCTGTGTTGCGGACTCGTCCCGGCTTCACCCGGCCTCAAATCTGCCTGCCCTCTACCTCATAGGTACGGGGCATACCTGTACGTCAACCCACGCTTTTGTCTTAGGCTTCCTTCAGGCGCACATTACTGGAACACCCTTGCCTCCGACTATCCTTCGGCTCCGTCAGCCTGGATATGGACTTTGCAGAGTATTTGTGTCATAAATATCTCCGCATCACCAATTAGCAGCCGGACCAGCCCGGCACACAACAATGGCTTCCACCGGAAAGCCTGATGAGACGTCGGCTTCCCGTGAAGCCAGGCGTTAGGAGATGACAAATTGAAAATTAAAATAACCTTGGGTTGCATAATTTGTATACTGCTAGGCGGTATAATCTCGGTAGTTATATTTGGTTGCTCCACACCAAGCTCTTTGAAAGTTACAGGTTTAGCGCATCGAGTAGAATGGGAAGAAAGAGCTACTCAAGCATACAGAGAAGAAGATTCATCAACCGCTATCTGGGCATTAAATAATTTATCGGTGATCTTAGAAAAGGATAAAGATACCTATATTGATGATAAAAGAGATATTCAAATTGATCTAGTTTTAACATATGGCAGACTTGCTCTTCTGCATAAAAAAGAAAACAATAAAAACAAATATAAAGAAAATATATCAAAAGCTTTAAAAATAGCTAAAGAAGTATATGGTAGTAGTATGGATGAAGTTCAGGTATTGGAATTTATTCATAAAGTAGACGGCATAAAATCAAAAGACTCCTAACATCAGCATTAAATGCAATACAGTAAGCTTTACAGTATAGAAACTGAAATTATTTGTAGGAGGCTTTTAAATGTTTCAAAATTATTCCTGGAACGATAAACAATTTATTAAAGAGCATTGGACTGGTCTTTGGATTATTACTATTATTTGGGTTATAATAGAGAAATGAACAGATTGATGGAAACCCATAAAATTTCCATCGGGCAACAGAACGGAGATTAACTTATGTTGTGTTTTTTTCGCGCATTTTTCTATTGTGATCAATCTATGAAAATTAATCAGCTTTTAACATGTCGCTCTGCCAGACCCCGGAGGGTACCTTGCTTGTTGCGGAGATCACGGCGGGTCCCGTAAACTTTTCGTTAAAGGTAATGAAATGAAAGAGAAAACTACGAACAACTTTAAAAAGCTTTCTTGGTGCTGGTTTGCAATTGCTATCGGATTAAGTATTTTCTTTTTTACAGAAGCAATCCAAACAAGCAGTTTTTTCTATCTCTAGCGGGGGTCGGCTTATTACTGCTTGGGGTTGTGTGGTTCAAATATCCAATTTCTCTTACAACTCCAATAACCACTTTATTCCGTGATAAAAAATCAGGTATGGACAGTTTTATAGATTTGTTAATCAAATACCTTTAACAAGTCATTAGACAAAGACAGACTGTTAGTCACTATAGCCGGCAAGCGTCCCTTTAATGTTGCAATACGGCTATATAATACTGAAAACTGATAACAGACGAATACTCAAAAATTAAAAACAACAGTTAAAAGGAGTATGCTATGGCAACAAAAAAAATACTGTCATCCGGTGTCTGTTTTTTAACCTTATTGTTTGTCATAATGTTCCATATATCTCCTGCCGGCAGCAGGGAAGAATCTTCCGGCATTCCTCCCTCAGAATCAACAAAGGCATGTTTTTCATCGAGTA
The DNA here is from genome assembly GCA_963665715.2 of Desulfatiglandales bacterium. Lineage (GTDB taxonomy): Bacteria > Desulfobacterota > DSM-4660 > Desulfatiglandales > HGW-15 > JAAZBV01. The sequence continues at coordinate 4,192,240 of CAXXPR010000002.1, forward strand.
TTTCAAACCTGGACTGGGAGGACAAAAGAGATTTTCAAAATGCTGAAAGGGGCCTGGTGGCAATCCCTGAAGATAAAATGATTATGACGGAAGACGGACGGACTGTATGGGTTTTCAAGGATTACAAATCAATAAAAAAGCAGCCTGCCCCTGATACAGTTCATCCTGTTCTGTGGAGACAGACCCAGCTCAATGCATCTACCGGGCTTTTCCGGGTTACGGACAGGATATATCAGATCAGAGGTTTTGATCTGGCAAATATGACGATTATTGAGAGCAACACCGGGATTATTATAATTGATCCTCTGGCCGCCATCGAATCGGCAAAGGCGGCTTTGTCTCTTTACAGCAAATACCGGGGAAAAAGACAGGTACGGGCCGTAATCTACAGCCATAATCACATGGACCATTTTGGAGGGGTTGCCGGCGTGATCTCCAAAGAACAGACAGTTTCCGGTCAGGTGAAAATATTTGCGCCTTTAAATTTTGACAAAGAGGCCATCACCGAAAACCTGCTTGCCGGAAATGCCATGCTGCGCCGGACCATCTGGTATTCGGGCACACCCCTGCCCCGTTCTCCTTACGGGACTGTTGACGCAGGCCTGGGACCGGGTGTTGCAAACGGTATGCGTTCTTATATCGCACCTACTGATATAATTGAATCCCAGATGGAAACACATGTTATTGACGGTTTTCCCATTGAATTTTATCTGGCCAGCAATACCGAGGCCCCTTCGGAGATGGTAATGTTTTATCCTGAAGATAAAGTTCTGAATGTATCGGAAGTGGCTGTACACACTGTGCACAACCTGCTTACGCCCAGAGGCGCAAAAGTCAGAGATACACTTGAATGGGTAAAGGTGCTCAATGTACTGCTGCATGAATATGCGCCGGGGGCAGAGGTCATGATTGCGCAGCATCACTGGCCCACCTGGGGAAAAAAGGACATTGCAGAACACCTCCAGAACCAGCGGGATTTTTACAAGTTCACCCATGACAGATCAATGTATCTGGCAAATCAGGGATATAACAAGGAAGAGATAAGTGAAATGCTTAGCCTGCCGTCATCCCTTGCCGGAAAATGGACATTGCAGGATTACTACGGCACTTTGAGAAGCGCGGGCAAGGCTGTATTCCAGTTTTATCTGGGATGGTATGACGGCAATCCGGCAAAACTGCAGCAGCTGTCTGAATCGAAGAGCGCCCGCAGGTATGTGGATTACATGGGAGGCAGTGACGCCATCCTTAAAAAAGCAAAGGCCGATCTTGATGCCGGAAATTATCAGTGGGTTGTACAGGTGCTGCAGCATGTAATTTTTGCAGAGCCTGACAATGTAGCAGCCAGAGAGCTGACTGCAGATGCCTTTGTCCAGCTGGGATATCAGCAGACTTCCGCCACATGGCGTAATCTGTACCTGTCAGCAGCCCATGAACTGCGCAACGGGATTATGGAAATTCCTGTCAGCGCCAGCGGCAATATTTTTATTGAGGATCTTACACCGGAAAACATACTGGATTATGCCGGCATAAGCCTGGACAGCAGGTCGGCAGAACATTTAAAATTTACAGCCAACGTGATTTTTACCGATCTTGAAAAAACCTGCGGTATCACTATTGAGAACGGCGTTCTCAGCTATATCGATGCAGCAGTGGAAAATGCCGGTATCACGCTGAGCACAGATAAAAAAACCTTTGCACAGTTATTCAGACATCAGCTTTCACTTACAGATGGAGTGAAGCGCGGGCTGATAAAGGCGGAAGGCGATACAGCAGACTTTAAACAACTGCTTGATTCAGTTACTGTATTTTCTCCCAATTTTGGTCTGGTAACTCCATGATAAGAGGCATTCCATATATGGATCAGTTTCAGTTAGATCTGTAAACTTTCCTTACCGTTGCTATACAAATCAGGCCGGAACCTAAAAGCCATACTGCTCCGGGGACCGGTACTGCACGCATTTCGGCAATTTCCGCCCAGAGAGCCCATGCGGCGTATGCCTTTTGATTGCCGTTAAGGGCCTCTGTATGAGCGGCAGCCATATTATACCAGTCAACGCCTTCAGTATGGGCACCCTGCCATACAGTTGCCCAGTTGCTGTCACGGGTGCTGTTCCCGTCCGAATCATAGTAACAGCCATCTGTTAAAAGTTTATCGCCGTAATAGTTGCCGTCCGGGTCATATGATTCTATATCAGCAAAATCATAAAGCACCTTTCCGTTTTCAATGACATAATCACGTATCTGCTGATTGCGCTTAAAAAGATTACTATCAGTATTTCCGCCATCAACATGTCCGGTCATATAAACAAAAGTTACAGTAGGAAATTCCAATTCAAGCTGATTCATCAGGCCTAAATATGTATCTATATCTTCTTCGGAAGAATAAGAGACCTGGCCGCACCAGGACCACATAATCACATTCACATCATAGTTATCAGGATCATTTAAATAACTGCGTGTTCTATCAGCCCATGTGTACCTGTCAGGATTCCCAAGATCGCCTGAAACGAAATTATCATGAAGATCAAGAGCTTCCCCTGATCCGCCATTATTCCATGCAAAAAAATTATCAGGATAACTTAATCCCAAACCCTGTCCGTTAATAAATCCGACCATACTGCTCATCCCGGAAGTAACCTGGCTTCCATGTGAAGTGTGCCCGTATGCAATATGCAGATCATCTTTGGCTTTCTGATATTTTTCCTGCGGCATATTAAGTGCCGCGCCGTTTACAACATAATTATGATCGATAATCAGGGCGCTTCCGTATACAGAATTACAGATAAAAAACAGAAATAATGCTGAACATAAAAACAGTGTTAATGCTCTGGACATAAAAAACCTCCTGAATAATTATCATTAAGTATTGTACTGGATAAATATTGATATTTTCTCAACGGCAGAAACAAACAATCATAAAATGAGAACAGCTGAGATTCAGGGGCCGAATATTTTTTAGAGTGGAGCTATAGTTGAAAATTGAAAGGATTGTTATTTGCGTTAAGCCCGCAGATTATAACGTTCCAGGGAATTTTCGGCAAGAAAAAAGGGCATACTCAAAAGAGCATGCCCTTAATAAAACCGACATAATAAAATATTAAAGTCTCTCGGCCTTAATTTTCATTCTGTTTCTGCTCAGCCAGCCAATCTGCCTGATACGGTTGGGATGAACCATAAGAATAGCGATTCCGCCAACTATATTACCAAGTGTTACAGGAAGAATGTTCTGGAACATTACTGCCAGGTCGCCCAATGAAGAACCGCCGGCCAAAAGTCCAAGAGGAATAAGAAACATATTGGCAACGCAATGCTCAAAGCCTGAAGCAACGAAGGCCATGATAGGCATAAGACAGCATAATAATTTTGAGATAACATCCTTGGACATAATTGCCATCAAAACGGCAAGAACAACAAGTATATTACAGAGTATGCCTCTTAAAAAAGCCTGAGCAAAAGGTAAAGCAAGTTTGGCATTGGCAACTTTAAGCGCAAGCTGTCCCATATCATTTAATTTTTCCGGGCTTCCAAGCAGTCCCGCTTCAAAAATTATTACAACAAGCAGAATAGAACCAACAAAGTTTCCAATGTAAACAGTGATCCAGTTTTTAAGAATCTTGGGGACTGAGTAAAGAGATACAACTGTGTTAACAATCATAGTAATGTTTCCGGTAAACAACTCGGCGCCTGCGATTACTACAAGCATAAGACCGACACTGAAAACTGCACCGCCGACAATTTTACCCATTCCCTGCTGCAGGGCAACCAGAAAAGCGTACCCGCCAAAACCGATGTAAAGACCAGCCAGTATTCCAAGAAGAAACAACTGCCATATCTTTGTGTTTGCCTTTTTAATACCCAGCGACATAACAGTCTTATTAAGCTCATTTGCTGAAAGCGCCGGTGTATAAACCATTCCATTAATATCTTTCAAATTGTAACTCCTTCTTTGTTATTACAGGTTTTTCCGATATCACGGTATAAATAATAGGGATACAGGCCGTTGTATTTTTCTCGTATCTGTTATAGCTGCCAATAAACCGTGTTATTCAGTAACCGGATTGTCCCTGTATATTTTTCATCGCCAGCTATAACTTACAAGTATATTCCATGTGCGGAATTTCACATTAAATATATAACTTTGCTGTTTGATGAAAGTAAAACGAGATCCGGAATATTATCATGACTCTTTAATGTCAGGTCCGGTTTCTGCCTGGAACATTTAATGAGATCATGAATCAAGAACCGTTTTGCATCATTCTACGGCCTTCATCATTGTCAATTTCAGGAATTTAAAACCACAAAATCACAAACTACCAGGTAGGGTGAGGTGATTAGAACTCCTTTCAAACTTGGAGAGGAAGTATATGTATAAGCAGATTCTGTGTCAAGTCAATAATGGTAATACATCCACAGGGTTAAGAAGTTTCAGGATCTGATAAAGGCCATATTTTTTACCTGGATGTTTTATAAAAAACGTTCAAAATAGGGTAATCAATGATTATCACGCCTGTCTTGGATCAGCAATCCGGAAAAAAGTGTCAGGACAGCCATCCCGAATATTATCCAGAACACCTTTGAAATGCTGTCCGCAACTGCATTTTGAAGAAGATTTCGGATTTCGAGTGATAATGGCGAAAAAAACTCCGGATCAAAAATATTTTCCATATTTTCAGTTACTTTTGCAAACACATCACCAGGGATTCTGCCGCCTGAAGATTTTAAAAAAGATACAAGAGACCCTGTTGCGGCAGCTCCTGAAACAGCAACCCCTATTGTTCCGCCCAGAGTTCTTGTAAACTGCTGTGAAGAAGTTGCCACGCCAAGATCTTCGGGCGCTAAAGCCCCCTGCACAACCAGCAGAGTACAGATAGAAACGGAGCCCATCCCAAGCCCTATTAAAGCAAAGGCTGCAAGACACTCGGCCATGGATGTGTGCGCACCGAATGTAAGGGCATAGCCGCTTCCGGCGGTAAGAAAAACGGCTCCTGCTGATATTGCGGTTTTATAGGAAATTCTGTGAACAAATCTGGCAAGCATAATAGGCCCGCTTGTCCAGGCGAGACTCAAGGCCAGCATTATTATCCCAACCTCCATCGGGGTTTTTCTTAATGCCCCCTGGAGAAATACAGGGGCATAAACAGACAGACTGAAAACCCCGAAACTGGAAAAAAATGCAGCGCTGTTCCCAAGTGTAAATCCGCTGTATTTAAAGAACTTAAGACTGAGTACAGGTTCCTCCGCATGATTTTCGGATATGATAAAACAGACTCCGAAAACAATGGCAGATAAAGCAAAAATCAGGGCAGGCGCCGATATCCACGCAAACTGCTCACCGCCTGACAGTATAAGTGTAAGAAGACAGAGTATACAGCCGGTCAGAGATGCCGCGCCTTTAATATCAAGATTTACTTTCTGTTTTTTATTTCGCACTTCGGAAAACAGCAGGGTAATTCCGGTAAGAGACACAAGCCCTATGGGTACATTAATAAAAAAAATCCAGCGCCAGGACATATAGGTTGTTATAAACCCGCCTATGGGAGGTCCGACGACACTTGAAATCCCCCATACAAAACTCCCCAGGGCAAGTGTCTGAGCCCTTTTTTCAGGGGCTGACACATCGGATAACACTATATATACAAGGGCCATGTTTCCGCCTGCACCAATACCCTGAACAGCCCTTGCAATTACCAGGAAAAGCATATTATTTGAAAGACCCGCAGCGATTGATGCGGCAATAAACAGGATGATACTGAAATTAAACAGTTTTTTAGTATCGTACAGATCTGCCATTTTTCCGATTATAGGAAGCGTAATGGCAGTAGCGAGTGAAAAGCCCGAATATGCCCAGGCGTATAGATTAAGACCTCCAAGCTCTATAGCAATAGTCGGCATTGCTACTGACATGATAAGAGCGTCCATTGAACATAAAAAAAGAGCAATCAGCACTGCACCGATTACATATTTTTCGGTTCGTGGACTTATTTTCTGATCTGCAGCCATATATAATTATATTATTTCCTTTATTAATAAGAGCTCTGATAAAATTGAGGAATCCTATGGGAATGCATATTCAATGTCAAGCAGGTCAATATATGTATAAATGTATTTTATTTTGATTATTACAGACATCAGGTGTAGAACAAAAATCGCAGGCTGTTTTTTAACTGCAGGAGGTTCTCTATATGCTGTGTATAGGACATCGCGGTGCAAAGGGACATGCACCGGAAAACACAATCAGGTCAGTAAAAAAAGCCATGGAGTTCGGCGCACCGTGGGTAGAAATTGATGTATACCATATTGACGATCATATTATAGTGATCCATGACGATACCCTTGAACGCACCACAAACGGAAAAGGCAGTCTATTTGACAAGAGCTTTTCTTTTTTACGCGGCCTTGATGCCGGTGAAGGAGAAAAGATACCCACGCTGGATGAGATTCTTGACCTTACCTTTGAAAAGACCGGACTGAATATCGAATTAAAGGGCCCAGGCACAGCAGATCCCGTAATAAAACTTCTGCAGAAAAGATTCACCAGATCATGGGGCAGGGAGAATTTTTTAATTTCATCATTTGATCACAAAAGCCTTTCTTATGCACGAGCTGTTGACAGTGAAATCCCCATCGGTGTTTTATATGAAAAAGTACCGGAAAATTACCTGACATTAACAGAAAAGCTGAATGCATATTCTGTTAACATAAGCGGATATTTTGTTACCCCTGATATTGTAGCAGATGCTCATAATAACGGGTTAAACGTTTTTGTATATACGGTTAACAACCATGAAGATATTAAACAGATGAAGAAAATGGGAGTTGACGGTGTATTTTCGGATTTCCCGGACAGGGTTATTGCAGTTGATGAATCATTTTAAAAAGAGGACGCCCAATGAATAGAGATGAAATGCTTGCCAGGATATCGGATTCGGCCTTTACATGGGACTTTGCTGTTATCGGCGGAGGAGCAACAGGTATGGGCATTGCTGTTGAAGCTGCTTCCCGGGGCTACAGCGTTGTTCTTTTAGAGCAGGGCGACTTCGGATCCGCCACATCCAGCCGGAGTACAAAGCTTGTACACGGAGGTGTGCGTTATTTAAAGCAGGGAAACATTTCTCTTGTTCTTGAGGCATTAAAGGAGCGGGGCATATTAAAGCGGAATGCCCCGCACCTTGTAAAAAGCCTGCCCTTTATTGTCCCCACATACGACTGGTGGGAAAGCCCTTTTTACGGCATAGGCCTTAAGCTCTATGATCTTCTTGCCGGCCAGGAAGGCTTTGAGCATTCTAAAATGCTGGGGCGGGATGAAACTCTCGCAGAAATCCCCAACATAGAACCTGACGGGCTCACAGGCGGAGTAAGATACTTTGACGGCCAGTTTGATGATGCCCGCATGGTTATTAACCTTGCTCAGACAGCAGTTGACCAGGGCGGGGTTGTAATCAACTACATGAAGGTATCGGGTCTGCTTAAATCAAACCATGTTATAACCGGGGTTATTGCCCGTGACCTTGAGGGTAACAGAGAATATGAAATCAAGGCGAAATCAGTTATTAATGCGACCGGTGTATTTACCGACTCCGTAAGAAAGATGGATGAACCGGAATCAATGCCGATTATAAACCCGAGCCAGGGTATACATATTGTACTTGATAAATCATTTATAAACGGCGAGACAGCTATTATGGTGCCAAGAACAAGCGACGGAAGGGTTATATTTGCAGTCCCCTGGCAGGACCGGGTTGTAGTAGGATCAACAGATATACCGGTAACTGATATAGAACAGGATCCGGCCGCAACCTCGGATGAAATTGATTTTATTCTGGAAAACATTGCAAAATATCTTTTAAAGGATCCTGCAAGGGAAGATATTTTAAGTGTTTATGCAGGGCTCAGGCCCCTTGTAAGCCCAGGTAAAAACACAGATACAGCAGGAATATCAAGGGAGCACATGATTCTTGTCTCAAGATCGGGACTGGTATCCATAGCCGGCGGCAAGTGGACCACATACAGGAAAATGGCATCCTCAACACTGGATCAGGCTATTTTAAACGCACAGCTTGATTATCACCCGTCGGTAAGCGAAACATTACAGATTCACGGGTACCATAACCATGCGGATAATTTTAAAAACCTTGCATTTTACGGCTCTGATGCCCTTAAGATTATGGAACTTGTAAAATCAGACCCCGGCCTTGAAAACCCCCTTGGGGATACATCAATGATATGGGCAGAAGTCATATGGGCTGTGGAAAAGGAAATGGCCCGTACTCTTGAGGATGTTCTTTCCAGGAGAAGGAGAGTTCTTATCCGGGATGCACGCGCTGCCGTAAAAGCTGCGCCAAAAGCCGCAGAGCTTATTGCCGGTAAATTGAATAAAGATAATAACTGGCAGAAGGAGCAGGTAAAGGCCTTTACAGACCTTGCGAAAAAGTATCTACCCTGATAAAAAAGGAACCATGCAGTCTAAAAAAACATTTGCCATAGTAAATTATGAAATTTGCAGCCCGAAAACATGCGACCCGGACACAGGTATATGCTCTGCCGGAAAGGCATGCAGGCACAGGGTTATCAAACAGATAGACGGCCCTTTTGAAGAGCCCATGGTATTTCAGGATATGTGCATGGGATGCTGGGACTGCATAGAGGCCTGCCCCTTAAAGGCTGTTTCCAGCAGGACAGTCACATAAATCATTCATACTGATTTTTTTAAAGTTATGCAGGTACTTTTTAACAATAACCGAAAAATTAAAAAAACAACTATGCTTTATCTATTTAAAAAATGGGCATCTCCTATTGCAATAATACTGGGAGTGCTGTTCTATAAAACACTTGATCACCTTTCTTTCCTGATTCCGGCTATGCTGTTTATGATGATATTCATCACCTACTGCAGCCTTACCCTGCGCGAAATCAAATTAAGCCGGATGCATATGGTGCTGCTCTTAACCCAGATATCAGCAGGTCTTATTGCTTATTTTTTAATTGCAAACTACAGCTCTCTTACCGCAGAAGCAATGCTGATATGCATTATGGCGCCTACGGCTATTTCGGCAACAGTAGTTGCAGGAATGATAGGCGGAAACATTGCAAGCCTTACCCTTTACACACTTTTGGGCAATCTTGTAACAGCGTCGCTTTTACCGATACTTCTGCCCTCCCTTGGTATTACATCAGACATGCCCTATTTTCAGTCATTTCTTTTTATTTTAAGGCAGCTTTTTCTGATGCTTATTGCGCCCCTTATAGGAGCGGTTGTTCTGTCCCGCTTTTTTCCGGCTGCATATAATTTCATACGTAAAAGACAGATAGCATCATTTTATATCTGGTTTGTTTCGTTCTCGGTTGTAATTGCGAGGTCCGTAAAATTCTTTATGGCATACGGCACAGATAAAATGCCTGCAGTCATGTCTATTGCGGGAGCATCTCTGGCTGCCTGTATTTTTCAGTTCTGGCTTGGACGCAGAATAGGAAAAAGGTACGGAGAAAGAATTACCGGGGGACAGGCCCTTGCTCATAAAAACACGGTACTTGCCATATGGATTGCCCAGTCATATCTCCAGCCCCTGGCCTCTATTGCACCTACAGCCTATATTTTATGGCAGGCCACATTTAACGGATACCAGGTGTGGAGTTATCAGCGTAAGAATCCTGAAAACCGGCATTCCACTTAAACGGTAAACCTTTTCGGGCAGTATTATTTATTTTTTCTTTTATTATCAAGGGTCTCACGGATAATACCGGACAGGTTCCACATGGTAACAGGCTTCATGATAAAGGCACTGATTCCGCATCCATTAGCGGTCTTTGTATCAATATACTCACTGTATCCTGTACATAAAATAATCGGGATATCAGGCCTAATATCGATTATCTTTTTGGCAAGAACTTTTCCTGTCATCCGGGGCATTGTCTGATCGGTAATAACAAGGTCAAAATCACCTGGAGAATTGCTGAATAATTCAAGCGCTTCAAGGCTGTTTGTTTTACTTACAATACTGTAACCAAGTTTTTCAAGCATTGCTTCGGTTATCTTGACTATTACAGTCTCATCATCAACAAGAAGAATTCGTTCTGTCCCTTTTTTGATTTCCTGATTTAATCCCGGTCTTTCTGATTCTGTTCCTTCTGCATGAGGGAAAAACAATTCAAATGTGCACCCTTCGCCCGGCCTGCTTTTAACGGCAATATCTCCGCCATAGCTCTTTACAATACCATGAACAATAGAAAGCCCTATGCCTGTTCCTTCTCCCGGAGCCTTGGTTGTAAAATAGGGGTCAAATATTTTTTCTATTATTGAACTGTCAATTCCGCTTCCTGTATCACTGACAGTAAGTTTAAGATATTTTCCCGGTTTCAGATACAGGTGCGGCACCTCGAAGGTTTTGTCATGATCAATAAAATCCAGGCTTATCGCAAGTATCCCGCCATTTTCTTTCATTGCGTGTGCAGCGTTCGCCCCAAGGTTAATCAATATCTGACTTATCTGCGTCGGGCTGGCAAATACAGTATCATTTTTTATATTCAGGTACTGCTGAATTTCTATGGTTGAAGGTATCATTGCCCTTAAAAAATTAACCGCCTCTTTTACAATAGGGCTGATTTTCATCAGTATTTTTTCTTCGCCGCCCTTTCTGCTGAAGGCAAGTATCTGCTTTACAAGCTCTTTCGCCCGTTCTCCTGCATTATATATATCGTTAAGGCTTTCTTTAAACGGGCTGCCATCAGGAAGATCCATCATACACATCTCGGAATTCATGAGAATAGGTGAAAGGATATTATTAAAATCATGAGCAATACCGCCTGCAAGGGTTCCTATGGATTCAAGTTTTTGAGACTGTCTAAGCTGATTTTCGAGCTTATACCTTTCTTCTTCTGAACGTCTTTTTTCATCGATATCCTGTGCAAGAACATAAAAACCGTTCACCCGGTTTTCTGAATCAATATCAGGAATATAATTGACTTCATGCAGCCTTTGCTCACCGCTTACACCTGGTACGAAAGCTTCAAAATTTACCCGCTCTCCAGCCATAACTCTACTGACATGCCTTTCGGAAAATTTAATATACTCTTCTCCCAGAACCTCCCGTCTCGATTTGCCTATTATATCACTCCGCTTTAATCCCAGGGCTTTCTCATACTGAAGGTTTACAAATACATGATGTTCGTTTTTATCTATATATGATATCAGTGCAGGGAGATTATCTATAAGCAGCTTCATATATCTTTCGTTCTTTTTCGCTATTTCGAGCTGCTTTTTTAATTCAGGATAATAACTCTTCCTTGTTGACTGGAGGCTTAAATTTAAAAATTTTTCTCGCGTTTCTTTTGGCATAATATCTCTGCTAAACAGTTTTAGTTAAAGAACTCCACGGTATATTTTTTCAATATCAGAAGCATCTGCAGCACATGGATTGGTTGCCATGCATGGATCACTGGAGGCATAATCAGCAAGCATGGGTATGTCATTTAAAGTAATACCCATTTCTGAAAGCCGCTGTGTAATTCCGATTTTTTTTCTAAGAGAGGCAATTTCATCCACAAGTATTGCTAACTTTTCAGAATCACCGCACTCCTTATTATTTTTTCCTATCACCGGTAAAAGGCCGCCATATTTGCTTCCTGCCGCTTTAAAATTATACTTTATGACTTCTTCAAGCAGGACGGCATTACATTCGCCATGGGGTAATCCAAAGTATCCGCCAAGGCTGTGAGCCATAGCATGAACCATCCCGAGGCTTGCGTTTGAGAATGCAAGGCCCGCCATAAGGCTTGCCATCATCATGTTATCCCGGCAGATGATATTATCGGGATTTTCACAGGCCATTAACAGGTTTTCAAAAATCAGCTTTATAGACGAAACCGCTGCCATATCTGTGATGGGAGAAGATGCATTTGAGACATAGGCCTCAAATGAATGACAAAGTGCATCCATGCCTGTAGCGGCAGTCAGCTCCGGCGACATTGAAACAGTAGTAAGAGGATCGACAAGTGCAATATCAGGTATGACCATCTTACTTATAATAGCTATTTTTATTTTTCGGGACGTATCATTTATGATAGCAAACTGAGAAACGTCTGCAGAAGAACCTGCCGTAGTAGGTATAAAAATAAGAGGCGGGCCGGGATTGGGTATTGCATCGACACCTTCAAATTCGACTATATTCCCGGGATTTCCCGCAACAGCGCCTATCCCCTTTGCGCAATCCATAGGACTGCCGCCTCCAACGGCGATTATGAGATCACAGTTATTATCAAGATACATTTCCGCTCCGGCCATGACCTCGGTGTCTTTGGGGTTAGGTGTTATGTCATTATAAATAACATAAGAAATGCCTGCCTCATTTACGCTCTTTTCAACCTTTGAAGTCCAGCCTGACTCCTGAACACCGGGATCAGTAACAATAAGTATTTTTTCGGCTCCGAAATTGAGAGCATGCCTTCCGGCAAGTTCAAGTGATTTTGAACCATACACTATTTCCGGAGCCAGGAATTTTCGTAAAGACAGGGCAATATCTGAGGTACTGTTATTATCAGACATGGTATTTTCCTTAATAATAAAAACATTATTAATAAAATCCTCTGATCTCAAGATAGTATTGTAAAACGCAGCAGGTCGGATATCTACACATGAAGTTATAAAATTATAGAGATATATAACTATTTCTTCAAATAATATTTTTTTAAGGCGAAATACAGGTATCCCTGGTTCAAAAAAAACATCTGATTTTTTACAGGTGAAAGGCTGCAGGATTCCCGACTCCGCCTTGACAAAGGATAATCGCCTAAATAAGATATACTTTTTTTTAACTGACATATTTTGCCGATTATGAGGGGCCAGGATGTTTGATAATTCAGCTCTCATGAGCCCTGCTTATCCTGATCAACTTGAATATTTAGGAGAAACTATAAATGACAGACAAAGGTATTTTTGATTTAAGCGGAAAAGTCGCGCTGGTAACAGGTGCCAGCAGAGGAATTGGAAGAGCAATAGCTACTGCTTTAGCCGAATACGGCGCAGATGTTGCCTGTGTAGGACGAGACATGAAGGCCTGCGAAGTTACAATTGAGCAGGTTAAGGCGCATGGCCGCAAAGCTCTGCCGGTAAAGGCGGATATGTCTTCAGAAGAAGATATAAAGCAGATGGTAGAGGCTACTGTAAAGGAATTCGGTAAAATCGACATCCTCGTAAATAACGCAGGGACCGCAGCAGGATTTGGCAAAATTCATGAGATCAAGGCTGAGGAATGGGACTTCACAATTGATGTAAACCTGAGAGGCCCCTTTTTATGCATGAAGTACACAATACCTCATATGCTTGAAAACAAGGGCGGTTCAATTATAAATATATCGTCCGTTGCAAGCATAAGAGCGGAAGTTCCGGAAATAGGCAGCCCTTCATACGGTGCATCAAAGGCAGCCATAAACAACCTCACACAGGTATCTGCAATGCATTACGCAAAGGATAATATCAGGATAAATGCAATTGCTCCCGGAATGCATAAATCGGAAATAGGACGAGCCGGTAAAACAGAGGAAGAAAATAAAGAACTGGATAAATTCCTGGATCAGTACTGTGCTGAATGGATTCCAATGGGAAGGATTGCAGAGGCTGAGGAACTTTCAGGTCTTGTTCTGCTTCTTGCATCAAATGCTTCAAGCTATATTACAGGTCAGATTATCTGCCAGGACGGCGGAAAAACCGCAAGGCAGTAAAGGCAGTTAAGCGCATAGAGCATAGCGCTCAGGGCAAAAAGAGTTCATGTATTTCTCACTATGCCCTCTGCTCTATGCGCTATGCCAAAACTTCTTATTTGATATATGGCAATTAATATTAGCCGGTAAAAGCCATATTTTAATCACCGATAATATCTTTCCAGCTGTAGTAATGAAAGGTTCTGTCAGTGGACATTGCCACAAACAGCCCCTCAGGAAAAAGCTTTCCCAGCGGCACAGAAGTAACTTCCGAACCGTCACTGTCGTCTGCCTTTACCTTTACAACCTTTAACAGCGGATGGCTGTGGGGGTTTCCGTTACTTCCTTCCCGGGGATATATACAGAATTTATCCGCACCCTGGTCTGACACAATAATGTACCCTGTGCTGTCTGTTTTAGTGTAGATCGAAATACCTTCATGATCCTTGGTAAATCCTTTTTGCGCAAACAGGGCTAACTGGGTATTTCCCCTGGAAGGATCGGCATAATACTTTCTTACGCCCACTCCCTCATCAGAGTAGTAAATATATCCAGGGGCATCATCAACAGCGATTGCTTCAATTTCCTTATTGCCGCTGAATTCCCCGAACTTACGGACAAGTGTTGCTGCAACATTGCCGGTTCCGTCATCATGGAGAAGATACTGCCACAGGTAGCTTCCCGAAGGTCCGGTCTTTCTTCCCACAATGGCAAATACTGCGCCGTCATCCGGCCTTTTGTACAGAGAAATACCCATCAGGTCGCGCTCCTCCGGGCCGGTCTCTCCCTTAAACACCTCTATCCCGCCGTTATCCACCGGTGTCATTTCCGGAACCCGGAAAATCCTCAGTTTGTGTGTCACTCTTTCTGTGGTTACTGCAATATCAACCGGTTTTCCGGCAAGGTTAAGTCCGTATTCCACATCAACATTATTGGGGCGCTTTATATTCATTACGCTCTTATCGTGCAGTATGTGCCCTTCAAGGTCATAAACATAGAGAGCGCCGTTTACATCTTTATCAGTACCGATAATAAGGCTCTTTCCCTTATCATCCGGATTAATCCATATAGCTGGATCATCCGTATCATGGGGCACTGCTTCGGTTATTATTATAGGTTCTATTACTGTTTCATTACCGGCTTGATTTTCCGGTGCCTTTCCTCCTGCACAGCTTACGGCAGACTGAATAAAGATCATAAGAACAGTAACGACAAAAAAACATCTGCTGTTTTTTATCATGAAAAACTCCTGTATGTATTAAAAGCCTGTCCGGCGCACCGGTTATGAAGCGCCGGACATTTTAAATATTATCTGTTACAGGTGAAACTTGATTCCTGCCCTTGCTGTCCAGCCGTACTCTTCATACTGGCTCAGCCTGCCAGTCTCTCCCCAGTATGCGTACAGGGGCTCATCAGTCAGGTTAACCAGATTTAAAAATATAGTATATTTGTCCTGAACTGTATAGGAGGAGGAGAGGTCAACCTGGAAATGATCATCAATAAAACGGTCTTCAGCCGGATCATCAGCAACTTCATCAAGGTAGCTGCTGCGGTATGATCCGCTCACGCGAATAAAGAAACCCTTCTTTTCATATGAAATCGCAACAACTCCGACCGTATCGGAATTACGGACAAAGTCCACTGTTCTCCCCATATCACCGGCATCTGCTGCCAGAACATCGGCTTCACTGTCGGAAAATGTAATGCTTCCTAAAAATGAAAATCCGTTAAAAGGAGAAGGTAAAAAGTTGAGTTTCTGCTGATACACAAGCTCAACACCCCTTATATACCCGTTATCACCATTATGATATGTTGTAAGGTCATAGCCCGCATCAGTTGTCTGAGAGTAAATAAAATTATCAATGTCCTTGTAAAACAGGCCTGCAGATAAAAGCCCTAATGAGTCAGGCATATAGTAAGATAATGTAGCATCCCAGTTCATTGCCTCATAGGGGTCAAGATCAGGATTTCCAATCTCCACATTTCCGTCATCATCGGTGAATCTTCCGTACCTTGTGTGCTCCCACTGGGGACGCGAAATAGTATTTGTCCAGGCAGCATAAAGGACAAGATTCTGATTAAAATTGTATTTTGCATGAAGGCCCGGGAGAAGGTTGCTGTAGCTGTTATCCATTTCCTGTGCTCCAACCTCTTCCGTATCTTCATCAAAGGTTTTTCCCTTTGCATTAAGTTTTGTGTACTCATAACGAAGACCGGGCAGAAAGCTTAACCGTTCAAAGATTATCTCTCCCATGGCGTAACCGGCGTACACCTTTTCATCTGTTTCGTAATCTTCTATATTTGAATCCTCAATGGAAACTTCTCCGGAAAACTGATCTTTATACCGGTTGAATATGCCTGCAAGACTTTTTGCGGCAAGGGGAAATGCCGAATATGTACTGCGGCCCGAATCAGTGTAACCGGAAAGAGTATTAAAACCATCCGGGGCATCTTCATAGACCATGGTTTCAAGGTCGCTTGTCTTGCTGCGGAGACTGACGTTAAACCCGGCCTTAATGTAAGACTGAAATTTTGTATCAAGCTCTTTCTTTAAATTTCCTGTAAATATCCAGGCTTTTTCCTCTACAGTCTGATTACTTGTTTCGACTTCATCGAGTTCATATATGTCAGGATCTGTAATATCTCCGCTGACAACAGAAACTCCCGGTGTAACAGATGATGCTCCATAATATGCATAATTAAGTGCATCTGTTTCATACTTGAACTCATAGTCATAGGGAGTATCCTGCTCTGCATATGAATATGCGGCTTTATAATCGATTGACCAGCCGTCAAAATTATTTTCGCCACCAAACATAAGAGACAGATTCATCTGTGTTTCTTCCCTGTCCTTTAACTGGATTTCGGTGGTGGGATACTCTTCATCCTGATCATCAGGATAATCTTCACTGTATATAAAGCCTGTTTCATTTGAAAGAGAGCTCATAAACATATCACCGATAACAGCGCGGTTCCGGTATTCATGGTCTGTAAAAGAACCGTACAGCCCCTTGATAAAATAATAATTATTATCATCGGGTCTGAATTCAAGGTTGGTGGTTACGCCGAACCTTTCCCTCATCAGGTCGTACTCCCTGTACTGAAATTCTTCTGTTGTATAAAAACCTTTGTCGTCGATACTCCACGGATCGGCCTCTACATTATCCGAACCGAATTTCTTTTTGTCATAACTGAGTGATGCTAGAAATCCCACATGTTTGTGCTCACCAAAGGTATCCCCATAGGTAAGCTCGCCTGCGCCTGCATATTCTTCAGTCAGGTCGGAGTAATTGGTTCCGAGGGAGCCGTGCAGTGTGCGTCCGCTTCTGTCATAGGCGCTTGGTGTAACAAGATCAACATGACCTCCAATACTGTCGGCCGGCATATCAGCGGTAAGAGCTTTTGTAAGAGATATGGACTCCATAACATTCATGGAAAGTGTATCAAGAAGCACCGCACGTGTATCAGCCTCTGCTGAAGCCAGGGGAATACCGTCTACTGATGCACTGTTAAGATGAGGATCAATACCGCGGATTATAACAAATCTGCCCTCCCCCTGATCACGTTCTATTGATACGCCTGGTATTCTGTCCAGAGCTTCGGCCGCATTCTGATCAGGAAAAAGACCCATAGCATCGGAAGAAACAATGTTTTTAAGATTAGGTGCATTCTTCTGCTGGTTTAATGCCCTTGCCTGGCCCACTGCCTGACCGTGAACCACGATTTCATCCAGCATGACTTCCGTATCATTAAAAGCTATATCAAGCTTAGCCTGTTTTGACGATAATACATTAACTGTTTCGGTTATTGTTTTATGACCGAGATAGGTGAATGTAATTTCATTTTCACCTTCAGGAAGCAGAAGTGAATAGGTGCCTTTTCTGTCGGTTACAGTTTTAACTGAACCGTCACCGGAGGAGACAAGAACTCCCTCCAGGTAAATGTTATTCATTGTATCTTTAACCTGACCTGTAACACGAGCCTTTTCAGCAGATATGGCTGATGTCGATATCGCTAAAGAAAGTACAGACAGCAAAAGAGCAGCACTAAGATACTTTAACCCTTTAAAATTCATAATTTTTCCCTTTTTTAATATTGGATTTAAATATTATTTTGATATTTGGGAAAAATTATTGGTTAAATATTTAATAATGATTAAGCATATGTTAGTAATTTTTGAGTTCAGGTTAAGGTATTTTTTATTAAAGGATTTTAAGGAAGGTCTTTAAATAAAAAAACTCCTGACAGGACAAATTAAAATTGACTGATCAGGAGTTTTTTAATTTTATTTCTTTTTACTTTGAATCCAGCCAGGCAGTTGCTGAATCTATTGAGTCAAAGGCTTCAACTGTTACGCCCTTGTCACGGTACTCATTGATAAAGCGTTTAACCTGCAGGCTTCCAACAGCGCTTTTAGGCAGTACAACTGCCCAGTATTTGAACCCGGCCTTAATTACACGGGGAGCCCATACTTTATCGCCGTATTCGCTGTCTTCCTGTGAGATAGCAACTACATTGGAATCATCCGACAGCCATTTACTGGCCCTCTTTTTTTCAAGGTAATCAGCGCCGGTAGATAAAAGTTCTTCAAATGCGCCCTTGGGCAGCCGCTGTTTAATCTTGTGATGAAGAAAATTTGACGTTGGGTGATACCATAATGACATTGCTTCTGTGTTGATAAGTTCCTGTGCGTTCATGTTTCTGTCCTCTCCTGAAAAGTTATCGAAATAAATACAAATTCAAAATGAATTACCAGTTAACGAAATTCCACCTCGCTTCAGACCAATATGCGCAAACAGCACGAATGATCGTGTTATCACCTTATTTTTTAATGGAGAAAACCTATAATAAAGCATCTGCATATGCAGACGCGTTAGAACTGTATATTAGGGGATATAAAAAAATAGAAATCATTGGTGTTTAAATGCAGAAAAACGCTCACCAGAATTATTCCCAATAACTTATAGATCATTGCAATTATCATACCAAGTCTTGTCAGACATAAGAAAGGCCCTTTCTCTTTTCATATAATAAATGTCCGGAATCTGAGAATACTGACCGGCCGAACATGTTGACACCGGCTGTTTTTTTAATTACCTTGGCACGTAATTGTCTATTTTTATTTTAAAAGTAACACAGTTTATTAACAGGTATCAGACAGGGAAGGTTTTCATATGAGAAATAAATTATTTTTTTTTATTACTGCTTTATCACTTATAAGCATAACCTGTTCAGCCAAACCTCTTGAAAAAGGACCATACACCTTAAAAAAACTTGCAGACAACGTGTACAATATAGAAGATGCCAACGATAGTAATCCGGCAGGCATTGTAACCGGAGATGACGGTCAGATAGTACACATGAATAATTCTTCGGATATGTACATCATACTGGGAAGTAAAAAAGCTATGCTTATTGATCTCTCAAATGATGTAAAGTGGGATAAAACTGCTGAAAAATCTCTTCGCTCCATTGTATATGATCTTGCAGGTGACAGACAATTAATCATAACATTCACTCACAAGCATGGTGATCATCTCGGCATGCTGCCTGCCTTTAAGGATGATCCGGCAGCCCGTTTTCTTGTACCTGAAGAAGAATTCAGGGGTACGGATATTTTCCCAAAAAAAAGAACCGGCTATTTTCCGCTGCATGCATCCATTGATCTGGGCGGAGATGTTGTTATAAACACCACGGAACTCCCGGGTCATACCGACCACTCAACTATTTTTATTATTAAAGACAAAAATATAGCCTTTACCGGTGATGCAGTTGGGTCCGGAAGCGGTGTATGGCTTTTTAACAGGCAGAGCTTTAATGCCTATATTAAAGGGTTAAAAAACTTTATAGAATATATCAATACACCCTATATAGATAAAGACAGCCTGATCATGTACGGAGGACACCGCTGGCAGGAAGAAAAATCAGGTATACTTAAAATGCAGTATCTCAATGATATGGTATCACTTATAGAGAGAATGGGAATTGGAACTGCAGAATCTGAAAAAATGTCAGCAGCATTTCCCTTTCTGGATACAAACTTTACATACGGGACGGCGACAATAACCTGGAATAAAGAAGCTGCAGACGAATACGCTGAGTCAGCTGCCGCTAAAATGGGTTTTTTTACAAGAATATCAAAGCTTAAAGATTACGGCATGACAATAACCAGGCTTGTAGTGGACCTTGGTGAGGAATCATCTGTTTCTGCAGAGGATATTTCAGAAGGCATTTTCCAGGTAACCGGTCTGGGAAAGACAAATACAAAAAACCCGAATATAAAAAAACTTTCTGTAACAGATAAAAGAGGATTTGAAAAAAATGCAGGAAGATATGTAACTATTGACCTTGATTTTGGATTTGATTCGGATCCTACAAACGCATACACCTATATTGTTACGCTTAACAAAGATCTTGGTAAAAACAAAAAGGGTAAAAAATTCAAACAGTATGGACGCACTCTAAGAAGGTAGCATGTGTAAAAAACTGATTATGAACCAAAAGTTCTTTATGCTGAAAACCCTTTTACCAGGGCTTATTGCAGCCCAGATTATTTCCACTATTCAGGTATACCTTTCAAACAGCCGGCTTTTTCATTCCATTGAGGCAGTAAAAAATGCCGGCTTTCTGACTGTCCCTAACGGCCTGGTTGCAGGCAGCCTGCTGGAATTAAAAACCGCTTTGGCAGGCGGACTTTTTTTCACATTGAGTACAGGAGCATTACTTTCCCTTGCCGGGCTCATTTCCGCATTAATATGGGTCAGGTTTTATAAACGAAAAAAACTGCTAGTTTTACCGTTAGTAACTATATGGACAGTATTAATCATTATAATAAACAGCCGTAACCTCGTCCCTGTAGTAACCGCTTATTTTTTATTTGTACCGCCCCTTGTTTTTTTAACAGCATCGTTTCTTTTAAATGCAGAAGTAAATAAAAAAAAGAGCATAAAATTTAAAACAGCGCTTTTTGTTCCTGCATTCATTATTGCTGCATTATGGGCTTTTCAGATCAACAGCAGTCTACCTGTAAACATACGGGATCATATCCTGCTTTCAAATCCAGCAGGTACAATGGTCAATAATTTTTATTACAAATATACCCTCTACCCTGCGGAGGTCATGAGAACTCTTGACCAGAAACAGATCAAAACATGCAGGATTGATACAAAAGGGGACACGGCGCTGGCTGCCCGCCTGAAGAAAAAATTACAGGTCTTTGATTACTTTGAAGTAAATACAGATACGGCAGCAGACCTGGACTTGAAAGTACAGGAGAATATTTTATTTTTAGGGCATAAGGGTATAATAATAAAAACAGATGTTAAAGATTTTTTAGCTGCCCCTCAAAAAAGTTTAAGCAGATTTTCTGCGGAAACGGACAGCATGAGTATTTTCGCCCTATTCACATTTGTTTCTATATTAACAGGCTTTCCGGCAGTTATGATTATCATTGTTTATTCTCTTATGGCAGGAGCGTTTAATATTTTTACTATTTATAACCGTTCAGCTTTATTATCCATAAGTGTATGTCTTGCCTTTGCTCTTTTTTTAACAGTCTATTATTACAGAAGCACGGAAATACAGGCAGATGAAAAAACAATACCGGAAATTTTAGAGTCTGGGAACTGGCATAAAAAAGTAATGGCATTAAAGGTCGCAGATGAACGGGGCATGGACATCACACGCTATAAGGGGTACCGGGAACTTCTAACATCCGATAGAATCCCTGTGCGCTACTGGACGGCAAAGGCTCTCGGGTCAGGCCTAACACCTGAAAGTTACGGGCAGTTACTAAAACTCCTTGATGATAAATGTCCTAATGTAGTAACTATGGCGCTGCAGTCTCTTGCCAGAAGAGGAGATAAAAAAAGCACGGGCAGGATAATCAGTAAAATAAAAACATCAGACAGCTGGTACGAACAACGATATGCCTACAGGGCATTAAGGGCTCTGGGATGGAATCAGACAATATCAGATTAAAAACATTATTACTGGCAGTATCAGCGGTTGTATTTATTGAAGGTGTATCAGCTCTCCTTTTTACACACATCAATGTCAGCCCTGTATTAGCCACAGGAATAATAAGGCTGATTGAAACAGGCCTGATTATTCTGATTATTATTACAGAGGAAAAAGGTCTGTATGCTATAGGGCTTGATAAACCAGCTGCACGGAAAGGATTATTAAAGGGACTGCTGTGGTCCTTTATATTCGGTCTTGCAGCCGCAGCTGCAGCCTTAATAATTTATCTGGCCGGAGTTAATCCCTTCGCCCTGATCCATTCAAACCTGCCTCAAAAAACCAGTGAACTGCTCCTGCTTTTAGCTGTCGGAGGTATAATCGGGCCTCTGGCAGAAGAATTTTTTTTCAGGGGAATCATTTACGGTTTCTGCAGGAGATGGGGCATCCCTGCGGCAGTCATAATATCAACCCTGTTATTTATCTTTGCTCATAACAGCATAAGAATACCGGTAACACAGGTTACAGGAGGTATTATCTTCGCTGCTTCCTACGAGGCAGAAAAAAGCCTTATGGCTCCACTGACAATACACATTCTGGGGAATATGGCCATCTACACATTGCCTTTATTTATCAGCTTTTAACCGCATATGTGAGGAGATTTTCAACATTTCTGTAACATATTCATCGTACAGTTTTTCCTTGACACACAGGAGACATTTTCCTATAAATTTTTTACTTTTTTAATCGCCTTACCAAAATTTTCTTACATTATTTATTTATCATTTTTTTAACATTTATATCGACTCATCAGAATTAATTTTAAAAGTTAACAGGTTTCAGATTTTTCAGTCTTACAGTTTTGACAGCACTGCAGGATAAATGGACAGGAACTGTAATTTTAAAATTGATAACTCCGATCTCATGTTCTATTCACTTCTGACCTTACAAATGTGCTCATAGTACTTCCGAAATATATATTAAAGCTTTATTTGTTTTCCCGCTTTGCCGGTTTCCTGGATCATAAACACCTTGTTTGGGAAATGGTGATAACATATCAACCTTATTTATAAAAAGGGGGAACTTAATGAAAGCATTAGAAAAGACCACGTTATTAAGGTATGCATCAGTTTATCTGATGCTGTTAGCTCTCACACTTGTATGCACTCCGGCAGCAGGTCAGGAAGATGAAGACAGCAAAAAAGAATTCACACTCGAAGAAATTGTAGTTACTGCAGAATTCCGCGAAAAGGCAATACAGGACACACCACTCTCCATCACTGCAGTCAGCTCCGAAACACTTGAAATCAGAAATCAGACCAGCCTTGCAGACATTTCAATGCAGGCACCCAATGTTTCACTCAGGCCCGGGAATGCGTCCTATGGAAGCTCTCTTGTTGCCTATATCAGAGGCGTCGGACAGACCGATTTTAATCCGTCGGTTGAAGCCGGTGTAGGTATATATGTTGATGATGTTTACTATTCTACAATAACAGGTAATATCCTTGACCTTTTAGACCTGGAGCGCGTTGAGATCCTGCGCGGTCCCCAGGGAACTCTGGCCGGACGCAACGCCATCGGAGGGGCAATAAAGCTTTTCTCAAAAAAACCTGACGGCACCAATGAAGGTTATATTTCTTTATCCTACGGCAACTTTAACAGGGTTGATATCAGAGGTGCCGGGGACCTGAAGATAACGGATAAATTCTTTGCACGTATATCAGGGACATCACGTGCAAAAGACGGTTATATAACCAGTTACGATTATGCATGTTTTAACGGTCTGCCCAGTGCAGGCAGTGACGGCGGACTGCCGACATATGTAACGATGCCCAGCCAGTGTGAGATCGCAAAGGAAGGCGGGCAGAGCTATACAGCAGGCCGCCTGGCTCTCAGGTGGGTGCCGAGCGATAATTTTGAAGTAAATTTCTCCACCAACATAGTGCGCGACAGGTCTGAAGCACAGCCGAATGTTCTGGTTGCTGCCAGGAATAACGCATATTCCAATATCTTTAACCCTGAAAGCGGTTCAGGTTCCATAGTTCCTATCTATTATGACAACAACGCAAACGGCGTATACGATCCGGGTATAGATGTGGGTTACGACAGCCGTTTTGTCACAGGCGGAACCTACATGAATTATTCAACCTACATTGATGACGGAAGCAGCACACCTGATCCTGCATTTCAGGGTGGTAATCCTGGTCAGGACATGAGTATTTACAAACCTGTTGTTCTGCCGAGAATCAACCACCTGGATTCGGAAGATTATAACCTCACACTTGATCTGCAGGCGACTGACAATGTTTCTGTAAAATACATAGCATCATATCGCGAGTACACAAATACATTTGCTGATGACGCAGACGGATCTCCGCTTGCACTGCAGCAGCTGATTCAGAGGATGTATCACGACCAGTACACCCATGAATTTCGTATCAATGCCACACTGTTTGACGGATTTGCAGATACAACCTTCGGCCTGTTTTATCTTGACCAGGAAACCGATGAGGATGCCCGCGTTGACATAAACTACTCCGGTCTGGATTTTGCTCACGGTCCTGATTTTGTACCGGCGACCAGTAAAGCTGCATATGGACAGGCTGTCCTTCACCTTGCTGATCCTGCAACCCTGACCCTTGGCCTGCGCTATTCGGAAGATAAAAAGACCTATACATTCCATCGTCATAACCCTGACATGTCAGCCGTTGAACCTCCGGCCGGAGCTTTCTTTTTCGCAGGCAACCCTGCAAACAGCGGTGTTTACGGTGTTGACGGATTATCGTCTCATAGTTCAAGCGAAAGATGGGACTGGCGTACAGCCTTTGATTACAAGTTTACTGATAAAATAATGGGTTATGCCCAGATAGCTACAGGCTACAAGGCAGGCGGAAACAATGCACGCCCCTTTTATCCGAGTCAGCTTCATGCAATTGAGCCGGAAGAACTGGTTAATTATGAAGTTGGTGTAAAAAGCACCCTTTTTGATCAGCTTCGCTTAAATGCTTCTGTGTTCTTTAATGATTATAAGGATATCCAGCTTCCTGTAAACATGTGCGTGTGGGCTGTCGGCGAAGAAAGCCCATGTGCAGCCCAGACAAATGTAGGCGACGCCGAAGTAAAGGGTTTCGAGCTTGAAGGTATGTGGAGACCAACCCGTGATTTTCTTGTTGATTTTTCCTATGCCTACCTTGATTTCAAGTATACAAGAATAGATGAAACCCTTGCAGATCCGTCTGTAAGCGCAACAGTTACACTGGACATGACTACCCCATACACTCCCGAAAACAAATTCAGTATTGGCGTACAATACAGATTTGATCTGGGAGAAATGGGGGATTTCACTCCCCGTATTGATTACTCCTACCAGGATGAAGTTTACGCTACCGCAGTAAACACACCGTTAAACAAAATAGACAGTTACGGTCTTACCAATGCACGTCTGACATGGCGCTCAAAAGATATTAAATGGCAGATAGCACTGGAAATCACTAATTTAACAGACAAATATTACTACCTGACTATGTATGACCTGTATGATGCTGCCGGATACATAAGCGGCCAGCCCGGACGCCCGAGAGAATGGGCATTGAGCTTTAAGCGGGTGTGGTATCTTGATTAGTTTTAATTCATAAAAAAAGCGGGAGCAAAAACGCTCCCGCTTTTTATTTTAGGCAGTATTTAACAGTGCCTTGGCTGAAAGCGTGACGCTAGCCTTTACCTATCCTGCCTCTCTTTTCCATGGTATCGGCAATTTTCTTCATACCGTAACTTTCAAGCCTTTTTCTTGTGGGCCATCCGTTTTCTTTATCCCAGCCTTCCAGTTTGTAAAAATGGGTTTTAAAATCTTCTACACCCTGTCTGTCAAGGTACATCTCAGGAGCTTTATCGGAACGCCATTTACCGTTCTCATAGATAGGCACTCCGCCGAAGTATGTCATGCATCCTGCGCCAGGTTTATACATGAAAGGAGCAAAGACCTCTGTCTTTCTGCTTCTTCCGTGCATTACTCTTATTGCACGTTCCAGCATCCAGATCTTCTGTCCAATACGCATTGTATCCTCAAAGGATTCATTTCTGCCTGTAACAGCCTTGTAGTATTTCATTTCTATTTCAGGCGTAATGTCCATAATAGAAGGAAGAAGCATCTCACAGAATGCCATGGATTCATTCCAGAATGAGGCATAATACCTTGTAAAGGCAACTTCCTTTGCCTTGTGTTCGGAATAGAGACCGGTCTTCCATGCCTCTTTCCCCTTCCATGCATAGTTGAACATAAAGATATCGTCGGTGTAGGGTATTGTCTTTTTTGACAGTGCTTCCAGTTTTTTCTCAATGGGAGTACCGTCCTGAGAAGGCCCTACTGCTCCTACCAGACCGTGCCAGCTCGGGTCACCGGAGCCGAGCAGATAATTGTAAGCCCATTCTGCAGTTGGAAGCGTCCAGTGTCCGGTTGCTCCCCATGCAGGAAAACGCAGAGCACCGTTTTCCAGGTCCTCTTCCAGCCTTCCCCATTTTTCTGCAGCATGCAGACAGCCTTCAGCAAGAACATCGCCCATTCCTACACGTCTTGAAACTGCATCCAGAAATGCTTTACGGAACTGCAGGCTTCCCCATTCTTCCATGGGCAGCGGTGCGGAATCTATCTTTTTTCCCGGGCCAAGTACGCCGATCTCATAGAGATATTTTATATACCATCCAATACCGGTTTCAACAGGCACCTTTTTATGGAAGAAATCAGGAGCTCCCGGAATATCAGACAGGAAAAGCCCTACAAAGTGAGCTCCCCAGCCGCTGGCCCCGTATCTCATAAGAGCCTCGGACGCCAGGTCCTGCTCTCTCGGCTTTCCATCCTCCAGCCAGAACTGATCCACGCACATTGTTTCACCGCCGTAGTAACTGTTTCTGCGGCGGTCAGCCCTGAGGCACGGGTTACATGAAGCAGATCCGGGCACTGCCGGGCCGAAAGATCCGGTCGAAACATTGCCGTTAGCCATATGCCAGAGTCTTGCATCCAGCACACCTTTGGCATCCGCCATTTTGACGCTTTCGGACCCAAGCACACTGATAGCCTTAAGGTTTTTTGCTCCGAAAACAGCGCCATGTGCGCCGACCCGGCCGCTTACCCCGCTGCCTGTAATCAGGGCGGCCATTCTTGATCTTGCCTCTCCAACAGGGCCGATACACAGTATCTGCGGTATGCCGGTGGTATATGATTTATCGAGTTCAATCCATTCTTCGCCATAGCGGGTTCTTCCGCCAACCATTGAGGCTATACGCTTCTGGGTTTCCCATGTATCGGTTCCCCAGAGCTCTGCTGCATCCTCTATCTTGATTTTATCATTGATTATATTTATCCACACCGGGCTGTCAGACTTGCCTTCAATAACAACCCCGTCCCAGCCGGCCTGTTTCATCATGGTGGCAAAGCGTCCCCCGAAATTTCCCCGGGCAAATTCGCTGGTAGGAAAAGTTTCAGGCGACAGTCCGCAGATACTTGTTCTTCCGGCGCCCGGAATTCCTGTTCCGGCCATAGTCCCTGCCATAATCGGCAGTACATGATGAGGGTCAAAGGGGTCTTTAAGATCCCATTCACCCGGTGCAACTGCAAGATCCCAGAAAATGGCAGCACCCATTCCGTATCCGCCGCCAAACTCTTCATATTTTTCAGTATCGATCGTACTGATTTCTTTTGTTGTAAGATTTATTCGTGCTATTTTTCCTGTGTGTCCGTATCCCATTTTAATTCTCCTTTCTTATGATTTCGGTGCAGGTGGAGCCAGGTCTACATCATAACCTCTGACATCCTCCTGGGACGGCGCCTTGTGGACAAGTTTTAGAGCATTTGAAGGGCAGATTGTAACGCAGGCAGGTTCTCCGTCGGGCCCTCCTTTTTTACTCCAGTAGGGAGTATCAATACACAGGTCGCATTTTGTAGATTTTTTAATAGCAGGATTCCATACTGTTCTGTGAGGCCTTTGAGGACACATCTTTAAACACTGTTTACAGCCGATACATTTATCAGTATCAATTACACGTACATTTCCATTTTCGGTATCAATATGAGCAGCACCTGTAGGACAGTTTTCAACACACACAGGAGTTACACACTGTCTGCAGACAGCCATAACTATATCATTGGGATAGGTTGTGAATGACGGGGCATCACGAATAATCTGTATTCTTGACAGTGATGGATTAGCCTCGCCATAATGGGCAGATGAACACGCAAACATACAGCTCTGACATCCCCAGCAAATCCTGCTGTCATAAACTATATAACCTTTGGATTTGGGATGGGATGTTTTTGAAGCATTTTTTGCAGAAGCCGGCACACTGGCTGCCAGGGCTCCTGCCGCCAGAACCGTTCCGCTTCCAACCAGGAACTGACGCCGGTTCATCTCTTTCTTCTTTTCCTTTGTTTTTTCAGATTCAGTCATAAAGCATTCTCCCCCTTCTTTTATTTAAAACTCAATAATATAAGATAAAACAGTGCCGTTTGTCTTTGACCACAACGCCTGCATTTCTGCAGCAGTGATCATTATATCAATTTCGATATAACACAGCATAAAAAAATATTCGAAACACATATTAAAAGCCTATATTTTTCGAATATTCTGAATATTTTCAGATTACGTTATGCTATCCCGACTGGTTGATCCGGCTTTCCGCCATATCCATATTAACCAATGAGATCACATATATTAATTATATGGAAATTTGTCAACGGTCATTAAAAAGCGGGCGTACCAGTAAAAAACATCTCATTTAAGCCTGACGACCGGGTAATCCTCATAAAGAAGTTTCTGAGTTAAAATATCTCTGACTGTTATCCGAAGGGCCTTATTCGGGCCGACCCGAAAGCTTACGGAAAATCTCTTAACGCCTTTCTCTCCGGGAGGTGAGGCTTCTATAAAGGTAGGGTTGTTTTCATTCATCCAGAACTCAGTGGATTCGCCGGCCCCGTTATGGTTATTTTCAAATACAGCACAGCCGTTGAGGTCATAGACAATTTCCCCCGCACATTCCGTGCAGGCTGACTTTTCTGCCAGTTCAAAAATATCTATACCATAAAAGCGCTGACCGTCTCTTGTGGCCTTCATGGTCATTTTTTTAAATTCAGCTTCAGTAGGAAACTGTGTTCCTCTTGATATCAGAGGCAGAAACTCATGAGTTCCAGTTTTACGGTTATAGCTTTTTATCGCGTAATCGTGCTGTATATGATCATACAGGTTTTCAATATCACTGCTTAAATATCTGCATGCCCCTCTGGCGACAGCATCATAGGGCCTGAAATACTTTGTTTTTTCTCCAAACAGCGTGCGGACCTGTCTTCGGATACTTGGAATCTGGCTTGTGCCGCCTACAAGCAAAGCTTCTTTTATTGAAGACTTTTCAATTCCTTTTTCATAGGCATGCTTCAATGCCCTTTCAATGGTTTCCTGTATACTGTGATAAAGTCCGTTGTCTTCAAGCAGGTCTTCAAGCTCGTTCCGTGTGTATTTTCCCTTGAGCCTGAGCCCTGATAATTCGTGGGTCATATCATAGGCATGTTCATCATTAACGGTAAGACTTTCTTTTATCTCTTCAACGCCTCTCATGAACAGGGCGCTTGCTTCTCTTGCATCCAGCACATTTATATGAGCGCGCTTCAGCATATCACCATAGAGCCAGCCGTCTATTGTCCGGCCTCCGATTCTGCATCCGGCCTTCCCCATTACCCTGCAGCCTATTCCATGGTCAACCTGTTCTTCTATCTGTATTACAGATACATCAAGTGTACCTCCCCCAAAATCAAAAATCAGGTAAACATCTTTCTTTTTAAGCTCTGTATCATAGCCGAAAACACATGCGCTTGATTCATCCAGAAACCTGTATCTTTTTATCCCGAGATCACGGCATGTGGAAGAGAGCCATTCGGTATAATATTCAAAGGATTCCACAGGGACTGTAAAAACCACTTCACCTGATGCAGGATCAATGTTCCCGGACTCTGCAGCAAAAAACAGTACTTTTTCTAAAAAATCCCGTCCTGCTGTAAAATAATCCACTGAATTTCCGTCAGGAAGCGGATAATTTATTTTTCGCCTGGACTGAATAAAGGCCTTAAGCCACCTGAAAGAGCCTTTGCTTTTTTCAAGCATCCGGTCAATAACCTGGGCGCCAATGAAGTTTGTGTCTTTATCCTGATAGGTGATCATGGAAGGGATATAGGGGATTTCAATGCTCCGACCATCCTGTTCAAATATGAAAGGCAGGGAAACATCCTCCACCCTGTGGAGGTCTACATCATGCTTTTCTTCATTCCAGAACGCAACCACAGTGTTTGAGGTTCCAAAATCAATTGCCATTTTTTGATAACGACTAATGCTCATAATTTATTATAAACTTCCTTATAAGCATCAAGTTCCCGTTCACCTTCCTGCTCATACATTTCGGATGTCTTTTCTCTCAAAAGGATCTCACCGCCAAGATCGTCTTCAAGGTCTTTTGTTAAATCAAGACACTTCTTCCCTTTAAGGCCTCTTACTTCATATTTGACCTCACCGTTCTCATCAATAAAGACTTCAATCTCTTCTATATCCATTTCTTATCCTCTCATAATATCCGGCACATTAACCTGCTCCTTTAATGCAGATGATGTTTCACTGAATGATGCGGAACGGGCTCTTCCTTCTTCCAGCCACTTTCTGAGCCGGCTGATATTATCCCTCTGGCTTATACTGATAGGCACAACCTCTTCCCTTGTTTTAAGTACATGCAGAATATCTTCGGTAGTGAATTCACGTTTATCATCATTAAATGCTCTTACCATGGCGGCAATAACGGCCTGTTCAATCTCTGCGCCTACATACCCTTCACTTTCCTGTGCCAGCAGGTCAAGGTCATAATGATCTATCATCGGTCTTTTCTTAAGCAGATGCACCTGAAAGATCTCTTTCCTCTCTTTAAAGGTTGGAAGATCAAGAAAGAATATCGCATCAAATCTGCCGGCTCTTGAAAACTCAGGAGGAATTTTAGAGATATTATTGGCAGTACATACTACAAACACCGGCTTCTTTTTTTCTACCATCCATGAAAGCAGAGTACCGAATACCCTTGAACTTGTACCCGAATCACCGCCCGAGTCTGCCAGGCCCTTTTCAACCTCATCTATCCAGAGCACGCACGGGCTTACAGTCTCTGCCAGTTTAAGAGCCTTTCTTATATTTTCTTCACTCTGCCCTACAAGGCTTCCATACACAGCACCCATATCAAGCCGTATAAGAGGCTGCTGCCACAGACCGGATACAACCTTGGCAGTGAGACTTTTACCGGTTCCAGGCACACCCAGTAAGAGCAGTCCTTTAGGGGGAGTAATACCGTAGTCCGAAGCGCTTGTTGAAAAACAGTCGGCCCTTGATCTCAGCCACTCCTTAAGTACATCGAGCCCGCCTACCTGGTTTATATTTTCTGTTGATGAATAAAACTCCAGTGCGCCGCTTTCCCTGATTATAGCTTTTTTCTCGTTGGTAACCTGAGCGATATCCTGTTCATCCAGCCCCCCTTTTTTAACGATAGCCTTTGCAAATACCCTCTGAGCCTGATTGGCGGTAAGACCGAGGGCGCTTCTTATGAGCCGGTCTTTTCCAAGATCGGTAAGGTTCAGTTTTATATTGGGGATCTTTGTAAAGCCGTCAAGGATCTGCTTTATGCCGTTATAGTCAGGAGGCATATAATCAATTGTATAAACCTGGTCGCTCAGTTCGTCAGGAACCCTGGCAATATGAGATGTTACAATGATATTTTTGCGGCTCTGCTTGAGATTCTGGGCAAGGTTTTTCATTTTACGTGTTATCTGGTGGTTCTTGTGCCACAGGCCGTGAAAATCCTTAAGCACAAAAACAGCATCCTGATCTATTTTAAAGATCATGTCCAGAGCGCTTAAGGGATCTTTTGCAGGCCGATCCACCTTTCCTGCAGATTCTGTAAGCGGCAAAAAGCTGTCTGCAACATCCCATGAATATGCAGGTTTTCCAATATTATCACATGCACCTGCAATCTCTTTGAGTACACGTTCTTCTTCGGATGTAACAACATAAATCAGGGTAAACCTGGCCTTAAAGTACAGTATAAGCTCCTGCTGAAACTGTGTAAGCTCTTCCTGCATGGTGTCTCCTTTTCTGATAAAACAGGCTCAGATCACTTAGAGCAACAATTGTCTCTTTAGATATTCTGTCCCTGAGTAACCCGTAAAGGCACGGCGCGCCGTGCCGCTACAATGGTTGTTTCTAGTAAACGGCTCTTCTAAGGGTCATATGGATGGTATTATCCTCTTCGTTTTCTTCTTCCACCAGTTCAAACCCCTGTTCTTCCATACGCTCCTTTACCGCGTGATAGGCATATTTCTGCTGAACCTGTTTAAGGAATGCTTCGGGCTTAATGTCCTGAATCCCATACCAGTCAGCCACAAGGACATATGTATCCCCTTCATTTTTAAAACCAAGGTCATATCCTTTGTTCTGGGTTGGGATCATAATATCCACTTCAGTTTCCTCACCCTCAAAACCTCTTATCTTTACCAGGCCTTCATTAACCTCATAGCCGAGATCCTGTAAAGCCTTTATGAGATGATCCTTTTTTATCAGGCGTGTTTTTATTTTTGTAAAATGAGACATTGTTAATCTCCTAGTGTAAATATTATTCTGGGATAACTAGTGGGGAAGTAAACCCTCACCCTTTATAGTTAACCACGGAGGACACGGAGAGCACGGAGAGCACGGAGAAAATCAAAATACAAAAATGATTTTTTGTTTTTTTAATAATAAAGAGTTTTTCTCTGCGTTCTCTGTGAGATACACGTTTTTAGTTTTTTGCTTTTCGCCTTTATT
This sequence comes from Desulfatiglandales bacterium, assembly GCA_963665715.2. GTDB lineage: Bacteria > Desulfobacterota > DSM-4660 > Desulfatiglandales > HGW-15 > JAAZBV01. Next base: position 4,224,762 of record CAXXPR010000002.1, read on the forward strand.
ATAAAAAACTAACTCTTTTGTTTTTCTTAGCGTCCTTTGCGTCTTTGCGGTTAAGACTTATCTTCTATTCAAACTCAATCTCCACATCCATATCTCCAGCATCATAGGCAATATCCTCACTCCATGTGCTGTCTGTGCCCAGATATTCACCCAGTGTCAGCAGGTATTCCTTTTCAGCCCCAGGTATAAACCTTTTAATCAGATCAATAAAATTATCCGGACTATCCGGCTTATGTCCGGAATCACTCTTTACCCCTTTAAGCTCTTCAAGCCCCTGTGGACCAAGATTCACCAACCGTCCTGAGTATGGCATATTAAGTAAGGCCTGCACCCAGTATACGTGATCCTCTTCAAGAAACACCCTGTTGGCAGGGCTCATGCTCCCTGGCTTTAAAAGTTCTGCTCCGGCCGCTGCCATACGCACCTGCCAGTATGGGTCTGCACAGGCACTGTTAACAGCATCAGACAACTGTTTATACCCTCTTTCTGCCAGAGTAATAAGAGCTGCACTGCGTTTTCTGAATTTTTCATCATCTAACCATGACACAAGTAATTCCTCATCATCCGGAATCTCCAGTCCTTCGGTAAACATCTGCCTGAAATCCTTATAAACTGACATGGCATAGGATGACGGCAAATCCTGATTTATCTCATTTATAGAAATAACAGCTTCCAGCTTTTCCTGAAGCTCTTTTCCTACCGCATCACAACTTTCCCACCCGGCCTGCTTTAGAGCGGCAATAATACGTTTACCCTGTTCATAGTTTGCCTGGGGCAGCAGATTAAAAATCCCGGAATACTCTTTATTTTTTAAAAGAACTTCAAACTGTATATCTGTATCTCTTTCTCCAATTGTATCTTTTCTGCCGCCTCTGTCAGTCTTAAAAACAGACAATAATCGTATGTCACCACTTTTTCTTATCCTTGATCCAATTGCCTCTTTAAGCTCATCCGATCCGTTTTCATACCACTGCCTGAGATAGGACTGCTCAAAATCAATATCATGGTAGGCAGCAAGGTTATCCTGCAGAAAATATAAAATCGTCCGTGCTGCAGGGTCATCAGACTTACAATTCAGCCTGTTGAGACAATAAGCCTCCCCTGATTCGGGGTTTTGACTTTTTTGATTATTTAGATTTTTCTCTTTCAGATGCACCCCTATTGTCATGGCTGCACGAAACCCGGTAATAAATTCCTCCCCTCCGGACCTAGGAGACACCGAAAGACGCCGCGGAAGCCTCCTGGGGTAATTAATACTCCATGAACCGCCCTTAAGAATCCTGAAATCGGATTCCCAGGGAGGTGTAAAATCACCTTCTGCATACCTGCAGTAGATATCACTTTCGTAATTATCTTCACACCATTCCCACAGGCATCCGCTCTGCTGAAAGGTTCCCACAGGGCTGACATCTTCGGGATAACCATATACCGGGGCGGCATTCCCGGTAGGGCCTCTCAGGTTATCAAAACCAAACCTGTGGCCGTTTTCCCAGTCATTACCCCATGGGTAAATAAACCCGTCATAACCTCTTGCACATAACTCCCACTCTGCCTCCATGGGAAGCCTCAGTCCGGCCCATTCACAATAGGCCTTTGCATCATACCAGCTGATATGTCTTGCAGGATTGTCAGAAGGATTATTAAGCGGATAATCTCCGTTTTTATATCCTGTTTCTTCCACAAACCTTTTAAACTGTTTTTCGGTAATACAGGTTATACTGATATAAAAAGGATCAAGCCGGTGGAGATGGCCGGGCTTTTCGTTATCATCCGCATCAGGATCAGTGTCATCCGATCCCAGAAGAAACCGCCCTCCCGGCACCAGAACCATTTCTGTACCGTCTTTGGGGTTTATGTAATACCATGGAATTTGGTTGTGCATAAAAAAAGCTCAAAGTTGAAAGCTCAAGGCTGAAAGTAATAAAATTAAATCCTGTTAATCCTGTCTAATAAATATTTATTACGCCAAGCCCGCTCTCGATAACCTCACCCTGTTCATTAATAATAATTTCGGTTTCAGGCAGATTAATAAAATCATCCTCATTATATCTTTTACTAAACACTTTTATTTTCTGGTTTAAAGATGAGGGCCATGTACCGGGCGGACTTGATAATTCCCTGTTATATAGACCTTCAACAAGTATATCCAGCAGGGCCATTAGATCTCTGCCGCCTGCAAGTTTTAAAATTTCTTTTTCAGTCCTGCCTGAAAACAGCAATACAGATAATTCCGTTTTTTCTTTCAGGCCGTATAAAAAGCTGTTAAGCGGCTCAAGCTGTTCTGTCGGCTCCCCTCCGCTTATGGAAATTCCCTCTATCCCTTTAATTGAACAGGTCCAGTCTACAAGTTCTTCTACTTTCACATCTCTGCCTCCTTTAAAATCCTTAAGCCCGGGGTTAAAACAGCCGGGGCAGTCAAAGAGGCAGCCCTGCATCCATATAACAGCCCGGCTTCCGGGACCATTGGCATTGCTCTTTTTCAGCCTGCTGTGTATTCTCATTGAGCTTTGAGATGCTTTAAGCATATTTTTTTGTATCTGTATTTATTAGAGTTACCCATATGTCAAATAAGACAAAAGCCCTGTTCGACTCTTGATAAGGTATAGTCCTTAAGTTGTCAATGTTTTGCTGAATATTTCTTGACAAGGCAGCCGTTATCCTAATACTAGGTGATATGACAAAAAATAATAAAATAGAAATAGGGTTAAATGAGGCACTGGATCTCACCCTCAACAATCTTAATAGTCTTGAAACCGAATCTGTAGAACTTACAGATGCAACCGACAGGATACCTTCTTCGGATATTTTCAGCCTGGTGAATTCGCCTTCTGTATCGGCATCACTAAAGGACGGATACGCAGTCCTGTCCTCCGATATCAGCAGCGCTTCAGAAGCAGAACCGGTAAAACTTAAACTTGCCGGTTACCGTTCAGCAGGATCAATGGAAAAAGCTGCAGTAACCTCAGGCCATACAGTAAGGGTAATGACAGGAGCAGCGGTTCCTCCGGGAGCTGATGCTGTTGTAAGTGAGGAGTTCACAAAGGATGAAGGTGAGACAATCAGTGTTTTCAATTACTCTGAAAAGGGCCGCAATATTCTTGGGCTCGGTACTGATGTTTATACAGGTCAATGCGTTGCCCAAAAAGGAACGCAGCTTTCACCCGGAGATATAGGTCAGATTGCCGCGGGCGGACACAGCACAGTTCCTGTAGTTCGCAATCCTGTAGTGGCTCTTATTTCTACCGGGGATGAAGTTATTGCGCCCGGGCACCCTATGAGCGAGGGAAAGGTTTATGCCAGCAACATGGCAACACTGGCCGCGTGGTGCCGCAGGTATCAGATGAAAACTCACAGCATAGTGGTAAGTGATGATGCAGAAGAAATAGCTGCCGCAATTGAATCTGTTTACGAAACTTCCGATGCAGTTATTACAAGCGGAGGAGCCTGGACCGGTGACCGCGATATGGTATACAAAATCCTCGGGCAGCTTGGCTGGAAATTTCTTTTTAACAGAGTGCGAATGGGGCCGGGAAAGGCCGTGGGGTTTGGCCTGAGAGAAAATAAACCGGCGTTTGTTTTACCCGGAGGACCGCCCTCTAACCTTACAGGGTTTCTGCAGATAGCTTTACCCGGACTTATGAAGATGGCAGGTTACAGTAATCCGGGATTACATCTTCGCATGGTAAGGCTCGCGTCTGATATAAAGGTTAGAAGTCTGGACTGGACTCAGTGCATATACGGCACACTAAAGGCCAGGGACGGCGAGCTGATATTCCACGCACTTAAAAATGACAGCCGGCTGCAGTCTATGGCAATGGCTCAGTGCGTAGTAAGTGTGCCGGAGGATATCGGCTTTTATGATGCCGGCACACTGGTTGCTGCTCAGATGCTTTAAAAAATATAAACGTCCAACATCCAACGTTCAATGAAAGGCAAAATACATTGGCTTATAATTGGATGTTGAAAGCTGGACGTTCATCTTTTAGACTTTCTTTCATTGTACAGGCTTAACCCGAAACCATCTGCCGCGGAGTATTAAGCATAAACCTGTCCGCTATATACAGATCAAGATCCCTAAAGCTGTTCTTCACCATGGCAATGTTTCTAACTTCGATGATAATTTTATAAACCTTTGTCAGATCCAGCATGTCAAGGACATGTTTCCAGTCGAGAGTACCACTTTCCAGCCCGAAATGATCATCTCTTGTTCCGCTGTTATTGGATGCGTGAATATATGTTACCCTGCTTTTAATATTACTGATAAAATCTTCCATGTCACAGCCGAGAAGTCTCTTTCCCCTGCTGTTATTAAGATGCCCTATGTCGAGCACATACCCGATATCATTAAAACTTTCGAGCACATCATAAGTATCATAGGCAATAAAATGCGAATCCGATTCAAACATCATCATGACATTCAGATCTGCCGCATAATCAATCACATCCTGCAGTCTTTTTTTGTTTTCAGAGTTGAGCATTTCACAATTGAGATGAAACACAAACTGATCAATACCAAGCATGGAACAGGTATCCAGCTCTGCTGCAAGCACTGCGAGATCGGCATTTGTATAACTTTCATTTGAATGAAAAACACCTCTGGTTCCGGAGTGGATACTTAAGTCATACCCTCGAACATAACGCTTCACTTTTTCCAGAAAATACAAATCAAAATAAAGCTTGGAATTAAGCCTGTTGATTTCAACAGTTTTATATCCAAGAGAGTTTAAAAATTTATACCACTTTGACTCCTGAATAATCTGCGTTGTAATTCCTATTTTAGGTATCATTTTTTATCTTCTTTAAAAGAAAAGAGGACTCCATGCCTTACACCCTGCATATGAATCCTCTTCTCATTAATCTACAAAGCATTAAGGGTTATGCAGCGCCGAGTTTATTATTCTTTTTAAGAATGTCGGCAACACCTTTTATTCCGAGCTTTTCAAGGGTTCTCTGTTTCGGGTACCCGGTATTGGGGTCCCAGCCTTCCAGCTTGTAATAATGAGTCTTCCAGGCTTCTACACCCTTCTCACTCAGATACATCTGACCAACATTCTGGAATGCCCATTTTTTGCCGTCATACACAGGCAGAGTATTGGTAAAACTTGCACCTGATGCACCGGGTTTATACATGTAGCCTGCAAATTTCTCGTTTTCTTTAGTCCTTCCCTGTAATGCGTATATGGCTCTTTTTAAAGTCCATGCCTTACGTCCTATTTCCATGCCTTCAAGGAAGGTCTGATTTTTACCGGTAACAGCATTGTATAAACGGGGTTCTCCGAAAGGAGTACCTTTCTCGCCCATACCTGTAGGCTTTGCCCAGTTCCAGTCGCAGAACATAAGCGATTCTTTATAATAGGTATGGTAATGCATACGCCATGCTACTAGTTTTGCCTTGCTTTCAGCGTAGATACCTGTCTTGTAAGCCTGATCAGTATCCCAGCTGTAATCAAACATAAAGGGGTCATCATCGTAAGGAACAAAAGCCTTGGTTAAATTCATGACGAATTCTTCAGGATTCTGATTCTGCTGTTTTTTGCCGCCGCCAAAGGCACCGCTGCCGCCAAAACCGAGCATCATAAATACCATCTGGAGCACATGGTCACAGATATCCCTTGAATCAACAAGGTCACCATAACCCCATGTTACTTCAGCCATTGACCAGTGATCAGTATGTCCCCAGGTGGGACAGCGTAAAAGACTGTCTAAATCACTGATTCGCCCGATCTTTTCAGCAAAACGCACAGCACCGTCGGCAATAAGGTCACCGAAACCTTCGCGGGTTGAAATTATCTTTGCATACTTCTCTGCAAATTCATAAGAGCCGTACTCATCAAAATTAAGCGGTGCAGTATCAACAGATATCTTTTTCCCGTTAACTGTTACGTATTTACCGGGTCCTATTACTCCCATGTCATACAGACGCTTGATATAATACCCGAGACCTGATGCTTCCGGTGTTTCAAGCGGAAAATCAGTACCTGAAGGACCGAACTCTATTCCGCCAAAACATGTGTCAAAGCCGTTTAATGAGTATTTCTGAAGAAGCGGATTGGCTTTTTTTGCTTCATGTTCATTCTTGGCTGCAGGTTTGTGAACATCAGCCCAGGTTGTTTCCATACACCCGTCCTGATCCCTGTCATCCGAACCTGCTTCACCCCTGGTACGGCAGCCTCTTACGCAGCTTATGCATGAACTTTTTGCCTTTTGGGGTCCGAACCCGCCGAAGCCTCCGAAACCGCCGGGTCTTCCGCTGGAGGATGTAAACCATTCTCTTGTTTCGAGCAACAGTTTGGGGTCAGCAACATTAAAGCCGCCTGTCCCGATTACTGATATGGCTTTAAGGTTTTTAGCCCCGAACACACCGCCGAAACCGCCGACACCTGCAGCTGCGCCACCGCCATGCTGTAACGATGCGATCCTGCTCATATTTTCGCCTGCCTGACCTGTACATATAATGGCCGGTTTGCTCATAGAAAATTCATTTCCTATTGACCGCCAGTCTCTTTTACCGTCACCTGAACTGCCGGTCTGCTGTTTTGCGATCACTTTCTGGGTTTCCCATGTATCAAGACCCCATACTTTAGAAGCATCTTCAAGTGTAACTTTATCATTTATTATACTAATATAGACGGGTTTATCGGATCGTCCCTGAACAACAACACCGTCCCATCCTGCGTATTTAAGCATTGTTCCAAAATCGCCGCCGATGTTGCTTCTGGTAAACCAGTTAACCGGCCACCCCTGGGGAGACAACCCTGAAACGCTTGTTCTTCCGGCATAGGGTATGCCTGATCCTGAAACCTGACCGTTCATGATGCTTATTATATTTCTCGGATCATAGGCATCCTGAAGATCCCAGCCTCCCGGCTTTACGCAAAGATCCCAGAACAGGGCTATAGCCGTTCCATAGCCGCCTCCAAATTCTTCATATTTTCCTGTATCTATTGCTTCGATCTTTTTATTGGTAAGATCAACCTTTAGTATTTTTCCTGCGTATCCTGGTGACGCCATAAAGTTTCCTCCTGTCTGCTAATAATATCTATAATTATCAATATTATTTATCTGAATAATTTTATTATCTGACAATCAATTACCAATTTTAAACCTGGCCTATAAACTTGATAGCTTTCTGCGGGCATATAGAGACACAGGCAGGTTCGCTCTTGCTGTTATAGGGAGCATTGGTACAGAGATCGCATTTTGTTGCTTTTTCATTTTGAGAATCCCAGACAGGGCGCCGGGGAGTATAAATACAGGAATCAAAGCATGTCTGGCAGCCTATGCATTTATCCGGGTCTATTACTCTCACATTGCCGTTTTCAGTATCTACATGACATGCCTCAGCAGGACAGTTCTCAACACATTTCGGATCATCACACTGCTGGCAGGTGAAACCCATTATATCATTGGGGAAATCGTCAAACACATATCGACTGATTTGTATTCTGGATGTTGAAAGATTTACTCTGCCTTCATGGGCAAGTGAGCATGCAATCATGCAGCTTAAACATCCAGAGCAAAGTGTAGCATCGTGCTCAACATGACCCTTTGCTTTAGGATACGCCTCAGAGGATGAAGCAGCAGCCAGCAGATCTTTTGCACCATATGTAGTTACAATTCCGCCGGCTACTAATGACCCGCCCTTTTTAAAGAAATCCCGCCTTGAAAATTTACCATCTTGAACATCTTTTTTCTTATCGTCTTTTTTTCCCATATAAACATGACCTCCGGTTTTTCTATTTCAAAAATAGATTAATAATTGGAAACTGAACTTTTAAGCTCCAGGCTTTCCTCTTTTTTCCATTGTATCGGCTGCCTTCTTCATCCTTTAACTTTCAAGCCTTTTACTGCGAAGTGCGGGTTTACCACCCCGTCACTTTCAGCGGTTAAATAGAGTCAGTCATTTTAAAAAGACACTCCTCGTCTTATATCATTACCGACATAACTCATTTCAAAAAAAATGCCGCCTGTTAAGCATATCAGGGCAGACAGCTACACCCTTATATCGATCCCGATATAAGTGTCAATAAAAAAAATTACATTAACCGGAAACTTGATCAATTAGTGCAATTATATCACTGCAATACACTTTTTGTGGCCACTATTTATGTTTTTATTAACATAACAGCCAAAACAGACACAGGGCTCTATTAAATGCAGTTTTACCGACAGAAAATAAAGTGACTGCAGTGCCCCCAAACATAAAATTTCTTATATGCAAGACTTTACTCATTCATATTTATTGCCACAAGTTTTCTCCGTGTGTACTCTTCCAGACCGATAACCCCGTTTTCTCTGCCTATACCGCTTTCTTTTACTCCGCCCCAGGGTGTTTCGGAAGAAATTGTAAGATGATCATTAATCCACACGCAGCCCGAATCAAGCGCCTTTGCAACCTTCATGGCCCTGATCGTATTTTTTGTCCAGACAGAGGCGCTCAGTCCGAACAGGTTGTCATTGGCACGCCTTATAACTTCCTCTTGCGAAGAGAACTTCATCATGCAGGCAACAGGGCCAAAAATTTCTTCCCTGGCGATTGTCATATTATCAGTTACATCGGTAAAAACTGTCGGCATAACATAATACCCTTTGTCCAGGGGCGGCTCTGCGGGCCGCTTACCGCCAAGAACCAGGGTGGCTCCCTCTTCAATTCCCTTCTTTATATATCCCTCCACTTTATCACGATGCTCCGCGCTTACTAACGGGCCCATCTGTGTCTTTTCATCAAAGGGATCTCCAACAACAAACTTTTTTGCGGCATCAATATATTTTTCCAGAAACTCATCATATATGGACTCATGAATATAATATCTTCCTGGAGATGCGCAGATCTGTCCGCTGTTCTCAAAGGAACAGGCAACTGCTCTTTTTGCGGTTGAATCAACATCGGTATCATCAAACACTATAAAGGGATTTTTCCCGCCCAGCTCCAGCCCCAGCCTTTTTATTGAACAGCTGGACCTTTCCATTAAAATTTTGCCGGTCTCACTGCTTCCTGTAAAAGAGATATGAGCGACATCAGGGTGGGCACAAAGCTCTTCTCCCACGGTTCCGCCCGGCCCGGTAATAATATTTACTGTACCGGGAGGCAAATCGCACTGAGCTATGATTTCTCCCAGCTTTAAAGCCGCCATGGAATCTATGCCGGGCGGTTTTATAACACAGGTGTTCCCTACCGAAAGAGCAGGCCCAAGCTTGGTGCCTATCATCATGAGAGGAACATTCCACGGTATTACAAGAGCGCATACTCCTACTGGTTCATGAATAAAATAATGAAATATATCCGGCCTGATAGGAATGACATCTCCCAGCATGGCCCGTGCCGCCTGGGCATTAAATTCAATATTGGCGGCAGCAGCCCCGGTAAACATTCTTGCCAGGTTTACAGGAGTTCCATGGTCAAGACAGTCAACCCTTGTTAATTCATCTGCATTTTCTTTAATAAGGTTTGCAAGTTTAACTACCTTTGCAGTCCGTTCTGCCTGAGGCAGTTTTGACCATGCAGGAAAAGCCTCCTTTGCAGCTTTCACTGCGAGATTTACATCTTCTCTGCCGCCAAGAGGTAATTCTGCGATTATTTCTCCGGTTGCCGGATTTACAGCCGTGTAGGTTCTGCCTGAAGATGCAGGAAGCAGCCTGTTTCCAATAAGCATTTTATATTTCCCCATAGATATCCCTTTCCTTTCCAATTAAGATTTTTTTGATTCCGCCATTCGGGTCAGTGTATCTACAATCTTTTCCATCCCGTACTCCTCTGCAAGATAGGTCAGCCCGACTTCAAGGCCGTCCGGTCTCAGAGATTCTAGAACTTCCTCTTCCCTTTCTTCATATATCAGCACATCATTCAGACACCACTCAACACACAGGGGTTTTTCTTCACCCTCACACATGTCGCACTTAAGCGGCAGACCTGAATCGGGCTCTTTGAACATATTTCTTGAAGGACAGTTGGCTCTGCAGAAAGAGCATTCATCGTACTCCTTTCCATCGATCACATACTTATCCCTTCCTGCGCATTCAGCCGGCGTGTATTCACCGGCAAAAACAGGCAGCCAGATATCCATCAGTCTGTGGGTTATTATTTTTATGCGTGATGCAGCAGGGTTGATACTGCTGTATTTCGGAACAGAATGAAAAGCGGAGCAGACCACTTCACAGGTTCTGCAGCCGTTACACTTATCCGCCTCGATTTTAATGGTCTTTACTGTTTTCCGGATTTTTTCCACTCCTTAACACTCCTCTTTTTTCCAGGTCATCGGCCACATAGCCGAGATCCAGATCCTGCAGCCGCTTTCTGGTCGGAATACCTTCCTCATTCCATCCTTTAAATTTGTAGTAGTGCTGAATCAGTGTCTCTTCCAGATCCGGGAACCTGTGTTTCCAGTGGTCTTCCGGCGGAAGTTCATCCGATCTGCGCATTCCCCTCATGTTATTGAAGGCACGGTGAAGATTCCTGCTGCGGTTGACAATCTTTTTTAATCCGGTCTCATCAAGGTCCATGCCTGAGGCAGCAGAAATAAGTTTAGGGTAATTGTGGATATGATAAGGAGGTTTAAGACAGAATGATCCCATCCCGGAACATAATCCGAGTGCATCATCAATGTTATGAAGCATCTCCATCCAGTCGACTATCTCTGATGATATTTGAGGCGTCGGGTAATATGGATTGGCATTATCTCCGCGCGGTTCCCAGTCCACAAAATACTTTTTGAATTTTTCATCCGGAAGCTGAGGCCACTCCTTTACAAATTCCTCACGATCCTCCTTTTTGGGGAATGCCGCCTGGGGCCAGTTACCTTCAATCTGGGTAATACTGATTTTCTCATTGGTTGCAAACATCAGGTAGTACATTGGGTCCAGCATTCCCAGCTTGATATTCATCTGCTCATGTTTTTTGGTTGTGTTGTGGTCAAATGCCTCGGCTCCCTTTCCGATACGCCTTGCAGCCAGGTAGGTTCCGTCAGCAAGGATATCTCCAATCCCTTCACGGTGTGCAACCCGGTCCAGAAGCCAGAAAAACCTGCTCTCTTTATCCTGCGGGCAGCCCTCAAAATCAGCATCCGTTAAAATACCGGCTTCGTAAAGTTCTACAGCAAAGGCCAGAATCTGTGGTGTAGAAAATGAATCAAGCCCGTATTCAAAGGCCTGTTTGCAGATTCTCCAGCTGAAATCAAGATCATCCACAAACGCGGCCATGTTATAGGTAAGTTTTGAGTAACACTTCATCATATATGGAGGGACATCCTTATGGACTATCAGCGCCCCGCACTGCTGAGGACAGTTGAAACAGCTAATAAAACGCCTGATAGCTTCAGTCTGACTCCTGTGCCAGCTCTCTTCTATTTCACTGGTCCAGAAATCCTTACGTCTGACCCTTGCGTTTCCCCAGGCAAAACTCTCCGTATGCCATTTTTCATCAGTATGTTTCATCATCTGAGGAGAACCGATTCCGGATAAAATGGGCATTATGCCGGGAAGAGCATTATTGTTTCGGTAATGGATATATTTGGTGATCTCCTTCATGTGCGCCATAAACTCTGCACCGCGGGCAAGATTTACGGCTTTTGTTCCGCGAACTGCAATGGCCTTGATATTTTTATCACCCATAACAGCACCCCCTCCGCCTCTGCTGGAGCTTGAACGGGACTGCTCTATTGATGCAGTAAAGCACCTTTTTTCACCGGCAAGACCAATAGCCGCTACCTGTACATCAGGGTTTTTAAGCTCTTCACGGATAAGCTCCTGTGTTTCCACAGCGCCCTTGCCCTTCAGGTGTGAAGCATCTCTCAGTTCCACCCTGTCATTGTTTATCCAGATGTATATAAGCTCAGGTGATTTGCCCCGGATAATTACCTTGTCATAACCGGCGTATTTCAGTTCAGGCGCCCAGAATCCGCCCATCATAGGATAGGCCAGGAGTCCGGTCTGAGGTGAAATAAAACTTGCAATGGATCGGTTGGCACTGAAGGCCGGTGTTCCGCATAGAAGTCCGCTGCTGAATATCAGCAGGTTTTCAGGATCAAAGGCCTTTGTTTCAGGAGAAACCCTGTCGTAGTGAATTTTAACACTGGTGCCGAGACCGCCCAGATGAAGATTCATCAGTTCAGGATCAGTCTCTACCCGTTCTATGTTTCCTGTAGACAGGTCAATTTCAAGGTTGTATCCGGTTTCTGCATAACGCATACATAATACCTCCCTGCTTATTGATCCGTTTTAAAAAGGAATGCCCGCTATTATGTCAATATAGACATAATAGCGGGCAAAAAAAACACTTCTAAATTAAGCAGTCATTTATGACTAAAAACAAAATACGTGAGAGTGAGAAAAAACTTATATCAATTATGACATAAGAGTCAACAAAAAAAATCTGGCCATTTTTATAAAAAAAACGGTCAGACTTTCAATTATTTATAATATTCCCGGCTTAATTTTTCAGCTTCATCTATTATTACGGCGTTAATTTTCAAAACATCAGGGTTATCGTAGTCAAGGGACTTAACGGAGCCGTTAAACATGAAACCGCCTTCAGGAGCAAGCATATCAAATGTTTCTTTCACAGCACTCCTTACTTCCTCCTCATCAAAGTCAGGCCATGTATCAGGCATATTAAATTCAAACCCGCCGTTTATGGCCAGGGTACGGCCAAATTTCTTTTTAACACCTGCAAGGTCATTCATGGTCTGTGCAGGGTCCCATGCGTTAACTCCTATTTCAACCATTGACGGCAGAAGCGTTTCGCATTTTCCGCAGTTGTGATAAAAAACAGGGACACCGGCATCACGGGCAATATCAAGGCACTTTTTGTATCTTGGAACCAGCAGTTCATCAAAAAGCTGGGGAGAAATAAAGGAGTTTGCCTGTGTTGCTGTATCATCCAGGAGATAATACCCGTCAGGTTTGTAATAATAGATAATATTTTTTGTGATATAGATGGAGTGCTCCAGCATATAATCAAACAGGGCTTCAACCTCTTCCCTTTCTTCATACAGGGCCATAAGCCCCCGGGTAAAACCCATCATCCCTATAAACTGCTGAAACAGATCGGCAAATCCGCTGATGGTAAGTGAGGTAATGTCAGGATCCCTGATATATTTTTTCCAGTCCGCTTCTGCAGCGGCCTCCCAGTCAAATCCCGAATAATCAGGAGCCTTTATTACATCTCTCCACTTTGTGATATCAGTAAGTATAAAATCACCCGGTTTGGGCATGGCATCATACTTGACCGCATCGCTTACAACAAAAGAAACACCCCATGGATCTACACCTCCATTGGGGCCTCTGAAATCACCAATAATTAAGGGATCACAGATTGCCATCAAAGGCGGGTCATCAAAAGACTTTTTAGATACAACCGGAACATACTCAGGCATTTCACCGCGTGCAACTCTTAAAAAATTTTCTTTCTCAGTCAAATGTGCTGTCATCAGGGCCTCCGATTAGCTCAACATTTCTGTATTAAAATTTTTTACCGGCACTGCTGTTAAATCCGTCGAATCATAAATAAGCCAGTTAACTCCTCTATTCTTATTTCACATTTATTTTTTGCTTTTAAATAAGTGTAAATTACTTTTCCAGATTGGATATAAAGCTGTTTGATGTTTCAATTGCAGTATTCATCTGGGTAATAAGGCGGTTTATCTCACCTTTTAAATTTTTAAACTCCATGCGAAGAGAACCGATTGCCTGTGCATTGAGGTTATGCTTTAAAAACAGAACATTATCTCTAAAGGAGCGCAGTACCGGGCTCATGCTGCTTTCTGCCTGACGCATGGTCTGAAGCATTTTATTATACTTTGTCCTTGTTTCCCGGAGCTGTTTTCTGCTTGAGTTTTTAAGCTCTGCGCTTTTGTAAAGTTCAAGCTCTCCTTCCCATTCCGTAAAAAGCGCCTCAGCTACAGATTCCACTTTATTTATACGGTCAGATACGTTTTTCGCTGCAATCTCACTGTCTTCATACTCTGAATTGAGATTTTCATAGGCCGCTTTTAAGTCGGTATTCTCAACCTGAACAACGGAACTGAACTGTTCAAGGGCTGATTTAAACTGTTCCTGTGCCTCGGTCTGGGCATCCCTTGCATCTTCAACACGGTCAACAAGGATATCACGTTTATGTATTCCCATTTTTTCCATTGCGCCATAATAGGCAGAAGAACAGCCGTTTGCTAAAACAAAAAGGAACAGTAAAAAAGACAGGCATACAAAATGCCGAGTAATATTAATTTTCATCATAACATCTCCCTGAATAATATTTACAAAAAGAGTATGCCCGGGACTTATCATCTATTCCGGCCTTTAATCAAGATACTTCTTATATAATCTGACATTTTACAAGTTTCACCCTTGTGCCGTAATAGGGCGTTCCGTCACCAACGGAACTTACAATATCCCCGGTAAGCCGGTTTAAACCATGCCCTGCTTTTATCCAGCCTCCGCGCACTGACAGTATACAGTCTTTCCGTACATCATTATCTAATCTAACCATAACCTTCACACTTCCGGCCGGGCTTTCAAGCATTGCAGGCAAACCGTCATTTACCCCTGCTTTTAAAGCTTCGCCCGGATGAATACTTACTTCTGGCAATATAGTATGATCTGCCATGGTAAGCTCCGAACATATATGATCATGGGAAGCCACAGTTAAAAGAAAATAAGGATACTCTGCATCACCTGATGTCAGGCATGACTCATCAAACTCTGTCATGAATTCAAATTTTCCTGACTCAGTCGGAAATTTTTTATCGGTATATGGAGACATTGGCTCGGACATTCTGAAAGGACCTTTAAAAAGCTCCTCCATACTGCACCCTGCATCTCTTACAGGGGCGCATATATCATAAAGCCACTCCTCTGCGCTCCTGCAGAACTTTTCTTTAAATGGAAAACGCTTTGCAAGTTCATAAAAAATCATAAATTCCGATCTGCATTCTCCCACAGGATCTATGGCTCTTTTTACAGGCCCCACATAATTATGGCCGTAACTTGCCATAACATCATCCTCTTCAAGGAATGTAGTCGCAGGAAGAAAAACATCTGCAAGCTCTGCCGTATCATCCATGAAATGCCCGCTGTAAACCTTAAACCCAGCTTTATTAAACGCTTCGGTCACCTTTTTTGAATTTGGAGCCATGCACACCGGGTTAGCGGCTGTCACAAAAATCATTTTTATTTCAGGATTTTCCGCATTTAAAATTTCATCACCGATGCAGGGCATAAGAAGAGTTCTTCTTTCCGGGTTAAGATCATCACCCCAGTATTTCTGATCATATGGTCCGTATTCTTCAAAACCCTGGCTCACTCCGCCACCCTTAACACCGATATTTCCGGATATTGCACTCAGTGCATCAATGGCCCGGATAGAATAATGGGCATCCCTGTGCCTGTGGAGCCCCCATCCCAGAAGTATAGAAGTCGGGCTGTGCTCCGCCAGGGTATCAGCAATGTACTGAGCATCTTCTCTTTTAACACCAGAAAGCCTGCAAAGCTCATCAACAGTGTAACTGTCCAGGATTTTTTTATAGACTGATACTCCATTACTGTGGTTTTCCAGAAATTCATTATCCTGCCCATTATTATCGTAAATAATCTTTGCGGCTGCCATTGCAACAAAGGCATCTGTTCCGGGAGCGGGCGAAATATAATAATCAGCAAGAGCGGCTGACTTTGTTTTACACGGGTCAATCAGGATTATCCGCCCTCCCCTTTTTTTGATATCCTTTATTATGGGCACAAGGCTTATATTTGTTGTAACAGGATTTCTTGCCCAGAGAATCATTGAACCGGAGTTATAATGATCAAATGGATCATGGGATATTCTTACGCCAAGATCCATATTCTGAGAAGCCTGCCCGGTTCCGCCGCACAATGATCCCCTCAATGTGGTAACGCCTCCGAGGAGATTGAAAAAATACTTATTTAACAGTTTAAGAGCTGTCCGTTCCCCATATCCCTGGTAGTAGAGTATTGCCTCAGGGCCGTCTTTTTCACAAATATCCTTTATCTTCTGCGCTGTGAGATCCAGCGCATAATCCCAGGATACCTTATGCCAGCCTGAAGAATCCCGCACCATTGGTGAGGTAATCCTTTCACGGCTGTATACCCGTTCAATATATTTTGATGTTTTATGACATGCAGCACCTCTTGTAAGCGGATGTTCAGGAGAACCTGTGAGTTTTACCAGGCGTCCGTTACGTACTTCTGCAGCAAGTCCGCATGTGTTGGGACAATCCCTTGTACATGTTGTAATCACCTTAACTGTGTTATCCATAGAATTTTCCAGCTTAAAGACTTTTTAATTTCGATCACGGGAAAGAATATATTCCGGATCAAAAATAATCAACCTAAAGCATGCATCCCGACTTGACACTATATATCGAAATACCTATACTTCCCGGCTATATAAGGATTTTTTGACCATATAACCCATCCTTATTAAACATTCTAGTCACGAGCATTAACAAAATGATTTATCACACCTATTGAAAATTCCAAGGAGAAAACCATGATTAAAAAATTCGTCTTGATTCTTGCTGTCCTGTTTCTTTTTTCCGGTATTTTAAGCGGATATGCGTCTGCAAAGGAGTATGACCGTGCAGGTCTGGAAAACTATATCAACATGTACATGAAGGCAATGCTCAATAATGATCCGAGCCTGGACCTTTTTGCAAGAGACTGTAAATTCACGGAAAACGGAGTAAGACTGCCCCTTGGAGGTGAAGGGTTATGGGTTGCCATGTCCGGAATAGGCAGCTACAAATTTTATGTACCGGATATTGAAGCCCAGCAGGTAGCATTTATAGGAACAGCTAAAGAAGGACCGCAGAACACTCTGGTAGCAGTGGCTATCCGTCTTAAAATTGTTAATGATAAGATAACCGAAGCAGAACAGCTTGTAATCAGGCCCGATTCAAGCTATACCGGCGGCGAACAGGGCATGGCCTTTCCTCCTACAGGCGAGAGTGTAGAAAAACTTGGAAAACCCCATAAAGTATATTTTGAAACAATCCCTGAAGATAAACGCCCCTCAAGAGAAGAGATGATAGTAACAGCCAATTACTATTTTACCGGAATGCAGAATAATGACGGCAAGGGCTACTACCCGTTTTCTGATGACTGTCACAGACTTGAAAACGGGATGTCCAGCACAAACGTACCTTTAAAGGAAGGCGAAACAATGCCCGACCCGAAGACATCCAAAACATATTCAGCTTCCTGGGGCTGTAAACAGCAGTTTGAATCAGGGCTGCTTAATATGGTAACCAGAATAAGGGACCGCCGGTTTGTTGCAGTTGACAGGGAGCGCGGAATTGTATTTGCATTTGGTTTTTTTGACCATCACAATATGAACTGGACATGGCAGCTTGCAGAGCTGTTTAAAATTGAAGACGGACTTATCCGCAGAATAGAAGCTGTATTCCACCGCAGTGCATTCGGCCTTAATTCCGGATGGAGCACCTATGAGCAGGGTATATCCGATGAGATGCAGATCGTGAGATAGATTTACGTAAATTTCACCCTTCGCAGAGACAGGTTTTTAACCTGTCTCCGAAGGATGTAATTCCCGTGCAGAACCATTAATCCTGAAACGCTTTTATACATATCTTTGTAAGTACCTGATCACAAAACTAATTTTAAGCTTAAAAAAAGAACAATACAGGCTTATCATGACAAAAGTTGATCAATAAATTACTTCTACTGATTTTTTCAGTCATAATATCCCCGCTGAAAGCCATAATTGTCTTGACACATCATATCGATATTCCTATATTAACATAACGTGAGAGTAGTTTAACAATATAAGGTAGTATACCCTGAAACAGGACTTTTTTTCCAAAGTTTGTGAGAGGCTTCGGAAAGAACAGGTATCTGTTGCGCTCATATTAAGGGTAGAGATCTAAATTAAGCAGTCAATGGAGGTATATTCATGGCTAAAGACAAGACTAAAGTCCCTGACAAAGCCGAAAAAAAGAAATTATCAAGGCGCGACTTCCTTACCATAGGAAGTGCTGCAGTTGCCGGCGGAGCCCTGGCAGTTTACGCCCCTAAAAAGGCCGAAGCCCAGGAAAAAGAAGAATATCCGCAGTCAACAAAGTACCTGGTATGTGACAGCAGACACTGTGCCGGTTGTCACGGGTGCATGATAGCATGTTCCCTCGTACATGAAGGAGAAGTAAACCTTTCCCTTTCCAGAATCCAGATCCACAGAGCGGTCCTCAAGAAATACCCTGAAGATATCGAAATTAATACATGCAGACAGTGTCCTGAGCCTTTATGTGTAATGAACTGTCCCACAGGGGCATGCCATATAAGCAAAGAAAACGGCAATGTAAGGATAATAGATCCTGACGAATGTATCGGCTGCAAAACATGTATAGAATCCTGTCCGGTTATTCCCCATCGTCCAGTATGGAACCATGTAAAGGGAATAGCAATGAAATGCGACCTGTGTACCGACACCCCCTATTTTAACAAAAAGGGCGGAGTCAACGGATCCCAGGCCTGTGTGGAAGCCTGTGTTGCAAATGCTCTTAAAGTTGTAGACAAGCTTCCGGATCAGACCGACACAAACGGATATGACCGCGATCTTCAGCCGCCAAGGAAACCAATGGGTAACTTTTTTGGTGCTCCCAAGAGCGGTCACTAGGAAACAGAGTAAAGGAAAGGAGAACTATTATGTCAACACCAGGATTTGGCGGCAAACTATTATTAGTCAATCTTACTACTAAAGAAATTACCGCTTTAGATACGGAAAAATATGAACCATACGGCGCAGGTCACGGAATAGCAACAGCTCTTTTCTGGGAATACTGCGTACTTCCAGGAGACTGGGATCTCCAGGATGCATTTGACCCCAGAAACATGGTAGCCCTTGTTACAGGCCCTGTTGCAGGGACAGGTGTACCATGGGGCGCAAGAACAAGTGTTTCGGGTCTGTCACCACAGTGCTACCCGGTACAGTGGTTTTCACACAGCAACTTCGGCGGCATGTTTTCAACCTTCATGAAAATGGCAGGATGGGACGGTGTTGCCGTTATCGGAAGAGCGGAATCCCCGGTTTACATCAATGTTGTTGATGACAAGGTCACAATAGAAGATGCAAAAGACCTTTGGGGCTTAACCACATGGAAATGCCAGGAAGAAATCTGGAAAAAATCAGATGTAAGATACGGAGAACAGTGGCAGGAAATCGACGGAGAACGTTACAGCCTTCAGAGACCTGCTATAGTAACAATAGGAGCTGCCGGTGAAAATATGACAAGGGTTGCATCCCTTATTCACGGCGGCGGAAGCGGCGCCGGCCAGGGCGGATTCGGCGGAGTTTTCGGCTCTAAAAATCTCAAGGCAATCGCCTTTCTCGGAACAAAGGGCATTAAAATTGCCGATCCTAAAGGTCTTAAAGATGCAAGAGACTGGGTTGAAAGAACCTGGCCCTCAGGTCCTGGTTTCGGCGGATTCGGTCCTGCATCTGTAGGTTCATGCTGTATCGGCTGCGGACACCAGAGAAAGTGTCACAACCGCGACCGCGTCTACAGCCAGGATTCCGATGACTGCGCAGAGTCAACATGGTTCAGCCTCACAAAAGAAGATGCAGGCGGACTGGATCCGAGAGGACCGGAAATCAGCCAGATGAACATGAAGGGAACGGATATTGTTCAGCAGCTTGGAATAAACGGTATGGAAACATGCTTCCAGGGGCCAATGGCCTTCCCGACTTCCCATAATCCTGATTTCCCTATACAGCCGGAAGTACCTGCATACTCTGCTCTTGGCTGGTACATGAAGAAAATGTGGGAAAAGGGAATTATAGGTCCGGGAACAAAGTATGATATGTCTCCTCTCAACATGGAAAAATTTCCGTCCATGGAGTTCATGGAAATATACGGAATAGCCCTTGCCAACAGGTACGGATTCGGTGACAAGCTTGCCGAAGGAACCGCACGTTTCTGTGAAATGCTCGGAAGAACAGATGACTTCAACACCATCTGCAGGCAGACAATGTGGGGTTACATGGATCACTGGTCAATGCCGGGTGTTGACTGGGCTTACGGAAACCTTATGGATTCCCGTGATATCAACAGCCATGACATGAACTTTGCCAATCCTAACGGCGGCTTCGGCGGCTTTGGCGGCGGCGGAGGCAAGCCTAAATGGACATGTGAAAAATATGTAAACGTACTTGCAGAGCGAACAACCAAAAATAACCCTTACTGGTTTGATTTCAGCTGGAAAGGAAAACAGGCATATGAAACAGGTATATTCTCAAGACATACAGCCGAGTTTGTAGCATGGCGTATGCATTACTATACCTACTATAAAGAGTCATGCGGTTTCTGTGACTGGGGTTACGCTAAGCTCTTCAGTGCAAGTCATCCAAAGGGTTACGGACATACACCTGAAGCAGAACCTAAATACCTTAATGCAATTACAGGAAGAAACCATACATTTGAAGACGGTCTTGAAATGGGCCGCCGTGCATGGAACCTGAAACGTGCAATCTTTGTACTTCAGGGCAGGCACAGCAAAATGGAAAAATTCACCGGCTACTATTACAAACCCGGTGCATCCTACTGCGGTTTTGATGCTGACAAACCAATATATGACGGTAAAAACTGGGATTGGCAGAACTGTAAAGAGCTCTACATGACCGAAGACGGCGTAGAGCACTGGAAAAAACATTTCTATGACATTGAAGGATGGGATAAGGAAACAGGTTTCCCCAAACGCGGTACTCTTGAAGACCTTAAGATGACCGGGGTTGCTGACCACCTTAAATCTAAAAACAGACTCGGCTAGTTTTATAAATTAAAACTGTCAGCCTTAAGCAGATCAAATGCCCTCCGGATTAATTTCCGGAGGGCATTTTTTATCTGTCTGCTGTGATTATATCTTTTCTACCCGAACGGCGCAGGCCTTGAACTCGGCGGTTTTTGATACCGGATCAAATGCAGGGTTGGTGAGCCAGTTTGCGCATCCTTCTCTGAAATGAAAATCCATCCAGACCAGCCCCTTGGGAACCTGGGGAGTTATCCTGGCAAAAACATCCACCGATCCTCTGCGGGATGAAACCCTTATCATATCCCCCTGTGAAATTCCAAGAGAGTCAGCATCATCTGCTGAAATATCAGCGCTTTCTCTTCCAAGAAGATCATTGAGCCCCTGGCAGCGCCCTGTCTGTGTACGAGTGTGATAGTGATAGAGTCTCCTCCCGGTACTAAGCACAAGGGGATACTCATCATCAGCCTGTTCCGCAGGCGGTGTCCATTCAATGCCCGCAAGCTTTCCTTTTCCTGAAGTAAAATTTCCATTCAGGTGCATTACTGTTGTACCGGGGTGGTCAATGTCAGGTACAGGCCACTGAAGCCCGTCGTTTTCTATCCGTCTGTATTTAATTCCGGCAAAAAGAGGGGCTAGCTCCGATATCTCATTGTCCCATATTTCCTGTGCGCTGGCAGACGGCCACTCCTGTCCCATGCGAAGCGCTATTTCTCTAAAGATCCACCAGTTGGGTTTTGCATCACCCGGAGGGTCAACCGCTTTTCTTACCATGCTTACACGTCTTTCGCTGTTGGTAAAGGTTCCCTCGTTTTCACTCCATGCTGCGGCAGGAAACACCACATGGGCAAAACGCGTGGTTTCCGTAGGGAAAATATCATTGCACACAAAAAATTCGGCCGACTTAAGGCAGTGTTCAACATGATTAATGTCCGGTTCGGTATTGGCAATATTTTCGCCAAAGGCATAGAGAGCCTTGATATTCCCGTTTCCCAGTCCGTCTATCATATCAGGAATCATTAATCCGGGCTTTGAAGGAAGGGAAGTTCCCCATGCCTTTTCAAACTTAGTCCTTGATTTCTCATCAAATACCTTCTGGTATCCGTGATAATCAGCGGGAAGAGCACCCATGTCGCATGCGCCCTGCACATTGTTCTGCCCTCTTAAGGGGTTGACTCCGCCGCATTCAAAACCGACATTTCCTAAAAGCATCTGAAGGTTTGCACAGCTCATAACATTATTAACACCGCATGTATGCTCTGTGATCCCAAGCGTATAAATGAGCATGGCGGGCTTAACCGAAGCCATTTTTCTTGCAACCTGCCTTATTGTTTCTGCATCTACACCGGAGATTTCCGCAGCGCGTTCAGGCGGGTAACTCGTAACGGTTTCTTTCAGTTCATCAAATCCAATTGTATGATTTTCAACATACTCCTTATCATAGAGATCTTCTGTAATAAGGACATGCATAAGCCCGTTAATGAGCGCAACGTCAGACCCTACCTTTATCTGCATATAGGTGTCTGCATGCTCTGCAATCCCGTTAAATCTCGGGTCAGCAACAATAAGCTGAGCCCCGTTCCTTACAGCCTGTTTTACCCATGTTGATGCTACAGGGTGCGCTTCGGTCATGTTGGACCCGATAACAAAAAAGAGTTTTCCGTTTTTAAATTCCCTGAAGGAATTAGTCATGGCGCCTGAACCGAAGGACTGTGCCAGCCCTGCCACTGTCGGTGCATGACATGTTCGTGCACAGTGATCAATATTATTTGTGCCTATGGTTGCCCTGAAAAGTTTCTGCATATTATATGAGTCTTCATTAATACTTCTGGCGCAGCTTATTCCAGCCAGGGCATCAGGACCATACTTCTTTTTTATTTCCATAAACCTTGAAGCGACAAGATCAAGGGCTTCGTCCCATGATGCTTCTCTGAAGCCGTCTCCTTCTCTGACAAGAGGGGTTTTAAGACGATCGCCTGAATGGATAAAATCGTATCCGAAACGCCCCTTTACACACAGGCGCCCATGGTTGGGTTCTGCGTTTTCAACACCTGTCACCTTTACTATTTCGCCGTCCTTTACATGGAGCAGCTGCTGACACCCTACACCACAGTATGGACAGGTAGTCCTCACTTTTTCCGCTTCATGGGCAGCAGTCTTTCCGTATGCTTTTTTTTCAAAGAGCGCGCCTGTCGGACAGGCCTGAAGACACTGCCCGCAATGGGTGCAGTTTTCATAATCTGCCAGCGGATACCATGCAGAAAAGCCGTTACCCGGTGAGAAGGGATCCATCACAGCAGAGTTCACCTGTATCTCATTGCATGCCTGGATACAGCGCCCGCAACCTATACAGCGGCTGTAGTCACGTACTATCATGGGCGTTTCATCATCCAGGGGATGACCTTCATACTTGAGATCAAGATCATTGATACTTATACCGTATTCTATTGCAAGTTCCTGAAGACGACAGTCTCCGTATGAAGGACAGATTTTGCTGTGCCACGGCTGGGCCATGATATCAAACTGGCTCTGTGTCCAGTTTTCATTATTCTGATCCATAACCAGGCAGTTATGGGCTCCGGAGGCGATCAGCATTTCAAGGTTTGTTTTTCTGGCCGCCTTTACATCAGGAGAGTCTGTAAATATCCGCATGCCCTCACCTGCCGGAGTATCACAGGCAGTAAGCAGGCGGTCACTTCCTTCGACCTTCACAAGGCAGATACGGCAGCGTCCGGTAGGCAGAGCTTCGGAAAGATAACAAAGTGTCGGGATATATATTCCGTTTTCCTTTGCAGCATCCAGAACAGTCTGTCCTTCCTTAAAAGAAATCATGCGATGATTAATTTCCATTTCCGGCATAACAAATTCCTTTCCTTTTCAGTTTAGATTTTTCAGAAATTCTTTGTTTCCGGCAGGAAAGAGAGTGGAACAGTTTTAGGAAAAGGCGCTAAAAGAACCCCCATCAATCTTTCGGCCGGTATCATATCTATCCATACTGGATACATTAAGCTTTACTGCTCATGTAAATCCGAAAATTTGATATTTCATAAGATTCTCTCTCAGCATTTTATAACGCATGCAGTCATGCAGATAAGGGGATTTTATTTATAATACCCCGCCGGAAGCGGGGTATTTAAAGTTCATTAAATCTATACAGCAGACATTAAAATTCTATAGCACCTTAAGCACCGGTTTGCCTCAGCCCTTGCCTGGGCTGCGGTAAACGCGCCCTCTACTTCATCGAAGCTTTGAATCCTCACCTCAGGATGAAGCACAGCAGGCTCTTCCCGTTCGGTAGCACCGGGATGCGGGAAAGACTCATCCGGATCAAAAACACCTTCTGCCTCGGCAAGTGAATACAGAAGATCTTCTGTATCGGTCCAGCATTCGCCATGATCCAGATACCTGTCAATAAAGCGTGCTGCATTTTTTCCTGCTGCAAGGGCGGCTATAAGAGTTTTGGGTCCGGTAACACAGTCGCCGCCTCCAAAAATCTCCTTTTTATCGGACTGGAATGTAGTCTGGTCAACCACCAGAGTCTTCCATGCTGTAAGCACATCTTCCTCAGGAAGCACGCAGTCTACAACGCATATCTGTCCTATTGCAGGAATTATAACATCACATTCAATAATATGATCGGAACCCTCAACCGGAACAGGCCGTCTTCTGCCTGATTCATCAGGCTCGCCCAGTTCCATCTTACGGCATTTAAGCCCGCTTACGGCTCCATTTTCTGCCATAATTTCAACAGGCGCTACAAGGTGATGAAAAATAACGCCCTCTTCCTTGGCTTCTTTAATCTCAACAGGGTCTGCAGGCATCTCGGCTTCAGTCCGGCGGTAGAGCAGGTTGACATCGGTAAAACCCAGTCTTTTTGCAGTTCTGACACAGTCCATTGCAACATTACCGCCGCCAATAACCAGCAGCTTTTCACCTTCTACAGGTTTTTTATTTCTTGCCGATTCAGCCAGGAACTCAACACCAGTCATAAAACAATGATATCCTGCGTCTTCTCCTTCACATCTCATGCTTGATGCATTTGGCGCACCTACGGCAATAAACACCGCCTCATATCCCTGGGCCGCTATTTCTTCGATGGTTATATCTGTACCTACAGAAACTCCGTATTTAATTTCAGCGCCCAGCTTTTCAACAATCGAAACCTCATGGGCGATAATATCCCGGGGCAGCCTGTATGAAGGAATACCATAGGCAGCCATCCCGCCCGGGCCTTCCTGGGCTTCAAATATTGTGCAGGTATATCCCTGCATACCCAGATAATAGGCACAGGAAATTCCGCCGGGGCCTGCGCCTACAATGGCTACTTTTCTATTTTTCTTTTCTGCAGGAGCATGTCCGGTTTCGAGCATTCCCTTTACTTCACAATCCGCAAGAAACCTTTTTATTGCACGTATTGCAAGAGGTTCATCAAGAAGACCTCTGCGGCAGCTGCTTTCACATGGGCGGACACATACCCTGCCGATAGTGCCGGGCATGGGGCAGTCGTTTCTGACAATATCCATTGCCTTTGACCAGTTGCCCGATTTGACATTTTCAATATATCCGGGGATATCCACATGAGACGGGCAGGCATTTATGCATGGTGCGGTTACAATATGAGTATATTCACCTTTTTTGACTTCCCGCTTTTTTTCTATAACTTCAAGGAATGAATCCCTGCATTTATCCAGTAAATCAATAACAGGCCTGGAAACAGTGCGCCCGATATCGCATTTTGCGGTTATGCTGATATGATTAACCATGTAGCGTATAAATTCGAGGTCACTCTTAGTGCCGTCCCCGTTTATTATCTTTTCCATGATTTCAACCAGGCGTACAGACCCGAGACGGCAGGGAGTACATTCACCGCATGATTCGGAGGCAACCCGTTTTAAATAGTTATACAGCATATCGACCGGGTCAATGTTACTGTCCCAGATCATTACTCCGCCCCATCCCATCATTGATTTTACACTGTGCCCGGAAAGCTGACCGTCTATTAACGAATTGACAGTATCAATGATATCGTTATTTTTCTCCCAGGTGTTAAGAACAGGAAATTCCACTTTTATATCCTCCTTCTAGTCTTTTCAGCCATGTAAATCCTTTTTGGGTTATTTTTAGTCGGAAAGATGCCAGGCATGATTACAGAAAAATAGAATTAGAAAAGTAAAACTGAAGTTTCTCGGACTGCAACATGTCTGCCTATCCTGGCGACTTTAATCATATTTACTCATGTGTATCCGGAAAATCTATATGACATGTTGCTCCTCAGCATATTATAGAAATGGCTACCCGAATCAGATAGCACCGCTGTTTTTTATTGTCAATGCCTTTGTTTAGACTGAACTGCTGATAAAAATAAGTCCGAAGGGCTTTAATAGAGCATTAGAGCCCTTCGGTAATACTGATGTGAACCGATTATACGAGTCTGTCAGGTCCGGCAGAATTTACCGGGTATACATCCGAAAACTTTGAAACATCAATCGGTTTTGCCTCAGGTTTTCCCTGCCTGTAATCAGCGCTGGACAGAGTATTATATTCAAGGCCCTTTATCTTCCATGCCCCTTCTCTGCCGCTTTTTACACAGGACAGTTTATATACTCCGCCTTCCCACCACTTTCTTACACCTTCGCCCTGAAGCTTTGCCATTTTTACCAGCAGAGAATCAGATTCTATGGGTGCGCCTACCTGGATGGAATAGGTAAACATGGCATCTGCACTTTCCTGATCTTTGGAAATTTTAACAATATCCCTGTGCTGATCCTGAGAAAGCTCAAACCCGGGAGCAGGCTCCATTTTTTTACCTGTCCTGCCTGATCTGAAATGATCACATAAAAGGCGCTTTATACCGCTTTTTTTTCCCTTAAACAGACCGCCGTTAAATACAATCTCTGCATCTTCTGTAAAAAGATCAAGGGCATCACTGTACTCTCCCCTGTCTATGAGATTTTCATATGCCTGATGAAGAGAGCGGATCTTTTTTTCATCTTCAAGGGCTGCAACCCTTCTTTTAAGGCTGTCATCACTGTCTATACTCTTTGCAACTGCCGGCACTGATGCCGCCAGCACAGCAGACATGCCCGCTCCAACTTTCCACATAAAAGAACGTCGGCTTTTATCCGTCTGTTCTTTTATGTCTCTCCTTTCCGGTTTAAGGATACTCATATTAAACTCCTTTTCTCTCTTTGGGACCGTAGAGCTTCTGAATATCAAAACAGCCTATATGACGGCCTATCGCGCCTGTAAGGCTAAGGTTTACTCCCATCTGGTTTCCTGAAAATCCGAAGCCGCAGTCATGGGATATTTTTGTATTAATCAGCTCACACATCTCAGCGCCGTTACATGCTTCTTCATTCTGGCAGAATATGTAGACGCCTTCACGAAGTTTTACAAACAGGCATGGGGAGCACCACTGAGCACCCATTGTCTGGTTTTCTGTGAATATGGTCCATGACATTGAGTGGGGAGATGTATAAATATGCATTGACGTCATCATATCCGAATAGGACCATGAGTATGCATGACCCACAAGTTCATCGGTAAATTCATGTCTTACATACTGAGGAGCTTCAAGGCCTTCCATTTCAGCCACACCAAAAATCGCTTTATAGCTTGTCTCATTTCCAAAATATTTTGTACCCATATGGGATTCTATGGATGTAGTGAGACCGTTTGTGAAATCAACCGCCACCATTGCGCTTGCACGGGGCTTGCTGTCAGTAATAAGGTGGGCAAAAAAGGCCAGGTTTGTATCAGCCTCATAGGCACGGTAAGGTTCTTCATGCCATTTGCTTTCTCCGTGCACCCTGTACCTGAGTTTGAATTTCTCCGGGAATTCATAATGCCTTATGGGGCCGTCATTGTCATAGCGGAGAGTAAATTTTTTCCCGACAAGAATATCAGAAAAATCCATATTGTGACCGGCCATCATCTGCGGAGCACCGCCTTCTCCTCCGCCAAATGCACTTGTGTTTTTTAAAGCAGCCTCATGGATTTCCTTATCCGACATATACGGAAAGTCTCTTATTGGGCGGTATGTCATTCTCTGCCATTTACCGGGGGCTTCAGGATCACCGGCAGCCTGGATAAACATGGGTTCCTTTCCATGATCATCAAAGGGTTCAAGGTATGCAAGCTGCCCTACAACCTTGCCGCATCCTCTGAACATATAGTATTCCAGTTCGTCTTTTTCATTAAAACCGAGACGGACACCTGCCTGGGTGCATGAAAAAAGATCCGCAACAAAGGAAGTAAATATTCCGGAAAACTCGCACTCGCTTCTGTCATAAATGAACATATTATCATTTACCAGAACAAAGTCCGAAGGGCTTACATAGCCAAGGTCATCAACGTGCCTTGTGAGCTCAACAAAATTTGTATTGGCAACAGAGGCATAAAGTTCCAGTGTTTCAATGCCTGTATCCTGTTTCCAGTGAAGACCTTTACCTTCAATCCTGTTTGTATAGTGATGATATTCCTTTGGAGGCTCCTGGCCCTTTACTTCAACATAACCGAAGTATATCTGTCTCTGAACTTCCCTGTCGGGTACGGTAATTTCTTTACGGCCGAGGGTCTGCTCCTTTTTGCCGGTGGAAAAAGCTATCTCTATAACCGTAGCAAGGTTGGTATCCTGATCAATATATACATTATATCCGCCCTGTGTTCCCGGAATCATATGTGAGAAAAATATCATCTGCCTGAGATCCAGGGCACCGTAACCGGCGGAGATCTTTTTCCCGCCGTCTATAGAGAGGGTAAGCTTATTTGTATCCTTGAAATTATAGGAAAGCTCAGGGCCGTTTTTAAGAACAAGCTTTAACGTCTTTCCCTTAAGTTCCCCGGTAAATTTCGATTCACATACAGGGCCTTTTTCGGTAGCTTTAAGAGCCTTTCCAATCTGATCCTTTGTGAGTTCGGTGTACTTGTACCTATGCATTGGTATGTTCATATTAGTCTCCTTTTTAAAATATATTTAATTATCTCTCTTAAAACTTATTCAACATCCTTTTTTTAAGGATGTCCTGGATTAAAACCCTATTTCTTTTTTCTTACACCCAGCATCACAGGAACAGGCCTTGGTTCACCATCTGACGGACGGTTTAAAACCCTGACTCTTTTCTTCTGTTCCCTTACGAGCATAACACTGCTTCCTCCGCCATCAAGGTTTATAGCCTGAGTACACCCCTTTGACTTCATTATCTCAGCCATCTCAAAAAGAGAAACACCCTCGCTGTATCCCGGCTGACGTCCGTCAACAACTGTCATAATCAGCCATTTTCCGCTTTCATCAAAACCGATCGCAGTTCTTGGGTGCAGTTCGCTATTTGAATTATCAGGAATAATTTCATTATCAATAAGAAGCGGAGAAAACCAGTCTGCCACAGCCTCATCCACAGACGAAGCATCCAGAGGAGAACCTATATGAGGTTTATTATTTTTATCCACCCAGAAGGAAGTTCGGCCCGATTCATCCCGACTTACCTTTTTGCCATTTTCAACAACAAGGCCGTAAATATCCACAGGCTGATTTTCATACCAGAACGGATGGTCAGTCATCGGCTTTTGCATGCTTTTAAAGGCGTTGGCGTTTATTGCAGCTGCGGCATTATATTTATTGAAAAGTTTAATCGGCCTGGTGAGACTGCTTTCGGCCGGACCTTGACCGTCTGGGTCATCTCCGCAAATGGTGACAACCTCAAGATCCTCTGATGTAAGATCAATCATAATAAAATAAGCCATGACAGGCCTGGAATTGTCAATTTTTTCTGACCAGCAGAATAATGATCCCGGGCGCTCAGGGACAAGATCAACAATATCCCCGGCATATCCGGAACTGCATAATGATATAAAAACAATAACAACCAGCAATAATCTTTTCATAGGTTTCCGGTGATAAAGTATCTTTTTTTATAAAACACCTCAGTCTCACTGCTGTTATTTTTCTTTCAACAACTCAATAACCGAATAATACGCCTTCTTGGGCTTCATCTCCCTGTCAAACAGCAGGGGATAATCGGTCCTTCCGGGGACAGGAAAATTATTTTTCCATGAAATCCCGTCATGCAGCCCCCAGAAAGTAACTCTTCCTATTTTATCTTTGTACCTGTTAAACACTTCAAAGATATCCCTGTATCTCTTTGCCAGTTCTTCATCAGCAGACTCGGGAAATCCATTTTTGTATGGGTTTAATTCGTCACTGTTATTAAAACTGATGCTTATATCCGCAGAAAAATCACCTGACGGGCTTGGCAATGCAGAAACATCAAGCTCGGTGAACATCACCTTTATACCAAGCTCCGAAAATTCAAGTATACTTTTTTCAATCTGTTCAAGTTTCGGCCAGTCCATGCCCCAGTGCGCCTGAATGCCTACGGCATCTATTTTAAGGCCCTTTTTCTGAAGCTTTCTGATTATCCTGATTGCGCCCTGCCGTTTTTCAGGTTTTACCAGGTTAAAATCATTATAATAAAGTTCTGCTCCCGGGTCAGCCTGGCGGGCAAACTCAAAAGCCTTTTCTATAAATGTATCGCCGGTCAATTTGTAGAAGCCTGACTCACGCATGGTACCATCTTCATTAAGAGCTTCGTTTACAACATCCCAGCCATGTATTTTACCTTTATATCTGCCGGCAACAGTAAAAATATGATCTTTAATTCTGCTTATCAGTGTATCACTGTCCACCATGTCATCAGGGCCGGTTGACCCCTCTTTTGTTAAAACGCCCCATCCCAGCTGTGAGTGCCACACGAGCGTATGACCTATGAGTTTAATATTGTTTGCCTGTGCAAATTCGGCAATCCTGTCAGCACGCTCAAACCTGTATTCATCGAGAACAGGATGAATCATGCCCCATTTCATATCATTCTCAGGTGTGATTGTGTTGAAATGTTTTTTTATCAGCCCTGCTGAATCAGGATTATCAAACAGAGCAGGATGCAGAGCCACACCAATCAGGAAATTATCAGAGTAATAATCCTTTAACCCTTCAGGTTCTTTTTCAGAGGATTCTGTGCTTAGCCCGAACAATAAAATTCCGGCCAGCATTATGAGAGAGGCTAATAAAAGGGATACCCCTTTAGTTTTAGTATATTTAACAGCATCACTGCATTCAGTCATATAAGGTTCCAGTATTCAGTTCGGTTGATAGCTGACAGACTCATACATAATAAAAAAATCAACCGCAGGCATCCAAAAAGAAAGGAGCCTGCGGTCGAAAAAAAGATTATGCTTTCTGAGGTTTAATCAGCTTATCCGGTCCGGCCGGATCCTCAGGATACATTTTTGAGAAGAGAGGAAGGTCAACCGGTTTTGCATATGACCTTCCGGGTTTATAGTCAGCCTTTGACAGAGTATGGTACTCAAGGCTTTTTATTTTCCAGCTATTGCTTTTTGCATCCTTTACATAGGCTGCATGATATACTCCGCCTTCCCACCATTTCATAACACCGTCACCCTGAAGGCGTGACATGCTGACAAGTACGGAATCCGAAATTATCGGAGCACCGGCCTGTATGGAATAGGAAAACTGGGCCTTTGCGGTTTTACGGTCAGAAGAAATCACTACATTATCACGAAGCAGTTCTTCATTGACTTCAAAACCCGGAGCAGAAGCCATTCGCTTCCCGATCTTTCCGGCGCTGAAATTTTCACACATAAGACGTTTTATGCCGGTTTCTTTCCCCCTGAATATACCGCCGTTGAATTTTATCTCAGCATCCGCGGAAAACAGCTCGACCGCATTTTCATAACGGCTGTTGTCCATCAGGGTTTCAAAGGTCTGATGAAGCTGACGGATTTCCTTTTCATCTTCCAGGCTTCCAAGTCTGCCTTCAAGGCTTTTATCCTTACCAAAGTTCGACATTGCCATTGCCGGAGCGGAAACAGCAAGTGCTGCAGTTACAGCAGCGCCAGTCTTCAGCATAAAGGATCTTCTCCCGCTATCAGGCTTACTGCCGGATCTGGATTGAGATTTACCCATATTATTCTCCTTTCCTTCTTCTCATTGGACCGAAGTATTCTGCCACGTCATACTTTCCAAGGTCACGGCCTATGGCGCCTATAACACCGAGGTTGATGCCGTCTGAGGCTCCGCCGTGAAAACCGAAACCGTTTGCGCACATGCTTTTGTCATTTTCAACAATACATGTTTCAGCGCCGTTGCAGGCTTCTTCTACAAGGTTGAAGATATATACGCCGGGTCTGAGTTTCACATAAAGAGCCGGTGCACACCACTGAATACCCATGGTCTGGTCAGCCATGAAAATAGTCCATGATGAAGAATGAGGTGTGGTGTAAAGATGCATTGAGGTCATGTTGTCTGAATATGTTCTGGAAAAAGCACGCCCAACCAGTTCATCTGTAAACTCATGACGTATATAGTGAGCTGTTTCAACACCTTCCATTTCGGCAACACCGAAGAAGGCTTCGTATATAACTTCATCACCGTACCATTGAGAACCGACCTTTGAATAGATACATGTAGTAAGACCGTTGGTAAGATCAAGTGCGATCTTTACACTTGTCGGAGGTTTAACACCTGTATGCATATGGGCAAAGAAAACCAGGTTGTCATCAACTTCAAAACCCCTGTATACTTCCTTCTGCCACTTTGAATCGCCTTCTTTCTTCCACTGAAGGTTGCTCTTGTCTATAACTTTATAGTTATAAACCGGGCCATGATCATACTTGAGTGTAAATTCTTTTCCGACAAGCAGATCGGTATAAGGAATTGTATTTCCTGACATCATGCCTGCTGCCGCCTGGGGAGTATCAGGATTGTCATTTAATATGTTATTTTTGGTCTCGGCAGTCTTGATTATCTCATCCACTGTAATAGGCTTGAGGTTTCTGGCCGGACGGTAGGTGGTTCTCGTCCCCTTGGGAGGTCTTGGCGCCGGTTTGTCAGAAGAAGGAGCAGGACCAAAGCCCATATTTATAACTTCACCATGTTCGTCAAAGGGTTCCAGTCTTGCCAGATGACCAACAACCTTGCCTTTACCTCTGAACATATAATATTCAAGTTCATCCTTGTCGTTAAATCCCAGGCGCATACCTACCTGTGTTTCGGTGTAGAGATCTACGGCATACATGGTAATGATACCAGAAAATTCACACTCTGTTCTGTCGTAGATAAACATATTATCGTTGGCAAGGATATAATCGGATGTAGCGCAATAGCTTAAATCATCAACATGCCTGGTGAGCTCAACAAAGTTTGTTGTGATTACAGAAGCATAGAATTCAAGGGTTTCTATGCCTGTATCCTGTTTCCAGTACATACCCTTTCCTTCGATCCTGTTTGTAAGGTGATGCAGTTTTTCCGGAGGATTCTGGCCCTTGACATCTACATAGCCGTAATAGATCTCACGCTGAACTTCTCTGTCAGGAAGTGTAAAACCTGCACCGCCGAAGCTGCCGCCCTGTTTTATTCCGCTGCAGAGCCACACTTCTATAACTGTAACAATGTTTTTATCAAGATCCAGAAATACATTATAGCCCTTCTGGGTTCCGGGAATCATATGGCTGAAAAAAACCATCTGCTTAAGGTCCAGAGCGCCGTATGCAGCCTTGATTTTTTTACCGCCGTCTTCGGAAAGGGTAAGCATTCCTTTTTTCTTGAAATCATATTCAAGAACAGGACCGTCTTTTGTCACAAGTTTGAGAGACTTTCCGGTGAGAATATCCGAGAATTCAGACACGCATTCGGGTCCGTTATCAGTAGCCTTAAGTTTTTTAATTACCTCATCTTTTGTCAGTTCAGTGTATTTGAATCGATGCATGGGGGTATTCATAAGCTTTACTCCTTGTACAAAAGGTTAAATTGCGCAATGCCGGGTCCATGAAATCCGGATCCGCGCCATATTTAAACGGGTTAATACAATACAATCGTTTTTTCTAAACGACGGCAAAAAACATGGGTGATGCAACTGCTTTATTTTTTATCTACCTTTTATATAACGGACACTAAGCTTCGAGTCTCCGCTTTACAAGACTTTTTATTGTTTTTACCATTACACTGCTTTCAGGCACAGAAGGATAAACCCCATGACTATCCGGAAATGCAGACAAAAAACAGCAGCACCGGGACCATTATCTTTTGTTTTGCAGTAAGACTCTGGGCGGAGGCTGTTCTTTTTACGGAATTAGTCATTTTTCCCCTTATTCTGTTTATTTAGGAAGTGATGATAAAAATATTGTTCGATTCGATCGCGGAAGTATAGAGCAAATACCCTGCCATGTCAAACAAAGTCTCCCATAGACGGCGGGGAAATCATGCGAAAATTCGGGTAAAAATATACCTGTTTCTTTTTTGATTTTTTAACGGATTTTAGTCTGAAACCTTTTCTATAATAAAGTCCTGTGAGGATGAACCTCCGGGGCCGCCCATACCCATTCCCATTCCCATGCCTCCGCCCATTCCGCCGCCGGTTTTCATATCCCCCTGTAAATAGCGGTTATTTATGGAAGCTTTACGGTCTTTCTGGCCAGGCATTGTGCTTTTAAAACTCAGTTTTATCTTTTCACCTTTTATCTTTCCTTCATACTCGACAAGCATCTTCATCTGGCCCATATCGGCAGTGACATTAAAAGAGAGGTTTTTCCCTTTTATTTCCCCGTCGTTAATGGGAATCCATTGACCCGGAGCCCCGTTGACAGTCCCTGTAAGAACATTACCGTCTCTCTTGAAATTAAAGGTAAAACTCATTGGCTGGCCGCCCATACCGCCTGCAACTTCACCTTTCCAGGTACCGTTAATATCAAATGGAGTTGAGTTTGAAGAAAACTGAGCACAGCCGCCAATGAGCAATAAACATACAGCAAATACAAGAGATTTCATGTTTGTTCACCTCGTTTTTTGTTTTTGAATTTTATTTATATTTAAAAGGCAAGTTGAAAAGAATCCCCTTTTGACGAATGAAGCATATGGGGTTTGATACTGTATGTCAATGTAAATCCATGCTGTCATTCAGCAGGAAATCTTAGAAAACTGGTATTTATTTCACATTGACATACAGCATCCGGCTCCATATACTCCAGCCGTCTCAAAAAGAATTTCTTATCAAAAACAAAATCAAACAAAATTTATCTAAAGATATTTCTCTAAATATCCCCTGTAATTTTGCCGGCATTTTGTAAACACGGTCCCTTTATCAAGAATATATGGAACCCAATAAAAAAGTATTAATAATAAAATTAAGGAGTATTTTTTTATGGAGTTAATTTTAAGGGGTAAGCTGATTTTGATTTTTTTTGTATTACTGACAATCCTTTCAGCCTGTAACAGCGGAGGGGACGGGGATGATAATTCCGCAGCTCCGGCGGCTCCCGTTGTTATCCCGAACACCCCGGAAGCAGCGGCAATAACACCGGGCGATTCGGAACTGGCTTTAACCTGGACACCGGTGGACGGAGCCGCTGCATATGAAATCTGGTATCATACGGAAAACAGTTCATCGTCAGCAACTCAATACGCAGGTGAAGTTACAGCCGCTTCATATACTGTAACAGGCCTTTCAAACGGCACTATTTACTATGTCTGGCTAAAGGCAAAAAATACTGCAGGTACAAGTGCATTCGGCCCCTCAGCCGATGGAACCCCAAATATACCCCCTGAAATCCCCGAAGACCCTGAAGTAATTTACGGAAACACAGAGCTGCATGTGAGCTGGACGCCAGTATCAGGGGCCGCTTCCTATGAAGTCTGGTACAGCACTTCTGATAATCCTGCAGAGGCAGTACAGCAGGGCGGAGATATAACATTAACAGGCCATAGTGTCACAGGGCTCGAAAACAACACGGAATATCATATATGGATTAAAGCAAAAAACTCGGCAGGTGCAAGCGGATTCAGCGAAGCCGCGATTCAAACACCTTCTGAAGCTCTTCCGGTACTGAGGATAAACACACCGGGTGCTGTAGAAATCACCTCAACAGAGGAATGGCTTGAAGAGGCGTCATATTCACTCACAGACACTTCAGGTGAAGAACTGGAAGGAGAGACAAAAATAAAGGGAAGAGGTTATTCCACCTGGAACCTGATGCCCAAGAAGCCCTACAGCTTAAAACTCGAGGACAAAGAACGGCTCCTTGGAATGCCAAAGCACAAGCGATGGGTACTTCTTGCGAACTGGGCGGATAAAACTCTTCTTCGTACTGAAGCCGCGTTAAGGCTGGGAGAAATCCTGAATGACAGCCTGAGATGGACACCGAAATCAAGACAGGTTGATCTGTACCTGAATGACGAATACCAGGGAGTTTACCAGCTTACAGAGGCGGTTAAAATAGACAATGACAGAGTCGATGTAGAAAACATAGAAGACTATGACCCTTTATCTTCCGATCCGGATTTAAACAGCTTTAAAAATTTCGGATATATCCTTGAAGTTGACGAACGGGAAGGAGAGTATTATCACTTTACAACAACACAGGGTGTAGTCTTTAACTGCAAGGACCCGGATG
The DNA here is from genome assembly GCA_963665715.2 of Desulfatiglandales bacterium. Classification (GTDB taxonomy): domain Bacteria; phylum Desulfobacterota; class DSM-4660; order Desulfatiglandales; family HGW-15; genus JAAZBV01. The sequence goes on from CAXXPR010000002.1 coordinate 4,260,993, forward strand.
ATTCGGATGAAATAACACAGGATACGGCAGACCTTATAGCAGCTGATATCCAGAATGTAGAAGATGTAATATACTCGGCTGCGTTTGATGATGAAGCAGAGGGTTACAGGAAATATATTGATATTGAATCATTTATTGACTGGTATCTTGTAAATGAAATCACAAAAAACCGCGATGCAGTATTTTACTCAAGCTGCTACATGTACTTTGATCAGGCTGACCAGCTTTACCATATGGGGCCGTTATGGGATTTTGATCTATCAATCGGCAACATAAACTATGACGGATGCGGAGACACATCAGGCTTTCATGTTATAAACGCAAAATGGATTTCAAGGCTGTTTGACGACCCTGCATTTACTGATGCAGTAAAAGCAAGATGGAATGAAAAGAAAGATGATTTTGAAACCCTTCTTTCATTTATAGATACAAGAGTTCTGGATTTAAGCAGAGCAAAAACTGCCAATTTTGAAAAATGGCCCATCACTGAACAATGGCAGTGGTCACCGATGCAGGGGAGTTATGATGCTGAAATCAGTTACCTGAAAGCATGGTACACCAGCAGGCTGAACTGGCTGGATTACAGCATAAATAATCTGTAGCAGACTTTTAAATATTTACAAACAGCAGCGGCACGGCGCACCATGCCGCTACAGCTGCAAACCTCAAAGTACAGGAAACTATACTGTACTGACACCGCCGTCAATTACCAGCCCGGTACCGGTTACGAACCCTGCCATATCGGAACAAAGCCATAAAACTGCTGAAGCTATTTCTTCAGGCTTGCCCAGTCTGCCGACAGGTGTCTGATCTATAAATTTCCGCCGGATCTCCCGGGGAGCACTTACAAGGCTTGGAGTCTCTACCCCGGATGGGCAGACCGCATTGATCCTGATCCCTGATTTTGCATAATCATGCGCTGCTGTTTTTGTTAACCCCATAACTCCGTGCTTTGCAGCTGTATATGCATAGGCTCCGGGTTCACCAAGCAAACCGGAAAGAGAAGCTATATTAACAATAATCCCGCTCTTCTGTCTTAGCATCGCACGAACTTCATGCTTCATACATAGAAACACGCCCTTGAGGTTGACAGAAATAATTCTGTCCCACAAATCCTCGTCAGCATCTTCAAGAGCTTCACCCTGCTGATTATGTATACCTGCATTATTAACGGCATAGTCAAGGCGGCCGAAATCTTTAATAATATTTTTAATAAGCACATCAACATCTTCTTTTTGGGACACATCACAGCGCATAAAAACAGCACTGCCGCCCTGCTCTATTATCATATCTACCGTTTCCTGAGCTCCCTTTTGAGATACATCAGCCACAATAACCTGAGCCCCATGTTCACTAAAAGCCATGGCAATGCTTCTGCCTATTCCGGAGCCGGCCCCTGTTACAAGTGCAGTCTTTCTATTCATATCAGCAGTCATATTATCTCCTTAAAAAAAGAAATCAGTGCATGGACTTATGAATAACAGAAGGTTAATGAAAATAAAATCATAAAATCCTGGAGCGGAGCTATCAAATAAAAGCCGCAATACCACAAACTTTTTTTAAAATATAAGAAACAGCAGCAGTAAAACATCCGGGAGGTGCCACATTTCAACTTTTTTATAATATATGAACTGCTGCTTTTTCTTGATTTTTTATTCCGAGATCCCTACAATTTTAATTTTCTGTCATTTCTGAACCAGTTATATTCTCTTTTGAACAGTGCTTAACAAACAATGCCTTACTTGTTTCTATTTTTTTCAGGGAAACATTCCCGGTCCTCATAGTGAGGCGCAGCAGTGAACAGGTAATCTCAGACATCTTACATTTAGAGCTCTCCCTGCCTGGCTCGTCAGCTGGATACTTTAATATTTTTTCAATTTTTGAAAACCGGATTCCAGTCTTTATATATTTTAAAGAGTTACAGGAGGCGTCATCATGAATAATTCTTTTGTTAAAAAATTATTTTTTACAATTGTTTTATTTTCAGCCATACATGTGCCGGAAACAGCTGCGGCTGCGGTCTATCTTGACCCTGCGACTTTTGAGGAATTTGTCAGCATAGGTCAGAACAACAACGTTGAAGGATCTCACCTTGTTTATATTAGAGGTATCAATGACATGGCGGCAGAAAATCTTTCTGTTTTCGGTTCATCTGAAGCAGGATATGGAGGAGGAACTGCTGACGCACTTGCCGTTGCAGGCTACCCCCCTGCTGCCTACGGTGAAGTGAGCATTGATCATGGTGACACATTATATAACGGAGGAGTGACAGGAACTTCGTTCACAAAAATCAGGTATGATTTCGCAGTGGTACAGCTTGATGAAAGCGCACCTATAAACTCGGTACCGGTTACCATTTCCGCAAGGGGCTGGGTGTCCGTATCGGAACTTAACAGCCTTAACACTTCCGCTTCCGCAAGTGTCTATCTGTACGTTAATAATACCACCTGGAGAGCCAGCGTTAATAATGTAGATGAAAATGCAGTATCAAGCTTTAACGAGGAAGTAACAGTTCGTATTTTACCCGGTTTTGCATACAGTGTGTACATGGAAACACTTATTCAGTTAAGTTTATATTACCCGGATTCCTTTGCCAGAGCCGATGCTTTTGTGGATCCTGTCATTGAATTTGCAGAGGGATTTGAAGATGCAGACAAATACAGTCTGGTCCTTTCGCCCGGAATAAATACTGTTCCCCTGCCATCGTCTCTTGTGCTGCTGTCATCCGCACTGATAACAATTTACCTGCGTCGTAAAAAATAAACCAGGAGATCGGGGCCGGACCAGGCTGTCATTTATTAACATAACAGCGTTCTGTTCTGTCCCCGATTTAATTGTTTTATAACATCCCTGATAGACAATTATACGCTGAAGAAATCCCGGTCAGCTAGACTAAAAAATGTCGATTAAGGCATTTGGGGTACCTCTAAAAAAGAACCGGTCCACCTGCACTTTCTGTTAAAGTCATCACAGTAAAAAATCGATTATAATAACGTGGTGTTCGACAATTTCGGAACCGATTTTTTTATTGAGAAGACTGCTGAGAATTACCGACAGCATCTTCTGCAGCATTAACGCTTTGCGAAAAACAGAGCATATTTTATGGTTGTTTTATGAAAAAAGTAATAACAGCGCTCCTGGCATTAACAGTATTTTCAACATTTCTTTGTGTCTGCGTATGCGCTGAAGATCAGCGCCCCCCGGCACAGATCCTTTCGGATGCAGAACGCTGGAGCGGTTTTTATGCCGGGCTTGATTTTGCTGTCGGTCAAAGTAACGCGCGCTGGAAGAATCCTACAGGCTACCTGCAATCCTTTTCCGAATATACCAGTTTCCCTTCGCGCAGCAGCAGAGGCGGATTCCTTGGCGGTTTCAATATCGGCTACGACTGGGCCATGGGAAAGCGCTGGATCGCAGGGGTGGCTGGAGATTTTGAAGCAATCAATCTCACCAACCTGACCAACTGCGCCAGCCAAAGTACCAGTATCGGTTTTATCTGCCGGTCGGAGCCGGAATCGATGGTCTCGCTTCGCTCCAGAATCGGACGTACTGAGGGAAACTGGCTGTTCTATCTCACCGGAGGCCTGGCCTATATCAACGAAACAGTTGCAATCAGCGCCTTCAATCCTAACGGCTATGGAGCAGCCAATGCATATAACAGCACCAGGCGGACCCGTTCAGGCGGCGTCTATGGTGCCGGTATCGAGACTTTTTTGGGCGACAATCTTACTGCAAAACTTGAATTTGTACAGTACCGCTTCGGCCTGAAGGCCTTCAGCAATACCGATATGCAGTTTAATGAGGTTTACGGAGCATCAACAGAGCAAACCCTCAGCTTTGTCAAAATGGGGATAAGCTATCGTTTTGCAGCGCCCGCATACATGTCGGCTACTCCGCCCCACCTTGCCGATGATCTGTCCGGGGAGTTCGGGCTGCGCTCCGGCTGGGCCCATGGCAGCTACCGCTACGATCTGTACAGCTCAAAGGATCATTCCTACATGATTTCCCGACTTTCCTGGCCTGGCTCAGGCATGATGACCGAACTTTTCGGCAGGCTGGACCATACCTCAGGCGTCTATCTGAAGGGTTTCATCGGCGGCATATTCCTCAGGAACGGGGACGAAATGCACGACCAGGATTTTCTGGCCATTAATGCCCAGGAAGATTCCGATACTGTCAGTATCCGCCGGGACAGCCGCAGCTATTACGGGACTGCGGATCTGGGCTACGCCTTTCGAGGCCAAGGCTGGCGCGCGGGTCCCTTCTTCGGCTACAACCGTTTCGAGGAGAACCAGAATGCCTATGGATGCGTTCAGACACTGGACAATCAGGAAATCTGTCCAAGCCGGGACGGTGTGAATTATGTCGGCGCGGAACAGCTTATCCTCAGCCGCAAGGCGGCCTGGGACGCCCTCAGGCTGGGCGCAGCTGGCGATATAATGCTGACCGACCGCATCCGGCTGTCAGCTGAGACTGCATGGCTGCCTCTGATCAGCATCAGCGGCTCTATAGATAATCACTGGATGCGGCCCGGCATTAATCCTCTAAAAAACATTGGGAAAGGCCGAGGTCATGGCTGGCAAACGGAGGCGTGGATCACCTGCAGGCTTACCCGGCAGCTGAGCATCGGCACAGGTCTCCGTATCTGGCGCATGCGTGCACGAGGAGAAAATCAGTTTACGGGTTACGAAAACATATCACCAACCCGGGAATTTATTGACCGCACAATGGCCATTGCGCAAATATCCTACTCCTTAGGACAGAACTACACACGTCGGACAGGGATGGAATAGCAGAGGCGCAGCTTCAGCGAAGACCGGGTGGGAGGAATTAAGGGAGAAGGAGAAAACAGCAACACTGTATTGAATCCACCCGCACCCAGCCTCTCCCGACAAGGGAGAGGAGTTTGCTTTGGTGCTTAAGTCAACAGTATTGAGTTCCACACCCGTTTCTACATGCTCTATACAGAACTGGTACTTTCATCTTTTATATCGTCTCTCCAGGGATGGACACTATACAATATATCTATTTTGTAATTTCAATTAAAAACTCCTCATCGGCCATGCCGAGAATCCTGTTATTATATGTCTTAAGGATATTTAGCAGCTTTTCACTTACAGGCTCTCTGACAAAATCCACATTCAGCTCCGAGCTTGAAGTCGCAACCCGTTTCCCAAGATAGAGGCTAGTGGTTTTGAAGTTGATGACATCCATGCCCTCATTAATGGTAATGAATGCGCCTCCCTGGAAAGTTGTTTTATATTTTTCATCAAGGCTGTCTGTATTGAGTTTACAGTTGTTTACCCTGTCATTTGCATTATGCTCTCCAAAATTAAGCAGTAACTGTCCTTCGTATTTTTTAACATTGGCATACATCAAACAGTCATGCTTCGGCGCATAAACATATCCGACAAAAGAGGTTTTCTGTCTGTTGGGCCAGAGAACCACCTCAATAGGCTGATTATCAATTTCCGCTTTCCACGATCCTGTAAATATCTGAGCACGTTTGGGTGATGCAGGTTTTACCGGGGCGGCCTTTACAGCTTTCTCTTCCGGGACTTTTTCAATTTTTTCTCCCCATACCATTCTATGTGCGGTATTGCTGTCCCGCGGGCATTCTGATACGACATTCAGCAGTCCGGGATAAACATCCTTTTCATCTGTTCTTGCAGCCAGAAACTCTTCAAGCTGTGATGGTTCTTCTACATACCAGAATGAATAATTGTAATACTTGAAACCTCCTCCGGGATAAAAACCCAAAGGACCGTAATAACATGTAAGAACAGGATGCTTTTCCCTTGCTATACTGGATCCTATGGATCGTAATTTTGCATACTTTTTTTCATCCTTCCCGGACTTCATGCCGTCCTCAGCATAAAGACCGCGCCGGTAGGATGAGAGCTCTTCTTTTGCATAGGGAAACCCCTTTGATTCATCAGAAGGGTGCCTGGCCATATACCGCAATGAAAGATCCAGGTACCTTTCCGCATCATCCCGTGTTATGGCTTCACTTTCGTTTTCAGCATTTAAATATCTTTTTCCTGATTTCTGTACAGGCTTAAGATTGTTTGCTGCTGCATAGAGATTATCTCCAAACTGTTTTACCCTTGCAGAACCACATGATCCTTTTAAAAACTTTCTCATTTCAGCGTCAACATATGCTTTTTCAACAACCATTGTCAGCATATCCCTGCTTAAATCAATGGCGTTCTTCCCGCTCGAAAAGGTTTTAATGAATGCTTCAATCCCCTCTTTGTAATCAGCCCTTTTACTGATATAAAGAATCTCTTCATATTTTTTTGCAAAGCGCCTTTCCATCTCAACGTAGTATTCTCTGTCGAGTGTTGTAATGCCGTATTGAGTGCTGAAGTACTTGGCGTCATATGATGCTCTTTGAACAGGAAGAGAGGACTCGCAAACATTGTAGTAGCTGTCTACATATGAGAGATATGTGTATGCCAGATCACCGGGGTTTTCTATAAAATGAAAATTGCCGTCAAAGATATTTCTGGCAGTATCAAGGTATTTATAATCATCCCAGTATTCACCCGATAAATAGACTGTCCCCTTTTTTCTTTCCGCCTTCATCCGGTCATGAAGCTCCCGGAGCTGTTTCTCTTTTCTTTTGGAGTAATCCTGCTCATGATAGTCAAATATCGCCTTTATCCTGTTGCCGTTTCCCTCTTTTTTTTCAGTGTTCTGTTTTAATGTGCTTAAAGCCTCTTTGACTGTCGGAATAATATAATCCTTTGGAACTCCCGAAAGCCCCCTTTTTTCATATGATGGAATCAATGCACCTGAAGAATCAAATGAGTAGCTTGTAGAGAAAACCCGCTCCTCTATGTAAAAAGGGCCTCTTGAATATCCAAAATGGTATCCTTCCAGAAAATTTATAAAATAAAGATGATGTGGATACCACTTTTTATCAAATAACTGAGTAACACGCGGCAGGATATGTTTGTTAACCCGCTCTGTCTCTGATTTACCAAACGCATAACCATCTACAGCGTTACCTCTGCGGTCTTTGACTGTTTTGGGAACAACATCAATGATCCTGCCCTGCTTATCAGGCTTTCTAATGGCAGCTATATAAAGCCTTACATCCTGTTCAGAGACCTGAGACGGAAATGCCCCGTTGTTTGAAACAATAATTCCATAGTAACTGCCTGACTCATCCTCATATATTTTTTTGGGATCAGGCAGATTGTATTCTGCGGCAGCATTGTCAGCGCCAGACTGTTCTGTAAGTTTATCTATTGCTGAAACCGCAGCAGGGTCAACCTTGCGGTATATCTTTACCTTGTCAGCAGCTTCTGATTCCGCTGTTATCGGAAGGAAGATAAATCCGGCGAGTAAAAAACAGATATTAAAAACCATATGTCTCATTTTAATCTAAATCCTTTCATTCAAATTGACTGTATTGCTGCTTTTTTTTATTTTTTCAAACTGAAAACAGGGAGAAATTCAATATGTCTTGAGATGGAAAACGAACATTAATTCAGTACTTGAAATTATTTTTATGACTAAAGGCTGGAAAAAACAAGGGGAAAACCTTTTTTTAACAGGTACTATTTCAGATACACCGGGATAATAAATGACAGAAAGCCACAGGAAATTTAGAGGTGATATAAAACAGACGAAAATTAAATAACGTAAAGGAATGCAATATAGAGAAAGTCTAAAGTTATCAGGTTTATAACCCCAAATAATATAATAGCCTTACCAGCTTAATCATGGCGGAAACTTATGAGCACCCCTCTGAGTTTCACTGGTTGCGCCCCGGCATCAACCCTTTAAAAAACATCGGGAGGGACAGCAAGGGAAATGAAGTTGATCTGCTGATGACAAATGGGGCAGATATCTTTCCAATAGAGATAAAAGCTGGCATGACAATTACCAGAGATTACTTCAAAGGGCTTAATCACTTTACAAAAATATTCCAGCGCCAATAGATTTATTTCTCACGTCATAGCGGGTATTCGGGAATCTATTTTGTATTGTTATTTGGAAAGAGGAGTGAGTGAAGTACCAGCAATGCTCTTTTTACTATTAAAAAAATCAATCAGCACCTGGCGGAAACCAAAAGAAATATCCTCATCCTTCATATCCCTGATCTCTTTTTCCGTGAACCACCGCAACTTCTGCCCCTCATTCAATTGTATATCTTCAGCATCCCGTGAGAAATACTTCCAGTAGGTATATTCTATCCGATCATTCATTCGATATATGTCAAACAGTTCAGGCGTTCCAATATCAATCTCAATTTCTTCCAGCATTTCCCTGACTATACATTCCTCCGGGGTTTCACCGGACTCTACATGTCCGCCTAAAATATCCCAGCAGTCAGGATATGGAATAGTATCTTTGTTATCCCTTAAAAACAGAAGAACTTCAGGTTCATCATTATTGCACCTTACAAAGATGATGCTGGTGCCTTTATTTGTATTCATTTCAAGCCTCACGTTATACCCGGTGCACAGGCAGTATCACAATATTTAACAAAAAACGTTATCACCACGAAGCATGAAGAAAAGTTAAAAACATTTAACCACGAAACACACAAAAGACACGAAAGAAAAACCTTTTATTATTTTAAAAACATAAAATCGTTTTTGATTTTCTTAGCGTCCTTTGCGTCCTTTGCGGTTCAGCTTTTCTATATTCCTTGGGTATCGGGACGCTCTTTCAAAATTCAATATCTTTTTTTGTGAATTAAATTCTTAAAGAGCGCCCCATCTCACACATTTTTAAGCCGGGAGTTTTAATGTATTTATAGGCACGCTGCAGTCTGAATCAAATTGGTCAGCATATTATTTCTGTTTCCCAGCCATCGTACTCACTGTCACATTCAAGAGCCAGGTCATAAAGTTCCAGAGATACATAAGGCGAGGGGGTAGCGGTATGATACACCTGTAAGCCATAACGTGGATTAACACTATCCGGTTCCATTTTTGACCTTACCTGATATCCGAGATGTTCAACTTTAGCAATATATGTCTCACGTTTTATACTATTCTCAAAGTATAACCAGTGATCTATTTCGCGCTCTTTTTGCATTGTGTCGCCATTTTTATACAGGTTTTCACAAACCCTTCTGCTTTTAATGGTTTCCCAGTCCCGATCCGAAGGATAAATAAAATCAAGATATATACTCCAGTCCTGGTCATCCTGTTTTCCCGACTCGAATTTATATTGCTGAAAATTATTCATAGCAAGTTTAGCCTGAGCCTCCCAGCTGTTTTCAGAGGAAAGATAAAAATAATAGACTAAATATCCATCTGAAGAATTCCTACCTACATAAACGGCACTGCCGTTTTGTGTAAGCACCGTCCTAAGATGACCTTCAATTTTAACAAGAGATTCAAATTCAGCATCAGTTGGCAAACCTTCTTCTGATGGTTCATTCAGGATTACTTTTACATAACCCAGGTACGGGTATTTACTTTTATCTACTTCGTTTGAAATATTTATATCGAAGAAAATATATGCAGGTTTGTCATCGACCCTGCAATAATAGAGTTCCCAGTTATCACTCATAGTTTTTTCTCACTTAACAAAAATTGGTATCAGGGACGGATATTGGACACAAACAGCAATGAATGTCAATCATCCATGAGTATCGGGACGATCTTTCAAAATTTAATATCTTTTTCGTGAATTAAATTTTTAAAGAGCGTCCCATATCACAGCCACATGATTTTTATTGAATTTTTCCTATTTATCGGATTTGCTAATATAAGCATTTCCGATAAATAGGGATTATGTTATCCCGGACATTGACTACCTTTAAACTTTTAACAACTTGTTCTATGGATCTGTATAACTGAACAGCTTTCTCTTCTATGTTTTCTTATATCGCCTTTTTCATACCTCAAAAGTGCCATATAAGCATTAAATTGGGGGTGTTTTTAAATGTATATTCTATCATTCCAATAAGTTAGCTTGGCCCGACCTAATGCTATTAACTTAAGGTAAAAGCAAATAATATCAATCAGTTAACGCTATTTCTTATCTATTTCCTAGTTTTCTATTTAGTCTCTCCATAATATTTTATCAATCACTTTCTTATTGACTTATGTCAGTCGATTATGATGTAATACGTTAAATAACTTACATTAATGAGGGCCATATGGATAAAGAAGATATTAAGGAAGTCATTCTGCAAGTGCTTGAAGTGCAGCTAGAATCACAGTTGAGAGCAATAAGGAAACTTCAAGGTAAGTCAGAAACCGAGCTGAACACTTCAATGCGAAGCGGAAGAAGACGTCAGTCTCTTGTGGATTTATCTATTAAAATACTGACTGAAGAGAGCAGACCTCTTCATATAAACGAGCTTATACAACTTCTCCAGGTTCGTTTTGGGCGCCTTGCTGAACGGGATACCCTCTCCAGCGCATTAGGTAAAAAAGCACGTCAAGGCATTCTGTTGCGACAAAGCGCTCCAGCTACATTCACCCTTATTGATTCTTAGGAGGGTAACCATGAAAAAACCTGACCTATCTATGCTGGCACAATGGATTGAACCATCACTTGTTACTGCTTTGGAATCTCGACGTTACTTAAGAAATGAGTGGTGCAGACGGCGTAAACTTTCAACATTAGAAACGCTATGGCTTATGTTAGCAGTATCTTTGGACACACAAAAAGCCAGCCTTTTTGAAATCCTCCATTTGGCTACTGGACAACTTAACATATCATGGTCTGTTTCCGTTCCCGCATTTTGTAAGGCTCGTTCGCGTTTTTCCCCTCCAGTCGCTACACTGGTTCTATGGTAAACTGGTTTCTCGGCTTCAAACTGCTTACAAAAATGAATCTTCTCGTTGGCATGGGTTACGTCTCATTGCTGCGGATAAGACCACCCTTTCATTACCTGAATCAAAGTCTCTTTGGAAGCGTTTCAGATCTCACAGTGGGCAGCAGGGGCTAGGTCCAATTTCCGCTGAACTTTGCTGCCTCTTTGACATCATAAGCCGTGCGCCGATACACTTCGTTTATGACAAGGTCTGCACATCAGAACATAAACTAATTAACAAGCTTATTAAATACATCAAAAAGGGGGATTTAATTTTACTGGATAGCGGCTTCCATTACTCTGTAACTTTTAATAAAATTATGCTTCGCTGTGCACATTTCCTTATACCTGCCAAAAAAAATATTCGGCCCAAAGTATTACGTAACCTCGGAGAAGGAGATTATCTCTGCCAAATAAAAGACTATAACAGCAACACAGACATCAATGTGCGAGTGGTCTTCGTTTATAGAAAAGGTTTTCGCCGCCGACGCTTGATTACCTCTCTTTTAGATCCAGTTCGCTTTCCCGCAGCAGAGCTGGCAAATCTTTATCACATGAGATGGGATATTGAGACATTTTACCGTGATTTTAAGCATACTTTTAGGGCGACTTCATGGCATTGTCGTACTCCTGATTCTTTTCATCTGGAGTTACTCATGCATATGATCTCTATTTGCTTAATACGTATTGCAATGGTACATGCAGGGAAATTAGTTAATCTTTATGTTGGACATCTAAGTTTTGCACGTGCACTCACAGAAACCAGACTTTTTTTTAAAATATTAGTATCTACTCCTGACTTGCTTTTGTGGTGTTCTATATGGAAAGGTTTTATTCACAGATGCTCGAAACACAGAGTGCGAATTAAACCAGGGAGGCATTTTTCTAGAAATCAGCAGGAATACCGTAGAAAAAGTCGTGGTTTAGAAATAAAATCCCGAGGTCGAAAAATAAAATATGCTGAAGAACCTTTAATAACAAGGGATAGAGAGATACTTAAAGACAGGAATGGAAATCTCTTTCTCTTAAGTTAATGGCATTGGGCCCGACCCCAATTTCCCTACTACATAATAATCCTCGGAAAACAGATCTGTAAATCTTTTGCCCATCGGACCATAACCAATTATTGTCATGACTGGTTTGAGCATTATTGATTCTATCCTCCCAACGCCCAGTTTAACAGGAGGGCGCAGCCCTTCCTTGTTGAAACTGATGTTAGGTTTCAATTGCTGACATTGTTTAATTTTTCTAATGGAGCAATACGTTTTTTAATAATAGTAAGTAGTCTATTTTTTAGGTCTTTATTGTCGGTTAATATTTTAACATACACCTCAGCACATATATTTATATATTGTTTTTCAAAAGTAGGCCAAGCGATTGATGGCATCATAATTCCAGGTTCTAAATGATCATAATTAGGAGGACCTATATGAATAGATAATTTAAGCCCACATTCTGGTAAAAGGGGCGAATAGAGGTCACCAGAATCACTCCGATAACTGACTCCGGTAATTTTATTGGTTTCGGGATCTATCCACTTATTGTTTTTATTAAATTTCTTTAACTCACTAAATTTTCTTTTTAGCCTATAAATATCATTATATATTTTAATTGTTGATTTTCTACATGCATCAATTATTTCTTTTTCTACAGTTTTATTTGTAGAATTTCTATAACATTGTAATTTCTTCCCATAAATTATTTCATGCTGCCTTAAAGAATTCTCAGATAATTTTATCGTAGTGTCAGGCCTATCTATTAAAATTGCAGTACCCTTAAAACCACCACCATTTAAATGATAAACCTTTTCTGAATATTCAGCTTCAATAATTAATGTGTTTTTTACATAATTTATTCTGTTTACTTTAGGCGCCTCATATGAGGGCGCGTTAAGCAAAATAAGAATTTGATTTGCAAAATCTATCTGTGGATGTTCCCACAACGAGTCATCACCGCCATATTTTTCATACGTAGCACTTGTTACAGATACTAATGAGTTTTTGACGAATTTTTTATATTGGTCTGCATTGTCTATAATAACTAAAGGAGAATCAAGTAGACTCCAGAAATTAAAAATATTATGTATTTTGATTTGTGTTTCAGCCTGACATACTTGGGGAGAAGTAACTGAAAGGATAGATATGAAGCATAATATTATTGTTGTTACAGCTATTTTATTCATGTTCTTATCCAAACCTAACGTTTGCGATAAGGAGTTTGCGGGTTAATGGTGCCGATAGTCAATTAAGTATGAAGACTATTGATATTACTGAATTCCAATCGGCAAGAAAAACCAGCAAATCCCCTTGATTGCTTTGTTAGCAATTAATTTTCCACATAATAAAGAGAATGACTCTCCGATTAGCTCATTCAAGTCTTCTTTGCCTTACAGATTCATACAAATTAAATAATATTGGTGGTGAAAGATGCGAATCATGACTTTCCTTTACAACTATGTTTGATTTTTTTGGAAGTTTATTTTTAGATTCGAAACCATATATAATCCATTTATCATTTTCTCTTTTTATATCAAAATTCATAGCCATAACAATGTAGTTTTTTGAAGGAAGCATCCTTGTTGTTTTTTTACCTTCTGATATATATGTAAAGTCAGTTGATACTCCAAATAGTGTAACTGCAGATAAAATACCACCATCATCCGCTTCAATTATGAAAAGTTCTCTGTTCGAGTAATTACATTTCGTACAAACATAAAATATCAAAATAAAAATTAATAATAAACGTATCAGTTGTTATCTAAATAAATTTTTCATAAATATTGAATTCGTTGTATTGTGCTAACGACCGCGATAAGGGGTTTGCGGGTTAATGGTGCCGAGGAACGATTAAGTGTAAAGACCATTAAAACTGTTGAATTCCAATCGGCAAGAAAGACCAGCAAATCCGCTTAATTGCATTGTTATTTTTGCCTTTAATTTCTTTTCAGTTTTTTAAATCTTGCTCCGCATTTCAGACAGTAATAATTGCGATTAAAAAATAGCAAAAACAGTGTAACTGGAAATAAGATAAAGGAGAAAAGAAATCGCCAAGTGGAAAAATAAGGGACGTAGGTAAAAAAGTAAAATTATCAGAGTGTTTTATCTTTTTACCTACGTACCTATTCCACATGGCAAACTGAAATTGGTAGTTTATTTTTCTTCATCTTTCCTCTGACAGCACGACTTGTATCAGCGGACGGCGCCAATGAGCTTGACGCGATTAGCGCCACCAACATTCACGGCGTCCGCTGAATGCTTTGGTTGTGTGTATTATTTAAATAGCTCCAATTGGTTTTCGTTATGCTTTTTCTCAGCTGCAAGTTTGCGACCGGATTCGGTTATAAACTCATAGTCTTCATCTAAAATGCTTTTTACGATTTTTACATAAAAACCTGCGTTAGAGATGTCGCCTATTTCATCAACCTTGATTTTAATTTCCATCACACAATTGATTGCTGTCCCACTATGGAATTCAACTTCTTTTCTTAGTACAGACTCCTTGAATTTTTTGTCCTGAATCCAGAACTCAATGAAAGCACCTTTGTATTCACCTTTCCATTTGTATCGTCCCTTTATTAAGACCGGGGAAATAATTCCAATAATGGCATCTTCATCTACTTCAGCAGGGAGTTCACCTGAAAGAGCAATGTATTTGGGGAAGTCATTACGAACAACAAAAGTAGGTTCTTTAATTGGCGTTCTTTCCTCAAAGATTGAATATGATACTGAGATGATTTTTTCTTCGTCGTATAGAGCTTGATAGAAATTGGATCTTCGCCTGACGATTTTAAGGGTTGAACTTATTTCCTCTGCTGCATTAATTATTTTCTCTGGCTCAGGCGATGTTTCAATCACAGCCATTTCCTTTTTTAGGAGTTGAATCTGGAGCTGAGTTTTTTCTTTCTGAAGGCTAATTAATTCTTCGTCTCCTTTGGGCTGGAGAGCAATTACAAGGGCTACAATAGATATGATTAAGGATATTTGTGGTGCATTATCACCAATTGCTTTCCATATCTGCTTAATACCACCTTCTGTCACCGCTTGAGTTTCAAGGTTAAATTCTACATCAAAGGTTAAAGCAATTTCCTTGATGATGGATATGAACTCAGTTTCAGCTTTGACCAACTTGAAGGCATCGGCGGAGTGAACACCCTCAGGCAAAAAATAATGTATTTCTATTTGGTTTGCATTCACTTTTCACTCCTTATTAGATACACAACGAGGCTGTCGAAAAACGCATTTAATTAAAAAATAAGACTCTAGGCAGATGACAGCCTGATAAAAATATTTTTTTGTAAAAATAAAACGATAAAAAAAAAGAATAAAGTGGTCAAATCTCCGTTTATGAAGATCATTGAAATCTTTGAGCTCCAATCGGCAAAATAAACCAGCAAATCCCCTTGATTGCGAGGTTGGCCATCTTACTTTTCCGGAATATCAAAAAGTTGCGTTGTTATGGTTATTTCCTTGCCTGGGTCATCTGTTTTTACAAAAATGTATCGAGAGTCTCCATCTTTATTATTAAAAAGCGTCCTGCGATGTTCTTCTCGTTTTTCCATTATCTCGTGCATCCTGTCCCTAACGGCTGAAGAATCTTTGTTTTTATTAAAAATCAGTAATGCACATTTAGAATCTCGCCATGATAAGTAACTCAAAAGCTGGTCAATTGCCTCCGAGAATCCTTTAGGCCCATGCCAGAATTTGCACTCTGCAATGAAAATATTTTTATTCTCAACACGAATGAGAATATCTGTTTTACCTACAGCATTAAAAGTTTCACCGGTAGCACTTCCTTCATAGTGTCCATTTAATTGAAGCAAAAAGTGAGTCCGAATTGCCTCCTCATCAAGAGTCGCAAAAGATGAAGGACTTCTTTCAATTACAAGGCCCATACTTTTTATAACTTCAAGGATGTGCTTATACTCTGCCATATCCAGAACCGGTTCAGGTTCAAATTTTTCAGTAGGCACCTTGGGAAGTCGTTTTGCTGGTGTAGTCCGGCGGTTAGTGGGTACTGTAAAGGTTGGAGGATTATCCTTTCTTTTAAATGGAATACCTAATCCAGCCAACGCGTTTGTAGCAGTTTGAGCCTTTTGTTTTTTACGGTCTAATGCTGTCTTGATTTGGTTTGGGGCAGTCTTGTTATGGCTCTCAACATCTCTTCGTAGATTTAGCACAGCACCTGCCAACGATTGAACGTCGGATTCTATTTGTTGTTTCAATCTAGCTGGATCTGCAGAATCATCTGCAAAATTGATTGAAAAGATGATTGTATTGTCTTTTATACTTATTTCTGGATAACCGCTTAAACTAAAAGTTGATGGCTGGATACGCCATAGCATAGGGTCACCAGAAAAATGCATGGCAATATCTAATTGTGTGCCTGCTACAACAATGCGTTCGCCACGAAAGCTCATCCTGTTAAAGTCATGGCTAACATCCTTCCTGATGCTCTGTTGGTTTTCAATATAGTAATTTTCTGAATCAAGCTCTATAGGGTCAATAAGAGCTTTTCCAACATAGTAATCTTCTAATTCTGTTTCGGATGCTTTCAGAATATACTCATTGTTCAGTGCGTCAATTTCCCGCACAACGTTTTCGATTATATTCCTAAAAGTTGCAAAAGTATCACCTTCTCTAAAAGGGGTTATCTTTCCATACATGGTCATTCTCTCCAATTTAGAAATATTTAATAAAGGTTGGCTCGACACTCCTCATAAATATTAATTAAAACAACTGGATTCCACGATACTCAAAAACAGCAGCGCCCTGTTAAATGATGCTCCAATTCCTGCTTTGCGGATTAAACAGGGTAAAAATGACGAAAAATATATTTTATTTTAAAAAAAACAAAAAATGATCTTCATATTGGACATATAAAAACAAAACCCCACATCTCTATAAGAGTAAGTGGGGTTCAATGTATTTTTTCGAATCATTGTTTCTTCTTCCAGCAGTTTCTTTTTAGTGCTGGAGCTGGCAGCGCTTTGGATATGCTTTGGTAAGTCTTACAAACTTTCGACGGTGTCAGATCCAGGGTATAAAAGCCAGGTTCACGGTACAGGGTACAAGGTCCACGGTTAAATAAACAGGCTAAAGCTTTTTAGGCTAAAGGCTGTTAGGAAAATCTTTATAATTATTGAGAAACATTTTCACGAGTAAGTCGCGGTAAGTCTTTATTGTTCTTTTTTGTACTCTTGTTGTTAGGGGGAGTCAAGATTAAAAGCCAGAGGTCAGAGAACAGAGGTCTGAGATCAGAAAGAACAGGCTTCCGCCTTCGCTAAAGCTTCGGCGCCCAGGGAAGCTTTTTAGGCTGTAGGCTGTTAGGAAAAGCATTTAAAAACTAGAAAATAGAAATCAGGAAAGAGTATAGAGTAAAAGCTGAAAGGAAAAACATGAAAAACTAAAGGTCGGAGATCGGAGGCAGGAGATCAGAAACCATGTGGGTATAGGGACGATCTTTCAAAATTTAATATCTTTTTTGTAAATTAAATTCTTAAAGAGCGTTCAATTTCAAAAGGCAGAACAATTCAGGTTTTGCTGTTTGTAACAATTTTTATTTCCAGATGACAGTTCAGGGCATCTGCATATTTTTTTATTGTAGCAATTGATGGAGAATGTTTTCCACTGCCGAGTGAAGATTCAAGCCTTGTGATCGCAGGTGCTTTCGTGCCCATTCGTTCTGCTATTTCAGCCTGACTGAGTCCGGCTTTTTGTCTTGCTTTCAATAATTCCCGCAACAGCTTAAACTCTGGCTCCATGGCCTCATACTCAGCTTTTACTTTTTTCTTCTTTAAGGCCTTTTGTTTCAACTCAGAATGTAAAACTAAACAGGGTCAGACCTTCATTATTGACAGCACCCAAAAACTTTATATTAAGGGAAAACAGGGACAATCCCTAAATAATCAAATAACTTCTTTTATAAACGCAAAACCCCACATCTCTATTTGATCAAGTTGGGTTTATGTGTTTTTTTCGAATCATTGTTTTATTCCAGCAGTTTCTTTTTAGTGCTGGAGCTGGCAGCGCTTTGGATATGTTTTGATAATTCTTACAAACTTTCGACGGTGTCAGGTCCAGGAGAAATTGAGCTTCCGGCGTCGCTGCAGCTATGCCGTGCCATGCAAAGCTGAAAGCTCAAGGTTCAAAGTGAAAACAACAGGCTGCCGCCTTCGTTAAAGCTTCGGCGCCCAGAGAAGCTTTTTCAGCTAAAGGCTGTTAGGAAAATCTTTATAATTATTGAGAAACATTTTCACGAGTAAGTCGCGGTAAGTCTTTATTGTTTTTTTGTACTCTTGTTGTGTGGGGGAGTCAAGATTAAAAGCCAGAGGTCAGAGAACAGAGGTCTGAGATCAGAAAGAACAGGCTGAAGCTTTTTAGGCTGTAGGCTGTTAGGGAAAGCATTTAAAAACTAGAAAATAGAAATCAGGAAAGAGTAAAGAGTGAAAGCTGAAAGGAAAAGCATGAAAAACTAAAGGTCGGAGATCGGAGGCAGGAGATCAGAAACCATGTGGGTATAGGGACGATCTTTCAAAATTTAATATCTTTTTTGTAAATTAAATTCTTAAAGAGCGTTCAATTTCAAAAGGCAGAACAATTCAGGTTTTGCTGTTTGTAACAATTTTTATTTCCAGATGACAGTTCAGGGCATCTGCATATTTTTTTATTGTAGCAATTGACGGAGAATGTTTCCCGCTGCTGAGTGAAGATTCAAGTCTTGTGATCGCAGGAGCTTTTGTGCCCATTCGTTCTGCAATTTCAGCCTGACTGAGTCCGGCTTTTTGTCTTGCTTTCAATAATTCCCGCAACAGCTTAAACTCTGGCTCCATGGCCTCATACTCAGCTTTTACTTTTTTCTTCTTTAAGGCCTTTTGTTTCAGCTCAGAATGTGTCATGCCCTAAAACCTCCTTCATCCTTATCTTTGCAATCCTGATTTCTTTTTTTGGTATCCTTTGAGATTTTTTTACGAATGAATGGAGCATTATAATTTTCTTACCTACTTTTGTACAAAAGAAAACCCTTGCTATTCCTTCTTTACTCTTAACTCTTAGCTCGAACAATCCTTTTTCAATTGGCTTTGTGTGCGGCAAACCAAGATTTGCTCCAAATTCAATCATCAAGTCTGTTAACCTTAAATAACGGGCCAATAGACCATCAGGTAAATTTAAAATATCACTTTCAAGTTTTTCGTTATAATATTTTATCTTCCAGGCCATAGTAACAAATATGTTATACCAGCACAAGTTAATATTTTTATTTGCGGATGCCTCAACCCCATTTTATCACTTTTGGAGGTCACAAATTGTGACCTCCAATTTTTATATTTCTCTTTAGAATCAGGCAGCTTTCTTTTTAAATATTTGTGAGTTGAAAGGATTATAGAGAATTAATACTTCACCGGTCTTTTCAGCTTGTTCCAGGAGTGAGGCGAGTTTTGTCACGCCTCTCTATATGTGTATATCTGCATTTACTGCTCCCAAACACACGCTTCACTTACATTTATCCAGTACCCAAAGCCCGGGACCATATTATTGAGGTCACTGAAGTCAGGATTAGCCGGATCATAAACGAGCCAATTCCCATTGCTGTATGCCCATACAGATATATACTTTCCTTCAACAGAATGCATAGAATCAGATATTTTCTTTTCAGTTGATGAATTGAAGCCCACGAGATTCCAGCCTGCATTAAGCTCGATTGCCTCTTCAAGTATCTTTCCGCTTACAACAAGTGTGGAATCCAAGTCCATATTAAGCCAGTATCCACTGCGGTATTCCATATTGGAAAGGTCACTGAAATCCGGATTAGCCGGATCATACACCTTCCAGTTACTGCCGTCATATGACCATACACTTTTATACCCGCCCTCACTGGAAGCCATGATGTTTTCTACTTTATTTTTATCCGGCTCCTGCCACATTGAAACAAGGTTCCAGCCTTTTTTGAGCTCTAGTGTCTGAGCCTGTATAGTCCCGGAAATATTAATAGAACAGGTGGCTATATTTGTCTCACCTTCGCTGTTAGTAACCTTTAGTTCAAAGGTTAATACTGCCCCTTCCAAACCTACTGATGGCGCGGTAAATTCTGCAGTAACAGAATAGGAATTTGAAAGAAGGACATCCGGACCGCTTGTTTGAACCCATTCATAGAAAGCTATTGCATCATCATGATCATAGGACCCAGATCCGTCAAGCATGATAACGCTTCCCTGAACAACTTTCTTGTCCGGCCCGGCATCTGCTATGGGAACAGGTTCAGGGTCATTATTACCACCTTCATAGGTAAGAGCTGTCACATTTGAACCGTCATAGTAATACATCGTGTCATTGTAAAACCAGGCAATGTGGCCGCTGTTATTAATTACCGGAAATGAAAGTGCAGCAGCATTACTGGAAATTCTGGTAGTGGTTGAACCGTCATAATAATAAACACCAAAATCAAGAAGAATATCTTCGTTAGCGCCCACCCACGTGATATGCCCACTGTCATTCATATCCGGAGAACTTATTAAATCTTTAGTGAGAACTTTTAAAGTACGCGAACCGTCATAGGAATATACCTCATTACCGTTAACAGTATCCTCAAGCCATATTAATAAATTATTATCATTAAGGACAGGCCAGTCACCCTCATTATTACTTCCCAGCTTTAAAACAGCAGAACCGTCATACAAAATTATTTCCCCGCCTTCGTCTCCCCCCCCTGGTCCATACAACATATCCATTATTATTCAGCTGCGGCAGAGTATCGTTGTAGTCGTTATCTGTAAGGCGTGTAACGGTTGAATTATGGTATAAAAAAATATCTCTGCCGGCACTATCGTCCTCACCAATCCAAACCACATCGTTATTGTTATTTATCCGTGGAAACACATCGTCAAAATCATCATTACTAATAATAGTGACACTCGAACCATTATAATAATATATCTCGACATCACCTCCGCTAATAAGGCTGTCAGGACCTACTCCAAGCCATACAATATGATCATTATCATTAATATCAGGGAAAGACCCTACAGATAGTTCACCATTAAGTTTTGCAACAGTGGTTCCATTATAATAATAGATATCCAAACGATTGCTCTCCCAGACCACATGGTTATTATTGTTGATACGCGGATTAATACCCCGGCTATTCTCATCGTTCAGCTTTATGACAGATGTCCCGTCATACATGAGTATATTTTTATCAACACTCCATACAACATATCCATTATTATTTATCTGATGGGGACACAAGATGTGATCGGAGTAGGATACTGATTCATACAGACAAACCAAAAGCAGTGACATGACAACGATACAAAAGAACCTTTTCATTTATTTCTCCATGTTTTAAGAGGCATCGGTTTAGCCCATAGTAAACACGATGGTTTTGTTTCATGAGGGCTCCGGGCGGTACTGTCCCTGATACTTGGCAGTTTATCCGGATTACTTTTACTTTTTTACAAATTGAAGCGTCTGCACCTGATTCAGTTGTGCATAGATTGAGTCTTATTTTTTAACCTGTTTTGTTAGAGCTGGAACTGACAGTATTTTGGATATGCTGAAGCATAATAAAATTTCTTTTATCTGTACCAGACCAGGCATAATAAAAATATAATTCAAGGCTTCCGGCATTGCACCAGATATACCATGATAATCAAAGTGGAAAACCTGAAAAAAACACCCTGTCAAAACTAAAGGTATTGAGGATTTCGGAAAAACAAATCTTAATATTACAGGGGGTAAAGGAAGTCGTTCAAAATTTTTATTTTTTTATCTACTCAGGTTGTTGGGTTTAGTCAAGATTAAAAGCTAGATATCACATGCCCGAAATCAGAGATCAGGGAATAAAAAAACTTCGATCCCACAGCGACGTAAAATCGATGAAAACCTGCTACCTGTTTGTGGCAGACACTTATGCCAAAGGCACTAAAACCTGAATCAACTGACCTTTTACAGCTCATCCAGAATTGTACTCTGCTCTAATGAATGCCTGAATCCTTCGGAGATAAGATTACATTCCATAAGTTTTTGCCAGAAAGCTTTTGCCATCCCTTTGATAAGAGGTACTGTATCGCTTATAAAACTTAAAGAGGTATCAATATCTGGCGGGGAAAATGTA
This sequence comes from Desulfatiglandales bacterium, assembly GCA_963665715.2. Classification (GTDB taxonomy): domain Bacteria; phylum Desulfobacterota; class DSM-4660; order Desulfatiglandales; family HGW-15; genus JAAZBV01. Next base: position 4,282,894 of record CAXXPR010000002.1, read on the forward strand.
TATGACGGAATTTCACCCGAACTCTTAGGCGCAAAACCCATTGAGCACATGTCATATATTGGCGCCAGACTGAAGCCTGACCCATCAATAAGAAAGCTGATATTGCCAAGATGCATATCGGTGTTATAAATCAGTTTGCCGAAACCCCAACAAACTGCAATATCAAACAGGTGCTGCCAGCTGATTAACCCTTTATCATTCAACGCTTTAGCAACGTTAAGCCACCCGCTGCCAACGCCTGAAAATTCATTATCAACTGCCTGCATTGAAATCAAAGGAAGACGTCCGTATTCTCCGGCCCTGTCAAACCTGAGAGATTCAAGAAAAAGCCTTTCCTGAATTTCAAAAACTTTCAGTTCTGCAGCAGGAATATTATTTTCATGCAGAACTTCAGATGCTATGTATTCAGTCGCAAGTATATCCCTCCAGCGCACAGCTAATTCACCGTCGCCTTTTGGAGAAAACTTTACTATTACGTGCGCCTCTCGCTCTCTTGAATATGTTGCAAATTTTGACTGTTCACCTCCGGCAGATGATCCATGAACTTCTCCTTCTACAGCTTTATCCGCCAACTCCGGATAATCTTCGCGCCTTGCTTTTTGCGGTGTCCTTCTGACCCTGTCAAGGGCCATCCTGCCAATTTTTAAATTTCCAGGCAGATCATCTCCATTAGCTACGAGATATCTCCCTATTTGTTCCTGATTCCAATTTCTTGGGTCCGGAGGAAAAACATCAGATTGGGCGCTCAAATCCCTTGCAATCTGCCTTCCAATAAAACCTTGAGGTCTCATATCGTCAAGAAAATACGGCAGGCCTTCATACATGCCATCCCCGTTATCCCCTTTTAAAACATCAGGAGCCATGGGAGTGGTCTTAAGGAAGAAGCCTCCATGAGCAAGAGGTCTTAATGTGCCCCACAGGTTTGTATTACCATGAGGGTCAACTACTGCAAGATCAATTTCGGTACCTGCCCCAAATGCTTCTTTGACTGCGTAATATAGCGGAGGTCTGACTTTATCAAACTTAATAACTGAATCACCCAAAGCCCTTAATTTTCTATTCACTGTTTGCCTGCTCATTCCAGTCCCTGCAGCCAGGGTGTTGGTTGCGGCTGGTCCCAGTGAAAGTATTTCCATTATTTTTTTAGGCATCACACCTCCAAATAGCCACATCAATGAGCAGATAATTTAACATATATTATCCACTTTTCTTTTTTTATTCAATAAGATATACTTTTTGACCCTATTTTAATCACCTGTTATTTGAGCAGATATATTAATTTATACCGGCTCTGCTAAATTGTCAATATCTAACAATTATTATTAGAATCAAAATATTTTCACTCAAAAAGATAAGGCTGTATTTGTTTTCTAATATGCACCCATACCTGAGACAGAAAACATAAAACTGGAAAACAGATTCATACTTGCGCCAATGGCTGGGATAGCAACCCTGCCCTTCAGGCTTTTAATAAAAAGCCTTGGTGCGCCTATGACCAGCTTTGACAGGCCGAAACCAATTAAATAGCTGATTAAACAACCATGCATCACGGATATCCTCAATTAAAGACGGGTTTAAAACCCGTCTCTACGAAAATAAAAAACCTGCTGCCGCCCCAGATAACATTACGACACAGCCTGGCATATGGGAATCCATTTTTGTATTTAAAAGCAAAAGCCAATGGATACCAGCCTTCGCGGGTATGACGATATAGGCAGCTTATTAACTCAATACAGGTATTTATTATTCAACCTGTATTTTGGCCACTAATGTCATCATATTTTTTCAAGATCAGGCAATTTCACTGGCAGGAAACACTACCTGTTAATCAGGAAAATATTTCCTATCAACCTTAACTCAGAACACATTCCATTTATTTAACTACCTGTTATACCAGGATATTTTTAAGTGGCACATTAATTGCTCAATTTTATTTATTCATAACAAGCGATAATTTAATGAGGAGAAATTATCATGGCTATATCAGGTATTCATTCTTCACAAAATGTTTATACTGAAAATGCTGTACAGACAAATCCGCCTCAAACAGGTCAGCCGGAAAAACTGGAACCTGAAGATTGTTTTTCATTTAAAGTTGAAATTTCAGATACAGCAAAAATGCTTTTCAAAAAGTACGACATAAAACCATCGCAGCCATATGTTTATCCTGAATGGTCAGACAAATGGCTGTCGGATAAAAACCTGAAAAACTTTGACGGACGGCTGGGGTCTATTAATGACCAGATAGACAGATTAAATTCTATGGACCCGGAAACTAAAATCGAGCTTAAGCAATATCACCACTCCATTCAGAACCATATCAGCACAGAGTTTAAGAATCACAGCATAGAAAACATTGAAGATTATGAAAATGTATTTCTACAGGATACGGAATTAAGCGAACAGGTTCATCAGGCTGTTGTTAAACGTATAGCAGATGACCCGGGGACTATGGAATTAATGGAATCTTTAGGCATATCACTTGAACAATAGAGGGCGTGTTAAAGAATCGCCCACATCTTTACAGTATTAACCAACTGCAATTTGGAAAGGAGTACTCTTCTATGATTACAACATTCAATGCTGTGGATTTTGCAAATTTAAACAGTAGCAAACAGGCACCTGAAACAAAAAGTATTATAACAGCCGATAACTTTGCGGAAAGCTTAAACAGACAGATAGAGGAAAATTATTCTGAGACTGCTGCTAATAAAACAGAGGAAGATATATCTGAACAGGACACAGAGTTTGATAATGCCATGTCTGTTATTAAAGAAAAAGGGATTATGGCCTATATCATGGAACAGCACGCAAAGAAAGTAAGAGAAGAGGTTATGGAGCTTTTGGGAGTAACAGAAGAAGCACTGGCAAAAATGAACCCCAAAGAGAGGTCTGCTATGGAGAAACGTATTGCCGAGGAAGTCAAAAAACGGCTTGAAGCGGAATCATACATGCAGAAACAGAATAATAAATTCGGCGCAGCCAAAGCAGGAATGACAGCACCAGGGTATAACGCTCTAAATATAATTGATATAGCATAAAACTTAAGGTGCAGTTCTTTTTCCGGACTTAAAGCAGTCCGGCATCTGTTCTATAACAAAGCCTTTCCTGCCTGTGCCGGGCCAGTACGCACAAGCACAATTACAGTAATTGAGATGGGTTTCTCACAGGCAAATCTACTCGGTATTATAATCAATCTCCAGATGCCTTACTATATATGATGCAAGCCACAGGACCAGGGCAGTCACTATTACAAACCCTGCTACAGCTGTGATAACTGAAGGCGGTTCTGCGGGTGACAGAAGCAGACGGAACAAAAGCGGAGCACTGTTATCAACAGGAACAGGAACCGGGCATAGAGCCTGTGCATAATGAAGCACGCTCAGCTTTTGAAGCAGTGACGGCAGAATACCGCTGACACTTTCCCAGAAGAGTATTACTACTGCCGGCAGCACCGGATTTTTAAGAATAAGGCCGGAGGCCAGAAATACGCTTCCATATCCTGCGCATGCAAGGGCAGCGGAGGAGGCATAAGAAAACAGGTTATTAAAACCCTGATCCTGCCAGAAGGCTGTAACCTGTGATGAATGATTAGGCCAGAGCATTATAAAATAACTTAAAACAGCTCCTGCAGCAAAAATAGAAACAGCCGCAATTATACCGGCCAGGTATTTCCCTGCCAGCAGCACCTCACGCCTTGCCGGGGCAAGAAACCAGAAGTGCAGTGTTTTATCCATCATATCGCCCCGGAACAGGTTCATAAATATCCCCAGGCAGCCGAAGAAGATAGCCATGCGGAGATAATAAACCTGAAAAATGGCCGCATAAACCTCCCTGTCTTCATGCAGATCAATAACCAGCCTGCTTCTTTTGCTGTACATAAAACCGTCTCTAAAAAACAGGTTCCACTGCCGTTTCCCGTCATAGTAGGTCATATGACGTGTAGTCTGCTTTTGGGGACCGAATTTATAGACTCTACTTTTCAGCGGGTTACCGGCATTTTTTAAAACATCCTGCTCGGATGTTCCATTTGAAAAAGACTCCAGAACAGCAGCAGGTGTAATCTGAGAAGACATAAAGCGGGTATCTATTTTTATCTTTATGCCGTGCACTAAAAAAATAATTGAAGGCAGCAGGGCCAGAAAAAATATCCAGAAACTGCGTTTTGAGAAGAAAACCCTTTTAAGCTGCAGCCGTGCAATAATCCATGTCTGCTTCAGTCTGAACATGCTGTTCATTCACTTCCTCCAATCAGATATTTATAGAGTGCATCCACATTTGCATCTGCTGCAACTACACTTTCTATAGTATGTCCTTCCAGAGATATTTTAGTTAAAACCCTTGTAAACTCCGCACGGTCCCGTGTCATTACAAGCAGTCCCTTTCGGTCATCATGGAGTTTTATTTCGGTAACATGATCCTGTACAAAGAGCAGAGACGCCACCTTTGATGCATCACTGCACCGGAGCATAAACTGGCTGGGGTGTTCATCAATTTCTTCACGCACCCCGCTCACATCACCTTCCGCCACAATCATGCCGTTGGCAATGAAGATAACCTGGTCTGATATAACATCCACTTCCTGCAGAACATGGCTTGAAATAATCACATGTGAGCCCCGTGCAGCAAACTCGTTAAACAGGGCAACTGTTTCTGCCCGCACAAGCGGGTCAAGGCCGTTAAGGGGTTCATCAAGCACAAGTACATCCGGGCTGCCCGCAACTGCCTGTGCAAGCCGTATGCGCTGACGCATACCCTTTGAATATGATGCTACTTTCCGGTGGGCCACATCTGTCAGATTAACCTGTTCCAGTGCGTTCCAGGTCATTTCATCTGACTGTTTTTTTGTGTACCCGGATATAATGAGCCCGAATGAAACATAATCAAAACCTGTAATGCCCCTGGGAGCAGTATCATACTGAGTTGCATAGCCTGTGATTCTCATAAGTTTTTCCGGGTCCTGTGATGAAAAACCACGCACGGAAATACTGCCCCGGTCAGGATGAATAAGCCCGGCCATAAGGTTCATAATGGTTGTTTTACCGGAACCGTTAGGGCCTACCAGGCTGGTGATACCGGAAGGTATTTTAAGACTAACATGATTAACGCCAAGCACTTCGCCGTAAAATTTGGACACGTCATTAAATATAATTTCTGGGGCTGTCATGATACCACCTCCACCGGCCTGAGCTTGCGCCTCAAAATCATAATCAGCAGCGCTATCATGAAGAATAATGCCAGCCAGCAGTTGAAAACGGACGGTCCATGGTCGGGTACAGTACCAAGCAGCCAGTCGCATATACTGGCCATTACATGCAGCGGATTAAAAAGAGATGCCCATGAAATCTTAAAAGCCTGGTTTAATATTTTTGTTATAGCAGGCAGGATAAAAATAACCGCGAGGATAAGGGCTTCTGCCATTACCCTTTTTCTGACATAGGCGGAACCCGCCATGGCAACAAGACTTAAAAGGATAATCCATAACAGAAGACCGAAAAAAACACCTGATCCAAGGTTCCAGTTTTCTATCAACCAGCTGCTGTCCGCCAGTGCAGCCTGTATAAAAAACAGCAGCAGGCCGGGAACCCATGTAACAATAGAGAGCGCCCCGAAAAGCACCATCATACGGGACAAAACATACTCTGTTCTTGTAAAGGAGCGGCTGAAGTATAACTGCAAAGCATTGTTGGAAAGATCAGGCGCAACAAGGCCGGGCCCTGCAAAAACCGCAATAAGGATAGAAAATGCACCCTGCACCTTTATGAATATCATGAAGAAACGGCTGTCAATTTCTAAAAAACTGGTAAGACCCGGGCTGATATCCAAAAGCATATCAAGATTGTTGGAAAAATAAATAAACCCGATACAGATAATGGGCCAGAACATGGACATAATAAGCAGTGAAAGCATTAACCTTTTTTTTAACAGGTTATGCCAGGCATATTTGGGAAGCACCATAAGCCTTGTAAACCTGCCTGTCCGCGGACCTTCATAACGCTGGTAACCTCTCCTATAAACTGCCATGGGCATCCTCCCTGCTCTCCGGAACGTCAGTACTCTGCACCGGGTGTTCTAGGTGTCCGACAGCCTTGAGAAAGATTTCTTCAAGTGAATCGCGGCGATGGGTGAGATGCCTTATTGAAAGATTCTCACGGCCAATAAGCTGCCACAGGGCATCAATCCCCATACCCGGAGGAAACACAACACGCCAGCGGCCGCCTCCTTCGCTTACGCCTTCTGCACCCTGCTCTTTTAATGCGCTTTCCAGACGGCTGTCATCTCCGTATACCTCAAGCTCAATAAACCGCTGATTTGTATGCCGCTCTTCTTCGAGATTGGCCTGGTGAACAACGCGTCCCTTATTGAGAATAACAACCTCATCACATATCTCTTCCACATCACGCAAAAGGTGCGAACAGAGAATGACATTCATGTTATGATCTTCTTTCATTTCGCGGATCAGCTTAAGCATACGGATACGGGCCGCAGGATCAAGACCGTTGGTAGGTTCATCCAGGATAAGAAGTTCGGGTCCGTGGAGTATGGACTGTGCAAGTTTGGCCATCTGCTTCATGCCCAGCGAATATGTACCAAGGTTACGGTATCTGGCCTCGCCAAGCCCAACATGAAACAGCACTTCGTGGGCTTTTTCGAGAGCAACCCGCTTCGGCAGCCCCGATATTTCTCCCATGATCCTTAAAAATCGGACAGCGGTCATATCTGCAATATATGCATCGTTTTCAGGCATATAACCGATACGGGATTTTATTTCCCGTAATTTACTGTGACAGTCCAGGCCCAGAATACGGCCGGAGCCGCCTGATATTTTATGGAAACCCAACAGTGTAAGAATAAGCGTTGACTTGCCGGCGCCGTTCGGCCCCAAAAGACCGATAGCCTTTCCTTTACCGGTGATGCCGAGGCTGCAGGAAATCCCCTTGAGTACTTCCTGCCGCCCGAGCTTCACATGTAAATCATCGAGTTCAATAATTGGTGTTGTCTGCAATTTTATGCCTTTTTATGGATTATTCCTGTTTTTGAGGAATACTGCTCAACATCGAACCAAGAAAAAGGTTTGTCAAGCGCAAGCGTGAATGACTGGTTATCCGAATCTGCTGATCTTCGGCACTTACCATTACCAGACTCGGTTCACCGCTGTCAATCATCCGGTTAAACACAGGATTGTCTATAAGAGAAGCAACTTCATTCATCATCTTGTTATTATCGAGCCAGTATAAACCTGAGCTGTGAAGGCCGGCACTTACCGGAAGACACTGCTGAAACTTGGCAGAATTTGTCAGCTGCAGACCGGAGTCCCTAATACTTATTGCCCGGCTTACAAGAGCCCTGTCCAGTGAAACGATCATATAACCCTGATCATATGTCCAGTAAACTGTGGCTATGGAAAGAGAACTTTTTAGAGAATTCCATGTCAGGCCGTTATCTATTTCCTGGGTATAAATGAGTCTTGCACTGTTTTTTTCCGGCGGAAGCCATTCGTTATAAGAATCCACCAGCCGTCTTATCGTACTGTCAAGAGTTTCGGGATAAATCACTTCAAATACACCCACAAAACCTGGTACCGGCAGTGTAAGCTGTTCAAGCGCAACGGTAAAATCGGTCCCGAAAGATGAAGCAATATCATCACCTATTCTTACACCTGTTACAGACTCAAACTCATCTATTTCCTCAATAAATTTACTGTCTGCGCCTACAATGTCCAGCAGTTCTTCAAATGCATCACGGGGATCTCTTGTTGATGCGGAAACCACGGCAAGAGCATCGGAGGAAATATATTCAATTGACCCGTTAGATGCCGGAGGCGCCAGCCATGACAAAACACCGCTTCGATTTCCCTGAAATGTCATAACAGCCCTTGTTGCATCCTGTCCAACCTTGGAACCAAGCTCGAAGAAAACATACTGCATGTTGGAAAGACCGGCTGCCCGGCACGCTATACTGTCTTTAAATTCTTCGGTAAGTGCACCGGCATCAACTCCCACCAGGCAGGTTACACCCTGTTCGTAATACTTATTTATCTCGGCGGCAAAGGGTGATGAAGCCCCGCTTCCCAGGAGAGGGACAAGGCTTTCCAGCTGTGATTCTGTCCCTGATATCAGGAGAAGACCGTCTATAATATCATATGGTATGTCTGAACTGTTCCTGAAAATATCATCCAGGGCTGTCCACAGGTCTGACTCACTGTCCGGCAGGATGCGGGCCATCACAAGGGGCACCTTCTGACCGGCAGCCAAATCATCTGTCAGTAGAAAAACAACTTCATCGTCAAGAAGCTGAGTAAAAACCTGAACCTGCTCCAGTACTTTTTTAAGTTTCTGTCCTTCACCCGAAACCCACCATTCTTCAAGCACACTGCTTTCAGCAGCATAATCTTCTATCAGGTCCATCACCTGCAGAATCGGGTTATCCAGATTTGGGATAGCAATGTATGCCATGGTTCCTGAAGGCATATATGATAAAAGATCTGAGCCGGTACGCGGAGCCGGGCCAGGTATATCCGCAAGTTCTTTTCCTATACGAATAAACTGATCAAGCAGAATATTGTATTTATCGGCATTCTGACTCCATGATATGGCATCATTAATGGCAACGTTTCCCATGGTGGTGCTTGTAGATGCCTGCTGACCGACTGTTAACAGTTTGTCTGATCCTGCCTGTGAAACAGCAACAGAACCTTCAACAACCGAAACAAGCGAACCTGCAGTTCCGCTGGATACAGAAAATATCGTACCTTTAACAGATACAACGGAATCGCTGGTAACCACACGCAGGCTTCCGCGCTTCTGCCTGGCTGCCTGCACCATGATATCACCGCGGTTAAGGCGTATTGTGTCTCCGCTCCAGGCAGTATGCACGGCCAGTTCGGTGCGTTCATTGAGCTCAACCCTGGACCCGTCATTCAATTCCAGTATGGCGCGCCCGCCTCTTGCTGTGCGTATTACTTCATCCTTTTTTATGGTACTTCCCACAGGAAGATGTTCCTGCGGAAGCCTGTAGATATCACCGGAAAGAGAAACAATCTTTGCACCTGCTTCGGAAGGAGCAAACAAAGAATCCACCTGGCCACGGCCCATATAAAGGGCCATAACAAGTACCGCGGCAGCTGCAGCCCATCGCATCCACCGGTTCCATGGTGATGTTTTCGTTTCAGGTATATGCACCACTTTTTCCCGGCCTTTTATTCCGGCAAGGGTATGTCTGCACCCAACACAGCGGCTTAGATGATCATCAACCAGGAGGCGCCTTGATTCTGTGAGCTTTCCGTCGGCATAATCGGGTAACTGGGACTGTATCCCGGCGCAGGCCTGTGATGATCCGGTGAGCTTTTTAAGTACACGCTCAGTCGCATCTTTAACCTGTTCGGAAGAGGCTTCTTCCTCCCGGATTTCCTTAACCAGTTTATCAAATATTTTATCAGTCATGATGAAACTCCTTTATATGCCCAGTTCATTTTTAAGAGCGGTTTTAATTCTGTAAAGACGGCTGCCTATTGTTCCGCGTTCCATACCAAACTGTTCTGCAAGTTCTTCATAGGTATAGCCTTCCAGGTAGCAGAGCACAAAAATCTCCGCATCCTGTGCAGGAAGTTTTGAGAGCGCACTGCGCAGCAGCTGTTTAAGGAAAGGGGAGCTTTCAGGCTCAATATCCTCCTGAGTATCACCCAGTTCCAGTGAAGGTCTGGATGCCTTCCGGCGCAGAAGATCAATCGAGGCATTAACAGCAGCGCGTATCATATAGGCTTTGGGTGACTGGCGAGGATCGAGTATTACTTTTCTGTTCAGAAAACGGACAAAAACATTCTGAAGGACATCCTCAGCATCCGACGGATTTCCTGTCACCTTTAAGGCGGTTCGGTAAACAGGGTCGGCATAGCTCTGATACAGTCCATGAAAATCGTCTTTCACTTTTTTTACCTGGTATGCGGTCATTTCCGCTGTATTGGCTTTTTTCATATTTACCGTCCTTTACCTGTTATACGTAACAGGCTGCCGGAAAATTCCCATGTTTTTTTAATATTTAAATAAAAATATATGCATTTCAGAATATGTTAACAGAATGAAGAGCCAGATAAAAACCGGATTATCCGATCCAATCAGGCAATGACGAATAAAGCAACTATGGTTATAATGTATATTTTCTTAAATACAATGCTTTAATTTTCACCACAGAGAGCACGGAGAAAAACCTTTTATTATTAAAAAACAAAAATCGTTTTTGTCTTTTGTTTTTCTCCGTGAACTCCTTGTCCTCCGTGTTTAGCTGCTCTGCTTATGGAACCGGCACTAAATCAACAACACTAGACGAAAGGCCTCTCCTGCACATGCAGCTTGACACAGCCTGTGGTAAAACGTTACAGATATCCCTATAAACCACACAGAAACCATGGTACTTCCAATGAAAGAAGAACATTCAGATATTCAGGCGTTTCCCTTTGTAGTTGGGGTTACCGGACACCGGGATATGGACAGTTCAGCAGAACCCGGGATTCGTAAACAGGTACGGGACGAACTGCTTGAACTTAAGAAACTCGCCGGCCCTGAAACTCCTGTGGTCCTGCTTTCCATGCTGGCTAAAGGTGCAGACTGTCTTGCGGCTCAAATTGCCCTGGAACTCGACATAGGCCTTATCGCAGTTTTGCCCATGCCCGCTGAAGAATATGAAAAGGATTTTGAAACGCAGGATTCACTCCGCGAAATGCGGACTCTACTACAGGCTTCACACAGATGCTTCGTACTTCCTTTAGACAGTCAGTCTTCCGGGGATATTCAGACATATTCCGGAGATATGCGGAATATGGCCTACCTCAGGGCCGGACAATACATAGTGGACCACTGTCATTTACTTCTGGCTCTCTGGGACGGAGCTGAGTCAAATGGTCCGGGAGGAACGGCTGAGATAGTTGAGTACGCACTTGGACAGGACAATGCTGGCATATCTGCAGAGGGAGCAGGTATTCATTTATCATCCGCCCGAAAAGTAATTCAGATACTGACGCCGCGCTCGTCCGGCACGAAAAAAACAATGCGCCTGGATAAGGGAACCGCCTACAGTCAGGATACAGACAGCCTGATATGGAAACGTCTTGTCCGGCAGACAGCCCGTTTCAATAAACTTATCCAGAAGCACAGGGACAGTATGATATCCACCTGGCAAAACAGTCTGTCATATATTCCTGAACTTGAAAGCGATACAGGACATCAGACCCTAAGGCGTTACTTTGCTGCTGCCGACACACTGGCTATTTATCTCAAACAGAAGATGCAGCGTGTTTTCCTTATTTACTTTGTATGCATCATGATATCCAGCAGCGTTCTAATGATATTCTTTAAAGGCGGTTTACCGGCATACTGGAACACCCATATACTTTTACCTGTCTATCTTTCTGCTGTAGCCGTTGCTCTTGCAACCTATGCCTACAGCCGGAAAACCGAAATCAAAAATCATTCACTGGACAGCAGAGCCCTGGCTGAAGCACTCCGCATACAGATGTTCTGGCGCAGGGCAGGAGTATGTGAAGAGGTAGGGGAACACTATCTGCATATTCAGAGGGAGGACCTGCGCTGGATTCTTTTTGTATTAAAGGGAATTCACGGACAGGAATCACCGGTCAGCGAAAACATTTCTCCGGAACAGGCTTTCAGTGCCTGGATTATGGATCAGTCATCATACTATAACCGCTCGGCTGACATTCAAAGCAGGCGGCACACACGTATTAATGCCATGGCCAATACAGCGCTGGCCCTGGGGCTTCTCTATGTACCTCTGCGGGCTGTTTCCGTGCCGCTGTATAATATTACGGCAGATAATAAACTCATATGGCTTCTGCTTGTCTCGGTAACAGTACTTTCAGGTCTGGCCCTGTCCTTATGGGGATCTCTGCGTGCATACATCAGTTTTACAGGCCTGCAGGACCAGGTAAGGCAATACAGGGCTTTTCAGGCTCTTTTTAAAAGAGCGGGCAGGCGGCTTGAAACAGCTCTTGATCAAAAACAGCACGACACGGCACGCAGCATTTTTTTGACAGTCGGTCAGGAAGCACTGGCCGAACATGCAAACTGGCTGCAGGGTCACAGGTCCCGTCAGATCGGAATTCCAAGTTAGTTCCAGGCTCATTCCTTATTGACATAAAACACTCAGGTCCATATACTTCAACCCGCATAAAATGAATCTTATCAACCAGCCTTATATATTTCTATCAGATTGTATTATTCAGGAGGTTTCAAAAATGAAACGAATTGGACTATTATTAAAGACGATTTCTCTTACGGTATTTATATGCGCTGCGGTTTCAACTGCCCAGGCGTCAGATGACAGCTGCTCACGCGAAGACCTTGCTAAAATAACCGACATGTATTTCAAATCCATTCATGATCACAGTACAAAAGGCCTGCCCCTTTCAGACAAGGTCAAGTTTACTGAAAACGGAGTTATCAAAAATGTTGGAGAAGGTTTCTGGAAAACAGCAGGCAAACCCCTTCTCAAGCGAACTCTAATTGACACTAAAAAATGTGTTACAGCTACAATGTCTGTCATGGAAGAGCCCTTCAGCTCTGAAACAGTCGGAAGCGGTTTCAGCCGACCCGGAGGAGGACCTGGAGCTGGCGGCGGACCACCTGCAGGAGGAGCCGGTCCTCAGGGCGGCGGCCCAGGAGGCGGACAAATGGACGGCAATGCAGCAGCTATGTTTGCCGGCCCTAAAAAATTACCCGAAGAAGGAACTGTCCGTCCTATTCTTTTTGCCAGCAGGCTTAAAATTGAACATGGCAAAATAACAGAAGTCGAAACAATCATAGCAAGAGAAAAAGATTTTGCATTCAGCGTGGATACAGTGCTTGAAACAAGGGACCAGGACTGGGACACTATTCTGTCGCCCGAAAAACAAGCATCCCGTAAAGCCCTTGCACAGGCTGCGGATAATTACTTTGCACTGTTTACAGAAGGCGCAGATGCACCGGTACCATTTGCAAAAGTTTGTGACCGATGGGAAAACGGCTTTTTAACAACCGGAATGGATCACGACTGTTCACCGGTAACCTTCATAAAAAGAATAGGCGCAGGTATCAACCACGGCCCAAGAAGAGTATGGGTTGATACTGAAAAAGGTATTTCAATAGCCTTTATGGTATTTGCCGGCGGAGCCACAGCAAATGAGAACAACCCTACAGGAAGCGGTCTTGTTGACTGTCACATGTTCAGGATGAGAGACGGAAAGGTTGACCTTATTCAGTCAATTGTAGGGCCTGCCGCAGCATCTATGAACTGGCCTCTTGAACCTATTGAATAGAATTTAACCGGTTGGCGCGTATCAGAAAAACCTGAGCAGCAAAGATGCAGTCCAGCCATTACTTCAGTATATATCGTAGGGGCACGCGGCCGCGTGCCCTTTTTTTGATCCGGGATGATATTAATTATTCGCCCTTTTCCACAGAGACAGATCTGAAGCCAGGGCACACTGCCGTGTGCCCCTACATTTTCTGACTACTGATATCTAACCTTACAGCTTCTATTTTTACTTCACACACCCCTAAAATACAGGAGCTAATAATTCCACATAATTTTGTACACTATAAAATAAAACCTGAACTAATACTCCATATAGGATAAGGCAAAATCAATAACGCAGACATACCTGTATACAGGATGCCGCTTTACCGAAACACCTGCAAATTTAAACTGGGGATTTAAAATATTCTCCCTGTGACTTCTTCCCAGGACTCCGTCATCAATCAGCAGCCCCACAACAATTTCCCTTCCTGTAGCAGGACCATAGGAAACATTTTCACCCATCAGGATCTGCCATTTTCCGTACCTGCTGAGCCGCACAGACGGTATAGATCTGTCAGAACCTGTATGGCCGGTATCTCCGGTGCGGGACTGATCAATTGCATGAGCTGAAGCGGCCTGCGCTATACCTTCCGACGGCTTAAGTAAAGCGATCGGGGCAGTCCGCTCCATGGCACCCGCACACTCAAAAACAGCTTCTACCCCTTCCTGTTTAATATGCCCTGCAAAATCCGAAGGCGCCCATGGTTCTTTATAAAGCTGTCCTTTGTAGTACTGTGCTCTTGGAGCTATAAAATCATTTGCATATTTTTTGGGATTTGTACGGGCCATATTAAGATGAAGCATGACATCTTTTTCAATATCAGAGAGGTAATCCGCTTCAGCGCCTGTGGATAATTTCTCAATTGGCCATCCGGTTACAGGCCAGTGATCTCCGGAGTTTTTAGGTTCATCTGAAACAGCGGAAGCTGCAGCCGCTCTAAGGGGTATGCGTTTTTGCTCAGCAGGCTCAGGGAAATCAGGATCAAGTTTAAGGCGGATAGTATCCTTTGTTATTGCAGCAAAATCTTTAATAGGCTCGTAACACACAAAGAGAAACGTAACCGCCATAGAGTACAGTATTATCTTTTTTCCGGTGCAGTATTTCATTTAACCTTAAAAGAAGATGATAAAACGTGAAATAGTTTAATATTTAATATGAGCGTCAGTGTTTTTTTCTAATCACCTTCAACAATCAGGTTCTTAAGTTCGTTGGTATCATCAGCCTTGATGGGAAAATGCTCTTTAAGAATTCGCCCGACCTCAGCTACTGCTTTGCACATTGCATCAGCCTGGTTACCGGTTTTAATACCTTCAACTATCATATTTACTATTTCGTCCCACTGGCCCTGCTTTACCTTTGCATTTATTCCCCTGTCTGCAAGCACCCACACCCTGTGCTCAAATACGGATATAAATATAAGTATGCCGGTTTCATACCTTGTGTGATAGAGCCCCTCTCTAAAAAAAGAGGTGACAGCAGCTTCTTCAACCTCTTCTGCTATCTCCCTGTCCGAAATAAAAAGTCTTTTAAGACCGGCAGTGTGTTTTACAGCCTGATGAAACAGAATAAAAAGCACGGTGACAATCCCGAGGAAGAGCCACAGGTTGTAGTGACCCACCCAGAACCAGCCGCCAAGTAAATATGTAAGTATCAGTGAAACGGGGAAAGCAAAAACAAACCCGCCTATAACATCGGACATGGGATAGTGATAGCTCTTTGACACAACCATGGGAACTATCTCTCCGGAGGTGTGTTTTTCTGCCTCTTTAACTGCTTTTTCGACCTTTTCCCGATCCTGACCGTTTAAAAACTTTTCTGCAAGATTACTCATTTATATGATCCTGTTTAACTGAAAGATATTGTTATATTACCATCCGCCCGAAGCACCGCCGCCGCCGAATCCTCCTCCGCCGCCGGAGAAACCGCCAAAACCGCCTCCGCCGAATCCGCTTCCGCCTCCGAATCCTCCGCCGGACATCCAGAATCCTCCGCCATGCCTGCGTGAGCTGTGTGTGGAGCCGAATGACAATGGGCCGCCTAAGAGCCCTATTATAAGACCGCCGACAGCACCGATCGGCACCAGCAGCAGAAACAGCATCAGCCCCGGGCTGAAAAACAGTGCCGCCATAATGGGGATAAGAATACCGCCTGCAACAGCTCCTAAAGGACGCTTTACCCTGCCGAGTGTGCTTATAAGAAAGAACACTATCAGGAATGGAAAAATGCCGGCGCCTGCGGATCTTCTTCGGCTGTACCTTGCGGGTCTTGCATCACCCTTGAATTCACCCTTAACGGCCTGAATCATTGCAATAACACCGTTTGATATTCCGGCATCAAAATTGCCGGTCCTGAAATAGGGGACAATAACATTCTGAATAATCCTCCCGCTGGTAAGGTCTGTAAGAGAGCCTTCCAGACCATACCCCACCTCAATCCTCAGCTTCCTGTCATTTTTGGATATCAGGAGTATCGCTCCGTTATCTTTATTAGTCTGTCCGATCTTCCATTTTTCGGCAACACGGATTGCAAAATCCTCGATACTGTCGCCCTCAAGTGATTTGACTGTAAGCACTGCTATCTGGGTAGAGTCAGTGCGTTCCAGCTCGGCAAGCACTGCATCAAGCTGACGCTCTGTAGATGATGAAATTATGTTTCCATAATCGTTTACTCTTCCCTTAAGAGCCGGGACATCCAGAGCCATTGCCCCGGAAGCGGAAAGAATCAGAGTAACAGTTAAAAATATTATGTTCCTCAGTTTTTGAAATTTCATTTTGATAATCGGTCCTTTTGTTTAGAACTTAACTTTGGGTACAGCCTTTGCTCCTTCGTCAGCCTTAAAGTATTCCTTTCGTTCAAGATGAAGAAACATGCTGTTGGTCATGCTGTTTGGGAATTTTCTAATGGACGAGTTAAATATCTCTACCGCCTGGTTATATCTCTGACGTGCAACATTTATCCTGTTTTCAGTTCCTTCAAGCTGATTCTGAAGATCCCTGAAATTCTGGTTTGCCTTGAGGTCCGGATATTTTTCCACCACTACCATAAGCCTTGACAGTGCTGATGACAGACCGCCCTGTGCCTGATTGAACTTCTCCATTGCCTGTGCATTTCCGAGATCGCCGGTTGTTACATTTACAGAGGTTGCCTTTGCCCTTGCCTCTATAACAGCCTGAAGAGTCTCTTTTTCGTGAGAAGCATATCCCTTGACAACTTCAACAAGATTAGGAATCAGATCTCCCCTGCGCTGCAGATTTGATTCTATATCGCCCCAGGCCTTGAAAACAGCCTCTTCATTAGTCTGCATTTTATTGTAGCCGCAGCCTGAAAATGAAAGAATAAGAACCATGGATACTAGAATATAAAAATACTTTTTCATTGCTACCTCCTGAATAACAACTGTTTTTTTCATTAATAAGGGTTACATAACTTTAATGCACTGTAAATACAGGTTTTCACATGACAGCTGTACAGAAATAATTCACCATGCTTTATGTATCAACTGATTATGCAGCCGTCTCAGCAATAAATGCCTTCATAAGCTTTACCACTTTATACAAATAACCGTATTATACAAGTAAATCTGAAATTATAATTAATTAACCCATGTGTATATACTGTCTGGGCAGCTGCACGTTAGCGTTCTGTTAAAATCATGATATATATTTTTTTGTTGTTGCGGCCTTAAAAAAACTATTTTATCATTAATAAATTTTTGAGTATAATATTTAACTTCAGAAAAATTAAATCTTCAATACAGATACCAACTGAGATAATTCAGACCAGTTAAAGTTAATTTCACATACCCTGTCAAGGCTTAACACTCTATTTATTAACGCTGTTAACTCAATCTCCTGAATGGTTTATAAATACCGATTTTTTCACTTTTTTTATAACCAGAATTAAGAAACGACTTTCCAATAAAAAGGAGGTGATAAAAAACCTGCTTATATGGATATTTTTTCTATTCGAATTTTCTAAAAGCCAATGAAAGGATAGTAATATTACCTTTAACGCATAACATGGAGGATATCTGTTATGAGAAAACAAATAATTTTCATTCTATTGTTTTCATTGTCATTTTTAGGCAGTTCACAGTTATATGCAGCCGACTATGATGCTACGGGTTACTGGTATATAGAAACAGTTCCTGTGGAATTACAACTGGGTTTTGAAGTTCCATCAGTCAATACAGAAGTAACGATTACTCAGTACAATAATGATACATTCTATTTTATTACCAGCACAATACCTGAAATAGGAGATATTTTTTATGAAGGAGTCGGGGGTATTCTTGGAAATCTCTATTCTTTTGATCCGGCTCTGCAGCAGACAATAAGCGCTAGTGACCTTGATCCAACAGCTCCTCCAATAGATTTTACAGTCTACCTGTATGGATTTCAACTTGACTCGGCGGATACTTTATCAGGAAATTTTTCTGTTTTCTGGGGAGTCAATCATTTTGGTGACATTGATTTTACAGGCTCAAGAGTTCCGATTCCAGGTGCTTTTTTCCTGCTGGGCTCAGGGTTAATCTGCCTGTTTAGCTTCACAAAAAGAAATAAAAGGCACTGATTCTTACTCAATTTTTTCAAAAAAATAAAACAGGCAGAGTAAATTTTACTCTGCCTGTTTTAATAATTAAAAATTTATATCTTTTTGCTTTCGTTCTTATGATACAGATCAATAAATATAACGCTCTGATCAGGAATTTTTTCACAATGATCGCATGTTTTATCAAGCCGTTTGTTTTCTTTCCGGCATAACAGGCACCAGTAATAAATTATCCGGTACCCGCTTCTTCCTACATACTTTTTAAACCTGCCGTTATAAAGCCCGTGCATTTTGCCGTCAGCATCATCCGGGTTAACAAGAAGCCTGTCCCTGACCTTTATTATCCGTTCAAATCCTGGAGGATCGCTTGTTTTGACACGCTCCAGTTTTTGAGCAAATATTTCTGTCGGTTTATATAAATAAGACGCGTCAGTCATTTTATTCGCCTGCGGTTAATCACCTGTATCCAGTCCCCATTTTTTAAAGTAATCCTTATAAAAAGGAGGCTGGGGAAAATTCCCCTTAACTTCGAGGCCGAAGCTTCTGTATCCCATTCCCATTTTATCGTAATGATATATGCCGCTCATGAGCTCTTCCATCCTGTTTTCAGGAATAGTAAGCATCATTTCATCATCACTGACCCCGCCCCTTTCAAATTCTCCGGGATCCGGCACTGTTACTTCACACTCTCCGGTCATTAACGAAGGAACAACCGAATGCACGCATGACCATAAAGGATCAATGGTTGATGATACACGGTATCCGTTTTTAAGCATCATACAGAAGAGCATATGACGGAGCTGGGTGGCATTGCTGTAGATAACGGTAATATCCGGAACAAAATTTGCCTTATGAAGAGGGGCAAGGACCATGCCTTTGTATTTACCATAGGGAAGTATGGGGATAGAGTTATTGCGCTCCTTTGCGGCCTGTTTATTCTGAATAAAAAAATCACTGCCGCTTCCTTCAAAAAACTCCTTGGGCGCTTCTGCAAGGCCGTAGCCTATGATCGGTTCAAAGCACCAGTGGTCTTCTATAAACATTGCAAGGGATGTTCCCCGTCTCCTTACAATGCCGAAAGCCTGGCATGCGGAATAATGTTCACCAAGATCTTTTTTGGGCCGTACTGCTCCCTCAGGAATTTCACTTTCATCCTTAAGCATTTTAATAGCAATAGGATATGTCCTTAATACGAGCATGGTCAGTAGATCCGAACCATATTTATTTACAGTCTCAATCGGGGTCATTTTTTCTTCTCCATTATTAATTGCGGCGTGTGCCATATTCTTTAAACCTGTACTGCCTGCAACAGCAGTAACAGCAGCTCCTGCCAAAAAGGTTCTGCGGGTAAGGCCTTTTGATGCTGAATCGTTATTTCCCATTATATTCTCCTTTTTTCCGATTATTTTATCAGCCGGTTAAACTACGGCAGTACGCCCCATGCAACAGCCCTGTATGGTTCCGGCTTTCCGAAGAGCTCTTCAAAAGACATTGCAGGAAGTGTAAGAATTAAATTTCTCATATACCCGTGAATGGTCTGCCAGTCATCTTCCGAAGCTGTTTTGGCGGCCATTTTCTTTTTTATCTGAAAAAAATCAGACGGGTAGAGTTCAGGCTTAAGATGCACATCAACTGCCGTATTTTTTGATTTACTGTAGATGGTATATAAAAACCTGTCTCTTCCGGATTTCATACCCTTTGGAGCCGTGGTCTTAATTTCCCCTTTTTTATTAATCATAATAAAATCTATCATATCCAGACATCCGGGTGCAGGGCTCCTGGAAAAAATCACAAGGTCTCCCTGTTCCGGTATTTCTTTGCCGTATATGAGAGTAATACCGTAGCGTACAGCCATAAAGGTTGTGGTTACGCCGGGACATGAATGCCCATGATAATTAAAACCGTCTGCAAGGGTAATGGTCCTGATTTTTCCGTCAGCCCTTAAAAGAACAGGTTCCAGCTCAGGCACAGTCTCTTCTATGCCCTTTTCTTTATGGCATTTCACACAATCTGCCGCCCATAAAACAGATGTGTTAACAAAAAGAAAAACAAGTATTATTGTAACTGATAATTTCCTGCGCATTTTACTTACCTGCCTTATTTAAGTCATAGTCTATAAAATTACCCACATATATGATGTGTTCAAGAGGAAGTGAGGCAGGATCCACCATAGACTCAATGGTATCCAGTGTTCCTTTGACTATTTTTTCCTTTTCCACCCAGCCCGCGTAAATAACTATGGCTATGGGGGTATCAGCAGGGTATTTTGTTTTAAGCTTTTTTATCATATCGCTGAACACGGTTTTGTGAGTGAATATAACCATGCTGCACTTATGCGCTGCAAGGGATTCAAGATCGTCCGTGGCACTGGGTCTGTCTGTGGTGAGAATTATGGAGTGAGTACCGTCAGCCCAGGTTCCGTCAGCCTTAAGTGCAGCAAGGCCGGAATTAAAGGAGCTTATTCCCGGTACAACAACAGGATTGATATCTTCAAACTGTTTTAGCATCCATACCCATGGTCCGTAAATCAGAGGATCGCCGCTGTCTATAAACAAAACAAGCTTTCCGGCCTTAACATCTTTTCTAACACTGTCAAACAGGGCATTTCTTTCCTTTTCTATCTTTGCCTGACCGCTGTTTCCGCCTGCATTGCCATTTGCTTTATTTTTTCTCATGTTCCGTCTGGTAAAGAGCGAGAATTTAAGGACTCTTACATCTTTACCCTTAAGATAGGACTCAAAGCGTTCACAGATATCACCTCCGAAGGTATAAATAATATCCGCATCTTTAAGAAGATTAACCGCTTTTACCGTCGCAAGATCGGGATCACCAGGACCAAGACCTGCAAGGTACAGACCTCCTTCCTTTGCATAAGAACCGCCGGATATGCTCAAAACAGCAGCAGCGATGAAGATTGATAAAAGGCCTGAGAAAAGCCGTCCTTTTCCGTTCAATTTTTTAAACTGTTCCATTCAAGTAATTCCTTTCAGATATAGAATAATGATTTCATCTGTTAAGCCAGTTAAGCTGGATATCCGGTCATTTTCATTATGTACCAGTGCAATATAGACAAGATTATTTTTCATGTAAATAAATTATCTGGAATGTGCTGTTTTAAGCATTATAAGCTGCTTAATTTCAAGAGCTCAGAAATTAACACAATGTCATTTATTTGACGAAACAGGACGCCTATCTCAGCTAAAATATTAATTAAAACGGGAATATCTGAACATATATATCCTTAATATACATTTATAAAACAAAACTGAGTACCATAACTTCTTTTGGCATGGATATTGAATTATAAAAATTTTCGATAAAATAATGATTTTGATATTTGAACAGCAGATTATTGAAGAAGCGCAGACTATACATTCCCCTTTACCGATTACTGGAGTTGAAAATGAACTGGCAAAACATGAAGTTGCGAAATAAACTCTACCTTGGTTTCAGCATAGTACTGGTTTTACTGGCAACAGGCAGCATTATTTCCTATCACGGCATAAACAAAATCAAACATCAGGCACAAATTGCCCTGTCAGGCGATCAGGCTGACAGCATTCAGGCGCAAAAAGATCTGGACCGGGATATCAAGACCACGGGCAGATTTATTATTGTTATATCCATTATTACAATTGCAGCAGGTCTGCTGCTGGCATTTATTATTTCCCGAAGTGTTTCAGACCCTGTAAAAAAGGTTATTGAATTTACGGAAAGCCTGTCACAGGGCGACTTCATGAAAACCCTCGAAATTGACAGGAAAGATGAAATAGGTTCTCTGGCTTCAGCGCTGGACAGCCTTGTAACCAGCCTGAGACGTATGTTCAGGGAGAGCAATAACGGGGCTTATACGCTTAATGCCTCTTCTCTTAATTTAAGCTCAATATCCGAACAGATGAAACAGGGGGCCAGAGGCAATTCCAGACGTGCAGGAGCAGTTGCCTCAGCGGCTGAAGAGATGAGCTCCAATATGAACAGCGTTGCTGCTGCCAGTGAAGAAGCGTCTACAAACATCAACATGGTTGCAACAGCAGCTGAACAGATGACCGCAACAATAAACGAGATAGCCCAGAACACAGAAAAGGCACGCTCCATCACAGAAAAAGCTGTATCGGAAACCAGTGAAGCATCCGCAAAGGTCGATGAACTTGGAGAAGCAGCAGCCCTTATAAATAAAGTAACCGAAACAATTAATGAGATTTCCGATCAGACAAACCTGCTTGCATTAAATGCAACAATTGAAGCAGCCAGGGCTGGAGAAGCCGGCAAAGGCTTTGCTGTTGTTGCAAATGAAATAAAAGAACTTGCAAGACAGACAGCAGAAGCCACACAGGAAATCAAAGAAAAGGTTGATGCTATTCAGGGCTCTACAGGCGATACGATTATAAGGATTAAAAAAATATCCGATATAAACAACGAGGTAAGCGGAATAGTAACACAGATTGCCAATGCCATTGAAGAGCAGTCTGTAACAACAGAAGAAATAGCCCAGAATGTTAAGCAGGCCTACGAAGGGATACAGGAGGTAAATCAGAATGTAGCCCAGAGTTCCACGGTTGCCGGTGAAATATCGCGAGAGATTGCTGGTGTTAATGAATCATCGGACGAGATGGCTGCAAGCAGCCTGCAGATAAATATAAGTTCCAGGGACCTTGAAAAGGTTGCAAACCGCATGTCCGTAATCACCAGACGATATAAAATACCTGAACCTCCATTTGACATTGGAGCGGTCAAGGGTGCGCACCTTCAGTGGAGGTCACGCCTTGAAGGAGTATTGAGCGGTTTCAACTCATTAAAAACCGAAGAGGTCACAAATCATCACAACTGCGATTTCGGTAAATGGTACGACGGCCCGGATGGAGAAAAACTAAAAGACCTGCCTCTTTTTAAAGAAGTAGGAGGCCATCATGAAAAAATCCACACTTACGCACGCCAGATAGTTGACCTGGTAAACAGGGGGGAAAACAGGCAGGCCACTTTAATCATGAAAGAGTTTGAGAAGACCAGAGGCCAGTTTTTTGAAACACTTAATGAACTGTATCTTGCTTAAGGTCATTACCTGAAATAATAAACTGAACCGGAAATCAAACAGTAACAGCACCGGCATACAGTCATATCAGTATCCCGGTGCTGTTTTTATTTATATACCGAATGATAACGCCTTCTTTTTTACAGAGGATCTGATCGATTCAGCCTTGTCTCTGAGCTCAAGGTAATCTTTTCTCAAGCGGGTATTGGCAGCCCAGACCTCTTCCATATATTCTCTCTCCTTATCTGTAATAAGCCTTAAAGAGGGAACTTCTGTTCGGTCTCTTACAACCGCCCCGGCCGGAACCCTTATATATGACGGCAGTGTAACAAGTTTTGCTATTGCCCCAATGCCTACCCATACATTGTCTTCAAGGGTAACCTTGTAAAGGGTTGCTTTGACAGCAATAAAACACTCCTGCCCGATAGAACATGGGCCGTGAACTACCGCACCATGAGCAACAGAGGATCTGGCGCCTATGGTTACCGGGGCTCCCGGATCGGTATGTATTATAACCCCGTCCTGGATATTAACTTCTTCACCAATCAATATTGGAGCTACTTTTCCGTCAGCTCCGCGCTGGTCCGCCCTGATAACGCTCAGGGGACCTATAAAAACGTCCTTTCCGATTTTAACATTCCCTATTATCTGGGCTGACGGATCAATAAGAGCAGTCGGATCGATCTGTGGAAAATCACCTGCAAGGTTAGGTCTTATGTTACTGTACTGTGTTGATGGCATTCTATCTTCTCCTCATTTAGATTTACTGTTTTTTGACTGTGGTTCACACGCGATAAAAAATCAGGTAAAACTATATTTCATGACAGCATACCTATCAGGTAACTGGCCTGTCCCTTTGTAATTCCATGGGGCACATCCAGGTTCCGCCCCGTCAGTATACTCAGCTGCTTTTCTGTAGCAGGCTGGTTTCTCCACCTTGAATTGAGACTCACAAGAGGAATGAGATCACTGTATTCTTTTCTTATAAAGGCTTCAGCTTCATAGATCGCAGATGCAAGGTTCTGTTTTACTGCCGCGACTTTCTCTTTTCCCTTCCCGGACATAATCATTTCAAACTCATTAAGAATTGTAGGCATTATGATCATTTTACGGCCTTCAGTAAGGGAGAGTCTTAAACCGCCTCCGCCCACAGCAGTCCAGGCAAAATCTGCATAATCCCTTATTTCTTCGGGGGTCTGCAAATCAAAAAGATCTATCTTTGTGCACTTATACCTGAGATCACTCAAAGACCCTGCATTTTCGATACGCACCCAGGGCCTGTTGACCTCAACCCATTCTATTGCATCCTTTGCTTCATCCGTTGTGTGCCCCTCAAGATTAAAATCTTCGGACAGGCCGAACAAAGAAGGAAGCGTGGTAAGGCTGTGCCCCCTTGTGACATCAACAATATCAATTACCGTCACATTTTCCTTTCCCGGATGAAGCCTGGTGCCCCTGCCGATCATCTGGGTGTAAAGGAGCGTGGATTTTGTAGGCCGGGCCAGGATTATTCCCTCAACCGAAGGTTCATCATATCCTTCGGTTAAAACCATGCAGTTTGCAATTACATCTATCTTTCCTGCACTGAAATCATTTAGTATTTTTTCTCTTAAGGCAGAATCCATATCCCCAGTTATTGATTCTGCAGTTATGCCTTCATCATTAAATGACTGCGATACACTCCTGGCATGAGCAACATCAACGCAGAAGCAAAGGGTCTTTTTCCCTTTAAGGTAAGATTTATACACATTAATAATGACATTGTTTCTTTCAATAATGTTTACAGCCTCTGAAAGCTGGGAAGTAACAAAGTCACCCATCCTGGTTTTGACCCTCGTGAGATCAACATCCGTCTCCACCCTGTACCCTGCAACCGGAGAAAGATATTTATCCTGAATCATTTCAGGAAGAGACCTGGAATACACGATCTCCTGGTAAACCTCGTTAAGCCCTACCCCGTCACCCCGCTTTGGTGTTGCGGTAAACCCTACCAGAAGCTTTTTAGTTTCGGGATTAAAAAGCCCAAGGTACTTCAAAATTCTTTTATATGTTTCAGCAGTGGAATGATGGGCTTCATCAACAATTATCAGGAAGAAGCGGTCAGGATCTATATCAGTCAGCCGGGAAGATCCTTTTCGCCCAAGTGTGGGCACGCTTGCTACAATAACATCGCTTTCAGGATCAGCTGACCGCCCTGCCTGCTCTACCTCCACCTTAAGGTCAGGATTGGCCCGGCATATCTTATCCCTTGCCTGATCAAGAAGCTCGGCCCTGTGAGCAAGGACAATCATCTGATTCTTCATTTTAAAATATCTTGGGAATTCGGAAAATATAACCGTTTTACCGGAACCGGTGGGAAGCGAAACAAGCTGACGCCTTACACCCCGTTTGTATGCCTCATAAATCGATTCAAGGCATTTTACCTGGTAGTCTCTCAGAGTAATATTCGGGCGTTTGCTTGCGGTCATATAAGAACCTTTTTACAGCTTAAGGAATTTTAAAGACTGGATCTGTCAAACGGTTTTTATAAATAAGTATACACATACGAAAATAAAAAAAAAGATTTTTAATATTATGATGTTTTTTTAAACACACTTTAAAGCATATATAAAAGGACTTGTTTATTGCCATACAATATTTTAGTGTTGCGCCATGGATAATCAGGAAACATTTTTAGAGCCCGGCAGACCGGAAATCTACTCTGTGAGAAGCCTTACTTCCCGGATAAAAAACATGCTTGAAGAGCAGTTTGATTTTATCTGGATAGAGGCCGAAATATCAAATTTCCGTTCACCATCTTCCGGACATTACTACATGGTGTTAAAGGATGAATATGCCCAGATCAGGGCAGTCATGTTCCGTCCCCAGGTGCGTTATATCAGTTTTCGTCCTGAAGACGGCATGAAGGTGATTGCCAGGGGCAGAATTTCAGTTTACGAGCCAAGGGGAGAATACCAGGTAATAATAGACTACCTTGAGCCTTTGGGTGTAGGCGATATGGCCCTTGCATTTGAGCAGCTTAAAGCAAAACTTGCAGAAAAGGGCCTGTTTGATGAGGATATAAAAAAAGATTTGCCATTTCCTGTTCAGCGGGTGGCTGTTATCACTTCTCCTACCGGGGCTGCAATACGGGATTTTTTAAATGTTGCCTACCGCAGATTTGCAAATATCGAAATAACCGTAATACCTGTAAAAGTGCAGGGAGAAGGCGCTGCAGAAGAGATTATAGAAGCAATATCCACCGCCAATAATGAGCTTGATGCTGATACCATTGTAATCACAAGGGGCGGAGGCTCAATGGAGGATTTGTGGGAGTTTAACAGTGAGGACCTTGCATATGCAATAAGGGCTTCAAAAATCCCGGTTGTATCCGCTGTAGGCCACGAAATAGACTTTACAATATCGGATCTGGCAGCAGACTTAAGGGCGCCTACCCCGTCCGCGGCAGCAGAGCTTTTATTTGCCGAAAAAGAAGCAATAGAAAGGGAACTTAAAGATATCAGGGAAAGAATTATCAGCAGCTACAGATATTACCTTGAAAACAGATTAAATTCTCTGAATGCTGTAAAAAAAAGACTGAAAGACCCGCGGAAAGGAATTGCCGACTCATGGCTGCGGCTTGATGAACTTGAAAACAGGCTGAAAAGACAGTTATCGGTATTTATAAATAATCACAGGGCACATCTCTTAAGCCAGAGCAGATCACTTTTTGTTAATTCTCCTGTAAAAAAGGTGGAAAGATACAGGGAAGCACTGAATTTTAAACAGCAGCTTCTTACCCGATCAATGGAAAGAGAAACAAGCGGAAAAAGAAAACAGCTTGATCTTTACAAAGAAAAGATCAAGGACCTGAGCCCCTACTCTATACTTGACCGCGGATACAGCATCACCAGGACCGGCGGGAATATGGCGGTAAGATCCGCATCAGAGGTAAAAACAGGCGACAGGGTTAATATTACCCTTAGCAAGGGAAAACTTGAATGCCTTGTTGAAAAGGTTATTGAGGGTTAATAAGATGAAAATATTCCATTTCACACAAATAATTATTCTTCTTTTTCTTATACTGATTCAGGCATCTGCCTCTGACAACCGGGTATCTCTCTCATCAAATGAAGTTAACCAGGGAGGAGTTCTGTTTATTAAAATAACAGAACCTGGCGCAGATGCTCCATCTATCCGCTGGATGGATAAAAATATTTCTTTATTACACAATACTGAAAAATCGCTTTTTGAAGGTTTTATTACGGCGGACCTGGAACAAAAACCCGGAACATACGACCTTGATATTATTTTTAAGCCGTCAGGCATTGAAAAAAAGATTAAGGTCAGAGTGCTTGCGAAAGATTACGGGGTTAGAAGGCTGACCCTCCCTAAAAATAAGGTAAATCTTAATGACAGTGACCTTAAAAGAGCAAATAAAGAAAGTGCGGTAATGAACGGTCTTTGGAATGCATCTGCTGCATCTCCATACTGGAACAGGCCGTTTATCATGCCTCTTGATACCAAAATAACCGGAACATTCGGACGAAGAAGCATAATTAATGATCAGCCCAGATCTCCCCATACAGGGGTGGACATGAGCGGAAAAAAAGGAACTCCTGTAAAAGCCAGCAATAGCGGAGTTATCGTTCTTACCGGGGATCATTTTTTTACCGGCAGCACGGTTGTAATTGACCATGGTGCAGGAATTTTGAGTATGTACTTTCACCTTGATAAAATAAATGTTAAGAAGGGTGACAAAATTTCCAGAGGTGGCATTCTGGGAACCGTAGGTTCCACAGGCAGGGCTACCGGACCTCATCTTCACTGGGGAATAAGAGTCAACAATAACAGGGTTGACCCGTCCGGTCTTGTGGAAATAAGCAAAAAACTGGAGGAATAATGGCTGAAGACAAATTTGAAGATGCAATGAAAAAGCTTGAAGATATTGTAGAAGACCTTGAAGGAGGAGAACTTCCCCTTGAAGAATCCCTCAAATCCTTTGAACAGGGAATGAAACTTCTGACATTCTGCTCGGACAAGCTTGATGAGGTTGAAAAACGTGTTGCACTTCTGGTAAAGGAAAGTGACGGAAGATATGTAAAAAAGCCGTTTGACTCAGATGAACAGGCAGAATCCTGATTATGAAACTTAAAGAATATTTACTGGAAAAAAGAACTTTAGTCGATGCGGCCCTGGAAAATTATATTCCAAAGGTAAATGGGCCAAAGGAAGAGCTGTATAAAGCAATGCGCTACAGCCTTTTTGCCGGCGGAAAACGGCTCAGACCTATCCTGTGTATTGCTGCGGCAGAGGCAGTGGGAGGAAACCACAAAGATGTAATGCCCGTTGCCTGCGCATTTGAGATGATACATACCTATTCCCTTATTCATGACGATCTTCCTGCAATGGATGATGATGAACTAAGGAGAGGCAAACCGACCAGCCACATGGTGTTTGGTGAGGCAATAGCAATTCTGGCAGGCGATGGTCTTTTAACCGAGGCATTCAGGGTAATGGCGTGTCCTGACCTGTTAAAAACCGCCGGACCGGAAAATTTCCGAAAGGTTATAGAAATGGTTGCCTCGGCATCAGGTGCAGAGGGAATGGTTGCGGGTCAGGCTCTTGATATAAGAGCAGAGAATGAAAATATTGACACAGCACTCATGGAAACAATCCATGAACACAAGACCGGGGCGCTGCTCAAGGCTTCGGTCACAACCGGTGCAATATTGGGCGGCGGCAGCGATGACGAAGTAAAATCACTTGAGCAGTACGGCAGAAATATAGGGCTTGCCTTTCAGATCTCAGATGATATTCTTGATATAGAGGGTGACACGGAAGAGATGGGAAAACAGGCCGGCGCTGACATCGAAAGGGGCAAAGCCACCTACCCCGCCATCTACGGCATGGAAAAATCAAAAACAATGTTAAAGGAAATCATTGATAATGCCATTGACATGCTCGCTGTATTTAAGGAAAAAGCTGATCCCTTAAAACAGATAGCTGTTTACATAATTGAGAGAAAAAAATAATGACAGAAAGCAGCAAAGAAAACCTTCTTCAAAATATCAACTCCCCTGCGGACCTTAAAACACTGTCTGTTGAACAGCTTGAGCAGCTTGGCGGGGAAATAAGAGAAATGATCATCAAAACAGTCTCCTGCACAGGCGGCCATCTTGCGCCCAGCCTTGGAGTTGTTGAACTTACAATTGCGCTTCATTATGTTTTTAATACTCCAAAAGACAAGATAATCTGGGACGTAGGGCACCAGTCATATACCCACAAGATTCTCACTGAAAGAAAAGATAAATTCAGCACAATCAGAACCTATGAGGGCTTAAGCGGTTTTCCTAAAAGATCGGAAAGCCCCTACGATGCATTTGATACAGGTCACAGCAGTACATCAATATCCGCAGGATTAGGAATAAGTACGGCAAAGGCCCTTAAAAAAGAAAAATCAAAGGTCCTCGCAGTAATAGGCGACGGCTCCATGACAGGCGGTATGGCCTTTGAAGGACTAAACCAGGCAGGCGATACAGATAAGGACCTCATAGTTGTTCTTAATGACAATGAGATGTCCATTGCTCCCAATGTTGGCGCTATTTCTTCATTTTTAAGCAGAAAAATGACAGGCAGAAAGTTTGTAAGCCTTAAAAGAGACCTGGAAAGTTTTATAAAATCAGTCCCGGGTTTTGGTGAAAACATCCTCAACCTGTTCAAAAAAAGTGAAGATTCCCTTATCACTTTTTTTACGCCCGGCATGCTCTTTGAGGCATTCAAATTCAAGTATATCGGTCCTATTCAGGGACACCGCCTGGACAGGCTCATAGAAACATTTAAAAATGCCAAAAACCTTGAAGGCCCTGTGCTTGTTCATGTACTTACAAAAAAGGGAAAGGGCTATGCCCCTGCAGAGAAAAATCCGTCCTACTATCACGGAGTGAGCTGTTTTGAAGTAAAAACAGGTTCGCCCCAGAAAAAAACAGGGAAAAGCAACCCGGCATATACAAAGATATTCGGCAATACCATGGTTGATCTTGCTGAAAAGGATGACAAAATATTTGCCATTACAGCAGCCATGCCCGAAGGAACAGGCCTTAATGAATTCTCAAAAAAATACCCGGACAGGTTTCTTGATGTAGGTATTGCAGAACAGCACGCTGTTACATTTGCAGCAGGTCTGGCTACAGAAGGCTTTAAACCGGTAGTTGCAATCTACTCTACATTTTTACAGCGCGCCTTTGACCAGATTATTCATGATGTATGCCTCACCAACCAGCATGTTGTGTTCTGCCTTGATAGAGGCGGTCTTGTCGGAGAGGACGGCCCAACGCACCACGGCTCCTTTGACCTGACATATTTAAGAAGTCTTCCTAACATGACGGTAATGGCTCCCAAGGATGAAAATGAACTCAGGCACATGCTTTATACAGCTCTGGAGCTTAAGGGCCCTGTCGCCATAAGATACCCCAGGGGCGAAGGTGTTGGAACCCCGCTTGACGATAATTACAGGCTTATCTCCATGGAAGAGAGTGCTGAAGTTCTTACCGAAGGAAATGATCTTTTAATAGCTGCAGTTGGAAGCATGGTTTACCCTGCACTGGAAGCCGCAGAAGAACTAAAGGAAAAAGGGATATCCGCAGCTGTACTGAACTGCCGTACAGTAACACCGCTGGACAAAAAAATAATAAAGCTTGCCGAATCAGCGGGCAGGGTTCTCACTGTTGAGGAAAATATAAGAAGCGGCGGTTTTGGAAGCGCAGTAATTGAATGTCTTGAAGATGCCGGACTCTATAACATAAAGACCAGGCGGATCGGTCTTCCGAATCATTTTGTAGAGCACGGCCCCATCTCTGTATTAAGGGCAAAATACGGTCTTGATAAGGCAGGCATAATCAAGGAAGCCGAACTTCTGCTCAATAAATAGCTGCTGACAACATTGGAAAAACAAAAATCAAAAAAGAAAATCAGGCTGGACCAGCTTATTGTTCAAAAGGGGCTGGTTGAAAGCCGTGAAAAGGCAAAGGCCGTAATCATGGCCGGAGAGGTCATGGTTGACGGCACCAGGGCTGATAAGCCCGGTCATACCTTTTTGGAAGATTCCGAAATAACCCTTAAAACAGCATCCATCCCCTATGTAAGCAGAGGCGGGTTCAAGCTCGAAGAAGCTGTAAAACATTTTAACATTAATGTTAATGACCTTGTAATGCTGGACATTGGCGCTTCCACAGGCGGCTTTACAGACTGTCTTCTGCAGAACGGGGCAAAAAGTGTTACGGCAATTGATGTCGGATACGGCCAGCTCCACTGGAAGCTGAGGCAGGACCCAAGGGTCACGGTTATAGAAAAAACAAATGCCAGATATCTTGAACCGGACCTTATAAATAATACAGCAGACGGGGCAGTAATAGATGTTTCATTTATTTCGCTCAAGCTGGTTATACCTGCAGTTTCAAAACTTCTGCCGGAAAAAGCATTTATAGTTGCACTTATAAAACCCCAGTTTGAAGCTGGAAAAGACCAGGTTGGAAAAGGCGGAGTGGTCCGTGACGAAGAAACCAGGAATAAAATAATAGAAGATATAAGTGAATTCTGCAAAAATGAAGGATGGGAACCTCAGGGAGTAACGCCCTCCCCTATTCTTGGGCCAAAGGGAAATAAAGAGTTTTTAATCTACCTTAAAAGAAATACAGCAGGAGAATCTTTGACCTGACAATTCATTTGGAAAATCTATCCAAAGACAAAACTATTTTTTCACACAAAGCAGCAAAGCCACAAAGTTTAAAAGCAATAAATTATTTGTTTTTCTTCGCCTGTCCCGCCGCAGTTTTAGCATTTTTAACGAAGGCGGATGCCTTTTAAGGAAATTACAGACTAATCCATCCCCGTAAACCTGTCCTTTATAAAGGCATTTCTACTGTACAGCAGAAATGCACATTCGGACCGGTTTACAGGATAGGAATATCTGTCTGACGGAATTGAATCTAGTGACCGCCGCCGCGCTTTGAAGCCTTGATCGGGTTGATTTTCTGTTCTGCCTTGGCCTCAACCTTAATATGGGTAGCCATGTTGCATGTACCAGAACGCCACTTTACAGCTGGTTCCGGAAAACTGGAGCAGTATTTACCGGTAGGGTATTCCTGGATTCTCGCACAACCAATGCAGACATCAATAATCTGGTGGCATGAGCCGCCCGGGAACTGACATCCATCCTTTTTCATAAAAAAGCAATCAACACCTTCTTTTACTGTTTCACAAAGCATTATTATCACAACCTTTCAAAATTAGTTAGCTGTTTAAAAACAAAAGCAATTTTTTTGCCTTAACATTGATATTTTGTCAAGGGAAAACATAACCATAATAATAATTCAACAAAATACTTTATGAATTCCCTTAATAATGATAATCAGAAATCTAATTATTTTAAAGTTAGAATTAATAAAGCTATTATCGTCCGGCTCAGATTAATTATCCGTTTTCACAGCCAGCATGGAGATATAACAGATTTTTTTAAAAAAATCGATTCAGGAGTTAAGGTAATTGAAAAAAGATCAGATTAAAAATCCTGAAAATAATTCATCAGGATTTTTCTATGGATACATGATTGTTATTGCGTCATTTTTCCTCCAGGCCCTGGGCCTTGGGATGTTCAACAGTTTTGGTGTATTTATTACCCCTCTTGTGTCGGAGTTTGACTGGTCACGTGCATCACTTACCGGTGCTGTATCATTTGTATATGTCATTGCGGCCCTGGTCAGCATTGTACTGGGAAGACTTAACGACAGGTTCGGACCGCGGCTCATAATGACCGTAAGCGGAATTATACTGGCTATCGGCTATCTTCTTATGTCCAGGGTATGGTCCATATGGTCATTTTATATCTTCTGCTGTGTTTTTATCGGAGCAGGTCTTGCCGGGATTGACGTGGTGCTGCTGTCAACCGTTGCTCGCTGGTTTATAAAACAGAGAGGAATAATGACAGGCATTGTAAAGGTCGGAACAGGAGCAGGAATGCTTGCAATGCCTATCCTCATAAACTGCCTTGTTGCTGAATACGGATGGAGAACCACGCTTATAATCATGGGGGTTATAATCCTGATACTGTTTTTTATCTTTGCTCAGTTTTTATTCAGAGACCCTGCTCAAAAAGGTCTTTTACCCTGCGGGGTTAAAAACGGTTCAAATAAAAACAATATACATGTAGAAAAAGGGCTGGTCTTTAAACAGGCCCTTAAAACCCGCCAGTTTTACACTATTGCAATTGTTTACACCCTCTTTTTTACATGCTCAAATACAATGATGATTCATATTGTACCCCACGGAATTGATCTTGGACTTACATCGGGAAATGCGGCAAAGGTACTTTCAACACTCGGTGCAATGAGTATTGCAGGCAGGTTTTTAATGGGTATAGCAGGCGACAGGATGGGCAATATAAAGGCCATGTTCATATGCTTTATTTTTCTTTTTTCAGGCCTTACATGGCTCCAGTTTGCAGATAATATGTGGATGCTGCTGATATTTGCAGTTATTCACGGTTTTGCCCACGGAGGCGTATTTTCCGTTATATCGCCCATTCTTGCCGAACTGTTCGGAACGGTATCACATGGACTGATATTCGGAATTATGGCATTTATTTCATCTATTGGTGGATTCATAGGTCCTGTAATGGCCGGATATGCATTCGACAGTGTCGGAAGCTACAGCATCGCATTTATGGCACTGGCTGTCATGAGTTTTACAGGGCTGATCTTTTCACTGACTCTCAAACCGGTTGATATGGAAAAACATGCAGAATAAAAACAGTCTGCTGCTTTTTTTACTCCTGGCATCTGCTACACTTACCGTTATGTCAGGGGCCATAATATCCCCTGTCCAGAACCTTATCAGGGACGGGCTCAGGATAGATGCAGCCTATGCAGGCTCCATAATAACAACCCATGGTCTATCCATGGCAGTATTCAGCCTTATTATGGGGAGCATTGTTGACAGAAAAGGCGTAAGACTGCCTTTTATTTCCGGCCTGTTTTTATTCGGCCTTGCCGGCGGAGCCGGGCTTGTTATCAACTCATACTGGCCCCTTATTGTGAGCAGGGTTATTCTGGGTGTCGCCCTTTCAGGCATTTTTACATGTATTAATGTAATTATACTTAACTCATATGAAGGTAAAAAAAGAGACAAAATAATGGGATGGCGAGGCAGCGCCCAGAGTCTGGGGGGTATTTTATGGCCGCCCGTGGGAGGCCTTCTTGGAGATTTATCATGGCATTTTCCATTTGCAATCTATCTTCTCGGTATCCCCCTTGGTATCGCTTCATTAAGTGCGACAGGTTCCATCTCCCGCAAAAGCAGCAATATTCCTTCAGATCAGAAAAGCTCCATTTTCAGTATCGTTAAACATAACCCGGTTCTTTTTATAATTTTCGGACTGATGTTTTTCTCCAGCTTCCAGCTCTATGCAGTTGTAATATATATTCCTCAGCTTCTTGAACTGTTCGGGGTATCCAGTTCACTGGAAATCAGCACCTACATAACCTCCATGGCAACAGCAGCAGGAATCATATCGCTGCTTTACGGAAAGATAAGAGGCAGATTTTCCTATGGAGCTATTTCAGCCGCAGGCGTAATCATATGGGCAGCAGTATTTTTTATTATCTCAAGGGCAGAATCAAAGCTTACAATCATTGCAGCAGTATTTTTCTTAGGGACAAGCCAGGGACTTATAATGCCTACAGTAATGGCCTGGATCGGCGAAGTTGTCCCTGAGTCATTCAGAGGCCGTTTCAGCTCATATCTGGGCACATTCGGATTCATGGGCCAGTTTCTTTCTCCCCTGCTCCTTGCGCCGGTTCTTATTCACCTTGGGATAAGAAATGTATTTACAGTTTCTTCACTCCTTGGAGTCCTGTGGTTCATTATCCTTTTACCAGGGCTGATAAAGGCGCACAAATAAGCCGCAGCCGTCAACCCCATCTATAAACTACTGATATATCAAAACATATCACACATCAGCCATCGTAAAACAGCCTGTCTGAAGCTTTGTTTTACCTTGACTTTACATGCAAATTATCGTCAAATTATACTATGTTTTTAAGCAGTTAAACCTTTAAAAAAGGTTAATAAAATGGGACAAAACCTCAAATTCTGCACACCTCTCTCCTGACAGACAAAACCGTTTATGTCAGGAGATAATCTTCCGGAAAATATATTTCATATTTGCTCCATAACAGTGCTCTATTCCGTTACAGCATCGGAATAGATTTTAAATAACCTATAGTAAAAAAAGGGTCCTAAAAACCTTTTTAAAGGAGGCAGGTTATGGAAAAATTATTCAGCAGAATTTTATGTCCAACCGATTTTTCGGATATGTCCGCCATGGCCGTAAAAAAGGCTGCCGCTTTTTCCGTCATGACCGGCGCAGAACTGTACATTGCCCATATTGTTATTCAGCAGATGGCTGATATATACGGAATGTCTATCAGCAGTGAATTCACAGACAGAGGAATAATCAATATAGCAGAGGAGAAACTTAGAGATTTTTCTGACGACCAGTTAACGGATATTAATTATGAAATCATAGTTAAAAACGATATACATATTTATACCGGTTTGCTTGACATTGTTCAGGAAAAAAATATTGACCTGATAATCATGGCAACACACGGCAGAAAAGGACTTAAAAGGCGCCTTCTGGGAAGCGCCACCGAGGCGGTCTTAAGACATGCAGGCTGTTCGGTTCTTGCATTAAGAGACAAAGAATAATACTGTTTCAGCCGATCCGGCCGGCACTTAAAGTCTCCTCAGTGTGCCGGCCTCATTTTTGAGCATTAACTCTTTGATTGATCACCGCAATTTCTGGATGACCAGATCCCTCTTTTCTGCTACTATTACAACCCTTTTGAAATTGAATCTCTTATTAACCTGAAAAAGCGAACAACGAATGATCAGATCAATTTTTATTATACTCTGGATTATTATAGACACTATAGTAATGAGCCTTTCGGCCATATGCATTTCTTTCTTTTCACGTAAAGGCAACGCGCCCCATAAAATAGGAAGATGGTGGGCAAAATCCATATTATGGGTGGCAGGCATCAGGGTCAGTACAAAGGGCCTTGAAAACCTTGACCCTGAAAAACCGTGCGTGTTCACATGCAACCACCAGAGCAACTTTGATATCCTTGTACTCTTCTCTGCACTTCCGGCCCAGTTCAGATGGATTGCAAAGGCGGAACTTTTTAAAATCCCGCTTTTCGGTCGTGCCATGCGGGGTGCAGGCTACATAAGCATAGAAAGAAAAGACAGAAGAAAAGCAATACAGAGCTTAAGAGAAGCTGCAAAAAGAATCAGATCCGGAGTATCCGTTATGATATTCCCTGAAGGCACACGCAGCCTGGACGGTAATATCGGAGAATTTAAAAAAGGAGGCTTTGTCCTTGCCTATGACGCAGGAGTCCGGATTGTACCGGTAGTCCTTAACGGAACATGGTCGATCATGCAGAAGGATTCACTTAAAATAACTCCCGGAAATGTCACTCTTTCCGTTCTGCCTCCGGTAGAGGTTACAGACTATCCTAAAACAGATAAAATGAAACTGCTCGAGGATGTCAGGGGGAAGATAGTAGAAGAATTTGAATCCAACAAATTATCCATTAAATGATAATCAGGATTACCGAATGAAATACAGAAAAATATCAGCGGCACTGTTCATCATATTACTACTGTCCTCAACTTCCTGTACTGCTTTAAACACAGACAAAAAAGAAAACAGAAATGTAATAGAAGTATATCCCCATGATAAATATTCCCAGACCGAAGGCCTTATTTACCTTAACGGATTTATCTATGAGGGCACAGGCCCATGCAAAGACGGCCCTTCAAGCCTGAGAAGGCTGGATTTAAAAACAGGAAAGATACTGCAGTATATTTCACTGCCGGAGCCCATATTCGGGGAAGGTATTACTGTTCTGGATGACAGAATCATACAGCTTACCTACAGAAGCCGAACAGGGTATGTTTACAGCCTTAAGGACTGGAGCCTTATCAGAAAATTCAGTTATGAAACCGAAGGATGGGGCCTGACCAACGACGGAAAGAACCTGATAATGAGCGACGGCTCATCTACCCTGTTTTTTTTAAGCCCTGAAACATTTGAGATCGTAAAAAAAATAACAGTACATAACAACAACGGTGAACTGAGGGCCGTGAATGAGCTGGAATACATAAACGGCTATATATATGCCAACATCTTTTTAACCGATACAATATTAAAAATATCTCCTGATACAGGAGAAGTAAAAAAATCCTACAGGCTGAAAAATTTACTTAAAGGCTACTATAAACCCGGCCCTGACGCACCTGCCAACGGAATAGCCTATGACAGTGAAAAAGATCACTTTCTGGTAACCGGAAAATACTGGCCCTATCTTTTCAGAATCAAACTTCCTCAGGATTAATAAAAAGGTGCCATTGCTCCAATATGCAATTGAAAGGTAAAAAATGCTTTTTGAATTTGAAGGAAAAACACCCTCCGCAGGAAACAATACCTATATAAGTGAACTGGCAAATGTAATCGGTGATGTAAAAATCGGAAGCAGCTGTTATATAGGTCATGGCGTAATACTTCGCGGCGACTACGGAAGCATAGAAATTGAAGACGGCACCGCGGTTGAAGAAGGAGTAATAATACACGCGCCTCCCGGAGAACTCAGTTATATTGGCAAAAAAGTCACACTGGGTCATGGTGCGGTTATACACTCAAAGTTTATCGGAGATCTTGCCGTTATAGGCATGGGTGCAATATTAAGCATAAGGTCCGAAGTTAAAGCCGGAAGCATTGTTGCAGAAGGCGCAGTGGTAAAACAGAACCAGGTTATACCGGAAAAAGTTGTTGCTGGAGGAAATCCCGCAAGGATAATCAGGGAGATAAAAAACAGAGATGAAGAACACTGGAATATGAGTAAACAGGTCTACATTGACCTTGCGGCACGCTACCTGAAAAACCCCATGGTACCGCTGAAATAGAGACAAAAAACAGAAAAGGAATCAGAACATGATTGAAAACGGATGGAACGCAGCAGAGGTGCGTGTAAGATATAAAGATACCGACCAGATGGGAGTTGTATATTACGGCAACTACCTGACATTTTTTGAAGTAGGAAGATCCGAATATATGAGGGCACTTGGATCACCCTATTCTAAACTTGAGGGAGAAGGTTCAGCCCTTGCGGTAATAGAAGCATCAGCAAAGTACCATGCAAATGTCGGGTATGATGAACTGATAACAGTTAAAACAGCTGTTACGGATATAGGAAAAGTAAAGCTTCGCTTTGATTACAGGATTTTTTCGGAAGCAGGAACGCTCCTTGTGACAGGACATACGGTTCATGCCTGCATAAATTCTGATAAAAAACCATGCAGGCTGCCTGAAACACTGTTTGATTCGGTAAAAGAGCATAAAATAATCCAGGAATAAAAGGCTTGAGATTGTAAAAGGAGAAAATATGAGCTTCATAGAAAAACTTCAGTCAAGATGGAAATCCGGCAACACGCTGGTATGTGTCGGGCTGGATCCGGATATTAACAGAATACCGGATCATTTAAAAAACATGAAACACCCGATATTTGAATTCAACCGGATCATAATAGACTCTACCTGTGACCTGGTATGTGCATATAAGCCCCAGATAGCATATTATTCTGCAGTGGGAGCAGAAAAAGAACTTGAAATGACAATCGAATATATCAGTAAAAATCACCCTGACATACCTGTCATACTTGACGCAAAAAGGGGAGACATAGGCGCCACTGCAAAAATGTATGCAATGGAGGCCTTTGAAAGGTACAAGGCAGATGCTGTTACAGTAAACCCCTATATGGGCGGTGACACATTAAAACCCTTCCTGGACAGGGAAGACAAGGGTGTAGTGATCCTATGCAGGACATCAAACCCCGGGGCAAAGGATCTGCAGGATATTGAATCCGGTAAGGAAAAGATATACAGGATTATCGCAAAATATGCTGAATCCGAATGGAACTACAATAAAAATATCATGCTTGTTGTAGGTGCGACATATCCCGAAGAACTCGGAGAAATACGCTCTCTGACAGGAGATATTCCCTTTCTGGTCCCGGGGATAGGAGCCCAGGGAGGAGATGTTGAAAAAGCTGTAACAAATGGTAAAACTCCTGATGGAACAGGCATGGCCATAAACTCTTCACGGGGTATTATATACGCAGGAAACGGAACAGACTTTGATAAAGCTGTAAGAAAGGCGGCCGTGGACCTCAGAGATGAAATAAACATGTACCGATAATTTTTTTTACCAGTTATGGAACCTTTTAGTTACCGAATTGTCCAACTCTATGAATGTAAGGAAAAATGACAGAAAACGACAGCAATGAAAACGATAATGATCTTGTTCGCACTTTTAAGAGCGGAGATCATACTGCATTTGAAAAGATCGTTTTAAAATACCAGGATAGGGTATATAATTTATGCTATCGTTTTCTGGGAGACAAACAGGAGGCGGAAGACTCTGCCCAGGAAGTTTTTATCAAGGTTTACAGGGCATTAAACAGATTTAAGGAAAAATCTTCTTTTTATACATGGCTGTACAGGATTGTCATGAACACCTGTAAAAACAGGGTTAAATCCCTTGAATACAGGAGAGCCAAAACAAGGGTTTCTATTGATGACGATCAGGAAAAAGGCGAAGAGACCTTTAGTGCAGTAACAGATAAAAATGAATTGCCGGATGAAAACCTTGAGCAAAGAGAAAAAATGATCAGGATACAGGAAGCCATTGATAAACTTCCGCCTGATCAGAAAACCGTAGTCATACTCCGTGATGTTGAAGGCCTGTCATATGAAGAAATTGCAGACATCACAAAGACAAGACTCGGCACCATAAAATCAAAACTTTCAAGGGCAAGGCTCAGTCTCAGGAATAAACTAGAGGGGATAATTTAAAATGGAATGCGAAAAAATAAAATCTCTCCTTTCCGAATACCTGGATAAAACACTTGGAAACGATGAAGCCAGGGATGTCAAGGAACACCTGCTGTCGTGCAAAAACTGCAGCAATGATTTTTTCATTATGAAATCAATTACAGGCGAGCTTGCAGAACTTGAAAAAGCAAAGGCCCCGGCTTATCTGCTTAACAGGATCAACCTGGCGGTAAAGGCCAGGCCATGGTATGCAAAGCTGCTGGATTTCATTCCGGGTTCGGGAGGGTTCAGACTTCCAATGGAGTTTGTTACTTTTACTGCAACAGCAGCGCTTGTCCTGATGATTTTTTCCAATATTCATATTGATCAGGATGGAAAAACCATAATAGCAGAATCAGGTATTCCGCAGACAACGGACATACAGGCACAGAGTACCGACAGCAGCCCGCTTCAGCTGAATTTTATCCCTGCAGGAAGTCATGCTGACATGCTTGATTCACAGAATGTTATTTCAGTAGGATCAGGTCCTTCATCAGGAAATCGAGACAGTAGAACGGCAGGTAATGAAGAAGGCCAGATAATTAATCCCGGCCGTCTTGTTTCGATTCTCAACAATATAGTACAGCAGGCAGGCGGAGAAGTTATTGCAAAAGAGTATGAGCCTTTAACAGGAGATGTCGATACAGTAACAGTTAAAATCCCATCTGCAGGCTACAGTTCATTTATACGTCAGACCGAAAATCTCGGACAGTTCACTCCTGCTGCACCTTCGCTCACTGAGCAGTCTTCCGGACCTGTTCTTATGCGTATAAGGTTGAATCTTTTGGAATAGGTATTATTATCTCGAAGTATCTATTCTTTTCAAAATTTATATTTATATATTTTAAGGAACATTTCCTGAGAACCATTGTCTAAACCAACAAATGTGAAAACACATTAAACAGGTAAAGGAGTACAAAATGGAAAATAAAACCGATAATAAAACCAGCAGAAATTTATACAGAAAAAATCTGGTGAGGTCAGTCATAACAGTAATGATAACCATTATGATTATGCTGCCCTTCGCCCTTTCAGCCAGTGCAAAAGCAGCACCGGAAAGTTTTTCCGGCATTGTAAAAAAGGCAAGTCCTGCTGTTGTATATATCAGTACTAAAATAACCATGAAAAACAAGTTTTACAGCTCACCATATGGTCAGAACGATCCTTTCAGGGACTTTCTTGAACGCTACTTCGGAGAACGCATGCCGCCTTCAGAAATCCCAAGGGGCGGTCTGGGTACAGGTTTCATAATAGACAAGGAAGGATATATACTTACCAATAATCATGTTATTGAAAAAGCAGATGAAATTAAGGTTACCCTTGATGACGAAAGAGAGTTCCAGGCAAAGATTATCGGCCGTGATCCTGAAACTGATGTAGCACTTATCAAAATAGACGGAGCAGACAACCTGAAGGCACTTGAACTTGGGGATTCAGATAACCTTGAAGTAGGCGACTGGGTTGTTGCAATAGGTAACCCCTACGGGCTCGGTCATACTGTAACTGCAGGTATTGTAAGTGCAAAATTCAGAAACAACGTAATGGGCGGAACCTTTGATAACTTCATTCAGACCGATGCATCAATCAACCCAGGCAACAGCGGCGGGCCTCTAATGAATATCAATGGCGAAGTTATAGGAATCAACTCGGCAATCTATTCACAGACGGGCGGAAGCGTAGGAATAGGGTTTGCCATCCCGGTAAATATGGTAAAGGACATTCTATCCATGCTTAAAGCAGGAAAGATAGAAAGAGGATATCTGGGAGTAGGAATACAGGATATTAATGCAGATCTTAAAAACAAATTCAACCTGGAAAGTGAGAACGGCGCCCTTATTAACCGCATATATGCTGACGGACCGTCTGAAAAGGCAGGACTTAAAATAGGAGATGTAATCGTAGAATTCCAGGACAAAGAAATCAAAGATACAAACGAGGTAATTAGACTTGTCTCCTCAACCCCTGTCGGAACAAAGGCCAAAGTTGTAGTAATCCGCAGAGGTAAGAAAAAGAATTTCACTGTAACACTTGGATCACGCCCGAGTACCGATGATGAAAAAGCCATGAATTCACCCTATAAGGTGGACCTGGGACTTGATCTTGAAACCCTGACGCCCGAAAAGGCCAGAAGATACGGAATATCAGAAACTGAAGGTGTTGTTGTATTAAGGGTAGAATATGGATCACCTGCCGCAGAAGCAGGTTTAAAGCCGGGGGACCTGATACTTGAGGTTGAACAGAAAAAAGTAAAAACAGTTGAAGAATTTAATGGAGAACTTAAAGGCCGTAAGGACGGCGAAACAATCCTCCTGCTAGTAAAAAGAGAAGACGCAACTGTATTTTTAACACTTAAAATAGCAGAAGACTAATCCCCCTTCGGGTCTTCTAATCAAAACGCTCCATTTGCCATTCCTCCCGGCAAATGGAGCGTTTTAGATTCTGCAGATAAAATCTGAATACTGTTATTTATTCAAAGATAAACCCAGCTCATCAAGCTGTGAGCCATCAACTTCGGATGGCGCATTGGTCATCAGACATGATGCGCTTGAGGTTTTAGGAAAGGCAATAACCTCACGAATGGAATCGGCTCCCGACATTATGGCCGCAAGCCTGTCAAAGCCTATTGCCATACCTGCATGGGGCGGGGCTCCGTATTTTAATGCCTCAAGAAGAAAACCGAACTTCATGTCAGCTTCCTCTTTTGATATGCCTAAAAGGGCAAATATCCTTTCCTGCATTGATATATCATGAATACGGACACTGCCGCCTCCTATTTCAACACCGTTTAAAACAAGGTCATAGGCCCGAGAGCGCACCTTTCCGGGATCTTCCTCGATCATTGGAAGATCTTCATGGAGCGGTGCAGTAAATGGATGATGTATTGCCTGATAACGGTTCTCATCTTCATCATACTCAACAAGTGGAAACTTTGTTACCCATAAAAAGTCAAAGCGGCCGACAGGTATAATATTAAGTCTGTGGGCTATATTCAGCCTCAAAGCTCCGAGTGACTGATTTACAACACCTTCTTTATCAGCCACTATCAGGATAAGATCTCCGGGTGCAGCATCAACGGTCTTTTCTATTGAACTCTTTTCATCATCGGAAAAAAACTTGGCAATGGGTGACTGCCATTCTTCTTCATTTATTTTTATCCATGCAAGACCTTTTGCCCCGTACTCGGCGACAGATGCTGTGAGCTCATCAATAATTTTCCTAGAAAAATCCGAAGCAGCACCTTTGACATTGATTGCTTTAACAATTCCGCCGTTTTCTACAGCCCCTTTAAAAACCTTGAAACCGCAGTCCGCAGCAATATCTGTCAGGCTTTTAAGTTCCATATCAAATCTTGTATCCGGCCTGTCCGACCCGAACCTTTCCATTGCTTCGTCATATTCCATTTGTGGAACAGGATTAACAATATCCAAATCCAGAATTTCTTTAAAAAGCCTTCGAACCATGCCTTCAAAAATATCCATTACATCTTCCTCGTTTGCAAAGGACATCTCAAGGTCAACCTGGGTAAACTCAGGCTGCCTGTCTGCGCGAAGGTCTTCATCCCTGAAGCATCTTACTATCTGGTAATATTTATCAAAACCGGCTACCATTAAAAGCTGTTTAAAAAGCTGCGGAGACTGCGGCAGAGCGTAGAACATTCCCTCATTCACCCTGCT
Source organism: Desulfatiglandales bacterium (assembly GCA_963665715.2). GTDB lineage: Bacteria > Desulfobacterota > DSM-4660 > Desulfatiglandales > HGW-15 > JAAZBV01. Next base: position 4,326,468 of record CAXXPR010000002.1, read on the forward strand.
TGGCACAAGGTAGTCTCTTGCACCTTCAGGCGTACTTTTAGTAAGGATAGGTGTTTCCACTTCAAGGAAACCGCGGGTATTAAGATAATCTCTGATGGATGCCGCCATAAGGTGACGTCTTTTAAAATTATTAAATATTCTGGGCCTCCTGAGTTCAAGATACCGGTACTTGAGCCTCAGAGTTTCGGATGCATCAACCGCCCCGTCAACCTGAAATGGAGGAACCTCTGTTTTATTGAGGATCTTAAGCTCCTTTGCAACAAGCTCAACAGCACCTGTAGGCATATTGCTGTTTTCCCGTCCCTCAAGCCTTGCAGTAACTGTACCCTTTACTGCGATTACCCATTCGTTTCTTAACACATGGGCTTTTTCATGAGACTCTTTTTCAACCTGCGGATCAAAAACAACCTGCGTTATACCGTCCCTGTCTCTAAGATCAATAAATATTAAATTACCCAGATCCCTGCGGCTGTTTACCCAGCCCATTAAAAGGACTTCTTTTTCTTTATCTTCTACTCTCAGACTTCCGCAGTCATGAGTTCTCTTCCACTCTCCAAGTGTGTCTATTACCATAGTTGTATCCTGTGCTTTTTATTAAGCCGTGGTTATAAGATTATTTTTTTGATGTTTTCTATAAGACCATCAATAGGAACATCAATCTGTTCCTTTGTTTCCATATTTCTTAAAACAACCTTTCCGTTTTTCAGTTCATCATCACCTGCAATCAGAACCCTTTGTGAATTAAGCTTGTCAGCTTTCTTCATCTGGGCTTTCATACTTTTGGTTTCATATTCAAGCTCAACCGAAACCCCTTCTTTTCTGAGGCTGTCGGCCCATAAAAATGCATTATTAAAAGCATCATCACCAAGAGCCACAATAAACAGGTCAGGCCCGTCAGGAAGTATCTTTCGTTCCTCCTCCAGAAGGGCGACAAGCCGTTCAAAGCCGATGGCAAACCCCATACCGCAGTGTTCAGGGCCGTCCAGCTGTTTTATCAGGCCGTCATATCTTCCTCCGCCTGCAACAGCATTCTGGGTACCTAACCTGTCGGTCTGAATCTCGAAGGTGGTTCTTGAATAGTAATCAAGACCTCTTACAAGGTTAGGATTAACTGTATATGAAATATTAAAACCATCCAGGTATTTCTGCAGTAATGTAAAATGCTCCCTGCAGTCATCACATATGTGATCGGTTATTATCGGAGCATCAGCCATGACTTCTTTGCATGTCTCCACCTTGCAGTCAAAAACTCTTAAAGGATTAAGTTCCGAGCGTTTCTGACATTCAGCACAGAGAGGTTCAAATTTTCCGGAAAGGTATTCTTTTAATTTATTTTTAAATTCGCTACGGCATGAGGGGCAACCAAGAGAGTTGATATTAAGCGTTACCCCTGTAAGGCCGACCTTTTCAAAAATATGCATTGCCATATTAATGAGATCAGCATCAGAAGCCGGCCCCTGGTCTCCGAAGATTTCGGCATTTATCTGGTGGAACTGCCTGAATCTGCCCTTCTGAGGTCTCTCATGCCTGAACATCGGCCCGATAGTATAAAGCTTCTGTACCGGGTTAGTGTTATAAAGCCTGTTCTGAATATAGGATCTTACAACAGAAGCCGTGGCCTCAGGTCTAAGAGTCTGCTTTCTTCCTTTACTGTCCTCAAGTGTATACATCTCTTTGGAGACAATATCCGTTTCCTGGCCGATCCCTCTGGCAAACAGTTCTGTCCATTCAAGGAGAGGAGTCCTGATTTCTCTGTATCCGAATACCCTGAAAACTTCACGCGCATTCTTTTCAATCCACTGCCACATTGCTGTTTCTTCGGGCAGTATATCTTTAAACCCTTTTATTGTACTTATACTCATAATCTTTCTATTCCTGTTCCTCAAAATTAGATCATAGCTTTATAAAATAATTTCAGGCAAAAATGCAATCAGCTTTCAGTTAAAAAAGGCTGAAAGCTGACTGATAAAAGCTGATCGTTTATTTTCAAAATCGAAGTTTTTATAATTTACACTATATGTGTTTTAACGGCCCTTTTCCAATAGCAAATACATTAAAACCCATATCAAAAAGTTTTTTATGATCCAGAACATTTCGTCCGTCAAATATAAAAGCCGGCTTTTCCATTGAATCATATATCCGTTTATAATCAAGCCCCTTATATAAATCCCATTCAGTTAAAACGGCTATGGCATGACTGCCTTCTGCTGCCTTGTATGGATCTTCCTCATAGCTGACATAATCGGTCAAATCTTCAAGATCCTTTTTAGCGTTATTTAATGCCTTTGGATCAGAAACTACCACCATTGCATGTTCTTCAACAAGCCTTCTCGTAACATATATTGCAGGAGACTCCCTGGTATCACCTGTATCTGACTTAAATGCAAAACCAAAGACAGCAATTTTTTTCCCGGCAGCAGTATTAAACATATTTGTCATCATGGTATAGACAAACCGTTTTCCCTGCCATTCATTTATTTTCACAACAGACTCCCAGTAATCAGCGACTTCCTGAAGCCCATAGTTTCGGCAGATATATACAAGGTTAAGAATATCTTTCTTAAAACAGGATCCGCCAAAGCCAACACTTGATTTAAGAAATTTATTACCGATACGTGAGTCTGTACCGATTGCAAATGCCACCTCATCAATATCTGCTTCTGTTTTTTCACAAAGGGCTGAAAGAGAATTGATGGATGATACCCGCTGGGCCAGAAACGCATTTGCGGTCAGTTTTGAAAGCTCGGCACTCCATACATTGGATTCAATTATTTTTTCTGCGGGCACCCAGTTTGCGTATATTTCAACAATTTCTTTTCTTGCCTTTATACCATCTTCCGTTTCGCCGGAGCCGACAAGCACCCTGTCCGGGGCTTCAAGGTCTTTTATTGCCGTTCCCTCGGCAAGAAACTCAGGGTTTGACAGCACCTGAAACTCAATACCATTTCCGTTACTGTTAAGAATTCTTTCCATGGCCTGTGCTGTTCTGACAGGAAGAGTTGATTTTTCAACAATAATCTTTCCGGTATCGGAGTTGGCAAGTATCTGGCGGGCAGTCTTCTCCCAGTACTGGAGGTCTGCTGCCATGCCTGCGCCCTGGCCGTATGTTTTTGTAGGCGTATTTACCGAGACAAAAATAATATCGGCATCCTTGATATTCTGATCAATCTCGGTTGAAAAAAACAGGTTTCTTTCCCTGGCTTCCTTCACAACTTCATAAAGCCCAGGTTCATATATCGGCAGATCGTCGCTCTGCCATTCCTTTATACGCTGTTCATTTATATCTACAACAGTAACTTTGTACTTAGGGCATTTAAAAGCTATCATTGCCATAGTCGGCCCGCCGACATATCCGGCTCCAATGCACAATATTTTCTTTTTAAAATCCATATTTACTCCTTCCCGGGGCGACAGAACTGCTACAGGGGAATCTTAATAAAATCCAGATCAAAAACTTCGTCACGCCTTCCGGAAAAACTCATAGCCGTATAAGAACCGATAAAGCCGGCGGTACCAGTAACAAGAACTCTCATGTTATCCCTCTTACGGAAAATTAATATCCCACCTGAATAAAGAAGCAGTGGAAGGCTATAAGTAAAATCAGAAAATTAATTCAATGACTTATATCTGATTAATGATCAAAATAAACAAAGAATCTTATCAAATCAACGAATTATTGTCTAATCCTTATAAATATTTCTATTTCACACAAACAGCCGGTAACGTTAAGCTGTATTGACATTGTCAATCGCACTTAATAATCCTTGGTTAAAATTAGATTTTTATGAAAAATTTATTGAAAAAAAGTAAATGGAAGGGTAAAAAGACTAACCGTTTCCAAAACGGAGACAGGAAAAATGTAAGGAGCCTGACAATGGAAATTATCCATGAATACTTTCAATGCGAAGACTGTGAAGGAAAGGATTTTAAAAGAATTTACAACTTCTCACTTCGCTTCCACAGTGTTAATTTTTCAGATTCTCTTGTATATGACCGCCTGATTGACGAAATCTACCAGTGCAACAACTGCAAAAAGCGGTATACCATAGAACAGATCGACATGGGGCTGGAAAAGATCAAAAAGAAACATAAAAATACAGACCTGGAATAAAATAAAAAAATGGGATCCATTTTTATGAATCCCATCTGAACCCCTAAAGGTTTTAATTATTTTTTTTCTGATTATTTGGCTGCTTTCTTTTGATAAAACTGGAATTTGACTTTTCCAATCTCAATAGTGTCAAACTCGTTAAGCTGGATGCTGTCTTTTATCACTTCGCCATTTACCTTCAGTTTTCCACCCATTGATGTAATAACATACCCGGATGGACGCCTGCTTATTGTAGCAGCAGTAGAAGGCATAAAAAGACCGGACAGCCTGATCTCGGAAGTGTTAGCCTTTCCTATCTTTGTAAGTTTTTTCGTTAACTCTATTTCTCCAAGGTCTGCTCCTTCTATAAAACTTACAACACCTATGCTCTGGGCTGCAGCTGCAGCAGCTTTTGCAGCGACTCCGGACTGCTTTGCCAGCAGCTCCTTCTGCTTTGCAGTATCAAGCATCATGGTTTTATCCATATCAATCTTGCCGGCAGAAGCTGTCTTTACTTCAGCCTTCTGACCGTCTCCGACAAAAAGCAGACGATGCTTGCCCACTATTACATTATCGCCATGAAGAAGCTTATGGGATATGACCTTTTTATCGTTAACAAATGTACCATTGGTACTCTGCAGATCTGTGAGTATATAATCCTTGCCGGCGGCATCTATTCTGGCGTGATATCCGGAGACAGCGAGATTATCAACAGTTATTGTATTATCCTCATTACGGCCTATGGTAATGCTCTCTTTTTTTAGAGGATATTCTTTAACCACCTGATTGTTGAACATCAAGATAAGTCGGGCCATAATTTTCCCCCTGGTTAATTATAAAGGTTATATTATTCCGAAACCCTTCCAAATATCAATATCTATTTATTTGAAGGGAATTACTTTTTTACCTGTTTTCTGCACACCAATAATGATGTCGGACACAAGACACCCGGTTTTCATAAGCATGCCCTGCTTCTGCTTTTTAAGACTTGAAAGAAACACCGAGACAACAGTAGTATTGTCATGAGCACCTCTTCCCAGTACGGTTCTGATAAAATCTCTGCAGAGATTTTCCGGATCATCGGCATTTTGAACCATCTCAAGAATCTCATCATTGTTTACAAGGTCCGTCAGCCCGTCCGAACAGAGAATAAAGCAGTCATCATTCGAAGGTTCAATCTCAAACACCTCAGGCTCAACGTATTCGGATGATCCAAGATTCCTGGTAAGAATATGCTTCATGGACGAAGTAAGGGCTTCCTCTTCTGTCATCATACCCAGTTCAACCTGTTCTGCTACAATTGTATGATCTTTTGAAAGCCTCTCCAGCTCACCGTCTCTTACAAGATAAATGCGGCTGTCACCAACATTGGCTGCGATTGTCATGGATGGAGTAACCAGCAGAACTACTACGGTGGTGCCCATCCCCTGATACTCTTTCTGCTCCAGAGCGAGCTCATATACAACCTTGTTTGCCAGTCTTATCCCGCCAAGGATGTAGTTGCCCTCCTTTGAAAGGGCTTTATCGGCTCCGCCGTATATCTCATCCTCACCGGCATCTTCTTCAATCCACTTGCGAAAGCTTTTACTGATAACATCAACGGAAATACGGCTTGCCACTTCTCCAGCAAGATGTCCGCCCATGCCGTCTGCTACGATATAAAGTCCGAGTGAATCATCAACAGAAAAACTGTCTTCATTACCGTCCCGCTTTAATCCAACATCAGTTATGCCAGCAGATTTAATAAACAAATTTACTCCGGTTTATAAATAAAAATGGTTTAACATCCATAACAGGCCAGCCTCTGTTCAAGCTGAACCTTTTTCCTGTAATCAGGCATCCTTTTCAGCCTGTTCTGCAGAAATTTTCTTTTTTTTCAATTCATCAATTTTTTCACCAAGCGCACGTATAATATGTGCCATATCACCGGCAGACTTGAAACGTTTGGCCGGGTCTTTTGACAAAGCCTTATCCAGTATCTGCTCGCATACCTTTGGAATTTTCTGATTGTATACCCTTGGAGAAGAATGCCTTACCTGTGTTATCTGGTACAGCAGACCGCTTAGGTTATCACCGTGAAAGGGCAGTTCCCCGGTCAAAAGCTGATAAAACAGAACACCCAGAGAAAAGATATCGGATTTAAAATCTATTTTCTGACCCATTATCTGTTCCGGAGACATATAGTTGGGAGTTCCGAGTATTACTCCGGTTTTTGTTTTTGATGATGAAATTGCCTTTGCAATACCGAAGTCAGTAACCTTTACCTTTCCGTTTGTAAGCAGCATAACATTCGCAGGCTTTATATCCCTGTGAACAACACCCTCCTTATGGGCAAACTCAAGGGCTTCGGCAATCTGGGCAATTACATCAATAACTGATCTCACGGGAAGCAGACTGTCTTTAACAATATACTTTTCCAGATCTTCGCCTTCAAGACATTCCATTGCCATATAAGTAAGATCACGGTCTTCACCGACATCATGAATAGTAACAATAGCCGGATGAGAAAGTTTGCCTGCTATCTCTGCCTCGGTAAAGAAACGCTCTTTTATTTCTGCTATCACATCTTCTTCAAACTCATCTGAAAACCTTATGGTTTTAATTGCAACAATCCGGTTAATCTTGGGGTCCTGAGCCTTGTATACCAGGCCCATTGAACCTTTTCCCAGTTCTCCCAGTATTTTATACCGTCCAACCATTGTACGTGCCGGACCGTCACTTGAATCAACAAGCACGTTTGAATCATTCATATCCCTGTAACTTCCCATTGTAGAAGAACGATCCGACTCACGGAGCATGGGAATCCGGTCATTAAGATCTCTGTAGCTTCCGGATTTATTAATGTAGTTATATACTTCAAGGGCCTTTTCATTGAGTTTTCTTTTTTCATATTCGAGGCCCAGGTTATAGATCAGGTCTTTGGTTTCCTTATCAAGGGGGAGATTTTTAAATTCTTTAAATGCAAGATCAAGCTCACCCTGGCTCTGATAATTAAGCCCTAAAATACGCCTGGTTTCATTGGATTCCTTTTTACCTGATGCAGATTTATTTCCCTTTAACAAAAACAGAACATAAAGAATGACAGTTCCTGTAATAATATTACCGGCTTTAAACCAGACGCCTAAAAAACTTAATGAAAACAAAGAAATGCCTGCAGCTGCAGCTATTACAAACAAAAAACCTGTAAATGAAAACAGATAGCTTTTTTGAGGCGCCCGTGAAACCATAAAAAAAACAGCAATAATAAAAAACAGTGACTCTATAAAAATGATAAAGGAAGGCCTTGAGACAGCATCACAATTAATTATTGACGCAAACTGCCTTGCAGCCAGACTGGATCTCCTGTCAGGTATTACATTTTCCATTTTTTTACTGTCACTGTCATTAAAACCGATTATTACAACTTTATTCTTTAAATCAGGCAGCTTTTTAAAATCACCCATTACCTGATCATAGGTTAGCGATTCCGCTGCATATTTATCTTTAACTAAAGGGAAATACATCCTGCCGTTAATAAGCGGCAGCACTTTATCTTTTATTACTATCTTTATTTTATCGGCTTCTACCTCAACAGGCTTTAATCCATTATAAAAAATAGCCATTCGTAATGGAAGAGACGGCACAAGAACACCGTTATACCCCCAATAGACGGGCCATGATAAATCATCACCATAATCACTTTTGTTATCGGGAATAAAGCCTATTCCTCCTGCACTATTCAGTAATTCAGGATATGAAAAAGCCAGCTTTTCAACTGATATTTCTTTGATAAAAGATGCGTCAGCACCCGAACTGTTAAGGTATTCCACAGATAAAGGAGTAACTGACCCGGAACCTGTATCTGTAACTGGAACAATAATATTTTCTGCACTGGTAAAGGCGTCCGGAAAAATATCTTTGGAAGCAATACGGTTTTCAAATTTATCGATATTTTCAAGAACCCATTCCTTGAAACGTTCAGCTTTATCACCCGGGGGATAGGCATTAACCTCTTCATACAATGCCCTGAATTCATTAAGTGCAGATGCTGACTGTTCCACCCTGAAAGGCATGGAAAACCCTATAAGTTTTACTCCGAGAGAATTAAGACGATCTGCCAGTTCAACAAGCCCTGCGCTTCCAGGTCTATTCTCTACGGAAGACTTATTCAAATCTTCAGGTGAAACACTGACAATAACAACCTCATTGACTTCAGATGATGCGGAACTCCCGAATCCGGAGCCGGACCTGTAAATAAAGTCATCAATTTTATCAGGAAGAGACCAGTTGAAAAATGAAAAACCGGCAAATACAATTAATATAAAAATACCGCTAAGGTAGTCTGGTTTTGTTTTTTTTGCTGCCATATCTTTTTCTATTAAAGTTTACGGGATTAACGGATTATGTACTTATGCTGTACTGCTCCATATGAAAATCATTTTGAGAAATAATAATTATTCTCCTCTTAATCTTTTTCTCAAGTCCCATAATGGACTGCTGTTCATCTTCCTTTATTACATTGGCAATCTCAGGATTTACCTGGACATAAACTTTATCATCCTGCTCTGATACCGGAGGCGGCTCTCTTTCAATATCTCTGAATATTTCATAGGATATTGTCTTTTTAGATTTAATAACGCCTCTTCCCTCACAATACTGACAGGGCTCGGTTAAAAACCTGCCAAGATTTTCTCTTGTCCTTTTCCTGGTCATTTCAATCAGACCGAGCTCGGACATGGGAAGCACATTAGTCTTTGCCTTGTCTTTACTCAGGACCTCGGTAAGCGACATAAATACCCGCTGACGGTTTTCAGCCTTTTCCATGTCTATAAAGTCAATAACTATAAGCCCGCCTATGTTCCGAAGGCGAAGCTGATAGGCCAGTTCTTTTACTGCTTCGAGGTTTGTTTTTAAAATGGTTTCTTCAAGATTTCTTTTCCCGACATAACTGCCGGTATTAACATCTATGGATGTAAGAGCTTCGGTCATTTCAATAACAATGTACCCCCCTGACTTCAGCCATATTACATTATCGAGCGCCCTTGATATTTCCATCTCTATTCCGTAATAATCAAATATCGGGTCTTCACCGTTGTAAAGTTCTATGGAATACCTGAGGGCCGGTGCAAACTTGTCAACAAACTCAACAACCCTCTCATATTCGCGCTCATCATCTATTATCAGCCTGTCTACTTCTCTGGTAAACAGATCTCTTACTGCCCTGAGAGAAACCGAAAGATCCATATACAGAAGCCCGGGCCGGCTCGATCCAGACATACGGGTCTTAATATCCTTCCAAAGTTTCTGCATAAAATCCATTTCGGATTTCAATTTATCTGCATCCGTCCCTTCACTGACCGTACGCACAATAAACCCTGAATCATCGGAGCGGATATCATCAATAATACTTTTAAGTCTTTCTCGTTCTTCCTGATCTTCAATTTTTCTGGAAATCCCGATATGGTTCACAGTAGGGAGCAGAACAAGATGTCTTCCCGGAAGAGATATGTAGGAGGTAAGCCTGGCACCCTTTGTTCCAAGAGGCTCCTTTGCAACCTGCACCATGATATCCTGCCCTTCATGGAGCATGTCTTCGATATTCAGTGATTTTTCAGGTTCTCTTCTGTTCTCTTCAACGTCAGCTTCATCTGAGTCAGGATCATCACTGTTATGAAAACTGTTAAGCATTACATTATCAATATCCAGTATATCCCTGTGCACATCAGATACATACAAAAAAGCGGTTCTCTCCTGACCTATATCCACAAATGCCGCCTGCATACCGGGAAGAACCCTTACAACCCTTCCCCGGTAGATATTTCCCATAAGCTCCTGGCCTGTCTTCCGCTCGATGTATAATTCAGCAACAACTCCGTTTTCAACCAGCGCAACCCTGGTTTCATGGGGCCTTGCGTTAATTACAAGTTCGCTTGTCATATAAGTACCTGTCTGCTATTGAATGTATCAACCGGCAACGCCTCTGTTTTTCAGCCTGTTACCTGATTGACCTTTGTTATTCTTATCTTTGCAATATCATTTTGATTGATACTGAATATCTCGGATATTATCTGAACCGGTTTAAGCTCAGATCCGTTGCCGTTTATGATCTTAAGATCAATATTACCATCAGAACAGAATGCAATATTTTTCACAAGTTTTCTGGCGTCTATTTTCCTGCTGCCTTTTTTTGTTTTTTTGGTAATTTCGTAATTATCAGCACCTGTAAAACTGTCCAGATCCTGCCTGTTTATTTCAAGACCTGTTAAATTTATATTGTAGTGACTTTCCTTTATTACAACACTTTTTGAACGACCTGTCACCTCCTGAACATCACTTATCCTGATATCCTCAGGAAGCTGGCTGTCCAGTTTTTCTCTTAAAATTTCAGATGAAACAGGGGCATACATTTCTATATCCGCTGTTTCGCACAGGCTTTCTGTCCCCACAGGAAGTGCACATGGAAAGGACAGCTTCGGCATAGGATGATACCCTTCCGAGTAAACAATATCAAGCCCGGTTCTCCTGAGAGACCGTATAAGCAGCCTTATAAGCTCCAGATGGCTCAAATATCTGGCAGAGCCGGTCTTGGAAAAAAACAGCCTGAATCGTTTTTTCTGTTTTTCAAAACCTGTTTCAGCACCCCCTTCGATGCTGCTTTCAGGAGTCGAAAAAGCCATATTGATTTGAGGCTTTATATTTTTAAAATCACAAACACCGCATTTAAGACATTTGTCCCTGCAGTCAGGTGTCATTACTGCTTCAAGGGCCTTCTGATACTCCTCCTTGAGGTAGTCAGCAGTTACTCCGGATGCAATATGCCCCCAGGGCAGATTTTCATCAAGGGATCGTCTCCTATATAAATATGAATCGGAGTCAACGCCGGAATTCTTAAAACTATCTTTCCAAAGATCCATATTATAATATTCACCCCAGGCATCAAACCTGGCCCCAGCCTTCCATGCCTTTATGAGCGGATCAGTCAGCCTACGGTCACCGCGGGAAAAAATCCCCTCAAGCCAGCTGGTTTCGGGCTGATTCCACCTTACCTTCACATGGGTTTTCTTGAGCCCGTCACGTATAAAATTAATTCGTCTCCAGCTCTCTTTATAGTCAAGCTGAGGCTCCCACATAAACGGAGTATGAGATTTCGGGACAAATGCAGACACACTTATATTAAGCACATCCTTCTTTCCTTTTCCCCTGCTGCAGGAGGCAACCTTTTTTGCAAGATCAATAATACCCTGAAGATCTTCATCTGTTTCACCCGGAAGCCCGATCATAAAATAAAGCTTAATAAGCTTCCATCCGGCATCATATACTTTGCCGGCTGTCTCGATAATCTCATCATTGGTAAGTGTTTTATTGATTATTTTCCTTAGCCTGTCGGTTCCGGCTTCGGGAGCCATTGTAAAACCGGTTTTTCTTACTCTCTTTATCTGCTCGAACCATAAAGGATCAATACTGTCTATTCTTAATGAAGGCAGACTAACTGCTACTTTTTTATCTGCCTGCCGGTCCATAAGCTCCTTTAATAATGGAGCAATGCAGCTGTAGTCACCTGAACTGAGAGATAAAAGAGACATCTCCTCGAACCCTGTTGATCCGAGAGCCTTTTCAGCGATATCGATTATATCAATCGGGCTGCGTTCCCTTACCGGCCTGTATATCATCCCTGCCTGACAGAAGCGGCAGCCTCTGGTGCATCCTCTTGATATTTCAACGGCCAGCCTGTCATGAACAAGCTGAGTGAAGGGAAGAACCTGGTCAACAGGAAATGAAGATTCGCTCATATCAGTGATCAACGATTTTTCAACAGTTTCATACCCTTCAAGAAGCGGCTCAATATATTCAAACCGGTTTTCATCGTCATAATGGGGTTTAAAAAGAGAGGGAATGTAAAAACCCTTCACCCCGGCCAGATTTTTAAGCACCTCGCTTTTTGACTGTTTTTCTTTTCCTGCAGCTCTTATAATATCACACATTTCAACGACTGCATTTTCACCGTCACCAATAAGTACTGCATCAAATATATCGGCAACAGGTTCAGGATTAAAACAGGCCGGACCGCCCGCGACTATGAGCGGAAAGGAATCATCCCTTTCGGAAGCAAGGAAAGGAATACCCGCAAGATCAAGCATTGTAAGAATATTGCTGTAGCATAACTCATGCTGAACACTGAATCCGACCACGTCAAAATCCCTAAGAGGTTTATCGGACTCAAGAGACCTTAAAAAAAGTCCTCTTTCTCTTATCTCTTTTTCCATATCAGGCCAGGGGCAGAAGACCCTTTCTGCTGCGATCCACGGCCGGCTGTTTAAAATATGGTACAGTATCTTTAATCCCTGATGAGACATTCCGACTTCATACACATCAGGAAAGGCAAGAGCTGCCGACACATCTATATCTTTAAAATCCTTTTTTACCGAATTAACTTCATGGCCCATATACCTGCTGGGCTTTGATACGTTTAATAAAAATTCGCTGCTGTTTAATTCCATTATTATTTATTCCCTGTCTACAGCCTGTTGTCCGCATCTGAAAAGGATGCTGATCTCAGCTCCTCCATCAGGATGGTTACGGCCGTATATTCGTCCTTTCAAACCTTCTACAATCTGTTTAACTATGGCAAGGCCAAGCCCCGAGCCTTCTTCCTTTGTGGTAAAAAAGGGAGAAAACATATGACCAAGAGCCTTTTCACTGAATCCTTCGCCGGAATCCCTTACTTTCATTTCAATCATATCTACAAAATCTTCCTGCGACCTTACGGCAGATACAAGCTCTGTACTTACCATAAGAAAACCGCCGTCAGGAAGCTCTTCAGCTGCATTAAGCAGTATATTCCATATTACCTGCCGTACCTGTTCCGGATCTGCAAGAATAATGTTCATACTATCCAGTTCTGTTTTTAACTCAATCTTTTTATTCCATTTGCCGCTGTTTTTTATCAGCTCAAGGGATTCGTTAATCAACCGGTTCAGATCGACTTCACGCAGCTCAAAGGGTTTTGGTCTTGCGTATTTCAAAAAATCATTTATCAGGTGATTAAGTCTGTCTACCTCCCTTAATATTATTCCCATCAGCCGGCTGTTGACTTCATTGGTTTCCAGATCTTCCTTAATCATCTGAATCGATCCGCTTATGGATGCCATGGGGTTACGTATTTCATGGGCTATGCCTGCCGCGAGTTCTCCCACCAGAGCAAGACCTTCGACCCTTTTCATATCCTTTTCAATCTTTTTAAGCTCGGTCACATTCTGAAAAAGAAGAATATTTCCTTTCTGCCCGGAATCAGAAATCAGGAGAGGTGACATTGAAAAATGCAGTGAAAGAAGCTCATTGTTTTTTCCCCGGTATTCAATATCCCGGAAGGTGTCAGGCCTGCATGGAGAAATATTTTTAGATTCAGGAGAATCACAGTCAATATAGGAGGCGATTATCGGAAGAACATCCTCTATATTTCTTCCCATTATATCCCCTGATGCAAGTCCGAATATCTTTTCTGATGCGGGGTTAAACAGTATAATCTTTTTATGCTCATCAACGGCAATCAGGCCTGATGATATACTGCTTACGATAAGCTCGTTAAGCGCCTCAAGCTTTGAAAAATCATATTCCTTTTCCTTAAGCTCCTCTTTGCTCTTCCTTGCCTGCTCCGACGGAAGACTGCTGAGGAATGCAACAATATAAAAAGCTGCTATGTTTACCGTAATAACATAAAACAGGTTTGAGGCCTGATATCTTGAAGAATGAGCCAGCTGACTTCCAAGGGGATTAATAACATCATAATAGTGAAGGTCCATCAGCAGTCCGTACAGAATACTGCAGCTGCTGGCAATGACCATACCTCCCCTTCTGTATAAAATGATGCTGGCATTTATTATATTGAGTATGTAGAGAAAGGGAAAGATGCTGTCTATTCCGCCAGTTGAATAAACAATTGCCGTAACAAAAAAAGAATCTAAGAGCAGTTGCAGATAGGCCTGCTTTACAAGATTTTTAGAGGATGTAAAAAGAATGATATAAACAAAGGTTAAAAAATATACAGTTGCAATAAGGAAGTAGTGAGTGGTCTGTATATCGCCAAAATAGGTTTTTGTCTGTTTAACCTGCAGAAAAACAGAGGCACCAAGAAGGGCCGAAATAAAGAGAAGCCTCAAAAGCATAAGCGTTTGAAGCCTCCCTGAGAGTTCTGTCTGGCTGTTTTTCAGGTCAGCATTGACCATGGGATAAAACTAGGCGCCTACAGCTCCTGCCATTGAGAAAATAGGCAGGTACATTGCGACAACCAGGCCGCCGATTGTGCCGCCCAGGAAAAGCATGAGCAGCGGCTCAAGCATTGATGTAAGAGCATCAACAGCTGCATCGACCTCTTTGTCGTAAAAATCGGCTATTTTTTCAAGCATTGTATCAAGAGCACCGGTTGCTTCACCAACAGATATCATCTGTATAACCATTCCCGGAAATATGTCATTTTCGGATAATGGTTCGGCAATGGTCTGTCCTTCTGCAATGCTTCCCCTTACCTCATATATAATTTCTTCAATAACTACATTGCCGGCTGTTTTTGCGACTATTTCGAGAGAATCAAGAATAGGAACACCGCTGGAAAGCATTGTACCAAGAGTTCTGGTGAACCTTGCCACAGCGGTCTTTTTAAGGAGCTGCCCAAAAACAGGAAGACGAAGAGCAATGTTGTCGGTAACTTTTCTCCCCCCTTTACTGTTTCTGTACTGTTTAAAAGCAAATATAAAAACACCGATAGCAATAATAATATATAATATATTGCTTTTCATAAAATCGCTCATATTTACAACCATCTGTGTGGGTGCCGGAAGAGCGGAACCAAAGCTTTCAAACATGTCCTGAAAAACCGGTATAACGAATATCAGGATTACTGCAATAACAATAAACGCAATAAATATAACAACAATAGGGTATGTAAGCGCACCTTTTATTTTTGACTTTAATTCTTCGGCTTTTTCAATAAACGTAGCCAGGCGCTGGAGGATAGTATCTAAAATACCGCCGACCTCACCGGCAGCAATAAGGTTTACGAATAGGTCATTGAATATCTTTGGATGCTTTCTCATTGCTTCGGCAAGAGTTGAACCACCTTCAACATCTTTGGTAAGCTGTTTCAGTATACCCCTGAATGTGGGGTTTTCAGCCTGTTCGGCCAGAATATTAAGTCCCTGAACAAGAGGAAGGCCTGCATCTATCATAGTTGAAAACTGTCTTGTAAAAATAACAATATCCTTGTTTGTTACCTTGGGCTGCATGAAGGATATGTTTTCAAAAAGGTCCTTGGGCTTGGGTTTTAATTTAAGGATCTTAAGGTTTCTTTTTCTCAACTGGGCACGGGCAATCTGCTCAGTGGCCGCTTCCACTTCTCCCTTAAGCTTTCTTCCCTTTTTGGTCTCCGCTACCCATAAATACATTTGGGGCATAAAAAACTCTCCTGAGTATATTGATCAGAAAAAGAAATAATATAAAACCGCTTTAAGCTTTATGAAAAATTATGCAGGTTAAATTAAATTTACCTGATATTAATTAATCATCTATAATATGTCAAGCAATCTCAAACCGAGGCTACACCTTATATTATCGTCCAGGCAGATTCATTTCTTTAAGTTTAATCTTGACAAAACAACGTTAAAAAGTTTTATACTTACACAATATTATATTTTATAAACTAAGTTAACGGAGGTCCTATTGTGAGTGAAATAACTGCACCCATGGGCGGAAAAGTATTAGAAGTAAAAGTAAAACCTGGTGATGCTGTAAGCGAAGACGACGAAGTAATCATCCTTGAAGCGATGAAGATGGAACTTCCTGTTGTTGCTCCGGCTGCCGGAACCGTAAAAGAAGTAAAATGCGGTAATGGCGACACGGTTGAAGCAGACGCTGTTCTGATCACACTGGAGTAATTTAAAAACCAGGACTGACATTTCAGTATAAAAAAGAGCGCTATCACCTTTGGGTGACGCGCTCTTTTTTATTGGTCAAATCATATCTATAATTATAATCAGGCTTTTTTTGCCTCAGCGCTCTTCACATAAGATGAAATTATCGCGCCTGATATCTTCATTCCCAAAAACACTACCATCAATACTACAAATACAGCAATATACCGCAGAATCAGGGTTCCCATTATCCATGACCAGCTGTCCTTTGACATTACAACCTGAGTCCCCTGTTCACCCGGTTCCTTTGAAATGATAATGGAATGCCAGCCCATGCTGCCGTCGTCTTCAATATAGGTTTCTTCTTCCCAGTCCCGATACTTGATATTCTCAAAAGTAGCCATTTTTTCCTTGTAAAAGGAAAGAACTTCATCATGTGACATGGATGTTGTATAGGTAAACTGCTTCTCGCTTTTGTTTACAGTCTGAGCATCCGGAGCTATAGGAGCACCAAGAAAATCATCTGCAAATGAAACAGTCGGCAGCAATATAAATAATAATACAATAAAATATTTTTTCATTTTTTTCACCTTTTCTTACAGTAAGTATTTTTTAATCAAACATAGCAATGAACATACCGGCTGCTGCTGCAGAACCAATAACACCGGCTAGATTCGGACCGACTGCATGCATCAGCAGATGATTTGTCTTATTATATTTCATACCTTCCATCTGAGATACGCGGGCTGCCATAGGCACAGCAGACACACCTGCCGAACCGACCAGAGGATTGATTTTATCCTTCAGGAACAGGTTCATTATTTTAACTGTAAGAATTCCGCCGACAGTACATACGGCAAAATCAATGAGACCAAGACCGAATATAAATAATGGCTTCCAGCTCAGGAAACTGTCAGCAGACATGGTAGCTCCAACAGTCACACCAAGGAATATTGTCATTATGTTCATCAATGAATTCTGAGCTGTATCAGTAAGTCTTGCAACAACGCCGCTTTCTTTCATAAGGTTACCGAGCATAAACATTCCCATCAGAGGGATTACTGCGGGCACCAGAAGAGCGATAATTCCGCATGTAACAAGAGGGAAAAGAATCTTTTCCTGCCTTGATACGGCCCTGAGCTGTTTCATCTTTATCTGTCTCTCACTGTCAGTTGTCATCAGCTTCATGATGATAGGCTGAATAAGCGGAACCATAGCCATGTAGGAGTATGCGGCAAGGGCATTTGCTCCAAGAAGCTGCGGGGCAAGTTTCTGGGTAAGGTATATAGTGGTTGGTCCGTCAGCGCCGCCGATAATACTTACTGAGGCTGCTTCTTTAAGTGTAAAACCGGCAAGAACCGTACCTGTAAATGTTACAAAAACTCCAAGCTGTGCACCTGCACCTACAATAAGGGTTTTAGGATTAGCAATAAGAGGTCCGAAGTCGGTCATAGCTCCCAGGCCTAAAAAGATAACACATGGGATTACTTCCCACTGCAGGCCGTAATGATAAAAAACTTCCAGAAGCTGGGGATGTCCGCTTTCAGTGTAACCCATTAAAGGTACAAGAGGGAAGTTAACAGCAAAGATACCAAAGCCGATGGGAAGCAGAAGGAGAGGTTCATACTTCTTTGCAATAGCAAGATACATGAACAGTGCTCCAATAGCCCACATTATGATAACGTTTAATTCAAAATTAAATACTCCGGTGGTATGGAGTATCCCTTTTAAAAGGTCCAAAATTTCATTAACACTCATATAAATTCACTCCTAGATACATTATATATTTAAAATAACTTCTATTATTTTCTCCAAAGCACTTTGTGCTTTTTTTCACATACGCAAATCATTATCACGATAAATCAAATCCAATTAAGAATCAATGTTTCTTTTTATTTTTCATACAATTATAAAGATTTATCGGACAAACAGTCTTGACAGATAAACATAATCCTATTAAATGCTTCAACTAATCGTCCTGAAAAAAAACAGGTGCGAAGCTGATTATTTTTTATAGAAATTGTCAGAAGAATCAGATATTTAATTTTGAGACAGTTTAATAACTTTTAAGTCTGAAAACTAGCTCATGACTAACAGGAGATAATAACAATGTCAAACGAGACCTTCTCGAACAACACAGAAATCCATGTAAAATGCGTCAATACCATCAGGACACTGGCAATGGATGCCATCCAAAAAGCAAATTCAGGCCATCCGGGCGCACCAATGGGGCTTGCAAGTGCAGCTTATGTTTTATGGACCGAAATATTAAAGCACAACCCGAAAAATCCTGACTGGTTTAACCGGGACAGGTTTGTATTATCGGGAGGTCATGCATCCATGCTTCTCTACAGTCTTCTTCACCTTACAGGTTACGGACTTACCCTGGAAGATCTAAAAAATTTCCGTCAGTGGGGAAGTAAAACTCCGGGACATCCTGAATACGGTCACACAGTAGGAGTAGAAACAACAACCGGCCCTCTTGGACAGGGATTTGTAAATGCCGTAGGAATGGCCCTTGCCGAAAGACACCTTGCATCAGTATATAACAAACCGGAATTTGATGTTATAGATCACTTCACCTATGTAATGTGCGGAGACGGCGACCTGATGGAAGGCATAACATCAGAAGCAGCATCATATGCAGGACACATGGGACTTGGAAGATTAATCTGTCTTTATGACAGCAATGACATTACCATAGAGGGAAGAACAGATATTACATTCACAGAAAATACAGGCATGAGGTTTGAAGCCTATAACTGGCATGTACAGACAGTATCGGACGGAAATGACCTTAATGCCATCTACGAAGCCATTAACAAGGCAAAGGCAGTTACAGACAAACCGTCGATCATTGTGCTTAAAACCCATATTGCATACGGAAGCCCCAACAAACAGGACACCTCAGATGCACACGGCGCACCCCTGGGCGAAGAGGAAATCAGGCTCACCAAGAAGAACCTCGGCTGTGAAAACCTGGATGACTTCTGTGTAATAGATGAAGTTGCAGCACACTTTAACAAATGCACAACAAAGGGAAAAGAAGCAGAAGAAGCATGGCAAAGCCTTTTCAGCTCATATAAAGACAGCAATTCAGAGCTTGCTGACACCCTGTCAAATGCAATTTCAGGAATACTTCCCGAAGCATGGGAAAACGGTCTTCCCGACTTCTCAGATGCATCAGGCGCTGTAGCTACAAGATCAGCTTCAGGAAAAGTCTTGAACGGAATTGCAGAAAAAGTACGGAATCTTATGGGTGGCTCCGCTGACCTTGCACCGTCAAACAATACCATTATAAACTCATCACATGACTGCCAGAAAGACTCATACGACGGCCGCAACATAAGGTTTGGAGTTAGAGAACACGCTATGGGAGCAATCCTTTCAGGTATTGCCCTTCACAAAGGCCTTATTCCTTTCGGCGGTACCTTTCTGGTGTTTGCAGATTATATGAGACCGTCAATCAGGCTTGCTGCTCTTATGAAACAGCCTGTTAAATATGTTTTCACCCATGACAGTATTGCAGTGGGTGAAGACGGCCCGACACATCAGCCTGTAGAACATGTTGCAAGCTTAAGGTCTATTCCGGGCCTTGTTGTTATCCGACCCTGCGATGCATTAGAAACACTGGAGGCATGGAAAACAGCCATAAAAACAACAGATAAGCCTGTAGCCCTCATATTGACCAGACAGAAACTTCCTGTGCTTGACAGAAACATTTTCGGAAAAGCGGAAAACCTTGCAAAAGGCGCATATATACTTGCAGATTGTGACGGCACACCGGACCTTGTTATAATAGCAACCGGCTCCGAAGTGCATATTTCTCTTGATGCATGTAAAGAGCTTACGGAAAAAGGCAAAAAGGTAAGAGTAGTAAGCATGCCGAGCAAGGAACTCTTTAACGAAACCTCACAGGAATATAAAGATTCCGTAATTCCGCCTGAGGTTAAAAACCGCATAGTTGTTGAGGCCGGTATTTCCATGGGCTGGGAAGGCATTGCCGGAGACAGCGGCAAAATTATAGGAATAAACACCTATGGCGCATCAGCACCCGGCGGAACAGTAATGAAAGAGTACGGATTCACAGCAGAAAACGTTGTTAAAAACGCAATGGAGCTTCTGGGTTAATAAACCTGTATTATGGTTCAGGGAGAACAAAACAGTCTCCCCCTGAACCATAAACCATCTATTTCATTCAGAACAACCTTTAATCCCACACCTTTCAGATTTTAAGATACAACGTCAATAAAAACCTGCCCGCAGTATTCATCGAACCAGTTTTAAAACATTTTATGCTTTATTTTTACTTTGAAAAATGGTTATTTTTATTCATTATTATCATTACGGAGCAAACACATGAAAAAAGTAATTATTCTCTCTATCGCAGCTTTCTTATTCTGTTCTATTCCTTCCGCATATGCTCTTGACAGTATTATCATAGCAGACAGCAAAGAATGTGAATGCACTACCTTCAGTGATATTGCAGCAAAATATAACAGTCTCAAAAAAAATATAGAGTGTGAACGCAATACTTCCGAAACCCCTGAAGCATATGAAAATCGAATAAAAAAAGGGAAAAAAAATTTAGACGCCTTTTTAAACACAGTATATGAAGGAAAATTCGATCTGGACTGCGTTTCAATGGACTGGAGCAGTAATCAGTTAATAACAGCAAAAGAGTTTCCGGTTGAATTTATGAGAGGCGATTGCCCATGTAAAGAACTTATACTGGCAACAGCTACTTCACATATAAGACTCAGAGAATTTATCACTTTTAAAAAATTCCTTAACTACATTATAACTTTTAAAATAAATGAAGATTGCGTTATGCAGGTTTTAAATCTAAAGGTAGTCTATAGAGACAAAGAAGTTATTAATGAAATAAATTTATCTCCCTCCCTGTAATTACATAAAGTAATACACTTTTTCATTTTCCCAGGTTACCGGCAGCCTGATAATCGGATTTTGACATAGTATAATGAATAAGCTAGAATTAAACACTTTTATACTCAGGTATCTAAAGTGGTTATAAGAATTCTAATTCTACTCGTCCCTCATACTCCTTAATATTTCGTTTCTTTTTCCATATTGTTTTACGGCATGAGCAAAAAAAAGATACGGACCTGCAAAAACAATACATTTATCTTTCGCGATAAAGAATAGTTTCTCATAGAATTTACTTAACAGATAAAAGCTTATGATTCATTGCTATTTTAATAATTTAAAAATAACATCATGAATAAACAAAAAGCCATCAAACCAGCCAGGGGTATAAGTACAGCATCAGTACTCAGGCGCTCTTTAATATTTTTTCTATCGTCCCTGATTATCTTAATCAGCGTATCCGCCTTATTCTGTTTTAAAGAGATAAAAAAACACAGGGAAGTACTGTCTATTAAAGAAACAAGAAGCTTAAGCACTATTCAGCAGGTAATAAAAAATTATATTCAGGCAATAGGTATCGATATCCTGGTAATGAGCAATCACAGCGAATTAAAAGCTATGATAGAAACCAGTGATCAAATCCATAAACAAACCCTTGCAGATGAATTCCTGGCTTTCGCCGGTATAAAGGGTATCTATGATCAGATACGCTATCTTGGTAAAGACGGCATGGAAGTGCTGCGTGTTAATTATAATAACGGAACACCTTCTATTGTTCCTGATGACGAGCTTCAGTCAAAGAAAAACAGATACTACTTCATGGACACATACAGGCTTAACAGGAGTGAAGTGTATGTATCTCCATTTGATCTTAATATAGAACATGGCAAAATTGAATCCCCTGTAAAACCGATGATCCGTTTTGGCACCCCTGTATTTGACAGCAGCGGTAAAAAAACCGGAGTACTGCTTCTCAACTACCTTGGCAACGACCTTTTACAAAAATTCAAAACACTCTCAAAATCCGAATCAGGTCAGATTTCTCTGGTTAACAGGGACGGATATTTTCTGTACAGTACCAATCCCGATGATAATTGGGGATTCATGTATGAAGATAAAAAAGACAGGAGCTTAAATAAAAAATATCCTGATGTCTGGAAAAAAATAGTCAAATCCGATACAGGTCAAATAATTTACAAAAACAATCTATTTATATATTCAACCATAAAGCCGCTTGATGAGGCCCAGATATCAAGCACCGGTTCGGATTCGCCCTTTGCCCCGAGCAGCGCTGTGTTAATAAACAGCGATTACGTCTGGAAGGTCATATCCCGGATACCACCGGAAGTATTAAGCATATGGTCAATGCCCTCCTTAAAGGGATTTATAAAAATATACCCGGTCATAATTTTCCTGCTATTTACAGGGTCCGTTTTCATGGCGTTTATAAGCGAAAGACGGAGTCTGGCTGAAAAATATGAAAAAATAGTATCCAGCTCCGCTGATATGATTGCCCTTGTTGACAGACAATATACCTATCTTGCAGCAAATAAAGCCTATACGGATGCATTTTATACAGATCCCGAAAAACTCATCGGCCAATCTGTTGCTGATATTTTTGGTAAAGAGCCCTTTAACACAATAATAAAACCCCATGTAGACCTATGCTTCCTCGGTGAAAAAATCAATTATCAAAACTGGTTTGACTTTCCGGCATATGGAAGATGCTATATGGACATCTATTACAGTCCCTATTACAGCGATAACAATATGCTGATCGGTATTGTCGTCAACAGCAGGAATATCACTGCCCGAAAAGAGGCTGAAGAAGCCCTTGAAAAAAGTGAAATAAAATACCGCAACATGATGGAATCATTTTCAGATCCTATTTATATATGCTCTCACCAAAAAGTAGTCGAATATATGAACCCGGCGATGATAAGACGGTTAGGTAAAAATACCACAGGAGAAAAATGCTATAAAAGTATTAACGGCCTGTCAGAACCATGCAAATGGTGCATTTTCGATAAAGTCATAGACGGTGAGACAGTTGAAAATGACATTATAAGCCCTCTGGATAACAGAAATTATAATGTCTTAAGCATGCCCATAAAAAATCAGGACAGCACTGTATCCAAGATGACGGTCTATCGGGATATCACCGATTTACTGACTGCCCTGGAAGAAAAAGAAAAGGCCGAAAGAAAATTAATGCAGATCCAGAAGGTTGAATCCATAGGCAACCTTGCGGGGGGCATTGCCCATGATTTTAATAATATGCTTGGTATTATCCTTGGATATGGAGAAGATCTTTTAGAAAGCATAGACACAGCAGATCCTGATCATGAGTCAGTAGAGGAGATAGTAAAAGCAGCAAAACGATCGGCTGAACTGACAAGGCAGCTTCTTGCATTCAGCCGCCGTCAGACACTTCAGCCCAGGGTACTTTGCCTGAATTCGATTATAACCAACCTTGTAAAAATGCTTCAAAGGGTTATAGGTGAAAATATAGAGCTGGTAACAGTCCTGGATGATGATCTTAAATATGTGGAAGTTGATCCGGGCCAGATGGAACAGGTGATAGTAAATCTTGCCATCAATGCACGGGACGCCATGCCTCTTGGGGGCAGACTGGTAATTGAAACATCAAGCATTGTGCTGGACGAGGAGTATGCCGGCATTTATCCAAATGTTAAACCGGGAAATCACGCAATGCTCTCCATAACTGACAATGGAACAGGCATGGATAAGGAAACACTCAAAAAAGCCTTTGATCCATTCTATACTACAAAAGAAAAAGGAAAAGGGACAGGTCTGGGATTATCCACAGTATACGGTATCGTCAGACAGTCCGGAGGCAATGTATGGCTGTACAGCGAGCCGGGTCATGGAACAAGTGTGAAGATTTATCTGCCTGAAAGCAGCAGCAGTAAACTGGACAATGTAGAAAAAAGTGAGATTCCTGAATCATTAAATGGAAATGGGGAAATGATACTCATCGTAGAAGATGAACCTTCAATGAGAAAATTCTGCAGGAATATATTAGAATCCATGGATTACAGGGTAACAGCGGCTGAAAACGGCATAGAAGCACTGAAGCTTGTAGAAGAGAAAAATTTAAAACCTGACATCCTTTTGACTGATATCATTATGCCCAAAATGGGCGGAAAAGATTTATACTCAATTCTGGCAGAAACTTTACCGGACATTAAAATAATATATATGTCCGGCTATACGGGCAATGCAATTTCCGGCAGCAATCTTATTCACAGCGGAACAGCTTTTATCCAAAAGCCATTTACCAGAAAAGACCTGGGCCAGAAAATAAAAACGCTTTTAAACAGCAGTTTCCAACATTAAAAAATAGAGATGTAAGAACAGCATATCATAACCGTTTTAAACAGGGTTTGTGTATTCTATAAAATCCGCGCCCATCCATAAAACCAGCACGCATGACCGCCTGCTCCAATATTTTCACCTTGCTATTTTAATCACGTTTGTATTAAACCATAAACATGCTGTCTTTTTGAGTACAATAAATTCATTCAATAAACCGCCAATAAGCATCATAATACAAGTTCATCAACAGGGAGGATTTCAGATATGGATAACCAAAGATATTTGTGGCTGGTAACCTCAAGGCCTGATCCCGAAAAGATAGAAGAATACAACAAATGGTATGACCTGCATGTTGAAACATTTTTTAATTTTCCAGGGCTAAAAAAAGTAGTCAGGAACAAATGCTTTCGGCCCATGCAGAACCCTGATTCCTGTCCGCAGTATGTTGTGATTTATGAGTTTGATACAAAGGAAGACCTGGAGGCATTTCTTACAAGTGATGCTGCAAAGGAAGCGATAAGGCAATACGAAGAAGAGTGGAACGGCCTGGGAGAATTTTTATGGTCAGGCTGGTATGAACCGGTTAAAAAACTTGAAAGATAACAGATAATGCCCACCACAGCAAAGATATCAAAAGAAAACAAAGATTTTTTCAGACTCGCATCCAGGGCCGCACTATCCAATCCCTTCAGCGATGAAAGGATGGAACTTGACCTGAAGATCTCCGGGTGCGATCCCGGAACCCACATTGATGAACTGCTGGATCGCGTTTATTTTAAAATTAAAGAGCGCACAGGCAAACTTGAGAAACAGGGTATTGCAGACATATCCCTTTACAGCGGTGAAGACAGGGTTATGATGCAGAGCGCCTTTATGTTTGAAATTTTCTTTCTTTTTTCCAGGCAGTTTGATGATCTCATAAGCAGGCAGATCAAGGCAGGCGACTCCATATGTTCTGTGCCCTTTGGAAGAGATGCAATATCAATGTTTGTAAGACGCGGCTTTAACCCTGAAGAGGCCTGCAGGTATTTTGCAATTCTATACCAGTTAAAAAGATCATATTATTTTATAGATAAAGCCCTGATAGGACACAGCCCCTGCATGAGGGACTTAAGACTCCATTTATGGAACAATGTTTTCACCTATGACATTAAGCTTTATGAACGCTATCTCATGAACAGGATGGAGGATTTTTCCACCCTTCTTCTCGGCGATACCGGGACAGGTAAAGGCACTGCTGCCGCAGCAATAGGCAGATCAGGTTTTATCCCCTACAGCCCTGATAAAAACATGTTCAGTGACAGCTTTATGAGTAATTTCATTTCCATAAACCTTTCAATGTTTTCGGAATCGCTTATAGAATCAGAGCTGTTCGGTCATAAAAAAGGGGCGTTTACAGGTGCAATAAACCAGCATGACGGAATATTTGCAAGGTGCAGTAAATACGGATCAATACTGCTTGATGAGATAGGAGACCTTTCCCTCACTATCCAGTTAAAGCTGCTTCAGCTTTTACAGGAAAGAACATTCAGCCCTGTTGGAAGTCATGACACAAAAAGGTTTAACGGCAGGGTAATCGCAGCAACAAATAAATCCCTTGAAGAGCTCAGGGGAAACGGCCTGTTCCGCAGCGATTTTTATTACAGGCTCTGTTCCGACTGCATTATAGTTCCGTCTCTTTTTGAAAGGATACAGCAGAACCCGGACGAACTTAACCTGATCCTCCAGAACATAATAACCAGGCTTACAGGCGAAGAATCCGAAGAACTGGTTTTACTGGTGCTTGACTCCCTTAATAAAAGCCCCGGGCCTGACTATCCGTGGCCGGGTAATGTGAGAGAACTGGAACAGGCCGCCAGAAGAATACTCCTTACCAGAGAATACAGCGGCGAAAGCGCCCGCCCCGGCAGGGGAATTAAAGACAGGCTGATCACCGGAATAGAATCTCAGGACCTGGATTTTCAGGAACTGATGAGCGGTTACTGTGCCCTGCTCTATGAAAGATTCGGCACATATGAAGAGGTGGCCCGCAGGATGAATCTGGACAGAAGAACCGTTAAAAAACATATTGATATGCTAGATAGATAGCCGCCAATCTGGTTGACAAAGAAACATTGTTGGTATACACAGTAATACGCTTTTTTTGGCGTAAATCTTACCCCTCACACGTTTTTTTATGTAACATTCTTCTTCAAAGGAGGTAATTTGAATGTCTACAGCTCTGATAATTGCCATTGCATATTTCCTTATCCTCAGTCTTGGCACCAGCATCTTTCTTAAGAGCAAAGTAAAGTCAGGTAAAGACTTTGTAACCGGAGGAGGAACTCTTGCATGGCCTCTCGTTACCGCAGGTTTTGTGCTTGCCCCGCTTGGAAGCGGACATACTCTTAACATGTGGCAGGATTCCTACCGCATGGGTGCATCGGTACTCTGGTGGGGAATGATATCCGGTGGTATTTTTGTTCCCCTGTTTCTTCTCTGGTTCGGCCCCTGGTTCAGAAGGCTCAACGTACAGACCTTCCCTGAAGGAATGAGTAAGATATTCGGCGAAAAAATCGGCTGGCTTATAGCTGCTGTTTTTCCGGCTCAGCTGATCGGAATATGTATTGCCGAAGTGCTTGCAACAGGTACCGCCTTTTATGCCTTAAGCGGAGAAGCCATTGCTCTTAAACCTTACTGCATACTGCTGGCAGTCGGTTTTACTATCCTCTACATTATTGTAGCCGGTCTTATGCAGGTAGCGTGGATGAACCTCTTTAATGCCATCATGCTTATTGGGGGATCATTTGCAGCGGTCATCGGCACAGGAATCTGGCTTAAAGGACGCGGCGGATGGGAATCAGTAACCGAGGCTTATATGAATGCGGGAGTCGGCTGGAAAACAACAACCATACTGCACTTTTCACCTGAAGTAATACTTGGGCTTGTGTTCCCCTGTTTGTTCCTTGTGGTTTTTATGTGCAGCGCTTCCCAGGCGCAGTACCAGCCAATGCTCATGGCAAAATCATCAAAAGATATAAGAAAGGGCGTATTTATTGCCGCCTTTATAAACAGCATGGTTACATACCCATGGGTTATACTTGGTCTTGTAGGCATGTCTATTCCTGTAATAGCTGCTGCAGGCAATACGCTTTCAGTTCCAAAGCTCGCCGTAATGGCTTTAAACCCTGTTATGGTCGGTATACTGATGATATCACTCTTATCAGCCACCCTGTCAACAACGTCACAGCTGATACTGGCATCATCACACATGATTGTTCATGACGTATTTAAAAAGGCAGTCAATCCGAACATGAGCGACAGAACATTCCTTATTCTCTCAAGGGTTATGATATTTGTATGTGCAATGCTTGTTATTTTTCCGGCATTAAAGATCGAGGGAATAATGTCTCTCCTGTTATGGACATTCTCCTTTGCAATTCCGGTATTTGGCGTCTACCTGATCGGCATGATCTGGAAGGTTAACAGGTTCGCCGCATGGGCAACAATGCTGGCAGGCTACGCAGCAAACTTTCTGTGTACATTTGCACCGGCATCATGGTGGCCTGATTTTGTGGGTGAAGTTTTTAAACTGAATGTTTACCCAACAACAATCGCTACATTTGCTGTTGGAATAGTTCTTAACCTGATACTGCCCGGAAAACCAGGCTATCTGAAGCAGATGGATAAAGAAGAGGCAGTCAGCGGAAAAAATGAACTATTTGCTTAAAATGGACAACCACACTATCAAAGGAGGAAATTAAAATGGCATGGCCCTGGAAAATCCTTTTATTACAGATATGCATTACCATGGGAATGGCACTGTTAATTTACATCATATGGAGACTGACCCATCCGGGCCGGAAATGGTAGACCTCTAGGATTAATAAAAGGAGAAAAACAATGCCTTTACTGGATGCAACAATAGCATATTATTTATGCGGAATAATGTTTGTACTGGGCGCCATTATCATATTCGGCGCACTGAGACAAAAATCCAATAAAAATAAAAAGTAACACCACGGCCTGTCATCTCCGGTCAAAAAAAATGGAGATGACAGGCAAAACAAAAAACACACATATCTCCACCCCTGTCCTGTTGTCTCATCCATAACATCATGTTAAACATACCATAGTTGCACACCATAAATTCCAGCGGAGCTATAAACAGTAATGACTTCAGATGAATTAAAAAAAGCAAAAGAGATATTTGAATCACAGGGTAAAAAAATGATGGCCGATTCTGTAATCATGGAGCTTATTAATGAATACAGGCATGCAATAAAGCACACCTGGAAAACAATGAGGAGCTTTGATATTACCGGAACATGCAGTTCATGCGCAGAAAAAACTCCGGGCGGCTGCTGTTTTAAGGGAGTTGAGGAATGGTACTCCCATATCCAGCTTTTTATAAATTTACTTCTTGGTGCAGAGATTCCTGACACTCCAGTGTACCCGGACAGCTGCATGTTTGTAGGAGCCGCCGGATGCCGTCTGATTTCAAGAAATGCCTTCTGTATTAATTTTTTGTGTGATAAAATTAAGGCTCTGATTTCAACAGAAGATATAAACAGGCTCAACAGAGCGGCAGGAAAAGAAATAGAATGCGGAATCAGGCTTGAAAACGAGATAGCATCAAGGCTTACAGTAAATATTCGGTAGAGGCATCCGTCCGGAGTCTCTATAATCTTTAATCGGTGACACATGAGCAATGTATTAATAGCACTGGGGCTGACATTATTCGCAGGAATGGCAACAGGCATAGGAAGCGCAATTGCCTTTTTTGCAAAAAAAAACAATTACCGTTTTCTGTCTGTAGCTACGGGTTTTTCGGCCGGAGTTATGCTCTACGTATCATTTGTAGAAATTTTTTATAAAGGCCTTGATACACTGGTAGAGCAGTACGGGGAACGCACAGGAAACTGGATAAATGCAGCATCCTTTTTTGGCGGAATACTGCTTATAGGCATAATAGACAGACTCATACCGGCAGCAGAAAACCCCCATGAAGTCCATTCCGAAAAAGAAAAGGCATTTGTAAAAGATCCATCTGCCCCTGTCCCGGATTACTCGAAAGCCGCAGGTGACAAACTGTCAAAGGAAACCAGGGGAATTCATGATCACAGCCCTGACCATACCAAATTAATGAGAATGGGCCTGTTTACAGCCCTTGCAATTGCAATACACAATTTTCCGGAAGGCCTTGCAACCTTTCTCGCTGCCCTGCATGACCCTTCCCTTGGTATAGCAATAGCCATTGCAATTGCCCTCCATAATATACCTGAGGGCATCAGCGTTTCCGTTCCTATTTTTTATGCTACAGGAAACAGAAAAAAGGCATTCATACTATCACTACTGAGCGGACTGGCAGAACCTGTGGGGGCTGTTACGGTTTATTTTGTTCTTCGTTTTTTCTGGGGATGGCAGACAGCACTTATACCCCAGGGTTTTATGGCAGTAATGTTCGGAGTGGTTGCAGGTATTATGGTTTACATAAGCCTTGATGAGCTGATCCCCACAAGCAGGGCATATGGAAAAGGCCACGACAGCATAATAGGTCTTGTTACAGGAATGCTTGTTATGGCCCTCAGCCTGCTTTTATTAAAATGATATCGGTCAGCAGTCAACGCTCAGTTTTCAGCAAAATGTATTTTAAATTGTTTTTTAGCTGACGGCTGATAGCGGAATGCTGACAGCTCCATCCGGGTGTTTTTTCCGGATGGATTATATCTTAAACTGAGATACCCTCGTTATCATTGTTTCTGATACAGCATTAAGTTTTTCAGCATTTGCACGCAGTTCAGTACTGTTCGAATTCATTTCACCTGCAGACTGATTCACCTCTGCGATATCCTGTGCAATCTCGGTAGATACAGATGAACTCTGGGAAACATTTTCATTTACCTCCTGTATCCCCAAAGACGCCTGCATAACATTTTCAGCTATTTCACGTGTTGTTGAAACGTGCTGATCCATCGACTCCTGAATTTCGGTAACAGTTGCGTTTACTCTGTCAATCACTGTGGTTATTGAGGTAATGTCCGAAACTGTCTCCCCGGTAGACTTTTTAATGTCACTGATTGTCCGGTTGATCTCTTCCGTAGCACCGGAGGTCTGTTTTGCAAGTTCTTTTATTTCATTTGCAACAACCGCAAAACCCTTGCCTGCATTACCTGCCCTTGCAGCCTCAATAGTTGCGTTTAAAGCAAGCAGATTTGTCTGCTCGGAAATATCGGTTATTACATCTGTAACCTTTCCTATCAGTGATGCGGTCCTGCCAAGCTCATCCACCTTTGCCGAAACCATGGATGCCTGACTCACAGCTTCGGCTGTGATGCTCTGCGCATTTGCAGCTTTGTTTAAAAGGTCATTGATTGTCCGGGTCATTTCTTCGGTTGTCTTTGCAACGATACTGATATTTGTTGAAGCCTGTTCCATTGCAGCGGCAACGTTATTCATATTGGCGCTCATTTCTTCGGCAGCCGCCGAAACGGTCTGTGATCTGCCTGCAGTGCTTTCGGATTCATGAGCAAGCGAGTTTGAAACTTCATTCAGGTTAGAAGCAGAGGCTGCTATTTCATCACTTGAAGCACTTATATCTTTTATCATTTCATGAAGATGATCTGCCATTTCATTCAGGCTTCGAGCCATCTGACCGAACTCATCTTCCCGTTTTTCATCAATAGTACCGGAAAGATCGCCCTTTGAAATTTTCTCAATAAACCTGCCTGCCCTGAGCAAAGGAGTCAGCAGATTGTGTCTGACATTAAGCCATCCAGCACCTACGATACAAAGCAGAATAATTCCGGACCACATGCTTATGGTCCACCCTGCCCTGGTGACCGATGCATGTGCTTCATCAAGAGAACTGATAATTTCAAAGGCTCCATGAATTTCCCCTTCCGCCCACCCTTCTTTTGCCATTCCAAGAGGATCAAGCTTTCCTGAAGGGCTGCCGTGACAGTAGAGACAATCTGATGTAAGCCTAACCGATCGGAAATACCTTATCCTGTCAGGCTCATATACTATTTTTTCGTCCAGGTTTCCGGCTTTCAGTTCGTTCAATACATCAGCTTCAACACTGTCAGGTGTATTTTTGGGATTTCGGGGACTTAACTTTGGAACGCGAAAAATATACCCTGCTTTTTCGGCATTTACCGCAGCCGTGTTCATAGCGGTTATAACGGGGACTGCCTCTATTACTTTTGATGGTTCAATTTCATTTAACGGCCTTATTACGCCTGTTTTAAGTTTATGGGACATCTCGTCTCTGGCGGCCTCAGCCATTAGAACGATGGCGTGACTTTTTTCTATAATTGCATCTTCTGCTCCGGAACGTATATCACCTATCCTCTGCCATGCAAGTACCAGAGTAACAAGCACAGGGCCTGCTGCTACGACTGCAAGAATCTTCCATTTAATACTCATTTTTTTTAACATTTTTTCTCCAGGAACCCGTTCAGGAGGGAAAACCAAAAAACAGAAGAAGAAGCTGACAGCAGACGGGAAATTTTCAGTTTAATAGTTTAGTAACAGCACAATTATTAGAATTTAATCGGCAGGAATTTATAAATCTTTAATATTATAAATATTAAAAGGTTGACGCCCCTGAAAGCTCCAGGAATCTGGCAAAGTACATTTTAATTACTGAATCATCTTCGTATTTGGAATAATCAGCGGTATACCCGGGTGAAGTCCATAACATTTTAAAATACTGTCTTACCTTATCAACTGTTTCATTATTTTCAGGGGCACTGAAACACACATCCGTTTCCAGGTTGCAGTTATCAAGGTTCCGCCCGGTCAGATTTGCCGAGCCAAGTATTACAACCGATGGAAACCCCATGTTTTCTATAAGAGTAAGTTTGCTGTGATACTGTTCTCCACTGGTGTCGTACCACCTTAATTTAATTTTACCCTGCGACTTCTCTATCAGTTCACGGGCTGTCTGACGGTTGGGTATCCCGTTTTTCTCTCTTCCAAAGGCATCCTTATTTGGGTCGAGAATTATTCTTATATCCGCATTTCTTTCGGAAGCCCTTAAAAGCCCGTCAATAATATCCCTTTCAGAAAGATAGAACATCCCCATATCAATCCTGTCTCCCTGTTGGGATCTGTTGATATTTTCGAGAATAGCTTTTCCAATTTTATTTTCTGTTACAAGGGAGACACTGCACTTTGAAGGTTCTGTTTCATTTTTAATTTTCACATCAGAATCAGTAAATGAAAGAGAAGACCCGGAAAATTCTGCAACAGCCCTTTCGGCTTTAATAATTTCCCTATAGAATTCACCTGTTATCTCAAAAGCGACATTAGAATGGGCCGAACTTCCGTCATGTGGGTTTGCAGATGTTATAACACACTTGAATGTATCATCATGATCTGCGGCAAATACCTTCCGGTGGTTTGCCTTGAAGTTTAAAAGCTCCAGATAGGATCTCACTGATACATCATTTTCACTGCCTGAAAAGGGATTGGGTAAAAATCCGCCGCAGGAGTTACCGAACCACTGAAAAAATATCCTCCAGACAGGCGAGTATATAA
The DNA here is from genome assembly GCA_963665715.2 of Desulfatiglandales bacterium. Lineage (GTDB taxonomy): Bacteria > Desulfobacterota > DSM-4660 > Desulfatiglandales > HGW-15 > JAAZBV01. The sequence continues at coordinate 4,359,189 of CAXXPR010000002.1, forward strand.
TATTGCTGTCCCTCATTTTATGCAGGTCCGTATAAATCACGTTGATGCCTGCTGCTGTCAATGCATCTGTTTCACGCGACTGAGCTCCGCCGTAAACGGTATTTATGGGGTCAGTTATAAAATCTATTTTAATTTCGGGGTTATCATTTCTTTTGTTTACAAGGTGACTGACAAGCTCATTTGATATTCTGCGGTGTACTTTATCTTCAGCGCCCCTATAGGAGTTGAACAGAAACATATCTATCAGGATATATTTTTCCGCATTGTCTATAAGTGAAAATATCCTGTCAAATATCTGCTGCTCACATACTCTTTTACCTGATGTATCCCTGAAGGTGAGATCATAAAGAAACTGTATATCGGAGGGGTTGATAAAATAGTCACTGCTCCTGTATTCCGTTCCTTCAGGATTATCCCTGAAGAAATTATATGCTGCAGCAAAGCAGTATACCAGAACAAGAAGCAGCGCTATTTTTTTTAGTTTTTTAATAACTGTCCACATCCACGTATGACTTTGGCAGTTCTTCGTCGAGCTTGAAAGATTCATTAAGTATTTCAAGAAACTTGATATTCTGCTTTACCAGCATAAGACAGTCACCGACAATAGCATAAAACAGGATACTTAATCTGGTCTTTGAGCTGTCATCCTGAATTCTTTTTATCTGTTCAAAATTCATCTGATCAGCAATGATCCGCAAATTTTCATATGCATCAATTATACCCTGATAATCTTTAATTTCCCGGTTTTTAAAAGCTGTTTCAACCTTGAGAAGGATATCCAGCATCTGAGTTTTGATTTCACGCAGTTCTTTTTTCTGAACATCAAGCAGTCCTTTATGCTTGTTTGCGATATGGATATAGGAACGCAGTACAATATCCCTGAACCCGTCAGAAAGTTTCTGCAGCCTGCGGATTGTCTGGGCATATTTGTAGGACAGGTTCTGATCCTCCTTCTGCTGAAGCCTCAGAACCTTGAATACATTGGCCATAATGATATTGACCCATACCTGCCTTTTTTTAACTTTTTTCCGCTGGGCATTCAGAATATCGATATTCTGCTCAAAAAGAGCATCAAGTGTAATATCAAAGCATTCTCTAAAATCTCTGAGCAGAAAAGCCAGATGATCGAAGGTACTTGATATAGCGGCTTCAGAATCTTTAACCTTTTTAAGATTAAAGATATCAGCGTCTTCTTTATCTTTTGAAAGGCTTTTATGCTTTTTGTGATTATTTAAAATAAGAAGCACTATCACTGCAAGAAGAATAAGTATCCCGATAACTTTAAGATAAGAGATGCAAAAGGCGAATATAAAAGCTGTAACAAAGGCAATAAAAGCAGTCATAAACCATCCGCCTACAACGGTTATTACTCCTGTAACACGATAGACTGCACTTTCCCTGCCCCATGCCTGATCCGAAAAGGAGGTCCCCATCGCAACCATAAATGTAACGTATGTTGTGGAAAGAGGCACCTTTTTGGATGTAGCAAATGCAACTATTGCGGCTGCAACCATAAGGTTAACCGAGGCGCGAACCATATCAAATGGAGATTTTTTATCCTGATCTCCGGTTGTCTTTTTTAATGAGGGATCCATTCTTTTATAAACAGCGGCTCTAAGCCCCTGGGGTAAAACCATCCTGAACATTCCGAATATAGAATCAACCATTCCCACGATGCTTCTTGAAAGCCATATTGATTCAAAGCGTTCTGTCCCTTCATCCTGCTGCCCAAGGCTTATCTCTGTCTGTGTAACAGTCCGTGCTTTTTTGGAAAGCCAGAGAGTAAGAACCATAACAACACCGGCCAGCATAAGCAGCCCGTCCTGAGTTTTTACTTTTGCGCTCAGAGCCTCCATTGTCATATGCAGAGAATCATTTCCAGGTGCTGTTGCTACCTGATAAGCATTAAGACCGGCAAGCGGAACACCTATGAAGTTTACAAGGTCATTTGAGGCAAACGCCATTGCCAGGGCAAAAGTACCAACCAGAACTATAATTTTTAAAATATTAATTCGAAAAAGCATTATTAAAATCTGAAGTATGACAGCGGAACATATAAAAATTGATCCCATAATCAGAAGAGAATGATTTTTTATCCAGTCATGCATTTCCGGGCTGATAAAGGTTGCGCCCTTAGCACCCTTGATGAGTATAAAAAAGGTAATAAGAGCAAGTGCAATACCGCCCCATACAGCACCATATCTCCTGAGTCTTTCTTCATAATTAAAAGTAAAAATCTGCCGTGTTATAAACTGCACAACAGCTCCTGAACAAAAGGCCACAATAATGGAAATCAGAATATAAAAAATAATCTCTATGGCCTTTTGTGAATTTATATACTCCAGAACAGTAGCCGGACCTCCGCTGCTGCCCATTACCTTCAAAAATGCCATGGCAACAGCAGCTCCAAGCAGCTCAAATACTATCGAAACTGTAGTGGATGTAGGAAGCCCGTAGGAGTTAAAAAGGTCTAAAAGTAAAATATCTGCAAACATTACAGCAAGAAAAACCGTGATAAGCTCAGGCATTGTGAAAAACTGGGGATGAAAAATCCCTTTTCTGGCGACCTCCATCATACCGCCCGAGAATGTTACACCGGCCATAATACCCAGGCTCGCAATAATCATGATTACAAAAAAAGGAGCAACCCTTGAACCGATTGCCGAGGTTAAAAAATTTACTGCATCATTTGAGACGCCCACAATAATATCAAAAACAGCAAACAATAATAATACAACTACAATGGCAAAAATAAGATCAATCCCCATGGAGACTTACCTTTCTATCTATCTGATATATTTATTTTTTAAAATTTTCTTAACATTAATCTATTATAATTCTAACATTTTGGGCGATGGTATGAAAACAGGGTTTTTGAGTCAATAAAAAACGGATTCCTAACAAAAATCTAACATTCAACTCATTTTTTAATAATTGTGTAATAAATTACAGCCAGATATAGTTGATTATGCAGGCAGACTGGTTGGAGATACAGGCTTACTGACCGATCAGAACTTCTCTTATTACAATACCTATTTCATTATATGAAAAAGGTTTTTTAACAAATTTTGCAACACCCAGCTTCATGGCTTTTTTTACATCTTCTGTTTCAGCAAAACCGCTTACTATTACGGCTTTCTGCTCCGGGTGGAATTTTAATATTCTTTCATATGTTTCTCTGCCGTTTATTCCAGGGTCCATTATCATATCAATGAGCATCAGATCAGCGTCGTGATCTTTCATATAATCAACAGCATCTTCACCGGATGAAAATGATACGGTATTATACCCCAGGTGGCTTAATATGCTGCAGGAAATTTCTCTCTGGGCATCTATATCATCTACAACAACAACTGTTTCGTTATTACCTTTATAATCCGAAACCGGCATGGAGAGCCCCCTGATTTTTACAGCATGTCTGTCAGCAGGAAAATAAAGCCTGAAGGTTGTACCTTCTTTGCTGCTCAGGACATCGATGAACCCCCTGTGATCCTTTACTATATTCCAGACAACAGTCAGCCCCAGGCCTGTTCCGCTTCTTCCCATGACCTTTTTTGTATAAAATGGTTCAAAAAGTCTTTCTCCTGCACCTTCGGGAATACCCGGCCCGTCGTCAGCCACAGATAACAGGACATAATCTCCAGGATTGATTGTTTCATAACCTTTTAAAGGACTTTCAACTGTGCAGTTACGAGTTATGACCTTAACCTCTCCGCCATCCTGGATAGCTTCACTTGCATTTGATATCAGGTTCATAAGAACCTTTGTTAAATGGATAGAAGAGGCTTTAATACCGGAAAGGTTGTCATCAAGACTTGATGATACAGTAACAGCAGGATGAAACTGCTGCAGTTTTTCAAACTCAGGCGAATCAAGGTAATCAAGGACCGAATCATTGATATTAATTACTTCTCTTTCAACCGCGACTCCCCTTGCAACGGTTAAAAGATCCTGAACTATTGCTGCAGCCCTTAACCCGGCAGCTTTTATAGACTCAAGAGGTTTCCTGAATTTACTGTCTTCCTTAACATCCATAAGCATCAGTTCGGGATAATTAATAACACCGGAAAGAACATTATTAAGGTCATGGGCAACGCCACCTGCCAGCAGTCCCAGGGACTCCATCTTCTTTGACCTGAAGAGTTTTTCCTCTGTTTCACGCAAAGCCTCTTCCTCCCTTTTCTGTTCAGTGATGTCACGCATTATTCCAAGAACCGCTCTCCGGCTCCGATAGTCGATTGAGCTTAATACAATATCAAGGTAACGTTTTTCGCCATCAAACCGTTCTACAGCTATAGTACGCCGAACAGCCCGTTTTCCACCTTCCAGCACAAGCGTATAAAAATTATCAAAGGCATCTCTGTCGGCCGGCTCCATCATCATAGCAAAAGATTCAGCAGATTTTTCGTTCACAAATTCACCGGTAAGTTCGCAGAAAGCAGGGTTTCCGAATACGATTTTCCTGTCCTGAACAATTATTATACTCTCCCCTGCATAGTCGGTTATTACACGATACTTCTCATCTATTTCAGTATCCATGTAGCTGTTTACAACCACCCATAGAGCGGCAAGTGAAAACCCGAGAAACCCGTATTCCATAACATACTGAAAAGACGGCACTCCAAGTGAGGCAAGGGCGTCGTGTATTCCTAAAACAACCCAGAAACTTATGCCTGCTGTAAAGGCTACACGGTGTTTCACTTCAGAGTTGCTGTGTCTCATCCATATAATCATACCGGTTACTGCAGACACCGCGGTATACAGTATAAAGAGCGGGCCGTATCTGCCTATTGACGGTTCAACATAGGGAGATGTGAGGCTTAAAAAATGCCATGTTGAATATTCATAGGATACAATAAAAGGAGTGGTCCACAGAATAACCGAAACAAAAACATGAAACATCCCGGCCCACAGATGGTATCGATATCCTCTGTCTTCTATGCCAAGATAGGAAAACATAAAACCGTACATGCAGTGAACAAGAAGTATCAGGGCTTCATATTCCAGCAGCCCGGAAAAACGGTTTAAAGGTCCTTCGGGAGTATTGTACTCACCGAATACACCTGCGGCGTATAATAGAGCAGAAAAAGAAATAGCCGCGCTCCATATATACCACCTGTTTTTTTTCCTTTTAAAAGAAAGGAAAACCTGCAGGAAAAACATCTGGAAGGCAATTATGACTACGGATAATGATCCGGCCGACTGAAGTACAATTTTATCAGGTATCATGAGTTTTTTCACCCGGTACTAGATTGAGATTTTTCTATTTACCCGCTTTAGAATCAGCATCAGCTTGACAGGATAACTGTAAAACATACCTTAATACGAAGAGGCATATTATTATAAAGAATTTAATATGGCAATTAACTTCGTCAATTTAATGACATCATATATTTCAAACGCCAAAACTCATACGCCCTTTAAACACAGTAACTTAAGACCTTTCCGCTGATTTAACTTAAACAGATTCATCCAGACACTGTAAAACCGGAGATTACCAGATCTATAAGTTACTCCGCTTTTTTAAGCATTACCATGGCATAATTATTGCTTAATCCTTTGGTACAGTTGATTTTTTTTGATTGAATAATTTTAGTGCGCAACGGATTTATGTAATGACTGACTGCATGGAAACAGTATTTGGCAAGACACAAAAGCTTCAAACAGGATTAAAATCAGTTTTAGATTACTCGGAAGAAATGTTCCTGAAACTTTCTCAGGATCTTCAGTCAGTATATCTTGACACAAAATCACTTGCCGACCTTATAACAGCGACAATAAAAAAGATAACCGAAAAAACAGGTGATCATTCATTTGCCGATATCGAGCAGATGATTCAGGATTCGCTTGAAGGGTTTCAGAATAACAGAAGCGAGACAGAACAGAGCCTTTCCAGTTTACTCGACAGTTCACGGCACCTTGGACGACTGCACAGCATGAGCAGTGTAATAAGAAGGCTGGCCAAAAACCTAAATATCATAGCTATCAACATTGGAGTAGAAAGCAGCAGGTCCAACAGCTACGATTATATCAAATCATTTTCAAATGAAATAAAGTCACTTTCATTTATGGTTACGGATACAGCTGATGAGATAAGAGACAACTCAGAATCCGCCAATTCAATTCAGCTGAATACATACAACGAAATCAGCGGCAAGCTTGAACAGTCAACAAATGTTAAGGCAAATGCAAACCAGGAGATTGAGACCAGCCTAAACGGAATCAATGAACTGATCAATACATCTGCCAAAAACCTTGATGATGCAGGCGGGCATCTTAACAGAATAAACCTGCTGGTGGACCAGGTAATTGAGTCTATCCAGTTCCATGATATTTCACGTCAGCAGATTGAGCATATACTGGATGCGGTTAAAGCTATAAACAGTAAATGCGGTTCATGTACGGAAGAAGATGATTATGAAAAAAATGCAGCTGATGTTTTTGCGTCATTCAGGCTTCAGTCCGCACAGATAAACCAGGTGGTACAGCAGTTTGATGATATACAGGCAAAGATATCCGATGCCTTTTATGAGATCAATGATGAAATCCACAGAGTTGTATCCAGCCTTGCATACCTTAACGGAAATCAGGGTTACAGCAGGGACCCGTTTTCATCTTTAAAGGATAATTTAAGTAAAATAAGTTCTCTTCTGGCTGCGGATCATGAAATAAATTCCAATGTAACAGAAAGAATAAACGAATCTTCAGATCTGATAAACGGTTTTTCAAAGCATATGAAAAAGATCAAGGATATAGGCTTTGATCTTCATATAAAGGCCATAAATGCCGTAATCCTTTCAATGAAACTCGGGCAGGACGGAAAGGCGCTTGCAGTACTCGCTCAGGAAGTCACTAAAATATCCAATGAGTCTGACAAGTTTGTTGAAGAAGTTGCAGATATTTTACAGTCTATCTCTGAACTGGGCGAAAGCCTTATCAGTTCTTCAGCAAACCTTAAGCATGACAACATAAACATCATAGAGAATTATGAAAAAAGCATTCTGTTTGTAGATGACATCCAGAATAATCTTACAAAGGAATCAGCCTTTTCAAATGAAACTTCCCTGAAGTTAAAAAACAAAATAACAGAAATAGGCACGGAACTGGCATTTCTGGAAGACTTAAAAAACAGCCTTAACTCATTTGCTGATGAGATGAATGAATCAGTTAATGAACTTATAGAGTTATATCCCGAATTAAAGAACGCGACAGTTGAAAATGATTCCATGTCTGGAATCTATACAATGGATATTGAAAGAGAGATACATAAACAGATCTATAGTGAAAATGAAACTGAAAAAACAGGGACAGAGAACGGGACAGAACCAGATAATGACTACGGAGAAGATACCTCCCCGGCGGAAAGCTCAGAGGATGATTTTGGAGACAATATTGAGCTTTTTTAGACATTATCCCATTCGGTAATTCCTTTAGTTTTATCCTTAATCAAATAATCCATACCTCTTCTTGAGATGGATACAGAGGAAAAACATAACTGACGCTGTCCCTATAAAAGACAGGAGAATAGTAATGACAGGACAGGAGTTTAAAAATCATATGATAGATGAAGAATTAACCATATATCAGGCAGGCACCATAAGGGATGAACTGAAAAACCTTATAGCTGAACACGATTCGATAAAACTTGATTTAAAAAATATTGAAAGATGCGACACAGCAGGAATTCAACTGCTTTATTCCGCCAAAATAACAGCGGAAAAATTAAACAGACAGCTGGTTTTTGTGAATCCTTCAGAATGTCTTATGGAGCTGGTAAACCAGACAGGTATGGATTCGGAACTAACATTTATTTAAGGAAAGCAGGAAAATGTCAAAAACAATAATAACAGTAGATGATTCTTCAAGCATGAGGCAGATGATAGCATTTACCCTGAAAAAAGAAGGGTACAATGTACTGGAAGCAGTGGATGGAACTGACGCTCTAAAAAAACTGGAGACAGCTGATTCCGTCGACATGATGCTCACTGATTTGAACATGCCCAATATGGACGGAATTGAACTGATAAAAAATGTAAGGGCAGTACCGAAGTTCAAGTTCATGCCCATTATAATGCTTACCACGGAGTCCCAGGGAGAAAAAAAATCAGAAGGCAAAGCCGCCGGTGCAACCGGATGGATAGTAAAGCCTTTCAAGCCGGAACAGCTTATTGGTGTTGTAAAAAAAGTAATAAGATAGCGTCTTTTTATTTTTTTAACAGTATTCATTAAAAGAATTATTATTAGCGGGTGGAATCAGTATGAGCACAATGGATGAAATGAATAGTGTATTCAGGCAGGAAGCGGAAGAACTCCTCAATGAAATAGAAGAAACAATTCTTGAGCTGGAGGATGATCCACATGACAGAGAGGCCGTCAACAGGCTTTTCAGAGCGGTCCATACAATAAAAGGGTCAGGCGCCATGTTCGGGTATAACAGTCTTGTGGATTTTACTCACCACCTGGAGACTGTCCTCGACAGGTTAAGAGATGGGGAGATCGATGTAACAAAAGAATTGATAGACATAATTCTCAGTTCAAGGGATCACATAAAAACACTGCTCGATCATGATGAAGCCAAAGGTCCAGCTGATAGTGAAGAAGGTAAAAGACTTGTTGCATTCTTAAGCTCCTATCTGTCTGAATCCGCTCTAGACTCTTTTGAAACCGAACCGGATATATACGAAGACATAGAGGAAAATGGGGAAGAAACAACCTACCGCATCCGTTTTATACCGGGAAAAAATATTTTCCAGAACGGTACTGACCCCTTTTATCTGCTTGAAGAAATCAGCAGTCTAGGTCATTGCATGATCACATCCATGGTGGATCACATCCCCCTGCTTAATGATCTCGACCCGGAGGAGTGTTATATCAGCTGGGATATGATCCTCACTACAGATAAAAGCTATGATATTATCAAAGACGTTTTTATATTCGTTGAAGATGACTGCGAACTTGTTATCGAGGAAATAGACACTGATAATTTTTCTGATGACAGCCCCGGAAATAAAAAAATCGGTGAAATTCTTGTAGAACGTCATGACCTGAGTATTGATGCGGTCAACGAAGCGCTGGGAGATCAGAAAAGACTGGGTGAAATCCTTGTAGATCATAAACTGGTAGATAAAGACAAAGTCAAATCTGCTCTTACCGAGCAGAATTATATTAAGGAAATAAACGAAAAACGTAATGAAGAAACAAAGGCTTCCACTCTGAGAGTTGCTTCGGAGAAACTGGACACTCTCGTAGCTCTGGTGGGTGAACTTGTCACGGTGCAGGCCAGGCTGGCGGAACATCCTTCACTAAAGGGAGATTCAGACCTTACTTCCATATCGGAAGAAGTTGGAAGGCTGACTGATGAGCTGAGAGACAATACCATGAGCATACGTATGCTCCCGATTGGTACAACATTCAGTAAATTCAAACGTCTTGTAAGAGATCTTTCCAATAAGCTCGGAAAAAAGATTTTACTCGTAACAGAGGGCGGTGAAACCGAACTGGATAAGACCGTCATTGAAAAACTCAATGATCCGCTTGTACACATTATACGCAACAGTATTGATCACGGGATAGAAGATCCGGAAAAAAGGCTGGCCGCAGGCAAGCCCGAACAGGGCAGGGTACTTCTTTCCGCATCCCATTCGGGAGGCAATGTTCTTATAAAAATAACAGATGACGGAGCAGGCCTTAACCCGGAAAAAATTCTGGCAAAAGCTGTGGACAAAGGGATAGTGCCGACTGACGCGGATTTATCCGAAAAGGAAATAGCGGCCCTTATTTTTGAGCCCGGTTTTTCCACTGCCGGCAGCATAACCGATATATCAGGCCGTGGGGTCGGAATGGATGTTGTCAGGCGGAGTATAGAATCTCTCAGGGGCACTATTGACATCGACAACAGGGTCAATGAAGGAATGACAATTAAAATCAAACTGCCCCTCACTCTTGCTATCATTGACGGTCTTGTTGTTGATGTATGCTCGGAGTATTTTATTCTTCCGGTATCAGCAATCGAAGAATGCGTTGAGCTGACGCACCAGGAAGCTAGCCTTGCCCGCAAAAGAAACATCATCGATTTCAGAGGTAATGTAATACCATACCTGAGCTTGAGAGAAATATTCGATCTTGATGATGATTACCCTGAAATTGAAAAAGTAATTATTGCAGATATAAACGGTGAAGCCGTCGGCTTCGGCGTCGACAACCTGATTGGTCAGAACCAGGTGGTTATTAAAACTATGGGGAAACTGTATAAAAACCTGAAAGGATTTTCAGGAGCAACAATACTTGGAGACGGAACAATTGCCCTTATCCTTGATATTGCCCAGCTTATTCCATCCAGTAATTAGAAAGGTCAAAGCGTACCAGCGCCCATCCAGAAATGAGATTTTTTAACTTGAAAACAAACATAAAGATTGCAGCCATGAAATCAACTTAAGATGATTCATGGACTGCAGTCAATATGTAACTCACAGGTTGTTCAAAAGGGTTGTTTCTGAATGGGCGCTGACTGAAAAATTTTAATAACAGGTATTACTGAATATTAATTTTTAATGAACAGGAGTTACAAAGATGTTGAAAAATTTCAAGTTAGGAATCAAAATTTCAGGTGGTTTTGCGGTCATGCTTATAATGATGGCTGTTGTCGGATATATCGGTTTCAGCAGTCTTTCAGGTGTTACCGACCGGGTTGAAAAAGCGGATGATGTAAACAGGCTCGTAAAAGAAATACTCGAAGCAAGGCAGCAGGAGAAAAACTATATTATTCGAGGCCAGGCAGAATCCATAGAGGAAGTAAATAAGAAAGTAAACGCCATCAAAGAGCAGGCTCTTCAGACAAAAGAAAAATTCAATCAAAAAATCAACAAAGATCAAATGGACCAGGTTATCAGCGAGGTTGAAGCATATCATGCTGCTTTTCTTGAGTATGTTGCCATGGATACCAGAAAAGATAAACTGATGACAGAAATGCGGACCAGTGCGAGAAGCACACTCTCTGAACTGGAAGCCATCCGTGCGAATCAGAAAGAACAGCTCACTGAAGTCCGAAGCACAAATAACAGGCAGATAAAATCAGGCGAAGAAAAAGAAAGGCTTATTGATGACAAAATCAAAAAAGCGGACGATGCAAACCGGCTTATCAAACTGTTTCTCCAGAGCAGAAAAAACGAAAAAGAATTTATAATATCAAACGGAGAAGAGAAATGGAAAAAAGAAGCTGATGAACTTATAAGTCAGGTTTTAACATTATCGAATGACCTGAAATCCAGGTTTAAAAACAGCAGAAACATAACTCAGGCTGACAACGTTATTAAAGCTGTGACTGATTACAATTCCTTTTTTACCCGCTTTGCAGAACAGATGGAAAAGCAGGACACTGCAAATAACAGGATGGTTAATGCAGCCAGAGAAGCCTTCAGAGTGTGCGCAGAGGCAAGAGCGGATCAGAAAGCTAAAATGCAGAGCCAGATATCCACTGCAAATAAAATTCTCCTCATAGGTTTCATCTTCGCGGTTATAATAGGTTCACTTTTTGCTTATATAATAACTGTAGGTATAACACGACCGGTAAGGAGCATTGTAAAGGTAGCAGAAGAGATCGCTGCAGGCGACCTTGATAACAAAATAGAAATAAATCAGAAAGATGAGATAGGAAACCTTGCGGATGCCTTCAGGCATATGCAGGAAAAAATCAATGCCGTATCAAATGAAACAAACTCTCTGATTTTAAAAATAAGGGACGGTGAATTAAAGGCCCGCGGAAACACAGATGCCTTTGAAGGCGGATGGCAGGAACTTGTAGATGGAATAAACAACCTGGTTGAGGCTTTTGTTGTCCCCATAAATGTAACAGCTGATTATGTTCAGAGAATTTCAATAGGAGATATTCCTGAAAAAATAACAGAACAATACAAAGGCGATTTTAATGAGATAAAGGATAATCTCAACAGCCTTATAGAGGCCATGAATGAAATAACCGATGTTGCAGTAAAAATGTCAGGCGGAGACCTTACTATAGAAGTAAAGGAACGTTCAGACAAAGATAAGCTGATGCAGTCTCTGAATTCCATGATTAACAAACTTCAGGATGTTGTACTTGATGTAAAAGCAGCGGTTGAAAATGTTACGACAGGAAGCCAGGAATTAAGTTCAGCTTCGGAAGAAATGTCTCAGGGTGCAACAGAACAGGCGGCCTCTGCAGAAGAGGCATCTTCTTCTATGGAAGAAATGAGTTCAAATATAAAGCAGAATGCAGAAAACGCATCGGAAACAGAAAGAATAGCCGTACAGTCATCAGGAGATGCCGGCGAAAGCGGAAAGGCAGTACAGGAAACCCTTGCAGCCATGAAGCAGATAGCAGAAAAAATATCAATTATAGAAGAGATCGCCAGATCAACCGACCTGCTTGCTTTGAATGCCGCCATTGAAGCTGCCAGGGCAGGAGAGCACGGAAAAGGTTTTGCCGTAGTAGCGTCTGAGGTCAGGAAGCTTGCAGAAAGAAGTCAGAAAGCAGCGGGAGAAATAAGCCAGTTGTCAATATCAAGTGTGTCAGTAGCGGAAGATGCCGGGCAGATGCTTGCCAAACTTGTCCCTGATATTAGAAAGACTGCCGAGCTTGTCCAGGAAATCAGCGCCGCAAGTAATGAACAAAATACCGGTGTTGAGCAGATCAACCTGTCTATTCAGCAGCTTGACCAGGTTATACAGCAGAATGCTTCAGCATCTGAAGAAATGGCTTCAACAGCGGAAGAACTTTCAAGCCAGGCGGACCAGCTCAGAGACACTATCAGTTTTTTTAAAATAGATAATAGCAGAGTGCAGAGAGCAACTCAGCTGGCAGCCAGGAAAAAACAGGGAAAAAGCGGGATTACGGCTACTTCAAAAAACATGATTGGCCAGGGTAATATGCTTACACAGGGCATAAAACCGCTTGCAAATAAGGAAAAAACATCAGGCATATTTCTCGAAATGGCTTCCCCGGAAAAACTGCCTAACATGACTGATGATGATTTTGTAGACTACTAGGCAGTGTCCATTCGGAAAGAAACAACTGGCTGACGCCTGGCAACGGACAGGGGGATATCCCCCTGTCAACAATAGAAAGGAAAAACAAAATGGACGACACTACTTCACAGAACATAATACAAATACTCACGTTCAGACTCGGAGACGAATTATTTGCCCTTGATGTTTCCTGTGTCAGGGAAGTGCTTGATCTTGTTGAGATAAGGAAAGTCCCTAACACTCCCGATTTTATGAGAGGAATAATAAATGTAAGGGGTAATATTATCCCGGTCGTTGACCTTGGCTGGAAACTGGGAATAAAAAAAACAGAAACAAGCATTAATACCAGGATAGTTGTAATGGATTTCAACAAAGATAATGACAGCACTATTGTCGGGGCTATGGCAGATTCAGTTCACGAAGTGATCGACCTTGACATTTCTCTGCTGCAGGATACTCCCTCAATTAATTCCAGGATGAAGACTGATTACATTAAAGGCATAGCAAACAGTAATGATGAATTTATTATGCTCCTTGATCTGGACAGGATTTTTTCTGACGTAGAATTAGAGGGTGTGCTGGATAATGACAAGCAGGACGATGTTTCAACTACAAGCGATAACACATCTGAAGCTACTGATTAATTCAGTCAGATTTTACAGGCAGGCAGGACAGTATGACAGGTGAAGCTATTATGAACTCCGGTGTTCCAGGGTATACACCCCGGATGTCTCTAAGAATATTCAAAAGATTCAGCAGCTATATTGAGACTGAGCTTGGGATAAAAATGCCGTCAGTAAAGCTCTCAATGCTTCAATCCAGACTGACAAAAAGACTGAGAGATATAGGGTGCAGTTCATTTGAGGAGTATTATGATTATGTGTTCAGCCCAAAAGGTATTAATAATGAACTGCCCAATATGATTGATGCTATCACAACAAACAAGACGGACTTTTTCAGGGAGATAAAACATTTTAAATACCTCGTTTCTACAGTGCTGCCTGAACTTGCCGATTCGGGTAAAAACATTAAAATTTGGAGTGCAGGATGTTCATCAGGTGAAGAACCCTACACTCTTGCCATGGTTTTAAGTGAATTTTTTAAAGAATCTTCAAAGCCTGATTTTTCTATCATGGCAACGGATATATCTTCAAGAGTCTTAAAAAAGGCCATGCTCGGAATATATACAGTTGATCAGATAGAGCCGGTTCCAATGGCACTGAGAAAAAAATACCTGCTTAGAGGCCGTAATAAGGAGTTTGGTTTTGTAAAAATAAAACCCTTTATCAAATCATTTATACGGTTTGGCAGACTTAACTTTCTGGATAGAGACTACGGCATTGATAAAGGTCTCGACATTATCTTTTGCCGGAATGTTATTATTTATTTTGACAGATCAACCCAGGAAAGGGTCATAAGACAGCTTTGCACATATTTAAAGCCGGAAGGGTATCTTTTTCTGGGACACTCAGAAACACTCACCAGTCAGAACCTGCCGCTTTACCAGGTCGCACCTACAATTTATAAAAAAAGGCAGGACATATTTGCTCTTTATTAATACAGGCAGACATAATCTTATGATGTAACAGCAGCATAAGGATAATAAAGCAGTTATATCAGCTGGGATTAAAATGCATGGTAACAGAAAAAGCCCCGTCTTCGGGCCGGCTTTCAACGGTAAGCCCGCTTTTTCTAAAAACACGTATCATTGCACCGTTTGATTCCTTTACTGTTGCAACAAATCCTTTGAGTCTCTGTTCTTTTGCATTACGGATAAGCATCTGCATAAGATAGGATGCTATACCATACCCCTGGTATTCATCATCAACAAGAAAGGCAATTTCTGCATAGGGCTTCATCGGGAGCTTGATATACCTTGCCTCGCCTATTATCCTGCCCTTTCCGACATCCCCTTCAAGCGCTACAATAGACATGATTTTATTGTAATCCACATTTACATATTCCTGCATCTTGTTGTGGGGCATTGCCATAATGGGAGTAAAATATCTGTAGTAAACCGACTCTTCGCTGAACCGGTAAAAAAGCCTTCTCATCTCTTCTTCATCCGAGGGTTTTATCGCCCTGAACCTGACTTCAAGATTATTCTTAAATGTGTGCCTGGCCTCAATGTGCTGGGGATACAGGCGGGCACTTTCGGAAAGGAATATCTGATCCTGATAGATAATCCTGGCCTTTTTGGCTTCTTCCACAAGGTTAGGCCTGTCATCAGGATGGGCAATATCTATAAGAGCCTGGGCTCTTTCTCTTATTGTGCGGCCGAACAGGCTTGCAACACCGTACTCGGAAACGATCATGTCAACTGTTTCTCTTATGCCGAACTGATTGGACATGCCTTCCACAGAAAGCACTATATTTGAATCCCCGCTGTCATTCCTGCTGGGCAGCGCCAGCAGTCTTCTTCCGCCCTGGGAAAGCCCTGCGCCGTTATAAATATCAACAGCCCTTTCCATAACGCCCTGCTGCCGCCTGAAGGGAAGAACGATCCTGCCGGTAAGGTCTATTTTATAGGCACGTGATACCGTTACCACATTTGAGTTTTTACCGATATTGACGGGATCAAAAACTTTATCCAGCCCCTGAAACTCAACAAGCGGATTGCGGTTTAGCCACGACATGAGCTCCGGAGTACCGAATGCATAGGATGCCACACTGCGGCCCCGCCAGTTAGCCTTTCGGCGGTTTGTAACAGCACCGCTTTTTACAAGGTCCATTGCAGCATCGGTGAAAAACGGTGAATGTATACCAAGGTGGCGTTTATTAACCAGGCGTTTTCCAAGCGCTTCAAAAATAACATCTATGGCAAATACAATGCAGCTTCCGTCTTCTATAACAGAAGCCAGATTGACGGCTATCTGGTCGGTTACTTCATCAACAGCGGGTCTGGGATGGTAAATAAGAGGTTCTTTTGACTTGATTATCATATCAAATTCGGAGATGTGAACAAATGAATCACCGAATGTTACAGGCATTTCAGGGTCTATCTCGGCAACACAGAAAGACGCTTCTTCCATTGCAAGCAGTGAAACATCAACTGCTCCGCCAAGGCTGCAGTACCCTGCGGGGTTGGGCGGAGTTACCTGGATAAAGGCTGCATCAATAGGAAGCTGACCTGATGCAATCAGGGAGGGGATCTTGGAAGGGCGGCATGGGATAATATCCATGCGTCCTTCCTTTAGTGCTTCTTCTGCGGCCTTGCCCGAAAAAAAACTTTTAAGCCGGTGTCTTCCGATCATGGTTAGTTTTGATGCGGCATCACCAAAGCTGCCAAGCTGTAAAAATTCAAGATCCTGGATTTTTTTGGATTTGGCCTGAACCAGGTGTTTTATCAGCGTACGCGGTTCTGCCATTCCGGTTCCCAGGAAAATGTTCATCCCCGGCTTCAGTCTTTCCAGCACTTCATCAGGATGAACTGCACGGTCTTTCCATTTTTTGTTTCGGACTTTCTCATAGCGCCTCTATCGACCTATAACAAAACCTCCCGGATCAACCTCTTCCCTCAGGATTCTCAGTTCTTCTTCTGTGGGAGGAGAAGTTTCCACTATTTTATCGGCCGTTAAAAGTTCAAAACCGCAGTTTTCCTTAACATCTCTTTCGGAATAACCTGGGTTTATTGATACTATACGCATTCTCTTTGAAACAGGCTCAAAATCCATCACAGCCATGTTTGTTATTATTTTATATGGACCGCATCCCTTGGGCAAGCCAATTTTTTCTCTGGAATCACCGCCGTGCAGCCAGCCTGGAGTAGTTATAAAATCACACTTTTCAACAAAACGCCTGCTGTCCTGGGGAGTTACAACCATTGTTCTCCAGCACAGCGAGGCAAAATCGTTAGCGCCGCCGCTTCCGGGAAACCTTATTTTAGGTCTGCTGTGATCCGTGCCTATCTGGGTTGAATTCATGTTGCCAAACATATCTATCTGTGCACCGCCCAAAAATGTATAATCAACACTTCCCCTGGCGCATGTCTCCATAATCTGCACCATACCGCTTGCCATAACTCCTTTATAGAATGTTCTTGAATCACCTACAGAGATCGGCATTTCAGGTAAAAGAGGTGCAACACCGCCAGCTTCAAACACAATCATAATATTTGGCGCATGGGTTTTCTGGGCAAGCATTGTAGCCGCACAGGGTACACCGGTCCCGACTCCTACAGAAACGCCGTCTTCCAGTTCACGAGATGCAACACATACCATAAGTTCCATTACATTATAGTCAGGCATATTATTCCCCCCTGTTTTCCCTGGACAAAAAGAAGAGCTCTTTCTGCCTGAGTTCCATCATCTTTTCCATTCCCCCGTTTACCCTGAGATAATCAAAATGAGTCTTGCAGCTGTATATATTTCTGTTAAGAAAAGCCTGAAAGGCATCAGGATCTTTTTCCACTGTCATCCATTCCCTTAAATGCTCTTCATCAGAAAAGTACTCATAGGCCATATTGCCCGGGTAACTGCCGTAGGGCACTTCGCATACCGCATCAACAAGGTAGTATGGAATTGCGGTTTTAATGGGTTCTTTTCGGATATCATCACTGGAAATAATACGTTCCGTTGTAATAATGAGTCTTTTTGCCGCTCTGGCAATATCGAGATCAGCAACGGTTATTCCCCTGATCTGGCAGTTGCCGTATATGTCTGCAGCATGTACATGTATAGCGGCTATATCAGGATAAAGAGCAGGAACAGCCATGTAGGGTTCGCCGGTGAAAGGGCATTTTATTGTTTTGCCTGCGCTGTATTTATACGTTTCGGTTCCAAGGGATGTTCTTATTGGGACAAAGGCAACTCCCATTGCAGCTGCTCTGAATCTTGCTGCAAGAGCATAGTTGCTCCATTCGGTTACTTCAACCTCTCCGCTCTGGATATAGTTCCGTGCATTGGGCGAAAGTCCCCTTGCCTCAAGGCCGACAATGTAGGAGGCATCAAGTTTGTTGAACACCTTCCCTGCTGACAAAATTTCAAAATCATGAGTTGTGGTATGTCCGGCAAAGCCCATATTTTTTCGGCCCTGCCTTAAAAGTTCGTGACAGACTGCGGTGGGAATTCTGTTGGCTCCGAATCCTCCAATTGTAAGGTAGTCGCCATCGTGGGCAAATTTTTCAACCGCTTCCTTGACCGGCATTAATTTGCTTTTCATTTCCCTTGATTTGTTCCTGAAGAAGGCACGTGCATTGTCCGGATCAGGGTCAGTAAAAAGCTTTCCAACACCATTTTCAAAAGCTTCCATTTAATATCGCTCCTTTCCTGTTTCAATGAACTACACTTAGATCATAAACCAATGGTGATGCGCTATTTTTTGGTACTGATTAAACACAAACTGTTGACATGCGGGACAATATGACCATATTGCGAAATACTAGTCAATCAACAAAAGAAACTCATGAGGATTTGAAGTATTTTCCTATAGGATTACAAATAAAAAATCCACCTAAAAATCATAAATGACTTTAAAGTATTATATCAATCGGAATAATATAAGATTATCAATAGAATACATTATTTTCAGCCTTGAAATTTATAATTTCAGGGATTAATATTTAAGGCTGATAAAAATGAACAGATCAAAAACGGCCTGTTCTTATTTACAAATATGTATAAAAATGGAGCAATATGTCGATCGGATATATATATGATAAAGAAAAAAAGATACTTATAATCAATCTTGAAGGAGAAGTTTCATTTAAAGAAGTTGATCTTCTGTACAAGGATATTATGTCATCTGATGAATTCCCGCCTGATATAAGATCTATATGGTTTTTTAATAAAGTAGATTTTTCTTCGGTTGATAAAAAATATATGGAAAATATTTTTGAGATAAGAAAAAACTACCCGGCCAGAGGCAATGCAAGAGCCGCATTTGTAGCAGAGGGGGACCTGGCTTTTGGAGTAACAAGAATGTATGAAGCACTGTCATCCTTTGAGCTGCCGCAGAATATAAGAATATTCAGAGAGTATTCCATGGCGGAAAGGTGGCTGCTGGCAGAAGACTAACCCCATATAAAGGTGTTCCTATGATCGACAATATTACTCTTTACGCTGATTCACAGTTTATAAGCCCCTACGTGATGTCTGTCTTTGTTACGCTGACCGAAAAAAAGATCCCCTTTCAAATAAAGAAAATTGATCTGGAAACAGGTGAAAACCTTAAAAGGGAATATGCATTAACATCTCTTACGCAGCGGGTTCCGACTCTCACCAATGGAGATTTCAGTTTATCGGAATCATCTGCAATAACAGAGTACCTTGAAGAGCTCTACCCTCCGCCAAAATACCAGGGAGTATACCCTGAAGGTCTTGAGCTTATGGCCAGGGCAAGACAGATTCAGGCATGGATAAGAAGTGATTTTTTATCCATAAGGGAAGAACGCTGCACCGAAGTAATATTTGGACAACCCGCAGACAAAGCCCTGTCAGAAGCAGCGCAGGCAGAAGCTGCCAGATTGTTTTCCGCAGCAGATACTCTTATTGATAAAGGATCAGGTAATTTATTTAAAGAGTGGTGTATTGCAGACACAGACCTGGCTTTAATGCTCAACCGCCTGGTGTTAAATGGAGACAAAGTGCCGGATAAGCTGGCAGACTATGCCCGCATACAGTGGGAAAGACCGTCCGTGCAGCTGTGGGTAAAAAAGGAAAGAACCATTTAATTATAACTACCCGGGAGGATGCCATGAAGTGGAAACAGTTTTTTACTCCGGTAAAATCCGTAACTGCCGAAGAAGCCCGCAGGATAATATCCGAAACACCTCTAACCGATATAACCATCCTTGATGTAAGGCAGCCGAAGGAGTATGAAGCAGAGCACATTCCCGGAGCAACACTTATTCCTGTATCTGACCTTGAAAACAGGTTTAACGAAATCAACCCTGAAAAACAGACACTGGTTTACTGTGCTTCCGGCGGTCGAAGCCGTGTCGCAACCCAGATACTTATCGACAAAAAGTTTAAAGATGTGCTGAACCTCACAGGAGGGATTAAGGCCTGGAATGGTGAGAAGGCAGTTCTTGGAGAAGAGAAAGGCCTGGAGCTTTTTACAGGAAAAGAGTCTCTGGAAGAAACACTTGTTACAGCCTACGGGCTTGAGCTGGGTCTGGAGGAATTTTATATATCAATGATTAAAACAGCCGAAAACCAGAGCGTAAAAGAGCTTTTTACAAAACTTTCGAGAATAGAAGTAAAGCACCGCAGCCGTATATTTGAAGAGTATCTTCGGTTAACAGATAAATCTGTAAGCCAGGAAGAATTTTTATCTGCTGTATATTCAGGCGCTTCAGAAGGGGGGGTATCAACCGAAGAGTACATTAATCTATACTGCCCGGATCTGAGTTCCCCGACAAATGTTATAGATACAGCCATATCAATAGAGGCACAGGCACTTGATCTTTATTACAGGGCCTCAAAGCATGTTGAACAGCCTGAAAGCAAAAAGTTTCTATTACAGATGGCAGATGAAGAGCGTACACACCTGAAGCAGTTAGGGATTCTGATGGAATCAGTAATTTAAGGACGGAGAGTAAACTCAGCAGGTAGAATGAAAAATACCCCCTGTCCTTTTGTTTTGCTGAATAAGGCTGTTAAAAAGAGCAACAGCTTTTTCAGTGTCATGAACATGATATTTAATGCCCATGGTTTTAAGCAGTTCTTCGGCTGCAGAAGAGACCTTCATTTTTAAATCAAAGCCCCTGGCAAGAACCATAACCTCAATGTCGTGGGCGAGGATTTCTTTAATATCTCCCGGCTGTATACCGGTTTCATGGGTAGTACCTGTTTCATTCCAGTCCCAGTTAGAGGCACCTTCAGGCCATACTTTGCAGTCTTTAAAGTTATACAGTTTTCCATCGATGGAAATCTGCATCTTGCCCCATGACAGATGGATTATGGGTGTGTTTTGATCAGCCATGTTTTATTATATCAAATCTCAAACAGCTTCCTGATACACATGGACTTCTTTTGCAATTTTTTCAGAGCATTGATCTTCCGCAACATCCAGATCATAGTCCATCTGAAGCCCCAGCCAGAACTGAGGTGACATTTTAAAATATTTAGCCAGTCTCAGAGCTGTGTCAGGAGTTATTCTCCGCTTCCCTAATACAATTTCGTTTATGCGTCTGGCAGGTACACGTATATCAAGAGCCACTTTATTTTGACTCAATCCCATGGGCTTAAGGAACTCCTCAAGCAGTATTTCTCCCGGGTGTATTGGTGGTATCTTTTTAGCCATAATTTACCTCCTTAATGGCAGTCAACAATTTCAACATCAAATGCATCCCGGTCTTTCCATTTAAAACAAATCCGCCATTGATTATTTATCCTGATGCTGTATTGCCCTTTGCGATCTCCACGAAGCGATTCAAGTTTATTGCCGGGAGGAACTTTCAAATCATCTAATATAAAAGCCCTGTTGACCATTTTAAGTTTTCTAAATGCAATCTTCTGAATATCCATGGGCATTTTTTTGGAATATTCCCTGTTGAATATTTTATTTGTCTCTTTGCATTTAAAAGATTTTATCATAAGGGAAGAGTATAACGCGTAACGTTAAACGTCAACAGGTAAGACATATCTAAGTTAGTAGAGACAGGTTTTAAACCTGTCTTGTTTTAAATCCAGGCAGACACGCAGGTCAGCCCCTACATTTTGTCAATAATCTCTACAATATGATTTTCACTCGGACCCTCGACCCCTTGAATCCTTGAGCCTTTTTTTAGAACACCATCCTAAAACAAGCCCCGCCGTCCTCACAGTTGGAGGCACTTATAAACCCGCCGTGCACTGTCATAATCTGCCTTGTAAGGGCAAGACCTATTCCGCTTCCTTCGGGCTTGGTTGTAAAATAGGGCACAAATATTTTACTTAATATATCTTCTCCTATGCCTGCACCATTGTCAGATACTTCAATATAATTTCTGCCCCTCTTGTTGAATCCGGCTGTTAACTTTATTTCTCCATCCTCTTTATCACTTAGTGCCTGCTCTGCATTATGAAGCAGATTAATTAATGCCTGCTCCATCTGCTCAGGATCAACATCAAGTTCAAGGTCTGGCGGATTAATATCTGTTATAAGTTTTACGTTATTTCTAGAACCGTTGCTGTAAAATATCTGAGATACATGATCAAACAGGCTCTGCACTTTTACTACCTCTCTTTCAGGCCTGGGCAGACGAGTCAGCTTTCGGAAATTTGTAACAAACTGCATAAGGTTCCCTGCCCTTCTGGACATGGTTTCTGCTGCGTTGCTTATCTTTTCCACCGGTTTTCTCTGGGGATGCTCTTCATCAAGCTCCTTTTTAATATCATCAGCAATATCAGCGGTTGTCTGGGCAAGGGATGCAACAGGGGTTATGGAGTTCATTATCTCATGGGTTAAAACCCTTACAAGATCCTGCCATGCGGTGAGCTGTGTGGTTTCAATTTCTTCTCCTATATCAAGCAGGCTGTAAAGTTTTTCTGTTCCTCCAGAGCCTGTCACCTCCATTAAAGAGATAGACAGCTTTGTATCAAAACCGTCAATGGAAATCTTTGCCATTCTCTTTTCACCGGCCCTGCAGTTTAATAACTGCTCATAAAACTCTTCACCATAGAGCTTTAAGTCGCTTACTTTTGTGGGCTGAGCGGTTCCCCAAAAGCGTCTTGCAGCATTGTTAATCAGGGAGAGGCTGCCGTCATCCCTCGTAACAATCAGCGGCACAGGTATATGATTTACCATTGCCCTTAAATGATTAAGCTCGGACTCCTGGGACATACGCAGGTTTTTAAAGCGCTCTATAATCTCGGTAAATGCTTCACCAAGGGCCTTAAAACCTTTATTGCTCTCCTCAAACTCAAAACTCTGGCTGAAGTCGGCATACCTGACAGAATTTAAAAACCGCAAAACCTCCCGGTTTATTTTATTAAGAAAAATCCACATCTCATAAATCAAAGCCAGCACAACAAGAAACATTAAAAAGGTTACTACATGGTACTGCGGGTTAAAAAAGGCATACACAAACCCTGCAATACCAAGGCTTAAAACAGCAAGCCGAACAATTATTAAAAGTCCGAAACTTTTAAATGCCATATTTTTCCATCCTCCGGTAGAGTGCTGCGCGAGTGAGCCCAAGATCTTTAGCCGCCTTGCTGATTACATAGCTGTTCCTTCTAAGTGCCTCCAGTACTGTCCGCTGCTCCAGGCGCTCCAGGTTAAGATCATCTTCCATGGTAAGAGGTTCTTTTTCCGTTTCATCTTCTCTTTCAGTCCTTTCGCTTTCAGTGCCTGCATATTCAGCCTTCATGTGCTGACGTTCAAGCTGAAAATCTTCTCTGCTCAAATACTCTTCTCCGGATAATATTACCGCCCTCTCTATTGAATGTCTTAATGCCCTTACATTGCCGGGCCACTGGTAATGGGTCAGAATCTCCATTGTTTCAGGGCTGACCTTTTTCTCGGGCTTTGAATATTTTTGGCAGTAATGTGCAACATAGTAACTCACAATATCTGCGATATCGCCGGAACGGTCCCTTAATGGAGGAAGATTAATTTCAACCGTGTTAAGTCTAAAGAGCAGGTCCTGACGAAAATGTTTGGGATCGGTCAGCTCTTCTCTAGGCATATTGGTTGCTGCAATAACCCGAACATCCACAGGAGATGATGAACGTGACCCCACCTGCGAGACCTCTCTCTTTTCAAGCACGGAAAGAAGTTTAACCTGAAGATGCAGGGGTATATTACCGATTTCATCCAGAAACAAACTGCCGCTGTTTGCGGCTTCTATGTACCCTATGCGGTCTTCCTTTGCATCAGTGAAAGAGCCCTTTTTATGGCCGAACAGCTCCGACTCAAAAAGAGTTTCTGATACAGCACCAAGATCCACCGGGATAAAAACTTGGTCGCATCGTTTAGACTGACGGTGTATCTCCCGCGCAATAAGCTCTTTGCCGGTACCGTTTTCACCAAGGATAAGTACATTTGCATCTGTCGGCGCAGCGCGTGATACAAGGGATAAAAGATTTTTCATGGGTGGGCTGCTGCCGATAATATTCTGTTTACTCTGCCTGTTCACCCCGCTTAAAACCCGGTTGCTCTGCCTGAGCCTTGATGCTTCGGTACGGCTCTGCCTGAGCTTTAAAGCGGTCGATATGGTTACAAGAAGCCGCTGGTTATCCCATGGTTTAACCACGTAGTCAGAGGCGCCGAGCTTCATTGCTTCAACAGCAGCATTAAGGCTCCCATGAGCAGTTATCATAAGCACCACAGCCTCAGGATCTATCTTTTTGATTTTTTCAAGCCACTGCATTCCCATCCTGCCGTCAGACTGCCCGGGATGAAAATTCATATCCAGGAGAATAACATCAAAGTTATGTTTCCCCATAAGATCAGGGATATTTTCAGGGTTTTCACATGTGACTACCGTTTCATAATGACGTTCAAGAAGATAACTGGCGGACATGAGGATATCCGTATTATCATCAACAACCAGAATTTTTTCTTTTTGCATTTTTCCGTCCGGTAAAATTTATATAAGTTTTTAAAACATAAGGGATAAGCAAAATTGCTGCCATCCGGAAAGTATGGATACCGGATGGAGCTTTCAACTGTCAGCCATCTGTTACGCAATAGCATTTAGCGACGGCGGATCAGCAACCAGCTAAAACTGTAAAAACATTTTATTGAAATCTTAGCATTACCATCAAAAAACAACCTTTTTGAATGGCTGCCTATTAAGACTGGATTCCACGTTTCAGTCTTCGCTTAAGCTATGACTGAATAAAAAAAACAGCAACAGAATCTCTTAAAAGAATTATAAAAAAACAAAAAATAGTCTTTGCTTTTTTCGCGTGTTTAGCGTGTTTCGCGGATAAATATATTTTTAAGATTTATAAAAAGTTTTTTCTCTGTGTTCTCTGTGAGCTCCTTGGCACGCCATAGCCTTGGCGACGGTGGCTGTGGTGAATCAGTTTTTAAGGCATTTAAAATAAAAGAATGTTCGATATCGTACAGAAAGAATGTACGATATCGGACATAATAAATCCTGCATTTTTTGTCAATATTCATTTTATCAAATCATTTCAGCAACATAACTTTGTGGCACAGGCATTGCTTTTATTACGGGCAAAATAAAGCATCACACCAAATAAAATTAAAAACATTCAGCATGGAGAACAGGCAATGAATTTATGGACAATGATAGTAATAATCGTGGCAATAGGCGTAGTAAAAGACATTATCATAGCCAGAAATAAACAGGACACACAGAAATCTGAAAACAGCAGCAAAAATACATTACATCGCCTGAAAAGCCGAATTGAAAATCTTGAAACAATAGTTCTGGAAGAAGACAGAAACAGAAGATTTGCAGGGATGGAATAGAATCCATGATACCGCATTGGTAACGTAGGGGCACGGCGTGCCGTGCCCTCAAAATAGAGGCCCGAAAATGCTAAGCCATACAAAAACAATAAATGTAGATCAAAACAAAAGCGTCCCGTCTTCACCAACATTAAAAACACTGGCAGGCTCCGGTGCATCAATGGATGAAAAGATCAAAGACACCGGCAAAAAATGGAAATACATCTCTATGGCCGCCGCAGCAGTAATTATTCTTTATGCTGCAGTATGGTCCGTCATGAGCCTAAACGGTGACCGCAGTTTCAGAGCGAATGCTGATGCAATTACAATATCCGATGTCACAACAGGAATATTTGAAGACTATATTCCCATAAGGGGAGCCATCGTACCTAAAAGGACTATCTTTCTGGATGCCATCGAAGGCGGCAGAGTAGATACAGTATATGTGGAGGACGGCGATATTTTAAAAAAAGGTGATCTTATTATCAGCCTTTCAAACAGCTCTTTACAGTTTCAGGTAACTAATGCAGAGGCACAGGTAGCAGAGCAGTTAAACAACATGCGGACTATTGAACTTTCAATGGAGCAGAACAGGCTTAACAATTCCAGATCCATACTCGAAATAAAGCACCAGATACAGACGCTAAAAAACGACCTGAAAGGAGACAGGCAGTTAGGCGAACTGGGTTTTATAAGCAAACGTGATCTGCTTGATAAAGAGAATGATCTTGTTTACCAGGAAGGACGGCTCAAGCTTGCACTTGAAAGCCAGAAAACAGATGAGCGCCTGCAGAAACAGCAGCTTGCTGCCCAGCGTGATACTGCCGAAAGACTCGAGAAAAACCTTGCAACAGCACGCAAAAATCTTGATGACCTGAATATCCGCGCACCAATAGCAGGCAAGCTCTCAGGTTTTGATGCTGAAATCGGCCAGAGCATAACTCCCGGAGGACGTATAGGACAGATAAATGTACCTGATCAGTTCAAGCTTCAGGCAGACATTGATGAATTCTACATCAATCGTGTGGACCTGGGCCAGTCAGTAACCTATAAAAATAACGGCAGGGTCTACCCGGCAGAGGTCAAAAAAATATATCCCCAGGTCAATAACGGGCAGTTCCAGGTGGATATACATTTTACTGACACCCAGCCTCCTGAATTAAGACGCGGCCAGACTCTTCAGGCAAAGCTTACTTTAGGGGATGAATCAGAAGCAGTGCTCATACCCAACGGCTCATTTTATCAGGACACAGGCGGACACTGGATATTTGTTTTAACCGCTGATGGATCTGAAGCAGTAAAAAGAGATATAGAACTGGGAAGACGCAACAGTTCATACATAGAAGTAGTGAAAGGACTTAAAGCAGGAGAACAGGTAGTAACATCATCATACAGCGGATTTGAGGACATTGATCGGCTTAAGATAAAAGAGAAAAACTAAAAACATATTCACCACGAAACACACGAAAAACACGAAAAGAATAAAATAAAAGCATATTCACCACTGAGAGCACAGAGGACACGGAGAAAGACAAATATTTTTTATTATTAAAAACAGAAAAATAAAAACGACATATTTTCACAGAACGTCATTCCACGGCTTGACCGGGGAATCCAGGTTTTACAGCGAAGTTACTCCCCTCCCCTTGCGGGAGGGGCCGGGGGAGGGGGATAATGCAGGCTCTTATTTTGCACCCCTCACCCAACCTCTCTCGCAAGGGAGAGGTGCTTAAAGGCAAAAATGCATTTAAAATCTTATTAACAGATTACATATACAAACAAAAACCAAGGAGAACCAAAATGTTAAAAATGCACGGAATTACCAAAGTATACAGAACCAGCGACATCCAGACCACAGCACTTAACAATATAAACCTTGAGGTAAATCATGGAGAATTTGTCGCCATTATGGGACCTTCCGGCTGCGGTAAATCAACACTCCTTAACATCATAGGTATGCTGGATAACCCTACAAAGGGCGAATACTATTTTAATGATGAAAACATCGCAGGTTACGATGAGTCAAAACTTTGCGACATAAGAAAACATAATGTGGGTTTTATCTTCCAGTCATTTAATCTTATTGATGAACTTTCGGTTTTCCAGAACATAGAGCTTGCCCTGCTCTACCACAAGATCCCGTCGAAGGAACGAAAAGAACGTGTTGAAGCAGTAATGGACAGGGTAGGAATTGCGCACAGGGCTGGACACATGCCGAGCCAGTTATCCGGAGGCCAGCAGCAGAGGGTGGCAGTTGCACGCGCAGTTGTAGGAAACCAGGCACTCATACTTGCTGATGAGCCTACAGGTAATCTTGACTCTGCTCATGGACAGGAAGTCATGGAAATGCTTCAGCAGTTAAATAATGAAGGCACAACTATAATAATGGTTACCCACAGCCAGTCACATGCGGACTTTGCAAAACGCACGGTAAACCTGTTTGACGGATCTATTGTTACACAGAGCAGAAGAGTGGATCAGGGGGTTTATGAACCGCAGCGGGCGGCGGTGTAGAAGGCAGAATACTGGATACTTGATGCTGGATACCAGTCAAAAGCACTAGTTTTTAACGAGTATCCGGAAACCAGCAACCAGTATCGGTTGTAAACCGGCAAAAAGCAGGAATATGGCACATAGCCAATTAATAGAGTTAAGAACATACAGAGGCATACCATGTTTAAAAACTATCTTATAACAGCATTAAACAACCTGATCAAAAACAAGCTTTACAGCACAATTAACATTGTCGGTCTGGCCATCGGCCTTTCAGCCTGTATCGTAATTTCACTCTATGTAAAGGATCAGTACTCCTATGACAAACACTGGGAAAATTCAGATAGGATTTACCGGGTAAATTGCGACCTTGATATCCCCGGAAGGGAACCGGTAAAATTTCGATGGTCGCCTGTACCGGCCATGCCGCTGCTTGAAGAGTATTTTAATGATAAGATAGAAAAAAGCACAAGGGCTTTTCCCTCTACCATGGTGATTGATACCGGTGATGCCAAGTTTGAAGATACGCTTGTACAGGTTGATCCAGCCTTCATCGAAATGTTCCATCTCGAAGTGCTTTCAGGCAGCCTCGAAAACACACTTTTACAGCCGAATAATATTGCCTTAAGCGAAAAAGTCGCCAAACGCCATTTTGGGGAACAAGACCCGATCGGTAAGGTATTAACACTAAGCCTTGAAAATTACAGATCTGATTATAAAGTAACTGCTGTATACAGAATACAGGGAAATACTGTCATCAATTTACCACTTTTATCGTTGTTTGATGACATTAACACACCCGGAATTTATAAATCCTGGCTTGCTTTTTCTACCCAATCATTTTTTTTGTTAAAAGAAGGAGTTGATATTAATACTTTAACCACTCTTATGCCGCCTCTTATAGATAAACATGTTGATCTTACCCCTATTAATAATAACCCGGACTTACCGTCTAGTGATTATATGTCCCTGGATTTTCAAAAACTGGAAGAAGCTTACATTGATTCTCCATGGGACGATACGAGTGCCGGAGGAAATAAAACAATAGTTATGTCATTTGCAGCTATATCCATACTGGTTTTAATTATCGGGTGCGTAAACTTTACTATCCTGACTACTGCAAAGGCGACTCAGCGAGCAAGAGAAGTAGCAATGAGAAAAGTTGTGGGAGCCAAAAGGAAACAGTTAATTACGCAGTTTCTCGGCGAATCCACCTTCATAACTCTACTGGCCATGCTTCTGTCTCTTGGGATTGTTGAAATCATGCTTCCAGTATTCGAGATAATAATTGGTAAAAATTTATCACTTGACTATACCGCTCCCTCTGTCTTTCTGCCTCTATTAGTCATGTTAATTTTTGTAGGAATCAGCGGCGGACTTTATCCTGCTTTTGTTCTTTCAGGGTTTAAACCAGGAGACACACTTAAAGCAAATCAATCCAAAGAAACAAGCGGTTCTATGTCACTAAGAGGCGTACTGGTTATTTTTCAGTTCACGGTTTCCATTGTTTTAATCATTGCCACCGGCATTATTTACACGCAAATGAAATACAGCCTTAATCGTGACCCAGGGTATAATAAAGAAAATTTACTGATTATTAATCAAATTGGTACAAGCGATGTTTCTAAAAACAAAATCAATCCTTTAAAACAGGAATTGCAGAAGCTTTCAAACATCACGGATGTGGGGATGTCACAACTTCGGCCCGGCAGATTTCCAAACACTAACATTATGTTCTCACGCCTGGGTCAGTCGGATGACAGTCAATTAATATCTATAACAGGTATTGGCTATAATTTTTTTAAGACCTATCAAATACCTTTTATTGCAGGAAGAAATTACTCTGAAGGTCGGGATATCCCCGAACCGTATGTTGATGTAAAAGATATTACCATAGGAGGTCATGAATCAAAAAAATCCGAAGAAAGAAGTATTATTATCAATGAAAGCGCTGCCAGACGGCTTGGCTTTACAAGTGCGGAAGAGGCTGTTGGTGAAGTTATCAACACAACAACCGTGAGCAATACAAACTACACTATTATAGGAGTCATTACAGACAACTATATGTCAAGTATAAATGCGCCGCCAGTGGCTCTGGTCTATCTGCTGAGTCCTGACCAGCCTAATTTTATGACTTTACGATTCAAGGGATCTCCTCACCTTATAGCAAAACAGGTAAAATCTGTCTGGGAAAATGTAATGGGAGATAAAGAGCTATCCACTGTTTTTGCTGACCAGCTCCTGGAGCGTGAATTTAAACAGGAACAAACCGAAATTAAAGTTTTCATAAGCTTTTCTCTACTGGCCATTGTTATCGCCTGCATGGGACTGTTCGGCTCTGCCTCCTTTACTGTTGAAAAGCGTACCAAGGAAATAGGTTTGCGAAAAGTAATGGGGGCAAAGGTTAAAAATATTGTATCGTTACTCCTCTGGCAGTTTTCCAAACCTGTATTAATTGCAAATATTATCGCCTGGCCTGTTGCCATATTCGCCATGCATTACTGGCTCGAACGGTTTACCTATCAGTTTAATTCTTTGTTAATGATCCCAATATGCCTGACTTCAGGATTGATTGCGCTGATTATTGCCTGGCTTACAGTATCGGGGAATACAACACGGGTGGCAAAGAGTAAACCGATTAAGGCTTTGAGGTATGAATAAAAAGACAGGTGTATCCGCTGTCGCCAGAGACTATGGCGCGACAAGAGGTTCAGGGTTTTAAAAGCTTTAAACCAGTATCAAGAAACAAGCATCCAGTATGACTTAATAACTGACAACAAATGATTTAGTTCAAACAAATATAATTATTACTCGAGGATTTAAAAAAAGAATGCTGAAGAATTATTTAATAACCGCTTTGAATAATCTTATTAAAAACAAGCTTTATACTTTTATAAATATTACAGGCCTTGCTATAGGCCTTGCAGCATGCATTGTTATATCTTTATATGTAGCGGATCAGTTTTCCTATGATAAACAGTGGAAAGATTCGGGTCGGATTTACAGAATTAATACCGTAGGCAATATACCCGGTATGGAGCAGGTAAAACTGGCGGCCACAGCGATCCCTGTTATGCCTGCGCTTGAGGAATATTTTGAAGGTAAAATAGAACAGAGCACACGCATTTATTATTCACACAGTACCATTTCAAAAGATACTGAACAGTTCCACGAAGATTTATGGCTGGTGGACCCTGACTTTATCGAAATGTTCCAGCTCAGGTTGTTATCAGGAAGTCTGGAGGCAGTACTAGAAAGTCCCGGCAAAACTGCACTGAGAGCTGATATCGCTGCCCGGTTATTTGGTGACAGGAACCCTCTGGGACAAACCATAAACGCGACCATAAACGGATTAAAATCAGATTACCTGGTTACTGCAGTTTATCAGGTTCCGGGGAACAGTGTTCTTGATATTCCAATGATATCTCTTTTAAGGAGCGAGAGTCTGCCCTCCATGCTGAGAAGCTGGAATAATGCCAATACTATTACATATTTCAAACTTAAGAACGGAATTGATATAGATTCTCTAAAGCCTCTTATACCACCGTTTTTAGACAGGAACATGGATATTTCAAAAGTTCTGTCCGATCCTGACATAACTACCAGTGATATTTTATCACTGGAGTTTCAGAACATTGAAGACATACACCTTAACACGCCATGGGATACCTACAGGGCGGGAGGCAACAGGTCAGTGGTAATATCCTTTGCGGCAATAGCAGTGCTTGTTCTGCTTATTGCATGCATTAATTTCACAATTCTTACGACAGCAAAAGCAACACAGCGCGCAAAAGAAGTTGCAGTAAGAAAGGTAGCAGGAGCAAAAAGAAAACAGCTTATAATCCAGTTTCTGGGAGAATCGCTTCTTTTAACACTGTTTGCGCTGCTTCTATCCCTGGGTATTGTTGAGATAATGCTCCCGCTTTTTCAGTCAATAGTATCAAAGCCCATATCAATGAATTACACGTTTTCTGTTATCCTTCCGTTACTGGCCCTGTTTATTATTGTCGGTTTAAGCGGAGGATTGTATCCTGCGTTTATTTTGTCAGGATTCAGGCCGGGGACTATTCTTAAGGCAAACCGTTCAAAGGAAACAAGAGCTTCCATATCCTTCAGAAATATTCTTGTAATATTCCAGTTCTGTATCTCATCAATTTTAATTATTTCAACTATAGCCATATATATTCAGCTTAAACACAGCCTGAATCTTGACCCGGGCTTTAATCGCGAGAACCTGCTGGTTATAAATAATCCTGATCTGGGATTCGCATTTAAAGATAAAATTGCCCTGTTAAAAACCGAATTAAAGAACCAGGCTAACATTACAGATGTATGTTTATCCGAAATCCAGCCCAGTCAAAAGGTTATAAACAACCGCGTCTACACTCTTCCGGGGGCAGAAAAAGTAAACCATATAATATACTCAGGTTATATCTGCTATGACTATTTTACCACCTATCAGATACCGGTTATTGCAGGAAGAAATTATTCGGAGGAACTTGACCTGCCGGATCAGCTTCTTGATATGATGACTTATCAAATCGGAGACGGCCCTACGCTTCCTCTATCAGAAAGAAATATAGTTATAAATAAAAGCGCATCCCGTGAACTGGGTTTTCTGAGGCCGGAAGATGCAATTGGAAAGACAGTTAATACAACTACAGCAAACAACAGCCGCTATACCATAATAGGTGTTGTTGCAGACAATCACCTGTTCAGTATCAATGCCCTGCCAAGAGCCGAAATATACCTGCTGCAGCCCGAATATTCAGGCGTAATTACAGTCCGGTTCAAGGGGGCTCCAAAGGCTGCCGTGGATCGGGTTAAATCAGTGTGGAAAAAGGTAATGGGCGAAGCTGAGATATCAACTGTTTTTGTTAACCAGCTTCTTGCAAAGGAATTTGAACAGGAAGAAACAGAAGTCAGGGTGATTATAAGTTTTGCTCTTTTAGCTGTTCTTATTGCCTGCATGGGCTTGTTCGGATCAGCTTCATTTACAGTGGAACGCCGTACAAAAGAGATAGGATTAAGAAAGGTAATGGGCGCAAAGGTCAGGAATATAGCAGGCCTGCTCCTGTGGCAGTTTTCAAAACCTGTACTGGTTGCAAACATTATCGCATGGCCTGTTGCAGTATTTGTAATGCATAACTGGCTTCAGCATTTCCCCTATAAATTCAATCAGCTGTTTATGATTCCTATATGTCTGGTTTCGTGTCTGCTGGCACTTTCGATTGCATGGCTGACAGTCGCGGGGAATACGACCAGGATGGCGAAGAGTAAGCCGATTAAGGCGCTGAGGTATGAATGATGAAAAAGAGGCGCATGGCTCAGGGCGCAAGGTGCAGTGAAAAACTTAAAAGAAAAACGATACTGGATACTCGATGCTGGTTAAAAACAAAAATCCAGTATCAAGAATCAAGCATCCAGCATCATTTATAAACGGTAAGAAACTAAAATAGCAGCACATAACCGAATTATTAGAATTAAGGTGTCTAAGGAGACCCCATGTTAAAAAACTACATCACAATTGCAATAAACAATCTGCTAAAAAACAAACTCTACAGCGCCATAAATATTATTGGACTTGCTGTCGGTATTTCAGCCTGTATATTGCTTACCCTTTACGTCCAGGAAGAACTTTCCTTCGACAGAGGCTGGGAAAAACCGGATCTTATATATCGAATGAAAAATAAAGTTAATTTTGTTCCTTCACTCAGCACTCCGTTCCCATTAACTTCACCGCTGTTATTGCCAGCCCTTAAAAACTATTTTTCTGAAGACATAGAGTACGCTACACGGATTAAAACTAAAACAGGCACCTTTAAAATTAAAAATACATACTACAGCGAGGCAGTAACTTTTGTTGATAAAGATTTCATTAACATTTTCCAGAGTAGTTTAATTAGCGGTAATCTGGAAAAGACATTACAGTCGCCAGGAAATATTGCTTTAAATGAAAAAACAGCTCTCCTTTATTTTGGAGATAAAAATCCTATCGGCCGGGTAATAAACTTTATCAGAGATAACGGGAATGAAGATCAATACAAAGTAACAGCTGTTTTCCGATTCATATCACCAAACACCTCCCTGGATGTTAATGTATTCTCTCTTCTTGAAGAACCGGAAAAATCTAATCCTGGAAACTGGTATGTATATGGCTTTGGGACTTATATTCGATTTAACGAAACTGCGAATATAAATAAATTTATTGATCGGTTACCGAATTTCACTAATCAAAATGTTCTCTCAAGTAATGAAATGCAGCTTGATCCTGATGTCAAAATGAGTGACATCATTGGTTTCTCAGTTCAAAAAATGAGAGATATCCATTTTGATCAATCCGAGGGAGTATTAAGCTATCCGTCATCTCAAAAGGGTAATGAAACTATTATAGCAGCATTCGGAATTATTTCGATGCTGGTACTTGTTATCGCCAGTATAAACTTCGTTATTCTGACATCAGCCAGGGCAACACAACGTACTAAAGAAGTGGCAATGAGGAAAGCAGTCGGTGCAAGTTTCAAACAATTATTTTTACAGTTTATTGGTGAATCAATCCTTATAACATCACTGGCTTTTATCTTGGCGATAGCCCTGACTGAGCTGACTCTTCCGTTTTTTGAGCTGGTAATCAACAAAAATTTATCTATTCCTTATTTTTCACCTTACAGCTATCTCTTTTCGGTTTCACTGATGATATTTGTCGGATTGCTTGGAGGAATTTACCCTGCCTTGATATTGTCAAGATTATCACCAAACAATGCACTGATATCAAATAAAACAGTAGCAGCTGATGGCTCCATAAGATTTAAAAAACTCCTTGTTATTTTTCAGTTTACTGTTTCAGTTGCTTTGATTATTGCCACAATTACAGCATATTGCCAGCTGCAGTTCACATTAAAACATAATCCGGGATTCAATCCGGAAAACCTTCTTGTTGTAGAAAGAATCGGCAGACCTGATATTGCACAGCATATAGAAACACTTAAGCAGGAACTGCTGAAACACCCGGATATAACCAATGTTGCTTTATCATCCCTGCAGCCCAAATTAGACGGAGAAGTTAAGCAGTCGTTTTTTACCCTTCGAAGAAAAACGGAGGAATCTAAACCGCAGCAGGGAATAATTTCTCCCAATATGAATGTAGACAATAATTTTTTCGAAACCTATGAGATCCCTCTGCTCGCTGGCAGGTTCTTTATTAAGGGATTGGATCCGGAGAAAAAATCAACTGGAAAAAACGTAATCATTAACCTTGAAGCAGCAAAACAATTTGGGTTTCATTCGGCAGAGGATGCAGTAGGGAAAACACTTGAAACCGAATCTCCAGGGTCACCGGACTATAAAGTCTTTACAATCATTGGAGTGGTCACAGACTCTCAATTCAGAAATTTACGTATAAAACCCGAACCCGAAATATATCAGCTGTCCCCTGAAGAAACTAATTATCTAACGGTAAAATACCGTGGCGACTATCAGACCATGGTGAGTGAAGTCAGTCACATCTGGAACAAAGTAGTTGGTGATTTTCTTTTCAGGGAAAACAACGTGAAACAATATCTGTCCACAATATTTTTTCGGGAAGACCTGGAAAACAAGGCATTTATGGCATTCGCCATTTTATCGGTCTTTATTGCCTGTATAGGCCTGTTTGGAATGGCTGCGTTTACTGTTGACAGGCGCGTGAAGGAAATAGGTGTGCGAAAGGTTATGGGGGCAAAAGTAAAGGACATAGTAAAACTCCTTGGCTGGAATTTTTTAAAACCGGTTTTATTTGCAAACCTCATTGCATGGCCTGTTGCCATATTTGCAATGCAAAGCTGGCTGGAGCGTTTTCCTTACAGATTCAACTCTTTATACATGATTCCTATATGCCTGGTTTCGGGATTAATAGCGCTTGCCATTGCATGGTTTACAGTAGCAGGGAATACAACACGGGTGGCAAAGAGTCGGCCGATTAAGGCTTTGAGGTATGAATAAAAACGAGGCACAAGGTACAGGGCGCAAGGTGCAGGGAAAGACTTAAAACAAAAACGATACTGGATACGCGATGCTGGTTAAAAACAAAAATCCAGAAACAAGCACCCAGTATCAAGTTTTAAATATCCAGTATCAAGAATCAAGCATCCAGCATCATTTATAAACGGGAAGAAACTAAAATAGCAGCACATAACCGAATTATTAGAATTAAGGTGTCTAAGGAGACTCCATGCTCAAAAACTACTTCACAATTGCAATAAACAATCTGCTCAAGAACAAACTTTACAGCGCGATTAATATCATCGGTCTGTCTGTCGGTCTCGCCGCATGCATTGTAATATCGCTTTATGTTAAAGATCAGTACTCCTATGACACGCAGTGGGAAAATTCTGACAGGATTTACAGGGTTATTATCTCTCAGGATTTCCCTGGAGAAAAACCTTCAAAAACGGCATTTGCCCCATTACCCACAATGCCGCTGCTCAAAAAATATTATGAAGATAAAATAGTAAAATGTACGCGAGTCTATCCCTATAACATGACGGTCTATACAGGAACTGCCGGATTTGAAGATAAGCTAGTAAAAGTAGATCCAGCTTTCACTGATATTTTTAAGCTTGATGTCATTTCCGGCAGCCTTGAGAACACTCTGAATGCTCCTGGCAATATTGCACTGAGCAGAGAAGCTGCAAAGCGTTATTTTGGCGAAAAAAACCCCATTGGCGAAACATTAACATTGAGCGTTTCAGACCTAAGCTTTGATTATAAAATAACTGCTGTATACAGTGTCTCTGGAAACACTGTTCTTGATATACCTCTGATATCATTGCTTGACGAGAGTGCCATGCCTGAAGTTATGACAGGCTGGTATAATTTTACTGCCGGTTCATATTTTCTGTTGAATGACAGCGCTGATATTAAAGAATTAAAACCCATGCTTAAATCATTCATAGATCAGAATATTGATCTCTCGCTAATACTTTCCAACCCGGATATACCTGTCAGTGACATAATCTCCATTGATTTTCAAAATATTGAGCATGCTCATATTGATTCTCCATGGGATGAGACAAGGGCAGGAGGAAACAAAACAATAGTTTTCACTTTTGCTGCAATATCGGCGCTTATCCTTTTTATAGGGTGCATTAATTTTATAATTTTAACTACAGCAAAAGCCACACAGAGATCAAAGGAAGTAGCAGTAAGAAAGGTTGTAGGGGCAAAACGAATGCAGCTGATTGTTCAGTTTCTATGCGAATCTACATTTATCGTACTGCTGGCCATGATTTTATCCATGGGGATTGTCGAATTCATATCTCCAATATTTGAATCAATAGTGGGAGGGGAGTTTTCTGTTAACTATTTTTCACCTTCTGTTTTTTTACCGCTTACAGCTCTGTTATTTTTTGTAGGAACAGGCGGAGGTATCTACCCCGCATTTATTCTTTCAGGTTTCAGACCGGGCAGCATTCTTAAATCAAACAAGTCCAGAGAAACCGGCAGTACCGGACTAATCAGGAATCTGCTTGTTATTTTTCAATTCAGTATATCTATCCTTCTGATTATTTTAACCATTGGCATCTATACACAGATGGAATACTGCCTTAACCGGGATCCGGGTTATAACAAAAACAATTTATTAGTCATCAACAGAATCGGAAGGAACAGTGCCTTAAAAGATAAAGCCGAGGTTTTAAAAAATGAGTTGTTAAAACTTGACGGGGTATCCGATGCCGGGCTGTCTGAACTGCAGCCAAGCAGCAACAGGTTCGGCATGAGCATTATATTCACACGGCCCTGGAAACCGGATAAAAAATATATAATAACCAGAACAGGTATTGGCCATGACTACTTCAGAACCTATCAGATTCCGTTTATTTCCGGAAGGGATTATTCAGATGAATATGACATCCCTGAAAAAAAGATTGATGTAAAAGATATTAATCTCGGAAATAATAAATCCCGGAATACTATTAATAGAAATATAATCATCAATGAAAGTGCTGTTGGCCACTTTGGATTTACCGACGCAGATGATGCCGTCGGAAAAGTTCTAAACACAACTGCTGTAAGCAGTGTAAGTTATACAATCATCGGAGTAGTTGCCGACAATCACATCTTCAGAATAAATGCCCCGCCCATAGCGTCAGTCTACCTGCTTGAACCGGATCAGGCTAATGTAATTACCATCCGGTTTAAAGATACTCCCCGGAAGATAATTGCACAGGTTAATTCTGTCTGGGCAAAAATAATGGGTGATAAGGAGTTATCCATGACTTTTGTTGATCAGCTGGTGGCAGATGAATTCAGTATGGAAGCACTGGAAATAAAAATACTTATCAGCTTCTCATTACTGGCAATCTTCATTGCCTGTATGGGTTTGTATGGATCATCTTCATTTACAGTAGAAAGGCGTATCAGAGAGATAGGATTACGAAAGGTTATGGGGGCAAAGGTAAAAAACATTATCAGCCTGCTTTTATGGCACTTTTCCAGACCTGTACTTATAGCCAATATTGTTGCCTGGCCTGTTGCGGTATTTGCCATGCAGTACTGGCTTGAACGGTTCACCTATCGATTGAATCCATTGTTGATGATTCCAATATGCCTTGTTTCAGGATTACTGGCGCTTGTTATAGCCTGGTTTACAGTAGCTGGAAATACAGCACGGGTGGCAAAGAGCAGGCCTATTAAGGCTTTGAGGTATGAATAAAAACGAGGCACAGGGTACAGGGCGCAAGGCGAAGGTAAAACCTTCAATACAAACGTCATACTCGCGAAGGCGGGTATCCATTGGCTTTAGTTTTAAAACCTAAAATAGATTCCCGCCTGCGCGGTAATGACAAATAAAAACACTTGAATCTTTGATTTTTTAAACATTGAATTTTGAATCGATCCGATAGGAACGGCTATGCTAAAAAACTACATCACTATTGCAATTAATAATCTGCTCAAGAACAAACTCTACAGTACCATCAACATAATAGGTCTTGCTATCGGTCTGGCTGCCTGTATTGTAATTATGCTCTATGTTAAAGATCAGTACTCCTATGACAAACAATGGAAAGATTCGGACAGAATTTACAGGGTAAATTTCTTCGTAAATTTACCGGGTAAAGACCTTTTAAAACTGTCTACATC
Organism: Desulfatiglandales bacterium; assembly: GCA_963665715.2. Taxonomy (GTDB): domain Bacteria; phylum Desulfobacterota; class DSM-4660; order Desulfatiglandales; family HGW-15; genus JAAZBV01. The sequence continues at coordinate 4,398,153 of CAXXPR010000002.1, forward strand.
CCCATTACTGGCAATGCCGTTATTGAAGGAATACTTTAATGACAAAATAGATCAAGGCACACGAACACTTACAAATCAAGTCACAATTGATAATGGGAACTTCAAGTCAGACAACAGACTTTTACAGGTGGACCCTTCTTTCATAAAGACATTCAATTTCGAAGTGTTATCAGGAAGTCTTGAAGATACCTTCACAAAAATCAGCAATATTGCATTAAGCGCAGAAGCTGCCAGACAATATTTTGGAAAACAGAACCCGATAGGTAGACAGATAACAGTAAACTTTGGGCAGTTAAGTGTTGATTTCACGGTTACCGCAGTCTATCGTATCCCCGGAAACACAGTCCTCAACACTCAGTTATTATCACTGCTTGATGACACTCTACTCCCACAGTATATGAAAAACTGGTATTCGATGATGGCCGGTACATATATAAAGCTGAAAGACGGCGTCGATATTGAGAAAATTAAATCACTTACGCCCGCCTTGATAAATAATAACATCGATGTATCACAAACAGTATCTGACCCTGCCCTATCGGCCAGTGATGTCATCTCAATTGATTTCCAGAAACTGGAGACTGCACATCTTAATTCTCCCTGGGATATATCAAGGGACGGAGGCAATAAATATACAGTTCTATCCTTTGCAGCTATATCTCTGCTTATTCTGTTAATCGGATGTATAAACTTTACCATTCTCACTACTGCAAGGGCTACCCAGCGGGCCAGAGAAATTGCCATAAGAAAAGTTACAGGCGCAAGACGAAAACAGATAATTATACAGTTCCTTGGTGAGTCCACATTTACAGTCTTATTGTCAATGCTTCTTTCTATGGGTATTGTTGAGATAATGCTTCCTGTATTTGAATCAATAATGGGAAAAAAACTGATATTCGATTATACCTCTCCTTCTACTCTTTTACCTTTAACAGCATTGCTATTTTTAGCAGGGATCTTTGGCGGTATGTATCCCGCATTTATTTTATCAGGATTTAAACCAGGTTCTATTTTAAAGACCAATCAGTCAAAGGAAACAAAGGGGTCAAAAAATTTAAGAAATTTCCTTATTATATTACAATACAGTATTTGTATAATTCTCATTATTTCGACATGTGTCATATTGACACAAACACAGTACAGTATAAACAGGTATCCGGGCTATAATAAAGACAATCTGCTAATTATCAGTCAATTCCATATAGATAAGAAACATCTTAAAAATAACATTCTCAAACAGGAACTGCTTAAGCTTGCAGAGGTTTCAGATGTTGGATTATCAGAAGTTCACCCAAACCAGCAGATGACCACCAATATGATTTTCACATATCAGGGGCATGCTGCAAATCATGCTATACCTAATACAGGTATAGGCTATGGGTACTTTAGCACCTACCAGATTCCCATTATTTACGGCAGGAATTTTTCGTCTGAACGGGACCTCCCTGAGCCATTATTTGATGAAACAGCATCCATTAAAAACAGGGAAGCCCAAGAACTTATTGAAAGAAGCATAATCATAAATGAAAGCGCAGCAAGGCGCCTTGGATTTATCGATCCTGAAAAGGCGGTCGGAAAAATCATTCATTCAACAACTGTCAACAATGTCAATTACACTATTATCGGTATTGCCAGGGACAATCAAATATACAGTATAAAAACCCTGCCGAGAGCAGAAGTATATCTCCTTCAACCTGAAAGGCTGCCTATTATCACTATTCGTTTTCAAGGTCCTCCGGAAAAAATATTAAAGGATGTCTCAATCGTATGGAATAAAGTGATGGGAGATACTGAACTAACCACTATTTTTGTAAATCAGATTATCGCGAAGGATTTTCAGCAGGAAAGAACAGAGCAGAAGGTACTTATAAGTTTTACTATTCTGGCGATTCTTATTGCCTGTATGGGATTATTCGGATCAGCCTCATATACAGTAGAGCGATGTACCAGGGAGATAGGGCTGAGGAAGGTAATGGGAGCCAGGGTGAAAAATATTGTACAGCTTTTACTCTGGCAGTTTTCAAAACCTGTACTGCTTGCAAATATTATTGCATGGCCGGTTTCCATTCTGATTATGCAAAACTGGCTTGAACGGTTTCCATACAGGTTTAATCCATTGTTAATGATTCCCATATGTCTGGTTTCCGGATCAATCGCACTGGTTATTGCATGGTTTACGGTATCCGGAAACACAGCACGGGTGGCAAAGAGTAAACCGATTAAGGCGCTACGATATGAATAAAAACAGGCACAGGGCGCAGGGTAAAAGGTGCAGGGTTTTAAAGTCTAAAATCTTTAACCGCAAAGACGCCAAGGACGCTAAGAAAAACATTTTTATATGAAAAGACAAAATCAAAATCTAATTGCCCGAAGGGCTGGAATCTTTATTGATTCTGAGCTTTTCTTACAGAATCAATAAAAATATACCCTTTGCGAACTTGGCGTCTTGAGAGAGCGAAGCGAACGGGCGGTGAAATCTTTTTTCAAGATCAGGAAAATAAAATGCTCAAAAACTACTTCACAATTGCAATAAACAACCTTCTTAAAAACAAACTCTACAGCGTCATTAACATTATCGGATTAGCTATAGGCCTTGCAGCTTTTCTTTTAATAGCACTCTATGTTCAAAACGAACTTTCATATGACAGACACTGGGAAAAAGCAGATCTTATTTATCGAATCAACAATGTAAGGAATGAAGATTCCGGGCAAGACATTAGCGAATCAACTTCCGGGCTGTTATTACCTGCTCTGAAAAAATATTTTCCTGAGGATATAGAATTCGGCACCCGTATAATGCGAAATGACGGCGAGATACAAATTGGTGATAAGCGTCATGAAGCAGATTTTGCCGGAGTTGATGAAGATTTTATCAGGATGTTTCAGGTTAATGTCCTCAGGGGTAGCCTCAACGATCTTTTACATTCACCGAATAATATTGCCCTTAGTGAAAAGTGCGCAATTCTATATTATGGGGATAGAGATCCAATTGGAGAAGTTATAACCCTTCGTGACATACCGTATAAAGTCACAGTCGTTTACCGTTTTATCTCCCCTAAAACAGTATTGAATATTCCCGGTTTTTCCTTGCTTGATGATTCCAAATTGCCAGATTTTATGCGGAGCTGGGATGCCTCTTCCCCTGAGACCTATGTAAGATTTAAAGAAACAACAGATATTAAAAAGATAATTACGAGGTTACCGAACTTTATCGATAAAATTATTCCAGTCAACAGGCCTCTTGAATCCGGTCAAAAGCTGAGTGACGTCCTGAGTTTATTACCTCAAAAAATAAGAGACATATATTTTCATCCCTATGATCCTGATACCAGGCAGACCAGAATAGGAAACAGGACAGTTATTGCCGTTTATATCACTATTTCATTATTAGTGCTTATTATAGGCTGTATCAATTTTGTTATTTTAACAACTGCTAAAGCAACTCAGCGTGCCCGTGAAGTTGCCATGAGAAAGGTAGTTGGCGCCCGTTTTAAGCAGCTGTTTATTCAGTTTCTTGGTGAATCCCTGCTAATTACTTTTTTGGCATTTCTCATCTCAATAGCGATTACTGAACTGGTATTGCCGTTTTTTGAAACATTAATGGATCTTGAATTGACGGTTCCCTATACATCACCGGAAAATTATTTATTTGCATTACTTCTTATTTCATTGGTTGGAATATCAGGAGGGCTTTACCCAGCGTTTATATTATCCAGGTTTTCTCCTGCACGGGCGCTAAAGGCCAACCAGACAACTGAAGCAAACGGTTCTTTTAAATTAAGAAATGTCCTGGTTGTTTTTCAATTTACGGCATCTATCGGTTTAATTATTGCTACTTCAGTTGCCTTTTTTCAGCTGCAGTACGCGAGTAAACATGATCCGGGATTTAATCCGGACAATCTTTTAGTCGTGGAAAAAATCTACAAGCAGGACATTACAAATCATAGAAAAACATTGCAGCAGGAACTGCTGAAACTTCCTGAAGTCATCAATGCCGGGTTATCAAGTAAACAACCTAGTAGCGATGAAGGGCTGACAGTAGGAGGGAGGTTAAGACCAAAAACATCCAGCTTAAAACAGGGGCAGGAAAAAAGCATTAATGGTATGTTTGTGGATTATGATTTTTTTAATACTTATGAGATATCTCTTCTTTCAGGCAGATTTTTTTCCAGGAATCTGGATCAGGAGGAACCCGCATTTAATTTTTTTGGCCCGCCAAATACAAATAATGAAGAAATAAAGGACAAGCGATTAATAATAAATTTAGCAGCAGCAGAGCAACTGGGTTATGCATCACCTGATGAGGCAGTTGGAAAGATACTTGTATCCGGGAACCCGGACACACCTTATTACCGGGAATACACAATCATTGGAGTTGTTGAAAATTCTCAATTCAGAGATTTGCGATTGAAATCCGGAGCTGAGATTTATCAGCTAAGTCCGGGATCAACTTATTTTCTAACTGTTAAATACAAGGGAAAGTACAAAGCTGCACTTAAGGAAGTTAAAAAAGTCTGGCATGAAGTTGTTGGAGATATCCCTTTTAACAGCGGGAATGTAAAGCAGAACATGGCTGCAATTTTTGTTCAGGAAAAACGGGAAAATAAAGTATTAATCTCTTTTTCTCTGCTGGCAATATTTATCGCTTGCATGGGTTTGTTTGGAATGGCTGCGTTTACAGTGGAAAGACGTGTTAAGGAAATCGGTCTGAGAAAAGTCATGGGAGCAAAAGTAAAGGACATTGTGAATTTTCTTGGATGGAATTTTTTAAAGCCTGTCCTTATTTCAAATGTTATTGCCTGGCCTGTTGCCATATTTGCAATGCAAAACTGGCTTGAACGTTTCCCTTACAGATTTCATTCTATGTTCATGATTCCTATTTGTCTGGGTTCGGGTTTTATTGCGCTGGTTATTGCATGGTTTACAGTTGCGGGAAATACAAAGCGTGTTGCTAAAAGTAGACCGATTAAGGCGTTGAGGTATGAATAAAAACGAGGCACAAGGTACAGGGTGCATCCGCCGTCGCTAAAGCTATGGCGGGACAAGAGGCGCAAGGTTTTAAAAGCTTATAACATTGAATCTTTGATTTTTTAAAAATTGAATTTTGAATCGATCCGATAGGAACGGCTATGCTAAAAAACTACATCACTATTGCAATTAACAATCTGCTAAAAAACAAGCTTTACAGCGCAATCAATATAATAGGTCTGGCCATTGGTTTGGCCGCCTGCATTGTAATATCGCTCTATGTAAATGATCAGTATTCCTATGATAAACAATGGGAAAATTCTGACAGGATTTATCGTGTTAATTTTTTTGAAAATCTGCCGAACAGTGAGCCTTACAGTTTGGCCAGGACACCTTTACCTGCCATGCCCCAACTTGCAGAATATTTTAAAGACAAAATTGAAAAAAGTGCAAGAATGCTTCCCTGGACATGGATCATTGACACCGGATCTTCAAAGTTTGAAGAGACGCTTGTAGAGGTCGACCCGGCTTTTATAGAAATATTCCAGCTTGAAGAAATTGAAGGGAGCTTTGAAACTACACTTGCCCGGACAACTAATATTGCTTTAAGTGAAGAGGTTGCAAGGCGGTTTTTCGGAAAACAGAACCCGATAGGGAAAAACATAACAGTACATCGGGATAATTACCGTGTTGATTATACAGTAACAGCCGTTTACAGAGTACAGGGAAATACCATTCTTAATCTACCTCTTTTATCACTGCTTGATTTTAACAGTAAACCTGAAGATGTCAGATCATGGTATGCTTATATTACAGGATCATTTTTCAAATTAAAAGATGGTGTAGATATAGAAACTTTAAAACCTCGTTTACCTGCCTTTATAGACCGAAAAATTGATTATACTCTATTATATAATAACCCTGATAAACCCTTAAGTAGTGTACTGTCCATCGATTTTCAAAGACTGGAAACCGCTCATATTGATACTCCCTGGGACCATACAAGAGCCGGTGGAAATAAAACAGTCATTATGTCTTTTGCAGCAATCGCCATTCTGATATTAATAACAGGCTGTATAAACTTCACACTTCTTACTACTGCAAAGGCTGCCAGGAGAGCCAGAGAAGTAGCTATGAGAAAAGTTGTGGGAGCTAAACGAAAACAGCTTATTATTCAGTTTCTTGGCGAATCCATATTTATCGCACTGCTTTCTATGCTTTTATCCTTTGGTGCTGTAGAATTCATGCTTCCTGTATTTGAATCTATAGTAGGTAAAACTCTTTTTTTAGATTATACAGATCCTTTTATTTTAATATCACTTCCTGTACTGCTGTTTGTTGTAGGAGTCAGCGGTGGACTTTACCCTGCATTTATTCTCTCCGGTTACCGACCGGGAAATACTCTTAAGTCTATTGAGGCTAAAAATTCCGGAAGCCCTGTATCACTCAGATCAGTACTTATTTTTTTTCAGTTTAGTGTCTCAATAATTCTAATAATTTTAACAGGAGCTATATATAGCCAGATGCGGTACAGTCTTAACCGTGATCCGGGATACAACAAGCATAACCTGCTTATCATTGATCGAATGGGACAAAGCGACGTTTTCAAAAATAAAATATCATCTCTAAAAAATGAATTACTTAACAGCACAAATATCACTGATGTCAGTTTATCAGATATAACTCCCGGCAGAGCAAGAGGCACCGGATTTACACTTTCACGCCCGGATCAGCTTGAGATCAGTCATTCGATAGGATCAGACGGTATTGATTATGACTTTTTTAAAACCTACCAGATACCGCTTATCGCGGGAAGATCTTTTACAATTGGCAGGGATCTTCCTGAACCAGAGATTGACCCAATGGATATTACTTTAGGAGATCATGCATCTGATCCGCCTATAGAAAGGAGCATAGTTGTTAATGCAAGTGCAGTTAAGCAATTCGGCTTTAAAAACGCAGAAGATGCGCTCGGTAAAGTTTTAAGAACAACCACAATGAACAACACCTACTACACTGTTATCGGAGTAACTGCTGATAATCATATGCTGAGTATTAACGCTCCGCCGACAGCCCAGGTTTACCTGCTAAAAGATTATATGGCTCGCCCGGCTTTAACTGTTCGTTTTAAAGGTTCACCTCATAAGGCATTAACGCTGGTAGAGTCTGTGTGGAAAAAAGTAATTGGAGATACAGAATTGTCCACTGTTTTTGCTGACCAGCTTATGGCTCAGGAATTTGTAAGGGAAGAAACTGAAATAAAAATATTTATCAGCTTTTCCATCCTGGCAATCATCATTGCCTGCATGGGTCTGTATGGGTCTGCTTCATTTACAGTAGAACAGAGAACCAAAGAGATAGGACTGCGAAAAGTTATGGGCGCAAAGGTTAAAAACATTTCAGCCCTTATTTTATGGCAGTTTTCCAAACCTGTATTAACAGCAAATATAGTTGCCTGGCCTGTTGCATTGTTTGTCATGCAACACTGGCTTGAACGGTTTCCATACAGGTTTAATATCTGGTTGATGATTTCCATATGCCTGGTTTCAGGCTTGATAGCCCTTGCTATCGCATGGGTCACAGTAGCGGGAAATACAACACGGGTGGCAAAGAGTAGGCCGGTTAAGTCTTTGAGGTATGAATGATAAAAGAAAGGTTCATCCGTCTTCGCTTTCAGCTACGCCGTGACAAGAGGTGCAGGGAAAAAAAATCAACCAGCGCCCTGTACAGGAATACAAGGGCGCATTTTGCTATTTGACAACTTATGAATCTGTAAGTCTGTAAACGGACACAGGTATGAACTACAGTTCAAGCTAATTTATTTTTTTCAATACATAGTAAAATGGTTTCATTCCCCTGTATGTATAATCTCCGGATTTCCATTGATAAAACATAAAGGTTTCTCCATCAATCTCTCTGATCTCACATTTGCTTGCGGTTTTGTTCAGCCTGTTTACTACCAGACCTCTGGTCCATGTAATCAAAGTGTGCGAAACTTCTTTTCCATTCATCCGCATGGACATGTCACCGTCTTCATTAAAATTCATTGAAGTAAGATAAAAATCCCCTGGCCAATATCTTCTATTGGGATTAAAGTCCTCTATATTTTCTACAAAATCTACACTCGCCCACTCTCCTGACATCCGTTCATCATTTTCAAATGTATAGTTAACACTATCTTCAATTACTCTTTTGAGTTTAAAACCGGAATAATCATTGCTGTCAACTTTCTTAAGCACATAATATTTGGGTGTCATGCCCCTGAATGAATAATCTCCGCTTTTCCATTCATAAAACATATAATCTGTGCCTTCGATATTTTCTATTTCATAGCTGCTTGCGGTCTTATCGTTTTTGCTTAAAATCATGCCTTTAGTCCAGGATAAAGATGTCGGCCCCAGGATTACGCCTTTTACGGCACTGAGCATTTTACCCTCATTAATAAAAACAAGAGAGTTCAGATACAGCTCTCTCTTCCATGCTCTTTGTCCAGGGATAAAATCTTTCGGCTTTTTTACGAAGTCAACAGACTCCCATTTCCCTATTACTATAGGGTCATCAATAAAAGGATAATCCGTCTTGTCAATTATTCTAGAAATCACATATGCGGAAGATCCGGTCGCAACCAGAGCGAACAGAAATATTAAGGTTGTCACAGGTATTGAAAACAGTCTTTTTGTTGCCGATTTTTTTCTACCTCCTGACCACAGGCTGTTAAATAATATTGAAGGAGAATGCTGATTCAATGACTTTTCTAAGATATCACGTATATCTTTTTTAGAGGGTTTCATGAAGGTCTCCTCCTTTACCTAATATTAAAAAATCTTTTTCAGAAATCCGCCGTCTTAAAGCTTTAAGGGCATTACTTAGCCTTGATTTACACGTACCCAGCGGCACACCCAGTATGTCCGATATCTGGGTAAGATTCATGCCGTTATAATAATGCAGAATGATTATTTCCCGGCTTTTATAATTCAGGCTGTTTATTGCCCTTAATAATTCTCTTTCTTCTTCGTTCTTTAAAACGGTTTGCTGAGTTATATCTGCACTTCCTGATTCAGGCGTTATGCCGATGAATTTGAGCCATTTATATTTCCTTAATATATTTCGTGTAATGTTAAGAGTAATCTTATAAATCCATGGTGTCATCGGCCTGGAAGAATCATACAAATGATACTTTCTAAAAACCTGGATCATTGTTTCCTGCGTAATATCATCAGCCAGCACTTTTGATTTTGTAAGAAATAACGCAACTCTGTATACATATTCCGAATGTTCGTTAAAAATTTTTTCAGCAGCCTCTTTGGATATTTCCATTAATAAAACAAAACCTCCGTTTCTGGGTATATCAGTATATACACTTGAAATAATAAAAAAGGCTCAGTTTTATTTTGCCGCACATTAAAATTATTCATAAATGCCTGTATATTAAAAGTATCGTATGCTCCCCGCCTTTAGAGTGCAGGGAGCAGATAATTGGTATAAAGATTTGGAACTAATTCACTTTCCGCAATACATAATATGACGGCTTCCTTCCCCTGTATGTATAATCTCCGGATTTCCACTCATAAAACATAAAGGTTTCGCCATCAATCGCTCTGATCTCACATTTGCTCGCAGTTTTGTTAAGCCTGTTTACAACCATATTACCTGTCCATGTAATTGAAGGATTTGAAATCTCTTCAGGCTCGCCATCTCTCATTATGCCTATGGTCATGTCACCGCCCGCGTAAAACTTCATTTGAGAAATGTAAAGATCACCCGGCCAGTATCTCCTGCCTGGAGTAAAATCTTTTATATTGTCTACAAAATCTACGCTCTCCCAGTTACCAGGCATCCGGCTGTCATTTTCAAAGGTATAATCAACCTTATCTTCTATTATCCTTTCAGGCTTAAAGTCAGAATAATCATTGCTGTCAACTTTCTTAAGCACATAATAATCTGGTGTCCTGCCCCTGTATGTATAATCCCCGCTCTTCCATTCAAAAAACATATAATCCGTGCCTTCAATATTTTCTATTTCATAGCGGCTTGCGGTCTTTTCCTGTTTGCTTAAAACCAGGCCTTCGGTCCAGGTAAATGTTGTATAGGCGAGAGATGATCCGTCAGATGCACTGAACATACCGCCACCTTTTATAAAAACCAGTGCATTCAGATATAAATCACCTTTGAAGTTTCTCTGACCGGGAATAAATTCTTCAGGCTCTTTTACATAATCAACAGCCTCCCATTTTCCTATCACCATGGGATCATCAACAAAGGCATAATTGATATCATCAATTATTTTTTTGGGTGCATATTCCGAAGTTCCTGCGGCTGCCAGAGAAAAAATAAGTATTAAGGTTATCATGGATATTGACAAAACCTTATTCCTCAATGCGTTTTTAATATATCGGTTCAGTTTCCTGTTAAAAAATAAATACAAAGAATTCTTTTGCAGCGACTTTTTCATGGTATCTCCTGTATCTTCGTTAAAGGTTTTATAAATGTTTACGCCTTTATCAATTTTCAAAATATATTTTGGGTAATTCCATTTTATTAAACAGTGCTACCTCCTTTTGTGAATTTAAAGGATATACACATCAAACCTGAAGAAGGTTCGGTTTTTATAGTGAATAAATTGAAGTCTGTAATTAAAAAGGCATAACCTTAAAGAGTTTTACTCTATGGATTCAAAGGACGTTAAATGGATAAGCGGTTATTATGCAGAAACTGAAAAAGTATATTCTAGTAGGAATACTGTGGTGACTCATTTTTGGGGAACTGATATTAATATTACTTTAAAATCAATACTGTTATTTATTATTGCAATGATAATGGGGTTTATTATAAAGAAATACCGGTTCATTATTGGCCTCAATCCTGATGCACTCGGCTGTCAACCTCTCAAGTCTTGTATGCTATTAAGGTGGCAATATGATAATTCGGAAAGTAAAACAATCAGACTCTTTTAAAATTGCTCACATATACAATCATTATATAAAAAATACGATTATCACTTTTGAGGAACAGGAAGTTTCACAGGATGAAATATCAAGTCGAATTAAGAATGTGCTTTCAGAATCGTTTCCCTGGATTGTGGCTGAAAAAGGAGACAACATAGCAGGTTATGCTTATGCTACTAAATGGAGGACGAGATCAGCATATCGTTTCGCTGTAGAAAGCACGGTATATGTAGGTAAAGATTATGTTGGTGACGGGATTGGCAGTCTTCTATACAAGGAGCTGCTTTTAAAATTAAAAGACTCAGGAATACATACTGTCATAGGCGGCATTGCTTTGCCAAATCCGTCAAGTATTGCATTGCATGAAAAATACGGGTTTAAAAAAGTGGCACAATTTAAGGAAGTAGGTATCAAATTTAATAAGTGGATAGATGTAGGATACTGGCAGCTGATTATTTAAGTGAGAAACAACAATGACCAGTGAGTCTATGTGGCACGTTGAACGAATTATAAACTTTGGGGAATCAGGACAGTTTCAGGATGGATTTGCACGTTTTGGATTTCATGATTCCACAGGAACTCAATATGTGCTGTCATACAGCGGCAACTGGATAGGCGCTTTGTCAGAAAATGATGAACTTATCTGGACAATCGGTGAACACCCGCCATTTAAAAGCTCATATCATTTTGATATAGAAATCATTAACCCCTCTTTTATTTCGGAATTCAGTGACGGCTCACTGGCCGCGGCCGGAAAGAACGGGGTATACCGAATTTATACAAAATCAAAACAGGCAGAAATGATTATCAATGCAGAGGATGAGGGGATTGAATTTGCAGGAAATGCCGCAATTGATAATAATGACAATATCTGGGTTAACGATATATGTGCCTGCAGAATACACCGGTACACTGCATCGGGAGAACTGCTGGAAATACTTGGAACCGGAGAGCCAGGTTTTACACCTGAAACCGTTTCCTTTGATAAGGTATCCTTTAACTGGATTTATGATATCAGGATGGGTTATGACGGAAATCTGTATGTGCTGGACAGTAAAAATTTTGCAGTACGAATGGTCGATATCACTAACCGTGTCGTTACACTTATTGCAGGGACAGGAAAACCGGGATACACAGGAGATGGAGGAGATCCTTTAAATGCGGCCCTTGGCGGAAATGACAGGGAAAAATTTGATGGGCCGTGGGCTGTTTCTATTGATGAAGAAAACAATATTTATGTCGGTGATACACAGAATCATGTACTTCGCATGATTGACAGAAAAAAGAATATAATTACAGCCATTGCAGGTAACAGGGATTCTGCCGTCCGGCGCCCTAATAACCAGTTTGAAAAGAACCCTGTAAATATAAGCCTCCCAAAGATATGCAGCCTGGATTATTTTAAGGGAAGACTGTTTATTCCTGATTGGAACGGGGATCTGGTTATCCTGAAAAATTCGGCACGGCTCTAGCGCCGCAAAAAAAAGTTTCATACCCTGCCTTTTTTTGAACCACTTTGAAAACTAAATACACTTATATATAAAGCTGCAGCTTTTAATAAAACGGTAAAAAGGAATGCCAGAAAATGATTGATACTGAAATCATATTGCGCTGCCAGAATGACGACCCGGCTGCATATGACGAACTTTACAAAGCTTTCGGTAAAAAGGCACTGTGGACAGCATATTTACTGGCAGGAAGAATGAGTATTGCAGAGGATATTGTTCAGGAAGCTTTTTTTCAATGTTTCCGGAATATAAAAAGATTAAAAAAACCTGAGTTATTCCATATATGGTTTAACCGCATACTTATACGAACCTGCTGGCATATGATGAAAAGAGAAATGAAAAAAACCGTGGTGCCTCCAGAGGCAGAGTTTTTATCTGAGTTAAACGGCAATGGAGATATGAATCTCCATGAAAAGGTTGAATCTAACCAGATAAACAGTGTCATTCGAAAGGCAGTTAAAAGACTTAAGCCTTCAATGCGTTCTACCATTGTATTGTTTTACTACAATGATTTTACCATTAGTGAAATCGCCAGGGTTACAGGATGTTTACAGGGGACTGTAAAATCCAGGCTGCATTATGCAAAGAGGATTCTTGAAAAAGAACTGAAAAAACATTTTTCTGATAAACATATCACTGTGCCCGGCTTCCCCGGAAAGGAGTGTCTTGAAAATGAATAAGAACAGAACATTTGATGTTTTAGTCAAAAAGGCTCTATCCGAAGGTGAAGACAATATCCGGTTAAACCTTAAACTGGCATCCGAAGCGAAACTTAGACTGATGTCAGATGAAAAAAGGAATATAACAATCATGAATAGAATAAATATTTTTTCTGAATTTAATTTTAAAAAAGCTGCAGTAGTCTTCTGTTCCATAATTTTTATGATGATCTTTTCTTTTACCTTTATTTCACCGGTAAGAGCAGTTGGTAAAAAGGTAAAGACAATGATATACGACATAGTTAAGGGAAAGGACGGAGAGTATGTTCCGGTTCAAGTCCCTGCTGTTGAGCCTGAAGAAAGAGAAATATTATCATATGAAGGAAATGTTACTGCAGTCAGCAAAGATGTTATTTTAAAAATCCCTGCAAATCTGGCAGGCGGATACACATTCAGCCACCAGGGCTTTGGACGTTATGATGCGGAAACCGGTTCTCATATTGGAGGTGGATCCAAACCCGGTGAGGGGAACTGGGAGGATCTTTATAATAAATTTAATCAGAATGTATCTACTTTTTATCATAAAAATAATTCAGTCATAGTTCTCACAATCTCCTGTATGGATTCTCCTTTTGTTCTAAACTCGAGGTATGAGATTATCGATGGAGACAATAAGGAAGATTTTTTTATTAATACAATACAGGCAGAATATGCTGAATACCCGGCAGCAAGGTATCCGATTAACTGGGATGCAGATCATAAAGCCGGGGACGAAGACAGGACAAGGAAACCGACAATTAGAATGATGCACACAATAAAATGGGAGTATAATGGACTGTATTACAAGGTATATGACTTTAACTGCGATCTGGACCAGGAAGAATTAAAACCTGCAGCAGAATCAGTTATTGAAAGTATGATGTAATTAGGAATTTAAAAGCCCGCTGTATTATGCGGGCTTTTAAACGGATTTGCTATTAATGATTTAATATTTATTTAATTTTCCTTTTTAATGCAGCTAATCCCAATATGCCTGAACCAAGAAGCAGCATTGTTGCAGGTTCGGGTACTGAGTTATTAACAGGGTCATACTCATCGCGATATTCCCAGGACAAAATATCATGATTTCCCCAGTCCGCTCCTGTACCTGATGTAAATCCAACGAATGCCTTTCCATCGCTGCCAATACCAAGAATAGATGCAATATCAAGATCTCTTGTTAATATTGCATCGTCAGGTCTTGTGCCGTCAGTTCCGAGCCTGACTTCCAGTGTTGTCCCATCATAATCTATCCATGAATACCATACTTCTCCATTATCAAAGCCTTCTTCCCTAGAAGTATTAATGCCGTCAGGGCCAACCTCTCCGACTTCAACGGTGTAAGGAGAACCTGCACCATGGTTAACAACACCATTAACATCAATACCTATATGGTTTGAACTCGGATCATTATTATAAGGGTTATTCCAGGTATCGAATTCGACGCCAACACTATTTGTTATTCCCAGATAACCTATTCCATGGCCGGCTCCTCCGATAGAGGAACTTACACTTTGAACAACAAATACAATACCATCTGCACCAGATACGGTATTTCCGTCAAAAAGTGACCCTCCAGGGTCGGTTATTCTAAATTCAAAATAGGTACTGAATGTCGACGCATTTATCGTCGCGGAACTGAATGCGCTCCCACTCTGACTGGTAGTAGCACGTGTCAGCCTCAGGACAGTACCGTCACTCGTTGTTGTTGTAGCTGCATGTCCATTTATACTTAGAAGACTGCCTGGATCGGAAAAATCGCTAAAGGTTATTGTTGTTGCATTGGCTGTTAGAACAGTAAATCCCAATAAAACTAAACAGCAAAAAATAAATAAAAATATTTTTTTCATCTATCTCCTCCTCTTCGTTTTAGTTATTAGAACCATACTCCAATATTGTTCAAATAAGCAATTACTGTACCATCCGGCCTGGCCTTTTCATTCCTCTATCACCATTTTTCCTGTTTATTTTAAGTACCTTATGCCTTTTTTGCGTAACTTATTAAATCATCTTAAATCTTATTTTACAGATATGTAACAAACTACCCAAAAACAATGTAACCAAGTACCTAATCGCAGCATTTATTTACATATATCAAAATCTCACAAAAACAGAAGAAGGCCTTAAATCGGTCGATTTTTAATATACAAACTGGGCTAATGAGAAAATATGAACTTATACATTAAGAACTTTTAACGAATTCCGGCAATCAAGGTATTGTATACAGAAAAATATCTGCTATAATTCATTTCATTGTTCTTACCCGGGCAGCATCGGTAAATTAATAAATTAACCTTTTACCATGAGGCTTTTCATGCAGCCATTCTATTTTATCAAATCAAATCACAAACAAAGAAGCAGCAGCAAATCTTTATTAACACATTTATTTTTTTAAAGGAGCTGATTAATGCCGAAAGACAAAAAACCTGACAAAACAAAAACTAAAGAAAGGAAGATAAACCGACGACAGTTTCTTGTCGGCGGAAGTGCTGCACTTGCGGCAGGTGCAATCGTGGCTACTACAGGAAGCAAAAAAGCAGAGGCTGAAGAAATTTCCTACCCGGAATCAAAAGCCTACCTTGTGTACGACAGCAAAAAATGTATCGGATGTACAACATGCATGCTTGCCTGCTCACTTACACATTACGGAGAACAGAGCCTTTCTCTTTCCCGTATCCAGATAATCCAGGATTCTTTCGGTAAATTCCCGGATGATATCCAGATATCACCATGCAGACATTGTGTAACACCGCCATGCGTAATCAATTGTCCTGTGGGCGCAGCTTTTATAGATGAGGAAAATGGAAATATCAGAAGGATCAACCCGGATGAATGCATAGGATGCGGAACCTGCCTTAAAATGTGCCCTCAGCAGCCTCACAGAACTGTATGGAACCATAAAGACGGGGTATCCAGCAAATGCGACCTTTGTGTTGACACCCCCTTCTGGAATGAAAAGGGAGGCCCAAACGGTAAACAGGCCTGTGTTCAGGCGTGCCCCATGCAGGCTCTCAAGGTTGTTCATGAAACCCCTGATCAGGAAGAAACAGACGGATACAATGTAAATCTGCGTAATGAAAATTATATTAACCTTGGCCTTGTTGACGACAGCCGTATAGTTCCGCCTATTATGAAAAACAGAAAACCTATGATGGTGGGTGAACCCATGCCGGAAGAAAAGGAGAATTAATATGAAAGGCGGATATACAGGAAAAATAGCAAGAGTAAACCTGACTGAAAAATCGGTCAGCACTATTTCAACCGAAAAGTATATAGAATTTGGCGGAGGCCATGGAATAGGATCAGCAATATTTTTTGACCTTGTAGGAGACCAGCTTCCCTTTGATGCATTTGATCCGAGAAACCTGATTATTATGATGACATCGCCCTTTTCCGGGACATTTACACCGGGTTCAGGAAGATGTGAAGTTCAGGGTCTGGGCCCAATGCTGTACCCCATAGAATGGTTTGGTCACAGCAACTTCGGCGGACGTTTTACTTCACAGCTAAAGTTTGCTGGCTGGGACGGCATTGTTGTTGAAGGTGCAGCAGACAAACCCTGCTGGATAAACATAAAGGATGACAAAATAGTAATTGAAGACGCAAACGGCATATGGGGTATGGACACCTGGGATACTCAGGAAGAAATATCCAGACGCGTTATGCCGTCACTCAAGCATGGTGAATGGGCAGATGTTTCCGATGACAATTTTAGTACCCAGGTACCCGCTGTAGTATGCTGCGGACCGGCAGGAGAAAATAAAAGCAGGCTCGGATGTCTTTTACACGGTCCCGGATCACAGGCTGCTCTGTGCGGATTCGGCGGCGTGTTCGGTTCTAAAAATCTAAAAGCCATAAGCGCCATAGGAACAGGAAGCGTACCCATTGCAGACCCCAAGGCATTTATGGACGCCCGTATGTGGTACAACAAATTTCAATGGAATGTAGATAACCCCCGCGAGGGCAACAGGTTTTTAAGCGGTATGTATCGTGTAAGCTCCGGCGCACCAAGCGGAGCCAATACAACAAACAGCACAGTGCCCCTTGTTCCGGCAAGAGCTGCCGCATGTGCATCATGCCCGAGAGGCTGCAGAATGAGGACCGCCAGTTCGGACAGTAATGAATCGGTATGCGGAGGAACTCTCACCTTTAACATACCGGGAAGTCAGAAAGCCACACGTAAATCAAATGACCTTATGCAGAAATTCGGTCTTGGCCACTGGCAGCTTATACCTACCATGAACTATCTCAGAAGTCTGGGAATGAGAGGCCTTGCAGGAAAGGGGAAAAAGATAGACTGCGAACTGCCTCTTGATGCATGGGAAAGCTCAGGATTCAGTGAAATGCTTATGAGAGCCATTGCAGAACGTAAGGGTATCGGTAATGACATGGCAGAAGGTGCGGCAAGATTTGCAGAAAAATACGGACTGCTTCAGGAAGATCTGCATAAAGGTGTTCTGCGCTTAACCTACTGGGGAACAGCTGATCACTATGATGCTACAACTGAAGCGGAATGGGGATTCGGATCACTTTTAGGAGAGCGCGATCTCATGCTTCACATGATGGCCAATTACCCTCTTCACTGGATGGCATGGACCGGCGACCCCTTCCTCTCTGCAGAAGAAGCCGCAAAACTTTACACAGATGCCATGGTCCCCTACAACGGCGATGAATTCATGGTCGACTACAGTGACGGCCCCACAGGAATATACTCTGACCATAAAGTAAAACAGGTGGCATGGGTAAAACACTACGAAAAATTCTGGATCGGCGGCGGAGGCTTCTGCGGATGGCGCTGGCCCATGTGTATTACATGTACGACTGAAGACAGACGCGGACCAACACCCGAAGCAGAAACAAAATTCTGGAATGCAGTTACAGGCCAGAACCTGAGCTTTGCAGATGCAATGGAAACAGGCCACAAGATATACACACTGGACAGATCCATATGGGTTCTTCAGGGCAGACACAGGGATATGGAAGTATTTCCGGATTACATTTATGACCAGCCCACAAGAGGAAGCGAACTCCCAATGTATCAGAACGGCAAATGGACATATGATACCGGGGCAGGCCGAAAGCTGGACAGGAAAAAGGTAGAAGAGTTTAAAACCAAATTTTATAAATTTGAGGGATATAACCCGAAAAACGGCTACCCCACAAGAGAAACTCTTGAAGGTATGAACATGAAAAAGGTTGCAGACCTGCTTGAGAAGAGAGGTAAGCTGGGGTAGAAAGGCAGCTATCAGCTTTCGGCTAAAGACTTAAAAACAATAAATACTGCCCCGGTAGTGGTGATATAATATGCACCGCAGCTGCCGGGGCTGTTTTTTTATTTCGATATATTCCAGTGTTACGTTAACTTCTCCCGGCTAAATTCTGTTGGGTAAAACTCTAACTGGAGTATTTACCATTGTAGAGGCACGGCGTGCCGTGCCTTTAAACAGTCATTTTACAAGATTGACAATAACTGGCACGGCACGCCGTGCCCCCACGTTTATTCAACACCTTAGAAATATACAGCACCCTCATGATGTTAAAACAAAACTGCCGGTCTTCTAAATATATTAGAAGCCGGCAGTTTTGTTTTTAAAGCCTTAAGCGATAAGCTGTTCGCTGATCCACCGTCGCACAAGGCTATGGCGGGACAGGCAGCTGAATGCTGACTTTTACTTAATCTTCTTCATCGTTTTAAATTCCATATGCCCCATTGTCTGGTATGTTCCGTTAAAAAATGGAGCAAGCTGAAGTGCACTGAACATCATGGGTTTTGTAAGCCTTCTGATGTCACATGGGTTATGCTCCAGCCCTGCGGGAATCATGAGAACCGTTGCCTCTTTAATGATGTGCCTTTCATATTCAGGCCCCATAAAGTATTCAATTTCTCCATCAAAAGAGCCTACAAGGTCGGGCAGTTCTGCTCCCAGGAAAAACAGGTACTCATCTGTATCGTGATGGTGAGATTCCATCTCCAGTTTGTATGGTTTTTGAAATACCTGCCAGCCCATGTTTATTTTAGCACCTTTAAGGTCGCTGTCTCCCCTAAAGTATGCCTGGGGACCGGGTACAATATCAGGAATAATTGAATTTTCTCTCAGGCTTGTGCTGAACAGATGGTCATAAAGATGGCCATCCGTACCCTTTGGCCAGGGTGGAGGATCTTTAAAAAGAGATGAAACAGCCTGCTCACCTTCTTTTCCCGCAGCTTTTTTGGTTGCGCCGCTGGTGGTGTCTATTTCCTTACCTGTAGCTGCATTTACTGTCTTGCATCCTAAAGAACCCAGGGCAGTAACCAGTGCAGCGCCGGCAGCACCTGCAGTTATATCCCTTACAAAATTTCTTCTTCCCTCATTTTCAACTTTATCTTTCTCAGTACTCATATAAGTCTCCTTTCAGTTAGAACCGAGGTTGTTTAATAAAATGTAATATTTGCTTTTTAATATCTAATTCAAACAGAATTTTTTTATTATATTCAGGCTACGACATTTCAGATAAAACAATATCCGGAGAAGTTACAACATTAACATTCATTCTTAGCATTGCATCATAAACTTCTTTTCCGTATTTTCCGGCAACTACTATATGGTGAATACCTGCTATGTTCTGTATAAAACGGCCGGTATCCTTAATCTGCACTTCAGCCCTGTTAGAGCAGTATTTACGCATTTTCTGCATCTCCGGCGGAGCGTCAGGAAATGAAGGTGTTGCCTTGTCATTTACGCCCGGGATAATTTTTCCATGCCACAGCACAAAGTTTTTAAGATCCTTTGTGAATCCGCCTGTTGTTATATCAAGGTCAACCGGGTACTCAATTTCCGGGACAGCGCCCTTCCCCATTCCATGATAATCCTGAAGCTTATAAGGCTGCCCGGGTTTATCAGGTCCGTATATTTTTGTCGGCACAACACAATGTCTGAAAACAACACTTGAAGTATTGTGATTTACAGATGAAACATTACTCTGGAAAGAAGGCCTTCCGCTGACTTCCTGCATGAGCATGGAAGAAAGCATCATACATAAATCAGCTTCACAGGCAGCGGTTATGCCTTCGTCTCTAAGCCTTGTAAAGGCAAGGCATGGAAGCGGAATGGTTTCGTCCGGGCTGAATGAAAAACTCAGGCAGTCTATTGAAATGGCTGAAAGCCCTTCCTTTTCTATAAGAGATTTAAGCAGCACATACATTTTGGAGCAGTCATAAATCATCTTGTCTGTAGCATCGGTAATTTTGACTGCACCCTTTTTCCATTTTTCCATTTCTTTTCTGACAGCAGCTTCATCAACACCCTTAAGCACCATTTTTTTCAGTTCATCAATGGGTCTGTACTCAACTTTAACACCTGTATGCCTGTACACATAATCTTCATCAAGATCAAAAACAGGTACGCTTGTTGAGTCAAAGGGTCTTCCGAACATCAAAGCCTTTTTGCCTTCAAGAATTCTCGGGGCAGCTACAGCCTTTATAAGTTTAACTGCATTTTCTTCGGAATAGGCAAGCAGTGCATTCGTCCCTTTCTGTCTGAAACCAGTAGCAAGATCCGCTTCACGCATCATCAGGTCAAGGTTAAGCGGCAGAATAATTACAGGAATATCCAGACAGCCCATACCTTCAGAGATATGCTTGGTGACAAAACCCATGGCAGGCAGACTCATGAGTAGAATATCCGCTTTTTTTTCTTTCGCAGTTTTGAGATCAGCTACAGGATCTTTAAGATCCGTTTTTATGGTTATAACCTGTATATCAAATTCTTTTACAGCCTTAATGGACTCAACCAGTTTTTTATAATTTTCAGGGGCATCACAAAAGAAAACCAGATTTCTCTTTTTCCCTGCCGGGCTCGGTTTTGTTCCGCCCGCAGATATCACGGCATCCTGTCCCGCAAAACTCACAGACGGCAAAGCTGCCGCTAATCCGGCCAGCGCAGTTGTTTTAAAAAAGCCCCGTCTGCTGATCTGTGTCCACTTTGTTTGTTCAGTCATACCAACTTCCTCCTTTTATTTGCAGCAATAGTAATTGTAAATATACACCAGGGATAAGGTGCGTTCTTTCCGTTTTAAAACTGACTCATTATCAATAATCATCTGTCAATTATTCCTGAACACATTAATGCAGTCATGCGGGCTGGAATCGGAATACCGGGTAATTAAGCTCTTCTTCTGCTCAAATCGGCTTCCGCTAACATGAGTACATTATCATCACAAAAAAACATACCTGATACATACATAAAAAAACTTCCGTTTTCAACAGCTCTTAATCAATATATTCCCATATTGCAGAAATATGTCGAAAAACGGCGATATGTCAGTTGAAAACGTAAAAATAAAACTGCCGGCCATTGAAATATATTCAAAGCCGGCAGTTTTGTTTTTAATGCCTTTGACTGAACGCTGAGAGCTGTTTATTTAATTTTCGGCATACCTTTAAATTCCATATATCCCATGGTCTGATATTTACCGTTAAAATATGGTGCCAGCTGAAGCGCGCTGAACATCATCGGTTTGGTGAGTCTTCTGATGTCGCAGGGGTTATGCTCCAGCCCTGCAGGGATCATTAGAACTGTTGCCTCTTTAATAATATGCCTTTCATATTCAGGCCCCATAAAGTATTCTATTTCTCCATCAAAAGAGCCTACCAGATCCGGCAGTTCGGCGCCCAGAAAAAACAGGTATTCATCAGTATCATGATGATGAGACTCCATCTCCAGCTTGTATGGTTTCTTAAACACCTGCCACCCCATGTTTATTTTTGCTCCCGGAAGATCGCTGGCACCTCTGAAATAGGCCTGTGGGCCAGGGACAATATCCGGAATGAGAGTATTTTCTCTCAGACTTGTGCTGAAGAGATGATCATAGAGATGTCCGTCTGTTCCCTTGGGCCAGGGAGGAGGATCTCTAAAAAAAGGAGATTCTGCCTTTCCGTCTTTAGCGCCTGCAGCATAACCTGCACCGGCTGCTTTTTTAGTTGCACCGCTGGTTGTATCTATCGTCTCTCCTGTGGCAGCATTTACTGTCTTACACCCTAAAGAAGCCATGGCAGTTACCAGAGCAGCGCCGGCTGCCCCTGCAGTGATATCCCTTACAAAATTTCGTCTACCTTCATTTTCAACTTTATCTTTCTCAGAACTCATTTATTCCTCCTTTTAATTTATTTATGCCTTCGGGGCCTCCAGATCCGGCGGTGTGACAGCATTCACATTCATCCTTATCAAGCTATCAGTTATCGTTTTGCCGAAACTGCCTGCAATCATGTTATGGTGAATACCTACTATATTTCTAATGAAACCGTTAATATCATTGACTTTTATTTCCGCCATATTGGTGCAGTATTTACGCATCTTCTGCATTTCGGGCGGGGCATCTTTAAATGAAGGTGTATCCCTGTCATCAAACATTTCCTGTATTCTTCCCGGCCATATCACAAAATTTGTCAGATCTTTGCTGAATGCACCGATAGTAACATCAAGCCCCACAGGATATTCAATTTCACAGGTACCGCCTTTTCCCATACCATGGTAATCTCTTAAGATATAAGGCTGTGCAGGGGCATCTGCACCGTATATTTTAGTTGGAGCAACACAGTGACGAAGGATAGTGGTAGATTTTGCCATATCCACAGAAGAAACATTACTCTGGAAAGAAGGTCTTCCGCTGACTTCCTGCAGCAGCATTGATGTAAGCATCATACCTATATCAGCTTCACATGCAGCGGTTATCCCCTCATCCCTCAGCTTCGTAAATGCAAGACACGGAAGCGGGATGGTATTATCCTGCCCGAATGAAAAGGCCAGACAGTCTACAGATACTGCCGAAAGATTTTCCTTTTCCACAAGGGATTTCAGCAGAATATAAATCCTTGAACTGTGAAGAATCATTTCATCGGGAAGCTCTACAATTTTTTTAGCTCCCTTTTTCCATTTTTCCATTTCTTTTTTTGCAGCTTTTTCGTCAACACCCTTAATAAGCTCCTTTAAATCATCTATAGGACGATGTATAACTTTTACACCTGTTTTACTATAGATATAATCGGCATTCAGATTAGGATAAGGTATGCTTGTTGACATGAATGGTTTACTGAATACGAGGGCACGCTGTCCTTCGAGAGGCCTTGGCGCTGAAACGACTTTTATAAGTTCAATGGCGTGATCTTCCGTATTAGCAACAATGGCGTTTGTACCTTTTAAACGAAATGATGCAGCAAGGTCTGTCTCCCACATGATAAGCATGTTGTTTGCAGGAAGAAGAATCACCGGAATATCAATAAAGCCGACACTTTCTGCGATATTCCTGGAAGACATGAACTGTCCGGGCAGCATCATAAAAACAGCATCCGCGTTCTTTTCTTTAATAGATTCCAGAATAGTCTCCGGCTTTTTCAGATCCACCTTTACCGGAAAAACCTGAATATCATATTCTTTGATCGAATTAATCCTATCTATTATTTTCCCGAACATTTCGGGAGCATCACTTGCAAATAGCAGGGTTCTTTTTTTACCTGCAGGGCTGGGTTTCACACCGGCAGTAACGATAGACTCCGGCATTGCAAAACCCGCAGAAGGCAGGACCGGCAAAGCGGCGGCGGCTCCTGCAAGTGCTGACGCTTTAAAAAAGCCGCGCCTGCTGACATAAGTCCATTTTTTATCAGCCATCTTAATTCCTCCTTTTGTATAGTCAGCCTGCTCCCGACACATGACACAGGCAGTAACAGAACCGACAGTTTTAAACAGCATATTAATAAGTTACAATTTAAGAAATGATACGTGTTACTGATATACATTCATATTTTTACAATATGTGAAGCATCCGGACTGTAGAGAAACGGTTTAAGATTTTTTGAGCCGAATATTTAAAAATAATAAGCATTTATTCCAAATCAAGGTTTCGCATTGTAATATCCGGTACAGATCGAGTCAATTGGAATCGGACTTTTGCCGAATTTCCATTTTTTTTGTAACCATTTTTTCCTTCATACGTTTTAGAGACATAATTAATCAAAAGACAGGAATTCAGGTATCAATTTTAAAAACAAAAGTCCTGTAATCAGGCAAAAAACCAGGAGGCATAAAATGGTCAAAAAATTATTTATACTCTCAGCAGCAGCATTATTAATGTTTTCCACAGCAGCCCTTGCCCGCGGCGGAAAAGGCAATGGAGGCGGGAAATCCTATTCAGGATCAATGGGCAGCGGAACCATAACCCAGACCAGATCAAGAACACAGGACGGAACAGGTACAGGCACACAGGGAACCGGAAGCGGCGACATGACCCGTGACAGAACAAAGAAACAGGACGGTACCTGTACAACAACCACAAATTAGTTAAAAAAAACAGGGAGACATAAAATGAAAAAATTAATTATGATTTTTGTGGTTTCCGCGTTTATGCTTTTTACTATAATGCCTGCCGGTGCAGGTAACGGACCGGGGCCGGCTCCAAACTCAGGAGACGGAATTCCTGACGGAAGCGGATACCCGGCACCTCCGTCACCGGGCCCCATGGGAAAATAAAACGCCCTTTTTACAGCTCATATTTTAAAACAGGCACTCATCTTTTCAGGTGTGTGCCTGTTTTTTTTAATAGATATAAATCCAACCAGACAAAAAGCCTTGAACATCATAAATTAATTATTAATTTAAAAACCAATTCATTATTGAGAAACAGACCGACTTACCAGACAAAATATAAAACATCACCAGTACAGTTTAACCTTAAAAAACGGGAGTATTTAACGCATGCAGAAGTCATCAAAAAGTAAACCTGTGTTACTGTTTCTGACACTGACAGCATTAATTATTGTACTTTCAATCATATCAGGAAAAATCTGGGGAGGAAAAACTGAATCACTGCCGGACATATCCGAACTTAAGATAACCCGGGATATGAGCATAAAAGAATTAGGCAGTTCAAACGATTTACCCACCCCTGTTTTAAAAGAAATATTTTCGCTTCAGTCCCCGTCTGATCTTAATAAAAAACTTTCGGAATTCGGAACACCCGAAGAGGTAAAATCACTGGTAACTAAAAAGCTGGTCCTCGCGGCTGAACACGGAAGTAAAAACTGGAAAAAGATCCTGGTAAAATTTTTATTATGGTTTGCATTCCTGCTTTCTGTATATTTTATGTTCAAAAAGCGTAAGATCACTCAAGCCTCCCGTAAAATAACCCTGTTTATATCACTGCTTATCTTTGGGGTAATACTCGGCTCAGACCCCGGGCCGATGGGAACGGTAAAAGATGCTATCCACCTGTTTGCATCAACCGGGGTTATATTTCCTCCCAGGATGATAGCGCTTCTTGTTTTCCTTCTTATGGTATTTTTTGCCAACAAGTTTATATGTGCATGGGGATGCCAGGTCGGGACACTTCAGGACCTCATCTTCAGGCTTAACAGAACAGACAAAATGAAAGCTGTTTTACTGAAACAGGTAAAGGTTCCTTTTATAATTTCAAACAGTATCCGTATTATTTTTCTTATTATTTTCACGGTTACAGCATTTGCTATCGGGACAGATATCATAGAGCCGATTGATCCCTTCAGAATATATAAACCGCTCCATCTTGGAGCTATCGGGATTATTTTTATCGGAGTGATACTTGCATCAAGTCTTTTTATATACAGGCCATGGTGTCATTTCTTCTGTCCATTCGGGCTTGTGGGATGGCTTGTTGAAAAGATAAGCAGAAAAAGAATAAGTGTAAACTACAGCACATGCGTAGCATGCGGCAAATGTGAGACAGCATGCCCTTCTACAGTAATGGGTGCAATTTTAAAGCGGGATAAAAAAACTATTCCGGACTGCTTTTCATGTTACACCTGCAGAGAAGTATGCCCTACTGATTCAATAAGTTTTTCAGGCATAAAAAGAAGCATACCGCCGGAAGGGCACTTTGAAAACAGGAAGGTTGGAAGTTAAGAAAGTCAGAAGTTTAGAAAAAACTTTAAAGATTATCTCTCGCTCGTTCGCTTCGCTCACTGGAAGCCGTAGAGAACGCGGAGAAAAGCTTAAAAAACCGTTTTTGATTTTTATTCGAACTCTCCATGTATCACTATAGCTTTTTTAGTTTTAGCTACAGATGTTGTTCTTTTGATAAAAAAAAGATTTTGTTTTAAAGACAAATAATACTTTTGTTTTTCTCTGCGTTCTCTGCGGGCTCTAGCGAAGCGGGCGAGAGACATAAAAAAAGGGCGAATTATTCGCCCCTTCATTTTTAACCTTAAAACGCCTA
Source organism: Desulfatiglandales bacterium (assembly GCA_963665715.2). Lineage (GTDB taxonomy): Bacteria > Desulfobacterota > DSM-4660 > Desulfatiglandales > HGW-15 > JAAZBV01. The sequence goes on from CAXXPR010000002.1 coordinate 4,424,493, forward strand.
TCGTCCGCCTCTTCCTGATCCGCCGCCTCCGGAACCGCCTGCACTACCAGCGCTGCCAGAGCCGCCTGAACCGCCTGCTCCGCTTGAACCTCCGCTGCCGTACCCTGAACCTCCCGAACCGGAACCGGTACTTCCGGACCCCATCCCGCTGCCCGAACCTGTACCGCCTGCACCATAATCCGAACCATATGCATTACCGTAACCGTTGCCGTTACCGCCCATGGCTGCATTTACGGAAACACCTGAAGCTGCCGCCCGGGTTAATTCTTCCGATGACATTCCGGCCCTGATGCCTCTTGTGAAGGATTTGGCAACATCTGTGGCATCCGAAAATCTTCGTGCCTGCAAAACAAAAGCCTGTTCAAAATCCTGCATCTCGGAAGCCCCGTAACCGTTTGAAAGAGCTGTTTCTACCGCCTCTGTCACAGATGCCGAATCTGCGCCCATACGGGACATGGTTTTTACTGCCATAAAAGTCCTGATCTGTAAGGTCGCATTCTCATTTTCATTCTGAGTCTTCAGCTGATTCAGTTTTTCACCTACACCGGCGATATCATCTTCACTCATTCCCGCGGCAAGGCACTCCGCTATATTCAGCATTAAACCTTCAGCCTGGTCTTTACTGGAGTTTATCTGATGGGCATACTTTGAAGAAATTTTATAGCGCTCACGCACTTTCTCCATGGCCATAACAATATTTCCGCTCTGAACGCGCTTTCCTATGCCTTCATACAGCTTGTTCATAACAGGACCTGCAGGAATATCATTTGATTCCGCATCAATAATTATATCGCATGCCCGTACGATCTGCTGTTCTGTAAACCTGTTTTTAAGCATCGTTTGAGTCATCTTTACAATATCCTGTTCTCCCGTGCCGGCATGAATAGCCTGCCTGGCTTTTTCTTTTATCTGAAGAGGAGTACTGGCAGGGAGCTCATCATCCACCATATCGGCGAATACAGCCGAGGGGATGAAACACGCAAAAAGCAAACTCATTATTATACTTTTTAAAAAACCCATTTTTTCCTCACAACTTAATATTTATTAATACGCACCTGCAGGGCATTCCTGTAATCAGCGAATCCCGAGCAATGGAATATAGATACAGTTTTCCGATCCGAAATCATCTTTTTCTCTTAATTTGCATTCCGGAATATAAAGCTTCCCGTCAACGGTAAAAAAGTACTTAAACTCAATATTAGAAGGTAAAACAGCCTCCCAGGTTCCGGAATCATTTTCCCTGATCTTATGAGGCTTATACTCATCAAGAGAACAGAAAAAATATACTTCGCCCGCTTTCGGTTCCTGCACATAAAGATGAAGTTCCTGATTTTTAATCTCATAATGCTGAACAGTGCATCCGGCAGTAAATAAAAGGGTTATTGATAAAATCAATAAAAATACTTTCATTCCTATGCCTCCACGATAAGAACCGAATTCTCACTGCCGAAATCATCCCTTTCCTTCATCAGTATTGTCGGATCGGCAATTTTTTTATTATCACCCACTATATAAACATACTTATGTTCGCCCTTTGTTACGTCCAGTTCAATCTCCCAGTAACCGGACGGACCTACCATCTTCATGGGGACATTATGCCAGTCCGTAAAACTGCCGGCTATCTGCACACTGCTTACCCCAGGCTGATATATGACAAATCTTTTTGTTACAATACCGGCATCTTCCTTTGGCTGAAGAGAAAAAACAAAAAATAAAACAAGAGCAGCCATCACCCCGAACTCAGCAACCCTGAATAAGGGTTTAAAGGAAAACCTAAACCCCTTTTTTGGGGATTTCTGCTTCAACTGAACCATGGGAACAGATAATACGACATCGGATCGAAGCAGCTTTTCCTGCTCAAGCAGATCAACGGTTTCAGCATAAAACCGGTCTTCATTATGAACATTTTTAACAAAGGTCACCTTTTCATCCAGGTTGAGCTCATCATCTATAAACATGCTGATTGAATCATTCATGATCACTCTCCATGCTGTAATATTTCCTTTAATTTTAAACGGGCCCTGTGAACCTTTATTTTCACATTGCCTTCGTTAATGCCCATTATTGAGGCAATTTCCCTGTATTTTAAATTTTCCGTCAGGGCCAGGGCCAGAATCTCTCTTTCATCCTCTTCAAGGCTCTCCATGGCCGACATAACTTTTTTATATTCCTGTTTGATCCTGTATTCATTTTCCGGATCAGCACCCTGATCCTCAACATCTTTATCAAGACCGTCTTTCTTTTTATCCCTGCGCCTCATATCAATAAAAACATTTCTGGCAATTGTATAAAGCAGTGAATTATTAACTGTTTTATCCCTGTATTTATCAAGACACCTTAAAAAACTCTCCTGCATCACATCCATGGACAAATAATAATCTCCCGTCATCCGCATCAAGTAGGAAAACAGCTTATCCTTCTGCTTTTTATAGAAGTCCTGAAAATTATCCATTTGTCTTATTAACGGTTTATCCCGATAAAGGTTACATAACACTTATTAAAAAAAATAAATGATACAATATATACATCAGAGTCGCAAATAGGGACCTGAAACAGTAATTATCCTGCATCTTTGAAACTGCAGTTTTTATATTTTACATCACAATTAAAAAAAATATCTCAAGATTATTTTATTAAAAACCGATTTGAATAGTTTAGAGCTGAATTTCCGTATGTATCAAGGATTAATTTAAAGCAGAAGCTGGAATAACCGGTTATTAATGAGGTTTTAAAATGAAAGTGATAATTGCAGATGATTCTCTGGTGATGAGAAGAATAATTGAAAATGCTATTCAGTCAATGGGGCTTGAAACTCTTCATGCCGGAAACGGTCATGAAGTAATTACACTGCTCGAAAAACACGGAAATAACATAGCGGTTATTTTCATGGACTGGAACATGCCCGGTATGAACGGCCTTGAATGTCTTAAATCGCTAAAGGGAAATGACCTGTTCAAACATATTCCCGTACTTATAATATCAACGGAATCAGAAGAAGAAAGAATAGACACGGCCATGGCTGCAGGGGCCAAAGGTTACCTAACAAAGCCCTTCACATCAGAAGAACTTATTAAATTTATTAATAAATCAATTTAGATTTCGCAGCGCTGTTTTGAGCCGCAGGGACAGACAGTTATCAGTATTTGACCGGAACTTGTAAAAAATGGTGATTTAAAATGACGGATAAAATATTAACTATTGATTGCAGCCCGCCTGTTATAAACGTAATAAACGACCTCCTTGGAAAAGACACTGATGTGGAGAGCCACGCATTTGATGACATTCGAGAGCTGATAAACTACAGGATGATCATTATACAGGACTCTGACGATCAGGATGATGTGCTAAAGCGTATCAGAAAAATCCGGTATGCTTGCTACTTCAGGAATATCCCCATAATACTAATAAAAATAAAGGACCGTACAGGCTCTATAGAATCTTACATTACAGCAGGCGCCACTGAAGTACTGTCACTTGGTGACCCGCAGGCAGCACTCCGGCAGATACTTAAGGGATACCTTATACCCAACCGGCAGCCTCTTACAGAGGAGATGGATTACATCAACTCATTCGCCGAGCATACCTGCAACGTCATTAAAACTGTTGCATCTCTTGATGCGAGTTTTGAAGAGGTATATTTTGCGAATGATTTTAAAATATTCGGAGATATCTCAGGCCTGATTGCCCTTTCTGGCGGTGCAGATGGAATACTCGGTATAACCTTTTACTGGCCCCTCGCACAGAAAATTATTGCACAGATGATGGCAACGGACGAGGACAAGATAAATGCCGAGCTCATCCATGACGGTGTAGCTGAAATAGTAAACATGATTGGAGGTTCCACAAAAAAAGCGTTTGTCGGGAAACCCTATCATTTTGAAATTTCTCTACCCACTGTGATTGTAGGATCAGGACATCAAATCAGTCATTCTGATAATGCTCCTGTCGCAGTGCTTATTTTTAAAATTGATTTTGAATATTTTGCCCTTAAGGTATGCCTGAAACCGAACAAAGAGAATAAAGAACAGGGAGCCTGATTTTATGCCGGCTCTTCTGCTGTTCCGGGTATTTTCTGCGGGTCTTTTTACAAACCAAAAGTATTAAGCCATGACTGACCAGAGAAACATACTATTTATAAACCGTGATAAAGACTTTCTTGAAACGCTGGGAGGTTCACTGCGTCAGGCAGGTTATTGCGTCACGACTGCCATGGATATGAGAGAGGCGTTATCAGCTCTGTCTTCAAATTTTCTTGGCTTGATTCTCTGCGACAACAGGCTTAATGATGTAAGCGGCCATGATTTTTTACGCTTTTTAAAAAACGATCCCCTCCGCGACAAAATACCCTTTATTTTCTGTGTACCGCTCAACGACCAGGGAAGAGCAATAAAGGCATTCAAATCAGGCGCAGATGATTTTATTGTGTACCCCCTTGAACCTGACGAGATTGTATCAAGGGTAAATGAAATTTATCCTTTACCGGGAAAGCAGGTAGAAAAACCGGCAGTAAAGCCTGACAATGGAAACAACGGCAGCATCAAAAAGGTAAATAAAGATAAAGAGGCAGATGGCAGAGAAAGACGCAATGATAAAAGAACATTTCTTGAAGAAGTTGTACAGGTGGAGGTATCAAGAAACGGTATTTTATGGGTGCCGGGGCAGATAAAAAATATCAGCACCAAAGGCATGCTTCTTAAGACCTCAATGCTTGGCAAAGCCGGAGTTGAAGTATATGTAAGGATACCCTTATCATCCGGTACAGCTGTTGTTAAAGGCTGCGTAAAACATATTGCCTTTAAAAACAGCAACCTTTCTGCAGGTGCAGGGATCGGCATAGAAATAGAAAAAAGCGATCAGTGGAATGAGTTTCTGCAGTATATAAAATCACATATACAAAAAAGTAAAGCCGAGGCTGCTTCAGCAAAAGAAAGCCTTAAAACACTGGAGTCGCCTGCCAGCGCGGAAAAAACAATAATTATAACAAAAAACAGTCTGCAGGCCGATAACAATAAGCTTCCGGATCCGGGAACGCTCCCTAAAAACAAAAGTGCTTCATACAATGAAAGATTTTACCAGAGCCTTTTAGGAAAACAGCTTAACAATTACAAGGTTGTTTCATTTATAGGTTCAGGCGCCATGGGCGGAGTGTTCAAGGGCTGGGATATCGCACTGGAAAGGCCGGTTGCACTTAAAGTAATCTCGTATGAACTTTCGGCAGAGGAAAAATTCCGGGAGATGTTTATCAGGGAAGCCCGTTTTGTATCACGGCTTGATCATCCTAATATCGCATCAATATACCACATAGGCAATGAAAACCATATTCTCTACTTTGCCATGGAGTTTATTGAAGGCTTTTCACTTGCCGAAATTATAAAACGTGAGGCGCACCTTAATACACTCAAGGGACTTGAATACCTGATAACCATATGTGAGGCACTGGATTTTGTAAGCGGACAGAATATAATCCACAGAGACATAAAACCTGCCAATATAATGATAAATACACAGGATGTGGTTAAGCTTGTTGATTTTGGTGTTGCAAAAAATGTTGATGTTATTGAAAACAACAAGGAAGGGATTGTAGGTTCTCCTCATTACATATCCCCGGATGCATTTGAAGGCAGGCCTCTTGATCAGAGGAGCGATATATACTCTCTCGGAGCATCTTTCTACCATGCATTTACAGGTTTCCGGCCTTTTGAGGGCACCACCTTTAAAGAAATAATCTTAAAGCATATGAAGGAAAAACCCGAACCCTTAAAAAAGAGGAACACAAAGGTCTCAGGTGCTATCGGAAAAATAATAGAAAAAATGATGGCAAAAAAACCTGAAGACAGGTACCAGGACTACAGCGCTATTATAAAAGATCTTAAGGCGCTGCAGTCAAAAACAAGCAGGTTTGAAAAAATAAAAAATGCAACACTGATATTCAGGTCAAAGAAATAAAAAACATAACAGGCGCTTTATGAATAAACCGGGGAACAGAAATTCATTATCGATCGGGAGCTCAATTAATTGAACGTTAACGGAAACAGTATAGAAGATTCAAACAGAACGATCATAGACCTTTTCAAGAGCATGATAAAAAAAACTGTGCCCGAAGAAGTAGTTGATCCATGCCTGATAGATGATGACAGGTACCGGTTTGAAAGACAGATAGGAAAAGGAGCAAGCGGTTATGTTTACAAGGCCTGGGACAGGCAGAAAAAAAGACATGTTGCTGTAAAGCTCTCAAAAAAACAGACCGACTATATGATTTCCGAATCCAGGCTTACCGGAAAGCTCGAACATGAAAACATTATGGCCATCTATGATTCATATCTCGGGCCTAAATTTTCTTATATTGTAATGGAATATATCTCAGGAGAAATCCTTGAAAACTTCTGCAGAAAGGAAAACATCCTTCCTTATGCCAGGATAAGTGAAATAATGATCGGAATATGCCGCGGACTTTACTATGCGCATGACAGCGGCATTATGCACCTTGATATAAAACCCCTGAACATAATAATAAATGAAAACGGCGTACCCAAAATAATGGATTTCGGAATTGCGAGGTCTGTTGAAGGAACACAGCACCTTGGAATATACGGCACACCCAGCTATATGTCGCCGGAATACCTGAAAACCGAAGAAGTATCCCGGGCAAGCGATATATTCTCTCTCGGGTGTGTTCTGTATGAACTGCTGCAGGGTGAAAAAGCCTTTGACGGAGAGACTCCCTACACGACCATGTACAAGGTTATGAATGATGATCCGGCTCCTCTGTCAACACCCTCACCCGCGGTTGCAGGACTGTTTGATCCTATTATAAAAAAGGCGATGTCAAAAAACCCGGCTAAAAGATACAAAGACTGCCATGAGTTTGCCTATGCACTCAGCCAGACGCTGCCTTACCTTATCAACTACGAAAAGGCCCAGAAAACACATTTATTTTCATCGCTTGCTGAGCGTATAAGATCAGGCTTTAAAAGGTAACAGTGAAAATGGTTATAAAAGACAAAACATATTTACAAACAAAGCGTTCAGGAGCCCAAATAAGCCATAAACAGTATTCAAAATAAAATTTAATTTTTGATTGATTTAGGGGTTCAAAAAATATAAATAGTTATCCCCTCAATAAATAAGCTTTCACAACTAATCAAAGAGTGAATTTAACAATAAAACTAAAAAGGAGAAAAAACATGAACAAAGGTGATCTAATTGAAGAGGTGGCAAAGGTTGTAAGCAGCAAAAAAGATGCAAAGGCAGCAGTAGACTGTATTCTTGAAAGCATCACAGCTTCACTCAAGAAAAAGAACTCTGACCCTGTTACTCTGGTTGGTTTTGGCACATTCAAAGTAACCAAGAGAAAAGCCAGAACAGGAAGAAATCCTCAGACAGGTGAAGAGATCAAGATCAAAGCAAGCAAAGGTGTTAAGTTTACACCGGGCAAAGCATTAAAGGATGCTGTCAACTAGGATTTAATTTCCGAATAAAATTTAAAAAGCCGTAATCAGTTACAACTGCTGATTACGGCTTTTTTTTTGTAAAGCCCAAAGTCTTACACCTGGCCGCCTGCGGCAGAGAAGTTTAATATCAGGATGACATCAGTTTGATCAGGTTATACAGATATTTTTTATTTTTCGGGTTTATGTTTCTGTACAGTTCGAGCAGATCTTCTTCATTTCCGGTATTTTCTTCCCTGAGCATGAAATCCGTTGTAACACCAAAAAATTCAGCTGCCAGCACGATCAGTTCAGGTTGAGGCCTGTTAAGACCTTTTTCGATATTGTATATTAAACTCGGGCTGCAGTTCAGATAAGCTGCCAGCTGTTTTGCAGTTAACTTACTTAATAATCTGAGCTCTCTCAGTTTTTTTCCAAAATACCCGGAAGCACCCATAAATTTCCCATATGAAATTACCAGTGTATTAATGCCCCGGTAAACTCTCTGCTACAGTATATTATTCCAGTGTCAGACACACTGCAACCCCTGTTAACACTTTAAAGCGGCAGTGCACAACAAAGAGATTACCCCTGTCATAATTTAAAAGCCTCAATGCAAAACCAATCAATTTGACACTCTGTCACATTCTTGACGACCCGCTAATACTTTTAATGCAAATTCGCTTTATTGTTGAATCTTGAGAGTCTCTGGTAAGAAATCGAATTGATAGATAAGGAGCTTTCGGTATCAATAGAATCCAGACGAATTTTTAATCGAATCGTTTTAAGGCGCCACTATAGCATTTTATTGAAATAATTCAATTAATTATGTCATTTTTCCGGACTGTTCATACTGGACAGTAAAAAACTTTTAAAGAATACACGCTGATAAAAAAAATCAAAACTTGTCAATACAGTATTAATACAATTATGGCATTTTTTTTGCAGTATTTATACATTACACTATTAAAGAGAGAAGCAGCGCCATCCGCTTTATTTAGAAAAAAAAGGCAAACCCTTTATAACTTCAGCAGCACCTTGAGGCATTTTCCGGAGACGGTATTTCACTCTTTCTGAGATCAATGGCATACAGGTTTATAAACCCATACAGATTTAACCCGTAAACAATTGAGGTACTCACAATAATGGAACGGGACTCTTTTAATTTTTTTGACAGAACAGGCAGATACTTCAGCTGCGCGCTGATACTGTTTTTTCTTCTTTGTACTGCGTCGCCTGTCTATGCAGTTAAAGGAGTTTATGACTGGGCATTTGTAAAGCTTGATTATATGCGCCAGGAGAAGGTTGATAAATTAAAGACTTTATGCAGCCGCACACATGAACTGGCGCTTCGTGTTTCAGAAGATCCATTGGTCAGGGCCAGCTTTGATATAAACCTTCAGTTCCTATATGCCGGCCGAAGGGGAACAATACCTGATGAACTGGATAAAAGGGTTAGCGAATTAAGAAAAAGTTTTGACAGTTACTACATTGAAAACTACTTCACATTCTACAACATAATGTTCATCGGAACCGATGGAGATATCATATACTCAACACGTAAAGAACCCTACCCTGACAACAATCTTTTAACTGGTGATACTAAAGACAGCGCCTTATCTCTATGCCTTAAAAACAAACCGCAAAAGGAGATGTTTGTTGATTTCCAATACTGGAAGCCCTCAAACGAACCTGCCGCATTTTTTATAGAACCGTTACACAAGGATGGCGTTCATACGGGATGGATTATTCTTCAATGCGCTGTTAATAAATTCAATACAATACTTGCATTAACAGAAGACCTCGGCCAGACAGGTGAAACCTTTCTGGTAAACCGGAAAGGCTATATGCTGACAGAATCCAACTTCAAAGGTTCATCAACTATCTTAAAAAAACGTCTTGATGACAGGAATATCCAGGCCAAATTTACAGAAGGACATGGACACAGGACAGTTACAGACTACCGGGGTTGCGTAGCATTTTCATCCTTTGAGGTAGTCAGCTTTATGGGGACCACCTGGCTTGTTGTAGCAAAGGTCGACAGGGATGAAATCATAACACAGCACTATACCCGTTACAGACGTTATTATGCAGAAAAACTCCTTTCATACTTAAAGGATAGTAATTTACCGCCGCCGTCGAATCCAGTGCCGTCTTTTCAAAAACCTGCTATCAGAATAGACATGGATGAATTCCTCAAGGCCGGCAAAGGAGAACGTCTCCATACCTTCGGCATATCAACCTGCACCGGACTTCTTGCAGCCTATCCCGGCAAATTCGCATACATGGCTCATATCAGTCCGATGGACAGGCTGTATGGAAAAGATGAAACAAATCTCCTCGGTCAGATGATAAAAAAAATAAAAAGCTTTGACACATACCGAAGTGAAAGGCGTCACGTTATTTTTGTTCTTGCAGCGCCTCACCTTGAAAGCCTTCTTGCAGCAGTAGACAAACTGGTTGAGGAAGGCTTTCTGCTTGCACAGATCAGAGTAATGTATAACAGCAAGGCCGATAAAGCGGCCATGAGCTATGACTATGTATCAAACGAACTTACAGTGTCATGGAGCACCAAAAATAATCCTGCAGAAAAAACCGGTTATCTCATGCAGGATACCCGGAATGTGGGTGAAATAATCAGATCAATTATGCAGTCAGAAGAAAAATCACTTTAGAGCATGGACAGCAAATTTCAATATTCACTTTAGCAATTGATTAACATGTTTAACAAAAAAGATTTTGGAGGATTCAGAAAATGTTCAGCATTAAAGATTTAAAACTTTCAGCAAAGATAGGCGGCGGATTTGGTATTTTAATAATTATATCCATAATCCTTGGATTAACAGCAGTGGTATCAATGCATAACGGCAATAAAAAATCTACTCAGCTTGCTGAGGAATATATCCCGGAAGTAAAGGTTGCAACTGATCTTAGAGGAGCGGTAAACCGCCTGATGTATGAGATGCGCGGCTATGGTATGAGTGAGGACCACAGGTATTATGATGAGGCGCAGAAGGAGCTTGAGACAGTAAAAAAACATCTTTATGAAGCTTCCGACCTTGCGGAAAATGCTAAAAGTCTCAAGGCTCTCAAGGGCCAGGTCGCCGAGGCAAAATCCGCAGTGGATGAATATGCTTCACTCATAAAGCAGACCGAAGAGACTATCGCAGCTATGGCAGTTCAGAGAAAAAAGCTTGATGAAAATGCTGCATCTTACATGGCCAACTGTGAAGATTTTCTGGAAGGACAAAACTCGGCATTTAAAAAAGATCTGGAAGAACGCCAGAAAAAAGTTTCAATGGTTAACAGTATTGTTGATCTGGGCAGTACTGTCAGGGTAATGAACTACAAGGCCCAGACAAAAAAAGATACAAACCTGATGAAAGAGGCCATTAACAAATTTAAAAATCTTGAAACAATAACATCTGACCTGCGAAAGATCACACGCCAGCGTGAAAACATAAAACAGATTGATACTATTGAATCGGCAGCGAATAACTACAGCAATGCTATGGGTAAATATGTAAAAAGTAATCTAAAGCTTGACTCTTACACAGACGAAATGGACTCGGCAGCAGGCAAGTATGTTGCCAACTGTGCCGCTTTTCTTGAAAGCCAGCAGGAGGCGCTTACAAAAGATATGCATGAACGAAATGAAAAAATATCCCTTACCAATGATATTATAAATCTCGTTAATGATACGCGCGTAAAGGCGTTCAAGGCACAGGCGACAAACTCTCCTGCGCTTATTGAAGAAGCGCTTATAAATTTTTCAAAGCTTGAAGAGAGATATTCATCACTGCGGAAAATCACACGCCTTGAAGTTGATCTTGAACGGATCAAAAAGACACAAACAGCTGGAAACAACTATGCTGAGGCTTTACAAAACCTCAGCACACAATGGAAAAAACTGACAGACCTTGGCAGCCTGAGAGAAGCAGCCGCCCGGAGAGCTATTGATGCGTGCAAAACCACTGCAGATGCAGGTATGACAAATACCGACAAAATAGCAAAAGATACGGAGCACAGCCTTGCGAGGGCATCTGTTATCATGATCACAGGTCTGATCATTGCCCTGCTGCTTGGAGCTGCGGTTGCATGGTTTATTACACGGACAATTACAAAACCTGTTGCAAAGGGTGTAATTGCGGCCAACAGGCTGGCAAAGGGAGATTTGACTACAGAAATCGAGGTTGACAGCAGGGATGAAATAGGTGAACTCATGAATGCCCTCAAGCAGATGGTCAAATCTATCAGGGATGTTGTAACGGAAGTTAATACAGCTTCCGAAAATGTTGCCTCCGGCAGTCAGGAATTAAGCTCGAGCTCTGAAGAAATGTCACAGGGCGCAACAGAACAGTCTGCGGCAGCAGAGGAGGCATCATCTTCAATGGAGCAAATGAGTTCCAATATCAAGCAGAATGCCGATAATGCCCTGCAGACAGAAAAGATAGCAATGAAATCTGCAGAAGACGCAAAAGAAGGGGGACAGGCCGTTAACAAGACAGTAGCAGCCATGAAGGATATCGCAGAAAGAATAAATATCATTGAAGAAATAGCACGGCAGACAGATCTGCTCGCATTAAATGCCGCCATTGAGGCTGCGCGTGCAGGAGAACATGGGAAAGGCTTTGCAGTTGTAGCTTCGGAGGTAAGAAAACTTGCAGAGAGAAGTCAGAAAGCAGCAGGCGAAATCAGTACACTATCTGTATCAAGTGTTGAAATTGCAGAAAAAGCAGGTGAAATGCTGGCCAGACTGGTTCCGGATATCCAGAAAACAGCAGAGCTTGTGCAGGAGATCAGCGCCGCATCAAACGAACAGAATTCAGGGGCTGATCAGATCAACAGCGCAATACAGCAGCTTGATCAGGTTATTCAGCAGAATGCATCAGCATCTGAAGAAATCGCATCTACATCCGAAGAGCTGGCTGCACAGGCGGATCAGCTTCAAAAGACTGTTTCATTTTTCAAGCTCGACAACAGGAACAAAATTATCAGCCGGAATGAATCTGTCAACAGAAACAGCGGGACTTCGTCAAATGCAAATGGCAGCACATACAAAATATCAAACAGTAACACCGCTTGTAAGCCGCTTTCTATAAAGTCTGGAAAAAAGAACAGGTTTGAATATTCCGGAGGTATCAGTCTTGATATGGGAAGGCCGGACTCTGCCAGGGATGATTATGATTCGGAATTTGAAGAATATTAAACCGATAACAGAGTTATAGAAAACAGATTCATTAACTTTAAAAAGCAAGTCACATATCCCTGCTGTCCGGAGTGATGCCATATCCAGGAATAAACCGAATGAATAATGGCTGTTCGGGCAGTCGGGTTATTTACTTATCTCCTGCTACATACTGAATTCACTCAGTAATTTAATCAATTTATAATTCCGGATTTCACCTCAAATCGGGCTATCACCTTTCAAGTTACAAATTTAATCTAATTTCTGCGTTAATTTTTTTTTATATTTATTTTCACTTTTATTTATAGGCAGTTACGCTACTTTCACCAATGTTCCACTAAAAACTTCGGTAATTTACCTTGATTTATTCGCACCATTAATTATATGCTCTAACTTTCTAACGTATTTAAGTGTATTAATTATCTGAGCTTGCATTGATTATCAATCTCGTACTGAATGATTTTTGCCTCGACCGCTAATTGCTGCTCTTTTTAAAGCTGGTTTTTTCATGTTTTATGAGTATTACCGGCATCGTCTCATAAGGTTTAGATGCTGTGATTTATAGTTTTATAGTATTACGGTTTTTTCAACTTTTTAAAAATCTGCAGATATTGACACACCTGTCATAGGGGACAGGTGACGGCAATATCTGCTTTTTTTTTGGCTTTTTTTAAAGAAGTCATAAACGGCAATTTTATTGCTGAAACATTTTAAAAAGGGAGTAGTTTTATGGGAGGAGAAAAAGTTTTATCATTTAGAAGTTGTTTTTTGTTTTGTTTAACTCTTTGCAGTCTTGTATTGGTGACAGGACTATCATCCACGGCAATGGCGCAGGATGAAGATGAATTTGTACTTGAAGAGATCGTGGTAACAGGCTCACGTATTGCACGTAATAATAATGAGTCGAACAGCCCAATCATAACAGTTGATGAAAAACTGTTTGACGAATCGGCAACACTTGCCATCGAAACCCAGCTTAACAAGCTGCCGCAGTTTACACCTACGATAGACGTTCCGCAGATAGCAGGACAGGATATTCAGCCGAACGCAAGAAACACACCGGGTGAAGCTACGGTTGCACTCCGCGGTATCGGTACCAACCGTACGCTGGTACTTATCAACGGACGACGCGGAACCCCTTCAAATGCACTGGGAGTTGTTGACATCAATACAATACCCACAGCAGCAATCGAATATGTTGAAGCCATATCCGGCGGAGCATCATCTACCTACGGTGCAGATGCAATGGCCGGTGTTTTAAACTTTATCATGAGAGATCATTTTGAGGGATTTCAGCTTGATATTCAGTCCGGAATCACAGAAGAAGGTGATAACTTCGAGTATCAGATTTCCGGTATCATGGGAAGCAACATTGCAGATGACCGCGGAAATGTCAGCGTCGCATTTTCATACAATGACCGTGAAGAAGCATACCAGCGCGACCGAGACTGGTATCGTGAACTATGGGCAAATCCGACTATAGGCGGCACACAGTATTTTGCACCTCAGACCGGTTTTATTACAGATTATGCTAATGCGCCTTCTGTAGATGTTATGAACTCTGTAATCGACGGAGCAACATTTACCGAATTTAACCCGGCTACATTCACCGGAGGTACTGGTGGAATTGAAGTCTATGACGATGGTAACGGAAATGCATTTACCGGAATCGGCCTGAACGGTTACACAGGCAGACCCGGAACCTCAGGAGCTGATATAGCTGACGGTTACAGATACATAATGCAGAACAACGGTCAGTACGGCGTTAATAATGTAGATACTTTTCTGATCTACCCTCTGGAACGCTATAACATGTATGCCAACGGAAATTACAAGATCAACGAGTATGTCGGTGTTTTCGGCCAGGCATATTTCAGCAGAACTGCCGCCAAGACACACCAGGAAGGTGTTTCAATCACAAACGGCTGGACAGCAAGTGTTGATCCGACAATTAACCGTGACGTTATACCGGCCGAACTTCTGGCAATTCTTGACAGCAGGCCAAACCCGGATGATGAATTTATACTTCGCGGAGTATTACCTTATCCGCGTGGTACGGAAACCGATGTCTTCACATATAACATGACAGTTGGTCTCGAAGGCGAGATACCGCAGCTTGACTGGACATGGGAAGCTTTTATAAACCATGGCGAAGCAGAGACAACAGTGCTTATGACAGGTTTTGCATCTCTGCAGCGTTTTGCCGCTATTTTAAATTCCGGGCCTAATTTTGGTCAGGGTGTCACACTCACAGGCAACCAGGGAATCAACAACGGTTTTGGCGCATCTACAGCAACATGTACAAGCGGCTTAAACCCATTTGACTGGGGTTCAGTATCACAGGACTGCTGGGATGCTGTTCTTGCCAACGTAAAAACCAAACAGCTTATGGAACAAAACATCTATGAAGCCAATGCACAGGGTCACATTGTTGACCTGCCAATGGGTGAAATGCTCGGTGCATTAGGTGCAAGTTATCGTGAAAACATTTATGAATACCAGAATGACACACTTGTTACTTCAGGAATGTCATTCCTTGAGCAGGCAATGGGCCTGTACCCCTCAGGAAACTCAGATGGTAAAATTGAAGTAAAGGAATTTTATGCAGAGCTTCTTGTTCCTTTACTTTCCGACATCCCCGGAATCAAGAATCTTGACCTTGAACTCGGCGGACGTAGATCTGACTACAACACAACCGGAACAAGCTACACATACAAGGCACTGCTCGACTACCGCGCAAATGATTATGTTAGATTCAGAGGCGGTTACAACCGTGCAGAACGCGCGCCAAATATTGCAGAACTTTTCCTTGCAGAAGAACAGACATTCGGATTCAACTCAGGCGACCCTGCCTCAACAGCAAGTCCGCTTGCCTATTCTGCCAACCCGGCAACCAACCCGGAACACTGGCAGGATTCTCTTCGTCTTCAGGGCCAGTTAATGGAAATGGCTGATCCTGATGCCGACCTGACATATTACGGCGTTGACTACAGGGAAATTCTGGCTGCAGGCAATACTGACCTTGTATCAACAACTCAGAGCAACACTGCCTTTGGAAGTGATTTTCATTACACAGAAGGTAATTCTGATCTGACACCTGAAAAGGCTGACACCTGGACACTCGGTGTTGTAATAGATTCACCTATAAAAAATATCCCGGCCCTTATGGACTGGCGTTTATCACTCGACTACTATCAGATCAAGGTTAAAGATGCGATAGGCCAGGAATCATCTGACCTGGTTATGCGCAGATGTATTGATCCTCTCTTTAACCCCACATTTGATATAAACTCACCATACTGTGATGCATATGTACGTAACCCTGACGGTCAGCTTGGAGCTCTCAGAACATCTTTCCAGAACAGCGGCCGCTTTGAAACTTCAGGTATTGACCTTAACATCAACTGGGGCATGGACTTAGGACCTGGACGCCTTGGTATTGATACCATGGTAAACTACCTGATAGCAGTTAAATCATCAGAGCTTGATATCCTGCCTTTAGTAGACTACGTAGGCACATTCGGTCCTACAGAAAACGGTCTTAACGGCTACAGCTTCGAATGGCGTACACTGACCACATTTAACTACACCGTTGGTGATCTTCGTGTTTCTCTCAGGTGGCAGCATCTTGACTCACTTGAAGCTGCATCCGCAGCTACAGGTACATCAAACACAACACCAGCTGATGCCTATGATATGTTTGACCTCATGGGAAGCTATAACTGGACAAATGAAATCACACTTCGTTTCGGTATAGAAAATGTATTCGGTATTGAGCCAGACCTGTACGGCATTAACTATAGCGCATATGACGGCATGTACGGCGGAAGTTTTGAAACTGCAAACCAGGATGTAAACGGTCGCCGTTTCTACATAGGCGCACGCGTTTATTTTTAATTTAACTTTATAGTCTTTCAGCAGAACCGAAAGGCATTTACTTATCATGGAGGAAAGCCCCCGGGCTTTCCTCCATTTTTTTTACTCCTTGACAAAGCATAACACTCCAAAGTAGGCTTACACATGTAAGCTGTAACTGTATTTAATACACATCTTTATTTAAAAGATTATTGGAGACGAAAAATGAAATGGTCTGCAATCATTCTTACCCTTGTCTTAATCAGCACATGTTTTAACGGATGCGGATCACAGCACGTGAATCCCGGTAATACTGCTAACTCTAAAAGCAGCCTCAATGATACAGATGCCATGCTTACAAGAGGACACCTTTTTGAAAAAGCCGGAGATACTAAAAGTGCCTGCTATGAGTATAAACAGGCCTGCGAATACGGAAACTGTTACAAGTATGAATCTTTCTGCACACCGGACGTAAATATACGTGAGACTGCGGCTGACAGCCTTATAGACCGGATGTCTCTAAGCGATATGAAAGTGTGG
Source organism: Desulfatiglandales bacterium (assembly GCA_963665715.2). Lineage (GTDB taxonomy): Bacteria > Desulfobacterota > DSM-4660 > Desulfatiglandales > HGW-15 > JAAZBV01. Next base: position 4,441,503 of record CAXXPR010000002.1, read on the forward strand.
AAAGACCCTGAACTTACCGGGAAGGTTACTGACCAGGCCATGCTTGCAAAGATCGCACTGGAAGCAGCTGATCCTGATATCAGATTGGCTGCCGTAAAAAATTTAAAAAACCAGAATCTTCTCATAAGTATTGCAATGAAGGACAGAAATGAGGCTGTTCGTAAAACAGCAGCAGCTAAAATAACTGACAGCGAACTTCTTTTTAAAATGGGAATGTGGATAAAACCCGAGCTGACAGAACAGGTAAATAAACAGAGCCTGCTGACACAAATTGCACAAAAGGCAAAAGATGAGCAGGTCAGGATGGCTGCCGTTAAAAAATTAACAAATCAGGTAATTCTCGCGAATATTGCCATGTCGGACGACGACAAAGCAGTCCGAAAGGCAGCACTTGCCAGAGTTGCAATAAAGTCTCTGCTTTCACAAATAGGTATATGGGTAGATCCGGATAAAACAGAACAGATTACGGATCAGGACATGCTTAAAGAAATAGCGCTGGAAGCAAAGGATGCGGATGTCCGCATTGCTGCTTTAAAAAACATTAAAGACCAGGACCTTATCACAAAAATCGCACTTAAAGACAAAGATGATACTGTACGCATGGCTGCAGCCCAGAACATAACACGTCAGAATCTGCTGGCTAAAATAGGTGTAGAATCAAAGGACATTAGACTCAGAGAATTTGCTGTAAAAAACATTACAAGCCCTGCCCTGCTTGGAAATATTGCCAGGGAGGATGAAGATATTAAGGTACGGATTCTGGCGACCAGCAGACTTACGGACATGGTCAGGAAAAAAACAGGCACAGATAATTTAAAAAAATATAACACGGAATATTTTATAAACAGAGAACCTGATAAACCTGAAATCATAATCCCTGCTGCAAAAAAAATAGAAAATGAATCAGGTGATGACAAAGCGGTATTTTTAAATTTTGTATACAGGGGGCAGAAATCAGGTATTTATTTTTCAGTTAATAAGGATATACATGAAAAACTTAACTCACTGCCCCTTTCAGTTACCCATAAAAAGACAGAAAAAATAGTCACCAAAAAAGATTTTATTCTTCCAAAGATCGATAACAAACTTCAGAGACAGCATCTTTTACCGCTGGTGGATAAAATTAAATCACTTACTCCGGATGTTAACAAACAGGCAAGAATCGCAATCAGTATTGTTCAGAATATTCCATACGGCTTTCCGGACGATAATGAATCCGGAGTCAATTACAGAAAAAAATTCCCCTATGGAGTTATCTGGGAACATACCGGCATCTGTGATGAAAAGTCGGACCTGCTGCATTTCCTGTTAAAGGAGCTTGGTTTTGGAACTGCTGCTCTTATCTATAAAAAACAGTATCACCGGGCAGTCGGTATCAAGTGCCCGGAAGCATATGATGTGGGAAACTCAGGATACTGTTATGTAGAAGTAACAGCACCTAAAATAATAACCGACGATTCACCTGATTACCTTGGAGTAGGTAAATTAACGGATTTTAAACTGATAAAAATTTCCGACGGTCGTGAGCTTGAAGGTGTTGAAGAAGAATTCATGGATAAAAACCTGTATTATGATTTAATACTTAAAGCAAACGCTGAAAATGGTGAGATGGAGGAAGCTGATTATAAAACTTATCGTTCTATCCTCGATAAATACGGGATGAAATGATTTTAAAGCATTTTTTCACCACAGAGAGCACAGAGGACACGGAGAAATACAAAAACTATTTTCTTGTTAAAAAAACTCTTCGTGTGCTTCATGCTCTTCGCGGTTAAATTCACATATCTGCCGACACTGTTTATTTTGGATAAACCTCAAAACTCATTCCGGCTATTTTCTGAATAATGCGGACTACCTGGCAGCTGTACCCGAATTCATTGTCATACCACAGGTAAATAATAACCCGTTTATCCTTAACATTGGTAACTGCCGAATCAACAACACAGGCATTCCTTGAGCCCACAAGATCACTCGATACAATCTCCGTTGAAGATGTATATGAAATCTGATCACGCAGTTCCGAATGCAGAGACATATGACGCAGATATGCGTTAAGCTCTTCTTTGGTTGTTTTCTCTTCAACATTAAGCATAAGTATAGCCATAGAAACATCCGGAGTAGGAACCCTTATGGCATTTCCGGTCAGTTTACCATCAAGCTCGGGAAGAGCCTTTGCAACTGCAGTGGCAGCACCGGTATTTGTAAGGACCATATTCAATGGGCCGCTTCTTCCTCTTCTTTCATGCTTGTGAAAATTATCAAGCAGGTTCTGGTCATTTGTGTAAGAATGAATAGTCTCCAGGTGACCGTTGATAATTCCGTATTTATTGTTCACAAGTTTAAGCACCGGAACAATGGCATTTGTGGTGCAGCTTGCTGCGGATAAAATTGTGTCATCATCTGAAATCAGGTTGTCATTTACCCCGTACACAATATTTTTAATACCGCCTTTACCGGGTGCAGTAAGAAGAACCTTTGCAGCACCTTTGGATTTGAGATGAAGACCAAGGCCTTCTTCATTTCTCCACTTACCCGTATTATCAATAATAAGGGCATTTTCAATGCCGTACTCAGTATAGTCAACAGTGTCCGGTGAAGATGAATAAATAACACTGATATAGGCGCCGTTAGCAATAATTGCGTTCTTTTCTCTATCAACCTCAATAGTACCGTTAAATTCGCCGTGAACAGAATCGTTTCGGAGCAGACTTGCCCTTTTTTCCAGATCATTATCCCCGGCTTTTCTGACGACAATCGCCCTTAACCTCAGCTTGTTGCCTCGTCCTGTCTGCTCAACCATAAGCCGCGCAACCAGCCGGCCGATCCGTCCAAAACCGTACAATACAACATCCTGAGGTTCACCGGTCTTATCATCGGACTTACCGATAATATCGCCCAGCTGTTTTTCAAGAAATTCGTTTACAGTCCCGCTTTTTCCTGATTCTAGGTATTTTTTAGTAAGAAGCCCCACATCAACATTGACAGGCGGGAGGGCTAACTTCCCGATGGCTTCCAGAATCGGCCAGCTGTCCCTGATATTAAGTTCATCATGGTCAATATGACGAACAAATCTGTGGGCTTTAATAAGTTCAATAATAGAGCAGTTAATAACCGGCCTGCCGTAAATCAGGGTAACCACACCCTGCTTTCTGTATAATTTCCCGATAATCTGTATTGCTGCTTCAGCAAGTTCTTCTTTGTCCTGCCATTCACATAATAGAGAGTCCTGATGTTTCCTAGTCATGCTAATTCCTTTAAATCAAAATCATATAGTTTTTTAATATTTTTGAAATCCTCTCCCAAAAGGCTGGGATAAATCATAATTTTTGGGCACCATAATCAATGGTTCAGGCTGTTAAGTCAAGTCACTTACGGCCTGCTGCTAATATTTTTTAATAAAAAAACAGATAAAGTTTTTTTGTCCGTATTAAACCGTAAATATGATGAGCATCTATTTGAGTATCGGCCGAAATTACTGTTAACATTAATCGCAGAATAGCTAAAAACACCAACAGGATTTCAGGCAGTGCATTGATATGACATAAAAAAAGGCCATCATTTCTGATGACCTTTTAAATATTTGGTAGTCCCAACGGGAATCGAACCCGTGTCTCCGGCGTGAGAGAACTTAAACCAACATGTGCTAACAGTAGGATATCTCACCGTTTTCATAATATTGTCAATGATTACGTGATATTAACTATTACTTAAAGACACTTTAAAGTACCTCAAAATACCTACAGAAGGAATGTATCTACTCCCTATATACTCCCAAACCTCTAAATAAATTTAGGAATAAAACTATTCAATATCTTTACTTATAATAACTGAATGTACTATCTAAAAACAAAAATGAATTTCCATTCTTTTTAAAAAAAGACAATCACTAACTTAAAACCAGAGAGTCATCAATCAGTTAAAACAAATATTTTTTTCTATTGTACTGGGAGTAAAATTACTGTTCCAATCAACAGTCAGTTCCACATGACTGCCTTACTATCAGATTTGAATGAGCAAGAATATCACGGGGAGGAAGTTTAGGATTTTCTATCCTCTCCAGCATTACCTGCATTGCGATAGTCCCTATTTCTTCACACGGCTGATGAATAGTTGTCAGAGATGGATGTAGAAGCTCAGCATAGTGGACATCGTCAAAACCAGCTACCTTAATTTTCTGGGGAACTGCATATCCAAGATTATCAAGGGTCCTCATAAGGTTTGCTGCAGTCAGGTCATTCGCACAAATTATAGCTGTTGCACCATTCTCTGCAATACTTTTTACAAGACGCTCATCGGTGGGATCAACGCTGTGAATCCATCCGGGCTCAGGTAATACTCCATTTTCAAAAAGAGCTTCACGATATCCGGCTATACGGAGCATAACTGTCGGTGCGGAGCCTGGTCTGGCAAGAAAATCTACACGTCTGCATCCAGAATTTATCAAATGGTTTGTTATAATGAAGCCAGCCTGTCGATTATCTATACCAACCAGATCTAGATTACTTCTATGTGGAAATTGAACAATATCCCTGTCAAGCAGAACAATCGGTATTCCAGCTGATTTCATGGTAGCAATAACCGAACGGTTCACCCGGTCCTTGTCTTCAGTCAATTCCATAGGTGCAAAAAACACACCTGCAACACCTTTCCGAATATAGCTGTCACAAACCTGCTCAATTAAAGCACGGTCCGGCTCTCCCTGTTTTTCACCAAAATCACCCCATAAGAGTGTATGATCCTGTTTCTGGGCAAGGCGTGCGAGTTGACCACAGATAGGTTCAAATATCTCGGTACTCCCAAGCCCTGGTATCAGTAGTCCAAATTGCCATGACTCACCCTTCCTCCGAGATCTATTAACATATGTACCTGACCCTGCTTTCCGTTCAACCAGGCCCATATTCTGTAGGTCATGTAAAGCTCGGGCAACTGTTGGACGTGATGCTCCGAATTGTTTTACAAGTTCGGCTTCAGTAGGAAGGCGTTCTCCCTCTTTGAGTTTTCCTGACTCAATATCAGTAAGAACATATTCAAAAATCTCGCGATGTTTTGTTTTTCTTTGCTCAAATTTTTCCTGATCAGGAGATGGCATTCTTTGCTTCTCTGACATATTTCCTCCTTTAGATTGAACTTGATATTACATATTCTATAAATAATATGTCAATACAACTTTAAGTGTCCAAACAAATCTCTATTGAGCAAATTAAAAATAATTACTGACATCTATCTATTTGATTTCTATTTTAATTTATAAAATCAATAAGCCTATTAAACTTCTTAACTCCTACAGTAGAAAGCAAATCAGGTATAATAAATGGAGGTCTTTTTATTGACAACAAGCTATCATTTATAGCAAAAATGATTTTACATTATTGGCGCTGATTTTCATCAGATTATTCCATATAAAAAGGTTATTTTAAAAATAAAAAGAAAATGCATAAATCATTACCAGCAACAAAGCATTTCGTCTTCACCGGCATCGGAGAAGTACTATTTGATGTTTTTGAAGATGGCACAGAAACTCTCGGGGGAGCCCCTCTTAATTTTACTGTTCATGTTCACCAACTTGCTGACAGCCTTGGAATTGGCCAGGGAATAATTGTAAGTTCAATCAACTCTGATACCAGAGGACTTAATATTCTTAAATCCCTTGAAAAACGCCATATCTCGACAAATTACATTGGAAGGGATGAACAGCATCCCACAGGTCTTGTTTCTGTATACATGAAAAATGGAGAACCGGGTTACCAGATAGAAGCTGAGGCAGCCTGGGATTACATCTCTTATAAACCGGGGATTAAAGAACTGGCAGGTCATTGTTCTGCAATATGTTTCGGCAGCCTTGCCCAGAGATCCAACATAACAAGGAACACAATTCGGAGTTTTCTTACAGATTCCCCGCCGCATGCAATACGCCTCTATGATGTAAATCTGAGACAAAACACACTAACCGGAGAAGCCGGATATTCGAGGGAAATTATAGAATTCAGCTGTAAAAATGCTACTATCATAAAATCAAATCAGTCAGAGCTTTTCCAAATATTTGATATTATGGAAATAAAATGCCCTACGGATAATTCTATCGAAGGTGTAAAAAGGAGAATGGAGATACTCCTTAACAGGTTTCCGGTAAAAACAGTAGTCGTAACACGCGGGAAAAAGGGAACAGTTGCATTGAATCGGGAAGGAGAATTTGATTTAACCCAACCCAGACCGGCAAAAGACACAGTATATCCTGTTGGTGCCGGAGATGCCTGTTCCGCAGGAATTTTATTCGGCTTCACGATCGGCTGGGACATTCATACGACTATGGAAGTGGCAAACAGGATGGGAGCGGATGTTGCATCACATCCTTCAGCAACTCCTGCTCTCTCAGATGAAACACTTAATTTTGCACAAAATAAATTACTCGATAATGATCTCCGAAAACCTATCTTCGGTTACTATCGGGAGCAGTTGATAAAGCAGTAGATGGGCTGGTCAAAAAGGCCTGAAGGCCTACACCCTTCCCATGGATGACGAAGTGAAGAATCGGTCAGAAAAGTTGACTCATGGATCAAGATGAAATGAGAAAAGATAGACCTTCAGGTCAATAATGCAGATCTTATCTTGCACAGGGTATATCCTGATTTCATTAAATCTCCAAAACCTATTTATGATCTCTCCCAGGATATTTCTTGGACATGATTGATACAAATTTCACCGAATGTTTTCTTGTAACAAAGGAATTCGTCCCAAAGGCGATAGACAGGGGAAATGACAGAATCGCTAATATGTCTATCAGTCTGTTATCTATAGAATATATTTTCGCACTATGAACCTTCCAGGACAGGATCAGAAGTTCTGCCAAATAGCAAAACTAAAGAAGCCTAGCATTATAGTCAAATTTCCGCTTCCCGGTGGAGCTGTCGATACAGGCAGTATATTATTTAAAAGCAATAAACCACAATCTTTAGAACTATTACCCCTGACATAATAGCCTGACCCATTACTTTCCTAGCATCTCACCTTGCAGATAGTATTACAGGCGAGCGCATAATATCAAAGAATTTTGATGATTGGTTTAATGCCACTAAAACAAAAACTAAAAACTTAAAAGGCCTGCCCCCATCTTTTAATATTTACAGTAATTCAGTAAATAAACAAAAACCTGAACCAGTCTCATTGTAGTCTTTTAATAAATGAAACTGTACAGATCCCTGCTCTTACCGACGCTTTTCGGCCTTGTAGATTAGATCAAGAATCCCATCAACAATAGCATTTTCAGCATAGCCGGGTTTGCATCGGGAAGACAGCACTTCAAAGGTCTGATATCCGAATGCTTCATCATTGGGGATGTAACCCGAGTTAGCCATTCCATTTGTAACTGTCACCAGCATGGTTCTGGATAAAGGTGATTCTTTCTTAAGCCGCTGTGCGATCATGTTAAAGACTTCAGCGTTGACTGTTCCAAAAGCAATATCATCTATCAATAAAAGTCCCAGGCGAAGTTTAACCGGCTCGCCATCCTTATAGGTACCTTCATATCCTGCACGGCCTTTGTTTGTCTGATCACGTCCGGGAAAACTGACCATCTTCTGCGTTCCTGTAATTTCCCCCTTCTCTGCCATACGCTCCATACCGCGCATTACATGAATCACCTCTTCACCAAGAAACTGCCCCATGGAAAGAATCATCTGTTTCTGCTGGTTCATGAGTTTGATTACAGTTGGATCCTGCTTGTTCAACCCCTGACCTCCCGGAGGCATGGCATTACTTATGTCGACTCCCCTTTTTGCATAATCCTTGATTCTTATTTCCCGAAGATCATAGGTCTGCTGAAAATAAATCGGGTTCTGATCTCCGCATGCCCCTGTTGACCACACGGCCACTATTTTATCGTCATATGAATCTTCTATATACCTTGATGCAGCGCCAGGCGTGTCTCCGCTTATTTTATCCAGCTGTCCTACAGTAACAGCATGCATGGCATAGTTATAATATACAGCAATAGGGTCTCCATCCACTGATTCAAACTTGACTACGGCTACTGTCTTGTCCGAAGGGCCGTCATAGTTGGGTCCTTCCCACCAGCGTCTTGTTTTAGGATCAATAATGTTGCGGTTAACATTTATATAAGAAACACCTGCACCATACCCTATACGGGCTGGCTGAAGCCTTTCCTTTGCCATTTTTACTGATTTAAAAATATTATCTTCCAGACCCGGATGAGGCCCCATAATACCGCTGTGTGTATGGGTTGCTGTCAGCAGAATATTTTCAGATGGGATATCCAGTTCTTTTTCTATTTTCTTTATTATATTTTTCCAGAGCTGCTCAAAGAGCATACCTGTATCAACTGTAACAAGAGCAGCACTAGTTACGCCATTATCTATTACAATAGCTCTTGAATAGAGCCTGTCATGTATTCCTTCAATATTTTTAGGGAGATCTTTTTCTGCAGGCGTTATATCTACCTTTGCGGCACCTGCCTTAAAAAGAAGACCGGTTGCTTGGGCTGATATTAAACAGGTCAGCATAAGGATCAATGATGTTGCTATTATGGTGAGTGTTTTTTTCATTTTTTAATCCTTTATTTAACCACCTTTTCTATCGCTTTTTCTACGATCTTTGCCATTATTTCATACCCCTTGGCATTCGGATGAATCCCGTCTTCTGAAAGGTTTTCCTTCAGGAATCCCTTTTCGTCCACCATTGCACTGAAGTAATCCGCATAAATTGCATCCACTTTTCTGGCATAGCTTTTCATCCAGTCATTCAGTTTAATTACATCTTCAGGCGGATGTGTGGCTGTTACCGGATCTTTCATGTATGAGGGTAATTTGCCGCTGGCTTTAGCCTTGTAAAAGCCATAGTCATTTATGGGCAGGACAGAGCATAAAACAACTTTTATATTGTTTTGTTTCGCGATATCTGTCATAGCCATTATATTTTGCTCCACCATCTCTGCAGTAGAAGGGCCTGTGTTTTGGGAAACATCGTTGATCCCCGCCAGAACAACCATGGCTGCGGGTTTATGCACAATCACATCAGGATACATGCGGACCAGCATCTGCGGCGTTGTCTGTCCGCTTATACCACGGTTCACATACGGTTTACCCGGAAAATATTCTTCGAGTTTCCAGAAGTCAGTTATGGAGTCCCCCATAAACACAACCCGTTCGGGATCGCAGGGTTTCTTTTTCAGTGCCTCATTATCATCTTGGTATCGGCTCAGTTGGTTCCAGTCCCGAAGTTGATTCACCAACCTTTGCGCGAATACAGGCAGACAACAGCTGTTATCTTCCTGCTCAAACTCTTCTACAAGTTGACTTTGTGCAGCTGTAGTGAACAGTAAACCGGAAAATATTAGCACTATTATTTTATATTTCATTTTTGACTCCCATTGTTCTGCAGAGGTACAGTAACCTGTGCCCTTGCGGTGTTTTGAACTTTTTAATATTCACTTGAATCAAGCTCTGCTAGCCTCTTTTTGGCCGGATTATACATCCAGTTCAACAGGGTCCCCACAAAAAGCAGACCTGCAAAACCGGTCGCCAGTATGAATCCATATTTGGCGTCGCCGAACACATCGCTTATAACACCCATGGCCCATGGCCCTGCGGCAGCTGCAACGCATGTAAAAAACAGTATCACACCTGCAACAGCCCCGTGCTCTGTTTTCGGAAAACAGCTTATCCCTTTTGAATTGAGTGTTGGGTAGATCATGGACATAAAAAGACCCGAAAGGGGTAAAAGCCAGACGCCATAAGAAAGGCCGCCTATCATGGCCCCTGTAAAACATATAAAGATAGCAAAACTGAAAAGGGCCATTACAGATGTCCAGCTGAAACGGGCAAGCACCCAAGCCCCCATAAACCGTCCAATGACACGAAGGATAAAAAATATGGACGTAGCGTATGCGACGATGAAAGTAAAAGAACCCGTATACCCCTCAAACAGTGTTGGCATCCATACATATATCGCACACTCCGCTGCAACATATAAAAATATTCCCAGAGAAAATCCCAGAGCATAGGGATCCTTCATCATCCCCATCGTTCTTTTCAGATCAATGGGCTCGTCAATGGACTTGACTGTCTTTGGATATCTTACAAGCAAAGCAGTCACAATGAGTATCACGCAGATTGTTCCGGCAATTAAATAGATCCACTTCCATGAGAAATCGCGAGTAAGGAGCCAGGTCACAATTGCAGGCCCTATAATTGCACCAATGCCAAAGAAACCTTCAACCATATTCATCGTGGCTGTATGCTCGGTGGTTGAACGGGAAATATCCCCTACAAGGGCAAGAGCACCGGTTTTGAATATGCCGATTGCGGCTCCGGAGATAACAAGCAGTATAATAAAAAATAAAAAATTATTTCCCACAGCAAAAAGATAGGAGTTAAGAGCAAATAGAATCAATCCCAGAATTATTGTCTTTTTTCGCCCCAGCCTGTCAGCAAGATAACCAAGAAAGATACCTGCCAGTGCAATGGCAATCATGTTGGCGTAATGAAATGCCCCTGCTGCTGTCATGCTGAGTTTAAATTCATCTATTACCTCGGGGATAATAAGTCCGACAGAATCCGTAGTCATGGCAAACATCAGAAACATCAGGTATGTGAGCCATTTAATTGCAGTCAGGTTATGTTTTTGTATTGCAGATGGGTCCATGGAGATACCTCAATAATTTTTTATGTGTTAATTCACCCTGTTATTAAATATAACTAATTTCTTTCTCCAGACCTGAACCGGTGATAACTGCGACAGTATCAGACAGGTCTGCGTGAAGCATTATCCAGTGTTCATTTTTCGCCCATCTCATTTCGAGAAGGTTACCTTCCGGTGCCTCAACATGGAACTCACCATTAAATGCCGGATGACTGTTCCTGAGTCGAATCAGTTCAATAAGTTTCTGCACAAGCGGCTGCTCAATCGCACTTTTAATTTCATCACCTGTAAAATAATGCCGGTTGATATCGCGCCCGACTTTTGTTTCTTCAAGGAGAGTCATATCATTCCTGCCCCCCAGAAGACCTGTATAATAGACCTGTGGAATTCCTGGGGAAAAAAACTGTATAGCCCTCGCAATAAGATACCAGGCCTCGTCTCCTCCCAGGGCATCAAGAAATGTACAGTTCACCTGGTAAAGATCCAGGTTATTGGCCGCTGCTCCAGTAGCCTTTTTACTCTCACCGTTACTTTTAATATGTATTGTTTCTACAAGGCTATCTATTGCCTCGGGAGGAAGCAGGCCCGGCGTTCCATCTGCATCATCAGCACCCACGTCAATAACGCCTATGCCATCATGTGTGTCGAGGACGGTTACCGAGTTTCGAGGACTGATCGATAGCCACCTGACAAGAGGTTGTGGGTCTGCATTAAACAGCGCATGCAACACCAGCGGCGGAAGGGCAAAGTCATATACCCAGTCAACCCTTTTAGCAATTTCAACCTGTTTAAGGTAATGACTGTGGATTTCCACCAGTACCTCAATACCAAGACCATGTGCCTTCGCAGTAAGTTCAGATATAAAATCAAATGTTTCAGGAATCATGAAGCAGCTGGTTCCGGGCTTTTTAATAGCATACCCAACAGCATCGAGCCGTATCATTTTCACACCTGCGGTCTGAAACCTTTGAAGAATCAAATCCAGATAGGCTTCAGCTTTTGGATGACGAACATCAATATCTATCTGTTCAGGATTAAAGGTAGTCCAGAATAATCTTTTTTCACCGGTTAACAGCATGACAGGGCTGAAAGGCACTGTAGGGCGCGGACGATATATACTGAGGATATCCGATTCACTTGCTCCATCAGGAAATACCCGGTCAATAGTAAGAAACATCCCAGCGTACTCGGATGCCTCTCCATTTTTTGAATAATCAAGAAACTGGGGAGATGATGATGATACATGGTTCACGATAAGATCCGCTACAAGCTCGACTGTGCTGCTGAGTTCATGTACATCCTCCCATGTACCAAGTTTGGCATCCACCATGGTATGATCTATGGGATCAAATCCTGCATCTGCACCGTCAATAGGAGTAAAAAATGGAAGCAGATGAGCGCCGCCAAAGACATCGGCCAACGGACCTTTTAACAGATTATTTAATTGATTGATGCCTCCGCCGGAAAGACGGTCGATATAGGTAATAAGTTGAACATTGTTTTTCATGATTACCTCTTTCTCCTCAAAATGTATGCCCAGAATAGTACATGATGTATCTCGGGTATTCTTTACTTAAGCAGGAACAATATTACATTTTCATATTACAACCTCTACCAGATTGTATTTACTTATGTCAATGCATTTTGACAGAATATAAGATCAATCTGATATACCATTCAATAGCTAATGGCATTATATCATTGAGTCCCATACTTATTCTACATGGTTGATTACAGGGTTATCATGGAAAATAAATACACTTTATTTGTTATTACATTTAATACTTATTTGTAACATTTATAACCTTGACAATTAAACACCTCAAAAGTAATATTTTGGTCTAATTTGCCACTTGGGCCGGAATAAAAGACTTTTTAAATCGCACTCTAAACATCTTAACAATCGTTTCCCATAGAAAACTCCAGCAAGTAATTACGGAGAGAAGGAGAGTAACAGGTTATGCGATCATTAAAAAAATGTTTAATAATAATAGCCTTATTTATCCTGTGGTTTTCTGCGTGTCCCAAACTGCAGAATAAACAAGGGAACACTGAAAAATGGGTTTGTACATGGGCAACATCCCAGCAGATCGATGAAGTGGTTTTCCAAAAGATGCCGATGCCTCCTAACTTCAAGATACCTGAAACGGGGTCTCCGCCAAAACCGGGTGAGACAGGGGATAATCCTTCTGTATTTTATGTTCCCACTGACCTGAAGAACCGCACAGTAAGGATGGTTGTCCGGACCAGTATAGGAGGCAGTAAAATACGAATTAATCTATCAAACTCATTGACTCATCCCCCAGTAAAAGTTGGCGCAGCCCATGTTGCGATATACAAGGGAGATGGAGCGATTGTACCGGGAACAGACCGCACAATAACATTTAACGGGAATCCATCCTGCACACTTTTATCCGGAGCCCTCCAGCTAAGTGATCCGGTGGATATGGAAGTGCCTTCCGTTACTTATCTTGCCGTAACCCTCTATTTCCCTGAAAAAACAGGGGCTCCTACAGAACACCATCTGGGACTGCACACTACCTGGATATCGGAAGGGAATGTTACAGCATCAGAAACCATGCCTGACCCTGAAAAAACATTTGCATACCTCTGGCTTCAAAGCCTTGACGTGCTCACAGAAGCTGAAGACTTTTCTATTGTTGCTCTTGGAGACTCCATTACTGACGGATTTGCCACAACGCTTGATGAAGACAGGGCATGGCCCGCATTGCTCGCAGAACGTTTTAATAAATATATTACGACACAGCAGATATCAGTTGTAAATCAGGGTATCTCCGGAAACCAGGTGCTTAGGGACGGGGCAGGCGTAAGCGCCCTTGCCAGGTTTGACAGAGATGTGCTCAGTATAGCAGGCGTCAAATGGGTAGTACTCTTTGAAGGTATCAACGACATAAATTTCAGGGGATGGAATAACGGACCTGAAGGCCTAACATACGAAGAACTCATTTCCGGTTACAGGCAGATAATAGAGCGCTGTCATACACACGGGATAAAGGTGATAGGAGCAACTCTGACCCCCGAGGAAGGAGTGCCGACTATGTCCGAACGCGGTGAAACAATCAGACTGAAAGCCAATGAATGGATACGCACTTCCGGATATTTTGACGCTGTTATGGACTTTGATAAAGTCATCCGTGATCCAAAAAGGCCTGTCCGCATGCGGCAAGATTTTGACCCAGGTGATCACATACACCCTAACGACGCAGGAAATCAGGCCATGGCAGATGCCTTTGACTTAAATCTTTTTAAGTAGACACTAACGGAAAAAAATGACAACACATATAAAAATCACCTTTACTGCTATGCTCGTTACGACATTCTTCTTTTATACTGTACCGGCAGGAGCTGTTAACCGTTATCCGGACACAACCGGGCCATACAATGTTGTTATGAACACAGATAAATCTCTTCCGGGGCATACAATCTTTAGGCCTGTTGATCCGGCAGTAATAAAAGGTAAACTACCTGTTGTGGCAGTTGCCCACGGAGGCTGTTATGATGTTGGGAACTTTTCATCAAGATATTCTTACGAAATTGCATCCTATGGGTTTCTTGTTATTGCAAACGGCAATATCAGCACAGAGCTTGAAGAGGCAACGGAAGAGGTCGTAACTGCTGTTTGTAAAGCTAGGGCAATGCCTCAAAAAGCCTCTTCTATTGACCTTGCTACAAAGTTACCGCCGCATCAGCTTACAAGATGCAAAACAGACAAGCTTTTTAAGGCGATTGACTGGGCAATAAAACAGAACAGTAAAAAAGACAGTATTTATTTCAGCAGAATTGATGCCGATGCGATTGCAGTTATGGGAACATCCTGCGGTGCATTGCAGGCCCTTGATGCATCTCAGGACAGCCGCATAAAGACAGTAGTGTTTATCAACAGCGGCATCATGCGAACAGGGATTCCCGAAGGTGACGAAGTTAAAAAGATAATGGATTTTCTCGACCTGCCAGGTCCTGATCTTTTAAAAAAACTTCGTACGCCGGTTATCTATATTATAGGCGGTCCAACTGATATTGCCTATGAAAACGCAGAAACTGATTTTAAGGAAATAGAAGATGTCTTTATATTCAAGGCAAACCATAATGTCGGGCACGGCGGTACATTTTTTGAGCCACACGGAGGCAAATTTGCCGAGGCCGCAACTCAATGGCTCTTATGGCATCTTAAGAAAAAAAAAGATGCCTCCTATTTTTTCCTTGGAAAAAAGTGTAAAATCTGTACAGATCCGGAATGGAAAGTTGAAAGAAAAAACCAGAACTAAACATCAACGTAATTAAGCCATTCATTGAGAGGTTATTAAAGAAACACCATTATTAATCAATCTTCTCCAGTATCCCTACCTACAGGACTAAAATGAAAAAAATACAATACAGGTATAATACTTAACCTGCAGACTACCTACTATACTTAATGCATGACTGTTTATACAGTTCTTCTCTGAAAGCAGATGTGAATATGTACCTTCCATTAGCATTCATAAATGACGGTTTATCAGGATCGAGAAATTTATCGGCATATTCTCTCGCCGAATCTCTTTGTTCTCCTTCGGTTTTTTATCAGGATTATAAATTTCAGGCATAACCTCAATTAATATTTTATCACCGTACAGTTAATTTTTTTTGTATCATTCATATCCTGCGGATTCCATGCATCCCAACCTGCGGCTATCATATTGAGAACCTGCTTTATCAGCTGACCAAAACTGTGAAGCTCACAAAAAAACTTTCCCCTTAAGTGTAGAAAATCAGTCACTTTTCTCATATGAGGTACAATCATTTCACTAACCGTTTCAGGTGAAAAAAAGTTTCCTTTTGCGATCCCCAGTCATTATGAATAATAAAGCCATCGATATGAGGAAAATACTCAATAAAATATTCATTTTTTTTAAATAAAGAATAGTAAGACTTTCAAAAAGTTTTTTTACGTCTTATTTCTGACCTTCATCAATCATGGCAACTGTAGCGTTTCCGAAATTCATAAAGATGATAAACCTTTCATACCAGCCGGTAAGAAACATACATGTATTAAACTTATCAAAATTTAGATAGGTTCGGTGTTTTCTCTGGAGCATCCTTCTCAGTCCAGGTTCTCAATATCTGGGCACTGTATCTTATCATGCCATTCACAAACATCAGACAGCAATCTTTTTCACTTCAAGTTCCGAAGAATCAAATTCTTGAACTAGCATGGGGGATCACCGCCTCATTAAATCCATCTATACAAAAAATGTACAACTCCGTATCAAAGAAGTGGAGTTGTACATTTAACTGCATTTAATATATCAAAATTATATTCGGACCTGTATTCACATTGAACTACTGTTCATTGATTACATATAAAGATTATTCAGATGCTCATTAAAAAACTCAGCGTCCTCCTCCTGATATTCTTCCCCCGCCAAAGCCGCCCAGTCCACGTTTCAACTTAAGTTCATCACCGGAAAGAGTCCCTGTCCATTTCACATTAAAACCCTGCCCGCCCATCTGGCGCGTGTAGCTGAAGGATATATAATTGCCATCAATCATCCCCTCTTTAAACTCTATCGCTCCAGGCATTTGCGTATTTTCAATTGTCCCAGTTAATTTGGAACCTTCAACTTCAAAATTAAGTTTTATTTCATTGCCGCCATCTTTTATGAGCCATTTTCCCGAGATCCCTTTTGACACACTATTGCCATTATCTCTCCTGGCAGTAAACTCGGAATTATCGGCACGGCCTCCGGGTGCACCTACTCCAGACATAGGACCACGTCCCATACCTGGCATTCCCATACCCATGCCGCCCGGACCTCCTGCTGCATGGGTTCCGTTATATTTTCCGATAGAAGGCGGAGGAGTAACTGAACCGGCAGGTTTAAACAGCATCTGGGCGAACAAATACAGATTATTATTCCATACAGGAAATTCATGAACACCGTCATCCAGATACCAAACATGGCTGATTTTTGCCTCATCCAGAGCCTTGTGCAGATTCCAGCTTCCTGTGATCAGGTTGTCTTTATCACCGCAGCCGATCCATAACAGACTCAGCTTGTCTTTAGCCTGCCTGATTTTTGGGATAAGGATATTGGACGGCTGAAGATTGGGAGCGGATGAAAAACCACCAACCCAGGCGAATTTATCGATATTGTTAAGACCAAAATTAATTCCCTGGCCGCCTCCCATGGAAAGTCCGGTGAGGGCTTGATAATTGCGGTCTGTATTCACCGAGTAATGAGATTCTATATAAGGCATTA
The DNA here is from genome assembly GCA_963665715.2 of Desulfatiglandales bacterium. Lineage (GTDB taxonomy): Bacteria > Desulfobacterota > DSM-4660 > Desulfatiglandales > HGW-15 > JAAZBV01. The sequence goes on from CAXXPR010000002.1 coordinate 4,458,416, forward strand.
AGTCCTGCAGTAGATCCTTTTCAAAATGGGCGTAATAATTGAAATCCGCCATAAAATTGGCTGAAGGAGGATCAGCGGTCGCACGACCGTTAGGCATTACAATGATCATCGGCACGGCCTTTTTTTCGGCTATAAGGTTATCCAGGATCGTGTTAGCTGCACCAGGACGGGTCCAGTGAGTCTCATTTCCGCCTATACCGTGCATAAGATAGAGAACCGGGTATTTTTTAACTGGATTATAGCTAGGTGGAGTATAGACAACAGCTTTCCGTTCAACACCTATACTCTTTGAATTGTATGTGACAGTTTCCAGCTTTCCTTTTGGTATATCGGGTCTGACTGTTATAAAATCCGCCGGCGCATGATTGGGTAAAACAAGGGCTGCATACACTGTATGATTTCCGGTTGTCATTTGCAGTATCATGGCCGCGAGCAGGTAGCTTACAAGAAATCCCCAATGCAGTTTCCTGGAACAATTCATAGAATACCTCCTTAAGCACTTATTAACATTAACCGTTTTTTTTAATCGAAAGGCCTATGAGAACTCAGGTTCGGCATGATATTAAAACAATCTATTCTTGCCAAAACCTCTATTAATGTATATAGGTATACAAAAGACTTATTTATGTCAATAGATTTTTAGTATATAATATAAAGGATTTTTTCTTGAATAGTTTAAAAGCAGGACCACCGGTTACAATATGGAACCGTAATTTTATATGTATATTATCAGCATCATTTATACTCGGCATCTCACATTTTTCTGTAAATCCTCTTGTCGCATCCTATTCTATTCATTTGGGCGCTAGTGCTCATCTTACGGGGTTTATTTTAGGAATCTTTTTTGGTGTCGCTTTTGCGATGAGACCTGTGGCAGGTCCGGTTCTCACATGGTCTGACAAACGAAAACTAATGATACTGATATTCATTATGAATGGCGCGGCAAATATCGGTTATGCACTCTTTGACAGTATATCAGGATTTATTATCTTCAGGCTGCTTCACGGACTCCAATACGCCCTGGTTGGAACTCTTTCAATGACTCTGGCGGGAGATAGCCTGCCAAAAGAAAAAATGGCATCCGGTATGGGTATCTTCGGACTAAGCAGTTCACTTAGTATGGCAATGGCACCAAGTCTGGGATTGGGCATTCTGAATTACGGAAGCAATTTAAAAAGTGAACACTTTGGTTTTATCTGTATTTTTCTATTCAGTGTAATAATCAGTTTGCTGGGCCTTATTCCGTCTTTTATGCTTTTACCGGACAAAAAAACAAAGGAAGATATTACAAGCACCGGAGCGTGGTACAAAAATATTGCTTCAGTTCATGCCGCACCCATGGCCACGATCATGCTTTTTATCTATTTTGGATGGTCCTTATATAGCGGATATATAGTGGAGTATGCTAAAGAACTGGGGATATCCGGGATAGGATCATTTTATACAGTTCAGGCACTGGTTCTTTTAATTATACGACCCGCGAGCGGATATCTTACCGACAAGCTTGGATTAGCCAGGGTTCTCCCTCCTGCTCTACTGATAACAGCAGCTTCATTTATCATAATTGGATCTGCGAAATCAATAGACACAATGCTCATAGGATCAGCAGTGGGCGCAATAGGGTTCGGTGCATTTCAACCGGCAGTTTATTCCATGTGCATACTTTCTGAAACACCCCTTAAACGTAGTGTTGCAAGTAACACTCTCTATATAGGCATAGATATTGGTTTATTTCTGGGGCCTTATCTCGGAGGTATGGTACATGAAACTTATAATTATTCAACCATGTTTAAATCATCTTCATTAATGATCATTATTGCTCTCATCATCTTTTTATTATTACTGCCGGGCTATTACCGCAGACGAAGGGTCCTTGACGAGATGGAAACAGGGCAGGGATTGGTACTGGATTAACTGGGAACTGCATTTTTTTAATAAGGGAGGATTAATTAATGAAAAGTATAGTAATCTACCATTCATGGACTGGAAACACAAAACAGGTTGCCAAGGCAATACAATCAGGTATCAAAGAGATCTTTAAGGATTGTGAAATAGTACCTCTGAGAGAAGTGGATATAAAAAACCTCTCAGACTATGATTTAATTGGTCTGGGATCCTTTGTACAGACTTTTCAGGAACCGGCTTCAGTAACTGAATTCATCAATGCCATGCCTGATTTGAAGGGGAAATACGGTTTTACTTTCTGCACCCATGGTACGCTTGCCGGCAAATACATTGATAGGACTGTAACAGGTTTAAGAGAAAAAGGCCTAACAGTAACCGGCTGGAATGACTGGTATGGCAGCGGTTTTATACCGCTTATGCCCAAGCCCTATTACACTGATGGTCACCCCGACGAAATAGATTTAAAGGAAGCCACCGAATTCGGAAAGGAAATTGCACAGCGAACCTTTAAAATAGCCGGTGGTGATGATCAGCTTATCCCCGAATTACCTGAAAAGGAAGAATACGATAAGCTTTACGGAGCCCCTATGGAGCTTGGCGGTGGAGACGAGATGGCAAATATGGTAAAACTAAAACCAGCATACGATCCTAATAAATGTCTCTACCCTAAATGCACCAAATGCATGGATAACTGCCCAACAAAAAGCATAGATCTTTCCAAATCACCTCCGGTCTCACATGAAACCTGCGGTCCCTGTCTTTTGTGGTTATGTGAACAACTCTGCCCTTCCGGAGCCATGGAAGTAAACTGGGGCATTGCAGATAAGATTATGGATACAATGACGTCTATTTTTACAAAACTTGCTGAACCAATGGAAGAATACGGCGAACGGAGACGATTCAGAAGCCTTATAACCGAAGAGGAGGGATCAGGAACGCCTTTGTACAAAAAAACAACACGTCCAAAACTTATTATTAGAAATGGTGTAATAAGAGAAAACAGTAAAAGGTAACAGACATCAGGATGCCTGCAATGCATTCTTATACCTAATGAAATATTACAATTTTTAAGTTTGCATAAATGAAAAGATCAAAAATATATGACTTTTTTAAAAAGATTTAAGCTTTAGAAAGGAATATTCATGAAGAACCAGGTACAACTCATTACTAATACAGAAAGCTTTTCAGGCGATTTTTTAAATCAGCTAAACATTATGTCGGAAAGACTATTGCCCGATAGTTTGAACGAAGTCCCTCTGCTCCCCATTTTTTCAACCGCTGAGGACTTTGGCAGCTATTTTAATCATATCGATCGCATTAAACAGACTGGAATCGATGAAAAAATTGAACTGACATATAATTTTTTTCTTTCACCTCTGATACTACATGCATTTTTTAATGCAGATACAGCTCCCCTGACCAAATGGCTGTCAAAAAGCCCTCGAAATTCAGTAACAGTTCTTGATACTCATTACGGCATTAGTATTTTAGATATAAGCGTTGATAAAACAGGCAGTACTCGCGGTCTGATTTCATCTGAGGAAATGGGTTTTCTGATAGAAACAATACACAAAAGAAGCGGCTGTCAGGGTAAAAAATCTGAAGGAATAACTTTTGACAATCAGGATCTTTATCAGGTTGACTGTACTTACCTTGAGGCCCTTGGTGGAAATATAACTGATTATGTAATTGCGAGGGCTATACAGTTTTTTTCTCCAGGAATTCCCCTGCTCTATTATACCGTCATATCGGAAGGCAGGAATAATATGGAACTTACAGGAAAAATAGAAAGCACACTGAAATATCCGTTAACACAGAAACTGTTTAATCTGATCCGACTCAGGAACAATCATCCTGCATTTAATGGTGAATTCTATATTGAATCTCCGGAAGACAATCTTCTGGAAATGAGATGGGAAAATAATGGACACTGGATAATGCTTCACGCAGACCTTGCTTATACCGTTGCAGTTATTACCGGTTCAGACCTGGATGAAGAAATCAGATATATTAAATAATAGGACATCATTGATTACCGAGGAATATTTTATGACGGTTACGTTTGTTAAAAACAGCAGTTTATGAAAATATAAGGAAGAAATTATGCGAAAAATAAGTTTCATTTTGGTAGCAACTGTAATGCTTGCTTTAAATCTATCCAATGTCACAGCCGGTGAATGCGGACGTAAATGCCTGATAAAGATGGCAGACGACTATCTTTCCGCACTTGTATCCCATAATCCTGAAAAGGTACCCCTTGCAGATAATGTCAGGATAGTAGAAAACGCTAATCCAGTAAAACCTGGAGAAGGTCTCTGGAAAACAGCCACTGCTGGACCAGCGGATTTCAGGATTATAGTACCCGATTCAGTGTCACAGCAGGTAGGCGGCATGGTTATTATGGAATCCGGAGGAAAACCTGCTCAGCTGGGGTTCCGATTAAAAATTTCCAATGGAAATATTATTGAAGCGGAACACCTTGTCTCATTATTACGAGGTAAGGAAATCCCGGAAACACTTCAGAGGGTCAGGCCTGCTATTCCAATGGAAATACCCTATGAATATGCAGATTCGCGCGGCAGACTTATATATATTGCAAAATCATATTATGACGCTGTGGATCTCAACAATGGTTACCTGGCTCCCTTTGCAGATGATTGCGATCGTATTGAAAATGGATATCGAACCGCCCCTTCCGGTGGTCCGCTTGGTGGAGTAGGCATACCCGGAGCATCAAAACGTCCGGTTGGGCTGTTGGGCATGGTCACATGTACGAGCCAGATCAATATGCAGACTTTTGAGTATATAAGTGAAATTGTTAACAGAAGAGTTTTAATAGCTGATACTAAAACAGGTCTTGCAATAGGCTTTTCTGATTTTCGTCATCAGATGGATAAAAAGAAATTCAGGCTGCTTAATGATCCAGGGAGAGATTATGTAGATAGAGACTTTAATCCCTTTGACATGCTTGCAATGCATATTTTTAAGATCTGGGGTGGAGAAATACATCAGATTGATACGGTTGGAGTCATGACGCCATTCAATACACCTGGAGGTTGGAATTAGAACAACCAAATGGCTTAATCAGGATATTGAATTACAGGATGAATATTTTGGTTCTTCTCCCAATTTGCTGGAAGAGGAACCATACAAAAGGGTATACTTATCAACTCATCAATTACTAACTTTAACGTTAGTTAGAAGTTTAAAGCAGATACTATAATGAAAATAACCACATTTTTTATTTTGATATTCTTCGTAATAAGCTGTCAAGCACAAACAGCCACAAAATTTAACTTTGGATTTGAAAAACAAAGTGATAACAATTCTCTTTCTGACGGTTGGTTTAAGTGGGGAAACTTCTCTTTGTCCATAGATACCTTAAATCATTCGGGACAAAAATCTGGGAAGATTACGTCGACAGATAATGGTCAATTTGGAAGCATTGCGTACAAAATACCAGCAAACTACACTGGTAAGACCATCAAACTTGAAGGGTACATGAAATTAAAAGAAGTAACAAATGGATTTGCAGGTTTATTGCTTAGAATAGACGGTAATGGTAGCCCTTTAGTATTTGATGATATGCAACGTCAAAATATCTCAGGCACCAATGACTGGCAAAAATATTCAATTGAATTAGATTACCCAGACCAAGCTGAGAATATTTATGTTGCAGGATTATTATCAGGAAAAGGTGAGGCTTGGTTTGATGATTTTGTGTTATACATTGATGGCAAAAATATTCAGACTTTAAAAGAAAGTAAAAAACTAGTCTATAAAGCTACTCTTGACAAAGAATTTGAGATTGGTTCCAAGATTGAAATTCAAGATTTAACACCTGAACGAATTGATAATTTGGATTTATTGGGTAAGGTTTGGGGATTTTTAAAATATTATCACCCTGTAATTGCCAAAGGCAATTACAACTGGGATTTTGAATTATTCCGGATTTTACCCAAATACCTGAATGAATTAAATGAAATAAAGCGGGAAGAATTTCTTCTTCGATGGATTAATGATTTAGGAAATATAGATAAATATAAAACTTGTGATTCAGTTACTAAAGAAGCTTTCCTTAAACCAGATTTTAAATGGATAACTAATAGTATCGTATCAGAATCACTAAAAGATAAGTTACGCTTCATTTATAATAACAGAAATCAAGGAAAACATTTCTACATTAAAATGGCTCCCGGTGTTGGGAATCCAGAATTTACAAACGAGAATGCTTATGCGGATATGCCTTATCCGGACACAGGATTTCGGTTATTAGCTTTATATAGGTATTGGAATATGATTAACTATTTTTCCCCAAACAAATATTTAACAGATAAAGACTGGAGTACCACTCTAAGAGAGTATATACCAATATTCATAAATGCAAAAAATGAGTTAGAATATGAAATGGCTGCCATTCAAATAATTGGAGATATTCAAGATACTCATGCAAATTTGTGGGGTGGCAATAACAAAATTGAAGAATGGAAAGGTGATTATTTTGCTCCCGTTCATTTGAGATTTATCGAGAGTAAACTTGTTGTTACTGACTACTACAATCATGAGCTAAAATCAGAAACAGGACTTAAAATTGGAGATGTAATTACCAAAATTGACGATAAAAACACAAATGATATAGTCTCAGATTTATCAAAATATTACCCAGCTTCAAATGAAGCGGCTCGTTTAAGAGACATTTCAGCAGACATGTTGCGTTCTCAAATCAACGAAGTAGAAGTTGAATATTTACGGGATAGAATACTTAGAACAAAAAAGGTAAAGTTATATCCAAGAAATAAATTAAATATTTATCGTTGGTACAAAAAGACTGACGAAAAATGCTGTCGGTTATTGGATAACAACATCGGATATGTAACGCTCTTGTCAATCAAAGATGATGATATTACTAAAATTAAAAAAGAATTTAAAAACACCAGAGGTATTATAATTGACATTCGTAATTATCCATCAACTTTTGTTCCGTTCAAATTGGGTTCCTTTTTCGTTTCATCATCAACTCCATTTGTGAAATTCACTAGTGGTAATATTAATAATCCTGGTGAATTTTCATTTACAAAAGAATTAGAAATCCCAAATACAGGAAAATCTTTTAAAGGAAAATTGATAGTGTTAGTTAATGAATTATCTCAAAGCCAGGCAGAATATACTGCAATGGCACTTAGAGCGGGAGATAATACAACTATAGTTGGAAGCACTACTGCGGGAGCAGACGGCAACGTTTCGACAATAATATTGCCAGGTGGATTAAGAACAATGATTTCCGGAATTGGTGTCTATTATCCTAATGGAGGAGAAACACAAAGAATTGGAATCGTGCCAGACATTGAAGTTAAACCAACAATAAATGGCATTAAAGATGGTAAAGATGAATTAATTGATAAAGCAATTGAAATTATACTAAGTGAATAAAAATCAGTTCTAAGGTTGACACTATAAGCCTAAAACCTTAGAACGTCATATATTGAAAAATCAAAAAGAAATACGACTCTTAATAGCGTACCAATAGCATAAAAATATTTCGTCCTGACATATAATGAATTTATACTTGTTCTAAAACAACTGCCGGTGCCGCTTGTGGCTTTTTTTAAATAACTTGCTTATCCTGTTAACAGTCTACAGGTGTATTAATGAAACATGAGCGAATCGGAGATATGTACCTCTTAGTTAATATTAAGAGCATTCCACTATTTAGTATCTTATATATTATGATAGCTGTCATCCGTTATGATCTTGTCTGCCTTTATATATTGTTTTATCAGAAACTTCATCAGGTCATCTGGTTCTTTATTGCTGGTGGTTACCTTATCAGAAAAAAATATCCTGTTCGGTTCATTTTCAGTAAACGGCTTCCATAGAGGCATATCTGAACCGTCAGCATCTTTCCCATTCGGATTTCCTGATCGGATAAAATTTGCCCAGTAATTGCACATTTTTCGTGCAAGATCATAATGTTTACCAACAAATGGCCGCCAGCATTTTGCCAGTGTCTCAAAAAAGAACCACAGATCAGAGGAATGAAAGGCGCCTGGATTGTCCCAGCCCGGGACCTCAGGATTGAATACCCAGTAATATATGGGTGTTTTTTCACCTGTAACGGCTTTTGCCTTTCCAAACAGTCTGATGCCTAATTCCATATGGCAAACACGGGCTTTGTGCAACATCTCAGTAATGCTGCCGGTGGAAGACGAACAAAGTGTTAAAAACTCATCAGCATCGTTTCCATAATTATCTACTGCAAAGGCATTAAACTCTTCAACTGTACTGACTATAGGCCAGTTAAGGAATTCTGTAGCTGTATGCCCGAACATAATGGGAACCATACTGCATTTATTTTCCATGTACAGTTCATTGAAGTTTCCGGTACAGAATTTATTATCAATTACAGTTCCCCACATAGTCTTATACTCAATCATTTTATCCCTTAGAAATAGCGCATCCAGCCTGCGGGCTTCATCAAGAGATGAAACACCTAAAAAACTGAAAAATTCAACACCCTCCTGCTCTGCACAGGATAAATCTTTGTCGTGGATAACAAAATTTCCCGGATAGGCAAAAAATAACAGGCCACTGTCGCAGATGGCTTTCTGAAAAAGACCGTCATTTTGAGGTGAAGTCACCTGGGCCATTACACTTACGCCTCCTGCGGACTGTCCTCCGATTGTTATATCGCAGGGATCACCGCCAAAAGCTGCAATATTCCGCTGTACCCAGCGGGTTCCAAACTGTTGGTCAAGGTGTCCGAAATTGGCAGGAGCTTCAGGGTTTTCTGCAGTTATTTGCGGATGACATAGAAAACCAAAAACATTAAGCCTGTAATTTACAGTAACAACAACGATACCCCGCCTTGCTATACGTTCACCGTCAAATTCCATCTCTGCAGTATTGCCTTCATGGAGTGCACCGCCGAAATACCAGACAAACACAGGCAGATTTTCATCTTTTCTTTTTGCTGGAGTCCAGATATTGAGATACAGGGAATCCTCATCCATTTCTATTGACGTATCAACATTCCATTCTCTTGTATAAATATTCTCAGGATCTTCGCCAGGGGTATGCTGCATAGAGATAGGTGCGAATTTATAGGCATAGAGAATCCCGCCCCAGTCCGATACAGGCTGAGGAGCCCTCCAGCGGTTTACACCTGTCGGAGGTGCTGCAAAGGGAATCCCCTTAAAAGATGTTATTCGCGGATCAGCGGCAGGTAAGCCTTCGACAATTCCATTTTCAACAATAACTCTGCGCAGCATTACAATTCTCCTTCTCTGGTTTTAACGGGCAAATTAAGTCATCCCTACTTTATCAGGTTTCCTGCTTCATCTATTGGTTCTCCATCCACATTCAGTCGCTGCGAATCACCGGGCTTAAATTTACTATACTGCCCGCATAAAGTTATATCCTGAAAAATGACCGGTTTTTCCGTATCGAATATCTCAACAAATGTAAGCGGGCAGTGAAGCATTCCCGCCTTTACAAAGATAATGGCGGACTCCTCTAAAAATAATTTTTCCATATTTTCCATTTCATGGCCTAAATAGAGTTCAACTTTACCGCCTAATTCACTCCTGTTTTCAGGATTTGATCCGCAAAAAAATAAAAATTGATCGTAATCGTGATAGAAAGTTTCACCCTCCATGGAAAAGGGGTGAGTAATAAGCCATGAAGCAATGTTGAAATTACTCTCTTCATTTTGATTTATATACAGTACAGACGGATTATTGGGAGCAGTACCAAAAAGATTATAGGGAGGTGTTACCGCAGCACTTCTAAATACATACTTTTCAAAATCATTTTTTTTTGACATAGGAACATCTCCTGTTCATTTATGTACAGGTATAAGGCCCGGGAAACTGATCCCGTGTCTTTTGTTACAATTATTGTTTTTCTTTGGGCACAGGAGGAGGTGCAAACCAGTCAAATTTACTTCCTTTATATTTCGGAGTATCAGTCAAGGAGTAAATGGCATTATTTTCATTGGCATCCAGTATCATAAAATTGGGAACCTCGGTAGTATAGGGTGTCCAGACACCGCCATTTTTTCCGTTGGGATCTCCAAACTTGGCAAAGTTTGTCCAGTAGTCCACAATTTTTTTACTTAATTCTTCATCGCTAGCTGTGAAAGGGCGCCAACTGTGTTTGAAAGAATGGAAAACATACCACAGATCTGCAGAGTGAAATGCGCCGTTTTCATCGCCCGGCAATTGACGAGCAAACAGATAAGCATATACGGGTTTGTTTCCTTTTTCTGCACGAAGTGCACAGAAACTTCGAACTGCATCAGTCATATCTCCAAGGTCGTTAGAAGTAAATCCGAACATATAGGGAATATCGGGAATTTCATCTGCAAGTGCCGTATCGCTGAAAGAACCGGTTAAAAAATAATCATCAGCCACAGGCCCATAAAATAACCTCGTACCTGTAGCCTTCCCGTATTCATCAGCCATTTTTATGAGCTCATCAAAGGAAAGCGCCCGCATTTCTTTTAATGTTGTCCTGTTAAAATAATCCATCATTGCCTTGTTGGCTTTTTGGGTCGCATCAAAAGACATCATCGGCATACCTCCGGCTCCCAGTCCGCCGCCGCTCATGCTGATGGCTTTGCTTATAAGGCCTCTTGATTTCGGAGAAGCGCAAAGGGTTTGAACACTGCCGGCACCTGCACTCTGACCGAAAACGGTTATATTATTGGGATCACCGCCAAACTGGTCTATATTATTATGAATCCATTTCAATGCAGCAGCCTGGTCCATGACTCCGTAATTACCTGAAACGCCGTGAGGACTTTCAACCGTTAAAAGTGGGTGGGAGAAAAAGCCCATAACACCAAGACGGTAGATAACAGAAACAAGGATAACACCCCGTGAAGCCCATTCTTCACCGCCGTCCATTTCCGGTTCAAAAGCAAATCCCTCACGGTAACCGCCGCCATGAATCCACATGGCAACCGGCAGTTTTTTATTAGTCTGGCCGGCTGCAGGTGTCCAGACATTCAGATACAGGCAGTCCTCACTAAAGGGTACGGAACCGCTTGCCTGCCATTCTTTGCCGTAAAAACTTTCAGGGTCCCAGGTAACCTGCGATGCAGCATCGCCATATGTGTCCGCAACTTTTACACCTTCCCATGGGACAACCGGCTGTGGTTCCTTCCACCGCAGATCACCCACGGGAGGAGCCGCAAAAGGAATTCCCTTATAGGATACAACTCCCGTTGTAGGTGTTTCCTCACCCATAATCTTGCCGCCTTCAATATTTAATATGGGGTTGGGTTTACTGCATGAAAAAGACAATAAACACAGACATACCAGCAGAGGGAAATAATTTTTTTTAATCATAATCTGATCTCCTGAACCCCAATAGAGTACTTTACTTAAATAACATAAGGTGAGTGAGCTTCCCCTGTTAAACTAATAAAGATATATTGAAAAACTCATATTTTATTAAACAGGGGGAAGCCCATCCGCTTCTATATCAGTAAATAGCCATAGCCGCATCAAATCCACTGGTTACTGCGTTCCAGAGAGAGCCCTGATTTCCGGAGCAGTCACCGACAATATAGCATTCAGCCACTTTTTTCTTTAGCCGGGTAATTATTCCAGAATTTGCATCTACTCTCATCCCTGATGCAAGGATAACAGTATCAAACACAATATATTCTTCTATCTTATTATTTTTGATAACAGCATATTCCTCTGTTACATCAATCAGTTTTGTCTCAGGTTTCAGGTCTGCATGGTATTCTTCCAGCATATCAAAGAGGTAATATGCATTTATTGGAGAAGACCCCAGCCCAAGTTTTTCACGGGGAAGAGCATCAATGAGTGTAACTTGCCTGCCTTCCTGTAAATATTTCAGGGCTGTTTCACATCCTGTAAGACCTGCACCAACAATCAGAATTCTATTACCGACCTCAACACCTTCCTGCTCAATATCACTCACCCAGATGACCTTGGATTTATCAATACAGCTGAGCTGCGGTATATTTGGTACTGCTCCGACAGCGATAATAAGAGCATCGGGTTTTAACCGTTCAATAAGCTTGGGAGTTACCTCAGTTGAAAGCCTAATGTCTATATTATCGTAACGTTCCGTCATTCGAACCGACCATTTGAGGTATTTTTTTAAATCGGCCTTAAACGGAGCGCTGATCGCTTCACATATGAGTCCCCCCAACCGGTCTGACTTTTCAAAGAGGATAACATCGTGCCCGCGCTCAGCAGCAGTTCTTGCGGCTTCCATGCCCGCAGGACCACCGCCCGCGACAACAACTTTTTTCCTAGCTTTTGGTGCAGTGATATTTCCATAATCCAGCTCGCGGCCCAGAACAGGGTTGACTGCACACCTGGGAGGTTTCATCCCGAAATGACTTCTGCTGATGCATGTGTTGCACCGTATGCATGGGCGGATACTATCTTCCTGACCCCGTTCAAGTTTATTTACTGTTTCAGGATCAGCAAGTAATTGACGGCCCAGTGCTGCAAGGTCTATTTTGCCTTCAGCTACAGCCCTGTCAGCTTCTTCAAGGGTGACAGCACCGACAACGCTTATAGGAACATCAAGCACCTTCTTAAACTGGTAAGCGTACTCCATGTTTATATTATGATCCATATATGCGGGAGGTAAAATATATGGTGTAAGCTTATTGATAGCCAGGTTACCCCTTGATACATGCAGTATATCGATTTTATCCTGGATAATTTTTGCAAACTCAATTACCTCTTCAATATCAGGAGAACCGGGAACCATGTCAACAGCACTTATGCGGTATTCAATAGCCAGCCTGTCACCGACCTCAGCCCTGATAGCCTCCAGGATCTCCACTGCAAACCTGCACCGGTTTTCAAAGGACTGGGGGCCATACTGATCTGTTCTTTTATTAAAGACCCTGGAAAAAAGCAGCGCAGGCAGCTGACAATGGGCGCCGTGAATCAGAACCATATCCCCGCCGGCCTTTAATACAGTACCTGCAGCCTTTGCATAATCTTCGATAAAATCCTTTAGCTCTTTTTCGGTTAAAAGGTTACAGTCAATTTCCATTGGTATTCCAACAGAACTTTCGACCTCATGTGTCCCGAAGTATGAAGCGATCGGAACCAGTTCGACACAGGCCTTTGATCCGAAACGTTTTACAGCCTCACACCATTCAGACAGATATACCACCATAAAATCATCATTCATCCCTACAATATGATGAGCCGCCGAGGGCAGTACCCGGTTTATGAATCCGCTGCCCAAAGTAACTGTAGCTGCCCCGCCTTTACCGCACGGTTTGGAAAACTCAATACATTCCCTGGTAATATGGTTATCATAGGAAGCCAGAAAATTGTATACAGGCGCACTCGTAATGCGATTTTTAAAAACAAGATTTCCGATTTTAATCGGCTGTAAAAGATTCGGATATTCAGGGTTCATTTTATTTATCCTGCTCATTTAATGCTTTTATAAAAAGTCAGCGATACACCGCCTGCGCCCATTCCAGGAGGTGAGCTCAGGTACAGGCCCTCATTCAAATATGAGTATTTGTTGTCCGCCCGCACCTCAAAAGTCGGGGCAAGCTTTCCAAAACCTCCGGCATTCCGTACAATTATCACTTCTCCGTCATTCGTCTGCCATAAATAGCGCGCATCAATTGTCGCCGGATTGGAGAGGTTCTGATAATCGGCTCCCGCAGCAAGAACCTTTCCTTCGATCTCTCCGGTAAGAGTTCCTCCTGTGATTGGAATGATATTCCGGTTGGTTTTGCCAGTGTCACCCACCGACTGACCCCGACCCAGGGTTACATTCTCTTTGATCAGCAAATCGCCCTGCCTTTCATCCATGGACACCCTGCGGTACTCCCACGACTGATCCTTAAACCCTGAGGGTTTTTCTACCCTGACCGAGTTTGATGAATCAGGTTTAACGGCAACTCCCGAAACATCAAATACATTTATCTTTATTGTCCCGATTTCAAGGTTAACCTCCCGCCTTCCCGCATATTTTCCTGTGTTGAGCCAGTTGTATCCGCTGGCAGCTTCTGCCTCAAATTCCGGGACTATCCTTACGTCGCTGCTGTCTGCGGCTGTCCCGGCAATTCTCAGGTAAATATACTTACCATCATCTGTCTGCAGTATGAATATCTCTTCGATCTCCATCGCACCGTTTGAAAAACCAAGCTGAAAATCCATGCCTCCGAACATAACCGCCCCCTTAATCCTGTCCCCGGTCACTATTCCTTCCTTAATAACATAGACTTTTCTTTGTCCATAGGGAGTCCTGCCCAGCTCATAGACCTGGTCCATTTTCATATCCGCGGTCAGCACAAATTTCCCCTCTTCAGGTACAGGTATACCTTCCGCCATTTTGCAATTCCATCCCTTGTTCGGAATCAGTGTCTTATCTATTCCGGTATACTTTCTTTTGACCTGACTCCCCCCTGCATTGGATTTTGGACTATTTTCCGTCTGTGTGCAGCAGACCGCAGAAGCGGCAAGTATCATGCAGACAAAAGCTGTGAACAGCATATTTTTTTTCATGCGGCATCTCTTACTTTAAAGGTTAAAAAATAACGATTCAATGAATTAACCGGATTTATAATTTCTAATATACCGGGTGCAATGCAAGTATGAACGGCCATAAATAAACAAATCATGAACAGCATATAACTACGGTATTATTTATGGCCGCTCCCCTCCATAAAACATCAAAGCTTAGAGGCTTACTTTAAGGGATCTTCTTTTTTTCAAAAGTCCATCCTTCACGACTGCATAAACCGCATTCGGAACCGGTGAACATCTTTCCGCTTTCTTTGTCTTTTTCCAGCTGCCATTTCAGCCAGGCTGTGGCAACCACTCCAAACTCTCCTCCATTCGGCTCATGGTATGTACCGCCATGTCCCACATCCAGATTGGCTATGGCCACAGGAACTTTATCTATCTTTGCGTAATCATCAATGGCCTGCGGGTAGGCAATATCTTTCTCTCCACCGATTATATAAATTGTGGGCGTGTGCAGTTTTGCGAGAACATCCTTGCCGACCGATGGCATACCCATCAGGGCACCGCCGCCCGGGCCGGGTGCTCCGGTTTTTGGCGCACCTGCTCCAGGGGGTCCCATTTTGGGCCGTCCGCCGGGGCCGAAAAGGCCGCTGTTCATGACCATGAGAGTCTTAACACGGGGGTCAGGCGCCACTTCCAGTGCCTGAAGTCCACCACAGCTCATACCTGCTACTGCAAACTTTGAAGGATCAAGTTTTTTATAGAATTTACTGCCCGATCGACTGTTCTCAGCCGTTGCCCAGTCAATGGCTTCCAGCAGCTGGGACGACTTTGTACCGCCGCCACCCATCATGCCGCCGCCGGCTTTTGGTTCTGCAACATATGGGCCGAGGGCAATAACCAGAAAACCATGGGATGCAACTTCCGCAAGGAAGTTAGCGTGCATCCGGGATGAGCTTGAGCAGCCTCCATTACCCCAGGCCAGCACAGGCAGAAGGTTTGATTTTCCAAAGGGGCTCAAATCTTTGGGCCGATATATTGTATGATCAGGCAGCCCGGGATCACCTTCCACTATTGCCGCGGCGTAAGGCCCGGAACCATCTGACATCGGCCCCATTTGAGGCATTCCGCCGGGCTGCTGAGCAGACGCGCTGGATACTATCAAACCTAATACACATGTTAATGCACATATCAATCGACGCATATTTTTCCTCCTGTTTATATATTGTTGCAAAGACAAGCTGCTTTTCGGATTTCAGGTCTTTTCTATTGATAAATGATTTTTCAATTGAAACAAAAGCCTGCTCTTAACTGCCTTTAAGGGTAATATGAATTTCCGCTTTCAGGAGTTTGAGGAATGAAGTATAAGTAGCTTAGTTTGGTATGTCAATATACTTTTCTACCACTTTGGTATAATTATATACTTTTTCAGGACGCTGATTGGTTTTCAATTCAGAAAAGAGATATTTTTTACATGTACAAAAAAATCAAGGCATTGGTGAAAACCTACGCGAGTACGTTGCACAAGTAATGCCGAAGATTGACGCAGAATTTGTGAAAAAGAGCCGTTTCTGGATAAAAACTAATTAAAACACTTTTTTAACAAGTGGTAAATTTTTTAAAACTGCAGATGCTAGCCATGAGAGTATAAAACTCATAAATAGTACCATAAGATATTTTATAAATACAGATGATGGATATTTAACCACAGCATCGGCGACATAGATTAAAATGATCAAATGGACAAAATAGAAACCATAGGAGAGAGTAGAAAAATGTTTTGATATCCTGGTTTCAAAATTAAGGAAACGGATAGAAACAACCAAAACACCAAACAAAGTGAAACAGGCATATGAGCTGTGCAGGAGAGCATATATAATTTTGTAAATACCTGCAGGATCAGGAACAGCAAGTTTGAACCCAAGATAGAGCAAACCGCTTATCAGCATACAAACGACCCACAGCCATGATTTCGGCATATACCCTTCAGATGAAAACCAGTTTTTTTGTCTGGCAGCAATGCCTACTAAAAAATAAACAGCGTAGCCGACAATCCGAACAGGCTGAAAATCCAGTATATGTCCGGGATGTGCCCATTCATTGACACCATAGTTTAAATTCAAAATAAAAAAACCTAAGGCTGGAAACAGTATCAGGATTACCAATACAGGGTAAAAAGACCGACGGGAACAAATACTGGAGGGGAGATAAGAGAGTATTTGCCTTTTAAAAAGAGAAATTAACAGAAAAAAAACAAATAAAACTCCAAGAAACCAGAAATGGGCCTGTGAATATATTTTTTGCCAGAAATCGGCACTTAACCAAAACTCCCTGTAGGCAGATTTTCCGCCGAAATTTTTGTAGATAAAATAACTCGGAATGGGGGCCAGGAATAATGTCCCAATTATCCAGGGCAACGCAATATGAATAAATTTAATTTTTATGAAGACAGCAACAGGATGTTTCTGCAGGGATAACGGAGTAAAAAAACCGGAAATAAAAAACAGCACTGGCATCATAAATACATCACAAAGAAGCACTGTAAAAGTAAACAATAGAGAAGTATCTTTGTTAAAAACATACCACCACTCAGGAGGGTAAGCCATAAAAGTGACCGCTGCATGAAATATGAGCACTAAAAATATAATTAAAGTCCTTAAATTGTCTAAAAAATAAATACGTTCTTTCATTTTACCTCCGAATCTATACCGATCGGTATAGTAAGGGTAAAAAAATTATGAAAAAATCCCGTACATAAACTGATGCAACGCCCGTTTTTTTAATTTCCCGTTCAGTTCGACAGCGCCATTCAAATGCAGGGCAATAAAGTTATTCATCATTCCTATTAAAGAAGCAGCATAAAGCCTGTGACGGTTTTTCATATTACCGTGATCCTGGGCAGCCTGAATAAATAATGATTCCAGAATGACAAAAGGTTCAGCCGCATATCTGACTGCAACCTGGTATGCGCGGCTTTGAGGTGGTGCAAATACCAATGCCAGAAGGATACTGTAAAAAGATGAATTCGTTTTTGCGAAATCGGTATAAACGGAAAATATTTTATCCAGAGAATCGGGCAAATCACGATCGTAAACAGCAGCATCGCGAAGCTTCAGGGTAAATCGATTAAAATATTCATCAAATAATGCGGTTAATAATCCTTCTTTGTTTCCAAAATAATGATAAAGAGTCGGCTTGGTGATACCTGATGAATCGACTATTTCCTGTATTCCTACACCATCATAGCCCCTGACGGCAAAAAGCTCCAAAGCGCATTGTAATATTTTAGTTCTGTTATCCATGGCGACACTATACCGATCGGTATAGATTGTGTCAATAATTTTAAATATACGAAATCATTGTTAATCACAAAAAAGCTAGAGTCCGTCCAAAAAACATAAATAAGGTACTAACAAGGTTTCCAGTTCAGAAACGAGATATTTTTTGCAGGTTCCAGGAAATCAGGGTACTGGGAAGACATACACGGGTACATCGCATAACTAATGCTGAAGGTTAACGAAGAAATTAAAAAAAGAGCTGTTTATGGATGAAAACTATTTAGACTGCAGAAATCAAGAGAGGACTTCATTACCCGATTTTCTTCTTGCATTTTCCCGGGCTAAAATATATTAGAAGCTCCCTATGTCTGGAATTATTGACATAAAGTGGCTCAACACCCTTGATATGAAGACAATAATTATTATTGCCCTGATGGTTAACCTCTATTTCCACATATATCATGTTTGTCACATGGGTACGGATTGGTGGAAAATTTCGGGGAATAGGAGGGTTTGCGGGCTATTTCGGGTTAACTGCCCTGAGCCTTGCCCTGGTCCTGTTTAAAGGAAAAATCCCGGATCTTTTCACCGTTGTAGATGTCAATGCCCTGATGCTTGCCGGAATGATCATACTGGCAAGAGGTATGGCCAGGTTTCTCAATCTTCCAATGAGTATAAAACCATATATCCTTTTATTCATGGCGTTTATCCTGCTTTATGTATGGTTTGCACTGGTTAATACCAACGTCCGCATGCGAATCATGATTTTCTCAGGAACTATGATTCCAATACAGGTACATCTTCTCAAGGCCGAAGAAAATCAACGCAGACATGCCTTTAATACCGGAATAACCACTTTCCTGTTTCTCATCAATTTTCTGTTCAAAGTTTTTCTTTGCTTTTTTCTTTCCTGAACATGAGAATTACATGTCTGACAGCAGCTGGATCATCTGTTTCAATCCCTTTTGATTGCGCTGGTTGTACTGCTGTCTTACAGCCTCCAGCTGATGATCAGCAACAGGCTGCTTTACATCACCCAGTGCCATGCCAGGTTTCAGGAAAAACTGGCATGCAGGATGAACTGACCGACCTTTATAATAGGAGAAAACTTAACGAGCTTGTGGAAAATGAGTTTTCCAGGTTCCGGCGTCACGGACGGATATTTTTGCTGATTCTTGGAGACATAGATTATTTAAAAAAAATCAATGATCAATGCGGACATGCCAGAGGGGATCAGGTCCTGGTCCAGGTGGCAGAGATTATAAAGGAGAATATCCGCACAGAAGACATTGCCGGACGCTGGGGAGGAGAGGAATTTCTGAGTCTGCTGCCGGAAACCGCTCTTGATGATGCGGTTAAAGTTGCTCAAAAGCTGAAAAGCATATTAAATCATCAGGAAGAAGAAACCATGCGCCTTTTCGGCCGATCCCTGAGCCTCAGTTTTGGTGTGGCCCAGGTTACTGATAGTGATGATATGGAAAAATTGTTCAGGCAGACGGATACTGCCATGTACGAGGCAAAAAACAGTGGAAAGGACAGAGTGATAGCCTACAAGGAATAACAAATTGCCTGACATCCACTATCTGTTTATCCGCCGCATTGTACAGTTACTATCAATTGGCACCCTGTAATATTTCTCAAACTTGTCTTCAGCAAGAGTGTATCTCCTGTTATTTTTAATTAAACAGCCTTTCAGGTCCAAAAGCAGAGTAGACGGTTCACCAATCTAATTACTTTTTATACCTTTCAGCTGCTTCTGTAGCGGTTTTAGGCGAGTCAGACGGCAACGCCCCCTTAAAACATTTGCCGCAGAAAGTACATTGTTTTGATGCATCCAGAGAACAGGATTTGTGCCCTTTTGATCCAACATATTCGATGTAGATTTTTGCATCCGCGTCTGTTCTTTGAAAAAATGCGCCGAACTTGCCTCTCATACTCAGAACCTGCAGATATACAGGTTTGGTAACACGTTTATACTCAAGCGGGCAGTGCCAGGTATATGGAGGTATTCTGACTATAGTTGGTTCGGTAATTATGTGTTTTTCCAGTTTATCAAGCTCTTTCCCGATCCAGAACTCGATTTCGGCATCAAAAGAACCCCATGGATCCACCATATCATATCCAGTAAAACATAAATACTCTTCTTCAGAATGAAAATTGGGCCAGATATCGATAAATGCTTCCTTCATATAACATCGGTAACTTGCATACAGATTAGAGTCGGGCATACAGTCATGTCCACGGAAATATGCCTGATAAGGAGGCATAAAATCACCCCAGTAATTATATTGTTTTTCGAATTCATGAATTAAGTGATCATACCTGGACATTTTTTAACTCCCCGTATGTGCTTCATTACATTTGCCGCAAAAGGTGCATACATCTGAATCGTCCAGCTTACATGGTGTAATGCCCTCAACAATAGTCTCAAAATATGTTTTCCCCGAAGAATCTCCTCTTTTCTTAATCGCATGGTACCTGCTGTTGAACAGCACCGGCTGAAAAAATAAAGGCTTTCCGAGCCGCTTAATCTCTACAGGACCATGCCAGTAGAACTGCGGCACACGAATCATCACAGGTTTTGTGATAATGATCTTCTCCATATTGTCCGGATCTTCACCCAGCCACATCTCGATTTCCGCATCAAAGGATGTAAACGCATTTCGTAAATCGTGCCCCACAAACGCAAGATATTCTTCATCACGGTGGAAATGTGGTTCAGGATCAATTACACCGGACTCCATATAGGCCCGATAGGGCAAATATATCTGAGCGCCGGAAATGCAGGACTCCCCGCGAAAATAGGCCTGTACCGGCGGCAACATACCTCCGGAGTGCGTTTCTTTTTTTTCAAACTTATAGAACAGCCAATCATATTCACCCATTTATTACTCCCTTTTAATAATTAAATGCCATAGGCTATTTATCTGAATATTAAAAAAAACGGTCTTTAATATCCTAATTTTCTAATAACCATGTTAATGAGCGGTTTACCGCTATTATAGAGTTTGATATTTTCACATCGTTATGCTGCCTGAATTATCTTTGGGATTTATGCATGAACTCAATCCCTGGCTTAAAGTCAGTAAAACAATTGATTTGCAGTTCATCACCCCTGTCAAATAGACCATTACAGGGATTTACAAGGGTTTACCCTGTTAAACTAGCTTTTAAAACCTTAACTTGAGATCTTTTTTGCATGATATTAACCTCACCGTCCCTGTTAGAATATATGATCAAGCTTAGATCATCGATATAAATGCTCAATGTATTTAACAGGGTAAAAATCAATTATTCAATTTAAGTATATCAACATATAAAAGCTTGAGTAAAGTATATTGACATACCAAATTCAACTTCATATACTTCCACCCTCAAAAAAGAGTTTTTATAAAAGATTGAATACAGAAAAATAGAAAACGTGCAAAGAGCAATCTATTAACAGACTGCCTGATTTAAGAGTAACCAGTTAACCTTAATAGTCCTCCTGTGCCGGGGACAGGGAGAATAAAAAATGCTCAAACGATTTATTTTTATAGCGATCCTGGTATTGGCCGGTATATCGACGTCAACGCTTTCATACTCCGCCGATAACCAGGAGGCGATTGAGGAGCAAAACAAGAAAATTGTGATCGAGTTTTACAACGCCGCACTCAATGAGAAGAACTGGGAGAAAGCAAAAAAATTTATCGGCGACCACTACACCCAACACAACCTTTTTGCCATAGACGGGCCAGAAGGGCTGAAAGCGCACATCGAGTTCCTGAAGCGCGATTTCCCCAAAAACCGCGGTGAGATCAAGCATGCCCTGGCCGACGGTGATCTGGTAGCACTGCACATCCACAACCGGCGCAGCCCGGAAATACGCGGCTATGCCGTGGTGGATATCTTTAGGGTTGAGAACGGCAAGGTAGTTGAGCACTGGGATGTGTTCCAGGAGATTCCCGATCCCAAGGATGCGAAGAACCAGAACACCATGTTCTAAACCCCAAAATGAAAAGGCCGTCTCTCTGTCGGCCTTTTTTAAAACCTTAAAAAGTAAAACTGCCGGGCGATGGTAATAGGCAAATAGAATAATTTTTTACCATTTTATCTTCGTCCCCTACTTATCATACTTGCCATCTTCTTTACTATTCATCCGCCGCATTGTATACGTACCGTCAATCGGTCCCTTGTAATAGCCTTCAAACCCATCTTTGCCAAGAGTACCATCGCCCTTATATTGTCCCCCATCAGAAGTATAGATAAATTTGTTATCTTCAAGGACTCCATCCATAACATGCAGAGGCTCATTCGGCTTATCCAAATCAGCAAGAACCAACATTCGATATCTGTTATCCCCTGAATGACTGACCTTTGCGAAAAAATTGAATGAATTGCCTTCAGAATCAGCGCCTTTACCTTCATAATCACCGACAAATGAATAATTTTGAGTGTTGTCTGAATTGTCTTTGGGATTTGTGCATGAACTCAGGACCAGGCTTAAAGAGAGTAACGCAATTGTTTTGTAGATCATTAAAGTGCCCAGGTTTGAATTTTATTATTTAGTTTTTTATAGATATCCTGTACTCAGTATCGAATTGCCACAGTCAAGGTTTACCCTGTTAAACATCCTTTGCATTTATTTAACCAGGGGCTGACCCAGGCCTTTTCATTATTTAGTGTAAGTATATAATGGCTCATCATTCTCCATTACTAATAGCATAGAGCTTAAAATGACATCTGAAGCAGCTTGGGCAAAAGAGCGGCTCATAGAAAGAATATTCCATCTGTTTTGATATGTAAAATTAGCTAGTTTTTTCCCATTGTTCGATTTGTCGAATATTTTGTCAGGAAGAAAAATGTTGATTGATATCCCGCCGTTATCAAGTTTCCGATAAAACGCACGCCCCATAGGGGCTAACTTGATTTTTGTAATATCTGTTAATTCATTAACGCTTACACCTTCTTCACTAACAATTGTATTGTCATTGATTCCAAATGACCTGTAATGAACAATACAATTTCTTAAATCAATTAGATACTCAAATGTTTGTTGAGTTCCAATCCATTCATAAATAGGGCATTCTGTTTTCCCTTTTACGAAATCATTAACTGATTTTGGTAAATTATTGTATGGAGTAATAAAAAGTGGAGATAGGTAATCACGCAAATTGTCCAGTGATATTCGGGCGAGATTCACAAGAGCATATACTTCAAAGAGCATAGTTTGATAATCTGGAGAGTACATCCATACAACTTCTGAACCAACTTCCAGACGCATCCCAACTTCTTTTACAAAATTATTGTAGTATTTAACTATATTTTTATAATGATAGTTTAGTCCACGAATATGATATTCGGCGAGATATGCTTTTGATGTATATTCTGGTCGCTTTTTATTCAACTCTAGAACTAAATCTCGGGCTTTTTTTTCGAGCTCATCTAGTTCATTGCCAATATCGTTGATACGGATTGTCTGACTTTTCATATTTTTATATGGCCACCGATTAAGTTAAGGAGCCAGGCGGTTTTATGGCGACAAACTCCATGCTTCCATGACAGTTGATAATAGTGACTCTGTTTGCTCGGCGATATAGCGGCTACGTCACCTTGAACTTTTGCTTATGTTGTCTTAATAGCAACCAAAATCTTCCGGTATTAACTTACTTTTATTAGGACCACTAAGCATGCTGATCAATGGGGTATACTTTTCTCTAACGATCCCAATAGGTAGTGCACCCCTCATTTTTTTTAAGCAATTTACTAATAACTTTTGTTCATTTTCAGATGTATGCATAATATTGGGATCAACAATGATATAACCATCAACATCCTTCCTGAATTTACTTACTAAGTGGTCAATCATCGTACTGTTTTCAATACTGATAAGATCTTTCAAAACTTTATTGAGGTTTGAAGAAACAACAACCCTTGAAACTTTTGCAACAGCTGACTCAAGTCGGTAAGCATTAATTAAGGCAGGGCCAATTAGTTCATTCTCATCCCAATATATATCCCCAAAGTCAATAGCTCCTCTTATGGAGTATCCATTTTGAATAAAAGTATTCCAGATATATTTTAGATTTCCTAATATCGTTTCTAAACCAAGAGCAAGATCACCTATAATAATTTCGTTATTGAATCCAAAGCATATTGTTACGCTGTCCGAAATTGTATTCACACGGCATGCGTAAGTACGATGTCCGCTATTTTTGTCCGCTTCATCGATTTGGTTAAACCCAGGCATCCTATTTTTTATATAAAGTATTTTATCGAGTGGGTTTTATGATTTATTATTCCAATTATTTAATATATCATCCGAAAACCCGATCACATCGATATAACAGACATAGCCAACACCTTTAAATTTGTTTATATTACCCAATATCATTTGATTCCTCGCAGTAAAACATAACAAATTATTCTATGATCCCGTATATCTTTATAAATAGGATGCTATAATGACAAGGACGTACCCTTTAATGGATGACACCGATGCTTTTACACGGTGCTTTCATTATCTACAACCCATCAGCGATTTGTTAAGTAATCACCCTATCAATCGCCTTTGGAATGGCTACGATATCAACATGATCACCCTCAATGTACTCTTTTGAAATACAACATTTTTTAAACTTATACCCGCTTCCACAATAACAAGGTTCATTTCTGCCAAGCTTTACATATTCCGGATTTAAATTAAGTTTTTTCGAGAATTTTAACTCACAAAAGTCAAGGATATTAAATCTGCCATCATTTATTAAATCAGCAAGGTATCGAACAAGTTTGAATTGTTCTCCTGAATCTTCATACTTAACGACACACCTTTTGTCTTTCGGGATTGATACAAGCGACACATGATTTGCCTCTACGATGTTTTTGACTATACCGTGTGCAATTTTGCCGCTATAAAGCTCTCCTTTTATATGTGGGCAATCTTCAGAGTCAATATCCTGTCCACACAAATTACATTCAATTAGCTCGGCAGTTGCCCCAATGCTAAAAAAGATATTATAGGGGTATGTTTTTTCTAACTCTAAAAGCTGGTCTTCAAAAAACTCTACATTAATGGAGGAAAATTTTTTAATGAGGCGTAAAAAATCGAGTGAATCTTGTAGTGAGTTCCATGAAGAGGAAAATTCATAGTTAAGCAATTTCCTCCAAAGATCAAAGTAAGAGGAAAAAAAATCAACAAACCTCAAAATTACAAAAAAATCATTGAGAATATATTCATCTTGTTGAATATTGTGTTTTTTCGTTTGAATTTCAAGCTGTAATAGATGTGTTTTCTCTATACAAACTTCGAGGGAGTTTTTATCAAGCAAGGTTAGTATTTCACTAACATTTTTTAAAATGGTATTGAAGGCATCATATCCTTCTTGTGTTTTTAGGGGGGACATTAATCTTCCAAGTATTTATTCAAATTAAACTTCGTTATTGCTTTCTGAAGAGCATCTACATCACCCTCAAATTCAAACTTTTTAGTAATTCCATCGGAGGTATTTTTATACATTGCGCTAAGGTGCACACGTGACTTTTCACCTTTAAGTGCGCCTTTCATTTTCTCATAGAGATAATTAGCCACGATATTCAAATAAATAGGAAGCGTTATATCGCTTGCGAGAAAAACAAGAGGCAACCAATATTCTCCAGATCGTAATAGCAATCTTTTATCAGCTTTTTGTGTTTCCACATTTATATTTGGATGAGATCTTCTGACCTATTTACTAAAATCTCCAGCATCAGAATACAATACTTTGCCATCGCAGTAAGGGTAGTCAGTTGAAATAATTTTAAAACCTTTTGGACTTGAATCAATGTAGTTTTTAAATTCAGACTCTTCCTTGATAGTTTCAATTTTAAAAATTTCCTTTGGTTCCAATACAGCCATTTGATTTTTTCCTTTTGTACGATTCGTTCGTTTAACAATTTGCTCTATGAACCTTCACTATTTAATCTGTCTTTAGTTTAGCCATGAAGATAAACCTTGTTAAAAAGATGAGTCTTAAAGATACTCCAAACATCTAATATATTATAAACAAGTCTATAAATTATTGGATTCTCCCCAAATTAAATTCTGGGAACCACCGTCACCTTTTTCCTGTGGTATATATTTTGTTTTAAATATTATTTTAATTACCTAATGTTACATTAAGGAAAGGATTTTTACCTCCCTTTCCAATTTTTACCTTAATTACTCCATCGTTTCTTGTAGTAAGGCAATATCTCATTTCACTTGAACCATCTTTTTTGTATACTGGCCAACCTCTTGATATCGCGGAATATCTTGATGCAGCAGAAGTATCAGAGTAAGCTCCATCGGAGACGATAGTCAATCTTGGATTAAAGTGTTTCATGACATCACTATCAAAACCACTATTCCGTCCGTGATGAGGTGCGAGAAGAATATCAATATCCTTTGTTGTCTCAGTAAAACTTTCTAAATTTTTCAATTCATTCCATGAGGGAGGTTCATTATCTCCAGGTATTAATACTTTCAATCCTGTAAAATTAAAAGTTGTAACTATGCTATGGTTGTTAATATTACTCTGCCCGCATAAGTTAGGTGAAAATGTATTTATATTCATACCTCCCCAGTTATTCGAATTATTAAGGGAGTTAGGGCTCTCATCCGTAACAGTAATATTATATCTTTCATTTATTTCAAAATATTTCTCAAGCTTAAGTTTGTCTTTATTGCTTGCCTTTTCAAGTATTGACTTTTTATCAAGATGTTTTGGTCTCGATAGTATTAATGGATTCATACTATCGAAATTAAAGATATCGTCTATATGATCGACATGGGGATGCGTTATAATCACATAATCTAGTTGTCGTACTCCATACTGATTTCTAAGATGTTCCAAAGGTCTGAATTCATAATAAGAACTATAACTACCTGTCCCAAGATCAACAACAATATGTCGACCATTCGGAGTCTGAAGGTAAGTGGCATGACCATGTTCTACATCCCAAAATACAATCGTTGCTTCTGTCATAATTTTACCTTAAAAGTGAATAATCCTTTATAATTCAGTTTATGATGCTATGTTATATTTCTTTATAAATATTATCCTGAAAATTATTTAATAAGGGCATAAACAATATTATGATGTAAATGTGCCATCTAATGAAATAGTTTCTCTGGTATTATTGTTACCTTCAGCCTTATAAACATTATCCCGTTTTACCTTCCCAGTGTTTGTTTCAAAGGAATTGTTACTTAGACCAGCAATTAAATAGACGTCACTCTCTACATATGCTTTTATACCATTACCACTTCATTTTTGGTTACAATCAAGCAAACTGTAGGTTCATAATCGGCGCGTTTCTGGAACAATGTCTCAAGTTAGATTTGCATTACACTACATGCGGAAACAGGTTTATTCAGAATTAAATTCTTCAATTTTTTTGTCAAGACATTTTGCGATACGCGGTTGACCTCCTTTCTGTATGCGCGTTGTTTATTAAGTTTTTTCTTTCGAAGAGAGACAATTCTCTCTCTTAATCCATTATGGCATTGATCAGGTGTTACGTAATCAATACCTGAATGCAAATGATTCTTGTTATACCAGAGGAAATAATCTCTAAAGTATTGAACAGCTTCATCGCGGTCCAAAAATTGACCGGGATATTGAGGCGCCCTTTTAACTGAACCAAACATTGACTCTATAAAGGGATTATCATTGGGGGTTCGCGGCCTGGCAAAAAGTTGAGGCATATTGTTTTCCTCAAACATTGTTTTAATAGGCCGAGCTTTCATCTGGCGTCCTCTGTCATTAATGATCTCAGGACGTTGATCCATCGGAAGATCAAGGATATTTTCATTTATAAGACCGTCTTCAATGAGTTCTTTTGCTTCTCCGGCTGTCTGATGCCAACTGACCAACCAGGAGATGGCTTTACGAGAGTATTCATCTAAAAGTAAATACAGGTAAACAAAAATACCCTTTTCCATGGTAGGTAAATAACTTATATCCCAGCACCATCGCTGATTAGGGCCTGTAAGTTCTTTACGAACAGGAGGAATTGAATGGCCGTTATGTTTATTATTTACTCTCATTGTAGTCATATTTTCCGAACGTAAAATGCGATATACAGAAGAAAAAGAAACAAAGAATATATCCAGATCCCAAGCTGTTACCGCTAATATCCTATGGGATAGATCTGCGTATTCTTCTTTCTTAGCCATTTCCAAAACAGCTGTCCTTTCTGCCGGTAGAAGTCTGTTAACTGGTTCCTGTGGCCCTGGTTTCAGATTATCGAGGCTATGCCCATTATCTCTTTTCCAGCGCCACCGGGTTACTCTGCGACGGCTAATCATCAAAAGCTTACAGGTTCGTTTTACTGAAATACCAGCATCCTCGGCTTCATCTATAACTGACAGAATATCAACCTTATGCTGCTCACTCAGCCACTGGCCTTTTATCGCTCCCACGAACCCCCATTCGTTTTTTTTCGTAAGGCCATCAGCTCAACAGAAAGATCTGCCAGAGCGCGTTCTTTCTCTTCAAGCTCGCGTTTCAAGGCCTCATAATCGTCCTGGGAGACCATCTTCTTTTTTGCTCCGGGACGGGCAGCCAGATGCTCAAGTGCACCTTCTTTCACTTTGTTACGTATTCTGTTTAAATCTGTGGAATACATCCCTTCACGGCGTAAAATCTCACCTACGGGTTTATCGCCTCGCTGGGTTTCCAAATATATTTGAAACTTTTTCTCAGGGGATAAATATTTTCGTTTCTTTTTTTCGTCAGTATTCTTTTTATCCTTTGAACGACTCATGGTATACTCCTTTCAATTTCGCCGCGGACGGGGCAACTCCGGTCGCCCTACGGGCTCCCTACGTTACCCCGTCACGACATATATACCATGTAGTGTAATTACATCCAACTTTTGAGACATAAATTCAGAAACGGCGGGTAATTTCTAACAAACAATAATTTTCTTAATGTTTTTTTGTCAGTTTGCGAAGCACTCCCACCGTGGGGATGGCTGTGCCAAGTCCCAAGATACGTAACTTTTCCATTAGTCCTTTTCTCAGTGTTTTTGATTTTCTGCTCCAATCCTTCGACTCCCAATATAAATAATGACGGTGTTTCGACACTATCAGGGGGAGCATCAATAATATCTGTAATCACAACCGTCTTTGAATACATAAATACTGAGCCTAATAATGCCCCTCCTGTTTCATTAGGACTTTTATTATTCATAATATTTCTCATCCGCTCAATGATTGGTTCGGAAATAAAAACCACCCATTCTTTTTCCATAATAGACTTAATTAGAATAAAATTAGGGACAGTATATACATTCGTTTTTAAAGAATAATTGTCGTCATATTTTAAAAATATGATTTCTGCATTCTTCGGAAAACCAACCTCAAGAATATGTTGTGCCTTAAGGCTCATTGTGCCGGCCATGAGAGATATCCGTGCATCATCGACTATCATTGTCTGTGAACTGCATGACTGTCCGATCAAGATATTTTCCAAGTTTGATGTGAATAAAATCCTATGGATATCATCATCCTCTAAAGTTTTGTGATACAGATGAGCCCAGATATTTACAATACTACCAGTCTTATTTTCATTTTCAGTAAGCATTAAACCAGATTGCCCCCTATAGTAAAGGCCGCATGAGATGATAGGCGGTAGATCAGCTCTTGCCATTAGAAAATTCCTTACTGAAAAGGAGGACGTAGTATCGATTATCACTCTTGATTTGCTATAATCCACATCTAAAGCATCTTCTTTAATTAATGCTTTTATTTTGCCAATCGAGAATATTGCTGAAGATAAAAGTTCTGCTTTTTTACGTGCCCAACTAGAAGTCAATGCATGGCGTGCGTTATTATGCGGCATAAAGAGATCATCATCAACACATAGAAAAGGGCCATTTCCATTTCGAGCTAGATGTAGTCCAATTTTTGATCCTAGACTACCACAGCCAACCAAAGCTATTGTCTTATCCTCATCAATTTTTGTTTGCACACCTGCTATTCTTTTTAAGAGCCTTGGAGACTCTTCTGCAATGTGGTGCAACATTCCGACATTACAATCCGGCAATGTTCTTTTGAGTTCTTTGCCTTTTTTTATTCTGTGTTTTTTTTTGCTGATAATAAAGTTAAGGAACTCAATGTCGTGTTCAGAACCAATCACTTTGATTGGTCGCCTCACAGAAAATACAATGAATAGTTTATCTTCATTGATATACTCTAAATCAAACTTCTCTATTGATTTCTTTATATCATCGATCCCAATCGATCGAGCATATTCATAAAGCTCGCTTAGCTCTTGAATAGTGTTTGGCACATACTCGTTAATTATTTCTTTTGTAAGAAAAAATAATACATGCGCCTTTCTAACTTTTGCGGGATTACACATATAACCTGCAAATATTATTTTATTTCTACTTTCATATTGTATTTCTTGAATTAAGCTTGATGTCTTAAGCTCATCATAAGATGCCAATGTCTTATCAATATCATATTGCATAAATCCAACAGGCTTCTCATTCCTCATCGGCTCCCAGCCCTGATCATAATTCATCAAGTCATTAGAGGCTGCTTTCTCAAGCCAGTCGACCAATTGGTTTAATATTTCGTTCATCCAACCGTTCTGTTGTAATAACTCAGAGAGACTCCCTGCATAAATACATGGAATCACCTTTTTTTCTGATGGATTTATATGGGGGAAGCATCGCGGAAAGTCATCCCTAAGTTGTAAAGCTGGAGCCTTTAGGGGGAATGATTTGTCGAAATAAAAACAAACCTCTTCCTTTTCTTTTACACCTATTTGGGTAATCCCTGACTTGATGAACCTGCTCGGCAAATTAACAATTACTGTTGCTGAAATTGTGGCAACCGAATCCACATCATCAATCCTAACCTCTGAGACATCAATAAAAGCATTATGCTCTGATATGTACTTATGCGCTTTCTCAAGCCAGAACCTATCCATGTGAATGAGCTTCTTTTGCTGATACAGATGCTGCGACAGCTATCTTTGATTTCTCTTTCACACTTTTTTTCTGTGGGCCGTCTCCTGTTAATTCGAATTCGATCGGCTCAGGCTTTTTCTTATTTGGATATTCATTAGTGCATAAGAACTGATCCTCAGAAACGATGCTCAAATATTCATCCTTGGCTGCCTGGCTTGGAGGGTCATCATCAGAGTCTTTAATTATCTTACTTTGTGAAATGATGAAAGCACCTTCCTTAGCTTGACTCAATGCATTTTTTGCATTTTTACAGCTTTGAGGATCATCGTCCTCTGACTGACTGTCATAAGACAATGAGTGCCAAGAGCAATGATGTGGAGCCATAAGTATATGATATTCTAATTTATCTTTATCATCTTTATACTGCTCCCAAAGCTTTTCCCATACTAGGCATTCAGCATCAGCGGCTATTAATATTTTATTCTTTTCGACACTTTGGGAAACATTCAATTGTAGCACTATGCTTTGTCGATTCATGTTTGTGAAACATTCATCATCTTCATCATCTTGCTGCTTAATAGGACTGAGTACAAGACCCTTTAATTTTGTTGAAATATTTCTATTGTTAATTTTATTAAAACTAGCCCCTATATCATAATTGATATTTTCCAAACCGTCAGTCCTGCCTTCAGGGTCTTTTCCAATAATAATAGCCCTATCACCTTCTGGTTGAATGGATTTGTTTTTCTCATATAGGTCAACTCGGCGCTTCATTTCTTTATTAAATTCTTTAGCATTAGCGCACAATTTATAGTTTTTTGATGCAGGTTTCCAAAAATTATGGCTGCTCCACATCTCCTTTATTATAATCTTTAACTCATCTTCATCTTTGTTGTAATCTTCTAGACTTCCAATATGAAAATGCTTTGAGAAACCTTTAAGATGGTCTTCATGTCTGTGTGTCAAAATAAATGCATCGACATAAGGTCTGCCATTAGCATCTTCAGGTAGCCTATCCCTTAACTCTTGGTTAACATCACAATGATCAGCGATTAACTCATCACCAATTGAACAATCAATCAAGATAGTTGTATTGTTCGTATCATTGAGCTTTAATAGGGTCATACCACCATTTTTTTCACCTACAGGAAAAAATATTATTTTTGAAAATCCCATGATTAATCTCCAAGTTGAAAGTTAAAAATCGTCATATAATTACTGATTATAATGTTAGCAATCCTCATGCTATTATTGATTAAGAATCAACTGATTCAATTAAGCGTTTTGCATATTCGTCTGCTACAATTTTTACCCAATCACTACTAACAACAAAAAGAAATATTGAAATATAAACTAGTATCAAGGTGATTATCGAAATATCTATCTGGTTTAAGCCAGTAGTAAATATTTCCGGGAAAAATATAATCAATATTCCTATCATGCCAGAAAGGACACAGTACCATTTAATACCAAGTAAATTTCTTCTAAATCCAAAGTTTATATTTTTCTTAAATAACAATGAGTATTTTTTTGTATCCCTTGTTCTCGCCCTAAGAAAATCTGACCATGAACGGTAAGTTTCATCAGCGACTGCTGGTTCTTTTTTTTCAAGATTTTCAGAAGGTGCATCTATGCCACTTTGTTCTGAAAGAATACCATGGTACCTCTGTTTGGCTGGCTTAGGTACTGTTGTGTCACAATGACGGAAGATACATACAGAAGGTATACCTCCCCACTTTTTATAAATATCATTCTCTAATCTCTTTCCACGTGATCTTGCTAAATTTGCCAATAATTGAAGCCCACCAAACGCTACAATCAAAGTCGCAAAACCAGCCAATGTTTTGTATATTTCTGGATAAGATATTGAAACCGCAACAACAACCGGTAATAAACATAGAAGTGCAGGATATATACGAGCTTTTCTATCATATGGATCTGTTATCTTTGTTAAATCTATCATTATCTTCCACCTATGTCAGCGCCGATTTGAAAATGCGACTCAGGTTCCGGGATAAACATGTAGTTTTCTTCATTTAGATCTTCTTCCCAAAAATAAAATTATAAAATATTTTCTTCATTATTCTTCCTGTATTTTCTTAAAAAAATACCTTTTAAAAAAATTCTATTCGTAAAATGTTGAATCCACTTTGGAGGTTCAATGCGGATGGGAAAAAGAAAAAGGATAAAATGTTGTAATTGCAAAAGGTTATTTGAACCGGATAATAGAAATAGAGATAGGCAGAAGTACTGCAATAGTCCGGAATGCCGGAAGGCAAGCAAGGCATCCAGCCAAAAGAAATGGCTTCGAAAACCGGAGAACAAAAACTACTTCAAGGGGCCATTAAATACCCAACGGGTAAAGGAATGGAGAAAGCGGAATCCGGGCTACTGGAAGCGAAACAGTATAAACAAGGAAGATGCGTTACAAGATTCCTTAAATGGCCAAGCTATTGATATTAATAAAAATACCAGTGATTTTGCAGGCATTGCGTTACAAGATCTCTTAACTGTACAACCTGCTGTTTTAATTGGTTTAATCTCCAAATTTATAGGTTCTTCGTTACAAGATGACATAGCAAGGACAATCCTTCTCATGCAACAATCCGGGCAGGATATTTTATTTTATCAACCCCAAGCAGAAGGAGGAGGTCATGATATCAAAAACCCCCATTTTACCCGAGCGGGTCCGCAGGATTCCCAAAAGTTTTAGCTGGATCGATCATCGACTGGTCAGTGACAAACATATTGAGAATATCAGTCATGCATCTGGAATATTGTATTTGTTTCTGGTCTGTGTCGGCGATGACAAAGGCTTAAGTTATTATGGAGATCAGAGTTTGATGAAAAAACTTACCATGGATCAGGGTATGTTTGAAACAGCTAGAAGCGATCTTATCATCAAAGGTCTTATTGCATGGCAAAGGCCAATCTACCAGGTGCTTTGCCTTGGCCCTGAGAGAAAAGTCCGACGTAAAGGAGAGCCAATGGGTCTGGGAGATATACTAAAGAGCGCCATGGAGGCTTGCCATGATTGATTACGAGACCTATGTGCAAATCAGAAATTATTATAAGGACAGAGGCTTAAAGTACAGTCAGATTGCTGATACCCTGAGTCTTGATGTCCGCACAGTAGCCAGATGGGCCAATGAAGAACGATATCGTCCCAGGAAGTCCGGAGAACGCAAGAGTAAACTTGATCCCTTTAAAACTGAAGTTATCCGAATGCTTGAAACACATCCATATACTGCGGAGCAGATATATCAACGTATAAAGGAGCAGGGATTTGATGGAGGCTCTACCATAGTCCAGGATTATGTCCGGAAAGTAAGGCCGCCTAAGACCAAAGCCTATTTAAAGCTGGTGTTTGCACCGGGAGAATGCGCACAGGTGGATTGGGGTTCTTATGGCTCGGTACAGGTTGGCTCAACCACCCGAAGGTTAAGCTTTTTTGTAATGGTATTATGTAACAGCCGGATGATGTATGTTGAGTTTACAGTCATGCAGACCATGGAGCATTTTTTAGGATGCCATCAGAATGCCTTTCAGTATTTTGGGGCGGTTCCCGAAAAAGTTATGGTAGACAATCTTAAGACCGCGGTTTTAAAACGTACACCGGGCCAGGTGCCGATACTTAATCCCGGTTATATTGATTTTGCCAGGCATTATGGTTTTTCTATTGTGCCGTGTAATGTTGGGAAGGGAAACGAAAAAGGGATCGTAGAAAACGCTGTGGGGTACGTAAAAAAGAACCTTTTGAACGGCCTTCCCATATCGGATTTTAACATCATGAAGCCGGTAACCCAAAACTGGCTGAGAACAATAGCTAACATCCGCAATCATGGACAAACCGGCAGAAGGCCGGTTGACATGTTCCATGATGAAAAACCACATTTACAACCTTTACCTGTTTTGCCCTATGATATCGGCGTTATCAGTGAAATGCGCGCTTCACGCCAGTTCAGGATCACCATAGATACAAACCATTACTCTGTTCCGGCCCAACTGGCAGGTGTGAGATTGACTGTAAAAAAATATCCGGACCGGATTTGTATTTATCACGAGAACAACCTCGTAGCCAGGCATGTACGAAGTTATGACCGCAGACAGGATTTTGAGCACCCTGATCATCCCAAAGCTCTTTTACAGCAACGTAGGAAAGCAAAGGAACAGAAGATATTTATGAGGTTCTTATCCTTATCGGGCAAAGCTGAACAATATTACCGGCAGTTAGAGCAGCGTCGTATGAATCCTTTACATCACATCCGGCAGATAGTTGCCTTGAGTGAGATTTATGGAAAAGAGCAGGTTAAGATCGCCATAGATGACGCCTTCGCATTTGCGGCTTTTTCCTGTGAGTATATTGCCAACCTCCTGGAACAAAGGGCACAACCTGAAAATGAACCCGGAGTACTTCATTTAACACGGAACATTGACCTTCTCGATCTGACCATGGATCATCCTGATCTTTCTATTTACCAAATAAACGGAGATAAAAAACATGACTGATATAATAGACATTCTATCCTATCTGAAACTTCCATATATCCGGGAACATTATGAACCAATAGCCCAAATAGCAGCACGAAAACAATGGACACATGTCCATTACTTATCAGAGTTGATCAAGGAAGAATCCAACCTCAAAAAGGATCGCACCATACAGCGACGTATACGTATGGCAAGGTTCCCTGTGGTGAAAACTTTAGATCAGTTCAACTGGTCATGGCCTAAAAAAATCAACAAGCCTCAGATCCAAAATCTGTTTCGCTTAAAATTTATTAAAAACCAAACCAATGTAGTTTTTATCGGAGGTGTAGGATTGGGTAAAACACACCTTGCTTCAGCACTGGGGTATCAGGCATGCCTTAAAGGGCACACAGTATTATTTACCTCTGCCATTGATTCTATCAATAACCTTATCTCGTCACAGAAAAAGGGGCTGCTTAAACTGGAGTTAAAAAAATATCTTAAACCTGATTTGCTTATTATGGATGAACTGGGGTATCTGCCCATCGATAATAAAGGTGCTGATTTGCTCTTCCAGATCATCAGTCAGCGATATGAACAGGGATCGATTATTATCACTACTAACCGTGTCTTTAAGGAATGGCCCAAAATCTTTAACAACGATAGTACGCTCACATCAGCGCTTCTCGACAGGCTTTTGCACCATGTAGAAGCAACCCTTATAGAGGGCGATAGTTATAGAATGAAGGAGGTTGCTGATAATTAATCATTAGGGTTAACCGGGTGCCTTGCTCTACTCGGTTGGCCTTTTTGGGGTCTTCTCATTTTAAAACCGGAGTTTTTAATGCATTTTTACACCGGAGCCAACACACCTATTTAAAAAGACGGTAAATGTTAAATAAATCTCAATATCTCTTTACTGAATTCACAGTAAAGGTAAGTTTTTATATATAAGAGAAATAAACAGGGCCTTCCCTGTGGGTTATCAAAGTAAGATAGAAAGATAATATAGGATCTTTTTTGGGGATATTTTTTTAAGCAGGTTTGCAGTTGGAGATATTAGAATATATGACTTTCAATGTAAAACTAGTTCACGCTACTTAACCTACGCTAAATTAACTCAAATAAACTATACCCAATCAAAAAGAATAAATACGAAGATAATCATAAAAAACAATTTTTGAAAAATAAGCATCATATTGTAGTTGTCAAGTGGCTGCTAACAATATATTGCATTATTTTATAAAATATTGCGAATCATTTAAAATTACATTATACAATTTAATTTAATCAATCATTACTATTAATGCCTTAATCTAATTATTCATCATTTGAGTCAGTTTTATCATTAGCTACTATACGATTAGTTATATAATTTGTTTGCTTTTTGTATGAGAACAAAAACAGAAAAAAAAGAGCACATAGTAATGCAATTGGTCCGAGTTTCTGTGGTAAATTTATATGTGAAGAATATTTTTCATAGACAATGAAAATAAAATCAAGGAGCAATAATGTACAAATTGTTCGATACATATTGTTGACTTCTGATAGAATTTCTATCTTGCTATCTAATTTCGAGGCATTAACAAATTTTTTATATTCCGAAAAGTTTATAAAAGATATCTTTTTTAAAATAGGTTCAATTATCAATGATCCAATTCGGCTTATTATTAATCCTATAAAATAATAGAAAAATGATCCGACTATTACATCTTCTTGGATAAAATTATATTTAGTTGTTTTTGCGAGCAGAACAACAAATACGACTCCTGGAAAAAGATAATTAAAAATATTATATGACGACAACTTGTCCAGTAGTTCTTTCATGATATTGCCCCCTCCTTCGAGAAAATTCTGAAATAATTGAGTGGAAAATTCATATAGTTAAGCTTGAACATAAAAGATATTAGATGATTTTTAATGACCACCCAGTATCCTTTAATGACAACTTAATTGTGCCTTTTTCTTGTGTAATATATACCTTGTTGCCCTTATTAGATCCTGATGAATATTCATTATATAATTCTAAAGCCTTTTCATCTGGATGCCCATGTTTGTTATCGCCTACTGAAACTATTGTCATAGCTGGCTTAATAGCAATAATGTGATCAGTGTAATAATGTTCTTCATCAGCGGGGTCGTCAAAAAATGAAATTGAACCATGATGTGCCGCCATTAATATTGAGGCTTTGACTTCGCTTTTTGAATAGTCTTCCATTATTGCATAGCGCCAGGTTTCAGCATCACAATCTCCCATGAGAATAGCACTCGAACCACAGTTTTGTTGATTCCAATGTTCTATCTTTAAGACTATTCCTTGTGCATTTGCATTTTTTTCAAGCCGTTCATCTTTTCCACTCAAGTATCTAAATCTTGTCATTCCAAAATCTTGACGTGTCATTTTTTTCTTTTCTTTACTACCAACTCTCCTACGTAGATCCATATAATCTGAATATTCTTTAGAGTTTGTGGTTGTTCCAGTATGTCCTGAATCCCATATACTTTTAATAGGAAAGTATTTATGTATTTTTTTTATTCCCCGTATATGATCTGCATCTCTATGAGTACATATAAAAGCTGAAATTGGACTATATTTCCCAATAACACTATCAAGATAATTTATTACATCATATTCATTGTCACTCGTTACGTTACAATCACAAATAAAATTCTTATTATTTGTTGTTGTAATAAGGACCATATTACCTTGGTCAACATCAATAAAATGAATAGTTGTACTCATTTTTGTACCCTCTATCTCCAAATAATCTGCAAAATACTAATGTGCTTCCTTGGTCTACACTTGACATTGGACAAATAAAGACAAAACCCCACTTCTCTATTTGAGCAAATGGGGTCTATGTATTTTTTCGAATCATTGTTTTTTTCCAGCAGTTTCTTTTTAGTGCTGGATCTGGCATCGCTTTGGATATGCTCTGGTAAGTCTTACAAACTTTCGACGGTGTCAGTCCAGGAGAAAGTGAGCTCAAAGCTGAAAGCTCAAGGCTCAAAGTTAATACAAGCGATAAATCAGTAGTCGTCGTTACCCGGTTAAATCCTTGATGGCTCAAGGTAAGATTAGGAAAAATTAAATCTTAATTTAACAGGGCAGGTAGGTCTTTGATATTCGTATTTGTGTACTCCTGAGATTGGGTTTAGTCAAGGGGAAAAGCAGGCGATGAAATGCAGGCTGAAGCGT
This sequence comes from Desulfatiglandales bacterium, assembly GCA_963665715.2. GTDB lineage: Bacteria > Desulfobacterota > DSM-4660 > Desulfatiglandales > HGW-15 > JAAZBV01. Next base: position 4,496,680 of record CAXXPR010000002.1, read on the forward strand.
TTTAGTCTATAGGCTGTTAGGGTAAACAAAAAAGCAAGTGACCAGATATCAGAGGTCGGAGGTCAGGAGAAAACTAGGCTGAAGGCTGTTAAGGGTGTTGATTCAAAATTCAATATTCAAGATTAGTAAATCAGGCTGAAGCTTTTTAAACTTTAGGCTATTATGCAGTACTTCAGCAGCAGTGTCAGGTCTTCACTTTTCACATAAAAAACAAAACCCAACATCTCTATTTGAGCAAGTGAGGTTTATGTTTTTTTCGAATCATTGTTTTTTCTTCCAGCAGTTACTTTTTATTGCTGGGGCTGTCAGCGTTTTGGATATGCTCTGTAAAACTTACAAACTTTCGACGATGTCAGTCCAGATTCAGATTAAGTTCAACCCTGTTAAATACTGCTTAGTCCAGGATAATTATATTGACACACAATGCTATCCTGAATAAATTCAATTCTCGAAAAAACGAAACCATTTCAGATAACCTTTTTATGTGCAGCCCTTAACAGTAAGAGGTAAAACCAATGTTAAAAAAAATAATCCTGTCCTGTCTTCTTATAGTTTTTTGCATCCCCGCTATTTCTAAATCCAATGAAACCTGTGATCGAGTCTGCCTGGAAAAATGGGTAGACAGATACCTTGCAGCGATGCGGGATCAGGATAAAGATCCCGAAATGTTCAAACCTGATCTGAAATTTACAGAAGACGGAGTGCGTTTACCCTTTGGCAATGAAGGCCTCTGGTACAGCATGAGCGGTATTGGCAATTACAAATTTTACGTTCCTGATGTGGAAACTCAGCAGGTTGCCTTTCTGGGCACTGTGCTTGAAAAAGCTCCGCGAGGCGGAGAAGAATCAATAGCAGCTCTTGCCCTGCGTCTTAAAATCCGCAATAACCGAATCACTGAGATAGAACAGCTTGTGATCAGGCCGGACAGCGTCAACAGCAGTAATGGAGACTTTCCTCCTACCGGCCCTGCGGTAGAGGCAATGGGAGCGCCGCACCCGATTTTTAAAGAAAGCATTCCTGAAAAAGAACGCATGAGCAGGGAAGACCTGGTAAAAACCGCAAACTATTATTTTACCGGGCTCGAAAATAACGATGGAAAGGGCTATTACCCTTTTACAGATGACTGTGTTCGATTTGAAAATGGTGTGGACGTACTTTTAAAAACCGACAGGGAAACAGGTGAACAGACCCGTACCGCTTGCAAAAAACAGTTTGAAGAAGATATAAAAGGGATTGTTACACGCATCCGGGACCGACGTTTTGTGGCAGTTGACAGAGAAAAGGGTATAGTTTTCGCCTTTGGATTCTTTGATCATGATTTCATACACTGGACCTGGCAGCTTGCAGAATTGTTCAAGATAGAAAAAGGACAGATCCGCCGCATCGAAGCCTTGTTCCACAGAGCTCCATATGGAATCAATTCGGGCTGGAGTTCCTATGAGGAAGGCATTTCAAATGATATTCAGGATATACGCTGAGACATGGAAAAGCAGGCTGTAGGGGTTTAGGCTGAAGGCTTTTAGGAGTGTTGATTCAAAATTCAATATTCAAAATTCAAGATTGGGAAATCAGGCTGAAGCAGTTTAGTCTTTAGGCTGCCAGGAAAAACAGAAGTCAAAAATCAGACGTCGGAGCATAAAATAGAAAACAAGTTTTCAACACGCCAGCGACAGACAAGTAAATATAAAATAAAAGTCACTGGATTCCCCGATCTCCCTTGTACAGCACTGGATCTTCGAGAGTCCGGACATTTCATAAATTAGTGTAGAGACAGGTTTTAAAACTGTCCCCATATAAATCAGACAGTTTGAAAGATTACTTTTTCGGATAGTATTCCAGCAGCGATTCGGGCATACCTCCCTCAGTAAGGACATAACGGTAACTAATGAGCCATTTCCCGTCCTTCTTTACCAGTTCAGTTCTTTCACACCCGTATTCTGTAATTTTACCCTCTGTTGTTACCAGTTCCGCCTTGATGCTGTGCCATAGAAATGTTGCAACAGCTTTATCACCCTGCACATCAATCTTCATGTTTGTTAACATCATTTCAGACACTCCCTCGGGTATAGCATCTTCAGCCCTTGGCTCTTTTTTTTCTCCGACACCTGCCTGTGCATACATGGCCTTGATCTCTTTAATACCATTGGCAACCATGCCGTTTACTTCGAGTTTGCCGTCATCAGTAAAAAAGGACATAAAATCATGCCTGCTTTCAGGTCTGAACTGGGCATAGTAATCTATAAAAAGATCCTCAATAGCATTACGCTCTATAAGCACTTTCAGTTCAGGTGATGTTGTCTGTGGAGTTTCGGAACAGGCGGCGATAAGTCCGAGAAGGATTAGAATAAACAGTAACTTGATTTTTTTCATTTTAAAATTCTCCTTGTATGAACATTTTACATTCATCAGCTTTAACAGGGGCTATTCTGTTAATTAAGATTTGAGCTTTTCAAATCTTACCCTTAGGGATTTAACAGTTTAAAAATACCCGGTTATCCTCGTAAAATTTTAAAAGTATGTCAACATACAAAAGTTTATGTTTTGTATTTTAACATACCAATATATACTCCATATACTTCTCTCCACAAAAAAAGAGCAAGACAAGATTTCAATGCGTCCCGGACAGACAAGTAAATATAAAATAAAGACTACTGGATTCCCCGGCTTGACCGGAGAATCCAGTAAGTGTACATCTAAAGGGCGCAAAATATATTTTGTCTAAAAAGGTAACTGCGAAACTTTTGCAATAAATATCCTCTATATAATTTTACTGACTGACATCCGGTTTGATTTTGTATTCATTAACAGGAACAGGTTGAGTCGAAAGTTTCATCTCTCCTTTATCATCCTTTATGATTATCCACTTAAGCCAGTTTTTATCATCCTGTTCAGGAAAGTCTTCCCTGAAGTGGAATCCCCTGCTTTCAGACCTCATAAGCGCTGCCCTGAAAGTTAATTCAGCACATAATGTCATGCTCCTTACCTCATGGCATTTGCTTAGATAATGAAGGTCCTTTGCATGAAGATCGTTAAGATTTCCCTTGAGTTTTTCAACAACAGTCAGGGCCTCTTCCAGACGTTCTTTACTTCTGCGAAGATTATATTTCATAGGGGCAGTAATATCGCCCAGCATGGATATGGCTTCCTGAGGCAAGAAACTGTTTTTGTCCTGCATTGGAGAAAAGATACTATCCTCAACTTTATTCAGATCGATATTATTTAAATCAACAGCGGATTCCCCCGAAACATAGCCGGCAGCAGACTCACCGGCCCAACCGGCACTTATCACTGCATACATGATCCCGGAACCCGGGCATACACCGGGCGGAGAAGCGACAGCTCCTGCAATTGCCGAACCGGCATAGCTTGTATCTCCAATTGCCCAGAGACCTTCAATACTGGTTTTCATATCATAGTCGACCTTTATACAGGATGTCTCACCATGCAGGGGCACGGCTATTTCGGGTTTTGAGACCCTTGATACACCGAATTCCTTCTCTTTATCCCCTATTCTTTTCAGCCATTTTTCAATTTTGGGAAGCCCGGTAGAAAAACCGTGCGGAGGCATTGATTCGGGCGGATCAAAATAAATTGGTCCCCTGCCTTCTGCAACTTCCTTTTCAAGTCCGACTGCCAGCTTAACCGGTAAAAACACTCCGGCTGGTCCCCTGTCAGGCATATATTTTTGAGCAAGGTTTTCACCCAGTTTATTTACTAAAAAGTCCGATCCAACCATTCCGCTGTCAGTCGCCTGAAACACAGTATGCCCGTAAAGGTTGCCGTATTCAGCATTTCTCATTTCTGCGCCTGCCCTGTAGGCTGCAGCTATTCCGTCGCCGGTACCGGCAGACCAGAAGCGCCTTACCTTATAACCGCAGCTTCCGTTTGCAAGTATGGTGGCTTTTGCGTTAACAGTAAAAAAATGACCGTCAACAATATTAAAACCCGCAGCTCCTACTGCACGATTACCCTGAGTTAAAAGATCAACTATATGGATTTTATTTATTATTCTTGTCCCCATCTTTTTGGCTTTTGCACGCATGGGCAGCATCATGTCTATATCTAAAAAAGTTGATGAATACTCAGGTGCAAACATGGCAGGAAAGGAAAGCATGTTGCCATCAGGGGTTTTGGCGAGCCTGTTTCCCCAATCGGCAAACTGTTTAATTGCCTTGTATGTATCCCTGACATATCTGGATAATAATTCCTGATCATTCAGATATAATCCCGATGTACGCACCTGGAAATCAATAAATTTATCAGCATTATTATCAGGCCCCAGAAAAGCCAGTATACCGCCTATCTTTGTTGCTTTACCGGCCCATCCTGCTGTCTGTTTCTCAACAATCAACACATCACAATCCGGATTTTCTTCCTTTACTTTTATAGCCGCTGCAAGGCCGCCAATCCCTCCTCCTATTATCAGCACATCTGCAGACAGCGATTCTCTGGTATTAGTTGAATCAGTCATTATATTTCTCCTATTATTAAAAATAGCCTTAGAAAGATGATCGTAATGGTGCCGGAATATTCGGGATCACATTAATGCAATCTTCCGGGCAGGCCACTTCACAGGCAAGGCACCAGACACAGTCTTCAGGGTATGAGATTACCGGTTTTTTATTTTCCTCATCCCACCGGATAACATCCACAAAACATGCATTCATGCATGATTTGCATCCTTTGCATGTGTCCATGTCTATTTTAATTTCTTCAATCCATTTGAGTTCCAGAATATCCATTTTAAAGCGTCCCCTTTTTTAAATGTAAATTATACGAGAGCCTTCTTTTTTAATCTTTAATGAGGCCTGACGATTGATTGCCGGATCAGGAACAGCCTGCCAGATTGCCCATAGCGAAGGCAGGAAATTATTAAAAGTGCTTACTTCTGCAACATTATGTGCAGGCCATCCTCCGCCGGTCGGCTTTTTTCCGCTGGGATGTTCAGGCAATTCTGATGGGGAAGGAGGAGGTCCACTTCCTGGAGGGGGCTCCGGTATTCCATGCATGCAGGAGCGCATTTTACATCCTCCTGGTATCTCTTCCCACTGGTGGGAAAGCATGACAAAAGGTTTTGTGCCGGGTATTTCTCCTGTTGTTCCTGCGGTAAGAAGATGCTCATAGCTCCAGAAATCCTTCTGCTCATCAGTGCCTATATTGGGATCTACCCATTCAATACGGAGGTCCATAACCGGACTGTAATCGATACTTTCAGTGGCTATCTGGACTGCACCTATATGGCCATTCAAAGGGGGTTTCTTTTCCCATTTAAAACCCTTATGCTCGTCAGGACACCATAGTTCATAACCTTTTTCCATATTGACCCACCACCAGTCGATCATCTCGACAGTAACACCGGGAATAACATGATCAACGACCATCCAGTTTTCAGGATATTTTTTTTCTTCCATTTCGCTCTCTCCTGTAAATTATTAAATGTCACCTTATGCTCTCCACTTTATACTGTACTATTGGTAAGTTTTTTTACTGTACAATGGTGCAGTATTTAAAGTCAAATGAAAAAGATCATGAAAACTGTCTATTGAATCAACCTGTTAAAAAAGTATTGAATTGCTTAACTTTTAAGTATAATCACTATAGAAACAGCAATGGATTATCTGGAAACAATACAGGACATTGAAACTATGGCTCAGCAGAAGGCAATAAGAAAATTGGGTAAGCAACCCAGAGATGTAAGTGAAAAAACCAAGCAGACAGTTCTAAAAGCCGCGCTAAAAATATTTGCGCAGGAGGGATTTTCCAACTCAAAACTTAGAGATATTGCGGCTCTTGCCGGAACTACTCACAGTCTCATAAGACATCATTTCGGCTCAAAAGATGATTTGTGGAAAGCAGTGGTTGATTACGGTCTGGATTTTCAGGAAAAGAAAATCTTAAAAATAATCAAATCACGAGGATCGGGTGATCCAGTTGAACTGTTCAAAGACTTTATAAGGTCTTTTATATCTACAATCTCCAAAAATCCTGAGCTTTCTAAAATCATGCTGCATGACAACAGCAGAACCAGTCCACATCTTGAATATCTTATTGAGAGACAGAAAAAACTGCACTCAATTGTTGAGCCCGTTTTTTTTAATGCCCAGAAATGCGGGTATTTTAAGGGATTTAATCACGACAGTTTTCTGGTATATGTGCGAGCGCTTGTAGAAACGCCCATTGCTACAAGAGACATAACCAATCAGCTGCTGGGAGAAGACATAATCTCCGTAAAAGGAATTACAAATCACACCAATAGAGTTTTAACGTTCCTTTTTCATAAGGATTAATGAGTTACCGAATACAAGTAATGTATATTGACATACCAAACTCAGCCCCTTATAATTCCTTCCTTAATAAAGCAATTACTTATCAATCAGTCTTTTTACTATTTCTATAGAACTGTATTGTTCCGGAGGATTAAATGATGAAACGAACAGCAATATTATTTATGACGGTTTGCCTTACAACACTGCTATTTGCAGCTGTATCAAATGCTCAAGACAGCTGCACTCGCGAAGATCTCAATAAAATAACGGATATGTACTTCAAATCTATTAAAGAACACAGTACATCCGGTCTCCCCCTGGCTTCCACAGTCAAATTCACTGAAAACGGTATCGTAAAAGATATTGGAACAGGTTTCTGGGAATCTGCAGGCAAGCCCCTGCTCAAACGAACTTTAATAGATACTAAAAAATGTACTACAGCCACAATTGCAGTAATAGAAGAGCCCTTCAACTCTAAAACAGTTGGAACAGGCTTTGGCGGCGGAGCTCCTAAAGCACCTGCCGGTGCTAAAAAACCTCCCGCAGGCGGTCAGGGTGACGGAAATGTAGCTGCACTTTTTGCCGGTCCAAAAGAACTGCCCGAAGAAGGAACAGTCCGCCCTATCCTCTTTGCTAACCGCTTAACGGTTGAAAACGGCAAAATCATTGAGATTGAAACAATCATAGCAAGGGAAAGAGATTTTGCCTTCACAGTAGAAAAGGAACTGGCAACAAAAAACCAGGACTGGGATACTATCCTGCCTCCCGAAAAACGTATACCCCGCAAGGTACTGGCGGATGCAGCCGATAACTACTTTGCCCTGTTTGCCGAAGGTTCGACAGAAAATGTCCCCTTCGCCAAGGTATGCGACCGCTGGGAGAACGGTTTTCTGACCACGGGGCGGGACCATGACTGTTCGCCTGTGACCTTCAGAAAACGAATGGGTAATAGCATCAATCATGGGCCGCGGCGCGTGTGGGTTGATACTGAAAAAGGTATTTCCATAGCCTTTATGATGTTTGCCGGCGGAGATTCCGCTAATGAGCAAAATCCTACAGGAAGCGGTCTTGTGGATTGTCACATGTTCAGGATGAGAGACGGTGAAGTGGATCTGATCCATGCAGTTGTAGGGTCCAGGGCGCAATCAATGGGCTGGCCCCTTGAACCGATCGATTGAAAACCAACAATTCACAATAATAGATTATAATCAACCGGATTCCCCGATCAATAAAATCGGGGAATGGCGCTCTGTGTACTGATTTTCCGTATTCATTTCTCATTTGCTCCTCACACTTATAAATACTAATCCAGAAATAATTGGAATCTCTGGCCTCAGAGAAGAGTGTCAATAGATGGCAGAATCGGACAATAGCACATCGCAAGAAAGAATAAGGCTTTAATTTTCTTTTTAAAGTCGCATTCAAACAATACACCCCGCCATCCAATAGGGCAAATATTACTGAGTTTATTCAAGATGTGGGTTATAATATCCGATCAATAACAGATATAGAGATACATAAATCAGATAAAATATCTGGCTTATTCATTATATTCAATTATGGAGGAAACATGGAAATCCATTCACATATTATAGGACTGGCAGATATTATTCTGGTTGTATGTCTTATAATTCAGAGCATTTTAATATGGATGGGTTATCGATTTTTAAAAAATTACAGCATAAAAACAACCCTTTATGCACTGGATAAAATTCAGGCAGGTATATGGGACTACAGACCTCTGAAAGGGAAGTTTTTATTAAACAGGCGAAGGAGCTGGCAAATTTTTCTCGGTAAAAAATTTCACCGTCCAGAGCTAACAGTCGATGAATTTTACAGTTTTATATATCCAGAAGATCTCCATCAAGTTAAAAACGCATACAGTAATTATATATCTAGTGGTGGAAAAGGTGAGTTTGAACTCTACTACCGTTTCTGCAGGCCAGATGGTAGATGGCAATGGATATTCTCAAAGGGAAAGGCTGTAAAGTGGGATAAAAGCGGAATTCCATCGCGCATATTAGGCGTTGATTTTGATATTCAGACACTAATGGAAGCACAGGATCAGGTACGTAAAAGTGAATTAAAATTTAAAACTATTTTTGAAAACGCACCTTATACCATTTCCATAAACAGACTCGAAGACGGTAAATTTATTGAAGCAAACCGGGCATTTCTTAACAGCCATGGAATAACCAGAGAAGAATTGACTCAGCTATCATCTCTTGACATGAAACTTTTATCAGAACAGAAAAAAGCGGAGCTTACTCAAAAACTGCTTGATAAGGGAACTGTAAAAGATCAGGAGGTCACTGTCATCAGAAAAGATGGGCGCAAAGCTTTTATCAGCATATCAAGCACCCTCATGGATTTTCAGGGTGAAAAGCAGGTTCTTGCAATTGCAGAGGATATTACTGATAAAAAGAACGCTGAAGAAGCCCTTAAAGAAAGTGAAAAACGTTTCCGCATGCTATTCAAAATGGCGCCTACTCCCATGGCTCATATTGCACGGAATGGTAAGATACTAGATGTAAATGACAGTTTGACCATGACTATGGGATATACAATAAATGAAGTACCTACGCTTACCCATGCATGGGATCAAACCATGCCCGATCCTGAGGTAAGAAAGGCTACTTCTTACAAATGGGAGCATGATCTGGAGAATGCAATCACCAATAATTGTGTAATTGACCCGTTAAAAGTTCCATTTCGCTATATGGACGGATCGATTCATGATGTGATCATCAGTACGCGATTGATAGACAATAATATCATTATAAGTTTTTTTGATATAACTGATATAAAAGAGGCTGAGGCCGAGCGTGAGAAACTCCAGGAGCAACTCCACCAGGCACAAAAACTGGAGGCAATTGGTCTGCTGGCAGGAGGTGTGGCACATGATTTCAACAACATGCTAGGCGCCATTACAGGATATACTGAGATGATAATGCTTGAGACGCCTCAGGCTGACCCCAACAGAAGTAAGCTGGAAAATATACTGAAGGCGGCTCAACGCTCCGCAGATCTTACACGTCAGCTTCTTGCCTTTGCACGCAAACAGACTATAGCCCCTGTAACATTAAACCTTAATGAATCAATAGAATCGGTATTAAAAATGATTCGCAGACTTATAGGCGAAAATATTGAACTTGTCTGGCATCCCGAGTCATCTGCATGCAATGTACTGATAGATCCAACCCAGATTGATCAAATACTTATAAATTTTTGTGTAAATGCAAAGGATGCTATAAATGATGTGGGCAGAATTGTAATTGAAACAGATTCTGTATTTCTTGATGAATATTATTGCGACACTTATACCTATTTCAGGCCGGGCCAATATGCAATGTTTGCTGTAAGCGATAACGGCGCAGGAATGGAAAAAGAAACACTAAAGCATATCTTTGAACCATTCTACACAACAAAAGAACCCGGAAAAGGTACAGGCCTTGGGTTAGCCACTGTATATGGAATAGTAAAACAGAATAATGGATTCATTCATGCTTACAGTGAGCAGGGAGAAGGGACGACCTTTAAAGTCTATTTACCTCTGGTTTCAGGTACAACGGAAGGTAAACAAAAGGATGATGCTGTAGCTGTTCCGGCAGGCAATGGCGAAACTGTTCTTATCGTTGAAGATGATGAAACAATTCTGAGGATGGGAGCAATGATGCTGGAAAAACTTGGCTACAGGGTTTTAGCTGCCAGCACACCAAATGAAGGTCTTTCTTTAGCAGAAGAAAACAAAGCTGAAATCCAGGCACTGATCACTGATATAGTAATGCCTGGAATGAATGGCAGGGACCTAGCAGAGCAACTTAAGTTGATAATACCTGATATAAAAGTCCTGTTCATGTCAGGATATACAGCTACAGTTATTGCACAGCAGCGTGAAAAGGGTGAAAAAGGAAATTTTATGCAGAAGCCCTTCACAATTATGAATCTGGCACTTGCAATGCACAAAATTCTGGGACAGGAGATATCTCAACCTGAAAATAAATTATAACAATCTTAATTTCCATTATTTTCTGCTCAACATATTACCACCATCCTTTTAATGGACATTCTATCCTTAATTCCGGGGATTTACATCGCGGATTTCAATGAACCATTTCCCGTCAATCTTAACAAGCTCATTCACCTCATGCCCTGCAGTGACTATCTCTCCTCCGGTTTCTAACACACCCATCCAATATGCATAATATCGCACATGAGTTTATCAATAAACTCAATATGATGGTTTGTAACCACGTGATACATGTGAGGCTTTTTTTGGCCATTCTTATTAGCTATGTCCATTTTTTTCCAAGTATCCATTACCATTTTTTTCAGAGAATCACGGCCTTTTGCTGTGCTATCACGGCTTCTGAATTCTCCATCAATAGTAAACTTATTTACAAATGCTTCGACATCATGTGAATCGAGCGCCTGAATATATTCCCACATCAATTGCTCAATCTCCACCCGGTCCTGAGAGCGCAACAGTTTCTTTTCCGAAGTTGATAATGCGGGTAAACACATCATTAGAAATAGAGAAATTGATAATGCCACCATTTTCCTAACAGGCATAATAAACTCCTTAAGTACTAAAAGTTCGCAGGTTAACAATTAAAAAAATACTAAACCCTAATATTGAAAACATACAATATCTAAAAATATTTTTTCCAAAGCCTAGTCTTTTCTAATTAGATCCGGTGTAACGGTTGATAAATCTTACAGCCTGTACCGGCCACTCCTTTACTGTCTCATCATTCAGGTTTGTAGCCATCCCGAATCCGTGCATCGGGGTATCAAGTAGATGCATCTCCACTGGTACGCGAACTTTGATACATGCCTCATAGTATAGGAGAGAATTTTTTACTGGGACGAGGAAATCATATGATCCGTGTACAACAAACGCGGGAGGTGTGTCTTTTGTAACATTCTTCCAGGGTGACAATACGCCATAGAGTCCCGGATTTTCCTGTGTCAGGTTTTTCCTGGAACTTTTATGGGTGATCAAATCCTCAGTCAGGTCAATAACCGGGTAGAGCATAAGCACAAAGGCAGGTCTGGCGCTGACTCTGTCTATCTCATCGGGTTCATATAGGCCTTCCGGCAGCAGCTTACTATCGTAAAGAGTTGCAAGCATTGCGGCAAGATGCCCCCCTGCAGATCCACCGAAAACGCCTATTCTGTCAGGATCTACATGATATTCTTTTGCATGTGCCTTGATGTGTCGCAGCGCACGCTGTGCATCCAGCAGTGTAGTGGGATAGTGATATTGCGGGCCATGCCTGTAACGCACAACAAAGGCGGCAATATTATGAGCTTTAAAAAACTCTGCGATTGTTCCCCCTTCTCCCGGAACGGTCAGCATCTCGTAACCACCTCCTGGACAAAGCAGTACTCCTGCTCCTGCCCCTCTGCCGGCATCAGGAATATACAAATCCAATGTAGGTTCCATGGGATTAAGTTCGTTTTCCGGGAACTCTATTACATTTGGAGTTTTTTCATATAATTTAATCCTCTTTACATTGGCAGGTGGAGTGAAGCTGACCATTACATTCTTAACTTTCGGGCTGCCAAAATCTCTCTCTGCTAAGCCAGAATAACTCTTAACGACAGCCCTATCCGTTCCTGGTAAATTCTGAGCACATATAACCACCGATATAAACAGCAATACTATTGCGCATAATAGAAATAATCTTTTTACCATCAACATATTCATGCTCCCTGAATATTTTTTAAAATCTTCCATCTATTCCGATTTTGTGTGGCCGTTGAAAAAATCAAAAACATCAGGCATACTGCCGCCAATGATTTCTCCATGGTCCAACCTAGGCAAGGACTTGTACTCTACTTTAAAGCCCAAGCCCTTAAGCTGGTCTGTAAGTTGAGCTGATCCTTTCACCAGACTATCATTTTCTCCAACAATGATCAGGAGCGGTATGTCTTTGAGTTTCTGATCTCTGCTCCACTGAAAGCCCATGGCTGCAGGGGCAACTCCTGCGACTGCTGCCCAGATATCTGAATATTTTTCACCTATATGCAGTGCTCCACCGCCGCCCATGGAATGCCCCATCAGGTATATGCGGTTTTTATCTATATTGAATTCCTTAAGGACCATTTGAAGTACATTCATCGTGTCTTTCTCGCTCAATTCAGTAACTTTAACCGGATCCTTTTCCTTTTTACCACCGACATTACCTCCCATATACATGAAGGGTTTAGGCCTGGGTTTAGCTGACAGATCAGTATTGGTACCGGATGCTTCGACTTCTCCTTTGGGAGGCCCGGGCATGCGCATCTGCATACCGAATGGTCCGGTCGGGCTGTACCCCATAACCCCTACCATGATATAACCGTTTTTTTCTGCTTCTTCCACACACTGCCTACGCATAAAAGTGCCGTGATTCCCGCTGAATCCGTGCAGCGCCAGAACAAGAGGAGCTTTTTTATTTTTCTGAACCTTTGAGGAGACAAACACTGCATAGGGAAGCATCTCACCCGTATCTGCAAAAAAATATTCTCTCAATTCCACACGGTCATCAACCGGATCTATACCCGTTCGTCTGCTCTCTCCAGCTGTTTTGCCAACCGGAGGGCTTGTGACTTTAGAAGTTGCAAGGTTGGCATCAACACTGCCAGCATAGACATTATGTATAGCAGTTGAGATCAGGAGAAAAACAGAAATTATTATAGGAAGCAGTAATACTCTATTAGTTTTCAACATTTTTTAACCCTCCATTATAAATTACTCCAATGTCTTGGCGACACGGATTCCAAGGTAACTGCGGCCCCGTGAATCAGGCGAATAAACAAATGCACGATTGGCAGAGCGCAAGGATTTAGGATCGCTAATAAACGAATTTCCACGGAATCCCCGTACGTTACAATTACCATTTTTTACTGCCGATCCGTCAGCAGGCAATTTTATTCCATCAGCTTCGTAGCAATCCTCAACCCATTGATAGACATTGCCGGCCATATCACACAAGCCAAAACCATTTACAGGAAATGAACACACCGGGGATGTTTCATCCCCCCATAAATCATGTCCTTCCATAGCTCCACCAATTCCCTCATCAGCTTCCCTACCGTAATTGGCGTACTCATGGCTGGGATCTTTTCCCCACCAGTAGGCTGTTTCAGTTCCAGCACGAGCTGCATATTCGTATTCCGATTCGGACAGCAGCCGATACTTATCTTTACCTGTTTTCTTATTGAGCCAGCCCACAAACACCTGAGCATCCCACCAGCTGACTCCAATTACCGGACGATTACCTCTGCCATAATCCATATACTTTTCAGTCTCCGGTTTGCCCTGGTTTAATTCTCTGAGCGCTTTTTCAACAGCCTGTCCATCACACACTGCATCACGGGCACAGGCTTCCCATTGATCCCAGGTGATAGGAGCTTTACTTACCGCAAAGGAGTATGCGATTGTAACCTTGTGCTGACCTTCATCATCTTCCCGAGATTTTTCGGTTTCAGGAGATCCCATTATGAAAGTACCGGGCGGTATGACCACCATCTCAGGACAAACTTCACAGTCTTTAAATACTTTATCAGTACGCCTTTTATCATCCGCTGATGCTGATATTCCGGTCATCAGGCTCAGTAAAAGAATCATCAATATTTTGTATAACATCAGTAGTCGATTCATAACTTTTTCCTTTTTTATTCAGTTAACTATTTTTTTTGTTTAACACTACGTATATTATTAATACCTACCATACTCCCTGACCGACGCAAGCATAGCCTGAACATCTCTCATTTTCACGTTATTAGGAATCATAATAGCGAGTATGAGACCTCCGCCTTTACCACACCTATCTATAATGTCCTTGAGAAAAGATTCCAGTTTACCAAGCGGCCATACTCTTGCAGAATTTGGGCAACGGACCAGCAGAGCTGTATGATCCCCAAGAATCTCCTTTGCCCTGACCGCATCTTCGGCATCAGTTGATGCAAGTATTTTCCCCCTCGGCAATTCAAGCATATATTCCAGCCTGTCTCCAAACTTTGATTCAAAAAAAGGTACAGGAACATAACCCAGATCCACATGGGTTTGCAGAGATTTTTTTAGTCCCGGCCAGTAAAACTTTTTAAACTGTTCGTCAGACATAAAAGTAGGATCTCCTCTCCAGAGCGGCATTGCTATTTTCTGTGGATAATCGCGATGGGTCTTATCAGCCGGAATAGACTTTGCAATACGCCTTTCCAGGATAACTTCGCAGGCTTTGATAAGATTGTCAGGCTGACGGTATATATCCAGCATTGATCCCTTCATTCCTCTTAAAAAACTTGTGATGGCATCAAATGGAGCTCCGCCGACCCCACCAGGTGCAAAGCTTGCAAAGGGAGGATACCCAAGCCCGGCAAATTCATCCTGTGCATTCCCAACAATTTGATAAAATTCAGCAGCCTTCTTTCCGGCTTCAGCCAGACGCTTTGCCATTCCTACAAACTCAGGGCTGGTAAAAAAAGGAGTCATTACTTCTAATCCCATCAAAAGGTCATCCAGTGGGGGAAGTTTTGAAAGTGGCATCAATGCCCCGTAAATTCTGGGAAGATAGTAACGGATCATGAAGCCCGAAGGGTCATTTAAAAACATATCATACTCATCCGCTTTCATATATTCCCCTTCGATAAACTGATATTCATAATTGTCGGGGACTGGTCCCCCAGGCCATACACAATTTTTAACATCCAGAGTGGTCATAGCCGGTCCGCAAAATGGAAACCCGGCCTCACTTATATCAGGCTCAAGATCAAGAGTTGCTCTTCGCATTGTTCTCTTAAGAGAGAGAGGATCATAATAGGATGCTGAATTTGGAAGTCCATAATGGAACTGTGTGTCAACAAGAGCCAAAAAGGGGACCTTATCAGGCACTCTTAACTCGATAACATCACTGACTCTATCTGATCTTTCAGTATAGAGCTGTTCCACTGTTTTTCCGGTCCTTTCTTCTATTTTCATTTTCAGTTCTATATTTTCTTTTTGATATTTTTCAAGTTCATCATGAGGTACCATTGTATGTTCTCCTTTTATCACATTCCAATAAACGGTATGAGTACAGATGTATATATTATCTCATCATATATGCACACTAATGGTGAAATCATTCAGTTACATTTTGTTTTCCTGGGGAGCTTCATCAGATTCAACACTTTCTATGGGCACTTCCGGGATGGTAATGATAAATAACAAAGCAATTAATTCTGCAATAGCACCAATGATAAATAAAACCTTAAGACCGGATTGCAGTGCATTTCTTACTGCTTGGACAGTATCTTCAAAATAGGTTGGCTTCATATCTTCAATTTTACTAAAAGCACTCTTCAGCTCAGCCATTGCTCTGCCCGACATCAGGACACGGGGATCGGCAATTGATTCCAGCGTTACTTCATCAATATGGAGGGCAAGATCTTCCGGTACCATGCGCTGCAACTTTTTTTCATAGGTAGCGTTCATTGCAGGTCCCAGAATAGCAGGGGCGGCAGCTGTACCAAGTGCCACAATGAAAAAGATAGCTGCAACCGATACTC
This sequence comes from Desulfatiglandales bacterium, assembly GCA_963665715.2. Classification (GTDB taxonomy): domain Bacteria; phylum Desulfobacterota; class DSM-4660; order Desulfatiglandales; family HGW-15; genus JAAZBV01. The sequence continues at coordinate 4,512,483 of CAXXPR010000002.1, forward strand.
CCCTGAATTTTACAGGAAGAGCAAACTGTACTACCAGTATATTTGTAGTCGGTATCGCTCCGACGCCTAAGCCTCCGAATATCATGACAATAACGCCAATCCACAGAGGTGTTGCCTGATCAAAGAAAAAAAGCATAAACATAGCTGCCGTCAGGACAGAATAACTCAGAATAAACATCCATTTATAACGTTTAGTTTTAGCAATCAACAACCCTGCAGGGACGCCTGTAAATGCCATAAGTACCGTGAATGGAGTTAACATTGCACCACTCAGCTTAGCACTTGTCCCCTGAACACCCTGAACAAAAAGCGGGTAATAATTCATGATACCGATAAATCCGAAAAAGGAAAGGAATGCGGCCACGGCTGCAGTCAGGAAGGTGCGATTTGTAAAAACCTGAGGATCTAGAATAGGTTCTTTCACCCTTAATTCTACCGCAATAAAAAGACTCCAAAAAATTACAGATATTACAAGGAGTCCCAGGACATAAAAGGAAATCCATGGATGCCTGTCTGTAAAAGATACACCTAGGATCATGGATGATGAAGCAATTGCCAGCATTAAGGCTCCAAGATAATCAATCTGATGTTCAGTTCGCTCAGTCAGTCCAGGAACACCTATGACTACCAGTACTACACATACAATAGCAATCGGGACAACTGCCCAGAAAAAATACCGCCAGGAGAGATTGTCTGTTATTATCCCAACGAGTACAGGTCCGAAGGTAGCTGCTACACCAGCTGAAAGATTCAGGAGACCCGTCCATTTACTTTTTTCTGATGGCGCAGCAAATAAATCGCCTACTACCGAAAAACAAAGAGCTGACATTGCACCCAGCCCCAAACCGATAACTATACGTGAAAAAATATTAAAGATGAAAGTCGGGCTGACTGCCGCAAGAATTGATCCTGTGGTAAAAAAAAACAGAGAGGTCAGAAGCATGGTACGACGCCCATACATGTCGGACAATTTCCCGAACAACATTGTGGAAAACGCCATTGCGAGGGCGGGTAAAGAGATGGCCCATGAAAACAGGTTCATTCCGTTCAAATCTGCTGCAATCATGGGAGAAGCAATACTCTGACCAAGAGTCATACAAAAGGTAAGAAAGTAAGTAATAAAAACAGCTGTAAGCCCGAGCGAAATCGATTTAGTAATAAAACTTTGAGATCCGCCTGTTGATTCATGAGTCATTATTCCCTCCAGTTAGAAGTCAAATCCATTTATTCTGCTCTTATAATTTTATTGACACATTTACTTCTTTTGTATACCTATATACATTATTTACAGGTAATTGCCTATGAATTTAACATTCCGCTTGAATATTTTTAATAACCGTCGCAATTCCTGATAGTTATCCCTGTTCCCCTGATATTAAGAGAGGAAACAATGCACCTGAAAATAAAACAGATATCACTTTCAAAGGTTATCATCTTTACCTTTACGGTTCTGTTTTCGGGTTGCAGGTCCGATGTCCCTTCACTCGGGTCAGAATCCTTATCAAACATTGTGGAGACATCTGACACTCCTATCCACAGCATTTACAAGGACAGGATTTGTATTTTTAAAGATCTCCGCTATGCTGTTCCTTCTGTGGGTAAACAAAAGTTCAAACATCAAGCTTTTTCTATTCTATGGACTAAGCCGACAGATACCTCTGGATATGGCTGCATGGCGATGCAGGATTCCGGCCCGGGCGGACCTGCATCAGGTCTGCAGAAAGCTGATAGTGACTGCCTTTTTAGCACTAAAAGTCATATGGAGGTATGAATCTGTGAAACAATGCGCTGGATTCAGTTTTAATAGTATGAGCATAAAAATGAAACCATATATCTTACCTGTTTTTTTATTTACCTTTTTTTCCAAACTTTCATGCATTGGCAATAAACCTTCCATAAAGCACAGAATCTCCAGCCCTCGTAAATATGCAGGTTTCAGCGATGTTACCTATAATGACGAATATGAGATAATCTCTCAATATATAAAAGTAAGTGACGGCACAGAACTAGCGTTGGATATTTATCGACCTAAGGACAAAACAACCGGGAAGATAATAGAAACACCACTACCTGATATATGGATGGATACTCATTACAATAGAAGGTATATAAGTGATCATGTAACACTCACAATTGAGGCCTATCCCGGAAACGCAGCAAAGCTTATAAAATACGGATATGTAGTAGCAACGGCCGATTTTCGTGGACTTTACGCATCATACGGAAACAACAAAGCCTACAATCGGGGTAAATGGATCTCTTCCGCGCAAAAAGACGCGTATGATATCACCGAATGGCTTGCGGAACAGCCAAGGAGCAACGGGAAAATCGGTATGTGGGGCTGTTCTGCAACAGGAGGAAGTCAGATCCAGGCGGTAACAACGACACCCCCTCATTTGAAGGCTGTTTTTCCCATGAGTTGTGAATTTGATGTTTATTCATTTGGTGTACCGGGAGATATGGCTCCATCTAAAGGAACCACAATTCAGGCAATATCGTCAAGAGAAAACAGGGATGCAGTGGCAACACCGGTAGATTCAGATACTGACATGTCAATGCTGAATGAAGCAATCGCAGAACATGATGCTTCCATGGAAAATCCGGGCTACACTCCTTATCTTGACAGTCATGCCGAATTGATTACAGACCCTTTATCTCAGCCCTGGAGGCTTAACAGCAGCCCGCATACTTATCTGAATAAAATTAATTCTTCAAGAATTGCGATGTATCTGGCCGCAAACTGGGATGAAGGCTCTACAAAACACGGATCTTTTTTTACATTCAACAATGTAAAAGGTCCGTCAAAACTGATCATTGGCCCAGAAGGACACTGCTGCGACTGGATGGCAGTAAAAAAGAATACGGGATTCGACATCACCATCGAAGAGCGACGTTTTTTTGATTATTGGCTTAAGAGTATTTACAACGGTATATTGGATGAGGATCGTGTATATTATTACACCTATAATGCTCCACCCGGATTCGAGTGGAGATCGTCCGATCAGTGGCCTTTACCTGATGAAAAAAGAGTAAAATACTATCTTGGAAATGGATCACTGAACATTACCATCTCCAGAAAATCAGGACAAAAAGATGAAATAACCGTCTCTTATGATATCACTATACGAGGCAAACTACTGGCTGGTGGTCTGGTATACGAGACTTCCCCCCTTTATAGCAGTATCCAGGTCATCGGCCACCCCACAATTAACCTGTGGGTATCATCCACTGCGACTGACGAAGATTTCATTGCAACCATTCAAGACGTAAAGCCTGACGGGATAGCTAAATCCTATAATATTGATGGTCGTCTCCGCGCGTCATTAAGAATGCTCGGATATGCTCCATATAACAACCTCGGATTGCACAGGCATCAATCCTATGAGGAAGATGAGGCACCTCTGATTCCCGGAAAACCAACAGAACTCGTTTTTGATATATTGCCTATATCCATGGTCTTCAAAAAAGGTCACCGTATACGGCTGGTGGTTAATTTTGCAGACAGGACGACCCCCAGGTGTGATCCTGCGCCAAAGGTGACGGTATATCGAAATTCAAAATATATTTCTTACCTTACACAACCCATCATTGAGGCAAAGTAATACAATATGAGGAGTCAATAAAATGCTTTCTAGTAAACAAAATTTTTTAGAGACTGTAAAAAAAGATGGTAAACCTGATCGGCTTGTAGACCAATATGAAAACATGATTTTTTTCCCTGCGGATCCTGTAGCAGCTTATGCAAGAGGAAAACGCTATGAGGGGATGAAGCCTCTTAGAGACAAATGGGGAACACTTGTTGTATGGCCAAAAGGTCAAATAGCCGCAATGCCTCATGTCACACCGGACGACAAGGTGGTCCCTGACATATGTGAATGGAAAAAAACTGCAATAGCTCCTGATATTGTCGGTAACTGCTCCGATGCTTCACTCTGGGAACCCTCTCTCGATACTATTTCCCAAATAGACCGTAAAAACAATTTACTGATGGCCTTTATGCCGACCGGTATATTTGAGCAGCTGCATTTTCTCATGGGTTTTGAGGATACGCTTATTAATTTTTTAGCTGAGCCGGAGTACATGATGGAGCTTTGTGAATATGTAGGCGAATACAGATATAATTACATGAAGCTTATTGTTGATAACCTTAAACCGGATATTATGCTCACCCATGATGATTGGGGCAGTAAAAACAGTATGTTCATCAGCCCTGAAACATGGAGAGAATTTATCAAACCCCAGTACATCAAGACATATAAATACATGAATGATAAAGGTGTTATTATTATGCACCATGCGGATTCATTCCTGGAGCCCATCATTGAAGATATGGTTGAAATAGGCATTGACATCTGGCAGGGAGCTCTTCCCCAGAATGATATCCCCAAAATACAGAAACAGCTTAACGGACGCATGGTTATCATGGGTGGCATTGACGCTGCAATAGTTGACCGAGCTGACGCACCCGAGGAGATAATTCGCAGCGAAATCACAAGGGCGCTTGCGGAATATGCACCAGGCGGAAGTTTTATTCCGTGCCTCACCTATGGAGCTCCGGGCAGCATTTACGAGAATGTTGATAAAATTATTACTGAAGAGGTTGACAGATTTAACAGAAAAATAAAAACGATACATCAATAAGGTATCGATCATTGTTACAAATTTAATTTTGGAGGCGCCATGATATTTAAACATCTAATTAGATCTTTCTTAATACTGGTTTTGTTCTTTTTTACTTTTGCATGTGATTCTTCAACTGACAAATCGAAGATTACTTCTCAGGCGGAAAATGCAAAAGCGAGTTCACCGTTGACAAACATAGTTAAAGTAACCGGCGGCAAAATTGAAGGTATCGAACAGGATGGTATTTTAACCTACAAGGGGATACCTTTTACCGCCCCGCCTGTCGGAGATCTGCGCTGGAAAGCACCCGAGCCTGTAAGACCATGGACAGGCGTTAAAAAAACTGTCGAGTTCTGTTCAGCCTGTATGCAGACATCCGGAGCTATGGGTAACACCGCCCCAGTAAGTGAAGACTGCCTCTATCTAAATGTATGGACACCAGCAAAAATGACTAACGAAAAACTTCCTGTCATCTACTGGGTTCACGGAGGCGGCTATGTCGGAGGCTCTACAAGCATCCCTATGTATGATGGAGCGAGTCTCGCGAAAAAAGGTGTAGTCCTGGTAAGTGTCGCCTATCGGCTTGGCCTTTTCGGTTTCCTTGCACACCCTGAGCTCAGCATGGAAAGCGCTCATGGATCGGGAACCTACGGAATGCTTGATATGGTTGAGGGTCTTAAATGGGTTAAGGATAATGTCGCGAAATTTGGAGGTGATCCTTCCAATGTTACTATTTTCGGCCATTCTGCCGGAGGCGCAGCAATCAGTCTACTGGCGGCCACACCTCTTACAAAAGGGCTATTTCATCGCGCGATCTGCATGAGCGGAGGCTCATTTACTCCCCTACTGACTTCAAAACAGACAAGCATAGGCATGGGGGTTCCATCTCTTGAATTTGCAGAATCAACAGGTATTGACTTTTTAAAAGAACTTGGCGTTACCAATATTAAAGAAGCACGCGCGTTAAGCGCTAAAGACCTCCAGCAAATACAGAAAGGCGGATTTGGAGGAATGAGATTCACACCTGTAGCAGACGGATATGTTATCTCAAACGACCTATACTCTTTATATGAGGAAGGGAAGTTTAATGATACACCCGTTTTAGTTGGACATACCTCGGATGAAATGGGCTCATTAGGCGGGACTCAGAACCTGACACCAAAACAATTTGAGGAACATATAAAAACTCAATATGGAGCCCAGGCAGATATTTTTCTTGCGGCATACCCACATTCAACAGAAGCCGAGGCAACACAGGCATCCAGAGACAACAGGAACGACACATTTACATGGAACACACTGGCGTGGTCTCGACTTCAGACCCAAAACGGTAAAAATAAGGTCTACCAGTATTACTTTGATTACCATCCAAATTCTCCTGACGGGGGCTCCGGACATGGCAGTGATGTCCCCTATGCATTCCGGACACTTGGAGGTGATCCTTCTGGAGGACCTAAAGAAGCTGCACTGAAGCTTTCCGATATGATCAGTTCTTACTGGGTAAACTTCGCTAAATCAGGCGATCCGAACGGATCAGGTCTACCCGAATGGCCGGCGTTTAATCTAGATGATAAAAAAGTAATGGTATTCGATACAGCACCCGGCGCCCGGCTGGTTCCTAACCTGCACAGGTTTGAAGCATTCGATATCTATTTTTCGGATTTAAGGGGAGAAAGAAAATAATAAACGGACAGCGATTGGTAATCGGCGGTGAGATTCTCGCAGTTACACGGCCTTTTTGCCATCGCAATATTGTTTTTAAGTAAGGAGAACTTGCCATGTCATTTAAGGGTACAAATGGAATAACCCGTAGGGAATTCGTTAAAAATACTGCATTGAAAGGGGCTGCAGCCCTTGCTGTCGGCACCGGAGGCATTGCGTTTTCAACCTCAGCCAGATCAGCGGAGACATCAAAAATAACAGGGACAACAATCAAAGAAGCTGTCAGGGAAACCCGTGTCTGCCGAACTGCTGATGTTGTAGTTGTCGGCGGTGGTCCGGGCGGCATCGGGGCAGCTGTGTCCGCAGCAAGGAGCGGCGCTGACACGGTTCTTATTGAAAGGTATGAACACCTGGGAGGCATGGGAACCGGAGGTCTTGTTACTATTATCCCCAGTATGACTGATATTACAGGGAAACAGGTGATAGCTGGAATTACCCAGGAATGGATAGAGAGACTGGATAAACGAGACGGGGCAGATTACCCTAAAAAGGAGCACTGGGGTTCCGACGACAAAGAACTGGTAAAATATTATAAAAATCGCTCTCTTTTTTACGCGCCGGACAACAGGGTTGGCTATTCTGCGCATATAGATGCCGAAATTTCAAAATGTCTGTTGCAGGACATGATGGAAGAAGCCGGCGTCAAGACATATCTTCATTCCTGGGGTACTGAGCCCATAATGGAAGGCAACAAGGCCAGAGGTGTTATCTTTGAGAGCAAATCGGGTAGGCAGGCGGTTCTGGCAAAGGTGGTCATCGATTCAACGGGCGACGGGGATTTATTACCCTATGCAGGGGCAGGCTTTGAAACTCAGATAGAACGGACAATGAGGATTGCAAATCTTTCTTTTTCTTACTGGATAGCAAATGTTGATCTGAAAAAATATGAGGAGTTCAAAGGATCTCACGTAAAGGAACTGACTGGTATGATGCGTGAGGTAAAAAAACTCGGTGGGACTCCTGGATTTATGACCAGCAACCTGAAAAACCAGGAGAGTGTGGTCTGGTGTTTTCCCCGCTACGCCAATAAATGCCAGTATGATGTTGAAGAACTTACACGGGTAGAATTTCTGGGCCGCAAAGAGATGCTGATCACTCATGAGTATTACAAAAAAAATATTCCAGGTTTTGAGAAGAGTTTCATAGTTCTGTCAAATCCGCAGCTCGGCACACGCGGCGGCAGACGGGTTGTAGGGGATTATGTTGTCAAAAAAGAAGACATGAAAGTGAAGAAGCCTTTTAATGACACTATTGCCATTTTTCCGAGTATGGACAAAAAAAATCCTTTGATGTACATGCCCTATCGCTGTCTGATACCCAGGAATATTGATAATATGCTTGTAGCATGCCGGGCATTCTCATCAGACGCGCAGATCAATGACGCTTTCAATCTAATACACCATTGTATCTGTTTTGGTCAGGCGGCGGGAACCGCGGCGGCACAGGCAATAAACGAGGGCTCGGATCTAAGGAAAATTGATATCAAAAGCTTGCAGGCTAGCCTGAAAAAACAGGGAGTGGTCCTGCCCGGCTAGTTTTAAGATTATGTTTTATTAATATTTATTTGTCCAGGGGAGGAAAAATCATGATGAAATCATCAAAAGAAGTGAATAATGAAATAACTCGACGAGAGTTTGTTAAAAATACAGCATTAAAGGGTGCAGCTGCTCTTGCTATAGGTGCAGGAGGTATAGCACTACCGGATTCGGCCGGGGCTTCAACACAAAAAATATCAAGCAAGACTATTACAGAAGCGGTCCGTGAGACCCGTGTTTGCAGAACAGCAGATGTTGTAGTTGTTGGCGGCGGTCCGGGCGGTATCGGAGCAGCTTTGACAGCCGCGAGAAGCGGCGCTGACACGGTACTCATTGAGAGGTATGAGCATCTGGGAGGCATGGGCACCGGCGGACTGGTCACTATTATCCCCAACCTTAGTGATTTCAGCGGAAAACAGCAGATAGCAGGAATTTCCCAGGAATGGATAGAACGGTTGGAAAAGAGAGAAGCCACGGATTACCCCAAAAAGGAACACTGGGGAACGGAGGACCCAAAGCTGGTCAAGTATTACCAAAACCGCTCCTTTTTTAATGTCCGGGAGAAAAGAGTGCTTTACTCCGCACATATTGATGCAGAAATATCAAAATGTATACTGCAGGAAATGGTTGAAGAAGCGGGCGTAAAAACATACCTCCATGCCTGGGGTACTGAACCGGTAATGGACGGCAACCAGGTTAAGGGGGTTATCTTTGAAAGCAAATCCGGCAGACAGGCTATACTGGCAAAGGTGGTAATCGATTCCACGGGTGACGGTGACCTGCTGCCGTATACCGGGGCTGATTATGAAAGCAGTATTGATAAAACATTGAGAATTGCAAACCTATCTTTCTCCTACTGGATAGCAAATGTTGACCTGAAAAAATATGATGAATACAAAAGCGCCCACCAGAAGGAAATCATGGAGCAGATGCGTGAGATAAGAAAGGCCGGCGGACACGGCGGCTTTATGACCAGCAACCTGAAAAACCAAGAGAGTCTTGTCTGGGTTTTTCCGCGCTATCCCAACAAAAGCCAGGTTGATGTTGAAGAACTCACCAGAGTAGAGTTTCTGGGTCGAAAAGAAATGCTGATAACTCATGACTATTACAAAAAAAACATTCCAGGTTTTGATAAAAGTTTCATTGTACTTACCAACCCACAGCTGGGTACAAGGGGAGCCAGAAGAGTAGTCGGTGAATATGTAATGACCGAGAAAGATATGGATTCAAACAAACCGCTTGAGGACACTATTGCTGTATTTCCTGATGTGGACCGAGGTAGGAAATCATTAAAATCTCCGGTCACCTATATGCCCTATCGATGCATGATACCCAAAAAGATTAATAACCTGCTTGTTGCCTGCCGTGCCTTTTCATCAAATGCAATAGCCAATAATTTTTTCAACTATATACCTCACTGTATTGCCCTTGGCGAAGCTGCCGGAACTGCTGCTGCACAGGCAATAAACACTAATGTGGATCTGAGGAAAATTAATGTAAAAACCTTACAGGCCAGCCTTAAAAAACAGGGGGTAATACTTCCCGATTAAGCCGGAAAGGGATGAATTAACTACTGAAAAATCGGAGTTTAATTCAGTTTTGTTTTAACAGCCATCCCACCAAACATACTCTCTCCCCGGTCGGGAGGGATAAGGGGAGAGGATATCCTTTATTTCCTCACCTATCCTTTCCTGTAAAGGTTGAGATAAAAATGAGGGAAACAGTATTAAATAAAGGAAACAGGAAAATGATAAATTTAAGTCGAAATCATATGGTAATTCTCGGCCCCGGTATTCTGTATACTGCAGCCGCAGTAGGAGTATCTCACCTTGTCTATGCGACACGTGCGGGGGCAATGTACGGTCTGGCTATGATTCCATTCATCCTGTTGTTCTGCCTGCTAAAGTACCCCGCTCTTCGTTTCGGTAACGAATTTGCTGCTGCCACAGGTCGTTCGCTTGTTGACAGTTATATCAGTTTCGGCCGCTGGACCCTGTGGATTTTTGGTCTTTCGCAGATATTGAGTATGGTGTTTATCGTAGCTGCAATAGGACTTGTCACAACAGCTTTAATCAATGCAGTACTGGGATATTCAGCAGGATCTATGTTTGATAATGGTATTATTCTCATTATCTCCGCAGTGATTCTGATCACTGGCAGATACCATATACTCGAACGGCTCACCAAGGCTATTGTGGCACTGTTTACTTTTTTGATCCTGCTTGCCACTTTCAGTGCACTTTTTAAGCTAAAATTAAAGGCGAGTCTGAGCTGTGTTAATTTTGACACTTCCACACTGCTCTATGTAGTCGCTATGGCGGGCTACATGCCTACTCCCCTTGATGCATCCGTTCTCCAATCATTGTGGGCACGTGCCAAGACTGAAGACTTCGGGAGAGAAGTAAGTATACCTGAAGCCAAACTGGACTTTAATGTAGGTTTTATAACTACTTTTATTCTGGCAGTATGTTTTGTGCTACTCGGAATGGTTGTGATGTACTGTAACGGCGTGACGCCTGAAGAGAATGCCATTGGTTTCGCCAACCAGGTTATCCGTTTGTTTACGGAACTTGTAGGAAATTGGGCCTACTATCCCATTGGAGTGGCAGCCATAACAGTGATGTTTTCTACACTCCTTACAGTAATGGATGGGTACCCCCGGGTTATAGAAGCTCTTGTAATTGATATAATTCCCCGTTCAGACGGCAAATTTATGGGGCGGCGTTTCTATGACTGGATTATGATTTTTCTGGTTACTGGATGCCTGATAGTCATAAGTTTATTCATGAAAAGTTTTCAGACATTTATTGACATGACATCAGTGATTGCCTTTCTTGTCGGTCCCTTTATCGCGTGGCTTAATCATCGCAGCATGTTTGGAAAGCAGATACCGCAGGAAAAGCAGCCACGACCGTCTATCCGTTTGTGGAGCGAACTGAGCCTGATAATACTGACCATGATATCTGCCGCTTATATATATCTAAGAATTATAGGTTAATGCAGACAAGGAGATTTTTTGTAATGATAATTAAGAATTCCGGAATTCGATTATATGTGAGAATTATATGTTTCCTGGTGGCGTTCCTTTTACTGATCCCCTTTCCTTTCTGGATCAAAACATCAAGGGTCTTTGTTCAGGCAAGCCCGTTTATCACAATATGTTCAATCCTGACCGGCGGTACAATATGGATAGGATCTATTTTGGGCATTGGATTTGCGCTTATATCTTTTGTTCGAAAAAGATGGTTCTGTCGTTATATATGCCCGGTCGGTCTTCTGCTTGATACTGTATCAGGTTTAAAACTGCCATTTAAAATTTGGTGGAAAAACTGTCCTCCGCTGGGAAAATACATCGCTCTGCTTACAATTGCCGGATCTGTCTTCGGCTACCCGCTTTTCCTTTGGATGGACCCGCTCTCATTATTAAATAGTGCCTTTTCTGTCTACAGATCCGCTGATATTTTTTCGGTAACGGTTTCATTATCCGGTATAGTTATACTTATTATACTTGCGATAACCTCCGGCAGTTTCTGGTGTGCAAGGATATGTCCCCTCGGAGCAACACAGGATCTTCTGGAAGGTGCAGGATCTTTCTGCCGGAAATTCAGGAAACAGGATAATACAGCCTCAGATGAAAACACTACGCATAAAAACCTGCTCCCGGCGACAAGGAGAACATTTATTGCAGTTGCGGCAGGTCTGGGGCTCAGCCTCTGGACAAAAAATATCGTTCGAGCACGATCAGAACATGCCCCCCTTCGGCCACCAGGCGCAATACAGGAGGGTGAGTTTTCAGGTCTTTGTATGCGATGCGGGAACTGCGTAAGAGCCTGTCCATCCAAAATTATTCATCCTGACACCGGTAAATCAGGTATTCTTGGTTTTCTGACTCCTGTAATAAGATATGAAACCGAATACTGCAATGAAGAATGCAACGCCTGTATAAAGGCATGCCCTAGCGGGGCTTTGCAAAACCTGAATCTGGAACAGAAAAACAGCTACATTATAGGAAAAGCCAAAGTGGACATGTCTTTGTGTCTGTGGGGCATCAGTGACTGCAACACCTGTGTACGATCCTGCCCCTTTGAGGCTGTTAAAATATTTTGGGACGAAGAAGCATATGAGTCTTACCCGCTTGTAGATCCTTTAAAATGTAATGGATGCGGAGCCTGTGAGGTTTTCTGCCCTACTGATGATATCAAGGCAATAAAAGTATTTAAAAAATAAAATAATTAATTTTAGGAGAACAATCATGAAACGGTATTTTATTTCATTCGCATTGATTGCAGTTTTTTGGGGGGCATTATGTACAGCACAGACAAACCGGCCTTCCCCTGAAAATGACTGGAAACCCTCATCACTTAATCAGCCGGGCCAGGAATACCCGCAGGTCAACTCACAGGGGTATGCCCGATTCCGTATTATGGCACCAGAAGCAAAAAGTGTAAGTGTCAGCCTTGGTCTGGGAGGACGCGGGGGCACTGTGCTTACAAAAGGAAAGGATGGCGCATGGGTGGGCACAACAGACGGGCCGCTGGATGAAGGTTTTCATTACTATCATATTTCAGTAGACGGCGGGACATTCAATGATCCGGGTACCCGAAATTTCTACGGTTCTGTACGCTGGGAAAGCGGCATAGAAATACCTGCCCATGACCGGGATTTCTATTCACTCAGGAATGTACCCCACGGAATGGTGCACCAGGTTCTTTTTCCATCAAAAAGCACAAATACATCACGCTGCGCCTTTGTATACACACCGCCCGGTTACAATAAAGATACAGACAAACGGTATCCTGTGCTGTACCTGCAGCATGGTTGGGGAGAGGATGAAACAGCCTGGAGCGTTCAGGGCCATGCCAACCTGATCATGGATAACCTGGTAGCCGAAAATAAAATCAGGCCATTCCTCATTGTAATGACCTACGGTATGACCAACGAAGTCAAGTTCGGAGGGCTTGCAAGTTTCAAGATCGATTCCTTTCAGACAGTCCTTGTAGACGAGCTTATTCCCTATATTGATGCCAACTTTCGCACCCTCTCCGACCAGCCCCACCGTGCCATGGCCGGTCTGTCCATGGGTGGAATTGAGACAAGGCTGATCACACTGGCCAACCTGGATCTGTTTTCCCACATTGGTCTCTTCAGCGGAGGGAGCATTTCCATGGAGGATGTCAATAAAACATCCGGATTCAAGAAAAAAGTAAAACTGGTTTTTGTGAGTTACGGCAGCCGGGAAATCAGCGGTAACCGGAGAGGCGGAGGCCCCTTTGGAGGAGATCCTAAGGAGACCGCAGACGAGCTTAAAAAGGCCGGGATCAACAGTGTGTTTTATGTCTCCCCCAATACAGCACATGAGTTTCTGTCATGGCGGCGCAGCCTGCGTGAGTTCGCACCCCTGCTGTTCGCTGACTAAAAAGAAGCAAGTGATGAAAAAACATTAATAAAAGGAGAAAAAATGCCAGGCAAATCAGTAAGCGTAAAAGATGTTCTGGATTCCGGACGGTTTACATTGTATCAAATTTGGATATGCACACTCTGTTTTTTACTTGCCTTTTTTGATGGTTTTGATTTGTCTCTTTTAAGTGTGTCATTACCTAAAATTGCGGAATCACTGGATACAACAACTGCAGCCCTTGGCATTGCAATGAGTTTAGGGAATGTTGGAGCACTGATAGGGGCGTTTGTCCTGGGGATGCTTGCGGATTGTTTTGGCCGTAAACAGATGCTGCTGGTTTCCGCCTTTACATTCGGTATTTTTACTTTATCCATCGCATTTATCCAATCTCTGGAGCAGTTGATAATCCTCCGCTTTATAGCAGGTCTAGGGCTTGGCGGTGCTGTTCCAAATGCGCTTGCCTTTGGGTCAGAATATGCTCCAACGAACAAACGTGCAACACTCGCTACTACGATGTATGCCGGTGTTGCGATAGGCGCTACATGTTCCGGACTTTTCTCTTCTTTTCTTCTTCCAAAATACGGCTGGCAATCCTTATTTCTGGCAGGAGGTATCACAGCATGTGTCATCGGGGTTATTGCATTGATTTCACTTCCTGAGCCGCTGGAATTCCTGATCAAAAGAGGGAAAAAGAAGGATCAGGAGCGGATAAGTAAAATTGTCTCAAAAATCGCACCTTCATATGGCGCAATGAAAGACATTAATTTTGTTTCATCCGAAGAAAGGCTGCCAGGCGCGCCTTTTAAACATCTTTTTAAAGAGAGACGGGCAGCAAATACCATAATGTTATGGATAGCCTTTATTTTGAGTTACTATCTGCTCTGGCTGATCCTGTCATGGACACCGACCCTGCTGAGAAACAGCGGCGCTTCATCCCGGGAATTCAGCCTGGCCTTTGCCTGCGTTAATATGGGAGCAGTTGCGGCAACAGTATTAATCGGCATCCTGATGGATAAATTCAACAGATTTAATGTGCTAAAAATCGGTTTTTTCCTCGCCTTTGCGAGTGTTTTTATTTTTGGGTATTTTGCCGCCAGTACATTTATTATTGTGGCGTTTGTATCCGCTGTCATGGGATTTTTTGTGATCGGCAGCAACTCCGGGCTTATGGGTCTTGCAGCTGTTTCATATCCTGCTGATATCAGGGGTACAGGGATTGGCTGGGCAACCGGAGTGGGCAGATTCGGATCTATAATCGCGCCTGCTGCAGGGACTATTATGCTTTCGAAAAACTGGAGCGTAAATGCCATTTGCACCACAAATGCCATCCTTGCACTGGTGGTTATATTTATAATTTTTATCATGCAGAAGGTAAATTCAAGGTAAATAACCATTACTTGTTCACCTGTTACTTATGTTAACAGCTTACTATTGAAAAGAGAAAGAAGGAGTTAAATAATGAAGCATACAGACAGTAAAAAGAAAAACCTATCAAGAAGAGATTTTATCAAAACAACTTCAGTCGGCATAGGTGCCGCAGCTATGGTCGGTTTAACCGCGGATCCTTCTATAGGCAAGGAATCAGGGACTGCTTTGAAATGGGACAAGGAAACTGATGTTGTGGTGGTCGGAACAGGATTCGCAGGAATCGCCTCGGCAATGACAGCGCATGACGCCGGAGCAAAGGTTCTTATTCTGGAGAAGGCGCCAAAGGAACGTGAGGGAGGAAACAGCAAGGTGTCGGGTAATATGTGGTGGACGCCGACAGACGTGGAGACAGGAATCAGGTATATTACTTCAATGTGCTACGGTCTGACAGACCAGGAAAGTATCAAGGCCCTGGCCAGCGGAATGTTTGAGAATAATGAATGGTTAAAAAAATGGGGAGTTGAACCCAGATCCCTCGGCATGTTTCAGCCTGAATACCCGGAACTTCCGGGAGGCGAAGGAGTGCGGACCTGGTCCAATGCCAGCGGCGGTTTTGGAGCTGCCCTTTATAATCCTCTTCGTGCACAATTGGATGAACGAAAGATTCCGATTATGTATCAGACACCTGCAAAGGATCTGATTCTCAATTGTGAGGGTGAAATCATTGGTATAAAGGCCGAATCCGAAGGTAAGACCGTCAACATCAAGGCCAGCCGGGGTGTTATTCTGGCGTGCGGAGGTTTTGAATTCGCCCATGATATCCAGCAGCAGCACCTGCCCGGCTGGCCGATGTATGGTCGCGGCACTACATACAATACAGGTGACGGAATCAGGATGGCCCAGAAAGCAGGAGCAGACCTCTGGCATATGAATAACGCCCTAGCTGGAATAGGCGCCATTCTGGTTGATGATGACGACCTTGGGAGAGTTCCGGTATCAGTATCGTTATATTCCGCGCCTTACATTCTGACGGATCAACTCGGAAAACGTTTTATGAATGAATCGGGTGGTAACCGTCATGGACTGGGCGAAAAGGAATACCTTATCTTCTTTGATACGCTGGGTACACAGAAGTTTACAAGAATACCATGTTATGCCGTTCTGGACTCCAGAGTCCTTAAACGACCGCTTGTTTCATCAGGAATGAAATTCGGCTGGTACAACTGGTATACAAACTATAAATGGAGCAAAGACAACAGCGCAGAAATTGAAAAAGGCTGGATTATTAAAGGTGATACTATCAAGGAACTGGCAAGTAAACTTGGTATTACATCAGCGGAACTGGAAGAGACTGTTAAAACTTATAACCAATATTGTGATACTGGAATTGATTCCGACTTCGCAAGGCCAAAGAACAACCTTAAAAAAATAGACCAGCCGCCCTATGTGGCCCTTAAAATTTATCCAATTATGTATAATACCCAGGGTGGACCAAGGCGTAACCCATCATGTCAGATTGTTGATCCATTTAATAATCCAATACCGAGGCTGTACAGTGCGGGTGAGCTGGGATCATTCTGGGGCTGGATGTACAATGGCGGTGGAAATAATTCCGAATGTCTGGCAACAGGACGTATTGCCGGAGCTAATGCGGCAGCACTTAAACCATGGTAAACCGATCTAAAAGGGAGCTCTTAATATGAATAAAATAATTTATTCAATAGCAGTGCTGGTCCTGTTTTGTTCGGCACAGATATGCTTTGGGCAGGCCGCAGAAAAAAATAAGCTTACACCGACAGTTACAATTCCGGCGCCAGAAGGTTCAAAAGGTTTTGGTATGCCTTCGACAGGGAGTGCGAAAAAGAAACCTCCGGTAATGCGCTGGGTTGGGCCGAGTGTGACAGAGCCCCGGAAGATAATTACAACTGAGTTTGATAAAATGAGTATGAGCGATCCTTTTATTTTCCCGGATAAAAAATCGAAAACATACTACATGACCAGCAGCGGCGGGAGTATCTATAAAAGCAAAGACCTGAAAACCTGGAAAGGCCCCTACGGGGCAATTGATGTCAGGGGTACCTGGATGGAAGGTCTTATGTTTGTAGCAGCTGCTGAAATACACGAGGTCAACGGTAAATATTATTATGCAGCAACATGGACTGACAGGAAGGATCTTGTTGATGTGGTTCCGCGCAGATACAACGTTCACCGGAACCAGACTCAAATCCTGGTATCTGATAAACCGGAAGGACCATATAAACATATAAACCCTGACCCTGACTATGACTACCTTTACCATAACTGGGACGTTATTGATGGAACCATCTGGTATGAAAACAACATTACATACTTCATATTTGTTCATGAATGGACCCAGATTATTGATGGAACAATGGATTATGTAAAACTTTCCCCGGATCTGAGCAGGACTATATCTGAACCTGTATGCCTTTTCCGGGCAAGTGAAGCCCCATGGGCTCTGGAAATGGTTGGAAACGGGGAAATGACCTTCGGCATGAAAATTCCTGGCTGGGTTACTGACGGCCCACAGCTTTTTCGAACAAAAACAGGCAAACTGGGAATGCTGTGGTCAAGCTGGGGCAAAGGCCGGTACCTGCAGGGAGTTGCCTATTCCGAGTCAGGAACAATTGACGGCCCTTGGATACAGGAGGAAAAACCATTTGTGGGCAACAATAGCGGCCACGGCATGCTGTTTACTACATTTGAAGGTAAACGCCTGCTTGTTATCCATCATGTAAAGGGAGATGGTCCTCGGAAGCCTCGCTTTTATGAAATTGATGATTCAGGAGATAAATTAATCCTTGGAAAAAGGTATAATCCATAATCATAATTATTTATGTGAGGATCTATTATGAAAAGGTTCCGCAATTTTTTAATGTTAATATTCGTTTTTTTTGTTGTATCAACATTTTCAGTATTATCTATTACATCTACAGGCGCTGATAACAACAAAAAGGAAATTGATCTCCAGATTATCGCACCATACTTTATTCCGGCAACATCGACTCCAAAGGCTCCTGATACTGATGGTTTTTTACAACGCTGGCTTCTCCTAGAGCCCATCAATAAACCAAACCGGACCAATACTGTGTTTACAGACACCTATCTGAGGAAAGCTTTTTATACCGAATACTTTCCGGATCAGTTTAAAGCTGTTCCCGAAAACGGCGATACTGTATCAGTTGGAGATCAGAAACTAAAGTGGCACGCCCTTGATTCAACAAATTTCAATGTCAAACTGTTCCGCTTTGCCTATTGTCTTGATAAACAGCATTACGGTATTCTTTTCTGGGCTGTTACTGTCGTGAACAGCCCCCGGGAGATGAAAAATATTCGATTAGCTGTTGGCTCCAATTCAGCATCCATGTGGTGGTTTAACGGGAAGGAAGCTGTCAGCCTTTTCGGTGACAGGCGAATGGTTATGGACGATTGTGTATCCAAACGTCTTACACTTAAAAAAGGTAGAAATATTATCCGCGGTGCAGTTATTAACGGCCCGGGCATGAGTGATTTCTGTGTCCGTTTTATCGATGAAAATGGAGTTCCAGTTAAGGATCTCACAATCATCTTTTAAGATATTAATCATTATTCCGGAGCCCCTATGAAAAACCGAATTATATCAGCAGCTTTTTCTTTACTGCTTTTTCTCATATTCTCCGGCTGGGTATCGGCCCAGGTAGGAGAGCCCTATATTCATGATCCCTCAACTATAACAGAGTGTGATGGGAAATATTATACCTTCGGCACAGGTGGGGGAGGTTTAATTTCTGAGGACGGATGGACATGGCACAGAGGAGGTGAGCGGCCCGGGGGAGGAGTTGCCCCGGATGTAATAAAAATAAATGACCGCTATTATATGACATATGCCAGGGGCGGAGGCGGATTGGGGGGAGGACATTCCAGCAATGTATATGTCATGTGGACAAAATCCCTTGACCCCAAATCCCCTGACTTTGGATTTCATGATGAAACAATAGTTGTATCATCGGACGGAGTCGAGGACTGTGACGCAATCGATTCTGCGTTTCTTCTAGACCCGACTGACGGCAGGTTGTGGCTGACCTATGGAACTTACTTTGGTTTCATAAGAATTATTGAAATTGACCCTAAAAACGGAAAACGCATGCCGGGAAATAATGCGATTAATGTAGCAATTGACTGTGAGGCAACGGCCATGATGTATCGTGACGGATGGTATTATCTCCTCGGCACTCATGGCACCTGCTGCGACGGAGCCAATTCCACTTACAACATCAGAGTGGGACGTTCAAGAAAGATAACGGGACCATATGTTGATCACATGGGGATACCCATGCTTAAAGGCGGCGGCAAACTTGTAGTTGCAGCCAGCGGTCATTATGTGGGGCCAGGCCACTTTGGTCTGATAGACCTGGGCAACGGTCTTCAAAAGTTTTCATGCCACTATGAGGCGGACTTGGCCCAAGGCGGTCACAGTGTTCTGGGCATTCGCCCTCTTCTCTGGAAGGATGGATGGCCTGTCGCGGGCGATAATTTCATGGAAGGAACATATGAGATACAATCCGAACGCAGCGGATATGCTCTTGAACTTGCCGTGGATTTCATAAGAATGGCAGGCGGTATGCGTTTCTTTGGGGGCAATACTGAAGAACCTGTTGTTCCGGTCCCCCCCCCAGAAACTTTCCGATGTCGAAAAGACCTGGCCAAAAGGAAATATAGATGTTCGGATTGGCGATTATATGTTCAGACCTCACCAGAAATGGACAATAACACCGGTACCGGATGCCGGCGGTTATTTGGGATCACCATATTTCAAGATAATTCTCGAAGGTACAAACAGGGCACTTGCAGCCACTGCAGAAAAAGAAGTTATCACAGTCCCTGAATATACAGGCGCTCCCGAACAACTCTGGCGTCTCGATCAGTTGATTGACGGGACATACCGTATAACTTCAAAAGTTATTCTGGATTCGAAAGAAGAACTTGTTCTCACTGCAATCGGCAGGAGCACTCCGACTCTGGACAGGTTTGACCCGGACAGCTATAAGTCCAGGTGGATATTTAAAAGACCATAAAATAAAGTTTTATAGGATTATTCCAAATTAATTTGGAAACTGATGATTTTAAAATATAAAGAGAGGGTTCCTATGTCTTATATACCGGTTATTAAAAGGATATTATCCTTCAGAGTTTCAACAGGATTTTTATTAACTTGCCTTATGCTTTTAACTGTATTTCCTTTGGAAAAAACCTTTGGCGCAGATATTAAATCAAATCAATCAAGCTGTCTTGCTATCACTGAACTTGCTACCAGGAACTTCATTGTCGAGAAGGCCGAGATCGTACCCGAAGGACCGGCTCCGGGACCCGGCGGAAAGGAGAATATGCTGCCTGAACACTGTCTGGTTCAGGGTATGCTCAATCCCCGGACAGGCGTTAAGGGACAAAAGTTTGGAATAGGTTTTGAATTGCGCATGCCTTCAAATTGGAACAACCGGTTCTTTTTTCAGGGAGGCGCCGGCCTTGATGGAATGCTCTCCTCTGCCATCGGAAGCCAGATGGGTTCAGCCAGACCATCTGGACTTGCACAGGGATTTGCCGTAGTTTCAACTGACGGAGGCCACAGGAGTAGCATGCTCGACGGTACATTCGGACTGGACCAGCAGGCCCGAATTGACTACGGCTACAATGCTCTGGACAAGGTTACACTTAAGGCAAAGGAGCTGATTGAAAAATATTACGGGGCAGCGCCAACCTATTCATATTTTATCGGTTGCTCTAATGGCGGGCGACAGGCCTTAATGGCCTCTCAGCGTTTCCCACTCTATTTTGACGGCATTGTTGCAGGAGATCCTGCGATTAAATTTTCCGGGATAGCAATGGACGAAATATGGAACATTCAGGTAGCAGCCAGAATTGCACCAACGGATGAAAACGGCCGTCCCATAATTTCAAAGGCCTTTTCCAATAAAGATTTAAACCTTGTAGCAGATACTCTTCTTAAGCGTTGTGATGCACTCGATGGGCTCGCAGACGGTTTCATCAATGACTGGCAGGGCTGCGACTATGACCCCGGAATTCTCACATGCAAATCCGAAAAAACAGAAACCTGTCTTTCAAAGGCGCAGGTGAATGCACTGCGGGATATGTTTAACGGACCGCGTACAAGTGACGGAAAATCAGTCTACGGTCCCTTTACTTATGATACCGGTATTGCAGGACCGGAGTGGAGGGCCATGCATATTGGATCTTCAGGTACAGGGAAATGGGATTCGGCTGACGCTACATTGGGACTGGTAAATTTAAGCTATCTTCAGTTGACCCCACCTGATCCTGACCTGGATCCCCTTAAATTTGATTTTGACCGTGATGTCGCAAAAACACGCCATACGGCAGCTAATACCGATGCTGACTCAACTTTCCTTTCGACCTTTGCAAACCATGGAAAAATGATCGTCTATAATGGACTTTCCGATCAGGGTATGGCCTCGGGCGTACTTTCCGCATGGTACGATGAAGTAATGGAAGTTAACGGATCATCCATACGTGATTCTGTAAGGCTGTTTTTTATTCCTGGAATGTGCCACTGCAGCGGAGGTAAATCCACAGACCAGTTTAACACGCTTGACGCAATTATGGACTGGGTTGAAAAAGGGATTGTGCCAGATCGTATAATTGCAACAGGCCGGGCTTATCCCGGTGTTACAAGACCGCTTTGCCCTTACCCTCTTGTTGCAAGGTATAAAGATGGTGATATAAACAGTGCGGACAGCTTTGTCTGCTCGGAATAGTAGTATAACGAAAGGAGAATTTGATTTGAAAAAAAAACTTCCGGGCGTGCTTGTCCACAGTTATGGTTTTTCACATCTGACTTTTTCATTAATGATGACTCTGGCTATTCAGTATTACACCATATTTTTAACAGATGTTGCCCTTATAAAGTTATCAATTATCCCTGTCATCATATTTATAACACATATTATTGATGCCATTTCAATCCCAATCTCGGGTGTTCTAATACAGAGTACCCAGTTTCGCTGGGGCCAGTACAGATCCTGGCTGCTTCTGCCACCACTTGCAACCTCTGTTTTTTTTACTCTTACATTTACGAATTTACCCCTTAGCTACGGATTAAAAGTAGTCTATCTAAGTCTGGTCTATATGATAGCCCACGTAAGTTTAAATTTTGCATACAATGCACAGCTTGGACTGATATCCGTTGTGGCAAAAAGTGTCAAGGACAGAATGCGGATGTCAACCAGGAACGTTCAGTACGGCATGTCCAGCCAGATTATCTACAGTTATTTAGTTCTAAACATATTTTATCACTTCAGTGAAAAAAATGAATCATGGGGATATTTTTACACTGTGGGAATATTGGCAGTTATTCAGGTATTGGGCTACTGGTTTCTTTTTTATCAGGTAAAGGACTATGACAGATATGACCCGGCAAAAAACCTGTCAAATAAAATGCCTCTTCAGGAGATGATTCGTCAGGTTGTCGGAAACAAACATCTGAGGACGTTGATGTCAGCGGATATTGTATCCAACCTGGGTATCATCAGTATTCAGATGGTTGCAGTGTACTATTTCAAATATGTCATAGAAAATGAACATTATATGAAACCATATTCACTCTCACTTGCTATTGCAAGTTTTACAAGTACTCTGATTGCACCCAGAGTTGTCGGTATTCTTGGAAAGAAAAACACATACCTGTTTGCCTCGATCTGGGGGACAGCAGGCTATATTGTACTGCGTTTTTTTGGTCTTTCAAGTCCATATGTTTATATTGCAATTATTGTTATATCGGCACTTGGTGCAGGAGTCAATGGGCCGATACGCCAAGCTATGTATATGGATGCTGCCGAGTACGGTTTTTATAAAACAGACAAAGATGCAAGCGCAATCATCATGTCCATGTTCACTCTTCCTATCAAGATTGCAATAGCACTTTCAGGAACTATTGTTCCCGCTGGCCTGGGTTTTATCGGATTTGTTCCGAACATTGCGCCAACCGAGGAATTCATAAACAGCCTGATGAACCTTATCTGTTATCTTCCGGCAGTGACAAGCTTTCTGGCCTTTGCAATAATGGTTTTCTATTCCTTATCTGATGACCAGCTAGCCGTAATTATGGAGTTAAACAAAAAAAACAAACGAATCGTAAAAAAAATAAAAGCTGAATTCAAATAGAGTAGAAACATCCTGTTTATTAGTTGAACGGATTTATATTTAAAAAAAAGGAGAAACAATGCCTGAAAAAATTCCATTTTCAGAAGAAGAATTGAAGGTAGTGAGAGAAATACCCGGTTTTTACCCTGGAATGCCCAGTACACCGGTATATGATTTTCCGACAGTGCCAAAAGAAGCCTATCTCGGACTGATTAATAAAAAACCAATCTGGCAGGTTACAAGTATCGAATCAACCGCATTCTGCCCCAGCATATTTCCTGACAATGTGGCACGAGCATTCATGATTGAGGCAAATCCGCTGCCTCGTGACCAGTATGGAGGAAAGGACATGTTCGGCATTGAATGGCAATATGTTGAAACAGCACAAGGTTCAATGGTTAAACCAGGAAGCCCCTTTCTAAATGATGCAAATGAATGGGAAGAAAAACTTGTTTGGCCGGATATCGACAGCTGGGACTGGGAAGGTTCAGCTAAAGCCAATAATACTTTTCTAAACAATGGAACAGCCATTGTGCCATGGATTATGAATGGATATTATGAGAGGCTGATATCCTTTATGGATTTTGACGGCGCAGTGATGGCTCTAATTGATGAGGACCAGAAGGATGCAGTAAAGGCATTGTTTGAAAAACTGACCGACCTTTATATCCGGATTGTTGACAAATTTATCGATCACTTCAATGTTGACGGATTCACAGTGCATGATGACTGGGGATCGCAGAGGGCTCCGTTTTTTTCGCCTGATACAGCAATGGAAATGATAGTCCCTGCTATGAGACAGTTGACGGATCATATACATGAAAGAGGCAGAATCGCTGATCTGCACAGCTGCGGACATCTCGAAATACAGGCACCTTCCATTATTGAAGCAGGTTGGGACTCATGGGATCCGCAGGTCATGAATGATACACACATGCTTTATGAAAAATACGGTGATCGCATTGTGATCGGTGTAATTCCAGATACCTACCCTTATGATGCATCGGAAGAGCAGCAGCGAGCTGAAGCTGCAGGATTTGTAGATAGATTTTGCAACCCCGATAAACCCGCGCATTTCAGCCATTATGGAATGGGAGCTTTAACCCAGGCCTACAGAGAAGAGTTATACCGGCTTTCCAGAATAAAATTCAACGGGTAACACCATCAGAAAACTTTAATCCCATTTGTATAGGTATTAATATGGTTTAAAGATCATAGCAGACCCTGATCAAAATTTATTTTGATCAGGGTCTGTCATATTTATGTTTCCTTTTATATGTATTTACAACAAGTCAAAAAAATAAGAAATGCTCACTTTGACAGCATTTAATGTCTTTTATTCACATTCAAGGCTGCATTAGATTTTCTTTTATTTTTTTTGGTTGATATATCCATTTTTTTGTATATAAGTATACTTTTACTCTTTTAAATCAAATTAAATGCTTCCGGGTGGAGGCTGTTTATCAATAGCAGTACCACGTATAATATAAAATCTATTACAAAAGGACAGGATCATGAAATGGAAAACGACTCTTATTTTCACTACTGTATTTACTCTCTTACTTAGCCTTTCACTTCTCCAATCAGTTGCAGGGCAACAACCCGGACCGGCCAAAAAGCCGATGCCAAATTTCCCGATGACTATTAAACCGGACTCACGTGCTCAGCAGCGCACATACCACTTCAAAGACACAGATAAAGAGCTGGAATATGTTGTTTATGTATCTTCGAAGGTTTCAAAGAATAAAAAGAACCCCCTCATAATTGCCCTGCACGGTATGGGTGGGGATGCAAATTTTATAGTACGTGATCGTCTTATAGATCTGGCTGAAGAAGGAGGTTATATCGTTGCAGGACCTCTAGGATATACCGTAAGCGGATGGTACGGCTCTCCTGTAATTGCAATGGGAGGCCGCCCTGTTGAGCCTCCGAACCTGGCAGAGCTTAGTGAAAAGGATGTTATGAATGTCCTGGCTATGATGAAGAAGGAGTTTAATGTAGATGAAAAACGAACTTACCTGATGGGGCATTCAATGGGAGGTGCTGGTGCGCTTTTCCTGGGCCAAAAATATACAGACACATGGGCGGCGGTTGCAGCTATGGCTCCGGCAGCTTTTATGATGATGCAGGACTGTGATAAGATTCTTAAACCCATGAAAGACGCAGGAATTCCTATTATGATCATTCAGGGAGGAAAGGATAAGGTCGTAGCTCCAAATTACACTCATAAATGGCGCGACAGTCTGGAAAAGCTTAAAATGAAACATGAATATATAGAAATTCCCGATGGTGATCATGGAACAGTGATCAGTGGCGGTATGCCGTATATATTCAGGCTCTTTGGCAAAACTGTCAAGGCCGCCAGGTAACAAGAATCAGATATTTTTCAATTGAAATAGCATCCAGCAGTAAGGAAAAACAACGGATTTGGATATAAAAATCGGTAAAAGTTTCAATGCCCATATTGTCTCTGAGATAGGAACAATATGGGCATTCTATTTAAGACCTAATACAGTTTGAAGAAAAGTGTTCTTCCCCGTCCGGTAGCACCTCCTGAATCAGGGTCAAAAACCATAACAGGTTCTTTATCTTTGCAGTCTACCGCAAATGCCAACCAACCTTCTAAGGATTCACCTGACTTAACCCTTTTTGCAAGCGCGGGTTTTGGCACTGTTACTGAAACCTGAGGATATTCCATTAAGTCAGATGTAAGGGCAACCCATTGAAGAGGATTGTCACCAACATTAAAAGAAAGAGTATCTGAAACAACTCTCCCCTGAATTTCAAACCTGATCCTTACCAGCAGGTATTCTTTTCCATTTGGCGGCATTTTGTTTTTTGAACCGCTTTTTTTAAGTCTATTCATGGCTTCTTTGCCGCGAATTGTTTCAAGAACAGTAATGGTAATATCATATATATTTGAATAAACAGAACCCAGCTCAACCATGGATTTTACAGGGACACCTGTGGATGCAGGATTTGTAGAAGAATTAAAATCAGCCAGCGCAGGTTTCAGAGGTAAAGTAAAAACCGTCACGAACAGAATCAATATCAATATTTTATTTTTCATTGATGAAATCCTCCTATCTCCAATAATCAACTGATGAACTTCCCACATACCCGAAATCTCCGCCGGACCAGAATGTATTGGTACCTCCGCCGGTTACGACAATCTCAATCGAAGTACTGGTTTCATTATTTTCCCTGGATGCGATAAAACTTGAATTACTGCTTCTGCCTTTATAGCGGGAAACTGGAACCACTGTATCGACACCTCTTTTTAACCATCTCGCGTATGGCTCTACTCCCTCTTTTGCCTTTTCAAGGTTCTCTCTGTTTTCCGACCAGTAGAGCCATCCAGGTGTGCCTGTATTTTCTGCAAGATACCATGCAAAAGCTTCTTTTGTTGGATGTCCTTTGGATGCCACATCTTCTGCCACGATTGGATCAAGAATAAGTGTAGCCTGGGTAGTTCCGAATGAAAAAAAATGTTCCAGCCATCCTCGAATGACCTCA
Source organism: Desulfatiglandales bacterium (assembly GCA_963665715.2). Taxonomy (GTDB): domain Bacteria; phylum Desulfobacterota; class DSM-4660; order Desulfatiglandales; family HGW-15; genus JAAZBV01. Next base: position 4,538,820 of record CAXXPR010000002.1, read on the forward strand.
TGAATAGGTAACGGAGAATACCATGCAATATCATTAATACTCCAACCGCTGAAGATACTGACAACACTTTCTGATTCGTCAAAGCCCTTTTGCACATGCAGGGGTTTCCAGCCGGGAGGAAGACCGTCCTCATTTTCAGGGAAGCATAGGTTGTTGTAATTAAGCTGATTACCCTGACTGCCCAGATAGGTTTCTCCCGGTTTGCCTGACCCACCAAGATTTCTTGAAATCAGAGTCCAGCTTCTTCCGATTGACGAATTTGCCTGATTAACCGGACCGAGGGCACCAATACCTGAGTTCATACCTGTTTCTTTGGTTATTGGACCGTTCACTACAACCATTCTGGCAAAAGATGAAGTAGAGCTGAATATAGAAGTAACTCCTTTGGAGGCAATCGCCAGGATAACGGGAAAATAATCCGGTTTGGCACCAGCCATTACCGCATTAACTGCCACCATCTCAACTGTGTAATACCAGGCTTCATGGGGCGGCGAAGGACGCATCTGGCCGACCCATTCATCCGGCTCATGACTTGTTGCCATGAGCATTTCTTTTACTTTCTCCTCAGTAGGAAGGATAATCGGATTTCCATCTGTATAGCCCTGCTCTTGGAAATATGCCATCAGATTCTCCGGTGTATCAGGGGGCAGTAATCTTGGTCTGGGCTCTCTTTTCAGGAATCCGCCTTTACTGTCTGCAACGGAAAGAGGACTGCTTAAACTGCAGTAGATTTCCTCAAGTATTGGTTTCCCTGTAACAGGGTTATTGCCTGCAATGAATTCACGGCATTGATCAGCAGGCCTGTCTGTCACAGGGTGAGGTGTATATGTAATCCGCATGTTGGGGATTCCTTTTTTGAAGGAAATAGTTGTTACAAGTTCTTCAAACCTGGCAGTGACCATCGGAACAGCTGGAACACCCATTCTTTCCAGAGTCACAGCATGGCCGACGACCGCCGGCGAACAGCTGCTTCAATGGCCTAAAAGAACAATCGCTCCCGAACCCTTTTCTTTTATTTCTGCCCATAATTTTGGATCATCATCCATATACCCGGCATACTTTTCACGAAGAATCCATTCCGTTTTGGGATATTTCGATTTCAATGCAGAGTATAGTTCATTAACAAAGGGTTTTGTATTCGGGTACTTCGTATCTACAATATAAATCTTTTTTCCATCCAGTGACGCCGGACGGGGCGCCATTGGAATCTTTCGTATTTCAGGCATGATGCCACGAGGATTCATCACCACTATTTTCGTGTCTTCGGCGGCTAATCCTGGCAAAGCAAAAAAAAGAAAAATAAAAATTATTGTTAAAATATAAACGGATTTGGTTTTCATAGGCCCTCTCTTTCATTGAAAATTTTAGGGGGTAATATTAACTCATTTTTATATAGTGTCACGGCTCAATGAAAAACACATCAAGCAAAAATTCATCATACCTTTAAACGGCAGAGGCCTATTCTGCATTATGGCATTGATTACAAAAATTCTCCGAGTATTTATGCTGGTGGTGACATCGGTTACAGTCCGGAGTATTCCCGTCATGTGGAGAAAAATGTGGATTTAACTCAAGGCTGCCGGTAGCATCGATTAATGAGGTCGTATCATTATGACAATTCAGGCATACCTTTGAGTCTGCGCCTTTTTTATCTCCTGTTTCTATATGACATTCATTACAGGTTATGCCTTCCAGCTGGTGGTTATGGCTAAGAGGAATCTTTGACTTCAGACTTGTTACCTCATCATCATGACATGCATCGCACTCATTACCCGTCATATCACTGGTATCAGCATGGTCAACGGGTAATACTTCTTTTTCTTTATGACATGCCAGACAGTCTCCGGGTTTCTGAGACACCGGTACTTTTTCGGATGTTCTTTCACTTATTTCAGAAATACCGCAGGAAAGCATGAAGAACAGAAACAGTAAACTTAAGAGGTAGAAGGTATATTTATACAATTAATTATCTCCTTTCCACAATATAATCTTATTTGTATACCTTTATACTTTTTAGAATACTGGATGTCAATTTCGAAAACTACACTAATGTCTGACATCCCTGAATTAACTACATCCATAGTTTTTTAATAATAAAATAATTGATATACACCTGTTTTTTGTATAGAAGTATACCTAATGATCATTTTACAAATATGTTGATTGTATTTTATTTTATTATCTATGATATTCAATTTCAGGACATTAATAATGACAAATAATACCAGCAAGAAAGATAAAACATCCCTTGACCATAATTCATCCGTTCCTTTGTTTATGCAGATTGCAGAAACTATAAAACGTCGAATTGTATCAGGACAGTATAATCCAGGTAATCAGCTATTCACCGGAGAGGAACTGGAGAGGGAATTTCAAACGAGTAATATCACAATTCGTAAAGCCATGGAAAAATTAAAAAACGATGGCTTTGTAGAACGTCGTAGGGGTTTGGGAACAACTGTTTCAAAAATTGACCCCGAACCCCTGGAGTTTGAGTTGGGTAGAAGTTTTAAAAAACTGAAAGAATCAATTGAGAAACTAAATACACAGGTAAAAGTACTGGAAATCACCAAGACAATATCCTCTAAATATGTACAGGATTTTCTCTCACTAAATTCCGAACAGGAAATATGGAGATTGAAGCGGTTAAGAATATATCAAGGTTATCCGGTTTCTTTCAATACATACTATGCCGATCCTTCTAATTGCGCAGGTATAACGAAGAAGAAAGCCGAAAAGGATGATATACTGAACACAATTGAACAAGCAATGGGAATTAAAATTTATAAAGTTAATCAAACCTTGAGATCGGTTGTGGCTGATCTTGATGTGTCAAGCGCCCTGAAAATACCCTTCGGTTCCCCTGTTTTTTTTAATGAAACAACCTATCATTCAGATTCAGGTGAAACACTGTTACTCAGTCAAAGTTATTTCAGGGGTGATATGTTCGTTTTCAGAACATCATCACTATTATAAAAGCAACCGGTATCCCACTCACCTCAACCTGTTATTATACTTTATCCAATATATATCTGCACTATTATTATTTAACCAGCAGATAATCAAAAATAACAATTGACACATATAAGCCTTTTGTATACCTATATACTTTACAATTTCAATACAGGAATACAATAGTAAAAACACTGAATTGTAAAGGAGGCATCATGAGCAAATACGTTCGAGGTCTTTTCGGTATCATTACCCTTTTCACTTTCTTTCATATTTTCCATGGTGTTCCAGATGCCCAGTCAACCCCTTCTATTGAATATGGTTGCAGTATTAATGCAGGAAATCAGATTCGGGAGTCTATCACACTGGCAAAAACAAATGCAAATTCGGCTGATCCTGTTTGGCGGAGAAAAGGAGATCTCCACCGAAAATATCTTTTTTCGGCAATAAATAAGGAAATGCCCTACCGTTTATATGTCCCGTCATCATGGGACGGCAATTCTCCACTGCCTTTAGTAGTTTTTCTTCACGGTGCTGGATCTGATGAAAATTGGTATCTTGATGCAAACGACAGGCAGCTTATTAAGCTGGCCGAAAAACATGGATATATTTTACTGTCACCTTTAGGCTACACGCGAATGGGAGCCTATGGAACACCCCTGCGTCTTCCGGCCGTATTCGGGAATTCTGAAATAGCTGCAAAACAGCGTGCATCTTTAACACCGGAACAGGAAACTTCCCTTCGTTTAAGTGAAAAGGATGTTATTAACACTATAGAAATCGTGCTCAATGAATACCCTGTAGACAGATCATCAATATTCCTTGCCGGGCATTCAATGGGAAGTGGGGGGACATGGTACCTTGGTGCAAAATATGCTCAATATTTTGCGGCAATAGCTCCTTTATCAGGGCCTTTCGTGGACGAAACAAACTACCCCTGGGATAATATAAAAAAGATGCCAGTGTTTATGACTGAAGGGACAGGGGCCAAGCCTTCTCTTGCGGGAAGCAAAGCCATGCTGGAATGGATGAAAAAGCGTGGATTTAAAATCGAATATATGGAAGTGGATGCCGATCATGCAGGTATGATTTCCCTTGTACTTCCAAGTATATTTAATTTTTTTGACCGTAACAGGATATTAAAAAAATCTGTAATAATCACCAAGTCAGACTGTACAGTCGAAAAGCTAGGAAGATCAATATCTGTTTCAGCCATTGCTGAACCTGTCTCGGGTGTAAGTCTGAAACCGCCGATATGGTCAAATGCTAATGGGCCAAATCCGGGTTACTGCACAGTTGACGGTTCCATGGCTCCGGTTTCAAAAAAAAACAATGCCAAGCCTATTAATTTTAGAGTTGTACTTCCGGCTTCATATAGCTATCACGCTGCCCAAATGGGAGGTGCAGGTATGAACGGATTCATTCCTAACCTAACGGGTGGAACAGATATGGCCTCCAGAACATCTCTAATCAGCCTTGGATTTGCTACCTATGGGAGTGATTCAGGACATTCTATGGGCACTATAATGCATTTTTCAAGAAACCCGCCCCAAAGAACCCAAGATACTGGAAATCCAAATGACTGGACACTGAATGAAGAGGCAATAAAAAACCTTGGCTATATGCAGATGAAAAAAACACATGATGCAGCTATGGTTTTGATAGAAAGAGCCTATGGTGAAAAGCCTCATTATAATTATTATTTTGGAGGGTCTCAGGGAGGAAGAGAAGCCCTTACTGTAGCCCAGAGATATCCTAAAGACTATAACGGAATTGCAGCAAACGTTCCTATTGTAAGTTTATCAACACTGATGCTGGCCCCAGAACTAATCAGAATTCAGGAAATCCCTCTTGATAACTGGATAACACCCTCAAAGACAAACGCAATTGCAGGTGAGTTTATACGCCAATGTGACAAACTGGACGGGCTCTCAGACGGGATAATTAACAATTATATGGCCTGTAGAGCTATATTTAATGTAAAACAGGGAAAATCGGAAAAACAACCATGGGATACAAAGCGATGCCCAGGCGGTAAAGATCCAAATCCTTCGGACACAAGTGCAAATGCATGCCTTACAGACGGTCAGATTAATACTCTTAACTTTATATACAGTAGATATGAATTTTCGACTCCGCTAGCTAATAACGTTAAATCATTCGGAATGTGGTTACCAAACACAGATCCATCCAGCAGTGGTCTAATTGAGGGAAAAAGGTACAAAGGACAGGAAGCTGCTGATGAAAATGCACCTCTTCACAGCCACCTCGGAGTGTTGGGAGTCACAGGATTCCTCATGCAGGACTTAAAGGCCAATCCACTCGACTATATTGAGGGAGGTAAACTGAATGAAAGAAGGAAAAAGATATCAGAAATCTTTGATTCAACCGATTCGGATCTAAGCGCTTTTTTAGAACGGGGCGGTAAAATGATTGTTGCCATAGGTACAAATGATACACTCGCATCTCCCGGCGCACAACTCGATTATTACCAGTCGATAATAGATACAATGGGTAGACCAGCAGTCGATTCTTTCGCCCGACTTTTTGTGCTTCCCCAGGCAAACCACGGTCTGATGGGAATGAACTACTCTGTCAATGGAGATGGCAAGCAAATTCCTTCGAACCCTATACCGACCAATTTTAACAGGTTTAAACTGCTAACCGACTGGGTTGAAAAAGGTATTGCTCCACCCATGTCAGCTACAGTTACAGATGGGAATAAAAGCCTGCCAATGTGTTCATACCCTTCATTTCCCATATATAAAGAAGGGCAAACAGATAGGGCAGAGTCTTACGAATGTGTAACAGATTAGGTTCTCAAGTATTTTAAATCTTAATATTGAATTTCAAACTAATATTTAAGTTAACGTCTTTAGTTTATGCCTTAAACTGACAGCTGGATTCTGAAATCCAATATATTCCATTAAACAGGAAAAGAAAAAAAACGATGAAAATTTCGATCAGAATAATAATACTCATGCTTATTACATTGTATATACCGAACATTGTTGTGAGTGCTTCAGCACAGGAAACAATCCGTTTATGGAAAGGGAAAGCTCCGGGATCAGAGAACTGGAATTACCAGGAAAAGGTATCTTCTTTTTCTGGCAGAGGCACCATTGTTCAAAATGTAGTCGATCCAGCAATGACCGTATATCTACCTGAGCCTGCCTCTGCCAATGGTGCTGCGGTAATAATATGTCCCGCCGGTGCATATCGTATGCTCAGCCTGGATGGGGACGTAGCAAAATGGTTAAACAAACAAGGATTCGTAGTCTTTATCCTTAAATACAGGCTATATAATCCAGGCAATTCAAAAATGCCGTATGTAGATTCTTCAAAAATCAAATTGTCACTAAAATATGCGAACGCAAATCCCGCACCTGAAAATCATGAACTTAATAATGTTATCCGTCTGGCTACTAATGACGGCCAGCAGGCTATTCGCTTGGTTCGCCGAAGTGCACAGAAATGGAACATTAATCCATCAAAAATCGGTATCATGGGATTTTCAGCCGGCGGAGGTGTTGCTGTAGGATCCGCCCTTCTGGACGATCCGGAAGGTTATCCTGATTTTATCGTAAGCCTCTATGGGCCTTCAATGGTTGATGTTCATGTTCCTCTAAATGCCCCTCCTTTGTTTATTGCAGTGCAAGCAGATCATAAACCTGTATCACTTGGTTGTCTAGCACTTTATTCAGTATGGAATGAGGCTGGCAAATCTGCCGAGCTTCATATTTTTTCCAAAGGAAGAGGCGGTTTCAGCATCAAAAAAGAGGGATTGCCAAGCGATGCATGGGCAGATATTTTTCTGCGCTGGATAAAAGGGGAAGGGATAATTTAGTTTTATTTTAATTTGTCTTTATACAGTTAATAAGTATTTACCCGATACTGTTTATATCTGCATGACAGCAATAATATCGGTTATAATCCCGATATACAAATCAGAGGGTAATACCTTGTACAGATTTTATTATCAAATTACACAGGCATATGTTTACTGAAATCGTAATTTTTGAAAGTTTAATTTTGAAATGCTGAAGATTGTCCAAGGAAAAACACACGAACTGAAAGATGTAGAACTTTTTTTAGAGTTAATAAATATAATGAATGAGCAAGCTCTAAAAGATGAAAATACATTTTTCAATTCGGTAAATAAAATAGCAATATCAAGAGCTCCTGGAAGATTAGATGTAATGGGAGGTATTGCTGATTACTCCGGATCCACAGTCCTGCAGCTCCCCATTAAAGAAGCAACACTTGCTGCCGTACAACAAACAGAAGATAATGTAATCAGAATAATAAGTCTAACAGGTAAAGACTCTAACAGAGAAAGCTATTTTAAAATGCGGATAGAAGATTTTTTTAAAAACAACAATCCAATAGATTACAAATCAGCTCATACGTTTTTTTCAAAAGAAAACTCGAGAAAATGGGCAGCATATATAGCAGGCGTTTTTCTGGTATTGATTAAAGAGAAAAATATCGATTTTTTACATGGAGCAAATATCTTTATATATTCTGATATTCATGAGAGTAAAGGTGTAGGTTCCTCGGCCGCTCTTGAGGTTGCTGCCATGACTGCTATCTGCAGGACATTTGATATCGAACTTGGTGCAATCGAGCTGGCAATTTTGTGCCAAAAAGTAGAAAACTTCGTAGCAGGAATCCCATGCGGTTTAATGGATCAAATGGTATCCAACCTTGGGAAAAAAAATATGCTTATGAACCTAAATTGCCAACCGGCTGAGTTAAAACCTTTTGTTCAAATTCCTGATAAAATCACATTCTGGGGCTTAGACTCAGGAATAAAGCATTCATTATTCGACAGTGACTATACGCCTATAAGGATTGGAGCTTTCATCGGACAACGTATTATTTCAAATATAATAAAAAAAGAAAAACACTTCGGAATAACTTTTAATTATCTGGCCAATATTACGCCCCGTCAATTTGAAAAATACTTTAAAAATCAACTGCCAATAAAGTTAACAGGAAAAGATTTCATTAAAAACTATCAAAACACCTTTGATACAGTTACTGAAGTTAATCCTGATTTTGAATACAATATTCTTCATCCTACAGCACACCCAATATATGAAAATTGCAGAACAATTATTTTTCGTAAATTACTGAACAAGAAGATTACCGAGGAAACATGCGTGTCCCTTGGTGAACAGATGTACTTATCTCATGAAAGTTATTCAGCATGCGGATTGAAGTCTTCCAGTACAGACCGTCTTGTTTCACTGGTTAAAGAGATGGGGCAAACAAAAGGACTATACGGCGCGAAAATTTCAAGCGGAGGAAATGGTGGGACAGTTGTGATCCTTGGCAGAAAGGATGCCGAGCATATTATTGAAGAAATTATAAAAAGATACACAAATGAGACAGGATATAGGCCTTTTCTTTTTACCGGGTCATCGATAGGGGCACATGAATTCGGCAGTATTCTTTTAAAAGACATATAATTTGGAAACAACGAGGTAAAATCCATGAAAAATACAATTATGTTGCTATTGATCTTAGTAACATTTTCTTATCCCATCTATGCACGAAATTCAGTTATCAAGATTGATATAGACAGAAAAATCGGTGATATTGATCCCAAAATATATGGTGTTTTTATGGAGCCGATTCAGTTTAATCCTGCGGATTTCGGCAGAAAGCTTTTGTTCCCTGAAAACACCCTGTACGGCACACTATATGTACCAGAATCACCTCTTGCCAATGAGGACGGATTCAATACGATTTTTATCGAAACCGGCCGAGAACTCAAAATCACCAACATGAGATGGCCGGGCGGCAATTATGTAGCAGGTTATAATTGGCAGGACGGCATCGGCCCAAAAGACAAAAGGCCTGTACGTAAAGAACTGGCATGGGGCGCCATTGATACTAATCAGGTTGGAACTGATGAATGGATAAAACTCAACAGGGAACTTGGGACTGAAAATGTTCTTTGTATCAACCTTGGAACAGGAACATTGAATGACGCCAGGTACTTGGTTGAATACACCAACTCTGAAGAAGGCACCTATTATGCAGACCTTCGTGCAAAATACGGAAATAAAAAACCATTTAATATTAAATACTGGTGTCTGGGCAATGAAGTAGATGGTTCTCCATGGATAATGGGGTATAAGAATGCTGAAGATTACTGCAAAATAGCTATAGAAGCTGCAAAAATAATGAGATACACCGATGAAAGCATTAAATTTATTGCAAACGGCTCATCATATTATGAACCCACCGGCAAATGGATGGACTGGAATCTGAAGGTATTAACTGAATTAAGAGAATTTGCAGATTATCTTTCAATACACCGTTATTGGGAGGAGGAAAAAGATTATTATACACATATGGGGAAATGGGCCAATGATATAGAAGAAAAGATCACAATAACAGCAGCCCAGATCAAGGAAGTAAGAACGAGATACAGAGTTGAAAAGCCCATCTACATTTCCTTTGACGAATGGGCACCCCACGGCAGAGGATATCTCGGGACACTGGCTACAGCCCAGTTCTTTAATTCCTTCATACGTCATGCTGATGTAGTTAAGATGGCAAACTATACAATGTTTACCACCCTCCTCGGCTATGACCCTGAAAAAGGATCATTCAAGACACAGCTGTTTCATACTTTCAAACTTTTCTCAAATAACTGTCTTGGTGAATCAGTTGATGTTTATGTCGTTAGTGAAACATTCGATGTGGATGAATTCAATAAGAATATCCCCTACCTTGATGTGACAGCAGTTTATTCAAAAGATAAGAAAACATTGTTTATTAATGTAGTAAACAGACACAAAGATAAAACTATAGATGCAGAAATAATAAGCAGTGCTGGAGTATACGATGGAAAAGCCTATATGAGTGAAATAAACCGTAAGGATATAAATGCAGGCTATAGTTTTGATGATCAGGATAACTATTCACCTGTAACGAGCGAAAAAAAAGTAAAGGGAAACAGGATGTCATATTCCTTTCCTGCACACTCATTTACTCAGATAAAAGTAAAAATAAGTAAATAATCAAAATGGAAAAATTAAATGAGCAATGAATTATATACCGAAGAACATCATATCTTCCGGGATACATTAAAAAAATTTATTGCAAGAGAAATTACACCCAATGCAGCCAAATGGGAAGCAGACAGGGCTGTCCCCAGAGAACTATGGTACATGATGGGAAAGCAGGGTTTTTTATGCCCTTGGCTGCCTGAGGAATATGGCGGACTGGGTCTGGGTTTTGAATACTCAGCTATTATTAATGAGGAATTAAGCAGGGGCGATGGTTTTGGTGTTGGAGTACCTCTGCACAGTGATGTAGCCACACCCTATATCTATTCATATGCCCTTCCTGAAGTAAAAAAGCACTGGCTGCCTAAATGTACCACAGGTGATGCAATAGCAGCACTGGCTCTGACTGAACCCAATGCAGGATCTGATCTTGCCGCTATAGGCACACATGCAAAAAAAGATGGTGATTACTATGTGATCAACGGTCAGAAGACCTTTATTACCAACGGATATTTTGCTGACATAATAGTAGTTTCCGTTAAAACCGATCCTAAACAGGGACACAGAGGAATCAGTCTTATCCTTGTTGATAAAGACGCACCCGGATTTTCCAGGGGAAGAAAACTGGAAAAAATGGGTTATCACATGCAGGATACTGCAGAGCTTTTTTTTGAGGACTGCCGCGTACCTGCCGTAAACCTCCTGGGAAAAGAGGGGGAGGGATTTAAATACATGATGGAAAAACTGCAGCAGGAAAGGCTGGAAGTATCCATTAAATGTCAGACACAGGCTGAAGAGGCCTTAAAGGAAGCCCTGAAATATTCAAAAGAACGAGAGGCCTTTGGCAGAGCCATAGGCAATTTCCAGAATACTGCTTTTACTCTGGCAGAAATGGCTGCTGATGTGGAAATAGGCCGGGTATTCCTGGACAACCTTATCCTTAAACATACTCAGGGAAAAGATATAGTTCAGCAGGTATCCATAGCCAAGTACTGGCTGGGTGAAATGGTTAACCGTGTAGCCTATAAGGCACTGCAGATACATGGTGGTTATGGATATATGGAAGAATACCGAATATGCAGGATATTCAGGGATGTGAGATCTCTTTCAATATTTGCCGGAACCAGCGAGATAATGAAGATTATTATCAGCAGAAACCTCGGTTTAAAAAGTTAATGTATTATAGAGTTGAATAATAAAGGAGAATCATTATGATAAGAAAAGTCTCTGTTGAAAATGGATTAGTAGAAGGTCTGCCGGCTGCTGATCCACGTATTACATCCTTTAAAGGAATCCCCTTTGCAGCCCCCCCGGTGGGTGCGAACCGTTGGAGAGCTCCCCAACCTGCAAAAGACTGGGATGGAGTTCTATATGCTTACAAATTCGCACCTATATCCATGCAGCACATACCCGGGGAAGACCCTGAGATTATATATACAAGAGAATGGAATATAGACACATCAATTGAAATGGATGAAGATTCTCTTCATCTAAATGTGTGGACACCGGCAAAAAAGGCAGATGAAAAACTTCCGGTATTTGTGTGGTATTTTGGTGGTGGCCTTCAGGAGGGAAATACCGCCGAAATGGAATTTGACGGTGAACGCATTGCAAGACGTGGAATAGTTGTGGTTACGATTAATTACAGGCTCAATGCATTTGGTTTTCTATGTCACCCGGAAATCACTGCAGAAAACCCTGAAGCACCTGCCAACTTTGGTTTTCTTGATCAACAGTTTGGAACCCGCTGGGTAAAACGGAATATAGCCGTTTTTGGAGGAGATCCTGATAACATTACGATAGGAGGACAGTCTGCAGGCGGTGGCAGTGTGATGGCCCAGGTGACTTCACCACAGAACGAGGGATTGTTTCAGAAGGCCATTGTAGACAGTGGCCTGAGTATGACGGCCTATCCAGGTAACCTTTTTCATGAAGAAAAGAAATTAACCTCAGCTGAACAGGCCGGAGTTGATTTTTTTGATTTTCTTGGAGTATCCTCGCTTGCAGAAGCTCGAAAACTGGATGCCATATTTCTCAGAGACAAAATGGTACAATACAAGGCCTTCTGGGGTCCTGTAATTGATGCTAAATTCTATGTAGGCGATGCCAATAAGCGTTACATGTCAAACCAGTGCCAGCTTGTCCCTATGATGTTCGGACACACAGCCACTGAATTCCCTGACCGGCCTTTGGTTAAAACAGTTGAAGAATTCGAAGCCTTTGCCAGAGAGGCCTATGGAGATGATGCTGACGAATTCCTCAGGCTCTGTGAGTCAGAAACGGGCAGTATATCGGAAATGCTATTCAGGGCAACAGTAAGCCACCTGGAATACTCGATTAGACTTATCGGAAAAGCAAAGACAAGGACAGGTGATATAACACCTATATATTACTGGGTTTTTAATGCGGAAATTCCAGGCTGGGACAATCCCGGTGCTTTTCATTCGGTTGATCTCTGGTTCTTTTTTGAAACCCTGGCAAAATGCTGGCGCCCCTTTGTAGGCAAGCATTATGATCTTGCACGTAAAATGTGCAATTACTGGGCTAACTTCATCCGTACTGGTGACCCAAACGGAAATGATGCGGACGGATCGGATATGCCCCTGTGGAAACCGTTCACCGAAGATGATCCCAACCGAATATGCTTCTATGATGAGGTATCGGTCAGTAATAAAGAGCCCGATGCTCTGATGAAATTTCTGATGAAGCAATTCCTTAAAAAGTAAAAACAAGGATATCTGTTACTAAACTTAAGGTAAAAGGTGTAAAATAAAATGTCTAATTTATTTAAACCATTGCAAATAAACAATTTAATTATTGAGAATCGTTTTGTCCGTTCCGCAACAGTTGATAACCTTGGAGAAAACCAGTTTATAACCGATGCACAGCTTGATTTTTACAGAGAACTTGCCAGAGGTGAGGTAGGACTTATTATTTCAAGCGGTTTATTCCCTAGTCTGGATGGCTGGGCTGCCCCTGGTCAACTCGGCATTCATACTGATGAGATGATACCGTCTCTGAAAAAAATCACAGATACAGTACATACCGATGGAGGGAAGATAGTTGCACAGCTAATGCATGCCGGTTGGTTTGGAAATCCTGAACTGTGCGGATACCAGACAATAGGCCCCTCAGAAACTGTTAATCCGGCTAACAATCTTAAAGTACGAGAGCTTTCTTCAGATGAGGTAAAAGAAAAAATAGAAGAATTCATAAAAGCCGGCACCAGAGCAAAAGAAGCAGGATTTGATGGTGTTCAGATTCATGCAGCACACGGATGGCTGGTAAGCGCATTTTTATCACCAGTTACAAACCACAGAACTGATGAATGGGGAGGATCGATTTTAAAAAGATCAAATTTTGTCATAGAGATAATAGAAGGACTTAGAAAAGTGACAGGGCCGGATTATCCGATTCTAATTAAACTCGGAATAAAAGAATACCATCCTGATGGAAAGAGCCTTGATGAGGGTATTAATTCTGCAAACAGTTTTATTGATGCAGGTGTTGATGCTGTAGAGATAAGTGAAGGTGTTGAAGAAACACCGTTCAATCACATTAGACCATACGAAACTCATCCCTACTATACTGAAGAGTGCATAAAGGCAAAAAGAGCAATTTCAAAACCGATTATCCTCGTTGGTGGTATGAGGAATCTTATGGAAATGGAAAAGGTTGTGGATGACGGAATCGCAGACGCTATTTCAATGTGCAGGCCATTTATCATGGATCAGCACATAGTCAAAAAATTCAGACAGGGATCATCTGATAAATCTTTTTGCACATCCTGCAATAACTGCATTCCTACAATGCTTGAGAGGAATCTTCATTGCATATTTAACAGGAAATTGCTAAATTTTTAAAATAATACAATTTTATCTCAGTGTTTGGAATGAAAGGAAAAGAAATGAAAAAATATGAAAACATGACCGTATGGATGGTTTCGGGGAGTCAGCACCTTTACGGGAATGAAACTCTGAAGCAGGTCCAGTCACATACCGAAGAGATCACCGAATACCTGAACGACCAGGATCAAATTCCAGCGGAGATTCAGTATAAAGGTATACTGACTACTCCTCAGGAAATAACTGATTTCTGTACCAGAGCCAGCGTAGATGACCATTGCGGAGGTGTTATCCTCTGGATGCATACCTTTTCACCATCAAAAATGTGGATCAACGGTCTTAAGTTGATGACCAAACCAATTCTCCATCTGCACACACAGTACAACAGGGATATTCCATGGGATAAGATTGATATGGACTTCATGAACCTTAACCAGTCCGCCCACGGCGACAGAGAACACGGATATATCAACACACGGATGAAAATAGAACGGAAAGTAGTAACCGGCTACTGGAAAGACCTTACTGTACACAGAAAGATCAGTTCATGGATTCGCGCGGCAGCAGCATTGAAGGATATCAGGGGAGCAAAGGTAGTGCGGTTTGGAGACAACATGAGAGATGTAGCTGTTACAGAAGGAGACAAGGTTGCAGCCCAGATAACTTTTGGTTTTGATGTGTACGGTTACGGAGTGGGAGATCTGGTTGCAGGAATCAAACAAGTGGGAGAACGACGGATTGATGTATTGATCCAGGAATATCGGACGATTTATGATATAGAAGAAGAACTTCTTCCAGGCGGCAGCCGTCATGAAGACCTCCGAGAAGCAGCCCGACTGGAAGCAGGGATAGAGGATTTCCTAACAGCAGGAAATTTTTCAGCCTTTACCACAACCTTCGAAGACCTGGAAGGGATAAAGCAGCTTCCAGGATTTGCATGCCAGCGACTGATGGAAAAGGGATACGGTTTCGGAGCAGAAGGAGACTGGAAAACCGCCCTACTTGTGCGTGCTATGAAGGTTATGGGAAATGGACTTAACGGAGGCACTTCTTTCATGGAGGATTACACCTATCATCTTGACCCTGAAAATTCAATGGTTCTAGGAGCCCACATGCTTGAAGTCTGCCCGACCATATCGGGGACTGAAAAAGTCAAACTAGAAATACATCCATTGGAAATCGGCGGTAAGGGAGATCCTGTCCGGCTCGTATTTAACGTGCCAGAAGGTGATTCACTCAACGCGTCACTGATTGACATGGGAAACCGATTCAGACTGCTGGTAAACAAAGTTCAAACTGTTGATACAACAGAAACGCTTCCCAAACTCCCTGTAGCCAGAGTTCTCTGGAAGCCCCTACCTGACCTGGAGACGGCCTCCCATGCCTGGATACTAGGAGGCGGTGCACACCATACCGGGTACAGCAAGGCGGTAACTGCGGAGATAATGACCGATTTTTGTGAGATGTGCGGTATCGAGATGATTTTAATCGATGAGAAAACTGATATCGGCGCTTTAAAAAATGAGCTTAAATGGAATGATCTTTATTATACTCTAAGGGCCTTTTCTGGAGGGGTTTAATTTAATTTTCTAAAAGTGTAACACGAAGAACAGAATAATTCTTCGCGTTGTCTAATGTTTAAAAAGGATTTCATTAATCAAAGACAAAATGATTAGTCATGGTATTGGTCTTTAATATTTCGTGCTGAAAGGTACCTTTGCATTAGGATAAAGAGACAAAGCAGTATACCGATAAAAACTTTTGTCCACCATGTACTGAGGTTACCCTGAAAGGTGATAATAGTCTGAATCAGTCCTAGTATCAATACGCCTATAAGGGTTCCTTCCACAAAACCGATTCCACCTGTAAGGAGCGTCCCCCCAATAACAACGGCCGTAATAACATCAAGTTCAAGCCCTGTCCCTGCAAGAGGATATCCAGCAAGAGTGTAGAGAGAGTATACGAGACCTCCCACGGCACATATGGTGCTGTTCAGAGTATAGATAAGGATTTTTGTTTTGCCCACAGGTAACCCCATGAGAAGCGCAGAGTTTTCATTGCCACCTATGGCATATATGTTGCGGCCAAATCGCGTGTAATGTAGAATCCATACACCAATAATTACCATAACAATAAAAGTAACCGCATAAGCAGGTAGCTTCATTCCATTTCCAAGCGGAATTGCTGCCTTTGAGATATCAATAAACATTTCATTACGAATAGGCACAGAGTCAAGACTGATCATAAATGACACTCCCCGGGCAAGAAACATCCCCACAAGAGTTACAAGAAATGGTTCCATATGGAGGCAGTGTATAAGACTTCCCATGGTAAATCCAAGTACGGCACCGCACAGAAGACATATCAATATAACTATAATAGGAGGCATATCAGTACGAGCCAGCAAGTTTGCAGTAAGAACGCCGGTAAAGGCAACAAGTGAGCCTACAGAGAGATCTATCCCGCCGGAAATTATTACAAAGGTCATACCAACGGCAATTATTCCCACAAAGGAATTATCAATGAAAAGATTAACAAAGACACGCAGCGAAAAAAAACCTCTGTAGGTAAATGCTCCGGATAAGTATAAAAGAGTAAATACCAGTAGGGTAGCAAGAAGCGGTATGTTTTTCTGGTTCAAATGTAACTTCATGATATTTTTTCTCCGGTGTGCATAAGCTTTGAAACTTTATTTCTGAGTTTTCCAGACTGGATGAGTGCTACAATAATAATGATAACAGCCTTAAAAACAAGTACTACTTGGGGCGGAACACCTCTTGTGATAATAGTTGTGGTAAGCCCCTGAATTATCAGAGCTCCTGTTATGGCGCCGGCCAGGGAGAAACGCCCTCCATTAATGGTTCCACCGATAATAACGGCGGCAATAGCATCCAGTTCCATAAAATTACCTGCATTGTTTGCGTCGGCAGCCTTGATATCCGCTGTTATTATAAGACCAGCCAAACCAGCACAAAAGCCCGAGAATCCGTAGGTCAATGATTTTATCATCCTAACGGGTATCCCCATGTACCTGCTGGCTTTTTCATTTGCGCCCGATGCCTCGATAAATAGTCCCGTTGAAGTTTTCCTAGTAAGTGCCCATGTAAACACAAAAACAAGAATAACAAGAATAATCGGAAAGGGTAACCCGAGAAAAAAACCGCTCCCTATATACTGGAAGGTCGAGTGCTCGAACACTATAATCTGTCCGTGAGTGATAAGCTGTGCAATACCGCGCCCAACGGTCATAAGAATCAAAGTGGCAATAATCGGCTGTACCCCAATATAAGCAACAAGAAAACCGTTCCATAACCCAAGTATAAATGAGAGAGCCAGAGGAATAAGCAGTACAATTAAAAGGGATGTCTGATCGCCATACTCCAGAACACCTTTAACATAATCCGGACGTATGAGTTTAGCTGCCATGGCCCCTGAAATAGCAATAATAGCACCAACAGAGAGGTCAACTCCGCCAGTAGCATAAACCAGAGTCATGCCTATGGAGATCAGCATAATGGGTGTACCCCTGTTTAATATATCTACCAGCGAACCGAACAGATGCCCGTTCTTAATCTCCAGGTTAAAAAAACCATCAGTAAAAATAAGGTTAAACAAAAGAATGGAAACAAATGCCAGCCAAGGGTAGAGTATATTCTGTTCCGAAGACCCAGATGCCATAAGGATTTTTTTCTTTTTTATCAGGCCTTTCATATATCAGCCCTGCTTTCCTGAGCCAGTATTTTCATGATATTTTCTTCAGATATGTCATCTCCGGATAACTCGTCTATTTTTTTTCTGTCTTTAAGTATTGCCACACGGCTGCATATATGAACAATCTCTTCCAGTTCCGATGATATAAAAAGAACACTTAGGCCTTCAGCTCTTAAACGGAATATCAATTTTTCAATTTCCGCTTTTGCACCTACATCAATACCTCTTGTAGGTTCATCCAGTATTAAAAGCCGGGGATTCATAGCCATCCATCTGGCAAGTATCAATTTTTGCTGGTTTCCTCCGCTTAAAGTTCCAGCCTTCTGTTCTCTATCGGAAACCTTTATTTTCAATAGGTCAATAAATCGATCAGTTATTTTTACCTGTTCTTTACGCGTAATACCCTTAAAAAAACTTTTTTGAGCCTGAAGTGGTAGAACTATATTTTCCCTTACTGTAAGATCAGGAATAATACCTTCTGTTTTCCTGTCTTCAGGGCAGAAGGCAATGGATTGCTCTATTGCTTGTTTTGGAGAGGTAATATTTACAGGATTTCCATCCAGTTTAACTGTTCCGGCTGTGAGTTTTTCTATACCGAAAATAAGCCTGGCAGTCTCTGTTCGTCCTGAGCCCAGGAGGCCTGCAAGGCCGAGTATTTCTCCTTCACGCATTTCAAGATCAAATGGCTTCAGGACACCCTTTTGTTCCACATTATCAAGAGTAATAAATGGTTCTTTTTCTGAAATATCATTTGCAGTTTTTTTATCTGATGATTCCATCGCCTGTTCCAGTTCTTTACCAAGCATACGAGAGATGAGTTCAAACCGCACTAGTTTTGCTGTTTCGTATTCACCTATAAACCTACCGTTTCTCAAGACTGTAATCCGGTCAGATGTTTCATACACCTGATCAAGAAAGTGAGTGATAAACACAATACTTATACCTTCCTGCTTTAGTTTCTGCATGGTAACAAAAAGATTTTTACATTCTGTCATATCAAGACTTGAGGTTGGTTCATCGAGAATCAGTATCTTTGCCTGAATATCAACCGCCCTGGCAATAGCAACCATCTGCTGTATTGCAGTGGAAAATGAGGAGAGTGGAAGTGTCACATCCAGGTCCAAGTCCAGTTTTGAAAGGGCTTTTTGAGCAAGGCTGTTTAAGGCTTTCCAGTGAATGAGTCCCATTTTCATGGGGTGGCGGCCTATATAGATATTTTCTGCTACAGAAAGATTGGGAAGCAGGTTTATTTCCTGATATACAGTGCTGATTCCTTTTTCGGCAGCATCCATTGGTGAAGAGGCTTCAAAGTTTTTATCTTCAAGCTTTATGTATCCGCTGTCCTTTTTATGGACACCTGTAAGTACCTTTATAAGAGTGGACTTTCCTGCACCGTTTTCACCCATCAGTGCATGAATTTCTCCACGCTCCAAGGTGAAGTTAACAGAATCAAGGGCTTTCACACCAGGAAAACTCTTACTTAATCCTCTTATTTCGAGAAGATTGTTATTTAAATCATGCATTAACCTATCCTAATATTTCCTGCTTTCTATTACCTCAGCAGCGATTTCCTGGGGAAATACACTTTCCTCGGTTACAATTCTTTTTAAAATCGATTCACCCCGGATTATTGACTCTACAGCGTCAAATAATTGAGGACCAAGCAGAGGACTGCATTCAACTGTGCAGTTAAGCTTTCCTTCTACCATTGCTTCAAAGGCTCCCCTTACAGCATCGATGGAAACTATAATTATGTCTTTACCGGGCACCATACCGTACTCTTCAATTGCCTGGATGGCACCTATAGCCATATCGTCATTGTGAGCAAACAGTACGTCAATATTGTTCCCTTCGGTTTTAAGGAATGCCTCCATTATTTCTTTTCCGCCGGAACGTGTAAAATTACCACTCTGACTTTTAATTATTTTCATATCAGGTTTATTAGCAAGCACCTCTTCAAATCCCTTTTTTCTGTCAATGGCAGGAGCTGAACCGACAGTCCCCTGAAGTTCAACTATTTTAATATCTGTAAGGCCTTTTTCGATAAGCCAGCGGGCAGCCCTTCGGCCTTCTTCTACAAAATCGGACCCCATAAATGTTACCCAGAGTGAATCATCTTTCACATCTACAGCCCTGTCAGTAAGAATAACCGGAATGCCGGCATCTTTGGCTTCCTGTAGCACTGCACCAAACCCTGTTTCAACAACAGGAGAAAAAGCAATTATATCCACACCCTGTGCGATAAAGTTCCTAATAGCCTTTATCTGATTTTCTTGTTTCTGCTGAGCATCAGAGAAGATTAGCTTGATATTGTCCCTTTTTTCAGCTTCACTCTGGATTGATTCGGTATTAGCAACTCTCCATGCGCTTTCTGCACCAATCTGTGAGAACCCTACAGTGATAGTTTCACCATCTTTTTCTGTTCCTCCGCAACCGAAAAACATAAATACAGCCATGAATAGTATGGCTCCTGTTCTAAGTATTATTTTCATTTGCTCTCCTTAACTGGAATAAATTAACAATTTATTGCATCTATTTTTATGAAGTCTTATTAAATCAGTCGGATTCTGCATCTTTTCACGAATTATACATTGTGCAACCTGCATCACTCAATATGGTCATCTTTTTTAAAGCTTAATCTCCCAGAGATTAGCACTGAGCGGGCCTGCCTTAAAACCTTTTTTAATGGATACTTTGCCCATCTCATTAATATCAACACCACGTTTTTTTCCGGGAGCATTATATGATGAATCCTTCTCTCCGGTAATCACATACTGTACTGCCTTTGAGGGAAGTTTTAGCCCTTCAAGATTAAAAGTTACTACCTTATCAGTGGGATTTATCATACTTAATGTTAAAGTATCCCCAGCATCGTTAAGTGCAGCCATTATATCAAGGTTACCGACTTCTCCCTCAAACTTAAGCGGGTCCGAACCGAAATGGTTTCTGTAAAGCTTCAGCACAAGACCGGTTGAAGCCATTTCAGCATCGGTTTTTGTTGTCTTGATAGCACCTATGACATTGACTGTCTGGGCATAGTTGGCGGCATGTATATATTTGCTCTGGCGATAATATTCATGAAGTCCCATTGCAATACCCAGTGCATCCTGTAGGTCATATATACAGCCCAGTTCACCATATACATATTTCCTGTGCCAGTAATTCCACTCATCCATGGTTATGGGCATAAATTTTCCATTCAGGCTTTCAATGGATGCCTGAAGTTTTTTATGAGCTTCAACTCTTTTGCGTATGGCATTTTTAACCATAACCACATGTTGGAGAACGGGTTTTCGGGCATCTTCATTCCATGGTACACGGCCTACATAAAAATGCTCAGATATGAGGTTCATATAATCAGCGCTGTCTTCAAGCATTCCTCTTGACCAAGTGCGGTTGCGTTTTACTGAATCAGGATCAAAATCTTTATTAATGGTGTTCACATCCCCTACAGCGGACAGTATCAGATCAGGATCAGTCTCCCACATGGTTCTGGCAAATATGTTGTGTTTTATTGTGTAATGCTTTAACTGCATAAATCCCAGTTGCCAGTCACCAAACATCTCATTTCCAACACACCAGTATTTTACGTCAAAAGGTTTTTTGTGGCCGTTTTTAATACGGTAATTGCCCCCGATTGTTTCTGCATCTGAATTACAGTACTCCACCCATTCGGCGGCAGAATGTGCATCACCAAATCCTGCGTTTGCAGCTATCATTGGTTCTGTTCCAAGAAGACGGCAGAATGTAATAAATTCATCTGTTCCAAAATCATTATGTTCCACACCTGTCCATGCAGGATTCTTACGTGGAGGTCGTTTGTCCCTGTCGCCAATACCATCACGCCACTCATAACCGCTTGTAAAGTTTCCTCCGGGCCATCGGTACAGAGGCGCATTGAGTTCTTTTAATAGAGCAATAGTGTCCCGGCGCATACCATTGATATGGTCTCCCGGCATTAGGGATACAGTACCTACGAAAACATTACCCTCGATTGCCTCGATCTTAAGAGTTGCCTTATTACTACTTTCAAGTGCTTTAAAACTGAAATCGGTCTTTTTATAATCACCGCCGGAGACAGTAATTATGTTACTTTTACTCATTCCATTGCTGAATAAAAGAGATACATTAACCTTTGCATAATCTCCGCTTTCAGGTTTGAGCCAGATATATCCGGTATACTCCTTACCAGAAACAACACCGAGGTCATGCTGAGCTACAGCTGCACCTTTTTTAAGGAGGGGAGTGTGTTCACCCACAAATGAGTCATTCTTCACCATTTTTACAAGGGATTCACTACTCAAAATCTCCCATGGCGAAGAACCTACAACAGGAAAATCAGTGTCTGTAAAACTCACATAGGGAGAATAATTTTTAGTAACAGGAAAGTAAAATTTACGATCCTCAAGCATCTCCGCCCATATCCCTCCGTATATACAACGACCGAGGTGTTCAATAAACTGCCCGTAAATAAAAGGATTGATTTTTTCACCTTTATTTTTAAGGTCAATTTTCACAGTAACTGTTTTCGCGTTAACTACTGGAGTTACTAGAAGGCTGATTGCCCAAAGCCCCAAAATGATCTTTTTCATTCTTATCCTCCCCGTTTTCGGAATATTTATATTCCTTTTCATTACAGTTTAGATTTAAAGGAAACTATGATTATTCTTTTCCCTGCCCGTAATAAGCGTCTTTTCCATTCTTTCTCTGGTAATGCTTTTCAATAAGAGAAACCTTCATCCTTTTGATATCCGGGTTTATCATCTTTGTCATATAAGCCATCTTTGCTATCTCCTCCAGAACAACAGCGTTATATACAGCCTTATCAGGTGTTTTGCCCCATGCAAAAGGCCCGTGACATGCAACAAGGATCATCTGCGTTTCCTCAGGAGACAGGTTCTTTTCTTTAATGGCGTTCACAATCTGGTGTCCTGTTTGCTCCTCATACTGCCCTTTTATCATATCATCGGTCATAACATCAGTAACAGGAATATCCCCCGCAAGGTGATCAGCGTGGGTTGTCCCGTAAATTGTAATGGGCAAGCATGCCTGGGCCCATGCTACCGCATATGGAGAATGTGCATGTACAATACTGTAGATACCAGATAAAGCACGGTAGAGTACAGCATGAGTGGGTGTATCCGAAGATGGATTCATTTTGCCATCAACCTTTTTCCCATCCAGATCTACGATAACTATGTCTTCAGGTTTCATTTCATCATATGGGACACCGCTGGGCTTGATTGCAAAGATGCCTTCAGAAGAGTCCAAGGCGCTAACATTACCAAAGGTGTACACAGCAAGTTTCTGTTTTGGAACTTCCATATTAGCTTCCCAGCATATCCTTTTGAGTTCTTTGAATTTGCTCATTCATTCTCCTTTATAAGGATTACAGGTTCATATACCCTGTAAAGGTGTGTATGTTTTCTCTGGTTATAATATTTAGAGGCATAATGATTTTTTTACAGATCTCTCTTTTAAGTACCACGCTGTCATAGAGCATAATAATACCACGGTATCCTTGTGATTCAGGCTGCTGTGTGAGGACAAAATCTACGGTACCCTTTTCCACAGCAGACTCCCTGCCCGGAATAATATCGTATCCTACCAGCGGTACAGATGTATATTTGCGACCTTTTTTTTCAAGAAAGGATGCAATGTAGTAAACAGAAGAGTTTGCTGAAAATATTCCCGAAGGAATGGAATTTTGAATAAAAAAGTCTTTAAGCAAAGTGTGAAAATAGTCTTCATCATCAAACTCTGCCTTTAAAGTTTCAAGTCTGCTTTCAGGCATTACAACATCCATATAATACCGAAAACCTTCAATGCGGTTGAAAAGATGGTAATTACTGCCAGGCGGCTCTACCACGAGAATATAATCTTCAGTAGCCGGGGTTCTGTCTCCTATAAGAAGACTCATCAGTTTTCCTGACAGTATACCGCTCTGACGGGATTCCTGGCCAATATAGGCGCTTCTCTGGTTGAGATCAGGAATATCGGTATCAATAAAAATAAAGGGAATACTTGTCTTTTCCAGAATACTCTTTATATCATCCGGTCTGCAGGGAGCAATAAGAAGCCCTTCTGCATCGGAGGAAAGAGCATCAGAAAGGGCACCAATACAGGATGAGGTTGAATATCGATCAAATGGAAAGATTCTTATATCGTTCCCAAAGGAAACAAGCTCACTTGCGGCCTTAAGAACTCCTTCTTCAACCAGTCGCCAGTATCCGCCATCCTGCCCCCTATATGGGATAACAACACCAAAGATATGTTTTTTTGTCTGCTTCAATCCCCTGGCATGAATGTTAGGGGTGTAGTTAAGATCCTTCATGGTTTTTAGAACCAGTTTGGCAGTTTTTTCTGAATAACGTCCCCTTTTATGAATTATTCTGTCCACAGTACCGATAGATATACCAACGGCTTCAGCGATATCTTTCATAGTTGTCATATAGTCCCCATATACTGCGTTATCGTTAACGCAGTATATTATCTCAATGTTTTACTGTCAATTATTTTAAGAGAAAGACTTATATTGTCTATCTGAAAGATATAATTGACAAATTTATTACTGTTCAATAATATTGCGTTATCGTTAACGCTATAGAATATCCATGGTCCAATAATGAAACCAAATAATGAAATTGTATCAGTGATTGAAAACGGAGAAACAGCACTGGGAATTGAATTAGGCTCTACCCGAATTAAATCTGTCCTTATTGGAAAAGATCATACTCCACTGGCATCCGGTGGATTCGACTGGGAGAATTCTCTGATCGATGGAATATGGACCTACCCCATGGAGGATATCTGGTGTGGAGTTCAGGCATGTTTCGCTGACCTCGTGAGGAATGTCAGGCATAGATACGGCATTACTTTAAAAAACATTAAAACGCTGGGATTCAGCGCGATGATGCATGGTTATATGGTTTTTAACAATGATGGGAACCAGTTAACCCTCTTCAGAACATGGAGAAATAATATAACAGGTCAAGCATCAGAAGTGCTTACCAAATTATTTAATTATCCTATCCCACAACGATGGAGCATTGCCCACCTTTATCAGGCTATTCTCAACAGCGAGGAACATGTCAGGCATATTAGACTCATAACTACACTGGCGGGATTTATTCACTGGAAACTTACAGGACGAAAAGTGATAGGGATCGGAGATGCTTCAGGCATGTTCCCCATCGACCTGAAAACATGTGACTTTAACATTAATATGTGTTCACTCTTTGATAGTCATATAAAAGATAAGGGTTTTGACTGGAAACTTAAGAATATTCTTCCGGAAGTCCTGCTTGCCGGAAAAGTTGGTGGGTACCTAACAGACGATGGAGCTCTTAGCCTTGATCCGACCGGCAAACTGAATGCCGGTGTTCCGGTCTGTCCACCTGAAGGCGATGCAGGTACAGGTATGGTAGCTACTAACAGTGTGACAGTCAGAACTGGAAACGTATCAGCAGGTACATCAGTGTTTGCAATGATTGTACTAGAAAAAGAACTTAAAAATGTTCATAATGAAGTCGACCTTGTCACCACGCCGGACGGGAACCTTGTGGGAATGGCCCACTCAAACAATTGTAGCTCCGATTATGATGCCTGGATCAATCTTTTTGGTGAAGCATTGGAAGTACTGGGAATAGGTATATCAAAGCACACCCTCTACGACACCCTGCTTGAGCAGGCCTTGAAGGGTGACCCTGACTGCGGAGGTATGTTGAGCTTTGGATATGTTTCAGGTGAACACATTACAGGATTTTCAGAAGGTCGCCCTCTGTTTGTACGTTCGCCTGAAGGACGATTCAATCTGGCAAATTTTATGCGCGCTCACTTGTTCACCGCTTTGTGCGCTCTACGGACAGGGCTAAATATTCTCTTCGAAGAAGAAAGAGTAACAGTGGATGAAATAAGGGGGCATGGAGGTTTCTTCAAATCAGCTAAAGTTGGACAAAAAATCATGGCCGCTGCAACAGGCATACCTGTTTCTACCATTAAAACCGCGGGAGAAGGAGGGGCCTGGGGAATGGCTCTTCTAGCTGCCTTTATGATTAGAAAAGATAAAACTATTACTCTGCCTGCTTTTCTCTCACATATCTTTAATGATAACATACATGAAGCCGTAAAGCCCGCCCCTGTGGATGTGAAGGGTTTTGAAAAATTCTTTGAACGTTATCACAAGGGGCTTGAGATTGAAAAGGCTGCCGTCCAGCATATGTACTTTTAAAAAAGAAACATATATAAAACACTGGACGGTCCCCTACCCTTATTTTATCTATTAATCAGGAGAATATTGACCAGTGAACGCTACGCTGGTAGTATTGACAACTAAATAAATAACAACAATATTCTGATGGAAATATTCATGAACAAAAAAA
This sequence comes from Desulfatiglandales bacterium, assembly GCA_963665715.2. Classification (GTDB taxonomy): domain Bacteria; phylum Desulfobacterota; class DSM-4660; order Desulfatiglandales; family HGW-15; genus JAAZBV01. Next base: position 4,564,734 of record CAXXPR010000002.1, read on the forward strand.
ACACCTTTGCTCTGATTTGGGATATGGACGGTACTATGGTTGACACCCGTCACGCCCATTGGCTGGCCTGGAAACAGGCAATGGCTAATGAAAGATACGAACTTAATTGGGAAACCTTCTTAAAAACCTTTGGCCAGAGGAATGACACTATATTGCGCGACTTGCTGGGACAGGACCTTACGGACACAGAAATTGCACGGATCGGAGATGCAAAAGAACAGATGTTCAGAGGTATACTTAAAGACCAGGGCGTTCAGCTTCTGCCAGGAGCAGGATCGATCTTAGATCAGGCGATATCTGACGGATGGTCACAGGCGATAGTATCATCAGCGCCTCGCAAGAATATTACCACCATTCTGGAAGTGATTGATCACCTCAATACATTCGCTGCCTTGGTATGCGCCGAAGATGTCATCAATGGCAAACCACATCCTGAAGGGTGTATCACCGCATCACAAAAATTGGGCGTAGCTCCTGCTAACTGCTTAGTACTCGAAGATGCTCCTGCAGGTCTTAAAGCTGCCCGTAACGCCGGTATGGCATGTGTTGGCGTACTCTCCACACATGATCATCTTAGTGACGCCGATTGGATCGTAACGACTCTTAATGACCTCTCGCTGGCTACTATTGAATCACTCCTTCACCAGAATGGTATTTTAAAATAAAGATTTATGAAATCTAAAATTTACCAACGTCAATATATGCTAAATTATTAGAGGTTACTGAGAATTTATTAAATTTGGATACTCATGCATAACCATTAAAAACATCCAATGTACTCAACTTTGATGATCATAATAGTCTAAATCATATTCAATTTATGGTAATTGAGGATGTAAGTCCATATCAGATTTTAAGTTCTGAATATTGAAGCACTTAATATAAAACTTTAATATTGAACGACATAAAATATTTGACATAGTTTTAATTTCTGAATATTAATAAAGAACGGTTCACTTTTCATCAGAAAAGTGAACCTTTCTTTTTCTAAGCACCCTATCATATAAGACTACAATCCAATTTATTATCGTCGTGGTATTACCTCCTTTTTATTGAGCTTTTCGAATCATTGCCGGATTAACGTTTCCAATTTTCACTGATATTTATTTTCTGTTGAATAATCAAAAAAGGAAATAAATATAGGCCATGTATTCACCCTCCGAAAAACCATAATTTTAAATAAAACAATCAGATACAAATATAATGGCTTTTCTAAAAAGGTTCACCAAACTGATGAAAGACGAACCAAAACAGACAAAGAAAAAGTATGCCTGGAGCATTGATGAAAGCAAATGCCTGACTATTGATGAAGTAATAAAATTAAGGGATTTTTCAAGAGAATTAAAAATATTAGGATTAAAAAGAAGAAGATACTCTGCAGTAAGAAACTGGTTCATGGTTGAGCTCGGCCTAGAGGCTGGTCTTAGAGTCAGTGAGATTGCTTCACTAAAACACGGCAGCCTTTACATTGATGAGAAAAGATCGTCAATTGTTGTAATTGGTAAAGGTAATAAAAAAAGAGCTGTATGGATCAGTTCGGAGTTTAAAGAGATTTGCCTTGAATTTATCCGGTACAAAAAAGAATTTGATTTTTCAGTTAATGATAACTCTTTTCTTCTTAACAGTCTTAAAGATAAAAAGATCTCAAAAAGGGCATTGCAGAAGTTTTTTAAAAACATTGTTTTAAAATCCGGTTTACCGGCACGGTACCACATCCATTGTCTCAGACATACCTATGCAACCTTTCTTTTAAAAGCGAGTAAGTACAATTACAAATTCGTTCAGGACCAGCTTGGTCATGCTTCGATTAAAACAACTCAAGTTTATGCGGGTGTTATTGAGTCCGAAGGGAAGAAAGCACTTACCAATCTTTACAAATGATTTTCAGGAAAACGGGATGAGTAAATTTAAATCAAAATTTAATTTGTTTCTATTTTCAAGTTCAGGGTTGTTGACAGGCTTTGCAATATATTATTGGGTCCGCCCAGGTAGTCAGGTTTATTTTTTATCTGCAATAAATATTACAGGTGATGCCACTTATCCTGCTCATAATGTATTTGGGATTTGGGGTGACTGTTTACCATCATTATTGCATACATTTTCATTTATTTTATTATCAGCAGTTTTCTGTTCAATGAATAAAAAGAGACACATCTTTCTTTGTGTATTCTGGATAGTTGTAAATGTCATTTTTGAATTAGCTCAGAAATATGACAGCTTTGTCTTTAAAATAATACCTGACTGGTTCTCCTCCGTTTTTATTCTGGAAAACATCAAGCCTTATTGCATCAACGGAAGCTTTGATCCTTTTGATTTATTAGCTTCTTTTGCAGGCGGCATAATTGCCTACTTTATTTTAAAAGGAGAAATCAAATATGAAAGCGACATTAAATGCTTATAAATGTTTTAAAAATATATTCCATGTAATGGTTGTCTTTTTGGGCCTCATTACAATTGTTGCCAGCGGAGGTGGTGATGGAGGAGGTGGGACAGGAGACGGGGGTACCGGCAATGGAAGCAGTGGTAATGATGAAGAAGTTAATACTGCTATTATGTCAGGTACATCCTTTGCGACTGCTAAACCTGCAACCACATACTCAGTTAATTCACCCGAAGTTAGTAGGGTTTCTTATGGAAATGTAGTCGTTCCCGGCGGCACCCTCAAAGGTCAGATTTCTTTTACCGATCCAAATGGTGATGTGGAAGAAATTATCATTGCAGAAAAAGGAGTAAACAAACACAACGAAATTTCTCTAAGCTCTGCTAATGGCATCCAAAACGGTCAGGTTGATTTTAGTTTAAGACTTTCTGATGACTTAGATGTAGGAGAGCCTATAGAATTTGATATAGGATTAAAAGACAGCAGTAACAATATTAGCAATTATCAGAGATTGGAAGTTTATTTCTCCGATGATACAAAATATTCGACAACCTCCTATTCAGGAGATTCAATACCCGATGTATCCGGTATTTGGGATGTTAGTACTGTCGTAGCTGAATCCAATCCTGTTTATCCAATCGGAACAGTTATTAGTAATCAAATCACTATCAGTCAATCGGGTGGAAATATTACCCTATCAGATGATTCAGGTTCTTATCATGGCAATGTACGTGGTGAAGACCCTATGCTGACTATCACATATGATGGAACAATTGATCTTTTATCTCAAGGCAAAGATATATACGTTGATTTTTGGGCTACTTTTTCCGGAGAGCTGGTAAATAGCTATACAATTGAGGGAGAATCTAATTCTATTATTGGAAGTGTTTATGGTGATGATGCTGATGAAGCTCAAATTTATTCAGTCAGTGCCGATATTGTAATGACAAAAGATAGTGGCACAGCCGAAGTTGAAGATGATGGAGATACCTTTTCAACTGCGAGTTCTATTGTTGTTGGAGAAACGTATAGCAGAGAAATTGAAAATGGTACAGATGTTGATTATTTTAAGCTTACAACAAGCTCAGCAGGAACAATAAATATTCTTCTGTCCAATCTTTCCGATGATCTTGATATATTGTTATACAATGAAGCTCATAATTATTTAGATGCTTCTACAAATGAAGGTACTGCTAATGAGGACATCAATCATACTGTATACGATTCGGGTTTATTTTTTGTCAAAGTAATTGGGTATAGCGGAAGAACCGGTGAATATGATTTGACTGTAACATTCACTCCTTCAGGAGGAAGCGGGAGTGGTTTAGGTAGAGTAAATGGCTATGTGTATCGTGAAGGCTTTAATCCTGGAGCTCCAAGCTCAGGGATATCAGGTGTTAATGTGTGTATCGGCAGCAACTGCATGGCAACAGGACAATCATCTACCTACACTCTTTGGGATGTTCCTGTTGGCGCCCAGACAATAACTGCGAATGCTGTCGGATATTTCTGCTATGAAAATCAGGTGTTAATATCTGAAGGGCAGCTTGTCGGTGATTCGCATAATATTAAAATGATAAAAGATAACGGGATTGAGATAACCAGTGGAACTTACATTGACGGAGATACTTCTTCTGGTGACAAGCTTTATTATTTTGACACATTACCTGGAAATACTTCATTGGAAATTTCACTTAGTGTGCCGGTATATAATCCAAGTGCTCCTGATGCATTTGATCTTGGCGTGAACCTGCCCTTATCTGAATGCGGGAATGGGTATCCAAGCAGTGCTGCTTCAGCCGATGTCTCAGATTTGAGAGATACGCCGGGTGCAAATATCGAGTTTACAGCTGTATCGACTCCTGCGTTTGAAAGTGGGAGGTATTATATTTTGGTTGAGAAGGTTAATTCAGGTGGGCCTTTTCGTTTGAGCGTTCATCCCGGCAACTAAAATGATAATGATGAAAAACATAATATAAAGCTCATATATCCCGCACTAGAAAGAGAGAAAGAAATTCTAGTGCGGGAACTTTTTTAGAATACACAAGGTACCAATCCTTGTATATTTCTTAAAAGCTTTTGCATTCCATAATGATAAATGGAAGATGTGTTTTTACCCTTTGAATCATATCCGGAAAGAATTTTCAAATCTTCCGGTAGTGATAATAGGTTACCCTCACCTTTTGCTCATCCGCAATTAAAGAATTCTTTGGAAGCAGTTGTATCAAGCTCTAAATCCCAGGAAAAATGCATGCCTATTGAAAAGATGTTCTCTGATAAGAGCAAGTCACTCAAAGCTTCTGTTAATGCCCTGCTGGAAGAAATCCGTTTACGTGAAGAGATTAACGCATCTCAATTTAAAAAGATGAACAAAGAAATATGCAGGCAGCATACTGAGCTGATGCAGCTTGAAAGCTTAGTGGATCAATACCCGCTTGATATAACTAAAGGTCTTAATGAGGCGAAAGATAAGATTAAGAGTAATGTTCTTGAGCTTGAAAGGGAGAAGAGAAAAGAGCAGCTTGAGTGTTGGCGGGATTTAATGTTTTTGAAGAAATATCTGATGGTGTCGCTTAAGGATTTTTGGGACTTGGAGAGGAAGAGGGATGTGTTAGAAAGGAACTCTTCAAATCATTAGCCGATCAAATAATAAAATAATGAAAGAATATTAACTAAGATTTTTTTTGGCTGTATCTAAAACACTACGAACTATATTGGCCATTTCTGCTTTGGTGATTGGTTTCATCAGAATTTTTTTTATTCCAATGCATGTAATTTGTTCCTTGTTCAGCCTTTCACTAAAACCGGTACATATAATTATCGGGATGTCCGGCCGGATTGTAATTAATTCGCGGGCTAGTATATCACCTGTCATATTAGGCATGGTCATATCAGAAATAACCAGGTCGAATAAGCTGGGATTGGCTTTGAACGCTTCCAATGCTTCCAAACTGTCTATACACATGGTCACATTGTAGCCATGTCGTTTAAGAATTTGTTTTTCCAATCTTGCAATAGGCTCGTTATCGTCAACCAAAAGGATTCGTTCATGACCAGTCGAAATATCATCTTTCCTATCAATTAATGCAGTTTCTTCCGCTTGTGCTATTATGGGCCAATATACACTAAAAGTTGTACCTTTCCCAAATTCACTGGTCACCTTGATGTCTCCATGATACTTTTTTACGATACCATGGACGAGAGATAATCCGAGACCAGTTCCCTTGCCTTGTTCTTTAGTTGTAAAATAAGGTTCGAAAATTTTATTCATAATAGTAGGATCGATCCCGATCCCTGTGTCGGAAACAGATAACAACGCATATCTTCCCTGTAAAAGTTCAGTCTCATGTGATTGTCCCAATCCGATCTCAACTTCTCTTAGTTGAATTGTAATCTTCCCGCTTTTGTTTTCCACAGCGTGATAAGCATTGGTAATCAGGTTCATACTAACCTGGTGTAGTTGGGTAGGATCTGCCATGATCAAGCTACAATCGTTTTGGATATCCTGTGATATATCGATGTTCGCCGGAATAGTTGAGCGGATTAGCTTTATCACCTCTTTTAAAATAAATTGGATTCGTACTGGCATCTTCTTTTGTTCGGATTGACGGCTAAAAGCAAGAATCTGTTTTGTTAGTTCTCTTCCCCTTTTGCCAGCATTATAAATCTCTACGGCATTTTCATACTCAATACTTCCCATGGGAAGATCATCAATAAGCATTTCTGAAAAACCGACAATTGGGGATAATATATTATTGAAATCATGGGCTATGCCGCCAGCTAGGACACCTAACGCTTCTAATTTTTGGGCCTTCATGAGCTGTTCTTCAATCTTTTTTCGTTCGGTAATATCTCGTAAAACTATTACGAAACGTTTTTCACCACCAATCACGGCAAAACTGATTTTTACCTCAACCCAGAAGGTATGGTCATCCTTATGTCTGGAAATCCAATTGAATGTTTGTTGTCCAATCTCACGTGATTTACGAAACAATTCCATGGCATCGACCTGTGAAAAAGGGGATTCACCCATACTCAATTTTTCAAAGTTCATTTCCAGTGCTTCTGTATATGAATAGCCATACATTTCAATCATTCGATGGTTTACGTCAATAATTTTCCCCGTATCAGCATCATTCACAATAATAGCATCTCCAGCTGAATCCAGTACGGCTTTTAAATACTCTTTGTTTTTAAGTAACCTGTCGGCATTTATTTTCAGTTCCTTTGTGTGCATAAAAACCTGTTTTTTTAAGGAGCGATTGAATAATATCACCACAAATAGAAAAAATAGGACGAATAAAAATATCCCTATAATAATGTTTTGGTATTGCTCAATTAAGCTTTGTTTGCGCTCAAGGTTTATGTTTACCCATTTATGATAGATTTTCTGCCGTTCCTCTTCGCTTATAGAGCTAAGTATCTTATCAAGAATTGAACGAAGTTTGGGCTTTTCTTTTTGAATCGCAAATCGCAAGTCCCAATGAAAATCCAATTCCGTGGCAAATTTTATATTTGTAATACTGTATTTATCAACAAGGTAACTGGCTATCATATAGTCTGTTACTGCCCCATCGACTGCGCCGGCTGAAACTTTTAACAAAACCGCCAAATCATCTTCACATTCAACTATTTTTGCACCTGGATATTTCGTTTTCACATAATCCAAGCTAGAATATCCTTTTATCCCCGCAAGCTTCATGGAATTCAGGTCGTCTAATGAATTAAGAGTATTACTATTTTTTCTTGTCAAAACAGCAAGACGTGTCGTTAAAAATGGCTTGGTAAAAACCAGGAATGTTTTACGTTCTTTGGTTTCCTGGCAAGCACCAGCAAAATCAAATTCACCATTTTTTAGACCATTATAGAACCCTTTCCAGTCGTTGTAGTAGACCTTTTTAAAAGTGATACCGAGTCTTTCTTCAAATATTTTTATGTAGTCAGAAACAATCCCCTTATGCTCACCGTTCTCCATATAATCGCCCGGTGGCCAATAAGGATTTGGCCCATAGCTGATGTTATCCTTGTTCTCATTGAGCCAGACAATCTCATCGGGTGCCAGTTTAAGTACTGGATCTGTAGCACTTGCAATTGATTGGTACAACATAGGAAGTAACGAGATACACAACAATAGGGATAGTTTACCCAGAGCCGGAGTGACAAAAATCTTTTGTAAGTGTTTTTTAACATAATGGGATTTTATTCTTTTGATCATCACATAATCCGTTCTTCACTCTAAGCTTGACAGCCTGACAACTTGTCTTTTATTTCGAATTCTGCAGCTATTTATGCCACATCAACATTAGAGATTCTCATGCAATTCGAAATGCTAAATAAGTGACAATATGGTTTATGTTAATCGTATGGAATTATATCAATACATGACCGAATTACAACTTTTGACATAATCACATGTATACCCCAATAAAGCACCATTAAATATTATCATAAGTGCCTGATATTACCAAAACAATATATTAAGCTTAGTGTGATCTAATTACTATTTTTCTATTTTATTACTTTTCGACGGTCCTGGTTTTAATTTAAACGCCCTATCCTTATACAATCCTTATCAATCAAGCATTCAAATCCATCCTATCCCCCTTTCCCAAATGACACCCCAACAACAGATAGAAAACCTCTGCAAAAAACTGAAACCAGTTATCGGCAGCCAGGCAGATATCCTCTGGCATATGTATTTATCTGAGGATGAGAAAGGCAGGATAAAATTTGCTCAGGATATCGAAATAATTGCTGAGAATTTTTTAAAAGAGCAACCACTGGAAAATCCGCAAATCCTATTAGAGCCTCCAGCTCTGGATACTTCAAAAGGCAAATATATTCTTGGTAATGTCATATATAATAAAAAGAAATTACATTCGCTTCATTTAAACCCCGAAGACTTCATAAAACAAATTGGGATATTTGCGATTACTGGTGAAGGTAAAACTAACCTTGCATATCTTCTTGCTCTTCAACTTTTAAAAGATAAAATTCCGTTTACGATTATTGACTGGAAGCGGAGTTGGAGGAATCTATTATCTGCCAAAGATAAATATTCTGAACTAAATGGTGTGCAGGTTTTTACTATCGGAAGGGATACACTCCCTTTGCTTTGGAATGTATTTCAGGCTCCCCCGGGAACAGACAAGGGATACTGGATAAGCACCATTTCTGAGACTCTTGAAAGGTCGCATCTTTCGGGGCCTGGAGTTACATATCATTTTAATAAGATATTCTTAAAACTTTTCAAAGATCTTCCTGATGATTTTTATCCGAACTTTCATGATGGTATTAGAGAATTACAGAATACAAAAGTTGTAGCACGTGAGTTGAACTGGAAGCAAACTACCCTTCGAATTTTTCAAAGCTTTACTATTGGTAATGCTTCTAAAGTTTTTAACACGAGAAAGCCTATATATTTTGAAGATATCCTTCATAAGCCGGTAATCCTTGAGCTTGATTTAGAAATGCCGAAGTCTCTTAGGATATTTTTATCTGAGCTGATATTGAAATGGATTCATCTCTATCGGTTGAGTCAGGGAGAAACTGATGAGTTAAAGCATGTATTGTTTTTAGAGGAAGTTCATAATCTTTTTACTCAGAATTCTTTTTATAAAGAAACCAGCAGTATTGAAAATATTTATCGTGAGATCAGGGGATTTGGCCAGGGATTGGTAAGTATTACGCAGCATCCGAGTCTTTTACCTATAGAACTTTTAGGGAACTGCCATACTCAAATATATTTGGGTTTACAACATGCTGATGATATCACAACAGCACGAAAGTCTTTGTTTTTAGATTATGATGAAGATTTTTATTTAAACACACTTAAAGTTGGGGAGTGTATTGTTAAAATCAAGAATCGAGTAGAGCCCTGTCTTGTTAAGACGCCTCTTGTGAGCGTAAGAAAAGAGGTTGTAACTGATGATTGGTTGAAGGTGCATAGTCTTAATTCTATGTTTTTTGAATATGCATGGAGGGGTAAACAGGATGGGGATAATTATTGTTCTTTTAAAGATTCGATTAACTATATTCTATCCGGAAAATGTAATCAGCATGAAAATAAAAATGATTGGAATACCTCTCCTGAGAATAATACCCTTGAGAAAAGGAAGTATAATACCCCAAGCGATTACCTACCTCAGGCTATAAGGAATATCTCAACAGAGAGACTGAATAGGGGAAATACAACATCTAAAGTAGACCCAAAACGTCCTGTTAATAATAGGAAGACAAATGGAAAATACCCTGCAGGGACAAGGCCTCAGCATAAGTTGCTCATTGATATTTTAGAGCATCCATTTTCAAGTGTTACTGAAAGATACAAGAGGCTTTCTTTTTATCCTAAGTCTGGAAACCAGTACAGAAAAGATATTATTTCGGAAAAATGCGCAAGGGCGGTGAAGGTAATTACAGGGACAGGTTGGATTACACTTTTTGAGTTAACCCGAAAAGGCAAAATGGTGCTTTCTGATTTAGGTTATGATTTTAAGAATGAAAGTGAGGGAGTGGTTCATAAATACTGGAAGTATAGGGTTAGTGAATATTACAAGAAGTTGGGCTTTGATGTTAGCGTTGAAGAATATTATTTTAATGGCAGGCCGGATATTATTGTCAGAGATGGTGACAGGAAAGTTGCTATTGAGATTGAGACTGGGAAGTCTGATTATGTTAAGAATGTTAAGCGGGCGCTTGAGGCTGGGTTTGATGAGGTTGTTTGTGTGGGGATTAATGAGATTGTGGAATGCAAGATTTCACGAGGATTAAAAGAAAATAATATTTTAAATGGGAGCGTTCGGATTGTGAATGTTAAAGCATTTTAAAAATTCTTTCAGATCTTCTATTATTTGCCTAAACGTTTTGTAAAACACAACTTACCTCCTTTGTTAAGCGTATTCTTACCACTTTTTTTCTTTTAAATAGTATCGTGATAAAAACCGAATTTTATTTCAAGGATAATAAAATAATAGGATTGGATATTGTCAGAATTATTCCGTCAAAGAATTTTATCAATCTTTATACACACCTTATAAACCACATTTCCTTTTTCTTTATACAAGAACCGGATTTTTAAAATCCATTAACCTTTTAGAGAAAGGAGATACCTATGAACGTTTTCATTGGTGTAGGCAGGATAAAGGATATCAATATCATTGGTCGATTATTGAAATTCAGTCTTGTCTTGAAACAGGAAAAACCCTGTAGAGTCCCGTGCATACTTTTTGATCCGGACGAGGATGTTAAGAGAAATGTTGGGCAATTGGAAGAGTCGAAAAAAATAGTATGGCTTAAAGGCAGAGCTTCGACCTATGAGTTTGAGGTTCACGGAAAACCTTTATGCAGGTTTGAAATAGTTGCCTATCCTGGCAGTATAAAACCAATCTAAGTAACTCTTAAATTCAGAAGAAGAGTAAGTCTCGTTTATAGCCGGGGCTTGCTCTTTTTTTGTTTTCAGAAAAGGAGGTATTCCAATGTGGAATATACCGAATGAGGAAAGATTATCTAAAATACCGAGATTGTATGAAACGGAAGGTATTCCGTTGGAAGATAAAATAATTCATCTGCATTTTTTTATATTCGGTTCTGACTGGTTTATTGCTGAGTATGATGGGGATGATTTGTTTTGGGGGTATACCATCCTCAACAATGATCTTAATAATGCTGAATGGGGGTATACCTCATTTAAGGAGATGAAAGAAATTTGTGTCAATGGCATTGAGATTGACTGTGAAGCTGAGTGGATATGGAAATTGCAAAGGTCAATTGAGATAGAAAAAATCAGGAAGGCTAATCAATGGACTGAAGGTTTATCATATCAAGAGGAGAAGCAGGTAATAGCTGAATAAGGACGTATGTAAAAACTTATTATTATTTAAACTTAAATCAATAAAGCCTGGTGTTTTGTCACCGGGCTTTTCTTTTTTGAGGAGATAATTATGAATATGAAGGTCAAGCAGGTACTGGATAGTATACTTGAAAGGTTTAAGTCAGGCAATATACCTGAAGCTGTGGCAATGTCCATGTTTCCTATACCTGATATACCCAGTACGCACTGGTCTATTCTTAACAGGACTTTAATGTTTATGGCAGGTACTCAGGATGCCAGAGGGTACAGGCAGTTTCAAAGGGTAAACAGGTATGTAAAAAAAGGAGCCAAAGCGTTTTATATCCTGGTTCCATATATCAAGAAAATCGAGACTGATGTGGGTGAAAAAGATGGATTGTATGGATTTGGTTGTAAGCCTGTTTTTAGAGTTGAAGATACAGCAGGTGACGATCTTGAATATGAAGGGATTGAACTGCCGGAATTGCCTTTGATGGAAAGAGCTGAAGAATGGGGTATAAGTATTAGATGTATTCCGGGAAATTTTCATTACAGAGGATATTACTGTCCTGAGAGAAAAGAGATTGCTCTTTGCACTAAGAATGAATCCGTTTTCTTTCATGAGCTGGCTCATTGCAGCCATGAAAAAGTTAAAGGAAAATTAAAAATGGGACAAGATCCTTTACAGGAAATTGTTGCCGAGTTATCTGCTCATGCACTTTGCCGCATTGTTGGAAAGACGGGCATAAGATATATTGGAAATAGTTACAGATACATTGAAAGGTATTCTGAGAAAATGAAGCTTTCGCCCCATTCTGCCTGTATTAAGGTAATGAATGATGTGGAAAAAGTTCTTAATCTTATTTTACATGGCGGGAATAAAGATAAGGAATGTTCTGATAAATTAGCAGCGTAATTTTATTATTAATACATTTATTAAAAGCTCTTTGGAGAAATCCAAAGGGCTTTTTTTGTTGGAGGTATTTATGAATAGAGAACAATTCTGGGATGATTTAAAGTCCGGGAAATTTATTTCAATGGTTAGGGAGTCTTCAAGGGGGCAGTCATTAAGCAGTTCTGTTGAAGCATATAATATACTCAAGCCTTTGTTTGCTGATGAAGATGATATTGAGAAAATGTTTTTCATATTTATGAATCAGAGGAATGAAATAATAACGGTTGAAAGTTTATTTAAAGGGAGTATTGCTATGTCTGCCGTATATCCCAGGGAAATTGTTAAAAGGATAATACAATTAAAAGCAAATGCATTTGTAATGGCACATAATCACCCTTCCGGAAACCCTTCCCCTTCTATTGAGGATAAGGCTATTACCTTTAGGACTATGATTGCTATGACTTCAATTGATGTTGGGTTTCATGATCACCTGATAATTGGAGACAGTTTTTTCAGCATGGCTGATGAAGGGATTATTTTATCTATGAAAAACAAGTTACGCAATTTTATGAATGAGGTGTAGAGGTATGTATGCACCTTTAATAAATCCTCAGTTGGCCAGAGCTTTATATCGTATGAAAATGTTTTATAAGAGGCCTATTACTAAGCTGGCAAATGAGCTGATTGAGAAATCATTGAATACGATTGATAAGGAAGCGGTCTGCGCTGCCTGTATTCGGGAGGATAATCAGGAGTGTGAGATTTGTGCGTTAGCCCGTTTGTAGGTTTTTTTCTCATCATTAATCACTTTAAGGCGTATCACTTTTGTGATGCGCCTTTTTTATTTTAAAAGAAGTATACCATGGAATAGATCGGTATAATCGGTGCAAGGAAATTCAAACAAAAAATTATATATTTTCTTTTAATGAGGAGTCGTTTAATCCTGGATGGAAGTTTTTTTATTGAGAGTCTGTATAGATAAGCAGGCACTCATCCTCTACCGGACAGATCCTCAGGTCTTCGACTCCAAACTCTTCATATTCGCCAAAAACATTGTCCATGGACGGCACAAGAAAGGATTCGGGATGGACCTTAAATGTGAAACCATCCCTGCTGTCTGCCTTCCCTATGATAGAGCGCCCGTTCAGTAGATGTGACCTGAAAAGCATGATGTAACGACCATTGTGTTTTACAATACCCGCATTGTGAACGGTTGCTACCGGATATGGCACATCCTTTTTTGTAAGCAGAGGATTGTTTTCAAACCTAGTGATGATTGGATGATGTATATTCATTATGGGTCTGGTCTCTTTATCGTGTGACAAGTGAAAGGCCCCGTTGATTTTAACAGGGCCCGCTCTATTATGTTAATCAAATACTTCAAGACCATCCAACTCGCTACATAGCGCGTTAAGCGGCCAAACCGGCTTTAGCATTCGCTGGCAAGTCCTGTTTAAAATGAACAAGCGCCATTGCCACAAGCGCATCGATAACCTCCTGCTTTGGCACCACAGTATTCACAATATTTTTAACCTGAGATAAAGAGTATCCTGCCTCATCTGTTCCGGGATAGTCAGCGATGACGCCTCTATAAAGTTTGAATGCCTTTGGTAAATCCTTGGTTTTATAGTGCATGTCATAAGCTTTCGTGTAATCCCTGTCTTCTGCTGTACCTTTATTTCCATTTTTCATAATAAATCCTCCCATCTAACAGCGAACATGCGGTCGCTATCGCTTGGATGTTAAATCCCTCACCACAATAAAACTGTAGACTTCATATGTTTCATCTATGATACAGAGCAAGACTGATGCCATGGATCGGACTCTTAACTTTTACACACCATCACCCTGATTTATATTCATAATTGGCTGAAACAGTGCTTACAGACCAGATGCAAAACACCGAAAAATAATGTCATATTTAAACATTGGTCATATTTGACCTGATTATTTTCTCATAGACCCTGATGTATTCATTGATCATTCGATCGGCTGTAAAATGTTCTTCTACATGACTTCGACAGTCTGCACGGTTAATTTCAGTAATATTCTCAACAGCCGTGACAGCCCCTTCCGCCTCTTTTAACAGAAAGCCGGTTTTACCATCTTCAATGAGTTCAGGCATACTGCCCCTGTCAAAGGCAATCACGGGTGTGCCGCAGGCCATGGATTCAATCACTGAAAGACCAAAAGGTTCGTTGAAGTTAATTGGATGTAAAAGTGCAGCGGCCTTGCCCATAAGATGATTTCGCTTTTCTGGCCTTGCGCTGCCGGCGTATATAACCTGACCATTATCAATAAAGGGTTTTACATGTTTTTCAAAATAGTTCATATCCTGAATCATCCCTGCCATTACAAGCTTTCGCCCGCACATGCGTGCAATCTCAATAGCCTCCTTCGCACCCTTGTCATGGTGAAAACGTCCAAAAAAAAGCAGATAGTCATCGGGTTTGGGCTGAAAATCAAACTGGCTTATATCGATGCCATGATGGATGGTTTTGATATAGTCAAGATCAGGCGTGCGATCGGCATCGCTGATGGAGACATAAAAAGACTTTTTGTTGTACTTTCTGTAAACCGGTAAAATTCCAGGTGATGAGAAACCATGAATGGTGGTCACCACCGGTGTGGCAGTAAGGCCACTATAGGTTAGAGGCAGGAAATCAAAATGGTTGTGGATAATGTCGAATTCTCCGGCATGGTCAAACAGCTCCGAAATATGAAGACATTCCCATACCTTCGGGATTATACTCTGATCTTCTTCATAACCTTTGGGACAAACGGCATGCAGTTTTCCGCCGGTTATGGAATCAGCAGTTGCAAACAAAGTTACATCATGACCACAGGCAACCAGACCCTCGGTTAATAAAGATGCTATGTTTTCCCAGGGCCCGTAGTGTCTGGGCGGTGTGCGCCAGGCAATGGGAGAAAGCATGGCAATTTTCATGCCTTTTCCTTTCGATAGCCGGATTTCTGCGGCAGCGGCTGGTTTAGAATCTCATCGGCATAGAGCTTTTGTAATGTCATCAGCGACAGCAGCCAGGCAAGGGTTGATTCAGCCCCCTCATTCTGATTAACGCCGTCGGCCATCAATCCGTCACGGCAGCCTCCTGTCTTGGCATCATAAAGTGCCATGTTAAGATCATTATTTCCAAGGAACCAGTTAAAGCACATGACCGCGCTTTCAATCCATGTCTTGTCTCCGGTGATGTTAAAGGCCTGGACACACGCCTCGATCATTGCATTGGACTCTACAGGCTGCTGATCAAAACGAGCTTTAACACCCTCTCTTTTATACCACCCCTTATTTCCTACCGGCACAAAATGACCCTTTTCAGTCTGTATTGAAAGCAGCCATTTAAGTGATTTCAGACCCATATCGATCATATCGCCCCGCTGCAGCCATTGACCGGACATAAGAAGTGCATGGGGCAGTTTACCGTTTGCATAGTTCAAAGAGTTCTCAAGCCAGGGCCATTCCTCTGTCGCATTGTTCTTAAACTGATCAAAAAGTCTGCCCGCAAGAACTTCCCGAATCCTTCGGCTGTCACTGTCACCGGAAAATTTGGACAGGTAGGCATGGATACCAACAAGAGAAAAGGCTATCCCGCGGGGCGAATAAAAACCTTCAACCGCCGACAGCGCCTTATTGAATAAAGTTGTACACATGGCAAGATGACCCGGATTATCGAGAAAGGCAACAGACTTCCCAATACACCATAAGGCTCTTCCATGGGCATCCTCTGACCCTACCTCCTCTATCCACTTTCGTGAATAGGTCATGAAATTTCGAAAGCGTCCATTTGCATCGTTAAAGGCATACAGCAGGAACCCCAGATAATGACCGCTCAGAAAGTCAAGACCGAAACCGTTTGTAGGTAGATATTTTTGTCCCATAGCTGCCACCAGCATAGCTCTTGCGTTATCATCGGTGCAGTAACCATGGGTGCGGTCCGGTATGGTATAATTTGCGTGCTGTAGAATTCCGGTGTCATCTGTAATGGCTTTCAGGTGGTCAATCTTGATCTCAGGCAGTTCAAAATTTGTTATAATCTTTATATCTTTAATAAATGAATGCCGGGGACGGGGATTCCGTTTTCGATTCTGCTGTACTTCACTGAACACCTGAAGATATTTTCTGGATACCTCTTTCCAGATCGCCTCGCGGCTGAATGTATATGCTTTTTTACGCATGGCATGACGTTCAACATCGTTATCTAAAAGGTCGATAACCTGATTAGCTATTGCCCCCGGATTATTAAACGGCACAATGCAGCCCCGGCCTTCGGCAAGCATCTCCTCAGCATACCAATAGGGTGTTGAAATAACGGCTTTTCCTGTCCCCATTGCATAGGCAAGAGTTCCGCTTGTAATCTGAGCCTCTTCAAGGTAGGGGGTAATATATATATCAGCAATACCGAGAAATTCACACAATTCTCTCAGCTCAACAAAACGATTCTGGAAAATAACATGCCTGCTGATATCAAGCTTGAGTATAAGCTGCTGAAGCATGATGCGGTATGAATCCCCATGAAATTTAAGAATATTCGGGTGAGTTGCACCCAGTATTATAAAAACAATATCCGGATGCTTTTTAATTATTGATGGAAGGGCCTGGAGTACATTCTCAATACCCTTGTTCGGTGAAAGCAGGCCGAATGTAAGCAATACTCTCTTTCCTTCTACTCCGAACTTGTCTTTGTAGAAGCTGGGATCAATAAACGGAGTATCTGGAATACCATGATGAATAAAGGCGATTTTCTCTTCCGGCACTGAATAAATATCTTTAAGAAAACCGGAAGCCTTATGGCTCATTACAATCAGCTTGTCCGAAATATCAACCAGCCTGCCCATAACGTCACGATATTCCGGAGCCGGATCTTTTAATATAGTATGTAATGTTGTCACTATCGGCATACGCAGGTCACCAAGCAGTTTTAAAAGATGACTGCCTGCCGGACCTCCGAAGATACCGTATTCATGCTGCACACATACAATATCAGTCTGGCTGATATTTAGAAACTTGGATGCAATATCATAGTCGCTCAACTTGTTCTGATTGATCTCAAAACGTACCTTTTCAGGATATGCGTATCCCTCCGGCCTGTCATTCATGGCTACGACACCGCAGCTAATATCCGGGGCCTCAGCCGACAGCCCCTCAACCAGGTCGGTTGTAAAAGTAGCAATACCGCATTGCCGGGGCAGATAGTTACCCAGCACTGTTACTGAGCTGATTCCATCATAATACTTGCTTACAACTGCCATTTCTGCCGCCTTTCAATTCATACTTTATTTATCATTTTCAAATTTAGATCCGGTTTCATCTTTTTTATGTTTCCGCTTTTCCTTTAATGTCTGTTTACCTTTTTTCTGTTCTTCACGTTTTCCTTTATCTTTTTTACCTTTATCGCCCATATTGTCTCCTCTTTATTTTATTATTTCCGTTCATCCGATACAGTTCCTGTTAAGGAGCATGAACGGTTTCAAGCGCGAGCTCAGACAGACATTTAAAAACATCCTCACCTTCAATATCGGCCTCTTCTTTTTTCATGGTATATTTTATGAACCAGGCAAGATCGCCGTCGCTTCGCGGCCTGAAAGCTTTTTTCTTCATACCAAGATACATTTTCTTTTTATCAAAGAGTATTACAGGTTTATAAGTGGGCACACCGCTTCCGCTCAATTCTATTCCTGCATAAAGGTGCAGGTTCTGGGTAAGCCCGCCAAAAAATACTTTCTTAAAACCCAGAAGGGCGACAAAAAGGTCCAGGGATTCCTGTATCTCCGCAATGGATTTCTGTTCGAGGCCGATTCGTGCATCTTCAAGCAGCAGTATAATGTCATCCTTTGAATAAGTAAGATCCAGGAGCGACAGCGCATCTGCGTATAACCTTTCAAGGGATTTTTTACCCTTATTTATAATTATATCCTTGTCACTCATGATCTTTTTTATGTTGCTTATACTGAATACTTCCTGCCAGTAAGGATTTTTGCGAACAGCGATATCATCCAGAGTAGTGCGGTAGATTGTCAGCCCATTTCCCAATACTGCAATATCCATGATTTCATCCGCCATGGACGTCACATATAGATCAAGATCCCTGACTTTCTTTTTTTTAAACCCGGTCATATCCAAAAGATTTCTGACAAGTTCCTTATCAAGCTCAGGGCTTCCGGGTTTATCTTTAAATGTTGACAGTATCTTTTTTAAGAGACTGTCGAGCCTCATTTTTTCTTTCAGGTTGAATCTGAAGGACATTAGAGCATCCTCCTCTCAAACTCCGACTTTTCATAGATAAAATAAACGCGTCATATGCCCTGCGGTTCAGCCGGAGATTATGCCTGTATGATAAATTACTCACCAGACTGATAAATGGTTCACGACGCTGCCATAAACTTTTCCACATTCTGCGCAATATCCGCGGGATTGAATAAAAATCATGGTCACATGAGATCATTTCATGAATTATGCGTTCAACAGACAATTGCTTATATACTGCGGCAGGAAAAGTCAGAGTGTAATATTTCCAGTCATCAGGAAACCTGTTGAGAAAAATTCGGTCCTCGAATTTCATCTGTTCCCAGAGACGTGTGCCGGGCAGGGGTGTGAGAAAAAGCGTGTTGAGGCAGTCTACACCATACTGATGTGCGGCACTTGAGATCTGTTTTCCGATACCGGATTTATCAATGTCGAGACCTATAATAAAGGAGCCCACAACAAGTATATGATGACGCTGAATGCGCGAAACGGATGCTCTGAAATCACGCTTTTCATTTATATTGTATTTCTTGCCAAGTTCCTTTAATCCCTGAGCGGAAGGAGTTTCAAAGCCGATAAATACTCCTCTGCAGCCTGCTTTTGAAGCAAGGCTCAATAGTTCATCGTCATCGGCGAAGTTAATACTCGCCTGAGCCACCCATTCCTTTTTAAGATTCGCATGTATCATGGTCCGGAATAATTCTTTGGCTCGTTCAATATGTCTGCAACTGGTCCCGATAAGGTTATCATCCACAACCAGCACACGTTTTTCGGGGATCAGCTGAAACTCCTCAATCACATCCGAAATCGGGCGCTGGCGGTAGTGGGCTCCGTTAAAGGCTGTAACACTGCAGAAGTTGCAGTTCAACGGGCAGCCGCGTGTGGTCTGTATAGCTCCGAAGGCATATTTAGCAGGCAATAAATCATGCCTGGCAAAGGAGATATTTTTTTTATCCGCCAGTCCCCCCTCATACAGGCGTTTTAGACGGCCGTGCCTAACGTCTTCCAGAACCTGTGCCCATACACTTTCCGCCTCTCCTGTAACAACCGAATCCACACGCTCCATGACCTCGTCCAGGCACATGGTTGCATGAATGCCGCCCATGATGACAGGGACACCAATACTTCTATAATAAGCAGCGACTTCATAAGCTCGGTTTACCTGAGAGGTAAAGGCGGTGATCCCAACAAGGTCAGGCCTTGGCATATCAGTATAATCAGGCGCACTTAAATTCTCGTCTAAAATTGATATGCCCCACTCCGGCGGGGTCAAACCGGCTAGAACCATAAGGCTTAGCGGCTTCCACACACGGTAACGGTTCCAGGAACTCTCTTTTATTTTTACAATACTCACAAGAGGGTTAGAGGGGTTTATCAGATACAATTTCATGGTGATGGTTCCCTCCTTTATTCTTAATTCATTGGTTTGTTTCAAGAATAATAGATTTCAGGATAATATATAATATACATTTCAATTACCGTGCCATGCTCCAGACACCAAATGCAATGCATGCATCATCCTGATATTTAATCAAAATCGGCATAATAGCATTTTCAGCATCATGGATTACAGCTATTTGTAAAAGGTCATACCTGGCCAGTGGCTATATATGATCATTTATCGATCTGAAGTTTTCCCTTCTACAGGAATTCAACCACGTTTTCCTGGCAGAGTGAGGGCTCCGGTTTCAGGCTGAGTACTTCACCTCTACACACGCTGACTCATGACTTCGTCATACTGAACAGGCAGTATGCTGTTATCAAAAGAGTCTTTGATATCCTGACGAATTACCTTCTGCAGCAGGTCATAGTCTTTTTTGTTAATCATGGTAATCGTCCATAAATAATGGGGTGGATAAGAACCTCTGTAAATATCATCAAGTTTCTTAAACAGATAACGAAGAATAGGTGTGTCAATTACCCCATTCAACATTGGCATAAGGAAATCACCCTTTTCCGGGGTTGGCATTCTGCAGTAGTAAACGTAAACCTTAAGAGTTAGATCCAGGACCTTTGCAGCATGACCATATGCTGGAGGTTCTCCGCTCTTCGTCAGCCTGATATTTTTTACAAACCACTGGCAGAAGTTATTATGCACCTTACTGAACTCTTTATCCGTCCGGATCAGGTCAAGTCCTCCAAGCAGATCAGTCAGTTTCTCTCTGATAAGATCAGCTGAACCTTCCTGGAAAAATGGAATCATGGCAGTAAATCCGATTGCCATATCTATGATATTTTTTTGTTTTGCCTCTTTTGCAAGTTCTGTGTCATGCATTTGCTCACCTGTGCTCTTTAACATTTACTATGCTTACAAGCGGATTGCCTGGATTTATCAAATATAGTCTCATGGTGTTTATTCACTCCTTGAAAATTGTTGTTGGTCCTTACTTTCCTCAATGAGGGCTCTTTGGAATTGAAATATAGAAGGTGACTCCTCTCTCCGGTCCGGGCTCCAGCCATACTTCTCCGCCATGTTTTTCGGCTATCTCCTTTAAAATATTCAGGCCCAGACCAGATCCCTGAATTCCCCTGGATGTTTTTTTTCGGATAAAAGGGGCAAAAATATCCTGATTGGAATCCTGTACTTCCACGCCAATACCATTATCTTTGACAGAAAGAATATGAAAGGAATTAGATTCCTTATGCTGAATATCAATTTTACTAAATGTTTCACTGCCGTATTTCAGAGCATTATCTACCAGGTTCCTAAAGGCCCTTATTAGGCACAGTCTATCCGCTTTGATTTCAGGGAAATAGTCAGGTTCCGACCATTTTATTCCCCGGAGGCTAAGTTGAGTCGAAAACTCTTCTCTAACCAGCAGAAGTAATTCTTTCAGTGAAAATTTTTCTATATTCAAAGGAGTTTCTCTTGTTGAAATGAAAATATTGATCTGCTCAACAAGCGCGGCAATCTGTTCGGCTGTTTTCAATATCTGCTCACAGTACAGCTTCCCTTTTTCGCCCAGAATTTCTGCATAATCTTTATGTAATCGTTTTGTAAGTCCATAAAGACTTATAGCCGGACTTTTAAGATCGTGAGATATTGAATAGGCAAAGAACTTAATTCTTTCAGAATTTTCTTTTAAGGCTCCATCAATCTGCATTTGATCGATGGCTTCTTCCTTTAATTCCTTAATGCCTCGTTCCAGTTCTTTATAGGTTGGTTTTTCTTTCACAGATAATTCCTTCAATATTTATAAAATCTAAAAATATAGTACATGGCACGCCGGATTAATTTTCTTCCCAATGAATGCATTCAACAGGACATGTTGAAATAGCTTCCTCAATGCATTCTTCGCTACCTCCCTCGGGGAGTTTAACCTTGGCTTTTTCTTCATTTTCATCAAACTCAAATATATCAGGGCAAAGCTCAACACAACTCTCACACCCAATACACTCATCCGTGTCAATAACGACCTTTTTTTCCATAATAAAATCTCCTGAATTATAGATATAATTTAATGAATATATTTCTTTCTCAGTACTATATTCAGCCATCACTTCATTTCCTTCGAGAGCCCCTGACTTTTAAAAAACACCGCCGAAAGGGGAGGCAGTGTCAGGTCCAGTGAATATGGCCGGCCATGAACCGAAAAATTCGAAGCCATTACGCCGCCGAGATTCCCCTGGCCACTGCCGCCATAAACCTGCGTGTCGCCGTTTAAAATTTCCTTCCAGAAACCGTCAACAGGTACGCCCACACGGTAGTTATGCCGGATAACCGGCGTAAAATTCAACACCACAGTAACTATTCCATCCTCCGAACGTGATCTTCGAAGTATACTGATGGTACTCTGTAATGCGTCATTACAGTCAATCCACTCAAAGCCTGCGGGATCAAAGTCCAGCGTATGAAGAGCAGGCTCGGTCCTGTACAGCTGATTCAGGTCATGCACCCATCGTTTGAGCCCGCTGTGAAGAGGCAGGTCAAGCAGATTCCAGGCAAGGCCTGATTCATGATACCACTCATCCCACTGGCCGAACTCTCCGCCCATAAAAATCAGCTTTTTCCCGGGCTGGGCGTACATATATCCTAAAAGGAGTCTGAGGTTTGCAAATTTCTGCCAGTAATCTCCCGGCATCTGCCTTAAAAGCGAACCTTTGCCGTAGACCACTTCATCATGAGAAAGGGGAAGAATAAAGTTTTCATGAAAGGCATATGCAGTTCTGAAGGTCAGTTTATTGTGATGGTTTTTCCTGTGTACCGGGTCTTTTGACATGTAATCCAGAGTGTCATGCATCCAGCCCATGTCCCACTTCATGCCAAAACCAAGGCCTCCCGCATAGCCGGGTCTGGATACCATGGGCCACGCAGTAGATTCCTCAGCAACGGTAATGGTATCAGGATAGTTCATGTATATTACTTCGTTTAAACGCCTTAGTAGTGAGATAGCTTCGAGGTTCTCTCTACCGCCATACCGGTTAGGTATCCACTCTTCATCCTTTCGTCCATAATCCAGATAGAGCATGGAAGATACAGCATCGACCCGCAGACCGTCGGCATGATACTTGTCCATCCAGTAAAGGGCGCTGCTTAAAAGAAAACTGCGCACCTCGTTTCTTCCGTAATTAAAGATCAGACTGTCCCAGACCGGATGAATTCTCTGTCTGGCATCCGAATGCTCATAAAGATAACTGCCGTCAAAATATCCAAGACCATGTTCATCGGCGGGAAAATGGGACGGAACCCAGTCAAGAATCACTCCGATTCCCTGCTGATGCAGCCGGTCTACAAGATACATGAAATCCTGGGGAGTTCCGTATCGGCTTGAGGGTGCAAAGTACCCGATCGTCTGGTATCCCCATGAACCATAGAAAGGATGCTCCATCACCGGCAGGAACTCTACATGAGTAAAACCAAGATCATTTACATTTTCGGGCAGCCTGTGGGCAAGTTCTCTGTATGATAAAGGGCGGTTTTCCTCTTCAGAAATCCGCAGCCAGGAACCCGGATGCAGCTCATAGATGGAAACAGGAGCTTCAGGACTGTTGGAGTTTTTTCTATTTTCCATCCATTTATCATCACCCCAGACATAGTCCAGATCCCAGACTATAGATCCCGTCTTCGGAGGTGCCTCGCTGTATAAGGCAAATGGATCTGCCTTGTCTACAGTGTAATTGTTCAGTCGGGATACAATATGATACTTGTAAATCATTTGCTTGCGCACACCAGGAATAAAACCCTCCCAGACTCCGGATCTTTTTCTGGGGCGAAGAGGATGGCTTGATCTGTTCCAGCCATTAAAGTCTCCGATGACCGATACCGTCCCGGCATTGTGCGCCCAAAGGGCAAAATATGTTCCCTCCACCCCTTCTCTCTCTATGCAATGGGCTCCAAATTTTTCATAAAGCCTGAAATGATTTCCTTCATTGAACAGATATATGTCGTCATCTGTTAAAAGTGACGCATCATGCATTATATCTCCTTGACATCTCACAGTGTGGAATCATTACATACTGGCATTAATCAGTACATATCTTCCATAGACATGTCGGGTGCTGAAGATTTTTCCTTTTCAGGCCTTTCAGCAATCATTGCCTCAGTAGTCATAAGGAGACCTGCAAGGGACGCCGCGTTTTGAAGAGCGAATCGGGTTACCTTTGTCGGATCAATAATTCCGGCTTCCATGAGATCTTCATACTCGCCTGTTTCTGCGTTAAATCCCAAATTACCCTCCCCCTTCATAACATGTTGACTCACAACAGATCCTTCAAAACCTGCATTGTTTGCGATCTGCCTTAAAGGCTCTTCCAGTGCGCGTTTGACAAGATTTGCTCCAGGCTGCTCCTCCTCCTGGAAAATGGCCTTTTCAAGGACCTTCATGGCACGTATATAAGCTATGCCTCCGCCAGGGACAATACCTTCCTCAACTGCCGCACGGGTAGCGTTAAGAGCGTCTTCAACCCGGTCTTTTTTCTCTTTCATTTCTGTCTCTGTGACTGCTCCTACACTAATGACAGCCACACCTCCAACTAATTTTGCCAGACGTTCCTGCAGCTTCTCTTTGTCATAATCCGTTTTAGCTTTTTCTATTTGAGACTTGATCTGCCTTACTCTTCCCTCAAGTTTTTGGGGATTACAATGACCGTCAACAATCGTGGTATTTTCTTTATCTATGGTAATGTGTTTAGCCTTACCAAGATCATCCAGTGTAAGGATTTCAAGCTCAAAGCCCAGTTCCTCATTGATTAACTGCCCTCCGGTCAGGATGGCGATATCCTCCATTGCAGCCTTTCGTTTATCACCAAAGCCCGGTGCCTTGACAGCGGCGCATTTCAGTGTTCCCCTCAAATTATTAACCACCAGTGTTGCAAGCGCTTCACCTTCAACATCCTCCGCTATTATCAAAAGAGGCCTGCCGTCTTTTGCTACTGTTTCCAGAATAGGCAGCAGTTCCTGCATATTTTTGATTCTCTTTTCATGTACAAGTATATATGGTTCGTCAAGTTCAACTGTCATTTTCTCAGGGTCAGTTACAAAATATGGGCTCAGGTAGCCCCTGTCAAACTGCGTTCCCTCAACAACCTTCAGTGTTGTCTCCATTACCCTGGCTTCCTCTACAGTTATAACGCCTTCTTTACCCACTTTTTCCATGGCCTCGGCAATAATGTCGCCGATAGTCCGGTCATTGTTAGCCGAGATGGTGCCAACCTGGGAGATTTCCTTTTTATCCTTTATGGGTTTGGATATCTTTTTCAGTTCCTCCACCACCAGATTAACCGCCTTCTCAATACCTCTTTTGATGTACATTGGATTGATACCGGCGGCTAAAAGCTTAACTCCCTCACGATAAATTGCCTGTGCCAGGACTGTCGCTGTTGTTGTGCCGTCTCCGGCAACATCGGAGGTTTTTGAAGCAACGTCCTTTACCATCTGCGCTCCAATATTTTCAAACCTGTCAGCAAGGTCAATCTCCTTTGCCACGGTCACCCCGTCCTTGGTGATCCTGGGAGCTCCCCATGATTTTTCAATCATTACGTTCCGTCCTTTAGGGCCAAGGGTTACCTTAACCGCATCGGCCAGTGTATCAACCCCTTTCATCATTTTTTCTCTTGCTTTTGCGCCATATTTTATCTCTTTTGCAGCCATTTCTTAATTCTCCTTTTATTACTTTCCCATGATACAAAGAACATCATCTTCGCTCATTATAAGGTACTCCACTCCATCGATTTTAATTTCACTGCCGGCATATTTACCAAAAAGTACATGATCATCTTTTTTAAGTTCCATGGAAATACGTTTCCCGGTTTCATCCCATTTCCCAGGACCAACTGCTATGACCTTCCCCTCTCTTGGTTTTTCTCTAACTGTATCCGGGATGATAATCCCGCCGGCAGTCTTTTCCTTTTCCTCTATTCCCGCAACAAGGACCCTGTCGCTCAATGGTTTTATTTTCATTTTTATTTCCCTTATTTATATTGTTAATCGCATCTTTTAACCCGAATCATATTTGTCGTACCGGCTGCCAAGCCGGGATGACCTGAAGTTATAACAGCTAAATCCCCTTTAGATAAAAGCCCTGTTTCAACAGCCTTTTTTGATACTTTCTCAATCATGTTATCCGTACTGCGAGGATCAGAAATCAATTTTGAATAAACTCCACGAAAAAGTGAAAGCCGCCTCATGGTTGTCTGACTGTGAGTAAAGGCGATAATTGGCTGTTTGGGCCTATACCTTGAAATATGTATAGCTGTTCTGCCTGACATTGTGGGCGCCAATATTGCCGCTGCATCAAGATGATCAGCTAATACGCAGACCGCATAGGTCACAGCATCCGAAACTTCCCTTTCAGGAATCATTTTAAGATAACGGTTATGCGGGTATGCTTTTTCTGCTTCGGCTATTATACGAATCATATACTGAACAGCCTCAACAGGATATCTTCCCGTTGCGGTTTCTTCCGAAAGCATCACGGCATCAGTTCCGTCCAAAACAGCGTTGGCTACATCTGATGCTTCGGCCCTTGTAGGCCGGGGAGCATCCACCATGGAACGCAGCATCTGGGTAGCTGTAATAACAGGCTTTCCTGAAGCATTTGCTTTTTGAATCAATTGTTTCTGGATGCCGGGAACCTCCTCCAGGGGTATCTCCACACCCAGGTCGCCACGGGCCACCATGATTGCATCAGCAGCATCCAGGATATCTTCATAATGGTCGATTGCCTCATACTTTTCAATTTTGGCGATGACCGGCGTATCCTTGTTTTCCCTGTGGATGATTTCTTTTATCTTCCGGATGTCTGACCCGGTCCTGACAAATGACAGAGCTACATAATCCACATCATGAGCCAGTCCAAAATGCAAATCTTCACGATCTTTATCAGTCATTGAAGGCATATTAATGGTTCCTGATGGCAGATTAATACCTTTGTGAGAGGTCAGAACACCACCGGTAACGACCTCACAGTGAATTTCAGATCCAAGTGCTGAGCGAACACGGAGTTCCAGAAACCCGTCTGCGAGCAGTATGCGGTCTCCTGTTTTCACTTCCTCTCCTAATAATGGGTAAGAAACTGATACGCGCTGCCTGGAACCTTCTACCTTTTTGGTGGTAAGAATAAAATACTGCCCGGGTTCAATTCGAATCCCCGGATCAGGGATGTACCCTACCCTTATTTTAGGGCCGCCCAGATCCTGCATTATGGCAACCGGTTTATCCATCTCTTCAGCAATCTTTCGGATTAAATTTATTTTTTTCCCATGTTCGGAAAGTGTTCCATGAGAAAAATTCAACCGGGCAACACTCATGCCGCCTGCAATCAATTTTCTAATGACCTCAGGCGATTCACTGGCGGGCCCGATGGTACAGACTATTTTTGTTTTAGGCAGGGTAATACCCATGCTGTTTCTCCTGTTGTTTCAAAATTCAGCGGTGATGAAAAATCATTTAATTACAAAGATTATCCGAAGCGTTCTTTATGATATCTGCGCTTAATTTCAGCGCTCGCTGTTCATCCCCTGAGAGTGCCGGTCGAATTTCATCCGCCACACCATTTTTACCTATGATCCGGGGCAGCGATAAACTTATTCCTTTAAACCCTTCGATACCTTTTGTAATACTTGAAACAGTGAAAACCCTTCGTTCATCATCACTGATCGCCTGGGTGATCTGAGCAAGTCCGGCGCCTATCCCATGATATGTAGCGCCTTTCCCATTGATAATCCGGCAGGCGGCATTTCGAACACCATCATCAATTTGAGCTTTGACTTCATCAGTAAAAGGAAGCCCGATCTGTTCAGCAAAGTCGGAAAGAGGGACGCCGCCTACTTTGGCGCCGGACCAGACCAGCACTTCCGATTCCCCATGTTCTCCCAGAACATAGGCATGAACCGAAACAGGCGCTACTCCGAGATGTTCTCCAATCAGTGACCTAAACCTTGCAGTATCAAGTATCGTACCGGCCCCTATGACTTTGTTCGCCGGCGCCCCTGAGATGCCGGTAACCGCCAGGGTCATAATATCTACAGGGTTTGTGGTCACCAGCAGTATTGTTTCGGGTGCATACTCAAGCACGCGTGGAACAACAGTTTTAAAAATGCGGACATTTCGTTCTAACAGCTGCAATCGGTCTTCTCCTGGTTTTTGCGCCACCCCGCAGGCCAGAATAACAACATCTGCGCCTTTCAATTCAGGATAGTTTCCGGCATATACATTTACCGGTTCGCCAAAGGATGTTGCATGCATGATATCTTCAGCATGAGCCTGGGCCATCTTTGAGTTGATATCGATAAGCAGAAGTTCGCTTGCCACTCCCTTAAGAGTAATTGCATAAGCGGCGGTGCTGCCAACATATCCGCATCCTATTATGCCTACTTTCATAACATTCCTTCTTTAGAGATTAATAGAGAGCTCATAATCAACGGAATCGGAATATCTTTTTATTTCAAAACCCAGCTTTTTACCAAGAGCCAGCATATTTTTGTTTTCTTGCAGCACTATGCCATGTATTGTTTTAAATCCCTGCTTTTCGGCAATGGACAGGCATTTTTCCAGCAGGCTGGAGCCAATGCCCTTACCCTGCCATGCATCTCCCACCAGAACTGCAAATTCACCGGTCTTTCCATCCGAATCACCTATAATTCTTGCAACCCCCACCATGCTTTCAATTTCCGACTTTTCATCCGCGTCTTCCAGAAGAGCAATGAGCGCAATCTCACGGTCGTAATCGATCTGGGTGAAACGAGCCAGCATTTCGGGTTTCAGTTCTTTTAACGGCCCGAAAAAACGATAGTAAATTGTTGTCGGTGAAAGTGTTTTGAACAAAGCAGTAAAAAGAGGGGCGTCCTCGGGCTTAACTGGCCTTATAAAAATCCGGTGGCCGTCAATGCTGGTCATATGGGACTCATGCTCTTGAGGATAGGGACTGATAACCAGGTGCAGAGGAGAGGACGCCGGAAGTGGCGAGATAAGTATGCGGGCATCAACAGCAACTGGTTTTCCGTCTTTTATCAGAACAGGATTCATGTCCAGTTCTGCAATTTCAGGGAAATCGATTAAAAGTTGAGACAGCCGGATTATCATTTCCTCAAGATATTCAATATCCGCCGCAGGCCGTTTGCGGTACCCTTTCAACAAAGTGTAGGCTTTGGTGTTTTCCATCAGCCGTCGGGCAAGCAGCCTGTTCATGGGGGGAAGCCCCAAAGAGCAGTCTTTTAATACTTCAGTATAAATGCCGCCCATACCGAACAGAATTATAGGGCCGAAATTCGGGTCGCGCTTTGCGCCCAGTAAAATTTCATAATCCGGTTTTAAAAAATATGGCTGAATCATTACCCCCCTGATGCGTGCATCGGGTTTGTATTTTCGGGCTGAGGATATGATCATGTTATAGGCACGTCGAACATCCTCATCACACCGCAAATCAAGATGAACACCCCCAGCATCGGTTTTGTGAGTGATATCATCGGATTGCAGTTTCATTACAAGCGGATATCCAATTTCCAGGGCGATCTTCGAAGCCTGGTACTCGGTTTTTACTATTTCTGACCTTATCACTGGAAGGCCGTAGGCCTTGAATATTACTCCGGCATCGGATTCCGAAACAAATCCAGACTTCTTCTGGCCGGTAATCAGCCTGCTGGCTGTTTCTCTGTCAAATACCATGTGGCCGATGGTCTTTGGAGGAATTTCCACAAGCATTTCAAGATTGCGGGTATATTCAGCCATATATAGAAAGGCTCGGACCGCCCTTTCCGGAGTATCGTAGGTAGGGATTCCGGCGTCATTTAAAATCTCAACAGCCCTGGTAATGCTTTTCCCGCCCATCCAACAGGCGAACACCGGATACTTTTTTTCAATCATAGCTGTAGCAAGCGTCTCGGCCACTCTAACAGGGTCAGTGACAGCCTGGGGTGCAAGGATGATCAGAACACCGTCCAGGTTTTTCGAGTTTAGACATACCTCAAGTGAGAGTCCGAACCGCTCCGCAGATGCATCACCCAGGATATCGATAGGGTTGCCCCTGCTCCAGAAGGCCGGTAGAAACCTGTCAAACTCTTTCAGTGTTTGATCATCGAGCGGAGCCGGCTCCTGGCCATACCGGGCCAGAGTGTCCGTGGCCATAACGCCCGGACCGCCGCCATTGGTGAGGATCGCCAGTCGGGGACCGCGCGGTCGGGGCTGTTTTGACATTAACTCGGCACAGTCGAAAAGCTCTTCTATGGTATCAACACGTACAATACCTGCCCGTTTGAAGGCGGCATCATACACCGCGTCTTCTCCGGCCATGGCGCCCGTGTGAGAGGCTGCCGCCTTCGCACCTGCCGGGCTTCTGCCCGATTTAAGGACGATAATGGGCTTCACCCGCGACACAGAACGCGCGGCGCTCATGAATTTGCGAAAATTTGTCAGACTTTCAATATACAATAGAATGCTTTTCGTCGAGGGATCATTTCCAAGATAGTCGATCATGTCTCCGAAATCGAGATCCAGCATTGAGCCGATGCTGACAAAATGGCTGAAACCTATGAACTCTTTGAAAGCCATATCAAGAATCGCGGAGCAAATTGCACCGCTCTGGGATACAAATGCCAGATTTCCCTTCATGGGCATATCAGAAGCAAAACTGGCGTTGAGGTTTATGCCGGGATTTATTATACCCATACAATTCGGCCCGACAATACGAAGACCTCCGGGACAAGCTGTTTGCTTTATCTTTTCTTCTATCTCCCTGCCATGTTTCCCAACTTCTTTTCCACCGGCTGAAATAATAACCGCAGCGCCAATCTTTCTTTCAACGCATTCGCTTACAATATCCGCGACACTGTCTATAGGTGTGGCTATGATTGCAAGGTCCACGCCTGTCTCCAGTGCCGAAACCGATCTGTAGCATGTATGCCCATGAAGACTTTGATACCTTGGATTGACAGGCAGCACTGTTCCGGTAAACTCGCTGTTAATAAGATTTCTTATCAACGCGTTGCCGATGGTACCCGCTTTTTCGCTGGCGCCCACCACCGCAACATAGCTGGGGGTAAATATTCGATTCAGGTTGTATTGGCTCATCCTTTTCCTCTGCTGCTATTGGTTTCATTATAAACATACTCAATATTCATGCCACGCTCCCGGGCCTGGTATTGAGTCATCCATCACTTTGATTTATTGGGATAATCAGGCTTAAACACCATTCAGTGGGACCATTGGCAGCCAAATAAAAAGGGCCACATTTACACAAGTGGTCATATATGGCCAGGCCTGTGGCTTTTATTTTTATGACAAGTCAGACAAGGAAATAAGGGTTATAATATTCCAAGTGTTGAAAAGAGAGTTGTTGAAATATATGAAATTGAAAGAGATGCATTATACTCCAAAAGCAGAAAGAAAAATATATCAGAAGCAAGAAGTGTTTTTTGTTACTGGTGCGTGAGAGAGCTTGGCGAAACTATGACCGACATCGCAAAATATTTGGGAATCTCACAGCCTGCTGTCGGATACGCTGTAGACAGAGGAGAAATTATTATAAGAGAAAAAAGTTAGATTTAACAAATTAAGTTATTTTGTTTCTTATGCCCCCCCTCTTACGTCCTCACATATCTCTTCTTGAATCATGTAATGTTAATATTTTGACGATATTACGGTTTTTATATCAATTACAATGTTTTCATCCACAATAAAAAGCTCCATAACTGCTTGTATTTCAAGTCTATTTGAAGTTTTCCGTTATTGGCTGAAACTGGCATAAAATTTGCTCTGTTAATTAATTAAGTTTTATTTCTTTAAAGGTAACAATACATTGGTCTGACATCCATTCAAAACATATATTTAATAAATGGACGTATTCCTCAGGTGTAAGTTCATCTTTTGAAATAGACATCTCAATATTGAAGAAACAGTGGGTTGGTCAATTTTTAAGGGTGAATATAATAATGTTCAAAAATATATGTTTGATAATTGTCCTGTTAATCTTTATATGGCATCCGGCAGAGGCCTCCCGGCAATCTGCCGAATTTGTAAACAGTATTGGAATGCGTTTTGTGCAAATTCCTTCCGGCACCTTTTTTATGGGAAGCCAGGAATCTCACCGTCTCCCAACCGAGGCAGAATGGGAATACGCCTGCAGGGCCGGGAGTAAAAGCCCTTTTTACTGGGGTAATCGACCCGATGGTCATCATGCCAACTTCGCGGATATTAATTATGCTAAAACCTTCCCTGACGATAAATTCGTAAACAGCAGTATTGATGATGGATAATTATTTACCTCACCTGCAGCCAGACAGGGTTCAGGGTGGCATGGACTTATTAGATAGAAATCATTCAATTATTCATAGAAAAGATTTGAACAATAATATTTATCAGGAAATGAAAATGCTTAAACATAAAATATCGACAATAATTTTTCCTTTGCTTATTCTTTTTAGCCCGCTGGCCTTTGGCGCACCGCCGGATGCAGGGCAGATACTTAATCAGGA
Organism: Desulfatiglandales bacterium; assembly: GCA_963665715.2. GTDB lineage: Bacteria > Desulfobacterota > DSM-4660 > Desulfatiglandales > HGW-15 > JAAZBV01. The sequence continues at coordinate 4,597,006 of CAXXPR010000002.1, forward strand.
GCGTCAACCCGGGGCAAAGCTCCCTGACCGTCTGCCGCAGGACATTGATACAAATAAAGAGCAGGCACCAATCCCTGGTAAAGGAGCAAGTGTTCTGGTGAAAGGTTTCCGCTTCAGCGGCAATGAGGGCATTGCTGCAGATGCCGAACTGGAAGCCCTCCTCAGTGAAAGCATTGGTAAAGAGCTTGAATTTTCGGAACTGCAGCGGCTTACTGAAAAGGTAACAAACTACCTTAAAAAAAATAAAGGTTTTTTACTGGCAAAGGCATACCTCCCAAAACAGGATATTACAGCCGGGATAATAGAAATAGCCATTATTGCCGGACGCATTGATGGAAAACCAAAAACAAATTTAAAAGCACCTGCAAGGATAAAGCAGGATCTCCTTGAAAAAATTGCAGGCAGGTCAATCAAAGAAAATGAACCGGTTCGAATGGATGAACTTGAACGGGCTGTTCTTTTAATCAGTGATCTTCCGGGGATCTCTTCCAGCGCATCACTTTCTCCTGGTGATGCTCCGGGGACAACAAAAGTAGGGATCGAAGTTCTGGAAGGCCCGCTTTTAACCGGCCTCGTAACTTCAGATAATTCCGGTGACCGTTATACAGGAGCATGGCGAGGTACAGGACAGATTTCAGTTAACGACTATCTTGGCCTTGGAGACCAGTTAACCCTTTCTGTTACCGGAGCCCGGGACATGTATCAGGGAACAGCCGGTTATTCTCTTCCGGTTGGGAGCAGCGGCCTCAGGTTTTCTGCTTATTATACCGGCCTCAGCTATGAGGTTGGTCGTGAGTTTAAAAGCCTGAATATAGAAGGCCGGGCAGATACCTTAACCGCCGGCCTCAGTTATCCTGTCATCCGTTCCCGAAATATGAGTATCAGTGTAAATGCCGGCGGAGAATACATATCGCTCAGAGATGAAGCCAATAATGTTAAAACAAGCGACCGGGAATTGAAGGTCGGAAATCTGGGTGTTTCTGCCAGTTTTTTCGACTCCTTTAACGGCGGCGGCCTGAGTATTGTCAGCTTTTCTCTGTACAGTGGTGATCTCGATCTTTCAGATATCCCTGCTGCAGAGGCAGCCGATGCAATGGGTCCTGAAAAATCAGGTCACTTTACCCGTGCAACATATAATCTTGCCAGGCTCCAGCGCTTTATGGGGCCGGTCTCCCTTTTCTGGTCTCTCCGCGGTCAGATAGCACACGGGAACCTTGATTCTTCACAGAAAATAATCATAGGAGGCCCCTCCGGGGTTCGCGCCTATCCGGTTGGAGAAGCATCAGGTGATGAAGGACATATTTTAACCTTTGAGACCCGTTATGATGTTCCAAAACCATTATTCATGGGGCATCTGCAACTTGTTGGTTTTGTAGATTCGGGTCATGTCACATTGAATAAAGACCCGTGGCCGGTTTCGGTGAATAACATAACAAATAAAAATAACTACTGGATGGCGGGCGCCGGGGCAGGAATAATTTTCACAGGAAAAGAATTAAGCCTCAGGGCATCATACGCTCACAAGATAGGAGACAATCCCGGTCGCAGCGTTGCCGGTAATGACTCAGATAATCAAAATGACAGCGGCAGATTCTGGCTGCAGGCCGTGGCCTGGTTTTAAGGGGGATTACCATGAAAAATATATATCTTCAGATATGTTCAATAATAAAAAATAGAGGTAAAGAGGCTAAAAATAGATTGGAAACCAAAAAGGCCCAAAAGCTATATATGACAGCTATTCTGTTAACCTGGATCTTCTGTCTGGCAGGAAAGCCGGTAATGGCCATTGAGCCTTCAACCCTCCCATCAGGAGCAGAGGTTGTTTCAGGCAGTGCTGATATCACAACAAGCGGCAGCACCATGACCGTCAATCAGCACACTGACAGGATGATTGCAAACTGGGATACCTTTAATATCGGTCAGGATGCGACGGTAACATTTGATCAGCTAGGATCATCGAGCGTCTCATTGAACCGGATATTTGATCAAAATCCAAGCCGGATCTTTGGCAACCTCAATGCCAATGGCCAGGTATTTCTTTTAAATCCTTCAGGGATATATTTCGGCCCCACTGCACAGGTGGATGTAGGTGGGCTGGTGGCTTCATCTCTTAACCTGTCCGACAGTAATTTTCTGGATAACAATTACTCATTTGATAATGCTGGCAGTACAGGCAATATTACAAACGATGGAACGATACGTACTTCTGATTATGGTTATGTCGCCTTTATTTCTCCTCAAATTATCAATAATGGCAATGTTTCTGCTACCCAGGGCATGGTTGCTTTTGCTGCCGGTGATAAGGTGCGCCTTGACTTTACCGGCGATCACCTGGTGAATTATATCGTAGATCAGGGTGCTGTTGATGCCCAGGTCGAGAACAGGGGGCTGATCAAATCCGATGGCGGAGCCGTGATACTCACTGCAAAGGCAGCAGACGCCCTTACCCGGTCAGTAGTGAATAACACCGGCGTGATCGAGGCCGGGGGGATGTCTGTAAACGGGGGGCGTATTATTCTTGATGCAGGCGAGGCAGCTACCGAAACAGGCCAGATCATACAGTCAGGCAGTCTTAACGCCGATGGCAACATCCATGGCGGTCAGATTGAACTTAAATCCGGCTATTCGGTGATGAATACCGGTTCTCTCTCTGCCATGGGTGATACAGGCGGCGAAATTTCAGTAAATGCAAAAAATATCATTGAACAGGGCGATTTGAATGCAGAAGGTACGCAACATGGTGGAAGCATTGTTCTTAATGCCTCCAATAGTCTTGAGCAGACAGCAGCCTCCGCCCTGAGTGTTGACTCGACAAACGGCAATGCCGGTTCAATCCGGGCAGAATCAGATAGAAACGCATTCCTGTCAGGCTCTTTTTCAGCCTCTGGAGATAAAGGCGGCGAGATAGCCATCACGGCACCTCGGCTCGTCCTTGCCGGAACTCAGGCTCAAGCCGACGGCGAAACCGGCGGTGGCAGGGTACGTATTGGCGGCGGATGGCAAGGCAAGGATGCTGATCTTGTCAATGCAAATAAAACGACAGTTTCTGCCGCCACCCTCACAGCTAATGCAGTGGAAAATGGCAATGGCGGTACTGTGGTGGTCTGGTCCGAACAGGAAACCATGCTGGGAGCCCATATTGAGGCAAAAGGCGGTGCAGCGGGCGGCAATGGCGGAAACGTGGAGGTCTCAAGCCACGGCCGTCTGGGTTTTGGCGGCACTGTGGATGCTAATGCCCCGGAGGGAACAAGCGGAAACCTGCTCCTGGACCCCAGAGACATCGAAATCATAGACTCTGTTTCAGGGATATCCATTATCTCGCTGGCAGACCCGTCTCCTCAGGCAAACGATCAACATGGTTCGGGAAAATTCGCTGTTGAGCTGACCAATAACGGCGAAGGGACAGACAGGATTGTGGTTACCTCTCCCTATGATGACGATGCCGCCGTCGATGCCGGGGCCGTACGCCTCTACAGGATGAGCGACGGAACGCTCCTTGCTACCCTGACCGGTTCTTCGGTTAATGACCGGGTGGGTAGTGGATACTTCAACTTCACGCCTAACGTAGTGACTTTGGCCAATGGTAATTACGTGGTGAGTAGTCCTAATTGGGATAATGGTGACTTCGCTGATGCTGGTGCAGTCACCTGGGGAAATGGTACCACCGGCATTAGCGGTGTAGTCAATTCCGCTAACAGCCTGGTGGGCTCCAATGCTTATGACTTTGTTGGTATTGTCGTAACGGCGTTGACCAATGGAAATTATATTGTGAATAGTCCTTATTGGGCCAGCGGAGGAGTCATTACTGCAAGTAAAGGTGCAGTCACCTGGGGCGATGGTGCTAACGGTATAAACGGCCCGATTACTCTGGCTAACAGCCTGGTGGGCTCCACGCCTGGAGATCAGGTTGGAAGTAATGGCGTCACGGTGTTGACAAACGGCAATTATATTGTGGATAGTCCTTCTTGGGGCAGCGGAGGGGTCGATAATGCGGGTAAAGGTGCCGTCACCTGGGTAAATGGGATCAATGGGAATACCTTCGATGAGCAAGGTGTGATCAGTTCCGCTAACAGCCTGGTGGGCTCCACGGCTGGAGATAAGGCGGGTAGTGGAAACATCACGGAATTGACAAACGGCAATTATGTTGTGAGTAGTCCCGATTGGGGCAGCGGAGGGGTCGATGATGCGGGTAAAGGTGCAGCCACATGGGGCGATGGCACCACCGGTATCAGCGGCGAGATCAGTTCCGCAAACAGCCTGGTTGGCTCCATGGCTTATGACCGGGTGAGTATTGACTTTGGCGTTCGTGAGTTGACAAACGGTAATTATGTGGTGTGTAGTCCTTGGTGGGCCAGTGGTGGGGTTGGGACAAGTACAGGTAAAGGCGCAGTCACCTGGGGAAATGGCACCACTGGTATCAGCGGGGTTGTCAGTTCTGCTAACAGTCTGGTGGGCTCCACTAGTGGTGACAGGGTTGGATTTTACCTGCATGTTTTGACCAATGGCAACTACGTGGCCCCAAGTTCCCTTTGGGACAAACCTGCGGAACCTGGTGTGGATGCAGTCATTGATGTGGGCGCAGTTACCTGGGGAGATGGCACCAACGGTACAACAAAAGGCGTTGTTAGTTCCGCTAACAGCCTGGTTGGCTCCACTCCTGGTGACTATGTAGGTCAGTATGGCATCACGGAGTTGAGCAACGGCAATTATGTAGTCCCAAGTGCCTCTTGGGGTGGTTCTGTGGGAGCCGTTACCTGGGGAAATGGCGCTACCGGGATCAGCGGCGAGATCAGTTCCGCAAACAGCCTGGTTGGCTCCACGGCTGGAGATAATACGGGTAGTGGATACATCACGGCGTTGACAAACGGCAATTACGTCGTGAGTAGTACTTTATGGGACAACGGTGGTATAACAGATGCTGGAGCCGTCACCTGGGGAAATGGCACTACCGGGATCAGCGGCGAGATCAGTTCCGCAAACAGCCTGGTTGGCTCCACGGCTTCTGACCAGGTGGGTTCTGGGGGCATCACGGCGTTGACAAACGGCAATTACGTGGTGAGGAGTAATTTATGGGATAATGGTGATACCATGGATGTGGGAGCCGTCACCTGGGGAAATGGTGCTGCCGGTATAAACGGCCCGGTCACTTTGGCTAACAGCCTGGTTGGCTCCACGGCTTCTGACCAGGTGGGAAATAATGGCGTCACAGCGTTGACCAATGGTAATTACGTCGTGAGTAGTACTTTATGGGACAACGGTGGTATAACAGATGCTGGAGCCGTCACCTGGGGAAATGGTGCTGCCGGTATAAACGGCCCGGTCACTTTGGCTAACAGCCTGGTTGGCTCCACGGCTTCTGACCAGGTGGGTTCTGGGGGCATCATGGCGTTGACCAATGGTAATTACGTCGTGAGTAGTACTTTATGGGACAACGGTGGTACAACAGATGCTGGTGCCGTCACCTGGGGAAATGGTGCCGCCGGTATAAACGGTCCGGTCACTTTGGCTAACAGCCTGGTTGGCTCCACGGCTTCTGACCAGGTGGGAAATAACGGCGTCACAGTGTTGACAAACGGCAATTACGTGGTGAGCAGTACTTTATGGGACAACAGTGATGCCACGAATGCCGGTGCAGTCACCTGGGGAAATGGGGGCACAGGCATAAACGGTGCAGTCACTTTGTTGAACAGCCTGGTGGGCTCCACAGCTTCTGACCAGGTGGGAAGTACCGGCATCACAGAATTGACAAATGGCAGTGCACTGGTGAGAAGTAAATCCTGGGACAACGGTGTAGTGGTCGATGCCGGACGAGTAGATATTATATCAGAAGCACCAGCCTTCATTAACCCCCATACCTTTGCCACTGATCCTACCGGTACCAGTACCCTGGGAGCAAACAACATAACCGCCCTGCTAAACGCAGGTACTGCAGTAACCCTGCAGGCCAATAACGATATCACAGTCATTAATGATCTGATTTCAAATAATCCAGGGGGTGATGGCGGCGAATTAACACTTCAGGCTGGTAGATCCATTCTTGTAAACGCCAATATCACCACTGACAACGGCAATCTTACAATTATTGCCAATGAGACCACCGCTGCCGGTGTTATTGATGCCCAGAGGGGATCAGGTGATGCAGTCATCACCATGGCACCGGGAACAGGTATCAATGCAGGGACCGGTGCTGTAAATATTGAAATAAAAGATGGTGCAGGAAAAACATATACCGATTCAGGATCCATCACCCTGCAGGACATCACTGCAGGGACAATTACTGCGGTTAACAACGGTCCGACAGTAGACAGCGGAATCATCCTGAGCGGCACACTTACCGCGGCCGGAGCAGGCACTGCCATTACCCTGGCTGGAGATAATTTCGTTAACAATACCGGTTCATCAGCCCTCTCCGCTGCAGGCGGCCGCTGGCTGGTCTGGTCCGGTGATCCGGCCAACGATACCCGCAATGGACTGGTATATGATTTTAAACAATACAACGCTGCTTACGGGTCTACATCAGTGTCAGGTGGTATTTCAGAGGATGGATTCCTTTATACCCTTGCCCCGACAACAACCTCCTCCCTGACCGGAGCTGTTACCAGAGCCTATGATGCAGACACCACTGCTACCTTGGCAGCAGGGAATTACTCATTGAGCGGTGAAGTGGATGGCGATACAGTCACATTGAATAACCCTGCTTCAGGAACATATGATAATAAAAATGTTGGCACTGACAAAACCGTTACCGCCACGGGAGTCGCCATAGATCAGGCTCTTAATGGGGGCAAGACTGTTTATGGTTACCAGATGGCCGCTACTACAGCCACTGGGAACATAGGCACCATAACTAAAAAAGACTTGAATGTAACGGGAATTACAGCCTCCGACAAGGTCTATGACGGCACAACAACTGCCGCAACAGATGTTTCTTCTGCGGCATATACCGGGCTTGTGAATGGAGATGATGTATCTGTTTCAGCAACGGGTACATTTGATAATAAAAATGTAGGTACCGGTAAGACTGTAACCCTTTCAAGCAGCTACGCAGGAACTGACAAAGATAATTATTCCATAATAGATCAGGCCACCACAACTGCGGATATAACGGCCAAAGCTTTAGCTATAAGCGGAATTACCGCATCAAATAAGGTCTATGACGGTGCGACAACTGCCGCAACCGATGTTTCCGCTGCAGCATATACCGGCCTTGTGAGCGGGGATGATGTGTCTGTTTCCGCAACGGGTACATTTGACAATAAAAACGTGGGAGCCGGTAAGACTGTAACACTGGCGAGCGGCTATGCAGGAACTGACAAAGATAATTATTCCATTACAGATCAGGCCACCACAACTGCGAATATAACAGCCAAAGCCATGACAATAAGCGGTATTACAGCCTCCAATAAGGTTTATGACGGCACAACAACTGCCGCAACCGATGTTTCTTCTGCAGCATATACCGGCCTTGTAAATGGAGATGATGTATCTGTTTCCGCAACGGGTACATTTGATAATAAAAACGTGGGTACAGGTAAGACTGTTACCCTTTCAAGCAGTTACGCAGGAACTGATAAGGATAACTATTCCATAACTGATCAGGCCACCACAACTGCGGATATAACAGCCAGGGCCATGACAATAAGCGGAATTACTGCCTCTGATAAGGTGTATGACGGAAGCACAACCGCCATAACCGATGTTTCTTCTGCAGCATATACCGGTCTTGTGAATGGAGATGAAGTATCTGTTTCCGCAACAGGGACATTTGATAATAAAAACGTGGGTACAGGTAAGACTGTTACTCTTTCAAGCAGTTATGCAGGGACAGATAAAGATAACTATTCCATAACAGATCAGGTTAACACAACTGCCGATATCACAGCCAGAGCCATGACAATAAATGGAATTACTGTATCCAATAAGGTATATGACGGCACAACTTATGCCGCAACCGATGTTTCCTCCGCAGCATATACCGGACTTGTGAATGGAGATGATTTGTCTGTTTCCACAACAGGAACATTTGATAATAAAAACGTGGGTACAGGTAAGACTGTTACCCTTTCAAGCAGCTACACAGGAACGGACAAAGATAACTATTTCATCACTGATCAGGCTACTACAACGGCGGATATTACCACCGTTCCGCTTATGGTAACCGCTGTTAATGATGAAAAAGACTATAGCGGCATAGCATATTATGGTGGAAATGGAGTAACATACAGCGGTTTTGTAAACAGTGAAACATTGAGTGTGTTAGACGGTATTCTCGCCTATGGAGGCTCAAGCCAGGGGGCAATTACATCCGGAGAATATTTGATTACTCCATCAGGCCTTAATTCCAGTAATTACGATATTACATTTGTTGATGGCACATTAACTATAAATGCCATGGTAAGAGAACCTGTCAACCTTCTCAGCTCTCAGGCTTCTATTAATGGGACACAAATGACTAATGCTTCTGAATCAGGGGCTGCGGCTGTATCCGCCATTGGCCCTGGTGGAGGCAGGATGCTTTTGGCGAATTATAGCCAATCAAATACAGTAAATGATTTTACAGCGTCCTCCGGCAATAGGATTTTATCCTCAAATACTTTTATTTCACCTGTCAATTTTCACCGTGAAGGTTCTACTTCAACCTTAAATATGGGGGTAAATCCTTCTTCAGAAACACAGGTTGAGACAGGTATATTACATGTGTTTTCACGCGAGGGAGGTGAAACAACTCAGCAGGGGAGCTTTATTGTTAAAGAGAGCCAAACCTCTCTTTCTCTGACTGAAACAACGCCTTCAGGTTCACTCAATGATATTGGAACAATAACCGGGGAGGAAATTCCTTTCACAATATCATCAACAGAAGGAACTCACCTGAATCTTACAGTATCATTGACCGATAAGGGTGTTTTGATAATTACAATCCCTGAAACTACTGGCAGCATTGATATCTCTCAGACAGTGCTGGCAGGAATGATGATGATAAAAAATGAGCAAAATATAGAATTAAGCAATCTTAAAGGGTTACTCATAAACAGGCAGAGTAAAGCTTCCCGGAAGTTCGCATATCTGTTTTAAAGACCTTTGCGTCACAAAAGGCCTGGAAAACGGGATCAGCAGGATACAGGCCATAATTATCAATTGCTGACCCCGTTTCTCTCCTCTTTTGGAGACTAATGATTCAGGTTCGGGACAGAGTCAAAAAAACAGATTGATATCTTTGATTACATGGATATCAGAAACCGTTCGGGCCCAGGGGATTTAGCTGCATTGAGAAGCAGTAAAGGGGACATCCATTAAAGGCAGCATATGGGATGGAACCTGCGTAAATGTGGACGCTGTTCGGTTATCAGGTTTAAAACTGACAACCTTATAATCGAACAGCCCGGTTTTTATGATGCAGGTGAGGATGCAGACGCAGCTGCGACGACAAAAGTATTAGCATACCACCACAATCGAAAGTTGTAGAAATCTAGTCCTTTGATTCCTCTATGTCATCTTTATCAGTGACTATTTCTTCTTTGTTTTCTAACTCGATATCAAGCTGACGATCAATCTCAACCATTCTTGCATCATCTCTTGCAATTTCCAATAAAATATCTTTTATCTGTAATTTTTCAGATACATCATCAAGTCTCTCCACTGATATTTTTTCATAAACACCATTTCCCAACTGCGCCAAAAGTCGCGTAATTCGTGTTTCCAGCCTTGCCTTTTCCCGCCTCAATCGAGTAAGCTCAATACCTTCACCAGCTTTTTCAGTAATCGAATGAACCGCTGTCAAGGCGGCATCAAAACCTGCATCCATTCCTCTTTTTATTCTGTCCCATAATTTCATTTTGTTCTCCTCCTTCCTGTTATATAACTTATTAGAAACACATATTGCATAGATAAAACGGCCCACTTGAAACAAATACTCTAATATGTCCTGAAAGACAGGCTGAAGCATTTTAGTCTGAAGGCTGTTAGGTTTTTCTCTTTTCCTTCAGCCCTCAGCCTTTACCCTGTTAAATCCGCAAAGCCCCGATAAACCGGGATGCAAGCACGGGCTGCGAAGCAGCATTTAACAGGGTGAACCTTCAGTCTGTGCCTGAATCGGGGTTTGCTCCTTGACATTAGACATTACAGGATTGCCCCCTTTAGGGAATTCAACGCCTCGAAACCGGATATCACATCAAACAGTTCCTCGTCAATGTTGCTCTGACGCATACGATGGTATATCCTGTTAAGATCCTCAAGCAATTCATCGATATTTTTATCCGCACGCTGCATTGCTGCAAGACGGCTGGCATTCTCGCTCGCAAGTGATTCAGCGCATGCCCTGAAAAGGGAAACGAATAAATACTCGTGGATAAGGGATGCCAGTGTGCCCTTGTCTTCACCAAGAATCTCCGGCAAATTTTTACCCGACCAGGGAAGTCCGGATATTTTGTTTCGCCAGACCCGGTCCAGAGGCAGAAGTCTCTGATTTCCAGGCTCATAAACCGCTCCGGATTTGATACGATTATAGAAAAGATAGAGCTCATCAATTTCACCACGGCTCCGCAGCTCCTCACCTTCCAGAAGAATCTTTCCGACAAGCGATGGGATCGACTTTATGGAATCAGGCACGGTGAAGAGCCCTGCCATTTGCAGCCCGGCGTCCACAAGGCGTGCATGAACCCGCTCCCCGACCGCCCATACTCTGTGGTTACCCTGCAAAGCCCCCAGTGTCCCGACAGCATTATCAGCAATCACATCATTGAACTGCCCTACCAGCCCCTGGTCCGATCCGAACACGACCGCGCCGGCAGGGCGGTCATTTGACCCTGTTTTTTTCCCGGCCATCAATCCCGGAGATTCGCTGCTCTTGAAGCAGACGCTCAATCCCAGCTCAACAGTTTGATAGTAGTCACCCAGTGCGCGCACTGATTGTTCATATTGACCGATACTCGAGGCAGCCAGGGCCTTCATGGTGCGAACCACGGACTGGAGCTTTCCGGCGCTGCTGATCTTTCGGCGAAGACTCGTGGTTGTGTCTGTCATGAGCTTTCCCCTGTTTTCTCACTCGCGTCCGGTTCCTTCTGATTCTTTTCGATCGCCCTGCGGGCAATTTCAGTGATGGTTTCGCGATCCTCATCGCTCAGCTTATCGGCTGTTTCTAATCTTTTGATTATTTCCTCCGGAATATCCGCCGCAGCCCTGCGTACAGCCTGCTTATTTGCAGTCATGCGGTCAAGGGCTACATCGTTAAAAAGTTTAGCTGTCAGGGCCAGCAGAAGGGCGATTTGTTCGGGCATGGACACGGGGTCCATATCAGGCTGTTTGAGGCAGATCCGGATACGTTGCCCATGCTCAATGACCCTGCGGTTATCTTCATCCAGCAGTGCTCCAAATCTGGCGAAAGATTCAAGTTCTTCAAATTGCGAATAGGCGAGTTTAAGGTTTCCTGTCACAGCCCTGTAGGCCGCCCTTTGCGCCTTTCCTCCAACACGTGAAACCGATTTTCCCACATCGACTGCAGGCAGCACACCCATCTCAAACAGTAATGGCGAAAGGTATATCTGTCCATCGGTGATGGAAATCAGATTAGTTGGGATATAGGCGGAAATATTCTGGGCTTCGGTCTCGATTATGGGTAAAGCAGTAAGAGAGCCTCCGCCAAGTTCCTCACGCAGATGTGTTGAGCGTTCCAGCAGTCTGGAGTGGATATAAAATATGTCTCCGGGGAAGGCCTCCCGGCCGGGCGGACGGCGAAGTAAAAGAGAAAGTTCGCGATAGGCTCGGGCATGATTGGTAAGATCATCATAGACAATCAGGACATCCCGGCCCTTTTTCATGAAATATTCAGCAATACTTGTCGCCGCGTATGGCGCGATATAGGTAAGACCCGGTGGATCATTCCCCTCGGTGACAACCACGACAGTATAAGACATTGCACCCTTTTCCTGTAAAGTCGCCACAGTTTTAGCAATGGCAGAACCCCTCTGACCTATTGCGCAATAAACGCACAGGACATTCTTGTCATGCTGATTAAGAATAGCGTCGATGGCAATAGCGGTTTTTCCTGTCCGCCTGTCTCCGAGAATCAATTCCCGCTGGCCGCGCCCTATGGGAATGAGTGCATCAACAACAATTATTCCTGTCTGGAGCGGAACTGTGACGGGCGCCCTGTCCATAATGGAAGGGACGGGACGCTCTATGGGCAGGCGCTCCGTCACAGTTATCAACCCCTTGCCGTCCATGGGTCTCCCGAGGGGGTCGATGACCCGCCCGGCTAGTCTATCTCCTACAGCCACATCCATGACCCTGTTCGTGCGGCTTACCTCATCTCCAGCATTGAGGTGTGAGTATTCACCGAGCAGTACTACGCCGATTTCCTTCTCATCCACATTGAATGCGATCCCGAATACATCTCCCGGAAACTCTATCAGTTCTTCAAAACCAACACCCGGAAGCCCTGAGACCCTTGCTATACCGGTGTATAAGCTTATGATTGTGCCTGTCTCCCGAAATGTAAGCTGAGGTGAGATTTTATCACATCCTTTACTCAAGCCGTCAAAGGCCAGGTCAAAGAGACTTTCCAGAGAGCTTTCTGTCATATTTCTTCACTCTGTTCCTTCATAAGTTCAGCAACACTCTTTTCCATTGACATAAGATACTCCGAGATACTCCAAGCCACCTTTTGCCCGTTTGCGTTGAGTTCGATACCACTGATCAGCTCCGGAGCAGTCTCATACCGGACCTGGATTTCATCAGAAAAGACTTCGTTAAGTAAATTTTGTATGCTGTTTTTTTGTTTCGGGGGCATTTCAAAAGCGCTGCGCACAGTTGCAGGATCTGTTGTTGCCTTCAGCGCTGAGGCCACACTCTCCTTTAGCCCTGTTTCCATATTTCGTAATCTCTGATCAAATGCATTGAACATTCGTTCTTCAAGTTCTGCTCCTGACAGATCAGTAAGGGTTTTACGCGTTATGGCAAAAACCTCGGACTGGGTTTTTTTGATTATTGTCTGGCTCAGGCCCTGCTGTTCCCGTTTCATTTCTTCCTGCTGCCTGACCCGAATAGTGTCTGCCGCCTTAAGTGCTTCAACAAGGAGACGGCGCCGTTCTGCACTTACCTCTTCCCGTGCCCCATTCATGAGTTCCTCGCGATCCCGATCGAATTTATTGTTTTTATCCTGGAACTTATCACGCTCTTTATCTGCTTCGGCATTCGCCGAGTCGGCATCCTTTATTTTCTTTGCGATCAGATCCTCTCTTGCATCCAGAGCCTTAAGAATGCGTTTGTACAGGAAATGCTTAAGCAGCCAGACCAGAATAAGAAAGTTTAAGATCTGTGCGCTGACAGTGAACCAGTCAAAGGGCATGGCTTATTTCCCTCCAACCTGGGCAATTACATGGTTCCAGAACGGGTTTGCGAAGATAAGAATCATCGAGACGACAAAACAGTAAATGGCTGTGGACTCGATCATCGCAAGACCAACAAACAGTGTTCTTGTAATAGTAGCAGAAGCATCGGGCTGCTGTGCCAGTGAAGTCAGGGCAGCTGCAACTGACCTTCCTTCGCCAAGGGCAGGTGCCATTGTGCCAAATGCCGTGGTGATACCGGCAATGACAATTGATGCCACCGCGATAATGGTCATGCTATCCATAAATTCTCCTTTTTTATTAATAATAGGGATTTCATTCAATTTCCTCTGATTCTGTTTTGGGCTGACGGACTCGCGTGGCAGCAGCAATATAAACCGCTGCCAGAATGCTGAAAATGTAGGCCTGCACCATTCCTGTGAGTAATCCTAAAACCGTCATGATGATCGGGAAGACGATCGGTGTAATAGTGAGTAAAATTCCGATAATCATAGCTCCGCTCATCATGTTTCCGAACAGCCGGACAGCCAGTGCCAGTGTGCGCGAAACCTCGCTTATGATATTAAAGGGCAGCATTAGGGGTGTGGGCTTCACATAGGATTTGAGATACCCTCCAATACCCTGTTCCGCTATTCCAAACAACGGCACTGCCACAAGTACGCACAGCGCAAGGGCTGCAGTGGTGGAGAGCGATCCCGTTGGAGGTTCATATCCGGGGATGACAGTGCAGATACTTGCTGTGGCTACAAACAGGAAAAGCGTTCCAAGAAAGCTAATATATTTTCGTGGATTATTAAATCCCACTTCTTCAATCTGTTTCACGATACCTGTAACTATGATTTCCAACAGATTCTGCCAGCGGGATCTTTTTAAATCTGCCGAGAGTTTCCGGGTAATAATTTTTGAACCGACGACCAGCAGGAGCATAATTCCCCATGTGAACACAATGGTTGCGTTAAGCTTGATAAACCCGTATTGCCAGAAAATTATTTCATCAGGACTGAGACGCATGACGGGCACCTTTCGATGTGGAGTTGATCTGTCTGTCCGGTTTTCCTATAATGCGCGTGATGATAAACCGGGCAGTGAAAAACCCGAGGACAATCGGTAAAAGCCTCTGCCAGCGACCGAGGGATAAATAATAAAACCCTGCCATAGTAATGCCCATCCTGATGATAAAGCTGCCCAGAAACCAGGCCCATGGTTGTCCGGACGAAACACCTTTTTGAACAGTCCACCAGAGACCGCCGAAGAAAATTGTACCAAGTATCACACCAGCCATCCACATTACTATCAGCATTATAGTTTCACTCATCAATACCCTCCTGTTCTTCACTCATGGCTTTTTCTTCCCTGCCAACCCAGTGCCAGGCGTTCAGGCACCCTATTGCAAGTCCTCCTACCAGAAGGGCCAGGGTCCAGGAACGTTCTCCCGGATATTTCCGGTCCAGCCAGAGACCTAGAAATGCGCCAACTATAGTTGGAATGGAGACAGACCAGCCGATAAGACCCATCATGCCAAGCCCAAACCAGACGCCCTGAGAGGAGTTTCGCCTGGCCTTTAGTTTGCGCAGCGCTTTTCTTTCGACCTCCTGACTTAGCAGGGGTTTTGATCGCGATTTATTGTGTTCATCAGTCATGATTAAATTCCATGAGGCTGCGAATTAAACTGTTTTCCATTTTCGCTAGCGCCACACGGGCATTGCGGTCCTCTTGATCAAGGTTAACAAATTCCCGTTCTACCGCTTCACGCAGTTCATGCAAATCATTTCCGGCTATGGCATTACGTACAGAGACAAATACGTCCGGGCCGATCTTTGCCAATACGCCTTCATCCACGGCCACATAGGTCTCGTCATTGTTTTTTTCTTCGTAGATCAGAATTCCGGGTAAAAGCGCTGCCACGCAGTCGAGTCTATGGGGCAGAATTCCAAAAAAACCTTCACCGGTTTCCGCGACAATGCGGGCTATGTCCTTTTTCTCAATAAAAACCTCGAATGGCAGCAGCACTTTAAGATTCATATTTCATCGCTTGCCTCGCCAATGGCTCCTATCATGTAAAGAGCGCTTTCCGGAAAGTCTTTAAACTCATCATTTAAAATACGCTCACAGCCATCAAGGGAGTCTTCAAGGCTGACAAGTTTACCTTTAAGCCCAGTAAACTGCTCAGTCGTGAAAAAGGGTTGAGTTAAAAAACGTTCCAGCCTGCGGGCCCGGGTCACCACATTGCGATCATCCGGTGACAGCTGCTCAAGACCGAGCATGGCAATGATGTCCTTGAGTTCAGCGTATTGCGAGAGTGTCCTGCGAATTTCCTGGGCTAGACGATAATGGCGTTCACCTACAATGCCGGGCGTTGTCATTTTTGAACTGGACTGAAGGGGGTCAATGGCCGGGAAAAGCCCCTCACTTGCCCTTTTACGCGAAAGCACGATGGACGCCGAAAGATGTGAGAATGTATGTACTGCCGCAGGGTCTGTAAAATCATCCGCCGGAACATATACTGCCTGTATGGATGTAATGGCGCCAGTGTCGGTATTGGCTATGCGTTCCTCCAGCCTTGCCAGCTCGGTTCCCATGGTTGGCTGATAGCCGAGGCGGGAAGGCATCTGCCCCATAAGGCCCGAGACTTCGGAACCTGCCTGGATGAAACGGAATATGTTGTCGATAAGTAGCAGCACATCACGCTGTTCTTTGTCCCTGAAATATTCTGCCATAGTTAGAGCGGCGTGACCAACACGGAAACGGCTGCCCGGAGGCTCATCCATCTGTCCGAACACCATTACCATGCTGGATAGTACGCCCGCCTCTTTCATTTCTTGATACAGCTCCTCTCCTTCGCGGCAGCGTTCGCCTATACCGCAAAAGAGACTCACTCCTTCATGGTGGCTGACCATATTGTGGATCATTTCAGTGAGCAGGACGGTTTTACCCACGCCTGCTCCACCGAACAGGCCCGCCTTGCCGCCTCGTTCCAGCGGCACCAGAATATCAATAACCTTGATACCTGTCTCAAAGACCTCGGATTTGGCAGAGCGACTTGCCAGAGGTGGCGAGGCGTTATGTACAGTGTGCCTCTCCACACCTGATACTTCTCCCTGATCATCAATTGCATCACCAAAAACATTGAACATACGCGATAGAATTCCCTTACCGACCGGGACCTTTAAAGGCCCGCCCGTGTTTTCGACCGGCATGTTCCGTGCGAGACCATGTGTAGGTGTCAGGGCTATACCGCGTATACAATGTGCATCGAGCTGAGCCAGAACTTCGATAGCTATCTTTCCGTTCATAGCATGCAGCAAAGTGTAGATAGGCGGCAAATGTGAATCGAATCCTATATCCACGACACTGCCGCGCACTGAGACAACCCTTCCGACAATTGATAAATTGGTTTTATTCATACTGTCCTACCGGGTTTGAATTCCGACAACATCTTTCTAAGCTCATCTCCCAGTACAACTTCCTTCTGGGAAAGGAGATCTGCCAGGTCATCCAAAACTTTCCTATGAGAGGACAGAATATCTGTCACTCTTTTATGGGCCTGCTCGATCACGTCTGAAATTTCTTCATCTATCTGACCGGCTTTGGCTTCGCTGTAGTTTTTTCCGGATGTGTAACTATCCGGCATGAACATGGACTGGCGGGGACGCTCATAGGTCACCAATCCAAGGCGATCACTCATGCCATATTCAGTTACCATGGATCTGGCAATGTCTGTGGCCCGTTGCAGGTCATTCTGGGCTCCGGTGGAGACTTCTCCGAAAACCAGTTCCTCCGCAACCCTGCCTCCGAGAAAAACGGCAAGCCTGTCCAGCAATTCCGAACGGGTCATTAAGTAGCGATCCTCAGTAGGTTGCTGCAGGGTGTATCCGAGCGCCGCGATCCCTCTGGGAATAACGGAGATTTTGTGCACCGGGTCTGCATGCTCAACAGTCTCTGCAACAATCGCATGCCCTGATTCGTGAAAGGCTACAATTTCTTTCTCCCTGGAATTCATCACCCGATTCTTTTTCTGCAGCCCTCCGATTACCCGGTCTATGGCCTCATCGAACTCCGCTGATTCGACCTTTCCCTTATCTTTCCGGGCAGCCAGCAGGGCAGCTTCATTGATGAGATTGGCCAGATCGGCTCCCACAAAACCCGGAGTGCGGCCGGCTAGTTTGCGGAGATCCACATCGGATCCCAAAAGAACATTCTTTGAATGGATTTTTAGAATAGCCTCCCGCCCGTTGATATCCGGGCGGTCTACCAGGACCTGCCGATCAAACCTTCCAGGCCGTAACAAGGCAGGATCAAGGATTTCCGGCCGGTTTGTTGCGGCCATGATGATGACCCCTTTATTGGTATCAAACCCATCCATCTCCACCAGTAGCTGATTAAGAGTCTGCTCCCGTTCGTCATGCCCGCCCATAACATTCATTCCCCGTGCTTTTCCCAAAGCGTCCAGTTCATCAATGAATATGATACATGGGGCCTGACCGGCAGCCTGGGCAAAAAGATCGCGAACACGGGCAGCTCCTACACCGACGAACATCTCCACAAACTCTGATCCGCTGATGCTGAAAAACGGCACCTTTGCCTCTCCGGCCACCGCTCTTGCCAGAAGGGTTTTGCCGGTACCCGGAGGCCCAACCAGAAGAACACCTTTGGGTATCCTCCCGCCCAGTTTCTGGAATTTCCCGGGGTTACTTAAAAATTCCACTACCTCCTGGATCTCTTCTCTGGCTTCGTCAATTCCAGCCACATCATCGAAAGTGACCTTCGTCTCACTCTCAGCAAAAATCTTTGCCTTGCTCCTCCCGATAGACATGACCTCCGTCCCTGATCCCATCTTTTTCATGCTGTAACGCCAGATAAGAAAAAAAATCCCAAAGGGGATGATGTAGGAGAGAAGACTGGTCAGAAAGCCACTCTCATGGCGTCCCGAGTAAATCACATTGTGTTCATCAAGGTACTTCACCAGGTCCGGGTCATTAACCCGAACAGTTGTAAACGCCTTGTCCTGGCCAGGCTTTGCTCCCTGGCCTTTTAGCGTACCGTTGATATTTTCAGCACCGATGGATAAGTTCCCAAATGTACCTTCGGCCTTAGCTATGTATTGTTTAAACTGACTGTAGGGAATTGTTTCTACTTTTGTCGAAAAAAAGTATTGTTGCAGATAGAAAATTAAAAGGATGGATATCACCGCATACCAGATATTGAAGTGAGCCCTGGGAGGTATGTCACTCTTCTTTTTCCGGGTTCCTCCGGGACTGAAGATAGAATAAAACTTATCAATAAAATTTACCTCCGGCTCTTTTTTTACATTTAATGGCATATTCTCCTTTCATACTTTTTTATTATCCGGTGGGGAATTACTCATAAAGATAATTCATATTTCACAAGATTTAATCAAATCGTTAATGTAGATAAATACATCAGTTAATCGGAGGATTCCCACGATATTCCCTTCCTTTGTTACAAGCAGAGAATGATGATGCCACATAATCATTATATGTATGGCCTCCTCAAGGGAAGCCTTTTCATCAATGAACTCACCCTCTGTCAGCGTAGCCATAAGATCTTTCACTTTTGTCTTTGCCGCTTTAGCGCAGATATCTCTTAGAGGGTGGACCCAAAGGCTGTGGGAATCCATCATAGATTTTACGAATTGTGCACTGAAACCGTTAAGCGAAACTTTCCGGGTATTTTCTATGTCTTTAGATTTGGGCTCAAGGCTTCTTAATACATCCATCTGGCTTATCTTGCCTACGACTTCTTTGTTCTTATTCAGGACCAATACTGCCCTGTGAAGGTATTGACATCGTTTATGGTCAAGTTCCGCCTGAGCTTTCTCAAGTGCATCTACAGCGTCTTTTAAGGTGGCATCTTCAGAAACAGTTGCATACTTTTCC
This sequence comes from Desulfatiglandales bacterium, assembly GCA_963665715.2. Lineage (GTDB taxonomy): Bacteria > Desulfobacterota > DSM-4660 > Desulfatiglandales > HGW-15 > JAAZBV01. Next base: position 4,616,246 of record CAXXPR010000002.1, read on the forward strand.
AGCGGAACCATCAACTCCCGAGCTGTTTTTATTTTCATGTCTTTTCCTGCCTCTCAAAGAGATTTTCGGGCCATTTGAGAAAATTTCGGTTGCCAGTGGAGAAAAGTCTCGCTAAAAGTAATATGACTCATTCCCGTGTCATGGCCGTTCCGCACTTGGGGCATTTCTCGTCATAACAGGGGCTCCCCAATGGGTGGGTTGCTATTTCACCACATTTGGGGCAAACGCAATATCCTCCCAGGCCTGTGGCAAAACCACCTTCTCGTCCTTGTCCCCCACCTCCTCGGCCTTGGCCTCCGCCGCCTCTACCTGTGCCTACTCCCTGGCCTTTCGGCCCTGTTCCGTCGCCTCTCGGCATTTTGCTTACCTCCTTTGCTTTTTGTTCAATGCAAAAATTCCGATTGATTCACATTTCAAAAGCCTTTCGGTTCCTTTTTAGAAAACAACGGTTTTACCATCCCGGAAGTTCCTCATTCCCTCAAGAAGGGATGCGATGAGTTCAAGCGCCCCCTTATCAACAACCTGTTCATTCCACCCCCGCTTCCGTAACTTCTGGTTTATGTTTTCCACAGAAAATTCGCCACTATCATGAAGAATAACAAGGGTATCCCCAATAAGCTGAGGAATTTTCTGGGGCATTACGCCTTTCTTTTTAAGCATTTCAAATAAATGACCGATAGTGCTCTCCATTTTTACCCTCTGTTAAAGTTATTCTATTTAAGGCTCATTGCCATGTTCTTTTCCCAACTCTGCCATCTCCTCTTTCAACTTATGGATCTCCCTGTTCAAACTTCTCACATGAAGAGATTTTTTTACCAGTTTGGGCAGGGTCAGTATCGCAACAATAGCCCCGCCAATCACTGAGGAATAAAAAATTAATGCCGTAATAGACATCTTAAGATCCCATATAAAAAATTTCAGATCCAAAGGCATACTGTTCTGTATCCCGGCAATGATAATTACCAGGAAGAGTAAAAAAGTGATTATTAATGAAAAATACATAATTTATCCTCCTCAGATCCTGCGGTTGACCACTGGCATGACCACAGTGGCGATAAACAGGAGGATGAAATACTGGAAATTACAGTATTCCATTTTATGGACTGCACTTATGCCTCCCTTTCTATTTTCTACTGTTTCTTTTCTTCCTCATAATCGGGTGCTTCTTCCCGCATCTTTTTTTCTGCTTTAGCCAGGAGCTCGGCTGTATTTTTTTTAAGATCTTTAATTCCGCCGGTTCTTTGAAAAGTTATGACTGCAATGATCAAAGCAGCAATTGCAATAATAAAATTTACAATACCCATAATCCATACTCCTTTTTGCCTTTATCCAAATCGGCAGTTTTATAGTTTGGCCTGAATCCTGAACCTTTCACAGGGTTCAGATGATATAAGATTCACATACTTTCCGGTAATGATGCCCATAAATAGAAAGTGTCACAGCCAGAGGGACAAGCCGGGGTTTGTGAAACAGTGTCCATAACAGCAGACGCCAGTAATAGAGCCTTTCCCTGCCAAGAAGCCCCAACCTGAAACCGGACCTGAAAAAGGCGAGTATTCTCCCGGTATCCATGGGCATTTTGATAACCGGGTTCTTTAATTCCTTTAGAAATATCTTTACACGTTTATAGAAATTTTTTGGAGAATAGATATGTTTCATAATTGAACGGTACCCTTTCAATAATCTCTCAGTTCCCATTTGAGGAAGTATGTTAGTGGTTCCATCGACATTGTCTCCTGAAAACGCCTTTACCAAACGGTTTTCTCTCTTTAGCCGTTCAAACAGTTTTGTCCCCGGAGGAGCCTGCAGTATCCCTACCATAGCAGCAACAATTCCGCTTTTCTGTATAAAATCTATCTGCCGCTGAAAGATGGAACCGGTATCATTGTCAAACCCTACGATAAAACCTCCCATAACCTGCAGACCAGCATTCTGAATCTTTTTTACACTTTGAAGAAGATCACGGTTTTTATTCTGTATTTTTTGGCATTCTGCAAGACTGGCATCATCAGGGGATTCTATGCCAATAAAAACATTATCAAATCCCGCTTTGCTCATCAGGCTCATAAGTTCAGTATCATCAGCCAGATTGATTGAGGCTTCGGTATAAAAAACACAGCCCTTTCTCTCTTTCTGCCATCCAATCAGGGCAGGCAGCAGTTCGGTTTTCAGGTAGGGTTTATTTCCTATAAAATTATCATCAACAAAAAATATTGATCCCCGCCACCCTGCATTATAAATAATATCCAGTTCCGCCAGAACCTGCGGCGGCGTTTTTAATCGCGGAATATGACCGAAAAGTGAAGTTACATTACAGAACTCACAGTTAAATGGACATCCCCTTGAAAACTGGATACTCATGGAAGCATATTTTTTAATATTTACCAGATCCCATAGAGGTTCCGGAGTTTGAGTGATGTCGCAGTAGCCGGAAGCTCTATAGATCTTTTTTGGCTGTCCTGCTTTCAGGTCTTCCAGGAACTGAGGCAATGTAAGTTCAGCTTCATCCAGAACAAGATGATCCACATCACCAAATTCCTCCGGTTCAACAGTAAAAAGAGGTCCGCCTGCAACTATTTTTATTTTTTTCGATTTACATCTTCTGATTATTTTATTGGCTGATTCTCTTTGAACTGCCATTCCGCCGATAAAAACCATTTCGGCCCATGACAGATCATCATCGGTAAGGGTATCCACATTTGTATCTACAATGCGTTTTTGAAAATCATCGGGGAGCAGGGCTGCAACAGTCAGAAGACCAAGCGGCGGGAATGCAGATTTTTTACGTATAAAACTCAGGGCATATTTAAATGACCAGAATGTGTCTGGAAATTTCGGATAAATAAGTAATACATTCATTTGCATTTCCTTTTTATGAATCAAAAATATTTACTTTGGAATAGTTTTCAAAAATCGGTAAAAATCAGTATCTGTCCCAAGAATAACAGAGGCATTTTTATAGGCGGCATCCTTGTATGTCTCGAGCGTTTTAAAAAATGCATAAAAGGCAGGGTCCTCTCCATATGCCTTTCCATATATTTTTGTAGCCTCTGCATCAGCCACGCCCCTGATCTCCTCGGCTGTACGATATGCCCCTGAAACAATGAGCTTTAACTCCTTCTCCATCTGACCCAGGATCTCAGCCTTCTTCCCCTCTCCTTCCGACCTGAACTGTGCAGCTTTTCTTTTTCTCTCGGAAACCATTCTTTCATAAACCTTTCTGCGTACCTGCTCTACATAGTTGATCCTTTTTATCCGCACATCCACCAATTCCATACCAAATGCCGCCATGGCCTTTGACGCCTCCGCAAGGATAGCCCTGGTAATCTTCTCCCTGCCAAGAATAACGGTTTCGGGTGTGGTTGCTTCATCCTTAAATGGTGAAAGAACCTTGCCTTCAACATCCTCAACGCTCGGCATCTCATTAGTAGTCCTGACGAGTTCGACAAGAGGATTTGCAGAAACATAGTCGCGAAGAACAGCGTCTATAATGTCATCAAGCTTTGCATATGCCTGGGTGTATGTTCCAAGGACTTCAAGAAATTTCTGGGCATCAACGATTTTCCACCTGGCGGTTGTGTCCATATAGATAAACCGTTTATCCCTTGTGGGGATTTCTTTGGGATCACCGTCCCACCGCATGATACGCTTTTCGTATCTGTGAATTTTCTGTATAAAGGGAATCTTGAACCTGAGTCCGGATTCAACTTTGGGTTCTCCGACTGCCTTTCCAAACTGTGTTATTACAACCTGGTCCCATTCGCTTACAGTGTAAAAGCCGCTTGAAAGCAAAATCCAAAGCAGTAAAACTGCTGCAAGTCCAATAAATGTTGCTGCTCGTTTCATCTCAGTTCCTCCACATTGGCCTTGTATTTGTTTAGATGCAGAAGAGGAAGAAGACCGTCCTGTCCGCTGTCGATAATATAAATCTCTTTGGCATTGGGAAGAATGGACTGGTATGCCTCCAGATAGAGACGCTGTTTTGTCACTTCCTTTGCGCCCCTGTATTCCTGTAAAACAGCCGCAAACCTTGATGCATCTCCCATGGCATGATTAATCCGTTCGAGCGCGTATCCCCTCGCCCCGTTGATGGATCTTTCAGCCTCTCCTCTGGCCTGAGGGATTTCTCTGTTATATGTCTCCTGCGCCTGATTTATCAGTTTTTCCTTTTCCTGCTGGGCCTCGTTTACTTCATTAAAAGCCCCTTTTACCGGATCAGGAGGTACAACATTCTGGAGTCTCACATTAACAACACGGATGCCGGTTTCATATTCATCAAGAATCTTCTGAAGTTCTTCCTGAGCCATCCTGTTAACCTCTTCACGGTTCTGAAGAACATAATCAAAGCTGCGGTTTCCTACAATACGCCTGTTAACAGACTCGCTGATATCACGGAGCGTCATAATAGGGTCCTGAACATTAAAGAGATATTTTTGCGGATCTTCACGGCGAAACTGGATTATCCACTCAACATCAATTACATTCAGATCGCCAGTCAGCATAAGAGATTCACGCTCTGTTTTTGAATTTTTTTCATAACTGCTCTGAATGCCCGAAGTAATGCTGTTAAAACCGAATGTCTCGGTGTCCACCTGTTCTGTATGAACTTTATAAACATTGTCAATCCCGTATGGGATTTTAAAATGAAGACCGGGATCAGCCATTCCGGAATATTTTCCAAACCTCAGAATGACGCCTTTGTTACCGGGCGGGATAGTATAAAAGGATGTATAGCCTGAAATTACTATAAGAAAAATTATAATAATCAAAAACAACACAGGCATTTTCCCCTTTTCAAATTTAATAGATGTCCCTATTTTACTGATAATATCGGGAATATCAGGACGCCCCTCACGGGCATTTTCAGAATTATCGTTCAATTGCATTTATGATTTCCTTTCGTTATTAATTTCTGAGGTTATAAACAGCATCGTTCTCTTCGGTATGTAAAATAGAATGAATTTTTATTTCCATGGGTTTTACCAAAAGGCTTTTTGTTCCAAGTAAAACACTGAACTTTTCAGACCGAATATGCCTGATAAAATCTTCACGTGTATTCCACTCCTCAATCAGATTAAAAACTGTATTTTCAGAAATATCGCTTAAAATAACATGGCTTATACGCCCCTTTTCTTTTCCCTGTGTCTTGATAATAGAAAGCAGTGTCTGTTTGAGTTCTTTTCTTTTTTCCGGGAGAGCCGTTAAAATAATTCTTGTTAAAATCATCAGAGACACCTGTTGTTATTGTTGAACGTTAAGAACTATCAGTATCTATTCACTATAATCGATACCGGCTCATTTAGTTGTTTCAGCTTCCCGGTTTATTTTTTTCATGCGAATTAAATGCTGAACCATGTGCTGCTCATACTTTCCTCTGGCTTCTGAAAGTTCCCGTTGAAAGCCCAGTGAGATTGTTATATCCGGGTCTTTTTTAGCGAGCTCAACTTTAAGGTAAAGTTCTTTTTCATAAATTGTCTGTCTGAGTTTTTCAGTGGCATTAATAAAATCTTTCTGTTCGGCATTGAGCTTTTTAGTGGTTTCTTCCTTCGGATATCTTTCATATCCGGGATAATTACTGCTGGCGCTTGTAGAACCTTCGTTATATCCATATCGCATCATATTTCGGCCATACTCCAGTATTTCATCAGGATCCTGTCCCATCAATCCATAAGAGCCATAACCCTTACTTAAATCTTCTACGCCCAGCGCTAAATTATTTGAAAAAGCCAGAAATACTGAAGCCACTGCCAGTATTATCAAAATATTTTTAATTTTTGTTCGATTCATAACTTCTTCCTTCTGAGTTTATTGTCTCCGTTTTAAGTCCATGCACCATTATTAACTACATACAAGGGCGCCTTCTATTGCATTTTTTAAATCAATCTTAGAAAAAGGTTTAAATAGTATTGAGAAAAACAGACTTCTTTTTATTTCCAGTTCCTGCATACCGACCTCATTTTCACAACCCGTTACTAATATAATTGGCGTTTCAGGAGATATGCGTTTAATATGAGTAGCTAAAAGCAACCCATCCATAAATGGCATATCAAAGTCAGTTATAACCAGATTAAAATTACCATTAACAAACATAGAAAGAGCCGCCCAGCCGTTGTCAGCAAGAGCTACTCCAAATCCCATAGTGTTAAGAATTTTAAAGATCAATTGCCGTATCGGTTTTTCATCATCAGCAAACAGGATATTTGGGGGAATTTCCTGGGTTTCATTTAAAGCATCAGATGAATTGAAATTATTTACTGAATTTCCCATGAGTCTCCTTGTTTTGCAGATAATGATGCTGTTGTTACTGTTATATATATCCAAGCTTTGTGCCAGACTGGCAGGATAAAACCTGCTTTGCTCCAAGGCATTGAATTAACTTTATATATTCAATCTCAAAGGATTAATAAAAATGGCAGAATTGCCTCAATACTATGGTCAAATACAGCAAGTGGTAATATATAACCATATTTTCATTATCAAATTCAGCGGCAGCAGCTCGGAGGAAAGCGTTATAGCATTCATTGTTTGCGTTCTTTTTTAGAACTACCTGTGTGCCAGCGATGCTGTTCTTCTTCGAACCAGTATACCTGATGATTATAATGCTGGTGAAGTTTATCCTCGTAATTCCTCGTCAGCAGGGATATATCAGTGTATTCAGGAGCCTGTTTGATGCTCATGCGGGGAACATTGATCAAAACTTTCGGTTCGTCCCAACTGCCGCGTTCAATCCATTGTGGTGAAACAAGCACATTTTTCCCGGACCACCAGTTCACTGTATCAATGATTAAATAGCGAATCGCCCACATCTCGTCATCGATGATAAAATCTTCGATATGTCCAATATCTCCATCCGAGGCTTGAATGTGATAACCAGTCACAGCATCACTGCTGCGCAAATGAGTATCCCTTGCTTTCTCTCTTTTAGCTGGTTTCGTCCATTTTTTATGGTCACGCTCAATAAAAGAGCAGCCCCCCCACATGCTTGAGCCATACCAATACATGGGCCATCCATAATACTCCCAGTATGCCTTTTCGAATTGTCGCGAGATGGGCCTGTCACTGTCCAGTGAAGGACTGGCCTCAATCTGATTTTTAGTCAAATCGACAGCAATGTGCTGCTCTTCTTTATTCACAGCGACCAGTGCATATGGTGCGATCAGCACCTTCCTGTCCTTAAGCCAGTTTCCGGTGTCGGCGGCCAGATAGCGAACCGCCCAGTACTGATCATCGAAGTAAAACTCTTTAACATTCCCTATCTCACCGTCGAGACTGCTCAATTGGTATCCCTGCAGTGTTTTGGCCTTGCTTAGCATAGCAGCGCTCCTTTTTTAATCTGTGATAATTTCAAAAAGAACTCTCATGTTGGCCTTAGCAGCTTTTGAGTAGAGGTCTGAAGGGGCGGATTCATATTCAGCCGGATTTGTCTCACCATACCCTATTATGGCAAGTTTTTCCTGTTGAACGACTCCTTCTCTAACAAGATATTCAACCACAGCCTTTGCTCTTCGTTCGCTCAACTTCATGTTGTATTCTTCAGTACCCGAGGCAGAGGTATATCCTGCGATACGCACATTTGCTTTGGGATTGTCTATAAGAAGCTGAATATTTCTTTTTAGTATTGCCTGGGCCTCTTTTGTCAGGGTCGCTTTATTATAATCAAAATGCACATCCTCAAAGGCAAGGATAACAATCATCTCTTCAGCCTTTTCTTCGTCCGCAAGGATCTGCATCTTCGCATCATCTATTTCAGATGCAGGGATAATAATCTTCTCTTCAAATTGACAAGGCGGACCTTCCGCTCCCGTGTCTACAGCGCTGACATCTTCCACTGCCAGATTGTACACCGGCCTCGGCATTATGAGCGATGACTGTGAAGCAGCTGTGGTCATGGGTTTATCTGTGTATTCGAATTTTTTGGTTGTGATATCTTTTTTACCGCTTTTAACCTGCACATCGGTTGTGAACACGGCATCCGGATTGATTGCAATTGTGATAGTTCCGGGTTTTGCTTCCTTGCTGGTAACTTTTCCGGTTACTTCCACCATCCGGCCTACCAGCGCTTCAAGCCCTTTAGTCGAATCGAGCCAGTAGATAGCATAAGGCACTGGTACAACTGCCTCTGATTCATCAGCCGGGCGCTCGGTGACGCCCAGGAGTACAAAGCTGTCCAGCGAAGCGCCCCTGTGCAGACAGCCTGTAATAATAATATGACGATCCTTTTGATGCATTTCTGATTTACTCTTTGAAATACCTGCTGTCACAAAGGTTATGCTGACAATAAACACTATGATTGTGCTAATAATTGTTTTCATAATTTTCACATCCTTGTTTTTAAATCATTTAGAAATTCTTTATTCCATTGTATGAAACTGAAAACAGGGGATAACATTTTACTGTTTCACGATCAGACTGTTTTTAACCGATCCGACCCCTTTGACGCTTCTGGATATTTGAACCGCTTTGTCTATGGCCTTTTCAGTACTGACGAAGCCGCTCAGCTGCACAGTCCCCTTGTAGGTTTCGACCCCGATATTAAATGATTTAAGAAAGTCATCTGCTGCAAGCAGAGATTTAACCTTGGTCGTAATGACCGAATCGTCAATATAATCGCCTACACTTGACTGACTGGATGTAGAAGCACAGGCAGTAAAACCGGCAGTCAGCATAAGAACCAGTAAACAGTTAATAACAAAATGTCTCTTTATCATTTCAGTTACTCCTCTCTGTAAACACCTCACCTTTTTTCGGCAAGGTCCAAAATTGTTACATTCGTCTGCGGCCCTGAATAACCTGGATAAGAACCACGACGACTGCGATGACCAAAAGGATATGGATTAATCCTCCAAGTGTGTAGCCGCCCAAAAATCCAAGCAGCCATAGAATCATGAGAATCACAAATATTATATAAAGCATGTCAGACTCCTTTCTGATCCATCAGGATGTGTACAGCATCATTCTCTTATTTGTTTTTTTCAGCGTCCTGATTTATTCTTTTCATCCGGATTAAATGCTGAATCATGAAATGTTCACAGGCGCTGATACAATTGTATATCCAAGCTTCGTGCCAGCACTGTCAGGTGGAGCTCGATTTGACCCAACATATTGAATTAACATGGAGTATTAAAATCACAAGATTTTATTGAAGAAGGTATGCTGCAAGCAAATAATGGTCACATATAACAAATGGTCACATGCAACCATTTGTCAAATTTTACGTTATGTCAGAGACGCCTCGGTGTAGCCATTTGACAAGACAATATCCCCTTACTCAAGTATCTCCAGAATGCATCTTTTTCTAAGCTTGGCTGATGCTGCTATAAGGATATCTCTCAAAGCATGTGCCATTCGACCCCGCTTCCCTATTATTTTCCCCACATCTTCTTTGGCCACCTTTAATTCAATCACCGTGCTCTGCTGCCCTTTTATCTCTGTTGCATAAACCTGATCAGGTTTGTCAACGAGCATCTTTGCAATAGTTGCGATTAGATCCTTCATCTCGATATCCAGCATAACAGTATCCTCCACTATTTAATTTTTATGTTAAAGTACTCTATATTATGTCCAGGACTTCATGAATTTCTTTTTTAAGATCTGCAGGTTTAAATGGTTTAAACATGACTGAATAAAAAAGACCCTCATTTACTTTCATGAGAACCTCTTCTCTGCCTGCGCCTGTCAGCAATATGACCGGTGTTAAAGGAGATTTTTTTTTAATTTGAGAAGCCAGGTTAAAACCGTCCATGAAAGGCATCTGAAGATCGGTTATAACCATATCGAAACAACTCTTGAAAAAGAGGTTCAGAGCTTCAATGCCGTTGTCTGCTGATGCCACCTCAAATCCCATAAGTTCAAGACAGTCAGAAATCAGTTTCTGGGTGTTCTTGTTATCCTCAACGACAAGTATCCGCCTGGATACTGCCTGACTGGCTTTTAGGAACCTTGTTTTTTTAAGCTCTTTCCTGTTTTTTTCCATGACATGCCTCTTTTTGCGGAAAATGTTATTACCAGCCTGATATTTATTAAATATAAAAGATAAGAGCATTGCCAGGGAGAAATATACGCAAATCCAGGTTCTCCTCGGTCTTGTTTTCACTAAATAAAACAAAAAACCCAATATTATATATCCAAGCTTCATGCCAGCCTGGCTGAATGAAGTCCAATTTGAGACAACACATTGAAATAACATTAAATATTTAAACCAGGAGGGTCGATGAAGGAGACCGGTTTAACAAAAGATAATGGTCACATATAACAAGTGATCATATACCGCCACTTTTTAGCATCAGCGAGATATCCTCTATCAACTCTTAAATTTTCATATTCATGGTTAAATCAGCATCTTGGATCAAATAAAGTTACATCTGACCACTCTGGCATAAAGATTGGATATACATAATATATTAATAATAAAAGAAAGTGAAAAGTATGAACCATGTCAAACAACTGCCTAAAGAAAAATCAAATCGAATTATTCTCTTTGCAGACCTTCGGGACTCTACTAATATTCTGCTGAATTTTGAGCAGGGATTATATCCCCAAAATGGAAAAAACTCAGACGCAGATTCTTCATATGAAGAATTCATTCATGACGTCCACGAAAAAACATACAAAAAACTTTATTTACTGCATGAAAACACATTTGCAGAGGTTTATGGAGATGGCATACTGGCTGTCTTTCCTGAAAACAATGCCAAATACGTACTTGAAAACATCTATCAACTGACCAACGGAATGAGAAGCTATAACGATTCAATCAGGGAAGACAACGCACATCCCAAAATCAATATGGGAGTGGGTATTACAATGGGAAACGTAACATTTGTCCACTATCTTTTTGATAACAAAGACCATTGCGTGGGAGGAGCCGTCCATGAGGCAGCCAGAATTGAGGGAGTATCGAGACTATATGATGCAAGAGTTCTGATATCACAACATTTTTTCAATTTTATCAAGGATTATATAAATGCAGATTCCAGATTTTCATTTCGTTTTATCGACCAGGTTGTATTAAAGGGATTTCAGAAACCAGTATCATTATATGAACTATTGCTGGATAACGACCCGAGGTTTGAAATAAAAAAAAAGTCGGTCTCTGCCTATAACCAGGCCTATGGCCTGTATTGCAATTCTGAGTGGAAAGAGGCCCGTGAAATTTTTCTTAACATATCCAGAGAATTCGGTCTCGGCATTGGTTCTGTTATGGCTGAAAGATGCAATATGATGGCTGTCAATAACCAGGGCCTTGAATGGAAAGGGGTTTGGGATCTGACAAAGAAATGAATAACAGCCTAAAACAAACAGTGCCTTGATACTGCTCCAAAAAGCTCAATCTGTTTCTCCTCCCCTGCTGTCATTGCAGGGTTCATCAATATCATGAGACCTTGAGTGTTCGGCGCTGGGAGCTTTAAGGCAGGGAGGAAGAGTTTCATCAATCTTTTTCTTTTTTTTCTTTTTCTTTTTCTGTTTTTCTGAATTTTCCGATTTTGAATTTTCCATAAAATTCCCTTTGCTTGTTATTTTTTTTAAATAATTCACTAAAAATGTTATCCTTTACTTTCCATTATTTCAACTCAAATAATAATCCCCAAAAATGCCGCTCAATATACACGGCCTAACAATCGCTTAATGTTTTCCTTCAGTTCTTTCATTCCAAAAGGCTTGAACATTACAATATCAATACAATTTTCTCTTTTGTTTTGAATGAAAACCCCTTCATCCATACCAGTCATCATTATGACCGGTGTATGAGGCGCTTCTTTCTTGATGTTGAATGCCAGTGTCCAGCCATCTATCTCCGGCATTTCTAAATCCGTAATAACAAGGCAGAAAGATGTGTTTGAAAACAGATAATGACCTTTATGCCCATTATCAGCCTCAACCACATCAAAACCAAAGCGAATAAGATACTTTGAAATAGTACGTCGAATGGAGTCATCATCATCATCAACAATTAATATTTTTATTTTTTTTCCTGCATAAGGCATTATCGGTGAATTGGTTTCTGTGTTTCTCAGAATTCCTTCGGGTGGACAGAGTATGTCAGCCGCCTTCATGATGATTCCTGAAAACATCCCCATTTACACCCCTCCTTTTGTGCTATCAAGGTCACAGCACAAACTTCTTATACCCTGCACAATCTGCTCTCTGAATAAACCGGGGAGAAAAGTCTTTTCACTTTCCTCAGTTGTTTTTATTGACTGAGATACGTCAGGAGATTCAATTACCGATTTGACTGTGTTTTTCAATTCAGTTAAATCAGAACTTTTCTTAACGAGAAACTCTGTACCAATGGACTTCATATTTTTTTTATAAGTCTCATAGTCAGTAGTACACAGAATAACCGGTATGCCATGATAAGAATTTCGGATTTCCAGGACAACTTTGGTGCCTTCGAGGATTTTCAGCTTTTTATCCATTACAATGACATCCGGCTTAATATCTCCGATCATTCCCAAAAGGTTGTCATCTCCGTTGGTACTTATGACACTATACCCCTCATCAGTAAATTCATAGTCATAGAGAAGCCGGATTGAGTCGTCATCATCCACTAAAAGAATTTTTTTCATACCCTCTCTCCTTTTAAAAAAAATCTGTTTGATGTTGATAAACAAAAAATATCCGAAATTAAAATTGCAGGAGCATGCTCCTTAAAGTTTTGATAATATCTTTTGCAGTTTTTCCCGGTCATATTTTACGGAATTCAGAGGCCCTTTTTGCAGGGTATTAATGTGATCGGTGAAAGTTGTTTTTTTCTCTTTATAGAAGACGCCAACAGGAATTTTATCTCCCCACTCGAATGATTTTTCAATTGCTGTGGTGTGGTCCCCATGTACGTTTTCTGATTCCTTCAGCGCATATACCCGTTTTTTATACCAGTCATGAGTATTGATCCTGTTAAACGAAACGCACGGCTGCAAAATATCGATCAGACTGAACCCTTTATGTTTGACACCGAGCTGAATCAATTCACTCAGATGGTCCTTGTCGCCTGAAAAACCCCGCGCCACAAAACCGGCTCCCAGAACAATCGCCACCGCCAGGGGATTAAACGCTTCACTGATCACCCCCTGTTTTTGTATTTTTGTAACCATGCCCATATCCGACGTCGGTGAGGCCTGACCTTTGGTCAAACCATATATCTTGTTGTTGTGTACCAGCAGGGTAATATCCGGATTTCTGCGTATTGCATGAATAAAATGATTTCCGCCTTCGCCGTAGCAGTCTCCGTCACCTGAATTGACTACTATATTCAGTGCATGGTTGGCGATTTTAGCGCCCGTTGCCACAGGCAGGGCGCGTCCATGAAGACCGTGAAAGGTATTGCATTTTAAAAAATGGGGCGTCTTGGCGGCCTGTCCGATTCCGGATACGATCAACAGCTGATCTGGCGCCAGACCAAGTTTTATAAACGCATCTTTCATAGCAGCTAAAATCCCAAAATTACCGCAGCCAGGGCACCATTGATTTTCATAATCGGAACGGAAAATATCCTTCACAGCATTCATGATAACCTCGCATATTCCTTAAAGTGTTCCACAATATCATTGGGGTATAAAGGCCGGCCGTCATATTTCAAAATTGCTTTGGAATAGCCGATGCCGGTCTGCTGCCGAATGAGCCGTCCGAGTTGCGCCGTGCTGTTTTGCTCGACCATAATAATCTTTTTTTTACCTTTGAGAATCTTTTCCACCGCATCGTCGGGGAATGGCCATAGATCCGTGAAATGGAAACTGCCTGCATTAAAATCTTCAGAACGCAGGATATCCACCGCTTCGCGAACCGCTCCCCTGGTAGATCCCCAGCCTAAAAGCAGGAAATCGCTGTCCGCAAAATATCCATCAGGAGAATTCATCTCTTTTCGCATATCCGGTATTTTTGAATTTCGCTTATCGACCATGTCGATTCTATTGGTAATAGATTCACTGATGTGGCCGTCCTGTCGATGCTCATCGCTGGATGCGACCACAATGGCATTCCCCATACAGGGCAAAGCCCTGGGAGAAACTCCAGATGCATCTATAGCAAATCGCTCGTATTTAAAGGCGTCTTCAATCTGTTCATCCTTTAAAATAAAACGCTCTGCCTTATAAGGGGCGGACAGACCGCCTTCAATGATAAACCATGAATCATTCAGATGCTGATCCGTCAGCACGATGGCCGGAACCTGGTACTTTTCCGAAAGGTGAAAAGCCCTCGACATGGTTTCATAGGCCTCCTCCGGCGAGCCGGGCGCAAAAACAAACCGCGGGAACTCATCCTGAGAGGCATTGATGACAAAATGCAAATCCGTCTGGGCGGTTCGGGTCGGCAGACCGGTAGCGGGCCCTGGTCTCTGGGAATTAACGATGACCACGGGTGTTTCTGTAATAGCCGCCAATCCCAGTCCTTCGGTCATCAAGGAAAATCCGCCCCCGGATGTCGCGGTCATCGATCTGACGCCGGCAAAGGAACCTCCGATGATCATGTTTATTGCGGCAATCTCATCTTCCGCCTGTTCAACGACCAATGGAAAATCATCCGAATATTCTGCCAGGCGGGCCATAATACCGGTCGCAGGAGACATAGGATAAAAAGCGCCCAGCCTGCAATCGCCGGCCAGAGCGCCCAGAGCGATTGCATGAGATCCTTCGATTAAAATGTTTTCGCTTTCAGACGTTTTCCAGTCAAATCCCCATTTGAATGTTATATCCTTAACGGCATCATATCCCAGTTCAGCGGCTTTAACGTTTTTTTTAAAAATATCCTCACCTTTGGATCGAAACTGACTGGAGAGAGTTTTTTCAATCAGTTTCATAGGCGCCCTTAAAACGCCAAGAGCTGCGCCGGCAGCAACTGTATTTGATGTGATTTTAGCTCCGGCTTTCTCAGCGAGTTCTTCAAAAGGAATGGACTCTATTTGCTTATTTCCCTGTTTTTCAGCTTGATTTAACAATACAAGACCTTCGGGGAGCATCTCTTTTTGATGAATCTCGAAAGACTTTTTATCAAGCGCAATCAGCAGGTTCACTTTGTGGTGTGGTGCATGAACCGGCTTGTCGCTGATTCTGATCTGGAAAAAGCTGTGCCCTCCTCTGATCCTGGATTCAAAATCATTTACTGCCATCAAAAAAAGGCCTGCTTCCCGGCAGACCAAAGCCAGAAAATGGCCTACTGTCTGAATTCCCTGACCTGCTTGTCCGCAGATTTTAATTGTTATGTCCATAATCATTAAACTCCTGACATTAAGAGACTTCCTCACCGGCTTAGACAGGGCGAGAAGCACTCCTGTTACCGATACATGTCTTTAGTAGTTTACGCCGCTGTTTTTTGTCTTACCCCGGTCACTATATAGTTTTTTATAATATTCCTCCTTATTTACTCTGTTCGTCTCATCAATTTGTGCCAGGATGTAATTTCTTTTTATCAGCTTTGCAGGAAAAGATGGGGATGAAATATAATCAAGGTCACTATCCAGAAACTGCTGTTTCAGGTCATCAAATATTTTATCTTTTTCATCCAAGGCAATAAAATTTCTGGTTTTGTGGTAATTAAGAACTGTCTTGTCACCAAGGAGAGACCTTACTCTATTGATATCAAGATTATTTAATACCCGATCTTTAAAGTAATCCTCTTTTATTTCGACATCTATATCCGCTTCAAAGGTGACCTGACACCTGTCTCCGGCAATAGGTTTGTAACGGAAATAAATAACCAGGTCCAGATTGTTATTCAGTCTTTTTTTTTCAGATAATTCTTTGGATTTTACAAGGTCTGCCATAAGATTTTCCTGTTATAAAATGTCGATGACTGAATCATAATTAGTGCCCATCCAAAAACTGTCGTTTTTAAATGGCAGCGGTCAGCCATCAGCGTTCAGCTTTCAGCAAAATGCTTTTAAAACGGAGTCTTAGCTGACGGCTGATAGCTGAAAACTGAAAGCTCTATCCAGATTTTGGTTCTTTCTGGATGGATACTAATTAATATTAAGATGCCCCATGAATTTCCTCTCGCGGCTGTCATCTGCCTGTACCTGCTGAGATTCAAAGGAGGTCTGGATATTAAAATTTTTCCGGAGTGCAAAGGTTATATTCACTCCCCGCGACTCGTCCACAGCCTTTGCAGACAAATTCAGGATTTCGGATCAGTTGTTTATAATCATTAAAGTTTGATTTAACATAGCCCAGATTATGGAGATAGCATAAGTGTTTTTCATGGTCGTGGTGCGGCATTTTTACCTCGGTCATTTTAAATTTCTCCTTATTTTGTTGTGTTTATATTTATACACTCAACATTCGTGCCATACTTAAAACCCTGGATTCTATGACCCATATCTTTGATTTATAAGGATAACTGGTGTGAGAACATATCCGGGCAAGTAATAACCAGGCAGTGGAAATGGTCATATATGACAACTTGAACATATGTGACCTTTTTTTCAGTATTAATGGGGTGGATTGAAAATACCGAGTTTTCTCATTCGTGCCCTCAAAGTGCTGCGGTTTAGCCCAAGGATTTCGGCCGCCCCGTTTTTCCCGCTGACTTTCCATTGGGCCTGTTCAAGGACACTTAAAATATATTCTCTCTCCACATTTTTGAGTGTCTTTTTTGAAGGAGATAAATCCTTTCCTGTTTTTTTCAGTTCATCCACCAGATGCAATTTTGCTCCGGAAGAGTTTATTACCGCACGTTCAAGAACATTTTCCAGTTCCCTTACATTACCGGGCCAGTGATAATCCTGCAATGCCGCCATTACATTTGCAGGAATGATTCCAATGGACTTACCCATTCTTTTGGAGATCTTTTTTACATAAAAGTCCACAAGCATGGGGATGTCATCCAGACGGTCCCTGAGGGGCGGCATGGTAATAGGAAAAACATTCAGGCGATACCATAGATCCTCACGGAACCGGCCCTTCCTGACTTCCTCTTCCAGATTGCGGTTTGTCGCAGCAATAATCCGCACATTGACACTGACTGTTTGAGAGCTGCCCAGCCTTTCAAATTCTCCATCCTGGATAACCCTGAGCAGCTTGGGCTGAAGCTCTAGCGGCAGCTCGCCTATTTCATCCAGAAAAAGTGTGGTCCCATGGGCGACCTCAAATCGTCCTGAATGCCTTGAAAGGGCGCCTGTGAAGGCTCCTTTTTCGTGACCAAACAGCTCGCTTTCAATAAGATTTGAAGGCAGTGTGGCGCAGTTCACCTTTACCAGCGCCCGCTTTTTATGCTTACTCAATCCATGGATTGCCCTGGCAACAAGCTCTTTGCCTGTACCGGTTTCACCAAGCACCAGCACGTTTGCATCTGTATCGGCAATCTGTTCGACCTTATAGAGAACATAATTGAGTGCGTCACTCTTACCGATAATGTTTTCATGGTTGTATTCCAGTCTAATCTCTTCCTGCAGATATGCCCTCTCCGCCTCAAGCTGGTCTTTTAGTTTTTTAATTTCAATAAGTGCCGCTTCAGCGATTATTTTATCTTTAACAGCCTCTGCCTTTGCCATTCTGATTTCGGCAGTCCGCTTTTCAACAAGATCTTCAAGGCGTCTTTTATAGTATTCACGCTCAGTCACTTCTTCGATGGCGAGCAGGATCAACCAGGAGCTGTCAAATTCGCGGTAAATCCTTCTGGCATTAAGGTGCATAATTTTATGGCCGATGGTCTCAAAGTTATGTTCCACTTCAAAGTCATGGAATGTAGAATTATGTGGAAGGATATCTTCAAGTAATTCCCTCAGTCGGGGGAGGTCCCACTGCCGGTTGCCGAGATCATATATTGATACGCCCTCTGTTTCCTTTTGCTTAACCCTGAAGGTTCGGTAAAAAGAATCATTAGCCTTAAAAACTTTCAAATCAGAATCAAGCATCACTAAGGATTCGCGATTTGAACCAAGGATGTTGTCAAAAAATCCAATCACCGAAGTCTGTTGCCCTTTTATCTCTGTAGTAATGACCTGCTTCGTTTTGTCAATCTGTATCTTTGGGTAAGTATCAATTAAATTCCTCATCTCAATAACCGTCATACTGTATCCCTCTTTAAAAATCTTTAAATAATGTCTTCCCCAAATGCCGTTATTATCTCATTTTTTATCACTGTATGATTGGGAGATAAGATGCACGCGCATCCGAGAAGCTATATGACTCCTTTAAATATTTCCTTCCGCCAAAGCGCTAGTAAAATCTCTTTTATTATTTTCAGATATTGCCATTACCAGTTGTAAAGTGTGATCATCCAGTTCAATACCATTCCACCCTAAAGAATTCATTTGCTCGTTCAATCCTTGAATAGTCGGATTTGCACAGGAAGTGTAACTATTAACCAGATCTCTTATATAGGCCTGGTGATTATTGGATTCAACACCCCTTCTATCCAGCCTGTGCATCGTGATTTCTTCAAGTGTACTGAGTGTGCCAGTTGCCTTCATGCTGCTTCCTTGAAATATTTCCATTTACATCCATCCTTTTGATCTGCCTATGTCATATATTCTAAAAACCAAGTTCCATTTGCTCCTTATAAAAACGGGGCAGGATTGTCTTTTCGCTTTTCTCGTATATTTTTTTTGGTTGAGACACGTCCGGGGGTGCTATTGCTAATTTGACTGTGTTTTTCAGCTCAGTTAAATCGGAACTTTTCATAACAAGAAAATCTATGCCAATAGGCTTTGTATTATTTTTATAAGTCTCATAGGTAGTAGTACACAGGATGACGGGTGTGTCATGGTAAGAATTTCGGATTTCCCGGATAACTTTGGTCCCGTCAAGGTTTTTCAGCTTTTTATCCATTACAATGACATCAGGCTTTATGTTGCCAATCATTTCCAGAAGGTTGTCATCTCCGTTAGTGCTTATGACGCTATATCCCTCATCAGTTAATTCATAGTCATAAAGAAGCCGGATTGAATCATCATCGTCCACTAGAAGAATTTTTTTCATATGCCATCTCCATCCTTTACAGGTTTAAGGACAATAGTAACATAAAACAGACATGGGGTAATGGGTAGTAATGAGGTATAAATCAGGTATAAAATACTATCAGTATTAATTATGTGAAGGACTTAATATAAGATTGGGAGTTTGTCTTTTTGTTTGTTAAACCAAGCTTGTTTCTGATCTTTTTTCTGTGAAACATTACGGTATTATGGGATATATTCAGCAGTGATGCAATCTCCTTGCTGGTCAGTCCCTCCTTGACAAAGTTGGCCACCTTTAATTCTGTCGGGGTAAGGGCAAGGTTACTTGAAGAGAGCCTGACTGAAAAGGGGGAAATAATTTCTTCTATATTTGATTTGATGACTTCTATATATAACCTTTTATCGGAACTTAACTTCCCTTTTCCAAGTTTTTCTAAATTGGGCAGCACCAGCCTGTTAATATTTGCTAAAATGCTTTCTTCCAATTTGATTCTTTCTTCCGCCCTGTGCTCCAGGAGAACATTCAGCGCCGTGTTCATCTCCTCAAGATGCATGGCCTGCTTTTTAAGCTTCTTCTCATTTTTACTTAACACCTTTTCCGCGTTTTTTCGATCGACTATCTCTTTTTTCAGTAACCTGTTGGTCCTGGCAATATCGGCGGTTCGTTCCTCAACCTTCTTTTCCAGATCATCATGGGAGGTTTGTAACCTTTTTTGTATTTCCCTGAATTCTATGATTTTTCCAACCCGCTCGGCAACAGCATTGATCAGGCTTCTTTCTTCCTTCAGAAATGGGCCTTCATCCCTTTCAGGCATTCCTTTTGAATAATATACACCTGCAGTTCCGGCCGGTTTATTGCCTGCCATGATGTCGGCACATTGTTTCCATCCGGTTTCTTTGAAGTTTTTCGATTTATACTCTTTCCCGTTAAAAATTATTCTGGAACAGGCGATATCCGGGTATTGCCAGGAAGGAGGCAGGGTATCAACTACTGCCTGAAGGATCTCTTCCAGGGAAATTCCCGGCGTATCCCGAATCTTTGATATTTTAAAGAGGCAGTTTAATTCCTTTACCCGTTCGTTAAGTTCTGACACCTTCCGGTCAAGCATGTCCCTTGCTTCTCTGCGTTCGCTGATATCGGATATTGCTGTTCGAAAATGTATCTGGTTATTATCAGCAATATGCGTGGCAATGCTTTCAAGCTGGGCGTAAAATTGTTTGCCGTCCTTTTTAATAATTCTTAATTCGAATATCTGTTTTGATTCAGTTTCGATAAGCTTCACACGGTTCAGATAAAAAATATCCTGATCATCTTTTTTAATGAAACGGGAAAAGGGCATCCCGAGCAGCATTTGCCTTTCAATACCGAGCATTTCGGCACATGTAAGATTTGCCTCCAAAATCATTCCCTTTTCACTGATCGTCAGATATCCCACCGGAGCAAAATCATAGAGGTGAGAATATTTATCACACGTATTTTGAAGCTCCTCCTGTATACGATGGAGCTCCTCGTTCTGCATCTCCAGTTCAATCTGATGAACCTGAAGCTCATGAATCAGGGAGGCTATATCTTCCGGGGATTTGCCGGAAAGTTTGTAATAGTCATCAGATTTTTTCTTAAGTGTCTCTTCAGCAAGCCGCCTAAGTTCCTCTTTGCCGGTAAAACCATTTTCTTTTTTCATTTTTTTATCCTGCTACTCTTCAGGCAGCCAGGCAAAATCACGTTCCGTGACTGCCATCTCCACCGGCTGACCTGTTTCATCCTTAAGTATTGTAGCGGTCAGCCAGATGTTCAAAAGTGTCCCGTCTCTGGTCTGCCGTTTACTCTTAAAGGATTTTATGGTTTCTCCCTTACGCAGCATGGCTGCGATCTCTTTTATCTCATCTCTGCGGTCATCCGGCATCAGGGCTGAAAAATTCATATTCAGGGCCTCGGATTCGCTGTAGCCATACATGGCCTCCGCTCCCCTGTTCCAGGCAGTAATCCTTCCTTTGAAATCCAGTACTGTAATGGCATCGTTAGAGTCTGCGAGGACCACTGCAAACCGCCTGACCAGATCCGCCTTTTTTATTTCATGGATATTGATGAAGGTCATTACGACACCTTCAATAACATTTTCAACAGTACGATAGGGCATCATTTTTAAGGTGTACCAGATGTTGTCTTCCGATAATATATCCATATTGATGGTATTGAGATCCCTGAGTACTTTTCGGGCCTGATCAGCCAGATCGATTCCCGGGAAACTGGTTTTCAGGTCTCCGATCGGTCTGCCGATATCAGTCTGTATCAGCTTGATTATCCCGGATGCTGCGGGTGTGTAGCGTTTGATGTAAAGACTGGTATCTAAAAAGATTGAGGCGATCTCGGTGGCAGCCAGCAGATTGTTCATATCATTGCTGGATTTTGACAGTTCATCCACCTTGCTTTGCAGTTCCGAATTGACAGTGGAGAGCTCTTCATTTGTGGACTGAAGCTCTTCCTTTGAGGTTTCAAGCTCCTCATTGGTGCTTTGCATTTCTTCGTTTACAGACTGCATCTCTTCATTGGAGGATTTAAGCTCTTCATTGGAGGTTTCCAGTTCTTCGATGGTAGCCTGAAGATATTCCCGGGTGGACTGAAGCTCCTGTTCGAGCTGCTTTACTTCCGATGTCTCTTTCTTTTCTTCGGGTTTCTGCTCCGGTGTAACATCCGGAAACGGTACAGGCGTTTTGTCTTCAAATACGACAAGCATCAAACCGGTTGGATTTTCATTTTCCGAAAGCGGACCGACACTGATGTCAACCACAGCAGTGGAATCATTTAATTTGATCCGGGCACCCCTGTAAATTGTAGATTTTTTATCCCGGAATGCCTTATTCAGGGCGGTTATAAGTTTATACTTGATATCCTCACGAACCATGGTCAGAATATTAAAACTGGCCTTTCCTGTGGGAGGTGTAAGATATTTTTCCGTCCTGCCTAAAAAATGCTGAATCTCGTATTTGTCATTGACCAGAACGCCTGAAGGAGCGTATCCGTCTATTAATGCTCTTTCGGCCAGTGCCTGAATATCGGCAACAGGGGCCGGCTGACCGGTGACCGGTCCGGCAACTCCCGGTCTTTCGGAGGAAATCCATTTTGAATTATCCAGAACATTGCTCGAAAGACCTTCTTTCCGCTGATAAACCTTCCATTTGGTATCGATCGGCGCAAACAGATCCGTGAATTCCCCGATACTTTCCGATGTCCCCAGCATCAGGATTCCGCCCGGATTCAATGTGTAATGAAAGGTCGGGATAATTTTTTTCTGCAGCACTGCATCGAGGTAAATCATCAGATTCCGGCAGGTCACCAAACTCAGTCTTGAAAATGGCGGGTCTTTGATGACGCTTTGAACTGAAAAAACAACCATGTCGCGGATCTGCTTTTTGATTTTGAAATAATTTTCTTCCCTTACGAAAAACCGGCTCAGGCGTTCCTTTGAGACATTTTCGGCAATGACTGCAGGATAGATGCCCCTGCGGGCGACCTCAATGGCCGTTGAATCAATGTCCGTGGCAAATATCTGAACATTGATATTTTTCCCGAGTTTTGCCATTGCCTCTGTTATGAGGATGGCTAATGAATAGGCCTCTTCACCAGTGGAGCATCCCACAACCCAGCAGCGAAGAGGGTCCTGCGGGTGACTGGCTTCTAAAATTTTCGGAAGCACCTGTTTTTCAATTACATTAAAGGCTTCAGGGTCTCTGAAAAAAGCGGTAACGCCTATCACTAGATTTTTAAACAGTGTTTCTATTTCAGTAGAGTATTTTTGCAGGAACAGAATATAGTCAGGAAGAGAATCGATCTGGTGAACCGCCAGGCGGCGTTCAATACGGCGTTCAATGGTGCTTCGTTTGTAATGGGAAAAATCATGTCCGGTGGCACTCCGGATCAGTGCAAAAATTTTCTGAAACTGGGGCTCTCTGCTGGTTAAATCCGGATCGGCCCTGCGGGCTTTTTCTATAACCGGATGTTTGACATACCGGATAGGTACTCCGGCATCTTCTCCACCGGAAGAATGAAATCAACCAGGCCGGTTTCAATGGCACTTTTGGGCATGCCATTATATTTTGCAGTATCCGGCTGCTGGACCATAACCATACCACCTTCGTCCTTGATGGATTTGATGCCCACGGTCCCGTCCGAAGCTGTCCCTGACAGGATAACAGCTATGGCCCTTTCTTTCCGGTCCTCGGAAAGTGCTCGAAAAAAATAATCAACAGGCATGTTGATAGCCCCGGTTTTTACAGGCTCCATCAGGTGAAGAACCCGGTCGAAAACAGACACATTCTTATCAGGCGGATTGAGGTAAACACAGTCGGGTTCAAGGGGGGTTGCATCTTTGATTTCCCGGACTTTCATACTGGTGTGTTTGGCCAGCAGTTCCGCCATGATGCTTTTGTGCTTAGGGCTCAGGTGCTGGATTATAACAAAGGCAATGCCGGACTCCGGCGGCATGTTGCGGAAAAAGGCTTCAAGGGTTTCCAGTCCGCCGGCAGAAGCCCCGATGCCGACCACCGTGAAGTCCTTTTTTTCAGATTTTTTCTTTAAGTTTGTTTTAGAGGTTGCCCTCTTTTTTTTTACTGGAGATACTTCCTGCTTTTTTGCTGGCATAGTCAAGGCCTTTTAGTTAAGTGGATAGAGAATACCGGTGATTGGTTGAGAGCTGTAATTACATGGATAACTCTAAACCGGATACATTGTGAAGTCAACTTCATAACAGATGTGCCTTGACGCATCCTGCTGAACTTTTTTTATTAAACACGAAACCTCTCAGGGAAACGCAGCCATCTTTTTCCGGTCATCGTCCCACACTTTCAATCCAAAGCAGGAAATGCTTTGAACAAGTGTCAGAGGTATTTTATTCTGCAGCTCAGGAACTGAATCATAGCACTTTTTCAGGTTGTAATTGGGGATTCGCGGATTCAGGTGGTGTATATGGTGATAACCGATATTGCCTGAAAACCATCTTAGCACTGCCGGTAACCTGTAATAGGAACATCCTTCCATTGCAGCGCGCAGGGGTTCCCTCTCACTCTTTCTGGCCCAGTAGCCTCCGGAAAACTGATGCTGCACATAAAACAGCCAGATACCTGCTGCTCCGGCCAGCCATACCACAGGCAACTGGATAAGCAGATATGTTTTTAACCCGATAAACCGGCTGGCAATAAGAACCATGACAATTATAATCAGATTTGTGAAAATAACACTCATTCGTTCCTTTCTCGTCACCTTACGCGTTGGAAGCCGGTTTCTCAGCAGAAACATGAAAAGTGCGCCAAACCCGATCATCACCACCGGATTGCGGTAAAGCCTGTACCGCAGACGTGTTTTCTTTGATCCATTCTCATATTCCGCTAATGTCATGGTCCATATATCGCCGAATCCCCGCGCATCGAGATTGGCATAAGTAACATGGTGCCGCAGGTGTGCAAAGCGCCAGTCATCAAAAGGTGTAAACACCAGCACTCCCAGAAAATGCCCGAAGAAATTGTTGAGTCGCCTGTTGCTGAGGAAAGCACTATGAACACAGTCATGGAACAGGATAAATAACCGGACCATGAAAGCGGCAGCAGGCAGGGTTAGAATAAGGGTTATTATGTAAGAGTGTCCGAGTTGTACAGACCGGATCATCAGATACCACAAACCGCAGTATGGGACCAGAGTGTTTATCAACTGCCAGACAGCCTTTAAATTAGCTGATTTTTTGAAGGCAAGCAGTTTGGGGTGCCATACCGGCCACTTATACCCGGTACTTTTTAATTTTGTTTTCTCTTTGTTACTGTCCAGTCCGCTCACAATCAGATTCAATCCTCCACGTGTCTGATCCTAGACCCTCCTTATGGGGAGTAAGCTTATTCTTTTTTTTATAATTAGTTATACTAAACCTTAACGACTGCCTCTTATACACATAAAAAAGGCTCTATTTCAAACAGTATCTGCTGATTAAATCCTTCAGGGTATCGATCAACTCGGTATAGCCTACCGGTTTCGTTACATAGGACTCAACTCCGGCTTCTTCACATTGAATCCTGTCTCTCAATTCTTTTGATGTTGTCCAGATCACCACCGGAATCCCTCTTAAATCAGGATCTGCCTTTATCTCCGCCAGGGCCTGACGGCCGTCCTTCTTTGGCATGTTCAGGTCCAGCAGGATAAACTCCGGTATCGGAGCATGTAAAGAATCTGCATATTTCCCGGTTCGACACAGATAGTGTATCAATTCTTCACCATCCTCAACAAATCGCAAATCCCATTCACCCCCGATCGTAAGAAAGGCCTGGCCCACAATATGCCTGTCATCCGGATCATCTTCAGCCATTAGAATGGTGCAGAAGCTCTTGTACCCGCTCATTATCTCTTTTTTCCCGTTTTAGAAAGTGTAAATATGAAGGTAGAGCCTTTTCCCGGCCCACTTGTTGCAGTGATCTTTCCACCGTGCCTGGTGATGATCTTTTTACAAATAGCGAGCCCCATTCCAACACCCGGATAACCACTGCTCCGACTGTTAAGTTTCTGAAACGGCAGGAATATCTTACCCAGATATCTTTCTTCAAACCCTGTCCCATTGTCCTCTACACAGACAGTATAAAAACTGTCTGTGTTTTTTGCTTTTTTTGAGTAGATATTGACCCGGGGTAAATCATCTTCCTTTTTGAACTTTACCGCATTCCCGATCAGATTCTGGAAAACCTGAATCATCTGCTGCTCGTCGGCATCTACTGTGGGGAGTTCGCCGACTTCAATGCGGGCGTTATTTTCAGTGATTAAAAGTTCCAGATTGGACAGGGCCGATTCAACTGATTTTGCAAGATCCGTCTTATCTCTTGGCTCTGCTCCGGTGGTGACGCGGGAATAGACGAGCAGCGAATCCAGGAGATTCTGCATGTTTTCCAGGGCATCCTGCATACGCCTGATATAGTCTTTTGAAGTGTCATCAAAGGCGTCTTTTGACCTGGCAGCCACCATGTCTCCGAATGTCCTGACCTTTCTTAATGGCTCCTGAAGGTCATGGGATGCAATAAAGCTGAAGTCCTGCAGTTCCTGATTCCTGCTCTCCAGCTCTTCCGTTCGATCGAGGACGCGCAGTTCGAGCTCATCATGGGCCTTTTGCAGCCCTTCTTCCATCTGTTTCCGCTCGGAGATGTCCAGGGCTGTAATCCTGATCTGCCCGGAATCAGCGTCATCGTTTCTGAACAGTATGCATTGAACTTCAACATAAATCGTACACCCGTCGTTTTTTACCAGCCTCAACTGGAATGTCTGAAAATCCCCGCTTTCCAGAATACGTCTGCGATGGAGATACCAGACGTCCTGGTCCTCACGCCGGATAAACCTGTTAAACATCTTACCTGCCAGATCCTGTCTTTGTAACCCGAGCAGGTCGGCTGCCTTTAGATTGGCCTCATTAATCACACCTTTGCTGTCCACAGTAAAATATGCGCACGGAGCAAAGTCATAGAGATGCATATACCCAAGATCCGCGATTGAAGAATAAAAAGAGGAAGAAAGAATTGAAAAACCTCGTTGGAACAGATAGATATGTGTAACGACCAAGAAACACAAATCGCACCAACGAGGTTAAAAAAGATGATACGCTAAAGAGTCCTTCCATTCAAGCTAGAAATCACAAAAGATTTGATTACATCCCATGCAGGGCTAAGCCTTTTTGGAGAATTTGCAGTAGGCCTTGGCCTGCTGGATGATGTTGATCGTCAATTACCAAAACCTGGCAGCGGTGCCGGATACAAGGCATCTGAGTATATATACCCCATTCTGTTAATATTGAACGGGGGAGGCCGCAGTCTGGAAGATACCCGAGAGATAAGAAATGATGAAGGGCTAAGGGAGCTACTACCGTTAGACAGGATACCATCATCTGATGCAATAGGAGATTGGTTGCGCAGGATGAGCAATAATGGAGGTCTTTCAGGACTTGGCAAGGTTAACAGAAGACTTCTGAAAAGAGCAATGAAGAAAGGTGGTATTAAAGGTTACACACTTGATATAGATGCGACAGGAATAATGGCGGAGAAGGAATCCGCAAAAATGACCTATAAAGGGTTTAAGGGGTATATGCCAATAGTTGGTCATATAGCAGAAAACGGTCTGGTGATAGGTGATGAGTTCAGAGAAGGTAATGCATCTCCCAATAGGCGAAATCTTGAATTTATAAAATACTGTCGTCGCCAATTGCCGAAAGGCAAGAAGTTAAAATCGGTACGGATAGACAGCGCCGGTTACCAGGCTGCTATAATAAACTACTGTGAATCAGAAGGTATTGAGTATGCTATAGGAGGCGATCTGGATGAAGCTGTAGTGAAATTAATAAACAATATACCGGAGGGAAACTGGAGGCCCTATAAAAGCGGGTATATCACTGAAACAATCCATACAATGAATAAGACGGAGAGTAGTTTCCGTCTGATAGTAATCCGCAGGCCTTATCAGCAGAGCATGTTTGAAACTGAATGCGAAAAAAAATAAATATACAGTAATAGCAACCAACAAAAGCGGTTCAATAGAAAGCGTTGTGAAATGGTATAATCAGCGTGGAGAGTGCAGTGAAAACCGAATAAAAGAGCTGAAGATAGGCTTTGGAATGGAAAGAATGCCTTGTGGGCAGACCGGAGCGAATGCAGTCTTTTTCAGGATAGGGGTTCTTGCTTATAATACGTATCGTCTCTTTATCCTTAAAACTATGGACAAGAACTGGCATAGTTGTCAGGTTCAAACGATCAGATGGAGGTTATATCAGACTGCTGGCAAGATAGTTTTTCATGGTGGGCAAATTTATCTTAAAGTAAAAAAAGTCTTTCATATGCTGTTTAATGATATCCGCATAAGGACATGGGAATTAGCGAATACATAATGAGATGTGTGTAGCATATTTACAGTGCTTTTAAATGGGAGTGGTGTGTCCAGAGATATGGAATATTGATCTGGGCTCGGATATCTGGGTGAAATATTAAGCGTATTCGCAGAAAAGATATAGCGTAGGCCACCTGTCTTCTTTTTTTTGACTTGAAATTTAAAATCTAGAGATTTGTTTTTATTCAATGTCGGATTTTGGGTATTTATGTTCCACTTCAAAATCATTGAAGACGGAATTATGAGGAAGGATATTTTCAAGCAGTTCCCGCAGCCTCGGGATATCCCATTGCCGGTTACCCAGATCATATATTAATGAACCCTCTGTTTTTTTCCGGGTGACCATGAAGGTGGTGTAAAAGGAATCACTTGCCTTAATGACCTTCAAATCCCGGTCGAGAAGAATCATTGCTTCACGAAAGGACCCCAGGACATTATTAAAAATATCCAAAAAGGCCTGCAGGTTTTTCTCTCCATCTTTATGTTCTGATTTCATGTCTGAATCATTGCTGTTCATTTTTCATCACTCTCTTTCGGTTCGTTTTTGTTTTCTGTCTTTATACGCATAATCCTAGTCTGAAAGCCCCTGCCAGTACAGGTGACCAGATATGGACAGCGGTCTTTATGCTGTGTACATTTAAATGCGGTGTGTTCAATTCCATATTCTCTCAAAATTTTCTCCCCCGAATAATGGCAATGATCAGCCAGAGGCCGAGAAACCCGGAGATAAGATAACCCAGGACACCCAGAACCGGAAACCCGAATAACAGGGGGCCGACGCCTGTTGTTATGATCATTGAAGACCCTATAATCATGGCTGCTATAATGACCCCTGCAGTCAGACGGTTGGTGATGCTGTCTAAGGTATTCATCAGATCATCCAGGTTTTCATGCCTGAATCCCAGTGTAAGATTCCCCCGATTAAGCCTGTCCATAACCTGCATTATACTCCAGGGCATCTCTTTTTGCAGATTTAATAAGCCGGACAGGCTGCGTTTTAATCCGCGCAGTAGTGATGATGGTTTAAAACGCTCTGACGCCAGTCTTGTAACATACCCCTTTGCCTCGCTCAGGATGTCCAGATCGGGATAAATGAGGCGCGCGGTTCCTTCTGCTGTAACAAGGGCCTTTATCATGATGACAAGATCCGGAGGAAAACTGAGGCGGTATTTCCTGAGGAGTTCTATAATTGCCATAAGGAGCCGGCCTATATTCATCTCTTTTATCGGAACCGAATAGTATGAGTCCAGCACATCAAGAAGATCTCTGTCAAGACTCCTTTGATCAACTGTGCCTTCAATTTTGCAGACTTTTAATAAAGCATGAACCATGGCTTCGCTGTCTCTGTCCACAACAGCTTTCATAAGATCAATGAGCTGATTCCGGTCTGTCTCGGAAAGACGGCCTGTCAACCCCCAGTCAACAAGGCAAATACGTTCATCCCCTGTAATTATCATGTTTCCCGGATGGGGATCGGCATGAAAAAATCCGTCATCAAGTATCTGCTTTATAGCGGTATGAAGACCCTGTCCTGCTGTTGATTCAGGGTCGGAGAGTGTTTCGGGTTTTATATCCTTAAGTTTTGTGCCCTCAATATAATCCATTACCAGAAGATGTTCGGTACAGTATTCCTCATAAACCGAGGGAATGAATATCTCCGACTGATCATTGAGGAAGGATAAAGCGATTCTCATATTTCGGGCTTCTCTTTTAAAATCAAGTTCGCGAAGGAGGTTCTGCCTTGTAATACGGACAAGGTTGGGGAGGTTGTAGCTTTTAAGATATTCAACACGCTCATGAAGCTGATCTGCTACGGCAGCAAGAATATCCAGATCCTTTTTTATATTTGACTTTATATTGGGCCGCTGCACTTTTACAGCGACAATATTGCCGTCCCTGCTCAACACACCGCGGTGTACCTGTGAGATGGAGGCTGCAGCAAGAGGTTCAGGGTCAAAAACAGAGAATGTCCGTTCTAAAGGATTCATTGTGTTTTTTTCAACCGCCTCTTTGATGAGCTCAAACTCAACAGGGGCCACATCGTCCTGAAGAGTGCTCAACTCTTCAACCAGAGCAATGGGCAGCAGGTCAGGCCTGAGACTCATTATCTGGCCGAATTTAACAAAACCGGGTCCAAGGTCCTCCAGCGCACATCGTATTCTTTCAAAGGTTCCAAGTGTATGGTCGACTCTGTGCAGCTTTCTGAAAAACCTGATGCCCGGTATATCAAGTCGGTCTACAAGATCATCAAAACCGTACTTAAAAAGAATTATTACGATATCCTTGAAACGGTTGATACTGGTTAATGTTTTAATGTTCATAGAATTTTTCCTGCCGCTGAATCATGTCACGGCCTGATGGCTGACCGGTGCAAATTTAATTAATTCCCGGTGGAAAGCAGGAGTTCATTGATATGATAAATGAAATTCCATTTTAATATTGGCGTTCCTGTGGGTGCTGTCGATGAGATACAGAAGGATGTTATTAGGTATTTAACAATTATGCAAATAAAACCGGATCGAAATAGCGGATATCAGGTTTATTATTAATGCATAATTTTGGATTTATATGATAGACTGTTTTTTATCAGGAAAAAACGAAAACCTGAATGGTCCCTCAACATAAAAAATTACAGTTTGTGGATGGACACTCGACTGAATTATGGACTGAATATCTGGTTTCATATTTTTTGTTTTGAATGCGGCCATACCTCTGCAGACAAATCGGTTTAATAAAACAGGTATAAAAGAGGTAACTCCATGCCGCCTATTCGCGTACGATATCAGACCATAGAGTTTGATAATATGGATATTCATGTCCGAACACTCAAAGACAAACAGCAATACAGCGACAATCACGGTATTGCAGAAAAACTTGGGATTTCATCTGCCACATGGCCTTTTTTTGGAGTAATCTGGGACTCCAGCCTGGTTTTAGCTCATTTCATAAATGATTTTAACATCACTGAAAAAAGGATTCTTGAAGTGGGCTGCGGTATCGCTCTTTCCAGCCTGCTGCTAAACAGTAGACTGGCAGATATAACAGCAACCGATTACCACCCTGAAGCTGAAAGCTTTCTGATAGAAAACACAAAACTCAATCACGGAAAAATAATTCCATTTATCCGCACCGGATGGGAGGATGAAAACATTGAGCTTGGCAGTTTTGACCTGATAATCGGAAGCGATCTTTTATATGAAAGAGGTCATGCTGATGTTTTATCAGGATTTATTAATCAGCATGCAAAAAAGGAATGCGAAGTAATACTTGTTGATCCGGGTCGCGGAAATCATGTACCTTTCGGTAAAAGAATGCTGAAACTGGGGTATTCATACAGCCAAATCAGGCCACAGAGCACAGATTACCTGCAGCAACCTTTCCGCGGAAAGATTTTAAACTATAAAAGGAAATAGCACTGAAAAATTATAAATGCCTGTTTATAAGATTATTACGCCACATGCGATACAGTTCGCAATCATCCTGCACATGTATAACATGGACTGAATGAGTGCCGTTAAAGCCCATCATTGTTACATTACCCTGTCCTTCATATATTGTTTCATCACAGATCTCGCAAACTGCTATTTTATTGTGATAATTCACATAATTCATACATTACCTCCTTCCGTAGGTCTATTTATCATCTTGCGCAGCACATTTCAGCAAAACGCAAAAAAGGCATTTCATATTATACATGAAATGCCTTTTATTTTTATTATACAGAGATTTTAGGCCATTCTGACATTTGTTGCTGACGGCCCCTTTGGTCCGTTTTCAACATCAAAAGTTACAAGATCACCTTCATTCAGGCTCTTAAAACCATTAGAAGCAATACCTGAATGATGAACAAATACATCTGCTCCGTTATCCTGACCAATAAAGCCAAAACCTTTTTTATCGTCAAACCACTTAACTGTTCCATTACTCATGATGACATCCTCCTTTCAAAATATTTTTCAAGTTTCAATACAAAGGATGCCAATAAAATCGCAAATACCTTCTCAGCGAAACAGGTCTGAACTTCGAGACCACTTTTTGATAAAAATTAATATAAATTATTCAAATTAATATATCAAGCTTTTTATATATTTTAATTTAATTTTATTATACAATATTAATTAATAAGCTATTATAACTTGAATTATTTAATTAGATCACTATATTTTAAAATATAACTTATAAATCTTAATTCAAACTTATAATTTTTTAATTAACTTCAAGGTGGAATCAAAGAGATAACAGAAAGACAAAATCTGACTTACAGCAGGCTGTACCCAGAGACAGCTCCCTTTTCATATGAAGTAAATACCAAGATCCCGGACACTCTCTGAAAACACATATAGGCACCGCGGTTTAATTTAAAATAAAATAAAAAGCCCAGGGAGAACATCATGCCGGCAAAAGTAAAAACAAAGACAAAAGCAGAAAAAGCAATCCAGAACAAATTTAAAAAACTTATTGAAAAACTAGAGAACAAAAAATCCATTCACTACAGAATGTCTCAATCATTCAGAATAGATGATTTAATTGACCATGACACCTTTGGAAAGGGAATCGTAATAGATAAATACAACAAAAAAATCGAAGTGCTGTTCCCTGACAAACTGAGAACCCTTGTGTGTGACAGGTGAGAAGGCATAACATGAGAAGCTCGGATATTTGTGTGAAAATGTAAATGTATATTTATAAATATAACAAGAAAGGGTTTACATTTTATGTAACATTTTAAAATCACACCTAAATAAAGAAATATTCAATTAAGCTTTTTTCCATTAGCTATCACATTAGGCATGTCTTACTCCTTATCTTATTCAATTCACTTTCCTCCATAACGAATAAGGATATATTGTACAACAAGTATTTAGCAGTTCTGCATATTATGCAATAGAGAAAATATTTCACAAAGCTGATACTTCATGCAAAAATTAATAATTATACTCAAGTAAAGGCTACCGGAACTAATTTTTACTAAGAACTAATTTTGATTATCAATATCACAACTCATGAAAGTTTGAGAAATATACCACATTGTCGACTTTTCTTTAATTGTATTTTTCTATCTTTATACAATCTATTTAAGCAATACCATTTTAGAAATAATACAATGGCAAAAGATAATTTGGAAACAAAGGTGAGAAAATCTGTTGTTAACATTGATAAGAATGTTCAGAGGATCTACGACATGCTGACTGACCTTAGTTTGAAGCTTACTCATGTTATTACAGGTCTTGGGGAGTATAGGGCTTATGACAAGGAGTTATACTGAGTTTTATGGAGGATAAATATTTTATTAAGACGGATGAAAAAAGAAACAACCGTATTGATCGCGAAGATCTTAATATAGGACTTTTAGAAAAAATAAAAATGA
Organism: Desulfatiglandales bacterium; assembly: GCA_963665715.2. GTDB lineage: Bacteria > Desulfobacterota > DSM-4660 > Desulfatiglandales > HGW-15 > JAAZBV01. The sequence continues at coordinate 4,649,399 of CAXXPR010000002.1, forward strand.
GAGGGTTTATTGACACTGAATCTTTTATAAAAAAGTATCTTCATTATTTGCCCAATGGGTGCCAAAATATATTTTATAGCATCATATCATTTGAAAATATATTTTCCTATACCAAGAATTGTTTGTGATAAAAATTAAGCTCACGACATACTTTCCAATATTTTTTCTGAAAGTTCTCTCATAATCTCCTGCTTTATATTGTTAAACTGAGTTTTAAATTCTTCAACGGTTTTTCTTAACAAGAGTAGCTCTTCGTCTTTTTTCTTCTCTTCTAAAATTATTTTCCTATCTGCCGGGTGTTTACATCTGTGACATATATTTTCTGTAAAACCAATATTTTCATTACAAAAAGAGCATTTTTTTGTTTTTGGGATTTCTGTTGTTTTTTCATCATAAGGAAGAAGGCCTCGTTTTTGGAGTGAGAGCTTGAATGCGTCATTCTGGTCGCTAAGGTCATATGTTTTCAATTGTTTCGTGCTTGTCCATCTTGCGGCGTGCTGGATTTCAAGATCACTTTCTCCCCTAAGTCTTCTTAAGGTTACGCCCGATCTTTTCAGGCTGTAGCATGTTATAGGTTTATTGATTCCCAAATCTTTGCATGCTTTTTTCAGCATTTTGTTGATGTTTTCCGGACGGAGCTGCTTAAGGGTCCTTGTGTTTCCGGTGTTGATAAATATAAATGCGTTTTGATCTTTTTTCTGGGGATGTTGTTCCAGCCATTTTATCAAATATGGATAGCTGTCTATGCATTGTAAAAATCCGGTTCCTTCTTTTCCATGGTCGCTTAATATTATTTTTGCATATGAATTGTAATGTTCTATTTCTCCTATTCTTCTGTACAGGAGTTCTTGCGGTCGTGATAAACTTTCAAGCTGAATTGTCAGGTAGGCCTGTATTCTTGGATCACGGCTAAAGTAATTTACTATCCTTTCGAATTCTTCCCAGTTTAATTTATCTTTTTTCAATCTTGCTTTGCTGATGTCTATTTTTCCGGATATATGCCTGACTGCGTATGGAGTAATTGTTTCATCCGGTCTTCCTTTCTGGTCTGTTTCCGGAAAAAGAATTTTCCAGATATATTTTAGATCCTTGATGAATGTTTTTTTGCTTTCTATGCTTTTTAAATTTCTGTGCATTAATGCCATTGCTTTGTTGATGTCTTCACGATCACAATTCCCTAGATTTTTTGTTGTTGAATGAAGAATAATTTTCATTGCATCCAGGACTCTGTTTCTTCGGATGTAGGATAGATCATTTGCTTCGAAGTGAGTAAAAAGCTTTTCAAAGTATTTTAAGTTTTCCTGGTTTTTACAACAATACTTACGCCTGCTTTTTTCTGATGGAGGAATGAGAAGGGCGTTTAAATTATTTTTTTGTTTTTCATACTTTTCCTTATTTTTGTATATGTCGTCTTCTGTCATTATCAAATAGTCACATGGGCTTTTAATTGTATTGTATAATGATTGGAAGGTTAAACCTGAATAAGAACGCCCCAACCGGGCACATCTTATCCAGTTTAATGTTCTTTATCATTAAACCTTTTTGATGTTGATATAATTCTTACCTCCTATAAATACTTTTCTATTCATGAACTAAAACATCAACCCATTATTATTGAATCTTCCGACATATCAATTTCTCGTTTGATATTTTTTCCTTTCTCTGTAATCCAATAATACCTTCTTCGATCATCCCCCATCTCACTGTCTGCCAGGCTTTGATTCATTAATTCTTTAAGGATAGCCTTTGTGCTTATTCTTGAAAAACATGGATTGCTGCTAGATGATCGTTTTCGCAAATCCTCTGAAGTTCGTTTTATTGAATCGCGGCCCAATATCTTTAGCATTACATATCTCTGTTTTGGGCTGGCCAGTATCCATCCTATTAAATCATAGTTTACTTTTTCATATTTATTCGGATATTCGACGTTCAGGAGTTTCCGGGATTTTTCAGTTAAAATATATAGTCGTCCTTTATGGGTTTGTGGATTCAGGCATTTTATCAGACCACGCTGTAAAAATGGCTTAAGGTTAATTTTGTTTATGTTGAGCTCTGTTTGAATTTGTGATGGCGTTTTTGGAATTAAGAATGCTTCAAGCACTTGTTTATTCTTTGGCAGAGTTATCCACTCGGCCGAATCTTCTTCTCCCATTCAGGGTTATTCAAGGAGTTAAATAAAGCGCTTGTACAAGGATAAGAACCTCTTTTGTTTCTATTTCCATTCTATATTTCTATATGATGGAATTACAGATATCTTACTATGGCTTTGGGATAATATCCGGAATATCCCGGCGCGTTTCTGGAACAATGTCTCAAGTTAGATTTGCATTACACTACATGCGGAAACAGGTTTATTCAGAATTAAATTCTTCAATTTTTTTGTCAAGACATTTTGTGATACGCGGTTGACCTCCTTTCTGTATGCGCGTTGTTTATTAAGTTTTTTCTTTCGAAGAGAGACAATTCTTTCTCTTAATCCATTATGGCATTGATCAGGTGTTACGTAATCAATACCTGAATGCAAATGATTCTTGTTATACCAGAGGAAATAATCTCTAAAGTATTGAACAGCTTCATCGCGGTCCAAAAATTGACCGGGATATTGAGGCGCCCTTTTAACTGAACCAAACATTGACTCTATAAAGGGATTATCATTGGGGGTTCGCGGCCTGGCAAAAAGTTGAGGCATATTGTTTTCCTCAAACATTGTTTTAATAGGCCGAGCTTTCATCTGGCGTCCTCTGTCATTAATGATCTCAGGACGTTGATCCATCGGAAGATCAAGGATATTTTCATTTATAAGACCGTCTTCAATGAGTTCTTTTGCTTCTCCGGCTGTCTGATGCCAACTGACCAACCAGGAGATGGCTTTACGAGAGTATTCATCTAAAAGTAAATACAGGTAAACAAAAATACCCTTTTCCATGGTAGGTAAATAACTTATATCCCAGCACCATCGCTGATTAGGGCCTGTAAGTTCTTTACGAACAGGAGGAATTGAATGGCCGTTATGTTTATTATTTACTCTCATTGTAGTCATATTTTCCGAACGTAAAATGCGATATACAGAAGAAAAAGAAACAAAGAATATATCCAGATCCCAAGCTGTTACCGCTAATATCCTATGGGATAGATCTGCGTATTCTTCTTTCTTAGCCATTTCCAAAACAGCTGTCCTTTCCGCCGGCAGAAGTCTGTTAACTGGTTCCTGTGGCCCTGGTTTCAGATTATCGAGGCTATACCCATTATCTCTTTTCCAGCGCCACCGGGTTACTCTGCGACGGCTAATCATCAAAAGCTTACAGGTTCGTTTTACTGAAATACCAGCATCCTCGGCTTCATCTATAACTGACAGAATATCAACCTTATGCTGCTCACTCAGCCACTGGCCTTTTATCGCTCCCACGAACCCCCATTCGTTTTTTTTCGTAAGGCCATCAGCTCAACAGAAAGATCTGCCAGAGCGCGTTCTTTCTCTTCAAGCTCGCGTTTTAAGGCCTCATAATCGTCCTGGGAGACCATCTTCTTTTTTGCTCCGGGACGGGCAGCCAGATGCTCAAGTGCACCTTCTTTCACTTTGTTACGTATTCTGTTTAAATCTGTGGAATACATCCCTTCACGGCGTAAAATCTCACCTACGGGTTTATCGCCTCGCTGGGTTTCCAAATATATTTGAAACTTTTTCTCAGGGGATAAATATTTTCGTTTCTTTTTTTCGTCAGTATTCTTTTTATCCTTTGAACGACTCATGGTATACTCCTTTCAATTTCGCCGCGGACGGGGCAACTCCGGTCGCCCTACGGGCTCCCTACGTTACCCCGTCACGACATATATACCATGTAGTGTAATTACATCCAACTTTTGAGACATAAATTCAGAAACGGCGGGATCCGGATAAAATAATTTCTATTGTGGCTTGTAATTGGGATAAAGTATAAAAATTAAAAATTACGGGTAACAAAATTATATAAAATCGCATGATTTTTATTTCGATTTCCCGTTTCCATTTATTCCCCTACTGATAACTGAAAAGAAATGAAACTTTTAAACTAAAAACTCACCCTAAAACCGCAGACTAAAATATTACTTAGCGCGCAACAACAACCGCATGGTTGCGCGCGTGACAGGCCGAACAAGTAAAATAGCATAAGCTGCCACAGCGTATACCAAAATAATAAAATCAACTTTTAAGTATACCCTAATATGGAAATTGTAGATGAGGTATACTTCCAAGTGCGACAACTAGATTTTCACAGATAATTGTCGCACGTTAATATCTGCATAAGCCTTTGAATAAAAATATAGGGGCTTATGCCAACCTTCTTTTAAACCTTGAGCACGTATGGTTTTTTATGAGAAAATTTATATGTGCGTTTGATATGATTCGGAATAATGATGAATTCAAAGAGCTGCTGGAAAATTTGAATTTATATTTATGTAGAATCAAAAAGCTTAAAATGAGAGAAGAATTGTTGATGCTCGATTTTTATGGTTTTTAAAGAATAGAAATTATATTAACATATTATTGTGGCATGAATGTGAGATTGATTTCTATATTGATTGTTGGTAATGGTATTTATACTCGGTTATGGCATTTTTCTTTTGATTTGCTCCTTTGTAAAACAATGCAACATCAGCTTATCTATTATTTATAATTATTCAATATTGTTCCATATCCATTGGAGGTACTTTTAATGACGTGTACAAAAGGCGACCTAATAGATAGCATATATTTAGAAAATGAATTTTCGAAAAGAGTATCGTCAAGGATTGTTGAGTCTATCTTTGATATCAGTAGTGTCCCAACATTAATTGAATAAAGTCAACTGTTTATGGGACTCATTGTTTTGATCTAAATTGTTATATTTTGAAAAGGCCCTAGAGACGGGCATCTTCTCAAAAAGTGAGATACTTAAAACCTGTAAAATTGTATAAAGTGTTTGTTCAAGTTTAAATTCTTTTTTCATAATTGCGACTAATAAGTATGTTGATACAGCAGTCCATATTTGTACTTTTACTGCGTTTTCACTGGTACCGAAAAAAGCTTTTATTCGTAGGTGTTGTTTGATCCATTTGAAAAAGTTTTCTATATTCCATCTTGATTTGTAAAGCTGAGCGACCGTTTCTGCAGGCAAATCGAAATCGTTTGTAAGAAAGACAAGGCGTTTCTGATTTTCGGCATCGTAAAACTTTATTCGTCGTATTGCCTCTGTATACTTTTTCGAAGAATAATGTGTCGTTAAAATAATAGTCTGATCGCATTGGACTCCGGTATCCTTGTCTACTTTGTGAGAGTACCGGCGTTTGAATTTGAAATTTTTCTTGGCTCTTATTATGAAAAAAGCCTTTTGTTGATGGAGCTCGTAAAGACGCTTGAAATCGAGATATCCTCGATCCATTATGTAATATGTTCCTGGGCTTGGTAATATCAAATCCAGAACATTTACATCGTGCATTTTTGCTTCTGAGATATGGATGAACTCTGGGATATTGCCTCGAAGATTCATTAAGGTATGGAGCTTTATAGCACTTTTGGTTCTTCGAAAATATGCCCATGGAAACAGACTCATGCAAAGGTCTATTGTTGTTGAATCCAAGGCGTAGACAGTTGATTTTAAATCTACTGAGAGCTGTTCGTTTGCGTAAAGAGTTTTTGCTCTGTTTATTAATACTGTGGCAAAATCTGAATATATACGCCAGTCCCGTGTCTTGTTTGCATGAGCAATATTGTTCCTTGATACTGTGCTTTTGATACCAATATGGTACAGCCTTGGCCCCATTGCTCGAAGACATGCTTCGATGTCCCTTAGGCTTTCTCTGTATGCCAGTTGAGCAAAAGCCATAACTCGGAAATGCTCTGTACATTTGAAGGTCTTGACTTTGTAATCTCCGTTGTATCGGTTTACACATGTTTGAAACCTTCTCCATGGAAGAACAGTCATGACTTGAGCGAATATAGTGGAACCTGCAAACATTTACCTCTCCTTTCATATTGGAAAGGTAAGATAATAAACTCAATTTCAAGTCGATGCAGGTCATTTTTAAAGATAACATATTGTTTTTAATTTTAATTTAGCATTTTTTAACAAAAACGTTGGGACACTACTGCTTTGATATATTAAAAAAATCCTTAGTATCCGGTAATGATGTCCTCATTTCCGGGTTTGGGAAATTTTACATTCAGGAAAAGAAAGAGCGTAGAGGCAGGAATCCGGCGACAGGAAGTGAATTAATACTTGAAGCTCGAAGGATTGTTTCATTCAAATGCTCCGATAAGTTAAGGCTCCTCTTGAATGAATAAAAGAGGTTGCTTCAAGTCCAGCAACGATATTTTAAAAGAAATAGCATTCATTTATCATTAGAAGAAATAATAATTAAATAACCCTTCCGGGCTTTATATGATATTGGCGCAAAAGGGATGGAAGAATATCATGGAAAAGGAAAAACTAATAAAAACAATTCAGAGGTTGTTACAGACAGATACCAGTCTTGGCTTTCTTAAAAAATTAAGTGAGCATGAGCTTGAAGCATTAGTTGCATGTATTCGTGAGAAGATAGATAGAAAAGTTTAAACCGTAGTACAATATCTGTTTAAATAGGAAAGATAAAAAACTAACCTAAAAAATGCCCGGATGCAAAGTTAAATATATGTTTGGAGTTATTGCTACAGTTCTATTTTCCCAATAAATTTCCAACCTATAAAAACAAAAAAAGACAATTTAACACAAAGAATTAGCAATTTAATTCAAGTATGATAGTAGTTATTTATATATATTTCTGACTAGAGTATTATCTAAATAAAATATTTTCCAATGGCATGTAATCGTGTGATAAATTTGAGCGAGGTAACCAAAATGAAAAAAATAGCGTATATATCTTCTATTACTATTTTTATCCTACTACTTGGTTGCACATTCCACCAAGCTTGGTCAGATGATTTATTGACCAGAGATCAGGCAATCTCTATATTAATGGAACAGGTGATTAATCAAAGCAACAACAAAGAAACATTAATTGCGTTTGGACCTCTCAACTATCTTGGGGGTGGGGATAAAGTAGAACCTTGCTATCCAAGCGAAAAAAGCGGTATGGTTAATCTCCACGAAATAGAATCTCCAACATGGTTTTTTTATGTTAATGATTTGCCCAATGCAGGTTTTGTACATCCAACCCGGTTCATTTATATAGATGCAACAAATAATAATCCAACTATTGATAATGGGATCGTAATAGAATACCAGGAATGGAATCCAAAAATTAATGAGGATTCTGTTTATGAAGATGCTTATAAGGGAAATACACATACTGATTGGGTATATGGAACAATTCCCTCGACCGTCCCTATTATGCCAACAGGACGTCCACATCAATAGATCTAGTAACGCTAAAAAGAACATTCTTTTGAGTTATATTTCACTACTAATTTGGCAAATTGACTCAAGAGTCACTTAAAAAAACTATTTGTGGACGGAAACATGACTTCCTAAAAATAGAAAGATTACAAAATGAAACAGTTAATCGCTATAATTTTTATAACCTTTATTTCCTTGTGTGAATTAACAATTCAAACTGTTCCCCAATATATATACGCCGATGAAACTGAAATTGACGGAGCGATAATTATTAGTGGGGTGAGTAACCCTGCTTTTAATGGAGATGTTAGTAGGTACCATACGGCCGCAACAGCAAGTAATGGCCTTGGAATTTCTGAAAATAACATTATTACAGTACAAGGCGCATCACTAAGTGATTTGGTACAATCTATTACAACCATGAATAATAGAGGAATTGACAATTTATACATACATGTCTCATCTCATGGATTAGAGGATAAAATATTATTGGGAGGTCAAAGGGTAAGTGCCGATGATTTCGCAGAAGTCATTTCTAATAGTGATGCTGAAGATATAACGGTTAGTATTGCAGCATGTAAATCTGGTAGTTTGATTGATGAACTATCGTCAGAAGTTGAGGGGAAAAATCTAAATGTATTTACCTCCTCTGATATAAAGGGGGCTCTGATTAGCTCATATTGATTATTAAGAAAATAGAGAATAAAATTTAAAAGAGCTAATTTATCTACTTATCAAGAATCTCTCTCATTTTTTTAGAAAGTTCATTTAGACTAAAAGGCTTTTGAATAAAGCCGTCGCATCCATTATCTAATATTTCCTGAGCCTGTCCATTTATACTGTATCCACTGGAAAGAAGAACCTTTATATGGGGATTTATTTTTTTTAAATATCTATATGTTTCCTTCCCATTAATTTCTGGCATAATCATATCTAAAATAGCAATATCGATTTCAATATTTCTCTCTTGATAAAGTTGAATTGCTGAGTGGCCACTATTTGCAGTAATAACTTTGTATCCAAGTCTTTCAAGCATTGATTTACCTACATCAATGATCGTTTGCTCATCATCTACTAAAAGGATAGTCTCAGATCCAGTGATTATTTCTTCAGGCAACTCTTTTTCTTTAAATGCTTCTTTTTCAGATGCTGGTAGACATATATTTAAAGTAGTCCCCTTACCCTTTTCAGAATATACATTTATGATGCCATTATGATTTTTTATAATTCCATAAGCTGAGGCTAATCCTAGACCCGTTCCATGCCCCATGCTTTTTGTGGTAAAAAAAGGATCAAATATTTTTTGACGGGTTACTTCGTCCATACCATGACCAGTATCGGTTACGGAAATCTTAACATAATTCCCTGGTGTTATAGAGTAGGGTTTTACATAATCTGTTCCAATCTTAATGTTTTCTGTATTAATATACAATTTACCACCACCTGGCATTGCCTGCCAGGCATTAACATATATATTTATTAAAACCTGTTCTATTTGCGTTTTATCTGCTTCAATTGTCCAAAGGCCTTCTTGAAGCTTATAATAAATGGAAATTTCTTTTTTTGTGCGGCCAAACATATCCGAAACATTTCGAATCAACTCATTTAAGGCTATTGGTTTCACCTCATATTTACCCCCTCGTGCAAATCCTAATAACCGTTTTGTCAAATCTGTTGCACTTTTGACACTATCTTCGATGCCCTTGATATATTCATAAAGGGCATCGCTCTGATTTATTTCCATTTTTATCAGAGATGTTCTACCCTGGATGCCCATAAGAAGATTATTAAAATCATGAGCGATTCCACCGGCCAGTTTACCAACAGCATCCATCTTTTGAGCTTGTTGGAGTTGCAAATTCAGTCTCTCTTTTTCAGTCACATCTCTTAATACACCTTGAATTGCAAGTTTATCTTTATATGTAACTAAAGAGGTAGATATTTCTGCTTTAAATTTAACATTATCTTTACGGATAACATCATAAAGATTAGATGTGAAACTAGATAACTTTCGGGACGCTAAATCTTCGATGTGTTTTTTTACTGGTTCATAATTATCTGGTGAGATGACATCCCAAATTTCTAACTCCAAGCCTTCTTGCATTGAATAACCAAAGAGGTCACAAATTCGCTGATTGAGAAAAATGATGCGCCCTGAAGGGATATCGAAGATAAAATATCCATCCAGAGTATTTTCTACAAGAGTACGATACCGTTCCTCACTTTTCTGAAGGGAGTCTTCAGCCTTTTTCTGTTTTGTAATATCTTTTCTGTACTCGATGATTCCTACTACTTTATCCATATTATCTTTTAATGGAAAAGAGGATAATTCAATCCAGCTCGTTGGATTTTCTTCAGAGGGGTATGGAGCTTTTATTCTATAAGGCACACCTTTTTCTATGGCTCTAATAGAAGGACACCGTTCACATGGAGTATCTCTTTTTCGATATACTTTATAACACTTTTCACCAACAAAAGAAGTAGTGCGAGGCAGCATACGCTCCATCCATTTATTAACGCGGAGAATGTTTAAATCCGCATCCAAAACGATTATTCCATCTTGAATAGCATCAAAAATACTATTTAAAAAAGATTCCCTCTCTTTAAGTTCGCGTTCGGCTTTTTCACGGTCAGTGATATCTTGAAAAATGCTTACTACCTGCATTTCTTTTAAGCAGTAAACTGTAACCGCATACTGGATAGGACTTGTTTTTTGTTTATAGGTAAATGAAGTTGCTAATCCAGTTAAAGCAACCTGACCATAGATATCAATCCAAAAAGCAGCGTCTTCTGGTATAATCTCTAAAATTGTACGCCCTTTTATCTCACTAGATATGAATCCTGATGTTTTTTCTAAAACAGGATTTATATCTAGAATACGATAATCAATAGGTTTGCCATTTTTATCACAAATAACTTCTTGAAGAGCGCATCCAACCGGCATTTGTGTGAATAATGCATGATACATATTTTGGCTATTCTGAAGCTCTTTTTCGATATTTTTACGCTTGGTTATATTTCTCGTTATTTCTGTAAAGCCCGTAATTTCCAATCCTTCTCTAACAGGGAAAAATATAGTCTCAAAATCTAGATTTCTTTCTTCATCATGATATTCTTCTGTAAATTTTTCTCCTTTTAATGCTCTCTCCTGTAATAAATCCCAGTAATGAACTATTTCAGGTATTCCCGACAATTTATGAGGTTTCATACCTGGTTCTATCTTCATATTTAATAGCTCTTCGCCTCTTTCCTTATATGCTGCATTAAATGCTTGAGATACTCCATTACGGTCACATATCAAAATGTAATCCTCAGTATTTTGCATCAATGCGTCATAGTGTTTTTTAATTTGCTCATATTTTTTTATCTTTTCAAGCATTAAGGATTCATTGATTTCCTTTTCGTGAAGAAGTTCTTCAAGTATTTTATTTTTTTTAAATAGTTCTTCATAGGATAATTTTTCTGTCATCGTATCCCCTATAGTATTGTTTTCATTTCAATAGGCTTGCAATGAGATACATCGGAACATTAAGCACTAGTAATAAAAATAAGAAATAGATAATATATTTTATTGTTTTCTATTTATAGCTTCATTTCTTTAACAATACAGCAATCACCATCTTCAGGCTATTTAGAGCCTTTAAGTGTAATTAAGACGGTAGAATTGAAATAGATAAGTCAACTTATACAGTCATGACATAATAATATCATAATAAAGACATAATATAGCTTGTCAAATATGTTTTATCATATCAAATCCAGCTCTAAATTTTGATTTCTATTGTGTTCTCCTTCTATGGGCTTTTATGAATATTTTTCTCCTATATATCAGTATTTATTCAGCAATATTACTTATTGCTGGAAACCTATGGAAATCTGCCTATGCAATCCTTGTTACTTATAATTTAAATTGGTTGAACATTATCCAATCAGGAACATTGCTGCCGATACGAGAGAGGGGTTTTTACAATCATTGTTTAAGCATTCAAGAAAAACCCACATACGTTTATTAATGGTAATACATTCTTGCGCTTAAGATCTCCTTTTTAAAATCAAATATTGATAAAATAACGCTCTATTTCTAGGCTCAGTTACACTTACTTCTGAATTCGACTGGATCTTGAATCATTCTTTGTTTAAGATTGTCTTGATTTTTCCATTATATCTTAACTTTCTTTAAAATTTGTCTATAGCGATAACGAGGATTGCTTTTCGTAATTACTTTTATCTGTTGTTTTTGAATCATCTTTTCTATGCGCAAAGCATACCATCCATCACTAATTCCTATCTGGTAGTTATGTAAAAGTTCACCTATGAGTGTTTCCATCATAAATTCATTGTCAGGGAGATTTCGGAGGATAAGATGGTCGTAAAAATCTTCAGGTACTGATATAAGAGAATCATTTATCACTGCTCTCAATGGCGAATTCTCTATTTTTAAGTTTCTCCATAAGTCGCTCTGCACACGTTTTTCTACAGTAGTTAATATATGCTCATACGATAAAAAATCATACAATTGTTCTGGAGGTACCTCATTCCAATCTCTGTAAGATACGTTTGTGTTTTCAGTATTTATGATTTGTTCAGGAAATGAAATCACACTAATCGTGCACTCAATATTTCTTAATACATTGCAGACAAATGCAAATCCACAAACTGAAAAGGGAGCGTGGCTTTCCCAAACTCGTATAGGAATTCCCTGTGTTGCGGCAGATATCAATTTCACTAAATCTTTACGCTGTAAACGAAAAAATCGTTCTATTTCCTGTTCGTCAATACCTGTGCAACCCAACACTTTCCTAAAGACTTCCCGACGACCACGGCTATCAATCTCACCTGAGATATCGCCTATGTCGAGAGAGAAACCAATACATATTACGTCATTTGATTTTCTGCTGGAAATATTGTTACGACTTGTTTTCAAGGTAGATGTTAAAATTTTCTGATTTTTATAAGCATAAAAATCATGACCACCGATCACAGTTTTATTATCATAATTTTTAGCCATTCTCATTGTGTTTTTTGCGCTCTCACTAAATACAATCTCAAGCATATATTTTAAACCTGCACATACAATAATTATTATAGAATCTTACAATACAATCACATTATTAAGATAAAATGAAATATCGTATTTTTTTTATTACGTTTGTATCTTCTGAATCATTCGATATGAAATAAAGCGGGTGAATTAACACAACAAAAAAATCATTGGATAGAGAATAATATGACAGTCAAATAATAGCATTTTGATTATTAAGTAATGATTTTATATAATTAAAATTGGACTTTTTATTACAAAATTGGAAGATGGCCAATTTCATTGCGGCGCGTTTCTGGAACAATGTCTCAAGTTAGATTTGCATTACACTACATGCGGAAACAGGTTTGTTCAGAATTAAATTCTTCAATTTTTTTGTCAAGACATTTTGCGATACGCGGTTGACCTCCTTTCTGTATGCGCGTTGTTTATTAAGTTTTTTCTTTCGAAGAGAGACAATTCTCTCTCTTAATCCATTATGGCATTGATCAGGTGTTACGTAATCAATACCTGAATGCAAATGATTCTTGTTATACCAGAGGAAATAATCTCTAAAGTATTGAACAGCTTCATCGCGGTCCAAAAATTGACCGGGATATTGAGGCGCCCTTTTAACTGAACCAAACATTGACTCTATAAAGGGATTATCATTGGGGGTTCGCGGCCTGGCAAAAAGTTGAGGCATATTGTTTTCCTCAAACATTGTTTTAATAGGCCGAGCTTTCATCTGGCGTCCTCTGTCATTAATGATCTCAGGACGTTGATCCATCGGAAGATCAAGGATATTTTCATTTATAAGACCGTCTTCAATGAGTTCTTTTGCTTCTCCGGCTGTCTGATGCCAACTGACCAACCAGGAGATGGCTTTACGAGAGTATCCATCTAAAAGTAAATACAGGTAAACAAAAATACCCTTTTCCATGGTAGGTAAATAACTTATATCCCAGCACCATCGCTGATTAGGGCCTGTAAGTTCTTTACGAACAGGAGGAATTGAATGGCCGTTATGTTTATTATTTACTCTCATTGTAGTCATATTTTCCGAACGTAAAATGCGATATACAGAAGAAAAAGAAACAAAGAATATATCCAGATCCCAGGCTGTTACCGCTAATATCCTATGGGATAGATCTGCGTATTCTTCTTTCTTAGCCATTTCCAAAACAGCTGTCCTTTCCGCCGGCAGAAGTCTATTAACTGGTTCCTGTGGCCCTGGTTTCAGATTATCGAGGCTATGCCCATTATCTCTTTTCCAGCGCCACCGGGTTACTCTGCGACGGCTAATCATCAAAAGCTTACAGGTTCGTTTTACTGAAATACCAGCATCCTCGGCTTCATCTATAACTGACAGAATATCAACCTTATGCTGCTCACTCAGCCACTGGCCTTTTATCGCTCCCACGAACCCCCATTCGTTTTTTTTCGTAAGGCCATCAGCTCAACAGAAAGATCTGCCAGAGCGCGTTCTTTCTCTTCAAGCTCGCGTTTTAAGGCCTCATAATCGTCCTGGGAGACCATCTTCTTTTTTGCTCCGGGACGGGCAGCCAGATGCTCAAGTGCACCTTCTTTCACTTTGTTACGTATTCTGTTCAAATCTGTGGAATACATCCCTTCACGGCGTAAAATCTCACCTACGGGTTTATCGCCTCGCTGGGTTTCCAAATATATTTGAAACTTTTTCTCAGGGGATAAATATTTTCGTTTCTTTTTTTCGTCAGTATTCTTTTTATCCTTTGAACGACTCATGGTATACTCCTTTCAATTTCGCCGCGGACGGGGCAACTCCGGTCGCCCTACGGGCTCCCTACGTTACCCCGTCACGACATATATACCATGTAGTGTAATTACATCCAACTTTTGAGACATAAATTCAGAAACGGCGGGATTGAAAGAATTATATCTGTTTTATTGTGGTATATTTTTTGAAGCATATTTCAGTTAAAATACTTAAATGTAGTTGTATATTATTCAATATTTAAAATATCTTATTCACCGTTTATCAGATGCCCCTCATTCTGCCTGCGCTAATCCTTGTATTTATACGACTATTTTAAATGAGAACAAGTTCAGCCTGAGGTAATGATATGAAAAATAACAAAGCCACACAATCAAGAAATAAATCACACTCTCAAAAAAAATCGGCAGCAATAATCAACCCCCAAATAGGGGAAGGATGCAAAGCGGAAAATCAATATAAAGCCCTTTTTAAAAATTTCCTTGATGCAGTGATTATTCATGAAAATGGAAAAATCATTGAAGCCAATAATCAGGCTTGCAAGATATTAGGATCCGACTATATGCAAATTATTGGAAGCATGATATTTGATTTTTTTCCTCAAAACAAGAAACGTAAATTAAAGAATAGAGTAGATAAAAAAGAAAGAAAATTCAAAATTGAAACTCAACTTAGCAGGCCTGATGGAAGCTCCATTGATGTAGAAATTGTTTCAGATGCAATAGATATCAACAAGCACTGCAGTCACATGATAATTCGTGATATTTCAATGCGTAAACATACTGAACTAAAGCTACGTGAAAGTGAAGAAAAATACCGAACAACAATAGAACATTCAAATGACGGAGTGGCCATAGTCCAGGAGTTAAAATATAAGTATGTTAATGAAAGATTTGCTTTTCTTTATGGATACAACTCTCCGAATGAAATCATAGGCGAAGAGGCCAGTAATTTTATATTCCCGGATGATTTTGATTTTATACGTGAAAAAGTAAAAAAGAGATATAGAGGAGAAGCGGCTAACGAATGCTATGAACATAGAGGGACCAAAAAAAATGGTGAAGTAATCTGTGTAGAAGTTTCTGTAGCAAAGATACTTCACGAAGGGAAACCTGCTTCTCTTGTGTTTACGAGAGATATAACCGAACGTAAAGATGCTGAAAATAAATTAAAAAAAGCAATAAGAGATGCTGAACTTGCCAATCTTTCAAAAAGTCAGTTTCTGGCAAATATGAGTCATGAAATCCGAACTCCATTGAATGGTGTTATGGGAGTTCTTAATCTGCTTCTTTCTACTGAACTTGATAAAGAGCAACTTGACCTTGTTGAAACCGGAAAACGCAGTTCAGACAGTCTACTTACTGTAATAAATGACATACTTGATTTTAGCAAAATAGAAGCGGGTGAACTTGATCTTGAAATTATAAATTTTAACCTCAGAAATACAATAGAGGAAGTAATTGAACTACCAGCTATGATGGCTCATGATAAAGGTTTAGAGTTTGCCTATGAAATCCAATATGATACGCCTGATCTACTTAAGGGGGACCCGAGCAGACTTCGTCAAATCATTTTAAACCTTACCAATAATGCAGTTAAATTTACAGAAAAAGGAGAGGTTTTCCTCTGTATTTCACCAGTAAAAGAGTCGAAAAAAAAGGTGAAGTTAAAGTTTGAAGTCAAAGATACAGGCATTGGTGTGCCTGAGGATAAAAAAGAATTGATTTTTGAATCATTCAAGCAAAGCGATTCATCCACAACAAGAAAATACGGGGGAACAGGTCTCGGATTAAGTATTTGTAAAAAACTAACTAAATTAATGGGTGGAGAAATTGTAGTTGAAAGTAAAATACATGTGGGCTCAACCTTCTGGTTTACTGCTTTATTCAAGAAGCAATCTATTTCCCCCAAAAGTGATGATTCATTGCCAAAAGATATTAGAGGAAAAAGATTCCTTTTAGTGGATGACAACAAAACCAATCTGGAAATATTAAAACGTTATCTGGAGTCATGGGGGTGTTTTTGTGATATGGCTGAATCAGGAGAGATGGCTTTGACTGTCTTGAATGCGGTTGCGAAAGTTAAAGCGCCATATGATGCAGCTATTTTAGACATGCGTATGCCTGGACTTGATGGGGCAGAACTTGGAAAAATGATTAAAGAAAATCCTGAATTAAAAAACACGACTCTTATAATGCTAACATCTCAGGGTTTAAGAGGCGATGCGAACAGAATGGAGAAAATAGGGTTTGCAGCTTATCTTACCAAACCAATTAGAAGATCACAGTTATTTGATTGCCTTGTAAATGTGCTATCTCCAAAAGAAAGGAAAAAAAGTATAAGGAAAACACAAATCATAACTAAACACTACCTGACTGATGAACAAAGAAAGAAAATACGTGTCCTTGTTGTGGAGGATAATATTGTGAATCAAAAAATAGTAGTAAAAATGATAGAAAAAGCCGGCTACCAGGTGGATGTAGCAGCTAATGGCAAAGAAGCAATTAAGTCACTGGAAATATTTCAATACAATATTGTATTAATGGACGTTCAAATGCCGGAAATGGATGGTTTTGAGGCGGTGAAGATTATCCGGGATGATAAATCAAAAGTATTAAATCACAATATTCCTGTAATTGCCATGACAGCGCACGCTTTGAAAGGAGATAGAGACATTTGTTTAAGAGCGGGCATGAATGATTACACAACAAAACCAATACAACCACAGGAATTATTTGAGAAAATAGAAACATATATTTCCAACAAAAATCAAGGAGAAGAGAGCATATAGCTATAATAATTAAATAATAACTCGTTTTCTATAATTGAAATTATAACCTGTAATTATTTATACTATATCATTCAAGAATCGTTCATTTTTGTCGATACGATAAGTGTTAGACATATTTTTGAAGCTGAACAACTCAAAAGAAATCTCGATCAATTCGATAAACCACTATCTCCTACCATTTCGAAGTAAACCTGGATTCTGAATACAATCACATCTCTACATAAAATTTAGAAGGTATAAAATGACTCACCCCAATATTTAATAGTTAATGGAGAGAAGGTGACTCGAGATAATCTGGAAAAAACACAGAACCACAATCAAACTGACCTTGAAATAGTTGTAGAGGAACAGAAAGCTCTGCTTAAAGAGACGGTGCAAAATCTTCAAAAAGCACGTTCAGAATTAAATGAAGCTAAAGCGATAATGTTTCAACAAGAGAAATTAGCGTCCATTGGTCAAATGGCAGCTGGAGTCGCTCATGAAATTAATAATCCAATAGGTTTTGTTAGCAGTAACATTGAATCCTGTAAATCATATCAGAATGACTTGTTGAAATTATTAAAAGCCCAAGACGAGTTGCTTAATTTATTAAAATCAAAAGAAGATGAAGAATTAATAATTTCAGCGCAGCCATCGTTAAAGAATCAATTTTTTACAATTGAATCAATTAAAGACTCTATTGACTTAAATTATCTTCTGGAAGATATCCCTGTCCTCTTAAAGGAATCAGAGGAAGGCCTTGAACGAGTTAAACGAATAGTTGAAGACTTGAAGGATTTCATACACCCAGGCAAAGAAGAAAGTGAGTATGCAAACATAAACAGCCATATAGATTCTACAATAAACATTGCATCGAATGAATTGAAATATAAGGCTACTATAAAAAAAGAATACGGAAATCTACCTGATATAGAATGCTACCCACATGAGCTTAATCAGGTGTTTTTAAATCTGCTCGTAAATGCCGGACACGCTATTGAAAAAAAAGGAACTATAAAAATAAAAACATGGATAGACGGAGAACACGTTTTAATACAATTTAGTGACACTGGTCATGGAATACCTGAAAAAAATTTAAGTAGAATTTTTGATTCTTTTTTTTACTACCAAATCAGTTGGAAAAGGAACAGGTCTTGGTTTGAATCTGGTTTATAATATTATCCAGAAACATAATGGCAATATTAAAGTCAAAAGTGAGGTTGGAAAAGGAACAACTTTCACTATTGAATTACCTTTAACAATAAGTAGATAAAAGCAGTCGTCAGATTATTATTAATACTATGTAAAAGGAAAACCACAATGGGCATGATATTACCTGAACAAATACTTAATAACCTTACTGATGGTATTACGGTTCAAGATACAAACTTTAAAATAATTTATCAAAATAAGATTATGGCAGATACCTTTGGTAAGCAAGTAGGTGAATATTGTTATCAGGTATATGAAAAAAGAAATAAAATTTGCGAAGGATGCGGCATACAAAGGGCATTTCTTACGGGCGAAAAGAATATGACAATTCGAGTTGCAAAAGGAATAAATAAAGAATCTTCCTATTGGGAAAATTCTTGTTTTCCTTTATTCGATGACCGTGGAAATATTATGGCTGGAGTGGAAGTATGTCGAGATGTTACAGACAGAGTTACTCTTGAGGAAGAAGTAAAAGAAAGAAATATAAAACTCTCTCAAGTTAACAATGAATTAATCCAAAAATCAGAACAATTACAGAAATCTCTATATGAAAGAAATCTAATAGAAGAAAAATTGCGTTATGAAATTGAAACACGACTGGATACGGAAAAAGAATTACGGTACTGTCAACTTGATTGTGTGAAATTTTTTTCTGCCAACTTTTTAAGGAAAGGCAGATTCTTAGGCACTTGCCCTATGGGTTTCTTTCTCCAGTTAACTTCCATCTTCACACAGACAAAAGCAAGCAGCGTATAGCAGGATCTTTCTCCTGCAAGTATTTCCATTGGTTTTGTTCTGCGTTTAAACTCTTTATTTACTCTTTCAATGACATTAGTGGTTCTCAAGCATATCCATTCCTCTTTAGGGAAGGAAAGATACGTCAAGCAGGAATCCAATGACCTCTCAAGGCATTTAACTGCTGATGGGAGCTCATTGTCCCATCTGGATTTAAAGTCATTAAAAAACGCTATAGCCTTCTTACGGGAAGATGCATAAAATACGGAACGGACTTCATCTGCAATATCCTTTTTTAACTTTCTTGGAACCTTGGCAAGGATATTCCTTGCTACATGCACCTGGCATCTCTGGACTTTAGCCTTTGGAAACTCTTCCTTAAAAACAGCCTCTAGCCCTGAGAGGCCATCCATAACCCCTAAAGTGATAGCATTGCCGTCCAGGCCTCTCCCTTTAAGATCTTTAAACATCTCTCGCCAACTGGAAGCGGATTCCTTATCTCCTGACTGCAAACCCAGTACAGTGCGGTATCCTTTATCTGTTACACCTATAACAACCAGTACAGGGACTTTCTCTATTGCACCATCTACCCTCATAGAAAAGTTGGTGCCGTCAATATACAGGTACTTTATGGGCTCTTCAGAGAGATCACGTTCCCGCCAGCTTTCAACTGAACTGGTAAGTGATTTACTTACTTTGCTTATTTCTCCAGATGATATCTTTCGGCCTATCAGCCTTTCAGAGATTAAGGATAAAGTCCGAGTGCTGATACCGGACAGAAACATGACACTCAGATCTTCTCTGATTGCATCCTCATATTGTTTACTTCTAGGGATAACTTCTGTTTTAAATGCTCCCTCTCGATCCCTTGGGACCTTAACATCAACCGGGCCTATCCCTTTGAGAGTGTACTTACGATTATAGGAACCATTACGATGATTATTACTTTCCTTGCTGCGTTCATAACGTTTTCTACCGAGAAAATGAGTCATCTCTGTATCCATAAGAACACTGAGATACTCACCTACAGTCTCCTGAACATCAGCTCTAATCATCTCGAAGAGACTTCCTGGGTCCCTACGGATTCCGTTGATAAGATTCATAACTTCTGGTACTGTAATTTCCAGTTTCATGGCGCTTTCTCCTTTGCTTTAGGTTTTGTGGTGAAACCCTTTTAAAGGAAAAGCGCCTTTTTTACGACCTTTTTAAATTTACACAATCGACTTTACACTACCAGAATTACATGCTTCACATGATAACCTTAGAAAAACGTTGGAAAAGCTAAAGCAGACACAAGTAAAAATGCTTCAATCTGAAAAAATGGCTGCAATTGGTCAATTAGCAGCTGGAATCGCTCATGAGATTAATAATCCAACGGGGTTTGTAAGCAGCAATTTAACTACATTAGGTGAATACAGTGAAGATATTAGTAAAATAATTGATCATTATAAAAGTGTTATATCTTTGCTAAAGGATTCTGGAAAAAGATCTAAATATAAAGATGATATTTCACTAAAATTAAATGAAATAGAGGCTATTGAACTGGCTTTGGACATTAACTTTATACTTATTGATATTGAAAATTTAATCTCGGAATCTAAGGAAGGGGTAGTTAGGATAAAAAATATAGTTGATGATTTAAAGGATTTTGCGCATCCTGGGCAGAATAAACCCGAGTGTTCAAATATTAATAGAAACCTAGATTCAACACTAAGTATGATTTGTGGTGAAATTAAAAAGAATAAAGTTAAAGTAATAAAAGAATATGGCAATATTCCTTCAATAGTATGCTACCCACAAAAGTTAAATCAGGTTTTTATGAATGTTCTGGTTAATGCTCTTCAATCCATGCGAAAAAATGGGAAACTTACAATTACTACCAGTGTAATAAACAGCCACTTGAAAATCGACATAAGCGATAATGGATCAGGTATACCTAAAAAAAACTTACAAAAAATATTTGATCCTTTTTTTACAACTAAACCTGTTGGGAAAGGGACAGGACTTGGCCTAAACATAGCATATAATATTATTAAAGAACATAATGGCAATATTACAGCTCATAGTCTACAGGGAAAGGGCACAACTTTTTCTATTACTTTACCGTTAAATTAAACATATTCTATCAAAATATTATTGTCTGCTTTTTAAAATTTACTCCGAACTAGAAGGTAGTTATGCATGAAAAAAAACGTTTATTAGTACTTATTGAAATAATGGTTGTTACCTGCATTGTTGTTACAGGCATTTCAATATGGATACTATATCACACTGCTATCAATGCAGAGAAAGAAAGGTTAAGAGAAATAGCACAGAGTCAAGCAAGATTAATTGAGGCTGTTGCACGTTTTGATGAAAAATACAGTAATGATTATCCTGATGGTTCGCATTCAGCAACCATAAGCCAAATAATTGATGCACATAATAACTACGCGGGTTTTGGAGAGACGGGTGAATTTACACTTGCAAAAAGAGAAGGCGATTATATTATTTTTTTATTGAGTCATAGACATTATGATTTAGCTAATCCAAAACCTATTAATTTTAAATCAAAATTAGTAGAGCCAATGCGCCTGGCACTTTCAGGAAAATCAGGTACGATGATAGGCCTTGACTACCGAGGAGAAAAAGTTATTGCTGCTCACGAACCTGTTGCTGTGTTAGGGTTAGGGATTGTAGCTAAAATTGATATCTCAGAATTAAGAAGCCCCTTTATTAAAGCTGGTTTCATTTCCTTTTGCTTAATGGCTGGATTTGTAACGTGTGGTACTTTACTTTTTATAAAAATAAGCAATCCGATTATTAGGAAATTACAAAAAAATACGGACGAGTTAAAAAGAGTTAATCTAGAATTGATTGGTGAAATAGATAAACAGGAAAAAACTGAGAAAACGCTCAAACAAAATGAATCCTTTATTAGAGCGGTTATGGACAATCTACCTGTAGGTGTTGCCGTCAATAATTTTAAGCCCACCATGAACCTTTTGTATATGAATAGAAATTTTCCTAAAATATACAGATTCAATAAAGATGATTTGATTTATCCGGATGCTTTTTGGGAACTTGTATATGAAGATCCTGTTTACCGCAAAAAAATAAAAGAAAAAGTGCTTGACGATATTGCCACTGGGGATGCTGAAAGAATGTACTGGAATAGAATCCCTATTACTCGCAAAGGGCAAGAAACAAGATATATTAGTGCACGAAGCACACCTGTGCCTGAAAAGGATTTAATGATTTCCATGGTATGGGATGTCACAGAACAGTATCGATCAGAGTCTGAAAGAGAAATTACTCTTAGCATTTTAAAAGCGTTACATAAAAAAAATGATATCCATGACCTTTTAAATAATATCGCTGTATTAATCCAAAACTGGTCAGCTTGTGAAGTTGTTGGCATATGCTTAAAAGATAGCGATGATTATTCTTATTTTGAATCAAAAGGGTTCCCTCCTATATTCCGAGAAATAAAAGAGAATCTGTGTTTGTTCAATTATAATGGAGGGATTTTTACCGACGATAAAAGCAATCTATCGTTAGAGTGCTTATGCTGGGAGGTATTAACTGGCAGTGGCGCTACTGAGTCATCTTTATATACTGATTATGGAAGTGTATGGGCAAACAGCTCAACAGAGTTGTTTTCATTATACACTAAAGATTGTCCTAAGACAAAAACACAGAGCAAATGTATTATTTCTGGCTATGAATCTGTTGCCTTAATTCCGTTGAAAGCTGGCACTAAATTAATTGGTCTTTTGCTGGTTAACTATCCCCTTATAGGAAAATTCAACAAGAATAAAATTGAGATTCTTGAACGATTGGCTTCAAGTTTGGCGATTGGTTTGTCTCAGCGCCTCACGGAAATCGCTTTAAAAGAAAGTGAGAAGAAATATCGATCATTAATTGAGAATGCACACGAAGCAATTTTTATAACTCAGGATGAAAAGATAAAATTTCCGAATTATAGAACAGAAGAACTTACAGGGTATACACTCAACGATTTATCTGAAATGCATTTTGCCAACTTTATTCATCCAGATGATAAATTAATGATAATAGACAGGTATCATAAAAGATTGAAAGGTGATAATCCTCCAAATACATATAACTACAGGATAATAAAAAAGACTGGTGAAACCGTATGGGTGCAAACAAATCTGGTCAATATAACATGGGAAAACAACCCTGCTATACTTGTTTTTATTAGAGATATATCAAAGTTAAGAAAATTGGAGCATCAGCTTCAGCAGTCTCAAAAAATGGAATCAGTAGGAAGGCTGGCCGGAGGTGTTGCTCATGACTATAATAATATATCCACTATTGTTCTTGGTTACGCAGAATTGGCTTTAGAAGAAATTAAAGAGGGAAGCTCTTTACACGAAAACATTATTGAAATAATTGAGGCAGCTAAACGTTCAGCTGATATTACAAAACAATTATTAGCTTTTGCACGACAACAAACTATTTCTCCTAAAGTCCTTGATCTAAATTATGCTGTTGAAAACATGATAAAAATGTTAAGGCGTCTTATTGGAGAAGACATAGACTTAGCATGGAAGCCTTCTAACAAATTAGGGTATGTGAAAATTGATCCTACACAAATTGATCAAATTCTAGTCAATCTCTGTGTAAATTCAAGAGATGCGATTAAGGGCGTTGGGAAGATTACAATTGAGACAAGGAATGTAATCTTCGATGAGGAATATTGTGCTGATCATGCTGGATTTAAAATTGGCGGGTATATAATGTTAGCAGTAAGTGATAACGGAGTGGGAATCACCTATGAGCAACAAGATAAAATTTTTGAACCATTCTTTACAACAAAAGAAATTGGACATGGAACAGGCCTTGGCTTATCAACGGTATATGGAATAGTAAAACAGAATAATGGATTTATAAATGTATATAGCGAGCCAGATAAAGGAACAACAATTAAAATTTATTTACCTAAAAATATTGAAGAATTTTACGAAGAGTATCCAGATATTCCAATAAGCTATACAAAATGCCGCGGAGAAACAATACTAATTGTTGAAGATGATAACTCTATTATGAAGCTGACTGAAAGGATACTGAAAGATAATGGGTATGTTATTTTGTCGGCACAAAATTCCAATGAAGCTATACGTTTAGCTAATGAGCATACAAGTAAGATTGATTTACTATTGACCGATGTTGTTATGCCTGAGATAAATGGAAGTGAACTGGCTAAAGAGCTACAACGAAAATATGAGGGTTTAAAAGTACTTTTTATGTCAGGCTATACTGCTAATGTCATAGTCCATCAAGGAGTTTTGGATGAAGGTGTTAATTTTATTGCTAAACCATTTTCAAGAGAAGATCTTACTACTAAGATAAGAGAAATTTTTGATAAAAATTAAATAAATCTAAATGAAAATTTCCAATTGGAACAAAGTGATATATGCATATAGCCTAATTGAATGAAAATATCGGTCAGAAAACCAGACATGCACCTGAAAATATTTTAATGACAACTATGGAGGAGCGTACAATATATGGGAAAAATAAAAGATGTCCTTTGACGGATATTTTTAAGGACAGAGATATTGTTATTATGCTGGAATAGATTTAATTAATAAAGGATTTTAAATATAAAAAATGCGCAATTCACCTAGTGTTAACCTCGGAAACCTCGTTCTGTCGTTATCAGATGCAATGGATTTGGCAAGTCCATTATTAAGTAAACATCAGCAAAGAACTGCATTCATAGTCTGGCAGATGGGGGAAACTGAAAATTTTTCAAAGGAATTCCTTGAGTGTTGTTTTATCGCTGCACTCCTTCATGATATTGGTGCGCTTTCTTTAGAGGAAAAAATATCCCTTAGAAATTATGAAGTTGATGACATTGAAGCACATTGTTACAGGGGAAGTGTCTTACTGGAAAAAATTCCATGGCTGAGAGAAGCAGGTGTCTTAATAAAATATCATCATCATGATTGGGAAAAGTGGGAACAATCAATAGGCGACAGGATAGTCTTTGGCTCTCAATTATTATCTATTGCTGATTTTGTTGAGAGAAAAATAAATCGATATAAAGATATTTTAAATCAAAAAAATGAAATAATTTCTGAGCTCAAAGGATGTTCCGGGACAAAATTTCATTCTCAATTAGTTGAACTTTTTTTAGAGACTTCTGAAAGAGAAGAGTTCTGGCTAGATATAGTATCATCTCGGCTCTACTCAATTTTGCTTAATTATGGACCTTTCAGAAACGCAGAAATAAGCTTCTCGGATCTGACTATAATATCTGAGTTATTCCGGAATATTATTGATTTCAAATCCAGGTTTACATCAACACATTCTTCCGGTGTCGCTGCCTGTGCTTCCATTTTATCGAGGCTTTTTGGTTTTACCGAGACAGAAATAGAACTTATGGGTGTTGCTGGAAACATTCACGACCTGGGAAAACTGGCTATTCCTAATAGTATACTTAACAAACCCGGAAAGCTTACGCCCTATGAGTTCAACATTATAAAAACCCATACATACTATACTTATTCTGTCATTAATACTGTTTCAGGGCTCAGAGATATAGCTGAGTGGGGTGCCTATCACCATGAAAGGCTTGATGGTTCAGGATATCCGTTTCATTGTAAGGAACAAGAGTTAAGCACAAATGCACGTATAATTATGGTTGCTGATATTTTTACAGCTCTTGCAGAAGACAGACCATATAGGAAGGCTATGAGCCGAAAAAGCATAACTAATATTTTGAATAATTTTTCAAAAAGAAAGTTGTTGGATAGTGACATCATAAATTTATTATTAATTAATTATGACGAGATAAATATTTATGTGGCTGAAAAACAAGCTATTTCAAAAGAATTCTATGAAAAGCAGTTTGCTTCTAAATCAACTAATAAGTAGTGTATGAATACATAAAATGAAAAAACACATTTTCATATAATAGTGTAAATATTTTTATTAAAGGATAATCTCTCCATGAGCATTAATGATGACTGTATAAAATTCGGAATGCTGGTAATAGAAAAAGGATATATAACAGAAGGCCAGCTTGGGATTGCCGTATCGCAACAAATGAAGGAAGATATTCAAGGAATGCCTCATAGGCGGCTCGGTGAAATTTTAATGAGTATGGAGCTTATCGATGAGGCAGACATAATAGATATACTTAACGATATGAGATGAAATGGAATTTTAATTATCGTTGATTGGAAAAATAGTTAACGTCAATCATTTGATACAGGTGTAAATTTCTCGGCATTAATATCTCAATGTTTCTACCAATTTATTTTCTAAAATCTTTATTTCTTTATTTGGGAAAATAACAGAATAAATCAAACTTCCGCCCAATTTTGCATTAAATTTGACTTCACCTAATTTTCATTACAGTTATCCACCATACTCTTTTAGGCCTCAAATAATAGCTATGTAATCTTATATTTAACCCTTGTCCAGTCAATGATATATTTTTTAATTTTGGGCTGATTTTTTTTCATAGAATAATAAAAACCGGCCACGATTTACAACGAAACAGTAATCATAGCCGGTTATATTTTCATAAACAATCCTTTTTTATGTTTTATATAAATCCTTTCGAGTTAGAAATCAAAAGAGATGCTAACCCCAAATGTTCTAGGCGTTATATGTGAACCAGTTGCAACGCCTGTTCTTTCAGGAAACATATTTTCATATTGCGTCCCAAATATGGACCCGAATAGTTGATTATAGTCAGAATAATACATACTAGATAGGTGATGACTGTCAAAAATATTATTGCACCAAAAACGAGTTGACCATCGCGTTTTTTCAGGGACCCAACGGCTTGAACTATAGGAGAGAGATACATCCATCGTCCAGTAATCGGGAAGGCCTGGCATTGTATACTCTCGATCGGTATATTTCCATAAACGCTGTTCAAGCCCTTTTCCATTGTAAAAAGCAGTCGTATTAAAAGATAGTATATCCGCACCAATGAATGTCGTATGAGAATAGCTCATATTAAAACGGTAGGGTGAGCCTCCAAACTCCTCACCGTCACGACTGTTTTGATAATCTTCATTAACTGCCACGTTATCATTGTCAGGAAAGACTGCATTTATAGCATCACCAATGTTGTAATTTTTATATTCATTGTGCTGCCATGAACCGTTAAATGTAACGCTATCATTTGGAGTTACGAGCCATATAATGTTTGCGCTGACACCCATCTGTTCGGCCCCGCCTGCTGATACACTGGTAGATTTATTATATGCAAAATCACCATCACCTACTTCACCGTCCGGTCCGCTGCCATCTTCTTGATCCACATCCCAGCAAGCCTCATGTGAAGAACTATTATCAACCGGCACAGGTGGACCATCAGGGTAGTCAGCTTTAGAATACTTACATTTATAGGCAGTAGCCCAAGTACTATAATTTTTGTAATCATAGTAATAACCTGTAGTATTTAACTGGACTCGGTTATCAAAAAAACGGCTCTTAAAACCAATTTCATAGGAGTCCAGATATTCGGGATCCATTATCTCACCACTGTAACCAAAATTTCCTGTTCTGTAGCCCTTCGAATACTGAACGTAGGTCATTATTTCATCTGTAATATTCCAGTTCAAATTGGCCTTATATGTATGTTCAGTCCACTTTAGGCTTTTCTGGGTAGGATCTGTTATCAAGTCACCAGATCCAGCATCTAAATATGGCAACTCATGAGGAAAATTTTGAGGGAAATTATCAACTGTAGGATCCGTTCCCCAGTATCCGGGGTATATCCCATGGTATTTTTTTTCATCTATTGAATATCTGTATCCCAAAGAAAGATTTAGTCTATTAACGATCTGATATGATGCTTGCCCAAAAAGACCATATGAATTTGTCTTGATGTTTATCCATTGAATGCTTCCAAGGGTCGCATCTTCAGTTATCTTGTCATTTTGCCCCATAACACCCGCTACCCATTCATATTTATCACCAGCTGTTATAGTCTCCTTTGATAGAAGGCGCATTTCCAGAGAATCAAAGTATGCATAAGACCTTGAATAAGATGCCAAACCGGTAGGGGGATCATACACCTGAAGACCAATTCCCTCAGCTGTTTGCGTATAGCTGAGTCCGTCACCAGCTATATCATATGAATAAATCGGGGTAGCTCCTGGAGCAGTACCGGAAACATAAGCCTTTGTTTCACGAAGAACTCGATGACCATATACAGCTACGCCATACGCAAAAGAAAACTCATGCTCCCACTGGCTCATAAAACCCCATGATTTATTATTTATATCTGCCATATTAGAAGCGTTACCTAGCCACCAGGCACTCTTGTTAGGAATGTTTATTACATTTGTATTCCAAGTCTGAGGTTCATACCCCAACTCTGCAGTATCACCATATGAATAGGTAATGACAGGGTAGGCTGAATAATCTGATACCAGAGAAGGAAATCTTTCAGAGGTAAAAACACTCATTTTAGGATCAGAGCTGTATACTGCTATATATGTTCCCTCTGACATATACCCTTTATTTCTGGAACCTTCTGCGTCATAGACCATAGTTACAGTATCTTTTTCTGTAGGTTCCCAAGTCATGGATAACCGTGCCCCCCAGACATCCTGATCATTGAAACCTGCATCACTGTAGCCATCCCTTTCTCTTATTCTTCCAGACGCACGCAATGCAAGTTTATCTGTAACTGGTATATTAATTGCCGCATCAGCCATTTTAAGTCCATAGTTTCCATATTCGAAACCTAAATTACCACCTAATTCACCAAGAATAGGCTTTTGAGTCATGATATTCATGCTTCCGCCTGTTGAACCACGGCCATAAAGTGTCCCCTGAGGGCCTTTAAGGACTTCGACTCTCTGTAAATCATAAAACATATTGTCAAAACCATTTACTCTAGTCAGCTGAACACCGTCAAGGTTTACAGAAGTCGATGTTTCGTGAATAGGATTAAACATAGAGTTTGGTCCACCGCCGACTCCACGAATGCTTAACACAACATTGCTACCAGCAAAGGCATCAGTATTAATGTCAGGTATTATTTTTTTCATATCGTATGCTGTAGTGATCCCAAGACGATCCATTTCATCCGGCCTTACAACAGATATATCGATAGGTACTTTCTGCAATTCAGCTTCTCTTTTTTCAGCTGTCACAGTTATTTCTTCAAGGGTGAAAACATCTTCTTCATCAGGTTCCTGAGCTATAATTGGAATTGAAGCCCCAATTAAATAAGAGAACACTAATAATTCAAAAAAAACTCTTAGCCATCTTTGATTAAACAAAACTAATCTGTCACTCATAACTCCTCCAAATCATAAATATTAATAAATAGGTAAATTTTTTATTTTCATTAATTTCCCCGAAAAAAAATTTTTACCTGAAAAACCATCACCAGAAATGAAACACTGGGACAATCAATATCCAGACAAATTTATCCGTGAGTATAAATATAACCTTAACCTTGAACCAAAAGGCTTACTCTTTATTTGTTCTTTTTATTTTGGGAAGCTAAAACTTGTTGATATTTTGATAATCACAGATAAAACAAAGGCATTCAGAGAAATGATAAGACTATTAATAATGCGCAAAATCTATAATTCCCATAAATCAAAAATACAACAAAACCTTACTCAAATTAGTACCAACCTATAAAACAATGATAAATATTATATTCTGAGTAATGCCTATTAAATCGGCGCGTTTCTGGAACAATGTCTCAAGTTAGATTTGCATTACACTACATGCGGAAACAGGTTTATTCAGAATTAAATTCTTCAATTTTTTTGTCAAGACATTTTGTGATACGCGGTTGACCTCCTTTCTGTATGCGCGTTGTTTATTAAGTTTTTTCTTTCGAAGAGAGACAATTCTTTCTCTTAATCCATTATGGCATTGATCAGGTGTTACGTAATCAATACCTGAATGCAAATGATTCTTGTTATACCAGAGGAAATAATCTCTAAAGTATTGAACAGCTTCATCGCGGTCCAAAAATTGACCGGGATATTGAGGCGCCCTTTTAACTGAACCAAACATTGACTCTATAAAGGGATTATCATTGGGGGTTCGCGGCCTGGCAAAAAGTTGAGGCATATTGTTTTCCTCAAACATTGTTTTAATAGGCCGAGCTTTCATCTGGCGTCCTCTGTCATTAATGATCTCAGGACGTTGATCCATCGGAAGATCAAGGATATTTTCATTTATAAGACCGTCTTCAATGAGTTCTTTTGCTTCTCCGGCTGTCTGATGCCAACTGACCAACCAGGAGATGGCTTTACGAGAGTATTCATCTAAAAGTAAATACAGGTAAACAAAAATACCCTTTTCCATGGTAGGTAAATAACTTATATCCCAGCACCATCGCTGATTAGGGCCTGTAAGTTCTTTACGAACAGGAGGAATTGAATGGCCGTTATGTTTATTATTTACTCTCATTGTAGTCATATTTTCCGAACGTAAAATGCGATATACAGAAGAAAAAGAAACAAAGAATATATCCAGATCCCAAGCTGTTACCGCTAATATCCTATGGGATAGATCTGCGTATTCTTCTTTCTTAGCCATTTCCAAAACAGCTGTCCTTTCCGCCGGCAGAAGTCTGTTAACTGGTTCCTGTGGCCCTGGTTTCAGATTATCGAGGCTATACCCATTATCTCTTTTCCAGCGCCACCGGGTTACTCTGCGACGGCTAATCATCAAAAGCTTACAGGTTCGTTTTACTGAAATACCAGCATCCTCGGCTTCATCTATAACTGACAGAATATCAACCTTATGCTGCTCACTCAGCCACTGGCCTTTTATCGCTCCCACGAACCCCCATTCGTTTTTTTTCGTAAGGCCATCAGCTCAACAGAAAGATCTGCCAGAGCGCGTTCTTTCTCTTCAAGCTCGCGTTTTAAGGCCTCATAATCGTCCTGGGAGACCATCTTCTTTTTTGCTCCGGGACGGGCAGCCAGATGCTCAAGTGCACCTTCTTTCACTTTGTTACGTATTCTGTTTAAATCTGTGGAATACATCCCTTCACGGCGTAAAATCTCACCTACGGGTTTATCGCCTCGCTGGGTTTCCAAATATATTTGAAACTTTTTCTCAGGGGATAAATATTTTCGTTTCTTTTTTTCGTCAGTATTCTTTTTATCCTTTGAACGACTCATGGTATACTCCTTTCAATTTCGCCGCGGACGGGGCAACTCCGGTCGCCCTACGGGCTCCCTACGTTACCCCGTCACGACATATATACCATGTAGTGTAATTACATCCAACTTTTGAGACATAAATTCAGAAACGGCGGGAAATAATTTAAGTTACGCCCAAAATCAAGCATTTTATTGCACATTTTATTCATTTTTTTAAAATATTTGTTTTTTTCACGCTTCTAATTATTTAATCAGCTCTTTTTTTTATCATTTTATACCTATTTTTCCTTTATGATCATCTCACAGTGTCTATTCGATCGAATATTTTTTAGACAAGTTATTAAATAATCCCTCTTTCTCTATCCCCTCATACATCTCCAGAAATTCACTCCAATTCTGATGCATCATAAAGATATAAGAGAAGTATTTTCCAGTTATCCCCTTTGATGAGAATCCATCTAACATAACGAAAAGAGATGAAAAATTAAAATTAGGAGGAAATTTCTATATCGAAGAATTAAAAGAAGCCCTAGACAGAGTAATAGAATAATCACATAAACTGTCTGCCCTGCTTTAGGCAGCTAACACACTCTAGAGATGAATCATAATCCTTTTTTTTTAGGTATATCTCTTCTTTTAAGAAAGCTTATTCAATTCAAGCTAAAAGGTTTCTGGACAAATCAATCATATCCATAATTTACTTTTTTTCTGAGTCCTTACCAATTTTTATAGCGAAAGACTTTTCAGTATTTTTTTCTACTCTGATAAACTATTTTTATTCTCATATAGCACTTTTATGATTTTTAGAATCAGAGCTTTGTTTGAAAACGGTTTTAGGATAAAATTGATATTTTGAAAATAAAACTTCATTTCGATACTAGCCGAATCCAACGTTATTGATACAATGCTTATTTGAAAATAATGTTTAAAAAAAATATTAAAGATCGGATTTATTGAGAATGTCCTTTTGGTTATTGATATACAATCATCAAACGATTTTATTGAGGAACATCGCTTGAATTTCCGGTGAGAAACATAAATATCGTTATGTCCAGCATAATCATTATAGTTCTTTTTCCTATTTTTGATTTTTAGAACATATAGAACTTAGATTTTTTAAAAATCAAACCCACTACTCAACTACAATATACCTATTCCCATCAACATCCTTCTGCATAACGAAAATCACTTGCTGATAATCTGAAAGAGGGAAAAAAAATTCATTACCATTAATCTCAATAAGAATCGTATCACGGTCAAGCTCTAAATCCCAAAAGACATTGTTATCCAATTCATCAAAATCTTTTATATTCTCAATATTCTGGCACATCTGATCAAAACAGATTCTGCTTTTTTCCTCATTTAATCCTCTAATCTCCTCTCCTTCAGCATAAACACTTACAGATCCATAATTTCTAATATTCCACTCAGAAGAATCAGTTCCACCTCCATAAATAAAAATAAAATCACTCTCTAAGTTTCTCTCTTCAGCTTCCTCTGCCAACAAATCTACAAACTCGCTCAAATTAGTCTCATCATTAAAACCACTATAAACCTCATAATCCAAAAACGCTCCAACCTCTCGTTTCACCTCATAACTAAAATCATAAAAGCTATCAGGCTCATCATTGGTAGTAACCTTATTAAGACTAGCACCCAAACTAATTATAACAGCAGAAACAATCACAGCCGCTAATAAAAAAAACTGTCCTTTCTTATCCATAATCTCAATAAAACATCCAACTTTATAAAATTAGTGGAACATCAGAAGTGAAACATTTTAAAATTGATAATTCTAACGGGCTAAATATTTCATTAAAAACAAAACCTATACAAAAAAGCACGCTAAAAAACTTCAAATTAAATTTGGAATAACACAAGAAATAAAGGAATTGGAAACACCTCAAAAAAACTAACGGCGGGCTAATTTTTTTTTGATAAAAAGCTATTTACCAATAAGAAAATACTAGAGAGAACCAGCTCTCTAAAAGAAGGAGTATTAAAACATTCCCCAAATAACAAACAAAACATTGGCAGGAAAAACTTACTACAATGAATCTAATATCTTTTCAAACGGAACAGGACTAGGATTTATATTCAACGATTTTGGTAATAATGAATCATTACATATTTCTATAACAGTAGTGTATAATGATATATTAATCCCAATACATAAATACACAAACACGGACGTTTCTGAAGTTAGAATTCTATTAGGAGAAGAATATTACTATGAAAATTCCCTTACGGTTAGAACAACTCCCGAACGTTACACTCAGGCAATGTTCACAGGCTTCTATGGAGAAGAAACAGTCTCTAGCATAATATAATTAGGTGAACCAGTTTCAGTACCTGGCCCAGCAACAATTTATCTTCTGGAAAATGTATTATTGTTACTCATCTTAAGAAGAACGTAAGCTAACCTCTCCGTCCATAACAAATCCTTTTACTACCTAGCGACCATTTAGAATGGTAAGTCTTCTTTGGAAATAAAATCAATCTGGATATTTATTATGGTCTTTTCTAAATTTTCAGATAGGAGTTTAAGAAGGATTTGTTGTGAACTTTTTTTAAAGACTTATGGTAATCTTGTAATACCCAATATCTTATAGATGGCTTTTATACAGAATATGTAACATAAAAGCTCTAATAAAAAAATGTTATAATCCATAAGATTAATTTTGCTCTATATGATAAATGACATTAATGATCTGCTAATAGTTAATCAGGATTCTAATTTACTTATTAATTTTAAAGAAAAATTTTCAGTGGACGAGACCAATATTATGTTAATTTTTATCTTTTTATCATATAAATATGCAATATCTTAACACCGAGCATTCTAAGATAAAGTTATAAGAGCAATCCCATCTAGATGATTTATTCAAATTGGTGTATATTTCTTTTCATGTCTTTTAAAAAGCAGCAACTTTTTTTTCTTTCAACAAATCACAGCCCTCGTCCGGAGATGGAAACGCATATTTTTATTATGATTTTATTATCAAGAAATACTTTATTTTCTTTCTAAAACTTCCCTTAACTTTAATCCTAGCTTCTTTGAAGAAAAAGGTTTTTCTACAAAATTTGCACCCTGATAAAATAAACCCTCACGAATAAATGAATCTGAAGTATAGCCTGACATAAAAAGGACTTTAATACCAGGGCTCAATTTTGTTATCATTTTAGCCAGGCCCCTTCCATCTAAATCAGGCATTATAACATCTGATAACAGGAGGTGAATATCACCGGAATGCCTCTTTGCTATATCACACGCATCTTTTGGATTTTTAGCTGTTAGGACATTATATCCAAATCCGCCAAGTATCATTTCTATGGTTCGGCGAACTGAAGCATCATCTTCTACAACTAATATTGTCTCACCTTTCGATTCAATATTGCAATCACTGTACTTCTGATAATCTGATTCACCGTCCGACTTATAATGAGGTAAATAAATTTTAAAAGTAGTGCCTTTATTTGGAGCACTCGCCACATCAATGTAACCATTATTCTGTTTTATAATTCCATATACAATGGAAAGCCCAAGCCCTGTACCCTTACCGACTGGCTTTGTTGTGTAAAAAGGATCAAAGATTTTATCAATAGCGCTTTTACTAATTCCCTTTCCATCGTCACTGAAAGTAAGCAGTATATATTCGCCCTGCACCAATCCCTGGTATCTTTCACTTATGGTTTCATCCACAACAAAATTTTCTGTCCTTATTAGTATTTGACCACCATACTCAATAGCGTCCCTTGAGTTGACGCAAAAATTAACCAATATCTGATCGATCTGAGATGGATCCATTTTGAGTTGCCAAAGATCTTTTCCTGGCTCCCATATCAGTTCAATATTCTCTCCTATCAAACGCTTCAGCATTGTTAGCATACCATCGATAGTGACATTCAAATCCAATACTTTTGGATCTATAGTCTGCTTCCTTGCGAACACGAGCAGTTGCCTTGTTATGTTTGCTGAACGATTTGCTGCTTTCAAAATTTCATTGATTCTTTTATATTCCTGAGAGTCTGCTTCAATCCCTGACAATAATATTTCGGCATACCCGATTATTACTGTGAGCATATTATTATAATCATGAGCTACTCCCCCGGCTAAACGGCCTACGGACTCCATCTTTTGTGAATGTTGCAATTGCTCATTTAATGAATCTCGATCTTCCTGCATTTTTTTTAAAGTTGTAATGTTCTGGGTAACGGATATCATTACTTTCTGGTCTTCAAGGTTTAATAACTCAGCAGAAAAAAGAGCATTAATTATTTCACCTTTTCTATTCTTACGTTGAACCTCCATATTATGAATTCGTCCTGTTTCCTTTACTTGTTTAAAAATCATTTCTCGAATTTTAGGATTAACCCAGGTATCGATATATTTTGAAGTTTTGCCCACCACCTCTTCCTGCAAATAACCTGTGTCTCTTAAAAATGCTTCATTTGCTTCAAAATATTTTTTTTCATCAAGTGAATTTAATGTTATCCAAACAGGATTAGCCTGAAAAATTATTTCATATTTCATCAATGACTGCATTAATGCAGTTTCAGTTTTTTTTCGTTCAGTAATATCTGAGATGAACCCTTCAAGAGCTATTATATTACCGTCTTCTATGACTATCTGACCTTTTTCCCATACCCATTTTTCTCCATTTTTACAAATGACGCGGTAAATCAACTCAAAAGATTTGCTCTCACTAACAGCTGATTGAATATGAGTCCATACCCTCTGACGATCCTCAGCATGAATAGTTTCTGAATAAGAAAAATTATTATCAGTAATTTCTTCAGGTTTATAGCCGGTAAGCTTTAGGGCTCCCTCACTGACAAATACCATTGTACGGTCGGGATTATTTTTACACCGATAGGCCATGCCTGGCAGATTACTCATCAGGGTAAGAAGGCGTCGTTTACTTTCACATAATTCCTGCTCTGCTTTCTTTTTTCCGGTAATGTCTCGCAAGATATTAAAAGTCGCACTTTGCTCATCCATATAAAAAACTGTCGAATTGCATTCAATCCATCTTATATCACCTGATTTACGGATTATCCTGAAAGTATTGAATTTTGGGAGATCCTCACCTTGCTGCCTTTTTATATGACGTTCCATTGCTGTTTTCTGGTCATTATTAATGATCAAGTTAATAAATGGTTTCCCTATTAACTCATCTTTTATATATCCGCTTATTTCTTCACCTTTTGTATTTATTGAAATAATATTTCCGTCTCTGGCGATAACCACAGCTTCTTCTGAATTTTCCAATAATAAATTGTAATTCTTTTCACTGCAGTTCCATTTGTTTTGTATGTCATGAAAATATTCCAATAAAATAGTTGTAAGAATAATGAAGACTAATGAAGCATCAATAATATAAAACCACGACATAAACGAAGGCAGAAAGATCAGGACTATTGAATAATGGATAGTATGGATACCCCAAAAAATAAATGAGATACCTGCGACATTAGTA
Source organism: Desulfatiglandales bacterium (assembly GCA_963665715.2). Taxonomy (GTDB): domain Bacteria; phylum Desulfobacterota; class DSM-4660; order Desulfatiglandales; family HGW-15; genus JAAZBV01. Next base: position 4,685,843 of record CAXXPR010000002.1, read on the forward strand.
TATATTCTCTTATTTTGTCTATTTATGAGAAACAGAATTCCATTCCAGATATGTACCCAGCCTGTAAAGACCGATACAGGAAAACTTTGCCATACCAAAGAGGCTGAAGAGAACAATACTGTCGAAGTGATTAAATATAATGATACAGCAGCACATAACACCTTCCATATACAGGATCCTTTTTTATTAAGAAAAGAATAAGAACCGTAAAGGAGAAGGGTACCGCTTATTGCTTCAATTATATGGCTTGAAATGGAAAAAAGAGGGTTGCCTTTACCTGCTTCATCTATTGCCGGCAATAGCAAATTTACTAACCTGAAGACATAAAATCCCCATGCAATTGTCCATACGATAAAAAAGCTTTTTTTATTACTTAAATAAATTAAAAAGTAGGAAAAAATAACAACAACCACAGTGAACACAGAAAATACACCAAGGAGAAAAAGAGAATCCATAATTTTTCCTTTATAATTCTAAAGCTTATTGATTTATTAGTCGCTCCTATTAATAAAATAATTGCACTCTGTTAAACTTATAATGGTTATGTTCCCCTGCCAATGATCGTCAAGAACATGACACAACAAAACAGAGTCATTGCCAAACAATTTGACGTTATTTAAGCTTTTATGACTGATATTATGTGTAAAAACAGATTAGTGTTTTATTAATTATAAAAATAGCAACAATAGTGCCATATTGCTGCTATTCAATAAAAATAAGGAGTGATTAAAGATCGACCGAAAATTTATTTTATCAATTTTATATATGGATACTATTTTGTATGACATTCCGGTGAACAGTGAATGCATCCATCAGCTTTTGGATCATATTTTTTCGCTTCACTTATAGCTTCATGACAATTGGAAAAGTCACCAAGATAAAGCCTGTTCCCTGGGTTAGGCAGGTTTTTACATGTTATTTTATGGACTTCATGGTCGCCGTTTGATTGAGAATTGATATTCATCACATAATTAGTCATAGTTAAATCTCCTTTTCCATGTCATTTCAGGTCAAAAGAATTCAGTAGTAAGTGTAGTTGAACTTAGAAGTAGAGCGCTATTTCATCCATATTTGATTTTTTAAGAGAATATCTCAAACACAACAATGCAACCTATTAATAATGCCAAACAATAACTGCTAAAACATCCTCCTCATATCCGTAAAACAACATTCTGATTGGATAAGACATAATCAATATTAATAATATGCAGCGTGCATTACAAAAACGGACCTTAATAATTTTCCAGTTATTAGTAATTTTATTGGATAGAAAATGGTGTATTTGGAACAAGCCTTTCATAAAAACCTAAAGAAGGAGAATACAATAGACACCAAAATTTCAGCCTAAATTTGATATAATAAAACACATTTGTCAAGCTTTATTATACCACTTATTTGTCTTTTTATTGTCTTTTTAATGTCCGTCAAAACTAACTATCTATTTAGCTCTAGTATCAACATCCTTCTGAATTACACTTTCAAACTCATAAAAATCTGAAAATGACAATGCTTCATTAATTGAAGCAATAGTTATAGCTATTTAATAAAATTACTGGGGACTACATTTTGATACGTTTAAGTTATGGAGCGTCGGGCAATTTTAATTAGCTGAAGAAGAAAAGGATATAGGCTGAGAACTAGAAGGTAAATCTCGACCTATAAAAAACTAAAATATAACATTAGCCTCAAATTGTCTCAGGTATTGTAAAGCCTATACTAGGGAAGAACATCGACGCCTTGGAATAGCTTAGTATGATCTAAACTTTGGCTCAATTTTTAAAATAATATGCAAAATACCTTATGGTGAAATAGCATGTGAAAAAAATTGCAAAAAAAACATTTGTAAGCAAAGCTAAGATTTAAAAACGAAGTATTATGGATTACTATAATGAAATTGAGATGTGCGTTATGATAAATTCCCCTAAAAACAAGGAGCCCAAAATGCCTTGCTCTTAATAAAACAAGTCTCTAATGTCACAATAAAAAAACAAAGTTAAGCATAAAAGATTCAGTGTAGATTGACAAAGTATAGCTAAATATCGGAATAAAAAGCCTTCTAATTGGAGGCTTTTTTTATTGGTAAAAAAAGAAAAGAGGACGGGAAGTTTGTAGGAGACCAACCGTCCTCTTTTATATGGTAATGGGGTTTATATCCCCAAAGCCTAAATATTTTCAGATGATATTCTATATATGTGGATTGCTCAAGGATATTTTTAAGTATGGAAGAGAGTATCCATGGCCGAGACCAGAAGTCTGTCCCAGGTGTGGCAGTACGAGAATCTGGGGGCATGGATATGTGGATGCATTGTTTGATGGTTACAATAAAGCACTCCAGTTAAAGAGGTATAGATGCCCCTGCTGTGGTTGTGTTATCCGATTGAGACCATCCAGTCATCTGAGCCGGTTTCAGGCGTCTACCCAAAAGATAAAAACAACATTATCAATAAGAATCAAGACTGGAAGGTGGCCTCCCGGTGCAAGCAGGCAAAGATCAGGACACTGGCTGCGATCATTAAAAAGGAAGGCCTTTTACCTGTTTGGTTTCCGATCCGGGAAAGATTTAATGAAGGTTTTTAATTATCTCCTGTTATTAGGAGTTAACCCGGTAAGCAGATCTACAAAATAAACCGGAGCAGTTTCTATCATTTAAACACCCTACCGAAGAGTGTCATTTAAATACCTTTTTCCTTGTTTTAGTAAGGCAGAAACAAAAAAAGGAGGTATTTAAATGGATGAAGAGAAGAAAAAACATATAGCTGTGTTCCGTTATGGAGTGATTCATGAGTTTGTATCGGGAGCTGAACTTTCCTATGGAGAGCAGGAAGAGCTCTTAAGGGAGAAGTGTAACCGAAAATGGGTAATCCCTTATACATCAAGGACAAGTCTCAGCCGAAGCTGTATAAGATCCTGGATCAGGAAATATAAGGAAGGTAATAACAGCCTTGAAAGTCTGTATCCTGTTTCCCGGAATGACAAAGGGATACCAAGGGCAATGGACGAAGATACATGTCTTTCGCTTATAAGCCTGAAAAAGGAGACACCCGGAATAACCCTGCCTGTACTCATTGAGAAAATGGAAAGACTGGGGCTTGTTACTCCGGGGATAATCCTGAATGAAACAACAGTGTACAGATTTTTAAAAGGCCAGGGGCTTATGAAAAGGGAGCCTGTAAAAAAAGACAGAAGAAAGTTTGAGGCAGAACTCCCCAATGATCTTTGGCAGAGCGATGTAATGCATGGCCCCAGAGTTGAGCTTGACGGCAAACAGAGAAAGACCTACCTGATAGCCATTATAGATGATCACTCAAGATTGATACCTCATGCGGAGTTTTATTTTAGCGAAGCACTGGACTCTTACCTTAAGTGTTTTGAAGATGCCCTTTCCAAAAGAGGCCTTCCCAGAAAACTGTATGTGGATAACGGTGCAGCCTTCAGAAGCAATCATCTGGAGTTTGTAACCGCATCGCTTAACATATCACTGATACATGCAAAGCCCTATCAGCCGCAGGGAAAGGGAAAGATAGAACGGTGGTTCAAAACCATAAGAACAAGCTTTCTGCCGGGATTTAAGGGCAACACCATAGAAGATCTTAATATGTGTCTGGATCTGTGGGTAAATGACATCTATCACAAAAGGAGGCATGGTTCCACAGGACAGACTCCCTTTGAGAGGTTTACTGCAAAGATGGAGTGCCTGCGTCAGGCCCCTGTAAATCTGAAAGACTACTTCCGCAATGTAGCAAGGCGCAAGGTGGCCAAAGACAGAACCATTGTGTTCAAGGGAAGGATGTATGAAGTTCCTGTGGCCCTTATAGGTAAACAGGTTGAGCTTCTTTACCATGAGAGCAGTCTGGAGGAAATAGAGGTCAGGTACGGCAACCGTTCCTATGGAATAGCAAGGCCTGTAGATCTTCATGTCAACTGCAGGGTAAAGCGTGATGCAAATAACATGTCCGATGTGATCATATCCGGTGAAGGGTCTGACTATAAAGGCGGATCATTATTTTAGGAGAAAACATGAACAAAAATTACAAGACATTCTTTGGAATGAAGAAAGAGCCTTTCGGATCAGATCTGAAACAGAATGAAATACTTGAAACCGAAGAACTTAAATCTGTCAAAAACAAGTTTTACTATGCAACAGACCTTGGAGGAACAGCTCTTCTTACAGGAGATATAGGATCAGGCAAATCAACAGCATTAAGATATGCTTCAGACAGTCTTCATCCTTCTGAGTATAAAGTGTTTTATATAACTGCCACAACAGGCCCCATACTGGAACTGTATCAGCAGATTGTAAATGAGATGTGTATAGGAGTATCAGGAAGGTCAAAGGCCTTAATGATCAGGGTTATCAAGAAAGAGATAATGGAGATTGTAGATACGAAAAAGATGAAGGTTGTTCTTGTTATAGATGAAGCATCGTTACTGCGCATAGAGGTTCTTGCGGAGCTTCACACGCTTACTCAGTTCAATCGTGACTCAAAGCACTGTATGCCCATGGTTTTGTCCGGTCAGTCAAACCTTATAGACAAGATGATGTACCGTTCCTCCGAGCCTCTTGCGTCAAGGGTGGTAACCAGAAGCCACCTTGAAGGGCTGGACAGGGATGGAATGAAACAGTACATGGAGCATCATTTAAAACTTGCTGGAGTCAATCCAGGAATCTTTGATGATGCTGCGGTGACAGCAGTACATCAGGGGTCTGGTGGCCTTCTCAGAAAGGCTAATCATCTGGCAAGGGGGGCTCTTATAGCTGCAGCTAAACAGAGTATGCAGATCGTTAATCCTGAGCATGTCAGGTTAGCGGCTACTGAAGTGTTCTAATATGAAATATTAATTTTTAATGGAAAACAGCCAGGGCCTGTAAGGATGATTGCTCCTGGCTTTTTATTCTGATATTTAGTCCTAAATGGCTTTTTGTTCAGTAATAAGAAGGCATTTTAATGTGACAGCCTACAACAAGGCTCAATTAAATAAATTCTTTTCACAGTCTAAATGAATATTAATTCTAAAACATTCATCTCTCCTCTACCCCATTCTGTTAAATCATTTTTCTCTCTTAACTCCAAGCTATCTTTATATCTTTCTTTTAATTCTTTTAATTTGTCTCCGGTGATAATCAATTTATCCATTAGGTACAATAAAGCATAGCGCTTATTTAAATCTATGGGTATAAAAATACAATATGAAAAGAAGGAATATCCTTGATATAGGAATGGATATCTTTAATTTACTTTCAAATGAAAACAACCTATCTGCTCACGCCATTGCTCGAAAAGTAAAATGTGAATGGAGAACTGCGATTAAAATTCTAGCCTTCTTAAAGGCAATATCCGTTATTAAAGAGAAAAAGATTTATACTGGGAATAAAAGATATGAAAGAATATTTCTTCTAAAATAGCTTACAAAAGAATGCTTATGGAAAAGGACTAATCGCCCTTTTTTGTTTCTGTTTCCATGGTTCCATTATATATACTTTTTATATGGAAATAAAATTAAGTTATTGAAAACACATAACAAACATTATAGAAATAATAGATCAACTTAAAGAATAACAACCGATACATATATAAAGAATTACAAGGTTAAAAAAACTTTACCATAAAATATTGTCAGTATGCTTAAGAATAAGAACATTTCCAGACACTAAGAACATATTATTTCAAACTGAATCCGGGATGTTATATTGATTTCACAATTTTATTACGATTTGACCTATGGCTATTTCTAACAGTGACATAAGATTAGTTGAAGGTGATACCCTTTCGGTTGTAAATACCATAAGAGAATATGTGTCTTACTCTGGTTTCACAATTGATCGGGAAAAAATATCGGATGATAAGGCTTACATTAGGGCAAGTAATCCACAACGATCGTTTGTTAAATTATATCTTTCAAATAGTCCACAAATAGTGGAGTGGTATATTGTTCCCAAAAATAACAGGGAGGTTGAAATTGAGATAAAAAGCAATCTATTCTTTCGATTCAGGCTAATCTATTACACAATATTATCTTCTTTTTTGATTTGTTTTAATCTTTTTTTCACATCAAACTCCAGCTTTAAATACAAATCATTCAATTTTCTCCAGCAGTTCTCAATAAAACCTTCAAGCTTTAATATAATTCTTGCCATTATATTTCTTGTGCTGGCATTTTTTTATTTTTTAAGATCACTAAATACTTCTCACTATGAAGACTTTCTGAATCATTTTTATAATGAGCAGGCTCAAAACGGTATTTCAAAATCAGTTGTGCTTCAGACCGGTTTTGGATTTCCGGATTTTCTAAAAGGTCCTTTATTTTTTGCTGTATCTTTTTTAATTACTTTTTTACTATCAAGATCAAATATCCCCGTTCACTATTTACAATTACCCTATTTTCACTTCTTGTTCGTTGCGACAATCTTAACATTTTCACTTATCATACTTGTTTTTCTTATGGTTTATCGTTCTTATTTGGCAACAAGAGTAGCTTTTATTTTAGTTGGCGTTGGAATATGTATCCCAATCTCCATATATAGCAACGCCCCTGTTGCTTTGTCTTATCCTGGAAGTATTCAGGAAAAACTTGAACATGTTGCCGGAATTGATGGAATATCATATAACAAAAAAAACAATTACGCATTACAGGAAATTAAGATAAATTATTCTCATAATTTGGTTAGAAAAGTATTTTTATTTTTTATGAGTACCTGCATCTTATTATTTCTTATTGCAGGTTCGCTTTATATATTTATTCTTAGAATACCGATTCGTATAGTCAGAGAATTAAAACATTTTTCATGGACTATACCGGAATCAGCATATTACAAAGCCCTGCACTCACAAAGGTTATCTTTTCTTTTTAACTCTGTAATTGTTTTGTTATGGCTTATAATCAGTGTTACCAATATTTCAGGATTATATTTATCCCTTTCAATATTCGAGAAAGCAGTATTCAATAAAAATATTTTATTCATCTCTGAATTAGCACAGTTGTTTTATGAAAATACACAACTAACATTTATCTTTTTGGGGCAATCAAAGTTTGTAAATTTCAGTTTATTAGCTCACCGAATGATCATGCTTATTTATTCTTTTCCCATGATTACGGCTTTAGTAATTGTACTTGGAAAAAATATCCGCACAATAATAAAAGAATACTTGCTGGTAAAGAAACAATCTAATAGGTATGTTAAAATTGAAGAAGAAATATCTGATAAATTAGAGAGTATGTGTAAATCGGTAAATGTTGCCTTACCTATTGTCAGGGTATTTGATTCGTCTGATATCAATGCTGATACAAAATATCTTGGATTCCCTTTTTTTAAAAATATTGTTGTTATAAAAAAAGATATCTATGATGACCTACACTTTTTTGAAGATGAGCTTGAAGCACTTTTAGCTCATGAAATATGGCATATAAAAAGGCATACTCTAATACGCAAGCTCCTTTGCTCTCTTTCTGATTATTCACTTTTTGGAAATGGCTTTTTAGCCTTGCTCCAGAACTCATATCAGGTGGAAGGAGATGCTGATGACTTTGCCGTGAATTGGTTAATAAAAAAATCAAATGATAGAGAGAAGGCTGTTTATTTTTTGAAGTCCTTAATAGAGAGACTTGATGAAATTGATTGGAAGACCACTGTTACCCGGTTAACGGGTTCATATCATTTTTTTAAGATTAATGAACCTTCTTACAGAGATAAGATGATAAGTGAATATGATAATGCATCAGGACTTGATAGAGTACTAAAGAACCTGAGAATATTGTATGAAATGTATTTTGGTACAGCGATACTTTCCTATTTCCATCCATCAAGTAAACAGAGAATTTCCTGGGTAGAGGAGAAATATTGTACAGATGAAGCCGATAGTTCTAAAAGAAGTTGCTAAAAAATATACTGAAAAACATCATCCTGAGTGGCTGCATAGAGTTGACAGAATTTGGGACATGTTTGAAAAAATAGATTTCGATTCTTTTATTTCCGAATCAGGGAACCATCAACTGGGAAATTCTTTTGGGATAGCAGGAGCAACAGATCCTGAATTCCAAGAATATATGAAAGTCATCTCAATACTTGCATATATTAACCCAAGAATAAAAAATGATGGGATAGGCAGAAATGAAATAAGAGTACAACTGAATTCTGTCCCTGAAGGTATAAAATTATCAGAAAAACAACAGCACAAACTTGAAGATTTTATTAGTGACATATTGGCCTCATCGGACACTATACCTGAAATCAATAAAAATAATGTACCTGTCTACAATTCTGATTCTGAACATTCCCAATTCACAAAACAGTATCAAGTGATTATTCAACCTGGGCTCAATAATAATAAAGGATTGTTAATAATTAATGACCAACAGATTGGTATTTCTTCCAGGGAATGTGATTTATGCAAAAAATTAATTGATCAATTAAAGAAAGACTGGTTTCGTCAGGATTCAGAACGTGATCGCGGCTGGGTTTCTTATGATGGCTTTATTAATTATGTTCACAAATGGAGAACTGCAAAAGATGTAATTGGTGAAACAGTAGTTATTAATGCATTAAATATTCTCAACAAGAAAATTGAACCAATTCAAAAGTTCAGTGGTCCAGATAATTACTTAATTCAAAATGGCAACAATCAATCATTCAATTACCCTAAACACTATCGTTTAAGGATTCACCCCGATTTTCTATCTGTAGAATAATTTTATTTATAACAGTAATATCTCTTCCACCATAAATACTTGACGCATTGCCCTGTATTTTGTTTTACCTTCAGGAAACTCATCTGGTAAAAACACTCATATTATTCATTACCTGTAATCTCACTTAATTGTTATTTTCCTCCAAGACAAAATATAATTTCTCTCAGTTTTTTTTATAACATTCTAATTTGAACACCAGCAGATGTACTTTAAAAATCTACTATGAGATACCTTTGAGATATACCAAAGTATACCTAACCGCTAAATCCCTTATCTTTATTGCTTTTCACTCTTTGTTAAATCTTTTTATCAAGATGGTGTCGACATCCTAATTTCCGTTTTTTTTTGCTAGCCTGTTTTCAGCACTAAACAACATCCTGATAAAGGAGAAATCATGGAAAAAAATAAAAAGTATAAATTGGAATTATCAAGCCCCATAGAAATTGAAAATCTATTGGATAGGGTAGACTTAGGTTCGATAAAATTGTCAACACACGTCAGAATCTTAGTAACCAAATTAAAACATCAAATCAAATTGGAAATCACAAACCTGTATCTTGCAAATGCTTTGTATATATCAAGACTAGGTACTGTTCGCAATAGTGGATTTAGCAGATCTGTCATTATCAGAGAAAAAAACATGTCAAAAAAATTGATAGTACAACGAGCCGGAGGCTCTGACTATTTTCAAACGCCTGAATCAGCCCTGGCATTTCTAATCCCTTTCCTAAATAAGAATTGGAGAGTTTGGGAATGTGCATCAGGCAAAAACTTTGATTTTACAAAAAACAACCTTAAGGATGGTTACGATATCATCGTGACCAATCCGCCCTATTCTATGAAAGAGGATTTTTTAAAAAGGTGTTACGCACTGAGAAAACCATTTGCCTTATTAATGCCTCTTACAGCCTTGGAAAGTGAACGACGGCAGAAATACTATCGTAAACATGGTCTGCAATTATTTATTCCGAACAAAAGAATCGATTTTAAAACTCCTGCAGGTGAAGGAAGCAGTAGCTGGTTTGCGACAGCCTGGTTTACTAAAGGCCTGAATCTACCAACGGACCTGACTTTTATCAAAATTGAGAATTTTGCTTTAGAAAATACAACTAGATCATTCAGAGAACTAACATAGACAGGAGTGCTGTATGAACGATCCATTTAAGACTCAAGAAGCCGAGATTTTTCACCCGGAAGGGCATGACTCAAGCTTCCCGGATTTCAATACCCGATGGCTGCCAACTTTTGATGAAGATATTAAAACAAAAGCAGGAATGAATTTAGAAAAAGGATCAGACATTCTCAAGAAGGCTTCAAGCTTTTATATGTACGGTCTCGGCCTGATAGCGCTCCTTATTATTCTGCCGGCAATTCTGAGGTTCTTGTATGAGCTTAGTTCATACCTTTTTGATATCTCGGGAAACCTTTTTCCTTAAAGGAGACAAAATGGAAAACAGTCCAATTAACAGTCTTATCGATCTTTTAGCCGTGTCTGGATACTCAAGGGTACAGCTGGAAAGAGTAATCTTCCAACAGGCCGGGCATATAATAGTTCCAGCTGAATATCTTGGTTTTGTGGGAGGGAATATCACACAAATAAGCCCGGATGAATATGGCAGGATAACATATAAAAACGTAATTATAAGTCCTTTGCTTGGTTGCGGACATATAACAAAATCAATAAATGAGATCGCCGGTATATGCTTTGTTTGTAAGAGGCTCATATGCTCTCAGTGCTTATTAACCTGTGATCTGACCGGAGTTCCCGTATGTGTCAGGCATTCAACAATAAAACACGGTGTCGTAGTGGGCAACCATGCAAAAAAAGGATTGTGGAGAATTAAGGCTCGTAAAATAGCTTACAGCAGGGAGTATATATCAAGTGGACGACAACTTACCTATTAATAAAAAGCAAGGTCGATACAGATATTTTAAGAGGCCTTCGTTTCATGCTCCTCACTCTGGAAACTCTGTTTTTGAATCTCCGAGGCAACGCCAGGTCAAAGGAGATATCAGACTTGGATATGTTGGAAATTCAAAGATGATTTTTGGGATTCAGAAGAAAGAACTGGTCAGACATCTACTGGTATGTGGTTCTTCCGGTTCAGGTAAAAGTAACTTTTTACGGGTGATGCAAATCGAACTTAATCGTCTCGGTATACCATTCCTGGTTTTTGATACTGCGAAGCTTGGCTCAAGATTTTTAAAATGCCATATGGAAGATTTAATAATTTTAAGATGGAGAAAAGATTTTTTCTTTAATCCGTTAGAGTCTCCATCAGGTGTTGATATTAAAGAATGGATCATGGTGTTCAGTGAAATCACAAGAGAGATATTTGGCCTAAGGACTGCATCAAATCTTTATTTAACAGAGTTCCTTCAAAGCAAAATATTCTGCAGTGATTGTAAATATGATTCATCCAACTATCCTACTATGCATGATCTTAATCAGAAACTTGATGAACGTTTAAAAGAAAAAATACCTGTAAATGAACGAGGGTATATCAATGCTATACACAGTAAAGTAAAAGCCATTTGTATCACACTTGATAAGATGGTTAATGTTCATTCAGGTATACCAATCCATAAAATCCTCAAACATCCTGTTTGTATTGAGCTTGTGGGCATAAAATCCACTGAAATTCAATACTGGATAATATCATTAATACTGGCGGCAATATCAGCATACAGGGAGAATCGCCCTATGGCGTTTGGAGCTCTTAAACATGTATTTTTTTTAGATGAAGCAGCCAGGGTTGTCGGGAAGGGGGATATATGAGCAGCGAATCATATTCTATCAGCTGTATACGAAGACTCAGGGAGTATGGAGAAGGTATTGTCCTTGCAGATCAGTGTATATCAACTATCAAAGAGGTTGTTAAAAACAATACATACATAATTATAGGAATGAGCCAGACAGGACAAAAGGACAGGCGTGAAATGACAAATGTATTGGGATTGAACGCAGACCAGGCTTCTGCAGTTAATTTTCTTGATGTTGGACAAGGTATAATTAGACTAGCAGGAAGATACCCTTTCCCTCAATTAATAAAGTTCCCGTTTGTTAAACCTGAAAATCTTTCAGAAACAAAGCTTGATGAAATAAATGCCAAAGATAAGAGAGTTTTGGATTTATTGAGTAATGTAAATCATGCAACTGATTCTGAGAATAACATCAGAGAAACTTCACAAAATATATCTGAATATACAAAAGATAAGGAGCCTGAATCAGATCGTGAACATGATAAATCAATAGATATGTTGAAAGATATATTTAACAGATTTGATGTTAGTTCTACGCAAAGGACCAGAGATTTTAATATTAGTGCCTCTTCAGCTGATAAAATATTCAAATACATTGAAAGAGAACAGTTTGTTGAAGTCGTTAAACTTAATCTTTCAGGTACTCGCGGAGGCATATCCAAGTATTACGATCTTACCAATAAAGGATATGAGGCTATTTCTAAGAAAGCCCCCAAAAGGTCTGGAGGTATAGGCTCTGTTCATTTCTTTCTTGAGAGGTATCTTAAAAAATATCTTCCCCCAAAAGGATTCTCTGAGCTGGAAATCGAAAAAAATATAGGAGGGAAAAGGATAGATCTTTATGGAAAGTATGATGGACTTTTAGTGGGAATTGAAATCTGTGTCAGCACAGTAAGGACTGAACATATCAACGTTCATAAGGACATCAATAAATGTGACATTCTAATTATCACAACACCAGACAAGAAAACGAAAGATAAGTTGGACAGTGAACTGTCAAAGAGAATTGGTGATGAAATAAATCTGAGGACATGTGTTGTTCATGAACTGTTAAACTATCCGGGAAAAATAATTAACCGGCTATAAAAGGAGGTATACCATGAATTTATTAGCATCGAAGCCAAAAGATGTTTTCGAGGAGTTTGATTTATCTGAAAAAGCAGTGGATCAGGCGGTTAATGAATACCCTAAAACGACAGATACTGAACTGGATATACATCAACAAAATGTAGTTGATCATATGGCTGCATCCATTGTTGATATAAGAAATGAAACTCTGGCACATTTGAATGAATTGGATTCCTACAGGACCAATATCGAAAATGATATTGATGGTTTTTCACTTAATCAGTTCATAGACATTGCGAAAATTAAAATCAATCGTGCAAAGGCTGAATGGAATGAAATATTGGAAAAGGCAAAGCAGGAAGAACACGCAGCTCTACGTAATTATAAATATTTTCTGTATAAAAATAAGCTAAAGAGAGAGGCTTCTTATCCTGATTCCAAAGTTCTTCATTGGGCGTTTATTATTTTAGCTGTACTTTTTGAATCAATTGTTAATTCTTTCTTCTTTGCTGGTGCAAGTGATATTGGTTTACTCGGAGGTTTTTTCCAGGCATTATTTATTTCCATCTCAAATGTTGGTTCAGCCCTGCTGATTGGTATATATGTCCTTCCCTATAAAAATCATGTCGACACAAAAAAAGTATCAAGGGCAAAGCTTGCAACAACTCTGTATCTCATCTTTATTTTTCTTTTCAATCTTGGAGCATCCCATTATCGAACATTATTAGAAGAAGATCCGTTAAGTGCAAAGTTGAATACTATCCCTCATATGATTAATGATCCATTAGGTATAAATTTTGAGGCATGGAATTTACTGATAATTGGAATGCTGTTTGTTTTCGTAGCGATTATAAAAGGATACAAATCCGATGATATCTACCCGGGCTTTGGAGAAGTAGATCGTACTTTTAAAAGCTCGATAAACCATCACGGAAAAAGAATTCAGGCGATGAAGACAATAAATCAGATTATTGATGACTGTGCTGCACAGGCTAAGAGTTATGTTCAAGCATCCAGAAATAAAATTAAAAGTTACAGAGACTCAATTTTTCAAAGTGAGGAAACTGTTTCTGACTTTACTAAAAAGATTACATCTGCAGAAAATAAATGTAATAACCTGCTTTGGGAATATCGAAACGCCAACGTCAGAATAAGAAGTACCAAACCTCCTGAATATTTTTCACAAAAGTATACATTCAGCAAATTTTCGTTAAAGCTCGATCTATCAAAAGAAAATGTAACTCTTAATAAAATTGAATCACGTTTCAGTGAACTGGCCAACACCTCTGAACAAACGCTTGCAAACAGCCTTGGAAAGTTTAATGAAGATGCCCTTAAAGACATTACGAAACTATTTGAAAAAATCAAATAATTATATGGAGGCAGCAAAATGAATAATATTACAAAGGGAAAAAAGACTACTCTTGGCTATATCATTATAGGAACATGCCTTATTCTATTTGCCGCTCTAATAACTACTGCTTTTGTATTGAAAGGAGATGAATATGACCCGGTATCCTTTTGTCCGAAAAAAATCACAGCGCATACTGTCATTGTTATGGATAAAACAGATTCTTTAAGTGCCAGCCAACAGGATTTTGTATCTAAATACGTAATCAGGGCAAAAGATAACTTAAAAACTTTTGAGAAACTTACTATTTTTACATTAACTGAAAATTCCTTTATCGGTTCTGCCCCCATGTTCTCAAAGTGTAATCCGGGAACAGGAGAATTCGCCAACCAACTTTATCAAAATCCTCAAAGGATACAATCACGCTTTGATGAATTATTTGCTAAACCTTTAAGTGAGATCATTGATAATATGTTGGCTGACAATACAAGTTCCAAATCTCCGATTTTTGAGATGATTAGAGAACTGTCCTTTCGAGATGATTTTGGAGATCAGATTAAAGACAAAACATTAATTATCATTTCTGATTTAATGCATCATACTCCTGAATACTCACATTACCGGAATAATTATACATATGAATGCTTTTCAAAGTTGCCTTATGCTTTTGAGGTTGAGGCTAATCTGAAATATGTAAAAATTAAAATCGTGTATCTTGTAAAAAACAAATTGGAAAAGGTTCAGGGGAAAAAACATTTATCCTTTTGGAAAGATTATTTTTATGGGATGGGTGTAGAGACCGTTGAAGTTAAAAAAATCCGATAGGCTTTATATTAACAGCCTAATATATCTGTATTACTTCAAATATGTAGCATATATATTTGATGTCATAAAAGGAATATCATGGAAAAACGAATGATGAATATAAAAGAACTCAGTGTTTATATCGGCCTCGCCGAGCAGACCATAAAAAACAAACTAAGTTTAAAAGACTTCCCAATACCTCCCAAGCGGTTGGGTAGAAAGCTTTTATGGGATAAACAACGGGTTGATAGGTTTCTTGATAATCTTGCTGAAATGGATTGACAGCATAATATTACGCAGGCATATTCAATCCTAAAAGGAGGTGAGAATACCCTGCTGTTAGCGCTCCATAAAAGGAGTAACCTATGGGAATTTATAAAAAATACAAAGATAAAAAAGGGAAGCCAACTGGGCCTTGGTTTATCCAGTATCCTTATGAACGGGATGTTAATACAGGAAAATTAAAGTACAAAACCCAAAAAGCATCATGGCATAAAAAAAACGCTCAAGAGATACTGCGTATAAAACAGGATGAGTTCTATAAAAAAGACAAGCTTGGAATTGAAACTGATCCGGAATTGACATTCAATCAGCTAATGGATTGGGGACTCAAGCAGGAGATCATGAAAAGCAAAAAATCTGTTTGTGAGGATGCAAACAGAGTAAAGCACCTTAAGTCAGGCTTTGGAAGTGTAAGAGCAATGCAGCTTACTCCGCTTATGGTTGATAATTTCATGATAAAAATGAAATCTGTTGTTTCTGAAAGAACTAAGAGACCTTTTTCAGGAACTACTATCAATAAGATGATCTCTCTTGCCAGAAGAATTTACTATCTTGGAATGGATGCCGGAAAAGTAAATTCAAATCCATTCGCCAGAAGGATGACTTTTAAGGAAGAGCCAAAAGGCAAATATATCCCTGCAGATGAATTCAGGAAGATACGTGAAAATCTTCATGATTATGTAAAGCCTATTGCTGTAACCGCATATTTTACTGGAATGAGAAGGGCTGAAATAATCAATCTTGAATGGGACAATGTCAATATTTTTGGTGGATACCTTGACCTTGATTCAGAAGATACAAAAACAGATGAGCCCAGGCGGATCTATTTTAATTCGCTAAAAGAGCTGAAAAAAGTTTTTGTTGAGGCTGAAAGAAAGAGAACGCCAGATAAAAAGCAGGTTTTCACACAGGAAGATGGCAAAGATATCTCTCCGCAATACATGAGCAGGCTTTTTAAGAAAGCATGCACAAATGCGAAGGTTGGCCCTTACAGGTTTCATGATTTACGCCATACATTCAACACAAATATGAGCAAAGCAGGTGTTGATAGGGCTGTTACAATGAAACTTACTGGGCATAAAACCCTTGAGATGTTTTTAAGATATCGCCATCTTGACAATGAAGAAGCGGAAGAAGCGATGCAGAAGTTAGATGGATTTTTAGAAAAAAAGAGTAAGAAAAAATAAATTGGAAACACTCTGCCGGAAAAAAAACAGGAGTAAAAATTCACTTGAATATCTACTCCCATTTTCAATTGTTTTTGACTTGGGATTTTGTCTACTCCCTATGTACTCCCTGAGGGGGGGGGGTAAAAGAGGAGAACGACCTAAGTCATTGATATTAATGGTAGTCCCAACGGGAATCGAACCCGTGTCTCCGGCGTGAGAGGCCGATATCCTAGACCGCTAGACGATGGGACCATATTAAAAAATCTGAAAACGCATTTCTAATATAGACGCTCTCAGATTACTGTTTAAAAATTGGCTGGGGAACAAGGACTCGAACCTTGGATAACAGGGCCAGAACCTGTCGTATTGCCACTATACTATTCCCCAGCAAGGAAAGAGTGAAATTTATCAATTTATGAAAAAAAGTCAAGGAAAAAAACAGAGATCAGATGGCAGAAATCAGAAATCAGAAAAAAATTGCGGGGAGCAGCCCTCATTATACAGACAACGGATTACATTTACCTGATGATTGATAAATCATCCTTCACGCACCTGAAAATCGAAAGCTGTTTGACAGGATTAACATGATTTTACATGATCTTTTTTTAATATCCTGATCATCCTGTTAATCCTGTCTGGTGTTTTAATAACCGGCTTTTGTCTGCTCGCGAACAATAAGGGCGAAAGATTTTTCGCCCCTACGGATTTATTCAACACGTATCCCGATAACGCTATGCTTTTTTGGTGTTAATCTTATCGTTAAGCCAGCTGATCCATTCTTCCAGCCCCTCCCCTGTTTTGCATGAGACAGGAAAGATTGTAAGATCAGGATTTATTTTAAGAGCTTCTTCCTTTATTTTTTCAATACTGCAGTCCACATAGGGCAGAAGATCTGTTTTATTTATGAGGAGAGCTTTTGATTCATGAAACATAAGCGGATATTTACCCGGTTTATCGTCCCCTTCTGTAACACTTAAAATCATTACCTTGAAATCTTCTCCAACCTGGAACTCTGCCGGACATACAAGGTTGCCCACATTTTCTACAACAAGGAGATCCAGTTTACTGAAATCAAACTCCTTGAATGTATCCCTTATCATGTTCCCATCCAGATGACAGGCCCCTCCAGTATTAATCTGTACAGCAGGGACACCTTTAGCTGCTATTTTTTCTGCATCATGAGTGGACTGGATATCACCCTCTATAACGCCTATACTTACTTTATCCTTAAGGGCATCTATACTCTTTTCCAGAAGTGTGGTTTTACCGGCCCCGGGACTGCTCATAAGGTTTATAACGAGCATGTTATTTTCATCAAACAGCTCTTTGTTCTGCTGCGCAATCCTGTCATTTGCTTCAAGTATGTCTCTAACGACTGAAATTTTCATTACTGGTGGTTCCTTTCTTAAAAGATGTCTCTCACAGAGCTCGTGGAGAACGAAAAACAATCATTATTTCACATTGAACTAATAAATATTAAAACAACTGGATTACCCGATCAAGTCGGGTAATGACGATGGGAGAGTGATCCGTCATTCCACGGCTTGACCGGGGAATCCAGAAAAAAAAGATTACTAAAAGAACTACTTCATCATTTTCCGAAACAATATAAAAAGGCTTCTGTGATAGTCTAGTAAATGATACTGCCTAATTTAATAATTTCTACTTGAATCCTCGAATCCTCGCCCCTGCTTTTAAATCACTCGGCCCCTTGAATCCTCGAATCCTTGAACCCTGCCTTCCTAATCCACTTCTATCTCCACAATATTCATCTCCCTGCCTGAAACCACATCAATATCAGCAGATTCACATTCAGGGCATAAAAACCTGTATTCGTTTATATCAAACTCATTACTGCATTTTCTGCAGCGCCCCTTAAGCGGCACCATCTTCATGTTGAGGATTGCGCCTTCCATCTTTGTATTTTCAATAAGTATATCAAAACAGGTTTTAAGGGCACCTGGCACTATGCCTGACATCTCCCCTATATTAACCTTCACGGACCTCAGCCTTTCAGCATTGTTCTTTACCATCTCCTCTTCAACAATAGCTATAAGGCTCTGGGTTATAGACATTTCATGCATGGGTGGGTAGTCCTTGAGATATTTGATTATCAATAAGCATTGGTAATTACACCCAACTCTTTTATATCTATGAACCGGCGCAGGGCACAAGGCGCATGGCGCAGGGAAAAACAGTTTAAAACATTAACTTCTATTTGGAAAGAGGGAAGTGACATGCTACCATATGACCTTCATTATTTGGTATGAGATCAGGCATAACCTTAGAGCATTTATCCTTTGCATAGGGACACCTCGGGTGAAAGCTGCATCCTGTGGGAGGATTAACCGGTGACGGAGGCTCTCCCTGAAGCACAACCCTCTCTCTGCTTTTTTCTTTATCAGGGTCTGGCACCGGTACTGCGGAAAGCAGCGCGTGGGTGTATGGATGAGCCGGGCTGGAATAGACCTGTTCATTAGGACCAGTCTCTACAATTTTACCAAGATACATTACAGCGATTCTGTCGGATATATGTCTTATTACAGACAGATCATGAGATATAAAAAGAAGTGTTAACGAGTATTCTTTTATAAGCCTTACAAGCAGGTTAAGAATCTGGGATCTTATTGAAACATCAAGGGCAGAGACCGGTTCATCAGCAATAATAAGTTTTGGTTTTAATGAAAGAGCCCTTGCTATTGCAATCCTCTGAAGCTGACCGCCCGAAAACTCATGCGGGTATTTGCCCATATCACTTACAGAAAGACCTACCTCTTCCAGCAGATTTGACAGTGCCCCGGTAAGCTCGTGCTTTTTTACCATGCCGTGATATAAGAGAGGCTCAGCAAGGATACTGAATACAGTCATTCTGGGGTTTAAAGATGAAAACGGGTCCTGAAAGATCATCTGAAACTCAGGCCGCTTTGCCTTTAACTCCTTAGAAGACATGCTGTTGAGCTCATCACCCTCAAGCTTTACTGACCCAGATGTAGCTTTTGCAAGACACATGACAGCCCTTGCTACAGTTGACTTTCCACAGCCGGATTCTCCCACAAGGCCTATAACTTCACCCTGGTTTATACTAAGGCTGACTCCGTCAACCGCTTTAAGATCTGCGGCTTTTCTCTTAAAAAATCCGCCGGTATATACAGGAAAGTATACCTTTAAATCATTTATATCCAGAAGAGGTGAACTCATACAGAACCTCCTTCCGAAAGTTTTTCAGCAATAGACCCGTCCTGCACCCTCAGACAGGATGAATAATGCCCGTCTGACAGTTCCTGAAGTTCAGGTATTGTTGATCTGCATTTATCACTGGCAAACTCGCAGCGTGATGCAAAGACACACCCCTTTACTTCTTCGTAATTTTCAGGCGGATGCCCTGGTATTACATAAAGCTCTTTGTCCTTCATCTCAACAGAGGGCGTTGATTTTAAAAGAGCCCGGGTGTATGGATGAAGCGGATCATAATAAACATCACGTGTTTTACCGCTTTCCATAATCCTGCCGCTGTACATTACAAGAACATGATCCGCTATGCCCGCAACCACTCCAAGGTCGTGAGTGATAAATATAACGGACATTTCTTTTCTTTTTTTAAGGTCATTAATCAGATCAATTATCTGGGCCTGTATTGTTACATCAAGTGCGGTGGTTGGTTCATCCGCTATCAGCAGCAATGGCTCGGTAATAAGCGCCATGGCTATCATCACACGCTGCCTCATACCACCTGAGAGCTGATGAGGATGATAATTGATTCTTATTTCAGGGTCCTGAATTCCAACCTCAAGCAGTGCACTTATTGCTTTTTTCCGGGCTTCTTCTTTTGAAATACCCTTGTGCAGTACAAGATGCTCGGTAAGCTGAACACCTATTGTAAGGTAGGGGTTAAGAGAACTCATGGGGTCCTGAAAAACCATTGATATTGTATTTCCGCGAATTTTACGCAGTTCTTTTTTGCTGCAGCTTAAAAGATCAATGCCGTTAAACAGTGCGCTGCCGCTTTCTATTTTTCCGGGAGGAGACGGTACAAGCCCCATAAGAGAATAGCACGATACTGACTTTCCGGAACCTGACTCGCCCACGATACCTACAGTTTCGCCTTTTTCAACAGCAAAGGATACATCATCAACTGCCCTTGAGACACCGTAACGTGTATAAAAGTTTGTTTTAAGATTTTTTACTTCAAGCAGTGCCAATGGATTTTCCTACCTTGTTGTACTCTTCGGGTCCAGGGCGTCTCTAAGTCCGTCACCCAGAAAGTTAAGTGAAAAAAGTGTTACAGAAAGAACAACTCCCGGGAATATTAAAAGCCAGGGATACTCTTCCATTGTCTCCACACCGTATGAAATTAAAAGCCCCCATGAACTCATGGGAGGCTGAATACCAAGCCCTAAAAAACTCAAAAAAGATTCAAGCAGAATAACGCTTGGAATTGTAAGGGTTGTATAAACTATTATAGGTCCTATTGTGTTGGGGATAACATGCCTTGTTATAATGCGCCATTTTGAAATACCTGTCATTATGGCAGAATCAATGTATTCCTTTTCCCTGATGCTTAACACCTGCCCGCGGATTATCCTGGCCATAGTAAGCCATTCAATAGCACCGATGGCCATGAACAGCAGAAAGAGATTTCGCCCGAACACAACCATTAACAGAATTACGAATATAATAAAGGGAAGAGCATAAAGGATATCAACAATCCTCATCATTGTCATATCAACCCTGCCGCCTGAAAAACCGGATATGGTCCCCCATGCAACACCGATAATAAGAGATACTGCGGTTGCAAGAAATCCTACAGCAAGTGATATCCTGCTTCCGTACATTATCCGGGTTAAAAGATCCCTTCCAAATATATCAGTACCAAGCCAGTGCTCGGCAGAGGGAGGTGCAGCACCGAGATTTAAATCCTGAACCTCATATGAATATGGCGCTATCCATGGAGTAAGAAGCGCTATCAGGACCATAAAGCAGAGTATAAACAGCCCCACCATGGCAAGCCTGTTCTTTTTAAGCCGGTACCATGAATTACTCCACAGCGACGTACCCTTTTCTATTCCTATTTTTTTTACACTCGGCAGTTTCATCAGTGCTCCCTCAACCTCGGATCAAGCCATGATGTAAGAATATCCGAAAACAGGTTAAAGAATATTATCAGGGCCGAATAAAAAATTGTTGTACCCAGAATCATTGTGTAATCACGGTCAAACGCAGCCTTGATGTAAAAGCGCCCGAGTCCGGGAACCTGGAAGATGGTCTCAACAACAAAGGAACCGGCAAGAAGGCCTGCAATGGCCGGCCCTAAAAATGATACAACCGGCAGCAGCCCTCCCCTTAATGCATGACGCATTACAACCATAGCTTCGGGCAATCCCTTTGCGCGGGCAGTGCGTATAAAATCCTGGTACATTACTTCAAGCATGCCGCCGCGGGTGAGCCTTGCAACATAGGCTGCGTAGGTTGCACCTAAAGTAATTGACGGCAGAATCTTATCGCCGGGAAGAGTGTTCCAGCCGGAAACAGGAAGCAGATCAAACCATATACCGAAAATAAGCACCAGTACAGGCCCAAGTAAAAAACTGGGCATGCATATACCTGTCATGGCAAATGACATGGGAATATAATCCTGCATACTGTTGGGTGATAATGCTGCAAGAAGCCCTGCAAAGATACCTATACAGATTGCAATAAGTATCGCATACACACCGAGTTCAAAAGTAATGGGAAGCCCCGTAAAAATCATCTCCGAGACTGTCCGGTTTGAATGCCTGAATGACGGACCGAAATCTCCATGGGTAAGATTTTTAAGATAATCCGTATACTGTAAAAAAACAGGTTTATCCAGGTTGTAATACTTATTTAGATTTTTAGTTATCTCGGGCGGAAGCACTTTTTCAGTATCAAAGGGTCCGCCCGGCGCCATTCTTATAAAAAAGAATGTAACCGTAATAACTATAAGCAGTACAGGTATGGCAATAAGTATGCGGTTTAAAATTATTTTAAACATTTTATTTTTCTAAATACACGTACTGGTATGGATGATGATCAAGCACATTGGGATACCAGCCCTTAACTTCAGGACGTATAAGAGAAATTTTTGTATAGGTATAAATGGGCAGAATCGGAACTTCTTCGGTCAGTATTTTTTCAGCCCGCTGGAAATACTCATATCTTTTTTTCTGACCTATGGTTTGTGCAGCCTTTGCAATTAAACTGTCATACTCTTTGTTTGACCAGCCTGTATGATTGTTTCCGCCGTCTGTAACCCACATATCCAGAAATGTATTCGGATCAGGATAATCACCTATCCAGGAAGCCCTTGAAATGAGGAAATTTTGAGTCCGCTGGCTGTCGAGAAAGACCTTCCAATCCTGATTAACAAGGGTAATATTTACATTAACTGAATTTTTCCACATCTGCTGAATGGCAACCGCTATCTTTCGATGTGCATCAAGAGTGTTATAGAGAAGTTCACACTCAGGGAGTCCTTTTCCTTCGGGATAACCTGCTTCTGCCAACAGTTTTTTTGCCCCCTCAATATCGAATGGAATAGCAGCTTCCGGAGTGTACCCCATAGTATTGGGAGGAGTGAAAGCATAGGCCGGCATCTGCCCGCCTTTTGTTATTCTTTCAACTATCTGACGCCGGTCAATAGACATGGCAAGCGCCCTTCTTACTTTTGGATCATCGAAAGGCTTTCTGAGTGTATTAAACATGTAATAGTAAGTACCAAGATATGGATATGTTCGAATCAGCTCAGGAGATTTTTCATTATAGACCTCTATCTTATCAATAGGAACTGTGCTTGTGAGGTGAAGTTGTCCTGACCTGAACATACGTTCTTCTGTCTGCTCATTATCAGTAGGATAAAAATGAATCCCGTTCAGACGGACAATATCCGCGTTCCAGTACAGGGGATTTTTTTCTACAGTAATGATTTTATTGAGTTCCCAGGTTTTTAAAACAAAGGGACCATTGCCTACAAAATTACCAGGCAGGGTCCACTTTGATACACGGCTGTCAATGTCTCCAAACTTTTCTATTGTGGCCCTGTGCACAGGAAAAAGACTATGATGGGAAAGAAGTGATAGAAAAAACGGAACGGGATAGTTAAGTTCTACCTCAAGGGTACTGTCGTCAACTGCCTTAACACCAACTTCATTAAAATCTTCAATTTCACCTTTATAATACTTCTCCGCATTCTTGAGGTAAAAGAGCTGATACGCATACTCTGCTGCAAGCCCGGGAGATATTAAGCGTTTCCATGAATATACAAAATCCTGTGCAGTAACAGGATCTCCGTTGGACCATTTTGCACCTTTTCGCATTTTAAACACATAGGTTTTAAGGTCGTCGGATACAGTCCATGACTCGGCTGCCCCTGGAATTGGCTCGAGAGTTTTTGGATCTTCTGCAACAAGCCCTTCAAGCAGAGCTACAATTATGTTAAATTCCTGCACACCTGTTACAACATGAGGATCAAGCCCCTGGGGCTCTGTCCCGTTACCCATATGAAGGATCTGGTCCTTAATGCCTTCTGTCACATTATTTTTAGATTCTCCACCGCATGAGGCAAAGATAAGAGATAAAATCAGAATAAAAAATACCGGCAGTTTATGAATTGAACAGAATCTATCCGCTTTTTGCATATTCAAGCTCCGTTAAACAGACTCAGGTTAAGTCGCATCATTATATCAGGATGCACGAAATTAATTTATTTATCTAAACATTTTATATAGTTACTTAACAAGATAACCTTTGCTACCCTGTTTGACAATGTAAATATATTATTTTAACATTTTTCTCAAGATTCCTGTCATTGACCTCGATAAAGTCATGGTTATTTTTATAGATTAAGTGTAAGTAATTATTCTATTAAACGAAATAGTTCCTATTACCTTTAATGTTTTCGGAAGGACAAAAAAATGAAAAAATTATCTTTATTATTCTGTTTACTGCTCATAATTTCTGCATGCGGTAAAGATGAAACCAAGCCTGTCAATAATGAAATCAAACCGTATCTCTACTCAAGCTACTCTTCGCCTGAAATTGAATTTTATACTGACTCTGAAAAATTATTAAAGGATTTTGAATCAGAATTTAAAGAGATAAAACAGGGTTTTGATAATGTCGATGTAATCACCTATGAAGAAAGAAATGCACAAAACACAATACATAAACTGGATGAGCTTTTTTCAAAACTGGACTTTCCCGAATTCATGATACTTGGGTACACCTCGCCAGACCAGGCTTTAAGAGAAGCCGCATTAAAATGTGAAGAAGAGGTCAGCGAATATCTTTCATCATTTATCTTAAGAAAAGGCACATATAAAGCCCTGCTGGATCTTCGTAAAAAAGATTACGACAATCTTGCCTCTGATGAAAAACGATGGCTGGATGAATCCATTAAGGATTTTGAAATGGAAGGTGTACAGCTTGAGGGAGAAAAAAGAGCAAGACTTGAAGAAATTAACGCTCAGCTCTCCAAACTTGCCCTTGAATTCAGTAAGAATATAAGAGAAGAGGACTCAAGCATCACGGTAACAGCAGAAGAACTGAAAGGTTTACCAGATACTGCTCTTGAACGTCTTGAAAAAGATGCTGACGGCAATTACGTTTTAAAGACGGATTACCCCACCCGAAACAGTGTAATGAAATATGCAGAATCATCAGACACACGTAAAAAATATGATCACCTTTTTCTTAACAGAGCTTTTCCAGAAAACATCGCTCTCTTAAAAGAAATTCTGACCTTAAAAAAAGAAAAAGCGGGAATCCTCGGGTTTCCTTCAATCAGAAACATTCTTCTTTCAAACAAGATGGCAAAAACTCCCGAGGCTGTTGATAATTTTTTAAGCAACCTCCTGAAAGTTACTTCGGAAAACACGGCAAAGGACCGCGCCACATTGCAAAAGGCCAATGGCGGAAAAGAGGTAAATTACTGGGATATAAGCTATCTTAAAAATAAAATTCTGCAGGAAAAATATAATGTAGATGAAGAAAAGGTACGCGAATACTTCAGCATGGAAAGCACAATAAAAGGCTGCATGAATATATACGAAGAACTGTTCAGCATAAAGTTTGAAGAAGATAAAACAGCAAAAACATGGCATCCTGATGTTAAAAAATACCTGGTAAAATCAGAAGGCAAGGTTATAGCAGGAATCTACCTTGACCTTTTTCCCAGAGACAACAAATACTCCCACGCTGCCCAGTTCGGTTTAAGAGGCGGACGTGAACTTTCTCCCGGACATTATCAGTCACCGGTTGTTGCACTTGTATGTAACTTTGCAAAACCGACCGAAGGTAAACCGTCACTCCTTTCTCTTAATGAAGTAACAACATTTTTTCATGAGTTCGGACACGGTATGCACAGCTGCCTTACAACTGCCCGCTTGAACGGACAGTCCGGTACTTCGGTAAAAAGAGACTTTGTAGAAGCTCCGTCCCAGATGTTTGAACTGTGGCTCGAAAAACCGGAAATCCTCAACAGGTTTGCAAAGCATTATAAAACAGGCGAGCCTATGCCTGAAGAACTGATCAGCAATATTGTAAAGCTTAATTATTTTTTAAAGGCCTTTAATACAAACCGACAGATATTTTACGCCTCATTTGATCAGGCAATACATGGAACAGAAGTTCCTGAATCAACCACAAAACTATGGGCAGATATGATGTGGGATATCACAAAATACAAATCACCGGAAGATACACATTTTGAAGCATCATTCGGTCATATTGTTTCCGGGTATTCTGCGAGTTACTACTCATACCTGTGGTCCGAAGTAATATCAGTAGACACGTTCAGCCGTTTTAAAAAAGAAGGCATAATGAACCCCAAAGTCGGCATGGAATACCGCGTTAAGGTACTGGCCAAGGGCGACAGTGTTGATCCAGAGCTGCTGGTTGAAGATTTTCTGGGAAGAAAAAGCACACCTGATGCGTTCCTGGAATCGTTACAGAAGGATACCTCAAACTAATTTTGATACACAGGATTCACAATGAAAAAAATATTTTTGATCTTTACCATATGTTTTTTATTCTTTAGCTCAGTACTCTATGCAGGCGGGCTAAACAAAGCCCCTGATGACAAATCCGTTTCACGCAATATTGTCCTTGATAACGGTTTAAAGGTACTGATGATTTCGGACCCTGAATACAACACTTCTGCTGCGGCTCTTGAAATACAGGTCGGGTCCCTCATGGACCCTAAAGACAGGCAGGGTCTTGCTCACTTTCTTGAACACATGCTTTTTTTAGGAACAGCTAAATATCCTGAAGTCGGCGATTTTTCGGGCTTTCTGGACAGCCACGGCGGTTACTCAAATGCCTTTACTGGAGAGGATCGAACGAATTTTCATTTTGAAGTTCAGCATGATGCCTTTGAAGGTGCCCTGGACAGGTTCTCTCAGTTCTTTATTTCACCTCTCTTTTCGCAGGAGTACAGCGAAAGAGAAATGAATGCGGTAAACTCGGAACATCAGAAAAACATCCAGCAGGATGACTGGCGGGAACATCAGTTATTTAAGATTTTTTATACAAAGGATCACCCGGCCAATCATTTTGCAACAGGAAATATTGACACCTTAAAAGGTGTTAAGCGGGAAGAGTTCATTGATTTTTATAACAGGTATTATTCCGCCAACAGGATGAGCCTTGTCTTTTTAAGCAGTAAAAGTCTTGATGACATGGAAGGCCTGGCAAAAAAATATTTTCTTTCAATTAAAAACAATAATATTTCTAAACCGGCCTTCAGCCCCGACTACCTGGATCAGGAAAAAGCATTCCGCCTTATACAAAGGGTTCCGGTAAAGGATATAAGAGAGCTCACACTCACTTTTTCTCTCCCGGGTTTAATCGAGTATTACAAAGCAAAACCTGAAATGATAGTCGGTTTTTGTATCGGTCATGAGGGAGAAGGATCGCTGTTATCGTACCTTAAAAAACAGGGACTTGCCACAGGGTTAAGTGCAGGCGGCGGCAGCCTTACAGATGATTACGGCAGGTTCGTTATCAGTATCAAGCTGACACAAAAAGGCCTTGATCAGTACCGCGATGTTGTAAAATACTGTTTCAGTTACATAGACATGCTGAAGGAAAAGGGAATACAGCCTTACATATTTAAAGAGATAAAACGAATTGCCGAGCTTGATTATACATATAAAAACAAGGGAGAAGGAACAGCGTTAGCCCGCCACCTTGCAGGTAATATGAACGATTACCCTGCAGATATTGCAGACAGAGTCGATTATATGTATGAAGTGTTTGAACCTGAGCTTATCAGGTCTGTACTTGATCACCTTAAACCTTCCAACATGCTGTGCATGCTTACAGCAAAGGGGCTAAAAACAGATAAGACAGAGCAGTACTACGGCACCAGCTACTCATACAGCGCTGAAAAAGGGAAATTCTATAAAGCACTCAAAAAGCCGGAAAAAGTCAAAGAGCTTTTTCTGCCCCAGCCAAACCCTTTCATTCCGCAGGATGCTGATCTGCTTGAAGAACGGCCTGTAAATATTATAGACGAACCGGGTCTTGAGATCTGGTACAAACAGGATGTTACCTTTAAAAGACCAAAGGCAAGCATTGTATTTCGGGTCAAGGTGCCAAAAGAAATCGTAAGCCAGGCGTACATGGCGCGGCTGTCGCTTTACAGTGCATGTGTAAATGATATGCTTAACGAGATATCTTACCAGGCCCATGAAGCTGGTCTTGATTTCAGTTTTTCAGGCGACCTTGACGGCATGATCATAACAATGAGCGGCTATACAGGCTCTATGCCCATGCTGCTAGAAAAGATAGGCGCAAGACTTAAGACCATAGATATTTCAGACCAGCGTTTTTCCGACATTAAAGAGAAAAAACAGCTTGAGTGGCAGAACTTTAAGATGAAACAGGCCTGGGAGATAGCAAGGTATGTTTCACGCAGAATAAGAAAAGAAACATATTTCAGCGTTGATTCAATCCTGGAGGAAAGCAGAAACATTGGGCTTATGGAGCTTAAGCATTTTGTTGATACACTGTACAGTAAAACAAGGATTGAAGGTCTGGCTCACGGAAACATATCAGCCGAAGAAACCGAAAGCCTATCCCGCAAACTAAAAGCTTATTTAAATTCTGCACCGCTTGATAAGGAAGAAACATTTAAACAGCGAATACTGGTTGAAAAATCGAATGACCCTATTACTTACGTTGAACGCCTTGAAACAAACAACTCCTGCTTCTGGAGATCTGTATACCTTGGGAGTGAAACGCCTCAATTACGTGCAGCGTCTCATATTATAGAAAACTTTATTTCACAGCCCTTTTATACGGAGATGAGAACACACCAGCAGCTTGGCTATATAGTGCTGTCAGCAGCTCCGGATGATAATGGCCAGCATTACCTGTTTTTTATTATTCAGTCACAGAGTCACGCGGCTGATGATATAAGAGACAGAGCAGACAGGTTTATAGCGACCCTTTCTGAAGAGTTTGATGCACTGCCGGAGGAGGTATTCAACCAGTTTAAGGCAGCAGTTAAAACAGGCCTTATGGAAAAACCCAAAAGCATTGCAGAAAAGACAGCGCTCTTTGATACGCTCACTTTTGAATACGATAAAGACTTTGACAGAAGACAGAAGGACCTGGATGCATTGGAAATGCTTACAAAGGAACAGGTAGGTAAAATCCTGGCTGATGCTCTTGATGCTGAAAAAAGAAAAATTATAGATATTCTTCTTTTTGCAAATCAGCATGAAATTAAGGAAGAGACGAAAGCCAGTTTTGATGCTATTGATATTTTTAAAACGGACAGAGAGTTTGTTGAAAGGCCATCGAAATAAAACATTTAAAAAACGATAATACAAAAGGCTGTTCACCACAGAGACACGGAGAGCACGGAGAAAAATCAAAAGCTTTTTTTAATTTTAAAAACAAAAACTTAAAAACGTACCTTTCGCCCGCTTAGCTAGAGCACACAAAGGCCATCCGTCTTCGTAAAAAAACGTTCAAGCTACGGCAGGACAACCAGAGAAAAACTATTTAAGACAGGTCAGAGGCCTGTCTCTACGAATTCAGGTCCCGGAATAATCGGTTATTGTTATGAAATGAGGGAATATGGTTTAAAAACAAAACCCCTGCCATGAGCGTTAGCCTCATAGCAGGGGTTTTGTTAAAATCTATTTCACTGCCTTCTTAAGCTCTTCAACCATATCGGTTTTTTCCCAGCTGAGCTCAGGAAGTTCTCTTCCAAAATGGCCGTAATTGCTGGTGAGGCGGTAGATAGGCCTTAAGAGATCAAGCTTGTCTATTATTGCGGCAGGTCTGAGGTCAAAGACCTTTTTAACTATCTCTGTAAGTTCGTTTCCAGACACAACACCTGTGCCGTAGTCACCAACCAGAACTGAAACGGGTTCAGCCCTTCCGATTGTGTACGCAACCTGGATTTCGCATTTTTCTGCAAGTCCGGCAGCTACCATATTTTTTGCAATATAACGGCACATATATGATGCGCTTCTGTCAACCTTGGATGGATCTTTACCGGAAAAAGCGCCGCCGCCGTGGTATCCGAATCCGCCGTAGGTATCCATTATTATTTTTCTTCCGGTAAGTCCGCAGTCGCCCATTGGGCCGCCTATTACAAATCTTCCGGTTGTATTAATAAAAAACTGTGTATCAGCAGTGAGCATATCTGCAGGAATTACTTTTTTAATAACTTCCTCAATTATTGCTTCCCTTAACTCATCATAACCGATCTCCGGATTATGCTGAGCTGCAACAACCACAGTATGCACTGTAGAAGGTTTACCATCTTCATACTGAACAGTAACCTGGGTTTTTCCGTCAGGTCTGAGCCAAGGAAGCTGTCCGTTTTTGCGTACTTCAGTAAGCCTTGCAGTCAGTCCATGAGCAAGATAGATAGGCATAGGCATAAGGGTATCGGTATCTTTACATGCAAAACCGAACATAAGTCCCTGGTCGCCTGCGCCAAGATCCGTAAACATACCGGTTCCTTCATCAACTCCAACTGCAATATCCGGACTCTGTTTATCAATTGATGACATAACGGCACATGTCTCGTAATCAAATCCCATGGCAGAGTTTGTGTAACCTATATCCTTGATAGTTTCCCTTACGACCTCGGGCATATCCACATATGCATTGGTTGTTATTTCACCGGCTATCATTGCCATACCTGTTGTTACCAGGGTTTCACAGGCTACTCTTGAATATTTATCCTGCTCGAGAATCTTGTCCAGGATATGGTCTGAGATCTGATCGGCTACCTTGTCAGGATGTCCTTCGGTAACAGACTCTGATGTAAAAAGAAAATTAGATTGTTTCATTTGTTGCTCCTTTAAATAAAATATAATTTTTTCAATTATTTTAGTATCTATAATGATCCGGTTTGTATGGCCCTTCAACCGCTACACCAAGGTAATCCGCCTGTTCCTGAGTTAGTTTTGTAAGCTTTACACCAAGCCTTCCAAGGTGCAGTCTTGCAACTTCTTCATCAAGCTCCTTTGGAAGGGTATACACCTTTTTCTCATGGGACTCCGTTGCCAGCGCTATCTGAGCCAGAGTCTGATTTGTAAAGCTGTTACTCATAACAAAACTCGGATGACCTGTTGCACACCCAAGATTTACCAGGCGTCCTTCTGCCAGCACAATGATTGACCTTCCGGACTTAAGGGTCCATTTATCAACCTGGGGTTTGATATTAAGCTTTGTGCATTCAGGAGTTTTTTCAAGATAGGCCATATCTATCTCATTATCAAAATGACCGATATTACAGATAATAGCTTCATCCTTCATCTGCTCCATATGATCACTTGTAATTACCTTATAGCAGCCTGTTGCAGTAACAAAAATATCGCCCCGCCCTGCTGCGTCTTCCATTGTTACCACTTCATAGCCTTCCATTGATGCCTGAAGCGCACAGATTGGGTCAACCTCTGTTACAAGAACCCTTGCGCCGTATCCCTTCATTGAATCAGCACAGCCCTTTCCAACATCGCCGTAACCGCACACAACAACAATCTTACCGGCAAGCATGATGTCCGTTGCACGCTTGATACCGTCGGCAAGGGATTCGCGGCATCCGTACAGGTTATCAAACTTTGACTTTGTTACTGAGTCATTTACATTGATTGCAGGGAAGAGAAGTTCGCCGTCTCTTGCAAGCTGATACAGCCTGTGAACACCGGTTGTAGTTTCTTCGGAAACACCTTTTATATTTTCCGCTACTTTATGCCAGTGCTGGGGATCTTTTTCGTAAGTAGCCTTTAATCTTTCCATAAGACATTTTAAATCCGGGTTGTCATAGGTCTGCTCAAGAAGAGAAGGATCATTTTCTACCTTTACACCCTGGTGAATAAAAAGAGTGGCGTCGCCGCCGTCATCAACAATCAGGTCAGGTCCGCTGCCGTCAGGCCAGGTCAGGGCCATTTCAGTACACCACCAGAACTCTTCAAGGGTTTCGCCCTTCCATGCGTAAACAGATGATGTCCCTTTATCAGCTATTGCTGCCGCTGCATGATCCTGGGTAGAAAAGATATTACAGGTTGCCCAGCGAAGATCAGCGCCAAGAGCTGCAAGGGTATCTATCAGCATGGCAGTCTGAATTGTCATATGAAGGCTTCCCATAACCTTAAGGCCTTTAAGAGGTTTATCTTTCCCGTATTTTTCCCTGCATGCCATAAGGCCGGGCATCTCTCTTTCTGATAACTGCATATCCTTATGCCCGAGTTCGGCAAGGGACATATCTGCCACTTTGTTTTTTAATGATAGATCAAGTTCTTCAAAACTCATAACCTTCTCCTTTATGTTTATTGTTTATATTTTTTCTGATTTATAAATATTCAGTTTTAATGATTGATTCATTGGAAACGATTCCATCTCAGTTAATGCAAATCCATTACCGGATAAAAATATCTCAATTTCCTCATTTGAAAAGCCGAGCCATCGGTCGCCGTATTTATTTCTCATATTCTCATCCCCGTGCTTTTCAAAATCAGCAATAATAAACCGCCCTTTTCGGCTTAAAACTCTTGAGGCTTCGGCAATTACCTTTTCGGGGTCTGATATATGGTGGAGTACCATTGAGATAACAACACAATCAGCTTCGCTGTCAGCTATGGGAAGGTGTTCGAGTTCGCCAAGCCGCAAATCCACATGGCCGTTTTCATTTTTAAAAAGTTTCCGGGCCTGTTCCATCATTACGGGTGAAGAGTCAACCCCCACTATTATATCGGCTGATCCTTTTAACTTATTAATCAATTTACCTGTACCGCACCCCATATCAACAGCAAATCTGCATGTATCAACATGTTTTAAAATGGCGCTGTTCAGATCAAAATCTCCCATAATCTGCTGCTGCAGATCATCCCACTCATGGGCTATATTATTAAAAAACTGCTTTGATTTATTTTTACGCTCATTCATGACAATATCTGCTTTTTTTAAATCTTCTGTAAATTCAGACTCATCATGAAAAAGAAACCGGATAGCTTCGGCAAATTCTTTCTCTTTTCCGCTCTTTGAAATAGAATAAAAAGCCCAGATGCCATCCCTCCTGCACTGAAGAAGCCCGGAATCAGTAAGTATTTTCAGATGTCTTGATATTCTTGACTGGCCCATATCCATAATGGATACCAGTTCATTCACACTCAATTCATGGGTAAGAAGTATGTTGAACAGGCGGATTCTGGTTTCATCGGCAAGTGCTTTAAAGTAATTTATGCTTTCCATAATTATATATCCACATATCTTGATATAAGGATTATATAGACATATCATTATATGTCAAGTTTTATTATTTTTTGCGATCCACCATACAGCCCTGCAAAAAACAGCAGAACTGAACTGTGAGAGTTCAAATGACATATTATTTTATAAAGAATTGGTTTTGTTTTTAAAGACTTAAAGTGGATTCCCGCCTTCGCGCATTGGCGTCAAGCTACGCGATTAAAAACGGGTTGAATTCATGGAGATTTAATCTTTCTTTAATATTCCAATATTCAGATAGAATATATTTGCAGGTGTAGTGGCGGGCCTTGCGTCCGCCTGCTTTTTGCTATTTATGGCAACCATAAGACTCTCTAACTGTGATATTTTTCTGTTGTTTTACTATAATGCTGCCCTATGGTGGATGACTGGATATCTTATTCGGGCGGGCGCAAGGCCCGCACCCTACACCTATATCCCCTTTTATTCCAACATCTTTTAGCTTGACCCCAATGCGCCTCCGCGGGAATGACGAAAAGGTA
Organism: Desulfatiglandales bacterium; assembly: GCA_963665715.2. GTDB lineage: Bacteria > Desulfobacterota > DSM-4660 > Desulfatiglandales > HGW-15 > JAAZBV01. The sequence continues at coordinate 4,719,220 of CAXXPR010000002.1, forward strand.
ACATGTATATCTGCATCCTTTAATGCAACAACATCAAGCTTTTAACAAACAGTTATCTATCAACCTGGTACTTCCTACTTTTACAGCCAGCGCCAGAAGAGTTTTACCCTTGATACTTGATACATCTTCAAGAGTATCAGGATCACAAATATTTATATAGTCTATGCTGGTAAATGGATGAGACAGAATCAACGCTTCAAGAGATGCGACTATTTTCCCGGAATCAGTTTCACCTTCCTTTACCATTAGAGCCGCACTGTCCATTGCCTTTTTTAAGCTTAATGCGGATTTACGCTCTTCCTCATTAAGATATTTATTTCTGCTGCTCATGGCAAGGCCGTCAGATTCGCGGACTATGGGAACCTCAACAATTTCAGTATCAATATTAAGATCTTTTACCATCTGCCGGATAACTGCCAGCTGCTGAAAATCCTTTTGCCCGAACATGGCAAAGTGAGGTTTTACTATATTGAAAAGTTTATTAACAACTGTAGTAACTCCCTCAAAGTGACCCGGGCGTGATTTACCGCAAAGATAATCGGTTATCTCTTTTACGGCAACGCTGCTCTTAAAATCATCCGGATACATCCCGGAAGGCGTGGGCATAAATGCAATATCAACTCCGTTATCGAGAGCCTTTTTCAAATCACCCTCGGTATCTCTCGGATATTTATCGAGATCTTCATTGGGGCCGAACTGTATAGGGTTTACAAACAGGCTCATAACAAGCACATCGCACCGCTTACGCCCTTCCCTTATCAGTTCAATATGTCCTTCATGCAGAAAACCAAGGGTGGGAAACAGCCCGATCTTTTTTCCGGAAAGCCTGATTTCTTCAGCCTTTGCCTGCATCTTTTCTATTGAGTCTATAATTTCTATTTCTTTTTTCATGGCTATATTACTACCTCGAACTGACAGGTATATAATACTGAACACCCGACTTCATCTGATCAATCTCATTAACCAGGTCTTCAAAATCTTCTTTTATATTCACAAAATCGATCTCCGATGCATTTACTATAAGCAGAGGAGATTCAGTGTAATGAAAAAAATAATCATTAAATGCCTGATTGATCTGGTCAAGATATTTTATGTTAATCGGTTTTTCATAATTAACATTTCTTTTCCTGATCCGTTCCATCAGGACTTCGGATTTTGCCTGTAAAAAAACAACCAGATCAGGCGGTTTTACCCTCTTTTTTAATATCTGAAAAAGCTGCTCGTATAACCAGAACTCACTGTCATCAAGATTATTTTTTGCAAACAGACGGTCTTTATCAAACAGAAAATCGCTGACTATTGTCTTTTTAAAGAGATCAAGCTGATTCAGGTCAAGACTGTGCTGATAACGCCTCATCAGAAAAAACATCTGAATCTGAAACCTGTACCGCTTCTGGTCCTTATAAAATTTATCGAGAAAGGGATTATCCTCGGTACGCTCGAGCATCTGCTGACCGTTGATATGTTCAGCCAGTTTTCTTGCGAGGCTGGTTTTACCGACACCCAGAGGCCCCTCTATGACAATATGATGATGAGTAATCGCTTTTACCTTTTATTAAAATATGATTGACTTTAAATCTGCCGCCATTTGCAGTAAAACGAAATCAATTAACATCGGCAACAGATTTTGTCAAGAAAGCAAAATACCTGAAATTACTTGACAAGGTAAAGAATACGAACTATTACGCTTTCAAAACAAAACAGCAGTCATATTCCATGACAGTGTTAGAGGGAACACCAGTTAAATGACAGATGAAACGGGAAAATGGTATGCAATACATACCAGAAGCAGATTTGAACAAAAAGTATATGACGGAATATCAGGAAAATCCATAGAAGTTTTTCTCCCCAAAATCCAGGTAATGAGCAGAAGGAAAGACAGGAGAAAAAAAATCATGGTTCCTCTTCTGCCTGGCTACGTATTTGTAAAAACCGCACTTGAGGCCCAGGAATACCTCAGCATTTTAAAGACTGTAGGAGTTGTTCAGCTTATCGGCTTTAAGGGGAAACCTGTCCCGGCAAATGATGATGAAATCCAGTCACTCATGATTCTCAACGGTACAGACAGGACTGTTCAGAACAGAGAATTCATGAAGATAGGAGACAGAATCAGGATAATGGACGGTCCGTTAAAGGGGCTCACCGGTTTTTATCTTCGCCATAAAGGACAGGGAGACAAGGTGGTTGTATCTATAGATCTGCTGAACAGGTCCCTTGAGATAGATATCGAAGACTGGGCACTTGAAAAACTTAAATAACTTTAATTTAAAAAAAACAGATTCCCGGATTATGTCTGCAGCACTCAATCACTGTTATAATCCTTCAGCTGCCGGCACATAAAACAAAAACGACAGTTTTTATATGGACACTTCTTTAATTATAACGACCTACAACTGGCCCGAAGCACTTGATCTGACACTTACATCAGTAAAAAATCAGACCCAACTGCCGTCAGAAATAATTATAGCTGATGACGGCAGCAGGGAGGATACAGCTAAAACCGTAAAATCGGTTCTTTCCGGATCAAAAATCAGATGGTGCCATGTAAATCATGATGATAACGGGGTCCGTCAGTCAAGGATAAGAAATCTTGCAGTAAAATATTCAGGATCCCCATACATTATTTTTATTGATCATGATGTAGTACTTCATAAAGACTTTATTGCAGACCATGTCAAAAATGCAGAACAGGGCTGTTTTCTGCAGGGTAAGAGAGTTATTCTTTCGGATCACTATACTAAACAGGTTATTAACAGTAAAAGCTTTACACCTCCTTCCATATTGACTGGCGCAGTAGGAAACCGGAAAAACCTTATTCACTCAAAGCTTCTTTCATCTTTGCTAATCCGGCCTAAAACCTTTGACAGCGGAATAAGGTCATGCAACCTTTCCATGTTTAAAAACGATTTTATTAAAGCGGACGGGTTTGATGAAGTGTACGACAACAGCTGGGGAAGAGAAGATTCAGACCTGTGCTACAGGCTGTTTCATGCCGGCGTAAAAATAAAAGTATTATGGTTTTCTGCAATTCAGTATCATCTTAAACATAATGTATTTAAAAAATGGGACCAGGAGCGGCTGGATAAAGAACTCCAGGATGTACAGGACGAAAAAAGGATACGAGCCAGAAAAGGCCTGTCCGCAATGTCTTCCGAAGGGGGAATTATTGCCTCTTCGGATAACTGGAATAACCGCTGATTGACTCTGTCAGCGTATGTTGTTAATTAATTAAAATATTTAATAACAAAATAAAATCTCAATCAGGTACCAACTATGAAAAAAGCTTTAATCACAGGAATAACCGGGCAGGATGGATCATACCTCGCAGAACTTCTCCTTGAAAAGGGATACAAGGTTTACGGATTTGCAAGGCGCGTTGCCCTTGAAGACTCAAAAAACAGGCTCGGCCGCATACTGCATCTTCTGGATAAAATAGAAATCATTGCAGGCTCTCTTGAGAGCTACCCTTCTATATACAAGGCCATGTCCACCATAAGGCCGGATGAAGTGTATCATCTTGCAGCCCAGAGCTATGTGTCCTACAGTTTTGAAGATGAGTTCTCCACTCTTCAGTCAAACATAAGCGGAACGCACTATATTCTTTCTGCATTAAAGGATGTCGTGCCGGAAACACGCTTTTACTTTGCAGCATCAAGTGAAATGTTCGGCAAAGTAAGGGAAGTACCGCAAAATGAAATGACCCCGTTCCACCCGCGTTCCGCTTACGGTATCAGCAAGGTAGCGGGTTTTCACCTGACTCAGAACTACAGAGAAGCCTATAATATCTTTGCCTGCAACGGTATTCTTTACAATCATGAATCACCGAGAAGGGGTTTTGAATTTGTTACCCGCAAAATAACGTCACATGCAGCAATGATTAAAAAGGGGCTGACAGACAAACTGGAACTGGGAAACCTTGACGCCAAAAGAGACTGGGGACATGCACAGGATTATGTAAAGGCCATGTGGCTTATGCTTCAGCAGGATAAACCTGATGACTATGTAGTATGCACCGAAGAAACACACTCTGTGCGTGAATTCTGCGAAAAGGCATTTTCACACCTTGGGCTTAACTATGAAGACTATGTACGCATAAACCCCGATTTTTACCGGCCGGCAGAAGTGGATCTGCTGATAGGAGACTGCACCAAAGCAAAGACCGAACTCGGCTGGGAACATACCATCAGCTTTGATAATTTAATCAAAGACATGGTGGACAATGACATGTCCCTTTATTCCTGAAAATCCGCATAGCAAATTTCATTAAATTAGGTTATACACTCCCATGTATCATCTAATTAATATTGATTCCGCTTACAAAAACGGATTGAGAATTATAACGGGAGAAAAAAGTTGGAAAAAGATTACAGAGAAAAGCTGTTTGAAAAATATTTTTCACTTCACTATTCAAGGGTGCTTCCACCCACAAAGGAAGGCTGGGAATGGGTAATAGAGAGGATTGATATCAACTTCGGGGATGTTATTTCAAAGCTACCCAAAGATGCAGCAATCCTTGATTTGGGATGCGGGGTCGGATACCTGACCTATTACCTGTTAAAAAAAGGATTTACCAATATCCACGCACTGGATGTTTCTCAGGAACAGATTGATGTTGCAAAAGAGTCCCTTAAAAAATACGGGGTTGATTATGAAGGCTCGGTTCAGTTCTCAGTAACCGATGCATTCGGCTTTCTTGCAGCCTCTCCTAAATATGATCTTATTGTAATGCTGGATATACTTGATCACTTTGACAAGGAAAGATCCTTTGAGCTGATGAAGCTTGCTTCTGATTCACTCAGTCCATCAGGGGCATTCCTGTCAAGAACCACCAATATGGACAACCCTCTGTTCGGCCAGTACCATTACGCTGATTTCACCCATGAAAGCGGTTTTTCACCTGCCAGCATTACACAGTGTCTTAATGCTGTCGGCTTCAGCCGGGTGGAAGTATATTACGAAAAGATCCCCTACTCATACAAAGAAAAACGTTCGCTTTATAAAAGGCTGAAAAAGAAATACAGCAGGCTCAAACTTAAAATACTTGCAAACTTCATGGGCATTAATCCTGAAGTTTTCACAGAAAATATAACAGTAATTGCCAGATCATGAAAATAGCGGTATTCCATAACCTCCCCTCGGGCGGAGCTAAAAGGGCTCTCTATAACGCTGTTAAATACCTATATAATGCCGGGCACAAAATATGTCTCGCTGTTCCAGAAACAGCAAATGAAGAATATATGCCCCTTGAGGGGTTCTGCTATGAGAAAAAAGTATTTCCAATAAAGTCATCTATTTCAGATGCGGTCACATTTCTTTCAGGCAATTCATTCTTTAATCCTCTCCTGCTTACTTCAAAATCCATCAGGCGCATGGCGGCCCTGGACAGATGTCAGAGGGAGATTGCATCATTCATAAACAGCAGAGACTTTGACCTTGTTTTTTCTGAGCAGTGCGGAGCATCATCTTCGCCCTTTCTCCTGCGCTATTTAAAAGTCCCGAGCGTGTTCTTCTGCCAGCAGCCCAGAAGAACCCATGAAGCCGTGCTTTTAAGGCTTGCACAGATTCATGACGGCGGACATTCACCTGGCGCAGATGTAAAAATCAATCCAAAATACAGTGATAAAGATTTAAAGCAGCTTAAAATTGAGATAGAAAACGCAGGATTTGCAGATCTTATTCTCTGTAACTCCTTTTACTCAAGGGAAACAATCTTAAAACAGCTTGGCCACAATGCGTCAGTATCATACCTTGGAATAGACACAGACCAGTTCAGGCCCTTAAATAAAAAACGGGAAAACTTTGTTCTTTCTGTTGGTTCAATAAGCCCTGCAAAGGGATTTGATTTTGTTATCTCATCAGTCGGTAAAATTGATGCAGGTATAAGACCCAAGGTGGTTATCGTAGGAAATGCAAGTGATCAGACAGAAACAAATTACCTTGTAAACCTTGCAAAGGATAATGGTGTGAAGCTGGAGCTCAGGGTAATGATCACTGACGATGAACTCACAGACCTGTACAACCGCGCCAAGGTATTCACCTATGCATCATATCTAGAACCATTCGGGTTAACGCCTCTGGAAGGTATGGCATGCGGCACACCTGCAGTAGGTGTAAAAGAAGGCGGCATAAGAGAAAGTGTCTTAGACGGTGTTACAGGCTTTTTAACGGACAGAAACGAGTTTGAATTTTCACAGGCAGTAGAAAAACTGTTAAAGGATGATGATCTCTGGACCGGTATGGCGCAAAAAGGTATTGATGATGTTAACAGGAGATGGACACTGGATGCGGCAGGAGACAGACTTCTTAAGCATATAAACAGATTATTAATGAAAAGCAGATAATCACACGTCTTTGTATGCTGCAGCCATACTTTTCAGCTGAAAACGGTACTTCATCTTTTTAAATATGCTGTGGGGAAATATGCTTTCAGCAAGCATCATTCTATTGTCGAATTTGTAGTCAATGTCAGGAAATCTTTCTGGCGAAATATTCTTTTTAAGATCAATATACTCCTTCATCATCTTCATATTTCTGTCTCTTAAATGATAAAGCTCAACCTTTCCGGAGTGTTTCTTTTTAAGCTTTATTTTATTTTCATGCATAAGCTTTTTAACATTCTTTTTACCGACCTTCGAAAAAGTCCTGCCTGCGCTGTGATAAATAAAGCAGTCTTCTGCCACCATCATTTTTACGCCGGCCTTATTTGCCCTGATTGAAAAATCAAGGTCTTCATAATACCCCGGCCCGAACTGTTCATCCAGCCCGCCAAGGCTGTTATAGATATTCTTTCTTATGGCAACACAGTAAAAATCAAGTCTTTCGGATAGAAAACAGTCATTAACAGAATGGGCACAGAACTCTTCACCGGACTTTATCCCTTTTTTAGCATCATCTTCATTTATAAAAATCTTCTGTTCTGTTCCTGCAGCGTTTGTTACAGGTCCGAGCATTCCCCAGTCGGGATTATTATCAAGGTGTGCTGTTATCCGGCTGATAACACCGGGAGGAACTACAGTGTCGCTGTTTAAAAGGATAACAATATCACCCTCTGCCTGCTTTACACCGTCATTGTTTCCGCCTGAAAACCCCCTGTTGGTTTTGTTTAACACAGGTTTTACACCGGCGCCTTCGGAATAAAACTTATTAAGCATTTCAGGTGTTTTATCCTGTGAGGCGTTATCAACAACTATTATTTCATATTTTTTACTGTCAGGATCTTTGAACAGACTCTCAAGGCAGGGGCCGGTTGTGGTCTCATAATTGTTATAGCTGACTATTATTACACTTGTATTCAGGCTCATAAAACACCGTTTTTGTTAAAGGTACATGGGATTGATCAACCTTTTTTTATACTGTTTGAAATATCCAGCAGCTTTTTCACATAGGCTTCTACAGTAAAAGGTGTATTAAGAGTATTATCTTTTAAACCGCCCTTCTCCCATTCTTCTACCAGCTTTAAAATACTTCCTTTTACCTTCTTAAAATCAGCGATATCAGAAAATGTGTGGCCATTACTGATTAAAAGATCTTCAAGTTCGGATTCAGGAAGACCCATTCCAAAAACAGGTCTGTAGGTAAGGAGATATTCATACACCTTTGATGGTATATACTCTTCACACACTATATCGGTTCCGTGAATAACAAGGAGTACATCACATTGACGCATTTTTTCTATAACCTGCCGTCTTCCGGATTTACCTGTTGCAGGATCATATTCAAGGCGTCCATGTTCTTTCAGCACACCCCCCAGGGGATATCTGGAAAGGGCCTTTTTGGATACAGGGTCAAGGGCTGCGCCGTAAATATCCAGAATAATACGGCTGGAGAGTTCAGGATTTTCAGCGATTATTTCATGGAGTGCCCTTATTACAGCCTCAAGGTCACGGCCGTCACCCAGCACACCAAAATGACCGAAATGAATTTTATCTGACCTTTTGTATTCAACCCCGGTAAAATCTTCAGGCGGAGCGCCCGGCCTTAACACATTAAGATTTTCCCTGGCGCCGTTCCTTCCTGCAGCACTTTTCGCAGCACGGTTGGTAAAGTATATAACAGCATCAGCATGTTTAAATATTATGCGTTCAACATATCTTTTAAACTTATATCTCTGGGAGCCGGTAGCATCACTGTTATAGATAAGCGGATCATAGAGCTCTGCAAGCCAGGGCAGTCTGAATATCCGATGAAGAATATATCCTGCAATATGGGTGCTCGGAGGCCCTGCAGCAGAGTATATCAAAACAGGTTTGTGTTTTTTTATAATAAAAAATCCCCTTGCAGCAGCGCTGATAAACCATGACCACTGGCTGTCCAGATGAATAAATATTTTTTCAATAATATAAAACAGCATGGTCAGGATTGTTAAAACAGCCTTGAGTATCTTTTCTGCGGCTTTTTGCGGGAACTTGGCTTTGATAATCTGCCTCATCTCAAAAAGAACACCGGATGGTGCAGGCGAAAGAATCCGGTAATGAGGAAAGCGTTTATCCTTTGTTCCAGTTGGTGCACTCAGCACCACGGGAAGCACACCTTCATTTAAAAGGTAGGGCATCCTGTCTGTTATGGTATGACTGGCCGCGCGTCCGTCCATGTTAAAGCAGTGGGCAAGCACGAACCATTTTTCTTTATTATTTTCCTGTTTATCTTTTCCCAAATTATCTGCCAAAACTGTCAGGTGAAATATTTCATCCCTGTGTTACAGGGTTTTAAATGACTTAAGTGTTTTATGCCTGAGGGCATATTTGATTTTTCTAAGCCATATACTTAAGTAGAGCCTTTTAAGGAGTTTTATTCTTGCCTTTAAAGGCTGGGGCACTTTTTTACCGTCTGCCGGAACATACCAGCAGTTCTCATTGGCCCTTTTCATAAGCACATAGCCTTTTTTCTTTAGAAAATAATGTTTATTAAGATAAAGGTGCTTATCTTCCATCAGGATCAGGGACGGCCTGTATTTTTCAAAATCAAGCCCCAGGAGTACATCCATTTCCATGCCTTCAACATCAATGGAAAGAAAATCTATTTTTCTGATATTATTTTTTTCCAGCAGATCCGTGAGCGTGGTAGATTTGATCTTTATCGCGTTGTGTTCACTGTAGTTGTGCTCATCAACATTTTTTTCAAGAGAAGCATGACCGGTTTCTTCGGAACCGTCCTTAAGAGGGATAAAAAGCTCTGTTTCACCCACTTTTTCGGGAGATGTACAGGCATATTCACATACTGTTGACGCAGGCCTTAGCTCCCTTGCCTTTGCGGCAAGCCCCGGATTAGGCTCAATAAGAAGCCCGGACCAGTTTAAAACAGACTCAAGGTGCCATGACTGGGAATACCTTGATACAGGCTCATTGCCGCCGACATCAACAAAGATGCCTTCATGTTTATTGTCAAAGTAATTTCTTACTTCCTGCTTCTCTGCGTCTTCAATTATCTCTTGAGGGTTTCTGTTCATCTGTTTCCAATAGCAAAATAATAAGTAAAACGAATTTTAAAAGGTAAGTCGATTTCAGGAATGGGAGTATAGGTGCAATAGGTATCCATGTCAATGAGGATCAGGCATAAAAAATCATCGACAAATCCGCTCTTACTGAGTATGCTTCGCCAAAATCAGAATATAAGGAACAAAACAGATGCCGGACACCTCGAGAAAATCCCTTTATAAAAAAATCCTTAATATGGGAACTTCAGGCAAGTTATATGACACATCAAACAAAGAATATGAAGGATTTTTCTACGGTTCTATTGACCGATACAGTATTATAGTAAAAAAGCTCGCAGGTAAAAAACGGGTGCTGGATATCGGATCAGGCAACGGTCTTCTGGTTTCCATACTCCATGAACTTGGCCATGAATGCTGTGCTGTGGACTGGAGCGACGGATACGCAAAGGAAGAGAGCGGTGTATTTCAGCAGAAACCCATTGTTTTTAAAACATGCTTTATTGAAATAGACCCTTTGCCCTTTGAAGACAATTATTTTGATGCGGTTACATGCTGCCAGGTTTTTGAGCATTTTACACACTCACATCTGCATGCAGTCAGTGAAATACACAGGGTATTAAAGCCTGGAGGGCTTGTGGAGATAGACGTACCCAACGCCGTTGACCTGAGAAACAGGCTGAAGGTATTAAAAGGAACCCAGATAACCTGGGACTATGAAGAGCATTACCTGAACAAAAAACCGATTTTTTATAAAGAGCACACTTTTTTTGACCGGCACAACCGTGAATTCACAAAAAAAGAACTTGAAATACTGCTTAAGGCCGGAGGCTTTAAAAACATCGAGACAAAACATTTAAAATCTTCAAGGCACCGTCAGGGTCTGCAGAAAATCAGATCGCTGGGAAGTTCCTTCAGAGATATTATTCCTTCCTTCAGAAAATCAATAATCGGTTTCGGAGAAAAATAGATGAAAGTAATCACAAGATATCTTTCAACAGAAATAATCCGGTTATTCATGCTCTGCCAGTTTATTTTTATTTCACTTTTTCTTGTTGCCGAATTCATACTCAAGCTTGATAATTTTTCAAGAGCAGGGGTTTCTCTTTCTTTACATATTGCTTTCCTGGTATATAAAATACCCTTCATTGTTGTAATGATAACCCCCTATGCGACAATGATATCCATTATAGCCGTATTATGCATAATGAAAAAAAATAAAGAAATTATGGCTATGAAGGCCTGCGGACTCAACCTTATTAAAACACTTCAGCCTGTTATTACTGTTGCCCTGATAATCAGCTTTTTCACATTCTTTTTGTCCGAAATAATTGCCCCATACACAAGCTCAAAAAGTAATGAGATATGGGAGGTAGATGTCAACAAAAGACCCCAGGCAACTTTCAAGGAATGGTACAAATCATCCGAAAATGGCATCTACTGGATAAGGCATTATGATATAAACACAAACACTATAAATGATCCGGCTTTCTACTTTTTTGATGATGAGTTTCATCTTGTTAAAAAAATCAGCGGAAAACAGTGCAGATGGACAGACGGTAAATGGGTTGTAGAAGATGCTAAAATACAGACCATGGTCAGTAAAGGTGACTACAGCATCAGCCGCGATCCCTTTTATACTCTCGATATACCCGAAACCCCGGACACTTTTTTAGATAAAATGGAAGATGCCGAGGACATGAGCTATCAGGAGCTGAAACAAAAGGCCAAAAAGATGAAAGCCGAGGGCTATGACAACACTATAGAAATGGTTGACCTTCACAGCAAACTGGCCTTCCCCTTTGTCAGCGCTGTTTTAGCCCTCATTGCCATTCCTCTTGCCCTGTGGGAAAAGATCAAGGCAATACCTCTGGCCATTACACTCGGCATTATGACAGGTTTTTTACAGTGGATTACAATGGAGTTTGCCAGGGCATTCGGGCAGAGCGGGATACTGCCGCCGTTAGTTGCAGCATGGACATCAAATATATTATTTGCTTTAATCGGCATAAACCTTTTAATGAATTTAAAAAGATAATTTTTTAAATAGCAGGAGCATTTCAGACAATATGCTGAATCGAATTCTTGGAAAAGAAATAGCTTATTATATAAAAAACAACAGGAGCCTGCTCATCTGGGCCCTTATATTTACACTATCTTTTACAGTTTTTTCAATGGTGCCTCTTGTTGTAATCAAGATGTTTATCAAAATAGGTATAGATATCAGTGATGAGCTTATCCCGGTAAATATCCCATGGATTTCATTTCCGGATGGAAACCTGCTCAATTACAAAATAACTGAATATACAATTATCGAAAGTATCACCCGCACTCATTTTATGGGCCTTCTTCTTATTGTATTTGCTGCTTCCGTGTTACTGAAATCCTTTTCAGAGTATATCAGCGGGCTTTTAACTGCAGCCTTCACCCATAAAGCAATCAAAGCCATGAGAATAGACCTGTTTGATAAATTTATGAGACTCCATCAGGGATTTTACCATAAGCACAAAATAGGAGATCTTATTTCCAGATCAACGTCAGATCTGGCTCAGATGCAGTTTGCCATTGCGACTATCATAATCGGGCTGATCCAGAACCCGGTTCTGCTCCTGGGATACTTCGGATTTTTAATTTATATGGACTGGAAACTGACACTGCTTGTTTCTGTTACAGCACCTGTAATTATCGGTTTTACCAGACTATTTGGAAGAAAAGTTAAAAAGCATGCAATTAGAATGCAGGATGCCACTGCTGATGTAACATCATCCTACCAGGAATCTTTGCTCTGCTTAAAAATAATTCAGGGCTTCAATGCCGAAAAAATCCAGACCGGCAAATTCAATAAAACTGCAACAATGCTTTATAAAAGAATCATGCACTGGAGCCGCTGGCAGCTTGGGCTAGGCCCATTAATGGAAACTATTTCAACCTGTGTGGGACTTGTCATTCTTGTGATAGCATCAACTTTTTTTGAGCACACTGCAGATGAACTTGGCGCCATATTTTTTGCCTTTACCAGGGTATATGCCCCCATAAAAAACCTTTCAAAGGTAAACAACGATTTAAAAACCCTTCAGGGCGCAACAGAGAGAGTCTTCGGTATCATGAATACCGTGCCTGACATAAAAGACAAACCAAATGCTATAGAGATATCCGAGCCAGGAGACTCGGTTGAATTTAAAAATGTGTCATTTGAATACGAGCCAGGAAATAAAATACTGAAAAACATTTCACTCAAGGTGAAGGTTGGAGAAATGGTTGCATTTGTCGGATCTACCGGAGCCGGCAAAAGCACGATGATTGACCTCATTCCGCGCTTCTATGATGTAACTGACGGAAGTATCCTGGTTGACGGTAATGATGTAAGAGACATCAAAATTGAATCACTCAGAAAACACATCGGCGTAGTTAACCAGGAAGTGCTTCTTTTCCATGATACGATTGCCAGCAATATAAGCTGCGGTTTTTCGGACATTGATATGGAAAAGGTTGTTAAAGCGGCAAAAGCGGCTCATGCGCATGATTTTATCACTGATCTCCCCAAAGGATACGACACGGTAGTAGGCGACAGGGGCACACTGCTTTCGGGCGGCCAGAAGCAGAGAATATCAATCGCTCGCGCAGTTCTTATGGAATCATCAGTACTGATACTGGATGAAGTTGCATCTGCACTTGATGCGCAGAGTGAAGAACTGATACATAAATCCATTGATTCTTTAAAAGGCAAATGTACAATATTTGTTGTCGCCCATCGCCTGAGCACCATAAGAAATGCTGACAGAATTTTTGTTATTGAAAAAGGGGAGATAATTGAATCAGGGAATCATGAAGAACTGCTTGCGAAAAACGGCAGATTCAGCCAGCTCTATAAAATGCAGTTTCAGTCATAAGGCTATAGCTACTGTTTTGAAATCCCGGCTATCTCATTAAATGTAACATCATACACCCGGATACGTTTCTGGCGGGATTTTTCGCCGGAGACAATCTGCACATTCTTTTTGGGGACCCGCAGTTTTTTAGAGAGCAGTTCTGTAACGGCCTTGTTTGCCTTTCCGTCAACAGGCGGAGAAGTTATTTTTATCTTTATCAGATCATTTTCTTCAATAATAATTTCATTCCTCGAAGACTTGGGAATCACCCTGGTTTCTATCTCGATATAGTTATTTTCGCTGTCTTTTTTTTTCATTTCCCGGCAGATTCCGATTATTATATTCAAGTTGAATTATTTACTGCTGTAGTATAGATTAAAAACAAAAAAATCCAAGAGGAATAAAAATGTTTTTATTAAAGACAATTATTGATTTTCTTATTGTACTGCTTCTTATCAGGTTCCTGATCAGGCCTATTGAAATAAATTACAACAGTATCTACAACATGATCTTTAAAATCACAGACCCGCTTTTAAAACCGGCAAAAACTGTGATTAGAAATAACGGCAAAGCTACTTTTATTACGGTTTTAGGTATGACTGTTATCAGGGGATTTTTCTACATGACCCTGGGAATACATCTGATTTCCGGAATCGGTGTCAGCCTGCTGGAACTGCTGCAGCTGCTGTTTCAGTTTTACATTGCCGTGTGGTTTATTGCAATCTTAACAGGAGACAGCGTGCAAACCCCTGTCATCAGTATGCTTCAAAGAGCGTTCCTTCCACTGGGAAAACTTGCATCAAAACTTAACATATCCAGAAAGTCATTTTCTGCATTTACATTTATTACTCTTCTTGCCGGTTACGTCGTGTTATCTCTTTTCTGTCATATGCTTTTCAAGCAAAGTATAGATATCAATCCTGCAGGCAACCTTATCGAGGGATTAAAGCTTATAGTAGGCTTATTCTCCGGTTTTTTCACCATAGTAATAATAGTAAGCGCGCTGCTGTCATGGGTCAGCCCCGACCCCTACAACCCTGTTGTGCAGACTATTTACGGCATAAGCGAACCCCTGCTTATGCCATTTAGAAAAATCATACCGAATCTTGGCGGCCTGGATGTATCCCCTATAGCTGCTATTCTTTGTTTTCAGTTTATAGGCGGGGCGTTGCTGGAACTTCTGACAGCACTGGGAAATAAAATTTAGAATAAAAAAAGAGCAGGCCATAAGCCGGGTTCTGTCTTCAGTTATACAACTGAATGATGACCATTCATCTAGCCCTGACGTTACCATCAGGGTCAAGCGACCTACCCGGAGACTTGGGCGGACCACCCTCAAACTCCCCTTATTTGGTCTTGCTCCGGATGGGGTTTACATAGCACCTGACGTCACCGCCAGGCCTGGTGAGCTCTTACCTCGCCGTTTCACCCTTACCCCGTCTAAAAGACGCGGCGGTTTGCTTTCTGTTGCACTATCCTTCCCGTCGCCGGGACTGGACGTTATCCAGCATCCTTGTCCTGCGGAGCCCGGACTTTCCTCCCCTCTGCATAAAGCAGAGCAGCGGCCATCCGGCCTGCTCTAATTCTTTTAAGCCTGCGCCATTTCGCTCAGGGCTTTAACAAAAAACTCATCCTCACCCCAGTATATAAGGCGGTTGCAGTGAGGGCATGACATCATTTCATTACACCTCTGCAGTTCGTTATATTTTTGCGGAGGAATTTCAAGATGACACCCCTGGCATATCCCCCCGACAACTGAACTAATTGCAAGCCCTGCCCTTTTTTCACGCAGTTTGTCGTAATTTGCAAGCATCCTGTTTTCAACGGCATCACTATACTGTGATCTTTCGGACATCAGGACTTCAATTTCCTTATTCAGCTCTGCGAGTTCTTTTTCTATTTCTTTTTTTTCAGCTTCAAATTCCTGTTTCAGCTTTTCCTGATCAGCTTTTAAATCAGTGCAATCTGCCTTCAGCGCTTCAATGCTTTCCATCATCTGCAGGATTGCATCTTCTTTTTTCGCCTTTTCTTTTTCAATCTCGGCTATTTCCTTGAGAGCGGCAGTATATTCTTTATTTGACTTGATATTGTCAAGTTTTGCCTGACTTTTAGCTGCCCGGCTTTCTATATCCTGCACTTCTTTTTCAAGGGAGCGTCTCTCTTTTTCAAGGGAATCAAGGCTGTCAAACTTTGCCTGGTACACTTCTGATGCGCCTTCAAATGTCTCTTCCAGTTTTTTTATACGTTCCGGCACAGCATTACGCTTTACATCAACTTTTTTTATTTTACTGTCACACTCCTGAAGCATAATAAGTTTTTTAATATTATCTTTCAATTCCTGTTCTCCCCATAAGTGTTTAATCATAAGATCCTGACAGGATCTGTTTCTTCCTCATAAAGTTCAAGAATGATTTCCATACCGTGTCTGTCAAAGGATTCCGCCAGGCTTGCGGTAAAACCTGTTAAAGCAGCCTTTTCAGTAGAAAAATGACCGGCATCAACAACATTGATATTTAAAGACTTTGCAGTTAATGCATCATGATGACCTATATCCCCTGTCAAAAACAGGTCGGCATTTTTCTTTACTGCCGTGTCAATAAAGTCTCTTCCGGCCCCTCCAACTACTGCAATGCGTGAAATTTGAGAATCATTTGCCTTAACAACTTTTACATATTCTATACCCAGGGCTTTTTTTATGATCTCAAGAGCCGAAATCAGGCCTACAGACGCATCGAGGTTACCGACCACACCTAACCCGCACCCGTCCTCTTGAGTCGATTCAGCAGGGGCCAGAACTTCAACATTCTTAAGGCCAAGTTTTTCTGCAAGGGTGTAATTTATTCCTTTTTTTGCAGAATCCAGGTTTGTATGAGCGGCAATCACTGCTACACCCTTTTTTACGGCTTCGTGAATTACATCACCCGGATATCTGTTGTAATCGACTATGGAGACAGGTCTGAATAAAAGCGGATGATGGGTAAGAAGCAGCTGCGCCCCTGAGGCTGCAGCCTTATTAACTGACTCTACAGTAGGATCAAGCGCAACAAGTATTTTTTTTACTTCATGCCCCTGTGAGCCCGCCTGAAGACCAGGATTATCCCACTTTTCTGCAAGATCAAATGGTGCAATTTCATCTATAATTGTCAGAACATCTTTTACTGTCGGAATCATATTAACTCACCATTTATTTGTATCTCTAAAAATACACAGCAGCAATGACACTTGAAATAGAAAGGGCGCATCATAAAATGATGCGCCCTTTCGGCTGTATCTCTTTATCGAGACTTATCTGTATATTTATTTAAAATAAACATTTTACCTTTCAAAATGGGCCCACCTGGATTCGAACCAGGGACCTACCGGTTATGAGCCGGTGGCTCTACCAAGCTGAGCTATAGGCCCTTAAAAGTGCTGAATGATTCAGGGCGTAATATATGCTACCAGAAACGATTTTTGTCAAGAAAAAACACAAATAAAAATTATTATCTTTCAATAAAACTTTTCAACTTTCTGCTTCTGCTTGGATGCCTCAGCTTTCTCAGGGCCTTGGCTTCAATCTGCCTTATTCTTTCTCTTGTAACATTAAAGTCCCGGCCTACCTCTTCCAGAGTATGGTCGGACTTCTCACCAATACCAAACCTCATTCTTAAAACTTTTTCTTCTCTTGGAGTAAGAGAAGTAAGAACTTTTCTTGTCTGCTCACCAAGGCTGTGGTTAACAACAGCTTCACCCGGAGATATGACTTTTTTATCTTCTATAAAATCTCCAAGATGGCTGTCTTCCTCTTCACCGATCGGAGTCTCGAGAGATATTGGCTCCTTGGCTATCTTTAAGACCTTACGTACTTTTTCAAGCGGGAATTCCATTTTTTCGGCAATCTCTTCCGGGGTAGGTTCACGGCCATGCTCCTGAACAAGATATCTTGATGTACGTATAAGCTTGTTGATAGTTTCAATCATATGAACCGGAATACGGATTGTCCTGGCCTGGTCGGCAATAGCCCTTGTAATCGCCTGCCTGATCCACCAGGTGGCATAAGTACTGAATTTGTACCCCCGCTGATACTCAAACTTTTCAACTGCCTTCATAAGGCCAATGTTGCCTTCCTGGATCAGATCAAGGAACTGAAGCCCTCTGTTTGTATATTTTTTGGCAATACTTACAACAAGCCTGAGATTTGCCTGAATAAGTTCTTTTTTCGCCAGCTTTGACTGCTGCAGGCTTTTTTTTGCAATCTCAAGGGTTTCCTTTAATTCCCTCTGCGACATATTGGTGCGTTCTTTTATTTCTTTTATTGTTTTCTGAGCTTCACTTATATCGATCTTTAACTGCAGCAGCTCGGATTTTTTCTTTTTAAGAGTCGTTACGACATCATTGTCCTTTGCTGACTTTGGTATACCGGAAATACACTTTTTAATATAAGTTAGAGATTTTCCGCCTGCCATTAAAACACATCCGGATATTACATTGTCAGCCTTCTCACAGTCAAAGACCAGACCGCGCAGCATATCCATCATGTTGTCAAGCTGTCCTTTTTCAAGCTTAAAGCTGCTTATGAGTTTGACAATCTTATTATAATTTCTTGTCATCTTTGCGGTCAGCTTTTTCTTTTTTGCTGCGGTACAGGTCTTTTTGGCTACCTCTTTTTTTGCTTCGAGGTATCCGTCATATAAATTTTTTATATCATCGATAAGAGCAATAAGATGCTCCCTTTTTTCACCTATCTGAGCATGATTTTCTTCGTAATCGGGATCATTGATAATGTTTTTAAGTTTCACTTCACCGGTTTTAAGTTTTTCGCCGAGATCAACAATATATTCGATTCCAACACAGCACTTTAACAGAAGTTCAAGAGTATTGTTTTCACCTTCTTCAATTCTCTTTGCAATATCAACCTCACCTTCCCTGGTCAGAAGAGATATACAGCCCATTTCCTTAAGGTACATCTTAACCGGATCTGAAACCCTGGCAGTGTTATCAACGATGTCTGCACGGAAATCTTCTTTTTCCAGCTCTTTTTCTTTCTTCTTTTTAAGCTTTCTGGATTTTTCAATTTCGTTTTTTGCTGCCTCGTCAATAACCATAATGTCCAGTTCTTCAAACATCATCATTACATCGTCGATATGCTCTGAAGAGATTATTTCATCCGGAAGATCATCATTCAGCTCTTCGTAAGTGATATAACCCTTATCCTTACCGATATCTATTAATCGCTTCAAATTATGCATATCAGATTTATTTGTCATACTTTCCCTCCTGATAATTTCTTATCTCTGTTTATATATGCATCCAGTTTCTGTTTGCTGTCAGACAGAAACTGGAGAATTTTCATATACTATATTGCCTTTCGCATCTTGATCAATTCATTAAGCTTTTCAATATCTCCGGAATCCCTTGCTTCGTTTATTGAGTTGGTCAGTAATATTTTGCTTATCCTGTTTTCAAATTCCAGAACAGCCTGATTTACTGTTTCTCCCTTACATATGGGCTCCGACAGTATTACCTCGCTTAATATATCTCTTTCCGGACCTTCATCCATTCCTTCAAGCACCTTTTCAGGTACTATTTTATTCTCAAGTCTATATACTTCGGCAAATCTGTTGAAAATCTTAACTACTCTGCTGTCGGATAATAATAATCCGAACTCATTATCCAGGATTCTGCAGGCAGTTTCCGGAGAATGAGCCATAAGATTAAGCAGATGATATTCTTTAAGGCTCTTTACCTTTGATCCGCTCATCCTTGATTCAAGATTCACCCGGCTGCTTCCTCCCTGACCTGCACCGCCTGTTCTTTTAAGCTCATCGGTAACAATAGATTCAGAGATATCGCATCTGTCGCAAAAATGTTTTATATAAACTGACTGCTGGAGATTTTCCGTGATCTCCGCCAGCACAGGAATCACTTCCTTTAAAAGCTCTATCTTGCCGGTAACCCCTGTCTCTATTCCCTTGAGTTTGGAATCAAGATAAAAATCAAACATGGGGACAGATCTTTCAAGCTGAGCACAAAAGGCATCCAGACCGTTGCCGTTTATAAATGTATCAGGGTCATCGCCCTCGGGCAGTATCATAACCTTTGCAGCCAGGCCTTCGTTTAAAAACAAAGGAAGACTTTTCACTGCCGCTTTTTTCCCGGCTTCGTCAGAGTCAAACACAACAACTATTTCCCTGGCAAAACCTTTTAATTTTCTTATGTGGTTAGGGGTCAGGGCTGTTCCAAGTGTTGCAACAGCGCCGTAAAACCCGTGGTTATAGAGAGCAAGAACATCCGTATATCCCTCTACAATCACAACCCGGCCTGTTTCACGAATATGCGCAAAGGCGTTATTCAGGCCGTAAAGCAAATCACCCTTATGAAAAACAGGCGTTTCGGGAGTATTAAGATACTTGGGCAGGGAATCATCAAGAACTCTGCCGCCGAAACCTGCAACCCTTCCCTCCATATCAAAAATAGGGAAGATTACTCTTCCCCTGAATCGATCATAATATCCGCCGTTTTTTTTGGGAATTAAAAGCCCGGCCGTTTCAGCCTTATCAAGGCTTACTTTCTTTTTTGATAAAAACCTTACCAGCCCGTCCCATTTATCCTGGGCATATCCCAGCTTGTATTTATTTACAGTATCTCTGCTGATTGCCCGCTTATTAAAATATTCAACACCGCTTGCGCCGATATTAGTTTTTTCCAGAATGTAATTATAATATCCGGCTGCAGCGTTATTAATCCTGTAAAGCAGCTCTTTTAAATCATACTCACGCTTCTGAGACGGTGTAAGTTTTTTTTCCGGCAAAGTAACATTGTACTTTTCAGCAAGGTCCTTTATCGCCTGGGGAAAAGAAACCTTGTGATACTCCATCCAGAAAGAAAACACATCTCCGCTTTTTTTACAGCCAAAACAGTGAAACCGCTGTTTGGACTGGCTAACGGTAAAAGAAGGATCTTTATCTCCATGAAAGGGACAAAGCCCTATATGATTTAAGCCTGCTTTTTTGAGCTGCACATACTGCCCGATCAGTTCTACAATATCCGCCGTTCTTTTTATGTCTTCTTTGGCTGACTGATAGGGATCCATTTTATTCCTTTACTTCACTCCGGTTTCAGGATCTGACAACAATTACATGGGCATCCGTGCAATTTTATGGCAAAAACCAGTATATTAAGTTAAACATTTCATTATATTAACGAATTTTTAATTGTCAATGACGAAAAAGAGGGATTTTGCTGCAAAAAAAATATCAGCCGAAGAAAAACTGGTTTTCCAACAGAAATTATTAAATCAATATTACTTATTCTTAAGCGGTATTTCTTTTATTAATTCATTAAGGCCAATTTGAGCTAACTTTTCTACATCCACCCATTTGCCTTTAAAATCTAAAAACTCTTTAAGTTCCAGAAGATTTTCACTGAGAGACTTCTGGGTTTTGTCAAAACTCCCTTTCCACAAAAAGGTTCCGTCCTTCACGCTTACAAGATAGACATCAAAGGAGACAGAAGCCGGATTTTCAGCTGAATACTCCGATCCTTCCCGTTCGTGCATCCTGTATACATAACCGGTAAGCACAACATCTGCAGAAACCGCATCCCCTACAGATTGAAGTATTTTAACCGGGTCATTATTATTTTTCTTAAACAATGACGGGTCGGTAATATTTTTAATACTCCGCAGATTTATAAAATTACAGTCCTTGCTGTCATTAAGCATATCATAAAACTGGCCGGACAATCTTTCCGCTGTTATCTGGCTTACAGGTTCAGACCTGACCGATACTCCTGACAGGGGATTGTGGTACAGAACGCCCTCCTGACCGGGAGACAGTGCAGCCTTAAAACCTAAAAAGGCTACTTTTTCCGCCTTAATTGGGGGAATATAATATTCACCGCTTTCCCCTTTTCCAGACATGCAGGCACAGGGAAGAATAAAAATGATTAAAACTAAAAAATATTTTATAAATTGAACACTGCATTTCATTTTAGGCATCTTATCACCCTTTAATAAAATAACGCTTATCCAGACTATAACAATCCCTTTGATGAGGGTGCGTTCCCGCAAAGCCTGTCCTCAATCATGGTAGCGGCATCAAGAGCTCTACCGAATGCCTTGAAAACAGACTCGGCTATATGATGAGCATCTTTACCTGATACCAGGTCCACATGCATTGTAATGCCGGCATAAATAACAAATGCCCTGAAAAACTCTTCAAGAAGCTCGATATCAAAGCTTCCTGCCATGCTGTTATCCGCAGAAACCCTGTATGCAAGAAAAGGCCTGTTGGAAATATCAAGCACAACAGTAGACATAGCCTCATCCATAGGTACTGATGCCTGCCCGTATCGCCTTATTCCCTTTTTATCATCAAGACTTTCAGCTATTGCCCTGCCGAAACATATGCCAAGGTCTTCTACAGTGTGGTGATAATCAATATCAATATCCCCGTCTGCCGTAATATTACAATCAAAAAATCCGTGAACACACATAAGATTAAGCATGTGATCCATAAAAGGTATTCCGGTGTTAACAGATGCATCTCCTTTTCCGTCAAGATTAATTTCGACATGGATATCGGTTTCTCTGGTTTTTCGATCTATTTCTGCATTTCTTTTCATAAAAATACTCCATAAGCGGAAAAATAAAATTAAGGGCTGAAGTGAAAAGACGATAATGAAAGAAAATTATTTAACAGATTCATTATCATTGCCGGACCATGCCCGATTATTCAGATATGGTGGAGATGATCGGGATCGAACCGACGACCTGTACGTTGCGAACGTACCGCTCTCCCAACTGAGCTACATCCCCTCAAATAAGCTTAATTAGTTAAAAGTATTAAAATTTATTTTAATATAAATTTATAAAATCTTTTAAGTACATAATCAAGAAATATTTCTTATTTTAAAATACCTTAACAAAATACTTGCATTTTATAAAAATTTTGGTACAAAGCTACTCCATGCCCCCGTAGCTCAGGTGGATAGAGCACCAGATTCCTAATCTGGGTGTCGTGCGTTCGAGTCGCGCCGGGGGCACTTTATTCAGTACCGCATGATATGATCCATATAAAAAAAGTCATATATTATTTGACATATGGCTTTTTTTCTTTTATTATCACGTGTTACAACTTTGGAGGTTAATTATGTATGCTGTAATACAAACCGGTGGAAAACAATATCGCGTTACCCCCGGCGATATGGTGAAGATTGAAAAGCTTGACGGTGAAGTTGGTGATTCAATAACCTTTGATAAGGTTTTACTTACTTCAGACGGAGAAAACGTCAATATGGGGAAACCATACCTTGATGATACGAAAGTATACGGCAGCATTGCCAGACAGGGTAAGGACAGAAAGGTTATTGTCTTTAAGTACAAAAAAAGAAAAGGTTACAGAAAGAAAAACGGACACAGACAGAATTTTACACTGATTAAAATAGACAACATCGGTGAATAATTTTTTCTGAAAAACCCGGAAGATAAAGATTTAACAGATCAATATTAAAAAATCACTTGTAATTTTTTCGCACAATGCGATCCAGTATAAGGGAATTAGACTATGTCACATAAAAAAGCAGGCGGAAGCTCAAAAAACGGAAGAGATAGTGCCGGTCAGAGATACGGTGTTAAAAGATACGCCGGTGAAAAAGTAAAGGCTGGCAACATTCTTATAAGACAGAGGGGAACCCAGGTTCATCCTGGTGAAAATGTCGGTCTTGGCAAAGACTACACTATTTTTTCCCTTATAGACGGAACTGTCACCTTTGAACGATTTGCAAAAAATCGAAAAAAGGTGAGCGTTTACGCTGAATAATATTTCTTCCTTTCTCCACCACCTGAGGATAATATGGGATTTCTGGATGAAGCCGTAATACATGTTGTTTCCGGGAATGGTGGAAAAGGTTGTGTCAGCTTCAGACGAGCCCGTTTCATTCCCAAAGGCGGTCCCGATGGCGGGGACGGCGGAAAGGGCGGGGATGTTATTATAAGGGCTTCCAACAAACTTCACACCCTATCCGATTTCGGATCAAGAAGACGTTTCAAGGCACAGGACGGAGTTTCAGGAAAAGGCAGCAACCTTACCGGCAAAAACGGTGAAGACGCTGTTATTGAAGTGCCTCTCGGGACAATAATATCTGACAATGAAACAGGGGAAATTCTCGGGGACCTGATCAAACATGATCAGGAACTCATTATCCTTGCCGGCGGTATTGGCGGAAAAGGCAACAAGCATTTTGCCACGTCAACCAACAGGGCTCCAAGGTTTGCACAGGACGGTATCCCCGGAGAATCAAAAAACCTGAAACTCACCCTGAAGCAGCTTGCGGATATCGGACTGATAGGCCTTCCGAATGCCGGCAAATCCACGCTTTTATCATGCCTTACAATGGCTCGCCCTAAAATAGACAGGTATCCTTTTACAACAATTGTTCCCAATCTGGGCATTCTGGATCTGGATGAAGAAGAAAGCCTTACCATTGCGGATATTCCCGGTTTAATTGAGGGAGCAAGCGAAGGAAAAGGGCTGGGGCACAGGTTTTTAAGACATATTGAAAGAACCAGGTACCTTCTTCATGTAATAGATGTATCACAGGCCCCGGCAGATGATCCTCTCAGAGACTTCGACACCCTTGAAGAGGAATTGACCAGATATGACACTTCTCTTATCGAGAAAAAAAGAGTAATAGTAGCTAATAAAATTGACCTTGAAAGGGATGATGGGGTAAAAACTGACGATATCATATCAAAACTGAGTGATATAGGTCTTAAAATTTTCCCTGTATCAGCAATGACAGGGAAAGGCATCAGCGAACTTAAGCTTTTTTTAAGAGAGTGCACAGAACAGGCATCATAAAAACTGATAACAAATATTCAGACCGGTTCCTGAAAACAACCTTTACAGGGTCAAGCAAATGAGGAACAGCTTCAGACACGGAAAAATCAGCCAACCCCTTGAAACCGATTATGAAACCCGGCAGACTTTATAAATATGGAAAGCAAATCAAATACAGACAGAAAAAAACTGTTTAAATCTGCAAAACGCATTGTCATAAAGGCAGGCAGCGGAATACTTACAGGTAAAAACGGCCTGAACAGAAGTACAATCAGCAATATAACAAATGACATATGTGAACTCAGGGAAAAAGGATATGAAATAATCCTGGTTTCATCCGGAGCAATATCTGCAGGATTAAGAAAAACAGGGCATTCAAAAAAACCTGAGGCAATATCTGAAAAACAGGCAATGGCGGCTGTCGGTCAGAGCCGGCTCATGTTTGCATATGAAAAGGCCTTTGAAAATCACGGTTATACAGTGGCCCAGATACTTATCACCGGAGATGACCTTAACAACAGACGAAGATACCTGAATGCCAGAAATACAATATTCACCCTTTTATCATGGGGAATAATCCCTATAATAAATGAGAATGACACCGTTGTGATAGATGAAATAAAATTTGGAGACAATGACAACCTGAGCGCCATGGTCGCAAACATGACCGACTCCAATCTGCTCATCAACCTTACGGACATTGACGGGCTTTACGACGGAGACCCTAGAGTTAACAAAAAGGCAAAACTGATTGACGAGATAAATAAAATAGGCAGCAGCATCCTTGAATTTGCCGGTTCTGCACCGGGGGCATTTGGAACCGGTGGAATGGCAAGCAAAATAAATGCTGCCAAGAAAGCTACAATAAACGGCATTCCCGCAGTTATTGCAAATGGCCGAAAAAAAAATATAATTAAGCGGATACTAAGAGGTGAAGCTACAGGTACTCTTTTTACTCCGCAGCCCAGGCCTATCTGCGACAGAAAAAACTGGATCGCATTCTCAAGATCCATAAAAGGGGACATAGCAATAGATCAGGGGGCTGTTAAGGCATTGCTTAAAAACGGAAAGAGCCTGCTGCCGTCAGGCGTAATAGAGGTAAGAGGTAAATTTAACAGAGGCGACTCAATAAGGGTTATTGACCTGGATAATAATGAAATAGCAATTGGAATGTCAGATTACAGCGCATCGGACCTGGATAAAATAAAAGGATTAAAAAGCAGTAAAATTGAGTCAATACTTGGTTATAAACATAATGATGAGGTAATACACAGGGACAATCTGGTAATTACCTACGGCATTGAAAACGGAGATGGCACATGTCAGTAAAACAGATGATAAGTGAAATAGCAGCAGCGGCAAAAAATGCATCAAGAGGGTTAAGAACCTTAAAAAGTGATGAAAAAAATGCTGCACTGGAATCGATTGCAAAAAAGCTTCTTGAACGAAAAGATGAGATACAGAAAGAAAATGAAAAAGATCTGGCGGCTGCCAGAGAAAAGGGACTAAGCCCTGCAATGATTGACAGGCTCACACTTGACGATAAAACCATCAATTCAATGGCTGACGGACTCCGTGAAGTCATAATGCTCCCTGACCCGGTAGGAGAAGTTACCGGAATGCGAAAAAGGCCCAATAATCTCCAGGTTGGAAAAGTAAGAATTCCTCTCGGAGTTATAGGATTTATTTACGAATCAAGACCTAATGTAACGGTTGATGCCGCAAGCCTCTGTTTAAAATCAGGAAATGCGGTCATCTTAAAGGGCGGCTCAGAGGCTATTCACTCAAACATGATACTTGCAGATATCATAACGGAGTCCCTTGTAGAAAATAATCTGCCGGGCAAGGCTGTTCAGGTTATCCCGACCACTGACAGACAGGCAACAACCGAGCTTTTAACCTGCGATGAAACAATCGATGTAATTATCCCCAGGGGCGGTGAAGGACTCATCCGGTTTGTAAGCGAAAATTCACGAATACCGGTCCTGAAACATTACAAGGGCGTATGCCATGGTTATGTAGACAAATATGCAGACATTGAAACAGCTGTAAATATCTGTATAAATTCAAAAGTGCACAGACCCGGCGTATGCAATGCAATGGAAACAATGCTTGTTCACAAAGATATAGCAGAAGATTTCTTACCTGCGGCGGCAAAGGCATTTAAAGATGCAGGAGTTGAATTAAGGGGATGCGAAAAAACAAAAGCCATTATCCCTGATATAGTTTCTGCATCAGAAGAAGACTGGCCGGCTGAGTTTCTTGATCTGATACTTGCGGTTAAAGTTACCGACAGTATGGAAGATGCCTGCATTCATATAGAAAAGTACGGATCAAACCATACGGAAACCATAGTTACAAAGGATTATGCCCGAGCCAGAAAATTTCTTGAACAGGTGGATTCATCATTAGTACTGGTAAACGCTTCAACAAGGTTTAATGACGGAAACCAGCTTGGGCTCGGCGCTGAGATCGGCATAAACACTTCAAAGCTTCATGCTTTCGGTCCAATGGGTCTGGAAGAACTGACCACCACAAAATTCATTGCCTTTGGTGATGGACAGATAAGGGAATAGGAGATTTTTTTGAGGCTCGGTATTTTAGGCGGAACATTTAACCCGATTCACTTCGGCCATCTCAGGCTGGCCGAAGAAATATGCGAAGAGCTTTCACTTGATAAGACTCTTTTAATGCCGGGCGCAGAGCCGCCCCATAAAGACCGGCAGATGGTAGCCCCTTTTTCTGACCGCCTTAATATGACCGAAATCGCATCAGAAAACTCCGATTACCTTGAGGCCAGTGATATTGAAGGCTGCAGAAAAGGCCCGTCATATTCAATAGAAACAATAAAGATAATCAGGGAAAAATATAAAGACCGGCTTGACCTGTTTTTTATACTGGGAAGTGATGCCTTTAAAGATATAAATACCTGGAAAGAATACAAAAGCCTTTTTCTGATAACAAACTTTGTTATAATCGAAAGACCGGGATTTTCTTTTAATGAAATGGAAAGTTTTATAGACTCGCTTGATGCAGGCTTTAAACCCTGCTTAAACGAAAACAGTTTCATTAATCCTGAAGGAAACCGGATATTTTTAAAAAATACAGTTTTGATGGATATTTCATCAACAAAGATACGGCAAAAAATAAAAAAACAGAAATCTATTAATTTCTTGGTACCTCACAGGGTCAAAGAATATATTTTCAAGAAGGGATTATATAAATAAAATGAACTCGCTTGACAAAGCAAAGCTTGCATCTGATATTATTATGGAACGAAAAGCAGTTGAACCTGTCTTATTTAATGTGGGAGAAATGTCATCATTTACCGATTACTTTCTCATTGCAGGAGGAAACTCCTCCCGTCAGGTCCAGTCAATGGGCAGGCACCTGATAAAAAAGATGAAGGACAACGGCTTCAAGTGCTACGGCACAGAAGGCGAACTTGAAGGCCAATGGATGCTTATGGATTACGGAGATCTTATAATCCATATATTTTATCAACCGGTGAGAGAATTCTACGACCTTGAAGGTTTGTGGATGGATGCGCCAAGGATAGAAATAGAAAACAATGAGCCACCTGATAAAGAATAAATTCTGTATTATTTTTCTGCTTGTCATTTTCCTTGTTACACAGCAGGGAACCGTTTTTGCCCTTTCCATAGAAGAGGAAAAAAAGCTCGGAGATGAGTTTGTCATGGATGTCAAAAGACATCTTGGCGTTATTGACGACCCATATCTTGGCGATTTCATAAGTGATCTGGGACAATACCTTGTAAAATCGGTTGAAACAAAACATTTTGACTTCAGATTTTTTGTCGTTAAAAGTGAAGAAATCAACGCTTTTGCCGGCCCGGGTGGTAATATTTTTGTATATACAGGGCTCATCAGAGCAATGAAAGAGGCTGATCAGCTGGCTGCTGTTGTAGGTCATGAAATTGCCCACGTTTCAAGCCGGCACATTTCAGAGAGGATTGCCCAGAGTTCAAAGCTCAATTACGCAAGCCTGCTGGGGATGCTGGCGGGGGTGCTTATAGGCGGGGAAGCATCCGGAGCTGTAATGGCAGGCACCATGGCAGCTGTACAGCAGAAAATGCTCGGTTACAGCAGGGATGCAGAACGCCAGGCTGACCAGGCAGGATTTATAATCACAGCAAAATCAGGTTTTGATCCGGCAGCAATTAAAGAGGCTTTAATAACACTCCAGCAGGGGCACTGGGGCGGATCAGAAATCCCGCCTTACCTGCTTACCCATCCGGTCGGTCCTGAAAGAATTTCCAATATTGAATCAATGCTTTCAAATCCGTACGTTGTTGAAAACAGACCTGAGACAGAAGAATTCAGAAAAAAATACCCTGTTTTCAGAACAATTATCATGGCCAAATATGAACAGAAAGAAGAGATGTTCAACAAATTTTCAATAGACCTTAAAAAAGATCCGGATGACCCTCTCGGAAATCTTGGCCTTGGCATCGTACTTTTAAAAGATGAGACAAAATACGGAAAAGCCATTACCCATCTCGAAAATGCAGTAAAAGGTCTTTCCGATCCATCGCCGGTTATTAGATACTTAAGCGAAGCTTATGAATTAAACAATCAGCCGGAAAAAGCAGTATCGCTTCTGCAGCAGATAATAGACAAAAACAGAAACGATAAAGCGAGCCTTATAACACTTATGGATATCTACCAGAAAATAGGCGAGGATCAAAAAGCTATTGAAATACTTAAAAGACTTAAATACCTTGATCCCAATGAGGACCGAGTATACTACAGTCTGGGATATTCATATGGAAAGCTGAACCAGCTGGACCTGGCCCACTATAATTTTGGAATTTTTTACCAAAAGCGCAAAAATATGAGTGAAGCACGCTTTCATTTTCAGGAGGCCAGAAAATCAGCAAAAAACAATAAGGAACTCGCTGAAAAAATAGATGACGCAATGAAGAAATTAAAGAGTGAAGAAAAGGATAAAAAAGAAGATGAAAAGCAGCCTCTATTCCAGCTTAATATACATAGTTCTCAACAGGGCTATTCACTAAACTAACCGGCCCTGTCAAGGATATGCCTGGCTATCCTTTTTGAAACATCCATATTGGGAACAATACCGTTTGTAAAAAAATGAACTCCGCGGGTTATTTCGCCAAGAGCATAAATCCCCTTTACTCTGTCACCATTTTCTTTTTTGACCTCACTGGAAATAAAATCAGCACAAATACCGCCATTTGGATGAGGAGTGATTAGGCCCTTTACAAGGAGGCTGCTTATCAGTGGATCATCATATTTTCTCACGTCCACACCCTGCCCCGTAGCATTGATTACGTATGGTGTTTTTATTGTAAACGGTACGCCGAAACGGGTATCCAGGTCTATCTCAAATCCGTCACTGCCGCAGGTTCTTATACATAGACACCCGGACTGAACGTCAAGCTGGCCGGATTTAAGATCAGCTATTATTTTCCTGGCATTTATCAGTGGCATTGGGTGCCTGTATACTGTCCAGAGGGTTTTCCATGAACGGTCAAAAATATCCCTGGCATTGCCGGACATATTATCCCATATAAATCCGGTCAATGGCCCCGATGCGGTTAAAGCGGACTGATAGGACAGCACCCCTGATTCTGCTTTTTTTATATCATTTTCAAGTATCACCTCTATTGATCCGGATGGATTAAGCACCCTGTGCCAGTTAATCTTTTCTCCCTGTGCACTTTCCATTTCACTGAAAAAAAGTTTAACTACCTGCTCTATAGAGAGCAGATTATCACAGGAAGCTGATATTTCATCAGAAAGCCTGGCCGGATTTAGAAATTTCAGACTATATTCTGATGGCTCCCCCTGCACCTTGGGCAGGAAACCGCGCCTTGAAATAAATGTAATTTTTCCCCTGTGATCATTTTCCTTAAGAGTCATCAGGGTATCAATAGCACTTAAGCCGGTCCCCAGAATACAGACATGGCTGTCCCTTTCGATATTTTCAGTTATTTGGTCTGAAGGCCATGGGTATGGTAAATAACCTTTAATACCAGTAAGTTCACTAAGGAAAGAGCTGGGAAAATTGCCTGGAGCAAATACAACATTATCTGCAGTTAATATTTTCCCGTCTGAAAGGACCACTCTGAAAAAACGCCCATCCCTGTCCACATCTATAACTTCACCATTAACAGGCTCTACAGCGTTTCCACCGGAAGCGGCCCTTTTAACTGCTATATCAAAAACATGTTTCAGATATTTTCCGTAAACATTTCTTGGCGGATAATTCAGATTTTCATCACCGGAAGTGTAACCGGGCTGACCACTAAGCCACTCTACAAAATCAAGAGGATTTCCATTGAGCACCCCCAGCGTATCGGCCCTCATATTTAATATGTGAGAATCAAGTTTAGTACTGTAGGCAAGCCCAGGACCAAAATCATTCCCCTTTTCAATAAGATAAACTGTGATTATTTTATTTAACCTTTCAGCCTCTTCTATGATCTGCCCGGCGAGAATTGTTCCGCTGGCGCCCGCACCGACTATAACTGTTTTTATATTTTCAGGTTTCATATATTTGTTCAATACAGGTTTTTTGCCGGATGCCGGCAATTATTACCCGTCTCCCTTTTTAAGCTTTTCAGCCATTTCAAAGTCCTGATCAGCATCTCTTCCTTTGCCAAGCGCCTGTAAAATCAGGGCTCTGTTATAATACAAGTCAGGATCATTCTTATAAAAACTAATTGCTTTATTGTAATCTTCAAGCGCCTCACCGGGTCTGCCTGTCTGAAAATATGCATTTCCCCTGTTGCAGTAGGCATCTGAAATTTTAGGATCCAGACTGATGGCACTTGAAAAATCAAGAATAGCATTTTCGTAATCCTTTTCCTTTAAATAGATGATCCCCCTGTTAAAATATGCATCAGCGTTATTCTTATCGATCTCAACAGCTCTGGTATAATTTTTTTTTGCCTGCTTATTATCCCCCATTTCCGAATAAATCCACCCGCGGTTGTAGTAAATATCCGTATCCTCAACCCCCATCTTCAGCAGAATATTTATTTTCTTTAATTCCAACACAAGGTTTATTTTTCTTTTATTTTTTTCAGATACAGAAGCCGATGCACTTTCAGTGATGTCTTCAGCAGATAACGGACTGAAAACAAAAGATTCAATAAAAAGAAAAAAGAATAACATCAGTAATATTTTTTTCGGGGTTAACCAGTACATTATTCCCATCCATGGAGGTTATATAAATTACACAGGCTGATCATCCAAATCCAGCAGAATATCGCAAATCTTACGTTTTGGAACATGATGAATGCCATTATCATCCCTCCAGTATTTTACACTGCCGTTATTTTCCATTTCTTCTACAACCACTTTCTCTCCCGTCTTACCCAGGGCTATAATATGCAGTATTTCATACCGGTCAGGTATATTGAGGGCGTTAACAATTTCTTTTTTGTTTAAAGCCCCAATTATGCAGGAACCAAGGCCTTTCTCCGATGCACCTAAAACAATATTCTGGGTTGCAATACCATGATCACATCCAAAGAAATTAGTAATCGAGAGATCTCCCATAACAATAATATAGGCAGATGGTCTCTCACCTGGGCCAGGCCCTTTCCAGCCCTTTAAATATCCGGCCCACATGAGGTTTGGAAATATCTTATTATTCCTGTCTTCTTCATTAGAAATAATATATTTAAGCGGCTGCAGATTCGCTGCAGATGCTGAATACCTTGCCATATCGATAAGCTCAATCAGCGTTTCACGGCTAATCGGTTCTTCAGTAAACCGCCTTATACTCCTTGTTTTCTTTACCAGATCATTTATCATTCAGTACCTCCTTTTTAAACGCATGCTGCAGGCTATCATTTAAACCTGTCATCTGTCCTGAAAAAAACTGTACAAACTAATGTCTCACCGAGGCTATAAAAAAATAGTAATTCAAATAAAAAAAATCAGCCTAATTCAAATCACTCTCATGTGAAAGAGAAAAATGTGCACCAGTTATTGTGCATCATGCACATCTTTTTGTGCATGATTATCTTTTTTTACCAAGAGTAAAAGAATATATTCATCCTTTAGATAAATTAATTTTCACTCTATTTCACAACTATAACACCCTGTTTTAACACTATAATTAACTCATCAAAACATCCTAAAAATAACAGACACCCATACAATTATCAGTGGCATACAAATTGTATATAGTTTTATAGAGCACATGAACCATCTGTTAATTACAAAAAAACCTTACCAGCAAGGTAAACAGGTTTTTCAATAATTATCATGTGTTCACCCTCCCGAACCCATTTTCCTGCGAAAACAGGAAAATGGGTTTTTTATTCATCAAATCAAATATAAGATAACCAAATGGTTATCTTTCGTAAGATATTGAATAAATCGACAGCAAAACATCAAGATATTGTATTTTTATCTTGACTTATAATTCAATTTCCATTATTAAGCGAAAAGACTATCTAAAAATACGAGATACACAGTTTTCCAAGGTGGTGTCTTCTTATTCCAGCTGATAACTCTGTGAAGTGGTTTACCATATATCCCATTTGCTATACTTCTTTTTAAAACTGAAAATGATATTGATAATAGATGTCACCTTGGAAATTTTTCTTTATAATTAACGATCTCAACAATCCCTGAGTGTTATTAAAAATCTAAACATTCTTTGTTTTTTTACCATTCTCTGTTATATTCATCTACAATTCAGTCAATATATTAATTAAATTAGCTTAACGAACTTAATTTCAGTATAATATTTTAAGATAATAACAATTATCATATATTGAAGAAACGATACCATAACTACGACAAGGAAAACAACATGTCAGACAATGGAAATATGCGTGAAGCCTGGGGATCACGGGGAGCCTTTGTTCTCGCCGCCATAGGTTCTGCAGTCGGACTGGGCAACCTCTGGGGATTCCCCTATAAACTGTTCATAGGGGGAGGAGGA
Organism: Desulfatiglandales bacterium; assembly: GCA_963665715.2. Classification (GTDB taxonomy): domain Bacteria; phylum Desulfobacterota; class DSM-4660; order Desulfatiglandales; family HGW-15; genus JAAZBV01. The sequence continues at coordinate 4,752,292 of CAXXPR010000002.1, forward strand.
GCATTTCTTATACCATATCTTCTTGCAATGGTTATTATCGGACTGCCTCTGCTTATAATGGAATTCAGCGTGGGACACTGGGCTCAAAACTCTCCACCTGGAGCATTCGGTAAAATTCTGAGCAGATATAGATTTGTCGGATGGTGGCTCACAATACTCGCATTTGTCATTATAACCTATTATGTAGTTATCCTTGGCTACTCACTGGTTATGCTGTGGGACAGTTTTCTAGGTCTGTTCGGAAAACCGCTGCCATGGGACGCAGGCACTGGGGCAGAAGGAGTAAAAGCGGCAAAGAGCGCTTTTTTTGATAATATGCTTAAGCATGAAGACTCACTTGCACTGGGAGCTTTACGCCTCCCAATTGTCATAGCAATGCTTGCAAGCTGGGGTCTTATTTACCTGTGCCTGTTCAGAGGGGTAAAATGGGTCAGTAAAGTTGTTTTAATAACAGTCCCCCTGCCCTGGCTTATGCTTTTTATCCTTGCAGTCAGGGGAATAACACTTGACGGTGCCACAACCGGACTTTCTTTTTTTCTTGACCCTGACTGGTCAAAACTCGCCCTGGCAAGCACCTGGCGGCTTGCCTTTACCCAGGTATTTTTTTCACTAAGTCTGGGATTTGCCGTTATGCTTTCCTATGCTTCCTTTCTGCACCGAAAGTCTGATCTGAACAATAATGCCGCCATAATAGGACTGGGAGACCTTGCCACATCATTTATCGCAGGTATTGCAGTATTTGCCACTCTCGGAAATATGGCAATGCTCATAAATGTACCGGTAGACAAGGCAGTAGCTGCAGGCCCCGGCCTTGCCTTTGCCGTATATCCCTATGCCCTGGCCCAGCTCCCAACGGGCGCAGCAGTCTTCAGCCTTCTATTTTTTATTGCACTGCTGACACTTGGGATTGACTCCGCTTTTTCAATTGTTGAAGCCGTGCAGGCATCAGTAAATGATAACAAACCCAAATCATGGAGAAAAAGCTGGACACTTCCGGTTATCTGCCTTATTGGAGCCCTTATAAGCCTTGTTTTTACTGCAGGAAAAGGCGGACTGAACTGGCTTGGATTAATAGATGATCAGATTAACGGCCCATTTGGTATTTTATCGGTAGCCCTTGCCGAATGCCTTGTTGTAGGGTACGCATGGAAAGGCAGCTTTCTTATAGAAATGCGCAACCATGCCAATGAACGGTCAGACTGGAACCTCGGCAGATGGTGGGATTTTATCATACGCTATATAGCACCAGGCTTTTTATTTATCCTTATATGCTGGAGCATCAGTGATTTTGTTGCTGATAAAATATGGCTTTCTTCCGAATTTTTAAAGAGCGCAGGAGAACCTGCAGCAAAAGAAGGATTTGCCTGGCATAATAAGATAGTTACCCTTTTGGGATATATCTTTTTCATATCGGTCCCCTTTGTTTTCTTTTTTCTGCGAAGGAAAAAATCAGAAGCCGACATCACAGAATCAGATGACTATAAACTCTCAGGACCGATCTGGCCCATTTTTGCACTGCCGCCTCTGGGAGCAGTGATTGGAGTCATATCAGGGCTGATAAGGCTTTCCGGAATCAAGGCTCAGCTTATCGCAGTAAAAGCAGCAGCGGTAAAAGAAACAGCAGAATCCGCCGGCGTTTTTCAGACAAAGGAGCTTGGAGAGGCAGCGTACATTGTTCTTGCCGTGGCGTTTCTCATAATAATCGGAGGACTGACATGGTGTTTCTGGAGGGCAATGCAGGCTGCAGGAAACTGTGATATGGATATGGAATAAAAAACGATACAAGGTTCAAGGTACATGGAAAAACCTTTACTTTTGCCCCATACCTTGAACCTTGCACCTGCCTTTATTGCCTATTACATATGGTGTTATAAAAACATATCTTTACAAGAAATATGAAATCTCATAAAAAACACCAGCAGATCAATAAAACTATTCTTATCGACATATTTAAGTTTATATTTGTCATAGCACTGCTGTGCTGGATGACTTTTCGCGGGACTGAAAAACTCGGCTATAACTGGCAATGGTTCCAGGTGCCTCGTTACCTGTTCAGAATGGATGATACAGGATTTCTATCAGGGCCTTTACTGAACGGTTTTATTGTCACACTTAAAATAACAGCTGCCAGCATGGTACTGGCTGTTTTTTCAGGTTTTATAACTGCAATACTGAGACTTTCAAACTCCATTTCAGGAAGACTAACTGCATTTTCATATGTTGAGACAGTCAGAAATACTCCCCTACTTGTACAGATCTTTTTCATTTATTTTGTTATATCCCCGATATTCGGCATCAGTCCCTTTATATCAGCCGTGTTCGCACTCAGTCTGTTTGAAGGTGCATACATATCAGAGATATTCAGGGCAGGCATATTATCAGTTGATAAAGGCCAGTGGGAGGCAGCTTACAGCCTGAGTTTAAGCACATTTGACACCTACTTTAAAATCATACTGCCCCAGGCAGTCAGGAAAATCCTGCCCCCGCTTACCGGCCAGGCTGTATCGCTTATAAAAGACTCTGCACTTGTGAGTACTATTTCTATCTATGACATCACAATGGAAGGAAGAGTTATCATTTCAGAGACATACCTTACCTTTGAAATATGGTTTACCATTGCGGTGATTTACCTCATGATAACAGCAACTCTTTCAGTTTTTGTAAACAGAATGGAAAAACGCTTTAAGATAGCAGCTTGATATTTGAAGGCAGAATATATGACTGAACAACCCGGTAAAATAATCGAGATCAAAAAAATTAATAAAACTTTCGGCAACCATGTTACGGCCCTTGATGATTTTTCAATATCTGTAGACCGTGGAGAGGTTGTAGTTGTAATAGGACCTTCAGGTTCAGGTAAATCCACACTGTTAAGATGTCTTAACGGCCTTGAAGAGACAGACAGCGGAAGCATTGTAATTGACGGCACACCCCTTGACAGCCATCCTTCCAACAGAAAAAAGATAATAAAAAAAATCGGTATGGTTTTCCAGTCATTCAATCTTTTTCCTCACATGACAGTTCTTGAGAACATCTGCCTTGCACCCAGGCGCGTAAAAGGGTTTAACAGAACCAGTGCAGAAACAATTGCAAGGGATTTACTGAAAAAAGTAAATCTTTCGGATAAAGAGCAGGAATACCCGAACAGGTTAAGCGGAGGCCAGCAGCAGAGGGTTGCCATTGCACGGGCGCTTGCAATGAAACCGGACATAATGCTCTTTGATGAAGCTACAAGCGCACTGGACCCTGAAATGATCAGCGAGGTACTTGATGTTATGAGAGACCTTGCTAAGGAAGGCATGACAATGCTTGCTGTAACCCATGAAATGGGTTTTGCAAGGGAAGTAAGCGACCGAGTTGTATTTATGGAAACAGGGAAACTGATTGAACAGGGGCCGACTGAAATATTTTTCACAAAACCGGAGAAGGAGCGTACAAAGCTGTTCCTGAGCCAGATACTTTAAAACCAATAACAACAGGATAAGACATGAAAAACTCTTTACTTATAATAATTTTACTGGCAGCTGTTCTTTTCAGTTCGTCTCAGGCCAGCGGAAAGGATTTACAGCAGCAGCTGACCGATGAGAGCATGATAGAAAAGGCCATTAGAAGAGGCAGACTCAAAATAGGAATGTCCACCTTTGTACCATGGGCCATGAAGGATAAAAACGGGAAGCTGACAGGATTTGAGATAGATGTCGCAAAAAGGCTGGCAGCGGATATTGGTGTAAAGGCAGAGTTTGTACCTACCCAGTGGTCCGGCATTATCCCCGCTCTTATTACAGGCAAGTTTGACATAATAATAGGAGGCATGGGAATAACACCAAAACGGAATCTTAAAGTTAATTTCACCAATCCCTACGATTACACAGGCATGTCCCTCGTTGCCAGCAAAAAACTGGCTGAAGGTTTTGACAGCCTGGATGATTTTAATAAGCCTGACATAATAATTGCAGTGAGAATGGGAGCAACATCAGCGGCAGCGGTAAAAAAATATATGCCGAAGGCTAAGCTTCGCCAGTTTGATGATGAGTCCCAGGCTGTCCAGGAACTGCTAAACGGCAGAGCTCATGCCATGGTAAGTTCAGCACCTCTCCCTGCCTTTCAGGCACTTAAATACCCGGACAGACTTTTTCTTCCATTAAAGGAAAATTTCACAAAAGAACCAATAGCCTTTGCCATAAGAAAAGGGGATTTTGATTCCTGCAACTTTTTAAACAACTGGATTTCTGTCGCAACATCCGAAGGCTGGATCCAGGAGAGAAAACATTACTGGTTTGAAACCGATGACTGGCAGAACAGGATTAAATAAAAAAATAAAAATAACACCCGTTGACTATGTAATTATCCCACTGATAATTGCGGGAATCCTTTACACTGTTTACCGCGTTAAAACAGGTATGCACTATAACTGGGACTGGTCGGCAATTCCTCAGTACCTGTTCAGATATGACTCTGAAACAGAAAAATGGCTTCCCAACCTTCTTATGGAGGGGCTCTTTAACACAATCCGCCTGAGTATATGGGGTATATTATTTGCGACTGCACTCGGTTTTATAATGGGGCTTTTCCGGGTCAGTAAAAGCCTCTTTAAAAGACTCATCAGCGGAACTTATGTTGAGCTTTTAAGAAACACTCCGCCCCTTGTTGTAATATTTATCTTCTATTTCTTTTTCAGCAGTCAGCTCATCCCTGTATTGAGCATTGAAGATTACATATCATCAGCAGGAGAATCAACCAGGCATATTCTGGCATTCATGTTCGGTAAACCTTCAATGATTCCGGCATTTATTTCTGCAGTAATCACACTTGCCATATTTGAAGGGGCTTATATAACGGAAATAGTAAGATCAGGAATAGAATCAATTGAAAAGGGCCAGTGGGAAGCAGGCCAGTCCCTTGGTCTTGGCAGATTTCAGCAGCTCAGATACATTATTCTGCCCCAGGCAACAGGAAGAATCATCCCGCCCCTTGCAGGCCAGTTCATTTCCACGATAAAAGACTCTGCAATAGTATCCGTTATATCGATACAGGAACTGACCTTTCAGGGCAGGGAACTGATGTCATCCACCTATCTCACATATGAAATATGGATAACAGTGGCACTCATGTACCTTATTCTATCGGCATCCCTTTCATTTTTAACAGGACGTCTTGACAATTACATGAGAAAAAATTCAGGCTGAAAACCACAAAGACTGCCTACCTTACAAGTCAATGGATTCAAGATATCTACTTATTGCCCCGTCATATTTATGGGTGGTATTAAAAACCTTTTTAGCCAGGTAGAACCGGGTCTTTAATGAAGTGCTGCCCTGGTTTTCTGACATTTCCTTTAACACAAGCTCGTAGTCGGCAGGATCAATAATAACAGTAACATCCTGATAATTTTTTGCAGAAGATCTGAGCATTGCGGGTCCGCCGATATCTATATTTTCAATGGCATCTTCAAGAGTAACGCCCTCTTTTGCAACTGTTTTTTCAAACTGATAAAGATTAACCACAATAAGGTCAATATTACTGATATTGTTTTCTTCCATTGCCTTAACATGCTCAGGATTACTTCTTACACCGAGCAGCCCGCCATGGACCTTCGGGTGAAGAGTTTTAACCCTTCCGTCCATCATTTCAGGAAAGCCTGTATACTCAGAGATATCTTTAACAGGGATACCGCCGTCTCTTATAACCTTTGCAGTACCGCCGGTGGAAAGGATCTCCACTCCCATTTCATTTAATTTCTGTGCCAGTTCAACAATACCTGACTTATCTGTAACGCTGATAATTGCTCTTTCGATTTTTTTCATTATAGCCCCCTTAACTGTTTTGCTGAAGGGTTATAACCTGTAAGAAGAGTATTTTTCAAGAGAAGAATAAATGACAGAGGGCAGAAATCAGAGATCAGAGGTCGGTGTCACCTTGTACCTATTCTCTATCTCGACTGTTTTATCGCCAGCACAGCCTGGTTGCACAACGTTTTCATATAATTCACCTGGGTTCCGGAAAGGACTTTTCCGCTTTTGTCTCTGTCGGCATAAAAAAGCCCAAGCACCTTTTTATTTACGATAAGAGGATATAGAACAAATGCAGGTGCATATATATTTTTTATATACCATTCAGGGATTCTTATTTTAAAACGTTCATCTCTTGAGTCAAAAACACCAATGTCCTTTGCCTGTAATACAGCGAAATTAAACACATCCGGTGTTCTGGTCACCTTAAATCTGAAGGAGCTTAAGATTTCAGCAATATCCTTCCCAAGCCCGAGGCTTGCCTTCATTTCCATTTCTCTTGCGTTCATTATACAGAAAAGTACACGGTTAAATGAGAATCCCCTGTACATTGTTTCAAGAATCATGGCAAGTATATCGTTGAGGTTAAATTCCTCAAGCAGAGTATTAGTTATATCCTGAATCCCGTTTATCAGGATGGTTTGCGGATCTATAATCTCTCCTGTATCATTAAATGATTCAGGTATTGACACATCTTTAAAATACTCCTGGCCTGCACCGTCCTGTGCTCCAGCCGCGGATGACGAATCTTCAATAACCGGGGCTTCAAGCCTCTGGGTTTTAGAAAAATGATCAACCTGCTTTATAAAGTTACTTTTCTTCAAATTAACATTATATATATCAGAATATGCATCCACTTTTTCTCTGGCAGACTCAAGCATGGGCGCGATCTGTTTTTTGGTCAGAAAAATACTGTTTTCAAAACGTTTAAGCAGTTTATCAAGATCCTTACTGCTTTCCTCATCATCCGAATTACTTAGAATGCTGCACAACTCATTTGAAAAGGTTGAAAGATTCCTGAGCTTTTCCTCTTCCGTTCTGGGATTCTCCACCTTTCCCTTCGGAAGTTTTTTCATAGAGCTGACTATCTTTTTAGGGAACTGCCAGGCGCCTGCTATCCCGACACCAAGATCTTCATATGTCATACCGAGCACTGATTTCGCTGCGGCCTCTTCTGTTATCCCCTTTTGCACCATCATGTTCATTATCTGGCTGTGCTCTTCTTCAAAATAAAAAAGAACCAGGTGCTTCCCAAGATTGCGAAGCATTGAACAGACAAAGGCCTCTTCACCAGCCTCAACACCCGCACTGCCTGCAAGATCCTTTGCAATAATGCCGCTCATAAAAGAACTTACCGCAGATTCTCTCAGCACTTCCTTCTGATTTTTGTTTTTCAGCTGGTCAAAAAGCATGAGGCTTGAAGCAGCCATACTTACCTGCTCAAACCCTAGCACAACAACAGCCCTTGATACGGTTGTTATCTTTCCGGCGAACTGCCCGTAAAATGCCGAATTTACCAGTTTAAGCAGCTTATTTGTTAATGAGTAGTCTTTTAGCACTGCGTTTGCCAGCTCTGACGCAGAGGAAATATTAACCTTTGAAACCGAAGCTTTTTTATTGATCTCCATAATGTTGTGAGAAAATGTCGGAAAATCACTTTTATTACGGATTTTACGCAAAAGAAATTCAAGGGTACTGTGACTGTCTCTTTTATCTGCACCTTTTTCATTCTCCTCACTTCTGGAAGCGAGGTATTCCTCCAGATCATCTTTCATGTCCAGAGCACTTCTGTAGCGGGTTTCAAGATCCCGTTCAAGCGCCTTCATGATAATCCGGTTCAGCTCTTTATCAATAGTATCATTTTTTATAGAAGGGGGAGTGATAGGTTCATTGGCTATTTTATACATTATTGAAAAATCGTTATCAGCCTCGATTGCCGGCTGGCCAAGAAGCATTTCATAAAAAATAAGCCCCAGGGAAAAAAGATCAGACTGAGTGGAAAGTCCGCCATTTGAAAAATGTTCAGGAGACATATAATACGGGGTTCCTGCGATCTCCTTTTCGGAGCTGTCATTTTTGCCAACAACCACAGAAATTCCAAAATCCATAATTCTGGGAAGTTCATTTTTATCAATCATTATGTTGGAAGGGCTGAGATCCCGATGAACTATCCCCTTCTCATGAGCACTTGAAATACCGTCCAGAACCTGGATCATAAACTTTATTGCCTTGTGAACCACATACGGCCCAGACTTTTCAAGCTGCTGTTTAAGGGAAATTCCATTTACATACTCAAAAACAAGATAAAGCTGATCTTTATCCTCTCCGGCCTCATATAGAGGTATAATATTGGGATGCTGCAGTTTACTGACCGTCTTTGCTTCCAATAAAAGACGTTCTTTCTTTCCCTTATTAAACAGGGCGCGCTTATGAAGAGTTTTTATGGCAACATTTCTTTCAAGCCTCGGGTCGGATGCCAGATAAACGACACCCTGAGATCCCCTTCCAAGCTCATTTAATATTTTAAACCTGTCAATATATGCTGACACTGCGGCTGTTCATCCTTAAAGTAAAAATGGTAAAACATAAATCAATGTAATTTTCGATGCAGTTTTAACCACTTAATTTCCTTTATATTTAATCGTCATAATGTGTAAAAACTTGATTATTTTATCAGAAAGAAAGATCGGTGAATGCAGATCAATACATTTTTTAATACCTTGACAGTGCAATCTCTATTTACATATACTTTTCGAGCATGTATATCTTAATCATTCTTAGAGTTCTAATTGATATCAAGGAGATGTAAAAAATGAAAAAAGGTTTGTTAATATTAACCGCGCTTGTATGCGCCTGTTTATTTGTCACATCAGGTATACTTACTGCTGCTGATTTCCCCGAAGAAATAGTTTTTGACGGCAAAGATTATAAAAAGGACATAAAACCCCCTGTAAAATTTGCCCACATGAAACATGCATCAGATTACGGTATAGAATGTTCTGAATGTCATCATGATTATCAGAACGGTGAAAATGTGTGGGAAGCCGGCGATGATGTTAAACATTGCTCAGAATGCCATGATCCGAATAAAAACAACGATAAGGCAAAAAAACTTATGATGGCATTTCACAACAACTGCAAAAACTGCCATAAAGAAAAAGGCGAGCCAGCACCGACAAAGTGCGAGGGATGCCACATAGAAGCAGCTAAATAAAAAGCAATAAAGCAAAAAAAAAGCCGCTATTTATAAAACAGCGGCTTTTTTATTTATTAAAATTATAAGGATATTTTCTTATTAATTTTCATTAATAGCGATTGCTTCCTGATCACAAACTTCAACGCAGCTTTCACATCCCAGACATTCTTCTGCATTAACAGGAACAGACTTTCCATCCTGCATTTCATAAACGTCTACAGGGCAAACTTCTACGCACTCTTCACACCCTTCACATTTATCTGCATCTACTATTACTTCGTAACCCATATCTAATCCTCCTATATTATTTAATTTAGACTAAAATCATCCTGCTATATAATATATTTCTGCTACCAAAATATAGTTTTGAACTCATTAACAGAGACAATATACCGTGTCAAGTCTTTTATATCCAGCAAGTAAACCAAAAAACAGCTACTAAACTATCTACTTAATTTCACTCTCTTCTTTTACCGTTATAGCTATTTTAAAGAGTACAGTAACAACAAAAGCGCCGACTGCCCATACACCTATTGATACACCTAATTCGACCAATGTCGGCCAGTATTCAACATATCTGTCAAAGGGGTTGGGAATAAAACCGCCTACCACAAGACCAAACCCCTTATCAATCCATGTAGAAATTATTATTGATATACATGCCAGCATGAGAATGCCTTCTTTTCTTCTGGTTTTAGGGACTATAAGAAGAACAAGTGAAACGGCAGCAAAAAAGGTAGCTGTCCACATCAGAGGCACAAGAACGCCATGGCCTTCATGTCCTGCAAACAGGTATACCAGTGAATGCATATGACCCGGAATCTGGCTGTAAAATGCCGTAAAAACCTCAAGCAGCATAAAAAACACATTAAAAATCATTGCATAGGTTATGATACCGCCGAGGGTTCTAATCTGCTCTTTTCCAGGGTCAAATTTTGTAAATTTCCTGACTGCAAAGCAAAGAAGAATCAGAATTGACGGTCCTGATGCAAAGGCTGAAGCAAGAAATCTTGCTGCCATGATAGCAGTCAGCCAGTAATGTCTTCCGGGAATACCGGCATAGAGAAATGCAGTTACAGTATGAATACTGAATGCAACCGGAATAGATATATAGCTTAAGACTTTAACCCAGTTCTGATATTTAATCCCTTTTTGTTCGGCACTTACAACATTCCAGCCGATTATAAGGTTTAAGAGCATATAAAGAGGAAGTACGTTGGCATCATACAATAGAATAGACGTAGGGTTTAAATAAGCCATTACATTGAGGACCCTTGGAAGAACACCAAGATCCACGGCAACAAAGAGAAGACACACTATAATAGCACCTATTGCCAGGAATTCCCCAAGGATAGTAATCCGCCCGAATGCCTTATAATTATGAATATAGTATGGCAGAACAACCATAACTCCGCCTGCTGCAACACCGACAAAATAGGTGAGCTGCCCAATATAAAAGCCCCAGGAAACATCTCTGCTCATCCCGGTTACCATCAAACCGTCTCTCCACTGTACCATATAGCATGCAAAGCCGATGCCCATAAGCACCAGTAAAGTGAATATCCACGCCCAGTATTTCCCGCTTCCCTTTATTGCTTTATCAAGCATAATTACCTCATTATACTATGTAATATATATTGGGACCTGTCCCAAGTTCAGGTTTACGTCTTATTGTGTAGTGTTCCCGGAGAGCCCTTCGAACATTGGAACTGTGATCGGAAAGATCTCCGAATATAATAGTATCAGCTTCCTGCATGTTTGCAGCTTCAACACAGGCAGGCAATTGTCCTTTTGCCAGTCTTTCTGCGCAAAAATTACATTTTTCTACTACACCCTTTGTCCTGGTAGGATAATCCGGATTAGTCGGGAAATCAGGATTATACTCCGCCGGAGCTTTCCTGGGATCACCATAATTAAAGCTCCTGGCACCAAAAGGACATGCAGCCATGCAGAAACGGCACCCTATACAGCGATGGGGGTCCATAACAACTATCCCGTCATCGCGTTTAAATGTTGCTCTTGTAGGACAGACTCTGCAGCATGGCGGATTATCACAGTGGTTGCACGCAACAAAAATATTTTTCTCAAGCAGGTGTTCATCAAGATATTCATGTTCCCGCTCGGAAAAAACATGTTCGTATGTCTCGCTCCAGTTCCACTTTATCTCTATTCTGGGATTATTCCAGTCAGGAACATTGTGAATGGTATGGCATGCGTTCTGACATTTTTCAAGAACAGTGTCTGTCATTTTGTGCATATCAACAACCATACCCCATTTATTAGCCGTTGTAAGTGGTATGTCTTTGACAGATGCTTCGACATCGCCCGGGGCCAGAAGTTCAAAGCCAGCCTTTCCGCTGATACCCAGCATAGCTGAAACGCCGGCGATTTTTAGAAATTTTCGTCTATCAATGCCCATTATTCACTCTCCTTTGGCGCAATATGACAATCCCAGCAGAAAGGATCAACACCGGCGTATTCATGACATTTATCACAGAATTTGGACTTATTGGAATGACATTCCATACATGTCAGCTGCAGGCTCTTGTCATATGTCTTTCCATCCGTGCTGGTATAATACCTTTCTCCGTCCCGGACTACTTCCATTCTCCACTGGTCCAGCATTTTCATATGCTGTGTTGTCATAAATTCTTTTGATTCGACACATTTACCTGCTTCCTTAGCTGCTGCAGTAAGCTCAGGTTCGGGTGCCGGTACTGCATCTCCCTTCTGATACCAGAGAGGGAAAAGCATTAATGCAAGAAATATAAGCAACAAGGTCCAGATTTTGCCACCGTCAAACATTCTCAACCTCCTATGATTAGCTTAGGCCTCAACAGCCTCTTCAGCTTCGTCATCTTCATCGACATCTTCCATTCCGGGGAGGTCTTCACCCCTCAGGTCAGTCGTCCTTTTCTTTTCACCGTCAAGAATAAGTGCATTAGCCACCAGTTCATGAACACCTGTAACTTCAACAGAAGGCACCCAGTATGTCATAAGGTCTGTAAGGGCTGCCCTGTCAATTGCACATATTGTTGAGAGCATATTAACGCCGTATTTTTCATGAACATGCTTTACAGCATTTGCCCTTGGAAGGCCGCCCCTCATCCTGAGCTCCATATTCTCACCTGCGTTAAGGCCGGACCCGCTTCCGCAGCAGAAAGTCTGCTCCCTTATTGTATTTTCGGGCATTTCATAAAAATTGTTACATACGCTCTGGATTACATATCTCGGTTCATCCAGCATCCCCATACCCCTTGACGGGTTGCAGGAATCATGGAATGTTGTGATGATATGGTCATTACGGCTCTTATCCAGCTTCAGCTTGTTATTTTTTAAAAGGTCCGCTGTAAACTCGATAATATGAACCATCTTGGTTGATTTGGCGTTTTCAAATTTAGTACCGGTTATGGGAGATACAGGCTCCTCAAGAAAATCTGCAGGGCCGTTGAATGAATCCATATACTGATGGATAACCCTCCACATATGTCCGCATTCACCGCCGAGTATCCACTTTACACCCAGACGCTTTGCCTCGGCATACATCTTGGCATTAAGTCTTTTTGCCATTTCATGGGAGGTAAATGATCCAAAGTTACCGCCCTCCGATGCATAGGTGCTCCATGTGATATCAAGACCCTGGCTTTTGAGATAATGGAACAGCATAAGGTAGCCCATGCATGTGTAGGTTCCCGGGTCAGCAAAAATATCACCGGAAGGCGTGATGAAAAGTATTTCCGCACCCTTCCTGTTGAAATCAGGTTCAACCCTTACACCGGTTATATCTTCAATATCATCAACAAAAAAGTCGATCATGTCCTTAAAGGCATGGGGCTGAATTCCAAGATGATTTCCGGTCCTGTAGCAGTTGGCAACAGGCGCTGAAATCCAACCGATATTAAGGCCGATAAGATTAAGCAGCTCTCTTGCCAGGATGGTGATCTCGGCAGTGTCTATACCATATGGGCAGAAGACGGAACATCTGCGGCAGGCAGTGCACTGAAAAAAGTATGACCACCACTCCTTTAATACATCTATGGTCAGATCCCTTGCACCGACCATCTTACCCATAAGTTTTCCGGCAAGGGTATATTCTCTTCTGTATACAGACCTTAAGAGCTCAGCTCTCAAAACAGGCATGTTTTTAGGATCGCCGCCTCCGATAAAAAAGTGACATTTATCAGCACATGCGCCGCACCTGACACAGATATCCATAAAAAGTTTTAATGAACGGAACCTGTCAAGACGTTCTCTCAATCCGTCAAAAATAATTTCCTTCCAGTCTTCCGGAAGTTTCCAGTCTTCTTCCAGGGGATTCCACTCTCTTGGATTGGGCAGACCTACATATTCGAGGTCCTTGGGTTTTCCTGCATAACAGGCTATCCCGTCACGGATTACAGTCGGTGTATTCATCCAGCCCTTGTCAAATATCGAGGGGCTGTGTTTTATCTGAACAAGCTCTTGAGGTTTTGGGGTGTCTGCCATGGCTACTCCTTTTCCGCTTCTTCTGTTTCGGGCATCCTGTCGACAGGTAAACCTGCCTCAATCATTTTATCCCTGAATTCATCTTCATACTCTTCATAGGTATGGGTTTTAACCGGGTAATCCCAGGGATTAACATGTCTTTTTTCCCTGTTGTTATTGGCCAGAACCCTTGTGGGGCTGAGAAACACACCGCCCGCATGCATCAGTTTGCTGAAGGGAAAATAAATCAGAAGCACAGATACGAGAAAGATGTGAATAAAAAACAAGGTACCGATTTCTTCGGACACTACAGGACTGCCTGTTACAAGCCCGACACCCAGTGCCTTCACCTGTACGATAGGAACAGTAAACCAGTCAGTATTAAAGGCATACTGCATGAAAGGCCCCATATACCTCATCATGATACCTGTACCGGCAATACCTAGTATTAAAAACAGGGGAAAATAATCAGCAGGCAGTGATATGTACCTGGTTTGCGGAACATATACCCTTCTTAAAAAAAGATATGCCGCAGCCGCGGTAAGAACAAACCCGCTAATTAGAATTCCGGGCAGCATAAAACCGTTCAGGGGAGCGATACCAATTTCAAGAAAGCCGTCAGCCTTTTCCAGAAATTTAACAAATCCCGGTATAGGTTCGGTAAAGAACCTGAGATGCCTTAAAACCACCGTAAGGAAAGAATAATGAAATGCAAGAGCTGCAATCCAGAGCCATTTTTCCCATTCATAGGTAATTTTAGAACCTCCCCTGAATTCAAGGCTGGTGTTCCTGAATAATGAGCGGAACAGGAATATTTCGAAAAACATCCTGCCTAAAACACCCGTTGTTGTAGAAGGATTATCCAGTTTGCTCGGCTTTATCCATGGAAGAGATTTCTGCTGACCTGCGGTTGTGGGGATTCTGTAGGGGTTCGGCGAAAAGGACCACTTGATTACCCTGTATATGAATCCGAAAATAAAGATAGCCGCTGCTGCGTATGGGATTACCACCCCAAAAACGTAGCGCTGCTCTCCCAATCCCACTCCCAGAAGGGGAATCAAGGCGAGAATACTTACCATGACTATGGAAAACAGGATGCCTACGATAAAATTCATTTAACGCTACCTCGTTCAATTATATAAACATTAATTAATAATAAGGATAAACTGCTTATTCGTTTTCTACAGACTGCCATTCAGGAATTTCAGCTACCAGGTCAGATCTCCTGAGTATCCCGGAAACCTGATTTTTAGCAGTCTGAACTTTAATCTCAAAAAGCTTTTCTCTGCATTTTGAGTAGATATCAAAGGCAATCATTATTACATCATCAATTCTTTTATATAAATTAACCAGTTCACAATATGTATTATTATCCGATGTCTCAGCATCATCTAACTGACCTGATATTACTTTTTTCAGGTCATAAAGGTATTTTAAAGCTCTTGAAGGTGAAAAATCCTGAACAGCCCTTATTCTTATCATTTCATCAAGTATCGGGGTGTATTTTTCTGCCAGAATTTCATCTTCGGACATTATCCCTGAAAGAAGCGTTTCTGTATGTTCTCTGACTGAGTGCCCGACCGGATTGGCAAACTGGTCGGATTCGGATGTTAAAAATCTTATGGAATCGGCAGGATAGATCTGGAATATCTCTTGCTGCCATTTTTTTAAAATATCTTTTTTCCTTCCGGAAAGGAGCTTATAGAGACTCATAACTACCTGAAATCAAAATGTTATTATTAATAATACAAATATTATTTTATTTTCGATTGGCGCCTGCGAATATAGGTAAAATGAAAATTCATGTCAAGTTAATTATTTCACAAGCTTATAACGATCCGGCCGGAAAAAGACATGAATATTTCTGCTTCGATGCTTTATTATCAGTACTCAATACTAAAGATCTGTTTTTTTAGTCAGAGCGGCGGTTTCGGTCATAAAAAAATACAATAATAGCCTTGTGTATTATTTTCTGCAGTATTATATTCTATTGTTTCAGGATTTGATAAAAACTCTAATTAAGGCAGGCTTTCGTCCTGTCAGCAATACCAAAAAGGTTAATATGGCAGTAAAATTATCACCCAATACCGTGAAAAAGGAATTCATTGAAAAGCTGGAAAAATTAAGCGGTCAGAATATACAGAAATGTTTCCAGTGCGGGACCTGCTCAGGAACCTGTCCCATGTCCGACAGCATGGATACACCCCCGAGGCAGATTTTAAGAATGGCCCAGCTCGGACTTCAGGAAGACCTGGAAAAGAGCGAAACATGCTGGGTCTGCGCATCCTGTCACGGCTGTAATGTAATGTGTCCAAGAGGTGTTGATCTTCCGAGGGTAATGGAAGCACTGCGCCAGATGAAACTCAGGAAAAACGTTAATAAAATAGAACCGTCAGAAATACCGGCTGAAACCATAAAAGACTGCCCCCAGATAGCCCTGGTTGCAGGTTTCAGAAAACTGACAAGTTGAGGATATAATGAAGATAATCTACTATCCGGGCTGTACGTTAAAAACAAAGGCAAAAAATCTTGGAGATACTGCAGTTGCCGCCATGTCAAGGCTTGGTATCGAGCTTGAAGAGCTTAAGCGCTGGAACTGCTGCGGTGCGGTTTACTCTCTGGCTGACGATGACCTTATCCATCAGGTGGCCCCGGTAAGGGTTTTAGTAAGAGCCATGGAACAGGGCGGCGGAAAGCTGGTTACACTATGCTCCATGTGCTACAACACCCTTGCCCGTGCAAACCTGATTATGAAAAATGATGAAGAAAAGCGTAATACCATCAACAGCTTCATGGATGAAGAAAAGGACTATAACGGTGAAATTGAGGTAGTCCATCTTTTAAGCTACCTTAAAGATGAAGTGGGATGGGATGCATTAAAAGAAAAAGTTACTGTTCCGCTTGAGGGACTGAACATTGCGCCCTACTACGGCTGTACACTCCAGAGACCGAGAGAGGTGGGCATTGAGGCTCCGGGAAGTTTTCAGCTCATGACCGAACTGCTTGAAGCCGCTGGAGCTGAGGCTGTACCGATAGCAGAGGCTGATTTATGCTGCGGATCATACCAGATAATAGGCAACCCGGAAGCAGCCGGAAACAACTCCGCAAAAATAGTAAGTGCTGCGGATAAAGCAGGCGCAGATGCCCTTTCAATGAGCTGCCCGCTCTGCGAATACAATATAGGTAAAAAACAGGGAGGACTCCCGACTTTTTACTTTACCCAGCTTCTGGCCCTTGCCCTGGGAGTATCTCCCGAAGAGTGTCATTTTGAACTGAATCATCAATCCTCTTTTGAACTGCTGAAATCAAAGGGGATTGTAAAATTATAAAATAATTTCTGTAATGGAGAAACCAATATGTGTGATGCATCAGAAAAACAGAATATAAAGGTCGCAACCGGGGACAGGGCTATCCTTCCCGAAGGAGCAAAGACCATACCCGTTTATGTAATGGGCAAAAAATATGAAGTGCCCGAAACACTTACCATCATGAAGGCCATGGAATTCGTAGGCTTCAAGTTTATCAGGGGCGCCGGCTGCAGAGGCGGTATCTGCGGAGCCTGCCCTACGGTATACAGAAAGGCCGGCGACTATAAACTCTATTTCGGACTGGCCTGTCAGACAGTGGTGGAACCCGATATGTTTCTGACACAGATACCCTTCTACCCGGCCAACAGGGCTCAATATAATATAGAAGAGATTGAACCCGTTGCCGAATCGATCCATGCCCTTTACCCTGAACTTTTCAGATGTGTTTCATGCAACAACTGTACAAAGGCGTGTCCCATGGATGTGGAAGTTCTTGATTATATCTCGGCTATCAAGCAGGGAGATATTGAAAGAGCCGCAAACCTGAGCAAAGACTGTATACAGTGCGGAATGTGCGCAAGCCGCTGCATGGGCGAACTCCCGCAGTATCACATTGCCCAGCTTGTAAGACGCATATACGGCAAGTACCTGCAGCCCAGGGCCGAACACCTTGTAAAAAGAGTGGAAGAAATAACTTCCGGTAAATACGACAAAATGCTTGATGATCTTATGGCCATGGACAAGGAAGGACTCGAAAAGCTCTATGTAGAAAGAGAGCGTGAGCCTGACATGTCAGAACCCGGCAGATGGATGCCTGAAGATACTCAATACTTATAATTCAACAAAAGGAAAGAAGAACAAATGGCATATACAAGCGAACTCAAGGAGCTTATAAAAAGAGTGGAAGCCACCCGTCCCCAGAGGCTGGAGATGGCAAAACGGGGCGAAAACTACCCTGCTCTGGATCTGGACGGCCGTGCTGAGGTATTGAGCAAATTTCACCCTGACTATAAAGAGGAAGGAAGACGCGCCCTTAAGGTAGGTCCGAATAAAGGTGATGTATTTCAGGATGAAGTTGCATCCATTCTTGAATCAAAATCAATGGTAAGACCCGAAAATATAAAACTGTCCGAACCTGATTATGAAACGGATATACTTATTTTAGGCGGTGGAGGTGCGGGAACCTCGGCGGCTCTCACAGCATCCGATAATGGTGCAAACGTTATAATAGCAACCAAGCTCCGCCACGGTGATTCAAATACAATAATGGCGGAAGGCGGTATTCAGGGTGCATCACAGGAATGTGACTCCCCTGTCTATCATTACCTGGACACAATGGGCGGTGGTCATTTTGCCAACCAGCCCGACCTTGTTGCCGCACTTTCTCACGATGCACCATTAAGCATTGCATGGCTCGAAAACCTGGGCATGATGTTCAACAAACATCCTGACGGACGAATGAAGGTAACACACTTTGGAGGATCATCCCGAAAAAGGATGCATTCATCCGGAGATATGACAGGCGCCGAAATCATGCGGGTTGTAAGGGATGAAGCAAGGAACAGACCGGATAAAATTACGGTTCTTGAATTCTGCCCTGCAGTTGAACTGGTCCTGGATGAAGACGGCAAATGTGCAGGTGCAATCCTTTACAATATGGATACAAGGGAATTCTACTATGCAAAGGCAAAGGCGGTTATCCTGTCATGCGGCGGATTCGGAAGACTCCATATAAAAGGATTTGCGACAACAAACCACTATGGCGCAACCATGGACGGTGTTGTTATGGCATACCGTGCCGGAGTAGGCAACAAATCCCTTCAGTCAACACAGTATCACCCCACAGGCGCTGCATACCCGGAACAGAACGTAGGCCTATTGATCACGGAAAAAGTAAGAGGACTTGGCGCCCATGTCCTTAACATAGACGGAGAACAGTTCTGCTTTCCGCTTGAGCCTAGAGATGTTGAATCTGCAGAACTCATCCAGGAAGCTCTTGAAAAAGGAAAGGGTATTGCAACCCCCACAGGAAGAGTCGGTTTATGGCTTGATTCACCCATGATTGATCTTTTACATGGTGAAGGCACAGTTAAAAAGGAACTGCCGGCAAAGTTCATCCAGTTTAAACGCCACGGCATAGATATCAGCAGGGAGCCAATGCTTGTTTACCCTACCCTTCACTACCAGAACGGCGGAATAAACATCAACGGACAGACAGAGACCATAGTGCCAGGACTGTTTGGAGCCGGAGAAGTGGTTGGAGGAATTCACGGTGAAAACAGGCTTATGGGAAACAGCCTTCAGGATGTTGTCACATTCGGACGCAGGGCAGGTACAGCGGCAGCAGAATATGTGAAAGCAGGAGTTGAACTTAAAGCGCCTACCATTGAGCATGTAGTAAAGTTTGAAAAAGAGCTTGAGGAAGCAGGCATAGAAAACCCTGCTATTGCGCCTATTCTTTTGCCGGATTACTCAACAGAGGAAGTTACGGCAAAAAGATGGACAGAAGCCATGCAGGAAAGTGAATAAAAAAAGCTGTACCAGGCACGGAGAACACAGAGAAAAACTTTATTTTTTCAAAAACATAATACAAAAAAAGGGCGAATAATTATTCGCCCCTACAGATGAAATTCCAAGGATAATAATTTTGATTTGTAGGGTGCGGCCCCCTGTGGCCGCCCGCTTAACCGGACGAAGCCCTTCAACTGAAAAATATTTTGTCTTTCAGCAAGAAGCATTATAAACAAAAAAAGCCCTGTTCATATGAACAGGGCTTTTTTATTTATAATATTTTTCTGCCTTACGGCGTATAAAGCATAACAAGGCACTTTGTTGTTTCATTGCCCTTGTTCTTAAGCTTATGAGCTATCTCAGAATTATAATGCATGCTTTCACCGGCCTTAAGATTATGCACCTTATTATCAAGTGTCAGCTCAAGGTCGCCTTCCATCACAAAGATAAACTCTTCGCCTTCATGTTTATATGCTACGGGTTTATGATCCTGCTTTGCCTCTATTGTGATCATAAATCCTCTTAAATGCTGATTTTCCGCACCCGGTGTCAGAGTCTGATAGGCGTAGTTCTTTGTTCTTGTAATAAAAGCCTGGGCACGCTTATCTTCTATCTGGGCTTTTTCTTCATCACTTAAAAATGTTCCAGGATCGATTCCGAGCGCCCTTGAAAGTTTTAAAAGAAAACTGACAGAAGGCACTATTTCACTGCACTCCACCTTTTCGATAAATTCGGGTGTCTGATCTGTTTTTTCTGCAAGAAGTTCAACTGTCCAGTCATTGGATATTCTTATTTTTTGGATTTTTTCACCAAGCCCTGCACTTGACTCACTGCATCCGTCCACATTCATGAAATCTGCGATGTCACGCATAACAAGCTGTTTGATTCGGCCTGTTATAAGGGGCAGTATGCTCTTTGCATCTGCAATAATACCGACATCAGCGGTGTTAAAAATCTGAGCATTAGGATCTCTGTTTACTGCAACGATAAATTCTGACTCGGCAATTCCGGCAGTGTACTGAACTGCTCCGGAAGCTCCTACAGATATGAGAAGCCTCGGCTTTACAATTTTACCGGTCTGCCCGATCAATCTTTCTTCATCAACCCAGTGGCTGATAACAGGAGGACGCGTAGCCCCTACCTCTCCGCCTATTGCTGCACCAAGCTGCCTTACCATTGCAAAACCGTCCGAGTTTCCAACGCCTGCGCCTCCGACAACTACAATATCTGCATCCTCCAGTCTGCGGTGACCGGAATGTTCAAAGTCAACGGACACTCTTTCAAGACCGTCAGAATCAATATCTTCACTAATCTCAATTCTTTCTATTTCACCCGGGACACCTTTTTTGCAGGAAGGAGAAAAAGCTCCCACCGGCACAGTGGCAAACCCGGTATTTTCCGTGTCGCCCCAGGTAAGTTTTGCCATTATTTCCCCGCCCCATGAAGGGCATCCGGCAATAATATTTTTATCCTCAATACTGAACTCAACACAGTCGGCAATAAGACCTGCGTCATTGAGTGCGGCACATGTTGATGCCACTTCACGTCCGAAATCGGAAAGAGGAAAAAGAATCAGTTTAGGATTCCGCTTTTTAGCAACAGATGAAATTGCCTTTGCGTGAATATCAGGACGGGACTGCCCCAGGTCTTTATTCCCGAGAATAATTACCTTATCTGCACCGTTATCAATACATACAGAAGCTGCATCTAAAGGAGCAACAGGAGTATTGCCGGTACATTGATCTCCTGCACAGTCTGTGAGAAGTGCAACACACTTTCCCTTTGTAAGTTCGGAAAGTAGAGTAGCTGCACCCAGAAGGTTTTTACATTCATCAAAATATCTCTGATTCCTCAGGTCAATGTATACCCAAATATCATTCATATTATCTGTCAATTTATATACCCTCCCGCCTTGATTCTTTTTACGAGCTCTTCTGCCTGCTCTTCGGGAGAGCCTTCAATAAATTCGCATTTCTTTTTGTTCTTAACTCTGCTCATTGATACCAGCTTTGTAGGTGATCCGTCTACGCCGAGACCTTCGGAGGTAATATCAAGATCGGCCAGTGTAAGGCTTTCAATACAGTTTTTACTGAAGGCCTTTTCAACCATGGAAAGAGCTGCATCTCTGGGCTGAACAGCTCTGGGATGAACAGCAGCAGCCCCCGGAAGTTTCATTTTGTATTTTTCCGAGAACTCATCAATTGTTCTTTCTACAGTTACTGTTTCACCTTCGCACTCAACACTCTTAACGCCGGTTAAAACAGGGATACCGAGAAGAACTGCCGTCTGGGGCCCTACCTGGGCAGTATCGCTGTCTGATGATCTTGATCCGAAAATAACCAGGTCATAACTGCCGAGTTTACGTATTGCAGCTGCCAGGGTTTTTGATGTAGCCAGGGTATCTGAACCGGCAAAGACGCGGTCCGTTACAAGGACGCCTCTGTCCGCCCCCATGGCAATGGCTTCATGAAGAGCAATAGATCCTGTATCCGGCCCCATTGTTACAGCCGTTACAGTACCGCCGTTTGCCTCCCGCAATTCAAGCGCCATTTCAATGGCCGGGCGGTCAAAGGGGTTAAGTACACAATTTTCCATTGATCTCACAACCCGCCCACCAGGTGCGCTTGTTACAACGGATTTTATACAGACGATGATGTTAAGGGACATGGTATCTACTTCCTGTTATTCATTATATAATTCAGTAAATTCAGTTCACGACATGCTAAATGGCGCATGGCGCAAGGCTCAAGGCTCAAGGGAAAACGGTTTTACCCTGCGCCGTGCGCCCTGAGCCCTGCGCCCCGCCTTTACTTGTACTCCTCCAGCACGCTCCGGGCAATTACAATCCTGTGTATCTCGCTGGTTCCTTCGTAAATACGTGTTACCCTGGCATCCCTGTAGTAGCGCTCAACCGGAAAAGTTTTAATATATCCGTATCCGCCGTGTATCTGAACTGCCATGTCAGTTACCTTTCCGGCGGCTTCCGCGGCATAGAGTTTAGCCATTGCAGATTCCTTTGAATAGGGCATGCCCTGATCCTTTTTGGCTGCGGCTCTGTATACCATCATCCTGGCGGATTCGACATTCATGGCCATATCGGCAATCATATTCTGGACAGACTCGTGATTACAGATGGGAACTCCAAACTGTCTTCTCTGCCTGCTGTAGCGGATACCCTCTTCCATTGCAGCCTGGGCAATACCAAGGGCCTGTGCGCCTATTCCTATACGGCCGGTATCAAGGGCGGCAAGACCTATCTTCATACCCCAGCCTTCTTTTCCAAGAAGGTTTTCCACAGGTATTTTGCAGTCGGACAGACGGATAGATGAAACCGGATTGGCCCTGTTGCCTGAAAGATCTTCAAGGTCTCCTACCTCAAAACCCTCCATACCTCTTTCTGCAACAATCACACTCAGCCCCCTGTGACCTGCTGAAGGATCAGTCTTCACAAAAATGAGACAGGTATCAGCAACACCGCCGTTTGTAACCATGACTTTATTGGCGTTCACGATGTAATGATCACCGTTTCTAATGGCGGTTGATTCCACACCTGCAGCATCGGATCCGATATTGGGCTCGGTCAGGCAGAAGGCGCCTATTTTTTCACCTTTTGCCAGGGGCGGAATCCATCTTTTTTTCTGCTCATCGTTTCCGAATGCAAGGATAGGATAAACCCCGACACTGTTATGAACAGTTACACAGAGGCCGAGACCGGAACATATGCGTGAAATCTCTTCGATAATAATACAGTATGTGACTGTATCCATTTCAGCGCCGTCAAGTCCATGAGGCACCTGAATACCGAAGTACCCCAGTTTTCCCATTTTTTCTACAATTTCCCATGGGAAACGGGCTTCCTGATCAAGTTCCCTGGCAATGGGCATAATCTCCCGCTCACAAAAGGAGCGAACCGAACGCCTGACAATATTCTGTTTTTCAGTTAAAGAAAAGTTCATGGAAATTACTCTCAAAACTAAATTTTTTATAGTGACTCTTTCAAATCTACTATCTATCTACAATAAAATGATAACAGGCGCAAGACCCAAGGAAAAAGGCAAAAGGAAAAGTTTTTCCCTGTGCCCTGTGCCCTGAACCATGCGCCAGTCTATATTACTGAACAGAGGTTAAAACACCCGGATAATAATTCGGTTCCTCCAGGTGCGCCCCCCCTAATACTCGTAAAAACCTTTTCCTGTCTTTCTTCCAAGCCACCCTGCCTCAACGTATTTACGCAGAAGCGGACATGGACGGTATTTGGAATCTTTAAAACCTTCGTAAAGAGTTTCCATAATAGCAAGACATGTATCCAGACCGATAAGATCTGCAAGGGCAAGCGGTCCCATAGGATGGTTAAACCCGAGCTTTAAAACGGTATCGATTGCTTCTTTTGTACCAACACCGTGATACAGAGCAAATATTGCTTCGTTGATCATGGGCATGGCAACCCTGTTTGCGATAAAACCGGGGAAGTCATTGGAAAGAGCCGGAGTCTTGCCGAATTTATCAGTAAGTTCCAGTGTAACATCATATGTTTCATCAGAAGTTGCAATTCCGCGTATTACTTCAACAAGCTTCATAACCGGTACAGGGTTCATGAAGTGCATACCGATAACTTTGTCTGCGCGCTGTGTCTTTGCTGCAATACGGCCTATGGGGATAGAAGATGTATTTGTAGCAAGAATTACTGAAGGGTTACAGATGCTGTCAAGGAGTCTGAAGATTTCGTGTTTGATCTCTTCATCCTCTGTTGCAGCTTCTACGATATAGTCACAGTTTGCCATATCCCTGATATCGATGCTCTTTGTTATTCTGCCGAGAACCTCATTACGCTCTTCCTCAGTCATTTTCCCCTTGGAAACACTGCGGTCAAGGTTCTTCTGAATATTGGCATATGATTTATCGATAATTTCATCACTGATATCATTCATTACAACATAAAGACCGCTCATGGCTGCAACCTGTGCAATTCCATGACCCATCTGACCAGCGCCTACAACTCCAAATGTTCTTATCTCCATTATTGTTCTCCTTTAATAATTATCTTTTAACGATCATTGCAACAGCTTCGCCGCCGCCCAGACATAATGATGCCATACCTGTTTTCTTATCCTGTTTAATCATTTCATTAATAAGGGTAACAAGAACACGACATCCGCTGGCGCCGATTGGATGACCCATGGCAACAGCACCGCCGTTGACATTAACTTTAGCAGGGTCAAGGCCAAGCTCTCTGATAACTGCAACAGAAGATCCGCTGAATGCCTCATTCAGTTCGATGAGGTCGATATCATCCATGGAGAGTCCTTCCTTAGCAGCACATTTGGGCATTGCATATATAGGAGCAACAAGAACATATTTCATATCAATTCCATATGATGCCTGGGCACCGATGGTAGCCATAATGGTACAGCCCAGTTCTTCTGCTTTTTCACGTGACATTACAACAACTGCGGCAGCGCCGTCACTGATTATTGATGCGTTACCGGCTGTTCCAACACCGTCTTTCTTGAATGCAGGTTTCATCTTTGACAGCATGTCAATGCTGGTCGGTCTCGGGCATTCGTCTGTATCAAATATTATCGGATCACCCTTTCTCTGGGGAATCTCAACAGGCATGATTTCATCTTTAAATCGTCCTGATTCTATTGAAGCAAGAGCTCTTCTGTATGATTCATCTGCAAACTTATCCTGATCTTCTCTGCTTATATTGTATTTTTCGGAACAGAGCTCATTTGACATACCCATATGGAAATCATTTACTATATCCCAGAGGCCGTCATGAACCATATGGTCTATAAGCTGACCGTTTCCCATTCTGTAACCGGTACGGGCTTTTTCAAGATAATATGGAGCCATGCTCATGCTCTCCATACCGCCGGCAACAACAACATCTGCATCGCCTGCCTGTATTGCCTGTGCTGCAAGCATTACGGCTTTAAGTGATGAACCGCAGACTTTATTGACTGTAAAACTTTCTACTTCCCAGGGCATTCCTGCCTGTACAACAGACTGCTTTGCAGGATTCTGACCATATCCAAGAGGGAGAACCATACCCATAATAGCTTCATTAACATCTGTTTTTTCTATACCTGCCCTCTTTACGGCTTCTTCAATTACCAGAGCCCCGAGTTTTGTAGCGGGAATGTTACCAAGCGTTCCGTTGAATGCACCTAGTGGCGTCCTTACACCACTTACTATAACTACTTCTTTCATCTGTATTTCTCCTTACTTAATTATTAAAGCTCGTGGCAAAAGGCACTTACCTTTACCAATTTAAAGTTAAATCAACATAATTTAGTGATATATATATTCGTTATGGTTACGATTTTTCAAAGGTCGGAGTATAGGGTAATAGGATGTTGGTGTCAATTACTGATTCAATTATATAAATCATTAAAGATAATACAGAATTTGCCATTATCTCTAAAATTTCGTTAGTAAAGGAGAGAGGATATTACAGAATAATCATGAACGGGATTCCCTGCCCGGTTATTTACTGTAGGCAATACACCTGAATCCGAGGATATTGGAATTGGTCTTTGAGTCCATTACAAACCGTTTTGCAAGATCTATGTTTTCAGTGGATATCCAGCTTCCGCCTTTGGCTATATAGGCAATCTTACTGTCATCCGAATCACGGGTTCCTGTCCATTCAAGAACATTTCCGATAAGATCAGAAATGCCGAATTTATTATCTGCTTTTTTATATTTATCAACCTCTGTTGTATCCCCCAAGGCCGAAGATTCAATATTGCACAGGCTGTCCCTGAGCTTACCGCCCCATGGGAGCAGATATCCCTCAGAAGTTCTTGCAGCGGCCTCCCATTCTTCTTCGGTAGGAAGTCTTTTTCCGGTCCATGCGGAAAAAGCCATTGCATCTTCAAGGCTCACCTGAACAACAGGATGATTTCTCTTTCCATGCAGATTACTTCCCGGCCCATTCGGCTGAAACCATGAAGCACCCTTTACCATTTCGCTTTTAAGTGCAGAACTCCAGGCAAGGGTTTTTCTGCCGGTATTTTCATCAGTAAAATTGCGATACCGCCCCATATATACCAGGCCATGCCCGACACGTTCGGCAGTAGTTACATAGCCTGTTTTTTCTATAAAAAGCTCAAACAGGTAATTGGTTACAGGAAATTTTCCAAAATAAAAATCCGGAAGCGTAACGGAAGTCTGAGGTTTTCCTTTTCCTCCGGAGCTATCGTTACCGGTTATATACCGGCCTCCCGGAATAAGCAGGTGCTGGTTATAGAAACGGTCATTCTCTGACAGCATTTTATCAAATTCATCTGCAAGGCGATGGGCCTTGTCTTCTCCATCTTCACCCGTGTATCCGGTGGTATCATAGTCTTCAAGGATATCTTCAAGAACGTACTCATACTCGTCATCATCCAGATCATCTTCATCTATTATTTCGATATCATCATCAATATCGCCTTCATCCTGAATTTCTACAGCATCTTCACCATCATCGTCGATAACCTCGATATCCTCATAATCATCTTCTTCCGGAGCATCTACAACCTCGATATCTTCGTAATCATCATCTGCCGGACCTTCTTCTACACCCAGAAGTCCGTCTTCATCATCCTCAATGATCTCTTCAAGATCTTCTTCGTCGTCATCGACAATTTCCACATTCTCAAATTCATCTTCTCCGGCATCATCAATGACCTCAACGTCTTCATCTTCCGGAGCTTCTTCTACTTCTTCGAGCTCACCGTCATCTTCCAGTTCCTCAAATTCATCACCATCAAACTCATCTTCGGCTATTTCTTCCAGATCACCGTCAGAACCTTCAAGTTCCTCTTCCGGAACCTCTTCAAACTCATCATCGCTATCTTCTATAATTTCAACATCGTCATACTCTTCATCTTCAGGCGATTCTTCTATTTCTTCAAATTCGTCACCATCAAAATCATCTTCAGCTGATTCTTCCAGGCTGCCTTCCGAATCTTCAAGCTCCTCTTCCGGAACCTCTTCAAACTCATCATCGTCATCTTCTATAATTTCAACATCGTCATACTCTTCACCTTCAGGGGATTCTTCTATTTCTTCAAATTCGTCACCATCAAAATCATCTTCAGCTGATTCTTCCAGGCTGCCTTCCGAATCTTCAAGCTCCTCTTCCGGAACCTCTTCAAACTCATCATCGTCATCTTCTATAATTTCAACATCGTCATACTCTTCATCTTCAGGGGATTCTTCTATTTCTTCAAATTCGTCACCATCAAAATCATCTTCGGCTGATTCTTCCAGGCTGCCTTCCGAATCTTCAAGCTCCTCTTCGGGCACTTCTTCAAACTCGTCATCGTCATCTTCAATGATTTCAATATCGTCATACTCTCCATCTTCAGATGATTCTTCTATTTCTTCGTATTCATCCTCTTCAAGTTCATCATCTGTTATCGCTTCTTCATCGAGCTCTTCAATATCTCCTTCTTCGTCATCAATGATTTCAACATCCTCAGGCTCATCTCCCGGATCTTCCTCTATTACTTCTTCGATATCTCCATCTTCAAAAAACTCCTCGATATCTTCGAGCTCATCACCCTCTATTTCATCAATGTCTTCTTCCTCAATCTCTTCATACTCAATATCTTCCGCTTCACCATCACCTTCTCCGTCTCCTTCACCAGGTTCAGGAGCGGGCGCCATTCCGGGAGCATCGGGATCTAAACTGTATTTTATCCCGCCTTCATCCTCGGTACCAAGCCCTACCTTCCCGGATAAATCCTTTATTAAATCCTTAAGCTGTTCAAACTTATCATCGTTCTCAAGCCCTGAGTCCTTGTTTGAAATAAAATCGTTTATGACATTAAGGACATCTGTTATTTTATCCAGAGGTATTGGATTACTGCCGTCATTACCATAGGTGAAAGATTCCAGAAATTCACTCTTGGCATCTTCCGACATATCAAATACGTTTCGCTGGTTGATTATAATGCCCTCTTTATTTTTCCCGTCTTCATAAAGTCTTTTAAGCTCGGCATTTACTGAGGACTTGATACTGTTAAAGTTTTTTCTTCTATTTCGTATAAGGGCGGGATCATCTCCGGTATCCCAGAGGGTTTTAACCAGAAAATCGGTATCGATCAGGGAGACAGAGTCAACGCCATCGGCAAGGCGGTACTGTTCTCTGATAGCCTCGACAAGCCTGCTTTTTAAAGTCTTTTTATTGCTGTAGCGCAGACTCTCCAGGGCATCATCTATACCTTCTATGGTTACTATTGTTCTCAAAAACTCTCCTGGAACTTTCCCGGATCATGCCGGACACATAATTTTTCTGCAGTTCACTCTTCCGCCGGCAAGGAATATTTAATTTAAATTAATAAATAACTGTATTTCTTTAATTTCTAACTTTTAAGCAGGAATCGTGCCGAATCAGGGATACGAAGAAAAAGACAAAACCGCAAAGACGCCAGGAAAAACAAAAAATATTATTTGCAAAAAGAGTTTTCAGGTTTCGTGGTAGACGTTATTATGAATGCGCCCTCTGTGAGATACCTGTTTTTTGTATCACCAAAAGGCACGGCACGCCGTGCCACTGCCTGTTGTTCTATTAACTCATTTCTAACGTTCTCCGATTGTCATGCTTTAAAACTAACCTTCTCAGCTTCTAAACTTCTTACCTTCTGTTTTAACGTCAGTATTTTGACGACATTTATACATACACCGGCAGTTTCAGGCCTATAAAAGCCTGATAAAGGCCGTAAATAGTGGCATAGTATTTGCAAAATCTATCAACGAATAAAAGTTTTGTAAATCAAAGCAGGAAAGAATGGCCGGGGCGCAATCTATTTATGGGAAAGACAATATGTATCTCAAACCACAAAGGAGGGGTAGGCAAAACAACAATCGCCATTAACCTTTCTACAGCCCTTGCCCTGGCTGAAAAAAATATACTGTTTATAGATCTTGACCTTCATGGTCATGCTACAAAACTTTTTAATGTTTCCGGAATGAATGACGGGCAGAGTATTTATGATGTACTCACCGGTCAGACTGTTACAGCTGACAGAACAGGGGATACAGGTATTAACTTTTTAAAAATCATCCCCTCGGACAGAAGACTAATCGATGCTGATTACGATTTAAGAAACACTCCGAACAGGGAGTTTATACTTAAAAATCAGCTTGCTGATCTTAAACAGCAGTTTGACTACATAATAATTGACGGTCCTCCTTCATTTAATATCACCGGAATAAACGGAACAAATGCGGCAGACCTGGTTTTAATCCCGCTGCAGTGCGAGTTTTTTGCACTGGAATCGCTCGGGCAGTATTTTAAGATATTTAATTATCTTAAAAAAAAACACGGAGCAGAAACAGAGATAGGCGGAATAGTACTGAACATGTATGAGGCAGGTGAAGATGTTTCAGCAAGAATTGCCGCCCATGTAAAAAGAAGTTTTAAAAATATGGTCTACAGAACAGTGATTCCAAGGAGCCGGAGCATCCGGGAATCCGCCAGTTTTGGAAAGCCGGTGATTCTGACGGACATAATGTCTGAAGGAGCAAAAAGCTTTATTTCGCTGGCCAGAGAAATATTAGGAACAGGGCACCCTTTTTAAGGAGTTAAAGAATGAAAATAACAGATTCTGACATTATAAAAAACGGAGAACAGGAGTTAATTGATGCTATAACTGCTGACCTGGACTGGGGTGCAATTGAAGATATTTTTCTTAAGGAGCATAACCTGGGAATCGATGAAGATATTGAGTACAAGAGCGGAGATATCGTAGCAGTCGACAACCGGATAGCCTACAAACTCGAGTTTGAAGTAAAGGTAAATCTTTCTGTGCTTCTTGACAGAAACGGAGATTACCTTTCTGTAAATATATACAACAAAAAAGATACGCCTCTAAAAGAGGAAGATACGGAGCTCCTGATCACTACTGAAGAACAGACGGATGACAGTATCATCCATGAAACCCGTGAACCAGACTATATAGAGGTGATAGAAAAAGATACCGACACTGGTGAGACCGAAGCTGCAGAACTGATTGTTTTTCAGGAAGAAGAACAGAAAGAGGAAAAAACAGCAGAAGCGGCAGCTGATGAAAACAGGGAAACCCATGAAAATATTGAAAGCAGCGGAATATTTAAAGACCTTACTGATAATGAGAGTGATGACATGGGAAATATGATCGACGACATAGTCGAAAACATTAAAAAAGCCAGCTGATTTTTATCCGGAGAATAAAAAAATTAGGAAAGACATATGGAAAATGAAGTAACCGCATCAGAAACTGAAGAGCAGAATGAAGCTTTGTATGAATCTGATAACAGTAACGACCTTATTACCGTATTTGACGAAATTCTCGGAAACCATATAGAAAGGCTTTTAAAGACCCGTCTTGGTCTTGAGGAGCTTGAACTTAATATATTCTCAATTTCCTGCATTGTGCTTCTTGCTACACGGGAAACGGAAATTGAATCATTCCCTCATCTTCCACCTCCCAGATACACAGAAGGAGAACTTCTTGATGAACTAGGCGAAATGAGTATTGAGTCGGACATGGGTATTGCCGACTGCCTGGAAAGAATGATTGACAGAGGATACCTGAAGGTATCGGACGAGCGCTTTTTTGCTGAAAAGCCCACCCTTGATATGGCCCAGCTGATTGACCGGATATTTCCCAATATGCCCGGACTTAATTTTGTCGCTTACCTGGGACAGATGATAGATGAGGTGACAGCAGAAAGGAAAACAGTAGAAGCGGCATCCAAACAGTTTAACCAGATGCTGGAACTGCAGGGAGTAGATCCTCATGAAACGGCAGCTCAAAAAACGAAGAAAAAAAGATTTCAACATTTAAGGCTGGGAAACGATACTCCTGCTGAAAAGCCAAAGGCTCAGGTACGAAAACCCATAGTTACTCAGGGTAAACCTGCAAATATATTCAGCCAGATTAAAACAGATAATGTAATAAGAACAACAATAAAAGATAAGCCTGCAAAACTGCCTGACTATGAAGAAAAACCTGATGAAAACACTGTAACTGCCGTTCCTGAGCAGGAACCGGAAACTTCGGAAATTGTTGAGACTCAGGCACCGCAGGAAGTAACAGAAAATATCCCCGAGAATGAGATCACAGAACCCCCGATACAGCAGTCCGAAGAAGCCGCGCCTCTGCCTGTCCAGGAAGAACCGGTAACAGACAGCTTTGAGCCGCCCGATGACAGGGCTATTGAAGAGCGGATACTGGAATTTGAAGGACAGCTTGGATTAAAGTGCCCACTCTGCTCTACAGGAGATATTAAAACCAGTGAAACAGCGAAAGGAAAAGCATATTACCACTGTTCATCCGGAGACTGTAACTTTATAAGCTGGGGAAAACCATACTATTTTGACTGCCCTAAATGTGAGAGCAACTTTTTAATTGAAGTGACTGACAGCAACGGAAAAAACTTTTTAAAATGCCCGAAGGCGACCTGCTCCCACTGGCAGAAGTTTCCGTGGGACGACTCTGATCAGCAGATCAACAGCTCAGGAACAATGCCTCTGAATGGTGAGGTAATGAAAAAACCTGTACGGAAAGTAAGAAGAAAAAGAAGGGTGGTCAGAAGAAAAAGATAAGAAGATCACCATTATCGAGCATGGTTAATTAACCGGCATAAAAAAACAGCATCCTTTAGTCACGGATGCTGTTCGTATTTAAATTTTTTAAAAAAAAGTAAACGCAGGCCGAATTCACTCCCTTTTTTGATATCAATCCTCTTCAGATATACCAATCGGTCTTACTGACATAACAGCACATCCTGCCTTGCGGATAACCCTTTCTGTAGTTGACCCTACAAACATTGATTCTACCAGGCTGTGACCTCTTACACCCATGATAACAAGATCAATATCCTGAATAGTTGCAAACTTGATAAGTTCTTCCTGCGCAACACCTGCGAGCAGGCGGGTTTTAGGTTTGCACCAGTTATAGGCATCTTCGGGAACAAGAGCTTCAAGCTGGTCTTTTAATTTTTTATGAAGGCTCTTGCCTATCTCATCCCTGGCACCCTGAACTGATTTGGGCAAGTCTTTGTATGAAGGCGGCTCAAGAACATGAACAAGATACAGGTCAGACTGGTATTCCTGCGCAAGGCCAAGGCCGTATTCAAGCGCAAGGTTTGAGTCAGAAGAAAAGTCACATCCGACAAGGATTCTTCCGAATTTTATCTGACGGTCTTTTAAAAGTTCAGGATCACTTGCAGTTCCGTGGACAGTTAAAAGAGGACAGGGAAGACTGCGCATAACATGTTCGGTAACACTTCCCAGAACAAGCCGCTTAAGACCGGATCGCCCCCGCGTTGCTGTGATAGCCAGATCCACTTCGTTTTCCTCTGCAAGGCGGGTTATTTCGTCTGCCGCGCTTCCGATGGTTACGAGAGGCTCCCAGTCAACATCATATTTCTCCATCATGCGTATCATACGTTTATGCGCATAATTTTCCATGTGGCTCAGCTGTGATTCAAAGGCATAGGTGGCATCGCCGTACATAGTGGCCGAGGAAAGGTCAATTACATGACACAAATAAAGTTTTGCCCGGTACTCCTTTGCAAGAGAAGCGCCGTAAAAAACGGCATGTTTTGATAATTCTGAAAAATCAGTGGCGCAGATTATTTTATTTAATTGTACTCTCATGCCCTATACCCTCCTTATATGTGTTAATCAAAAAACTTAAAATAACCGGTAATATCAGCACATGAACAAAAATTAAATTAAACAACAGACAAAAAAGGCCAGCGGGTTGATCTGGTAATTAAAAAAATTATCAAAGAAAAGAACAATTAGCAAGCGATTAGTATCCGGTTAAAGTCCTGTTTCCGGCATCATTTTTGCTTTAAATTCTTTACTGAAGAAGTTTGACAACAATATTGACACAAAGAATTGGGTTTTATATCATGAGTAGAATTACTACTCATTAATGGACAGGAAATATGAATGATCTTTTTTCAGGACTGATTGCATCAAAAACAAGAATAAAACTGCTTGTAAGGCTGTTTTTCAATCCTGAAGCAAGATCATATCTGCGTGAACTTTCAAAGGAGTTCAAAGTATCAACCAACGCGGTCCGTGAAGAACTTAATCAGCTTACAGAAACTAAATTTCTGGAATCAGAAAAAGACGGCAGACAGGTTTATTATAAAGCCAATAAAAAGCATCCGCTTTTCCCTGAGCTTCGCTCAATGGTAAATAAGGTAATAGGCCTGGACCAGGTGATAGACAGCATAGTCACAAGGCTGGGAGATATTGAACTTGCCTTTCTGCTGGATGACTATGCCCAGGGCAAGGATACCGGAATAATGGACCTGCTGCTGGTTGGAAATATTGATGAATACCACCTGAATGATCTGAGCAGGAAAACTGAACGGTATATAAAAAGAAAAATCAGATCACTGGTTTTAACCGGGCAGGAATATGAAGAGCTGAAGCCGAAGCTTGAAAGCAGGCCGAAACTTTTAATATGGGAAGCTAAAAAGAACAGGAAAAACTAGTTTCGCTTCCGGTATAGAGTTTTCCTGCATAGTGTTACAAATATGAATGTAACTCAAAGGGCGGAGCTGTATCTAGCCCATATCGCTACAAAATTTCAAATAGCGCCATGGAACCATCCTCAGAAAAATGTCTCAGCTTAACAACACCGGGATGATTATTTTCCAGCATTCTGTCTGTATACCAGTTGAGATTTGTATAATATTTTAATTCGTTAACTGAACTGCGGCTGTGAAAAATTAAAATCCATCTCACTCCCGTTTTTTTTCCGTATGCAGCTACTTTTTCAAGAGAATCATTTGGAAGAAAACGGTAGGGGCTCCCGATAAGATAGGACTCAAAGGCAAACATGCTGAACACCGGCACCCCTTTAACGATTTTTTTAAAACGGCCGTACTCTTTATCTGTCCCTGCAACTTTTTTATTTAAAGGGAGTTCAGTAAAATAACGCGGCGTAGAGACCAGGATCAACGGAAAAAGCACAGCAAGAAACATGAATCCAAACAGCTCTTTTTTTAATATACGTTTAAGAAGCTTAAAACAATTATACATCTCAATTGATATAAACATTATGCAAAAGGGAAAAAGGATATAAGCATACCGTGCTATCCGGTCTGTAAACCAGGAAATCACAAGAAGGTATGCGAGAATAAAAGATGGAAGAATATACCTTTTAAATTTTTCACCTTCACCCTTTACAGCAAACAGCAGTGCATAGGAAATAATAAGCAGAACAGCGGTAAAAGCACCAAGTACATCTTTTAAATGAAGAAAATTTTTATAGAAGCGGTTAAAGTAGCTGCGGATTTTTTTTAAACTGAAAGACTCATTTTTTTCAGCTCCTTTACTAAGATTACCTGCGGCGGATATATACCCGTACATCTCAGAAGAATCAGGAAGCAGCTTACGCATCAGACGCCTTTTTGCATAAACCTTATTATATCCCGCATCAGGTTGAGATTCGATAATTTCTTTTAACTGCTCAGGCAGTTTCGTTTCCTGCCTTTTCAGCTTTAATATCTGCGGATCACTTACCTTTACAACATACTCATGCTTTTTAAATCTCTGTTTCAATGGATGATGGCCGGTCTGAAGATACAGTATTGAGGTATAAGGGACCATAAGCAGAAGCAGCCCGCAAACATAAAAAAGAAAATTATAGAATAAGACTTTGCGTGATTTTACGGAAACTGTAAAAAACCGGATAAAAAACAACAGGGCAATAAATACAAAAATAAAACCGCCGACCTGCCTTGAAAAAAACACAAGACAGCATGATATGCCCAGTAAAATTGAAAGAGATTTTTGTTTTTTATCTGAATCCCTGAAAAGTAAAAAAGCCAGTAACAATGATAATCCGATTGTTAGAACAAATATCGATTCGGTAAGAGGCATCATCCCGATAAGGAAATAAAAATAATTAACCTGGATCAAAACTGCAGAAACAAGTGCAATCAGCCGATTAGCGGCATACCTCAGATAAATAAACGAAAGAAAAGAAAACAGCAGCATGGATATACTGCTTATGATTTCAGCAAGCGCAAAAGCCTCCGAAGTAAAGATGCTCCCTACAGCGATAAGAAAAGGATATAGCGGCGGAAGAATAAGACATGAATCAACATGCTCCCATGAAGGAATATATAAAAGCCCCTTATGAAATAAATCCCGCCCCATTGCAGCATATGAAAAAAAATCCGGAGGAAAAACACCGGGGCTTAAGTTAATAAAAAAAGTGACAGGATTTACACAAAATAAGACAATTACACAAAATAAATCCAGGTAGAAAGGCCTGATTAATATCACTTTATTATTAAAATCACTTTCACTATTTTTTTTCAAGAGATTCATATTTAATCAGATAAGGGTAGATGATTAATATGGCCATGCCGCAAAATATATCCATATTCAGCCATACACAATGATTAAATACAACACTAAGTAAAGCATATCAACAAATTATATCTACACTCATCTCATTACTATTTTAAAAGAATTTTATTTTCATATACAAAACCACAATGAGCAGTTCATCAGACAAAATAAAAATATATGAATCTGATTATTTAATTAAAGCCGGAATACGCATCTGGATTGACATGGTTAAAGAACTTATTGAATTCAGAGGACTGATATGGCGATTAATAATTAGAGATATTTCCGCGAGGTACAAACAATCCATATTTGGAATACTATGGGCATTTTTAACGCCACTTGTATTGATGCTGATTTTCGTCTGGATCAGAAACAGTAAAATCATTCCGATAGATGAAACAACAATGCCCTATGCAGCATTTGTCTTTACAGGTCAGATGATATGGCTTCTTTTTTCTCAGGGAGTAATTTCGTCAGCTAACAGTCTTGTATCTGCGGGTAATATGCTTACAAAAATAAATTTTCCACGGGAAGTACTGATATTTTCAGCTATAGGGCAGGCTATTTTCGACTTCATTGTAAAAATACCGCTTTTATTAATTATTTTTTACGCTACAGGTTTTTTTCCTGACTTATCAATATTAATTGTGCCATTCGTGTTGATGCCACTGCTTATACTGATTATAGGTATCGGTTTTTTTGTATCGCTTTTAAATGCAGTATCCAGGGATATTGGAAATGCCCTGTCAATCATTATGAATCTCGGCATGTTTGCTACTCCTGTTATATACCCACCTCCCCAAAGTTGGCCTCTATCATTTTTAATAAACACACTCAATCCGGCCAGCAGTTTTATAAATATCTCAAGAGATTTAATGGTTAACGGAGTAATATCCGAGCCGCTCAATTATCTATTTTCAATTGGAGTCAGTGTCGTTATCTTTTTAATGGGGTGGAGGCTTTTTCATCTGACTGAACCGAAAATTGCCGAGAGGATTTAACGATATGGCATCCCCCCTGATAAAAGTAGAAGGTGTCTCAAAAAAATATTGTAAAAGTTTAAAGAGATCTATGCTGTATGGAATACAGGATATTGCAAAAAACACATTAGGGAAACAACTTAACACAGAAGATCTAAGAAAAGATGAATTTTGGGCGCTTGATGATATATCTTTTGAGCTTAAAAGAGGAGAATGTCTTGGCCTTATCGGACCTAACGGATCAGGCAAATCAACTCTACTGAAAGTCATAAACGGCATAATTACTCCTGACAAAGGACGCATTGAAGTAAGAGGAAGAATTGGAGCCTTGATTGAAGTGGGTGCAGGCTTTCATCCTATGCTGACAGGAAGAGAGAATATTTACATCAATGGAACAATACTGGGGCTTCAGAAAAAAGAAATCGATAAAAACTTTGATGAAATAGTGCATTTTGCAGAAATAGAAGAATTCATAGATACCCCTATAAAAAATTACAGCACAGGGATGCGCGTCAGGCTTGGTTTTGCGATCGCAGCACAAATGCGACCCGATGTTTTATTAATTGATGAAGTTCTTGCTGTTGGAGATATGGGATTTGTAATTAAGTGTCTGAATCATATCCGCAGGCTCATGGATCACAGCGCAGTTATTTTAGTTTCACATCAAATGCAGTCTATCGCTCGATTTTGCACAAGAATAATAACATTAAAAAATGGCAACTCAATTTGTGACACAAATAAAGTATCTGAAGGAATAGATACATATCTGGGCATGTTCAGCAACAATAAATCATTCATTGGCTCAGGACTGGTTGAGATTAAAGACATCTATATCCAGATCGATGATATAAATTATTATGGGAAGACAAAAAAAATTATCATTCCTCCATACAAAACTATATATTTATTTTTTTCACTAATAATAACCGAATTAATTGAAGCAGCAGAAATAAAAATTTTCATTGAGAGTAATGACGGTCGACCGATTATAGTTTTCCCATGTATCGACGAATCAAAGATTCTAAAAAATCTCAAACCTGGGAAATATCCTCTAGATATCAACTTGGGGCAAATCGACCTGAGTCCTGGAAGATATACATTTGCTATAGCAATTATGACACCAGGCGGCCATACTCGATTGGCCAGAATTTCAGGCACATCTCCGTTTATAGTGACCGGAGACAACCTGGAATGGGCACCGCTAAGGCGAGAAGTAAAAATAAAAATCAATACAGATAATATGATAAGAGAAATCAAATGAAAGCAATGATTATTGGGATACGTCCTCAATATGTTTATCCTGGCTCACTGGAAACATGGGCAAAAAATAATACTCTTTATTCTGCAAATATGGGCGCATCTTTAATATGTAATTCACTATTGAGACAATTCGATGCAGACTATATTGATAATTTCGAAAACATTGATGAATTGAGAAATAAATATGATGTCTGCATCCTTGCACTGGCGACACATTTGCATCCCACAAGAGATATCTCCTTTTTTACTGATATTGTAAAAAAACTTGAGTTAAAAACCATTGTTCTTTCTGCGGGAATAAAGGATTATGATAATAATATATCACTGGATTATGATTTACACCCTTCGGTTATTGAACTTATGCAGATTGCTTCATCCAGCTCTTCATGGATTGGAGTCAGGGGACATTATTCTGCTTCGGTTTTACATCGACATGGATTTAAGAATGTAGTTCCGATCGGATGTCCATCCTTTTACTGGGGATTAAGCCCTGATCTCAAAATAAACAAAAATGAAACTTTTTTAAAAGCAATTACCCCATATCATTTAACCCTGGCCAATAGTGTTCCTGAGTTCATAAAGGATAAAGCGCTCTTAGGTCAGGATTTTCAGGATGAAGCCATATTTACTAATAACCTTGAAAAAGACCAGGGACTCCAAAGATGGATAAAAAAACAGTATTCCCCAAATAACAATTTCATTTCGATAAAGAAATCAATCGAAAAGAACGGCATATTTTTTAATGATTTCAGCAAGTGGTTTCAATTTATTGGACAACATGACTTTGTGATCGGACCAAGACTGCATGGCTGTATATGCGGACTGATAAATAGAATACCGACAGTAATGATACCGCGAGATATGCGTGTAAAAGAAATATCTGAATTTTATAAAATACCTTGCGCAAGTTATGAAGATCTCAAAAAATACTCCCTATATGAGATTTACAGTCGTTCCGACTATTCATACTTCAATGAAGTATATTCGAAGCGCTACAACAACTATGTAAACTTTTTAAACGAAAATGGTTTAACAAATAAACTTAAAAATAAAAATACTGCTGATTTCAATTTCACTTTAGATGATGCTCTTTCTATTGCAAAAATCAATCAATCACAGGTTGCAGAGCTAATTTCCAGAGTGAGCAAGCTAGAAGAAACAAAAAATGAAAATATAATAAAAAAAATCCGGAAATACATTCATGAGCTCAGAAAATGACAAATTAAAACAATGCAATTTATTATCGCAATATTAAGCATCTTTTAATTTCCTCAACAGGTTAACAGTATGCACCTGGCAATAATGCAGCCTTATTTTTTTCCCTACCTGGGATATTTCAGTCTGATTGAAGCAACAGATCACTTTGTAGTATTTGATACAGCTCAATATATTCGTAAAGGATGGGTCAATAGAAATCGAATTTTAAAAAAAGGAGAAGACTGGAAATATATTGGTATAAACATAATCAAAATGCCTAGAGAAACGCCTATCTGTGAAATTACTTGCCACCCGGAATATAATATTTGTGATAAAATCTTAAGGAACCTTGACTACTATTACTTGAAAAAAGCACCTTATTACCACGAAGTATATTCCCTTATTAAAAGGGCACTGGATATACAAGAAAATCGCCTGACAGCTTTACTCACTAACAGCTTGAAAGAAACATGCAGCTACATCGGCATAAAATTTGATTACAGCATTTTTTCACAGTCAAATATAAAAATAGCATCAGTGGCCCATCCGGGAGAATGGGCCTTTAGAATCTCTAAATCAATGGGAGCAAAAACATATATTAACCCGCCTGGCGGAAAAAACCTTTTTTCCCGTGAACAGTTTGAATCATCCGGAATCCGGCTAAAATTTATAGAACCATTCCTTCCACCCTACTATCAGGGAGGTAATATTTATATTGAGGGACTTTCTATAATAGATGTATTAATGTGGAATTCGCCTGAAGACACCCGCAAAATGATAAAACAATATAGGATTGATGAATGAGACCTATCGGTGGGTATTTCGAGTTACAACTATTGCCTG
This sequence comes from Desulfatiglandales bacterium, assembly GCA_963665715.2. GTDB lineage: Bacteria > Desulfobacterota > DSM-4660 > Desulfatiglandales > HGW-15 > JAAZBV01. The sequence continues at coordinate 4,792,206 of CAXXPR010000002.1, forward strand.
GAAGTTCCGTATTTCATTCTGCTCCGGCAATAGCACTAAAAAGTGGAAGGGCAAGTATATCTCTGCTGCTAAGGCATAAGCAACCTGAACATGTATGGCTCCCCTATTATACTTGCGATGCACTATTAGAGCCTTTGAAAAAAAATCACATAAAATTTTCTTTTTATGAAATAGATAACAACTTTGAAATTGCAGGTAACATTCCTGAGATAAGTCCTAAAGAGTGTATTATCTATATTAATTTCTTCGGCTTAAAGAACGTATATTCTGAATATTTGGAATCAAAACATAAAGAAAACCTGTGGCTGGACCATACGCAGGCTTTTTTTTATAAACCAGTAAATATTAAATCCTTTCATTTTAATTCTGCCAGAAAATTTTTCGGCGTTCCAGATGGATCATATCTTTACGGACCTGATATTTGGGATTCAATAAATGTGCAGGCCCTCCCCAGAAACAATGAATACAAAATAGAACATTTAATACTAAGGTATCAGGGAAAAGTTGCAGAAGGGCATAAAATATTTAAAGAGAATGAATCTTTAAGCGGGCATGGCATCGCCAGAATGTCACAAATATCTGAATCCATTTTAAGTCATGTTAATTATAATGAATCATCTTCCAAACGAAAAACAAACTACAATATTCTACATGATGCTTTGGGCAAAACCAATCAATTACCTGAGGAAATAGCAGGAAATCCTAACAATACCGTTCCTATTTGCTACCCTTATTTGCCCCCTCATCCAATAGAAAAAGAGTATTTCTGGGAAAACAGCATCTTTGTCCCTACATTCTGGCAGGAGTGCATAAAAAGAAGCAGTTCCGGTTATTATTTTGAAAAAATGCTTTCAAATATTCTACTGCCGCTTCCCATTGACCAGCGTTATGGCGAGCCAGAAATGAACCGAATAATAGAGTTAATCAAAAAACATGAAAAATAACATAAGACTACCGGAGCATCAAAAACCTGTTCAATTGGAAGAGCAGCTTAAATACTTTGAAAAATTATTTACACCGGTAGAATGTAAAGAAGTAGTTCATACAGAATTATGCAATGAGCCAATAATATATATAATGGGTTGTGCCCGCAGCGGAACAACTCTGATATACCAATACCTGAGCCATTGCGGCCTGTTTACTTATCCTACAAATTTTATTTCAAGGTTTTATTATTCGCCGCTAATAGGCGCCAGACTTCAGGAGATGTTGATTCATTCGGATTTTAACAATGAAATTTTTCCTGCCAATAAAATATCTTTTGAATCAAGACTGGGAAAAACTATGGGAGCGTTAGCACCTCATGAATTCTGGTATTTCTGGAAACAATTTCTGCCGGTTAAGGATACACAGAAATTCAATACCAGCGAACTTAATAAAATTGACAAAAATAAAATAATAACCGAATTAAGAGCTTTTCAATCCGTTAAGAAAAAGCCTTTGCTCTTAAAAGGAATGATTTTAAACTGGAATATTCCATTCCTTTCAGAACTCTACCAGAACACTTATTTTATTTATGTAAAACGTTCAATAGAGGATAATGCAGCCTCACTTCTTAATGCCCGTAAAATTTTCTTTGGTGACACAGAACGATGGTACTCTTTTAAACCGGACAGATACCAAAATGTATTAAGCTTTGATCCAATTTCTCAATGTGTTTGGCAGGTTATTGAAACAAATACAGCAATTGAACAGGGGCTTAAAACTATTTGTCCCTCAAAAATTATAAATGTGGATTATGAATCTTTTTGTAAAAGTCCTTCGAAACTTCTAAATACCATTTCTGAAACACTAAATAAAACATTGCCCGAAAACGCTGAATATCTTCCCAAGTCATTTAAAGTACGAAGCAAAACATCGATAAAGAATAATGACATAGCAACAGTTATAAAAAAAATAAAAACGTTCACTAACAGCACCAGAAGTAACCAGGGTGCAAAAAAGGTTTAAATGAAGTTAACATCAAAAAAAGATATAAATTCAGATAAAACTCTTCATGTCGGTCGCCCTAATATTGGCAACATCGATATGTTTAAAAAACTGACAGATAATATAATTGAAAGCAGGTGGTTCACAAACAGTGGACAAATGGTAAAGGCTTTTGAAAAAACACTCTGTGAGTACCTCAATGTTCGTCATTGCATACCTGTATGCAATGGTACCGTCGGCCTGCAAATTGCCAGCCAGGCAATGGAGCTGAAAGGTGAGGTTATTGTTCCGGCCTTTACTTTTGTGGCATCCCCTCATGCACTTCAGTGGGAAGGCATTAAGCCTATTTTTATAGATATTGATCCAAGCACTCATAATCTCGACCCATCAAAAATCGAATCACTTATATCAGAAAAAACATCTGCTATTCTGGGCGTTCATATCTGGGGACGTCCCTGCAACACCTATGAAATACAGAAGTTGGCCGATAAGCACAACCTTAAGGTATTTTTTGATGCAGCCCATGCATTTGGATGCAGGCATAATGGTCGAATGATCGGCAACTTTGGAAATTGTGAAGTTTTTAGTTTTCATGCCACCAAATTTTTTAACACATTTGAAGGTGGTGCAATTGCAACTAATGATGATGATCTAGCTCATAAAATCCGGTTAATGAAAAATTTTGGTTTTGAAAGTATGGATCATGTAATCCATATTGGAACTAATGGCAAGATGTCTGAAATTTGTGCGGCAATGGGGCTGGCTTGTTTTGATAAGCTGAGAGATTTAATAGCAGTTAACAGATTAAATTATAATGCATATTATGAACACCTGAGGAATATACCAGGTATAAAATTAATTGAATACTCCAATCAAGACGAGGCTAATTATCAGTATATAGCAGTAGAAATAGATGAAGATAAATCCAATATTACACGCGATGAACTTATGTATAGGCTCCATGATCAGAATATCCGTGCAAGAAGGTATTTTTATCCGGGCTGCCATAAAATGGAACCATATAAAACACTATACCCATCACAGATTCACAACGTTCCCTGCACAGACGCTCTTTGTAAAAGGATACTCGTTCTTCCAACAGGAAATACGGTTACTTTATCTGCCATAAAAAAAATCTGTAAAATAATAAAAAAATCTTCAAAAAAATAATTTCAGGCAACTGTAATTCATATGAATAATTTATCACTTGAAAAAGCCTTTAAGCTGATCAACGGATATACAGAAAAAGTCTGTTCACCTAAGGTACCTGCCAGCCCTTTAATCAGCATTTGTATTATCACCTATAATCATGGAAATTTTATCGGGGAAGCAATAGAAAGCATATTAATGCAGAATTTCAAACAACCTTATGAGCTGATAATATCGGATGACTTTTCTACAGACGGGACAACTGAAGCAATCCTAGAATATCAAAAAAAATACCCTGACCTGATTAGAGTGTTTCTTTCAAAAAAAAATCTTGGTCATTATACAGGCAATGGGCGTTTAAGTTTAATTCGGAGCATACAGGCATGCAGAGGAAAATATATTGCATTGCTTGATGGTGATGACTATTGGACCGATCCATTTAAACTCCAAAAACAATTTGAGTTTCTGGAAGCTAATCCTGATTTTTCCATGTGCTTCCACGATGCATTAATAATGGAAAATGGTGAGTTAACAAAAAAGAGATTTCTTACGCCTCAGGACAAAACTATTTTTGATACCGAGGATACTTTAAATGCTTTTAAATCATTTGCACCAACGGCATCAATTTTATTCAGAAATAACCTGCTTACACCATTTCCTGACTGGTTTTGTTCCTGTATATTTGGGGACAGAACAATTTTCACCATGTTATCAAGGTACGGCAAAATAAAAAATCTGGATTTTATTGGAGCGGTTAGAAGAATCCATCAGGGCGGTATCAGCAGTAACTTTACATTAATATCGAACGCATTAAATAGAATTATCTTTTATAAAAATATGTCATTATACCTAGAACAATCTTTTACCCCCCTGTGCAATAGATATATAAAGCATTTTTACCTGCGATTGATTCGGTGCAATTTCAATGACCAATCCGGATATAAGCCATATCCTGTTGCTATTATTAAAGGCCTGCAATATTTGCTATCTCCCGCTTTTTTAACTTTATTGAAAGTTACAAGTATTAAAAAAGAAAAGAGTTTTATTAATCTCATGCTATGTATACCTCGAACTCTCATGTCTAAATTGCATAAGAATAAATCTAGTTAAATACGCCTGAGAATAAACTGAACATTGTTAAGGATATACTATATAAAAATAAATTGATTATTTTTATTTTACAAAAAAAACAGAGGAAACAATAAAATTGAATAAAGACAAAAGAGCCATGATTTTGGATGGGGCATTAGATTACTTTTTTACCACCGGTTCAAAATTAAAAATGGAATAAAGCATAAGTTTTTATATCCCTCTAAATGATAATAACGTCTCAGACCTCTCTCATGGGTAAAACAATCTATTATGACTCTAACAAAAAATATTTACTAAAGATAAATAATAAAAAGGATAAATAATGATTTCTGTTATCCTGGCTAACTACAATGGTGGGCAATTTCTAAGTGAAGCTATTGCAAGTATAATCAATCAAAAATATAGAAATTTTGAATTAATTATTATTGATGATGGATCAACAGACGGTTCAAAAAAAATAATTAATGAATTTGCCCAACGATACCCTGATAAAATTAAAGCAAGATTCCAATCACAAAACCGGGGACAGGGTGTAAGCTTCAATATTGGATTTGCCGAGTCGACAGGTAACCTTATCTGCTTTATGGACAGTGATGATATCTGGTTCCCTGATAAATTGGGAAATGTAGAAAGTTACTTTTCTTCAGTAAAATCAAATATCGCGCTTTTTCAGCATAACCTTTTCTTTATGCGCGAGAATATAATCACAGATATAAAATTCCGGGATACCTTAGTTGTTGGTAATATGTATAAACTGACGCAGAAAACAAAAAAACTGCCAGAAGGTTTTATCCCTACAAGCGGTCTGACTTTCCCCAGAAATATTTTAGAAAAAATACTTCCTGTTCCAGAAGAATTCAAAATTTGTGCTGATGGTTTTCTTACAAGGACAGCAGCCTGTTATGGAGATATAGCCTCAGTATCTGAGTGCTGGGGCGGATATCGGGTTCATTCAGGAAATAATACCTTTGAAAATCCCGACCACAAAAATGCAGCTTACGTTGTAAACCTTCTGATTCCGGCTTTGAATAAATATTATCTTGAAAACAACTTAAACCTCAAAATCAAAAACCATAAACTGAAGTTCAAAACACTATCAATAATAAGCTTTTTTATACCATCGTCTTTACGCCGATTTCTTAATACTCTATACAGTAATTTCAAAAATAACTTTTAATGTTGAGATTGAGTAGTGTATTCTTATTACAATCAAAAACTGAAAACAATGCTAGAGCAAAAACTATTAAATAGAAGTTCACTTTCATTTCTATTTAATATGATCCCTGAAAGATGGAAATATCTGTCAGAAAATTCCAAAAAGCTTTTATCCTTTAAAAACATTCACAAAGGACGCAGAGCATTTCTGATAGGATCAGGTCCAAGCTTACGAGTAAGTGATCTTGACTGTCTGAAAAACGAAATCACTTTTGCCTGCAACAAAATTTACCTGGCATTCAAGGATACTGCATGGCGTCCATCATACTTTTCAGTCATTGACTCAATGGTGGCCCAAAACTGTGCGCAAGAGATACAGCAGCTCAAGCTTATTAAAATTTTCAGCAGTGTCGTGAAACCGAGTTTTTCTGATTCAGCTGATATTATCTGGCTAAAAGACCTTCCAAGCCCGGTTGTTGATAATAGGCGCCAGTTCCAATTTTCTCAAAACATTGTTGAAGGAGTGTATGGCGGATTTACTGTTATCTATACTATGCTGCAGCTCGCATTTTTTATGGGGATAACAGAAGTTTATCTAATCGGTGTTGATTTTAGTTTTATAACTCCAAAAGCCTCCGGTGAAAAATCACGTTTAGGAGAAACACTTTTAACCTGTGAAAATGAAGTAAACCATTTTCACCCAGACTATCGGAAAACCGGGGAACAATGGACCATGCCGCAACTTGATTACCATTATCTGGCTTTTCAAAAAGCCAATAAAGTGTTCAGGCAGACCGGCAGAGTTATATATAATGCTTCACGATCTACAAAACTTGACGTCTTTCCTTTAGCTGATTTTGACAAGGTAATAAAAGAATCTCATCCCTGATTATTTTAAAGCCATAATATGACTGGAACAGAGGAGCAAACTAGTTCACATCATAAAAAAATGTTTTTTTAGGACATATCAATCCCGGGGATTAAATAGAATTAGGTTTTCAATGTTTGAAAAATGTATTTCAAGTGTGCATCAGATACCTCTAAAGATATTTCACCTGATAAGTATATAATTATCAGACAGTATTTATTTTTCAGATCTTAATTTCAAATAAAAAATATGAGTGATATTATGCCTGAATTAAATGAAAAAAAAATCTGTCTTCTATTCACAAATTGTCACGGCGGCCGTATTCAACAAATCCTCAGGACTCATCCTGAATTTTCCGAAGATTACAAAATTATCTATTATAGAGCTGATTTACGTAAGGCGCCTCTCCAGGAGGAACTGAAAAACTGTTCTCTATTTATTTATCAATACCTTAATGAAAAAAAATGGAAAAAATTAAGCAGTGAGAATCTTCTAAAAGTACTTCCGAAATCCTGCACCTCAATATGTATTCCCAAATTATCATGGAGAACTTTTTGGCCTCTTTGGGTTCAAGACCCTTTAAAAACTGATGACCCGTCCTATCCATATGGCCGACACCCCTATGGAGACAGCTTCTTAATAGAAAAAACAGACAGGTATGAGAAAAAAGAAAAAATAATTGATGAATATTTGAAGCTTGATCTTTCGAAATATTACAATCTTGATAAAGCATTGACTGATAATTACAATTATTTAAAAAGAAACGAAAATTCAAAGGATATAGACTTGGGAGATTACATCATTGAAAATTTCAAAAAAAAGCTATTCTTCGCTGTTATGAATCACCCCTGTCTTGATTTGCTATACAAAGAGGTTAATTTTATCCTGAACAGCCTGTCTTATACAACTCTCAAATCATTACCCGCAAATGATGAAGTCGAGGACTGGGACTATTACCTGCCAATACACCCGAGCATTGTGCAGCATTTTGATTTAAAATTCCTTGATGATGATTCTCTTTATTACCAATATGGTACAGAGCATTCTTTTAGCGACTATGTTAGCGATTATATTGAGAACAGAATGTATCTCAAAAAGAATTATAAGCGACACCAGATTGGCAAATTAAAGAAACTTTTCCGTCACATTCTATTCAGGTAACAGTACATTATCTATGTTTGCAGGGTATATATATGAAACATCAGTATGGCAGCCCGTATTAAAGAGTCCAGTGTTACGCAAATCTCTTGATTGGCTTGCCGCATACGCAGAAAATGCCGAATATGGCGACCATCCGCTTGGAAATCCGGACTGGTATGCAAATATTCATGAGTATTCTACTTTGCCTGAAAAGGACTGTTTATGGGAAAATCATAAGCATACTGTTGACATACAGTATATGATTGCCGGCAGAGAAAAAATACTATGGGGAAATGTAAATAAATTAGGCTCACCAATTAGGTATATCGAAGAGAAAGACCGCGAGGAATTTAAAGGCCTCAGTATAAACAGTGGGCAGGTAACAATGGAGCCCAGTATGTTTACGATCTTTTTACCCGGGGACGCACACTGTCCTAAGATTGCAGTCGAAAAACGGGAAATTCTACACAAAGCAGTCATCAAAATACCAGCCATCTTACTTGAAGAATGATATCTCTGATATCTAAACCGGAAATGACAGGCTTAGCTTTTGATGCAATATAATTGAATTAAAGAGGAAGGTCTAAAATTATGAACTTTAACTTTACCGGAAAAACAGTTCTTATTACCGGAGCCACAAAAGGTATAGGCTCCGCAATTGCAGCTGCTTTTGAGTCAGTTGGTGCCTCCCTGATACTTACTGGAACAAAACAGGATCAAATTAACGCACTTAATAATCAAAATAAGATAAATCATATCCGCTGGATACAGGCTGATTTTTCTTCTCATGAATCAACAAATACTTTTCTTGAAAAGATAGAAAGCCTCGCTGTAGATATACTCATAAATAATGCAGGAACAAATATAATTAAAACTATTGAAAAAGTGCAGCCGGAAAACCTTGACACCCTGCTTGCAATAAACTTGAGAGCGCCCCTGTTATTATGCAAGGCAGTAAGCTCGAATATGAAAAAAAAATCTTACGGTCGTATCGTAAACATAGCTTCAATCTGGAGTGTTATCACCAAACCGGGCAGGGCAATGTATTCAGCAACCAAAACCGGACTGTCCGGTCTGACAAGAGCGGTCGCAATGGATCTCGCTCCATACAACATCCTTGTAAACGCAGTGTCACCAGGTTTTGTCAACACTGAATTGACTACAGCGTCACTCTCCAGCGAAGAACAGGAAAATCTTTCAAGCCAGGTACCATTGGGACGATTTGCAGGCCCTGAAGAAATTGCAAAAACCGTTTTGTTTTTATCAAGCGACTTAAATACTTATATTACAGGACAAAACCTTGTCGTGGATGGAGGATATGTATGTATCTGAGAAAGATGACGGTGCAATCGAGTAAACACCCCTACAATGTTTTGTTTGTCGAAGATTATTTTTCCAGATTAGAAAATAATATTGTCCCTGGTGATGCAGTAATGGTTGATGCCAATATATTAAAAATATACAGCGATCAACTGCAGCCGATACTAAAGGATATATCTCATATTGTCATTAAGCCATCAGAAAAACAAAAGAGTTATCAGGGGGTAGAGCCATTTATTAATCAGTTAATTGAAATCGGTTTTCGTAAAAACAACCGTTTGATTGCAATTGGCGGCGGTATTGTTCAGGATATTACGGCTTTTATATCATCAATACTTTTTCGCGGTGTGGACTGGCACTTCTACCCGACAACTCTGCTTGCCCAATGTGACAGCTGCATTGGCAGCAAGACCTCAATAAACTTTGGAGAATATAAAAACCAGGTAGGAGGATTCTACCCCCCAAAAGAGATTACGGTTGATGTAAACGTCTTAAAAACCCTATCCTCACTGGATTTTCGTTCAGGCATGGGCGAAATGCTGCATTATTATCTTGTTTCGGGTGAAGAAGATTTTCAGCGTATTTCAAAAGAATATGATCGTGCATTTGATGAGCCTGAAATATTACTCGAGCTGATATATCACAGTCTGGAAATAAAACGGGGTTATGTTGAAATAGATGAATTTGACCAGGGACCGCGTAATATTTTCAACTATGGCCACTCCTTCGGCCATGCACTGGAGACGTTAACAGACTATGCGCTTCCTCACGGAATAGCCGTATCAATAGGTATGGACCTTGCTAATTATATTTCTGTAAACAATGGATATATCACGCATGAAGAGTACAGGCGCATGGGTTTACTCCTTATGAAAAACTGGGGTAATGTTTCTTTACCGGATATTGTAATAGATGATTTCATTGCACTGCTAAAAAAAGACAAAAAAGCTGTTGGCTCAGAAATAAATGTAATCCTGACAAAAGGATTGGGCAAGATGTTTAAAACGCCAATGCCCGTAACCCCTGAAATAACTGAATTGCTCACCGGTTATTTTAAATTATTCAATAAACCGTCTGCATAGAAAAAAAGGAGCTATACATTCATGAGTGATGTTACCGCTATGATCCCGGTTTTGCTCGGCAGTACACGAGTCCCGGATAAGAATATTATTTTGGTGAACGGCAAAGTTTTATGCTCTTACACTATTAATGCCTGTAAAGAATCCGAAGTATTTGATTCGATCTGCCTCAATTCTGAAGATGATATTTTTAAAACAATTGCAGAAAAGGAGGGCGTGAATTTTCATAAGCGTCCCCCTGAATGGGGCGGCCGAGCCTGCCTGCAGAACACCAAATCCCGAAACTGTAATGGAGAGCGCTGTGTAATCAATGAACACTATCTCTATCAGTTCATGACTGCTGGAACACATTCTGAGTATGTCTGCCAGGTCAACGCAACCTCTCCGTTGTTAAAGTCGGAAACAATCAGAGCTTTTGTGGATAAATTGAAAGAGGGCAATTTTGACAGTCTGTTTGCCACAACAGAACTTGCAGCAGAAAGTTTATATCAAAATCAGCCGGTCTCTTTTTCCAGAAAATATAAGCAGCCATCCAATGAACTTGAATCAATTCAGTCTATTTGCTGGGCGATTGCGGGATGGCGCCGGGAAAAATTCATTGAGGTTTATAAAAATAATGATCCGGAAGAAGATGGACCTGCATTTGCGGGCAACATGGGAGTATTTCCAATTGATGAAAGGGAAGCCCTGGATATTGATTACTGGAGTACACTGGATGTTGTTGAACAGTTCCTGATTGCCCGTGAAAACAAGACTGCACGCACCTGGGAGTACATTGACGGCAGAAGTATAACTGTCGAGTAAAAACAGTAGTACTATATTTCATATCATCCGGCCATCAATGGTTCCTTTCAGGATGTATCTATTCTGCATTGTTAATTTTTAATATATTTACATTGTTTTTATCTATTTTCATCAAGGAGACTCAATGCTGATTTACAAAGCAACAAAAACCCTCGATGGCTACCTACCGTCATTGCAGTATACTGAAGATAAAGCTCAGGCGGAGGTATTACTGGTAGGCGGAATGAAATTTGCTATGGCGGATTTCCCTAAGTTGCGCGGTATTTTTAAAACCGGTGTGGGCACCGATAACCTGCCATTTGAAGAGGCTGCTGATAATGGAGTTGATATAGGTCTACCTTCAGAGGATACCCGTACTGTCATATATGAAGAGACTGCAGCATTTGCCTGCCACCTTATTCTTAATGGGCTTTATTGCGGATACTCAAGCTGGGAGAGCTGGAAAAAAATCGACCGTCCAACTCTTCATAAACGTCAATTGCTTGTTGTGGGAAACGGCCATATCGGAAAGCGCGTAGCGGCCAAAATGAGCAGCTTTATGAAAGTGGAAACATTTGATTCCGCCCAGGATCCCCCGGAAGAATTTGAACCAAAAGTCAGAGAGGCTGATTGTGTTACCCTCCATATACCTCTTATGCCATCAACCAGAGATTTATTTAATGTCGAACGCCTGGCATGGTTAAAAAATGGTGCATTATTAGTAAATACATCCCGCGGGCCCATAATTCATGAAGATGCTTTGTATAACGAGCTGTCTTCAGACAGAATTCGAGCTGCAGTTGATGTCTTCTGGGAAGAACCTTATCGCGGGAAATTAACAGAGTTGCCTGCAGATCGGTTCATCAGAACACCGCATATTGCCAGTACATGCAAAGAGTTTATCCATGGAACAGCATCAGACTTTTTACAGTTTATGAAAAGTATATTAAATCACAAAGGATCATAAAATGATTAGATGCGGAATTATTGGCTTTGGCAAAATGGGTAAAATCCGGGCCACTGCTATTGAAGGGTCAGGTAGAGGTAAAATAGTCTCAATATATGATGTTGAACGTCCAGAGGACTGCCGATACCCTATAGCAGATAGCCCGAAAGAAATAATAGAATCACCTGATGTTGATGCAGTTTTTGTCTGTACACCAAACTCCCGGATTCCAGTTCTATGCATTGAGGCTTTGAATGCCGGGAAACATGTATTTTCTGAAAAGCCCCCAGCCTTTAATGCTGACCAGGTTAAGGAAGTTATTAAAGCCGAAAAAGCTTCAAAAGGCATGAAACTAATGTATGGATTTAACCACCGTCACCATAAAAGCATCCAGAGAATGAAAGAGATAGTAGAGTCAGGTGAATTAGGAAAAATTCTTTGGATTCGGGGGCGTTACGGCAAAGAGGTTGATAGATCTTTTTTCGATGGCTGGAGGGCGAATCCAGAACTGGCTGGAGGAGGAATACTGCTTGATCAGGGCATCCACATGGTTGACCTTTTCCTCCATCTTGGAGGAGGATTCGATGAAGTATCTTCTTTTGTATCCAATCTATTCTGGAAGATTGACGGAATAGAAGATAACGTATTTGCTATTTTCCGTGACAGTAAAACCAGGATCTGTGCGTCTGTGCACTCCACCATGACACAATGGAGATACCTTTTTTCACTGGAGGTTTTCATGGAAGGGGGAGCATTGATTCTGAACGGCCTGAAAACAACTTCAGGAGCATACGGCGATGAAAAGCTGGCAATAAAACGCAACCCAGTTCCTCTTCAGGATGGAAGCTTTGAAAGTGAAGAGCAGATATTGTATAAAACTGACACTTCCTGGCAGTCTGAGATTGACCATTTTTTTGAGTGTATATTACAGGATCAAGATGTTTGCTATGGCACTTCTAAAGATGCACTGGCGGTTATGGAGATGATTGACAGAATTTACGCAGCAGGAAAGCCAAAAGGAGAAAAACCCTGATGGATGCAAAAAAACAGCAATTTATTAACGATTACCTGGGCTGTTTTAGAGATATCTTTTCCAAAACTGAAGCCCATCCTGATTTAAACGCTTTTGCAGACCTGTGCAGACGAGTCAAATCAACCGGCAACAAACTGATATTTGCAGGCAATGGGGCCAGTGCTTCTATTGCAAGCCATGCAGCAACAGACTTTACCCAGCATGCCAGGGTCAGGTCAATCTGTTTTAATGATCACAACCTGATCACCTGCTTTGGTAATGACTATGGCTATGAAAACTGGGTTGCACGTGCTATTGAAGCCTATTCTGATCCAGGCGACGTAGTTGTGCTAATAAGTTCCAGCGGTTGTTCTTTAAATATTGTCAATGCTGCAAAATATGCAAAGACAAATGGTTTAGATGTTGTCACATTCTCCGGTTTTTCTATTGATAACCCGCTGCGCAAGCTTGGTAGACTTAATTTGTGGGTTGACAACAATGTATATAACGTAGTCGAAGCAACTCACCTGATGTGGGTTTTATCAGTTGCCAACCTGCTGGAGCAGAAAGCTGACTCAAAGACATTCTTAACTGATTATTTCACAAGACAGAACCAGGCCCTGTTTGAAATTGATTACAGCGATGAACTCATGCAGTTTATGGAGCTGTGCCGAACTGTGTCTGAGCAGGGCGGCAAGATGATTTTTGCAGGAAACGGCGGTAGCTCTTCGATAGCAAGTCATGCTGCTGCTGATTTCACCAAGCAGAGTAAAATCCGTACAGTGGCCTTTAACGATCACAACCTGATAAGCGCGTACTCAAATGATTACGGCCAGGAACGATGGATTGCTCAGTGTATAGATGATTATGCAGAACCTCAGGATGCTGTTGTTCTGCTAAGCTGCAGCGGACAATCTAAAAATGTGATTAACGCTGGTGATACTGCAAAGGCTAAAGGACTGCATATTGTAACCTTCACAGGTTTCAAGCCGGAAAACATACTGCGGACATCAGGGGATTTAAATTTTTGGGTTAACAGTATGAGTTATAATATTACAGAGGCAGCTCATACAATTTTGATCTTCTGTGTGGGAGATTTACTGGCTAGTGGGATATAAATAATAAATGTCCTTAATTAAAATATTCAATCCTGGTTATGTTTACAGGCATCGTGAAAATATTCTTCCCGCAGTTAAGAGGCTGCTGACTTCACCCGAAAGAGCTATTAGACGTTATTCTGCTTTGAGGGGAAAGCCTTTAAATAAAAATGACAGGGAATTATTTAATATAAAAGGCCGGCATAAAGGTAAAAGATGTTTTATAATTGGAAATGGGCCAAGCCTAAAAATTAAAGACCTTCAGACACTGTGGGATAAAAATGAAATAAGTTTTGCATTTAATAAGATATTTCTTGCTTTTGATGACACGGCATTCAGACCTACCTACTATGTTGTAGAAGATCCGCTTGTAATTAAAAACACAAAAATAAATCTGGAAAAGCTGGATTCTTTTCCAAAATTTTTCCCTTATATTTTTCAGAACAATCTAAAAAATGTCCCAAATTCTCTTTTCTATTATTTAAACTGGAATGAATTTTATCCCGAATTACCGGCATTCACGTGCAATCCATTTGATTTTCATTGGGGAGCCACAGTTGTTTATACAGCCTTGCAGCTTGCTATTTATATGGGATGTAATCCAATCTATCTAATTGGTGTGGACTTTTTCTTTAAAGAATCGCATCAAAAAGATCCTGAAAAAAAACATGTTATGGTTGCTGATGGAGAACAAAATCATTTTCATCCGGATTACCGGCCTCCCGGTGAAAAATGGTATATCCCCAGGCTGGATCACCAAAAAAATTCATTTCTGGCTGCAAAAAAATATGCTTTAGCCAATGGAATCGAAATTATAAATGCATCAAGAGAAACACATCTTGATGTTTTTGATTGTATTAACTTTGACCAGGTAATATAAAAAAAGGGTATAACTTTTAATATCCAGTCTTTTTTTTTACTCTTAAAACAACAGAAGCGGATAATTTCAATAATGGAGATAAAACTCCCAGCCCCAAATCTGAAAGGATACCTGGATACCAGGCAACTCTTTTCTTCAAACTTTTCAAACCAATCGTACCAACCTCTCCTTCTGCACTTCCTTCATCAAAACAAAGTTTAAGAATCATCGAAGCAATTTTTCTCTGAGGATATAAAGATACATTTCCTGCTGATATCATCGCGGCAGTCTCCAAATCTTTATCATCCATATGGTGCATAATATCTAATATTAAGGCTATTCCTTTTCTTCTTGCAGCAATACCATCCTCCAGACCTTTTATGATATTCTCCGCTGCTTTTTTTTCATAAGATCCTATAACTGCTTCGGAATACATAAAAGGTATTACCATGCCGCTTTTGTTTTTTTTAAGCTCTGATACAGATCCTGCAGGTTCTCTTAACAAAGTATCCCACATTCTGATAACTCCGGCAGTAGCTTCAACAGGGTTAAAATGTGATATTTTCCTAAAATCATCCCTTAAAAGACCATATTTCAAATTATGCAGATCCGGTCTTTTTCCCTGGTCACTGACACCGAGGTACATTCCACTCACAATTTGAGTTTCGTCACCAAGAACCCTGCGTATAGAATCCTGAATCGTGCAGGCCCACCCGGTATCAACTATCCCGACTCTTTCAATCGAGGCCCCTTTTGTCTGGGACCTTATATATTCGCTAATTAAAGATATTTGTACCTTCTGAGACTCCTTAATCAGATTTTGGAATTTTTGACATGTTTTTTTTAATATTTTTCTTTCAGAATCATTGAACGGCAATTCGGCTTCCAAGCCGCTGTCTGACAATATGTTTTGATACAGATCATCATCAAGTACGAAATTACTGAGCCACTCACCTATTGTCTTTTTTCCCACTTTTCCTGCCAAAGGCTTTGCATTTAAAAGGAAATTATCAGGATGAGCCATTGCGACTGACTTTCTTGAAAGGCGAATATAATACCTTTTTGGACTACCTTCCAACAGGCTCTCCATCAGGTCATAGGCTTTCATCATAAGGTATGCGTCTCTGGCAAGATAAAGCACTGTATTTATTCCCTGATATTTAAACCTTCGCCACTGCACAATGGAAAACAGTATTAATACGGAGGAAAGATGGTTGTATGCCAGTGCATAAAATGGATCGAAGTTAATTCTACACTGCGGAACCTCAAGGGCCTGAATTATTTCCTCAAACGGCTTTTTTGTATGTAGTATTTTTTTTAGCTTTAGAGGTACATTCATTCTGAATAGAGAATGCCAATGGGGCATCCAAATCGATTTCCACCCGTGAAGCTTTGGGGATATGTAATCTGCCCTGAGTTTATTTCCAACATGAAGAATTTCATTTGAGCCAACACCAGCCTGCTTTTCAACTTCCAAAAAAATTCCGCCACTTCTTTTTGAACAGGCTGATGATGCAGAACTAAAAAACAGATCAAAAGACAAATCAAAAGCAAGAAGTAGTTCTTTAAGTAATTCCTGATCAAGCCACATATCGCTCAACGCAACTGTTTTAAGGTCATATTCTTTAACGATATTTACTGCAAGTTTTGCATTTTCAGCTACTCGAAGACTGCATTTCTCAGCATCAAGCTCTGATTCATATCCAGACTTTTTCAGAATATCTTTTTCAATATTTGTTTTTGCAGCCAAATCAGACAGCCATTCACCAAGACTCCATTCTTTCTTTTCCAAAACCTCGTATTTGTGTTGAAATGCAAATCGATGCTCCAGAATTTCGTCTGACGTTATGGAGCATATGCTGTTTTTTTTTAATATTAGAGAAAGTTTTTGTGCGGCTAGCAGGGACACTGTCTCTGTGGGGATGAGCCGTATGAGTAAAGTATCAAAGACATCGAATGAAATGACTTTAATTCTACCGGATGATTTTTCAATTTTTCTTTTAAGCTTATCTAAATTTAGCATTACATGAAATATTCCAGGAAAATATGTTTTTATTAATGTTCAACTTCTATTTTCTCACCCAATACATAAAACAAATGGCTCATTGGTAATTTCCACAATCCTTTTCTGAATGCCATATCCCACCTTCCCAGGTATTTCATCCATCCCGGATAGCTGTTACTTTTCACATAATCAAGGATAGGCACTTTCCATTCAGGTTTCCTGTTTAACACCTCGTTAATCCTTGTACCATACCTTCTATGAAGCCTTACATCCCTGGGACCGCTTGGATCCGGCCATCCGGGAGTATCAATAGCCCCATATTCCGCTACCTTCAGACCCACCTTCCCGAACATTCTTTTTACTTTTGTCATATGATTGTATTTTACCTGACCATGTGTCCATGGAAAACCGAATAATAAATGTAAAAACCTGTGCCATGGATACCCCGGCTGAAAATTATTACAGGTAACAAGCAGAACATATTTTGCTGATACCCGTTTCATCTCTTTTAAGAACAATTCAGGTTTATCAAGTTCTGTCCACGTGACAAAATTCCAGGCCATATCAAAACTGTTTTTATCAAAAGGAGTATTATAGATATCCTTACAGTCGACAGTTTTTACATATTGGTCGATACCAAGATCTTTCCATCCGTACATCATTTCATATTCCGGATTGACAAGAGTCACATTACATCCGGCAAGCCCAAAACCTATAGAGTAAAGTGAGCCTGCGGCCTTTGCTCCATGACTCGGCATTTCCACAACATTTGCAAGTTTTAGATTTCCTGTAAGTATCCTGTGCAGGTTGATGAGAACATATCTGTCATAGGTAACACCAAAAACTTCCACTTCCTTTTTTTTCATATTGTCAGTCATCTATACCCAGCCTTTTTCCCTATACCATAACACTGTTTCCATCAAACCTTTTTCAGTATCAATACACGGATTGAACCCAAGCTCTTTTTGAGCTTTTTCAATAGAAAAGACGCGGTCTGCAAGTGTTGACTCAATATTTTTTCTGGCAACAAAAGGTGATTTACCAATCAGGTTACTGATTTTTTCAATACCTGATGCAGCAGTAAGTGCAGCCCATTCGGGAACAGGAACAGTAATACAGGTTATTTCAAGAGCCTTTGCGACTATCCCTAAAATTCTGTCAAAGGGCTCGGAGTTTTTATTTGTTATCAGGTAAGTCTCCCCCTGTCTTCCCTTTTCCATTGCCAGTACAAGTCCGCAAACGGCATCTTCCACATGTATAAGAGGCGTAAGTTTTGGCCGGCTTCCTATCTTTGGTAATATCCGTCTCTTCACCAGCTTTACTATCCTTAGCATATCCCTCCAGTCACCGGGACCATATACCATTGAAAATCTGACAATAACTGCAGGCAGACCTTTTTCACTGCAAAGTATTCCAAGCATCTCTTCAGCACGAAGCTTACTCAAACCATAGGGATGGTGAGGATTGCATTTACTTTCTTCATCTGCAGGAACATCACCACATATACCCATAGCAGCAACACTGCTGCAGTGTACTATCTTTTTGATACCAGCCTTTACAGCTTCATCAATTATGTTCTTTGTGCCCTTTACATTTACATCTTCAAACATACCTTCTGGCGCCTTAAAGTTATGAACATGACCAAGTGTTGCAAGATGGAAAAGCCCGTCCATATTTTCGGCAATATTAACGAGACTTTTTTTATCCGCGACATCTCCTTCGATAAGTTCAACGCCGGAAAGTTCAGAAATATCCTGGGCTTTTTTCTTTGATCTTACTAGGCACCTGCAGGCATGCCCTTCTGATACAAGTCTTTTAATCAGCCATGGACCAATGAAACCTGTTGCTCCGGTTACAAGGTAGTTCATTTTAAATCCTTTCTATATACTGGCCAGCTTCTGCCAGTAATAAAAAATCCACGCTCCGTATTCTGCAAGCACCCATCTGACCTGTCGCCCATACTTCCACCATGCAGCAGGATCAAATGGATCAGTCTTGGCCGAAACAGAGGAAACTTCAAGTTTCTCTTCATAAATCTGTTTCCATATATGAGCTGCACGCCTTGTATGAAACTTACTGGTAATTAGAATAATCCGTTTATAATTCTGATTAACCAATTCACCACCTACTGCTTCGGCTTCCGTCAAAGTATCATAAGCGTCTTCAGCGCTTACCGGAATAACATCATACCCTGGCACACCAAGTATTTCAAGAATACGTACCCTGTCCTCATACCATGGACAGCATGATTTAAAACCCATTGCTTCAATATCACGCAATGAGTCTGTTTTACGATTACCATTGATAATTATTTTCTTAACAAGACCTTTTTTATATATTGATGCGGCTTCAATAAGACGAGGATAGTATTCAAGACCTGTATTTAGAACAACCGCTGCATCAGAGCTGTCCGGAGAATCGTCATATACAAGGAAATCACCCATCCATTTCAAAACAGCTCCTGAAAACACATACACACCTGCAATTACACAAAATATCAGTATTATAATTATTTTTTTTTGTTTTATGACAGTTAAAGATTTCATTTTTGTATTCTTATCAGCTTAAAAATATATTTTTTATCACTCTCGCAAGAGAAGGTATATGCATGAGAATATTTGAATAGGTCTGGTTGGCAAGAGGACAGAAGCACTTTTTCTCTTTTATATATTCCCTGATCTTTTGAGCATTGTCACTGCACCACAATTCTTTAAAGTCGTAATTAAAGTTTCTGACATTGCCCATAGACATATCATAACCAAGTGTGCAGCATGGCCAGATATCACCGTAAGGGCTCATATGCGCGTTTGAAATGCCGGCATAACATGGTATTACCTGTCTACCTTCTTCCATTACTCTGATCGCTATACGGTAGTATACAAGACGGAATGAATTGTTGATACGCTGAAAGAATGATATTTTATGTTTTCTTTCAAGTATCTGCCTGGTGAATGCATTAACCGCTTTTCTATAAAACTCAACCTCCGGTGTTATAGGATCTTCAGCATTAAACATTTCGGATCTTTTTTCTGCAATCTCGTTTCTGTAGCTGTCAGGTTCCATCTTCATGGCAAACCTTGAGATCTCGTCTATATCATTTACATTCCAGCTTGAAATTACAGTTCCCAGTTCCACATGAAGATTGGCGTATTCGGTTTTCATCACCTTCAGTCTGCTAAACAGCTTTTCTACCTTTTTATAATTTCCCTTTACTCCCCTGATATCATCATGCTTATCACCCGCATGGTCAAGGCTCGGCTTCACAGTAAGCTGAATACCCGGGTTGTAATTCCTAATTATTTCAAGTATTTCCAATGTTTTTTGTTCTGCAATGTCAACGGCTATGGCATTGGTAGGGATATGAATAATGGCAGGGGTAAGGTATCTGCACGCAAGTTCTATTATCTGGGGCAGATCATTCCTTAAAAACGGTTCACCGCCGCTGATATTAAACACATATACATGCCCCATGGATTTGAATATTTTTTCGATTTCATCGATAGAAAGCTCTTCATTTCTTTTTTCAGGATTGTCTCTGTAAAGCATCCATATACTGCAGGTACGGCATCTTGACTGACATATATTTGTTACAGAAAAAGTCAGATTAAGGGGCAATCCAGCTGAAACTATCCCACTCCTGAAAAGACTGTAGCGCAGTATTTTCGGCACTATTTCTTTAAAATATCCCATATTATTTTTTCAGCTCTATTTCTTCCTATTCAAAATCTTTTCATAAAGGTTAACTGTAGCTCGGGCAACCTTATCCCATGAAACAGTCTCTGCTTTTTTCACTGCATCTTCAGACATATGTTTCATTGTTTCCGGATCATTAAAACAATATATAATCCTGTCTGCCAACGCTTCTATATCTCCAGGTTCTACTATATTTTTACAGTCAGTAACCAGTTCGGGCAAGCCTCCTGTTTTTGTCACAATCATAGGCTTTTTAAAGGCAAGAGCAGCCGCCCCCACACCGCTCTGAGAATCAAACTTAAGATAGGGGAGTATCACCAGATCAGATGCAAGGAAATAACCTGCAACCTCGTCAGCATCTATATAGTCAAGCCTGGTTACAACTGAACCTGACAACCCCTCTTCTTTGATAATCCTTTCATACCGGTCCCAGGATTCCCACAACTTACCGGCAATTACCAGCTTGACATCAGACATTTCGTTTACAATTTGTGCAAAAGCTTTAAGGGCTATATCAACACCCTTATAGGGTCTAATTGCTCCGAAAATCAGGATAACCCTGTCATTGGGATTCACTCCAATCAGCGTCTTTGCACCTTTTCTATTCAAATTATTTTCGTTTTTAAACTCTAAAGGTCCATGTGGTATTTTAGTTACACAGGCATCTTCAATTCCATAAAGTTGTTTCAGTTGTTTCTTATTTGCTTCTGAATGGACAATGAAATGATCACAAAGTTTAAATAGAACTCTGCAGCAAAAATCATATAAAATATTACTGTCATGGTTTATGACATTGTGAACAGTAATAAGTAAAGGCTTTCTTCTCATTTTATAAATCAGGCATATGACAAAGTATACAGGAAAAAGTGGAGGACTCCACCACTGGGCATGCAGCAACTGACCTTTAGACGATATACCTTCCCAAATCCAGCTCAAAGGGTTGTACCATGTAAGATTACATCTTTTTGTTAAACCAGATGAATTAAAAACAGGAAAGGAGTTATCTTCTTTTAGATTTCCTCCGGGATAGAGAAATGAAGGATATATATATTTAAATGAAATAAATTCAATCTTGATAATACTTGAAAGCGCAAGAGAAAAAGCCTGACAATAGCTGCTCAAAGCCCTCAAAGGCGGCAATGAACCTATAATTACTACACTGTTTAAAACCGTTTCATTATTTCTTTTCATTATAACGTTTAAAATCTATTTTTAAATCTGTCGTCTTCACTTCTTTCAAACCTCATCTGGCTTATCTGCTCAGAGATAATACCCATAAAAAAAACAATAATTGCAGTTGTAAAAAGAAGAGCACTCATGTTTGTAAACCGGCCTGTCACAAAATATGTGTATAGATAATAGATAAAACCTATAAGAAAAATAAAAAAACTTACAGGCAGGAATATTCTGAATGGAGAATACAGGCCGCATATCTTTGTTATAATCATAAAAAACCTGACGCCATCCCGAAAAAAACTTATATTGCTTTTACCCTTTTGCCTTTTCTGTGCTTCTATCGGCAGGTACTTGAGGCTTCTGCCGTTTCTTAAAACACCGAGCGTCATTGTTGTAGGGTAAGAATAGGTATTAGGCAGAAGGTACAGCAGACTGTGGGCAATTTCGGCCTTAACGGCCCTGAACCCTGATGTAAGATCCCTTATCTGAAACTTTGCAACATACCCGGCCAGCCAGTTGAGTACCCTGTTACCTGTTCCGCGGAACAATGAAACCTGGCTTTTTTTTGAGCGGGCGCCAACAACCATATCGTATTCAGGGAAATACTGAAGCATTTTGAGAATATCTTCAGGATCATGCTGGCCGTCACCATCTATAAAAACCAGCACATCCCCTGACGCAATTCTTATTCCGCTCTTTATTGATGCACCATTCCCCATATTATAAGGATGACTGTAAACAATTGCTCCTGTATCCTTTGCTATTTCGGCAGTTCCGTCAGAAGATCCGTCATTGACCACTATCACTTCAAACTCAGAGTCAATTCGCATTATCTTTTCAATAACATTTTTAATTGTTCCCGCTTCATTATAGGCAGGTATTATTACTGAAACATCAGCTCTTTTCATATTTAATTCCCGAAAATAATCACGCATAACATTTATCAGGGCTGTTTATATTTTCTCATAAGACAAGAGACTTACAGACAGCATTAAAGTGGCCCAAACGTAACATTAGCTTATCACTCGCTCGTAATGGAGCCACCAGGACCTACAAGCACATAGGTTTTATTACCGGATGAATGGAATGCCCTTAAAGTATATGACCCCTGGTCAGCATCTACTATCATTGTTACAAATGGCGATGTCCCGAAATCAGGTGCCTTGGTAAGATTTTCCAATGAGCCGGCATAACGCCCGTTTACAACATAATAAGCCTCCTGAGCAGTAGCCCCGCTTCTGATATCAGTTATTGCAGATGCATTATATGCTTTTTTTCGATAAGCAGAAAATTGGGGAATTGCTATCGCTGCCAGTATGCCTATAATAGCAATAACAACAAGTATTTCAATAAGGGTAAATCCTTTACTGGAGGTTACAGCCATTTTATTCTCCTGATATTCATATTATTAATTAAATTATTTTAAATTAAAACATCCCTGCAAGGCTTCTAAATACTTATGGTTTACCGGGACTTAAGTACCGCTGACTTCTAATGTATTAAGCCCAATCCCATTTTTATAAAAAGTCGAAACTGTATGTTCTGTAAAAAATCTTTTAATCATATCCAGCTTTTGTATCGGGCAGTTCTCCTTAACCCATTTATCAAAAACCGGGAATGATATCAGAAGATGCGTAATACCTCTCTTTTGTAATTCTGTTAATATTTCATCCGCCCGGTCAGCTTTCTTTATTATCCTGTGCAGTAAGCCGTTATTATAGTAGTAATCCCTGTCGCAATAATATCCTCTTCTGCCAAGATAGATAAAAAATACTTTTGAATCCAGAGGCAGATTTTCATTTACATACTTAATAACCGGATACTCAACAACATGCCTGGAAATATATTCATCACGGCTTACGCTGCCGGTTATGTAAGGAACAGGATTAACCCTGCGAAACAATTTTACTATGTAAACTGAATTTAATGCCAGACTTATTATAAATAAAAAACATGCTGACATAACTAAAATATTCTCTGCTTTCCGGAAGGTCAGGCATCTGGATTTCTCAAGCAGAGCCTTTATACCCAATATGGATAACACTGTCAAAGGAGGGATAACAGGTGCTATATAGCGGATCCTCATTACTGTTGTAAACATGGCGATAAAAATAAAGAGGATGCTGAAGACAAACATAATATTTTTTTCAGTCTTCAAAAGTACCGGATTATTTTTCAATCCTATAAATGATAACAGCGCCAAAATCAAAAGAAACGGATTCAGCCTTCCATCAAAAAACTGGGGATCATCGTCTTCTCCCTGATAAAAGATTCTTAAGGGAAGCAATGCAATTTCAAAACCAGATTCGCCATATATAAAATGCCGGTAGGTAAACAGACCTTTATTTTGAGCTACTTTTTTTTCTGTATTTGTAACGTTGGTATTTTGTCTGGAAGGAGCAGGCGGATTAAACACCTTGTTGTAAAGCGGGTATACAGGATTTCCTTTCCAGTAACAGTTGCGGATCATCCATGGAGAAAATACTGCAAGTGAAGTAACCGCAAAGACAATGCATGCAAGAAGTGAATTTACCAGCAGCCTTTTTTTATTCCCGTTAAATCGTGAATATATAAACGGGATAAACAGAGTTAAAAGAATAAAAGTAATAAGGCTGCTGTATTTGGTTCCAAGCGCCAGCCCGCACATTAGACCTGAATAAAACAGATATCTTAATTTAAATTCTTCCTTTATCCACTTTAGAATAAGTAAAAGAGATGCAAATGAGAAAAATATGACTCCAAGGTCAACATATGCGGTTATTGACAGTTTAACTATTACAGGTATAGAAAGAAAAAACAGCGCACCGGATATACCGTAAATCAAACCTGCCCGCTTTTTAAGATAACAAAATATGAGCAATGCAGTTAAAAGTGCAAAACAAAAATGAATAAGCTTTGGAGCAATGTCATTTCCCAGGTAAAGGGGTATCATATAAAGAAGATCAAGATTCATGGGGAAATATGAAAAATCCATAAATGGAATTTCATATATACCGCCATGTTCAATATACAGCTTTGGAACAGCAAGATGATGCACAAGAGCATCCCTGCTTACAGGCGGGACGAGTGACATCAAAATAATCGCCACTGTCAGCATAACAAGAGAAACAGTCAGCAGATAAATATATTTGGTTAAATTTTGAAACTTTACCTTTTTCATAAAATGCACATCGTTTTTTGTTATTTACAGCATTATAAATTATAGTATTAATAAAATTTGAAAAACAAATACACAACCTAATAATTTATTGCTGAATAGTGGCAATACTCATTAACCTAGAATACAGTGACATAGAAAGTATATCGGAATAAACTGGTTTTAGGTTTAATTCTTTGATAATAATGTTTTTATTACATTATATATAAGGAAAATTAAATGAAACTGTCCATCATCATACCCTGTTATAATGAAATAACATTTCTTCCTCAGATAATTCCCCTGGTAAAAAATGCACCTGTGGCGGATAAAGAAATAATACTTGTCGATGACGGATCAATTGACGGCACAACTGATCTAATAAAAGACAATATTGAATCACAGGTTGACAAGGTCATTTACCATAAAGCCAACATGGGAAAAGGAGCTGCGATCAATACAGGCCTGAAACATGTAACAGGCGATATGGTAGTTATACAGGATGCCGACCTTGAATACGACCCTCAGGAATATCCAAAACTTATAGCCCCGATTATTGAAGGCAAGGCAGATGTAGTGTATGGCTCCCGTTTTTTGGGAGGCGGTCCTCACAGGGTGCATTTATACTGGCATTATGTAGGAAACAAGATGCTTACCCTTCTTTCAAACATGGTTACGAACATCAATCTTACAGATATGGAAACATGCTATAAGGTTTTCAAAGCAGATGTTATCAGGAATATATCTCTTAAAGAACGGGGATTCGGCATAGAACCTGAAATAACAGCAAAGATAGCCAGGACAAAATGCAGGATATATGAAGTAGGGATATCTTATTTCGGACGTTCATACAGTGAAGGGAAAAAAATAAACTGGAAGGACGGCGTTAAAGCCATTGAATGTCTGATTAAATACGGACTTCTGAAAAATGAGTAAAAAATGAGGATTACAATATTAGGATCAGGAACGTCCATACCCCTTACATATATGGCTTCACCATCCATTTTGCTTGAGGCGGAAGGAGCAATTCTTCTGCTTGATATGGGGCCAGGCACAATCAGGCAGCTTGCACGTACAGGCGTAAATAATACATCCATTGATCACATCCTTCTAAGCCACTTTCATCCTGATCATACAGCAGATCTTGTTCATTTTTTATTTGTAACACGCAATCCCACGATATTAGACAAAAGAAAACCATTTGTAATATCCGGATCAAATGGGCTGAAGAATCTGATAAAAAATCTGCAGCAGGCATACCCTAAATGGCTTGATATGCCTGAAGACAAGATGACTGTTGAGGAACTTGAGCCTCTTAAAAAAAATATTAAGCAGTACAATAAATACACTGTATCTACATGTCAGGTTAACCATACAGACAGCAGTATTGCCTACAGGATTGAAGATAAAAAAGGAAAAAGTATTGTCTATACAGGGGATACAGCGTGGTGTGAAGACCTGATACCATTTACAGAGGATGCAGATCTTCTTATAACGGAATGCTCATTACCGGAAAACCTTAATATTGAAGGGCATCTTTCTCCGGCTCAGGCAGGTCAGCTTGCAGCATCAGCTGGAGTAAAAAAACTTATTCTTGTGCATTTTTATCCGGAGGTACTTTCAACGGATATAGCAGGCGAATGCAGAAAACACTATAAGGGTGATATGATTCTTGGAAGAGATCTGCTGAGTATTGATATTTAGTATAGCCTTTCGAGCATATAATCATTAAGACTCAAAAGATCAGCCTTAAAGGAAGAGTCAGTAAAACAATCAAGGTACTTTGCCGCCCTGTCAACATACTCATGGGCCCTGGCTTTTGTTTTTTCAAGGCTTCCGCTTTCTCTCACAGCATTAATAAGTTCATCATAATCTTCTTCTTTATCACTGCCGTTTTCAAAAAGATCTCTGAACTTTTTCTGGCAGCTTTCATCCATACCGGAAACAGCATAGATAAGCGGCAGGGTGACCTTCCCTTCTTTAAAATCTTTCCCTACAGGTTTCCCCATATCTTTTTCAGAGGATGAATAATCAAGAATGTCATCAACTATCTGAAAGGCTATACCCATATTAAGTCCGAAATTTTTAAGGGCACTGACCTTATCAGCATCTGCATCAGAGATAACTGCGCCAGCTTCACATGACACAGCCAGTAACTCAGCTGTTTTAAGAGTTATAATTTTTATATATTGATCTTCATCCGTATCCCATTTGCGGGTACAGACCAGCTCCCTGACCTGCCCTTCTGTCATCCGCACGGCAGTGTTATTTACAATATCAAGGATATCAAGCCTGCAGCATTTAATTGCTACATTAAACGCCATTGAGAACATAAAGTCCCCGGTCAATACTGCCGCTGTGTTTCCCCAGAGATTACTGGCAGAGGGTTTTTTTCTTCTTGTATCTGCGTTATCAATAACATCATCATGAAGTAGAGATGCGCTGTGAATGTACTCAAATATTGTGGAAAGATAATACATATCTTTTTTTTTGTAGTTACACAACATCGCGCTTAAGATAAACAGCAGAGGGCGAAGCCTTTTCCCCTCGCCAAGAAGAGAATGCCTGCAAATCTGCTCTATGAGAGGCTCATCAGAACGGAAACTCTGCTCAAGCGCTTTTTCTATTTCGTTAAAATAGCTATTAAATTTATCAAAAAAACTTTTATCTCCAGCCACAGGGCTTCTCCGGTAATAAATAAGTAAACACTGCTAAGTATCATCTCAACTGCTAATATTCAACCTAAATATCAGACAATTTCCCCTATTAAATCATATGGATGGGCTTCTGTTATCATGACATCCTGAATTTCACCGGGAATTCCCTCACCGCTGTTTATCAGCACCTGGGTATCCACATCCGGGGCCATTCTTATCGTTCTTCCGCACAAAAGGAGGTCCGTTTCTTTAGACACCCCGTCCACAAGTACAGGCACGGTACGGCCTACCATTGCTTTATTTTTTTTCAGTGAAATTTCCGACTGAAGCGTCATTATAGTATCACGCCTGTATTCGGACACTTCATTTTCAGGAATCCCGGTAAGCCTTGCTGCGGGAGTTCCGGGCTCAGGGCTGTAAATAAAGGTTCCCAGATGATCAAACTCTGCTTCCTTTACAAAATTATAGAGTTCAAGAAACGCATCATCCGTTTCACCAGGAAAACCGACCATCATTGTTGTCCTTATGCTTAAATTTCTATTATATGAACGTATCCGTTTTATAAGCTCAGCCGGTTTTTCCCCCTTAAGCTCCCTTCCCATGCTTTTTAAGATATTTTCATTCACATGCTGCAAAGGGATATCAAGGTACGGAGCTATTACCTTTTCACTGTTCATAAGTTCAAGAAGAGAATAGCTTATTTCATAAGGATTTGAATACAGCAGCCTGACCCATTCTATACCGTTTATTTTAACAAGTTCTTCCAGAAGCTTTTCAATGGACTCGCCGGTTTTAAGGTCTGCGCCATACATCGTTGTGTCCTGGGCAATAAGATTTATCTCTTTAACGCCCCTGTCACTCATGGCTTTTGCTTCGGCGGCAACAGATTTTATGTTCCGGCTTCTTAAGGGACCCCTTATTGGAGGGATAGCACAGTATGTGCATCTGTGATTACAGCCCTCGGCTATTTTAATATATGCACTGTAAAAAGGCGTTGTCTGAATCCTCGGCCATTCATGATCAGTAAGAACAGTGGGGCGCCCGATATAAAAAGGAGCATCCGCTTCATCATCCTGTTCCAGCATCACGGTTATTTTATCAAGCTCTCCTGTGCCAAGCCAGCCGTCAACTTCAGGCATTTCTCTTTTCAGCTTATATCCATACCGCTGAACAAAACAGCCCGTTACTATAACTTTTTCAATTCCGCCGCCCTTTTTTCTTTCAACAACATCAAGGATAACCTCAATTGCTTCTTCCACAGACGACTGTAGAAAACCGCAGGTATTAATAATTACAATGTCAGAAGCTTCGATGTCATTAACTATGGGATAATCTTTAGAATAGAGAAGCCCGAGGATATTTTCGCTGTCCACAAGATTTTTTGCACAGCCCAGGCTTATTAAAAATATTTTTTTATTATTGTCTGTCATGTTCTTTAATGAAAAGGCTTACTCGTTATTTTTATTCATGCTGACTGAAAGCCTTCTTAAAAGCGTCATACCAAACCTTTTGAGGAAGAGAAGCTGAATATCTTTTGAGGATTTATCCAGAAGCATAGAACTGATTTTTAAAAGGATGCAGTTTGTATCTGCCACTATTGTCGCCGACCGTGACTCGCCGCTTAGATAGGCCATCTCACCGAAACATTCGCCCCTTGAGATCGTGGCTATATTATCATCACCCTTTTTCACTGCTACTTTACCGCTTAATATAACGAAAAAGGAGTCATCAATCTCACCTTCATTTACTATAACCCTGCCGGAAGGAGTTTTAACAATACTTGCAGCACCCAGAATTCCTGCAACCTGACTTTTAGTGAAACTGCTGAAAAACGCTATACTCCGCACATAATCAACAACGTCATCTATTTTTTCCGCCCTGGTTCCGTCTTCTCTGATACCCCTCAGGGCAACCCGCAAATCAAATGCAAGGTCTGCACAAGTCTGGTATCTTTTGTTTTTTTCTATGGACAGAGCTTTACATGTTATTTTTTCCAGAACCTTTGGTATTTCAGGCCGTAATTCAGTTACCGGCTTTGGACTTTCATTGGTAATTTTATACATTATCGAAAACTGATTTTCTCCGGGAAAAGCCTTTTCGCATGTTAAAAGTTCGTATAGAACACAGCCCAGAGAAAAAATATCACTTACGCTGTCAACAGCCTCTTCCTTTATCTGCTCAGGAGACATGTAACAGGGCGATCCTATAATCGATTTTGTAATTGTCTGGTCGGTTTTTATCTTTGCAATGCCAAAATCCGTTATTTTAACGTCGCCTGATTCATTGATCATTATATTGGACGGTTTTATATCCCTGTGAATGACTCCATTCTGATGAGCATAATCAAGGGCCTGGCAGGCCATGATAATAATTTCAGCCGCCCTGTCCGGCGAAAGCATTTTTTCCTTACTGCATAATTCAGAGAGCGTAGGACCATTTACATATTCCATGGTAATGTAGCAGAAATCCCTGTACATACCTGCATCATATATTGCCACAATATTGGGGTGAAGAAGACGGCCTGCCGACTGGGCCTCTGTAAAAAAGCTTTCCCTGTATCTTTCGGCACTTTCCCGGCTGGCATCAGAATGGGGTCTGGATATTTTAATACCGACATCTCTTTTTATATAAGGGTCCCGTCCTCTATATACGATACCCATATTGCCCTGGCCCAGTTTTTCTACAATCTCATACCGGTCCACTCTCTCGATGTCATCAAGATCTTTCAAAAAAGTGTTATCGACCGGGCTTTCGGATTTACCCTTTCCAAGAAGCTTTACACTGAGCCACCGTGTGAAACCCATTTTTGAAGATTCGGATATATTTTCGCTGTCTTTGTCTATCAAAATTACAGATTATCTCCTCATGTTATTACGTAATCTCAATAACATAGATATATTAAAAAGTATATTATCATTTGATCATTCAGGCGTCCGGCAGCTCACTTTAACAATTTCCGTCAGCCTGTCTTCAGTGTTCAGGCCGGGATCGTCCAGAACCATTTCAAGAAGCTTTTTTAAGGTTTTTCCAACTTCCGGCCCGGGGGAGATCCCTGTTATCTCCATTATTCTTTTCCCGTCTATTGCAAGGTCCGATATATCAACCGAGGCATTTTCACTTCTCATTATTTCTATTCTGGATTCAAGATGATCTAACAGCTCCAGCCTGTTATCAGCAATGCCGTGAGCGATAATATCGGCTTTTTTAAGCACCAGCAGATTATCTATATTTTCCCAGCCGGAACGCCTGATCAGTCTGCGTACAGCTGCATCACTCCATTTTTCAGTGTAATCAATCATATGATGGAGGATCAGGTCGGTTATCTTTTTAATATCTTCCCTGCTGAAACGAAGCCTGGCCAGTATCTCCCCGGCCATATCAGAACTGACCTTTTCATGGCCGTAAAAATGGTATTCACCGTCAATCATTTCCCTGACACGCGGTTTACCAATATCATGAAACAGGGCAGCAATGCGCAGAATATAATCAGAAGGAACATTTTCAACGGTTTTAAGAGTATGATCATATACCGAAAACATATGATATGAATTCTGCTCCATACCATAACCATCCCTGATCTCCGGCACAATATAGTCCATAAGACCGGCATTGAATAATATCTCAAGAAGAAAAGAAGGTTTTTCACAGTTAATTATCTTTATAAACTCATCCCTTATTCTTTCGACAGAAACATCTGAAAGCAGAGATGATAAAGCGGGTATTGCGCCAATTGTATCTTCATGAATAACAAAATCAAGTTCTCCGGCTATTCTTACAGCTCTCAGCATTCTTAAGGGGTCTTCCTTAAATCTTTCAGCAGGGTCAATGACCGCCCTTACAGTTTTCTGTCTGATATCGCAAGCCCCGTTAAATGGGTCAATAATAACGGATCTATCCGCATCATAGGCCATGGCGTTAAGAGTAAAATCCCTGTGGCTTAAATCGATCAGGATATCAGAATTTTCACCGTCATTTCCTTTCATGGTTGTAATTTCATAGGGCACGCCGGAATTTACAAGGGTTACTGTTTCATGCTTTAAAGAAAAATGTCTGGTATCTTTGAATACAGACTTTATTTCACTGACAGAGGCATTAGTTGTTATGTCCCAGTCAACGGCTTCACGCAGAAGCACGGCATCTCTTACAGCACCGCCTGCAACAAATGCCATGAATCCGCTCTTATTCAGCCTGCTCAGAACAAAGCGGACATAATCAGGAACTTTTATGTCGAGTGAAAATTCGGCGGTATTTTTTACTGCATTTTGATTCATTTATCTCGGAACACCTTATTATTTAGAAAGTAAACGCAAAACTTTTTAACATTTCAAGATATTATACTCAATTAATCTTATATTAAAAAAATTTTGACTAGAATGTCTTTCTTTTATTATAGTTACCCCTGTTGCCGATAAAATGAAAAAGGGTTTTCAACAAGCGTATTTTAATAACCGTCCGCAATGGGAAATTGTTTTTACCACATTTAAACTGTCATGGAAATGGATCGTTCAACCACACCAAAATTGTTTTATGTAATTCTATTTATATTTCTTGGCCTGCTGTGCTGGCTCTGCTCGACCTTTCTTCCGGCAATTGTACTCGGGCTCCTTATCGCAAGCACATTTTATCCATTATATTCATGGTATAAAGGCCTGTATAAAGGCAAAGAAACAATAAAAGCCCTTACAATGACAATTTTTGTTACAATCATTCTTATTGTTCCGGTGGGAAGCTTTATCGGCAATCTGTACAGTGAGGCAGAAGGAGTAATACAGCATACTGAAACATCCGCTATTTTAAAAAATATCCAGGCAAGGCTCGAAAGTGATTCGGTATGGGCCGGAAGAATCAGAAAAGTAAGCGAGCTTGCAAATATTGACCTGGACCCGGTGAGCATTCTTAAAAGCACAATAAAAACAGCAGTATCAAAAAGTCAGGATTTAAGTCTTTTTTTATCAAGACAGCTTGGCGCGGTTGTGACAAATATCGTAGGGTTTCTTCTGCATTTTCTGCTTATGATCCTGATTGTTTATTATATTTTCAAGGACGGCGAACACCTTAAAAATTACCTGCTTTCGCTCCTGCCCTTTCCAAAGGCGCAGCAGGAGCTCATTCTTGATAAATTTCACGAAATGGGACGTGCAGTGATATTTGGAAACGGACTTTCAGGAGTTATACAGGGAGTACTTGGAGGCCTTGCATTTTATTTTTTCGGGCTTGGATCTCCCATTTTGTGGGGCACTGTTATGGGTTTT
Organism: Desulfatiglandales bacterium; assembly: GCA_963665715.2. Lineage (GTDB taxonomy): Bacteria > Desulfobacterota > DSM-4660 > Desulfatiglandales > HGW-15 > JAAZBV01. The sequence continues at coordinate 4,824,554 of CAXXPR010000002.1, forward strand.
CTTGCATTTTTACCTGTAATTGGGGCTTCAGTGGTATTTATTCCCGCAACAATTGTATTACTGATACAAAACAAAGTAGGAGCAGGCATTGCCTTTTTTATTTATAATGCAACATACAGCATAATAATTGAATACTTTATTAAACCTAAACTTATAGGCAAAGGCATGAAGATGAACACAATCTTTGTGTTTATTGGCATCCTTGGAGGCCTTAAACTGTGGGGTATACTCGGAATAGTATACGGACCGCTTATTTTAACGATAATATTTACAATGTTTGAAATTTACAGACTTGAGTACAGACCGACTCACACTTAGTCAACAAAACTTTCATCAGTGTTTTACACTTTACTTAGGAGGAAATAATGCCAGTAGGAACCACAATCACCCAGCATATACTCAATCAGCAGAGAGAAAACCCCGAGGCAACGGGCGCTTTTACCAATCTTCTGCATGAGCTTATTGTTGCAGCAAAGGTAATTTCAAAGGAAGTAAACAAGGCCGGCCTTGCAGATATTCTTGGGGCAACAGGAGAAATTAACGTACAGAATGAAAAGGTGCAGAAGCTCGACATCTACGCCAACAGGGTTATCATAGAAAGAATGCAGCACATAGGCCAGCTCTGCTGCATGGGCTCGGAAGAAGTGGCAGACCTCATTGATATCCCGGAAAAATACCCGAAGGGGAATTATATCCTCGTATTTGATCCCCTGGACGGATCATCCAATATAGATGTAAATATCAGCATTGGTACAATATTCGGAATATATAAAAAGAAAAGCGAAGAAACAGATATCAACTTCCTGCTTAACGAGGCACTTCAGCCGGGCTATGAGCAGGTTGCAGCAGGATATTTTATATACGGTTCAAGCACTATTATGGTTTATACAACAGGTAACGGCGTACACGGTTTCACGCTTTATCCGAGTGTCGGTGAATTTCTTCTTTCACACGAAAACATTAAAATACCTGAAAGCGGAAAAACCTACAGTGTAAACGAAAGCAACTATCAGTACTGGGATGACAATACAAAGGCTCTTGTTGATCATTTTAAAACAAAGAATAAAAAGACCGGAAAATCCTATACAGCAAGATATGTAGGAAGCCTTGTTGCAGACTTTCACAGAAACCTGCTTAAAGGCGGTATATTTATGTACCCTGCTGACAATAAAGATCCGAAAAAATCAACAGGCAAGTTAAGGCTGATGGTAGAAGCAAACCCCCTTGCAATGGTTGTTGAACAGGCAGGAGGCTATGCCAGCAACGGAACAGGCCCGATCCTCGAAATGCAGCCCCAGGAACTTCACCAGAGAGTTCCGCTCTACATCGGAAGCAAAGAAGATGTAAAAATGGCAGAAAGATTCCTTAAGGGGGAGAGGGAGTAAAAGCAAGGTGCAGGGCTCATGGCGCAAGGCTCAAGGAAAAGCTTTAAAACGTTTTTTCCCTGCGCCTTGTGCCATAACTGGCATCATGGATCAATATCCATTTCAGTAAATCAGCCCTTCTTTTTTTAGGATTTACTTCAATTATCACCAAAACTCAAATAACGAAAACCAAAATGGATACCCGATTTCTCGGGTATGACGAAGATGAAATAACTCTCCATTTGCTAAAATGGTTTTAAGTCTTTCCCTGCGCCTCCTGTCGCGCCATAGCTTCAGCGACGGCGGATGCGCCTTGAGCCTTTTTTTATATCCTCCAAATCCCATTAAAAGAAAAGAATTACAAAAACAGGAGACAGTATCTAAGCTCCCTTGAGCATTTCGATATACGCATCAATCCTTAGCGCAGTCCGTCGATCCACCTCACCCGGCCTGTCGCCTTCTATTGTGAGCATGGGAATATCAAGGTTTTCTCTTAAAACAATATCATAGAGCTGTCTGAAGCAGAAGGTCTGGGTGTAATGAATAAGGCCGTCAAGCTTTCTTTCTTCTATTGCTTCCTTAATATCTTTTATTCTGGCATCCGACCCGTATGGATAGGTATAACGGGTGTACTGTTCAACTATATCAGCGGTGCCGTAAGGCATGCTGAACTGCCTTTGAACCTCGTTAAAAACAACCCTTGCGCCTATTGATTCAATATATGGATAAAAGCCTGAGAGTATTGGAGGTACACCAAGCACACCCAGCCTGATGTCATTTTTTATCTCTTTTCTGCCCTTTATTTCAGAAAGGAACGTATCTATTTCATTTTCAAATTTATCCGGATCCGACTTAAAGTCCGAACTGCATACAAGAAAAATATGGTTTTCAAATCCGGTGACGATATTATCAATATATGTCAGGCGATCAAGTTCCCTTAATTTTTCTCTTATTTTATCAAGCCGTTTTTTTTCTTTTTTAACATCACTCCATGAGGCAGAAAGCTTTTTACTGAACTCATGCAGTTTTTCTTCCATAAGCTTTTCTTCCTGAACCGGAGGAAAATCAAACGGCACAACTTCTATGCCTTTTAACGCCATTATTTCGGCAAGGGCTATTGCATTACTGCAGTCACCGCCTGTAACAGCAACCACCTTTTTAATATCGCTGTTTAGTACAGAGGAATATATGCCCTTTATCCAGGCACAGATGTTATTGGAAAACCCGGCTGATTCGGCCTGGGTAACAAGACTTTCCGGGTCTTTATCCTCAATAAAAATATTGTTTATATCAACAGGTATGAGCCCCGCGGCAAATACAATTTCCATTGGAATTGTTGATGTTATTCCGATGAGCCTGTCTTTATCAGAGTTATTGTTCAATTCTTTTTTACCCCGACATAGTAAAATATCTCTCCGGGAAGCTCCATACATGTCAGCTTATTGCCAAAAACAGCGCCCGTATCCAGTCCGATTTTATTATACCCGATAAGTGGTGAGAGATATGGGGTATGTCCGAAGATTATCTTTTTGCCAAAATCGTATTCGGAGAATATAAATTTTTCTCTTATCCAGAGTTTATCCTGCAGTGTCTGATTTTCTATATCTACACCGGGCATAAGGCCGGCATGTACAATATAGTAATCATCCAGCTCGATCATGGTTTCAAGATTTTTAATAAAGGAGATATGTTCCTGCGGTATTTTTATGTTTCCGTTCACTCTGTAACTGTTGAGTGTCTCACTCCCGCCATTGTATAGAAAAGTTTTTTTATCCCGCCCTGAAAGGTAATCGATAAAAATGCTTTCATGGTTTCCCATAAGACAATGAACATGATGAGACTTTTCCATTAAATGGATCAATATATCAATTACGCCCTTTGAATCATTTCCTCTGTCAATGTAATCTCCGATAAAAATCAGATTATCTTCTTCAGGATTCCAAGGGATAATCCCCAGCATTTCTTCCAGAAGATCCCTGCAGCCGTGAATATCGCCTATTATGAAGGTCTTGCCGTTTTCATTCATTGTCTGTCTGATGCCTGTGAAAATAAACCCCGCCTTAAAGGGCGGGGTATGAACATCTGTAAAATATTAAAGTCTTTAAATCTGCTAATCTCTGTTCCCTAAAATTCTGAGAAGCATAATAAATAGGTTGATAAAATCAAGATAGAGTTTAAGAGCACCTAAAATTGCTCCCTTTCTTACGACATCGCCGTCAAGTCCTGCAGGCTGTGTACGGGCCATATCTTTGATTTGCTGAGTATCATAGGCAGTCAGCCCGATAAAAACAACTACTCCGATATAACTGATGGCAAAATAGAGTGCGCTGCTTTGCAGGAAGATATTGACAACCGAGGCAACGATAATACCGATAAGCCCCATAAACATAAAACTGCCAATGGAGGTTAGATCCTTTTTGGTTGTCCAGCCATATATACTGCAGGCAAGAAATGTAATCGAACAGACAAAAAAGGTTGTTGCTATTGATTCTGCAGTGTATCTCATTAATATAACAGATAACGTAGCACCATTAATGGCAGAATAGAGCAGGAATAACCCGGTTGCAGCTGAACCGCTCAATTTATTTATTGCACCGCTTATAGCAATAACAATTCCCAGCTCAGCAATAATAAGTACAAAAAAAAGCGGACTTCCGACAACCATATTATAAATGGCTTCATTGCTGACAACATACCAGGCGACAAAACCTGTAATTGCCAGCCCTATACACATCCAGTTATAAACGCTCCGCACAAATTCATTTACTTTTACTTCGGCTTTTTGCCTGTATGCTAAATGTTCCATATATTTTCTCCTTTATTATCAGCATGGTATTTAACCTTACTATTATAAGCCCGACTTGTTTTTTTTCAACCCGTATATATAACTATCTGTATTTACATTGATTCCAGAAGTTTAATTCTTTCTGTTATAGGCGGATGTGAATAGTTGAATTTCACATACAGAGGATGAGGGCAGAGGTTTGAAAGATTATCAACCGCCATTTTTTTTAAAGCGCTTACAAGGGGTTTAGGGTCGTTCATAACATCCTTTGCAAACCTGTCTGCCTCTCTTTCAAATTTTCGCGAAAGGGCTGTAAAGGCAGGGGAGACAAAAAATCCCACAGGCCCCCACAGTATGGAAATCAAAAAAAGACCTGCATAAAAGGGGGTGGAAGAAAAGCCAAAGCTTTCATACATGATATTCCACTCTATCATCCATGCGGCAATATAAAAAAGAGCAAGGGAAATTACACTTACAAGGGCAAGCTGTTTTTTGATATGACCTTTTTTAAGATGCCCGATTTCATGAGCAAGTACTCCAAGTATCTCTTCTTTTGTGTGAGATTCAATAAGGGTGTCGTAAAGAACTATTCTTTTACTCTTTCCAAGCCCGCTGAAATAGGCATTTGTGTGCCTGCTTCTTTTTCCTGCATCCATCTGAAAAATACCGGTAATGGAAAGCCCCTGTTTTTCGGCAAGATCTCTTATTGCCTTTTCAAGATCACTGTCTTCAATGGGTGTAAACTTATTAAAAATCGGTGCAATAACGGTCGGGTATATTACGGTCATTAGAAGCTGAAACCCTAAAAATATCCCCCAGGCCCACAGCCACCAAAGTTTTCCTGCAGATTTAATCATTAAAAGAACAAGAGACAGTAAAATCCCCCCAAATATAACTGCGAGTATAAGTGATTTAATATTATCAATAATCCAAGTTTTTAAATCGGTTGTGTTGAACCCGTATTTCTCTTCAATTACAAAAACGCCGTAGTAACTGAAAGGGAGCCCCAGAACGGATGAAAGAATGGATGGAACGGCAAAAAAGACAAGACCTGCAATAATGTAATTATAATCAGCCACAAGACCGGAAACCCAGGGAAGGAGGCCGAAAAGAATAATCGCCAGAAAAAGCAGCATGCTGACAACTCCCTGTAAAACTGAAACCCGCGTATTATCAACCGTGTATGACGTCATTTTTTTTAATTTTGATTCATCTACAGAATCTTCAAAACCTTGAGGTACAACCATTCCGTTTTTTTTAAGATGAGCAGCATTAATAATATCCATAAAGATATCTGCAATAGAACCGATAATAAAAATGATTAAAAATATAATTAAAAAACTGTTGATAGCTATCATTATTCTGCCTTATCATGATGAGATTTTTATATTCAGTTACCGTTCAACAAAAGGAGTCAGCATCGCAATGGAATCCAAATTATATATCGTAATGGTCGGTCTTCCTGCAAGGGGAAAATCAACAACAGCAACCAAGATCAGGGATGACCTTAAAAAGGATTCGGTCAAGGCCAAGATTTTTAACAATGGGGATTTAAGAAGAGAACTTATCCCAAACAATACATCATGTGCCGAGTTTTATGATCCTCAGAATACAGAAGGTGCATCAATAAGAGAAAATATTTCTCTTATGAATGCAAAAAAGGCAAAAGCCTACCTTAGAAGAGGTGGACAGGTCGCAATACTTGATGCAACAAATGCGAGCGACACTAGAAGGGAGCTGATACATACCTGGCTTGATGACCACCCTATCCTCTATGTTGAATGCATCAACAATAATGAAGAAATTCTTGAAGCAAGCATAAGAAGAAAGGTAGATACACCGGAGTTTTCTCATCTTACAACTGAAGAAGCAGTAAAAAGCTTTAAAGAAAGAATAAGTTATTATGAAAACATTTACACTCCCCTTAAAAAGGAAGCAAATATTATAAGACTGGACACCCTGAATAAAAAGGTGATCCATGAAGAAATAAAAGAGACAATACCCTACTATGACCAGATTCGTGATTTTCTTGTTACCGATTCAGTAAAACATCTTTATCTCTTAAGACATGGTGAAACATATTTTAATCTCGAAAACAGGATAGGCGGAGACTCTGAGCTTACGGAAAAAGGACTGGATCAGGCTGAAGCGCTTGGAAAATATTTCAGCAAAAAAGATATTCCAATAATTTTCACCAGCGGAATGCGCAGAACAGCTCAAACTGCAGCGCCCATAGCAGCAGGGCAGAAAAAATGCACAGTCATACCTCTTAACGAGTTTAACGAGATTAACAGCGGAGTGTGTGAATGCATGACCTATGATGAGATAAGAAGCACCATGCCCGATGTATATAAGACCCGCAAAACAGATAAATATAACTATGTATACCCTGATGGTGAAGGTTATGTGACCATGAAGGAAAGGATAAACAGGGGTATTAACAAGGTGCTTTATCTGAGTGATATTTCAAAAAATATTATAATTGTAGGCCACAGGGCCGCAAACAGGATGATTCTGTCGCACTTTCTGTTTAGAAGAGAAGAGGATGTGCCTTATATATATATTCCACAGGATAAATTTTATTATATTTCGGTGACGCAGAATAAGAAGCTGTTTCAGATGAAGAAATACAGGTAAAAGCGGGGCTTAAGGCGCATGGCTCAGGGCGCAGGGGAAAGACCTGAATTCGGAAATCAGAGATCAGAGACCAGATATCAGAGGTCGGAAGTCAGTGCAATGCTGTAAGACGCAGGGTGGAAAAACGTAGGGGCGAATAACATTCGCCTGTTTTATGTCTTAGGGAGTTTGGAAGAAACTAAAGTTTAAAGGCGGTAAAAAGCGAGAGGCATAAAAGCATTTAAATCGATGCGGAGTGTCTAAAAACAAAAGCTCCCACGGAGGGCCGTGGGAGCTGAAAAACAGTTAATGAAACATTATCATGTTCTTATTTATTTTTAATAAGTCTTTTTCTGCCAAATCCTGCCAGACCAATAAGGCCGGAACCGAGAAGAAGCATGGTTGCTGGTTCTGGAACTGGGTTCACAGTTATTTTCCAGTCTTCTACTTCCCCCTGATAAAAAGAGCCATATGGAGTCAGATTATCAGGATTATAGCCAATACTTTCGGCGCACACAATTCGTGCTCTCAACCAGAGATCACCACTGAACGTTTCAGGGATTGTAAGCTCAACTATTATTTCAGTTATAAAGTCATCCTTATAGTATCTGTCGTCATTCTCAGACCATCCGGAGTCATCCTCTATTGTTCCTGGATGATAGCCTTGGTTGTCCCAGTATCCTTCTGTCTTATTTATCGTATGAGAAACTAACAGTTCACCTGAGTTATCAGCTATCGAACCGCTATTATCAAAAAAATAATCCTGATCCAGATCAACCCATGCTTTCACCTGATCATAGGCATGATTCCCAGCCCCTGCACTCCATGCAAGAATTTTGATCAGGATAGTATCGCCGGCATCAACAACATTATTACCCCAAATGTAATTATCAGTGCCTTTTATTTCCCATTCACTATAGGACCCCACAGTCCAGGAAACACCATCATCAGATGAATCACCACTATATATTGGACCGGTTTCACTATCCCATGCAGCGGTATCTGTTGCAGCATATGTATAACCATCTACATTTGAATAACCAAGTTTCTGCCACTGCCCTGTTTCATGCGAAGCCTCATCGTAACCGGACGGTGGTAGATAATTGGGAGCATCCCCATAATCATAATATTTAACCTCTAGTTCATCATCTCCTGATGAATCATCACAATTCGTGTTACATGAATTAATAACCGGCTGCTGTCTTGGATTATGCCCTCTCGCAAAACTAGTGCCTGCAAATAATAATATCAATAAAATGACAATATATGTTCTCAAAATTCCCTCCTCCGTACGCAATAAGTGTCAAATAATAACATTAAAAGACTATAATAAATCATATTCAAAATTTAATTTTATTTTTATTTTCAAGAAGTTAGCACTATTACACAGCAATAAACATACCATAGATCCAACAAATCAAATAAACTTAAATTTCAGACAGTTGCATAATAATCAATAACCAGATGCAATGATATATGTAAACACTTACCTAAAACCAGTGTAATTACAGTCTTATTTTGGGTATTTTTTTACATAACAAATTACAATTATTTCATTTTCAACTGATAAATAAAAAGATTAAAAGATATTACATTTTCCTGGAATGCAGTATTGCATTATAGACGGTAAGAGTATCCTCAACTGTTTTTTCCCAGGTAAGAGTTTCAGCGAGTTTTTTCCCTCTTTCCCCAACCTCTACCCTGCGGCCACTGTCAAGCAATCCCTTGAGGGCGCTGGCTATCTCATCCGGAGATTTTGGGTTATCAAGAAGCACTGCTTCATTATTTTTTATCTGTTCAGCGCATCCGGCATATCTGGAATTGCTTATTATTACAGGAAGTCCTGCAGCCATTGCCTCTACAGGCGCCATGCCGGCCGGTTCATCTTTGGTTGGAAGAATAAAGATATCAGAGGCAGAGTAAACATTCCCTATATCACTTACCAATCCCAGAAATTTCACATTTTCAGATATCTCAAGATCATCCACCATTTTATAATACTTCTGATGTTTTTCTCCACCGCCTGCTACTAAAAGCCATATTCCCGGTTTTATGGCCTGTTTAAAGCCCTTTAATAAACTTTCCAGCCCTTTTCTTTCAAACTCTGTCCCTACAAAAAGAATAACAAGGTCACCTTTAGGGATATTGAATTTTTCTCTGTAGCTGACTTTACCCGCCGAACTTTCATTATTAAGGAGATCCTGATTCACACCGGGAAAAGCTATCCCGAAATAATCATCAGGCAGAGAGTAACAGTACTGAACATTCTTTTTTACTTTTTCGGAAACCGCAATTATCTTTTTTGTTTTACTGAAGGCAAACTGCTTTTTTTCATGAAGCAGATACGCAAGTTTTCTGGGGCTTGTTATTGTAGAAAACCAGAGCCGGATCTTTTTTAAAGTATGCCTTTCATCAACAAGATGGGTTTTAAAACAGGGGCAGTGCACTGTAAGTGTATCATATCTTGAAACACGTTCATGAGAATGGACAATATCAAAGGAATCATCCAGCATCTTTGCGGTGCGGTATGAAAAATATAACTGGTTCAGCCAGTTTGGTTTTATTAAATACCTGGGCACCTTGTGAAATGTTATTTTTTCTTTCTGATCCCACTGCCATTCCTGTGCAAACACGTGTACATCATGGTCGCGGGCAAGTCTTTTAGTAACCTCTGCACAATACCGCTCCATCCCGCCGGTTGTCACAAACCTCTTTACAAGAACGGCGATTTTTAATTTCTTGCCTGATTTATCCGTTACGGAATTCATTAGAAAGGTATGTTCTCCGGAGGCTGTTCCCAGCCTTCCTGTTTCTCTAAAAGTTTCGAGTATCTGTAAAAAGTGCCTTCAAAGTTTCCAAGGGCGATCACAAAACCTGCCCATCCGTCGAGGAATCCTTTTTTTAATATGTAAATCTGAAGAAATGCTGCAAGGCCGTGCCCTAATGCAGTAAACATGCCCGATTTTCTTCCCCTGCGCAGCAGCTTTTCGGAGCCCAGCGATGAATACCTGTTGGCCTTAAACTGAAGCTGTTCAAGATTTTTAAAGGGAAACTGCCATATGGGACTCTTCATATATTCCACCCGGCCGGTGACATCATAACCTTCGTGAACTTCATCCTCTTCCCAGAAATGCATGCACCCTTTTTTAAATAACTGGGGCTGCCTGTAGTCAGGATACCAGCCTGAATGCTTTATCCACCTTCCCATAAAATAATTCCTTCGAGGTACAAAATAGGCATCAGCAGGATTTTCCGAATTAATTATTCCATTAATCTCATTGACAGCAGAAGGTGTACACCTTTCATCTGCATCAAGGCTGAATATCCACTCATGTGTGCACGAATTTATGGCTGCGTTTCTTAATTTTCCGAACCCTTCAAAGGGAACATTCACAACCCTTGCACCAAGTGACTCTGCTATGGCCACGGTTGAATCAGCACTGTCCGAATCTACAACCACTACTTCATCTGCCCACCCGGCGCTTTTTATAGCGGCGCCGATCTTGTCCGCTTCGTTATATGTCAGTATGTATACCGATATCTGTGGCATATTTTTTCCTTATTGTTATTGAAAGCCGAAATATATGAGATAGGCAGAATTGTGTCAACCAAAGACAATCCAGAAGGCGCGGTTACTTCGTAAGACTTTTATCTTCGAATGCTGACAGCAAACATAACTGTGCTTGATTGACTATAAAAAGCTTATCATGTTATTATTTTTAATTGTTATTTTTATCAACATTTATAAAACCTGAAGGATACCGGTATGGTGAAAATAAAAAAAGTTGAAGAAACAAATCTTTCCAAAGCTGTGACCGATCTGCTGATCGATATCCCTATGTTTGATCAAGTCAAAACAGATGACCTTAAGATCCTTTCAAGGCATATGAACTTTATGGACTTTGACCCCAGAGAGGTCATTTTTTCGGAAGGCGATAAAGGTGATTTTGTATGCTTTGTTACAAAAGGATCACTTGATGTCATAAAAAAAAATGAAAAAGGAATTGATGTAACAATCGCATCACTTGGAAGAGGACGCTCTATTGGTGAAATGTCCGTAATTGATGATTTCCCGAGATCCGCCACGGTCAGGGCAAGAACAAAGTCAACGCTCCTGATACTTACACGCCCAAAATTTGATCAGCTGCTTGAGCAGTATCCTCAAATAGGAGTAAAGCTTTTAAAGGGACTTGCTAAGTTATTAAGTATGAATATGAGAAAAACGTCCAGCCAGCTGGCTGACTATATGCTGGCACTGAGTTAATAAGTTGCCAGAACCACGGAGGAGCCAGTGAAAAAAATTATTTTTTTAATTGGGATATTATCAGTTACCGCATTACCTGCCGGTTCCTTCGGAAAAGATCTTGATCTGAAAATAAAAGAGACTAAATGCACAAAAGAAGGAATCCATTTAACCTACAGCATTGTTAATGAAAAAAACTTTACAAGGCCTAATATAGGAGTTGGATTCAAGGTAGAGATAGACAATAAAATAGTAGCCTGCAAAGAGGCCAGGGTTAACATTCCGGCAGATCAGAACCACGAACATATAATGGAGACAATAATACCGGCACCCTGTGAGGGAAAATCCTACAGACTGATCTCAACCGTTTTTCCCAGCAGCATATCCAGATACAAAATAAAAAACTGGTTCACAGAGTGCCCGTAGAATTATTTTCCGAGCTTTTTCTTTAAAAGATCTCCCAGGGTCCCAAAAGAGCCTGATGAGCTGCTCCCTGACTGGCTGAAATTTTTAAAGTTATCTTTTTCTTCATCCTTTTTGTTATCAACAACAGCCAGAGAAAGTCTTCTTTTTTCCGTATCAATGCTGTTGATCCTGACTTCAATTTCCTGTCCCATTTCAACAACTTCTCTTGCATGATTAATCCGCCTGCCCTTGCCCAGTTCAGAAATATGAATAAGCCCGTCTATTCCTGGTTCAAGGTTTAAAAAGGCTCCAAACTTTTCAAGGCGAACTACCATCCCCTTATGCAAGGATCCTTCAGGGTATTTTGTCAGAATATCAGCCCAGGGGTCAGGCAAAGCCTCCTTTAAACTGAATGAAAACTTATCCTTTGCCCAGTCAAGGCTTGCAATAATAACTTCCACTTCCTGTCCTACAGACAGGATAGTTCCAATATCCTCTACGCGCCCCCATGACATCTCAGATATCGGGATAAGCCCTTCTATTCCGCTGGCATCAACAAAAGCTCCGAATTTTTTTATGGAAGTAACAACACCTGTTACAGTCATTCCTTCCTTTAAGGTTTCCTTTAACTCAAGCTTCTTTTCTTCTCTTTCCAGCTCAAGGATTGCACGGTTGGACAGGATTATATTACGGCCTTTTTCACCGTATTCCATTATCTTAAAGGTGAGGTCGGCGCCTATAATGGTGCTGTTATCTTCAATACGTCCCAGCCCCATCTGGGAAAACGGGCAGAATGCCCGGGTTTTACCGGCTATACGAATCTCAAAACCTCCCTTGATTTCCTTTTCAACAATACCCTGAACAGGTATACCGTTGTGAAAGGCATCTTCCAGAAATTCCTTTCCTGTTGATTCGAGAGAGAGTTTGGTTGTAAACATTTTTTCATTGTCACGGGAAGACAGAAAATATGTCTTTATTGAGTCACCTGTTTTGACACTTACATTACCTTCATCATCCATAAATTCAGAAACAGCTATAATACCTTCGGACTTGCTGCCGGCATCAATAAAAACCCATTCGTCTGTTACCTGGATAACTTCAGCATTATACTCTTCACCTGGCTGAAAAAAGACTGCCTTAAGATCACTCTCATTTAATAATTTTTCAAAATCTTCTTCTATTTCTTCATTGCCGTTTAAAATTTCATTTTCCATGTCCATATACTCTTCAATAACCTCTTTAATATTTTTGGATCATCACCCAATTAGTTGACCTGATACACTTAAATTACGGTACTGAACTTTTCTCAAAGACGCATCTGAACTAAATTGTACAATTGTTTTGTTTTTTAAGGATTACAATATATGTACTTTGAAGAAAGCAATTACACAATCCTTAAAAAATCAAAACATACCCGCCCTTCTGTATTATTAACAGATACATCTTTGAGAAAAGCCCAGCACCTCCACCATGGTCAATAAGCATTTCTGGTTCGTCCTCCCAAAGCAGGTAAAGGCTTTGTTTTTCAGGGTGCGATCATTTGATAACCTGCAGAGAGGTTGGCTGTGTTTAATTTTAAGAGGTAATTGTACTTATCTTATGTACACATCTGATATCTATTTACCTCTTAAAAAAAACACATAGGAAATAGATAATTTGATCGCATCCTTAAAAATGATGCCTTTACCGTCATCATTCCTGATTATATCTACTTATCCTGAAAATAGCTGTTCAAGTTTTTTGCAGTAGCTTTTATGCCGTAATTTCAATACTTTCAATTTCAAACTATTTATCTATTGAAAAATATAGGGTTTAAAGGTTCAACTAATTTAGAGAAGAACCATTTTTTTTAACCCTGCGCCTTGCGACCTGAGCCTTGAGCCAGGTTTTTATCAGTGCCCCAGCGTATCCCCGTTATATCCGAACGTCCTGCCGTCAATGTCAGTAAACTCAATAAAAACCCTGTTGATCGGCACATTGATTTCTGCCTCAATAAATTCTCCAACCTTCCTGGAAAATTCCGGACACCGGGTTTTATCAAGATTAAGAGCCTTGACCTGAACAAAGGCTGCAGGATCTTCGGATCCGCCAAATATATAAGGCATATCAGGCTTTACAGTAACCATTATAGCCTGTTCAGGCTTTGACATCAGATCAGCCAGAAACCTGCTTGCTTTTTTCATAAGTTCCGTGTTCACGGCACTCTCGATCTTAATATTTGTTTCAATGCTGAAGTATGGCATAGCATTCACTCCTGAAGTTTAAGAAATATAAGAACCGGTTGATTTACCGGAGTGTGAGATACTGGCACAATTACCTGATAAAGTCCAGAATCAGGTATAAAACAAATAAAAAAAGGGTTCAAATCCGCCAGGAAGTGAACCCTTGTTTATTTGCATTAATTATTAATGTTCAGGTTTGATCTGGTTGCTTTTCTCACCATCTTTTGGAACCTGCCACTCACCGAAGAAAGGCACTTCAAAAACGGCATTCCTGTTGGTTTCCTCTTTCCTGTACTTATCAGGATATGCTCCCGGGAGAATTACATTCTGCGCAATAAGCTGTTTTCTTAAAGCTGCAAAATCAACGTCTCTTACGCTTGTTCCCTGTTTAAGAGAAAGAGCGGCGGCTGTTCCGGCTGCTTCACCTATTGCAATACAGTGAGGGATAAGGTTAAAGAAATTGTTTGCTTCCTGATCAGACGAAAAGGCCCTGCAGGCAACAAGCATATTGTCAATGCCCTTGGGAAGAAGCGACCTGTAGGGAATAAATGTGTGAGGAGAATTCAGTGAGTACTCACCCCTGTCAAGATCGGGGAATACTGCAATTGTATCTTCAAATGGTTCATTCCTTGATAGATCTTCAGATGTCAGCATGTAATCGCCGTGTACTCTTCTGGCCCCTCTTGTTCCAAGCTGAGGTGAAGACAGAACAATAAAGCTGTTTTCAAATCCGGGAATATTCTTCTTGAAATAATCATGGGTAAGAAGCATTTTTTCACGGCCGAGCATTTCAACTCTTGTCAGTTCTTCAACATCTGTCTGGCTCTTGTTTCCGTACCTTGGATGTATCCATACAACCTTTTCCTGGTTGGGAAGATTGCTTCTCATAAAACCCGGATGACCGCCCTGCTGCATCAGGTCCATCATCATTTCGCCCCATTTATCGGGATACTCTCTCTTAAAATCTTCAACCTGTACAAGGTTTACATTGTCAATCCAGTAACACTGTGAAAGGTTGGCTATCCGGATTCTCGGGTCAATATCCGTATCAAAACCGGCGCCTGCAAATGGAAGCAGATCACCGTCACCGGTTGAGTCAATAACCACCTTAGCCATTATTGCCTGGCGGCCTGATTTACTTTCAAATATAACACCGACAGGTTTGTTGCCATCCATTATAGGCATGGTTCCCCATGCGTGCAGATATGTTTTTATACCTGCTTTTTTTACCATGTCATCAAGTATGCATTTACCTATCTCTGCATCGATAAGAGAGGAATGGACAATTTTTCTTTCCCTTACCCAGAAGAAGGATCTTTCGTTCCAGTAGGTTATTAGCTTGGGATCGTCAGATCCCCAGATATCCTGCGGCGGATGAAACTCTGCATTTCTTTCCTCCAGCCTTTCAAGAAATTCCTGGTTAATTCCGGCAATCTGAAGGTTTCCATCAAAGTCAGAGAGACATGGAATTATGGTTACCAGTCCGCCTGTACTCATTCCTCCAAGGTGACCGTATCTTTCTACAAGGACGGTATCAGCTCCGTTACGGGCAGCAGCAAGCGCAGAGCCGATTCCACCGGGACCGCCACCAACTACTACGACATCGCATTCACGAACGACATCAACCGTTTTATTGGGTTCGGGTATTGTTCTGATAATCTCTGCCAATGTATATTCCTTTCATGATAAATTGATATTTTAAAATAACCTGTTTAAATTCACTATTTTAGAACTTATCAATATGCTTGAACACAGCTTAAATGTCAACGCAGTTTTTCCCCTGGAACCAGCTTGCAGCTCTCAATTGAACTGCTGATCATTCCATATTTTTAGGGGTAAACGTAATACCAGTGTACTGACATATATTTATCAAAACAGAATAAAACGCTAAATGCAATCATATTACTCATTTTCCCATCTCTTAAAAAAATACGCATAAAAAAATCAAAATAATTTAAGTCAGAACCTATTACGGTCGATAAATAAAAACATAATAACGCATCTTTACTTTTATTCACATTTTCAAAAAAATCTACTGTACAAATTTGATTTGTAATTTTTCATGCTAAAAGGGATTGATATGCCGAACACTCAGACTGCATTATCAGACTTCAAAGAATTGTTAAATGGTTATGATCAGAATCACCAGGTTGAAATTTCAGCCCAGTTATTTCTTGAATACTGCATTTACCAGGAACAGTGCGAAAACACAAAACGACTTGCTCCTCTTATTAATACTGTGGCAGAAGCGCTCACAAAGAGTGAAAAAAATGAAACCGGACTGAGGACCGGCATAAAGGCCGTCCAGATGTATCTGCAGACGCCCCCTGTGGAATATTATGGGGAGACCCTGGTAAGGCTTTCTTTTATAGACAGGCAGTCAATTGATGAAATGCTTTCAATAAAACCGAAGGACACAGTATTCGGAACATTCCTCATGGAACAGGGGCTTATTACTCAGGAGCAGCGGGATATAGCTGTAATCGCCCAAAAGAGACTCTTCAGTGTGCAGGAAATTTATTCAAGGGTTGCCAATCCTGATCAGCAGAAGGAAGAAAACCTGATCGTAGACAGCCTCAAGGATATTTTTCAGCATTTTATACTTTCTACCGCTGAACTGGAAGATGATCTTAACCAGTCAAATATTGAGAGTATTCCGGTGGCCCTGCAGCGGCTTGAAAATATAATCAGCGAAACCGAAAAGCAGTCAAATTCCGTCCTCGAAATAGTGGACAGTTTCTTTGATCTTGAAGAAAAGATGAGAGAAAATCTTCTACAGATAAAGGAAAACAGTGACTCATCAAACAACCTCATTACCGAAAATATAGAAACCATAATGGGGAAGCTTGATTTTGTAAACAAGTTAAGCCTTGACCTTAACGGCACCCAGCAGATTCAGGACAGAATAGGACAACAGCTTTTAAAGATAATTCCGACAATCCAGACTTTCCAGGACCAGATAACAAAGATAGCCCAGAAACTGAACCTCAACTGGCAGACATCTGATAATAACGAAGATGACGACATGACAGGATATGAAAAGGGTGCATCCGAAAGCGGAGCAAGACAGAATGATGTCGATGACCTGCTCTCCAGCCTGGGATTGTAGCGGTATCCGGCGATCTGAAAAACTCACCGAAAAGACGCCGAGAAAATCAAATACCCTTACTAAGGTTAAAAACAAATAAACAAAAAAAAGACGGGTTTAATAACCCGTCTTTTTTTGTTTTTTACAGTAAAAGATTAGTGAGCAATCTTTGACCATTCCTGCTGGTATTCTTTTTCAAAATCGGGACACCTGTGTTCTGTATGGCATTTCAGGCATGTTTCCACAGCTGGATCGCCCTGGGGGACCGATCCCGGATCTTCCAGGTGAGCTGTGGCATCCCCGTGACATGACTCACACTGAACATTCCTGAGTTCTTTCTGCTGTGCGTCCATTGTGAAACCGCCAGCCTCTTCAAACCTTGTGGTATGACAGGCAAGGCAGTCAGGATTAAACTGCTGACCCTTATTGATAAGGGTCTGGAAAGCCTTTCCATGATCCGATTTTGTCCATACCTCAAGAGCTTCACTGTGACAGTCTCCACATGCAGTATTTCTGAGTTCCACATTTTCATTCTTGTCAGATGATCCTCTTGCATAGAGTTTATTTACATCCAGGTTAAACTGGTTAATCATCTTTTTAACTTCAGGATTATCCGGCATCTTATCATCAAGAGCTACAAGGTTATTCACTGACTTGTTTTTCCCGTCAGCACCTGTTTCAACCTCAAGCATACCCTGATGCTGTCCCTTTTCGCCTGACTGAACAATAAAGGTACCGCTGGCATTATACGGTTTTTTCAGCTTAAGCTTCTGATGTCCGCCTACAATAACATCTATCTTACCCTTAAGTCCGGCACTTCTGGCGACCTTCCAGTTACGGTTCATGAGCTGATGGGTAAGGACAATAATAAAATCAGCCTTGCCTTCAACTTCAGCCACAACTTTTTCAGCTGTTTCTATTGGGTCAAGAACGGTCATGGAGGATCCGACAATATCTTTCATTTTCTTTTCAACATCGGAAGTATTGCCCATTATACCAATAATACCGACCTTCATTTCACCCAGGTCTTTTATGACGTAGGGTTTAAACAGAAGTTTGTTATCAGCATCAACTATGTTTGCAGATACAAATGGTGTTCCGTATTTCTTTTCCAGATCTTTCAGGAAGTCAAGGCCAAGAGCAAGTTCCAGCTCACCAACGTTTATGGCGTCGATACCTATCCCTTTACATATTTTAGCTACAAGATCGCCCTTTAAACGGGCAGATGGCATGAAAGAAGGTTTGATTTCGTAGTGTTCATTCAGTAAATCGCCTGAATCTACAACTACAAGGTTTTTGTGTGTTTTTCTGTAATCATTCAAATACGCTGTTCTTTTATAGAGCCCACCGAGCATCTCTCCGCTCTCGGCTCACCCGCATGGTTCAAGATACCCCTCAATATTGTTTGTGTAGGCCACAGTAATCTTTTTACTTCCTTCTGTCCCTGTGGTGCCTGATACAACCAGCAGGGAAAAAAGAGAGACAATAACCAGTGAAATAAAAGTAATTTTAATTTTCATTCTTTGTTAATCCTCTTTTAATGTTGGTAAATAAAAATACTTATAAAACTATTTGATCACCTTTTAATAAATCATGCCCTTTTCAGGCCATATAAACAACCAGGCACCCTAATCAACCTTCTTCAGGGGCTTAAATGCTTATGGCAATGCTAACAGAATCCGGAAATAAGTCAAGAAATGAAGAATACAGGGGCTGTCTGATAATGCTTCAACTGGAAGAAGAATCATCATCCTGAGACTTTTTTGACCACCTTCTGAAAGAGACCTTGTCAGCCTTTCTTTTCAGTCGCCAAGCTCTTATCTTCTGAAATATTTTAAGAAACAGAAAATAGGAAGGTATCGCAGCAATAAACCCTATTATTATTCCTCCGAGAAGCAGAGTAGATACAAGGGTTATCCCTGAAGCAAAAAGCTTTCCCCACACTACTGACATTGGATCGCCCCTGTTTATGGAATCGGTTACAGCCCTGATGATTTCAGGACCGCCTTCAACACCAAGAAGGTATGCTCCCAGCTTAAAATCATATACATATATAAAATACCAGTTTAAGGGATTACTCACCCATGTACCGAGGGCTGCTGTTATTTTGCTTGCCTTAAACAAAAGTGCAAGGGCAACTGCAAAAACAATCTGGGCGGGAAGAATGGGCATCATACCTGAGAACACACCTATGGCAATACCAAGAGCAAGCTCATGAGGCTCACCCCTGAGTCTTAAAAATCTCAGGTAATAATATTTTAAACGTCTTTCATAATTCAAACTTCGGTTATTCTGTGCCATTCTTTCAATTCTTCTTTATTTAAGTAACTGATTGCTTTCCGAGGTGGGAAATTAATTAATTAATAATCCGCAGTCAATATAATATTGTGAGTATAACACTTTTAAATAATAAAGGATTACTCCATAGCCAGCAGCATCCAGAAATGAACACCTCTCCACATAACGCTTTCATCAGGGTTAAATTTGGGAGTATGCTGGTTTCCTGATCCTTCCTGCCCTGCATCCAGCCAGAACATGACACCCGGCACCCTGTAAAGATAATGAGCAAAATCTTCACCGCCAAGCATGGGCGGTATCTCAACAGCCTTCTCGCCGCTGCTGTTCAGCAGCTTTGAAACACGTTCATACTCATCTTTATCATTAATGAGCAGAGGAGCTCCGGGCATTGATACTGCATCTATTTCAGCATTCATGGACAGAGCTGTTTTTTTTATTTCAGAAACAATCCTTTCTGATATTTCAAGATGTTTTTCCCTTGGAAGCAGAGAACGAAAGCTGTACCATATCTCAGCCCTGGACGGCATGACATTACTGCTTTTCCCGGCATTAAGTATTACAGGTTCCAGCGCAATATCTCCGATAGAGCCGGCGATCTCCACGCGCAAAGAATCAAGCCGGTCCATTACCGCCCGGGCAACCCTTAAAGCGTTTACACCTGTATCAGGCATACCCGCATGACCGCCTGTTGAGTTTATTATCATACTGATGCGTCCTGTATTTGCCAGCATAGCACCGCCGCATGAAATAAAAGCTCCCTTCCGGCTGTTGTTATCAACCAGCACATGAACTGTGTATGCACGGCTTACACCTTCTGTTACGCCTTCTCTGACAAGTATTTCTCCGCCCGATTCTGTCTCAGGAGGAACTCCCGGATTTTCTTCTCCATCCTGAAATACAATACGAAGATTATGTGCAGGAATTAGATCGCCATCAGATACAGCCTTTAAAAACCCCGTAAGCATAGCAACATGGGTATCATGCCCGCAGGCATGAGAAACACCCTTATTAACAGAAGAAAACTCAAGACCAGTATCCTCTTCAATTAAAAGCGCATCAAAATCAGCCCTGAATAAAAGTCTGTCTGTGCAGCCCGGGACATCAATATCAAACACTATTCCGCCCTTTGATTCATGAGCCTCACCAAAGGTGCAGGAGCTTTTACAGGAAGATGCGAGAGATTTGATCTCCCTTAAAATAACATCCCTTGTACACTTTGTTTCAAAACGGGTTTCAGGAATGCGGTGCAGCTCACGCCTTAAGGCGATCACATAATCCTGCTGATCAATAGCCAGCCTGTCCGAACTTTGCATTTTGCCCTCACGCTAAAACATTTAACCAGGAATCAGTAATCATGCTTCCAGTTTATTCCCATCCCGGTTTCAGAGTCTTCTCCCACCTCTGTTTCCACAGTTATATCAGGAGTAAGCTCCCATGTCACGGAAGCCTTGCCGCTTTCCGCACTGATACCCCTTTCAACCTCTATATAGATATTGTCATTAAGGTACTTGCCCGCACTCAGAGCCGATTCATCAGGGTCATTATGAGCCTGCTTAATTTCCAGCCTGTCAACACCTATAAGATTCCTGGTATATTTGAGGGCATCAAAGCCCTTCTGCTTTCCTCTCAATTCATTAATCGCCCCCACAAGGCTTAATGCCTGCAGAGGTGTAATCTGAGATATCTCCCTGTTAAAAAGAACGCTCGCAAGAATTTCATCCTGCGGAAGATCAGGCTCAGACCTCAGGTTCAAAGAGGGATTTTTCAGATCACCTGAAACATTGATATAGGCAGTTAGGCTGCTGTTTACTATCTTTCCTGTAACATCCAGATAAGGATTGGGTGGAGAATTACCGTAAAAGGTAACATTACCTTCAGTAAGAGTAAATGATTTAGAAAGAAAATCGTAATACCCTCTTACAATACTCAGCTTCCCATTTATTACAGGCTCGGCAGATGTTCCGGTAAGCGTAAGATCACCTTTCCATTCGGAATCCAGGCCTCTTCCGGTTATGTATATTCTTCCCGGGCTTGCGATCGACAGATCAAAATTTATTCTGCTTTCATCCCTGTTCCCGGTAATTTCTTCTGACACTTCTGGTTCTTTTTTATTTATTTCCTTTACCTCAAGCTCTGTGATTTCAGCGGGAAGTTTTTCCGGTATCTGAAACTCCGCCTTTTCAACAGTCAGCTCGCCGGATAAACTCTGTTCCTTAACTGACCCTGAAATATGAATTTTCCCGTCCAGGACAGCGTCAAGCCTGTCATTTCTCACGACCTGCATACTGCTTAAGGACATATCAAGCAGGTAGTTAAAAGCTTCCCCGATCCCGAAGTTTAATAATCCGCTTCCTGTGACAGAACCGTTTAAACCGTCAATGGCATTAAATTTTTCGAGCCGGAACCCGGAGTTATCCGCAGAAAACCGGGCGCCTATATTTTTAAGGACAATCCCCATACCGCTATTTTCATAACTTCCGCCTACTACGCCCGCCCTTCCGGAAAGCTCCGGTGATTCAATACTTCCCCTGATTATAAAATCAGTATCAAGGATACCTTCCATGGTCTGATTATGCAGACCTGAAAAAGCAGGTATTACAGCAAGATCTACTGCCCCCTTAAGACCCGCATTGAGATCACCTGTTTTTTCCGGCATAAATTTAAAAGGAGAAAAAGAAAAATTAAAGGGCACACTGAGAGAGCCATTCATACTGCTCCCCGATACTCCTCCAAGGGTAAACTCACCGGACATCATGTCCCGGCTGATACTGTACTTTGCATCAAGAGTAAGAGGCGGCATTTTGTTTCTTTTAAGGCTTTTCACCTTAACATCATCAGCTTTTATACTTCCGTACAATTCAGGAGCTTCAGCACTGCCTGAAAGGGTTATGCTTCCGTTTATTAAACCATCAAGCCCCTGTATGCCTGCCAGAGATAAAACACTACCGGGAATATTTTTAAGGGTAATACCTCCGGCGGCTTTTTCTTCATTATAATAAAAAGAGCCCTCTGCATCTCCCGAATCAATTTCAAACATAGCTTTTTCAACACTTACTGAATCAGCAGAGTATTTAATATTCAAAGGACTTTTAAGTTTAATAATGGAACTGCCGAAGCTGCCATTTAAAGTTTTAAGGCTGACAGAAGTACCTGAATCAGCACTGGCAATATCTGCCCTTGTCTCAACGAAAAAGTCTTCGCCCGCATTACCCTCTGCACTGACAGTAAATTCCGCGTCATCTTTTTTCCCTTTTGCTTTTACATTGATGTCCTCAATGGTTGCGCCTTTAACAACAACATTCTCAGCACCCGCTTCAGCAGTAAATTTAAGTTCGTTATAGATATCACTGATCTCGCCTTTTATATTTATATCCCTGATGGTACCCTCATTAACAAATATGTTTTCAGCAGCAGCTTTAACCTTTATATTCTGTTTCCCGTCAAAAGCTTTAAAATTAAGATCCGCTGTTGATCTGCCGCTGATATTCCAGCCAAACAGCTCTGACAAACCAACCATATCATCACTTGAGCCAGCGAGGTTTCCATTAAACAAGCCAGTTCTAAGATCTACTTCTGCATGCCCCTTCACCTGGGTATCAATACCTTTAATGAAAATATCATTAAGGGTTAAATTATTACCGGCTGTATTAAACTCAGATCCCGCTTTAAGCGTCTTACCCTTTGATGAAAGAACAACTGATATTTTTCCGGTTTCATTGTTTTCGGTATGGATGTCTGAAATTTCTGCCAGAATATTTTCAATTTTAATTTCGCCGTATGCACCACTGCTGATATCTGCTTTCGAGGATATGTCCAGGCGGTGCAAACTTCCCTTTACAGCAGAATTAATTTTTGCACTTCCGGCGATTCTCTGTCCGGCATAGTTAGAAAGAAAACCCATATCAGGAATAATAAGGGAGATATCGGAGTCGATACTTCCATCAAACCTGTAACGCCCTTCTCCCTTAAGAGTCATGGTCCCGGCATCAATCAATATATCAGTTAAATTGACAGTCCTGTCTCTATAGGAAAAAAAGCTTTCAAAATTCACCTCATCCTTAAAAAGCTTACTAATATGAATATTCTCAAGTTCAGGATTATAAACACCTTTAACCGACCCGTTGATAAAAAGATCATTTAACCCTGCCTTACCGGAAATATTGAGAGATACCCCCTGGGTATTGAATACAAAATCCTTTACAGATAATTCTTTTTGGCGGTTTAACGCCAGGTCAAACTGAAAGGCAGTATTATCTTTGAGGTATTCCTGTTCTTTTATATATACAGAAACCTCCCCGGTTTTGCCGCTGCATGATATTGAGACAGTGCCTTCCTGATTATTTAACCCAATGCCTGCCTCTCCTTTTAAATCAGAAACCTTTAACTCTTTACCGGTAATGTCTGCGGCACTGTATGTTAAATTAATATCAGGTTCAAAGAGCTTACCATTTAATATGCCGGAAACTGCGGCATCTGATATTTCAAATCCGGCTGTGTTATTAAAAATATTTGCGGATTTTTTAAGCGCGATATTAAAACTCAATTGAGATTCAAGGTCTTCTCTGTTTATCTCTCCTTTAACAGCGGCTTTGACATCACTTCCGATAATTTCAAAATTGTTCACCTTCACTGTTTTTTTATCAGTAAAGGATGCATCCATCTTAAAGTCAGCCTCTCTCCAGGCTACATCACGATACTGTTCAGGTATTATGCCTTCAGGCAGATCCATATGCCCGGAAATCTCAAGTTTTATATCATCAGCAGCAGTAACCGTGATATGGGATGAAAACCAGCCTGTATTACTTTCAACTATATTCAGGTTATAGGAATCATATCCTGCAGAACCACCACTGACGGGCGTTCCTGTGACACCAAACACCGAGGGATAACCAGGGATACCTCTGCTCAGGTTAATATGAGATATCTGAATATCACCCGGAACAATGCGTGTGATAAAAAAAGGAAGTTCTATACTGCCGGGAAGTTTTTTCTCATTTTCTTTTTCACCTGAAGGAAGCCTTAAAACATCCGCATTTCCCATATAAAGCCGCTCAATGAAAACACGTCCTTTTAAAAGCTCAAGCGGTTTAATTTTTACAGAGCACTCTCTTATAATCAGCCATTTACCGGATTTGTCCGAAACAGTAATTTCACCAATACTGAAACTGAATGGAATAACGCCATTAATATTTTTCACCCTTACCCGCGTACTGCTTTCACTATCCGAAGATCCGTTGATCACACCCAGCAGATAGCCTGATACATAGTCTGTCTGCAGGATAAAAAAACAGATCACTGCAGCGACAACAAGACCGGCAAAGGCAATGGATAACCACTTTAAGGCCTTGATGGCTGTTTTTTTAAAGAGTACGCTGTATTTAGTAAGCTTCTTCATTCATGCACCATACCTTTAAAAAGCCTGTCCTATACTTATATAAACCTGAAAGGAATCATCAACAGCATCACGTTTATCCAGGGGAAGAGCAACATCAAACCTTAAGGGGCCAATGGGTGTATAATACCTCAGCCCCGCACCTGCTCCCCACATTATATCTTCATCCTTTTCAAACAGCTTTTCGGTAAATGCACTGCCTCCGTCCATGAACAGAACAAATCCTATTTTCTGAGTAACCTTGAACCTTGCTTCAACAGACATTTCTATAAGGGCTTTTCCGCCGACAGGCGTTGTACCGGACAAAGGTCCAACAGTCTGGTATGGATACCCCCTTACAGAACCTCCGCCTCCTGCATAAAATCTTTCATCCGCAGGAATATCATCCCTGCGGGCCCCCTTTATCATACCGGCTGTTATACTTCCCGCAAGAACCGAAAATGGTTTTTCTGCAAGTTTAAGGTAATGCCGGTAGTTAATAAGGAGCTTGTTATAAAAAAGAGATTCATCAGAGGGTTCATAATATGGCACCAGTTTTACGGACAGGCGCCCTCCCCTGGAGGGGTCAAGCAGATCATCGCTTTTATTAAGATTAAGGTATAGCGGCATAAAAAGCAGTGAATAACTGTTTACTTCGCCCAGCTGAGTTATATCTGAATATTTAAAACCCAGACCGCCGCTCACATCAACAACATCCGAAATGTCCCGGTCTATAAAAACAGAGCCTGAAACACTGTCGCTCAAATAGGCATCAGAGTCTTCCCGTGATTTTTCAACCGAAAACCGCAGAGTCTGTTTATCCATTAGAAATGCAGGCTTTTTAAATACACCTTCAACCGTTGTAACATCGTCCGAAAGGTTAAAAAGAAACCCGAGTTTTTCACCTCTGCCCGACAGGTTTCTGTTCTCCCATGTAAACTTAACACCTGCGCCTTCATCAGTATGGTAGTTAAGACCCACGCCTACGGATCTATGTTTACGCTCATTAACTTCAACCATAACATGGAATATGCCTTTATCACCGGTCCCAGCTTCGGATATTTTTACTGTTGAAAACAGACCAAGCTTCATCAGGGCAGTATACCCCTTCGTTAAAAGGTCCGGATCAAATTTATCGCCCTTTTTCCAGGGAAGATAATTTTTTATAAATGATTCATCTATGCTTTCAAGACCGGTAAACAGTGTACTGCCGAATACAGCCTCTGCATTTGCCTTAACAGTAAATTCAACTGTTACCTTTCTGGTTGAATGATCCGCAACTATTTCCCTTTTTTCCAGTTCAGGATAAGGGAACCCCTGCTTTTTAATAAGGTAAAGCAGTTTTTCCTGCCCGTCCAGCACTGCTTTGGCACTGTATGGTTTATTAAGCCCGATCCCTGTTTTTGAGATATCAGGAATCTTAATATCTTTATTAGCTTTGTCACTGAACAGGATATTTACAGAGGATAGTACAAAGGGTGTTTTACAGTTAAATATAAATACCGCATTCCACGGAGTTTTAATTGTATCAATCTTTTCAGTAATCTCAGCATCAAAATACCCCTCAGACTTAAGAAGTTTCATGAAAAGATCAGTATCTTCGGACATGCGTTTTTTAAGGACATTAACTGAAGCAAGCGGTTTTGAGGCTGCCTCAAGAGTTTCGGAGAGATCACGGATCCTGGAGAGGAGTTCTTTATCCTTTATGCCTGAAAATTCAACACGGTACGAATCGGAAGCCTCACATAAACATACTCCTCCCGAAGCCATTATGATGAAGACAGAAAAAAGTATAAGACCCAACAGAAATTTACAGTGATGCAGAAAGAAGGCAGGAGGAGCCGTAAACTCCATAACTCCTCCTGTATGAAAGTGCTGTATATCGGAAAACCTTTTTGCCCGGAGGCATTTATCTTTTTTTTCAGGAAAGATCTTTTTACTGTTTTTTACTGACATCCAGGCCGGCGGTTTTAAAAATAACATCATAAAATTCAGGTCTTGGGAAATCACCCTGCATTCCCTTTTTGAGCCCGGTATAACCCTGCCCCATCTTATCAACATTTCTAAGAGCTTCTACAAATTCATCAAGTTTTTCTGCAGGCATTGAAAAGATTACTTTATCTTCGCCTACTGCTGCTCTTTCATATTCACCCGGGTCAGGAAATGTTACACGATATTTACCATTTTTAAAAAGCGGCACCAGGGCATATACGCATGAGTCAAAGGCTTCCAGATCCGCTTCCGGAGAAATACCCTTTCCAAACTTAAGAGCCATGATCATACCCCTGAGCTGGCCGTTATTTGAGTAGATCATAACTGCATCCGGCACAAACTCTGCTGTTTTAAGAGGAGCGGACATAACACCGGTATATTTCCTGACAGGAAATGAAGGAAGAGCATCTGACAACCCCTTTACCCATTCAAGAATGCCTTTCATTTCAGGATCAATATCATCCCCGTCAAAACTGATGGCGCTTGAATCTACAAGCCCGTATGCAATCAGCGGAGCCCAGCACCAGTGGTCTTCCTTGAGCATGGCCATTGTTTTACCTTCACGCCTGGACATGGCAAGCGCCTGGCAAAAGGCAAGATGCACACCCATATCTTTTTTAGGCCTGACCGCACCTTCCGGAATTTCATCTTCATTTTCTATAAATTTGATAGCAATTGGTGAAGTCTTGAGCCTTAAAAGCTGTTCTATTTCTTCACCGTATTTATTCATCTTTTCAAGATCTGTCATAATTCAAAACCCCTTTAAATTCTTATAAAAATATAAAATCCAAATATTAACCGGTTACCCCGGTGTGCGAATCCATTTTATTAATTCCCGCATTGAAGGCTTTGTGCCGGACCGTAATATCCCCACCCTGTATATCTTTCCGGCTACCGGGAAAATCAGAAGCAGGGTCAAAATATTTATAATACACGATAGGACAGGGTAAATAAAGGGCATATCTACAAGGGTGAATCTACAGGGCATAATAATAATTGTTGCAAACGGAATATAGGAAGCAGCAGCCACGATTGAATTATCAGGATTAGTGATCATACTGAAGGAAAGAAAAAACGGGACTAAAATCAGCATGATAACAGGAAACACACCTGAATTTGCCTCCTGGGTAGTATTGAATATTGCTCCGACCATGGAAAAAAGCCCCTGGTAGATAAGCAGCCCCAGGAAAAAATTTACTAAAAAGTAGATAATGTGCCCGTAACCGATATCCAGTGAAAATTTATCAGGAAGGGATATCCAGGCGGTTGATATTAAAACTATCATTGGAGAAAGCCATATTGTCATCTGAATAAGCGACGTTATTGAGCTTCCCAGTATCTTTCCGGTCATCAGCTCGCGGCTGCTTACACTGGAAAGCAGAACCTCTATAACCTTGCTGCTTTTTTCTTCTATCACCGAGGTCATTGTTGTGGTTCCGCTTATTAAAAGGCTCATATAAAGCAGAATTGAAAACACAAAAGCCAGAACAATATTGCCGTAGTTCTGCTCTTTTATCTTATCTTCTCTTGTTACCTTGAAACCGTCAAAGGTGACAGGCATCCTGGCAAACTGTAATTCTTCGTCAGTAAGAGACTTATCTGAAAAAAACTCATTAATGAGCAGTTTATTAATGGGCCCGTTCATCTTTTCATAAACAGTCAGGCTGTTTGGAGTTTTGGCGTAATACTCAATCTTTTTATCCCTGAGAGAACTGTCAGGAATAAAAATAACACCTGTAAGTTTTTTTGTAAGAATTGCCCCTTTTTTCTTTTCAATATAGGTTTTAAGCTCCTTTTCAGAAACAGTGCTGCAGGTAATCTCCCATTTGCCATCCTTTACAAAAGGGAGTGTATTAAGGAGGTCTCCGCATTTTAAAGAGAGCTCACTGTCTTCTGTTATTACTTCAATCTTTGTGCCTTTATCTCCCCTGTACTGCACCATGAGAGCCTGAAGGCCTACCATGGAAAACATGATGACGGGCATAAGGATGGTCATAATAATAAAGGCCTTTGACATCAGTTTTTCGCGCAGTTCTCTTTTTGTAACTGCCATAGTTCTATAGTTAAACAAGGCTGTATTCCTCCTTCGGCATCCCGCCTGCCAGTTCGATAAAAATCTCGTTGAGAGAAATATCATCGCAGTCGAATTTAATTACCCCGACATTATTTTCAATGAGCAGTTTTAAAAGATCCTGTGAACTGCCTTTACCGGTAAGCGTGATCCCCACACTGTTCCCGAAATCCGAAACAGTTTCGACAAAGGGGTGATTTTCAAGAAATGATATATCCCCTTCATAAACAAGACTGACCTTGTTTTTTGAAAACTCGGCCTTTATGTCATTGAGGTTTCCGTTTAAAATAATCTTTCCCCTGTCAATCATTGCAATATGGTCGCAGAGTTTTTCGGCATAATCCATAAGATGAGTGGAAAATATAATGACTTTCCCTTCCCTCTTTTTTTCGAGGATAATGTCCTTAAGCAGGTTTGTGTTAATAGGATCAAGACCGGAAAAAGGTTCATCAAGCACTATAAAATCAGGATCATGTATGATGGTTGAAATAAACTGAACCTTCTGCTGATTACCCTTTGAAAGGTTTTCAACCTTTGAATTTACCCTGTCCGACAGGTTAAACCTTGAAAGATATTTTTTTGCCTTATCAGTTACATCACGTCCCTTTTTTCCCTTCAGCTCGGCAAAAAACATTATGGTATCCATAACCTTCATCTTTTTATAAAGGCCCCTTTCCTCGGGAAGATATCCGGTGATTCTCCGGAATTCATTTCCCACAGGCTCTCCCCTGAATATTATTTTCCCTGAAGTGGGAACATATATGTTCATAAGCATTCGGATGGTTGTTGTCTTTCCTGCTCCGTTTCTGCCGATAAGCCCGAAAATAGAACCTTCAGGAACATCAAAGGACGCATTGCTGACAGCTCTTATATCATCAAATGTTTTTGTAAGATCTCGTACTTCAAGTGCCTGCATATTATTTTCCCCTGAATAAAATTAGCTCGCAAATTGCCCTACAGGACAACCCTGTTTTAATACTTTATATTGACTGAAATACAAAAGGGTAAGACGCTTGACTGTAATAATTTCGGCATAGTAGCACCGGATCGTAAAAAATTAAAGTCTGTTTTTCAAACATGGCCTTACAACATTGATTTGATTATTCATCTCAATTTCCTGTATCATTATGAAAATTCAATTTATCTGTACTTAAAACAGCAGTATAAACAACACTAAAAAAGCTGGAGATTACATGCTTCCAAAGGGAATTCTATTTGACCTTGATGATACAATTTTAGCCTACGGCAGAATGGCAAAACCCATATGGAAAGAGATCTGCAATGAGTTTTCACAGCAGAATGACAGACTTGAGCCGGTTCAGCTATATGGAACAGTTAAAGAGGTAAGCCGATGGTACTGGAATGATGAAAAGCGTCACAGGAGAGGACGCAATGACCTTGACAGGGCAAGAAGAGAAGTGCTGGAACTTGTCTTTGAAAAGCTAAAAGTTGATGATATACCCCTTGCCCATAAAATAGCAGATACCTTTGAACAGAGAAGAGAGCAGGCTTACGAGCTTTTTGACGGAGCCGTTGAAACTCTTGATTATCTGCGCCGTAATAATACAGCCCTTGCGCTTATGACAAACGGAGAGGAATCAAAACAGAGGGCAAAGATAAACAGGTTTGATCTTGAAAAATATTTTAAGGTTATACTTGTTGAGGGTGAACAGGGTTTCGGCAAGCCGGATGAACGGGTATATAAAATGGCCATGGAGAAGATGGGATTAAAACCGGATGAATGCTGGGCAGTTGGAGACAATCTTACAGCCGACATAGAAGGCCCGCAGAAGCTGGGCATATACAGCATCTGGAATGACCATACAGGCAGGGGATTACCGGAAGACACCCATGTTGTACCGGACAGAATAATAAACAGCATACGGGAATTGATTGATTAAAAGCCGGGCAGAAAGATAATGCTGTTGACTTAATATTGGAAAGATTTAAAAAATTTGGATTTAACCACGGAGGACTCAGAGAAAAGCATTTTGTATAAAAAAACAAATATTACTTTTTTGTTTTTGTTTTTCTCCGTGGTCTCCGTGTACTCCGTGGTAAGCAAAATGATGAATATGCCGCTGAATTAATAAAATTAAAAACAGCGTCTGCAACACTGAAGCAATAGGCAGCCTCTGAACCATCATATATATCCAATAAACATCGTAGGGGCGGACCTGCGTGTCCGCCCGCGATTTAAACCATGATGTAATTTAAAAATATCAGACCAGGAAATCTAATAATGCATACAGAAATAGAAAACAGCCTCAACGAAGCAAAAACAGCACTGGACAACCTGCTCAACAATGAACAGGCACTCACCGGCATAAAAACAGCAGCAGAAATTCTTATCAGCACATTTGAAAACAGCGGCCGTGTTTTCTCATGCGGAAACGGCGGCTCCATGTGCGATGCAATGCACTTTGCAGAAGAGTTTACCGGAAGATACAGGAAAGACAGGCGTGGGTATCCGGCGGTATCAATAAGCGACCCAAGCCACATTGCATGCGTAGGAAATGACTACGGATATGACTTCATCTTTTCAAGATACATTGAAAGTCATGGACAGAAAGGAGACTGCCTGCTCGGTATAAGTACGAGCGGAACAAGTAAAAACGTTATCAAAGCCCAGGTGCAGGCAAAGGAGATGGGATTAAAGGTTATCTCACTAACAGGCAGACAGGGATCTGAAATGGAAAATTATTCGGATGTATGCATCTGCACACCGGGAGGAAGTTTTGCAGACAGGGTGCAGGAACTTCACATAAAAATCCTGCACATCATGATCGAGCTTGTAGAAAGACACTTTCATCCTGAGCTGTATGATTAAAGAAGAGAACATCCGGCTTCGCCCGGGTGCTGCGCCGTGACATGCGGCGCAGAATTATTTAAAATTGCATATACAACATAAATAAAGTATTATGTTTTATACTTTAAAATCAAGAAAGGAGAAAAGAAATGCCCGAATTTTGCAACCCGTTTTCACTACTCAAAAACGACAAAAAGTTAACCAACGCCGAGCTGGTGCGTGCAATCAGGTTTATGATTGCAGCGGAATATGAAGCCATACAGCTCTATCAGCAGACCGCGGAAAGCACAAATAATAAACTTGCACAGGAAGTTCTCATGGACATCGCTGACGAAGAGAAAGAACACGCAGGTGAATTCTTAAGGCTCCTCAGAGAACTTGATCCAAAAGAAGAAGAGTTCTACAAAGAAGGTTATGAAGAAGTTGAGGAGATGATCGGCAAACTTAAGAAAAAAGCTCCCGCTAAAAAAAGTGCTAAAAAATCTGCAAAAAAATAAAAGCACTTAAAATATTATGAATCTAACAAAAGGGGGCGGATAAATATTCGCCTCTTTTAGTTACAGCATTCTTCAATAAATCCACCGTCAAATTTTCCTTGTTTAAAAAATATTATAGTATTATTCTTGGTATATGCCTTAAAGGAGAAAAGAAAATGCCTCATATATTCGGTCCGGTCCCATCA
This sequence comes from Desulfatiglandales bacterium, assembly GCA_963665715.2. Lineage (GTDB taxonomy): Bacteria > Desulfobacterota > DSM-4660 > Desulfatiglandales > HGW-15 > JAAZBV01. Next base: position 4,856,500 of record CAXXPR010000002.1, read on the forward strand.
AGGAGACTCGGGCTTTCATTAGGGATCGATCTTATACCGCCCAAAACCTGCAGTTTTAACTGTATATACTGCCAGGTCGGAAATACTACGGACAACATACTGGAGCCGTCATCATTTGTTCCTGTCAATGAAGTTATTGAGGAACTTAAATCTGTTCTTGTAAACACATCTCCTGACGTCATCACTCTTGCAGGATCGGGTGAGCCCACCCTGAACAGCGATATCGGCAAAGTAATTTCTGAAATAAAAAAAGTGACATCCATCCCCCTTACCCTTTTAACAAACGGTTCTCTCCTGTGGCAGAATGAAATAAGAAAAAAAGTATCAGGTGTGGATATTCTTATACCCACCCTTTCATCTGTAAAAGAGGCTACCTATAAAAAAATCCACAGACCGCACCCTGACCTTAAGCTTGATAAAATCATCAGCGGTCTTGCCGAAATGAAAAAAGATTATAAGGGAGACTACTTTTTAGAGGTTGTTATTATTTCAGGGCTTAATGATACGGATGAAGAAATATCAGGTCTCTCAAAAGCCATAGAAAGAATCTGCCCGGACAGGGTTCAGCTTAATACTGTCGTCAGGCCCCCTGCCGATTCAAGTGCAGTATCGGTCAGCAGAGAAAAACTGGAGGAGATAAAAAATTATCTGGGCGGAAATACCGAGATAATAGCATCTGCCCCCCTTAAAAGCAGAGAGAACAATAACGATTCAAAGGTGGACCGGATAATTGAGATGATGAAAAGACGTCCGGTAACAGTGGATGATATCTCAAGCAGTCTCAGCTATAAAAAAGATGAAGTAGAACGGCTTGTAAAAGAGCTTAAAATAAAAGGACATATCACAGAGCAGAAACATGGGAATGATCTGTTCTACACTTCAAAATAAAACAACAATTTCAGAATCTGCATTCTACAGCATTTATCTGCAGCACTGTATCTGCAGCTTTTATTAACTGTTATTGAAGGTGTGCATGGATGAATCAACTATCTGATCAGAACGGGACCGGCAAATATTATACTGGTATTGATATCGGTTCGGTAAGCGTTAACGCGGTTGTACTTGACAGCAGTGGGCAGATTGTTCATGAAGCGCCCTACTGCCGGCATTTCGGTAAAACCGATGAAGCTGTGTATGAACTGCTCATGAATATATATGAACAGTATGGTGAAGAAAACATACTGGCTGCTGCCTTTACCGGCATTCATGGAGAGCAGCTGAGCGCAAGGCTTAACGGTTTTTATGAGTTTGAAACCATATGCCAGGTAAAGGGAGTTCTTTCTCTTTTCCCTGATACAAAATCCATTATAAGCATGGGCGGACAGGACACTGCCCTGTTCCAGATCGGGCAGAACAACGGCACATGGGATCTTGAATACTTCAATACAAACGGCCCATGTGCATCCGGAACAGGTTCATTCATTGACCAGCAGGCCCAGCGGCTTGCCACATCCATATATGACAGCAAAAAAAATGTATCGGAAGATGATATAGATAAAACTCTTACAGATTTCATAGGACTGGGGCTTGAGGCTGATGCGCCCTCTCATGTTGCATGCAGATGCACTGTATTTACAAAATCCGATATGATCCATCTGCAGAACAAGGGCGAACGGCTGGAAAACATCATCTACGGCCTTCATCTTGGAAACGCCAGAAACTATATAAGCACTATTGTTTCAAACAGGATTCTCGAAAGCCCTACCCTGTTTATCGGCGGGCTTTCAATGAATAAAATTCAGGTAAAGGCCTTCAGGCAGTACTTTCCGGATATAATCGTACCGGAATACAGCACCTCGGCAGGCGCTTTAGGAGTTGCACTTCAGGCAATGGAACAAGGTGTAAAAAACAAGATTAACCTCACACTTTTAAGGGAAGAAAAGAACAGAACAGCCAAAAACCTTCCTGCAGCTCCGCCTCTTAAAATAATAAAAACCCAGTTTGATGAGGACAACAGAGTAAGGTCCGTCCTATCAGGAAAGACAATCCCCGCATGGCTCGGGCTTGATATAGGTTCAACAACAACCAAGTATGCCGTTATAAATGAAAAGGGAGAAATCATTCACAAAGCATACATTCATACCAGGGGAAAACCAATTGAAGTAACTCAGACACTGCTTGAAACATTCAGGAACGATGCAGATAAAAGAATTGTACTAAAGGGAATCGCCACCACAGGCTCGGGCAGAAATGTTGTGGGTGATTTTTTAAATGCGGATTTAATAATAGACGAAATAACAGCACACGCAAGGGGTGCAGTAGAAATAGATCCTGACATTGACACTATTTTTGAAATTGGCGGTCAGGATGCAAAGTATGTTTCTGTCACAAACAGTTACCCGCTGGATTTTGACATGAACAAGGTGTGCGCTGCAGGTACCGGAAGTTTTTTACATGAGCTTGCCAATAAATACGGGATAAATATTGCCGGAGAATTTCAGGAGATTGCCCTGTCATCAGAAACCCCTGTGAGGCTTGCAGAAAGATGTACCGTGTTTATGGAATCAGATCTTGTCAGCTATCAGCAGAGAGGTGCATCTCAAAAGGATCTTATTGCAGGATTATGCTATGCCATTGCACACAACTACCTTAACCGTGTAGTAGGAAAAAGAAAGATTGGAAACAGGGTGATGTTTCTGGGCGGACCGTCTTTAAACAAGGGCGTAGTAGCTGCATTTGAAAATATTCTCGGCCGTGGATTAATAGTTCCCCGGCACAGAGAAGTACTGGGAGCATATGGGGCTGCACTTAAAGTAAAAGAAAAGATGGAGCAGGCAGACACTTTACCTTCCGGCTTTAGAGGTGTTGAAAACTGTATAAAAGACCGCATGGCCTTCACAGAAAAAGTATGCACTGCTGATCCGGCATGCCACAACCAGTGCAAGCTCAAGATATACGACTTTGACGGAAGAAAAAGCGTATGGGGAGGTGAGTGCGGAAGGTATGAGATCACACGCAATACTTCTAAAAAAGTGAAAAACTTTTTTAAAAAAAGAGATGAAATATGGTCCGAATATATAGCAGGCCTTTTTGACACGGTACAGGACAAACCTGTTATGGAGGCTGATGGAAAACCTACAGTAGGAATCCAGCGATCCCTCTATACAATGCAGACTGCAGTCTTATGGGTTCACTTTTTTGACCGGCTCGGATTCAGACCTGTAATGACCGGCCCCACAAATAACAGCATTGCAGAAATGGGTATAGAAGCCATGACAGCAGAGACATGCTTTCCTGTAAAAGTATCCCACGGCCATGTCAAATCACTTATCGGTAAAACCAGGTATCTTTTTCTGCCTGTCCTTATTAACATGGAAACAAAAGATAAAAACGAAAAAGGATTTTTCTGCCCCCTTGTTCAGGCAAACAAATATATGGTAAACGCAGCGCTCGATATAGATCCCCAAAGGGTAATCGGACCAGTCCTTCATCTTAAGCATGATTTATCAACTCTTGCAGTTGAGATGGCGGATCAGACATCAGCTCTTCTGGGAAAATCCCGTGCCGAAATAAAAGAAGCCGTCAGCTATGCCATGAAAAAGTACAAAGACTTTCAAAATGAAATACATAATGCAGGAAATAAAATACTGGAAAATCACAATCCGGAGGAACCGCTTGTTATAGTAACAGGCCGGCCGTACAACTTATATGATGAAAGACTTAACCTCAGGCTCGGCCAGAACTTTGCAAAGATCGGCTTAAAAGCCCTGCCGATGGATTTTATAGATGTATCGGATATCGATCTTTCGGATTTTCCAAACATGTACTGGGGATACGGCGGCCAGATATTAAGAACTGCAAAATTTATAAAGACAAACCCAAACTATTTCGGGCTGCATCTGACAAACTTCAGCTGCGGCGCTGACTCTTTTGTGGAGCATTTTTACAGGCATGTTATGGGGGACAAACCTTCACTCATACTTGAACTGGATGAACACAGCGCAGTAGCTGGCGTAATGACAAGACTTGAAGCATATAAGAACGTGATTGAAAACATGATGCAGAAAATCAGCAGGCAGCATGAAGACTGGTCAAAACTGGCGAACTGATAAAAAAACAGGTTCAGGGCGCAGGGTGAAAACAAATACATTTAAAAATAATCAGGGAAGAGTATATAAGCCCTCTCAAATGGCAAACACAAAAAGTAGCGGCACGGCGCGCCGTGCCCTTGCAGGTCAGTAAAGCGCAAAAGCAGGAGAAATAATGTCAGCAGCAGAAATAAGATCATTTCAGACCATGTCTGAAAGTGTAGGGCAATTCAACCTTAAGGGTAAAACAGTCCTTATACCTGAAATGAGCAGGTCCGGATGCAGGCTCCTTGCTGCGGCATTCCGCAGCTTTTCCATAAACGCGCTGGTCATGGATACCTATAAGGGACTTGACCTTGGGATTGAATACAGCTCAGGAAAAGAGTGTTTCCCGTGCCAGGTAACCCTGGGTGATATTCTCCACCACATGAAGTCGGAAAAGGAAACAAAGGGTAATAATTTTAATATAAATGATTACATATACTTTCTTGTTGAGGCAAACGGACCCTGCAGGTTTGGTATGTACAACAAGTACCAGAGAATTGTTCTGGATACATTTCCCGAATACCGTGGACTTAAAATAGGCTCACTTACTACTGAAGACGGATATTCATTTGACGGACTCATAGCTCCTGAAAACTCGGTTGCCCTTCGCAAATCAGGATTTTTTGCCCTGCTGATCGGAGATATTCTGGACAGGCTACTGTGGCGGGTAAGGCCCTATGAAAAAGAACAGGGAATGACGGATGAATTTATCGAAAGCGCCATACAAAAAATGGAGCAGGCCTTCGAGAAATATGCCCTGAATAAATCCTTTGGTAAAATACTGGATAAACTTGAGGAGACAGTACATGAGGCAAAACTCATAATTGATCCGGCAGTTCCGCCTAAACCTCTCATAGGCATGGTAGGAGAAATTTACCTCAGGACCCATACCCGTTCAAACCAGGAACTTATTAAAACCCTTGAAAAACATGGCGCCGAGGTAGTTAATGCCTCCATTATCGAGTGGGTTAACTTTATAAGCTACAGCGACTATAAAGATGTAAGCTCGGACATAAAGCTTAATTTAAAACAGTTCAGGTTCAGCGATATAACAGGATCTTTAAAAAAGGCATTAAAATTTCGGGCAGAACTCTTTTACCAGGAAATGAGACAGAAACAGGTCTATGACCGCGTCATTTCTCTTCTTGATATCGCTGGAGATCATAAAGTAAGTCATCTTGATGATATATTAAAAAAAGAAGATCTCTTCACCTTTAAAATAGGAACGGAGGCAGGTCTCAGCATTTCAGGAATCCTTGAGTATGCAAGGGAGGGCTTTAACGGTGTAATAAACGTATACCCCTTTACCTGCATGCCCAGTACTGCCACATCAGCAATTGTAAAACCATTAATGAACAAAATGGGAGTTCCCTATATCGACACGCCCTATGACTCCGGCTTCCAGCCTGGAAGAGAGGCAGCAATAAGAACATTCATGTACCAGGCAGAGCAGCACCATAAAAAAAACGGAAGAAAATCATTTAAAATCGGTGCGGCATAACTCCATTTACAGGTATAAAAACCTTCCGGATTAATCCTGACAGGGGGTAAAAATTTCCCCGGGCACGCTGCAGACCGCATTACCTTAGGAAATATTTTCCTTTCTTACGTCACTCCATTGACACCAAATAAAAACTACCGTCACTTTTACAATTAGAAAATGTCATTTTTTCAACCTTTTTTCAGCCCCTTACTAATTATTATCAAGGGCGAATTGTCCATATTTTTGACGTTTTTATAATCTATTATTAGCATCCTTAATTATCCGAACAAAGGGCATATAGTAGTTATTCATGCATATGCTTCTTTGATTATTATCAGAAGAGTTCCAGAAGTGTAATAAATCACCTTATTAAATTATTATTTACCATTTATAGACAACAATATTACACTCACCTTTAGATTAATTTTAACCTACCTTTATCCGGATGCAGATCAACATAAAAATATGCCATATAAAAAATATTTCTAAATACTTTTTTCATTTTTTTAATAATCTGATACTTTCAATTTTTACCTTTAAACATAAATCTCTCACACTGCTTTTTAAATGTTCTTTCAGGCATATTTATAAATCAGGAATCTCAATTTTTGTTTAATACAAATAAAGTACTTCAAAAAAGTAATAATAAGAAATCTAATCAGCTGTTCTTTAAATATTATTTTATGTAATGAACATGAAGCTCCCCATGTGCACTATTAATGGTAATTACTTCAAGCGGGTAACCGGCACCTTATAAAACCATTATGGTCCATGAGCTTAAACCCCTTGTATTCATTACGATTAGCTTTTCAGCGGTAGACACTTAAACACTTTCATGTAAATATTTTTGGATAGATGACCGGGATTTTCTGGCATCAAGGTTGCTCTATGTGAGAGCAGTTCATTTGATTTTTCGGATAACAGTATTTCTGTTTTATAAAAAATCAAAACAACTTGCGATAGTTCAGAAAAAAGTAGAGCCGAACACGAAAGACTTTGGCGGGTCACTGTGTTCGACTCAGGGTTTGAGCAGGTCTTTTAACGAGCTCTTTGTTATTTTAAGAGCAGCAGATCATATTGTCAAGAGACCATTTCTCACCACAACTCCTGTAACTATCTAAATTTATAACCATTTTAAAGCGGCACAACAGGAAGCACTGCAGTTTACAATGCGGTTTCCGTATAATTCCAGGCAATGAAAACAGGTATGTATCAGCTGGCTTCATTGCAGGTTATGGTAAATATTAAGGGAGAAATGATCATGACAACTATTACAGACGCTGCATCAGCAACCTCCACTGACAGCTACACATCCACAATAGCCGGATCAGAAGCATCTGAACTGCAGGAGCAGTTTTTGAAACTTCTTCTGGTCCAGCTCGAAAACCAGGACCCGCTTGATCCTGTTGACAGTGATCAATTTGTGTCACAGCTGTGCGACTTGAGCCAGCTTGAACAGGCGTCCATCACCAATGACTACCTTGAAACTCTGGAAACATCTTCAATCAGTTCACAGGCGGCTTCCTATATCGGAAAATCCGTAAATGTAGAAGGAAGCACTGTTGAAATTGCGGAGGACGGGACAGGAGAAATTTCCTTTGAGATAGACAGTTATGCATCCGATGCGGTCATAAGCCTTATCGATGATGAAGGCAGCACAGTCTACAGTGAAGTGATGAGTGATCTTTCGGCGGGCACATATACAGCCTCCCTTGAAGATCTTGGTGAAGAAATAACAGGCGGAACCTACACATTCTCAGTATCGGCCTATGATGAAGAGGGTGCAGAAGTAGGAGTTACAACCTACTCGTCTGTTGAAATAACAGGGGTCATTTATGAAGATGGAACTCCCTACCTGGTTGCAGGAGACGAGACCATCTCACTCAGTGATGTAACAGGATTACACCAGTCCTGAAAGCCCATTACAGATTACAACAATAACAATTCTTAACAGAAATAAAGGAGGTCTGCGCCATGATGCAGTCACTAAGCACCGCCGTAACCGGGTTAAGTGCATACTCACAGGAAATTTCAGTAATATCAAACAATGTTGCAAACAGTGAAACCAATGCCTACAAGTCAAGCACTGTTTCATTTTCCGATGTTCTCAGCCAGAGCCTTTCCCAGTCATCCGGAACTTCTCTGGGTGCAGGGGTGTCAGTTTCCGATGTTGGAGAGTCATGGACTCAGGGGAGCATCACTTCTACAGAAAACACAACAGACCTGGCAATCAACGGTTCAGGCTTTTTTGTAGTAGCCGATCCGGCAACTGGAGCAACCTATTACACACGTAACGGTGAATTCTCATTTGATGACAGCGGATCCCTTGTTAACGCAAGCGGATATGAAGTTCAGGGATATGAAATTGATGATGACGGAAACCTCGGAACTTTAACCGACATAACCGTTTCCTATGATGCATCCCCTGCCAATGCAACTACTGAAATCACAACCTCAGTCAATCTTGATGCAGAAGCTGAAGCAGGAGATACATATGAGTCGCCGCTGACAATCTATGACTCACTTGGAAACGAACATTCAGTTACAATCACCTATACAAAAACAGATACAAATGAATGGGCCTACTCAATCACATGTGATGACGGTACAGTCGGAGGCGACAGCACAGGTACACTCACATTTAATGAAAGCGGCGCGCTTTCATCTGGCTCTGACGATCCGACATTTACAATAGCAGATCTTACAGGTGCCGATGATATGACAATAGCATGGGACATTGCAGATGAAACCAGTTCGGGCACTTATGCAACGAACGGTTCTCTCACCCAGTACTCTCTTGATTCAGCTCTTTATGATTCCTCCCAGGACGGGTACGCTTCCGGTGAGCTTTCATCAATCAGCATTAACAGCAGCGGTCTAGTAACCGGAACATACACAAACGGAGCGGTTGTGGACCTATTCCAGGTAACGCTTGCAGACTTCAATAATTATGACGGGCTTGTCCAGGTATCAGGAAGTCTTTATTCAGGATCAAACTCGTCAGGTGAAGCAATCCTCGGCATACCCGGTACGAGCAGATTTGGAAGCATTGCATCAGAAAGTCTTGAAGGTTCAAATGTTGATCTTTCAACCGAGCTTGCCAGCCTGATTACTGCACAGCGTGCATACCAGGCATGTTCAAAGGTCTTTACAGCCAGCGACGAAATACTCGAAACACTTATAAGGATGTAGTAATGCCCTCCTGTCCATTCCCGCTATAAATACGGAAATGGGCAGGTGTATTGGCAGGCAGCAATAGAAGGAGCCAAAGATGTCATCACTGTCAAGCATTATGGACACAGCGCTGAGCGGATTACAGACTCAGCAGGTGCTCATTGATCTCACAAACAGCAACATATCCAATGTCAGCACGGACGGTTATTCGCGGCAGACAGCAGTTGTGAGTACCGTTCATTCGAACTGCTCATCCGACAGCGGTACATCTTTAATACTTGATGTTACCGAAATAAAAAGAGTTACCGATTCATTCACAATAAAACGATTGAATACAACAACTGAAACTGGCGGCAAACTGGAAGCCGAACTTAAATACCTTGAAAGCGTAGAATCCCTGTTTGATGAATCAGAGGGGTCAGGGCTCAGCGAGGCTCTTGGTGATTTTTTTAACTCCTGGCAGGATCTTGCAAATAATGCATCAGGTTCATCAGAACGTTCTGTGCTGGTTTCAGAAGCCGAATCTCTTGCATCAGCAATAAACGACATGTACTCAAGCCTTCAGGAAATCAGGATAGAAATCAACAGAGATATATCTTCGACAGTTGATAGTATTAACACGCTAACTTCACAGATTGCGGATCTTAACAATAAGATTCTTGAAGGTGAATCAAGCGGGTTAAATGTAAACAGCTACCTTGATGAGCGTGATTCTCTTGTCACGGAATTATCAGAACTGGTTGACATTAACTACTCCGAAAACGACGACGGGCAGATATACATTCAGCTTTCCAACGGAAAATCGCTTGTACGCGGATCGTCATCATGGTCACTGGACACACAGACCAACTCAACAACAGGGATGCAGGATATAACATGGACAGACAGTGACGGCAGTGAAACAGTTGTAACAAATGCCATTACTTCGGGAACGCTCGGAGGCGCCATTGAAGTAAGGGATACCGTGATACCGGAATACCTGGACAGTCTTGACGAACTGGCTTCCGAAATAATCAGCCAGGTAAACACCCTACACGAAAGCGGGTATGATCTCAACGGTGATGCCGGCCTTTCGTTTTTTTCAGGCAGCGATGCATCTGATATTAGCGTAAATACGGCAATTGCTGATGACCCGGACCTGATAGCAGCCTCAGCTACGGCAACAGGGGTTCCAGGAGACAGTACCATAGCAGCTTCAATATACAGTCTTCAGAATGCATCCCTGATGAACAGCGGAACCAGCACATTTTCGGAATACTATTCCGGCCTTGTAAGTGACATAGGCAGCCTGGTTTCCAACACCGAATCTTCATACAGCTATCAGTCGGATCTTCAGGAGTATTACAACAATCTCAAAGAATCGGTTTCAGGTGTGTCCTCTGATGAAGAACTGGCCAACCTTGTACTTTATCAGAACACTTTTGAAGCCTGCGCAAAGGTTATGAGTGTTCTGGATGAACTTATGGAAACCTTACTTGGCATATAATCAATTCATTTTTATTAATCACCCGTTAAGGAGATAACAAAATGAGAATCACAAATAAAATGATGATAAACAACGCTAAATACTGGCTGACAAAACAGGCAGAGCGTTTGAGTGAAGCAGCAGCCGTCAATGCCTCCGGAAAGTCGGTCAACAGGCCTTCGGACAACCCGGAAGCTGCAGCAGCCATACTGCAGTTCAGGTCGGACATATCACGCTGCACACAGTATGAAAAAAATCTAACAGATGCAGACACCCTTATTGAAGCAGGAGAAACAACACTGGATTCAGTCGATGACCTGCTGGATCAGGCACTTGATATTGTAACGGAACTGTCCAACGGCAAAAACGACTATACAGGTACATACAAGTCATCTCTGACCGGACTTTACGATTCAATTATAGGTCTTGCAAACACAACCTGCAGCGGGACATACCTTTACGGCGGCAACAATACTACGTCCGCTTCTTTTTCAAATGAAACATCAGTACACAGCGGCACGGCTGATGATATCGGTTTTTATCTTTCCTCCGATGCAGATGCAACCATAGAAATTTGCGACATATCCGGCAGCGTTGTAAGAACATTGACTGTAACCGGATCTGAAGGGGCCAATGAAATTTCATGGGACGGCCTTGATGATTCCGGAACGGCACTGAGTGACGGAACATACAATTATACGGTAACTGCCGTTGATTCGGACGGAGACGCTGTTGGAGCATCAAGTTATTATTACAGGGGAGACTCTGAAAGCAGAGAGATAATTATAGGTGACGGCACAACCGTTTCAATAAACAGTGACGGCGAGGCAATTTTTAATGACGCCCTTATGGCACTGGCCAGGGTGATTGCATCCTTTGAAACAGATACAACAGCCGAAGCAGCCGGGGATGTTATGGACCTGCTGAACAGTGCAATTGATACAGTAAGCTATGAAAGAGTTGCACTTTCAAACATATACTCCCAGGTTGATACCAGCAGAGAGAACGTAGAAAACCTTAGCACTATTTTTGAAGAAAAACTCTCCGAAATAGAAAACGGAAATACAGCAGAGGCGGCTGTTGAGCTGACAGCTCAGGAAACAGCCTATGAAATAGCAACCGAGGCAGCAGCTAAAATATTAAAACTGCCCAAACTGTCGGACTACATTTAACTGATATTTTAAAATATGGAGGGATCAAAATGAGCAGTTACTTGAATGCATATAAAAAAATAGGAAAAATTACAGGCAGCCTCAGGGAAACGGAATCAAGAGTTCTGTCACAGGGAGCTGTAAAATTAAAAATATGTCTGAACAACTGGGAAGGAAAAGGATTCCACAGTCAACTGAATGAGGGATTGATATACAATAACAAAATCTGGACCCTGTTCCAGTCTGAACTGTCAAAAAAGACAAGCCAGCAGCCTGAAGACATAAAAAATAATCTTCTAAAACTGAGCGTATTTATTAAAAGACAGATAAGTTCGGCAATGTCAAACCCTACAAAATCGATACTTGAAAACATAATAAATATTAACCTGCTTATTGCACGCGGTCTGGAAATGACTCCTGAGAATAACTGACAGAGCAGAAACAGATTTTTTTATTAGGAGCCGGATAAAGATTGGAGCCCGCCTGGGTCTGGAGGAATATTTAGTGAACAAAAAAATTACCGATCATAAAAAGACAGATTCTGTTGCCGCAGGACCTCTGGTTTCAATAGTTATTCCGCTTTTTAACAAAGCTGAGCTTACCCGGCAGTGTTACGATTCAATAATAAAACACACTCCGGATACAGACTATGAAATTATCTTTGTAGATAACGGCTCTACAGATGGAACTCAAAAGTTTCTAAAGAATATTGAAGATAATGTAAAGATTATTATCAATGAAGAAAATCTTGGCTTCTCAAGGGCCTGCAATATTGGGGCAGGAGCTTCTGACGGGCAGTACATTCTTTTTTTAAACAATGATGTCAAAGTAATGGACAACTGGCTTACACCCCTTATTGATATTCTGGATAACGACAGGAAGGTGGCCGCGGCAGGGAGCAAACTGCTTTTCCCTGATGGGGCAATTCAGCATGCGGGCGTTATGATTGTAGATGATCAGGAACAGTCCGACCCCCTGGAGGGAAAACATATTTATTACAGACTGGAATCAGATTTTAAGGAAGCAAACCAGCGGCGTACCTATCAGGCATTGACCGCAGCCTGTCTTCTTATAAGAAAATCTTCATTCGAAAAGGTCAAAGGTTTTGATGAAGGTTACTGGAACGGATATGAAGATGTGGATTTGTGTTTTAAACTCAGGGAGCAGGGATGGATACTGGTGTATGAACCTGAGAGTGTTGCGGTTCATTATGAAACCCAGAGCGGTCCGGAGCGGTTTAGCAGGTATGGGGAAAATGTAAAGAGACTTCACAAAAAATGGCTGGGCAAAATCTCCCCTGATTTTGTATTTGATGAAAAAGGAAATCCCAAAGATAACCATGCAGGCGCAATATCCCTATACAGCTCTCCTGAGAGAAACAATTTACTTCCGGATAAGAATGAAAGATCTGCCACTCTTGTATCGATAATAATCCTGGCATATAACCAGCTCGACTACACAAAAAAATGTATAGAAAGCATATTTAAACACACTGAATTTTCTTTTGAACTGATCCTTGTGGATAACGGCTCCACAGATGATACATGGGCATACATGGAATCACTCCGGGAAAGCAAAGGAACAATTATCAGGCTTATCAGGAACAGGGAAAACCTGGGATTTGCAGGAGGGAACAACCAGGGTATAGCAGTGTCAAGCGGAGAATATGTTCTTCTCTTAAACAATGACACTCTGGTAACCGAAGGATGGCTAAAGCGAATGATCGCATGTGCCAAAGCCCGGCCAGGTTCCGGAATAATAGGTCCTATGTCAAATCATGTATCCGGGCCCCAGCTGGTTGAAAAGGTAAATTACAACGTCAGGACAGGGGGAGGCCTGAATAAATTTTCAAGAAAATTTTCAGCAAAGCATAAAGGAAAGGCAAAAAAGATTTTAAGAGTGGTTGGATTCTGCATGCTCATAAAGCAGGAGGTCATTAAAAAGATAGGGGGCCTTGATGAAAGATTCGGCAAAGGCAATTTTGAAGATGACGATTTCAGCATAAGGGCTGCTCTGGCCGGATTTGAATCATGGGTAGCTGAAGACTGTTTTATCCATCATTTCGGCAGCAAAACATTTTCGGGAATAAAGATTGATTACAGTGCCAGCCTTGAGAATAACTGGAAGATATTCAAAAAAAAATGGGGACTGCCGGACAGCCTTCCGGCAGGATCTGGTTATGCCATACCCAGGGGAGCATTCGACTCATTTAATCCGGAAAATTACTATATTCCCATTCCCGAACCATCCTCCCTTATGGATACAGGTCTGAATAAACTGCCTTCATCTGCGGCAGACAATTCTGGATTTTCAGGAGGGAGCAGTCCCGACTCTGTGGAATCTGATTCAAATGCCTACAATGTCAGGCGGATCATAGATGAAACAATACTTCTCGCCAGCAAGGGATTTGCAGACAGGGCAGTCAAAATACTGCTTAAGGCGATTAAGACAATAAAAGATAATAAAGATATAATCTACTGTCTTGCTGATATTTTACTGAATGAAAAACAATATGCCCAGGCGCTGAAGATACTGAACACCCTGCCGGAGGAAAATAACACCATAAAATTTCTGGAGATCAAAGCCTTCTGTGAAGAAGCGCTTGGGCATGATATTGATGCCGGGATGACTGCCGACCGGATACTTTCAGGAAAAACAGTTTCGCCTGCAGCCTTATATATCAAGGGTAAACTGGCGATTAAAAACAGTATGGTCTCTCAGGCAAATGAATATTTTACCAAAGCAACAGAGACAGACCCTGCATTCGGCCCTGCCTGGTCATATCTGGGTCTGATAAAAAAAAACAACGGCTCTGCTTTAGAAGCCTTTGATTTAATGGAAAAAGGGTTTTCCCTTTCACCTGACAGCAAGGATACACTTACATTCTATTATAATGAATCCCTGATTCAAAAGCAGTTTGACAGGGCCGAGCGAGTCTTTAAAGATGCGTCCAACACACATCCTGAGCATAAGCTAATATATTTTAGAATAATTGATCTTCTGCTGCGCCAGGAAAAATATGATGAGGCAATGGAGCTCATTCAAAAAGCCATTGTGACATACGGGCTGGATGATGGAATAATTGCAGCAGCCCGCAGCATAAAAAACAAAGCACACAAAAAAAACAGCCCTGACCTTAAAAAGAAAAACGGTACTTTGTCAGCCTGTATGATTGTAAAAAACGAAGAGCACAATATTGGCAAATGCCTGCTTAACCTTAAAGGTCTGGCAGATGAAATTATTGTAGTTGATACCGGATCATCCGACAGAACCAGAGTCCTGGCAGAGATATACGGTGCAAAGACCTGTGACTTTGAATGGAACAATGATTTTTCGGCGGCCAGAAATTTTTCTCTTTCAAAGGCCACCGGCTCCTGGATACTTCTTATAGATGCCGATGAAATAATATCACCGGCAGACCATAACTCTCTCAGAAGTTTAATAAAAAAGAACAGCAGCAAATCAAAGGCTTTTTTACTTACATCAAGAAACTATCAATGGCGCACGAATGTACTGGGCATAAACAGGAACCACGGAACATACAAAGAAGAAGCAGGGTACGGCTGGGTTCCCAGCACAAAGGTACGGCTTTTTAGAAACCGTTCTGAAATCAGGCTGGAATACCATGTACACGAAATGGTCGAGCCCTCTCTTAAGCGTAATAAAATCAAAATAGAAAGATGTTCCGTTCCGGTTCATCATTACGGGAAACTTGATTATTCATTTGACCTTGAAAAAGGCGAAGAATACTACAAACTGGGTATTGAAAAGCTTCGCCATTCTCCTGATAATGCAAAGGCTATACACGAACTGGCCATACAGGCCGGGGGACTCGATAAACATGAAGAAGCTGTAGAGTTATGGGAAAAATATATAAAAATATGCCCTGAAGATCCGGTTGCCTATATAAACATGGGAACAGCCTATCTGAAATTAAAAAATCTGGACATGGCAGTCAGGGTCACCAAAAAGGCAATGGAACTGGCGCCTGAGCTGTCCGCTCCTGTAAGCAATTACGGCAATTTGCATATGTGCATGGGACAAGCCGAAGTTTCTGTTCCGGTGTTTGAGAAGCTTAAAGAAAAATATCCTGACCTTTATTCAGAATATTTTTATCTTGCCTCTGCCTATGCATGTACCAGACAGATGGAAAAGGCCTCACTTGTACTTGAAGAGTTAAAAGATACTGTCATAGCCTGGAACCTGCCAAAGATCTGCCGTAATATGGTTAATCAGCTTATATCTTTTAAACAGTACGAATATGCAAAACTTATTGTAGGTATGCTTGAAAATTTCCTGGTAGGCATGTCACTAAAAAAACACTCACCCGATATGTCATCAGCAGAAACACAGCAGGTTTATAAATCCTGGTCTGCATAGATTATGAGTCAAGATCAGGAAGGATTGTTTTTTCATATTTTATGAGTTGTTTTGCTTCCTTAAGCGCTGGATAAAATTTCTTTTTTCTGACATGATCTCTTATCTTATCGATCATGGATGCTGAGCTTGGAACAGCCTTTTCAAAGTCATCCGTAAATTCCGTGTATCTGTCTTCATATAAATTAATATTTCCCTGATCCAGATACATTAACTGGATAACAAAATAAATCCTGCGGGCTGGAGTTACTGCATCCGATTCTCCTAATATATCCTTTTGTCTCAGTATAGGAACTTTATTATCTATAAGCAGATTAGCGGTTGATTTGCCGTTTGTTATTGCAGCCCCCGCCAGAATCAGTCTTTCGCCGGGTTTTAAAGTTATTTTCAAAGGCATTGTTTTCGGATCTCCTTATCGGAATTATACAGCAGAATTGAGCTGTCCTTCAATAGCAGGAAGGGTTGATCTGATAAGATCAGTTCTTCCGCCCTCTTTTGCCGCCTGTAAAAAATTGGACACAGAATCTTTATCTCCAGGGTTTACCTTTACTGCCGTGTAAAAGCTGGTTATTGCCGATTCTTTTTCTCCCAGCTGCCACTGTATCACGCCAAGATTATTCAGAGCCCTGTAATCATCCCTTATAAAAGGAAATACTCTTTTAAATATTTTTGCAGCAGAACGGGAATTTCCGGCAGCCATCTGTTCTTCTCCCCACTGAACAAGCTTATTCTGCTTCAGTTTTTCTGTCAGACAGACATTATATACTTTGCCGTCAAATTCTAAAAAGTTTTTCCATTTTTCTATAAAATATTCAAAATCATTCCGGAGCCTTTTACAGAAATCATAAAATTTACTGTCCTGCACGCCTTTATTGCCCTGCCTTATAAAAACATCTTCTGCCGTAACAATATTATAATCAGCTGCCATTGCTTTTAACAGAAGGTCACTGATCACAAAGCTTTTACTACTGTATTTTGCATCCATGGTTCCGATAATATTGAGCATATCTTTTTTAAATAAAACGCACAGCCCGGCAGCATCCTGTATACTTCCTGTCCGGCCGGGGCCTCTCACGGGGAAATTGACGAAATATTCCCCTGTTTCAGTTATACCGGGCCCGAAACCAGATCCTTCTTCTGCAATCGCCGTCACAACCAGCCCTGTGTTCTGAGTCTGCTCCATGCGGCTTATGATATTGCTCAGCCAGCCCGAGGGAACTTTCACATTATTTTCAAGCAATACAATATAGCGGCCCCTGGCATTTGAAATACACTGGCTGCATGCGTCTCCCAAATTGCTGCTGTCCGTTTCAATCACCTTTGCGCACTCTTTTATGATTTCAGGAATTTCCAGCTTGTGTCCGGATAAAGATCCGTTTCCTGCAATTATGAGCTCATAAGAATCTTCAGGAGTATTTTCCTTTAAGGTATTAAACCACTCACCTGACAGCTCCGACTGTTCTGAAACAGTGAGTATGACTGATGCCAGGATATCTTTCGGAGCAGAATTGTTTTCGTTTTTTTTCACAACGGAGACTTTTCTGTCCTTTTCATCAGGCACTTCTGCCTCCAACGCAGGCGAAGTCAACTCTTTTTGCCGCGGCAATTTATTTATCCCTGTACAGTTATATATCAACGGAGAATATGAAGGATTAACATCAACCACTGTTTGAATTAAATCATTTATTTTTTCCAGATTATCATTTTGTATATCATCGGCAGGTACCGTCGGCAGCCGTTTTTTTAAGGATTTATAATTAATCACGGAGCCGGAACCGGCACTGTCTGTTAATTTTTTTAACACCGGATAATATTCAGGGAAAACCGCTGCAAACCCCAGGAGGGATACTCCCATTGAATAGGAATCGGAAAATGACCCGTCTGCAGGTCTTCCCCATGCCCCAAGTCCTTCCGGAGTTATGAATTCTTCATTTCCTGAAATTGACCAGCCGAAATCAATTAATACGGGCTCAAAATTTCTTACAATTATATTGCCCGGAAGGATATCCCGGTGAATGATGTTCTTTGCTTTAAGCTCCTCAAGAATTGAAAGACAGCCCCGTATAAATTTATCTGCTTTTTTCTTGTCCCATTCATCAGCATGCGCCTTAATATCTTCGAGCAAATATCCTTCAACAAATTCCATCTCAAACATGCTGTAGTAGTCTTTATGTTCCGTCTTATAAACCCTTGGAAAATATCTGCTGTGCAGCCGGGATAACAGATCAAATTCCCCTTTTGCCAGATCAAAGGTTGTCTGTTTTATAATCGCAGGTTTGTCCCTATCCGATTTTTTATAGATCCTGCTGCAGATCTTCACCCCTTTATAGTCAGTTAAATGTTTACTATAGATCACATCCCGAATTTCGGACAGGAATGGCAGACTGGATCGAACAGAAAGGTCCTTCGGCTTAACATAACAGATACCCTGACTCTCTAAAAGACCGCTGAGATAAGACAGGTTAACTGCACTGCTTATATCAAAATAAATTCCGGCAATATTGCTCAGTGATACCAGTTTCATCTGGTAATCAGAAGTCATTACACCTTTGTGATATACAACATGGTACAACAGGGAGTAGAAATGGATATCAGGAGGCAGTACATAAAAGTTTTTATGCTTAACCCTGCTGTTCAATATCCTGTTTGCAAAGTCTTCAGGATAATAATTATCTGTCGTTGTTCTCAGATCACACAGGATATAATTTTCACCGTTTTCATCAGACAGGGGACATTTATACTGAACACGGCAGGGGTCTGCCTGGGTTGCCTCCAAACGCCACAACTGCTTTATCTTATCAAGATGGAGGGGATGAATTAAGAGGTCAAGGTCGCTGTGGGGTCCGAGGTTGACATCATCCGGTAAATTATCCCAGTTCCTCAACACAACATAGATTATGTTGTTACTGTCCAGAAGATCGAACAGTTTGGATAAAGAACTTTTTTGAGGTTTATAAACCAGGTTATTTTTTGCCTCTTCAAACTTATCTGCCATCTCAGCAAATTCACTTACAGGCATTTCCATACGCAGATCACGGTAATGTATATGGATAAAGTCATCCTCATAAAACTCAGCATCACTGCTTCCCCTGTGTTTTTTATAAAGATTGTCACACCTTTCTATTTTAAACTCATCAGACGTACACATGGGATAGGACAGGAGATTACGTCCCATTTCAAAATGGCTGTGGTGTGCAGGCATCCCCTTTTCTTTCCAGTTTTTAAAGGCACTGGTAACAGTAGCTACAAATTTTAAATAATTTTCATGGGTGAATTCAAGACGAAGATTCCGCCAGTGAAGATGAAAGGTTTCACAACATTCAAATACAATCCTTTTATCAAAAATGGTATCAGGCGACACATTGGTTTCGGCCAGGTGCTGAAGAATCTTTCCCACGGGTAAATCTCCCTTACTTGATTTTTTAAATAAACATCAACAGGATTATCCGGCGCAGCACAGGGGTTTAAGTTACTGAAAGTCCCTATATGCCTTTACTGCAGGCGCTTTCACCTGTTAACAGAAGTTCAGTCGGCAGTAATAATTTGCAATACATATGCCATATAAAACCCGCATAAATCCTGCAATGATATCAGTTCCTTGCCGGGCACTTCACCTGCAGCATTTTTTTCAGACGGCTGTTTTTTCCGTAAGAAGAATTTTTTTCCGGGTAAAGAAAGGATAGATACCTGATGAAGACACAGAGGGTATCTTCATCAGGCTGCAGGTTAAAATAATTTATTGAGAGGGCCATCTCACCCCGTAAACAGGATCATGGCCCCGGTGCTAGAACAGGTTGAGCACTGACTGCATTGACTGGGATGAAATACTCAAAGAATTGGTAGCCAGCGACTGCTGCGTCTGCAGCGCCAGCAGGTTGGCGCTCTCCTCATTCAGATCTGCATTTACCAGGTTCGCCGATCCCGTCTCAAGGACATTAATCATGCCATCGGTGAACTCCTGCCGGGTAGTTATAACACTCAACTGGGAAGAAAGTGTTTTGGATGATGATCTTAAGCTTGTTTTTGCATCACCGATAGCCTCTACAAAACTGCTGATATCGTCACCAGATGTAGAGGTCCAGCTTGCCTGTGTGGAAAGGCTTGAACAAAGCCCGGATGCTGTCCCGTTGATTCCTGTAAGAGTAATGGAGGAATCTCCTGATTCATCAAAAACCACATCAAGAAGGCCGCCGTTTAAAAGGTTAACCCCTGCGTACCCGCTGTCATCAGCCAGTTCATCAATATCAGAAAGGATATCGTTTACCTGGTTCATATATCCATCAATTTCAGTATCATCATCAGTTGCAAGAGCGGAATTGCACAGGGCCTTTGCATCATCAAGAAGGTCTCTTATTGCCTCAATACCTTCATCTGCCGCGTTAATCGTCTGGATTGCTTCGTTCATGTCGTCATTCAAAAGGGACAGTGTATTTGCCTGATCCAGGTGATCCTCAGATGCAAAATAGGAAAGCGGGTCATCAAGGGCGCTGTTAACCTTTAAACCTGTTGCAAGTTTATTATTGGTACTGTCCATTGTTGATTCTATTGTTTTAAGGGCTGAAAGACATGAAGACATACTTGTGGTAAGATTTACTGTTGCTGACATAATTAATTCTCCTTTTCTAGGTTGTTTAATTCGGCATTCTGCCGATGTTTTTCATGAAATAAATATGGTGATTTACTCATGATGCCTTAAGACAGTTCCGGATCCGGTGCCTGCCTTTAAACTCTCTATCGTCACTGTTTACAGGCCTCTTAAACTTTTTTTACATCCATAACTTATAGAACGGAAGGTATTTTATAAGGTATTAATTATTCCTGAAAGGTGTTGATTCCGGCTGGATTTATTTTCTGCAGAACCATGACATCAAACAGTTCCGGCAATATAGAAAGGCCTGCAGGATTAACCGCAGTCTGCAGCCTTAAATTATAAAGATCAGAGAGAACTGCTGTAAGTCACTTATTGATCCTGTAAAATACATCGAAAAAAAATTTACTTTAATTCCTCTTTCATCCACTTTAAATAGTCGTTACTACCCCTTTCAATCGGCACAGCAATTATTTCAGGAACCTCATAATCATGAATCAGCTTAACCTGTTCTTCCAGTTCTTCATACAGCCTTCCAGATGACTTTACAGTCATAAGCCATTCCTGGTCTTCTTCTACCCTGCCCTTCCACTTATACATGCTGGTAACCGGGCCGCTGATCTGAACACAGGCAGCAAGATCTTTTTCCAGGAGGGTCGCCGCAATACCCTTTGCCTTTGCTTCATCATTTACTGTTATAAAAACCTGAATAAACTCTGCCATAGATTTTTTCTCCCTTTAAGCAATAATAACAACACAAACCGGTTAAAACGCGCTTCTCAAAAAGTTCAATTTTCCGACACTGTCAAATATCACACCATGAAGAGCAAAGATACATGTTCATTTTTTTGACGATCCAGCAATTCATATTGATTTTATTTCCAATGACTAATCTGCTTTAAAAATAAAAAATCTTAAAACAGGCATTAAACTGAAAATATCTTAATTTTATAACTAATCTTAATAACTAAAGTATCCGGGAATTTTCCAGTCCGGAAACATAGCATCAACAAACATGCGGTATATATTTTAATTATTTCCCTGCACCCCGTACCCGTTGGCATACAATTAGCAACAGGTATTTATTTTATAGGTTGTCATTATTTATAGTAAAGGTATTAACTTCTGGAATTGCGAATGGAATGGTATTTATTTTTCTTCTTACTTCTTTATAAAGCAGTCACTGTTTTAACCGGTCTGCCTTCCGGCAGCACAGTCAACTCCGGTATATAAATTCTGTTTACTCACACTTTTTTCGTAAATAAAAGGTAAAAATGGCTAATATAATTATTATAGATGATGAAATATCAATATGCGGAGTAATCAATAAGGCTGTCAGCACAATTGGTCATACATCGGACCACGCGCTTACAATAAAAGATGGGTATAAAAAGGCTCTGGAATATCCGGCTGATATAATTTTTCTTGATATCAACCTGCCCGACGGTAACGGCATTGACTGGATCACCATGCTGAAAAATACTCCCTCAGCTCCGGAGGTAATAGTAATAACAGGAGAGGACGATCCGGACAATATTGAAACAGCTATACATACAGGTGTGTGGGACTATCTCCCAAAACCCTTTACAATAGAAGAAATCACATCTCAGATTGAAGGCATCATGCAGTACAGGGAAGAAAAAAAAGATGCAGCTCCCGAACCTGTCATGAAAAGAGATGGAATTATAGGAAGCAGCCCTCAGATAACAGAGAGTCTTAAGCTTGCAGCAGATGCATCATCAAGCGATATAAATGTGCTGATTAGCGGAGAAACAGGGACAGGTAAGGAGCAGTTTGCAGTAGCAATACACACGAACAGCAGCCGTTCAAAAAATAATTTTGTTATAGTTGACTGTGCAGCACTGCCTGAAACCCTTGTTGAGAGCACCCTCTTCGGGCATATCAGGGGAGCCTTTACAGGCTCTGACAGGGATCAGGAAGGCCTTATAAAGCAGGCAAACGGAGGAACTCTCTTTCTGGATGAGATTGGCGAACTGCCTCTTTCCGTTCAGAAGGCATTTCTGCGCGTTCTCCAGGAGCGTAACTTCCGGCCGGTGGGAAGTAAAAAAGTAATATACTCAGACTTCAGGCTTATAGCTGCCACCAACCGTGATCTGGGCAGGATGGTAAGCGAAGGAACCTTTCGTGAAGATCTCTATTTTAGAATTAAATCCATGCTGATCACACTTCCTCCGCTTAAAGAACGTTTCATGGATATAAAAGAACTGGCTGATTTTTTTATTGAGAAAACCTGCAAACGCGAAGGAACTGCAGTTAAAAAATTATCGTCTCAGTTAATTGATATGCTGCAGAAATATAACTGGCCCGGAAATGTCAGAGAACTTTCAAATGCTATCCAATGGGCGGTAATCAAGGCAAGGTACGAGAGCACGATATTCCCCAAACACCTGCCTGAACAGATCCGCATCAAGGCTACACGCTCATCCATAGTAAGAAAGCCGGCTGTAATAAAAACAGTAACCCAAAGGCTGCAAAAGGTTCAGCTGGAAACACTGCCCAGATACAAAGAGTTTCGCAAACAGGCGATACTTGATAGAGAAAAAGATTATCTTAACGACCTCATATCTCTGACAGACGGAAATATGGACATGGCATGCACTGTTTCAGGGCTCGGCCGCACCCGCCTGTACGATCTCATGAAAAACCACGGCATCACCAGGTCCTGTTAACTGTTTTAGCAGGATTTTTAAGACCGGCGGAAAAAACTCATTGCAGCCGGTCTTTCCGCTTTTTCCGGACTGCGTACACTTTTACCGGACAATCCGCGGCATCCCCAAAACACATCCACCTTCTAACAGTCTGAATTAACAGGTATTATTTTCATACGCTATCTGGCACGGTTATTGGAATACAGGTCATCAGCAGTATAAAATCTTTGAAAAACAAAAGAAAGTGAACATCTGCAGTCATCAGGATACAGGAGTTACAGTGGCGGTTATTTTTTACAGTTCATCAGACACCGGAGAAGAAAGAGACCTTTACAGGGTTATTGAAGAGAGTTTGCCTGAAGAAAGGATAGAGGCCTTTCACAGCATGGAATCACTTTTAAAAAGGCTTATTCATTCCGTTCCCGGGAAAACGGATATCGCAGTTCTTATTGTAAGCTCAACAGCTGAGATATACGAGGTAAGCATAATATATGAATACCTGTACAACACGCGTATCATGCTTATTCTCAAGGATCAGGACACGGAATTGATGCGGTCAGGCTTCAGGATTTATCCCAGGTATATCGGCTATATCAGTGATAACCACAGTGAAATCGGACTGGTTTTAAACAGAATGTATAGGAACATTAACGGAAAGGAGTATTAAGTATGAGCACAGCAGGTATGAACGATGCAGACCAGTACCTGACATTCAGGCTTGACAACGAGACATACGGGCTTGGAATAAAAAAGGTCAGAGAGGTTCTTGAATCTACTGCAATAACAAGGGTACCCCGCATGCCTGAATTCATGAGAGGAATTATCAACCTCAGGGGCGGCGTACTGCCGGTTGTGGACCTTCGCCTCAAACTTGGAATGACCAAAACGGAAAACAGTGAAGATACATGCATCATCATAATAGAGTTGATGATGGATGATGAGATAACCCTCGTAGGTGCGCTTGCAGACTCTGTCAAGGAGGTTATCTCCATGGAAGAAAATGAAATTGTTCCTCCGCCAAGACTGGGAACCAGCCTCAACACTGAGTTCATTATGGGCATGGGTAAAAAAAATGATGAATTCATAATAATAATAGATATAGACAGGGTTTTTTCCTTTAAAGAAGTGGCTGATCTTAAACTTTCTGATGATGAACACCTGTTACAAAACAGCACGGATAAAACACCGGTTGAAACAGACCTGTTAAGGGAACATTTATAAATTAATTTTATTAGTTTTTAAGAAGAAAGGAATAATTTTCATGTTTAAAAATTTAAAACTGGGTGTAAAAATATCGGGTGGTTACACAGTTGTCCTTATACTGCTTTTACTTGTATCCTACATGGGATACAGCGGTTTAAGAGATGTAAAAAAAAGTGTTACAAACGCACTTACCTTTAGCGAGCAGATGCAGGATCTGTTAAATGCAAGAATGAATGTCCTGAATTATTTCTTAAAAGAGGATGAAACAGGCGCAAAAAAATCAACTGAAAGCATAAGTGCCGTACTCAAAGAGGCCGGAGAAGCAAAATCAGCTCTTAACAATTTGGAGAATATCAATAAAGCTGATTCAGCCATTAAAAATATAGAAAACTATCTTACTGAACTGAACTCCTATATCGGTTATACAAACAATAAAGCAAAACTCATGGGTAATATGAGTGCAGTCGCAGGTAAAGGCACCTCCAAGATAGAATCAATGCTCTCCGATTCCAGGTACCGTGGCATATCCGGCCAGCTTCACCATGTATATGAGAAAATATATGAACTCCGTATAGCTATGCTTTATTTTGATAAAACCAGCGGAGACAAATCATGGAAGGATAAAATAGAATCACTTCATCCTGAAATTTCAGCAGCACTGAATAAATTAAAGGCATCTTCTTCGGACACCTCACAGATTGACAATATGACCGATGACATTGAGGGATACTATAACGCAATCAATAAATATATAGACAACGACGAAGACCTGGCGACAGAAAAAGCCGCACTGATAGAATCGGGCAGAAAAGCAATTGAAATCTTTTCTTCTCTTGTTGTGGATTTAAGAAACGAGGCAGATGCAGCCATGGCAACTGCCATAAAATTTATCATACTCTGGGCAGTTATAGCTGTAATTATCGCCGTACTCGCATCCTACTTTGTTACCAGGGCTATAACCGTTCCAATTGCTGTAGGTGTTGATGTTGCAGAAAAAATGAGCAGAGGCATACTCCTTGATAACATAAAAGTTGAAGGAAAGGATGAGACTGCACAGCTCCTTGGGGCAATGGATAAAATGGTTAAATCCTTAAAGGGCACCGTAAAGGTTGCGGAAAAAATGGCAAAAGGTGATCTTGATGTAAAGGTAAACCAGCTTTCGGATCAGGACACTCTTGGCATTTCACTTAATACCATGATTGAAAAACTCAGAACGGTTGTACTGGATGTCAAATCCGCAGTTGGAAATGTCGCATCAGGAAGCCAGGAACTGAGCTCCTCATCAGAAGAGCTTTCACAGGGTGCTACAGAACAGGCATCATCTGCAGAAGAAGCATCTGCATCAATGGAAGAGATGTCTGCCAATATCAAACAGAATGCAGACAATGCAATGCAGACAGAAAAAATTGCCGTACAGGCTGCAGCAGATGCTGAAGTGGGCGGCAAGGCGGTTAATGAAACGGTTGACGCAATGAAGCAGATAGCTGAAAAAATTTCCATAATAGAAGAAATCGCAAGACAGACAAACATGCTGGCGCTTAATGCGGCAATTGAAGCGGCACGGGCAGGTGAGCACGGAAAAGGCTTTGCTGTTGTAGCAGATGCAGTAAGAAAACTTGCAGAAAGAAGCCAGACCGCTGCAGGAGAAATAAGCATCCTTTCTGTAAACAGTGTTGAAATTGCAGAGGCTGCAGGAGAAAAGCTCAATAAAATAGTACCGGATATCAGAAAGACAGCCGAACTGGTGCAGGAAATAAGCGCTGCATCAGCAGAACAGAATGCCGGGGTAGACCAGATAAACCAGGCGCTGATTCAGCTTGATCAGGTTATTCAGCATAATGCATCAGCTTCCGAAGAAATGGCAGCAACATCAGAGGAACTGGCATCCCAGGCAAATCAGCTTCAGGATTCCATAGGCTTTTTCAAAGTTAGTTCGGAAGAGGACAGTTACAGCAGGAACGCTTCACACAGCGGCGGCAGTAAAAAATCATCTGTTTTTTCTCCGAAGCCCGCAATCTCATTTTCCGGGTGTAAAAGCAGCGCAGGCATCCCTGAAAAATCAGCATCAACCGAAGGCATAATGCTGGATATGGGAAGCGGCAGTAATTTTAATGAATCACTTGATGATGAATTTGAAGTATATAAGTAATGCCAAAAGCCCTTCCGGATAATTCAAATATCCGGAAGGACGACAATCAGAAACACCTGTTAAACTGTTTCTGAATATTTTAAAGGGCATGTCCGGGCCTCCAACCTTCATCCAGGGCATGCCCTTTTTTTATTTATTTTAAAATCCCCTGTAAAACTGCCGAATTATTAGTAATTGACACAAAGTAATCATTTCCCTATTATCAGCAGGTTTAAAATTTACAAAAGTGAAAGGAAGATCAAAATGTATAATATCGCAGTGATTCCAGGAGACGGCACAGGCCCTGAGGTAGTTGCAGAAGCCCTCAAGGTATTAAAGGTTGTTTCTGAAAAATACGGATTTGAATACAAAACAACAGATTTTGATTTTGGCGGCGAACGCTATTTAAAAACAGGCGAAACTCTTTCCGACAAAGACATTGAAGAGCTTAAAAAATATGACTCCATTCTTCTCGGAGCCATAGGTCACCCTGATGTACCGCCCGGTATTCTTGAAAAAGGTATCCTGCTGAAAGCCAGGTTTGCACTTGACCAGTATATAAACCTGAGACCGGTAAGACTCTACCCGGGAGTTGACACACCTTTAAAAAATAAAGGTCCGGAAGAAATAGACTATTGCGTAATCAGAGAAAACACAGGTGATCAGTACACAGGTGCAGGCGGTTTTACAATGAAAGATACCCCGCATGAAGTTGCTGTTCAGACAGCTGTCTACAACAGGCACCAGGTTGACAGATGCCTGAGGTATGCATTTGAGTACACCAGGAAATACGGCAAAAAAGCCAGGGGCAAAGGCGAGCACAACACCCTTGCTCTTGTAGGAAAGACAAACGTACTCACCTACGTATACGATCTGTGGAACAGGGCTTTTCATGAAATGGGTGAAAAAGACTACCCTGATATTAAAAGAGATTACTACCATGTAGATGCAACATGCATGTGGATGGTAAAAAGCCCCGAGTGGTTTGATGTTCTTGTTACAGGAAATATGTTCGGCGATATCATAACCGACCTTGGTGCAATTACACAGGGCGGAATGGGGCTGGCAGCAGGCGGAAACATAAACCCGGAAGGTGTAAGCATGTTTGAGCCAATCGGAGGCTCCGCACCAAAGTATACCGGCAAGGGAGTAATTAATCCTCTTGCAGCTATCTGCTCAGTAGCAATGATGCTTGAAACCCTTGGAGAGCAGGAAGCAGCAGACAAGATTGAAGATTCCGTTAAATATGTAACAGCAAACAGGCTTGAAAGCATGGATGCAGGCAAAATGGGTTACAGCACCAGCGAAGTAGGCGACATTGTCTGTGAAAAGATAGTAGAGTAAACTGCTTTTTGTCTTGACTTTTTTTGAGACGGAACTAAAGTAGGCAAAACTTTTTAAGTTAATCTTTAATAAAAAACTGTTGAAAGGAGGCGTAATTAATGGATGTGATAATATTTAAAACTGTTGTTGAATTGCGCCTTAAAGGGTCAGCAGTCTAAGATATTTATTAACATAACCTGTTAATAAAAGGCCGCTCTTTTTAAGAGCGGCCTTTTTCTTTTTAAGGCTCCGGCGCAATAGAACCGGGGTTTTCCTCAAAGATACCCCATCACTTTTACAACATATTTTCTGTTTCACGCTTACAGACATGGAGTGACAGTCCCCGTTATTTAAGGTAGCGGTACGGCGTGCCGTACCCCGGACATCGGGACACAGCGGAACAGTCAGCAAAAAGAGGAATAAAATGAATTTAGAAAAATTAGGCTGGAACGACTTTTTTAATACACAGTTTAATAACCACATATACAAAAACGGAATGCAGCCCGGAAGAGTATCCCGGGAGCACAAGGGTTTTTATAATATTATTACTGAAGACGGAGAATGCCTGGCTGAGATATCGGGCAGAATGAGGTACACGGCAGAGGACAGCGGGGTTTTTCCGGCTGTGGGAGACTGGGTTATGGCATCTGTTTATGCAGATGAAGGGAAAGCGGTAATTCATGACCTGCTTGAAAGAAAAAATCATCTGTCACGAAAGGCAGTGCTTTCCGGAGGAATGCCGGACACCTGGGGTAAAACAAGGGAACAGGTACTTGCTGCAAATATAGATACTGTGTTTCTTGTTAACGGGCTGGACAGCGACTTCAGCGTAAGACGAATCGAGCGCTATATGACCACCGTATATGACAGCGGTATGGAGCCTGTAATAGTGCTTAACAAGACAGACCTTGCTGAAAATCTTGATGAATATATCAGCCGGGCGGAATCAATAGCCTTTGGAGCGCCGGTAATTCCTGTAAGCGGATTAAACAACGCAGGCATGGAGAGCCTTAAAAAGTTTATAAGGCCGGGCAGCTCCATTATTTTTTTAGGATCATCAGGAGTTGGAAAATCTACAATAATCAACCGGCTGATCGGAACGGAAAGGCAGAAGGTAAATGAAGTGCGTGAGTACGACCATAAGGGAAGACACACCACAACAGGCAGAGAACTTATGGTACTGCCTGAAGGAGGTATACTGATCGATACGCCGGGTATGAGAGAATTTCAGCCCTGGAAAAGCGAAGAAGAAACAGCCAGGTACTTTGAAGATATAGAGACATTTGCCGCCGAATGCAGGTTCAAGGACTGCACTCATAATACGGAACCCGGATGTGCAGTAATAAAAGCAATTGAAGAAGGCCTGATAGACAGGGGCAGATATGACAACTATACAAGAATGAAAAAGGAGGCAAGATACCTTGAAATAAGAATGGAAGGCAGCGCCCAGCATGCCGAAAAAAAGAGATGGAAATCACTTTCTAAACTTCAGAAGGAATACAAGAAAAAGATGTAGATAAAAAAACAGAAGTCAGGGAATTGAGAAAGTTAGTATGTGGAGACAGGTTTTAAACCTGTCTCTGTCCTAACCACGTTTTTTCGGTCCGCCGTAAAACTGCAGCAGGCAAAAGCAGAAGCTAAGAGGTTTAGAAGTTTAGTTTTTTAAGATCACCTGCTCTACCTAAACTATTAACCCAATAAACAGCATCATAAAAAGTAAAACCCGTAGCGGCACGGTGCGCCGTGCCCCAAAACCCCAATCCTGCTTCAGGGCCATAAAAACAGGAAAGAGAACAAAGAAACAAAAACAGAAGTTAAGAGGTTTAGAAGTTAAGAAGTTCAGCTTTTTAAAAACCACCTGTTTAAATCCCCAAAACCACAAACCCAACAAACAACATCATAAAGAGTAAAAATCGTAGCGGCACGGCGCGCCGTGCCCAAAATAAATCACCATTCCTCTCGAGGCTATAAAGCCGAGAAAAAGAATCATATTTCAGATGGACACGATTTAATTTTTCCTCTAAACTAATTACCATCAATCCGAATAAAATTTCCGGATAAAGCTTTCAAAGGTCAGCCTGTTTTTTATTTTAAATGCCTTTAGCTGACCGTTTCCATACAATTAAAGACCGACAGCAGGAGTATTTCGTCAGCACAAACCCATCAAACGCGGGGAGGAAAATTTCCTATGGCTAAATCAGAACATGGAAAATACATTGTGACGAAACCTAAAAAAGATCTTGTTATACCTGACTGGGGAGGAAACCTCTCAAAAGAAAGAAGCACCCGAATGTTTTACCTGGACAGTGACGTTATACCCGGAGCCTTTTATGTAGAAGTGGTATGGTTCTGGCCGACCGACCAGAAAGATGACAGCAGTCCTGATCCCCACACACATGAATATGATGAAGTAATAGGTTTTTTCGGTACAGACCCAAATGACCTTAACGACCTGGGCGCTGAAATAGAATTCTACATAGACGGAGAAAGAAACCTGATGAGAGAGACCTTCCTGGCATTTATTCCTGCAGGGGTAGAACACTGCCCGCTGAATATTCTAAAAATAACAAAACCGGTATTTCACTTTGCAACATTACCCGGTAAAAATTACGGGTAGTTAGAAAAACGGGTAAATAAGAAGTTTGGATGATAAGAAGGTAAAAAAGCGGAAACATCGTTTTTAAAAGGCATTCACACTTATTAAAACCCTGTTTCTGGATAGACACAAAACATAAGGGCGTTAAGTGTTATATATCCTGCAAAACTATAATTCACCTCTCCCTTTTGTTGACAACAGTGAGCATATATAATAAGCCATTTAAGAAGGTGCCTTGTTATATCATTTAAATCA
Source organism: Desulfatiglandales bacterium (assembly GCA_963665715.2). Classification (GTDB taxonomy): domain Bacteria; phylum Desulfobacterota; class DSM-4660; order Desulfatiglandales; family HGW-15; genus JAAZBV01. The sequence continues at coordinate 4,886,985 of CAXXPR010000002.1, forward strand.
AAAAACGCCAGAAACAAAGCAAGGTCCTGACAACGCATTTAGGAATATATATTCTGGCAAATCCGAAGGGAGCCCCTGACATGGCAACTTATGCACAGCAGTCTGACACTGACAGCCGAATTCTGACCCGTCTTTTCAGAACAGCATCACGGATAATGGCCAGAATTTACCATCGCCATGATCATGCCAGCCATTCCCAGATTCATACCCTTTCCATTATCAGAGAATATGGCAGCATCTCCCAAAAAGAACTCATGACTATCCTTGATGTCCGCTCATCCTCTCTTAGTGAAATCCTGCTGAAGCTTGAGCTCAACGGTTCTATCAGGCGGGAAAAAAATCCCGATGATAAAAGAGGCTTTATTATTTCGGCGTGTAATGTTCCCGAGCCCAATCCTGTAAAAAAAGCACATGATGATGAAGAAGAAATGGACCTTTTTACCTGTCTTAATTCCAAAGAAAAGGAACAGTTAAAAAGCATTCTTGAAAAACTGGTCCAATCACTGAAAAAAGAAACAGACCTGTCACTGCCTGCAGATACCGGGAGAAAACATAAAACTGGCAGAGGCGCAAAGCCTGTAACGGCAAAAAAGCCATTTAGAAAACCGTAATTAACCTGCTGAAAATCACTGCCCATATTGAAAATCTCCACACTGTTTATGGCCGGTTCCATATAAATAATTAAAAAGGTACCTTTATATATTGACATACCCGAACAAATTCTTATTATATCTACAATTCGGAAGGTACCTTCCAATTTATTTATTTTAAATTTAAGGAGAGTTATATGTTACATTTTTCAGAAACAGAAAAAAGAGGCCATAAAAGACGCGGCCGGGGTATGCACGGGCAGTTTCACGGAAAACATACAGGCCGGAAAAACATGCATGAAAACGGCCGTATGTTTGAAGGGCGACCCGAACACATGGGAACAGCACAAGCCAGCACTATTTCTGCCGGCGAGGCTGACGTCTGCCCTTTATGTAAAAACCACTGTTCTGCCAGTAACCCGGGCTGCCCGAAAGGCGAAGCATTTTTTTATTCATCAGGTGCATGGAATGCACATGGAAAGGAGCAATAATGACAAAACATAAATACCAGGTAAACCTGGAAGATATTTCTGAGCCGGATATTCCCGGAAAACAAAGACCGGCCATTTCTTTTAATGTCACATGCAATGATGATTTATTTCATATTATCGAAAAACTTGAACAGAGCGGAATATTTCCCGGACAGTCGGCTAAGGCATTCGGGGTAGGACTGAAACTGTTTTCCCAGATAATGCTCGAAAATAAGAACAATCCATTGTTTGATGAATTTGCTCCCGCTTTTGGACAGTTTATGAAAAAGCTGAAAAAACAAAATGCCCCGGATCATTAAATCTTATTTAAATGCCAGAGGTAAAAAATTCGCTATCATTGCTTCCCGGACAAACCATATTGCTGTTGAATCCGTGCTTAACAGCACCATTACAACACTGGTCCAGCACGGCGTAAGAGACATGGATATTACTGTTGTCAAAGTGCCCGGAGCTTTTGAAGTTCCTCTGACGGCCTTGCGTATGGCAGAACAGGGATGTTTTGACGCTGTTATCAGTCTGGCAGCCATCATTAATGACCGGGTACTTGGCGCTGCCATCACCGTTGGGACTATGGAAGTCGGTCTAAAGACTCAGACACCTGTACTTTTCGGAGCAATGATTTTGGATGAAAATCAAAAACTGCCGGAACTGACAAATCATATGACAATAAACAGGGGGTATAATGCGGCCCTTGCCGCAGTTGAAATGACATGTCTTGTTTTATAAACCCGCTGAAGCAGTTTAGCCGGTTACTGATGGAATAAAGCACAGCATCGGCCGGGATTTTATTTTAAATAGGCAGAATCATCTGGACCGGCAGAATCTTATAATCCTCTCTGTCCCTGTCTTTTGTAGAGACAGGTTTTTAACCTGTCTTCACGCGTCGATTTAAATTTATTTTAAATTGCCAGAATGTCCATACCTATATGTAGGGGCAGTGCCTGTGTGCCTGCCCGGCTTTTTGTTTTAAATAAGTTTTTTCTGACTTCCGACTTCTGACATCCGACCTCTAGCTTTTCACTGACCACTGATCTCCGCCCCTGCTTTCCTCTTTTCTAATGTCTCTTTCCTATTTACTATTTTTGCTGACCGCTGACTTCCGACTTCCGACGTCTAGTTTTACTAACCTTCTAATCTTCCAGCTTCCAAACTTTAGCTTTTCCCTAACAGCCTACAGACTAAACCGCTTCCCTGGCACGGCATATCCTTGGCGATGACGGCAGCCTGACCTCAGACCTCAGACTTCTGATCTCCGACCTCCCGTGGCGCGCCGTAGCCTTGCCTGGCGAAGGCGGCTGATTTCTATCTTTACTAATCTCCCTGCCTACCCTTTCAACTTTGAGCATTGAGCTTTCAGCTCTTTTTCACTTGCTTTTTAAATCCATAAGCCTTAAATCTTTAACCAGTGAAATTCATAACTATGACCGCAAAGTGGATTTCACCAGGTTTAAAACATTATGCCCTTTTGGATATAATTAATAACTGCCACAAAGCGCACATGCGCTTCATCATAAAATGTACTATTAGTTTTAAGGCGTAATTCCCGTGCAGCCTTTCGACCATGCTCAAGGCTACGAGCCAGTTGAATGAACGGGAATCCATTTGTTTTTGATTTGTAATTTATAGGAATAGTCAGGAATCAAGGTTGGGGACTTGCCCTCTCTCTCTTTTATGCCAGAAGACGAGCGGAGACGTTCTTTACTAAAAACAATAAAAATAGGCGTCTAAAAGGTCGTCTAATACGACATATATGCGGTTTAGACGACTAATCAGCAGTATAAACAGTTTAGTATTACATATTAGCCGTGAAATAACACGGCTTTTCGGCAACCTACTATATGTTAGCATTTTATAAACAATAAATTTACTACTTACATATACAATGACTACAATATTATTCGCACTTATTATAATCTATCCCATAGTACTTATTGCACTCGCAGTCTTTTTGAAAAAGAAAGATTTAGTTTTTGCTGATAAATGGGTGCTGGCAGTAAAAATAACAATATATTCCTATTTAGTGATTATCCTATTTCAATTAATCTCTCCAGCATTTGGTATTTCTCTTAAAGGTGATAAAGCAGACATCATTGCAGGGTATTTATTATATTTTCTTTTTCCTGTATTCACTTTTGCTCTTTTTGTATACAAGAAAAAATCAATAAATATCGTAGCATTTTCTTTGTCAATTCTATTTACAATCATTAACCTTTTGCTGACTATAGGCCCATTTGGCTTCGCAACTGGCATAATTTTAGGTCTTCAGTTATCAACAATAAAAAACGAAACAAATTCCCATAAAGAAGTAGTCAACAACATTCATTATGAAATCAGAAAAACAGATTATAGTACATTCTCACATGACTATCAGTACCTAACCTTGTATAAACAGGTTTTATTATTTCTAGAAAAAAAAGAATTCGAATCAAGAGAATTTGACCTAAGTGCGAACGAAGTCTTTCATTACAAGATAATGAAAGAAGGTCAAAAAACAAAATTTATTACTTTTGTACAAGATCAAAAAATAGATGAATACAATTTTCAATAATTACCTTTAGAATGCTAACATCAGCATTAAGTCGGATTTGCTGGTTTTTCTTGCCGGTTGGAGTTCAGTAATATCAATGGTCTTCATACTTAATCAACCATTGGTACCATTAACCCGCAAACCGCTTATGCAACGCGTTATTTGAGGATCGAATATGACGAAAAAAGATTCTAATTCAAATGACAACGAAGATAAAAATGAACTTGAAGACATTAATGATATTGAAAAGAAAATATTGGAATTATGCTTCCCTGGGGAAACTGATTTAGGTGAGGTTGGTAGAGACCTCAATGCAACTCGTGAACGGATTAAACAAATAGAGGCAAAAGCATTAAAATATTTAAACGTAAATAGAACTGATGATGAGCCACCTGATGATGTGGCGTAATCAAATAACCATAAGTTCAAGGGGACCTAGCTACTATCTTGCCGAGCGGAGCAAAGTCAATATTAACAACCATCTTAGGAGCATGATGCTGGTTGCTATTAAACCGCTAGGCTCCTTAACTTCACGTTATGAAAGGTAATATTAATATGAAGTCTAAGGTTACACTATTATGGGTATCGGCAATTGGATCGACAATAATAGCGCTGTACGTCCTCTTAATAATTGGCTTTATAACGTCTACTTTTTTATTTAAAATTAATAATGTTCACTTGGGATTCTTTTTAAATAAAAACTGGCTATCCTGGTTTTTAGCTATTATTATTTGGATTTTGTTTCCATTAATATATCTATGGCTAAGGCGCGACAAATCGGAGATTAATAAAAATAAGTTATTCAAATATGGTGCGTTCAGTAATGCGGCAGTATTTATTACACCACCAATACTGTTCATTATGTGTCTATTCTTAAATGAACTATAATTTTCATAACATCACAATTAAGTGCGACTGGCTACCATCTTGCCGGGCGGAGTCCAAAGGCTTCGGAACCTTTCTACCCACATGACATTGGTAGCTATAAATACGCCAGCCCCTTATTGTGGGCGTTATAAAAAAGGAGGTAGAATCATGTCAGATAAAATGATTGTAATTTTGATATTAGGATTATCCGGTCTCATACTTGGGATAATCGCTGCAATAGTAGCTAAAAGAAGAGAAAATATTAAATTTTCTCCTGCAATACCTAAATGGGCAGCTATTGGACTTTGCCTTGGCATTATAGTCGCCGTTGCTACGAAAAAGATAGTTGCAGTAGGTTCATTCATCTGGATTGGCTTAGCAATTGGTGCAGTTGTAAGCCACCGTGACCAAAAGCGTGAAAGAACAATTCAGAGTAACAAATAATTTTTTATATCGGGATAGGGAGTAGCCTCACAGCTACCCCCTCCCACACCACGCATCATACGGGTCCGTAATGCGCGGTTCGGCTGATCCAAGGCAGTATTCAGTTCCATGGGAACACAAGCCCAAGTGATGAGAAGTATTTATCAGGAAGGGCCATTTGAACCCATAAGACTCGGCTCATTCTCCATGGCCCCTTTCGAGCACACCCGGTAGTAACAGCTTCTTCTTTGCGAACTCCTCTTTTAAGGAGTTCACTGACACGGGTTCTGCGGTTCTTCCAGTGTTTCCAGATAATAGCCCTCAGGCGTCGTCTTATCCAGTGGTCAAGGGGTTTCAAACGGTTGTAGGATTCGGTTAAACCATAATAATTCCACCAGCCGTTCATATAGACTTTTAACTCCCAGATCACCTGTTTAATACTTCTACCACGGCGTCTGGAGGTTATTTCTCTTACCCTTTCTTTAAACCGCTTAATAGACTTCCAGTGAATTCGGATTTTAGGATTCTCTTTCGAGTTGGTCACACAAAACCCCAAATATTTACTTTTCCATGGAAGTGTAATGCTGCTCTTTTCCCTGTTCACCTTAAGCCTGAGTTTATTTTCTATAAACAGGCTTATACTGCTCATTACTCGATTCGCCGCCTTTCTGCTTTTGACAAATATGACACAGTCATCAGCATATCGGACAAAGCGAAGACTACGCTTTTCAAGCTCTTTATCCAGTTCATCAAGAACGATATTACTCAGTAAAGGAGATAACGGCCCTCCCTGAGGTGTTCCCTCTTCTGTTGGTTCTTCCATTCCATCTATCATTACTCCGGATGTAAGAAACCTGCGAATCAGCTTTAGTACCCTCTTATCCTTTATCCGGGTGGATAACCTTGCTAATAAACGATCATGGTTTACCCGGTCGAAGAATTTGGATAGATCAATGTCTATCACATATTTTCCTCCAGCCTTCACGAACTCCCTGTACCTGCGCATAGCGCCATGCTGGGACCGTTTAGGCCGGAAGCCAAAGCTGTTCTCTGAAAAGGTATGATCCCAGACACTTGTCAGAATCTGGGCTACAGCCTGTTGTATTACTCTGTCCAGCACTATTGGTATTCCCAGAAGGCGGACACCGCCATTTGGTTTGGGTATCTCCTTCTGCAGTACCGGGGTCGGCATGTAGGTTCCCTCAAGTAATGCCTTTTCAATTTTATCCCGGTGCCTATTGTAATACTTCTCTATCTTTCGGACAGTCATACCATCCACACCGGGGGCTCCCTTGTTCTTAATAACCCGCTTGATAGCGCGTCTCATGTTGTTCCGCTCACAGATTGACTCCATGAGCCGGATCTGACCTGTCGGGCTTTCAGATAAACGTGACGCAATAAAATCTTCGGAACTCGTATCCGTCTTAGCCCTGGGCTCGGGATCTATAGAGTACAACTCAAGTTGTTTCCACTGCCGCAATGATTTCATTAGACTCGTCTCCTAATAACCGCTCTCATTTACCCCTACCATTCGATAGGTGGCACCGTTCGGGCCTTATTCCTTAGTACCGACTGTACTCGGGAACTATTATGCCCTCTGCTGACTTCCGCTGTGCGATAATCTCCCCTTGCGGTTTGATCACTCGCCGGTTTCTACCGCCTGCGCCCTCTGTTTGTTTGCCCCGCTCTTAAGAACAGGCTCATCATTGACCGGGACGCCCGGTCATTTGATGCCGGGATTTTTTTTTTTACCGGTTTCCCCAATATTCCGGTAGCTTACAGCGATAGACCCTTTGAGACACAGCGGACCTCCCGGGGTAAGCCTCGGCTACTTTCAGCGCACGATTGTCAGATATACCTGGCTCAGCCATGTAACGGATATAGGACTTTGTCCTGTGTTGCGGACTCGTCCCGGCTTCACCCGGCCTCAAATCTGCCTGCCCTCTACCTCATAGGTACGGGGCATACCTGTACGTCAACCCACGCTTTTGTCTTAGGCTTCCTTCAGGCGCACATTACTGGAACACCCTTGCCTCCGACTATCCTTCGGCTCCGTCAGCCTGGATATGGACTTTGCAGAGTATTTGTGTCATAAATATCTCCGCATCACCAATTAGCAGCCGGACCAGCCCGGCACACAACATTTAAATCAACAAGGACATGCTATTATCTTGCCGAATCAACCTTTAGTGGTTTGCATAATTTGTACTTATAATATTCTTTAAAGGCGTGCACCGCATGCCTGTTATTTAGCGCGTTAGCAAAAGACATATAAGGAGATATGTAATGAAAAAAGTTATTCTGTGCAGTGCTGTTTTAGTCTTGTCATTGGTTACTATTGGCATGGGATCAGGCTCATATGAAAATTCTCCTGGAGTAGCACAAGGTGGTGGATTTGTTACGATGCTGACGCCACTCATTTTCTTTCTTATTTTTGGAACACCTGGTGCATATATAGCTTGGAAAAAAGGTCGTAGTATAAGAGGATGGTTAGCTCTATGCGGTTTTTTTCCTTTTTTATTAATATTTATTATATTTTTACCACCAGTAAAAGAAGTCGAAGGCAAAGTTAAACAATGCCCGGCATGTAAAGAATTTGTAAAATGGGGAGCGACAATTTGCAAACATTGCCGCAGTGAAATAAACTACCAATAATTTTGCTAACAATAAAATCAACAAGGACATGCTACTATCTTGCCGAATGGGCCTTTAGTGGAATGCGTAATTTATCAAACTAAATAAGCCTCAAGGGCAGGCACCGCATGCCTGTTATTTTTGGCGTTATAACCATGAATGATCTTAATGAAATAAAAACTGAAAAGGAACTTCTACACAAATTATTTACTACAGAACATCTAAATGTTTCTGAACGTAAAAGTTTGCCAAACGGAGTTGTTCGGGAAAGTTCCGCAAGAGAATTAATATCAGCTCATGTTAAAGAGCATGGTTGGTTTCCGGGAGTAAAACAAAAGCCCGTGGGAAATTCCGGTGGTGAATATTTTCAAATTGAATATAAAGAAAAAGGTAATATCGTTTTTCATCACAATTATGAAAGTAGTTATCTAAAATTTGAACACCATACTAATAAACTAAATTCATTAAATGAGTTGATCACATTTTATTTAAAAGAAAAGGAAAAAGAAGGATTGGACGGTCTTAAAATAGAATGGGGAGCATGAAACAGGTTATAACCATGCAATCAAAGGGATTTGCTGGTTTTTCTTGCCGAGCGGAATTCAACATTTTCAATTGCCTTCATACTTTAACGTCCATCGGCACCATTAACCCGCAAACCCCTTATCGCAACCGTTATATGTGTTGAAGCAAAATGAAACAAGAACCGGAATCAAATAAAAACAACTATCTTCACCTTTCAATAGGTGTATTTATTCTTTTATTATTGTTTGGTATTTGTTTTTATCATGGCGATACTGGTTATTTTTTCCATATCATTATTACAATTATACTTATTAACATTGCATTAAATTATTATCGTAGTAGCAGTAAGACAAAAAGAATAATCGCTTATGTTCTTTGTCCAATTCTCTTATTCCATAAATTTCTGACACCGAAAAAAATGAGAAATGAAATAAAGGAAATTGATGAGAAAATAAAAATTAAATCAATTAAAGACATATAACATCAGCATCTACAAGGACATGCTATTATATCGCCAGATCGGTCTATTGAGGTTCGCGATAGTTTATTCTAATAATAATCTTTAAAGGTATGCACCGCATGCCTGTAATGCAGGGCGTTAGGGTTTTGAACCAAGTAATAAAAGAGAAAAAAGTATGCCTTCACTAGATAAAGAAGTAATTGTATTTTCAGCGCTCATATTAATAGTATTTATAATTTTATTAAAAATTGTAATCAAAAAGAAAGTATGCAGAGAATGCGGAACTAAATTAAAAACAGTAAAAATTGTAGGTGAAACAAAAAATCAATGGTTTGTAACAAGTAGTTCAGCTGAATATGGTCCTATGAAAGACATTAAATATAAATTCATATGTGAAAAATGTAATAAAGAATATTCTTATCAAGATCTATAAATATCATGGGGCAATAAACCCTATCGGGATAGGGAGTAGCCTCACAGCTACCCCCTCCCACACCACGCATCATACGGGTCCGTAATGCGCGGTTCGGCTGATCCAAGGCAGTATTCAGTTCCATGGGAACACAAGCCCAAGTGATGAGAAGTATTTATCAGGAAGGGCCATTTGAACCCATAAGACTCGGCTCATTCTCCATGGCCCCTTTCGAGCACACCCGGTAGTAACAGCTTCTTCTTTGCGAACTCCTCTTTTAAGGAGTTCACTGACACGGGTTCTGCGGTTCTTCCAGTGTTTCCAGATAATAGCCCTCAGGCGTCGTCTTATCCAGTGGTCAAGGGGTTTCAAACGGTTGTAGGATTCGGTTAAACCATAATAATTCCACCAGCCGTTCATATAGACTTTTAACTCCCAGATCACCTGTTTAATACTTCTACCACGGCGTCTGGAGGTTATTTCTCTTACCCTTTCTTTAAACCGCTTAATAGACTTCCAGTGAATTCGGATTTTAGGATTCTCTTTCGAGTTGGTCACACAAAACCCCAAATATTTACTTTTCCATGGAAGTGTAATGCTGCTCTTTTCCCTGTTCACCTTAAGCCTGAGTTTATTTTCTATAAACAGGCTTATACTGCTCATTACTCGATTCGCCGCCTTTCTGCTTTTGACAAATATGACACAGTCATCAGCATATCGGACAAAGCGAAGACTACGCTTTTCAAGCTCTTTATCCAGTTCATCAAGAACGATATTACTCAGTAAAGGAGATAACGGCCCTCCCTGAGGTGTTCCCTCTTCTGTTGGTTCTTCCATTCCATCTATCATTACTCCGGATGTAAGAAACCTGCGAATCAGCTTTAGTACCCTCTTATCCTTTATCCGGGTGGATAACCTTGCTAATAAACGATCATGGTTTACCCGGTCGAAGAATTTGGATAGATCAATGTCTATCACATATTTTCCTCCAGCCTTCACGAACTCCCTGTACCTGCGCATAGCGCCATGCTGGGACCGTTTAGGCCGGAAGCCAAAGCTGTTCTCTGAAAAGGTATGATCCCAGACACTTGTCAGAATCTGGGCTACAGCCTGTTGTATTACTCTGTCCAGCACTATTGGTATTCCCAGAAGGCGGACACCGCCATTTGGTTTGGGTATCTCCTTCTGCAGTACCGGGGTCGGCATGTAGGTTCCCTCAAGTAATGCCTTTTCAATTTTATCCCGGTGCCTATTGTAATACTTCTCTATCTTTCGGACAGTCATACCATCCACACCGGGGGCTCCCTTGTTCTTAATAACCCGCTTGATAGCGCGTCTCATGTTGTTCCGCTCACAGATTGACTCCATGAGCCGGATCTGACCTGTCGGGCTTTCAGATAAACGTGACGCAATAAAATCTTCGGAACTCGTATCCGTCTTAGCCCTGGGCTCGGGATCTATAGAGTACAACTCAAGTTGTTTCCACTGCCGCAATGATTTCATTAGACTCGTCTCCTAATAACCGCTCTCATTTACCCCTACCATTCGATAGGTGGCACCGTTCGGGCCTTATTCCTTAGTACCGACTGTACTCGGGAACTATTATGCCCTCTGCTGACTTCCGCTGTGCGATAATCTCCCCTTGCGGTTTGATCACTCGCCGGTTTCTACCGCCTGCGCCCTCTGTTTGTTTGCCCCGCTCTTAAGAACAGGCTCATCATTGACCGGGACGCCCGGTCATTTGATGCCGGGATTTTTTTTTTACCGGTTTCCCCAATATTCCGGTAGCTTACAGCGATAGACCCTTTGAGACACAGCGGACCTCCCGGGGTAAGCCTCGGCTACTTTCAGCGCACGATTGTCAGATATACCTGGCTCAGCCATGTAACGGATATAGGACTTTGTCCTGTGTTGCGGACTCGTCCCGGCTTCACCCGGCCTCAAATCTGCCTGCCCTCTACCTCATAGGTACGGGGCATACCTGTACGTCAACCCACGCTTTTGTCTTAGGCTTCCTTCAGGCGCACATTACTGGAACACCCTTGCCTCCGACTATCCTTCGGCTCCGTCAGCCTGGATATGGACTTTGCAGAGTATTTGTGTCATAAATATCTCCGCATCACCAATTAGCAGCCGGACCAGCCCGGCACACAACAAATGCATCAAGTCGGATTTGGCGAAAAGCTTGCCAAACCGCTTATGCAGTACGTTGGCTGTCTAATATTGAATAGAAAATAAATCACGGCGGAATCGGAAGCGAAGTTGCAAATAACAAGTAACTCAAGGGCGCGAGAATTGATCTGAAGATAAAAGGTATTAAAAAGTTCAAAGTAATTTCAGGTAATTCACTTCCCCGGAAAATCTTTGAAATTAAATTCAAAACAATATAAAAACATAGTATTCAAAAGCATCAAATCTTTATAAATCAGCAATTGAAAGTAAGCAGTCAAAAACAAATTAAACAGGTTGGCGGCAGCCAACAAAACACTAAACAAGGACAGGCTGTTTTTCTTCCCAAATCAAACCATAAAGGTTCACGAAGTTATTTCATACAATAATCTTCAAAGGTTTGCCCCGCCTGCCTGTTAGTGTCGCCGTTCTAAATATAAAATATGAATCTATATACAGTAATACATGAATATCGAGGCGGAACCTACATTTATCAGGTTGAAGCGATTGATGTAAATGAGGCCTTACTTAAATGGGGAAGAGAAATTAACCCCCAATCTGTGCCTTTTATGGGGAAGAAATTAAAAGAAAAATTGAATAAAGAAATTCATGAAAAATTATATGAACTGGAGTTGCGACCAACACCTCTCGATGGCATTAAAAATTGTTGGTGCGCTGGCACTATTTTATCTGGTCTTGTAAACATAATCAAAACTTCTAAAACTAAATAATTTAGAACAACCGCATTTACTAAGACCGGGCTTTTTTTACGCTTTTTTATTAATCTCTACCAACTATAAACCTTCGTGTTTTTAATATGGTAAGTTGGTTTGCACCGCCCGGCTTGTAATGCACACGTTATAAGAATGAATGAGAAATGGAATTATCAAAATTTGAACATACTATTCTTAAAGCTTTAATTAAAAATGATCCAGAGGAAAATATTCTACGAGAACAATTGAAAAGCTCATCTGTATTTAAACGTGAATACACAGGTGTTGGTTTATATACGAACATCGAGATTAACAATGAAACATCTAGGCTTTCAAAATCAAACCGGTATATTGAAGACGTCCCCAAGGTTCATTTGGTACATCCTGAGCTTGAAGCGGGAGCTGGTGCCTTACTTTGGTTTAAAGACGGCTTTATATCAACCTTAGAGTGCTATACTTATGAAGGCGATTGGCCAGAAGATGAATCAAAATTTCTTATATCGGGATAGGGAGTAGCCTCACAGCTACCCCCTCCCACACCACGCATCATACGGGTCCGTAATGCGCGGTTCGGCTGATCCAAGGCAGTATTCAGTTCCATGGGAACACAAGCCCAAGTGATGAGAAGTATTTATCAGGAAGGGCCATTTGAACCCATAAGACTCGGCTCATTCTCCATGGCCCCTTTCGAGCACACCCGGTAGTAACAGCTTCTTCTTTGCGAACTCCTCTTTTAAGGAGTTCACTGACACGGGTTCTGCGGTTCTTCCAGTGTTTCCAGATAATAGCCCTCAGGCGTCGTCTTATCCAGTGGTCAAGGGGTTTCAAACGGTTGTAGGATTCGGTTAAACCATAATAATTCCACCAGCCGTTCATATAGACTTTTAACTCCCAGATCACCTGTTTAATACTTCTACCACGGCGTCTGGAGGTTATTTCTCTTACCCTTTCTTTAAACCGCTTAATAGACTTCCAGTGAATTCGGATTTTAGGATTCTCTTTCGAGTTGGTCACACAAAACCCCAAATATTTACTTTTCCATGGAAGTGTAATGCTGCTCTTTTCCCTGTTCACCTTAAGCCTGAGTTTATTTTCTATAAACAGGCTTATACTGCTCATTACTCGATTCGCCGCCTTTCTGCTTTTGACAAATATGACACAGTCATCAGCATATCGGACAAAGCGAAGACTACGCTTTTCAAGCTCTTTATCCAGTTCATCAAGAACGATATTACTCAGTAAAGGAGATAACGGCCCTCCCTGAGGTGTTCCCTCTTCTGTTGGTTCTTCCATTCCATCTATCATTACTCCGGATGTAAGAAACCTGCGAATCAGCTTTAGTACCCTCTTATCCTTTATCCGGGTGGATAACCTTGCTAATAAACGATCATGGTTTACCCGGTCGAAGAATTTGGATAGATCAATGTCTATCACATATTTTCCTCCAGCCTTCACGAACTCCCTGTACCTGCGCATAGCGCCATGCTGGGACCGTTTAGGCCGGAAGCCAAAGCTGTTCTCTGAAAAGGTATGATCCCAGACACTTGTCAGAATCTGGGCTACAGCCTGTTGTATTACTCTGTCCAGCACTATTGGTATTCCCAGAAGGCGGACACCGCCATTTGGTTTGGGTATCTCCTTCTGCAGTACCGGGGTCGGCATGTAGGTTCCCTCAAGTAATGCCTTTTCAATTTTATCCCGGTGCCTATTGTAATACTTCTCTATCTTTCGGACAGTCATACCATCCACACCGGGGGCTCCCTTGTTCTTAATAACCCGCTTGATAGCGCGTCTCATGTTGTTCCGCTCACAGATTGACTCCATGAGCCGGATCTGACCTGTCGGGCTTTCAGATAAACGTGACGCAATAAAATCTTCGGAACTCGTATCCGTCTTAGCCCTGGGCTCGGGATCTATAGAGTACAACTCAAGTTGTTTCCACTGCCGCAATGATTTCATTAGACTCGTCTCCTAATAACCGCTCTCATTTACCCCTACCATTCGATAGGTGGCACCGTTCGGGCCTTATTCCTTAGTACCGACTGTACTCGGGAACTATTATGCCCTCTGCTGACTTCCGCTGTGCGATAATCTCCCCTTGCGGTTTGATCACTCGCCGGTTTCTACCGCCTGCGCCCTCTGTTTGTTTGCCCCGCTCTTAAGAACAGGCTCATCATTGACCGGGACGCCCGGTCATTTGATGCCGGGATTTTTTTTTTTTACCGGTTTCCCCAATATTCCGGTAGCTTACAGCGATAGACCCTTTGAGACACAGCGGACCTCCCGGGGTAAGCCTCGGCTACTTTCAGCGCACGATTGTCAGATATACCTGGCTCAGCCATGTAACGGATATAGGACTTTGTCCTGTGTTGCGGACTCGTCCCGGCTTCACCCGGCCTCAAATCTGCCTGCCCTCTACCTCATAGGTACGGGGCATACCTGTACGTCAACCCACGCTTTTGTCTTAGGCTTCCTTCAGGCGCACATTACTGGAACACCCTTGCCTCCGACTATCCTTCGGCTCCGTCAGCCTGGATATGGACTTTGCAGAGTATTTGTGTCATAAATATCTCCGCATCACCAATTAGCAGCCGGACCAGCCCGGCACACAACATTTGCATCAAGCCGATTTGCGAAAAAACTCGCAAACCGCTTATGCAAGGCGTTAGGTTTGGATAGAACATGAAAGAAATCACAATAACAACAATATTATGTTTCACTATCCTTGTATTTACATCTCCCCAAGTATCTCAAGCTGACCCACAGCTAAAAATACATAGAACCTATAATTTTTATAGTCCGTTTGCATCTCCATTAGTAATTATTGAGGATGAAAAACAATATGAATATTTTTGTGCTAAAGCGAGTATATATTTAATATCTAGTAATCCTAGCAACACATCCTATGAGCATTCAAAGATAAATTTTGAAAAACAATGTCTTCTTATTCTTAGCGCACCATCGATAGACCCTATATTAAAAGATATTCGGTATGAAAATAATACATTTGTTATTGATGTTGAATATTCAGAAATCCATCGTTGGTGGCTGAATGGTGATTTTAGAGGTATTGGGATTTTAATTGATCGACCGGAGACCACAATAAAATTATCTAAAAAATCAGCAAACCAATATGAGGAATATTATGGCAATAGATTACAATGCTATAGGAATTCCCTAAATCATACTGTTGACAAAGACCTATGAAGAGGGACGTCCTTAAATAATCAATTAACTTGACAGTATACTTTCATAAATCTAATATTACCCATGCCAAGAACATCCAGATTAGATACTCCAGGTCTGTTACACCATGTTATGATCAGAGGTATAGAGCGCCGGAAGATATTTAGAGATGATAAAGATCGTGAAGACTTTATTGAAAGGATTTCTTTTCTCTTGCCGGACACAAAAACTCAATGCTACGCATGGGCTCTGATGTCCAATCATGTTCATCTGCTCATAAGAAGTGGACCATCCGGCATCTCTCAGTTTATGAGAAGACTATTAACCGGATATGCTGTTTCCTTTAACCGGAAATATAAAAGACACGGCCAGCTGTTTCAAAATAGATATAAATCAATAATTTGTCAGGAAGACACCTATTTTATTGAACTTGTCAGATATATACATTTGAATCCGATAAGAGGAAAACTTGTAAAGGATTTAAATGAGCTCGAAAGATATCCATACAGTGGTCACAGTGCCCTGATGGGAAAGAAAAAACGAGAATGGCATGATACAGAATATGTATTGAAATATTTCGGAAAACGAGCTGGAACCTCAAGAAAGAAATATAGGGATTATGTTGCGTCTGTTATTTCAACAGAAAAACGGCCTGATCTGGTTGGCGGCGGGTTTATAAGGAGTATGGGAGGATGGGATGAAATAAAGAAGTTAAAATTGAAAGGTCAGGACCGTATCAAAAGTGACCAACGAATATTAGGTGAAAGTGATTTTGTAGAAGAAGTACTTTCAGTTTCGGAAGAAAGCTTTAACCGGAAATATGAACTCAAGAAACGTGGAATTAATTATAATAAGATTCTTGAGAAAGTTTCTACATTATTTGATCTTGAAAAAGATTATATAACAGGAAAGGGAAGGCAGAAGGACAGAGTAGAGGCAAGGGATCTTGTATGCTACTGGTGTTCAGTGAAGATTGGTATGCCGATGTCTGAATTATCCAGAAAACTTGATCTTACCCTCGCGGCAGTCAGTTATGCCGTAAGACGTGGCGAAGAGATAGAGAAGGATAACAAATTCACCCTGATTGATTGAGTTATTTGATTATTTAAGGACGTCCCCATATAATTTCACGTTCGAGGATCAGAAATATTAAAACCTTTAATGAGTCAGAATGTCTTCTAATTTTCAATGGATAAAACACCTTTCATAAAAAAAACCGGGCAATACTGGAAATTATATTTTTCCTTATCCCTTCTCGCGGTATTGGGGGCTATTTTAATTTATCAAATAATTTTTGGTAATTCAGTACCAGGAATAGATAGTGTTTTTGGTATTTTTGCATTTTTCGCATTTCTTTTATTTTCGTGGGGGTGCTTTTCAATAAAATGTCCTCAATGCAAACTAAAACTTTTATGGTATGCAGTGAGTAAAATAGACCACCAATCATGGGTGGCTTGGTTATTAGCTTTTACAGAATGTCCAAGATGCAGTTATCAACCTTTACAAAAGAATGAAGGCGATATAACTAAATAAAATCATCCAGCTCCTCCATACCCCGGTGGGCTCTCTGCTTGACATGAAACATCACGGTGAAACTGATAAGCTTTAAGTTAAAGAGGCTTCAATGAAATTTCGTATTTCCATTTGTATAATTATTTTTATCATCGGCCTGGGCTTTTTTTATTATGGCCGTTCATACTGGTACCCCTGTTATTTAAAAATCAAAGGCAAACAGTCAGTTGCAGATGTTATAAATAAATATGGTGATGATGCAGAAAAAAGGTTCTTATCAAGTTTTAAAGAAGCAGATATTCAATTTCCACCTGGACAATTAATTCTTCTGGCGATTAAAGACCGGAAAAAAATTGAAGTATGGGCACGGGACAAAGAAAAATACAGATTCATAAAAGAATACAAAGTGAAAGCGTTAAGCGGAGGACCAGGACCGAAGCTGTTTGAAGGGGACAGACAGGTTCCGGAAGGAATATACAAAATAATAAGTTTAAATCCAAACAGCTCTTATCATCTTTCGATGAAATTGAATTATCCCAACAGCTTTGACCTGAAATATGCCAAAAAAGAAGGCCGAAATAAACCGGGAAGTAATATTTTTATTCACGGCAAAGCATTATCCATTGGCTGCCTTGCCATGGGAGATACAGCTATAGAAGAATTATTTACAATGGTTTACAAAGTCGGCAAATCCAATGTTGAGGTGATAATATCTCCCACTGATGCACGTATGAATAAATTAATACCGCAATCGGATTCGCCGGAATGGGTCTCTGAACTATATTCATTAATAGAAAAGCGGGTTGTATTACTTCGGCGGGGTAGTGTTTCAATAGAAATCGGGAGAGATAAAATAAAATATTCCACCGCAGATTTTGAGAAGCTAAAAAAAGAATTACTTAGGCGAAAGGCTCTTACCCATTGGGAAAACGCCGCCCAGCCGGTAAGCATCACCGTTACAGTTATAAATCAAATGAATGAGTTATAATAAATGAATCATTTAATTAATGAACCTACTCCACCATATTTAGTTATTAGTAATCATACATGGTCTGACGATGATGCCTTTGAAATGGCATATGGGTTTGGTAATTATTACTATAATAGTAACTTTTATTATTTTAATAAGTATTTGTTAAATAATATTGTCTGTGATGAGAATGGAAATTTCTTTAAAATTATTAATATTGAAAGAAACAGAAACTTAATTCGGTCAATTTTTAGATTTCTTCCAAATGTATATAAATGCAAAATAAAGTATGAGCGAATTGCACCTATTTATAATCTTAGTGAATTCAAAAATTATTTCATCAGCAAGTTAAATGAGGTTGAAGAAACGGAATTAATAAAAAAATGGAAAAGACAAATCAGGGAAAGAACTTCATTTAAAGAAATATTAAATATTTAAATACCGCTTTAAAGAAAAAAACGATAACATTTAAATCAAGTTCGGATTTGGCAAAAAGCTTGCTGCTTATGCAGCCGTTAGCAGTTGAGATAATTCAAAATGAGAAAAGTGATATATTTATTTTCATTTATAATGTTTACCCAGCAATAATGATTTACATTATTGTTTCAGCCCTCATTCTTTCAGGGATTATGCGAGATTTATCTAGAGGGCATTTTATCAGTTCTATATTTTTGCTTCCTCCTGTACTAGGGGGTGCTATCGGCTTACTATCAGCATTTCTAATCACATTAGAAATAGCCGACAGCTCATTTATCCGGATCAAAAGCAGTATTAATAAAATTGGTCTTGTAACAGAAATTTTGCCAGAAGCATCTGTATGCTTTTTTGGGACACCTAATATAAAACCGCTTCTTACTTTTTGGTTACCACCTATCTTTGGTGCAATAGTTTTATTAACACTGTCATTTAAAGGTACTGTCATGAGACACAGGCAACACTTTAGTCGTGGAACATAGGTAACAGAAACAAGGTGAATTGAGCCCCGAAAGGAGGTGCTCAAATGCCTTGGAGAATGGTAAAACACTTCATAGCTCATGAGGCCGTAGGCCATAAACCACGGGAAGCATTAACTTCAGACTCACATTAAAACAGTGAATTAAAATAAGGAGATTCATAATGAATTTTTTATTTTTTATTATCAGTTTAATATTTTTCTTCACCGCAGTGTTTAAGACATTAAATAAAAAACGAAACAGGAAAAGTGAAAGATCAAAATCATTTTATGCCTATAGTTTTTTGATTGCATGCTATGCAGTTTTTATTTTCATTGATAGATTTTTTTTAAATACTAAATTTGGAGAATCAGGGTACGCAATCAGTATATTTCTGTGTCTGCTTGCATTTCAATTTTTATGGGATTTAAAGCAAAGCAAGCATCCAAATACTTAAACACGCGTACAAAATCACCTGACGGTTCATCATCTGAAAGGGCTGTTAATATATGATTTCTGAAAAACAAAGTATCTTTTTCTTTTTATAGAATCGGTAAAAATAATACACAGAATCAATTATCCGTGAACCAGCTCGATCTTTCTGGTGGCAACTAACCGGAGTAAAATTAATTTTCCCGATACTGCTAACAATATTTGGAATTTATCAACTTGCTAATGGTGATCGAAGCTGGACTTTCGGTTTTATTGGTGCGCTTTTCTTTTCAATTTTAACTCCAATAATTTCACGTTACTTTGTTCATCTTAAAAGATCTCTCAGGCAGTTACAGAGAATAAAAAAAACCGAAGCAACTCTTGAACTGCTGGAAGAACATTTCATAGTTTTATCAGGTATTGGACCTACTAAATTTGAATGGCCAATATTAAATAAAATTTACCGTTTTAAAAATGTCTGGGTTTTAACCCTCTCTACTGGAGCTTTAATAAATTTACCAGTAAATGATTTCACACCGGAAACAAAAGCGTTTATCATTTCTCATGCATAATTAAATGGTGCAACATCTGGGTCAACGTCGAAATTGCTAAAAGCTGCGCGTTATCAGCAATCCTGTTAGCCATGCAGTTTTCATTCAAAAAACATCTGTGATTCTGAGAATGAAGATCTGCGACGCATTCATTATTTTTCCGATTTTTCCTGTAATCCAATATATACAAGGATTGCACTGCTCCCTTTTACTCGGGCGCAATGTATCGGTACACCATCTTTTTTACATTGTTGGATGGTTTTTTATCCAGAAGTTTACGCAGGGTATCTTCGCATTCAGGGTATGATTTTACGTTCTGACCCAGAACCTTTGCCAGTGCTTCCTGGTCGTCACTCGCCTCTACTTTCAGCACTTCTTCCCCTGCCCATGAAATGGTTTTATCTGTGACGGTCATGGACGTAAGGATATTAAGAGCCGAGGTTCGGACATTCTTGCTGGATTCCTTTTCGTAGCTTTCAGTAAAAGTATCAAAAGCCTCCTCTGCATTCATCTGGCGGATAGCTTCATAGGCGGCTGCGCGTACACGTTCGCTTTCGCTTGTAAAGTAAGGTTTAACCGTATCTATAACATCAGAACCGCCGTAATTCCCAATAGCCTGAAGGGTGACAACCTGTGTCTCTGTATCACATGCATTTGTCAGATTTTCAGATAGGCTTTTACCTATATCAGGTTTCAGTTCATTATTAAGTTTTTCTTCACTGCCGATGGAACCGATGGCATAAAGGCTCATTGTCCCCAGCTCTCTTGATGCATCATCACCGTTTACCATATCAACGGTTTTGTAAAATCCCCATAGCCCCTGTGCCACAAAGGATTCCGGGTATTCAAAATCATGGATGTAAGCCAGAGCCCGTATATGAGTGAGACCGCTGTAATCATTATTTGTAACAGCTTCAAGAACCGCTCTCTGCGCATCCTCATGACCGGCTTTGGTTATAAGCTGCCAGAGTTCGAGATGTGTTTCATGGTCAAAATTATCTTTATTTCGGTCAGCATCAAGAAGCTTGATCAGATCATAACAGGCCTGAGGATTTTGCCTGAGGTAATTAATCATGAATTTTTCTGCCTGAAGCCGCTCTGCCGTGTTATCAGATGTCCGCATCGACTTATATGTATTTAAAGCCGTGTTAAGGTCAATATTGGCGCTGATTGCATTAAGCTCAGGATCTGTGACCGTATATTTTTCTTTTAGCCAGGAAGACGATTTTAAAGCTGATATTGCATCCTCAAATTTCTCTGCAAAGGCAGCGGCCGGTGTTTTATCCTGACGTACAGCCGAAAACTGAGTCATACTTGTGCCAAGTTTCTTTAAACCGGACATGATTTCCGTGCTTTCACTCTGATCCGTTGAAAGAATCCAGGCTCCTTTTGCAGGAACTTTTGTTTTGATACTGCTGTTTCCAATCCGCACCTCTGTTGGCGCCAGCCCGCGCGCCATTGTCGTGTCTTCATTAAAAAGCATCATGTATGCCAGTTTCTTTTTTTCAACAACAAATCCTGTGTCTGTTTCTTCCGTTACAGGAATGCTGTATTCGGCCTGGTATTGACCTGTGCTGTCGATTTCCCTTGTCTTCCAGGTCTGGAAGCGTTTTTTAGGGTATACAGTCTGCATAGTATAGAAGATGTTTTTGATCATGGCTTTTGCTTCTTCAGGTATCCCCAGGGTAAATGAAAAATCATTTATATATCCTTTGGAGTCCATCTGAAACGCAAATGGATAGGTCATCCCTTTAGCATAATCAGGAAGTCTTCCGTTAAGTGTAAGTTTAAGGTTTTCAATCACACCGGAAACATTAACATCTTTACCCGAAGTGTCAGAATGATAAAACTTCAGAAACAGATCGCCGGATGAAACCATGGAGAGCCGGACGAACCTGTCACCTGAAGATGACGGTCCACTGGAATTACCGGCTGAAAAAATATCCGCACTGAGATCGGAGTCCGATTTCAAAGTCAGCCGGTATGACAGCATATCCCCGTTTCGGGGTGAAAAGGAGAGTATCATATCCCTGAAGTTCGAAGGAAGATACATATCTTTTTCCGTTTCGGTTGAGACAGTTTTCTTATCCGGACTTTCATTTACTCCACGATCGAAAATATTGAGATAACTCAAAATAGTTATAAGTATAACGATAACCGCAAGTCCGGATAATGTTATCAGTTTTCTGTGCTTTTTCATGCTATGATAATCTCCTTTTTTATGTGGGGCTTAATAAGCCCCTTTAAACTTCACCAGATTTTTCCCGGTCATTATTTCCGGTACCAATGGAATTTAGCATGGGCGCCGCCGCCTCCTTCCCAGAAACGAAGCTTAATTGAATGGGGGCCTTTTTTTAAAGTTTTGTCAAAGGAGTAGGTCCCCCAGCTCGTACGGTGACACACATGCTCATTATCTATCCACACGTGAAGATCATCGTCCACGCTCCCGTAAAAATGATATACCCCGTCTGTTTCGATATTTATTACACCATTCCAGACAATCAGGAAATTATCCGTTGATCCGATGGGTGATCCTGATCCCCAGTCATAATTAATGTAATTGGTAGTGGTGTTTACATCATACTGAGCGTCTGCATTGCTGCTGTCAAACTTTTTTCCATAGAATTTATCCGGTTCGAGCTTTTCCCAGGCTACCTTTGCCCAGGCTCCCCCGCCGTATTCATGGAACACTGCCTTGATATGATGAGTGCCCGGATTCATTGCGATGATGCTGTAATCGAAGGTCTGCCAGTCACGCCATGCGGCTTCCACCACAAGGACGTTATCCAGATAAACCTTTACAAAGTCATCGGCCCCGGACTTGAACCGATAGGGCGCGCCTTCAAAATCAAAATCGCCTTCCCAGATAACATCATAATCATCTCCGTGAAGCGGCCAGTCTCCCTGGGGTGCACCATGGCCCCAGTTACTGTCCATATCGCCTCGGCGATTGATGAATGACGGAATCATATTGCCAAGTTCGTCATAGGACCTGACATAGTATTCGGTAATGACATTCTTTTTCTTTTTACCCCATTTGAGCACAGCCCTTGCTCCGCCGTTATATTCAACATAGTTCATGCGAACGATGTGCCATCCTGCGGTTATGGGCACAGTAACGAGGTGCTGCTGGCTATGTGCTGTGTATGAACCTATCAGCCGGTCGTCAACCCATACGGACATTTGATCGTCCTGACCGATTACGAATTCATAGTCTCCGCCTTCAAAGTAAAAAGCTCCTGCCCATTTTACAGAAAAATTGTCGTAGTTCACATTACTGTCATTGGCAGGCCTGCCTTCTCCGAAATCGGCCATGAAATAATAATCCCATAATCCGGCGCCTCTAAAATAACGGTCGTCATTACTGATACGTTTGGGGACTCCAGAGAAGGTGCGGGTGTTGAAATAGGCCCCTACAAAAGTGTTCACAGGTGCCCAGTCGACCTTGATATTCGCCCAACCGGAGTATTCGATATACTCTACACGAACTTTATGAGTTCCGGCGGCAACGTATGCTGAAGCAGCATGATTCTCATACCATACGCCGTTGTTATTAAGGACAAGTACGTCGTCTACATAAATGCGTACCACGTCATCTCCACGGGTTGTAAACATATAGTCCGTCCCCACAGGGAAGGTAAAATTTCCTTCATAACGGACGCTGAAGTTGTCAGAATTTACCACACCCGGCTTTGGACTCTGATCTCCCCAGCTCTCATCAATCTTATCATTGGTTTCAAACAGTACCGGATCACCAGAGAAATCAATGTTGTTGTAGTAAAAGGTGGCAAACTGGTTGGGCGATGTCCAGTAAAGCTGGACATAAGCCGGCGAATGAAGCTCGTTATAGTTGACTGTGAGTTTATGGAAGCCGGAGGCAATATCCTCTGTGAACTGTTTCTGACCGAAACTGTTGTCAAGAATAACTTCGTCGTCCAGTTTGATGGTCAGGTTGTCGTCACTATTAACATAGAAGGTGTAGCTGCTGCCGTATGCTGCGCTTGAGTCACCCCAGATATAATCGTCCGTTCCTGAAAACTCAAAATATCCCTCGTAAACCGCAGAAAAATAATCCACCCTGCCGTTGAGTTCGGACGGTCCGCCATAGCCCCAGTTAAAAGAGAGGAATCCAAGCCTTGGTCCTGCCACTGATGTTCCTGTGAAGTCAGTACTTGGGTAGTAACTGGTATTGTACATGTCAGTAGCGCCATACCCCTTGTACCATAGCGGAAAGAGTTGAATTTCATAGGAATACCCATCCCAGGCTATGACAGTGTGCTTGTAGGTCCAGAACAGGGCCCTGGCAAAAAGGTATGCCTCTCCGCTCAGTGTCGTTATTGTGATGGGCACCTTCATCTCGACAATTGCGATGGGCACCTCTGGCTTTACCATGATACTTGGACTGAAATTCAGACCTATATCTATGAGAACAAGTTCGACACCGACTCCGACCGTAAACCCCGGCACTCCGACACCGCCTTCGAGTGTTCCCTTTAGATTTGTATAGGGACCGGCTTCCAGAGAAAGCTTGTTGCCGGTTTCAAACTTAATCGACCCGCGTATCCCTATTTCGCCGACTATTCCGCCCTCGACGGTAATAGGAACAGGTCCTACCATAAAGGATTTTGATTTTTTCTTTTCCTTGCGTTTGGCGTATTTTTCATTGCCGTTATCGTCGGTGCTGTCCCACAGAACAATATACCCATTTGACAGATAATCGTAGGGCATGGTGTGTTTATAGCCCCATATTCTGGTGCCGAATGTCCATACACCGTATTCAAAATAAGATTTTTCCAGCCCGCCGGAGCTGAAGTCAAAATCAAATTTGGGTCCTACTTCAAGGGGAGTAAATGAATTTCCAAAGAGTTTTCCCGTAATCTTGCCGGTGCCGATGAAATTGGCGGCATATGGAGTTTCATAGCCGTCATATATCACCTGCATATAATCGAGTTTCGGGCCGATTTCATAGCCGATACCGAAGTCGGAGTTACCGTATGTGTTTCCCCCGCGCAGATCAAACATATTTTTAAGTGTAGATCCGGGCTGAGAACTCATTTGAATTTCCATAACAGCAGTCTCGGGAGCCAGGAACATCACCGGTATTGATATGGTGTTATCTGCCACATTGTCATTATACTCTGCTATGGTCCTATCCGGATCCATTTTAACCACAAGATAACATATGGTATCTGATGTAAGAGTATTCAGCTCCTCATAGGCATCTGCATTCATGAACAGACTGTATGTTTTACCTGTCTGTTCCTGACGATAAAGTGATGCGCAGCGGTCGCCTGACGGATAGCCTTCACGGTCTTCCGGCCTGCATTCAACATCGTAAGTCTGTTCACTTTTCTTCTGAAGCACTCCATATCCATTTGGCTCCGCAAAAGTCATTGAATAGGTTTTTTCTCCGATCATAAGATCAAAGGTGATATCAACAGGCTGAGTGGTATCCTGAGCCATAGACTCTACCTCGAGATTGAGACTCAAATCATACTGTTCCGGAACAACCGTCGGATCCGGCTCTGCTGAAGGCAGTTCAAAGCTGTTGGTAAACAGCTCGTGAGATAAAATTCTGAGATTGGGCAGGGAGGGAGTACCTATAATGGTAGAAGCCGAAGCCACCATGTAGTTATCGGCCAGATCCTCATCCGATTCACCCTGTAAATCATCATCCTCGGTTGTTATATCATATGTATTAATAGCAAAAACCGCCGTATATACACCGTCCGGAATACCCTGAGGCACTATGAAGGTGTGTTCAACATAGGCCTTCCGATTGTTTGTATCAGGGTAGTAGGTGACCGAAGTTGTCGTATCTTTCTGCTCTTTTACAACCGGATCTGAGACTGTCTCATTAAAGCCCAGCTTGTCGATAATCAGTGAAGTAAGCTCATAATCCGGAATAAAAGTGTCGTCAATCACTATATCACCCGGGTTTCCGGCCTTGAGATAGACTGTCACATAGGTATTGTACTTGGGAACCGTGGCTTCGATATCAAAATGTATAGTAGATGACAGACCTGCCTGTGCTGTATCTTCAATCCACACCTCGGTAAATTTCAGGTTACCGGCTTCAAAATCAGGCACATATGTGTCATCACCCACATCGTCGGTTACGATGTTAAGGTCACTGGTAACGGATTCAAATGTAATACCCAGCTGAGACCCCTGGGGAACCGTTATTGTGAAATTACCTAGTTCATCTGTTATGGCTGTACCGATCAGGGTATTAGTCTTGTCATATGCGCGGATTTCCTCGTCCGCTACCCTGTTTCCATCCTCGTCAGTAACGTATCCGTTCTGGTCGTAGGAGTTTGTCACTGTATAGGTATTTGTGTCAGTTTCGTCCCTCTGATAAATGTAGATATCCCAGCCTCCCATTCCGCCGGGTCGGTCGGATTCGAATACAATATACTGGGCATTCGGTGTGGCCTGAAGTCCCCAGTCATTGTACGCCGTGTTAAGGCCCGGCATATATATAAATTCTCCGGAACTGAGTTCCATGAGCTTGATATAGTCGGTGGTATCCTCATAGTAAGTACAAAGAACAAACTTTCCGTCGGTGCTGATAACTCCGTCATTCCAGAAGGTCTCGTTTGTACCCTCCGGCAGTTCCAGCAGGCGCCCGTTCACAAGGTCATATACGAATACGTCGGAGTCTCCTACGGAATCCGGACGATCATTGGCAATAAAAGATAGCAGGGTGGCATCTTTGTTGAGGACAGGGGCGTCTTCGTCAGCACTGGTGTTCACCCACCCTCCGCTTATTGATGTCATCTGCATATCAGTCAGGCTGTACAGGTATATATCCCAGCTGCCTTCAACACTGTCCGGACGAACACTTAAAAATGCAATCATGCTGCCATCAGCGCTGATACTTGGGCTCCATTCATCATACTCGGAGTTGAGCTCCGGAAGATCTATGAAGGCCTGAGCCTCGATATCATACAGATAAATATCCTGGTCACCCGAACGATCCGAATGGAAGACCACAAGGCGTCCGTCACCGCTGATACAGGGATGCTCGTCATCACTGCTGCTGTTAAGTCCTGAAAGCTCAATAAGACCCTGGCCTATCCTGTATACGAACACATCTTTATCGCCGTTACGGTTACTCTGGAAAGCGATGGTCTGACCGTCGATACTTGCCGTGGGATAATCGTCATCGCTTGCGCTGTTAAGACCGGGAAGGGATATATAATTTCTGCCTTTAGTCAGATAATCCCCCTTCAGCGCCGGAATATCCTTCACGTGCAGTAACGAAACTGTTCCCCAGGGACCGCCGAACTGATAATCTATTGAGGCAAAGCCCACAATAAAACTGTTTACCCAACGGTCCGCACTCAGGATAGCCTTGCAGTGATGCTCCGACAGATCTGCTACCCTTACTTTTTCAACAGGAAAGGCACCTAAATCCGCAGGCAGTATGTAGATCTCATTAGCAAAAAACAGATTGATTTCCTTAACCTTATCCCAGCCTTTTATTTCCGAGTAGCCAAGGCTTTTTGCAGTATCAAAATCCAGAATAAGGGTATCATTGAGAATCGAACTCAGCATTACGACGCTATAGTCCGCGCATTCTTCTCCCGTATCCGTTCTGGCTAAAAAGGTTACATCCATATTGGTATAGCTTTTACCGTAAGGGTCTATGGGATCTATGACACCGTCCAGCCAGGTATCCAGAAGGTATTCACCCTGCCCCCGGGCAAGGGATGTGACCGGGGTATTGCCGATAGTAAGGCCGGGTCTGATATCAAGGCCCAGCTCCTCACCATTTATAAAACTGTATTCCATAAACAGGATCTTCGGATTGAATTCGTTCTGAAAATTACCTCTGAATCCGATCACGCCATCTACTGCAGGCAGATCGGTGCGTCCCACAATTGCGTTGTATTTGCTCTGGCCGGAGATGACAGGTATACGGGTGTCAGCGGTCTGTTCCCCAACGCGGATTCCTAGACATATCTGTTCAGCCGCATTGAGGGTGCCGTAAGGCAGAACCACGGAAGCAGGACCTTCGCAGCGGTTTCCGGATGGTGCGCTGTCGGAGAACAGGATGATACCCGAAACCCCGGTATCAAGAAGAAGGGTCAGATCATCCCCCTCTTCGGTGGTCACAGTCAGAGTATAGGTTCCTGAGTTTTCATCAAGATTGAGGAGTATTTCTTCGTTGGGCAAATCCACGATATCTCCGCTCGCTGTTTGGGCAGTGTTTATCAGACTGTAAAAATAAATATCCGAACCGCCCATTCCGCCGGGACGGCTGGAGTGGAACACCATGTTTTTCGAGTTACCGGTGAAGGAGAGGCCCTCTTCATCGTACTCGGAGTTCAGACCCGAAAACAGCTCAAGTGATCCGGTTTCACGGTTATATATCAAAAAGTTGCGGTCAAAGAGCCCCATATCGGGATTATGGCGGTTGGTATTTAAGGTCACATAGGTACCATCCGGGCTAACCGCCCCATCCATGTCCCATGAAGCGCCGTTGATGTCGGCAAGGGTGTCCAGAGTGTGAGTAGCCACATTGTAAAGGTACACGTCCGAATCATACCCCCCGCCTTCAGTGATGTCATGGTCAAAGGCGATAAGGGTTCCGTCGCTGTTCAGCACCGGACCGAAATCTCCTTCGCTGCTGTTTAAGCCGGGCAGCGGTACCAGAGACTCTGTGTCACGATCGTACAGGTAGATATCGGAGTCGCCAGCGTTGCCTTCACGTTCCGAACGGAATGCAATGTATCGGCCGTTCGTGCTTATCGCAGGCGTGCGTTCCAGAGCTGACGTGTTCAGACCCGGCATGTCCACGAAAATTCTGTTTTCGATATCATACAGATAGATGTCCCAGTCTCCCGCACCACCCTCGCGGTCGGAGTGAAATACCAGGTAACGCCCGTCGCCGGATAGGGAGGGATCTTCATCATCAGTTGTGCTGTTCAGGTTGGGGAAGGTCAGGATGCCTTCACCCTTACGCCACAGATAGATATCCCAGCCACCCATGCCGTTGGGCCGGTTGGACTGGAAGGCGATGAGATCGCCGTTGTTATCTGCTGAGGGCCACCGATCGTCGCCGATTGAATTCAACCCTTCCAGATCCTGATAGTTCAGGGATTGCCCGGTTGAGTTCCCGCTGTAGGCTTCGGCCAGGTTGGGCCGGAACAGCATAAGAATGGTCCCGTCCGGACCGCCTCCCTGATAATCTACATAGGAAAATCCAACAACATAGTGCTGCCACCTGTCGATACCCAGAACAGCCTCGTAGCTTACGCCCATCTGGCTCAACGGGGCTACACTGATTTCGGAGATTTTGAACTTGGGATAGAGTGTGATTGTTTCTCCTGCGCCCACCAGGTTAAACTCGATTTCATCATCTTCATTAAGGTTCCATTTTTGAGTAAATGAATCATACCCCAGGGACTTGGCCACTTCAGTGTCGAGCACAAGTTTGCTCACAGCACCGCTGTCGAACAGGACATCCAGGTCACCCGAGGCAGCTTCTCCGAATTTGCTCTTTGCCCGGAAAGGCACCTGCAGATCTGCATAACTTGCTGCTTCAGGCCTTTCAGGATCGGTAAAGGTGTAGGTTTTGGCCTTAAACACGTACTGGGACTTGGCCCCGTCGAGAGTGGCCATTTGTCCGAGGGAAAGGTAAGCCGGTCCTGACGGAGGCAGGTTCAGTTCAAAGATATTGATAGAGGGTTCCAGGGTATTAAGCGGAGCATCAGGGAAAACTTCACCGTCATTTACTGAAATACCCTGGGTGCGGCGAAGGCCTATGATGCCGTCGGCTTCCTTGGCTGTAAGGGACGGATCATTATCGGAAGTGGGCGAGTTAACCACCATGATGGTCATGTCAGGATCATAATAACCGCCGACCCGGACGGCTGCTTTTGCCAGAACCCCTTCGCGGGTGGTGCTGGCATAACGCTTTGTGAAGGGAGTTGCAGATACCTCTACGGTAGAGTCATCTGCCAGCTTGTCTGCAAACACCAGAAGTGCATCTGAACCGGTATCCACCAGGAGGTTAAATGTCTGATTTCCAACATCAACGGGAATCAGAAACTGGTTATTGCTTTTACGCTGGAGAGCTATGGTTGTTTCAGTTCCTTTATAAAAACTGCTGCATCCCTCATCAGTCAGTCCGTTTAAATCGTTATCCACCTGATCACCGCATACTTCCCGTGAATCAGGATAAATTGTATTATTGGCATCGTTAGGATCAGAATTGTCAGCGACATATCCTTCGGGGCGTAATGAGGCTGTAACACTTGTTTCAGGGTCGCCGAAACCGTCGCTATCCGCGTCCCTGTACCAGGTGTAGAGAACGGGGTAAAGGCCGTCAAGATAGGTTTTCCAGTTTTCCAGATTGACAAGTTCGTCATACACTTCCGGCGGAACAGTATAAGAACCCTGGCTCACCCAGTCCATATCGGTTACAGACGATCCGAGAATACTCTGAGCTTCGTCCTTGACCGTGTTACCGGATATTATACTGTCATTTGAGAAAAGGAGAAGATCTCCAAGTGTGTCGTTAATAAACGCAAAACTTTCCATTACGGGTTTGATGTCATTCTCCTGAGAATAGTCATAGGATGCACCAAGCCAGAGCCCCGCATAAATATTGTCTGATGTGTTTCCGAAAAATTTCATGGTGTTTAAAATAATGGCATCTGCTGCTACAGCAAGCTGCGCTTCGGTCGCACCGGCCTCTGAGATTTTTGGAGATGTGAAATGAACATAATTAATATAGTCGTTTATCCATTCGGTCATGCCATGATAGCGTGCGAGAAATACCTCCAGATCCAGATCCTCATTTTTGATGGATTCAATGGCCTCCGGAAAAAACACATCCGGCGTTGTCAGACCCAGTTTAAGCACCCTGTAGGCAACCATGGGGAAATAATAATTTCCACTGTCGTCAGCCTGGCCCAGAACCGATGCTTTGATATCCGTGTCAAAACTGACATCATTTTTTAACGTATATGTCAAAAGATCATCCTGGCTTATTCCGGTGTAACCCGAGTTGGTAATCCTGTAAAGTGTCTGCATCAGACAGGCCCGGATAACCCAGTACTCTTCCCATGCATTTTCTTTGGAGAAACTGAACCACTGGGTATTAAAAGTTACTCCGGCAAGATCCTTAAGCCCTTCAGGATCGGTTTTGGGTAATGACATGAAGGAATAAAGCGCTTTGCTGGAAAGATACGTCAAAAGTCTGGCTCTGGTATCGATATCCTGTTCCTGAATGGATGAAAGTGTGTTTTTATCACCAATAATGTCTGCAAGGTTACGGTAAAAACCAAAAGCCCTGACACTGTCGGATACAAGGTCAAATGAAGTTATGGTTGTCCCGGCGGAATAGGTCGGGGTATCTGCAAGTTTGCCGATAAGTACCGGAGAGAACCGGTCAACAGTAAAAGTAAATGTATTGGTTGTTTCATCGTAACTGTCCGGATATACATATTGTTCAATCTTCGTGGCCGTATTTATATGGATAAGGACTGTTTTATCCGGATCAGGCGTTCCCGATGCCTGGTAGGTCAGGGTTATCGGAGCGTCAGGTTCGTAGGCGAGTTCGATATCAAAGGCTTTGGTTATAGTAATATCACCCATGGATGTGTCGGAAATGGCGCTCAAATCCAGTTCTGCAATATTTATACTGGTGTCGGAAGTAAATGACAGTGATGACGGGGTTAGAGTAAGAGTGCCGAAAGTTATTGGTGCTGATGATCCTGAAATTATTTCTTCAGAAACTGAGGATATTTTTCCAACGGTATTTACAGGCAGGACCAGCGACTCTTCGGTTCCATTAACTGATATCAGAAGTTCGATCTGGCCGCTTGTCCCGGACAGACCGGGAGTGACTGTGAGAGATCCTCCGTTTACCGAGACATCTGCCGGACCGTTAAAACCTGTCACAGAAATAATGACGCCAGCATCGGTAAGTTCCGTTGGAAGGGTTATCGTCACATCTGATCCTTCAACAAGGAAAACAGGCCATTGAACACCCAGGATATTACTTGTAATGCCTGCGATATAGGAATCATCTGACGTATTATCCGGATCAGTAAACTGATTTTTGATCCATACAGCCAGAGCATTGACAGAATCGTAGTCAGTAGACAGGGGATATCCGCTGCTTGTAAGTGAAAGGCTCCGGATTAGAAAGGGTAATGGGTTTTCTGAATCATTTTTTGTTTTAGCAACAAGGTATGCGGCCTCCGAATATGCACTGATCGCAGTAAGTGTTGAGGAATAGCTGTCTTCACTGCTTAATATCGATGCACCCGAAACCATGGACCGTAGCGACCGTCCGTTGACCGGATTGGTTGCAGAAAGTATATAAGTCCCGTCCGTATCCAGTATATCTTCCTCGACAGAGATGCTGTATGTACCTGATGAACCGGTTGATGCGCTGGCAATGGTTTCGTTGCTTTCCACGCTTTTTAAAGTAACAGTGGCGCCGGAAATATCCTTATCATTCAAAGAGCCGGAGATAACCATCATTGATGGCTCTGGATCAGGATCATTTGTCGAAACAGGGGAAGAGTCCCCTCCTCCGCAACCGGTCAAAAGAAATATTGTGCCTGTCAGGTAAATAAAAATCTTATGTAACTTAAAATTTTTCATCATCTCCCCCTGCCTTGTCATTAAAAAATCAAAAAAAGGTTATTTCACTAATATCTTTAGCTGCCTTTTTATATTCTTCTCATATTGAAACTAAGTGCAGCGTTTCATTTATTGGTCAAAATATTGTAAATGAATAATTTATCTTATTGGATTGAAACTAATGCGATCTGTGCACATATCATGCCAAATTTCTCACAGATGGGAGACAGGAAGAATAAAAAAAACATTAATTATTTCAGCATGTAAGAAAGCCGGTTTTAAACCTGCTCTATGAACATTCTGTGATTCTGAAAATAAAAACCGGATGCAGGACAAGATCACTATCCTCCTTATAGATTACAGCCGGAAACAGGGGCAGTTCAGGATCGTCTCATTGATATATGGAAAGGCAATTACTTCTTTCAGGCAGGTATTTTAAGGTACAACCCTTTATTTTCTGATCTCAATAAAAAACACTCTCAGGTACCTCACACTGGACAGTATCATTGCCAGGCCTATACCTATATAAAGGATGGAAAGATCATATTTGGGTATTATTGAACGGCGCAGAATAATTCCTGCGGCCATCATTATTATAATAAGCAGGTAACTCCTGTAGGGAATAAAAGAAAAAAAGCATTTCTTTTGATCCATCTGAAGTATCCGGTTAATATTTCTGTTTACTATTTTTAAAAATCCAAAGTGGTGCACAAGAAGTGCAAGCGCTACACCTCCCGCTATATAAATGGAAACATGAATAGATGATGCAGCGGACAGCCAGGAAAATGCCAGAAATAAAAGTATCAGACCGACAGCGTCCCAGACGACTCCTGCCATGAGCAGAAGCACATTTTTTGAAACTGCAGGGTTGTATTTATCTATAAGCGCCATTTTTTCTCTTTTTTTTAATTTTTTGTGATTATAATAGATAAAAAACCTTATAAAAGAAAGGGGATATCATGATCACGTCACTTGCCGAATTAAAGAAAGACAGGGACCTGGTATTTTCCATCGACTGGGAAATGACCCCTGAAACAGCAGTAAGAGTATATCTTGAATGGGGAAACATCTACGCCAGGGGAGATTCAACCCGGGTTAAATCAAAGGCCGACCATACAATATACTTTGTGGTAAACTGCTGGGACAAACCCTATTATATTTATCTTTTAAAAAGAAACTCACAGGAAGCTCTTGAGCTTGCAAAAATAGAGCTGCCCAAACAGTTTGAAAAACCCATCTGCGAGTTAAAGGGAGTTTATGCACCGGCGGATGATTTAAAACAGTGGCTTAGAAAAGAGCTTGATGTGGATTAATTTCCTATGCTGGAAAAACACTTTCAGGATAGGACTTTCAGCATTCAGCCAGTCTTTACTCTTTAATGAACATAACAAATTAAAGGAGAGTTGCCATGGATTTTAAAGATATTGTAAAAAAACGCAGGGCTGTAAATTTTTTTGATACAAAAAAAGAAGTGCCGGAAAGCCTTATTAAAGAAATGATAGAAATGGCTGCAAATTCACCTTCCAGCAACAATCTTCAGCCATGGAGTGTAATGATATTAAAGGATCAGAATGAAAAAGCCCGTCTGCGCAAACTTGCCTTTGATCAGCCCAAGATAACCGAAGCTCCATATGTGTTTATTATTCTGGCAGACAGAAACGGCTGGAAGGAAGAAAACCCTTTTGCAGAAAAATCCTTTAAAATTGCAGTAGAATCCGGCAAAAAAAAGGAAGATGAAAAGGATGCATTTTTCGGCACCTTTAAAACCCTGTATGGAGAAACCTCAGAAAAACAACAGGCCTTTGCAAACAAAAACACGGGCTTTTTCGCAATGTCTTTAATGTATGCGGCAAAGGAGCTCGGGTTAGACAGTCACCCCATGGACGGTTTTATTCATGATGCGGTGAGAAAAGAGTTTAAAATACCTCAAAATTTCTGGATACCTCTCCTGCTTGCAGTAGGGCATTTTGATAAGTCTAAAAAACTGTACCCGCCAAAATGGAGAAAGACATTTGAGGAGATAGTTGTAAAATTTTAGACAGGAAACAAGACTTGACATTTCCAAGCCCTATCAATTAGAGTTGGCCCCGAATAGAGTCTATCTCGACCCGGGGTTAAATCAATATACTGAATTTAAAGCACATTTACACAATATAAGGCAATTATTCACAACAGAAAAATGGAGGGATAATCAGGATGAGCGAAGAAAAAAAACCTGCCAGGAAAAAATTCGAATGCCAGGGGCTGTATAACAAGGTTATGGCAAACCATTTTTATGAGCTTGACGAAGCTTCAAAAACAGGCTCAAAAAAAATCGCATGGTGTACGAGTGTAGGACCGGCAGAACTTCTTCGGGGTATGGGCTTTTTAGTATACTTCCCGGAAAATCATGGGGCCATGCTGGGTGCAACCAGGCAGGCGACGGATTTAATCCCCTATGCAAACGCAATAGGCTACAGCCCTGATATATGTTCATACCTGACTGCAGATGTGGGCTCATTTCTGCAGAAAAAAACCCCTCTTACAGATGCTTATAAAATTGAATCGGTACCAAAACCAGACGTGCTTGTTTTTAACACAAACCAGTGCCGCGACGTTCAGGACTGGTTTGCATGGTACTCAAGAGAACTTGATGTTCCTCTGATGGGTATCCATACCCACAGGGATATTGGAGAGATCAAAGATTTTCAGGTAAGCGATATAGCAAAACAGACTGAAAACCTTATTCCAGGTCTCGAAGAAATAAGCGGTGAAAAATTTGATATAGACCGATTTAAAGAGGCTGTTGAGCTTTCCAGGCAGGTATCTGTACTCTGGAGAGCCTGCCTTGAATCTGCCTCAGCAATACCTTCCCCCTGGACATTCTTTGATGCCACCATCCATATGGGTCCGGCAGTTGTTGCAAGGGGAACTCAGGAGGCTGTTGACTATTACGAAGTTCTTATAAAGGAGCTTAAGGAAAGAATAGAAACCGGAGTCGCAGCAATAGAAGGAGAAAAACACAGGATATACTGGGACGGTATGCCTGTATGGGGTAAATTAAGCTCACTGTCAAAACAGTTTTCCGAACTTCAGACATGTATAGTTGCATCAACATACTGCAACAGCTGGATATTTGATCAGCTTGACCCGAATGACCCCTTTGAAAGTATGGGAAGAGCCTATACAGAGCTGTTTATTGTAAGGGATGAAAAATACAAAGAACAGTATATGCGTGACTGCTTTGAAAAATATAAATTTGACGGCATGATTTTTCATGATGCAAAAACCTGCCCGAACAACTCAAACAACAGGTACGGTCTTCCGGACAGGATAGGCAAAGAACTTGGAGTTCCGCAGCTTACGATAAACGGAGACTTAAATGACCTGCGCTGTTACTCGGAAGAGCAGACAGTAACAAACATTGAAGCTTTTATAGAGCAGCTGGACGAATCAAATTAGCTGCATAATCATTTTACTATGGCACTCATTGGATCGATATTCGCGGGAGCAGACGTAGGCGCCTCCCGCACAAAAGTGGCACTTCTTGATGCAGAAAAAAATCTTGCTGGTTTTTCAGTAAAAAAATCAGGAACAGACTTTACACGTACTGCGGATGAATGCCTTGCCGAAGCCCTGGCTATAGCCGGCGCTTCGGCTGATGATATTATCAGGACCGTTTCGACCGGTTACGGAAGAAAAAATGTCTCATTCAGCAATGATACCAAAACGGAAATAGGGTGTCATGCAAAGGGAGCATTTAATTATTTCCCAAAGGCAATGACAATAATAGATATCGGCGGACAGGATAATAAAGTCATAAAACTTGATAGCGAAGGCAGAAGAACCAATTTTAAAATGAACAGAAAATGCGCTGCAGGAACCGGTGCATTTCTTGAGGAAATGTCATTAAGACTCGACATACCTATCGAAGAAATGGACACTCTGGCTAGGCAGTCCACCGAAATGGTAGAACTTGGCAGCTTCTGCACCGTTTTTTCAGCAACCGAAGTTCTTGAAAAAATCAGGCAGGGTAAAAAAGTCCCTGATATTATCAAAGGGCTGTTTTTTTCGGTTATTAAGAGAGTTCTTGAAATGGAAAGAATAACCGACAGTATAACCATGACTGGCGGGGTTGTGGAACATAACCCTTTTCTGGTAGAAATGGTAAAGGAAATAACCGGGGCTGAAGTATTAACGCCAAAACATCCGCAACTTGCCGGAGCAGTAGGTGCAGCTCTTTTTGCAATGGAAGGCTTCCAGGATGAAAACTAAAGCCGTCTGTACCTGTAATGCATTATCTGCCGATTCAGGATCAAAGCACTCATCTTCATACTCAACGATTTGGACACCGAAAACAACCCGTACACTTATAAAGAAATAATCAGTATTTAAGGATAAAAATGGAAACATTCATATTTCAGGCCTTTGGCGGACTTGGCATGTTCCTTTTCGGCATGAAAATCATGTCTGAGGGTCTGCAGAAAGTAGCAGGAAAAAAACTAAGACAAATATTAAAGATGGTATCGGACAACCGGTTTATAGGCTGCACTGCCGGTGCCCTCGTAACATGTATAATTCAAAGTTCCAGCGCAACATCGGTAATGCTGGTAGGTTTTGTGGATGCGGGTCTCATGACCCTTACCCAGGCGGTAGGAGTAATACTGGGTGCCAATATCGGCACAACTATTACAGCGCAGCTTATAGCCTTTAAAATAACAGCCTACGCCCTTCCTGCAATAGCCCTTGGTGCGCTTCTTAAATTTTTTATAGGGCGCCAGAAATGGATTTATCTTGGTGATGTTCTCCTGGGGTTCGGCCTTGTATTTTACGGCCTTGCAACAATGAAAGCCGGATTTTCGCCTCTAAAAGATGACCCCATGTTCAACTCATTTTTTCTGAGCTTTCAGGCAGGCACACTTGGCGGAATTTCACTATGCGTACTGGTGGGTGCTGTGCTTACAATGATTTTACAGAGCTCAAGCGCAACTGTAGGTATCACAATGACTCTTGCAGTTCAGGGGCTGATAAATTTTGAAACCAGTGTAGCTCTTATACTCGGAGAAAACATAGGTACCACAATAACAGCCCAGCTCGCCAGTATAGGCTCAAGCATAAATGCAAGGAGAACGGCCAATGCCCATACGCTTTTCAATGTAATAGGGGTTGGTTTCATAGTACTCTGTTTCCCCTATTTTATTGATCTGGTGCAGTTTGTTACAGGTACATTGATGCATTATGATGCCGCCGACATGCTGATTAACGGGGAAAGGCCCAATGTAGAAAGATACATCGCCAACTCCCATACTTTGTTCAATATTGTGAATGCGCTTATCTTTCTGTTCCTGCTCCCGTATCTTGTAAAAATGTCTATCTGGCTGACATCAGCAAAAGAGACGAGTGAAGATTTTGAAGAACTGAGAAAGATAAAATACCTGGACAATAAATATGTTGATACACCCTCCGTTGCTCTTGGAAGAGCACGTGCAGAGATAATAAGAATGGGTGAAGCTGTGCAGGTTATGTATGACGATGTTGTTAATTCCGTTAAAAGCAGAAAAATAAAAGATCTTTTAAAATGGAAAAAAAGGGAAGACACCCTCGATAATCTGCAGAGAGAAATTACCCAGTACCTTGTCAAAATAATGCAGAAGCCCATAATGGATGAGGAGTCAAAGGAAATATCCGCACTTACCCGGATGACCAATAACTTTGAAAGAGCCGGGGATGAAGTTGAAAATATTGCAGAACTTATCGAAGAACTGATCACCCAGAATCTTTATATTTCGGAAGGCGGAATGAAAGATTTTGAAGAAATCTCGGAAGAGGTCAGAAAATTTTTAATCCTCATAGTTGACGCCATCAGGGAAGAAGACAGCAGCATCTTTGAAAGAGCTCTTGAGATTGAAAACAGGATTGACGATATGCGGGAAGAAATGAAGAGCAACCACCTGATGAGGCTTCAGGCAGGTGTATGCACGGTTGATCCGGGACTGATACTTGTAGATATGTTCTCAGCCTTTGAAAAGCTGGGAGACTTCTGCTACAACATCGCCCAGGCAGTGGCCGGTAAAAAATAATTACAGGAGAAAAACCATGAGTACAGCAGAACATAAAGTCGGATTTATCGGCGCGGGCAACATGGCAACCGCACTTATAAAAGGGATAGTGGACAGCGCCCTTTACCCGGCAGAAAAGATCGGTGCATTTGATCTGGATAAAGACAAGCTTGCTTCAATAAACACTGCCTATAATGTAAAAGGGGCAGAATCAAACAAAGAGCTTGTAAAAGACTGCAGCACAATTGTACTGGCTGTAAAACCCCAGGTAATGTCAGCTGTTCTGGAAGACATAAAAGGCACGGTAACACCCGGCCATGTTGTGATATCCATAGCTGCAGGGATAAAAATAGCAGCCATACAGTCTGTGCTCGGGGAAGATATTCCGGTAATAAGAGTTATGCCCAATACTCCGGCACTTATTCAGAAGGGTGTAAGCGCCCTGGCAGCAGGCAGCACAGTTACAGATGATCAGATGAAAATTGCCCTTGATATACTTAAGGCAGTAGGAACCACCTTTACAGTAGAAGAATCAATGATTGATGCTGTAACAGCAGTTTCGGGAAGCGGTCCGGGCTTTGCGTTTAAGATAATGGAGTGCTTTGTTGAAGCAGCCGAAAAACAGGGGTTTGACAGAAAAACGGCAACACAGATGGTTATAGGCACATTCCTGGGAGCATCAATGCTGGCCGAAAGCTCAGATCTTTCGCTGGCAGACTTAAGAATAATGGTAACATCTCCCGGCGGCACAACGGAAGCAGGCTTAAACTATATGAATGACAACAGGATAGCCGAAATTATAGACGGAACCATTGCTGCGGCAAAGGACAAGTCTGTGGAACTGGGGAAGAAGAAATAAAACCAGAGATCAGAAATCAGCAACTGCTTCAATTACATTGAATTTTAAAACGGGTGGACACGCAGGTCCACCCCTGCGAGTTTATACTAATAGAGTAATAAATAACCAACCTGCTCATGGCACAGGGGAAAATCGTAGGGGCAAATAATTATTCGCCGTCTTAAAAAAAGATGAACGTTCATCTTTTATTTACAAACGCCCTCAATACCTCCCGATACTCCTCCCCCCCAACAACATACGTATCATTGTGCCCTGCCCCTTTTACAGCATAAAACTGCTTTGGTTCTGCAGCCTCTTTAAAAAGCCTTTCTCCCATTGAAAAAGGAATCATTTCATCAGCATCACCATGAATGATAAGCTTGGGGACTGATATATTCTTTATCTTTTCAAGATTATTAAAATTTGCAGGTACAAAGGGCGAAATAAGGCGGTATATCCCCATATGTCCTGCCATATGCCGGGTAGACAGAAAACCGCTTTCCGAAATCAGCAGCCTTACTTTTCTTTTTCCTGCAATCTCTATTGCTGCGGCTGCACCGAGTGATCTGCCTAAAAGAATAATCTCTTCGGGCTTTTTATTTTCTTTTTCAACAAGATAGTCATAGGCGCACAGCGCATCAATATACAGTCCTTTTTCAGAAGGTTTGCCGGTACTTTTCCCGTATCCCCTGTAATCAAAAATAAAAACATTGAGCGCCATACTGTTAAGAACCTTAATAAAATCCAGCCGGTGCGATATGTTTCCGGCGTTGCCGTGACAGAACAGTACAACCGGCCCTTCGGAAGCTTCAAAATACCACCCGTGCAGCAGACAGCCGTCCGGGGTATCAAGATAAACATCCCGCCATGTCATATGGTAATCGGAAGGTGAAAAATCAAGCTTCTTCTGGGGAGCAAATACAAAATGATTCTCTATCTTTTTATAAAAGACAGAAAACATAATTATCAGAAGAATTGCCAGTATTAAAATCCAGGTCCAGCTCACAGGAAAAAACATTATATGCCCTATTTTCTTTATGTACCTGTTAATAGTTAAAATCCCCTGTTAAAAGGCTGTTATTAATGTTAGATTAACTTTAAATTAAATTCTTTAATTAATAGCATATTTTATATTAGAATATCATTAATATATTGCTTCACGGAAAACAATAACTTAGACTACCCCGAAAAATGGTATAATCCTGTAATTCTTTAATGTAACCTGTCAATCGACAGAGACCGACTTTAATAAAAGTGAGGAACTATGGAAGATAAAACCAGGATATTAATAGTTGATGATGATAAAACCATCAGAGAGCTTTTTCTGAAAATACTCAAGCACAAAGGAGATCTGCACATTGACTCTGCAGAAGACGGAAGTGCTGCTTTAAAAAAAATAAAAAAAGTTCGCCCTGATATTGTGCTGTGTGATTTTTACATGCCAGAAATGGACGGCCTTGAGCTTTGTAAAAAACTAAAATCCGATCCTCAGCTTGAAAGCATCTATTTTATTATGATCAGTTCCGAAGACAGCGAGGATGTTAAAATCAAATGCATGAACGAGGGCGCGGATGACTTTATAGTAAAACCGGTAAACAACGAAGAACTAATAGCCAGGGTGAAAGTAGGTCAGAGAATAACCCAGCTTTTAAAGAGCACGGTTCTAGAAACCCAGAGAATGTTCAATGAAATAGATGTGCTTATTATACAGGACGGAGGCTGTGCTCCGGGCTATAACCCTGTAACGGCTTTTCTGACCTACCATCTTGAAGGCATGGGAAGAGAAGTGTACGCAACAAAGGAAGGGTTTAAATCACTGGTAGAAAAAAATGAAAATTTTCTTCGCCTGGTCTATGATCCTGTCAGGTATAAAAAACTTGATCATATACCCGGAGTTTTTCATGCTGCGCCATTATCCGAATGGAGAGGGGCGCACCTCAGGAGTGAAAGATTCAGGGATTTTAAAAAACATGAAGTCCAGCAGAAGGCTGCAGCCAATATAAAGAGAAAAAAGGTGAAGGCAATAATAGCAATAGGCGGAAACGGAACATTTAAGGGCATCCATGAGCTTTGCAAGCTTATACCCACATGCATACAGGTCTTTTTTATCCCGGTGACAATAGACAGCGATGTTGCAGGAACCGACTGTATCGGCCAGCACACCGGTGTTGAGGCGGGAGCGGAAAAAATAAGATGCTATATGGCAGACGCAAGAACACACAAAAGAGTCTATATAATTGAAATGATGGGCGCCAACAGCGGATTTCATGCACTGCATTCATGCCTTGGATCACGTGCGCATATGGCGGTGCTGCCCAACAGCCGCATTAACCACAAAGAAATAGTGGACGCAATCAACAGAAGAAATGAATGCGTAATTGTGGTTGCAGAAGGTTATAAAAAAGCGGAAAGGGAAGAAGCCGGAATAAAAATGAATGCAGCGGAATATTTTTACAGCGAGCTTCTTGACACAAAGATCAAAATAAATAAAAAGGTTGTATGTGAACCATTTTCAAGAGATATTAGAGGTGCGGCGCCCAACAACATGGACATTTCACTGGCACAGAGAATGGCCTATAATGTTGCCGCATACCTGAAAGCCGGAACATCAAGGCTCATGCCTGCGGTTCAGTCAGGAAGAGAGTACGCAATCCCTTTTAATGAAATTACTACGGATAATATGAAAGAAGAAGACCTCATGGGTCTTACAAACAGACTGACCGCAAACTGATGACAAACTCTAAGCACTACGGACCTGACAATGCCTGTTTATGAATATGCTGCTCTTGACAGCAAAGGAAAAACAACAAAGGGAATTATAGACGCGGACAGCCCGCTTTCCGCCAGAAATAAACTCAGAAACGCTGAGCTCTTTCCGGTAAAAATCAAGGAATCATCTTCAAAGATAAAAACCCAGACCGAGGACGGATCAGGCAGCGCTTCTTTAAGCACTCTTTTCGGGCGAATAAAAGCCAGCGAAATATCCGCAATGACAAGACAGCTTGCCACACTCATGGGAGCAGGCATACAGCTTGTTGCGGCTCTTGAGCTTTTGATAACACAGGAGGCTAATCCTCTATTAAAAAAGACACTTGCCCAGATAAAAGAGTCGGTTAATGAAGGAAACAGCCTGGCATCTTCACTTTCTCATCATTCAAAGCATTTTTCACCAATATATATAAATATGGTAACTGCAGGTGAGGCATCAGGATCTCTGGACCTTGTTCTTGAAAGGCTTGCCGAATTCAGCGAAAACCAGGAAGCCTTAAAAGGCAAAGTTGTATCCGCCATGATTTACCCGGTGATAATGCTCTGTATCGCCATAGCAGCTCTTACGATGATTGTAACCTTTGTTGTACCGCAGTTTGTTACGGTGTTTGAACAGATGGAAAAAGCCCTTCCCCTTCCAACCCTGATCGTAATAGGAGCAAGCAACTTTTTAAAATCATACTGGTGGCTTATTTTAGCAGCTGTTATCGGAGTTGTTTTTGGCTTCAGGCAGGCAAAAAAAACAGAAAAATTCAATCACATGTGGGATGAATACAAGCTTAAAGCGCCCATATTCGGACCGGTTATCAACAGGCTTATTATCGCCAGGTTTGCGCGAACCCTTGGAAGCCTTGTTCAGAGCGGAGTATCATTGATTTCGGCCCTTCAGATAGTACGTAACGTAGTTAACAATGAACAGATAGCCAAAGTAATTGATGATGCTGTAGTCCAGATCAAAGAAGGAAAGTCCCTTTCCGACCCCTTAAAAAACAGGTGGATTCCGCCTGTTGTGACCCAGATGATTGCGGTTGGAGAACAGAGCGGGGAGCTTGAAAAAATGCTTAACAAAATTGCTGACATCTATGAGCGTGAAGTGGAATCCCAGGTAACAATAATGACATCACTGCTGGAACCGATTATGATACTCGTGATGGCGCTTATTGTGTCATTTATTGCAATATCCGTTGTTGTACCTATGCTTGATATGAGTCAGATAGTTCATTAAAAAAAACATGGAGAAAATATGACACCAAAACATAAAAAATCGGAAAATGGTTTTACCCTGATAGAAATAATGATTGTTATTATCATTATGGGCATTCTTGCAAGCTATGTTGCTGTGAAGCTGACAGGGCAGACAGAAAAAGCCAGGGTAACCCAGGCAAGAACCCAGATCGAATCAATAAAAACCGCACTTGAAATGTATCATATGGATAACGGAAGATACCCTTCCACAGACCAGGGACTACAGGCCCTCGTAACCGAACCGACAGTAGGAAAACTGCCCAGGGCCTGGAGAAAAGGAGGATATCTGGAGAGCTACCCGAAGGACCCATGGGGTAATGAATTCTTCTACCTTTCTCCCGGGGAGCACGGGGACTACGATATTTCATCCTTCGGCAATGACGGAGAACCTGGAGGAGAAGACAGCGACGCGGATATCAATAACTGGGATGCTGAATAATAGACCAATTAAAAAGCTCTTCCCGGATAATATCCGTGGATTCACCCTCATAGAACTGACTATTGTCATTCTTATTGCAGGGCTGATGCTGTCTATTACTGTTCCGGTTGTACGGGATAACATTCTGCAGGATAATCTTAAGACTGTCGCAAGAAAAACGGTTGCAAAGATTAAAAGCCTGAGGAGCCAGTCTGTAAGTGAGTATAAAGATCACCTGCTGATGTTTGATATAACTGCTGGCAAATACTGGTATGAAACAGCAGGCATGAACGATGAAGAACTGCTTGAAATGCGTGAGCAGGCATACGTTATACCTGAAGATGTAAAGATACTTGATATTAATGTATACGGAGCGGAAAAAAAGACAGAAGGAGAAGTGGGAATAAGATTCAGCAAAAAAGGGTATATACGATATTCGCTGATACACCTGGCCGATAACAGCAAAAGGAATTTCACCCTTGTAGTGGAGCCCTTT
Organism: Desulfatiglandales bacterium; assembly: GCA_963665715.2. Lineage (GTDB taxonomy): Bacteria > Desulfobacterota > DSM-4660 > Desulfatiglandales > HGW-15 > JAAZBV01. Next base: position 4,930,789 of record CAXXPR010000002.1, read on the forward strand.
CTGGGAAAGGTAAAAATCATGGAGGATTATCTCGACTTTGAGGATGTCATTGAAAAAGATAAATAGTCAGCAGGGCTTTACCCTCTTAGAGGTTATGGTGGCCCTTGCCCTTATAGGCATTTCTCTTGCAACCCTGCTTACTTCCCAGTCACAGGGATTACGCCTGGCCAATGAAGCAAAATTTAATACAATTGCAGCATTCCTTGCCCAGAGGAAAATGGCTGAACTGGAAACAGTGGATATCAATGACCTGAGATCAGACTCGGGAGATTTCAGTGAGTCACCCAGCGGATTAACGGATGAATCATTCTCTGAATTTTACTGGGAAGTTGAAATAGACGGAACATCAATACCTATTTTGGAAGAATACGCAGATCATTTTAAACAGATTGACCTGAATATCTACTTTGGTGAAGACCGTATTTATGAATACAGCATCAGGCTGTACAAGTTTGTACCCAAGTAATCAGGCAAATTAAAATTAAACAGTAATATAAACCTAACAGAATTTTAATCCAGGTGACGGCTTTTAAATATAATATAAAAAAGAATTTAAAAAGGAATAGACCCGAAAACAGACAGCACGGGTTTACCCTTATTGAAATAATGCTTGCAATGGCAATATTAGCGGTTGTAATGTCACTGCTGTACACTGCATACACCCGCACCTACCGCAATATTACAACAACTGAAAGCCAGGCGCAGATTTATGAAATGGCCAGGATTACAATGCTGAGAATTACTGAAGACCTTGAGTCAACATACGTACCGGAAAAAGAAAACTCGGAGACAGATGAAACAGGAAAAAATACGGAAACACTCATAGGGCAGAATGACTCTATTGACGGAAGGAGAGCTGACAGGATCAGATTTTACTCCAAATCGCATATTGATATTGCAAAACGGGCAGCAGAAGCAGGGAACGCCAAAATAGCATATTACCCTCTCATAAAAGAAGACGACAGCATTACCCTGTACAGGTCAGACACAGCCGGCAGCCTTGAATGGCCGGAGGAAAATACCGAGGGCTGGATAATATGTGAAGGGCTGTACGCTGTCACATTTACCTACAGGGACAAGAATGATCAGAGTCATGACATGTGGGATGAAACTGTTATGAACTCGGAAGAAAAACTGCCGACCATTATTGATATTACACTGGAATTCATCGATAAAGATGATCCGGATAAACCATTAACCCTTTCAACCTCGGTTTACATGCCCCTGGCCAACTGATGATGAAAATACTTTCAAATGACAGAGGAGTAGCCCTCCTGATAACCATCCTGATGATAAGCATTATTGTTGTGCTTACGCTTCAGTTTAACGGTTCCATGCGGCATGAAATACGCAGTGCAGTAAATTCAAAAAACAATATTCAGCTCGGCTATATTGCAAAATCAGGCTACAACCTTGCTCTTGCCCTTCTGCGGGAAGATGAATCAGACGTCGATTCACTCAGGGACGACTGGGCTCTTTTAAAGGAATACTCACAGCTTTCGGAAAGCATGTTTAATGACGGCGGAAGATTTCAGGTTGAGATAAAGGATCTTACAGGGAAAATTCCCGTCAACAGGCTTGTAAAAACAGACGGGTCATATAATGACGACCAGAAGCAGATATTGATGAGGCTTCTTACATCCGGTGCATTTGATCTGGAAGAAGGGGAAGCCGAAGATATTATTGACAACATCAAAGACTGGATTGACAGTGATGATGAACCCACAAGATTCGGCTCGGAGAGCTCTTATTATGAGACCCTTGACAACCCCTATCCATGCAGAAACGGTGAACTGAGAACCATTGAAGAGATGGTTCAGATCAGGGGAATTACAGACAAGATGCTCTTCGGCACAAAGGAGAAAAAGGGCCTGATCGAGTTTTTGACTGTATTTGGAGACAGTGACGGAAAAATAAATATAAACACAGCGGATCGTGATGTTCTTCTTGCTCTTTCCGAAGATCTGGATGAAAGTATGGTGGATGACATTATTGATTTCAGGAGTGATGAAGAAAATGACCTGAGCAGTGCATCATGGTACAAGGATGCAATAGGGACTGACGATAATATAATAAATACATCGCTGCTTACTGTAAAAAGCTCCTATTTTGAAATACACTCCAGCGGAATAAAGGATGATGCGGTCAAAGAACTTAAAGTAGTGGTAAAAAGGGCAGAAAACAAATTTTCAACACTGTCCTGGGAGATAATTTAAAAAACAGTAAATTTGCCGGGCATATAAGGAATATATTGAGTTTTTTTCAATATTTAGTTATACAGAATCTCTTGTAACTTCTTGTTTTATATTTGCCTGCGTTACACACAGTCCTGATTTGGCAGAAACTGCTGTACTGTAAAAAAACTGAATGGAATCGCGAATGCGTAATCCGGACTTCAACTTAACATATTCCAGGGAAAAAGGATGCCAGGTAAGATCTTAGGAATTGATATCTCGGAACATAATATATCAGCTGTCCAGATAATGAGCAGCTTAAAGGGTTTCCAGGTTATATCATGTTTTTCCACCCCGATAATTGAAAATAACCTTGAAAAAGCAATCGAAGAACTGTCATCAGGTATTGATCTTAAAAGCGACAGATGCCTGCTTGCCATTCCGCCGTCAAATATTTTTTTTAGAAATATAGAGACGCCTTTTACGGACAGTAAAAAGATAAGGCAGACACTTCCATTTGAACTCGAAACTCTTGTTCCTTTTACCGTTGACAGCAAAATAATCGATTATATCAGGACAGAGGAAGGAATATCTTCAGGACTTTTCACTGCCGCAGCAGACAGGGAACTGATTGCTGGATATATTGACCTGTTCAAAAAAACCGATGCGGAACCGGATGTAATAGACATACGCCCTCTTCCTGTTGTCACATGGCTGATGGACCAGGTGCATACCCCTGACAGCGGGATTTATCTGGACTTTGAGCCGGAATATACCTGTCTTTCCGTGTTCCAGAATAAAAAGATACTACTCTTAAGAGAGCTGCCGGGTATTTTACAGGATGCGGAAACAGGGGAAACTTCTGAAACAGACACAGAAAACAAACAGCCTGTCGAACTCAAAGCATCCGCAAAAAATATAGAAACCCTCTGTAAAGAAATAAACAGAACCATTCATTCATTCAGTTCAGCAATTAAAAAAGGTTTTTCCATTGAAAAAATATTCTATGGAGGAAGCCTTTCCGATATTGCTGATATTTCCCAGTCCCTCGGCATTTTCTTTCAAATCACCGCACAAAAAATTAATGTAAGCAGGGACAGCAGGCTTAAAATCGAACCCGAAGTCACAGGAAGCTGTAAATCATTACTCATGGACACCGCGCTTGCTGCGGCAATAAATGAAAACAAAAAAAATAAAAGCCTTAATTTCAGGAGAGGCGAATTTGCGGTAAAAAGAAGAATATTCGGCCCCGGTAAAGATATCAGAAAAATAACTGTGCTGGGAGCAATCCTGCTTGTACTGTTATTTATCAACACAGGCATGGACTACTACAGCCTGAGCAAAAAACACGGGATGTATGAAGACAGCTTCAACAGCAAATTTGACAAAAGGCTTCCTGATAAAAAAACCATAAGAGGAGCAAGAACCCGTTTCGCAACTATAAATCAGATGATAAATAATTCGGGCACTGCCGACTCACAGGATTCGGAAGATATAAAGCCCGATCAGAAAATACTGGATATACTGGAGGATATCTACCTTAGAACCGAAAACTATTCCCTCCAGGTTGATAATATTACTATTGACAGTAAAGAAATTAAAATCATCGGGCTCACAGACACCTATAACACTGTGGACCAGCTGAAAACAAAGCTTATGGCTTCGGATTATTATAAAGAAGTTGAAGTCGTCAACCCGGAACAGGAAAAAAGCGGCAAGGGAATAAAGTTCACATTAATACTGGAAAGATCCGAATAAAAAATTAAGGGCGCCGGACAGGGTATGAAACTAGCTAAACGAGAAAAATTATTTATAGGCGGGGCAGCAGGCTTCATTGGCATTTTAGTAATAATGCAGCTTATTGTCTTCCCCTACTTTGATGAAAAAAGCCGGATGAAAAAAGAAATTCAGAGCTTTATAAAATATTCAGAACTGCTGGATGAAGTAGGATCAAGAGGACAGAGCGACAGCTTTTCTGCAGGCAGGGACAGGATTTTGTCTGAAAGAAGCCCTTCATTCTCGCTTATGTCATTTGCCAATGAATCGGCCATAGCTGCCGGCATACAGCCAAAAAATATGAAGCCCTCAAAAGGCAGAGAAAAAGACGGCTACGTGGAAGATATGATTGAAGTATCAATTGACGGAATCAGCTCCTCCCAGCTCTATGACTTCCTTTACAGGGTTGAAAAACCGGAAGAGTATATTTTCATCAAGCGTATAAATGCTAAGAAAATAAAAAACCAGGAAGGCTACCTTGATGCAACTATAAGGATATTAACGTATCAGAAACAGGAATCCTGATAACGGTATGATAATGAATCAGTTTTTAGAAAAACATAAAATAAAATTATACTACACGGCCTATATAGTTATTTTAACAATTATATGCCTGTATCTTATGTTTCCTTCGGATCTGCTGTCCGGGTATATCAGGCAGCAGGCGGAAAAAGCATACCCCAATATGAATATCAGCTTTAAGGATGCAGGCGCGTCACTCTCTCCCGGGATAACGATAAAGGGATTAAAGGTATCATTAAAGGACAACCCCGGCATTCCGGTATACACTTCGGAAAAAACAACATTCAGTATTTCGATTTTTGACTGGATAAGAGGTATATCCAGATACTATTTTACAAGCAGGACAAAGGGCGGCGAAATATCAGGTGTTATAGAAGAAAAAGAAAGTGCAAACAGAGAAAAAATTGAAGCGGTAATCGAGTTTGATAATGTAAGGCTTGATGATAAAGTGTTTATCCATCCGGTAGTAACGGACAACCTTGAAGGAACTCTGAACGGCAGAATTACCTTTACAGGAGACATTTCCGATTTCATGAGAGGAAATTCCGAAATTTCACTGGAACTGACATCAGGCAAAATCAAATTCAACAAACCGGTCTTTGATGTAGAATCCGCTGCATTCAAGGATATTACCCTGTCTGCTGTTTATAATAATAGGAGCCTGAACATAAAAAGCCTTGATATGAACGGAATGCTGGTTAACGGAAGCATTTCAGGAAGAGTTCAGGTCGCGGTCAATTTACCATCAAGCAGACTGAGTCTAAAAGGAGACATCGAGCCATTGCCCCAGCTTTTCAGTGAAATGCCTGAGGCTGAAAAGGCTATTGATCTTGTTAAAAATCGAATGAAAAATGGAAAGCTTCCAATAGAAATTCTGGGGACAATTGAAAAAAGATCAACAAGGATCAGATAAAAGATAATTATGACAAAAAATATTTATACCATATTCACTGTTTTAATCATCGGGGCAATCGTATGGGCTGGTGTTGCCACCTTTTATACGGTTCTTGAATCAAGGATTGACAAACCTGTTATCGACAGCAGTCCTGTTACATACACCCCCGACAAAACAAGAAGGCCCCGCACAAAAAGAAAAACCCAGTATGAAATCATAAAAGACGGCGGTCTATTTGGAAAGTCTGAAGCTGAAGCTCAGAATACAGCCGATGAGCTCGATTTAGAAGGGCTTGCAGAGACTTCACTGAATATCACCCTGATCGGAACCATCCCGGTAGAAGGTGACCCGGAAAGCTCATATGCAATCATTTCAGTAAAATCAAAAAGACCGCCCGAAGACTCCTACCGGGTCGGCGACAGTGTTGAAGGTGCTATAATAAAAAGCATACGCAGAAAGATGGTGGTTTTAAGAGTAAACGGCGAAGATCAGATTCTGATGATGAATAACACATCAACAGAAACAGCCGGCAGGAGAACACCGTCACCAGGTCAGCCTCCGGCAGGTCCCCCGGGAACGCCGGTAAGAGGTCCTAACAAAACAGTTACCCTCAACAGTGATGCTCTGGATGAATCATTTTCGAATCTGCCGGAACTTCTTAAAAACCTGAGAGTAAAGCCCCATATTACTGACGGAGAGCAGGACGGTATAGAAATCAGCGGAATCGACAGAGATTCAGTATTCAGACAGATGCAGATTATAAACGGGGACGTTATAAAAAGCGTTGACGGCAAAGAAATAAAATCCAGCGAAGACCTGGGATCTATCTTGAATGATTTACAATCCTCTGAAAAAATATCCGTTGAGATATTAAGAAGAGGAAGGTTGAGAACATATGAATACAATATCAAGTAATAGGCAATCATTAACACTAAATGCAGAATAACATCAGGATAGCGGCAAAAGATGTATAATTCATTTTTCGGACTTACGGAAACACCGTTCAATTTAACACCGGACCCGAGATATCTCTTTCTCAGTTCAAATCACAGGGAGGCTATTGATCACCTTCTTTACGGGATTAATGAAAGAAAGGGATTTATTCTTATTACCGGAGGTGTGGGAGCAGGCAAAACCACCCTCTGCCGCGTACTGCTGGACAGGCTCGACAGTAAAACAAAAAGCGCCCTTATACTTAACTCCTTTATATCGGATATAGAACTCCTGAAGCTTATAGTAGAAGAATTCGGAGTAAGCATAGAACCTGACAGGGAGTGCACCAAAAAAGATTATATTGACGCACTTAACAAGTTTCTCCTCGATAACTTCAGTAATGACGGAAACGCGGTTCTATTAATAGATGAAGCCCAGAACCTTTCAAGGGATGTTCTGGAACAGCTAAGAATGCTTTCCAATCTTGAAACGGAAAGAGAAAAACTGATACAGATTGTTCTTATAGGTCAGCCCGAACTGAATGACATAGTAAGTTCACCGTCACTGAGACAGCTTAATGACCGGATCACTGTGCGCTATTTTCTTAATCCTCTGGGAGAAACCGATATTAAAGGATATATTGAACACAGGCTTGTTGTAGCAGGGGGCCATGGCAATATTACATTTACAAAAGGAGCATGCAGAAAGCTCTACCTTAAGACAAACGGCATCCCCAGAAAAATAAACAGCATTTGCGACAGGGCTCTTCTTATTGCCTATGCAAAGGAATCCTTCACAGTAACAGGAAAAATTATTGAACAGGCGGCAACAGATCTTTATGGTCTCAATACAGCTGCTGCAGGGCCAGGCACATCATGGCTGCGCCCTGCCGTTATAACAGCGGCAGCCGTCATAATTATTGCAGCTGCCGCAACAGCCGGATTCGGTTTAAGGGGATTGTTTTCTGATAAAGCTGTATCTGCTGAAAATTCATTGATTACCGCAGAATCCCAGGCGCAGGTCAGGGGTGCAATTTCTGATAAAGTAAAAGAAAACTTCCATGAGCCGGATGTTAAATTGACAGGCTCTCCTGAAAAACAGGCAGAACCGCTGTTAAAGGAGGAAGAAACTGTTCCTGAAACTGATAAGACATCCAGCCTTTTTATTGATGAAAAGGAAAGTATCAGAGAACTTTTTACAGCATTTTACAGTGACAATCCTGATAAAATCATAGGTAAAACAAAAAGCAGTTTAAGCCTTGTAAATTTTGAGCTGGAACCTGAATATTACATTATGCTTAAAAAAACATTCAGGATTAAAACAGCAGAAAACAACGGTACAAAAAACTATCTTCTGATTACGGAAGTAAATGAAGATGGAGCAGTATGTCAGGATGACAAAGGAAACCTGAGAGAGATAAGCAGGGAGTTTCTTTTAAATAACTGGAGCGGTACTGTTTCATGGGTTTACCCATTTAACCGGGATGATGTTATTTTCAATATAGGACTGAAAGATCCGGCAGTAACCGAAATACAGGAAATCCTTAAAAAAATAGGCTACATGGTCCGCATAACCGGTATTTACGATATGGAAACATTCCTTGAAATGAAACGTTTTCAGAAGGATTTCGGATTACAGGTTGACGGAGCGGCTGGCCCGAGGACAAGGGCTTTATTATTTCAGATGGCAGGGTAAAATGAGTTATATCAATGAAGCCCTGAAAAAGGCCCAGAAGGAAAAGGATGCAAATCAGAAAGGATATATGCAGTCCATTGGTAAATCTGAAAGAGGAAAACAGAAATTTAACAAAGGAATATTATATTCGGCTCTGATAATTATTATAGTTCTGGCCTCAGCAATATACCTTAAATCAAACGGTTTATTTGAACAGGAAAAAGAGGAACAGCTTGAAACACTGCAGGGTATACAGGCATTAAAAACCGTACCAGAAAAAAAAGAGGCCGCTGCTGCTGAGCAGCGGATTGAAAAGGCTGAACAGGTAAAAGAAGTTAAAAAGGTTGAACAGGTTGTAGAAATTGAACCGGTTAAACCTGTAAAACAGCAGGATACCGTACCTCAAAGTAAAAAGACAGAAAGCTTTGCCGTTCAGACAAAAGAGATGTACGAACAGGCAGTTTCCTTTTTTAAACAGGGAAAGGTAAAGGAAGCGGAAACCAGCTATATAAAAATACTTTCAATAGACCCTGGCCATATCAGGTCGCTTAATGACATCGGGGTTTTGTATATCCACGATGGAAAGTATGAAAAAGCTGTAATTTATCTTGAAAAGGCGGCCAGGCTGAAACCAAAGTATGCAGATCCCTACTATAATCTTGCATGTGCATATTCACTGCAGAACATGAGGGAAAAAGGAATGGCCTACCTGATCAAGGCCGTTGAAACTGATAAAAATGTAAGGGAATGGATAAAGGAAGACAGGGACCTGATCAACCTGAGAGAGCTTCCAGAATTCACGGCTATTACAAGGTAATATAAACTTTTATAAAGAGGCGGTTTCAAGACGTTTAAGTTTGAGCAAAATAGAACGTTTTGTAACCGGCTTAAAAGTCCAAATTTCAAATAACAGAAGGGTTAATCATGCGACTCAAAAATTATCTTTTAATCTTCATTCTTATGGCCTCGGTTTGCTTATTTCAGGCTGTTGACAGTTACAGCGCCCGCCTGTCCGGAGATAACGGACTGGTATCATCACCGCAGGAAACTAAAGAGCCGGATCAGCCTTCAAACACAAATAACAGAAGACGTGCGCCCGGAAGCAGAAATAATGCTGCCGATGTATCACCTCAGTCTTCTGCTGTGTCACAAAAGGGAGACACATCATCTGATATAAAAAATGACAAATTTTTCCAGTTTAATTTCAATGATGTTCCCATAAGAGACATGATTGATTTCATAAGTGAACAGACAGGTATCAACTTTGTGCTGGATAATAATGTAAAAGGGAATGTCACAGTCATTTCACAAAAAATGCTGCCCATGGATGAAGCCTACAAGGTTTTTCAGTCTGTTCTGGAGATTAACGGTTTTACAACTGTTCCATCAGGAAGCGTTGTTAAAATAGTGCCCGCGATCGAGGCAAGATCAAAAAGCATAGAAACACTTCTGGCAGATGAAAACCGTGACCCTGAAGATAAGATTGTTACAAAAATTGTCCGTTTAAAATATGCCAGCCCTGATGAACTAAAAAAGATATTTACAGCATTCATATCCAAGGGCAGCATTATGATATCCTATGAATCAACAGGGATGCTTATTATCACCGATGTGCTGTCAAACATTAACCGTATTCAGACGATAATCGATGCAATAGATATTCCGGGGACAGGAGAGGAAATAACACCTATCCCTCTTAAAAATGCAACGGCAGATACCGTGTCTGCAAGTCTTAACAGCGTTTTTAAAACAATTGCCGCTTCAGGTAAAAAAACACCCCAGACATCTTCCCAGATCAATATTGTGCCTGATGAGAGAACAAACTCTTTGATTATAGTTGCCTCGGAAGTTGATACAATAAGAATAAGAGAACTGGTAAACATACTCGACCAGGAGATACCAAAAGGAGAGGGCGATATAAGGGTATATCCGCTGCAGAACGCAGATGCAGAAGAACTTTCAAAAACCCTCCTGGCTATTCCGCAGGATAATAAGCAGACTGCACAAAAGGGAACAACCCCCATACTTTCACAGGATATCCAGATTGTACCTGATACAGCAACCAACTCTCTCATTATCACGGCAAAAAGAGAAGAGTACCAGGTTCTTGTAGATGTAATTGAAAAACTGGACAGACCCAGGAGCATGGTGCTTATCGAAGCGCTTATCATGGAAGTAAGCATGTCCAAGGAGTATGAGCTCGGCGTTCAGTGGCAGGGAGGAGAAACCGGCACAATAGGAGACCGTTCGGTAGCTGTTTACAGTTCTTCCAATTCGGGAGTGGATAATCTTCCTTCATACAGCACAACCAGCGGGGTTACCTTTCCCAGCGGATTATCCCTTGGAGTCATAGGTGATACAATAGAAATCGGCGGCATTGAGTTTCCAAGTATTGCTGCCGTTGTAAGGGCATATGTGACAGACTCGGATGTCCAGATTCTTTCTACACCTTCAATTATGACCACTGACAATAAAGCGGCTAAAATTAATGTTGTTGATAATGTCCCTTACATAACCAGGCAGGATCAGAACTCATCTGGTAATGACTACACAAACTACGACTTCAAGGATGTCGGTGTAATGCTGAACATCACACCCCAGATAAATCAGGAAAGAGTCGTATCACTTGAAATCCAGCAGGAGGTAAGCCAGATATTAAGCACGGATGAATCAGGTCAGCCTACTACACTTAAACGTGAACTGGAAACAACGGTATGGGTAAAAGACGGCAACACTATCGTTATAGGCGGCCTTATTGATGAAACGGAAAACAGGACCAAGTACAGGGTACCGATACTGAGCAAAATTCCCCTGCTGGGCATGCTGTTTAAATCAAAAACAAACTCTCTTGATAAAAAGAACCTTTATGTATTTATAACCCCGCATATAATCGAGAATCCGTCAGAAGCTCAAAAAGTATATGAAGATAAAAAAGGCCATATTGAATCAATACAGGAAAGCGTGATCAGGATGTACAATGATACCAGCCAGCCTTCTGATATGCGGCATGTTGAAATGGGCTACAAGTACCTTAAGCTTAAAGATTATAACAAGGCAATGAAATACTATAAAAAGGCACTTGATAAAAACCCTGATAACGCATATGCGATTTACAACATAGGCTACCTTTACCAGGTACAGGGTAAAACTGAAGAAGCCGTTGAGATGTATGAAAAACTGATTGCCATGGATCCGCCTGACAGGGCTGTATCATCTACAGACCCTTTTCACTCCGGTAAAAAACTTACTGATATGGCAAAAGAAAACATTAACACCTTAAAAACAGATAAATAGAATGAAACTACTAGGTGAAATACTACTGGACCTGAAGGCGATTAAAGAAGAAGCGCTGGAGGAAGGATTAAAAATACAGGAGGAAAAAGGCGGCCTGTTAGGTGAAATACTGATAAGGCAGAAAGTACTGTCTGAGCCAGACCTCCTTAAAGCGCTTTCTGAGCAGTACGGGATAGAATACAGACCTTCTATCTCTGTCAATGATCTGAACACGGAATTTACAGAAGAAGTATCAATACAGTACCTGAAAAAATACTGCATGCTGCCGCTTATAACAGGAGACTCTATAAAGATAGCGGTAAATAACCCTGTTGATTTCCAGCCGCTTGATGACCTCAGACTTCAGCTGGGAATAAAAAATGCCGAAATTTTTATTGCACCCAAATCTGAAATTCTGTCTTCAATAAACTTCATATATGACAGCAGCCGTGATTCTGCAGAACAGGTGCTTCAGAACATGCATGATGACAGCGGAGACTCAATAATTTCCGCAATGCAGGAGGCAGGCGATCTTCTGGATGATACAAGCGATGCCCCTATCATTAAACTGGTTAACGTAATGCTCTCACAGGCTGTTAAGGACAAGGCAAGTGATATTCATATAGAGCCTACCCAGAAGGGACTGAAAATCAGGTACCGTCTTGACGGCATACTCTATGACATGATCTCACCCCAGAAACAAATACAGTCTGCCCTCATATCCAGGATCAAGGTTATGGCGGATATGAATATTGCCGAAAAACGGCTCCCCCAGGACGGGCGTATTGAAATCAGGATAGGTGATAAAAATATCGACATAAGGGTTTCAACAATACCAACAGCCTTCGGCGAGCGGGTTGTATTGAGGCTTCTGGATAAAACAAAAATATTTATAAGTGTCTCGGAACTGGGCATGCCCGAGGAAAGGCTTAATGAGTTTAATGAGCTCATCAATGCGGCACACGGCATTTTTCTTGTTACAGGCCCTACTGGAAGCGGTAAAACAACAACCCTGTATGCTGCCCTTTCAACAATAAACAGCACTGATAAAAACATCATAACAATTGAAGACCCCATTGAGTACCAGCTTGAAGGAGTCGGTCAGATTCAGGTTAACCCCAAAATTGATCTTACATTTGCACGGGGGTTACGCTCAATTGTAAGGCAGGACCCTGACGTAATACTGGTAGGAGAAATCAGGGATCTTGAAACAGCCGAAATAGCTATCCAGTCAGCTCTTACAGGTCACCTTGTTTTTTCCACACTTCATACCAATGACTCGGCGAGTGCGGTCACCAGGCTTATAGATATGGGGATAGAACCCTTTCTGGTAACATCCTCGGTTATCGCAATTCTGGCTCAGAGACTCGTAAGGGTAATATGCCCCGACTGTAAAGAAGAATACCAGCCTGATGAAGCATCCCTTGCAAAGGTCGGAATTACCCCCGAGATGATGAAGGGCAAAAAGATATACAGGGGAGCAGGCTGTCCTGCATGCCTTAATACGGGATATTCAGGGAGAACCGGTATTTATGAGCTTTTAATTGTGAATGAATCAATACAGAACCTGATACTGAAGACATCCGACTCAAATGCCATAAAACAGAAAGCAGTACAGCAGGGCATGGTAACCCTGAGGCAGAACGGGGCGCAGAAAGTACTTAACGGTATCACAACAATCGAAGAAGTATTCAGGGTAACTTACCAGTAAAATATCAGCAGCCTTACTTATTCAGAGTGTAAAGCAATTGACCTTAGACACAGGGCTGCTGACTATTTAAAACTTACACAAATTGATTTTAATATGGTATTATTTCCAATATAATTTTAGAGTTAATTCAGGTTATTTTTATAACTTGTCTTTCTTTTTAACAAATGATATTTATTTAAAGTGTTTAGACATTGTTATCTTAATCAGGAATGAATAATTGAGGGTAAACAATCATGAAAGTCCAATGCCCGGAATGTAATAGCAATTATAATATAGACCCTTCCAAGGTGCCTTCTGCGTCTGATAAAGGGATAACCGTAACCTGCCCGAAATGTAAACATAAATTCCCGCTGGAAGTAAAAAAAGAAGAACCGATAGAAACAAAGAATGAAAAAAAAGATATGATTATTCCCTGTCCTGACTGCGGGCACGTAAATATATCAGTTAAAAAATGTTCCGGATGCGGCAAAATATTCTCTGATGAAGAACTCGAAAAACTGAAAATCATGATCGGCGGCTGACAGATTTTTAAAAGCTCCATCTCCCTGTCTCTCTTGGACAGAATACAATCATTTAATAAGTGTAATGAATAAAAGCAGGAAAAAATGTCTGAAGAACAAAAAGATATACTGATCGTTGATGACGAAGAACAGATGAGGCTTGCTCTGAGAAGAATGCTTGAAAAAGCGGGCTACAGCGTAAGAGAAGCGGAAGATGGGGACAAGGCAATCCGTATTCACAGAGAAAAACAGGCAGACCTCATAATCACCGATATAATAATGCCGGATAAAGAAGGGCTCGGTACTATCCTTGAAATAAAAAGTGAATTTCCGAACACAAAAATATTTGCAATGTCAGGCGGGGGCAAAAACTCTCCCGATCAGTACCTTAGAATGGCAAAAGGTCTTGGCGTTGACGGTATATTTGTAAAACCCTTTAACAGAGAAGAAATTCTGTCAGCAGTATCTAAAATTCTTGCGTAAACAAACTTTCAGAACTTACCGCTATCCGCCTATAAAAGCCTGATCTATGCTTTTCATATAGGACTCTATTCCGCCGACAATACCATCAGAAAGTATCTCTTTATAGCTGTCGCTTAAAAGCCTGGCTCTTTCTGTACTGTTTGTAATAAAACCTGTTTCAACCAGTATTGACGGCATATCCGCTCCGATAAGAACATAAAAGGGCGCCTGTTTTACGCCAAGACTCTTATGCTGCTTGTATTTTTTCTTTACATCATTCATCATTCCGTTCTGTACCATTGAAGCCAGCTTACTCGACTCATTTATTTTTGTCGTCTGCAGCATTTTTTTAAGAATTGACGGAAGATCACTGATATTTTCTTCGGAGGTTGCATTTTCCCTTGCAGCAACTATTACAGACTGACGGTCATTTGCCGGATTTAAAAAGTATGTTTCAATCCCGTATATACTGCTCTGTTTATGTGCATTAACATGAAGAGAGATAAAAAGATCCGCATTTTTCATGGTTGCAAATGCGGTTCTCTCATCCAGAGGCATAAATATATCCTCTGTCCTTGTAAGCAGGACATCACACTCCAGCTTTTTTTCTATCTTTGCCTTTAATCTTTTTGCAAGGGCAAGTGTTATATCCTTTTCTTTAATTCCGCCTTTAAAAATACATCCGGGATCTCTTCCTCCGTGACCCGGGTCTATCACTATGGTTTTAACACTTAGTCCAAGCTGCCTAGCAAGGGATATTGTTTCGTCCGGAGCTTCAGATTTTAATATCCCTTTTCCGGCCTGTCCTGTATTTGTTTTATTACGGCTTTTCAGTTTGCTGTTGCTGCCCTTCACATCAACAACTATTCTGAAGGGATCATGCAGTGGAAAAATCTTGTAACCGCTGATGTTATCGATATCAAGAACAACCCTTACTGTATCCGGATTATACTGCCCTGCCCTTGCGGTTCGGAGCAGTCCGTCCTTTATGGGGATCGGGCTGTCTATGTCTTTACCCACCATGGTATTTTCCAGGTCAAGATAAAGCCTTCTGGGCTTTTTCAGGTCTGTATCTATTTTAAGCAGATGCTCACTGTATTGGGCAGGTTTATCCAGATCAATGACAACCCTTGTATAGGTTGGTGTTGACCAGTGGCGGATATTTTTAACGGTCGCAGTTTTTTTCACACTGAGATCAGGTGCAGCATTTTCAGCTGCGGAAGTCTTTTCTTTAACCTGTTTATCACCCAGAATGGCAGAAAGCTTTTCCATCATACTGTTTGCCTTCTGGCGCATATCTCCGTCAGGATACTTGATATCCACCTTTAAAAATTCCCAGTAGGCCTGATACATATCCTTTTTATGATTATAGTAGATATCCCCCATCCTGTACTGAGCATCGTCAGCAAGTCTGTGTTCGGGATATTTCCGGGTAACCTCTTCATACAATTTCAGGGCAGTATCAATATCAGATTCAAGTCCCGAATAGTACTGAAGTTTAACATACATACCCGCGGCCCTGAACATTGCCCATGGGGCTTCCTCGCTTTTGGGATATTTCTTAAATATGGTTTCATAGGCGGTAACAGGTTTCATCCAGTTATCCCTGTATTTCATCCGGCTTTTCGATTCATACAGAGATTTTCTGGCACTGTCAGCCTGTTTGAGCATTTTTGAGGTGGATGCTGCGGCAGAATGAGCGGACGGCAGAAAGAACAGGCATAAAAAAACAGCTGAAATCAGTAATGAATCAATCCTGCAGAGGAAAGGTTTTTTCATTATAATCCGTCCACAAATTTCTTTAATTTATCAAGCTCTAAAAGAGCTTCAAGGGGCGTCATAGCCGATATATCAATATCCTTTATCCATCTTTCGATCCTGCTCTCGCTGTTTCCGAACAGGTTGAGCTGAACAGTGTCGCCAGCGTTTCCCTTCACACTGGATCTTGCTATCTTTGGTCTTCCGGCATCATCAATATCTTGATTTTCAAGATTATCAAGTATTTCCTTTGCTCTTTCAATTACTTTTTCCGGTATACCTGCAATCCTCGCAACCTGTATTCCATAGCTGCGGCTGGTACTTCCGGGAACCATCTTCCGTAAAAAGATTATCTGATCTTTCCATTCCTTGACAGCCACATTAAAATTTTTAACCCTGGACTTTGCAGACAACAGCTCGGTCAGTTCGTGATAATGGGTGGCAAATATTGTTCTTACGCCTTTATTATCCATATCGTGGAGAGCTTCGGCAACTGCCCATGCTATGCTCAAGCCGTCATAGGTACTTGTACCCCTTCCTATTTCATCCAGTATTACAAGGCTTTTGGGTGTTGCATGACGGAGTATATTTGCAGTTTCATCCATCTCCACCATAAAGGTACTCTGTCCCCTGGTAAGATCATCAGAGGCGCCTATTCTTGTAAAAATACGGTCTACAATTCCTATCACAGCCTTTGAGGCAGGTACAAAACCTCCCATCTGGGCCATCAATACCGTAAGGGCTGTCTGCCTCAATATGGTTGATTTACCGGCCATGTTAGGCCCTGTAATAATCATTACCTGCTGTTCGGAATCATCGAGATAGATATCGTTTGGCACAAAATCTTCTTCTCTTACGGTCTGCTCAATAACCGGGTGTCTTCCGTCTACAATATCTATTATGCCTTCCCCGTTTACTTCAGGGCAGACATATCCGTTTGCTTCGGCAACTTCAGCAAGGCCTGCCAGAGCATCTATTGCACCTATCCTTGCCGCTGTTTCCTTGATTCTCCGGTTTTCGAGGGCAATCTTTGAGCGAATATCCTCAAATATGCCTAGCTCAAGCTCAATGCGTTTTTCTTCCGCACCAAGGACCTTGTCCTCATGCTCTTTAAGGGCTTCGGTTATATATCTTTCGCAGTTAACAAGGGTCTGTTTCCTGATATAATCATCAGGCACAAGATGGATATTGGACTTGGTTATCTCAATAAAATATCCGAATACCTTATTATAGGCTATTTTGAGCTTTGGAATACCGGTCCGCTCCTGCTCTTTTCTGGCAAGCTCATTGATCCATTTTTTTCCGTGCCTGGTAATTAATATAAGCTCATCAAGCTCTTCATTATAACCTTCTCTTATGAGCCCGCCTTCCTTTAATGAAACAGGCGGTTCATCACGGATGGCCTCTTCTATTATCCGGGCAACATCTTCGAGGGTATCCAGATTTTCTGCAAGATCGGATAAAAGCTCGCTTGTGGAATTTATCAGGCGGCTCTTTATTGCCGGAAGCTTTAAAACAGATGTTTTAAGGGCAACAAGATCTCTTGCATTTGCCCGCCCCAGTGAAACCTTGCCGTTGAGTCTTTCAAGGTCATATATACCGTCTAGCTGTTCTCTTACCTCTTCACGGAATATCGGGTCATCCCTGAAATTACTGACAGCAGCAAGCCTTGCCTTTATTTTGGCAAGGTCAACAAGAGGATAGCCGATCCATCTTTTTAAAAGCCTGCTTCCCATCGGGGTTACTGTCTTTTCAAGAATTTTAAACAGAGATCCCTTTGAAGATCTTCTGCGCATGGTTTCAAAGAGCTCCAGGCTGAGTGTTGTGGACTCATCCAGGAACATATAATCACCAAGGTGATATGTTGTTATTTCCTTGATATGATCAGGATTTCCCTTCTGGGTCTCTCTAAGGTACTGAGCTATTGCTCCTGCTGCTGCAACACCTTCTTTCATATCTTCACAGCCGAAACCTGCAAGTGATTTTACACCAAGCTGTTCCTTTAAAATAAGCCCGGCCCGGCCCTTGTCATATTCAGATGTTTTTAAAACCTCGACCCTGTAGCGGGCAAGATCCCTGTTTTCAAGAAGGCTGTCATTTTCATAAAACAACAGCTCTGCAGGCTCTATCCTGCCCAGCTCATCAAACAGCTCCCGCCACTCTTTAACTTCCGTCACCCTGAAATCACCGGTAGTTAGATCAACATGGGCAAGCCCGTATTTTCCGTCACCGCTTACAACAGCAGCCATATAGAGGTTTCTGTCGCTGTCTATATCGACCTCTTCAACAACGGAACCCGGAGTTACGATCCTTACAACATCGCGTTTAACTATGCCCTTGCATTTTTTAGGATCTTCAACCTGCTCACAGACTGCAACCTTGCAGCCGTTTTCTATAAGTTTTGCAACATATGATTTTGATGAATGGTGAGGCACTCCGCACATGGGAATCTTACTGCCGTTATATGATCCCCTTGATGTGAGTGTAATACCGAGTATCTTGGATGCCTTTTCAGCATCATCAAAAAACATCTCATAAAAATCCCCCATCCTGTAAAACAGGATTGTATCGGGGTAGGAATTTTTAATATCAAGAAACTGCCTGAGCATAGGCGTCATTTCGCTCATATATCATCTCCGTTACCATGCTCATAAGACTCTTTCGAAAGCAGCCCGGCTTTTGAAGCCGGCCTGGCACTAAAACCCCTCTCAACAAGTGTAATGGTATCCCATTTTTTACACTGGGGACACTGCCACTGAAGATCACGGGGCTGAAAACCGCAGTTGATACACTGATATTCAAGATGCTTTATATTAAAGTGTCTCAGAACATCTCTGTATGCTTCAAGTGCATCACCTGTCCTGCCTGTTTCAAGGAGTATTTCTCCCATAAACTGCCTGGCTTCCCAGAAGGAAGGATCAAGTTTCAGAGCTTTTTTTAATTCACTTAACGCTTCATTATACTTTTTTTCTTTATACATAAACCTTGCAAGAGAAAGATAGGTAAATGCATTGGGATTGGTTGCCGCGCACTCTTCAAGAAATTTTTCTATCTGCTTAACATCCTTAAGTTTACCATATGCCCCCTCAAGCCTTCTGTATGCAAGAAATGTCAGTCCAGGAGAAATATTTACAATTCGCTTCCAGGTTGACATAGCCTGTTTCGGATCACCGGTTGACATAAAAAGGTCACCAAGGTGGAGATACGCATCAATACACTTTTTATCAATGGATATTGCTTTTTTAAGTGTTGATTTTGCCTTTTGAGTTTCACCCCTGTCAAAAAGGGCCTTTCCGGCTTCAGTCTTGTGGTGAGCCAGTATATTGCTGTGGTGATCGCCTTTTTTAAGCTTTGCGATTTTCTGGCGCATGGAAAAGGCACTGTCCCAGTCCTTCATCTCTTCGTAAATCTTTTCCAGTGCCTCAAGTGTTGCAAGGTTCGAAGGCTGTTTTTTCAGAACACTCAAAAAAGACTCAAGGGCCCTGTCAAGAAAGCCCCCTTTTCTGTAGTCGAGCCCCAGGTCAAAAAGGGCTTTTATCTTGGTCTCTTCATCGATATTCGGCCTTAAAATTATTGTTTTGCGTATATGTATTGCCCTGTCTATATCACCCCTTGACCTGTAGAGATTACCAAGCGTGACATAGGTTTCTATAGTATCTGAATTAACCTGGACCGATTTTGCAAATTCTTCTATTGCAAGGTCAGGGTCATCGGAAAGGAGGTACTGAATACCTTTAAAAAAGGCGTCATCACCCTTATCAATGGTTAAGTTTCTTTTTTGATTGTATTTTGTATTTAAATACCTTCCGGCTAAAAACCCGCTGATCAGGGCTATAATAATACAGAAACCAAACAGCTGGTAATCAGGATCAGCAAAATACTGCCAGACCTGTTCAAACATTTTCGATCCCCGTTTATGAAAATTCTACATCATCCTCATGGACAGAGGGAGAAACGCTTTCCGAAACCAGCGGAAGGTTTCTCAAGGAATTCAATTCCTTATCCTTCTGTTTAATCTGGTTATTCAGCTTACCGATCTTTCTTATCAGCTGAATCCTGTCAAACAGATTGTATACCCATGAGACTATAAGCCCGAGTGTAAATGCGGCTACAGATATTATATATATGCTTATCTCTGTGGATTCATATTTTGCAAACCACAGATCAACATTAAAAACGACCTTTGTGTTAAATGCCTGATGGTTCTGGATAATAAGCACCAGGACCCCTATAAAAATAAAAACATAAATCAGGAATTTTATGTGTTTCATACTATGCTCTCCTTTTTCATCCCCGCAGTTTATCCCGTCCGGCGGACCTGAATATAACGAAAAATAAATATAATTATTTTTTATAACTTATCAAAATGAGGTTTCAACGTTTTATATGTTTCCCTGATATGTTCAGGTATTACTCTGATATCCGAAACAGCCGTCATAAAATTGATATCCCCGTTCCACCTTGGAACTATATGAAAATGCAGATGTTCTTCTACTCCGGCACCGGCTGCCTTCCCAAGGTTAAGCCCCACATTGAATCCTTCAGGCTTTGATACTGTTTTTAATATTTCTATGGAACTGTCTACCATTACCATAAGATCAAGCTTTTCATCATTGTCCAGCATATCAAGACCATGACAGTGCCGGATCGGTGCAACAAGCAGGTGATTATTGGCATAAGGATATTTATTCATCATGACCATTGACTTTTCACCCACATAAAGAATAAGGCGGTCCTCATCGTTTTCCCTGTTGTCATCTGTACAGAAAATACAACCCGGCTGTTTGTCGTTGGAAAGTATATAATCCATACGCCAGGGTGCCCAGAGCACTTCCATGCCTTCCTCCGTTACGGTTTTTAAAGCTGCCTCAAGTAAACATACAAATTTAACAGAGATTATAGTAATATCAGGAAAAAGACAAGTTGTAATCCGTTATGCCCCCAATATGACACAATATTTCATTTACTGTTATTAATTTGGATTTGACTGTTAAAATATTTTTTTGTATTCCCACTCAAAGGAATAAAACAAACAACAGGAGCTTATATGCCGATATATGAATTCTACTGTAAAAAATGCCACATGATATTCAATTTCTTTTCAGGTTCTGTTAATGTCGACAAGGTCCCGACCTGCCCGAAATGCAGTAAAACAAAGCTGGAACGACAGATGTCAAAGTTTGCCACCATAAAACACAAGGGTGATGAAGAACCCGATGACATGCAGATGCCTGACATTGATGAATCTAAACTTGAACAGGCCATGAATATGCTTGCCATGGAAGCTGAAAACATTAATGAAGATGATCCGAAGCAGGCGGCAAACCTGATGAGAAAGCTGTCAGACATGACAGGCCTTAATATGGGCCCGGGCATGGAAGAAGCCCTTGCACGAATGGAGGCCGGTGAAGACCCGGAACAGATTGAAGCGGAGATGGGAGATCTTCTTGAGGGTGAAGACCCTTTCAGCTTTAAGGAAAAAACATATAAACTCCTCAGGGAAAGACCGCCAAAAGTGGATGAGGAGCTTTATTTCCTATAGATTTAATTTCAAATATTATTCCACAGTATAACCCGATAAAGGAGAGCGATATGAAAATAAAATGGAACGGTCATGCAAGCTTCACATTAACCTCTGCTGACGGAACAGTTATTGTCACAGACCCATATGACCCGGGCGGTTATGACGGCGCACTCACCTATGATGTCGTAAGTGACAGGGCGGACGGAGTTCTTATAAGCCATGATCACGCTGATCATAATTATGTGGAAGGGCTTTCGGGCACACCAGTTGTATTAAAGCATTCAGGCAGTGTGAAGGAAATTGCAGTAAAGGGAATGCCGACCTTTCATGATGAAACAGAGGGCTCTGAGCGCGGAACGAATATGGTTTATACAATAAAGGCAGACGGCATTACCATATGCTTCTCCGGCGACCTCGGTCACCAGCTTTCTGATGAACAGGTAACAGCCCTTGGAAAAATAGATGTTATGCTTGTACCGGTAGGAGGTTTTTTCACACTGGACGCTGACGGAGCGGCAAAGCTTATTGAAACAGTAAAGCCTGCTGTTGTTATTCCGATGCATTACAAGACGGAAAAATGCGGATTCCCTATTGAGAAAGTGGACAGCTTCCTTTCTATTATGAAAGATGTAAAAAAACAGGGAAAAAGCGAAATTGAATTCACAAAAGCTCAGATCCCGGAACAGAGCACTGAGGTGTGGGTCCTGGATCACGCGTGTTAATGTATTTCTCTTGCTCCTGCTCTTAATCTTACTCTTACTCCCGTTTTTTGTATTTTCAGGGATTAAGAGTAAGAGCATGAGCAGGAGTAAGTATTTAGTAACTCTGCAGAGTTTAACCCTTTATAGCGCCTTAAGCTCAACCTCTCCCCAGGCAGTCATTTCATCATCAAGGATTGCCACCCCTCCAAGAACACCTTCAATCTTTTCGGCTTTTCCGGAAATTTTTCTGAGATCCTTTTTTGTAATAATCATGTTGCCGAGAGCGGTTGCAGCTGCATCAGCAAGGCTTGCGGATGCGGAGAGTATACAGACAACATCGGACTTTCCCATGCTGAGAGAATGACCTATTTTACCGGATGAAGAGCAGACTCCAACAGGCATCATTTTTTGGGGAATTACTATGCCAACCCTGTCGCTCAGGGGTGATTCACCTGCAAAAATGGACACTGTAACATCTCTTGAAACATCCATAAAAATGTCACCGCCGTTTTCCACAATTACCTGGCCGGAATATTCTTTAAGATTTTCACCAACAAACCGGGCCACTGCACCGGCGACCGACGCCATTGGCCCTACCCCTGCCTTCCTGGAATTTAAAATCATATCCTTAACAATATCCGGGGCAAATTTATCTTCAGAGCATGGGCCAAGGGATGTTAAAAAATCGGGATGGGTGTGAATATAATTTTCAAGCTTATGCCTGATATTATAAACTATATCTTCTGCTTCGTTTTTTAAATCCCTGTCAGCACTTATCCATAAATCAGTTTCTTTAATGCTTACATGAAATGAAACAAGGTCTTTAATGTTTACCCTGTTTCTGTATATACGCTCTACATATTCCACTGCTGTTATCAACCGTTAAAAGAATTTTTCAAATGACAGTCCGTCACAATAATTTCTGCCTTTTTCTTAAGATCAAGAGCAAAACCGTTTTTACAGTTTAGCCCGTCTTCTATCACTGAAACCGTATCATAGAAAAGCTTCCAGGCGCGTTTCTCCTTTTCATACTGCTTTTTAAGCATACTCTCTTTGCCAGCAGAAAATTCAACAGCCCCTGAAATACGCCTTGAACCAGAACATAAAAATTCAGCAGCATCATTGAATTTTCCCTGTTTAATCATGGATATTACCTTAAGCGCAAACCTGAGATAAACTACCGTCAAGGGAATGTATGAGATAAAGCATCCGGTAAAGGGATCGACAAGATCTTTAACCCTGCTCAAATCATCCGAAACAACCCTGCCGTATGCGCTGAAATAAAGTATCCGGATATAATCGCCCACAAGCTTTGAAACATGGGCCGACTTTATTGCTTCCTGGGCAAATGATTCTTTGTCATGCCTCATTACAAGACCATCCCTATGCAGGTATACAAGGCGTTCACCGCTGTTGAACAGCGTCGAAAGAATATATGCCTGATCCTCTGCCCTGCCAATAAAGGAAGGGGTAAAGGGCCTGTATTTTTTAAGATAGTCTACAAGAATACCGTTTGTACCGCCCGTAACATGAATCCGTTCAATACATTGGTTTTCACCGTCAATAGCTTCACCGGCGTTATACCGTGTCATCATCTCTGCTTCCGTTGAAAGAGCCTGGGGAAGCGGGCTGTAAAAAACAAGCTCATCATTTTGAGGCGGTTTTTCGGGGAATGCTACATCCGGCGTAAAAAGCCCTCTGCCAATATCCCTGTCATTTACAAGGGCTCCGGCTATCATGCCCAGTTCAACCGGTGTGCCTGAGTGATCGAATCCCTTTGCTCCCCACAAGGGTGTTTTAAAATGTTCAAGTGCAGATTTCCCTGTTTCGGATACAAGTTCATCCTGGGGAAATACCTGGTCAAGGTCTATTTTGAAAGTTGCTTTCACTGTATCATCAATCAGCACATTCCAGAAAAATGCTATTGCCTTTAAAAAACTGTAGTGGCGCCCGTATTCTCCGTCAACTCCGAATATATCTTTTAATCCTGCTGTATCACGGTTTAAAAAATGTGCTGCAGCCGGTATGATAATTTCTTCAATTATCTTTTCAGCATCTGTTTCCGTAAAAATATAAACATCAATATTTTTAAGTGCAGTGGTACTTTTAAGAACATCCGCAAGGTACGGCTTTGCGATTTCATGAAGGCCTTTATGGGTAACTGAAACCGAAAGCAGGCAGACATTTTTTTTATTCCCTTTTATATTACCCCGTTCCTTTTCAAATTCAAGAGCACTGTCAAGGCCGTGAAGACCGTACAAAAATTCATTATTTTCATTTTTTATTCCTAAGGGGATAGGATGATCATACCAGTACTTCTGCTCTTCCATGATGACCTTTTCAAGCTCAGACTTAACGTTATCCCCAACTTCAATTTCCGACAGATCAGAATCTGCAGACGGAACAGTGAGCAGCACATTTGATGTAAAGATGATCTCTCCAGCAGGATCGGTTATGGGAGAGTTATTTGCTTCGGTTATCCTTATCCTGCGCCTGTTCCTCAGACTATCTACGGCTTTATCTTTATCAGCCTGTATTCCGCAGCCCTCAGGAAAAAAAATTTTCCATATACTTTCGGCAGATGATAATTCATTGAGATCACAGCTGCCGCCTTCAATCATTTCAGACAGTGCCTTAAGTGCATTATAAAAGCCCTCATTATTTTTCAGTGTATGATCTATCTCCCGTCTTATCAGGTCAATACCATCAAGATAAAATTGAGCAGCACTGCCGTATTCTTGAGACTTTTTAAAACCGGATAAAAATTCAACAGCCTTTGACTGCACATCCTTTTCATCAGCTGCAAGAGCTGTTAAAAAAGCACAGCTCATCTGTAAAGGCATCTGCTGTTTATCAGGGGTATTATCAAAGTCATTGTTTATCAGTATACCGGCAATCCCTTTTAAAACAGTCCTGAAATAATCATTCATCATGAGCTCCTGAGGTTTTGCTTATAATGGTTTTAGAAAGTACACAAAGATATCACAAGTCCGTCAATACTGTCCAGAAAGGTAAAAGAGATATTGACTTACCACCTGCCACAAAGGATAATTTAGTTTATCTGTTTAAATGAGTCAAAAACACACAAGAGGAAAAACGTATAATGCCTGCAAAAAAGAATGTTAAAAATGAAAAAGACCTTCACAAACTTCTTTCCTATGAACCTGAACTGGTATGGGATAAATTAAGCAAATCCGAAATAAAGAAAGTTTTTGATTTCGGAGAAAAGTATAAGGACTTTTTAAGTAAAGCAAAAACAGAAAGAGAAGCTGTTTCATTTATTTGTGAACAGGCAGAAAAACACGGATTCAGAGAAATTTCAAAAGCTGCAGGCTCTAAACCCTTTTACTGTATTTCACACGGAAAAAGCATTGCACTGGTTGTTCCGGGCAGACAGCCAGTGGAACAGGGTGTAAGGCTGATAGTATCCCACCTCGATTCCCCAAGGCTGGATCTTAAGCAGCGGCCGCTCTATGAAGATGTTGACCTTGCATTTTTTAAGACACACTACTACGGCGGAATAAAAAAATACCAGTGGCTCTCACGTCCTCTTGCCCTGCACGGAAGAGTGATAAAGTCTGACGGAAGCTTTATTAATATTGCAACAGGAGAGGATGATAACGACCCGGTATTTACCATACCGGATATTCTTCCTCACCTGTCCTACAATGTACAGAATGATAAAAAAGTAAGCGAAGCATTTAAAGGCGAAAAACTTAACCTTCTGATCGGAAGCATACCTGTTAATAACAAAGACATTAACGACAGGTTCAAGTTTTCGGTTCTTGAGTACCTGTACAATACATACGGAATAACCGAAGAGGATTTTATAAGCGCCGAGCTTGAAGTTGTTCCGGCCGGAGGAGCAAAGGATGTGGGCTGGGACAGGAGTATGACAGGAGGTTACGGCCAGGATGACAGATCATCCGCATATACAAGCCTTGCGGCAATACTTGACATAAAAAAGCCTGAAAAAACCGCTGTCGCACTTTTTGTGGACAAAGAAGAGATAGGAAGCGAAGGTGCAACAGGCGCCAAGTCAAAATTTATTGAATCCATAATATATGAAACAATAAACAAAACAGGAAAGGCTGCGGACCTCCACAAGGTTTTTGCCGCACTGAGCAGCTCACAGGCATTATCAGCAGATACCAATGCAGCGATTGATCCTGATTACCAGGAGATCCATGAAAAAAGAAACGCTGCAAAACTCGGCTATGGAGTATGCATTACCAAGTTTACCGGTTTAAGAGGCAAGGTTGGAGCAAATGATGCAAATGCCGAATATGTCGGATGGCTGAGAAGGATATTCAACAGAGAGAACGTCTGCTGGCAGACAGGTGAACTTGGTAAGGTTGATGAAGGCGGAGGAGGTACTGTTGCAAAGTTCCTTGCAGTATACGGAATGGATATCATTGACTGCGGCGCTCCGGTTCTGGCTATGCACTCTCCCTTTGAGATTTCTCATAAAGGAGATATCTACATGACATATAAGGGCTTTAAATCCTTTTTTGAATCATCCGTTGAATAACAGGAGAAGTTATTTTATAATTTAAAAACATTTTGCCAAATGAGCGGAATTGCTTAACGCTTTCCGGGCAATCCTTTGTTAACCTATAAAAAAGGGGGTCGCAATGGTTAGTCTTCTGGCAAAAGATATTATGAACACTGAAATTCTCTCTGTAGGACCGGACTGGTCAATCGGTCAGCTTGCCAATTATCTACTCGCCAACTCAATATCAGGAGCACCCGTAATATCCGAAGACAATAAACTGCTTGGGGTCGTGTCAATGACAGACCTTATCCGACAATCATGTATGCCTGGCACAGATACCCGTCTCGAACGCGCAGACGAGTCCTATATCCGCCCGCATGAAAGACAGTACTCTCCTGCGGAAATGGAATTTCCGGGGATCGACGCAGAATCTCTTGTTACGGTTAGAGAAATCATGACACCTGTAACATTCAATGTGAATGAATACACAAAGATACAGGATGTTGCAGATGCCATGCTGCGCGGTCGAATACACAGAGTATTTGTAACCAGTAATGATTCTCTTATAGGAATCATTACAACAATGGATTTACTCGGCGCATTACGAGATCTGTAATCGTTTTTTTTTATTTTCTAAATAGTGCTTCCAGGGCTTCCTTTGCTTCCCGGGTTCTATAGACTACTCCGCTTATCTCTTTAGACCCCTTGGGAACGAAGTAATCGCAGTAATTTGAACGCTCTTTATCAGAGATTCTCTCAGCCATCACTTCTCTACATTCATTATAGGCGTGTTGATCAAAGAATTTACACTGTTTACAGCATCGCAGGTCACGTTGGCAGTGGGGACAAGTATCCCGCCTGCCTATCTTCCCTTCTACAGGGACCTTTTTCCCGCAAAAAACACATTCCATTTTCATATTCCCTCCCGAATTCTGAAAATTAAATTTTTTTTGCCTGTTGGCCCTGAGGACAACTCCTCAAGGGCATTGTTAATAATACACAACTAAAGATTTGTTTTGTTACTATGAAAAACCGTTGCAAGGTAGACGTAAGAGAAAGGTTCTCGAACTACATGATTCGTAAATACGGTGCCTTTCATATAAATAAAATGCTTAATCCGAGACTCACCGGTTTGGTATTTCTTATACAAGATAGGTACTAATATCTTAAAAACAAGCCCTGGCAGGTGGTACTCTAAACATTATTACTTTCAATACTGTAATTCAAATTTTTTCTTTATTATAATATACTAATCGAATGCAATGGAATAAAACTTTAGAAAACATTCCTGAAAACCGGAATGAAGTGTAAATCAATTGTTATGTTACACTCAATATATATTCATGAAACAAAAATTAGTATATCATTTATTTAAAAGCAATGAAAAAATAAAATGACATGCATTTTTTTCAGGCCATAAAATAAATACACTGATAAAGATTACAAACATCATTTATAAACAGACAATTTCATAGACAAAGGGTTTTATGGTAGCCGCAGAATCTGCAGTATGGATCACTATTTCCGGAAGTATTATACTCCTTCAGCCATTGAGAACCCATCTCAAAGTCACTCACTTTTTCAATAATATCTTTTAAAATATCTTCCGGATTTCCCTTCCAGCTGCACTCAACCAGCTCGCCTCTATCCAGAAAATAAATAAACTGACGGTCCACCTTTTCATCAAGTATTTTTTCAAGAGCCCATTTATAAAAGGCAAGCTGGATATCATAACCGCTCTCTTCAATTACCTGATAAGGCTTTTTATTAACAGTGTCATTACTTTTCCAGTCAATAATTGTCCACAGGCCTGTTGCAGGATCCTTGAAAATCCTGTCCATAACGCCTGTAAATTCTATTCCGGGCATGGCGCTGATTAAAAACGGTATTTCAGCATACCCCGGTTTCCCGGCGAGGAGTTCATTCAGTTCCCGGTCTTCAGTTGTCTGCCTTAACAGATTTTCTGCCCGGTTATAACAGTTTTCAATGCTGCACTCCTGTGATCCGATTCTTTTTTTAACATACTCAAAAAGCCTGCTGTCAAAGGGAGCTCCAAACTCATGTTTTTCAAGATATTTATGAATAAAATTACCGATAAAAAGTGCATCACCGGAACTGTAGTCTTCTATATTTTCATGAGATACAGCTGCTTCATACTGTTCTTCATCAGCAGGAACCGATGACAGTTCACCTTCTCTAAGTTTTAAAACGGAATTATAGTAAAACCTTGCAGGGCATTTCATAAAAATTCGGATAGAAGTAAAACTTAACTGAAAATACGGACTGGACCTGACGGGATCGCTCATATCCAGTTTTTTAATAACATAGTTATATTTTCCAAAGGAAGCCTTATCTGGCTTTTCAGGGTCATAATCAATTCCCTGAAAACTATCTATATCCACAGGATACCTTGTGATGACAGGGAAATATCTTTTATCATCCGTTTTACTGCTGTCCTCAGAATCAGCATCATAAATATCAAACAGAAGCTGGTTTATGTTCGCATTCAGTCTGTAATCCTGGGAAGTCAGGATTTTTTTATCTTTATCCTTTTTTTTCTCATCAGCAGTACCAACCAGTACAAGATGATTTTCTGCCCTGCTGCAGCCCACATAAAACACACGCCTGTTTTCAGCCATCTCCTCAAGCCTGTTCCTGTTGAGAAGCAGGTGACCGAGAGGACCTGTCTTTTTTCGATATTCGAAAGCGGGCATTTCAACCGGCCATACAGGCAGTTCCCCTTCTGTACTGTTCCACTCAAGAGGCTCTTTTCTTTCTGAGCGGAACACCCTTAAGGCCCTGCCCTGCTCCGGGTTAAGCACTGCCCGTCTGTCAAGCTGAGGCATTATAACCATTGGAAACTCAAGTCCCTTGGAAGCATGTATTGTCATGAGTGAAACTGCACTGCCGGCCCCTGATGCAAGGACAGCTTCCCCTTCATCTTCATCACCGTCAGCCATCTCAAGGCAGTATTTTACAAACTCCTTTAAAGATCCGTTATCTTCCTTTTGAAATTTTCTCGCGATATCTATCAGCTTTTCCATATTTAAAAGGCTCTGATCACCACCCGGCTGTACAGAATATGATGCAGTCAGAGACCTTTGTAACATTATTGTGCGTATCAGCTCCGTGACAGGAAGACGGGTTGCAAGCAGGCGCCATGATTCGATCTGGCTGATGATTTTCTTTATATATGGATTATCAGAAGCGTGAAGCGCTTCGGTAGGAGATTTTCTGCTGTAAAAAAGATCGAACAGTTCAGGATCACTCAATCCGAATATCTGCCCCCTTAAGCAGCCTAAAAGAGAAATCTCCTGACGTTCATCAGTAAGGTAGTTTAAAAGCTGAAGCAGGTCTATAACTTCGCTGCTTTTATAAAAACCCTTTCCCCTGTGAATAACAAAGGGTATCCCGGACTCCCGTAATGCATTTTCAAATGTCTTTACATGGGTGAACGCATAAAACAGAATACCTATTGCCCGTTCATTACTTTCCAGTTTTTTACGTATATTTCCATAGGCTCTATACTCCGGGCAGTCATGCCCGTACTTTCCCATAATGCTCCCTATAAAACGGGCCACAAAGGCTGCTTCCGTTTCAACCTGGCCGGCTTTACCATTATCTGAACCGGGAATATATATGCTTACAGATCCTTTTTCTTCTGCTTCTTTTTTATGATCAGGTATGTGAATATCGTTTGGGGCTGTCTCATAATTTTTTATTTCACCTGAATGCTTGTTGCTGAAAATCTCTTCAAAACTCCGGTTGAAAAAAGCTACAGGATTTTCATCACTCCTGAAATTATGAGGAAGATAAATATCGCCCTTAAGTATTTTATCCTGCTCAGCTCCAGACAGTGCCTCAAACCTTCTGTTCTGCTCTGCAGGATTAAAGTCCTGATCAAATTCCATGATCCTTGAAGACATATTTTCCGAATGCCAGAAAAGCGGCCCTGGCCGGGTATTTGAACTTTTAATCTCATCATTTACACTTTCAAAAACCGTAACATCCCCGCCTCTAAACCTGTAAATGGCCTGCCGCTTATCACCCACAACAAATATCCTGCCGGGAAGCAGGCTGTTATATGATTTATCGCCGGTATCAAGGCAGAGGGTCCTGATTATATCCCACTGTATCCTGTTGGTATCCTGAAACTCATCCACCATGATATACCTGTACCGGTCCTGTATTTTTTTCAGGCGGGACAGATCCCGATCCCCCAGCAGCCGGTTTAAAAAGCTGAGGGACTTTGTCTCAAGGTCGGAAAAATCAAGGCTGTTAATTTTTTCCTTTTCTTCGTTGTATTTTTTTATGGATAACCTTACAGCATTCAGAAACATCCTAAGCTCTTTTTCAAAAAGGATGTCAGGATTATCATTAATAAAAATATCAGGAAAATGTTCATCGGCCATATCAACATAAGATAATGTTTTGAGCCCGATATCTACACTGCACTTTTTCCGGCCTCTTTCGCCCTGTTCCGAAAGCTCTCTTATCTTTTTAAAGAGAGCGGGGATACCGCAGTATTCATGGTCATCTTTCCATAAAGATTCCCAGTCATTAAATATATCTTTTAATACAGCATGTGTTTCACTTTTATCTTCCAGGGTTTTGAGGCCTTCACTATATGGAATAACAAGGGTATCTCTGAGATATACACAGTAATCGCTTAAAATCTGTTCTTCCCAGCCTTTGATACTGAAAATACGGTCAGAGGTTTTTATTACTCTTTCAAACTCCGACGAATTTTCAGTAAGGCTTCGAACTGCCTTAAACAGGTTATTCCTGCCGCCAAAGGACCGTAAAAGCGGCATCAGTTCATGTCTGTTCGTTTCCCATATCTCAGCCATGGCATTTTCAATGGCGTCATCTAACAGAATTTTCTGGCGCATTCCCTGGACAATACTGAAGTGAGGATCAATTCCTGCCTCAACAGGATGCTCCTTTAAAAGATTTGCGCAGAATGAATGGATAGTTGATATCCTGTTTTTATCAAACTGGTCTCTTGCTGTTTTAATCCTGTTTCTTAAGGCTGTGTTTCCATGCTGTTTAAGATTATTATCCAGACCGATAAGCATATCATAGATACGTCCCTTCATTTCTTCGGCAGCCTTTTCGGTAAAGGTAAGGGTCAGGATCTGGGGCAGTGTTATGGCATCATCGGTAAGCAGGATAAAACAGAAACGGTA
This sequence comes from Desulfatiglandales bacterium, assembly GCA_963665715.2. Lineage (GTDB taxonomy): Bacteria > Desulfobacterota > DSM-4660 > Desulfatiglandales > HGW-15 > JAAZBV01. Next base: position 4,962,376 of record CAXXPR010000002.1, read on the forward strand.
GCTGAGTATTCTTGTCTTTCCGGCACCTGGGCCCGAAGTAACAACCATGTTGCGGCTGTAGTCCAGTGCGCATAACTGCTGTATGGTAAGTTCATTAAACATTTAAAACCCTTTTTATTAATTGGCCTGATGACAGTAAGATACAGCACAGAACATTTCTCTGAGACATTAATATCGTAATTTCAATATACCCTGATCATGAACAATACACCTATGCAGGATCAGGTTCATCAGCATGATGCAATTTACATTTTATTAAAATGATTGTAAACTTTTACCGTTTTAATCCGATGTTATATAAAATTGCAGAGACGCGTTTTAAACCTGTCTTTGAAGCATATAGCACAATCCCATACCAAGGAGAAATTAATTAAATGAGCAATCGGATAATTGCATCACTTGTATTTGCAGCAGGTAAAGGAAGCAGGATGAAAGGATATGACGGGAATAAAACCCTGTTGCCCCTTGTACCGGGAGACAATGTCTTTTACGGTGATAAGCCCATACTGCTCAGCATACTTGACAGGCTCCCTGAGGGACCAAAGGCCCTTGTTGTTAACCACAAAAAAGAAGAAGTAATAAAAGCAACCGAATCGCTCGGCACATCATACTATGAGCAGCCTGAACTCAACGGTACTGGCGGAGCTCTGCTTGCTGCCATGGATTTTATCAGGAATGAAGATTATGACTGTCTTCTTATAACCATGGGGGATACCCCCCTTGTAAAGGCATCTACATTCAGAAAACTTATAGAAACACTTAAAGACAGTGATCTTTCCGTACTTGGGTTTGCACCAGATGACAAAAAAAAATACGGCGTATTTGATACAGAGGGAAATATTGTAAAAAGAATCGTTGAGTGGGAGTACTGGAAGGATTTTTCTGCTGATGAGCAGAGAAGGCTCAGCATATGTAACGGTGGCATATATGCTGTAAAAAAAGATTCACTCATCAGGTACCTGGAACGCTTGAGCGAAGAGCCCCATATAGTATTAAAGGAAAGAAACGGCATACAGGTTGAAATAAAGGAATACTTTATTACCGACATGATTGAGATGATGTATAATGACGGTTTAAAAACAGGTTATGTTGTTGCAGAAGATGAAAGGGAGGTTATGGGTGTTGATGATGTAGACTCCCTCAAAAAAGCCCAGGTATTATTCGGCAGCGGCTGGAAGTAATACTCAGTTTTACTGTAAAGCGAAAAACCTCATGCCCCGCTGCCGGCAGCGGGGCAGTTTATTTTTGCCCCAGAACTTCTCTGACCTTACATGCTATTTCACTTATTACGATAGGCTTCATGATAAATTCTTTTATGCCTATTGATTTGGCTTCTTCTTCAGTAATAACATCGCTGAAACCGGTGCATAAAATAATAGGAATATCAGGCCTCAATGCAATAAACTCCTTTGCAAGCTGTGCGCCTGTCAGCTTTGGCATGGTCTGGTCTGTAATAACAATATCATAACGCTGGGGATTTGATTTAAAAGCCTCCAGCGCCTCAACACTGCTTGAGCGGATCTCTACATCATACCCCAGCCTCTCAAATATCTTCCGCTGTGCTTTGAGCAGCCCTTCCTCATCATCAATTAAAAGCATTGTTTCCGATCCGCCTGGAACAGGCCGTGCTTCTACAGCATCGGATCTGACAGGCCGCTCGATCCTGGGAAGAAGAATTGAAAAAACAGTCCCCCTGTTCTTTTCACTTTCCACCCTGATAGCGCCCTTAAGCTCTTTTATAATACCGTAAACAACTGCAAGCCCGAGCCCTGTACCTTCATCCCGCTTTTTTGTTGTAAAAAAAGGATCAAAAATTCTCCCCATGGTAGTATCATCCATTCCATGGCCTGTATCACTGACTTTAAGTATGAGGTAGGCCCCGGGCTTAAGCTCAGGATACAGCCCTGAAAATCCTGAGTCCAATTCTACAGGCTGAAGGCTTACTGTAAGTGTACCGCCTGTTTCCCGCATGGCGTGGGACGCATTTGTACACAAATTCATTGCGACCTGATGTATCTGGGTAGGATCGGCTAAAACAAGATCATCGTCCTTGTAAACATCCGTTACGATTTCTATTGTTGACGGAAGAGAAGACCTGAGCATCTTTAAGGCTTCCTTGATAACAAGGCTTATTTTAAGAGGTCTAAGTTCCAGTTCGCTCTGTCTGCTGAAGGTAAGTATCTGCTTTACAAGATCCGTGGCGCGCCTTGAAGCCTTAAGCACTTCCTCTGTCCTGCGCTCTACCATCGGGTTATCGCTGTTCTCAAATTGAGCCAGTTCGGAGTTTAGAATTATTGACTGCAGTATATTGTTGAAGTCATGGGCAATTCCGCCTGCAAGGGTTCCTATTGCTTCCATTTTCTGAGCCTGCTGCAGAAGCACTTCCACCTGTTTTTTCTTTTCTTCTATATTTGTTCTTTCTATCTCAGAAGAAGTTCTTGCGGCAAGGATCTTCATTGCATCTTCTGCCCGTGACGGCAGGATAAGCCTCTTCTTTGACATTGCAGCAAGGATACCGATGGCTTTACCTTCCTTGTCCAGAAGGCGTATGCCTATAAAACCGTTCACATCCATATTATGAATATTGCTGATATCAGGGAATATATGCTTAAGCCTTACGGGATGATAAGCATAGCCGTTTTCAATGACATTCATACAGGGTGTGCCTTCAAGAGGATATGTATATTCGGGCAGAAGTTTTCCGTCTTTTATAATTGAAACTGTTTCTATACTTGAATCATCAACAATCTTTCCTATGAGTGCAACTTCACAATCCAGCCAAAGAGTAAGCTCTTTTACAATCCGGTCAAAGAAATCCTGACCGATCGCCCATGCAGTGCCTTCAAGAATAGCGTTAAAGGTTCTTTCCGACTGTTTTTTTTCGGTAATGTCTTCGGCAACACCGACAATACGGAACACCTTTCCGTCTTCATCGTACACAGGATACCCGCGTGAGGAAATCCAGCGAATCGACCAGTCGGCATGTATGATCCTGAATTCAGGAAAATTAATTTCCGAGAGATCTCCCCCGGTCTTTTCTCCCAGATACGACAGAACAGCGTCTTTATCCTCATCGATGATTGATTCCGTCCATGACATTGGATTTTCATAAAGGCTGTTACATGAACGGCCCCATACGCTCTCGTATGCTGGACTTATATAGTGCATCTGCTGCCAGTCACTGGAGACAACCCAGAAAACTTCCTGGATATTTTCCGCAAGCTGTCTGAACCGTTCTTCACTTTCTACCAGTGCCTGCTCTGCAATCTTGTGTTTTGTTTCATCAGAATAAATGGTGACTATTTCATTTGACGAAAGTCTGGAGACGCTGTTTTCACGCCACCCGGAAATTCTGGAATCCTTGTAAAAGGAAACCGGATGTTTTTCAGGATTTCCGGTTTTCCAGACCCTTTTCAGCACATCAAACAGACCGAATTCTATTATGCTGGGAAAAACTTCAGTAACTTTTCTGCCAATCAGGTCTTCACGGTTCACATTTTCAATCTTTTCGGCTGCCCGGTTAATGGCGGAAAAAACAAAATCATTACCCTCATCTATCGGGCGATAGATAATTATTGCGTTACCGGTATTTTCAAATATGTCTTTATGTCTTTTGTTTAACACAAAAATATCTTCATATGAATCCAATCCATCCTGCATATATCCGCAAGTGCCTGCTTTTAAACCATAAGATCGAATGGCGGTTCTGATGACAGTTTTTATACTGAAAAAGTTTGACGGCCAGGTAATAATACCGTCAATACCATTTTCAATACCGTCACCGGAAAAAGAAATATCCGATTTTTCATCTGTCAGAAGAACAGCCGGGATATAGCCGGCATCCGATCTGAGAACACTCAGGATATCACCTATGCCTGTATAGCCGAATGACACCGAAATAATAGCTATATCAGTTTTTTCAGTAATTGATCTATTCAGACCTTCTATTTCAGATGTCCCGGTTATCCTGCTGTCAGGGAAAACTTCTTTCAGGGCAACTGAAAAAGCGGAAATAAAATCATCTTGGTTGTGAATTAACAGGATTGAAAGCATTTTACGCCTTTTTTAAAATTTCCGGTTGAAATAAATTTTGTTTAGTTTCAAACAAACAAAAAACATGCTGAATAACCGGTAAATATAATTATTTTAGCAAATAACAAATAATTATACCTTATATGATTGATAAATCATAATTTTTTTCTTATGAATCTCTTCTTATCTGTAGTTTGTATTTTTAAATACCTTAAACTGGCGACTTTTGTTATAGTTGTATATTATTTACCCTTTAAACAGTTCAAACTGTATACATTGTACACATATAATAATTTAATTTTAATGTTAGACTGATCGTTTTTATTTTAAATTAACCTTATACTGTCACTAAATCAATGGAACGGTTGTTGCTATTATGACTGACATGCCAAACAGTTTTCAGAGCCCGGGAAAAGAAAAATTTCGTCCGATGATATGGATTATGCTGGGGTGTATTCTCATCCTGCTGCCAATCTTTATTTTCTGGACATCCGATAACATAAGCAGACAAAAACTCGCCATAGAAAGACTCCTTCTCGAAAAAGGCAATAATTTCATAAACTTTACAGAATTCGTGATCGGTGGAATGATGGTACCCAGCGGCGGCCAGTTTCCCGGTACGGGCTGGTACCCTGAATTAAACCAGGATCCGATACAGGAATATTTGACCAACGCCACAAAAAGCTGGAAAGCCCTGGGAGTATCCTACATATTTCTTACCGACCTTGACGGAAATATTACCAAGCACAGCGATCCTGCCCAGATAGGAAAAAAATATTCGGAATACATTGATTATCCTTCGCTTATACATTTCAGCGGGCTGAACAAGAGGGAAACACGGGATAAGAGCGGGACTAAAATATTTGAAGTATACAGGGTTTTTATGCCCAAGCTGGCACCGATGCAGTCCCATGGCATAAACCGTAATTCAGGCAATAAAAGCAGCCGATTTCAGAATGAGAGAATCCCGGGCTTTCCGGAAGAAGGCAGCAGGATAATATTTGTCGGTCTTGACATGACATATATAGAAGCTCGCAGCAAGGAAGATTCAAGAGAAGTATTAAAGGGGTTTTACCTGCTTTTAATCGGATTTGCAGGCATTTCCCTTCTAATCCTGGTCCAGGCATACAGAACGGCACAGTCTTCACTAAAAAAAATAAAACTGCTTTCTGACAATATCGTGGACAACATGCCCATCGGCCTGATTGTACTTGATACAAATTCGGTTATTGCATCCTTTAATAACATAGCAGAAACCCTGCTGCACATTTTGGGCGAAAATATAATCGGAAAAGCAGTAAAAGGAAATCTGCCGGAACAGCTTACCGAACTGGTAGAGGAACTGCAGCAGAATAAAAAAGACCTGGTAAAAGAACTTGAAATAGACCTTGATGAGCACGGAAAGATTTACCTCGATATAAATATGTCAGTTCTTGAGGACAATTCGAAAAATCTGTTGGGCTATATCATCCTTTTCCGTGATTTATCAGAAGTCCAGGCGCTAAAAAAAGAAGTGGAACGCAGTACCAGGCTGGCATCAATAGGACGGCTTGCAGCAGGAGTAGCCCATGAAATAAGAAACCCCTTAAGTTCCATAAAGGGTTTTGCCACATACTTTGGGGAAAGATACAAGGATGTGCCGGAAGATAAAAACACTGCACAGATTATGGTTAATGAGGTTGAGAGGCTGAACCGTGTAATAAGCCAGCTTCTGGAATTTGCCAGGCCTGTCAATATCAGTAAGAACATGCTTGATATCAGAACGGTAATAAACCATTCAGCAAAAATAATAGAAAGAAATGCGGAAGAAAGAGGTGTAGAACTGGATATAAATATACCTGCAGGGACGCCGCATATTTCCATTGATTCGGACAGGATAAACCAGGTTTTTCTAAACCTGTTTCTCAACAGCCTTGAAGCCATGGAACCGGGAGGAAAGCTCTTCGTTTCGGTAGATTATGACAGTGCAAATGAAGTCATGAAGATAAAGGTGGCTGACACAGGAAAAGGAATTGCACCTGAAGATATAGGTAATGTATTTGACCCGTACTTTACGACAAAACAGTCCGGCACAGGACTAGGACTTGCCATCGTACACCGTATTATAGAGTCTCACAACGGAGAAATAAAAGTTGAAAGCGAGCAGGAAAAAGGAACGGATATTACGATCACCCTGCCCTTATATTAGTCATTTTTTATACTTGGTTTTCAACAGATAAGATCAGGAAGCACATATGAACACAGATAAAAAATATTCAATACTTGTAGTTGATGACGATACCGCACACCGCACAATGTTAAAAACACTTCTTTCGGGCTGGGGGTACCTGATAGCCGAAGCGGATGACGGATCTACAGCCATTGAGATGGTTGAAGAACAGGCATACGACCTGATACTTATGGATATCCGAATGGTCAATGTATCAGGAATAGAAGCACTTAAGGAGATAAGGATTATTAATCCGGCAATACCAATTATTATCATGACTGCATATTCAAGCGTAGAAACCGCTGTTGATGCCCTGAAAAGCGGAGCCTATGACTACCTTACAAAACCCCTGGACTTTGATGAACTCAGACTCACCATATCAAGAGCAATGGAGCACACGGGCTTAAAAGAGGAAAACCGTCTTTTAAGAGAAAGCATAGGAAAACACTTTGACAGGAGAAACATCATCGGCAGAAGCCCCGTTATGGTGAAGCTCCTGGAGACTGTTGCACAGGTATCCCCTTCAGAGGCAACAATACTGATCTCCGGAGATTCCGGGACAGGAAAGGAAATGATTGCCGGTGCGATACATTACAACAGTCCGAGAAAGAACGCGCCTTTCATAAAAATCAATTGTGCAGCCATTACGGAAACACTGCTCGAGTCAGAACTGTTCGGACATGAAAAAGGCTCCTTTACAGGAGCGCACAGAAAGAAGGAAGGTAAATTCCGTCTTGCCCACGGAGGCAGTATCTTTCTGGATGAGATAGGCGAAATGCCCATGTCCATGCAGGTAAAGCTTTTAAGGGTACTGCAGGAGCGCGAAATAACAAGAGTAGGCGGGGAAGAGGTAATAAAGGTTGATGTTCGTGTTATTGCCGCATCCAACAGGAACCTGTTAAAGGATATAGAGCTTAACAAATTCAGGGAAGACCTTTATTACCGGCTCAATGTAGTTGAACTGAAAATGCCTCTGTTAAAAGACAGGAAAGAAGATATTCCCCTTTTAGCTCAGCATTATCTTGAAGTATTTTCCGAAAAAAACCGCAAACAGGCCAAAGGTTTTACACCGAAAGCAATGGATGCGCTTTTAAAATATGAATGGCCCGGAAATGTAAGAGAACTTATGAATGTTGTTGAAAGATGCGTGGTGCTTTCAACTGAAGACTACATTGATGAAGACGACCTTCCATTTATTTTTGAAGATGATGAAGATCTGATCCCCATTGATTCTTCATCAATTATTTCAGGTGACATCCCATTGGAAGAGGTGGAAAAGGCAACCATACTGCACACACTTGACTCAGCAGGGGGAAATAAAAGCGAGGCCGCCAGAAGACTTGGGATAACGAGAAAAACCCTGCATAAAAAGCTTAAAAAATACGGAGTTATGCCTTAATTACAATAACGCAGTTTTCCAGCTTTTATACATATCACTAAAAACTTGCCTAATCTGTTTTTACTAAAGTTACCGGACAGTTGTGTCGATTGATATTTATTCGGTTAAAAAAATTCTATCACTGCACATTAACATTCTACCGGTTTTCAATATCTGGAGTTCCGAATTAAAATAAACAAAACATAAAACCTCTTCAGATTATTAACATCAGGCTATGCAATTTTAAAAGCAGTGATTAGCTTATACTGTGGAAACGAACTGCTGAAAACAGTTTCTCATTTGATCAGATGAAGCAGAAAGACAGAAGGGTCTGAAATGAAAAAATTTAAGGATCTCCCATTAAAGGAAAAGCTGATAACAATCACAACGGTAACAGCCCTTGTGTCCATGATACTTGTATTAACTGTAAATCTTTTAAGCGCTTATATCGGCTTTAAACACAATATAAGAGGACACCTGACATCATTTTCCCGGATAATCGGAGCCAACTGTAAAAACGCCGTTCTTACAGGAGACAGTAACGCTGCAAATAAAACGCTTGAAACCCTGAAGGCAGAACCCCGAATTACATATGCAGGAATATACCTTTCTGACGGGACACTTTTTGCTGAATATACCAGAAAAGACGACGGCAATGTTAAAACCCCGATTCACAAAAACATCTATAGAGAATACGGGATTGGAGACATACCTTCTGATGAATTCAATAAAGATGATTTTGTCTATGACAAAGGAAATATAATTATATTTGAACCTGTTTTAGTGGACGGCAGCCTGATAGGTGTACTGGCAGTGGAATCAGATCATAAACAGCTCCAGGACATCATGGGAGGAATACTGTTTGTTAACCTGTGTATTCTGATAACAGCCTTTATTATTGCAGTTATTATTGCATCAAAGGCACAGAAGGCCATTTCAATTCCTGTTAATACACTTGCGGATACAATATCCATGGTATCAAAAGACAAGGATTACAGTGTCCGAATTAAAAAACAGAGCAAGGATGAACTGGGTACATTGTTTACCATGTTCAATGAAATGCTTTCTGAAATACAGACAAGAGATGACAGGCTTCAGTTTGCCCAGTACACAATTGACCACATGCAGGATGCCATCATATGGACCGATTCAAAAGCCCGCATAGTAAAATCCAACAATAAAGCCTGTGAACTTTTAGGTTATACAAAGGAAGAAATTCTCACCGTAACACTTTACAACCTGTATCCCATGCTGACGCCTGCAACATGGCAGGAAAGCTGGGAGTTTATCACCAGAGAGAAAAACATAAATGCTGAAATGAAAACCCTTAGGAAAGACGGGACAAGCTTTCCATCCGAAGTATTTGTAAGCAATATCGCCTTCAACGGCAGGGAGTATAACTGTTCATTCATACGGGATATCACAGAAAGAAAAAAACTGGAAAGCAAACTTGAACAGGCACAGAAAATGGAGGCGATAGGGACCCTGGCAGGAGGAGTGGCCCATGACCTGAACAACATCCTCGGAGGCCTTGTCGGATACCCTGATCTTTTACTTATGGATCTGCCTCAGGGCAGCCCCCTTGAAACTCCACTTAAAACCATAAAAAAATCGGGCGAAAAAGCAGCGGCAATTGTACAGGATCTGCTTACTCTTGCAAGGAGGAACATAGATATCCAGGTTCCATTAAACCTGAATGATGTAATTGCTGACTACCTTAAAAGCCCGGAACATTTAAAAATAATGGAATTTCATCCGGATGTTGAAATTCATACCGACCTTGAAGAAAACCTTCCTAATATTATGGGGTCGGATGCCCATCTTTCAAAGGTTATAATGAACCTGGTTTCCAATGCAGCAGAGTCCATGAATGAAATAAAAGGCCCGGTTTATATATCCACTGGAACAGCATTTCTTGACACCGATTATCACGGTTTTCAGGATATCATCAGAGGAAAATATGTAATCATGTCTGTTGAAGACAGGGGGGTCGGGATCACAGAGGAAGAAAAGAAAAATATTTTTGAGCCCTTTTACACTAAAAAAATTATGGGCCGAAGCGGAACAGGACTCGGAATGACAGTTGTTTCAGGTGTTGTAAAAGATCATGCAGGTTTTATTGACCTTGAAAGCACAAGGGGAAAAGGTTCCCGCTTTGATCTTTATTTTCCGATTACAGAGGAACGGATACGACCGAGGGATCGGGATAACGCCTTTGATTCATGCAGGGGCATTGAAAAAATCCTTGTGGTAGATGACGTTGAAGAACAGAGAGAATTAGCATCATATGCCCTTAAAAAACTTGGATACAGTGTGGACACTGCTGTAAGCGGAGAAAAGGCGCTCAGGCAGCTTAAAATAAAGGGCTATGACCTGGTAATTCTGGATATGATAATGGCCCCCGGCATGGACGGACTTGATACATACAGGGACATCATAAAAATAATACCGGATCAGAAAACAATTATTGCAAGCGGTTTTGCAGAAAACAGCAGGGTAAGAGAAGCTCTAAACCTTGGTGCAGGCAGTTATGTAAAAAAGCCCTATACGGTTAACAGGCTCGGGCGTGCCGTAAGAGCCGAGCTGGATAAATAATCCTGCATTACTTTAAATCAAGTAGCTCGGCAGCATTATTCCCTGCAATACTGCACTTTTTATCTTCATTAATAAATGGAAGAGAAAATAAAAATTCAATATCTCCCTTCTGATCATTCCAGGGGTTGTCACTTCCAAACAGTATTCTTTCAACAGGATGTTTTTTAATCATCCTTTTTAAAATCTCCAACGGCATTTTTCGCAAGATAAATGAAGTATCAAGGTAGACCCCGGTTCCCAGCAGATGCTGTTCCGTCTCATCATAATTATCTTCACCTCCCATATGGGCAGCAATTATTTTCAGATCGGGAAACTCACGATGTATTTTTTTAAGCATATGAGGAAGGGCATGCACCGGCGGAGGAAGTCCGCGGTCTGCACCTGCATGGAACAGAATAGACATACCGGTACTTTCGGCAGCTTCGTACAGGGGATAAAGTCTTTGTTCATCAGCAAAGAAACCCTGGTAGTCCGGATGGAGCTTTATACATCTAAAACCTTTATCCAGCAGCTTCCGGATCACAGAGTCGTCGACGTAAAGATCCGGATGCCACGCTGCCATTGGAACAATCTTTTTCTGCCGAATACCTGAAAGCCAGTTATTCACACTCTCAGCCTGTTCAGGCTTTGTTGTTACCCTGCTTACAACAGATATATCCACCCCGGCATCAGTCATTGAGTCCAGAAGCCCGTCCACAGTCCCGTTGTTATAAAACGCTATTCCGGCTCTTTCATTTAGCCCGGGCAGTACTTTTTCTGCCATGGCTTCAGGAAAAACATGGGAGTGAAAATCTACTATCAGACTCATATCTTATCCGTTTAAGATCTGAAAAAAGGATTCTGTATTCTTTCATGACCTATTGTAGAAGCAGGGCCATGTCCCGGGTACACCCTCAAATTATCGCCAAGAGGGAATATTTTATTTTTTACACCGCTGATCAGACTGTCATAGTCTCCGCCCGGAAAATCAGTGCGGCCGATTGAACCGGCAAAAAGAGTATCCCCTGTAAACACCGCACCGGGAGCAAAAAGACATACACCTCCGGGAGAATGACCGGGGGTATGAATAACGGAGATCTTATATGTTCCGATATCAAATATCTGCCCGTCTTCAAGATATTCATCAGGTTTAAATTTCAATAAAGGCTCGTCTTCCGCGTGAATATAAACAGGGGCTTTTACGGCGGCCTTTAGTTCCTCGGCCCCATCAGTATGATCAAAATGTCCGTGTGTAAGAACTATCCTTGCAACACTCATCCCTGCCTTTGTAATCTCTTTGACAATGCTTAAGACATCTCCGCCCGGATCAATAACCATACATTCATTACTGCTGCTGCATCCCAAGATATAGCAGTTTGCCTGAAGCGGCCCTACAGCCATTTTCTTTAACACCTTTAAACCTCCCTGATTTATGTTTTATTCAGCTCAGAAGATAATATTTTATGCATTTAAGTCAAGAGAATCATCATTTAAGGAATTAGCGATTGAAATGTCAAAATTAAATATGCTAGTATTTTCAACTGTTTTTTAACTTATCAAATTTGGAGTTTAATTATGGAAAAGGAACTGCTTTTTATCACAGTTATAGGCGGGGACAAAAAGGGAATAGTCGCCAAAATATCAAACCTGCTTTATGAATGTGATATAAATATAGAAGACATAAACCAGAAGATTATGGATTCGTACTTTGTAATGACAATGCTCGTTGACATGAAGGAATCAAAGCTAAGCCTCGAAAAGGTCAGAGAAGAACTTGAGACCATAGGGAAAGAGCTTAAACTCAAGGTCCAGATACAGCATGAAAACATATTTAAAATGATGCACAGGATATAAAATATGCCTATTTCAGTTGAAGAAGTTTTTGAAACAGCAAGCATGATCCTGTACCAGAACCTTGATATCAGGACCACAACAATGGGTATCAATCTTAAGGATTGCATTGATAATGACTTTAACGTTTTTACGGAAAATGTCTATAACAAGATTAAAACCAATGCAGTGCGCCTGGTAAAGCATGCAAAGGAACTTGAATTAAAATACGGCATTCCCATTGTAAATAAAAGAATATCCATCACGCCTGCAAGCCTTATAATGGAAACACACTGCGAAAAGGAAAAATTCGTTGAGATGGCAAAGGCAATGGACAGGGCAGTTGCCGAGGCAGGAATTGATTTTATCGGCGGATTCGGTGCAATAGTCCAGAAGGGTTTAACACCTTCGGATAAAATGCTTATAGAGTCTCTGCCTGATGTATTTGCAGCAACAGAAAGAGTCTGTTCATTCCTTAATGTCGGGACCAATATCGCAGGACTCAACCTCGATGCAATAAACCTGATAGGCCCAATGCTCAAGAGAACATCAAAGATAACAAAGGATGCCATAGGATGTGCAAAGTTTGTTGTATTTGCAAATGCACCTGAAGATAATCCGTTCATGGCCGGAGCCTTCCACGGCATAGGCGAACCTGACTTAACTCTTAACATCGGTATCAGCGGTCCCGGAGTTGTAAACAGGATTGTAGAAAAAAACCGTGACTGCGACCTTACCGAGCTCTCTGAAGTAATAAAACGTACAGTTTTTAAAATTACCAGGGGAGGAGAACTGATCGGCCGCGAACTTGCTGAAACCCTCGGCATACCATTCGGCATTGTGGATATTTCACTTGCACCCACAACCGCAGCAGGAGACTCCGTAGCCAATATACTTGAGGCATTCGGACTTGAATCCGTCGGCACCCACGGCTCCACACTTGCAGTCGCCCTGCTCATGGATGCAGTAAAAAAAGGCGGTGCAATGGCAAGCGGAAATGTTGGAGGATTAAGCGGAACATTTATCCCCATAAGTGAAGACCTTGGAATGATAAGGGCAGTCAAGGAAGGATTTTTAAGCCTGGATAAACTTGAAGCGCTCACATCGGTATGTTCCGTAGGCCTTGATATGTTTGCAATACCGGGCGATACGCCTGACAGCACAATAAATGCCATCATAGCAGATGAACTTGCCATAGGTGTTATCAACAACAAGACGACTGCGGTAAGAGTAATACCCGTTCCCGGGATGAATGCGGGTGAATCCATAGATTTTGGAGGACTTCTGGGAGAAGCCCCTATTATGAAAGTGAACAAGGGCTCTGCTGAAAACTTTCTGAAAAGAGGCGGAAGAATGCCCGCCCCTGTAACAAGCATGAGAAACTGATGCTGCCTGGTACACACTTGAATAAAGGAATGTAACACAGGAGAAATTCTTTATGCCTGAAAAGTCAGCAGAAGAATTGAAAGCCAGGATTAAAGAGCTTGAAGCGCAGTTAAAGCAGTCCCGGAAAATGGAGGTTATAGGCACCCTGGCAAGCGGGGTTGCCCATGACCTCAACAATATACTTTCCGGCATTGTAAGCTATCCTGAACTTATACTTATGGACCTGCCTGAAGACAGCCCTCTAAAAAAACCAATTGCAGCCATAAAACAATCAGGAAAAAAGGCAGCCGTCATAGTACAGGATCTGCTTACTCTTGCACGGCGCGGAGTTCCCGGCGCTTCAATCCTTAACCTGAATGAGATTATATCGGAGATAAAACAAAGCCCGGAATTTCATACCTTAAAACGGCGCTACCCTGACATTACGGTTGTATTCGAACTGGAAATGCCCATCCATAACATAAAAGGTTCATCGATCCATATTTCAAAATCAATAATAAACCTGCTATATAATGCTGCCGAAGCAATCGAAGGAAAGGGAAAAATTACAGTAGCAACCGGCAACTCAGAAATAGAGACTCCGTCAAAGGTATATAATCACACTGTAAAACCCGGTAAATATGTAACTGTAAGTGTCAGGGATACAGGGGCAGGGATATCCGATGAAGATATCTCCAGGATATTTGAGCCGTTTTACACAAAAAAAATTATGGGCAGGAGCGGAACAGGTCTTGGTATGCCCGTTGTATGGGGAACCATAAGCGATCATAACGGTTATATTAATGTTGTCAGCATGGAAAACAGGGGAACAACCTTTGATCTTTATTTTCCGGTTACTGAGGAAAGACGTAAACAAAACAAGCCTGACAGAGATACGGCAACGCACAAAGGAAACGGAGAATCAATCCTCGTCGTTGATGATATCCCTGAACAGAGAGAAATAGCCACTGCTATCCTTGAAAAACTCGGGTATAACGTGGCATCAGTATCAAGCGGTGAAAAAGCCGTAGAATATATAGAACATAATCATATTGATCTGGTCATTCTTGACATGATCATGGAACCGGGAATGGACGGACTTGATACCTTTAAAGAAATGACCAGGATCAGGCCGGATCAGAAAGTCATAATTGCCAGCGGCTATTCTGAAAACGATAAGGTAAAGGAAATCCTGAGCACCGGAAGAGGCATGTATATAAAAAAGCCTTACTCAATGGCTGATATAGGCAAGGCAGTAAAAGAAGAACTTGCCAGAAAATAGAACGGCACCAGGACTTCACTGGTTTATTTTTAATATAATAAAAATAAAGGTGTAAAATAGTAATTCCGATTATTAAGAAGAAGCAGTTTTACCTGAATATTTTTTTAAAGGATTTACCCGTATGAATGAAGCTCATCTGGACCAATCTGACCGGAAGTCTCTGCCATCAGAAAATCAGCATTACAACGGATACAGAAACCATGTTTTATCCAGCGAAGAATGGCTGATGGAACGCATACTCTTTTATGCAAAACAGCAGAAATACACAAAATATACATCCACACTTAAGGAAGCCTGGAGATTATCTATTTCCGGACTTTCGACAGCATTAACATCATCTCTTCAATCCGAAGCTAAACAGCTTGAGCTTACGCCTGATGAAAATTATTCGGAGGATAAAGCCGCTTTATTTGGAGTAATTGAGGCAAAACGGCACCGTGAACGAGGGATTGATATTGGCATGTTTCTCGGTCTTATGAAATACTACAGGCAGGCATATATCGAACTGGCAGACAAATTTGCTGTACCTGAAATAGATAAGGATATATTAAGGCTTAAAACAGAAAGAATTTTTGACCGCATTGAACTGGGTTTCTGTACCGAATGGTCTAATCTTCTCCCCCAAATTGAAGTTAAGGAACTGCAGAAAAAAAACAGAGAACTGACAAATGAAAAAAACAGGTATCTGACTATTTTTGAAACAATTCACGCTCCTGTAATACTGATAGATGAAAACAACAATATCGAAAATTATAATTACGCATGGACCGAGATTTTTAAGGGTTCATCGGTACCCGGGTCCAGATATTACAGTAAAAACTCCGCTCATGAAGACAGTTTCTCAATACTTGTAAATGAGATACTTTCAGAGGTTAATACCGATGTTAATGAATGCTCAATTGAAAAGGAGCTTATTACCAATAAAGGCCCCGGTTATTTTCAGATAAAGACAAAAAAAATGCTTGATATCAGCGATAAATACAGGGGAATGGTTATTATCCTGAACGATGTGACAGAACTTAAAAAAGCTGAAAGAAAAATGGCAGACAGAGAAAAACTTGAAGGGGCGCTTGAAATGGCAGGGGCTGTATGTCATGAGGTTAACCAGCCGCTGCAGGTTATACTGGGGCAGGCAGATCTGTTAAAACTTAATATTAAAGAAGATGCCTCCCCGGAAAAAAGCCTGGACATTATTATGGGTCAGATAAAAAAGATAAGCATGATAACACAAAAGCTTACAACTATTAGCAAATATGAAACAAAGCCCTACCTGTCAAAAAATATAATCGATATTGAAAAGGCTGCCCGGAAGGAACCTCCCGGGTAGCCCTTTTATATCATCAGTGCTTCATTACATTAAAACCCATTTCAGGGGCAAGCACGTTACTTACTTTTTTAACAATAACCTTATCCTTAAGCCCGAACACTGCAGACTGTCTGATATCCCTGGAAGAGGCGCCTGCGAGAATTTTATAATCTCCGGCATCAGCCACCCAGGAAGAAGATTCAGTATCAAAACTGGCAAGGCTTCGGCTCGTGAGGGTAAAGGTCTTTTTTTCCGATTCTCCCGGCTGAAGCAGCTTTGTTTTGCCAAATGCCTTAAGTTCCTTTGCAGGTTTATTCAGATCTCCTGCAGGTGCGGAGACATAAATCTGAACAACCTCACGCCCGGCGACATCTCCGGTATTTTTAACATCGACCGAAACCGTTACAGAGTCTTTCATATCTCCGGGAGCAGTACTGATATTGCTGTATTCAAATGAGGAATAGGAAAGACCGTATCCGAACTCATATGCAACGGGTTTTTCAAAGGTGTCGTAATACCTGTACCCCACATAAATATCATCTTCATAGATAACCCTTGCAGGCTTTCTTCTTGAGAACAGAGGAAGTTCTTCATTGGCCTTTTTCTCTTCTTCGGTCATGGGAAGCTCGTATCCCGGGAAATTCTCTGAGGACGGAACATCATCATATGACATTGGGAAAGTGGATGTAAGCTTGCCTGAAGGATTAACCTTTCCGCTCAATATATCCACAATGGAATTACCTGTCTCCTGTCCAGGCTGCCAGGCAAGCAGTATACCGTCAGGATAATCTCTCCAGTCAGCCACAGCAACTACTCCGCCTATGTTGAGGATAACAACGGTTTTTTTATTTTTTGCTCTAAAGGCTGAACTGACGTTTTTAATGAGATCTTTTTCAGTATCAGTAAAATAAAAATCCCCGGGTTCCGGTTTTCTGTCGCCGCCTTCACCGCTGTTTCGGCCTATTGTGATAAGCGCAGCATCCATTTTATCGGCAAGGCCTTTTATAACATCAGCATCCATTTTCATTTCAGGAATTGGGGCAGGCCCGAAAAAAGAGCCCATGGATTTATCCTGCTTTGCATCCTCTTCCTTCATATAATTGAGATATGAATCCATAATGCTGTCATCAACAGAATAACCTGCGTTTTTAAGGCCGTCGATCAGCGAAACACTGTATCCTTCATTTACATCACCGCTTCCTGTGCCTCCGGTAATTATCCTGTAGGATGATTTACCAAACACAGCTACATTTTTAACCGATTCAGAAAAGGGAAGCGCATTGTTTTCATTTTTTAACAGCACCATACCGTCTGCAGCAGCCCTTCTTGCCACATCAGCATTGGCCTTAAGGTCCGGCTTATCGGAATGTTTATACCCTTTGAACCTGGGTGTTTTCATAATAATATTCAGAATTCTTTCTATATTTTTATCCAGTACCTTTTCATCAAGCCGTCCCTCTTTGACCGCAGCAACTATCTCCTTTGACTGATCCCTGCTGCCGGGCATTATAAGGTCATTTCCGGCCTTCATCTGGGCAACAACGTCGCTTCCGCCGCCCCAGTCAGTCATTACATACCCTTTAAAGCCCCAGTCATCTCTCAGCACTTTTGTCAGAAGATCGTAGCTTTCCGAAGTATAAACACCGTTAACTTTATTGTAGGAAGACATTACTGTCCAGGGTTCCGCTTCCTCAACAACAATCCTGAACCCCTCCAGATAAAGCTCGCGAAGGGCCCTCCGGCTTACTACCGCGTCAACTGAAGTACGGTTTGTTTCCTGATTATTAACAGCATAATGCTTTACAGATGTACCGACTCCTTTTGACTGAACGCCATTAACAATGGCTGCGGCCATCTTGCCGGTAACAAGGGGATCTTCGGAATAATACTCAAAATTTCTACCGCACAGCGGATTCCTGTGAAGATTCATACCAGGAGCAAGTATTGCCCCTACACCATACTCCAGTATTTCATTCCCCATTGCACTTCCGACCATTTTAACAGTCTCTGTATCCCATGTTGATGCAAGCAGTGTCGCTATAGGAAAAGCAGTACAGTAAAATTTTCCTTCTATCCCTTCTCTTTCGGGATTGAGTCTTAAACCGGCAGGACCGTCTGCCAGAACCATTGTCGGGATTCCCAGCGCAGCAATTTCGGCAGTTCTTCCCGCAGACCCGGGAGCAATCTTTTTAATTCTTTTAACCATTGCATCGTATTCCGGATCGGAATCTTCTATTTTATTCGGATCAGTACCAAAAGGGTTTTCCCCTTCAGGAAGATTTTCAAAAAAAGAAGGAGGTATATCCATGCCTGTACCGCACACAAGCATGGCCTTCTGTTCAAGGGTCATGGCAGTGATGACATCGGAAATATCAGATTTACCCAGTATGGGTTTATATTCCGGTTCACTGCTGCAGGCTAACATTAAAAGACATGATGATATTAGAATAGACAAAATATGTGTCCTCCAAATATTCATATTCATTCTCCCTCCCGTAATTTTATGAATAGTTTTCTGACTTATTAAAAAGAATTTCTTCAGCCGGTATTGATGTGTTTCAAATTGTATCAGTTAAGTACAACATTTAATTCAACCCCCAAATTAAATCAAGACAATTTTTAAAATAACAACAAAAAAGCAATAAAAAGATCAGATCAGGCGATTTTTTAAAAGAGTGCGTATAATTCAAGCAGTTTTTTAAGGTTGGAATTTGATAATTCAGGGAAGAAACAGCCTTATATAAAGACGGGTATAAAACCTGATATTATTGACTGAGCAATGGTGAACATCTGCTTAAATATAAAAGCTTTAATTTTCACCACAGAGGACACGGAGAAAAACCTTTTATTTTTTTTAAAAAATATCGTTTTTATCTTTTGTTTTTTCTCCGTGCTCTCCGTGACCTCCGTGGTAAACTATAAAGAAATAATTTTCAAACCTATTCCCAGCCGGTGGTAAGCCCGGTTTCGGGATAATAATACCCTATAGCTTCAATCTCATATATTTTACCGTTTCGGATTTTAAATATATGAGCCGCAGGAAGTTCAAAGGGACCCCACTCATTTTCAAACTCTGTAATTCCGGGCACACCGGTTATATCCATAACCTTTGGTTCACCGCTGTGGCGGAAAATTGAAAATACAAACACCAGACCTTTTTCTTCGTCAACAGCAAATATACGGCGGTCTGTAATGTCAGTAATATAAGTCAGGCGCCCTGTATCAAGCTGATCGGAACATTTGTATGTACTGAATATATCCACATCCGGATTACCGGTCTGATCATTGGCAGCTATCATACCATTCTCTCTTCGCTCGCACTCATCGGCAAAAGGCGCAATCTTTCCGCTGTCCTGTATTATGGCCTCATAATAGGAATCCGCAATTTCTATCATCTTCTCACGGGAAATACGCTCCATCTTGGGCTGTCGTTCAAGAAGCGCCGGGCGTACTTTACTCATATTAGGCTTTAAGGGTTCTCCTTTTTCATTATGGACAACAAGGTGGTCTATTTTTGTGATTTTATGGTCCTCTATCTTAAGGCGGACAGATACAATTGTTGGATTTTTATTCTCCTCAATAACACCCATAAAGCAGACTTCATCCGCTGCCTCATCTGCAACTATAATCTTAAAGTCAGCAGGGCCGGCTGTTGCAGTTTTCCAGAGACCTTCACCTATTGGAATCTTTTTATTATTTTCAACAAGCTCTGCATTTTCTGCAAGGGGAGCTAAGGACGGATCATTCTTTGCCAGTGCAGCAAGGTACTGATCCATTTTTTCTTCAAGGCACTTCCTTGTGCAGCTCCAGCCGTCAGAAGCCTGGTAAGGCATACCCATAGCTGCAATAGCTTCTATCTCATAGATCTTGCCGTTTCTAATTTTATAAATATGACCGGCACCTACATTAAACTGTCCCCAGTCATTTTTCGATTCAGTAACACCTTCCATATTTTTAATGGGAAGAGGGTTTGGTTCACCATCATGATTGAACATGGTGTAAATCATTACAAGTCCCAGTTCCTCATCTATTGCCACCAGTCGCCGCTGGTTGATATCGGAAATATAACGCATGATGCCGGTGCTTAGCTGCGGGGAACACTTCATACGGCCGAATGCCGCCATTGCACCAAAAGTTGTTTCAGCTCCTTCAGGAACCGGCTCCTGATTATTGGCAGACGTAACGCCGCCCTCATGCCTTACACATTCATCTGCAAAAGGCGCTACAGTTCCGTCGCACTGCTCTATTGCATCATAATATGCATTGGCAGCCCTGAACATTTCTTCACGGGAGACTTTTTCTGACGGATCAATTTTTTCGACCAGCGCAGGGCGGGGTTTTAAAAGCCCGGCAGGCAGTGGGTCACTTATCTGTGTCCATACCATATGGTCAATCTCTGTTATTTTATCATTTTCAATTTTAAGCCTTATGCTTACCTGGGCTGGCTTGCCCTTCTGTTCCAGAAGCCCCATGTAACCGATCTGGCTTAATACAGGGTCTGCTACATATATTTTATACTCAGTCATGCACGGCCCTGTATTGTTTTCCCACAGGCCTTTTCCAACGGGTGTTACTTCCGCATTTTCAACAAGCTTTGCATCAGCCGCAAGAGGCAGTACCGAAGGATCATGATTTACAAGCGCATCCAGGTACTGATCCATATATTTAATAAGATCTTCACGGCTGTATTTATACTGAACAGCGTTTTCTGCTTCTGCTGCTTCCTCAGATTTATCCTGAGGCCGGGAACATGAATAAAAAACAATCAGCGATAATAAAACGAACAGGAAAATTATTTTTTTCATGAGAGCTCCTTTGATATTCTGCTAACGATATGACAGCCTGTATAATTACCACGAAATACAGGAAGAGCACGAAAAACTAAAGTTTTAAAACTCCGTGTTCTCCGTGCTCTCTTTGGTGAATCAGTTTTTTATTTACTGTATATTAAAAACTATTCCCATCCGGTTGTTAAACCTGAATCACCCATATATCCTATAGCTTCAATCTCATAAATCTTGCCGTTTCTGATTTTATAGATATGGGCTGCAGGAAGATCAAACTTTCCAAAACTGTTAGGTCTTTCTTCAACCTTTCCGTCCGGACCTTTTACTTTTATCATCTCTGGTTCGCCGGTATGACGGAATATAGAAAAGGCAAACACAAGTCCCTTCTCTTCATCTACAGCAAAAACACGCCTGTCAGTGATATCGGAAATATAACTCATAACACCTGTGCTTAACTGATCAGAGCATGTCTGCTGGCCGAATGCAGCCATCTGCTGCATCATCTCATCTGCATCCGCAGGAAGAGGCTCATTGTTATTAGCTGTAATCATTCCGTTTTCTCTGCGCTGGCATTCATCTGCAAATGGTGCTACCTTTCCATCGCTTTTAAGAATAGCCTCATAATATGAGTCGGCTATTTTTTCCATCTTATCCCTGGTTACACGTTCCAGTTTGGGCTGACGTTCCAGCAATGCAGGACGAACCTTTGACATGGTTTCATTGAGAGGTTCGCCTTTTTCATTGTGCACAACAAGGTGATCAATCTTTGCAATTTTCCTATTTTCCACCTTAAGCCTTATAGCTGCAATGGTGGGATTTTTATTTTCTTCAATAACACCCATAAAGGCAACTTCGTCCTTGGCCTCGTCCGCAACGATTATTTTAAAATCTGTCGGGCCGGCTGTTGCAGTTTTCCATAAGCCCTCACCAATGGGTGTCTTTTGGGTATTTTCAACAAGCACTGCATCATCAGCAAGTGGTGCAGCTGCAGGATCATTCTTTGCCAGCGCTCCAAGATACTGATCCATAATATCAGTGAGGCACTTTCTGTCACAGCTCCATCCGTCATTTGCCTGATATGGAGCATCAAGAATAGCCATTGCTTCTATTTCGTATATTTTACCGTTCCTTATCTTGTAGATATGAGCTGCAGGCACAGTAAACTGGCCCCATTCGTTTTTCCGCTCTGTAAGATCAGGAATATTTTTAATAGGCATAGGATCAGGTTCTCCGTCATGGTTAAAGACGGAATAAATCATGACAAGCCCCATTTCCTCATCTATGGCAACCGGCCTGAGCTGATTAATGTCGGTAATATACAGCCACATGCCTGTATTCATCTGTTCTTCGCATGTCATTTTAAGGAATGTAAGCATGCCGCCGGCTGATGTTGCAGCACCGTCTCCAAACTGGGGGTTCTGGTTGTTTGCAGTGGTCATACCGTTTTCATTACGCTGGCACTCATCTGCATATGGAGCGATGGAGCCGTCAGTATATTCAAGAGACGGATAATATGCCAGTGCGGCTTTCAGCATTTCATCCCGTGGAGTTCTTTCTGACTCAGGCAGTTTTTCAACCAGGGCCGGGCGGGGAGTCTTAAGTCCGTCCGGGATGGTATTACCCATAAGTGAGGACGCTGCAGGAGATACCATATGATCTATCTCTGTTATTTTACCGTCTTCAAGTTTAAGGCGTGCACCAAGAATAACAGGCTTTCCTTCGCTTTCCATAACACCCATAAAACCGATTCTTTCTTCCTGAGGATCAGCAATATAAATCTTGAAATCTTCAGGAAGCTTTGATGCGGTCTTCCATAAACCTTCACCCACATCTATCTGTTTTGTATTCTGCACCAGTTTTGCATCAGCAGCAATCGGCACAGCGGAAGGGTCATGATTTACCAGTGCAGCAAGATACTGATCCATTAAATCGATCAGTTCCTGACGGGTATACTGGGGTGCAGTTGAAGTTGAGGTTGCGGAATCACCAGATGAATCATGAGGTGAATCAGAAGGTGATGAACAGGCTGAAAACATTAATCCGGTAACAATTAGAAAACTAAAAAGAACAAATAACTTTTTCATAGGCGCCTCCCTGACTTGTTTACAATTCTTGTAAGCCGGAAAGATCATCTCAATAATACTGCCAACAATATTGCTTATTCCGATCTATCCGGGGCAAATTTTATAAATTACTGACTGAAATGATTAAAATTTTTCAAATTAATGATGATATATAAAAATTTGCAGTTTTTGTGTCAAGGTAATTAGTTGTCCCGCAAAAATCACTTTCTATTACTGCCCTCAAAAAAACAATACCTATCTGCTGACAAATAATATTCATGAAGACTGTAGCGGCACGGCGTGTCCTCCATATAATCATTACCCGGGATTTCTAGAAACAGGCACGGCATGCCGTACCACTGCAGATCTTTGGGGGAGAAATAATATAAAGAGCATAAAACACTCTTTTAATAGGCCCGACCGCTTAATACTTATGACTAAATGCTGATCTCTGCCTCCATATAGACCGCAAGCGTCTTCACTGCCCTGTCAGCAGACCTGAAAATAATCATACCTTTTTCGGTCAATGCCTGCGCCATTGGATCAAACAGTTTTCCTGCATCTATCACTCCAATAATCGGCTTGTCATATTTATCCGTCAGTTCGGATAATTTCAAAACTATACTGTCAGGATTATTAAAGGAGTAAATTTCCCCCTGAGATTTTAAAAGTGTATCGGTTGCAGGTGATAAAGGATCCAGGCCAGCGATCACGGCATCAACATTGTCATCTTCGGCAAGATACTTTACGGCAAGCAGGTGAGTTTCATCGTCCGAACCGGGATTAAGATCAAGTGGATTTTTTATTTCTGTAAGGCTTAAAAGGCCCTTCTGTTCCATCAGCTTCTTAAGGAGTTCTCCTGTTATGTCTGAAAAAGACGCGAGCTCAAGCTGATAATTTTCATCGGATATACAGTCTGCCATTCCGACAGCTTCAAAACCTGCACCGCTTACTGCTGCAACCCGGCTGCCCCTGATTTTTTTACTGCTGAGCCTGCCTGCCAGAAGCAGGAGATCCTGAAACTGTGTAAAATCATCAGCCACCATTCCACCTGCCTGCTTTACACAGGATTCAAATATCCTGTAGTCTCCGGCAATGGATGCCGTGTGGCTTGCTGCAGCGCTTCTTCCCTCTGCAGTTCTCCCGGCCTTATAGACAACAACGCTTTTACCCTTTAAAACAGCTTCTCTTAATGCCCTTATAAAACATAACCCGTCCATATCCTTAAAGCCTTCTGCATACACTCCTATAACATCAATCTCTTTTTTATCCTTAAAGTAAGAAATCATATCGCCGAGTGTAAGGTCTGTCTGGTTTCCTATGGATATCATATAGGCAGGATCAAGCTCGGGCCGTTTACTCAGCCTTGTAATCATGAATGCCCCGCTCTGACTGATAAATGCAATATTTCTTTTCTGAGAACCTCTCTCTTTGGGAAGCTTTTCTTCAGGAATAAAGAGCGTATCGTACTTTCCGGGATGAGACACAACACCGAGTGAATTTGCACCTAAAAACACTGGCCCATTGTCTTCTCTGGCGCGTGATTTATTTATTTTACCGGTAATATCCTTTGCCATACTTTTACTTTCACCGGTTTCACCAATACCTCCCGGGATCAGCATCACTGATTCACATATGTTCTTTTCCGTAACAGTATCGATTATACCGGGCACCTGCCCCGCACCCACAGCAACAACAAGCAGATCAAGCTTGATATCAAGGCTTTCCAGATCAGGTACGCATACAACATCTTTAAAACTGTCAATGCCGGGCCGTATGATCCTTATGCCGGATTTATCAAATCCTTCCGCTATTATATTGTTAAGGATAATCTGACCGTAGTTGGCCCTTGTTGTAGAAACACCTATTATGCCTATTGATTTTGGATGAAGCAGGCTGTTTATTTTGTATTGCGGACGAGCGGGGGTTATCTGTTCCGGCCTGCTGAAACGGCATAAGCCGTCAAGAGGAATAAAACCCGCTTCATTTAAAATAAAGGGATTTATCTCAAGCTCATCAATCACAAAGGCTGCATCAGGGTTAGATATAGAAAAGCAGTTTCCAAGCATAATAAAGGATGAAAAAAGATCTACGAGACTGGCATCAATATCAATGGCCTGCTGCCCTCTTGTATGACCTGCCAGTTTTTTGTAGCTGACGGTGTTTTTAAAAAGAGATAAAAATTCCGTTCCGTCTGTTACCGCGGCTGCAGCCGTAACAAATGAGGCATCTTTTTTAAGAATGCCGGAAAACAGTTCAGTATCTGTCCCCCCTAAACCAGCACCCAGAACCATACCAAACTCTCTTGTATATTTAAGGCTCAGGATAAGTTCGCTTCCCATGGCGCCGGAAAAGGGAATATGCTGAACAGCTAAAACACCATTTATATTATCCTTTACAGCCCTTCGCAATTCATCACCAGAAAGTCCGTGATATATCCCTGAGCCTCTTCCGCCCTCCCCTTCAATGATCACGGCATAATTACAGGAAACATCATCAATCATCTGCTCCACCGATGACCTGATAATACCTGGATTATTTTCTACAACCCTGACTCCGCCGACATCTGTTTTATGAGTTATTTCGGTAGATACTATTTTAAGCACAACACGGTCACCTGGAATAGCGGTAATCATATCATCAGGATACTGCTTATTTTTATCAATGAATATAACTTCAGGGGCAGAGCATATATTCAGGCAGTCAAGAAGCTTATACACTTCATGTTCAAACAGATTTTTTCGTCCAGTGAGTTCTGTTGATTCAAGCAGATTCCGAATGGATGCAAAATTGATGTCACAGGATATTTCAGAATAAGTCATTTTTTACCTCAATTTATTTACAACGAATACTATACTGAAGGGGAATGCGAGGACAAGGTCAAAAAAACAGTAAAACACACAAAATGTGTTATAAGAATATATTCATCATAAAAGCGAAAAATCATGTCTTATACAAAGCCGCGAAGACACAAAGAAATTCAAATACTTTTTAATGTTTTTTTACTCTTACCTTTGTGACTTTGCGGCTTTGTGTGAAATACAGCTTTTGCTTTTTAGTGATATTTTCCATCTTCTCAACTTGGCTAGCCGGCATAATTATGTTACTTCACCGTAATAGATAGACATTATTTTTTTAAATCTGCCGGAGAAAAAAAACATGTGTACAGTATTTATAAGCGGGAATTTTGCAGGAAAAAGCTATGATAACTTCACCAGAAACGGAATGGTATTTACCAATTTAAGAGGAATGAAGAAATGCTCACTCGCACTTCCCGGAACCGAAGAACTATGGTGGGAATCAAAATACGGCAGTGTCACATTTTCACAATGCGGTAAAGGAATGCCTGTAAACGGGATCAACGAATGCGGATTAATTGCCGAGCAGGCAACACTGCCGGATACAATATATCCCGATACTGATGCCCGTCCGGAAATAAGCTGCCTGGAGGCAATCCAGTACATACTTGATACATGCAGTAATACTGAGGAAGCATTAAATTCATTCAATAACTTCCGTATAAGCGCCATGTCATGGACAATGCATTATATGTTTATTGATTCTGCAAAAAACACTGCAATTGTTGAGTTTATTGACGGTGAAATGAAAGTATACACGGGAGATGATATAAAGCTGCCGTTAATAACAAACAGCCCATACATACGATCTCTTAAAGGAGAATCAGATCCTGAAGACGATACCGAGTATGATAAAAATTCATTAAAAAGATTTATGATTGCCAGAAAGGAAATTGCTGATAAAGAAGCTGATTCAGCAGATGAAGTTTTCAAAATTCTTGAAAAAGCAAAACGTGATGATACCCTGTGGCGTTGCGTATATGACATCCCGAAAAAGAAAGTATTTTTCAATTCAATATACAGTCAGAAAATACTAGAAATAGACCTTGCAGACCTTGACCTTACAGAAGACAGTAAACCGCTGCTGTTTGATCTTGAAACAAATGATACAGAACTGACCTGGAATGAATATACAAGAGAGCTCAACAGAAAGAACATTGAAGGATTTTTTAATAACGACACCGTAATAAAGATGATGCATCTTCCGGGATCCGAGTTCATGGTCAAAACATATGATAATCATATAACCCGTATAGAGGAAAACGGATTATAACAAGTGTTTATATGTTGATAAATTGACATTTATTCTTTTTTTCAACTGTTAAATCAAATGAAACACTTTCTTTAAAAAGTAACTCAAGCCAGCCCTTCAGCCTGAAGCATTCAGGCTTTCACATGTTATATCAAACCGTTACACACCAGCTCATACCATCACCAGCTCCACACCGCTGTATCGCCCGGATACGCCCTTATACCATGCACAATCTGGCATAATACTTGCTTATTAAATAACAGGAATAATTCCTTGAATTACTCCAGGGTCCAACACATGTCTTTCTGTTTTTTATCCGAACCCTGATAAAAACGTCTTACCACTTCCATTCTGATTTAAAGATTCAGGTACGCAGGTTTGCTGCGCACCATATTTATTTAGATATACCGAAATAAAGCTGCTGCTGAAACCGGACTGGACAGACAGTACAAAGGAGCACTGACAATGGACACAGCCAGAGGAACATTAATATTAAACACACTCCCCAGCCAGGAAACAGAGGATAAAATCATCCGTTTCCTTACAGACCATGTAAAAAACCTTTCGCCTGAAAAACTGAAAAATATTTTCAGAAAAGCCCCGGTAGTTTTAAGCAGGGACATCCCGGAAAATAAAGGCAAGGTGCTTGAATGTAAATTAAAGGAACTTGGGGGCGCAGTTACCTTCCGCATTGCAGAGCAGGAAAAAAAAGAGCCAGAGACGGAACATGCAATGTCCCTTTCATCTGTAAAAAGCATCACGGAACAGCTTGAAAAACTTGACAGGCTGGAACCTTCAAAAAAAAGCAGGGAAAGTCACACATCCCTTTTAAACAGCATCACCCAGGGAGTAATGGAAGCAAACAAGGAATTATGGATAATTCTTTCCATGCTTATCATAATACTTGCCATGAACTACCTGCTGAGCGGGCACCGCATGCTTCTTGGCCTGTACACAATCCCGACACTGATTTCAGCCTACGCCTATGGCCGCCGCCATGCAACTCTTACAGCCTTTGCCAGCGTCTTTGTTGTGGGTCTCTACACATACCTTAAACCCACGCTTTTTACTGATATATCAACTTCAAACCTGTTAATAGATGGAAGATGGTATGAAGTAGTAGCCTGGGGAGGCATCCTGATTATTACAGCCTATACAATGGGCACCCTGTACGAAAAAAATATCAGGCAGGTTAATGAACTGAAATCAACCTACCAGGGTCTGATCGTGATACTGCGGCACTTTATTTCAAAGGACCAGTATACAGAGAATCACTGTTACAGGGTATCTATATATGCGGCTAAAATCGCTGCCTATATGCATTTCAGTCCGGAGCAGATCGAGGATGTAAGATCTGCAGCACTTCTCCATGATCTTGGCAAGCTCGAAATCAGCAGAAAACTCCTGCACAAGGCAGCAAACCTTACGGATGATGAGTATAAGAGCATGAAACGCCATGTAGAAAAGGGAGCTCAGATGCTTCGCCCTGTGGACGGACCATTAAACAGGATCATCCCCATAATCCTTGCACATCACGAGCACTACGACGGTTCCGGCTATTACGCATCACAGGGAGAAGAAATACCAATTGAAGGAAGGGTGCTTGCTGTTGCGGATGTGTACGACTCTCTTATCAGCGACAGGCCGTACAGAAAAGCGATGTCGCCATTTGAGGTAAAGGAAATCATAGAAAAAGGCTCAGGCACTGATTTTGACCCGGGAGTAGTTAAGGCTTTTTTAGAAGCATTTAACAGACAGGATCTGGAAGTCCCCAATGTGGTTGTATGACAGCCTAAAATAAAGTATATTTTTATTATTAATAATTTTAAATATTAAAAATATATGGCATTACTTAAGTACAAATTTGATTCCATTGAAATGGAACAGCGTTTCAGGACTGCACACTTTTCAAAAAAACGGCAGCAAACTCTCTATATTTTTATTTTTGCAATAATTCTTGTTGCAGGCCATTTTATTCTGGATCTTAATGTCTTAAAAAACAGCACAAGCCTTTTCTTTTCTCTGTCAGCCCGGATTATCGCTATTTCCGCAATAATTGCAGGAATTATTTTTCTGTACCGTTCAAAATATTATTCCTTTGACACAGTTTTGCTGGCGGTCACAACCGTAATAGTAATACATATGCTCATTGCAACAGGAGTGAGGCCTCCCGACTACATAGCCCTTACTGCATGGGATATCTTTGCAATTTATGCAATCTATACAGCAATCCCCCTCAAACTGAGTTATCAGATAATACCCTCAATGCTTCTTGCAACAGGAAGCATTATAATCTGGCTCTTTGTGAGGTCCCCCGAATGGAACAGTCATGAACAGATTTCTCTCTTCAGCGCTTATTACGCTGTTAACATCATCGGAATATATCTTTCAGTTCGACTAAAAAAATACAGCCGGAAACAGTTTGAACTCCTTGAACTGGAACGCGCAGCAAGAGACAGTCTTGAAAAAAGTCAGAGAGAAGTTAAGGTATTAAGAGGAATACTGCCCATATGTTCATTTTGTAAAAAGATCCGCAACGATGAAGGCTACTATGAAATGGTTGATGCCTACATCACAAAGCATTCCGAAGTTGATTTTTCTCATACAGTCTGCCCTGACTGTATGAAGGAACATTACCCTGAAATAGATGGATAAACATGACCAGTCTTAAGAAGCCCAGGCCTAGTTCCAATATCGATTAAAAAAATACACGTCACGGATGCACTGCCTTTTTCAGACAGGTTAAAAACCCGATAAAATGAGAAAGATGGTCTCCTTTAAGGAATAAACACAACTGTGTTATGAGTTAATCACGACAAAAAACTTAAACACAGGAGGAGACCAAATTGGATGATATCATTTATGATCATTACATAGCAATTGATTGGGCAGAAAAAAATATGGCA
Source organism: Desulfatiglandales bacterium (assembly GCA_963665715.2). Lineage (GTDB taxonomy): Bacteria > Desulfobacterota > DSM-4660 > Desulfatiglandales > HGW-15 > JAAZBV01. Next base: position 4,992,218 of record CAXXPR010000002.1, read on the forward strand.
ATTGCCAGGATGACAAAGAAATCAAATAAAATAACAGCAATAGATAATCCATCAGACATTAAAGAACTACAGTTTTATTTAAAGAATCTAAAAGGGAAAAAAGTATTAGTATTGGAAGAAACAACAGTATCCCAGTGGCTCTATACTGAATTATATGACTATGTGGACAGACTGATAGTGTGTGATCCCTATAGGAATAAACTTCTGAATGAAGGCCCTAAAACAGATAAGATTGATGCAAGGAAGTTGGTACACCTTTTAAAATCATCTCTTATTAAAGAGGTATTTCATTCAGCTGATAAATTTGTATATCTCAGGCGTCTTGTAAGTGGATATGAGGATCTTGTAAAGCTTGGTGTTCGTTTAAAGAATCAGCAGTCTTCTCTGTTAAAAGCCTGTGGAAAAAGAGGGAAAGATAAAGATCATACAGGGGTTGCTACTGAACCGGAACAATATGTGTTTGAGAGTTTAAATCGTCAAATAGCAAGCTATGAAGAAGAAAAAGCAGGGTATGAAAAAGAATTTAAAAAATTATCGCAGAAACATCCTGAAATAAAAAAACAAATGAGTCTGCCAGGTATAGGCCTTATAAATGCTGTAAAGATAGTATCAAGGGTGGTAACTCCGTTTCGATTTTCAAAATATGGAAATTACCATAGCTACTGTGGATTAATAAAACATGAAAAGATGAGTGGAGGAAGGAGCTATGGCAAGAGGACTCCACGATACTGCCGTCAATTAAAGTGTGTCTATAAAACAGGAGTACTGGCAGCTATAGGCGGTAATAATCCAATCAATGATTACTATCAGTATTTAATCAAGGAAAAAGGATATTCAGCACATAATGCCAGGAATAAGGCATGTCGTAGATTAGCAACCTTGAGCTTAGGTGTATTTAAAAGCGGCAAAAAATATCAACCTTGCAGGAGAGAAAAACAAAAGGATAAAAACAGAACGTAGTCGAGCCTATAAGCATTGTTATTATATATAGTTTTCTGGATTCAGGCTTATAGGTTGTGGGAGAGAGCTCAATAGAGACAGTAACATATTCTGTTCATCAGATAATAGTTCATTGACCCGATTAGCCCCCCGCTTATTCCTAAAATTTATCATAGCCCATTCATTTGCCAGTAATTTACTGACAAATGATAGAGAGCTCAGATAGGCGTGTAAGGAATAATGATTTATCCTTTTGATCTATATTGATAAAGAAGCCCCTTTAAAAAAACAGAAAAGCGGAAGAGGTTTTTAATAAACAATGCAGGTAGATTGACCGAAGGAGACAGTAAGCAAGAAAACAGTTTTTTTCTGTTAAGGGAGACCTATTTTTTCTTGACTTACTTTCTCATAGGTGTCTCTACCGGATGCCAAACCAGTGCCTCGTAGAATCCATTAGTTTTTTGCTTTTAAATATAATAAAAAGCTTTTTGTTTTTCTCTGCGAACTCTGCGGTCTCCAGCGAAGCGGGCGAGAGACATGCTTTTATCTTTACCTTAAAACCAATCTTCTCAGCCTCTAAACTTCTTAACTTCTGCTTTATCTGCCCACTTAGCTTAAACTTATTTCAACTCAATATTTAAGTCGATTTTACCGTTTATCACAAATTTCCTACCGTTCATCACATTTTTTCAGAGAATTTTCATTTTCAGCATACAATTTTTGGCATTGAAAAATCGTTGTTTTTGAGAAAATTCCGGCTTTTTTTTCATAGTGATTTCAGATTTAGTTTAAGGAGAAAATTCCATGCTGACATATACACACAGATACCAATCAATTTTCAAACTGTTAACCACAATTACCATAATGCTGTTTATGGTACTCCCTGTCGCCGCAGATAACAGTCTGCTTTTAAACCCCGGACTGGAAGAAACACCCCCTGGAATACGCTGGTATTTTTCTAAGGGAGAGGGAGCTTCTGAAGCAAGGACAGAAAATGCATCATTTTTTTTAACAGAGAGCGATTCCGGTTATTCTCCCTATGAGGGAACTTACATGTGGTATTCATCCGCTGACGACAGATCTACACTATGGCAGAATATGAATTTATCAGCTCAGAGCGACGCCTATCGACTTCAGACAGGCGGATATTATGTTGACTTTGGCGGATATGTTATAGATACCGACACAGCAGATATAAGCATTTCTCTGCATCAGGTAGACTCAGATGGCCACCTGATTACCGCTGAATTCCTTTATGCAGACACCTACAATAGCTGGACATCTCTTTCCGGCAGCGTTGAGATTGATCCATCCGCAACATTTCTTGCATATTATGTAACAGGCGATCGTGATACCAATACCAGCACGAAAGTCTACTTTGATAATGGCTATGTCACACTGAAAGAGTACAGCATCTGGACATCAGGAGATACAAGCTCAAGCTATAAAGGTACATCAGACTGGGATGCCGGGAGTAATTTTAAAATAGGAATAACAGACAATGGTTCGCTAAATATATCCAACGGAGCAAAAGCCGAGATCTTTCAATGTTATGTGGGCGAGTCTTCAGGCTCAGAGGGCACTCTTACCGTGGATGGCGCTGGAACCCTGTTGCAGTTGTCAGGTCTTGGCACCTATGTTGGTAATAACGGAGCAGGAAACCTGGAAATAACCAATGGCGGAACGGCCGAGGGTTCAGCAGTTTTCCTGGGTTATAATTCCGGATCATATGGAACAGCTACCGTGGATGGTGAGGGCTCCAAAATGGAAACAAGTCTGATTATTGGCCATTACGGAACAGGAAGTCTGGAAATATTAAATGGAGGGTATGTTAAAAGCAGGTTAGCCAGGCTGAGCGATAGTTCCGGATCAAGCAGCACTGTAACCGTGGATGGTGAGGGCTCCCTGTGGGATATCACAACCTCGTTAAATGTAGGAGGCAGTGATTTCCATGGGGCTGGCGGCACAAGTACTCTTACTGTAAAAAATGGTGGAACAGTAAATGTCGGCGGCCTGATAAAGGTATGGAATTATGGAAATATTTTTTTAGAGGACGGGTCTATAAAGACCAATACACTCGATATTTCGGTTGCTTCAGGTTTCAACTTTACAGGCGGAAATCTTGAGGCATTTAATATAACAGGCAACCTGATTAATGAAGGCGGAACACTTTCCCCCGGAGCTTCACCTGGCCTGCTAACCATAGAAGGCAATTACACTCAGAAAGCAAACGCATTTCTAGAGATAAAGTTAGGCGGCCTTTTGAGAGGTGATGAATTTGATGCACTCAATGTTACCGGGACTCTGGAACTTGAAGGAACCCTTGATGTAATCTGGTATGATAACTTTACAGCATCCTCCGGTGATACATTTGATATCCTGGGCTGGTCAATTCTTTCAGGCACATTTGACCTGATCAACCTGCCGGATCTGGATAACGGCCTTTCATGGGATATATCAAACCTGTACACGGACGGAAGCATATTTGTAAAAGGCGGAAGCCAGGTACCTGTGCCTGCATCAATTCTGCTGTTGGGATCAGCGATAGCTGTGCTTGCGGGCTTCAGGAGAAAGACCGAAAAACTGTAAAGCGATTTTACCACGGAAACACGGAGGACACTGAGAAAGACAAAAACGATTTTTGTTTTTAAAAAATAAAATGCTTTTCTCTGCCTGTCCCGCCGTAGTTTGAATGTTTTTAACGAAGGCGGATGTTCTCCGTGTCTCTGTAGTGAGATAAAATATTTTTGTCTTTGCTTTTAAAACTAAACCTCTCAGCTTCTATACTTCTGCTTTCATCAGCATGACATTGCAGCAGCATTCCGTGTTTCTACCGAATAACCCTGAACAAGCCCGTCTGTAATTTGTCCGTCAAAAAGATGTATCCTCCTGTCTGCCAGCTCTGCATACCTAGGATCATGAGTTACCATACATATAGTTGCACCCTGATCATGGAGGTCCTTTAACAGGTCCATTACGGCTTCTCCATTTTTTGAATCAAGATTGCCTGTAGGTTCATCGGCTAAAAGAATAACAGGATTACCTGCCAGCGCCCTTGCTACCGCCACCCTCTGCTGCTGACCGCCGGAAAGCTGGCCCGGAAAATGTTTGGCCCTGTGTACCATATTAACTCTTTCTAGTGCTTCCATTACCCTCGTTTTACGTTCCTGTTTTCCCATACCCCTGTATGTTAGCGGCAGCTCTACGTTTTCGTACACACTCAGATCCCCTATAAGATTAAAACTCTGAAATATAAACCCTATCTCACGGTTTCGTATCCTTGCCTTTTCTGTGTGCTCTAAATTTTCTACAGATCTTCCATTAAGGGTATAGGTGCCGGTTGTAGGAGAATCCAGCAGGCCCAGGATAGAAAGCAGTGTCGATTTTCCGCAGCCGGACGGGCCTTCAATAGAGATATATTCTCCAGGTTCAATATCGAGTGTAACATTGGAAAGAGCATGGGTTTCAATCTCTTCTGCGTAAAAAACCTTTGTCATGTTTTCTAGATGAATTACGGACCTGTTCATTTCATTCATTTTAATTCCTCCTATTTTAATTGTATTTTGCAAAACCCACCCTGTGCAGTCATATCAGATAATATCACTTCATCACCGACATTCAGGCCGTATCTTATTTCTATAGTATTTACAGAGCTGGTACCCAGAGTGACAGTAACGCGCTCTGCATATTTCCTATCCTTATCAAGTCTGAAGAATCCCGCCTGACTGTTCTCATTGCCATGTACCGGTCGGCCCACGTAGAGGACATCCTCCAGCCTGTCCAGGACTATGGTCCCATACACACTTAAATCTGGTCTGGCACCTTTCGGCAGTTCAGCATCCAGTCTCACATCCACAGTGACAGTACCTTCTGTTACTGTAGGGTCTATTCGCGATACCCTGCCCGGGATTATACTGTTACGGGTATCAACTGACACTTCCTGCCCTACCTGAATATCCCTGGCCTGAGTTTCAGTTATATCCAGCTCTGCCTTAAGCCTTTCGGAGTTAACTACCCGCGCAAGACTCGCCCCGGAACTTACCTGCTGGCCTACTTCAACAGACAGAAGCTGCAAAACCCCGGTAATACCGGCGCACACTTTAAGCTGATCCGTCTGACTTTTCTTCAATTCATAAATCGCATATAACTGATCAATCTTAGTCTGCTGAACATCGAGCTTTGCCTTAATGGATTTCTTTTTCGCCTTATAGCGTTTTTTCTCAATCTTTAGCTTATTACTTAACCGTTCGGCCGTTGCTTCCTTCAGTTTAAGGTCAATTTCAGCGATAAGCCCGTCTTTTGCCAGCTCTGCGTTTGCCCTGTACTCAAGATCCGCCTGTTTGTATTCTGATTCAAGTCTTGATATTTCAGCCTCCTGAGCGAGCTGATCATTTTCAAGGGTTATCTTTAAATCTTCAAGGCTGGTTTGTGCAGCCTTCCAGTCCCACTCTGCGTTCAGTGTTTCCTGTTCCAGCCGTGGGTTACTGAGCTCTATTAAAACAGTATCAGGATAAACTTTTGCTCCGGGAGCTTTTATTATTTTCTCAACACGCCCGCCTGTTGCAGCAGTAACCCATTGGATTTCTTCAGGAACAAGCCTGCCCAAGCCTCTTACCTGGCACAGCATTGGACCGCGTTTAACGGTATCAGTCCATATTTTATCAAGCTCTACAGACGGAACAGCTGATTCCAGGTGAGACACATACCAGCCTGATCCTGATAATACGAGAAGTGCAGTAACGCCATACAATACTCGACGGATTAAACGCCTGCGTGCCTGTGATTTACGTGGAATATCAACCATAATACTAACTCTTACTCCGCCCTAAGCGCCATCGCCGGATCAACCCTTGAAGCCTGCCGAGCCGGAATATAACTTGCCAGAACAGCCACAAAAAGAAGCAATACCGAAACCAGAATAAACGTTAAAGGATCTATCGGTTTTACTTCAAACAACAGGCTTGCCATGAACTTGCTCAGGTAAAAGGCGCCGATTATTCCAATTAAAAGTCCAATTCCTGCCTTCCACAATCCCTGCCGAAGAACCATGCTTATAATCTGTTTTTCCGTAGCTCCGATTGCTCCACGAATGCTGATTTCATGTGTGCGTTTTGAAACATCATAGGCTAGAACACCATAGATACCCACAGCAGAGAGAATCAAGGCTATACCCGCAAAGCTGCACAAAAGCATCATAATTGCGCGACGTTCGCTTAAGGATGCACTTATAATACTTTCCATTGATCCTGTTTCATCAAGTGGTAGCGCAGGATCAACCTCTCTGACTTTTTCTCTTATGAGTGCGATTACTTCAGGCGCTGGTCTTGGACTGCGAACCGAGACAATAATTATCCACATTAAATTCTGTTTAATTGGGCGATAAACAATCGGTGGAAATCTGCGGTTAAGTCTTTCTTCTTCACTTAAATCGCGAATTGAGCCCACGACACCAATAATCTCAGGCGCACCTTCGAATTCTGTTATAGGCATTCCCAGAGCATTTTCATCCGGGAAATATTGCCGAATAAATTCCTGTCCTACAACACATACGGGACGGCTGTTAACAGAATCCTGAGCCGTAAACCAGCGTCCTTCGATTAATGGAATTTGCATGGTTTCAAGATAAGATACATCTGCAGAAAATGTTAAATAAAAGACGGGCGGTTTTTCATTCTTGCCCGACGGCGGAGGCGGTGCAGCCGTATAAGCAGAATCGGAATATGGAGCAGACCCTGACAGAGTAACGGATTTAAAACCTGGTATTTCCTTTAAGCTGTTTTCAAGAAGCTCCCTGAACCGGTATCTCTGACTATCCTGTCTGTAATTGGCCCCTAATTCGATACGTGCTGAAATTAACTGTTGCGGATTAAAGCCTGGATCAATCCCAAGAATATTAGCAAAGCTGTGAATCAGCAACCCTGCACCGATAAGCAATATCAGCGTAACTGCAATCTGGGCAATGACAAGTCCTCCGCTTAACCTTCTAAGGCTAAGTCCATTTGATACACTCTTACTCTGATTCCTGGTCAATGATAAAAGGTTACTGCCGCATATATGATAAGCCTGAAATATACCAACAATAAGGGCCGTTAATGTTGCGATAATTAAAGTGAATAAAAGCATGCGGCTATCAATTGAAAATGGCAGTGATTTAGGCAGGAGTCGTGCAGTAAAAACATTAATAATATCAATTATTCCAAAGGCCAACGCGACACCAAGCGCGGAACCTGTCCAGGTCAGCAGAAAACTCTCAACAAATAACTGACGTGTAATAGCCTTTCGCCCGGAGCCAAGGGAAATACGAACCGCCAGCTCCCCCTGCCTTGCATTTGCCCTTGAGAGAAACAGATTGATAACATTTACACAGCCAATCAAAAGTACAAACAGAACTGAGCCCTCAAGCAAATATAACTTTAACCTTAAATCAGGTTCTACCCTGCTCGATTGAAGAGAATCCATACCTGCGACAATTTTATTTCGGTCAACTCCCTGCTTCATAAAAGGAGGAATATCATCAAACGCCTGTTGTTCAAGAGCTGTCATCCTGGCAGTTACAGTGCTGACTTTTGCACCCGGCCTTAAGCGTCCAACAAATTTTTGACCGGCCAAACCCATATTGCCTTTTATAAGAGGGGCTAACTGTATAGGCCAGATTATTTTTGACTGGGCATCAAAAACCTCAAAGGTTTGAGGCGCTACCCCAATCACTTCGCAGGCTTTACCATTTATCTCAATTGTATGACCTATAATTTCAGGATCTGCCTTAAAATATGATTTCCAGAATGAATAGGTTAAAATTACCTGGTCGCTACTGACATCCCCGCTGTCTGTTTTTGTAAAAAATCCCCCCAGCAGCGGATTTATTCCAAGCACATCAAATATTTCCGCTGACGTGGCAACGATATTTAATCGAACAGCCTCATCGCCTATTACCACATTGGCATGCATGGGCCACCAGAGTGCGAGATGAGAAAATTCATCAATGTTTTCTTTATAATTTAAATACTGCGAAATATTTCCGGGCTGCTTTTTAGAATCATCACCATGACTGGTGTAGATTGAAACAATCTGGTCCGAATCTTTAAAGGGAAGAGGTTTTAATATTAGAGTATCAAGAATAGAGAAAATTGCTGAGTTCGCACCGATGCAGAGCGCCAGAGTGATAATAACAGCAAGAGAAAAACCGGGTTTTTTAAAGAACATTCTGAGCGCATAACGGGTGTCACGAATTATGTTTTCGATTAGCGGCAAGCCCCGCGTATCACGGTGCAACTCTCTTGATGCATCTACTCCACCGAACCGGATTAGTGCCTGCCTGCGCGCTTCCTGTGGATTCATTCCTGCTCGGATATTATCCTCGGTAGCCATTTCAATATGTGAAGCAAGCTCTTCATCAAAATCATCGTCAAGCTCACGCTTTCGGAATATGGAAAGGATGCGCCCCAATAACTCTCTAATATGGGCATTCATTTTAGACCTCTACAGGGGCAGAAAGCACCCGTGTAATTACGGTTGAAAGTCTTTCCCAGTTTTCGGTCTCCTTAATAAGCTGTTTTTGACCAGCCTTTGTTAATGAATAGTATTTAGCGCGGCGGTTATTATCCGAAGTACCCCACTTTGCGGCAATCCATTTTCTCTGCTGAAGCCTAACCAGAGAAGCGTATATGGTGCCCTGGTTTAACAGTATTTCATTGCCGCTGGTCTGTTCAATTCTGCGGGCAATACCGTAGCCGTGCAGTGATCCCATTGAATAAAGCGTTTGTAAAACAAGTAAGTCGAGAGTTCCCTGTAAAAGATCAAGTTTTGATTCAGTCATTTTTACCTCCTGTGGCGTTTCCACATGAAGGTAGCACACGCTCATGTGGCATGTCAACATAAAGAAGTATTTTAATTTATTTACCGGAAATATAGTTGGTAATTCGTGGAAGTTTACTGAATGTTTTAAAAAGAATAATTACAGGTGCATGGAAAATGCAGAGAAGGACTTGAATACAATAAAATGGAACTGAATTTATAAAATAACTTTTCCCCTGGAGTAATCGGTAAACTCGCCTACTATAGATGTATCATGAAGTCCCTTTGACTTTAATCTGTCTACATAGTCCTGAGCCTGATCTTTTTCCAGGGCGACAATAAGGCCGCCTGAGGTCTGGGGATCAAAGAGGATATCAACAAGTATTGGGTCTGCGCTTTCAATCCCTTCTACCTGGTGTTCCCTGTGTTTTTTATTTCTCATACTGCCGGCAGGTACAATACCCATACTTGCAAAGTCGAGCACTTCGGGCATGAGAGGGAGGTTATCTTTAAATATTTTCAACCCTGCAGATTTGTCATCTATCATTTCGCAAATGTGCCCGATAAAGCCAAAACCTGTAACATCGGTACACGCGGTAATATTGAAATCGTAAAACTCTTCGGCAGCATATTTATTAAGGGTGGACATTACATCAACAACCTTTTTTATGAGCTCCTCTCCGGCAAGTCCGCCCTTTATGGCGGTATTGATAATACCTGTACCAAGAGGTTTTGTAAGCACAAGCAGATCACCGGGTTTTGCACCCCTGTTTGGTAAAACTTTATCCGGATGGATTGTACCTGTTACAGAAAGGCCGTATTTAAGCTCGTCATCCTCAATGCTGTGACCACCCACAAGGAGAGCGCCTGCTTCCTTTATTTTATCCAGCCCACCCTTTAGCACCTGCTGCAGAACAGTTATATCCATTTTGCTTATGGGAAAGCCGATTATATTCATGGCCGTGATTGGAGTACCGCCCATGGCATACACGTCGCTAAGCGCATTTGCCGCGGCAATCAGCCCGAATGAATAGGGATCATCCACAACGGGTGTAAAAAAATCCACTGTCTGGATAATAGCAAGGTCATCCCTGATTTTGAGCACACCTGCATCGTCCGATGTATCCAGCCCGACAAGCAGATCATCGCTGTGTGGTAATTCAAGACCGCAAAGAGCTTTTGCCAGATCCGACGGACCCAGCTTGGCGGCTCAACCGGCTCCTTTTACAGTCTCTGTAAGTCTTTTATTTTCTTTATCGGACATTGTGTTCTCTTAAAATTAATAATTTTACAATATTTATCATACATACAATTATATGTCATGTTTTATTGAAATCATACAGTTTATCCGGGACAGCTTTCATTTGACATGATTTCAATCTATTCATATACTTCTTTCTATAAATCTTTTCATATTTTAATCACGGACTCAGCTTTACAATTTTAAATTTATAAAATGTGGCGAATAACTTTAATAGCAAATAATATCATACTGATACTTTTCTGTCTGATGAGCATCATTTCTGTTTCACCAGCTTATAACAGGTTTGTACAGTATGCTGACTCAGGAATGGAACTTCCTTCTCCAACATTAATTGCGCTTATTCTGAGGCCGTGGATTTTTATTTTACCCTTGCTGTGGATATCCGGGTCAGTTTTTATCTGGAAAAAAATCAAGGATATTGAAGCCGTAAACCGCAATGAAATACTTCTCGGACTTACATCCGTTACCATAATGGCCGGGATGGCGCTTTTGTGTTACTACCTGCTGGCGGGGGTCCTGCCGTTTTTTTATATCGGTGCTTTTATTAGATAGCATGGGATAAAAAAGGCACGGCGCGCCGTGCCGCTACAGTTTTTCTATATTCTCTTACTGATTTTGATTTTGTTTTTTCTGTGTTCTCCAGCGAACGAATCGAACGGGAGTGATACAACGTTTTTAAAAAGGGGCGAAAATTTTTTCGCCCCTACATCTGCTGATCTCTGACTTCAGACCTCTGATATCTGTTTTTTCTTTCCCGGTGCCCCTTTTCGCGCCATAGCTTCAGCGACGGCGGATAACCCTTCTTTCACCCTACCCCACACAGACTCTCTTCACTTCCACCATGTCAGTCAATCCCTCAAAGGCCTTTAAAATCCCGTCCTGTCTCAGGGTTGTCATGCCCTCATCCATTGCAGTCATAAGAATTTCATCGCTGTTGGCCTGTCTTTTTATCATTTTCTTTAATTCGCGGGTTCCTTCAAGCAGCTCATGAATTCCAAGCCTTCCCTTGTACCCTGTACCCGAGCAGTACTCACATCCGGTTGCCCTGTACAGCATAAAATCGTCATCATATTTTATACCGGTCTTTCCAAACTGCTCTTTTCCGTAATCATAAACGATTTCTTCAAACTCTTCAGGTGAAGGTCTGTATCTGGTTTTACATTTATCACACAATCGTCTTACAAGGCGCTGGGCCATTACCCCCAGAAAGGCATCCGAAAAATTAAGAGGATTCAGCCCCATATCAAGAAGTCTTGTTATTGTTTCCGCTGCGCTGTTTGTATGAAGGGTAGACATAACAAGATGCCCTGTGAGCGATGCCTCTATACCGATTGATGCTGTTTCCCTGTCACGCATTTCACCGATCATAATAACATCAGGATCTGCCCTTAAAAAAGCCCGCATTATTCTTTCAAAATCCAGGCCGATTTTTGGATGTGCCTCAACCTGCCTCATACCCTGCTGGGTTATTTCTACAGGATCTTCCGCTGTCCATATCTTTATGCCAGGTTCATTTATATGGCCCAGGGCGCTGTGAAGAGATGTGGTTTTACCGGACCCGGTAGGCCCGCACACCAGCACAAGCCCGTACGGCTGTTGAATTACTTTTTTAAGTATACTGAGGTTACGCTCATTAAGCCCCATATCATCGAGCTTCATGGCTCCGGCCTTTGCAAGGATTCTTAATACGGCATCTTCAAATCCGCCGGTTGTTGGAAGCGTTGCAACCCTTAGTTCAAACGCAGGAATACCCTTTCTTTTAAACTTTATCTTTCCATCCTGGGGCAGACGTCTTTCCGCAATATCAAGACCTGCCATAACCTTTATCCTGGAAAGTATTCCCCGTGCAAGCGTATTGGGCACCTGGATATACTCCTGGCACACTCCATCCAGCCGGAAGCGGACAGTAGTCGCCTTTGTTATGGGAGAAGGTTCAATATGAATATCCGATGTATTTTTCCTGTATGCAGCAACAATAATCTGGTCAACAAGTTTTACGACCTTTCCGGATGCCTCGTTAAAGCTATCAAACTGGTCTTCCTGGCTTTCTTCCTCCTCTTCAAAGGAGATATCAGGCATCAGATCAAAATCATCAAAGTTTGCTTCTGCTGATTCTTCGTTTTCTACTGCATTCTTCTGATCAAAAAACAGCTTTATATAGGCTTCAATATCTTCCTTTATACCGACAAAGAATTCTGCTTTCTTTGCCCTTAAAAGACTCATTACATTATCGGTTTTATTCAGGTTGATAGGATCGTCTATCAGCACCTGTATGCTGTCCTTTTCCCAGCCAAAGGGCACCCACATATCCTGAAGCAGAAATGATTTTTTAAGATTCCTAAGTAATTCAACCGGCGTTGGCGTATCCGGGTTATACCCTTTAAAAGGGTGACGGTAACAGTCAGACAGAGACCGCCCCACATCTTCCCGGCTTACATTAAAATGTTTTACCAGTATATACTCAACACTTCCCTTGTTCTTTTTGGACATGGTAAGGGCTTCAAGCAGCTGATCAGTTGTTACCTTGTTGTTTTGGAGCAAATAATCATATTTTGACCCGGTTGCAAACTGGGCTTCAAGGGCATTGAGTCTTTGAAGAATATCTTCATTTTCAGGAGCAAGTTCTGCAGCCTTTTCATAGTAATAAAGGGCCTGTTCCTTGCTGTCTCTTTTTTCAAGCTCAAGACCAAGCTGATATTTTATTTCTGCATACTGGGCATCCTGAAACTGAAATTTATTAAAAAATGTATCAGCTTCTAAAATCAGCGACATTGAGGGATAAAGCTTAAAAAGGCAGTCACATACATCAGGTATGATATTTTCTATCGGGTAATCAAGGGAAAACAGTTTTTCGTACTCTGTCACTGCTTCCTTATACAGCCCCAGTTCCTTAAATGCATAGGCGCAGTCATTGATAGCAGGAGCATTGTCATCAAGTGTGGTCAGCACCTTTTGAATATCAACAACATCATCTGAGGAAAGTCCTTCAAAATCCTCGGGATATTTTTCCTTTATCTCTTCCTTGAGAGAATCAATTTTTTCTATTACCTTTAAATAATCGGCGTCTTCCCGGGAAGGAAGGATTACAAGTATTCTATTATAAAGTTCAAGAGCCTCTTTGGGCAGTCCCATCGAATGATAGATTTCGGCTTCTTTTATTTTAATGCTGATATCGGGTTCTGTGCTCATAATTTATAACCTTCATCTTCATCAATTACTGAAGTTCTTTTGATATGGATTCAGCAGTCAGAGAGACTATAGTCTTTAATGTTTTCATTACACTGCCGCCTTTTGAAGCACTTGCTTCAAAGCACGGGACCTTCAGCTTGCTGTTCAGGCTTGACTGAAGATCTCCTACAGAAGTCAGCGGAATACCTTCCTCCTGCAGGTCTCTCTTGTTAAACTGCATTACCAGAGGGACATTAAATATATTCTTGTTATAGGCACTCAGGTTTTCCTGAAGATTTTTAAGCGATGTCATGTTTTTTTCTTTCCTGAGTGCAAGGGAATCGGCAACAAAAACCACGCCATCCACTCCGCGCAGTACAAGCTTCCTGGTCTCGTTGTACATGACCTGACCCGGAACAGTGTACAGCTGAACCTTCAATGAAAAGCCGTTGATCTTACCAACATTGAGAGGAAGGAAATCAAAAAACAGTGTTCTGTCACCCTTTGTTTTTATGGTGATCATTTCCGTTTTTATCCTGTCCTTGTATTCCTGGTAGATATACTCAAGATTTGTTGTTTTGCCTCCCCTGCCGGGGCCGTAGTAAACAATCTTTGCCTGGATTTCTTTTTTATTAAAATTTATGAATGTCAAAATATTTTCCTGCCTGCAGGCTGACCTGCACAGCAGCCCCTTTTTTTTTTAACTTTTAGGTTCTGAATCTGACAGATGAAGAGTCTCTTCCTGATGAGTTATTCCGATCATTTTCCATCATTTTCCTGATGGCACCAAGTTCCTGAGAAATATTATTAATCCCCTGTGTAAGGCCTTCCAGAATCTTAAACATATACTGAGCATCTATCTGATCGCCCTTTGCTGAAACTTCTCCGGACGTTTTTTCTGCCGAAACAGGTTCTGCCGGAACAGATGCTTCAGCCCCCTGTTCTCTCAGCGTTTTCTTTTGAACAAGAGACAATTCCCTGGGTGCAGATTCTGTTTTTTTCTTTTTCCGGGCCGGCGTCATAACAATATCACTGTTCATCCGGTCAAGACACTTTTTCCAGAATCCGCTCAAGCTGTTTTCCACCAGATCTGTGCTGACATTATTCACAAGGTATCTTGCAATATTTTTGATACCCTTTGCTGCATCAGAGTCCGGATAAAGAGAGACAATGGGCTTCTGTTCCCTGACAGCCTTTGCAATGTGCGCATCAACAGGAACGGTACCCAGCGGAAAAATGTTCATCCTGAGATTTTTATACACAACCTCTTTAAACTTTGAATAAAGCCTGTCAGCAACCTCCACATTTGCGCACTGGTTGACTGCTACCATAACAGTGCTGTCCACCCTGTTTAAACAAAGCACCTTTAAAAGAGCATATGCATCAGTTATGGAAGTAGGCTCAGGAGTAATGACAAGAACAATTTCAGGAGAAGCCATGCAGAATGCAATTACGTTTTTTGAAATACCTGCAGATGTGTCAAAGATAAAATAGTCATACTCATCAAGCCCTGAAAGGGACTCAATAAGAAATTCCAGCTGGCCCGGCTCCGGGTCGGCAAGCATCTTGACACCCGAACTGCCCGGGATAATATCCAGCCCCGACTCATCCTTTATAATAATATCTTTCATGCATTTACTGCCGAGCAGTACATCTTCGAGGGTATACTCAGGGTAGTACCCCAGGAGGATATCAACATTGGCAAGCCCCATATCAGCATCAAACAGGCAGGTTCTGTATCCCCTTGATGCAAGGCAGAGTGCTGTATTAACGCTTATATTGGTTTTACCTACTCCGCCCTTGCCGCTTGCTACTGTTATTATTCTTGGCATTTTAATTCTCCGCCGCAGATTGTTCCTCATCCTTCAGCCTTGCGCTTTCCATGAGGATCTGCATGAGGGATTTACTTATTTCCCTTTTATTCATTTTACATGCTTCGTTGATTTCAATAACACTGTCATCCCAGTTGATAATCTTAAAGGCTGCCTGTTCTCCGCTTTCATCTCCTGTTCGGGCGGCAATAAGAACACCGTCCTGGAAAAAGAGATACCCGGTGTTTCCCTTTGACCTTACCGTGAGTGTGCACACCTTGCCTTCAATATCTATAAGCTGTAAAAAGGATGATATGTTTATACCGTGGATCTGCCCGTTGTTTATGGACTGCAGCTCCCCTATTACACTTTCTTTAAACACATTGATGTCCAGAGGCTTTTCATAATACCTGAAATTACCAATAGACCTGACCCTGTTTTCAAGCTCATCCGATCCTCTTCCGGTAAGAACTATTACCTTAAGGGATTTATCATTTTTTGATGCATAATTTATAAGCTGAAGGCCGTTTACTTCCGGCATGTATATATCCGACACAAGAAGATCAACCGGCTCCCTGTTAAGTATGCCTATTGCCTTTTTTCCATCCGGGGCAGTGTAAACCTCCAGGTTTTCGATATCCTTAAGAGCTTTTTTAAGAAGCCTGAGAGTCACCGGATCATCATCAGCAATAAGCACCTTTTTTTTGGAGGCAAACCCGGAAGACTCTTTACCTGATTTTGTCCGGAGGTTTTCCCTGTAATGTTCAATTCCGTCTTCCAGCGCAAGCACAAGGTCTTTTTTATCGCATGGTTTTGTCAGAAGCCGGAAGATATTACCGTTATTTATTGCCGACATTGCGCTCGTAAGGTCCGCATATCCTGTAAGCAGTATCCTTGTTGTTTCAGGTGATATTTTTTTTATCTGGCTTAAAAAATTATTTCCATCCATGCCCGGCATTTTGAGGTCTGACACTATAACTGCAAAAGGGCCCCTGTTTTTAACAGCATCAAGTCCCTTTTCTGCGCCTTCGGCTGTTTCTATCAGAAACTGCTTTCTCAGCTGCCTCTTATAACCGTCAAGAATATTTGTATCGTCATCAACAAACAGTATTCGTTCATCCATCTATACCGCTCCGTCTGCTACACTCTGTTTTATGCTCAGCCAGCTGTTCATCCTGCTGTCAAGCTTCATTCCTGCTATGTAATCAATGTCAACAGGAGGCTGGAATTTTTCTTCCGGGTTTTCCAGTTTTTCATGTTCAACAGCATTTGCTATATGAACCGCCGTAAGAGGACTGAAGCTGTCATCCCCGTATGTACCGGGAAAATGATGAAAGGCTATGGCCTCAATAATAGGAGCAGGAAGCCCCCACAGCTCCATGAGGTAGGCCCCTACCTCAGCGTGTGTAATACCAAGAGCCTGTTCTTCTGCAGACCATAATGGGACACCGCTGTTCTGACTTTCAAGAATTATCTCTCTGTACTGTTCTGTAAAATTTGCAGAAAGTATAAGTTTACCGCAGTCATGAAGCAAACCTGCGATAAATGAATTATCTATCACCCTGCTGTCTTTTGATTCATTTACTGCAACTGCCTTTGCTATTTTTCCGGTCATAAGATTATGGTTCCACAAGGCTTCCATAAAGTTTCCCGGCATTTTTATCGAATCAAACTTTTTAAAGACCTGGGAGACAAGCACAAGCGATTTAATAATATTAAGACCTAAAAGCACTGCAGCATGTTCCGGACTTTCAATATGACGCGGCAAAGAAAAGTATGCCGAATTAACAAGCTGCAGTATCTTTGATGTGAGAGCCACATCCTTTGATATAATCTCGCCCACCTTTTTGATGGAAGCATCTCTTGACTGAAGTTCCTGTGTTATCTCAAAATATATCGAAGGCATGCTTGGCAGTGAATCGATCCTGGTCAAAGTTTTCTTCATTGAATCGTTGCGTAAAAAATCCGAAAGCCTGCAGGTCCTTAAGATTGTGGCCTTTAAAACTTCAGGATTACACGGTTTATTTAGAAACCTGTGTGAAACGCCAATAGATTTCATGGTTGTTTCAAGGTCAGGTTCACCGGACAGGATGATTCTCACAGTATCAGGATAAAGCTCCTTTACCTGTGCCAGGAGCTGCAGACCTGTCATACGAGGCATGCTTATATCGCTTACGACCACGTCAAAATGTTCTTTTTCAAGAACAGCCAGAGCTTCGGCGCCGCTTCCGGCAAATGATGCCGCCAGGTTTTCTCTTTCGGTTCTGAGCATTCTTTTAAGCCCCTGAAGAACATTGGGCTCGTCATCAACAAACAGTACGCGTTTTACCTGGTTGTTTTCGCAGCTATTCATTTTCAGCACCCAGCGGCAGGCGAACAATCATTGTTGTTCCCTTCCCCGTTTCGGTCTCATAATCCAGAGTACCGCCGTAGTTATTAACTATTATGGAACGGGAAATTGCCAGTCCCTGCCCGGTGCCTTTTCCTATTTTCTTGGTTGTAAAAAAAGGATCAAAAATCCTGTGCCTTATTTCTTCTGGAATACCTGAGCCTGTATCGCTTATCCGTATTTCCGCCCGCGCAGAATCACTTTTTGTGCTTATTCTTATTTTACCCTTTTCATCCAGGCCCTCTTTTTCAACCATATCCCCGACAGCATGTGCTGCATTTATTATCAGGTTAAGCAGTACCTGGTTTATTTCTCCGGGCCTGCATGGAACAGGAGGAAGATTGTTTTCCAGATCAAAAACTATGTCGGCAAAATATTTCCATTCGTTTCTTGCTACTAAAACGACATTTTCCACAACTTTGTTTATATCTATTAACTGTCTTTCATCTCCTCCGGGATGACAGAACTGTTTCATTGCTGATGCAATTTCGGAAACCCGCTTAAGCCCTTCTATTGTCTGATCAATGGCTCTTGGAATTTCCTCCATAAGATATTCGGAATCAGTTTCTTTAAAGGTATTTTCAATCTGTAATAAAGCGGATACAGACACCTGTTCTTTTCCGGCTTTCTGCACAAAATCCTTACAGCCGTTAAAAAGGATTACAAGGTCTTCAAAGGAATCCTTAAAGAACTGCATGTTGTCGCCAATATACTGTATTGGAGTATTTATCTCGTGGGCTATTCCGGAAGAGAGTCTTCCGATTGAAGCCATCCGCTGAGTCTGACTGATCAGAGAGTTTCTGTCATCATAACCTGAGACATCTGCAGCGCCGGGCTCAATAAAACTTTCCCCTGTTAATCCGTTCACATGTCTGTTTGTGTTTAAAGCCTGCCTGTCATAAAACCGCTCTGTTTTTTCTGCTGTCATTTATCTGCCTGTATATGTCTGTCACCTGACCTCAAAACACTCAAATTCCGCTCTCATAAGCCAATCCGCTTTCCGATACAGCAAAGTATGCTCCTCTGGGCTGATTAAGACACGCCATTCCCAGAACTACTTCTACTTTCTTTCCGTTACTGCCTTCAAAAAATATTCTGGATTTAAAAAACTCCCTGTTTTCTTCCTGCTTTATTTTCTTATTAAAATTGATAATGGTTTTAATTGATTCGGGATGGACGATCTCTTCAATCCCTATTCCAATCAGTCTTTCCATATCAATACCGCAAAGTTCGCTCCATGCACTGTTGCCGCTCCATATGTACATATCCTTTAACACGGCCGCAGGCATTGGCAGCTGGTGAATAAATGCGGTGTACTGAGTATAATGTTCGTAATAATAGCGGCACACAGAACAGTTAACCGAACATTTCTTTTTATTAGTCTTTAAAGTAAAACACTCGCTGACCTGATAATTACACACCGAACAGGACACACAGTTCTCACCGTGCCTGTCATTCTGCCAGTATTCCCAGCAGTTCCGGAAGGTTTTAAACGGATATGATGAAACACCTCCGTTATTTTCCAGAAGAGTCTGGGGCACCGGACGGCCGATGGTTTCCAGAAAAAATATCAGGTCTTTTATACAGACCAGAAATTTGTTCCCGGAACGCTGAGCCGAAAGTCCTTTATTGGTAATCCAGTAAGATGCAGTACTCCTGGCAACATCACAGATCTGTGATATATCCAGAACTGATAACATTCGATTATCAGGATACATATTTATTAACTCCCCTCGCATAGTACATCGGAAGGTTTTGGAAATTCTTTAGAAATTAGTTGGAAATTTGGAATTATTTTGGAATATCCCTCAAATATTCCGGAATATTGTTGACTGTGTATTTAAGCATAACTCCTGTAAAAAAGATGAACTTCCAACGCTCAACATTCAACATCCAACGTTCAATAAAGGGCAAAACACGTTTTCTTTTATTGGCTTTTAGTCTTTCAATGGAAGTTGAGCGTTGGAAGTTTGATGCTTGATGTTCATCTTTTAAGATATCTCCATTTTTACAAATTGATTAATCTAAAAATCTCCATCTCCTGGCGGGAGGGATTAAGGGAGGAAGAGAAAACAGCAATAGAGTTTGAGTTTCTATTTCGTCACCCTCACCCGGCCTCTCCCGTCAAGGGAGAGGAGTTTGGTTTGGTGCTTAATTCAACAACATTGTCTCTGAGCCCTTAGCCCGTCAGTGAAGCATGGACTTAACCCGATTGAACTGTTCTATAAGATACTGCCTGGCATCAGACGGATAAATATCATAGCTTGTATTTTTGCCAGGATCACGGTAACGCCTCATGCATTCTCCGGCTGTCATGGGTGTATCGTTACTGCCGCAGGGAGCCTTAGCACCGGAATTAGCTCCGCCCTTTAAAAGCTGTTCTACGGCAGGAGCATTCTGATACCAGGCTGCTTCATGAAGAGGAGAATTTGCACCATACCCCCACTTTGAACTGATATTGGGGTTGGCACCCTTGCTGATTAAAAGTGCAGTCATGCGGCCGCTTAGCTCCCTTATTGCCTTTTCAAGGGCTTTCCCGCCAAGATTCATCCTGTCAATAGCATCACTCACAGGTACGTCTGCCGCATGGTATAAGGCTGTCATACCGCCATCATCCCTTGCGTCTGGATCTGCACCATTATCCAGAAACAGTTTTAAAAGTTTTTCAGAACCTTTATCTGCGGCATAAATAAGCGGAGTCATTCCGTCATACATTCTGATTTCAACAGGCAGGCCTGCTTCCAGAAGTTCTTTTCCCTTTTTAACATCATCTATATAAATAGCCTCCTCCATGGCCCGTTCCATTTCCTTCATGGACATGGCAGGCTTACTGCTTTTAATGGTGAAGCTTTTACTCCCCACAGCTATCCTGCCGTAGGTATCTGTAACTTTCACATTCAAAACCGTTTTCAAATCATTGCCAGATGCAATACCTGTAACAGTACCCCTAAGGTGGCCCGGCTGATAACCGAGAGTCAGACCATTGCCGGGATTCAGATCTACCTTATAGGGCGGTTTAAATTCTTCTGGGAGATCAATTGAAAAGGTACCGGCTTTTCCGGACTTCAGGATTTGAGATATTTTAACTTCGGCCCGGTAATCAACCACCTTAAATTCACGGGATATCGTGCGGCTGAACCCGCTGTTATCTGTAAATTCAGCAGTAAAAACTCCTGCTTCTCCAGAAACAACGGAACCATCGGGAATCGTATAACCGATTCGGTAGGGAGGCTGCTCATCCTTCCCGGGCCGGTTCACAGAAGCACTGTCCAGAACATGACCGTTTTTTTTGACGGCATTCAGGCTTATTGAAACCTGTTTTACGCTGCTGTCCAGTTCGTAATACACATAAAAAAACAGAGATTCCCCCGGATGAAAAACCGTTTTGTGTTTCATGACATGTTTATCATCAGTGATTAATGCCTGCCTGATTTTAACCTTATCTCTCAGGCTGAATTCAGCCCGCGCCTGAACTTTGTTTTGCGTGTCTGCTGTAAGGTAATGGGTAAGGGCCACAAAATATTTACCGCTTTGAAATTCCTCCGGTCTGAACCTGAAGGTATATTCATTTACCGTATCAACCTCTGTAACGGTCATCTGTTTGTTTAACCCTTCAAGGGGCTTGCCGTTACTGTCATAAACCTGCCAGAACAAAGTGCTTACAACCGGCTCCCGGCTTTTTACAGGTTTTAGCTTTGCAGTAAAACGCAGAATATCCGTGTTTTGGACAGAATCTTTACTGATGGGAATAATAGTATCTCTTTCAACAAATCCTTTGACGATAAAGGGAGAAAGCTCCGGACGGTATTTTTTTATTTTAAGATCATACTTCTGATGTGCTGCTATCATAATATCATAGGCAGTCGTCTCAAATAAACGTACTGCTATACTGTGAACGCTGGGTTTAAGGTCATCTGTCTTTAATATAAACCTGTTGCTGTCATCTAAAGTTGCAGACTCTTTTCTGTACCGCTCACCGTCTACCAGCCATTCCACTTCATACCTGCTGCTCCATTCACCCAGCTTTGCAGCCGTAAAAGCAACAGCATCACCTGTATTTACCTCATCCTTGACAGGCTCACCGTCATAGGTACCTAGCGATGCCCTAATTTCACCCAGGTCAGTCTTTGCATTCATCTTAAAGGTTATGTCGGTAAAATCCGCCTGAAGGCCGCCTGCCAGTTCAAAACTTCTCAGCACCACTTTATATTCACCAAAACTGAGTTCAGGGATTATAAAATTTAGCCTGCCTGCATTTTCTTCAGATGCAGGAACCTCCTTAATGTTTATGATTTTTCCTTCGGGAGTTACAAGCTCCCATCTCAAAAAATAATCCGAAGTCCATGTTTTATTTTTATCAGTTATAAAAGATATCTCATCACCGGGAATAACATGACCGTAATAAAGGCCGTTATTTACCCATATAGCGATCCCGCCCAGGTTAAACTTTTCACTGCGTTTTACAAATTCATCAAATTTCTGTTTCTGAAGTTCTGCTGACTCCTGCCTGGTAAAATCCGCGATAAAATTACTGGTGATATCCGTTACCGCAGCTTTCCCCTCTTCCACTGCTGTTTTACCTGAAATAAGCGGGTCTATTGTCATGGAAGATACGGTCCGGTAGATAATTTTTGTACTTACACGGGCCATGCTCGTTACAGGATGAGCTTTCCAGTTACCGTATTCACCGCGCTCCATCATGTCCTTTAAATATTCCTTTTCCTCTTCATCAACCTGCCACCCTCTTTCCATGGCATCTATAACAGGTATAGGTGAAAGCTCAATAGCGGCAAGTGCAATCGTCTTTATGGCCTTTTCACTTTTTGAATCTTTTTTATCAAAATTAATAAAAAGATGATTTCCCTGATCAGCCTTATCTAAAGCATCCTTTATGGATAGAATATCTCCTGCAATACCTGCGGCCTTTCCGGCATTTTGAAGGGAGATATCCGGGGCCTTAAACATGGAAGCCTTTTTCTTTGCCATTTTGAGTGATTCTATCTGGCTGCTTACCTTTTTGTTAACATCTCCCAGGTCTTTTATAAACTTCGGTTCAAGAGCGGATATATCGGCCTTGAGCTTTTTAATATCCGTACTGCTTGTACCGTCCACCTTTTTTATTTCTTTAATTGCCTTTTCAAATGTATCCGGAAGCTTACCTACATCATAGCCCTGTTTTTTATAACCCTCACGCAAAGCCTCAAGGGTTTCAACTCCCTTTTTAAGCTGAACAGTCCCTTCTATCTCATGCATCTCCAGCTTATCATGAAGGACTTTTATCTCTTCATTACTGAGGCCCCCATCTTTCATCTGAAGCTCTATATCCTTAGCCTGGCGGTACTGTTCGTCAGCCTTTTCAAGATACATCTTTGCAAGACCTTCGGGATCTTTTAACCTTGTAAAACCTTTTTTAGTGCGGACAACATTGGGGGTGGATACCACTTTGGTTTGACCGTTCACTTCAAACACCCTGATGTCACCCACATCAGAATAGTCAGCACCTGCCTCCATATGAAAACGGTCTGTAGGAAGCTGCCTGTATTTTGAGGCATGTTTTTTTATGGCATCAGGAGGTGTGCTGCTGTTCACCTTCATGCCTGTCTTTTGGGCGAATTCTTTATAATAAACATCCTCCCATTTTTTGACCGGCACCTCTATCCATCGGTCAAGTTCTACCTCAACAAGCACTCTTACATCCCTGTCCGTATTTACCGAAGCACCGTCTTTACCGGGAGTTCTAAAATCATGGGTGATAATTCTTTTGCCCGCATACTCGGGCATCTGTTCAAGGTGTTTTATAACCGCATCATCAACAGGTTTGTATACATGCTTTTCAAGTGTCTTTGTAAATGCCTCTTTATTTTCTACAGCGCCGCGTTCTTTCAGGTCTCTTGTTTTACGGGAATCGGAAAATGTATCAAGCACTGTTTCAAGATTATTAAAATCAGGCTCGTCCCCAATAACAGGGACACTGCATAAAAAGAAAAAAAGGATCTGCAGGATAAAGTATTTACTATTTGATACTCTCATCTGTTTCCTCAAATCATAAAACATGTAATATACTCCCCAAAGTCAGATTCCGGATAACTGCCGCTTTAGTATCAGGCTGTCATCGCAACAGGCTGATAATTTTCTCCATCTGCTGTTTTTTATACTTCACCCATTCAAGCCAGCCTTTTGCTCTTGGAGTTGTAGGCGGAGTCGCCCTGGCACCTGCAATATTTTCGTTCAGATCTTTTAATGTGATCTGTGCCAGTGCATAGGGAGTTCTGCCGCCGATATAATTATTATTTGCAATATCAGGGTTTGCTCCGGCATTTAACAGTGCCTCGACTACTGCAGCATCATTATTATAAACAGCATTATAAAGCGCGGTTTCACATCCCCCGTAATCGCACTTCACCTGCATGTTCACATCAACTCCCCGACTGATCAGCAGTTTGACAATCGCAAGTCTATGATATGCATCAAATTTCTCACTATTCAGATCATTATTCCAGTTGTCAAAATCCAGGCAATAAGGGGTAGGAAACCCTCTGTCAGTTGCAGCTATCAGCGGATTAAACCCGTGCCCGGGATTACTGTTAACATCAGCGCCATTGTCAATTAAAAGTTCGGCCAGTTCGGAAAAGCCATAGAATGCTGCATCATACAGGGGAGTTTCACCGTCATCTTCACTATTAACATCTGCACCCCGGCTGATAAGATCATTTACTTTATCAAGTATAAGCTTTTTCCTGTTTTCCCAGAATTTATCCCGGTAGTCCAATATGATACCTTCACCATTGCCTCTCTCATCATCTTTGTAATACAAAGCCTCAACCTGACTGCAAATGCGGAAAAGTTCCTTATTGAGCTCAGAATTATTCCCGGCAGAAAGAGCTGGATTGCCGGCTGCACTCTTTACAGTTTTTACTGTAAGCCGTCTGCTCCCCACTGCTGTCTGTCCTTTTGCATCAGTGACCAGCACCTTCAGTTCTGCCGAAAGGTCACTGCTTGTGGCAATACCTGTGACAGTACCTGTAAGCTTGCCCGGTGTATGCCCCAGGCCAAGGCCGTTACCGGGGGTTAAGGTAACGTTGTAAGGTTCCTTGAACTGTTTTGGCAGGCTTATGGTAAATGTTTCGGCTTTTCCAGATGCAAGGGTAGTCGGCATATCTATCACAGCCTTGTAGTCTACAACACTGAAGGGGCTTGATACAGACTTTGAATTACCTGCATCATCGGTGATAACAGCGGTAAAAACACCTTCATCTCCAGAAACGACAGAACCGTCGGCGATGGTAAAACCTATACGGTAAGGGTGTGACTCACCGGGTTTCGGGCGCTTTACAGCAGCACTGTCTATAACCTGCCCGTCTTTTTTTTGTGCGCTCAGGCTTATGCTCACCTGCTTCACACTTTCATCCAGATCATAATATACATAAAAAAACAGGGGTTCGCCCGGATGAAAAACCGTTTTAGGTTTCATCTTTTCTTTGCTGTCTGTGATTAGCGCCCGGCTTATCTTAATCTTCTCTTTAAGAACAAATTCCGCCCTGGCCTGAAACCTGTTTTCAGGATCAGATGAAAGCTGATGAGTAAGGGCAACAAAGTATTTACCGTCAGAAAAATTATCAGCCCTGAACCTGAAGGTGTATTCCTTTTCAGGATCTATCTCACTTAGAGCAATCTGTTTACTCAAACCGTCAAGGGGAGTGCCATTTCCGTCATACACCTGCCAGAACAGGGTGGTTACAGCAGGCTCCCGGCTTTTTACAGGTTTAAGTTTTGCGGTAAAGCGCAGGATGTCCGTATTCTGAACATCCGCATCATCTATAGGAACAAGGATTTCCTTTTCAATATAACCGGCTATTTTAAAGGGTAATAACTCCGGCCGGTATTTTTTTATCTTAAGATCATGTTTCTGATGCGCGGCTATGGAGGTTCCAAAGGGAGTTTCCATTAATATACGAACTGCAACACTGTGGACACCGGGTTTCAGATCATCTGTTTTTAATATGAACCTGTTGCTGGATTCCTCTGTTGCCGTTTTTTTCATGTACAGCTCACCATCCACCAGCCATTCCACTTCATACCTGTTGTTCCATTCACCCAGCTTTGCAGCCTCAAAAGCAACAGCATCCCCTGTGCTTACCTCACCCTTAAGAGGTTCGCCGTCATATGTACCAAGCGAGGCCTTTAATTTACCAAGATCAGTTTTTGCATTCATCTTAAAGCTTCTTTCGGTAAAGCCTGCCTGGAGACCGCTCGCCAGTTCAAAACTTCTCAGCACCACTTTGTATTCACCAAAGCTGAGCTCAGGAACCTTAAAACTGAGGGTGCCGGCATTTTCATCTGAAGCCGGGGCCTCCTTCATTTTAATGACTTTTCCTTCAGGAGTTACCAGCTCCCATTTCAGGATATAATCGGAAGTCCATGTTTCATTTTTATATAAAAAAAATTCCAGGTTATCTCCCGGGGTTATATGACTGAAATAAAGCCCGCCGTTAACAAAGAGATCAGGCTCGGTCAGCTTAATTTTTTCACTGCGTTCAACAAATGCATCAAATTTCAGTTTCTGGAGCTCTGCTGACTCCTGGCGGGTAAAATCCGCAATAAAATTACTACTTATATCCGTAACCGCAGCCTTCCCCTCTTCTACTGCTGTTTTACCTGAAATGAGAGGATCAAGCGTCATGGAAGTTACAGTACGGTATATAATTTTTGTACTTACACGGGCCATGCCGGTTACCGGGTGAGTTTTCCAGTCATCCTCACCGTGCTCTATCATAACCTTGAGGTATTCCTTTTCCTCTTCATCAACCTGCCACCCTCTTTCCATGGCATCTATAACAGGTATAGGTGAAAGCTCAATAGCGGCAAGTGCAATCGTCTTTAAGGCCTTTTCACTTTTTGAATCTTTTTTATCAAAATTAATAAAAAGATGATTTCCCTGATCAGCCTTATCTAAAGCATCCTTTATGGATAGAATATCTCCTGCAATACCTGCGGCCTTTCCGGCATTTTGAAGGGAGATATCCGGGGCCTTAAACATGGAAGCCTTTTTCTTTGCCATTTTAAGTGATTCTATCTGGCTGCTTACCTTTTTGTTAACATCTCCCAGGTCTTTTATAAACTTCGGTTCAAGAGCGGATATATCGGCCTTGAGCTTTTTAATATCCGTACTGCTTGTACCGTCCACCTTTTTTATTTCTTTAATTGCCTTTTCAAATGTATCTGGAAGCTTACCTACATCATAGCCCTGTTTTTTATAACCCTCACGCAAAGCTTCAAGGGTTTCAACTCCCTTTTTAAGCTGAACAGTCCCTTCTATCTCATGCATCTCCAGCTTATCATGAAGGACTTTTATCTCTTCATTGCTTAAAGCCCCGTCCTTCATCTGAAGTTCAATATCTTTGGCCTGGCGGTACTGTTCGTCTGCCTTTTCAAGATACATCTTTGCAAGACCTTCGGGATCTTTTAACCTTGTAAAACCTTTTTTAGTGCGGACAACATTGGGGGTGGATACCACTTTGGTTTGACCGTTCACTTCAAACACCCTGATGTCACCCACATCAGAATAGTCAGCACCTGCCTCCATATGAAAACGGTCTGTAGGAAGCTGCCTGTATTTTGAGGCGTGTTTTTTTATGGCATCAGGAGGTGTGCTGCTGTTCACCTTCATGCCTGTCTTTTGGGCGAATTCTTTATAATAAACATCCTCCCATTTTTTGACCGGCACCTCTATCCACCGGTCCAGTTCTACTTCAACAAGCACTCTTACGTCTCTGTCCGTGTTTACCGAAGCACCGTCTTTACCGGGAGTTCTAAAATCATGGGTGATAATTCTTTTGCCCGCATACTCGGGCATCTGCTCAAGGTGTTTTATAACCGCATCATCAACAGGTTTGTACACATGTTTTTCAAGAGTCTTTGTAAATGCCTCTTTATTTTCTACAGCACCGCGTTCTTTCAGGTCTCTTGTTTTACGGGAATCGGAAAATGTATCAAGCACTGTTTCAAGATCATTAAAATCAGGGTTTTCTGCAGTGACAGGAAAACTGAAAAAAAGGAGAATCAGGACCAGCAGAATGTTTTTAATTCGCTTTTTCATTCCGATCCTCATTCTCCCAGAGTGTTATGAGATGCTTTGCATACTCATCCGTTTTGTTCTTAACGGTGAGCGTGTCATCATTAAAAAAGAAGATAAATTTCAGTAAATTTATTGCATCTTTTCTTTTACCCTGTGCTTTTTCTAAGACTGCCTGATTAATACACTTCCAGTTTGTCCACAGAAGTTTTGCTGTTGAATCACCCTTTATAATTTCAGGAGCTTTTGAAACATAATTAATTCCGGCCTGAATTCTCCCGTCTGCTATGTAGCAGAATGTAAGCTGGCTAAGTACCATGGGTGTGCGCATGGCCTCATTTTTTTCTATAAGCATTTTATACTGCTCAATAGCAGACCAGTACCTTCCCTGCTCCATTAAAACCTGGGCTAACAGAAGCTGAGCTTTCCCGTTTGCAGGATTTATATCCACAGCATTCACAAGGGCATCAGCGGCCTTTTCCATTGCTTCGGGTGCTGTCTTCATCTCACTGTAAAGCATCCCCAAAAGAAGCCATGCTTCATCATTATCCGGGCTCAGTTCTGTTGATGATTCTGCATAGATTAAAGCTTTTTGAAAATCTTCAGCCTGTCTGTTCTGCTTCCAGTTTTTATAGAGTTCTGCAGCATGTTTCAGTCTTATGGAGCCGAGCTGCCACAGGAGCAGGGGAGATTTTTCTTTATTTTTTTCAATCTGAGAAACAACCTTTTCTTCATCAGGAAAGAGCTTATAATCCGTTTGCGCAGATGCATTTGAAACAAACATCAGCATTCCGCATATAATAAGGATATTAAGACTTTTTTTAATGCTCATTAACTTTAAATGCATTTTTCACACCTCGTAATAAATCAGTCCAGTACTGTGCCGACAGGCTTTTGAGAGCTTTGAGAGTTCCCCGGAGAAACCGGAATATTTACAGGCGCCTCCTTCTGCTCAAGCGCAGGAACAGACCCGGATGCTGAAACCGGATTTCCAAAAAGATCAAAAAACTTTTCTGACTTTTTAATTTTATCCAGTTTTACCTTTTTTAAAGCTTCTTCGGTATCGCCAAGAAAATAGGCCAGCTTTTTGGGGTTCTCATAAAAGGGTGCAAAATAATCTCTGTAATTGACATCCTTAACCCTGTATACAGTCCGTTTTAATCTGCCGAATTTTATAAGCTCATTAAACCCGGCCTCGCTTCCCGATTCACATGCAACAGATAAAGCATTCAATAAAGCAGCCTGCTCATTAATGTAATCCATTAAAAGATTTGCGGAATATTTTTTACCAATATCATCCATAAAAAGAGCAGCCTGCCTGGTAAGCGCCGGATACCCTGCCCCGGCTGCCACAATTCCGTATTCAAAAAGCCTGGTAACTGCATAGTTTAGGGACTGTTTATTTTCGGCATTAAGAGTGGCTTCAGGATTACCGGCCATCTCCTGTGAGAAGAAAAGCCTGTATTCAAAGGCAAAGATATCGGCAAGGTATTCAAGCGGGACTTTATTATCCATTGAAAAGTAGTTTAAGCTGTTCAGTGTGTACCCGAGCTTTACACCCGACTTTGCTATTGACTCCTTTACCATTTTAACACCTTTGTCATGAAACCCTATTTTGAGAAGTTCGAAGCCTTCATCAAAAAGATCTCTGGCATCTTTTCTTGCTTTACTGTTTATAATGTCAGAAGAAAAAAGTGTTTTGATTTCATCCTCACTTAACACCCTGTTCCACAAAACCGCCTCATCAATAGTGCCCTGAAAAAACTCTTTGTATGTGGGGTTTTTACCCAGGGTGGCAACATACAATCCTTCGCCCGGATCAGCAGATTCTTTCTTTATAACCCTAAGGGTATTTGATGTGTCTTTTGCGGCAATCACTGCTTCCCGTTTTTCAGAATCCCAGGTAACCACAGCAAGACGCCACTGATCCCTGGGGACAGGAATTCCTCCGAAAACCTGTACCGTAGGGCCGCCAAACCCTGAAATGCCGTAACTGCCGGACCTGCCGTCAAGAATAAGGGTGCGGTCATAGCCGCCGTTGTCATGGGATAAAATTGTTCTGGAGATCTGGAGGGTTTCGGTCTTAAACCATACAGCAATACTTATACGGGGCATTTCATTTGAGTTGAGATTCACAAACCAGTCTATAAAATCATCTTTTCCGTCAAAATACATTGCACCGCCTTTCTTACCGTTCCGGTCAGGGACAGGCATGGGGCCATAGGCCGTTGCAGGATGATCTATCAGATCCATTGCGCCTATTCCCTTGCAGTCCTTTTCCATGGGAAGCCAGGAGTATACGCCTTTAAGAACAGGGGATTCTTCAATGGGTGTGAAGTCCTGAGCATTTGCACTTATTAAAGACACTGTAACTGATATGAACAGAGCCGCTGAAGATAACCATTTAAAATTCTTTTTTTTCATATATTCTCCGTTTCCTTATTCCGATTAATACCATTCAGAGAATTAATCTTTTATTCAGATTCTAATACAGTTGAATCAAGCCTTGTAAGAGGCACTACAGTTTTTGAACTGAACCCTGCACCAGTGTCTCCCAGGGATTTTTCAAACCGCTTAACTGCTTTAAATGCAGTTTTCTGATTTATAAAACCTTCCCGTGCAAATGCTGCGGCCCTGAAATTTCCGGTTTCGGATAACTCCTGAAGATCAGGGACACAGATCACGGCAGGATTTGCATTAAACCACCCTGCACGGGTCTGGTATGAAAAGCCCTCTTCATCTATGGGTGTACCGATTTTATTTAAACATTTTACAATGACCTCTTTCTGCGGCAGATCAAAATTATAAAACTCTTCTACAAAAACAGTAAGGTCATTAAGGGTCTGTCCGGCCTGAACACCCAGAAATGAAGGTATGGCAAATGTGAACATTGCATCAGGAATTTTAAATCCTGAATCTATATCCTTAAGACCTTCTAACAGCTTACTGAACTGCATGATATATCTCCGTTTTTTTAATCAAGTACTGTACCTTTAACAGTGCTTTTTTCTGTAATTGTCTCATCTTTACCCGGGCTGATAAGCTCAGGAATATTACCGTCCGGCTCAACCACCTCACCTTTAAGATTAATATAGGCCTGTTTTGGGGGATTCATATTTTCAGGAAGCTTAAGAGATGAAGCATCCTTTTTGCCCAGAAAATAGGCAAGTTTTTTGGGATCTTTATACAGGGGGTAAAAATAATCCCTGTTTTCTGTGACAGAAGATCTGTATATGCTTAATTTACCGAACTTAAGCAGTCGGGAATAGGCAGGACCAGCTCCCTGCTCCATGGCAATTGCAAGAGACTCAAGAAGCGCAACTACCTCATCTGTAAAATAGCTCATCATATCTCCGGGATACTTCTGAACAATCCTTTTAATTTCCATGACTGCCTGCATTACCAGTGAAGAATGCCCGGCATAGGCTGCCAGCATACCGTAATCCATCATACGGTAAACTGCATAGGCTGTAACTGCCCCCTCGTTCATTCCGCTGACCAGCTTAAAACTGAATTCTTTAACTGAACCTGCACGGTTTATCTTTATTTTCACTGTATCTCCGGGAGTTTTTGACTTAAAATAGGCTTCGATTTCCTTTCTGTTACCGAAACTCCTTCTATCTGCTTCAGTTACGATATCATCAAGCCTGACACCAGCTTCACTGGCAGGTACATCTTTAAACATATAGCTTACTCTGATCTCACCGTTTTTATCCTCCATAAAAAATCCGGGTTTGGCGATCTTTTTAAGACTCATAAGAGTACGGTATTGAGATAGAAAAATCTCTCCCAGGTAACGGGCCGGGACATCCCTGTTATCATCAAAAACCGTGTCCGAAGGTAACAGAGACCTGATTTTAAACCCTGCCTTATCCAGGGCTTCACTAAACTTATTTACACCTTCTTCATAAAACCCTGCATTTAAAAGCTCCTTTGCACTGTCAATGGAATTCATAATTTCCATTCTTGGAGCTGAATCGAGCATTTCGGGATTAT
Source organism: Desulfatiglandales bacterium (assembly GCA_963665715.2). Taxonomy (GTDB): domain Bacteria; phylum Desulfobacterota; class DSM-4660; order Desulfatiglandales; family HGW-15; genus JAAZBV01. The sequence goes on from CAXXPR010000002.1 coordinate 5,023,651, forward strand.
TAAAAATATCAGCTATCTCTTTTTCACTGAGAGCCCTGTTCCATACAACTACATTATCAATATCTCCCTTGAAATATCCTGCATTTGAACTGATGCTGTATGGGATTTTACCAAGCAGGGTATAATCTCTTCCCTTGCCGGGGCTGGCGGTACGGGACACGGCTTTTTCAAGGACATGGCTTTTTTTATATACGGATGCTGTACCGGCAGGCCCGTCCCACACAGCGATAACAAGCTGCCATTTATTAAGGGCAATTTTAGGGCTGCCGACCCATTTTGCCGTATTTCCGGCAAAAACCGTAAGGCCACGGCTCTCGGGACGGTCTTCAAGGGAGACACTCCTGTCCCATCCACCGTCATCATGAGAAAAGATTACCCCTTTTTCTTTTTCCGGTTTTATCCACATAGCAACACTCATACGGGGCATTGTCGAAGGATTTATATTTAATTCCATTTTAATAAAATCACTAATACCGTTAAAATGCATTGCCCCGCTGCTTTTTCCTGTCCTGTCCGGAGCAGGTTTAGGGCCTATTATTTCCGCCCCGTTTAAATGGGGCCCGACATTTTTAGTGTCTCCATCCAGCGGAAACCAGGCATATACCCCGTCAAGTACAGGCGATTCTTTAAGCGGCTCACCAAAACCAGGAGCTGTAAAACCAAGGTATAAAATAACTGCAAAAACAAAAATCCCTCTTAAACAGGTATATGGATAAATCCTGTTCATCTGTATATTTCCCCTTTTTTATGATTTTTTTGAGATATAAAAAGCATCTGAAAACCGGAAGCTGTTGATTCGTTATAAAAAACGCTCTATCTTTGACGTATTCACCTGTAATAATTACAAAATTAACCCGAGCATAACAATTCATGTAACATATTTATTTTCATCGGCAAAAAATATGGTTTTGTTTAATTATTTCAAAAAAATACAAAGACATATCTACCACAGAGTCACGGAGAACACAGAGAAAAGCCTTATATTTAAAGAAAAACAAAAATCGTTTTTGTCTTTTGTTTTTCTCCGTGCTCTCCGTGTCCTCCGTGGTTAGCTGCTTTTTTATGGAATTGGCACTACGTCGACAACATTAGACGCTCAATGTTGGATGTTAATATTCACCCGTTTTTAAAAACAGGCGAAAAATTTTTCGCCCCTACAGGCACCGAACTTTCTAACCTTATCAGGTTCTCTGTTTACTCTTTCCACTTTTCTCTATCCTCTATTCTCTTTTCTATCCTTTTTACAGTTGAATCTAGGCCCAAGTTCAAGTATTCAAAACAGATGAACAGCGAATACGGCCATACAAAAGATCTTTCGGATTTCATTTATAAAATCAGGCAGCACCCTGATTTAGGGAAGAGCTTTGTTCACCTTAAGCATATACCGGCTGTAGAAGCAGGATACGGGAAAAACCCGGGACTTCCAGACGAACTGGTAAACATCCTTAAGGCTGACGGAATTAAACACCTGTACAGCCATCAGTCGGAAGCCATAAAAAAAATAAAAAACAACAAAAATGTAATTATCGCAACACCCACTGCCAGCGGAAAAAGCCTTATATATAACCTTCCGATCCTTGAAAGGCTGATCGAAAATAAAAACAGCAAAGCGCTTTATCTTTTCCCATTAAAGGCCCTGGAACAGGATCAGCTTAAAGCCCTTGCAGGATTCACAAAAAAGATAAAATCTCAAAAAATAAGGGCGGATATCTATGACGGGGATACTTCCCCCTATAAAAGACAGAGAATCCGCAATAAAATGCCGGATATCCTCTTTACAAACCCTGACATGCTCCATGTGGGAATTCTCCCCTATCACGAAAGATGGCAGGTACTCTTTCAGGATCTTGAATATATAGTAATAGACGAAGTCCATACCTACAGGGGAATATTCGGCTCGCACATGAGCCAGATTATAAAAAGAATAAAGAGGATCTGCAGGCATTACGGATCTGAACCGAAATTCATTCTGCTTTCTGCAACAATTGATAATCCCGGAAACTTCGGAAAACTTTTAATTGATGATGACGTCAGTGTTATAGATAAAAGCGGCTCGCCAAGGGCAGACCAGTACTTTATGTTCCTTAATCCTGATGCCAGCTCAAACTTTTCTGCGGCAAGGCTCTTTGCCTTCTGCATACAGGCCGGCTACAGGACAATAGTATTTACCCAGTCCAGGCAGGTGACAGAACTTATACACATATGGACATCAAGGCTTTCACCCGACTTAAGAAGAAAGGTAAGCTCATACAGGGCCGGCTTTATGCCTGAAGAGCGCAGAGAAATAGAAAAAAGGCTTTCTACGGGAGACCTGCTGGGTGTTGTATCCACAAGCGCTCTGGAGCTGGGCATAGACATAGGCGCACTTGATATATGTATTCTGGTTGGATACCCCGGAACCGTCATAAACACATGGCAAAGGGGCGGAAGAGTTGGAAGGGCCGGAAGAGAATCCATGATTATAATGGTGGCAAAGCCTGACGCCCTTGACCAGTATTTTGTAAAACATCCGGATGATCTTTTCGGAAGATCTTACGAATCAGCCATACTTGACCCGGAAAACGAGTATGTAATAAGGTCGCACCTCCCCTGTGCAGCAGATGAAAAGCCTTTAAAGGAAGAAGACCTTAAATACTGGCCGAGCCTTAAAGAGCATATTGATTATCTTGAAATCGAAGGAAAGCTGGCCCTTACATCCGATAACCCGCCTGTATGGCGTTCCACACACACAAGACCCCAGACAGGAGTCAATATAAGGTCCGCGGGAAGCAGCTATACAATATTTGATATATCAACTGGTGCTGCTATAGGGACAGTTGACAGCATGAGAGCATTTAAGGAGTGCCACCCCGGCGCAATGTACCTTCATATGTCAAAGCAGTATGCTGTTGAGACCCTGGATATTGAACACAGGGATATAATAGTAAAGGCTACAGAGCGCAACTACTTTACAAGGGTACATTCGGAAAAGGAAACCGAAATAATAGAAATAAAACGGAGCAAACCCGAAGGACAGTTTATTGTAAAGGAAGGAATCATAAGAGTAACCGAGCAGGTTACAGAGTACGAAAAACGGGTGCTGCCGGGTCAGGAGCTTATGGGTGTGTTTCCGCTGGATTTACCGGAACAGACCTTTGAAACCCACGGGTTCTGGATAGAGATAGATTCCGTTATTGATGAGATGATAAAAAAGATGGACCTGGAGCTTATGGGAGGTATTCATGCCATAGAGCATGGCGCAATAGGCATCTTCCCACTGTTTGCCCTGTGCGACAGAAACGATATAGGCGGCATATGCTACCCCATGCACCCCCAGACAGGAAAGACCTCCATATTTATATACGACGGTCACCCCGGAGGAGTAGGCCTTGCAAAAAGAGGATTTGATATTATAGGTGACCTGCTGCGAAAAACCCTGAACCATATTAAATCATGCGAGTGCGAAGAGGGCTGCCCCTCATGCATACACTCTCCCAAATGCGGGTCTGGCAATAACCCGCTTGATAAACGGTCTGCCATTGCCATACTGGAATACCTGCTGGGAGACATCAAAGTAGAAAGTTTCTATCATATTGAAGAAAAAGAGGAAGAGGAAATGAATAAAGAATCGGAAACAGGTACAGAACAGAAAGAATCAAAACACAGGATTCTCTTTTTTGATCTTGAAACCCAGAAACTGGCCCAGGAGGTGGGCGGATGGAATAACTGTCACCTGATGAGAATATCAGTAGCTGTTATATATGACAGCATTGAAAAAGAGTTTTTCACCTTCACGGAAGATAATATCCAGGAGATGGTGGAACACTTTAAAGAGGCTGACCTGATAGTGGGATTTAACGTAAAAGGGTTTGACTACAAGGTGCTGGGCGCATATACAAACATCAACCTGTTTGATCTTCCTACATTTGATATACTGGAGGATATTCATAAAAGGCTGGGGTTCAGGGTGGGCCTTGACAGCATAGCAAAGGAAAGCGTAAACCACGGAAAATCTGCCGACGGATTAAAGGCAGTGGAGTGGTTCAGACAGGGTGATATGGAAAGCATAATAAAATACTGTACACAGGATGTGGCAGCAACAAGGGATGTTTTTTATCACGGGCTTAACAAAGGGCATCTTATGTACAGGAGCAAAAAGGACAATAAAAGGGCAATGGTGAAGACTGAGTGGGATGTTGAAAAGATGGTTAAAGGCTAGAAGTTAAGAAGGTGAGAAGATTAGAAGGTTAGAAAAAGCAGGAAAGAGAAAACCTGTAGGGGCGAAAAATTTTTCGCCCGCTTTAAAAAACAATACCTTGCTCCTCTTCGCTTCGCTCACTAGAGATGCAGAAAAAAACTTTTTTAAACACTTAAATTGCATTTGTTTTTTGCCTTTCTTAGTGACTTGGCGGCTTTGTGTGAGACATGTTTTTGTCTTTAGCTTTATGCGGTTAATACTGACGGAGAGCGGCAATACAAGATGTTTCCACGCAGATCGCAGGAACAAGAGATGACAAGCAACAAACAACTAACAAAAAACAACGAACAAATATTATGAAAGCTTTTGATTGTAAAATGTGCGGACAGTGCTGCTTTGGAAGAGGCGGCATTATTGTATCTGATGAAGAGGTGGCCAGGATCAGCGAATCCTTGAATATTGAACCGGAAGAGTTCAAATCAAAATACACGGAAGTAAGAAACGGTCAGCGTATGCTTGAAGTGGGCGAGGACAATTTTTGCATTTTCTTTGATCAGAAAAAACAGTGTACCATCCACACTGTAAAGCCTGATATCTGCTACCTGTGGCCTTTTTATGATGCAAACATGAATGATGAGTACAGCTGGGACATGGCCAAGGACGCCTGCCCGGGCATTAATCCTGATGCCACCTTTGAGGAGTTTGTTAAACAGGGAAAGGAATGAACATTCTTTCAAGCCTTCTTGAAATAATATATCCCCCGAGATGTCATATATGCATGGAGTTTATGGATGTGCATCCAGTTGGCAGGGGAGATATATGCGATGAATGCTTTTCAAACCTTATCCCGCTTGCTCACCCATACTGCTCCATATGCGGAGAGCCTTTTAAATCAAAGGTGGAAGAAGATCATTTATGCGAAAAATGCATACGCAGAAAACCTTTTTACGATGAACTGCGCTCTCCTTATTTATATGAACAGGATCTTATGACTGCCGTACAGGCCATAAAATACGGCGGAAAGTCATATATAGTTAAATCCATGGGACCGCTGCTGGCTGACTTTGCAAAAGAGAGGATCACGAGCATGGAAGACATGATAATAATGCCGGTACCCCTTCACAAAAAAAAGCTGAGGCAGAGAGGATTTAACCAGAGCGCTCTTATGGTAAAAGAAATAAGCCCTGTACTTGATATAGAGGCAGACTATTTTTCGCTTATAAGAATAAGAGATACAGAAACCCAGGCAGGACTCAACCTGGAGCAGAGAAGAAAAAACGTAAAAGGGGCCTTTGATTTAAGGGGAGAAAGAAACCTTAAAGGAAAAACAGTAATACTGGTTGATGACGTAGCCACAACCGGAAACACAATAAATGAATGCGCAAAGGTTTTAAAAAAGGCAGGCTGTGAAAAGGTTATGGGGCTTACACTTGCGAGGACACCGGCATATTAATGCCAGACAAAGACTAACGTTTTGTCCGGCAGCTGTCAGCGCTCAGCTTTCAGCAATCAGCTAAAGGCATTAAAAACTAAAAACCGGAGAAAAGATGATTAACTACAGAGAAAAAATAAAAACACTTGATGATGCAAAAAACGAGATAGAGCGTTTAAAGGCGCAGGGGAAAAAGATTGTATTTACCAACGGGTGTTTTGACATACTTCATATAGGGCACGCCAGGTATCTATACATGGCAAGGGATCTTGGTGATTTTTTAATAGTGGCAGTAAACAGCGACAGGTCGGTAAAATCATTAAAAGGGTCAGAAAGACCTGTAATAAATGAAAATGAAAGAGCAGAAATGCTTGCCGCGCTGGGCTGTGTTGATATGACCGTGATATTTGATGAAGAGACTCCCTACGAGGTTATAAAACAGCTTGTACCCCATGTGCTTGTAAAAGGCGGAGACTGGAAGGAAGAAGATATAGTAGGCTCGGACATAGTAAAGGCAGCAGGCGGAGAAGTAAAAAGCATAACCTTTGTGGACGGATCATCAACAACAAATATTATTAACAGGATAAAGTAAGGCTTGTTCACCACAGAGGCACAGAGTTCACAGAGAAATGAATTTTATTTTTTAATAATAAAAACAGTTTTTGTTTTTTGTATTTCTCTGTGTTCTCCGTGCCTCTGTGATGAACTGCTTTTTGCTTTAAGTTAAACACGTATGATTTATATAGGAATGGACCTCTCAGGCCCGAGCAATATCAAAGATACAGCCATAGCTGTCTTCAAGGAAACTTCAGATATTGAGCTTACCTGCATCAGGACAGTATCGGGTGCCGATGATATTGACATCATGAACCTCATAAACAAGCTTAAGGAAGAAGACAGTTTAGTTGCAGGTCTTGACTCCCCTTTATCCTACAACAACCGCGGCGGAGACCGACCAGGAGATGCGGCTCTGCGTAAAAAACTTACACAGGCAGGGATGTTTGCAGGGTCGGTTATGGTGCCTACCTTCAACCGCATGGTCTACCTGACATTAAGGGGAATATCCATAGCAAGGATGTTAAAACAGATCTGCCCCGAAATGAAAACAGCGGAAATTCATCCGGGCGGAGCAATGGCATTAAGAGGAGCATCCATTGAGGATATAAAGGCCATGAAAAGCAGCATGGATTCGAGAGTAAATCTGCTGAAGTGGATTGACGGACAGGGATTAAAAAATATTCCATTAGAAAAACCCGAGGATCATTTTGTTGCGGCATGTGCATGTGCCCTGGGAGTATGGAAGTGGCATAAAAATGAAACCGAATGGATTCATCCTGCAGAACCGCCGATTCACCCCTTTGATTATGCATGCTGATTAAAAGACAAAAGGTAAGGTGTAGGGGCGAAATATTTTTCGCCTGTTTTTAAAAACGTTGACTCTCACCAGTTCATTTTCTTCACTGAAGCCGCAAAACTCCAAACGAAACTCATCTCCCTGGACGGAAGAGACTGGGTGGGGTGGTAAAATAGAAATTCAATACAGTATTGCTGATTTCTCCCCCTCCCTTAATCCCTCCCGCCAGGGGAGGGAAATTTGAGAAACGTATTTCTTAATGCAATAACATTAGACGCAAGGCGCCACTATCGGTTTTTTAGTCTTTCATTTTAAACAGAAAGGTGGATGTCTGTCCTGCCATAGCTTTTTTATAGTACTCAGCAAAAACGGATACAATGTTGGACGTTCACCCTGTTAAATCCCTGCGGAGCAGCTTCGCTGAATTTAACAGGGTTCATCTTTTAATCTTTTCACCTTGCACCATGCGCCCCTTGTCGCGCCACAGCCAGAGGCGACAGCGGATGAACCCTGAACAATAAACCTATCCTTTCTCCCATTGACAAAATAAAAAATCCGCATATATTAAATAGAAATTATTTTCATTTAGACTTATTAAAATTAAGAGACCAAAGATGGAACAATATCTGGAAAAATTAAAAACAAGCGGTTTAAAGCTGACACCGCTCCGCAGGGCCATAATAAAACTGTTTATTGACAGCGACACACACATGACTCCGGAGGACACCTGGGCAACTGTAAAAACACAGTTCCGTCAGTGCGGGTTTCCGAGCATTTACAGAAACCTTGAAAGTCTTGTGGAATGCGGAATTCTTACCCGCATTCAGCAGTTTGACAACAAAAAGCATTACGGGCTGTGCAACTCAAAGGAAGACCATCACCATCATCATATCGTATGCATCAAATGCGGAAAGGTGGATGCTATCCATGAATGTGCAATAACGGATATCAAGCAAATCAAGGGATACCAGATTGTAAGTCATTATATGCAGGTAAACGGTATATGTGAAGACTGCATGTAATTTTATCGCGGGCATGCTCAAAGCCCGATACTATTGAATTAAGCAATTCATCCGTCTCAAATTTCCCTCCCCTGGCGGGAGGGATTAAGGGAGGGGGAAAAATAAAACCGGGCGGACACACAGTCTGGCCCTGCAAAGGATCTTAACCATGCTTAAAAAAGCATTCACAATTATACTTTTCATTTTTGCCCTGCACTCTTACACTTTGGCAGGTGATAAATTAAACATAGTAACATCTATTGAACCGCTTACGTTTTTTATAGAAACCGTCGGCGGAGAACATGTAAGTGTAGCAGAGCTTGTACCTCCGGGAGGAAACCCTCATACATATGAGCCAACTCCCCGCCAGATGAGCCTTTTAAGCAGGGCTGATCTTTACGTAAAGGTAGGCTCAGGAATTGAGTTTGAACGTGTATGGATGCACAGGCTGGAAGCCCTCAACAAAAAAATGCCTGTATGCAACGCCTCTGAAGGAATAGAACTCATAGCCCTAAAAGAACATGATCATGACGAAGCTGAAGAGCACCATGACCACGATGCTCATGATGAGCATGATCACGATCATCACGGAGGAAAAGACCCGCACATATGGCTGTCTCCTGTAAATGCGATTGTTATGGTAAAAAATATTCAGAAGAGTCTTTCACAAACTGACCCTGCCAATTCTGCTTACTATAAAGAAAGGGCCGATAATCTTGTACTCAGTTTAACCGGACTTGAAAAGGATATTAAAACAAAATTAAAAAATATCAGAAACAGGCACTTTTATATTTTTCATCCCGCATGGCTCTACTTTGCCCGTGACTTTAACCTGGTGCAGGTTCCTGTTGAATATTCAGGTAAAGAACCAACACCCGAAAGACTTACAAAGCTTGTAAAAAAAGCAAAAAAACAGAATATAAAGGTCATTTTTTCCTCCCCGCAGTTCAGCAGAAAAAGCGCTGACGTAATTGCAAGGGAGATAGGCGGCAGGGTTCTTTTTATTGACCCGATGTCAAAGGATTATATTAAAAACCTAGAACGCACAGCAGAGCTTTTTCAGGAAAATTTATAATGAGAAAAGAAATTGTAAAGCTTGAAAATGTCAGCGCCGAATACGGCGGCAACACAGTGCTGCACGGTCATGAACTCACTGTTTACAGCGACGACTTCATAGGCATAATCGGCCCCAACGGCGGAGGTAAAACAACCCTTTTAAAGGTTATCCTGGGTCTTGTAAAGCCTGCCACAGGAAGCGTTACGGTGTTCGGAACATCTCCTGATAAAGTAAGAAACCGGATAGGGTATGTTCCGCAGATGATGGAGGTGGAACGCGACTTCCCTATAAACGTGCTGGATACCGTGCTTATGGGAAGGCTGTGTCATAAAGGTTTATTTAAGAGGCACACAAAAAAGGATTACGAAAAAGTGGAACAGGCCCTTGATGCGGTTGAAATGTCCGATATGAAAGACCGGAAGACAGGGGATCTTTCCGGAGGAGAAAGACAGAGGGTAATGATAGCAAGAGCCCTGGCATCTGAGCCAGAACTTCTTCTGCTGGATGAACCCACCGCAAGCATTGACCCTAAAATAAAAACAGACATTTATGATCTTTTAAACAGCCTTAAAAAACAGATGGCAATTATCCTTGTTACCCATGACATAGGGGTAATAAGCTCACACGTGGATAAGGTGGCATGTTTAAACTGCCAGCTTTTTTACCATAACTCGAAAGAGATACCAAAGGAAGCCCTGGAAACAGTTTACCAGTGCCCGGTTGACATAATTGCCCACGGAACACCTCACAGAGTACTAAAGGAACACTGAGATGATAGAAGCCCTTCAGTTTGAATATATGCAGAACGCCCTTATAGCGGCAGTGCTGGGAAGTATTGCCTGCGGAATAATAGGGACATATGTTGTTGTTAAAAAAATAGGCTACATAAGCGGAGGCATAGCTCATGCATCATTCGGAGGACTCGGCCTGGGATATTTTTTAGGCGTTGATCCCATGATCTGCCTTATGCCCTTCAGCCTTGTATCTGCATGGACAATAGGCCTGATAAGCAGAAAGGGAAATGTAAGCGAAGATACCGCCATCAGCATACTGTGGACAGCAGGTATGTCAATGGGCGTAATATTTATAGGACTTACCCCGGGTTATGCGCCGGATCTTTTAAGCTACCTCTTCGGCAACATACTTACTGTCCCAAGAAGTGATATATTCATAATGGCAGGGCTGGACTTATTCATATTTACAGCAGTATTCTTTTTTTACAGGGAATTTCTGGCTGTATCCTATGATGAAGATTACGCCAGGGCCTCCGGCATCAACACCATGTTTTTTTATCTTTTTCTGCTTACCCTTGTAGCACTCACGGTAGTAATGCTGATAAAGATAGTAGGGATAATAATGGTTATTGCCCTTCTTACAATACCGCCCTCTATAGCAAAGCAGTACACCATAAATCTTAAGTCCATGATGATTTTATCTGTAATACTTGGCATTGTTTTTACCATTGCAGGCTTATGGGTTTCATATATGCTGGATCTTGCTTCGGGAGCGACTGTAATTATCCTGCTGGTAGCAGCCTTTTTAATTTCGGCGATGATTAAAAAAATAAAAGGATAAATTAGATTTTCATTTTTTTGCATTAGTGTCCTTCGTGGTAAATAATATTTACTTTTTCATAACCTCTTTTTTTGAAACTTTAGATGCCTTCTCTTTTTCTTTAGTCTCAGGCGCAAGGTGAGGATCAGTCATTTCATGGGTCAGTTTTTCCGGAAGGATTTTTAAAATATCAGAATCTATTTCCATTTTTTTATAAGATGCATCCTTATTTATTCCCTTAATAATTTCCGGCCCGCTGAAAAAATAATAAAACATGAATGTAATCAGTACAGCAAGAGCTATTGATGTCCATCTTATAAAACCCTTTCTGACTGGAACATACTCGTAAAGTTCGGTAAGATCTTCAGCCAGCTCCTTTACACTGTGGTATCTCTGGGCCGGAGAAGCATTAAGACATTTTTCAACTATACGGTCTAAACGTCTGCCCGATTTTTTATTAATTCTGCCCGGGAGCTTAAACATCCCCATGGGAAGAGAGCCGGTAAGCATTTCATATAATACAACCCCGATAGAATAAACATCCGACCGTTCATCAATGGTCTTTGCATTGAGACGCTGTTCCGGAGAAAGATAATTAAGGGTCCCCATAGCCATATCGCTTCGGGTGAGGGCCGTTATCTGTGTATCAGAGCCCGTGATCTGCGCAAGGCCAAAATCAAGCACCTTCACTTCATCCGAAATTATAATATTGGCAGGTTTAATATCACGGTGAATAATCCCCTGGGAATGAGCAAAACCAATGGCATCACACACCCTGATTACAATACGCAGTATTTCCTTTTTATCAGGCGTTTTTGTTCTAAGGTAATTTAATAGATTTTCACCTTCAAGGTATTCAGTAACAATATAATAAATGTCATCCTGCCTGCCGCTCTCCAGTACCTTAACAATATTAGGGTGCTCAAGTTTCTTAAGGGCCTTTGCCTCCCTTTCAAACCGTGCAATAAACTCATCCTTATGCAGGTGATTATAGGTAAGAGCCTTAAGAGCAGCGATACTGTTATCCTCAATATTTCTAGCCTTGTAGACAATCCCCATACCGCCGATGCCGATAAGCTCTGTCAGCTCATATAAGCCTATAACCTCGCCAGTAAGATCTCTGTAAAATGGAATTGATCCCATACCATGATATGTACCCACACCTGAAAGATCAGTCTTTAATCCGCAGTTACCACATGTAAGGATCATGCTGTTCTGATCAAGGGCAATAGATGAATGACATTGGGGACAGAGAATATTCATAGGTTACTTTATATTATAATCTTCAAGTTTTTTATCCAGAGTTGGCCTGGAGATTCCAAGCATCTTTGCTGCTTCCACTTTCTTACCGGAGGTCCTGTTCATTGCCGAAACAATAAGTTCTTTTTCAATGGTCTCGATTGTATTTTTAAGGCTGCTCCCGGAAGGGATAGATTTTAAATTGAGTTCAGGAGATCTAATCTCAATGGGCAGATCATTTACTGTTATGGTTTCGTGATCACACAGCACAGCCAGCCGCTCCATTACATTCTGAAGTTCCCTGACATTTCCGGGCCATGGATACTCCTTTAATACTGTAAACACCTCAGGTTTAACAGCAGGGATTTCTTTTCCTTCTTTCACGCAGTATTTGTTTATAAAATATTCAGAAAGGATTTTTATATCATCCTTTCTTTCACGCAGGGGAGGAACGTCAAGGGATATAATATTTAACCTGTAATAAAGGTCTTCACGAAACAGCCCCTGTGTAACCAGTTCCTTTATATTTTTGTTGGTTGCAGACACGATTCTAACATCAACAGATATGGGGCTTTCTCCTCCAACCCTGTAGAATCTGCCCTCCTGCAAAACACGCAGAAGCTTTACCTGCATGTGGGGTTTCATCTCGGACACTTCATCCATAAAAAGAGTGCCCCCGTCAGCGAGTTCAAAACACCCTTTCTTCTGTTTTACCGCCCCTGAAAAAGCTCCTTTTTCATGACCTAAAAACTCGCTTTCAAAAAGTGTTTCAGGTATAGCCCCGCAGTTAACCGCTACCCAGGGCTGATCAGAACGTGAACTCTTTTCATGAATAAGGCGTGCAATAAGTTCTTTTCCGGTTCCGCTTTCGCCGGTAATAATAACCCTTGCATCAGAGGATGCTGCTTTAACTGCAGTATCAATAAGGGTTTTTACAGCAGGTGACTCACCGATAAATAGGGTGCCATTATCATGCGTGCCTGGTCTGCTGATGTTCTTTTTTCTTTCATGGTCATACTTGGCTGCGTTTGTTATTGCCCTGGCAGCAAAGCCCGAAACAAAGGAAAGATGATTAAGATCTGCCTTATCAAAAAAGTTCTTTTCTTTTTTATCCAGCTGGATCACCCCGATAACTTTATCACCGGCAGCAAGGGGCGCAACCATAACAGAACATAGCTGATACTTTATAATGCTTTTTCTCCCGGAAAAGGCAAAGTCCTCCATGGCATTATGAACAAGGAGGGGAGTTTTTTTATTAACAGCTTCATCAAGAAGAACCCTGCTCATGGCTACACTCTGTTTTTCAGACCTGATAACAAGGGGCTTAAACGTCTGCGTCCGCTGATTGTATTCAAGGATATAACCCCGGTCTGCCTTAAAATAATCCATGAGCTTTTCCATAAGGCTGTTAAGCAGGGCATCCCTATCAAGCTCAAGGGCAGTAGTCAGGAGCAGTTCATATACAGGCTTTAAATCACCTGTTTCAGACATCTCATTTTGAAAGGAAACACCTGTCTCAAAGGAAGCATCAGGATCTTCATCAACAATAATTACGGATTTTTTTCCTTCGCGTTCATGAAGCAGATCAAAGGGCGGGTTAAAGATAAACTGCTGATCACCTACCTGTATCTCATCAGCATCTTTAATATGTGCAAGTTTTGTAATTTTTGCGCCGTTTAAAAAAGTACCGTTTTCGCTTTCAAGGTCCTTAAGGCAGTACTCGCTGTTTTCAATAAATATAAGCGCATGCCTTCGAGATACTTTAAGGTCAGCTATCTGTATTTCACATTCGGAGGATCGTCCTATGGTGGTTGATCTACCAAGTGAAAGCTTTACCTGTGAAACTCCGTCTTTTAGTAATAGCAGGTCCGGCATTGTTACCCGTATAATAGATTTTACTTTTCAGGTTTACTTACAATAAGCTTCTTTAAAATGTTCCTTACTTCATCTGAACGGTCACTTTTCTTTTCCAGGTCGAGGAACCTCTTAAAGGAGTCCTTTGCTGAGTCAGCAGCATTTAACTTTATATAAACACATCCAAGTGAATAATATGCGGATGGATTATCATCATTAATATTCACAGAAGAAAGAAAAGCTTCTTCCGCATCTTTATACCTTCCATTGTTGTAATAGAATATTCCAAGATTGTAATAGGCGGAATAATTTTTAGGATTTGTCTTTACTGCTGCCATATACTCTTTAAGCGCATCATCAGACCTGCCGAGATTATCAAAAATATTTCCAAGAAGAGTTTTTACTTTATCCTCACCAGGCAAAAGTTCCGAGGCCTGTTGCGCATTGGTAAGAGCCCTGCTGTAATCTTTAAGAGTATAGTATGTAAGAGCGGTTTCATACAAAAGGCGGCCGTTATCAGGATAGCTTTTTGATAAATATAGATATTCTTTTAATGCACTCTCATACCTGCCGCTGTCATAAAGCTCCTTTCCCATTAAAAGGGATTGATCAAATGATGGTTTATTATCCATCGCAGACAGGAAAAATGGAAGCAGCAGAGTTAATGGCAGCACGAGTATTATAATTTTAAGCTTTCGTGATATTTGTCTGTACAGCTTTTTCATTTGCTCCTTGTTTCAGCTTCAGGTTCTTTTATTATCCTGTCAAAATCACTTTCAAATTGATTTGGTTTTTCGCATCAAAAACAGAATACTGGCTATCAGCTTAATCCGATTTAAATATATCAATAGTTTTAAGCAAAGGATTATAGATACTGCAGCCTTTATTTCGAATAACTCTAGTTTCATTAATATTCTGTGCTAGTATTTTTTTTATTTCATATTTTTTATTAAAAAGGGGAACCACTTTTTCAAAATTGAGCTTGCGGGAATCAATGCGCTCACCTGATTTGGCTTCAATTAAAATCAGCTCCCTCTTTTTTTCAATAACAAAATCAATTTCAACTCCATTCTGGTCCCTGTAGAAAAACAGATCATTTCCTGGAATAAGGCTATAATTTTTTACCAGTTCCATTAAAACAAAATTTTCCCACAAACTTCCTTTTTGAGGGTGGAAATGCCAGTCATTGCTGTTTTCTATTCCAAGCAGGTAACACAGCAAACCATGATCAGCAAAATAGAGCTTTGGAGATTTTATCAGACGTTTTCCGACATTGGCATAATATGGGTTTAAGAGGTATATCAAACCGCTTATTTCAAGAGCATGAACCCATTTCCTGATAGTAACATCGGAAACTCCTACATCCGTTGAAAGGCTTTTAAAGTTCAGCAACTGTCCGCACCTTGTTGCTGTTATTCGAATAAACCGTCTAAAATCGCTTAGATTTTTCACATCAATAATGGTTTTTAAATCTCTTTCAATATATGTTCGAATATAGCTTTCAAAAAAGTCATCTACTCCAATAGCAGGATTTGCCCAGAGCTCAGGATAACCGCCCTTCCATAAAAAGTCTGTAACTTCATCTATTTTCCCTCTCAATTCATTAGCACTGAGGGTTTCAAGGTGACAAACACTTATTCTTCCGGCAAGACTCTCACTGATATGCTGCATAAGGCCGAACTGCTGACTGCCGGTCATGATCCATTTGCCATAATTCTGCCTGTCTTTATCAATCAAAATTTTCAGTTCTCTAAAAAGTTCAGGGACATACTGAACCTCATCGAGAATAACTTTATTTGTAAACTGACTGAGGAAATACTCGGGAGAATCCTTAACAGAATCCACATGCCGTAGATAATCAAAGGAGACAAATTCCACATCAGGGAATAGATGTTGAAGAAGAGAGGTTTTTCCTGTCTGCCGCGCACCTGTAAGAAGGACGGCAGGACGCGAAGCAGCCGTTTGAATAATTTTCTGTTTCAACTGGCGGTCAATCCACATATTCACCTCTTAACTTTAAGATATTTCGAACTATAACTTAGAGATATCTTAAAGTCAAATATTGTAAAAATACTGGAGACACCCTCTATGGAGACAGGATTCAATCCTGTCTCCATTCAGTTTATACGCTGAGCCTGAAATTCTTTCCCTTATACACCCTTACAGGATTACCTCTTTCAAGCTGATTATGCTCCTTCCACTGTTCTTCTTTATGCTGTTTTTGATTGTTATCATCCCTTTCCTTTAAAAGCATAAAGAGCCTTGTAAGCGCCAACTTCTTATTTAGATGCTGAGACCTCTCCTCCTGCGCGACAGCTTTTAAGCCTGTAGGCAGATGAACTGCGCGGACAGCAGACTCTGTTTTATTCACATGCTGTCCACCAGGGCCGGAGGCCTTCATCCTTTCAAAACGGATCTCCTTTTCATTCCAGTAAGACTTATCAGGAGGCGTAAAACATCTTACCCCTATAAACCAGTTTTTACGTTTATGATTTTTTCTGAACATACTGTTACCAATCCATTGGATTGTCCCCTCCCATGATCCGGTAAATGCTGTAACGCTTTCACCTTCAAGGGCAAGAAGCACAGACTTGTATACACCCGCCTTTTCAGCGGGTATACATTCCAGAAGATTAACCTTTATATTTCTCTTATCTGCTTCAAGTGTGATGCACTTTAAAATCTGTGCAGCAACCCAGCAGCATTCCAAGGGGCCTCGTCCTGATGTTATCTGCAGCCAGCTTATCATCTGTTTTTCCTCACTTTGTATGTAATGACCGGATGTAATGCTGCAATAACCTTTATCAACCCCTGCTTCTGCAGATAATCGACAACAGCATCAACATCCTTGTACGCCTGGGGCGCTTCTTCATAAAGCAGTTCTTTATCATCACAGATAACAATACTTCCAAGGGAAGTATGTGTAAGTGAATCTGCAGGGTATTTATTTTTAAGCTTACCCTTGCACCCTGACCGGTTCCACTTCCTTCCTGCACCATGGGCAATGGAATATAAATTATCACCCTGATCACCCGCAGGCTGAACAATATAGGTAAGGCTGCCGCGTGAACCGGGGATAATAACATACCCGCATCCTGAAGGAGCAACGCCCTTTCTGTGTATCCAGTACTGTTTTAAACCAGCTTCAAACCTTGTTATACTGTTATGAGCCAGATCTAAAACAGGTATGCATTCTCCGCCAAGTATAGAAACAAACCGTTCTGCAATTAAAGCCCTGTTACTCGCAGCCCACTTAAGAGCTTTATCATGCCGGACAATATACTCCTTTGCGCCCTCAGAATTTTCATCAAGACCTTCATACCTGTACTTATCAGCATGCCTGCGTAATACAAATTCTCCAAGAGCTCTTGAACCGCTATGGATAAGCAGATAAAGGTTTTTCTTCTCAAGCCCGATTTCTTCGGATAATTTATTATCAATTATTTTATCAATCACCTGGAGTTCTGCAAAATGATTGCCGCCGCCAATTGTTCCAAGAGAATTATCAAATGGTGTGGGCTCTAACTCATGGTCAGAGATAAATGATTCAATATCTCCATCCCATGGTTCTTCAAGACCTGCCAGCTTTTTGGCCCATTTGTCTCTCTTTATTTTATTGGCCTTTAAGGTTGTCTTAGAAAGCCCCATACCGCACCCGATATCATTACCTGCAAGGTGCGGGTACAGAACACCGCTGCTTAAAAACGCAGCACCCACAGGACCGCCCTTCCCAGGATGCAGGTCAGGCATACCAATGGCCTTTTTTATACCTTTAAGTTCTGTAACATTTTTTAACTGCCTTATGGATTCACCTTCAATCCAGAGACTGTCATCTGCAAACAATTTTATATTTTCCGATAGTTCAATCATATAGATATAGTTTCCTTTTTACTCGAATAATTATACTGGTATCAAAATGTATGTGCGAGATTTTTCCGATATTGTTGACTTAAGAAAATTATCCTTGTCCAAAAAACAAATATTTTAATATTCAAAAACAATAATGACGCGTTATTCAATGATTATTAGAATTATGATCCTGTTTTCGTCATTCCCGCTCAGGCGGGAAACCATTTTAGTTTTTAAGGCAAAAGCTAATGGTTACCCGCCTTCGCGGGTATGACGGTACGCGAGGTTTATTAATTTAAAATCAAATTTTTATTACACCACTTTATTTTGTACACTGCTAATGTAGAAAATATGCTTTTAAAAGTCTCCCTCCCCTAGCGGGAGGGATTAAGGGAGGGGGAGAAAACAGCAATAAAGTATTGAGTTTCTATTTTGCCACCCTCACCCAGCCTCTCCCGTCAAGGGAGAGGAGTTTGGTTTGATGCTTAAGCCAACAGTATGGGATTTATTCCCGACCGAATTTTTATTCCCTAAAAGTAGTGATCACGCAATGATCCATCATACCGTTTCTCTTTCATACAGCAGTTTTTAAACTTCTTTGCTGATCCGCACGGGCATGGGTCATTACGTCCCAGTTTCTCTATAAGCTCCTTGCCTCCATGAACTATACGTACTCCGCGTTTAACTCTTGTTTCTGACGGATAACCTTTACGCCTTTTGCTCATGGATTCAAAAGTTAGCCTTCTCCGAATATTTAATATAATTGCGCATGATGCACCTCCGTTTCTGATTAAAGGTTTAATAAAAAAAAGGGCGTTCACTTCTGCAAGTGACGCCCTTTAAGGAAATAAAAAAGGGCATCCACACGATGGTGAATGCCCTTAATTAAAAATATTATTTAAATAAAGCTATCCCCCAACGCGCTCCTTTACCAGATAGAGCGAATATAAACTCTGATATGTTGTTTGAGATAGTTTCATTGTTAAGTACCTTTTGTTAATAAATGTTATATAAGTATTGGTCGCGAAACTTATACAATAGAAAAAGTCCTGTCAAGGGTAAAAACGCGACTCCATTGTTTTCTTCATCAGTGTTTATCGTCAATGTCTTTCATTAGAGAAACATATTTTATAATTGAATTCCTTTCCCGAATAAGATTAATAAAATAACTTAAATTCAGTTGAAAAATATTTCTTATCAACATGCTCCTTAAAGCCGCTGACATCCCTGAAATGTATTTAGCACTCTCATCGCATTGATCTGAAAGGTTTTTGTAGGCCATTTCATTTATATATTGTGGTAGTGTAAAGTCGATTGTGTAAATTTAAAAAGGTCGTAAAAAAGGCGCTTTTCCTTTAAAAGGGTTTCACCACAAAACCTAAAGCAAAGGAGAAAGCGCCATGAAACTGGAAATTACAGTACCAGAAGTTATGAATCTTATCAACGGAATCCGTAGGGACCCAGGAAGTCTCTTCGAGATGATTAGAGCTGATGTTCAGGAGACTGTAGGTGAGTATCTCAGTGTTCTTATGGATACAGAGATGACTCATTTTCTCGGTAGAAAACGTTATGAACGCAGCAAGGAAAGTAATAATCATCGTAATGGTTCCTATAATCGTAAGTACACTCTCAAAGGGATAGGCCCGGTTGATGTTAAGGTCCCAAGGGATCGAGAGGGAGCATTTAAAACAGAAGTTATCCCTAGAAGTAAACAATATGAGGATGCAATCAGAGAAGATCTGAGTGTCATGTTTCTGTCCGGTATCAGCACTCGGACTTTATCCTTAATCTCTGAAAGGCTGATAGGCCGAAAGATATCATCTGGAGAAATAAGCAAAGTAAGTAAATCACTTACCAGTTCAGTTGAAAGCTGGCGGGAACGTGATCTCTCTGAAGAGCCCATAAAGTACCTGTATATTGACGGCACCAACTTTTCTATGAGGGTAGATGGTGCAATAGAGAAAGTCCCTGTACTGGTTGTTATAGGTGTAACAGATAAAGGATACCGCACTGTACTGGGTTTGCAGTCAGGAGATAAGGAATCCGCTTCCAGTTGGCGAGAGATGTTTAAAGATCTTAAAGGGAGAGGCCTGGACGGCAATGCTATCACTTTAGGGGTTATGGATGGCCTCTCAGGGCTAGAGGCTGTTTTTAAGGAAGAGTTTCCAAAGGCTAAAGTCCAGAGATGCCAGGTGCATGTAGCAAGGAATATCCTTGCCAAGGTTCCAAGAAAGTTAAAAAAGGATATTGCAGATGAAGTCCGTTCCGTATTTTATGCATCTTCCCGTAAGAAGGCTATAGCGTTTTTTAATGACTTTAAATCCAGATGGGACAATGAGCTCCCATCAGCAGTTAAATGCCTTGAGAGGTCATTGGATTCCTGCTTGACGTATCTTTCCTTCCCTAAAGAGGAATGGATATGCTTGAGAACCACTAATGTCATTGAAAGAGTAAATAAAGAGTTTAAACGCAGAACAAAACCAATGGAAATACTTGCAGGAGAAAGATCCTGCTATACGCTGCTTGCTTTTGTCTGTGTGAAGATGGAAGTTAACTGGAGAAAGAAACCCATAGGGCAAGTGCCTAAGAATCTGCCTTTCCTTAAAAAGTTGGCAGAAAAAAATTTCACACAATCAAGTTGACAGTACCTATATTGTGAATAATGATTTAAATAATTTGGAGTATCCATAATTGTATAAGGTACCACAATCCACATTTTCTTAGAAACCTTTATGACCTTATCATTAATCTTTACTAATAGGTCGTTGGCATTTGGTGTTAAAGATAGAATTTGAGAGTACCTCGAACGTAATTGCAATGCTTTTGTGCGTAGCAATGTTAACTCTTGTCGTTCAGATATAAACTTATCAGTTTTAGATAATATAAATACTATGTTATCTTTTATTTTAATAGGGTCTTCGCCGTTTTTTATTTTATTTAATTCATCTAAATTTAAATCAGAATAAATTTTTATTGATTCAATCAGTTCGGTAATTCTTGCATAAATCATATCTATTTCATCTGATGCTTGTACTCCCATATTTGCCACTATTTGATCTTTCCAATTTTTTGTAGCGCTTTGGAAGGCTATTACAAAACCAACAATGGTCATTAATGAAGATAGAAATAATGCTTTCATGGTTTCGGATTGTTCAGAAATCCATATTATTAATTCTTTATGGTTTAGTGGTTTAACACCTGTAAGGTGGGAATAGGTTAAATAAAGAACAACTAAGAGAATAAATATTCCATAAATATTAGCTGTAAAAAAAAGAAAGATAATACGAATATATAAACTTAAAAGAAATAATTTTTTTTTATAATTTTTCATTTTATTCACGCCACATGACAATAGTTCATATCCGGGATCGTCCCGTAACTTTCACTTTTCCAGTCAGTTGTAAAACAAAAGAGAGTCAGATCTTCATTATTGACAGAATTCATAAAATAAAAACTAAAAAACAACTGGATTTCATGACCTGTCCTGCCATAGCTTTATGCGACGGCAGAGCAAGTCGGAGAATGACGACAAAAACTATTAGCAATATTTTTTTGCAATGCCCATGAGTTCATTAGTTTTTAAATTTCTTTAAGAAAGACTTTAATGCAATAATTCAGTATACCCGGAAAGATATATTTTTTTAACCCGGTGAAATCCGCTTTGCGGTCATGATTATGAATTTCACTGGTTAAAGATTTAAGACTAATGGATTGGAAAAGCAAGAAAATTCCAGAGATCAGATATCGGAAATCGGAGGACAGAGTAAAACTAGGCTGAAGCGGTTTAGCCTGAAGGCTGTTAGGAAAAAATACAAAACAGTTGCCAGATGCAGGAAGTCGGAGATCAGCCGGCTTTGCATTTCTTCGCCGTGTCAAGGAGGTCGGAAATTACTGCTTATTTATAAACATCTCCTCGTGGCCAATATGATCAATATAGACAACATCTTCTTTAGGATTATACCAGAAAATAACTCTCAACTTTCCTAATCGGATTCTGAGATACCCTGTCCATTCACCATACATCTGTTTTATCCCAGGGTAATTTAATGGATCGGTTTCAAGTTGTTTGAGAGTTTCTTTAATTCGTTCTTTTGTTTCTTTGGGAAGTCGCTTGAGGTATTTTACTGCATTGCGGTGAACTATTATTTTGGACATTAAATGGCATCCAGGTCGGTGTAGGCGTCTTTATTTTCGCTTTCTCTATCCTTTCTTGCTTCTCTCAATTTATTGCTCTCTTCATCATCAAGATCCCAGCCAAGCAATTCTTCTATTTTTCTGTAATCATCCACAGGTATGATTACTTCCTTGGGATTACCGTGTTCATCCACAATAATTCTTTTATTTATATTCATGACATTACCTCTCTTGAAATAATATTAAAGTTTATTGGAAAGGTGCTTTAAAATCAAGGCAAATACTGGGAAAGTAAAAAAACTGGGTCTGCCCTTGATATTGGACAAATACTGAAATCATAAATTAAAAACAACTGGTTTCCACGGCTCCTCCTACGCGAAGGCGTCAAGCTTCGGAGGATGACAACTATTACCTGGATTCTTCGTTTAATAATTATTAATAAAATTATTCCTGTTTAATATGCTAACTATTAAATATTTAACTGTTTCCATCTCATCAGGTTTACTGACTGCAACAAACAATGTCAGGCTGGCCAGTGCTTCGTTACTAATAACCAGATTTCCTTTTTCATGGTTTAGACGATTATTCTTTTCCATGAATTGTAAAAAACATGCCGCTGCGATCCGTTTGTTGCCATCAACAAAGGCATGATTTTTAACAATCAAATAAAAGCAGTGTAGCAGCTTTTTCTTCAAAAGTGGGGTACAGTTCTTTTTTATCAAACTCCTGTCTAATCTGTTCGATAGCACTTTTAAACCCATCTCCCCGTTCCTGCCCGAATACTTCCGAGTTAAAATCAGTACGCATGTTATCTACCATGGCCATGTATTCTTCGTAGGAAGGATAAGTCACTGATTTATCTGATGTCCCTTTTTTATCAAGGGTTTCATGGTCGTAATCATCCAAAAGCCGAAGACCTGCAGCATACATGTTCAGCCACTTAAATTCCATATCCCCGGCTTTTTCTTCTATAGCTCTGCTCAGTATACGGATACCATCCTTAAGGTGCCGCACTTCCTGCTGTTTATGCTCTAATCGTTTCTCGTTTACAGCATAACCCTGAACGAGATAATCCTTAAGCCGTTTTGTAGCCCACTGACGAAACTGTGTGCCGCGTTTTGATTTAACCCTGTAACCCACGGATATGATTACGTCGAGGTTGTAATATTTAACTTTCCGGCTCTGGGTTTTACCTTTAATAGCTCCATGTTGAGTGGTTTGTAAGAAATCCTTACATACCAGTTTTTTATCCAGCTCCTCGTCCTTAAAGATATTGCCAATATGTTGTGTAATAGCAACACGATTTCGATCAAACAAATCTGCCATTTGAGCCTGGGTTAACCACACTGTTTCCTTATCAAACTGAACTTCAACAGCAGTTTCATTATCCTGAGTTGTATAAATTTCTATCTGGTTTTCCATAATTATATCTACTTAAAACATGAAGGGTTAATGTTTAGCTAACAGGAATTGTTTTGTTTTTTGCATTATATATTTACCAGAAAAGATATATTAGATTTAAGGTTTATGAATTG
The DNA here is from genome assembly GCA_963665715.2 of Desulfatiglandales bacterium. Classification (GTDB taxonomy): domain Bacteria; phylum Desulfobacterota; class DSM-4660; order Desulfatiglandales; family HGW-15; genus JAAZBV01. Next base: position 5,046,837 of record CAXXPR010000002.1, read on the forward strand.
ATAAAGCAAGAAAATTCCAGAGGTCAGGGAAAAACTAGGCTGAAGCATTTTAGACTGTAGGCTGTTAGGAAAAGCTGGATTCTCCAGTCATGCCGCAGAATGACAGACTGGGAGGTTGGAGGTCAGAGTCAAATGCAGGCTGCCGTCATCGCCAAGGCTATGCCGTGCAGGAAAGCCGGCTGTTAGCGGAGTTGTTTCAGAGCAGAGGCAGAGGTAAGCACCTGCATTTGTCTGATAGCGATTTTATTAAGGCGTTTCAGGCGTTCTCCCTGTGACAGACCCTCGTGAATGAGCTCAGCGTTCATACGTTCTATATTGGCTAAAACCAGCAGTTGCTCTACACTTGCATAATCACGCATGTTACCTTCCTTTTCAGGATTTGCATCCCGCCATTGTTTGGCAGTCTCTCCGAATAGTGCCACATTTAACAGGGCAGTCTCAAAACAAAGCTGTTTAGTCCGGCTCTGTTCCTAACCCCCTCGAATTCGATGGGTTTAAAATCTTCATTATTTAATCGTTCCCAGGTGCCTAAAAACTCAACAGTATTTCGGTTTCTTATCCAGTTTTGGATAACATGATCCGAGCGAACCCTTGATATATTCAGCGAACTGTTAAAAAAGCAGGGGCCGATCACCCGGCCCGCACCCTGGGTCGAAACCACATGGGTAGTGAACTATTTAAACTGCAGTTTTAATATGGTTAGTAATTTTGCTAAGGCTATATTTTATCGGTACCTTCATTATTTTCATTCATATCTTTTTTGATTGTTCGCAGTCACCCCATGACATCGGACAGTTATCCAAAAGCAGTCACTTGAAATAAACCGATAAAAATATAAAATAAAACATCATGTCAGAGTTATATTTTTTACAGGGTGTGAATTGGAAACGGACATCAAACCGTTTTAAGCGATAAGACATACACATCTTATACTGATTCAGGAGTACAAATGAAAAAGAATGAAGAGTTAATAAAACAGTGCCCGAAACCAACAGGAGAGTTAGGGTGTCAGGTTGCTAGTAAAATAAACTCCCATCATGAGGAGCTATGGAGATGGGGGTTAAGTTTTATTGATATCAAAGATAATATGAGTATCCTTGATATTGGCTGCGGCGGAGGGAAGGCCATCAGCATCATGTCATCACTTTCCAGGGCAAAAAAAATAACAGGAATTGATTATTCGGAAGACATGGTACAATTTGCAGGTAATGTTAATCGAGATCTGATAAATCAGGGACTGGTTGAAATAACTCATGGCGATGTATCCTCTCTTTCTTTTTCTTCCGACACCTTCGATCTAATTACCGCTTTTGAAACCTACTATTTCTGGCCCAGCTTAATTGACAATTTTAAAGAAGTAAGAAGGGTATTAAAACCAGGCGGGATATTTTTGTTGGTGAATGAAGCATATAAAGATGAGAAATTTGAAGAGAGGAATTCCTATTTAGCTGAAATAATCAATATGAGATATCACACTCCTGAAGAATTAACAGGCTTTCTAATTGAATCAGGGTTTGACTCAGTAGATAATTTTACAGTTCCTGAGAAAAACTGGATTACATCAGTATCAATAAAATAAAGATTAAACAGGGACAGCCCTTCATTGCTGACAGATCTCAATAACCAAAAACCAAAAGCAGCTGGATTCCCCGGTCGGAGCCGTGGAATGACCGAAGGGTGTTACAGTAAAGGGTGCATTAAAAAGTATTATTACGCATGAGCAATAGCTTGAACCTTTGTAAGCTTTGCCCCGATAGACATTTCAGCCATTTTAAGATCATAGGCAGACTGCAGGTTTAGCCAGTACTGCGGTGTCTGACTAAAAACTTTACCAAGGATCAGGGCCGTCTCGGCAGTGACAGGTCTTTTCCCATTAATAATATGAGAAATCCTCATAGCACTAAGCCCTGTAATGCGTGAAAAATCTGCCTGGGAAATTTCTAATTCCTCAAGCATCTCTTTTAAGTATTCGCCCGGATGAATTAGGGGTAAACCGTTTTGTACCATGGTATTATCTCCTTAATGATAATCTATTATTTCCACAGCATATGCATTGCCGTTTCTAAACTGAAAACACACTCGCCACTGATTGTTGATACGGATACTGTAACTGCCTTTTCTATCACCTTTTAATGGTTCCAGATGATTTGACGGAGGCATACGAAGATCATCAATAACTGTTGCTGCATCAAGCTGATTAAGACGCATTGCTGCCCGTTTATGAATATCCGGAGGAAACCGTTTTGATTTTCCTGTGTTATAAAATTTTTCAGTTTCTGTATCTGCAAATGTTTTGATCATATCGGAAATTGTAAACATATTGTTTACATATGTCAAATCTTGATTTTTTAAAGCGGACAGGAGACAGGTTAGACCCGTCTTCGCAAAGCTTCGCCGCGACAGGAACCTGCCTCTGCAAAATTAAGATATTACCCCTTTATAACAGCAAGGGGCTTCAGTTTCACAATGGGCTTTATAAGGTCAAGCTCTGCGTTTATCACTGCATCAATATCCTTGTATGCCTGGGGAGCTTCTCCAAGGTCAAGCATCCCGTTTTTACCGCTCCTTTTCACCTTGTTCCACCTGTCATACACCACACCAGCCATTGCCCTGTCACACTCTTCTGCAGTAAGGGTTCTGGATGCCTGCATCCTTCCTAATACCCGGCCTGCGCCGTGTGAACATGACATAAAGGAGTCAACATTTCCAAGGCCTTTTACTATGTAGGACGGTGTTCCCATTGATCCTGGAATAATCCCTGTTTCATCCTTTTTTGCTGATGTTGCACCCTTTCTATGAACCCATAAATTTTTACCAAAGTGATTTTCAAGCGCCGCATAGTTATGATGAATATTCACCGGATCTTCATAGTCCGCTTCGGTAAACACAGAAGAAAATGCTTCCATAAAACTCGCCATAATTCTTCTTCTGTTTTCCTTTGCATAGTTTAAAGCAAACATCATGTCGGTTATATAATCCTTTCCTTCGGGTATATCAGCCGGCAGAAAAGCAAGGTCTTTTCCAGGAACATCGGCGTTCCACATCTTGTTAAGTTTCTGGGCAACTCCGTTGTAGTATCTTGCAATAACATTACCAAGGTGCCTTGATCCTGAATGAATCATGAGCCATACATGCTCGTCATCACCTGCCTGTATTTCTATAAAATGATTTCCGCCTCCAAGGGTTCCAAGGTTTCTGCCCGCAAGATCCTTTACATGTTTTGAAAACCATCCTCTTTCACGGCAGGCTTCAATGTCTTCTTCAAAATCTCCCCACTCCTGGTTCTTTTTATGGGCATGTCCTTCACCGCATGGTACTTTATCCTTTGTGAGGGTAACAATCTCTCTTAGAAGCTCCCTTGATACTTTATCAACAGTAATATTGGTTTTTACTGCACCCATTCCGCAGCCGATATCAACACCAACGGCGTTTGGTATAACTGCATTATCACAGGCGATAACACCGCCTATGGGCATTCCGTAACCCGGGTGACAGTCCGGCATAAGAGATACATGATGAAACACGCTCGGATGCTGTGCAAGATCCTCTGCCTGTGACATTGCAAGACCTTCTACATCTTTACACCATGACTTTACCGGCACCCTGTAATTATCTTCTTTTTTTATCCATTCCATATCTCTATCTCATCATTATTTTTTCAAACGATAATAGCACTAAAATCATTTATAACACTTCTTTAATTATCAAAAATAAATCACCTGTAAGTCAACCGGCATGGCTCAGGCATGATAACTATTATAATTCGTGGACTCAAGTGGACTTAATGGTCAGAAAAAAGCAGACAGTTAAGAATAGTAACCCGAGGTCGGGCCCGGTATTGCGCCTGAATAAGAAATAGGAAAAAAAACAATATCAGCTGCCTAAAAAAACCTGTCAGATAAAACTAAAACCCACACAATAGCAGCAATAAAAATGCTTAATAACACAGAGGCAGAACCAAGGTCTTTTGCTCTTCCGGACAGTTCATGCTTTTCCATCCCTACCCTGTCTACTGTTGCCTCTACGGCTGTGTTGAGAAGCTCAACCAGGGGAATAATTAAAAAACTCAAAATAAGAAGCGCCCTCTGGGTGCCGGTTGCGCCAAGAAAGAACCCGGCAGGAACAACTACAATGCCTGCCATTATTTCCTGCCTGAATGCTTCTTCATTTTTCCATGCAGCCTTAAAACCGGCAACACTGTAAAAACAGGCATTGATAAGTCTTTTAAATCCTTTATTTGTTCCGTCACCCATTTATTTGCACCCTTACTTTATTCTTTTTGGATTTTAGGTTTATAAAATCAATAACAGTTATTTCCGGCGGAGCCAGAAACCTTATAGGCGGCCCCCATGTTCCGGTTCCTCTGCTTACATAAAGATATGTATCATCCCCAAGGTAATACTTGCCGCTTACATATTTAAATACCGTACCTACAATAAGCGTAAAGGGGAATATCTGCCCCCTGTGAGTATGCCCGGACAGCTGTATATCAAATTTTTCTGTACTTTCATTTTTTATAACCGGCTGATGCTTTAAAAATATATTAAGAGTATCAGGAGCAAACTGATCAACCACACTGCTTTCATTGATGGAGGTTACCAGTCCTTCCCTGTTTGCCGCAGGGTCATCCACCCCTGCCAGATTGACGAAACTGTTTACTTCCACCCGCCTGTTTCTGAGCAGAGTAAAACCGCAGCCTTCTGTAAACTTAATACTCTTTTTAATATCAGCATAAAACTCGTGGTTTCCGGTTACTGCAAATTTTCCATACCCTGTTTTAATACTTCTAAATAATACCTGCACCTTATCAGCTTCTCTTAACCCGTCGTCTATAAGATCACCTGTTGATACAAGGATATCAGGATTGAGGTCCGTTACAATATCGGTAATTTTATTTGCAAGCTTTACACCGCTCATTCTGCTGAAATGAACATCCGATATCTGAACAACCCTTAAAGAAGCAACCCCGTCGGGTAGCTTGCCGGTATCTATTACAACCCGCTCAGGTTTTATATTCCATGCTTCAAACAGCCCGTATATATTTATACCTGCTGCAATCAGAATAACTGCAATTAAAGTTACTTTCTTATCAGGTATTAAATCTGTTAGGGACGCATTAAAAATCCGTGAGGATATGTATATGATCAGGCTGTAGATATCCACTACCAGGTTAAGGGCAAAGAGCATAAAAATTATACCCATCCATATATAGCCTGTATAGGTAACCGCAGTTGACAGGAGCTCCGGACCGCTATCATCCATCATACGCATTATTACAGGAGTAAAAAGCAGCAGACAGAGAACAGCAATAAGAATTATATGGGGCACAAATGCCAGGTTAAATGCTTTTGTTATTTTCCTGTAAAAATAGTAGTGCAAAGACCCGTACAGGGCCAGGAACATGCCTATAAAAAATAAAAAACCAAAATTCAGTTTCATTTCAGCTCCGGAAAAGTGAAACAATCAAGACGGGTTATAATAGAAAGATATTTGGGTGTCAATTGGGGAGGGGGAATCTGGACATTGGTTCTATTTTATTGGCTATGCAGGTTGGATTATTTTTCGATTTTAACTTACAGGTGCAAGGCTCATGGCGCATCCGTCTTCGCTATAGCTACGCCGTGACAAGAGGCTCAAGGTTCAAAGCTTAAAGCTCAAAGCAAAAACCTAGAGGCAAAAACAGGAAAAGCCTGTAATAATTCTGTTTTAATATGGTAGCATTATCGATATATTCTTTTGCAGACAGGGAGGAAACACCTATGAGCACCGTTATTGAAATAGCTGAAGGAGATATTACAAAGCAGAATGTTGATGCAATTGTGAACGCTGCCAACAATTCCCTTCTTGGCGGAGGCGGTGTTGACGGTGCAATACACCGATCTGCAGGCCCTGAACTGATTGCAGAAACCAGAACTCTGGGAGGCTGCCCTACAGGTGAGGCCCGTGTGAGCCGCGGATATAAACTTCCTGCAAAATGGGTCATTCATACTGTCGGGCCTGTATGGAGAGGCGGTGGCAATAATGAAGATAACCTTCTTGCCGGCTGTTATAAAAACAGTTTTGCAGCGGCAGAAAAACTGGGAGTTAAAACCATAGCCCTTCCTTCAATAAGCACCGGTGTATATGGTTTTCCGCTTGAAAGAGCAGCAAGGATTGCGCTTGGTATTGCAAAAGATCAGATTGAATCAGGCACTGGATTTGATAAAATTGTTTTTGTGTGTTTTGGGAGTACGGCTTTTAAAATATATAAAAACACTTATTCTGAGATATTTGGGGGATGAACGGGTTCCTTAGAAACATTACGACATATTGAGCATACAGGGCGAAAAATTTTTCGCCCCTACAAATTTACATTACGGGAAAAACACTGAACTTTCTCAGGACTGCGGATATAAAAAAAACAAAAACAGGGGCACAGCATGATGTGCCCCCGGGGTAAAAAAGCTTTAGCTGAACGCTGACGGCTGACAGCTTAAAGTATATCTAATGCTCATCCTTAAGAAAGAGTTCATGGTACTCCTCTTCCTTAAGGTATTTTTTTAACAGCCCGCAGATATTATCAAAGAGTTTATCCATATCCTCATCAGACATCCTGCTTATAATAGCCTTAACATGCACATCATCGGAAAACTTCTGCAGGTAGTAAGCGAGTGTATTTTCATTGCTTTCCCGGTTTAAACCGTAACCTACCAGGCCGTCATATGATTCTACAAAATCATGGCTGTGTTTCTTTTTTACAGGCACCTACTCTCCCCCGGCCCTTACCTTGATCAGCTCACCGACTATGGCCACTGCTATCTCCTCGGGAGTTTCAGCGGCAATTTCCATCCCTATGGGTGAATATACAGTTCTAAGCTGATCCTGTGTAAAGCCTTCCCTTAAAAGCTTCTCATAAATAATTCTTCTCTTTCTTGAACTCCCTATCATGCCAATGTATTTGGCTGGAGTTTTAAGGCACTGGGCAAGAACAGTTTTATCATGGGAGTGGCCGCGGGTGACGATAATAAGATAGGAAGAATCATTTATCGGCAGTTTCTCCACTATATTATCAAATGAGCTTGTAATAGTTTCCTTGGCGTATGGAAAATTCTCAGGGTTTGAAAACTCCTCACGGTCATCAATTACCACTACCGAAAACCCTACCAGGTGCGCTATGGGACCGATCTGTTTGGAAACATGACCTCCCCCGAAAAGATACACAACCGCTTCAGATATCACAGGCTCTACAAATATCTTTACGTCCTTACCTTCATCATCCTTAACAGATATAACCTGAGGCACTCTCGCGTCTATATATTTAGCTATTTCAGACTTAAGGCTCTTTTTAGCGTTTTCCATTCCGGGCAATGCGCCGGTATTGTCATCGTCTCCCGGTATAAACATTCTGGGAACCTGCGTCTTACTCCAGCGGTCCGTGTTGAGAACAGTAACAAGAAGACCTGATCCGCCCTTCCTTGAAAAAGCGGATATCTCCTTAAATATATCCAGCTGTGTTGTGTTGTCAGGAAGAATGGGCTCAAGAAATATCTCGGCATTTCCACCGCATATCATCTCGTTGGCATCAAGATCCGCTCCCTGCATTTTATGGCTTATTAAAGATGGCTTAAGGGTTTCAAGAACCTTTTTTCCTTCGTCCATAACTGTGCCTTCAAGCAGCCCGCCGCCGATGGTTCCTACGATTGAACCGTCTTCCAGAATCAGCATCTTTGTTCCGGCTCCCCTGGGGGACGAACCGGTCTGGACGATCATAGTTGCAAGAACACATACCTTTTTTTCTTTATTAAGTTCCGAAATCTTTTTGTATATCTCTCTCATATCTTCTTTCTCAAAATCCTGTTGTCGCCTACCCGGACAGTTAATTGTTCATGATCAAAATATTCTATCAGGGGGATACTATACTTCCTGCTCGCCCCTGTCATATCCTTAAACTGCGGTGTATCTATTTCACCGTTTTTCTTTAAAAACTCAACCAGTTTATCCTTGAGGTCACTGATTGACTTACTGTGAAAATAAAGATCTTCCTTTACCTTGATAAGAACACCTTCCTTTAAAAGAACACCGAGGATATCCGCGCCATCCCCGTCAGGAAACTCCTTTTTGACTTCCTTAAAATTAGGAGGCTGAAGTTTGCCCTTAAGATAAATCTGTTCTATTCGCTCTCTTATCTCCTTCTGATCACTTGCAAGGGTTACCCTGTGATCCTTCAAACGAAGGAGTTCATTTTCCTGCACTATCAGGCCGAGTTTGCTCTGCTGGGTAATAATATAGTTGAACAGTCTCTGATTGGCTGAGCCTATTGTCCTTGACCGCAGCTCTTCCTTAACTATACCGGCCTTGAGCGGGTTGTTTTTATGGTACTCCGACAGTATATCCATTATTTCCTGAACTGCCTTTTCTAGAAATTCTTCGTGGATATAAAGCCCGCTTTCTTTGTTATAAAGTATAATTTTTTTCTGGGCAGAAAGATTTTTTAAGGCTTCATCAACCTTTTTCTTTGCGGAGTTGGAAAGGAACTGAAGTTCCGGTGCATCCTTGCCTGTAAAACGTCCCATGCGTGCAAACTGCTCAACCTGCACAAAAAGGTCGCCGCTGTTTAAAAGTTTTAAATCCTCAAGCACCCGGTCGGAGAACCTTTTCTTTTTAAGTGGAAGAGGATTAATAACCCGGCCTCCTCCGATTGTCCTTACAGGTGAATAGCTTCTTAATATGAACCTGTCCCCCTGAAGCAGTGTAGTGGGTTCATCGAGCCTTATCTGGGCGTAGCATCGTTCTCCCTGCTTAAGCACATCCCTGTCTAATAAAACCACTGTAGAAATAATCTCGGCAGTTCCGGCATGAAACCTTGCCTTTGCCCTGTTTTTAAGCTGTCTTGGGGAGGATGAAAGAAGGTCAAGCTCCACATCCACCATAAAGGTCGGCTTGAGCGTATCCTTTGCGGCAAGGATATTACCTCTCTGAATCTGCGCCTTTTCCATGCCCTGGATATTGATAGCAGTCCTCAGGCCGGCGTTAACGGTTTCCGCATCTTCGTTATGCACCTGAATGCCCCTTATTTTGCTGCTTATCTCCTGGGGGTAAACAGTCACTTCATCACCTGTATTTATGCTGCCCGATATAGTAGTACCGGTAACAACAGTACCGAAGCCCTTCATTGTAAAAACACGGTCAACAGGAAGCCTGAAAAAATTACCCGTGTTTCTTTCAGGTATTTTCCCTACAATATCATCTATGGTCTTTACCAGTTCTTCGATGCCGTCCCCGGTAAGAGACGAAACTTCTATCATTGGCGCATCTTCAAGAAATGTCCCTTTAAGGTATTCGGACACATCTTCTTTAACCAGCTCGATCCATTCATCATCAACCATATCCCGCTTGGTCAAAACAACCAGCCCGTGCTTTACGTCAAGGAGCTGACATATTTCCAGATGCTCCTTTGTCTGGGGCATAACACCTTCATCAGCAGCAATAACCATGGAAACAAGATCAATACCGGTTGCCCCTGCAACCATGTTTTTAACAAACTTTTCGTGACCCGGAACATCAACAATCCCAAGAAGCTGGCCGCCCGGAAGTTTAAGGTGGGCAAAACCAAGCTCTATGGTTATACCCCTTGCCTTCTCTTCTTTGAGCCTGTCAGTGTCAATGTTTGTCAGCGCCCTTATAAGGGATGTTTTTCCGTGATCAATATGTCCTGCAGTGCCCAGGATTACCTGCTTCATCTGTTAAAACACCTTTCGGGATATAAATAATATCCATATAAAGCAAAAACCTTTATATGGACGCAGTCAGCTGTCAGCTTTCAGCTAAAAACTTTTAAAACAAATACCTGCCCGACTGCTAAAAACTCCATTCGGAAACATTATCTTTCCAGATAGAAACTAAAAAACACAAAATATAACCGAAAAATTTATTTTTCCAAATATCTGTGCCGTAATTTACCAAAAAGACCCTGAAAAGAAACCTTTTAACCATATAAACTCGTATTGATAAACCGTTTTTACTGATCATGTCAATCTCAATTATTTTTTGAATGCGAGCTGCCAGCCATCAGCCTTCAGCTTTGAGATAATTTTTTTTAAATAAGGGATATTTAACACATAAATATGGATGGAAGCACATGACTATTCTATTGAGGTTAAACCGGGACTAATTGTAAAAAAGTTCCCGCGGAAAGCAGCAGGAACTTTTAAAAAGGTCTTTGTTTTCAGCTTTTGCTCACAGCTGTTTTTTTACCTAATCCGCCCCACCAGGCTGGTAGTATTTCTTATATAATTACAGATATTAAAAACAAGATTTCTGAATGTTCTTGAAAGGTTATCGTACTCTTTCTGAATTTCGGAAACCTCTATTTTCTCTGCCTTGAAATCATTGGAAGTTATTACAGTGGCAGATCCAGGCTCATGCCCGAAATCCACAAAGGGTATATTTCCTATAATGTCATTCTTATCAAGAGAAAATAATATTTTCTCACTGCCGCTGTTTTCTACGGCGACAATTACCTTGCCTTCGGTAATCCGGTATAGTTCATCTCCCGGATCAAAAACTTTATTTTTTGCACTTTCGTTCAAAAGAGCGGCTTCAGGGTTCCCGTTTCCTGAAAATTTTTCTATAGCTCGTTCATTAAGCTTTCTCTGCCTCTGATCCAGGCTTAAGAGCAGCCTTCTGAAATCGGGGGAAAGCTTTGAATATTCGCGGTAAAAAGGTTCTGCGTCCAGCAGACAGAGCCTCAGATCTCCTTCGGCAATTACCGATGCATTTCTTTCGTATTCGCCGTATAAAAGCGCGCGGATTGTTCCTATAAAACATCCTTCACCAAGTCTTGCCAGAACAAGAGGTCCTTTGGGGGTATTTCTGGCTACTCTTACAACACCCTCATACACAGTCCATATCCATTTACCATGCTTTCCTTCTCTTACAATAGCCTCACCGGACCGGAAAAAATCTTCCCTTACAACATAAAGATAATCTGTAAGCGGTCCCTTTAATACCGGCATTCCGGAGCTGTCAATCCCGTCTGCAGGATGAAGCGCAAGACTGCTGTTGGGGCCGACCTTTTTAATTTTATCCTTATCAAGCAGGCTCAGGGCATCCAGAACAAGGTCCATCCTGCCCTTTGTAATGGTAACTTCAACAGAACTCACATCTTCATCATAAAACAAATATTCGCCTTCCTGCCAGCCGAACATGCTGTATAACGCCTTGGGACCTTTTACTGATCCATGAACAGCGTTTACAGGGTTCCCCTTGGAAAAATGTATAATCCCCGGATGAGGGGTGTAGTTTGATGTCAGCTTGAGCACACCTGTTGACTTTTTGCCTCCAAGGATCTGAAATATATCCTGAAGGGATACAAGTACAAGGCTTCCTGAAATTGCAATCCTGTTATTCATATTTTGACCTCATGATTTTATATATTGCGCAACCTGTCCGGCTGGATATTTTTTAATTATGCAAAAACGATGCCCTGCAGAAGTACTGTTTTAAGCGGCCCTATATCCGTCAGAGAGATTTTCAAACAGGTCAAAATCATAAAAATTTATTGATACAGAATATTAATCATAACCCAATTAATATTATTTATAACAACTATAAACCACCTGATCTAAATATTATATCGCATTAAACATCCGCCGAATAAAAAATAGGGACTATTATAATTGCCATAGCTCTGAACTTGCTGTATTAAAAAAACTACATCACATGTTGGAAATCTAACGGGCAATGATACTGAAAACCAGAAAAGAGATAACAAAAATGAGGGATGCCGGGCTGGTTTTATGGGAAGTGCACAGGACTGCCCGAAAAATGATCAGAGAAGGCATCACAACTCTCGAAATAGACAGAGCCGTTGAGGACCGCATAATCTCACTTGGCGCCAGCCCTCTTTTCAAGGGAGTCCCTGGAGAAGTTCCATTTCCTGCTTCTGCCTGTATTTCTGTAAATGAAGAAGTGGTGCACGGTATACCATCAGGCAGAAGACTGATTTCAGGAGATATTGTAAGCATTGACATCGGTGTGCGCTACAAAGGATGGTGTGCCGATGCAGCCGTCACCCTTCCTGTAGAAGACATATCAGAAGAAAAAAAGCTGCTGCTGGCCGCAACAGAGGATTCCCTCCGCTATGCCATTTCAATGTTAAAGCTTGAGGTTAAATGGAATACCATAGCGGTAAATATGCAGAAAAGGATTGAATCAAAAGGGTACTCGATAGTAAGGGAGCTCGTAGGGCATGGAATAGGCAGAAGTATGTGGGAGGAACCGTCCATCCCCAACTATTACATAAAAAATGAAAGAACATTCATGATTAAAAAGGGAGCAACACTGGCTATTGAGCCCATGCTTAATATCGGAAGAAGAGAGATCATTACACTTAGGGATCACTGGACTGTAGCCACAGCCGATAAGAAACCAAGCGCCCACTTTGAACATACCGTTGCAGTAACGGATGAAGGCCCCTTTGTTTTAACATGCGGGCCCGATGGAGAAGGCTGGGCAATACCTGAAAATGCTGTTTTTAAGCTGTAACTTCACCGGGCAGATTACAAATCATATAAGGTTAATAATCTCCGGATGAAAACCGTTATCATCTATTATAATCTTCCCCATTGAAACAGGCTTTGTAAAACGCCTTGGGCCTGCACTTCCCGGATTCATATATACAACGCCTTTCTTTTCAAACAGGTCCGGCTCATGACTGTGACCGAATATGACAGCATCAATACCCGCTGCTTTCGGATCAATATCGATGTTGTCGAGAATATGAATTATATAAAAAAAACGGCCGGCGATTTCCACAACATCATTTACCGGCATTTTCAATGTCCACGGCTCCCAGTCAACATTTCCTCTTACAGCATAGACAGGCGCCATTGCCTTAAGGCTGTTAAAAACCTCCTTTGACCCGACATCACCTGCATGAATGATTGCATCGCATGTCTCAAGGGCCTGAACAGCTTCAGGCCTTAAAAGGCCGTGGGTATCCGAAATAACTCCTAATGAAAAAGACATAATATTTTAACCATTTTATGTATTATCTGTATTGATTAATTATTTGACGACATGGCCGGGTATTCAAACACCAATACCCGGTTTAGTCAATGTAAACCTGTTGAAACACGGATAAACTAATTACTTATCAATATCCTGAGAAGAGACGATATATTAGAGGTGAAAGCCCTCTTGACCTCAAGTCATAAAGTGCTATTATCTATTGTTTGTTAAAAAAATCTGAATATATTAAGGATAAAAATAATGAGTTCTAAGCTGTCAAAAAAAATAAGCATTTTTGTACACGGATGGATTTTTTCTCTGCTTGTTGCTGTTTTAATTGCAACATCCATTAAGTCAGCTATTGCCGACTGGAATACCGTGCCTACAGGTTCCATGAAACCTACCATTGTTGAAGGCGACAGAATATTTGTAAACAAACTCGCTTATGATCTTAAAATACCATACACAACTAAACACATCGCAGAATGGGGCGACCCACAGAGAGGGCAGATAGTTGTATTTTTCTCTCCGCAGGACGGTAAACGCCTTGTAAAAAGGGTAGCGGCAATACCCGGAGATACAATTGAAATGAGAGATGATAAGCTGATTATAAACGGAAAACAGCTTGACTATCAGGACCCGACAGAAGACACATTTAAAAACTTTCTGATCACAGATGAATATAAAGAAAGAACCATAATAGAAAAGCTGGACAATGCAACACACCCGGTTTTACTTTTAAACCGTTACCCGATGAAAGACTTTATTCAGCCAAAAAAAGTACCTGAAGGGAAATACTACATGATGGGCGACAACAGGTATAACAGTGCAGATTCCCGTGTTTTCGGCTTTGTAGACAGACACCTTATAGTGGGCCAGGCAACAGCCATTGTTATTTCGCTGGATATCAACAATAAATATAAACCGCGTTGGGATCGTTTTTTTACAGGTCTGCCTTAGCAGTAACGTAAAATACAATGGAAATAAACCTTACAGAAGAAAGAAAACTGGCCCTTATCCGGGCGCTTACAGCCATGTATCGCTCGGAGTTTGATGAAGAGCTGAGTGAATTTAGGGCTGAACAGATACTTGAATTTTTCATCAAGACTCTCGGCCCTGCCATATACAACCAGGCTGTTCAGGATGCCAGGGCCTTTATCACAGAAAAGCTGGAAGGTCTTGATGCAGAATTTTATATAGATGATTCTTTTGATGTATAGTTTTCAACTCTCATGATATCTGCTAAAATAAGTGCATACTATCACTCAAAAAAAACATCATTATATAAAAGAATTATTCAACGCACATAATGTAATATTGGACAATTCCCATCAACAAACTTCACAGCCTTAATAACTTTGAATATACTATACCCCGGGTATTTATAGAGACAAAAAGATAACCGGATCGAGCGTTACGGCCACCATCGGTGTGTGAAAGGAATAGGAAAATGTAGGGGCACACGGCAGTGTGCCCTGGTCTCAGGCCTGCCTTAGTAAAGGGTATATAATATTCACACCCGGTGGGTTTAAAAGAGCGCGCGGCCGCGTGCCGCTACGATATTTTTTCTAGAATGTTAGGCTGTACGGATAGAACGAAAACGACCGCAGATAAAAAAGAAATTAAGAAGATTAGAAGTTTAGCCTTTTTAATATTATCCAGAAAAGGAATGAAGCAGATCTTTCAGCTATTTTTTCCGGATAACCCGATCAAACGTTGTTCATGCAATCCGAAAACATCTTCTCCGCATTTTGTCATACTCGTCACATGTCATTCTCACTGCACTTTCAGGTTTTTATCCCGCCTTTTTTACCATTATTATCAGCAACTAATCCATTGTCAGATTAATTGAGAAAAGCAACCTTTTAATAGTTAACAGCAAAATAGACACAGCAATTTTTAACAGCACAAACTATAAAGTTTATTAAGACAGGCACAAGACAGAAAACCGGATTCTGATGCCTGGCAGTTTTCATTCATAACAAAAGCTTTTGAATGAATATGATGAAAAAGAGAAAGCCACACCCCGGGTAACCGGGGGCCGGAAAGCTACGGGTCCAAATAATTCCCTTTTCTGTCAAAATGACGCTTACTGCACCTTATCAGGACACTAAACCGTAAGACAAAAGAAATAGATTGGATAGCCGGGTTACCGCATTCGCAGTAACCCGGCTTTTTTGTTTCGGCCATTTATTACTGACTTTTAACTTTGTGATAAATGGCAGAAACAACCACGGTACCGCCCGCAGGGACGAAGCCGGGTAAATCAACAATACACAACAAATTAAAGAGGATGAAATAGACGGCAAAAACATAACTTAATCATGAAACGGAGAAGGCCTGCCGGCAGCCGCCAGGTCAACATGCAGGTCTGATCAGATTTTATTAACTGTAACTTTAAGCGTTTATCCATAACAGAGAATGGATAATCATTTTTTAAGGAGGAAAGGATATGAGTAACAGAATTTACTCAGCAACAGGTTTAGTAATATTTCTATTCACTTTTTTATTACTTATCCACCAGGTACCCGCGAAGGCTGATTCGGCCTATGTGGATATCGCCATTCCCGGAACAACAAGAGATATCGGCACAGGTGAGATCTACCTTGAAGGCGGCTTTACCGTTAATAACGGCACAGGTCATTACTGGGCAGGTCAGAATTACTACACCGTGGATATTGCCACAGGCGCTATCACCAGTATAGGCTCCCCTGACTCATTAATGAGTAACGGCGCGGGCGACCCCTTCGGCATGTATGATCCTATAAGTAATGCATTTTATGCAGCAACCTATGCCGATACAGGCAGCAGCTACGTCTATAAATATGACTACAGTACAGGCACATGGTCTGACGGATACAGTGCTGTAAATATCTACGGCGGAGATTTTTCCGGTGACAGCCTTTATATTTCAGGCTTGAGACAGCCCTGGTCCGGCGGTTACGACAATACTTTCATCTCCCTTTTTGATTTTTCAGGAAATGGCAACCACGATGCCCTTATTGAAGTGGGCGGAGCATCATCTTATATGGCGGCAGACAGCAAGGGAAACATATATTATGCACCTTACAGTTTCACAGGTACCGTCCTCTATATGTGGACAGCCGAACAGATTGCAGGTGTAACCAATGATTATTATGCCGGAGAAGAAGACACATACTTATCCCTTGAAGACGGTCAGATTATCTCCACACTTAAAGGCACTTCAAACGGTATTACCGTGGATGATGCTGATAACGTTTTTGTGAGCCTTAACGGTTTTGATCTGTATACAGGTGGCTCCGCGGTTGTCATGTGGGACGGTACAATCAGCGAAGAAGAAAACTACAATATTGTTGCAACAAGCGTTGAAGGAACATACGGCTGGTTCGGCCCCCTTACCGTTGACGGGGATTTTACAGAGGGTGGATCTCTGTACGGCAGTTTCGGATGGTTGAATCCCATAACAGAAATCACACCGGAGGTTTCTGCAGTACCTGTCCCTGGTGCCGTATGGTTTTTAGGTTCTGGCATGCTTGCACTGGCGGGTTTACGCAAACGATCATCAAAAGGATAAAAGCGATGCGATAGAGATAAATCAGTATTATTTGAAAACTCCAAACCAAGTACGAAAGATAATTTAAATCATGATAATTTTTAATAAAACAGGAAGGTAACCTATGAAAAAGTTTTTAATGTTTTTCTCAATATTTGCAACACTGTCATTGGCCATGGGGATGAATGGCGCGGGTGCCGCAACCTTAGTTTTTGAAGACGGGCAGTTAACAGGGGCAAATGGTATTACTGTCAATGGTGTTTTATATGATGTCTCATTTGAGGATGGATCAGCCAATAACATATACGATTATGATGACCTGACCTTTAATACCGTTGATGAAGCAACACTTGCATCAACGGCGCTGTTAGACCAGGTATTCAACAGTGATCTGGATGGAGATTATGCCTCTGTGGATAATAATTATTCATTAACGTTTGGCATAGATAACAACTTTTTTGGGGTAGGATGGATTGAAACAGTGTATGCATTCACCCCAGGTAACGAAGACGATCCGGATGTAGTATCCACGACAACGACCATAAACGGGAACCTGGACTCAGAAGACTATGTGGAATCTTTATCAAATATAAATGCCGGAGAAAACTTTTCATCCGGGATATTTGGGGATATCGAAGTATATGCTCTCTGGAATGAAGCTGCACCAGTCCCAGTACCAGGTGCTGTATGGCTTTTAGGTTCAGGTCTTATTGCCATTTTTGGTATCAGGCGCAGGGTTAACAGATAGTCCTGCTTATATAATCTTTTTTAGATGAGGAAATAAAAAATGCATAAATTTAAATATTATATTTTATCAATACTAACAGCAGGAATTTTAATGATAACTGCCCAGTCATCATTTGCATTCACATATGTTGTGGATGAGGAGAGCGGTCTCCTTACAGGCATTAACGGTCTTTCGGTTGGTGATGACTTATACAATGCAACCTTTGTGGAAGGCGCTGCATATGAAGTATTCTGGACCGGTACTAACTGGGTGTTTGATTTTAACGATGCGGAAACCGCAAAACTCGCAATGACATCGCTCATGGAGGCAATTGAAGCCGATATAACCTATGATTACAACCCTTCCGGAACTATATATGGACTGGACGGTTCAACTAACGGAACCTATATGCTGACACCATTCAAAATCACCAGAACTTCAACCGGTTATAAAAATATCTGTTTTATCACATTTGAGAATCAGCATAATATTTCCTGGTGGGACGAGTACGACATGATCACCACCTGGGGAAATCCCGGAATGGAAGAAGACTCCCATGAGATGAACATGGGCTACTTCCCCTTTACATTTGTTCGCTGGGAAAAACAGGCTGCGGCAGTGCCGGTACCCGGAGCTGTGTGGCTTTTAGGTTCAGGAGTTCTTGCATTGGCAGGTATAAGACACCGCAGGATGCATGATTAAAACAATATTCAATAACTCAAACGGCACTCAGACTTTTTGCCGGAAACCGTTTAAATTATTTGTTAACCATAAGAGACAAATAAAAAAGGAGATCCAATGATTAAATCAATATTTTCTATAATGGTCGGAATTTTTCTGATCTGCACAGCTCCTGTGTCACAGGCAGCAATTGTTTACGTGGACTACGGGGAGGCTGGTTACACCCTTGAGCAGGAAATGACAACCGATAATACAAAGTTCACCATATCAAAAAACAAAACAGATTTTGACCTGGACGGCAATGCAATCCTGAACATTGACAGTACTTATAGATATTACAAATCATCAGGTAATGAAAAAATATTAGTAGAAACAGATCTGGATGTTGTGGGAACATGGGCGGGTGATTACAAAACAGGTTATGACGTGGCCTACAAACTGGAAAAAAATGTTCTGATAGGTGAAGACTCTTCCTGGAGGGAAACATATATAACGACTTATCTTTTCTTTGATTACATAGGTGAAGAAGATTTAACAGATTATTACACCTACTGGGAGGATATGGATGAGGACAAAACCGGGTACCTTGGATTCTCTTTCGCAGACAGTAACGATGTAATCAATTATGGCTGGGCTGAACTATTTCTTGATGATGCAACCGGAGAAGTCACCATTTACGGCTATGCCTATGAAGATTCAGGGCAGGCAATTCTGACAGGTGACACCGGAAGTCCAGTTCCTGTTCCCGGATCATTAATGCTTCTTGGTTCAGGTATCCTCGGATTATTTGGTTTCGGACACAGGATAAAAAAATAATTCCACACACATTCATGTTCCCGCGGATTCCCGCGGGAACGTTTTTTAAGCACCCTGCAACCTGCCTCAATATTCAGCATTATAATTTACCTGTATACATCCAAGAGATGCCTGGAATATAAAAAGATGCCCGGATCGCACGTTACAGCCACCATTGGGGAATGAAAAATATAGGGACACACGGCAGTGTGCCCTGGTCTCAGGCCTGCCTTAGTAAAGGGTATATAATATTCACACCCGGTGGGTTTAAAAGAGCGCGCGGCCGCGTGCCGCTACGATATTTTCTATAGGCTGAATTGCTTCTTTGTCCCTATACTTTCGCTTAAAGATTTGATTTTGAACAGCAGCAGAAAAAAGCAGATCACCCTTTACTCGGAAGTACATCTGCTTTTATATTGATTCTTACAAGAGAAAAGATTTTTTCCGTTGAAATCACCACATTCACTTCGCCGTCTTCTTTCTTAATCGTAACTGGAATATTTTTTTGAGTGGCATTATTTTCTATTGTGGCACTGATGGACTTTCTGATTGCACAGCCTACACAATGCTCGGTTTTACCGCACCCTTCGGGAAGATCGGCATACTTACAGCCCATTGCTTCACCGCCGAACAATCCAAGTAAATCCCGCTTTGACGGCCCTGCACCTGTTATTTGTGATGCAAGTTTATTGGCGGCAACTATTCTGCAGTCTTCATCAACTACCAGAACAGGTGTTTCATACTGATCAATAACACTGGCAAAATCCTTATCAGCATTCTTTTTTACAAATGCGTCATGACACTCATCGCATGTAATGTATGCTGTAATTTTTAAAGCCCTGCCCTGTTTTTCAGGAATTTCTTTTCTGCAGATTGAACAGATAACACTCATAAAAAACCTTATAATTAATGTGTGTGAGTTCCAAATGCGAATGGCCTTGGAGGAAATTCACTCGGGTACTCAAAATTCTTTTCAGCAAGCTTTACCATCTGCCTGCCAAGATCATTTGCAGCTTTCATTCCTTTTTCAAGCTTTTTCAATTCATCAACAGCGCCGGAATAAATAGCAACATGGCTTGCAGGAAGCATCTGTTTTACTGCAAAGAAAAAATAAAAGTCTTTAAGGGCATCCACCATTCCAAGGCTTCCTGCAACGGTTACGATTCCTCCCACTTTATTTTTCAGGCTCTTTGCCGGATTATTAAGAGAAAAAGTTCTGTCAATAATGGCCTTTGCCTGTGCTGTCATACCGTAATAGTATATAGGAGTACCGAAAACAATACCGTCAGCTTCCAGCATCTTTGAGTACAGTTCGGAAAGGTCATCCTTTAAAACACATTCGCCCTTTTCTTTACAGGCATAGCATGAAACACATCCGCCTATTGTTTTGCCCGATATGCTGTAAAGCTCTACGGCAGATCCTTCTTCCTTTGCGCCTTTAAGAACTTCTTCCAGAACTTCAACGGTTGCGCCGTTTTTTCTGGGGCTGCATGACACTGCAAGTATGTTCATATCTATTCTCCTTTTTTCATCAAGCCTTTGTCCATATCTGGTAAGTATAATCAATATTGGATTTAAAATCCTGTGAAAATACCATTTTAAAACCTTCGGGCATTTCAGGGAAATAAACATTTCCTTCAACCTCTGTATGAATCACGGAAAGATGAATAACATCCACCTTATTAATTGTAGAAGCGTAAATCTGCCCGCCCCCGGACACAACAACAAGGTCTGTTTTATCGGATAAATATTCCAGCGCAGAATCAATAGATTTAAAGAAGCATACATCGCCGCCTGTTTTTTCTTCAAGCGAACCTGAGATAACAGCGTATTTTCTATTGGGCAGTTTACCCATAGCCTCATAGGTTTTTCTGCCCACAAGTATCCAGTGGTTGTATGTCATTGCCTTGAAAAGAAACTGCTCGCCTTCCGCCTTCCATGGAATATCCGGTCCGTTTCCTATTACATTATTATCCGACTTTGCAGCCATAAGTGAAACTATCATTTTATTACCATCCTGTTTTCATTCCTGTAAAATGATTGGTCGGGCCGTGCCCGGCGCCGATAGAAAAACTTTCTTTTATTGCCATTGAAATAAATTTTTTTGCCTGCTCTATTGCCTTAAGCACAGGATAACCCTTTGCAAGCCCTGCAGCTATTGCTGATGAAAATGTACATCCGGTCCCGTGGCTGTTTTTCGTGTTAAACCTTTCGGAAGAAAATTCAAAATATTCTTCACCGTTAAACACAACGTCTATTGCCTTATCATCTTTTTCCATGTGACCGCCCTTAATCACAACCCATTTGCAGCCCATGGAATGTATCTCTGAACCCGCCTTTTTCATATCGTCAATATTTTCTATTTTCATATCAAGCATAGCTTCTGCTTCGTGGATGTTGGGAGTAACAACAGTTGCAGCAGGAACCAGGCTTTCTATAACAGTACGGCATGCTTCTGCGGAAAGCAGTGCATCACCGCTTTTTGCTATCATGACAGGGTCAACAACGACATTATCTACGCTGTATTCATTCAGGGTATCAGCAACAGCCTTCACAATATCAGGGCTTGCGAGCATGCCGGTTTTTACGGCATCTGTCCCGATATCATCAAGAACGCTTTTTATCTGTTTTTTTACAAAATCAGGTTCGATTTCAAGGATGCCCTGAACACCCACTGTATTCTGGGCTGTCAGGGCAGTTATGGCAGAGGTTCCGAAAACGCTGAAAGCGGTAAAAGTTTTTAAATCCGCCTGAATGCCCGCTCCCCCACCGCTGTCAGAACCGGCAATTGTCAGGGCTTTTTTCATTTTACTCCTAAAAAGTTTTCCATGAGTTTATGGCCCGGGTCTATTAACAGACCGCTGTCAACCGAGGCCTTTTCGGTAAATCCACGGGACTGAGATGCCTTTTCAAGTTCATCCCTGGCTGCCCATGCAAAGGGCGCAGGTTCAATGGTATGAGTCTTTTTTATAATAGGGGTGTAATGATCGCTTACCACCATTACCCGGTAATCATCAAACTGCTTTAAACCTTCAAGCGCTGTACCTACCACCTCTTTATCAAAGGATTCAATGGCCTGTATTTTTTCTTTGCAGTTGCCGTTATGACCGGCTTCATCAGGAGCTTCAACATGAACAAATACAAAGTCCATATCCTTTAAACCGTTGATTGCCTCTTCTGCCTTGCCTTTATAATTTGTATCAAGATATCCGGTAGCGCCATCCACGTGAATTGAATCAAAACCGGCGTATTTCCCGATTCCCTTGATAAGGTCAACAGCAGAGATAACCCCGCCCTTAAGGCCGTAGATATCTTTAAACAGAGGAATTGCAGGCGCCCTGCCCTGCCCCCAGAGCCATATGGAGTTGGCTTCTTTTAAAAGATTCCTTTTCCTTTTGGTATTTACCGGGTGATAGTCAAGGGATTCCCATGAATCCTGTATCAGGTCAACAACCGGGTTGCCGCTGCTGTGAAGATATTCTGCCATATTCTGATCAAGAACATCATGAGGCGGAATGGTGAGGGCACTTTCAGGACCGTTTGTCCATACAAGCAGATGCCTGTATGCCACACCCGGATAGATCTTTGTACCGGGAATCTCCAGAAAGTTTTTAAGGTCGTTCACAATTTCACAGGATTCTTCGGTTGTAATATCCCCTGAACTGTGACTCACCATGATTATTTCATTATAGGACTTCCTGTCCAGTGTAACAAGGTTCATGCGAAAGGCCACATCTTCAGGCTTAAGCTCAACACCCATGCTGGCTGCTTCAAGAGGGGACCGGCCGGTATGGTACTGTGCAGGGTCATAACCCATAAGTGCAAGATTTGCCACATCACTGCCCGGCTCCATGCCGTCAGGAATTGTCTTCACACATCCGATACGGCAGGAGGCAATAAGATCCATGTTAGGTGTGTAAGCAGCCTCAAGAGGAGTTTTTCCGCCCAGTTCATCTATAGGGTAATCGGCCATCCCGTCACCGACGAGGAAGAGGAATTTGGTTCTGTTATTTTCCATTACGAATTTTACTTCTTTCTTGGTTTATAAATTTTCCCGGATTTAAGAGAGTGGCGCAAGGCGCATGGCGCGAGGCACAAGGTAAAACCTAAAAACTCTGGATTCCCCGGTCAAGCCGTGGAATGACGTTGTTTTTCACCTTGCGCCTTGAGCCATGCGCCCTGAGCCTTGCTTTTATCCCATCACCCGAATCATCATTGTTTTATCCTGAAGCACATCAAGTTCATCTATCTGCTCAAGCGCTTCCGTCACATCTTTTTCCACTGCTTCATGGGTCAGCATTACTATCGGTACAGCACCGTCTGCATCTCTTCCCTTCTGGATAACGGATGAAATACTGATATTCTTTTCACCCAGAATACCGGCTATTTTTGAAAGAACTCCCGGCTTATCAAGAGCGGAAAATCTGAAGTAATATGCGGTTTTAAGACTGTCCATTGCCTGTATCTTAATGGACTGACCGGTTGTATCAGCAAAACCCAGCGGATTAACGGATTTATCCGAACAGCTTTTTATTTTTTTAGCAATTGCCATAATGTCGGATACAACTGCGCTTCCGGTCGGATTTCTTCCTGCACCCTGACCATAGTACAGCGTAGGCCCGACATAATCACCTTCTATAAAAACTGCATTAAAGGCCTCGTTTACATTTGCAAGGATATGACCTTTGGGCAGCATGGCAGGATGAACTCTTGCCTCTACCTCTCCACCAAGATCATGCGCTACAGTAAGCAGCTTAAGGCAGTATCCGAACTCATCGGCAAACTGGATATCATCCTGGGTAAGTCTGTCTATGCCTTCTTTATAAATATCCTCATAGGGAGCAGGCACACCATAGGCAAGAGAAATAAGTATTGCAAGCTTATGTGCTGCATCAGTTCCGTCTACATCCAGTGTTGGAGGATCTTCTGCATAACCGAGTTTTATGGCGCCGTTAACAGCATCTTCATAGGGAAGACCGTCCTTGGCCATGCGGGTAAGAATGTAATTGGATGTTCCGTTCAATATACCTATTATGGTTGTGGTATTATTTGCAGCAAGTCCGTCTCTTAAGGCTCCTACAACCGGCATACCGCCGCCCACAGCAGCTTCATAGCCAAGGTTTACACCCTTTTCTTCAGCTATCTTATAGAGCTCACTTCCAAACTCTGCAAGGAGCGCCTTGTTGGCTGTAACTACATGTTTTCCATTATTAAGAGCAGTGCTTATAAACTGCCTGGCTATGGTAAGACCGCCAACCAGTTCGACTATAATATCAATATCCGGATCGTTTAAAAGTGCGGAAGCATCATCTATAAGCACACCCTCAGGAAGAGTGATACCGCGATCGGTTTCGAGATCGAGGTCAGCAACTCTTTTTAAAACTATATCAAGGCCGACTCTCTTACCGATTATCTCCCTGTTCTTAAGAAGGATTTCTGCAGTTCCGGCCCCTACGGTGCCGAACCCGATAATACCAACATTAACCTGCTTCATTATTTATCTCCATTATATTAATATGATCCAACCGGAATAAAGGCTGTTCCGGCCGGATCTATCCGAATTAAACTGAGAGCCGAACACTGACGGCTGACAGCTTTCTATAATACCTGTTTAATTCCCCTGATTGCCTGCCTTGTTCTCTGGGGATTTTCAACCAGCGCAAATCTTACATATTCGTCACCGTATTCGCCAAAACCCATTCCCGGTGAAACAGCGACCTTTGCTTTTTTAATAAGCATTTTAGAAAACTCAACAGAACCCATCTTTCTGTATTCTTCAGGGATCCTTCCCCATACAAACATGGTTGCCTTGGGTTTTTCTATGTGCCAGCCTATACGGTCAAGCCCGTCACAGAGAACATCCCTGCGTTCTTTGTATATATTGACTATATCCTTTACACAGTCATCAGGGCCGTTAAGCGCGATAATTGCAGCAATCTGAATCGGCTGAAACATGCCGTAATCAAGATAGCTTTTAATACGCTTGAGAGCTGCAATTATTTTTTTGTTGCCCACACAAAAACCGACTCTCCAGCCTGGCATAGAGTAGCTCTTTGAAAGGCTGAAAAATTCGACACCTATCTTTTTTGCTCCCGGAACCTGTAAAAAGCTCGGAGCTTCATAACCGTCAAAAACAAGGTCTGCATAGGCAAGGTCATGAACAACTATAATATCTCTTTCCCTGCAGAATTTTACGATCTTTTTAAAGAAATTCTTATCCACAACCTCTGTCGTAGGATTATGAGGATAAGATATAATCAGCATTTTAGGAGCCGGCCATGTCTGCTTTGTGGCAGTGGTTAAATCCTCAATAAAATCCCTGTCCGGTCCGATGGGAATATTTCTTAAATCGCCGCCGGCAATAATTACAGAATAGGGATGAATCGGGTATGTAGGATTTTGTGCAAAAACTACATCTCCCGGGCTTATGGTAGCCAGGATCAAATGAGCAAGACCTTCCTTTGCTCCAAGTGTGGCAATAGCTTCCTGGTCCGGATCAATATTTACATTATATCTGCGTTTGTACCAGTCCGATATTGCAAGCCTTAACTTGGGGATTCCGGCCGACGCGGAATAACGATGATTATGGCCTTTTTTGGCCGCCTCTATAAGTTTATTTACTATATGTTTAGGTGTGGGAATATCAGGATTTCCCATACCAAGATCGATAATATCCTCTCCCTTATGTCTAAGCTCCATTTTAAGATCATTTACTTCTGCGAAGACATACGGGGGCAGCCTGGTCATTCTTGTGAAATCGAACATCGGCTCATCTCCTTGTGCAAATGTTTCAGTTTATAATAATCGGTTAAATTAACCCATCGACAAAAAAAAATCAAAAATTTAATAGTTTAACCCAAATAAAAAAAGACCGGGCTTTTTGTGCCCGGTCTTTTTAAAAATTAAATATTTTAAATATTTTTAACTCGTTTTAGAAAGACTCACAGCACAAACCTTGTATTCAGGTATTTTGGCCACCGGGTCGAGGGCCGCGTTTGTCAATATATTGGCCGCGCCCCTGGCATAGTGGAAGGGGATAAACACAGTGCCTGTAACGGCCTTGCCGGATATCCTCGCTTCTGCCTCAATTTCTCCTCTTCTGGATGCAACCTTTAAAATATCTCCTTCGGAAATATTATATGAATCAGCATCCTCCTTTGAGATTTCAACAAAGCTCCTTGGAGCCAGTTCGTTGAGTCCTTCGGATTTCATGGTCATGGTACCGGTATGATACTGGTAAAGGACCCTTCCGGTTGTTAAATACATGGGATATTTATCATCAACCAGCTCTGCAGGTGGCAGCCATTCAATTGCATGAAAATTTCCAAGTCCGCACGAAAATTTGTCCACATGCAGGCACGGAGTCCCGGGATGATCTGTTGTAGGACAGGGCCAGTGAATACCGTCATCTTCTATTCGGTCATAATTGATGCCGCAGTATGAAGGTGTCACTTCGGCTATTTCAGCCATGATCTCCTCCGGGCTGCAGAAATCCATATGGTATCCCATTCTTTTTGATATCTCACATATGATATACCAGTCATCCTTTGCTTCACCGGGCGGCTCAACAGCCTTTCGTACTCTCTGCACCTTTCGCTCGGTATTTACAAATGTTCCGTCCTTTTCGGCAAATGACGCGGTTGGCAGAACAACATCAGCCATTTCAGCTGTTTCCGTCATAAAGATATCCTGAACAACCAGAAACTCCAGGTTTTCAAGACTCTTTTTTGCATGATTTAGATTCGGATCGGAAATCATAGGATTTTCACCAATTATATAAAGGGCCTTTACTTCCCCTTCATGGGCCTTTTCCATCATTATAGTTGCTGTAAGACCAACTTCGGAAGGCAGGTTTTCAACGCCCCATGCCTTTTCCATACGCTCCCTTACGTCTTTGTTTGTAACCGGCTGGTAGCCGGTGTATACATTGGGAAGCCCGCCCATATCACAGGCGCCCTGAACATTGTTCTGCCCCCTTAATGGGTTGACTCCGCCGCCTTCCACACCAACGTTTCCGCAGAGCATGGCAAGGTTGGCAAGGGATTTTACGTTATCAGTGCCTGTAATATGCTGGGTAATCCCCATGGCATAAAGTATGGATGCAGCCTTTGCAGATGCAAAGATTCTTGCAGCCTCGATTATCTGTTCCTTTGGAATACCTGTTATGCCTTCAACATACTCAGGAGTATATTTTTCTACTGTGGCTTTCAATTCATCAAAGCCTACAGTTCTTTCTGTCACATATTTTTCATCATAGAGGTTTTCGCTGATGATGACATTCATCATGCCGTTTATCCAGGCAACATCAGAACCTATATTCTGCCTGATCCATACATCGGCAAACTTTGTAACCGGTATTTTTCTGGGATCAACAACTATCAGCTTTGTCCCTTTAAACTTGACAGCTCTTTTCACATAGGATGAAAGAACAGGGTGGTTCTCAGTAGTATTGGAACCTGTAATAAGGATAACATCCGCCTTTTCAATATCCTCTATGGGATTTGTCATTGCACCACTACCAAACGCTGCGGCCAACCCGGCCACTGTTGACGAGTGTCAGAGCCGCGCGCAGTGATCGACATTATTGGTGCCTATCACCGCCCTTGTAAATTTCTGTGCAAGATAATTTTCTTCGCTTGTTATCCTGGCGCTGCACAATGTGCCTATTGAATCAGGCCCTGATGACTTTTTAATGGAGCCGAGCTTTTCGGCTACCAGGTCAAGGGCCTCTTCCCATGAAGCTTCCCTGAATTTGCCGTTTTCTTTTATAAGCGGTGTTTTAAGACGGCCCGGATCATTTACAAAATCATAACCGAATCTTCCCTTTACACAGAGGCTTCCGAAATTAGGTTTAACATCGTTAACCCCGGTAACCTTTACTACCCTGTTGTCTTTTACATGAAGATACAGCTGGCAGCCTACTCCGCAGTATGAGCATGTTGTGCGGACTTTTTTAACTTCGTGATCAAGCCCGTTTGTAAGAAATTCATTTTTTGTGATCAGGGCGCCTACCGGACATGCCTGAACACATTCACCGCAGAATACACAGCCGGAATCCTTAAGGGGGCGGTCGCCTCCTTTGCCCTTTGTAATTATTTTTGACTCTGCACCGCGGCAGTCAAAATCAATGGCATTATTTACCTGAATATCATTGCAGGCCTGAACGCACCGTCCGCAGAGAATACAGCGGGAAAGATCTCTTACAATAAAAGGATTTACATTTTCAACCGGTATCTCGGCTTTAGATGTAGGGAATTTGTTTCCCTTAACCCTGTATTTAACTGCCAGATCCTGAAGTTTACAGTCGCCGTAGGACGGACACAGAGTTTTGTGTTCATCAGCTTCAAGGGTCTGCAGCTGAAAATCAGTCCAGGAATCGGCGTCAAGCCCCTGAACAAGACAGTTATGACTTCCTGAAGAAACAAGCAGTTCAAGATTTTGACGTCTTGCTTCAACGACTTTTGGAGTTTCTGTATGGACAACCATATGAGAAACTGCAGGTTCGGAACATGATGTTACAAGTGAGTCTGTTCCATTAACCTCAACAAGGCAGATTCTGCACCTGCCGGTTGGAGCTGCGCCTTTCATATAGCATAGAGTGGGTATATCTATCCCGTTTCGGCTTGCTACCTGGAGTATGGTCTCTCCATTTTCAAAGGTCAGTTCTTTGCCGTTAACATTTATAATATTCTCAGAGCTCATTTATTCCTCCGTAATATTTGATATCAGGCAGTCATATTAATTTTAACCAAAGGAGAATAAATAAAAATACCTGAGTAGTCAAGCAGATGTATAAAGAAATGACGGCCATTTGCTACTTTTCTTTATATAATATCGGCAATTTAAGGTATTGTATTAAAATAAAAGAAGAGACAGGATCAGGATTCAGGGCTTTGAGTGTTAATGGAGAAAATAATTTCCAATTATCCCATAGCCCCCTTGAACCCTGATTATGATTTATTTTGCCTTAATCTGTGATGGTTTATCTACAGTTATAGAACCGCCGCCTGACGGATTCTGATGAATTTCACCTGACACACAGACTTCTTTACCTACATATAAATCTTCCGGCATTTTGTCTTTTAAAGAATCAGAAACTTCAATACCCACAGCGCCCTGTGCTGATACCCCTGCCCCCATACCGAGAATGGTCATTCCCTGGTAGGGCATCGTATCCACAATCTTTCCGCAGACAGTTGCTTTTTCCCCGATGTGCTTTGAGGCCTCTTCCGCCTTATATTCCTTTGCATATGCTGAAAAAGAAAAAGCGCATACAAATCCGATCACCATACTCAAAAATAATACTTTTTTCATGATATTACTTCCTCCTTTTGTAAAAAAGTTAATCCTGAATTAAAAGCACTAAAACAAATGAGAAAATCCGGCCTGACATCTCCGAAAATCAAAAAATAAAATAAATTGTAATGGAAAAAACAAAAAATGAATTGATGAGGTCTATTATCTCTTTAGTTTTTTGTATGTCAAGAAATAGTTACTTTTTTACTTTTACTTCGGATGTATAAAGCAAGAAGAAAAACTGCAAGAATAAAATACCAGGGAAACCATGCAAAGGCGTTTTTAAAAATATCCGCCTGCAGGGTGTCATCTTTCAGGCCCGGCTGAGATAAAAGAAGACCTGACCGCTCAAATGTAGCAAGCAAAGAGTAAAGTATACCGATTAATCCGTATGCAGCATTTAAAACAAGGCCCTTAAGGCTTAACACCGTTGCCCGCTGATTTGATTCAGTAACATCATTAAGATAATAGCTTGTAAAAAAACGGACTAAAGCAAAGGAGCCGAAAAGTATCAGTACAGGCACAAGCCCCCAGAACGGGAGAAACATAGCCATTCCGAACATGGCGATAACTGCTGCAAAGGCTGTTACTGCAAGATTTTTTTGAGGAGTATTTGTTTCAGCCATCTGCTTTGCTATCCTAGGGATAAATATTCCAATCACTGAAAAACCTGCAGTAATAAGGCCGAAAAACACCTCGGGAATATCTATAAGGCGTAAATACTGGCTGTTAAATGTGACTATCATCCTGATGATATGATCAAAAACCATAGCGGAAAAAATAATCACAAGGGCAGCTGGTGTTTCAAGCACCCATTTTCCGGCTTTGAATGCCAGTTTAAAGGCACTGCCGACCGACTGCTCACAGGTTTTAAAATCCACGCATATTGAAGTATCAATAATATTAGTCTCTTTCATTTTCAATGTACTTAAAAGAGCCAGCAGGGAAACACCAAAGGTAAGATAAAGAGGAAAGCGTATTGTAATATCCTGACTTAAAACAATATTAACGCCAAGCAGGTCCAATACCCGGTTCATAAAAGAAGGATCATACACTGCTGCACCGATACTCATTGCCACTATAAAGGCTATGGATTTATACCGCATCTCCTTTTCAAGCACAGTGCCCCACTGCTGCCTGTCGCCTTCATTTACAAGGGAATCATAGGCAAGAGCTTCATCAGCTCCGCTTGCTGCGGCCTCTGCAATACCGCTTAAAATACGGTTGAGAAGAAACACATAAAAAAGCACGCTTATATTTGAGCGTGGAACAATACAGATAAGTCCCATCTCAAAAACCATTGCAAGCGAGGCAAAAACAAGAAGATTTCTTCTTCCTATCACATCAGCCAGTGCGCCGGAGGGCACCTCAAATAGGACAATAGTCACTGCCCATGCTGCATTTAAAAGTGCAAACTGCTCAAGAGACAAACCAAAATCAAGAAAAAGGATTGTAAAGACAGGATAATAAAAGCGGGTACTGAATAAAATGCGGAAGGCAATAAATGCCCTGATGTTTGGAATTTTAAATGGAGATTGATCCTTTTTGTTTTTCATCCCGCTTCCATGAAGGGGACAAAGGATCAGCCTCCGTGAACCGCCTGGATTATAAAAATATCAGCGCCGTCCGATATCGGATCGTCATATTTTAATAACCGGTTGCCCATAGTAACTGCCGGTCCCCAATCTTCAGGGATCTTCAGGTATTCCAGAAGATCCCCGGCTGTGGAGTTATCAGATAATTCTATTTCGACCCCTTCGGGTTTATTAAACTCAGGGAGTTTAATTCCGAGGAGGCCGAATAATTTAATGTTTACTTTCATCTTATCATTTCAGAAAGTCATGTGCACTGTCTAATTCTTCATCTGTGAAGGGGAATACAACATTGTTGGGAGAAAGAGGCTCTTTGAGGAAAAATTCGGGAAGCCTGTCATCTTCTTTTGTGAGACCGGCTTTGATATTAAACTCTTTTTCCGCCTTGAGGATACGTACACCAAGTTCTCGGAAATCTTCCACTTTCCAGTCTGATCCGAGCCTTGCGTTTACAAGGTTGATAAACATCTTTCTTGCCTCAGGATCCTGAACCGAATACATGGCAAACAGGCAGAGTCCCATGCTGTCTGCTGCGGCACAGAATATCTGGTTTTCCCTTGAGTTCTCTATCTGGCCTTTTTTATCAAGCGGATCAAGAACATGACCAAGATACATAGAAACCATGTTGCCTGATGTATGGTCAGCGCCCATGGTAGATGTTGCAAAGGTGATACCGTTTCCTATCATTCCCCTGGGGTCATATGCAGCAATACTCTGGTTTTTAACTGCGGCAACCCTTGGATTGTTAAAGTGCTTTCCAACTGCAGAAGGCCCGTCACCAAAAAGATGACCCATCTCTGTTCCGGCTGCAATCTCTTCCATTATATTAATGGAACCCTCTTTGTCTCCAAACTTTATATAGTCAGAATCCATACCAACAGCGATTGCAACACCTGTATTCATGGTATCAAGACCTATATCGTCACACATGAAGTCCATTTTGGCTATAAAATCAAGATCATCTATACCGAGCATTCCGCCCATTGACCATACGGTTTCATACTCGATAGAACTCGAAACATAGTTGCCGTCTTTATCATTATAGACATTGGAGCAGCGGATAATACACTGGGAACATCCGACATGACCAACCTGTCCGCCGCGTTCCTTAATGGTGTTTGCCATTGCTTCACCGCTGATCTTTTCCCATCCTTCAAACTGACCCTGTGTCGCGTTATAGCACGGGAAAGCGCCCATAAGATTAACAGGAGCAACAAGTGCAGGGGTTCCAAATGCAGGAAGAAGTTCACCTTCAAATGGGTTTGCCTTTACAAGTTTTGCAAATTCTTTTGTTGCAGCACTGAAGGTCTCTTTATCAACAACAGGATCGGCCTTTTTACCGCCCTGTGGAATGATAAGACCCTTTAAGCCCTTGGCTCCCATTACTGCACCAAGACCGCCTCTTCCGGCTGCCCTGCATGGGCGTTTATCAACATCACTTCCCTGAATGGAAGCAGATTTCATCTTATGCTCACCGGCAGGACCTATACAGAGCACAGCATTTTTTTCACCGAACTTTGCGTGAAGCTTTTCAACAAGCTCATAGGTTCTCATGCCTTTGTATTCACTGGCATCAAGGAACTCAAGGTTGCCTTCAAGGTCAAATTTAAGAAAACTCAAATCACCTTCTTCTGCATTTCCTTCTATTATAACAGCTCCGATACCAAGTTTCCCAAGTGCTGCACCGGCAGTACCGCCGACATTTGCTTCTTTGATTCCGCCTGTAAGAGGGCTTTTAGCACCAACAGAAACCCTGCTTGAATTAAACATGCTTGTTCCGCAGAACATGCCGGTTGCAAAAATAAGCTTATTATCCGGGCCCAGAGGATCGCAGTCTGCAGGCACATCTTTATTAATCATTATGGAAGTAAGGGCTCTGCCTCCAACGCCAATATATTCTTCAGGCATGTCCTCGATCTTTATCGCTTTGGTTTTCATGTCAATTTTTATAAATTTCATATACCTTTCCTCCTGAAAAAAATTAAGAAGTGTGTTTTTCAAAAATGGAAGTATATGAATTTTAAAAGGCAGGAGTCAATGAAAAATACCTAATTTTACCAATTATTTCAATATGTTATATCAGTTATGACATAATGTCAGATTTGATATATAGGTTTTTAAAATAAAATCATGACAAATAAAACAGGCTTAAACTGTAAATTTTTCAAGCCCTTTTCTGATCCTCACGGCTTCCAGAAGTCCTGCGGCTCCTGTCATCATATTATCGCCAAAGGGAGCTCCAGAAACGATATCAAGTCTGGAACCACAGGCCAGTGAACGCTTCGGACCTGTAGATAAAATCAGCTCAAGATTATCAAATCCGAATGATTTCCTTATATATGCCCCATGTCCGCCGCGGGCAAGGATCTCAGAATGATCAAGGTTTCCGTCCGCAAGGTTTACAAGAAGAGATTCAAGTATTTCCTTTGTAATATCAACGGTGTGATATTCAAAAGAGCCGCATAGCTCATCACCTTCAAAGGACGCACCAACGGTATGTGATGTAGCAATATCGAGTATAATTTTTCTATCTTTTTCACAGGCAACGGGATCAAGAGTGCCTCCAAGTACTGCAGCCATGCCGCTGTCCATTACATACACCTCTGATGCAGGAAACTGCCCGGCCCTCCTGGCAATTGATTTTAACCTGTTAAATGTCAGGGGAATATTTTCGGAACTGTAAAGCATCTCATGGGGAAACGGTCTTTTATCCAGCCTTTCCTTGAAAATATTATGACGGTAATCGAGGTGAGACATCCCGGGTTCCGGCACACCGTGGTCCTGGGCACATATAGCTATAACGTCAAAGCAAAAGGGAACACCCATGCTCTCTACAATACTTTTTATCCTGTCATATTCCAGATCACTCAGGTCAAAACACGTATATTTACCTGTACTTTTCAGATCCTGTGCTTCTTCATCATCGATCACCCTCAGTCCAAGTGATTCAACCTTTTCTGCATTATGGTTTATAGTTGCGCCTGCAGATTTTGAAATAAGCACCCGGGCTTTTTGGGCCTTTTCTTTTAAAAGAGATGCCAGTGATCCGCCGCCCATTTCCACACCTGTTATCAGAAGATCACCCTCTGCTTCAGCCAGCCTTTCGGCTGCAGTCAGTGCCGGTGACCTTACAACGGCCTTATAATGCACTGAACGATCGGAATCATAATAAAGTATATCCATTGTACCCGCGCCAATATCCAGCATTATAAATTTCATAACAACCTGTCTCCTTTAAACAGTATACGCCTTATCCTGTATAATATCCGGCATATTTAATCCGGGAATCTTTAATTGACAAGATTAACCGCTTTTAACTATACTTATATTTAATTTGCATTATTCGATTTCTTTTTCTTTCACATATTCAGAATATTCAATTTCACATCTTTATTTAATTTCATTCCTACTGTCAACGCGCCGGCTGGCTGATTTTTTCTAATAACTCTTACGATTATTATGATTATTAATCCAACACTATAGTGGATAATATGAAAAATAATAAGGATAATATCGCCGAGCTTAAAGCTATTAAAAAACAGCATGAGCTTTTTTCACAAATAATTGAAAACTGCAAAGACATGCATTACAGGATGTCTCTGCCGGACGGTACATACACCTACGTAAGTGCGGCTTCCTATAAAATTTTAGGGTACAGGCCCGAAGAATTTTATAACTCCCCGCTTCTGATAAAAAAATTACTTCACCCTGACTGGACAAAATATTTTGAAGAACAATGGCCCCTCCTTATTGAGGGTAATGCACCCGACAGTTATGAATACCAGGTGATAACCCCTTCGGGAGAAGTCAAATGGATATATCAGAAAAATGTGGTACTGAATAACAGCGCAGGTAAACCTATAGCTATTGAAGGAAGCGTATCGGATAT
Organism: Desulfatiglandales bacterium; assembly: GCA_963665715.2. Classification (GTDB taxonomy): domain Bacteria; phylum Desulfobacterota; class DSM-4660; order Desulfatiglandales; family HGW-15; genus JAAZBV01. The sequence goes on from CAXXPR010000002.1 coordinate 5,081,342, forward strand.
TACCGAAAGAAAAGAACTCGAAGAAAAACTTAAAACATATACTGAAAAACTGGAGGAGACCCAGCGGCTTGCCCAGATAGGTTACTGGCACTGGGATATTAAAACAGGTGAAGTTGAATGGTCAGAAGGTGTATTCAGAATCTTTCGGCAGGACCCGGACAGTTTCAAACCCCAGATAGACTCGATCATGGAGCTTTCCCCCTGGCCTGAAGAGCATAAACGGGAACAGGAACTTATGGAAAAGGCTATAAAAAACCATGAAACCGGCACCTATGAACAGAGGTTTCTTCTTCCTGATGGACAGACAGGCTATTATCTTTCCAGCTTCCAGGGGATATACAGCAGCAAAGATGAACTTATTGCCATACGGGGCACTGTACAGGATATCACGGACCGTAAAAGATCCGAAGAGGCTTTGAAATTAAGTGAAGCACGATTTCGGGAACTGGTGGAAATGCTTCCCGAAGCAGTATTTGAAACCACAATCGGGCTTGACATTCTTCTGGCAAATCAGAAAGCCCAGGAGCTTTTCGGATACACAGGAGAGGACGTAAAAAAGGGATTGAACGGTATTGATATGTTTGCACCCCGGGATCGGGACCGTCTTCTTGACAACATGACCAAACGGCTTAACGGGTGGGATGAAGGGCCTCAGGAATACACGGCCATAAAAAAAGACGGGACAACTTTCCCGATTCTTTTTCATGCAGGCCCGATTATTAAAAACGGAACGCCTACAGGTTTCAGGGGAATACTTTTCGACATAACCGAACGAAGAAATGTTGAAAGGGAAAAAAACAGGCTGGAAGAACAATACCGGCAGTCACAGAAGGTTGAGTCTATTGGACGGCTCGCAGGCGGAGTTGCCCATGATCTTAACAACCTCCTGACCCCCATACTTGGCTACAGCGAAATATTAATGGAGGATCTTGCATCAAATCCGGCCTATGCAGAACCTGTATCCGAAATAAACAAGGCTGCACTGGGCGCAAGAGAACTTATCGGTCAGCTCCTTGCCTTTGGACGCAAACAGACCCTTGAATATAAAACTCTTGATATGAATGAGATTATTAAAGGTCTTGAAAATCTTCTTCGTCATACAATACGAGAAGATATAGATATTAAATTAGCCCTTTCAGAAACGCCTCAGACAATCAAGGCCGACATCATACAGATAGAACAGATCATTTTAAATATGGCCGTAAACGCTGGTGACGCCATGCCTGATGGTGGAACTCTTACAATAGAAACAGATACTGTAATACATGATGAGAGTTATTTAAAAAAACATTTTGATATTCAGAAAGGTGCATTTGTAATGCTGGCCATGAGTGATACCGGATGCGGGATGGATAAAGAAACCATGAAAAAGATATTTGAACCGTTTTTTTCAACAAAAGGTAAAATGGGTACGGGTCTCGGTCTCTCTACAGTATACGGCACAGTAAAACAGCATGGAGGTAATATCTTTGTCTACAGCGAGCCGGACAAGGGAACCACATTTAAAATATACCTTCCATACCATGGCGATATACCGGTCGATATTCTAGACAATATGACAGTTCATACAGTTCAGGAGAAAGTATCCGAAACAATCCTTCTTGCCGAAGACAACCAGAAGGTCCGTTCATTTGCCCATAGAGTTCTAAAAAAACAGGGGTATAAAGTCCTTGAAGCCGCAGATGGTCATAACGCACTTGAACTCCTGGAGTCATATGAAGGAGAAGTTCATCTGCTTTTAACAGATGTAATCATGCCGGGCATGAACGGCAGAGATTTATATGAAAAGGCCGCCGCAAAACGCCCGGAGTTAAAAGTTCTTTATATGTCAGGGTACACAGACAGCGTGATAGAAAAGCACGGCATACCTGAAGAAGGTCTGTCATTTATTCAGAAACCTTTTTCTCTTAATCAATTTTCTTCAAAAATACGTGAAGTCCTTGGGCAGGCTTAACTGCCCTCATCACTTTCGCTTAAAAAATCAAGGATTAATTGAAGCCAGTGCGTCACGGGACCCTATAATAATCAGTGTATCACCCCTGTTAAGTATATCATCAGCTTTTGGTATATACCGGTAATCCGACTCATCACGCCTTCTTACAGCTATAACCTGGCAGTTGTATTTATTTGTAAGATCTATTTCCCTCAAAGATTTATCTGCAAATCTTTCAATTGAAATCTCTCTAATGATCATCTCCGAATCAAATGGAAGCCGCTGTATGATACCTGGAAGATCGATTCTGTCTGCAAGCTGCCCGGCGGCAATATGTTCGGGGATAATCACATCGTCTGCACCCACCTTTTTCAAAAGTTTGGCATGATCTTCATTAATGGCCTTTACCCAGATATTGGGCACACCAAGCTCCTTGAGATACATGGTAACCATTGCACTGCTTGAGATACTGTCGCCGACGCTTATCAGGACATGGGTTATGTCAGAAAAACCGATCTGTTCAAGCACCTGTTTCTGTGAGGCATCAGCCTCATAAACCTGTGAAAACTCCTTTTGAGCCCTCTGTATATTTACCGGCTCCACATCTATACCTATTACCTGGTGGTTGAGCTTAAGAAGTGCCAGACCAAAATTATAACCAAACTTGCCAAGACCAATAACGCAAATCTGCGGTTTCATAATCATAATAAAATCCTCCTGATCATCCGATCATTACTTTTTCTTCCGGAAGTCTGTAGAACTGATCTTCCTGTACACTCTGGAGTGCGGATATTAAAACAAAGGGGCCTAGCCGGCCGATAAACATTAGCAGTATTATTATCCATTTTCCTGCTTCCGATAAAGTGGACGTGACCCCTGTACTTAACCCTACCGTACAGAATGCTGATACAGACTCAAACAGCAGCTCAAGAAACTGCCCGCGCACCTGGTAATGGGGCATGTCGCCGCCTTCGGTAAAATCGAGCATGAATACGGCAATGCAGATAATCGAAATAGCAAGGAGAAACAGAACCATCGATTTTTTCACATCCGTCTGACTCACCGCATACTTGCCGATGATAACCTGTTTTCTTCCCCGAAACTGAGACCATATCGTTGCAGTCAGAACCCGGAATGTTGTCACCTTTAATCCTCCTGCGCACGAACCGGGTGCGCCTCCAATGAACATGAGAAAAAGAATGATCAAAAGTGAAACATTTGTAAGGCTCCCTATATCAAGCGTATTAAACCCTGCAGTCCTTGCTGTCACAGACTGGAATAGTGAAGTTAAAATAGCATCATCCATGGGGATCATCCTGTTATACCCCACATACTCCGAAATATACAGAGCCACCCAGCCTAGGAGAAGCAGTAACAGGGATGTATGAAGCACAATTCTTGAGTACCAGCCTATACCTCTACGGTATGAAGGAATGGATTTCCAGAAATGATTTTTAATGTTGTTCTTGAAATCAAGAAACACGGAGAACCCGATACCGCCGATAAATATCAGCACAATAAAAACAAGGTTTACGCCCCATGCCCCCTTTAACTGTGTCAGACTTCCGGAAAACAGTGAAAACCCGGCATTGCAGAAGGCAGATACAGAATGGAAAATGGCAGAAAATGGAGTAAAATACCCGGGAGCCATTAACATGAGAAGTAAAGCCCCTGCAATTTCGATAATAAATGTCCAGCTTACAATCTCAACAAGGAACTTACCAAGATTATAACCTGTATAATAGGAAAGGGCCTGCCCTACGGCTATCCTGTCGGTTATTGTGGTCCTGCGTCTTAAAAGGTAGATTGAAAGACTGGTAAAGGTCATTATGCCGAGACCGCCTATCTGCATCAGGCATAAAACCACAACCTTTCCCATACCTGAAAAATACGAACCCGTATCAACAACAACCAGCCCTGTAACACAGGCTGCTGATGTTGCGGTAAATACGGAATCTGTCCATGATATTGATTCAACATTCCCCTTTTCACTGAAATGCAGAATTACTGATCCTGCAACAATAATAAAAACAAAAAACAGAATGGGGAACATAATTGGTGAATTAGTTTTTTTAAAAATATACATCTGTCATTATACCTGTTATTCGAAACTGAAATTTACGGGGTAAGACTATAATCCTGACTTTCTAAAAAAACAAGGACCAGATACATCCCCTCCATAAGGCACCTGTATAAACGGTTTAACGTGAAGGCCTGGAGACAGAGCCAATATATATAGCTGCAATGGTTACAGCAGCACCGGTTATATTAAAAAAGGTTACAGGCTTTGAAAAGAACAGGACATCCCATACAAATGCAAATGCAGGCTGAAGTATAAGGGCAAGACCCGCAACAGATATGGATACACAGGAAAGACCTTTTGTGATCAGGCACCAGCCCAGTCCGGAACATACAGCTCCATACAGAAACAGAAACACCAGGCTCTCTATATCCGGGATAATAAAACTTTCACCGCATGACACAACCTCAACACCACCAAAAACAGCGCCGAAAAAACAGAGCCATGCCATATTTGATAATGGATCGAGCTTAACCGGGAGCCGCTGGGATTTTTGAATGGTCAGTGTGATGCCGGAATAACAGAAGGCAGTCAGCAGACCGAATATGATGCCTTTCCTGTAAAGCGAATCCATTGCTTCAAAACCCACCCCGGTCAAAAGTATAAGTCCGGCAAAGGCAAGCAAAACGGTTAAAACATAAATCAGCCGCAGACGCTCCTTCATAAACAGAACACTGATAAGGGTGAGTATAAACACCTGAAAGTTGGCAAGAATGGTAGCAAGACCCGGCCCTGCCCAAAGTATGGACCTGTGCCATAAAAAAAGATCAAGTGAAAAGAAAAAGCCCGCCAGAGCCGCATATAAAAGAGACCTGATATTTTTATACAGCTTAGTTTTGGAAAAAAATGAATAGATGAAGAGTGTAACTGCACCAAAAAAGAAGCGGTAAAAAAGGGCGGATGTAGGTCCGGTATTAACCAGTTTTACAAATACGGATGAGAAGCTTATGAGAACAGCCCCTATAATTATCTGAATCAATATACTTACCTTTTAAAACTGTGAGGATTCTGGACTGAGCATTATTTATTATATTTTTTAGCAATATAAAATCGGACTTCACACTTACAAAAATGGTGATCGCCAAATTTAAACGCAAAGGAACAGTCGTAGGGTTTGTTTTCCAGGCATTCCAGAAACTGGTCCAGCCCGAGATCTTTTGCCCTGCAGAGATTCTTCAATCCGCTCTTAAGGCAGCAGAAACCTTTTTGACAGTCCACATCGGAAAAAAGGCCTTCAATTTCTTTAATATCTATTTCATCCATGAGCAGCACCTTTTTAATAGGGATATATGATCATAAGTCAGGAAGAATAATATGAACAATATTACCGGTACATTTTTTAGAGAGATAAATAATAAGTGAAAGAAATAATTATTTTAATATAGCAGACTATTACCCCGGTTGCTATCCTAAAACAGTCATTTTATTTAGGATGACAGAGAAATAATGGTGGGCGATATGGGGTTTGAACCCATGGCTTCCACCGTGTGAGGATGGCACTCTCCCGCTGAGTTAATCGCCCGGTGGTGAATTAATCTATCACCTTGTTCTTTTGTTATACCTATTAATGGAGTTTGTAAACAGGATTAATCTGCATATAATGGAAATGTTAAAATAACAGCCGGGGTAGACCGGCAGTCTACCCCGGCGCCTGAAATAGACTTATTGCATCAGTCACTATGACATTTAAAACACCCCTTAAACCCGGGATGTGAGGTTTCAGGTCCCTGGGGATTTTTATCAGGGTCATGGCATACAAGGCACTCGGAGTCATCCTTAACATCCTCGTGAATATCAGGATATGCCTTAATTGAAGGCCCATGCATTCCAAGATAGTGTTTGAATGCACAGCCGCATATCAACAGCAACGAAAATAAAATAAAAAAATACGCCAGCTTTTTCATTTAGCCCTCCTTTATATTTTCATATCAGCCTGTCTTCACCTCATCAGCACCTTTATCCATAATTCCTTCCTTTAATGCATTGTCATTCGGTACAGGAATGGGATTGCATGTATCCTTTTCAGGATTATACATCAGTCTGTATGATCCGCTGTTTCCTTCACGCCTCATAAAGTCCCAGCCTCTCTGATAGTATGAACAGTCATCATTAAAGCATATGTACATAAATTCATTGTCCCAGGTGCACACAAAAGGATTATCAGGTACAAGCCATTTTTTTAATTTATCTCCGCAGTGCGGGCAGGTATGGGTATTTTTCACTTCACCTTTTTTCTTTTCAAGCTCTCTTTTCTGTTCTTCACTCAAACAGGCAACAGGCACCGGCCTTTTTTTACGTTCAGGTGCACTGCCTTTCTTTTCTGCATACAAAGCATATACAGGGTCACTTGTTTTACATATCTCATAGTATTTATCATCTTTAGGGCGGTCTTTGCCTTTTGAAATAAATACGGCAGGTTTTTCAAATATACCTGAGCCTTTAAAAAATTCTTCTACCAGAATAATACGTTCACCCTCGCCTGATTCCTTCCACACCTTTACTGCCTTGTCCGGGAACATCCTGTTTGAAAAAATAACAAGATGAAGCCCTCCAGGTTTTAATACCCGTCCGGCCTCCTTAAAAATATCCAATGGATTTGTCAGATAATCAACCGAAAGGCTGTTGATTACAACATCAAAATGATTGTCAGCAAAGGGAAGTTTAGGGGTTTTATTTATATCGAGAACAAGATAATCCGTAAGACTTTTATTCTGTTTCAGTTCATTTTCATTAAGACCTATACCCGTGACCCTGGAAGGCCTCAACGTTTCAGGCAGGTGAGAATCCCAGCTTGCCATCAGGTCTAGAATTACAGGATTTTCTTCAATAACGAGGGAACCGATAAGGCTTTCAACCGTTTGGGCTGCAACTTTATCAATGTGGCTTACAAAACGGTCTTTTTTATAAAAAGTACGGTCATCTGACGAATCGTCTCTTGAAAAGGCATCATCATTAAAGATAGGACTTAATCTTGAAACACCTCTTTCATATAATTCATTCTTAACTGTTTCTGTAAACATTGTATTATCCTCCAAAAAATGGAGCCGGGGAGATTATAAATCTCAACCCGGCTCGCATCCCCATTGCTACATGGGCAGGTTAAAACCGAAAACGATATTGATAAATTAATTTTAACATAACCACGTTGAAATGTATGTCAAATTTTTAAAAATATTTTTTTTAAAAAGCCTCTTCAGTAATTTCAAGTGCGGACCTGTCGCCTTCTATAATGTTCTCAGCCTTTGATGATGCAAGGCCGAGCACGGTACTTCCAAAATAACGGGCAGATGCCAGCTTGCCGTTATAAAATGCAGCTTCGCTGTTTTCTCTGGTAAGCTTGTTTATGTCCTGAGCAGTGCAGGCCATTCCTTTTGCGCCAAGCACACCTTTAAGTTTTTTATCAGCGATAACTCCCTGCCACAGCAGCAGCCACCCCACTGTAATATCTCCGAACAACTCCATATAAGGTGTGGCAAAAAGAGCAACAGTATTGAAATCCCTGCCGGCTTCCTCAGCAAGAAAAACCGTAACATCTTTCAGGGCATCTACGGCTTCTGACAGTTTAGCAATCTGACCGGACAGTGATTGATGGTGTTTGTGCTGTCCGCAGAATTTTTCTATATCACCCAGAAAACCGTTTAAAAGACCTTCGGTATTTTTTAAAATCTTTCGGCCTGCCAGATCCAGGCTCTGTATTCCATTGGTCCCTTCAAAAATTGAATGAACCTTTTCATCCCTTAAAAACTGCTCAACAGGATAATCCTTCATATATCCGTATCCGCCGTACACCTGCATAGCCGCTTCTGTAACCCGGAAACTCATATCCGAACCATAGGCCTTTGCAACAGGTGTTAAAAATGCGGTAAGCTCTGCCCATTTAAGCTTTTCATCCTTATCTGATGCAGTGAATTCCATATCAATACAGTAAGATGTGTAATAAATAAGAGCCCTTACCCCCTCTGTATATGATTTCATCATAAGCAGCATACGCCGCACATCAGGATGTTTAATTATGGGAACCTGCGGTGAATCGGAAGGTGAGCCTGTTTCTCTGCCCTGCAGTCTCTCCTTTGAATAATTAAGAGCATGAAGGTATGCGGTAGCTGCAATGGAAGCGCCATGACGTGCAGCTATAAGCCGCGATTCATTCATCATGGTAAAAAAGATGGGCATCCCCTTATTAACTTCGCCTATAAGTTCGCCTATACATTTACCGTCCTCGCCAAATGTCATCTGGCAGGTAGGAGAACCTTTAAGCCCCATCTTTTTTTCTACAGCTATTACTTTTGTGTCATTTTCTTCGCCGGGTGATCCGTCAGGGGTAACCCTGTATTTTGGTATCAGAAATAGTGAAAGACCCTTTGTACCTTCCGGAGAACCTTTAACCCTTGCAAGAGCAAGGTGAATTATATTCTCGGTCAGGTCTGTATCTCCGCCTGTAATAAATGTTTTTGTACCCGTTATGCTGTAGGTTCCGTCTTCATTAGGCACTGCTACAGTCTTGGTAGCGCCGACATCGCTTCCGGCTTCAGACTCGGTGAGAACCATTGTTCCTGTCCACTGACCGGAAAGTATTTTCTCTACGTATTTATCTTTCTGTTCTTCCGTTCCATGAGTGGCTATCAAAAATGCAGCGCCTCTTGTCATTGCAGCAAGAGTTTGAAAGGCAAGGTTGGCCGCCTCAAAATATTCATTAACTGCCATACCTATAATTATGGGCAGGCCCTGACCTCCTATTTCCTGCGGGAGATCGATCCTCCTCCATTCACCCTCATTCCAGAGCCTCCACAGCTCATGAAAAACAGCAGGTACAGTTACTGTGCCGTCCTTAAGTGTGCACCCCACAGTGTCTGTTTCCGAGTATGTCGGCATCATGACATTTACAGCAAGTTTCTCCGCTTCTTTCAAAATCATCCTGTAGGTTTCTTCATCAAATTCCGAATATCGTTCGGAGCCGGATAACTTTCCTATATTAAGCTGCTCAAAAAGGACAAATATCTGATCACGATCATCTATCAATAACTTTGCCATAATTTACACTCCCGGGGACAATGGATAATTAAAAAGAATAGATAAACACCAGTTTTTGTCAATGAATATATAAGAACAGTAATAATACCATCCGGGAGGTATTGCAGGCAAGTCGGCGGGACAAAACAGTTTTAATTTTAAACTGATAACTTATCAGCTGAGTACTGACAGCCGTTTTTCAACTAATTCAGGGCAAAAAATTCAACATAAACATTTTCAATATCTACAGGACCGTATTTATTTAAAACCGCAAGACAGTTGGACTTTATTTTTTCAAAGTCTCTTTCTTCGGCAAACTGTTTATTTACCGGACCGGCATAGGACATAAGCATTTCGTGTCTTATCACTGTCATGTTTTCCAGAATCCTCTTTTTCATCCTCATACTCTCACATGGAATTCTGAAAACAATCCTAAGATCTTTATCATTTACATTTACTACCAGATCCATATTGATAAAATATTTATTTTCGTTTGATAATGCATTCTGAATCTGCATAATCTGGCGTTCGATTTTAAGCTCTCTCCTGAACCGGTATGCCATGCTCAAGACAAGCGGAATACAGATAATAACCATAATTATTGTTATTATTGATGTCCTTTTATCATTTTTTTCAGACATTTATATAAAAATCCCCCGGGACAGGGAATATTGTTATTTAAATCAATTAAATTAATACATTTAAACGAAATAACGGTTCTAAATTAAAGCCTGCCCCATTATTGCAATGTTAATCAATTTTCTAATCGACATTATAACTAAATATCTTTATATATTATTACTATCGGTGGACTATTAACAGGGTAAATAAAACTATGAGCAGATCCGGATTAATTACACTACTTACAGACTTTGGACTCTCCGATGCGTATACCGCCATGATGAAGGGAGCAGCCCTTTCCATTAACAGAAACGCCGCAATCATCGACATAACCCACTGCATAAATGTTGGTTCAATCTTTCAGGGAGCTGATATTTTACAGGAAGCATTTTCTTTTTTTCCTGAAAACACCGTCCATGTGGCAGTTGTAGACCCGGGAGTCGGAAGCAGCCGCAGACTAATCGCAGCAAAGGCTGCAGACCATTTTTTTGTGGCTCCGGACAATGGAATTTTATGGCCTATAATTGAAAAAAACAGCAATGCGCAAATAGTTGAACTGACAAATGAAGATTATTTTCTTCCGCATGTAACCAGTACCTTTCATGGAAGGGACATCTTTGCACCTGTTGCAGCACATATTTCTTTAGGAGTTGAGCTGAGTCAGCTTGGAAAACCCATTACTGATCCTGAAAAACTAACCCTGCCTCAGCCATATATAAAAGATGATATTCTCAAAGGAGAGATTACAAGAGTTGATAACTTCGGGAATATTATTACCAATATCAAAAAAGAACACCTTAAAAATTACCTTGGTGATAATTTACCTGTCATTCAGATTGGGGAGTATAAAATAACAGGCATATTTGAAACCTATTCGGATAGAGAAAAGGGAGAACTTCTGGCTCTTTTCAGCAGCGCAGATCATCTGGAGATAGCAGTAAACCTGGGCAAGGCATCTGAATATCTGAATAAAGATCCTGATGAGATAAGAGGAATGAGGGTAAAGGTTTTAAAGGTAAATTAAACCGAAGATTTTTCATCTTTGAGAGAATCAAGATATTCCGCCCACTCGAGAGGAAGCAGGTATTTCTTTTTACTATTGCATTCTTTGCAGGCAGGAACAATATTCCCTTTTTTACTTTTTCCGCCCCGGCTTAAAGGAACAACATGATCCATGGTAAGGTTTTTAGCCCCCACATTACTGCCGCAGTAATAGCATTCTCCTGTCTGTATCCTACGCGACCACCATGTAGAACGCCTCAACTCCCTGGCTTTTGACTTTTCTCTTTTTATTTCGCCTTCATCCACCCATCCGTTATCGAACATGTAATTTCCCTGTTAAACCTTTTTTATAATTTGTTGGAGACTAGCATTTTGCCGGTTAAATGGGAATTGGAAAGTGATGAAAGACAGGTGCAGAATTCAGGGCACAAGGTGCAGGACAAAGAAATATAACAATTGTCATAAATTGACAACCACGCGAGATATTGCTATATTCTGTTACATATTGTAGCAAAATGAATCATTATGATTCATTATAAAATATTAAAGGCCAATTATTTGGGAGAGTATCATGGCAACTAAATCAATAAGACTCGATACTAAATTAATTTTTATGGCAGAATCTGCTGCCGCTCTGCAATGCAGATCAACCCCAAGCCAGATAGAGTACTGGGCTAATATAGGAAGAATGATATCCGGTGCAATTGACATTGAAGATGCTTTAGCAGTAAAGCAGGGGCTGAAAAGCCTGCACATAGAACCGGTTAAAACGGTTACTATTGATTCTGATACAGTTTTTAATCAGCTTGAAACTGACAGAAAAAGCGGATTTACCGATAAAAAAGTAACCTCCGCACCATTCTTTTTTGAAGCCAGTAAAAATGTTCCGGGCCTTCTCGACAGGGTAGATACTGCAACTGGTGAGAGAAAAACCGGGAAATTTGAAAACGGTGAATTTCGGGAAATAAATGCCTGATACAAAACAATTGTGGATACTGGCTGGAGGGAATGGATCAGGGAAGTCAACTTTCTACAGGCATTATCTGGAAGGCTATGGAATAAAATTTGTAAATGCAGATATAATAGCTAACGAGATACGACCGAAAAGCTCTAAAGACCTTAGCTATCAGGCAGCAGAAATAGCTGAAAAAATCAGAAATGAGCTGCTTGAACAGGGAGTATCATTTTGCTATGAAACTGTTTTCTCTCATGAATCTAAAATTGATTTTATAGCTAAAGCGAAAAGCCTGGGCTATAAAATAATACTGGTTTATATCCACTTAAACCATGCAGGCCTTAATGAAGCCAGAGTATTCCAGCGCACGAAAGAAGGCGGGCATGATGTTCCTTCAGAAAAAATTTATTCACGAATACCACGAACAATGAATCATATAAAAAAAGCATTAGCTATAGTGGATGAAGCAAGGATACTGGACAACTCATTTGAAAAAGACCGATTTAGGCAAATAGCAGTAATGAAAGCCGGCAAGTATGAAATCAGGGTTGAGCAGACACCTGACTGGCTGAAAGAAATACTTCCTGTTGAAATTGCTTAATATTAATCTTGAGCCCGGCTTCGGGAAAAACCTTCTTTATATTTAAATATTTCAAAAAAGGATTTTGATTTCAGAAATCTAGATAAACCTTATTCGTACCAGAAATATTTCTTTAAAAATGCCCGCCCTGACCCTGATTTGAGGTATCGCTCAAAATTTCTTACTTTTTCTTCATTTCTGAAACCTAGATATGTTACGAGTCTCCAGGTTTTGTACTTTGCTGCGTGAACTGACTTCACTGAATTGTGAGCAGCAATTCGTTTTTTCAAATCATCGGTTATACCAGTATATTTCTGACTAAAGTTTCGCAGTTAACAATTGTAGGGTAGCAATTAAATTTACTTTATTATTTTAATAATTTACATAGATAAAAAATAAGGATCTGTTGCCAAAATACATTAGTTTAATTTTGAATATTTCAGATTAGGATAACAATATAAAAACTGGATTACCCGATCAAGTCGGGTAATGACGAATAATTAAATATGGTGAGAGAAGCGTCATTCCACGGCTTGACCGGGGAATCCAGGAAAAAGAAGGCTAAAAGAACTATTTTAGTGCTCTCCTAAACAATATAAAAAAGGCAACTGCTAAACTTAAGTTTCTGACCTGGAAAAGGCATGCTTTGAATTAAATAGACATATTTCATGTTTTATTTTCCGAATAACACATTATGAGAAAATGGAGTATAGGATCAATTATAAACAGTTACCCAACTTCAGAGACCTCCTTCGCTGAAGCTTCGGCGGGCAGTCTTCGCCCATAATAAGGCCATTTAAATATTTAATACCATATCAAAAATGCAGAAGCTGGCCTGCCAGCTGTAGCCTTGGCGAAGGCTGGCGGAGAGGGTGGGATTCGAACTCACCCTTATGATATTTTTTATAATAATTTTAATAACATAAACCGCAATTTCTATACTGTTCGCATACCGTTCGTAAAACCGTTATCCAAACAAAGACCTTTTACCGATGTAAAAATTTAAAATGTGAAATGCACTTATTTATTTTCAGTGAATATTGTGTGTAAATAGGTACCACAGCATCTGTATTACAATATGGATTCAGACATGAAAAAGTAAATTTAAAGTCTTTGTAAAAGCAATTTCAGCGTTATCCCAATATATTATCGGTTACTCACCAATTTGGTAGATCGAACTAGAAAGCAAAAAAATAGAGTACAACTTTAATGAAAATGCCTTCTTAAATCCCGATAAAACCAAAATAAATCTTGGATTTTGCAATTATATATTGTCCCACTATCGTCATTTAATATGTTGCATAATTTCAAATAGATGCGACGATTATGACGAGTGACGATAAAAAAACATTATTTTATTTTCTGCAATTGCTTTTTTACCGATGCAACTGAGGATAAAGCTTTACAGCCTGACACTTATGGAAACTTGTCCAAACAATATCCCATATTTGTTCTTTCCTTTCGTAAAAAAAAGTCTCTTTAATTAACTAACCTCTATATAGGTAGAGACATTTACAGAAATGTAAAACCCATCTCTGAATTAACTAACCTTGTTAAGTAGTAGGAGGTCATTTTTTTCAATTTGTTCAACCTCATGAAAAGGATGCCCTTCTAAAATATATCCCAGGAGGAAAGACATATGGTGAAAAAGAATTTTTTAATAGGTGAAGCAGCCAAGCTATGTAGTGTTTCAGTTAAGCAAATACGGAACTGGCAAGAGTTAGGACACCTTAAAGATGGACCAAGAATAATATGTGGAGAGAGATCTTATCGGCAATTCGATGAAGATGATTTAACGATGATACGCAGAATAAAAGACTATCTGAATCAGGGTTTCACTCTGAAGGCTGCATCCCAAAAAGCAAGCAATGAAATTTTACAAGGAGGTAAGGATAATGCGCAGAAATAATCAGAATGAAAAGATAAAATTCTGTCCGTTACTGGATAAAGAATGTCTGAAATCAGAATGTCAGCTTTATGGAGAAAATTTAAACAGATGCGATATCTCACTACTCGCTTACAATCTGTTCAAACTCAGTTCCATTGAGGCACAAAGATTAGAGCTTATTGGCAAATAATAGATGTAACCGCCTTCTGTCATTAAAAAGCAGGAGGCGGACAAAAAGAAATTTGGAGGATTTTAAACATGATTAACAATTTAAATAAAGGATCTGAGGTCAGAAAGGAGAATATTCCTCAATCACTTATTAAATTCCCTCAATGGGTAGCATGGAAAGGAATTGTGAAGGCTGATGGTAAAATCTCAAAAATACCAATCAACCCTAAGACCGGCAGCAATGCAAAAGTGAATGATCCAGATACTTGGAGTTCATTTGATGTAGCACTGGAATATTTCCATAACAACGAGCTTCAAGGGGTGGGCTTTGTATTTACAGAGAGTGATCCGTTTGTAGGTATAGATTTAGATGATTGTGTTAATTCAAAAACAGGGGTGATAGATGAAGAAGCTAAAGAGTATATCAATCATTTTAACAGTTATACAGAGATAACCCCATCAGGGCGTGGTTTTCATATACTATTGAAAGGAACTTTGCCGGGGTCAGGGAAGCATAACGGCAAAGTTGAGATATATGACAGGGGTAGATTTTTTACCATGACAGGCAAGCATCTTCCGGATACACCCAAATTGATTTTGGAGAATGATGTTGAGATTCGAAAATTTTATAATGAGCAATTCCGACCTTTTCTGGATAATAATAAAATTAATAACACTAAGACGCTAAGTGAAGATGAAAAGCTTATAGAAAAAATAAACAATTCTAAAGAAGGGAGAAAGTTCAATCAACTTTGGGAAGGAAACTATCATAGCTATCCATCACAGAGTGAAGCAGATCTTGCCTTGTGTAAAATACTTGCCTTTTGGACTGGTTGTTCAGCAGAGAGAGTCAATCAATTATTTATACAATCAATACTTTATCGTCCGAAATGGGATAAATCGCATTATGCTGATGGCAATACATATGGCAGCGAGACAATACAAAAAGCGATTAATTCAGTAACCGAAATATACGATGATAAGAGTGTAGAGGATACTGATAACGACTCACAAAAAGATTTTAAAATGACAGACTTTGAAAATGCCGAACGTTTAGTTTCCCTTTATGGAAGAGATATTCGTTATTGCCATGCATGGGAAAAATGGCTTGTGTGGGATGGTGTTCGCTGGGGAATAGACAGAACTGAAGCAGTAAAAAGAATGGCCAAAAACACAATTAGAAAAATATATAGCGAAGCAGATAATGCAGGTGATGAAAGTAAAAGACAGGCACTTGCAAAACATGCCATTCATTCTGAATCAAATGCCAGAATAAAATCTATGCTTTCATTAGCAAAGAGTGAAAAAAATATACCTCTTTTACCTAAAGATTTGGACCAGGACCTATGGCTATTCAACTGTGAAAATGGAACTATCGACCTCAATACCGGCGAATTAGTAAAACATGATAGAGATCATCAGATTTCAAAGTTGAGTTCAGTGACCTATGATTCAGAAGCAAAGTGTCCACAATGGCATGCTTTCTTAAACAGGATAATGGATAACAATCAAGAATTGATATCATTCCTTCAAAGGGCGATTGGATATTCTTTAACCGGCGATACAAGCGAGCAATGCTTAGTCATACTACATGGGTCAGGGGCTAATGGTAAGTCAACATTTCTTCAGGCCGTCAGCGCCATGATGGGTGATTATACCATCCAGACACCAACAGAAACATTGCTGGTAAAACAAAAAGGCGCTATTCCTAATGATGTTGCCAGACTTCGGGGAGCACGGCTTGTTACAGCATCCGAAGCTGAAGCTGACCAGAGATTAGCAGAAAGCTTGATTAAACAGATGACCGGAGGAGACAAAATTTCAGCTCGATTTCTCCGACAAGAATGGTTTGATTTTGAACCGACACATAAGATTTTTCTTGCTACAAATCATAAACCAATTATTCAGGGGACAGATCCAGCTATCTGGAGAAGGATAAGATTAATCCCATTCAATGTAACAATACCTGAAAAAGAAAGAGATTTAAAATTGCTGGAGAAATTAAAACAGGAATTACCGAGCATTTTAACATGGGCAGTTAAAGGATGCTTAGAATGGCAGAAAAAGGGACTTGGAGAGCCGGATGAGGTCAGGAATGCGACTAAAAGTTACAGAGAAGAAATGGATGTCCTTGCACCATTCTTGAATGATCGTTGTCAGGATGTACCTACGGCAGAGGTCTCTACCAAAGAACTTTATGATGCGTATATAACCTGGTGTGAAGAAAATGGTGAACGGCCTATGGCAAAGAGAACACTGGGAGCAAAGCTATCAGAGAAAGGTTATAGATCAGTTAAAATAGGTCAACACAGGGTGAGAGGGAGAGCTGGACTTAAGTTGTTGTTTATCTAACACAAGTAGTAAAGGACGTATAAGGACATATGTTTTTGTATTACTAAAAAATAAAAATTATATATATGTTTATACATATCTTATGTCCTTATATGTCCAGTACATGACCTGGCAATACCAGAGTCTGAAGGGTTGTTTCAATGTAGATTACCGGTGATATAGCCTCGATAGTAGTAATAAAAACCCTATAGTACCAGCATCCCTACTCATAGACACAGACCAGACAGTACCAGCACCTTTAACTATCAGTGCTTGAATATGGTCTCATGAGTGTCAGGGAATTTCAGGTAGTAGTAAAAATCTTATAGTACCAGTATCCATCAAGCTAAACACAAACTAACAGTACCAGCATCACATCATGCTACTTTATTACGACACCAGATTATCGGTACAACAAGTCCTATTTGTTGATGGATCAATGTCTTTCTGGATGATGATTTTATATTACTACTATTATTACCGGTCAGCAATGACGATATGACGGTATGGCGATCATTTTTAAAATTCTTTTTTATGTTACAAGAGATATTGTTATTTTAAAATTTCATATTAATGACCTCTTTCCATTCTTTTAGAGTTTTCTCGGGAACCATCCATGTAGTAGGTGAACCATAACGATGTTCAATCCTTATTGTAATTGAGTCTACTGTATTAATTTTTTTTATTACTTCATTGGTGATTCCAAATAAAGAACTGCTAAAGATCACTTTTTCTACTTTAAGATTTATGGCTTCATAAATGGTTTTTTCTTTATCAAATTTTATTCGAAGGGGGGCATCTTTAAAGTCCCTTGCCGAGTTACTATTAAACGTAATGCCATATTCTAATTTACCACCATAAAGTATTTTATTAAATCTCACATCAAAATTGGCATGATCAGTGGAGCTCGTAATTATGGATAAGTCTTCAAAATCATCACGATCTTTTTCTATTCCACCTTCAACCGTGAGTGATGCCCCAAAAAGTATACTTGAAAAGGCTACAACAAATAAAAAATTAAATACCCTTTTAAAATCTAAAAAAAAGTAGCTCATTTACTTTCTCCTTTTTATTAGAAAATATTTATCAAATAAATCATTTCCTCATATCTACTTTTTCTATAATCATTAATAATACTCATATCGGCATTAATATTTTTTTAATTAAAGCAAATTACTCCCAGTTCTCGAAAGTAGATTTTCTTTCCATCTCTTCATCGTTAAGATCTGGGAAGAAGTCCAAACCAGTCATTGCCTCAATAACATTTACTGAAACCAAGTAATCTTGAATATTTCCGTGTTTTTTTATCTGATGGGGAAACAGAAAAGCCAGCACCTTTGGTTTATTATTTTCTTCCGTTATCACAATTTTAAAAAACATTGGCGGTACTTCAACACCGTTGCCGATCTTATCATATGTCCCTGGCCCGAATATACAGCCCGCAAACACCCATACTTCCTTACCTTGCTCTTTTAACAGCTTATCCCGCACATAGGTCTCAAGATTGTACCAGAGGCCTCCAGAGCCGTTAAAATTGATATGATGCTGTGGTGCCATGTTACTCATATACATAATCTCATAAACCGCTTTAGCAACATCCTCATCGCCACCAGACGCATTGATGCCATCATTATCCCGATCACCTCCACTCACGAAGTACGGGACTAAATGACCTTTCGCATAGTTACGCCATGTATTAAACTGATTCTTGTAATCCTGCTCTGTAGCTTCATTATCTATGTCAGGATCATCACGGAATTTTCCCCATTTATTCTTTTTCCGGTCCGGTGTATCTAAATTTTCTGGTTTCACATGGTAGGCCACCCATCGAGGTGTTTTGTGTTGAGCATCAAATTCTATGATATAGCCTTTGCGCTCAAGAAAATTTCCGGTTGATGGAATGCCACCATATGCATAATCAGAGGCATTGACAGTGCCAGTTAGTAATAATAAAAAACATATAGGTATTAAAGATCTCATTACTAAACCTCCTCTAAATATCCATTGTTTTTATTGTAGTTAACGTTTAGATACAGCAATTCTTTGGCAGGTATGAATGATATTCTATTACATAGATAAATCTAAATATCAATGATTAAACATATAATACATTTTGGCTGGTATTTTCTTCTCTGGTTAATCCAATAAATTGAGAAAAGCGGAAATGATAAAATGGTGATGTTTTATGGTGTCTATAAATCAGCTTTATTAAAAAATCAGTAATTTTAAGGTTAAGCGCTTTTGATTTTTTATTATATTCAGCATAGTCTTTATAAAGCCACTTCCATTTCTCAGCGCTTTAAATATATGCCTTGTGTGTACTCCATTGATATTTTTGTAGATTATCAACAAGACCTGCATCCAGAGGATTTCAATGAATATATCTTATTAACTCAAGTGCATAGCTATCAGTTTCAATAATTATGGATTTGTATCGGCCTTTAAAATTGGACCTTCATAACCGTCCCTTTTATTATACCTTTGCGTATAAACTCCATTTAGGTATCTCATAGATCTTGATAGGTTTGCCTCTGGTGTTTGAAACAAAAGGTGATAATGATTTGTCATAAGGCAGTAAGCCGCAATCCTGATATTAAAAACTTCATCTAGTCCCTTTAGTAATTCAATAAAGAATACATATTCCTCTTTTTCAATAAAAATGTTTTCACCACGTCTTCCCCGATTCATAACGTGGTACCATGCATTTGGATATTGAATCCTTAATGGTCTAGACATAGTTTGTTTTTACCAATTTCCCCATCAAAGGTTAATGGATGCCCCATTTTTCTTCTACTGTTTTATTTAATATCCTATTATTAATTGCCGATAAAGTTTATAAATTCTTTTATAAACCTTTTAAAAACCTTATTAAACGTTAATAATCATGCTTTAACTTATTAATGGTTAATATTTTACTCATTATTTTTGCTTGCGAAAGGTGAATTATGTACTACAAAACAAATTTCATAAAATTATTTCAGGAAAAGAATTATCGGTTGTCAATATATGCATTTATAATTCTATCACTCTCTTTTCTATTTCTAACAGGATGCAACGACTCTGATTCTCTTCCCCCGGACGATGAAGTGCCCCCTATAGTGGAGCAGTTAACCGATGCGGAGATGATGCTCTTTCAGGATGGTGACGGCGACTGGAGGCAGATCGATGAATCTGAATTAACAGAGGCAGGCATATTCATCCCACCTGTGACGGACAGCCAGGGCCGTTATGGATTGGCCTATTTGGTTGCTGATGCTGAAGACCAGAGGGTGCAGATAGTCACACTGCAGATAACCACGGCAGAATTACCGCAGATTGATGTAAGCAGGGCTTTAGAAGAAGGTGTGACTACTGACACAGCCGCATTGGAGATCAATGTTGGAGAACCAGACCTTGCCGGTTCAAGAGTTCACATTTTTCTGCGCGATGAAGGTAGCTCGTCTAACTTCGATTTCACTTGTACCTATTCCGATCTGCATCCCGGGAATTATGATCTGTTCCTTACCCAAACCGAAAGTGAGAAAAAATATCCCGCCACCCTTTTTGCCCGGCGTGATCTCGAACTGGATGCCGACGACACACTTGTTCAGGATATAACCACTGCGGATTTGGCCGACAGTATCGACCTTACAGGCCCCTATACAGTCACAGTCCTGGATCAGCAAAGCGGTGACCCTCTTGACAGTAACATTTTTGACGGAAATGTGGGACTCTTCACCACAAACCTCACCTATGTGGAGCTGGGGGATAAATATGTTTCCGACCCCGATCTTAAATATACGGCCCTAGGCACTCCGCTTACAGATAACTATATTTACATATTGGATTTAGATATTGAAATAGACGACAATCATAGTCTCTATTATGTTGAGGCTTTTCTGGATGAGGGGAACAAAGAGATTACCCTGCCGGTGCAGTTGGATGACTTCAACTTGACTTTTGCAGAGGATATAAGCACCGGCAGTCTGCTGCCTGGTATGCATATCTCTGATATTGAAGACGTAACTGTAATGGGCTATATAATATCGTTTGAGGGAAACATAAACGGTATTCGATACTATTCTAAGAGCTACATATCCGCTTCCAGACAGACTGATACATCATTCTTCATGCCGGATCTTTCTTCAGCCGAAGAATGGGAGAGCAATTGGTCAATGCCAGCTGATATTGAAACTGAATATTATTCCATACACGCATATATCGGTTCAGGAAATTTTATTGATCAGAGTCTTCAGGATGCTTCCGACTGGGGTTATGATGAGGCACTTTATCAACAACTGGAAGACGGTGATTGGTTTGCCCACCTGAGCGAATCCACGTACCTTGATCCTCTGTAGGCTGAGCAGTCTCCTTCGCACAGGGTATCCGGGAACCCATTGGAAGAATTAAAAAACGAGGATAAATTGTCCAGAAAAGATGTTCCAATTCCCCCGCGCCACAGGCGCGGGGGATACCTTTGAATAACGCTGTTTAATTATTAAATTAAGAATAGTTATATTGAATTATTGATTCCTGAGAAGTAAGACCCTCTTTTCTACGGCCCAACTTATTAAAATTCTACGAGCATTATACGTTCTTTGATAAAATGCTTCCCGAGTAATATTCGCGCAAAATATTGTATTCCTCTCTGTAAAGGCCGATAAGAAGCCCTGCAATGGCCTTTTTGAGGCCTTTTGGGCCTTGGCACACCTCTTTATATTACACGCTATCACCTTACAGGCCACTGCAAAATTAACCTTTGATATTCTGCGTACACGAAGCTTTGCAAGACCATGAACTCTTTTCAGTTCGGAGTTGGTTGCTTCAATGCTTGATCGGATCTTATATCGATCCTTCCATTCCTTTGTTTGTTGAATGGAACACATTTTATCACGGAGTATAATCTCGGATGTTATCTCAAGACGGAAATTCCCTTTTGTATCTCTCGGCTTGCATCCTTTGCTGCGATGATTCGGAGCTCTTACAGGGCATCTGTCCAGCAGTTCACATTGTCGGCAGGTATCACCATTAAAAATAGCATGAAGGGTTTATTATGGCTAAGCATATTGTAATTCACACGGCTGTGTCCCATTGGACATCTCATCGCATAACCATCAAAGTCATATTCGAAACGGTCTTTGCTAAAGATATCATCAGACAGCCTGCTGCGGTTAACCGGAGCCATAAAATTGATTTCCTACTCAATTATTTTAAAAGCAGATGGAACAGATGGATAACCGCCGTCCGCAAAAAGTGTTTCAGGTTTTAGCCCGGCATCATCTAATCCTTCAACAACTGAAAGAACTTTTCCTATATCGGATCTTGCAGCGCCATGAACTTCATAGTCAGGGATGATCTCCGGCTTGTCAGGGTTATTACAGGTCTCTGTGATATGAACACTGTATCCTGTACCTTTATGTCCATAGCTTGCATCAGGATCATATAGAGACTGAAGATTTTCGCCACCTTCCAGCTTTTTCTTGACAAGTATCTTTGTTGATTCTTCATCAGTGGAGGGAGTGTCCTTGAACTCACACTGCTCATTGAAAAGTCGATCAAGTAGTTGGTATGGTTCATGACCTTTTATATCTTTATCATTTTTAAAGGTCATGAAAAGTTCGTACATGCACTCAGCAAGGCAAACACATATTAAAGTTGCTCATTTCAATAATTGATAATAGAATCATCAGTCAGTTGCTGTCATCAGAAGCCTATATTAAGTATCTCTTATCCAATAAAATATCACTATCATCGTTTTTTTTTGATTTTAATAGCAGAAGTTTTTCCAGCCTATAACAAGTTAAATTCTTTATATTACTCGCTCATCATTCTATTACTACTTTCGAATAAACTAACCTTACTAAAGGTAAGGACACTTTTGTAACAACCAAACCACATACAGGAATAATGTAACCTTGTAATATATAGAGAGGCATTTTTTGTCCTCAACAAAATAATTTTTGGAGGAAAGATCTATGACAATTAAAAAGGATTTAAGTATCGGCCAGGCAGCAAAACTATCGGGTGTCAGCGTAAAACAAATCAGGCACTGGCATGAAAAAGGGTATATCCCGGAGCCCAGCAGAGTAATATGCGGTGAACGTAGTTACCGTATGTTTGGCAAAGAAGATTTGGAGTTAATTAGAGAAATAAAAGCCAATCTTGATAATGGTTATCGTCTGCCTGTAGCAGCACAAAAGGCGAACGAACAAATTTCAAATATAGGAGGCAATCAATATGCCTAAAAAAAACAATGATAAAATGTGCCCACTTCTTAATAGGACATGTCTAAAAGACGACTGTGAATTATACGAAGGAATGTTAAAGCGCTGCGCTATAAGCCTTAATGCCTATAACACATACAGGTTAAGTGAAGTATTAAAGAAAATTCTTAACCCTAAAATCGAATCCGGAAAGGAACAAAAAACACCGCATTTTTTAAGGCGCAGTTTACTTGAAATGTAGTTGGAGGAAATTAATGGAAACTTTTAACAGCCTGAATGAAAAAAACATTACTGAAGAAGAGTTAAAAAATGAAGCATACCGCCAGTTTGAGTTGGCTTTTTCAGCCTATAAAAAATTCAAACGGAATATAAGGATAAAAAGGAAATTGCGGATTCTGAAACAACATAGCAATTTTGATAGCAACGATATTCTTCATGAACTTTTTAAGCATTATTTAAACAATGTCTATCACGAGAATTACGATCAAGAAAAAGCAAAGTTTTCAACTTTTATTGTGAACTTTATTAATAAAAATTTAAATAACCTATTACGAACTGAAGTCCCTGCAAAAATGAGAGAGAGGTCAACTTTCCAAAGCGGAGATATTGGGGACCTTTCAGATTCTCTTCTTAATCAGTATGGCACAGATGAGACTTTTGAGACCAGAACACCAGAGGATCTATGTATTGCTAAAGAATTATTCGAAAAGATGCTTGATCATTATGGAGCAGACTATGCTTCGGTGCTACTTGGTGAAAAAGATCGAGAGTCAATCGCCAATGAGATTGGTGTTAAATATGACACGCTCTGTAAACGCATAAACCGTCTTACCGCAGAATTTAAACAATCCCTCTATGACATAGGCTATTGCTAATTTATATTGTTCGGGCTCATTCAATATTTGTGTGGGCTCGAACAATTCATTTCATCCTCGGCATAAAGTATATCATTTGTGAATGCTGACAAGACCTCACTGACTCAAGCGCATCATCATATATTCATCCTGTAAAAGCAAAAACTACATCAGTCTCAAGTAGGTCCTAAATAAGGGCAGACTCCCATTTTTATTTATCTACTCATGACCTGGCGGTCATGCTTTCGAAGCTATAAAGCACTTCGAAAGTAAATTTTTTGCTTACGCATTTTTTTTAAAAGCAAATCTTTAACAGATAGAAAATCTATCTGTGGTTTTTGATTTGTTTTTCTGTATCAGTTGGCAACTCTACAATCTTGCTGTGGTAGTTCTATTATCTTCTACTCCTTAACATTGTAAACTCAACCAGGTTATTGGACAAAAAAAATATTTTTTTTACATTTTATCATTTAATCTCCATTGAGCACGCTTCCCATTATAATAGTAAAAATCTTACAGTACCAGTATCCCATCAGTCTAGACTTACTCAACACCAGTAGTTGCAGCCTTCTTAACCATATCTGCTTGCATTGGATTCAGCTTCTTCATTTGTGTTCTAGACTGGTATTTGTTTGTGTTACTACTATTACCAAAAATATTTTTTACCCAGTCATGACGATATGACGGCATGACGATGATTTTTCTGAATCTCTTTTTATACTAATTCTTCCCCAATGAAATAGGGAGTCTATCATGGAGTATCTATTCTTTTTAACGCCTGTAATCAGTGTGAGTACACTTTTTGCGATTTGCTGAATTCCGTGTTATGCATCGTCGGTTGTTGTGAAAACTTGTCTCAGCCAATTGCTCAGAACAGCGAAGAATTCGTCTTTTGCGTATTTCTCGATCTCGGGATCATGCCCACATCGCGGAAATTCGTGGTACTGTAAGTGAGGTATATACCGTTTCAGGGCATCTCGGATCATAGATCCCCGATGGGGATCGTCGGCACCATGTAGCATGATTGTCGGAACTTTCACAGACGTGAATGACTGTGGGTAAATACCCGTTTCTTGGGATCGTAGCATGTCTTGCCAAGTCTCTGTATTGCCTTGCATGTCGAACGGCTCGGGTGCCAGGGTTGTATCGTCAATGGGTAACGGCTCATATGAGTCGGTCATCCCATGCCACTTCATCATCTATGCACCTATGTCTAGTTGTAAGTCAGCCTTATGCTCGGGGTGCTTAGATATGTAGTCAGCGATCTTCAGCCTTTGTTTCTGGACGAAGACCTTGCGGGATGCCTTGTCGAATGTCCCACAGCCAACAAGGGCAATACAGTTGATTGTTTCCGAGTATTCTGCCGCATAGGCTAAAGCAAGCATAGCACCCCACGACGAATCGACAAGAGAAGGTTTCTCGCCTTTGCAGCGCGAAAGGATAAGGTCGCGTAGATCCTGTATATGAACCGCGACGGTCAGCGGTATTTCGCTGCTTAGGCGTTGCCACGGCTCAATCACCCGGAAATCGTGAGATAGCCCCTGGGCCAATCGCACTGCGCTACCAGACGCACCCGGTCCCCCATGCAGTGTGATCACCAAAGGACCATGGTCTCCATGGAAGCGAATACGGTGGTTTCTATTCCAGCCTATCTGGTCTATTATATTCATTTGTCACTCTTAGGGCACAACGAAGTTATTCAGTAGTTCTGTATGCGAACGTTCGTGAATTAATCTGACATCATTTCATTTGTCTTATCTCTCAATGAGGTTGAACATTTGAAGGTAATAATTTTTCTTGCACCCAATACCAAGTCATCACCAGTTGAAGGATTTCTTCCTCTGCGTTGCTTTTTATCTTTTACACAGAACTTACCGAATCCGGATATAAGAACATCTTCTCCAGTTGCCAATGTTGACTTGATATTTTCCAGAAGGCTTTCGAGGATATTCTCGGCATTTTTTCTTGTACTGCAAATTTTAGATAAGGACTCTATAAGATGTTTTTTGGTGATAGTCATAAAGCGGATTTCCCCTTCCAAGTGATCAAACAAAGCGGAATATTGAAACAAATAGCATATCAAGATATCATAAATAATTCCTGATTTTATAGGTTGATTAAGTATTCAAAGTTTGGTTAGATATTGAAGTTATTTAGGTTGATTTAATAGCTTAACCATAAAACTATACATTTCTAATGATAACGACTTAATTTCCATATCGGTACAAGAAATTTCCGTTCTCGGGAATTATTAGAGCCTTTCTTTCAGCTAAGATCTCTGTTGCTCGTGAATAAATGAAGTGATACCACCAGATATAGAATTCCTCAAACGCTATTTCATCAACATAACCTGTTTTCTCAAAAACTTTTCTTGCGTAACTCCGGTTTGTTTCAAGAATTTCTAAAAGAGGTGATCTGAAAATGTCAGCTATTGCTTTTAGTTTAATGTTATCACCTTTAGTAATTTTGGGAAAAGAGGATATCTTATTGTTGATAGTCGCGTAATCAATGCTTCCGCGGTTATTGCCATAAGCTGAGTATTTTCTTGATGATTGGTTGCCGTATATTCCAAAGGCCTCTCGGGTTGAGGAGATGTTTTCTAAAAATGCTATATAATAATTTTTTCCGTGTCTTAATGGCCTCTGTGCCATTAAGAACTTGCTTTCGACATTTTCAATTTGCCAATTATCTAAAAGAACGTTACTCAATAGAAAAAAAGCCATTGAATCATAGGAATAGCTTTCGGCCAGTTGAGTCGTTGAATATACCTCTTGAACTCTGTCTTCAATTTTTAAAATAGAGTCAGCGATAGCCTGAGAAATTGGCTCGGCATATTTATAAAGATTCATCCCATCTTCATGATTTACAACCATACAGGTGGTCATAACCTTATCACCTGTTTTTTTTAAAAACCCTTTGCTTTCAAGAAAGGAGACCTCTTGATTGTATTTCTCTAAACTCCAGTTGTTGTTGTTTCTAAATACTTCAGGTTGAATGCGGTCATGGATTGATACGATCAGCTTTTCCCGATCGCCGCTAAGAGCGAAATCTGGCCTGTTATCCCCTTCGGCGATTATATTTTTTTGGTAGTAGGTAGTAGTAGCCTTTATATTCGTGCAAACAAGCAGGAACAAGATAACCAATCCCATTGTACACTTATTTCTCATGAACTATTTCTCCTTTTGTTTATAAATACTCATTTAAAAAATAAGTCTCACCCATGAATAATATGGAAGGGAGATCATAAAAGTACATTAATATGTTTTGCTAAATTTTACTTATTTTTATTTTCTATTTTAAAATGTAGTGTCACGTCAAGTACCAAATATCGTACCATCATAAAATTTATTATACATCACGAAGATTTGTTCTGTTCAGCAATCGAATCGTTAAGCTACGGCATCTTTGAGTGCTTTACCAGGTGAAAATTTAATAACTCTGCTTGCCTTTATTTTCATTTCTTCACCGGTATGAGGATTTCTCCCTATCCTGGCTTTTCGCTTGTTTACTTTGAATGTCCCGAATCCGACCAGAGTGACGGGATCAGAATTTTTCTTTAAAGAATTTGTGATTGTTTCAAAGATACAATCAACAGCGGTCTTTGCCTCTTTTTTGTTCTCTACAATCTTGGCTACTTCATTTATTAGATCACCTTTATTCATACTTAATACCTCCTATGGATAAATTATTTGATAAGGTAATTCTTCTAAGACTGATACTCCAGGTAACTATATTCGATAAGCGTTTCCGCTTTTTATTAATACCACATTAAACAAAGTGCTTTGTAGATCAAATCATCATAAGGATGATTAAACAGTAATTAATTGTTTCATACCGAAATCCGTTAACCCATCAACAAAATTATTTTATTTATCATTATCAACCACATAACAATACAGACATAGAATTGAAGCGTTGCCTGTACAACACTAAAACTATAAAAAGGAGATACTATGATTAAAGGAATGAATGTAGAAACTGCTCACCCTTATGTCAAAACAGTAGACGAGATTAACAAGATTGTAAATAAAATTTATGCCATCTCATATATGATAGGCGTATTTTCTGTTGTTGAACAAGGAGAGATAGATATAAATCCGGATGCTCTGGGTTATCTCGGTAATGAAATTTCAAGCGAGGTTATCCGTATTTCTGAAATATTGGATGACCATTTCATATCTTTAGCAGAAGTTATGCTTGAGCTTGATGCTCTTGAAAGCATAAATGAATGATCAGCATGAAATTAATTTTTAAAAAAACACATGTCATAACATTAACATTCACCCACTTTAACTTATCAACGCCAGTATCCATACCTCAGACATCTCTTTAACCTTCCACAATCATAATCTTCCATGACTCAGATGAAACGACCGAAACATTTGGTATCATTGATTGAGAGGAACATTGGTTGTAATGGGTTCTGAAGCAGATTGTATGAACGAATATGGATCTGGGCTATGAACAATCAAAATTTTAGTAGCAGTAATATAATAACAATCATAAAGCAATCTATCCTGTATCGTCCAGTACCAGTAACCTGTACCAATAGTCCAGTACAATCAGAACAGTTGACATAGCACATGGGTGCTCCTCTGTGTTTCTGAAGGTGATTAATACTGGTACTGATATAGGCTGGAAGTTATTGCTGGATATAAGTGTTTGGATTCTACCTATGATATGATTTTATTACTGCTACCGGGGAATAACTGCATTTACATTATAAAACCCCTTCCAGGGTGGTAAAATCAGCCCAGAATCAATGATTCCACTTCAGGGTATATATTCCTCACACATAAATTTATCGATTAAAATCCTTTCTTATTTTGCCGGTTTTATATCAGCGATCCTGCATCGTGGTCGTCCTGTTTAAAACAATCCCACCTATATTATTTTCGGGGCCTTTAATGGTGACGAGTGAAATTAACTGGTTAAATCCAGTAATTATTAATCATCATAGACTTAAAAATTAAAAACAAGCCAGAGAGTGTGAGTGGCACAATAAGGGTTTAGATATAGAAATTAAATTTATCTGAATTATTAATGCCCGCCTTGGGGGGGGGGTATCCAGTATTCACAATGTTTTTACAACCCTGTTTACAGAAAGATATATCGAAAGCAGGTCTGCTGTATCATAAACAATTTATAACCATCAACTGAAAACCATTTTAACAAGCCCAATCGGAAAAGTTCCGGTTGGGCATTTTTATTTCTAAATGAAAGGAGACTTTATCATGAGTTTATTTCAAAAGGCACAGAGAAGGAAAGCAAAGCTCCGCTTGGCGTTATGTTCACCATCTGGAGGAGGTAAAACTCATTCAGCACTATTGATAGCAAGCGGAATCACATCAGGGAATATCTTTGTTATTGATACAGAGAAAGGTTCAGCACTGCTTGAGCAGGGTAAGCCATGCATTCCTGATTTCAACCATGCGGAGCTGACGGCATCATTCTCACCAACAAGATACTGCGAGTACATTAACACTGCTGTTCAGGAAGGAGCAGACTGTATCATCATTGACAGCCTGAGCCATGCCTGGGCCGGCACAGGAGGTATTCTTGATGAACACGATCGCATAACCCTGGCAGACCAGAAACAGAATTCATGGGCCGCATGGAGAGAAGTGACACCGGAGCACAACCGCCTTGTCGACACTCTTATTCAATGCCCTGTTCATATCATTGTTACTATGAGATCGAAGACAGCATGGGATGTTGTTACAGATGAAAACGGTAAAAAGAAGCCCATGAAGTTAGGGCTGAAGCCAGAGCAACGGGAAGGACTTGATTATGAATTCACTGTTGTAATGGATCTTTGCCAGGAGAATCACTTTGCCTCAGTATCAAAAGATAGAACCAGTCTGCTGGACGGTAAGCATTTCATCCCCTCTAAGGACACAGGGCTTCAACTCATAGAATGGCTGGATAAAGGCGTTGATCCAGGGATTATCAGTTCAGAGAAAAAGGAAGCGTTTAAGAAAGGTGTTGATGATGTTCACAAGATTGACCATCTGGAAGATTGGTACAGAGCTCATCAGAATGAATTCTCATTATTAACCAGTTCCGACTACATGGAAATCATAGAGTATTGCGGACAGAAGAAACAATCGCTGTTGCAGGGTGATAATGGAAACGGAAAACAACGAGCATTAATCTAATTTAAAATAAACAATCAATATACGCAGAGCCATTCAGAGCAGATCGTCTTGGGTGGCTTTTTTTATGCGGGAAAGGAGAAAGTAATGAAAATTGATTTTTATGAGAAGGAGGTGGAGAAGGCACAGACAAAATTTAATGAAATCTTTGGAGCAGAGTCTGTATGTAATCTTACTGAAAGACAAGCTGTAACAATAGCAATCTGCTGGCTGGGTGTCCTCAGCATGAAGATAAAAGGAAAACCTGAAAACTCAGGACTGATTAAGGAGTTCATCAGAAACAGAAATATATTGAATAAATATTTTAAACATAAAGAAAGGAAAAATAACAATGTGGAACATACCATCAAAAGAGAGGCTGGAGAAAATACCGAGGTTTTACGAAACAGAGCTTATACCGTTACAGGATAAACTTATATATCTTCATTTCTTCATAGGAGCCTGCGACTGGTTCATAACAGAATTTAATGGGGATGATCTGTTCTTTGGCTTTGCTATCCTCAATAACGATTATATCAATGCTGAGTGGGGTTATATCAGCTTCAGCGAATTGAAATCCATAAACATAGATGGAATAGAAATCGACTGTGAAATTGAATTAGCCTGGGAAATACGCAGAGCTATTGAGATTAATAAAATCAGAGAAGCAAGCGGTTGGGACATAAATAGTCTATCAGATGAAATAGAAGAAGTGGCAGCAATGTAATCTGTCACAAAATTTAAAACTAAAATTTAGAAAACCTCGTGGTCACATGGTCACGGGGTTTTTGCATTTATGGAGGAGACAATGAGATTAATGGTTGTCTGTAGTTATTGTAAGCGGTTCATTCGTTTTAAAGACGCTGAAACAAATGTCATTCCTAAGATTCCAATCTCGCACGGTATTTGTACGGACTGTCTAAAATTAGCTGAAGAAGAAATCAATAATATCAAAGGAGGTAACAATGAAAGCGAACGTCAAGCTTGTTTTGGATAGTATATTAGAGAGATTTAAAACAGGAGATATACCCAAGGCTGTCGCATACAGCATGTTCCCTATTCCCGATTTGCCATCAAGCAAGTGGAGCATACTCAATCGAACTATCATGTTTCTTTCCGGAACAATGGATGGAAGAGGATACAGACAGTGGCATGAAACAAACAGGTACGTAAAGAAAGGGAGTAAAGCTTTCTATATACTGGTTCCTTATATCAAGAAGAAAGAAACAGATACAGGTGAACAGGATGTTTTATACGGATTCGGATGTAAGCCCGTTTTCAAAGTGGAGGATACAGACGGAGAAGAACTTGATTATCAGCAGATAGAAATACCGGAACTTCCGCTTATTGAAAAAGCAAATGAGTGGGGGATTTCAGTAAAGGCTATACCTAGTAACTATTTTTATAGAGGGTACTATGCTCCGGATAATAATGAAATTGCTCTTGCGACTGAAGAAGAGTGTGTTTTCTTTCATGAGCTCAGCCATGCAGGACATGATCGGATAGCCGAAGGTCTAAAGAAGGGGCAAGATCCTTTACAGGAGATTGTTGCCGAACTTGGAGCAGCTACACTCTGTCAGATCGTTGGATTGACAGGGGAGAAACATCTTGGAAATTCATTCAGATATATTGAGGGGTATGCGAAGAAAATAAACATGTCAGTTTATTCTGCCTGTATCAAGGTGATGAATGAAACGGAGAAAGTGTTGGATCTGATACTTGGAAAGGAAATAGAGCAACAGGTATCCAGCCAGGATAAATTAGCCGCATAGTAAAATTTAACATCAACAATAAGCCGTCTACAGTTTGTGTGGACGGCTTTTCTATTTTATGGAGGTGATCATGAATCAAAAACAATTTTGGGAGGACTTGAAGTCAGGTAAGTTTGTATCAATGGTAAAGGAATCATCAAAAGGTAAGTCTTTATGCAGTTCGGTGGAAGCATTTAATATTTTAAAACCATTATTTGCTGATGAGGATGACGTGGAAAAAATGTTCTTTGTCTTTATGGATCAGAAAAACAGTATTTTGGCGATTGATAATTTATTTAAAGGAAGCATTGCAGGTGCTGCAATATACCCTCGTGAAGTAATCAAGCAAGTATTACGCTTAAAGGCCAATAATATTGTTCTGGCCCATAACCACCCATCAGGAGACCCAAGACCATCCAGGGAGGATAAGCTTATAACAATGAGATTGATAGTTGCCACTTATTCAATAGAGGTAAATATCCTAGATCATATAATAATCGGTGAAAAGCATTTCAGTATGGCTGACGAGGGGATAATCAAAACAATGAAAGACAAGGCTGATCATTTTATGAAAAATATATGAGTATGAGGTATTGGCTCTTTATTATAGCAGCGAAAGGAGATAATTATGGATTACGAGGATGATTTTTATGAGGATTGCGAGGATATGGATACTTGGGAAGAACAAGAGCTGGATGAGCCTGATGAGAAAACAGATTCAGATAAAGATGGCGATGAAGATATATCGCTGGAAGACTTTATGTTCTGGGGTGGGTATTTAGGCATTAATGTAGATGAAGAACGTATAAAGAAGCTCCAGAAGTATAAAAGGGTAGATCCTTTAAGACCACAAAATAGAGATGATAAATTCGATGACTTTTAGTTTGTCATGAAGAGTATTTAAAGGTAATAATTTACTTTTACAAGGCCATATCCCATCCATCCCTTTACACTTTATTCCATTTCAATTCATTGAAATATCTATCTATATTCATTTCTTGTAAATTTTACTTGACATTTTATAAGCTTTTTTACAAAGTTATTACATGGAAACAATTTATGATCTTATTGAAAAAATTACAAGCATTGCAGCTCGAAGGCCTGATGATGAGCTATTGCTAAAAATACGAAGAAGCCTCCCTAAGCTCAATAAAGAAAACCCCGACTTAGCATCACGACTTTCACGCATTGTTTCAAATATTGGAGGTATTGGAGCTTTACGTCGCTTCAACTCCCTAGGTGAAGACCCTAAAGATACTGACTCAGGCTTAGAGCTTATGACGCGCCTCGAAGTACCCACTGACACTAAGCCACCAATTTTAGCTGCAGATACTCAAAAGATGATAAGCAGATTTGTGCAAGAGAGAGAAAATCATATTGAGCTTCAAAATGCAGGTATTTCTGCCCCGTCAAGCCTCGCATTAATTGGAAAGCCGGGTACCGGGAAAACAAGTTTAGCATACTGGCTTGCTGCACGTCTTGAACTCCCACTTTTCAACCTCAACATCGCATCTGTTGTTACTAGCTACTTGGGACAAACAGGACAGAACTTAAAAAGAGCTCTCGACAGGGCTAAAATAGAACCATGCCTTTTGTTACTGGATGAGTTTGATGCGCTTGGTTACCAGAGAGAAAATGGATTTGATGTCGGCGAGATGAGGCGAGTCGTTGCAGTCCTACTTCAAGAAGTTGAGTCATGGCCTGAAGACTCTATTGTTGTAGCCGCAACGAATTTACCAGAGCAACTCGACTCAGCATTCAAACGTAGATTCTCAAGATGGATAGAGTTAACAATTCCAGATTTCAATTTAAAAACTGATATTCTTAGTTTCTACTATGGAGATAAGAAAAAAAATAATGACCTTTTTAAGATGATAGCATCCGGCTTACCCGACGCAAGCGGAGCTGATTTAAAGAGTTTGATCCAAAAAATTAAATCACGTGAAATATTGGAGAAACTGTCGCTAAATGAGGCAGTTTGCGATGAACTGGAAAGAGAAATGAAAGGTCGAACATTTTCCAAAGAGGAAGTAGCACAATTCGTTAAAAATGCTTACAAGGCTGCACCTAAACATTTCACTTACAGAAAGATGGCATCAATATTAGGAGTATCTCACACAACCATATCAAATTACACTAAGTAAGCAATAAAAGGAGTATATAATGGCTGATAAAATTTTACCGGTTCTTGGCAAAGCTGAAATATTAACCAGTAATGCCAGTTATATCTCAACTGCTGGTCCTAAAAAAGATATCAGAAGTTATGAGGAAGCAAGAACGAAAATAAAGCCATATTTAGAAAACATATTAAATGAGCTTGATTCATATACGAGGCTTGATAACTCAATCTTTTTTTGTATGGACCTAGACTCATCATACGTCGCAAAAAGCTACCTCCCTGTAAACTGGGTAAACAAATCAAACTGGAACATTGTCGGTTCGATATCTTGGGAACAAAAATACCGGGATAAAACTCCTCTACAAGAAAAAAAGAAGAGCAGACGGCTTTTCATAAAATCAAGCCCACAAAACATTGAATCAACTTTAAAACGCCTCGACAGGTCAGATTTAATCAAATCAGAACAAAAAGAGATTATACGCATAGACAGTTTTCATTTTCAGGAATCAAATAAAGTTACAAAGTTTGCTGACTCTCAGTTTTCTGATGAAACTTTTGAGCTAATATTCCATCCCATGGAGCAGAGAGAGTGGCAAGAATGCTTAAAAAAAATTCAATCCACCCTTTTATCGGAAAACTATCCACTCTTTTTATTTAATTGGGTAAGAAGTGGAGGTGTTGATGCTCCTCGGTTTATGCCTGCAAAGATAAAGCCAAGTCATATCACTAAACTGGCAGCATTCAACCCTTTGCGATCAATGCGTGTGATGCCTAGCATATCCTTTCCAAGAATAAGTTCCGGAGAGTTGCATGATACGAACCAACCGCCAGACGCTGATCCGATGCGTATGACACTGCCAGAGATCGGAATGTTTGATGGCGGGGTTGACTTGAACTTAACTCACCTTGGCCCATGGGTTGTTGAGGAAAACCTAACAACTGAGCCACCCGATGATGAATATTTATTGCACGGTACTGCTGTCTGCGGAGCTCTTTTTTATGGACCATACGATCCAAATAAATCTTATGCTGCACCAAAATTCGGTGTAAGATCTTTTAGAGTTTTCCCCGTTCCGCCTGAACATGGCATTTCACTTGACCTATACAAAATTGTTGACTGGATAGAAGAGACTGTTGCAAACCCAGTTAATTACAATATTAAAACTTATGTCTTAAGCTTTGGTCCCAATATACCGGTAGAGGATGATGATGTTGATTTGTTCACTTCTACTTTAGATCGTCTTGCTTATGAGTACGATGTATTATTTATTATCGCAGCCGGAAATGATGGAAACAAAACATATCCACGGAATCGTATTCAACCCCCCTCAGATATGGTTAATGGTATAGGAGTCGGGGCATATATTAGAAACCCTAACGGTGATCCGGTTAGAGCCGACTACAGCTGCGTTGGGCCAGGCAGGTGTGGCAATGCAATAAAACCAGACATACATATGTTTGGTGGTGACAGAACTCAACCATTTAATATTTTAGTAGCTGGCGAAGAGGGAAAGTATGCGGGAGTACAAGGAACAAGTTTCGCCGCGCCTTTAGCATGCTCTTTTGCGGGAGAATTACTCTATAGAGTAAATGATAAAGATATAATTACGCCTCAGACTGTTAAAGCATTACTTATTCACAATTCATTTCTTGAAGGATGGGAAGATTATTGTGGTTGGGGACCATTAACTGCTCCGCTTGAAGAATTATTACTCTGTTCACAGAATTGCGTGACACTTATATACAATGGTCATATCCCATTTGGCAGAAGAGGGGTTCTTAGAATACCCTTTTACAATGATGTCCTCGAAAAAGGTAAAGTTCAATTTCGTTGGACATTGGTACATGCTACTGGCATTTCTCCAGCGATGCCTGACGAATATTCTCTTGCTGGAACAGATGTAACCTTTAGGCCACATTGTGATATGTATAGCTATAGAATTAATGATTCGTCACCTAAAAGAATTGATATTTTTAGTGAATCAGAAAAAGTTGAAAAACTTAGATCCAATGGTGCAAAGATCAGTTCGTCACCAAAGTCAGATACTGTGTACAAATTTGATAAAAGACTATATCTCACAGAACAAGAACGACGTGATATAGGTGTATGGGACACAGCTAAACACTACTGGACCAAAACCAAATTGTTTAAATCAGTAAAAAATCCTATGATTGACATTCATGCACAAGCTCGTTCTGACTGGCATTATGGAGCTTCTAAACCATCAGGAATAATTTATTCTGCAATAGTGACAATTGATATCAACAATGCAGATGCTGAACTTTACCAAAAAATAAGAACAGAAATACCTGCATTAGTTCCTGTCCGGCTCAGGAGCAGAGCTCAAATAAGAATATAAAGGATATATAAACATCCTTTTAATTATTTAATAATAGATAAGGTATAGATTATTCCGGGCTATTAAAAGATTGATCACATATTTCTACAATATATCGCTGTTCCATATCAATTTGTAATGTTATTGTTTTTCATAACCACCACTTTATACGCTGCTCCTATTTAAAACCACACTAAAACTCAAAAGATTCTATCTGAAATGTATTGAGTTCCATCATTTTTAACCACCTAACCCACTGATTTCCCGTTTCAAACTTATACAAAAACTCAATAGAAAACTTTAAAGGAGGTCATTTATGGACAAATCCAATGTTATTACTCTGCCCATACGAGGCAAGACCAAGAAAAATACAAGGACTAAAAAAATCCGGAACATAGATGGTATTAAGTATTTCACTGAACAGCAGATTAAAGCACTAAGAAGAACAGTAAGAGACCAGGCAATCCTGGACAGAAAAAAAGACAAGGTTACAGGAGTCCGAGAATGGATGGTGATCGACCTTCTAACTTGCACAGGCCTTCGAGTAAATGAAGCAGCCAATATCCGGTGTGGAGATTTGAAAACCGGATATGGCGAGTCAGAGGTCTTTGTTCGAGAGGGTAAAGGTTCTGTATCAGGTCATGTGGAGATCCCGGACAGTCTGAAGAAGCATCTGAAACAGTTCTTAAAATGGAAGGATGGTCAAGGTGAAGCTACTGGAAAGAATGATTATCTGTTTATCGGGCAGAGAGGGCCTTGGACGTCCCAGGCTATTCAACAGATAGTAAAGAAATACCTGAAGGTTCTTGGGTTATATGAGTCTGGAAAAAGTGTTCATGCTTTGCGACATTCATATGCCGTGCAGCTTTATGCTAAGGAAAAGGACCTCAGAGCAGTTCAGAAGCAACTACGGCATGTATCAATCCAGTCAACTCAAGTTTACGCAGATGTTACCAAGGAAGATATTCAGGAGCAGATAAAAGGGCTTTGGAATTAATTATGAGTTTTTATAGTATGAGAAAATGTAATAAATTGCCTCATGAATAGTTTGATGAATAATTTAACTTGATTTTGCAAAAAAATGTGATAGACTGGATAAAAACATTGGAGAAAGGGCATGCATCTTCCTAACAAAGACGAAGTAAAAAGACACTTAAACAAAATTGAATCAGACATTTATCATATAGTTTCCGGTGCTTGGAAAGACTGGCTTGAAAGTACGGAAAGCAGTCGATTTCGATACACGCGGACCCGAGCCAACGTAGTGTGGGACCGCATGATAGACCGGGCAAAAGACCTCTTTACTGATCGTCCGGAAATAAGAACGATAGACCGCTATAATCAGACAGCTTCTTTTGTTATCGATGATTCAGTCTTATTCAGGTTTAAAAAAGGTAATTCTCATGGTTTAAGCCAAAATTATCCTACCCAACTTGCCCTTGCATTCCATGATCATGATGACCCCTTACTCTTCGACGACTGTGAGTATTCACGGGTTGAAATTGTTTATATTTTAAACGATCTTGAAACAAAAGTCGAAAATATTCAAGTAATTGCCCGCAACAAAAAAGAGATCCTCTGGGGGTATAACGTTCTCAAACCACAATCAAATATAGAGGAATTACCTGTTAAAGCTCATCCGCAACCTGCATCCAGCTTGGTGAGAGCAAAAAAACAGAAGGAAGAAGTTGCAGAGGCCCTAACAAAGAATTAAATAATATATGGATTCAAATACATTTAATAAAAACCTCCTAATTATAGCGAGACAGGCTAGAAAAATGAGCCAGGCAGGCCTTGCAAGAGCAACCGGGTTGACACAGGGTTTTCTCTCAAAGGTAGAAAATGGCCTGACTGAGCCATCTGAGGATGCCGTCCAGTTATTAGTAGATGTGCTCAATTTCCCAAAAAGTTTTTTTTATCAATCTGAACGCACTTACGGGCTCCCTGTAAGCGTTCATCCAATGTATCGTAAAAAAGCAGCTGTCGGCCAGCACGCAATTGAAAATATCCATGCTCAAATAAATGTAAGAATACTGCATCTTAAAAAGCTTTTTAAAGCAATCGAATTCGAAAGCAAGCTACCACTACCAGAGTTTGATGTTGACGAATATGGTAGTGATATCGAGGCAATATCAAGCTTATTAAGGCGTACTTGGCTAATTCCTGATGGCCCTATTGATAATCTTACACATTACCTGGAACAAGCAGGGATAATCATTGTTAATTGCGATTTTGGCGATATTTCTATTGATGGCATAAGCTTCCAGGTTCCGGACCTTCCGCCAACAATATTCTTGAATCAGAATCAGCCTGGCGATAGGATGCGACTCACTTTAGGTCACGAGCTTGGACACCTTGTTATGCACCGCATTCCGGTTCCTGACATGGAGAGACAAGCTTATGATTTTGCGGCGGCTTTTCTCATGCCCTACAAAGATATCATGAAAAGTTTCAGGGGCAAAATTACACTATCAAGACTTGCAGCACTTAAACCCGTGTGGAAAATATCAATGCAGGCTTTGCTAATGAGAGCCAAATCTCTTGGATTACTAACATACAATCAGAACCGTTATCTGTGGATGCAGATAAATAAGCACAATATAAGATTCAGAGAACCTGCTGAGCTTGACATACCAAAAGAGAAACCATCAATTGTTTCTGATATTTTTAATGTGCATCTGAATGAGCTTGGATACAATTTAGCTGAGCTTTCTAAGATTCTTCACATAGATGAGTCTGAACTTTGCCGAATGTATCAGCTTCCTCAAGGATCGAGGCTTAGGATTGTTTAATAAAAAAGTTATATTAAATACAACATATTGAAATTAGACTTGATATTATACAACTTATAGTGTATCCAATAATGTGATTTAAAAAGCCCCAGTCCTGGCAGGGACTGAGGCTCCGGTTGAAATAATGCCCCAGAGGGCACTTACTGCTTTAGTCAAGTGGTTAACAAGTTAACTTGAACATTTGTGATATATAAGTATACCATAGCGTGTCAAGTTAAAAAAGTGACATTTATTACTTTTAGTTACCGCTTCTTGCTTCCTCTGGCTGCTGATTTTTCAAAATTGTGCCGGAGGAAGGAGGTGAAAAGCCTATGGGTAAAACTCATAAGTCTGGGGAAACTGCTCCCAGATCGGGCCAGTACGAGATAGTCGGTCCGCGAGGTGGAAGAACAGGTAAAGAGCGCACTGTAGTTAAAGGTGAGCCGATGCCACCAACTCCACAGAAAGGCCAACAGTACATCATAGTAGATCCAACTAAACACTAACCCCAAAACGACCTCGCCTGAACTTACCTGGCGAGGTCACCTGTTATACTTGTTTAATTAATTGTGTTTTAATTAAATATTGCCGTAAACCCAACTGTATCACATAGAAAAAAAACAGAGAGGGCACAAGCACCAGCCTTCAAATTATCGAATACATTATAATCAATAACTGATTTTTAATCCAACACCGCAATCAAAAATCAAAATTCACAGAAATTCTTATTCAAATGTTGATGTGAATAGACGAGATACATAGGAGCAGGCCAAATAGCTATATGTGATTGATGTCATTTATTGACAAGCCAAGTGTAGTGTATTATATTCCACAATAGACAAAGGGGCATAAAAATGGAAGAATCAAAATCAGAATTTGTAAAACGTAAAAAATCTGAAAAAAGATTGCAGGCTGAACGACAGGTTAAAAAAGCCTATGAAAATCGTTTAAAGTTTGAAGACGAAGATGAAAGCGGTATGGGTTTGCAGACTTATGAGGGCTTTGAGATAGATGGGAAGTTCTACCCTTGGCGCATTCAAATGGAGCCTGAAATTGAAGATCTATACTCAACAATTGATATTTCAAAAGTTTTAAATATTTCACGAGAGAGACTAAGAGATTGGATGGTTAAAGGTTTTATCATCCCAAGCCTGCCATCAATAAGTAAAGGAACAATCGCAATTTTTACCAGAGCTGATGTGTTATCCGTTGCTCTTTTAAATAGATTGATAGAAAGAGGTTTTAAACGTGAAACCGCTTCAGAATACGTAAGTACACTAATAAATGCACAACCGAAACCTATAGATGTTGTCAATTATATCATCCTGAAGTCTTTGATTATAGATGGAGAGGCTGATTACTCTGCAGTTCCATGTTATCAGAATATACCCATAGACCTGAAAATTGACACTAACGGAAATATTGTATCTGGTCCTTTTGGCCCTATAAATATAAATGAATGGGAAGACCTACATATAATTAATATGATTAAATTGCGTCATGAGGTTGATGTAGAGTTAAAAAAATTGGGCTAATTCGTAATAGATTCTTATCATATTGACCAATTATTATTTGAAAACAAAACACTTTTTACCTGAAAGTCCTGCCAACATTCGATCGTCATAAGTCAATATGTTGAAATCACACCTAAAATATGAAAAGTGACGATATGATAATAAAAACCAGATAATATTATTTTTTAGTTTTATTAATTTCTCGTGTTGACAACCCATAAATAAATATTTATTGTGGTATTAATGCAACCACAATAACAAGGGGATAAAATGATACCAAAAAAACATTAGTATTTAGCAGGAAAGGGTTATTTTTTTTATTCATTTTATTGTAGTAGTAAATACACCAACATCACAGGGAGAAGTTTTATGTCAGAAGTAAACACAACGGTTCAATTGAACCAGGGGAAAAATGAAGGTAATACAGATCAAGAGACTAAAAAGAAAATAAAGAACACTATAATTGAAATTATCCTAGCATTGTGCAGGATTTTTCAGACGAAGGATAAAGAACCTTATGCAGCAGTACCAGACCGCAAAATAGTAGAGGTCCATAAATTAAAAAGCATTGGATTTGCTAGGCTTCTTGTGCGCCTAGTTTTCGAAGCAACTAAAAAGATTATTTCAGGTAATGCTATATCGAACACAATAGAATATCTATCATGGCTTCCAACTGTCGAGAGACAGAAAGGTGAGAATCTATATATCCGTTATGCGTTTGTCGACGGAGCTATATATATCGATACTGCTGACCCTGAAATTGGATTAATTAAAATTAAAAATGGAAAATGGGAGATTGTTGATCAAACTCTTCACCCGCCTTTTTTTGAAAGGCCTGCAGGAATGCAGCCTTTACCAAGACCAGTAAAGGGTGGCTCAATCACTGAGTTAAAACAATTCATTAATTATGGAAGTGAAAAAAATTTCATCAGGATTGTTGGCTGGATAATTGGGGCACTTAATCCTTTAGGCCCATATTCTATTCTGGTTCAACACGGTCCACAGGGATCAGGCAAAAGTACAAATCAAAAAATTATCGGGAGTTTAATTGATCCTTCGGAGGCAGGTCTTACATCAATACCCAAAACTGCCAGGGATCTATTTATATCAGCTATAAATAACTGGTTATTACGGTTTGATAATGTATCAAAAATCAGTCAAACCTTGTCAGACTGTTTTTGCAGACTGACTAATGAGGGAAGTTTCCGTACACGCAAGCTTTATTCAGATGCACAGGAAGTGATTCTTAAAGCAATGCGCCCACTAATGTGTAACGGTATCTCTCACTTTATCACCCAGAATGACCTTATCGATCGAGCTATATTTGTAGATTTACCGACAATTAAAAAATCAGATCGAAAACCAGAAAAAGAGCTTCATGAGGCGTGGGAGGAGGCGAGACCAAGGATACTGGGTGCGTTTTATGACATTTTAGCAGTCGCACTAGAGAATTATCAGAAAATTAATACAGATAATTTGCCACGTACTGCTGATTTTACTCGATGGGTATTAGCCGCAGAACCTGCATGTCCCTGGGAACCTGGTGATTTTATAGACGCATACAATGAAAACAGAGCGGAAATGATTGACCTGGCTATTGAGGCTGATCCTACCGGCGAATCAATTCTAAAGTTAATGGAAGATAAGACAAACTGGATCGGAACTTCCACAGAGCTTTTAGAGGCGATTAGACTGGTTACCTCAAAGGATAATCAAAAACTAAAAGAATGGCCGAAAGCTCCAAATACTTTATCAAACCGCCTGATGCGTCTGGAAGGTTTTTTATCCAGTAAGGGCATAAAAATAGCACGTGAGAGACAGCCGAATAAACGTATTATCAAACTAAATAAAACCGTAACTGGTGTTGAAGATAAGGGGCAAAAATCAATTATGGAGATGCGGGAACGTGGAGATTTTTCACCGGTAGGAGCTCCAGCAACAAGTAAGGAAAATATAGCTGAATCTAATGTTCCTACTCTTATAGAGTCTGACTCTGATTCGATAGAAGATTTTTCTCATGTAGAACCTGCAACCATAGTGGAATTTCATGGCACAGATGTTTATGAAGAATTGGAGGTGTAGGATGGTGAAAGCATTATTAAAAGAACTAAAAAACAGTAATATCCAGCTTAAAGTAAAAGGAGACCGGCTTATATGTCGCTCACTTAAAGGTAGCCTGACTCCAGATATATTGCAACGCATCAAACTGCATAAACAAAATATTTTACTTGAGCTTAAAGGTAAGCAGATCAAGGCAGAAAATCTTTCACTTATTAACGAAATAATTCTTGGAGACTGCCTAGAAAAGTTAAAAGCAATGCCGGACAACTCTGTTGATACAATCATATGTGATCCACCTTATGGCATAAGATTTATGGGTAAAGATTGGGATAAGGCTATCCCTGAAACTGAAGTCTGGAGGGAGGGTTTAAGAGTTTTAAAGCCTGGAGGTTTTGCTTTTATTCTCTGCCTTCCAAGACAAGATTGTTTATCACACATGATTAGCAATATTGAAACCGCAGGTTTTAAAATTGATTTCACTTCTCTTTATTGGGTTTTTGCTGAAGGTTTCACAAAAAGACATAATATATCAGTAACAATTGATAAGCGTGAATGTAAGAGGCTGTTAAAGGAACGTCTTGGGAGGAAACCTACACATGAAGAGCTGAAAAAAGCATGGAAAGAGTACAGAGATGTAATAAAAAGAAATCCAAACAGTCGTGAAAGCTGCAATAAATCAAACACTATTTATGAAAGTGGTACGGTAGGTAAGACAGTCTATAATACCAAACCAAGGACAGAAAAGGCTATAGATTTCGAAGGAGCCAGCGCTGGATTCCAGCCAAAGCCAGCAGTAGAAGTTATCATTGTAGCTATGAAACCGCTTGATGAAAAGACATATACAGATCAGGCGTTATCAAATGGCAAAGGTGTAACTTGGTTGTCAGATGGAAGAATACCATACAGCAATAAAAGCGAGTTGTGGCGTCATGATAGTGGAGTCAAATGGTCTCCTGAAAAGAACTGGAATGAAGACTTTAAACGAAGCAGTAATGAAGATGGTCGATTTCCGGCGAACGTACTTGTATCCGGTGAGGTTTTAGATGATGGCAAGAATCATCCTGGAGGAAGCTTCCCTGCTGTAAGAGGTAAATCAGAATATTTTGGTTTGAGTAGAACGAAAAGTGAACGGGTTGGTTCATTTGGCGACAATGGTGGAATTTCAAGGTTCTTCTCCTTAGATGCCTGGTGGGAAAAAGCATCTCAAAACTTACCAGAAAATATAAGGAAACGCTTGCCCTTTATATGTTTGCCAAAAGCTAGCAGGGCTGAAAAGGAAATAGGACTTGATGGTTTTGACGGAAAAAAAGTCAGTGATGGAAGAAATAAAGTCAATGATACAGCTTATCAGCGAGATGGTACATTAAGAAAAAATACACACCCCACGGTAAAAAATATATCTTTGATGACATATCTTACCGCCATCGGATCGCATGAAGGCGATATTGTATTAGATCCTTACTGCGGAACGGCCACAACTTGCATTGCAACTAAGTTATTAAACCGTAACTACATAGGCATAGAGAAAAATCCTGAGTACCATAAAATCGCACTGGCAAGAATGGATGCTATCAACGACATTAATCAGGGTAAAATTGCCAAAGCCGTTCACTCTCTACTGAAAATTAAAAACAGTAACAAAAGCACTGATGAAACTAGAGAGAAACTGACTGATAAGGTTTTTGCTGAACCTATAATAACTTCAGAAGATAAAACAAGAGAAGGATTATTTGGGACAAAAGAATGGGCAGGAATCAATATTAATATAGTAAAAGGGTGTTCGCATAATTGTCTATACTGTTATGCAAAGAGTAATGCCCTTAGATTCAAGCGCCTATCAGCAAAGAATATTGAACAGTGGGAAGAAGAAAAAATTCTTCAGGAGAAAGTTGATAAAGGATACCGTAAAAGAAAAGGAATCGTAATGTTCCCGTCTTCTCATGACATTACGCCATATAATCTTGATGCGTGTATTACTGTGCTTGAAAAATTATTGAAGGCAGAAAATGAAGTACTTATCGTTTCAAAGCCGCATCTAAAATGCATTGGACCTATATTAAATCGTTTTGAACAATACAAAGACCAAATTCTTTTCAGATTTACAATAACTGCTACAGATAATGACCTTCTTTCTTTTTGGGAGCCAGGAGCACCTTCATATGAGGAAAGATTTCAATGTTTAAAAATTGCCTGGCATCGTGAGTTTAAAACATCAGTCAGTGTTGAACCAATGCTTGATCCGGAACACATTGATGACCTTATCACTAATGTCACACCTCTAGTAACTGAAACTATCTGGATCGGACTGGTGCAGCACTTAAACCTTATTAAGAATGATGATAACGCTGTTAAGGAAGCTATTGAAAAGATAAAGATGAATCAGACCGCTAATAAAATCAGATCAATTTATGAAAGGTGTAACGACAACCCTAAGATTCGCTGGAAAGAAAGTATTAAAAAGCTTCTTGGGTTACATTAAGAAGATAATCAAAAGGTAACTAGGTATAGATTGTGTTGACTGCATCCCCAAATATTGCTTACATTCACCCTAAAAACGGGGGTGGATTATTTATGGTAAATGATTGG
The DNA here is from genome assembly GCA_963665715.2 of Desulfatiglandales bacterium. Lineage (GTDB taxonomy): Bacteria > Desulfobacterota > DSM-4660 > Desulfatiglandales > HGW-15 > JAAZBV01. The sequence continues at coordinate 5,126,242 of CAXXPR010000002.1, forward strand.
GGACGTGTGCGCTTTAATAAAAATAGAAACACCTGGTGTGTTGAGGGGACTTTTAAAGGAAAAAGGTATTATTTCAGCCAGTACTATACTGACATTGGGCCAAAAAATTGTGAGACGGAAGAAGAGGCAAAGAGGTTACAACTATTTATTTCGAGTGAAATAGCCAATGGGGTATTCAACCCACTGAGATATAAGAAAACCAAACCTATACACTTGAAATCTTTTTGTAAGAAATGGCTCGAAAAAGTAAAACCAACTTTGAAACATGGTACCTACAAGCCTTATCGTGCCGCTATTAACCATTGGATTACACCAATCCTGGGAGATGTGTTTCTACCTGACCTTAATTACGATCACTACCTGAAACTGTGGACTGAAATAGACAGGAGTCCAAAATATAAAAAGAATATAATTTCTACGCTCTACACTATCATGGAAGATGCTAAGAGAGCGGGTTACCTATCTCAGGTTCCGGATAAAATAGTTTTTAAAGGTAAATTTACAATTCCGGTCAGTGACATTGTATGGATTGATCAGGAGACTCAAGACCGTATTCTTGATGAAATTCTGCCGGAAGACAGACCACTTTTTCAGTTTATCATAATCACAGGTGTAAGACCTTCTGAGGCTAGAGCACTTCAGAAATCTGACCTAAACTATAAGAAGGGGTATATCACTATCCGTTATACTTTCACCGATGGAGACGGCGGACAGCAGTTGACTGGAGTAAAACAAAAACGAGACAGGAGAATACCATTTTATGATGATCTAGTACCTATACTGCAAAAATCATCTAAAAATCTGACGCCATTTGCCTTCATCAACCCAAGGACAGGGCGTCCTTATACAAAGAATATAAATAGAGATATATGGAATCCTGCATGCAAAAAGGCTTTAGGACATTTAATACCATTAAATAACGCAGGCCGACACTCATGGGGAAATCAGATGTCCGAAGCCGGAATAGATATGGAAACCATTAGTCATGGCCTTGGGCATTCTAATACGGCTGTCACAAAACAGCATTATGCTAACCCAAGTATGAATACCCTAAAAACAGCTGTTAACAATATCAGAAGGCTCTCCCGTTCGCAAGCTGTTCGCAAGGCTTCTGACACATAACACATTGTTATTTAAGGGTAAATTGGCGGAGAGGGTGGGATTCGAACCCACGTGCCCTGCTATTAACAAGACAAATCGATTTCGAGTCGACCCCGTTACGGCCTCTTCGGTACCTCTCCGTTAGACTGGTTTCCGATTTCTCCTTGAGCGGAAGAAATCTCTTAAAAGATCACCGCACTCTTTTTCTCTGATCCCGGAGATAACTTCGATACGATGATTAAGGCGGGTATCGCCTGCCGGATTGTATAAAGACCCGGCAGCACCTCCTTTGGGATCAAAAGCGCCGAATACAAGTGTTGAAATTCTGCTGTGGATGGCGGCCCCTATACACATAAGGCACGGCTCAATGGTTACAACAAGTATTAAATCATTGAGACGGTAATTCTTCAAAAAATCTCCGGCTTTTCTTAAAGCCAGAATCTCGGCATGGGCAGTGGGGTCATTACGCAGTATCGGCTGATTGTGAGCACCTGCTATAATGCCTTTATCCGGGTCTGCAATTACTGCACCGATGGGGACTTCTCCCTCATCAAAACCCGTTCTTGCCTCAATAAGAGCCTGCTCCATAAGCAGATCGTATTCGCTGTGATCCATCGGGCAACAATTATCATTTCCCTAAACCTCAGTCAAGGATTAGCTTGACCCGGGCATCTTAATGGTGCAAAGAAATAAAGACATAAATCAACATACTAAATCAGGAAATTTAAACATGAATAAACAGGAAATAAAACGGGCATATAAAGAAAGCAAACGGCCCATGGGGATTTACTGCATTAAAAATAAAGAGGATAAAAATATTTTTATCGGTTTTGCCACCGACCTTAATGCAATTATCAACAGGCATAAAACCGAACTTAAATTTAAAAGTCACAGAAACAAAGACCTTCAAAAGATGTGGGATTCTGCAGGTGAAGCATCTGTTGAATTTAAAGTACTTGATGAACTTGATCCCGAAGAAAAAAGCCAGGCAGAAATACGGGAAGAATTAAGCACACTTGCTGACATGTGGATTCAGAAACTTTCGTCATCGGGTGAAACTGTAATACGGTTATAAAAAAGGCAGGGTACTCACCCTGCCTTTTTATAAACAGCTATGTAAATACAGTTAAGGCTATTTAACAAGCTCAAGGCTGATAAGTATTTTCACATTCTTATCGACTACTCCCATATCATAATACTTCCCTGACCCTACATGGTAATCAAGCCGGTTGATTTTAAATTCCGTTTCAAAACCTGCGACTTCCCCGCCGGGCTTCATAGGGTTATCCTTAACACCAAGATATTTAAACGGTATCTCTATTTCACGGGTAACATCCTTTATTGTAAACAGCCCCTTTAATAAATACCTGTCCCCCTTAATATGTTTAACCTTTGTAGATTTAAATTTCATTAGAGGAAATTTTTCAACATCAAAAAAATCTCCGGTCCTTAAATGGTTGTCCCTCTGATCGATAAAGGTATTAACGCTTTTTACCTTAACCTCAAAAGAAACCCGGCTTTCTTCGGGTTTTTCCTTATCAATTAAAATTTTACCCGAAAAATCATCAAATTTTCCTCTTATGGTTGAAAATATGTGCCTGATATCAAAGTAGATATTTGAATGCGCATTATCTATTTTCCATTCAGCAGGTTCAGCTCCGGCAGCGACTGAAAGCAGAAATATAAAAAAAGCTGCAAATATTATTTTAAATATTGATTTCATAGTACCATCTCCTTTTTATATAAATGGTTTAATGCTATGAACCACCTTTCTTTTTCAGCAAAGTAATAATCAATAAAATGATGTCAACAGGATGCACACTTGAAGAAAATCCCATATCAGGTTATAGAAAATCATTAACAGCATTTTCATTTCAGGGCGTTATTCATTATTAATAAATCTTTTTTAACGCACCTGATTAATTAACAAAATTCAAAACCAATTTTTTCTGTATCTGCAAAAAGAACTGTTAAACTAGACTGCATAAAAACAAACACGTCACAAACGAACTTTTTATTCTGTAAAAAAAGGAGATAATTATGCAGCATAATAACTGGGAATGCCCCAAATGCAAAAATGACGAATTCGAAACCGACCAGTTTGCAGCAACGGGAGGAGGCTTTGCAAAAATATTTGATGTTCAGAATAAAAAGTTTACAACAGTAAGCTGTACACAGTGCGGATTCACAGAGATCTATAGAGCAGAAACAAGTGAGCTGGGAAACATATTCGATTTTTTTACCGACTGATTTTTATTACCTAAAATCTTATTATAACAGAATTTTTCACCGGGTGCCCATTGAGAAAACAGCTTTCAGAGGTAACTTTTTCAGTATCACTCTGAAAAACAAAAAAAACAATTTATACACGGGCACTGCTATCCTATTTTCCGAGGTATTATTATGACAAAAGGAACTGTTAACAGGTGGACACTGGCAGTTGTGGCTATATTAATTACATTGCTTTTTCTGGCTATGATCCGCCAGTTTATCATGCCCCTCATCCTTGCAGGTATCTTTTCTGCACTGTCCTACCCTATCTACCGGAAACTTGAAAAATGGTTTAAAGGACGCCGCAGTCCGGCTTCCGCAGTTACAGTGATTATAATCCTTTGCGTAATCATTGTACCGCTGTCCGGGCTGCTTACAATTGTCGGTATTCAGGCTGTAAAAATCGGGGCTGCTGCAAAACCATGGATAGAGCAGCAGATTTCCGAACCGGGGACAATAACCGGCCTTATGCAGCAGCATCTGCCTTTTTATGAAACCATTGCTAAACCATTTGAACAGTATCACGACCAGATAATATCAAAGGCGGGAGAGCTGATCGGAAGCCTTAGCAGCTTTATCATAGAAAAATTCAAGGCAGCAACCATAAGCACAGCAAACATGGTTATCAATGTGTTTATAATGCTGTACTGCATGTTCTTTTTCCTTATAGAAGGAGACAGAATTCTCAAAAAAATACTTTACTACCTGCCCCTGGAGGACCATGACGAACGGCGGCTTCTGGATAAATTCACATCAATAACAAGGGCAACTATCAAGGGGACCCTGGTCATAGGCATACTGCAGGGAGGTCTGGCAGGGCTTGCATTTGCATTCCTCGGCATACCAAGCGCCGTATTCTGGGGAACCCTGATGGCTGTGCTGTCGGTTATCCCGAGTGTAGGATCTGCAATAATATGGTTTCCGACAGTTATTTACCTTCTTGTTACAGGACAAATTGCAAAGGGGATAATCCTGTTTGTATTCTGTGCTTTTGTGGTCGGAAGTATGGATAACCTGCTGCGCCCAAAACTTGTTGGAAAAGATACCGAAATGCACGAGCTTATGATCCTGTTTGGAACTCTCGGAGGTATTTTCATGTTCGGCATGGTCGGAATGATAATAGGACCCGTAATTGCAGGACTGTTTGTAACAGTGTGGGAAATCTACGGGATTGAGTTTAAAGAAATACTGCCTGAAGTAAAAATATTCTCTCAGAAAGAAGAAAATGCTGTCCTGGATGATAACTTAGGAAAGGATGCTGAGTAATGTATAAAAAACTGCACCTCCCGGAAAGTGTGTCCGGATGAGGTGCAGTTTTAAAGATAACTATATATTTAAGACTATTACTGGCCCCACACACATGAGGATTCCACATTAATCCAGTATCCGCCTCCGGATTCCATCATTGTAAGATCACTGAAATCAGGAGTTTCCGGATCATATACCTTCCACTGTCCGTTTTTATAGGCCCACACACTCTTTACATTTTCTACGATCGAAGAAATTGCTTCACCCATATCCATTGAATCAGCCTTGCTGAATCCGACAAGATTCCATCCACCCGAGAGTTCGACGCCATCAGCGCTGGTTGCACCAGTTACAGTCAGTTCCGCACCGGCCTTCATATTTACCCACAAACCCTGCCCAGGATCTATTTCAAAAAGGTCACTGAACATTGGATTTTCCGGGTCATATACCTTCCAGGACCCATTACTGAAGCCCCATACACTTACAATATCATCCAGAATAGGATTAAGGATTTCTTCTATTAAAGCTGATCCGCTTCCATTAGGAAGAGAAATAAGATTCCAGTTACTTTCAAAGGAAAGAGTCTGAAGCGGAACATCACCGGTAGTTACTTCGTTAGAAAAATCACTTTCAAGTCCGGCTTCATCAACTGCGGTTACTGCAAAATAGTAAACCTGGTCATCATCCGGAATCTCAACTGTAAACTCGGTTACAAGACCGATATTACCGCTGTCTTCAAGGTATTCACCGGATTCAGTCCCCCAGTACACAATGTAATGATTAAGATCGGGCTCATTGTTTGAATCCCAGGTAAGGGTTACTTCACGTGCAGATACTGCAGAAGCAAATAAAAGCAAGAAAAATACAGAGATAAGAATAAGTTTTCCACAAGTAATACTATCAGATTTATAACCGTACATGTTAGCACCTCCAAAGTTTTCCGCTTATTAGCCTTTGGCCAAATCAGCACTTAGGTGGTGCTAATCCGCCCGGCAACCTTGCAACCATATTCCCTTAAGGGGAACTTAGGTAAATGGCTTTGCGTCCCGCCCTTTCGAACGGTTTGCCCTTATCAAGCGACTTGCTCAACATATATTGCAATAGGCGTTCCAAAATTTGAACAGATGTATATTTTATCATTATCCGGTTGATATTATTAGGGTTTTATAAAATTCAGCTTGTGCATAAAAAAACACACACAACAATTTTTATAAAATTGTGCACACCCATGTATTTTTTTTAATACTCTTAAAAGAAAAATCGGCAAGCAATAAAAACCAGGAAATCAGCAGGCTGCTTTATAATATCAGGAGGGAGACAGGAAGATATTGCAAGCAGCAAACAAAGGACGGAATATCAAACATTTACCTTGTCCATATGCAGGTGTTTTTTACATTTATCCAGTAGCCGAAGCCAGGCTTCATCGCGGAAAGATCACTGAAACCAGGGTTTAATGGATCATAAATCTTCCATTGCCCATCCTCATAGGACCATACGCTCAATACATTTTCGGATATTTGGGATATTGCTTCGGTAACAGACAATACATCAGAAGAGTTAACACCTACAAGGTTCCAGCCGTTCGTAAGAAAAATTATCCCGTCAGAACCGGCATCCTGGACAGCAAGCGTGGCGCCGCCTTTCATATTCACCCAGATACCTGTACCTGAATCCAGTTCAACAAGATCACTGAATGAAGGATTTTCCGGATCATAAACCTGCCATGATCCTTCAACATATGCCCACACGCTGATGATATCATCCATAATGGGACCTAATATTTCTTCAATTGAAACTGCATCCTGAGAGGTTGGAACAGATATCAGGTTCCAGCTGCTCTCAAAAGAGAGAAGTTTTACAACACCGGTACTCACCTCATTTGAAAAATCACTTTCAAGCCCTGCCTCATCGACTGCGGTTACTGCAAAAAAATAAACCTGGTCGTCATCAGGGATCTCAACAGAAAACTCAGTAACAAGGCCGATATTTCCGCTGTTCTCATCATAATTTCCCTGTTCAATACCCCAGTAAACAATATAATGATCCAGATCCGGCTCATTATTTTCATCCCAGGAGAGAGTCACCTCACGGGCAGAAACAAATGAAGAACTTAAGAATAATACAACAAGGAAAAAACAAAGGATGTTATATTTTTGATTTAAAGAAAAAACTTTTTTTTCAAGGTGCATATTATATTTTTTATCTGGCCTGTTCTCAAACACAGCATTCAATTGAAATCAGAAGCCAACCCAACCCTTTCGAACGGTTTACTGATAATTAATTACATATTTCGTTTCCGGACAAATCCTTAATTACGAATCATAAAATCAGTGTGCAATCTCTATTCCATTCTCAGCGTCAACAGGTCACAAACAGTATATCATTGATTTAATTAAACATTATTAAGCGTAATATAAACTCAGCATTTTACATGGTGTCAATACACACTTTTTTTGTACAAATTTCCCTACAGAAAGATGGGGGTTATTTACTACACTTCCGTAAAAAAGGACATAAAAAATACATAGATAAATATAAAGAAAGTTATAAAAAATGAGCATACAGGAAATTGACACAGTTTTGCTGTCAACAAAAGCAATTTCGACACTTAAAAAGATATGCAATAGTTACAGAATTTCAGAGGAACATAGAGTTCACCCTGCTGCAATGCAGCAGGGTGTTATATTTATTTTCAGTTATTGAGGCAACCGAAAGGATTTACTACTGAAGTTTACTTAAGAGGTCTTCAGAAACTTCTTTGATACCGGCCGTTCCGTCGAGCTCAATTATTCTGGGAGCACCGCTGTTGTCTGCAGAAAGTTTCTTGTAGAAATTTACAGCAGCCATTGTTCCGGTTTCTGCATCATAATAGATATTATGTCTTTTATCGATTGCATCTTCATCCTGGTCGTCGGATCTTGTCTTTAACCCGCCGCCGCATACACGGCATTTATCACCGTCAGGTTTGATAACATCTATAAAGATATTATTAGGATGGTTATTATCGTTTTCACAGAGACGGCGTCCCATGATTCTGTCTTTGGCAATCTGCCTGTCCAGAACCATTTCAATAACAATATCAACACTGATACCTTCTGCCTTAAGGGCTTTATCAAGCTCTTCTGCCTGGGTAAGGTTTCTCGGAAAACCGTCAAGCAGCCATCCGTTTCCGCAGTCATCCCCCTTGAGCCGGTCAAGGATCATAGGGATTGTAATGCTGTCAGGAACAAGCTCACCCCTGTCTATGTAACCTTTTGCTTCCTTACCAAGGTCGGTCCCCTTGGAAATGTTTTCTCTGAAAATAACACCGGTTTCTATGTGAGGGATATTCAGTTTATCCTTTACTATAGCACCCTGAGTGCCTTTACCGCTTCCGTTTGGTCCGAAAAAAAGAACTTTCATAGTTTAATCTCCTTTTGGTCAGTTTTTTGTGAAATTATTTTACTTAAGGAATAAAGTCAAGGGAGGAAGGGGGGTGGGAGGCATAATAATTACGTTTTAACAGATATTTATAGATAATGGCGCAAGGCTCAGGGCTCAAGGCGCAAGGAAAAACCAATGCTCCAAACCTGGGTTTTGTTTTTCGCTTTTCCCTGTGCCCTGCGCCTTGAGCCTTGCGCCATTAATATTCTGCCTGCATTAGCAATAAAAAAAGCCTGATGTCAAAACATCCTTGACACTCCCCTGCAAAAGACATATATTCCCAAAAAGGAATATGGAGAAATTAACATGAAAGATTTTATAAAAGTAATGAAAGCCCTTTCGGATCCTAACAGGGTTAAAATCATTAAAATGCTGCAGCACAAGACAATGTGCGTATGTGAAATGCGCGAAGCCCTTCAGATCGCCCAGCCCAGTGTTTCAAAACACCTTAAAATCCTTGAGGATGCCGATCTTGTATTAAGCAGCAAAGAAGGTCAGTGGGTAAACTATTATCTTTCTGACGGCAGCGGATCGCCCTATGTGGCAAGCCTGCTCGGTAATTTACGGCACTGGCTCGAAGATGAAAAATGCATTGAAGAGCTCAAAGTTAAACTCCCGGATCTTAAGAGAGAAAACATCTGCTGTAAGTAATTTTTTTTGGTCTCAACATATAGCCATATTGGAATATATGCATTTATAAAGAGAAATATCATGAAAGAACGAAACAAACTTTTACTCATACTTTTAATTTTTACCGGGGCATATTTTATCCCATGGGGCAATGAAACTGTCAGAAGATCAGGGTTTGAAGCATTTATGATGCTGCAGGAGTATGCAAGAGAACATGTACTCACATGCCTTATTCCGGCATTTTTTATCGCAGGAGCAATAGCGGTATTTGTATCCCAGGCGTCTGTACTTAAATACTTCGGAGCAAAGGCAGGTAAAATACTGTCCTATTCCGTAGCATCGGTATCAGGAACAGTGCTGGCAGTGTGCTCCTGTACAGTGCTTCCCCTTTTTGCAGGAATATATACAAGGGGGGCAGGCATTGGTCCTGCCACAGCATTTCTTTATTCAGGCCCGGCAATTAACGTACTGGCTATTGTACTGACAGCCCGGATACTCGGCTGGCAGCTTGGTATGGCACGCGCCGTCTGTGCAGTTCTTTTTGCCATAATTACAGGTCTTTTAATGGCTTTTATCTTTAGAAAAGAAGATGCGGCAAGAGAAGCCGGACAGATATATCTTCCGGATGAAGAGGAAAAAGGCCGCACACTTTTTCAGGAAGCAATGTTTATGCTCACAATGGTTCTGATACTGGTCTTTGCAGCCTTTGCAAAACCTGCAGAAGGATCAACAGGATTATGGCCGTTAATTTTTTCTTCAAAATGGTACATCACCATCTTTCTCCTTATTGTTCTGGGGTTCATGCTTAAATCATGGTTTAAAAAGGATGAAAGAGTTACCTGGGTAGAATCCACATGGGGATTCATGAAACAGATTTTCCCTCTGCTTGGGGCAGGAGTCCTGGTAGCAGGATTCATGCTTGGAAGACCCGGACACCCGGCACTTATTTCCGATCATTACATAGAACAGCTGGTTGGAGGCAATTCCATATGGGCAAATCTTTTTGCCTCTGTATCAGGAGCGCTCATGTACTTTGCCACCCTTACAGAGATACCGATACTCCAGGGACTGCTCGGCGCCGGAATGGGCAAAGGCCCTGCCCTTTCACTGCTTCTGGCAGGGCCTGCACTGTCTCTTCCTAACATGCTTGTTATAGGCGGAGTTATGGGAGCAAAAAAGACGGCAGTGTTCTGTGTAATAATTGTAGTGCTGTCTACAATAGCAGGCATGACCTATGGGTGGATAACTGGATAATGCTTTTACCACGGAGAACACAGAGAGCACGGAGAAAAACAAAACATGATTTGGTTTTAAAGAATAAAAACGCTTTTAAACTCCGTGACCTCCGTGTCCCCCGTGGTTAATAAATAAAAGATGGTAAAGCAGAATGGAACAACAGGATGAAATAACCAGAATTACAGTTAACGGAACATCTATTGGCATACAGGGACTTAAAACTGTCATCGCTGATATTGCAGAAACATTTAAAGAAAAAACCGATGCTGAAATAATAGAAGAGCTGCTTAAAAGGCTTAGTGCTAATAATTACATCCCTGCCTCTGCAAAGGAAAAATACGGAAAAGCCCTGCTGAAAGAATTTCATATATACACAGGGAAGGTAACTGAACAGGATAAAAATAACGGCCTAAAAATAAAGGTTCTCGGTCCCGGATGCCCTCAATGCGATCAGCTTGAAATGGAGCTTTACTCTATCATGAGTGACGAAGGAATCAGTGCAGCCCTTGAACATATCAGGGACATAAAAGAGATAGGCAGATATGGTGTTATGGGCACACCGGCTCTTGTGATTAACGAAAAAGTAAAAGCTGTCGGCAGTGTGCCACCCAGATATAAAATTATTGAATGGTTAAAGGAAATTTAAATAAAGAAAATTAATGGAGGATATTATGGAAATAAAAGTACTTGGACCAGGTTGTAAAAAATGCGAATCAACAAAAACTGCTGTAGAAGAAGCGGTTGCTGAAGCAGGTGTATCAGCAGAAATCATAAAAATAACCGACACCCTTGAGATTGCAAAGCATGGAGTTTTTGGAACACCGGCAGTTGTTGTTGACGGCGAGGTAAAAAGCGTCGGTAAAATACCGTCGAAAGAAGAGATCAAGAGCTGGATACAATAAAAAAGGAGGACATAAAATGGCTGAATGTTGTTCATCAGATGGCAATATAATGATTTTAGCTTGTTCAGGAGCATCAAACGTCGGGCAGCTCTCAAACAGGGCTGCTGTTGAATTAACCCAGGAAGGCTTTGGTAAAATGTTCTGCCTTGCAGGTATTGGAGGAAAACTCTCGGGCTTTGTTCAGTCTGCAAAGGATGTCCCGCAGATGATAGCTATTGACGGATGTGAAGTAGCCTGCGCAAAGGCAACTCTTGAAGAAGCTGGAGTACCGTTAAAGGACTACCTTGTACTGACATCTCTCGGCATTGAAAAAAACAAGGACTTTGACCTCAAACACCAGGATGTGTGCAGGGTAAAAGAAGAAATAAAAAAAACATGCAGGAAAGCATAATCCTTAAACCAGGAGGAATATATGAAGACTTTTATAATATCGGCTTTTCTGGTTTTAGTTTTAGCCTGCGGATTAACAGTAAATGCATCCGCATCAGATGAGCATGAAGAGTTTCTGAAAAATCTTCCGGCCAAAGGAATGGTTACAATGATAGACCTCGGCAAAAAAACCTGCACCCAGTGCAAGATGATGGCGCCTATCATTGAAAAACTCAAAATAAAATATGAGGGAAAGGCAGCTATTGTTTTTATAAACCTGCTTGAAGACCCCGAGCAGCAGTATGTGTATAAGCTGAAAGCTCTTCCGACCCAGATTTTTTTTGATAAAGAGGGGAAAGAAGTCTACAGGCATACAGGTTTTATGAGCGAAAAAGCTATTACAGCCCAGCTTAATAAAATGGGTGTGGAATAACGCCTGATGTTTGACTCTATATTTCTTACAGTCAATGAATGGATGACAGAAGGTTCTGCTTTTGCAGCACTCGGCTGTTTTTTATGGGGAATAATAAGTGTTCTTTTCAGCCCATGCCATCTGGCATCAATACCGCTTGTGGTTGCATATGTCGGAGGACAGGAAGCACTGGTAACACCTAAAAAGGCAGGACTTTACTCCATTGTATTTACATCAGGATTCTTTATATCCATTGCCCTTGTTGGAATTATATGCGCTCTTTTAGGGCGCATGATGGGGGACATCGGCACTTACTGGCAGATACTCATAGGCATTATACTTATATGGGTAGCTCTGGGCATGCTCGGCATTGAAAAATGTTCTGTAAACGGAAGCCTGGTTTACAGGCTTAACTTCAGGGGCATTGGAGGAGCCTTCGGTCTCGGGCTGGCATACGGCATTCTTTCCGGATCATGCACATTCGGCTTTATAGCTCCTGTACTTGCTTTTATCACGGTTCAAAAACAGATCCTCACAGGAATACTTTTTATAATTCTCTTTGCTGCCGGACATTGCCTGCCCATTGCCATTGCAGGCAGCTCGGTCGGGTTTGTAAAAAGCATAATGGAAAACGGAAGATGGCAGAATACCGGCAGCTGGTTTCGTAAAGGAGCAGGCTTGATAATAATTATTATGGGTATCTATTTTATAATAAAACCTTTTATGGGATGAAATTATGCTGCTTGAAACCTATACAAAAGATATTTTCAGGCCGGAATGCAATTCGAGTTTTGAATCGCTCCACTGCATTGCCCACCTGGGACAGGATATAACAGATGCCCTTCCCTATCTGAATTCCTCGCTGGGAGGATTTGAATACTTTAAAGACTCTCCGGCAGTCACCTTTAAAGTGCACGGTAAACTCATAACAGTTCATCCCGACAAAATAGCAGTTAATGCACTTAAAGATGAAGATGAAGCAGTAAAAATCCTGGAATGGATGAAGAATGAGATCAATGACGCATGGGAAAAAAGAAATGATATCGAACCGAGTTATGAGGGTATGGGGAAACCAAAGGTATTTGAAATATTAAAACTGCTGCCTAAAACCAACTGCCGCCAATGCGGTGAGCCGACCTGCATGGTGTTTGCAGCAAGGATTGCTGAGGGAGCAAAGGGAGCAGAACAGTGTAAGCCTCTCAAAGATGGAGAGGAACAGAAATTAAACAAGTATATGAGCCGGTTTCGGCTGGATTAATTATAGATACAGGAGAAACAGGTGACAGAATCAATAACAAAAAAACTGTCCTTTCTGGACAGATACCTGACATTATGGATCTTTGCAGCAATGCTGATCGGTGTATTTTCAGGATATTTTTTTCCGAAAACAAAGGATGTAATCAACATATTTCAGGTCGGAACAACCAACATACCAATAGCAGTGGGCCTTATACTGATGATGTATCCGCCCCTTGCAAAGGTTAAGTACGAACAGCTCGGACAGGTGTTCCGAAATTTTAAAGTACTGGCTCTTTCACTGGTGCAGAACTGGGTGATAGGTCCAATACTGATGTTCCTGCTGGCAATCGCCTTTTTATCCGGTCAGCATGAATACATGGTTGGCCTCATACTCATTGGCCTTGCCCGATGCATTGCAATGGTGATTGTGTGGAACGACCTGGCAAAAGGAGACACAGAATACTGTGCAGGCCTTGTTGCCTTCAACTCCATTTTTCAGGTCCTGTTCTTTTCTGTTTATGCCTATATTTTTATAACAGTCGTTCCTCATTGGATCGGACTAAAAAGCATTGCGGTAAATATATCCATGGGCCAGATTGCAGAAAGTGTGTTTATCTACCTTGGTATACCATTTATTGCAGGCATGATCTCTCGCCTTATCGGGCTTAAAACAAAGGGAAAGGAATGGTACGAAAAAAAGTTCATTCCAAAGATCAGCCCCATTACCCTTATAGCCCTGCTCTTTACGATACTTGTGATGTTTTCTCTTAAGGGAGAAATTATAGTCCAGCTGCCCATGGATGTAGTACGTATTGCCGTACCGCTCTGTATCTATTTTGTGATTATGTTTTTTGCTTCGTTCTTTTTATCCATGAAAGCAGGCGCCTCATATGAACAGTCAACCACACTCAGTTTTACAGCCGCGTCAAATAATTTTGAGCTTGCAATAGCTGTTGCTGTTGCAGTTTTCGGAATTGATTCCGGGCAGGCATTTGCAGCGGTTATAGGTCCGCTTGTTGAGGTGCCGGTGTTAATAGCGCTTGTTAATGTAGCGCTGTGGATTAAGAGGAAGTATTTCCCATATGCAGTGGAGACGCCGACAGGTGTGTGTCATATGAGTTGTAAAAGCTAAGGGCGCTGGGCTCATGGCGCAAGGCTCAAGGAAAAGTGTTAAAAAGAATGCTGATGGCTGACTGCTGCTGCATTAGCATTTCACTTGACCCCTCGAATCCTTGGTCCCTTGAACCCTTTTCCCAAACCTGTATGGATCAAATTAGAAGTAACAAATCACTTATAGCTTAGGAGCTAATTTTAAATGCCAAAAACCATTCTTTTCTTATGCACAGGAAACTCATGCCGCAGCCAGATTGCCGAAGGCTGGACAAATAATATTCAGAATGATTTCAATGCATACTCTGCAGGTATAGCCCCAAAGGGTGTTGATCCCCGGGCTGTAAAAGTCATGTCGGAAGCTGGTATTGATATAACGACTCAAACCTCAAAGGATATTGATTCTCTCGGTAATATGGAATTCGATTACGTGGTCACACTCTGTGACAACGCAAACGAGGCATGTCCTTTTTTTCCGGCAAAAACAAAACTTATGCACCATGGCTTCGATGACCCGCCCGGGCTGGCTAAAGGAGAAGAGGATGAAGAGAAAGCTCTTACTCACTACAGAAGAGTAAGAGACGAAATAAAATTATTTATAGAAAACCTGGAAGAAGAACTCGGTAAATAAGGAGGCTAAAATTGTCAGAAACAGCGAAAGATATTAACTGGAAGAGTTATTCTATTTTAAGCATTATCGTAATGGCGGTAATTACAGCGGCCGCAGTTTATACACAGCTCTGGGTTATAACAGCAATACCCATTGGTTTTTTATTTGGATTTTTTCTTAAAAAAGGAGAGCTGTGCGGAGCAAGCGCAATGAGTGAGATTATCCTTTTAAAAGACCGATCAAAGATCTACGGGCTCTGGATTGCCATCGTGGTAAGCATGGTGCTCTTTGCACTGTTTGACCTTATGGGCTTAATAAAGCTGAACCCGAAACCCTTTATATATCTTAACTACATTGTCGGCGGCGTATTATTCGGAACAGGCATAGTACTCGCCGGAGGATGCGTGAGCGGGTGTCTGTTTAAAGCCGGTGCAGGAAATATAAACTCAATGGCAGGCCTTGTCGGCATACCTCTTGGTATTGGCCTTGTAGAGCATGGATACCTTAACGGCTTCAGCACTTACCTTAAAAGCTATATTGTCAAATCAGATAATGGCGGATCAGTAACACTTTCATCCATTACTGGTATGCCCTACTGGCTTTTAGCGTGTATTTTTATCATTATAACAATCACTGCAGCAGTTCTTTACCGCAAAAAAGCATCAAATAAAAGCACGGTCATTAAAGATGAAACAGGAGCAGTAAAAAGGACTGTCACCCGATCATGGAGGCCATGGAAGGCGGGTATTGCAATAGGGGTTCTGGCCATATTTGCATATCTATCATCTGCTTCTACAGGAAGAAATTATCCTCTCGGAGTATCCCATGGAGTTCTACATGCCCAGATGCTTTTAACTGAAAACAACCTTACATTTGCATACAAAAAACCCGAAAAAAAGAATGTTTCTTTAGATAAGCAAAAAGCGGATATAACTCAGACATCTTCAAAACAAAAACCTTTGCCTACTGCACAAAACAAAGGAAAAAAAGTAAATGTCTGGCTCATGCTTCTTATTACAAGCCTTGTTATCGGTTCCTGGGTGTCAGCTAAACTATCCGGGAAACTTGAATTCAAACCCAGGCCTCCTTCACAGACTGTAATTGCCTTTATCGGCGGAATACTGCTCGGCACAGGCGCTGCAATAGCAGGCGGATGTGTAATAGGTAACATTCTGTCCGGTCTTGCCCTCATGAGCGTTGGAAACATCCTTTTTGCCGTGGTGGTGCTTCTTACCAACTGGGCAGCAACATATTTTTATCTTATGGGCGGAAGTTTTTCGGATCTGTTTTCCGGGAACAAATAGCCCTAATAACAAAGGAGAAAATCATGGAAAACTTTGATCAAATACTTGAAACAGGATTTAAATTTCACGGGCACAGATGTCCTGCCATGCCTATGGGACTCAAGGCAGGGCTTGCCGCTATGAAGGTCCTTGGCGTAGAACGCTCACAGGACAAAGAACTCTCGGTTATATCCGAGACAGGCAAAGGGCATGCAGCAGGGTGTTTTCTGGACGGCATTATGGTCGCCACCGGATGCACTTACGGCAAATCAAATATTGAAAAACGTTACTACAACAAAATGGCCTTTACCCTCATTGATAATAAAACAGGCCGTGCGGTTCGGGTATCTTTAAAGCCTGACTTTTTTGAAATGGCCCTTGCATCCCCTTTTGTACAAATGAGAAAGGCCGGTACCCTGCCCCAGGATATTGATCCTGAAATAGCTGATCCGCTGATCAACAGAATATTAGGGCTGGAAGAGTCCCAATTCCTGGATACAGGAGATATATTCTCCTATGATGTAAAAAAAGGAAAAGGTGTATTTGATGCAAAGAGATGCGATGCATGCGGAGAACTTACTTTTATAAACAAACTGCGTGTTAAGGATGACGGATCTCTCCGGTGTATTCCGTGCTCCGGTTATGGCGAATAACAGCAATTAATGGTACTGCAGGGAGAATGATTAATGGCCATGGGATATGAACAGATTATTTTATTATGTGCAGTTTTTTTTATTGTGTCCGTTATATTCATGATGTTCGGGCAGGGCGGCGGAGCTGTTTATGTTCCTATGCTCCTTGCCTTCGGACTCCCTCTTTACAGATGCGCTGCAACAAGCCAGGTCCTTATTATCGTGGCCACTGTCTCAGCCCTGTTTGTTTTTCAGAAAGCAGGGCTCGTTGACTGGTCCCTTGCTCTTATAGTAGAACCGCCAACCAATATCGGCGCTTTTTTAGGCGGATACCTGTCATCCTATTTTCCTGAAACATTTTCCAAGCTTGCATTTGCCTGCATTATCCTTGTCGGCGCCTGGTTCATGATAAAGCCGGTAAAAAGCAGAGAAATACTGCCGGCAGTCAATAACAGCTGGTTTCGGATCAGCCGGACAACAGGTAATGAATCATATACATTAAATCTTTTTTCTATTATACCGGTGATGATTTCTGCAGGCTTTATATCGGGTATGCTGGGAGTTGGCGGAGGCCTGATAAAAGTTCCTGCCCTGGTACTCCTTAGCAGGGTACCAATGAAGATAGCCGTAGGATCATCAAGTGTAATGATTGGAATTACCGCCCTTACAGGTCTCTTGGGTCATGCGGCAGCAGGACATTTTGACCCCGGGCTGGCCTTTATACTGGGGGCAGCAGTTCTTGCTGGTTCCCAGATTGGTGCAAGGCTTGGAGTCAGGATTGACAAAAAGCGCCATAAAAAATATTTTGGTATTTTATTAATTTTTGTTGCCTGCTGGATGGGGTATATGGCCTTTAAGTAAAAAATGATGATATCAATAGATGATCCATATAAAACACTTAACATAAAAAAAGATGCCTCAAAATCAGAGATAAGAAAAGCATACCGCACCCTTGTTAAGGAATGGCACCCTGACATAAACCATGATGATCCTTCCGCAGAAGAACGGTTCAAAGAGATACAGCAGGCATATAATTTTTTAATAAGTGATAAGCCTGACAACAGTCAGGAAATAGAAAAGCAGGAAAGCAATTTCTATTCCGCGGTGCAGGATCACCCTTTTCATTCTCTCAGAGATGCAGTTATAAAATATTATGAAGATACAGGCTGGTTAAAAAATAATGCCCGAAACAATCAAAAAGAATAAGAACAGATAGCATCGAAAATCCCTCTCTTCCGTTTTAAGACATTTCCTGATACAATTGAATTTTAATAATCATAAATCAGGAAGGCAGATATGACAGACACAGACTTAGAAAAACTAAAGCATGAAGCCAATCAGAAACTATTAGAATACATAACCCTCCTTGAGACAACCAATGATACGCTGCTGACCACCTTAAGACAGAGCGTATCTCTGCTTTCCCAGTTTGCCGAAGCTGTACCTGACCCTGTAAAATTTAAGGAACTGCTGGGGCATTTAAATCAGATAATTCAGGCAGGAGAACAGGTTGCGGCCACAAAAGAGACTCTGCACTGATTAAGCTTCAGTCTTGACTTATCTCTTTATTTGCTGCAGGTTAAAAACAGATCGCAGCCGATACAGCCTTCAACAAACAGAACAAAAGGTGCCGGATCAGCTCAATTGACAGAATACTGTAAATCTTTCTTTCACTCAGGGGGATCTGACACCGCCTTATTCTATTATGTAAGATCAGCAGGTCATGCACCTTTATTAACACTATAAAACTACTTTGCGCACTGACCTATAATAACCAGCCCCAGCCATTTTTCGTCCATACCTTTCATATCCCTTTCTATTGTTCCAAGGCTGCTCCTCAGCACTCTTTCTTTATCAGGATATCCTGCATAATAAACAATTGCTATGGGAAGATCCGGTTTAAAATATTTTCTAAACCGGTCGGCTGTCCTGCTAATTTTAGACAGAGACATGTAAAGAACAATGGTGGTTTCATATTTTGACAGATCCTTAAGAATTTCATCTCCATATTCATCTGAGTCTCCAAACAGAGACCCTGGTGAAGTAAGCGCTACAAACCTGACACTCGAAGGAGTTACAGTTGTTTTAAGTGCTGCGGCTGCGGCATTAAATGCCCCCATACCCGGAACCACCTCATAAAGATCAGGGTCAAAACCATTTAGAAGGTGATGAAGACTGGGGCCGTACACACATGGATCACCGCCGTCCATCATGGCTATTGTCTTTCCCTCCTGCAGTTTCTCCATAATAAATGCCTGTATTTCGGCTATGCGTTTTTTCTTTCGAAGTTCCAGCTCTTCAGGTGTTATGTTTTTATCCTCGCTGTTTTTCCTTTTCATTACACGGTCCCAGGGATCAAATGCCACCTTTTCAGGATCTATGTAAAGCCCGAACCGCTTGAAGCGATCAGGCATTCTTGGCGAGCAGAGATATAAATCGGCCTTTTTTACAATATCAAGAGCACGGGGTGCTGTAAGATCAGGACCTGCAGGTCCCATTCCCACAACATAAAGCTTTCCCATCGGGGTATCGGCTTTTACCAATACTGGAGAAAAGAGAATAAAAAATAAAGCAGCCGCTCCAGCTAAAACATTTATATATAGTCGCATAATTCCGTTTCCTTTTTATATGCTGCAGATTCAGTAAAGAACCCGCACATTTCCTTAATTATTTTTTTTCTCCGGACCGGTGTTTTACAAATATAAAAGCAGCCCATATATTTATGATGATGCTCAAGCCCAGGAAAGCCTTTAAAGGTTTAGAAACATTATCGGTAATCGTTCCGTCCTCTTTTTCTGCCAGTGAGCCAGGTACTGCCGGAGTACCAGGTTCATCCTCGATATCCGCGTATCCCTTTACCATATGCCCCATGCCGTCATTAACCTCAATTCGCCATTTGCCGGGAGAATCGGGATAAAATGAAAACCGGCCTTTACTATCGGTTCTGCCGTTCTGATATTCAAACCTGTCATCATCAGGGCTGAACACCAGTACCTCGGAATACTGCATGGGCTCCCTGTCATCATAAAAGAACTCAAATGTTACTGCCCCTGCTTTTTCAATCATCCGGCAGTCTGTACCGTGTGCATGAGCAGATATTGCAGTAAAAACCTGCAGGAACAGCATTACCGTAAACAGGACAGAATAGAATTGTATAGATTTCATTATTTAACCTCAAAAACCATAAAGCTTGTATAGCGATGAAAATCCTTTTCCGGATCATTTTTCACAGGGACCTTGTGACCAAGCATCAGAAGGGTTTTGCCTTTTCCGGTAATTATAAAATTCCCGATACCGTTACTGTCGGTTTTAATTTCCTCTTTTTCAGCCCCTGTAATTAAAGCATTTGCTAATGGTTTTCCATCAAACAGCGCCTGCACAGAAAGCTTATCTCCCTTATGCAGCAGGGAGGGATCGTCAAGAGGAACAATTTCCAGTTTAAGGCCAAGAGGTTTTGTGTTTCCACTCCCCTGTTCAAAAAAAACCTTGCTGTACTGGGTAGAAAAAAAAGCGCTTATCACCTTTAGCCCCTCTTTTTCCGCCTCGGTCCTTCGCATGAACTTTTTACCCCGTGTTGTATTAACCCTGTAGCCCCAGTCGCATGTAACCGCAGCTATGCTGATTTTTCCGGAAACATTAAAAACAGCCTTATCCGATTTATCCGCCCTTTGTATATTTTCTTTTTTCAGAGAAGAGCCATCAGGCATTAAAGCAGTAAAATCACTTACTCTGCCGGGTTCATAGGCGTCAAACCTCTCACCAAGAACACCTCTTGCAACAGTATAGGAATCACTGTTTTTTTCTACCCACAGATGATGTGCGCCTGCAGTGCTGCTTACAAGTATCACGGTCAAAATAAAAATTACTGATATCAGTCCCTTTTTTACGGCCATTCAGTTTTCTCCTTTGATAAAAATACTCAGCCTGCGCAAATGGGTAATATTGCCCGGTTACTGCACAGGCTGAGGGAAAATTTAAAAATCGACCTGTATTGATCCGTAAATCAATGCACCGTCTATTATATATTCATCTTCCTCGGTAAGGTTTTCTATATCAAGCCTGAGAGTAGTATAATCTCCGATTTTTTTCCAGAAAGACATATCGAGTGTGAAATAATCCGGAACAGGTGTTAGATTTTCCGAATCAGAAAATTCATCTCTATTGTATTTTACTGCTGCCGAAACATTAATAATACCGGGATTTTTGTATGTGAGCCCGGCACGGTATTTCTGTTTTGGGTCTCCGGCCAGGTATTTTCCTGCAAGTTCAGGAGTCTCTTCATCCCTGGCAACTTTTGAGCTGTTGTAATTGAAGTTGAAAAAAGAAGAAAGCCCGAATCCTATATCATACTGCAGTTCAGCCTCAATACCGTATATATCCACCTCGCCTATATTCTGGTATGTGCTCTCTGTATAACGTTTGCCGCCTGACAAATAGCTTCTTATGGTTCTTGTTCCTATATAGTCATCTGCTGTAGACTGATAATATGCCAGCCTTACCCATACATTATCCTTTAAAAATTTCTCCGCACCAATATCCCAGGTTACAATTTCTTCCGGGTCAAGATCAGGGTTGGGATACCTGACACTTCTTCCTCCGCCTCTTATATGAAGCTTGTACTGATCAAAAAGACTTGGGGCCTTAAAACCGGTGCCAATGGAAGTCCTGATGGTAGTCACATCATCGGGATGAAAGGTGATGCCCAGCTTTGGAGAATAATTCTTCCAGGTTTTTGAATTATAGAAGTCATCTGCTGACATGCTTGTATCCCAGCTGCGACCGTCGTAGTTTTTTATCTGATCAAACCGCAGCCCTGTGTTAATCAGCAGCCTGCTGTCCAGAAATTCTGCAGTAGCATCAATAAATACAGCGGCTGTTTCCTGACGGCCTGAGGCACCTGTGTCCCTTGAACCCGTTAAATAGTCCACATCATAGTCCATGGAAATCCCCTTATAGGAGACGCCTGTTGTAACAGTTGCGAAATTTAAAAGTTCTGCTGTATTCTGGTATTCTGCACCCCACACTTCATTTTCAGGGAACATTTCATTTCGGTCAGGGACATATGAATCGGAAGAACTGACATAGCTGTCCTGGTATGCTGTCTTTTCCGCACGGTTTAAATAAACCATACCTGACCATGCCAGTTCTTTTCCCTTATAGCTAACACCAAGACGGTACTGGTCCAGTGTAAGGTCATCATAAAAATACTCTCTTCCCTTTCCCATTTCATGGTCATAGAAAAGAGCACTGAAATAAACGTCCGTGCGCTCATTCAATGAGTATGATATTTTACCAAAACCTCTGGCAACTTCCCGGTAGCGCCTGAGCGTGTAGTCTTCAATACCTTCAGGATCAACCATATAAAAACCGTCACTGTCGTCATAACCTCCCGATACAAGAAATCCTAAACGGTTCGGCTTTTCTGAATAAAGGCCCGAAACAGAGTATGTATCACTGGAACCGGTCTTTGCCTTGAGACTGATCTCTCTTTTTTCACCGGGCTTTTTGGTAATAATATTAATCACCCCTCCCAGCCCCTCAGTACCATATACTGCGGAGGTAGGGCCTCTTACAATTTCAATTCTTGCTATACTTTCTTTCGGTATGATTCCCCAGGAAACCCAGGCAATTGAGTTGTTAAAATTATCATTAAGCGGAACACCGTCCAGCATAAAGAGAACACGGTTGCGCCCGACACCCCTCATGCTGAAATGGCTCGAAACTCCGCCTGTCTGGTTTCCGTAATGGCTGTAATTCTGAACACCTACAGAAAACCTCAGGATATCCTCTATTCTTTCAAAGGGTAAAGCCGCTATTTCTTCTTCCGGAATAACGGTTACACTCTGCGATGCATCAAATGCAGCAATCTCACTGCGTGTTGCAGAAACAACAACCTCTTCAAGCTGAATTTCTCTTTTACCTGTTTCAGCTGAAACATTCTGCATAAAAATTAAAGTTATAATTAATATATTTAAACAACAGATACGAACCGGATTATTCATTTTAATCTCCTCTTGTACATTTTCAAATTCAGCAGTTGCAGACAGGTCCGGCTTTTAAACAAAAAAAGCCACGACGGCATACACTCCTGCTGGAGTATTAGCCTTCGTGGCTTTGTAATTTCTTATTTATTCTTAAAAATAAATTGCAGCTTCTGCTGCAAAAGTTGTGACTATTTAAAAAATTAATGTCTTTTTGTCAATGACTAATGCAGGTTTCCGGGATGAAAAGAATACCGGATAGACATACCTATATCCTTCTTAATTATTAACAGATACATCTTTGAGAAAAGCCAGCACCTCCACCCTGGTCAATAAGCATTTCTGACTCTTCCTCCCAGAGCAGGTAAAGGCATTGTTTTTCAGGGTTCGATCATTTGATAACCTGCAGAGAGGTTGGCTGTATTTAGTTTTAAGAGGTAATTGTATTTCTATAATAAGCTATCGCTTAAATGAAACAGCCTCCACTACACCTGTTGCAACAAGATTAACAATTTCTTCAACAGCAGCACCATACTGCCTTAAATGCACAGGCAGCCTTGTCCCCATAAGTATAGGGCCTACAGCAACGGCTTTACCTATCTGCTGAATCAGGTCAAGGGCAAGGTTACCGGACTGGAGATCCGGAAAGACGAGAACATTTGCGTTTTCCGTAAGATCGGAAAAAGGAAAGCTTGATCTCAGCCTGCCGTCAACAGCTGCCGCAAGCTGAACCTCACCGTCTATAATTAAATCGGGAGCCTGCTTCTTTGCTATCTCAGTTGCTCTTTTCACCTTTTCCGCCAGCGGATGATTAACACTTCCGAAGCTGGAAAAGCTGAGCATGGCAACCCTTGGTTCAAGCCCGAGTGCGCGCACCCTGTCTGCAGTGAGCAGTGCTATTTCTGCAAGATCTTCTGCAGTCGGGTTTATATTTATCGCACAGTCTGCAAGAAAGTATATATTTTTAGGCATCAGTATCATGTGGTGACTTGAAATTCTGTTTATCCCGGGAGCAGGCCCGATTATTTCACGAATGGCACGAAATGATCTGACATAGTGAGTGGACATACCGGCAAAGGCCATATCAGTATCGCCTGTATTAAGCATAAGCACGGCAAAATAATCTCTGTCCTGAAGACGGTTAACAGCCTCCTGCCGGGTTATTCCCCTGCGCTGTCCTATCCTGAAATACTCATCCACATAAAAATCAAACCGCGGGCTTTGTATCGGATCTATTATATTGATACCTTCCAGGTCCAGTTCCAGACTTTTAATAGCTCTTAAAACCTCTTCACGTTTTCCAAGAAGAGTCGGATTCGCTATTCCTTCATCAAGCAGGATTGAACAGGCCCGCAGGATTGTTTCATCTGTGCCGTCAGAAAAAACCACTTTTAATTTTTCCTGCCCTGCCTTCATGATTATCTTCCGCATTGTCCCCCTGCCCGTACCCATGCGGACAGACAGTTTTTCCCGGTACTCTCTGATATCGACAGGGACACGGGCAACGCCCTCTTTAACAGCCTGTTCTGCTACTGCAGAGGATTCATAAAGGAGTATTCTTGGATCAACAGGCTTAGGCAGCAGATATTCGGGGCCGAAACTGAAACGTTCATCACCATATGCCCGTTCCACTTCTTCCACGACATCTTCTCTCGCAAGATCTGCCAGCGCCTTTGCTGCGGCTATCATCATTCCCTCTGTAATACGAGTTGCCTGGACATCAAGTGCGCCTCTAAAAATATAGGGAAAGCTTAACACATCAAGCACAGCATTAGGATACAGCCCCATACCCGTTGCAACTATAATATCTTTCCTGCATGACTTTGCTTTTTCATACTCAATTTCAGGAAAGGGTGCAGACAATGCAAACAGGATAGGAAAGGAATTCATACTCCTTACCATTTCGATATTGACTGTACCTCCCTCTGATGCGCCTAAAAATACATCAGCCCCTTTCATTCCGTCCGACAGGGTCCCTGCATCACTTTCTCTTGCAAAGGCTCTTTTATATTCCGGCATGTCATTTCTATCCGGGTGAAGCAGCCCTTTTCTGTCGTAGACAAGAAGGTTTTCAGGCTTAACACCAAGCCTTAAAAACAGCCGGGCACACCCCACACCAAGAGTACCTATCCCGCATATAACAACCCTCACCTCTTCTATTTTTTTATCAACAAGGTCAAGAGCATTTATAAGTGCGGCAGACGCCACTACTGCCGAACTGTAGAGATTTTCATGAAACACAGGTATATTCATGCATTCACTCAGGCGGTCATAAATATAAAGTCCGTCCGTTACACTTATATCCTTGATATTGATCCCGCCAAAGGTTGGTTCCATTATTCTGACAGCATCAATGACTTTATCAGGGTCTGCTGTATTCAGTTCAAGATCAAAAACATCAATATCCGCAAGCTGTTTAAAAAGGACAGCGATACCTTCCTGCATGGGTTTGGCAGCTTCCGGGCCTATGTTTCCCAATCCGGGCACTGAAGAACCGTTTGTTACAACCCCCACAAGGTTGCCCTTTGCTGTATAATTAAAAACCTGCGCCGGTTCTTCCAGTATAGCCTTTGAAGGAAACACTGCCCCCGGAATATAGGCCAGTCTCATTTCCCTGGGTGTCATACAGGGTTTGGAACTGCGAACCTCAAGCTTTCCGGGACGCTCGGATGAATGATATGTTAAAGAATCATTTTCTCGGATCATGATACTGTCTCCCAGTTAAAGTTATTCACAGGCCAGCGGATAATATTTAATTGTTTCCTGAAGGATTTTCATAAAACCGGCAACCGGCCGGCACTGCAGAATCCACAGCCTGTCATTTTCAAAACAGAACTCAATATCAAGAGGATAACCATAGGCTGTTTCCAGTTTCCATGCAAGCCTTGCAAGAGTGCATATCTCCCCGTATTTGAGCGCAGGCCGTAAACGCCTGTGATGAGGAGTGGAAGAATAAACCACGCCTCTGCCTTCCCATTTATTGAATACTGCCTGTCTTATTTTTTCCCTGGTAAAATAACGGAACTTTACCTGCTCACCAGGATTTTCCATACTGTTTTTTTCTTTTTCCACAAATATCTGATCACCTGGCACCCTTCCCGAAACTATTCCCTGCCCGAGACCAAGACCGGCATTGATAACCAGCTCTTTGGGGCGGCCTTCTGCAGCATTTATGGTCTGAAGCACACCTGACACCCTTGAAGATATAAGGCGCTGAATAATTACACCTCCGCCCGGCATCTCCTGGTGCGCCCCTGCAAGTGATCTCTGGTATATGGCCCTTTCACCCCAGAACCCGGCCCACACTTTTTTAAGATATTTTATAACATCCTTTTCTCCCCGGACATATAAAAAGGTATCAAACAGACCTGCATTGGTTGAGGCTTCCTGATCCTCATCACCGGCTGATGATCTTACAGAAACATAACACGGGGTAGAGCATGAGTTATCCTGAAGTCCCCTGTATGCGGCAATAATCCTACTGACCAGATCATCAGGCAAAGCAAGCTCTTCCCATACCCTGGCAATCTTCCGGGATTTCTGCATATCATCAATATCAGTGCGCTTTACAATACTCTTTATCACATCCTTTAAACAGGAGGCAGGATCGCCTGTTTTATTTTCAGCAGGTAAACAGCATGGCAGATCAAGAACCATACCAAGGGCATTATCAGTAACAGCAAACCATGGAGGAACAAGCCCCTCCCCTTCCAGGCGTTCCACTTCAGAAAGATTTGCGGCTTTCCAGCCCGTAAGCTTTGACACTTCAATTCCGCACTCTCTGGAATTAAGTATCAGCTTTTTATTTACCCGGTTAAAAGATATTTCATCACCTGATATAATTTTTTCCATTATCTCTTTGACAGGCTCATCATTTGCAGATCTTGTTTTAAGAAGTGAGTCCAGTCTTTCGATCTGAAGTGATAAATGGCGCGCAAGATGAAACATCCCTGAAAGATAATATTTTTCAGCGTCAATGGATAATGACTTAACTTTATTTTTAAAAAATGCTGTAAAGAGCTCGTCTATATCTTCATTCACCGATTCATCCAGAACAGCATTTTTAAAGCCGCAGTCATTGAGAAGCTTACAGGCCTCTTTTAAAGCCCGTCTTACCTTCAGCAGCTTGAGGCGAATAAAGAGCCTTTCATAGACATTGCCGTATGAACTGAGCTGCTTTTTAATTTCATCAAAAAGTGCATGGTGCCTGAGGTTTAGATTTTTAAAAATATCAAGCAGGTATTCTCCCGCAGGTTTGCCCGTGTCCGGATTTTTTAGAATAATGGATATCAGATCAACCTTTTCGTTTCTGTTTCCCCTGTTAAATGAAAGATGCTCGCTTACAAGTAGTTCATAAACTATATGACATGCAAGAAAAGGATCGGAAATTCCGGCAAGCAGTTTTTCAAGATGATAAAGCGCCCTGAGTCTTCGCCCTCTCAAAGTCAGTATCAGCTGGGTATCCTTTACTGCCATCAGGCTTTCGGTATTCTCACAGAAATGGGTGAAAGACTCATGAAACTTAACAGTATCTTCTCCCTGTCCAAGAATGGATAAAATACCTTCATCCGAGTCAAGCACAGCAAAATCACCTTCCCTGACATAATAGCTGTTCCTTGTTATAATTGAGCGCGCTGTTATTTTATAGCCCGAACACTCTTTGTTCTCATCCTGAAATTTAAAAAAATAGCTCAGAAGATTCATCCGGCCTGACGGTGTTATTTCCCATTTACCGTGTATAATAAGAGACGGCTTTTTAAACTGAACCGCAGTAAGAGCAGCATGGCTTAATATGCCTCCGCCGGTTGTTACTATACCGGCAGAGTTGTAAATAAGGGCATTATCTTCAGGGTGTATCTCAGGGGTAACGAGAATTTTACCTTTAAAATCTTCGGGAGACCTGTTTCCGTCATCAAAAAGGACTCTGCCGACAGTCCGACCCGGAGAAACCTTTACCCCTTTGATAATTCTTTCCCCCTTAAAAATTATATTTTCCCTCTTTCTGCTGGTCTGTCGGAATTTATATGCAGCGGACAGGGCTTTTTCCGGTGCGGCATCAGCAATATCCATCCCCGGCATAAGGCAGTTGCCTTTTCGGAGAAGATTAAAAAGCCTGACAGCATCGGTACTTGAATTTGATATCCATGATGAATCTGTATTTTCTCTTTTTCTGCAGAGGATTGATCCTTCCGTGTAAAATGAAAAACAGATATGACCTTCCTCATCCCTCAGGATATAAACGCCCGCTGCCCTGCCTGAAACAGGTACCGTAGCGTATTGAACCCTGTACCCGTTTATGCTGCCGGAGTTTATAAAATAGGTGTTTGTTTCCAGTGGCTCAACAAGCCTTGCTAGCCTGTATGACGATGCAATTTCATCTTCACTGCCGCCAAGTATACCTGCAAAACATGACGATTCCCATTCGTATTGAAACAGATCAGGCGACGGTTGTGATAAACCATCTTTCTCTTTTACAATGCCGCCAAGCGAGCAGGCTTCTCTGAACGGACTAAGAACCTGCTTTTCGATCTGAAGCTGGCCGATTTCACTGCCTGATGAAAGAAAGGAAAAACGGTGCATGTCCATACCTAGTTTTTTAAGAGACTCGTTAAGGCATTGAATCAGATCATCCGGCAAAGATGATGAAAGGTGATCGGCATATGGTTCTTTTCCATTCCAGATTATCACCTGTTCTCCTGCATAGCCTGAACTCAGGCCGGCAATAATACTGCGTCGGTCTTCTGTGAGGATCTGATCCATCGGAAGAACACCCCACTTTTTAAAAAAACCTGCCCATGCCTTAACAACCAGATCACGGGCAGACTTGCTTAGATCCAGCGAGCATATGGTCCAGTCAATATCCATAAAGTACGGGACAAGATTAAAAATCATCTCTGCCTTTTCGTACAGGTCTTCCGTATCCATGGTCCTGTTTTTATCATAGCGGACCCTGATATGGGTCTGCTCGATATCCACATCAAACCCGAGATATGAAAAAAAATATTTAATGGCATCAAGGGACAGATCGGGATGCTTGTCTATCTCTGTTTTACTCACTCCATAATATTCAAGATCAATCATTCCGCCGTTTAATGGGTGTGAAAAATTGATTCGTAAAAAGGCAGGATGACTTCGGAAAGATATATAGTAATTAACCTCACTTCCGTAACAGAATATTTTTATATTAGGAAAGTCTTTTACGCCACGAAGCATCTGCCTTGAATAAGCATCTGCTGCGATCTTTACGGGATATGGCAGATCTGCAGGATCAGCATCTTCTTTATCCGGTTCAAAGTCGATGTAGCTGATGCTGGATACCAGGTTAAGATTTTTTTTATCTGATGATATAGCAAGTGATACAGTCCGGTTCATTGCACAGCTTGTATCTACAAGACGAAATCCCAGACGAAGCCCTTTCTGATGAAGGTACCTCTTTAGCCCGTGCAGAGTTTCAACAGCGCCCAGATCAGACGGATCCTCAAACATAAGCACAAGCCTGGAAAGCTCGGGTGATGCACCGTCACTTACTTCCACACCCTCTATTTTACCAAGTATCTTTTTCTTAAGTTTTCCGTATACGTCCGGCAGAATAACGCTTTCTGTGGAATATGAAGAAAAAAGAATCAGGTAATCATCAACTATCCGGTCCATTTCTGACAGCATTCGATTTATTTTTTCCGGTGTAAGCTGTTCCGTTTCTGTAAATTCAGGCAGTATCCGGGCGTGGGAAAGATTATATGCCCTAAACAGCATAACAGGATCTTTATCCTGTTTTTTTTCTCTGACGCCGGCCGGAAGCCCGCCATGACCGGTAAAAAATAACAATTCATTTTCACGGCTGACATTATTAACGGAATCAAACAGAAAGGCCTCTGCATCGGAAACAGTCAAGGGAAAAGAACTGCCTGCCTTGATATTGACAAGCCTGTCGCAGGTGATCCCGTAATTAAGGCCAGGCCATCCCATGAGCGAAACAACTTCTTTTAACATATCTACACCGCAGGATAATTCAGCTGAACGCATCCGGCTTAATGACGGTGCAGCTTCGCACGGCACAGGGATAAGGCATATGAGATTCGAATATGATGCTCTTGTATGAAGCAGATAAGGTTTAAAAAAAGGGAATGCATCTTCGCCAAGAATGGAAAGAGCTGTCTGTTCAGGCACTGGCTCTCCTGATAAATCAAGGATCCTTGCCGCGAGCATACGTAACCTGATATCAGTGTGATGCAGAAATATGCCGGTCACAGCATCTTCCGAACTTTTGGGTACTAAAGAATCTCCGGAAAAACATTTCACTGTTTCTGCCGCAGCGGTAATGGCTTCGGGATTAGAGAGAGGAGTGTCATCATCTTCTATTTTATCGGCGAGAAAATATAAAACCTGGACATCAGCCTTTAAGATGCCCGATTGAGAAAGAGAGGCTGTCAAATCCAATGCCCGTATTACCAGATCTTTATCCCTTACGGAAAGAAGCGCCTGCAGAAAAGGCCAGGGATCGTTTACACTTTCGGCAATGCCGCAGAACAAGTCAAAAAGCGGGGTAACTATAGCACCCATTTTTTTAGGAAATAAGGGTATGAGTTTTTTAAGACATTCAATATCGGATTGGGAAGGAGGGGAATTCAACAGGTTTAAAAGCATAAGACATGAACTTTTCACACGTTCGGAACTTCCCATCACAACATCAAATTCGGCCGATATGGCCCTGATCAGACCTTCCGCGTCTTTATCTTTATCAGCTTTTACAAAATCTGTTTCATTACTGTAAGACCTTGAGTTACCCATTTTATCCTCATTCAGTCTCGTTTTATTATCTCCCTTAATACTTTCTGTCGTCATTGTTCATAAGCCTTTTGTGATGGATAATAGTTAGCATATTAATGCGGTATTGATCCAGCAAAACTGATAAACTTTAATTTTCACCACAGAGAGCACAGAGAACACGGAGAAAAGCTTATTATAAAAAAACAAAAATTGCTTTTGTCTTTTGTTTTTCTCCGTGAACTCCGTGTCCTCCGTGGTTAGCTGATCAGTTAACTAGCCGACTTAAAAACAGCTTTTTATACAGAAAACATATTGACTGCACAGAGAATAAACCCAAAATCTTAATAAAAAATATGTATCCAATAATAAAAGACAAAAAATCATGTCTCACACAAAGCCGCAAGGCCACAAAGGTAAAAACTAAAAAAATTTTTATATTAAAAAGCATTTGATTTTCTTCGCCTGTCCCGCCGTAGTTTGAACGTTTTTATCGAAGGCGGATGTCTTCGTGCCTTTGTGTGAGGTAAAGCTTTAGTTTTCTGTTTTACCCCTTAGCTTGATGCCAATGTCCCCTGGCGCGAGGGATTAGGAGAAGGGTCGAAAACATTAATACTGTATTGAGCTTCCATTTCACCTCATTACTCAGCCCCATCCACAGGCTGATTTTTAAGAAGATAAAAAATTTGACTATATTGCGGCACTCTGTGAAAATGCCCTAAAATAAAAGAATGCATCCGGATCTTTATAATTCGGCCTGCTTCAAACATGGAGGAAAAACTCAATAAAAAGGGTTTCAGTATTTTTGAGATGTCAGAAATTGATCAGAAGAAAATCATATCAAAAACAGATAAAAACAAATTTTTTACAGCCGATTCATCAGGCAACCTTATAATCCCAAAAGAAACAGCAGAAGGTCTGGGTATTTTTCCGGAACAGCAGGTCAAATACACTGAGGATGGAAACACCTTAACTCTTCGTCTTCCCATGCGCCTTGCAAAACTTTATATAGAAGTTACAAACCAGTGCAACCTCAACTGTAAAACATGCATAAGACATGTCTGGAATGAAGAATCCGGCAGAATATCCGAAGAGGTTTTTGATGCTGTTATGAACGGCCTTAAGGCCTTCCCAACTCTTCCGGAGAAAGTATTTTTCGGCGGGTTTGGAGAACCGCTTTCCCACCCGCGCATCATAGACATGATCTCAAAAGTAAAATCCATGGGTATGAAAACGGAGCTGATCACGAACGGAACACTCCTCAAGAAAAAAATGATACAGTCTCTTATAGACGCCGGGCTTGATATGATCTGGGTATCTCTTGACGGATCAACACCCGAAAGTTTTTCCGATATACGCATGGGAGCACAGCTTCCGAATATCCTGGACAACCTGACAATGTTCAACAACATGAACTTTTTAGGCAACGGTACAAGAGGCTTTACACAGCGGGTAAAAATTGGAATCGCCTTTGTTGCCATGAAACGCAATATAAAGGAACTTCCTGCTGTAATAGACATAGGCAAAAGAGTCGGAGCCAGTAAAGTTCTTGTTACAAACGTACTTCCCTATACAGAAAACATGATTGATGAAGGCATGTACTACAGCTCCATCAACCGGAACAGCTTTGACCTTGACCTCCCCCTGATGGATATGGACGACAACCTTATTGATACCATACGCAAAGCCGGAGACGTCATAAACATGACAATCCCCTTTGTACCGGCAGAAAAATTAAGAAACAAATGCCCCTTTATCGAACAGGGTGCAGGCGCAGTAGGATGGAACGGGGATTTGAGTCCATGCCTGCCCCTGCTTCATAATCACGAAGCCTTTCTGGGCTTTTTGACCTACAGCAGCCGCAAGTCAAAAAAATGGGCAATAGGAAACGTAACGGAAAAAAGTCTTTACGAACTGTGGCACACTCCAGAACATCGGGCACTCAGAGAGCGCATAATGGATTTTGACTTTTCTCCATGCATCACCTGCGGAGGATGTGACCTTTCCGAAACAAATGAGGAAGACTGCATAGGCAGTACATTTCCGACCTGCGGGGCATGCCTGTGGGCGCAGGGGATAATAAGGTGCCCGTAGGGGCGGAAAATGCCATAAAACTGATTGTCATACATCCCCATATGATTCTTCTTGACTAAATCTCAGACCGGAATTATAGAAATCTGCCGATTTTGAATTGGCTTATTTTTTATAATTTGTGAGGTGAGGTATGGTGTTCAATCCGTGCTTAAGCTGCGGTGCCTGCTGTGCCTTGTTTCGCGCTTCTTTTTACTGGGCAGAAACATCAGAATTTACTCCTGACGGAGTTCCGGCAGAATTAACTGTAAAAATAAATGATTTTTTTGTGGCAATGAAGGGGTCCGAAAAAAATCCGCCCCGCTGTGATTGCCTTGCAGGAGAAATAGGACATAGAGTCTTCTGTAAAATTTATGAAAACCGTTCTTCAATCTGCAGGGAGTTCAAACCTGCATGGGAAAATAATGAACCATCTCCGAGATGCGATGAAGCACGTATTAAATGGGGAATGCATCCCCTTACACCGGATTCATGGCTTTCACCCGAAAATTTTCCAAAGGCGGCCTGACAGATACGGAACATTCAGCATTTAAAATACGCTCTAAACATCCGCCTTAATATCTGATATAGGATTAACAGTATCCATCCATAATGAGACAAATTATGAATGGACTATAACTGTATTCAGATTTCAAACCGGAAGGCGCTCACAATGGAAAAAGCAGAAACGATAATCATAGGCGGAGGATTGAGCGGTTTATATGCTGCATTTCTTTTATCACAGCAGAATAAAGAGTATCTCATCCTGGAAGCAAGAGACCGGACAGGCGGAAGAATACTGGGGCTGGAACATGAAGGCTTTCTATCAGACATGGGGCCTTCATGGTACTGGCCGGACATACATCCGCAGATTGCAGCGCTGATAAATGATCTGGGGCTTTCAGGCTATATGCAGTACGAAGAGGGTCACGGTCGTTTTCAGAGCAGCACAGGCGAAGTTAATACTGTAAGAGGATATAAAACCGAGCCGCCTTCCTGGCGGATACAGGGAGGTATTCCGGCCCTTATATCGAGCCTTACAGAAAACATCCCCAAAGAAAACATAAGGCTTGAGCATCCTGTATGCAGGATAGAAAAAACAGCATCCGGCATTATAATCGGGGTCGGTGATATCGAAAAAGAGCCGGTATGCCGGTTTTCAGCACAAAAAGTAATCCTTGCCCTGCCTCCCCGTCTTGCTGCATCAACAATACTTTTTACTCCCGAACTATCTCACGCTCTCACCCAGGAAATGCTCAAAACAGGAACATGGATGGCTGGTCAGGCAAAATTCTGCGTACTCTACAATGAGCCCTTCTGGAGAGACTTCGGTCTTTCTGGCCAGGGCTTCAGTCAGTGCGGGCCCATAGGCGAGTTTCATGACGGTTCAAATAATGACAGCCAGCCCTACGGACTTATGGGATTTTTAGGTATTCCTGCTGTAAGGCGGAACAATGAAAAGGCGCTTAGGAGTTTTATGCTGGAACAGCTCAAGCTTATGTTTGGAGATCAGGCCGGAAACCCTTCAGCGCTCTTTTATAAAGACTGGGCAGCAGAAAAATATACGGCAACAGAATATGATCAGCCGCCTATGCTTGAACATCCTCTTTATTATCCTCCGGCAGGAAAAACATCCATATGGGAAGGCTCCCTTATTTTTGCAGGCACAGAAACAGCGGAATACCATGGCGGATACATGGAAGGTGCTGTTATTGCTGCAAAAAGATCCGTTGCACTGCTCAAAGGTTAAATACCTTGACACACACCGGTAATTTCCATATATCTTACAGATTAAAAATAACTTCAGGTTCATTACCTATTGTTTTTGCAACTCTTTTCAGTGAAATGAGATGCACAGTGTTAACATTTTTTTATTATGTCAACCTGTAAAGCTTCGATTAAAAGGAGATCAGAATTATGCTGACAAAAAGACAAAACTTAATAGAAACAATCAAAGTAGACGGAAAGCCGGACAGGTTCGTAAATCAGTACGAAGCCCTTGTATGTCAGGACACCATGTTCGGTATGATCATGGGCGACCCTGTTACCGAGGGAAACCCGTCCGCAGGCCCAGGTGAAACAGTCAAAAACGGCTGGGGAGTTACAATCCAGTGGCCGGAAGGAACCCCGGGACCTTTTCCTGTACATGATGAAGAACACAAAGTTGTCAAAGACATCACAAAATGGAAAGATGTTGTTAAAGCGCCCAGACTTGATTACCCTGCATCAGCATGGGACAAATACAAACCAGGCGTAGAGGCAATTGACAGAAACGAAGTATTTGCAACTGCGTTTATCGCTCCCGGCGTTTTTGAGCAGACTCATTACCTGATGGGTGTGGATACAGCATGTATGAATCTTATGCTGGAACCGGAAGCAATGAAAGAACTGATCGACTATATAACCGATTTTGAACTCGGTTATGCTGAACTCCTTTGCGAGCATTTCAAACCGGACTGCATCTTCCATCATGATGACTGGGGCAGCCACAATTCATCATTCATGTCTCCTGACATGTTTGCCGAATTCTTTGTACCTGCCTATAAAAAAATCTACGGCTACTATAAAGAACACGGTGTTGAACTCATAGTTCACCACAGCGATGCATACGGTGCAAACCTTGTAGAACACATGATCGATATGGGTATCGATATCTGGCAGGGTCCTGTTACAACAAACAATACCCCTGAACTTGTTAAAAAGTACGGCGGACGTATCTCCTTTATGGGTGACATCGATAACGGCGTTGTTGACCGTGAAGACTGGACCAGAGAAGTTATCGCAAGGGAAGTAAGAAGAGCATGTGAAACAAACGGCACAAAATTCTTCATTCCCAATACAACAATGGGCGGCCCCATGAGCACATATCCCGGTGTTTACGAAGCCGTTTCCGAAGAAATAGATAAGATGAGCAAAGAAATGTTCTAATCTGTTCTTCAGATGATGGAAGATTAATTTCAGGTCAGGTCCTTGAAAAAGGCCTGACCTTTTTTTGTACAAAAATTATCAAACATACATGGAGATCAGTTATGGCTCTGGCAGGAAATATTTTGTGGTTTATATTCGGCGGCGGTTTCTTTGCATGTATTCTCTGGGCATTGGGAGGTATTATTCTCTGCTGCACTGTAGTAGGTATTCCATTTGGAATTGCAGCTTTCCGCATTGCAGGCTTTTCCGCTTTTCCATTTGGGAAAGAACTGGTTGATGTAAGAATGCTGGGTGAAAGCAGAATCCCTGGAACAGGCCTTGCCAATTTCCTATGGATAATCCTGGCCGGCATATGGCTTGCCATTGCGCACATTATTGCGGCAGTAAGCTGCTTTATGTCCTTTTTTCTTGTGTTCCCGATTTTTTTCGGGATAGCTCATTTTAAACTTGTAGGGGTCTGCTTTGCGCCTCTTGGGAAAAAAGCAGTGCCAATAAGATAATATAGAGAAATACCTATGCAGAAAAACATAGAACAGAACGATGTAATCATAAAATCCTGGGCAGACCTGTGCGAACGGGTTTATGAAGGTTCATGGCAGGAAGATATTATGCGCTTCCGGTCAAATTATGCATTCAGAGGCTTATCTGATAAAAACTTCAGGCTACTTACCAGTTTTTCCAGAAACTGCGGCGATAACACTCACCTGGAATATCACCTGCTAAGAAGTTTCCGAAAATACGCAAGGCTTGATGACGTTGATATTGCGGATTCTCACTGGCGCTGGCTCACACTTGCCCAGCATCACGGACTTCCTACAAGGCTTCTTGACTGGACATACTCACCCTTTGTTGCACTTCACTATGCAACAAGTGACACATCAAAATTTGACAAAGACGGAGTCATATGGAAGGTGGATTATGTAAAGGCAAACCGCCTGCTTCCTTCACCGCTTATTGATCAGCTTACCTCGGCAAATGCACATGCTCTAACTGTAGGAATGCTGGAAAGAACACTTCCGGACATCCGCAGTTTTGATAAACTGTCAGAAGACCTGCTGGTCGCTTTTTTTGAACCGCCGTCAATAGATGCAAGAATTGTAAACCAGTTTGCACTCTTTTCATTTATGTCCAACCCGGGTGCATGCATGAAAGACTGGCTCACAGAGCATCCCGATCTTTTCCGCAGAATAATTATCCCGAGTGAACTGAAATGGGAAATCAGAGACAAACTGGATCAGGCCAATATAACGGAAAGGATGCTGTTTCCCGGTCTGGACGGTCTTGCATCATGGCTTAAAAGATATTATCAGCCAAGAGATATTTAAAGCAGCACACAAGATGACTCAACATAAAACTGTAAAGTACGAACTCCTTCCTTTCAGTAAAACAGATATTCATGGTGAATGCGGTATATCTGTTTTATGCTCAAATGATGATTTTAATTTTAACGTTTCATTTCAGCTCCATGCAGATGCTTCTGATTTTATAATACCGGCCTTTAGCCCTGCTGAATCAGAAAGAAAAGATATGCTCTGGGAGCATACATGCTTTGAATTTTTTATTGGGCAGCACGGTGAACCGCAGTATCGTGAGTTCAATCTTTCTCCCTCAGGCGCCTGGAATGTGTACAGGTTTAGAGACTACCGGGAAGGAATGAAAGAAGAGAACCTTATTAAGACTCTTCCGTTTAATGTTGAATCATCATCCGAGGGCGATTTAAAGATTGATATAAAAATTGACCTTAACCTTATTCAGGGTTCAAAGGATAAGGATATTGAAACAGGCTTTTCGGCTGTGCTTGAAAATAAAGATATGACAAAAAGCTACTGGGCGTTAAGTCATCCGAAAAACACTCCTGACTTTCATGCAAGAGAAGGCTGGATTTTCTACAGTCTTTTATCCCAAAAAAATTAATTTCGACTTTTTAGGCCAGGTCTACCGCATAATAATTGTAGGGGCACGGCGTGCCGTGCCAATGATTTAACGGGATGCACATCACGGAATTTTCGGGCACGGCGCGCCGTGCCCCTACAGTGTTTTATTCCATGTTTTCGGGCATTATTTTTCAATGGGTAGATCCGGAGCAGAAGATATTTTTAAAGGTCTTTTGCTTTTGCATTTCTTCGTGCTCTTCGTGTCCTTCGTGGCAAAAACATGTTTTATGCTTTTGTCTTTCTCAGTGAACTCCGTGTCCTCCGTGGTAAAAACAATGCTTTTCTATCAAGCAAGACATCCCCTGCAGATCAGTTTACCGTCAGCATTTACCATCTTTGTTTTCATAACAGGTTCTCCGCAGATAGAACATGAAACTGAAGGTTCTATCCTTGCTCTTTGGGGCAGCTCCACGGTTACTTCCTGTATATCAAAAAGATCTTCAACCGGCGCATCAAGCACCTTCAGACTTCTTGCCAGGTGCAGTTCGGAATATCTTTTCTGCTCTTCTTCATCAAGACTGCCTGTAATCATCTTCTGTATAAGCGCCATGTGTTCTTCATCCGGTTTTCCCGCACTGCCCTTTTGGGACACCCTTACTCCCTTTCCTGTACTGCGGCTCAACAGAGTAAGAACCTGTTTTCCGAAATCCCTGTAAATAAAATTGCCTTTACCGAATGTGCACCCTGTAAGCACCTGTACGGCATCAGCAGAGCATGCATCGGTCTCTACAATTGCAACCACTTCTTCGTCTATAGAGCGTGTTTCGTTCAGCCGTTCCATGGCAGCTTCTGCAGCCCTGAAACCTGTGCTGAGCCCCGGACAGATGTGCCCGTGAAACTCCACACACTTTTTAAATTTATCGCTTTCCATTATCTGTTTTCCGTTCATTCCTATAACTCCTTTACTTTTCTGCTTTTGATATTTTTTTAAGGGGATCAACTCCAGGCCTGGCCCAGTCAACAGGGGCTGTTCCTTCAGGAAGTTTAAAAGATTTAGCGATCCTGACAAAGTCTTCCGGCTTATCAATATTTTCCAGGTACCATAGAGATTCACGCACTTTATCAATAAGGCCGTTTCCGGTAGACTTGGAGCTTTTATCCGGCCAGTTAAAAACAAGGGCTATCCCCTCCCATCTGTCCATCTTTTTATCATGCCTGTATACAATAACATTTACATCTTTGAGATTATTTTCTCTTGCGTCTATATCCGAATCCGAAGGGTGATATATGCTGTAGCTTTTTTTCCCGAGGGTGACGTTAAGCATAACCTGAAAAGCATCCTCCTTGCACCAGGGTGTTACGGACTGGATAAAATACCCTTTATCATCAGGAGGGAAATTCTTTTTGATGTAGTTCACCATGAAAATACCGGAGTTCACACCCGGACAGTAATGATCATGAAATTCTACGGTTCTGATAACACTTGCAGGAGCGCCCTTTGCCGCTGCATTTGCAATGGTGAGAATCCTGAACTCATTTCCGCCGAACACATTCTTTTTAAACTTTTCATTATAGTCAGGTGCATGGGTATACAGATATTCGGCATCTATTCTTTCTACTGCTGCAGTATTGTATTTTACAGGGTTCTGGGGATCAGCTTCAAGGTATGCACAAAAACCTGAAGCTCTATCATAAACAGCAAACCATAATGGAGCCCATGGTGCAGTATGTAATTCTACAAGAGTGTTTTTTCCGCGGCTTACTCCGGTAACCTTTGTTATACCGTCGAGTGCTCCCTGGGTAGAAACACCGTCAGCTTCTGCATAACCTGCATTTGTCAGGACAATCAGGTTTTCTTTTTTAACTGCTGCACCTGCTTTTTTTATCATTGCAATGGCTTTATCTGATGCCTTTTCGCCAGCAGACTTCCAGTCACTGTATGCTGTAAGCCTTTCTTTTGCTGTCGCTTCTGCAGAAGCAAAAAGCATGACAGCAGCAAGCATAACAGCGGCAGTAGATATGAATTTAACTGATAAGCTGATATTTTTCATTTTAAATCTCCTTGATTATTCAATATTCAGGTTTCAACACTGGCTAAAACTGCAGTTTCTCTCCCGGAACGCCGTAATATTCCGCCATTTGACTGTATACAGGTGCGCCTGTTAAAAATCTATAAATTTCATTCGCCCTGTATTCAGGATTCATATCTTTAAATTCATCAGGGTAGAGAACCTTGCCTATTACACAGGCATCAGCAAGAGCAGTTCCTATATTTGTAGCATACCAGTTAAAGGGAAAGAGACTATATACCTGCTTTTCTCTAAACGCTTTTAAGACACGGTAATATTCAGGCTTTTTGTTAAAATCATCTTTTACCAGTGATATACCTCCGCCGTCGATGAATATAACATCAGGATCAAGACTTAAAAGCATTTCCTTATTCATAAACACATGGCTTCCTGTGCTGGCCTTTACCCTTTCGGCTGCATTATCCGCATTAATCCATTTAAATGGAATATAACTCTGCTCCGAACTTTCTATACCGTGGGAGCCCCTGTAGCCGACACCCCCGACGTACACTAAAGGTCTTTTATTCTTATCTATATGAGCAGTGCGGGAGTTAAAATCTTTCCTTAAGGATTCTATATATTCAACTACTGCCTTTGCCCGGTTTTCTCTGTTTAATATTTTCCCGGCAGTAACAAGAGATTTGTACACTGCTTCATCAAAGGTGGCATACTCTCCGTAGCTTAAGAGGATTACCGGTATGTTAAGAGTATTCTGTATGTCATCGGCCATGGTGTCTTCCATGTAGGTTGTAAATATTACATCAGGCTTTAATGAAAGCACCTTTTCAAGATCCGGCTTTTTACCTGTACCGGCCGGACCTCCAGGCCCGCAGGACGGAAGTTCATGAAGCTCAGGACTGGCTATCCAGTATGGACGTCCGTCCGGGTTCATCTTTTCCATATCCTCCACACCAACAACCTTCGATTGTGCATTAAGGTAAACGATAAGGCGCAGAGAACCGGGGCCAAGACAGATAATTCTTTCAGGATCAAGAGGCGTCTTCACACTGCGGCCGGCCATATCCGTTATTTCTATCAGGGGAGAAGCATTACACAGGAAGGTAAAACCGAAGATAAAAAGACATATTACAGGGAAATACTTTTTCACAATTTTTCTCCAACCGTTTCAGCATTATAAGGGGACAACAAGAGTGTGACCGTTAACAACGCTGAGTTCAACATTCACATCATACACCTGGTTTATAATCTCCGAACACAGCTCTTTTTTGCCGCACATGCCGTGAATCTGACCGTCTTTTAAAAAGATAAAGCTGTCGGCAAACCGCAGTGCAATGTTAAGATCATGTATGGCGACAATAGCAGAAAGCCCTTTTGACTGAACCACATCTCTGACCAGCCGCATTACTTCAAACTGATTTTTAAGATCAAGGCTGCTTGTAGGCTCATCGAGAAGAAGTACCTCGGGTGTCTGGGCAAGGGCCCGTGCAATTATAACCTTCTGCACTTCACCGCCGCTCAGCTCACATACTCTTCTCATGGCAAGGTGTTCTATTCCCATTTGAGCGATAACTTCCTCAACAAGGGCATAATCACAAGCACCAAGCGCCCACTGAATGTGGGGCTTCCTTCCCATGAGCACTGTTTCAAACACCGTCAGCTGAGTTTCCGGATGGCGCTGAGGAACATAACCGATAAGCCCTGCAACTTTATTGCGGCTCATCTG
The DNA here is from genome assembly GCA_963665715.2 of Desulfatiglandales bacterium. Classification (GTDB taxonomy): domain Bacteria; phylum Desulfobacterota; class DSM-4660; order Desulfatiglandales; family HGW-15; genus JAAZBV01. The sequence continues at coordinate 5,167,078 of CAXXPR010000002.1, forward strand.
TTTAATGTCATTTCCGTCTGCAAGCACAGATCCTTTCTTCGGCTCCAGTATACGGTTCAGGCATTTTAACAGTGTAGACTTTCCTGCACCGTTAACACCCAGTATACAGACCACCTTTCCGGGTTTAAGCGAAAATGAAATATCGGACAATACCGGGTGCCCGTTATATGAAAACTGAATATTTTTTACTTCGAGATTCATTTTACCTCCCGCACTAACAGGAAAAGAAACATGGGCGCTCCCAAGAATGAAGTGATAACACCGACAGGCAATGAGCCCGAGCCGATAAATAAACGCCCGAGGGTATCGGCTGAAAGAAGAAGCAGTGCTCCAAGCACTGCAGAAAAAGGCACCAGTATGGAATGATCATCACCCACAATACGCCTTGCCATATGAGGAGCTATCAGGCCTAAAAAGGCAATAACCCCGTGAAAGGCAGTTGCAAGGGCGGCAACCAGGGTGGCCATAAACATACCTGTCAGTCTCAGATGCTCAACCCTTACGCCAAGACCTTTTGCTGTATCATCACCTGAAGCAAGAGCGTTTAAATCCCACCGGTACACAGCAAGGTAGGCGGTAATAAGAAACACTCCGGCACCCAGGAGGCCGATCTCTGTCCAGCTTGATCTTGCCACATCCCCGAAACTCCAGAACACCACCCGGGCCAGGTCTGTTTCACTTGAAATATACTGAATCAGAAAGGTTCCGGACATAAACAGAGAATGAAGAGCCGTACCGCTTAATATTATTGCCAGCGGTGAAAGCCTCTTGAATTTTGCAAGGGCAAGAATGATAAAAGTGGCCGCCATTCCGCCGATAAAGGCAGAGACCGTTACTGTAACCATTTTAGCGCTGAACAGAACAATAGCAGCGGCAGCGCCGAATGCAGCCCCATGGCTTATGCCGAGGGTTATGGGAGAGCCAAGGGGATTTTTTAAAAGGGACTGAATAGACAGCCCTGATAAAGAAAGTCCCCAACCGCACAAAAGCGCTGCCGCCACTCTTGGAAGCCTGATATTTGTGATAACAACCTGTGTGGTCTTTTCACCGCTTCCGGACAGAGTATTTATTACATCCATAAAGGGTATGTAGTAAGAGCCCGAAGCAACTGCATATACGGAAACAACGGCAATGACACACAGCAGAAGTGCAAGAAGAATCATTCTGTGTCTTACCTGACTGAGATAGGCTGCGGTAACAGCGCCATACTCTTTTTTATGCATAAAAGCTCCTGCAAAAAACAAATTAATATCCGGAACATATCTTCCGGACACTCAAACCCATAAAACAAAAAAAGGCCGCGAAGTCACACCCCTGGCAGGGCATGAGGACCTTCGTGGCCTTGATATTATCAATATATTTTAAACTGATTTAAACGGACCTTCTGATCGGCAACCAGTTATATACTTAAAACAAAAAAGATAACGGCTTCTGCCGTTGATTGTGGAGGTATTCTGGTTTGAGAGCCCTTAAATGTCAAGTTTTTTTGGATTTTTAGAAACGAAAGGAAAAAAATCCTTTAATAAAGAAAAGTCTTTCTCCATGTTCTCTGCCTGTCGCGCCATAGCTTTGTGGGAAGGCGGACGTCTAGCTTTTATGTCTTTCGGGTATACACAGCTATGGAAGGTTCAGCATAGCTCTTTCTATTTCAGCCTGGAAATAACTGAAAGATTTAGCTCCCCTTATATAGTACAACCCTTTAACTTTTTTGGGATTTCCAGGATCAACTTCGCCAATGATAAAACCTGGTACGCTGGGTATTTCAAGCTTTGCCGCAAGCAGAATATCATTATTAACGGATTCATTGTATTTATTGGAATCCATGCATGCTTTATATTCATCCATATCAAGCCCGACAAAACCTGCCATAGCATCCAGGTCCTCAATGCTGCTCTGATCAGCCATTATGTCATCATGCATTTCCCAGTATTTACCCTGGTCAGCAGCGCAGCGGGCGGCCCGGGCAGCTTTAACAGCAGGAATATTTCGGGGATGGGGGTAATCAATAACGGTGTACCGCAGCTTTCCGGTTGCAATATACTCTTTGTATATCTCCGGATATGTTTTATTTACATGGTGCGCACAATGGTTGCAGGTATAGTCCGAAATCTGGACAATAATCAGCCTGGCGGAATCACTGCCTTCCACAGGATTGTCTCCAAGCTCAAACTCCACACCCCTGATTTCAGGGTCAGGAAGCCTCCGGGGCTGTGCCTGTACTATTTTCTTCATCTTTTCCATATCTTCCTTCATGGCCTTCTCAACTGCAGAAGAATCACCGGATTCAACATCATTCTCCGGTGTATTTTCTTCAGACATAACCGTGGATTGAAGCATGAAAACGAGTAAGAACAAAACCAGAGCCAATACTAACGAATTTGCACGCACTAAAAATTTCTCCCTGTTTTTTTCACCTGCAGAAACCTTAAGGATTTATAAGCAGGTTTAATTTGTTTAAACTGATTGTTCTAACAGTAGTATTATCAGATATGATCTTTGTCAATCATCAATAGCGGATTAAGCAGGCAGAAAACAGTAACGGATTTGTCAGTCATCTTTTTCATCATTAAAAATATTTCTAACCGTTTTTATCAGTTCATTCATTATTATCGGTTTTGAAACAAAGCTGATATTCATATCCCTCAGTATCTGCTGGTCAATCAGCCTGTTATACCCGCTGCAGAGGATAACCGGCATATCAGGTTTTATTTCAAATATCTTCTTACTCAGAGTGATACCGTTCATGGAAGGCATTGTCATATCTGTAATAACAAGATCATATTTTGAAGTATTATTTTTAAATTCCTCAAACGCCTCCGTACTTTCATGAAAAACACTCACTTCATACCCGAACCGGCTGAGCATTTTATATGCTATGTCAGTTATAATTTTTTCATCATCAACAAAAAGTATCCGCTCCCGGCCTTCCAGGCTGCCTTCGGTTTCAGCCTGGTTTGTAATAGATACTGCAGCGCCTTCAAAAAGCGGAAGATAAATATGAAAAGAAGTCCCTTTTCCGGGTTCACTGTATACGTTTATTACACCTTCATGGCTTTCTACAATTCCGTGAACAACGGCAAGACCGAGCCCCGTTCCTTCGCCCTGTTTTTTTGTTGTGTAATAAGGTTCAAATATTCTTTCCTTTGTTTTTTCGTCCATTCCGTGACCGGTATCACTAACCACAATCCGGACATATTTACCGGGTGCCACGGTGCTTCCGACAACTATATCGTCATTTAAAACATCCGTATCATCAATAGTTACACCAAGTATTCCCCCTTTTTCATCCATGGCATGATATGCATTTGTACAGAGGTTCATGATTATCTGATGAATCTGAGTAGCATCCGCCATAACAGTTCCCTGGGAGCTGAAATCATGCCGGATTTCAATTGAGGACGGAATTGTGGAACGTAAAAGCTTTAAAGCTTCGCCAACTATGGTTGAAATCTGCAGGGGATGTTTTTCATGTTCCGTCTGTCTGCTTACGGTCAGAATCTGGGCAATAAGATCCTTGGCTCTTAGAGATGCCTTGTTCAGCTCACAAAGATTTTTTTCTATTTTTTCAGGGGAATCGATATCCATCCTTGCAAGCTCAGTAAACCCGAATATTATAGACAGAATATTGTTAAAATCATGAGCGATTCCTCCTGCGAGCGTGCCAATAGCCTGCATTTTCTGAGTCTGTCGAAGCTGTTCTTCCAGTATAATTTTTTCACTCTCTGCCTTTCTTTTATCCGTAACATCTCTGATTATGGCAAGGACATATTTCTCATTATGTATGTCCATCAGTTCACCGGAAAGCAGGCATATAAGAGGAACTCCGGATTTCGTCTGCATCTCCACTTCCATATCCCTGATTCTGCCCGACTTCAGCAGTTCACGCACCATTTTTTTTCTATCTTCTTTAGTTCTCCATATCCCCACTTCAAGGGCGGAAAGCCCCATTGCTTCCCCCCTGGTGATTCCGAAAATCCTTTCAAATCCTCTGTTTATTTCTACAAACCTGCCGGTTCGGAGAAGTGATATGGTTATAGAGTCAGGGCTTAAATGAAACGCCTTTGAAAATTTTTCTTCTGAACGGCGCAGCTCCTCTTCGGCCTGTTTTCTTTCGGAAATATCACGGGACACGCCGAGAATGCTCAAAGGTTTGTTATCCTTCCCGTAAATAAAAGAGAGAACTATCTCACACCAGATAACATTACCGTCTTTATCGTATGTTTCCAGATCCAGTTTTATGGATTCATGTTCAAAGCGCCCCTTTTTCTGCATCAGATGCCACGATTCTTCAAACAGTTTTCTGACAGCATCCTGAGATCTGGGCGTTAAAATTGTGTTTATCCCTTTACCTGTTATTTCTTCGGGAGAAAAGCCCCTGAGACGTTTGAATGAAGGACTCACATATGTGTATTTTAAATCAAGATCAAGGGTAAAAATAACATCATTTGCGTACTCAGCCAGCAGGCGGTACCTTTCCTCTGATTCTCTCAGCAGTTTTTCAGACTTCTTTCTCTGGGTAATATCACGAAGCATACCCTGTCCTACACCGTTTTTACGGTCAATAATACTGGTGCTTACTTCAACATGGATTATTTCTCCATTTGCCTTGAGCAGGGAAGCCTGAAAAATTTTATCACTGTACTCATCAAGCTTTTCAACCCGTTCTCTGCCGTACTCTCTTTCATCAACAGTGTGAAGATCCGGAATGGACATATTAAGAAACTGCTCTCTGCTGTATCCGAGAACTTCACAGGCCTTTTTATTTACATCAATTATCCTGCCGAATTTATGAACTATGATAAGATCATTTGACCCTTCAAAAAGTTTTCTGAAACGTTCTTCACTTTTTTTAAGATCGTTCCCTGCGACATTCTGGAGAAGAGAATAAAATAAAATGGCCCACATCATCGGAACCGTTGCTCCGATCAGATTTTCATAGGTCTCCGGAAAGGTTGAAACTCCGGCCCATTCCAGAAAAAGACATGTCCCGTACAGGATGTTAACCAGGACAAGAGCCGACAGGATAAGCCTGATATCAAGCTGAAGCTTCTTTTTTCTGCTTGATATTATAACGAAAAAAGCGGCTGCGGCTGCCAGTATGTAAAGGCCGTCAATAATAGCAATGGAATAGTTCATACCGGCTCACTTTTGCAGAAAAATATTTTATAACTCCATATTGCCAGAGTTATCCCGCTTCCCCCATAGCAGGAATGTTCAAAATAATTTAAAAAAACACCATCAAAAAAAACTTCAGCTATTGTTGAAGCGCAGGCGACTGTCATTAATATGAAGCTTGCAAAAAGGAGTCCCCAGCATTTGAACTTGGCAAGATTTTTCCAGTTGGGATATATAAAGATCAGAACTCCGATGCAAAGGAAAAGCATTACTATTTCATTTTCCTGAAACAATTGTTTTCTCCTCTGTCGAATAAGTTATACAATCATTGAATCAATGCACATTTTATGCCATATAAACCGGCGCAGATTCAAAAGGGAAACAGTTGACAAAACAGACCAATCCTTACATACTTAAAACCATAACTCATTAATATGAAAGGTAATATTAACATGGATATAATCGTTACAGGTTCAATGGCATATGACAGAATAATGGAATTTCCCGGCGGTTTTCCGGAATATATACTCCCTGACAAAATAGATAATCTAAATGTCTGTTTCACGGTAAACGGTATGATAGAAAGATGCGGCGGAACAGCAGGCAATATAGCATATGCACTTAAACTCATGGGCGAAAACCCTGAAATATCCGCAGCAATAGGCCAGGATCATGCGAAATACACGGAATGGCTGAAAAAAAACGGGATATCAACTAAATTGATCAGGGCTATGGAAGAGGATTACACAGCAGGTGCCTTTATTACCACTGATAAAAACGGAAACCAGATTACAGTATTCAATATAGGCGCAATGAACAATTCTTCGTGTCTCGATTTTGACGCCCTCACCCCGGGCGAAACCATCCTTATTGTTTCTCCGGGTAACCTTGACGACATGATAAATTATCCCCGAATCTGCAGAGAAAGAGGCATTGACTGCATTTTTGATCCGGGTCAGCAGCTTCCGGTAATTCCGCCCGAAGACCTTAAAAATGCCATCAGCCAGTGTAAAATGCTGATATGCAATGAATATGAACTTGATATGGTAATGAACATTACAGGATTTGACAAAGAGGCACTCCTTTCAAAAACCGAAACAATCATTATGACCAGGGGAGAACTGGGTTCAAGAATCATTACTAAAAATGGCGAAACAGATATCCCCGTGGTAAAGGCCGGCAAAGTTCTTGATCCTACAGGAGCAGGAGACGCATACCGCGGCGGTCTTTTAAGCGGCATGGTTCAGGGTATGGACATAGAAAAAGCGGCTGTAATGGGAAGCGTATGTGCATCCTTTTCGGTTGAATGCCATGGAACACAGGAATACAGTTTTACAAAAGAGGATTTTGAAAAAAGGCTTAAGACTGTTATCTGATTTTATCCTGCTGCAGCAGTAGCAATAAGTTAATTAAAGTCCATCCTTAAAGAGCTTAATAACGGATGAGACTTTATCTGGAGATTTAATATGACAAAAACAAAAGAATGGGCAGAGTCACTGGAAATTAACACTGAAATTATTTTACCGCCTTCTGAAGATGACAGCACTGTATATTGCCGCACGGCAGGAGAAACTGCAGCAAGGGCTGTTATTATTCATGCAGTTGTAGCAGCAGGCTCCGGCGTAAACAGGGAAAAGCTCACTGCCTGGCTGCAGGATCAGGAGCTGTGGGAATATGCATCTTCCAGGGAACAGACGCTGCTCCTTTCGCCCAGGGTATTCAGGGAAGACAGGACAGGTGTTCAGTGGTTTCTTGAATCAGAAACAACTCTCCTGTGGGCGCTCAATAAGGTAAAAAGCCTCGGGCTGCCTGTAAAAACATGCAGCAGCTTTCAGATTGCCGAAGAGATTATGCCCCCACTCGGCGAGGATATGAGTGAATTTATCTCAACAGCCGAATTCCGGCCGGCTTCAGAGTTCAATGCGGAATATGACCGTGTAACAAAGCTGTATTATCATGCTCAGCAGGCAGTTGATAATAATGAACTTCCTGAAGATTTGATTCACGCTGTACTTTATCACCGTTTTTATACCTTCAGATGGCTTACAGGCAATGATGAATGGGACAATGTCAGCCTGGACATGGATGACAATAATCCCTAATGGTGACAGATATGAAAATAAAGATACTGGGAACAGGCGGCGCAATAAATGACGGTCTTGCATATAACTCGTTTATATTTAATGACGACTTTCTTATTGAGACACCTCCTGATGTGGTAAACAGCATCTTCAGGGAAGGCCTCGACAGGCGGAAAATAACAACCCTGTATATTTCACATTTTCATGCTGATCACTGTTTCGGGCTTCCTTTTTTCCTGCTCCGGAATTTTGTTGATGAATACAAAACAGGTTTAAAGATCACAGGACCGGAAGGAATAGAAACAAAAGTGAATGAAATCTGCACCCTTGCATTCGGTGCAGATCACCCCATGCAGAAGTGGATGCAGGATTATGTGACCTGTGAAGAGATAAAAGAAGGCAGTGAAATAATAATAAACAGCAGGTACAGAATTACACCTGTAAAGATGTTCCACTCACCTCTAACCTTTGGCTTTACAATGGAGGCCGAAGGAAAAAGAATTGCCTATATAGCAGACACATACTGGGAAGACACTCTTATCCATTGCATTAAAGACATGGACATTGTGCTGATTGACCTTAACGGAGAAAGATCAGACAACGCGAAAGTGCATATCTCGGAACAGGATCTTATAGAATATGCACTTCCGAATATCCCTGCATCAGATATTATGTTTTACGGGACACACCTTAAAGAAAACAAAACATCCAAAAACAGCCGGATAAAATATCTGAAACCGGGTGATGAGATTACGGTTTAGCATTATCCTTTTTATGATTCTTTGAAAACATACGCATGGAGTGATTAAAAAGATCTTCAGATATCTTTTTAATTTCCGGAGAACATTCCGCCAGCCGGAAATCCCTGTCAGAGGCAAACTCTTTCCAGAAGGGAGGCAGACTGTCCATTCTTGTTACCATGCCGCCTTCCGGATCTTCAGCAAGAAAATACATCTTTTTAATACCCGAGTTAATAATACGTGTAAGACACATCGGGCACGGTTCCATGGAGCTTATAAGAACAAGGTCCTTGCATACCCTGGGATTGACCCCGGAGTTTTTTCCGCCCTTTTTCCTCAGCCAGTCTTCCCACCTTGTAAGAAGATCCATTTCGGCATGAAGATCACTTCTGAAATAAGGGGAATACTGCCTGTTGCGCCCCACAGCAACAACCTCACCTGTTTTTTCATTAACAAGACACGCGCCCACTCCGCCTGAACCGCCCTTAAGTGAAGTCAGTGCCTGTTTTACTACAATAAGACCATATGAATCGTCCCTGTATTTCGGGTTAAGTTTGTAACTGTTAATACGGTTTTCTATGTCTTCCAGGCTGGGCGCTTCGTCTTCACAGAAAACGGGAACAATAAAGGCCGCTGAGATACACAGAACAATTAAATTATAAATAAACGATCGAAATAAAAAAAACTTCACTTTTCCCCTCACTTCATTAAAAAAATCATCTGTCACAGTGAAACCGTTTTATACCTGCTCACAGAGAGCCACCTCGGATATTTCCCTGGCTGACTCTAATTATTCATACTGTCTAAGACTTTTCTCACAGTTTCTGCGACATTATACAATGCAAGCGGCTTCATGATAAACTTTGCAATACCGGACTCCAGAGCCTTTTTTTCATCCACTATATCACTGTATCCGGTGCAAAGTATAACAGGCATATCAGGCCTTAACATCTTCACTTTTCTGGCAAGATCATAGCCTGTCATTTTAGGCATGCTCATATCGGTAAGCAGCAGATCAAATCCATCGGGATCTTTTTCAAATGTTGAAAGAATTTCAAGAGGATCGGTACCCGCAGTAACACTGTACCCCAGTCTCTCAAACAGCTTTGTCAGCAGGATCGTTATGCTTTTCTCATCATCCGAAATCAGAATTTTTTCGCTTCCCCTGAAAAGAGTATCTACGGATTCTTTTTCATCTTCAGGCTTTTCATCTACCGCAGGAAAGGCCATCCCTATTGTTGTGCCCTTATCAGGCGTACTGTCCACAAAGATGTAACCGTTGTGGGCTGATACTATTCCGTGAACAACAGCAAGCCCCATACCGCTGCCTTCGCCGACTTCCTTCGTTGTAAAATAAGGGTCAAAAATGCGTTCCTTAATTCCGGGATTTATGCCGTGCCCGTTGTCAGCAACCTTTATTTCAATGTACCGGCCCTCAGGCAGATCATAGTAATGGGAATACATACTGTCTCCGGATTCAAAACCTGTAACGGTAATTTCCAGAATTCCGCCAGCCTCACGCATTGCATGTGCTGAGTTGGCACAGAGGTTGATCATTACCTGGCTTATCTGGGTTGCATCTCCGATTATGCGTTCGTCATTATCAGGAATATCCAGAGAAATGGAAATGGTGGATGGAATCGTAGACCTTATAAGTCTGCAGGCTTCATGAATAACTTTGTTGACACTTACGGGTAAAAATTTCTGCTCATTCTTGCGGCTGAAAACCAGGATCTGTTCAACCATTTTTTTTGCCCTCATGCATGCAATCCTGATTTCGTCTATGTACTCATTAACCTCATTTTCAGAGGGAATAGTGATTTTAGTCAGCTCGGCGTTTCCCAGAATAATCCCCAGAATATTATTAAAGTCATGGGCAATGCCTCCTGCAAGAGTTCCTATGGATTCCATCTTCTGAGCCTGTCGAAGCTGGGTTTCAAGATTTTTTCTCTGGGTTATGTCATAAAAAGCGCCCTGCAGAAAGACAGGCCTGTCATCCCCATGACCGACAAGCCGGCAAACATATCTAACCCACCTTATATCACCGCCTGCCATGCAGATTCTGAAACTGCTGTCAGCATGCAGCTCAATACCTTTTTTAAGATTATCAATATCAGCCAGAAACTTTTCTCTGTCCTCCGGATAGACAAGATCCATCAACGTTATATTTTTCGACAGTATTTCGTCAACGCTGTAGCCTGCTATTTCTTTGACATTGCCGTGAAGCATTGTAAACTCATATGTATCCTTATCGGTCTGGTATGCAATACCCACAAAATTCTGAAGAAAAAGGCGATACCGTTCCTCACTTTCCCAGAGAGATTTCTCAGCTTCTCTCCTGGCGGTAATGTCTCTAAAGTACCATACTCTCCCGAAATAACTTTCATCTTTTTCAGTCATGGGGGAGGTGTAACATTCAAATATACTCCCATCGACAAGCTCAATTTCCTGAAAGCCTTTTTTTTCGGGATTACACACAAAATATTCAGCCTGTTTTAAAATGACTTCAGGGCTGCACATTCTTTCACTCATCTTATTTAATATCTGTTCACCTGATCCGGATTCTATTACCGCATCAGGTATTTCCCACATATGTTTAAACTGGGAGTTGCTCTTTAACACCTGACCTTTGCTGTTCAGGATAATTATTCCGTCAAGGGATGTTTCCTGCTGGGTTGAAAGGATGGTGTTAAGAGTTTCAAGCTCCCTGGTATACACATTGATGCTTGTAAGAAGCTCATGAAGTTTTTTATCTACCAGGCGCACCTCACTGCTTACAAAGGGATATCGTTTTTTTATGGGCGCCATCTCATCAATATTGCCGGAGGATAAAGAATCGGATAAAAGTCTCAGAGGTCTGAGTAAAAATAAAAGAACCATCCAGACTGCAACAAGCAGAACTGCAAAACCCAGGGTGGCAATAATAAAGCTTTTTCTTACATCTTTTTCAAAAAGCTGAAAAGAGTATTTGCCGCCGTGAAAACGGGCAAGACCCAGCAGCTCTTTTGTACGGCTTGAAAACAGCGGAATCTCAACATCATAAAAATCACCGGTAGCATTTCCGCCGTATTTTCGCTGCCATCTTGTTATATCAAGGGATCCCTCCGGGGCATTGACGGCATCATAGTCCACTATGAGCTCAACACCGGATACAAAAGGGGTGTCCGTTGTAGTATCCTTCAGCAGAAAAAGACTGTCTATCGCCTTTAAAACAGCATCCTTATCCACATTTTCTTCGGAAAGAACCCGGGCAATGGAGCTGCTCTGGGTCTGGGCAAGAGCTTTAATATTGGATTCAATATCAGCCTCAATATGCGGACCCATAAAATAGAGCCAGAAGAAAGCTATTGAGCCTTCTATTATAAGAACAAGAATCACAAACATTAAGGTGATCCTGCCCTTGAGTGATTTAAAATTGTCTAAAAAGTTATGGTTCATAGATAACCGATACCCTCATGAAAAACTGCTTGATTTGTATTTTTGAAGACTCCATGGTTTTTTTATTAATATAGGGAAGAACCCTGTCGCTGATAGACAACCCGCCCAGCACTCCTTTTTCCACATCACCTTTAAATGGAGAAAAAAGAATAACGCTGTTCTTTTCGGCATAATCTACAACATCCGCCAGTCTGCTGTTAAGAGGCTGTGTAATAAAAATCCCTGCGGGCGGCGCAGCATACATGCTCATGGCAGGGTCATCCGTCACATCGACATGTATCGGAATTCCATGAATCTCCTTCAGCCGGGAAATCTGTCCGGCCATATCCAGAGCCCTGGTTTTATTATCGAGGTAAAGCAGAACAATAGTAATATAACCGTCCCGGCCTTTCTTTTTTGAAATATCCAGATCCGCAGTCAAAAGACTCGGAAACAGATCCAGACCTGCTTTTACCCGGAGCTCATCTCTGCCTACAGCTCCGGCTGTATCGCACAGAAGAAGAAGCAGAACAATTTTTTTAAGAAAACTGCCCCAGGCAGTTCTCCGGATTTTATTTTTAATCAAAGACATTTTTATCACTGTATTTGTTTATCAGAACTCATAATTTATCTTTGTCCACCACTGTCGCCCAGACCTTGGGAAATCACCGGAATACATATTCTGCGGGGATGCATAATAAACATCTTCATCAAAGAGATTTTTAAGGCCGGCTCTTAAGGTAAGGCCTCTTGTAAAGACATTATAAAAACTGAAGGAAGTATCTACGGTATGATATCCCATTAGCCTGTCTCTTTCATCCGTGACTGCCCTGTTCCGTTTTCCAACATAGCCGTACTGAATATTTACCGCAGTGTTGCCGGTTGGTTCATACACTATACCCAGGTCTCCAAGCCAGTCGGCAACCTCCGGGATAGAATCACCGGTCAGGCTGTTTTCTGAGCTGGAAAAAGAAATATTGCCGTCCATCTTCAGCTTTTCCATGAGCTGATATTCCATTTCAATTTCAACACCGTAAATTTTTGTGGCACCTGTATTGGAATATGTCCCGCCGCCTGAGGCAATAAGGTCATCCAGGTCAGAGTAAAATGCGGTTAAGCGCCCAGTCCGGTAATCCGAAAGATAAAGATAGCTTATCTCTGCAGTCTCTATTGTTTCCGGCCCTATATTACTGTTTCCCACAAGGTAGAGATTATTCTGAGCATACATCTGGTTGAACGTGGGCGGACAGAAGGCCCTTGCATACTGGGTTTTGATAATATGCTTTTCTGACAGCCGCCATAGAGCGGCTATTCTGGGAGACAGTTCGGATCCCACATCACTGTAATGATCAAATCTTAATCCCGCGGTGATGGAAAAAACATCACTGACCTTTATCTCATCCTGAAAAAACAGGTTAAAGAGAGACCTTTCCTTGCCTTCGGCCAGCCAGTTTTCCGATCCGGAAAAACGGTATACAGCAGGAAGGGGAGCATTGGTTGATGGAAGATAATTTTTATCATGCCATACTTTGTCAATATCAGTCTCCGAAAAGGCCATCCCGAACATGACTGTATTGTTAGACCATCGGCTGTATGTGAAATCAAGTTCTCCGTCAAGACGGCCTTCCTCGTAGAATGGGGCAGTATATACACCGTCAGGGTAAATACCCATAAAACCGGGGGGCTGCTCAAATGTGAGGTCAGAACTGAAACGGTGTTTGAAAAAACCAAACTTGACATCAAAATGAAGCTGGTCAATTAAATCTCCAGTGTATTTTACCTGCCCTCCGTAATTTTTAAAAATAAAGGAAGTATCACTGTGCTCCGGAGGAAGAGAGCCTATAAGTCCGAAATAATCTCCGTTTCCGCTTTCCAGATAATAACCTGTAACTGTAATTTTTTTATAAGAAAAATCGAATACGGCAGTACCGACATCCCTTGCTTCACTTGTAGGACCGGGAGCATTGGAGATACCGCCCATGCCCATGCCGTAAAGCTGATCAGGCCCTGCGATTACATCTCCGCCGTCGGTCTTAAATGCAGCTGCATTAAGGCTTACATTTATCCCGTTTTCCTGATCAGCTATTGAAAGCAGCACACTTCCGCCGTATGAATTATTCTGACCAGCTCCGGCATTTATACTGTTTTTATCTTTTCTTGTGATTACATTTACAACCCCGGTGCTGGCAAACTCGCCGTGTACTGCCGATCCTGGCCCCCTGATTACCTCCACCCTTTCAATCTGTTCCACCGGCATATCAAGTATGGGATAGGCCTTGCCCCACAGGGCTGAATTCATTGATATTCCGTTCATCTGGAATTTGAGGTTTCCGGAGGATATTGAATTACCGATGCCCCTCACAAGAACATGCCTTAACCCCATATTGTTGACGCTTATATCCATGCCGGGCACAAGCTTAAGGGCTTCCCACAGATTCTGAATTCCCCTTACCTCAAGATCCTCACCATACATAACCGTTACCATACCGGGCACAAAATCCACATTGAGCTTTGTCTTTGTGGCGATCTCGGTATATTTATCAATGATACTGATCAGGTTGGCAAAATCTTCATCATCATCCGAATAGCGGTCAAAAGACGCGCCGGTTTTCGGATTACTGTCGGCTGTTGTTTCGGAATATAGAAAGGGAGACAGAAACAGAAGAGCCGGAAGGAGTATAAAACAAAACCAGACAGAACCGAATGACATCCCTTTTTTCATATAATACCCTCCGCGTATATTGCGCCATCTTCTGAAAACAGCAGAATGAGCAACCGTGCAGTCTTAATAATATCTATCCAGTTTAATACTTTATTTTATACACACTTCAAGTCAAATACAGATTACAGACCTGAAAGGGACATAATAAAGCATTTAAACCATGTTAAAGTTATTAACATAAAAACAGATATATAGAAACCGGTATTTTTTGAAGAACGAACCAGAAAGCCCTGATTATTTACAGTAAAAAACAAATAAGCGTGCCCCGTTTTTAACAAACGGGGCAAGTTTTTTTAGAGAAGTTTTCTGAATGGATTGTTAAAGGGTTCGGGCGCTTTGCGTCCTCCGCCGCCTTTTCTGTTTTTAAAACCGGGAGATGTTTTTTTACCGGCAGATCCTGTAACAGAGCCCTGGTCCGGATTCTGCTTCATAGAAAGAGAAATCCTGTTTCGGCTGAGATCAACATCCATAACCGTTACCTTGACCTTCTGATTTACCTTAACTTCTTTATTGGGGTCCTTTACAAAATGATCTGCAAGCTGGCTTACATGAACAAGACCGTCCTGGTGCACTCCTATGTCAACAAATGCGCCGAAAGCAGTCACGTTTGTAACAACACCCGGAAGCTTCATGCCGGGCTTTACATCCTGTATTGTCTCAACACCGTCTGTAAACTTGAACAGCTCAAACTGCTTTCTGGGGTCGCGTCCGGGTTTGGCAAGCTCCTCCATGATATCAGTAAGAGTGGGCATACCTATTGAATCAGTAACATACTTTGAAAGGTCAATGTTCTTTCTTACATCATCATTACCCATAAGCTCAGCAATGGAGCAGTCCACATCAGCGGCCATTGATTCAACAATATGATATGCCTCCGGGTGAACCGCGCTTGCATCCAGAGGGTTAACGCCGTTTCTTATTCTTAAAAATCCTGCTGCCTGCTCAAAGGCCTTGGGCCCGAGCCTTGACACATTTTTAAGATCATCCCTGCTTGAAAGCGCGCCGTTTTCATTTCTGTATTTTATTATATTTTTTGCAAGCTGCGGACCAAGACCTGACACATATGCAAGAAGCTCTTCACTTGCTGTATTAACTTCAACACCTACCTTGTTAACACAGCTTACAACAACATCATCAAGACCTTCCTTTAATGCCTGCTGATTTACATCGTGCTGATACTGCCCTACACCGATTGACTTGGGGTCAATCTTTACAAGCTCGGCAAGAGGGTCCATAAGTCTTCTTCCTATGGATACCGACCCTCTGTATGAAATATCAAGGTCGGGGAATTCTTTTCTTGCAACTTCCGATGCAGAGTAAACAGATGCGCCGCTCTCATTCACCATTGATATGATTATATCGGAGGGAAGCCCCAGGCCTCTTACAAATGTCTCGGTCTCTCTTCCTGCAGTACCGTTTCCTATGGCAATGGCTTCTATCTCATATTTTGCACAGAGCGCCCTTACAATATTTTCTGCGTTGTAAAGCGCCTCGTTTGAACCAAATGGGAAGATAGTCTCATTGCATAAAAGTTTTCCCTGGGCATCAAGACACACAACCTTGCATCCTGTTCTTATACCTGGGTCAATACCCATAACCCTTTTCTGGCCGAGAAAAGGCGCCAGCAGGAGCTCCCGTAAATTATTTGAAAATACCGAGATTGCAGTATCATCAGCTTTTTTCTTTGTCTCAAGCCTTACCTCGGTTTCCATGGACATGGATAAAAGACGCCTGTAGCAGTCGTGGGCAGCTTCAAGAACCTGCTGTGACGAAGGATTTTCACTCTTTACAAAAAGACCTTCAAGTATTTTAACAGCCTCTTCCTGGGGAGGATTTACCTTCATGGTGATAAAGCCTTCTTTTTCTCCCCTTCTCATGGCAAGAACCCTGTGGGAAGGAGCATCGGATGCAGGTTCAGACCATTCAAAATAATCCTTGAACTTTGCGCCCTCTTCTTCTTTGCCTTTAATGATGTTTGTCTCAAACATACTCTTTTCCATAAAAAAGGACCTCATTGCCTCTCTCGCAGCCTGATCCTCATTTATTCTTTCGGCAATAATATCTCTTGCGCCTGAAAGAGCATCGCCGGCGGATTCAACACCCTTTTCTGCATCAATATATTTTTCAGCCTCGGCTTCCGGGTCTGTTTCGTCAAGCTGTTCCCAGATAAGATCGGCAAGGGGCTCAAGACCTTTTTCCTTTGCCATTGTAGCCCTTGTTCTTCTTTTGGGTTTAAACGGAAGGTAGATATCTTCAAGTTCCGCCATGGTCTCGGCCTTGACTATTTTTCCTTCAAGCTCCTCTGTCAGGAGCTCCCTTTCCTTAAGGGACTCAAGTATACTGCCCCTGCGCTTGTCAAGTTCACGGAGCTGGTCCAGCCGGTCTCTTATTTTTATGATGAATACCTCATCAAGAGTACCTGTAGCTTCTTTTCTGTACCGCGCAATAAAAGGGACGGTTGCACCGTCTTCCAGGAGCTGTGCAACAGCATCAACCTGCTGCAGTTTAAGACCAAGTTCTTCCGCAATTTTTATTCCATGTTCAATGCTCATTCTTTCCCCTTTAAAAAAAATATCATCCATAAATTACTGTATGGATGAGGCTGTCAGCATTCAGCTTTCAGCTCAAAACCTCTACTAATAGTTATATTCGAAACAGTGCGTTGTTTCCGCTCGAACGGAACTCGACCTGTTTTTAAAGTCCAAAGCCAATGTATTCCCGCCTGCGCGGGAATGACGACAGAACAGGCTTTATGCTGAAAGCTGAACGCTGACAGCTTTTAATTACGAATCATATTCTATGGTTTTGTCAAATTTCACCTTTGGATAATCCTGCATTGCCCTTTCCAGGTGCCAGTCGCTCTGTGCAAGATATGTAAGCTGTCCTTCGGCGTTGAGCGCAAGGTTGCGCTGATTGTTCTGTTCAAATTCCTTCATCTGTTTCGGATCGTCAGAGCTGACCCACCGTGCAGTTACAAACCTGGCAGGTTCATAAACCGTTTCCGCTCCATACTCATTTAAAAGTCTTGCAGAGGTGACTTCAAACTGAAGCACACCGACTGCTCCGAGTATATACTCGCTGCTGTTGATAGGCCTGAAAACCTGTATTGCGCCCTCTTCTGCAAGATGAAGCAGCCCCTTGGCAAGCTGTTTTGTTTTCATGGGGTTTTTTATTCTGATCAATCTGAAATGCTGGGGTGCAAAGCTTGGTATCCCTGTAAACCTTAACGGCTCCTTGTCAGAAAATGTATCACCTATTTTAATAGTGCCGTGGTTGTGAATACCGATTATATCTCCAGGATAGGCTTCTTCTACGTTTTCGCGGTCCTGGGCCATAAGAATGGTCGCATTGCCCAGTGATACCATCTTTCCGATCCTGTGATGCATTACCTTCATGCCCCTTGTAAATTTACCGGAGCATACTCTCATAAAAGCAATCCTGTCTCTGTGTGCAGGATCCATGTTGGCTTGAATCTTAAATACAAAGCCCGAAAAAGCCTCTTCGTAGGGCGATACTTCTCTTGTAACAGTCATACGCGGATAGGGAGCGGGCGCCATTTCAATAAAAGCGTCAAGAAGTTCTCTTACACCGAAGTTATTAACCGCACTGCCGAAAAACACAGGGGTCTGGGAACCGGTAAGATAATGTTCAAGCTCAAATGGGTTGGCTGCGCCTTCAAGAAGCTCAACATCCTCCCGAAGCTGATCAGCCTGGGAGCCTAAAAGTTCATCCAGCTTGGGATCATTAATATCTTTTATTGTAATCCCGTCAGTCATACGGGTTTCTCCGCCGGGAGTAAAAAGATTAAGCTCTTTTTTATAAAGATTGTAAACCCCTTTAAACCGCTTTCCCATACCGATGGGCCATGACAGGGGAGCACACTCCACCTGGAGTTTATCTTCAATATCCGCCATTATATCAAGGGGGTACAGGCCGTCACGGTCAAGCTTGTTTATAAATGTCATGATAGGGGTATTACGCATCCGGCAGACTTCCATAAGCTTTTCTGTCTGTGGCTCAACACCCTTGGCGCTGTCAATAATCATCATTGCACTGTCTACTGCTGTAAGAACGCGGTAGGTATCTTCACTGAAATCCTGGTGACCGGGGGTATCAAGAAGATTAATCTCAAAATCCCTGTAGTTGAACTTCATTGCGGATGCGGTAACGGAAATACCTCTCTCCTGTTCAATAGCCATCCAGTCGCTGGTGGCGTGGCGTGCGGCCTTTCTGGCCTTAACAGCCCCTGCCTGCTGAATAGCGCCTCCAAACAGGAGAAGCTTTTCGGTCAACGTTGTTTTACCGGCATCAGGGTGACTGATTATTCCGAAATTTCTACGCCGGTCAACTTCTTTTTTGTGCTGCTTACTCAAAATATGTTCCTCTATTTTATTTTACATAAAAAACCGGACCCAAAAGAGCCCGGTTTTAAAAGCCCGGCTATTATATTCATAAATATGAAAAGGTCAATGGGCGGGAGGGGAATTTACAATTTGGCGGAATTAAGGGAGATGGGAGGAATTTTGTTTAAAAAAACAGATAATTTTTTACAGGTACAGGGTTCAAAGTTCAGGGTGCAGGGGAAAGGGGAAAGGGGAAAGGGGAAAGGCATCCCTGTAGGGGCGAATAATTATTCGCCCCTAGAGACCACTAAACGATCTTTTTCAAGTTCACATCATAGGGAGGATAAACAATCCCCTTATCCGTAACAATCGCGGTTATCAGCTCAGCCGGAGTAACATCAAATGCAGGATTGTACACCTTCACATTTTCAGGTGCTATTCTGCTTCCGTACCAGTTTGTTATCTCTTGAGGGTCACGTTCTTCTATAGGGATATCCTCTCCTGTAAGGGTATTCATATCAATTGTGGTTGTAGGCGCTGCAATATAAAAAGGTATATTAAAATGTTTTGCAAGCACTGCAGCAGACATTGTGCCTATCTTGTTTGCAATATCCCCGTTTGCGGCAACCCGGTCTGTACCCACAATAACTGCATCTATCTTTCCCTGTGACATAACCATGCCAGCCATGCTGTCGCATATAAGGGTTACATCAATACCGGCCATTTCAAGCTCATAGGCGGTCAGGCGCGCTCCCTGAAGATAGGGGCGTGTTTCATCAGCATAAACTTTTATGTTCATGCCCTTTTCCTTGGCAATATAAACAGGCGCTGTAGCAGTCCCGTAATAACCTGTGGCAAGGCTGCCCGCATTGCAGTGTGTAAGGATAGTCATGCCGTCTTTTAAAAGAGACAGCAGCTTTTCTCCGATAACTCTGTTAATTTCATCCTCACCCCGGTGGATCTTAACAGCTTCTTCCTCAATAATTTTCTTTTTATTTTCAAGGGATTCATTTTCAAGGCTTTCTCCCTTCTCAATCATACGCTTTATGGTACCAAACAGGTTTGATCCGGTGGGACGCGCCTTTGAAAGGTATTCACCGCTTTTTTTTAAAGCAGCCATAAATTCTGCATGGTCCGCATCAACAAGATCCTTCACACCTAAAAACATTCCATAACCTGCAGCAATGCCGATAAGCGGAGCTCCCCGAAGCTCCATATTTTTAACGGCATAAAAAACATCTTCTACAGTTTGTTTGGGGTTATATTCCGTAACAGCAGGAAGCTTAACCTGGTTAAGCACATGCAGTGTATTATCTTTCCATTCAACAGGTTTTATGAAGTCCATGATATTTTCCTCTCTGAAAAGCACCCATATATTATAAATCACTCAAAATGTCCCATAATATTTACAGGGATAAAAGTTAAGAAACTGACTCTCTTTTTGTTATCAATGGTCTTTTGCAGTGCTTTTTTTTATTCGGAACAAATAACACAATCGATGACTTTTCATGTCATTATCTATGCATTAACTTGCTTTATTTAGATACAATAAGTAAAAACATGCTAAAATTATTTGTAACAGCAATTATACTGTGCTAGACTTTTTTTCAGGTGCTGTCTCTAGCCGTAGATTGATCAGAAACAGAAGTTTTAGAAAAATAATTCAAATTCACTCAGTAAAATGTCAGCATACGCTGGCTGGTTAATATATTTAATATAGAGCACTGGATTTTTTTTATGAAAAAGCATTTACCTCTTTTTATCAGCCTCGCACTTGGACAACTGTTCTTCAATATAATGTTCACCATTATAAGAAGGTTCTATTATGGTGAAATGCCTGTTATGCAGGAGTATATATTTCCTGTTGTAATGGGCCTGCTGTTTGGCGGTGGCATAGGGCTGTGGAAAATGCAGGTAAGTGAGTTTAAAAAGAATATAAACAAAACACTTAATGAGCTTCGCGAGGCAAATGCACTTCTTATAAAAACCAATAATACCCTTGTTGAGACAAAAGAGAAACTGCACCAGGCGCAGAAAATGGAACTGCTTGGAACAATAGCCGGCGGTGTGGCACATGATCTCAACAATGTACTGGGAGCCTCAATAACTTACCCTGAGCTGCTTCTGCTGGACTACCCCGAGTCAAGCCGGGTCGGCAAATGCCTTTTAAGCATCAGAAAATCAGGGTTAAAGGCTGCGGCAATGGTTCAGGATCTTCTTACCCTGGCCCGCAGAAATGTGCCTGTACAGGAAGTCCTCAACATTAATCAGATCATACATGAGTGCATAATAAGCCCCGAGTACGAAAAAATAAAAATGCATCATCCGGGTGTAGAGCTCGAACTCAAGCTTGATGAAACACTTTCAAACGTAAAGGGATCACCGCTTCATATATCAAAAGCCGTTATCAATCTTCTTTCCAATGCGGCCGAAGCAATGTCGGACGGAGGCAGAATCACTATAAAAACCGGCAACAGGGTCATAGAAAAATCTTTATCCGAAAACGCAGATCTTTTACCGGGCATATATGCGGCGCTCATCATATCCGATACCGGCGTGGGAATCCCGGAAGAAGAAAAGGAAAAGATCTTTGAACCTTTTTATACAAAAAAGGTAATGGGCCGCAGCGGCACAGGCCTTGGCATGACTGTTGTGTGGGGCGCAGTAAAGGATCATAACGGAACAATAGAGGTGGAAAGCAGTGAAGGAAAAGGGACTGCATTTACTCTTTTATTTCCTGCCACAAATGAAGCCCTGCGGGTTGAATCCGATTTCAGCACAGGCCTGCAGGCAAACCCGGTAGACAGGTATAAGGGCCATGGGGAGTCTGTACTGGTAGTGGACGATATGGAAGACCAGAGGGATGTGGCACAAAATATACTCTTAACACTGGGATACAATGTAAATTCAGTATCAAGCGGCGAAGATGCAGTAAAATATTTTGAAAATAAAAAACCGGATCTGGTTATAATGGATATGATAATGGCACCGGGAATAGACGGCCTTGATACATACAGAAAAATACTAAAGAATAATCCCCATCAGAAAGCCCTTGTAATAAGCGGATTTTCAAAAACAAAAAGAGTAAAAGAGCTGCTGAAACTGGGCGCAGGCAAATACCTTAAAAAACCATATACAGTTGAAATGCTTGCAGGCGCTGTTAAAGAAGAGCTGGCAAAAAGCAGTAATTAGTCTATCGATAAAGAATAAAATCCGGATGGAGCGTTCATCACTCTTTTCAAATATAATTAAAGATAAATAAACCGGTTACAAATATTGCAAACAATATTGCATTTGAACTGCTTTCACTTAATCTCCTCAAACCTATTACTCTTAAAAACTGCCGGAATATAAATGCAATTATAAAAACAGCCGATACACCAAGAAAAATTATAAACGCACCGGATAATATTCGCAGTTCTCCTCCGTCACTGTAAGGCGTTCTTACATTCTGTACAATCCTGTCATTAAGCTCTGGCATAGGATACGTGTACAGGTCAAAACTGCCCTCTACTGTTTCACTGTCTGCAGTATTATATATATAGTAGAACCTCTTGCCGCAGCAGCGTTTTTTACCTGAGACAGTATTCTTTATTAAAGGCTCAATATTCACAATCTTTATATTCTGATCTTTAAAAAACGGCGGGTGCATCGCCCATTCAGCCAGACTAAGAAAAAATAAAATTACAAGTATTATAACTTTACACTTTGTACTGTCTGACAGTTTATTAAAATATCGTTTTATTATCATTATTCAACAGCCTTAAATTCTTATTCAGTGCCCACCCATAAACTGTTTTACATAAACTGTGCGTCTTTGCAAATGTGATTGACTGAAAAACCGGTAAAATTAAAGCATAACGAATAGAAATAAAAACATAATGCCAATAAAAAGTTACTTATTTGGATTAATTACGACTCCATATATTAGGTTATTTTATTACTGCAGTCCGAAGCTTAATCAGTCGGACAGGATAATGAAAATTTGCTGTTTTCATTATCAGTAAAGAACATGAAATATAAAGGGAGCGCCATGGAAAAACAGGCTATAAAAAATAAACTAAAATTAACAGCTTATGCAGTTCTGATTATTGCAGGTATTTTCACTTTTAATATTGCGGCTCAACCATCACGCAAGACACCCCCGGGAGGGAATTTTAACGGCGGGCCGCCTCCGGGAGGAATGAAAGGAGGACCAGGCCCCATGATGGGCGGATCAGATCTGGAAGACAAAGAGAGCTCAAAATATTTTACAGACCTGGACGCATCAACTGCTTCAATAAATGCATATGTGGATTATCTGTTTGAAAAAAAACTCATCACAGATCCTGCAGGAGACAAGCTCTTTCATCCACAGGCAAAACTTACCCGCGGTGATTTTGCCTTTATGCTTAACAGTAAATATAAATACAAAAAATCAGGCGGCAGTTACGGCGATGTTGCTGAAAAAGATTATTATTATGAGGCTGTAACAAACGGAAAAGCGAGCGGCATCTTTGACAATACAGAAAATTTTTATCCGGAAAAAGCAGTTACCGGAGAACAGCTTGCATTATGGACTTTCCGCAGTGAAATAAAAAACGGCATGCCCGAGTTTATGATTACTTCGGATGCATCTGCATTTAAAAACAGCGCAGAATTTTCTGATGAACTGAAAAAAGCCGTTGCAACACTTTCCGGAATCCGGATTATTAAACCGGAAGAAGACGGCACTTTTAAGCCTGCTGAAGAAGTCACCAGGGCTGATATTGTAAAAATACTTTATCAGCTGTCCTTTCTTGGCGGAGGTCCTGGAGGCCCGGGCGGTCCTGGAGGACCGGGAGGATCAGAAAGACCCGGCGATTTTGGAATGAACGGCATGCAGCGCGGTCCTGGCGGAATGCCCGGGAAAATGCAGGGCGGCTCCGGCGGCTTTGGCATGATGCCGGGCGGAGGTCACTGGACGGTTGATCATGGAAGCGCTGCCAACACAGTTACAGAAGATGTGTCGGATAAAACATTTATATCTGCAGCTGATGACGAAAATGCACTTCGTGCCGAAGGCAGGGTTAAAGTCACGCTCGAAAATGTTGTAATCAAAAAAAATGAAGGACAGGCAAAGGGCGGCGACGGATCAAATTTTTACGGCAGCAACGCGGCATTTCTGGCTATGGACAATGCGGATGTTACAATCAGCAACAGCAGTGTAGAAACCTCGGTTAACGGCGGAAACGGAATATTCTCTTACGGCAAAGGAACTAAAGTAACGGTCAATAACTGTAAGATCACCACAGGCAGCGGCAACTCCGGCGGAATAATGGTAACAGGCGGAGGCGCAATGAATGTAAACGGTTCGTATATAGAAACTCAGGGCCGCTCTTCTGCAGCGCTTCGTACCGACAGGGGAGGCGGCAGACTTGTGGTTGATAAAGGCACATACATTTCACATGGTGAAGGATCGCCAGCCATCTACAGCACGGCAGAGATATGGGTAAAAAATGCAGTTCTTACATCCACAACCTCAGAGGCAGTTGTTATTGAAGGTAAAAATTCCGTTTCTCTTAAAAACTGTGCTGTTACCGGAAATATGCTTAAGCATAATGTACAGAACCTTCAGAACATTATGATATACCAGAGCATGTCCGGTGATGCGGAACAGGGAAGGAGTTCTTTCAGCATGGAGGGAGGCCGCCTGATATCACAGAACGGCGACATGGTTTACGTTACAAACACCTCATGCAATGTAAAGTTCAGGGATGTTGCTCTTACACTCAGTAATGATGTTTTTCTCAAGGTAGCAGGCAATGACGCGAGGAACGGCTGGGGAACAGCAGGCAGAAACGGCGGCGGCTGTATCTTTACAGCGGAAAAACAGCAGATAACAGGTAATATTATTGTTGATAAAATATCAAGCCTGGATATATCATTGGCCTCCGCCTCCATACTGACAGGGGCAATTAACCAGGGTAAGGAAGGCGGCAGTGTTGCTGTAAAAATTGACAATAGCAGCAGATGGATACTTAGCGGAGATTCGTATGTAACATCTGTTAAGGCAGATGCCGGTAATATTGATTTAAACGGGCACATGCTTTATGTAAAGGGTAAACCTTTTAAATAATTTAATGAGAGTTGTAAATGAGCAGATGGCGGCCGCCCAGACCAAAGGGTTCAAAATATATCACACCGGAAGGTGCACAGAAATTAACGGAAGAGATGCATCAGCTATGGAAGGTTGAGCGGCCAAACGTAACAGCAAGGGTGGCAGAAGCTGCTGCCCAGGGCGACCGGAGTGAAAATGCCGAATACATTTACGGCAAAAAACGTCTGCGCGAAATTGACAGCAGGGTCCGTTTTTTAACAAAACGCCTTGATGAGGTAACGGTAGTCGACACTATCCCTGAAGATAAAGGCAGGGTTTATTTTGGCGCCTTTGTTACAATAGAAGATGAAGAGGGAAAAGAGACTGAATACCGTATTGTAGGGCCTGATGAGTTTAACATTGAAGAAGGAAAACTCAGTATGGATTCACCCCTTGGTAAAGCAATACTGGGAAGAGAGATTGATGATGAAATTGAAGTTTCCACACCAGACGGCGTAAAATTTTTCTATATATCTAAAATCAGATATCTTGAAAAACAGTCATAAAATAACAGGTGTCAGGTCCGGACCTTTGACATAAGCGTTTTTAAAAAAAAGAAGCTGACCCCAAGCTAAGAATCTGCCAAACATCAGGACGCGACACCATTATTTTCCCGGTGAGTATTATATAATGACGGGGTCTTTCTTTTAATCTGTAAATGATAAAGGAGTGACCCCGATACTTTTATAGTAATTTACCAGTCGGAGCCATATTGTCTTCAGGCGGCTGCCCTGTTTGTTTCCGTATTTTTTTTCGTGAGCACTTCTCTGACTTTATACTGCTTTCACAAAAATTCTTAATCCAGCCTTGTTTGATGACTTCAGAGTTTCCCTGAAAATTTAAAAAAAAGCCACATTTCTCCAAGAGTTCGCAAT
Organism: Desulfatiglandales bacterium; assembly: GCA_963665715.2. GTDB lineage: Bacteria > Desulfobacterota > DSM-4660 > Desulfatiglandales > HGW-15 > JAAZBV01. Next base: position 5,192,489 of record CAXXPR010000002.1, read on the forward strand.
TTTCTGACATAATTTCCCTTCTCCTTGTGTAAATTATTCAACGGTAACTTCAACGTAATACGAGCTATCAGGATCAGCTTCAGTATGAAATATCCGGAAATCAGATAATTATATCGGTACAGCAGGAGTTAATCTTAAGCTGAAATTAATTAAAAATTTTACTATCTCTTTTCTCCTTTATTTGTCAGATAAAACCAACAGGAAAAACTACACAGGGCTCTTTTATTATTGACTGATTTCAACAACAAAAAAACAACAGATCTTTTATTTCAGGTATTATTCATCTTTTTTTCATATTCCTTTCATACCCCCATGGCATCCTTTATTAAAAACAGCAGAACTTAATCCCTGAGTAAAAAACCTATTTCCCTTTCTGCAAAGGAGGTTTCCATGGTGAAAAGTAAAAAAACTTTATTCGTCCTCACATTAACAGCTATCATCATAATTGCTGTACCGGCTGTCTGGTTTTTTAATATTATTTTTGAGACAGAAAAGCCTGTGATCAATACGGACACCCTCCCTGTTTTTATTTCTCAGAAACAGAAAATACAGATCGGCATAATCGATATGAAGCTGGGTATCCGGGAGTTACAAGTATCATACAGCCAAAAAGACCGCGAGGTTACGTTACTTAAAAAGGAATTCCCCTATAAAGATTTTCTGAATAAAAACGGCGTCAGAGAATACTCTCAGGTTATAGAGCTGGACCCAATGGAACACAGGCTGGCACAGGGTAACCTTACTTTTAAAATAGAGGCCCGTGATTACAGCAAAAGAAACGGAGGCGATGGAAACATCAGCATCATTAAACATTCTATGACAGTCGATACCATACCGCCTGCTGTAAGAGCTATCAGCAGGCAGCATTATATTGCACAGGGCGGCTCCGGAATAATCACTTACAAAACATCACCGGACACAGTAGAAAGCGGCGTATATGTAAATGATAAGTTCTTTAAAGGTTTTCCGGCAGGAGCTGGTTACGAAGAAGATACCTGCGTTGCCTATTATGCTCTTCCATTTAACGCAGGGGATGATCCTGAGATTTATCTATGGGCAAAGGACAGGGCTGCAAACACAACACAGGCAGCTTTTTACTACCATATAAAAAAGAAAAGCTTCAAAGATGACGGCATTACGGTAACTGACAGGTTATTAAAGCGTATACTCCCCAATTTTGATTACTGCCGGTTTGACCCTGCATTAAGTGATGTTGAAAAGTTTGTAAAGATCAATAATGAATTAAGAAAGAAAAACAAAGATTACCTTCTTGAACTGTCAAAGGAAACAAAACCCGAAAAGCTGTGGGAAGGTGCCTTTAAAAGAATGAAGGGAGCTCAAATGGCAGGATTTGCAGACCACAGGAGCTATTTTTACAATGATGAAAAAATAGATGACCAGAGTCACATGGGGGTTGACCTTGCCTCCTTTGCAAATTCTCCTATTGAGGCAGCAAATGACGGTGTGGTTATTTTCGCGCAGAAACACGGGATATACGGGCTCACGGTAGTGATTGACCACGGGCAGGGCCTGGCATCACTTTACGGGCATCTCAGCAGCTTTAGTGTTGCACAGGGCTCTGTTGTAAAAAAGGGGGATGTTATTGCCTACTCAGGCAGGACAGGTCTTGCAAACGGCGATCACCTGCATTTCAGTATTCTTGTACATGGTATTTTTGTAAACCCGCAGGAGTGGTGGGATGCTCACTGGATAGAGAACAATATTACCCGAAAACTTGATCTCATAAAAAAAGAAGAATGATTGATAATTTTATAACTGTAACCGTGTAACCGCTACGCTCTTTGAGAATTTACCTGAAATAAAATTACTGAATTTTAAAAGAGCGTCACCTTTCATCAAAAATCAAAGTTAATTTATTCATTCATCAGAAAAAGAAAGTTGATTTTAAAAGGATTGAGCATTTCCTGCATAAGCAAGCATTAAAATTTAAAATCTAGGGAGACATTGATCACATTTCATGATGCTCCGAAAAAACATATTACATTGACATGCTCTCCAGAGGGACACTCATTTCCATATGAGCTTTTCCTAACCAGGCAGGAATATTAATATGCTGTGGACATTTCTCCATACAGATACCACAATTAATACATTTATCAGCCTTTTGATCCTGATTAAAACCGTATGGACTGTTATACCAGATTATCCCGTGATTAGGATCTTCATACATACATGAATCATTGTACATATCGAATACTCCAGGGATATCCACACCATTGGGGCATGGCAGACAATATTTGCAACCTGTACATGGCACAGGCCTTAAACCTTTGTACGCCTTCCTGACCTGCTTAACAAGTAAACGGTCTGCATCGGAAAACTCATTCGGTCCTGATTGTTCTGCTAAAGAGATATTTTCAGTTACATGACCCATTGCACTCATACCACTCAGCACAAGAGATATCTCTTCCTGATCCCATAACCATTGCAGGCCCCATTCCGCCAGACTCCTTTTTTTAAAAGCAGTATCCCAGAGCTTTGATATTTTTTGCGGAGGCTTTTTAGTCAATTGTCCGCCCCTTAATGGCTCCATTATAACAACTCCAATATCCTTAGATGCAGCGTAATCAACTCCGCACTTTCCGGCCTGGTAATCAATATCCATATAATTATACTGAACCTGGCATATGGCCCAGTTGTCATAACCATCAATAATAGCCTTAAAATGATTGTAACTGTCATGAAAAGAAAATCCGGTATATTCTATTATTCCTCTGGACAATAAGCTTTCCAGCCATGACAGCACCCCCAGATCACGCACTTTCGGCCAGTTGCTACCTGAAAGGGCATGCAGAAGATAAAAATCAATTTTATCAATTTGAAGCCTCTCTAGCTGTTCATTAAAAAAGCGGTCAAAGTCATCTTTTTTTTCTGCAAGATATACGGGAAGTTTTGTGGCAATTTTTACTTTTTTTCTGTATCCGTCCTTTAATGCCTCGGCAATAATTTTTTCGCTCTCACCGCCACAGTAAAAATAACCGGTATCAATATAATTCACACCATGATCAATCGCATATCGAATCATCCTTATTGATTCAGCTTCATCAACACTTGGAAAAACAGGTTTATCAGTTTTTCGGAAAGGCGGCATCTTTAACAACGGCAACCGCATGGCTCCAAAACCAAGCGCTGATACTTTAAGGCCTGTTTTCCCTAAATTTCTATATTGCATGTCCTTACCTTTATATTTTTGAGAATTCTTAATTTAATCCAAGCAACCAAGAAAAAAGCTCCTTTACAGGAGCTTTAACGAAAACATACAAATTATTTTAACAGAATAAGTTGGTAATTTTATAAATATACAGCCGATATATTCACCAATTAATCGTAATCCGGAATTTTAAATTCCAGTTTCTTTTCACAAAACTTTTCCCATTTTGGAGTAATGTCATCAAAAAGAATATTTTCTTCCTTGTATACATCGTCTGTTACAACTAAATTTTCCTGGAGATATACAATTGAATCATCTGAGAGATCTCTCGCCTCTTCAACGACACTTCCATTAATCTCTTTTTTTTCTTTGCGCGCATTTTCTGATTTTTCTTTCCACTTACGAAACTTTCTCATATCTCCAAGATGATAAGCCTTACAATATTTACTCATTTCTTTAATCATGTTTTTTCTCTCCTATCATTCGTATTTATACAGGAACATTTTTACTTCCTGATTAATAATATTTATAACCTGATTCTGATGAGAATTCATAAACAAGTGTTTTCCGGGAATCATTTTTAAATCAAACTCGTTTGATGTATGTTTGTTCCATGCCTCTGCATCATCCCTGCTGACTCTTTTATCAGATATACCGCCCAGTGAAGTTATGCTGCAGTCAAGCGGTTTTTCCTCTGTATATCTAATTGTATTCAACATCTCTATATCAGCTCGCAGTATAGGGAGGACTAGATCAACCAAATCCTGATTTTGTAGAACCTCCCCCGCCATACCACCAAGTTCGTTTAGTTTTTTAATAAATGTTTTGTCCGCCATTTCATAATGGATAATATCAGGGTGTTCAGGAAGGTGCGGTGCCCGGGCACCTGAAACAAAAAGGTGATCCGGGCACTGTAATTTATTTTTCCTCAAATAACGAGCAAGGTAGAAGCTGATATGGGCGCCAAGACTATGTCCAAAAAATAAGAATGGTTTATCTAAAAAAGGAAGGAGTGGTGGAATGAGATCATTAATCATGTTGGGTAATCTTCTGTATGGTTCTTCATTAAACCGGCTTTCCCGACCCGGCATCTTTATTAAGCATAATTCAATCTCAGCTAAAATATTGGCAGCCCAGTTAACAAAAACAGATGTGCCGCCACCTGCATAAGGAAAACAAAAAAGACGGACTTTTGCATCAGGCTGTTCCTGCGGGCAGAAAATCCATTTAGTATTATACAAGGCTAAACTCCTTAATATATATTCCCTGCCAATGATTCAGCATCACCGGGTTCAACCATAACATTCAGAGCAGCAGTCAGTAATGTTTTGGTGTATGGTTCTTTGGGATTTTCAAAAATTTGTTGGGCAGAGCCCTGTTCAACAACTTCTCCCTTACGCATTACCAGGACATAATGACTCATTGCCCTCACAATCTTTAAATCATGACTTATAAACAGATAAGATATTTTGTATTTCTTTTGAATATTTCTAAGAAGCTCTATTATCTGGGCTTGAACAGCCCTGTCCAGAGATGATGTAGGTTCATCAAGGACAATAAATTTTGGATTAAGTACCAAAGCGCGTGCTATAGCAATTCTTTGTCTCTGTCCACCTGAGAATTCATGTGGAAGCCTTTCCTGTATATCCTTTTCTAGCCCAACTTCCATCAATGTATCTGCTATGAGTTTACTGCGTGTGTTCTTCGGCATTTCAGAATGATGAACCTGTAGTCCTTCTTCAATTATTTCACCAACAGTCATCCTTGGGTTCAATGCACCGTATGGGTCCTGAAAAACAATTTGTATATCACGCCTCAAAGTTCGCAATATCTTTGGTTTTAATCCATAGATATCCTTTCCCCAAAAGACAACTTTGCCTTCACATTTTTGAAGCCGTAAAAGGGCCATCCCAAGAGTTGTCTTTCCTGAACCGGATTCGCCGACAATCCCGAGTGTCTCTCCCTGCATTATCGCTACAGATACATTTTTCACAGCATTAATAAAACCAGTTGTTTTTTTAAGAAGGCCTTTTTTTACAGGAAATTTCACAGATACATTTTGCACCTTAAAAATTTCAGGTGATTGAAGGTCCTGTGCTATCGGGCTGCCTTTTGGTTCTGCATTAATTAGATGTCTTGTGTATTTATGCCAGGGCCTTTTAAAGATATTCTTAACATTACCGGCTTCAACTATTTCACCGCATTGCATAACAGCAACCCTGTCAGCTATTTTCTCAACAATTCCTAAATCATGAGTTATCAGCATAACAGCCATCTGATTACGGTTCTGTATATCTTTTAATAGTTGAAGGATCTGAGCCTGAGTGGTTACATCAAGTGCTGTAGTTGGTTCATCTGCAATAAGAAGGTCCGGCTCATTGGCCAATGCCATAGCAATCATTACACGCTGAAGCTGGCCGCCGCTAAGATTATGCGGGAAAGCCCCCAGCCTTGATTCGCCTTCCAAAAAACCGGCCATATTGAGTAATTCTACTATTCGGGCCCGGGTCGCATTTTTTGACAAGGTCTGATGCTGTGTTATTACCTCTTCTATCTGTTTTTCAATTGTATGCAATGGGTTCAGCGAAGCCATTGGTTCCTGAAAAATCATAGAAATACGGTTTCCCCTCAAACCACGTATAGTATTTTCAGGCTGTTTGAGAAGTTCCTGGCCATTAAACAGAACAGAACCTTCCATTGAGCAGACATTACTGGGGAGCAGCCGGGGAATGGATAAACCTGTAACAGTTTTTCCTGATCCGGATTCACCTACAAGGGCAAAAAACTCTCCTTTTTTTATCCTCAGATTAACATTTTTTACTGCCTCAATAACTCCATTACTCGTAGTGAAGGAGACAGATAAATCTTTTATTTTAAGTAGTTCAGTTGATGTCATATTTTTTTCGGGTCAAAGGCATCCCTGACAGCTTCTCCAATAAAGATGACAAGAACGAGGATTAATGAAATAGATAAAAAACCGGCAATACCAATCCATGGTGCCTGTATATTGGCTCTTCCCTGTGCAAGCAGTTCGCCAAGGGATGCTGAACCGGCAGGTAGGCCAAACCCCAGGAAATCAAGAATTATCAGCATGGTTACAGCACCGCTGAATGTAAAAGGTATAAAGGTAACTGCTGCCACCATTGCATTTGGCAATACGTGCTTTCTTATAATATTAAAATTAGAAACACCAAGAGCTCTGGCAGCTTTTACATAATCAAAATTTCGGGTTCTTAACACTTCAGCACGCACCACATTTGAAAGTCCTGCCCACATAAAAATCATCAATACCCCTATCAGCAGCCAAAAATTTGGAGAGAGGATGCTAAACAGTATTATCAACAAAAAAAACATTGGAAGCCCGTTCCAGATCTCAATAAAACGCTGAATAAAAAGATCTATGTACCCCCCGAAATACCCCTGCACAGCTCCTGCTGTTATTCCGACAATGGATGAAAAAAAAGTCAAAATAAAAGAAAAAAGTATTGTGGTCCGAAAGCCGTAGATCAAGCGGGCGAGTACATCCCTGGCCTGATTGTCGGTACCAAAAGGATTTTCCATAGAAGGAGGGGATGGGACAGGTGTATCCGGCTTTTTGTTAATGGTACGGTAACTGTATTTAAATGGGGGCCAGACCATCCAGCCATTGGCTTTTATCTCATCTTCGATAAAAGAATCACGGTAATCTGTTTTTGCAAGGAATCCGCCGAACACAGACTCTTGGTAGTCAACAAATACCGGGAAATATAATTTATCTTTGTAACTTACAAGCAAAGGTTTATCATTTGAAATAAACTCAGCAGGCAAAGTAATTATCAGTAATAACAGAAATACCAGCAGGCTGTAAAACCCTCGCCTGTTAGACCTGAAATTCTTTATTCGCCGTTGGTTTATTGATGATATTTTTAAACAGATCGCCATGATATCATACGCCTCTGGCTTCAAAGTCAATTCGAGGGTCAATTACAGTGTAAAGAATATCACTGATCAATTTCATCAGCAGCCCCATCAGAGTGTATATATAAAGTGTTGCAAAAATAATCGGATAATCTCTTTCAAGTACTGCCTGAAACCCCATTAAGCCGAGCCCATCCAGTGAAAAAATAACTTCAATAAGCATGGAGCCCGAAAATATCGCAGTGATAAAGGCAGCAGGAAATCCGGAAATAACAATTAGCATTGCATTTCTGAAAACATGCTTATATAAAACCGATTTTTCAGTCAGCCCTTTTGACCGCGCAGTTACTATATAGAGTTTATGAATCTCATCTAAAAAAGAGTTTTTAGTAAGCATGGTAAGTGTTGCAAGGCCTGAAAGGGTAATACAGATAACAGGAAGTGTTACATGCCAAAGGTAATCAAAAATTTTTGCGCCAATACTCAACTCTGCCCAGTTGTTTGAAACCAAGCCTCTGATAGGGAAGATATTAAGATATGAACCGCCTGCAAGTAATATAATTAATAATATTGCAAGGATGAAACCCGGAACAGCATAAAAAATATTCACCACTGTACTTGACCAGATATCAAATAAGCTTCCGTCTTTTACAGACTTTCTGATTCCAAGTGGAATAGAAACCAGATACATAATGAGTGTACTCCAGAGACCAAGACTGATTGATACTGGTAGTTTCTCAGCAATTATATTCAGGACCGTTTCATTCCTGTAGTAACTCTTACCAAAATCAAAACAGAGATAATCCCTCACCATTTTAAAAAAACGCACATGAGCAGGTTTATCAAAACCGAATTGAACTTCCAGGCTTTTTATAATTGCAGGGTTTAAAGCTTCAGAACCCCTATATGCACCCTTTATCCCGCTTGCTTGACCATTGTTTTCACCTTTACTGTCATCACCTGATAATATTGATCCAGACTCAGAGGCAGTAAAAGAATATTTTGCTATAATTCTTTCAACAGGGCCGCCCGGCGCAAACTGTATAATTGCAAAATTGATAACCAGGATACCGAATAATGTAGGCACTATAAGCAAAAGACGTCGTATGATATATGAAGTCATAATATTTCATTTATATTTCATCAGCTTTTGAATAGAGATCAAATCCCAGACTACTAAGGTATTTTGAAAACAGCCTCTGGTAAGCTATAATATCGTTTTCTCGATATCCATCCCTGTAGCCTGATCCGCCTTTTCTTATAAAGTTTCCGACTTTCTTTTTGGTGTGAGATAATTGAGCATTAAAATGTGAAGCAAAATCTACCTTATCTTCATGCTGCTTCATATATTCAAAACTGCAACGCTCAAGAATTCTTGGCATATCTTCTTCTTTCACATCTAATTCGCAGAATTTAATAATTTTTCGAATAATACTTTCAAGATCTTTTTTCATGTCTTCATATCTCAAAAACAGAACATTTGGGTTATCTTTCTCTTTCATCCAGCCTGATAAATGCCTGAACCAGGAACCATCCTGAGCTTTTAAATTTAAAAAATGTGACTCATAAAACTCGTTAAATGACCCTGAGTAATCCAGATAGTTGCAATAATGATGATAATAGGAAACAGCAACATCAAGTCCATCACGGGTAATGTATAAGAATTTCCCTTTTTTACTAAACATCCAGAACCATTTATGAGGTAAATGAGTTTTAATAATTTTAGCAGGCAGAAGGTTTACAGGGTTAAGCTGGGTCTCTAGAAAGGGGACAGCATCCATTAGATGAGAAATTTTATTAAGGTCACCATCTGTAGTTAGCTGATACATAACCATTTCCAGCCATGTTGTACCAGACTTGGGAAAAGAGACTACAAAAATACGCTGTGTTTTCCCCATACTTATCAGGTTAAATGCAAGGCCGACAAAGGCACAAAATGTCTGAAGTTTAGTTACAATAAAAATGATCAATGTAATAATTCTAAAGAGAATTTTTAGTACTATTTTGTTTAGAATAAACTCTTTCACTTTAAAGGGACCTCCCAATCTAGAGTCTCAAAAGAAATGAAATTAAATTTTGAGCTTTTTTATTTTTAATACGAAGTATGCGTAATAAGTGATTATAATGAGGGGTTGTGTAAAGCCCAATGTTATTGAATTGGTACTCACTCTATAATTGCAGTAATATTGTTTTAGCTAACAACGGAGGACACGGAGAAAAAGCTTTTAAAAGAATAAAATTATTGTTTTTTATTTCCTCAGTGACTTTTCATCTTTGTGTGAGATATGTTTTAGCTTTTTGTTTTCAGCTTTTATACCACATAAATGCTTTTGCCTTTCTCCGTACTCTCCATGTTCTCTGCGGTGAAAATTAATTCTTAAAACCAATCCTTGGGCTCCTGTGTTTTTCAACAGCTGCAGTTTTTTGAGGATCAACCCACCATGTATCTGATGGTGAAAAAGCCTCCCATTTGGGATGAATTTCAGGTATTCCAAACCTGTCCCAGTATGCCATCATTTGAATATTTCCCACATACAGGTTGATAGAATAATAATTCCAGAGAAGAACCCGATCCAAAGCCCTGCATGCAGCAACCTTATCTTCTCTTGTTTTGGCGTTAATAACTTCCTCTATTAAATTATCAACAGCAGGATTTTTAATATACTGGGAGTTGGAACTCATTGGGGTATCTGCAGCTTCTGAGCTCCAATTCTGCCTGATTGCAGTGCCAGGTGAAAGAGAATGAGGATACAGACCATTAGAAAGCATATCCCAATCATAACTGAATGTCCGGGGCCAGAATGTTGTAGAGTCAACAATATCCAGCCTGGCATCAATTCCAAGAAGCTTCAGGTTTTCTACAAAGGGTGCAAAAATAGGTTCATCTGATGAATCCTGCAGCATAAAATCAACTGTAAAAGGTTTACCTTTTCGGAAAAGTTTACCATCAACATTTTCCCATCCTGCTTCTTTTAACAACTGAGAGGCCCTTCTAAGGTTTTTTCGAAGTCCCTGCTGCGTTCCGTCAGTACTCGGTGGCACAAACTCCTGAGTAAATACTCTTGGGTCCAGTAGATCCCTGTATGGCTCAAGTAAAGCAAGTTCCTTACCTTCAGGGACACCTCTGTTCGCGAGCTCTGTATTGGAAAAATAGCTTCTGTTTCGTTCATACATGCCATAGTAAATGTTCTTATTGGTCCATTCCCAGTCAAATGCATGTGCAAGAGCTTCACGTGTTTTCTGGTCTTTGAACTGAGGGCGTCTTCCATTCATACCTATTCCGAAAAACCAGACAGAGCCTTTCACATTATCTTCTCGCAGTTTTATCAGACCATTTTTTACTGCATTATTGTTATATCCCTTTTTCCACTTGGCCGGAACTCCCTCGTTTCTAATATCTATATTTCCAGCCATGAATGCTTCATAGGTAACATTACTGTCCCGATAAACATCCATGCGGACAAAATCAAAATTATTACGCCCCACGTTAACAGGCAAATCCTTTCCCCAGTAGTTCTCATCCCGCTTCATTACAAGGGTGTTTCCCACATCCACTTTATGAAAAACATAGGGAGTACTTTGAACTTCCATCACTGTAGTAGGCTGAGAAAAATCTCTTTTTTCCCAGTAATGTTTTGGGATAATCGGTAAGCCAAGCCCCATCTTTGCTATATTGCTTCGAATACCTGCTTTTTTAAAGGTAAACCTGACTTTACCTGCTCCTGTTCTCTCCACTTTTTCAATATCAGCCACAACATTTTGAAAAGTCGGAGATGCTTTATCACGCATTGTCTCATAAGAGAAAATCACATCATCAACAGTAATAGGCTTTCCATCATTCCAATGGGCAATATCTCTGAGTTTATATTCAACCCATTTGTAATCATCAGGGTAAGAAATGGTCTCTGCGATCAATCCGTATGATGTGCCCGGCTCGTCTCCGCTCTTGATCATTAAGTTTTCAAACACACTGAAACTAGCAAAACCTGGTGATGTACCCAGCGAAATATAAGGATTAATACTGTCAAAATTGCTGATATCCCAGACAATTGTTCCGCCCTTGGGAGCATCAGGATTAACATAATTAAAATGTTTAAAATCAGGACCGTACTCTAAATCACCAAAAAGTGCTATTCCGTGCGATGTAGTGATATTCTCTGCAAACAGCACTGTAGATAAAAAAAACACAAATAAGAAAAGTAAGAATATAGATTTTTTTAACATGATATATCTCCTTATAGATTTTTTTCAGAGCTAATAATCCCTGATATATTTTATAAAACCTGGAAAGTTCAGGATATTCTAGAACAGCATAAAGTCATTTTCAGGAACAGGAAATAATTTGAGAAGAAGAAAAGTCGATACGGCTGTATTCAAATGTTTTTTAAGGTGACACTTCTATGGGGGGCTCAATCTCACAGTCTTAATTGCTTGATATTTCTCTTATACTACTTCACATCATCAGAAAGATGTATTAACTGCATTACAGTGGAACATCTAGGAAATGTTATTAGCGGACCAATATAAATATAGTTTAAATATTACAGGCGCATTTTTTAAAGACTTACCTTTTTTTAATCGAATCCAAGATATAACTTAGACTAATACTATGAGGTATTTATTCTTTAGTTTTTGTATAAAATCTGCGATGGACTCCTATCTAGACTGTAGCCAGGAGCTAAATCAATAAGTTGCTGTATATATATATTGGAGGAACACCTCACTCCATTTTCAATTGATATATCTTCCACCCAGTAATCCATTAAATTCAAAACAGGCTTTATAAATTTGTTCTCGTCTATATGCTTGATCCACATAGCTGGCTCTGCTGAAAATGAATCAATAACAAACCCAATTCCTTCAGGGTACAACCTCTCTAGCTTTTCTCTTTCTGCATGAAACCCATTCCAATCATGGACCCAAATAAAACCTTTTTTATAAAGTGGCACTATTTTTTTTAAATATCTATCAGTAAACCCAGCACTGTGGTCAGAGTCTATAAACAAAAAATCACACTCACCCATGTTTGGAGGAACAGTATGGAGTGCATCCCCAATGATCAATTTACGAGAAATCTCACCTTCACAATCTAGATCTTCACTCAGGTCTGTTAAATCAAAGCTTTTTAGAGATGGTGTATATGTAGGATCTTGACTTCTATTTTCCCTTAATGCCTCAAGCATTATAGCAGATGTCCAACCACGATTAGGGCTAAACTCTACCAACTTTAAAGGTTTTAAATATCGGACTAGACTATATAGTACTTCGGATTCTAAAGAATCAAACATATGAGAAAAATAAGGTTTACCCCTATGTTCTTGAATATTAATTTCATCTCGGTATGTTAACCAAACATTCACAATTTCAACCTTATTTAATTTCATAAAAAATCTTCTCCTTTTAATATGGTAAGTCCAGTACCTTTTTAATTTTTCAATATGCTCTACAATGTCAATTCTAATATTTTGTTGTTTTTTTATTTTGTGCTGAAGCTCAAAAATATTGAATAATTATAAGAATCGCATTTTGACATCCCCCTTAAGAAAAAAACATACTATGGACTAAAACCTTTTTAAGCTATACTGAAAATATTCTTCATATGCAAATGTTGAACAACATTAAATCTTTATGCTTTTCACTATAGAGCTGAGTATTTATTATATATTTGACTCTTAGTTCCAGATTGGAAAATCTTTTCAAATCAGCAGTATTTAATTAGCTTTAAAAATCCACGTCCTATGGGCGTGGTGAAATAGGGCTAGCTACGCTGGTCCCGTATGGGGTTGGCTAAAAGCCCACTCACTGCTATTCCTAATATCGAGTCGTTGCCGCGATATCGAAAAAAAGGAGGAAGCAGTGAGCAGATTTAACAAATTATCACATAGTTTATGGCATTGCCATTATCATATAGTATGGATACCAAAATTATAGATACAAAGTACTAACAGGACCAATAAAAGATTCTATGAACGAAGGAATCCATACCATATGTGGTTATACTGATTGTAATGTTGTTGAACTAAACATACAAAACGATCATGTCCATCTAATAGTCGATGTACCACCCAAAGTTGCGATATCGAATTTTATTGGTCAACTAAAAGGTCAAACAGCAACAAAAATGTTTAACCAATTTCGTTATTTGAAGAAAAACCCCTATTGGGGCAATCATTTCTGGGCAAAAGACTACTGTGTAGATACAGTAGGTCTTGATACAGAAATGATACGCAAATATGTTCAATACCAAGGTGAAAAAGACCAATACTTTGATCAATTATCATTAAACTTTTAAATCGGCTTAATTGCGGCAAGGCTCCAGCCCGCCACCTCTGGCGGCAGGGTCTCAACTCCTTTCAGGGGGAATCAATCCCTGGCCCTTTGGGTCAGGATTCTTTAATTCTATATCCGAACGAGCTATGATGGGCATTTTTATTCTACTCCAGCATCCAGCAACCAGTATTCAGTATTACCAGGTTCATATAAAACTGCTTGAAATGAATAGTGCATGTACATTCAACTAGTCTGCGGCATCTATTACACTTTTATGTGGTTTCATTTTCATTTCTGATATCATCATTTCAGGATTTTTTATGATCTGCGTTAGGAGGAGAACATAGTCATTTGTTAGATTAATGATTGTGGATCGTTTATAAAATGATGCATTATATGTGAAACTACCGTTTATTGTTTCTCCTGCTTCACTTAAAACTACCTCTATTGGAAACAGAGCAAATGTCGGTTGCTCTACTTTTATGGGAATAAACATCATAGGTTGAGGCATGCTCTGGGATACTGCACCGTCACTTACATCCATTTCCATTGGTTGAGAATCATTTTTTTCATTTTTAGTTTCAGAGGCACTACCGTCACCCCCAAAAGTCTGCAACTGGAAATTAACAACCGGACCCTGCGGCGGAATTACTTTGGACACATGGTAGAAAGGCACATAATTATCATATACTTCTAAAAGAGAGCTATTTGTTCTGTCAACAACATCCAAAAAAGTCAAATTCTCATCTAACTCAATATGATGAAATTGCCAGTCCATAAAACATCCTATTAAGGATTCTGTTTCTTTTTGAGTTCGATTTGCAACAACAAAGGTAAAAAAATTATATTTATATCCGCTGAAAATATAAATTAACTCTATAAATGCAGCATATAATAGTGTAAACATAGTAACATTGTTTTTCTGGCATATTTTTTTTAATTCTCTGGTCATTTGCGGTAATAGGGCAACAGGTGCAACTCCTCCACCATAATCAAAGACTTCAGGCATGTGATCAATTGGTAGAAAAGAGTTAATTTTACCGGTTAATTTTTTCCAGTAACCAAGTTTTTCTTCAAGGAGCTCTCCTGAAAACCGCTCTTTTTCCCAAATCGCAAAATCGCCATATTGTAATTCCAAGTCAGGGAGTTGTATCGGGATATTGTACATATATGATTGATAAAGAATTATCAATTCATATTGTAACACTCCCATAGATACTCCGTCTGTGGCAATATGATTACTAAAGATATAAAGAGCATGCTCATCTTTGGCAGTTATCATAGTAAAAGTAATCATTAATTGGTCATCAAAAAATGAAAATGATTCTGATGCCCTATTAACAGCAATTCGATTAAGTTCATCTTTTCTTTCACTTTCTTGCAAACCATTTAAATCTATCACTTTAAGAATATTATCAGGGACATCATTTATTACCTGGTATGGCTTTTTCTCTACTGCTTCATAACTGGTTCGTAATACTTCATGGCGCTTTACTATTTTCTGAATTGCTCTATGAAAGGCAGATAGATTCGCCCGCCCTTTTATTAGAAAGCCTAATGTCGGGCCTGAAGCTCTATTTTTTTCAGGATCATAGAAACCATTAATCACCGGTATTAATGTTCCTTCCTGTATACATGAAACAGGTATCCTGCCTTTTCGTTCACGGGAAGTTATTCTTGCATTGTTACCTATTTTCTTCTGTTTCTGTAATTTTAAAAACATTTCTCTTTTTGAGGCTAACGATGATGTACTTGCATGTTCAGGCATTTTTTAACTCCTTTTTTACATAAAATCCGTTATATAATATTCAGATATTTATAAGTGTCTGAAACAAATGTGGGAACAGTTCACTATTCCAATCGAAAACATTACACACTTGTTAGTTCAAGCAAAAAAAAAGACATCTCCCATTGGCCGCTATATATTTCGCCTTATAGCTCAACACTCATAATGTTTATTATTTTTATAATAAGAAAGGACATATTAATATGTTGGGAAACGGTAGGCATATTGTCTTGGAGATTTTATTCCTTGAACCCTCGACCCCTTGAAGCCTTATTATCGCAGATAATACTTAAATAATCCCCTCATCCATCTCTTCTTCACCAAGCACTTCATTAAATGTATCTTCAATTTTCTGAGCGACTCCTTTTACAGTCTGAAGTTCAAAGATTATTCGTACAGGCAGTTCCATACCAAAAACTTCGTATATTAAATTTATTATACGGCTTGCCATTAATGAGTTTCCACCCAGTTCAAAAAAATTATCATTGCGGCCGATTTTTTCAATATTAAGAACTCCAGACCACACATGTGTTAATTCTTCTTCTATTTCACCAACCGGAGGTTCATAAGGGGTGGGGGGAATTACTTCTATAGAGGCATTAGATATATCATCATTAACTTTATTGAGACTTTCCATAAAATCACCTTTTATATGATTAAGATACTGGTTGCTGGATTCTTGATACTGGATGCTTAAAACGGGATGCTTGATGGTGGATACTTGTTACTGGTTTCTGGATTTATAACAACAGAAATTTTACTCTTGATGCTTGGCACAACTATAAAAACAAACTTTTACCTTTTTTGTTATGATTTCTGTATCCATCTTCACCACTGAGAGCATATTACCCACGGAGAAAAGCCTTTTTTTAAATACATTTGATGCATACACGATATTAGATAAGCTGGTTCTGTAATTAAAAGAAATTGAATTAATACTCAAAAGGGAGGGTTAACAAGGATGAGATCGCCTAACATTTTAAAATCATCGGTATTTCTTGTAACTAAACTGAAGCCATTAACAAGCGCAGTGGCCACTATAACTGCATCAGCAAGTTTTATATTTACTTTCTTCTTTATTTCTATTGTTTTGTCTGCAATATTTTCATTCAGGGAATAGACATTTGCATATTGAATCAGCTTCATACATTTTTCCAAACCCTCAGGTGTATGCTTGTCCCATCCAAGAAACTCTATTTTTGTCAGGATTGAAATGTTCAAAGAGGAGTCTTTTATATTTTCGGTTATAAATTTACTCACAGATTCAGAACCATTGGTATGATAAATCAGCATATTTGTATCCAGAAGATATTCAGATGTTATCATCCCGATCCCAGTCAGATCTCAATTTCCGAGATTCTTCTTCCACATTTATATTTCTATATATTCCTGATGTTTCAGATATTATATCTGAGAAATCAATACCATTTGAATCATCTTTTTTGTTATATATTAAATGAACTTTCAGTATTCCGCGGGGGAGTTCTTTGTTGACAGACTTAATCTGTCCATTTTCTAAAATTGCTTCAATAATCTGCTGTTCCATAAATTACTCTCCAAAAAATTATGAATAAACTATATGTAAAATCATATCTTTAATATTTAATCCATGTCAATACCTACTTTCAGAAAACAACAGGTAACCCATTGATTTTAATAATTTATCAACCATCCTTCTCGCAATATTTTATTTGGTAAAGCAATCTAAATTTGCACCGCAAAGATTAGCATTTATAAAAAAGTAAAACGTTTTTCTCTGTGCTCTTGTATGGTGAATCGTTTTGTATAAGAATCTTTTATATCTGAAATCCATCATCCAGCAACAAGTTCTTAACCAAACTCATTCAGTTTTTTATGTGGATCACTTATAGCATCAACTACAACGTCTTTAAAATAGCCCAAGAACTTTTTAATAGTCGATTCATCATACACATCGGTTCTATATATCATTGAACCAACTATTTTACTTTGGCCTTCACGGAGCTCGATTGCACATGATGTAGGGTAACCATTACACCCATGTCTCACACCCGGAGACTGAATAAGCACTTTCCTGATGCTTTCATTTGCTGGAGAGGCATCATCACTTACTGTTAAGATACTAATTCCAGGAGCATTAAATTTCAAACCCTCATCCAGCAAAGCTTCGCGTACCCAGTCAAGAGGAATAGGCTGATGAGTCTGAGCTTCATTCATAGTGTGCGCAACACGTTCAGCTACCTCAACAAAATCAGGATTACCAGAAAGATCCGTTTTATAGGCAATCTCTGATGCAAAATCACCAATCACATTCATAAGATCTGAATTCAACCTCCCTGTTTGTAGTGAGACTACAACTGGATTCCCCTGTCCGGTCATTCGCCATAGAGCAATTTTATAGGCAGAAAGCAATATACAGAAAAGAGTTTTCTTCAAATTCGCAGCCAACTTATTTATTGCCTGGGTTGTATCAGAATCAAACTCAATTATTTCTTCAGAACTTTCCCCTACAGATGATTTTTCCAGCAAGATTTGATTGTCTGCCAATAAACAGGTAACAGGAGTTGGTCTGAGTAATTCTTTCCAGTAATTCAAATATTCAGCGCCCCCCGGATTATTTTTCCATTTTTCAAGAGATACCAGGTAATCTAAATACCTGTATTTGAGCTGTCGAACTCTGGGAGGTGTACTCATTAAAACAGCACTATAGTATGCCAGGATTTCATTAAAAAAAATATTTATAGAGATCATATCACCAATAGCATGATGGAGGGATGTGCCTAATATGTATTCATTAAAAGAAATCCTGATTAAGAATACTCGGTATAATGGTCCTTCCAGCTTATATTTTTCCCATATCAATTCATTTGCTATGTCACTTGCGTCTTTTTCTCGCTGCTCTGGTGTTTCACCCTTAACAGTGATTGTCTTAAATGCGGGTGACTGCTTTGGCTGCTTTACTAGATATAATTTGTCACTGTTCCTTTCAATGTGATAATTCAATACCTCATGGCGGTTAAGTAATGCGGAAACGGCTTTTTCAAGGGCATCGGCATAGAACTCTCCTTTCTGCCGTATTACAGAACAGGTAACATTCGCAGTGGTGATTTCCATAGTACCATTTGAGTAATTTTTCCATAGAAACCTGTTGGATAGCAACGCTTTACTTTTAGATGAGGAAAGCATTTTAAATTGCAGACGGGATGGATCAGTGAGTTTTAAATGATCCAGTATCTTATTCTTTTTTTCTTTAATAGATAACAGTATATCCTGAGTCATAGCGCCTTTTTGAGCGCGATAACCGAGTTCACCATTTTTAAAATATAATTGAATACCTTTTCCGAGACAGCCTTCAAGAAATGCTTCTATTTCCATTTAAATATTTCTCTTATAGTTATTTTTTCTAAAGAATGTATTGTTTACTGAATTTTTTATAACAACATATTTTATTATTAATAATAAAATATGAACTGATACTTTTCCGACCTAATTTTTATCACAAATCTTTTTTTTGAGCAGCCTGTTTGAAATATTTAAACATGACCATTCCTACAGCTTGTTACCTCATAACATGCGTCTCCATACTTTGTCTTTAATGCTCTGGCTAAATATAATCACCCCTGCCTAATACTTAGATAGAGGAGATTATATTTAGAGTATATCTCACATACTTACGGGCTGCCCCCGTTTAATTCAGTGTATTCCTCAACTACACGGGCCTATTGGACCAGGAGCGTTTGGATCAATACCGATCAACCAAAGCCATAGTTCGATTAGGTCTTCGTATGACAGGTCAGATGATGACCATGGATCATAAGTTGGCCAGGGTTCATTAATAGTACCACCACTAACTTCCAACAACTCATCTAAGTTCAAATTTCTCATTTTTTCTCCATTTGAAATTGTAATTATAATTATTTTTACCCTTTAGGCCAAACAGAAGAAAATGAAAATAGGATTACAATATTTATTTTAATAAATGTATTCTTCCCTTATTAATGATTTTTCATTTATTGGCCAAAGGATAAAGCTATTTTGATGATGAAAACCTTCATAATTCATACAATCATAATGCAGTCCTCCTTTCTATAGATGTATAATTAATGCTCTTTAATAGGCATTGTTTATTTACTCGCTTCACTCAGATCTATTGAGAACGGCACTATTTACTTTCAGCGTCTTGTTATGTCAGTATGGAGATATTTTTATAACGAAATCCTCTAAGATCGAATGTATGGATAGTTAAATATTGCATAAAATATGTTGATATATTGAAGGGCCTGTTTTTTTTAGAACGAATGTAACACGTCACGAGCTGACCACATTTGTTTGACTAACCAGCTGTCACACCTTGAGCCTTTTTTACCAAAGAATTATAAAGCGGCTTTGATATTTGAACAAAGCTTTCAGAAATTGCCCGCCCCCTATCGAGAATATCTATGGCTTTATCAGTCTTTCCAAGACGTGAGAGCACTATAGCATAATCGTAATAAGGATCCAGGAATGTATCATCTGAAAGTTCAATTGCCTTTTCAAGATTCATAATACTTTCATCCGTCTTTCCCAGTTCAAAAAGGACAAGACCAAGACCTTTATGTGCATATGAATTCATTGGATCGATCTCAAGAACTTTCATGCTGTATTTTTTTGATTCTTCATAATTTTGAAGAAAAAAATGTGAAAGCCCGAGAAGATTGCAGATATCAATGTTTCCTGGGTTAAGATCCAGAGCCCTTGAGAGATATACTTCAGCCCACTGATACCCTTCTTCTTCTATGCTGTTTTTGGCCATTTCAATGAGCTGCAGTACATCTGTGATCTTGGAAGCTTTTTCTATTTCTTTTTCGATTTCCAGCCTGAAAGAGCAATATGTATTATCGTAAAGGTTTCCGGCAAGCGTGTTCTTTGCTCCAGTACATCCACCAAGGCAATACCTTCCATACTGGCATTTTCCACAAAAACCTGTGAGATCGGATTTTTTCAGGTTCCTGTTCCAGGAAAATGCGTCTTCCCTCGTCCACATATCCGGAAGAGGTTCATCTCGTATGTTTCCTTCGATAAATTTCGGATCACGAATAGACAGGCAGGCAGATATATCTCCGTTAGCCCGTATGCCAATAACACGCTTTCCTGCCTTGCATCCAGCCCAAATGGACAGGCTATCCTTCTTACCAGAGTTTATAGAACTGATTTCAGTTAATTTTGTATTGTAGTAGCCAATATTATCTGCCAGATCAATATAAACCTTTCCTTCTAGAGCGGCCTTATGTGCAAAATCTATTAGATCATCTATCTGGGTTGGATCTATTATCCAGTCCCTGTGGTCAAGAAGGTTTCCCATAGGAGAAGCTATCTGGAATTGCCATCTGCCCACATTTTTTTCTTTAAGGATTTCGTACATTCGCGGCAATTCAGGAAGGTTCTTTTTATGTACACTGGTACATATAACAATAGACATGTTTTTTGAGTTCATTACATCCAGTGCATTAAGTATCCTTTCAAAAGATCCCTTTGTTCTGATATAATCATGCGAATCGCCGAATCCGTCCATACTGATTCCGATATTGACGATTCCCGCATCCAATGCCTTATCTATAAGCGTTTCATCAATGTACCAGCCGTTTGAGATGGCATTAACGATAACTCCCTTTTCTTGTAATCTTTTCGCGATAAGATCCCAATCCTTTCGCAAAAAAGGCTCACCGCCTGATAATGTTACGACCTTTAATCCAAGCGAGGCTAGATCATCGCAGAGGTTGAGCGCTTCTGAAGTGTCGAGTTCATCCGGATATTTTGATCCGCAGCTTGAGCCGCAATGCTTGCAGCGCATATTGCATGCATATGTAATTTCCCATACTGCGTTTGTAAGTTCATATTTCATATTCTTTTCTCCTATAAATAGAAGAAGGAGTTATTATCTCCTCCTTCTATTTAATAGTAATACTGATACCAGAGCAGTTAAAATCTCTGTATTTTTATTCAGACAATTAATTACGAAGAATAAGGCGGTGTCTGAGGCGGCGGCATGATACCATACAGAAGCGTTGTCGCAACGACTGCATACAGGGCAACCATTATCACACCAATCCCACCAGTTACTTCTTTCAGCTCATGATCATCAAGAAATCTTACTTTTGATATTCTGCTAAATTTTGTATTTGGTGTTTCAAAAGTATGTGACAATAATCACTCATCAATACATAAAGCAATAGGTGTGAATTTATTCGACATATCTTTTAACTGCAGATTTAAAGTTTTCGCACTGTTCATCCATACATTCAACTATTCATATTTATTTTTGATATTTCCCTATTAATCAGATCCAAAATATTAATAAAGTCTTTCTCATTTGCATCCTCAATATTTTCATAAAAAATATTTACTCTTAAACCATTTTTTATTCCAGTTACTTCAATAGAGTTTATAGTACTACCTTTTATTGTTTTATTTTCATGAATAAACCTGACAAAATCAAAACCTTTATGATTTAATTCTTTTTCCTCAATAGTATGAAATTCCCATTTTTTATTGTTCTGATACACCCTTTCCTGCTTTTTATTAAGTGTTAACATTAATATGTCATATTTTTTTGCCGCTTCATGATTTCTGAAATTATAAATAGAAACTGAAACAATCCTTCGAATCGGATGCTTTTCTTCTGAATAATAACTAGCACTGTTTAGTAGATTATTAGAAATACTTATTGCATCATTTTTATCAATACTGTTCTTCTTTAAAAGAATATACCGTAGTGCGAAAACTCCTGCATTATTGATCGATGATTTCATTCCTTTAAGTGGAAGTTTACTTAATATTTTTTTTAATAGTCTGCTCGAATCAAGAGGGCTAATATTGTTTGGATAAAAATATTCTTCAGGAAAGTATATCTGTCTTGTTGATACAGGAGGCGATTTATAAACCATATCATACCCTGCAACGCCCTTTTCTTTAATCATGTTTTTAATAAATTCTTTTCCTTTTATATAATTTATATTAAAAATTTCTCTATCAAAAAGTTCAGGATTGTCCAACATGCACATATCAAGTCTAAAAACTTTCTTTAAAATTGTTTCGGGTATTTTAAACCTATCTGAAATTAATTTTGTTACATATGCAGTGCTCCCTTTGCCTACTGCTGTCAGAGCCGATCTTTCCTCCAAAGTTTTCCGTTCACTCAATAGCCCTAGTATATCAAAATATTGATTATCAATTGCAGAAACCATCTCATGGGCAATAATTATAAAAAGGAAATCATCCATATCTTTATCTGCTATTTTATATATTTTTTTAACATCGTTAATGTTTTCAGGAATGATATTAATTATTTGTTCTTTTTTTGAATACTTACCAATATGAAACTTGCTCAGCTTACGCGCGGCCAATCTATTATCTACCTTAATCCTATCGACTTCAGTAGCGCTTATGTTTTTCTGAATATTTCCCATATACTCTGTCAGCAAAATTTTCCTATAGGCTTCACGACTAATAAAATTATATTTCACCTTTGATTTATATTTTCGACCGGTTATTTCTTCGATTAATGGCGTTGCTTTTATGATCATAGCGTCGATTTTTTTTTTAATTATCAGATCAGGTAATATTTTAGGATTATGTTTGTCTTTCTTTATGACGTCCGAGTTAGAATCTTCCCCTGAAATTATAATAAAAGTAATCAGAATTAAAAAATAAAATGCATTTTTTTTTGTGAAATTGTTTTTTCTTAAACCCATATTTATCCCAATTGAATAATATTTTTTTTGGTTTCATATTAAATTTTATAGCCATTGGTTATTCATGGCTAACGTTTGCATTCAAAAAAATCGACTCCTGAACCAATTGATTTATAAAATTTAAGCGCCAGTTCAACTTTCTTATCAATCCGATCATGTTTTCCCCTTATTTCACATAACTCAGTTTCCCGGGTAAACATCCACTCTGCAACTGTATTAAAATCATTATCAATTGTTGTCCTGGCATATTCCTGTAGAAAGCCTTCTTCTAGTGAACTAGATAAGAGTTGGGAGTTATCAGGTTGCTTGAGTACTTCAAGAACATTATGTGTATAATTGAAACTATTATTATTTATTGACCTCCATTCCTGTTCAGGAAAGGGGTAATTCCTTTTCAATATAGATGAGAATTCGTGATGTAATGTGCTTAATACCCATTGGTCAGTGAAAAAAGGCTTAATATCGATATAAATAGATGTACTAAAAAACATTCCACCCCTTGGGGAACCAAAGCACTCGAAACTATCTAGAATATATATATCCGTTAAGTTGTTTCGTATAATTTCCGAATTATACCTTTTGATAAATTCTTCAACAACAATAGCGACTCTAGGGACATTACCCAAATCAAATTGTTGCCCGTTACAATTTTTCATCACACCATATGAAAAGTATAAATTAGGATCATAATTAAACCGTAAACAAACTCCATTTATTTTACATGGATAATTAGTATCCGTTTCGCAATCACATGGTGGCGGCTTATAATCTTTTTCCAACTGTATAGTATTATTCCTGCCAACAATATCAATTAAAATACACCCTGCACAGAAGATCGTAATTATTATTAGTACAATGCTGTTTGCTTTAATAGATTTCCTTTTATTAGTAAATAGGATTCCATCTTTTTGGCACACTGTTAATTTTAGTAAATTGGAAAACAGAAAAATATCTACAATTAATCCAATAGCAAATATCATAAAAAATATTACCCAGCTACCGGAATAAATCCCCAGAAATACAGTAAGAGAATATATACAGGTGGAGATAAGTGTATACAGCTCCTTTTTTTCCGGTATTAATGTTGTATTGCAATTATCACAGGTGATGATGTCCTTTTTGAACCACACTGTTATAAAAGGAATAGAATCTGACTTACATATCGGACATATCATAAGATAGCTCCCCAAAATAATTACTAAATCTCGAAATTAATTTAGTTACCCTAAAATATTTTTAATTTTGAGAAAGTATTGACAGTTCAACAGAGAGGGATGTAATAATAATTATTTTTTAATAGGTTAGCCTAGTATAAATCAAGTTTATTTATCACAAACGTATGTTTCTTCTTTTCTTTGAATAATTATATACACCATAGGCAATAAAGTTTATACCGAGAAAAACAAAGCTTATACCTAATACAGCATGTAAAAAGCTATATATAAATAGTAATCCGAAAATGATATTTAGAAGGCCACTGATAATCAAATAATTAATCCTATGTTTTTTTATAGGCATATCCCCCCCCCCCTTTGTTTTGCCTCATATATTCTCTATTTCAAGAAAACCTATCATTTCACTTTTATCAATATTTCAATTATTTTGTGCCAAATACTCTCATAAGTATTTATATCTTCTGTATTGACTTCAAATGATCCATAAGCTAACCCGCTAATACACCAAGGCATTTTTTTAACATTAGTACTTTCTTTTATCTGAAATAATATTTTAACGTATGTATATATCTTAATATAACATCTTCGTCATTTCGAATATATTCATCTCAATAAAGGTTATTATCAAAGGTATAATTGGGAATGAGATATGTACCTTAAACAAGTCGGCTATATATCATTGACATATTTAGTTACAAAAGGGTCTCTGGATAAAACGATATTGAAAAAGGAATGCTAGAATTAGAAATCAAAGTGTAAAAGGACAAGCAACTGACTTAATAAAATCATCTAAAATGATAAGTTGCTGGTTATCATTTTAAAAATTGATCCCCCCTGCATTAACAGGGAGGATCATTTGATAGTAAAATAAGTCTATTTTAATGTTTTATACTCAATTTAATATGAGCAGCCATTTTGTTGACACCACGCTTCCATCTCCCGATAGTAATTATTAAGCCACTCCTGCTCTAATCGCTGCCGCTCTGCTTCTGCTGCAGCTTGTGCAGCAGCTTCTCGTGCAGCGAAATCTTCTTGCGCTTGATTTGTGCCGTTGCAGGAACCAACGAGTGCAATACCACCAACAACGAGAACAATAGCGCCATATATTATGAGGGGGGCAATACCACCATTTACTTCCTCTATTTCATTATATGTTAATTCTCTCATTCCTACTGAGTTTTTCATTATCTTTCTCCTTTTTTTGATTTTTGTATTAAGAACCATAATAATATTGTTGCATATACATTAATTGCTGTTGTTGTATCCATGCATCAAATTCTTTTTGTGCTTGTGCTTGAGCGGCAGCTTCTGCAGCTGCCTGCTTTTCTAATCTTGCCATTTCTCTGTCATAGGCAGAATCATAAAATAATTTATATAGAGTTGCAGCACCTGCTGCTGCTGCAACTATTCCTAGATATATTTCTATACCAGTAAGCCCACCATGAATATTTTCAAGCTCATTATAAGTTAGTTCACGCATTTATATTTCCTTTCTTCTGAATAATTTCTTAGTGATTGGATGTACTCTAAGATAATATTCGATTCAGTTTCGTATCCATTTATTTTCATTTACTATTTTTTGCCTGCAGACCGATTATATTGGTCCTGTATATAAAAGATATATTCTATATACAGCTTTTGTGTTTTTATCACAAAGATGACAATTGCGGTTTACCGCAGCTGCCAGCACAGGACTCCCCAGCCAAAAAGTATCCTAAACAATCATAGAACCACCCCCTTTTCTTTCTGGAAAACAATGAAAAAACTCAGGGGCCGTCAATTAGATTGTGTGAAATATTATCATGACCTACTATTAAATAGTAGATTCTCAGCAACTTATTATATGGTTATGTATCTCCATATAGTTACTATTTTCACCAAAATAAAAGCTAGCATCCTTAAAAATAGATTTACTCTATGAGTGTATCCATTGTTTTATATGCATTTACTCCTTGCATAGATTTGTCCTTTAAAACAAAATATTAGAAAAAATATACTTTCCCATTAAGTCAATTAGATATTTTAAGAAGAGATTATTATTCTCTGAAATATTTTTATTTTTTATCGTTACAGATTTAAAAAAAATCATTTTATCAGTTTTAATGGTTTGGATATGTATGTTCTTAAGTATTGCTAATTATGATAAATCATTTTAACAGCAGAGTGCATGTCTCTATTTGTTATAAATACTTTACCGGTAGCTACACTGAAATCATTTTCAAATGTAGTTTTTGACTCCCCTTAAAAACATGTCTTGAATGAATCTTGCGACAATATATTTAAATCCAAGTTTCTCGGCACTTTGAAAATATTAAATAAGGCTTCCTGAAACGATAAAATACATTGATAAATCAGTCGGTTAAGGCTATAAATAACAGTAGCAAATGCAAAGAAAAAGCGAATAATAGCCAAAAACCCTTGCGCCTATCAGGAACTAAATGTACCGACATAATGAAAAACAACTTGAATTTGAATGCTTCAGTTTACCATTTGAAGGAAAATTGCGAAGCGATAATCGGTGGGTAAAACTTGCAAAACAGATCCCTTGGGAAGAAATAGAGGAACTGTATTCCTCATCACTTTCCGGCACAGGTCAGGGCTCACCGGCCTTGTCAGTCAGGGGGGCTCTTGGAGCTTTGATTATAAAAGAAAGACTCGGTATGAGCGACGAAGAAACAGTTGAGCAGATAAGGGAAAATCCATACCTTCAATACTTTCTCGGCCTTAAAGAATATTCTGACAAAGCAGTCTTCCACCCTACAATGTACGTCCACTTCAGGAAAAGGTTTCCAGCAGATGTTCTTATCAGTATCAACGAGCTTATAGCAGAAAAGGCTATATCTGAAGCCAGGGATAAAAATAGTGAAGATTCAGATGATGATAATGATGGATCAGGAGATGATCCAAAAAACAAAGGCAAGCTGATAGTCGATGCAACCTGTGCACCTGAAGATATAAACTATCCGACGGATTTGAAACTTCTTAATAACGCTCGTGAAAAAAGCGAATCAATAATAGATTACCTGCATGAAGAAATGCCAAAAGGAACACGGAAGCCAAGAACCTACAGGGAAAAAGCGAGAAAGGACTACTTGAAAGTATCCAAAAGCAGGAGGGTAAAGAACAGCACACTCCGCAAAGCGCTAAGGAAGCAGCTTGGCTATCTTAGACGGAACTTAGGGCATATAGAAAAACAGAACAAGGAAGTTAGCCTTGAAATACTCGGTAACCAGGAATACAAGAACCTCCTTGTCATCAGTGAAGTATATCGCCAGCAAGAAGAGATGTATAAAGCCAAAAGCCGCAGGACTGATGACCGTATAGTAAGCATCCACAAACCACACGTAAGACCTATAAAGCGAGGAAAGGCAGGCGCTGATGTGGAGTTTGGAGCTAAACTGTCGGCAAGTATAACAGAAGGCTATGTGTTTCTAGATCGAATTAGCTGGGACAACTACAATGAATCAACTGACCTAATTTCTCAGATCAAGGTATACAGAGAGAGGTTTGGTTACTATCCTGAATCAGTACATGCGGACAAGATATATCGAAACAGAGACAATCTTCGTTATTGCAAGAAGCATGGAATAAGGCTGTCTGGCCCCAGGTTAGGTAGACCTCCGAAAGAAACTGAAGAGAACAAAGCGAAGCTGAAAGAACTAAAAAGAGTAAGCCGCCAGGATGAGATAGACAGGGTGGCAATAGAAGGAAAGTTTGGTCAGGGAAAGCGAAGGTATGGTCTTGGTAGGATCATGACCAAGCTGAGCTGTACCAGTAAAACGGCAATCGCATTGACCTTCCTTATAATGAACCTGGACAAGTGGCTCAAAGCCACTCTTTTGTCAATTTTTTATAGCTATACTGTTCTTGCATCCAATGCCTTAATACACACACGCCGCTATGTGCTGTGGAGATTTTTCTCTATGAATCATAGGGGCAACATTGGATGGTCTTTTTGAAAACTTTTTCAGGAAGCCTTATGTATACCCTAATAAAAACTAGTTCCGTATCACCTATCAGTCGCAGATAATTTCGAATTACACACTCATATAGCCTTTTCCTCTCAAAATAATCTGAACATGTGTAAGGTGCTGAATAATTGATTGTTTATAATGGTGGTTGACATCCTCTTATCAGGATATCTTTATGCATTTTTTTCCGAAATATTCTATTCTTGTAGTGGTAAAAACAATCAAGATACACCCTTAAACTCATCCAATGTCCTATGATAACGGGTAAGATCAGACTATAATAGCGGGATAGAGTGGGTCACACCTCCAGTTTTTTCAACTTACTAAAGGGGAAAATACTTAGCAATAATACACAATTAATATGTACTGTAATTCTATTATAATTTATTCTTCTCTCAAAATAATATACGCCTATAATATGACGCGAACATTTAATTCAAAATATTATAGCTCATTCGACACTTTGTAATTACTATACGATACTCTCAATGTAGTACAGCTATTGTTTCCGGTATGCAGACATACCTAACATTAAACCATCAAAGCCGGATTCAGGTTCATGAAAAAAACCAAGGGAATAATGTTGCATATCGGAAACCACACGAAGAATATTTTCCTCATCCTTTTGCATAGTGTATTTTAACGGTGTCGAGTCTAGATTTTTAAGCGTGAAAATTATCTGTCCATCTTCACATGTAACAACTATTTCAGTACCATGTGTTCCGAGATATGAACCGGTTAAGTCATCAAGCTTACCTTGAAAAGACTTTTCTGGAATCGGCTCAATCGGCTTTTGTCTAAATTGATTAAATAAGAAATTGATAGCAGAGTCTCTTATAAATGGTGCCCAAACATTAATACCCATAACCAGCGATATCTTATTGTGGACATCAAAGCGGAAGCCACAAGTCTGGCCGCGTGCTGAGCCGTTGATTCCATAAAGCCACCCCCTATATAAAGCACAGCCGACGCCAAATGTAACCGGAATATGTTCATGCCTGGAGCTGCCAAATGTACTCGGAATTTTTATGACCTGTTTTTGTATAAATTTTAGAGCATTTTCAGATATTCCCGAAGGAACCTTATTTATGCCACAAAGAGTTGCGGCGAGTTGAGAAATATCTTTAAAACTCATTGTAAGAGTGTTTAGTGATGCCTTCCAAAATTCACCAAAGGGAATTGGTTTTATAGCTTCGTACTTCATTGTATCAGCATTAAATATATGATCTACGACATAGGACTTGTTGCCTCGCTGCCCCAATCTGATTGAGCCTGTGCCAATTCTTAAAGGCCCTATGATCATCTCTTGATAAAGATCAAGAATGTCACTGCCTGTTACTTTTTTGATAATTTCACCTAATAAGACATATTCAGAATTATCATAACTGAAAACAGTGCCCGGATTAAAAAGTTGTGGAGTGATGTTAAGAAACTCTACAAATTTGGTCCAGGTGTAATAATAAGCAACCCTTGGATCACTAATGTTAAGTCCGCTATATCCACTTGTGTGTGAAAGTAGATGCCATATTTGTATATTTTTACCTTTTTCAGTCCCCCGTAATTCTTTCAGATATTTTTCTATGGGGTCATCAGGATGGAGTTTTCCCGCCTCAATCAATTCAGCGACAACCAGTGCCGTCAATAATTTTGTTGTACAACCCAATTGAAAATGAGTATCCTTAGTCATTGGAGTATTGTTTTCGATTGATAATGTTCCAACACTGGCCATCATTTCAGCGTCTTTAATATTCATTGCAATAGAAACACCAGGAACTCCGGTTGTATCTCTTATATTTGCAATATATGCCTGTAGTTGATCTTGTAAATCATTTTTCTGGTTTGGGTTGAGGGATACGGGTATGGGAGCCGTGTTCATAAATAATCTCCTGACTATTACTTTTTGTCATATCTATCTGTGTTGGAAATATGGATAATAAAATAGTTCTATAATTAAAAATGAGACGATGCATGATCCAATATACTGGTTCCTGACAACTAATCTCTTATTTGCAAAATGGTTATGTTTTCCCCTTACAAATGCACGTGTATTCTAATAGATGGATATGTGATAATGGTTAAATGTGTATTGAATACAAATGATAATGGTGATTACACTTCTGGTTAAATTACACCGCTCTCCGTTTCCCGAGAGTCAATTTCATCGTCTGTAATATATTCAAATTCTGTAACACTTCGCTGATTATCAATCATCTGGCAAAATCCTCTTAGAGTAGGTGCCTCCATGATCGCGCTCGGAGGCAACTCAACATGCAGATCATCGTTTATTCGAAACATTACCATCATTGTCATCAGAGAGTCCCCACCAAGCTCAAAAAAATTATCTTCAGGATTGATCTTTTCTTCCTGAAGCACTTCTCCCCAGATTGCACTGACAATAGTTTCAGTGTCGGTATACTGTGCAGTTTCATTAGTTTTGTCATGATCTTGAAATAACATGATAGTCCCTTTCTTATGTTGTCTAGAGATTGATAATATATATTGCAAGGACTACTAGTACATAGTCCTTGCTGTTTATTGCGAATTATTACTTAGTGCTAATTTTGGAAAATTTGATTCAATGCTTAGCTTATTAAAAATCAAAGCTTCAGTTTAAGCTACGCCATTAGTATACTTATTGGATTCTTTGAGAGTGGTGAAGATTTGATACCCTGTCTTTCTGATTATTTGATGCTGCTTAGTATTTTTTCCTTCATAACTTCAACTCCACTATTAAAAAACAGCGAACCAATATTATCCTTATAAAATAAGTTGAGAACTTCATTAAGTGTAATGTTGCATAAACAACTATTATTAAATCTGGATACCATAATCACTGGAATGTTCTTCATGCTCTTAATTGCAATAAGGATATTATATATTTTGCTATTCGAAGTCATAGAAATTGCCTTAATCTGCGATTGCGTATTGTCTTTTTGTAAATTTGATATTGTATTACTAAATTCTTCGGAAATTTTTTTCGTGGTCAAATCCGTATCTTCAGATCTGATACAAATTTCAAAAGGTCCATACATTTTTTTTAAATTATTGGAAACATCTTCATAAGGCGAATACATTAAAAGTAAATTCCCTTTAATGCTTTCTAAATTCTCCTCAACTTCCTCATAGAAACCAACAACATGACCACCTGATATTCGATTTGCTATTCGCAAAAAAAGAATATTTCCCTCAAACCAGATTGGCCGCATATAATCAATATCCTTCAAACACCCAATCCATTTTGTCAGATCAAAATATTTAAAAAATATTTTTTTATCACCACTTATATTTACCAGGCTATCCTGTATATAGTTAATAGGATCCATTAAAAAATTGAATAACACTTTTTTATTTACTAATATTGTACAATCAGATGGTTTTGATGGGTCAATAAAAATATTTTCATCTTTTGTACAAAGAATATTATATATCTTAAATCCAGTTATCTTAATTTTTAGTATAAAATCTTTAGCATCAGCCTCTTTTTTTGTCAGTGATTTCCTTATTATATTGACACAGTCAATTACTGCTTTTCCGTTTTTATATTCAGTCCTTTCATAATTAAAGTACGAGCTCAATTTCAGCTTTAATTTGTTGCTAAAATTTAAATAGTTACAATCTGATTTATAACTTGTTATTGATGAATAGTTCATATCGTTTAGAGGTTCCGCATAAATACATTTATTGTTTTTACATGATGTAATATCAGGGGATATAAACATATCAGGAAGATATATTTTTTCTGAATCACTTAAAAACGCAGCCCACCACGAGAATGTACTGTTACAACAGATAACTTTTTTAAAACTCCTGATGAAATGAAAATCGCTGTTGGGATCTGTTGGAACGATTACGGGATTATATTTTTCAAAATGTTTTAAATACGAATCTTCTTTATTCGCACCAACAATATAAAGCTTATTGAACGTTTCATTTTCAAGAATATTTATATAATAATCGGGATTTAAAACTCTATTCAGTTTTGCAAAATCCTCCAATCTCACATTTAACACAATATCTTCATGGTTCATTTCCACCTTTTCCAGTTTAAAGTATGACTTAATAAGTCTCTCATTAGAATTAAAAATATCAGAATCTTCAAAAAAACCCTGAATCAAGCAGGCATTATCCGAAAAATTTTTTTCCATTATCTGATTTGCTGAGTAGACTCTACCGTCAATGGATCTATTTTCTTTATTCGTGATCACATAGTCATGAGATGAACCCGGAGTAATCATAAAAGAATCATTTCTAATTATTATTTCATTATTTTTTATTTCCCTACCATGCTTGGGCTCCGTGGTTTTTAATAAATGCTGATATGGAAATTCTGTTGATAGTTTTAATCCATTTTTTTCTGCAAACAGTCTGGCAAAAACATATTGAAAAAGGTTATTGCCCATTCTTCCAGTATACAAAACTTTTACTGACATATAGTGCCTCCCGGTAAGAACCAGTCTATTATAAATAAGCCCTTAACTCACAATGTAATACATTTTATTAATAAGATGTAATATGTTGACAATTTGGATTAATGGATATGATGGGGTAATTTCTTACTAAAATTAATATGTGTTACTCCATATACTTCATTCCTAAAATGAATTTCTTATCAAGAAAAAAGGACTAATTTTGTAATCCTGAGACATTTACACCAATAGACGTTCCCTGCTCTCTTAATTTTAAAGCCGCATTAAATATATCTTCCCAAGAATTAAGTAAATACCCGAATCTTACAATCATTTTTTTTATATAAAACAAGGCTGCTTCCACTCCTCCCATTTCAAATAAATCAATTGGATACAGCTGTTTATTATCACTCATAAATTTATCATTACATTTTATTACTTTTTTAATATCATTCTCCCAATAATCCGGCTGACTTCGGTATTTAATTAACAAAGTTTTTAATGAGTTATTATTTTGAATTATTATTTTTTTTATAAAATCATTCATTTTAGCATTAAACTTTTCGTCATTAAGGTTTCCTATTAACTGAAAATAGTCACCAATACTCGTGATCCTTTCATTTACACTTTCTCCTTTTATTAGGCTCTGTACTTTTGCTTCATTAATGAGCCCCAGTATCACATCTCCAGATATACCCCTAGTAGGAGCTTTGAATAAATCACTAAAGTTCCTTGGCTTTTTATCAAGCGTTTTATGATTTATCATATAGGGTATATACCCGGACAACCAGGAACTGTGAGTGTATTGGAGCAGTAGTGGAGGTGTATGATCTTCAAGCCATTGAACCGGTTGAAAGGGGGGTATTATTTTTCTTGTATCCAGTCCCAGATTAATACCAATACATAACTGAGATTGAGTAATTAAATATTTATTCACCGATCTCATTAATTGTCTGTTAATATACATCCTTCTATAAAAATCTTCAGATTCAAGCAATCTCTTTCTTGATTCGCCTTGAAATAATAAATAACTTTGGGCAATATCAAATAATTCAGAATTACCGATATGCCCACCCACAGTGAAAAGTATGCTTGGATTAGTTGATATTAATTTATCGAATTGTTTATTAATATCGGAAAATTCGATACTCTGTTCATCAAAACCATGGACTGCGTCAAAGTACTTTTTCCCTAATAGTATTTCATGTTTTTCCAATATGTCGATATCATGTATTTGATTGTTATGTAAATACTCATCAAATTCTCTTTCATCATGAAACCAGTATTGCATACATAAAGGATCTAATGTGTCAAGTTCGAGTTCATTTTGAAAGTCTGGAGGATTGCAGATAGCGTATTGTGTATCATCATCAAACTGAATTGACAGTTCCCCAACGCTATGTATCATCATTGAATTCCTATTGGATCCAACTGATACCGGATATCTGTCTTCGTTTAAGAATGCAAATTCAAGAATGGATTTATCAATATTGAATTCTTTTGACATTTTTTCGACATAATCTCGCTTTTCCTTTATGCCTGCATAAAATATGTCTTTTTTATATTTTCCCTGGTACTGCTTCAGCAGGGTAATTACTTCATTTCTGTAATTATCATCATAGGTGTCGTCACTGATAAAAAACTCAAGGTCTCTTTTCTGGATATATTCATTTCCTAAAAAACTGTCCAAGAGGTTAGATAGTGATGTGTGCCTGTTATGGGTTGGAATACATATGTATTTTATTTTGTCGTCAGTTGCTTTTCCGATTCTTGATGCCTTACTATAGGATTCAAAGAACAGATCTTTTTTTAATGTTTTAAAATTAGTATCTGCAATTATTTTTTTTATTTCCGGTTTAGGATCTACAGATACTATAATCCCACTCCAGTTTTTATTAAAGTCATCATGTTTTACTTCCTGAATACCTAATATTGCATCCCCGATAATAACTGATGTCTTTTTGATTTCAAATAAAATCACCATGGTCTGATTCTGGTTCATTGATGCCAGTACCGGAAAACTTTCTGATTTAAGCTCTTTAAAAGTTCCCTGTTTGCCCTTCGGTATAAACCCGATTGTATTCAATGCTTGAACAAAATTTATTAACTTAAATTCTTGAGGTTTATTTGTATAATTACATAGTTCAATGCAGTCTTCATATGTCAATGACTGAATATCATGGTACTTCAATATTGAATAAATTATTGATGCAGCAATATATTCAGGTTTTTCAGCTTTTTTTATCCAGTATTTCATTTTTTTCCTTCACTAAGTTCAATCGTATATTAGGCTAATATATATTTTGAAAATTATTTTTAAAACTATACTTTTCCTTAATCTTAAAAAACAAACATTCTCATAAAAAGAAATTGCTTCTCTTTTATTTTTTTATCTTTTCAGAAATAAGGGATTCTCTAGGGGGCGCCAGTTATCACTCTTCATTGACACTATGAGACTTGCCTGCCACAAATGCTGATATACTTAACACAACAGATATTAAAAAAAGACTGACCACACCACCACTTTTATTTTTTAATAAATATCGATTAATTCCCGAATTGTATCCTCTTTTCAAATTGGATCTATTCTAAATAAACTTATAAATTATTAAAAAAACATATTAACATCGTATTTGCTTAATATTCCGTTTTTTTATTCT
Organism: Desulfatiglandales bacterium; assembly: GCA_963665715.2. Taxonomy (GTDB): domain Bacteria; phylum Desulfobacterota; class DSM-4660; order Desulfatiglandales; family HGW-15; genus JAAZBV01. Next base: position 5,227,535 of record CAXXPR010000002.1, read on the forward strand.
ATGCCATTTATTAAACGACTTGATTTTCCATGTTTATTTTACTGAAAATTAACTATAATATCCCGCCGTATTAGGTAAGCCATAAGTGCTGCTTCACTCACTGGGGGGGTACCTGGAAGGCCGTCAAGTATGCGTGCAGTCGCTAATGCTGCATCAACAACTTATCCTCAATTGCCTTTTGTATAGCGGCTACTTTTGCATCATAAGCAGCTTTTAAATCACTCCAATAATCTCCTCCGGAAATCATGGCCAATTCATCCATTTGAAGTTCTCTCATTTTTTAATCTCCTTTAAATTGTTTTAAATCACCGGAATATTAAGCGAATATTTCATTGAAATAATAAAAAACTACAGAACCTGCAGTCTTAGCTCAGCGCGATTAACTTTACCCGATGCCGTATGTGGTAGAAAATCAACAAAAATAATTTTGATATTAACCGGATTGATTTCAATCCTGGATGATAAATATTGTTTTAAATTATTTCGGTCAATTTGCTGTCTATTATTTGTTTGAATGATAACTATTATTTTTTCACATTTTTCAGAGCTTGGCACACCTATGGCAACAACTTCTTTAACCATAGCTTGATCGCTTGCCATGTTTTCTAATTCACGTGCTGAAATTTTTTTATTTTCGCAGATAATCAGATCTTTTAATCGATCAGTGATATAGAGGTTCCCTTCTGTATCTAAATATCCAAAATCACCAGTCTTTAACCATCCGTTGTTTAAAACTGCTTTTGTTTTGTCAGGATCTGATGCATACTCTCGCATAACCATTGCACCTTTAATACATACTTCTCCTGGATTATTTTTTTCTTTTTCATTTCCTTTATCATCCGTCACTTTAACATCAACACTCGGAAGTATTGGCCCTGTCCAGCCGGTTCTGGTAATCACCTCATCTCCTGAAAGAGAGCTGATGCCTCCACAGGTTTCTGTCATCCCATAACCTGTGCCAATGGTTATCCAGGGAATCTTATCATTTATTTCTTTGAGGAAATCCCGTTTTAAGGCAGTACCATGGACATTAACGTTTGTAAGTGTTGCCAATTTATTTGATGCCCCTTCGATTCTCAGTAACTCCCTGATCATTGATACTGAAGCTCCGCTTAATGACTTTATTTTTTCCTTCTCTATTTGTAAGCTGGCCCTATTAGCATCCCACTCATTCAAAAGGACTATTTTACCACCAAGGTAACTCATCAGCATGATCTGTGAGTATCCCCCAATATATGACAAAGGGGATAACATCAGAGAGCAAGGCTGTGTGTTTGAACTATTAGCAGGCTTTTTGTATTCTTTCTTTGGAAGCCGACAACTCATAATGGAACCACCCAGCATCATGTTCATCAGCCCTGTAGTAATATTGCGGTGGCTGAAAACAACTCCCTTGGGAGTTCCTGTTGTTCCTGATGTAAAAGATATAAGTGCTTCATCATCCGCGTCTGGCTTAGGAACTTTTAAAGGTTTATCATTTGGTGTTTCAGAAATCTCAAAGTAAAAAAGATTTCGTTTTTCTTTTTGATATGAAGCTACTTCTTTTATTTCACTAAATTGTTTTCTATCGGAGAGTACTATTGTAGTATATGGGACATCACAATTCTCCAATTTTTTTAAATTAATTTGATCCGTTATGATTAGTGAAGGTTCAGTTTTATTCAGAGCTTGAAGAATAGCTTCTTTTTGACTCTCAGCATGAAGAGTTACAGCTACTGCACCAGCAAAATAGATGCCCATAAATGCAGATACCCATTCAGAGCAGTTATCCATTAACAGTGCTACCCTTTCACCTTTTTTTATGTAGTGATCTTCCTTTAAGCTAATCGCCAGTTTTTTAGCTCGATCAATCATCATACTAAAGGTCAACCGGTTTTCATCCGCAACAACAAATTCATTTTCTTTAAAAGATGCAGCTTTAATAAAAACATCCTGAAGTGTTTGGGGACCACGGGAAAATATTTTACATGGAGCACCCTTAATTACAGCATCCTGCAACTCAAAAGGTGAGCCCCGCTGAATTAGTCGTTCGGTGAACTGATCCATAAAATTTCTCCAAATTGAAAATAATAGGATTTTTGATCAAAGATCAACCAGCATATATTTTTTTACTTTGCCGGTTTTGGTTTTAGGAAGTTTATTCACAAATGTATAGTAATAGGGAACTTTGTTATGTGGTAATCTCATGAAACAATGGCGCTGCAGTTCATTTTTATTTAATGATCCCATTCCAGGTACTATATATGCATGGATGATTTCTCCCATAAATGAATCATCCCTTCCCACTACTGCAACTTCTTCAACTTTATCATGTTTTAAAAGAACGTTTTCAATTTCTGTTGCGCTTATTCGCTCTCCAGCACATTTAATTAAATCCTTTTTTCGGCCAGTAATATGAAGAAATCCATCATCATCCAAAAATCCAAGATCCCCGGTTTTAAGCCATCCATTTACGACAGTTTCATCAGTCAGTATTGGATCATTGAAATAACCCTTCATGATATTGGGGCCACGCACATGAACCTCTCCGGCTTGGCCATTTAGCAAAACTGACCCATCTTCTCCTTCAATCTGAATATCAATCCCCGGTAGCGGAATACCGCATGAATCTTTTTTAGTATGTAAATATTCGGGAGGTAAATAGGATACACGTGTTGTAGCTTCGGTCAGACCATACATAATAAATATTTTCACCCAGGGTAATTGATTTATCAGTCCAGTTATTGCATCATAAGATAGTTTATTTGAAGCTGAAGTAATACTTCGAAGTGAAGATAGATTATATTTAGAAAGACTCCCCACTTTAAGCAAAAGATTGATATGGTATGGTACTGTACTGAATACTGTAGCGCCTGTCCTGGAAAGCTGACTGAGAATATTTTTAACATTTTTATAATCACTCATCATGACAACTTCAGCACCAGCAGCAAATGAACTTAATAAAATACTTTTTCCATACGTGTGGCACAGTGGTAAAATCAAAGCATATCTGTCTTCCTCTGAAAGCTTAAGATAATCCGCGACAGTATAAGTTATATAACAAAAATTTTTATGCGTCAGTACAACACCTTTTGCGGTCCCCGTTGTTCCTGATGTATAAACAATAGATGCTTCATTATCATCAGTGCCTGGATTAAACGTAGATAAATCAGCAATTTCATCAATTGGTGTTTTACATAATGAAATAATCTCCTGAAATAAAATTACAGGTATTATATAACCCAATTCTTTAGCGAGATCATCTCGATCTGTAACGACAAAACATACATTTGTTTCTTTTACAATATGAAGCAGGGTATCCAATGATTCATTTCTGCTTACTTCAACAGTTGAAAGACCAAGACACTGCGCTGCAAAATAGACAATAACATAACCAGGGTGATTGTCTCCTATAATAGCAACCCTCTTGTTGCTATCAATTTTATTTTTTTCTTTAAACTTGAGCATTGCAGAATAGACTATGTCACCCAGCTCTGCATATGTCCATGATTGATCATTCCAAGTTAAAGCAGGATTGAGACAATATTTATTAATTGATTTAAAATAGATTTCAGAAATACTTGATGGATACATTAAAAAATAAACTCCATTAATCAAATAATTTACCTTCATAAAAATCAAGCTGTTCGGCAATAACCGGAATCAAACCATTTGGTGTCATCTGAAATATACGATCAGCAAGTTTTATTGTTTCGGGTCTATGTGCAACTATTATACGACTCATCTTTAATTTTTTAATAGCAGTATTAACAATTTTTTCATTGTCTACATCCAATTGGCTGGTTGCTTCATCAAGAAATATAACAGCAGGATTTTTATATATTGCTCTTGCTAATAGTACCCTCTGAATTTGGCCTCCAGAAAGAGCCACTCCTAAATTTCCTACCAGCGTATTATATTGCATTGACATAGCCATTATTTCACCATGAATTGCTGCCAGATCAGCAGCACGTTCTATGGCTTCCTGATTAGGAGCGGAGTCAAAAAAGCAAATATTATCTGAAATTGAACCTGTTAACAATTTGTCGTCTTGCATAACCACCGCCACTTTATTCCTGTAGGCATGAAAACCAATTTTATTGATCTCCATATCATGCATTAAAATTTCACCATGGGAAGGTTTATAAAGACTTGACAAAAGTTTAATTAATGTTGATTTACCGCATCCTGAAGGTCCAATTATGGCTACAGTTTCTTCAGGCTCCAATGAAAAATTAACATTACTGAAAATAAAAGGATGATCTTCAGAATAACGAAAGGCCAAATCCTTTACTTCAAGGATTGGCTTAGAGGAATCTTCTATGACTGGTATCCCTGAGCCGTCCATATCCTGCTCAACATCTGTGTAAACAATATCAGCCAGCCTTGTTAAATGGACATCCAGCAAACGAAACTCTATAGCCTTATCCAGCAAAGCAAGAGTTCTTCCAAGAAAAGACCCCCCCCAGGAAGTAAAGGCCATCAACATTCCAATTGACAAGTCATTTCCAAGGACACATTTAGCACCAATATAAAGTATTAAAACGGACCTGAGGTTTGTAATGAATTTATTAACAACTCCTATCCATATACTAAATTTTTGTACTCTGATCCCCGTGTTAATAACATCCACAAAATAATTTTCCCACACAGATAATCGATCTACCTCTTTGCCAAACAGTTTAATCCCTTGCATTGCGGTTATATTTTCCATAAAATTTGTATTTTCTTTTGCTGATGCTACAATCATTTCTTCAGTTCTGTTTCTGATCCATCTAAAAGTTGAAAGGCGAACTATTGCATATAAAATAACAGCTGCAAAAATAATAAAGGATAATTTTACACTATATATTAGCATCATTATCAGAGTTAGAATCATCATCACCCCATCAAGGATGATGCTAATAATACTCGAGGTTAGAAAATTCTGTATGTTCGTTTGGGAACCAAAGCGGGAAACGATATCACCAATATGGCGTTTCGCAAAATATTCAAGGGGCAGTTTTAACAGGTGGCGATATATATTAACAGCAAACTGAAAACTCATCTTGGTTGTAAAATGCAGCACAACATAAGATCGAAGAACTCCAGTCGTTGTTTCAATAATTACAACTAGTAAATATCCGATTAACAATATTTTCAATAAATCAACATCTCTGGCTACCAGAACATCATCGATTACTAACTGGGAAAAAAAAGGGGAAACAACACCGTACAACTCAAGTAGTAAAGATAACAGCAGTACCTGAATAATACCTCTTCTAAGCCCTGTTGCCTTTGTCCACAATTGTGAAATTTTAAGTTTTTTTACTTCATCTTCTTTTTTAAAATTCTTTGTGGGAGTTAGTTCAAGGGCTACTCCGGTAAAGTGTTTTCCAAAATCCTTTAAAGTTATTGTCTTAATACCAACAGCAGGATCATGTATTACTACTTTGTCATTGATTACTTTTTTAAGCACAACAAAATGGTTCATATCCCAGTGTAATATAGCCGGCATTTTCAATTTGCCTATATCTTCAAGCTCAAGCCTTACAGCCCTTGAAGACATATTCATTTTTTCCGCTATTCTAATTACATCCTTAAGTGTTACTCCATGTTGTGAAACTGAATATTTATTCCTCAGGGTGATAATGTCAATTTTATGTCCGAAATATCCTGATATCATTGCAAGACAGGCAAGAGCACACTCTGAATGCTCAGACTGCAATATGGTAGGCAAAAACCTCCCACCTTTCAAATTAAGTCCACTCATTTATACTTTACCTCGTAGGCTGTACAGTGGTTCAAGAAGCCATTCAAATATTGTCCGTTCATCCAGGATTACATCGGCCGAGAGCATCATTCCTGGTCTCAGTTGAATATCTTTTCCATATGCCTGAACATATGGTTTTTCTAATGCAGCGATAACTTTGTAGACCGGTTCCTGAAATGAGAGACCTAAGACTGGCTCACCAGGCATGATAACACTTTTTGCGATCTGTTTTATTGTTCCAGAATAAGTTCCAAACTTCTGATAGGGAAAGGCTTCATAGCTAATATTTAGTTTTTGCCCAACTTCCATAAAGCCTACCGATCGTGTTGGTATGAATAATTCAACCTGAAGCTGTGCTCCCTCGGGAATAATAGAAAAAATTGGAGCAGATGGATTCAGTCTTTGTCCCGTGTTTACGACAACAGAAGTGATCCTACCGGCAACTGGCGCATTGACAATAAGTTGACTTTGACTTTCAACCTGAGCTCGTTGCTTTATTATTTCAGAAATTTGGTTGTCAATATTAACGACCTCTCGCTTGCTATTGACCTTTATGGCTTTAATATTAAGAGGTATATTATCAAGGCTGGAAACAGCTGCCTCCAATCTCATGGCAAGCGATTGAGCTTGTTGCCTTTGATCAAGATATTTCCTGTATAATGCATCGACATCCATACTGGAAATATAATCCTCTGAAAGCATTATTTTGGATTTTTCATAAGTATTCTTCTCTATTGCTAATGTCTCATTTTGAATGATTATTAGTTCTTTCAACTGTTCGATTTCTCTTTTTAATCTTTTTGACTCTGATTCCTGAGCTGCAATTTCAGTAATAACTCGTTCATTTTCAAACTTTAACCTTTTACGTAAATATTCTTCTTGGATGTCTAACTCCTCAATTATTTTTTGTCCAAGATATTTACCTCCCATCATTCTCTGATCAACTATAACGCTAAATAATTCATCATTTTCCTCAACATTCATTCCTTCATTTACATTGAACTTTGAAAGTATCCCTGCTTGAGGTGAAAAGACCGGCACCATGCCATGCTGAGGTACTACTATTCCGGGGACTTTTTCCCTTTTTGTATATTGGTTAGTTAGTAAAAAGCTAAGAGCTAAAACTACTATACAGACAATAAAAATTAGCAATATTGAGTAAGAAATTGGTTGGGCTAATATCAAATCACCATATAACCTCTCCCGCTGATGATCTACTGCTTGTTTTCTAAATAAAGGTAATGTCATTGTTCAACCTGTTTTAATTTATAGTGGATATACAATCTATTACGAAATACTGGTTATTTGATAAAATCCTTTCCGAATTTAGCCATATTTGTTTTATATGCCTATACGTCATCCGAAATCAAAAATTTCGCCCTCTTTTCCAACGATCCTTTGCTGGGCAGCTTCTTTAAAATATTGTAACTATTCACTCTAATGGTATGATAGGCTCCAACTCCACTTTTGCAGCTCCAAGTAATGTACCTGTTGCATATGCGAGATCAACAAGCGCTATTTGATATTCTGTAACAGCTACTATTTCCATTATCTGAGCTTCAGTCAGTTTTGCCTGTGCATCAAGAACATCTGTTGAGGCTGAGAAACCGAGTTCAAACTGTTTTTTTTCTGTTTTATATTGCAGGTCTCTCAGGATTGTTGTTTGTCTGGTAGCCTGTATTCTCTGCCAGTTTGCTTCGAGCTTATCGATCTGGTTCAGAACCTCGTTTTCAATTTCAGCTTCTTTACTTTCTCTAGTTGCCAGCCTTTGAGATCGTTCATAAACAGCTCTTCTATAATTACTCTTTGCCGCCTCATTACCACCCAGAGGCATTGAAAATTGCAGATTAAAAGTATGATCATAATATTCGACATCTTTCATCATATCATATGCATTATGTCTTTCGGCCCCCAGACCATGGACATTATACTCATACTCCATGGTTACAAGAGGAAGCATCTGATTTTTCAGATAATTAATAGAGCTGCTGTCCTGTGCCAACTGCAGTTCAAGTTCCAGGAGTTCCATCCGGTTTTCAATAGCGTTATTAACTAATAATGTTTTGTCATAATTATAGTAAACGGGGGCTGGCAATGTTGAAGGTATTAATACCGTTTTAGTTTTCATATTCAGTCCTCTTTTATTCAGCATTCGTTTAAGAGCTCTCTCTTTATTCCTCACTTCATTCTCAGCTGATATTATTGCTTCCAGAATCTCTGCCACACTGGCCTTTGTCCTTATAACTTCAACTTTTGGCTTAAGGCCCATTTCAACAAACCGTTCAGTCTGTTCAAACAAGGCTTTTGCCAGGTCATATTGCTGTTTTCTGACTTCAAGTAATTTTCTCGTAGCAAAAAGCTGCCAGTATGTAATATCTACATTTGCGATTATACGTATAGCTTGAAGCTTTGTTCTCGTATCAACTATTCTACTGTTATATTGAGCGGCAAGTATTCTATAGGTATTTACACGGTTTCCGGCATTTCTTAACAAAGGCTGACTTATAGATGCTCCGAAATCGGTATAGTAATATGGATTAAGTATAGACCACTGAGAAGATTCCGAATTCCGGTTATCAACCATATTAAAATTTATAGTTCCACCAGTTCTTAGAGGAATGCTAACACCCAAATTTGTTACAGTATCATGCTCTCGAGACCCATCAAGAAGGGTTACTTGAGGAGTATCTGTTTTAGAATAATTAAATGCCCCATTAAAGACTGCTTCAAACCTTGCTTCTTCCTGTTTTACTGTCTCTTTTGCTATCGATGGGTTAATAAGCTGAACACGAAGATCCAGATTATTTTCAAGAGTAAGAGCACGACACTCTTCGAGGGATAAAACAACTTCTTCAAGCTCAGGTTCAACAAGTTCCGTTACTTCATCATCTACCTGTTCGGCTTCTTTTAAATTCAGTATGTCAATTTGATGTACAGCTTTTTCTTCAACATTTAACATCTGGGGCACTACATACAATTCTTTCACCTTATTAATTGAAGAGCAGCAGGCAAGCATGAGCAGGCAGAACAGCAGGCCTATGGATAAAAACCTTTTCTTTACAGATAAACTGATTAACAATTTTAAGAATCTCCATGGGATTAGGGTAAGCTTTAATTAATATCGCCTGAGTTTAATTGAATGAAGGTATGTGATATTTTTTGGTGATTTCTTTATCCAGTATCACCTCGATTTACAACTAACGTCTTTGTACTTTTATGATTGACATTGTAACAGTTTTAAATCGACAGGACTTGGATCCAATTTTCGCGCATACTACCGCCATCCGGGTGAAAATCGCTTTTTCTTAAAAGCTTTTACTACCCACAAATAATACTTAGTGTTTTTCCGGAATTATATTGGTTCGGTTTTCTCGTTAAGAGGTCTACCTTGCCGGTTAGCAGAGCGACAATGCTGATAAAGGCACAACAGCCTTTGCCTGCTCCTGTAAAATATCGAGCAGTATTAATGCCCGTTCATTTCCATGTAATTTTTTAAAAATGCCTGAATGTTCAACATCACTGTGCAGAGATATTTTAACTTTATCCCCTTCTTTAAATTTATCATCATCCAGCATTATTAATCCGCTTTCACCTTCTCTTGAACGCAGCTCAACGACTACCCAGTCAGGAAGCGGCGGATAATAGTCTCCAAACCTAACGGGTCTTAAAACACCCCTGGTACCTGCTATTGTTTGCCAGTGGCGGTCATGAGATCCAAGTCGGAGAAAGAGATAACCCGGAAAAAAAGCTCTTTTCACTCTCTCACTTCGCCTTGCATGTCTGCGTATTGCATGCACCTGGGGCAGATACACTTTGTACCCCTGGTTTTCAAAATTGACTTTTGCAATTATTTCTTTTTGTGCATGAGTCTGTATTGCAAACCATTGATGGTTTGTTGAATAAGATTCTTCATTTTTTGTTTCAGGATAAAAAGTCATTATTACTCACAAGTATAATCATAAAAACTAATAATAGATTTATCATTCCCTTCAACAGCTAAACCTGCAGTATATCCATGTGCGGGGTCTAGCTGAAGGAAAGTAAAGTTATCAGATCTTTTTTTATTTCCTTTTTCAACTACTGATACTGATGAACAATCCATAGAAAACAGAACAGCCACATCACATATTTTATTAATACCATCTCCTGTAGCCTTGAGATAAGCTTCCTTCAATGTCCATAAATCATAAAAAGCCTGAAACCTGTGCAAAGGTGAAAATACAGAAATCATTTCATATTCTTCATCAGTCAAAACACTTTTCATCATTGAATCCATATTGATAACTGGAAGCATGTATTCAAGGTCAATGCCTATGGAACGGTTACGTGCTACAGCTAAAATTGCATATTCCTTTGAATGGGTCATATTTAAATGGAATGATGTATTGGATGATAATAATGGTTTCCCAAAACGAGTATACTTGAATTGTATCGCACCAGGTTTGGTGCAAAGGTATTTATTTAATATTTTTTTAAGGGCGCCATGCCTTACAATATACCGACGCTTATCATTTTTGAATCGATAACTGAATGCCCTGGATCTTTCTTCTTTATCAAGAAACTGCTCAAACCTGTTAACAACATCAGGCTTCTGATCAAGAGATATTCTCCACACATGAATATCATTCAAACCCATGCGTGTGTTAACAGGCGGGTTATCCCACATGCATTTAAATCTTAGATCAGAATTGTTATTAATATTTTTTTCTTTCAGTTTACAACAGTACATATTTTAAATTGCAGCAGAACCAACTTTAAAAAGAGCATTTAGTTACGCCTTTTCAGGTTCAGCATTAGTAAGAGATTGATCATTAACAGTAAGAAAACAACATGGAGACTTTTCCCATGCTGCTTGAATAGCAAATCAACTTTAATATTCTCTTGTAAGAATATCTTACAAGAGATTAGTCTCCGAAATAAGCATTCAACTTAGGGGTGGTACCACTAATTATGCAAGAGACTAACTTTATAATTCTGATTGACAGCAGTCAGGTAAAACTGCTTATCATATGGCGTTGTAGGTATGCAGATGTTCTCTCCCGAAGAACTTAATCAATACACACCAAAACAACTATTGCAAGGTAAGTGAGGGGACTATAAATATTGTTAAAAACTATGTCAATTATTTTTTTTAAAAAAATACAACCCTTTTAAAACAGAGACAGCCTTTAACCGCATGCCTCTGCTTTTTGTTTAATGCCCTTACATGTAATCTTTAAGATCAGTAATAATAAAGAAATTCAACTGTTCTGGCTAACGCTCCTTTCAGGGTATCAGGACTGAACCAGTCATTCAAATGCAGATCTCCGGTACGAAAGGAACGGAAATAGCTGTTACCCTCCATGTTTTTTAAAACAGCATCAATATTGCCTGCGCTCTGAATATTCCGTTCCTTCTGAAGGGTCCTTACATGCTTTGTCTGCTGATGGTGCTGTTTTTCAATTTCTTTAGCCTGCTCTACAGATACATCATCATCCAGGTACCTCGCTTTGCGGGGTGTCAGGAGGATAAGTACTGAACTTTTTGTCTGTGCCTTTTCCTGATGGGAAAAAAGATACTGCAGCCCAGGAACATGCTGAAGGAAAGGGACTCCGTCCATGGAAGAATCTTCTTCACTTTCCGAAAGCCCGCTTAAAATAATTGTCTGTCCAAGCTTAATTACTACTGTGGTATCGACTGATGTGTCTGACGACTGTGTAAAGGCTGTAAACCCAACCTTTTCCGAATTGGGTTCCAGGAACTGACGTCTTGCGGATACTGCAAGCTGAAGAGTTGAATCATCAAGAAATTTTGGTGTTACATTCAGATGAATGCCTATCGGAACATCCACAAGTGAGCCGTCCGAATTATTGCTCGAAAGCTGAACATGAAGCTGGGCTCCTGAATAAAACTGGGACGTCTGGTTATCAACAGCTAAAAGAGAAGGCCGGGCCAGAACCTCTATTTTATTTTTGCCATCATTGAAAATATTAAAATTATATTCAAGACCGGAAAGGGCGAGACTTGGTGCGGTCTGATATGTATCGGTTGTCTTCTGATTTGCCTGTGTTTTATCCCATATAACGTTAGCTTCATAAAGGGTGCCGGTAAGGGTTGCTTTTAGTCCTGCGAGCAGATTAACCCCCTTGGCCTGGTAGCGGTTCTCTTCGGTTCTTAAAATAACAACGTCAATGAGCGCCATATCCGGTATTTTTACTGCAGATGTCTGGACATCTGTATCAGTTTGAACAGGTGATGAAGTTTGCGTTCCGCGGCTGAGTGAGTCTGAAGTATTGGAAGGTCTACTGCTGCTTCCTGCTCCCAGATTTAAGAGATCATCATCTTTCGTTGGTCCTGTGCTGAACACACCTGCATAAAGATCCGGGGTTCTGACTTCTGATGCTGACAGTCTCTGGTGAGTCTGCTGCCATTCATCAATACGATGAGAAATCGTCTGTATGCGAAAAGCATCTGATCCGTTTTTCTTATATTGTGCACTGTACATATTAAGACCGTTCCTGGCAGCATTTATATTACCGGTTGCTGCACGCATGAAGATTGCAGCACGCAGAGCTTCTGCGTTTTCAGGCTGCAGGCTTACGGCCTGTTCTGCTGCCCACACTCCGGTTGCAATGTCATTGGTATAATAGGATGCTACAGCCAGTCCATGCAGCAGCTCAGGCTGATCAGGAGAATAAAGAAGTCCGTATGAAAACTGGTTCTGGGCATCGGAATAGCGCTGCTGGGAAAAATAAAGCTGCCCTAAAAGATAGGCTGCCCAGTGATTTGACGGATCATAACGCAGGGCCAGTTTATACCCGGTTTCTGCCAGGTTGAGCATGGCCGCATCCCCTTCCAGTGACCGCATATGGTAAGACAACCCGTTAAGAAAATGGAGCTGCCCGTTTGCAGGATCAAGGCGAAGCCCCTTTTCAAATAACTTAGATGCGGAAGCATACCTGGCTTTTTCTATTTCATAAATCCCCTGTTTTGCCGCAGTTATAATCTCATTGTTTGACTGAGCCTTTGATGCGGCTATACTGAGATCGGTATTAAGAAGTTTCTGCGGATTATCCAGTCTGGTATAGGCTCCGTGGCTGCATCCGGTTAAAGCTATTAATAAAGTCAGCAGCCCCAGGCAGATTAAATTTCGTTTTTTTATTTTTTCTATTTTTACAGTTAACATAATTACTCCTTATGGTTGCTTAAAATCTATGATTTGACTGCTGTCTTCCGAACATGAAACAAGCGCTGCCTTAGTAACAGGGGCATCCGGATCATCATTGATTGAGGGAAGACTCAGGCAGCCTCCCGGTGCGGATATATTTTGAAACTGGAATCCTCCTTTTTTCTCAAACATTCTCCAGAACATATCAGAACGATCATCGCATGGAGCCATGGCAACTATGCCGTTACCCTTATGGTAGGCACACCACCCGCTGTAATCATGGATCAGCTTGATATCGCCATTGACCTCTTCTACATAGTTGAATTCCTCTTCTGCTTCTGCCTTGCATTCTTGGACCTCAAGAATATCTTCACCCAATGCCGTCATAGTATTTTTTTCTACCGGTGTGATATCGCTTGGAAATTTTTCAATCGTCATGCCTAAAGGCCCTTTAACCGTTTTACCCCTGTCAGCGAAAGTATTGTAAAAAAACTTATTAACCCCAATGCAGCTGCCTGCTCCTGAGCGAAGCTGCGCTTTGACCGGATGCTGGGTCGGCCGCTCTGCATCGGTTATATCGCGGAATTCCTGACTGGCAGCCCCGAGGCAGGATGTCCAGACCGCTCCCGCTGCTTTTGGATTTGCATTTTCTGAAGTGAAATGCAGACATTTCTGTGAATAGCGGTTGACGATAGAATCGTAATAACCGTCATAGGTTACAATCTTCCACTGTTCGTGCAGGTCTTTGGAATTACACTCTGCCAGTATCAGTGGAACCCCCTGTTCTGTGGAACTTTCAGTACGGGCTTTCAGACATAGTCCTTTGCTTTTCAGCTCAATATACCCGTCATCCAATGGACTGGTACTCCAGAGTTCTGAATTAACATCCCTGCAGTTTTCCTGAAAAACCGTCATCCCATCCTCAGCTACACCCAGACAGAGCCTGCTGTGTCCTACCGCAATGTAAGTGTTGGTAAAAGTTTTACTGTCCGGCATCATATCGGAAGGCTGATATGATGCAACAACAGCTGTCTGAGCAGTAGTAACATCTTCAAAAGCAGCCCTGAATTTGGTGCTGTTATTCTCAAATGATGCAAGAACATCTTTGTACTTGGCTTCTTCACTCTGAACCTCCTGCTGGACTGCATCTTCTGCCTCAGCCAGCTTGGTTGCAATATGTGATGACACCCATTTACCGACTTTGGAATCAATATCATCCAGGGCATTGATAACAATATGGTCCAGCGCCATTGCCGGCAATAATGCAAAGGAAACAGCATCGAATTCGAGATCATCCAGCTTGATAGCAAAATATTCATGCTTCTGATCACTGAAGAGCGTGAACTTCATATCAAGCACTAAAGTCTCATCCCGCAAATCTCCAATAAGGATGGCATTGTCGATCTCAAAAGGAATATCGTCCACTGCTTTGTCAAGGACACTTGTGAGCTCGTTAAGAACATACTTTTCTGCATCTTCGGCTACTGTTACCGCGGCCTGAGCAATGGTCAGGGCGGCCGTGGCTACATCTTTTTCGCCCTCCAGCGTAAGCAGCTCGGGGTCCAGATCGGTTGCTGCAGCAACCGCATCTTTGGCAGCATCAAGGGCATCCGTTGCAACTTCGTAAAGGCCCTCGTTGATAACTTTTTTTGCCTCCCAGACTCTCTTGCAAGCCCAGTGTGTCCAGTGCGAACCGCAGGTTTTAGATTCGTGATCATCATAGTTAACATCAGACAGCAGACTGTTGACACGATCCTGCAGACCGTTAATGTCATTATCCGCACGCTTCTTGGCTTGTTTATCTGCTGCCCTTTCATTGGCAATACTGGTGTTGAGACCTTGAACTTTATTCTGAGCATCGGTTAAATCACTGTTAAGGGAATTCAGTGTGGAGGTGGCAGAGTCCTTTAAATCCGTGATACCTTCAGTTATCTCACTCTTCAGCCATGGAACAAGAGTAGAAGTAAATTCGCCCACGATACTTATATCCGCATCGCTGTCAAAGGTGCCTTTTTGCAGATCAAGACCTTCGACCTGAATAAGTACATCAGCCTCCCCGAAATGCCCGAGGGTATCCTTGAGAGAAAAGTTAGCTGTCGGCGGGCTTATATCAAATTCCACATCCTGCTCAGCGCCGAATACCTCAATACTGGAATTAATAACAAATTTGGGTTCAAGCTTTATTTCAATATCAACGTTGTTCTGCTTAAACTCTAAAATATCGAGGTTTATCTTATCAATATCTCCTTTAATAGAAACACCGGCTGTTCCTCCTGAGCCTTTAACCTGGCCCAGTTTTTTATTCATGAAATAGAATTGTC
Source organism: Desulfatiglandales bacterium (assembly GCA_963665715.2). Classification (GTDB taxonomy): domain Bacteria; phylum Desulfobacterota; class DSM-4660; order Desulfatiglandales; family HGW-15; genus JAAZBV01. Next base: position 5,242,734 of record CAXXPR010000002.1, read on the forward strand.
CTGAAAAAGCCATTCCTTCGCTAACAAGCCCCAGCTCAGGGTCAGTTGCACCGGGAGTTGCAAAGGCGATTGAGGCATCGTGTATTTCAAAAAACGGCACAGACAGGTTGCCCAGCTCCCCGTGGAGACCCATCAGGGTTTCGGCAATATCCAGGAGCCCGGTAATCCCAAGTTTATTGATAGAACCTTTGAAGGCAATACTTTCCGGCATGGCATCCTCGAGCTGGATAGTAGCGTCAACAGCAAACTTAATTTTTTCGCTGCCGATTATATCATCACCGGCAAATCCGACATTTACTGCCCCCGTCTCATCAACCCCTACTGTAAGTATAGTGTTCGACAGGGTCAGTCCGGAAATACCAAAGGGCCTTTCCCAGTCACCTTCCATACTTCCTGTAAATGAGAAAGTGACGTCTTCCTCCTTGAAATCAACTGAAATATCTGTTGCAAGTGTCAGTGTATCCTTGCCTGCCTTGACATCAAAGCTGACCGAGGCACCTACATCGACCTCGTCATCAGCATATTTGATAAAAAATGCTGGTGTTGTTCCGGCGGGCAGGCTGAGCAGTTTCTTCGGGATTACAGTGCTTTCACCCGGTGTATCCATAGCAAGGCTGACATCTATACCCACAGTACCGTCAAACACCCCGGTAACATCGCCCATCAGAAGTGCATCGTCGTGTACACCTATTTTTTGAAGGCCTTTACCGATAAGACCCATATTGTCAGCATCAAAGGCAGCCAGAAAACCTATTCCGTCCGGGATGTTAAGCTCTACAGTGGATTGGCCGAATATCCCGTCAAGCATGTCTTTGGCAATGTCAGGCAGGTTATTCCGGTCGCCTTTGAGCCCGTTCTCTGTAATTATCAGGGCCGCATTGGGAAGAGTCATCTTCTTTAGAACCGATACTTTACCAAGAGCAGACAGCAGCTCGGTAAACTTAAAATTCTGCTGGTCAATGGCAAAGGTCCAGTTGCTGGCATCTTCAGTTCCTGAATTAAAAAGATATGCATCGACCTTTTTATTGCTTATCGTGGTCTGTGCTTCTACGCCTGATCCGGATATCTTTATCCCGGAAAGGGTGAATTTGCTTGTGTGAGGCAGCTTTCCCAGACCCGGGAAGTCTGACAGGGGGATGCTGGTACTCGCATCCAGTTCAAAATAATTCAGGGTCAGCCCATTTGAATTTTTCTCCAGCTCTGCGCTGATTGTCAGGCTCTCGTGAGAACCGATTTTTGCAGTTCCGTAAAAGCCGAGTTCTTCAGTTGATGTACCTGTACTGTCAGATGATGTACCTTTGGATGTCTCAAGGGCAAACATAAACCCGCCGTTACTGATCGTAAGGTGCGGAGCGCCAAAGGGATTTGCCCACTTGCTGCTCTGAACGGCTATAAGCGACAGGCTTTCGTGGGGACTGAAATCAACCAGGGCATCAAGGGTATCGTTATTTCCTGTTCCCTTTATTTTGACAGAAAACCTTACCGAAACATCAAGGTCCCCGCTCGGGGCGTATTGCGAAAGGTCATCAGGAAGTTTTTTCCAGAGACTGCCGTCTGCCTGTGCATCGCCGTTGATAACGATTTTGGCCGGACCGCTTATAGTTACCAGACTGCCGATAGCCGGAACAGTAGGAAGCGGTATTTTAATGCTCAGGTCAAGGCCTTCGAGCAGTGATGTTTTGTCAGCTGCCGCAAGATCACTGGCAGCGCCTTTGACCGCTCCGCCCATACCCTTGAAGGTTTTAGCCGACAGAGTTCCTTTAAGAGGCAGAGTACTGCCTGTTATACCGACTTTGGTCAATGCGCCTGCAAGAGAAGCTGATTCATGGACATCCACAGTAGCGGCAATGTTGACTCCGCTGGAAAGAGACATCGATTCATCGTCACCCCACCCTGCCTTTGTCTTAAGATCTCCGGGAAGGTCGGAAGCAGTGATGGTTCTGTTGGCTGCCCCGCCTGGCAGGATAATAAATAGAGCATTATCAAGAGATACAGAATTAATCATGTGCCCCTGAGCTGAAGGAATAAAAGTTGAGGCATCAAGCTGATCAAATACCAGGGCCACGTAGTTATCTGAAGAGTCTGTATTAACAGGAAATACAACATCAACAGTATCGCCATTGAGGGTGACTTCTGTTGATACTGTCTCTGCATCAATGGAAATTTGATCAATTGAAATTTCATTAAGAATGGGAATGTCCGAAAGCTGTGAAAACAGGTCAGTCAGTTTGAGGTTCGTACCGGTAGCTGTTCCGGTATATGCAACACCACTGTCTGAGGGGTCCATGCTTACAGTTAATGTGGCCGACTTGCTGCCGAGACTGAATGTGCTGCTCAGCCTGGCATAGAGCTTTTTATTATCATCCTGGTTTACGATAACCGCTTCCAGAATGATATCTGAAATGGTTACAGAGCCGAAACTCATACTCCCGCTTGTAAGGGTGCCTGTCAGTTTTGCGAACAGGTCGCCTTTTGAGGCATTGGGATCAAATTTTATACTGGTATTAAAGGAAAGCTCTTCACCAAAAACAGTCAAACTTGAGGTTGAGGTCAGGTTATTGTCCTGTCTCTGAGTCACGGCAGTAAGCGCCAGAGCTTTAAATATCTGATCATCCTGAAAACTTCCGCTGATTTGCTGCCATGCCTGAACAGGATTGGTTAGCTGCCTGTCAGAAACTTCAAGTTCAAAATATTGTGAGTTATCTATCGAGTATGAGGGGCAGGAAAAAAAACAGACAATAAAAAACAGAGGAGTAAATCTTTTAAAAATAAGGCCCATAAAGCCTCCCTTAATAAGGGTTGATAAAAAATCTTTTCAATAAAAAAAAATTTTTCTACAATAATACAAGTGAAGATATCCCTTTGTGAGCAATTATTATGCCACCAGCATTACCCCTGTCTTTTCAACACCTTACTCACTAATCGACTCTTCTGCACAGTTGGTAAAAAGACAGTGTGACAATCCGTTGACATACATTATTTTACATTTTGTCAAAAACAGGATCAGCCTGAATAACTTATTGGATTTAAGTAATTATGGATTAAAAGGGTGTTTATATTTATTAAATATGCCTGAGCAGACAGCCTGCAAGAAAAATCTTAAATGCATATTTTTTTAATAATATTCGGACTTACAGTTGCAAGCCTTTTCCTTAATTATTACCTTTACCATATTTTTATAACGGGATAATGTGACCCTCTTCGATCACGAAGATTAATTTAGCGGACGGAAAATCGAGATGTTTTTAGAAGATATACTTATTAAAGGTGCCAGAGAGCACAACCTTAAAAATATTGATGTAACACTGCCGAGATTTAAACTTGTTGTAATAACCGGAGTTTCAGGAAGCGGAAAATCAAGCCTTGCATTTGATACGCTTTATGCAGAAGGTCAGCGGCGCTATGTGGAATCCCTTTCTTCATATGCCCGACAGTTTATTGACCAGACTGAAAAACCCAAGGTGGATTACATAGGCGGTTTAAGCCCTGCAATAGCAATTGAGCAGAAGGCGGTAAGTAAAAACCCAAGGTCTACTGTAGCAACAGTAACCGAAATATATGACTATCTTCGTGTTCTATATTCGGGCATCGGCATACCTCACTGCCCTGAGTGCGGAAAAAGGGTACAGGCCCAGTCAGCACAGGAAATAGTCGAGCAGGTGGCAGCCCTTCCTCCCGGCACAAAACTTCAGATACTTGCACCCCTTGCAAGAAACCGTAAAGGTACATTTAAAGACACCTTTTTAAATGCCAGGTCAGAAGGTTTTACAAGGGTTCGGGTAAACGGTGAAATGAAATCTCTGGATGAAGAGATCAACCTGGATAAAAAGAAAAAACATTATATCGAGCTCATAGTAGACAGACTGGTTGTGCCTGATGAAAATGAATCAAACGGTTCTTTTGTTTCAAGACTGACCGACTCTGTAGAAACCGCCTTAAAAGCAGGTGACGGCCTTGTTATCATTGATAAGGGAGACGGAAAGGAATGGCTTTTATCCGAGCTTAATTCATGTGTTGACTGCGGAATGAGCTTTCCACGGTTAACTACATCCATGTTCAGCTTCAATTTACCTCAGGGAATGTGTCCTGAGTGTAACGGGCTTGGCACAAGGCTGGAGATAGATCCCGAACTTTTTTACACCCCGGAAAAAACAATCAATCAGGGAGCTGTAAGGACATGGGGAGTGATCGGAAAGAAAACCAAAGGCGGACGATACCAGATTGCCAAACAGATTGTCGAACAGTACGGGCACACCCTTGACACAAAATGGAAAGACCTCTCTAAAAAGTGTCAGGATGCGATCCTCTATGGCGGGGCAAAGATAGTATGGAAATGGAACAACAGCCGAAACAGCGGGGAATATAAAGGTCTGCATGAAGGTGAAGTGCATTCCATCCGCAGAAGGTATCATCAGACCAAATCAGAATTTACACGCAAGTGGTACGGCTCGTTCATGAGTACACAGCCCTGCTCCACCTGTAACGGAAAAAGACTCAGGCCCGAAAGCTGTGCTGTGACCGTGGGCGATAAAAGCATTATAGATGTAACTCAAATGTCTATTGGCGAGTCGGCCGAATGGATCAGAAAAATACTTCCCGGAATGACTTCTGAAGAAAAAGAGATTTCCGAAGAGGTAATAAAAGAGATAGGCGAGCGTCTTCAGTTTCTGCTGAATGTAGGACTTCACTATCTTACCCTTGATCGCCCTGCGGCCACACTCTCGGGAGGAGAAGGTCAGCGCATAAGACTTGCAAGCCAGATAGGGTGCGGTCTTTCCGGTGTACTTTACGTGCTGGATGAACCTTCAATAGGTCTTCATCAGCGTGATAACAGAAGACTCCTTGATACCCTCGTACGGTTAAGGGATCTCGGAAACACTGTTGTTGTTGTCGAGCATGATGAGGAGACAATGGAAACTGCAGACTGGATTGTGGACCTCGGTCCCGGCGCAGGAGTAAACGGAGGATGGGTAGTTGCCGAAGGACCGCTAAAGGATATTCTTAAAAAGAAAAAATCTCTGACAGGACAGTATCTCGGCGGCACACTCAAAGTCACTTCACCAAACGGCCTCAGGCGCCCCCTGAAAGACAACTGGATAACCATCGTAGATGCAGAGCAGAATAACCTGAAAAAAATTACAGCACGTTTTCCAATAGGATTATTCACATGTGTGACAGGTGTATCAGGAAGCGGCAAATCTTCTCTGGTAGCCCAGACACTCTACCCTGCCCTTGCGAAGACTTTACACAAATCCGATGTCAGACCGGGCAAACATAAAAGGATAAACGGACTTAACAAAGTTAACAAGATAGTAAATATTACACAGTCGCCAATAGGAAGGACTCCGCGCTCAAACCCTGCAACATATGTTCAGCTCATGAACCATATAAGGGATCTTTTTTCTCAGCTTCCTGATTCCAAGGCCAGGGGCTATAAGCCGGGCAGGTTCAGCTTTAATGTCAAGGGCGGAAGATGTGAGTCATGCCAGGGTCACGGCAAAAAAAGAGTGGAGATGCACTTTTTAGCCGATGTGTGGGTGACCTGCAATGTATGCAAGGGAACACGCTTTAATAAAGAAACCCTGCAGGTACATTACAAGGGAAAAAACATATCTGACATTCTGGATATGGATGTTGATGAAGCCCTGGTATTTTTTGAAAATATCCCAAAGATAAAAAAGATTATCCAGACTCTTTCTGATGTTGGTCTTGGATATGTAAAGCTGGGGCAGAGCGCATTAACTCTTTCAGGCGGTGAGGCACAGAGGGTAAAGCTTGCCAAGGAGCTTGCAAGGGTTGCAACAGGTGATACAGTATACATACTTGATGAACCCACAACAGGACTTCACTTTGCCGACATACAGAAACTGCTGGATGTGCTGCACAGGCTGACCGATGCGGGAAATACAATTATAGTTATTGAGCACAACCTTGATGTTATAAAAACAGCAGACTGGATAATAGACCTGGGCCCCGAAGGCGGTGACGAGGGCGGCAATATTGTGGCAGAAGGAACGCCTGAAGATATTGCCAAGGTAAAGGAAAGCCACACAGGTAAGTTTTTAAAGGAAATGATTAAACCATAGGCTCAAGGCCCGTGGCGCAAGGCGCAGGGTCAAAAAATAACAGCAAGTTACTCGCAGAACCAGCAGATCACGCAGAGAAAAACAAAAAAGGCGGTTGGAGATAAAATACCTTTAACCGCCTTTATTATCTTACAGTCCAATTTTCGGCTTTAGCTCATCTCATAAAGTTCTTTCCCTCGTTTTTTTACCTTGTGTCCTGCGCCAAAATTATACAGGTCAAAGGTTTTTTATTTTTTATGTATTGGTCTCTGCTATTGAATTAATCGATTGAATAGATTATAGTTACTTCTTTCTAATTTCACGTCATTAAAAATAAAACAAATTTACCAGGGGGACAAGAATGATAAAACAGGCATTATCAGGGAAATCCTTTTTATGTTTATCTTTAATGTTATTAATAACAGTCTTTTTTTCATCAGAAGTGACAGCATCACCATCATACTTCTATAATGACATTATTACGGACAGGGCTTCTTTTCAGGCGGCATCAGGCCCTCTTTATTCTGAATCCTTTGAGGATTCTTTTTCGGATACCTATTCATTATCTTTTTCCGCAGAAAATCCGGATGCATTTGTTATAACCTCTGATATTATTATGGATCATAATGATTTCAGCCGTATTGTGACAGATGGTATATACGCAGTATCTTTTGAAGAATACCCGACAAGCACAATCACTTTTTCATTCGACAACCCCATAAACGCCTTTGGAATTGATGTTAACGATATGAACTTCGGTACAATGACCTATTCAGATAATCTAGGCAATTCATTTACAGACGTTCTTCAGGGAAGTACTATGGAAGGCACTATGCTTAATCCTCAGTTCTTCGGAGTGGTCAACACGGACGCCTTCACATCGGTAACTTTGACTTTCACAAATACAGACGCTTCTCTTAGCGGTACTCTGGCACTGGACAGACTGGAATATGGTATGGCCTCCGTGCCGTTACCTGCAAGTTTATTATTTCTTTTATCAGGAATCATAGGACTTGCAGGCTTCCGCAAAAAATTAAAATAAGCCGCCTGCAAAATTAAAAAAGGCAGTACCTGTTTGGGTCTGCCTTTTGCCTTATAATTTTTATGTCTCAAGTGGCTTCAATCCTCTCTGTCATAATGTGACGTCAGCATTATTTCCACCCATGTTACAGGTTTTCCGATTCTTTTAAAAATAAGCGGGCAATGAATCAGACCGGCAGGAACCGAGACTATTGAAGGTTTTGTGATAACCTGTTTTTCACCTTCCATGAAAAACTCAATATCCGCATCAAAATCGTACTTGTCAAAGGGATTGCTCCCGAAGAAACACATTACATGAGAAAAATCATGCACATGAGGTTTTGTCTCATCACCGGTTGGATCGGATTCCGTTATTACGGAATAAAGGATCTGGCAGTCAACACCGAGTCTGTCGGGGCTTGCAAGAAAACCTTCAAAAACAGTCCCGTCATGAAGTGTACCCTTTGGAGTTTCCAGTATGTATTTGGAATACTTTGATTCAGCCATTTACTCAATACCCTCCTTTTAAAGATTATATTTTTTAATATGATCACAGGCTGTTTATCGAGTTATACTGCTCTTGTAATGTCTGTCAGCTCGTCCGGAGAATCTGACAATAATTAAAGGTTTTAATATGACATGTTAATTGAGGTTACAGGAATTAAGGATAGAACATTAACACACTTTATTTCAAGCTTTAAATTATACCGATCATTCTTCGGAAAGGTTTAATTGAGGATAATACTTTCTGGCACATTCAGGACATATACTGTGGCTGAATTCAGCTTCGGAATGGGCATGAATAAAATTTTCTATCTGGTTCCAGTATCCTTTGTCGTCCCGAATCTTTTTACAATGGGAACAGATAGGAAGCAGTCCGCTTAACTTTTTAATTTTTGAGATTGCGTCCTGCAGTTTTTCTTTTTCTTTAACCAGGGCCTCCTGCGCTGTTTTACGCTCAGTAACGTCCATGAGGAAAACAGTAATCCCTGCAACTCTTTTATTTTCATCCATAATAGGACTGTAATTATCTTCGTAGTGCCTGCGCTCGAGGGATTTGTCACCGTATTCCTCTTCCAGTGTGAAAGACTCTCCGGACAGCACACGATCAAAATTATTTTTCGCTTTCAGCCGGTCATCAGGATTTTTAATATAATCGAGTATGCTTTTTCCAAAGGCTATATCCGCATCCCAGATTTGTTTCATGGTCCGGCGATGAGCAGTATTAAAGGCGAGATATTTATACTCGGAATCAAGGGCAAAAATAATAACATTTCTGGGGCTCTCGAGTATGGAGTTAAGAATAGCGTATGAACTTTTAAGAGAGCTCAGCAGTTCATTTTCGGTGAAGGAGCTGCACCCGTCATCACTTATGATGTCAGGGCAATAAAAACCAGGTGAAAGAGACAGCATACCGTACTGTTCCCGGCTCTTCTGCAGTTCCTTTTCTGCTGCTTCACACCTGTTTTTTAAAGACTCAAGCTCTTTGACTTTATTTTCCAGCTCTTCATAGGTCGGCTTTTCTTTCATAGCAATAACCTGAATATTTAATGTTGCGGTTCCCCTTAAACATAAAGACCAGAACTATAACCATTTTATCTGTGAAGGGTACAATGTTAATACTTTTTTTACGAACAGATATCTATTTAGAACTCTTTTTAATTTTATTATTGATGACAAACATTATAACACGTATAAGGCCGGCCCCGCCTATGAAGGGAATAATAAGCATGTTGGGATTTCCGGTCCTCATGTACATGATTCCGCTGAAAACAAAAGAAAATCCGACAACAAGAGTGCCTGCAAAATCATAGACAGTAATATTGATTTCTTCCGGGTTTTTAATAAGGAAGGTAAACCTGAATAGAGGTGCGCGTCTTGCCAGAAGTACAATTACTGCGCCGATAAGGCATAAGACAAGCGATATTGCCCTTACAAATTCAAACTTTGCTTCAAGAATTAAAGGAAAAACAATACCCACAATACCGACAAAAATAATAATAACGATTATGACGCTTATTATAAAACTGATTATTTTTTCCAAAAGCGGGTGCTTTAATAAATTTACCATACTGACCAGATTCTTTCCTCTTAAAGTTTTTTCAGCATGTCTATATCAGAAAGAGCGGAATTATCCCAGCTTGATTTTTAGTTGCGAGCCATGCTCCTTGGTATACGGCACCTGGTTTTAGCATAAAGCCAGAACATGACGCTCAGTGTTCCCATGACCAGATTGACTATTCCAAGGGCAACTATCCTGTTAGTCCAGCAGTCCATGGAAATAATTATAAGTCCCAGGCTTCCGAAAACGCCCATAAAACAGAAAATAAGAGATGAGGCAGACCCGGTATATTTATCCTGCTGCTCTATCATTAGATTCATTGAAGGAGGTCTCTGCAGCGCAAATGCAGCGCTTCCTAAAGCTATTGAACCCAGAAAAAGCATTGGATGCATTTCCCCTAAGATAATAGTAAGCACACCGCCTACTGCACTCAGCATAAAACTGCCAGTGATAATGGTAATGGGCTTAATAAACTGGGAAATACGGATATAGGCAATTGCAACTATAACACTTACACCGGCATTTGCTGCAAAATAATAACTGTAGACCTGCTCACTTACTCCGAAACCCTCGATAAAAATTGTTGGAGATATTCCAACAAAGGCCATCATGCCGAGTGGGGCAAGGGAAAACAGAAACACCAGCCTGGTGAATGCAGGATTAGCAAGAACGACCCCAAGTTTAGACAAAGAGGCAAGAACGCCTTCATCCGACAGGTCTTTGTTTGTTTCTTTGTAAAAAAGGCTGAATACCAGGGTAACCATTCCAAGAAATGCCAGGATAACAAAGGCACCTCTCCAGGATGTAAACCTGAGTATCTGGGCACCGATTATAGGGGCAGTTACCGGAACAAACCCGGTTAAAGCGCCGACCAGCGCAAACGCCTTTTCTTTTTTATCAGCAGGGAAGTAATCCTTGATAATAGCTGAAGAAACAGCCATTCCGCCGCCGCAGCCTATTGCCTGAAATAGCCTGGCAAGAATAAGATAGTAGATATTAGGGCTGAATGCACAGGCGATGCTTGCAGCAACATAAACAATCAAGGTACCGAAAATAACAGGTTTTCTACCGTATTTATCCGACAGAGGCCCGAAAAACAGCCCGCTGATACTGATTACTAAAAAGAAAAATGACAGGGTAAGATTAACCCATTTAATAGTCGTATTTAAATCTTCCTTGATAGAAGGAAGCGCCGGCATATACATGTCTGTAGCCAGCATTGGAAAGGCGGTAAGTATGGCCACAAAAACCATCATAGCGCCGAAGCCCAGCTGCTTTGATGATTCTGCAGCAGTATTTTCTGATATATTTTCACTCATATATTAAGACCCCATTATTAACAAACCGAAAACCAGCAGTGTTGCCGGAGTATCTGTATTTAGTTTTAAGATGCATTTATTAGCTGGACAGCAGAATAATAAAGGCTTTGAAAACAAGATCTCGATTTTGGAAAACACCCTTGGCAGAAGAGAAATTTTTATCGGCTGTTATTATATTTATATTTATTTCAAAACTAAAATTATATGGGAGTATATGCTATAGATCGTAGAGTGTCAACAATGATAAAATATTGATAAATTTCGGCAAAAAGAACAGAATTAGACAATTTTTTATATTTTGATTATTATATTTTGCCAGTAACACTCACCGGCAGCACCACTTATTATCGGAGGGATATTATGAAAAAGACTCTTGTATTCACCACTTTTTTAATTGTTCTCCTGCTTTCACTTCATGGTTTCAGCGAAACCAGGTTTGAAAAAGACACAATCAGCACCTCTGAAGGCAGCCTTGACATAACATTTATCGGACATGGCACTCTGATGTTTGAGTTTAATGGAAAAGTAATCCATGTAGACCCATGGACCCGCTTCACCGACTATAAAGATCTGCCGAAGGCCGATATTATACTGATTACACATGAACACCCTGACCATCTTGATATAAAGGCAATTGCCGCCCTTAAAAAGAAAAATACACAAATCATCCTGATCGATACCTGCTTTAAACAGGTTAAAGAGGGTATTGTCATGAAAAACGGGGATTCAAAAACTGCAGCAGGATTTAAAATAGACGCGGTTCCCGCATATAATATTGACCCGAAAACATTTTTTCACCCAAAGGGAAAAGGAAACGGCTATATAATCAGGTTTGGAGATAAAAAGGTTTATGTAGCAGGAGACACTGAATTTATAGACGAAATGAAAAATCTCAAAAATATTGATATCGCATTTCTGCCCATGAACAGGCCATATACCATGACGCCCGAAATGGCGGCAGAGGCAGCAAAGGCTATAGAACCCAAAATACTCTACCCCTACCATTTTGGAGAGACAGATACGTCTAAGCTTGTTGACCTGTTAAAAGGGGAAAAGAATATTGAGGTCAGGATAAGGAAGATGGAATGAAAGACAGGCGCAGGGCTCATGGCGCAGGGTTTAAAAACAACATCAAAAAGCATTTAATAAACCTTAATAGCTGATAACTATGGCCGCTTTTCCTTGAGCCTTGAGCCCTGCGCCTTGAGCCTTGTCTTAATCCCCCCTGCAGCTTCGCTGATATCCGCGGATTCATATTCCGGGCTGGAGCTGATCACTCCCAGGTCTGAAAGCACTTTTTTAAGCACCTTAGCGCTGTTTTCAGAGTACAGTGATCTTAACTCGCTTAAGAATTCCCACAATTCCCACATCTGCTGCTGTTGATCCGGGTATGCATTTTCATTATTCTGGTTTAAAGATGACTCTGTTATTTTTTTCCATTCCAGCGGCGCAATATTAGCGCCCATTGAAACAACACCGCCCTTTCCCGGATGATCCAGAAAAACCGATTCATCTCCGTCATAAACCGTAAAATCACTGCGGGCTCTGACCGCTTTTTTATAGTTGTGGGACCGGTCAAGAGAGCCTGAAAATATAAGGCCGGCTATCTTCTGGTTTTTTGAGAGTTCCTTCAGGATAGATGTTCTTATGTTTTTTCGCTTAAGGGCCTTATCAACCCTGCAGATAAGGGCGGGACTGTTATGAAGAACCAGGTTTGTATCGACTTTAGAACCCAGCTTTTCATAGTATTCAGGAAGCCCCCTGTTGCTGTGATAATAGAGGGGACTGTCTACCCAGAATATTGACCCTTTATAATTTCTTGCGGCCTGCTTTTTTTGAAATGAATCCAGAATTTTGTGGGTATCTTCTTCCGAAGGGCCTGTTATCCACGCGAAGACTGGAACAGCTCCCCGGATAACAACAAGAGCTTTATCAAATAATTCCGCTTTTTGTTCTATACTTAAGCCCGTTCCGTCACCGGCGTCCGGGCCTGAAATAAAGACACCCTGAACACAGGGGAGCATCCGGTCAAGATGCCTGCCCAGTCCGGTGCCGTCTATACTCCCGTCCGGCAGAACAGGAGTAACAAGATCAGCAATCAGTCCTTTAGGTAGAATGGAAGCTCCCATTCAGCCTGAACTCCTCTTTGCCTAAAATGTCATGAAGATGCAAAATTCCCCTTAACCGCTTTTCTTCATCAATTATTACAAGGTGTGTTATCTGATATAATTCCATTATACCAAGAGCTTCGGCAGCTGACATATGTTCGTCAATGGCCCTGGGTGACGGAGTCATTACTTCATCCACAACCATCTCATAAATGCTCTCCTGTCTCATAAGAGCCCTTCTGAGGTCGCCGTCAGTCAGGATACCCTCAACGCGCCTTTCACTGTCCACAACAACGGTAACACCTATGCCCTTTGAATCTATTTCCATAATGGCGTCATAAACCTTTGTACCGGAGTTAACTACAGGCACATTGTCATCGGTAAACATGACTTCTCTTACCTTTGTACCAAGCCTCTCTCCGAGGGTTCCGCCGGGATGAAAACGCTTGAAATCCTTCTGGCCGAATCTTCTCAGTTTCATCAGAACAACGGCCATTGCATCACCCATGGCAACTGTTGCAGTGGTGCTTGTAGTGGGAGCCATGGTTATAGGACAGGCTTCTCTTTCAACCTTTACATCAATTACAACATCACTCATCCGCGCCATCGGGGAGTCTGTATTTCCTGTAAGGCTGATAATCTTTGCGCCCATCTCTTTTTTTATCATCGGCAGAATTTTATTAATTTCCTGGGTGGTCCCGCCGTTTGATATTGCGATAACAACATCTTCCCGGGTTACCATGCCGAGATCTCCATGAAGAGCCTCCGCCGGATGCATAAAAATAGACGGTGTTCCGGTGCTGCTGAGTGTTGCAGATATTTTTCGGCCTACAAGACCGGATTTCCCCATACCGGTTATAATTACTCTGCCTCTTGATTTAACTATTATCTGAACCGCTTTTTCAAACTCAGGCCCGACACGGTCTATAAGATCCAGAATACCCTGGGCTTCGATTTTTAATACGTCTTTTGCCTGTTCTAATATCATTTCCATTTTGCTTTAAACCTGTTTAAATAAAATTACTCCATTTTCAATGAGTTACCCCTTTGTAACTCAGGTAAATTTTATTACCACGGAAAAACATGCATCACAAGAGTTAATTTAACAGGCGGCTTCCTTAAAAAATCCTGCCCGGCAGATTATTTACTGCCCCAGAATTTTTCCAGTACCCGGTCAAGGGCGGTTTTTGAATTTACCACAACAGGACTCCAGGTAAACGGGAAAAGAGACTTATACCTGTAGCTTTTATACCTGTCATCAACCAGCACAACCACGCCCCTGTCATTTTCGGACCGGATCACTCTTCCGGCAGCCTGTAGAACCCGGTTTATACCGGGATACAGGTAGGCGTATTCAAAACCCGCATTATCAGTTTCTGTAAAATAATCCCTTATAATATCTCTTTCGGGAGATATTCCGGGAAGCCCTACCCCGTATATAACCGCACCGGAAAGCCTGTCCCCGGCCAGGTCTATTCCTTCACCGAATATACCGCCCATTACTGCAAAACCCGCAAGGGTCTTTTCATTACCGGCTGCAAACCGCTCAAGAAAATCAACTTTATCTTCCCTTGTCATACCAGGGCTCTGGATAATAAATTCAAAATCCGTCCCTTCGGGATCAAGCAGATCCGTTACCATATTCATGTAGGCATAGGACGGAAAGAACAGAAGATAGTTTCCTTTTCTGGATTCGATAACCGGGCTGATAAGCCCTGCCGCAGCGTTTTTTGTGTTTCCCCTGTTTTTATAAAGAGTCGATACACCGCCGTATATGACCAGACAGAGGTTTTCAGGAGGAAAGGGAGAAGCTATCTCAATGTTCCTGGTGTCTTCGCTGCACCCGAACAGTCTTTTAAAATAGCCAGGAGGAGACATGGTGGCGGAAAAAAATACCGCAGCCCTGTTTTTACTGAATGCTGCGCTTAAGCGTGAAGAAGGATCAATACAGAACAGCTTTATCCTCAAATCTTTTCCGTCTGCTTCATATATTGTCCTGTAGGTGTCATCATACTCCTCAAGTATCCTCGCAAAGGTTCTTACATTAAAATAGAGCTCAAGAAGCTGGTCCTTAAAGGGCGATGGAATATTAAGGGTGAACCATTCCTCTGCGGCCTTAATAAAATATCTGAGACTGTTCATGAGGTCATCCGGCGGCTCAGCTTCAACTGTTACTTCATTTTTTTCATCCACCTTTTTTCGATACTCAAGAAGCCTGCTGTTTATGGTGCTCAGTTTTTTATAAATATCCGGAAGGTCATCTTTTACAGCTCTCCTTGTATCAAGAAATATCTGCTTGAATATCTCTGCAGAAAACATATCCCGAGATCTGTCTACAAGGTTATGGGCCTCATCAATCAGAAGAATAAAATCGTTTGTCTCATCAAGAAAGAATCTTCTCAAATAAACTCTCGGATCAAACACATAGTTGTAATCGCATATGATTACATCAGCCATAAGAGACAAGCCAAGACTGAACTCAAAGGGGCACACCATATGGCCTGAAGCAACGCGTTCTACAGCCTCTCTTGAAAAACAGTCTTCATAAAAAAACTGTTCCTCTGCATCATCTATCCTGTCAAAGTATCCCTTTGCGTATTCACACTCCTCCGGCGTACAGGCGCTGTCCGGCTTAAAGCATATTTTATCTTTTGCAGTTATTGTAAGAGACTTGATCTTTAACCCCTTCTGCCGCATCTCATTTACTGCCGATTCTGCAGAATCTTTTCCGGTTGTTCTGGCTGTAAGATAAAAAATCTTTGATGAAAGGCCTTCACCTATTGCCTTTACCGATGGAAACAAGGTAGACATTGTTTTACCTATTCCGGTTGCAGCCTGAATAAGTATCTCCTTTTCCTGTACAATATTATGATAGACCTCAACAGCCATTTTTCTCTGCCCGGGTCTGTAACTGCCGAATGGAAATTCCAGGCTTTTTATTGAGCTGTTCCTCACCTGCCACCACTGCTCGAGATTTTCCACTCTCTTAAGATAGTGAGAAACAAGCTTATTAAAAAAACGCTCCAGTTCTTCCCGGCTGAATTGTTTTATGATCTCCTTGAGCTTTCCTGTATCAAGCTGATAGTAGGTGAGCTGCCCGAAAATTTCCGAGAGGTTTTCTTCAAGTATGAGTATGTAGCAGTAAATCTTGAGCTGAGCCCAGTGGAGCGGGTTTTCATTTTTATCGTAATATTCCAGGTTTCTTACTGTAGTTTTTATTTCATCTATTATTATACGGTCAGGATAACGGAAAATCCCGTCCATGCGTCCGTTTATCTCAAGAATATAAGTATCGGTTTCAAACTCCCGCTTTACGGTAACCTCATCGCTGTATTCAGAGGGTCTTGACCGCTGAACCTTCTGGTGAGCAAATATCGCTTCCCGGGGATTGATTTGTGATAATGTATCAAAGGAAAGATCCCCTGCCCTTAAAGAATATTCAACAAGGTTTCTTACCGATACGGAAGTCTTTTTTTTCAAAGGATGGCCTCTTGTCCTGTGGCGGTATGAGCTTCAAGTATCTCTTTCAGATGTCTGTATTCGGTCTGCATTTTAAACCTTTAAACTTTAATCAACCTCTTGTCTTCAATATACCTTTCAGCTATGATACGGCCAGAAAATCTTAAAAAAGGATTATACAATGAAAATAAACCAGTTACCAGAAGATATACAGCAGTTTATTATACCCGAGCCAAACGGCGGACTTAAATACAGATGCCTTGGCTGTTCAAACCACTTTGACATTAATGAAATGCTTTACACCTGCCCTGACTGCGGCACGGTATTAATGCTGGAAGATACTACATTTGACCGATACAGCAGCATAAGCGGTGAGATGTGGAGAAAAATATTTGACTACAGATGCATGATAAATGATCAGCCCCTTAAGGGTATTTTCAGATATTATGAGTTTATAGCGCCCATCATACCCCTTGATAAAATCACCTACCTTGGAGAAGGCCACACCCCTGTTGTAAGGGCAAACAGCAGACTTAAAGACATTGTAGGCCAGGATTTCTACTTCAAGGACGACGGCCTGAACCCCAGTGCTTCTTTTAAAGACAGGGGAATGGCATGCGCCCTGAGTTTTATCAACTACTTTGTTTCAAAAAACAATATAGATAAACTGCTTGCAATATGCGCATCTACCGGCGACACTTCCGCCGCAGCCGCACTCTATGCAAGCTATCTTGATGATTTTATAAAATCATCGGTTCTTCTGCCACAGGGTAAGGTTACTGCACAGCAGCTTGCACAGCCCCTTGGTGCAGGAGCAAGGGTCTTTGAGATCCCAGGTGTATTTGACGACTGTATGAAAGTTGTGGAAGCCCTTGCAGAAAATTATCATGTAGCGCTTCTCAACTCAAAAAACAGCTGGCGTATTCTGGGGCAGGAATCATACTCCTACGAAATAGCACAGGATTTTGACTATGAAGTTGGCGATAAGGTTGTTGTTCTTCCCATTGGCAACGCAGGAAATATTACAGCTGTCATGAACGGCTTTTTAAAATTCTATAAGGCAGGGATAATTAAAAGCCTTCCTAAAATAGTGGGAGTTCAGTCAGAGCATGCGGACCCGGTATACAGGTACTACCTTGAAGGCAACCCGGAAAAAAGAGTATTTAAACCGGTAAATGTAAAGTCCAGCGTGGCACAGGCAGCAATGATAGGAAACCCGGTCTCCATGCCCAGGGTAATTGAAGTTGCAAATGAGTACAACAAAACAGCTCCGGAGCAGAAGGTATTTGTGGTTCAGGTAACGGAGCAGGAAATAATGGACTCCATGATAAGAGCCAACAGAAACGGAAATGTTGTGTGCACCCAGGGCGGCGAATCAATGGCAGGAATGAAAAGAGCAGTTGAAAAGGGAATTGTTAAATCAGATGAGATCGGTATCCTTGATTCAACCGCACATATGCTCAAATTTTTGAGTTTCCAGGAAAAATATTTCAATGACTCCTTTGAGCCGGAATTCAATGTAACACCTATTGAGGAGTTAAAGAATTTTCCGCAGCTTGTAAAACCGGAGGGTCTTGATAAAATCCCGGCACCCGGAAAACCTCTTGACGAAGAGGATATGAAAGATTTTGTTTTAAAAATGAGCAGCGAAATAGCCGGCATGCTTGGACTGGAAAAAAGATAGATGAATTTACTTTTTGTTTGTACCGGTAATATCAGCAGAAGTTATCTCGCAAAAACACTTCTGCTCAATGAAATAAATAAAAACCATACAGCCGGCATAAATGTATCATCTGCCGGAACCGGGGCATATCCTGGATCAAAGGCTGATCCGGAAATGGTCAAATACCTCAGGGATAAAGAAATCCCTGAGGGGAAACACTTTTCCTGTATGATCTCCGAAGACGATGTAAACCGGGCTGACCTCATACTTGTAATGGAAAGACATCACCGAGATTACATTATAAGGGAATGGCCGGAGGCAGAATCCAAAATCCGCATGTTTGCAAAATATATTGCACCTGATCAGCTTGAGGATGAAATTATGGATCCATACGGAAGATCGCCATATCATTACAGGCTGGTCCAGGCTCAGATAGAAATGGCAGTCTCAAATCTTTTCAGAGATATTACAGAAGACAGTAAATAATGCTTAAACTGAAATTCATTGTAGTTGACCGGACAAGATCATCATTTATTAAAGAAGGCGAAGACGAATACCTTAAACGTCTTAAAAGATTTGCCGGTTATAAATGGATAGAGGTTAAACCCGTCCGGATAACAAAAAGCATAACTGATGATGAGGTGATAAGAAAAGAAGGGGAAAACATTCTGGCAAAGATTGAACCGGGCGACTATATAATTGCAATGGACAGGACAGGCAGACAGTACAGCTCGGAAGAGTTTGCCTCCATGTTTAAAAAGCTGTCCAATAAAAACCCCGGACAGATATGTTTTATAATCGGCGGACCGCTGGGATTATCCGGGGATATTATAAAAAAGGCAGGCAGCGTAATATCGCTGTCCAAAATGACACTCACCCACGAAATGGCAAGACTTATACTTACAGAACAGATATACAGGGCCTTCACAATTATGGAAGGCCACAAATATCATAAATAATGCCCATCCAAAACTGACGTTTTGTCTGGGCGCTCTCAGCCATCAGCATTCAGCAAAAAGCATTAAAACAAAGATTTAGCTGCCGGAGCTTGCCTCAAGAGCCAGTTTAATTTTATTTTTCAGCTCTGTTAAATCAAAGGATTTAATTACATAAAAATCTGCGGCAATAGATTTCATATCTTCCTTGAAGGTGTCATATGCTGTACAGAGAACAACAGGAAGTTCATAAAATTTATTGCGGATATCCTGAAGAAGGTCAAGACCGTTGTAATCAACCATTTTAATGTCCAGAACAACAAGATCAGGTTTTTCTCCTTCTATTTTTTCCAGCAGTTTATAGCCGCTGTCTGCAGTTATTATCTCATATCCGGCTTCAGCCAGTTCTTCCGAATAAAGAAAACGGATGTGCTCTTCATCATCTACTATTAATATCTTGGCCATCAAATCCTCCCTTACAGTATGAATAAAAATGGGATTAAGTTAGATAGGACCCTGAATATTGATTATATCCCGGAAAACAAAGAAATCTAAAAAAAAACTCTATATTTTTAACATATCCTCATAAAGGATGCAAATATTTTTAACTCCCCATAAAGCAAGATAATTCTACTTATATTAGGCTTACCAGTTCATCCTGACTTTTATTTTTCTGTCGTTTAGATAATCCTTTATTTCTTTAATTGTATATTCTCCGTAGTGGGTCATGGAGGCTATAAGCGCCGCATCAGCTTTGTCTTCATCAAGCACCTGGAACAGGTGCTCAGGTGTACCTGCACCGCCTGAGGCAATTACCGGAATATTAACATTTGAGGATATCAGCTTATTAAGATCCAGTTCATAGCCTTCCTTTGTTCCGTCGGCATCTATGGAGTTCAGGCAGATCTCTCCGGCACCCAGGCTTTCGCCCCTTTTGGCCCATTCAAGTGCATCAAGCCCCATGTATTTTCTGCCGCCGTTTATTACAATCTCATATCCGCTGGGGATACTGTCGGAAACAGATACTTTTTTTACATCCATGCCGAGGACAACACACTGGCTCCCGAATATCTCCGCACCCTGGGAGATAATTTCCGGATTAAGAACCGCAGCGGAATTAACGCTTATTTTTTCTGCGCCGGCAAGCAGAACACGGCGCATATCTTCAACGGTTTTTATGCCGCCTCCGACAGAAAATGGAATGAATATTTTTTCTGCAACCTTTGTCACGGTTTCAATCATGATGTCACGGCGTTCGCTTGATGCGGTAATATCATAAAAAACTATCTCATCAGCACCTTCAAGATAATACTGGTATGCGGTCTCAACAGGATCGCCTATATCCACGTTTCCCTGAAATTTAACACCTTTTGTAAGTTTTCCGTCCCGCACATCCAGGCAGGGAATTATTCTTTTACTTAACATTATTACTTTCCGCTCCAGTTGCAAAAATTTTCAAGAATCCTAAGTCCGGGTCTTCCGCTTTTTTCCGGGTGAAACTGCATAGCTACAAGATTACCGGATGTGATGACCGATGTGAAGGTAAGGCCGTAATAGGTTTCACCCAGCACCCTGTCCATAGATTCAGGCGCAGGATAATATGAGTGAACAAAATAGAATTCACTGTCCGGATCAACACCTTCAAACAAAGGATGCGGTGCCTTTAAAGAAACACGGTTCCATCCCATGTGAGGGACCTTGAGCCTGCGGCCTTCTGCATCTTTTAGATCTTCGGGGAACCTTATAACCTTTCCTTTGACCAGGCCAAGGCATTCGGTATTATTTTCCTGGCTTGACTCCAGAATAACCTGGGTACCAAGACAGATACCCAGCACGGGTTTTCCGGCTTCAAAGGCATTCTTAAGTGCGGCATCAAGTTTTGTGCTTTTAAGGTCGCTGATGGCCTTTCCCGCAGCACCTACTCCGGGAAAAATAATACGGTCTGCTTTTTTTATCTGATCATAGTCAGCAGTAATAACGGAATCATGTCCCAGTGAATCAAGTGCCCGTTTGACACTGGTAAGATTACCGGCTTTATAATCTATGATAGCAATCATGGTTGTAACACTCCATACAATACCATTAAGAGGTATAGGATTTTATTAATTTATCTGTGCTTTTATAAGAGTACAGGTTTAATAAATAACATCAGCCGGATATTATAAACTATAACAATCCAGGATGTTCTTTTATCTCATGCTCAGTTTTATCAGGATCAGGCGAGTTATATCTGACAATATTATGCAGGTGACCAAGGCTTTCAGGATCAATTCTGGTAAAGTTGACAGCTGTAGTGTCTTCATTTACCCTTACGATTACTCCATCCACCTCAACAACAGGAGTGCCTTCACCTTCTCCCAGTATTATTTTAAGCATGCATTCATCATCTTTTTTTGCATTTACAACAACAGGCAGAAGGCACCCGCCAACACTTAGATTAATAAGCTCATCAACCTTATAAATTTCATTATTTATTGTAACTTCGGACTTCATTTTATAATAAAATCTTGTAAATTTTCTTTTTTCAGTTCCCATATCCTATCCTGTATTATATAAGGTTCAACTAATCTCCCAAGCATTTGCATATTTATAAAAAGTTGTATTTACATCATAAAAGCAATATGTTAACAGAGATATCATAATCACTCCATAACAGTAAAGAGCATAATATAACAAAATATTTAATGCAATAACAGATAGAATTTCAGGAGAAACGATGTCATTAACAAAAACAGATATTGTAGAAGATTTATTAAAAATAGGCTTTAACAGAAAAAAATCCATTCAGATGCTTGAAAATCTTTTAGAGATTATGAAAAAGACCCTTGAGGATGGAGACGATGTGCTTATTTCAGGTTTTGGAAAGTTTTGTGTAAAAGAAAAAAGAGAGCGAAGAGGCAGAAATCCTGCAACAGGCGATGATCTGATTCTGGATAAAAGAAAAGTTGTTACATTCAACTGTTCTTCGGTTTTAAGAGATAAATTCAACGACTGATTCCGGATCTGATATCATTTATTTCTGCCTCGAAGCAAAAGCTTCGGGGCATTTTATTGCTCAGACAAATAAACATGCAAAGCAGCAAACTAATAGAGTCCGTAAAAAAAAGCATTATCAGATACCGTATGATTACGCCGGGAGACACTATTGTTGTTGCCGTATCAGGCGGACCCGACTCCATATGCCTTGCTGATACTCTTTCTGCCATGGCAGGTGAAATGAACCTTTCACTTATCATTGCACACTATGAGCATGGACTGAGACCGGCCGAAGACCCTTCCGAAACCCTTCTTGTTAAAAAATTTGCAGAAGCGCTTAACCTCCCCTTTGAAACAGAAAAAGCCTTGGGGCTTAAAGACCTTTCTTCTTCAATAGAAGAGAAGGCAAGAGAATACCGTTACGCTTTTCTTAGCAGGGTAAAGAAAAAATACGGTGCGGATAAAACAGCAACCGGGCATAACCTGAATGATCAGGCAGAAACAGTTTTGATGCGCCTGTTAAGGGGAAGCGGCATGACCGGGCTGTCCGGTATTCCGCCCGTCAGGGACAATACATTTATAAGGCCTTTAATAGAAACAGGCCGTGAAGAAATTATGGAATACCTGGAGCATAAAAAAATCAGTTATGCAACAGACAGCTCCAATTATGACACCAGGTTTTTAAGGAATAAAATAAGACTTGATCTGATCCCTGAACTAACGAAATATCAGCCGCGACTGATTGAAACTATGGGCAGGCTGGCCCATAACCTGAGAGAAGAAAACGAGTTTATAGAGAAGCAGGCCGTTGAATGGATAGAAAAAAATATTAAGCATGACGAATCCGGTGACTATTCCATTAACACTGACTCATTAACAGCGCTGCCTGATGCATTCCTTAAAAGGATACTCCGAAATATAATAAAAAGATACAGCTCAAACCTTTACGGGATTGAGTCGGAACATGTTGAAGCTATAATTGCACTTATCACCAGCACAAAACCGAATGTATCCGGTAACCTTCCGGGAGACCTGGTTGTCAGAAAGGAGTACAACCGCCTGATTTTTTCTTCCGGAACTCCGGAATCCGTTGATTTTGAATATACCCTTAAAGGCGACGGGAAACTTATTATCCATGAGGCAGAAAAAACAATCCAGGTCGAAACCCTTGAAAATGACATGCTGCCTGCTCCTCCACAGGACAGTGATATTGCACTGCTCAACGGGGATCTGCTTTCTTTTCCTCTCACCGTACGAAACTTCAGAAACGGTGATAAATTTATTCCTTTCGGGATGAAAGGTCATAAAAAATTAAAAAACTTTTTTATAGACCTGAAAATTCCGCCGGACATTAGAAGAAAAACACCCATCCTTCTAAAGGATGACAAAATTGCCTGGATATGCGGCTATAGAATTGATGACCGTTTTAAAGTTACTCCGGAAGCAAAAAGAATATTAAAGGTTACACTCCTCAGGCATTCAGCATAAACAAACATCTCGCTTCCCAGACAGCCTGTACTGATGCTGAGACAGGTTAGTAACCCGATAAAATGAGAAAGATGGTCTCCTTTAAGGAATAAACACAACTGTGTTATGAGTTAATCACGACAAAAAACTTAAACACAGGAGGAGACCAAATTGGATGATATCATTTATGATCATTACATAGCAATTGATTGGGCAGAAAAAAATATGGCAATTGCCAGGATGACAAAGAAATCAAATAAAATAACAGCAATAGATAATCCATCAGACATTAAAGAACTACAGTTTTATTTAAAGAATCTAAAAGGGAAAAAAGTATTAGTACTGGAAGAAACAACAGTATCCCAGTGGCTCTATACTGAATTATATGACTATGTGGACAGACTGATAGTGTGTGATCCCTATAGGAATAAACTTCTGAATGAAGGCCCTAAAACAGATAAGATTGATGCAAGGAAGTTGGTACACCTTTTAAAATCATCTCTTATTAAAGAGGTATTTCATTCAGCTGATAAATTTGTATATCTCAGGCGTCTTGTAAGTGGATATGAGGATCTTGTAAAGCTTGGTGTTCGTTTAAAGAATCAGCAGTCTTCTCTGTTAAAAGCCTGTGGAAAAAGAGGGAAAGATAAAGATCATACAGGGGTTGCTACTGAACCGGAACAATATGTGTTTGAGAGTTTAAATCGTCAAATAGCAAGCTATGAAGAAGAAAAAGCAGGGTATGAAAAAGAATTTAAAAAATTATCGCAGAAACATCCTGAAATAAAAAAACAAATGAGTCTGCCAGGTATAGGCCTTATAAATGCTGTAAAGATAGTATCAAGGGTGGTAACTCCGTTTCGATTTTCAAAATATGGAAATTACCATAGCTACTGTGGATTAATAAAACATGAAAAGATGAGTGGAGGAAGGAGCTATGGCAAGAGGACTCCACGATACTGCCGTCAATTAAAGTGTGTCTATAAAACAGGAGTACTGGCAGCTATAGGCGGTAATAATCCAATCAATGATTACTATCAGTATTTAATCAAGGAAAAAGGATATTCAGCACATAATGCCAGGAATAAGGCATGTCGTAGATTAGCAACCTTGAGCTTAGGTGTATTTAAAAGCGGCAAAAAATATCAACCTTACAGGAGAGAAAAACAAAAGGATAAAAACAGAACGTAGTCGAGCCTATAAGCATTGTTATTATATATAGTTTTCTGGATTCAGGCTTATAGGTTGTGGGAGAGAGCTCAATAGAGACAGTAACATATTCTGTTCATCAGATAATAGTTCATTGACCCGATTAGCCCCCCGCTTATTCCTAAAATTTATCATAGCCCATTCATTTGCCAGTAATTTACTGACAAATGATAGAGAGCTCAGATAGGCGTGTAAGGAATAATGATTTATCCTTTTGATCTATATTGATAAAGAAGCCCCTTTTAAAAAACAGAAAAGCGGAAGAGGTTTTTAATAAACAATGCAGGTAGATTGACCGAAGGAGACAGTAAGCAAGAAAACAGTTTTTTTCTGTTAAGGGAGACCTATTTTTTCTTGACTTACTTTCTCATAGGTGTCTCTACAAAAAGATTGCCCGAACTGAGTACTGAGTGGAGGTAATGCCCTTTCAAAAAAAATATATCCGCATATTATTATCTGAAAACTACGCAGTGTTTTGATTTTTTTAAGGATTGAGTATGGACTTTCTCAAACCAGAAAAGCCTGTAATCCTTATAAAACAAAACCATTGTATGAAGTGTATTGGGTATATTTTTTGAAAGTGTATTGCCGTAACGGCAATTTGGCTTATAAATAAAGACAGAGTTTCCCAGCTCAATCTCCGCACTCACAGAAAGCACCTGCCGGCAATATTATCATGCTTCACAGAAGCTTTTCCCTTGACTTGAACAGCAAACAGTAATTACATTACAGCTAAAATATAACCACACAAAAACTATAGACTGGATTGGCAGATTACAAAGATATGAAACAGGAAGACAAAAAAGAAAAGACTGAAAAACAGGGCAGAGTCAAGTTTGAGGTATATGGTGAAGAAATGCTCGAAAAGGAGGTCAAACTCAGCGGCAACAGCGGAAGGGTTTATCTTCCCCCTGACTGGGTGGGGCGCCATGTAAAAATCATTAGAATAGACTAAAAGGGTATTGAAATTGGAAAAGATCAGTATTCGAAGAATCAGAAAAGAAGATGCAGCGTCCGTAAACAGGATATACGCCTCTATAATTCAGACACCCGAAAAGATCGATTTTAACAGGGTTATAGAAGAACAGACCGACAGCAGCGGAACTGTTATCTTTGTCGCGGAGCTTGATAATGACGTGGTCGGATTTATGATCAGTTATACTATCCTGGCAGGTTTCGGGATAGATAAAAGCGCATGGATATCCATACTGGGCGTTGAGCCAAAGCATATGGGCAAGGGAATAGGAAAGATGCTGGCCCAGGCAATGTTTGAGTACTGTAAAGAAAAAGGCATAAAAAACATTTACACATCAGTCCCCTGGGACTCTACAGATATGCTTTCATTTTTTAAAACCCTCGATTTTGACAGAAGCAATTTTATTAATCTTAGAAAAATTATTGAATAAAAGCCAGGCAGGTAAAAAACAAAAACGCCCCCTGACTCAGATGGTCAGAGGGCGTTTTATTTATTAAACGCTGAAAGAAAAAGCTCTATGCACCGGCTTCGGCAAGTTCAGCTCTTTTTTTCGTGTTAGCATCCATATACTTGGCTACTTTTTCATTGGTAAGTGAGTAAAAAAGCATCACTAAAAATGCTAATATACCACAGCCTATAGGAATGAAACAGATAATATTCATAAGTCCACTTATAACCTGATCAGTTATCTCCATATCGGCTTGATAATCAATAAGCTTCAGCCCCCATGCCAGCAGAGTAGCTCCAAAGGTCATTCCAATTTTTACGGGCAGGGTAAGCATAGACATGATAAAGGCACTCGCGTCTTTACCGGTTCTATAATAACCGAACTCCGCCGTATCCATAAACATAGCCTGGCGGACAGAAGCAGACATGCCGTAACCAAGAACTGTCACACAAACAATGCCGATAAATACATAGGGACTCTTTGCGCCATACATGCGTAAAACAACATATCCAATTGTACCGTATGCTGCAGCGGCTAAATATACATTTCTTTTACCGATAAATTTTTCAACAAAGGGTCCAATGATCGTGCTTGCAAGTGTGGCAAATCCAAGAAAAAGTGTGAATGGAGCCATCCATAATGCATCACCTGCTATTTTAGTAAAATAGTACATTGCAGTTAATTGAAGACTGAAAAGCCCTAAATTGTTGGCACACTCAGCAAGTGCCAGAATCAGCAGGTGTTTGTTACTTAGCACCTGGACGATCATTTCAGGCACGGTTAACTTGTTGGCAGTATCAAGTTTTTTCTTGGGATCATATTTGTCATATTTTTTTGTCTGAAAGAAAAGACTCCAGTATCCTATTACCTGAATAAGTGCCAGAAGGCCGACAGTATAAAAATACCCCCACGTTCCACTTATATTTGTAGTGGTCCAGTTAAGCATTGGGATTATAGCAATAGCATACAGGATATTACTTGCCATACCCCACTGAACATTTCTGCTTGAAAGTATAAGCCGTCCTCCGGAATCTTTTGACAATACCGAAATCAAACCAAGGTGAGCATTAAATGCAAAATTAAGACTTACATGGGCCAATACATAGGCCAAACTCAAATAAACCATTTTCATGGTGTAATCTAAAGGCAGGTTTGTGAATGTAGCAGTGAAAAATATAGCCGTTGAAATAGGAATAAAAAAGAGAAATGGTCTGAACTGTCCAAAGCGGGTATTCGACCTTTGAATTATGGCACCTGAAAAAGGGACTGCAATACCATCCGCGGCATGGGTTATTAATGAAATTATGGCCAAGTGACCGGCACTTATCAATGCAATATCAGTCATAAAGTAAGAATACTGCTGCATTGCCAGTATCATCATCATAGTGAAGGTGAAATTTGCAAAACCATAGCTGTGGCCTAGTAAACCAGGAAGTTTTTTTTCCACTTTATAATTCTCCTTTTGTATATTAATTCTCACCCGGTAAAAATAGCTTCCTATACAGCTGGAATTCATTCAGACCCTTTGCCTGAATTCTGAGACCTGATTCCGGATGGTACTAACATGAACTGGTAAAACTTCTGCTTTGTCCTATTTTTTTGATTAGCCCTTTTATAAAATGCAGCTTTTTCGTATTTTAAGCCGTAAAAGGTCATCACGGCACCTGCATGAGGTAGCATGTCAGATGCAAAAAATCAATAATATTCATGAGGATGTTTACGAATTTGAACGTTATGGTCATATTAAACATTCCTCCAGTACAAGCTGAAATTGAAACTGAAAAACCGGATAAACCTTTAAATTTTCAGGCTGCAAAAGGGTAATTTTAAAGTCAATAACAACCGGAAAAGTTGAATTACCCGCCTCTTTGAGGTAGTTAATAAATTAAAATTTTAATAATAAGGATTGACGATATGAGAGCAGCTGTCTATCAGAACAAACCGCAATTTGGTGAAACAGATAAAAATATTGAACATGCAATAAAAAAAATGGAAACAGTGAAGGCTGACCTGTTCGTACTTCCGGAACTGTTTTCTACCGGGTACCAGTTTACTTCTATAGAAGAAGTAAAAAAACTGTCCGAAGAGATTCCTTCTGGCAATACCTGCAGAAAACTCATGGAATATGCAAAAACTAAAAACACATATATTGTTTTTGGAATGGCGGAAAGAGACGGAGACTCACTCTTCAATTCAGCTGTACTGGCAGGACCGGACGGATTTATAGGCAGATATAGAAAAACCCATTTATTTTATGAAGAAAAACTTTTCTTCAGCCCTGGAAATACCGGATTCAATGTATTTGATATAGGCAAAGCCAGGCTGGGGATAATGATATGTTATGACTGGTGGTTTCCGGAGGCAGCCAGAAGCCTGGCGCTCAAGGGCGCTGATATCATATGTCATCCTGCGAACCTTGTTCTCACCGGATGTCACAGGGCAATGACAGTCAGATCTCTTGAAAACGCAGTCTATTCAATAACAGCAAACCGTATTGGAGAAGAGGAAAGAGGAGGAAAAGAAAAATTATCCTTTACCGGAAAAAGTCAGATCGTTGATCCTTCAGGGCAGGTATTAACTTCACTTGAAAAGGATAATGAAGGAATAGCTGTGGCAGACATTGAAATAAAAATGGCGAGGAATAAAACCATAACATCAATGAACGACCGCTTTAATGACAGAAGACCCGACCTTTACAGTATTAGTTAGAGTCCATCCAGAAAGAACAAAAAGCTGGATTGAGCTTTATACTTTTTTCCGGAGACTTTCCACTACTTCTCCATAGGTGTTATCAAGGGTCATCCTTATTTTTTCAATCTTACCGTCAGGCCTTTGCTTGTAAAACTCATTTGCCTCTGTAAGAAGCGGAAAATACTCCCCGTTTATCTCTTCATACAGAGTTACATTCATAATTCCCTTTTCAGAGCTGTCGCGCAAGGCTATGCCAAGCAGGCCGTCCCTTTCTATTACTTTATAGTCGCCGTCTTCGGATTCATACCCGACAAGATTCCTTGACCAGTGACGAATGTAGATATCCGCATCAAACGGGTACAGGCACCCTCTGACAGACTCATAGACTTCGCCGTTTGTAAGCACCAGTTTTTTTCCGGAATTAAGCATGGGCCGCCTGGAAGTAAGATTGTCCGGATTGTGGGTGTAGATCATTTTTTCAAAGGGAGCATCTGCAATATCAGCATAATCAGTATGAACTATACTGTTTTTAAGGGCAATATCATGAATAACTACAGAATCCTTGTATGCATTCATTGCCCGCTCATATCTTTCTTTGCTCCAGCGTCGCTCAACAAAATCGTTTATGTCACCGTATATGATCGAAGACTCTTCAAAGTCATCCCGGCTTATTTTATCAAAACGCTGGGGATGCCTGGTATCACAAAGTTCTTTCCAGAGTGACGGCTTCCAGACTGTATCAGCGCTGAAAAAGAGGCTGTTTTTTTCTGTCATAAATTTAAAGGCAACAGACGGAAGCCCGTGCCATACAGATGATTTTACAGCTCTTACAGTCAGGCCGGCTTCTTCATCATGAAAATCGTTTCTTGATTCTTCATAAAAATATGTATTGCTGAAGGGATAATAACTTGCCGGTTCAACCCACTCGCCGGATTCTTCATCCTTAAAAAGCATACGCGGACGGACGGACCTGTCATTGATAAATATCTTTGCCCTTTCAGGCCCGACAGGGTTCCCCTGCCTGTCTTCAACACGGTATTTAAATGCCCCGTCTTTTTCATCTCTGAAGGTTATATGATATTTTGATCTTGGACCGATAACCCTGTCTTCGACCATTACATCATATGGAATATCCACTATCCTTTTTGAATCAACGGAAAGTGATCTCTCAAGGGCACCTTTGGAATTTTTACGAAATTCTTCCAGGACAGGTTCCGAGGAAATAATTTTAAGCCTGTGCTTTAAGAGGGGATTGTAAAACGTAAAAAGGACAATATCAGTGAACCATCTCTTATGATCTTCATGAGAATGAGTGCCAAAGATTCCTTTAATACTGGCAATACCTTTATAGCCGAGAAAGGGGAAAACAGGAGAGCCGCATTCAAGCAGGTATACATGACCGTTTACACTAATCATATAACCGCTGCTTTCTCCCATCATTGAGAAGGCGCTTGTATTCCCCACAACATCAAAAATAATATCATGGTCCACTGTTTATAGTAGCTCCCTCAAGTTCGGGTAGATGGTTTATAATTAATAACTTGGTATTCTTCTATATTTATTAAGCAAATGCAAGGTAAATATCAATAAAGATTGATATAACAGGATTTAATTATTTAAAAACATTATTAACAAGTTAAAAAAAGGGAAGGAAACAGCAGCTGTTTTAGAATTTTTTAAGACTTTTTATATTATAGGTCAGAACCGGATTATGTATTCCTTTTACTTCGATCTCCCCTATTCTTTCGGCTTCTACAAGATTCTGCACACTGCTGTAAGTGCGCTGGCTCACAAGTATCTGCCCGGCTTTTGCATTGGATTCAAGGCGTGAAGCAACATTAACCTGGTTTCCGATAACAGTATAGTCCAGCTGCATTTCGGAGCCGATATTTCCGACTGTCATATACCCGGTATTGATGCCTACCCCCATTCCGAATTCATAACCAAAATATTTCCAGTCTTTTTTCAGGTCGTCTGTCTTTTTCTGCATTTCAATGCCCATTAATACTGCGCGGCTGGCATGGTCTTCCATTGGCACCGGATCACCTAAAAATATAAGCAGGCCGTCACCGATTATCTTGTTCAGGGTACCGTCATACTTGTAGACTATCTTTGTCATCTCAGAAATATAATTATGGAGCAGGTGAAACAGTTCCTCGGGCTCAAGGTTGTCTGTAAATGTGGAAAAATTTCTGATATCCGTAAACATTACGGTCATCATTTTTCTTCTCGGGGCGGCCCACATGCTGCTTCCGTCAGAAAGAATTTTTTCAGCCACCTGAGGTGAAAGATAGCGTCTGAGATTGTTGTAGTTGTTGAGCTCTTCTATCTGACTGTTTACCTTCTCCTCCAGTCCTTCATTTAAAAGAATAAGTTCCCGGCGTGCTTTTTCGAGCTCCCTGGTTCTTTCATCCACCTTCTGCTCAAGGGTTACGTTATAGTTTTCAAGCCTTTCTTTTGCATCTTCAAGTTCTTCATTCACGGACCTCAGATTTTCATAGGCGTTGTTCCTTGCTTTAATATTGATGCGAAGGTTATTTATAGTATCGATGAGATGCATTTCCGAATCGGATCTTCCACTGTTTTTATTTATCAGCTTCAGGCTCCGGTTAAGCCAAGACATCCTGTTATAGGTAATATCCATGATAAAATAGGGAGCATTATAAAACTCGCCTTCTCTAACCAGGATACGATCATCCCCGCGCACGGTTTGAGTTATCATTATTGCTTCGGCTTTTTTTCTACCGGTGCCCCCTGTATCGGTTTCGGAATACTGACCAAGAAAAACATCCCTGTCATTAACCCTTTCCGAAAGCAGGAATACTCTTTTACCGACTTTTTTCCTGACCCTTTCAATGGGATCAACCATGGAGAGATATTCCCCCTCCATTTTTGCATCCAGGCCGAAGCCTGCAAACTCCGGCTCGTTATTGAGGAGCACTACAGGATCATAGGGATACAGAGGCTGCCTGATAGAGGCCGGCCCAAGTTTCCACAGAGTTGGTATGGAGGAGATAAGACCTCGCCTGTAAGAGTCTACCATGAACTCGCAATTTACATCGATATCATCATGGTACACGACCTTCAGAATCACCCTGACCTTTTTAAGGTTCCTGTCATATTCCGGAGGAAGTATAACTTCAATGTCTTTTGTATCATTGATATTACTGTTAAAAAAAGGAAGTTTTACAAAACCGTCATCAGGCCCTTCAAAAAATCTTACAAGATAACCGAATCGTCCCCATGACTTAAGCAGCGCAGAAGACGAACCGCAGTTAAAATAAAAATAGGGTTCTTCCGAAAGCTTTTTGCCCCGTCTTAATATTTTCTGAAAATTGTCATAGGTTGTCCATTCATCTTCATTTAGAAAAAAAGATTCAGGAGAGTCATACCTGTCCGATGGAAACGGCAGATTATCAAACAAAGATGAATAACTTCCGATCTTCTTTAAAAGGTAGGTGGCAATAATACCGATATTTCTGTTACTGATACAGTCTATTCTACTCATGTTTGCAGTTCGTCCAAAATTAAATAATTTTAATTCTGCAACATATATACCACTTATATATCACATTGTTTTTACGCAATATTTTATTTACACCCTGATAATATTGCACACAAAACTGTGCAGCCGTGCACATTTTCATGTGCAATTACAAATGTTTTTTTAGTTAGAAAGATTATTATAGTTGACAGTTTCACAGGTTTTATATTATTTGTTGCATCGATCGGGACGTGGCGCAGTCTGGTAGCGCACCTGAATGGGGTTCAGGGGGCCGGAGGTTCAAATCCTCTCGTCCCGACCACGTTTTGCCAAAGTTCAACAAATTAAGCCACAAACATGTATTAGAAGAGCAAATCCGGCAGTATCTGGATTTGCTCTTTTTTTTATTTCAAGGGACTGTCAGATCCTGGCAAGTCCATATCTTAAGATTTCAACCCAGTTATGCAGCAGTTTTTTCCGGTTTCGCCTTATGTATCTTTCACCTTTTGTATGGATAATATTTTCAAGCCATGCAGACAGAACCTGCTGTTCCTGATAGGAACCTGGTACAACCCCGTTTCCCAGCAGCTTTTCCAAATCCCCCGGCGTTAACTGGACCATTTTTACTCCAGGAATAAAATTGACTGAATCTTTTATGCACCTGACCAAAAGAGTAAAAAAATAACAGCTGAATATTAATTTATTATTAATAAAAGATTAGCTTCGGATAATTTTATAAAGAAATGACTGAGCAGCAGTATTATTCTGAATGATAACACTGCTGCGCATGTTTTATTCGGTAACAAGCCGCTTAAGTGAATCTACAACATTTATATCAAGCTTCCCGCTTTCTGCTTCTTCGGATAAAATACCAAGAGCCTTATCCTTTGGCATTGCAGTCCGGTAGGGCCTGTTCGTCACAAGGGCATCATAAATATCGGCTACAGCCATGATTCTTGCCACACCGGAGATCTCATCACCTTTAAGTCCGTCAGGATAACCTGAGCCATCCAGCTTTTCATGATGATGTCTCACAACATCCAGCGCCGGACCAAGATTTTTTTTAAGGGGCAGGCATATCCTGTAGCCAATCTCCGGATGGCTCTTCATTATCTTCCATTCGGAGTCTTCAAGTGCTCCCGGTTTGTTCAGGATCTCTTCAGGTATACCCATCTTACCTACATCATGGAGGGCGCCTCCAAACCTAAGGGCCTCAAGTTCGCTCTTTGACAGCCCCATGTTTTTACCTATGGACATTGCGAGTTCCGAGACCCTGTCAACATGCCCCTGGGTATAACTGTCTTTGCTTTCAACTGTTTTGGCTATGGAAAACAGAACATTTTCTATGCTTGTCAGGTTATTATTCAGTTTTTTAAGCCTTAAAAGAGATTTGGTCCGGGCCAGAAGCTCTGCCTTGTTGGGGGGCTTTGTAATAAAATCATCAGCGCCCGCCTCAATCCCTTTTATCTTTGTGTCACTGTCATCAAGGGCAGTTATAAGTATCACAGGTATCATCCTGGTTTCATCATTTGACTTTATTATGCTGCAGACCTCAAAGCCGTCCATCTCCGGCATCATTATATCGAGAAATACGAGATCGATATTCGCATTATTGATAATATAAAGAGCATCCGAACCGTTCTGCGCAGTACAGGTGTTATAGCCTCTTGGTTTTAGTATCCCTTCAAGATATTTTAGATTGAGATGATCATCATCAACCAGAAGTATTTCAGGGAGAGTGTCGTCACAGTCTTTTTGAGCAGGCTGGTAACAGCAGACCATATTTTTTCCCCGGGTTTTTGCCTGTATGAGCGCAGCCCCGGCATTTTGCATAATACTATCTATACTGCAGGTCTCACCCGGCATCGATGCTGCCAGCCCTGTACTGACAGTTACCCGGTCTGTGATTTCATTTTCAACGGCATTCCTGATTCTTTCGGATGCAAGCATTGCCTCTTCCTGGTCAGACC
Source organism: Desulfatiglandales bacterium (assembly GCA_963665715.2). Taxonomy (GTDB): domain Bacteria; phylum Desulfobacterota; class DSM-4660; order Desulfatiglandales; family HGW-15; genus JAAZBV01. The sequence goes on from CAXXPR010000002.1 coordinate 5,276,586, forward strand.
CTACAAAGATAACTGCAAACCGGTCCCCGTCATACCTGGAAGCAATATCTATACTGCGTATATTGTCACCTATTATACCGCCGATTTGCTTAAGCAGCTTATCCCCTTCCAATGGTCCGTACTTATGGTTATACAATGCAAGCTCATCAATATCGATCATTGCCAGGGCAAACTGACTGCCCGAACGTTTAAACCGCAGAAATTCCTGTTCGAGATACACTAGAAAAAAACCATGATTAAAAAGACCTGTAAGACTGTCCCGAAACTGCGGATCAGCTTCGGTGTAATCATTAAAATTCAGTAACTCCATACTCTTTAAATCACCTTACCTTCTTCCCTGCTATTAACAGATTTACTGCACTCGCTGTAAAAGCTCATACAGTTTTTTCCATTATTCTTTGACCTGTAAAGCGCTGCATCTGCCGTTCTTATCAGCTCATCAGGAGAATCGGCCTGGTCAGGAAACAATGATACGCCTATACTTACTGACAGTCTTGAATCCGGAATATCAGGTATCTCAAACTGTTCTTCAACTTTGCAAAGAAGTCTTTCGGCTATAATTAACGCGGTACCTCTGTTGACATAGGGCAGCACAAGAGCAAACTCCTCACCGCCATACCTGGCAATAAAATCTATCTCCCTGATATTATCGCTCAATATTTCGGCAATCTTTTTTAATGCCCTGTCCCCATTGGGATGCCCGTACCTGTCATTAAAGGCTTTAAAATTATCCACATCAATCATAAGCAGCGCCAGCTTATGTTCGTTTTTGCCGGCTCTTTCAAATTCCATATTCAGATAGTGTTTAAAATAACCGTAATTATAGATACCTGTAAGCCTGTCTGTTATTGCAGCCTGAAGAGCGTTATCCGCCTTTAAAAGAAGCTGGTCCAGGTATGCTTTCTTTTTAAACAGAGCCATGACCCTTGCCTTGAGTTCATCCCGGTCAACCGGCTTAATTAAAAAATCATCAGTACCGGCTTCTATTCCCTTTAACTTGCTCGCAGTATCTGTAAGGCTTGTAAACATGACAATCTGAACAGGAAAACTCTTTTCATTGTTTTTTATTCTGCGGCACACTTCAAAACCGTCCATACCGGGCAGCATCAGATCAAGAAGCATCACATCGATCTTTTTATTATTGATTATATCCATGGCATTTTCGCCAGTTTCCGCAATTTCAATATTGCACCGCATACCTGAAAGGAAAAGACGTATAAGCTCAACCGTAGACCTGTTGTCATCAACAATAAGAACCGTAGGAAGCCCTGCCCTGCTTTCAGCCGAAACTCTCCGGTCCATTGCCCTTTCAATCATGAGTTCTTCCGACTGTTTTCTGGAGCCCAGCTGCTCTCTATATTCCTTGAGTTTAAGGAGAGAGATTATCCGCGCCTCAAGTTCAGGATAATTGATAGGTTTATTAATGAATTCATCAGCGCCCGCTTCAAGCCCTTTCTGTTTATTATCTTCACCTGTGAGCGCTGTAACAAGTATAACCGGGATTTCTGATATTGAAGGATCTGATTTCAAGAGAGATGTAACCTCATACCCGTCCATACCTGGCATCATGATATCAAGGAGGATCAAATCAGGCTTTCCGTTTCTGACTATTTCAACTGCATCCCTGCCGTTATCTGCCGAAAGAGTCTGGTACCCCTTTGATGAAAGCTGTGCATCAAGCAGCTTTATGTTAAGCGCTTCATCATCAACAATCAGTATTCTTTTTCCATTACTGACTTTAATGACCGGAAGACATTCATGCCTTTTATTTTTCTTTACGCTGCTTTGATCAGGAGCCCCGAGATATTTTTTTACAGTGTCACGGAAAGAGCTGATCTTTAAAGGCTTGGTAATATACCCCATGCAGCCGGCTTCCTTTGCCTGATTTTTATCACCTTCCATGGCATATGCAGTAAGGGCCAGAACAGGAATACCGGAAAGCGCCGGGTCATCTTTTATTATACGCATGGCGGTAAACCCGTCCATCCCCGGAAGATCTATGTCCATAAGAATGAGGTCAGGCCGGGAAGTCCTGGCAAGCTCAAGACCGTCCTCGGCCCTTTCTGCTTCAACACTTTCTATTCCGTCAATTTTTAAAACATCCCTCACAAGTTTCATGTTAAGGGCGTTGTCTTCAACTATAAGTACTTTTTTCTGTTTCATTTTAAGTTATACCTTTCAGAACTTCATCTTCAATATTGAGCAGTGTCATAATATTCTGATGAATTTAATGATATCTGCTGTCTGTTTGGTATGATAAAGCGAAAGTCGGAACCGTTTCCTTCACCCTGGCTTTCTGCCCATATCCAGCCGTTGTGAAGTTCCACCAGTTTTTTTGTTAATGAAAGCCCAAGCCCTGTCCCCTGGTACTTTCTGTTTCTTGCCTGATCAGCCTGCTCAAATGGATTAAAGATTCTTTCTATATCGTCACTTTTCAAGCCTATCCCGGAATCCCTTACAGATATTTCCAGAAAATCATCCGATGGAATACTTTTGGTAAAGCTGTGTTTAACAATTTTTTCCAGGCTGTTTTTATTGTGCTTTCTTGCACTGACGCAGATACTTCCTCCGTCAGGCGTAAATTTAATGGAATTGGAAAGGAGGTTATAGAGTATCTGCTTAAGCTTTCTTGCATCACCTTCTATAACTTTCGGCATTCCTTCAAATTTTGTTGTAAGTTTTATATTATGCTTCTGGGCCTTTTCCTTAATCATTGTAAGGCTGTTTTCAAGGAGATGCTGAAGCTCAATCTCCGAACTGTTCAGCTCAAGCTTTCCGGCTTCAACCTTGGACAGATCCAGTATGTCGTTAATAAGGGATAAAAGATGGTTACTGCTCCCAAGCACATCCGACAGGTACTCATTCTGGGTATCGTTCAGTTCTCCAAAATGCTGTTCAAGTACAATTTCGGTAAAACCTATTATGTGGTTCAGCGGAGTCCTGAGCTCATGACTCATATTGGCAAGAAAATCACTTTTTGCCTTATTGGCCGCATCTGCGGCTTCTGCGGCCTTTTTGAGTTTCTCGTTTGACTCTCTTATTTCAGCGGTCCTTGCCGCGACCCTGTCTTCAAGCTCCCTGTTGAACTTAACAAGCTCCTGTTCAGCCTTTGTACGTTCTTCGATTTCAAGCTGAAGCTGATCATTTATCCTGCTCATTTCTTCTGCATTGTTCCTGTGTATGCGGAGCATACAGTTAAGGATATCTCTGACAGCTGCAATACCAAGCAGTTCACCGTTATCAGTAACTATTATATGGTCAAACAGTTTTGATTTTTTTCTTTTCATGGCAAGGTCAGCCGCTTTTTCAATAGGAGTGTTATGTTCGATAATAAGAGATGAAGTATCCATTACCCTGCTTATGGGTTTATCATAAAAAAGTGCCACACCAAACCGCTGACTTAAAAGCCTGTCGAGATGAATATTCATTACAAGGCCCACCGGTGAACCTTCAGACACTATAACAACAGCTTTTATGGGTTCATCCCCGTCAAAATATTTTTTTATATGCTTAACCAGGGCTTCACCGGTTGTTGTCTCCACCTCATTAACAAGTGATCCGATTGTAATATTCTGCGGCGTATCAGCCTTTTTATTTTCAAGATATTCACTATCCATTTTATTCTCCGGAGTTATGTTTTCTATATCTCAATAAAATATTGTAGAACCTCGATATGAACCTCGGAAGAGAGCAGTATTTTCTTTACATCTGCATTAATTATTTACCTACTGTAAATGAGATGCTTTTTATTACAGGGAAGAACAATTATTTTAATTATCATCATACAGAGTCACCGGAATGGGGAATATGATTACAGGCAGTCACTGCTTATCCATAACTTCAATTTCGGATTTCATGTATGTTCTGCATTCCGGAAAACATGAACATCTGAACCTTATAAGATTTCCTTTACGCATATACACATGCATTGCAGCTCCGCAGACATGGCAGCTGGGCCTTTTTTTAACATCAAGTTTTTTACTGTCCCTAATAAACTGCCTGTCGCAAACCTGGCACAGATATCTTTTTTTACCATTATGGGTTTTGCCATACCGATAAAGCGCTTCGGACTTACAGTTGGGACATTGAATGGTGGGTGATTCCATTTTCTTTTTTATTCCATACCTCGCTAATACAATTAACTGAGATGTAGAATAAAAAAGTTAGGACACTGTTAGGAAAATATTAGAAGACGGTATCCATGGATAACAATCAAATACCGTATTCCTCTGTAAAAGCCTTTGAACGGGCCCTGCGTTCTTTCCTGTACTGCGCTCTTTCGGGCGCTGTTTTGTGAAGCTGTTTTTCAAATTCACTTTCAGGAATTACAGCAGGAACAGGGTGAGGCTTACCGTCGGTTCCAAGAGCTACAAATGTTAAAAAGGCAGTAGTACAGGTTATCTGCTCGCCTGTAAAAAGGTTTTCACCCTGCACTTTTACAAAAACCTCCATGGACGTATTGCTTGTCCAGGTTACAAATGCCTCTACATTTATTGCCTGGCCTCTTTTAATGGGATACAGAAAATCTACAGAGTCTGTAGAAGCGGTAACAACACTCATACGGGAATGCCTCATTGCGGCAAGCCCTGCGACTTCGTCGATATGGGACATGGTCTTTCCGCCGAATATTGTCCCGTGATTATTTGTATCAGGAGGAAGAATCAGTGATGTTTTCGTTACATAAGATTCCCTGGCTTTTTTTGCTTCCATATATTATCACCTGCTTCATTTTAATTTTTGTTACAGGATTATATACTACAATAATTAGTTCCCATCTATAAACAAAAATAAGGAACCAGTTAATCCACAAGATATTTTGTCACAATCTTAAGAAGTGCATCCGGGTTTATTGGCTTTGTAATATAATCATCCATTCCTGAATCAAGGCATGCCTTTCTATCTCCGGACATTGCATGTGCAGTCATTGCAATAACCGGAACACCATGATCGATAACATTGGATGAGCAGTCACGTATTACTCTTGTTGCCTCAAGGCCGTCCATCTCCGGCATCTGAACATCCATAAGAACAAGATCATAGCGGATAAGACTGAGAGAACGCACAGCTTCTTCACCGTTTGCAACGGCATCCGCTTTATACCCGAACTTTTCCATCAGTCTTATGGCAAGTTTCTGATTTACTATATTATCTTCAGCAACAAGTATTTTGGCGTTTCTTTTCCTGACCTCAGACACTGTGTATTTTGTAATGACTGTTTTATCTTCTTCCGCATTCTCTTTACCGCTGAACACAATAACAAGACAGTCAAAAAGCTGGCTCCTTCTGACAGGCTTTGTAAGGTATGCATCAAACCCTATTTCTTTTACCTCGGCAAAATCGCCACGCAGCCCTCTTGAAGAAAGCATGACCAGTTTTGAGCCTGACAGTACAGGATTACTTTTTATTAATCTTCCCAGCGTCATACCATCCATGTTCGGCATCTGCATATCACTTATCACCAGGTCATAAGATGCATTTGCCTTATATGCAGCATTCATCAAAGTGAGCGCCATCTCTCCGCTCCATGCCGCATCACACACAAAACCCCATGTCTCAAGATACTTCTGAATTATTTTCAGGTTGGTGGTGTTGTCATCCACAACAAGAATTCGTCTGCCTGCAAGGTTTTGAGGCGCAACAAGATTTTCATCATTAACACTCTTCTGCTTCTCCATGGTAACGGTAAACCAGAAGAGAGAGCCTTCACCCGGTGTACTTTCAGCGCCTATTTCACCATCCATAAGCTCAGCAAGTTTCCGGGATATAACAAGCCCCAGACCTGTGCCTCCGTATTTTCGTGTGGTGGATGCGTCAACCTGATGAAAAGACTGGAACAGTCTTTTAAGATTTTCTTCAGAAATACCAATACCGGTATCCCTTACACTGAACCTGAGCCTGATACTGTCTTCATCTTCACATTCCTTTGAAACCGATAAAAACACTTCGCCCTTTTCTGTAAACTTGATAGCATTGCCTGCAATATTTAATATTATCTGGCGCAGCCGCCCCGGATCACCCTTTAAATAGGAGGGAACATCAGGGTCAATCTCATAAATAAATTCCAGCCCCTTTTTTTGAGCGGTAATGGCAGGAAGGGATATTATTTCTTCGATTGAACTTCTAAGATCAAAGTCTAGTACTTCAAGCAGCATCTTACCTGCCTCGATCTTTGAAAAATCCAGTATATCATTAATTATACTTAATAGAGCATCCGAAGAACGGCGGATAATTTCCAGGTGATCACGCTGTTCATCATCAAGGTCTGTATCAAGTAAAAGCCCTGCCATTCCCATTATGGCGTTCATGGGTGTCCGGATTTCATGACTCATATTCGCAAGAAATTCACTCTTTGCACTGTTTGCATTTTCCGCTTCTTCCTTCGCCTTTTTTAACTCGAGCTCTGCGATCTTTCGTTCACTTACATCCCTTACAAAGGCCAGGCCTGCTTCCTCATTATTGTATATTGTTTTAGCAACCGATACCTCTACATAAATAACTGTACCGTCAGTTCTTATACACCTGTGTACGTAGCTCTGACCTTTTAGTTCTCCGCTCATCCTTGCAGAGCTTCTCTCAAATACCATCTCCCTGTCTTCAGGATGTATCAGCTCATATGCGTTGATATTTTTTAATTCATCAAGTGAATTGTAGCCGTACAATTCAAGATACCTGTCATTTGCATATATAAACTTTCCGCCTGTCATTATTGCAATACCGTCATTGGAGTTTTCTATGGCGACTCTATAGCGCTCTTCACTTTCAGAAAGATTTTTCTCAGCTTTTTCCTTTTCACTGATTTGCCTCTGCATTTCTTCGTTTATTACTTCAAGCTCACAGGTTCTTTCCTGGACTCTGACTTCAAGCTCATCTCTGGCAGCTGTCAGCTCACTGTTTATTCTTTTGCGTTCAGTGATATCGGAATAAACAGAAAAGGCTCCGCATATCTCGCCGTTATCTCTTAACAGCGATGACCGGCAGAACACATCTATCCTCTCCCCGTCTTTTTTGATCCTTACTGTTTCATAATTAACAAACTCATTTTCTTCGAGCCGTTTAATCTGTTCGCTGTTTTCATTGAATAATTCTTCGGGAAGGAATGTTTTTAGAAAATCCGGCAGAATCACATCTTCGGGCCTGTAGCCAAATATCCTGGAGAATTCCGAATTTATATATGTGATTTCTTTATTATGGTTTAGAATAATGATTCCGACCTGGGCGTGATTGACAACGCTCTGGAACAATTCCAGTTTTTCAGGCATTAAACCGTGAGTTTCTACAGTATGAGTTGATACCATGTGAGCACCTTCTGAGATCAGTTACCGATTATAAAAAGATGTATAAATTTCGAGATCATTGTCTAAAGTATAACTTAATTGCAAATGTCATGCCTGCCAGGTGCACTAAAAAACACTTTCAGAATACCCACTCAATGCGTTATTTTATGCAAAATGACATAAAATAACTTAATATGATGCATTATTATTCTATCAGAACAACAATTTTTTGACGCTTACCCTGCTGGTTAATTCGTATTCTCCGAATTGATGATACATGTATCTTCTGGTAGTATCCTGCAGAATTTAATGGAAAGAAACATATGAATATTAAGGGAATATTATAAAGAAATGCATTATTCCCAAAGGCAAATGGAAAAACAGAGCTTAATGAGTGATTCAAGAACGAAAAGAAAACCCAAATACAGACAGTTTTTAATTTCAATACTGCTCAGCCTGATCATTCTCGCATCGGGCCTGTATTTTATTGACGGCATATCATCACACTCCATAACAAATCGGCTGATATTTCCTCTTATAAGGATGATGATCTTTATTTTTATCGGCCTTACTGCAGGGCAGATAATAGAGGCCACAGGGTGGTCTAAAGCCCTGTCGGTTGTCGCAAGACCTTTATTTAAATACGGCAGGCTCGGGAATAAATGCGGTGCGGTTTTTACATCTTCTTTTATATCCGGGATAGCTGCAAACGCCATGCTCCTGGACTTTTATATAGACAACAAAATAACAAAAAAGCAGCTCTTTCTTACTAATTTTGTTAATCAGCTCCCAAATTATTTTCTGCATCTGCCGACCACGTTTTTTATTGTATGGCCCCTGACAGGAACAGCCGGAGTAATTTACCTGATGATAACCTTTACGGCTGTGGTGTTAAGGGTATCGCTCTTTCTGACATTCGGAAGGTTCACAATAAAAGAGGATAGAAGCGAAGACAGAATAAAAAAATCAAAAGAAACCCGCAAATCAAAAAAAAGCATCCTGGAAAACATAAAACAAAAACTGCCTGAAAGACTCATAAACATAGCGACCTTTGTTCTGCCTGTGTACATATTTATTTTTATGCTGACCCAGGCCGGTATCTTTAAACATGCAAATGTTTTGATAACAAAATATATTCCGGTAACTTTTATCCCAATAGAATCCTTTTCGGTAGTGGTATTAAGTTTTTTCACGGAATTCACATCAGGCTTTGCAGCAGCCGGAGCAATGATGGACGGAGGGCTTCTTACAACAAAGCAGACAGTTATTGCCCTTTTAACCGGAAATATCCTGGCATTTCCCCTGAGGGCATTAAGGCACCAGCTGCCGAGATATATAGGTATTTTTTCACCCAAAATGGGGACAGAACTCCTGCTTATGGGACAGACATTCAGGATAGTAAGCCTGATAGTTGTGGGGATGGTGTATTACTTACTTTTTTGATTAATTATTTCACTTGATTAACTACATGTAATCAGACATAGTGTTACAAATTACAATTATTCGGCAACCTTTTGTCTGAATCAAACATAAAAAATCTCCTATAGAAATACTCAAAAAACATAGCGGACATCCTCCTATGAGCGATACTCTTGCAAATGGTATGTCTACTTATAATGAAAAAAGAGAATGTTTTTTTGCATCCGCATACAATATTGACATGTAACCATTAATTGATTACACTCATCTATGTATAATGTACTGTTAAAGAAAAAAGTATTAAAAGATATCAAGAAAATGCCTGTTCGTGTTCAGGAAAAACTGGCAGTTCTGATTGATGACCTCAGAGAAAACGGACCGGTTCAATCCGGGTGGCCTAATTACAACAAACTCGGAAAAAATGAATATCATTGCCATTTAGCCAGAAAATGGGTGGCATGTTGGTATTATGCAGAAAAATCATTAGTCATAGAGGTGTATTATGCAGGCAGTCGTGAAAACGCCCCATATTGAGATAAGTGTCAGAGGTGCAAGAATCCCCCCTAAATTAATAAAGGTGTTAAAAGAAGAATATGGCAAGGAGTTAAACCTTGTTTCTGATGAAGGGGATGAATTTGTCGATATCTCTGAAACTCAATGGTATAAAAACATAAAAAAAAAGATGACACCGGGAAAGCATCTCCGCATTTATCGTGAGAATAAAGGATTTACTCAGACAGAACTCGGAGAAGCGCTGGGTGGAATTCCAAGGCAGCATGTATCAAATATGGAAAACGGGCACAGAGCCATAAGCATTAAAATGGCAAAAAAGCTGTCGACCATACTGAATGCCCCGATTGAAAGATTCCTTGAATAACTTTCTCATTTAAAAAAATATACCTTATATCTCCAATTGCTATCTTGCTGATTATCTAAATAATAACTAATTGGGTAAATAAAAAAACGGCTTAGAGATCAAAATCTCTAAGCCGTTAATATTTTTGGCTCCCCGGGACGGACTTGAACCGCCGACAGGGTGGTTAACAGCCACCTGCTCTACCTGCTGAGCTACCGGGGAAGGAACTAAGTTTCCAACTACATGAAATAGTTGGCCTTTTAGTCTGTTCCAGGCTACAAATAAGGCCTTTTTTGTTAAGAAAAACCGTGTATCCGTGAAACGAGTTAGATTTTTAACCTATAGACTTAATCTTGTCAATGCTAAAAATTACAAATAAGCAGCTCAGTTGCATTTTTTAAAGGCCCTTTTGCGACAGAATATTTAAGCTTTGCCTGCTGCATTGAAAAGTCCTTGAATACTTCCCTCATTTCCGGGTGATCGTTAATACTTAAAAGAAACTTCCCTTCTATTCCGGACAGAATCTCTGCCATTTTTATGTAATCATCCAGCGCCATATTGTACTCGTAATAAGGAGCCTTATGATAAGGGGGATCGAGATAGAAGAAAGTCTCAGGCCTGTCGTTACGCTGCACAAAATCGCTCCAGGGCAGGTTTTCTATAGTTACCCGTGCAAGCCTTAAGTGCACTTCGGATAATTCCTCTTCAATACGCAGTAAATTGATCCTGGGGCCGCGTAGAGGCCCGACACCGAATGTCCGGCTTCTTACCCTGCCTCCGAATGCATGGCGCTGGAGATAGTAATACCTGGCTGCTCGTTGGATATCTGTAAGCCCTCTGGACTTCTGCTGGCTTTTATAATCCTCAAACCATTCCCTGGATGATAATACCCATTTATACTGCCTTAAAAATTCCTCCAGGTGATTCTGCAATACTCTGTAAAAACAGATCAGATCGGAATCAAGATCGTTGATCATTTCGTATTTACTGGGATCTTTACGAAAGAAAACCCACAAAGCGCCTGCGAACACTTCGCAGTAGGCTTCATGGGCAGGAATAGATGATATAATGCTTTTTGATAGTTTAGATTTGCCGCCGATATAGGCGAGTGGACTGTTCACAAACTCCCTCCTTTACAAATCATTTCCAATCTGGTTAAATCCTTAACTTCCTCTGCGCAGGGGGAAAGGGGCAGATCCGGAAACGGGTTGATTCGATGCTTCTACATCGAGTTAGTGGGGGAGGTGCGAACTCCCTCGCCTGCCTCTTAATTAGTTACATGGGTATTCGAGTGACAGCGATATAGCACCAGTCCCACTGCTCACGCCAGATACAACCACATCGGAACTTGTACCGTCTGCTTTATTTGATTGTAGTAAAACCTTATTTTCATAGACTGAAAAATTTGACACTGTATAATCCGCAGCGTCTCCTGATTCGGTTCTAAAACATACAACAACAGTATCTGTTTCCATCGCTGTAAATTCAACAGGATTATCCGATGTTAATGGTAAATAGTAATCTCCCGATCCATATGATGGCCTTACATATATTTGGGGAGCGACTCCACTGTTTAATAGTAAGTCGTACGATATTTTATATCTTTTGCCTGCCTCCAATGGAACACTATCGGGGATCTGAGCTATTTTTGTTGTCGCAGAACCATCACTCACAGCGGTAAAACCATCGCTTGAAGCTCCACTGAGAGTTGTGTATGGACTTGGTGTATTAAACCAAACGCCTGTTGGAATTCTCACTGGCCGCATATATGAGACAGGCAAATCGTCTGTATAACTTATATTATTAATCAATAGGCTGCCCGACACCCACTTATCTGTTATCGGTGTGCGTGGAAAACCGGAAAGGATTAATGTCTCAGCAGCATTCATACCTGTCGTTGTTATTTCAGACATTCTTGCAAAACATTTTAATGTGTTATTTGGAGTTTTAATACAATGTGCGAAATCCAATGTGTATGAAGCAGTGTTACCAGATTCATCTTCAATGACCGGAGTCCATGCAGCATGTTCTTTTTCAGGAGAATTATGAGTCCAGCTTTGATCATAATCATCTTCATTGCTGTAGTCCGTTGTGTTGCTAATCATTGTGTGTTCAGATACCTGTATATCTGTAGTTTCATTCTCTATACCCACCCCACAAGTATCACTAGTGCATTTATTGAGCTTTACACCACTTACAGGACCTCCTTCACTGTTTATAAATTTAAAACCGCTACCTGATATCTGTTCGGCAACACAATTATTATAATGCAGCCCTCTGACGTATGATGATGCCCTCGCATGTGCTCTAAACCCTGATGTACATTGATATGAGTGGCAGTTGTTATATCGAATATTCTTAACAACCGGTTCACTTTCGTGAGTATGAGCTGTAAAACCTGACAAACAATTTTCCGCTTTACAGCCTTCAAATGTTATTTCTGTAGGACCGTCATCAACCTCAAAACCCGACTGGTTCCCTGAGATGTTGAAACCTCTTGTATAACAATCTTCGACTCTAATATTATTACTGGCTCCGCCTATCGCAAACCCATCATCAAAATCATAGGTGTATGTATTAGTCGCGATTGCTCTGCAAGACTTAACAACCCCCCTGGTGCAATCATGGATCATAATAGCATGACAAACCGGATTAAACACCGTCAATGTATCCAACAGAAAATAATGACAGTTTTCCAGTTGTATTAAGCCTGAATCAAGCAATGCTCCTGCAGTTCGATTTGCATCAATGCTGAAATACTTGAGCATAACATACGAACAAAACTCTAATGGATTGGTATAAAATACTGTAGTATCTCCTGATGTGGTTACTGGCTTGAATATAGTTTTATCTGGACCATCTCCTAATAAAACTGATCCTGCATACAGTCTAACACCTTCAACTATATATTCGTTTTTAGGCGCGTAAACTTTTGAAAACGAGGCTATTACGTGTTGTACAATATTAGAGACGTCAACACCTCCGCTTTTCTGTGCTCCAAACCAGCAGATATTCACAGGCCCCGAATAATCTCTTACCCAGCATCCGCTGCCTTCCTCGTCTCCGCTATACCACGCAGTTTCACCTGGAGTTGAAGCATGATCAGGATCAATTATAGACCCTCCATTATGATTTAATTTATCCTCATCTGCTTGCCAGTGAAACAAGCCCTCGCCTCCGTCACCCTCCGAATAAAAGCCAGATAAATATACTTTATTTTTAAACCCGCTGGCATCTCCATTTGAAAACGCTGCCATATTAGGAACCGATGACGTTGCTAATCGTTTTATTGCCTGTAACAACTGGCTTCGACTATCAGTTGATGCTTCAGATAAATCAATACTTGATGATACTATGACTTGAGCTATCTCTTCCTGAACAGAATTAGCCCAATCTGCAGTTACCCATGTAGCTGGCACTCCGGAAGCTGGATCGCCTTCAGTAAACATGTTTTCGCTGTGTCCGTAACCTTCTATTCTATGCATTTGATTCTCCTTTATAAATTATATGCAAATATAACGTGTGTGTGGGCTGGTTTTCGTCTTGAAATCGCGCACTCAATATTATCAAAACCCCAATATCTTATTGGTTCACCCACAGAACTCTGCCCTGCGGAGAAATGAGTAATATTAGACTCTGGAATATTCATTATCCATGTATGTTTCCAGTCAGGAAGGCTCGATAATGGATCTCCTACAGAACTGTAACCAACCCGGAAAGGCAGGCATTCTTCAATTGTAACTTCAAAGCCAAAAGCTTTTGCCAAAGTAATAAAGTAGTTTTTACTTTGGCCTCCAGTTCCACTCAAAATGCCTAATATAGATTTCCGCCTTTCCTGAAGAGTATTTAATTCGCCGGCGCATTCATCCGGAAGCCCACAGACCCTCTCCCAGTCTGTCATCATCTCCATTGTTGTAGATGGATCGCTTTCTTTGATTAAATCATCTGCCCTGGTATCCAGTCTGGCAAGTTCTTCCGCCATGGCATCAAGCAGTGTTGTTAAATTACTGTCGGATTCTTTGTTCCATGCTTCACCTTCAGGAAGCAGCCCCTGGAGTAGGCTTAAATAGTCAGTTTTTGTCATGACCATGTGATTGTCCCCATTACGGCAATTTCACCAGTGCTGTGAGTAACATTTGCTGCAGGGCTTGTTAATGTATGATCCGTTTCACCGGCTGCTATGGAAATTGCCTCATTTATATGGCTCAGCAATATTGTCCCGCCCGGTTCAGCCTCTCTGGAAAGCAAGTCTGTTAATTCGGTTTCAATAGAGGTTCTTACTGCTGAAGTATCCGGAGTTATGGCGATGGTAAAATTAAGTTCAACTGCAGTGGGAGCAAAAACAGTCAGATCTGCTGTTACAGGCCTTAAATGGTCAATATAATTTTGGACCTCAAGAACTTTTACAAAATCGGGAATTATACTGTCTTCCTGATTATCCATTACAAAACACAATCCTACGGTCCCGATTCCCAGGTGTTCGGCATAGGCCCATGCCCTGGTAACGCCATCTACCTCAAGAGCCCATGTTACATAATCAAATATGGCGCCGCCATGGGGAGGCTGCTGTATTCTGGAGAGTAGCCGGGCCAGCATATCATCATTTTCCTCAATATCAGTCCCGTCTGTAAGGCCTGTATCAACCGTGGCACTGCTGTTGATACCTGAAATAGGGCTAACAAGGTTTAAGCTTGCTGCAGCATCTGTATTACCGTCAGATCCTGAGTCAACAGATGTAACTGATACAGTGGCGCTCCCGCTGCTTACCGTTGCCGCTTCATCAGTTTTAAACTCAACTCCGTCTGAACGCTGGAGAGTTGTTCCTGCATCAATTACAGTGCCATTTGTACCTGTAAAAATTACATCTCCTGAAGCATATGCAGCCTGTTTTCTGGTTACTCCCCAGATCCGGCCCCATCTCTCAAGATATTCTTTTTCACTTGTATCCGGCATAAGCTGTTCAGACATATAGTCCATATAACCGTATATCCCGTGCACAGCGCCTGCCAGGGCTTTAGAGAGGGTATTATAGAAGGTACGCCGTATAGCTGCGTCAGCTCCTTCAAAACGGCTTTCAATATCTGATGATATTCTTGAAATTATGGTCTTTAAATCAGGTCTTTCAAAAGGCATTAAGCTGCCTCCCAAATGTAATTATATTTATATTTTAAAGGGGAAACTCCTGGCTTTTCTATCTCCACCAGCAGGCCCATTATTCCGCGTTTTACAATCTCAGGTGTAACAGTAACCTTTTCTGCTATACCGTCATCTATCAGCCATTTAAGGGCTTCCTCTGCGTATATTTTGGCTTTTGCCAGAACTCTTAGTAATTGCTTTTCCCTTTTTAACAGCCATAGTCTGGAGCCTATTAAGTCACCTTCAACCTCTGCAAAACTATCAGCCCACCATCCGCGTCTGTCATCACCCGATGGAAGTTCGTCATCATCGTTGGCCTTGCGGTCGGTAAACAGGCTTATAATAACAGCGGTTTCCATACTATCATCAAGTTCAAGGCTGGAGCCGGAATGTGCAAGATCAAATAAAACAAAGGAGTTTCGTCCTTCCTGTGATTTGCATGTAAGTCTTACATCAGTCATTATTGCTCCTGATTAGGTGCCCCGGTTACTCCTCCTGAATCACCTGCATGGTCATGGCCATTATATATATTCCTGTCTTCGCTCATAGATCGTGTACCGTCAGAAACCTCTGCAGCAGCGCTGATATTGCCGGTGGCATTAATATCAGGAGAATCAATATTTACAGCAGTTGTCGCGGTAATATTCATGGTATCCGTATCGATATTTACCAGGGTTTCAGCAGTGATATTCAAGGTTTTAGTAACCACATCAATTATGTTATTTCGTGCAAGCTTTATGTAATCACCTTCATCGGTGTAAAGCGCAACTTCCCCGGCCTGCAGGCCTTTTAACCTGTACCGCCTGTCCTCACAGGCAATTATAATTCCGTGATCCCGGTTGCCTCCTATGGAGACCATAATTGCTTCAGATCCTTCATGAGGAACGGAAGTAAAACCGTATTCCTGGAACCGTTCCACCTTATCCTTTACTTCCCCATTCAGAAGGCTCACCTGTATCCCCTGAGCCTTTAAATCATCATACACAAGCTTTACCACTCCCCTGGCAACCATAAGCCTTACACGCCTGGTTAATGGAGCAATAAGCTTTTGTAATGATCTTAAATTCATGATGCCCAGACCCCCTCCTCCGGTGCCGGAAGTTCTATCAAATCAAATGCCTCCCTATCACAAAGGGCCAGATTTGTGATCGACCCGCTCCTATCAAGCGAATATCCAACAGATACAATCAGCATATCTTTATCAACAGTGAGTTTGTCGGATGTGATTCTCACCATCTTATTAGGCTCCCAGAGTCCTGCTTTATGGCTCCAACCCTGAACGGACACATTTATACGGGAGCTTTTACCGGCCCTTACATTCTTTTCCCATTTGGCCCTGTCATTGAGCTTTGCGGTGTCTCCCTGATCCTCAGCAATGATAATAAGAGGCCTGTATCGGTTCACTGTATTGTCAACAGCCTCTCCCCTGGGGCCGCTGTTTTGATCCGGAGTACTGTCATCAAAGCCAGCATTCTGGCTTTTAATGGTGTATTTGCTGAATCGATCCCTCCAGGTGAAGGTTCTGGAGCCTGACAGCAGATTTTCGCCTTCAATCAGGCCGGTCTCAATCCTATCTGATGATGCACGGGTAATTAAAAGACCTCCACTGCCGTCCGAAACCAGCAAAAGGCCTCTTATCCTGGCAGCACGTTCAATGCATTCATAAACGGTTTCGCTCTCCTGAATACTCCACTTTTTAAAAACCGCTCCATAATCAACATTAGAAGAGACAGTAATTCCAAATGGATCACATAAATCCTTTGCGATCTGGAGAATGTTCCTGTCACTCCATTCTCCGGTTTTATAAACAGCAGAGCAATCCACCAGATCCCCGGTTTTATCCCGTCCGGATACGCTTATTGTGTGATCGCTTGTGCCGAAGGAAGGTGTCACATCATCGACATAGCCGTTTATTACAGTACTGCTATTAATCAAAACCTCGCAGGCGTGCCCGGTTTTGATTTCTCTCGTAGAATCAATGCCCGGCCATTTATCAGAAACTGTCAATTCAAATGTTCCGGAGATCTGCTCAATGCTCCTGGAAATCCGCATGGACTCCCACCCTGAATATTCCGAATTATTTATTTTGAGCTTAACATCAGGCATCGAGTTTTATCTCCATGGGCACATTACCGGGGACAAACCCTGGATGCCTGATTCTGTTTCTTGTGACTATTTCATCCGCCCGTGCGGCATCGTCGTAAATTTTATGAGCTACTACCAGGGCAGGCAAAGTGGCTTTAGGTGTATAAGCTATTAGTCTGGCAGATGATGCTCCCCTGACCGAAATATCCTTAATCAATGCTCCGCGCAGATCCCAGAGAGAAGGGTAAACAGTATCCGAAGCTGTGTCCATAAGACCGTCAAAGAGATCGGACATGGTATCTCTGATACTCATGGCCTGAACATTACTGTCAAACTCCACATCGCTTATATTGGATGCTGCAGTTACAGCGGCAGACTGCTTAACCAGATCGGTAAGTGCAAGCTGGTTTGTTGCCTGGGTTTTCCTGTTCACGGTTACAGGTGCAGATGATGCCGTTGAGCCTGTTGAAACTGTAGAGCCCGATACAGCCGGGTAATCATCACCAAAATTAAAAAGGCCGTCATAGTGTTTTAAACCGCTCGGGAGAGAAATGAGAGCTCCTGCAGTATCGATTAAACCGAAGATGGAGCTTGCCAGACTGGCAGGGGAATACATCAGGTCAGTAATTCTGTTTTTAATACTGCCTATTTGATTCATTACACCGCTTACACCGTTAGAAAGAGTGAAGGGCATTGATACAACAGATTCAACTTTGCCCAGAAAATCATTAATTATTGCTGCAGCGGCATCCGTAATGAAGGAAGGCTTTTTACTTACTGCAAACTTTTTTGCAAAATCTGCCTTTGCATCAGTAATTACTGTTTGTGATATGGATTTTACAGCCCTGGCCGTTCCTGTTGAACTAACAGGCAGGCGGTTTTCATCAGTTTCTACAAAAGTCACATTGAACCGGGCCATTCCTCCCTGCTGTGTGCTTTCGATAGGGCCTCGCGCAGACAAGACAGCGACGGTCAATGGTCCTCGGTAAGGATGTACAAAAGTCCCAGGCCCAGGGGATTCAAGAGCTTTAACAAGCTGATCTCTGTAATCCATATAATCCGAACCCATCACATAAATTTCGATCTCTATTTTATGACTTACTTTTCCAAGGTCTTCAGCGTAAGGGAGATCCCGCCCAGGGTATTCATGCAGGGCAATTTTGCGGCCTATCTCGCCTCCTGTCCTCTCAAAATAGAACTTTACATTCCTAAAGCTGGCCTCATGTAATTTGTCTTTCCAGCTCATCACATAACCCCAACTGTCATAAGCCCGCTGTCAACTTCCATATCCAGATCATCCGATTTCATAGTCTGGACTCTGGCCTTTGCATTTCCGTCTGTCTCTATTTTTATGCTGAGTTGAGACCGCTTTTCAGCAGCTTTAGCAGCCATGGCATCATATTCTTTTTGCCAGGCATCCTTTTTTTTCTTTTCACCATGTATGGCATCATAAAGCCAGCCTCCAAGGGTTTTATTTTCGCCCCCAGTTACTTTTTCCATGGTTTTATCAATACCCTTGTTTATAACAGTACCTATGCCATATCCTATTGCACCTGCAGCCGCTCCGGCAGCTACAGTAGTTCCTAATCCAGCAGAGCCTACAGTAATACCTCCCTTCAGCATCGCCATGCCTCTACCTACACCTAAGAGGCCGCCTGGGCCACGTTTTAAAAGGCCTTTCAAGGCACTTCCCGTTTTACCTAACTTACCACCGGAACCACTGAAATAATTATCCGGAAGCATCGACATCTTTGAATTGACCACATAAACAGGTATGGGCTTACTCATTGACATAGCCATACTACCGAGGCCACCGCCAGAGGAACCAAGCCCCTTACGGCCTCTGAAAAAGTTAAACATACCCCGTCCGGCTCTCAATACTTTATTCCCAACAATTAAACCGCCCATGCCTATAGCTGCACCGGTTCCTATTTTGAGTATTCTTTCAAGCTTGTCAGGGTCTAAATTATTGAGTATGTCAGCAAATTTTTGTATGGGTTCTGTTAATTTATTGTCAGCAAATTTTTTCCAGGCTGTATATAAATTTTGCATGGCAGCACTGGCTGTGCTTGCTGCCCTGGCAGAATCTTGGACGGTGGTTGTTCCATCTCCCTGGACACTCATAAATTTGTCAATAGAATCAAGACTGCCAGTACGCTGGAACTCTGAGGCCGCAGAATTAAAGGCCCTGATCGCCTCAGCATCAAATATCTTGGACATTATTGTTTTTTTACCACCGGTTTTTTTAATAATATCCACCATTATTTCATTTATAGGCCGAAGGATTTCCTTTCCATCTTTGAGAGCTTCAGCATCAAATATCTTAACGCCTCCCTTTTTCAGCATACCCACTTTCTGAGCATCTCCAAGGGTACGCATCAAGGCTTCAAAAGCAGTTGCTGCCATTTCTGATGATCCGGTTCCCTGCCTGATCACCTGAAGAGCAGCCCCCATTTCTCTAATTGCCTGAACTCCTCCCCTCCCCATGGAAGTATATGAAGTTACTACTCGGGGACCGAGAGCGGCCAGATTCTGTAATGTGAAGGCTCCTTCTTTACCCTGGACATTTAAAATATCCATAGCTTCAAGGATCTGTTTGGGATCAATGATCCCCATTTTTTGAAACTCTGCCATTATCCCGCCGATTGACTGTCCATTGGCTCCAGTCGCACTTATGGCAAGACCTATATTCCTAATATTTTTTTCAGCAAATTCCAGATCTCCGGTTTTTTCAACAATCTCTTCGATGGCAGAAGTTATTTTGCCAGGATCGAGTTTTACATCAGGAGCCATCGCCGCATCGTATATCTCTTTTTTAAGAGCGTTTATTTCACCTGCTGATTTGTTTGCCTGGATTCCAAGCCGTGTAAATCTGTCTTCCAGGCCCATAACCATTTTTACAGATCCAACACCGGCTGCACCGGTCAATAGGGCAGTATAGCGATTACCAAGCCTGTCAAGACCTGTACTCATTTTGCTGAGTGACCGGCTTATCATATTAATACTCCTTGATCCTGACTTTCCCATCCTGTCAAGAGAGTTATTATATTGTCCGGCCTTTCTTTGCAGATTGCCTGCAAGATCAACAAGTATACTGCTTCTTACTTCACCCATTAAGTTGCCTCATAATAAATACAAAGTCGCTGGATGATGTTTTTCCTATCTCATCTTTTGTCCAGGCGACGCGGGTCGATAATAACAATTCACCCAAAGCAATATTATCCCTCGCCGCCTTCACTGCGCCCCCGGTTTTCTATCCTGGCCATGCTGGCTTTTTCCAGTTCATCCGCCTTTGACTGTAACAGATCCAAATCAACAGGAGACAAAGCCTTTATTTCATTAAGAGTCAAAGGCCCTTTATACTCGCCTATTTTTACAATTTGACGGCGTAATGTATTGACTCCCACCATCAAAGAAGATGCTATGAGATGATAACCTTCAGGCGTGCGGACAAGTTTTTCGCTTTCACTGGTTGCATCCAGTAAGTCAGCAACACCGGCTTCACGGATTTCCGCTTCCCGGTGGACGGTTTCCCCAATTTTCAAACCATCAATTAAAGTAACATTAGCTGTTCTCATTTTAATTCTCCCGCAAAACTATAAAAAATACTGCCGCAGTATCGTTATAAGATCCGATAACACCAGGTATGTAGATACATGCCGGTATGCATCGTTAAATTTATTGATGCTTCAGCATCACTTTAATTCATCAGCCGGAGGCCCTTCAAATGTCAGCGGTACCTTACCGCCGTCCTGAGCGGTAAGCTCCGGAGTATTGGTAAGCCATGCACCTTGTTGAACATATTTCTGCCCGGTATCGCATTCAAAGTTAATGGTGACATCATCCATGGCGCCATATTCCTCAAGGCTTGTATCCTTACCCACGGTAATTTCACATTCCATCTTGCTCTGTTTGGGTGTTTCAAAATATCCCTGTACTTCAGTGGCTCCTACAACGGTGGACCTTTCGGTTCCTCCGATGTCTAGCTTTGCCCCTGGCAGGGTTTCGAGCATTTTACCGTTGGCTTTTATCCATGCTTTTCCTAGTTTTTTGCCCATATTCTCCTACCTCCTAAAGTACAAACTGAATCTGAGCCGCAAAAATGCGGAACTGGTTTACAATGTCAGGCGGTGAAAGTACGTCTATCCGGTTGCGGTCATCAGTGTTTCTTTCAACAACCAGGTCCGTTTTGTACTGCTCAATATTTTCAACCAGGCCTGCAGCCATCCATTCCCTGAAAAGAGCTATCAACTCCGCCCTGATCACGCTCGGAGTCACAATAGCCTGACCGGCTCCGTACTGTGTGCCGTCATCAGCCAGTTTATGCCTGGGGAATTTGTTCGTGATTCTGGCCCTTACCGAGTACCTTAAATAACTGAGGGTTGCCGGTGTGTTCACATCCAGATAGCTCGTATCTGCCACACCGAAGGCGTTTTCCTGGTACATGGTTATAGCTCGCTCAATCATCACATTGCCGCCAGATCCCACCATAAATGTGGCAATTCCATCAAAAAGAAGCAGGTTCCGCTCTGCCATAGTCCAGCGCCCGCTTATTGCCGGAGGAAGTACTCCGGTTAAAGGAAGTGTCTGAAGAGGCCGTGCGGGATCAATGGAAAGATAATAAGAAGCCACAGCTCCGTATGCCGCAGCCCATAAAAAGGCAGGAGTGGGAGAAATTCCGGAGCCCATGCATGAAACAAGATGACTGTTTCTACCGTCTCCAAAGGTTTCTGTAGTGGAATGGTTTCCTCTTTTTGCGGTAAAAGCAATGCCGTCAATCTGCCTGGTAGGAAGCCATCTGCTTGCAAGCTCAGCTTCCAGGGCTGTCATGTTTGTGGCATCGGTGTAGGGTGTAATAATATAATTCCACCATTCATCCGACATTTCAGTGATGGCATCGGAGATATCCGGGTTTGTGGCGCCGCTCGCCATATCTGTGATAGTCGCAACCAGCCCGGTCGGTGTGGATTCACCGGCATAGTAATTAAGCCGGATATCAATATCATTACCTGTCTCGCCGTCCCATCTGCAGGTGATATCAACCTGAGTATTTACCGAACCGTTAACCGCTGCAGTAACAGGAAGATCCGTTTCCGCATTTATAGCCGCTGCCACAGCAGTTGCAATATCGGCATTTGCATCTCCGGAGGTGATGGCCACGGGAATTTTTACCCCGGAAATATAGAGGTTCAAAGTTCCTGATTTTGTAACAGTACCGGTAAATGCAATACTGCCTGCAGCCGGTGTACCTGATTCATGATCGCTTAAAGGGATAGCCCATGTCTCTGTATAGGCGTTATTGTTTTTAAGCATGTTAAACATAAGGCTCAGCATGCTGCCGCGTCCGAAAGCGGCCTCTGCCTGCTCTTTTGATGTAATGCTTATCAGCTCACCTGCAGTGGCAGTACCGGTTGAAAGCATCTGGCCTATAACCAGTATTTTGTATGAGATCCCAGGAGTCCCCTGGAGCGCTCTGGAATTGTCAAATTCCACATAGGCAAGGGGCACCCTTATATTGCCTGGAATGTTGTTAAAGGATATTGTCATTTGCTATTCTCCTTTTTTGTGGTTTTAGGAGGTGCCGCTTCAACAACACTCCCTTCCTTTTTCCTGCGCATCCAGTATGAGCAGTTTGTTACCCATGCCCCGCATTCAGGAAGAAACGCCCCTGTTACAGGGTTTCTGACCTTCATTTCGGGAGCCGGTTTTAAATAGATTTTTTTATCCATCCTTATTCCTCCTGATCGAGTGTTTCAAAAACTTTAATATCGATTTGTTCGTCCTGCGGAGCCATGTCCATTTCTTCATAAAATGTAATGAATGAATCGAGATCGGATTCATCAACAGAGGCACAATATTTAATATCCAGATCCATCACCGTAAAATATGACGGGTGCATTACCCCTTCATCACTTACGGAATCAAGAACATCCGTACCTTCAGCCACGTCTCCGAAAGATGTGTCTTTAATGATAGCGGCATCTATAAGCTCCTCGAACTGCACCTGTTCGAGGACACCTCTATCTGCATTTTTCTGATAAAACCCAAAATACAGCCGTACACGCTGCTTTGATATTCTGCCTTGGCCTGCATCGACTTTTCCGCTCACCCGGGGCCGGGTAATAAGAAGAATGGGGAGATCCTTAGAGTTTATCTCACGGCGCTGTCTGAAGGCGATTTTACATTCCAGTGTTTTATTCCACTGGCTCTTACAAAATGCCTGCAGATTCTCATTTGTTTCAATCTGGATTTTAAGATTATTGAGCACCGATATAAAACTCATTAAATTAGCTCCGTGACAGGCTCAGGTTCAAAATAAGTCAATAATGCAGGGTAGGTATACATACATGCTAGACCGCACTTTTCATTAAGACGGCAGTCTCTGCGCGATTTCTTTCTCTATAGTTCCCTGGACCCTGCCTCCCTGGTCGAACTGATCATATCCGTCAAAAAGAAACTGGCGAGGTCCAAATTTTGCTGATGAGCCTTCGCCTTTATGAATCGTGTCCGAATATGCAGCCGAATTATAAATAATTGCTTCCAGTTCTCCGGCTTCAAAAACATCCCCTTCAAAGCTCTTTTTTTCACCTGGCTCCAGCCAGTCCAGCAATCTCCGTAAATTTCCGGTTTCAACCGGTACGGGATAAGAGCCCGGAGAATTTCCCTTTCCGCTTAACCAGTCAAAGGCCTCTCTATGAACTCCCCTGGCTGATTTTCTTAAGCCTTCCTGAGCTCCGGCCTTTATGTTGTCGGCAAGATCATCCAAAAACCTGGTAGCTTTATCCAGCTTAACCTTTATCGTTGCCTCAGCCATAAAAAGGCCTTGGAATATTCAGCGGTGACACATTCCCGCTCACCAGTACGCTGCCAGAATATGCCTTGCTGTCGGTTTCTGCGCCTGAGACAAGGCGTGATATATATTCCTCCGCCTCAGCCTTTAAATCCTTTTTCTGACGGTCCAGGGAGCGAGTATCCGGTTCCTCTCCATTCGGCACGGCATTGCCGGTTATATAAATGATCCTTGCCTGCATCATTTCAGCGGCAATAAGGCCTTTCTCCGCACGCTTGATATAAGTGGCGTTCGGCTCGGTTTCATCACCGTACACATCAGATCCTAAACGGCCCTGAAGTAAATCCGCCTGTTCATCAATTATAGTGCTGATGAATGGAGGAAAAGAGGAAGCTGTAATGGATACGTCCTCACCGGTAGCTGAAGCATCATTGCTTAACGTGATCTGAGTATCGGAATCTACTGACAGAACAGTGGTATCGTCCGGAATTCCATTACCTTCGGCAATGTCCCCTGCCGTAATGTTTGAGGTGTCAGACACCTCGGTTACTATGGGGCTTCCGGATGTTAACTTACCGGTAATTGTCTTCTGGGGTTCAAGTTTCCCGAACATTTCGGGAGAAAACCCCATGGCAATTATATTCTGTACAGTATTTTTAGACATGATAACCGCTCAGAGTGTTATGTTAAAAGCCTATGACAAAGCGCATCTTTTGTGCTGTTTGGCTTCACCTATTGCGCCGTTGTATGCGCCTGTCCAGACATGATCCGCACCAAGCTTCAGTTCGTTTCTCTGGGGTTCTCTGGCATTCAGATCTTCCCATTCTCCCCTCTTGTTTTTAAGGCCTGGGAGTGAAACATAATATGATGTATTGGCGATCTTGGTTGTCGTTATCATTCCGGCAATAGGCCATACTATTTCATTATTGTTGGCATTGGGGTTGATGAAGGAAGCTGCCAGAGCTTTCATAAGGCGCATCTTAAGATTCGGATGACAGGTGATGTAAAACTTATTGGTTCCATCAACCGAATATCCTGCATCATCGAGGGCTACAATGATGGCCGCACATGCATTATTAATCGTGGTCACATCATCAGTATCAAATGCCTGGTTAATTGCAGAGGATAAAGCTGTCAGCAGTCCATAGAATAAAGTAGCTTTCTTATCATACCACCGTTTAACAGTGTCAGCTGTCAGCTCATCAATCTTGTAATACTCATTAAATCTGAGCCAATCGTCAAGTATGGGAAAACCACCTGTGAGTCTTAACATGCTGACAGCTGCCTTTGCGGCGCTGGGAAGCTTTGATAGAATAGCTTCCTCTCCAGAAAGCTGCTGATAGAACGTAACTCCGCCTGATACATCCAGAATATCAAATGATTTACTTGTACTGGATCTCAGATCAACCTCATCAAACAGCATTTCATACCCCCGGTCCGGAGCATCTACAGTATCGGAAAATCGGGCTATAATAGGAGCATCGCTGCTGGTTAAATTCGGGTCAGCTCCTGCAAATTTTACATTCTGATAAGGCATATCCGCGACACTCTTCATAAAATGAGAAACAGCGCCCAATATCTTGGCCTTACGTTCATCAGGAGCAACATCACCGATTTTGCTCCAATCGATAATTTTTTTACCGAATAGTTTCATGATTATCTCCCTGATAAAAGTTTATTCTTAGTTTTCGTGCAGACTTGCCAATACAGTCTCATCAGCAGATGCCTGAGCCTCTATGGCAATTCCAGCAGCAGTGTTATCTGTGGATGTGGAAGTCATCTCGCTTTCGCTTTCATCCCAGTACAGCTTTGTACCTGCAGCAATAGCTCCGGTTGCCTTTGGGAATTCCACGCGGCCCCGGTACACATATATGTTTTCCTCATCTGCTTCAGCATCGTTTACGGCTACCAGAACATTACCGGCTGAAACAATTACATCTCCAGCATTGACCGCTGCAGTATGTGCAAGTTTCATTGTCCTTGCATTTGACAAACCGTCTCTAATTTCTGCCATTGTAGGCCTCCTTATTAATCAAATTATAAGTATTTCCCTGATGCCCTTACTGAATATTACTTCTCGGGAATCAGAGGATTGTCTTCCGTATCCTTGCCATCTCCGGAATCTGCAGTTTTATCTCTGCGGGTATCACCGTTTAGCTGGCCCTGATCGGGAAACTGCTTTTCCATGCGTTTGGTAAGATTGTCCACCTCTCCCTTTAAAAAGGAATAGGGCATACCTTTTGCCATGTTTCCCATTGCTGTTTTAGCTTCATCAGTATCTTCGCATTCTTCAAGACAGACCCTCATGCGTGTATAATTGTCTATAAGGTCTTTCTGATGAGCTTCAGCTATTTCTATCAGGCCTTTGGAGTCGGTAATCTGCTTCTCAAGGTCTGATATTTTGGCATCTTTCTCGCTGATTACGCTTTCAATCTCTGCGATAACAGTTTCTTCCGGTGTGGTTTCGGTAAATGCCTTGCCCAGTATTTTGCCTATGCTTGCGAACAATTTTTTCATATTATTTGTTCCTCCATCATGTTTATGGTTTTCCTTGAATGATTTTTGAGATGTGGCTCCGTTTTGTGCCCCGAGCCATACAAGTGATCCTTCGGTTGCCTCTCCAGGGGCTGCATATTCCCAGAAGAGGGTTTGATCATAAGGCCCTTTTACAGGAGCCAGATCCGAAGCGGAAAACCCTATGGATGCATGTCTGTAGGTTCCGCCTTCTAGATTTTTAATGGTGTCATCATAACCAGCTTCTTTAATGATGTAATACCAGGCCCATAAGACCTTAACATTTACGATATTATCCGGGAGCCTTGGTTCCTCGTTGGTAAGAGCTTTAAATTGTTCCGGGCTCATTTCCTCTGTCTCAGCATCAAAAAACAAGCCAATAGGCAAATAATTGTGACGATCGTGTGCGAACAGAAAGCTTTTACCAGGTAAGGTGATGGCAAAATCATCGAGCAGTTCTTCAGAAAACCTTTCACGGTCCCGGTCAACTAAATTGTGTGCAAGCAGAAATTTGCGGACATATACTTTTTCTGCTGACAGATCCGAGAGGGCATAGCTGTTTATTTTTGCAATCACCTCTGGTGTTATTTCAGCGCCAAACATGGCAGATTTAACACCTATAGATACCGATAAGGATTTCCGAAACTGGTGTTTCATGGTAGCTAATCCTTTTCTTCAGGTTTCTTCATCTTTTTCAGGACATCCTCACATGTCACAACGTCGCTGGATTTTTCTGCTTTTGCCTTTGTTGAGGAGCTTTTTTCCTTTTCAGCTTCGGCTTCAGCTTCGGCTTCAGCTTCAGCTTCAGCTTCGGCCTCTGCTGCTTCCAGGAGCTGGAATTCTTTAAATGCCTTATCACGATCAGCCGCAGAAATTTCAAGACCTGTGATGTCTTCGAGGGCATCAATTTCCGGCTTTCCGCTTTTAGTAAAATCCTTTTCAGCATCCAGCATCCCTATTGCCATGATGATGGTCTGTTCTCTTAATTTTGCTTTTGCTGTCTCTCTGTCCATTTTCTTTTCTCCCTTCAACGATAGAGCCTTTAAAGTCCTTTATTTTACTGGTTCGACTGTTTTGGCCTATCTCATTGGTTCGTCCATGGCTTGCCATACATGCCTCCGTTTTTCAGATTAATAGCAAAAAAGACGGACATGTTCTGGCAATCCATGTCACTTTTTTAATCCGGTTCGTCTGAGTCACCTTTTATGAGTGCCAGCAATCCACCAATAGCCAGCGGGACAGTTTCAGTTTGCCCTATCAAAGCACCCACACATGATAGCAAAATGACTCCCAGGATGATCAGCCGTCTTGTTTTTATTGTGAACTTCATAATCCCTCCATTTAAACAAAAGAGCTGAAGAGTTTTTATTCCTCTTCAAAATATTCTTCAGGCTCTTTTTCTATGAAAAGTTTTTCTATATCATCAGCGGAAACATCTTTATTCTTAAGAGCTTCGGCTATAGCTGTGACTGCGGAGGGGCCATACTTCGCAACGCTTTGTATAATTGCCAGTGTCAATTCCTTATCCATGGTTTTTCTCCTTATTTATTTTGAGGGTTTGTTATTCGATATAGGGCCTTGCAAGCTCAATGAATTCAGCAAGCAATGATGTGGCTTTTGATAAAGTGACTAAATAATCTTCCTCATCAGCCGCGACTCCTGACTGCTTGTATTTAAGAAATGCCGTAACTGCCAGGTTATGCGCGGTCTTGTATTCTCTGGCTTTGTCAATAATCTCCTGTTTTTGGTCATCAGTGATTTTGCCCTGCTTATATAAATCTCCAAGAGCTGAAAGGGTTGTGTCATAAGTGGTTTGACTAACTGTTAACGTTGTGTAGGTTGTCTTTTCTACAGTCGCGCAGGCCGCTATGAGAAGACAGAAAAGAGCAATGATAGTCATAAATCTGAATGTATTGATTCTTGGGTTTTGCATTTTATTCTCCTTAAAAAAGGTTAATAAACTCAATATAAAACCTGTCTATGCCTTCCAATTCAGACATAAACAGGTCAAACGTTGCTTTACTGGCCAATACAGCCCTTACGCCATCCAGTTGCCCAGGATACTTGCCGACAATAACGCACATCTTTGTGTTCGCTTCTTTGTTGCCCCAGTGAAAAAGAACTGCCGTGTGCCCTGGTACAATAATTTCAAATGTGTTTTTATATTTTGCTTTGGGTGCAATGCGCCTCTGGCAAAGGTATGTGCCTGGAGGTATTTGACTGCGCTCGGGATCGTTGCTGTCTGGCTCAAGGGTAGATCCGAAATACCATCCATGAAGGAGCATAGCTCCTAATGCACCTTGATCCGATTGTTCCAGACGAAAGACTTTTGCAGTTGTTTCCATTAGCCCATTACCCCCTTAACAAAGTAGGTTATGAAATACACAACAGGAGCTGCATAAATAGCCCGGATTGCCCAGGTGTGCCATTTTACAGTAGTCTTAAGTGGGCAGTTTTCCGGGTGAGTTTCAAGGATTGCGACCTTTGTCATTAAACCCGATCCATTATTACCCTTGATGATATTAAGCAGTTCAAGTGTCATTTCATTGTTAGTTTTCATTCGCTCTTCGAGTCTGGCTATTGCAGTGGCCTGTGATTCATTTTTCTGCATGCGTTATCTCCTGTTATATTGTCTCGCTCTCAGCGGGTCTTCTGGAGCATCTGCATCGCGGGTGAGTGTCCCGTACAGGTAAAGGACATTTTTTAATAGCGTAAGTACCGGCCAGGCTGATGCATAACGGGCACGCATCCGGAGCGGGAACAAAATCAAGCTCCTTAATTCCTCTTTCTCCCCATTCCTCTCCCTTTGTTTCCTCTGCAGCCATCGACATCTCTGAATTTACAAGTCTCTCCCAGTTGCCGTTTTGTTTATCAAACAGGGTCTCCAGCCTTCTGGCCACTTCCACCGGGTTACTGCCTGCCAGTACATAGGCTTCCATCTCCGGCAATATTTCGTTCACGATGGCCTTGGTTGCCCTGTTTTTAACCAGTTTGAATCCTTCCTTTTTAAGCTTTTCAAATATTTCACGGTTCTTCAGGATGTTTAAAAGGGGCTGGCCTCCGCCTGACATCTGTGCGGCCCTCAGATAACCAAGACTGCAGGACCGGCCATAATATGTGTTTATGGGGGAATCAGTGTTATCAAGGCTATATATTCCTACCCATGTGGATAGAGCGGACATAATCAATGCGCGTGTTTCGGGAGGGATGGTTATTACCGGTTCATCCTCAGGAGCTTTTGCTCCTTTCGGCATTTCAAGTCCCAGTAAACCCTTGATCTTTATCTGCAGATCCTTCCAGTCCGACTGCAGACGCTCTGTGAATTCCTTTTCAACATCGTCAAGCTCGGGCCATGGGAAAGATCTGTGCAACTCCTTACAACCCGTTGTGTGCTTGTGCTCATGAATTTCTTTTTTCTTGGTCTTGGCACCTTTTTTGCCTATTGCCAGATCACTGATATCTATATCAATGCCTGCTTCACTGGCGTTGGTGAGGTAATACATATCTGCCTGAGCATTCAGGAAGCGGGCCTGAGCCTGGGAAACAATGTCATGCAGGTTCACGCCTGCCCATTCAAGCCACCAGTCCCCTGGTTTCCATGTGCGCCCTCTGAGCCGGAGCATTGTACGGGTGAGATTATAAAAAAGCGGCATCTTAGCGCTCTGCCTTGTTGCCACATCAGACAGAATCATTTCAGATTCTGCATTTGAAAGCCTTTCAGTTGTAGACCAATGTAATCCAAGCATCCATGGAGGGAGGCCTGTTTTCGCAACTATCTGTTCAAGTACATGGCGAGCAGGCACTTCCATTTCAAGGACCTGTCCATCATGACCTATAACCTGAATCTCGATTTCTGAATTAGCGTCAATAGCCCTGATAAAGTCAGCACTCTGGCCCTGCTTTTTTGCTCGAATGGCGGTGTCAAATTCCTGAGTAATCTGCTTTGTCCTTGCGGCATGGTCATTTCCATCTCGCTTACTTGTTTTGTAAACAATGGAAAAGCTCGGATCTCCAAACCGCTCCCATACATTTTTTGTTGCATTCTGGATGGTAACAAGTATCTGGGAGACGAACTCGCATGACCGCATTAATGGTGTGCCATAGGGGTTCTGATTTTCATTATGAATGGAGAAATACATCAGGTTATTTTGATTCAGCAACCGGTAATCAGGATGTTCTTTATCCCTGTTATCCGAAGGGGTAATACCCAAAGCGCCGTCTTTTTGCAGAATATCCAAGCCCGAATCACTGCGCTTGAACTTTATGTATTTACTGTCTCCTACCCTGAGCCCGACGATATCATTACGCCGTTTATTGGTAACAAATTCCCCCAGGGCAAAGCCCTGCTCAAAGGCTTCGGATGTGTGATTTTGATGAAATGCCTGGACACCCTTTTGAATATCATTGACAGGGATGTTGTAAAACCAGTCTTTTACCTCATCAACAAGTTTATCATTGTCTCCCTTTACCGAGATATGACCGTCCAGGGATACAAGCCTGTTGATAGCTGCATCCACAATGGGTATTGCTTCGCGTAAGATTTCCATGAACGCGGAATCAACCTTCCTCGGGACGAACTGCCTGAAATATTTAGTATACGGCCCCTGGCCGTCATTGGGGCGTAGCTGCCAGTCGGATCTGCGCGTCTCCGCAGGGGCTTTTCGCCTGAAATAGGAAAAAATACTCATACAAATATATCCTCCACTGTCTCTGCTAATAGTTTAGCGAGTATCTGTGTTCTGTCCGCATCCAGCAAATGATCATCTTCTTTTTTAAAGATTCTGTGCCTCTGGCCGTAACGGACTGTGTGATTAGTGTAATAAAGAATAATGTCAGGGTCCGGAGGATATTCGAGCTGCTGTTTTTGCATTTTTTTAACAATAATATCGGTCGCAAGTTCCTTCAGTGTGATTCGGGCAGCTTTGCCGGTCTTGGCATCAATTATTTCTTCTCCGTCTTCATCAACGTTTTCTGTAGTTGACTCAAACATGAAGCCCCTGAGCCGGTTATCATAATTTTTATCTGCATAGAGTTTTAAGCCCTGCAGGTCATGAGCGACCGCAGATCCGGCATTACCAAAATCAGTACCCCATATAAGTGATTCCATTGGCTCATAAACATCATCAAGGGCATCAAGCGCCTGGCACTGTTGATCATATGTAACGTGTTTCATATGCAGCCTTGCTACAGCGCGCTCCTTTTTTCCTATAATATTTTTTATGAGTATTTCGGTAGGATCTCCGGAAAAACCAAAGTCACCGCCTCCGCGTTTTGCACCCGGTACGGATGTGTAAAAGCTTTTTATCAGCCGTTTGAACTCGGATTCATTCATATCATCCAGGTCAAAAAACTGATTTTTCGGATATACGGTGTCAATTAAAAGAGAGGTTTTCGGGTCGGGGTCTCCATTTATAATATTCAGCTCACATTTATAACCTGTGACCATTACTTCATCATTACCCGAGTCCACAATTATCTTGAGAGCTCTGTATTCAGGAACATCTTTTATACACAGTTTAAACTGATGCCAGGGGAAGACAGTGTTTTCCGGGTCTCCATCTTCACCCAATACATTATGTTTGTATTCAGGAGCATCTTCACCGCCATACTGATCAATATAAAACCGTCTACGCTCAAGACTCCAGTAAGGCTCGGGCATGAGCGGCTTTCCCCACTGGAAAAGTTTGAATGTGAGGTTTTTAGCCTTTTTGGATAAATCACCTGCAGTATCGTCTTTTTTACCGGCTGCTCTCTGACCAAGTTTGTAAAACTCACAGGACCTGTCACCATCAGGAACGGAATATATTTTAGCAATGGCGCTCGGTTTCATCGCTCGCCAGAACTCAGACCACTGTTTTTTATTTTTATCCTTTGCCGCTTCATCCTTAATGGCAAAGGTACGAACGTGCACACCTCTGTATGCCTCCCCATCATGCCCTGAAGGCCTGAAATCAAGCTTGAATCCGTTTGTCAGATAAAAAGCATGATGGGGATGCTTCTTGTGTTTTTTAAGGCTGGAAGTAAGATCCGTGTTCCATGAAAACTGATCTGTCATTGCCTCTATTATTTCGTCAAGGTGAGTTTGCTGAGGTGCACCGATCAGGCCTGATCCGTTTGGAGTGGTAAACATTTTGTACATACACCAGGCAACTATTTCGCGGGTTTTCCCAACCTCAGCCCCGCATTTATGCACTGTACTGCCGTTGTATTCCAGGGACTCAAGCTGGTAATTAAAAAAATTATAAGGGTCCTGATGGTCAGGGTCTTCAGGCTCTCGTAAAAACACCTGGCACCATAGGTGGGCTTCTTTGCAGACAATACCCATCTGGAATTCATCAAGGGCGCAATAGCTTCCCGGAAACTCATTCCGGGCGATCTGATGCCAGGTCCAGTCAAAAGATTCCAGATGTTTTTCAAAAATATCTTTGGGGATGAGAAGTCCCTTGCTGAAATCAGCTATTGCCAGAGGTTCCATTATTCAGAACCTTCCTTATTGGCTTTTTTACCGATTGATCCGAGTAACTGGGCAATGGTTTTTGCTCCCGCTTCCTCATCTTCCAGTTTTGCCTGGGCCTTTGGTGTAATCATGAACTGATCGGGAGTCATGCCCAGATTCTGAATCATTTTAGGCAGGGCAAGCAGGGCAGGGTGAGGTTTGTATTCTACATCAGTTCCATATTTGGTCTCCTTGGTTTGTTTTACGAGAGAGCCATCCCTGATTATATCTTCCTGAAGCATCTCAAGGACCTTGATGCTGTTTGCGATGATCAGCGCGGAGACTTCTTTAAAATCCTCAGCGTTTGCTGGGTCCTGAATAGCGGAATGGACTGACCGGACAATATGCAGTAATTCCTCAGCGTCCAGGCAATCGCCTCCAGGCTCCGTGGTTCCTTCCTCAATCAGCACACAGGGGTATTTATCGCAGGTAGATAGACAGGGTTTTATCCTGGTAAGAAAAGAAGTGGCATACATGCCATGCTTCCAGTTATTACGCTTACCCTTCATGCCCGGCTTTGGCTGGCAGGCGGCATCACGCCGCTGCTGAAGAGCCTTATCGGACATGTTATAACGCCTGGGGATTTTTACTTTTTCGGGAAGTCCAATATTTTCTTTATTATCATCAGGCATTCCGGTCTCTCTGAAATTACGAAATATAGTTGGTTAAAGCTTCGTAATATCAAATAATCCGGACATGTTCTGGCAATGCATGTCACTTTTTTAGAGGGGGGTTTTAGTTAAATAAAAGCGGAACATCATTGATGCTTTTTGCATTGGGTCTATAGTAGTAGAATTTGCCTTCATACCAATCAGACAAAAAATCTACTACGGAAGAATGCCACATGTCCTTCCCTTGTTTTTTACGTTTATTCCACCAGATATTTACATATTTCTCAAAACACTCGAAATGCTTTGGCCATCTTGTTCTATAAAAGTCATGCCGCCCATAATGATTAGGACAAATAACACAACCTATTCTATCCAGCCCCTCATCATATAATTTGGGATATGGTAAATTATAATATTCAATAAATTCCCAGACCTGCCATTCCTTCCAGTGGAATATAGGGTAAAAGTGTTTCTGATCTTTAATGTTATTAATTCGGCCATATTTAGCGCGGTGTGGCGATTCTTCAGCTCTAATACCAAGAAACCTATTCTTAATAGGTATAATTTCAGATGGAGCTTCTTTGATTTTTGTACAACACCATTTTATGCCTCTTCCTGTTGCTGCCGGAGGGTTGGTGGTTGTAATTAAGTGCCAAAAAGATTGATGAGGCATGACAAAAGAGCAGTGAGGATAATTCGACCTTATAAATTTAGTAACTTGAGGTGGATCAATCCCTGTTAATGTACTGTTTAACTTATACGGGATACCTGATAGTTTTAAAAGATACTCCGTTACAATTGAATCTTTCCCCCCAGAAAAGCAAGCCAATACAGTGTTACCATCATAATTTGATCTGATAAAATCTATGGCTTCATAAGTCATCATTTTTACAGTCTGATCTTTTATCAACGTTGTTTGTTGCATTAAGAAACTGACCTCAGACTTTCCTTGATGTAATAACTGGCTTCCCACTCCTCAAGCATATTCATTGTTTTATTCCTGAATTCTGCCCAGTCAACAGTGTCTTCATATTCAGCACAGTGGTTTATTTTTCCGATTTTGTAATGATCAACAAAATACAGAGTGTCCTCGATGATATCGTAGGCCTCTTGAGGATCTATTACCGGCTCAACACTGGCCCATGTCTTTATTCCAAAATCATGTGCAACCATCAAGGCCCGACGTCTGTAAAAATACCCATCTGCGTCCGGCTCCCATTCTATCTGGTTTTTCGGTCTGTGGAGTGTGAGGGTAGTTCCAAATCTTGCCTTGGGGTAATCCTGAAGCAGTTCAAAATCTCTCATTGCCAGGTCTGCACCTTTGGTTAGGATGGAAAATCTTAACCCATGATCGATCAATATCTCGATAACGGATCTGGTTATCTTCAATTCTTTTTCTATGGGCTGGTAGGGATCTCCGATGAAAGATAATAGTATTTCTCTTTGGTCCCCTTTATCCGCCAGTGTCGCGGCATCTTTTTTGACTCGCTCTATTACATCCTTTTTGGGGCGCGGATCAGCAAAGTATTCCTCTTTCGTCTTTCGCAATGTGCCCGGGGCGTAGCAGTACTTACATCGATGAGTACACCCGTTGTAGATATTTAAAGCCAGTGGAGCATACTCCCTGGCAGCTCCCTTTGGCTCATAGATTATTTGCATACTATCCTCCTTATGGTCCGGACACTGCATTTGAACCGTATTGCAAGCTCGTGATAATTAAACCCTGTGAATGCTTCAATAATCATTCTGTCGCGTTCCTGCCGTTCAAGTTCCTTGATTGTCGGAACTGTCACACGCAAGCCTCCGAGTTCTTCAAATATCATTTTTAATGCTGCATACCCGTCTGTCTCTCCCAGTTCTAAAAGTAAACGATGTCCTAAACGCTCCAGGGCTTCACTGTTTTCCGTATTAACCATAGTCCCTCCTATACTGACCATAACCGTTCCCATTCAAGCCAATACTCCCTCAGACTCCTATACTTTCTTGATATCCGTCCCCTCTGCGGTAAATACCTGTCTGTTGTACTTATATTTTTATGCCCGAGCCTCTCTGCAATAGCAGCTATGTCAAATCCATCAATATATCGCAGATCACCGCCGTGGCTCGCTCGGAACATGTGTGAATATGCCCTGGCCTTTCGAATGTTGGCTTTTTCAACCAGCCTCTTGATAAGCCTGTCTACATCCTTTTCGGTCAAGGGATTGCCGACAACAAAATCGCCTTTTCTGTAAGTGACAAATACACGATCTTTCCCGGATGCCCCGTGAGAAAGCCGTATACCTATCCACTGCCGTAAAAAAGCGGATGGAGCCTTCCACAGGTCAACAACTCTCGAACTTCCTTGTTTTCCTATGTCTTCAGGGATCTGAATATCGATGTGCTCACCACTATCAACAATATCATTGATTCTTAAGCTACAGACCTCGCCGACACGCAGGCCGCAAAAACAGAAAACAATGAGGATGCAGGTATCTCTCAGGCCCTTTTCAGACCATATGTCCACCTGTCGGAAGATTCGGAGCCGCTCTTCTTTGGTAAAGGCCTGTATGAATTTTCTATGGACCTTTGGCTTCGGAATCCCGGATGTGACATCAAATGTGACTATCCCTTCATAGAGCAGAAACCTCCAGAAGGTTGATATTGCCCCGAGTTTAGTTAAACGCACCTGATTAACATTCCCGCGTTCGTAAAAAAGATATTCCAGGAATTTTTCAATATCGATCCTGATAACATCATCCAGCTCTGAAGGGTCTTTTAAGTCGCGCCATTTTAAAAATTCGCGGACCTTTGTTTGATAAGCCTGGACGGTTTTGTCTGAAAGACCTCGCAAAACCAGCATATGCCGTTCCCATTGTTCGAATATGGCTTTCATCTCCCCCCCCGCGCCCCCCCCTCTCCGGCACCGAGGTATAAACTGGCTTTTGGAGGTTCTATCCAATTTATAGGTTCCAATGGGCGGGCCTGCCACCCCTTTCCCCTGAATCTTTCATGGGGGGGTGGGTTGGAGCCTGTACTATTCCCTATTAAAAAGGGATTGAATCCATATCTAACCGCACTATCCTGAACTATCATCATTCCTAACTCCTTGATATTATGAACACCTACTTACCACTTACCGCATAGTTTATAATTATATGCGGTTACCCATTCCGTTATTTCGTCTAAAATTTCCCTATACGCGAGACCTCACCCCAACAGAGAGCAAGTACAGGGTAATTACAACCTTTACAGGCTTGTGTTTCCCTCACTTCTACAGTTAAAATAAATATAGTCATGCAAGGTGCTTACTATGTCGCATTCCGAATAATGTCCCATGGAAAAACATAGATTGCTGTGGGTTGAACCCTTCAGAGTGCACCCTGAAACCTGAGGAAATGACATGAGCTTTGATATTTTTACTTGCACCCTTGCACCTGACCCTTTAAATATGATATAAACCTTTGATATTATTATAAATGTTAATGGGTGCAAGTTCCGTTTTACTCTCTTTGGGTGCACCCATACTTGCACCCACTGCACCCATACTTGCACCCATACTTGCACCCACCTTAAATTATTGAAATTATTATATAAATATATGTTTTGGGTGCAAGGGTGCAAGCTCTCAGAAAATTGCCTTCAAAACTCTGTGAAAGCGCAAAAAAAATAAAAATCGCGGCGATTTGATGTTTTTTTGTGATATTTGTCATTAGCTTGCACCCACCTTCTCTTTATCTGATATAAACATGTGACAGCTTATAGAACCTGGCACCGTGAATAATCTTGTAATATGGTTCAATTCCTTCTCTAGTGATCAGATCCCATCCACCTTTCTTTAGAAGACTCATATCGTTTTTTAATCTAGAACCGAAAACCGCGCCGGTTGTGTATGGGTTCTTCAGTCCGTTATTTTTACAGAACCTATCAAAGGCGTGGACAAAATCCTTTGATGTGGCTTCTATTTCTATTACAGACTTCATGTAGCCATCTTCACCGTCTTTAACTGTTGTCTCGTTGGTTTTTATCAAGGATAAGCCATATTCAGGATGCTGATAGTAGAACACAGGTTTGTCATACCCATAAACCTCTTCAGGCTTCAAATCCAGCTCCTTCATCTTCATGACATATTCTCGAACGAGACCGTCAAGCAGCTTTAGAATATCGTTACTCATTACTTCTGTTTCTTTGGCCCTTGAGTCCTGATATTCAATCCATGCCTTCCTTATTTCAGGTGCTCCTGTCTCCATACCGGCCATTACATCATCTTTCTCAAAATAAGGGATATACGGCAGTACCTTGTCTAAAATTATCATCAGGAGAGCGAGATATTCATTCATCCTGCTTTTTGCATGAGATCTGTATTCCTTTTGCAGTACAGATATATATGAACGGCGATCTTTCAATTGAGGTAAAATCTGAGAAGACACGAGTTTGAGAATACTGGACAATATAAGGTCCCGGCTTTTTAGTATCTTGCCAGTGATATCGTCTTCACTGAATCCGTCCATCTGGTATTTAGTGCTGAATTCTATCTCAATTGTTCTATTGATTAACTCTGCCTTTAGGAAGGGTTCAATGGCAGTTATTAATATCAAGGCTTTCGGTTTCTCTTTGGTTACTCCGGATTCGGTCCCTGATGTTCTTTTTGTTTTCTGGCCTCCTGTAGCTGCCAGTAACAAAAATTTAAGAATGGCATTATTAAAATCACCTGATTCAAGGTTATCTATGATTACCAGGGGATTTCTGCTTGCTTCAGAATAGGCTGCTGCTGCGGAGGGATCTCCCACAAGATCCTCACCATATAACAGTAATGATACCCTTCCACCGCATGTGGATTTTCCCGAGCTCGATCCTCCGGCAAATTTCATCAAAGGCTGCGCTTTAACAAAGTCCAGCATGAAGGCTGAAATAATCCAGCATATAATCAGCCATCTCTGTTCTTTCTCACATGTGAAGGTATCAAATACGAGTGTCTTTAAAGCCTTGAACCCTTCGCGGATATCTGCATCAGGAAGATAGGTAAAGGGTTTGATGTTATCAGAAGACCTTAACAGTACTTCATTTTCATTGAGCCCGTTAGGGACTTCCTCTATACCCTTTTTATTAACCTTAAAAATAATGTTGTTGGCCGAATTGAGATTAAGAAAAATAGTATCTGTTACCCTGTCTGTATGTATCCAGGAAGAAACATTGATTTGACTGCCTGTGTTATACCCTTCACTGGCTAAAGACTCCCATACACTGCGTCCAGGCTCCTTGGTTGGTAAAAGCATTGTATGTTTCTTAATTAACGCATTGAAAGGACGATTATTATTTATCTCGTATACCTGGTTCCCATACAGGAGAAATACATTGTTTTCCTTGTCATAGAAGAACCGGCCCTCTTTGCTGAATGCCTTGTAAATAATATCGGCAACAATGTTCGGATCTGCCTTTGATTTATCTGCCAGGGTTTCAAAGTAAATATTAAGCCGTCTGCGGGTATCAAGCTTGTCTTCTATCTGTTCAGCGACTGCCTGTTGTGTAAAACCTATTGATACCAGCTTTTCAGCATATACCTGCTGTTTGATCTGAGGCAAAAGGGCAATCATCTTGAAGACACTGTACTCTTTGAGTGCATTAAGCTTCTTTTCCAGATCAGCTTCCTTGCCTGCCTGGTGGATCTCCCAGGTGATGTAATCCGGAGCCTCATCGATGAGCCTTTTTATTTCCTGCCGTCTATCACCTTTAAAACCTCTCAGATATTCATCAGGATCGCAGTTGTCAGGGTAAAGGATTATCCTGATATCAATATCTCTCAAAGAGCTGCATATCTTCCTGATATAACCGTGTCCAGCCCGCTTTCCGGTCTTTTCGTTAACCTCATCATTATCAAGCCAGAGAATGAGACGCTTTTTTCTGCACCTGGCTCCCAGGGCTTTTATCTGATCTTCTGATGTCTGGCCGATCTGGGCAATTACGTTGTGATATCCGGAATCCACAACAGACTGAAGATCGTTTTCACCTTCAACCAGGATGATTTCATCACCATGATTCAGCACATCCTGATTATAAAAAAACCAGCTCTTATGTCTTTTAGCTGCAGGTAGCTGATAGGACATTTTCTTCGCAGGATCTTTCATCGTTATGTGTGTAACCCTGGAGCCTGAAAAGTGAGGATAGATATAAAAGCCCCTTCCAAAGAAATCCAGCATTCTTGGCAGGGATTCCCCTTTGATCTCTTTAGTCACCACGAGGCCGGTCTTGATCATATCCTGATCACTATATTTTTTATGTCTCAAAACATCTATTAACTTACCGTCGCTGAAGCCTACGCAGAGTTTTTTCAGAGTGTCCATTTTATGGCCGCGTTTCTCTGTTAAATAGGCGCTTGCTCCATTGCTCAGCATATTTTCATGATAATAGGTCGCGGCATCTATCATAATCTTGTCACACACGCTTAATTTAACCGCCTGTGCCTGCGATGGACGGATATCTATACCTGCCCATTCAGCATACCTTTTTAAAACCTCCTGATCGCTGATATTAAGCAGAGCTTTACCAAATGTGAAAATATCGCCTCCGCGCTTGTCCGGACACTGGAAGCATTTGAAAACCTGTTTACCTTCATTGATAGTAAAGCAGTCATGCCCATGGCAGAAAGGGCACTCCTGGAGAAACTTCTTTTTGACCTGCAAACCAGTTTCTCTGGTAATTACGTCTTTTATATTAAGTACAGCCTTTACTTTTTGAAAATCACTCATGGCCGGCAGCTTTCTCTACAAAGTTTGTGAGCCCTGCTTTTCCTTCCTTCCCATTAAGTACCTTTTTGGCTACTCTCTTAAGTATGAGATATCCTATTAAATCAAACTCCGGATCTTCCCCGGCGCTTTCTCCCTTTTTAATTCGTGACAGCTTGTCATCCATCCTCACATTAAGCTGCTCTATGGGATCTGCCTTGCTGAATACGCGCTCAGGCTCTATAGCGCTGTTCCCATATGCCTTATTTTTAGCAACCAGCATATCTCCGATTGCATTACACTCTTTCCTTATTAATTCCTGTACCTGGCTCATTGATATTTCACTCATAGTTCGCTTTGCCTCCTTTTTTCAGTTCATGATTGATTCTTTTATTTTTTCGTTAAGGAAAGACACTTCCTTTTTAACTGTGTTGTTCAGCTTCAGTTTTCGCTCTATTACTTCGCTGGAATATATGACTGTTGAATGGTTCCGCTTGACTGATGCCCCTATCTCATCAAGGGTCGCATCAGTGTGCTGCCTTGAAAGGTAGATATAAATATTCCTGGGGTATGAATGGATTTTCTTCCGGGATTTTGCCTTCAGCATCGCCGGATCTAACTTGTAATACTGACAGATCAGATCCTGTATCGTTGATAATGATATTCGTTTATCATCCGTCACATAACACCGGATCAGTGATTCAACCGTGTCAGCATCGATTTTAAGACCCATAAGCTCTGATTTTGCCTTAAGGCACCTAATTACACTTTCAATCTGTCTGACATCTTTGGTGAGTTTTTGGGCAAGGAGATCGATAATATTGTCATAAAGGCACATCCCCAGTTCAGCGGATTTTTTAACAAGGATTTTTGACCTGGTATTATAATCGGGCTTTTCAATGGCAGTAACAATACCGGCGCTCAGGCGTGAAGAGAGCTCCTTTGTAATATTCGGAATATCCACTGGGAGCATGGAACCGGTAAATATTATCTTTTTACGGTCATTGAGAAGGGCATCAAGGGTATATACCAGCTCAGACTGCATCTTTGCCTTACCGCTTAAAAAATGAACATTTTCAAGCATGAGAACATCACAGGAATGCCTGTATCTGTTTTTAAACTCATCTATCCTGTTATTCTTAAGGGCAAATACCATCTCATTAACAAAGTCCTCTGCAGAAATGTAATAGGCCCTGATATCCGGTTTTTCATCCAGGACGGTATTGCCTATAGCCTGTGACAGATGACTTTTACCCAGGCCTGTTTTTGATAACAGGAAAAGAGTATCGTAATTGCACGTATTTCCGGTTGCCAGGGCTTTTGAAGCGGAGTAAGCAAATTCATTGCAGTTTCCTACAACAAATCGATCAAAAGTAAAATCCTGCCTGAATTTTTTCTTTCTGTTATTTACTGCAGCCGGGATCTTCGGCAGAGGTAACTGTTCATCCTTTTGGAACATCTGAGGGACTATTGTTTTCTTCCTGGGAGCCAGGACCTTAAATACAATCTTGTGATCATCTTCAGTATTTTCCCGGATCTTGCTTTCAATAATGGCTTTGTAATTTTCAGTGATCCAGTTTAATGAAAAACGGTTAGGACATCCGAGGGTGAGGGTGTCCGGCTTTTCATCTATCAGGGTGATGGGGTTGATCCATAAAGTATAACTCTTTTCGGGAAGTTCGTTTTTAATCTGATCTTTTATTTTATTCCACAGTGACATCATTACCGACCTTTTTCTTGACTCTTCTTTTTCAGTTCATCCATCTTCGATTTATAAAGCCACTCAGGTACTACCGCGACTCTTTCGCCATAATCATTAACCTGAATATTCACGCAACTGGTGGGAAGCCAAAGGTCCATATCTCCAGGAAGACGAACCTTTGTACCTTTGCCCCGGGTGCATAAAATATCAGTTATCCGGATTTCTTTGCGTCGACCTCGTTTACCCGTTGTTCGCATGGCTCCATTGATTAGGGATAATCCTTAACAACCAATAAGCTGATATCTATCATTGATTGAACATGATAAATTTTATGGCAATAGCGGCACTCAACTTCTGTCGGCTGAGAATCATCCAGGAATTCATCTATCCAATAGTCTCCGGTGTAATTATTGAACCCTTTACAGTGGGGGCATTTCACTTCTGTATTTCCCATATTATTTTCCCTCGTTTTTAGGATCTTCTGAAGGTTGAGCTGCTACAGGTTTGAACCTCGGGTGATGCTCTCCGTCTGGTGTGATAACTTCCAGTTCATGTATCTGAAAAAGACCTCCCAGGGTCCAATCACATCCCTTTTTATCAGTGAAACGGCCTACACAGGAAAAACCGATATAAGGCTCAACTTCCTCTCTGGTTTTACCGGCTCCCGCCTCTATTAGGTCATTCATTGACTGCAACGTTTTACAGTGAGGGCATTCAAAGGTTACATCTTCTATTGGTACGCCCTGGGACTTTATTGCTGCCTTAAATTCATCAAGTGTCATAGTTTCCATTTATTTCTTTTTCCTCCTTTAATAACGATTCGGGATCCCAACGATTGAAATGGCGATACTGCAGGTGAAATTAATTTCCCCGGCATCCGTTTAATGCCTGGGGTCACTGCGTTGCTCAAATTGAGAGCAATAATCAAAAGTATTAACTTTTTTATAACTGCTCATACACCTGCCTATACCTGCGCTCATATCCTGTAGCCACAATGTCCATTGATAATATTTACAATTCATGCACTGATTCCCATCGGGGTGTGGTTCTTTATTTTTCAAACCTTCTATAAGTTGTTTTTGTAAAAAGCCCATGTGTACCTCGCCGGTTATAATGGTATCAGCTGTTACTCACAGCCTGTACAGTCTCTAAAAAACATTGAACCTCATGCAGTAATGGCTTTAACTGTGGCCATTCAGAAACATGGCCTGAAAAAGCGCCCATAGCATATGGCTCTAATCTCTTAATTAATTTGTCCAGATCATAAGATCCAACTGCGCAGGGGTTTTTATTGCAGTCCTCTATGGCCTTACTCATAGCAGACAGCAGTGCGTTTCTTTCCAAAACAGGCAAGCTGTTCAGCCTGTTGACCCATCTGTTTAGCTTTCTTTTTATTCGTTCACGTTCTCGGAAGGTGTCTCCCAGATATGAATAATCATGAAGGTTAACCGGGTCCGGATAGTTGTACCAAACCCACTCGGTTCGCTTTGTTCCGCCGCGTGTCATTGACTCGAATGATTTTTTATTCCATCCCCACAAGACATCGTTATAAAGAGCGGAGTGGTACCCGGATACCATGACCATGCATGGTAGTGATAACAGAAGCCTTAAAAGCCGGACATGATCATCGTCTGAATATTCAAAGTTATAGAGTTTTCCGCTTGTGCGTGTTTCCATCAGGTATGGAGGATCGGAATAGACAAACTCATGACCTGTAAACTGACAATCAGCCAGATACCTGGCTGCATCGTCCTGAATGATGGTAATTCCGGGTGCATCGTTCCATCTGGCGATTACTGCAGGGTCGATATCAATGCCTATATTCTTTTTAGCAGGCTTCTTGTGTCTCATGATCGCCCCGCCTCCGAGATGGGTTTCAATGTATGTATTATGTGGCGGTATAAGATTAATGATTGTCTGATACACACCGGCTCCGCCTTTGCCTCCCGGATAACTCGAGGACAGACCGCCATTTTCGGTGATAGGGCCCTTCATATCGCTTACCATATGATTAATTGCCCCTTAAAAGGCAGTCCATGCTCGGTTTTGAAAAAATCAATAAAATCTTCCAGCTCGCTGAAGCCGTCTCCATGGGCGAGGGCCTCACTGGAGCTTTCAGACAGGCGATTGTCATTGACAGAGATATTCTTTTTTTCATCAATGACAATATCAGCAGCAACAAGACAGTCACTTTCAAGCAGTTTTCTGCAAACCTTGGTCCGTAAACCATAATAATGGTAAAGACGATCACCGACCTTAAAGGGACGTTTTCGTGTGGCCCTTATGGTCTGGCGTTTTTTCCCTGATTCAACCAGGTCTGCAAACTGTTTTTTATATCCGAGTAGAGGCATGCCTTCCTCAAACAATGTTGTATTTTTTTTCAAGCTTTTTAATTTCTGCCATAACGTCTTCACCTGAAATTAATTCAAGCGTGAAGCGGTCAAGGAGGTCAAAAAGTTGCTGATTTAGCTTTTCTCTCAATTGTACTCGTTTATCGTAGAGGGTAAGATTTTTTGCGGTGATAACGTCTTCTTTTGGATACTTCCAAAATTTTAGGAATTCACTGAGCCACCTTGAGCAGCTTCCATCTTCATCGGGAACTAGCATCTCTTCTTTCAACTTCGCTTTTTTATTCATTATGAATGTTACTTTATCTTCCTTCGATATTTCCTGCTCATCTCCCAGGCTTTGACATGCTTTACTGATTAGATAATTGAATCGACTTTTAAAATGATCATAACGTGACTTTGAAAATTTCATACATTACTCCTTTCTAAGCGGCTAAAAGTGTTTGACATAAAGCTTGAGCCGTCCTCACTGGCACGGCATTTCCGATTTGTTTTATTATTTCTGCTTTTATCCCTGCAAA
Source organism: Desulfatiglandales bacterium (assembly GCA_963665715.2). Lineage (GTDB taxonomy): Bacteria > Desulfobacterota > DSM-4660 > Desulfatiglandales > HGW-15 > JAAZBV01. The sequence continues at coordinate 5,321,036 of CAXXPR010000002.1, forward strand.
ACGGTAATCTTTGCTGAAAGACATAGCTGCTGATAATTCGTGGGGAGCAAGCATTCGGTAAAGGATATCGAACCGGCGAGGTTCAACCAGGCCGAACCGATCTTTAGTGGTTATGGTTCCTAATGGATAATTGATACTACAGATGTTTTGACCTTTCCCATTGTATTTCAATAAGAAGGGCTGACACAGGTATAGGTGCGGTTGGGTTGTGAGCGTAGGCAACGGCTCATTAATGCCGCGAACTTTACTTTTCCCTTTGTATATTGTTATAAACGGATCGTTCCCGTATTTTCGTAACCCGGCTTCTATCTTTTTTAATGTTTTTGGCACTAAAGGTTTTTTACGATTAAAAATACTCTTACCATTCAGGCTCCAGTCAATAATATCTTTGGCGGGAATCCATTTATTTAATCCGTGATCTCCGGCTTCACTGTGTGTAGTCTTCGGCCATATTATTCCGTGCTTTTCTTTTCTAGCCCGAATGAAAAGACGTGTTCTTGTAGTGGGATCACCATAGTCCGCAGTGCATATTATTCTGTCTCCAACAGTGTATCCTAAAGATCGCATGGCATTGATGTATGCATCATAGGTTATGCCTGCCATGCTTTTGATGCGTTTCCCCTTTTTATCCAATGGTCCCCATTTTTTGAATTCAGGGACTTCTTCCAGAAGTACTTCATCCGGTTGGCCTGCTTCGATCCACCGTGGAACACACCATGCGGAGGCTCTAAGCTGCTCTTCTATCGGTTTATCTCCCCTGGCATTACTGTGGTAAGTACATTCGGGAGATGCAATGAGGATATCTATTTTTTTGCCCGGTATTGTATTGATTATTTCCATCGGATTAAGGCTATCAAGATCGGCTTCCAGATGCCTTACACCAGGGTGATTCATCTTGTGAGTTTTAATTGCAACTGACCAATGATTAATTGCTAATAAAACGATTTTCTTGCCTGCAATTCTACAAGCTTCGAGCAGGCCGGTTGAAGTTCCACCGCCTCCGCAAAATAGATCCACTGCATAGATAATGTTGTCTCTCATGCAGCCTGATCCTCTACTACCGATTTATTAACAACCTTCTCCCCGCATATAGGGCAAAAGGAATTTTTAACGAAGGTATGCTCTTTCTTTTTCTGGCCCTTTATCTTCACATCAAAGCCAATGCCATAAACCATGGTCCCTGACTCAAAATCTATGGCTCCCTCGGATGCTTCAAACCGTTCAACAGGTTTTCCTTTCCATTCCGGGAATTTATCATTCAACTTTTCAGTCATCTTTTGCATGCAGTCACACATGTTCACCCTCTCATTTAATAAAAGTATTTTGATTTATCTGGGGAGCTGCTTTCTTCTTTTCCTTGCTGTAAATGCCGATTATCTTCTTGTATCTTTTGCACCCGGATCTAAGGCATTCCGGATCACGTTCATCCAGGTGCCACTGACATGCATCCGGATGAACATCCCTCCACATTCCTCTGTAAGGGCATCTTATTGATTGTTTTTGTTCCTGCTGTTTTTTGGGAAGCATCCGGGCATCTCCTATATATTCCCAACTTTCTCCATCTCTTCTTTTGTCGGAACCATATAAATGGCTGTAGAATTCAGACTCGCGTGACGAAGCTGTTCTTTTGCAAAAATCAGCTTCTTTGATGCCTCTTCACCGTTAAGGGTTTTTACATCTGCCATGATCCGCTGTGCCTTTGTATGACGCAGGGCATGAGGTGTGTATCTCGGGATCATGGCAGTGCCGCACCATTTGGTCATAAGATCGTTAAAGGCCCTGAGTGACAGCCGGTTCCCCTTTTTCGACACGAAAAGAGGAGCCTCATCCGCAATACTTTCACCCCAGTAGCGTTTTTTATTGATGAAGCGCCTGAGCATGTCCCTGACGTCAACAGGGATATAAACCTCTCCCAGGGCTCCCTTCTCTGCTATACGCGCATTGACCGTTATCTTTTCTTTGCCGGAAATATCCCCCACATTTAAGGCCAGCGCCTCACCCCTGCGCAGGGCTGTAACCCTTACAAGCTTTAAAAGCATGTAGTCTCTTTCTGCCTGTCTGTCTTTGCGGACCTTTAAAGTATTGAACAATTGCTTTTCCTCTGATTCTGTAAGGTAGTTAAGTCCGGCCTTGGTTTTTGTGTTTGCCGATATCATGATTGCCTCCTGTCATGGTTTATGCCTCGTTGTTAGAGCCGGGGAGAAAGGCGATGAGGCAATCGCTTTTCGGGTGTACGTCCCTATTCTCCCCGGCATCCCTCCCGTTAATCCGGTGGTCTGTCCGCCTGGCTTTCAGGCGGGTTAGATTTATCTTTGTATTTTTCAACCAGGTAGCGTTCCAGCCTGAAGAACTCTCCAAGGTCTGCCCACTCTTCGTCTGTTAGCTGATCCCTGCTTACCTGTGATGGTTTGCTCATTCCTCAATTTCCTTTTCCCTGTTTGCCAGGTAACCAAGTAAAGCAAACATTAAAAGCCCTGTAATATTAGGCCAGGGCATCCAATCGCCCTCGCTTCCTGCAAGGGCAACCCCGAAGATAAAAAGAAAACTCATGATCATTTTGTTGAACATATTTCCTCCTATTCCATTCATGCTGCTTCCAACTCCTGTTCTTCAGGATCTCCGTACAAAGCAATGGCGCATGAAGTGCAAAGAGTATGAGAAATAATTTCACCATCAGCCTGGAGAATCTCCTGTGAATACTCATTGTTAATGTATACGAATTTTGTCCTGAGCTTTTTCTTGCAGTTGCAGCACACAACAGATGCCAGAATCAGATTTGATAATTTATTGGTCATGATCCTCTCCTTTATTTATCAAGCAGGTCTCTGACAGATGATTTAACCTCTGCCCATTCCTTGTCTACATCACTCATCCTTTGCCCTATCTCCATGGCTTCGCTCTTTGAAATCTTCAGATCTGCCATTGAGTTGCGAACGGTCTTAATGAGGTCTGAGACGGAAAGAATAACGTCCGTTGCTTCGGCTTCTGTTTCTTTAGTGGGTGTTGATAATTGAGAGTCCGGAACCAGGCACATACCTTTAGGCTCCAGAATGCGTTTAAGGCGCGGATCTTTTGATATTTCGTATGCAGCCTTTACAACATAAATACTGGGATTGATGCGCTCATGAGTCTGGGACCAGACATAATCATATGTTTCATTGAGAATATGAGCGACTTTGTTAATTCCATCATCAATCCTGTAAATCAATATCTCTTTCAGTAACCTTGCAACTCCGTCTGACATGACGTGCCTCCTATCGTGTAAAACGTTGGTATTAATCCGAAAATGCTTTAGTGTGGTTAACAGCCAACCGATAACGCCTGATCGTTATGTTTCTTGACAAAGCAGCTAATTAGTATAAAAATTAACTGTTTGTGATAAATGCAGGGTTTCCGGGTTTTCTGGGAGTTCCTTCATCGTAAGATTTAGGCCATATTTCCTCGGGCTTTTTGCCCAGGTGCTCTGCGATACGTGAACGTATCCGGTGCGATGCAGATTGATTATTTATTACTCTGGTTATGGCCGGAGGTTTAACACCCAGTTCCAGTGCTATGCTTTGAAGGGGGACCCCTTTTTTTATAAGTTCACCCTTTATATGATTTGGAAGCATGTGATCTCCTTATGTTGATATTAAGTAATTAACTGATTAGGGATTATCAAACGATTGTGTATTATTGTCAAGTAAAAAATTAATCAATTGGTGATTTATTTATGGCGTGTAGAGATCGTGAATTTAGTTTAAGGCTGTGGCAAGCAGTAAAGGAAAAGGGGTACAATAATAAAACCTTTGCTCAACTGGTTGATATTTCAGAGAATGCCGCGTCTAATTATTTAAAAAAAGGCAGATTGCCTGAAGCCGATATTTTGGTGAGGATATCAAAACTGCTCGATTTATCAATCGATTGGTTATTAACGGGAGAAGAGGATTTAATACACGAAGATATTGAATTAATTAAAAGAGAGATAGATCCTGAAATAGCGGAATTACTATCAATGACTAAGCATATTTTGGATTCTAAAACTGATTATTCAGCTTCATTGGCAGCGAATATTCGTTCTTTTCACAGGTCTGTTGAACTGGAAGAACGTATATTAAAACTGGAAAATACTATAAATAATCGGTTCGAAAATCTTGAATCAAAACTGGATGAACACAAAGAAAAAAATCATAAAAGGGGCAAGGTTGCCTGATGTTTAGGGTGCAGAATACCAAGGCAAGAGTAATCGATTTTAAAAAATACTACCTCCGCCGCAACAATGAGAGAATGAACTTGAACTAGAGCTTACAATCATATCGGCATCTGTTGAAAAATCTAAAATAGAGGTTCCTAATGGAAAAGAAAGAAAGTCGGATCGCGGGCTGTTTCTGGAAATCATGCATCATATTTTTATGTATTTCTTTCGTTCTTGGTTTCATCGGTTTTTGCTTCATGGTTTATGAGCATTTTGAACCTCCCATATCATCTTCACTTCGTAAAGGTGCATTAGAGATAAAACCGATAATAACTGAACGCCAGACAGGTAAAGCTGTTGAAGGAGGCATATATCTGCAGGCATGTGCCAAGGTTCCAGATGGCTTAAATAATAAACAGATAAAGGCAACCCTGCTGGAAGGCCTTAACACACTGATTGAAGACAATGAAGAATGTAAATGGATTGCATTATGGCTGACTACCGGTGAGTGTGACAGAGAGTTAAAGGATATTTTTGTAAAAGGTGAATATCGAGATAATAAAATAAATTTCTTAAATTATAACACTGACACTGGCCCTGGAACTGAATTTGAAGATATCAATCTCGAAAAGTGACTTATATTTGATGATTAAATCATATAGGATATTTTTAAAAATACTGATCATAGTTATTGGCTTTCAATCCATTGTCTATGCTGAAGGCGAGATCCATTCAAAGCACTTTGTATTCGGAATGCCCAAAAGCTCTCCATCCACAAATGATATTATAATCCGTGATATCTATGCTTTAAGCTCCAATGATAAAACGAAGTTCGCAGACTGGGTGTGTTATTACCTGGATAAAAATATCTTAAACGGAAATGTTTCAACAAATAGAAGGCTGGAAGCAGAGCCCTTCCTCGATGAGTCTGAAACTCTTGAGCTGGATGATTACAAAGGTGCACACAAAGCTTTAGGATTGGACAAAGGACATCTGGCTCCCCTGGGATCTTTTAAAGGTTCAACCTGGCAGGATACAAATTACCTCTCCAATATCATTCCGCAAAAATCAAATCTTAATCAGGGAGCATGGGCTTCACTGGAAAATAGAATCAGGTGCTTTGTCAATGATGGTAAAGCCGTCTATGTAATAACAGGACCTTTGTATGAGAAAACAATGCCGGTCCTCCCGAACGCGGATGAGCCTCACACCATACCCAGTGGATTCTTTAAAATAATAGTCCAGACCCTTAAAGGATCAGCTCCGAAGGTGGCAGGGTATATATTCCCCCAGGACGCTCCAAAGAATGCCAGTATTGATGATTTCGCGGCCTCTGTGGATGAAATTGAAAAAAGGTCAGGGCTTGATGTGCTGTGGGAGTTACCCGATGATATTGAAAACAAAATAGAGCAGACCATTGATAATAACTGGTTACAGTGTACCGGCAGTAACCGACAGATGTAACGATAAAGAAAGACAGAATGAGAGCAGCAATATATATACGTAAATCACGTGAGGATAAAAACAAGGCAGCTTACAGGCTTACATATCAAAGGCAGTATCTCCCGGAATATGCCAGACAGCAGGGCTGGCAGGCATCACTTTATGATGATGGACACGCAAGCGCAGCCAGGGGAAAAACAGAGGATCTTAAAAAACGGGCTCAGCTTGAAAAAGATATAAAAGCCGGTAACATTGATATAGTCCTGGTGATAGAATTAAGCCGCCTGAGCCGTGATGAATCCCTGCAGGATTATGTTACCTGGCTTACCCTTTGCGCTGATCAGGGCGTAAAACTCGCAACCACAGGTAGAATTCTCGATCCGTCACAGCACAGTGACTGGATGCTCCTTTTAATGGAAGGCGGGTTCAGTTCTGTAGAGATGAAGATGATATCCGGGCGCATGAAAGAAGGACGGCAGTCTGCCTTTTTAGCTGGCAAATGGCTCGGAGGGAGCCCCCCGCCTCCATATGTATACGACAAAGCCCAGGGCAGGCCGGTTATTAATCCGGATGATTTACCGCTCATGCAAAAAATATGGAGCCTGGCAGAATCCATGCCTGCAAAGGCCATTGCAGAAAAGCTTAAAAAGCCCGAGATCTTCGTTCGCCGATCCATCTCCGATAATCGTTTACTGTTTTACCAGGCACTAAGGGAAGATCCGGAAACCGGGGACACGATAAAATGCGACTGGGAACCCGTAATGAACGCCAGGCAGGCTAAAAAGATAAAGACAGGGCGTCGCACCCGTAAAACTGTGGGTGCAGGATCTGGTGCAGCCTCTTTGTTGTCAAATCTTAATCTCTTATACTGTGCATACTGTGGCCGCACAATAAAGACCTGGCAGAATTCCAAAAAGCGATCAGACGGAACCCAAAGAACAAACTATTACGGGTGCCAGTCTAAAAACAAAAAGAACCAGTGTAAACAGTCCAGGCTGATAGCTCAGCCTGTTATAGATAACAAGCTCCTGACAAACCTGTTCGGAACACTGGAAAATATAGAGGAGCTGAGGACATCATGGGAAGCCGAACAGGCCCGGCTCGATCCGGCTGCAGTGTTGAATGAGCTCGCCAGGGAAGAAAAACAGGAAAAGGAAAAAAAGAAACGGCTTGTATCTGCAATATCTTCCGGAGTAATTGAATTTGTCGATGCAAAAGATGAAATGGAAAGCATAAACACGGCAATAGAAGATATCAAAACAAGGCGTGAAAATATGCTTCAGAGGGCATCAGATCCTCCGTCCTGGAACGATATAAAAATGACTCCGGATCTCTTTAAAAAGTTGTGCATCGATGAGCAGCGCGAGTTCATTAAAGCAGTCCTCAAAGAGGTAAAAATATACAGTTCATATATGATTTTAACCTACCGATTTCCCAGGTCCAGCGATGGCGGCCGCACTACAAGAATCCACCTTCCACCGCCTCAAAGAGGAGTGAAGCATACATGATACAAAACCATGCAAAAACAAGCTACATCCTTTAATATCAAGGTGTTCAGCGGATTATTCAGTAAAAAGGTAATTTAAAAGTGCGGTTAACGCTACATGTGTAAGGTGTTGATATTATTGCAATACATCAAACCTTAAAAATACCCATGTAGCGCATAAAATCAAAAAAGCCTGTAAGGATAACACCTTACAGGCTTTGCAGTTAAATTGGCATCGATCGCTCTACCGACTGAGCTACCGGGGAATATTGCTTCATCAATTAAGAAAGAGCATTTTCTAGCAAAATCATTTAAGCAGGTCAAGAAAAAATATTACTTTTTTTTATATCATTTTATAAATATTTTTTTCGGGATCAACTACTGTATATACACGTGCTTCTACTTTTCCCTTGACACCTACGACATTATGTCGGAGTATTGCTGTGCCTTTCGTTTTAATAATGAAAAATTATAGATTTTCATTTTAGTAAATTATCTTTTGTAAATACCGAATATGTAATTTTGAATCTTCTGCCGGAACTGCATTATTTGTACTCGTATGACTGTTGATTAACCATGCCTTAAAAAAGTATTTAGAAAGGGAATAAAATGATTGATTTTCTTTTTCATATCACACTTAACAATGTCGGCCTTTCTCTTGCCCTTGCAATTATTGCAGCAGGTGTCGGCATCGCTTTTAAGCGCCCGGCCTTAACACACCTCTTCTGGCTGCTTGTTTTTGTAAAACTTCTGCTGCCGCCCCTGATAACACTCCCTGCAGTTCCAGCGCCGGACTTCAGTGAAACATCTCTTTTTATAGAAGCAGCTCTGCCAGGACAGCCGGATTTTTTTAATGAGGAAAAACTCAGCTATTCTGAAGTTAATACGACTCCACAGGCAGCATTGCCGGAAATTCTCAGCCACTGGAAACACCTGCTGTTTTTTACCTGGATATCAGGAAGCCTGTTTGTCATGCTATGGTCTCTGTTTCAGGTATCCAGGTTTCATGGAATGCTTAAAAGAGAAACAGAAACGGCCCTCCCGGCAATACAGTCTATTGCCGTAAATATAGCAGACCATCTTGGACTTAAAACAACACCCATAACACGTATTACACATGCGAACATATCACCCATGGTCTGGTGGATCGGCGGAAAAGTATGGCTGATTATTCCTGAGTCATTGATTAAAAGACTTGATACAGAGCAGCTTAAACTTATACTCGGACATGAACTGGCCCATGTAAGCCGCTGGGATTATATGTGCCGGTGGATAGAATGGTTTGCCAGCGTAGTATTCTGGTGGAACCCGGTTGTATGGTGGGCACGTAAAAACCTGCGCGCCAACGAAGAGCTCTGCTGTGATGAAATGGTGCTGTCCAGCATGAAAGCAAAACCTTATATATACGGAGACACACTTTTAAAATCACTCGATATACTCACTTCCCCTACCCGGTTTCAGATGGTTATGGCGAGCAACTTTAACGGGGGTGACCTGCTTAAAAGAAGATTAAAGCTTATAGTTTCTCAAAATGAGAGCAGCACAAAATTCCGCTGGGTCAACGGGGTCGTTTTACTTGCCGCCCTTCTTCTGCTTCCCTTAGGTTTAATACAGGCAAGTATTAATGATAACAAAAAAGTTGAACTTGAACTTGCCATGATTGAGCAGAAGCTCAATAAAACAGAAGAAAAACTTTCCGAAGAGCTCAGTAAAAAGGAGAAGTTTAGAAAGGCCAGACAAAATTTTGACAAAAGCATATCAGCCAGGGCAATAGCCCAGAGAGCTGCTGAATCCGCATTAAAAAGCATGGTTGAAAGTTTTGACCCCCTTGAAAAAAAGCTGGATATCTCAAAAGATGATTTTCAGAAATTAAAAGATATTTTATATGAGCAGATGATGGAGATAAGCGGCACACTCCCTTCTAATATTATCACTGCTACAGATGAGGAAAAAAAGGAACGCAGCAAAAAAGTCAGCGAAATCAATTTAAAATATGCAGACATTGTAACTGACTTTTTAGGCCCTGAAAAAACAAAGATTTTTGTCGATTACAGGTTACGCCTGAGTGAAAGAACACGTCTAAAATATTTTTTTGAAAAAATCCCTTCTGAAAAACATTTAAGCGAAGATCAGGTGGAACACCTTATAGATACCATGAATGCTGCCAGAAAGGCTGTCTATCATGAAATGGGAACCGGAATAGATCTGGATATATCTTCAAATCTTACTGAAAACAATATTTCTCTTGAGGCACACAGGACAAAACTTATTTATGACGCTTATATAAAAGAAGCCGCTAAAGTCATGCCTCCGGATATGGCTGACCTGTTTCGTGAAGATCTGTATCAAAGCCTTAAACGTAATGAAGCAATGATGAAAACACAATTATTTGAAAAGAAAAAAATGTAGCAGGCTCTTTTCCACTAATTTACTTCGGGACTGACAGCAGCCATGAACACTCAAAAATCGATTTTAAAAATAGTTTACTGCCTTGCAGGAATACTGTTTCTTGCTTCGGTCGGATTTAATATCTTTCAGTTTCAGAGGTCAAAAGCGCTCTCCGCAAAACTTAACATTGAATCGAATACAGCTTACAAGCCATCTGCACCTAAAGATAAAAATATAGATATCCGGACTCAGCTTGATATTGCAAAAAAAGAACTCCGGAAAAAAAAACAGAGACTAACCATGGAACTGTCTCAAAAAGAGGAATACCTTGAAGCAAGATACAGCGCTTCATCAGACACATCTTACTACTCCAGCCCTGCCAGGCGAGAAAGACTTAAAAAAACATTACTGGAGAATATTGAGGAAGACTACGCCCCTCTTTCAAAAAAAATGGACATCAATAAAAAGGATTTTGAGTCATTAAAAGACCTGCTTGTTGAAAAGGACATGGAACTTCAGGAATTAATGGAAAACACTCCTCATTACGGGCGTTCTGCAGAAGACAGAAATAATATCAGAGCCAGGGAAAAAGAAATACAGGATAAATGTAAAGAAAACATTAAAAGTTTTTTGAATGATAAATTTTATAAAATATATGAAAGCTATAAAGAAAGACTCAGCGAGAGAATAACCCTGCAAAACTTTTTTAAAACAGAAACTCCTGATCAAAAATTAACAGAAGCCCAGATAGAGGAACTGATAGACTTAATGTACACCGGCAGAACAGCCGTGTTTGATAAAAAGGATGATGATGACGGAAAACTCACCGAAGCCAAAATAAAAGAAAGCATGGAAAGACAGTCTCTTGTTTATAGAAAATACCTTGAGGCGGCAGAAAGCGTAATGACGCCTGAGCTTGCAGAAAAATACAAGGCCTATCTGAAACAGCAGCTTGAAATGAATGAGTCCATAATGAGAATGAGCTTATACCTTGACGATATTTAGATAACTACTTTACATAATTATTTTCGTATCAACCTTTAAGGCAAAGGATTTTTACGATGAAAAAACCGCCGCTGGCAAATGCAGAACTCGCTGTCATGAAACTGTTATGGAAAAACTCGCCCATAACTGCACGTGAAATACGGGAAAAACTTTACCCTGACAATAATAAAGCGCAGCACGGAACTGTCCAGAGACTTCTCCAGCGTCTTGAGGACAAAGGCTACATTATCCGAGACAGGAGCATCAATATTCACTTTTTTTCGGCAAAGATCGATAAACAGACCTATGCAGGCGAGCAGCTTGAATCACTGACTTCCAAACTGACAGGAGGCTCGGTGGCACCGCTAATCACTCATCTTTTAGATAAAAACAAACTATCAAGAGATGAACTTACAGAACTCCGTAAAATCCTGGATAACACACTGGACAGAGAAGAATAATACAGCACCGAATATTTTCTCTTGACTCTTACGACTTTGCGTCGTACATTTACGACAATCTACCGTTAAACAGTCTTACAATAATAATTTTCTCATTAAATCGAAATAAGCAGATTCTGACACAGCAGTATTAAAACCTCTTTTTAAAGGATTATACTTACCATGCGCAAAATATTTTTTATTCTTGTTATATGTCTGTGCTCTTTTTCTTTTCAGATCCAACCCGCATTTACTCAGAGCAGTTCCGGCTATTTTAACCCCAGAGACAATGATTACCCGCTGCTTGGTTTAAAGAGGATGAAAGAGGAGTATGAAATTAACAGGAAGGAACTTGAACGTAAAAAAATACTGTTAAAGGAAGGTCAGATATCCCGAAAAGAATATGATGATTTTATGAAGACATTTAATCACTCAGAAGTTGATTACCAGCAGAATCTGCTTAAAATACTTTTTCAGGACCAGTATCTGTCCATTAATAATGCAGTAAAATACAGCAGTGAATCAGGGGAGAAAATTGTCAGGATTACGATCAAAAACTCATCAAATGGAAGTGCAGAGTTAAAAAAGCTTATAAATATTGATGAAGATCTGTTCAGCGCCATTGAACCTGACGTTATAAACAACATCTACATAAATATACTCAACGATGATGTAATCATTGGACAGCCCTATGAACACAGGATAGAAAGACTGGGAGCGAATCAGTCAAAAGAGGTAAGTTTTACCCTGCTGCAGGACCTGGACATTGTAAGGGTGGTTATAAATTACGGCAACGGAGCTACCATAGATAAAAAGATATACCTGCAGAAAGATTCCACCATTAATAAAGTTGAACTGCAGTCTGAACAGTTCTCACAGGAAGTGGAACTGGGAAGCTCCGCATCATACGACTTAAGCCTTGAACTTTTCAGCGGTGCGGTTGACACCTTTAAGCTTGAGGTTGTTAACCTGCCCAACCAGATAAACCGTTACTTCTCTACAGCGGGCTCTGATACAAGGCTCAGCTATTTTAAATTCACAGAAAGCTCAAGTACCAAAAAGGCGTCATTAAAGGTATTCCTTCCGGACCGCGCCAACGATTCCATAAAAATTGACGGTTCAATTAAATTTTATGTTGTTGCACTCCCTCAAAACCGGGTAAAGGAAATCAACCTGGATTCATCACGAGAGTATACAGAAGAAGAAATCATTGCCATGGATGTCGGCTATGTAAAGCTTGACCTTGTACCAAGGGGGATAGGCGAACTGCTCGTAAAAGCACAGCAGCTTTTCTTTTCTATAAATGGAGGAGAGTCAGTGCAGGTACCTATTGAACTTGTAAACGACGGCACGAGAAGCCTCAACAATGTGGAGATAGATGTAGACCTCCCGCTTAACTGGACACACACAATTGAACCAAAGAACATAGACAGGCTGAATGTATCAGAAGAAAAAAGAACCATTATTAACATTATACCGGCAAAGGATGCTGCAGCAGGGCGTTACGAAGTAAGGGTATCCACAACATCGCTATCTGATGAACAGCCCATATCAGGCGAAGATAAAACAATAAACGTAGAAATAAAAGCAGAGACCAATTTGCTTGGAATGATAATCATTATTTTACTCATACTTGGTCTTGTAGGCGGAATGGTTGTTTTTGGAATAAGACTGTCGAGAAGGTAATGGAAAGCTGTCAGCTATCAGCGTTCAGCTGTCAGCCAAATTAAAGGCAAATCAGATTCAGCGCCTGTTTTATATGACATAATTCATGTAGTGGCGGGCCTTGCGCCCGCCTTGTTTTGCTGTCAATGCCTGGGTATTTAAAAGTTGGTCAGGCGTCTTCATTACTGCTGTTTTTAAATTTCCCTCCCCTGGCGGGAGGGATTAAGGGAGGGGGAGAAAACAGCAATACTGTAATGAGTTTCTATTTTGTTACCATAAACAGCTTTATTGTTAAAAAACAGGCGGACGCAAGGCCCGCCACTACAGGTATATCACGTAACATATAGAGATAATTGGTTTTGAACAGACAGAAAAATCAACAGTGATGCAGAGCATCATAAAACAAAAGCTAATTTACCACGAAGAGCACGAAGAAAAGCATTTTATTATTTTAAAAACATAAAACCATTTTTGTTTTTCTTAGCGCACTTTGCGTCTTTGCGGTTCAGCTTTTTTTAAATAACTCCAGGATAAACTCATTAATCAACACGTAAACATATTTTGACATAAAAGAAAGGGGCTCCCATGACAGAAACAGAAAAACAGACAGTACTTGAAGCGGACAAACTCACCAAACGTTATGAAGACGGCGTACTTGCCCTTGATGAAGTATCATTTGCTATCAACAGTTCCGAGATATTTGCAATGCTTGGGGCAAACGGTGCAGGTAAAACAACAACCATCAACCTGTTTTTAAATTTCATTGAACCTACAGAAGGTGAAGCCCGTGTTATGGGTATTGTAACTCACAAAGAACCGTTGCTTGCAAAAGAGAAGATTGCATATGTATCAGAAAACGTCATGCTGTATCAGAATTTCACTGCCATGCAGAACCTTGATTACTTTGCACGGCTCGGCGGGAAAAAAGATTACTCAAAGGATGACTACCGTGATGTGCTCTTAAGAGTAGGCTTACAGGAAGAAGCGCATAATAAACGCCTCAAAGGTTTCAGCAAAGGCATGCGCCAGAAATGCGGAATAGCAATCGCCATACTCAAGGATGCGCCTGCCATACTTCTAGATGAACCCACATCAGGACTTGACCCGAAGGCAGGATTTGAATTCATGAAACTTCTGGATAACCTCAGGAGCGAAGGTAAATCAATACTCATGTCTACCCACGATATTTTCCGCGCACGTGAAATAGCCGACACAGTAGGAATCATGAACCAGGGTAAACTTGTTATGCAGGCAGGCAAGGATGAACTGAGCGACAAAGACCTGGAACAGCTCTATATGAAATATATGGCAGGCTACATGGAGGAGGCAGCTTAATCATGCTTAAGCTTATTCTTCTTAAAGAACTTAGAGAAATTACAGGTTCTGCAAAATTTGCCGTCACTTTCGGTATATGTTCCATGCTTATAATTCTTTCCTTTTTTGCAGGAATAAAAAATTATGAGACACGCATGGAAGAATACAACTCTTCCACCGCAGCCAATCTCCGCCCCTATAAAGATACCACTGACTGGGATCATGTGAGGGATCACAGGATATCCCTTACACCAAAACCACTTGCCTCGCTTATTGTTGGACTTTCAAATGATATCCCCAGAGATGCTTACATAAACGGTCGCGATACACCCTCATTTAGCAGGAGCAATTACAGTCAGCAGCCTGTTTTTTCGGTATTCCGGTTTCTGGATCTTGAGTTTGTATTTCAGGTAATATTTTCTCTTTTTGCAATCCTGTTTGCCTTTGATGCGGTTAATGGAGAAAAGGAGAGAGGGACATTAAGACTCTCCTTTGCAAATTCACTTCCAAGGGCAGGTTATATACTGGGTAAGCTTGCAGGTTCATTTCTGGCGCTTGCCCTTCCCCTGTTAATCCCCATACTGATAGGGGCGCTGCTAATACCTGTAATGGGAGTATCACTTACAGTGGATGAATGGATACGGCTAAGTCTCTTTATCCTGTGCGGGATGCTCTATCTTGGAGTATTTCTTACACTCGCTGTATTCATATCCTGTCTGACACAGCGGCCATCCAGTTCATTCCTGTTTCTTCTGATTATATGGGTTTGCTCCGTACTTATTATCCCGAGAGCATCCGTATTAATTGCAGGGAACGCGGTTGAAGTGCCTTCTACAGAAGAAATATCAGTTCAGGTGCTTCAGCTTCAAAGGCAAAATGCAAGGGAATCTGATAAAAAACTGGGAGAGGTCTTTCAACAGGTTTTGCAGGAGTCAAGGCAGAACCGCGATAAAGGCCCTGAGTTTATGAAAAACAGGCAGGAAGAGCTTTACGGAGAGCTGGATATACTAAGAGATAAACTTGATAAAAACGTTGATGATCTAAAAAGCAGACTTAATGAAGAACGAACGAACATGCAGATCAAACAGGAAAAACTTGCATTCGGAATTTCACGCATTTCACCGGCTGCGGTATTTACTCTGTCAGCAACAACATTAGCTGATACGTCCATGGAACTGCGTAATCACTTTATGGAAAACGCAAAGGCATACTCAAAATCCTTTGCTGATTTTTTCAGGAATAAAACAGGAAGAAGCATAGACAGCGAGATGAACTTTAACAGGGAAAGGGAAGATAAAAAGAAACAGGCACGTCTGATCAATGTTAACGAAATCCCTGAGTTTGCTTATCAGGCGCCTGACCTTCCTGTTATTTTACATGATGCACTGCCTGATATTGCCCTTTTATTCCTGTTTAACCTTGTATTTTTCATCGGAGCATTCACAGCATTCCTTCGTTATGACCTTCGATAAAAGAGAGATAATCATGATTCTTATATTAATAGAAAAAGAGTTAAAATCTATTTTAACCAGCCCTAAATTTGCAGCGGTTTTTGCAGTATGCACTGTCATGATTGTTATGAGTGTTTATATAGGAATAAAAGAATATAAAACCGCAATGACCAATTATGAAACTGTTACCTCACAGGTAACCCAGCAGATCAAGGGTGAAACAGAGTGGAGCGACCTCAACCCTCAGATAACCCGTTATCCTGATCCCATGCAGATATTTGTATCAGGAATAAACAATGACATAGGTAGACAGGCCCAAATTTCGAGCTACGGAACCGTAAACCTTACAAACAGCAACTACTCCCAGAACATGATATTTGCAGTATTCAGGTCCATGGACCTGATGTTTATAGTACAGATAGTACTTTCACTCTTAGCAATACTGTTCACCTATGACGCAATAAACGGAGAGCGTGAAAGAGGGACACTAAAGCTCAGCTTTGCAAACCCTGTTCCCCGCATCTCCTATATATTATCCAAAATCATTGGTTCATGGTTAGGCCTTGTTATACCGCTTCTTATCCCCATGCTGCTTGGAACAGCCCTCATACTGTTTTATAAAATACCAATGACCGCAGCACACTGGAAACAGTTTGCATTTTTAACAGGTCTGTCGGTTCTTTATTTCAGTTTTTTTATCTGCCTTGGTGTGTTTTTCTCTTCTGTTACAAAAAACTCATCTTCATCCTTCCTCTATCTGCTGGTCATCTGGGTGTGCCTTGTTCTCATTATCCCCAGGGCCGGTGTGATGATAGCTGGACAGTTTGTCAGGGTACAGACCGCATCAGAAATTTCATCACAGGTATCGCAAAAGTACAGTGAATTAAGCGATGAGTATATTAAAAAGCTGCACAAGTTTTCAGATGAACAGAGGGCAGGAGTCAGAAGCCTGGAACAGGAACGGCTTTCTTCAAGAGAAGAGTTCATGAAAAGATACGACGCACTTAGAGACGTGTACAGAAAAAAGTCACAGGCAGCAGAAAGAGACTTTTCACAGAAGATAACAGAATTTGATACAGCCCTTAAAGAAGACTGGCGCAACAGAAAGGGAGCGCGACAAAAAATGGGTTTTTCGATATCAAGATTTTCGCCTGCTTCGGCCTATCAGCTTGCATCTATGAATTTTGCAGGAACAGGCATGAGTCTTAAAACAGATTATGAGGATCAGCTTCGGACCTACAGCAGCCTGTTAAGCAAGTTTAAAGCTGATAAAATCGATGCGTCGGGAACCGACCGTTATACAAATATCTTTGAAAATAAAAAACCCGAACCCCTGGACCTAAGTGAGATGCCGCAGTTTAAATTTATCAATCCGGATTTAAGCTGGATCATACAGCACACTGTTTTAGATTTTTCAATAATATCTATCTATATCCTTTTAATCACAGCAGGAACATTCATAGCATTCATCCGGTATGACGTCAGATAATTTCGGTTAACATGAACATGTTCGGCTATGCACATATGAATTACTGTTACATACAGCAGATACGAAGGAGGCTGTTTAATCATGCTCAAACTTATACTGTATAAAGAACTCAAAGAAATTACAGGCTCTGCAAAATTTGCCGCAACCTTTGGTGTGTGTTCCATTCTTATTATTATGGCGTTTTATACTGGCATCAAAAATTACCATACCGGAATACAGGAATATAACGACTCAAAGGCAGCACAGATTCAGCAGTTTGCCACCGTTACTGACTGGGGTTATGTGAGCAGCAATAAAATCTTTCTTCCGCCGGAACCGCTTGCATGCCTTGTCATGGGTATATCTAATGACATAGGCAGAACCGCAACTGTTGACGGCGGGTCTCATCCTTTTTTTGATGAAAGCACATACAGCGAGCAGTCGGTTTTTGCGGTATTCCGCTTTCTGGACCTCGAATTTGTGTTTCAGATAATATTTTCTCTGTTTGCGATACTTTTTGCTTTTGATGCTGTTAACGGAGAAAAAGAAAGGGGGACATTACGGCTTTCCTTTGCCAATTCGGTTCCCAGAGCAAACTATATTACCGGAAAACTCACAGGTTCTTTTTTTGCGCTTGTTGTCCCTCTTATTATTCCGGTTCTTATAGGTATACTTATGCTTCCGATAATGGGAGTGCCCATGAAAACAGATGAATGGATACAGCTGGTTTTATTTTTAATGTGCAGTTTTCTTTACCTGGGCGTGTTTCTTACCATGTCTGTATTCATGTCCTGCCTTACAAAACGTTCATCCAGCTCATTTCTTTTCCTTCTGGTAATATGGGTGTTTTCCGTGCTTATTATTCCAAGGGCATCGGTATTAATTGCAGGAAATTCCGTTGAGGTCCCGTCTTTGAACAGTATTTTATTTCAGCAGAATCAGATGGAAGAAAAATACTCTATTGAAAGATCAAAACGGTATGATGAATTCAGTGACAGCCTGAGACAGGAATTATATAAAAGCCGCGATGACAGTCAGGAGGCTCTGGACAGGTATCTTGAAAAAACACGTAATTTTTCTGAACAGTTAAGTGTTGAGTATAACAAAAAAATAGATAGTTTAATCGGACGCCTGTATGAAGAAAGACACAATAAACAGATAGAGCAGCAGAAGCTTGCCTTCAGCATATCCCGCCTATCCCCAACTTCACTGTTCACACTGGTTTCATCAGCACTTTGCGGAACATCAATTAACCTGAAAAATCAATTTTATAAAAATGCTGCGTCATACTCAAAGTCACTTTCAGAATTTATAAAAAATAAAACAGGCCATGCCATAGGTACAACTCCCGCAAGCTTTTTCAATCAGGATGATCAGGCACAGAAAAAACCGCCAAAACCTATAGATACCGGAGAGATACCGGAGTTTATATTTCAGGCCCCTGAATTATCTGCGGTTATCTATGAGGCCATACCGGATATTGCCATACTGCTTTTATTTAACATGATATTCTTTTGCGGTTCATTTCTGGCGTTTCTTCGCTATGATCTGCGCTGATGGGGAGTTAAATATGCTTAAGATATTAATAGAAAAAGAGTTAAAGAGCATCCTTTTCAGTCCCAAATTTACGGCTGTTTTTTCCGTCTGCTCCATTCTTATTATTCTCAGCGTTTTTCTGGGAATTAAAGATTATAAAGCAGCCATGACCCAGTATGAATCAGTTACGTCCAATAACAATCAGCAGCTGAAAGGGACCACTGCATGGGGCAACCTGGAAACAGTAGTAGGACGCCGCCCTGACCCTATGCAGATTTTTGTAACAGGAATAACCCATGATGTAGGAAGACAGGCGCCCATATCAAGGGTTATAAAACTATATAACAGCCATTATTCCGAAAATACAATCTTTGCAGTATTCAGATCAATGGACCTTATGTTCATTGTGCAGGTTGTGCTTTCACTTTTTGCCATACTGTTTACGTATGATTCCATATGCGGAGAAAAAGAAAGCGGCACATTAAAACTGAGCTTTGCAAACCAGCTGCCCCGGTCAAAATATATTGCAGCAAAAATTACAGGGGCATGGCTTGGTCTTGTTATTCCTCTTCTTATACCGGTCATGCTCGGTGTCATGATGGTTATACTTTTTGATATCCCCATGACAGCATCCCACTGGCTCAGACTTTCTGCTTTAATGGGTATATCATTTTTATACTTCAGCTTTTTTCTATGTCTGGGTATTCTTGTATCCTCACTTACAAAAAAGGCTTCAACATCATTCCTTTACCTTCTTATTATATGGGTATGCTGTGTTCTGATTATTCCCCGTGCAGGAGTCATGCTTGCCGGACAATTCGTCAAAGTTCCAACAGCAACCGAAATAGCATCCAGATACTCGCAAAAAAACCGGGAACTTTATGCAGAATACAGAAAATGGGCCGATGAGCGCAGCAAAAAAAGTATGGAAAAAATGAGTTCTATTATTGCTGAAAACCGTACAAACAAGGAAGTACTGGAAGCAAAATTAAAGGAGCATAACGATAATTCGCTTGCAGAAATAAAAAAAAGAGGCACAAAGCTTTCCGAAGACAGAGCCGCATATGATGCACTGTTAAAGGAAGACTGGAAAAACCGAAAGGCCGTTAGAGAAAAGTTAGGTTTTTCATTATCAAGATTTTCTCCGGCATCGGCTTTTCAGCTTGCGGCTGATAACCTTGCAGATACCGGTATTGATCTGAAATATTCATATGAAGAACAGCTTCGTAATTACAGGGATATTTTCAGTAAATTTCGTGCAGACAAGTATCTTACAGAAAAGCGCAGTTACCGGGCAGAAATAGAAGAAAAGGCTGAACCCATAGATATCAGTGAAGTTCCTCAGTTTGAATTTGCAGGTTCTGACATAAAACAGTTACTGCAGAAAAGTGTTATAGATATGGGGCTCCTTGCCTTTTATATCCTGCTTGCTGTTGCAGGTTCATTCATCTCCTTTATTCGATATGATGTAAGATAAAAAAATTAGCTGTAAAATGGAGCTATTATATATGCGTAATCTAACAGGCAATAACAGATTCTGCTGCATCCTTATATTATGTGCGTCTCTTATAACAGGGGGATGCTCATATAAAAACAGCTGGAACGATCAGCCTCTTCTTCTCACAGTAACTGAAGAAAAGGTGAAACAGGTCGATGTAATTGAACTTATAAAGGCCGGGAAAAATACAACAGGGCTGAAAAAAACAGAAACCGAACTCCCCGAGCTTACACTTTCTATAGAGGAATGCATTGCATTTGCATTAAAGAATAACCTGGACCTGCAGGTCCAGCTTATTGAGCCGACTATAAGTGAAGAAAATATTATTCAGGAGAAGGCAAGAGCATTTGAACCAGCCATAAGAAGTAACGGCATATCCTACTCAAAGACTGACAGCCCTACGGCATCGTCTGTGGACGGTTCAAGGATCGATACATCCAACGTGGACATTGGCGTGGAAATTCCTGTTTCTACAGGAGGAACAGTAACTCTGGGTATAAGGGACAATCGTTATAAAACCAATTCAAGTTACTATACAAGCAGCACGACATACAATTCCGATCTCTATGCATCCATAAGGCAGCCTCTTTTAAAGGGAAGAGGAAGCAAAATAAAAACTTACAATATTCTGATTGCGCAATATAACAGCAGAAAAACGGATGCCCAGACTAAAAAACAGGTCATAGCAACCATAGCCACTGTGGGCAAAAGTTACTGGCAGCTATATGCAGCAGATAAAAACCTTGAGGTAAGGAAAAATGACTATGAACTTAAAAAGGCGCTGTTTGAACAGGCAAAGCGTTATGTTGAAGTAGGAGAAAAGCCCAGGATAGAATTGACAAATACAAGAGCTGGTATGGCTTCAAGCCGTGTTCAGTTATTAAATGCAGAGGATGATTTAAGAGATAAAGAAAGAGAACTGAAGCAGATATTAAACATAAAAGATCTGGGAGTAGAATCAGGGACAAGACTTATCCCTGTGACAGCTCCTGATTTGGGTCAATATAATTTTGATAAAGAGCAGATGGTAAAAAATGCCATTGAAAACCGGATGGAGATGCTGGAAATTGAAATTGATCTGGCGAAAGATGCAAGTAATATTGAATACCAGAAAAACCAGATGCTTCCCACCGCAGACCTTACATACAGATATAATATCAACGGTATCGGTACAAGCAGAGAAGACTCATACGATGTACTGGATAATAATGATTACAATGACCATTCCTTTTCTCTTAACATAAATATCCCTATTGGGAACAAAGAGGCAAAAAGCAGGCTGAGAGAAGCATTTTACAGAAAAGCTAAAAACCTTGCGGTTAAAAAACAGAAAAGGGCAGATATTAAAAAAGAAATTTTAAAACAGATCGACAAGGTTGAATCTGCATGGGAAAGGATACTTGCAGGCAGAGAAGCAGCCATGTACCGGGAAGAGGCATATAAAGAAAAAAAGCACAGGTATGAACTGGGCCTTGAAAAAAGCACTGATTTGCTTCAGGCAGGCAGAGACCTGGTGCAGGAACAGCAAAATGAGATTGATGCAGTAAGAGACTACCAGATATCACTTATTGATCTTGCAAAGGCAGAAGGGAAACTGTTCAGCACAGCAAAGGTAGAATGGGAAGCGGTTGTGCCTGAAACAGAGTAGATTCAGTTTTTATTTGCTTAATATTATTTTAGAATGATGCCGCCTTTTCCACATACGGTTTTACAGATTCGTAGTGGCACGGCGCGCCGTGCCTTTGAGGCTGTCATTTACAGTAACGGCTAAATACCGGCACAGCACGCTGTGCCCCTCACGATTAAATTGAGCCCCTCACTAATGCGCCAGTGGCACCTATCCTGCCCCAACGAAAAATCCCACACCCACATAAATATTGCGGCAGCATATTCAATATGTTAATTTTATGATTATATTTTTTATATTTAAAAATCATTTTTAATCAATGCAGGCCGGCACTGCCGGTTTAAACATATTAAATAATCTGAAAGAAAAGAAATTTGAATATGGCTACAGACTTCTATGAAATACTTGGTGTAAAAAAAGACGCTGCCCAGGATGAGATAAAAAAAGCATACAGAAAACTTGCCAGGAAATGGCATCCGGACATCAACCCCGGCAATAAAGATGCAGAGCAGAAGTTCAAGGAAATCTCCATGGCATACGACTGTCTTGGTAATGCCGAAAAAAGAAAACTCTACGATGAGTTTGGTGAAGACAGCCTTAATTCAGGATTTGATGCAGAAAAGGCCAGGGAATATAAAAAATGGGGAGCATATGATCATGGGTCCGCAGGACAGGCAGGCCGTGCATCAGGCGGAGGCTGGTCAAGCGCTCAGGACTTTGGGAAATACCAGAGCTATGAAGATATTTTTGGAGATCTGTTTGGATCAGGCGGGGGCGGAAGGTCAGGCTTTTCTTCCGGAAGAAGCACGAGTTCAAAAGGAAGGGACATGGAGCATGATATGACCATTGATCTTCTGTCGGCCTTAAAGGGTTTTGAAACGGAACTCAGCATGCAGAAAATGAAAGACTGTACTGCCTGCAGCGGATCAGGAATAGATTCTTCAAAAGGCATGAGCACATGCCAGACCTGCGGAGGTTCCGGAAGAGTAAACATAGCAGACGGACCGATCAATTTTACCAAGCCCTGCCCCCAGTGCCACGGTCACGGATCTACTGGCGAGCCATGCAAACAGTGCAGCGGCCAGGGAAAAACAATGGCTGAAGAAAGAATAAGAGTGACTATCCCCAAAGGGGTAAAGGAAGGATCGAAGGTTCGTGTAGCGGGCAAAGGTGAGCCGGGCTTTAACGGAGGAGCCGCGGGAGATCTGTATCTTAAAATTCATGTAAAGCCCCATCCGCTTCTTAAAAGAGAAAATGATGACCTGCTGATGGAGATACCTGTAACAGTTGCTGAAGCCATTGCCGGCGGCACCATACCTGTACCCACAATAGATGGCATGGTAAACCTTAAAATCCCCCCGAAGAGCCAGAGCGGTCAGACAATGAGACTCAAGGGGAAGGGAGCCAATGATTTAAAGACCGGAAACCGGGGAGATATGAAGGTAAAGCTTATAGTCAAGGTCCCTCAGACAGATGACAGTGATGTTATCGAAGCAGCAAAAAAAATGAGCGCCCATTACAGGGAAGATCTAAGAAAGGATTTAAAACTGTAGCAGTTTTATCCGGGTTATTCGTGATTTACGGATTTACCTAAATCTATTATTTTTCTATCCAGGTAATCCATTGTTTCATAGCGGGTTATACCCATGAGTTTTCTTGTTATCTTCCCCATCCTTTCTACCTGTTTTTTGATAACATTAATTTTTTCAAGATAGGGCCTGTCATCAACCTCAATTTCCAGCAGCTCAAGATGTCCAAGAATAGCCTGTAAAGGCTGGTTTAATTCATGGCATACAGCCCCTGCAGTCTCCACTGCAGCCTGAAGCTTTTCTTTTTTAAGCTGTTCTTCCTCGGTTCTTTTCAGTTCCGTAATATCCCTTGCAATGCCTTCTACTCCCGTAAAATTACCTTCTTCATCAATCATCATTCTTGCATTTGTTGATGCCCATTTTACTGAGTTATCACTGGTTTTTATCTGAGCTTCAAAATACTGAACGTGCCCGTTACGGGTTATTTCGGACTGGAATTTTTCTCTTTCCTCCCTGTGAAGATAAAAATCGGCCAGGTCTTTACCAATCATATCTTCCGGAGAATAGCCTGTAAAATATTTTATTGAGGGAGAGATAAGTGTAACAATACCTTTTTTGTCAGTCCGATAATAAACATCGTATATATTATTAAAGAGATTCCGGTACTCTTTTTCGCTTTTACGGATCTGTTCAGCGGCTTCCGCCTCACGAAGCCTCATTATTCCAAGATCGCTTATCATTATTGATAAATTGTAAAGAAAGGATATAGCAGAATGTAACTTTTCTTCCGAAAAAACAGGAATCGCCCTGAAGGCTTCAATATATTCTTCTTCGTTAAACCCAAACTTTCGAGCCTGTTTCCTGAATAACATTTCCGTTTCCGGACCCGGAGGCTCAAGAAAAACCTGGCCAACAAATATACTCCCTATTTTTTCTCCTTCAATCACAATGGGGACCGAAGCATCAATCAGTCCTCTCGGGCACGTGTATATTGTATAGGGAGTATCCGGATTCTGTTTTCTGACTTTTAAATCACTTTCAATACAGTCTTTCAGGGTTAGAGGATTTTTCCGGTGGAAATCGGTACATATCTTCTGCCAGCCGGATTCTGTAATGATTTTACCATTTACATCTATTATGGATGAGGGAATGGAAGCTGTGGCATAAAGGTTATCAGTAAGCTGCTGCAGTTTCACAATATCCACAAACTCACCGAAGCTTTTCCCCATATTCGCCCCCTTAAAAACAGATATGTTATTTGATGGTTTCCTTTATTTCTGCCGCAAGATCCTCAAGTATATCATCAAACTGTTTCCTCATCCGGATCAGGCTCTGCCTCATTCTGAGAATAACCTCAACCCCGGGCAGATTCACATCCATATCTTCCATTAAAACTTTTACAAGCCGAAGTTTATCAAAATCCGCACTGGAAAACCTTTTAGCAGGATGCTCATCACAGCACTCAGGACAGACGATCTCTTCTTCCTCGAGATATTGAATAGTGGTTTCATCCATCTGAAAAATTTCTATAACTTCCGAGACTGTCCAGTATTCTTTTGTCATATGACCCTTCCGCGTGTTAAAACATGTTAACAGTGTAATTAAAATCATTAAAAATTGATTTTAATATATTAAAAAATAAGGTTTAAGGCAATATGTTCCATTATCCAGGGGAGAAACAAAATGGGAGAAAAAACAGAAAAAAATCTTAGTAAAGCCTTTGCTGCCGAGTCAAAGGCATCGATGCGCAACCAGGCCTTTGCTCTCAAGGCAGAAAAAGAAGAGTATATACAGGCCGCAAAACTTTTCAAGGCTGTTGCTGATTCGGAATCGGTTCATGCAAACCGGTTTCTGTTATTAATGAGAGGAAAAATCGGATCAACAGAAGAAAATCTTCAGACAGCATTTGAAAATGAGATAAAGGCAAATGCCGATGAGTATCCTCAGATTATAAGGGAAGCGGAAGAGGAAGGTTCAAACAATGCCGTAATGAAGGCCCTGACCCAGACAAGAGATGTTGAAGACCGCCATGCGCAGCTTTATAAGAGCATGATGAACGACATGATGGAAGGAAGGGACACTGACTATTACGTTTGCCAGATATGCGGTTATATCTGCGAAAATGAAGTTCCTGAAAACTGTCCGGTCTGCGGCGCAGTGAAAAGCCGTTTTAAACTTATTTCCTAGTATCGATAATTTCCCTTACTTTTTGAGCAATGGTTTTAAGGTTAAAGGGTTTCTGTATGAAACCCTTGCAGCCTTTAAGCATTATTTCATTTGCCTTTTCATCCACGCTGTAGCCGCTGGATAAAAGGACATTTACATCCGGATCAATTTTTTTCAGGTGGTCAAAAGTCTCGTTTCCATTCATATCAGGCATAATCATATCCAGTATTATAAGGGATATCTCTGTTTTTCTGCCCCTGAATAAATTTACCGCCTCCCTTCCGCTTTTTGCAGTAAAGACATCATACCCCAGCTTTTCAAGCATGCTTCTGCCTACATCAATGATAATATCTTCATCATCGATCAAAAGGATTGTTTCATCGCCGCAGGTAATTTCCCCTGATATTTCCTTTTTTATTTCAGCACTCTTTTCGGAGGCAGGCAGATATACCCTGAAAGTTGAGCCTTCTCCTTCCCTGCTGTATACATCAATAAGCCCGCCATGATTGCTAATAATTCCATAGGCTGATGCCATGCCGAGCCCGGTCCCCCTGCCCCTTTCCTTTGTGGTAAAAAAAGGCTCAAATATTCTGTCCATAACCTCTTTTGACATTCCCGTACCGGTATCGGTAATTGTAATTTTCACATATTTGCCGGGTTTTAAATCCTTTAATTTGGAAAATTTATCTCTGACTTCAATATTTTCTGTATTAATGTACAGTCTCCCGCCGCCGGGCATGGCCTGCCACGCGTTTATAAAGATATTCATTAACACCTGGTTGATCTGTCCCTGGTCAGCCTCAACATTCCAGAGTCTTTTATCCAGTCTTTTGTGAATATGGATCTCTTTTTTTGTCCTTCCAAACATGCCTGCAGTGGTATCGATCAGACGGTTTGGATCAATACAGGAAATCTCATATTTCCCGCCTCTGGCAAATCCCAGAAGCTGTCCAGCAAGATCGGCAGCGTTTTTCACATACTCTTCAATCTCTCTTAGATGTTTACAGTCCGGATCTTCAGGGATCTTATCAAGGAGCATCATTGATGTCCTCCCCAGGACTCCCATAAGCAAATTGTTAAAATCGTGAGCAATACCGCCGGCAAGAGTCCCAAGCGCTTCCATTCTCTGTGCTCTTTCATACTGCTCTCTCAGCTCTTTTTCTTCATCCTCAGCATGTCTGCGTGCTGTTATATCGACCCAGCTAATCAGAGCATATTTGAATTTGCCATCTTTTTTTATGGGAGTAACTGTGATTATTACATAAAAAGTATCACCCTGCCTGTTCTTGAAATTTGTTTCAAATTTATCTATTCCCGCAAAAACTGTCTCATTCCACGACTTAACGCCTGATCCGTCCTCATCCCTGTCAGGCCACCATGGAAATGGCGCGGTTGTCCCGATAATTTCTTTCTTTTCATATCCGGTCAGTTTCTCAAGCATGGGATTTATATATTTGACCTTAAGTTCTTCATCAATCACAAGGATAGGAATAGGGGATTTTTTAAGAAGGGAAAAACTGAACTCTTCACTATCTCTAAGGGCCGTTTCAGCTTTTTTTTGTTCTGTAATATCAACAGCAGCAGCTAAAGCGTACAGCTTTTCTTTTATCTCAACAGGCCGTGAATAGACCATTATATCTCGTTCTTCACCATTTTTCGCCTTTACACGACACTCAAATTTATTAGATCCTTTTCTGGTTTCATTCAAATCCATCGATACCGGCTCGACAAAGTCAAAAAAGTAAAGATCTCTAAACTCTTCTTTCGAATACCCTAATGATTTGTAGGATATCGTGTTAAATTCAACTAATTTATTCAGCTCGAAATCCAGCAAAGTAACAGGCACCTCTGCATTCTTAAATATTACCCTATACAGAGATTCCCTATCCTGAAGCTCCAGATGCTCTTTTTCCAGATTGTCCAGTTTTCCCCTTAACTCTCTGATCTCTTTTTCCAATTTATGGACAGAAGAATTATCATTCATTACTTGTTATCTGCTCCATTAATTATGCATATGTTGAGTCTTATTCTGTTACAGGAAAAACATTTGAATTCAGCGGGGACAATCGGGGAAATTAAACATCAAACATAAAATGCAGTAATCGGTTTAACCGGGAACAGAAGGTTTAACACCTCCCTTTCCCGGCTTAATTTAAGGTTAAGGCACAAGCCATACAGCACAGTCACTTGCATTGGCGAGAACATACCTTGAAACACTGCCCATAAAGAAAGAATCATTGGCACCTCTGCGGCCTATAATAAGTGTTCCGCAGCCTTCTTTTTCGGCCGTTTCGACAATGGTTTTACCTATGCTCAGTTTGCTTTCAACCTCCATAACATTTATCTGGCTCTCACTCATACCGGCTTCGGTAAATTTCTTTTGTGCATGAGTATAAAAGCTGTCTACACACTTTTTATCTCCGCTTGTAATTATATCTTCTATCATGTCACCGTCCTCATCAAACTCTATTGTACAGTAATCCCTGAGTCTGGGGGTTACATGAACAAGGGTAACATTTATTTCCGTGTTTCCTGCTAGCATAAAAGCAGCATGGTCAACCGCCTTTAAAGCGCTCTCGGAACCGTCAACAGCTAGCATAACCTTTTTGGTTTTTATATCGCCTCCGACAGCCCATACAGGAGTTATATCGGTGTGTTCAAGTACATTATTGGCAATACTTCCGGTAAAGGCTTCAACCAGTTTTGATTTTCCCCTGTCGCCTACCACTATGGCATCGCAGAGTGTCTGCTTTGCAAAATCAAGTATTCCCTTTGCGGTACCTTTTATAACAGGCTGGGACACTTTTTCTATAAGGTCTTCACTGACTCCCATTTTAACCATGATTTCCATGGACTCATCGAGAATCTTCAGTGAGTTTTCTTTGTTCTTTTTTGCCACGTCCCTGAGTGCGGAACCTGCCTTTGAATCCATCTTGGATTCGGCAAGGAGGAAATCTGATATTTTGGGATGAATATTTATAAGAATATACTGCATATCTTTGATAAGCGAACACATTCCAACGCAATACTCGATGGCTCTTCTTGAGTGAATACTTCCGTCAACAGCAATTAGTATCTTCTTTTCCACGAATAATCCTCCTTGACAGTCATCTGTTTTTATTTATCAAAACCGATATATATTCTACTGATATAAACTTCTAAAGTATCGAAAACAATAATAAAGTGTCAATACAAAAAGGCACAGGGCACTAGGCTCTGCACACAGGGCAGCAATACTGTATCAATATAAAATAGCTTTTACACTATTATTGCGTCAAGGGTTCTTAAAACAGAGGATTGATCTTTAGCCCCTTCTTGCGAGGCTTCCAGCGCACGTGATTTGACTTTTTCGAAAGCAATCGCCATTCCTTCGATAAAATAATGACATTCTGACCATCCCGGTATTGTATTGGTTTAACATGCTTTTTACCTGCGCCCATTACCAGACCGTGTAATTTCTTGATAGTATTTTCCGTTATAAACTCTTTTTTCAGCAATTATTTCTGCTTCCGCCAGGGCGGCATCTTAATAAGATATTGAAGAATCAAAAAGATGAGTGCCTTTAGGTGCGACACTTCCGTCATAGGAGTGAGAAATTAGAATATGGGACAGGCAAATAATACCATATTTAGTATACATGGAGCATTTTACATGTTGTCAAATATGTATAGATTTATAATATCTATTTATTACATTTACCTACCCATATCGTATTTAAGACATAACAATAAAATCCATCCTCATTATTGACAAAATACTATTTCCACATTATAAATTTATCCTTTATAAAAACTTAACTTATATAATCTAATATTATTATTTTACAGTGTTAGCATTTCAGTTTTGTTTCTTATCAGAGTATTATCTTTAAGGTTTTATTTGTTATATTATCTCCAGGATTTGCATAAAAACTGAACAATGAAAACCTGTACGATTCCTCTACTTAAATGAATTAAAAAACATTGTTAATTTTACCAATATTCTGACAAAGGGAGTTCTTTATGAAACGATTTTTAATTCTTACAGTATTGTTCATGTTAATGGCCACTTCTGCCCATGGCGCATTGATGCGTTATTCCGGGACTTTCTCTGCGACAGTAAGGGAGTATAGATATAATGAAACTTACTTTCCACAAGAAGACATTTATGGAGAATGGTCTCTGACCGCAGATCTGGACACATTAGAGCTGGGCGACATAATCCCGCTTGACAGCTTTTATTCTTCTTTCAGCAATACGGTTTTTACCCCAGAAAACGTAGTTGCCACTGTTAAACTTTATTCAGGAGTAAAAGTGCTGCGCTTTGATGGAGCGCCTGAATATATTGGAACTGGTAACCCCCTTTGGTTAAGCTCTGATGATGATGATTTTTCAATAAGCTACCGAACTTATGGCAGGGTAGATCCCAGTGCTTTTTATATAGTTACAGAGGGTATAAACAGAAGCTTTTTAATGGATGACAATTATAAATATATTAAATCAGGCACCTGGGAGGCCTCTGCCGTTCCTGTACCGACTGCATTATGGCTGCTTGGAAGCGCTTTTACCTGCCTGATTTCGATTTATAAAAGAAAGAAAAAATAGAAGTTTTTTATAAAACGGCTTAATTGGATTATATGCATTCCCGCAATTTCAGCGGGAATGCTTTTTTCTAGGCCAGATTTTTTTTCATCCTTCCTTTACAACTCCTGCATCCTGCTGTGCTTCAAAACTGCAGACAGGGTTTGCATAAATTTTAAGAACAAGCACTCTTATCTCTGGTTTTAAATTTTGGTAGGCAGAAAAGATTTTTTTTTTGAGACTCTGTAAATTTATCTGAATATTTACCAGTCTTAAAAATCTCTTCATAGGCAATATAGTTTCCAGGCCATAGTTTATATAGAGAGTGAATAGAATTATCTACTGCCGCTGCAAGGTCATTTTTATCTTCAAAAACTCCGCTCAAAGGTTCTCAAAAGCTTAAATGAATCCGGCCTTTCTCACTGGATATCCCGGCGACCATGCTTATCAGTTCCTCATTTCTCTTTTTCTTATGTTTACCATACTTGCTTTTCCTATATAACTCCCACCCTTTAATGCGGTCGCATGGATCTTTTTCGCAGGATATAGCAACAGAAATAATATTGCAGGATTCAGCAAATTCGGAAAAGCGGATCTTTTTACGCAGAGAAAGATAAAACATATTAATAATTGCTGAGTTAGTAAGGTCTATGCCATCCTTTGCTCTGCCCTCTCTCTTCCGGAAATCACGGATTCCGAAAACCGGTCGGAAGTAAATACCGATCTCTACATTTAAAATCGGTTGTGCAGCGCAGGTTTGGGGAATTACTCACCCACCAAATCACTACCCCGTTCATTCAGACCCAAAGGCCTCGACAGCAGCACCCAGCAGCCCGGCACTGCTGTTAAGTATTATGTATACAGGGATAGTCGTCATTAATCCTTTAAACCTGCCCTTATCACTAAATGCTTTCATAAAGGAGCCATCCATAAACCGCCATAAAAGCCTTGGAGGAATACCGCCTCCAATATATACGCCGCCCCTGGTCAAACCTGTTAGAGCAAGGTTTCCTGCAGATGCTCCCAGAATAGACAGGAACATGTCTATTGTTTTAAGACAGAGCTTATTTCCCTTTTCCTGAGCAGACTCATTGATAACCTTTCCGGAGTCTTCTGAGGCTATTCTTTTTTCAAGCCATCTGGGTTCTTTATATTTGCCCGTTGCTTTAAGATAATTATAAATATTTAAAATGCCAATACCGGATATTATCCGTTCAAGGCTCACATGCCCGTACTGCTTTCTTAAAAATTTCAAAAGACCGTCTTCAAGGTCATTGTTAGGCGCAAAGTCAACATGCCCGCCTTCCGAAGGAACCGGAATGTATTTCCCGCTGCCGTATACAAGCAGGGACTGACCAAGCCCTGTACCCGGTGCAATAAGAGCTATGTTTCCGTTTTTTTCCGGCCGCTCTTCGTTTATCTTAAATATTTCGGAACTGGTAAGATATGGGACAGATGCGGCCATGGCACCCAGATCATTTACCAGCTTTACGCTTTTAAGGTTAAATGTTTTTTTTATCCGGGAAGAAGAAACATCCCATGAAAGATTGGTTATTTTACACCTCTCTTTTTCAACAGGCCCGGCAATACCGAAGCAGGCTTTTTTTACTTTTTCGTTATTTTCCGAAAGAAAGAGTGCAATAATTTCTTCAAATTTTTCAAAATCACCGCTGGGATAACTTTTGAATCGTTTAACAAGCGGCCTGCGTTTTCCCATCTGAAAGATACCCAGGTTTGTCTTTGTTCCGCCGATATCACCGGCCAGTATATATTCTTCTTTTGCTGATTCAGTCATTTTTCCCCTGTATATGTAAAATAATAATGCTTTTAACTCAACCCATTGAATTCCTGGTCCCTGATAAACCGGAGATGAGCCATATTTATTAAAGATAACAGCTTAAATCAATAAAAAGAAAAGTGAAACTTTTTCATTAGTTTGACTTTTACCGTTATAGTATCTATTGTTAATGAAAATATTATTTACCGATGACCTTTCGGCAGGAAGATCATCGGTTTTTTTTAACAGATAAAGGAGAAAACATGGATATCAAAGAAAAGGTTTTTGTGGCATTCGATTACTGTCTTACGCTCGATTCAGGCGAAGAGGTTGATAAATCCCCGGAAGGAAAACCCCTTGGCTTTATTACCGGTTCAGGTCAGATCATCCCTGGTCTTGAAAAACAGATGATGGGTATGTCTGTGGGTGACAGCGTAAAGATCAGTGTAGAACCTGAAGAAGCTTACGGACCAGTTAACCCGAGCCTGTTTCAGGAAGTAGCCAGAAGCCAGTTCCCCGACGATATGGAAATAAAACCAGGCATGACCTTTCAGTCACAGGGCCCGCAGGGACCGATGGTTATCAACGTAAGCGAGATTAAAGATGAAAACACTGTAGTAGTTGATCTTAATCATCCTCTTGCAGGAAAAAAACTTAACTTTGACGTAAAAATAGCAGAAGTAAGGGATCTTACACCTGCAGAACTTGCAGGTCTTTCAGCCGGCGGATGCAGCTGCGGATGTGACTGCAGTTCAGGCGGTACAGGTGCAGGATGTGATTCAGGCGGCTGCGGTTCAGAAGGCGGATGCTGTTAATACTTCTCTGAATTAACGCATGATCAAACATAGAGAGAAGCATTAACAGATATGGCAATATTAAGCTTGCAGGATGTGAGTATAAGCTTTGGCGGCCCACCCCTTCTGGACAAAATAAACCTCCAGGTAGAAAATGGGGAAAGGGTCTGTATTTTAGGGCGCAACGGTGAAGGTAAAACCACACTTTTAAAACTGATCGGAAGAGTCATCAATCCGGACAGCGGCGCCATATCCATACAAAAAGAAAGTTCGGTGGCAGGTCTGTCACAGGATCTGCCTCAGGGACTTACCGGCACGGTTTACGAGGTGGTAGCAGACGGACTTTCCGAAGTCGGAAAACTCCTTGAAGAATACCACCGTCTTTCAAAGGACCTCTCACAGAACCAGAATGATGCACTGCTTAAAAAAACCGCAGACATCCAGGAAAAACTGGACAGAATCGGCGGATGGGAAATAAACCGCCAGGTTGATGAAATAATATCTAAACTTTCCCTGCCACCGGATGCAATCTTTGAATCCCTTTCAGTAGGATATAAACGCCGCACCCTCCTTGCACGGGCGCTTGTTACAAAACCGGATTTATTATTACTTGACGAACCAACCAACCACCTGGATATTGCCTCCATATCATGGATGGAAGAGTTTCTGGAAAAATATCCCGGAACAATTATTCTTGTTACCCATGACAGGATGTTCCTGCAGAAACTTGCTACACGTATAATAGAAGTTGACCGTGGCAAAATACTCAACTGGGCATGCGGATATAATGATTTTTTAAAAAGACGTCAGGAAGTGCTTGATACGGAAGAGCTTCACAGGGAACAGTTTAAAAAGAAACTTGCTCAGGAAGAAGTCTGGATCAGAAAAGGCATCAAGGCCAGGCGGACCAGAAACGAAGGAAGGGTCCGCGCCCTCATAAAGATGCGGGAAGAGCAGAACGGATGGCGAATGAAATCCGGTGTATCAAAGATTGCCATAAATGATTCTCTTGCTTCCGGAAAACTTGTGATAGAAGCGGATCATATAAATCACGGTTATAACGGTAAAACAGTAATTAAGGATTTTTCAACCAAGATTATCCGCGGTGACAGGATAGGAATAATCGGCCCCAACGGCATCGGTAAATCCACCCTTTTAAGGATTCTTCTTGATAAACTGACACCGGACAGCGGCACAGTAAAGCAGGGAACAAAGCTTGAGACAATATATTTTGACCAGCTCAGGGAACAGCTGGATGAGAACGCCACTGTAGCGGATAATATTGCAGACGGCAAAGATACCGTAATAATCAATAATATCCCCAAACATGTAATAGGGTATTTAAAGGATTTTCTCTTTACACCCGAAAGGGCCATGAGCCCTGTAAGGATTCTTTCGGGCGGTGAAAGAAACCGCTTACTTCTTGCCAGGCTATTTACAAGGTCAAGCAACCTCCTGGTTCTTGATGAACCGACCAATGATCTGGATATGGAAACTCTTGAGCTTCTCGAAGAAAGACTGCTCGACTACAGCGGAACTATACTGATGGTAAGTCATGACCGCGCATTTTTAAATAATGTAGTTACAAGCACCCTTGTTTTTGAAGGAAACGGCGAAATCAATGAATATCCCGGAGGGTATGACGACTGGCTGACCCAGAGGCCGGTTTCTGACTCGGAGAAAAAGCAGGTAAAGGACCCAAAGCCTAAAAAGGAATATAAAAAGAAAGAACAGCTCCGTAAACTCACATTTAAGGAAAACAGGGAACTGGAAGAACTGCCCGCACTGATAGAAAAAATGGAACAGGAACAGAAAGACCTTTATGAACAGATGTCTGATCCTGAATTTTATAAAAACGCCGCTGATAAAGTAACAAAATTCAAATCACGGCTGGAAGAACTTGAAACAGAGCTTCTTTCGGCATTTGAGAGATGGGAAGAGCTTGAATTAATAAAAGAAACAGCTTCCTGACCTTAATGTTTCAAAGCCGATCAAATTTCCACTTTTCAAAGATATGTTTCACGATGTTTCAAAATTGAAACACACATAACCCACTGTAATAACGGTATATCAACCCTTATTATTGACATTGTTCAATCATGGACATAATATTGTAACATCTGAAACAATTTCAGGAAATTTACAGTAAAAGCGCCGCACCGGTGAGCTGTCGGCATTCATAACCGAATACAGACAGTCCTGCACTCATGCATCAGGGGCATTAAATGGACAATACACAGACTATCGGCAATGTAACTGAACAGGGCATATGCAATGAATCTGGCGATGCTTCTGAAAAAGAAAATGAGAATCTTTTTGTAGGATTTGATACGCTTTTTGATCAAATGGCAGAAGGGGTTTTCACTATAAACAGCAGGTGGAGGATTACAACATTTAACAGACGGGCACAGGAAATAACAGGCTTCAGCCGCGAAGAAGTCCTGGGCAAATACTGCTGGGATATTTTCAGCAGTGACCTCTGTAAAAGCAACTGCCCTTTGAAAAGAGCAATTGAAACCGGGGAACCCTGCACGGATCAGGATATCCGCATAGCAGTAAAGGATAATCAAAACCAGTCGATACTGGTTAATACATCAGCTATCAGAAACAACCGGAACCGCGTTGTTGGAGCAATAGAGACATTCCGCCCTTTAACAGTACCAGATAACGCAGACAATAAAACAGACAGCGGAACTAATTACCTGAATGAAATAATCGGAGAGAGCTCACATATAAAAAAGATCCGCCGGCAGATCCCTGATATAGCAGCTACAGAAACCACAGTAATTATCGAAGGAGAACCGGGAACAGGGAAGGAACTCGTTGCAAGAGCCATACATCAGCAGAGCAATAGATCCAGCTGCCCCTTTATCTCTGTCAACTGCTCCGCACTTTCCGGCAATTTACTGGAGTCGGAACTGTTCGGCCATGTTAAGGATGCTTTTAAGGGAGCGGTCAACGCAAAGGTCGGAAAACTTGAAGCCGCAAAGGGCGGGACTCTTTTCCTTGATGAAATAGGAGAAATAAAACCCGAAACACAGATAAAGCTGCTTCGGGTTATTGAAGATGGTGTATTTGAAAGAGTAGCAGGAATCAGATCCATTCCAATGGATACGCGTATTATAGCGGCCACCAATAAAAATCTGCCCGCAGAGGTTAGAGAGGGCCGTTTCAGAGAAGACCTCTATTACAGGCTCCGGACCGTGCCTCTATATATCCCTCCGCTCAGGGAAAGAAAATCCGACATACCCCTTATCATCAGTCACTACATTACAAAGTTTAACAAAAAATATAATAGAAAGGTCAAAAGGATTGACTCAAGGACTCAAAAAATACTGAGCCAGTTTTCATGGCCTGGAAATATACGGGAGCTGGAACGTATACTTGAATATGCCTTTGTATTTGTAAAGGGACCGGTAATAACTGCATCACACCTGCCTGAAATAGAAAGCAGTACAGTGCCAGCAGGACCAAAAGGCTCCAATAAAGCTCTGACGGAAGATGAGAAAACGGCAATTGAAAATGTTCTGAAAAAAACAAAGGGGCGCAGGGATGATGCCTGTCGTATACTGGGGATCAGCAGAACATCACTCTGGAGAAAAATGAAGGCCCATGGACTCCTGTAACATGTTGAGTTCCAAATACCGCTGAAACATTTATAAAGTGAGACAGACAGCACTTTTTGATTAATTTTATCAACACATTACACCACCCCGGAACTGCCCGGCATGATGGTTACGTAACATTTGTTTCATTTTTTTATTGCTTTATTCATACAATATACCTATAAAAACATTGCTAAACTTGGGGATACTTGTAAAAAACAGTGTTTGCCTCACAAACAAAAAACTACAGACGGTATCTTTAAATTACATGCAGAATATGGGCTAAAAAAACCGTCGAGCTGGGTTTCAATATACGGAGACAAATATGGCTGATGTTAAAGAATGGGACTGGATTGACAGAAATAAAAAACGCCCTTTCAGTGAATGGAAAAACCAGTATGAATGGATTGAAGAACCATATGTAAGTCCTGACGGTGAAAAAATCGCCGCAATCGTCAGAGATGAAGAAGATCTCTTCAATGTCTGCGTAAATGGGGAAGTATGGGAGACCCCGTTTGAAAAAATTTACAATCTTCGTTTCAGCCCTGATGGAAGGCTTACCGCTCTTGTGTCACAGGACATGGAATGGACTGTTGCCGTAGACGGAACCCCATGGGAAAACTGGTTCGGATTTGTATGGAACCTGATGTTCAGTAAAGACGGCACCCATATCGGCACAGCATATGAACAGGATATGGAATATGCTGTAGCGCTTGACGATACTCTCTGGGAAAACACCTATTCAAGTATTACCAATATCAGCATAAGCCCCGACGGCTCACAGACATCCGCAACAGTACAGACCGAACCTTTAGATGCCGCAGATATAGAAAAATACAACAAAGGTATATACACACCTGCTCCGGGAGGGAACCCCTGGGAACGATCATTTACAAATGTATGGGAAAACGTTTTCAGCCCTGACGGAAAAAGCCTTGCAGCCGACCTCAGGTTAAACAGATTTGAATACACAATCGCCGTAGATGGAAAGCTCTGGGACAAGACTTTCCCAAATGTCTGGGAGCCATGCTTTAACCCGGTAACCGGAGAAGTTATTGCGCCTGTTTCATCAGGCGGGTGGACACTTGCCTGCAACGGAGATATTATCTGGAAATCAAAATTTAAACAGGTATGGCATCCACAGTTCAGCGCCGATGGAAAAAACATTGCCGCAATTATTTCACCTGAATTTGGAAAATGGTCAATCGCCTTAAATGACAGGGCATGGAAAACACAGGTCGATGAACTGATAACTGACATGGTTATAGGCAGTAATGGAACCCGAATTGCTGCAGTAGTAAAAGACAAAGGCAAATGGGGAATAATAGTTGATGACCAGTTATGGAATACCGACTTTGATATGGTCTGGCAGCCGGTAATAAGCCCGGATGAAAACCATATAGCAGCAAAAGTCGAAAAGGATGGGAAATACTTTATTATCCTTGACGGCTCACTGCTCCCGACACCATATGACAGTTTATGGAATCCGGTCTTTAATGAAGCAGGAAATAAATTACTGATAAAAGCAATAATCGATGGAGAGTATAACCGAATACTCCATATGATATGATTACCTTATGAAATTTAATTTTGAGGTAAAATCAGCACATTTTCTTTTTCAGGGAGAGGGTAATGGATAGTATCTATTTTTTCCTTAAAGGTCCAATGATGTGGATCTCTTTTATAGTCTTTTGCGTGGGTGTACTCTATCAGATATACCGCATTTTCAGTCTTGCCAACAAAAAGGAAACCATGCTTTATTCCTATATAAGCCTGAAATACGGATTCAGATCAATCCTGCACTGGATTATACCATTTGCAAGTACCAATATGCGCAAACAGCGGACAGTAACAGTGGTGGGTTTTGCATTTCATATCTGCCTTCTTCTGCTGCCTATCTTTCTGGCAGCTCATATCGTACTGTTAAAGGAAGCTTTTAATATCAGCTACTGGGCACTGCCAAAAATTCTTGCTGATATTATGGCCGTCATAGTTATAGGAGGATGCGTTTTTTTTATGATCAGAAGAATAGTCAGGCCGGAAGTACGCTTCGTAACATTCCTTTCCGATTATATTCTTCTTTTTATCGTAGCGCTTCCTTTTATTACAGGTTTGTGGTCAGTTTACCAGTTCCCCGGTTACTCCTTTGCCCTTCTTATTCATATATTCAGCGGCCAGGTCATGCTCATGGCAATACCATTTACCCGGTTTATACATATGGTATTCGGCGCCTTTTCAAGAGCATATACAGGTTCTGAATTCGGAGGAGTTCGCTTTGCACGCGACTGGTAAGATTAATATAGAATTATTACAATGTTTTAGTTAATCCTAAGAGAATATAAGGTTCTGAAAAACATGAGCAAAGCAATACAGTCAGTAAAAAATAAAGATGCGGAAATATACGATGAAGCTCTTGCAAAAGGCATGGAGAGACTCACACCTGAAAGAATAGAAAAGGCTGTAAACGAGGTTCTTCAGGGTGAAACCGGGGCACGGTTTAAGGTGTATGTCGATACATGTGTACATTGCGGACTCTGTTCTGAGGCGTGCCACCATTATCTTTCAAATGATAAAGACCCTAAATACTCGCCTGTAGGAAAAGTAAAACGGACCATATGGGAGATGATAAAGAAAAAGGGGAAAGTATCTCCGCAGTTTATCAGGGATGCTTCTGAAATAGCACATACAGAATGCAACCTCTGCAAAAAATGCTCAATGTACTGCCCCTTCGGTATTGATATAGCCTACCTGATGTACCAGGTACGAAGAATATGCCATAAGCTTGAGATGACGCCTCTCTACATCCAGGACACAGTTAACAGCCATGCCGCCACGATGAACCAGATGTGGGTTAAAGAAAATGAATGGGTTGATACACTGCAGTGGCAGGAAGACGAAGCCAGAGACGAAATACCCAATTTAAGAATTCCCCTTGATAAAGAAGGCGCTGATATTATGTATTCCGTTATAGGCCCGGAACCCAAATTCCAGGCAGGGCTTATCTATCAGGCGGCTGTTTTAATGAATGTTACAGGTATGAACTGGACAATGCCCTCAACTCCCGGATGGGACAACAGCGATATGGCAATGTTCACCGGTGATAACGAGATAATGGCCAGGCTGAAACGCAAACATTATGAGACTGCTGCAAAACTTAAAGTCAAAAAAATTGTTATGGGCGAATGCGGCCATGCCTTCCGTTCTGTATATGACATGGGAAACCGTGCCCTGAGCTGGAGAATGCCTCCCATCCCGATGGTTCATGCCATTGAGTTTTATTACGATCTTTTTAAGGCAGGCAAAATAAAGCTGACAAAAAAATATGATAAGCCGGTAACCCTGCATGACCCGTGTAACGTTATAAGGGGAAGAGGCCTGGCCGAAAAAGCAAGATACGTTGTAAACGAACTTTGTGAAAATTTTGTTGAAATGCATCCGAACCGCGAACACAACTACTGCTGCTGTGCGGGAGGAGGAGTTATAAACTGCG
This sequence comes from Desulfatiglandales bacterium, assembly GCA_963665715.2. Classification (GTDB taxonomy): domain Bacteria; phylum Desulfobacterota; class DSM-4660; order Desulfatiglandales; family HGW-15; genus JAAZBV01. Next base: position 5,360,430 of record CAXXPR010000002.1, read on the forward strand.
GGCCTCCCTTTAAAAATAAAAGGGTAAGAAGCAACAGCGTAAAAGCGGAACAGCTTGCAGCAACAGGGGTTCCGGTCCTTATTGCCCCCTGTCATAACTGCCACAGCGGTCTTGAGGATATAGTACATGGCTATCATCTTGGTATGGAAGTGAAGTTTATAATAGATATCCTGTATGAATGTATGGACAAAGGAGAATAACGTGGAGTTAAAGATCTCAATTCTTGTTGCAGTAATAATAGCAGTCATATTAGGGTTTAGTACATTAGACGACGGCAAATCCATAACTTTCCTGGAAAATGCCAGCTTCGAGAATCCGCAGGAGCCGGTATCTGCTTTTAATCATGACTTTCATGACATGGATCTTGATATCAATTGCGAAGAGTGCCATCACGTATATGAAAACGGAGTTCTGATTAAGGGAAAATCTTCGGACAAAAAAAGATGTATAGAGTGTCACCCGCTTGAAGCTACAGATGAATACAAAGTACCTCTGCTTGAGGCCTTCCATTCAGGCTGTCAGGACTGCCACATAAAAGAGAAAAAAGGCCCGGTTATGTGCGGGGAATGCCACAAGAGATAATTACTTCATTTATTATTGAATAATATAAAGGGGCAGCTGGTCAGCAACCAGCAGCCCTTTTTTTGTTGAAACAGCTGCATTATTAAGAATCTTTATATGGCCGGATGCCGCAAGCTGTTTTATTTTTTCAATCGCACCGGAAATAGTACGTAGCTCATCCAGATCAATTCCGTCAACAGTTCTAAGACCCAGAGATATTTTTTCAAGCAATGCCTGTTCTTCTGACAGGCTCTCATAATCATCAACCGGCGCCCTGTTATGCTCAAGGGCCTCACAGTATTTTTTAACGGAGCTGACATTCCACCATCTTTTTTTACCGTCAAAGGAATGGGCAGAAGGGCCAAGACCTAAATATGGTACCCGCTGCCAGTATTTGCTATTATGTGCTGATCTTAATTCAAGGCCTCCTGAAAAATTTGAAACCTCATAATGAACATAGCCATGCTGCTCAAGAAATTCCGATGTTTCAAGAAAAAACCTGCCGGCTTCATCCTCGGAGATTTCTGCAAGCTCTCCTTTTTTTTTCAAAACATTAAACAGGGTTTTTCCTTCTATTGTAAGCTGGTAGCATGAAATATGCTCAGGCTTAAATGATACACCGGTTTCAAGTGTCTTAAGCCATCCGTCAAGAGTCTGCCCCTTAAGTCCATATATGAGGTCAATCCCGATATTATTAAAACCCGCCTGCCTGAGCATATCAAGCGCCATTACAGAATCCGAACATTTATGACGCCTTCCAAGAAAAAGAAGTTCATCATCATTAAATGACTGAACTCCAAGATTAATGCGGTTAAGTCCAGTATCCTTTAAAGCGCTAATCTTATCAGGGTTTATATCCCCGGGATTTGCTTCTATAGTTATCTCTGCATCATCAGGAATATTGAAGCTGCTGTTTACTGCCCCTAGAATTTCCTCAATTGTGCAGACATCAAGAAGTGAAGGAGTTCCTCCGCCAAGATAGACAGTATCAAAACAGGTAAACCTGTCTTTATAGATTAATATCTCCTTTTTTAGAGAATCAAGCCAGCGGGGAACAAGAGAGGATGAGGCAAGAGAATAAAAATCACAATAGGGGCACTTGGATTTACAGAAAGGGATGTGGATGTAAAGGCCGGGAATGGGACTTTTTTCTTCTTGTATGGATTTTTCCAGTTTGGACATGGGGAGCTAAGAGAAAAAAGGGCTCAAGGCGCATGGCTCAAGGCACAGGGTAAAAGCTTTTCCCTTGCGCCTCTTGTCGCGCCATAGCCCTTGGGCAACGGCGGATGCGCCATGCGCCTTGAGCCTGTTTCCATATTGCTTGATATCCATTAAACTTTCACACTCTCACTAATAGAAACAAGATCGCGCCCCTAATTCCCATCAGACTTAAACACGGCAACAAAGGCATTCTGAGGAATAGAAACCGATCCTATCATCTTCATTCGCTTTTTACCCTTTTTCTGTTTTTCAAGAAGTTTACGCTTACGGGAAATATCACCGCCGTAACACTTTGCTGTAACATCCTTCCTGAAAGCGTTAACCGTGCTTCTGGCAACAATTGTTCCGCCTATGGCCCCCTGAATGGCTATCTTGAACATATGTCTCGGAATTTCATCCTTAAGCTTGTCACAGGCGTGAAGAGCCCTTGCCCTTGCCCTGTCTTTGTGAACAATCTGTGACAGAGCATCTACCCTGTCGCCGTTTACTAAAATATCCAGCTTAACCAGACTGTTTTTTCTGTAATCAAGCATTTCATAGTCAAACGAGCCGTAACCCTGTGTAACGGTTTTAAGCTTGTCGTAAAAATCATATAAAATTTCCGCAAGTGGCATATCAAAATTTATTTCTACCCTGCCGGGAGTCGGGTAATTAAATCTTGAATTCTCACCTCTTCGTTCCAGGCAAAGCTCCATTACTGCTCCCATGTATTTTTCAGGAATCAAAATACTGGTTTTGATGTACGGCTCAAGTGAGGTTTCTATGTTTGCAGGATCAGGGTAATAGAGAGGATTATCCACACTCAGTTCTTCACCATTGGTCAGCACAAAGTGGTACTCAACCGACGGAACTGTCATGATAATAGACTGATCAAACTCTCTTTCAAGCCGTTCCTGAACTATTTCAAGATGTAAAAGACCAAGAAAACCGCACCTGAAACCCAGACCAAGAGCTGCGGAAGAGTCCTTCTGGTAAACAAAGGCAGCATCATTAAGCGTATATTTTTCCAGGGCATCCGACAGTGAACCGTAATCTTCGGAAGACATGGGATATATGGATGAGAACACAACGGGCTTGACCTCCCTGAAACCAGGAAGCGGTTCAGGAGAAGGACTGTTCTCAAGGGTTATGGTATCACCGATACTTGTATCACTTACTGTTTTGATACCGGCAATAATGTACCCTACATCACCGGCAGAAAGACTTTTAAGCGGCTCTCTTTTAATTCCAAATTTCCCAACTTCTTCCACTTTATAAGCAGCTTTGTTGGACATAAACCTTATCACTTCCCGTGGGTTCAGCTTACCTGAAAACACACGGCAGCTTACAATGGTTCCTCTAAAGGGGTCATAGTTGGCATCAAATATAAGCGCTTTTAAAGGTCCGTCAGGATCACCCTTTGGAGGAGGAACCCACTCAACTATTGCCTCAAGAACATCTTCAATACCGGTTCCCTGCTTTGCAGAACAGAGAATCGCCATGTCGGAATCAAGCCCCAGGTCAATTTCTATCTGCTCCTTGACACGTTCCACATCTGCAGAGGGAAGATCAATTTTATTGATTACAGGTATTATTTCAAGATCCTGCTCCATGGCGGCATAAAGGTTAGCGAGTGTCTGAGCCTCAACCCCCTGTGAAGCATCTATAATAAGCAGGGCACCTTCACATGATGCAAGAGCACGGGAAACCTCATATGAAAAATCCACATGCCCGGGTGTGTCAATAAGGTTAAGCTCATACTCTTTCCCGTCTTTTCCTGTATAAGGAAGGGTGATAGCCTGGCTTTTAATCGTAATGCCGCGCTCCCTTTCAATATCCATGTTATCCAGAAGCTGATCCCTGAACTGACGGTCATCAACAAGCCCGGAATGCTGAATAAGCCTGTCTGCCAGGGTGGATTTTCCGTGATCGATATGCGCAATAATACTGAAATTTCTTATGTTCTTCATATTTTTATATTTCTAATCTTTCAGGTTAATTAAAATCACTATAATTTTTTTGTAGTTACCGTCTTTTAACTTAAAGGGTGACTAAATATTTTCTTTTCATTCCCCAAATTTCTGGATTCCCCGGTCAAGCCGTGGAATGACGGACTCTCTCCATCGTCATTCTCCGACTTGATCGGGGAATCCAGTTTTTGTTTTTCATTATATTGAAATAAACGGGAAAGTATAGGGGAAATCAGATACTTCGTCGAGTTATTTTTTATTAAATTCCTTTACATCCCCACCCGCTTAAGATGATATCTAACTGCTTCTTCACAATTATTATCCAGCAGTTCTTTCAGCCTGTTCTTTATAAGGCCGCCATCCCACTTTTCTATTTCCATAAGCCTGTTCCGATATTCAGGAAGCCTGTATAAAAAGGCGGCTATCGCCTCTTCCCTGATTTCCCGAAGGTTCATACCCCACCCTGCATCTTCAAGAAGAAAACCGTTCAGTTCCTGTTCAAACTGTCCCCGCATGGGCAGTGCCAGGTACGGCTTTTTTAGAAAAAGTGATTCAGTCATAAGCGTAAAACCTGCCGTGGCAAATACAGCCCTGCATGTTTTAAGATCATCCAGAAAACCGTCTTTGCTGAACTTTTTGTAGGTAATATTACCTTCTGTCCAGTCTTCATCATAACCGTATAAAATAAACTTCTCACGGCTGAATTTCGGCAGCAGTTCAATAAAAGATTCAAACCCGCTTGTAAGATAAACGAGTATATGATCTCCCTCAGAAGGCTCAAGATCTCTTACCTGTTTTCTTAAGATCGGAGGAAACAGAAATGTCCTGTCATTTTTCAAATCGCCAAAATAGAAGGTGGTTACAAGTGAAACATCAGGCCTTGGAACCATGGACCGGATAACAGTCTCGGTGATAAACTGATCCGTCTTAAGGTCGGACGGACAGTCATACTCCATGTACCTGATGCGGTGCTGATTATCCAGTGTTATAAGAGGAAGATTATAGTATGATGCAAGATAGGCTGTCATGGGCTCAAAGTCAGTTATTACACAATCAGGCTTAAACTCTTTAAACAGCTTCTTCCTTATAAACTGCAGAGACCTGTGCCCTTCCAGAAGCTTCATGAGATTTTCTGTAAATGTTTTTACAATGGAAACTTTGTTGTCGACACTCGCAATGTGCAGGCCTTCGGTTTCATAAACATCAAAGCTGTCCTTTAAATTGTTGTAGCCCCTGTCATAGGAAACCGCTTTTACTTCATGGCCAATATCAAGAAGAAAAGGGATTATCTCTGCTGCCCGTGATGAGTGACCTGATCCTTCGCCTGATACACCGTAGACTATTTTTGCCATTGATTTACCTTTTATTAGTATGGATTTTATAGCTCTTCTATAGCACATGACTGAACTCTTTTACAATCCGGTGATAAGGTGATAAAGTGTCATTTCCCTCGTATTAAAAACCGTAAATTTCGTTATCAAAACAGAGATAAAATGAAGACACTCAAATTACTGATAATATGGATGCTGTTTTTTACAGTTCAGAACCTCAGCGCAGAAGAACTCAAATTTAATGACAATAATGGAAAAATTGTTGATCAGGGAGACAATTATAAAATCAGGCTGATTGAGAGTGAAGACTCAGGAGTCAAAACCGCAGAAGCTGTGTTCCTGATTAAAGCTCCACCTCAGGCAGTATTTAAAGCAGTAACCGATTTTAAACACTACCCCGAGTTTATGCCCAATATTAAAGCTGCATCGCTGGTCGAAAAAACCGGCGACGGAAGCAAATACAGATTCACACTAAAAGTTGCTTTTTTGGACATTGACTACACACTGCTGTTAAAAAGCAGTATCAAAAATGAAATATACCGGCTTGCCTGGACTTATGTGGAAGGAGATATCAGAGACACGAGCGGATCATGGGAAATTAAACATTATGATAAAAACAATGAATACTCTCTGGTCTTCTACAGGGTTAAAACAGATCCCGGACGCTTTATGCCCGACTGGGCAGCGGACAGGCTCAGCACCAGGTCAATCCCGGATATGATCAGGGCTGTCAGGAAAAAAGTAAAATAACAGGAAGAATCAGCAATGAATATTTTTCTTACAGCTATTTTAACACTAATTCTCTTTCTAAATTTTTCTTATGGAAACGAAATGCCTGAAAATAAAAACCATATACGGTGGGCAGAGTCCTTAAGTCTGGAGGGCGTACCCAACTTTCATAAAGTTTCACCCACATTGTACCGAAGCATGCAGCCAACAGCTGAAGGCATGAAAAACCTTAAAGCATACGGGATCAAAACAGTTATTAATCTCAGATCATTTCATTCGGACAGAAAAGAAATAGGAGATACAGGTCTTGCCTACGAGCACATATACATGAAAGCCTGGCATCCGGAGATAAAAGAAGCGGTAAGATTCTTAAAGATAGTAACAGATCCGAAGCGGACTTCTGTACTTGTTCACTGTCAGCATGGTGCTGACCGGACAGGCACAATGTGCGCCATATATAGAGTTGCAGTACAGGGGTGGTCAAAAGAAGAAGCATTAAAAGAAATGAAAGAAGGTGGATTCGGATTTCACGATATTTGGGTTAACCTCCCCAGATGGTTCAAAAAACTCGATATTGAATCCATAAAAAAACAGGCAGGAATCAACTGAGTCTTAATCTTTCTTTTCCGGATGACGGTACCACATCCTGTAGCAGGCTTTCCGGCTCATGAAAGGTTTTTTATGAGAAAACATTTCTTTAAATATCATCAGGTGATCCCATGTGCTGTACCATTTAAATTTTCTGCTGCTTGTTAATACCGGCTCTTTAAGTATCACAAACAGCCTGCCGTGTTTTCTGCCCCAGAGTCTCAGGGCTCTTGAAAAGTGAATTTCCTCAGAAGCGTAATAATGTTCATCAAAACCGCCTGTTCCTGTAAATGCATCCCTTGAACAGAACAGATAGGCACCGCATGCCCATTTAAATGATTTAGAAAGAAACAGCCATAGCTTCGGCAAAAACGCTGCTGCAAGGGGAAGCTTTCCGTCAAATACTGCAACGGCTCCGCCGCCGCAGTATTTCCCTGACATTAGAGCATTCAGGGTCTTTTCTAAAAGAGCAGGAGACAAAATAGTATCACTGTCAATAAAGATAAAATATTTTCCACGGGCATTTTTTGCACCTGTGTTTCGGGATTTAGCGATCTGCCGGTGTTCTTCAAATATAACCCTGGCGCCGAATTCTTCAGCAACACTGGAGGTGCTGTCAGTAGAATTATTGTCAGTCACTATAATTTCTCCCTTTACATAAGGTATAGAGGCCATTGCGGTTTTTACACTCGCAAGCGTGGCTGGAAGATACTCTTCCTCATTATAGGCGGGAATGATAATGGAATAGTCTGTTTTAATATCCGGCAGCATGTTCTATTTATCGGCATCCTGGTAAAAATACTGTACGGTTAAAAATAATTTAATAATTTCAAATTATCTGCCGATTAAAAATTTAATTAATTCGACTTTCAAAATAATTTAAAATTTATAATAATTATCAACGCAGTAATTTACCATTTTAGTTCACTATAACAGAAGCTGTATTATCGAATCTTGTTCATATTTTTGAAGCTGTTTTTCGCATGCTGATATCTATTAAACCACCAGGGGGACAAAATGAATACAAAACTGAAATACGTGTGGATTACAATTGTTATAATTCTTACTCTCGGCTTTTCTCAATTTGCAGCAGCAAGAGACCTGATAGTCGTAGCCTCAAAGGCAACCCAGGAAGCATCTCAGGACTGGTTCGGTTTTCTTGAGTCAAAGGAAATACCGGTAAAAAAGGTAACGCCTGATTCTTTTAACGATGTAAAAAATGAACTGTACATCATTGTTCTTGGAAGCCTTGACGAATCAAATGAAATTAAAGAAATTGCAAAAGATGCCTTAACTGACGATGAATTCAAATCATTATCCGGTGCAGCTAAAATGTTCTATAAGCCTCAGGCATGGAATGTAGGCCAGAAGGTTATCCTTATACTTGGCCCTGATAAAGACGCAGTTAAAGAAACCAGGGTAGACAGCCAGGAAAAATGGTATGAGATGCTGCAGGAATGGTTTGACATAGAGGATTCCCAGGGATTTCACCTCTATTAGCAGCAGCACACCTGATACAAAAACTCTTCAGTTAAATACCTGCAAAAGCCCGGTGCCTTTGCAGGCATTTAATTACTGCAAATTTTTATTCTTATCCTTTAAAACCCTGGTAAATAAATAATTCACCCTATAGAGCTTTCTTCCGGATGTGATATCTGGTACTTTTAACAGACTGAATAATAATGCCCTGTGTGCGAGGAATAATAATGTTTGAAAAAGACTGCCCGGTACCTGAATCTTTTAAGTCAATGCTGTGGAATATTTTATTTATTACACTACTGTTCTTTCTTGCATTCCTGGCCAGGTTTATTTTTTCTCCCTTAATGCCTGTTATAGAAAGTGAACTTGGTATTACCCATGCCCAGTCCGGATCACTGTTTCTAGTTATGTCCGCTGGATTTTTTACAGGCCAGATATTTTCAGGCTTTGTTTCATCAAAACTGAAACACAGGGGCTCTCTGGCTTTATCAGCTATTGGTATCGGGCTGGCCCTTCTGTGCATAAACTTCACCGGTTCATTCAGGCTTTTACGCATCATTATGATCTTTCTGGGACTTGCAGCAGGTCTTCATTTACCATCAGCCATGGCAACCATTACCGCCATGGTGGACAGGAAGGAATGGGGAAAGGCCATGGCTGTTCACCAGACTGCGCCTTCAATAAGCCTGGTCCTGGGGCCATTTTTAATAATCTGGCTTGAAGGCCTGCTTTCCTGGAGAGGTATCCTTTCCTGTATTGGAGGTCTGTCTATAATTGTCGGTATCATGTTCATGGTATTGGGCAGATGCGGGGAATTCCCGGGCGATTCTCCACGGCCGTCGCTTGTTAAAAACCTGGTAACAAAACGATCCTTCTGGGTCATGGTAACACTGTTTGCCCTGGCAATGTCCGGAACAATCGGGATATATACCATGCTGCCCCTTTACCTTGTGAGTGAAAGAGGATTCAGCCAGGATACGGCCAGTACGCTGCTCGGACTTTCCAGGGTATCAGGACTTTTAATGCCCTTTATATCGGGATGGTTCATCAGCCGTTTAGGAGAAAAGAAGCTCATATTTTTTGTACTGATACTTGCAGGTACAGGCACAATTTTTTTAGGAGCTTTATCTGGCATGCCCCTTATCCTTATAATATTTATCCAGCCTGCAGTTTTAGGATGCTACTTTACTGCAGGATTTGCCGCTCTTGCACGTATTGTACAGCCGCAGCTCAGGAGCATTGCAGCATCCTTTACCACTCCTGCAGCTTTTTTAATAGGAGGGGGCCTCTTTCCGGCACTCCTTGGATACATGGGAGAGACCTGCACCTTCAGCCTCGGAATAGTAATAACAGGAGCACTGATGATTCTATTTGCACCTGTGGTATTTCTTCTGAGCCTTATCGATAAGATTGAAGAAGGATGCTAACGTTCTGCCAATCCAGCACATCCATGGTTAAAAACACCACCAGTTGGCTGAACCGGCCAGCGTTCTATTTCGCCAATCACACTTCAACACCATAACCAACTGTTTTTACAACCAATTAACACTAAACAGCTATGGCACGATTAATGCTTAACAGTATTCCATATAAACAAGGAGAGAAAAAATGAGCAAAAAACTAAAAAAATCTTTTTGGATATTTATGAAGGGCTGGGGTTACTCGATCATCATAGCAATCATTATCGCCACATCTTTTAAATCCGCAGTAGCTGAAATGAACCAGGTGCCTACCGGTTCCATGAACCCGACAATCCTTGAAGGGGATAGAATTTTTGTCAACAAACTCGCCTATGACCTCAAAATCCCTTACACAACAATTCATATAGCAGAATGGGACAACCCTGAAAGAGGAGACATAGCAGTACTTTATTCACCCGAAGACGGTGAAAGACTGGTTAAAAGGGTTATTGGAATACCGGGGGACAGGATAGAAATGAAAAACAACAGGCTTGTTATCAATGGAAAAGAGCTTGTCTATAAACCTGTCAGCAAGGCAGATAAGGAGAGAATGCATTCCACATATATCGAAAACCTTGACACCAAACAACATCCCATCTATACAACTCCCCGCCGCTCATCGCCTTTCGCAACATTCGGCCCCATTACTATCCCGGATAATAAATATCTTATGATGGGTGATAACCGGGATAACAGCAGGGATTCAAGATATTTCGGTCTGGCAGATAGAAATCAGATTATAGGAAGAGCCTCTTCGGTTGTTTATTCGCTGAATATTTTTGATAGATACAAACCGCGCTGGGACAGATTTTTTACAAAGCTGCAGTAAAGAAATTTACCGCGGAAAAAAACCTAAAAAAATATATCACACCGTTCGCTTCGCTCACTTGAGACGCAGCCGCCGTCGCATAAAGCTATGTCGGGCCAGGGAGTGCGCAGAGAAAAGCATTCATTTAAAAACAAAACATTTTTGTCTTTAGTTTTTCTCTGTGACCTCTGTGCCTCTTTGTGAAATATGTTTTTGTCTTTGTTTTAACCCAATGGCACGGCTCGCCGTGCCGCTACAGTTTTCTGATTTCCGACCTCTGACTTCCGTGGCACGGCGAAGCTGACAAGCGAAGACGGCTGACCTCTAGCCTTTCCCCGCCCTTCCTGTTTTAATAGCATCCTGGGGACACAGGTCAATACAGTCACAGCAGTTGGTACAGTTTGCTTCAGCCGGGCGAGTACCCATGTGGCACGCCCTTAAACATTTGTTGCAGTCATTACATGCATCTGTTTTATACACTTTGAATATGGATATCTTTTTAAGGGCATCCAGTATACCGCCGGTCGGGCATGCAAACCTGCACCAAGCATTTGCTATTACAAGCCCGAGTACAAGGAGCCCCAGCACAATAAATGTTTTTACAAGCCATATCATGTTGGCATGTTCAAATGTGAGCGGTATGGATTTAAAAAAATCCCCGATTCTTATTGGCACAGCTTCTCTCGGCTGACCCAGCACAAAATAAGCGTAAAGGGCAACAGCCAAGGCAAGGTATTTAAAATATGGAGTAACAGCAGTAAACGCGTTTTTTATTCTCAGTTTGAGAGGTGCAAGCATACCTAATATCTGATTTGCAAATCCTCCGGGGCATGCCCACCCGCAAAATGCCCTTCCGAATAAAATAACGGAAAGAGGTAGCAGAAGCCAGAACCCCCAGAACATTGTAAAAAGCCTGCCGTGACATGTGACAACAGGACAGTTCTGGCAGCTTACATATGGAACAAGAAAGGGGCATCTGAAAATGCCGTAAAAGGACCATTGCCCCATTATTCCAAGGAATGCCGCCTGTGATAACCTGCGCCACCACAGCAGGGGCTTTGAAACGGCTTTTTTCTTTGGAAGTATCTTTTGCTGTATTACTGTTTGCCCTGTATCAGACATCCTTTACCCCCAGTTTTTCAGTAAGCGCTATACCTTTTTCTGATATTGCAGGGATAAATCCTGCCGCTTCAAAAAATGCCTGACCTTCTTCACTGCGTATATAATCAATGTAGTATTTAGCAAGTTCAGGATCTTTTGCATCCTTCATCATGCCTATGGTAAATGTAAGCGGAGGGGGAGGAAAGAACTCTTCCGGTATAGGTATAATATCGGCCTTGCCTTCAAACATCTTCATCCTGGTGAGGCGGACTTCCACAACTGACACATCACCTTTACCGGCTATCAGGTCCTGCATGGCACGCTGAACGCATGAGCTTTTAAGCACATCGTTTTCCATTGCCTTTTCAGCAACACCGGCTTTTTTTAAAAGCACGGTTACAGCCTGCCCGCCGGGCGGTGAAGCATCAGGAGATAAAATCACACGGACTCCCGGTTTAGCGAGGTCCTGAATACCTGAAATACCGGCCGGGTTACCCTTAGGTGTAACAAGGACATAGCTGGTGAAACAGAGAGGCTGAAAGGAAACCATTTTATTTTCTTTCCTGAGTTTCTTTGCAAGGTCTAGAACCCTGCCTGCAAACACTTCCGTTGTTGCACTGCCGAGGAGTGATTTACCAAGGGCCGCAGCAAAGGCTCCGGTATAGGCAATTTCTACACCGGTCTTTTCTTTAAATCTTTTATTGGCAGGAATAAAAGCCTCGGCCAGTCCGCCGCATGACCAGAGCTGCAGAGTATTCTGACTGAAACTTTCTTTTGCAGAAAGAGCACCGGGTATTGCAGTTGCCATAGCCGCACCGGCAGCAGTAGCCAGAAAGGATCTGCGGCTCAGACTGTTTTCTTTTTTATCTTTGTTGTCTTTCATATCAGGACTCTCTTTTAAGATTATTTTTTTATTCTGTTGAGGTTCATTAATCCATACTACCCCGGTAGGAAATAAGTCAAGCCGGATTTTTCGATGAACATCGGTGAGATGTTCGGTCAAACCAATATGAGACAAGTATAAAAACCTGTAGAAATTGAAAGAAATTAACAGATCGTTAAAAAAGCTGGGCTGTATAAACCTGTCGAATGATTCAGGTACGGTATACAGAAAAATTGTTGGTCGAAAGGTCCAATACTGTTGATTTAAGAAATGTGGTCTTAATTAAAGCATCCCTGGATGCGATATGTTAATAGATACGCAGATGACATAACATCATCAGCTCCGGAGGAGTGACACATAACATCTGTGTCACCCCTCCGGGGCTGTTTTTCTTTGTTACTAAGGAGTCTATTAATATGTCACCGCTATGCGGTTAAAAACAAATTCTTAAGTCAACAGCATCAACCGCTTAAACTACTTAGTACCCATCTATAAAAAGCCAAATTCTGGATTGAGCATTCAGCTGTCAGCCAGGACGTTGATTCAATAGCCTTTTACTGAGCGCTGAGCGCTTCCAATCAAAACCGTTAGTTTTTGGATGGACGCTACTTCAAACCCGGATACTCAAAGGAATGACACCTTGTGCACACTGCCACCGACTTGCCATGCTCCGAATGACATGCGGTGCAGTCAACATCTGTCCCGTAATGATTTGAAATATGGGGGTTCGGATCAAGCTCTGATGTTGCTTCTGCCATATCTTCCCCGTCACCATGACACCCTATGCACACGTTATAGTCAGGTACATACTGACCTTTTTCTGTCTCGTGACAGGCTGTACAGGACTTTCCGTTTTCATGCAGGCTTTCGTGCTGAGGTTTGAACTCTCTTTTTGTTTCTGCGCCTGTTAAACTCAGCTGAACAATGGCAGTTATTATTAAAGCTGATATTGCTGTTATTATAATATTTTTTTTCATATCAAATCTCTTTTCAAATTATTCTAATTTTCGGATGCAGCGTTTGTTCCTGCAATACGGCCCATTACAAGACAGTCTGCTATTGCGCAGCTTCCAAGTCTTGAAGCTCCGTGAATACCGCCGGTAACCTCACCTGCCGCGTACAGTCCGGGCACAGGTTCTCCCGTTTTTATACTGAGTACACGGGCTTTAGTGTCTATCTCAACACCTCCCATGGTGTGATGAACCTTGGTCCATGCCCTTGCAGCATAAAAAGGTCCTTTTTTGAGCAGAACCTTTTTTGATATGGGTTTGCCGAACTGGGTATCTGTTCCGGCTTCAACCATTGAGTTATACATATCCACCTGTTCCTTTAACCCTTCATATGGGATACCGTAAAACTCTGCCAGTTCTTTTATGGTATCAAACTTGTGTGCCACTCCGTATTTAAGGGCATTAGGAAGGGATGGTGAACCGCCGGTTGCTTCTTCTACTGTAAAGGCTACAGGGTATACAGGATTGCCTTTTTCATCCACTCTTGTTCTTATTGCATCGGCCCTTGTTTTTCTGTCTGCATTCTCATTTACAAATCTTTTTCCTGTTCTTACATCAACAAGTATACCGAAGGGAAATGCACTCTGCTGCAGAAACTGCGGTGATGTTCCAAAACCCTTTTCATCAGGAGATGCCCATGGTCCGTCCTGGATCTGATCAAGCTGAACCGGATTAGCTCCTGCCAGTAAAAGAGCTGCGAGAGATTCAGATGTTGCTCCAGGATGATTTGTTGTATCAAGTGAAGCATCAAGCTTGGGCACCTGGGACATTCTGAACCTTATATCCGCACCAAAACCGCCGGTTGCCATAACAAGCCCTTTTTTAATTCTGATCCTCTTTATTAATCCTGAGTCCTCTTTTTTAAATATGTACCTGTCCCGAACAACTATTCCGCATACTCTTCCTGATTCATCCAGCACTATTTCTTCCAGTTTGCACCTGTTTTTAAAATCCACACCAAGGTCTTTAGCACCTTTAATCATTGGTACAAGTATATCTCCCCCAACAGCATGTTCTGTCTGAAGAGTACGGCTTACCGAGTGTCCGCCGAACTGAAAAAGCTTATCCTGATATTTAACACCATATTCAAGAGTGAGCATGTATGCGCCGTATGTGCCTTCTGCTATTATTTTCAGGAGTTCAGGATGATTAAGCCCCCTGCCCGCCTTAAGCATGTCGCTTACCATCAGGTCAACCGAGTCCTTTACTTCCAGCTTTTTCTGAAGGGGAGAACCTGCAACAGCAAATGCACCTCCGTTTATTGCGGAATTTCCTCCGTAGACCGCCATTTTTTCTATAAGAAGTGTTGATACATTTTTCTTTTTTGATTCAATCGCAGCGGCAACTCCGGCAAAACCGCTGCCCACTATAACCACGTCATACTCCATGTCCCATTTTGCAGAGTCTGCAGTACTTTCTGCAAATAGCTGTGCTCCCGGAACAGACATCAGCAACATGAAAGTAATAACCCATTTAAATGACAAAAATTTACTGTATTTCATATAAAACCCCTTAAATTTTAAAAGGAACGCCAATCATTTGCTGTTCCCTGCCTCTCAACATTTATTCTTTTTATTTCATGCGGCATTTTAGTATTTTAATCCTGCTTTGTAAAACATTGCAGGATTTTATTTCAAGAACAAATTTAATAATGTCCATCCGGAAAGAACAAAAACCTGGATGGAGCTGCCTTTCAAAATTGCTTTTTCTTTATTCTTGCAAGTGAGCAGACAGGTATGATAGTCATGCCATCTTTTAACACAGGAAATAACAGGGATATGATTCACTTATCAAATATATCAAAACAGTACGGATCGCAGATTATCTTAAAAAATGCCGGATTCCAGATATTACCGGGAACCAGAAGCGGCCTTGTGGGTCCTAACGGAGCAGGTAAAACAACCATTTTTAATCTTATTACCGGTGAAGAAGAAGCGGATTCAGGGGATATATCCTTTGTTAAAAATACCACGATCGGTTATTTTTCCCAGACAGTGGGAGAAATGTCAGGCCGAACAGCCCTTGCCGAAGTAATGTCCGCAGTAGCGGATGTAATGGAGCTGGGACGAGCAATGAAAGAGATGGAATCAAAAATGGCAGAGCCTATGGATGATAATGCCATGGCTGATCTCCTGGAAAAATACGGAGAGGCTTCCGAAGAGTTTGAACACCGGGGCGGGTATGACCTTGAAACCCGTGCACAGACAGTCCTTACGGGCCTTGGAATCGGGCCTGCCGACCAGAACCTGCCGGTTGAATCCTTCAGCGGCGGATGGAAAATGCGTATCTCTCTTGCAAAAATACTGACTATTAACCCGAATGTTCTTCTGCTGGATGAGCCGACCAACCACCTTGATATAGAATCCATAATATGGCTTGAAAACTGGCTCATAAACGAATTTAAAGGCGCAATTCTTATGACCTGCCATGATCATGATTTTATGAACAGGATCGTAAACAGAATTATTGAAGTTGCAAACCATACCATAACAACCTATAGCGGAAATTATGATTTTTACGTAAAGGAACGTGAAATCCGTATAGAGCAGCTTTTAGCAAGCTACAGACGCCAGCAGGAAATGCTTGCCAAAGAGGAAGAGTTTATTGCCCGTTTCAAGGCAAGGGCATCCCATGCAGCACAGGTGCAGTCCCGCATAAAAAAGATAGAAAAAATTGAGAGAATTGAAATACCGGAATCACAAAAGGTTATTAAATTTGAATTCCGAGAAACGCCCAGATCAGGTGATGATGTTGCATATTTTGAGGATCTTTCAAAAACATGGGAAACTCCGGGAAGAGCCGCCAAAACAGTTTTCAGCAATCTGTCCGGTCTTATCAGGCGTCAGGATAAAATAGCGGTAGTAGGTGTAAACGGAGCAGGAAAATCAACCCTGCTTAAACTTCTTTCAGGCAGAACAGAACCAACAGCAGGTACCGTTAAAACAGGTGCGGGTGTTAATATGGGTTACTTCAGTCAGCATGCAATGGATATTCTTACACCTGATAAAACTGTCCTTGAAACCCTGCAGGCTGCATTGCCCCTTGAAAACATGGGAGTTATCAGGAATCTTTTAGGGGCATTTCTGTTTTCAGGATCTTCGGTGGATAAACAGATAAAAAGCCTCTCAGGCGGGGAGAAAAGCCGTGTGGTTCTGGCAACGATTCTGGCTCAGCCTGTTAATTTTCTTGTACTGGATGAGCCTACCAACCATCTTGATATTCAGTCCAGGGAAATTCTTTTAAAGATCCTTCAGGAGTTTAGCGGTACTATTGTTCTGGTAAGTCACGACCGCTATTTTCTAAGGTCTCTGGTAAACCAGGTATTTGAGATCGATAACGGAGAAATGACTCCCTACAAAGGTGACTATGAGTACTATCTTTCAAAAACAGGTAGAGACCACAGGACATTATAAATCAAGGTGGGCAGTTTCTATGCATCATCAAAATCAAATCCGGGATACAGCTTCGCTGCACATTCCGGGCAGATGCTGTGACTGAATTCCGCTTCGGAATATTCTTTTATGTATGACTCAACCTGGCTCCAGTACCCTTTGTCATCTCTGATTTTTTTACAGTTTGCACAGATCGGCAGAATCCCCTTTAACGTTTTTATTTCCGCTTCAGCCTTTTTCCTTTCGGTAAGGTCCCTTATTGCCGAAACCCTGACCAGCCTGTCATTAACAGTAAACCGCCTGCAGCATATCTCTGTCGGAAAAACAGTCCCGTCTTTTTTCACAAAATTGATTTCATAGGGCTCTTCAATATTTGCCATCATCCTGTTAAGCACTTCCTGCTGCTGTTCAGGAACAACAAAATCCTTTGCCTGGTTTCCAATAAAATCAATCGGATCATACCCGAACATTTCGACAAGAGCATTATTTACATCAAGGATTCTGCCGTCTTCACTTATTATTATTCCTTCAAAAGACGCCTCGCTTAAAGTTCGAAACCTTTCTTCACTGCTCATCAGGTCTTTATTGGCAACTGTCAGAAGATCCGATGAGAGCCTGAGCTCTTCCATTGCCCTCTGTCCGGGAAGAGATATAAGCCCTATACTCAGGGCAATATAAGCGGCTATACCCAGTATTTCAGTGACAACAGTTACAGAATTAAAGGATAAAAAGGAGTCTGACTCTGGAACACCTATATTCAATAGGGTAACAACCGCCCTGATAAAGAAAACTCCTGCAATTATAAAAAAAGCGGCTGAAGTAAACCCCTGGAATTTGGCTTTTCCGAATTTATAATTTTTATAAAGCAGATATGCGCATCGAAATACTACAAAAGATGCAGCGAGAGAAAAGACTATTATGCGTGCTATCAGATCAACTCTTATAAAAACATAATAGCATGAATGAAAAAATACAATAACTACCGGCAGCCACTCCCATACTGCGCCTTTTTTTATATCCAAAAAATCCCGGATACCTTTTAAAACAAATGAAAACCCGGCAAGAATCAAAGAATTGGCAATAACAATGGAACAGAAATCCGGAATATGCCCCCGGGCTATTACAAGCAGGTTCCCTATAGATATAACAGCCATGGAAACAGCCCAGTAAAAAGGGCCGCTTATGCTGCGGAAATGGTACCAGAATGTTATGAATGCTATTGTAAGAACAACTGTTGTAATGCTGTGGGCAAGGAATAGGGTTCTTATATCAAAATCAAAAGCCATATAAATCTCCGAAAAACTAAAAGTTCTGCACTATATACAAAAACGGAAATTTTATCTACAGCTGACACACCGATTTTTTATTTTCTAAATCATTCAAAATCGTAAGGAAAATACCATAATATTTTAATTAATCATTTCTTCAAGCGCCTTTCGTCTGCGGTAATAACCGGGAAGCAGTATTATAAACCCGATAATTGCCAGGACTCCGGTTAAAGAAGCTGATTTGAACATAATGGAATAATTGAATTTTTCAAATATAAAGCTGCCAAAAAGCGGCCCCATCCCCAGTGCTAAATCAACACCTATATAAAGTGTATTGCTGGCAACGCTTCTCTTTAAAGGTGTTTCGGAAAGTATGCACATGGAATAGAGTGCAGGCTGAAATGATCCGAATCCTAATGCGGCAATTACGGCGCCTATAAGCATTGTGCTGAGTGTAGAAGCCGACCCGATAATTATAAAGGATAATGAAAACAGTATAAGTGAAGGCGGCAGAACCCTGACCAGTCCAAGCTTATCGGTCAGCCAGCCGCTTGCAGGCCTGGTGCCCATGAGAACAAAGGCCAGAACAGTATAAAACATGCTTACATCCGGAATGCCAAGCTCCTTGGCAAACTCTACAACGTATACATTGTAAAGCGCCCATCCTGTAAAAACAAAAAACATTACCATTGCCATGGGCAGCGCATGCACAGACGCTATATTTTTATACCATGCGCCTGTGCTTAATATGTCTTCCTTTGACTTTTTATCAGGTAAAAGAATCAAGGCAGGAATTACACCTGCAAAGCAGAGTATCATTGCAAAAATAAACACACATACAAATCCGAAATCCTGATCTTTTAACTGTGTCCCGTAATTTAAAAAATATATCCCCATACTCGGGCCCACTGCCATGCCCAGTGATCCGCTCAGCCCGTATATTCCCATGCCTGACGCCATTTTTTCATCAGGAAGACTGTCACCGGCAAGTGTCATTGTCAGAGAACCCACAAGGGCGTACTGGAGCCCGTGAACAAGCCTGAACAATGTAAATGCAGTTATATTTTCAAACATGGCATAGCCGATATTTACAACGCCGCCTATAATAAATACCAGGATCATAAGTATACGCTTGTCAAACTTTGTAGTTACCGGACCGGAAACAGGTCTCATTGAAAGAGCGACCCAGAATAACAGCCCTGAAAGTATACCTACAACATAGGCGCCTGCACCCAGGTGTACTGCATATGATGCAACAAGAGGGTTTACAGAAAAATGCGAGATCCCCAGCATAAAGGATGTTACTAATACACATATAAAATTACGGTTCCATATTGTTGCTGGTGCGTTTGATTTTTTCAAAAAATTATTGCTCCTTTAATGACAAACATTGAATCAGACCAGGATTATTACATTAATTTATTATTTAGTATAATTAATTCTGATCTCGAACAAAAGCAAGGTGTTGAAAATTTTCTTTTTATTCCACATCAGATCACGATATTTAGTTTAACGGTCAGAGCGTAGAGACGACCGATCCGGGCGTCTGATTTTTAAGATGAAAGGACGTCACTATTAGAAAAGTTACAATGCCAGGCGATCCTAACCGGATTTTTTTCATTATATTGACAGCTGAAGGCTGACAGCTTTCTCTACTCAACAATCGAATCGGTATGATTTGAGGCAATCCGGTTTACAATATTCAATCGTTTAATTAGGGTAGTAGAAAATATTTTATAAAACTTGTTCTGGGTTATAATGCTTGTCTTATCCATAATAGCCGCATTAAGTTTTATGAGGATAGTCCTGTTTAATGCGACTATATCCGCAGTTCTCTTTGTTTTACCAAGATAGGCCATTTCACCAAAGCAGTCTCCCTGCTTTAAGGCTGCAAGAGGTTTGTTATTTTTTCTTACTTCTACAGAGCCGATAACAATGATATAAAAACAGTCATCAATCTCGCCGTCTGTTATTATCGGATCTTCGGGCTGAAATTCGAGCCACTGGGATTTTAAAAGTATCTCTGTCAGTTCACCTTCAGAAAAGTCCTTAAAAAAATGCAGTTTCTTAAGAGCACTGCTTCTTTCTACTGATGCAATCTTTTCGTTAAGTGTCTGAAGATTGTCATTGAGCTCACTGAGTTCTGCCGCAAGGTCCGCCGCGCTGGCATAACGGTTTGCCGGATCTTTTTCGAGCGTTTTCAGGACTACAGCCTCAAGCTGATCAGGCACATTTTCGACATAATTTTTAAGGGGTGCCGGCTGGCTGTTAACTATGTTGTAGAACACATTTATATCAGTATCTCCGGTAAAAGGCCGCACACCTGTAATAAGCTCATACATTACAACACCGAGAGAAAAAATATCGCTCTGTGCAGTAATATCTTTATTACTTATTATTTCAGGCGGAGTATAAAACACTGATCCGGTGAAGGTTCCTGAACCGTCGTTCTCTGACACGCCGTCCATAACGGCGATTCCAAAATCAGTTATTTTTACAATACCATCTTTATCGATCAGGATATTTCCGGGTTTTATGTCCCTGTGGATAATCCTGTGACCATGGGCATGATCAAGCGCTTTGGCACACTGAAATACAATATCAATTGCTGTTTTAACATCAGCCTTTTTGTTGGTTTCCAGATAGTTAGACAGATTAACGCCATCCACATATTCCATTATAAGATAGCATGTGCAGTCTTCCATATACGCGTCATAAAGAGTCACAATATTGGGGTGCAGAAGTTTTCCGGCTGCCCTCGCCTCGTTGAAAAACTGACTTTCAACCACAGACATATCCTGACTGCATGATTCAGGCGCAAGCGCTGTTTTAATTGCAACCTGGCGTTCTATAAAGGGATCTTCGGCAAGGTAAACACTTCCCATTCCGCCCTGGCCAACCTGACGAACTACTGAATATCTGCCGGTAAATTTTAGTTCCGGTGCTTTTTTGTTGATTATTATCCTGCCGGACTTACTGCTTCTCTCTGGCTTATTAGATTCGGACATAGTAGCATGTATGATTAAAATATTTTTCAGTTTAAATAAGCGTTTCTTCTTTCTACATCCAACAGGCAGGTTTATGCAACAGGAAAATAATATTTAATGCAGCAATAATGCTATTTAAATGACATGATAGTTTTACAGTCCGAGCCAGTCACATACACTCTTTTCAATCCATCTCACCTGTGTTTCTTTAACTGACCGGTTTTTAAGTTTTTCCAGTTCTGACTTTGAACGGGCCTTTTTATTATACCAGTTGATCTGCGTTCCCTCGCCATAATCCTTAAGCCATTTATCCATTGTTAAACCGGCCGGGACCTTTTCCCATTCGATAATATCTACAGAGTTGTCAACAATCATAACCGCATTAACAGAACCTCCGTCACTATTTTTAAAATTGAGCCAGACTTCGGACCATGTATGGATGCCCTGCTGTTTAATTTTACATGTGTATCCAAGCAGGGTAAGCAGCGCGTTAAAGGCCATCTCACGTTCACTGCACCAGCCGAAGGTATAAAACTTCCCGCAGTCAGGATGATAATATTTTGGTGTTCCACTGAACAGGTCACCAATATAAAGCGACGGTACCCTGTCTATATCCGCAAAACTTTTATAGCGGTTAAATTCACGGGAGGATGAAACAGATGAAAGTTTTTTATTGTGTACAAGAGAAATAATATCATGTCTCGGATTAGGAGTTCTCCAGTGAAAGACATAAGGAATCCTGAAAACTCCGCCGCGGGAAAAATCAATGCAGTATTTTCCTGTAAACAGTTCATGAAAAAACATTAACTGAAAACAGACTTTACGATTTTCTATATTTTCCTTTTTCAAATCAAAGTTTTGAACGATCTTATTGTAATCGCTGTAATATTTTATACTGATTTGCCCGGAGTATCGACTGTACAGACTCTCAAAATATTCCGGGACATTTGTATCACCAGCAGCATTTAATGCGATGAGGAAAGTTATGATCAGTATCAATTTTTTCATAATGCATTACTCCTGATTAATCCTGTTTTCGAATGTTAGATTAAGTGAAACATCCCAACAACTCAAAATTAAAGAATGTTACAAGGCATAAACAAAAAAGCATATTTCTCGCCTGTTCGCTTCGCTCACTAGAGACGCAGAGTACGCAGAGAAAAACAAAAGGAAAAAAAGAATTGTTTTTATGTTTTAATAAATAAAATGTTTTTCTCTGTGTTCTTCGTACCTCTGTGGTGAAACTGTTTTTTTAAGGCCGCACAATAGCAACACTGCCGTCAAACCCTCCGTCCACAAGAGATGAATAATGAAGAGGCGAAGGACCTGCATGAAGTACAATATCATCCCCGTCAAGGTAACCGTTCCTGTTATCATCTTTATAGAGTGCACCTATATGAATATACCGATGCCTGTAATACTTAACTGCAATAAAGTCTCCCTGTTTTACATCTCTGCCCCAGTAAACTTTTTTTGAAGGCCTGCCATTTGAAAATTCAATTTTATGCAGTACAGAAAAGTCATTAACTACTGATGAGACATTGTAGTTTTTCTTCAGCGGTATCTGCCTCCACCTTGAATAGGCAGCCATGACAGCATCTGCGCAGTCCACTCCAATATAGTTTGTACTCTGATATGTAACAGACCCGAAAAGACCCGGAACATTAAAAAAGGATGTCAGATAACCGATATAACCTTCGCCGTCTCTCACTGAAATCCTGAACACATTTGGTGATAACCCTCTATGATCACTACTCTCAATACCGGGAGATGATTTTTTCTTTCCATGCAGAGTCACTTCGGCCTGCACCCAGAAACTGCCTGCATCTGTTTTATACAAAGAATCATATTTATTTTTGAAAGACGGAATAATCTCCTGCTGCCCCCTGAACTGCATCAGCTCATACCGGTGGTATTTTATTTTCGCAAAACCAACCAACTTGTATGGATCATTGTCCCACGGAAAATTTGCGTTTTTATACAACCTCGAAATATCCGGCACAATCTGGTACCACCTGATTAAACCGGCTTCAGGTGCATCAACCTTAAGAAACACCTTTTGTCCTTTTAAAGGATATATAGCATTTACTGTCTTCCACTTACCGTCTTCTATCTTTGCTTGTATTACAACATTCCCATAACTGTATGTTGTGCTGAAAAGTAAAAAGAGTAATACAAAGAAAAAAAGAACTGCCGGGTTTTTATCTATCTTATTCATTTTCATATCCTCCTGAAAATAAATAAGGCAAGGAACAGGCCACAAACCTGGCAGTTTTCAAGCTATTGAATCAACGGTATTATTTTGAGTTACAATATCGTTTGGGTCACGGAGAGCGTAAAGAGCCTTTACAAAGGTAAAAACTCTTTACCTGTTTTACAACAGCTGATCCCCATAAAAAAACCTCCCTGCCGAATCGGCAGGGAGGTTTTTATTTAAGTATAAAACTTTTAAATCAGCTTCAGCACAACTCTCTATAAAGAGTTATACATTTTTTCAGCTTCGTTATATTTATCTATCTTTCTTTTGTTATCCAGCACATCCTTAAGATGCTTTTTGGCGGATGCCGTATTTCCTTCATCTTTATATATTACTGCAAGGTGATAACTTATCTCAGGAAACTCTTCCACCTTATCAGCAACCTTAAGTAAAAGGTCTTTTGCCTTTGTTCTGTCACCCTGTGTGTAATAAATCCAGGCAGCGGTATCAACAACATTGGGTGCATCAGGATTTTTTTCAAGAACCGGCTCAATCAGCTCTGCAGCCTTTTCAAGATTTTCTTTTGTCGGATCATACTCAACATAATAGTATGCGAGATTATTTGCAGCCATGGCAACACCCGGACGTATTTCAAGGATTTCTTCATAAAGTTTAGTTGCATCCTTTATATTCCCGTTCTGCCCAAGCAGTGTTGCAAGCAGCAGCTTTATGCGGATATCATCCGGACGTTTTTCCGAAATCTCTCTGTATTTTTTAATCGCAGAATCAATGGATCCTTCTGCCCTTTCAATACTGGCCAGGGTATATAGTGCATTCATGTTTTCCGGATTTTTATCAAGCTCTTTATTCAAAACATCCCGGGCCTTATCAAAATTCTTTTCGTGCATATACAGTCTGGCAAGCAGTATCGGGTAGCTAACATTATCAGGTACTTTTTTCATCTGCTTTTCACACCTGGCTATTGCCTCTTTCACCTTTTTCTGTCTTATGAGGCTTTGCACTATAAGGGTCATGGACTGATTAAAATCAGGATTTTTATCAAGCGCCTTTTCAAATAATTCTATGGCTTCTGTATCTTTTCCTTCAACAAGCTTCATCATCCCGTTTTTGTGATAAGAAAGAGGTGAATCAGGGAAAATCTCAAGAAGTTTTGAATAATTCTTCTTTGCTTCGCTGTAATCTTTCTTTGCAACATAAAGATCTCCGAGCAAAGAATAAAGTGACCCGTCATCAGGGAACTGCTTGACCATATCCTTAAGCAGGGATTCCGACAGATCTATCTTACCTGTTCGCCTGTATAAATCCAGCAGTGCGGCATATGCTTCCTTAAAATCGGGCTTTGCACCTATAAGATTTTTATACTGATCTGCTGCAAGTTCAGGCTCTTCATTAAGTACATGAGCCCTGGCAAGTTTCATGGCCACACTTAATTCGGTATTATCTTCGGCAAGTACATCCCTGTACAAGGCAATAGCACCTATGTAATCATTTTTATAAACAAGTATGTCAGCCTTAAGCTGTTTTGCGCTTATATCTCCCGGATTTTCTTTCAGGACTTCTTCCAGCAGTGTAAAAGCACCGTCCACATCCTTTTCGCCTAAAAGCATCCGTGCCTTGATAACCTTTGCCTTGAGCATTTCAGGTCCGTCATCCACCCTGCTCAAAAAGGTATCAATAAGTTCCATACTTTTCTTCTTATCACCCTTTTTAAAATAATAATCTGCAAGAGGTGCATAGGCTGAGAGAACTTCAGGAAAATCATTAATAGCCTGTTCAAGCACTTTTATCATTTGATCGTTTTTTCCCTTGCGGCCGAGGTAGTCAACCAGTGTCAGACGCCATTTCACTTCATCAGGGTGATTCTTTATGTTGATATTCAGAGTCTCTTCTGCCTTTTCAGAATCTCCGGTCCGTTCATAAAATCCTGCAAGAAGCAGTTTGTACTCCGGCTTATCCGGTTTTTTATCTATAAGCTCACGATATGCCTTTTTAGCTTCAGGGTACTTTTTATCAGACTCATATATTCTTGCAATAAGCATACTGGCCTCCACATTTGAACTGTCATGTGAAAGCAGTGTTTCAAGAGTCTTAACAGCGTTGTCATTATCCTTTTTCTCAACATAAAGACTGGATAGCAAAATATAGGACTCAGGCGCCTCAGGATTTTTTTTAATTATTTCATCAAGCAGTGTTTTTGCATCATCAAACTTTTTTTCACGAAAAAGCAGCGATGCATTTAGAAGATTACCTGCAAGGTTATCAGGCTCCTTTGCAAGGATGAGATCAATCTTTTCTCTACACTTGTCTTTTTCATTGAACATAAGAAAAATCTTTCCGACCTCAACCTGACTTTCAAGCATATCGGGATTAAGCTCAACAGCCTTTGCAAATAAAGAATACGGCTCTCTCATAGCCATAATACGCTTTCTGATATCTTTTATTGTGTTTGCATCCTTAAGGGCTATCATGCCAAGCATGTGGTATGGTTTTGCAAACTTGGGATCAATCTGCAGAGCGTTTTTAAATTCAAGCCTAGCCTTAACATAATCCCCGGAATCATAAAGCGCCTGACCTTTATTGAAGAATTTCATCCTTTTTTCTTCACGGCTTCCACAGGACACCGCAGTAAATGCAAGCAGCACTGATGTGATAAGTATAATAATATTTCTCAAGTTCATTTACTTCTCCTTTGTATTTAAAAAAAACGATTTACCGCAAAGGGTGTAGAGAAAATATTCTTAATTAATAAAAATATTTTAAGCAAATACTTAAAAACTTTATCTCTCGCCCGTTCGCTGCACTCACTAGCGACGCAGAGTTCGCAGAGAAAAACATTTAAAAACTTTAAACACAAAATGTTTTAGCTTTTTCACGTCTCTGTGTTCTCCGTACCACTGTGATAAATATGTCTTTGTTTTTAAAAATCTTTTTTGCTTTTCTCTGCGTTCTCTGTGGGCTCTAGCGAAGCGGGCGAGAGACATGTTTTTTGTTTTTTCGTTTTCAATAAACTTGTTGTCTTCAGCCTTTGCCTGACCCCTGAGCCTTGTGCCCTTCCTTCACTTACTCCGGTACATATTCGGGTAAAAGTTTCAGCATTTTTAAAGTAAATTCATCCACTACCTTCTGGGCATCTTCAACAGACTGTCCTTTTTTGAGCGGCATTTCTATTCTCACAAGTGCCCCGTCTGTCCGGCGTTTTAAAACCGAATCATAAAAAAGATACCATTTATTCATATATTCACCGGGGACAACACGTCCACGGCCATGGAACCAGAAATTGGATAAAAGTCTCTGATCATTCTTTTCCAGAACCATCTGTCCAATTTCAACATCACCGAATGGTTCTGGAAATTTCTTTTTAATCATCTGTTTGCTTATGGGAGCATAGCCCGATCCTATAAGACATGCGGCAGGAGCATGTGCTGTATGACGATTTTTCTGATAACCATAATAAGGTACAAAAAACAGCAGAAAATCTCTTGTTTTTTTATTCTGGAAATGTACCTGAATATAATCATCTGCCCATAACTCCTTCAGGGTCTTTTCATCTATGTAGCTTTTACGGCCTTCCCAGTCACCTATTGTTAAAGGGAAGTTATCAAACGCCTTTCTGTCCGGAGCAAACTGTGAGGATGTAAAAAGATGGTTCACACCCCACAGAACCACAAACAGAACAATTGAAATCCAGATATACGATATTTTTGTTTTCTTTAAATTGATTACAGCATTGTCCGAAGCCGGATAGGTTTCATCTGCAGGAAGCTCTCCATGATTTTTTTTTCTTAAAGATTTCATTGCAAAACTGAATACCGCAAGAAGAACAAAGGACACCATAAATATGAGCCAGCCTTCAAAATCATGAAAAAAACCTTCAGCTGCATCAGGAGAAACTTTGGCAGTAAGATAACCTGTTACGGCAATACGAAGACTGTTTGTAACAACAGATATGGGAATAGTAGAAAGAATAACAATAAGCCTTTCCCACCATTTTTTGTTAAACATGTAGGCAAAAACAAAGCCCATCAAAAGAAGAGGATAAACATACCTTAAACCGCTGCACGCATCCACAACCTGAAGCTGTGTTGTACCAAGATCTATAATATTCCCTTCTCTAAAGACTGAAAGCCCCATGAACTGCATTACCTTTACAGACAGATAACTTGAAATCAGTTTCAGGTTAAAGGTGAACATCCTGTTTAAAAATGGAGGAATAGGGACTATAAAACCAAGTATAATAATTGGAAAGGCCAGTCTTTTTACAATATCGGCTCCGAATAAAATAAAAAAGAGGGCCACAAGAGAGAGCCATATAGAAATATAAGTAAGGGTTTCAAGAGATCCCTGGCGGCCGCTGAAATAAATGATGCTTGAAACGATCAGTATTACAATACCCAGGCCGGATGATTTTTGCTCAAAAGACCTGAGCATATCGGATTTAATATATGCAAGGTAGATGAATATGACAGGGACAAGATAGCAGTAGGATAGATCACCCTGGCCCCATCTGATAAGCATGTTGTCAAAATCGGTTTTATAGAGCAGTACAAAACTGGCTATCAACGCGAGAAAAGAGAATAAAGCAGCAGGCCTTATGTTTATTAAACTGTTCTTTTTAGTTTCTACCATACTATTATAAACCCCACTTTTAAAAAATAGAAATTTAGAAAATTAGAAGTTGTGAAGTTTAGAAACAAAACTTCTTTGCATTTATATCCATTGCATTCAGCATTGAAATTATTTGTTCATACTCATCATCAAGCGCATTAAAGAGGGATCGTTCAATATAGTCACATTCCAGGCTGAACTCCAGCCAGCACTGGGTTTCAGACGCTTCCTGCATAGAATCGGCAAGTTTATTTTTAAAGACTGCAACATATCTTCTCTTTCGCCATCCCTCGGAGAGATTGGCACATACAGAACGGGAAGCTCTTCTTATCTGATCTACCAGTGAATATTTTTCATCAGAGGGAAAATCTTTTGTTAGTTGATATATCTGCATAGCAGCATCAAAAGCACGCCTGTACACTTCTAAATCTCTGAAATGCTGAATATCTTTTTTGCGTTCCAATTTCTGTTTTCCCATTTAAAGAAGTATAGAAGTTTAAAAATTTATCGTTTTCTCAGCATCTTAGCATCTAAATTTTATAAACTTCGGCATTTATTCTTCTGCTTTTAGCTTTTTCTAAACATCTAACCTTCTAAACTACTCACCTTCTGATTTTCCCCCTACTTCGCACCATTACGCAAAAGCACAACCCATACAGTCTTAAATATTATAAGTATATCCTTATAGAATCTCCAGTTATCAATATATGCAAGATCAAGCCCTACGATTTTATCAAAATCTGTAATCTTGTTTCTTCCTGACACCTGCCACAGCCCTGTTATACCGGGCTTCATAGAGATTCTTCTTCTGTGCCAGTCCTTATATTCAGCGACTTCATCAGGGGTTGGGGGACGTGTTCCCACTATGCTCATCTCCCCTTTAAGCACATTTATAAACTGAGGGAATTCATCCAGAGATGTTTTGCGTAAAAACTTTCCAACCTTTGTGATTCTGGGGTCATCTTCCATCTTGAATATAGGTCCGTTCATTTCACTTTTACATAGCAGTTCGCCTTTACAGGCTTCTGCGTCCTGAACCATAGTACGGAACTTATAAAGCTTAAACCGCCGGTTATTCATTCCTACGCGTTCCTGTTTAAAAAAAACAGGGCCTTTTGAATCAAGCTTTATTGCAAGTGCCATAAAAGGCAGCATTACAAGTAGAATTACAAATCCGACAACACCGATAACCACATCCACCAGTTTTTTATAAAAAAGCCCTGATGCACTTACCATGCTGGAATAGAGCGCAAGGGTGGGTATATTCTGAAGATTCTCGACCTTAAAACTCTGCCGCTCCATATCGTAAAGACCAGGTACAATCCTGAAGGTCATACCCATTTCACTGCACTTGCTTATGTGCTTTTGAAGATCAATGGAAAAATCTCTTGGAATGGAAAAGATAATCTCATCTATCTGCATCTCGTGAATAATTCTGTCAAAATCATCAATAGTCCCCAATGCCTTAATGCCCGAAATATCAGCAGCAGGAGAGCCGTTAATATTGATGTAGCCGGCAATCCTGTGTCCCCAGCTAGGCTGTCTTCCAAGAGCATCAATAACGGAGGTAAGTCTTTCACTATCACCGATAAGCAGGATCTGCCTGCAGTTAATATCTGTTAATGCCCTGTTATCCAGATAAAAGTAAAAACTGAAACGGATAATAAGAAAGGAAACAAGGAGAAAGGCAAAATAAAGGGTTATAAAAACACGTGAAAACGGACTTATATTAATAAGCAGAGACACTGATGAAAGAAGAAGCATATTTAAAGAAACAACAACAAAAAGAAACCACGCCATTGCCGGATATGAACTGAATCTTTTTTCAGTATAAAACTTAAATTTTGCCATAAGATAATTGTTAAGAAACATGGCAAGAAGGATGCAGAAAATAGTATCATTCCAGCCCATGATCAAAACATTTTCACTTATTTCAAGAGAAAGGAAATAGGCTCCAAAACCTGAACCTATGCAGACTATACTGTCTACAAGCATCAGTATGTTGATTATTATATAAAATTGCTGACGATACATATTATAAATTTCAGATATATTTATGGCCCAGGAGCTGCTTAATAAAATAATAAACAAATCTCGGGTTATGTTTCAGATAACGTTTCCACAGCCTTTTAGGATCACTGCACAGCCTGAAAAGCCATTCCAGTCCGTTCTTCTGCATCCATCTGGGAGCATGCCTTTTTCTGCCGCTAAAAAAATCAAATGCGGCCCCAACACCAATCATTACACAATTAAGGCTTTCCCTGTGTAGAGCCATCCACTTTTCCTGCTTTGGACAACCTATGCCGACAAAAAGAATTTTAATTCCGGATGCATTTATATCCCTGATATAAATTGCGTCTTCTTCCTGTGTTAAAGGTCTGAAAGGAGGTGACGAAAAAAAGGGAATATCTAAATCAGGGTATTCGTTTTTTAAAAATTCAAGCATATCAAAAACACTGTCCGGTGTTCCGCCATACAAACCTATGGGAATATTATTTTTTTCAGCGTCGTCACATAACTTTAACAGAAGATCGGATCCCCTAACCTGGTTAGCATCTTTTTCACCTAACAGCTTAAGAGCCCATACAAGGGGCATTCCATCAGGAACAACAAGATCCGCATTGTTAACAACACCGCAGAAGTTTGAATCATCAAATGCTTCCATGCACATATGAACATTGGAAACACAGACATATTTACATTCGGTTTGTTCAAACACCCATTGAGAAGCTTCATTGTAAGAAGTAACAGCAACAGGCATTTTTAGAATGTTTTTAAATTTCGGATTCATAATTAGTTTGAAACACTTTTTGTATCACTTTAAGAAGTTAGCTTTAAAGGTGTGTAATGTTTGAACGGTCAGTAGATATCTTAATTGCAGTTAAAATATTATCCACTCTTTCAGCTTATTATGTTTTTTTTATCTTCTTCCAGTATTTATAACCTTTTTCAGAGGTAATAAAATTCCATCTTAAAATTTCTTTTTCATGAATTGTCCTATTCTGTATTTTCATTCTTTCCCCAATTTTTTTGGCTGGAGTTCCAGCTACAATATCATATGGGGCAACATCCTTTGTTACAACAGAACCAGCAGCAATGACTGAGCCACGTCCAATTGTAATCCCCCCTAAAACTATAGTTCCGAATCCAATCCAAACATCTTCCTGAATAATGGTACAGATATTTTTACCCCGACCAGTGTAGTCATTACCACCGATCCATGGAGCACACCTTATTGGATAGCCTAATGCAGTATAATCATGATCATACCTTCCAACAATACCTACATTGTTGGCTATTAAGCAACCATCACCAATTTCCCCGTCGCATTCAATAGTACAATATTTACCAATATAAACATTATCACCTATTTTCATTTTTTTTGGAGCCCATAAAGATGTCCCTCTTCCGCAATGAAAATATTTTCCAGCGGTAACATTCTGTGCCTTTAGTAGTATTAGTTGCGTTATTGTATTTTTTAGTGCAGCGATAATATTAATTAGAAGCCATTTCATATATGAACCATATCACTATTAGAACGCTAAAGCGAATTAAGAGAAGTGTTAACTCTTTCAATAAAATTAATGAAAGAAAACTTGGATGTAATCATATCTCTGCTTTTCAATCCCATTTTTTCTCGTAAATCATCATTGTCAAACAATTCTGTCAAATAGTTAACTATTTCAAGCGCTGAATCGCCTATGCGATATCCATTACTCCTGTGAATAACAAGATCATCGGCGCTGCCATCCGCATAACCTGAAATGATGGGAAGAGAATGGGCCATAGCTTCATTTATCGCCAGACCTCCTGTCCCAGGAAGGATAAAAATATCTGCAGCATCAAAATACACTCCAACACCATCAACAATACTACCTGTCAAAATGATATTTTTACGATTTAGACATAGGTCCTTAAGCACAGGCATATGCTGCCCATCACCAACAATCATAAATATATAATCATCACGTTTTAATTGATCAACTGCATCCAATACAAGGTCTAAACGCTTTTCTTTAAGGATAGCCCCGACAAAGAGTAAGATTTTTTTTCCCTTTACTACGGGATACTTCATCTCAATCTGATTTTTTGCCTCACTTTTTGGGCATATGCTAATCAAACTTTCATCTATTGTATTATGTACTATTGTTACCTGGTTCTCCTTCGCACCATATTTTATTGCATACTTAGCTGCATTTGTATGATAAGCAAGATGATAATCAAAACCTCTTATGAAACGGCTCAAGATGAAATCTTTAATTTTGCTGGGATTAAATTCATAACCACATTGCCAAGCAACCAGTTTGAAACCAAGAGTTTTTTTTAACCTCATCAAAGCCCATATGGTAATATTCCCTACATGAGAGGGACTTATGACAATATCTGGCTTTATTTTTTTAAGTAAATTAACAATTCCAGATTGATGTCTGATAGTAAAAGAACTTAGTTTAAATTCTCTGAATAAATAATTAAACTCATTATCTATCACCTTTGTAGCTAAACCAACTCGACCTGAATCTGCAAATGTAGGCTGGCCAGAAAGTAGGATAAAATTATTTTTCTGATCCGTATTTTTTTTACTTAGAGAAATAAAAAGAGGTTTATGGTAATGGCAAACTCTATCGAATATAAAAACTACATTCATAATTAATCCATTGTAATTAAATCATCACCTGGTTATTTCATACTAACAATAATCAAAACCAACCAATACATTTGCTAAAGATGAATTCAAATAATCTATTGTTTCAGTACTTAATTTTCTTTTATGATCCCCAGGTGTAACCTGTCTCCTATGTTTTGAAACATTCTCTTTAGGTTTGGAAGAAGCTACGGCCTCATCAATTAGCTTTCGTTTTAATGAATCACTTATTTTTAGTTTGCAGTTATTGAGTATTCCATCTAACCATGATTCAAAATCTTGGATCATAGTCTCATATTTGGCCAAGTGCACATTAGGATTTTTTTTATAAAACTCCAAGTAATTTTCAAAAGTTGTTTTTACCCGTTGGCAATTAAAAATAGCATATTCATCTACATCAGCTTGTCTAGCAAACTTTCTCTTTACCATAAATTCATCAATTTTATCCTTGCCAGGAGGATGGTGGCTATACGCAATTGAGTAATAGTCTGAGGTGAGAATATCCCTAGGGTCTCTTAATACTAAAACAGCATAATATTCACCAAAATCACTTACGCCTTCAAGAGTCCCGCCAAAGACACTGTATAAATAGCCTTTCTTTCTAAATACATATTGGTATTCTTGAAGTTCTTTTTCTGACAAACCATCTAAATATGGAAATTTGGAATGAAAAGCATAACCATTGAACCGAACATGAACCATTTGGTGTTCTTGACAGCAAGAAGCTAATACTCTCATCACATATTGTGTAGCTGCTTTGTTTACTGAAAAATGAATAATACTTGGGTGGTTACTGTGCGAAATATCTTTACCTTTAATAAGCGCAATTTCTTTTGAAAAACGTCGCTGAACATCTATATTATATAATGCAGTACCTAAAATCGGCACCTTTAACAAGCTATGCCTTAGCATAGTAAAAAGAT
Source organism: Desulfatiglandales bacterium (assembly GCA_963665715.2). Lineage (GTDB taxonomy): Bacteria > Desulfobacterota > DSM-4660 > Desulfatiglandales > HGW-15 > JAAZBV01. The sequence continues at coordinate 5,393,585 of CAXXPR010000002.1, forward strand.
AGCTAGATTCCATATATTCACCAAATTTTAATTTATAAAAGTATCAATAAGTTTGGATGTATTTTTCTCAATATCAAATTTTGAACAGGCTATCTGATAACTTTCAGCACCCATTCGCTTTCGCAAATTTTGATCAATTAATAATGCTTCAATTTTTTCTGCTAACAAGTATTCATTTCTTTCAGGCACAAGGAATCCGTTTTGCCCATCTATAACCTGCTCAGGTATCCCGGTTATGTACGTAGCAACAACAGGCAATGAATAAGACATTGCCTCTGTAATTGCAGTGGGCATTCCGTCCCGTGCCCCATTCATGTATATTTCAGATGGAAACACAAAGATATCTGCCATCTTGAGGAATTTCTCAACCTCACTATAAGGCTGAGCGCCAAGCTGTATAAAATCATAATCCAGGCTATGTGAATGAATCTCTTTCTTAATCATTTCAAATAAGGGACCACTTCCAACAGCAAAACATTTAAATGGTATTTTTTTATTTTTCACAATCTCAAGAGCTTTCACAAGAGTCCCATAACCTTTGAACCCGGTAAAAGCCGCAGAGATAAATAATACTGGGATATCATTTGAAGTATCTGAGATTTTTTTCTCCGGAATAGTGACGCCATTGTATATTACTTTTATTTTATCAGTATCAATTGAATAATGAGAAATTGCCTCAAGATATTTTTTATTGTATTCGGAAACTGCTATAATTTTTTTAGCCCTTTTCAGCTTCTCATTTAAGAACGGGGAATAGATATAAATATCCCCGGACGCATGAGCTGTAAAACTGAATGGTATGTCAGTTAGAAGATTCGCAGTAAGCGCAACTGTTGATGCAGTTGAAAAATGTGAATGAAAAAACTCTATTTTGTGCTCTTTTGCAGTTCGCGCAAGCCCAAACCCCGCAAAAATATGTACAAAAGATCTGTAAACATCCTTTAGAGACAACCTGGACGACTCTTTAAACCATAATTTAAAAACTCTACAAAACCCAATAAAATTAAAAAAAAGAAAATAAAACAATGAAAACAAATTATAGAGAAAGCGACTCCTCAGATAAATCGTTTTTTTCATTAAATCTATATGGTCTTTATTTTCCCATCCTCTGTCTGGACGCTTATATGAATAAACATCAACAAAATCCAGCTTATCTGTTTTTTTTAAAGCGAATACTTCCCTAAGGACAAATGTTTCCGTCATGGAAGGAAAATTCACAGTAATGTATGCGAGTCTCATTTTTTAATTGTTTTAATAATCAATTGGTATGGAATCCAATGAAGTGTTTGGATCGGCAAGTATCCTATCGTAGAAATTGTTATACATTGCCACTATTTTATCAAACGAAAATAATTCAGCTGTTGCTCTGGCATTTTTAGATATTTTTTCAAACAAATTTTGATCAGTTAACAATCTTTTTATAGCAGCGCAGATAATATCAGGATCATTATCGTTTATTATAATTCCATTTTCGCCATCTTTAATGTATTCGGAAAAACCTTTTTCTGATGCAATAACCGGCTTCCCTCTTGCCATGGCTTCAAGACCTACAAGTGGAAAATTCTCAGATTTTGATGGGAAGACACATATAGAAGAACTATCAATATAATCTAAAAAGTCTGCCTTAAATCCTAAAAATTCAATATTTTCTAACCCATAGTCTTTAACCATTGGACCAGTGCCAATAAATTTAAATGCCTCATCAGGCATTGCTCTGGCAGCTTCAATTAGGGACCCTACCTTAAGGTCAATCTGCCTTCCAAAATTTAAAATATAGTCACCCTTAATTTGGCTGGCCGGCTTCAAAAACCTGTCGTTAATACCGTTGGGTATAGCAATAAACCTGTCCTGTTTATATTTGTAAAGGCTTTTCATGAGTGAACAACTATGTCGACTTACGCAGGTTATATAATCAGAACGAAAGATATTCAGTTTTCTGATAAGTCTCACCTTTATGTGCTTTAGAAGAGGTCTTGGTTCCAGCTCCCAAAGTTGATTTTCAGGTACTCCGTCGTGAATAGTTGAAACTGCAACACTGTTGCCCTTTTTAATACAGGTACTCAGAATGAAGGGCATATGATAATGTATAATGTCAGGTTTTATTTCCCGCAGAAACTTTTTAATATGTTTCTGACCTTTTGTTAAATAGTAGCCAAGTCGATTTTTATGGTTTTTTAAAAAATAAAGCTTTATGCCGTTTCTTTTTTCAACTTTGAACTCATCTCCAAAAGTCATCAGGGAAACATCTTCATATTTCGCGAGATGTTCTGCGTGATTCCATGCAACCTGCTCTCCACCTCCACAAACCGGGGGAATCGCCTCAACAACAATTAAAACGCTTCTGTTTTTCATTCGTCACTCAATGCCTGCTTTTCTGCTTCTTTATTAATCAGGGATGAAAAAACAGATATGATTCCAAAGAATAACCATACAATATTCATAGAGCGGTCATGTCTGATAAATTCTATCTTGATGCCATCAACAATTAAAATAATTAATGCCATATGTAAAACAATTGCAGTTTTAAAATACCACTTATCATTAAAATTTTTTGCAGTAAAAATAGATTTGATAGATGCTTTGTACAACCAGCCCAAAAAGGTTAGAAGCATAACCAGACCAAGGACTCCATCCCTTATTAAATAGGATAGATACAAGCTGTGCGGCCAACCGCTATACCCACTTTTTTCTTCGTGTCTTCCAATATATTTGTACCCTGAACCGAATATACGCTCAGAAAATGTCATTTGCTCAATAACATTAAACCCAAACTCCCATGCCTTTGTCCTCGTATCAAAATGTCCTTTATTAATATCAATATTGATATTTTCCGGTTTTAAACGCTCCACAAATTGTGAATCAGGCCGGAATGTATCGATTGCAAAAACAGTTGCAACAAATAAACAAAGAACAATAAATGAACTAAAGGCAAGCTTCACACTCCATGTAAATTTACCGGACATAAACAACAGTATAATTAAATATAACATAGAAAAGGCACAGGATATAAAAATACCTCGTGTCTGGCTTAATATTAAGACAATTATAAAATTTGCCCCCAGAAAATAGTAGAATAATGATTTAACTTTTTTCGTGTTACTTATAATTATATATGCAAACAGAATTAGTAATATCGCATATTCAGCCAGAAATTCATATCCTGGCATTGTAGCAGCTATTCTTGTGGACCATGCAGGGTTTTCAGCAACCACAATATATTTGAATAAATAGGTATTTTGAGGATTTATTAATTGTAAGTATCCAGCAAGGCTTGCAACAGCTCCTGAAATAACAATTATTTTAAATAGCTTGATAAAATCATCTCTCGTCCCGACATACCTCTTTGTAAGAAAATATAAAGCTATAGATGACAACATGGCCGGAATTAAAACATATTCCTGAGAAATACGAACTCTACCAAATGTATAATAGATAACTTCTGGCAGGGTGAATAAAGAAAAAAAACAAAAAATAAATAGTAAAAAAATAATAACAGATTCTACTAGCTTTTTTTCGTAATCCCGCTCTCTGTCAAAAACAAAAGATATCCCATAGACTAATAAAATCAAATAAATCGCCAGACTGCCGCTAAGGCTTCTGAAAGATAAAGGGATATAAAATATGATAAGATAATAAATCATCTTAGTATTCTTTAGGTTAAATAAGATAAAAACAATTCCAGCAGCGAACAAAACAAAGAAAAGAATCATTTTTTCAGGCGATGCATTTATCAATGAAATCATTTTTTTAGTTCTCTCATCTTAGATAATTTACTAATCCAACTACAATTAATATATAAACCATTTAGTATTCTCTTTTCCTGCAACCTTATTAAACAAATCAAGCTGACAAGCATTTAATGACTTTTTCCATGAGTCATCATAAATTATTTCTTTCTTCAAATTTAGACGCATTGGGTTGCCAATGATATGATGATCCTTCTCATAATACTTAAAGATGTCCTCTTCAAAGTCGACACCTAAAAAGATACAGAGATTTTTCATTATTTCTGTAGGGCATTTACAAAAGTGATCATAGTTCAAAAGGAATACATTTTTTTTGCTAAACTCTTTGCTAAGCCTTTCAATCTGATTATTCGTCTTTACCCAGTTTTGGATTACTTTTTTTTCCGGGATATTTCTCTTTTTCTTAATAAAAGAATTTAAAACCCCCCTGCCGTCCCTAACCAAAAATATTAATTTAAAATCACATTTAAGGTATTTTGGCAAATGGGTAATTGCAGCAGGATTTTTTGATGAGTCAATAAATATTTTTTTATCAGTAATATTACATACTGCTTCGGAAAGAGATATACTATTTAGAGAAATTGTCTTGATATATTCTCTATGAAACTTGGAATGGTCATAAAACCAGTTTCTGATTTTTTCAAGAAAATTGCATCTTAAATTAGAGAACTGAAATCTATCCACTAGACTCGGACTATTCGGAATAAACTTTGAGACTAAGTTACCAAGCTCAAAATCAGTTGCAATGCTCCTTTTCAATTCTTCTTCTACTTCTAACCAGAATTTGCATGCGGTATAGATAGTCCCACAGGAACAAGAATATGTTTTTGGGTCTGTGCCTTTTAGCAAACCGCTAACTTCACCGATACTGACTATTTTTGAATGGCTATTAAAAAGGTATGAAAGCAGGGTAGAACCTGAATAGCTTGTTGATGCAATATATACGTATTGTTCAATCATAGAAGTAAAACAAAATGTTTTTATTTCGGTTGTTCAATTGATATTCTAAATGACATATACATAACAACCATCAGGATAAAAGAACCAGTCAGGGAAAAAATTAAAATTATTTTATATGGAATTACCTCCATATAAAAACAAGATAAAAAAATAATAGGAACAGAAATAAAAGATAAAAACTGAGTAAATAATAAATAGGATTGTTTTTTTAAAACTACAAAAATAACAAAAGATGGTTTTGCGACCAGGATACAAAATAAAAGAGGGGTTAATGCAGAAGCAAAACTACCAGCCATCCTCCATTTTTCGCCCAGAATCAAAATAAAAATATCTTCAGACCAAAGAAACAAAACAGTAAAAGGGATAAAACCTAGAATAATAAGTGTTGATGTTGCTTTGATTAATGAACCTCTTAAATCTATACCTTTATTATTTAAATCTGCACATTTTTGTAAATATACTCTTCTCAGTGATTCACCAATTAGATTTACGGGCATCCTTACAAGCCTGTCAGCTATAGCATAGCTCCCTACCAAACTGTGTGAAAAAAAAATCCCTAGAAATAAAACAGGCATATTTTGAGTCAAAGAATTTAATAATGTTATTGGGGTAGCACGAGTTGGGAAATCGACATATTCTTTTGCCAGACTTATTTTCTTTTTAAAATTTAAAGGCAATATTAAGAATAATCCTGTTTTCTTAAGAGCAATGAACAATACCAGCACTTTAGAAACAAAACCCATGAAAAGGCCGGTCATTAGCCCCCAAACACTGGAACCGAAAAGATATCCTAAAATAATTCTTGAAGAAGGTGTGACTAAGTTAGGACTTATATCTGCAAGTGCCAACCGTTTGAATATTTTATTTCTCAAACCTATAGAAGAAAATATATTATTCAAACCTTGTATAAGAATAGAAAATGGTAACAAGTAAAGCCAGATACCAAGAGACGCCACTAAACTAATATCTGGTAAAACAAATCTTACTAATACGACTAAAAGAAAAAATATTAAACAGAATAGTACAAGAATGATAATTGATAAGTTTACCAACTCTAATGAATCTTCATCTGATCTTGGAAGGCAAATAGCCTGTTCATACCTTAAAGATCCAACTTGGGTGAATATAACTGTAACAGATAAAAATAGAGCTACACTACCATAATGCTCTGGCAAATATAACCTTGCAACAATTGGCGTCAGCAAAAAAGTAATACCTTGTGCAATTATCAGCCCTGTTGCCAAAGTTGAAACATCTTTTACAAACTTTTTTTTAAATAGATCAAACAAAATAAAATTTCATATATTATTGACCAAATGCAGCTTCAGAAATTGAAAAATCATCAAAATCAATATTTAAATTAGTATTCTCTGAATATTTATAAATCATGATATTACCAGATTCGTTGCCTATTTCGAGATTCAATGCATTCTCTTCAGCATCAGTAATTTTAAATATTGTGGTCTGATTAAACAGCTTGCTGGGATTTGAGTTATGAATAAATACTTTTTGACCACTATTGCTGAAATTATTATTAGTATTAACTTCTGTTTCAGCAATACTGAAAGACTTCAATTGAACTTCATTTTTTGGGTTGGAATCAAACATCATAGATACCCAGGATGATTGATTATTGAAGACAACTTTATTTGATATATTTTGAATATTTCCATCTACAAAATGAGTTAAAAAAACCGAGTTTCCTGATGTATTAAGCTCAAAAACATCTTTTATTAAAACATACCCATGTTTAAGAAAAGCATAAGTCCTTATGTAGGTTTTAACATCGGCATCATCAAAATAAATATTTTTTAAATCAACCTGAACAAATTGATAATCATCTGTAATTTTCTTTGCCATTAATACAGGTATGTTTGAATCCCCTATCACATCAGAATTAAACCATTTTTCACCCTCCCCCAATTGTCCATATCCGTTAAAAATCATTACATTGTGGTTGTCAGTCCTTTTTTTAAAGACATAACCATCATCCATCACCAACCATTGCCCATTGGCCCATATTAAAAAACTTCCTGCGTCAGGATGGGAGTGAGGTGTTCCATGAAGGCCCTTTGAAAAAGCTAGGTGACCTTCAGGAGGACCGGCTTTATAAAAAGACCATACAGCATCTTCGGACCAGCTTGAACGGCTTATTAAAATACCCATATTTTCAAAATATTGTGATAATGGGAGGTCATCGGGAGTTATAGACTCTATAGACTCATCGTACCATAATAGGTCAAGCCAGCTTATAGCATATTCATCATCTCTTTTTTGTTCAATCTTTTCAGCAAGCCATTGCGAATGTCCATCGGAAAAAATAGATGCCAGTGCTCTCAAAATATAACCGGGCCCATAAAAATCGGTTCTAGGTGAATCGCCATAATCAACATTATCTTTGTAGTCCGGTAATGAAGAATAAAGTCTAAATTTTCCTGCATTTTGAAAAAAGGAAGAATTTACAATATCGGCACCACCATAAACCGGCTTAAAAGCTATATAGTATTTAAAAAGGGCGTCCATACTGTAGCTCCAATAAGCAACACCCTCATTTGATGCACCATCCGGTGACAATACTTTTAAAACCTTAACAAAATTATTTTTTGCAGCAATTATCCATGATTCTGCATATGGTAGAGTGCCATAAAATACAAAGCCTGCAATTCCAAGAGCCATTGAATTAACATAATTACCATTTTGTATATAAGCCTGAGCCCAATACTCATCTTTGTTTACTAGAGCCTCATAAAATATTTCTGCCTGATAGTTTATCTTCTGCTGATATCTGTTTCTTTCTTCACTGGAGTAACTATTGTACCCCCAGTCATAAGCTAAAGACATACCAAAAATAAGATGCGCTGAACCTATACTTTTATTGCTTGCCCACGCAGGATAGGAAACTAACGCATCCATCCATATTCTTAATCCATTTAGATATTTTTCATTATCGGTTATTAAAAGTGCAAGAGCTATATATGGTAACCTGTTCCCAAGAGATCTTATTGTCTCCTCATCATATTCTGCTATAGATTCAGGGGGTGTTTGTGCAATATATTTATCGGCTTTTTTCTGAATTGCCTTCCAGAATTTGGAATATGGATAAACAGTAACTTTATTTTGTAAAAATTCAATTTTATCCCTATCCAGGTATAAACGCGGATGAATTCCAGACAAAATTTTCAGGGATTCAGGGATATTGCTAAAAGAAAGCCTTTCTACTTCGCTAAAATCATCAATTTTTCTAAGTGAAAGGTTACTAATATATAAGGTTGTTACAATCTCATCAATAGTCCCCTTTCCAACTGCAACAAATGCATTAACATCAGAATCAATCTCGAATTCCACCCATAGTTTTTGCCATGTGTCTGGATTCACCAGTTCATATTTTTTTGTAGTGATAGCTTTGAGAAATTCTCCGGAATTATCTTTCAGAGTAACCTTCAGAAAAGGTAACTCACTGGCAGATAACTCATCAACCTTCATTAATCCTTCAAGTCGATATTTTCCGGCTTTTAACGTGGATGAAGAAAGAGATATTTTGGCATAATCCCATGAGTTTTTCTGAACTCCATAAACTTTTACAGACCTGTCATTCATTTTGAAAATATTGATTCCTGAATTAGCGGTCCAGTTTAACAAATTATCTGAACTCTCTATACTGGGAATCAAATTATAATATGACGGATCAGAAATCACATTGCGAACTGCCAGTGTTATGTTACTTTTTGACTCAGCACTTTCACAATATTCTGAACTCGCTAAAAACATAAAAATAAATACCACAATTACGTGCATATACTTATGTAGCCTTATGCTGTGACTTTTTTTTATATTCTTTTGTACTGTCATAGCTCTATGCTCCATTTATATGTTAATCGTTTATTCACAGTATTATATCTATATTCTTTAAATTCCACCAAAATTATTTTGAATACCCTAATTAATCAACGACAATTTTTTTGCAAGAATATCAACTATCCTATTAGAAGCCTTACCATCCCATAATTTTGGACATTTTCCCCTTTTCCATTCATTGTTTAATATTTTTGAAAAGGCTTCCAGAATATTTTTTTCTGAAGTTCCTACAAGTTCATTTGTACCTTCGGTTATGGTTATTGGTCGTTCTGTATTCTCCCTGACAGTCAAACACGGGACACCAATAGCGGTTGTCTCCTCTTGTAGACCGCCACTATCAGTAAGAACAAACGCCGCATCCTTCCAAAGATTTAAAAACTCCATATAGGGCAGAGGGTTGGTCAAGTATATATTGGCACTAAGTTCTATTGAAAAATCTTTCATATTTTTCCGAGTTCTTGGATGAATTGGAAACAGAAGCGGAATTCCATTTGATATTTTATTTAGTGTAGCAAATATTTTTTGCATATTTTCTTTCTGATCCACATTCGATGGTCTGTGAAGAGTTACGACTCCATACTTCGGATTATCTTTCTTAAACTTGCTGAACTTAAAAGAAGAATCGTTCATATTATTAAGCTTGGACAACTGAAAAAAAAGATTATCAATCATTACATGTCCTACAAAGTGTAATATTCCTTCGTCTTTTCCTTCTCTTCTTAAATTCTCCATACCTTTTTCTTCTGTGACAAAAAACAAATCGCTTATTGAATCAGTAACCATCCGGTTAATTTCTTCTGGCATTTTCATATCAAAACTTCTAAGCCCTGCTTCAACATGAGAAACAGGTATATGCATTTTTTTTGCAACAATAGAGCACGCCAGAGTTGAATTAACATCCCCAACAACAAGTACCATGTCTGGTTTATCGGCCAAACACACTTTTTCAAATTCCACCATAATTTTTGCTGTCTGTTCAGAATGACTCCCCCCACCTGCTCCTAACTGATAATCCGGTTTTTTGATATCTAATTCTTCAAAAAATATATCACTCATATTTATATCGTAATGCTGTCCGGTATGAACGATTTTATACTCAATCCCAGGCTTATTAGCTATTGCTCTTGCTATTGGAGCAATCTTCATAAAATTGGGTCTAGCTCCGGCTATTAAAAATATTTTCATCTATCTAATCCTTCATACGAAAAAAAAATTATTAGGCGTAGTATTAATTAATATGGTAGGCTGTTTAATAATTCATTAACTTTTATTTTGTTTGAATATTTATATAGTTTCTGAAGCTATTAAAAGCAGATGTCGGTGGAGGCAGAACATAGAAGTCTAGAAATTGAGATGGTTAGTATAATAAAAAAATATGATGATCGATACTTGAGTCCTGATATTTGGAAACAGCAAAAAGCAATTTAAAGTAGCACAGTACACTATACCACCAAAGATTTTTTTCCAATCTTTTAGACTTCTAACCTTCTATCTTTCATCTCTGCCGTTCAATATACCAGCGGTATGCGTTTTTTATCCCTTCCTTTAACGAGACAGAAGCTTTCCATCCCAGACTATTAAGCTTTGATACATCCAGTTTTTTAAGCATGGTCCCGTCCGGCTTGGTAGAATCAAAGGTGATATCTATATCAATACCCACAATATCTCTTATGAGTTCTGCAATTTCCTTTATAGTAGAATCATGACCAGTGCCGATATTTACTATTGCACTGTCATCGTAATTGTTCATTAAAAACACACATGCGTCAGCGAGGTCATCCACATGCAGGAATTCACGTCTTGGACTTCCGGTGCCCCAGAGTACTACGCTTTTACACTTGTTGGCTTTCGACGCTGAACATTCAACCAGTCCAAGAGATTCTTTTATATCCCCGGGTATGGTTCCGATTTTTTTCTCATCCCTTTTAATACCTTCAAAATCGCCTTCAAGTGCAAGTTTTGCAAGATGAAATTTTCGGATCATCGCCGGCAGCACATGGGAATTCATGAGATCAAAATTATCATTGGGTCCATATAGATTTGTCGGCATTACGCTTATATAATTTGTCTTATACTGCCTGTTGTATGCCTGGCACATTTTTATGCCCGAGATTTTTGCTATTGCATAGGGCTCGTTTGTCGGTTCCAGATACCCCGAAAGAAGATGTTCTTCCTTCATCGGCTGAGGACATTCCTTCGGATAAATACATGAACTGCCAAGAAACAGAAGTTTTTTTACATTATTAAGATAAGCTGCATGAATAACATTATTTTGAATACAGAGGTTACTGTATATGAAGTCACCGGGGTATGTGTTGTTGGCATGAATACCGCCTACCATGGCAGCGGCAAGAATCACATAATCCGGATTTTCTCTGCTGAAAAATTCTTCAACATCAGCCTGCCTTGTCAGATCCAGCTCTTTATGGGATCTTGTTACAATATTATTGTATCCGTCGGCTTTCAGCTTTCTTACAATTGCTGACCCTACAAGACCGTTATGGCCGGCGATAAATATTTTTTCATTTAGTTTCATGGTTTTATAGTTGTATTTATTGAAATAGTATAAAGAGTGTAACTTGTTGAAGACGTTGAAGGAGTTAAAATGTTTAAATTTTACTTCTTCAACTTTATTAATCACTCAAACTGCTGATAAACAGCAAAACCCTCTTCCCTGCACAACCGGTCTTTTTCTGCTTCCTTAATATCATTTTTAACCATCATGCTTACCATTTCATCAAAGGACACTTCGGGTTTCCAGCCGAGGTTATTTTCTGCCTTTGATGGATCGCCCAGCAAAAATTCCACCTCTGTTGGTCTGAAATAACGCGGATCAATAAACACTCTTTCTTTTCCTGTTGCTGCATCCTTTCCTACTTCATCAAGGCCGCTTCCTTCCCATATTATATCCACGCCTATCTCCTTAAAGGAACATTCCACAAATTCCCTTACTGATCTGGCTTCCCCTGTTGCAACAACATAATCTTCGGGTTTATCCTGCTGGAGCATCAGCCACATGGCCTTTACATAATCGCCTGCAAATCCCCAGTCTCTTTTTGCATCAAGATTGCCCAGATAAATTTTTTCCTGCAGACCAAGATTTATGCGGGCAACGGCCCTTGTTATTTTTCTGGTCACAAATGTTTCACCTCTTAAAGGTGACTCATGGTTGAACAGGATACCGTTGCATGCATACATATTATAGGCTTCACGGTAGTTTACCGTAATCCAGTAGCCGTAAACCTTTGCAGCACCATATGGGCTTCTGGGATAAAACGGCGTGGTTTCTTTCTGGGGAATTTCCGCAACCTTGCCGAACATTTCACTTGTAGATGCCTGGTAAAACCTGGTTGTGTTTTCCATACCAAGTATTCTTATGGCCTCAAGAAGACGCAGTGTGCCAAGTGCATCAGAATTGGCCGTGTATTCAGGGGTTTCAAATGAAACCTTAACATGACTCTGAGCGGCAAGATTATATATTTCGTCAGGTTTTACTTCCTGGATTATGCGTATTAAATTGGTGGAGTCGGTAAGATCCCCGTAGTGCATTAAAAATTTAACATTCTTTTCATGGAGATCTTTATACAGGTGATCGATCCTTGAGGTGTTAAAAGATGATGCTCTTCTTTTTATTCCGTGAACTTCATATCCTTTTCCAAGAAGAAATTCGGCAAGGTATGCACCATCCTGGCCGGTTATACCGGTTATCAGTGCTTTTTTCATAGTTATTGTTTTACCTTTCTTTTTAAAGCCGGAAGGCTAAATGTTTAATTTAAAAAAACAGTTTAATTAAACTTAAAAATTGTAGTAATTGAAAGAGAATAAAACTCAACACAAAGTTATTTGATGGCTGTTTTGGAATTATGCCAGTTTTCAAGTTTGATATCTTTAAATTTTTTAAAATCAGATACGTTTCTTGTCACAAGGGTCAAATTATTCATGATCGCTATTGAGGCTATCTGACCATCAACAAAGGCGGGTGTAACACCTTTCAATGTTAGCCTTGCCCGTTCTTCAGCATGAAGTTCTGCTGAATTCTCATCATATGGCAGAATCGGAATTGATTTAACAACATCATTTAGAAAAAACGAAATAATTTCCTTTTTCCTGGACGTTGGGAGCCTTCTGCAGCCATATTGAAGTTCATGCCATACAGGTGACGCTGTAACAATTTCATCTCCATGTTTTTCAAGCATATCCATTACATTTTTATCTGGATACTTTTTTGCAGCCTCTGAAATAACATTTGTATCCAGGAGATATTTCATTACTCGAACTCAACCCTTCGCCCGGAGTCCGTGTCTCTTAAACTATCAAAGTCTGAGTCATTAATATCAATGCTTTCTTCTTTTATACTTTCTCTGAATTTGAAAAGAGCCTCCCTAAAGCCGGTACCTCTATCATTAAGCCGTTCATACTCTTTTATAGACAACAGGACAGCTACAGGTTTTCCCCGTCTTGTGAGTCTAACCTCAGGACCTTTTTCCACACGATGTATTATAGCCGGTAATTTGTTTTTTGCTTCAGCAATTGAAAATTCATTCTGCATATCATTTAATCCCTGTTTTTATTATCAATGATCGATTATAGCTATTTGCATGGCCACTTTCAAGTTTTTTGGACGGGATAAAAAAAATGCAGAACTTAAGAAGTTTAGAAGGTTAGAAAAGAGTAAAACATTAAAAATTAAAGCGATATCTCTCGCCAGCCTCGCTCGAGTTCACAGAGAACAGTATTTTTTATTTTTGTTTTGCTCTGTGGTCTCTGTGAGAGATGTGCTTTTGTTTTAATCAAAAAGAGCGTTCTTCATGTTCTTACGTTTTGAAAAACAGGCGAATAATTATTCGCCCCTACGGTGTATTTTATGACATCCGACATCTGATTTCTGACTTCTGTCAGTTCCAGGGCAGGCTCCGCCTCCTTGAAGGCACATTCGCTTTCATGCCTTCAATCAGAACAGTGTTTTCATCAGGTCTTCTGTTCCACAAGAAGGATAATTTTATTGTATTGTCGGCCTTCACAATCGAAATCCTCCCAGAACTGTTTTTGCATCACGGCCTGAAATATAATAGTTTTTCTGTTAGCCCGGTATTTAAAACAAGTAATAATTATGCTAAAGGGCGTTCTCATCAAAAACGCCCGATAACAGAGTTCTGCTATAAAGCCTTGTTGTACACAGTGCCTATAAGCGGTTTATCCTTTAACAGAGACACTGCCTTTTTTATATCTTTTGAGGAAGTCTTTTCAGCCTCAACCACCAGCACAATGCCGTCCACCTGGGATGAAAACAGAAGCGTGTCTGCGGCAGTCAGCAGTGACGGTGTATCAAAAATTATTATTCTTTCAGAATACTTTGACTTCATTTCATCAACCAGGATCTTCATTTTAGGAGATCCCAGCAGAACGGTTGAATTGGCAAGAGGCCTTCCGCCCGGTAAAAGAACAAGTTTTTCTATACCCGGGTTTATCAGCAGTTCAGGTATTTTTGCCTCACCAATCAGGTAATCGGAAAGGCCTTTTTTGGCCTCAATCCCAAGATATTTATGCACCGAAGGTTTTCTCAGGTCCGCATCTACAAGCAGAACCGTTTTATCAACCTTCTGTGAAAGACTTATGGCAAGGTTAATTGACGTGAGCGTCTTTCCTTCACCGGCACCAGGGCTTGTGATCACAATGCTGTTGCCGCCGCTCTCTGCAAGGCTGTTTAATATCTGAGTGTCCAGAATTTTAAGCTGATCAGCAGTAGCATCTCCATCAAGCAGAGAAACTATCCTGTTTTTTCTTAACAGTTCCCTGTTTATTTCTTCGTGCCTGGTCTGCTGATATACGGGATTAATTTCATAACCATATTCACTTGTATTTGTTTCGCTCATTTTTTTTATCCTTACAGTTTATTTAATTTCCGTTCCAGCTTTGCCTCAAATACTTCAACAGGCATTACCAGGTTATGAAATGCAATTGCACCGATTATAAAAACCAGGACAACGGCTACAGCCCATACAACCTTCTTTTTACGTTTTCCATGCCTGTCATCATCGGTGTCTATTCTGTTAATAACAGAAAGTACAGGCACTCCGGTCAGTCTCTGCAGAGCTTCCTGGGATTTTACTGAATCATCCAGATTTTCAATTACCGCTGCAACGCCGGTTCCTGCTCCAAGTGCCAGTACAAGGGATATAAGCAGAATGGCTATCCTGTTCGGGCTGTCCGGTTTTTCAGGTAACTGAGCAGGATCAATAATTCTAAACTTTTCAGCACTGTCCGATCTTTCCATACCCTGAGCAACTTCCGCCGAATTATACTTGCTGCTCAGTTCGGTGTATTTCTGTTTTGCCATTGCATTTTCGAGCATGAGTTTATTGTATTCCTTCTCTATGACCGGTGCATTGGCAATCATTTTTTTGTAATCATTAACCTGGGCTTCAAGAATTTTTTTCTGTTTTTCAAGATTACTTATTTCATTATCCGTCGAGTTGATCTGAGTCATCAGGTTGATATATGACGGATTATCCGGCATCATGGATCCATCTTTTTCTGATGCCTTGCTGAGCACACCTTCATCAATCTGCTTTGAGAGTTCTTCAATTTCAGTTTTTAATCGTACAACTTCCGGATGTTTATCACCCATCTGACCTTTTGCTTCAGCAAGCTCGGTTTTTAAAGCTTCAAGACGTTTTACAGCCTCTGTATAACTGCCTGCAGATCCTGAATGTTTTTCAAGCTCTTCTATTTCTTCCTTTAGCCTTATATAGTCAGGATGATCCTTGGAAAGCCTGCTGCCCATGCTGATCAGCTCCATACGGAGATATTTAAGTCTGTCGCCCGGATTCATCATTGATTTTCCGTCGGATGTCTGAATTGGCATAAGAGGATCTGTGACTGCAAGCTGACCTTCAAGAAGAATTTTTCTTTCTTCAAGAGAGTTCATCTGTGCGCCAAGTCTTTCAAGCTGGGTATCAAGCTGATTTAAGGCCTGAAGGTTGGATGCACTGTATTCAGGAAGTTCACCTATGTGCTGGGCTTTAAAGCTGCTTATCTTTTCTTCATAGGAATCCATTTCTCCCTGAAGACGCTCAAGCTCTTCTTTAAGAAATTCTGTTGTACTTGATGCCCGCTCCTCTCTTGACTTAAGGTTAAGCTGAAGATAAAGAGATGCAAGTACATTAGCCACTTTCTGAACTTTTACAGGATCTTTGCCTTCAAAGGAAAGGGTAAAATAAATGGTTGCCTCTGTCGCTCTTCCTGTGCGTCTGTCAATGACCGGCTCAGTTCTGGGCTCAAAATGAATATTCTCCCTCATTTCCTCTATAATTTCTTCCGAGGTATATTTTTCCCGCATGTCCTGATACAGGCCGAATTCATTTATTATCTCCATGAGTCTCGATCTGCTCATTACCTCCTGAGTAATACCAGCAAGACGCTCCTCCACAAAGCTTGTGATGGTTGACTGTACATACTCCTGGGGAATTTTCTGATTTTCAATAAGAATTACAGATGTAGAGACATATGAAGGCGGCCATACAATGGCAATAATGCCCCCGGCAACAAGAATAACGAAAAACGAAATGAGAAAGATCTGATATCTTCTTCTGAATATTCCTTTAATCTGTTTAAAATCGATTGTTTCACTCATGAACTTTTATCCTTATAACGATGGTGTTAATGTATTAATACAGCGGATTTAACACATACTTAATATTTATTCTAAAGACATTGCGGTCAATATTGTCATCCACACTCCACCTGTCATTGTAATGGGAGGCATATGTATAACTGCCGCTCAGTGTAATGTCCTGGTCCAGCATGTAATTGATGGAACCTGTAACATTATAATGTTCTGTTTCTTCGTCTCTGAATCTTCCGGAAGAATCGGACTTAATATAGCTTCCATGGAAGGCATATTTTAAATCATCAAGAATCTTCTTCTCAAAATTTATTTTGATCTGATCACTTTCAACAGCTTCACCGTATGATCCGAACCTTAAGTCCCTGCTCAGACTCACGCTTGACTTCCAGGTTTCTCCTGATTTTTCAACCGAAACATTTGCCAGTCCGCCCCAGTTGTCTTCTTTAAAAATAAAATAATAACTGGTTTCCGTGTACCTTGCGCCTATACTGGCAGAAACGGAAAAAGTCTCGCTAAACTTGTGGCTCAGACCTGTATAGAGCCCAAAGGAATCTACATCGCTCAGCTCTGTTCGGTATCCCGAATAGTACGGCTGGATAATAACTGTATCAACTTCACCTGCCAGCTTTTTATAAAATGTAGCAGAAATATACCTGCTCTTATAGTCTGTGTGCCGTTCCGAATCGTAGTCTGTCTTTGAATATGAAGCGTCGAGGTTTACCTCAAACCTGTCTGTAAACATATATGAATATCCAAGGTCAATACTGCCGGTGTTCCTGTCATTAAACGCGGCAACCGTACCGGTCTCATCAAGATCCGTATCCTGTGATCTTGATTTTTGAGCAATAAAATCCAGTGACAACCCGGCTTTTTCCGTAAGGCTGAACTTATTTTTAAAATCAAGGGTATAATAGGAATCGTTTAAATCAGAATTATCCAGGTATTCATAAAAGTTAAACAGCATTCCGGTCTTCATATAGATTTTATCAGTGCTGTAGGCCATATCAAATTCAGGAGATGCCTTTACAACAAAATCATCCCGGACATCAGTTCTTGAAAAAAAGAGATTATCATTGTACTCCAGCATTGCATTCATTCTGGGCCTTAAAACAGTTTCACCGGCAAAGCAGGTACAGGCTGTCTGGATTACAATCAATAATAAGAAGGCGGCTGTTTTCAGTTTCATAGTCAATTAACTGTCACTTTCGTAACTTAGGGAACAACAATAACATCTCCCCTTTTGAGGATGACGTTCTGCTCAAGAGATTCACCTTTTTCAATATTACTGTAGTTAAAATACAGTTTTGTTACTTTACTGTCTTCATGCCTTAAAAGAAGGATTCTCTTTTCATTGGCAAATGTGCTTAAACCGCCTGCCATGGCAAGGGCCTGCATGACGTTTGTTTCAAGATTAATTGGAAAAACGCCGGGTTTATTGACCTTTCCCAGAACAAACACCTTAAGGTCGTTTGCTGCCAGAAGGCTTACCGTAACAGGAGTGTTGGGCAGGTATTTTTTGAGCTGTTCCTGCATTTTTTCTTCAAGGGCAGCCACTGTAATCCCTTTGACGTTGAAATCACCTGCAAGGGGATATGAAATCATACAGTCTGGCGGCACAACAACCTGTTTACTGAGCTGTTCATCATTCCAGACCAGAATTTCAAGCACATCTCCGGGACCGAGTTTATACTCTTCTGCAGCCAGGACAGGCGAAAATGAATTGAAAACGATTGACAAAAATAAGATGAGGCAAGATATAATAATGCTTTTTCGGTTGAGTGAGACCATATAAACTCCTTTGGTTTAAAAGCCTATATAATTAAAAAAAGATGTTACTAAAATGCAAGGAAAATATTAAGATAATATTAATACTTATACATAAAACAAACAGTTATCAACTCCGAATTACAAACATTTCCTTTTAATTATGTGCCTGCTGACTTTGATTTTTTTAAACTATCCGAGCAAACTAAACTTTTTTTAAAAAATTTGCTTGTTCTATTTTGCTGTTGATTTTCATTTTCGGGTTATTCCGAATTATCGGCACCATAATCAAAAAAGTTTAATTCTGCCGAATATTTTTTAAAAATACAGCATTTTAATAAAAAATAAGAATATATACAGAATCAGTAGTGTCCCAACGTTAATTGAATAAAGTCAGTTGTTTATGGGACTCATTGTTTTGATCTAAATTGTTATATTTTGAAAAGGCCCTAGAGACGGGCATCTTCTCAAAAAGTGAGATACTTAAAACCTGTAAAATTGTATAAAGTGTTTGTTCAAGTTTAAATTCTTTTTTCATAATTGCGACTAATAAGTATGTTGATACAGCAGTCCATATTTGTACTTTTACTGCGTTTTCACTGGTACCGAAAAAAGCTTTTATTCGTAAATGTTGTTTTATCCATTTGAAAAAGTTTTCTATGTTCCATCTTGATTTGTAAAGCTGAGCGACCGTTTCTGCAGGCAAATCGAAATCGTTTGTAAGAAAGACAAGGCGTTTCTGATTTTCGGCATCGTAAAACTTTATTCGTCGTATCGCCTCTGTATACTTTTTCGAAGAATAATGTGTCGTTAAAATAATAGTCTGATCGCATTGCACTCCGGTATCCTTGTCTACTTTGTGAGAGTACCGGCGTTTGAATTTGAAATTTTTCTTGGCTCTTATTATGAAAAAAGCCTTTTGTTGATGGAGCTCGTAAAGACGCTTGAAATCGAGATATCCTCGATCCATTATGTAATATGTTCCTGGGCTTGGTAATATCAAATCCAAAACATTTACATCGTGCATTTTTGCTTCTGAGATATGGATAAACTCTGGGATATTGCCTCGAAGATTCATTAAGGTATGGAGCTTTATAGCACTTTTGGTTCTTCGAAAATATGCCCATGGAAACAGACTCATGCAAAGGTCTATTGTTGTTGAATCCAAGGCGTAGGCAGTTGATTTTAAATCTACGGAGAGCTGTTCGTTTGCGTAAAGAGTTTTTGCTCTGTTTATTAATACTGTGGCAAAATCTGAATATATACGCCAGTCGCGTGTCTCGTTTGCATGAGCAATATTGTTCCTTGATACTGTGCTTTTGATACCAATATGGTACAGCCTTGGCCCCATTGCTCGAAGACATGCTTCGATGTCCCTTAGGCTTTCTCTGTATGTCAGTTGAGCAAAAGCCATAACTCGGAAATGCTCTGTACATTTGAAGGTCTTGACTTTGTAATCTCCGTTGTATCGGTTTACACATGTTTGAAACCTTCTCCATGGAAGAACATTCATGACTTGAGCAAATATAGTGGAACCAGCAAACATTTACCTCTCCTTTCATATTGGAAAGGTAAGATAATAAACTCAATTTCAAGTCGATGCAGGTCATTTTTAAAGGTAACATATTGTTTTTAATTTTAATTTAGTATTTTTTAACAAAAACGTTGGGACACTACTGATACAGAATATAATAAAGTCAGAAAAGTTAAGCCGGATTATCCCCGCACGAAACTTCTCCCGTATTCCACACGTTTTTTCGGGTAATCCTTTTATAGATCGGGGAACAATAGCATGAAAAGCAGCTCAGGTAAAGTTAAAGACATGATCAGGTTTTTAGCCGATATCCCACCCTCCAGACGGTTTCAATACAATTTCTGGCAGAACCCAGCTTTTTTCTTAATCCGTATATCTGAACATCTACAGATCTTTCGGTTACTGTATATTCATCATTATGAGTGGCATTTGCTATCTGCTGTCTTGAAAATACAAGCCCGGGATTCTGCGCCAGAAAAGACAGTATGCTGAATTCTACAGGAGTGAGCTCCACGGACTTTTCATGAACGGATATTTTTAACTGGCTTGGATGCAGAGTGATATCCCCTGCCCTCTGAATCTCCTGTTTACCGCAGATGTCATGGGAAGGGTAATCGTAATTTCTTAAAAGAGACCTGACCCTTGCTGTCAGCACCTTTACACTGAAGGGCTTGGTTACATAATCGGCGGCTCCAAGTTCCATTCCGATTATGATATCAGTTTCTTCAGATCTGGCCGAAAGAAATATTACAGGAATATCGCTTGTTTTAGGATTGCCCATTATTATCTTGATAATCTCAAGACCGTCGATTCCCGGCAGCATAATATCAAGGATTATAATGTCAGGAACCCTGTTTTTTAAAAACTGAACGGCTCTTTCACCGCTTTCAAGGCAGGTAACCCTGTATCCTTCATCCGAAAAATGGTATCTGAGTAACTCAAGGATATCCGGGTCATCATCGATAATTAATACATGTTTTTTTGCCGAAGTTATTTTTTCCATTATATTTCACTGTTTAAAGTTCATAAACCCTGGTTTACTGATCTCTGATCCTTTCTCTCTGTTTTTCTATTGTCTCCCTGTATTCCATTGCCAGATTTTCAAGCTCAACCTTTTTAATCTGGGTAACAGGTTCCTTTGCCAGAATCGTGGATACTATTCCCTTGTCTTCATAACGATCCAGCAGCTCTTCGGCTATAATACAGAGTCTTGCATTCTTTTTTGTGCAGCCTGCAAGCCTGCTTTCAAGAGACCTGATAGCAGAATTCATTTCAGCATATTTTCTATCCCGCTCTCTTTCGGTCTTTGCAATCAGGGCATCATATTCTTTTCCTGTTTTCACCAGCAGAGCTTTTTCTTCTTCCAGCGCATCCTTCAGATTTTTATTTTCAGACATCAGCCTGCCGGAATCCTTTTTACAACCTGCCAGTTTTTCCGCTTCTTTTTCCTGAAGGGCCTTTAAAGCATCAAAATCTTTTTCAAGAGATGCAAACTTTTCATTCAAACCATCCAGCTCGGTCTGAAGAGTGCTTTTCTGTCCTTCAAGCTGCACCTTTATTCTCTGGAGTCTTTCGGATGTTGCTTTTTGTTCCGCATACCTGCGCTGAAGCTGATCCGCCCTCCGCCCGGTTTGATCTATTTCGGTCTGCATTACCTGACGCTGCTTTTCCAGCCTGTAACTGCCTGTTAAAAACGCAGCAGTAAAACCCACTGCGAATATAACTATGCCTGCTAATTGTGAGCGTTTTATCTTCATAACTTTAACCTGCGTACACCTGATTTAGAAACTTGCGTTAAAATCCAGAAAGAATTTATCAATTGAAATGGGAACTGACCTTATTTCATCACTGCTTATCCATCTGCCTGTAATCCACATTCTGTCCGTAAGTCCGTACTGCCATTGAAGCACCCAGCCTTTTGCATTTGTGCCTCCCAGGTGGAAATCGGAATCCGTAAAGGCATCAAACACGGCATCACCCTCAAGATACTTGTATGTTACAGAAGCATTCCATTCTCCAAATGCCCTGGGCGTCGGGTATCCTAAAAGAAGACTGAACCTGTATCCTTCAACCTCTTCAGGATAGGATGAAAGGTTCATCATGCGGGCTACTTCCGAACTGTCGAATCCTATATTTTTAACATAATCGGCAGTCAGCACTATGTGGAATGGGAACCAGTAGTCGTAATCCAGCTGGGATGTAACATTGAGAAGCCTGTAATCACCTGCCAGGGCATATGTCTCTTCATTAGGGTCTGAGTTGATATCCATAAGGGCATTACCGATCTGCCTGAATGCCGGATCTGTATCATTGGAGTAGCTTCCTGTGGGGTCGTTAAAAAATTCTCCCCTTGTTCTCTTATAATCGTAATATGAAACAACCGTTGCAGCGCTTAGGCCCATGGTCTTTTCATACTTCATGCCTGCCTGGGCGGCATAGAGCCATTTGTCTTTCTCATACAGTTCGATTTCCTGAAGAGGAAATGCCCCTGCTGTCAGGAAAAACTTTAAAGGATTTTCAAGAAGTGTATCGCTGTCAAATTTTAAAGCTATACCTTCAAGATTAACATCGCTGTCCCATACAAGATCCGTGGAATAAAATGGATTGGCAAACCTTCCGCCAAGACCGGTTACCTGCGGGAACATTCCAAACTTAGGATAATCCGGCACATAGGTCCATTTCACATACCCCCTGTCGAGCACAACAGTGTCCTTGTTAAGATAATCACCAAGAGTATCATTGGTTGATACCGGGTCGCCCGTGTTTCCTGTAGCAACTCTTACCCCTGCCTCAACCTTGCCGACATTGTACTCCGGATCTTTCTTCATTACTTCGGCCTTTGCCTCAAGGCGCACACGGTAGCGGTATCTGCTGCGGTCAACAGTGGTATTGACTATTTCATTTGCATCAGGATCGTAAAGGGTGTCATAATTTTCTTCATCATAAAAATCCTTCTCATACCTGAGCCTGATGTCTCCGCCCCACCTTATACGGCTGGCCCACTCCGATTTATTGAGTTTTCCGCCTACATCTTCCGAAAGTTTTCTTTCCAGTTCATCAGTTCTCTGCTCAAGGAGTCTTGATCTTGTGAGAAGTTCATCAGACATAAAACGGAGATCTTTTTTGGTCGAGGTAACATCCTCCTGCAGAGCCCTGTTCATATTGTCTGTAATTTTTTCAATGTACTCCCTGCCCTTCTGTTCAGGGATGATAGTAACAACCGTGCCCTTTTCTTTTTTTGCAGGAATCCCGTTTTTATACCTTTTTATAAATTTATCAGCCTCTTCCTCTTTGATTACACCTTTATCCTGCAAAAGATTGATGATAGCCTCAATAGTATCTTCAAAGGGAGGTTCTTCTCTGCTTTCCTCATCCGCACAAAAGCCCTGCCCGGCAGACAAAAGCATTGCAAACACAGTTAAAAATATAATCAACCCTTTATTAATCTTCCCCATTATAAATATTCTCCGATTCATTTTTCCCATTTATTTACCCCTTTGATGATACCTTGATTTTTATAGCCCTCGGCATCTCATAGGGTGGAGGTTCATCCGCTCTTATATTTGTTACAGACAACCTTATTGCTTCATCCATTCTTTCGTTTCCGGAAGAGTCTACAATCTGACATTTTACAATATCACCATACTCATCCAGAACTACCCTCACAACAGCTTCATGGTCCCCTTCAGGAATACCGCCTTTTTTTTCAAGTTCTCTGCGGAGTTCCTCCTGAATCTGTCCCTGAACAATAGCCGTGTACCATGCAAATTTTTTAAGCAGACTCTCATTACCTGTGTCACTGCCTATAAGAGCTTTGCCGCCCGGCTTGGCTGTAAGCCCGAAACCGTCAGAACCTGCGACTCCTTCGGCATCAATACCGAGATCGCTTCCGGCCTCCTGATCCGATCCGGAATCATCAGCCATTTCCTCATGCATTTCTTCAGGTTCCGGTTCAAGAATTTCTTCCTTTTCAATCTCCGGTTCAGGAGGCTTTTCCTCTATCTCGGGCGGAGGCGGAGGTTTGACAAGAGAAACCATCTGAACAGCACGCTTCTTTTTATCCCCGTCATCAGACAGCAGTGCTTTAATGATAAATACACTTGCAAGGATAAGAATAAGGGCAACCGCGGTCGATATAAGTATTATGGTTTTCTGTACTGATTTCTTTTTTTTGACGTTACTCATATTTTTTCCTTAAAAAGGCTGACCCACAAAGCTTTTGTTTTTAAAGGCACGGCACGCCGTGCCCCTACAGTCTTGTTTTATCTTCACATTTCTCTTCCGGATTTTAAACCTAGCGAATAATTATTGGCCTCTACGATTCACCTTTGAACTCCGGACGCACGCACCCGGCTTTGCTAAAGCTACGCCGCGGCAAGAGGCCTGCCCCTACTTTTTTCTTTTCACTAATTTCTCTTTTCCAATTCCGAGATTTTTAAAGCTAACCTTCTCATCTTCTAAACTTCTAACCTTCTGTATTTCCATCATTTCACCAGCCGCTGTGTAACAAGACCCAGCTGTGTTATTTCAAGCCGCTGTAATATATCCAGCACTGACACCACCTTTTCGTAGTAGACTTTCCCGTCTCCCTTAATTACTACAGGAAATGTCGGGTCTACCGCCCTGTACTGTCTTAAATAATTTTCAAGCTCCGTAAGAGTTACAGGATATGTATCAAGGTACACCTGCCCGTCCGCCATTATGGATATGGCCTTTGTCCTTGGTTTTGTAAGACTCTGGGCGGCACTTGCCTGGGGCATGTTTACCTTTATGCCCTGTATGGATGCAGTTACCGCGATGATGAAAACAACAAGCAGCGTCCATGCAAGATCAAGCAGAGGCGTTACATTAATTTCATCAATTATCCTGTTCTCAGTCCTGCTTCGTCTCATTTGTAATCTCCGTAGACTTCCTCAATTTTAAGAATGAATTTTTCAATGAATATATCCATCTCTGCAGTTACGCCCTTTACCTTGCTTGCTATGTAGTTGTATCCAAACAGTGCGGGTATTGCCACGATAAGACCGAAAACCGTTGTTGAAAGAGCTGACGCAACACCGGGGGCAATTGCCATGATGTTTGCTTCACCGGCTTCTGCCATGGCAGCAAAAGTATTCATAACACCCCATACAGTTCCTAAAAGCCCTAAAAAGGGTCCGCCTGATATAGCCATGGTGAGTACAACAACAAGAGAGTTCAGCTTCTGTTCTTCCCTTATAAAACCTTCATCAAGGAAAGTCCTGATCCTGTTTATATCCTTCTGAGTAATGCCTTTATTATCGCCTGATATTCTTTTTATAATTCCCTGCATATTGTCACAGCCTGCTTTATTGAGCCTGCATATGGGAGAGTTATCAAACTCATCTTCACTGCCGCTTTTAACAAGCGGGTTTTCTTTTTTAAGGTAGTACTCCATAAACTGCCTGTTTTCCTTTTCGATATAAAAAAGACTTACGCCCTTGCTTATAATTATGATCCAGCTTGCAATGGCAAAGAGTATGAGCAGTATAATAACAATCCATCCGTCAAGGGATATCTCCTTTACAATGGCCCCAAGATAGAAGACCGGCATACCGCCGCCTTCATTGATCTGTTCCCCTTCAACAACAAGGAATTTGGCTACAGGGCCTTCGGTATTATAGGACAGCCTGATATAGGATTGTGACTTTGCCGACTTGGCGACCCTGATTTCATCCATGTCGCCCAGGAAGGGTTTTGAACTGTCTATGGAGTTACCTATCACCATATTGCCTGTAAGGAGAGGCATGGAGAACTTCATATCAGACCATGTTGACTCAATACCATCCAGGGTTATTGTTATTCTCCCGTCAGGTACTACGGTTACACACAGGTGCTGCCATGTCATTGGAGAAATGCCCGTAGTCTTTTCCGTTGTTACAACTGTACCTGTATCTGAAGTTACAGTGCAGTAGACCATTGAATTTTCTACTGCTATTTTTATTTCACCAGTATCTCCGGCCATTGAAAATAGAACCGCATCTGTAACGCCTTCGTTTGCGCGAATCCATGAAGAAAATGTAAAACCAGAAGAAAAATCCATTGAAGGTGATTTGGCAACAGTAACTGCATCATCAACAGCAGAAATAGTGGCGCCGGTTCCGATGATTGAAGGAAGGCCAAGTCCTCCTTTAAATTTTGCCGCATTGTTTTTGTATGCAGTTGCATCCTTTGGATTGCCTTCTATCTCGTCAAGGTGCATAACCAGAACCTGGTCTACGGCATAGGTTCCTGCAATATCCTGTCCGCCTGCAGCATCGTTGTTGCCGTAATACATCCAGATATATTCAGTGGCTGTGTCTGCAGAGACTCTTGTAAGCCTGATCCAGATAAGGGCCATTTCATCAATGGTGTCATATCTTTCTATGTGATGTTTAAGGAGAGTCGTTCCGTCGCTTGTAACAAAACGGATATCAGTTCCGTCATCTTTTGCGTTTGCAAAATTGAAGTTTCCCGAATGAAGCTTTAAAAGCAGTGGAAAATCATTGATATTTTCCTTTGTGTCCGCTCCTGAAGCAGTTGTATCAAATGAGATCTTCTGCCTGTACTCCCATGCATCATTCCACCACTCGCCAGCATCGGCAAAGGCCGCCACAGGCACTAACAGATATAATGTTATAATCAGTAAGTAAGTATACTTTAAAATATTTTTCACCTTAGCTCTCCTTAGTTATTCTCTAATCAACATAAAAGCCGACAACTTCTACACTCAGCCATTTGGCAATAGCTTCTTCCAGCGCTTTCATTGCTTCCTGCATGGCCTCGTTCTGTGCATCGGCTATAGATGCTGTTGCATTTTCGGTCATTTCATTTGTGCTTGTCAGATCACTGCCGCCGGTCATTGCTCCTATATTTACGGATGTTGTAGAAACAGGCACACCGACAGATCCCTGTGAAAAGCTTATGTTCTGCGAATTGACGATTTCTGTTGCACCCAGAACAACATTTGATCCTGAAATACCTGCCTCACCTGCATCAATCTCTCCTTCCGGCGCAAAAAGATAAACATCACCGGGAAGAGGTTCTTCCAATGGACCTTCAAGACCGTCAGGATCAAAGGTAAGTGTACGTACACCGCTTCCAACTGCCGGCGCCTCCCAGACAACTGACCATGTCCCGGTCTCTTCATCGTAGACAGCTTCGGAATCAGTGGCATTAACGCTTGCCTTTGAGCCCCTCCCGGCATTAATGTCGCCTTCATCTGACCATATTGTTATATCACCACCTGCAAATGTCATTATTCTTGACTCATTTACATTAATGTCTCCGGTTGAAAATATATTTACGGATCCTCCGGATGTTGTATAGATACCTGCGTCACTCTGTACACTTCCCGATTCCGAAAAAGTGGACTTTCCGACATTTATCTCTCCCATGGACAGGATATAAATGCTGCCTGAATTTCCAGTGACATTTATCTGCGATTCCACCATATCAATATTCCCTGCGCCATCTGCTGCCGTATCCGTTAAAGGAGCGATAATTTCATCTTTAATCTCAGCTACAATATCTTCAGCACCTTCCACATCTCCCATTGCAAGGAGTTCACTGTAGGCACTGCCTCTTTCCTGAATATAACTGAAGAATGATTCAAGGCTAACGAGAGAAGGATTTGAGTTTAACCCTGATAAGATAACAAGGTCATTAGCGCCGTTTGAGAGATAGGGATTATACTGACTGCCTACAAGCTGAATTCCGTCAGTCGTGCCAAGATCTATATTCCCGGCGGCTTTTACCATTAATACTCCGGGGCCTCCATGTACAATACCGGTAAGAACTCCGGTGGTAATCGATGAAGAGAAATAGATATCCTGCCCGGCTTCAATCAGTGAGACATCACTGCTGCCTGTATTCTGCCCCTGATAGTATATATCTACTATATTTCCGCCCGCTGAAATCTCTGCCGCCTTTGGAAGGTAAAGTGCAATATTATCTAGGTCGCGGCCAGCCTGGATAGCTACCGCTGTTTTGTCATTTCTGTGCAGGACATTTTTACTATGACCGTTCTTTATCTTTTTAAGCAGATCATTAACATCTCCGGCCCCATCCATCTCATCTGTCTTATCCCCGTAAACATCCAAAGGATCCATATCCGACATATAGATGCTTGCAGATTTGGACTGATCATTTTCAAAATAATAACCGCTGATATCCCGTCCGGCTTTCAGGGTAAGCTGCCCGTATGATGACGGCGCCATTAAAAAAATATCGCTGAACAGGATATCCTTTCCTGAGCTGATTGACACGCTGGCCGGCAATATTTTCTGTTTTAAAGTCTGATTAATAGTATCGTAATACCTTGTTTCACCCGATAAACTCACACTGCCGTATAAGGCATTAAGGCTTACTGCAGTATCTTCTGTATAGGTAAGATTCCATGACGAGTCGCTAGCATAATCGGAATTGGCCAGAGTAGGATTAACTATAGTCCCCAGCTCAATGCTGCCGTTGACCGTTACTGAAAACTGAGAATCCAGTAATTCGATGTGCTGGTCCTCAAGCCCCTCCAGTGTTCCGTAATTGCCTGCAGCAAAAACGGTTCCTGTCCCGTTCTTTAATGCAAACCTGCCGTTAACATCCCCCGCGGTATAGATGCTTATATCTCCTTCACCGAAATTCCCCACACTTGCAGTGACATCACTACCTGACTTTATATAAATATCACCTCCGGCCATAGCCACTATGCCCTGTGAAACTCCCTTGCCGAAGTTTCCTGAATAGGAGGCACCCCACTCTTTTATTACTTCCATGGTATCCAGGTCATATATAAGGTGAATTGCATCCCAGGGGTCGCTGGCAGAAGGTGTTAAAAACACTCCGCCGTCGGTTTCAATATGAATTGTCCCTTCCTGTTCATATGTGTAATATGAGCTGATATCGCCGGAGACCGGTGTGCCGAAGGTTCTTATAGTACCCAGAAAACCATTGCTTCTTTTAAGAACAATATCCCCTCCCGTTTTCAGGTCTATATTTCCGCCTGATGTCTGGATTGCACCTCCAAGAAGGGTGAGTGTGCCGCTCACAACTCCGGTTACGGAACCGCTGTATGTAGCAATATTAAAACCAAGCCTGTTTGGAGAGATTATCGTATTTACATTTGCTTCATTTATTAACACATCATTGCCTGAAGCAAAATTTATGTCTCCCCGTTCTGTATAGATAAGCACTTCACTTTCTATTATCAGATCGCCGTTCTCACCTGATTCAGTCACACTGAAAGGATTGGCGGCTGAAAGATCTGCGCCTGAAACCAGACCTATATCCCATGAGTCTGTATCACTGTCCTTATAAAGATCATACTTATCTGTTGCGGAATCTATGATATCCGCTTCAACAGTTAAATTCCCTGAAGTTCTCAGTATAAGGGAACCGGCTGTTTCCTTTACCCCGTCTCCGTCAGTGTCATACTTCCAGGAGGAAGAGAGATCCCATTCCTCACTTACTGTCAGATCATTTTCACTTCTTACTTCTATTACCGGCACAAGGTATACAGACGTACTGTCATCAACAGTTAAATCTTTAAAAAGATCATTTTTTATGGTCGAGGCATCGGCCATGTATGATTCCATGTCCGATTCCCACTGGTCTATCTCGCTGTCAATATAGCCGTCATGATCATCGTCATCATAGACAGTTACAGATTCAACAGACACATTATCTGCGCCTATGATACGACCTTTAAGAGTAACATCAAGGTTATCACCAGACAGAAGGGAACGAAAAACAATCCCGGCAGATCCTTCATCATTATTTCCCATGAGTATTTCCGCATTATTCTCAAAGAGTACTCTGTTCTCCCCGCTGAGAATAATCGATGAATCGGAAGAAGAGGCTGAGATCACGCTTTTCGAATATATATTCAAATCTTCTTTTGCATACAATTCGACATAATTATCTTCCAGTTCACCGTCGGCTTCTATTCTTCCGTAGATTTCTATATTCCCATTCCCGTCATTACCGTCAGCAGCAAACACTATACCGGATGCAGTAATAATACTGTCTTCTTCAAGTACAAGATCACCTTCTCTTGCCCTCAGCACAATTTCATTATCAAACCCGCCCTGATCAAAAATGTTTATCAGTGAAGAAAGATCATCTATCCTGAGAGAATCAACTGAAACAGATCCGCCTGTACCGTCTTCCTTTGATGCGCCTTTTAATGTCCCGGCTATTACGGCTGCATTTTCCGGGGATGAAATCTCGATCTCACCGGCATCTCCCTGGGTGCCTGCTGAAACATCAATAACCGAACCGGATGAGACAGTGACATTTCCCTTTTCGGCAGTAAGAGTAACCTTCCCACCAGGGCTGTTGTCACCCCCTTCTGCATTTATCAAAGCACCGGCAGAAATCATTATTCCCTGTTCATCTTCGGTGCCTGTTGCAGTCAGGCTTATATAGGTTCCGGGCATATCCAGAATATTCTGCAGGTAAATATTCCCGGCAAGAACATCAAAACTCCCTCCTTCAACTGAAACGTCACTGTGAGTCTTGCCATTTGAAGTAAATACAACATCACCTGAACCAGCATTTATTGAGTAGTCTAACGAGTTAAAGGTATCATCGGTTTCATAGGGAGATGAACTGATACCTGCAGAATCTATATAAAGGTCCGCATTACCGGTTATAATCGCTCCTTCCCCCTGAAGAATCAGATCATTAGCGCTGTTTATTTCTATTTGTGAAAACCCGTCATATGATATAACACCTTCACTGAAGGAAATATTATCCGCGTTGACTGTCAAACTTCCTGTTCCTTCACTGAACAGACCTTCAAAGGAATCACCGGAATTTAAAAATGTAATACTTTCCGAAGATACGGATATTTCCGAATCCGCTGTTTTTATAAGAGAGACATCAAATATAATCCCGGATGAAACATTCAGATCAAATGATTCATCAAAAATTATTTCTGACCCTTCTCCCAGTTTTATTGTATCTGTACCGGAAAGGAACTCCCAGAGGCTTTGTGTTATATAGGCGGCGGATTCACTCCTGTCAGTATCATCATCAGAAACAAACAGGATTTTTTCGCTTGTAATACTCAGCAGGCTGTTATCAACCTGTAATTCACCCTTAATATCAAATGATTCGGAATTAAGCTCGACAGCATCCGAAGCATGAATCAAGGTATCCTCCGCAATGCTTAGCTCTCCTTCCGGACTGTTAAAACTGATTATACCGTCCCCTGAGTCGGATATTGCCTCGATCACGGTATTCCTGTTTACAGTTATTGATTCAGAAGCATTTAATTCAATATTCTCAATACTCAGCTCAGCACCTTCTTCAAAGGTTATCGTAAGAGTTGAGTCTTCATCTCCAATAATTATTTTATCCATACCCTGGCCGGAGATGGATGAATCGGACAGGATAAGTTTGTCAAGCAGGTCTGCATCTATCTGATCATCCAGAACAGTGAGCGGATCGAAATTATCCGGGAGTATTGAAACAGAATTATCCCCCAGATTCATTACGAGAACATCTTTTCCTGTTAATTCAATAATCCCTCCCGTATAATTTTCATCGATCGGATCACCCTTTATTACTCCCTCAAGTATTGTAGTCGAGCCTTTCAGTGATATATTACCGCCGTCCCCTGCTGTCAGGTTCATTATCTCAAAATACCCTTCGCTAAGGAGATCCTCGGCAGATCTGACTGAAAAATAACGGTTAACGGTTTCTTCTATATCTGTTTCAGCTACTGCAAACTTACCCGAAACTATTGAATATCCTTCTTCAGTGACTGTATATTCGAGAGGGTTCTGACCTGTCCCCATGTCAGTAAGAATTACGGCACCCGGCAGAAAAGCATACTCTTCCGAGAGGATGTAGTATTCACCGGCAGGGAGAATACTGTTTTCTCCTATTACAATGGTCTCTCCAGAACTATAAACTGAATTATCAGAGAGAATAACGTACTGACTGCTGTTGCTGAGCGGGTTAACGGATCCGTCTGTACCGGGCAGGAACACATATGAGAAGATCTCTCCGCCTCCTGAAACATTGATTTCCGATCCACCGGCTGTTACGACCGAATCTGCCTCAATGACTACAGACCCTGTCGGAGCCGATTCAACCGGACTTTCTTCATCCAGTGCGCCGCTGTCTGTCGGCAGCCCCCAGAAGATACCTTCATCATCCAGTAAACCGTAGCTGACAAGGGTATCGGTATATGTTGAGGTTACACTGTTTTCTCCTAAGTACACAACACCGTCATCGTCTGTCGCGGTTATTATTATATCTCCCAGAGGTGCATAGACATTCCCATACTGATAAATATTAGGTGCAGTCAGCTCAAGTGTACCGCCGGCTGAATATATTGAATCAGAGGTTTCGGTATTTCCATTACCGAGGATTGTAAGATCCCCGCCTGATTTTATCTTTATGCTGGAAAGGGTTTCGGGATAGATTCTGTCAGCCTGCAGAACCAGTTCACCGGTCTGTTCCAGACCGCCGGTGCGTATATAATGGCCTGAACTCATTGTATAATAATAATCATCCAGGCTGATATCCTGTGCAGCGATGAGTTCAACAGAATCAAAGGCAGAAAAAGATACATAGCCGTTTATATCTATAAAATCAGCATTCAGGCTGATGCTGCTTTCCCCTTCAAGGAGATCATATTTGCCTTCATAATAATCATAGCTGTTCTGCAGTGTGATAAGAGGAGCTGCAAATGAAATGCTGACACCATCAGCAGCGCTGATAACAGGAGCATCAATAGTAAGATCACGTCTTACGCTGATATCTGTATTATCAGTAAAGAAGACTTCTTTCATACTGATCAGTGAAATGGAATCAAAACCTGCATCAAGATAGTACGCAAGGTCCGTACAGCTTATCAGCAGAGGATCATTTTCACTTTCCCTGCTGACAGTAAGTGTTCCGCCCTTCAGATTATCAAGATATGCATCGGCCTTTAATTCACCGTCAATCACAAGATCACGGTAAAATGAAAATGAAATGCTGCCGGGTTCACTCGCTGTTTTTACGGCCTCGTAATTCCCATCCTCGTCCCATGTATATGATATTACAGTCTCCGAGCCTGATACGTCCAGCACTGCACCTTCATTAATAGTAATGTCATATGTTGATGCATTCAGCTCAATGCTTCCCCCGTCTATATTGGAATAATTTGTATAGTGAAGATCTGATATGGTATCTTCAGCATTGATAATATTGTACCCGGCAACTGATAATACTGATCCGGATTCCAGTGTAATGCGTCCGGCACTCAACTCGATTTCACCGCCCGGTGCATATAAACTTCCGTTTACAGAAATGACATTACCTTCTGCGGTTATAGTTCCGCCCGGTGCAGCAACTAATTCAGAATTATCATTTATTAAAATGAGACCTGACTTTTCTAGTGTCTCCTGTAATTCCTCGCCTTCCAGCTCAACACCGGCATTTAAACTGATTGATGATTCGCCAAGATAAATATCATCTGCTATTATGAGGTTATTATCTGTAAGGCTGTCTGAACTGTATTCCGTTCCGTATTCATCCGAAATGCTCCCTCCGTATGGATTGTCAAATTTTAAGGAAGACGTTGATAAAACTGCGTCCGATGATATTTCCACCTTATCGACTGCAGTAAGGGTTATTTTGGTAAAACCTGCTTCATAAAAAATATCATCATCCAGAATGAGTGTATTTTCTAAATAGTCGGGAATATCATCACTTACTCCGACAGATAAATCATATCCCGACTCCTGTTGGGAGACTATTGAAACAGAACCGGCATGCAGGCTAATCTGGCCACCGTTTTGACCATACAGCGAGTATCCGGCAATAACTCCATCAAGAAGTATCGCAGGACTCTGTACCACCAGCTGTCCGGCATCGCCTCCGGAAATATCGTCGTCACTGTCGGTTAAATATCCGCCGCTGACATCAATAAATGCGCCGTCTGCAACAATTATACCTCCGCTGAAACCTGTTTCATCAGAAAGGGTAACCGTGCCTCCGGAAAGCAGCCCTGTTTCGGGATCATAATTATCAATATCTGCTATAAGGGAATTATCTATCTGCTCACCTGCTGCATTCAGTATACTGCCCTCTGCCAGGTAAAGTCTTTCAAACCCCATTTCCAGATCTTCCACAGGAACATACGCGATGTTTTCATTTCCAGTAAGAGTTACGGAGTCAGTAGTAATATTACTCAACAGCCTGAGAGCAATATTTCCGCCGGGAACGGATATTTCGCCATAATGAATTATATTTCGTGCTGCAGCATAAAAATCTCCGCCGGAGGCAAGGGATATTTCTGCATCTTCTTCTATTATTATATTTTTCCTGCTGTAGATTTCCAGGGTTCCCAGACCTGCATCATTGATTACAGCTGATGAGATATATGTTTTCCCGTCATATGACTCAGGATAGGGATCATCAGGTCCAAAATCCGATGACAATGATGTGACATCCGAGCTGATTACAATATCATTTACTACCGGATCCGCGTATTGATAGTATACATAATTTGAGGCACTGTCGTCGCCTATCACAAGAGTGCCTGCTTCGGGCACTGCCACGCCCATTGCCTTATAGATATCGTCATCTGCATAATAGATCTGATATTCCCCCTGTGTCACAGATGCATCTATCATTCCGTCCAGCACTATACTTTCGGCAAGAAGGCTGATATATCCTCCGTCACTCCCCTGGGTAAAACCTTCCGCATAGTGGTAAAGAGGTGCAGCCCCTCCATAGTATATTCCGCTGTATTCTTCGGTTAATCCGTATCTTTCATATATTTTTGAATATTCCCCCAGTATCTTTGAGTATGCTTCCCACTGAGGGGCTTCGCTGATACTGTAAACAATATTATTTACAGAAAGAAGCAGTGATTCATCGACATTACCGCTGGTATAGTTGATACCTCCTCCCGAAGCATCCAGCAGGCTGCCGCTTTTTATAATTATATCACCTGAACCGCCTTCAAGATTTATCTGCCCGCCGTTCAGAGCAAGTTCATAGGCGGTATTTTCATCAGAAGTCAGATATGAAGATATATCGCCTATTGTCGATCCTTCAAGAATAGAAACCTTTAAGGTTTCACCTGCAAGAACTCCATCCTTCTGACCGTAATCATCTCTCAGTTCAACGCTGTTAAGCTGAATTTCAACCATTTTCTCACTGACCGGTTTTTCTATCCACAAACCGCTCACATCAATAACGCTGCCTTCTTCAAGGTATATTCTTTCCTGGGCATTCAGAGAAACAGTCCCAGACGGCGAACTGATCGTACCGTAATGCTCAATTCTCCGGAGTTTCTGGTCATCTCCAAGCCCGTCTATAATTATTTCACCGCCGCTGAACGGGAATGTTGAGCTGACCTCCTCATCAGAATCACTGATAGGGGTAACTGTAAGGCTGTCCTCAGAAAGGACGACTTTTTCACTCGCAAATAACTCAATCCTGCCGCTTTTTCTTACAGCCGTAACCGAACTGATTATCCCCTGCTGAGTGACCGTCTTGCCATACATCCCGACCTGTCCCAGGTCTGCAGATATTACCCCGTCAGTGTAATTATATGCATCGCCGCCGTCCTCAACGGATACAACACTGTTTATGATGTCATTTGATTCTTCCTGATAAATATCAACACTGCTGCCTGCTGCAAGCGCCACCCAGCCAAGGTATGCAGATATTTCGCCATCGTTTTCAACTATACTTCCCAGTAAAAAAACAGATCCGCTGTCATCTACCGATATGGTTCCGTGATTGGATACCACCCCTTCTCCATTAAGTTCGCTCTCAGGATCAATAAAATTTTCTCTTACAAAACTTTTAGTACCTGCAATAAAGTCTTCATCCGAAATATTTAAAGATGATGCAACAAGAGAACCCACGTTTACCTTAGATCCGGGCGAAAAAAACATCCCGTTCTGGTTAATCAGGTAGACATGTCCATCTGCAGTAAGCCGTCCATAAATACGGCTCGGATCCTGATCATAAATCCTGTTTAAGGCCTTCCATGAGCTGTTACCCTCCTGATCAAAATGAACCCATGCATCAACGCCTATATCAAAACTGTCCCAGTCAATAATGGCGTTTGCCTCATCCTGATGAACTATAAGCTGGCTGCCGTCAGGATATTCCAGTGACGAAACACCCTGAACAATATTTTTAAGTGAAGGAAGTGCATTTATCTGCGGAGCAGTGACAGCATTCGACGTCGAACCGTAAAAGCCCGGTAAAACACCTGCGGCAAAGGCAGTCCCGGCTGTCCGGGCAAAGAAGAAAAAGCAGATAATCATCTTTGCCGCCAGTTTAAAGAAACGCCTGTTTTTTTGTTTTATAAATATCATACCTGTTATCTGTCTTTTTTGATCATACATAGATTTTCTTTGCGCTCTTTGCGGTTCATCATTTTTCTCTAGAAAGAATACTTCAGTCTGAAATGACAACTGTCCGTACCGCTCTGAACCTTATCTGTATCCTCAAGGGCATAGGCCCAGTCAAACCTGTATTCCAATCCCTTATATAAAAGCCCCTTTACGCCATACCCAACACTTTGAATACCAGTGTACTTTTCCTCTCCTGGAAGAGGATTTTTTTTCCACAGCCTTGCAAAGTCATAAAAATAGTAAAGAGTTGCATTTATTTTACTCTTGATTCCGAAACAGCCTAAAAGCTCAGGGAAAATTATCTCAAGATTGCCGTGCAGCGCATGGTCGCCCGAAAGCTCAGACTCCCTGTATCCTCTAACGCTTTCCATGCCGCCTGCTGTATACTGTTCGTTAGAAATAAGCGGTTCACTTGTAATCTGGCCGTCCAGCTTTGCGTACAGTCCCATCTCAAAAGGAAGCTTATGTGTTCTTTCTATACCTGCTGTTAAATAAAGATAATCTCCCCTTGATTTATACCGTTTTATTTCAAACTCTCTCTGGTCCGTAACAAGGTTCCTTAAGGCAAAGTTCAATCCAAGGCTTAACTCCGATTTACCCATTTTGTCCGACCTGGTTGCACTGTATGAAACCAGGAATGGCAGATAGGCTATTGGCGTTTTCATACCTTCCTGATCTGCATCTTCAAAATTTACATCTTCATTAAAGTCTTTATAGTCAACACCAAGTGTTACGTTGTGATAAAGGTTACTCAGTGCAGGTAACGGAATAATATATCTTGCACCATATATGCTTCCCTTGCCTGTAACCTCAAAACCTTCACCAAAGGCGGTATCGCTGTCGGACCATACACCGAAAAGAGCTATGAGATGATCCGAATTCCATGGTGACGGGAGGACATATGATTCTGCCAGCAGTGCAACTTCATCAGTGTCTTCAGGTGATGTCTGATACTGGATGGAAAAGGAATGTTCCTTCTGCCACAGGTTGTCGTACCTTAAAGATCCGTTTATCCTGTAGTCGGTTGTGCTGTGAGAAGATCTGTTATTAAACTCCACATTGCCGTGAAAAGGGAGCTTGTCTTTGACTTTTATATCAATATCAATAGTTCCCTGCTCTCTGCCCGGGTTCATTAAAGGAGATATCTTCATGTCGGCATTTCTGTTAGCCAGTCCGAATTCCTGTATCAGCCGGGGAAGATATATTATGCTGCCGGGCTTTAATGAGGGCAGTCGCTTTAGAACGCTTTCCCTGGTAAAATACCTGTTTCCGGTAACTCTCACATTTCTTATCCTGCTTTCAATTACCTTTAACCTTACAAGCCCGTCTTCAACTGTCTGGGCCGGAACTCCCACCTGTACTGCGGGGTACCCCAGCTTGTGATAATAAGACTCAAGCCCATCCCTGGCCTTTTCAACATCGACGCCTGTTTTATTTTCGCCAACAAAATTTCCTAAAACATCGGACATAATGTCTTCTGTTAAAAGCGTATTACCTTCAACCGTAAATCCGATTATCTCAAATGTAACGTCTTCTTCCCGGGCCGGTGTTTCGCAGGGCATGGATGCTATAAGTATAAAAATACTCATAATCATGCAGCGGATTATATTCAGTTTATTATTCAGCAAAAATTTAGTTATCATTAGAAAATTAAGGTGTAATAAATATTTCAGTTAATCAAAAACCTGAGAATTCTTTTTAGAATTTTTATCAATATGCAGAACTCTACTGAGTTCTGTTCTTAATACAGGGGCATATTTAAAGCCTGATACCATTTCAATTTCTTTACCGTGACTGTTAAGAAATATTATTGCCGGATATGATTTCCTGCCGTAAACATCCATTATTTCAGGACTGGTCTCCTCACTCACCTTTATCCAGATAAAGTTATCTCTGTATCGTGTAATCCTTGGATCAGTCATTGTCTCCTCAAACAGCTTTCTGCACCATCCGCACTGACTGGAATGAAGAACCAGAATTGACGGCTTTTCTTCCTGTGAAGCAGTATCCAGTCCCCGGTCATAATTATCAAACCATGTGATATTCCAGTTTTCTGCAGATGTTTTTTTTGTTATTTCAGCAATATTTATCCGGAGTAAAAGTTCCAGACCTGCCAGGGGGTGATTGCAGTCCACACTAAAATAGCTGTCCTCTTTGCTGACTATTCGGCAGTCTTCATTATCCATTTTAAATATTGAGCCTATATCAGGATCAAGCTCTATATGAATTGTATCCTTCTCAGGGTACACTCTGGTAATCCCGAATCTGTCATTCGAAGCAACCGGCTTTTGGATATCGGCAGACAGAAAAACCTGATCATTTTTAACAGCCGCAATCTCATGCTCCACATATGGAATCAGCCTTAACCTGCGGCCTTCAACCGGTGCGGTTCCATATATCTCCAGGAATTTATCTGAGGGTATTTTTAAACTTATGGGAAAGGTACGCCTGGAGGATAACCGTTTTATTTTATTTTCCTGTTTAAGCCCATAGGCTTCTTCAGGACTTAGGATTATTTTTCTGGACTCACCGGTCTCCATCCCAATTACGGCTGTATGCAGCCCGGGAAGCAGATCAGGCTGTCCGGCAATTATCTCCAGCGGCCGGGAAAATATGTCGTCTTTATAGCATTCAGAATAGTCCGCATTTTTAACATCCTTTAACGCAGGGATATTACTGCATAAAAGCCGTCCGTCTGCGGTATATAATGAAAATTCAAGTCTAACCAGATCACCTTTCTGAACTTTACAAAAGGCGTCATCAGCCTTTTTTACTTTTTTTAATTTCTTTTGACTGGCTGCCTCATCCGGCAGGTCTTTATTACTGATTGAAGTGAGAGGCATATTACTGTTTTTTTCTGCATGATATGTACTGCATGCAGATAGAAGAACGAAAAGAGCCGGCAAAATAAAATATAAATTTTTGAATTTTAAATTTCTAACGGACATCAGTCCCCCCTCTTTCTACAGTAACCTTGCAATCGAGTTCCTGGCTTCCAAAGGGATTGATAAAATCGAGGGTATATGTATCCTCTTTTATTTCAGACACTTTTCCGACAATAACACCTGTTCTTTTAAGGTCGCCTTTATTCACATCCATAACCGTTATGATATATTCACCCCTGTCGTACATTGTTCCCTTTCCTGCAGTTGTGATAATCTTTGTTCCATCCTCAACACCCAGTCTTATGGATAGCTCTTTTTCGTCACAGGACATTATTTCAAATGATGCGCCTTTCAGGTCCGGAGATGTAATAATATCTCCAGGGACAGGGGCTTTTGTGTAATTCCGTTTAAATGACGATCTTGACATTTTAAGATTTTTATTTTGTTTTCTGACATATGGAAGTTCTATAAATCTGTCTTCACTGCTCAATTTTTTATTATCTTCAGCAGTCAGTTTTATATCTTCCTGAACGCCAGGTTTCATACCTGCTGCAGCAAGACTCAGGCCTTCAAATATTTCACTTTCAATACTTTTAAGTTTTCCATAATCAGGACCTTTTTTATTATTTCCAGCTATCACAGGAACAGGTCCGTATTCTTTAAAAGGAATAAAAATTTCTGATTTGATTTCATTGCCATCTTCTGCAACGGATTTTTCTGTTGTCATTACCAGGCTGTGATCCGGAAGGCGGCATGTAAAGTCTGCAAGCACCTCTTCTCCAGGCTCTATAACTCCAAATTTCTCTGTATCTTTCGGAATTTCGGCAGCAATTTTTTTCCCGCAGGCCGTAATAGAAAAAAACAGCAGTGTTAAAGTGAAAAATGTCAGACACCTTTTTGTTAAAGTGCTTTTTTGTATGTTGGTATTCATTTTATTTTCAGTCGTTTAAAGTTTCAGGAAGGTTCAATATGTAGTGATAATGTTAGAAAGTCCTTAATGGAATGTTAGTTTTTTATTAATTATGTTTTTATTTTTATTGCCTGATTAATCACGTTTCCATTAAAAAAGGGGACTCAAAAGAGCCCCCTTCAAATACTTATTAAACCGGATTTGAGAAAACCTTACTTAAACATGGGATATGTAAAATCTGTTGCTTTTTCTACCATCATTTCCTCCTGTGCAGCCCAGTATGTATCCTTACCTGTAAGAGCAAGGGTATCTGCATCTGAAGCGAAAGTATTCAGAGCTTCGAGGAGAGCTACCAGAGTTTCATTTGTCTCTTTATAATACAGCCACTGTGCTGACCAGAAGTCATATTTGCCGTTTACTATATTATTTTTAACAGCAGCTTCACCCTGCCATGTCATAAGTTTAACGTCACCATAGCTTCCATGATACTCACCTGTTTCTGCATCCATTTCTACCTTGTCAGCATCAGCATAACCAACAGCACCAATCGGAGAATAACCTTCATAGTCACCGCCGACAACATCATTGTCAGCTCCGCCTACACAGCGCATCAGGTCTGAAGAACCATCGTTAAAATATGTTACAGGCTGCTGTTTGAACAGTACAGGAAGAGATCCGGGAAGAGCCTGAGTTGTTACCATAGCATAATCACCCCTCATAACTGCAGCATCAAGAGTTGCATGGGTTCCTGAACCGGCATGACGCAGGCAGAGAACAACAGGAACACTGGCTTCTGAAGAATCGAATTCATTCCAGTTCATTACTTGACCGCTGAAAAGAGATGTAGCCATCAGCCTTGACATATTGTCAAAAGGAACCGGTGTTGCAGCATCCGCATTTCTGAAAAAAGCAAAAGGTACAACAATAGGCCTGAAATAGTCATAGCTGTCGTCTATTGTTACGTCATTTACATAATTATCAAGATATGATGTGTTGCTGAGAACTTTAGGGCCATATTTCAGACCGTGGCTTTCCTGCTGGAAGGTTGATGCTGCAACATCAGATGCTCCTACGGTAACATCTTTACATGCAAGTGGCATAACATCCTTGGCTGATGAGTGGGTTCCCCATGTTACTGATGTTTCATCAACCATTTTACGCATGTTGTTATCACCGCAGTCAGTATCTACGTTAAACGGGTTTAATCCCTGAACTGAAAATATTCCATCATATGAAGCTTTTGAGCTGTATCTGATATAATAGGTATTACCATCGCCATTGAGGCCGCCTGTGGGGTTTCCGCTTCCATCCGTACCACCCTGGCATCTCACTATACCGTGCTTGGCATCATAGGCTGTTGAAATATCAGCAGCATCACATCCCTGATCTTTAAGAAACTCTTCGGCAGCAGCTTTCCAGAATGTGTACTGAGCTGATGCCCCGTAAATATTAATATCATAGTCGGCAGCATTTGCACTTGCTACCATACCCAGCAATGTTCCACCAAGTACCGCGGTTTTAACCAGTTTTTTAATCATTGTTAGTCTCCTTTTTATTTTTATCAATCTCTGATTTTATTTAAGCGTTTTTTCTTCTGATACCTAAAAGACCCAGCAGGCCTGAACCAAGCAGTAAAAGACTTCCGGGTACCGGTACTGCCTGTGTCTGGAAGCTTATTACACCAAAGTAGTCTGTAGAAGCATCAGCGCCTTTGTCCAGAGTCATTGTCATTGTGGTCCAGTCAGGAATTATGTAATAAAGATACATTTCAACAGATCCATCGGTAAGGAGTGCAGAAAGATCTGCTTCGCCGTAATCTTTATCCGCACTGTTAGTTCCGGCATAGAAACCTGGAGCTGTTCCATTTGAATTCAATTTCATATTGTAGGTAGTTGCACCTGTAGCAGTTGATGCATCAACAACGAACACATCTCCATCACCATATGCGGTGTAAAGATTGTATGCAGAATTAAGTAATGTTCCTATATCACCGTAACTATCAAGAGATGATTTTGTAGTAGCAAAAAAGGCGCCGTAATTGCTGTAATCCTGGCTTCCTCCAAAGAATGCGAGGCTGAGATCGTCCCAGTCCGATACATTAGAACCAAACATACTGAGATAATCAGCATCATTCACTACAAGTGTGCTGCTGAAATCTATTGTTGATAAATCACCTAGGTTAACAGCAACTTCTTTATCCTCTGCATTGTAAATAACCATTACAAGGTCATTTGAATCAAATGCTGCTGCCTGTCCTGCGAAGGCAAACAACATACCGACTGCAATAATTAAACCTAATATTTTCTTCATTTTCTTCCTCCAAAAAAAATTATATTAATTTTTCCATTTCCTCAGGTAACCCGGCCGTCTGATTTTCAGACCCGTGGCTTTCCGTCATCCGGTCGCCCGGATTTTGGCTTTTTCTGGAGGTATCCATTTTAAACCGTTGTATCATCCATGATCTTTTTCCTTGCCCTTTTATGACCTGTTTTCACCTCCTTTCAGGCTAAGGATTTATTATTAAAAAAGCCCGGACCAATAGAATATGAAATTTATTGATCCGGGCTTCCTGTTTCTTTTTAAGTCAGCAAAGTACCCTGAGCTTTTTTCAATTTTATGTCAGAGAATATCTCTGAATCATTTAATTTGTATATTACAGTCCCTGTATTAGAATTTTATTACAGAGTAATTAGATTATTTTAATTTGTTATTTTTTTTAACTCACCGAAAGAAATCAGACCGATCAGGCTTATCAGGCAGATCAGACCTGTCAGAACCTTATTATCACCACTGATAACATCAAGGCTGCTCCATGATGCGGTTTCAATAAAACATCCGCCGCCACCGCCTGATGCTGATGCAGTGCTTCCGCCGTCACTATCACCGCCCTGTGAAGTACTTCCTCCTGAAGCACCAAATGTAAATATTGAAAAATGACTTACTTCAAAACTTACAAGCATCTTCTGCTTATCTGCAGAAACAGGTTCCAGTATTTCCCAGCCTGTGGCTGAACTGCTGTATGTGTATAATATTAAATCCAGAGGTTCAGCCACATCCATGGCGGTAAGATCATCTTCCGTATAGGGGACTTTAATAATTACCGGATTGTTAAACTGTGTACCTTCCGGACCCAGATTTATTACACGGCCTGTAACAGCAACACCGGAAGGCAGGGCCGGAATCCCGGTTGCTATTCCCACTGTTATATTTATATTGGTATCAACAGCGCCGTTGGGGATGGATACAGTAACACCATCCAGGTCACTGGTTTCATCATTTACTGTAACATCATAATATTCACCGTCACCCAGGCTGTCCAGCATACTTGCATATACCACCTGGGACTCAACGACATCTACGTCGTATTCAGGGTCTTCGCTTGAACAGATAAAATTAAAGGTAGATGAGTATGAACTGTCATTGCTGCCGTCGGACACATATGCACGCCAGTAGTATGTTTCATTTTCAGCCATTTCAGCCTGTACTTTATACTCGGTAATGAGATTTCCTTCGGCAGCCGAACCGGCTTCCACCAGGTCAGA
Organism: Desulfatiglandales bacterium; assembly: GCA_963665715.2. Lineage (GTDB taxonomy): Bacteria > Desulfobacterota > DSM-4660 > Desulfatiglandales > HGW-15 > JAAZBV01. Next base: position 5,436,778 of record CAXXPR010000002.1, read on the forward strand.
CAGCTGAAGATCACTGTATATTTCAAAATAATAGGTCAGGCTGTCGCCGTCATCATCACTGCTGTTCTTTACAGACAGAACTACTGCTTCATTGATATTAACGGTACCGCCGGATACTGGGTTGTTAAGTCCCGGTGGGTTTGGAGTATAGTTGGTTATAACCTGGAATATGCGGCTGTCAGACCATTCGCTTTCTGCACCATTTTCGTCAACCGCTTTTACCGCCCAGGTATATTCCGTATTATTGGAAAGACTGGTTAATGTCCATTCGGGATTACTCATCAGATCCGAAGACAGACAGTCTCCTCCGCTCTCGCATACCTGGAATCTGTAGTACACTTCATTTCCGTCAGGATCATCCGAACCGTGAGCCCTGAGAGTAATTCCTGAAGAATGAATGGAAACATTATCTTCAGGATACCTGAGCAGGGGCATTTCAGGCGCTTCATTGTATACATCAACCGTAAAGGATGCCGAAATCCAGGAGCTTTCCGCTTCACCGTCCGAAGCCTTTACCCGCCAGTAATACCTTGTGTTTTCTATTAACTCCGAAGTTATCCAGGAAGTTGTTCCGTCACTTCCCTGGCTTACTTCAGCCTCATCCATGGGACCGCTTCCTGTACTGTTAAATCCGTTTTCGGTATCAATCTGGTAAATATATTTAATAACATCCCCGTAATCTTCATCGGTTGAATTTTCAACCGTAAGAGAAGGTGTATATGTATCGACTGTTCCGTTTGATAAAGGACTCAAAACAGCAGGACGGGATGGAGCGTCATTGGACAAATCTGTGATAAACCTGAAAAATCCCAGCCAATCACCGGCAAGGCCGTCTTCATCAACAGCACGTACACGCCACCAGTACTCAGCATTATCATCCAACTGGGATGTCTCTGCACCGGTACCGACAGTCCAGGATGTGCTTCCGTCGCTTTCTTCGTTTACTGCTGCAGAAAGGACAACAGATCCGCCTGGTTCATCTCCTGCAGGTTCGACATCATATATTTCAAAAAGGTATGAGATGTCGTCTCCGTCAGGATCGCTGCTGTTTAGTATTTCTATTACAGGGTTCAGACTGCTGACCTTTACATTATTAGCAGGCAAACTCAGAACCGGCAGTGTCGGAGCTTCATCAACAGCATTAACAACAAAGGATGAATAAACCCATTCGCTTTCAGAATAAGTGTCAACTGCCTTTGCGCGCCAGTAGTAGGTTGTATTTTCGGTAAGCTCAAGATCCGGGAACTGTAAGCTGAGATCCCATGAGGTTATACCTTCACCCTGGGGAAAATCATAGTCGCCGGCTAATACATTCAGGAATGTTTCATCCCCGGCCAGTTCAAAATCATAGGTTACTGTACCAAGTTCTGAGGTAGAGTTATTTACAGAAAGCACCGGAGAAGTTTCATGAACTTCATCACCGTCAGAAGGAGAATTAATACCCGGTTCTTTAGGCGGATTCGGGACTACGGTAAATTTGACTGTCTGCGAATCATCAGCTCCGTCAGGGTCGGTTACCGTAAAAATAACATCCTGAGACCCGAACCAGTCTGCATCCGTAACTGTTACTGACGCACTGTTATTCTCATCTATGCTGATATTAATATTGTTCTCTTCTGATGAACATTCCCATGTCAACTCAGATTTAAGATTATCAACATCTTCCACATAATCATCCAGAGAAATATCATTAAAGTTACCCCCCCTTAATATTGATCTGTCTCCTATTTCCAATATTTCAGGAGTGTCATTAACATTAATAACTTCCAGGTTAAAGGAAGGAAGGCTTACAGGATCGGAGTTTCCATCCGTTACACTTATAACTATCCCTGATGTTGTTCCCACATCTTCATTTACCGGTGTTCCTGACAATGTTCCGGTTGAGGAATCAAAAGCTGCCCAGGATGGTTTGCCGGCAATGCTGAAGGTGAGAATATCACCGGTATCAACATCATCGGCAGCCGGGGTAAAACTGTAGAAAATATCTTCATCCGCGGTTGTTTCAGGCTCTCCTGTTATTGTCGGTATATCATTTTTATTAACAACCTTTAAATTAAAGGCAGACATGCTGACAGGCTCGGAATTTCCGTCTGTCACGCTGATAACTATTCCGTTAGCGGTACCGACATCACTGTTTGAGGGAGTACCGCTTAACTCACCGGAAGCGGTGTTGAATGATGCCCAGGATGGTTTATTGGTAATGCTAAATATAAGTGTATCTCCTGCGTCATCATCATTTGAAGATGGCGTAAAACTGTAAAGGACATCTTCGGCTGTTTCTGTCTGAGGTGTCCCGCCTATTGTCGGAATATCGTTTGTATTGTTTACAGTTATGCTGAATGCATCAAGAGAGGCAGACTCGACACTGTCAGAAACGCTTATTACAATACCAGCTGTAATACCTACGTGTTCATTTAGCGGAGTACCGCTCAGCTCTCCTGTTGCCGTATTAAAACTCGCCCAGGACGGTTTATTTGTAATGCTGAATGTAAGTTCATCACCTGTATCAGGATCGCCCGCACCTGGGGTAAACAGATATGGAGAATCTTCATCAATAGTAACCGGCGGATTTCCGCTGATTACCGGCGGATTATTTGAGCTTTTCACCTGCAGGTTAAAGGCAGGTAATGAAGCAGGATCTGAATTTCCATCCGTTACGCTGATAACAATACCGGAGGTTGTTCCGATATTATCAACTGAAGGGGTTCCGGACAACTGACCTGTTTCGGCATTAAAGTGAGCCCAAGCAGGTTTATTTACAATTGAAAAAGAAAGTATATCTCCGGCATCAACATCATTTGAAGCAGGTGTAAATGAGTATGCCTGATCCTGTATCGCCAGTATTGCCGGTGTACCGCTTATAGTTGGCATATCATTGGTATTTACAACAGTAATATCAAATGAACCAAGAGACACATTATTTACTCCGTCCGATACACTGATTATTATGCCAGAAGTTGTACCTACATCATCATTTTCCGGTGTACCCGAAAGTTCACCGGTTGATGTATTAAATGATGCCCAGGTCGGAGTATTATTTATTGAAAAGGTCAATTCAGCTTCTTCTTCATCACTGGCTGTCGGGGTAAAACTGTATTGACTGTCTTCATCCACCGACAGGGCCGGGCTTCCGCCTATTACAGGAGGATCATTTATACCAGCTACAGTCAGATCAAAAGCAGGAAGGGAGTTGCTGCTGTTTCCGTCTGATACGCTTATTATTATTCCGTTCGTAATTGTTCCGCCATCTATATTCGAAGGTGTACCCGAAAGGTTTCCGGTTGCAGTATTAAATAGCGCCCAGGACGGTATTTTGTTTATTGAAAAGGTCAATTCCGCACCTTCTTCATCAACAGCCTCTGGTGTAAAACTGTATTCGGTATCTTCATTAACTGATGCTGCAGGAGTACCGCTTATTACCGGGGGATCATTTACGGCAACTACACTTAGATCAAAAGCAGAAAGGGAGTCGCTGCTGTTCCCATCTGATACGCTTATTATTATTCCGGTTGTACCTGTATCGCCGTCTACGTTCGAAGGCGTGCCCGTAAGTTTACCGGTTGATGTATTAAATGACGCCCAGGACGGAATTTTATTTATTGAAAAAACCAATTCCTCACCTTCTTCATCAACAGCATCAGGCGTAAAACTGTAATCAGTATCCTCATTAACCGATGTTGCCGGAGTACCGCTTATTACCGGGGGATCGTTTACTGCCACTACCTCGATACTGAAAGCATCAAGCGACACAGGATCATTATTTCCATCTGATACGCTTATTATTATATCACTTGTTATTCCGACATCATTATTTGCCGGAGTACCTGACAGACTGCCGTTTGAACTGCTGAAATCTGCCCAGGCTGGTTTATTGCTTATACTGAAGGTCAGATCATCATCTTCATCATCATCTGCAGCAGGAATAAAACTATATGAGGTATCCTCATTAACACTGGTTGCAGGATCTCCGCTTATCACAGGAGGATTGTTTGCAGGTGGAGGAGGATTGAGGATAACACTTCCATCAGCCATGAACCTGAGGGTGAACACATAGTCAGTAGACGTATCATCACCTTTATCCACCGCCATTACCATTGCATCCCAATCAGGAACAATATGATAGACATACATGTCAACATAACCGATCGTATTGAGAGAGCTCAAATCTGCTTCACCGTAATCTTTATCAGCGCTGTTAACTCCGGCATAAAATCCGGGAGCGGTTCCGTTTGAACACAGCTTATGAGAATATGAAACTTTCTGCAGATTTGTTGACGAACCGATAAAGAGCTCATCATCTCCATCTCCGCCGTAATATGTATACAGGTTATATACGCTGTTCAGGAAAGTACCTATATCGGAAAAACCTGAAAGAGTATTTTTTGTAGTAGCAAACCATGCACCGTATGCACTGTAATCCTGGGAAGCACTGAAAAATGCCATCCTTAAATCATTCCAGCCATCGACATTTGCACCGAACTGATTCAGGTTAACAGTCCCGGAGGAGGTGAGAGAATAATTCGACTGCGAAATATCAATTCCATCGCCGTCAAGACTGCCCAGATTAACTGCCACTTCATAATCATTTTCATTATATACTACCTGGACAAGATCATGCACATCAAAACCAAAGGCTGTTGTGCTTGTTAAAACTAAAATTAAAAATAATATATTTCGTAATATTTTCATAAATCCCGTAACTCCTTATCCGGAAGATTAGAAACATTTAATAACTGCCAATGCAGGCCGGACATCACTAATGATATTTTTTAATCGTTTTCTTTGATTCCCTTTAAAATTTCCTCAAACTTCTCGACTCTCCCAATACTGCCCTGACTGAAATTAATTTTGACATATCCGGTAAACTCGGATTCAGTAAGCGATTCCATTTCTTTTTTAAGGAGATCCAGTTTCTTCATTCTTCTTAACTTCTTATTTTCTTTTTTCATTCCGGATTTCAATTCGGGCATTTTTAACTACCTGTTATCTGAATTTCTTATTCTGAGCTTTTAGTTACTGAGACAGGCAAAATAGTTTTTATGAGCTGACGGTTTCTACCGGTTCTGCAGTTTTTCAAGACGTTCTTCGTACTCTTCAATAAGTTCACTTGCATGTCTTACAATCCCCGCACCTCTTAATTTTACCCAGTGATCATAATGTCTGTCAGCATATCCGCTTTCGATTTGAGATTCCAAGAGGTCTATTTTACCCATTATCCTTACTTCCTCTGAAGACATCCCCTCATAGTACCATGAGGGAAAACCATTAGACTCAGACCTGTCGGTAACATTACCCGTGCTGGCATTTGTGCTTCCCGAAACAGCATCTGTTTCCCCTGTATTTATTTCATTATTTGCAGATAAACTGCCGCGGCTGCCATATATGTATTCAGTTTTGACTGCATCATTGCCGGTTTCGGATTGTTTTTTTTCTGATAAAGTGTTTGAGCCTCCAGGGAAGGAACTTCGGGAAGCATCCTGCATTGTTGAAACAACCTTCTTTCTGCTACTGGTTCCGGATTTTCCCGCAGTGCGTAATTCTGAAAATTTATTTTTCCGTATGTTTCCTTTTTTACCCTCAGTGCCTTCAATCCATGTAACACTTCCATTTTTAAATCCGACTTCATAAACAACCGCATAATTAACGCCCCTGAGGATAGACCTGAGTGCTGATTTAAAAGACCGGTCTTTAAGTTCTACGGTTACTTCATTACATGAGGCATCATCAAATATATAGATGCTGGTTCCTGTTTCCTCTGATACGGCTGTAATCACATCCAGGAGTGACGCTCTGTTCACCATGACTGTGAGCTTTCCATCGGAAAAAGTAACGCGGTTCTGTCCTGCAGCAGCCAGGGTATGCACGGAAAAGAGGCACGTATAAATAAATATTTTCAAATATTTCGTTATCATTTTTTAAAGTTCATTAGTTATCTTGCAGGAAAATATCTTCCAGAATAAACGCAGACAAACTATGCGAAACAATTGTTAGTATTATGTAAGGAAAGAGTTCTTTCTTTATTAATAAGATTAATAGATATCTAATACAGGTTTAATACACTCTCAATAAAAGGTCAGTAAGCTGGCCTTTAAAAGTATATTCGAAAAGGGGTCAATATGTCAGACTATGCAGAACTTGTAAGAATATTTGATTCATCCGATTATAAATCCAGGTATATCCGTGCAAAGGCAAGTAACAGCTGTATCTGCTGCGGCGGAAAAGAACTTGAGTTTAACTTCCCATGCACCAGATTTGAATACAGTATTTCAGCTTTATGTGAAGACTGCCAGAACAGATTTTTTAATAATTACGCTAAACGGAATAGTCCGCAGCAGATGGCAGTATAATTTTTCTCTTTTTTTAAAATTATTTTTATAAATTATTTCTTTAAATCCACTCAAAATCATTACAACTAATTTTGACATAGCCTGATTTATAGGCTAAAATCCAATTCAATAATATTTCTGAAATCCTTCAATATATTAAACAATTTTCTCTATCTATAAGGAGCAAGCTGATAGATGACCCCTGACCGTACAAAGCGAAAACTCTGTGGTATCCTTAGCGCTGATGTTGTTGGATACAGCCGTCTTATGGAAGAAGATGAGACATGGACCATTGAAGTTCTTGAAACAAATAAAAAAATGATTTCCGCTCTGGTGGAATCATATGAAGGCAGGGTTGTAGATGCTCCTGGAGACAACCTTCTTGCTGAATTCAGCAGTGTTTTAAACGCAGTAGAATGTGCAGGAAAAATACAGCAGAAACTTAAAATAGTAAATTCTGAACTCCTTGAAGGCAGAAAGATGGAGTTCCGTATCGGCGTCAACCTGGGAGAAGTAATAGAGGAAGACGGCCGGATATACGGCAGCGGAGTTAATATTGCTGCAAGGCTGGAATCACTCGCAAAACCCGGCGGGATATGCATATCAAGAACAGCTTACGAACAGGTAAGCTCAAAGCTTGATCTCGGCTATGAATATCTTGGTGAACACAATGTCAAAAATATTTCGGAACCAATAAGTGTCTACCGTGTACTTTTCGAAGAAGGTGACAAAGGTAAAAAAATAAAAGTCGAAAAAGAATATAGAAGCCGAGCACCTAAATCAGTTTATATTCTGACAATCCTGCTGATTGCCGTAGCCGGGATTGCCGGCTGGCTGTTCTTTTTCCAGAAAGACGTCAATATTCCGGCTTCTCCTTCAAAGCAGGTATTATCTCCTGCTGAAACAGAAAACAGTGAAGAAGAAAAAAGCATTGCAGTTCTACCCTTTATTGACCTGTCTCCGGATAAGGACCAGGAGGATTTTGTTTACGGTCTGTCAGATGAAATATTAAACAGTCTTACCCAGATACCTGACCTTAAAGTTATTTCGAGAACATCTTCTTTTGCATTTAAAGGCAGCAATAAAACAATTCAGGAAATTGCGGCAATACTTGGAGTAAATAATGTTCTTGAAGGAAGTGTAAGAAAGTCTGAAAACAAACTCAGAATCATAGCCAAGCTGGTACATGCTTCGGACAGTACAATTCTCTGGTCTGATACCTATGAAAGCAACCTTAAGGATATTATCAGGGTACATGAAAACATTGCATCAAATGTTGCAGAAAAACTCAAGATTGCCCTTGGAATAATGCCTGTCCCAAGATTTGCCAGAAACACTGAAAACCCTTCAGCATACGAAAACCTGCTGGTATCACAGGGACAGACAATCCGAAAAGAATACGGCCAGTCCCTTAAATCTTCTGAATCAGCCATATCAATGGCTCCCCGGAGTGCGATAGCCTGGGTGCAAAAGGCTACGGCTCATTTACTGATTGCATCCAATGTTCCACCGGACAGGGTATCTTCGGAACTTAATGCAGGGCTTGACGCAGCAAAAAAAGCTGTTGAACTACAGCCGGATTTAGGTTTTGCATACCTGCCTCTCGGAAATGCATATGCCGCACAGGGCCAATTTATCAGGGCCGAAGAATCCTATAAGAAAGCAATAGAGCTCACCAAGGAATCAAACCGCTCCCTGGAAGTTATAATGCACTATACAAAAATGGGATACATCAGCAGGTGTCAGAAACTTCTGGCAGATATAATCACCATTGACCCGCTGCAGGATCTTGCACGGGCGGCATATGTGCTGAACCTGGGAACTCTCGGCAATCTTGAACAGGCCGAAAAAGAATATGAAACATACAAGAGACAGTTCGGGAACAAATGGATATATGGGGATATAAACATAACGATCCTGCGGCTTGGCTCTAATAAACAGCTGACTATGGAAGACATACCTGAGCTTCCCATGCTTAACCCGATATGGTCAATAGGAAGAAGAAACATAAATTCTCCTGAAAAAGGACTGGAAGAACTCAGGGAAATTTATAATAACAATAAAAATTTAAGCAGCAACAACCTTATCATCATGTCATGTTTTGCTGCATATTTTAAGGACCCTGAATTTGCCATGGAAGTCATGATAAAATCAGCAGAACTGCATACTTCCGGTCTTTATTTCATATGGACCCCGGTAATGAAGGATGTACGTCAGCTTCCGGAGTTTAAAGAATTTTTAAGGAATTTCAAGTTTGTTGAATACTGGAATAAATACGGATGGCCTGACACATGCCGGTCTGAAGGCGGAAACAGGATTGAGTGCAGATAGGTTTAAAGGAGAAAGTTAAAAAAGTTGAAACAGGTTTAACAGGGGTGCTGTTTTTTTTAAATACATTAAACTGATTCAACTGTTTAAACTGTCTTTTTAATTTTTCTTTATCTTGGCAATATTCCTTAAGGTATCAGCGCTCCCGGCATTGAGCCACCTCTCATTGAAGTATGTCCTCTGGACAACCTCTGCGATTGATGCAAGAGCGAACAGATGGAAATCACGCTGGTCTTTAGTCCCCACAAGTACAAAAACAGCCTGCACCTTAGGCGCAAGTTCCGAATAATAAATACCATCTTTACAGCGTGCCAGCAGCAGGTGAAATACATTATCCCCTTCTATTATTATATGAGGTATAGCAAGATCAGGCCTGAAGGCAGTACTGCATTCCTCTTCCCGTTCAATAAGCAGGTTATAGATATGGTCCTTTGGGATACCAAGGGATTCTGATACAGCCTCGGATGCCTGTTCAAAAAAATTATCAAATGTCGTGCTGCCAGGCAGATCAAGTACCGTACATTCATCAATCAGCCGGTCAAAAAGCTCCCGTCTCGCTGAATCCCCGCTGCTTATAATAGCCTTTACTTCCTCGACAAGCTCTCCCGAATGAAGAGCCCTTGATGCGGTAACATCTACAAGATTCATCAGCTCGGCTTCGCGGCTCTCGCCAAACTGCAGCATTATCTGCTCCAGGCTTGTGCGTGATCCGACAACAGTAAGCCAGTCCCCTACCTGAAGACGTGTGAACCCTACGGAAACAATGAGCTGCCCGTTTCTTCTTATTGAAAGTATATGAATATCCAGGGGCAGTTTTATATCTCTTATGGCAACGCCCTGAAGGTCCGGGTTTCGCAGTTCCAGCTCAAAAACTTCCCTGCCCTGCTCAAGACCGAGCAGCAGCCTTGCGGCAGAAGGAGACCTTACAAACTGATCAAGAAGATTTACAATAGCGGTACGAGGTTCTACGATAAGGGCGCCGAGCTCCATAAACCTTTTATAATAGGCATGATTGTTAAGCCGCACTATAAAATTGCGGGCGCCGAAGTGTTCGTTTACCATTTCACATATTTTGTAGTTTTCCTCATCCGAAAGCATAACAACAATAGAATCAGCATGCCCGATTCCAAGCTTATTGAGAGTTGCAAGGTTCAGATTCTGGACTGTGTGGATTTCTATATCGGATCCGTTTGCAGTCTCCTTTGAATACTGAACCTGGTTGGTTACAATCTTTACTTCCCAGTTATTTGACTGAAGCAGACGTGCAAGGGCAAGTGATTCTCCTTCCAGCCCGAAAATAATGGCATCTCTAACACTGTCAGTTGATGATCCGTCGGTTTTAGGTCTGGCCTCCTTTAATTTGTACAGGGCCCACTTAAAAAAAGGAGGTCCGGCAATCTGGTTGAGTACGATAACAGCTATAATAAGGGTTGCCAGAACTTCACCCCACCCCGGAAACTGGTTAGCCACCTGTTTTGCAAGCCCGAGCCCTACACCTGCCTGCGTGATATAACACATCCAGGACACCCTGCTGATTTTGCCGGGTTCACCGGCAGCCAGGCTTCCGCCGAATGCTCCGATAAAATTACCGGCCATACGAAATAAAAACAGAGCAAGGGCAATCGTCCAGCACTGGCTTAAAACATCGAGCTGAATGCTGATGCCGGTGAGAGTAAAAAATGCAGTATAAACAACAGGCGCCACATCATGCAGAACCTTTAACAGCTCGGTCCGGTAGGCAGTAAAATTTGCAGTAATAAATCCTGCAAGCATGCACCCTAACAGGGGCTCAAGAAGTATTCCATGGGATATATATTTGTCTGTAAATGACCATAACGGTCCTGCAGCAGCAAACATACCGTAACCGGTAAGCAGGATGAGTACGGTTTTCCATATTCTGTCACAGTGCAGAGCCAGAATAAACCTGAGAATATAACTTGTGATAAATCCGGCAAGAAGGGTTAAAGAAAGCTCCGAAAAAAGAACCAGCATAAATGCAGTGTCAAAGCCGCCTTCATCAATAATTGTTTCGGCAATGGAACCCGAGATACTGAATATAATGATAACAGCAACGTCCATTATAACGGTTACACCGAGCACACTTTTAGTAAAGGGGCCCTTTGCCCGCAGTTCATTTACAAGGGCAATAGCCGATGATGGCGACCGTGCAGTCATAATCGCGCCCACAAGTAAAGACGCACCGAGACGGTGGGCTGAAGGCATATCTTTTATAACAGGAATCACTTCTGAAATCAGATAAAAGGCGATACTGCTGACACTGAAGGTGGCAAACACAAGCCCGAAAGTTACATAACGTATAGTTTTCAGCCTGCTTTTAAGCTGGCGCACAATCAGTTCACTTCCTGCTGAAAAAGCAATAAACGCAAGGGCCAGTTCATCAATGAATTTTAACCTGGGTACAGCATCAACAGTAACTATGTTAAGAACATATGGACCAGCCAAAATGCCGGCAAAAAGAAATCCTGTAATAAGAGGAAGTTTTGTCAGGGCAAACCACTTTCCGATCTGCCTTGAGGCCAGGGATACAACAAGAAATATAAGTATAAAGGAAATGTAAGCGGTAATACCAGTCTCAGCCATTGCTCCATCCAGTTTTAAGATTTTGAGTTATTGAGCCGGAAACAGCGTTATTATAATATGCAACATTACGGGTGTCCAAGTTTTTCGGAATTTTCATAACAGTATATATACTGTTTTTTATTATAGAAAATAAAAGCTTCTCTGTTTTGACATAGCATATTTTATAGGTTAGAATTTTAATTCATTTTTACTCGTCATTAAAAAGAAGATAATCAAAACATTCTTATATAAAAAAGGAGATAAGATGCCTGACAAAAAATATATTCACACAATATTTGTAATATTTTTATACCTTATCGCCTGCACTGCCGTATCAGCCACCCCTTCCGACTGTGAAAAATGTCACGAAAAAATAACACCCATGCAGGTCAAAGACTTTAACCGGGGAATCATGTCCGAAAGTATGAGCTGTATTGACTGCCACGGCAACATGCATGAAGGCATGGATGATATATTCAAGGCGCAGCTTCCCACAATAGAAACATGTGAAGCATGCCATCCGGATCAGGCATCCCAGTATCTCTCGGGCAAACATGCACTTGGAGCGGTTGCAATGAACGCAATGCCCTATACCCATATGCAGCCCAAACCATTTGTGGAAGGCCAGAAGGGGTGCGGCGGCTGCCATACTCTGGGAGTAAAGGATCAGAACGCCAGACTTGATGATAACCGTAAATACTACCGTTACGGCATGGACTGCCAGAACTGCCATACCCGCCACGCATTTTCTAAAAAAGAGGCATCCGAACCAGAGGCCTGTATGACATGCCATATGGGTTTTGATCATGCCCAGTGGGAGATGTATTCCGGCGCAAAACACGGTGTAACATACCTGATGAACAGGATAATTGACCCGGAAAATAAAGACCGTGCTCCAAGGTGTCAGACCTGCCATATGCCCGATGGAGACCACAGGGTTTTCTCTGCCTGGGGGTTCCTCGGAGTACGCCTGCCCGAAGAAGACAGGGAGTGGATGGAGTACCGTACAACAATTTTAAAGGGACTGGGAGTCCTTGACCCTGCAGGTAATCCTACTCCCAGACTTGATGTTGTAAAGGCAGGAAAGGTTGCACGGCTTTCAAAGGAAGAATTTGATGCTGAAAGAAAAAGATTTACGGATGTCTGTAAAGAATGTCATTCACCCAATTTTGTAAAACAGAATTTTGAGAATGCAGACCAGATGATAAAAGAAGCAGACAAACTGTTTGCCGAAGCAATAGAGACGGTGGAAGGTTTATACAGGGACCATATAATAGTAAAAAAAGAAGGAAATGCCAGCTACCCTGATCTTCTTGCATTTTATGATGTCGATACAAAGGTAGAACAGATCCTTTATGAAATGTTTATGGACCACCGCATGAAGACATTCCAGGGAGCATTTCACCTTAATTATGATTACTCAACATGGTATGGATATGCAAAACTTAACAAGGATCTGACCGAAATAAAAGAACTTGCAGATGACATGAGAAAAAAACATACAGCTGAAACCGGTAAAAAATAACAGAAAGAAAAAACAGATATGGGATTCATAAGACGTCAGGAAGAAAAAATGACCATCAGGTTTTTAACCTGGAAATATGAGAAGGCAAACCTCCCGCTTCCGCCAAAATCGGAAATGGAAAAACAGGCATCTGAAATTGTTGATGAAGCTCACAAGATAGCACGTGAAAGAGGAAAGAATGTAGTGGAGATACTCAAAGAGCTGTCAGGAAAATATTTGAAAAGCTGAACCGCCAAGACGCAAAGGACGCTAAGAAAGACAATTTATAGTTAAAAAAACAAAATGTCTTTGCTTTTCTTTGCGTTCTCTGCGCCTTCGCGGTTAAATATTTATTCTTTCTTTTTACCAATAAGACAAAGTTCATCTTCACACTGCTTGCTTACCGGCATGCGTAAAGGTTTTTCATCCAGCTTGATACCGTCTTCCGGCACCCACTTATCAACCGATACTGTCTTGTAATAGGTGTAGTCGGTTGAATGCCATATTGGGTTGGTTTCACCGCCTACAACTACAAAGTTTATATCTTCGGGATTCGGCTTAAAGAAAGAGTTACCCAGTTTATCAGCAAGATATTTACTGAGATCAAGGGGATCTTTCCATCCTTCATCCTTGAGCGATTTTGCAGCAAGGGGATCAACTATATATGTGCCGTTTCCCATCATACCTGCCTGCTGCGCCATAACATCAGCGCCTCCCAGCCCCATGGTATTAATACTCCATCCCCTGAAAACACTTACTGCACTTTCAGAGTGTTTAAAACCATGCCGTACATGAAAAGGTTCCCAGGGGCTCTTTTCTTCATTCTCTGCGCAGCACAGGTTTATAAAGGTTGTACCGTTACCCAGGGTTGACATAAAAGTATCCCCGGGCCGTGCATCACCAAAGTTAATGCTCATGAGCGTCCAGGCTCTTCCTATTACCGCGTTGGCGTAGTTAAACGGGCCAAAGGCAGCAACACCGCTGTTCATCCCTATTATACTTGCGACCGGACCGTTGACCACCACCATGCTTCCATAGGACCCGGTAGAACTCGGAATCGAAGGATGCTGAGTTGATGCAATGGCAAGTATTACAGGAAGATGCTCCGGCCTTGCCCCTGCCATTACAGCAATTGCTGCAACTTTTTCTACTGTATATTCATTCAGCTCCTCATGGGTTGTTACAGACATCATACCAACAACTTCCTTCGGATCATGGTCAGTGCCTGTAAGCATTTCCGCTACCCTTTCTTCGGTGGGAAGCACTATGGGCAGGCCGTCTGTCCAGCCTTTTTCAAGGAACATACGGTTGAGGTTTTTCTCGGTATCAGGCTCAAGAAGCCTGGCGAGTTTTTCTCTTTTTTTAATTTTGGGATTCTTCTCATCCTCTGTAAGCGGCCTTGTAAGGGCATCAATTACTTCACCCATAAGACTTTTACCGGTAACAGGGTCGTTACCGTTTATATACTCATGAAGAGTCTCCTTTGAAACCCACGCAACCGGATATGGCGGAAATGTCCACCTGAGATCCATTCCATGGGAATTACCATCTCTTATAACATATTCTGCAAAACGTGATGTAACTATAGGTGCGGTCGGAACCTGGAACTCACCTTCCATTATTCTAGCGAACTCGGCGATACTCGCCGAACAGCCGTCTCAACCGCCTACGCCGAAAATAACACCGTCGGCCTTTTTCTTGAGCTCCGGCCAGAGTTCGGGGCTGTCTACAAATGCATTCCCGCTCTTGATGTGTACGACTGTTTTTACGGAAGGCATGTTTTTATTAAACCATCTCTGCATCTCCTCAAGAAACTCTTTACCGCCTGCAAAACCGGTATCAACAAGGTACAGGGTTTTGTTTTCAAGGCTGTCCAGTCTCGGAGCCATCTTGAGCAGAACAAGTTCGTCCTTTTTAAGCTTTGGCTGAGTATCAGGGTTACGGTTGGCCATCATGCCTGCCCCTGCTTCACCAACTCTACCGAATATTCCGGAAGGCTGTCCCCTGGGGTTAAGAACCGTCAGCTTGACTCCATCTTTTGCACCGGCGCCCGAAGACGTACCTGAATTTTCACATCCCCAGAATAACAGGAGTAATATCATCCCCGCAATCAGGCAGACCAGATGCTTTTCTCTGTTAAAACAAAATAAACGCATATTCTCCCCTCTCTTTATAAATGGATCATATATTGAGCAGCTTTTATATAAAGCATGTATATTTATACAGGCAATACAGTGCATAAGAATCAAATTGGCCCCAGCACAAATTAACATTACTGGATACATCACGTTAAATCAATATGTTTAGTAAAAGGTACAGGGTTTGTTTTCAGTCAATATGAATATTCTTTTGTCTTTGCATAATTGAATTTAACGTTCCCTGATACCTGACAATCCGGCTTGATTACTTAACTGTATTTTAATATAGTCTCTCTCAGCTATTATCTTTTAGACCTCAGGGGGAGGTACTTACCAGTTCCAATCTGTTTTAACCAATCACATACAATAAAAAGGGAGAGAAAAATGCTGCACAAATATTTAAGCCAATTAATTCTGTTTCTGATTCTTTTTCTGTTTACCGCTGCCTGCGATAAACAGCCTTTAAATCCGCCGGCCAGTCCGCTTGCAGCAGCAGTTGAAGTTACAGGGGGTACAATCGAGGGAGTATTGCAGGAAGGGATATTCACATACAAGGGTATTCCATTTGCCGCACCGCCGGTCGGAGATCTGCGATGGAAATCGCCTCAGCCGGTCGTTCAATGGCAGGGAGTAAAAAAGAGTGATAAATTTGCACCCGGACCAATGCAGGATACCGCCTTTGGAGCTGCACTGGGAGGCCCGCAGGAAATCAGTGAAGACTGTCTTTACCTTAATGTCTGGTCAGGCGCAAAAATGACAGATGAAAAAAGACCTGTCATGGTGTGGATATACGGAGGAGGCTTCGGCATCGGCATGACAAGCTCTCCGGTATATGACGGAACAAACCTCGCAAAAAAAGGGGTTGTACTTGTCAGTGTTACTTACCGCGTCGGCCCAATGGGCTTTCTTGCCCACCCGGAGTTGACAGCAGAAAGCGGTCATGGTTCCGGGGCCTACGGCATACAGGATCAGATAGCAGGGCTTAAATGGGTAAAGGAAAACATCGCAAAATTTGGAGGAGATCCTTCCAATGTGACCATTTTCGGTGAATCAGCCGGAGGTTTCTCTGTCTGCATGCTTACAGCATCTCCAATGGCAAAGGGTCTTTTTCATAGAGCCATTTCGGAAAGCGGCGGAGGACTGGGGCCTGCAAGGATGACACTCAAAGAAGCCGAAGAAGCCGGTAAAAAATACCTTGAAGAACTGGGAGCAGAAACTATTGCAGAAGCCCGTGCCATGAGCGCGGAGGAGATACAGAAAAACACAAAGGGAATGGGTAATTTCTGGCCTGTAGCAGACGGCATTACTATTCCTTTCAACATGTACAAAACATGGGAGTCAGGAGAATTCAATAAAACACCAATCATGGTAGGAAGCAACTCAAATGAGGGCGGCCTTTTTGTAATGGGTAAATATACCGCTGAAAGTTTTATAAAAACCGTGCAGGAAAAATATCCCGAAGGAGCGGAGGAGATTTTAAAGGCATACCCCCATTCGACAGATGAAGAGGCAACCCAGTCTGCAAAAGACCTTATGCGTGAAGCGTCATTTGCATGGCCTACATGGGCATGGGCATCTCTGCATACACGCAAGGCAGATGATAAAGCCTTTGTTTACTATTTTGATCACAGGGTAGAAGGCATCCCCGGCGGAGCCAACCACGCTTCAGAAATTCCCTACGTATTCGGCAACCTGGGCGGAGCAGGCCCTATGAACGGAAAACCTGCCACACCGGAAGACGAGGCGCTTAAAGAACTCATGATGTCCTACTGGATAAATTTTGCCACAGCAGGTAATCCTAACGGAAAAGGACTTCCCGAATGGCCTGAATTTTCCGGGGATAAAAATGAAGTAATGTACATTGACGGAGAAACAGGTGCCAGAAAGCATCCGGACCTTGAAAAAATAATGGCATTTGATGAGTATTTTGCTAAAGTAAGGGAAGCAAAACAATAATTTCAGCTCCGGGACGCTGTCGAAAATAAAATAACATTTTTCTTTACCACAGAGGACACGGAGAGCACGGAGCAAAATATTTTTTAAAAAAAGCTTTTCTCCGTGTTCTCTGTAAGGAATCGGAATGGATATAATAAAACAGTATTTTAATCTGACTCCTGAAGTAATGGATAAACTTATCCTTTCAATTTTTATATTTCTTTTTCTTTCCGGCCTGAAATTCCTTATCAATTTCATTATAAAAAGACGGGTCTCCGAGATAAAGATCGCATATCACTGGAGAAATGTTGTTTTATACCTCTATACATTTCTGCTCATAATTCTAGTCGGCCAGATCTGGGTCAGGGGGATGGCATCACTTACAACATTCCTCGGGCTTGCAAGTGCGGGTATTGCAGTTGCAATGCACGACACCATTGCAAACCTGGCAGGCTGGGTATTTATTGTGTGGCGTAAACCCTTTAAAGTTGGCGACAGGGTTGAGATAGGCGGAATTGCAGGAGATGTTATAGATATAAGAATATTCCAGTTCAGCATGATAGAGATAGGAAACTGGGTGGATGCGGACCAGAGCACAGGGCGTATAGTGCATGTCCCCAACAGTAAGGTCCTTCGGGATCATCTTGCAAACTATAACATAGGCTTTGAGTATATATGGCATGAAATCCCTGTACTTGTAACATTTGAGAGTGACTGGAAAAAAGCAAAGAAACTTCTTCAGGATGTAACAAAAAACGATATAGAACATCTGTCTGACGGAGCACAGGCTCAGATCAGGCAGGCGGCCCATAAATACATGATATTTTATGGTGCACTCACGCCTATTGTATATACCACAGTAAAGGACAGCGGAGTTCTGCTTACCATAAGATATATGGTAAATCCGAGACAGCGGAGATCGAGTGAACAGAAAATATGGGAAGCAATCCTGGATGCATTTGCTGCAGAAAAAAATATCGACCTTGCATATCCCACAACCCGCCTTTATAAATGGGACACTGCAGAAGAAAAAAAACAGCAGCTTTCTGAATAAGCAGAAAATTACACGCTGTTACACAAAACCTGTTTTAAACACCCCTTGATAAAACCCTCCGAATGATTACCCTGTATTTATAGGCTTGTAACGTTCGAAATAGGTGTTAATGGCTCAAAAATTTCGGACCTGATTTTGATTAACCTCTGCCATGGAGGCTAAACCATGGAAATATTAAATAAAAACCATCTGCACAGATGGACATTCATATTTTTAATATCAGTTTTTTTTGTATTTATATCCTCATGCATTACAGAAACCGGCCGTAAATCCTACAATCTTCAGATAGTCAGGCTGCTCCAGGAAAACAAACTTGAGGAAGCGGAAGAAGCCGCAAAAAACAACCTTGAAAATACAGTTAAACAGCATGGTAAAAGTCATATAAAGGTTGCTGAATCTCTTGCCGTCCTGGCGGATATATATCATCTGAAAGGCCAGTACAGGCATGCAGAACCTCTCTATGTTCAGGCTTTAAAAACTCTCAAAGAATCCGGAGACATACAGAAATCACTTGCAGCGGAGATTCTTTATAACCTTGCAGGCCTGTACCAGGAGCAGGCAAAATACTCCATGGCAGCCCCTCTTTTAAGCCGGGCGCTTCTTATATGGGAAGATATGTACGGAGAAAATCATGCTTATGTAGGCAAGACTCTCGATATGCTGGCAGATAATCTAAAAAAACAGGGGCATCTGCAGAGGGCGGAACCTCTTTTTATCCGGGCAGTTACAATACTTGAAAAAACCTACGGCAATGAAAGCCCTGAAGTCGGCTACACGCTTAACAGCCTGGCGGGCCTTTACGGTATCCAGGAAAGATATTTTGAAGCAAGCCGGCTTTATATACAGTCACTCCGGATAATGGAAAAGGTCATGGGGCCTGACTCTCTTGAAGTGGCTGTAACTTTACGTAATATTTCAAATGTTTACCGCGCCCAGGGTGACTGTATGCAGGCTGATCAGTATCTTGAAAGGTATAATAAAATCTCTGATAAGATCCCTGGAATCAAGGATAGTCTCAGGGCAGAAGTACCTTCTGTTACGGGAATGTGCCTTAAAAAAATGGTAAATGCGGATACAGGCAGCAGCAAAAGTTTCCAAACTTTATGAAATCAGGACAGAAAATACATATCTTTAGATTAATATAAACATGTTTTGACATGATTATTTCAATAGGCTAATATCCCGTAAAATTTTTCAGATTTACCTTCAGATCTGGCTTTATCTTCTATCAGTCAAAAAAACTGCTGATCAGAAATACCCGTTAAGGAGAGGAGTTTTCATGAACCAGGACCGTACCGAGCGCAGGCTCAGTGGAATTTTCAGCGCTGACGTTGTGGGGTATAGCAGGCTTATGGAAGAAGATGAAGGGTGGACAATCAGCAATCTTGAAGAAAATAAAAACCTTATGGCAGACCTTATCCAGGATTATAAGGGCCGGGTTGTTGATGCACCCGGGGATAATATCCTGGCCGAATTCAGCAGTGTTGTAAATGCCGTAGAATGTGCTATTGAAATACAGCAGAACCTCAAATCAAAATATAAAGACGCCCCGGAAAACCGTCATATGGAATTCCGCATAGGTGTAAACCTGGGGGATGTAATCATAAAAGATAACAGCATCTACGGAGACGGCGTTAACGCAGCAGCACGCATAGAGTCACTTGCAGACTCCGGAGGCATATGCATTTCCCGCCCGGTTTATGACCAGGTGAAAAGAAAAATAGATGTACAGTATGATTATATGGGCGAGCATCAGGTTAAAAACCTGGACGAACCGGTAAGGATTTATAAAATCCTTATGGAAAAAGATGCAGGTAAAAGAGAAACAAAAGATACCTCATTTGAAAAAGCCTCCTTTGCCAGGATGGCCCATCCTCTTCCGGAAAAGCCGTCCATTGCTGTTATCCCCTTTGACAACCTGAGCGGAGATGCGGAGCAGGAATACTTCTGCGACGGGCTGACCGAAGAAATAATTACAGGCCTGTCCAAGAACCCCGAACTTTTTGTAATTGGCCGCAATTCGTCCTTTTCATACAAAAACAAACCGGCAAAAGCACAGCAGGTAAGTGAAGAACTTGGTGTCCGGTATATACTTGAAGGAAGTGTAAGAAAACAGGGCAACAGGGTAAGGGTTACAGTACAGCTTATTGATGCACTAAAAGGATATCACATCTGGTCCGACCGTTATGACCGTGAGATGGGTGATATTTTCGACCTTCAGTCCGAAATCACGACCCGGATTTCAATTGAGTTGAGGATCAAACTCATAGACGGAGATATTGTAAGGCGCTACCTTGGTAAAGATACTCACTATTATGAAGAATTTCTTTCTCTTATAAAATACCTTAAGGAAAAAAACTATGAAATGACCAGGCAGACAGCCGAAAAGCTCATTGAAATAGCGCCTCAGGAACCTGAGGGTTATTACGGGCTGGGCATTTATCATATTTATCAGATTTTATACGAAAGAAGCGAATCCCCTGAAGAGTCATTAAAGCTGGCCGAAGAGTATGCAGAAAAGGCCTTTAAATTAGATCCGTCATACGGCCATACACTGCTTATCTATGCATATATAGACCTGTTAAACGAAAAATATGAAGAATCAATACCCCATCTGGAAAAATGGGTGGATATCGAACCAAACAGTGCGATAGCTCATTACTATCATGGTTATTTTCTCTACCTGATAGGCGAGTACGAAAAGGCAATACCCAGGATAGAAAGGGCAATACGCCTGGACCCGTTTCCTGATGTGGATTTTTATGTATATCTGGGAGCAGTTTACTCAGTCCCTTTCAATAACAATCTCTTTGACCATGAAAAGTCCAGGGAATACGGATATAAGGCCTTAAAAATCGACCCGAACAGCCTGGGGGCGCATGCGATGCTCGCAGGGGTTTTTTCAGTTGATAAAGAAATGGACAGGGCCCGCTATCACGCCTCGGAAGTACTGAGGATTTTCCCCAATTTTACACTTAAAATATATGAATCCTATATGAGAGTGCAAAAGGACAAAAAACTGCTTGAGTATAAAATAGATTCACTCCGTACAGTTGGTATACCCGAAGAATAGAAATCAGTCTGCTTTAAACACTCAAAATTGACCCTGCAGAAACGCTCTGTTATAATCAGTTCCTTTACAGCTAATCATGCTCCATCTCTACAACTCATTCTCATAACAAATCCATATTCCAGAATTAGACCTTTTTGATATTTGCCTTATCAGCATAGCAAGAGGGACAGATATGAAGAAATACCTTATTTCGGCATTACTCATAGGATTCGGAATTGTTATAGGATTTCCATTGTTCAGCATGAGTTATTATACAATGGTAAGAACATCCACACCTGAATTCTGTGCATCCTGTCATGAAATCCGTTATGCCTATGACACATGGAAAACATCCACCCATGTCAACAATGCACAGGGCTTTGTCGCAGACTGTATGGACTGCCACCTCCCAGCCCCCCATGATACTGTAAACTTTTTTTATACAAAGACTGCGCACGGAATAAAGGATGTTTTTGTTCATTTCACCAGCGATATGGAAGAGTATGACCATGCACTTCAGAGAGAAAAGGTGTATCAGTCCTTTTCAAATGAACAGTGTCAGAAATGTCACCGCAATATCCTGCATATACCTGATAAAAGGGGAGCAATGCTGGCTCACAGAGATGTAATATACGCAAGAAAGGGATACGATAAAAAGTGTGTGGACTGCCACCGGAATCTTGTCCACATGCCGCGGGAAGTTTATGCATACAAACAGTATGAAAAGAAATACAGAGGTTCAGGATTTTAAAAAGCTATCTTAAAAAGGAGCCGGGCTATGACTGTAAATAGATTAAAATGGATAACACCTTTTTTACTGTTTTTTATTGTGACCTGTTTAGCATCCTCTCAGGCTCAGAATATCCCTAAAATAAAAGAGTACAGGATTGAGCGCAGCATGCCCGATGAAGCTGTTGCATGCATCGAATGTCATAAGCAGGAGCATCCTGGTCTTTTTTCCGACTGGACAAAAAGCCGTCATGCCAGTGCAAATATTACCTGTTATGACTGCCATAAGGCCGAATCCTTTGACAAAGATGTTAGCGAATCTCATTATGAACAGTATTCCCGTTCTGACTCGCCATACGGGAAAAAGAAATATAAAGTTCCGATAACTGCGGTGGTAACCCCGAAAGACTGCTCACGCTGCCACCCGGATGAGGCGAAACAGTACAGCATAAGCAAACATGCAAATACAATGGAAATAATATGGAAGATCGACCCATGGCTCAATAAGGGAATGAACAGTGATACTGAAAGGGCTGCAGGCTGCTATCACTGCCATGGAACCATACTCAGCCGGAAGGATGGAAAGCTTGATCCGGAAACATGGCCTAATGTTGGTGTGGGCCGAATAAACCTCGACGGAAGCAAGGGAAGCTGCACGAGCTGTCATACCCGCCACATGTTTTCTGTTATGGAAGCCCGTAAACCGGAAGCATGCGGACAGTGCCACCTTGGGCCTGATCACCCGCAGATAGAGATTTATATGGAATCAAAACACGGTGATATATATACAGCCCATGGAGATGATTACAACTGGAAGGCAGCTCCCGGAACATGGACCGCCGGAATGGACTACAGGGGCCGACATGTTCGTCATGTCATATTTCGGGAGCAGGTTCGGTTTTGACAAGCCACGATGTGACAGAAAGGCTTCCCTGGGAACTTCAGGTTCCTCTCACGGTCCGCCCTCAGGATTTCAAGGCTCTTCCGGCTCAAAGCAGCTGGAGCGCAGAAAGAGATAAAATGAAAGAAATATGCGGCCAGTGCCATGGAAAAACATGGGTGGATGATCACTATATTAAAATGGATAAGGTTGTTGAAGAATACAACGAAGTTTATTTCAAGCCGGCAAAAAAAATGCTGGATAAACTTTACGAAAAGGGGCTGCTGGACAATACAAAATTTTTTGATGAACGCCTTGAGGTAGAATATTATGAGCTGTGGCATCATGAAGGACGCAGGGCAAGAATGGGCGCAGCAATGATGGCGCCTGACTATTCATGGTGGCATGGGTTCTATGAATGCAAAAAACGTTTCAATAATTTTATGGAAGAAGCAGAAGATCTGCTCAGACATAATAAAAAGGCGTATAAAGCAGAGAATTACCCCAATGCAACAGGAATAACAACAAAGCCCAAAGAGGTTTTCCCGGATAAAAAATAGAAGGTATATAAACACAAAAGCCTCCAGTCCCGCACATAATGGGATTGGAGGCTTTTTAACCTGTTTCTGTATTTATTTATCCTTATTTTTACCCTTATATATGTGAACCTCGGCTTTTTCAAGAGTTACAAGCCCCTCTGTAACAACGTTTTCGATAACCGCAATAAAATCCTGAATTTTATCCTGGGTATCTACAATTTCTACAATAATCGGCAAATCCTGGGATAACCGCAGTATCTTCTGGGTATGTATGCGGCTGTTTGCACCGAATCCCATCAGGCCGCGTATTACCGTGGCTCCTGCCAGGCCGAGTTCTTTGGCCTTTAATACCAGCCACTCATACAGGGGTTTTCCATCGTATTTATCGCTTTCACCTATAAAAATCCTTAAAAGCTTACCTTCGCGTGGAAGTTCCATATATTTACCTCCATAAAGTTATGACTGTATACCGGCCAAGCACAACAGCGGCAAGGCCTAATACCAGATGAACCGCTATGTTCATAATAGCCAGCATAAAAGTCTTATCCTGCAGCAGATTGACAGTCTCATTGCTGAAGGTAGAAAAAGTAGTAAAGGAACCCAGGATTCCCACAATAAGGAAAAGACGCATTTCCGCTGCCAGCCCTGACTGAAACTCAAGCAGATATGTGAACATACCTATAAAAAAGCAGCCCACAATATTAACTGTAAGGGTCCCATATGGAAAAGAAATGCTGTGGGTAAGGGACTGGACAGCACCGCCGGCAAGGTACCTTAAAGCTGCACCAACAAAACCGCCCAGACCTACCAGAATTATTTTTTGCATATTTTTACTCTTTTTTTATTTTAAAAATTACCTGTCTCCTGACAGGATTGCATCATTTCGCAGGCATTATGTCTTTGCGAAAAAAAATATATTTGCACAAATGGAAGTTTAAGTCCATCCCTGTCCTTAAAAGGAAATTTAAAAACATAGGTGGTTTCAAAAACCAATTTTCGGTTTAAAAGACTTTCCACAGGACTGACTCACCCGGCCAAACACAGCATCTCTGATTCATAACATACTGAAATAACATACCATATTCATGAATAAATACTGCGGCACAATTTCTGCTATTGTAATTTTTCAGTTAACATTTTTTAAGAAACACTTCCTCTTAAGTCTGTTCCGGGAGGATAACGGAGCTTTAAAGCCCCGGCATACAGGGTATGCCATGAACATTTAAGCAAGCTACAGGAGATATGATGCATTTTTTATGGAACATAATTTTATTCAGCATAGCTGTTTTTCTGGTTGCCAGTCTTTTACCGGGCATACGGCTTAAAAACTTTGGAACGGCAGTTATAGTGGCGCTTGTTTACAGTATAGTCAATTTTCTAATAGGATGGCTGCTTGTACTGATATCTCTGCCGTTTATAATTATTACATTAGGTCTGTTCATGTTTGTAATAAATGCGGTTATGCTGTGGATCACGGATCAGTTTATGGAAGATTTTGAAATTGACGGTATAGGCACAACTCTTCTTGCGGCATTTTTAATATCTGTTACTGATTCAATCCTGAGATGGATATTTTTTTAATGCAAACATCAGCATTCAGCCTGATAAGACTGAATGCTGATGTCTTTAGTTACAATCCATAAAGAACCGTTTATGGATGAAAACTAATTAATAAACATTATCTTCTACTGCTTCCTCATCTTCAATGGCTTCAGTCTGTTCCTGATTTAAAATATTCAGCCAGTTGACGACTTTAGCAAGATGCTTGCGGGGTATTCTTATAATCTTGTCTTCACCGACAGGACTTTCCTGTTTAATACAGATTTCACCGGATTCTCCTACAAATGCTTCAATTGGCGGCTGTGACTCTATTCTCATTCTGGACATATTCAATCCTCCTTGTTTTATATAAACCTGCTGCGTTTTATATACCTGTCAAACCTTACGTTTGTGAGTCCAATTTGAATAATTTAATTACTCATAAATAAAAGGTCAATGCAAAATAATCTGTCTAAAAAGGATCTTTTTCACCTGCCCTGATAATATTGAAATTTTATTCATATTCTTTTATAGTACAGTCTGTTTAAGCTAAAAACAGATTTCCAGCCACAATACTGAACCAGCGTCCCGGCTTATCTCAACAGCACTTGCTATAATAAAAACCTGTATTTCTTTAATTAAACGGAATTTAGAAATGGATAATTTTTTAAACAAGACAGAACAGGATAAAAAGTTCAAAGACCTTGAAGCACGCCTGGAAGCCTGTAAGAAACGGGAAAAAGACCTTACAGCTGAAATTGATGAACTTACTGAGATCAAACATTACTATGATATCCTGATGGAAAACACTGAGGATTTTTTTTTAATATGCGATAAAAACGGCAAACCAAGGGCATACAACAACAGTTTTAAAAAAACAGTGAAAAAGTGTCTGGGAGTAAACGTCGACCCTGACACCGAAACTTATAAAATTTCCAACAATCAAAATGCCATTAACGCCTGGAGTGCACACTATAAAAGGGTCCTTAACGGAGATAAATTCAAAGCTGACTACACAGTAAGATCAGACAGGGGAGAGCATCATTTTGAAACTGCTTTCTGCCCGATCAAAAAAGATGGAGAAATTACAGGATTTACCGAAATCACAAGAGATATTACGGAACGTAAAAATGCTGAAAAGGCCTTAAAAAAAAGTGATACATTCAACACCAGCCTGCTGGATCATTCTCCTAATGCAATAATTGTCTTTAACAATGATACATCCGTAAAATATGTAAACCCTCTATTTGTAAAAATGACCGGCTACACTGCCGGAGAGGCAATTGGTAAAAAGGCTCCTTACCCCTGGTGGGTTGATGCCCCTGAATACGGAACCATTGAGCACAGGCTTAAGCTGGGTTTAAAGGGGATTAATAACACAGAAAGAAAATACCGGAAAAAGAATGGAGACTATTTCTGGGTTGAGTTGAATGTTACACCGATTTTCAAAAACGATAAAATGCACTATACTCTCTCCACCTGGGTGGATATCACAGAGAGAAAAGAGTCAGAAAAAGAAAAAAAACAGCTGGAAGAAAAACTTCAGCGTTCACAAAAAATGGAATCCATCGGTCTTCTTGCAGGAGGAGTGGCCCATGACCTGAACAATATACTTGCAGGTATTGTGAGCTACCCGGAACTGCTCCTGCTTGACCTGCCCGAAGACAGCAGTCTCAGGGGACCGATAAAAACAATTATGGAATCAGGAAACAGGGCTGTGGCTATCGTGCAGGATCTGCTGACAATAGCAAGAGGAGTCGCCACAGCAAAAAACACTGTTAACCTGAATGATCTCGTCAATGACTACCTGAACTCTCCGGAATTCAATACCCTTGAGCTTTATAATCCTTCTGTAAATTTTAAAACAGACCTGGACTACAATCTCCTGAACATAAGCGGATCATACATACATATGAGAAAAGTCATAATGAATCTTGCAGCAAATGCCTCCGAAGCAATCGAAACTGGAGGCAATGTTACAATATCGACCAGAAACAGGTACCTGGATAGACCTTTAAAAGCCTATAATGATGTAAAAACAGGGGAATACGCAGTCCTGTCCGTCTCTGACAGCGGAACGGGAATATCCGATAAGGACCTGAACAGAATTTTTGAACCTTTTTATTCAAGAAAAGTATTGGGCCGCAGCGGAACAGGGCTGGGGCTGGCAGTTGTCTGGAATGTCATGCTTGAGCATAATGGTTATATCAATGTTTCCAGCAGTAATAAAGGAACAACCTTTGACCTTTATTTTCCCATCACAAGAAATGAAATTACAAACATAGAGTCCGACCCTGATATAAGGGACCTCATGGGAAACGGGGAAAAAATTCTGATTGTTGATGATATTGAAAGCCAGAGGGATATTTCAAAAAGAATGCTTGAAAAGCTCGGCTACAGGATAATTACTGCAGCCAGCGGTGAAGAGGCTGTAGAATTTTTAAAAGAACAGAGCGTGGACCTGGTTCTGCTGGACATGATAATGGACCCGGGTATGAACGGAAGAGAAACATATGAAAAATTATTAAAAATCAATCCTTATCAAAAGGCCGTAATAGTAAGCGGATTTGCTGAAACCAGTGAAGTAAAGACCGCTCAGAAACTCGGTGCAGGCCCCTTTATAAAAAAGCCTGTAACATTTAAGACTATCGGTCTTTCTGTTAAAAATGAGCTTTTAAAAAAATTACCGTAATAAAAAGACCGTAAAAAAAAACATCAATAACTGAGTTCCGCGATCTTTTTTTCTGACTCTATTTTTAGAAACAGCGTGCTTTTCGCTGAAATAATGAATTCAGATTCTTATATAAGGTATTTTTTTTACTTGATTTAAATCCAATTTACATTTATTTATTAGGCCAATTGCATTTCAAAGTTTTCTTTGTTTACAGTTTCAAACTAAAAATGAAATACTGCAGTTGCTCGCTATCAGCGACTTACTCTAAGTCTTCTACATTAAATGCATTTATATTCTTAAAGATTTCTAAACCTGCACTCAATTTTCGTATTGGTTTTACAGATACCAGATTCGGATATGTTTATTGTATGCAATTGCTGATGTAATTTAACTATAGAAACCTGAACAGAAGAACCAACGGTGAATAATTATGGAAAAAAATTACAGTTTTTCGAATGGACAAACAGAAAATATTTATAGTCAGCCTGTTAAAAAAAGCCCGGTATACCTGGATGAAAAAATCTCAATAGTTGTTGAAAAAATTGCATCACAAAAAGGCGTTGACCGCTCTACGGTAGTAAACGAATTTTTAAGAAAGAATATCAGAAAAGTTGAAACCATGAGCTAGCCCCTCTCCGGAGTTTCAACATCATCCTGCCGTATTAAAACATTAGCCTCCCATTCCCCGCATAGTGTACCTGGTAAAGTACTATTAGTGAGGGAAAAGGATTTCTATTTTTTTATCTGATCATATCAACAATTAAAAACCCTTTAGTATAAAGGTTTTCTGCTTCGGGATATTATTCAAGCCTGATGTATACGCGTAAGCCGCTTGAAAAATAATTCTGTTAACATATACTGTAAAAATAACTGATTCTGAAATCATTCAATGAAACTGTCAGGAAAAATATGGAAACACTGATCGAATTCTGGGAAATTGTAAAAAAAGTATGGCAGGAGGGTGTTTACGGAATTGATATCAGCCGAATTATTACAGCGGCCCTGATATTCATTCTCTTTCTCCTTATCAGGAAATTTTTTGCAGGCCGTGTCATCAAAAGGCTTAAGACTCTTACAAAAAAAACAAAGAACGAACTGGATGATGAAGTACTAGAAATTCTGGAACAGCCAATATCCTTTATTCCTGTTGTACTGGGTCTTTTTATATCATGTAAGTACCTGGAACTTACCGGAACATGGGAATGGATTACAGACCGACTGATAGAGTCATTAATTGTAATGGTGATTTTCTGGGTATTTGTAAAACTTGTGGAGCCCCTCTCCTTTATTCTAAAAGGGCTTGAAAAGCTTTTCACATCAGCAATGGTGTTGTGGCTAAAAAAGGCCATAAAAACAGCTTTAATAATTATCGCAACTGCCACAATTCTTGAAATCTGGACAATAGAGATCGCACCCATTATAGCGGGTCTGGGCCTTATGGGTGTTGCAGTAGCACTGGGTGCCCAGGATCTTTTTAAAAACCTTATTTCGGGCATTCTCATTATTGCAGAAAAGCGGTTCAATATCGGCGACTGGATAAAAGTAAACGGAGTTGTTGAGGGTACAGTAGAGGCAATCGGCTTCCGTTCCACATTTGTAAGAAGGTTTGACAAGGCCCCTGTTTATATTCCCAATTCAAAACTGTCAGATAATTCTCTTATAAACTTCAGCGCAATGAGTCACAGAAGAATATACTGGAAAATAGGCGTTGAATACAGGACTACAATAGATATGCTTAAGGAAATAAGAGACGGTATTGAAAAATATATCATGGAATCGGAAGATTATGCACATCCGCCGGAAGTACCGGCCTTTGTACGTATAGACAGCTTCAATGATTCGTCAATTGATATAATGGTCTACTGCTTTACAAAAACCATCAACTGGGGAGAGTGGCTAAAGATCAAGGAAGACCTTGCATACAGGATAAAGGAAATTGTTGAAGGCGCAGGAACAGGTTTTGCATTTCCAAGCCAGTCAGTATACCTGGAGATGCTGCCGGAAGACATGCCGGAAATATTTGTTCCGCCGGCTCCTCAGAAAAACTGAACCGCAAAGACGCAAAGTACGCGAAGAAAAAATAAAAGCAATTAATTTCACCACAAGACACGGAGAGCACGGAGAAAAGCAAAAACAAAAAACAGTTTGTTTTAAATAAATAAAAGAATGATTTCCTCCGTGTCCTCCGTGGTTAGCTATAAGCTTTATTCTCCTCCGGACCTACAAATTAACCTCCCTTTCCCCTATATGCAGCAGACGCTTTATATCCGTAAGCACAAGATAAAAACACGGCACAACAGCAAGAGCAATACCTGTTGCAAACAAAATACCAAAACCAAGACTGATGGCCATTGGTATAAGATATCTTGCCTGGATCGATGTTTCAAAAATCATGGGAGCAAGTCCTAAAAACGTTGTAAGGGATGTTAAAAGAATCGGCCTGAACCTCCTTACAGCCGCAGAAGCAATGGCATCATGATGAGACATGCCGTTCCACCTGTTATGGTTGGCCGCATCAACAAGTATCAGTGAGTCATTAACAACAACACCTGCAAGAGCAATGATACCGAACATCGATATAATGGAAAGTTCATATCCCATAATAATATGACCTATAACAGCGCCTATTATCCCGAACGGGATAGACGACATTATAATGAAGGGCTGCAGGTAATTCTTAAAAGGAATTGCAAGCAGGGCATATATTCCAAAGAGAGCAAAGGCAAAGCCGAAAACCAGTGCCGACATTGCCTCCTGCATATCTTTCTGCTCTCCGTCAAGTTCGGACTTAAGCCCTGGATATTTTTTTATGAGGACCGGCAGTTCATTTTCTTCAACACTGCTTACAACCTTTGATGCATTTGCAACACCTTCTTCCACATCGGCAGTAACATTTAATACCCTTCTTCCGTCGCTGCGTATAATTTCCGTATAGGACTGGCCGTGAATAACTTCCGCTGCTTCACGTATCGGGATCTCCGTTCCTGCAGGTGTCCTGATAATAAGTTCTTCAATATTGTACCGGCTCTTTCTTTCATTTTCAGGAAGACGCACCAGGACCTTGACCTCATCCCTGCCTCTCTGAACCCTCAGTGCTTCAGCCCCGTAAAATGCGCCTCGCACCTGCCTGGCAAGGTCTGATGCTGTTACCCCGAGGCTCTGGGCTTCGGGACTTATTTTGAAATCGAGCTGAAGCTTGCCGCTTGAATATCCGTCATCAATATCTCTTACACCTGCATATCCCTCAAGAACCCCGGCCAGATCCGTTGCAGCCTTTTCAAGCACATCCTTATCCGGGTGAGAAATCATCATATTGATGGGCTGGTTTGAAGAAGGCCCGGTGGTATAGCGGAAAAGAAGCGACTCAGCACCGGAAATCCTGCCCAGTCTCCTTTTCCACTGATTTACAAATTCGTCAGCCGTTATGGCCCGCTGATCAACCGGTACAAGCTGAACCGAAACATTGGTCAGGTGAGCTCCGGAGAGATCAGATCCAACATCCACCATTCCCTGGCCGGGAGGTGTCTCACCTACAAGGGCATAGATGCCTTTTACAATTTTGTCCCCGCCGTTTTCAGCAATCACCTTTTCTGCGGTTTCAAGAAGGTACTCCCTTACTTCACGTGTTCTTTCTATGGGAGTTCCGAAGGGCATCTCCACCATTGCTGTCACCCTTTCGGCTTCTATCTTGGGCATAAAAGAAAAATCAATCCTGCCGCTTGCAACAACGCCTACACTTATCATCAAAAGCGATATTGCCATGGCCAGGGTTATGTACCGATGATGAAGGACAGTTATAAGGAATTTCTTAAATGGGTTTTCCTGAATCCAGTGGATCATATTACCAAACCACTCCCGCCTTTTATTTGCCCAGTGAATAAGGCCTGAATCCTCACCCTTTGATTTCCTGGATAAATGGGCAGGCAGTATAAACAGCGCTTCTATAAGGGAGATAGTAAAAATCATAAACACTGCGGTCGGTATTACCTTGAATAATTTTCCGGTTACACCGGGAACAAAAAACAGGGGCAAAAAAGCCACAAGGTTTGTAATGATTGAAAATGTCACAGGAAGGGCCATTTCTCTTGCGCCGGCAATAGCTGCCTCAAGATAGGTTTTATGCATTGTCCTGTGGTGATGAATATTCTCGCCAATAATAACGGCATCATCAACAACAATACCGATGGTAATAATTATGGCGAAAAGAGAAATCATGTTTATGGAAAGATCAAATCCCGGAAAAAACAGCATTGAACCAAGTATTGAAATAGGAATTCCGAGAGTAACCCAGAAGGCAAGACGCAGATCAAGGGAAAGCCCTAAAAGCAGTATTACCAGCATAAGACCCAGCAGGGCATTATCAACCAGAAGCTCGATACGTGAATCAAGCAGCTCAGACCTGTCTTCCCAAATGGCAAGTCTTACGGTGGAAGGCAGGCTGCCGTTGGCGTTATAAACATAATCATTTACTGCATCCGAAACATCGGTCGGAGTTTCATCACCCACACGATACACATCCAGGCGCACAGCCCTTTCGCCGTTGTATGTTGCCTCAATATCGGTTTCTTCAAAGGTGTCGCGTACATCTGCAATATCACCAAGCGTGATCAGGGTCCCGCGGTTATCTGTAATTATTGGAAGAGCCATATATTCACTGCCGAGATACCGCTTTTCGGTTGTGCGTACCAGCACTTCACCGCCTGAAGTTCGGACCCTTCCTCCCGGAAGATCAATAGCAGACGCCCTGATACGGGCTGCAACCTGTTCAAGAGTAAGATTATACCGCCTTAACTGGTCCTGGGATATTTCTACTGCAATCTCAGGATTTCTGACACCGCTTAACTCTACCTGCGTTACATTATCGCTCTTAAGCAGATCTTCTCTTACCTTTTCTGCCAGGTTACGCAGGTCTTTTTCGGACTGATCACCATGAACCATAATTGATACAACATGCTTACGGTTTTCAACAAGGCTTACAGTATAGTTTTCCATCTCCTGGGGGAAGGTCTGAATGCGGTCCACCGCGTTTTTAACATCAGACAGAGCTTTGCTCGGATCAGTACCCAGCAGAAGCTCTACCCACACCTGCCCGAAATTCTCCCGGCAGATAGAACTCACCTCTTTGGTAACATCCAGTCCGCGGACTTCCTCTTCTATGGCCCTTACCACGCCCTCCTCTATTTCTTCGGGGCTTGCACCGGGATAGGGCGCATTTATCATGACATAATCAAGCTGAAGATCGGGAAATATCTCCTGTTTGATCTTTCCGGTCATCATCAGTCCGCCGAACATAAATACAAGCATCAGCAGGTTGGCAGTAACATGATTTTTTGCCATCCATGCAATGGCTCCTGTTGTCTTTACAGGGTTCTGGTCCATCAGCTATTCCCCGCTTGATCTGTTTTTTGAGGTTATACTGTCAACAGTTTCCAGGGTCAGTTTCATACCGTTAACCGGTGTCGCGATACTGCTTGTAACAACCCTTGTTCCGTCTCTGAGATCCGTAGAAACAAAAACCGAATCAGGCATACGCCAGGCGACCTTCACAGGTTCAACCTTAAGACGTCCGTCTTTATCCATTACCCACAGTGCTTCATCATCCAGGCCGCCCGCCCCTGCTTCTTCAAGATTTCTTACTGCACTGCGCGGCAGTTCAGCCACATCAGCCATTGTTTTTCCGCTGATCTCCACTGTCACATATGATCCCAAAAGAAGGGGAAGCTGCTCTTCCTTATTATCAAGATTCAGCGGGTCATCAACTGCCACCAGAAGTCTTGCCAGCCTTCCGTTTGTATCAAGATCACCAAGCAGCCTGATAACCTGCCCTTTTCTGATTATATTTTTTGATCCGGCCTTCTGTATGATCTTTGCTTCGGAACCTTTTCCGCTTTTCTCAGGTGCTGTTATCCACGGCAGGTATTCAACCGGAACCGACACCATTACTCGAAAGCGGTCTGTTCCGGCCAGGACAGCGAGCTCTGTCTGAGGATTAACCACCTGCCCCGGGTCAACATTCTCCCGAATCACCAGCGCATTAAAAGGCGAACGGACAGTACATCTCTCAAGATCCAGCTCTGCCTTTGACAGAACACTTTCGGCTGCCGCAAGAGCCGCCTGTGCACTTTCAATCTGGGGTATTCTAAGGGCCAGTTCCTGGTTTGCCTCATCTTCAGGTATGCTTTTCCCTAAAAGCTCCCATTCCTCACGTGCAACCGCCTGCCTTGCCTGCTCCTGTTTAAGACTCAGGGCAGCACGGGTTACCTGTTCTTTCCTGGTATCATACTGAGCCTTATAATCCCTCTGATCAATACTTACCAGCATGGCACCCCGCGGTAAGATTCCGCCCGGTATCAGCATTTTATTCATATCGGTTATACGGCCCGAAACCTCCGGCAGAAGACGCACTTCCCGGTCAGGAGTAACTGTCCCGTGACCGGTAATTTTCACCTGCCTGGCACCGTGCTCTATGGACTGCACGGTAACGGGTGTAACGTGTTCTTCAACCGGCGCCTTTTCCGGAGTTATCCTGTTAAGCATCATAAAAGCCGTGGTTAAAAATCCGACGGCCAGAATTCCAAAAAAAATCAGGGTTCGTAAAATACGGGAATTCATTATTGCTGTCCTCCCCTTTGATCGGTGGTTATAATATGTTCCGGTTCCACAAGCCTTCCCGGCCAGTCTCCGCCGAGTGCGCTGTGAAATTTTATTCTGTTGCTTATAAGTGATTTTTTAATATTTATTTCCGCACGCTGAAGATTCTGCAAGGCCCTCAAGCTAGTCAGCACTGTCAGGTAGTCAGTAAGGCCGTTCACATAAAGAGACCTTGAACGCTCCAGTGTCATCTCAGCCAGCTCCACCTGGCTTTTAGTTGACCTGTAAGTATCAAGCAGTCCTTCTTCGGTAACAAGGGTATCTTCCACTTCGGTAAACGCATTAATAAGGCCTGCCTTCCACCTGTAGAACAGTTCATTCACAACAGCCCTGCTGCGTTCTGCCTCGGCTTTTCTTCTGCCGGCATCAAAAACAGGAGCAGTAAGATTTCCTGCCAGGGTAGAAACCCACTGATTGAATACATCTTCTATCTTGCCCGTCTGACCTGTGATCCCGGAGCTGAGATTTATGGAAGGAAACCTGTCCGCAATAGCAGCGGCAAGCCTGTGATCTGCGGCAATCAGGCGAAGTTCCGCAGCTTTCACATCAGGGCGGTTTCTGATCACAACAGCCGGAACACCGGCAGGCGGCAGATTTTTTATTTCAGGCAGTTCAGATCCACCTGTCTGTACTGCAGATGACGGAGACCTGCCAAGTAAAACAGCAAGCTGGTGTTCAAGCAGTTTTTCCTGCATCCGCGCCCTGGGAAACTGCTCCTTTATACTCTCCACCTGCTGTTTCTGCTGATACACATCCACAGCAGATGAAATCCCCTGCCCGAAACGGGACTCCACAAGCTTAAGATAACGCTCGGCTATTTCAAGCTGTTCATCCAGCAGTTTTAAAAGGGCCTTCTGCTCCATAAGAGAAGCCCATATTTCGGCAATATTTGCAGCAACAGTAATAGCCGTGGCATCCAGATCTTCCCGCCCTGCCGCAAAATCAAACACAGAAGCAAGTCGGCTGTTTTCAATTTTTTTCCACAAATCCATCTGATAGCTTAAAGACAGCCTGGCATAAAAAGAGTTGAGGCTCGGAGGATATGCCAGAGAGGTATCGCCTCCTGTATGCTGATGCTGAGCCCCGGTTCCGAACTCCAGTCCGGGGTATCTTCCTGCGCCTGCAATTTTTGCCTGCTGCCTGGCCTGATCCAGCCTTGCCCATGCCATGCGAAGAGTCAGGTTTTCTGAAAGAGCCTCGTCTATCAGGGCTTCCAGTCCGCTGCTTTCAAACTGCAGCCACCATTCATCTATCGGGGGCAGTGAGTCACCGGCCGAAAAAGATTCCGGCAGCTTTACCTGCGGTTCGGGATTTTTCACGGGTTTATATATGCTGCATGAAGACACAGGCAGAATCATGAATAAAAAAATACAAAACACCTGTTTCAACCTGAAAAGGCTTTTCATTCTTTACCCTTCACTTTTAGAAATGTTTTTTATTTTAAGTCTGTCGATTTCAGGAACAGTATAGTCAGCAATTGTGATGTTTTTATATGGTTTAAATAAAATAATATGTCAAAGGGTTTTATCTGCCATATTATTCTCACATGCAGCATGACCGTTTAAACAGTATATCTGTTGCTTTATATCCCTCTTTTTAATATCTTTAACAGTCTAATATTAAAACCGCGTTAAAAGCATAAATAAATTAAACAATGTTGAGAGATAAAATATGGATGACTGGTGTAATCAGCAGGATATTGTAACTGACGGAGATAGAATCTACCGCTGCTCAAAATGCGGCAAAAGGCTCCATCCCCGCAGAATGTTTGATGAAAACGGTGATTTTTCAGGATGGCAGCTGCCGCCTCATAAAGAAAAAGGTCATAAAATAAGGGCCGCAAGAAATCAGCGCACAAAAAAATAAGGGAGAGACTTAAATTGAGCAAAAGTGTACTTGTATGGTCCTCTGAATCAGGTAGAATCTGCCCGGAATGCGGTAAACCTGCGACCTCATGCACATGTAAAAAAAAGAAAAACAGCAGGCAGGACAAACCGGTCAAAAATTATCCTGATGACGGAATTATAAGAATCATGCGCGAAACCAAAGGACACAAGGGAAAAACCGTTACAGTTATCGGCAATACACCCTTTAAAGACAGGGAACTGAAAGAATTTGCAAAAAAACTCAAGGCCCGATGCGGAACAGGCGGCTCAATCAGGGATAAAGAAATCCTGATTCAGGGTGATCACCGGCAGGTGATTCTTGAGGAGCTGAGCAAACTGGGTTTTAAAGCAAAAATGGCCGGAGGTTGACATATCTTGCAAAAATATGGCAAATAGGTGCGTTATTCATTATATAATTGCAATATTTGTTTAATTTCCCGAATATAAGAATTGTAGAATAAATTTAATTTTTATTTTTTGATTTAAATCAATGGAATAAACATCTGTATGTAGTCTAATAAACAAAATATTTTGACACTACTGATTTTAACAGGGAAACATGGGTGTTCAATTGTCTGTTAAATCCAGACCGGTTTTGAACTGCCTTAAACTAAAAGCAATATTTTATTAACCCAATATCAGGAGAGCTGAACATGGCGGATGAAATAAGCAATGTAAACCGTAGAAACTTTCTGAAAAATGCCGGTGTTCTCATAGGCGGGGGCGCCATAGGTGCTGCAGGAATGACACTCAGACCTGAAATGGCGCAGGCTGCCGCGGCAGTGAAATCGGTTCCTAAAACCGTTACACAATTCCGCTGCCCGGTCTGCAGTAAAAATTTCAGCAGCTTTGCAGAACTTAAACAGCATTTTAACACAGACCACCCGGATCAGGTACAGCCGGTAACCACAAAACTTAATATCAACGGCGAAGAGTGTGAAGTATTAATTGAACCCCACTGGACACTCCAGCGGGCACTCCAGTTTAAACTGGGATTAACCGGTGCAAAACAGATGTGCAACCGCGGCGCATGCGGATCATGTACTGTTATAATGGACGGTAGAGCAGTGCTCTCGTGCACAACACTTGCTGTTGAGTGTGAAGGAAAATCAATACAGACTGTAGAAGGTATTGCTGCAGACCCAAGGTGGCGCCCTTTAATAGATTCCTACTGTAAGTGGGATGCAATGCAGTGCGGTTACTGTACACCGGGTTTTCTTGTTTCAGCAAAAGCCATGCTGGAGAAAAACGCCAACCCGACCGAAGAAGACTGCAAACAGGCCCTTGCAGGAAATATCTGCAGCTGCGGCACCTATCACAGACACCCGACCGCAATCATGGAAGCGGCTCCTGCAGTAAAGGGAGGTGCATAACATGGCTGATTTAGCTGGTGTAAACGGACAGAGAAAAGAATTTAAAGTTGTCGGAAAACCAAACCTTCCAGGAAGGCTTTCATGGTCTCAGGCAACAGGTGTTGCAAAATACGGGGCAGACTACGTCTTCCCGGAAATGCTCGAGGCAAAGTTTTTAAGAAGCCCATATGCAAACGCAAAAATAATAAAAATGGATACAAGCAATGCCATGAAGATACCGGGTGTTGTGGATATCCTTACATGGGAAGATGAAGACATAAAAACCTACGGCAGCGGTGGCGGCGGCGGATTTATGATGGGACCTTCCAAGCCTTTTATTACCAATATGGCTGATCAGGAAGGCGGCATAATAGGCGCAATCGTTGTAGCCGAAAATGAAGACATCTGTGAAGAAGCCTTAAGACAGCTCACAAAGGACAGCGAATGGGAAGTACTGCCTCATGTAGTTGATATCCTGAAGGGAAGAGAGCCAGGGGCTCCTGTTATCCGTCCTCCGGCACCTCAAAGAGGCGGCGGATTCGGAGGTTTCGGCGGCGGTGCTCCCCAGAAACCCAAACAGGGCAACGTGTCATATTCTACCCAGAATAATGCAGGAGATGTTGAGCAGGGTTTCCGTGAAGCTGACCATATTATTGAATGCGATATCAACACGCCTTCCTTTGCAGGACATATCCCAAACCCCATAGGAACTGCAGCCTACTGGTATGACAGCCCCTATCACGGAGAAGGAAAAAATCTGCGCATCGAAGGAGTACCATGGGGACACGGTTCGGCAGTAAGAATGGCCGGAGTTCCAAATGACAAGGTTACCCAGGAATGCTTTTTTGTAGGAGGAAGATACTGTGACTGGGGAACAAGAAAATCACAGCTTATAACTCCTCTGCTTGCAAAAAGAACCGGAAGACCGGTCCGCTGCGTTAACAGCCGTTCCGACCAGTATGATTTCAACCTTAACCTCAGGTACATACACCTTAAGGTAGGTTTTAAAAAGAACGGTCTTATTACAGCTATGGACGATTTTTCAATTGCAGATGCAGGAATCGACGGCAGTACAAACTTCGGTACATCAATGGATCAGATGTACGGCCCCTACTATACCACAAAATGCAAAAACGTCAGACAGAACATGGACATGGTTGACAGCAACCGCGGTAAAATGTGGACCAGCGGTCAGCATAATCCAATGAACTGGGACTCAATAACAGTTGCTATACATATGGTTGCCGAAAAACTCGGAAAGGACCCCATTGAAATAGCAAGGTTAAATGTTCACGGCCCCACATCCCAGGACGATCCGAATCCTCTTCCAAGCCTTGAAAAATGTATTGAGGCAGGAAAGAAGATGATGAAGTGGGAATGGCACGATACAGGCAAAAAGAAGCTTAAAGACGGAAGAATGCATGGAGCAAGCTTCAGATACAACCAGTGCCCGCGCCACTCATTTTCTTCATACAACCCCAAGCTTGAGCTTAGAAGCGGAAGAGTTCACCTGGATACCGCCGGCGCAGTTATCGGCAACTATATTCAGGAAGCAAACATGATGGTTGTAGCCGAAGAACTTGGTCTTAAATATGAAGATATTGTAAGCACTCTTGACCATCATTTTAACTACAAACCATGGGGCGGCGGAAGTGACGGAACAACCGCATCAGGATGGGCATTAAAAGAATGTGCAAATATCCTGAAGGGTAAAATCATTGAAGCTGCAATTGATGAGGCAAACAATCCTCCGCCTGCAATGGGATTCGGCTTTGGAGGATTCGGGGCAAAACAGGCTCCAAATCCATTTAAAGGCAAAAAGCCTGAAGACCTTGATATGCAGGATGGTAAAATTGTTCTGAAATCAAACCCGAGTGTCGGTCTTCCCCTTGGACAGGCAGTTAAAGCAAATCTGTATGCAACATATTCAGGTAAACCGCCTGATGCTCTCTGGACCAAGCAGGGTCATCAGCTTGACACCATGAATGTTGCAATGTGTGAAGTTGCAGTTGATACGGAAACCGGTGAAGTTGAAATAATCAAGTTTGGTGTTGTTGCTGACCCGGGCAAGGTCATGCGTCTCACATCACTTGAGAGCCAGATAGAACAGGTTATGTTCTTCAGTGAAGGCTGTCAGCTCTATGAGGATTTTATATTCGATGAAAAAACTGGTGTAAGACTGAACACTAACATGATTGAATATAAAAAACCGACAATAGCGGATCATGCAAAGGTAGAATCCCAGTTTCTGGAAACCCGCGCAGGAAACGCATGTTACGGGGCTAACGGTATAAGCCATTCTTTGGCAAATACGCATCTGGTTATTGCTGCAATCTATAATGCAATCGGTAAATGGGTAGATCCGCCGGCCACGCCGGACAAAGTGCTTAAAGCATTGGGCAAGGCATAATAAAAGCGAGGTTCAGGGTGCAGGGCTCAAGGTGCAAGGTTTAAAACCTAAAAACCCTAAAGCCCTGTTACCTGACCTGAAAGCTGACAAGGAGATATAAATGAAGCCATTTAATCATGTAAACGCAACTTCAGTAGCAGAAATAAAGACAGCCCTTGCTGACGGTAAAACAGCCCTGATAGCAGGCGGCACTGATCTTATCGGAACATTAAAGGATAATATCCTGCGGGACTATCCTGAAACGGTTATTAATATAAAATCCGTGCCCGGTCTTGATTATATCAAGGAAGAAAAGGGCATGCTAAAAATAGGCGCCACAACACGCCTTGCGGATATTGCAGCAGATGCAGCAGTGCAGAAAAAATACTCTGCACTGGCCCAGGCCGCATCAAGGGTTGCAAGCCCCCACATAAGAGAGATGGGAACCATTGCCGGAAATATCGCCCAGCTTCACCGCTGCTGGTATTTCAGAAAACCTGAAAACCGCTTTGACTGCAAAAGAAAAGGCGGAAAAACATGCTTTGCCATGTCAGGAGACAACAGGTACCACGCTATTTTTAAACCAAAGGGCGGATGTATCGCTGTTCATCCAAGCGACACTGCACCGGCACTTATAGCCCTTGATGCAAAGATTGTTACTGACAGCAGAACAATTGATGCGGAAGAGTTTTTTGATGTAAAAAAACCGGGCAACACTGTGCTTGAACAAAATGAAGTTATAACCGAGATTCAGATTCCGGAACCGCCAAAGGGCGCAAAGAGTGCATTCATTAAATTTGCATTCAGGAAATCCATAGATTTCCCCATTGTAAACTGCGCTGTTATGGCAGGAGGAAAGAAAACAAGAATAGCCCTCAACGCTGTCGGACCTTCACCGGTCCGTGTAACAAAGGCAGAGGAAGTTATAGCAGGAAAGAGCCTTAAGAAGATCAGCGAAAAAGATGCAGAGGCAGCAGGAGAAGCAGCAGCCTCCGAAGCAAAGCCGATCTTCCCGGCAGCAAAGTTTAAAGTACAGATAGTAAGAACACTTGTAAAAAGAGCAATTCTGTCTCTTACTGCTTAATTTTTTTTTATAAAAGGCCGCAGGTTCAGGTATATGCCTGAACCTGCGGCCTTTTTTCTTTTCATTCCCTGTAGTACCTTACCTGGTATATTGGCACCAAGCCAAATCTAAAAGCAAAACCTGAATCTATGTTTCACACAAAGGCACAAAGACACCAGGAAAGACAAATGCGTTAATATAATATTTTGTTTTTTAACTTTGCGGCTTTGTGTGAGTAATATTTTTTCGTCTTTCAGTAGAGACAGGTTTTTAACCTGTCTCAAACGCCGGCTAATACGTGATATCAGGCGATCCAATATAAATTATGCAGGACAATGATCATTTTTAGACAGGTCAGAGACCCGATAAAATGAGAAAGATGGTCTCCTTTAAGGAATAAACACAACTGTGTTATGAGTTAATCACGACAAAAAACTTAAACACAGGAGGAGACCAAATTGGATGATATCATTTATGATCATTACATAGCAATTGATTGGGCAGAAAAAAATATGGCAATTGCCAGGATGACAAAGAAATCAAATAAAATAACAGCAATAGATAATCCATCAGACATTAAAGAACTACAGTTTTATTTAAAGAATCTAAAAGGGAAAAAAGTATTAGTACTGGAAGAAACAACAGTATCCCAGTGGCTCTATACTGAATTATATGGCTATGTGGACAGACTGATAGTGTGTGATCCCTATAGGAATAAACTTCTGAATGAAGGCCCTAAAACAGATAAGATTGATGCAAGGAAGTTGGTACACCTTTTAAAATCATCTCTTATTAAAGAGGTATTTCATTCAGCTGATAAATTTGTATATCTCAGGCGTCTTGTAAGTGGATATGAGGATCTTGTAAAGCTTGGTGTTCGTTTAAAGAATCAGCAGTCTTCTCTGTTAAAAGCCTGTGGAAAAAGAAGGAAAGATAAAGATCATACAGGGGTTGCTACTGAACCGGAACAATATGTGTTTGAGAGTTTAAATCGTCAAATAGCAAGCTATGAAGAAGAAAAAGCAGGGTATGAAAAAGAATTTAAAAAATTATCGCAGAAACATCCTGAAATAAAAAAACAAATGAGTCTGCCAGGTATAGGCCTTATAAATGCTGTAAAGATAGTATCAAGGGTGGTAACTCCGTTTCGATTTTCAAAATATGGAAATTACCATAGCTACTGTGGATTAATAAAACATGAAAAGATGAGTGGAGGAAGGAGCTATGGCAAGAGGACTCCACGATACTGCCGTCAATTAAAGTGTGTCTATAAAACAGGAGTACTGGCAGCTATAGGCGGTAATAATCCAATCAATGATTACTATCAGTATTTAATCAAGGAAAAAGGATATTCAGCACATAATGCCAGGAATAAGGCATGTCGTAGATTAGCAACCTTGAGCTTAGGTGTATTTAAAAGCGGCAAAAAATATCAACCTTACAGGAGAGAAAAACAAAAGGATAAAAACAGAACGTAGTCGAGCCTATAAGCATTGTTATTATATATAGTTTTCTGGATTCAGGCTTATAGGTTGTGGGAGAGAGCTCAATAGAGACAGTAACATATTCTGTTCATCAGAAATAGTTCATTGACCCGATTAGCCCCCCGCTTATTCCTAAAATTTATCATAGCCCATTCATTTGCCAGTAATTTACTGACAAATGATAGAGAGCTCAGATAGGCGTGTAAGGAATAATGATTTATCCTTTTGATCTATATTGATAAAGAAGCCCCTTTAAAAAAACAGAAAAGCGGAAGAGGTTTTTAATAAACAATGCAGGTAGATTGACCGAAGGAGACAGTAAGCAAGAAAACAGTTTTTTTCTGTTAAGGGAGACCTATTTTTCTTGACTTACTTTCTCATAGGTGTCTCTACACATGTCAATCACGGAATAATCAATTAACGTCATAGGCGCAGATACTGCTTTTTGTATAGACATCTTTCAAACCTCTCTTACAAAAAACAAGCAATAGTGCGTGTCATATATTCCCCTCTTTTACATTGACACTAAGCCTCTAAATCCATAAACTCCAAACCGAACTAACTTCCGGTCTTCTGCATTAAAACTGGCCTGCTTTAAAGATCAGGGAACATATGCAGCTGATAATAGAAATCACAAGGGAGGGGAACTGATCATTTCTTCCGCTGCACAGGTTATGACTGAAAATGAAAAAAGCATAATACTTTCCACTAACGATGTAAGTGTTCATTTTGGCGGTCTTATTGCCTTAAACAATGTAAACGTGACCGTCAGAGAAGGCCAGATCCACGGCCTTATAGGCCCTAACGGTGCAGGTAAAACAACATTTACCAACACAGTGTCCGGACTCATCAAACCCAAAACCGGAGAAATAAGGTTTAAGGATAAAGTTGTCAGCACTCTTGAGCCCCATGCCATTACAGCCCTGGGTATTTCACGGACATTCCAGAAGGCCCAGATTCTCCCCGGCTTAAACTGCCTGCAGAATGTCATGACAGGATGCCACCCGCGTATAAAATCAGGAATGCTCAAAACTCTCTTTTTTCCTAACTTTTTAATGAAAACAGAAGAAGCTCAAATAAAATCAAAAGCAGCAGAGCTTCTTGACCTGGTAGGCATGTCAGACTCCGCAGAACGTTCGGGAGGAGACCTGAGCTGGGTGGAATGCCAGCTTTTACAGATAGCGCGCTCAATGGCAACAGAACCGGAACTGATAATACTGGATGAACCCACAGCAGGAATGGGACACGAAGAAAGCCTTGTAGTCGGAAAAATCATTCAGCAGATCAGGGAACGGGGAATAACCATCATCCTCATAAGCCACGACATGAAACTTGTTATGGAAAATGCAGACTGGATCTCGGTGCTTGATTTCGGCCAGAAAATAAGCGAAGGCAGTCCGTCCGATATAAAGGATGATCCTAAAGTCCTGGAGGCCTACCTTGGAACGGAATAGCAAAATCCTGGACATTAAAAATATTTCTGCATTCTACGGCCCCATATGCGCCATCAGGGATGTATCCATGGAAATTTCCAATAATGAGATAGTGGGTCTGGTTGGCGCAAACGGCGCAGGTAAATCCACCCTCATGAAAACTATCCTTGGAATAAGGTCTGTAGAAAGCGGAACCATTACCTTTATGGATCAGGACATAACAAAATCTTCTACACCCGATATAGTTTCATCAGGGATAGCCTATGTGCCCGAAGGGGGCGGTGTTTTCCCATTTATGTCCATACTGGAAAATCTCCAGCTCGGCGGAATCCATTACAGGGGAAATCTTAATAAGCGTATAGAAGAGATATTTGACCGGTTTCCTATTTTAAGAGAACGCAAAGATCAGCAGGCAGGAACCTTAAGCGGGGGACAGAGACAGATTGTTGCAATAGGAAGGGCAATCATGTCTGCACCCAAAATCCTGATGCTTGATGAACCTTCACTGGGCCTTGCCCCAAAGGTGGTTGATGAAGTTTTTAAACTGATACTGGAACTGAAGGACGACGGATACACGATTATCTTAAGCGAACAGAACGCCAGAAAAACCCTGCAGCACGCCGGCCGAGCCTATGTATTTCAGACCGGAAGTATTATCCTGGAGGGTCAAAGTGATGAGCTGATGAATAACCCGGTTGTTCAGCAGGCATATCTTG
The DNA here is from genome assembly GCA_963665715.2 of Desulfatiglandales bacterium. Lineage (GTDB taxonomy): Bacteria > Desulfobacterota > DSM-4660 > Desulfatiglandales > HGW-15 > JAAZBV01. The sequence goes on from CAXXPR010000002.1 coordinate 5,481,030, forward strand.
GAGGCTGATTTTCATATGGAGAATTTATGGAAGCATTTACAAGCTTTATAATATCAGGAATACAGCTGGGTATTTTATACGGCATTGTAACCATAGGGTTCAATCTGCTTATCCTTGTTACAGGCGTACTTAACTTCGGATACAGTAACCTCCTTGTACTATCCATGTATGCAGGCTGGCTTATACTTGAAGCCACAGGCAACGTATTTCTGGCAGCGGCAGGCACTGTTGTTTCCGGCATAGTCATAAACGCGGCCCTTACACCGCTCTTTTTACCCTTTATAAAAAAACGGGCCCATCTTGAAGCGCTTGTTATTTCAATCGGTATATCACTTATAAGTGTAGAAATAATGTCCCACTGGCTGAACCTTGGTTTACCCATAGCATTTCCTAAATCAATCCAGATGTCGGATTCTGCTATCAGGTTCGGACTTGCAAGCATCGGCATGGGAAGAATTATATCCCTTGCAGCAGGCATAATACTCCTGTTTGTATTTTTTAAATTTCTGTACAAAAGCAGACAGGGAAGGATTTTAAGGGCAGTAGCACAGGATACCGAAGTTGCCGCCATGATGGGAATATCAATTAAAAAAACAATGTTCATCAGTTTTGCCATGGGAGGTCTTCTTGCAGGAATCGTTGCAATACTGATGGCCGTATCTATTGGTACTGCATCACCCGAACTGGGCGACAACCTGACCCTGATGTGCCTTGCCATACTTTTTCTGGCAGGCATAGGAAACCTCAAGGGCGGACTTATATGTGCTGTTTTTGTGGGAGTTGTTGAAGGCATGGTAATGGGATACCTGCCCGGCGACTGGACAAAGGCATTTGCCTTTTCAGTAATACTGGCAGTACTGTTATTTAAACCCGAAGGTATATTCGGATCACAGCATTAGAAGGACACTATGAGCAACTTCCAATTTTATTTTTTTGAATTCTCTGCCATATACATCATGCTGGGCTGGGCCGTATACCTTATGTTCAGGATAAACCAGCCTTACTTCGGCTCGCTCTACTCCATGTGCATAGGCGCCTATTTTGCCGCATACGCAACTATAAACTGGGGATGGCCCATCTGGCTGGTACTGATTGGAGCTGTAGCTGTAAGCATACTGTTTGCACTTATTCCTGCCTTCAGGCTGGCAAAGCTGGGCCCCTTCCCCATGGTAATTGCCAGTATGGCAATCATGTTTATTATCCAGACGGTTGTAAAAAACACGGAAGCCCTGGGCGCACGTTACGGCATGTTCGGGGTTCCGCATCTATCGCCCTATCTTACTCTTTCCATCACCTACGGTTTTCTTATATTCATAGGCTACATGGTATACCATCTTGACTACAGCCATGTTGGAAGGGCCATGGATGCAATACACTATGACAGGGATGTGGCAACCACCCTTGGTATAGACGCAGGCAAACTGAGTGTTCAGTTCCAGCTTTTCAGCTCAGCCGTAGGCGGTGTTGCAGGAGTCTTATACGCCTACACTATGGAAGGGGTTTTTCCGGAGGCCTTCAGCATGAACTTTATGATGCATGCCATAACCATTGTTGTGCTGGGCGGCATGTTCACCATGTGGGGCGTAATAATTTCAGCGCCGGTGTTATGGAGCATCAACCATTTTTTACCCGAAAACATGACAGGCATGTCTGTTATTGTATATGGAGTTTTACTGATTGTAATGCTGCTGGTAAGGCCCAGCGGTGTAATAGATAGAAAAATCGTAAACTGGATAGCGAGGAGAAAAAGATGAAAAGACTATTTTACTGCGCAATGGCCCTTATTTTAACAGCAGGGATAATGATGTCAGGATGCGGCCAGGGTAATGAACCTGAAGAAAAAACCGGTCCGGCAGAAGAGTGGAACATACCGTTTTTGATTTTTCTTTCAGGACCTCTTGCAGGTGACGGGGCAATGCACAAATGGCTTACAAACCATGTTGTTGATGAAATCAACGAAAACGGCGGCTTTGCAGGAAAACCGCTGAAAATAGAATATTACGACACAGCCATGGATCCGCCAAAGGCAGCAGCCAGCATGGCCAAAATTGTTGATGCAAAGGCCCTGTGCCTTATAGGCCCCATGAATGACAACGAATGCAAGGCAGCCATGCCCCTTGCAGCAAGAGAAGGCATATATGCCTTTTCAGGAACAGCATCCGATGATGTATGGAAAAAATTCAAGCCATGGGTACTTAATACATCCTCCACCGTTGAAGAGGAAAAGGAATACAATGTCCCCATGTGGATAAAACAGGTTCCCGAGGTTACATCTATTGTCGGCATAGTAGAACCCATGTACCCCTACATAACAACAGTATGGGAAGCAACAAAAGATAAAATCGGTGAAATGGGATTAAAAACAACAGGCAAAGTTGAAGTCCCGTCCGGAATGCTGGACTACAGCATTATTGCAGCAAGGGCAATAGAAACAGGAGCAGACGGCTACTACATATCATGTTCCGAAGAAGCTGCAGCCAAGGTGGTAAAAGAGCTCCTGGACAGGAAAGTAGACCCGGCACACATCTACCTCTGGTCTTCTGCCATGGGCGCAACATTCCTGAAACAGTCCGAAGGTTATAACGAGGGACTGTACACAGGCGTATCTCCAACCTACACGGAAAATCCGAAATACGCGGAATACCTTAAACTGTATATGGACACACACGACGGAGAACCGTTAAAATTTATGTGTCACTTTAACGCAGAGCTTTTGTACCTGTTAAAAGAAGCAATAGAAACACAGGGCATAACCGGTGACCCGGCAAAGCTCAAGGAAGAAAGAATAAAAATAAGAGATTACGCCAACAACAAAAAAGGCTTTCAGGGTTTAAAGTACACCTATGACATTGTCGACGGACAGGCAGTAGGAATCCCAAGATACCTGTACAGAATTGAAAACGGCACAACCGTTTTAATAGAAAAGGTTGTGCCTGAAGTAAAATAGTCTATTACAGGATTCTCCTGTCCAGCCGCAGCCCTGGCTACAGCCGGATCGGGGTATCCGGTCTGGCTGGATTTCTTCGCTTAATCCAACCTTCTACAAAAAGACTAAATATATCGGATGAACCACCTATTGAGACAGGTTAAAAACCTGTCTCTACAAAACCGCTATCCAAACCTTACAATAATACCCGATTACCCGGGATTTACATTCGTAGAGACACCTATGAGAAAGTAAGTCAAGAAAAAATAGGTCTCCCTTAACAGAAAAAAACTGTTTTCTTGCTTACTGTCTCCTTCGGTCAATCTACCTGCATTGTTTATTAAAAACCTCTTCCGCTTTTCTGTTTTTTTAAAGGGGCTTCTTTATCAATATAGATCAAAAGGATAAATCATTATTCCTTACACGCCTATCTGAGCTCTCTATCATTTGTCAGTAAATTACTGGCAAATGAATGGGCTATGATAAATTTTAGGAATAAGCGGGGGGCTAATCGGGTCAATGAACTATTTCTGATGAACAGAATATGTTACTGTCTCTATTGAGCTCTCTCCCACAACCTATAAGCCTGAATCCAGAAAACTATATATAATAACAATGCTTATAGGCTCGACTACGTTCTGTTTTTATCCTTTTGTTTTTCTCTCCTGTAAGGTTGATATTTTTTGCCGCTTTTAAATACACCTAAGCTCAAGGTTGCTAATCTACGACATGCCTTATTCCTGGCATTATGTGCTGAATATCCTTTTTCCTTGATTAAATACTGATAGTAATCATTGATTGGATTATTACCGCCTATAGCTGCCAGTACTCCTGTTTTATAGACACACTTTAATTGACGGCAGTATCGTGGAGTCCTCTTGCCATAGCTCCTTCCTCCACTCATCTTTTCATGTTTTATTAATCCACAGTAGCTATGGTAATTTCCATATTTTGAAAATCGAAACGGAGTTACCACCCTTGATACTATCTTTACAGCATTTATAAGGCCTATACCTGGCAGACTCATTTGTTTTTTTATTTCAGGATGTTTCTGCGATAATTTTTTAAATTCTTTTTCATACCCTGCTTTTTCTTCTTCATAGCTTGCTATTTGACGATTTAAACTCTCAAACACATATTGTTCCGGTTCAGTAGCAACCCCTGTATGATCTTTATCTTTCCCTCTTTTTCCACAGGCTTTTAACAGAGAAGACTGCTGATTCTTTAAACGAACACCAAGCTTTACAAGATCCTCATATCCACTTACAAGACGCCTGAGATATACAAATTTATCAGCTGAATGAAATACCTCTTTAATAAGAGATGATTTTAAAAGGTGTACCAACTTCCTTGCATCAATCTTATCTGTTTTAGGGCCTTCATTCAGAAGTTTATTCCTATAGGGATCACACACTATCAGTCTGTCCACATAGTCATATAATTCAGTATAGAGCCACTGGGATACTGTTGTTTCTTCCAGTACTAATACTTTTTTCCCTTTTAGATTCTTTAAATAAAACTGTAGTTCTTTAATTTCTGATGGATTATCTATTGCTGTTATTTTATTTGATTTCTTTGTCATCTTGGCAATTGCCATATTTTTTTCTGCCCAATCAATTGCTATGTAATGATCATAAATGATATCATCCAATTTGGTCTCCTCCTGTGTTTAAGTTTTTTGTCGTGATTAACTCATAACACAGTTGTGTTTATTCCTTAAAGGAGACCATCTTTCTCATTTTATCGGGTCTTTGACCTGTCTTTTGTTAAGGTGTTACAACCTCCAATATATGTTGCTAGAGCTATGCAGCTTAAGGATCTCTCGATATTTGGTCATATAGGTTACCTCATCTATAATGAATTCACATTAAATCTTGATGCATTTACTCATTATAGAGGCTCATAATTGGATGGGAACTAACCCGGATTGGTAGGGACTTTTTACCGGAACCATTGGGGCCAATGGCCGGACTCATGGGGAAATCAGACCCGGAATATCCACTGCATCCATAAGGGGCTTGTTAAGGGATCAGGACAACGCGGCATATACAGAAATTTATAAAGAAAAGCAGGAAAGGTATTACTACAAGTGTATAGAGAAAGATAATATGGATCTTATTACCGTGGATATTAATTTCATTACCTGCTACGGGCCTCTAGGCATGCACTATGTTGATAAAATTGATTTAATAAAAAGAGAAGCTTCCAGGTTTGATATAACTACTGATTAAAAATCAGGAGGATAATATCGAATTATTTTTGGATTTTTTAAAATAATTTACGTTTGGCAAATTTTCAAAATCGGAATCCTGAGTCCATATAACACATTCATAAATCTGTGCGGTTGAGAAAATAATGCTGTCCGCCATTGGGAGGCTATATTTTAAACTTATCCTTGATGCGTTCAGGGCAATATTTGCATTAAGATCTATAACTGAGCCTTTCTGCATTGAAGCTATAGCCTGTAAAGCTTCATGTTCTCCGGTTTCACGCAAAACCACCTTGAAAACTTCATATATTGTAATAACAGGAACAATCAATGAGGATGAATCCTGAAGAGGAAGTTCAAACTTATCAGAATTTGGACCTCCTGAAAAATATTCAAGCCATCCCGAAGAATCGACTACATTCATATTCTGTCACCTTCTCGTTCAAATTCTATATTTATCCCCTTTAGAAATCCTTTTAATTCTGTAATATCTTTATCAGGTATTAACTCTATTCGCCCATTATACTCCAAAACTTTCATTTTCTGGCCGGGACGAAGCTGTAAAGCCTCTCTTATGTTTTTTGGTATGACAACCTGAAATTTAGGTGATACTGTAACTGTATCCATACTTTCTCCTTATCGATATAAAATAAGTATTACAATACCACTATCGACATAGCAGTGTCAACATAGTCACCGAAGGCGTTTATTCTATATCACCTCTGTGACCAGTCCAGATTTTGTCCCCGGGAACTTACCGGAGCTTTTCTCCCGATTAAACTAACCTTTCGGGCTCCCAGCTTTAAAATTCCGTTTTTCGGTGAAATAAAATCAAAAACATACTTTTTATCACTCTTGTCCAAAACAATATTTTTGAATTTTAAAATACAATAATGATAGAACATTCATAATTTATTAATATCGTGAACTTGTTTTCGTCATTCCCATGAAGATGGGAATCCATTTTTATTTTTAAAGCAAAAGCCAATGGTTACCCGCCTTCGCGGGTATGACGGTAGGCGAGGTTTATTTATTTTAAAGAATTTTCTATTTCTACACTTTATTTTGGACACTTATGACTTTTTATAATCTTTGTATTGTATAGCGGGTCCTCAAAATTTTCTATATTGATCCTGTTTAAAATTATTTCACCGGAAAGAGAATGGGTAACGGCATATTTGGGGTCAGGCTGCTTTATTGATTTCCCCATGAAAGGTTAATCTCCAGATTAAAAAGGTCATAAAAGATTTAAATGCCGAGAAACTTATGAGCCTATGGTATCCCTATGTTTTTCATTTTGTTTCCAGATAATTTTTCAGATCTCGATAATAATTCTCATGAGGGCCTATCATTATGAGTTCAAGATTTTTTTTATTAAACCGGTATGCCAATAGGTATTGAAGAGTATTTATTTTAAACTTATGGACAAAGACACCACGGAGATCTCCCTTTTTTTCTGTTCCAATGGAAGGATTATCTATTATTTTTCTTATTTCGCTATCCAATCTTTTCTTCTGAGGTTTAGTAAATTTTTTAACTTTTCTTTCAAAGGACCTAGATTGAATTATCTTCATTATTGACTACCCGAATTGATATTCGGAAGTTTCACCTTCCTCCAATTCCACAAGGCCTATAAGTATTTCTTTTATTAAACTATAGGTTAAATCCGGATTTTCTTCTGCGCACTTTCCAATACGAGCCCAGTGTTCAATTTGCCCGGTTATTGATCTTTTATCAATTCGGCTGAATATTTTTGCCTCTTTTACTAAATCATCGGATACTCTCACAGCATTAGTCATTTCTATTTATCCTCCTCACTTTTAATTGTAACAATATAAAACAAATCATTGCATTATGCAACGCCATTCCCATTCTTACATTCTCGGTAAGAGCGCCTGCTCTTTGCCATGCTCTGCGTAATTTCGTAATCCACCCCTCTCACCTCTGTGACCAGTCCAGATTTTGTCCCCGGGAATTTACCGGAGCTTTTCTCCCGGTTAAACTTACCTTTTGGGCTCCCAGTTTTAAAATTCCGTTTTTCGGTGAAATAAAATCAAAAACATACTTTTTATCACTCTTGTCCAAAACAATATTTTGGAATTTTAAAATACAATAATGATAGAGCATTCATAATTTATTAATATCGTGAACTTGTTTTCGTCATTCCCATGAAGATGGGAATCCATTTTTGTTTTTAAAGCAAAAGCCAATGGTTACCCGCCTTCGCGGGTATGACGGCAGGCGAGGTTTTTTTATTTTAAAGAATTTTCTATTTCTACACTTTATTTTGGACACTTATGACTTTTTATAATCTTTGTATAGCGAGTCCTCAAAATTTTCTATATTGATCCTGTTTAAAATTATTTCACCGGAAAGAGAATGGGTAACGGCATATTTGGGGTCAGGCTGCTTTATTGATTTTCCCCATGAAAGGTTAATCTCCAGATCAACCAGGTCATAAAAGATTTAAATTTCGAGAAACTCATAAACTTATTGTCATCCCCATATTTTTAGTCTTCTAAACATCAAACTATGCATATATGCTTGGGATATTCAAAGTCTTCTGCTTGTGTGGAGATCTTGAATATTGGCAAGTGAGCTGAATTTTTGTCATATTCATTGTTGGGTTAAGCGAAGCAACCCAACAAAAATTGTTGTGTCTGCTCAACTCCGATGCTCAAAGCAGTACTAGAGCCATAAAAAACAAGGATGTTGGGTTACAACCCAACCAGACTAGCTTTAATCTTCTAAGCTTTTAAAATTCGGGTTCAGAACAAAAAAAAGACAGACGCTGTTTTAGTCTTTCCACCTTGTCCTATTAAACTTTCATAAAACGAAGTTTATATTCTTTTTCGCTCGGCAACGCCCGATATACCTGTATATGTTTTAAAGCTTTTGAACGACTTATTAAATCAACAAAATCATTAATTTTTTCTTTTGACATCCTACACCCAAGATAAATATTTTTTATTACATCAAAAGGAAGCGGAAATAGAAATATTTTTGTATTATTGCAATTTTTTATATTTTTACATTCTCTAAAAGTGGTTATAATTCTCCATTCCTCCTCATATGACCAGTGCTGACTTTTTACCCAGATGAAATCGTGTGCCCATTTTTCCATATTTTCACCCATCGGTGCAGCTGTATCAAAGACCGTAAATTCAGGGCGTTTAAAAGTTTATCTAACTTTCCTTAAGTGCTCTGCTAATTGATGGTCATTTTTTCTTCGATCAAAAAATTGGTGTTCTGGATAGAATTCCAAAACAAAACCTTTATGGCTATTTGCATAATGTGACCACATTAAAAGGTTATCATTTTTTTCTGTAAAACAGAGAATGCCGATAGTATCATTAATAGCATTCATCATCATTTTAACCATAGGTTGCTTAAATCCGCCTTGAAGTTTAAAGGAAGACGTAAAAATCGACTTAACATTAGATTTTAATACTGGTATGTTTCTATCGAGTAGTTTTTTTCCGATTGACGTAAAAATAGCCTTCTGCTGAGATGAGAGATTGTTAAATTGAGGATATTTACGAAGTTTATCTGATAATATATTTTCATAATAATCTTCTTCTACATCAAATTCTTCTGCATACTTATCTATTGCTTCATGATTCCCAATAGAAACGAAATTCGGATAAGTTTCGAAAGGATCATTGAAGTCATTCGGTTGAGTATAGCGTATTAACCCCTTCTCAAGGACATCGATTCTATCTTCGGTAGTGTAAAGTCGATTGTGTAAATTTAAAAAGGTCGTAAAAAAGGCGCTTTTCCTTTAAAAGGGTTTCACCACAAAACCTAAAGCAAAGGAGAAAGCGCCATGAAACTGGAAATTACAGTACCAGAAGTTATGAATCTTATCAACGGAATCCGTAGGGACCCAGGAAGTCTCTTCGAGATGATTAGAGCTGATGTTCAGGAGACTGTAGGTGAGTATCTCAGTGTTCTTATGGATACAGAGATGACTCATTTTCTCGGTAGAAAACGTTATGAACGCAGCAAGGAAAGTAATAATCATCGTAATGGTTCCTATAATCGTAAGTACACTCTCAAAGGGATAGGCCCGGTTGATGTTAAGGTCCCAAGGGATCGAGAGGGAGCATTTAAAACAGAAGTTATCCCTAGAAGTAAACAATATGAGGATGCAATCAGAGAAGATCTGAGTGTCATGTTTCTGTCCGGTATCAGCACTCGGACTTTATCCTTAATCTCTGAAAGGCTGATAGGCCGAAAGATATCATCTGGAGAAATAAGCAAAGTAAGTAAATCACTTACCAGTTCAGTTGAAAGCTGGCGGGAACGTGATCTCTCTGAAGAGCCCATAAAGTACCTGTATATTGACGGCACCAACTTTTCTATGAGGGTAGATGGTGCAATAGAGAAAGTCCCTGTACTGGTTGTTATAGGTGTAACAGATAAAGGATACCGCACTGTACTGGGTTTGCAGTCAGGAGATAAGGAATCCGCTTCCAGTTGGCGAGAGATGTTTAAAGATCTTAAAGGGAGAGGCCTGGACGGCAATGCTATCACTTTAGGGGTTATGGATGGCCTCTCAGGGCTAGAGGCTGTTTTTAAGGAAGAGTTTCCAAAGGCTAAAGTCCAGAGATGCCAGGTGCATGTAGCAAGGAATATCCTTGCCAAGGTTCCAAGAAAGTTAAAAAAGGATATTGCAGATGAAGTCCGTTCCGTATTTTATGCATCTTCCCGTAAGAAGGCTATAGCGTTTTTTAATGACTTTAAATCCAGATGGGACAATGAGCTCCCATCAGCAGTTAAATGCCTTGAGAGGTCATTGGATTCCTGCTTGACGTATCTTTCCTTCCCTAAAGAGGAATGGATATGCTTGAGAACCACTAATGTCATTGAAAGAGTAAATAAAGAGTTTAAACGCAGAACAAAACCAATGGAAATACTTGCAGGAGAAAGATCCTGCTATACGCTGCTTGCTTTTGTCTGTGTGAAGATGGAAGTTAACTGGAGAAAGAAACCCATAGGGCAAGTGCCTAAGAATCTGCCTTTCCTTAAAAAGTTGGCAGAAAAAAATTTCACACAATCAAGTTGACAGTACCCTATCTTCCGGAAAATATCTAAATAGATGAATTGGTCTGTTCATTTTGAGAGAATCTTCATATTTTATAAATTTAATATTATTGAGATAGATAGCAAAAAGGTTGTTTAGTTTATTTGCCATAGTTATAAATCATTTATAAATAAAGACTTCCAAAATAAGTCATTACCTTGAATTGCAGATACCTGCTATCTATATGTACTTTACCCATGGTTCATATATTGGCAAGTGATCTGCACCTTATCCATTCATCCGAATCCGCTTCATTATAAAAATCAGGCTTTCAGCCTGCAGCCATTCCCGCCATTTGCATAAAAGATCACATTACCTTGTAGGGGCCGACCTCTGTGTCGGCCCGCGAAAAAGTATGGTGATAGTTAAAACTGAAATATTTCTGATTTCTCAAAGTTGACTACAGTTTAATATTAAACCCTTCATCCTCACCCGGCTCTTCAAAAAAACCGGTAACATGATGAAAAACTTCTTCGGTATCAAATGCGGCCCTTTCAGGCTGTTCTATTCTTCTCTTTGCAATCTGCTTAAGGCATGTTTCATCATTCACTTTTAAATAGATCATTTCGTGAGGAGCATTAATTTTAGAATATATCTCCTTAAACCATTTACGCTGGTTAACCGTATTGGCAGGAAAATCCATAACCACATCAGTTCCTGTGGTTAATATATTCCGGACATGTGATGCTGCAAGCGGCTTTAGCCTGCTGGAAAAGTTAATATAGTCATCAAAGGTTTCAACCTCACCAGGATAAAGAGCTTCCAGCCACTCATCTTCGGAAATAAGCACGGCATTACGTTCCTGTGCAGTCTGCCTGGATTTTGTTGTTTTACCTGCACCCATTTTTCCACAGAAAAATATCAGTGTTCCTGTTGTTTTCATTTTCTATCCTACTTAACAGTTCCGAGCCAGTTTCCGGCGGGTTCAACAGAAAAAACAACAGTATTGTTTTTTTCACCTGTTGTTACTAGGCTGCGGGTTCCCATGGGTATAGCTTTTTCCGAACTGATTACAAAATATCCGTCTTCCTCCAGCTTCACCGCTTCCGAAACAAGGATTCCCTTTGACGGCCGGTATACAGTTACACCTTTAACCTCACTATCAGCATAACCTGCAAGCTCTCCAAGGTAATCCTGTGATCGAATAACATACTCGATATCCGCCTTGTACCCTGTTTCTTCATCTTCACTATCCTGCTCAATACCATCTGACCCGGGACTTGTAAAACGAATATTAGGTCCTTCAGGATCAATAATTTCATTTCCCTCCTCAGAGATACTGAAACGTTCAAATATAATAGCATTACCCCAGCCGTCTCTTATAATTCCTCCCAATGGGGAATCCACATAAGGGCCATGCCATCCAATCCACAGGCGGGTATCATTTCCGGTATATACCCAGGAAGGCAGATCCGATGCAAGATTATCAATCACAGAAAGTCCGGATGTCCACAGCCCCGCAGGCTGTGAATTCTTCCCTATTAATGCAGGCAGTTCTCCAATATCGGCAATATAGCCCATATAGCGCCGTTCTCCTGCGATATGAGTTGGAGGCACACCCATAAGGGCCAGGTTAAGATTTTCCATGATTTTTACAGTTGCATCATAACACTCCTCATCCCTTGCACCCGTAAGTGTAACGGTTGTTGCAATCATAGCAATCATACCTATGATTATCACGGTCACCAGGACTTCCATAAGAGTAAAGCCGGAATTGATTCGGATTTTGCCGGGGATATTAAAATTACAGGACATATTCTTTTTAGTCTGTTTAATAGTTTTATCTGATTCACTAGTATGAAACCTCATTTACCTGCCTACCATCTAATTTAAAACATATTGACGCGGATAGTCATAGAAAGTCTTTTGTTTTTTTCACTTATAAGTCTTATTCCAGGCTCCCTGTAAAAGATACCGGATTACCCGGTCGAGCCTGGTGATTACGTTTTATTTCTCTTCTATTTTCTGTTTCCTGTTTTCTATTCCAATCAATTATCCAGCGGGCTTCTCACTGTCCCGCCGCCGAATATAAAAAGAATCAAATCATCCCCGATGTCTACATATCCGGGATCATCCGGGTCGGTAATCATAAGACGGCCAAAGCATCGCCTCTGAGCACTGGTTAGGCCGTGCTGCCACATGGCCGCACATTCATTCCAGTAATCCTCTGCGCCTATGGTAGTATCATCTCCTTCTGTACCCGGCAATCCGTCAGGGCCACGGCTTATTACAACTGCTGTCTCAGGTACCTGCACCCATTCATCCCAGAGCATCTCCTTTATCTCACCACTTGGCATATAAGTTATCACTCCTGTATTACGTGAATAAACCAGTATCTGGTAATATTTACCCTTGCGGTACTCTGCCGCGAGAGCAGGAGCATCGGATTCGGCATCCAGGGCTTGACTCTCAAGATCGTCTGCCCATGGAGTACTGATCACAGGCAGAAACACATCATCATTAAACCTGTCAGCATCAGAATAGAATTCGGCAGGATAATGAGTGTCGTCCTTTCGATTAAGAGCAGTTGCATTGAATTGGCTGTTTGCCTCCAGGTATGTGTCAGTCCAGCTTCTTAAACCGTAAACAGGATCTGTGATTAAAGACCTGACCTTACTATTATGCAGTGTCCCAAATCGTTCTGAGAAGAGCTTTGAAAGACCCTGAAACATAAAATAGCACCCGGGCCGAAAGTCATCCACATTTATCCATCCATTACTATTCCAGAGGTTGGAGAAATCTATAATTTCAGAATCACTGCAGTCTCTTGGCAGGCACAAAAAACGTGTCGCGTATTCAGTGTTCATGTTTAAGCTGTCATATTTGTGACCGGAATCCTGCCCGGATGCGGTATTGGGATGCACCTCTTCCGGTATGCAGCCGAAATCACTGTAAAACAGGGCAGCAGCCTCTTTGATGCTGTTCATCTGGTTAAGGGCTGCGATTACCTTGCTGTCATCGACTGTATTCCTCATAGCCCCAACAGCAATGGTTACAATAAAACCGATGATTACAAGCGCTACCAGGACTTCAGGGAGGCTGAAGCCTTTTTTTGACTGTATAAACAATTATAAAACCTCTCCATTCCAGGCAGTGGACTCAGTTATAATTCTTTTTAAAAAGATAATAATCCTGAAGATCCACATCTCCATCATCATCCAGATCTGCCGCAGCATTCCAGTTGGAATCTTCGGGGTGGCTGCCCAGAGCGTTCTGAAAAGAATCATAATCAGACTGGTTGATCTGCCCATCCCCGTCAATATCACAATTCACATCTGTCGCATCCTGAGTATAGGATTTTTTAAAAAGATAGTAATCATAGAGATCCACATCCCCGTCTCCATCCAGGTCTGCGGCAGGATCATAATTGGGGTCACCTTCTTTGCTCCCAAGGGCATCCATAAACTCATCATGATCATCCTGGTCCACATCTCCGTCCCCGTCAAAATCCCCTGGCACATTCCCCGGTGCATCTGTTTTATTTGCCTTTACTGTCCCAATGAAATTGCCCGTGGCTTCTACAGCAAATACATATATCCTGTCATTTGTCGATAAACCTTCAGTCTCAGCCCTTATGCTCCTGATACCCACAGGAATATCCACATTCCAGTCATTGTCAGGGGTAGATGTAAGGCCAACAAGAGGAGCAGTGCCGAATCGAAAATTTTTGCATTTGTCTTCACCTCCTGCAGACAATATGCTGCTGATATTTATCCGGTGCCTCCATTGCAGGAGGTTTGAATTTCCACGCTCATACTTCGGATAACAAATAGACACATAGTCTGCAAAATTCCGGCTTGCATTACCAACCATACCGGCAACTTCACCAGTGTATTCGGACGGATAGATTGTCATGGAGATATCTCTGTCATAGCCTTCACCTCCGGGTTTGCCATCTGCCCCGTAACTTATAACGCACAGTGTCCCGCTCCCGTAGTAAAGGTTTGTGGGCACAGAACGAAAATCCGTTGAATTTTTCATATTTTCCTGTGTAACAATCACCGGTGCTAATGCTTCAGGCAAAGATTCCCAGCAGTCATCCCATTTACTGCTGTAAGGATCGGGCAGGTAACCACGACTGTTAAGGTAAGGAGTAGCAAAGCCTGGAAGCGGGTGCATTATTATTTTAGTAGATCCGGGGCCGGGTGGAAATGCCCAGTTTATCCTGCAGCGATATGTACCCGGCTCAACTGTATCGCCATCCTCACCGCTTGCGGCCCAACTGCATACTTCTTTACCAAATTTATTAACTGTACAATTATAAGCGTATTCAACCACCGTCTCATCTTTGAGGGTAATAATCTCACCGTCTGAAAACAGGAGGGGATTTCCCCATCCATCCTTCAAGATACCATCCTCTGGCGGGGTGATGTATGGTCCGCGCCAACCCGCCCAGATTCGCTCATTCTCATAATATTTCCAGCACATGCTCTCAGGGATATCAGATGAATCATCATTGTTTCCATTTCCGTTTATATCCCTTGTCCATAGAGCCCGTGGCTGGTGAAACAGCAGCACCTGTTCGCCTTCATTTTCAGAAACAAGATCATCTACAGTTTCTCCTTCGGCGTTTACCAGAGCAGGCAGGCTGCCCATGTCAGCCACGTAGCCCGAAAACTGTCTCTGTCCGTTGCAGTAAAGATTCTGTTTTCCAAGTATAGCCTGCCGAATATCCTTCATAATAATGATAGTCCGGTCATATTCACTGTTCTCGCCTGTTTCCATAACATGGTATGCAGTAATGGCGGCAAGACAGCCAACAAGCACCAGTGCTACAAGCACCTCAATCAGGGAAAAACCGTGATCACCCATCATAATCGATCTCCACCACATACTGGTCGGAAAAAGGCTGTCCGCACCCTGCGTGATGGCCTTCCCTCGAATCTGTTTCCTCACACTGGTACTCCCTGACCGGGGGCACTGTGATTCCGCATGAAAAGACCGGTAGATCGTCCTCAAATAATATCAGTTTTTTCAGACCGATCTCAAATGTATGTCCTATATCAACATTGGGCGAATAACTTACTGTGTCAGTATTGGCAGGATCCCACCGGAAAATAAAACTTGTAACATTTTCCTGCCTCTCGGTAATGGAGGGAGTTTCTATCACTGCCCGGGACGGCAGACTGGGGAAATAGGGTGCTAACTCGTTTACAGCGTCAGGATTATCAGGATCAGGCTGTTTTGCATAGACAAGGAGAGCTGATAAAGAAGTTGTCCTGACCGTTCTGCGGTCATTTACCCTCACAACCAGCCGTTCAGCAGGATTGAAGTAACGGGTATGTTCAGATAATTTTTCGATTATCTCTGCAGATTTACCGGTATAAACACTTTCATTATATACCATAGCCAGATGAAATACATCCTTCCCGGAATCACCCTTCAATGCCAGATGAAATCTGTTTTTCTCCACTCCGAAAAGTGGGCCTAGGTATTGTACAACATTTGTGGATGCTTTCTCCTCACGTAAACGCTCCTCACCTGCAGGCCTCGTTATATAGCGTTTTCCCCTGTATCCGGCCCAGAAACCGGTCTCGGGGTCATACCTGTAGATATCGTCAGCCCCTTCCGGATTGCCGGCCATAGTAGTTCCTGTCAAGACGGGAGCACTGCCGAACCTCCGGTAAAACCAGAAATCCATAGTCCTTTCGATTCTCCCAACCTCATAACCGTCAAGCAGGTTATCAACATATTTTTCTACTATCATTTTAGGTCCCAGGTCACTGATATATCCACCTACTGCTGAATTAACCCCTCCTGGTTGATATGCCAGTCGACCGAATATTCCCTGTTCCGCCATTCTTAGACGGCGAAGAGTTTCACGCTGGATGGGAGCCTGATGTGCCTCAAATGACATGGGATATATACAGATCAGCACCACTCCGGCCAGTACCAGGAGCATGGCCAGAGAGGCGATAAGGATAAAACCGTTCTGGTTTCCTCCTTCTAATACAACCTTTCTTTTGAACAGCCCAATTTTACTAATAAAGACCATATGAATTCCTGATATCTATCCTGCCAAGCCAGTTTACTGCAGGCATAACCTCAAATCGGATGTATGTTACTGCCTTTTTGCCTGGATAGGCAGGTACAGGCTGGCTGATCTCAAGAAGTCTGTCAGGACCTACCGGTACTTCAGGGAACATGAAATATCCGTCTTCGGAAATAACCGCATCAGAGGTCTGTTTTTCCGGTTCAATAAAAACAAGATCCGTGATTTTCTCATGAGCTTCATCCGGCCCCGGAGCAGTGTAGTAAATACGTATCATGACATCCGCAACAGAATTTGAAGTATACTTATCTTTGTACAGTCCGCTCGGGATAATAACGCCAGAAACCGGAGCAGTGAAACCGGATTTACGGATGACAAGTTTTATATCGCTGTCTGCATCCGTATCTTTTTCCGAAACAATACCATTGGCTCCAGGGCTGACAATTGTCATATCTCCCTGACTGGGTGTATCTTTATCAAATATCAGTTTATTTCCCCAGCTATCTCTGAGCATACCGTCTCGGGGAGAGCTGATATATGGTCCGCGCCATCCCATCCGGATATGCAGTGGAGAATCTTCGATCCCCTGACCATCCGGAACATGACCGCTGTCAAGAAACAGGCATTGCCTGAGAAGGTCGTCCGACCCATTATTGTCTGTGTCTGCTGTCCAGAGTCCCCTGGGCTGACCGTTTATCAGTGCAGGGAGTACACCCATATCAGGCACATAGCCGACATCATATAATGCAGGTTCTCCGGGAAGAGGCCGGCCCATAATTGCGTCTTTGATCTGGACCATGGCAGTCATGGTCTGATCAATACGCGCCTGATCAGTACGGCCCTGGAGCGGACCTGCGGCGATCATAGCGCAGAAAAGAATAATGACCATAACCACAAGCAGCTCTATCAGGGTAAAGCCCTCCATGTACTGTTTTGTATAGTGTTTTGAAAATGATCGGGACATCTCAATATCAATATTTAAAATAAAAGACGAAACATAATTTTTCACACAAAGTCACAAAGCCGCAAAGGTAAAAACTAAAATGATTTAAATATTAAAAAGCATTTGATTTTCTTTGTGTTCTTCGGGCCTCTGTGTGAGACACAGCATTAGGCTTTTGCTTTTTGCCTTAGCTTCATGTGCCTTCACGGGAATTACAAAATCCGTATCATGATCCCGGCAAGAGGTATCAAATTTCAGCAGTTAATGTCAGCAGGTTAACAGTTGTATACCCGCTTTTCTTGAGGTTTATTTTAAAATTGGCACAGGAGCGTGAGTGTTTAAAATAATCCCTCAGTTTAATACCTGATACCTCTTGCCTGAATCTGATCATCACCATTTATATTCTTTTTTTTCACCGCACTCCACAGGAGGGAATACCGCGTATGGGATTTCAATGTATTTCTGCTCTTCAATATCTGTTAAAATGACTATCTTTCCGTTCTGTAATTTTTGTCCAGGACTGCCTGTCCACAAAAAATCAATACGGTGTACCCTGCCATCCTGCAATGTTGTTTCTTTCCAGTGTATATCCGTGGAATCAGTCTCTATTCCGACAATTCTGAATGAATTACCCTTCCTGTTGGAAAGACTTATACGGGCAGGAGAAAATGACCCGTCCTCAAGAGCTGTGAACTTAAAATGCGTCGGGCTGTACATAATGGCGCCTTCGATCTCACCGGTAATAAATATCTCTCCGGGATAGCCGTCCGGGATGTCTGTCCTGATCTTTAAAATATCCCTGAATTTTCCAACAGGTGCATCAGGGGAAAGGGTTACTTCAAGGTCATACATGTTCCCCTGTCCGGTATTTTTGTCGCCGACAGCCGGTTTAAAATATGATTTAAGATAAGGTGTGAATGTATCCACTTCTGTTATGGAAAAATCCTTTTTTCTGGGAGAGGTAACCATAAAATGCCAGGACAACACCTTTCCCCTGTCCATTCGGAAACGGACTGTATTATCTGGAGACACCTCCACAGAGGTCATGACTTCACCTGTGACTGCCAGTTCTACAGGATATAATTCCGAATCTTCAAAAATTACCAGCGCCGTTTTATTTATTTTCCCGCTGAACCTGCGGGTAGATATTTCAATTACCACTTCTCCCTTGCCTGCAGCAGGAATTTCCCTTGTAAAAGCGGCCGCGCGCACCCCCTCTCCTTCGATAACATCACGGATCTCCAATGTCCTGCTGCCCGTATTTTCTATAACAAAGACATGGCGGATGAATGTCCCGTTCCAGATTTTACCGACATCGTAAACCATGGAATTTCCGTTTGTCCCAACAGCTTTTATCAAAGGAAAGCGGGTACGCACGGCCTGACCGGCATCTGGAGGAACACGCTCTGACACCGGAATACCTGTGCATGAAAAAGTTAAACAACTTAAAATAACGCAGAACATCTGTATGACTGTTTCTAACTTTTTCATTGCAGTTCTGTTATCTCTTTTTTCTGTATATGTTCAAAATACCGGCCAACCCTGAACCCAGGAGCCAGACTGCGCCAGGTAAAGGTACCGAAGCCGTTCTGTAATCCGGCCCGTTGTCTGCCAGCAGCGCTGTTCCTGTCGAATCCGTATAAACATCCAGAGACGAATAGTACATGCTGTCAAATGCAAAGGCACTCATAGAGGAGTCCCATTCAATCCACAGATCTTCTCCGTCCCATTCGCCTCCGGTATAAGTAAAATAAGCTGTAAACAGCAGTATGTTTTCATCCTCATATATGGAAAGAGTGGATCCCCCTCTCGGTGTATCCCTGCCAATATATTGTATAAGGCTCTCGCCTGGGTATTTTGCAGATTCTCCCGCAATGTAATCCGTAGAATATACAAAGGGAATCATACCGTCATCGCCATAATCTACGGATACATATATCAGTTCAGACCCGTTCAGAGCTGAGTCATCAAATCCCATGTTCAATGAATAAAAGCTCAAACCGTCATCTTCGGTTACGTGCAGGTAAACTTCTGCTCCAATCTGCTCACCTGCCAATGCAGTCTGCTCGCCTGTAACATCCATATATAAAAAGTGTGCACTCACAGGAGCGGAAACCCATAAAAATAAAGCTGTGACTAATAAACTGAATAAATATTTCATAATAATCCTGTAGAGAGAAACCCAATGCTATGGCCTAATCCTCCTTATATAAAACACTCTTCCCAAAGGGAGGGATCCGGGAGAGGCATAAATCAACAAAAGAATAACGTCGTCAATAACATTGGGTGTTACACGCTATCTGAGAAACACTCCTGAATAAAAATTACAGAGCCAGGAGTGCATCCCATAATAGAATTTTACAATTATCCTTATTCTTTCCTTCTCCTTATACCTATAAACCCTACAAGCCCTGTTCCGAGCATCCAGATTGCAGCAGGTATTGGGACGGGACTGGCCATTGCTATGTCAGGATTATTAGTGGAGGCATCGGCATATATATACACACCATTAGGCATAAGAAAGCCTCTATGCGTAGGATCGACATTAGCCAGAGCGATAATATCGTCTTCCACCGTTCCATTAATAGTATCAGGAGATAGGATATCCCAGGTGATTGTAGCCATGAGATTTTCTCCGGGAGCAATCCATACATCATCAAAAGATAGGCCTGAAACACGGAATATATCGTCATCCAGAATACCTAAGTCATAAGAAGAGCCACTAAATGAACTACCTAAAGTATCTTCATATACATAATCCACAGAGAATCCATATGCTGGATCGAAGGGGGTTGATGGTTCATCAGGGTTAAATGTTGGTGTGAGTTCAGCGGTGTCAAACTGTAGTTCGGTATCCCATGCTGCTGCCTGAAACCAAGCTCCTTCATTGTAGTAAGTAAGGTTAAATACAACCTGGGTATCACCAGTCACATCTATTTCTCCATTTTGTTCAATAATCCAATAATTCGCATAGGCAGTGCTTTGAGCCGCCATTAAGCCAACTATTAAAAAAAGAATTATAAATAGTCGTTTCATCTTAGTTCTCCTTTAATTTATTTTTTCCAATATTGATATTTATGGACAAGTACTACCGAAATTTTGTCTAAAAAGTAGGAAATCGCTTGAATCGATTGTTCCCATAGGCTCAGCAAGATCGGCTCGGGCATTATAGTTTGTATCACCCTCTTCGCTTCCAAATGCTCGTCTGAACAGTAAAAAATCGCTACTATCAACTTCCAAATCACCATTAATATCCCCCGGCAAATTACAGAATGAAGCATGCAGGGCATGATCATCAACTACACTTGTTAATGTATAACTGTAATCCGCTCCGGTTTTAGTACAGCTGGCCAGACTCGAAACACCATCTATCAATACATCCGAAACCGAATAATTAGGTTCAGGAAGGATCTGGAAGGTATAGTCGGCGCCATCCGCAACAGATATATGCCCGTTCTCCTGAGTATCGTGACCAGGGTATATATCGCCGCCTATTTCATCATGGGAGGTCACAATTTCATAACCTCCGTAGACCGGGCAGGACAGGGTCTGATTATAGTCCTCGTCAAACCTTGTCTTGTCATCATCATCCACATCCCCGTCTGCATCAAGATCAGCAGCAGGGTCATAGTTTGCTGCCGGATAGGTGGAAGGATACGCCGCATAAAAACGTGTATAATCTGCGCTGTCTACGTCGCCGTTGCCGTCAAAATCTCCCTGGCAGGCATTCGTATCGAAATGGTTAGGAACAAAAAGCTCTGACCCGGCGCCGGTCAAGACAACACTGGCATCTACCACAGTACCTGCTGAAGTAACAAAGTTGTCAAAACCGGAGGCCGTCTCCCCTGCGAGTTCCACGTTAAAGGTTGTAAGGGCCGGTGCATTATCAAGCCCTCCGTTATGCTCTACAACAAACCAGCCCATAAGAACATCGCCCGTAACAGGCGTGCTGCTTGCTCCGAACATGTAAAGATCATTGTCTTTATAATAAACGTTCCGGACAAAATCCCATACCGTGTCATTTACATGGTACTCAAGTATCTTGAGATTTTCAGAATCATAGGTAACCTTCACACTGAAATTCAGAAGATCTGAAGCTCCGGTAAGTTTTATGTGTATCCTGGCCGGTTCCTTGTTGCCGTCTGAATCTTTGAAATGCCGGGTAGCATACGTCGGATCCAGAATTATCGCCGGGTCGGCAGAAGCTATGCCCGCTGTAAAAAGAAACAGAAGAGCAGGAATCAATAAAATTACTTTTATTTTTTTCATAATATACTCCTTAATCCCTGTGCCTCTGCCCGCTACGGGCAGGACAGGCAGTCCATAAGGCCCAGGGTTGCCATATCATCGCCGTCAACAACGCTGTCGCCGTTTAGATCACACCAGGCGGCCGGTCCGCTTGCCAGGCAGTTCGCATAAAAATACTGGTAATCCGTGCCGTCCACATCAGTGTCTTCATCCAGGTCTCCCTCATAGGGGCATACCGTGATATAGTTTTCCTTTATCATTGTATCTGTCTGTAACGGATCACCATCCATGGTAACTGTCAGGGTTACGGTGTAGATGCCAGAGGCATAGGTATGCTGAGGATACTGAGCATAACTGTGGGCCGAACCATCGCCGAAATTCCAGTCCCACGAAAGAGTGGAACCGTCGGCAACAAGAGACTGATCCCAGAACTGCACAGAATCAGAACACATCATTGTATCTTCGGCATAGAATTTTGCCACGGGCAGGCCTTCCTCGCAGGCATTGGCGCAGCCATCTGTGACAGTAACACCAAGTCCTGTGTTGTAATCATCAAAATTGTATACTGTGTTACAGGTATTGTCTCTGGTGCTTACCTGGTCAAGACCGTCCCTCATGTAAATATCGTAATACTCATTACCGCATGCATAATTTTCTATAAGGGTGGCTGTAGCGGTATCGCCAGGACCCGCATTAATACCAATACCACGATCATAGGGTTCACCGGTTTCAGGATCTATATCCGAGCCGTCCATATTTCCAGTACTTACATTGCCCTGGAAAAGATTTTCGGTTCCTCCGGCCTGTATACCTGGACCATAATTATTTTCGGCCAGGTTATTGATAAGCTCACCGTAATTGGCTCCGCTCTTGTGGTTGATACCTCCCCATCCGTTGTCATGGACATAGTTACCCTCGGAACGGGTATACCAGGAATCCCACCAGGTCTTGATGGCGTGTTTATAGTTGCCGTATATCTCGTTATAGAGATAATAATTGGAATCACCTACTCCGTCAGCAATACCGCTACCCTGATTGTTGTTGTAGATCTTGCAGTTCTGGATAGTGCAGTTAGCAGCAACATCGAGCCAGATTCCCTCGTACTTGGCATCATAACCCAGCTGACCATTGTCATGAACTTCGCAATTATCAATAAGCCATCCGGTGATGGCCCCTGAACCGCCGCGAAGCTTGATGCCCTGCCAGAAATTTTTGATCTCCAGATTTTTAATGGTGCCGTTGTGACTGCCGTAGTATGAATTCGCGAAGATCCCATTTGCACCGGCAGTAGCATTGGCTGTTGAAACTCCGTCAAGGATGTAACCTGCACCGTCAACTACAATATCAGGGCCGACGATCGTGAAACCATTGCCTGTATTTCCGGACGGACGAGTCACATCCGCTGTGAATGTACAGCTTTCATTAATAGCATCACCAAACTCGAAATAGGTCCTGCTTACGCTGTCACAGTAACCGTCATTACACTCGCAGTTAGCATAGACAGTCTGGACGTTAATAAGAAAAATGAGCGCAGCCGCAGAGAAAAACCACAGAAACCGCCCCCCTCCAAACTTTATATTGAAAATATTTTTAATAAACATTATATCCTCCTAAGGCCAAACCGGAGCAGCATTTAGAAAGCACTGCGGTCTGGCCTGCAAAACCGGTGAGGGTTTAAGGCGATTCCGTCACGATAATGCCTTTTCCTTCACCGGCCTGTAGCTTTTTCAGAAAATTACCGAAAATTCTACCGACGTTTCCGCCTTATTCCTATCAATGACAGAAGACCCGGAGCCAGGAGAAATACTGCTGCCGGTATTGGAACAGGTGACCCTACAGCGTCTATCCAGTATCCGTTTCCTTCAAACATTACATAGTTGACTGCCTCTGTTACGCCGTAATCACTGAGATCATATGATACATAAGGCGATGTACCATAATCTCCCCAGGTAAAAGGTTTACCTGTATTAATATCCAGCAACCCAAGGCTTACCCAGGTCATATCATCAACGCTGGTATAGGTAGAATCTGAACTTACAAGAACTTCCATACCGCTACCTCCCCATCCTCCGATAAGGTAAATCATAAGATCGTTACCGGTAATATTCTGTATGGCCGAATCAAAACCCAACACCATCCAGTTATCGACAGCCTGTTTTGCGTTAAAACCTGTTGCCCCGCCCCACATTTCATAAGTACCTGATGGATCTCCATAGATTACGTCTGGCGTACCTAAAGCAAAAATACCTTCTTCTCTGGTATCAGTTCCATCCTGCCATGAACTGTAGTAATAGGTGTCTGTTGTATCCGGGTCTTCAGATGCAGGGATATACCCGGTACCATCCACCATCCTGGTAGCCCAGTTAACATCATAGAGCGGATCAGAAGTGCCAAGTACATACTGATCAGCAAAGGCAGGTAACCCTGTAGCTACCACTAAAAAAAACGCTGCAAATAAAACATAAAAACTTTTCTTCATTCTAATCTCCTTTCGTGTATGAATTGATAAAATATTTTGATTGGAATGCATAATTGTCTTGACTTTGTCTTGATTACTTACTATGCATTGTCTCCGTTATATTCTGGCAAATATAACGGAGTGTCAAGCTAAAACGACATAATAATTTTATAAATTACATTTTCTGCTTTTTCACGACAGATTATGGTACAAAATGACCGTGAAGGGCCGGAGGTGTGCTTAATGCATCTTTAGAAATGGAGAATATCTGATGTCTGCAATAATAAAAATGGGAAAAAGCGAAGAAGGCTTCACTCTTCTTGAGATTGTTATTGTCCTCACTATCATAGGGTTTCTTCTTGCCATGATTGCACCAAGACTGGGAGACATCGGTTCATCGGCAGTTGAAAAAATAGACGAAAGCAATATCAAGGAACTGCGGGGATACCTTACTGTATACGAACAGAGAAAGAGCCGGCTACCCAATAAACTGATTTCCATTGTAAACAGCAAGGGCGGAGGCAATTTCCAGAAACCGCTTGTGGATGACAGCGATGCTGATAACGGCCCTGAAACCATAGGTTACGAATTTAATGAAAGATGCTGCCTGGAGCTTCATGTACTAAATGAAAAAGAAGCTGATGAGATTAAAAAAATGGGTATACGAAAAATCCTTGTGCTTAATGACTATGACGGCAGCACAAATTCAACATATGTAAAGGACAATGAAGATTCCGAACTTGAGCCTCAGACATTTGCCAGCGGAGATGAAGGAGGCCCATGAATCTTGTTGATGTAGACGAAGGAGTGGGCGTTCTTATGATAGGAGCAGGGGCAGACAGCAAAGAAGGAAAAATCAATTCCACCCTTCAGAAAGATGAAAAAATGGGAAACCCCGAATGGACCTACAGAATTGTGCTTGGATTTGGAAGGGATTCATCACTTGTAACCGAAGGGATTGTACAGAATGAAGGTCTGTCCCCAAAAGGAATGCAGAACGCCGATTACAACACTTATAATAATTACTGCCTGGTCCTGCCCAGACTTGAATCATCAATTAACAGAATGGCAGGAGGAACACCGAAAGTTATGAAAGTATCAAATGCCCATTTTGATGAGGATGATGAAAAGGCCGAACAGCGTGTTATAAGCCTCGATACAATACAGGATATCTGGGAGGCGGATGTATGCAGCCCTTCCGGCTATACATGGCCGCAGGATGCAACCAGTATGTGGAACGTTGTTGATGTGACGGAAAAATTCTGATCATATGCCTGATTCCAGCAGCAGTAATATCTTTAGTCAAAATACCATAGTACAAAAGGGTTTCACCCTCCTTGAAACTATTGTTACGATAGTATGCCTGGGGATAATCCTTTCCGTTGTAATCTCCCGTTTTGGCGAGGTAGCGGATGAATCAACAGAGATAATCGCACTTGAGGAAATGAGAAACATTAAGGAAGCAATAAGGGATGGTTTTTATCCTGATCTTGGTTTCTTTCCTGAAGATTCGGGTAAAGACGGTAAAGTTGCCTCCGCAGACTGTCCGACCTGCGGAACCGATGACCGGCCCTGGCTTTCCGCCAGGTATCTATGCCTGAGAAATGATGGGGAAGGAAATCCCGAATATGATGAAATGTACATGCAGCTTAAAAATTACAGGGAAGAAGAAGCGGCGGAATCTCTTTTGAGCTGGGACAGGTATCTGCACAGAGGCTGGCGCGGCCCCTATATGGAGCATGACACAAGAACAGCAATTGATAACTCCGAAAAATATCCATTTCCGATTGTAACATCGCCCTGGGCAGAAAAATGTGAAGCACTTGCCGTTGAAGCGGAAGACAGCGGATATGCCGAAGAGGCCGAAAAACTTAGAAGAGGAAAATATTATCTTCTCGTAATCGACCGAAATCAAGATCAAACCCCGCTGAGAGAAACTGCAAGAATCGTCTCATTCGGCCGGGACTGCTGTGACAGCGGATCGTATTATACTGATTATGACGAGGCAAACCCTTCTGTTCCTGCCACTGCCGGAGATCTAAGAAAATTACAGGGAACCGATACTCTTGACTCTTACCAGTATGATTCGGGAGATGATCTTGTTCTTTTCGTATTCGGCGGCGGACCGGTGAGGAGGTCTGAGTAATGGTAAACGGCTTTTTATCATCCTTTGCCGGTAACTCGGGCGTTGTTACATCGGTTCATATCACGGAAAACAACCTTATTCTGCTTCAGATACAGCGCAGAAAAACTACGGGGGAGATCATTAAATGTTTCGCTACAGACAGGGGATTAGAAAAAGACCTTAAACATGACCTGCAAAACCTGTTCAGGGAATGTCCGGTTAAGGGCAGGGTTGTTATAATTACTGACGAAGTCCGTTTTCTGGCAAGTGAACTGAATGTAGCAGACCCCGGACTGCTGTCCGAAGAAAAGCAGCTTGCAGCTGCAATGTGGGAAATAGAACCATACCTTGATTTTTCTGCAAAAGAGGGCATTTTTGCCTGTAAGGTACACAATAAAAACACAGGAGGCAACAGTGCGCCTGCCCTTGTTGCCGCTATGAGAAACACAGGATTCTCCTTCTATGAAAATATCCTTAAGGAATACAGACTTGAACTCGCAAATATATGTGCGCCGGAAACGGCGATTGCAGCTTCACTGGATTTCAATACCGGGAACGAAAATAAATTTGTAATAGGATGCTACGGCAGCAGGATAATCGGTGTCTGCGTTACGAATCAGGGTCCTTCGGTTTTTCAGGAAAAAATGCTGATCGCCGGAGAAGACATCAGTCCGGCACTTTCGGAAATAATTAATGATCTGACTGTAATCTCAGGCGGAGCGGATGAAATTGTTCTTGCCGGAAGGCGTATCGCCGAGGAAGGCCCTGATCTTTACAGTCTGGACCATGGGCGTGTAAGGTTGTGGCAGCATGATGATCTGAAACCTCTTTTCAGCAAAAACGGATTAAATATCCAGCCTGAATATGCAGCAGCCGCCGGAGCAGCACTTAATGAACTTGATATTATAAAGTTCAAAATCCCTGTTCTTACCAACCGTATATCAGTAAAAAAGCTTCTTGTTAAAAAGGTCAATGAGAATCCGAGACTCATGCCCCTGATTACAGCTATTGTACTTATATTCCTGCTGGCATCACATTATGTCTATACCATTACTTCCATAAGCCTGAGCGAAAAAAGGTTTGGCACCCTTAAAGTCGAAGAACGTTCGCTGACAGGGCCTCTCGAGGAGGAAAAAAGGCTTATAAAACAACTGGAACAGATAAGAAAAAAAAAGACCTATATTGAAGAAACACTTCCGGGATACAATGCCCAAATTCTGAGTATGCTTGATGCGGTTTCTATTCTGATCCCAAGGGATGTAGTTCTTGACAGTATACGGCAGGAAGAAAACGGTGAATTTACCCTGGAAGGTAACTCCTATTCAGGTCAGTCCATAACCGATTTTAATGATTCTCTTTCTTTACTCGAGTACTGCGAGGCAACTGTACTTGATAATGTGAGCCGCCCAAAAAAATCTACCGGTGCGAGAGAAAAACTTCTTCCCTATTCATTTTCAATAAAAATGAGATTTACACCATGGCACAGCGAACATTAAACAGAACAGAATGGATAGGAATATGCTGCATAATAATTATAGCAGGTATCTTTATCTACTCACATTTTATTTACCCGGCTCAGGGGAGAAAGCTGAACAGACTAAAAAACGAATTAATTAAAAAATCATCCGCAGTGAAATCCTTAAAACAGGAACAAATGAGCGGGCGCCCGGACAGGAAGATCAGAACACTGAAAAAAAAGATCAGCAAAGCCTCAACCGAACTGCGGGAAGCTGAAGCTCACCTTGCCACAGATGAAGAAAGAGATACCCTTGGCGCCAGGATACTTCAGATAGCCGGTATTGAAGGGCTTACGATCCGGAATTACAGCCGCATCAATGAAAGAGAAATCATAAACGGTCTGACTGACAGTGATGAAATGCTGCAGAGTGCATGTTACAGGCTTATTTTAAGCGGATCCTTTAACAAAGCCAGATCCTTTTTAAAAAAGATAAACGGTATGCCGAAAATGATAACCATGAGAAGGCTTCATATTGAAATGCCTGAAAAAGACAGGAATATGCAGATGGAGGTATGGATCATTTTTTAGGCTGTTTTTATCTGCAACTCAATCATTTTATTCAAGCCCGAAGATGTTCATTTCAACGTTTTTTTCAGTCATAACATGGATTTAATAAGTTGACATAGCTGTTTGGTATAATATAACTACACGCTATGCACAAAAAAATGTCAGGAAAGAAAAAAAACGGAAAAAAGGGCATTTACTGTGACGGCAGATTCTGGCTCGAAAGTGAAGGATCAACATTTTTAGGACACGGCAGGGTTCTGCTTCTGGAACGCATTCGTGACAACGGATCAATTTCAAAAGCTGCAGCTTCTATGAAAATGTCATACAAACATGCATGGGATCTCCTTAACTCAATGGAGAATCAGGCCGGATCCAAGCTGGTCGAGACAGTTCGCGGGGGTGCGAATGGAGGCGGCGCTAATTTGACTGAGGCAGGAAAAGAGGCGATTGAAATTTTCTGGAAATATTCAAATAAATTTCTCGCGTTCATGGATGAAATGACAAATGAGCTGAATGCCGAAAAATCCCTGAGTTTTATTCTGTCAACCGACAAATAAAGTTGACGTACAGGATACATTTAAATTGATCCGGTCCTTTCGGACAGTTTTCTGTATCATTTTTTAACCCTTGTTTCCGGGAGCTTAAAACGCTCCATACTCCCAAAAAGGTAAATTATGTTTTTTGGGGGATATTTTTTGACCATCGATATACTTACCTTTACATATCGCAATTCAAACACAACTAAATAACCGGTGAAAACAATGCCAGCAATTTTTCCATTTAAGATTAATTTAAAGAACAGCGGACAGCTACAGACTGTATACGTGATATCAGCCTGCCTGATATTAACTGTAGCAGCTATCCTTTACACTGAAGGCTACGCAGTTTCGGCAGAAAACACATTTGTCGAAAAAAATAATATTTCAAAAAGCATACCGGCAAATGAAGCCCCTGTTACAGGCAGTAAAAACACTGCGGAAAAACCCGACGCTGGTTCAAAAGGCCGTGACCCGATGTCTATACCCGATGAAATCGAACGGCAGATGGGCAATATTGAACCTCCAGAAGTTCGTATAACAGGCGTAATTGAAACAGATAAAAAAAAGGCCGCAATAGTCGAGCTAAACCTGGAAAATTTTAAAGGAGTAGTAATGTTTAAGCCAGGAATGACTGTCTCCATACCCAAACCCGACCGTGATGATTCAGCATCACACCGGTGGATGACACTCTTTAAGGTCAGTGATATTACAGATCATGGAGTTCTTATCATACTCGAAAATAATGAAAAAATCTGGGTTCCGCTTATGGGAGAAAAGAAATGAAAATATTTTCTTTCATGATTAAGAATCAAAGGCAACTAATACCAACACTTTCTTTTTTTACACTGCTCATGTCCGGATGTGTGTTTACGAGACATGATAAAATAATTGAAGGCAAGACGCCTCAACCCGAACAACATGTTTACGGCGGAGACAAGGCAGTTCCTTCAAATAAAATAAATGTTGTTGACAGGATTAATGAGGAGAGCCATGGCGCCCCCCTTAAACCGGCTGAAGCTCTCCCGGAAATACCGGCAGGGATTCATCTGAATCCGCCGCCATACTCTCATCCGGCAGAAGATATTTCTCCTTCCATAGGAATCATTTCAAAAAAACTTGAAAACACAAAGATATCTACCCTGGATTTTCGCAACGAAAAACTTTCCAATATTCTCACAGCGATCACTGCTGTTACTGATGTAAATTTTGCGGTTAAAGACGGAAAGAAAACCGGCGACAGAATCATTATGCCGGATTACCTTAAAGACGTACTTGAAGAAGAGTACAGTAAAAAAGATGAAGACAATAAAGATCTTTTTAGTGAAAGAATTTCAATATACCTTAAGGATACAACCCTTAAAACTGCGCTTGATGTGCTCTGCAGAAATAATGGACTCCGCTATTCCATTGAAGAAGGGTTTATTCTTTTTTCCAATAAAAAAACGGATATCAGGCTGGTCTATAACAGAACAACCGGTACTCAGGATGATAATTCCGAATCACTGGGTTTTTTCAGCAGCATGGAATTAAAAGGGGTGATGCTGGGCCGGGCACTTAATGCAGTATCAAAAAAAACAGGCATAAACATTATATGCAAGCCATGGCTTGAAAATATTGAAATCGATCTTTCGCTGAAGAATGTCCCGCTGCGTACTGCCATAGAAGTATTGTGCAAAAAATATAACCTCTGGTACAGAGAACAGGATGAAGCAATCCATATCATGCATGCATATGATCTTGAAAGAGAGGTCCCGGTTGATGTGGGCATAAGAACAGAGATTTATAACTTAAGGTATGCATCTGCTCCGCAGGTCGCCGACGCTATCTCAAGCGTTATGGGAGACAGAGTGGAATATGTCCTGCCCACCCAGCTGAAAAGTTATGAACACCTTAAACTCTCTGATCTGGATGATGACGAGGGAAAAATAGAAACACAGGAATCTGACACTGAATCATCAAAGGAAATAGACACTCCAGATTTAAAAAAGGAATACCTAACTTCCGATAAAATAAAAGCCCTGCTTGGAACAAAGCTGGACCTGAAACTTACAGAATCGGATGTTAGATGGATTAACAAACAGCTGGGTTTTGCCCTGATGAGCATCTTTCTCCGGAATAATGCTATTCTTGTATCTTCATCTGACGGAAGGATACTTGATGAGATCAGATCCCTTATCTATCAGCTCGACACTCCCACACCCCAGGTCCTTATTGAATGCCGTATCCTCAATGTCACACTGACAGATGATTTCAGTTCTTTTTTTCAGATTTCAGAAGCAAATTATGACCGGAACGGCGGTGGAGGTACAGATTCAAAAATCCTTACCGGCAGCATGTTAGACGCTTCTACAGGAATAAACGCGGTTTACAGGATTATAAACGATAAGTGGGACCTCGACCTTAAAATGGAGATGCTTCAGAAAGACGGCCTTTTAAATACCATAGCAACACCTATGGTTGTTGCAGCTCAAAACAGCGAGGCAGAAGTTACTTCAGGAGAAGTAAACGTGCCCCTGTTCAGCGGTGTTAATTATAATCCCCCGACCTATGACGAAGAAGGAAATATGACAACTCAGGGTTATGCATCCCCGGAATACAACACCGCAGATCTTGTAGGCACCCAGTTGCGCATTACACCTCAGGTAAATGAAGACAGAACCGTTACCCTGAAAATCTATCTGGTACAGTCAGGTATTAATTCAAAGGGGGCCGAGGTTTATTATGCAGGATTTGACAGCAGCGGAAATCCGAATGCAAACTGGACCAGTTCAACAGTCAGCACTTTGAGAAGTAATGCACTGCAGACCATAGCTGTAGTCCCTGAAGGTTCAACCCTGGCCCTTGGCGGACTGATAGAGGAAGAAGAAAACCTGACAGAAAGAAAGGTGCCGATACTTGGAGACATTCCTCTTTTAGGTTTTTTCTTTAAAAATGAAAGCAAAAACAAAACCCGGACAGAGATGGTTTTTCTTCTTACCCCTCACATTCTTATGTCACCCAATGAATCAGACAGAGTTACCAGGGAAGCTCTAAAGGGAAGCGAACATCCCGTAATAAAAGAAAACAAAAAATATATGTTTGAATATAATGAAACCTGGAAAAAACTTAACAAGAATTGAAAAGGAAAAAGATGGAACTGACTTCTCTCCTCACTCTCGCAATTGAAAATGATGCAACAGATCTTCACATTACCGTGGACAGCCCTCCGGTTCTTCGCATTCATGGCCAGCTGACGCCTGTTGAGCAGAAAACTCTCATCAAAGAAGATACGGAGAGCCTTCTGCTCAGTATCCTTACGGAACGGCAAAAAACGATATTTGAAAACGAACAGGCAATAGACCTGGCATATACCCTCAACGGCAGCTCAAACAGCTCCCGTTTCAGGGTAAACATCTATTATCAGAAAGGCTGCGTTGCCGCGGCCTTCAGACGTCTTGCAGACCATATACCCTCATTGGAAGAATTGAATCTTCCGGCAGGTCTGTATAATCTATGCAGTATGCAGGACGGTCTGATCCTTGTAACAGGTCCGACCGGAAGCGGCAAAACAAGTACTCTGGCTGCGCTTATCGACAAAATAAATCAGACAAGCCGGCAGCATATAATCACTATTGAAGACCCGGTGGAGTACATCTTTCATCACGACAGATCCCTCATCAATCAGAGAGAACTGTATACGGATGTCCCTTCCTTTGCCGACGGTCTCAGGTCTGCTTTAAGGGAAGACCCTGATGTTATACTTGTCGGGGAAATGAGGGACCTTGAAACCATACGGACTGCAATTATGGCAGCAGAAACAGGTCACCTTGTGCTGGCAACCCTCCATACCAGAGACGCCACATCCACAATATCAAGGATCGTCGGAGTATACCCCTCGGATGAGCAGGAACAGATAGCCCACCAGCTCTCTCTTGCACTGAAAGCGGTTATATCCCAAAAGCTGCTGCGGCAAAAGGATGGTAAAGGCCGTGTGCCGGCAACTGAAATCATGCGGATTACACCCGGAATAAGCAATATGATACGGCAGCATAAATCGGAGCAGATTCGCTCGGTAATAGAAACCGGTTCCTCTCATGGAATGCAGAGCATGGAACACTCTTTGTCAAAACTTTTCAGAGAGGGAAAGATTGACAGAGATACTGCATTGAAAAACGCCCGTGACATAAGCTATATCGAACGGCTCATGAAACAGCCGTGACAGATGTGAAAGATATTGAAACTGGATTACCCGATCAAGTCGGGTAATGACGATGGGCATATGCCGTCATTCCACTGCTTGACCGGGTAATCCATAAAAAAGATGAGCAAAAAAACTATTTCATTACTCTCCCCAATAATAAAATAAAACTGCGAAACTTTCGTAAAACATATCGATAAATTTAACAAAGAGATATAAATATCATGCCCGACGACTTAAAAGGACGCACCCCCTATCCTAATCAGATGAATAAAAGCAGAGGCAGAAAACTGCTCGGACAGTCCCTTGTGGAAGAAGGCCTTTTAAAAGAAGGCCAGCTGGAAGAGTCTCTCAGGATACAGACCAGAACAAGAGATCTGCTGGGAGCCATACTTGTCAAGCTCGGTTATGTTTCACAGGATGATATTGCAAGAAGCATTGCAAAGATTAACGGACTGGAATTTTTACCTCTTGAAACATCCGATGTTGATGAGGCGGCAGTAAAATCTATTGCCCGCCCACTTGCGGAACGGCACAACATTATTCCGGTCAGGGCTGAAAACGGTTCACTGCTGCTTGCATGTGACAGCCCCCTAAATCCTCAGATTCAGGGGAATCTGCAGCGGGTGGCCGGTATGCCTGTTACCGTTTGTATTTCATCGATCAACAGAATCAGAGAGGTACTCAGAGAAATCTATGAAACCGAAAGAAAGCCCCTGGATCTTTCCGAGGATACTGCAATCATACACCTTGTGGATAACCTCCTTGAAAAGGCTGTCCGTGAAAGGGCTTCGGATATCCATATGGAATCAGGAAAAGAAGAGCTGAGAGTGCGTTTCCGTATAGACGGGGTTTTACGTAATATAGAAACCCATCCGGCAAGGATTGCGCCTCCGCTTGTTTCCAGGATCAAAGTTCTTGCAAATCTCAACATTGCAGAAAAAAGGGCTCCCCAGGACGGCGCCATGACCTTCAGCAGAAACGGCGCTACCGTTGACATAAGGGTTTCCATACTTCCGAACATCTATGGCGAAAAGGCAGTGCTCCGTCTTTTGACCACTGAAAACAGAAGAAATGATTTTGAAACTCTTGGAATGGAAGATGACAGCATCGAGCTTTTTAAATCCCTTATAACCAAGCCTCACGGCATTATTCTTCTGGCAAGCCCTACGGGTTCGGGAAAATCCACAACACTTTATGTCACACTGCGATATCTGCAGTCGGAACAGATCAATATCACAACAGTCGAAGATCCTGTGGAATACAAGGTTGACGGGATAACCCAGGTACAGGTGGACCAGGCAATGAAGGTCACTTTCCCTTCCGCCTTAAGATCCATTCTCCGTCAGGACCCTGATATAATAATGATAGGCGAAATAAGAGACAAGGCAACTGCCGACATTGCACTGCAGGCAGCGCTGACAGGCCATCTTGTACTTGCTACTATCCATACGAATGATGCACCCAGCGCCCTTACAAGGCTGGTTGACATGGGGTGCGAACCGTTTCTTGTAAGCTCTACGGTCAGGGGAATTTTGGCCCAGAGACTCGTAAGAAAGAACTGCTCTCAATGCAGAACGCAGATTGAACCAAGCAGTGATGATCTCCGCCGGTTCGGGCTGGACACACTGCCTGACGGAGCTGCCTGGCAAAGAGGACAGGGCTGCCGCCAATGCAGGGATTCCGGTTGCAAGGACCGGATTGCTATATGTGAAATATGCAGCGTTACCCGTGAAATACAGCAGGAAGTTGTAAAAAGAACATCAAGCGAAGTTATTCGTGATGCGGCTATAGAAAGCGGAATGAGAACCCTTTTTCAGGATGGAATAATCAAAGTAAATAAAGGGATTATATCGCCGGAAGAACTGATGCGTGTAACCCTTCTGGAATAAAAGTTATGCCTTTATATGAATATGTAACACTTGATGCCTCGGGCAGCGAAGTAACCGAGATCATCGAGGCTGATAATCAGGCTGATGCAGCTTCCCGGCTGAGAGCTGACAGAAGGATGGTCCTGTCAATAAAGGAAGCGCCGTTTGCTGCGGCAGGGGAAGAGCAGGCATACCGCCTCACTGTTCTTGACTACCTGAGTATTATCAGGCTTGACGACCTGGCTTTATTTTTCAGACAGCTTTCATCTCTTTTAAATTCGGGAGTGACTCTTGTAAATGCGCTTTATGTTCTTGAAGATCAGACAAAAAAGACACGGCTGAAAAAAACCATCGGCCGGATACGCCTGGATATTCAGGGAGGCCAGTCGCTGAATGATGCATTAAACCGGTTCAGCAGGATATTTGACGATCGTGTGAGAGGAATGGTTGCAGCAGGTGAAGCCAGCGGCACACTTGGAATAATGCTAACAAGGATAGCAGACCATATCGAGGACGACGCAAGTTTCAGAAGCAATCTTATTACAGGGGCAATTTACCCGGCCATTGTCACCATAGTTGTTATAGTAGTTGTCGCATTTCTTGTTTCATTTGTTATTCCCCGGATAACTCCCCTGCTTAAATTGAGAACCCAGAAACTTCCATGGAACACACAGCTTATTATCAATGTAAGTGAATGGTTCAAGATTTACTGGAGATATTTTTTTTCTGTCATTGTCTCTGGTATTGCGGCTGTCTATCTTGCATACCGCCTGAATTCAGGAGTCAGGTACTGGATGGATATAATAAAAACCAGGATACCCGTTATAGGCCCGGTGTTTTATTATTCTCTTATTGTCCAGTTTACAAGAAACCTTTCAACCCTTATAGGAAGCGGAGTAAGCATACTGGAATCGCTCAGGATCGTTAAAGGCATTATCAGCAACTCTGCAGTAAAAAGAGTAATGGAAACAATGGAGGCGCATATACTCAGGGGCGACAGCCTTTCTGCGCCCATAAAAGCGGCTGAGCATATTTTCCCGCCCATGATCGCCAGCATGGTTGCAGTAGGAGAAGAAACCGGAAGCGTGGATGCAAGCCTTGCAATAGCGGCAGATATCCATGAGAAGATATTGAAGACATACATACAGCGAATGAACGCAATGATTGAACCGCTCCTTATTCTGTTTCTGGGCGGACTTGTTGGTTTTGTAGCCTTTGCAATGATCTCCGGCATTCTTACCATGTATAAGGTTTAGGTATTGACAGAAATAGAGTTCCCTATAGCAGGAAATATTAACTTGAAAAAGTATATACATAAAACTGTACCTATTAACGTTTCTTTTTCCTGCTAACCCGAAGACCGGATATTTCCAAAATGAAAACAAGAATATTTCAGAAACAAAACATTTTAAATAGATTCAGCCTGTCAATACTGTCCATTTTTTTAATTTTTATGTTGAATAGTCTTAATATTGTAGCATCAAATATAATTCAGAATCCGGGATTTGAATTTGGGGAAGATGGAAAAGCAGAAAGCTGGACCAGCGTCTCTCGAAAAAATGAAAATTCTGTTCAATGGATTGCTGATGATGTCCATTCAGGAACAAAGGCTATAAAGCTGGTCGCAAAGGTTGCTGAAGATCAGGGGAAATCATTTGGAATCTATACCAATTATATTCCAATCCAGGAAAATTACAGGGTTGATTTGTCCGCATGGATAAAGGCTAATAACATCTTAAGCGGAGGGCAATGGTATAAAGGACGTGTTGTGCTGCACATGTTCGACCAAAACAAAAACAGTATAGAGCACGAAGAACTCCAGTTTGATGGTTCAATATCTGATTGGACTAAAATATGCTTTTATAAAATCACTCCAAAAGACACACAATTTTTGAGATTAGGATTTGTTTTAACATCCTGCACGGGTACAATGTGGATAGATGATGTAGAACTTACCATTACCCCATATCCACCTGTCAGCTATGACACAGAAATGAATATTCCTGTAATTATTCCCTCTCCTAGAAAGGTCAATTTCAAACACAAATATTTTTCCATTGGCTCTCTTGCAATAGTAATTGATCCAATACTTGGAAAACAGGATTACCTAATAGAAGAGATAAAGGAATTCCTAATATTGTCCGAAATTGCAAATTTCAAATTTTTTGAACCAAATGATACAAACATTAGCAGTTACAGTACACAACTCCTGATTGGAGACCTTGAGCACTCTACTGCCATAATTAACCAGTTTAAGTTTAAATTCCCGGACAGCACACATCAGGATATTGGTCCACAGGGATACTTCCTTTCAACCGTCGAAGATAAAACCCAAAACATCATATATCTGGGAGGGAAAAATGAACAGGGGAGATTTTATGGTTTCCAGTCATTCAAACAGGCTATAGTAAGATCTTCAGAACCAACGGCGTATGTTATTGACATCATAGATGCCCCCACCCTTGAAACAAGAGGGATAGCAATGGGAGTGCAATGGTTCTCGAAACAAAAGGAGGCAATTGAAAGACTTGCAGGATTAAAGGGCAATTTCATTGTTAACCAGGGGAGCTACCTTAATTACAAATTTTCAATTAATTGGCGACAGGAATTCACCTCTAATGAATTAGCAATAATGACGGACTATCTTGCTCTATGCCAAAAACATTTCATCGTTCCCAATATTAACTTCGGGCCGCGTTCTTCCAGCCCTGATGATAATCCGGTGAAATTTTCATCGAACGATGAAATCAGACTAATTGTTGATAAAATGAAAAAACTTTATGACATCGGCTACAGAAATTTTGGCTTAAATTTTGACGATCTGCAAAATGTTGGCCAGGAAACTCTTTTAACCGATGAGGATAAAGCTGAATTTGGAAACAATATCGGCAAAGCTCACTCATATTTTACATTATCAGTTTTTAACAGGTTAAAAGAACTATGCCAT
Organism: Desulfatiglandales bacterium; assembly: GCA_963665715.2. Lineage (GTDB taxonomy): Bacteria > Desulfobacterota > DSM-4660 > Desulfatiglandales > HGW-15 > JAAZBV01. The sequence goes on from CAXXPR010000002.1 coordinate 5,518,577, forward strand.
GATATAAATTTTTGTGTTATCCCTATGTACTATAATATTAACAGTCATATTACTGATGAACAGCAAACATACCTTTCAGCTTTCGCACCTCTCTCCGCAGATATAAAAATAATAATTTGTACAGTTACAGACAATGTCATATTGGACTTTAATAAAATCATAAAAAAAAAGCTAACAATATGGGACAATTTTTTTCCAAAAATTCAATCAGCGGATTTTAATAATGAATATTCGTGGCCATTCCCGAACAAAATAGACTGGAACAGTGATAACATTAAATCAGCCGTTACCGGTTTCGTATTTATGCCTTTTGTACCTGACAGCGAGGACACTTCACTTATTTCCTGGAATACTGTATCAGACTTTATGTGGTCTCCGGAACAATACATATCTTTAAATTCATTTTGGAAAGCAATAGCTAAGTATAAGCTCGCTGGTGAACAGATATTATGGAACTCTCCTCAAAATCTTGAAATAAAATTTAGCAGATAGTCATAAAACCAGACTAATGAATTATAATCAGAGTTACTCCATAACAGCCATAAAAGAGAGACTATGGGCATCCCCTTTTTCTTCATTGTTCAGTAATTTCTCATATGTCTTTTGTGGCATTTTTTTGGGAAGGCTTTTTAATTTCTTGTCAGGGATTCTGATTGCAAGAATCGCCGGCGCCGGTTCAATTGGTGATTATACATTATTTATGTCTGTTTTTGTAATAGCAAGTGAATCAACTCTTGTTATCGATACTACTTTAATTAAATTTTGTTCCAGACAATTCGTTAATAAAAACGAAATCTTAAAATGTGCGTTTTTAACAAAATTCATTTATTCAATCCTTTTCGTTCTGATATTGTCTGGATTTGTTCTTTTGTTTTTAGACTCAGACAGTGAATACAGGAAACTGATTATCTGCGCATGCATATCGGGGTGCTTATTTAGTTTTTTTTTAATAGAGATCGCTTTCAACCAGCTTAATTCCGATTATTTCAAGGTAAGCGTACTGCAGTTTGCCTGTCAGTTTTTTTGTTTTTTATTTATTGCTCTCGGTCTGTTTCTGGGATTGTACGGCATTAAATATTTAACAGCATTATACTTGATGATGGGAACTGTTTTTTCTTTATTTTCAATCTGGCGCCATATCGATTCTCTTAAATCAAAAATATCAGGAGCATTATTTAAAAATTTTCTATCGACCTCTTTGATATTAATCTCTGCAGCTATTGTAAATCAGGTCTCAAACAGATTAGATGTTTTTTTTATTTCAGGATTACTTGATAAGGCAGAACTAGGGTATTATGGTGCTGCTTTAAGAACCACTTCAATTATGTCATTATTTACGGCTGCTACCAGAGTGATTTTGGTGCCGAATGCTCCCGATGCGGTAATCAATTTAAAAAAAAGAAAAAAATACCTCATGATGGCAATGAAAATTTTAATGATTCAGCTTGTCTTGCTGATAACAGTTGTCATTTTTGCGAAGGACCTTATTATGCTGCTCTTTGGAGAACAGTACATTGATTCAGTCAGCGTATTAAGGATTCTTGTTTTCCAGGTTATACTGGGCAGTGCTGTTGTACCATTCCAATCATTAATACAGGTTGGACCTCGCCCAAAAGCAACATTAATAATAAATATAAAAAAGATGTTTATCGGTATAGTATGCTATGTGACTCTAATACCTTTTTTAGGCTTATCCGGTGCAGCAATGGTAGGTATTTTAACCAATTTATTTCTTTTATACTCATTCATATCAATACAGATAAAAATTGATATGAAAGTGGGCTTCAGTTTATAATTTTTTAGTAATATTTCATCCAACAGGCTTTATCACAATCGCCTACCGATAGCAGTCCTCAACCCCAATATTTATCCCATTATTAAAATCGGTCTCGTTTATAATGATCTGGAATATCAGTTACACGGTAAAGAACAACCTTTGTATCGGGTGCGGTATCTGCGAAAATACATGTCCAACATCATCTATTACAATAAAAGCTAAAGCAGGAATGTTCTTGCCGGAGATAAATACTGAAACCTGCATTAACGAAAAAGGATGCGATAGATGTCATGAAGCATGTCCAGGATTGGGCATAAATTTATATGATATATCGAATAAATGCTTTAAATCCCCACAAATAGTTAAAGATGCAAAAGTAGGCAGGTACATCAGCTGTTATACAGGATACAGCAATAATCATGATATCAGGTATCATTGTGCTTCAGGCGGTCTATTGTCACAACTCCTGATCTTTCTGCTGGAAAAGAAATATATAGATGGTGCATTGGTAACAGCTTTTGATCAGGACAATGAGTTCCTGGTAAAAAGTTACATTGCGAAAACAAGGGACGAGGTATTAGCCGCAAAAAGTTCAAAATATTCTCCTGTAACTCTGAACCATGCAATAAAAGACATTCTTAAAGATAACGGACAACGGTTTATCGTTGTTGGACTGCCCTGCCATATTCAAGGCTTTAGAAAATATGAAGCAATGGATAAAAAGTTTAAAGAAAAAATATCTGCCTACTTTGGAATATATTGCTCAGGCGGCAGAAGCTTCTACTTAACTGAATATATTTTCAAAAAATGGCTTATTAACAAAAAAGATTTGAATTATCTTTCTTACCGTGATGAAGGATGTCTTGGGAATCTTGTTGCCAAAGGTGTCGACAGTATTTCAAGGAAACCTTTCGTTTTTAAAAAAAAATATCAGCAGTATTATCATCCTCTGCGGTCATTTTTTATTCCCCGAAGATGTACTTTATGCATTGACCATTTTGCTGAACTGGCAGATATTTCATTCGGAGATATCCATATAGAACCCTATAGCCGAGATAAAATCGGAATTAATTCTTTAATAACACGTAATAAAAAAATTGACGAATGGTTACGTGAGGCAAAAAATGAAGGCTGTATCTCTTTGCAAAATCTTGAGATAGATGTTTTAAAAAAATCTCAACGAGTTGTTTTTCAGAAGAAATATCGCAGCACGACATTTATGCGCTTAAATAAAGTGTTCGGCAGAAAAAATCCATCTTATGATTCAATTAAGAAAGATCCTGCTCCCATTAAATCCACATTATCTTATATCCACACTATGCTGCAAATATTTATCGGCAGGCATAAAAAGCTCTGGTTTATAATTGATATTTTAAAAAAATAAGAAAAAATAAAATGAAAAAAATTGGATGTGTAATCGCTTATAAAAAAAACCATAATAATTATGGAACATCACTACAGGGCTATGCGACAGTTAAGACGTTAGAAAATCTGGGATATGAATGTGAGATTATAATTTACCATAAGCAGCTGTCGTTTTTTGATAAAACACGTTTAGTAATTTTTATGTTTTTAATTGGTGATATTAAAAATAAATTTAAGATACTAAAAAACAAACTGAAAAGAAAACTACACAACAACTATACGCAAAATATTACTATAAGAACAAAATCTGTAAACATGTATAAAAAAGAAAATCTTGAGCCGTTTTTTAAAACATATGTCGGCTATAAAAATCTTTGTGAAGGAGCTTTAACTTACGATGCTGTATTAGTCGGAAGCGACCAGGTTTGGGTGCCCATGAGTTTATACAGCCGATTTACAAATCTTTTATTTGTTAATGACCGTATTCCCAAAATTGCTTATGCTTCCAGTTTTGGTGTATCAAAAATACCAGCGATACAAAAAAATGAAACAAGGAAATACCTTAATCGATTCAATAAAATCGGGGTAAGAGAATTAAAAGGCAAAGAAATTGTTGAGACTATTTCAGACAGCAACGCAACCGTAGTCGTGGATCCCACAATATTATTAACAAAAAACGACTGGCAAAAAGAAATTGATTCTTCCAATTTCACCATCGAAAAAGAACCATTTATTTTTTGTTATTTATTAGGCCCTAATATTGAGGCCAGAAGAGCTGCAAATGAGTTAAAACAGTATACAGGGTTTAAGATTATTGCCATTCGCCACATGGATGAATACATTCTTAACGATGAAGACTTTGGTGATGAGGCGCCATATAACGTTTCACCAAATGATTTCATAAAATTAATTAGTCAGGCAGAATATGTGTGCACAGACTCATTTCACTGCACAGTATTTTCCATCATTTTTCAAAAAAAATTTATGACTTTTTATCGATATAATTCTAAAAACCGAAATTCCCGTAACTCCAGAATAGACAGTCTGTTTTCACTGTTAAGTCTTTCAGACCGATTATATCAAGGTCAAAATATAGTTACCTCAATTAAAAAAGAAATCAACTATACAAGTGTTGATAATAAGCTTTCAGAATTAAGAAATGATTCTTTGGCGTTTTTAAAAAGTGCTTTAAGCTTCTGACCACACAAAATTACATACCCCTATTTTAAAATCCTACTTGATTATCAGGTGTTTCACATTGAACATTTATATTTTTATATTCGGACAGACTCGTAAATGAGAGTTTTTTTCATTATACTGTTGTTAGCCTTACTGTTTGGAGCACTCATTAATTGGGGCTATCTGAAGGATAATTTAAAGAGAACCATTTCTCATTTCAAGCTGATACACTATGCTTGGATTATCCTGTTCATTGCGATTTTAAATTTTGGAAAGATTCAATCAACCAATATTATGGCAACGAATTCCGTTCAGCTTGTACTTGTTTTTTTTGCAGGAGCTATTATCGGATTTAGTTTGTTAACAAGGTTAAACTACGCGTTCTCGTCAATAAAAACACCATTGTTTTGCCTTATTATGTATGGTTTTTCAGGAGTATTATCCGGAGCTATTTCCCCCTTTCCGGAATTTTCATTATACAAGGCACTGCTTATCCTCATCGGAACAACCGCATGTATGCTGTTTCTATCTTACAGGCCTCAATATAACTATACATCTGCGGCGCTGGACTTATCCATATTGTTTTACTGGATTATGTTTCTTTCATTTTTACTGGGAGCTATCATTTCACCGGAAAAGACCTTTATTAAGCAAATTACAGGTATGAATTTTGCCATGCTTTATGGATGGATTATTGTTACTAACCCGAACTCGGTGGGTGTGATTTCCGGAGTTATTGCACTGATCAGCCTTAACAAAGTGATGGGGACGCCTTCGATACGTGTAAAATTTTTTCACTTAACTGCTTCCCTTGTTTCAATCACTGTCCTTATTATTGCCCAGTCAAGAACATGTATCATAGGTTTTGCCGCTTCATTCGCATTATTATTAATGAAACAAAAATTAAGATATTTAATGTTTTTTTTTATAATTACCATAACAGTGTTTGTCTGCCTGGGCACAGATATGCTTAAAAACGATGCGGAACAATACTTCAGAAGAGGCCAGACAGATAAGCAGTACAAAACATGGTCCGGCCGTCTACCTGCCTGGCAACATAGCTGGCGTAGATTTAAGGACAAACCGATTTTGGGATACGGAATGGCGGCAGGTGTGAGATACGGCGCAGTATCGAAGTCTTTGATAGGTTCACATCTTCACAGCTCGTATTTTGAGGTTTTGCTCAATTCCGGGCTTATTGGATTTATACCATGGTTAATCTGCTTCTTTATCTTGATGAGTAAAATACTCAAGATATTCTTTTTTATACCTGAATGGTTCACGCCATTAATGAAGGAGAGACATAAAGAAATCACAGCAATATTATTTTTTTTATTTATTCGATCATTGGCAGGAACGACTTTTGTCAACTTTGATCACTCACTCATGCTTTTCATAGCCTTGATTGCTTATGAGACATCAATAAGAAATGAGAATTATTGCACTCTTCCGGAGAATAACCTTCTTTATTAAGTATAAGCAATCAAATGAAATCATATAAAATTATTTCAATCCACTGGGGACTAATCCCCGGCGGTGTAGCAAAATATGCCGCCAGCCTTGAGATGCTGGACGAACACGCTCCTATTAAAATCAGATCGGTTGTTATTAATAATAAAAACTGGCCGATTGACAAAAATACACTTAAAACTATCAAGCCTTATTTAATAAGTATTCGCGGCAGGTGGGACCTGTCATGGATGCTTCCCCTGCGCAGCGTTATAAAAAAAGAAAAACCGGATGCACTATTTGTTTTTGGTTTCAACGGCGCCTTCGCAGGATATATTGCATCTATTGGGTTATCCATTCCAATTCTGGCATCATGGCATGGTGATTATTATGCATCAAATCTGGTACAGAAAATAAGAGCCCCGTTTATTAATCTGATAGAAAAGATATTTTATCGCCATGTTATAAAAAACATTATTGCGGTTTCAAGATTTGCAGGCAATCGCTTGCAGGATAAAGGAGTCCCTTCAAATAAGATTGAAATTATACATAATGGTATTACAGCACCCAAAGGACTCCCGGTATCCCCTGAAAAGAGACAAAAGCAGGTGGGCCGCTTTTCAGGAAAAATACTTGTTGGTACCTGCTGCCGTTTGTGTGAACAAAAGGGTTTAATATGGATGCTGGATTCCATTGCACTGGTAAAAAAAAACAATCCGGATATTGAATTTGTAATCTGGGGTGACGGTCCGCAAAGAGAATTACTTTTTAATAAAGCTGCTGATTTAGACATTACCGATATATTGACCTTTGCAGGGCATGTGGACAATATAGAAGAATGCCTTAATAAACTTGACCTTTTCATAATGACCTCATATGCGGAATACTTTTCAATAGCCCTCCTGGAGGCCATGCAGACTGGACTTGCAATAATCGCAACCGATACCGGCGGAAACCCGGAAGCTGTCAGAAACGGAGTTGACGGCATCCTTGTCCCCATTGAAAATCCCAGGACCATGGCGGATACCATATTGACACTTGCGTCCTCCAAAGAACAAAGGACGATGCTCGGAACAAATGCAAAGAAACGATATGAAGATGATTTCACAAAAGATATTATGATAATCAAGACTGCACAGTGGTTTTTAAAAATACTCGAACAGTGACCTGCCAGACTATATGAAGATCCTTTTTTTCGTTTCACAATACTGTACAGGCAACCTGAAACTTCAGCCCTGGCTGACAATTCACAGGACGGGCCGTAAATTCCGGGACCTGGGGCATCAGGTGCACATCGCAACAGACTCTATGACTGCAGACTCTGAAGATTTTTGCCTGCACAGGCTCAAATCCCTTAGAGGTTCAAATTCTCTCCGGATTAAAAACATTATAAAAGAGATAACCCCTGATAAGATCATCGTAAGCGTCAGCCCGACAAGTCTTATAACCGCCGGGTGGTATGAGTTGTTTAGAAACCATGACACCTATGCATTCATGTCCAATGCCTTTTATAACAAACGTGAATTCATCAGAGCCATTCGGCATCTGTCATTAAGAGATATTGTTACATTCGGCGGACAGGTGGCTGTGCCCGAAATTTTCTGGGCTGAAAGACTTAAAAGTTTATTTAAGGGAATTATCTGCCAGTCTGTAAACACTGCTGAACGTCTTGAAAAGGCTCTTAAATCGGCTGTATCCGTCTATCATATCCCTCCGGGAATAGATATTGATGACTGGCACTACATAAAAAAAACAGAGAACAGTACACAACAGAGCATATTTCTTTACACAGGAAGCGCTACGAAAATAAGAGGATTCAATCTGATCTTAAAAGCATTTTCAAAAATCCACGATCCTGATATCGCTCTGATGATCCTTGCGAGAAATGCGGGAGAGGGGCAGTTGGATATATTAAAAAAACAGGTGCGAAAATATGGTGTTAAATGCACAGTTGATATCATAGGAGGATGGGTCTCTCAAAAAGCACTTAAAGACTATATTTATAATGCAAGGGCTGTATTGCTGCCATTTATTCTGGTTCCTTCTGAGCTTCCTGTTACTGTTATGGAAAGTATAGCATGCGGCACACCTGTTATTGTCAGCAGGATTGACGGGCTTCCCGGATCTGCAGGTTCTGCAGGACTGGTTATACCACATGGAAATGTCGATGCGCTTGTCACCGCAGTGGAAAGGCTTCATATTGATGAACGGTTATACAATGAACTGACAAAAAGCTGCAATTCAGTACGTGAATCAATGATGTCGTGGGAAACGGTTTCGCTTGAATGGCTGAGGGCACTGGAAAATTAGCATGTCCTACCCTCCCCTTTTTATCACAGGAACCGACGGATCAGGTAAATCTACCCTGGCAAACTGGCTTAAGAAGCACCTGGAAGACAATGGAATCCCGGTGAAGACAGTCTGGTCCAGATACAACAATCTGTTTTCAAAGCCCCTGCTTGCAGCAACGCGCTTAACCGGACACAATTACTATGAAAGGCATGACGGACACCTGTTCGGATATCATGATTTTCAGAAACTGTCTTTTTTTAAAAAGGTATATACGCTGCTGCAGTGTATTGACGTAAATATCGCTACATACCGAAAAATCCTTATACATAACCGCAGAAACCATTTTTTGATCTGTGAAAGGGGACCATGGGATACCATGGTCGATATCATGCTGGACACAGGAAATATAAACCTGCATAAAACCTTTACGGGACAACTGTTTATCAAACCGGTCATGAAAAGTTTTTCGGTTGTTTATATTTTTAGAAATCCGAAAAACATTATACGCACAAGGCCCGAACTGGCATACGATCGTTCCCTTGTGGATAAAGTAAATATTTATCAAACACTGGCCAGGGCATTTAACTGGATGGTTATCGACAATAACGGATCATTGGACACAACAAAAAAACATCTTATCCAGAGCATTAACATCAGAGAGGCTGAAATTGAAGCCGGATAAAAGCACATGGAAATACAGGCCCATTCCGGTTATCCTGCGATACTGGTTTTTCCAGGGTATGGCCTACATGAACCGGATTGAACTGATTCACCGACTTATTCTTGAAATCCTGATTTTTATATTGGTTATAAATATATTTTATTTAAATCAGGCAATATCTTTAAAATTTATTTTAGCTTTTTTTATAACCCATTCTCTGAACCTGATTATCAATGGACATTTAATCGCATTGTGTGCTCACGACCTGTTCTGGTTCAGTCTTTACAGTGATAAAACCCGTTTTTTTTTATATATGGAAGAAATGCGCGTTCGTTTGGCAAGAAAAAATCCGACTTATCTTAAAGGAGCTTTTTTCTGGGGCAGCTTAACCCGCTGTAATTTCAAGTCTACATCAGATCTGGATGTCAGGTTCATACCGGAGAATGGACTGTGGGCAGGGTTTAGAACCGCGAACATTGTCTTTGTTGAACGATGGCATGCCTTCTGGGCAGGATTTCCTCTGGATGCCTATATGTTCATGTCCAGAGAAGAAACTGAACGGAAGATGGACGTAAAAAATGAACCGGCAGTCAGTCTCTGGTCAAAGGAAGCACAACATATATTTGGAGGCCATGAAGCTGAATCATTTGCTTCCTTTTCTGACAGATTCATTTCCGGATTGTAGCAATGAGACTTAATAATATACTGTGTGTAGTATGCTCTGCCGGCGGCCATCTGACAGAAGCAATCCTGGCAACAGATTCTCTGCTGTATCCCAGATACTTTATAACCTATAAACTTCCTCATATTGAATACAGTATGAAATTCAGGGAAGTCTATTATATTACAAATCCTCATACTTACATTTATAAATATCCTGTTAATTTTTTTCAGTCACTTCGGCTTTATTTAAAAATGCGTCCCAAATTTATATTAAGCACCGGTTCCGGGATGGCGATCGCAACCTGTATTATCGGCAAGTTATTCGGATCAAAAATAATATATATTGAAACCGGCGCCCGTATAACAACACCTTCATCCACAGGCCGCCTTATGTATCATATTGCAGATTTATTTATTATACAGTGGGAATCTCTTCTTAGATTTTACCCTAAAGCAGTATATGGCGGATTATTGTTTTGATACTTGTTTTAACAGGAACCAATCCCTACAGTTTTGAGCGAATGGTTAAAGCTGCTGACAGTTACGCAGAACAGACAATAGAAAGAATGTTTATTCAGCTGGGCAACACCGCTTATCGGCCCATTAATGCCGATTATGAAAGATTTCTGCCAAGAAAGGAACTGCTGAAACTAATAGAGTATGCAGATCTGATTATTACCCAGGGAGGATTCGGAAGTATCGCAGATTGTCTTATTGCAGATAAAACAGTGATTGCTGTCCCAAGAAAACCCGAATTGAACGAATCACCTGACGATCAGGAAGAGCTTGTAAAACAGCTTGAGCAGCAGGGACGCATTTTAGCAGTCTATGATACTGCAATGCTTCCTCAGATGATCCTGAAGGCAAAACACTTCCACTGCCGCAGGAGCGGCAATCACATTGTACCTCAGGTTATCAACCGGTTTATCGAAAAATTCTGATTATGGATCTTTCTTTTATCATAGTCGAGTATAAGGATATTGAAACAGTACGCCGCGCTGTGAGATCTATTTTCTCTCATATTAAACAATATGAATATGAGATTATAATCCTGTGCAATTCCTCATACCCAAAAAACATCCAAAGAAAAATTAAAGACAGCTTATTATCCTGCAGCCTGATATTCCAGGACAATGTTGGTTTTTCAAAGGCAGTCAATAAAGGAATAAAATTATCCTCAGGAACGTTTGTCGTTCTTCTGAACCCTGATGCAGAATTCATGGACAACAGCATTGAAATTGCTGTTGCGTTTATGGGAAACCATAAACGTGCTGCAATAATAGGTCCTAAAATAATTGACAACAGGACTGAAATCCAGGACTCCTGCCGAAAATTTATGACGCCTTCAGTCCTTTTAAAACGGATTTTTGCGAGAGTGATAAAAAAATCTTCAGGCGCTGTTCTTGAAAAAAGAGATTATTCCAGTACAGCTGAGGTTGACTGGGTTTCAGGAGCGTGCATGCTGGTCAGGAAATCCGCCATAGCAGATGTCGGTCCTATGGATGACCGGTATTTCATGTATGTGGAAGATATGGACTGGTGCAGAACATTTAAAAAAAACGGATGGCAGATATGGTACCTTCCCCGATGGTCTGTTGAACACAACGCGGGAAGGGGAAGTTCCGGCAGAATAAATTTATTTAACAGGCTTATGTGGATACATATAAACAGTTTACTCAAATACTTTGTGAAATGGTTCAATGAAAAATAAAACATACTATTTAATAACCGGCATTTATATCATTCTGATCATCGGGATTTATTATTCATCTCTTCAATGGCTGATATTCCATGACTGGACGAGAGAGGACTACTCATACGGAGTCCTGATTCCCTTTTTTATTTTGTATCTTATCTGGGAAAAAAGACAGGCCCTGTCCGGTCAATTATCTGTACCTTCTATGACAGGCCTGTTTTTATTAATTATAAGCATTCTTCTTTTCTGGATCGGAGAACTAGGCGGCGAATTTTTTACTGTTTATTTTTCACTCTGGGCAGTCGTCTTTTCACTTAGCCTGCTTCACATGGGATGGAAAAAACTTAAAACAATTATCTTTCCGCTGATTCTGTCTCTGGGTATGTTTCCTCTGCCTGAATTCATTCACGGCAGGCTGACACTCAACCTTAAACTTCTTTCTTCTCAATTTGGCGTATTCCTGATGCAGCTCATGGGCATGACCGCATACCGTTCGGGAAACATCATAGACCTTGACTTTACCAAACTCCAGGTAGTGGATGCATGCAGCGGCCTTCGTTTTTTTATACCTCTGGTAATCATGGGTATTTTGATTGCCTATTTTTTCCACAAAATCTGGTGGAAGCGCATTGTCCTTGTACTGTCCACAATTCCTATTGCTGTTTTAATAAACGGGCTAAGAATATTTTCTGTGGGTTTTCTTTACCAGTTCTGGGGTAAGGCAGCTGCCGAAGGTTTTTTCCATGACTTTTCAGGCTGGGTAATCCTTACAGTGTCACTTGCGTTTCTTTATCTGGAATCATTTATACTGAAAAGGCTTTGCGGAAAAGAAACTGAAAGACAATCTTCCGCAGATGACAATAAAACGGTCCAGGGCGCAGGGTTCAATATTCAAGGGGAAAAAGCAGGCAGCAGACTCTTTTCAGTGAATTTTATTTTATCGGTTCTGCTGCTCGGTGTTACACTCGCCGCATCACAGGGAATTGAGTTCAGAGAAAAAACACCCTCAATTAAAAATCTCTCGGATTTCCCGGTTACAATAGATGAATGGGAGGGAACAGCCCGGCCCCTGGATCAAAAATATATTAACACACTTGATTTCACAGACTATGTGATGATGAACTACCTGAATCAAAAAAAACAGCTTGTAAATTTTTATGTTGCCTATTATGAAAGCCAGCAGAAGGGAGAAGCCATACATTCTCCGGATACCTGCTTACCAAGTGAAGGATTTATTTTCAAGGAATCCGGCCTTATTGAACTTCCTGCAAGTATGAAAAACGGGAGTCCAGTGAAAGTAAAACGTGCATTAATGCAAAAAGGAAATATCAAACGTCTGGCGTACTACTGGTTCCCCATGCGCGGGCGTATACTGACCAATGCATACCAGATAAAATTTTACACTTTCTGGGATGCGGTTACACGGCAGCGTACAGACGGCGCCCTTGTTCGACTGATCACCCCTATCTATAAAAATGAAAACACCAATGATGCGGATACCAGATTAAAAAAAATCGCAGAAAAAATCATTCCGGCTTTAAATCAGTTCCTGCCGGAATAATCAGCAAACCGACAGATTCATCAGCTTCTGGTTGCATACGCAATTTTCAGCTCCGTTTTTTTTCATCTGACCGCCGATAGCTATGTTATATTTTCCCACCCTGTTTTTATCTCTGTTTATAACAATCACCCTGATACCGATACTCAGGACCATGGCCATGAAGGCTCATGTTGTAGATGAGCCGAATGAACGCAAGGTTCACACAAAACCCGTGCCCAGAGTCGGCGGTATCGCCTTTGCATTTGGTTCATTAATACCGATTCTGTTTCTGCAGAATTATATACACATGGACAGGTTCTTCTGGTCCCTTATGATAGGGGCATGGATCATTGTCCTCTTTGGATTTCTGGATGATATAAAAAATCTGGACTACAGGATAAAATTTTCAGGCCAGCTGCTAGCCTCTCTTGTTGTAATACTGAACGGAGGCCTGGTTGTTACAGATCTCGGAACACTGCTGCCCGAAGGTTTTTCCCTTCCGGGCCCTGCTGCACTTATTCTTACGCTCGTAACAATCATCGGTGTAACCAATGCCATTAATCTGGCAGACGGTCTGGACGGTCTTGCCGGAGGCATATCACTATTAAGTTTTGTCTGCATCGGTTATTTATCCTATCTGTCAGGGGCCTCATGCATTGCCTTCCTTTCTGCTGCTATGGCAGGCGGACTCTTCGGATTCCTGCGATTCAATACATTTCCGGCAACAATATTTATGGGAGACGCAGGAAGTCAGCTTATCGGTTTTCTTGCGGTAATCCTGTCATTAAAACTTACTCAGGAAAACATGCCCTTAAGTCCTATGCTGCCTCTTTTACTGCTGGGGTTTCCGGTACTTGATACTCTGACAGTAATGATCTCAAGAAAAATAAACGGTAAGCCTCTGTTTAAGGCTGATAAAAACCACTTCCACCACAAGTTAATGACCCTTGGTCTTTATCATAAAGAGGCAGTATTCCTGATTTATATGATACAGGCAGTTCTGGTGACCTTTGCCTTTTTATTGAGATTTTACTCTGAGGGGGCGATTCTGAGTTTTTACATATTATTTACCTTCTCAATTTTCATCGGAGTGATATGGGCAAATAAAAAAGGATATCAGTTAAAACGTCCGGGGATATTTGACAGGGTGGTCAAACAGAGGCTCAGGATTTTCAGGGAAGAGAATACCCTGATAAAGATCAGTTACAAGGCATTAGTGATAATGCTCATCCTCACACTGCTCTTAAATGTTATTCTTCCCAGGGAGATTCCTTTGTGGGTATCGCCCTTTGCTTTTCTTTTTGCGCTTTTATTATTCATGTCATCCGGGATTTTTAAAAAATGTACTGCCGGCATATTACGCATTTCTCTGTACTTTTTAATTCCCTACCTGGGATATATGGATGAAACCGGGACAGCTGAATGGATGACAGAACACCTGACATGGATACATAACCTTTTATACATTATCATGGCTCTTTTAATTGTATTTACCATAAAGCTGACCAGAAGAAGTAAAGGTTTTAAAGTTACTCCCATGGACTTTATTATTCTGTTTACAGCATTTGTTATTCCCAATCTGCCGGATGTCCATATTAGAAACAATGATATGGGGATGATGGCAATAAAAATCATACTGTTATTCTTCAGCTTCGAGGTATGGATATGTGAACAGCGTGAAAAGCTGGTAAAACCGGTGTTTACTGCGGCGCTTTCACTGCTGATACTCGGAATCAGAGGATTGGTTCAGCTCTTTAATTAGTCCATCCGGAAAGAAACAAATTATGGATGGACCTAATTAATTTATCCTTTTCAAATCAAAACAATGAGGTGTTAAATATGTCCAATAAGATCTTTAAAATAATACTGCTGTTCCAGCTTGTTATACTTTGTTTTTCCTGCGGAAGTCCGGACCAGAAAAAAATGAAATTTTACAACAGGGGAAAATCTCACTTTGATTCAGGTAATTATTCCAAAGCAAGACTGGAGTTTAAGAATGCCCTGCAAATTGATCCCAAGTTTGCAGAAGCCTACCATATGCTTGGTATGATCTTTTTAAAGGAAAAAAATCCCCGCAGCGCCTTTACGTCTTTTAGCGCGGCAGTAGAACTCAATCCCGATCTTGTCGAAAGTCAGCTTGAGCTCGGCAAGGTATTCCTGCTGGCAGGTGATAAAACCAGAAGCAAAGAGAAAATAGACATTGTCCTATCAAAGGAACCTGACAATATCGATGCAATTCTATTACATGCTTCATGGCTTATGCGTAATAATGATACTGATCAGGCTAAGGAACTGATTGACAGTATCATTAAAAACAGTCCCGACAAAAAAGAGGCATATTATCTGCTGGCCGGACTTTACAGACAGAAAAAGGAAAATACCAAAGCCATTGAAACTCTCGAAACACTCCTTAAATATGACAATTCAAATGCTGCAGCAGTTATACTTATTGCAGAAATTTATGAATCGGATAAAAAATACCATGAGGCTGAAAAAACTTACAGGAGGATTATTGAGAAATATCCGGACAGAGAAGAGTTCATGATTTTACTTATTAATTTTTTTGAACGCACCAATGCCAATAAAGAAGCTGAAAATGCCCTGCACAGCCTGGTGATAAAATATCCTGAAGAATTAAAATGGCGTTTGGCATTAGCATCCTACCTTGACCGCAAAGAAAAAACAGATGAAATGAAAGCTGTACTTGATAGAGCAATAAAAGACTTTCCGGATAGCCTTGCGCCGTATTCACTGCTCGTAGAACATTATTCTAAAAATGGAGAAGGTATAAAGGGCATCAGGCTTCTCCAAAACTATCTTGCAAGTGCCCCTGAAGGACCTGACTATCTCAGGGCCATGATCATGAAGGCAGGTTTACTTTTTCATAATAAAGAAGTAGGCGCTTCTCTTGAACTGGTTAATGATGTTTTAGAAAAAAACCCGGGGGATATGGAAGCAAAACATCTAAAGGGTGATATCCTCGTAACAAAAAGGGATTTTACAGGCGCAATAGCACTGTACAGAGAAGTCCTTTATGATGACAATAAAAATTTCAATGTCCGTATGAAACTCGCCGGCGCACATGTGTTAAACAATCAGCCTGAACTTGCGGAGGATCAGTATAAAAGCCTGATAGAGAAAAATCCTGATTTTAAAAAGGCATATATGGCTCTGCTGAACATCTACAGAACCAATAGAAAAACAGATCTTGCAGAAAACCTTTTAAAAGACATGATTAAAGAATTTCCCGATGACGGTGTACCCTATTCACTGCTTGGGGATATATATATATCCAGGAAACAATACGGTTCGGCAGAAAAAAATTATAAAAAACTTCTTTCACTGCATCCGGATTCTGCAGCCACATACTACAAAAACGGTATTTTAAAGGCTGCTGAAGGTAAAACAGATGATGCAGTTACTTTTTTTGAAGAGGCTCTCTTAAAAAATCCGGGATATCTGCAGGCAATGAATATGATTGCGGATATTATGGTGAAACAGAACAGGTTCTCTGACGCCATTGCAAGATGCAGAAAACAGATCGAAAAAGTCCCTGATGATACAGCTTATCTCATTTTGCTCGGAAGATTGTACAGCCTTGACAAAAAATATGAAAAGGCGAGAGATATCCTGAATGCTGCGCTGGATAAAAACCCTGAAAATGTGGAAGCACTTTACAGCCTGGCAAATATCGAACAGGCCGAAGGATCAATAGATACCGCAATAATTAAATACCGGGAAATTGTTGAAAAAAGGCCCCAAAACATACGCATCAAGCTTATTCTGGCAACTTTGCTCGGCCAGAAGGGAGAAGATGAAAAGGCAGCGGAAGTTTATGAGGATATCCTTACTGTACAGCCTGACATGCCTATAGCAGCAAACAACCTTGCATATTATTATGTTGAACACAAACCTACAAAACCGAACCTGGAAAGAGCAGGAAATCTGATTACCCCCCTCCTTGAAAAATATGAGGACTCCCTGAATGTTATCGATACAGCGGCATGGGTTTATTACAAACAGGGCAATATTGAAAAAGCAAAAAAACTGCTATTATCGGTTGAAGAAAAAGCCGGGGAATCACCCGAAATCAGCTATCACCTTGCTTTAATTTTCAATGATGCAGGTGAAGAGGATATGGCTAGAACCTACCTGAAAAAGGTTCTGAACCCAAAAAGGATTAATAAAATAGACCTGGCAAAAAAACTGTATAAAAAACTCGGCGGGGTATAAAAATCAGCAGTCAGTTTCCAGCCCGAGCCCCGTAATTACAATGTACTTCTTCTAGTACATTATAATTTTAAAAACTACTTGACATCAAAATGCACAAAAAGTTAATAGCCTATAAAATAATTTTTCATGTTAAATCAATCTACTTATATGAGTTTTTAAAATGCTGACATATCTATTCTACGCTTTAGCCACACTCTTTGTCTTTACTCTTCTGGCCCGCATCGTGAACTCAAGACTTTTTGAAATGATTTTCTGTTCAGGATCAGTCATTCTGAACTTAATAATTCTTGCAACAGTGTACTCTCAAACGGGCAAATTACCTGTATTTAATATGTTTGAATCATTTCTTACGATAACATTTATTATGGGTTTTCTCGGGCTTATTTCATTCTTCGGGAATAACGGTTCATCAAAAATCCGTCTTTGGGTATGGATTGAAATTTTTCTCCTTTTTATAATTATGTTCTTTTTCCCGAAAGAGCCTTTTACAGCCCTGTATGACAGCGGGTATATATTTATTGTGCTGTTTCATACATTCAGGTGTATATCGCTTGCACTTATGCTCTTTGCCTCTGCATGGTTTATACAGTTTATAATTCAGCGTGAAATGGATGAAAGAACAAGCCTTCTTGCCCACCAGGGACGAAACTACCTGGTACTGAGCGCGGTATTCTTCCTTTCGGCAGAATATGTCGGGACAATATGGTGCCAGAACGGATGGGGAGATTTCTGGATGTGGAGCCAGAACTTTTTCCAGTCAACAATCATTGTTCTCTACCTGATGCTCGCATTCCACATCCCCGGGAAAAGCCGCCAATCCGAAGATATAAGATCCATAATCGGAGGACTCAGCGGTATCTTTATGCTTACACTGACAGTATTGAGGAATATGCCTTGAAAAAATTAACAGAAAAACTCGCATCAATGCACCTTACCTCCTGGACCCTGGTATTCCTTGTCCTTTGGGTGGGTGTCGGTCTTTACCTTGCCGGTCTGGATTCATACACTGCTTATTTCCGGTCAATGAACAATATGCTTGTAAGAGACTGGCTCTTTTCGGAAGAAACAGGCTCAGGAAAGTTAAAAATCTGGTTTATAATGCTGTGCGCAGCCATGACACTGCTCGGCATAAACCTTATATTCTGCTCCTGGCACAAAATATACCGGATCATGAAGGCACGTTTCAGCGGAAACCAGCTTTTCATGCTCATCGTGCACGCCATATTCGGGTTTGTTGCCCTTGGTCATCTGGGCGGACTTATGCTCGGTTTTGAATACCCCAACATCAGGCTGGGCGAGGGGCAGGACTACAGCATAAAAGAGGGGTATCAGATTAAAATTGAAAAAATACATTTTGCAGGAGATGCAGCTGTCCTTAAAAAGGGAAAAAGCAATATTACAAAAGATGACATGGATTACCAAAAAAGCTATGCCGAGATTTCCCTTTTAAAAGACGGAAAGCTTATTAAAGCCGGAAAAGCAGGCCTGTTTTCGCCCATGCATTACCAGGACATACATGTAACCCTGAGCAATTTTATCCTTCCCAAAGATTTGAAGGGCAGTCCCGAACCAGGCACAGTCCCATGGGGCATGTTTACTATTTCACGCAACCCCGTATTGAAATCATTTTTAACGGTTTACCCTGTAATGATAGCAGGGATTTTTATTTACCTTATTATTACGTGGCGCAAATCACACCTTGCCCCTTTAAACGGGAGAGAATAAAATATATGAAAAAATATTTAACTTTTGTTTTATTTCTGTTTTTAAGCACCTGCCTTTACGCATCAGATTTACCATCAATCAGCATTACAGGCGCTGTAAAGCAGCCTTTGAATCTTTCATCCGAAGATCTTGCATCGTTCCAGACAGCTCGTGTACAGTTAAACGAAGTTTTAAAGGACAACTCATACAGGGGAGCCTGGATGTACAGGGGCGTACCGCTTCGTAATATTCTTGAAGCGGCATATATTGAAAAGGAAGAAACCGAATTTTCAAAGCCTCTGGATCTGGCGGCAGTGGTAAGAAACCGCATAGGCGAAGAAATTGCGCTCTCCTGGGGAGAAATATTCTATAAAAATTCCGGAGATATCATTATCGCTACTTCGGCCGTGCCGATCAAACCCCGCCAGGGCTGCAGCTCATGCCATACACCCGAAGTATCTGACAGGTACATGAAACAGTTTGACAGGACAATCGGTTTTCCTAAACTGGTTGTCGGATCAGATACCTATGCAGACAGATCCATCGAGAATGTCATAAGCATCGAGGTTATAGACCCTGCGCCTGAAATGCCTTCGGATAAAACAGCAGAACTTTTCTCGGACTCTTTTACTGTCACAGGTGATGTGGAAAAAGAAACAAAGTTTTCGGATCTTTCAGAATTTCCTCACAAAGACATACATGTAATACATATGGGCGTCGGCAAGGGATATCATGGTTCCAATGATTATTCCGGAGTACAGCTCAATGATATTCTTAAAAAAGCAGATATCAGACCGGGACTTTCAAAGATCTTTCATATATCTGCCCCTGACGGATACAGAGCAACACTGTCATATGGAGAAATATTCCTGAACAGGGTTGAAGACAGCGCTGTTATAGCTGATATCATGAACGGAAAAAAGATTGAAAAAGGCGGCAGATTTATTTTTGTTCCTTCGGATGATCTTATTTCCGACAGAGGAATCAAGTCTGTCAGCCGGATAAATGTTATCGACCTTAAGAGAAAGCCCAGACTCACATTTATCGGCGTGGGATGCGGAGATACCGATCTTATAACAATGGAAGCTATCACAGCCATGTCAAGGGCTGATATATTTGTAGCACCCCTGGACATTAAAAAACGTTTTAGCAAATACATGGGAGACAAACCAATCCTCATGGATATTTTTGATTTTGCTCCGCCTAATATAAAAAAGAAATATCCGGATCTGCCTCCTGATGAGCTCAATAAAAAAATGCAGGAAAAAAGACTTGAGGCAATAGACCTTATAAAAACTGAAATAAACAAAGGTAAAAACGTTGCTGTGCTGGACTATGGAGACCTCACGGTATGGAGCGGTTCATCCTACATGTGGGATCATTTTGACAGAAAAACAATGGAGATAATCCCTGGTCTGGGTTCTTTTAATGTCGGTAGCACCATGCTTGAGGCTCATACGGGCTGTAACGGTTCAATAATACTTACAAGCTCAGGCGGCATACTTTCTGCCAAAGATATGTTCCGGGCTGCTGCAGAAAAAGGAGAAACACTGTGCGTATTTATGGCGCTTAAGGAGCTTGGCGCCCTGGCTGATTTCTTAAAAGAAACTTACGGTAAAGACACGCCTGTCCACATTGTTTATCGCGCAGGGTACTCAGGCAGCGGAAAAACAGTGATAACTGACGTCAGCGGCATGGAAGAAGCTGTTAACCGAGAACCCGAAAAGCATCTGTTTCTATTGTTTGTCGGGCCGTGTCTTAACTCAGACGAAGCTATCAGAAATTAATTACAAATGACATTTACGCTTATATTAAAGAGGCAACCTGTGAAAAGATTAATTAATATGTTTATTTTCTGTACATTCTCTGCACTGTTATTATCCGGACAGGCAGCCTTTGCAGCCCCCGGAAAATTCTATATTATCGGAATGGGCACTGTCCCGGATCTTTTAACCATACGCGGGGCAAAAACGATTGAAGACAGCCAGATTGTAATGCTTGAAGGAGAAAGAGACAAGGAAGCATGGAAAGATTATATCGGGCAAAAGGAAATCTGGATGGTTCCCAACTCTGCCAGACTTTACTTTGGCCTTGACCCTGAAAATGTAACAGATAAGGAACTGAAAGCAAAAGTCAAAGAGGTGGATAAAACACGCAGAGAAATAATATCCAGGATCGCCGAAGCAGTAAGGGAAGGCAAAACTGTATCGGCCCTTCAGTGGGGAGACCCTATGATGTTCGGCATGACCTATTACATGGAGATGCTGCCCGATGATATACCAGCTGAAATAATCCCCGGCATAGGAGCCTACCAGGCAGCCAGCGCCGCGGTGGAAATGAGCCCGCCCTACGGCTGGGATACAAACTCTGTAATACTTACCGCTGCAGACTGGCCGGAGAGGAGTGATAAAAACGAATCACTCATGTCTCATCAGACAACAATGGCCTTTTACACTATGTTTATTGATTACCCTGCCCTGTTCAAAGATCTGAACCGTCATTATCCAAAGGACACTCCGGTCGCAGTTGTGTGCAATGCAGGAGACATGGACAAACAGAAAATAATAAGGTCTACCGTCGGAAATTTTTTAAAAGAAGTTAAATATGATGATCTTCCTGTGCATATGCTGTTTGTAGGAAAGTTTTTAACAGCAGGTCAGGCAAGAAAGGACGCTCTTATAAAAAGCAGGGAACTTCTGGAATAACATACAATAAAATAAAAAAGCCGAAGGAATAATTCCTTCGGCTTTTTTGTTTTATCTAAGCATCAATCATAACACTGGTTGCCTTTATTACAACACCGACTTCTTTTCCTTCAGACAGTCCCAGGCGATCGACTGAGTTTGCAGTAATGGCTGAAACCACACTTACTCCGCTTGCAATCTCAAGCGTAACCTCCGCCATAACCTGACCTTTTTTGATCTCTGTAATTTTACCTATAATGTTGTTTCTTGCGCTGATTGCCATAATTAACCTCCCCCAATGTTATTGTGTTAACGGTTAAGGTACTAAAACGAAGCCTGATTATATCACAAAGTATCTGCAGATTTAAAAAATATAAGCGTAAAAAGTGAATTATTTATAAACAAATATTTTATTTTTTCGTTTCCTGGCAGATCCTGGGTAAAGGGCAATTATACCAGGAGATTTTTTTCTGCAATAAATCAAGCTTTTAAAAAGCTTGCGCTGCTATTTATCAGTGTAATATTTTCTTGATTTTTCCCCCTCTAACCCCTAAAAATAAAAAGAATTTTCACTTCCAAAACAACTGCAAATAACCACGCCTGCAGCGTGTGAATATCCCTGACGGGGGGAGGAGTTATCTCTTTTACTCGATTGGTTCAGGAAGGCTGAAATCTGTTTTATATCCGGCCGCCTGTTTTTTTTAAATTGTTCAAATAACATTTATTAATGGAGGATTTCTGAGATGAAACGAGTTTTGTTATTAACTGCAATAGGAATGATTTTCATGGCAAGCGTTATGACCTCAGCAGTACAGGCAGGTCAGGACACATATACCCGTGCAGACCTTAAGGGTTTTATTGATAAATACTTCGCCTCTATCAAAGCCCACGATATAACCGGGCTGCCGCTCGCACCAAATGTCAAGTTTACTGAAAACGGGGTTGAACTGGAACCAGGCAAGGGCTTCTTTCAGACTGCAGGTAAAGTACTTATGAGGCGTGACCTGATAGATACCATGAAATGCGGTACACACTCCGTTGCTGTTATCGAAGAAAAGTTTGATCCTGCAGTCGTAGGAGAAGCTATGGGCATGGGGATTCCAGGGACTAAACCGAAACCGCGGCCTGAAAAAGGCACCCCAAGACCTATTATGTTTGGTGTTCGCCTTAAAATAGAAAATCAGAAGATTTCCGAAATCGAAACCATCATTGCGCGTGAAAACGAGTTTGCTTTTAATGCAGACGGACTTCTTGCAACAAAGGATCAGGATTGGGAAAGTATTCTCAAGCCGGAAGAAAGGAGTTCACGCCTGGCAATGATTGCAGCAGCGGATGACTATTTTGACATGTTTGCAGCAGAACCTGAAGTCTGCTCTCCCTTTGCCGAAGTATGTGACCGATGGGAAAACGGTACTCAGACAACCCTTGGCGGAATATTCACGCTTGAGGGTGAAGACGGTAAAAAGGCCGAAATGCACGCCCATGACTGCACACCCAAGGGCCTTGTCATCTCCAACCACGGCAAACGCAGATTCCTTGTTGATACCGAAGCAGGCGTTGTGGTTGCATTTGTTCATTTTGCCAGCGGTCTGCCGGATTTCCATGTTTTCAAGATGGTAAACGGCAAAGTTATACTGATCAATGCGGTTATAGGCGCAGGATGCCAGTCCATGGGCTGGCCAGACGAACCTGCCTGCAAAGAATAAAAACGGGAATCAGTATAGAATCTTAACCTGTAAACATTAATGACTATTTGAAAAGAAAGGAAACCTATTATGAAACGTTACTTAATTTTACTCCTTTTGATTGTTTTTTCTTCAGCTGGAGTTACTGCGGCAGAAACCTCAAAAACCACTAAAGCTACCGCAAAGAAAATTCAGGGAGTATGGTCACTGGATAATATGGATGTCGGCAAAGGGGCAAACAAGGCAAACAGAACGGATGCACAGTTTATGATTTATATAACAAAAAGCCATTACAGCGCTATCCGTGATCTGGGCACCAAAGAAAACCGTTCTTTCATGGCTGATGCAGGGACATATGTCTTCACAGGCGAAGAAATGATTGTAAGTCATATGCTGGCGGCGTTTCCTTTTCTTGGCGAGATGACATTCAAGGTAAGCATGCAGGGAGATAACATCCTTATACTTGAACCGCAGTACGATAAAATGAAAGTATCGGGACAGCCTTTCAAACTTCCGGAAGATGGAAAGATGGGTTACGGTGAAGCAGCAGTGAAATACGTTTTCAAACGTCTCGAATAAAATCAGTTACGGGATCGCAGTATTTTTATCAGTACTGCGATCCGCCAGCCATGATTTAAAGTATCTTTTTCACACAAACCATCGCTTCTCCTGATTCTTACAATTACAGCTGTATCTTAAAAATCAGTCTGTTTTTATCAGAGTCATCTCCATTTCAAAAAGAAGGTCTTTTCGGCATATATCAGCTTCAATCTTAACATGCGGAATATCAATACCCAGCGAATCACAGCCTTCCTCAAACAGGCGGAAATCTCTGCTATCTTTAAAATAAGCCATGGCAGAAACACTGTTGTCCCATTCCATTCCGCCATTTTTAATCAGTGCGTCCACAACCTTCAGTGTCATTTGTATTTGTAAGGCAGTGTCATCAAGGAATACTGTATCGCCGTTTTGCGAGATACTTGCAGTTCCGGAAACATACAAACGACTGTGACCTGGCAATGTAATCTTTACTGCACGGCTGAAAGCGCTTTTATAGTCAAGCGCCTCGCACTGCAGGGGTGAAGTTATTTTTTCAATCCTGACATTTCTGTTTTTCGGTCTGACGGAAAACAGTTCCGCAGACAGTGCGCAGCCGGATGGATTGGCAAGTCCTATACCCGTACTGGCAGGAACAAGTTTATTGAATATATCATGATGGCTGTAGAAATTGTCCCGTGCGTTGTTTAATTGATTGTACCAGGACAAAATTTTGTCAGCAAAGAGCCAGGTGCGCAGTGTATTTGAAAACTCCATGCCTATACTGCAAAGTGTTTCCTGCATTTTATTAAAAACATCTATGGTCTGATCAAAGTTTGACTCTTCCTTATTTCGGGGTAATACATGCAGATGCGTATAATCGGCATGTATTCCGGCTATGCAGCAGCCGATTTTTTTATTTTCTGAAATCACAGGCTGTACCTTTATTCCGCTAACAGCGTGAGCCTGAAAACTTAAGGGATAGACATTTTCTTTGTCAGGCTGAGATATCCATGTAACAGGAGAGGTGAGACTGTTGAGTTTATCACCATGCAGTTTCACTATATCCGAATGAAGACTGCCAGCAGCATATATGCGGATATTGACAGCATCGGCGCTGTTGTCATGTAAAAATTCAAACAGCCTTTTTAAGGCATTAAGAGAGGATTCTGCAGTTTCACACTGCGCATCAATAAAATATTCTGTAATATTATTATCGCTGACTTGAGAAACATTCAGCTTATTTACTATTGTTTTTTCCATATAAAACATCCTGTATTTATACCTTAAGATAAATCATAAGGTCTGAGGTAAGCAGCAGGGACAGCATTCAGACTCAGCTGTCAGCCGTCAGTCAGGACTTTTAATTAAGATGCCTTTTACTGAAAGCTGAACGCTGAGTGCTGACCGCTGCCAAACAAAAACGTCAGTTTTTGGATGGATACTAATTAAGCGAAAGAACAAACTCTGCAAGGTCATTGATCTGGTCATCAGACAGATCGGATGTAACACCATGCCTGTTATCCTTGTTGAACTTCTTAAGTACATCCTTTATTGTAGCCGCCCTTCCATCATAGAGATAGGGTGCTGTCCTCCATATTTCTACAAGTGATGGAGTGTCAAAGGAAGTATCTTTTTCACTGCCTGTACCGGCACCGATGTTATACTTTTTCTGATCAGTATAATACTGACCGCTATGGCAGTCTGAACAACGGGCACTTGAAAAAATTTTCTCTCCTCTTTTTGCGGCTTCGCTGAACTCGATTTTTCCGGATGAATTCTTTTTAAGATATGGACTCAAAACCGGCTTTAATGACTTGAGATATTCATCTATTGCTGCCGCATCCTGTTCCGGACGCACGGAAAACTGGATATACCTGATGCCTGCACGGACCGCAGTTTCTGCATCCGGACGGATGCCGGTAATCATTACAGGCGCGGTTTTGTGAGAAAGCAGAAGGCTTTTTGTCTGCTTCGGGTTTCCTGTCCCGTCATTAAGCAGGTCCCAGTTTATACCGTCTGCTCGTGCATTCGGGTGACACGTTGCACAGCTCTGCCATTTCTGCAGGCAGAGTGAGGCATCATGAAACAGAATCTCTCCTTTTCTTGCAATGGTCATTTCAGGTTCTGCACCGAGTGATATGGAAACGGCTCCGGAAACTCCGGAAGATGAAAGATCGACAACTCCAACAGTACCTGTAAAGTATTCAGCAACAAACGCCCTGCTGCCCGCTATTGCAACATCACGGGGTCCGATGCCTTTAAGGGGAATACGGCGTCTGATACCGTTTAAAAAGGAAAAATTATTTTTAACATCCCGGTATGAGGATGACATTGCGGATTTACCTTTGTCTGATTCCGCATCGGCAAGTTTTTTGTGCATTGCATCAGCATCTATCAGAGACAGCTCATTGGTGCCTGAATGGGTTACTGCAATGTATTTACTGTCTTCCGTGCATGCAACATCATAGGGGTTAGCCGCTCCGAGATCCAGTTCATCCAGTAAAACAGTGTTAATGAATTTGTTTGAATCCGCATCAATGACAGCAAGCGCGTTCGTATTCATCCAGCCCCTGTCCAGCTGAGAAGTCGGCAGATGATATCTTGCAAGCACACATGCAGCGTAAACGTATTTGCCATCGGGTGAAGTACAGATGCCTCGGATATCGACTGATCCGCTTGGAAGTTTTACATCCGTAATAAGTTTATCTGTTTCGGTGTCTATAACCGATACTTTTGCGGCATTGTAATTTGAGTCGGCATTGCCTGAGGGCAGCAGGTTTGCAACAAAGAGTTTTCTGCCGTCAGGAGTAAGAGCCGATGCAGCCGGCTGTCGCGATACCGGAATATCAGCAGCCCGCTTTCCGGTTTTAAGGTCAAATACAACAACCTTGTTTTCATACTGGCTTAATACATAAAGCTTTTTACCGTCTTTGCTCAGTACCGGTGATATCGGCCCATGTGCTGTATCCATAGACTTTATTACCCGGCCTTTGGCAGTATCAACAATCTTAATGGAACCGAATTCAAGGCCCGCCGTTACATACAGTTTTGAGCCGTCTTTTGAAAGGGCAATACCTGTGGGTTCAGCATCAAGATCTGTAAGCTTATCTACCTTTTCTGTCTTTATATTGAGGACAGAAATCTGTTTTGCAGTTTTTTCCGCAATATACATTCTGGATAAATCAGCATCAAAGGCCATCGCTGTCGGTGATAAAAACTTATCGGAGGCGGTATCTGATTTTGCTTCAGAAACAGAATACTGTTCTGCGGCAGAAGAACCCTGCAGCGCCGCCAGCTCCTTTATATTCTGGGCCTCTATGTCGTACCAAACTTGCGCGTCTGCCTCCAGACGCTTATATCTTTTTGCATCCGATTCGGACATATAACTGTCATAACTTCCGCTATGGGGCGCCTCAAGATCAATCCAGCAGGATAGAATTCTGAGTTCCCTGTCTGTAAGTCTGACATCTTTATGATTTACGTTTTTGTTATCGGTCAAGGCCCTGATCATTCCGCTCTGTGTTGAACCGAATGAATAGGCCGGCATCTGCGGAGCCTGGGACAATATGCTTGCAATGCTGATGGATTTATTGCTGGTCGATGCCCCAAGTCCTTTCATCAGAGAAGAATAGGAACGTGCAAATGATTTTTTTGCAAACCGGTTATATACAAGGTCTCCGGTTAAATCTATACCGGACGGATGGTTTTCTTTATGGCAGCTTACACAGTTTTTATCAAGGATAGGCTGAACCATTTTGGGGAAATCAAATCCCTGATTTTCTATACCAAGAGTCGTTTTAAGAGGCGTTGCTTCACCGGCCCTGGCAACAATTCCGACAGCCGGAGCCTCGTTTTTACTTTCATGACACCCGACACAGGAAAATGTTTCTCCGGGCATAAGAGTAGACCAGCTGCGCATACTCGCGATACTGCGCCCGTTGGAGTCAAGCACCTGAAAATACACCGGCGTCCTTGCCGGAACCTTGAATGAAGCAGAGCCGTCTTCATTGATTTTTGCTTCGCCCAGAACTTCCTTTACATCCCATGATCCTCCCCATAAAGAAGGCGGGTTGATATTGGGGGCGGCAAATATAATATCGGAAGGCTTTGGCCCCATAACCTGACCTGCCAGCCCCTGATCACATCCTCCTGAAATACGATACCTGATCGCGACAACGCGAAGCGTCTTTGCGGTGCCCCTTGGAACGCCCTTCATACCTTCACCTTTATAAACATCCTCTATTGTAAAGGTGCTCATATCCTTATTGTAATTGGCCATTTGAGCTACCTGGGGAGGATCGGAACCCCAGATATCCTTCCAGGGAGCAACCACTACGGGATGATGGAGTGATTCATCTCCCCAGGCAAGAAGTTCCCGGCTTTTTCCGTCAACATGCTTTAAATAGATTTTGTAGGGGGCATTGCTTACTCTGCCGAACCGCTCCTGATCTGCGTCGCGGTAGGAAACAAGATACCACTCGTCATTAAGCGGATAGGGATATTCGGAATTTCTGTACACTCCGCCCATGGCCAGAAAATCATTTTTATCAAGGGTTTCTGTCTTACGGGGCGGGCTGACCATTGTGACGTGTTCCGGCCCATTGGTATTTACCGAGTTATCAATAACGCATACCTCTCCGGAATAGGCCCCGTGATGCCCGCTTGCGATGGCAAAATATTTATTCGGGCTCCCCGGAACCGGGCGGGCCTGGAATATATTCATGGGCCAGGTGGTCTGGTTTCCAAAAACTTCTGTCTGCTGACAGCCGTCAGGATTCATTCGAAACAGGCCGCAGATATTTGCTATATCGCGGTCGTTGTATTCCCAGCGCTCGTAAAGAACGAGTCCGTCGCCGCGCAGAACAGGGTAAAAGGTATGTACCTGATCATACCCCAGCCTTCGGATATATTTACCCTCGCCGTCCATCACAAACATGTTGGAAGTAGCCTGCCATCCGCAGTCGATAGTGCCGAAACAGCGCGTGGAACTGAACATTATGTCACCGTTAGGCAGATAGCACGGTTCAAAATCCGCCACGGTCAGATCCGGAGGATTAAATGTCAGCTGCTTAATAGAACCGGGATTATCGATTTCCATTTCATAAAGGAGAAATCCCTGACCTTTACCTTTGGACATTGAAAATGCAACCTTTTTACCGTCCAGAGATATGCAGGGATCTTTTATGCACATATCATCCTTTTTCAGAATCTCTTTATATTGAGAATAATAATTATCAAATTTAAGCTGGCAGAGGGCTCCCTTTGCCTCAAAATTCTGATCAGTGATATCAGGCGTACCGACATTAACCCAGAAACCGATGGCAATACTGCCGATATTATGACGTCTGTTGAACATGATATTTCTTATTTGAGGGAACTGACTCATTCTGTAGACCCGCCGCCAGTGACAGGCGTTTTCAAATGACCCATCCCATTTTGCGGCATATTCGGGCGGAAGGGATGCTATAATCTCTTCCGCTGTTCCGCCCTGGTCTTTCCAGTCAGCGAGTATCTCCTCAGGTATTTTTGCAGGCATGGTTTCATCAACAGGCTTTATACCTGCCTTTTCAGAAATACTCCCGGCAGGACTATCTGCCTGCATTGCATAACCGGCAGATGCATTTAATAGAGTTACAAAAAATAATCCCGATATTATTGCAGTAAATAAAACCATCTGCAGAAATAACGGTCTATTAGCCAAAGATTCTATCCGACATTTACTTTTTACAGGTTTTAAAAACACGATTATCTCCTTGAAGTATCTACAGGTAACATTTGAAAACACGGTTAATCTAAAAAATGACGGGGATATCGACATCAAAATCCGGGGATTTTACAGCATTTAAAATGAAACAGACCTGCTGCAGGATGCCGTTTTTTTTTAATTGAAAAGGCTGAGAAAACAACCCTCCCGGCCTTCCCGGCTGTATCCAAAAAACTTGTGATTTTGATACATCAATACAGAAACACCTTTCTTATGTCAAGATTAATATAAGCTACAAATGTCCTATTAAAATGATACAGGCATTGTCTTTAAAAAAAATAAACCCCCTTTCGGTTTCTGTCTGTTCAAGATAAACAGGCTCCCTTATTATCTTTTTTTAAGCACTGTTAACAGGCATGGTTCTATAAATCATTTTCGCCTTTATGTCGTCTATTGACTTATTTTGTAGCTTATAATATACATTCAGGCTTATTTCACAATTAACATATGATTACAGCCGGCACCGGACAGGAGAATTCAAGTGAACGAGATTAAATATAAAGATATGCTGCCTGAAAAAGATACAGCAGGAAGAATTGCCGAAGCCGCTTCAGGCGAAGGAATCAGGATTACCGAACAGGATAACGGGACAATCAGCTTTACGTCAGGCGCTTCCGGGCTGCTTAAAATAAATAAAAATGCACTCCTTAAAATCAATATGATTGATGGCATTTCTTTTTCCACTCTTCACGGAAACATAACAGTCAGCCAGGATACCTCCCTTGGATTTGCAGGTCTTGCCCCTTATACTGTACATGAGAATATAAAGGAGGCCGAGACGATCTGTCATGAAAATTACCCTGTAATTGAGGTCAGACAATTCAGGAATATGAAAGTAGGAATCATCCTCACTGGAAACGAAATATACAGCGGAAGAATTGAAGATAAATTCGGACCTATACTTGAGGAAAAATTCCGAAAACTGAACTGCCGTGTCCTAAGACGTGTCCTGACACCTGACGACATTGATAAAACAGTATCTGCCATTAATGAACTTATTGAGGACGGAGCAGAACTTATCGCACTGACAGGAGGCATGTCAGTTGATCCGGATGATCTTACACCTGCCAGTATCAGAAAAACCGGTGCAGAAATAATAACATACGGAGTTCCGGTATACCCCGGCGGAATGTTCCTTCTTGCCTACCTTGGCAGCATACCGGTTCTGGGCCTTCCAGGCTGTGTAATGTACCATCGGGCAAGTATCTTTGACCTTATACTCCCTCTTATTATTGCAGGAGAAACAGTTACAAGGGATTACATTATATCCCTGGGACACGGCGGATTCTGCTCAAGATGTGAAGCCTGTTCTTACCCTTCATGCGGATTCGGCAGACAGTAAAACTTTAATTAGTGCCCATTCATAAAGGGGCAAATTCCGGATGGAGCTTTCAGCGTTCAGTTATCAGTCTTTAATCGGTTCTTCATTAAAAGAGGAAAGGCCGGGGGAGCAGCTCCTCCGGCCTTTCTGACCGAACCTAAAAAGCCTAACAAAAGGTTGACTCATCATAAAAGACAATTTTTCTTATGTCAACATTAATATATATATTTTATTTTATATTTGCCGTCTTTAAACTACCTTTATTTTCAACACACTTCTCTGCTTTTTTTCACTCAGCAACAGCATTCGCCGCATATTCCAGTCCCAAAGAACAACCCAACTATTGATTGACTTTTAAATATTTTTTTAATATCAGTATTGAAATGTAATATTTAAACGACTTTTTATTGTTTTACTTTACTTCAGTGCTGTATTTTCAAATATTATTTCTCCGGTAACTGACTCCGAAAAAGATGCTCAAATCGGAACACATAAGAACAGAGTAAAATCTCTCCTGAAAACATCATCACTGAACCAACAATAAGAAATAAAGGACCCATATGGACATTAATGCAAAAAAATTCAGCTCTGTAGCCCGAAATATATTTAAACCCGTTTATCCGGCAATAGCGGATCAGATTATTGCCGGAACAGGTATAACCAGCGGGACATGCCTGGATATAGGATGCGGAAGCGGTGCCCTTGGCACCGCTCTCGCCAGGGCCACACAGCTTTACATGAACTTCCTTGACCAGTCAGAAGACATGATTGAAATCACAATGCAGACCATTCTTGAAAACGGCATTCAGGACCGGGCAAAGGCAATTCACGGGGATGTCGAATCTATCAACCTTCCGGATGAAAGTATTGATCTGGCAGTCAGCCGCGGATCGGTCTTTTTCTGGGAAGATCTGCCCCGGGCTTTCCGTGAAATATACCGCATTCTTACTCCCGGTGGATGGGCATATATCGGCGGAGGCTTTGGCTCCCGGGAAATCAGGGATTCAATAAAACAGAAAATGCGCGACAGTAAAGATGCAGACTCTCAGTTCACCAGTCATATGCACAAAAATCTCAGTCCGGAAACACATGAACGTTTTGAAGCAGCCCTTGAAACCGCAGGTATCGACTCCTACACAATTCTGCACAATGACGATATCGGACTCTGGATAATGATAAGGAAATAAAATGGATCAAACAAACTGCTATATATGTGAACTGAGATGCAGGCTTTCCGAAGGCCGGACAGGCAG
This sequence comes from Desulfatiglandales bacterium, assembly GCA_963665715.2. Taxonomy (GTDB): domain Bacteria; phylum Desulfobacterota; class DSM-4660; order Desulfatiglandales; family HGW-15; genus JAAZBV01. The sequence continues at coordinate 5,550,383 of CAXXPR010000002.1, forward strand.
ATGCGGCCGTTATGAACTAAAAGATAACGAAATAACAGAAAAATATCCGGACCAGTATCTTGTTGCATGTCCCATCTCAATCGAAACAATGCCCGTTCTTCATTATTACCCGAAGGCAAAGTTTTTTCAGATTACAACGACCGGGTGCAATTTCAGCTGTCCAGGATGCATATCAACGGTTCTGGTACAGGAGATGTCACCGGAAAGCCGGGCGCTTAAACACCTTACTCCGGAACAGATTATTGAAAACGCAGTCAGAACGGAATGTATGGGTATTGTATTTTTAATGAATGACCCCATTGCAGCTTTCCCGAGTTTCTTAAAAACTGCAGAACTTGCTCATTCCTTCGGCCTCAAGGTCGGATGTTCATCCAATACCTATTTTACTCCCGAGGCACTTGATAAACTTCTTCCCTTTCTTGATTTTATCAATATAGGGATGAAGGGCTTTTCGGATGAAGCTTACAGGGCCTGCGGAGTTACAGGAGTCTCTCCTGTTTTAAAAAACATAAAAACCATATATGACGCAGGCGTCCATATAGAAATATCCTGCATTTTTTCAAAGGGAAACAGGAAAGAGATATGCGACCTTGCAAATTTTCTCTCTGTGATTTCAAGGGATATCCCCTTTCAGGTTATGCGGTTTCTGCCTTTTGAAAATGCGGATATATCATATGAACCCGCAATTTTAGAGGCAGAAGATTTCTGTAAAAAACTGAGGCAGACACTAAACTATGTGTACCTGTTCAATACCCCGGGAAGCCCATCACTGGACACACACTGCCCCGGATGCGGACACACAGTATTGCAGCGCGATTTCTACGGTCCCATGGGTGCAAAAATCAGGATGTCAAATCAGCAGATACAGACAGACACATGCCCATCCTGCTCTAATCCTTTAAAAATAACGGGCACACTCTCCTCAAAATCATACAAAGAAGGAGACTTTGAAGGAGGCTACCCGCTTACAAGGGCAATGGAAATAGTGGAAGCCATGCTTATAGCTATAGGGGTAAAGAAAAAAAGCACCGTAGTATCTGCCTGGGAGGAAATACTTCAAAACGGCGGCCTGAAAAATCTGCATATAAACATACAGCATCCCGTAAAATATATTGAGGCACTGCGCCATTTCGGAAGAAAAGCCGGCGAATACAAAAAAACCGAAAAGCTTGCTGTATACCTTGAGGACCGTCTGGCCCACATCGAAAGCATTGCCAATTATGCGGCCGCTCGTCCCAGAACCTATTATGCAATGGCAAAACCGCTTTTCTATATCAATGGCGGCAGGCTTGAAAATCAGCTTGTCGAAACAGCAGGAGGATATAGTGTAAACAGGGACATCCCGCCCGGCGGACGCCCGGGAGCAACCATTACGGTTTCAGACCTCAACCGCCTTAACCCTGAGACTATATTCATATCAGCATTTATTTCCAATTCCGTAGAAGATTTTTATTCAGAATGTCTGGAACTGAGAATCAATGCAGATGCGGTAAAAAACAAAAACATATTTAAACATCCTGCCCCGGGCTGGGACTTTGGCAGTCCGCGCTGGATACTGGGTCTTATGTTCATAGCATCGGTTCTCCACCCCGAAAGATGCTTCTTTGACATAACAAAAGAGGCTTCTGTTTTTTATGAAGACTTTTACGGCATGAAATATGACCCGAAGGATGTAAACCTCTCCTTCAGCAAGCCCAATCTTAACTGGCGCTGGGAGGAATAATTTTAAATTTAACAAATAAGATCAGGCTGATCATCTGAAAATACTGCGGCTACTATCATTTATTTATAAGGAGCTCAATATGAAGTACCAATACAGAAAGTTAATAAATACAGGTTTAATTTTTACATCCCTTATCCTTGCACCATATGCAGGAGCAGAGGATGATAAAGAAATAAAAACAGAACAATCCTCATCTGCACAGCAGATCGAGGGAATGACAGTTGTTGATAAAGCGGTTTCACTGCGCCGGGATCTTGAACCGGACAGCATTACAAATATGTACAGAGTAGAAAAAAGCGCTCAGTTCGGTACCGAAGTATTTACAGAAGAAGATATCAAGAATCTGCAGCCGGACAATTTTTTTGACCTGATCGAAAATGCAGTCGGCATGGATGTCACCTACCAGGGCCGAAAACAACCTTTTTTTGTATCACAGCGCGGAGGAGGAAGCCTTACCTATATAATTGACGGAGCGGTTCTGCCTTCAAGCATAAACCGTATTCTGTACAAATTCCCGGTATCAGCCATTGAAGAAATGCAGGTTGTCAGAGGATCGACATCCCTTTCACTGGGGCCTGTCATACCCATAGGATCATCAAGCTCCGGCTCGGGAGTCAATACTGGATTTGTAATAATCAGGACAAAGCAGCCAAAAAAAACGGAAGCTGCTCTAACCGCCTCTATTGAAAAATCAGTTGGGGATCAGCCTGAAGCAACCACAGAAAGTATTTATGCAGGAACAAGACATGAATGGGAGTCCGGTATCAGCGCATACGGCGGATTATTCGGTTCTGTAACGGATAAGCCGAGTGACGAACAGTGGTTCGACGGCAGACGGTCTGAAAGCGGCATGGTAAATATGGGGTTCGGAGCCGGCAAATTCAACATCAACATGATGGCCTACAAGGACTCCGGTGATTTTGAAATGCAGCGCGGAATCAAGTTTGACGGAACTTTAGACACTGCCATGTGGTATTACGATCCCCTTAAAACAGAGGTTTATTCAACTGATATGGCGGTTCAATGGACACCAAATCAGACAACAATTTTCAATATTTTCCAGACCAGTTTTGAGCAGTCCGAGCATAACGGGAGTTTCATAAACTCAAACATGAAAGAATCCACCTACGAAGAAGAAACAAAGGGCATGGGCCTCAGGCATAATGCGGTGTTCGGAAATACACTGATCCAGGCAGGCGGCCAGATTTCTGAAAGCAACGGTGTAAGCGCAGGCTCAAAATGGAGCAGTTATGACACCAAAGTAACAGGATGGTCGGCATCCATTGAACACAAATTTTTTGAAGGCGACCTTACGGTTGATGCAGGATACCGCCAGGATGAAAAACACATTGATGAATCAGGTTCGGAAGATGTTAATGAAGATGTAGATATGGCTCCCTCCAAGGTTTATGCAATGGGAGCTTTCTGGCGGATAAACGACACCTACACTCTGAACGGAAGATACTTCCGAGGCAAACAGGGCACTGTCGGTGATTTTGATATGAGACTGGTAGATGATGCGGCACCGCATCCTGAAAGACAGGAGCGTATCGAACTGTCAATCTCAGCAGATTATGCCTCTTACCTGAAGCCGTCCGTTACATGGTATGACATTGATACCGAAAACAAAAAATCTTCAACATCCAGCACCTACGACCTGAACGGCGCCACCTATTACTATTATTCCGAATCAGATGAGGTTAGAAGAGGCCTGGAAGTCATGATACAGGGTAAAATCCTTAAAAACACGACCTATAAAATAAGCTGGACCAGAACCCTTGACTATGACTCAACCAGCAACGGAGTCACCACCGATTCAATAGGAACAAGTAAACCGGAAGATTCATACAGATTTTCATTAAGTCAAAAATGGAAAGAATACCGTGCAAACCTGTCCATAAGGAAGGTCGATGAATGGCAGAACTCAAGCAGTCCAATGGGGACAGCACAGTACGGCGGTCTTGGCGGCTACACAAGGATAGATGCCAATATAAAAAGAGATTTTATTATTAAAAATATCACTCTTAACACGACACTGTTCTGCCGCAATCTGGGCAACAGTCATTATTCAACACGCTATGTCACAGGCTATTATTATGACCGGGGAAGGACCCTTGGTCTGGAACTGGCCTTTAAGTACTAATAAACATTAACCCCGGACCATAACTGATCCGTATTCAGTTATGGCCCGGAACTTTCTGAAAGAAATATGTTATGTCAATTTTACAAATCATTCTGATCTCAGTAATAATTTTAATACTTCTACTGATTTCCATTAAGATTACACGTCAGTATGACCGTGCAGTAATATTCAGGTTCGGGCGTCTTTCGGGCATAAAGGGACCCGGCATCTTTTTAATCATACCATTTGCAGACCAGATTGTCCGGGTGGACCTAAGGATCAGGCAGCTTGATGTACCCAAGCAGACAATAATAACACGTGATAATATCAGCGTGGATGTTGATGCGGTCATCTACTATCACGTTAAGGATGCAACAAAGGCTATAGTGGAAGTTGAAGACTATGAAGGTGCAACAGCCCTTATAGCACAGACAATGCTCAGAGATGTGCTGGGCCAGAACGACCTTGATATGATTCTTTCGGACAGGGAGGCCCTAAACCATAAAATTCAGACAGCCCTTGAGATTGTTACAGGCCCATGGGGTATCACCGTAGATGTTGTAACCATAAGGGATATTGCCCTGCCGGAAAATATGCTGCGGGCCATTGCACGCCAGGCCGAAGCGGAAAGGGAAAGAAGGGCAAGGATCATCCTTGCTGACGGTGAATACCAGGCTTCAAAACGTATGACCGAGGCTGCAGAGCTTTATGAAAAAACACCGACTGCCCTTAAACTTCGTGAGTTCCAGAACCTGTCAGAGATTGCCAAGGAAAGAAATCTCATAGTAGTAACCAACAGACTGGATGATGCAGGGACAACACTCGGCTGTATAAAAGCGCTCGACAGGTAAAAGAAGTGATCAGGTATTTTACATTCCGCTCGCCCTATGGAAGCGCAAAAAAAACAAGGACAGGAAAATTCAGCCGGGTCAGGCAGGAACATTCCAGTTCAGTATGGAAGAAGTCTGTATTTCTCATCGCGCTCACGGCATTGCTTTTTCTCTCTACAGGTATCATTGTAACGCTCGGACAGGTCCCTATGTCAATTTCCGATGTATACTGCACCCTGGCAAACAGGGTCTGTCCGGGCCTTTTTGAGATAGACAGTCTCATAACTCACGTTATCATGAATATCCGTCTTCCGCTGATACTGGGAGCTGTTATTTCCGGAACTGGTCTTGGAGTCTCCGGCTGCGTAATGCAGGCAGTTTTAAAAAATCCCATGGCAAGTCCCTTTACTCTCGGTATATCATCCGGGGCTCATTTCGGTGTTTCGGTTGCAGCGGTGTTCGGCATTACTATCTTTGACGGTCCTTACTTTATGGTAGGCAATGCCTTCTTATGCGCCCTGCTCTGTTCAGGATTTATCATTTCACTTTCAGCGTTCAGGGGAGCTACATCAGAGACCATGATTCTTGCCGGGATTGCGGTCAACTATCTCTTTCAGGGAACAAACCAGTTTTTCAATTACATAGCTGATGATGAACAGCGTGACATAATGAGAATATGGGGCATGGGCTCTCTTTCGGACATAAACTGGAACGGCATAATGTTTCTGGGCGCTGTTTCGTTAATCTGCATTCCAATCATTTTCAGCAGGGCATGGGATTTAAACCTTATGACAGCGGGCGATGAGAGCGCAAAAAGCATGGGCGTAAATGCCGGGTTTGTAAGGATCATGATAATGACGGTAGCAAGCCTTCTTGTTGCAGCCATAGTGGCATTTGTCGGGGTTATAGGATTTGCAGGCCTTATTGCACCTCATATGGGCCGCATTATACTCGGCAACGACCACCGCTACCTTATACCCGCGAGCGGAGGAATCGGCGCGGCAATACTGCTTATAGCCAATGCAATATCTATGAACATCCTTGGCACGGTTGTTTTACCCACAGGTATTATTATGTCAATGATCGGTGTACCGCTGTTTTTATTTCTTATACTCAAAGGAAAACGAAAGGAGTACTGGTCATGATCAGCAAACTTTCTATCAAGAACCTTAACTTCGGTTATCACAACAGGCGAATCCTCAAGGATTTCTTTATGAACGTTAACGACGGTCAGATCGTCAGCATTGTCGGGCCAAACGGCTCAGGCAAATCTACACTTATAAAGTGTATCGACAGAATTCTTGTTCCTGCAACAGGAGATGTCACGGTTGACCGCTGCAGTACAGGTAAAATGGGAAGGCTTGAGCTTGCAAAAAAGATTGCCTATGTACCCCAGAGTTCATTGAGAGTTTTTCCCAACACGGTGTTTGATGTAGTTCTCATGGGAAGACGTCCCTATCTTTCATGGAAGGGAGACCGCCGTGACGAGGAAAAAGTCTGGGAGGTACTGAGGCTTCTTGGTATTGAAGAGCTTGCAATGAATCACTTCACGGAACTTTCCGGGGGACAGCAGCAGAAAGTACTTATAGCAAGGGCGCTTGCCCAGGAAACAGGGCTGATACTGCTTGATGAACCAACAAGCAATCTTGATGTGTGGCACCAGATAGATGTCATGGAAATTCTGCGCACGCTCGTAAAAAAAAGGGATCTTACAGCCATTATTGCCATACACGACCTGAACATGGCAGCACGGTATTCCGACAGGATCATGATGATGAAAAAAGGCAGAATTATAGCAAACGGTATACCGCAGGATGTATTGACCGGAGACAACCTTGAAACGGTCTACGGCATAAGGGCAAACGTTAAATTTACAGACGATATCCCCTTTGTAATCCCCATGACCCGTATTGCAGCCAGAACATGATTTAAACCAGGAGTATCTATTATGAAAATTAAAAGCAGAAAAGTTATAACATCTATAATCACCATTGTTTTTCTTACCGCCGTTTTCACCCTGTCCGGAATCTGCAGGGCTGAAGATAAAGTTTTACCCGAAACACCTTCAGGTAAAACATACAGAACAATCACAGACATGGCAGGAAGAAAGGTAAAGATACCGGTGAGTATTTCAAAGGTGCTCAGCACTTCTCCGCCGCCTACCACCTTCATTTATATGCTGGCCCCCGAAAAACTCGGCGGTTGGGCAACAGCGCCTTCAAAGGATGCGAACAAAATCCTTCCAAAGGAATATCATAATATTCCGGTCTTCGGATGGAGCAGGAGAGCCACCAACTACGAGTCATATATTGCTGCAAAACCGGACTTTGTTTTTATCGGTGTGGAAGTTGAGTTTGATACGTCACGAGCTGAGATCGTCCAGGAAAAATTCGGAAGCATCCCGGTAGTATGCATAGAAAACAGCAGAAACGCCCTGGGCTACGCAGACACTATCACTTTTATGGGTGAGGTACTGGGTGTCCCCGACAGGGCAAAGGCTCTTAATGATTACTACCTCGGAGTTTTAAAGGAGGTACAGGACAGGGTAGCGGACATCCCTGAGGAAAAGCAGACACGCATATATTATGCAGAGGGAAACGACGGTCTTTCTACCGATCCAAGCGGCTCACCTCATTCACAGCTTATAGATATATGCAGGGGAAACAATGTCGCAAAAGGAGTCGATTCAACTATTTCCGGAATGTCCGGGGTTACAATGGAATCCGTATTAATGTGGAAACCGGATGTAATTATCACAACAAGCGCTAATTTTATGAATCTTGTTTATGAAGATGAATCATGGAAAATGATTCCCGCAGTTAAAAACCGCAAGGTTTACCTTACTCCCCGACAGCCCTTCAACTGGTTTGACCGGCCTCCCGGAGTAAACCGGATTGTTGGCATTCCATGGACAGCACACATACTTTACCCTGATACCTTTTCTGAAGAATGGTTCAGAAAAAAGGCAAAACAGTTTTACTCTATATTTTATCATCATGACCTTACTGATGAAGAACTTACATCACTGTTAAATGAATGAGGATCAGCAGCATGGCTAAAACACAGAAAGACAAAAATTTAAAAAACTGGACAGATTTCTGGAAATCTTCAAAGGGTTTCTTTGACAATAAGCCTGACAGCGAACAGGCTGAATTCTGGGATACCCAGTGGGGGCAGAAAGACCGGGGCATATCAAAAAATCTTAAACCGGGCAGAAAACAGAAAAGAATGAAGGACATATTCGGGATACTGGACGAGGCGGGATTTAAAATAAAAGGATCCAGCATACTCGATATCGGTTCAGGTCCCGGAGCAACCGCCGTTCCTTTTGCGCAGGCAGGAGCCAGAGTTACAGCACTGGACATATCAGAAACAGCTCTTGAACAGCTGAAAGCCTATGCGGATAAAAAGGGGCTTGATATAGAAACAGTAACATCATCCTGGTGGACAGCAGACATCAATAAGCTCGGGCTGAGAAATAAATTTGATCTTGTTTTTGTAACAAGTACTCCTGCGGTAAAGGATGCAGAGTGCCTTGACCGAATGATAGCATGTTCAAAGAAATACTGTTTTTACAGCTTTTTTATTCAGAATCACGGCTTCGGTCCAATGATAGACGATGAAGCCATAGTAAAAATACTTAATAAAAACGGTCCTAAAAACACATCAAAAAAAGGTTCGCTGTTTACAAATACTTTTATGTACCTTTACCTGCTCGGCTACAGGCCTGTTGTAAAAATCATTAAAAATAAAAGAAATGTATCCATGGAGTGGGATGCAGCAGCAGACCGTACAATCAGGTCGCTTGAACGTTTTGAAAAATGCACTGCTTCCGAAAAAAGGAAGATACGTGAATATTATAAATCATCTGCAGTTGACGGGAAATACAGGGCTGTACACAGCGGCTATTCAGGGATGATGGCCTGGAAACTGAAATAGCCTTTAAGCCTTTTAAACGGAGAATAATGTTGGACGATAACAGCACGAAAAACATGAATGTCATGAACTATGACAGAAGAGCGCTTGGCATGGACAGCCCCATGTACGCGTATTATGCAGAGAAGATCAAAGAAAAAACCGGTAAAACCAGCGGAGTATGTGTAGATGCCGGTTCAGGAGGAGGATACCTGGGCCTTGCCCTTGCACGGATTACTGATCTTGATTTTATATTCCTGGATTTTTCCGAAAAGATGCTTGAAAGGGCCGAACATAATATTAAAAAGGCCGGCCTTAATAAAAGAGCAAAAATCCTTCATGCCGATGTCCACAATATACCCATTGGAAACGATTCCGTAGATCTGGTCATAAGCCGTGGATCCATACCCTTCTGGAAAGACCCCGCCATGGCTCTTGAAGAGATGTTCAGAATACTCGTTCCCGGAGGAATGGTATATGTGGGCACCGGCAGAGGGACTCCTGAGGTCCAGAAACAGGTTGAAGCAAAAAGAACGGAAATGGGAGAAAAACCGCATGAGTGGAACCGGAATCCGCGGCGCCGAAACGGAATGAACTGCAGCTACGATGCTATTCAGAGAGTTATTAACATTCCAAACTTTAAATTAAACAGGGGTGAGGACGGCTCATGGATACAGATGTGGAAATAGCCCGAAGTATAATAAAAGATGAAGACCCGCGCATTTATGAAGGCAGTTCCGTGTCTATACTTGATGAAGCAGCCGAAGCACTTGAAGTCCGTTATGGATATAAAATGTCCGGACTGTTTGTGGAACGCCTGGTCGTGGGAGTATTTTTTATTGGAATCAAGCTTTCCAACGGATGCGGTGGGGTGGCCTATTCTCCTCCCGAAATCATTAAAAATGCGGGAAGACGGATTTTAAAAGAAAACACGCCTCTTATTCGCGGTATGTCCGCTTATGAGGTCGCGCACGGAAAAGCGCCCGGTCCTTTTTCGGAAGTAATCAGACTGGCAGCACTTAATGCGCTGTCCGTCCCTTTTTTTGATAACGGGAAATACACTGTCAGGGACCAGAGCGACCTTTCAGACACCAGAGCACTTTTCCATAAACGCCGTGTCTGCATGGTGGGCGCAATCATACCGCTTCTTAAAAAGCTGAAAGAACTCGAGCCGGAAGAGGTCCTGATAATAGACCGCAAAAAAGCGACCAGGGAAGAGGCAGAGGCCGGCTACGGTACATTTGTATCAACAAAATACACTGCAGAAAGTCTTGAATACTGCCAGACTGCAGTATTTACCGGGGCAGCCATTGCAAACGGAAGTATCCAGGAACTCATGGGATATACACATTCAAATGCAGCAATAGCTGTCGTGGGACCTACTGCAGGGTTCATACCTGATCCTCTCTTCAGGCGCAATGTTGCACTTGTCGGAACTGTAGCAGTAACAGACAGCGATCTTGCACTTGATATCCTTGCAGAGGGAGGCGGAGGATACAGGCTCTTTGGAACCTGCGTGCGAAAAATAAACATTATCAATACCGATCGCATGAAATACCTGGGATTGGAAACAGATTCATAAAATACCCGGAGGGAATATGAGTAAAAAATATTATGCAGATTATGAAACACTTATCGAAGAGGCCCGCAATTTTCATGGGGGTTTATGTGCCGGGATCATACTGGGTACCAGGATGACAATGATAGCCCTTGACCGAATAGGAATAACAGACCCAAAAAACAGCGACAGAAAAAAACTTATAGTATTTGTCGAGATCGACCGCTGCTGTGCAGATGCAATAACAGCTCTTACAGGCTGCAGACCGGGAAAACGCACCATGAAAGTTTACGACTACGGAAAAATGGCCGCGACCTTCTTAAACCTTGAAACAGGAAAGGCCGTAAGGGTTTCCACCAAAGGCAGAAGAAAAAACCGGCCGGGGGAAGAAACCGAAATGCCTGATTTTTCGAAGATACCCGAAGAAGACCTGTTTTTTGTGTCGGATGTGGAAGTCCCTCTAAACCCGGAAGATATGCCGGGCAGGCCTCTGCGGAGAGTCACATGTGCGGCCTGCGGTGAAAGCATAATGGATGCAAGGGATGTTGAAGAAAACGGAGAAACATTCTGCAGACCGTGCTCTCAGAAAAAAAACTATTATACCGCAGTATAAGACCTGCGGAAGATGACAGGAACAGTGTTTTGAAAAAATTAAATTATATTTTTCTGATTACTCTAACCCTCGCTGTGTCAGCCGCTGTCGGTACAGGAGCAGATGAGGAGTTTGTGAAGGACCGGATTGAAAGGCCGGTTAATAATGCAATAGATATACGGCAAAAATCCCAGGCAGAACAGGAGCAATGGCACAGAGAAAAGCAGGAAAAGACATCTGTCTATGAAAGCCTGGAAGCGGAAAACATACAGCTTAAAGAACGGCAGAAAAGACTGGAGCAAAGCAGAAAAGCACTGCTTGACCGTATTGAAGCAAAAAAACTTCAGCTTGATCAGATAGAGCAGATAGCAGAGCAGATCAGCCCCTGCCTTCTGGAGGTATTCGGCAGGCTTGATTCCTTCTTTAAAAAGGACATGCCCTTTCTTAAAGAGGAGCGTACACGCCGAATTGTTAACCTGGAACAGGTTCTGGCTGATCCTGACATTACAGTAAGCGAAAAAACACGTAAAATTATGGAAGCGCTTCTGGTAGAAGCAGAGTACGGCCAGACAATAGAAGTAACACGAGGTTCTGTAGATATTGCCGGAAAGGCTACACTGGTTGATATTTTCAGATTCGGAAGAATTGCACTATTTTATCGGACCCTGGACGGTCAGGACTGCGGCTTTTTTAATGTGGCAGATAACAGCTGGCAGCCCCTTTCCGGAAGTTACACGGAAGCCATCGGAGCAGTAATTGAAATAGGCGCAAAAAGAAGACCTGCAGAACTTTTGAGCCTGCCCATAGGGAGGATCTCTGTACAATGAAATGCATTTTTATATTTATAGCGGCTCTCCTTTTTTCAGGTTCAATGGTCTACGGTAATGACATGCGCACGCTTCAGATCGAGGCCAGGGAAAAGGAACAGGCCCTTGCAGAAAAGGCTGTGCTTGATCATCAGGCTGCAGAGGAGGAAGCAGGAAAAAAACTTGAACAGATATCAAAGGACAGAAGCACACTTGACAGCAGCATTGCCTCACTCAAAAAAGAAAACAGAAGCATTAAGGAAACCCTGGACAGACTGACACTTGAAATAACCGGACTGCAGGAGCAGGAAAAGGCTCTTACAATTAAGCTTTCCGAAACAGACAGTGTCGTGAGAGAACTGGTAGGGGTAATAAGAATTAATGCAAAGGATATTAAAGAGCTGGTAATTGAAAACCCGAAATGCGCTATTCATAAACCTTCCATTGAATTTCTTGATAAAATGGCAGACCAGTCAATGTTTCCCGGAATGACAGAGATCCGCAGGATGGTTGATATGGTCTTTGATCAGATTATGATAAGCGGTGAAGTTACTGTCACACCCGGCACCATAGTAGACAGGGCAGGCAGGGAAACAGAAGCGGACATTCTTTCAACAGGCGCCTTTTCATCGGCCTATCGTCATGACAATGAATTCGGTTTTTTAACCTATTCTTCTTCCGGGCAGAAACTCTATGCCCTTTCAAGGCTTCCTTCCGGCAGGATGACAAGACAGCTTAAAAAGTACATGAAGGGTGAGAATGATGCCGTTCCGGTTGATGTTTCACGAGGTGCAGCACTTATGCAGTTTACAAACAAACCGGATCTGTGGCAGCAGATATCCCGGGGCGGTCCTCTTGTATGGCCTATCCTGCTGATATTCCTGACAGGTATGGCGATTACTGCTGAGCGTACAATATTTATATTAAAGAGACGTTTTAACGGTGACTCCCTTATCAGCCAGATAGACCTGCTTGCATCATATAATGACTGGAAGACCTGCATAAGCGTATGTGATAAATCGGACCGGAAACCTGTAGCAAGGGTTATCAGGACAGGGCTTTCGTGCTTTAAGGCAACAAGACAGGAAATGGAGGATACACTTCAGGAGGCTATACTTAAAGAAATCCCATCAATGGAACGCTTCCTTTCAACCCTTGGGATGCTTGCTGCAATTGCTCCGCTTTTAGGACTGCTGGGAACTGTAACAGGAATGATAGACACTTTTCAGGTGATAACCATGCACGGAACAGGTGATGCCCGCATGATGTCCGGTGGAATATCTGTAGCTCTTGTAACCACAATGCTGGGGCTTTCCGTTGCAATCCCTATTATGCTCGCCCATACACTCATCGGCAGGGCAGTGGATAATGAAATAGGTCAGATGGAAGAAAAGGCAATTGCCCTTGTGAACATCTTTCATAAAAACCGGGAAGAAGATGACTAACTGGCTTGAGTCGGGCGCACTGCGTCTTGAGGGTTATATATATGCAGGAGGCTTTGTGATGGTGCCCCTTCTTATCCTGTGTATTGTCATGTGGTGGCTTATAGTTAACAGGCTGTTTTTTTTCAGGCGCATGTACCGGAAAAACATGAGCCCGAAAGACGCACTCAGGCATATACAGGATAAATGCATGCCTGATAACGGCATATACAAAGACGCCACCTCACTGCTTGTGGCTGAGTACCTTCTTAACCGGGGCACAAACCGGAAGACAAACGGTTATATACTTGAAGAATCCGTTTTAAAAATAAGCCGCCGCATTACAGCCTATCTTGCGTTGATAGGAGTACTTGCCGCAGTAGCACCCCTTCTGGGGCTGCTCGGCACAGTAACAGGAATGATGGAAACATTTGATGTACTGGCTGTTTTCGGAACAGGTAACGCAAAGGCAATGGCAAGCGGCATTTCGGAAGCACTCATAACAACCCAGACAGGGCTCCTGATAGCAATACCAGGGCTGTACATGAAGGGTTTTCTGGACAGGAGATCACGCAGTCTGGAGCAGTATATGGAGACTGTAGGCTACTTTCTTAAGAGAAATTTATTAAGTGCTGACAGCACTCACAAACAGGCTAATTTATATGAGTAGGGTTTATTAAAACATGATCAATGCAAAATCGAAAAGACGGGGAAAACATGCTGCAGCAGAACTGAACATGGCCCCTCTGATTGACATGGTATTCATACTTCTGATCTTTTTTTTAGCCACCACTTCCTTTGTAAAGGAAAGCGGGATAGACGTAAACAGACCTACAGCGGCGACAGCAGTAAGCAGACCGAAAGCGTCAATCATGGTGGCAATAGACAGTCAGAACCGGGTATTCATGGAAAGCCATGAAATAGACGTAAGAGCTGTACGGGCCAATGTGGAGCGGTCACTTGCAGAAAACCCGGAAGGAGCAGTAGTGGTTGTAGCAGACAGTGAAACAGATACAGGCACAACAGTAATGGTAATGGACGGGTGCAGGCTTGCCGGAGCATCCAGCGTATCACTTGCGGCAACGCCGCCCGAGGGCAGATAACATGATATCTCTGACAGGCACAGTATCCACGGGTCTGGGACAGGAAAGGGTCTCTTCACCTTTAGATGCCGGAATGAAAAGCCCATGGATAAAATCAGGTGTATCAGGACTCTGCATAACACTTCTGCTTTTTTCGCTTATGCCTGCCCTCCTGGATACAGCAGGCGGCGGTAAAAAGGAAGAACTGCCTGCAGCACAGGTAAATGTTGTCCGCATACCGCGGCCTGATACGCCTGTCAAACGGAAAGAACCTGAGCCTCCAAAACAGGAACCCCAAAAACCCGGGCTCATGCCAAAAGCAGCCGTAATGCAGATGGCAGCCCCTAAACTGAGTTTTCCGTTTGAAATCAATCCTGCACTTGATCCGGGACCTTCATCATTTGAAATACCGACTATGGCCGTGGCCTCTGCCAGCATAGGTCTTCCTGATGTTTTTAACTCCGGAGACCTGGACCAGCCCTTGATGACTCTGACAAGGATTCCGCCGGTATATCCCATAAGCGCAAAACAGCAGAAACTTGAAGGATATGTAAAAGTCCAGTTTATCGTAAACACCCATGGATCAGTGGAAAATGTAACGGTAATGGAATCAAATCCGCCCGGTGTTTTTGACAGGAGCGTTATCAACTGTGTTTCAGCCTGGCGCTTTGAGGCAGGAACTGTCGACGGAGAACCTGTCAACAGCAGGGCTGAAACAACCATAAGTTTTGAACTTGAACAGGACTGATAATAAAATGAGGCGAAAGTTAAATTTAACAGTAAAAGACATGACGTTTTTTCTTATACCCGCTGTTTTTCTTTTGGTGGTCACTCTTTATAATGCCCCTCTTTATGCATCCCCATCGGATAATATTCCTGCCGCCGCAATGATAGCTCTTGATAAGGCAAAAAAACATATTGATAAAAAAGAATATGACAGTGCAATTGAAATACTTCAATCATTTGAGGCCCGGGGAAACAGGATACAGGACTCAAAAAAAATCGGCCCAAAGGGATACCATCATCCAATGGTGTATTTTTTTATGGGCAACTGTTTTCTTATGAAAAATGATTTTTCACCGGCGCAGAAATGCTATTCAAGGGCTATAGAAGTTGATCCTGATTTTACAGGGGCATGGCTGAATCTTGCAAGGGTGTACTATGAATTAAAAAACTTTGAAAAATCAGCACAGAGTTTTATGAAAGCCTATGAAAAATCAGCTCCCCAAAATCCGGAACATCTTTACTTCTGTGGGGTTGGATACCTTATGGCGGAAAAGTATGAAGAAGCCATAACTGTATTTCTGACACTCTTTAAAGACCATCCCGAAGCAGTAACCCTCAGATGGAAGGAAAACTATGCAAGGGCGCTTATCGATGCGGACAGGTCAAAAGAAGCTCTGCCTCTGATTCTGGAGCTTGCTGAAAAATCAGAAGGCGAAACAAAGACGAGATGGCGGGAAATGCTGATTCACCAGTATCTCCGGCTGGATATGAATGATGAAGCCCTGGCTTATGCTGTCAGCCTTACCCGGATCGACTGTACGGATTCAAAGTGGTGGAAGGCTGTTGTGCACATTCAGTTATCCCGGGGACACTACAGAGAAGCACTTTCCGCACTTACAATTTACGGGTATCTAAGCCCCTTTACCATGGAAGAAAAAAGACTCTATGCAGACCTCAATCTTCAGCTGGATATTCCGTCAAAAGCATCCGAGCAGTACAAAGAGATTATAGCCGGCTCGCCTGATGACAAAACACTTAAAAATCTTGTAACGGCCTACCGGAAGCAGGACAGATGCAGAGAGGCCCTTGATCTTGTTTCTGAATATCTTACGGACAGAGAAAATGCCGATATAATGATGTTAAAGGCTGACCTGCTTTATTCTCTAAAAAACTACCCCGAAGCCCGTGAGGCATACCAGCTTGCAGCAAAAATGAAAAAACAAAAAGCAGGAAGAGCATGGCTGATGGCTGGATATGCAGCCTGGCAATGCAAAGATATAAATGGAAGCCGCTCTGCATTTGAAATGGCTTCAAGGGACAGCAGTAACCGCAACGCTGCTGTATCTGCACTTAAAGAACTGGATAAAGCAGGCAGGCAGTAAAATTTATTATAATAATTATACTTGGGCAGTCTGCCAATACTGAATTTCTTTAATCCCTTATAACTGCCAAAGAAATTATGAGTGGCTATTCACCTTTTATCCAATTT
Source organism: Desulfatiglandales bacterium (assembly GCA_963665715.2). GTDB lineage: Bacteria > Desulfobacterota > DSM-4660 > Desulfatiglandales > HGW-15 > JAAZBV01. Next base: position 5,566,647 of record CAXXPR010000002.1, read on the forward strand.
TCCTGTTAATCAGTTCTTCACCCTCTCTATACCTGTTGACTTCAAAAGATTAATCACCCATAATTTCTGCAATTATCTAAAAGGTTTTCCATCAGACTTTATGGAATCCTTTTATTGGTATTTCATGCAGCAATAGACCATCATATTTACACTTGATCACCTCTACTTTATCATGCAGCTATAAGCATACATCGCTGCTGCCAGAAGGAAAATAATGCTGGAAATCAAAGAAATATCTCCGGATCTAATCCCCCAAAAACTGCTGCTTGAGGCAGACCCTTCTATTGACAGCATAAACAAATATTTAACAGGCTCATTATGTTTTGCAGCCATAATAAAAAATAAAGTAGTTGGAGCCTGTGTACTAAGACTAATAGACAGGGACAGGTATGAACTGTTTAATATCGCTGTTTTACCGGAAAATCAGAAAAAGGGAATTGGCTCACAACTGCTCAGGCATGTTCTTGAACAGCTTAAAAAACATAATGTAAAATCAGTGGAATTGGGAACCGGCACCTTTGGTTATCAGCTGACGTTTTATCAGCGCTTCGGGTTCAGGGTTGACTCAATACTTAAAGACCATTTTATCAAAAACTATGATGAACAAATCTTTGAAAATGGCATCCAGCTTAAAGACATGTTGCGGCTTATTATAAAGCTGTGAAGAAACTCAAATGCTGGCAACAGACAAAGGCTTGCAGAAGAAAAAAATCCATAAAGAAGAAAGCAAATGGAATTATAATTTTTTCTATTGTAAAATGAGGTCAGCAATTCAGCTCACTTATAGACAGGCATAATACTATGAAATTCAACCACATAGGAATTCCTACAGGTTAAGGAAGCGCCTGTAGAGCTGATGCAGATTGACAGATCGGTATATAAGGAAGGATAAAAAAATTTAATCAAAAGGAACCATAACTATGGCTAAAAAAAAACCTGAGTTATATATTTCTTTGATTGCGCTTGTACTGTCTGTAATAGCTACCGCTTCATCAATTTATTTTTCAAATGTTAATTTTAAAACCGGCGCAATGCCTGCTCTTGTATTTCTTCATGATAATGCAGGCGGATGGTACGTAAGCAATGTAGGAAACGGACCTGCCTTAAATGTTGTTGCAGCACACAGGAACAAAGGCGAAAACGAGTGGAAAGCTCCCACAGCTTTATACCCTGTTTCCAGGGATGGAAAGGTATACACCCCATGGGTTGGCCGCAGCCCTGAAAAACTGATGGTCCTTTATACGGATGTCTGGAACAGATCATACGTCAGTTTAACAGACAGCGGCAGAACAACTGTAAGTGAAAAAAAGATGACACCTCCCTGGAATGAAGATGAAGTTGTAAGCATAGATGATAGGCGTTAACCTCCGCTTCATGAAGTCTTTTATCATCACAAAATACCCTAAAGATAAACAGGCATATCTATCCTTACGCTGATTTGTTGGGCTATAAATACTCAAAAATATCACAGGAACAGAAATATCTTGCTTATAGATGTGTAATTTTTATATTATTTTTGTGTATTAAAAGGGAGGTGAGCAAATGAGGACCAATATTGAAATTGATGACAACCTGTTAAACTCAGCCATGACAATGACCCGGATTAAAACCAAAAAAGGCGTTGTAGAATATGCACTTAAGGAGCTGGTTGCCCAGAAAAAACGAAAATCCATCCTGAACCTTAGAGGAAAATTAAAGTGGGAAGGGGATCTCGATGAAATGAGGAAGATATAGTGGAAAGTGTTCTGGTTGACACATCCGTATGGATTGATTTTTTCAATGATGCAAAAACAAAAGAAGCTGACCTCTTAGCATCACTTATCAAAGAAGAGTATCCGGTCTATCTTTGTTCAACCATACTGCAGGAGATTCTTCAGGGTTTCAGCAGAGATAAAGATTATAAAATCGCTAAAGACCTGTTATTGTCTTATCCGATGCTTGAAACAAAGCCCCTTGATTTTGCCATTGGTGCGGCAGAACTTTACAGATCCCTGAAAAAGAAAGGCAAAACCATTAGAAAAAGCAACGACTGCCTTATAGGGTATCATGCTATTTTTTATGATATTCCTGTTCTGCACAGGGACAGGGATTTTTCCGTTATGGCAAAATATTCCAGCCTAAAAACCATCAATTTAGCTGACAGTTGATCTATCAGCACAGGAGCTTTGATATATTTACATGATGATTGAAAAACATTATGTAAATCATTATAAAATTCTTTTTATTTATTTCAGGAAATTTCAGGATGACGTCTGACATGGAGAAAATAAAATTTAATGTATGCAGGCTGGGTGATTCAGGCCCGGCTTTACTTATGCTCCACGGATGGGGACAGAACCTCCATTCTCTTAAACCCCTTGGAGAGCTTTTAAGCGCATACTTTACAGTATATATAGTTGATCTTCCCGGCTTTGGTAAAACCCCGGTACCGGAGGGCGCCTGGGATACAATCAGGTACATGGAATGGGTTCTTGATTTTATTGATGAAACTGGTCTTGATAAGGTTATTGTTCTCGGACATTCATTCGGCGGAAGAATCGCCATAAGGCTTGCAGCAAACCATCCGGACAGAATTGAAGCTATTGTATTAATGGCTGCTGCCGGGCTTCAGATAAAAAGGTCCTTTTCTAAAAAGATGCGGATGAAATGGATAAAGGCAGTTAAACACGTGACAAGGTTTCAGGCAAAAATAACCGGTATTGATCTTAATGAATGGTTTATAAACAAATACGGCTCCAGGGACTATAAAAATGCTGGACGCATGCGCGGTACACTGGTAAAGACAATCTCAGAAAACCTCACTGAAGAGGCAAAAAAAATAACAGCCCCGACATTTTTGCTGTGGGGAGAAAAAGATCAGGAAACGCCTGCATATTTTGGCAAAGAGTTCAATGATCTTATAAAAAATTCAAAACTTACAATTTTACCTGGAAGGGATCATTTCCCATTTATTGCAAACGGCCAGAACTCACCTGACCTGTGCGCGAAATATATACTGGATTTTTTAAGAAAACAGCAGGAAAAGAGACAGAAGAGAAAAACTGATGATTGATACAGCATGTATAGTTTTAACCATAATTTCAGGCTTTTTATTTTTTTACAGGCGCACTCTAATATACCTGCGCTACTTTCAGCAGGAAGAATATGAAAACGGCCGTTTTATCACGTGGTTTTTTAAAAACCGCGCCTTTGATAAAAAGGGGACTTTAACGGCCTTAATAATAGCCGTATCATGCCTGATATTTTCATCCTGGATTCAAACCGCACTGTGCGCAGCCGGAATAATCGCTCTTCTTGTTCTACTCGCAAAAGAAGAAAACCCCTTAAAAACCGGGAAAATAAAACTTAACAGGACCCAGCGTTTAAACAGGATACTCTATACAGCCCTTGCTGTTTACTTTATTGTCCTTGCCGCTGCTGCTGTTCTGATATTCTATTCAGGTGACAATTATCGGATTGGTATTGCATGGGCAGTCCAGATATTTTTCTTTCAGACCTGTACACTGTACATAATTACGGCAAACACGCTTTTATCGCCCCACGAAAAAAAGGTGCAGCTTGGCTTTCTTAATGAGGCAAAGGATAAAATAGGCCGGCTGAACCCCTTTGTAATCGGTATTACCGGCAGTTATGGAAAAACCAGCACAAAGATGCTGCTGGGTGAAGTACTTAACCGGAGCCTTGCACCCACCTTTTTTCCGCCCAAGAGTATAAACACATTAATGGGAATAACCCGCTGGATAAGGGAAAACCTTAAACCCGAACATAAATACGCGGTTATCGAAATGGGCGCCTACAGACGCGGATCAATTGCAAGGGTGTGCGATCTTGTTAAACCGGATGCTGCAATAATTACCAATATCGGGCTTATGCACCTTGAGCGGTTCGGAAGTGAAGAAAATATCTACCTTGCCAAATCCGAACTGGCCCAGGCAGTGCCTGATGACGGAATGCTTGTATTAAACGGGGATAACAAAGGCACAAAAAAAATCCCGCAGGATTTCCCTAAAAACAGAATGTATTTATTTGGATTAAAAGACGGCAAAGAAAATTTTGACTGCTGGATGTCCGATGTATCTGTTTCTGTGAAGGGAACGGCATTTACCATTCACTGGAAAGGTGAAACATACAAGGGAAGCACACCAAGCCTGGGCACACCGGCTCTTTACAATATCCTGGCGGCATTTACCATGGCCTGCGCACTGGGCGCTGATCCGGTATATGTTTTAGGAATTATCAGAACAGTAGAGCCCTATGACAACAGGCTTGAGATTACTCAGCACGGCAGCATAACCGTTTTAAAGGATGCCTACAACTCAAATCCGGAAGGCTTTGCAGCCGCCCTGGATGTTCTTTCTATTTTACAGGGAGAAAAAAGAACCCTCATAACCCCGGGCATGGTTGAGCTGGGTGAAAGACAGTATGAGGAAAATAAACGGCTGGCAGAAATGTCTGCGAAAATCTGTGATGAAATTCTCTTTATCGGGGAAACAAATAAAAAAGCCTGGCTGGACGGGCTCGAAGAAGGCGGTTTTAACAAAGACCGTCTGACACTTTACGGTCACAGGGATGATGCAATGGATAAAATATTCAATACAGAGGGAGAGGTTTCATCCGAAGCGCATCTTGTGCTGATTGAAAATGATCTGCCGGATCTGTACGAGAACAAGCTGAAGCTTTAAACATTAAATTTTAACCTGGCAAAATACATGGATACGAATATGATAAAAAATATAGCTGTTCTGTTCGGCGGAAGATCTGTTGAACACGAAATATCAATAATTACCGGACTCCAGCTGATAAACAACATGGATGTGGTTGCATATAACCCTGTACCGGTCTATATCGCGCCAAACGGAAAGTGGTATACCGGTGAAAAACTGCTGGATAAAAGCTTTTATAAAGGGCTCCCCGGTTCAATCAGCGAACTCACGGAAGTAACCCTGCTGCCGGATCCGGGAAAAAACGGGTTAAAAACAGTTGATGATCCGTCCGCTAAAAAAGGCTGGTTTAAGAAAAAAACAGAAGAAGCATATATACCTGTTGATGTGTTTTTTCTGACCTTCCACGGCACATACGGTGAAGACGGCTGCTGCCAGGGCCTTCTTGAAATGGCGGACGCAACATATACAGGCTGTAATGTATTCAGTTCGGCAATATCAATGAATAAATGGGCATGCAAGGAACTGCTGAGATGCGCAGGAGTACCGTCTCTTCCGTCATGTTTAATGGAACGGCAGAAGACAATAAAAAATGTTACGGCAGCTATTGAGGAGATGTTCAAATCGGAATCCATCAGCGGTTTTCCTCTCTTTGTAAAGCCCTGTAACCTGGGATCAAGCATAGGCATTAAACCGGCATATGATCAGGATTCACTTATTGAGGCTATATCTACTGTTTTTAAATATGATACCCATGCACTGATTGAACCGATGTTAACTGAGATGCATGAGATAAATGTATCTGTTTATGATGCAGATCCGGTTGTTACATCCGTTATCGAGGTTCCGGTGTCTCAGACAGGCCTGCTTGATTATGACCAGAAATATGTGGCAAACAAGGGAGCTAAAAAGGTTTCTGACAGCTCAGAAGGAATGGCCAGTATGGACAGAAAAATCGATCCTGCGGATATTTCTGATGAACTGAAAAAAGAATCCCGTAAAATTGCCGCCACAGTATTTGAAACCCTGCAGTGTTCGGGAGTTGCCAGGATTGACTTCATGTACGACACAAAAAATAAAAAACTTTATTTTAACGAAATAAATACCCTGCCCGGCTCCCTGGCATTTTACCTCTGGCAGAAATCCGATCCGCCTCTTGTATATACAGACCTTATAACAAAGGTAATTGAAAGGGCAATTGAGAAAAAAGGATTAAGAACATCTCTTGTAAGAGATTTCGGGTTTAAGGCGCTTTTTAATTAACCTGATATTAAATCAGGCAGGAAAATAATATGAAGGGAAAGTTTACAGAAGGAATAATAGACACAGAGCTTATCCTGAAAAAACTGAATATCCTTCCCGGGCAGACTGTCCTTGATGCCGGATGCGGGACCGGCTATATGTCAAAACTGTTTTCAAATGCGGTCACCGCTTCAGGAAAAGTATATGCCCTTGATCATGACACTTATTTCATTGAAAGCCTGAAAAAAGAAATCTGCGGACCAACAAACATCGAGGCTGTAAAAGCTGATATCTCTGACTGCACACCTGTTTCTGATGCCTCTGTTGACCTGATATACACATCTACTATGCTGCATACATTCAGGCAAAAACAGATGTGCGGATTTATCCATGAATCAATGCGCATTTTAAAACCGGAATCTGCTATGGCAATTGTTGAAATGGTCAAAAAAGAATTACCCTTCGGTCCGCCTCCGGAACTGAAATATTCTCCTGAAGAATTAATAAAGATAATCCCCATGTCACAGGCAGAGGTTATCAGAGTCCATGAAAATTTTTATATGCTGCTTTTAAGGAGATAAATAATGAGGATAGAGCATATTGCTGTATGGGTAAAAGACCTTGAAGCCATGAAAGCTTTTTATGTAAAATATTTCAATGGAAATCCAAACAGCAGGTATACAAACAGTAAAAAAGGGTTTTCATCGTATTTTATAAGCTTTGAAAACGGTGCCCGCCTCGAACTGATGCACATGCCGTCAGTTCCGGACACAAAAAATGATTGTTATAACCAGTTTTCAGGAATTATTCATATTGCATTTTCTGCAGGATCAGAGGAAAATGTTAACATTATTACAAAAAGCCTTGCAGATGACGGGTTTCAAATCCTTGACGGACCAAGAAAGACCGGAGACGGCTACTACGAAAGTGTGGTACTTGACCCGGAAAACAACCGGATTGAAATTACAGTCTAATAATTAAAAGAATGAAAAAAATTGTTAAAAATAAAAAGTTTTGTTGCCAAATTAATTAATTTGCAGTAATTATCTATAAAACTTGAGCTATTTTTTAATATACACGCCGTTTTAAGTACAAAGCATTTCGATTTATTAGTTATTTAATCACTTTAATTATAATTAAGAAGGTTTCTATATGCCGTCAGCAAATTTAGATCTTATTCGTGCAATTAATCAGTTTAATATTTTGAACAGTATCCGTATCAGAGGTGCGGTCTCCAGATCCGAAATAGCGGATATGACAGGACAAAGCAGAGCCTCTGTAACAACAATCACCGCCCAGATGATTGATAAGGGTATGATATTTGAAAAAAATACGGAAGTTACAGGAGAACGGGGAAGAAACCGCGTTCTTCTGGCTCTTAACCCTGATGCAGCCTTTGTAGTAGGTGTAAAACTTGCTGCAAGCAAGATGAGCTGTGCAGTATGTGACATGCAGGGAGAAACGAGAGGTTCCATTATAGAATACGAAGACTTCCGCCATAAAAATATCGATTTCATCACCGGTTATATGGAGCAGATAATCCATAAAACAGTTGAAAAAGCAGGCCTTTCCATGGACAGTGTTTCAGGTCTTGGAATAGGTGTACCGGGTGTTGTAGACAGCAGCACCGGAACCTGCCACTGGAGCCCTCTTTATGATGCAGGTGATTTTCCTCTGAGAGACAGAATTTTTGAAAAACTCAATATTAAAACCTTTATTGAAAATGACGCTAACACCCTGACCCTGGCACATCAGTGGTTTGGAGAAGGAAAAGGCGTTGACAATTTTCTGGTTATAACTCTGGAGGAAGGTGTCGGCCTGGGCATAATGGCAAACGGTCAGCTCTTTAGAGGGTCAAGAGGCTTTGCAGGAGAAATGGGACATGTTCCGGTTGCTCCTGACGGTGAAGAATGTGTATGCGGAAAAAAAGGCTGTCTGGCAACGGTACTTGGAGCAATTGCCATAGTGAAACAGGCTAAACGGGCTGCTGAAAATGGAGAATGGCACAGAGAAGGCAATTCCGAAATAACCTTTAGTGAAGTTATAGGTGCCGCAAAATCAGGCCAGAAAGAACTTGCCGGAATTTTGAGACGCGCAGGACATCATCTGGGTGTGGGACTGTCGGTATTGATTAATATTTTTAATCCGCAAAAGATAATTATATCAGGGCATGGTGTTGAAGCAGGTGATTTGATGTTTAATGCAATGGAAGAAGCTGTTAACAGGCACACTTTCAGCGATATGCTCTCTTTAACAAAAATAATTGTGCCTGAATGGCAGCATACCGACTGGGCAAAAGGAGCTGCCAGCCTTGTACTTCAGGAGCTGTACAAGTCACCGTTTAATACTATCAGGCCCGTGATTTAGAATAAAAAAGACTTAAAACAATACGCACTGAGAGGACTTTTCAGTTAACATATCTTATGCTCAAAATAGAACTGCCGGAACCTTAAAGTTTCGGCAGTTCTATTATTCTGCAGTCAGCCTCCTATAACCCTCTCTAAATATCCGTTCTTTATAACCGGGCTGAATATTTTTCAGACGGATTTGCTTTGGATTCGATCAGGATATATAATATTACCAATTGCTTTTTTTGCATCATCCTTAAACAGGAAAAACATCATTAATGCATGGCTTACAAGAGCCGATTATATTATTAGAGTTTTTTCTACAGGGGCAGCAGGAATATCTGGATGTTACACTATACGGAGGTAACATGAACGACTGGCACAGGGAAACAGCAACCGGACCCGGATATGAACTTGAAAGCATTCAGGATATCAGGAACAGACTCGCAAACTTAATATTGCTGTGCATATCTGTATTAGGGGCTCCTATCACTTTTATTTCATTTCTGCGTTACCTTGATAACGGCGGCTTAATAATTTTCACAACACATACTTTTATCTATCTGCTGTGTGTTGCAGTAACTGTTTACAGAAATAAAATACATGCAAAAAATAAAATACTGTTCATTACGCTGTGCACCTTTTTAATGGGACTTTCGTCCATTATCAAATGGGGCATTGTCGGAACAGGTATCGCCTATTACATTTTCTGCAGCATACTTGTCACAATCTTTTACGGAAAAAAACCCGGAATTACAGCCACTCTGTTCAATCTTTTAACAATGATAATCACAGCTGTCTTTTTTAAACAGGGTTATCTTAACGGAAATTTCGATTTAAACAGTTTCTCATCATCCTTTACCACCTGGATTACCGCATCATCCGTTTACGGATGTTTTACACTTATTCTGGTCATCTGCCTTAACCGGCTTTATAACTCAATGGCTGTATCAATCGAAAAGCTGGGGAGCAGGACATCCGAATTAAATGCAGCAAAAAAAGAGATGGAAACGGAAATCAGAAACAGGACAATTGCAGAAACAGCATTAAGAGAAAGCGAAGAACGATTCAGGACAGTGCTTGAAAACCTTCCCTGCGGTGTTTCGGTACATGACCTTGATGGAAATCACCTGATGGTTAATGAGGAGGCATGCAGAGAAAGGGGCTACACCAGAGAAGAGCTTTCCAGACTGACAGTCATGGAAACATCCGGACCTGAATTCAGCACGAGCTTTGATGCAAAAAAAATATGGAGAGAAATGGAACCGGGTGCTTCATTCTCATTTGAAACAAAAACCAGTAGAAAAGACGGATCCACGTATGACAGCGAGGTTCATCTTACAAAAATTATACTTGAAGGAAAGCAGGTGATTCTGTCTCTGGTATTTGACATTACAGACAGAAAAAAAATTGAGGATAACCTTGCCCGGCACTCGGACCTGGAACGTTTAATAAGCGAGATATCATCAAAAATTGTAGGTCTGAGCCATTTTGAGGTTGATGCCTATATTGAAGAAGCACTTGGAGCTATCGGTAAAAAAACCGAAGTAGACCATGCATACCTGTTTCTTTTTAATCCGGAAAGTGAAGAGATTGATAATATAAATGAATGGTGTATTGATGATAAAGTTCCATCTAAAGTCGATCTACAGGACCTGGATTCTGAAAATGATCTACCCTGGTTTAGAGAAAAGCTTAAAACTCAGGAAGTCTTGCACGTCCCGGACATTGACGCACTTCCTTCCGAAGCAGCTCCTGAAAAAGAATACTTTTCAGCGAGGCATATTAAATCACTGGTTGTAATGGTAATCCGACAGGGAGGAAACCTGCTTGGATACCTTGGATTTGATAATATTTATGAGCAAAAAAGCTGGAGTGACGATGAAATAGTGATCCTCCGCCTTATCGGAGAAACCTTTCTGAACGCAATTCAGCGAAAAAAGGCGGAAAAAGAACAGGAAAAACTGCAGGCCCAGTTGACCACAGGTATAGAACTGGCAAACCTTGGACCATGGGAATATGATGTAGAAACCAATCTCTTCACATTTAATGATCATTTTTACAGAATTTATCGAACAACCGCAGAGGAAATTGGCGGTTATACAATGACACCCCAGCAGTTTGAGAAGCGTTTTGTACACCCGGATGATGCAGCCCTGTCTTCCGAACGCTTTCAGGCCGGCCTGAAAGCAGGTGAGCAGAACTATGCCAGGGTTGAAAGCCGGATGCTCTACGCTGATGGAGAAATGGGCTATGCAATGGCCCAGATATTTATCTCAAGAGACAGCAAAGGCAATCCCATAAAAATATACGGTGTCAACCAGGACATTACCGAGTGGAAAATCGCACAGGAAAAATTAAGGGAAAGCGAAGAAAAGCTTGCAAGATCAAGAAAAATGGAATCACTAGGACTTCTTGCCGGCGGCGTTGCCCATGATCTTAACAATGTATTATCTGGTATAGTCAGCTACCCGGAACTTATTCTTCTTGACCTGCCGGAAGACAGTGCCTTAAGAAGGCCGATAAAAACCATACAGGATTCAGGCAACAGGGCTGTCGCCATTGTTCAGGATCTGCTGACTATCGCCAGGGGTGCGGCTACAGCCAAAGAACCCCTTAATCTTAATATGATAATAAAAGAATATCTGATGTCTCCTGAATTCAACCATCTTAAAAAAAATAACCCCATGGTAGAGTACAGGACAGAGCTCGAAGAAGAGCTTTTCAATTTCCACGGCTCCCAGATACATATTAAGAAAGCGGTAATGAATCTCGTGGCAAATGCTTCCGAAGCAATTGAAACGGGCGGAAGTGTCATAATAACTACAAACAACCGTTATGTTGATATGCCCTTAAGCAAGTATGAGGATGTTAATATCGGGGAATATGTTGTTCTGACGATTACGGATAACGGGCCTGGAATATCACCTGAAAACCTGGACAGAATATTTGAACCGTTTTTCACCAAAAAAGTAATGGGTATAAGCGGAACAGGTCTGGGTCTCACAGTTGTGTGGAACACAGTTCAGGACCACTCGGGTTATATAGATATAACAAGTGATAAAAAAGGCACCAGATTTGAACTCTATTTCCCCATAACCAGGGACGAACTTGTCAATAAAACATCCGTATATTCAATTGATGATATTAAAGGCCGCGGGGAAACAGTAATGGTGGTGGATGATGTTGAAAACCAGAGAGAAATATCCTGTAAAATGCTTGAGACACTGGGATACAATTACATTGCCTTTTCAGGCGGCGAAGAGGCTGTAGAATATTTAAAGACAGAAAAAGCGGATATCATTCTGCTTGATATGATAATGGCTCCCGGAATAAGCGGCAGAGAAACCTACGAACGTATAGCAAAAATTAATCCGGGACAGAAAGCGGTGATAGTAAGCGGATACTCTGAAAACGAAGACGTCCTGGCCATACAGAAACTTGGAGCTGGCAGTTACATAAAAAAACCCTTCAGCCTTGAAACCCTCGGCCGGGGAATTAAAAGTGAGCTCGGCAAATGATCAGTCTCATTTATCCGGATTGACATTTTAAACCGAATAAGTGATTTTACCGGGATGATAGATTTTACATCCCTGCAATGGGTTATTGCAATTATTTGTGCTTTGATGATTGGTTTTGCCAAAGCCGGAATCCCCGGCAGCGGCATTCTCATACCTTTACTTGCTGCATCCATAATACCGGCAAAGGAATCAACGGGTTTTGTTCTGCCCATGCTTATAATGGCTGATATAATGGCCATTACCTACTGGAGAAGAAGCGTTGAGTGGAAACAGCTGATAAGGCTTATGCCATGGGCCTGGCTTGGAATATTTGCCGGGTTTATGGGGATGAGCCGGATATCGGATGCAGACCTCAGGACCTTTATCGGAGCGATTGTTCTTGTCCTGATGGCAGTCTCCTACATAAGAGAAAAAACACTTGCCGGCAGCAGCATACCGGGCCACTGGCTTTTTGCGGCAGTTCTCGGCACACTTGCAGGATCAACAAGCATGATGGCAAACGCCGCAGGACCGGTAATGGTTATTTATCTTGTGGCAATGAGGCTCCCCAAGGAGTATTTTATAGGGACAAGCGCATGGTTTTTCTGGATCATCAACCTGTCGAAACTCCCATTAAGCCAGAAGCTCAACCTGATTAATATTCAGTCTCTCCAGACCAACCTCGTACTGCTGCCCTTTATAATTGCGGGCGGAGTGATCGGCATATTTCTGGTCAAACGCATTTCCCAGAAGGCATTTAACAGCGTGGTTCAGCTGCTTGCACTCGGTGCGGCTTTGTACCTGGTGCTGAGCTGATATAAAAGACTTTGTTATGATACCACGAATGACACAAAGAGCACGAAGAAAGAAAATATAAACAATGTTTATAAAAAATTAAAACAGTATGGATAAAGCAAAGGAGAAAAAAATGGGAGAATCAAAATACGGTAAATATATAGTTACGGACTTAAAGGCCCCTTTTTCAAAGGAGTATAATGACAATTATTCAAAGTTTGCAAAACGTATACTCTGGATGGATGAAAAAGTTGTAGAAGGTGCATTTCAGATGAATGTTTCCTGGTATCTTAAAGCCCAGACAGGGGAAACACCCCTTGGCGAGCACATCCATGATCCAAACGAGATTTTAGGTTTTTTCGGTAACAACCCGGAAGATCCTTACGACCTTGGAGGAGAAGTTGAACTGTGGCTTGAGGATGAAAAACACCTGATTACAAAAAGCAGTCTTGTATATATTCCAGGAGGAATGAAACACTGTCCCCTGATACTGCGCCGAGTTGACAGGCCCATACTGCACTTTTCGGTTGTTACATCAGGCACATGGGAGATGATACCGCCAGGTGAGAAATAGAGAGATAGTTAAAAGATGAACATCCAACACTCAACATTCAACATCCAACGCTCAATGAAAGGCTTTTGACTTTTCTTTATTTTCGCTTTTCATTGGATATTGAAAGTTGGACGTTCGATGTTGGACGTTCATCTTTTTCTTTTATTACGCTTCTCTCCGCTTCATCATGGCATAGGTCCCGCTGATAAAGACAACTTCAAAAATGAGGTACATGACCATATATGTTAAAAAATTGCTGTCCGGGTCATTACCGTATGAATGAAGCCCTACACCCAGCATATTCACCCCGAACCAGGCCATAAGCACTATAAATATTGTAATAATGGAGCCTGTTGCTATCCAGAACCGGCTTACAAGGTTTCCGGCTTTTGCATGGAAGACAACCGCACACCACAGCACAATCAGTAATGCGCCGTTTTCCTTGGGGTCCCATCCCCAGAAACGTCCCCAGGACTGATCCGCCCATACACCTCCGGTTACTGTTCCGACAAATGTCATGGTAAAACCGAACCCGAGTATCATAAGCATTATCTTATACAGGGTAACTGTGTCCTGATCATTTTTTTCTGTCCGGCAAAGCTGAATCATATAGTAATGAGCAAAGACACCTGCAAGGCAGCAGCCTCCATAGCCTAAAATAATAGTAACAACATGGGTAGCAAGCCAGAAGTTGGAGTCAAGAACCGCGGCCATAACGCCCATGGAATCACCTGTATTGGCGTACTTGCCCGCGATTATCAGAAACACAAGCGGACTGACGGAAGCCAGAAGCGGACTTAAAGTACGGTGTTTCTCAGGCAGCAGTTTAATAATAATGATACTTACAAATGAACATATCCATGCAACTGCAATAAATGTTGAATAAAGGTTTGTAACAGGAGGCCGGTCCATAACAAGCATGCGTACCCAGTGACCATAACTCTGCAGTAAAAGGGCCGCAACACACAGCACCATGGAAATTATAAAAGGTTTCCTTTCGGAAAAAATCATCCCCCACAAAGCTAATATAAAGGCAAGAGACAGAATCAAACCCGAATTATAAAAGGGGTCAACACGGTTAAAGGCGGACTCTTTTTTTGCATCGGAGAATACTTCGGCATCAAGGTCACCCAGGTAATCCTTTTTATAATTTTCAACAGCTTCATCAAAGGCCGCCTGATCTCCTTTAATATAGGCATTTGCTATGTCAGCCCACTTCATACTGCTGTCAGCATCGGGCCAGATCGCTTTCTGGAGATTCATAAATTTAAGTATACGGTCATAAAACTGCAGCAGATGCCGCTGAAAACGGCTGCGGTCTTCGCTGCGTACAGAAAAGGCCTGGGCTGCAAGATTTTCCAGTTTTTCCAGATGCGGACTGATTTCTTTGTAGGAATACCTCACCCGCTCCATACTGCTCTCAAGCCCTACGGCATCTGCAACCTCCGGGTTTTCAAGCAAAAAGGCCTTAAAATTTACTGCCTTTGACGGAGTAAAAAGTGATGCAGCAAGCCACTGGGCAGCTTTATATTTATTTCCGGCTTCATCTTTTACTTTATTGCTCTTTCCGGTAAGGGCGAGAAGCGTCTGCCGGGCTATGGAGTCAAAGGGTTTATAACGGCCCTGGTGAAGTATGGGAAGATCACGCAGCGCCCTGACCGATATACCGGTATCATCCGAACCCTGTGCATATACCGAATCAGCGCCCATAAAACTGAGCATGATGAGAGCAATAAAACAGTTGAAATATTTATAGAATGATCTTTTCATTATACAGCCTCCCCTCCCCTTCTTTTTCTGCTGAACATCCTGGCAAAAACAATACAGAAGTGAAGAATCATCCCTATGGTAATAACCACGCATGCCGCATAGGGATAATATTTTCCGGCGTTATTCACCACGCTAAGGGTGGAGTTCTCTCTGCCTCCCATGCCTTCCGAATATCCGGACTGGTAAAAGGTAAAATTATCAATGGTAAGAGGGTGATTCATGTAGATCCGGGCCTGGCGGTTTTCACCGCTGTCTGTCATCAGGGTTACTTTGCTCTCGTACCGCTTTGCAATATCAGTACGGGCATAGGTTTCCTGTATAACGTCATCAAGCTGTATGACTATCGGCAGCTTAAGTCTCTGAGGCCTGAGCTGAAAATACCAGGTTTCACCATTAAGCTGTAATGATGTGGGATTACTCTCCCCGCCGTACAGCATCATTGTGACTTTATCCTTCCCGTCAGGAGCAAGCGTAAAAACGGCTCCCGGAAAACTGTGCCCTGATACATTATCTCCTTCAATATGTACAATCATGGACCCGTTAAGGGGACGGTCATTCAGCTGGGAAAAATCCTGATAGGCTTTTGCAGAAGGATAATAGCTTTTAAGATTCATATCCATTCCGGGAACAGCCTTTGAAAAGGACTCACCGGCATATGCATTATCAAGAGAAAACCCTGTAACATGCCTTAATCCGTCCTTTTCGGTCCAGACCGACAGCTCCCAGCTGTTATCCATGTCTGCCACCCGGGTTTTGTCCCCCTCAAGCAGACTTACCATTCCCTCTTTTGAATATTTATAGGTATAAAAGGATGAAAAACATAAACCGACCAGCCCGATATGGGTGAGCCATATACCGGTTTTCTTCCAGGACAGCCCGAAGCGGGTAAAGCATGCCGCTATCATATTGATAAAGAAAACCCAGATAACGGTCTGGCCTCCCGGAAAGGGAATCATTCCTTTTAAAAGAACATACCATGAAGTAAAATATAATTTACGGGCCTCATTGATATCATGATCTATCTGGTAGAATGTACCAAGCAGGGTAATCACCATAAACAGCAGAAGACAGATCACTGTAATTTTTAATGAAGCGCACCATTTGACAAAAGGGCGTAGCTTTATCATATAAACGTCCTATTTATAAGAGATTGACTGTGCAAATTTTTCTATATTATCTGAAAGTGCAGCTAAGGCATCCTTTGGCCCCATTGCCTTTAAAAACAGGGAAAAGTCAGGGTACCTGAATATATACACCTTCATTGAACTCTCACCAGTTGAAGGAAGAACATTAAAATCAACAAGAACGACATCTGATTCACTGTGAGAAAACTCCTTTTGAACAGCTCCCAGATCATCATCAGACATCTGAGGGATTCCTAACTGACTTCCCCATCTGCTGATATTGGCAGTAAGACTTCCGCCGGTACCGCCCAGACGCGTAAGAGTAACAGCAACACCGCTGTCTCCGGAAGGAGTAATCCTGGAGATAGTCATTCCGGATGTTCTTGTTTCGGTCCAGCCCTCAGGAAGACTCCATATAAGCTCCCGATCCTGCTCCGGCTGATCATCTTTTACAACATGATCATGCTCCGGCACCATGCGCATCATTTTCTGGGGCACAGGCTCGGTATAGGTGACAGGTTCGGAATTGTCCCGGCATCCGTAAACAGCGGATAAAAGCAGTACAGTATAAAAAAGAGAAAACCTTTTTCTCATTTAAAGCTCCTTTGTTTCGGGTAAATTGTTCACCTAAATTACAGGAATACTCTGCTTTGTCAACAGAAGTCGATTATTTAAAATAAGAACAGAAGTCATTTTTGTCAAAAAAACAAAAAGCAGTTATCACACCCGTTCGCTTCGCTCTAGAGGCGCAGGGGCCGCAGAGGAAAGCGAAAAGCCAAAACTGTTTTTTTTAGAAAAATAAAAATGCTTTTCTCTGTGCTCCCGGCGCCTCTGCGTGAGATAAGTTTTTGATTTTTCGGGCATACAATAAAATTTAATATTTCTTTTATATACAGGTATTCAGGCAAAACATGTTTGCAGGTGTAGTGGCGGGCCTTGCGTCCGCCTGCTTTTTGCGGATTATGCCAAATATAAGGATCTCTAATTGTAATATTCTGCGATTGCTTTACTACAATATTCCTATGGAGCTTGTCATATTATGTGCATCTAAGTACTTCGTGCTCTTCCAATGAAAGACTAAAAGACAAAGTATTCTGCCTTTTATTGAACGTTGGACGTTCATCTTTTTTACAGGTATTATGCTTAACCAAAAAAATTCGGGTCAGATACCCGGTTCTGCTTTTATGAGAACGCATAAAAAAAGCCGGACCTAAAAAGGCCCGGCTTTTAAAAATGTCTTTAGCTGATCGCTGACAGCTGACCGCGTTTTTCCTAGAAAGAACCTTCTTCCCAGGCAACAAGTCTTACAAAACCGCCGTCTGCCATTTCGCAGCGGAAAGGAGTTGCAGAAATAATCATACGTTTTCCTGTAACTTCATCAATGTTACCGCCTGCGTTTTCTACTGTAAGAACGCCGGCCTGCATGTACATACGGTGACAGGGCTCGTAATCCGGGAATTCAACATCAGGATCTTTGCCTGTTGCTTTTCTGTATGCCTTGTCCAGCCACGGCATCTGCTCTTTAAGAGGATAATGCCACATTGGAGAATCAGTAGCACCCCAGGTACCTGAAACACCTTTGATCTTCTTTTCATGAATAAGGTATTCTGCTACTTCAGGACCCTGTCCCGGATAGTAGTTGTAGTACTTGTCGTTGTTCTTTCTCCAGTAATGATGGAAACCGGTATTCATGATTACCCAGTCATTTTCCCTGATCTCAAGACCGTCTTTTTCACATGCCTTGTCAACATCTTCAGGCATTATGATTCTCCAGAGATTAGGCTCAAAACCTGTTTTCCATTCTGCTTCAAACTCTTCTCTCATGTGACGCATATCAAGGATAACGCCTGTACCGATGCAGTATTCAAGAGGAAGTTCATCAAGTGAGTAACCGTTACGCTCACGGTCTACTTCTTCTTCGTGGAGTACATGGTTGGGAGCATCCATATGAGTACCGGCATGAAGAGTACCGGTGTATGTCATGGTACGTTTGTGAAAACGGCCAAGATACTGACCACGCGGGAACTGAAGGTCCTGACGGGGTCCGGGGAAGGGCCACAGGGGAGTGTCCATACCCCAGGGCTGTGAAAGGTCATAGATCTTGGTCATCTTGCTTCTATCAAGATACATTCTGTTTTTATCGAGCGGCATATAAGCCATAACTAAATCCTCCTTTGGATTATTCTGAAATAATTATTTTTTGATATTTTCAGTTAATTCTTCCCCAACCGCATAATATGGGAAAGAATCTTATTTTTAGCGTGAAAACTATATAGAAAAGAGGGGTACCGGTCAAGGCAAAACCTCAAACCCAAAATGTAGTTCTGTTGACAGAAAACACATGTTTGCGGATTTCTATATCAGGTAATAAATATAATTATATTAGGCGGTTTTAAAAGGGAAGAATTGCCAAAAAATGGATACGATGCTATGTTGCCCGGCACAATGTTTTTCCAGTCTTAAATTCTCTGAACAGGTAACAGGGAAAATACACCCGCTTTTCATGAAAAGATTATAAACACAGGCATTATTGAATATAGATATCACTGCTGGATAAAATGTCGTTAGAGCCATCAATTTCAAATATATTTAAACGGTTGATATACAAGTACTACCCGCCGTCGCTGATGACCAGTGCGCTTACATTCTATACACTGGGTAAAATATTATACGAGGTTGATCATAAAAGTTTTATTTTTATTTCAGCACAGCTTGCCATGTTATCCTCATGGGGCATCATTATTCTGGCAATTTACCTGCTTAAGCCGACCGGATTTATCAGGCTGCTTTTCACAATGACCGGCGCACTGTTCTGCGGATTTCTTATTCAATATATAATCCTTGCTATGTTCCTGGATCTTGATCTGCTGCTGTTCACTAAATCCACTTTATCAAATAAAATAACGGTTTTTCTGTTAATGAACCTTGTATGGTGCGGGGGAACCTTCCTTCTTGCAGAAAGATCCATAGCCGCAGAAAATAAATATAAAGAAAAGAAAACCCAGAGGGTTAAAAGCGAAAAAGAATTAATAGAAAACCGCCTTAACCTGTTACAGGCCAGGATAGAACCGCAGTTTCTGTTTAATACAATGGAGACCATATTAAACCTTTTTGATACTTCTCCTGATAAAGCTAAAAAACTGCAGATGCACTTTATACAGTATCTCAGGGCGTCGCTGACCAAAACAAGAAAGCGCTATACAACCATAGAAAAAGAAATGGAGCTGATTAAATCCTATCTGGATATTTATAAAATCAGTATGAAGGACCGACTCAGATATTCAATTGAGATTGATCCCATGATTAAGGACTATCCTTTTCCCTCCATGCTCATACAGCCTGTTGTTGAAAACGCAGTTAAAAACAGCATTGAAAAATCTCCCAAGGGCGGAAAAATCATGATATCCGCATATAAAAGCAAAAATAATATCCGGATCTGGATCTCAGACACAGGCAAAGGTTTAAAAGATGAATGTAAGGTTATTAATCAGATAGCTGATGTAAAAGAACGTTTGACGTCACTATACAAAAAAGGAAACTTCAGGCTGGATAACAACGAACTCTTCGGACTGTCTGCAACTATCGAGGTCCCCTGTGAAGAATACTAAACAAATAAATGTAATACAAATTTCAAAACGAATTTTATATTACTACCTTCCTGTCTGGATTATATATGCCGTAATCACATCTTTTCTTGTAGGAAAGGAATGGGGAATTATTGCTTTTATGTCCAATTTCAGGTTTATGCTGGTAATGCCTTTAACCATGTATCTGGCATCTGTTTTACCCCTTTTATTTTTTAAATCCATGCCGCCGGTTTTAAGGCGGTCATGTGTAATTTTTGCATGTCTTGTTATTGCAATAATTAATATAAACCTGTCTGCAGACTTCTCCAGCATAAACTTATCATTTGATCATTTACCGCTTTCAACCGAGGCGGAATCTGCCGTATTAACTGTAATATTAACAAGCCTTTCCTATGTTGTGATTGTCTCCTGGATTTACTTTATGGAAGAAAAACAGTTCATCACGGAAACAGAAATTATAGCAGAGCAGAACCGTAAAACTCAGACGGAAAAGAGAACCACGGAAACATACCTGAAACTTCTGCAGGCGCAGATTGAACCCCACTTTTTATTCAACACCTTAACAAGTATTCTGAGCCTCAGCGATACTGACCTTAATAAAGCAAAAATAATGCATAAAAATTTTATGCAGTACCTTAATACAGCGCTGGGCAAAACAAGGCAGTGTGTTACTACTGTAGGTCAGGAGATTGAGCTGATAAAATCATATCTGGATATATTCAAGGTAAGGATGGGAGACCGCCTCCATTACTCTATAGAGGCAGAAGACGGGGTTAAGAACCTGCCCTTCCCTTCAATGTTAATTCAGCCGATTGTTGAAAACGCTATCAAACACGGCCTGGAACCCAAAATAGAAGGCGGCGAAATAAAAATAAAGGTGACAGCCCATAAAGAAAACATATTGTGCTGGCAAATAGAAGATACCGGGCTGGGCATGTATGAAAAATCAAATCCGGGAACAGGTCTTTCAAATATAATAGAACGCATTGAAATGCTGTATGATGGCAAAGGGGTTTTAAAATTAACTGAAAACAAGCCGTCAGGCGTAAAAGTAATTATGGAGGTTCCCTGTGTCTGATACTCAGGTAAAAATCCGGGCAATAATAGCGGAGGATGAAATCCCTTCATTAACTTTAGTAAAAAAACAGCTTCTTTCAGTATGGCCTGAGCTTGATATTGTAGGAGAAGCTGAAAATGGAATTGCGGCAAAAGAAATGATTGAAGAGCTCAGGCCTGATTTTGCCTTTCTGGATATAAAAATGCCCGGCCTTTCAGGCATGGAAGTAGCGCGCCAGACAGCAGGCATGTGCAGGGTGGTTTTCATTACAGCCTATGAACAGTATGCTGTGGATGCCTTTGATAACGAAGCCATGGATTACATTTTAAAACCGGCTACAGAGGAAAGGTTGATTAAGACAGTAAACCGCTTAAAGGCGCAGATAGAGTCAAAACTGCCCATCGGGGATATATCGGGAATACTGGAAAGATTAATGAAAACACAAAAGCCGGTTCAGCAGTATCTTCAGTGGGTAAGGGCCCAGGCCGGAGACAGCATATCTCTGGTGCCGGTTGAAAAAGTATACTTCTTTCAGGCAAAAGACAAATACACAACTGTTATGACAAAAAATGAAGAATACCTGATAAGGAAAACCATTCAGGAACTTGACGATGAACTCAACCCAGACCTGTTTTTCAGGATTCACAGGGGA
This sequence comes from Desulfatiglandales bacterium, assembly GCA_963665715.2. Lineage (GTDB taxonomy): Bacteria > Desulfobacterota > DSM-4660 > Desulfatiglandales > HGW-15 > JAAZBV01. The sequence continues at coordinate 5,587,936 of CAXXPR010000002.1, forward strand.
ACAATAGTTAATGCAGGCTTTATAGATAAAATTTATACCCTGCCGGGCAGCCGCGGCCAGCTCTGCCTGAAAGACCGTCCGGAAATACACTGTATCAGCCGTTCATACTCTAACAGGTTTAAACAGATGTAGGTTCCCGCTCCCAATTAATCTATTATTTTCTATTCATACATTTGCATAAGTATTGAGATATAGACAGAACGATACTGGATGCTGGATACTGGGGACCGGTAGCCAGCATCCAGTTTCCTGTCAACGATGTAATGTCCTCATATGTCATATTAACAAGTATTTGTAGGGTCGGGATTTTATCGCGCCATAACTTTTGTGACGGCGGATTATTCCCGACCGGTTTTTAATATTTATGTAGAGACTGTTTTTAAACCTGTCTCAAGGTGGTGTGTAAAACACCACTCTGCGAAAAAAATATCTTCTGCCAATCAAACAGGAATATAGCGATGCTTGATCGTTTACACAACCAGTATCCGGCATCAAGTATCCAGTAACCGGAATTTGGATTTCATCCATCCCTAAATAATATTATTCATCCCATTATTATTCTATTCGTCTCATCGCAATTGTATTTTTTTTCTTTACTTCATATGGTGCCTGAATATACGGAAACCGTAATTTAAATCCATATCATCTTCACCCGACTTCAATACTTCCCGAGGAGGTTAACAGCATGCCCTATCCGGCAGGGATTCACGGACAAAGAATAACATCAAGAGTTATTGGGAAACCCGACCTTCCCGGGAAATTAATCAGACCATCATTATTGTTTTTGGATATGAATATAATTTAATTCGGAGGTTTCAATGTATAAATTATTTTTAAGTGCTGCGCTGCTGTTAATGGTTCTTTTTTCATTTATTCCTCTTTCTGCCCAGGAATCCGCCCGAACAATATCGATAGAAGGCGATATCAAAAACCCCAGGCAATGGTCAATTGAACAGCTCAAAGCGCAGTTTTGCGACGAGATAAAAGAAGTCAAATTCATGGATGCCCTTTCACAATGGAAGGAAAAAACAGGTGTCGGAATACCCCTGTATTCTGTAATTAAGACAGCCGAACCCATGATTGAAAAAGAATCAAAATGGACTAAAAGAGACAGGAAAGATTCAAAACTGCATAGTTATATGACCTTTTTTGTAATCCTGGAATCAGGAGATTCTTTTCGCGCCTTTTTTTCCCTGGCCGAAATGATGCCTGAGTTTAAGCATTCCAATATATATCTTGTATGGAGTAAAGACGGTGAAATGCTTACAGGGAAAGATGCGCCATTGCGTCTTGTTAATGCAGACGATAAGTATCCTGACCGGGGAATTTACAGCATTACAAATATCATACTTGTGAACGGCAACAAACTTGCCAGACAATTGAAGGCTGAATAAATGAATAAAAAAGATCTTATTCCGCTAAATATTAAAATGGAGTGAAGAAATGCCAAAAGATAAAAAAAACTCAAACACAGAAACACCTGACAAAAAATTGAATCGAAGGCAGTTTCTTGTCGGAAGCAGTGCTGCTCTTGCAGCAGGAGCGATCGCAGCAGCATCCGGTGTTAAATCCGCACAGGCACAGGAAGTGCCCCATCCGGTATCAAAGGGATATCTTGTCTATGACAGCAAAAAATGTATCGGCTGCACAACCTGCATGCTGAGCTGCTCAATGGTTCATTATGGAGAGCAGAATCTTTCTTTGTCACGAATTCAGATAATCCAGGATTCATTCGGGAAATTCCCGGATGATCTCCAGATAGCACCCTGCCGTCAGTGTGTAACACCTGTATGTGTGGAAAACTGCCCCGCCGGCGCTGCATATATTGACACAAAAAACGGTAATATCAGAAGAATCAACCAGGAAGAATGTATCGGCTGTCAGACCTGCATTAAAATGTGCCCGCAGCAGCCCCACCGCACTGTATGGAATCACATTGAGGAAAAAGCCACCAAGTGCGATCTCTGCCTTGACACGCCATACTGGAAAGAAAAAGGCGGAGTGGGCGGCAAACAGGCATGCGTAGAATCATGCCCGATGCAGGCCATCAAATTTGTTACTAAAACTCCCGATCAGAAGGAAACCGAAGGCTACAATGTTAACCTTCGTAACGACAATTATCTTAATCTTGGTCTTGTTGATGACAGCAGAGTAATCCCGCCGATGATGAAAAACAGGCCGTTAATGGGCGGTTTTGGCGGACCAAAACCAAAAGCAAAGCGATAGGAGGTGTGACATGACCGAAATGAAAGGCGGATACACAGGTAAAATTGCAAGAGTCAACCTGACAACCAAAACAGTCAGTGAAATTCCTACAGAAAAATATATAGAATTCGGCGGGGGCCATGGAATAGGTTCTGCCATATTTTTTGATCTTGTCGGTGATCAGCTTCCCTTTGAAGCATTTGACCCGAGGAACCTGATAATAATGATGACATCTCCCTTTTCAGGTACAAACGTACCGGGCTCAGGAAGATGTGAAGTACAGGGGCTCGGCCCCATGCTTTACCCTGTTGAATGGTTCGGACACAGTAACTTCGGAGGCCGTTTTACTTCACAGCTCAAGTTTGCAGGCTGGGACGGTATTGTTGTGGAAGGAGCTTCCAGCGGACCGGTATGGATAAATGTCGTAAATGGCAAAATCACAATCGAAGACGGAAAAGATGTATGGGGAATGGACACCTGGGATACCCAGGAGGAGATAGCAAGGCGAGTAATGCCCTCTCTTAAGCACGGTGAATGGGCAGAGGTAAGCGATGACGACTATACCACCCAGGTTCCGGCAGTTGTATGCTGCGGACCTGCAGGAGAAAACTTAAGCCGCCTCGGCGCCCTGCTTCACGGGCCCGGTTCCCAGGCCGCACTTTGCGGATTCGGCGGTGTTTTTGGTTCTAAAAACCTTAAGGCAATAAGCGCCATAGGTACCGGCGGTGTAAAAATTGCCGACCCAGAAGAGTTTATGAAAACCCGTCTCTGGTACAGGAAGTTCCAGTGGAATGTTGATAACCCGCGTGAAGGCACAAGATTTCTTCAGGGCGGATACCGCCTGTGCGGCGGCGCACCAAGCGGCGGTAATGTAAGTAACGTAACTCCGCCCCTTATTCCTGCAAGAGCAGCTGCATGTGCATCCTGCCCGAGAGGATGCCGTATGCGTCTTGCATCTTCTGACAGTAACGAATCAGTATGTGCCGGAACCATGGCATTCAGAGTTTTCGGAACCCCAAAGGCATCAAAAGCTGCAAATGACATGATGCAGAAAATGGGCCTTGGACACTGGCAGCTTATGGCTACCACGGGTTATCTCAGAAGTCTTAAAATGAGAGGCCTTATCGGTCCGGGCAAAAAGGTTGAATGCAGCCTGCCTCTTGATAATATGAACGACCCCGGTTTTGCAGAAATGCTGCTTTACTCTATTGCCAACCGTAATGGCATAGGTAATGACATGGCTGAAGGAGCTGCAAGATGGGCCGAAAAAAACGGCCTGTATAAAGATGATCTGAGCAATGGAATTTTAAAACTCACATACTGGGGAACAATGGAGCACTATGACTCATGGACGGAAGTTGAATGGGGTTACGGTTCACTTTTAGGAGAGCGTGACCTTATGCTCCACAATATGGCAAACTATCCGCTTCACTGGATGGCCTTAAACAAAGGCAATGAGTACCTTACAGCAGAAGAGGCGGCTGATCTTTATACTGCAGCAATGGCGCCCTACAATAAGTACAAAGGCCGTGAATTCATGATTGACTACAGTGACGGACCAACCGGAATTTACAGTGATCACAAAGTAAAACAGGTTGCATGGGTAAAGCACTACGAAAAAATGTGGATCGGCGGCGGAGGATTCTGCGGCTGGAGATGGCCCCTGTGCATCACCAATAACACCGCCGATAGAAAAGGTCCGACACCTGAAGCTGAGCCAAGGTTCTGGAATGCTGTTACAGGGCAGAACATGAGCTTTGAAGACGGGATGGAACTCGGTCACAAAATCTTCACACTGGACAGGGCAATCTGGACACTTCAGGGAAGGCACAGGAACATGGAAGTATTCCCGGACTATATATATGACCAGCCCACAAGAGGAAGCGAACTCCCCATGTATGAAAACGGCAAATGGGGATACCACACCGGAGCAGGAAGAAAGATTGACAGAAAAAAATTTGAAGACTGGAAAACCAGATTTTACAAATTTGAGGGATATAACCCGGAAAACGGCTACCCTGCCCGTGATACGCTTGAGAGCATGGGGATGAAGAATGTCGCTGATCTGCTTAAATCAAGAAACAGGCTCGGTTAGATTTTTTTACTGTAATGATCACGTGGTCTGGATGCTGTTAAACCTGATAACGCTGACAGCGTCCAGATCTTTGGAGGAGCAATATTAATGAAGAAAATAATATTCTATTGCTTTATCATTTTATTATTTACTGGAATGACAATGTACGGCCGGGAAACAATAAAAAGCGGTTCCTCCATGGTTTTAATTCCTGCCGGAGAATTTTCTATGGGTAAGGATTTATTAGAGGGCCCTGATTATAACCCTGCACATAAAGTAAAGGTTGATTCGTTTTATATGGATAAACATACGGTTACCAATGGCGAATATTTACGCTTCTGCAGAGAAACAAATCATAACCTGCCGGAATTCTGGAATACTGACAATTTTAAAAGCGGAGAAAAATACCTGGATTACCCGGTAATCGGGATAACATGGTATGACGCAAAAAAATATGCAGAGTGGGCAGGTAAACGTCTTCCTACAGAAGCTGAGTGGGAGTATGCGGCAAGAGGCGGTTTAAAGAACATGGATTTCCCCAACGGTAATGAACTGAGAAGAGAAAAAAAAGTACAGGGTAATTCAGGATGGAATAATTTAATAGATCCTGTAGAAAAATATGAGCCCAACGGATTCGGCTTATATGACATGAGCGGAAATATCTGGGAATGGGTTAATGATTATTATTCTGCGGATTATTACAAAGCAGAAGAAACAGACAATCCCAAAGGACCGGATAAAGGAAAACGCCGTGTACTGCGGGGAGGAAGCTGGCATTCGGGTTCGACATGCAAAAAAGTTTATTACCGGCAGGGGCTTCCAGGCCACTGGTGTGATTTTGCAGTTGGATTCAGATGTGTAAAAGACATAGAACCCGTGGCGAAATAATATAACGATTCCATGATACAGAATACGCATGATGCAGTTGTTTATTGACCATTCATAAAAAACTTTGAGCCTGTAAATTCATATTCATTTTGAGAACATCTTCCGCCGTTCACGCATAAAGGAGAAGTAATATGTCCGGAACATTTTTAAAAACCACACTTCGTCACATATACCGGGAAAAAATGTATGCGGCAATAAACATAGCCGGCCTGGCCATTGCTGTTGCATGCTGTCTTATCCTTGGTCTCTGGCTGCGCAACGAACTTACATATGATCAGCACAACAAAAAGCATAAACAGATCTACAGACTGGTAACAGAACTGAATACAAACGGTAAAATTGATAAATTCATACATACATCACAAACAGTGGGGAAAACACTTACCAATGAGTATGCCGATGTTAAAGATTATGTGAGATTTCTGGCTAACCGCCAGCTCCTGCTGCAATATGAAGGCAGGTCTTTTTACTGGGATAAAACTGCCTATGTCAGTAACAATGTCTTTGATGTTTTTGACCATGAATTTATTTATGGTGATCCTGCAACTGTAAAAAACAGTCATTTTTGTGCGGTAAGTGAATCATTCGCCAAAAAGTACTGGGGCAGTGAAAACCCCGTCGGTAAAACAGTCACTTCCGAAGGAAACGGAATTAAAATAACGCATGTTTTTAAAGATCTGCCTGTAAACTCGCACTACAGGTATGATGTACTTTTTTCGGATGATGCATCACAAAACCGCCCGGACAGCAGATACCCTCCCAAATATGCACTGTGGATACAGGCCTATTATACATACCTGGTTATGCCTGAGGATTATGATATCAGAAATTTTAAGGATATTAGTGAATCTTTTTATAAACGGCATATGGCAGAAACAGGAAAAGAGCTCAATATGTCAATAAGGCTTATGATAGAGCCCCTTGCTGATATTCATTATAATTCAGATGCAGGATCTGACTTTCCAAAGGGAAACAAATATTACCTGTATGGATTTATTGCAGTAGGGATATTCATTCTTCTGGTTGCCTGCATTAACTATATTAATTTAGCAACAGCCAGGGCCGCAGGAAGAGCGGAAGAAGTGGGAATGAGAAAGATTCTTGGTTCCGGAAGAGCGCGTTTAATAATGCAGTTTCTGGGGGAATCCATAACCTTTTCATTTTTTGCCATGCTGCTGGGATGCTGCCTGGTTCAGGCTGCGTTGGTCCTTACACCGATAAATCAGCTTCTTGGGACGAAGCTTACACTGGACTTTATGACTGAGCCGATGCTGGCTGTATGGATATTTCTGTTCATCCTGGGCTTTGGTTTTATATCAGGTATTTACCCGGCTCTTTATCTCTCCTCTATAGCTCCCCTTTCTGCGCTTGCCAGATATAAATCAGGTAAAAAAAGTATAAAGCTCAGAGAGCTGCTTGTGCTTGTCCAGTTTATTATCTCGGTAACTGTAATTGCCTGCACCCTTCTTATGGCCTTACAAATGAAGTATATTTACAATAAATCATTGGGCTTTGATAAAGAGAACAAGCTGATAGTCACACTGCGGACTGCAGATACTATCGATAAAATACCTGTCATTAAAAAAGAGCTGTCAGCAAAAAGCAATATCCTGGGAGTATCTATCTGCAATAAGATACCTGGTAATATCCAGGGACTGTCAGCACTCATGATTGATAATAATGACGGTATTCCTGAACAAATACCAACAAAAGAAATGTCTGTGGGGAAAGATTTTTTAGAGGTAATGGGAATTGAATTAACAGCAGGCAGGGGATTCCAGGAGAAACCTGACAATTCCGTCCTGGTAAATGAGGCTATGGTAAAGAAAATGGGATGGGAGCAACCCATGGGTAAAAATATCAGTATTAACGGGAATTATGCAGCAAAAGTCACAGGCGTTGTAAAAGATTTCCATTATGCCTCCCTTAAATCCGATATAAGACCTCTTGTTATTCGAAGGCTGGCAGCAGATACCAGGAATGTTCCACCTCCTCAGCGTAACTTAATGACAATGTACTTAGTCCTCAATCTCTCACCGGAAAACATTCCGGACACATTAGGTTTTCTTGAGAATCGGCTTAAAGAGTTTGATCCAGAACATCCTTTTGAGTTTGAGTTTCTTGAAGACTCTTTAAATAAATTATACCTGTCAGAAAAAAATCAGATGGTATTAATCGGAACCTTCGCAGTCATCTGCATCTTTATTTCGTGCATCGGACTTTTTGGTCTTACAGGTTTTACAACAGAACAGCGGAAGAAAGAAATCGCAATAAGAAAAGTATCAGGGGCGTCCACAACTCAAATTATAGTTATGCTGGCCAGAAACATCGAATTGTTTGTTTTAGGGGGAGCAGTCATTGCATCCTTAATGGCCTATTATGCGATAGATACATGGCTGACCGAATTTAAATACAGGATAAATATAAATGAAAATCTGTGGATATTCCTTATAGCTGCTGCAGCAGCCATGGCTGTGACATTTATAACCGTTGCAGTACAGTCATTCAGGATCGCAAGGTCAAACCCGGTTAATTCAATACGGCAGGAATGATGAAAGAAAGGTGCATGGTTCAAGGGAAAACCTTCAACTGTCCGGCTTCATGCTGTTGAAAATGTATATATTCATATTTCCCTCCCCTGGCGCATTGGCGTCAATGCTATGGGGTAAAACAAAAAAACTAAAGCTGTACCTCACACAAAGGCACGAAGACATCCGCCTTCGATAAAAACGTTCAAACTACGGCGGGACAGGCGAAGAAAATCAAATGCTTTTTAATATAAATTCCTTTTCAGTTTTAACCTTTGTGGCTTTGCGGCTTTGTGTGAGACATGATTTTTTTATATTGAACAGGTATTTTTTATCAGGATTTTTGTTTTATTCTCTCAGTAGCCAGGACGGTATTTTCGTTAACTCGTAGGGTGGCATTTTACATACCACCAGTTTTAGGTGGGGTATAAAACCCAATGTTGTTGCCTTGAGCAATGAGGCCTTAAACAAAGCATCCCTGGATGCGACATGTTAATAGGTACTTACATGCACATAACATTACAAGCTCCATAGGAGCGACACATACCAACGGTGCCACCCCTCCGGGGCTGATTTTCTTTTTTATTAATGTGTCTATTAATATATCACCGCGATGCGGTTAAAAATAAATACTTAAGTCAACAACATTAGGAATCGGTTTTTAGTTTTTCCCTCCCTGCCTGCCGGGTCGTAGCTTCAGCAAAGACTGGGCGGGAGGGATTAAGGGATGGGAGGGGAGGCAGCAGTTCTGCAAACCAGCCAGGTCTCTGTTTTAAAGACCTTTTACTGAAGGCTGAATGCTGAGCGCTGAAAGCTGCCTTTTAAAAACATTAGTTTTTGGAAGGCGCCACTTAACTTCAGGAGGAGAAAACATGGCGGATAAAATAAAAAACGTTAACCGAAGGAGCTTTCTTAAAAATGCGGGAGTCATTATTGGCGGCGGTGCTATAGGAGCCGCAGGAATAACCATGAGGCCTGAAATGGCCCAGGCTGCAGGTGCTGTTAAAGCGGTGCCCAAAACAGTCACGCAGTTTCGCTGCCCTGTGTGCAGTAAAAATTTCATCAGCTTTGCAGAATTGAAAAACCATTTTAAGACTGATCATCCGAAACATGTTATGCCGGCCGTCACAAAACTTAACATCAACGGCGAGAATTGCGAAGTATTAATAGAACCCCACTGGACTCTTCAGCGTGCGCTTCAGTTTAAGCTGGGTCTTACCGGTGCAAAACAGATGTGCAACCGCGGTGCATGCGGATCATGTACTGTAATAATGGACGGAAGAGCTGTGCTCTCATGCACAACCCTTGCGGCTGAGTGTGAAGGCAAAGCCATCCAGACTATTGAAGGCATTGCGGCAGATCCCGGATGGAGACCACTTATAGACTCTTACTGTAAATGGGATGCCATGCAGTGCGGATACTGTACACCGGGTTTCCTGGTTTCTGCAAAAAGCCTTCTTGATAAAAAATCCAACCCGACAGAAGAAGAGTGTAAACAGGCGCTGGCAGGCAACATATGCAGCTGCGGAACATATCACAGACACCCCACAGCTATTATGGAAGCAGCCCCCGCAATAAAAGGAGGTGCACAGCATGGCTGATTTATCAGTAAACGGAGATAGAAAAGAGTTTAAGGTAGTAGGAAAGCCGCATCTGCCTGGGAAACTCTCCTGGGCAGTAGCAACCGGTGTGGCAAAATTCGGAGCAGACTATGTTATACCCGGCATGGTCGAAGCAAAATTCATGCGCAGCCCCTATGCCCATGCAAAGATAAAAAGCTACAACCTTGAAAAGGCACTGGCCGTACCGGGAGTTTTAGATATAGTCACATATGATGATCCGGATATGCAGAAATTTAAACTCAGCGCCCTTATGAGCAGTGCTACATTCCCTTTTCTTTCCGGTACTGCCCATGAAGATAACGGGCCAGTCGGATTTATACTTGTGGCAGAAAATGAAGACATCTGCGAAGAGGGCTTAAGACAGATTGAAGTGGAATGGGAAATACTGCCCAGTGTAACCGACATTAAAAAAGGAAGAGAGGCTGACGCCCCGGTAATACGTCCTGAAGATAAAAGCGGTCCGGGCGGGTTTGGTATGGGTCCAGGTGGAAGTCCGCCTAAAAAAGGCAATGTTGCTTTTTCCAATCAGAACCAGGGTGATGTTGAAAAGGGTTTAAAAGAAGCAGACTACATTATAGAGTACGACCTTAATATGCCTGCATACGCATCGGCTTCACCAAATCCTCACGGGTCTGTAGCATGGTGGTTTGACGACCCATACCTGGGCAGAGACAATATCCATATAGAAGGTGCTGTCTGGACTGCAGACGGCGGTAAAAATGCGATTGCGCAGTTTTACGGCCTGCCGCCTGAAAAAACAGTACAGGAAGGCCTCTTCCAGGGTGGTAAATACTGCGACTGGACAATACGAAGATCACAGAAAATCACGCCCTTTCTTTCAAAACGGGTGGGACGCCCTGTCCGCTGTATAAACGAGCGAAAAGACACCTTTGATTTTATGGTTTCCCAGCGTTTTATACACATGAAGGTCGGTTTTAAAAAAGATGGTACAATAACCGCCTTTGACGACTTTTCAATAGCTGACGGCGGAACGCCGGGCAACTGTTTCTTCGGTACATCCGGCGACCAGACCTATGGTCCGTACATTGGCACAAAATGCAAGAACATAAGACAGAACATGGATATTGTAGACAGTAACCGGGGTCTTATGGCTTTCAGCTCACAGTTCTGCCCATTTAACTGGGATTCAGTCACAATGGCAATACATATGATTGCGGAAAAACTTGGAAAAGATCCAATAGATATCGCAAGGATCAATCTCCATGGTCCTGAAGGTCAGGATGACCACAACCCTGTTCCAAGCTTTGATGCATGTATTAAAGCCGGAAAGAAGATGATGAACTGGAAGTGGCATAAAAACCGCGCAAAGAGACTTAAAGACGGCAGACTCCACGGTGCAGGCTTCAGGTACCAGATGTGCCCAAGGCATGCAATAGGTTCGGATTTTCACGCCGTGCTGGAACTCAGAAACGGTGTAGTACATTTACCGATACAGGGCCCCCATGCAGGTGTATTTTCCGTTGAAGGCGATACCATGATAGCTGCTGAAGAGCTCGGTCTTAGGTACGAGGACATCAGCATTGATTATGATCCCAATGCACTGTTCAAGTCTGTCAGCGGCGGAGCTGACGGGCTTGTAAATACCGGCTGGGTTTTAAAACAGTGCGCTCATAAATTAAGAAAGGAAATATTTAAAGCTGCTGTTGCCGAGGCCGAAAAACCTGCAGCAGGCGGTTTTGGAGGTTTCGGCGGGTTTGGAGCCAAAATGCCGCCAAACCCTTTAAAAGGTAAAAAGCCCGAAGATCTGGATATAATTGACGGAATAATAGTGCTTAAGTCAGATCCGTCAAAGGGCGTACCGCTTAAGCGTCTTACATCAAATGTATACGCGACATTTGCCGGCCAGGCTCCTAAACCTTTATGGCCCGCCAAATATGATCTTTTAAACACCCTGTATTGTGAAGTAGCGGTGGATGAAGAAACCGGTGAAGTAGAAGTCCTGAGGTACGAAGCGGCTGTTGACTCAGGCAAGGTAATAAGACTTACCTCCCTTGAAAGCCAGCTTAACCAGGTAGCCTACTTCAGCCAGGGATGCCAGCTTCTTGAGGATTATGTCTATGACCCCAACACAGGTGTTAAACTCAACCATAACTATATCGAATATAAGAAAGCAGGTATGCTTGATGTTACGGATGTTAAGGAGCCGGAACTGTTAGAAACCCGGGCCGGCAACGGAGTTTATGGAGCAAACGGTATCAGCCATTCAATGGCAAACACGCACCTCATTATCTGTGCAATCTACAATGCGATTGGCAAATGGGTTGACCCGCCGGCCACACCGGATAAGGTTCTTATGGCGCTGGGGAAGGTGTGATAAAAACAGGGCGCAAGGTTCAGGGTGCAGGGTAAAAACCTGAATCCCTGAACTGAAAGCTAACAAGGAGACAAAACATGAAACCATTTAATCACGTAAATGCAGCATCAGTTGCAGAAATTAAAACAGCTCTTGCTGACGGTAAAACAGCTCTTATTGCCGGCGGAACTGATCTTATTGGAACATTAAAGGATAATATTCTCAGGGATTACCCTGAAACTCTTATAAACATAAAATCTGTGCCCGGCCTCGATTATATCAGGGAAGAAAAAAGTATGCTTAAGATAGGCGCAGCAACGCGCCTTGCAGATATTGCTGCAGATAAGATTGTGCAGAAAAACTACACTGCGCTTGCGCAGGCTGCATCAAGAGTTGCATCTCCCCATATAAGAGAGATGGGAACCATAGCCGGTAATATAGCTCAGCTCCACCGCTGCTGGTACTTCCGCAAACCCGAAAACCGTTTTGACTGCAGACGTAAAGGCGGCAAAAAATGTTTCGCAATGAGCGGCGACAACCGTTATCACTCTATCTTCGGCGCAAAGGGAGCATGTATTGCTGTTAACCCCGGAGATACAGCGCCTGCCCTTATAGCACTCGATGCAAAGATAGTAACAGACAGCAGAACAATTGAGGCAGAAAACTTCTTTGATGTTAAACAGCCGCAAAACAATGTTCTTGAAAAAGATGAAATCATAACGGAAATCCAGGTCCCCAAGCTGCCCAGAGGCGCAAAAAGTGCGTTCATCAAGTTTGCATTCAGGAAATCAATAGATTTCCCGATTGTAAACTGCGCTGTCATGGTCGGAGGTAAAAACCCAAGGATTGCACTCAATGCAGTAGGGCCTGTACCCTACCGGGCAGCAAAGGCGGAAGCTGTTATTGCAGGAAAAAGTTTAAAGGACATAAATGAAAAGGATGCCGAAGCAGCAGGTGAAGCAGCGGTTGCAGATGCAAATATAAAGATTACAAAAGCTGCAAAGTTTAAGGTTCAGATTGCAAAAACCATGGTTAAAAGAGCGATTCTTGCGGCAGCAGCATGATTGAGCTGGCAGTGAACAGGCTCCTGATAATGTTATTTTGCTATAAAATCTAGTACGGGGTAATCGGCTAATCCGCTAATTCTTAGGGTGGCATTTTACATGCCACCTGTTTTTAGGTGCGGTATAAAAAACCAATTTTGTTGACTTAAGAAATAGTTTTTTAAAGTTTCTCTCCCCAGGCGCATTGGCGTCAAGCTAACGGAAATATAATCCTGGCTACTGAGAGAATAAATCAAAAATTCTGATAAAAAATACCTGTCTAATATAAAAAACAGGCAAAAAACATTATCACCACGAAGTACACGAAGAGCACGAAGAAAGACAAAAACATTTTTTGCTTTTAAACAGTAAATATTTTTTCTTCGTGTCCTTCGTGCTCTTTGTGGTAAAATCCTTTTTATTACTATATTAAAAAGCGCCTATTCATCAAAAAAAGGACCATCGGGAAGCATCTGTTTCGGATCAACAGCACCATAGATATCTCCACGCGACAGACAGGTAATATCTACCTGAACACCCCTCGGATCATTTAACGGAACCGCTATGTATTTAGGCACTTCCTGACCCGCTTCAACAGGACCGATCAGATCATCTGAGGCCGCCCATCTCTTGTTTTCTCCCATCATTTTAAGGGCTGTAACCGTGTAGTTGCCTCCTTCAAGACCGTCAACATTAATCTGATATCCGCCCTGCCTGTTGGTAATGGCCTGTTTCATCTGGCTGCCCATGTGACCCACAAGAATTACAACAGCATCCTGTACGGGTTCATCCTTATATGTAACTGTCCCATACACACAATTCGTATTGTCTGCCGGCTGCTGAACATCCCAGTCGCAGCGGACTTTTACTTCCCATACTTCTCCTTTGCTGGTTTCTTTGGGCATGCGGAACCAGTATTTGGAAGAGCTCTGATTAGTGTCTGATTCCCATCCTGCAGGAAGGTTGGAAGTATTTACGTCATAACAGTTGACATAGTAGGTTGAATTGCTTTTTTCAATCCCCTTAAAACTGAACCGTCCGTCCCGCCCGACATTCTGCCTGAGCTCAACCCCGTTTCCACCGGTAATAACCACAACAGATGATACAGGGCTTCTTGGCCAATCCGAAGGTAAAGGCCTTTCGGCTTTGGAATAGTAATAGTATACCCCTCCGGTCACCGAACCTGTGACAAGCTTGCTTACCACTTCAACCTGCCCTTCCGCAGTATACCTGCGAAATCCGAGCATAACATCAGCCTTTAGTTTGAAGGTAGTTCCGGGTTTTATATTTTTTTTAACCGTCAGGCTGCTGCCGGAAACATAGGCTTTATTCTCAGACGACCAGACAGCATCCGTGTCCTTAAGCAGGATCTGTTCTCCTGTATCAATATGAACACCGTAAATATCCGGCAGGGCAATGGGTTTTTCGGGTTCTGCCCGAAGAGCGCCGGGAATAAAGAGGATACGTTCAATTTTTTTTGGGTCGATAGTGATTTCAGGATCGGATTTCTTTTTTTTGTATTCTTCAAACCGGATAGAAACACTGGCCTTATTATCAGTATGTTTCATCTCGGGAAGAACAGTATACTCGCCCGCAGGAAGTATGTCTCCCTTCTGCGGATTCATTTTAATTAATTGTGAGCTGTCAGCCGACCGGATGCCGCACTGACCGAAGGAGCCTGAAATATCAACAATCACCCCGGTAAAAGGCAGCGTCAGGACATTGCCGTCCAGGGTTCCGTTTCTTCCTGCCACTCCCCTGGTCTGCTTTCCCCATAAAACAAGATCGCCGGTTTTCTGTGAAACGGCTTTGGCGGGTTTAAGCCCTTCACCGTCTCTATATGTAATGTGATTCACATCAGAACCGGGCATAAGGGTTGAAAGAATCTGTCCGTCCCTGCCGGCAATGATTTTACCGCTGCCCTGCACTGTTCTTTTTTTTCCGGGTAAAACCCGGTTGTGCGGCCCAAAGGTATCCCCGTCCATAAACATGTGGATGTTTTGTGCTGAAAGATTTTCCAATATAAACTCACGACTGTCCGCGGAATCATCAGCTCTGTCAAAATCATGCTGACTGTCAGCCGCTGTGTAAGGAGTGTCAAAATCCCATTGGCTGTCAGCAGGGCTATCAGGATTATCGTAATCCCTCTGACTGTCAGCGGAGTCATCAGCGCTATCAATATCCCACTGACTTTCATCCGTACCGCCGACCACGGATTCCCATTCCTGGGCATAAAGGCTTAAAGCAAAGATAAGCGAGAAAACAAGAAAAACTATTCCTGATTTTAAAAGACCGATTTTCATAAAAAATCTCCATCCCTTCTATTAATAAGTATCCTCAACCCACAGCATGAAGCAGTTAAACTCACCTTAAGAACAAATAAATCAATTTTCTATTCATACACCTGTCTTCTTACTATCGGCATATTTTTTTAAAGAATCAGCTTTTTGAGGAAAAAGATATATGGATTAAGGAGAGGTAAGTCAATCTCAAATCACAGCACTATCCTGCGATATTTATATCATCATTCTCCTTCTTTACCCGCCGCCTAAAACTTCAGTCTTCGCAGAAGTTATGGCAGGACAGGTCGAGAAATCCAGTTGTTTTTGAATTGTGATTATTAAAGCTGTCAGGAGTCAATAGCTGATCTTTTAAACAGATAATTATTGCTGCGGCATGATAACAGTTATATTTAAATGCAGAGTTTTGATCCAAATACATTTTTTGATTAATAAATGTTGCTATTATAAAATACTTAAAATTTCGCTCATTATTATCAATACGGGATAATTGAATATGATTGAAAGAATCACTGTTAATCCGAACATATTAGGTGGCAAGCCCGTCATCAAAGGAACAAGAATTTCTGTGGAATTCATCCTGGACTTATTAGCTTCAGATGTTTCTGAAAAAGAAATTCTGGAAGATTACCCACACCTTTCCAAAGAAGATATACACGCCTGCCTTAAGTATGCTGCAAATTCCTGCAGGAATGAAATATACCTCGAAATAACATCTGCTGTAGCATGAAAATCCATAATATTAAAATATTAACAGATGAAAATATTTCACCTAAAGTGGTGAAGTGTCTCCGCGATTTGGGGCATGATGTCCTGGATATCAAAGAAAAACAGTGGTATGGCAGGAATGATGAGGAAATTATAAATACTGCCTTTCAACAACAGTGATTTATTCTCACTCATGACTCCGATTTTGGAACTCTCGCCATTATTGAAGGAAAGGCATGTTATGGAATTTTATACTTAAGGCTTAGTAATTTAAAACCTGCTGACGTTGTCCGAACATGTAAAAATGTATTTAAAATGGATATAGAAGTTTCTCAAGGCACAATCATTGTTATCGAAGAAACAAAGATCAGGGTCAGGAGTCTGGCGGCAGATGAATAATGTCCGAACAGGTACTATAAGTTAAAAGAGATTTATTAATTTCCCCCATAGTTTTTTTTATCCAGATCTCCGACACCTCATCTTACTAACCTTCCAATCTTCCCAGCTTCCAAACTTCAGCTTTTCCCTAACAGCCTATAGACTAAACCGCTTCCCTGGCACGGCATATCCTTGGCGATGACGGCAGCCTGACCTCAGACCTCAGACTTCTGATCTCCGACCTCCCGTGGCGCGCCGTAGCCTTGCCTGGCGAAGGCGGCTGATTTCTATCTTTACTAATCTCCCTGCCTACCCTTTCAACTTTGAGCATTGAGCTTTCAGCTCTTTTTCACTTGCTTTTTAAATCCATAAGCCTTAAATCTTTAACCAGTGAAATTCATAACTATGACCGCAAAGTGGATTTCACCAGGTTTAAAACATTATGCCCTTTTGGATATAATTAATAACTGCCACAAAGCGCACATGCGCTTCATCATAAAATGTACTATTAGTTTTAAGGCGTAATTTTCGTGCAGCCTTTCGACCATGCTCAAGGCTACGAGCCAGTTGAATGAACGGGAATCCATTTGTTTTTGATTTGTAATTTATAGGTATAGTCAGGAATCAAGGGTGGGGACTTGCCCTCTCTCTCTTTTATGCCAGAAGACGAGCGGAGACGTTCTTTACTAAAAACAATAAAAATAGGCGTCTAAAAGGTCGTCTAATACGACATATTTGCGGTTTAGACGACTAATCAGCAGTATAAAAAATTTAGTATTACAAATTAGCCGTGAAATAACACGGCTTTTAGGCAACCTACTATATGTTAGCAGAGATAATATGGAACTACCAATTAGAAGCAAACAACACATATCAGAAAGCAAGTCGTATAGAATATTCAGAAATAATATACCTGAACATTGGATAGTTCGTGAAGTTACCGAAAGAGATTATGGGATCGACTGCTATGTGGAATTGGTCGACAATAAAAAAAGATTGCGTGGCGACCTTATTTCATTTCAGATAAAGGCAAATGAGAATATTTCATGGAATCGTCAACAGACCTATAGCCTCAGCGGAATAAGTATTTCCAATACAAATTATTGGTATTTATTTTCTGTTCCAGTCTTTATATGCTTAATCGATCTTGAAGAAGAAAAAGTATATTATTTGGCAGTTAGGAAATACATTCGAGAACATTTTGATATCTATCAGAGCAAACTGAATATGCCATATGTTTTCAGAAAAGATCAAAAATTAGATACGGACGCAAATAAATTAAAAACGTTCTTGTATCAATATTTTTTTGACAGAAATTATGAGCTTTATGTCAAGGATATAATACATTTTATTTCAAGCTACGTAGAATATATTGAATTTTTAGATAGTAATATTGGCAGAGATTGTTTTATGGGTGTCGAATGGTCTCGCGTTATATATATAAGAAATATTTATAACCTTCTAAATTCGCTATGCATATTTTTCGACATCAAATGGGACCTTGATGATTTTAATAACTATAAAATAAAAGGCCAAAAGGTTTATGGGGATTATTACGAATTGTATGAGGAGCAGTTGACTGAAATTGCAGAAAAGTCAAAAGATATGATGAAACCTCTTTTCCTTAAAATCAAAAATCATATATGTGAAATTGAATCTACTTTTTGGTTGGTACGTGATAGCAGACTATCTAATTATCTTTATAACACCACCGATGATTGTGAGTTCCCAATTTAAAAATGCTAACCCTTGCTTTAACGGCGACGGCAAAAAGCCGCCGCGCGTTAAGCATTCGTTATATTTAATGTGAAAATGAAAAAAATAATAAAAATATCTGCGAGATCTACTCAATGGATCTTTAAATTTTTTTAAAAGAGAAATATCTCATGCTAAAAATATATTTTGGGAGTTGGAAGCATTTGCAAAAATCAAAAAAGTCATCGATGCAACGTATTTAGAAGAACCAGATATTGTTGTAAATATTAACCAGCTTAGTATTGCAATACCGTGTAAAAAGACATATTCGGAGAAAGGTGTTTCCAAGGTCCTCTCAAATGCAGTTGCTCAAATTGAAAAAAGACATGAATTTGGAATTGTTGCTATTAATATAGATGACTTATTACCAGAAGATAAATTGCTGAAAGCACGGACGTTCCGTGAAGCGGGAAATAAACTGCATACCCATAACATGGAATTCCTGAGTAGGCACGAACGCCATTTTCTAAAATATCTTTCTAAAAGCAGAATCGTTGCAGTAGTTGCATCCACATCTGTCGTTACCGACATTTTGGACGAGTCGCCGGAATTTAATAATTTTAGTCAATGGGCTATATGGACTATCCCAGGTCTAAAACCAGAACATGCTAAAGCAATAGATGTATTTAGACAGAAAGTTGTGGGATAGTACCATAATTATTAATCATATCGGGATAGGGAGTAGCCTCACAGCTACCCCCTCCCACACCACGCATCATACGGGTCCGTAATGCGCGGTTCGGCTGATCCAAGGCAGTATTCAGTTCCATGGGAACACAAGCCCAAGTGATGAGAAGTATTTATCAGGAAGGGCCATTTGAACCCATAAGACTCGGCTCATTCTCCATGGCCCCTTTCGAGCACACCCGGTAGTAACAGCTTCTTCTTTGCGAACTCCTCTTTTAAGGAGTTCACTGACACGGGTTCTGCGGTTCTTCCAGTGTTTCCAGATAATAGCCCTCAGGCGTCGTCTTATCCAGTGGTCAAGGGGTTTCAAACGGTTGTAGGATTCGGTTAAACCATAATAATTCCACCAGCCGTTCATATAGACTTTTAACTCCCAGATCACCTGTTTAATACTTCTACCACGGCGTCTGGAGGTTATTTCTCTTACCCTTTCTTTAAACCGCTTAATAGACTTCCAGTGAATTCGGATTTTAGGATTCTCTTTCGAGTTGGTCACACAAAACCCCAAATATTTACTTTTCCATGGAAGTGTAATGCTGCTCTTTTCCCTGTTCACCTTAAGCCTGAGTTTATTTTCTATAAACAGGCTTATACTGCTCATTACTCGATTCGCCGCCTTTCTGCTTTTGACAAATATGACACAGTCATCAGCATATCGGACAAAGCGAAGACTACGCTTTTCAAGCTCTTTATCCAGTTCATCAAGAACGATATTACTCAGTAAAGGAGATAACGGCCCTCCCTGAGGTGTTCCCTCTTCTGTTGGTTCTTCCATTCCATCTATCATTACTCCGGATGTAAGAAACCTGCGAATCAGCTTTAGTACCCTCTTATCCTTTATCCGGGTGGATAACCTTGCTAATAAACGATCATGGTTTACCCGGTCGAAGAATTTGGATAGATCAATGTCTATCACATATTTTCCTCCAGCCTTCACGAACTCCCTGTACCTGCGCATAGCGCCATGCTGGGACCGTTTAGGCCGGAAGCCAAAGCTGTTCTCTGAAAAGGTATGATCCCAGACACTTGTCAGAATCTGGGCTACAGCCTGTTGTATTACTCTGTCCAGCACTATTGGTATTCCCAGAAGGCGGACACCGCCATTTGGTTTGGGTATCTCCTTCTGCAGTACCGGGGTCGGCATGTAGGTTCCCTCAAGTAATGCCTTTTCAATTTTATCCCGGTGCCTATTGTAATACTTCTCTATCTTTCGGACAGTCATACCATCCACACCGGGGGCTCCCTTGTTCTTAATAACCCGCTTGATAGCGCGTCTCATGTTGTTCCGCTCACAGATTGACTCCATGAGCCGGATCTGACCTGTCGGGCTTTCAGATAAACGTGACGCAATAAAATCTTCGGAACTCGTATCCGTCTTAGCCCTGGGCTCGGGATCTATAGAGTACAACTCAAGTTGTTTCCACTGCCGCAATGATTTCATTAGACTCGTCTCCTAATAACCGCTCTCATTTACCCCTACCATTCGATAGGTGGCACCGTTCGGGCCTTATTCCTTAGTACCGACTGTACTCGGGAACTATTATGCCCTCTGCTGACTTCCGCTGTGCGATAATCTCCCCTTGCGGTTTGATCACTCGCCGGTTTCTACCGCCTGCGCCCTCTGTTTGTTTGCCCCGCTCTTAAGAACAGGCTCATCATTGACCGGGACGCCCGGTCATTTGATGCCGGGATTTTTTTTTTTACCGGTTTCCCCAATATTCCGGTAGCTTACAGCGATAGACCCTTTGAGACACAGCGGACCTCCCGGGGTAAGCCTCGGCTACTTTCAGCGCACGATTGTCAGATATACCTGGCTCAGCCATGTAACGGATATAGGACTTTGTCCTGTGTTGCGGACTCGTCCCGGCTTCACCCGGCCTCAAATCTGCCTGCCCTCTACCTCATAGGTACGGGGCATACCTGTACGTCAACCCACGCTTTTGTCTTAGGCTTCCTTCAGGCGCACATTACTGGAACACCCTTGCCTCCGACTATCCTTCGGCTCCGTCAGCCTGGATATGGACTTTGCAGAGTATTTGTGTCATAAATATCTCCGCATCACCAATTAGCAGCCGGACCAGCCCGGCACACAACATTTGCATCAAGCTGACTTGGCGAAAAACTGCCAAGCCGCTTATGCAAGGCGTTAGGTCTCTATATAGTGAGAAAATATATGATTAAGAAAATCGTAATAAACATATTTTTTATAGTGTCATGTTTTTTATGTTCAGGTTGTACTCCTACATTATCCATTCAAGATGATGATTTAGCTATGTTTAGAAAACAAAGTGAGATGACTGATTGGGTAATTAAACACTATTATAGCATCCTTGATGAATACATGCCCATTATTGATGGGGTATACGCAGGGTACCATCTGGGCTATAGAAGCTATCGAGACCATATTTATTCCGAATTAGACTACTCATTTGTTTATGACATAGGTTTTTTCTCAGACGACATTTTAGAAGTAACAGTAAGGCAACCAGTATCCGAATCCCTTTATAATCAACTGTTAATTTTACATGATGCAAATCCTAAGCACAGTATCGAACGCATAAAGAAACAACTAAAAATAAAATCAATACATATTTATGAAAAGTCCTGTCCTGCAATTAGAAGTCAATACGAGGATTTTCATAAAACCACTTTGCCAATCGTTAAAGCAATTGAGGGTGTTATCTATATGGGTATTCATAGGATTCATCATTTTGAAATCGATATGTCTATAGGGGAACGTCCAGGACATATGGAACTTTATATCCAGGATAAGGAACACCCCTTTGTTAAATGGGCTAAAAAAACAGAAGAATTGCTAGACGAATGTATCAGGGTCGGTATTAATAACGGCACAATGAAATGGGAGCAACAAGACCTAACATCAAAATAAACTCAGTGCCGGGCTACTATCTTGCCAGATCGAAGTTGAGTTGAATATAGTAACAATTGGGGTTGGTAAATATTTGTAATATTAAACCGCCCGGCAGGTTATCGGGCACGTTAAGGCTCTGTATGGTAATGGTAGGAAAAAGGGAAAAAATATTTTTCATCTTTTCTTTTGTAGACTTGGTGATTGTTTTTAAATGGCAAAATGGGGCCATATTTTTTCCAGTTCTTTTCGCACTAATTTTTATAGCTTCATTGATTTGGCTTGGAGAATTTTGGAATGGTTTATTTCCTCCTGGAATAGGAACCCCAAAACATCCGGTAATAACCCAAAAAACTCCAAATGTAATATTTTCCATATTGGGTTGGTTACTATTGATCTTGTTAACAGGGCTTCTCATAATAAGATGCATTTAGCCCTACAAAAAATTCAACACGACGTGCTTACTTTCTTGCCAAATCGGCCTTTAAAGGTATGCAACGTTAAATTTTTTATGAGGCTTTATTGGTGGGCACCGCACGCCTGTTAATTTCGCCGTTAGCCAGAGGTTGAAACGGCGCATACTGCTTAATATATTTATCTTCGGGTATAGATTATGCTTTCCTCATATACAACATGTAAATAAGAACAGGAGAAAATAATGAAGAAGATATTAATGCTCACAGTTCTGCTGATTTCTGTTTTTATGGTCAATGATTCAATGGCCGGTGAAAATTCCGTACTGTCAAAGGCGGATATGGAAAGACTGGCAGGCGAGTGGTACGGGCTCTTGAAGATGCCCGAGAACGCCCCTATTATCCAGGTCTTTCGATTTAAGGTAAAAGAAAATGGTGAGTTTAACACCTCTTACGATATGCCTGATGATGGCATTATCGGTGTAACTGTGTCTGATATGGATCTGGTCGACGGTACTAATACCCTGAAATTCTCATATGACTTGGGAGAATATAAAGGCAAAATAATCGGTGATGAGATTGTAGGTGAAGTCATAAATTCTGGTAAGTTAACATTGAAAAAGGGAGAATATAAACCTGACCGTAACCTGAACCTTTCTAAAGATATCCGGAATAAACTGTTAGGAGATTGGCACGGGCACGTAAAAACACCGGACGGTTCCGTTGTTGATGTGGCCTTCTTTTTTGGCACCACGGCAAAAGGCGATTTTGTGGGCTCCTATGAGGAACGTGGTTATCCTTATAATCCATCAATAAAAGAGGCAGATTATACTAATAATAAACTCACACTCAATATAGGGGCTTTTTTTAATGTAAAATTCAAAGGAACTCTGGCAGGTGACGTTTTGACCGGAGAAATGATGCATCCCGGATTGGGCAATATCCATTTATCCATGAAAAAGGCGGAAAACTTTAAAAATGTTAAAGAAATCAGCTTTAAACAGGTTAACACTTCCGAATCCGATGAGATCAGGACACTAAAAAGCCTGCAAAAGATAGGCAATATCTACATGATCACATATTACGGCGATTATAACGATCGTTTGGATGAAATAAACAGACGGATTCTGAAAGAAAGTTTTGAAAAAACTTCAAACCTAAATGGAGGAAAAATTAATTGCAGCATATTTGCGGCTTTAGGCAATCCTGATAATCTCATCTATGGAAGGAATTTTGATAATCCGGATTGCGGTGTTCTTATCGGTTATTACAATCCTTCTGACGGATACGCTTCCATCGGTTTCTCAAGGATTAATAATCTTGAATTCGGGAAAGATCAAGATCTTATGGGAGTACCAGTTGAAAAAAGAGAACTTCTGCTCAATAGCGTTTTTGGCACTTCCGACGGAATAAATGAATGCGGTGTTGCGGTAGCTCTTGCCACTACAAGAGGGATGAATACGAAAGTAGATAAAAACAGGAAATCAATTTTTATTACTTACCTTGTCAGAGAAATACTTGACCATGCTAAAAATATTGAAGACGCTGTGAAAATTTGTAAAAGCTATAATGTTTTCGACAACGGCGAATCCATGGTATCCCATCATCTATTAATTTCCGACCCCAGCCGCGAATCGGTTGTCGTGGAATATAATAACGGTGAGTGGAAAGTAATGCCAAATAAAAAGCCGTGGCAGGTAATAACCAATTCGCATCTATATAATGTTTCCGAGGAAGAAAGAAAAATCAACTGCTGGCGGTATAAAAGAGCCTATGAATTGCTGGACGGATTAAATGGTGACGTTGACTGGCAGAAAGGAATGAATATCCTTAAAAATTTATCGATGCAGGGTACCCAGTGGTCCACAATTTGTGATATGAAACGTAAAGAGATCTACATATCATTGTACCGAGATTATGAGAATATCATGAAGGTATCGTTAAAAACTGACTAAGGGTCAGGTCTCAACTAATTTTATCATTTCAAATGATACTGCTGTTGTTAATAAATTTACCTGGCTATCGGGATAGGGAGTAGCCTCACAGCTACCCCCTCCCACACCACGCATCATACGGGTCCGTAATGCGCGGTTCGGCTGATCCAAGGCAGTATTCAGTTCCATGGGAACACAAGCCCAAGTGATGAGAAGTATTTATCAGGAAGGGCCATATGAACCCATAAGACTCGGCTCATTCTCCATGGCCCCTTTCGAGCACACCCGGTAGTAACAGCTTCTTCTTTGCGAACTCCTCTTTTAAGGAGTTCACTGACACGGGTTCTGCGGTTCTTCCAGTGTTTCCAGATAATAGCCCTCAGGCGTCGTCTTATCCAGTGGTCAAGGGGTTTCAAACGGTTGTAGGATTCGGTTAAACCATAATAATTCCACCAGCCGTTCATATAGACTTTTAACTCCCAGATCACCTGTTTAATACTTCTACCACGGCGTCTGGAGGTTATTTCTCTTACCCTTTCTTTAAACCGCTTAATAGACTTCCAGTGAATTCGGATTTTAGGATTCTCTTTCGAGTTGGTCACACAAAACCCCAAATATTTACTTTTCCATGGAAGTGTAATGCTGCTCTTTTCCCTGTTCACCTTAAGCCTGAGTTTATTTTCTATAAACAGGCTTATACTGCTCATTACTCGATTCGCCGCCTTTCTGCTTTTGACAAATATGACACAGTCATCAGCATATCGGACAAAGCGAAGACTACGCTTTTCAAGCTCTTTATCCAGTTCATCAAGAACGATATTACTCAGTAAAGGAGATAACGGCCCTCCCTGAGGTGTTCCCTCTTCTGTTGGTTCTTCCATTCCATCTATCATTACTCCGGATGTAAGAAACCTGCGAATCAGCTTTAGTACCCTCTTATCCTTTATCCGGGTGGATAACCTTGCTAATAAACGATCATGGTTTACCCGGTCGAAGAATTTGGATAGATCAATGTCTATCACATATTTTCCTCCAGCCTTCACGAACTCCCTGTACCTGCGCATAGCGCCATGCTGGGACCGTTTAGGCCGGAAGCCAAAGCTGTTCTCTGAAAAGGTATGATCCCAGACACTTGTCAGAATCTGGGCTACAGCCTGTTGTATTACTCTGTCCAGCACTATTGGTATTCCCAGAAGGCGGACACCGCCATTTGGTTTGGGTATCTCCTTCTGCAGTACCGGGGTCGGCATGTAGGTTCCCTCAAGTAATGCCTTTTCAATTTTATCCCGGTGCCTATTGTAATACTTCTCTATCTTTCGGACAGTCATACCATCCACACCGGGGGCTCCCTTGTTCTTAATAACCCGCTTGATAGCGCGTCTCATGTTGTTCCGCTCACAGATTGACTCCATGAGCCGGATCTGACCTGTCGGGCTTTCAGATAAACGTGACGCAATAAAATCTTCGGAACTCGTATCCGTCTTAGCCCTGGGCTCGGGATCTATAGAGTACAACTCAAGTTGTTTCCACTGCCGCAATGATTTCATTAGACTCGTCTCCTAATAACCGCTCTCATTTACCCCTACCATTCGATAGGTGGCACCGTTCGGGCCTTATTCCTTAGTACCGACTGTACTCGGGAACTATTATGCCCTCTGCTGACTTCCGCTGTGCGATAATCTCCCCTTGCGGTTTGATCACTCGCCGGTTTCTACCGCCTGCGCCCTCTGTTTGTTTGCCCCGCTCTTAAGAACAGGCTCATCATTGACCGGGACGCCCGGTCATTTGATGCCGGGATTTTTTTTTTTTTACCGGTTTCCCCAATATTCCGGTAGCTTACAGCGATAGACCCTTTGAGACACAGCGGACCTCCCGGGGTAAGCCTCGGCTACTTTCAGCGCACGATTGTCAGATATACCTGGCTCAGCCATGTAACGGATATAGGACTTTGTCCTGTGTTGCGGACTCGTCCCGGCTTCACCCGGCCTCAAATCTGCCTGCCCTCTACCTCATAGGTACGGGGCATACCTGTACGTCAACCCACGCTTTTGTCTTAGGCTTCCTTCAGGCGCACATTACTGGAACACCCTTGCCTCCGACTATCCTTCGGCTCCGTCAGCCTGGATATGGACTTTGCAGAGTATTTGTGTCATAAATATCTCCGCATCACCAATTAGCAGCCGGACCAGCCCGGCACACAACAAACGCATCTACTACGACCGGGCTATTTTTTACGCTTTTTTTAAACTCTATGCCAACTATAAACCTTCGAGCATTTAAGATTGTAAGCTGGTTCTCGTCGCCCGGCGTGTAATGCAAGTCGTTAGTTTTTCAAGGAGAATGAAAATTTGTATAAAGCACATAAGAGAACAGAAATTAAAAAGAAAGAGGTTTCCAAAGATTCATATATGGCTTTAGGTATGACACTTGGTATGAGCTTCGGCACTTCGATTGGTATTTGTTTTTTCGTTACATTTGACAATATAATCTACCTATCAATGGGAATGATGTTTGGTATGTGTGCTGGAATGTTTATAGGCCTAGTTGTAGGGATGCATAAAAAAAATCAAAATGCAAAATTAGAAGATACTTCTAATGAGAAGTTGGAGGTTAATAAAAACTAACAATGCAATTAAGCGGATTTGCTGGTCTTTCTTGCCGATTGGAATTCAACAGTTTTAATGGTCTTTACACTTAATCGTTCCTCGGCACCATTAACCCGCAAACCCCTTATCGCCATTGAGGAAAGCAATAGATAGCGACCTTCGAGGTAGGCTGGTGCGCCTATCGCATTGATGTTTTTAGCGTTGTAGCTATTAGTCAGTATCGTAAAGTTGGATGTAGGCATAAACCTTATTCTAGCGGGTGGCCCAACAAGGGCTCGCCTTTTGGGAGGCTTGAGCCGTATGATGGGAAGCTATCACGTACAGTTCTGAGGGAGGAAAGGGGTGGTAACACCCCTGACCTACCCGGCGTGTTTTAAAGTCATTCGCAACCATTTCTTTATTAAATATCCCATCTTGACATTGATATCAATAGTGATACTATATTGCCATGGTGAAAATCGATGAAATCATAATAAAAATGAAAGAAAACCCAAAGGGAATCCGTTTCAGTGACCTATGTAAGATTTGTGATCATTTCTTTGGAGAGCCACGTACAAGTGCCAGCAGTCACCGGGTTTATAAAACTCCATGGCAGGGAGATCCACGGATTAATATTCAAAATAAAAAAGGCAAAGCAAAGTCATATCAGGTGAAACAGGTACTTTTAGCTTTAGATAGATTGGAGGTAAATCATGGCATTAAAAAATGATAAATATACATATAGAGTAACATGGTCTGAAGATGACAACGAATATGTAGGCTTATGTGCTGAATTTCCTAGTTTAAGTTGGTTATCAACTACCCCTGAGGCTGCTCTAAAAGGAATTCGAAAATTAGTTGATGAAATTGTTACGGATATGAAATCAAATAATGAAATTATTCCTGATCCAATTGCATGCAGGCAGTTTAGTGGCAAATTTATGGTAAGAGTTCCTCCTGAAATTCATCGAAATCTAGCTATAAAAGCAGCCGAATCAGGAATAAGTCTTAATCGAGTTGTCAGCTCAAAACTAAGTCAATAGACCCAAAACTTCACACAACAATCTAATCAACCGGATTTGGCAAAAAGCTCGCCAAACCGGTTATCAGAGCCGTTCGGGCTCAAGAGAAAATGAAACAGGTTACATTAAACACATATAAAAAAGACAAATACTATCCGCGTGTGGTTCGAGCCATAGCAAGAATATTGGCCAGATCTGATGAGGTTGCTACAGTGGAGGTATTGATGGAAATGGGCAATCTTACAAGACAGAATTATGATGCTTGGAGAAGAGGCCAGGTTCCCTACCTTGAACGTGTATTTGAAGGGAGTCTTTCAAAAGCAAATCGAATACTTAGAATCATAGGATTCCATATACATGACTTAAATATGGTTCCAAATATTTCAACCTATATTAAATCTGGTAAGGGAAAGAAATATTCCTTAAGGTTTTCTAAGACAGGGAATCATAAAATAGAAGAAACGTATTCAAAACATTTTCACTGGAATCAATCTCAGGAGAAAAAACAGGCCGTCATTAACCAAGCGACGCCCGAACAAAACGCTTAACTAAGACAGGCTACTATATCGCCGAATCGGCCTTTCAAGGTTGGTGGCAATCCATCTTTTAAACAGGCTTATGGTGGCAGGCACCGCCTGCTCGTTAATTCGGTTATGGGTTTAATTCAGGAGGCAAATTATGGTTTGTAAAAACAAAACATTTGTTTTTATAGTAGCTATTCTATTATCCATAGTTTTTAATTCATCTGTTCTTCTGGCTAATAACTTAAAAAATGAGTCTAAAATCACTACACAAGAACAGGCAGTTAAACATGCTG
This sequence comes from Desulfatiglandales bacterium, assembly GCA_963665715.2. Classification (GTDB taxonomy): domain Bacteria; phylum Desulfobacterota; class DSM-4660; order Desulfatiglandales; family HGW-15; genus JAAZBV01. Next base: position 5,616,078 of record CAXXPR010000002.1, read on the forward strand.
CGAAACTTGGCAATGATAAATGTCAAAAAGACTTTGGACTGTCTCCTTTCAAACCTGAATCCTACAAAGCTGAATTTATTGACTCAAAATGATATTGGGGGAATATCGATCCAATAGGCATTCATGGATATTCTGCAAAAGTTGAGTTCTGTAAAGAAGGTTCAAGAAAAACAAGCCTTACCAACTTACAATCAACAATCAACGAGCAAGTAGCCAAAGGATACAGACTACATACAATTTCTACTACTTCATCAGGGTCAAAGGGTTTCCTGGGCGGAGATAAGATTCAAGCCACCATGATTTTTGAGAAGATAATTTAAATAAAAAAAGTATTTTACAACAAATGCATTATGACGGAAACGGGCACAGACCTCGACATGGGAACGAGAAATCAAACACAAAAATGGATACCCGACTGCTCGGGTATGACAGTGCGCGAGGTTTATTTATTTTAAAACAATTTTTTTTATCCACTTTATTTTGGACACTAATGCCGTAAAACATTGATAATAACGGGTCAGCCATAAAATTAAAAAACAACTTTTTTACCAGTCAATTTTTCAGGAGATAAAAATGAAAAAGCCTAAATTAGATGAAATGTTTCCGGAATTGAAAGGATTGGAAAATGATGTGCAGGAAAAAATTGCAGGCATAGCCAGAGATAATATTTTAGATAAAAAGAGAGGCGCACCTTTTGGTCCTTACAAATTATATTCACTGCTTTTTCTTTCAGCAGTAATTCTTCATGCTGTTCTTTACTTTATATTTCAATTTAAAGGGGCTTTTTTTGTTACATTGCTTACTCTGCTACTGACCTGTGTCTTTACCATGAATCATAATTTCAACAAGGCTCTTCGGGAAGAAATCAGTGAGTTAGCGAAAAAAGAAAAACTTTCAGTGCAGTAAGCAGGTCACTTACCTTATGAATTTGACAGGTGCAGCGTCCTTGTCAGGCAGCTTCGATTAACCCAAAATAATATTTCTTTAAATAAGAACATCCGGCATTCAATCCGCCTTCTCATAAAAGAAAGCTATGGCGCGACAGGCGTCCAACGCCCTGCTTCCAATAAAAGACAACATATTTTGCCTTTTATTGAACGTTGGATGTTGAATGTTGAGCGTTGGACGTTCATCCTTTTTATGGTGTTATGCTTAAATCAACAATATTGGGTCTTGCATCCGCCCGAATAAGATATACAATTATTCAGCATAGTGCAGTATTGCCGTTAAACAACCGTAGAATATCCCAGTCAGGGTATTATAGTTTGCATGAACAGCAAAAGGCTGATGTGCAGCCTGGCGGAAAGAAGAAAGATAAAGAATGGAAGTTAAAGGAAAATCCTCAGCGAACAAGAAAATGCCGTTACGATCAGGTGCGGTCAGCTACACTCCAAGGGCATTAAAAAAACCGTCACATAACACCACTGTAAAAGTCTTCTGGATAACCTTTGTATTGCTTGCGTGCGTTGCCGGCACCGGACTCGCCTTACAGGATATGAACTTCGTGATTGCGGCCATATACTTTGCCCTGGGCTTTGTGATACAGCGGGCGAGTTTCTGCAGTTCGGCCCTTATCAGCTCTGTTGTCCTGTCCCGGGACATACGCGGCATGGAGACAATACTCGTTGCTGTGCTGACTGCTATGCTGGGATTCGGTTTGATGCACAAACTTGGATGGAACACCGTTTACCCCGGGTCAGTCAATGCCCTGCCTGCAGCAGTCGCCGGTACAATATTCGGCGTTGGCATGGTGTTCGCCGGGGGCTGTATCAGCGGCTCACTCTTTAAGGCTGCCGAGGGACGTTTCCCCTCCATACTGGCAGTCATGGGTATTTTTACGGGTATAACCGCAGGCCTGTCTCACCCCGGACAGCAGGTAATTATGAACCTTGTTATGCGGAGTATATCCTGGGATATTCCACCAAACCTGATCGTTGCCAGAGCCCCTTCATTTCCTTATGTTACTTTCGGCATCGCACTGGCAGGGCTGATCTGTATCGGAATAATTCACCGCCGCCAAATCCTTGCATTTAAACCGGGCAGTTTATTTGGGTGCGATCGCGGCTGGTCGCCTTTCACAGTAGCTGTGATTATAGGGCTGCTTGGGTGGGCCGCTTTCCTGGCACTCTCATTTATAGGACGCACTTATCCCCTTGGAGCAACTCACATACCGCGCTCTCTGGTACAGTTTGCTTTTACCGGAAAGATCAACCCGGTTGGACTTGCAGCCTGGACATTTATTCCCGGAGCTGCCCTGTCTGCCTGGATGCGGGGAAATATCTCCTGGCGGACAGCACCTGCGAAAATTCTTATTATGGCTTTTTTTGGGGGTGTACTGGCAGGACTCGGCGCTGTAATTGGTCAGGGGTGCTTCGTGGGGCATGTGCTGTCCGGGTGGGCTTTGCTTTCTACGCATGCTTTGATTTTCAGCTTCTTTATGATCGCGGCAAACTGGGTGACCACGCTGTTTTATCTGAGGGGATGGTAACAACGTACCCACCGGGACAATGGGATCAAAAGATCATATACAAAAATGAGTACCAGACTGTCGGGACATGACGTACATAATTAAAAGCGTTTTGAGCATAATAAGTTGGTTCCCATCCATATATGGATAGAGCTTTCAGCTTTCAGCTTTCAGCTGTCAGCCGTCAGCCAGGACTTTTATTTAACCGCCTTTTAACCTGAAACATTTACTTCTGAGAAAAACTTGAAATATTTTCTTAAAGCCTGCTATAGTTCCTGAACCTTGCCTTATCACATTCTACTTCTCTTAAGGAGCTACTATGTCCAAGTTGATTCTGAAAATTATGAAAATTTTGATTTTTATTATTTCTGCGGCTTTATTATGTGCAGGATGTATCGGGCCTGAACTTAGCAGTACCAAACTTCCTGAAATTGCAGACTGGGGCTCTTCCTCTCCTGCCATATGTTTTTTATCCAGTAATGACTGTGTGCTTATTTCAAAAAATCTCAACCGGGGAGGTTTTGTGTATGACTGCAAAACCGGTAACAAAGTATTTTATACTCACAACAAAATCTATGGGATATATAATAACAGATATATCCTGGTTGGTGATCCTGCTGTATGGGATACAAAAACACAAAAAGAATATAAGCTTCCACCCGGCAGTGTCATGGATATGGCTGCCGCCCTGGATAAGAACGGAGATCTTAAAAATGCAGTGGCGGATAAAAAAGGAAAAAGAGATCCTTATTATTTTAAAAACTATTCTTACTATGTAAAACTTGTATATTTTGATAAAAAAAGAAAATCCAATGATCAGGTTGATGTATCCATCTATCGGACAGGTGAAGAAACGCCTGTCTTCACAACACAGCTGCCAAAAGTACAGTACAATTATGTAACACTTACAAAAGGTGATCAGGTTATTGTCGTTGATACCAACAACAGACAAAACCCTGACCTCACAATAAACACCGGAACCGGTCTGATTATTAACAAACACACTGAGTCCTACCAGACAGAACTCTTTAAAGAACCTGTAGATGATTACAAAATTATTAAGTTTAGAGATTTTTCAAAAATCAGTTCTTCATATGGTTTTAAACCTGGCCCTGTTCCTGTACCTGAAGGATATGAGATTGCAGCGACTTCTTCTGACGGCGCTATATGTCTTGGAAAAAATAAAGACACAAAAATGCTGGAAGTTTTTACTGTTAAAAACATCAGACATTTTAATGAACAGCTCAGCACATATAAGAACAAAAGAAATAAAATTATAATGGTCAGTGCGGGCATCTTTGTTCTTATTGCCATATTGTGGTTTGTCTCAGGCAGATCAAAAAACAATAAACATATAACTGTCCAAAATAAAACAGGGGATAAGAAAAAGCCTGCATCCCAAAAACCTGTCACAAAAACAAAAGAAGAAAAAATTCCGGAAGAAAGTATGGAACAGATGTATATCTCTGCATCATTTGCTGCCAGCCAGGGAGATAACACCAAACTTGACTCATACCTTAGAAAAGGGGTTGATATTAATACGATAGACGATTATGGCGATACACTCTTAATGAATGCAGTTGACGGCAAACAGTATAATACTGCAGCGCACCTGCTTGAAAAAGGGGCCAACCCGGATTTGCGCGGGCTGGAAAAAAAGCCTCCGTTAGTTGATGCAGCCTCCCGGTCAGGAGATACCAGATTCATTGAAATGCTTCTTGAATATGGAGCTGATGTTAATATCACTGACGAATATGGTTATACAGCATTACACTATGCAGCAAGGTATATGTTTACAGAATTAACGGAACTGCTTCTTAAAAACGGCGCTGATCCAAACATTAAGAGTGACACAGGTATTGCACCTATTAACGGTGAGGCAGCATGTTATCCGGATATCCTGCGGGCACTTCTTGAAGCCGGAGCCGACCCGTTAAACAAAGGATCAGATGGAAAAACAGCATTAATGGATGCGGCAGAAGGCAATTCAGTAGAGTCAGCAGAAATACTCATTACAGCAGGTGTGGACCCGGATGCAGCTGATGCCAATGGAAACAGGGCAATTGATTATGCAAAGCAAAAGAAAAACACTATTGTAGTTGAATATCTTGAAAAATATTCTTCGCCTGCTGCAGGCGGCCTTAATTCATCTATGCTTCCTGAGGACCTGGGTATGCCTGGCTCTGTACGGGCAGACTCTGAAAAACCTGATATTGATAAACTTGTGAGGAGTATGGGTTTTAAGGATTTTGACCAGTTCAATGAATGCTTTAAATTATCGTCCACCGATTTCACAGAAGGGGCAAATGAAGAGATAATTAAAATAATTGGCGAGCCCGCATCTCAATATGAAAAAACAATGTACCATTACTTTTCTGAGGGTTTGTTCTGCTACACTGTAAAAAGCGCATCCCATGACTACAATAATGAAAGACGCCGTGTTTCTTACAATTACCTGGAAGGAATCTATTTTATCCTGATAGATCAAAATAAAGAATATATCGAGATTATCCATTTTAAATGGACTGATAATATAACGGCCCAGGCGCTGGATATCACCAATGTTACCAGAAAAGATGACGGGTGGGATAAGTATGAGCTTTATGAAGGCTATATTAAAAACGTTGTTACCAGATGGTTATCCTGGAACAATGGCAATGCAGATTAAGTAAAACAGAAAAACAATAATGAGTACTGAAAATTATAAAACTAAAAAATAATATTCGACCAGTCAATTTTTCGATAACTTCGTCAGATGAAAAACTACGACGACAGAGCGGAGATACAAGTGGAACAAACAAAACGCAGTACAGGCAGCGGGTGTGTGAAGGCCCTTGGTATAGGTTGTCTTTCTTTGTTGGTAATTGTTATAGCTATTGCCGTTATGATCTGGACAAATTGGGACAAGATAAAAGAAAGCGAGTGGTTCACCACCATTACAGAGATGGCGGAAACTGCAAAAATAGAAATGGACAGCATGATGGAACTCCAGAACTCACTGCAGCTCGAGTATCCGGCGGAGACCATTACAGTGCAGGCACGACAGTGGTCTGGATCTAATGGCTCCAGTAAATCACTTCTGGTTAATTTCATAAACCCGGAATTTGAAGTCCCCGACTCAGAATCGGAAAAGGAGCGCAAGGCTCATGAGATCGCACTTAAAGTCGCGGGGCAATACCCGGAACTGGATAGATACGACTTTGTCACAGTTTCCTTTGTTTCGCAGAGGGGTGTAGGTGTTACGTTTAAGTCAACGTCAAGCCACCCATTCCCGACAGTTAAGTTACTTGAGGCAATCATTGAGGAGAGCAACCCGAAAAAAATATAGGGGAATTAAAAGGATTAGAAAATGGTCTGCAGGAAAAATTTGTGAGTAATGCCTGGAAGAAATCAGTTTAAGATTAATCAATTTGTAAAGAAGGAGATGTCTTTAACATATGAACATCCAACATCGAATCCGCCTTCGCATAAAAGAAAGCTATGGCGCGACAGGCGTCCAACGCCCAACTTCCAATGAAAGACCAAAAGCCAGTAAAAGACAAAGTATCTTGCCTTTTGAACGCTGGATGTTGAGCGTTGGACATTCACTTTTTACAGGTATTGCGCTTAACTCAACAGCATCAGGTGCAATACCCGCCCCTGCATAAGGCTTTATGATTTAAAAATATCTTTTTCAATGACATCCCCCATTGTCACTTGCAATAATCTTTATATTTGTTACAACATAACGAGGCTGTCGAAAAACCCCGTTCAAAAACCATATTATTCTGAGTTAAAGTTCTACAGCCGGATAAAAATAATATTTAAAATTAAAACCGATTTTTTTGTGAGATAAGAAATCATGAAGCAAGGTTTATAAAAAGGCGCTAAAACCCTTGTATAGGGCCTTTCAGGCCTCTTTTCCTACGCTCCCTGAGATGAAACCATTCCATAATTGCATATTTTTTCAATATTGTGAACTATGCAGTATAGCATCCACTGTATATTTACCTTAACTTTGCCTCTTAAGGTAAATCTATTCATTTTTTTACATGCCCTTATATTACCAAACACCGGTTCAACTATCCCTAACCGTTTGCTGTAAGTCTTTCGGCCTTCAGGTGTATCTATCTTATTCTTCATTTCATCCTTGAGACTGCCAGGTCTGTTTCTATCCAGTATGGTTACCTGTCTTGCTTCTGTTTTGTCAGGTTTGCGCAAACATTTTGCTCTCAGTTCGCAAGCTCCACACGCTTTCTTCGTCCCCTGGTAAATTATCCCCTTATACCCATCTTTAGTTAAATAGTTTCGGCTTCTGACATACATGCTATGCCCGGCAGGACAGACTAATTTATCCGTTTCATCATTATAGTTGAAATCTTCAACTGTAAAATATTTTTTCCTCTTATCAGTCTTTCTCTTATCAACAGGCCTGCGGTGTCTCTCTGCATCTGCAAATCTTATATCTCTTTTTCTGAACTTTGGGTCAGGTATGTAAGCATCTACTTCATATTCTTTGCATGCTTTAAGATTCTTTGCACTGAAGTATGCAGTGTCAGCACTTACTGTTTTATCTTTTAACGGCTCTTCAATTCCGATAGCTTCAAGGTTTTCCTTTGCTCCATTAAGCATCGGTTCCATAAGGCTGCCGTCATCTCCTTTTCCGAATACCTCAGCGTTTACTATCACCTGATGCATTTCATCTACCACAACATTAGCGTTGAATCCCTGCTGAACTCCGTGAGATGTTGTCATCTTGGCAGATTCATTGTCTGTTATGTTACTCTGTACCTCTTTGCCCTGACTGCCTATCCTTGGCTCACTCTCAGATAAAAACTTCTTTATTTTTTCAGATGCCTGTTCAAGCTTCTTTATCTTTGCTTCCTGTCTCTTCTCCCATGAGATATCTTTCTTCTTACCTGATACTTTGTCCGTTGCTCTATGTTCTTTGATTGCCTCATCAATCTTCCGCTCAAGGGCATCCTGCTTCTTTTTTAAATCATTCAGCTTTCCGCTCCATTCCTTTGAAGCATTAGAGGATGTCTTCATTCCGTCAAGACTGAAGTGTGTACCGCCAAGAAGATCACATGCTTCACAGGTCATCAATACTTCTTTAAAAAGATCTTTTGTCTCTTTACCTATCGATGAAACAAAGGATGCTATTGTGCTGTGATCCGGAGTCTGAAAATCTGCCAGCAGCATAAACTTAACGTTTTCCCTGCATGCCTGTTCTATAGGACGTGATGACGTCATACCTCGCGAGTAACCGAGAAGTATTATTTTTAGAAGTGTTTTGGGGTGTATTGCCTTGCGACCGGTATTATCGTTTTTATATCTTTCGTTGAAGGTACTCAGATCAAACTTTTCTATTACAAAGTCTATTGTATGTTCAAGTGTGCCTGGTTCCAGTTCTTTGTCATGTGATACTATAACCAGCTTGCTCTGGTTTCTGTTCGTGGGTTTGTAGCGTGCCATCCGGAGCTCCTCTTAAGGGAAGTTTTTATCAAATGGATGGCAAATATATAGCATAGTACGTGATAAGTGTAAATTGATTAAATTAAAATAAAGCTATTAAAAAAGGCCTAAATTAAATCTAGTAATGAGTCTATTGTTTTCTCAAGTGAATGGATGGATCAGGGTACTTTTTCGACAGCCTCAACAGTCTTTTAACCAGGCGGATATCCCGCCTCTTATTATTCACAAAAAAACCGATCTCGTTATGAAAGCAGATAAAGTATTATCTAAGCAGGATGTCTTAGTTTTACTCGATATTATTGAGTCATCACTGAGATGTGAAACTAAAGATGACTTTTTAAAAGTCTTTCGATCATTCAGAGAAATGATCGGGATGGAATATATTTTCTGCTCTCAAGTCAATATAGACAAAATTATACAGGGCGAAAAATTTGAAAATAATGATATCAATTTAAGCGCGCCAGAAGAATTTCTAAAAATTTATAAGAAAAAAAACTTATTTGTATTTGACCATGTTCTTTCTGATTTTTTAAAAACTTTTAAAATACAACGCTGGAAGGATGTCTTTAAAAAACACGGACCTGATGTCTGGGGAGATTTACTGAACACAAGTGCAGATTTCGGTTTGAATGACGGGTTTGTCTACGGTGTCCGCATAACAAAGGGGCTCAACGCCAACTGCTTTTCCATCAGTGATAAAAAAGTTAAAAACAGCCAAAGAAAAAAAGAAATTATAAAACATCTTATCCCCCATCTTTCCGAGGCATTCAATAAGGTGGTTAAAACAAACCTGAATGGAAGCTATAATATAACGGAAAAAGAAAAAGAAATTTTAAACTGGCTCAAGGAAGGTAAAAGCTCCTGGGAAATATCCGTAATTCTGAACAGGAGTGAAAGGGTAGTCAACTTTCATATAACTAATATAATAACTAAACTGGATGCAACAAACAGGACACATGCTGTAGTAAAGGCCATCCATGACAACATCATACAGATCTAAAGAATAAAAGGAGCATAATATCCATGAATACTCCGCCTGCACAGAAAGAAACACCAGAGCCGATCCCGGTATCCGAAGTAAAGAATATATACGAAGCGAACATAAAAAAATTACCGGGCGACCTGCTCTTAAAAGCAATCCTTTCAGACAAGGCTGTTACCGGCGCTGTTGGGTCGCTGCTGTTCTGGGGCATTATTAATCTTGCTGCCTGGTTTTACTTTAAGCAGGATATGATGTCTGCATTAATCGGGATCAACGCACCGGACGACGCTTTTAACACCCTGCTCTACGGAGGCGCAGTTATAAGCATCAGTATGCTTGTTTTGGGATTAGCAGGCGTTGCGGCCCGCACTCGCATAATCTGCTGGATGGATGGTATATCGCTGTTAGTTTTAGGCATCTGGAATTTGGCTCATAATTTTCTCCTGACGGCTGCATTAAAACCCTATGGATACACCATAGAAAACCCGGGAGTATTCTGGATTATACTGGGCATTATCCAGATCATATGGGGTATCAGGCAGCTGTTGCGGTTTAAATCATCCGGTGCAATGCCTCCAGGCATAACTTCCACTGTAAAGAATAACACCAGAGAAAAACTCCGCCGGATGGTACAAACACCGGTGAGTATAAAAAAAGGACGATTGAAGTTCAGCATAACCGGAGGTTTTCCATTCCATAAAAAAAAGCACTTCACTATGTGGCTTCTGCCGCATAAGGCTCTTTGCATTGAAAATGAACTGAATGATTATTTTGAGATTGTAAGAAAGTCTCTTCGTGGTGGATATTTTGCAGATAAGCGGGTTGTGATCAATGACAGTAATAACATTACGCGAAAGCTTGAGTTTGAACCTTCATCACTTTCAGGTTTTAATAACTGGCTTGTCAGTGACGGGATAGAAGATTCAAAAATAAACACAGGGCCGGATTCAACCCCGCAAAAAACAGTAGAAGCCCGGATAATTACCGGGCTGGCGCCTGCAGAAAATGTTATCTTTAATGATTATGAAAAAATGACTGCAGATAATGGCAGCCTGCATATGGATGATATTATAGCCAGGTTGACTAAAAAGCACGATTTTGACCGGGGCTATGTTACAGGTGCAATTGAAAAAGGAAAGAACCTTAAAAAATCATATTCAGATTTTAACAGCCGGCACAGAAGTAACATGACAGAAGATTTTAAAATAAAATCAGAGCTGGATTCAAGTATAGAAGAAATGGAAGATGATCAGATGATACCTGACCTGGCACCTGCAGAAAATGTCATATTCAATGATTTCAAAAAAATAGTTAAAGAAAATAACAACCTGCAAACGAAGGATATTTTGCTTAAATTAGTTAAAAAACACGATTTCAACCTGCAGTATGTAACAGAAGCAATTGAAAAAGGTATAAGAAAACATAAAAGGACTCAGGTAAGCCGTTGATTCCCGGCAGAAGGTGTGAGCTGCAATTGAATAAAAAGCTTAATTAACCGCAGACCCGCCTTCGCACGAGGCTACGGTTAAATAAAAAGATTTTGTCTTCTATTTTACTTTTTTTCCAGCATCTGTTTTTCAAAGGGCCGCACCTGGTTTCGTCCCCCTTCCTTTGCTGCATACAGGGCTATATCCGCCCGCTCAACCAGATCCTCTTTTGACCTTGCGTGATCCGGGTAAGTGGACACGCCCATGGAAATGGTAACCTTCAGTTCTCTCTGCTCCGTGTGAAACACCTCTTTCTCCAAATCCGTCCTGATACGATTGGCCAGCTTGAGTGCTCCGGGCGTATCCGTTGCTTCAAGGATGACAGCAAACTCTTCTCCCCCGTATCTTGCAGCCATGTCAGTGCTGCGGACCAGGTCCTGTTTCAGGATACCGGCAAATCCCCGTAAAACCATATCCCCCACAGGATGACCATATGTGTCGTTGACTCCTTTGAATTTATCAACATCACAGAACACGAGCGAAAGTTTGTCTTTAAAGCGTGCAGCGGACGCCATACGCCGTTCCAGCTCATCCTGAAAAAGGCGGTGATTCGGAAGACCGGTCAGCCCGTCTGTTGTCGCCAGAGCCTCCAGCTTCTGGTACATCTGGGCATTTTCAAGCACTGTACCGAGCTGATTGCTCATTACCTGCAGTGTTGTTCTGATTTCGTCATCGAACAGACCAGGTTCGGATGACGCCAGCACCAGGGTGCCAAGGGGATTCTCTCCGGAGAAAAGAGGAAGTACTATGGCAGAACGCGTTTTCAAAAACATCTTCTGGCTGAGCCTGGATATCAGAACCTGCTGTCTTGCATCAAACTCACCGCGATATGGGAGATAGTGACGGTTTTTAATCGCAGCAGAAACCAGGCTGGAAGACATGCTCACCTCATCCTCCAAAAACGTCTCACTCCTGGGTCCCACTGCGTGCCGGACCACATGCCCTTCAGGCACTATTTTAGTGAGCACACCTGTCTCGAAATTGACAATTTTCCGAGCTGCATCAAGGGCAGCCTTCACGACCTCTTTTTCGGACAAATTTCTGGAGAGTATTTCGGATGCATCCAGCAGCTTGGTCTGCTCGGATTTTGCCTTCTGGAGCTGATTTATCACCCGCTCATTGGAAATGATTCTGAGCAGACTATTAGTTGACGTTTCGAAAATATCCACATCAGCATCGCTGAACTCACACCCGTTCAGCCTGTCTCCCACAAGCACTCCCTGAATTACCCCATTATCGACAATGGGAATTCCTAAAAAATCAGTGACAGCCGCTGGATCCGCATAGTAGGTCAGTCCAGTATAGCCGGAACGAATATTTCCGAGCCTGAGGCTTTTCCTGTTCTGGATCACCGCTCCGAGTGCACCTTCCCATTTGTCGAAGGGCTCAGTAATCACATTCTCTGAGTCCGAGAGACACTCCCTGATCTGAAGGGTTTGTCCATTTGAATCGAGCCAGAGTATGGCGCAGGTATTGAGCCCCATGGTACGCTTGAGGAGATCAACAAGATGATGCATAGCCCCCCTGAGTTCATTCATCGAAGAATGGGCTAACAGTTCTGCTTCCTCCTGCCGGTTTATGTACCTGCCTACTTTCCTGTCAGGAGATATCAGCCTGAAGTCTCTTGCATCGTCTGCCGCTGCTGCCCTTGCCTCAGCCAGGTGCTGTTCGGAACGCAGTCTTATTCGGGCTATCTCGGTTCGTGTAAAAATAAGGTTGATTAGGGCAAAACAGACAATAAAAATCCCATGTATCACCATGGTCTCTACCTCAACACCCTGTGGATTAAACAGGACAATTGCCGCCTCAATGCCGATGGCAAGCCCAACCAGAGTAAACCCGATCCATTTAGGGGGATACACCATTAAAAATGCTGTAAGCAGGAAGACAACCGGGTAAATGAGGGAATTGAGCCCTCCGGCAGTCTGAACAGCTCCGTAGATACCTGCTACAAGCAGCAGCCCGAGTTCTAAATCCTCCCGCTCCCGCTGCTTTCTTTTAAGCTTCCTGAATTTCTTAAAACGAAGGCTGGCTTTTATGCCGAACACCGCGGCCCAGATGACGAACAGGAGGATGATCACCTGCCTGTATCTCGTCTCGCTCAAGACTGTCGAAAAAGCGTTACTTATAAAAAATGCACCAAAGGCTCCTGCAAAAAGAAAGATCGGCGCAGAAAGCAGAACATTGCGAAGCAATAAAACAGTTTGTCCGAGTCTGGACATCTTGCGATAAACCACTAAACAGGCACCCTCCGGTCAAAAATTAACCCTATCCAACTGCGTTTTAATATAAAGCTGCCGCAGCAGTTTAGTTGTTTCCTGAGAAAAAAAAGCAAACAGGGTAAAAATCAATGGTAATTGCAGAATGAAATATGGTCGCTGTAAATCGAGGTCGTGTAAAACAGGGAATAAAGCGTTTAAGAAATTTAGCTGCCAATAAGAACAGGAACCGTAAATAAGCAGATAGCTCTTTTCAATATTCAATTATCAGTTACAGGCAAATTCATGCCAGGTGAAATCCGCTTTACTGTCATAATTATGAATTTCACCGGTTATAATTACATCATTCTAAAACCGATGACAATTAATATTAATTTATCTTTGTTGAGTTGCTCCGCTTAACAGGATCTGAATACTTGACATAACCGCGAACAATATATATCGTTTAGTTTAAACTAAACGTTCAATACAAAAGAGGTACAGGGATGGATTCAGATATCATTAAAGCGAGAGAGACTTTTATTGCAGGCATCAGCAGAATTTCACATTTTTGGGGCTTTCCAAAGGCAATGGGAGCAATATACGGAGCAATATATCTTTCACCCGAGCCATTAAGCCTTGATGAGCTTGTTAAGCAGGTCGGCATCAGTAAGGGTGCAGTAAGTACCAATGTGCGCACCCTGGAAAGATTTAAGATTATCAATAAACACTACAAAGTTGGAGATCGAAAAGACTATTACAGCGCGGATAAAAACTTCTGGCAGACAATCAAAAATATTCTTAAAGAGCGGGAAAAAACCGAGTTTGACCTTGCTCTCCGTTCGGTAAGTGAAAGCCTTAAAATTGTTAATGAATCTAAAACAGATAAATCCGATGCAGAGACAGCTGAATTTTATAAAGACCGCCTCCAGTCTATGCAGAGTTTCTTTAATCAGCTGGATAATATTGTGGCAACAGTGATTGCCCTTGATGATCTTAGGGTAACATCCATTAAAAAATTATTCGGCAAAAAAAATTGAAAATCAGAAAGAGGAAACCATGAACGGAAATAACACACACGCAGTAACAGGGGCTTTTGGGTATTCCGGAAAATATATCACCCAAAGGCTTCTGGATAAAGGTCATCGTGTAATCACCCTTACCAACTCGGGAAACCGCATGAATCCCTTTGGGGATAGAGTGCAGGCATTTCCTTTTAATTTTGATAAGCCTGATAAACTTGTCCAAAATTTAAAAGGTGTATCAGTCCTTTATATAACATACTGGGTACGTTTTAATCATAAAACCTTTACCCATTCGGATGCAGTAAAAAATACAGTTACCCTGTTTGAGTCTGCAGCAAAGGCCGGTGTCGAGCGGATCGTATATGTCAGCATCACAAATCCGTCAGTAAACTCTCACCTCGAATATTTCAGAGGGAAAGGTAAACTTGAAGAAGTATTAAAAAACACCGGCGTTTCCTGTTCCATACTGCGGCCGGCAGTTCTTTTTGGAAAGGAAGATATCCTGATTAATAACATAGCATGGGCATTGAGGTGTTTTCCTGTATTTGCTGTATTTGGTGAAGGACAGTACCGGCTTCAGCCAGTCTTTGTAGATGACCTGGCACAAATTGCAGTTGAGCAGGGAGAATGCAGGGAAAACACCATTATAAACTGTACAGGCCCGGAAACCTTTACTTACAAAGGCCTGGTAGAAACGATCGGAAGAATAACCGGAAAACAGCGGAAGATAGTTTCTGTGCCGCCCTGGCTTGGTTACTGGATTTCAAGTTTTATCGGAAGCTTTGTAAAAGATAAGTTTATCACTCGGGAAGAGATAGACGGACTTATGGCAGATCTGCTGTATGTGGACACACCGCCTGCAGGCACAACAAAATTAACCGACTGGGTCCGGGAGCATGCAGATACCCTGGGAAGGAGATATTCAAGTGAACTGGCCCGAAGAAAAGACCGGACAGTTGAATATACTGTTAATTGATAAAATAAAAGACCGGAAGAGGTATAAACGCCTCACGCATAAAAAAGGTTTAAATGTTATTTTTCACCTCCTGCGCATTTTAAGCCGGAACTATCTGCAATGACTACCATATATAGTGCGGGGTGATTTTCTATTGACATAAAACCCTGAACTTCCTATATTTTGTTGTTTAAGACAGAATAATTACGCAGTAAATAATATATTCGCAAACAATAATAGAAAAATGAGCATCTCAGAGTCATGGATAATAAATATATTATAAAAAGAATGACAGGATGAGATTAATATATAACGAGAATCTTAATGAAAAACAAGACACCGCGTAACACCAACGGTGAAAAAAAAATTATACGAGGCCTTGGTTTCTGCTCTACAACCTCTGACAGCAACAGTGTGCAGGTTGAGGTTGAAGGAGATAAAATCGTCAGGATCAGGCCGCTGCACTATGACTGGGAATATAAAGATCTCAAGCCGTGGAAAATGAACGCCAGGGGCAAAACCTTTCAGCCTTCCATGAAATCACTCATTCCCCCCTTCAGCCTGGGGTATAAAAACCGGGTTTATTCTCCCAACAGGGTTCGCTACCCGCTTAAAAGAGTGGACTGGGACCCGGATGGAGACAGAAACACCCAGAACAGGGGAACAAGTAGATTTGTCCGGATTTCCTGGGATGAAGCAATTGATATTATTGAAAAAGAGATAAAACGGATAAAAAAGGAATACGGCACCGAAGCCATCCTGTCCCAGTCGGACGGACATGGCGAGACTAACTGTGTTCACGCAGCCCATGGAATACACCGCGACCTGTTAAGCCTTCTTGGTGGATATACTCTCCAGACCAGGAACACCGACAGCTGGGAAGGCTGGTACTGGGGGGCAAAGCATGTCTGGGGATGCGAAACAAACGGCTTTATGGACCCGGTCACAAATACGGTATGGGATGTTTCAAAAAATTCCGATGCCATATTCTTCTGGGGATGCGACCCTGAAACCACACCATGGGCCTTTGACGGTCAGCTTGCAAGCCGTTTGTGCTACTGGTTTACCGACCTTGGCATTAAATCCGTATATGTATGTCCTGACCTCAACTACGGCGGGTCTGTTCACGCGGATAAATGGATACCCATACTTCCCAATACCGATGCAGCCATGTACCTTGCAATCGCACATACATGGATGACAGAAGGAACATACGATAAAGATTATGTAAAAACCCATTCCGTAGGTTTTGATAAATTTAAAGAATATGTCATGGGTGATGAAGACGGAATACCCAAAACACCCAAATGGGCATCCGAAAAGGTGGGAGTTCCGTCATATACAATAAAGGCACTTGCGCGGTACTGGGCAAAACACATAGTCAGTATTGCAATAGGAAACGGAGGCCCCGGCATACGCGGTCCATATTCCACAGAACCTGCCAGGCTGCAGGTAATGCTCCTTGCAATGCAGGGGCTTGGAAAACCCGGTGTGCATCAGTTCAAGATGATCGAATGGGGACTTTACAACGATAAGGATAAAATACCCCTGCCCTGGCCTAAATACATACCCAATATATACGGGATACAGCGGGGCTGGAAATATACCGATACACCAAGACAGTTTATACCCAAAAACCTGATTCATGATGCCATACTCAGGGCGCCCATAGAATGGTATGGAACAACCCTTTCAAGGGATTATACTGATCAGCAGTTTATCAAATACAAATACCCGCTTGACGATGCACCTGAAATACACATGGTTTGGACTGACAGCCCTTCATGGATGAGCTGCTGGAACGATACAAACGATTTTGCCAGGGCATTCAGGGACTCTAAAATAGAATTCATACTTGCCCAGCACCCGTGGCTTGAAAACGACTGCCAAATGGCTGATCTCATTCTGCCGACACAAACAGTTATGGAATGCGACGATTTTGGTGTGGAATCAATGAGCGGCCAGTTCTGCACTGTTTTCCCGGAACCAAAGGCAATCGAACCCCTGGGAGAATCCAAAAGCCACTTTGAGATAGTATCCATGATAGCAGAGCGGTTCGGACTTCTTGAAGAGTTTACAAAGGGCAAATCAGTTGAAGACTGGATTAAAACAGCTTACGAAAAAAGCGGCGTTGCCGATGATGTAAGCTGGGAAGACCTTAACGAAAAAGGCTACTATGTTGTGCCTTTTGATGAAAACTGGGAACAGAACAAAGCAGGATTAAACCCCTTTTATGAAGACCCGGAAAAAAATCCCCTGAGCACACCTTCCGGAAAAATAGAATTCTATTCCGAAAGGCTTGCTAAAAATTTCCCTGAAGACAGGGAGCGACCGCCCGTACCCCACTGGATACCTTCGGGAGAGAATCATCAGGAAACACTTGAATGTGAAAGAGCCGAAGAATACCCACTGCTGGTTATGTCAAACCATCCGAGATGGCGTACCCATTCCCAGCATGATGATATGACCTGGCTCAGGGAAATACATACATGTAAAGTAAAGGGAGCAGACGGATATCTTTACGAACCGGCCTGGTTCAACCCCGAAGAAGCAGAAGCCCGGGGTATAAAGGACGGAGATGTAGTTGAGATATTCAATGACAGAGGAGGCCTCCTGGCCGGAGCGCTTGTTACCGAGCGTGTAAGACCGGGAGTTGTATATATAGATCACGGAGCACGATGGGATCCTATTGTTTTGGGTGAACTTGACAGGGGCGGAGCAATAAACACGATAACTCCCCATAAAAGTACATCAAAAAATGCTTTTGGTATGGTTTCCAGCGGCTTTTTAGCCGGGATAAGGAAGGTTAACCTTCAGGAATTAATGGAAAAATACCCCGAGGCTTTTAATAAACCCTATGATCCCGCAGCAGGGCTTGTGGTAGAACGAGTTAAATAAAGATGCAAAAAGAAGTAAGTCTTGATATATTACCAAAGGATTGGGACCGAATTTTAGAGGAGCTTTCAAAGGGTAACATTGTGGTTGCCCGTTCTAAAAACGATTTCATTTATATAATGGATGAGGGAGGAGAATATCTCCTTTTCTCCCATACTCCGGGATCACCAGGCGGAGGAAAGAAGTCTTTTCCGAAAGATGATAAATTCACCGCGGTTATTAAAAACTTTACAAAAATAGCGGATGCTATGTTCCTTGTGGAATATGACAAAAGCATGAATATTTTTGGAGTTTTAGCAAGCGCGGAGGAAGGGATACTGACCACCTACCCCGGTGAAGACAGAGATGCGGATGAAAAGGTTGATTTTTTTATTCCTCAGAAAAACAAGAAAGAGTAGAGGTATCGTCAGATGTGTAACATAGAAAATGAAAATGATTATTCCCCTGCAGTAATGAACTGGCTGGATGCATTTCCGGGTGACTTAACCTGCGCTCTGCAGATATGGTACGAAGGTCTTGGCGGCATGGGCACTCCCTCGCCTGCAGAAATTGCAGCTATCGAGGAAGCACTTGCCAAAGCTGACGGCTGGGAACCGGCTGGTGACGTACGCTATGAAAAGATGGGGATTCAGAAAAGTATTAAGCGTACGACCCCGAAAACCATTGATAATAACGGGCATATCATGGTTCAGCACATGTTTAAGCTGGGCAGCCTGCTGAAGGCCCCTGACGGGAAGGTTTACAAAGTAATGCTGTCTGAGGTGTACAACCTCAGATGTTTTGAGGTAAAGGACAACAATCTGGTCGGCGGAATGATCAAGATTGACCCGACCTCCGACTTTGCAAAATCCCTGGTAGAGGTGTAAGGAGATAAATATGACAGAAAAGATAACACACAGCATATGTGTAGGAGGGCCTATAGCCATCCATACGGAGGATGGAGTTATTCGCCGTATACGTCCCATCGTCTTTGACGATAACGACCCGAAGGGATGGGTTATAAAGGCCAGAGGAAAGGAATACACTCCATTCCGCAAGGCTTCACCGGCATTTATTGCAATGACCGAAAAAAACAGGGCCTATTCCTATGACCGTATCCGCTACCCCATGATCAGGGAAGACTTTGTAGAAACTCCTGACGGCATGGACCGCAAAACAGAAAACCGCGGAAAATCCGGTTACCGCAGGGCATCATGGGATGAAGCACTCGGCCTGGTTGCAAGAGAAATAGAACGTATCCAGGGAACCTACGGCAAAGAATCAGTTACAGCAATAACAAGCTCCCACCACAGCTGGGGTCTTCTTGGCTATAAACTGTCTGCATTTGCCCGTTTCTTCAGGATGCTGGGTTACACTCAGATCCTTGACAACCCGGATTCATGGGAAGGCTTCCACTGGGGAGCACCTCATACATACGGTTATTACTGGAGACTGGGCGGACCTGAAGGCTTTGACCTTCTTGAAGACGCACTTCAGAACGTAGAAACCATGGTTATGTGGTCTCATGACCCTGATACAACCCGCGGCGGTTATGCAGGTAACGAATCTACAATGTGGAGACACTGGCTGGATGATATGGGTGTTCAGTTCATCTATATCGACCCCTTCAACAACTTTTCCGCTGTAAAACAGGCAGACAAATGGTTTGGACCGCGTCCGGGTACAGAAACCGCTCTCTGTGAAGGTATTGCCTATGTATGGCTTTCAGAAGGTCTGTACGACAAGGAATATATAGCAAAACATGCCCACAGGTTTGATGAGTGGGAAAACTATATTCTTGGAAGAGGCGTTGATCAGACACCAAAGACACCTGCATGGTGCGAGTCTGAAACAGGTATTCCTGCAGCAGATATAAAGGCTCTTGCCCGCAGATGGGCAACCACAAAAACCATGGGCGGATCAGGACTTCGCGGCGGCTTCGGCGGTGTTGCACGTACTGCTAACGGAACCGAGTTTTCAAGAGTTATGGTTCAGCTTTTTGCAATGCAGGGAATGGGTAAACCGGGACAGAACATGTGGGTAGGTACAACAGGTGCTCCCATAGACTACAACTTCTGGTTCGGCGGATATTCAGATCCTCTTTCACAGATTGCAAACCAGCCCATCGCTGATGTAACTGCTGTAAACAGCGTTACACAGAAGCTTTACAGACCAAACCTTCCGGACGCTATCCTTAACGGACACTATGAGTGGTACGGCGAAGGATTCTGCGGCGGCGGTCTTGATCTTCAGTTTACAAGGCACATATATCCCGAGCCGGGATGCAATCCGGTACATATGTTCTGGAGATACGGCGGAACATTCATGGGTACAATGCTTGACACCAACAAATGGGTCCGCATGTACAGAAGCCCCGAACTTCAGTTCGTAGTCAACCAGGATATACATTTCCATGGTGAAGCACGTTTTGCAGATGTTGTTCTTCCTGCATGTACCAACCTGGAACGTTACGACATCGGTGAGTTCTGTAACTCAGGAAACAGCGGATACCAGAGCCATTCACAGACAGGCTGCAGCTGGCAGGTAGTAGTTTTCCAGGACAAGGCCATTGAGCCTCTCTGGGAATCAAGATCCGACTTCTGGATTTTTGCACAGGTAGCAGAACGTCTCGGATGGGGAGATAAATTCACTGAAAACCGTGACGAACTTGGCTGGTGTAAGCGTTTCTGGGAAAAATCAGACCTTTGCGAAAAAATCTCATGGGAAGATTTCACCAAAAAGGGTTACTATGTCGCAGGTGTTCCCGAAGAACGGGAAAGACATTACGGCTTCCGCTGGTTTGCAGAGGAATACCCCTGTGATACACCAAACCATAAACACTTCCAGGAAGAAGGCAAGCTTGGGACATTTACAGGTAAATTCGAGTTCGTATCGGAATCACTGCTGTACTATGCACCCCACGATGAAGCACGTACTCCTATAGCAACATATAAACACAGCTGGGAAGGACATCACTCTATCAAGGCTGATAAATATCCTTTCCATCTTATCTCACCTCACCCGAGGTTTGACTATCATACTCAGCATAACAGCTCTACTCCATGGCTCTGGGAGATCCCGGAAAACCGTAAGTACATCAACGGCAATCCCTATCTCATTGCACGTATTCATCCGGAAAAAGCTGAGGCAAAGGGAATTAAGGAAGGCGATCTTGTAAGGCTGTTCAATGAACGCGGAAGCGTCCTTTGTGTTGCCCGCGTCACATACAGATGCGAGAAAAACACAATTCACGCATACGGATCATCCGGTATCTACAACCCGGTTAAACCGGGAGATACATCCATGGATATCGGCGGCTGCGTTAACATATTGACTCCAGGCAGACTGATCGGCTCTATGGTACCGGGAATGGCTCCCAACTCTACTCTTATAGACATAGAAAAGTATGAAGGAGAGATTCCTGAAGGCCAGATGTTTGAACATAAACTGGATGCGGTGGCAAAATCAGCCGATCCGGAAGCAGAGACATGTATGGATATTATTAGTGGGCACGGTTTTGAGTCCATCCAGGCCAAGGCCAGGGAATTATACTTAAATAAGCAGAAGGAGGCTACAAAATGAGACTAGGAATTGCGATTGATTCACGCACATGCATGGCCTGCTATTGCTGTTTAACGGCCTGTAAAGATGAGCATTGCGGTTTTGACTCAGCACTGACGAAAAAACAGCCCATGATGGGCCAGCAATGGATAGACATAAGAGAATGGGAACGGAGCGACAGCTCACGTCTGGTAAAGGTGGCATCAGTACCTACACCATGCTCTCACTGTGAAGACCCTGCCTGTATGAAGGCTGCAAAGGACGGAGCAGTTTACAAGAGACCGGACGGAATAGTAATAATTGATCCTGAAAAATCCAAGGGCCAGAAGGCCATAGTAGATGCGTGTCCAATTAATGCAGTCTACTGGAATGAGGAACTGGAAATTCCGCAGAAGTGTACCATGTGTGCAGAACTGCTGGATGATCCTGATTATCTCTCATACCTTGGCGATTCAAAGGTTAAGGTTCCGCGCTGTGTTGAGGCATGTCCCAACGGAGCTCTGGTTTTCGGCGACCTGGATGATCCTGACAGCGATATCAGCAAGATTATCGCAGCAAACCGCGAAACTCAGCTTGAGCCTCTGGCAGGACAGAAGACAAATGTTGTCCATCTTAATGTCCCGACAGTATACCTTGCAGGAACCGTATACTATCCCAAGTCAATGGAAGAAGTCTGCATCGGTGCCAAAGTAAAGGCAACATGCGAAGACGGAACTGTCTGTGAAATGGAAACAAACTACTTTGGCGACTGGATTTTTGAAGATCTGCCGAAGAAGAAGAACTTTACCGTTGAAATTACCATGGACGGCTATAAACCTGTAAAATATGAAGCTTTTACCGATTCCGACCACTATGTGGATATGACTTACCTGGAAGAGGCATAGGTTTTTATTAAACAGAAGAAGTAAATGATACAATATTTCAGGCATTTTTATAAATGCCTGAAATATTTTGTATTTATCACCAGCAACATTTTAGATCAGCAGATATAAATGGGCAAAGTTTTAGTTATAGACATTACAAAGTGTAACGGCTGCCATAACTGTCAGATTTCATGCAAGGACGAGCATGTGGATAATGACTGGACGCCAATTGCAAAACCGCAGCCTCTGACCGGGCAGTTCTGGACAAAAGTTTCGGACAAGGTTCGGGGATCAGTGCCGAAAGTAAAGGTATCATACCTTCACAGCATATGCAGGCACTGTGATGAAGCGCCGTGTATTGAGGCATGCTCTAATGATGCCATTTATAAGAGACCGGACGGTATTGTAATAATTGATCCCTTAAAGTGCAAAGGGGATAAAAACTGTATCAGTGAATGTCCCTATGAAAATGTCATATGGTTTAATGAAACTCTGAACATTTCTCAAAAATGCACCTTCTGCGCACACCTTATCGACAAAGGCTGGAATGAAACAAGATGTTCTGATGTCTGCCCTACAGGCGCATTTACCTTTGGAGATGAAGAAGAACTGAAGGACCTGATTGAAAAGGCCGAACTTTCGGAAATTGACCTGAAAACAAGGCCGCGGGTTTACTTTATCGGCCTGCCCAAAAGATTTGTCGGGGCCACTATTTTTGACCCGGATGAAGATGAAGTTATAATCGGAGCAGATATCACCCTGATAAATGAATCTGATAAAAAAGAAACAAACGTAAAGACCGATGATTTCGGAGATTTCTGGGTAGACGGACTGTCTCCTTCCAGATATACGGTCATTATAAATATGCCCGGTTATCCTAAAAAACGACTGGATGCCGATCTTACCGAAAAAGATGTAAACCTCGGGGATATCCCGATAAGCAGGAAGTAGTATGAGGGTAATATTCAACTTACATTCACACTTTGCAGCAGAAACCGCTGGATGGCGCGCAAAAGAGATCCATTTTGAAGGATCTGAAGCGGTTCTTGAAGATATTTTAAAAACAGTGCAGTTTACAGACAGCGAAACTGCCTGTAGTTTTATTTTTGAGAATGGGGAAGTAAAAGAACATTTCAGACTGTTTGTTAACGGCAGAATGCAGACCGGCTCCAAATCCCTTGAAACAACAGTTAAAGACAATACACAGATTCATCTGACCGACAAACATTAAAAAAAAGTCTCGCCAACCGAACTTGTGCCAAAAATCACTTTCTCCCTATAAAACAGGATATATCATTTTAGCTTGACAGAGTGAGCTAACCTCTCTATATTAATGATTTTTCTTAAAAAGCTAGAATCCATTACCAGATTTTTTATTCCGATTTTTCATTCAGGTAAGAGAAGCTTTTTAAAGGGGTAAAGGCAGGTTATTTCGTTCTTCCGGCCGTCTGTGTATAAAGACATACAGGCAGTGAGAGTAAAATCGAAGAGAAGATAATAAATATCAATTTTTACATGTGTAAATGAAATAAATTTATTTTTTGGAGGCAACTGTGGCAGATAACAAATATGAAAAATTATTATCACCCTACCACATTGGTAAGGTTAAATTAAGGAACAGATTCGTAAAGACAGCAGCACAGACATATTTCTTTGATTCAGGAGAGAATCGTGTTGGAGATATAGCAAAGGCTTTTTACGGTTCAGTAGCAAAGGGCGGTGTCGGCCTTATCATCACAGAAACACCTGCAATGGAATGGCCTCTTCTTGAAGACGGCGACCGCAGGTTCAGAGTTGATAACGACAAATACATCCCTCAGATCAAAGAACTTACCGACCTGGTTCACAGCCACGGTGCAAAGATCTTTACCCAGTTTTATCATCGTGGTCCATGGGGTAATGAGTATCAGTTTATTGCACAGCGTATTGCTGCATCAGCAATAGACTTTGTATCAGAATACGACGTTCACCCGCCTGAGCCACCTCACTCATTAACTGTTGAAGAAATTGAATGGTGGGTAGATCACTTTGCAGCATGTGCGGTAAGGGTTCAGAAGGCAGGTTATGACGGACTTGAAATTAATGCCGGTGCTGACCACCTTTTCCATTCTTTTATTTCAAAGTTCTGGAACAAACGTGATGATGAGTACGGCCCGCAGACAATGGAAAACAGGATGAGATTCATCCTTAACGTTGTAAAAGAAGTTAAAAAACGCTGCGGCGAAGACTTCCCTGTACAGGTTCTCATGAACGCATATGAATTCGGCGCAGGTCCGGAAGGCCTGACCGCTGAAGAAGGTATCCAGATCGCCAAGATGTATGAAGCTGCAGGCGTTGACTCACTTCACGTAAGAAACCATCTTCATGGTCATCACCAGGGTTCTTACCTCCATAACCTCCTCTGGTACCCGGAATTCTGTATAGAAGGTCCGCTTGCACCTGAGATGGACTGGAGCAGAAAGGGTGACCTTATCAATGTTCCTTCAGCAGCCAGAGTTAAAAGACAGGTTACAAAACCCACAATCATGGTTCCGTCAGGTTTTACAGCTGATTACGCTGAAATGGTTCTTCAGAGAGGCGATGCTGATATTATCGGATTTAACAGACGTCTTTTCGCAGACCCCTTCTATCCTCAGAAGATCATGGAAGGCCGCCCGGAAGATATTCAGCCATGTACACACTGTAACAACTGTGCAAAGCGCTACAATGAAGTAAGACAGTGCCGTATCAATGCAGCTTTCGGAAGCACCAAGTACGAAATCGACAAAGCTGACAAGAAGAAAAAAGTTGTAGTAGTCGGCGGTGGTCCAGCTGGTATGCAGGCTGCAAGAGTTGCAGCAGAAAGAGGCCATGACGTAACACTTTACGAAGCAGGCCATTTCCTTGGCGGAAACCTTCCAATGGCATCAAGCATCAAGGGTACCGAGCTTGAAGATATTCCTTCAATCATCACTTTCTTTAAAACACAGCTCAAAAAGCTGAAAGTTAAAGTAAACATGGTTAAGGAAGTTACACCTCAGATGGTTCTTAACGAAAAAGCAGATGCAGTTGTTGTTGCAGTCGGAGCTGTTCCGGCATACCCCAAAGTTAAAGGGCTTGACAACAAAATCGTTATCAAATCAACCACACTGTACGGCCTGCTGAAATTTGTTCTCAGGTTCTTCGAACCTCAGTTCCTTAACAACTTCAGTAAGTTCAGACTTCCTGCAGGATGGAATCCGTTCAAAACCATGGGTAAGAGAGTTCTTATCATTGGCGGTATGATTCACGGATGTCAGCTTGGTGAGTTCATGGCTAAAAGAGGACGCCAGGTTACAATCGTTGAGCCTGATGAAGCAAATGTTGGAAAACATCTTGCTCCCGAATACAAAAACCGTATGTTTATCTGGTTTAAGAAAAAAGGCGTTAAAGTTATCTCCGGTGTTGAACTTCTTGAGATCACTAAAAAAGGCCTTAAGATCAAACACAAAGCAGACGGCAGAGAAGAGCTTCTTGAAGCAGATAACATCCTCCCGGTAGGATTCGAGCCAAACACAGCCCTCTACGAAGCTCTCAAGGGCAAAGTACCTGAGCTTTACAATGTTGGTGACTGTGATGATCCGGCTATTATTCCTGAAGCAACAGGAGCAGGCTGGAGAATAGGTAACCAGATATAACCGGTTAACCAGACAAACCATAATAAAAACCCGCAGCTTCTGCTGCGGGTTTTTTATTGCCCTTAATTTGATAACCTCAAAAACGGAAAAAATTATAATATGTCAGAATTTAATAATGTTACAGTAGTAAAAGAAGCAAATGTTTACTTTGACGGCAAGGTTACAAGCCGCAAAATAGTTTTTTCGGACGGCACACACAAAACCCTTGGAATCATGTTCCCGGGTAAATACGAGTTCGGAACAGATGATAAAGAAATAATGGAGATTATGTCCGGAGAACTTGATGTTTTAGTATCCGAAGATGAAGGGTGGAAAACAGTCAAAGGCGGAGAACAGTTTGAGGTGCCTGCAAAATCCAAATTCAGCCTGGAAGTAAAAAGCCTGACTGATTACTGCTGTTCATACGTAAAAGAATAGAACCTGAAATTTTATTTGCGTTTTATTTCACCCGTTAAAATATTCCAGGAAAATGTATGGGTTTCTGATTCCGGTTCCTGTAAAAGGTGCATTTTTTCTTTTTGATCAAGGGGCATATCACTGTCAACCAGTAACAGGGTATCAGTTTCCCATCGGTTAATCCAGATGCCGCCCGGGTATGGGTTTACTGTTAAAATCGGAGAAATCACCGCACCTTCCAATCCATCCTGCTGTAATAAAATCTTTTTGGTTTCAAAAATATCAACCAAAGGATGCCCCTCACCTGCAGAAAGAACGGCCATATATTTGTCCTGCGGGGATATTTTTATCTGGGAGATATCATACAGAGACACGTCAGGAATATTTTTTATAACTTCAACAGATCCGTTTTTAAAAATCCGGTACCATGTTTTATTCTTATAGTCATCGGATTTAACCATTATCCGGATTGACGGATCTTTATTAAGATGAACAGTAACAGCATCTTCAGGTATCAAAATTGTTTTATTACCCTGATAACAGGCAGTTAAAAACAATAAAAATATTGATAACATAAATATTTGAAATACTTTTTCCATATTCTCACTCATTAAGCCTTAAAAATTAACATTTCAGCCAGTTACAGGGATCAATTAACTGGACAGCCTGTCTCTGAATAAACGCATCTGATCAAAGATCTGTTATTTTTTCTAATGCTTTTAACTATTAACACAATGAAAAGTAAAAGTTAATCAGCAGGCAGTATTAAAAACAGTTGTAAACTGATGATATTTTAAAGATAAAAGGAAATAAACAAGAACACATTAATAAGCCTAACAATTGCAGAGGTGGATGGAATATTCCTCTCTCTTGTTTGTGACAATTCCATGTCATGAGAGAGGAAATAATTGGAATACTGTCTCCGGGTTACTACTTTCTCCAGAATTCCGGGGTAAGCAGTACCAGTACAGTATATATTTCAAGCCTTCCAAGAAGCATGCAGAATATCAGGACCCATTTTCCGATTATGGGAATCCCCATAAAATTATCTACCGGGCCGACAATCCCAAGCCCGGGGCCGACATTGAATATGCAGGCTGCAACAGATGAAAAGGATGAAACCATATCCAGCCCGAGCATTGCCATTACAATTGAAGACGCTACAAAAAGTAAAAGATAAAGGGTAAAAAAGCCCCAAATACTGTTAAGTGTTTCCTGGGGAACTGCCCTTCCCCCGAGCTTTACAGTTGTAACCGCGTGAGGATGAACAATCCGGAAAATTTCCCTGTATCCGTGTTTTATTAAAAGAATAACACGCATTGTCTTTAATCCGCCGCCGGTGGAACCTGCCATGCCTCCAAGGAACATGCATATAAGAAGAAGACTGCATGACAGCGTGGGCCAGAGTTCAAAATCCGCTGTAGCAAACCCGGTTGTTGTAATGATTGAACTCACCTGGAATGATGCATAGCGGAATGCTGTTACTATGCTGTCATATACTGTTCCGTAAATATCAAAGGTTATAATTGCTGTTATTGCCAGAAAGATGGAAATAAAAACCCTGCTTTCAGGATCACGCCAGAACACCTTCGGTCCTTCACTTAACAGCTTAAAGTGAAGGGAAAAATTAATACCTGCAACCATCATGAAAACAACAATAACTGCATCAAAATAGGCGCTGTTATAATAGGCAATACTTGCATTTTTAGGAGAAAACCCTCCTGTAGGCATTGTGCAAAAGGCATGATTTACGGAATCGTATAAACTCATTCCGCCAAGCATAAGAAAAATAATCTCAAGCAGGGTAATAAAAAGATAAACTTTCCACAATGTTTTTGAGGTATCTGAGATTCTGGGCTTCAGCTTATCCACAACCGGGCTTGGTATTTCGGCCCTGTAGAGCTGCATGCCGCCGACTCCCAGAAAAGGCAGTATGGCAATGGATAAAACGATAATACCCATACCGCCCAGCCACTGGGTAAGACTGCGCCATAAAAGTATACTTGCCGGAACCCCCTCAATATTAGGTAGAACAGTTGAGCCTGTTGTAGTAAACCCAGAAATAGCCTCAAAATAGGCATTGGTAAAATCCGGAATAGCTCCGGAAATCATATATGGTATTGCGCCCACAATACCTGCGGCAACCCACCCGAATGTAACAATGGCCACACCGTCTCTGTGGCTTAAATGAGCGCCTTTGTTTTTATGAGTAAGCAGAAACAGCATTCCGCCCAGCCCCACGGAAATAACCAGGGACAATGCAAGGGCATTGCTGCTTCCGTCGCCGTAAAAAAAGGATACAGCAAGAGGAAGACACATTGAAACGCCGAGGAATATAATAAGTATGCCTGTAAATCTCAGGACACTGTTAACATTCATTAGAAATAGTCCAGTTTTACTGTAAGGAGGTTTTCCAGTTTCGGGATAACTTCTTTAAGAGCAAAAAATATCAGCCTGTCTTTACTTTCAACCACTGTATTCCCTGTGGGGATAATAACCTCTTCACCCCTTATTACTGCGCCCACAAGCGCTCCTTTTGGAAATTTAATTTTGGAAATCGGTTTATCCACTATATCGGAAGTTTCAAGGGCTTCTACCTCAATAGCCTCTGCATGCTCGCCTTTAAGAGGTGCAACGGATATTACCTTTCCTCTTCTGATATACTGCAGTATAGCCCTTACAGCCGAAAGCCTGGGGCTTACAACCGTATCAATACCGATTGCCGAAACAAGGGGGATATAGCTAAGTTTACTGATCCTGGTTATTATCTTTTTAACACCAAGCTCCTTGGCAAGAAGAGACATTAAAACATTGTTTTCCTCATCACCTGTAAGGGCCACCAGAAAATCCATTCCGCCGATATTTTCTTCTATAAGAAGGTCTTTATCGGTTCCGTCACCGCAAATTACAAGTGCCCTTGACAGTTTTTCAGATAAATAGGTACACCTGAGATTGTCTTTTTCTATTATTTTTATATGGAGCTTTGAGTCTTCAAGGGCTTCACCAAGGGCGCCGCCCGTATCACCGCCGCCTGTTATAATAACATTTCTTACACCCTTTTCATTGATACCCAGAAAGCTGAAAACCTTGTTCAGTTCATTTGACCTGATTACAAGGTAGATAAGATCCCCCGCCTGAATAGTGTCCATACCATGGGGGATAAGAACCTTTTCATCCCTTATTATGGCGCCTATAAGGAGGTTCCCGTATATATCGCTGAAGGTGCTCAGCTGTCGGCCTGCCAGAGCAGATCCCTTTGCAATGGTATAACCGATCAGTTTAATTTTACCGTCCACAAAATCAATAACATCCGAGGCGCCCGGAACAGTCATAAGATTTGTTATGGTCTCAACCATTGCAGATTCAGGATTGATAATCTGGTCCACACCTAAAAGACTGTCGCCAAAAAGCTCTTTTTCTTCAAGGTATTCCCTGTTCCTGACCCTTGCCACTTTAAGGATGTACCGGTTGAGATTTTTAGCCAGCAGACAGGCTATAAGGTTTGCTTCATCGCTGTCCGTGGCTGCAACAAGCATATCAGCGCCGACAATCCCGGCATCCTTTAATGAGCCCGGGCTCGTACCCGAACCGGTAACTGCCTGAACATCAAGGTTGTCCGTAATACGCTTTATCTTTTCCGGATCTTTATCAATAAGGACAACATCCTGCCCTTCCTCGGACAGTTTTTGAGCACAATGAAAACCGACTTCACCTGCACCGACTATTATTATTTTCAATGGAAATTTTCCTCGTTATTGAATGAACATATTTTCCGTAGTTATTAAATCAGGACAACCTATATGTCAATATCCTTAAAAAGCCTCATTTATCATGAATACCGGCCTGTATCTTAAGAATTTATATGGACAAGAATTTAACATGGTGGTAATTTACCGGCTTTATATTGAAACATTATATTTAATAATATTAGATAATTACATTAACCGCAAGATAAGAAGATGATACGAGAAATAAACGGCAGCTATTCAAACAGAGAATTGATAGATTTTATAAACAGGTTTTCGGAGTGCAGAATTCTTGTTATCGGGGATATTATACTGGACGAGTATATCTGGGGCGATGTTGCCCGCATATCTCCGGAAGCGCCTGTGCCTGTAGTTGAGGTTATCAGGCAGACCAGAAACCTGGGCGGGGCTACAAATGTACTCAATAATATTACCTCCCTCGGCGGAAAATCCTTAATATGCGGGGTAACAGGGGATGATGAGTGCGGAAAGTACATGCTTGAAAAAATTGAGGAGCTTGGAATAAGCACAGAAGGCATTGTTGTTGATACCGCCAGACATACAAGCATTAAAACAAGGGTAATAGCCAGAAATCAGCAGGTGGTAAGATTTGACAGGGAAACAAAACAGCCCATTGACCCCCAGCTGACAAAAAAACTTCTTAAAGTAATAGAAAACAACCTTGATGAAATAGATGCCATTATAATATCCGATTACGGCAAGGGGGTTGTCTCAGCCAGCCTGATCAAGGCAGTTGAAAAGCTGGTTAAAGACACCGGTGTAATTATCGCGGTTGACCCCAAGACGGAAAATTTCAAATATTATAAAGGCGTTGATATAATCACCCCAAACCATCATGAGGCAGGCACATTCTGCGGATTTTCCGTAACAGACGATGACTCGCTGATCCGGGCCGGAAAATATATTCTGGATAAACTAAAGTGTAAATCAGTTCTTATAACACAGGGAAAAGACGGCATGACACTTTTTGAATCAGGAAAAGAGCCGTGTCATATTCCGACTGTAGCGCAAAAGGTATTTGATGTATCCGGCGCCGGCGACACTGTTATAAGCACATTATCCCTTGGCCTTTCAGCAGGCATGAACAAAGAATCTGCTGCCCTGGTTTCAAACTTTGCATCAGGTATTGTCGTAGGCGAGGTCGGGACCTCTACGGTTTCAGCTAAAACGCTTAAAGATGCCATAAAAAACAGAAAGAAAGTAAAAGCATAAAAATGAGTACACCAAGAGATTCAGACAGGGTAAGGCTGCTGTTCAGCCTCTTTTCTCCTGAAAGGGAGCTTATAGATAAAGTTATTGAAGAACTTATAGAACTTTTCGGCGAACCGGATGTTATAACCCCTTGGCTGCTGTTTGACAGGACCAGGTACTATGAAAAAGAAATGGGATGGCCCCTGCATCGCAAATTTATAACATTTAAAGAACTTATTCCGCCTGAAGACCTGGTGGAAAAAAAACTTAAAACAAATAAGATAGAAGAAAAATATTCAACTGAGGGCAAACGCAGGATCAACATAGACCCCGGCTACATATGCCTTGAGCGCCTGGTGCTTGCAACGGGCAAAAATTATACACACAGAATATACCTGTCTAAAGGCATTTTTGCAGACCTCACACTTGTGTTTAACAAAGGTTCATTCCGGCCTCTTGAGTGGTCATACCCTGATTACTCCAATGAGGATTCCATAGAATTTTTTAATAATGAACGGGAAAAATATAAAAATCAGCTGAGACAGGTAGAAGGAGAAATATATTGAAAAGCATGACAGCATACGGCAGAGGTGAATGTGAGTTAGGAAAAAACATCCTTACCGCTGAAATAAAAACTCTCAACAACAGGTACAGGGATATTATACTGCGCCTTCCGCCTGCACTGCAGGAGTTTGAAGATCTTGTCAGATCCGTACTGTCATCAGGTATAAAAAGGGGCCGTATAGAGGTATCTCTGCAGCTGACAAATAATGATGATACAACATATAATCTGGAACTGAACCGCCCCCTGCTTAACGCCTATCTCAAAATTTATGAAGATATGAACAGCGAATTCGGGACAGAAGACAAACTTAAACCCGAATTTTTTCTGCAGTTAAGGGATGCGGTTATATCCAAACCCCAGGAGCTTGACCCGGATGAATCAAAGGCTGCCATTGAAAAACTGCTTACAGATACCCTTGAATCACTTGATGCAATGAGAATCCAGGAGGGAAAAGCCCTTGGAGAAGACCTTGTAAAAAGGCTGGATCTTATTAAGGATTATTTTGAAACAATAGAAGAAAGATCGCCTGTTGTTGTAGCAGAGTATAAAGAGAAACTGAAAAACAGGATAGAAGCAATATCCGATGGCATTGAAGTGGATGAAACCAGGCTTGCCCAGGAAGTGGCCCTGTTTGCAGGAAGATGCGATATAACCGAAGAAATTGTCAGGGCAAAAAGTCATCTTGTCCAGTTTCATAATTATATGGATACGGACGACTCCATAGGAAGAAGGCTGGATTTTTTAGTCCAGGAATTAAACAGAGAAATTAATACCATAAGTTCAAAGGCTTCCGATTCATCAATATCCGCCAATGCCGTAGAGGTTAAAGCAGAGCTTGAAAAAATCAGGGAGCAGATACAGAACATAGAATAGAGGAGAAAAAGAATTATGAGTCAGAAACTTGTAAATGTCGGATTTGGAAACTCCATTGTTTCCAGAAGGGTTGTGGCAATTATTTCGCCCAATGCCGCACCTATCAAACGGCTGCGCGATGAAGCAAAAGAAGACAGGCGCCTTATAGATGCCACCCAGGGCAGAAAAACTAGATCTGTAATTATAACCGACAGCAACCATGTAATTCTGTCTGCAATACAGTCAGAAACCATAGCCCAGAGATTCAGCCCTGACATTGTACTTACCAAAGAAGAACTGGAACCCGAAGAGGACGCATGAAAGGCAGAATACTTGTAATATCCGGGCCTTCCGGTGTGGGAAAGTCTACCCTGATTAAAGCCGTAAGAGACAGGGTCGAAAACATCGGCTACTCTGTATCCCACACCACCAGGAGCCCCAGGCCCAAAGAATCTGACGGAATTGATTATTATTTTGTTGATAAGTCAGCATTTAAGGAAATGATAGGCAAAGACTCCTTTGTGGAATGGGCTCAGGTTTATGATGATTTTTACGGCACATCCTACGGAAGTATAGATGAAAAGATAAATGCCGGACAGGATGTAATCCTTGATATTGATATCCAGGGAGCAAAGAACATAAAGGAAAAAGTGGAAAACAGCATTTTTATTTTCATACTTCCGCCCTCAAAGGAAATCCTCGAAAACCGCCTGCGCGGCAGGGCAACCGATAATCCGGACGCAATAGAAAAAAGAATAAAAACAGCAACAGAAGAACTTTCCAACTCAAAATGGTATGATTACCTGATTGTCAATGACGACCTGGATAAAGCAATAAAAGACCTTGAGTCAGTTATTATTGCAGACAGGTGTAAAAACGATCGAATACTGCCTGATATTGAAACCAGGCTTGATATTTAACCCTGACTTTCGGGAACAGCATGTCTAAAAAAAATAAAATTCAGTTCATACCGGGAATCCACAGTGTAAAAGAAACAATTGAAAATAACAGAGACAGTATCTTTGAAATATGGATTTCCGGCGGAAAAACCAATGCAAGGATTAAAGAAATAATATCTCTTGCAGGGAAACAAAATATTCCTGTCTTTGAAAAAAACAGATCCACCCTTGAAAGTGTTTTACCAGGTACAAACCATCAGGGAGTTGCCGCACTGATTAAAGGTTTTGAATACACAGATATAGATAACCTTATTGATTCAGTAAAAGATAAAACAGGCGGAGCCCTGCTGATAGCAATTGACCATATAACCGATGAAGGCAATTTAGGGGCAATACTCAGGTCAGCGGCTTTTTTTGGTGCAGACGGCATCATACTGCCTAAAGACAGGTCTGCCCGGGTATCGGAGGCGGTTATAAAACGCTCTTCAGGAGGCTACGCCCATGTACCTGTATCTCTGGTAGTTAATCTTGGAAGAGCAATTGACATGCTGGACAAATCAGGTTTCTGGGTTATAGGCACATCAGGAAATGCAAAGGAAACTATTTACCAGTATGACTGGAGGGGCAATGTACTGCTTGTCCTTGGGAATGAAGAAAAGGGAGTCAGCCCTTCCATTCTTAAAAAATGTCATCAGACATTACAGATACCATCCAGCGGAAAAATAGATGCATTAAATGTATCGGTAGCAACAGGGGTTATTTTATCCGAAATAACAAGACAGAGAAACTATGCCGGCTAAAGCCATAAAGTACCTTGTTATATTAAGCCTTGTCATTTTGGGAGGATGTATATCTGTCCCGGACAATGTCACGCCCGTAAAAAACTTTGAGCCGGACAGATACCTTGGAAAATGGTACGAAATCGCAAGGTTTGATCACTCATTTGAAAGAGGCCTGATAAAGGTAAGCGCGGCTTACAGCAGCAGAGATGACGGCGGCATAAAAGTGGTAAACAGGGGTTTTGATCCGGTTAAAAACAAATGGAAAGAAGCTGTCGGAAAAGCATATTTTGTTGATAAAAAAGATATCGGCAGGTTAAAGGTTTCATTTTTCGGACCTTTTTACGGTGCATACAATATAATTGAACTTGATCAAAAGGATTATAGATATTCCGTTGTGTGCGGCCCTGATAAATCATACCTTTGGATTCTTGCTAGAAAACCTGACCTTGATAAAAATATTTTAAGCAGGCTTGTTGATAATCTGAAGCAGTTCGGATTTGATACAGAAAAGCTTATTTATGTAGAACATTAAAAAACTTGCCAGTTCGGAGATAATTACGGCGCTGAACTTTTCTCAAAGATTCATCTGACTCACCCTGTACATTTGTTTTGATTGTTAAGGATTACAATCATTACGGTTTTTTGAAAATAAATACACAATCCTTAAAAATCAAAACAGCAGACACTCTGCTGAATTATAAACATATGAATCTTTGATAAAAGCACAGCACCTCCATCACGGAAATAATGAAGTACCCTGTGTCCGCCATTGAGCAGCCTGAAGGAAGAATACCTTTACCGGCAAAAGCCTCTTTATTTAATATGATTTTTTATATCAGAAGGGTCTCTCAGATCAAAATCCGGATAGCTGTCAGAATGAGGCAGTGGGATTATTTCAGGATGAGATCGACTGATAACTGCCGGCCAGGTTCGCAGTGCCTTATTTTTAAGATCAACTGTGGAGAGGCAGCATCCTACCAGAAAAATAGTCTGATCTTTAAAATAAGGCACATGAACAAAAGAGGTTTGATCTCGTCCTGAAAAATGATGCCACTGCCGTATAAAAGCAGAAAACCTCGCAGGCTTTTAGACCCTGCTTTTTTGAAACATTTTTTTAAACCACTCTGATGGCGGATACTCCACAAAAACCCTGTACTTGCCTGCTGTCAAAATGACAATAAACGTTGTTACTATTAAACCAAGAATAATAAACAGGATAATTGCAAATAAAGTATTTGTCATTTTGCCCGGCTCCTTTGAAAGAACAAACCTATGAATGACCGTTCAGCCTGTTTTCCCAGTCAAATTCCGGAGTAGTAACAGAATGCTCCAGCCTCTGGATGCGCCTTTCAAGATTGCTGTACCTGCGTTTTATACGGTCGGTCGCCATTTCCTTTGACCGCAGGTAACTGTCATAAAACTCCTCTTCATCCGTATTTTCGAGCGGGATTACAGGCTCAGGCTTCATCAGAAAAGCTGCGGCAAAATAGAGAACCCCTGTGGGCCAGAAGCCTGTAATAAAGAAAAGTATAATAGTAAGAAAACGGACCCAGAATACCGAAAGATCAAAATAGTCTGCAATTCCACGGCACACACCAAGTATCATACCGCTGCGGGAGCGGTATAATCCGCCGTGAAACAACCCTTCAAAACGTTCCTTTGAAAAATTGCCCCTCATAAAAGGGTTCCTGCGCTGCCCATATCCACGCCCTCTATTGCCTCTCATTTTGTTGTTCCTTTCGTAATTTTTCTTTTTCTATCAGTATTGTTTCAAGGGACTCTACACGCTCTTCCATCCTGGCCAGTCCCTGATATATTTCCTGAATCATCCTTGCTTCATCGGCATGATCCTTCTGACTTTTTGGAGATGCTCCGCCCCTTATAATCTTAAGGCCGATGAGAATGGTGCTGCATATTACGGCCACAACAAGCACAATCATTGCGAAAACAGAAATTGGAATCAGTATTGCCGGCATTGATGATTTTCCTCTTACTTAAGTTTAGTATTGTTTAATAAATTACAGTGATGAGAACTTTCGTTCTCTTTCCTGCTCGAGTACTATTGTCTCGATATTTGCTATTCGTTCTTCCAGTTTTTTTAGACGAAGATCATGATCAATAACAAAGTCATCATCTTTTCTGGTGGCCTGCGCCCTGACTTTTTCTTTGGAAACATTTCCCACTGTCTTTATTACTGCCATTACAATTACAAAACCAAAAATCAGGAAAAAAAATGATAAGCCCGGTCCATAGTACACTTTCTTCATCTCCTCTAATTACTTACTGGATTATTAACTGGATAGTAAAAAATAAAACTATATCCAATAAAATGCGCCCATTACGATATTATATCACAGCCTTCTTAATCAGCTTCTTTTGTTTTGCCGGCGTTTTTAAGGTCGCTTAATTCCTTTTCAATTTCGTCATCAAGACCCAGCTGCTCAAATTCGGCTTCAAGAGAACCGCTCTTCCCATAATTAACAAGATCTGCTTCAGCTTCCATGCGTTCTATGCGGTTTTCCAGATCATCAAAACGGTACATTGCATCGCTGCTGTCAGCACGCCTGATATCTTCCTGGGCTTTTCTTTTTCTGGCAGCGTGTATATGACGCTGAACAAGCATTCTCTGTTTTTCCCTTGCCCCTGCAAGTTTTTCTTCAAGCTGCCTTATATCATTCTGATATTCATCTATAAGGGCTTCATGCTCTTTGATCTCTGATTCAAGAGCTGTTACCTTATCAGCATACTTTCTTTTCTGAATAAGGGCTTCCCTTGCAAGATCATCTCTTCCTTTGCTTACAGCCAGCGGAGCCTTTTCCGCCCAGTATTCCACCCGGCTTTTTACTTCATCAATATTTCTTTCAAGCTTTTTACTGCCGGCCATAACTCCCGCGCATGATGCCTTCAACTCTACAAGAGTATCTTCCATCTCACGAATCATCAGTTTTATGAGTTTTTCCGGATCTTCTGCCTTATCAAGCATTGAATTTATATTGGAGCTTACGATGTCCCTGAACCTTGTAAATATACCCATAATAATACCTCCTCAGTTTGTGTTTTTACTATTCTGTATGAGCACAATTCATGCCAAACTTATTTTCAATGTAACTTACTGATTTCTTGGCGTTTTTCTTACTTGACAGCAGACAGGGAGAATAGTACTATGTGCCATCAATTCGCATAAACAACCATTAATTAGCAGTATTCGCCTACATATTTATTTATAAAAAAACCTTACTTGAAAGGACCCGGTTATATGGTACTTGCAAAACAGAGAATTGCTGAAAAGAATCCTCTTAAAACAAATGAAGCGCTTGGTCAATCGGAAAAATTCCTTGAGTTTCAGGAACTGCTGGCAAGGGTTGCCCCTATAAACAGGCCGGTTCTTCTACTTGGCGAAAGAGGCACAGGAAAAGAGCTTGCCGCTTCAAGACTGCATTACCTGTCCAAAAGATGGGACGGTCCTTTTGTAGCTCTTAACTGCTCGGCCCTAAACCCCACCCTTATTGAATCAGAGCTTTTCGGATATGAAAAAGGGGCATTTACAGGAGCAGGCCAGAGACGTTCCGGAAGATTTGAAGCTGCCGACGGAGGCACACTGTTCCTTGATGAAATAGGTACAATCCCCATGGAAGTTCAGGAAAAAATCCTCAGGGTTGTTGAGTACGGAACATTTGAAAGGGTGGGAAGCTCTGCAGCAACAGAAGTGGATGTAAGAATAATCGCAGCTACAAATGCGGATCTTATCCATATGGTATCACAGGGTAAATTTAAAAGAGACCTGCTTGACAGGCTCTCCTTTGAGGTACTTTTTTTACCGCCTCTAAGAGACAGAAAAGAAGATATAATGCTTCTTACCAATCATTTTGCATCCAGAATGGCCTTTGAGCTTGGAAGATCGGATATTCCCCAGTTCAGCACCGAAGCAATGGATGACCTTGAAAACTACAGCTGGCCGGGAAATGTAAGAGAATTAAAAAACCTGGTAGAAAGGGCAATCTACAGGTCAGAGACAAATGAAATATCAGATATCAACTTTGACCCGTTTTCATCGCCCTATAAACTTGAAAGAAATGAATGCAGAGAAGAAAAGAGTGAACCGATAAAAAAACAGCCTGTGTATGAAGACCTTCTGGATAAACCGCTTCCCGAAGCGGTACAAGAGCTTCAGGTGAGAATGATTAATGATGCAATGGAATCTTCAAAACATAACCAGAAAACAGCAGCAAAAAAACTCGGCATTACATACCACCAGTTCCGCGGGCTTTACCGCAAGCTGCTTTAACAGGAAATACAGGAGAATGGATATATCTAAAAAGAAGCGGAAATATTAAAAATAAGAGTTCCGTCCTTATGGGATGGGCCTCCGATTGTAATTTTTTTATTATTAAGGAGTTTTACGGATGTCTGCAGCATCCGGCTGCCGCCTTTAATGATTTCTATATCAATAACAGCCCTGTTGCCCTCAATGCCCTTTACAGTTAAATTCATATTCCCGCCGGGAAAGGAAACAGATCCACTGTTATTAACAGAAAGCCTGAGGCTTTTTTCGCCCAAAAGCTTATAGGATGAATACCTGAATTGAAGCTCGCTGGCCATACTCTTAAGTCTGGGATCAATGGAGTTGCCATTTGCTGATGCGAGAACAGACTTTACGTTTATATTTATCCCGGGTCCTGCTATGGCAAAGGAAGGAATAAGCATCAATATGAAAAAAACCGCAGCAAGCACTGCCCGTGAATATGACATTCTGTCTTTTTTGTCTTTATTATCCATTTTCACTGATCCATATAATTGTCTGCCTGGTTTCAGGTGTTTCCAGTATTGAAACACGCGAACCGTTACTGATAAGAGATGATACTATTGCTGTAGGACCTGTCGGAGCAGGAGTATTAAAAAATGCCATAAAGATTATCATAACAGACGCCGCAAGCCCTGCCGGCACAAGTGATCTTTTTGTAAAGATAAAGTTTTTCCAGCCAGCAGATCGGCTGCTTTTTTTCCTGATAGAAGCAATTACCTTTTCTTCTATTACCCTGTCATCTCCAATAAAATCTGCGCTTAATAAAGAATCAAAACCGGCTGTGATCCCGGCATATTCTGATGACCTGTTTCTGCAGGAGTCACAGGAGTCAATATGTGATTTCACCTTTTTAAGGTCATCACCATCAAGCTCGCCGTCAAAGTAACGGCTTAATAACTCGGTGCCACATATTGTCTGACTGTCTGCCATTTTATTCAATCCCTTTAAGATATTCTCTTAATTTTTCACGGGCATAAAATATTCTTGAACTTACTGTCCCCTTATTGATGCCCATCAGATCGCCTATTTCTTCATAGGACAACCCCTCAACCTCCTTAAGGACAATTACAGCCCTTGCCTTTTCCGGCAGTTTATCCAGAGCCTGCTTAAGTGCACCTGTCATCTGCCTGTTATCCAGGCTTATCTCAGGCCCTGCTTCTTCCGACTCAATGTCCAGGCTGCTTCCGTCTTCTCTTTCAAGAGGCTGATGCTGCCACCTTAAACGTCTTTTCCATTTTCTTACCAGGTTAAGACTTTCATTTACGGTAATACGCCTCAGCCAGGTATAAAGGGACGATTCCCCTTTAAATTTCTCAATTCCCGTATATGCCTTTAAAAAGACATCCTGTACTATATCGGAGCTTTCTTCAGCATCAAGGGTAATGCCATAGGCAACATTTTTCAATTTTGCCTGATATGTCCTCACAAGCTGCCTGTAGGCCCTTTCATCTCCATTTTTAAGGCCGGTTACAAGCCCCCTGTCATCTATATCGGCACTATTTATATTATTAGACACCGTTTATGGCAAAATTATTCAAATTTAAAGGTTATGTCCGGTAATCAGCGTTAATCGAAACATATTCATGGGTCAGGTCACAGGTTGTAACCCTGTCTTCATTTTCACCGATATTGAGATTAATGGTAACGGAAAATTCCGGATTTTTCATTATATCTGCGGCCAGTTTTTCTTTTTCACTTCCCAGACCCAAACCGCCCTGAACTATTTTCACATCATCAATACAGATATCAACCCTGCTTTCTTCCATCTCTATCCCGGATCTTCCCAGAGCTCCCATAATCCTGCCCCAGTTGGGATCCTGTCCATAAAAGGCTGTTTTTACAAGGCTGGAGTTACCGACTGTTCTTGCTGCAGCTTCTGCATCACCGGGGGAATCCGCACCCTTAACATAAATATGGACAACTTTAGTGGCCCCCTCGCCGTCCTTTACTATCATTGTGGCAAGATTATACATAATTTCTTTGAGACCTGCGGCAAATTCACCAAAAGAATCATCATCCGGCTCATCATTTCCGGCTGTACCGTTTGCCATTATAAAAACAGTATCATTGGTACTGGTATCGCCGTCAACTGTCACTTTATTGAATGAATTATCAACAGCATAGGAGAGTGCTTTTTTAAGAGATGAATGACTGATTTTAATATCAGTAAAAACAAAGCAGAGCATGGTTGCCATGTTGGGATCTATCATCCCGGCGCCCTTTGCTATTCCTGTTATTTTATACTCTGTTCCCTTTACATTTCCTTTAAATGTCCGGATTTTAGGGAAGGAGTCTGTTGTCATGATTGCCCTGGCAACGCCGTCTATAGAATCAGGACTCAAATTCTTGACCAGTCCGGGAAGGGCAGTTTCTATTTTTGAAATATCAAGCTGCGCACCGATAACTCCGGTAGAAGCCACCAGTACGTCTTCGGGTGAAATACCAAGTGAATCCGATACCATACGGGCTTCTTCCCTGGCATTTTTCATACCCTGCTCACCGGTGCATGCGTTTGCATTACCGGCATTGACAATAATAGCCCTGGCCTTTCCGCTGCTTACATTTTCCATGCTCAGAAGAACAGGAGCAGCCTTTACCTTATTTGTTGTAAAAACAGCAGCAGAAACAGCTTCTGTTTCGGAATATATCAATGCAATATCCAGTGCGTTTTTCTTTTTAAGTCCGCAGGCACTGAATGAAGATTTAAAACCATTTACAGAAATATCACTATCCATAATCCATAAACCTGAATAATATTGTTTATCCCTTTGCACCACAGCATTTTTTATATTTTTTCCCGCTGCCGCAGGGGCATGGATCATTTCTGCCTACTTTTTTACCTTCTCTTTTAACCGTTTCAGGCCTTGCATCCGTATCTCCATGACTTAACTGCATCTGTCTTTTTTTATGCTTGGGCATTTCCGGCGGTTTTTCTCTCATGAGCTGTATCCGGGAAAGGGTCATAAGAACTTCTTCAGTTATCCTTTCATTCAGTCCGTTAAAAAGCTCAAAACCGTCTTTCTGATACTCCTTTAAAGGATCCTGCTGAGCATATCCCCTGAGACCGATACCTTCCTTAAGCTGATCCATATCCTGCAGGTGCCTGAGCCACTGGTCATCAATAATCCTGAGCATTACAAACTTCTGTATTTTTAACAGCTCGTCTCTGTCAATGCCTTCCAGCCTTGTTTCATTCGCTTCCTTTATCTGGGATTTCAGCATGTCTGTGAGTTTTTCGATATTAAGGGCGTCAAACTCCTCCTGCCCTATATCCTCGGCGCTCAACCTGGGCCTCATGCCGAATACTCTTATTATGTGTTCCATCAGGCCCTGAACATCCCAGTCTTCAGGATAGGATTTGGGATCGGTATACATCTCGACAAGTGTCTCAATCTTTTCTTCTGTCCAGTCGAGGACAGCCTCTTCAATACCTTCTCCCTTTAGAATCTTTTTTCTTAATGAATAAATAATCTCCCTGTGCTTATTCATTACATCGTCATACTCAAGGAGATGCTTTCTCATATCAAAATTATGAGCTTCGACCTTTCTCTGGGCATTTTCAATGGCCTTTGAAATCAGTCGGGCCTCGATAGGTTCACCCTCTTCCATACCGAGCCTGTTCATAATACCGGCGATTCTATCAGAACCGAAAATCCTCAAAAGATCATCCTCAAGAGACAGGTAGAATCGGGAAGAACCCGGGTCACCCTGACGTCCTGACCGGCCTCTTAACTGATTATCAATTCTGCGGCTTTCATGGCGTTCGGTTCCAAGAATATGAAGCCCGCCCAGTTCCTTTACACCTTCACCAAGCACGATATCGGTACCGCGGCCAGCCATATTGGTGGATATGGTAACTGTCTTTGCCTGACCGGCTTTGGCAACAATTTCAGCCTCTTTCTGATGATGCTTGGCATTAAGGACCTCATGGGGGACTCCCGCTCTTTTAAGCATCTTGTGAAGAAGTTCCGATTTTTCAATTGATATGGTGCCTACCAGGACAGGCTGACCTTTTTCATAGAGCTCTTTTATTTCCTGGACAACCGCGTTGTATTTTTCCCGCTCTGTCTTGTAGATCACATCCGAATAATCCTTTCGGACCATTTTCCTGTTTGTGGGAATAACGATAACGCCGAGCTTATATATATTATGAAACTCCCCGGCTTCTGTTTCAGCAGTACCTGTCATACCGGCAAGCTTGTCATACATCCTGAAAAAATTCTGAAAGGTGATTGTCGCAAGAGTCTGATTTTCCTCGGCAACACGTACACCTTCCTTGGCCTCAACAGCCTGATGAAGGCCGTCGCTCCATCTTCTTCCGGGCATCATACGGCCTGTAAACTCATCAACAATAACAACCTGGTCTTCGTTTACAACATACTGAACATCCTTCTCAAAAAGCCAGTATGCCTTTATGAGCTGCTGGGTTGCATGTAACAGCTCAGATGTGCGCATATAATTTGCTTCGAGCTCCCTGAGCTTTTCGGCCTTGTCTTCATCACTGAGTTCACTGTTTTCGCGTATATTGTAGCTCTCTTCATCTATATCCGGGAGAGAAAAATCACCGGCACCGCTTTCTGAAAGATACTTGATTCCCTTTTCAGTAAGCTCAACTGAATTACCGCGCTCATCAATAACGCAGTACAATTCCTGGTCAAGTTCGGGAAGAAGCTTCTGGCTCCGCATTGCGCTTTCTTCGTTATCAATACGTTTTCCGAGTGAGTGATTTTTTGCCAGAAGATCAAGATAGCCCGGATTTTTAGGATCTCCTCTTTTAATCCTGAGCAGTATCTGAATAGTCTCTTCATCTGCATCACCACTCTTGAGCCGATCCTTTACATCGCTTAAAAGGGACCGGATGACAGTGCTCTGTTTCTTTTTAAGGTTGATAACAAGAGGCTTTGCCTCCACGTATATCTCATTCTCGCTGTGCTCGACAGGTCCGCTGATAATAAGCGGGGTTCTTGATTCATCAATAAGTATGCTGTCGACCTCATCAACTATAGCAAAATTATGGTCCCTCTGTACGAGCTCTTCCGTTTCAAACTTCATGTTGTCCCGCAGATAGTCAAAACCGAACTCATTATTTGTGCCATAAGTGATGTCACAGCCGTATGCTTCTTTTCGCTCGGCATCATTCATGCCGTGCACAATTACACCAACAGACATTCCCAGAAAATTATAAATCTGTCCCATCCATTCGGCATCACGTTTTGCAAGATAGTCATTAACCGTAACAAGATGAGCGCCTTTTCCGGAAAGAGCATTCAGATACATGGGAAGCGTGGCAGAAAGGGTTTTTCCTTCACCTGTTTTCATTTCGGCTATGTTGCTCTCATGAAGAACAGTACCGCCGATAAGCTGCACATCATAATGCCTCATCCCAAGTACTCTGATAGATACTTCTCTTACGGTAGCAAAGGCTTCAGGAAGTAAATCGTCAAGGGTTTCACCCTTTTCGAGCCTTTCCCTGAATTCCAGGGTTTTTGCCTGCAGTTGTTCATCTGTAAGTTTTTTAAAGTCAGCCTCAAGTGAATTGATTTTATCGACAATCGGCTGAATTCTTTTTAATTCCCGATCATTCTTGCTGCCAAAAATTTTCTTTATCATGCTGCCAATCATAATTTCTATTCCAACTCCCGGTTCGTTTTTTGTATTCCTACATCTCAACTATAGGACTTTAATTATGATAATATTAGAATCAACCAGTTTTTTTAATATATTCAATATAATAATATTTCAACGATATGATTTGACGGTACAG
Organism: Desulfatiglandales bacterium; assembly: GCA_963665715.2. GTDB lineage: Bacteria > Desulfobacterota > DSM-4660 > Desulfatiglandales > HGW-15 > JAAZBV01. The sequence continues at coordinate 5,660,119 of CAXXPR010000002.1, forward strand.
TATCACCCTATCCGTCTATTTTCAAAGTATATTTACCAGTAACAATATCCAAAGCAATAAGACATATCAAATCACCATTTCCCGGACACATCTAAATATCCGGGAAAACAGCTGATAAAATATTGAAAATGATATTAATTACTAGTTCAGGATATATCGGGTTGGATTATCCGGAACACCTTCTCTGTGGACTTCGTAATGAAGGTGAGGACCGGTGGATCTACCGGTATTTCCGACAAGGCCTATGGTGTCGCCGCGTTTTACAGCCTGCCCCTTCTTAACCAGCATCTTGGAAAGATGAGCATACTTTGTTTTGTAGCCATAGCCGTGATTGAGTGTAATGAGGTTACCGTACCCGTAATTCTGACCTGTGAAGGAAACTACACCGTCAGCCGGCGCAATCACCGGAGTACCGGTTTTTGCTGAGATATCCAGGCCGTTGTGAAATTCCCTTTCGTTTGTAAAGGGAGATTTTCTGTAACCGAAATTCGAGCTTATCCAACCCTTTGCAGGCCATATGGAAGGCGTGCAGGCAAACATGGATTTCTGGTTTTCCAGAAATTCATAGAGTTCTGTTTTTTCCTGGGTCTGAACGGATATTTCAATATCAAGATTATCAAGTGACTGGTGAGCAAGACGTATAAGTTTCTGATGAGCTTTTTCAAGAGAATACTCGGCATCCATAAGTGAAGGATCGGATCCGCCTATACCTAAAAATGGAGTATTATCTTCACCGGGTTCAAGGTTGACCATAAGTTTAAGCTTATTATCAAACTCTTTGAGATCAACCATCTTGCTGTTAATTTTATCGATTTTATTTACAAGAGCAGCAAGCTGGGCTTTCTGTTCCCGGTTTTCCTTGCGGAGTTTTATATTTTCCGCAACCTGGGGCTTAATCTTATAATAATCCCAAAATTTCCATCCGACAAATCCGCCTGCAGACAGAAATAAAACAAGAAGAAAAGTAAAAAACACCCTGGGTATTTTAAGCTGTTTTACATTATTAACGCCTTCGGGGACTATTACTATTGTTACCTTTTTTAAAGCCACAATATTATTTTATTCCTGTTTTAAAATTAACAATTTTAATAAAGATGATACAAATTAGTTAAACATTATTTCAGTTTGGGAAAATTATCATAAAGCCCGAAAGCATGTCAACTGTTATGTTAAAGGCTCCGAACCGGGCTCATCCGCTGAAATATATGCTTTTATTTCCGCGGCCATTGACTTTGTTATCCCTTTAACTTTTGTAAGATCATCCTCCGTTGCCTCTCTTATTGCCTCAACACTGCCGAATTCCTTTAAAAGCAGCGTCCTTTTTGCCGGACCTATTCCCGGTACAAGATCAAGAGCAGACTTTATAGTATCCTTTTTTCTCAACTTCCGGTGATAGGTGACTGCCCGCCTGTGAACTTCATCTCTTATACCCATAAGAAGAAGGAGTACCGGATGATCACTGTTAAGCCTGAGAGGGTTCTTTCTTCCGGGCAGGTATAATTTATCACCCTTTGCACCCTGCTCTCTTTCTTTTGCGATGGCCACAAGTTCGGGAGGCTCTATCCCGGGCATATTTTCTATTACATGACTTACCGCTAAAAGATGCCCTTTTCCGCCGTCTATGAGAAAAAGGTCAGGAGGATCATCGTCCGAAAGACGCCTTTCGACCATTTCCGACATCATTCCGTAGTCATCGATCCCCTCAACATCTTTGATCCTGTAATTCCTGTAACCAGGTTTATAGGCCTTGCCATCAATAAATGCAACAATTGTGCCAACGGATTGATTTCCCTGAAGATTTGATATATCCATAGCCTCTATCCGGCGGGGAATATTTTTGAGCTTAAGCACAGACCGGGCCATCTCCAGAAGTTCTCCTGGCGGCATATTCTCCATTCTTTTCAGTATATTCTCAGCGTTTTTAACTGCCAGCTTGACAACCCCTACCTTTTTCCCTCTTACAGGATTATGTATGGATATTTTTTTTTCGGCAAAAGAAGAAAGATACCCGGAAATAGAATCCAGATCGTCTACAGGGTGGGAAACAAGTATATTTTTTGGCACATATCTGTCACCATGATAATACTGCTTTAGAAATGCTTCGATTATTTCGGAAGGAGAAACATCCCGGTTCTCAAACCCGAAATCCCTGCTCCCGGTAATAACACCCTTACGAGAAAAGAAAATTACCACCTGCGAAATACTGTCCTTTTGAGCAACCCCGATTATATCCTGATCTTCCCTTCTTGTTGACGCGACATTCTGGTTTTCAGTCGTCTTCAAAACAGCATTTATCTGATCCCTTACCCTTGCCGCATCCTCATACTTTTCTTCTTCCGCATATTTTTTCATATCCCTTTCAAGCTGCTTTACCAGTTCTTTGCTCCGGCCTTCCAGGAACATCCGAACGTTATTCACAATAGTTTTATACTGATCAACCGGAACCTCAAAGGTGCATGGCCCCATGCATCTTCCAAGCTGGTAGTTAAGGCATGGCCGTGTTCGGCCTGTCATAAAACTTTTTGAGCATTTCCTGAGCCTGAAAATTCTGTTTATAAGTTTCATTGTATTTCTTACAGAACCGGCAGAGGAGTACGGACCGAAGTAGACAGCGCCGTCATTTTTCATTTTACGGACAAATTCAAGTCTGGGATAGGGTTCATCTGTCCCTATTTTGAGGTAAGGGTACTGCTTGTCATCACGAAGAACAATATTATATCTTGGTATATGTTTTTTAATCAGGGTACTTTCAAGAATAAAGGCTTCATTTTCAGTACCGGTCAGTATAAATTCCAGGTACCGGGCCTTTGAAACCATCATGACAGTTTTAGGAGTCATTTCAGCCGGGGAATTAAAATATGACGAAACCCTGTTCTTGAGGTTTTTGGCCTTACCGACATAAATAACTTTTTCGGAGCTGTCCCTGAAAATGTATACGCCGGGATCACCCGGTAAGTCCTTTTTAAACTCTCTGTTATCAATAGTATATCTGTTGTGCTCGGTTGAATTCATAGCATTGCATATTTAAGAAGTTGATTTTTATACAATATAAAGTTAGGAGACAGATATTACAAGATTCTTGTATTATTAACATCTATACGCAATAAGATATGCAAATGAAACCATCGTTTCTGCCCAGACTTATAAATGATCCGTTTTCCGACCCGGGTGTATATATACCTTTTTTATATGAAAAAAAGGCACTCCTGTTCGATATGGGAGACCTGACTCCTCTTTCAGCAAAAGATCTGCTGAAAATATCACACGTATTTGTATCACATACGCACATGGATCATTTTATCGGCTTTGACAAACTCCTGAGAATATTCCTGGGAAGAGAAAAGGAGCTCTTTTTTTTCGGGCCTCCCGGTTTTTTTGACAACGTGGAAGGAAAACTTAAGGGCTATACATGGAACCTGGTTGAGGAATATGAATACAGCCTTGTTTTAAAAGTATCGGAAATTCATGAAAAGGAAATACTGACCCGCAACTACCTTTGCGGAGAAGGTTTCAGATATCACGGCACAGAAAAAAGAGAGATCAGATCAGGTACCATATATAAAGAACCAAGATTTACAGTAAAAGCGGATTTTTTTGATCACCGCATACCATGCATCGGTTTTTCGGTGGAAGAAAATTTTTCCGTAAACATTATAAATGAAGAGCTTGAAAAACTTGGGCTCGACGCAGGGCCGTGGCTTTCGAAATTCAAGGATGCCCTTTATAAAAAAATCCCCGGAGACACCGATTTTTATGTAACAAAAGAAGAAAACGGGGAAATACAGGAACAGAGAAAATTTGTACTTGGAGACCTTTCTGACAAGATAGCAAGAATTACTCCGGGCCAGAAAATAACATATATAACAGATACCGCAGGAAGCGAAGAAAGCCGTAAAAAAATAATCAGACTTGCAGAAGGGTCAGACCACCTTTTTATAGAAGCGGCTTTTATGGAAGAGGATGCCCTGACAGCAAAAGAAAAATATCACCTGACAACAACTCAGGCAGGACAATTTGCAAAGGAAGCCGGGGTAAAAAAGCTTACACTGTTCCACTTTTCGCCAAGATACAGTCACATGCAGGATGAACTGATCAAAGAGGCAATGGACAGCTTTAAGAGCTGACATAAAAAAGGCTGACCGTTCGGGCAGCCTTTTTTATAAAAGATTTTTACTGACAGCTGAATACTGAGAGCCGAAAGCTATTTGTACACCCCTGTGTCGCAGGCAATCATATGAGCGATCGGACGGGTTACATTTTTGATTGTAAGAGGCCCGTGTTTAATTCCGGGCGGAATAAATGCAGTAAAGCTTTCTGTAATAGTATGGGTTTCACCGTCAACAGTAAATTCTATTTCAGCCCCCAGGTCCATAATGTCATCATAATTGAGACCGTAAAAACACATCAGCTCACCAAACTCATGAGTATGCTCTTCTTTAAAATTAGGATCATCCCCAGTATAGTTTTCACCGAATCCCGGAAGAATCCACATCATTTCATTATAAAAGGTTGCCCCCTTGATTGTATCTGCATCCACATGGGTCATTCTTATAATGTATTCCGAATCTGTATTTTTTCTGTATGAAGGGAGCTTGAGGTCTTTTTTATCATCGAATATAAAATACTTTGAATATTTTCTTTCTGCCATATTTTATCTCACTTTTATATAAGAGGTTTCCTGAATCAGTCCGTATCAGCATTTTGGCAGGTTATATGTAACTTTCACCCGGCCCCATAGTGAAATGGAAAAGCGGTTTAGTCATATTATGCATCTCGATCGGACAATGCACTATATTTTCAGGAACATACACAACAAAAGATTTGTCAAAAACGTATTTTTCATCTTCAATCCATATTACGACTTCGCAGCCCAGATCCTTTGGATTATCCATGTCGGTCCCGTAATATGACAGAAGTTCAGGAAATGTATGAGCATGGGGAGGAATACCGTGCTTATCCTCTTCGCCCGGTTCAGGAGGTTCTATAATCCGTCCGGTCATTGACGGCGGCCAGAACCACACCGCCTCGGCATAAAACGCGCCGGGAATAACGTTTGAGTCCATCCATACCATGTGCTCCATCATGCGCCGCAGGCCATCTTCAAGAGGTCCCTGTCCCATTATGGCTTTTTCCCAGGCCCTGTCCTCGGGCAGCTGAAATCCGTCATAAAACTCAGTGAGGATATACTTACCGTATTTTCCCATTCTCTGACTCTCCTTTTTAGGACTAACTCCATTTCCTCGAAATAAAGTATAGTGTTGATAAGATAAAAACCTGTTTTGACGAGAAAATCAGTATATTTTTAAAGATATGGGGTGTCAAGGTGATTAGAAATCCCAAAATATCTTGACAACATACCATATCAATGATAGCTAGATCGTTTTTGTTTTATTAACTCCTTGTTCCGCGGAGCACGGATTTAAATCATTGCTGAAGCTTCTTCAGCCAATATGATTTAAGAAGTGAAAGTGCGGGACCAAAATCAAAGTCCGAAAGGAGAGTACTTATGAGGCATTACGAAATAATTTATATTGTTAACCCCAATCTCAACGGTGATGATTATCAGGAATTGCTGAAAAAATACAGCGAAATCATCGAAACTAATAAGGGAGTTATTATTAAAACCGATGAATGGGGCAAACAGAGACTGGCTTACAGAATCAGAAAATTCTATAATGGTGTTTACGTATATGTAGAATTCTGCGCTGGAGCCGAATTGATCGCCGAACTGGAAAGAAGCCTTAAACTCGACGATAACATCCTGAAATTTCAGACTGTTAAACTCGCAGAACAGGCAGACCCTGAAGAGTTACTTCAAAAGGCTCAGAGTTCCGTAAAGTCCGGAGAAGAATCATCTGAAGATTCTAATGAAAACGATGATCAGGAAGAAAGCGAGGTAGAAGATGGGAATGAATAGAAGAGGCGGAATGTCATATCACAGAAGAAAAGTTTGCAGATTCTGTGCAGACAGCACCCTGGCGATTGATTATAAAGATCATAAAATGCTCAGGTTATTTACAACCGAGCGCGGCAAAATAGTCCCAAGAAGAATTTCCGGTAATTGCGCCAAACATCAAAGGAAACTCACAGTAGAGATAAAGAAAGCCCGTAATATTGCACTGCTTCCCTTTACAACAGCAACAATAAGGTAAGAGGCATATTTTTTTTAAAACGGGAAATGACAGTATATAACTCGGACTGTCAGTTTATTTTTGGAGGAAATCAATGAAAGTTATATTAACAGCAGATATAGATTCCTTGGGACTGGAAGGTGATCAGGTTGATGTAGCAAAAGGCTATGCCAGAAATTACCTTCTGCCTAAAGGATTTGCCCTTGAAGCTACTACGCAGAACATCAAAATGATGGAAATGCAGAAGAAAAAGATCGATGAGCGCAGATTAAAAGCTCAGGAAGAAGCTGAAAAGGTCAAAGCAGAACTCGCAGAAAAAGTAATCACCATCAACCAGAAGGCTGGTGAAGAGGACAAACTTTACGGTTCAGTTACCACTATGGATATTGCCGAGGCAATGGAAAATGCCGGAATTTCTATAGACAGGAAAAAACTTGTTCTTGACAAACCGATCAAAAGCCTTGGGGAATATGAAGTTTCAATCAAACTCCACCCGGGAGTTACAGGCACCATCAAGGTTGTTGTTGCAGCTGAAGAAGAATAGTACTCTTCTAATAAAAGCATCTTCAGGGATTACTATACATGAAGCAGGTTAAAGAGAAGGCAACCACTTTAGCAACAAAAGTTCCGCCTCATAATCTTGAGGCGGAGCAATCAATACTAGGCGGTGTCCTGATCAACAACGAAGCCATGAATCAGATCATGGACGTCATCAACGCTGACTGCTTTTACCGTGAGGCACACTCACACATCTTTCAGGGTATGCTCGACCTTTATAACAAGAATGAGCCTATCGACCTGATTACCCTTTCACAACAGCTTACAGAAAAAGATCTGCTCGATAAAACCGGCGGGCTTGACTATCTTACATCACTGGTTGATGCTGTTTCAACATCAGCCGGAATCGAATTTCACGCACAGATAGTACATGACAGGTACGTCCGCAGAAAACTGCTTGCAGAATGCTCAAGTATAAGCGAAAACTGTCTGCAGAACTGGCACACCACAGAAGAACTTCTTGATGCGGCAGAACAGTCAATCTTTGACATTGCAGATGAAAAAATCGGTGAAGGCTTTGCTTCCATGGAGGCTGTCATCAATGAGAGCTTTAAAAAACTTGAAAGCGTCTCCGCTGATGACGGTTTTGTAACAGGGATAACAACCGGTTTTACAGATTTTGACAGGTATACGGCAGGGCTTCAGCCTGCTGATATAATTATTCTTGCAGCAAGACCCAGTATGGGAAAAACAGCATTTGCTCTGAATATAGGCTTCAATGCTGCACGCAAAACAAGAAAAGGCGTTGCAGTATTTTCTCTTGAAATGTCCAAGATGTCCCTTGGAATGAGACTTCTTGGAGCTGAGTCAGGGATAGATGCAGGAAAACTCAGAACCGGTATGCTGAGAGATTCAGACTGGACCAATCTTACCCATGCAGCAGGAGTACTATCCGAACTTCCGTTGTATATTGATGACACATCAGGCATCAATGTAATGGATATGAGGGCAAAATGCCGGCGGCTGGTAAAAAAAACAGAACTGTGCATGATTATCATCGACTATATTCAGCTTGTACAGGGAAGAAGATCAGCAGAATCAAGACAGATAGAAATATCAGAAATATCAAGGTCTCTAAAAGGCCTTGCGAAGGACCTTAATGTTCCTATAATTGTCCTGTCCCAGCTTAACAGAAAGGTTGAAGACAGGCCCAATAAAAGACCCCAGATAGCAGACCTCAGGGAAAGCGGGGCTATTGAGCAGGATGCCGATATTATAGCCTTTATCTACAGAGATGAAGTCTATAACCCGGTAACGGACGAAAACAGGAACCTTGCAGAAATAATCATAGCAAAACAGCGTAACGGCCCTACAGGCAGTTTTAAACTCACATTTCAGAAAGAATGCACCCGTTTCAGAGACTATGTCGAAGAACAACCATATTATCCGGCAGGGGAATAGGCCATAGAAAAAATTCAGGGTAATATTACAGGACTCAAATCAAGTCAGTCCAAAAGGCTTTCGAGGCTGTATAACCGAAGAATACCGCGCAATGAACTCGTTACCAGGGAAACAATAAGGGAGATCTCATCTATCTCCCGAGAGCTCAACAGGCAGATAGGACTCATTATTTCCCGCAGAGGAGACATTGAATACGTGCTTGTCGGGGATAATAAGAGCATACATATCCCCGGGCTCGGCAGGTTTCGTTCAGGAACAGGCAGACTTAATGGCCTGAGGTGTATTCATACTCACCTGAACAGCGAAGAAATATCAGGAGAAGATATTGCTGACATGGCCCTTCTTGGAATGGATCTTATGGCCGTTGTAAAGGTTGATGAAGACGGAATCCCCGGAGCAATACAGTATGCGCACATACTTCCGGACAACCCTCAAAATCAGGGGTGGCTCACTACATCAGTCCACGATATAGGCCGGCTTGATTTAGATTTTGAGACATTCATTAAATCTCTTGAAGATGAAATATCAAAGACATCAGCCAAGAGGACAGGACAAAAGAAAGAAAAAGCGGTCCTCGCAAGCGTTACCACACAGTCAAAGGACAAGGCATCCGAATCCCTTGACGAGCTTGAGGCACTTGCCACGTCAAACAACCTTGAAGTGGTGGAGGTTGTAATTCAGCGAATCAAAAAAGCCAATCCCAGATTCCTGATGGGTAAAGGCCGTTTGAGCGAACTGGTTTTAAAATGCATTCAGAAAAGTGCGGATATCCTTATATTTGATAATGAGCTTACACCTACACAGGTAAAACTTTTAACAGATTACACGGAACTTAAAATCATAGACAGAAGTCAGCTGATCCTGGATATTTTTGCCAGAAGGGCTGTAACACGAGAAGGTAAAATTCAGGTTGAACTTGCACAGTTGAAATACATGCTCCCGAGACTCGCTACAAAAAACACTGCAATGTCCAGGCTTACCGGAGGTATTGGAGGCAGAGGCCCTGGAGAAACAAAGCTTGAGATAAACAGAAGGCGAGCAAGGGAACGTATAACAAAGCTTAACGATGAGCTTAAAAAAATAAGCATGCAGAGGGAGAAAAGAAGGAGGCTCAGGAACACCAACCGCCTGCCGATAATATCCATAGTGGGGTACACAAACGCCGGCAAGTCTACACTGCTTAATCAGCTTACACAAAGCAGCATAGATGCAAACAACAGGCTGTTTGACACACTGGATACCAGCAGCAGAAGGCTCAGGTTCCCTAAAGACAGGGAAGTCATAATAACGGATACTGTCGGTTTTATCAGAGATCTGCCTGATGACCTTATGAAGGCATTCGAAGCCACCCTTGAAGAACTGCATGATGCGGACCTGCTTCTCCATGTTGTTGATGCATCGAGCCCCAGGATGAGGGAACAGATAAAAATAGTTGATAAAATCCTTACCGATCTTGAGCTGAACTTTGTGCCGCTTATACTTGTACTTAATAAATCCGACAGAGTGGACGATGAAGAAATAATCAATCTGTCACGCACATACGACGGGGTATCCATATCTGCTACACACAGGCAGAGTCTGCACCCTCTGCTTGAAAGAATTGAAAAACACATATGGGAAGAAGAGGTAACAGTAAAAAATATTTCTTGAATTTAACAGATAGAAAGATTATAATTTTATGTTAATTATACTTATATTCTGCAGCAGTAGTTGCTTTGAATTATCACAGAAAATAACTGCTGCAAAATATGAGTTTAAGGGTCCTTAAAATAAAGGACCAGTTTCGTACTGAGGGTCAAGCTTAACCGCCAATATGGCATCCTGAGGTTTTGAAACGTAACGTTAATTTGAAAGGAGGATGTCATATGGCAAACGGAACTGTTAAGTGGTTTAGTGACAAAAAAGGCTTTGGTTTTATCGAGCTCGAAGATGGCAGCGGAGATGTATTCGTACATCATTCAGCTATAAACATGGATGGCTTTAAAAGCCTTGATGAGGGCGACAAGGTATCCCTGGAAATAGAACAGGGACAGCGCGGGCCTTCGGCAAAAAACGTAACCAAGCTTTAGCATTAAAAAATTTTCAAACTAGGCATCCTGACACACAAGTGACAGGATGCCTTTTTTTCGGGAAGTTATTATGACAGAAATAGATATTGACCGCACACCGGTCGCAAAAGATATCATTACAGTTTGCTCACGATGCAAACTGGAATTAAATCATATTGTTGTAAGGCATAACGCTGAAGGAATTGTTGACAGAGTAAAATGCCATACATGCGGATTTGAACACAAATACAAACCGGTAAAAAAGAAAGCGGCGCCAGCAAAAAAGAGAAAAACAGCTGTCAGGAAAAAATCGCCTGAAAAGGAATATGCATCCCTGATGGAAAAAAACATTGATGCTGACTCTGTACCCTACAGCATGAAAGGCTCCTTTAACGAAGGTGATGTAATAGAACACAAGACTTTTGGTAAAGGATTTGTAACAGCCATTTCATTTGAGCGCGTCGAAGTACTTTTTGAAGACGGCATTAAAATGCTCGCTGCAGACAAAAAGTAATACTAGCGGGAAATACTCTTCCAGCCGGATGACCCTATCAGTTTACCGTCACGTGTGATTAAAAGCACTTCACGGCCTGAAAGGGAGTCTATAAAAGGAATGCCATAGTCAGGCGCCATAACCATTAAAGCTGTTGCCAGGGCGTCTGCCTCCATGGCAGTCGGGGCTATTATAGAAGCACTTGAATTCAAAACAGGTGAAAAGCCTGTTTTAGGATTCGCAATATGATGGAAGATTTTTTCTGCATCAAAGTAGTTTTCGTAATTTCCTGATGTCGCTACAGAGGCATTGCTGAGCTCAATTACATCCAGATGATTATCCTTTCTGGCAGGGTCCTGTATCGCGACTTTCCATGGTCTCCCATCCTGTCTTGTACCGGATGTTTTAATATCTCCGCCTGCATTAATAAGATGGTTTTCAATTCCGCGGCTTAAAAGAACCTCCGAAACCATATCAACTATATATCCCTTTGCAAGCCCGTCCAGTGTTATCTTCATCCCTGTTTTTTTAAGTTTTATATTGCGGCCTTCAACAACTATCTTGTCAGATCCCACAATTTTAAGGGTTTCTTTTATCTCGTCTTCCTGTGGAACTTTCCCTTCATGAAAACTGTCTTTAAACAGCTCTATTACAGGGAGAATGGTTATATCAAAAGCGCCCTTCGTAAGCCTGTTAAATTCAAGCGCACTGTTTACAACATTCACAAACTGCGGATCAGCATTTTCAATATGTCCGTATCTGTTCAGCCTGGATATTTCGGAATTTTTATCATAATGATTCATAAGAGCAGATAACCTCGTTATCTCATTAAATGCCTCATCCATGATTTTTTCATGATCGCATCCCGGCTCATAAAGGAACGTAATGTTTACAATCGTTCCCATGGCAATCCTTGTATTGGTCGCTTTTTCAAACCCGGGCTTACTGCAGGCCATACCGGGAAGCAATGACATTATCACCAGCATCAATAAGACTGCTGAGCATCTTACAGATTTTCTATTACCGCTGTATTTAAAAAGCATATTGTTTACCTGTGAAAACCCTGATTAATAAATATATCTTTGTTCGATTGTTTTACTCTTTACTGACATCAATCCTGCCGTACTTTTTTTGCAGCACAAGAAATGCGGCAGCTCCTAACAGAACAGTTGGAAAATAAAATGCCCCGTGCAGCAGTATTGCCGCTGAAAGAGCCTTTTCTGAAGCAACACTGTAAAACAGAAACCCGTCTTTGACCAGTTCATGAAACACCCCGATATAACCTGGCGCAAAAGGCACCATTACACCAAGGGCAGCCATTGACTGAATTATAAATGCCGCAATAAAAGGCAGATCTATACCAAGAGACATCTCAATAAAATAAACCTGTAAAAGAGACGTAGACCATAAAATAACAGACCAGAAAATTACCTTTAAAAGGTCTCGCATGCTTTTCAAGGGAGATAATCCGCTAACAAAATTCAATGCAATCTCTGCAAGTTTTACCTTTAAGGTCTCCGGCAGCATAAACAGCATTCTATTCATTATGTTAATACATTGCTGAGTATGGCTCCTCAATACTTTAATAAAAAAGACAATAAAAAGAGAAGTGATAAAAAGTACGATTGCGGTTCCATGCCTGCTGCCTGAATGCCCGGACAGTTCATCGGGTAAAGAAGTAAAAAGCAGGCCGATTAAAAAGATTACAAAAAGACAAAATCCGTCAAACAGTCTTTCAACAACAATGGTCCCGAACACTGAGCTTTTGCTTATTTTTTCTGACTGCCCCAGGGTGTTAGCCCTGACAACCTCCCCCAGCCTTGCGGGAAGCAGGCAGTTTGCTGCAAACCCGACAAAAACGGAATTCAGTCGGTTTGAAAAGCCGGTATCCTTTACAGGACAAAGAAGAATACGCCATCTCCAGGCCCTTATAAAAAACTGGAGCACACAGATAGAAACAGCCATAAAAAAATAAAAAATATTGGCCGATGCAATTGTTTTTCCTGTTCTGGCAAAATCCACATCACGGAAGGCCAGATACAAAAACAGGGCACTTAATATGAGCCCTGTCCACAGTTTCCAGTTTAAAGTTTTTATAGAGCGGTTAGTTCCCATTCATCTCCAGGATTTCTCTAGCTTTTTTAACATCTCTGTCAATCTGCTCTGCGAGTTCTTCTATACCGTTAAAGGTAGTTTCGTCCCTTAACCTGCTGATAAATTTTATAGTAAACTTTTTACCTACCAGATCACCGCTGAAATCAAGAACATGGGTTTCAATGGAAAGGGATGTTCCGCCAAAGGTTGGATTCACACCGATGTTGCACACACCGTTGTATTCTTTACCATCAATATATGCCTTTACCGCATATACGCCTTTTTTAGGGATAAGTTCATCCTCGGCGGTAAGATTTGCAGTGGGAAATCCCAGCATTTTTCCACCGCGACCCATACCGGTCCTCACCTTACCGGTTATCTGGTAATCCCGGCCTAAAAGCTCCCTGGCTTCCTCAAGCTTTCCTTCCTTTACAAGGTTTCGTATGGAAGTACTGGAAACAAGCGTACTGCCGAGCTGTATCTGGCCCACAACATGAACCTTAAAACCCAGCTCATCTCCCATTTTTTTAAGAAGCTCAATATTGCCGGTTCTATCTGCACCGAAATTATAATCATAACCGACTACAACCTCTTTGATACCGATCTTTTTTACAAGCAGATCAATAACAAAATCATTGGCAGATATGGATGCAAACTCTTTATTAAAGGGCAGGCAGATAATCACATCTATTCCGGCTTCATGTATCAGCTTCAGTTTCTGCTCAACAGGAGTGATTAACGACGGCCCGTTGCCCGGCTTTACAATCTTTACAGGATGCGGCTCAAAGGTCATAACCACAGACTGACCATTGATGCCTGAGGCAAGTGTTTTAACTTTATCAAATAAGGCCAGGTGTCCTTTGTGAACACCGTCAAAGTTCCCGATAGTCAAAACAGGGTTGATCAGCGATTTATCGAGCTCATTTAAATCGGTAATTACATTCATTATAAATATTATTTTCCTTGGTTATTCAAACACTTAACTCTTTACATTCTATTTCTGCCCGCACCTGGCTGATATCACTCATAAATACGCCGAAAAAAACGAGCCTAAAACCACATAAAATTAAATTTAAAAGGCCTCACTTTTTTAAAATGCGAGGCTGAGCAATCAACTTATTTGTTGACAGAAATCTTAAGATACTATAAATAAAGCGGAAAAATTTCAACCGAATAATGTGCCGAAGTGGTGGAACTGGTAGACACGCTAGGTTCAGGGTCTAGTGGGAGTACTCCTGTGCGAGTTCGAGTCTCGCCTTCGGCACCATCTTTACAATTCAGGCTGTAATCTTAACAGGTTACGGCTTTTTTATTTTCTGTTGGTTACCTATAGGTTGCTGCTAACATATTGAGAGAACAAAATGAGAATAACAACTAATCACAGGTTTGCAACGATAATAATCTAAATTCCCTGCAAGGGTAGGTGTGCGTTTCTATCCAGTTTTGATTTGATTATTGATCGTCATGTTACCGGGAAGGTATATACTTATATTGTCTTTTTTATACCTAAAAAGTACCATATAATGCTTGAAAAACAGATATTTTTATCAGTAAACCATATAATTTCAATAAGTTGGTGTGGCCCGACCTAATGCTATTAACTTAAGGTAAAAGCAAATAATATCAATCAGTTAACGCTATTTCTTATCTATTTCCTAGTTTTCTATTTAGTCTCTCCATAATATTTTATCAATCACTTTCTTATTGACTTATGTCAGTCGATTATGATGTAATACGTTAAATAACTTACATTAATGAGGGCCATATGGATAAAGAAGATATTAAGGAAGTCATTCTGCAAGTGCTTGAAGTGCAGCTAGAATCACAGTTGAGAGCAATAAGGAAACTTCAAGGTAAGTCAGAAACCGAGCTGAACACTTCAATGCGAAGCGGAAGAAGACGTCAGTCTCTTGTGGATTTATCTATTAAAATACTGACTGAAGAGAGCAGACCTCTTCATATAAACGAGCTTATACAACTTCTCCAGGTTCGTTTTGGGCGCCTTGCTGAACGGGATACCCTCTCCAGCGCATTAGGTAAAAAAGCACGTCAAGGCATTCTGTTGCGACAAAGCGCTCCAGCTACATTCACCCTTATTGATTCTTAGGAGGGTAACCATGAAAAAACCTGACCTATCTATGCTGGCACAATGGATTGAACCATCACTTGTTACTGCTTTGGAATCTCGACGTTACTTAAGAAATGAGTGGTGCAGACGGCGTAAACTTTCAACATTAGAAACGCTATGGCTTATGTTAGCAGTATCTTTGGACACACAAAAAGCCAGCCTTTTTGAAATCCTCCATTTGGCTACTGGACAACTTAACATATCATGGTCTGTTTCCGTTCCCGCATTTTGTAAGGCTCGTTCGCGTTTTTCCCCTCCAGTCGCTACACTGGTTCTATGGTAAACTGGTTTCTCGGCTTCAAACTGCTTACAAAAATGAATCTTCTCGTTGGCATGGGTTACGTCTCATTGCTGCGGATAAGACCACCCTTTCATTACCTGAATCAAAGTCTCTTTGGAAGCGTTTCAGATCTCACAGTGGGCAGCAGGGGCTAGGTCCAATTTCCGCTGAACTTTGCTGCCTCTTTGACATCATAAGCCGTGCGCCGATACACTTCGTTTATGACAAGGTCTGCACATCAGAACATAAACTAATTAACAAGCTTATTAAATACATCAAAAAGGGGGATTTAATTTTACTGGATAGCGGCTTCCATTACTCTGTAACTTTTAATAAAATTATGCTTCGCTGTGCACATTTCCTTATACCTGCCAAAAAAAATATTCGGCCCAAAGTATTACGTAACCTCGGAGAAGGAGATTATCTCTGCCAAATAAAAGACTATAACAGCAACACAGACATCAATGTGCGAGTGGTCTTCGTTTATAGAAAAGGTTTTCGCCGCCGACGCTTGATTACCTCTCTTTTAGATCCAGTTCGCTTTCCCGCAGCAGAGCTGGCAAATCTTTATCACATGAGATGGGATATTGAGACATTTTACCGTGATTTTAAGCATACTTTTAGGGCGACTTCATGGCATTGTCGTACTCCTGATTCTTTTCATCTGGAGTTACTCATGCATATGATCTCTATTTGCTTAATACGTATTGCAATGGTACATGCAGGGAAATTAGTTAATCTTTATGTTGGACATCTAAGTTTTGCACGTGCACTCACAGAAACCAGACTTTTTTTTAAAATATTAGTATCTACTCCTGACTTGCTTTTGTGGTGTTCTATATGGAAAGGTTTTATTCACAGATGCTCGAAACACAGAGTGCGAATTAAACCAGGGAGGCATTTTTCTAGAAATCAGCAGGAATACCGTAGAAAAAGTCGTGGTTTAGAAATAAAATCCCGAGGTCGAAAAATAAAATATGCTGAAGAACCTTTAATAACAAGGGATAGAGAGATACTTAAAGACAGGAATGGAAATCTCTTTCTCTTAAGTTAATGGCATTGGGCCCGACCCCAATTACCCATTAAAGATTCCTAAAAGTATAGGTAGTGCAAATAAAAACAATGCCCAGGAAGAAAAAGACGAAGAAAGTAGAAGATGAAAGCTATCAGATTGAAGTTAAAGATTGGGAAATCGACTATAGCTTTGGTCTGGATGAATCAAAGATTTTTGGTGATGGTCCTTTCTGGGAGTATGCCAGGTTGATCATGACGGGACAGCTACTTTCTCCAGCTTTAAAACAAACCAGTAAAGCCAGAGTATGCTTATTAGCCAATCCTAAAATGGATGACCACTGGAAAACTGATTCCGCAATAAAATCATCAGAAGCTATTGGCTATCTGGAAATATTACGAGATGAAGAGAGCACACTTAACTGTGCTTGCTCACTTCCAACTTCATCTTTGATATTTGTATCTCAGGCTCTTACAGCTGGGAAAGTAAAACAAATATCCATATATGGTACAAAGCTGAAATGGAAACGAGGATCGATTTTTAATATCAGCATCTCCACAGCTGGAGAGGATGATTAGATACAACTGCAATCACTGATTGTCAGATTTGATTGTAGCTGTTTCAGTTAATTAAGTTAATGCGTATCGTCATATCTTTTTCTGTGTACTTCTCTGGGGCGTGTTGATGTATCAGATTGAACAACACCTTCATTAAATACTAGCTCAAGCTTAACTTCCCAAGTAAATGATACATGTCCAAAAAAAAATTTACGTCGCTGGTATCTACCAAAGAGTTTGCGGTATCTCCAGGTTTCGAGTGAGCCGACTACTATATTTGAATCTGGCATCCCGATTTCCTTCACTACTTCTTCTTTAGTTTTCCCGGTAAGATTTTTTGCTGTTGCAATGAAATTATTTGCTCTCTGCAAGCCTTCCCTCTGATATTCCCTCTGGGACGCATAAATAAATGTACTTCCGAACACCAGTAGTGCGCAAATGCAGGTGAATCGTATCAGGATGTGTTTAGCGGGGTATTGCATAATGTCTGTGTAGTCTCCTTTGCCGGTCGAGTTATATTATGCAGGATAAAGAATTCTACTATTTGCCATAATCACAAATTATATTCAAGTAAGGATTCCCCAAATAGGTCATATGTTATGATTTTAAAAAAAATAATAATGTGTGTGTCTGACATTGTTTATACCTTTAGGTTCCCTAATTTCCAGAAAGGGCATACCCCCACCCCGTACCCTACCGGCCCCGTGGGTTGTTTTTATCACAGGCATAAGCCAGGAAGATCTGTCAGTGGGCATAGGTTCCACCGTGTCTTCCCATGACTTTTACTAAAAGGTCCTTCTGAGGGACCTTTAACTTTTCACTAAGCACCTCAAGAAATTCTTGGACATTCTCCTGTGATAACCACTTAGCAGTTCGTTTAGTATAAACGCTGCCAGCAGCTTTCCATGCCTTTGTAAGATTGACCAGCTGTCCAGAAATATATGGTATTATAATAACGATCATTAAATAGATTAGTTATAACACTATTAAAATATCAGAAATTTATAGTACCTATAAGTACACTTAAAACAGTCAAAAGAAATATTCATTTAACTACATCTATCAAATATTTATAAATCCAGATTGGCGTAGAACATACAATTTTTCAAACTAATCGGCAATTAATATGTCATAACTTTAAGAGGTGAATTAAGTTAACAAATCAACAGGATACAGTTTTTAACACTATAAGTAAGCAAGTTATCAGGTAATACTATACCAATTTTCATTTAATCAATTACCACTTTCAGGCTATAAATCACACATAAATAAGCTACTATTAACCCTGTTTAAATACAGGGCTCAGACAATGAAAACAGGCACAAAATCAAAAAAAGCAGGATAGTGCTATCCTGCTTTTTTGATCAACTTTTTTTAACTCGAGTCATTAAAAGATTTTAGTTTTCTTTCTCCGGACAACAGTCATAAAAGCTGCTATTGCTGATCCAAAGAGCCATACCGCACCAGGAACCGGGACCTGGCTGTAGTTAATAATACTTAAAGGTGGTGCATCATCACCCTCTAATGTAAAGCCTTCCGGTAATTCTATTCCGAAAACAGCCGTATTTGAGAAATCCACATAACCGCTGGCCGCCGCAACTTCTCCCATCTCGCCAACTTCAAGCTGACTGAAGTCTTCCAGAAATGAGTGAGTAGCTCCTCCGCCAACTCCTCCTGTAAACATTAACTGGTCTCCATCCTGAATCTCTACTGTAAGGGTAACTCTCATGCGTAAATCATCCGGATCCATTGATATGAGCTGGGCATCATAAGTGACACCCGGAATTACTGGATTATACAGCTCATTTCCCATAGCATCATACACCTGCAAGGCTTCAAATGAGTATACACTTGCAGCATCCGGAGAAGTGGCAAAATCACTGGTATTAACATACTCTCCGCCGGCATAGTAACTGACGGAATCCCATATATTCTCTGTCAGTCGTGTTATGGAAACACCTCCGCCCAGGCCCAGATATGGAGCACCAAATTCATAATTGAAGGAACCTTCGATATCCAGGTAGACAGTTGCATAGGATGGTGTAACTTCTGAACCTAATGGTCCGTTTACGGTAGCTTCGTAATAAAATCCACCCGAAAGAGGAGCTACAAACGCAGGTTCACCGGAACCGGCGATCGTACTCATTAAATTGCCGGTGACGGTAATTGCCCTGTCGCTGTCCAGATGATAACCGGAATACCCTTTTATAGTTCCAGCATTCTGGTCAACTTCAATACTGTTTGTGTGCGTATAATCCTCATTGCTTAAAACCGGATCTCTTTCCAGGTTATAATTAGCTCTGATCTGTCCGGGATTATTATAGGTAATTAGATTGTCATCGGCATCTGCAGGATGAATAGAATAGGTTGCAGTCCCAAAAGACTGGCTTGACATAACAAGTGTTAATACTAGAAATATTAAAAATCTGAATACTGAAATACGTGATTGAATTTTCATAAATTTCCCCTTTATTTAAATAAATGAAGTAACACAAAATCAGTAATGACAATTTAGCGTGTATTCTGCCAGCCATTTAAAATATTTGTTAACAACCTGACCCAAAACCCACCTCTAATAATCAATCGATGATATGTCCGCTAACTTAAACAGGCTCTGAACAAGTTATAAAACAGCACATTCTCCTTAAGGAGGCGTTTACAAAATACACTGAAATAATTTAATGAGTTTAATTGGTAGAATGCTGTAAATCCGGAAGTTACTGCCTTGAGCTTTTTTTAAGACAGTAATATTTTTATATCACATCAAAAATTTAATGTCTACCAGGCTTGATATAGTTAAGGCAGGAAACCTAATTGCCCTGCCATTTAAAAAAAATACCTTCCCGAAGAGAGTGAAATAAGAACAATGGTTACCCCTTGACTGCGACAATTCAAAGTGTAAACCAGAAAAACAAAAGAATATATTATAGTAAATCGCTTCTAACGCCGCGCCGGAGGAAAAGATAAGGATCAGTCCTTGACTGTGACACTTTTATGAGTAGAACAGAAAAACAAAGGACATATTTTAGCAAATCACTTCTAACGCCTCGGCAGGCACTAAAATCCTTATACCCATAAACTCTTTTAACGAGGTTAAATGCTGATCTCCTGATTCAATAAAATCGCCCTGACCAGACAGGGTTGCCGCTAAAATATTGTTAGCAGTCGGGTCATCTTAATCCCATCAGGTATACTTGCCGGAGATACCAGTATGGATACTCTATTTAACTTTACCAGAAAATCCTCTATACCTCCTGCTGCTAAACCTCTTTTATCAAGGAGCTTTTTTAGTTTCCTTGGATGCTATCACATACCATGAGAACAAAATAAGAATACCACCAAAAACACATCCATAAATATCCATAAAATATTTGACATAGATATTTTATGGATATTTATGGATACAATTATGGATACGCCCAAACTAAAATAACAAATGAACATATAAACTTGATCTCCGATATTGAAGCATTTAAAGGAAGGAGGGAGATGCTTAATATCCTGACACCGGATCGGTTATCACTTTTAAAACATGTAGCAACTATAGAGTCAGTAGGCTCTTCTACCAGGATCGAGGGGGCCAAGCTTACAAACAGCGAAGTAGAAAAACTATTTAAAGGTTTAAAAACAACCTCATTCAAATCCCGTGATGAAGAGGAAGTTGCCGGTTATGCTGAAGCAATGGATTTGATATTTGAGTCATACAGGGAAATACCTATTGATGAAAATCATATTAAACAACTGCATCAGGAGCTTCTCAAATATTCATCAAAGGATTCTAAACATCGAGGTAGATATAAGAAACTATCCAATAATGTTGAAGCATTTGCAGAAAATGGTAAAAGCCTTGGAATAATTTTTGAAACAGCCTCTCCTTTCGATACACCATTCAAGATGCCTGGTCTGGTCCAATGGTATATTGAAGAAACGAATAAAAGAGATTTACATTCACTCCTGATTATCGCTATTTTTCTGGTTAACTTTTTGGCCATTCATCCTTTTCAGGATGGAAACGGAAGGTTATCACGTATTTTGACTACCTTGATGTTACTAAAATCAGGGTACACCTATGTCCCATACTCTTCATTAGAAAGAATAATTGAAGATAACAAGGATCAATACTATTTGTCTTTGAGGCGATCACAGGCAACGCTTTACACAGATAATGCAGCGCTTAATGAATGGATACTGTTTTTTCTTGGAGCGTTAAGAAAACAGGTTGCAGCTCTGGAATCCAAGATAAAAACTGAAAAAATCATCGCTGAGCTTCCACCGCTTTCCCAGGAGATTTTGAGGATCGCCAAACAGCATGGCAAAGTCACTGTACGCGATGCGGAAAAAATTACAGGCGCCAACAGAAATACCATTAAAGCCCATATATCTGAACTGGTTAGAAATAACCGATTGCAGATGGCAGGAAAAGGCAAAGGAACATGGTATAAAACCCCTTAGAGCTGAAATTATAATTAAGCAGAAGGGAAATGTTCACATTCTATTCAATAAAAAAAGGCAGGAGCCCTAATTGCCCTGCCTTAAATAAAAATGGCTTCCCGAAGTGTCGTTTTTATCTCCGGTACGGATCTCTATTTTAATAAAATTGGAGAAGACCGGATGAAAAGATGCACGCGCACCAGAGAAGCCTATTAAGAAACATCACAACTACCGTTTTTAAAGTATAACCTTTGGAGGCTGTGAGCCGTCTCGTGGTTTATGTATTAAGTGTTAGAGTTGGATGCACTTAACTTTAATTTCAAATTAATTACTATATGGATTGAGTCAAGGGAGTTATAAAAAAAAGAAGGCTGTATCATACCGGCACACTATTGCTCCGGTTCTCTGTCAGTATCATTTGGTCTGCCCTGTTTTCACCCTATATCTTACTGTTATATTCAGCCTGTACATCCTTAAGCTTACTGTACAGCTCATTTTCTGTAATTATGCCCTTTTCAACCAGAAGCCGGCACAGGGCATCAATCTGGATTGTATCTGCGAT
Organism: Desulfatiglandales bacterium; assembly: GCA_963665715.2. Classification (GTDB taxonomy): domain Bacteria; phylum Desulfobacterota; class DSM-4660; order Desulfatiglandales; family HGW-15; genus JAAZBV01. The sequence goes on from CAXXPR010000002.1 coordinate 5,681,814, forward strand.
TAATAATTCTTTAAAACTGGCCAGTTCTTTACCATCAGTCTGATTTTCCATTGAGTTCCTTTGCTGTTATTTAGTTTTCACCAGTCTCATTCGGTGGGTTTCCTTAAGGTTTTCCCACAGGGCGTGAATTATTACTGCCGCGGCCTCATATTCATCAATAACTTCCCTGCCGGATCTTTTCATGCAGTCCTTAAGCAGATATTTATTCCCGTCCCATAAAAATTTATTGCGGATGTAGTTTTCAAGTGCGGGACTCACAAACAGCAGACGATCTTCCTTCATCCTGGCTATCTGCACCCTGTCTCTTAAGGGCATCTCATCAAGAAGAGTATCTATTACTTCGTCTACTGTTCCCGGAAAAGGCGTGGCAGTATTTTCATCCCCTGAAAGCCCGCTTTCAATTATTTCCATATGAAAAACAGTTGTTAAAAGACGCATTACCGCCTGATAAATATATTTATTGTCACTTATTTTTGCCCCGGTGACATAAAGAGCTTCTATGCTGTTTTCGGATACCCACTTTTTTACTACGTGAGCGGCCTGAAATTCATTGATTTTTTCAAGATCAATATGCAGGAATGGTTTATTGTGCGAAACGGTTTTCTCATGCTGGTATTTTAATTCTTTTACCAGATCTCCGTGAGAAACAATAAGAGTTCCGTCAGAATCAATTATATTCCGTCCAGCGCATTTTAATGCAGTCCCCTGAGGCATTCCGGTCAATTTATATTTTCCGGGCAGTTTGCCGGCTTCCGTTGTTCTTGCCTCTTTAATCCAGCCGCCATGTGGGATTCGCCACTTTATTGAGGCATCAAGAGCTGCCTGCTCCGCCCCTGTCTGCCCTCCTGAAATAATCTTTTTAATCATATAAAAAAATAAAAGGCTAAATCAGCTTTTTCCTTTTTGATCTTCTTTTTTCAGCAGCTTTTGCAATTAAAGCAATTCTGGACTTTTTAAATTCGGCCTCCAGCTTTTTGATACTGGATTTTGTATCTTCAATTTCTTTATTAAGCTTGAGCAGTTTTTTCTTTGCCTGATCCAATCGGTAGTTAATCTGGTTAGCTGTTGCCATACTGTCTCCTTTCCTTGCATGTCTGCTGTATAAAAAAATAGACCCCACTCTCTTAAAAATGAAGAAAGCAGGGTCTATTAAATTAAGCAATTCATAGCCGTCCTCTTGGCGTTAAAATTAACAGGTAGAAAATCAACATCTGGGAATATTTTTATTTACTCCATTTTTAGCAATAAATCAAGGGATTTAGAAATATCAAAGATGCAATAAAGACATAAAAACAGCAAAATTTAAGCTTTTTATTCTTTCTTTCAATTTATTAAAAAAAAGGAGTTTCACACCTTGACAATCCATAACCAGTGATTACGTTTTCCCGTCTTTATTGCATTAGTCATATCAGTAACTTAGGCAGACCTGCCTAGGATGGTATACTCTGGATATTCAGGTTATTTTTTTAATTATTTTTTTATTTCTTTTCAGATTAAGGAGGATAAATTTAATGAACATAAAACCTTTAAACGACAGAATTCTGGTATTGAGAACAGAGGGAGAAGAAAAAACCTCAGGAGGCATTTTCATACCTGATACAGCAAAGGAAAAACCGCTTGAGGGTAAAATAATTGCAGCAGGACCGGGAAAGACTGATAACAAAGGAAACTGCATACCGCTTGCAGTAAAGAAAGGCGACAAAGTCCTTTTCAGCAAATATGCCGGTACAGAAATAAAGCTTAACGGTGTTGAACATCTTATCATGAGAGAAGATGACATTCTTGGCGTAATAGAGGGTTAATCAGGGAGGACATAAGATATGGCAAAAAAAGAAATAAAATACAGCACCAGCGCCAGAGAAAAAACAATGAAAGGCGTTGACACTCTGGCCAATGCCGTAAAAGTGACATTCGGCCCCAAAGGCAGAAACGTTCTTATTGAAAAATCATGGGGATCACCAATTGCAACAAAAGACGGTGTAACAGTTGCAAAGGAAATCGACCTTGAAGACAAGTTTGAAAACATGGGAGCCCAGATGGTAAAGGAAGTCGCATCAAAAACTTCCGATGTTGCAGGTGACGGAACAACAACAGCTACCATACTTGCACAGGCAATCGTAAGAGAAGGACTTAAACTGGTAACATCCGGCATAAATCCTATGTCTCTTAAAAAGGGTATTGATAAATCCGTTGCCCTTGTAACCGAAGAGCTTAAAAAAATATCCAAACCCACCAAAGATAAAAATGAGATAGCACAGGTAGGAACCATATCTGCAAATAATGACCGCACAATTGGAGATATTATTGCCGAAGCTATGGAAAAAGTAGGAAAAGAAGGCGTTATTACAGTTGAAGAAGCAAAATCAATGGAAACCTCTCTTGATATAGTTGAAGGTATGCAGTTTGACCGCGGTTACCTCAGCCCCTACTTTGTAACAAATTCCGAAAAAATGGTAATCGACCTTGATGATCCCTTTATTCTTCTTCATGAAAAAAAGATCACCAACATGCGCGATATTGTCCCGATACTTGAAAAAATCGCACAGTCCGGACGTCCCTTTGTAATAATAGCAGAGGATATTGAAGGCGAAGCACTTGCAACACTGGTTGTAAACAAGCTGAGGGGAACATTGAAATGCGCAGCAGTCAAGGCCCCGGGTTTTGGCGACAGAAGAAAAGCAATGCTTGAAGACATTGCAGTTCTTACCGGCGGAAAAGTAATCAGCGAAGACATGGGTGAAAAACTCGAAAATATGACCATGGATGATCTCGGCACAGCCAAGAAGATCACCATTGACAAAGACAACACCACTATCGTTGATGGCGGCGGCGACAGAAAAGCCCTTGAAGGCCGTGTAAAACAGATCAGGGCACAGATAGATGAAACAACAAGCGATTACGACAGGGAAAAACTCCAGGAACGTCTGGCAAAACTTATCGGCGGTGTAGCAGTAATTAACGTTGGCGCTGCAACTGAAGCTGAAATGAAAGAGAAGAAAGCCAGGGTTGAAGACGCTCTCAATGCCACCAGGGCTGCAGTTGAAGAAGGCATTGTCCCCGGCGGCGGTGTAGCTCTTGTTCGCGCCCAGAAGGTTCTTGATGACGTAACATTTGAAGGTGAAGAACAGGCTGGCCTAAATCTTATTAAAAAAGCTATAGAAGAACCTTTAAGACAGCTTGCAAACAATGCCGGTTTTGAAGGTTCTGTTGTAGTTAAAAATGTACTCGCACAATCAGGCAGCAAAGGTTTTAATGCCGATACAGGCGAATATGAAGATGTTGTTAAGGCTGGAATCATTGACCCGACAAAAGTCACAAGGTTTGCACTGCAGAACGCAGCCTCGGTTGCAGGACTGCTTATGACTACCGAAGCAATGATAGCAGAAAAGAAAGAAAAGAAAAAAGCTGCTCCGGCAATGCCTGAAGATATGTATTAAAAGCAAGTTACACCCGTCTCCGCCTGCGGCTACGCCGTGACAGGAGGTTCATCCGCCGTCGCCAGGGCTATGGCGGGACAGGGGGACAAGGCGCAGGGTTAAAAACAGTTTGGCGCTGCCGTATTCACTGCAGCGCCTTACAGCATAAAAATTTATTTCAGTTTTCACGGAATTTCCCCGATCTTTTAACAGGGCACTAATTATATGAATAAAAATAAAATCCAATTTTTTAAAAAAATACTGACCGAACAGCTTGAATCACTGCAGAATAAAAACAGCCAGAACAGGGTTACGGCACTTGCAGAGTCTGAACAGATTTCCGACTTCACAGATCAGGCCACCCTTGAATCCGACATTGATATGAATATCCATATCAAGGAACGGGACAGTAAACTTATAATTAAAACAAAAGAAGCGCTTGAAAGGATAGAAAACGGCACATACGGAATATGTGACGATTGCGAAGAAGAAATATCCGAGGCAAGACTCGAAGCCCGCCCTGTAACAACAGTATGCATTAACTGTAAAAGAGAACAGGAAAATCAGGAAAGACTGCGGGGAGTTTAACAAAAACGTTTCCCGGGTAAGTCACCCCCTGACATGATTCATATAAATCATGACAGGAGATAACCAGTAATACAGTTACCCTGCTACACACAGGGCGGATTTACTGTTGGTCGTGCCGGCCTTATAAAGTATTGCATACCACCGCTTCGGAATCCTCGGATTCCAGACTGAGTTTAAGGCTGAAATAACCTGTTAAGCCGGAAGCAACGGAGCCCAGTATAATCCCGAGCCTTTCATCAAACATCATGCCGGTCACGGTTTTATCAAAGGCAAGGGAGCCTATAAACAGGCTCATTGTAAATCCGATTCCGCCTAAAATTGAAACCCCGTATAAATTTTTCCAGCTCATACCGCTCGGAAGCTGTGTTATCTTTAGCTTTATGAAGAGCCAGCAAAATCCGAAAATCCCGATCTGCTTTCCAAAGAACAGGCCCAGCGCTATTCCGACCGGAACACTGTGCAGAGCATCCTGAAGCCCCACGCCCGTTAAAGTAAGGCCCGAATTGGCAAAGGCAAAAACCGGAAGAACAAAATAAGCTACCACAGGATGAAGATGCGACTCCATATTTCTTAAGGGTGAATTAAAAGGATTATTTTTGCTGCGGATTGGGATAAACATCGCCAAAAGCACACCTGCAAGTGTCGCATGAACCCCTGACTTAAGGGTTGCAACCCACATTATAACACCGATAAAAATATACAGGGTATGAGATTCTACCCGGCGCCTGTTTAAAACGGTCAGCACCGCCACACAGACAGCAACAACAAACAGTGCGGTTAATGATATTTTTGACATATAAAAAATTGCTATTATCAGTATTGCGCCGATATCATCAAATATTGCAAGGGAGATAAGAAATATTTTAAGACATGTAGGTACTCTTGACCCAAGCAGAGTTAAAACACCAAGTGCAAATGCTATATCTGTTGCACTCGGTATTGCCCAACCTTTCATGGCAGCCGGGTCATGGCTGTTAAACAATATGTAGATAAGCGCAGGAACAATCATACCGCCGACAGCACCCACACCAGGCAGGATGATGTTTTTTTTATTTGAAAATTCTCCTTCAAGAATTTCTCTTTTAAGCTCAAGTCCGACAAGAAAAAAGAAAACAGCCATCAGGCCGTCATTGATCCACAGCAGCAGAGGCTTGTCAATTTCAAAGCCTCCGATACGCACTTCAAATGGTGTTGAAAGAAAACTGTTGTAGTATGCAGCCAGAGGTGTATTGGCAAGTACAATAGCAGTCAGGGCAGACATGATCAGAAGTATGCCGCCGGAACTTTCCATCTCAATAAATTTCGCGATAAAAGATTTTCGTTGATTATGCATAAGTCTCCTTTAGGTAAAAATCTAACATAACAGGCATAATCACAGCATGTGATTACCTGGAATATCTTTGTTCAATTAACAGCAACAGAGATGCCATTCAGCAGAACTGGCGCCTCTGTTGCTGTTAATACACAAATATTTCAAGTTACATTTCAGAAATGCAGTAAAGCGATGTGTTTGAAGCCTTCAAAGGTATGAAAGACGTCCGGTGTAAAACTCTTTACCGAAATACTTTTTATTGAAAATTAATAACAGGCAGTTTAATTTTAAAAATCGTTCCTTTATTATAAATACTCTCTACTTCTATGTTTCCGCCAAAATTTTTAATAATACCATAACTGACGGACAGTCCCAGCCCGGTTCCTTTACCTACTTCCTTTGTCGTAAAAAAGGGCATGAATATTTTATCAATATCCTCTTCACTGATTCCGTTTCCTGAATCAGCAATAGATATAGTAATTACATCATCATGGTATGAAGTGGCAATAATTATTTCTCCCGGAGGAGTAATAGCATCCACAGCGTTATTTATTATATTGATCAGGACCTGCCGTAACTGGTTCTTATCAGTAGTTAAATCAGGCAGATCATCCTTAAGATCAAGTTTCATGGAAATATTTGATACAGACAGTGTTCTTTCAAAAAAACCTTCAACAAGGTCATTGATAATATCGTTTATATTATGCTGCTTTAATTCTATATCATCCTGTCTTACAAAACTTAACAGCTTGCGGGTAATGTCCCTGCACCTGAAAGCCGCATCATGTATGTTCGCAAGGTGCGGTTCAATACTGTCAAAACCTGAGTCCAGACCGAATTCAGGATTCATGATATCCTTGATAAGACCCACTTCGCTTGCAACAATAGCCAGCGGATTATTAATTTCATGGGCTATCCCGCCTGCCAGCTCTCCAACGGAGGCAAGTTTTGATGCATGTTCAAGCTGGCTCCTGGTTATTTTTTTTTCTATTTCCATATTTGCTATTTTTATGGAGCGGGAATAGATAACCGCAAAGAGAATAAGAAGAATTGCAGCAGACAGATAGATCAGGCCTGATTTCATTCCCCTGAACCCCTCATCACTGACCCGCTTTCTGGCAATGACTGCCCATTTAACTTCATCGAGCCATGCATAGGCGTATGTAATGCTGTTATCATCATAAACGGCTTTACTGATATCAAGTTTTGAGCCGGCATCAGGAATAAAGGGGCTTGAATCAAGTACGTTTCCCTCATCGGAGGGCACAAGCTGAAAATGACCGTCTTTATTGACGATGGAGATAAACATATCGCCGGCCTCTTCGGCTGAGGTCATAAACTCATATATTTTTTTTGGGTCCAGGGAGGATTTCATTACCATAAAATGATCACCTTCCCGGCGCTTTACAGCAATTGTAAGATGAGGGTTATTTCTAAATCCCAGGTAGATATCCGTAAAGATATGCCTTTTATCATTTTTAAGGAGGCTAACATACCACGGTTCTTTGCTGTAGTCTTTTTTCTTGAGCAGCTCAACCGGCCCTGCATAGGCTATCTGGACACCGTCAGAATCAAAAAAGCCGACATCTATAAAGGCATCGCTGTCCAGCTGCAGTTTATTAAGATACTGATCCATATCCCTGTTTGAGGGAGGAATCTGAAGGCTTGGGTCATCAATAAGATTACGGAGATTTACAATTCTTTCCTTTAAAAACAGGTCAAGTAAATTTGACTGATTCTCAGCCATTGCCTTCATGCGGAGAATCTGGCTTTCATGATTCAGGCTGTTGAATTCAATCAGAAAAAATATAATTAGAATGACAAATGGAAGAAGATAAGTGCATGAGAGCCGCAGAAGGAGCCCCCTTCTCAGTTCCCTGAACTGTTTGTCCCGCAGGATATCATTTTTGTACAATTTTTCTTCCATGTTTCGGGTATCACATGTCTTAAAATTTTTACTTCTCTTCATCATCAAACTTTTTCATTTCTCTCAAAATGCCTGTAGGACTTGATCCTGCCGCTATCTTCATGAGCTCCGAAACTCTTTCTTCATCCTTTTTAAACTTTTTAAGCATTCTTGCGGAATAGGCATCCTTTAAAGTCTCCATGAGTTTATCAAACTCATAGGGTTTGGGCAGATAACCGAAAGCACCCAGCCTTGTGCATTCAACAGCAGACTCCAGTGACCCGTGTCCTGTAAGGATTACCACCTCAATATATTTATGTTCCTTTTTTAAAATCTCCAGAACCTGCTTTCCGTCCATTCCGGGCATCTTTAAATCGAGCAGGGCAATATCAAACTTATTATTTTCCGCCGCGGAAACCGCCTGCTCACCATTTGCAGCAGTAACCACAGCAAAATCCCGGATCTCCAGCCTTTTGGCGATTGAAAGAAGAAAATTCACCTCATCATCAACTATCAGTAATTTTATTTTTTCCATAGCAATAACTCCTGTTTAAATTTTCTTTTAAAATCCCATCCACCGCCAGTATCCCATGAGCACCCAGAAATACATCAGAAGCATTGAAATTACCCATACGGCAAATCCGTGTTTTAAAAAGTCAATCAGCTTCACCAGCTGGTTTCCGGTTGAAGGGTTTTTAGCCATTGTAAAAACAATAGCGTTATTTGGTGTTCCTATGACAAACATATATGCGAAAGAAGAAGAAAAGGCGGTGATAAGACCGACCATCCACGGGTGCGCACCGGCAATTTTAGCCATGGGGACGGTAATCGGACCGATGGTGGAAACCGCGGCTCCGTCACTCATAAAGTTTGTTACAACACCTGTAAATATTCCTGCAGCCATGGCAAGGCCTTCACCGGTTGTCATAAAATCAGGAAGAATGCTTACAAAGGAATCTGCAAGGTAAAGCGCGCCTCCGGTTACAGCTACACCTTTACCCATTGCGGTAGCCGCGGCGTACAATGCAACAACTTCCCACTGAACCTTTGACACTTCCCGCCAGGTAAGAATCCTGAAAATGTTAAGAGCAACAATGGCAATAAGAACAGGCCCTCCCATACCAAGCCAGCTGCTGCAGGTTATCCAGAGAATCATCAGCGATACAAGCACAACTGATGTTATATACTCGTTGCCTGTCATGGGGCCGATTTTTTCTGAAGCCTGCTTCACAATCCTGGAAACGTCTATCTGCTTTACCGAGCTTTTACGATAGCAGGCAAAATAAAAATAGATACCAATAGCAAGGGCCATTACAGGAACATATGGAAGACCGTATTTTACCCACATTCCAAAACTCATGGGCACTCCATAGTCTGACATGATACCCATCATAACGGCATTACGGCCGCCGGCGGCAGGAGAGCCCGGGCCTCCCGCGTTTGCGGCAAAATTTAATGCAAGAAACAGCATAACTGCAAATTTATAGTCTTCTTTGATGCCAAAGGATTTTAGAGAGGTTAAATAAACAATGAGGAGTACGGGCATCATAAATGCCACAAGTGCATGCTCTGATAAAAATGAACAGGCTGTTGAAAAAAGAGGCAGAAACAGAAAGAGAAACATGGGGATAGACTTGGATGAGCCTAAAAGTATTATACCTATTCTTCTGTCCAGCCCGGTCTTTGTTATTGCCTTTGAAAACGCAAGTACGCCGAAAACGAATATAACCGAATCTTTTATGTATGACGCTGCAACTTCATTGGGCTTCATAACTCCTAAAACATACATAAATACGCCTACAAGGAGTGCCGTCATTCCTATGGGCATTGCACCGGTTGCCCAGAAAAGCGCTGCAATAATAAGAACGCTTATCATTATCTTTGCCTTGTATGCCGCGTCATCCGGGCTTAATGCGATCTTTTTACGGGTGCCGTCAGGTTCTGTAACTTCCTTGCCAAGCTTGTATTTACTGCTGTAAAAATCTGCAATATTCTGTCCTGTCTTCATATTTTTATAGTCAGAATACCCCATGATCATATCTGTCATTTCGCCGGTCTTTTTAAAGGACAGTAATTCCACAAGCCTTCCGGGAACAGGGGTCACAAGCGCGGAAAGAAAAATCAGAAGCCCCAGCAGAAGTATTCCGGGGCGTGAATTGTGGGTCCCCTTGAGCCAGGTATAAAGCCCTCCCTTTTCAACGACAGGCATGTCATGGTATTCCATTGACTTAACCTTTGCCTGTCTGGCTTCTTCGATCCTTGTAATCAGGGTTTCAAGATCGCAGGGTTTTTCAAGATAACAGAAGGCATCAAGCCTGCCTACTTCCATGGCAGACTCATGGGATCCGTGGCCGGTAAGCATAATAACCTGGATTTCCGGTCGGTACTTTTTTATATCCTTTAATACCTCTTCGCCGGGTATATCCGGCATTTTTCTGTCCAGGATAACGACATCAATATCATCATCAGATCTCACAATCTTTACTGCATCAGCTCCGCCTTCAAGAGTGATGTTTTCATAACCGCGCAGCTTCAGCCTGCTTGAAAGTGATTCACGGAATTTATCTTCATCATCAATAAACAGAATTTTTGACATACTTACTACTCCTCCAGGTTTATGTTACAAAGCATGAGTCTTTTATAGACGCGACCATTTCTTCATATATATCCGAGAGTCTTATGATTCCGACTATCTCGTTCTTTTTCCGCACAAGAAGAGAAAGGGTATTCAGGATTATGAGTTTATGCATTGCATTAACAAGAGAAGCGCTTTCATCAATACTCTCAACAACGGGCTTCATGGCTTCGGTAACCTTTACTGTGCCGGCCCTGCTGCATATATCCAGAAAATCCTCTTCCCACAGGCTGAAGTTTTCCATGAGATCATCAAGAAAATCCGAGCCCAGGTTGGCTTTTACGATTGCATCTTCCATTTTTAAACTGTTGTAGTTCGGTTCCATGGCCTTTAAAAAGGAGAGGTAACCTATCTTGCCGACCACGCGGTTTTCATCATCAACAACCAGCACGGCACGGTAATGGTGTTTTTTTCCAAGGGTTTTCTTTCGGGAAGTTTCCAGCTTCAGGATTGCATCAATCAGCATTGCGTCATGGCTTACAGTAGCGTACTCACTTACCGGTATCATTATATCTCTGACTTTTTTTTCTTTCATATTTCACCTTGTATTTTTTTTACTTGAGAAGAGATGAAACCATCTGCTTCAGGTTATCTATTCCGTAACCCTTTTTTTCCACAAACCGAATAGGTTTATACAGCGCGTTTTCCTTTTCCGGCGCGCTGCTGTACGAATGAAGAATCACAGGGAATCTTGCGGTCATATCGATCAATGTCTGTATGAGCGTTTCATATTCAAGATCCGGCAAATCCGGATCAAGTATAAGAAGGCTTATGGAATTATCCTGCCTGACACGCTCCAGAATTTCACCGGCGTTTTTAACAAGTTCAACCCTGTACCCTTCAATTTTCATCTCCCGCTTAAGGTAGTCTCTTACATTTTTATTTCTGTCTGATATTAATATTTTCTTTTCCACTTCCTGTTTACTGCCTCATATATAGATTGCAGACTTACCTGCATAAATGAAAAATAAAAAGCAACGAACATGCCAAATGGAAAGAAGATTGAAGGGCTATAACCGGCTGATATTTCTACTCATAAACAGCAAATCAAAAAAGAGGTAAAATATTAAGCGGGTTTTATGTCGGGATTTTTTACAGTATGTAAAACAGGAAAATTTATTATACCTGTTCACTTCACTCATTAGAGGCGCAGGCGCCGTCATATAGAGCTGCGTCAGGTCAGGGAGTATGCAGAGAATGGTTTTTTAAAATTAGTGCAGGATTTACCACCATCAAAAACTGGATACACCGGTCACGCCATGGAATGACGGTCTGCCTTCATCCGTCATTCCCGAGCAGTCAGATATCCAGTTTATCATTTAATGCCGGCATAAAGTCTCCCGCCCCTTGCTTGTCGGGTGCAGCTTCAGCAAAGACTGGCGGGAGGGATTAAGGGAGGAGTATAAACAAGCATCCAGAATCAAGTTCGGTTTGAAAAGGTGACTCTATGAAAGCCGATGAGTGATTTTATGCGGGGAAAGTCTCAATTATGGGGACAGCGTCCCCACAATCTCAGGGAAAAGGCTGCAAAAGCCGGAAACCAGAGATCAGGGTTAAAGAGATCACTGTAGGGGCGAATAATCATTCGCCTGTTTTTTAAGTTCGGAGTTACGGAAATAAAAATGGGGTTCAAGGATTCAAGGGCCGAGGGTTCAAGTGAAAAAATTAAAAATAAATATCTTTTAACCACGAAACACATCCGCTTTCGCAAAAACGCTCAAACTATGGAGGGACAGGCAAAATACACGAAAAGTTATTATTCTAAAAATCTGAAAACCTAAATCAGATGGTCAGTGAAAACGGGGAAAGATTCTTTGAAGTTGGATCCTTATTTCTTTTTTTCTCCCGGCATATCGGATAAATACTTTCGTCCTTTTTCAGTAAGCCGGTATTTCTGAAGACGGCTTTTGGGTTTATCCGGAACAGTCATTTCAATAAAACCGCCATTCAATGCCGGATTCATATAACTTTCCATAAAATGCGGACGGTGTTTAATACCGAGTAATTCCTGCAATTCCAGCCGGCTTTTATCTCCTTTTAAGACCCATAAGAGCGCTTTAACATGTTCGGCAACATGTTCGGTTGCTTCACCTGCGACTTCGGGGGTAAAATCACGCTTTTTAAACGTCACCAGAAAGCCTCCAAAACACTCCTCATATTCAGGAGTTGCTAACCCCCTTTCAGTCATGAAGGTGTTCATTTTCGTGATTCCGCTTCCCCATTTCTCAATATTTCCTGTAGTGCAGGAAGGCAAAACACAAACTCAATACCGTTGACTTAAGCAACATAGCATTAAATAAAGCATCGCTGGATGCGATATGTTGATATACATTATATTACAAGCCCCATAGGAGCGACACATACCAACGGTGTCACCCCTCCGGGGCTGATTTTCTTTGTTATTAATGAGCCTATTAATATATCACCGCGATGCGGTTAAAAACAGATGCTTAAGTCAGCAACACTGGGTATAAAATCCTGCCCTGCGGAAAAACTTTTATCATTCTTCTTTAACAGAGGTCTCAAGCGTAATCTGATACTTTTCTATCCTGGAATGAAGCGTAGGCCTTGAAAGGCCTAAAAGCTTTGCAGCCTTTGTCCTGTTTCCGCCTGTAATATTGAGGGCTTCTTTTATAAGTATGCCTGCAAAATGGTCAATACAGGAATCAAATACATTGCCCTTGTTTTTTGATGACAGCTCTTCTCTTATCCAGTCTATGATCTTCCGGTCTGTTCCGGACCTGTCATCATCCTTTACCACCATCTTGCCGCTGATGGCGCGGGTAACATCATCACTGCCCACAGGAGTTCCGCGATTGAATATCAGGACCTTCTGCAGGATATTTGAAAGCTCGCGCACATTGCCCGGCCATGGGTAGCTTGTGAGCACTCTTTTTGCCTCGTCAGTAATACCTGGGTTATCAATACCAAGATCCTTTGCAAAACGGGGTAAAAAATAATCTACCAGAAGTGGAATATCGGCAGACCTTTTATTAAGCGGGGGAAGACCGATAGTTACCACTTTTAATCGGAAATACAGATCCTCCCTGAATCTTCCCGCAGCTATTCCCGCTTCCAGGTCCCTGTTTGTTGCCGCAATAATCCTTACATCAACAGGTATGGTTGATCTTCCGCCGAGCCGTTCTATACTTTTTTCCTGAAGCAGCCTTAATATCTTTGCCTGTATACCGGGAGGCATATCGCCTATTTCATCCAAAAAAACCGTCCCGTGGTTTGCCTGCTCTATCTTTCCTATCCGCCTGTGAGTGGCGCCTGTAAAGGCCCCCTTTTCATAGCCGAACAGTTCGCTTTCGAGAAGTGTCTCAGGTATTGCAACACAGTTTATAACAAGAAAGGGCTTTTTTGATCTCAGGCTGTGCTGATAAAGAGCCCTTGCAACGAGCTCTTTACCTGTTCCGGATTCACCCCTGATGAGCACGGTTGCATCAGTAGGCGCAACACGGCCTATTGCCTTGTACACATCCTGCATGGCGCTGCTTCGTCCTATGAGGGCCTCTACGGAAGTATTATCCGGGACGGAATTCATGTTTACAGGCTTTCGCATAAACCTTGCTGACTCCATTGCCTGGCTTATGGTCGTGAGCATGTCCTGAACATCAAAGGGTTTAAGAATATAATCAAAGGCCCCCAGCTTGGTTGCTTCTATGGCGGTTTCGGTTGTGCCGAAGGCAGTCATTATTATTACAGGCAGCTTGGAATCAAACTCATTTATTTTTTTATAAACTTCCATGCCGTTCATACCCGGAAGCTTCATATCCAGCACAACAACATCCGGAGGGTTTTCCTTTACGCTTCTAAGGCCGGATTCTCCCGATGGTGCGGAGTTAACTGTGTAGCCTTCTTCCATGAGCAGTTTTTCAAAGCTCCTCCTCAGCTGGTCGTCATCATCTATTATCAGGATAGTACTCAATTTTTTATTGCCCCTTTTGTAAGCGTAATAATAAATGTTGTCCCTCTTCCTTCTATAGACTCAAAGGTAAAGGTTCCTCCATGATTGGTGACTATGCGTTCGGCAATGCTCAGGCCAAGCCCTGTTCCCTCCTCCTTGGAGGTAAAAAAAGGCTGAGTTATCTTATTTTGAATTTTTTCAGGTATACCCGGACCGTTATCCTTAATCTTAAGCTTTACGGCACCTCCCGTATCTCCTTTTGAAACATGCTCTTCAAATATATCAATTGTTCCTCCTTCTGTCATTGCCTCACAGGCATTTACCATCAGGTTGACCAGGACTTCCTTGATCTGTTCAGGGTCAATTTCCATTTCGGGAAGCTTTGTTTCACGGTGGAGTATAACTTCAACACTGCCTGATTCGAGCCTGTGCTTTAAAAGCTGTATTACAAGATCCACAACTTCCGATGGACTTAAGAGCTGCATTCTCAGCCTGGGCGGACGGGAAAACTCAAGAAAATTCTGAACAATAGTATCTATATGACTAATTTCTTCGGATATGACATCAAAGTCTTCCTTCTGGGATTCAGGCATATCAAGGGCTCTGCCCATGGAAAAAAGCCGCATTTTAACAGACGTAAGGGGATTTCTGATACTGTGGGCCACACCGGCTGCAAGTTTTCCGACCATTGCCATTTTCTCGGCCTGGAGCAGTGTCTCCCTGCTTTTTTCAAGCTCAAGGCTGGTCTGATCCATATCTTCAATAAGCCCTCTTACACCAAGGCTCAGGGCCTTTACTTCGTCTTCAGGATCTGCAGTTTTTTTCTGCCGCCCCGTTTCACGGACAAGCAGCCTGATCGGTTCCAGAACCTGCCTTATTAGAACAAAGGCAAGAACAATTCCGAGCAGGGCAACAAAAAATATTGCGGAGGCAGCTATCAGTCTTAATTTTTTTGCCTGGGCCAGGCTCTGTTTTTTTACCCTTGAAACTCTTTCTATATAAAGATCTTTAAATTTTTCACTAAGTTCAAGGCTCTTGAAAAAATGATGACGGGAATCTTTGTGGAGCAGTGAGCCGGCTTCTTTATCACCGTTTTTATAAAAAACAATAACCCTGTCTTTAAGGTCTATGTATTTCTTATACTCATCTTCAAGGAGTTCCAGTGTCCTTTTTTCCTCTTCGGTCCGGACAAAATTGTTGGCTTCCTTTATCCTTTCCCTGAATATCTGCCTGTATTCCCCAAGCTGTCTGAGCCAGTCAGGGTCGGAATCAAGCAGAAAATATGTAACAAAGCCCTTCTGGTTGACAAGAGCTGTTTCGAGCTCTTCAACTATGCGGAATGCCTCAATATTTTTATCGATTACATTTCCGAAAACACCTTCTATTCGGTAGGTATACCAGACGGTTATCGCTCCTCCGGCACATGTTATAAGAACCAGAGAGGCGATTATCAGATATATTCTTAAGCGGAGACCGGGATATTTCATTTTCAGTTAAAATCAGGCATCGGTTTTCATAACCTGCAAAACCGCCTTGAATAAATCAGTCAGTCTCAGGACGCCGACTATATCTCCACCGCGTGTCACGAGCAGCGACTGGTGATGCCCCATAACAAACTGATGTATTGCCACCCTGAGAGACGTGTTTTCATCCACAAACTCACCTTCGGACGGTGTATACATAATCTTTGTAACACTTATATTTTTTGCTTTTCTGCAGGTAACTTCAAATGAATCAGGAAGAAGCGAGTACTGCTCCAGCATGCTTTTCAAAAACTGAGGGCTGAATGCCACACGTGACATTGCCCTGCTCTGCCCCATTTCATTGTATTTTGGTTCAAGGGCTGTAAGGATATCAAGCTGGCTTATTTTCCCGATTATTTTTTTACTGTCATCATATACAAGAATAGCCCTGTGAAGATATGCTGTACGATTCCTTTCAATTTCCTCCTGTGCTTTTTCAAGAGCAAGAACAGCGTCATAGAGTGTGGCCTTGTGCGAAACAGTGGCATACTCTTCAAGCGGTACCATGAGATCCTTAACTTTACCAGCTTCCATATATACCTCCATAATATATTTGAACAATATAACTAGTTGAATTTTATTAACTTATCGAAATGACAGTTTAAAATGCTACTTGTTTTTGCATATTCTGGCAAGCCAAATCATCAGGATTACTTTTTTTTTATAATTTTTATAAAATCCTCTTTATTGACTATCCCCCTGTAATATATTATTAATTCTCCTTTAATTTATTATTAACCTATATTTAACAAGAGCTGAAAATGATAATTAAATGTCCGGAATGCGACCACGAAATAAAAGCCATTGACTGTCCTGATTGCGGAGAATCAACCCCTGAAGAAAGCGTGTACTGCATAAACTGCGGAAAAAACCTTAAAGGGGAACCTGAGACACTGACGGATGATGAAGATGATGACCTGGATTTTGAAGACAGGGTTCTCTGTTCGGATGGAGCCTGCACCGGAATAATAATAGACGGCAAATGCAGCGAATGCGGAAAACCGCCTGAGGAAGAAGCATAAACCGGATTGAAATTTATTTATCCCTGCGCCTTGTGCCCTGAACCTTGCACCTGTGCGCAAAATGAAAACATTATCCGTATACCGGATACTCATTTATTTAAAAAAGTAAGTAATAAGGAAGACCAATGTACGAACTTAAAACAATTACTCAATTCGGTGCAGCACACCAGTTGAGAAACTATAACGGAAAATGCGAACACCTTCACGGTCACAACTGGAAGATTGAAGTGTATGTGAAGGGCGAAGAACTTGATGAAGGCGGTATGCTTGTCGATTTCAAGGTAGTAAAAGAAAAGACTGATGAAATTATTGAAAGCCTTGACCACAAATTTTTGAACGAACTGGAATGTTTTACAGAGATAAACCCCTCTTCGGAAAATATTGCAAAATATATTTTTGACGAATTGTCAAAGGATATAAACGACAGCAGGGTAAGTGTCAGCAGGGTTACAGCCTGGGAATCAGACAACGCCTGCGCGACGTATTCGGTTGGTTGATACAGCCCTTTTTGGGATGCATGATTTAGAAGAATTTAGTTAAGTAAGTCGAATTACGAACCGGCACAAGGCGCAGGGCTCAGGGTAAAAACAAAAAACCCTGCGCCTCCTGTCACGGCGAAGCTTTAGCGAAGACGGATGTGCCCTGCGCCTTTTCAAAATACCCCTCTGACATTTTTCAGAGGATTAATAACAACATCACGTACAGGAAGTTTCAGAGACCCCATGTCCATTTTCGCATTTATTCCGTCACGATACGGCTCATCCCGCTTTCCGGGAAAACCACTGGCAAAGATCGCCGGAAAACCAATGATTCAGCATGCATGCGGCTGCGCATTAAAATGCAGCGACATAACCGATGTATATGTTGTAACAGATGATGACCGCATAATGAAATGCGTTGAAGAGTTTGGCGGCAAAGCCGTAATGACAAAGGAAAAACATCCTTCAGGTACTGACAGAATTGCAGAAGCTGTCGAAACACTCGGCCTTACGGATGATGATATTATTGTAAACATACAGGGTGACCAGCCGCTCTTTAAACCTTCTGTTATTTCAGCCATGGTTAAACCCATGATAGAAGATAAAAGCATCCCTATGAGCACCCTGAAGTACAGAATAAGTAATCCTGCAGAGATCAATAACAGCAATATTGTAAAGGTTGTAACCGACAATAATGATTTTGCTCTCTATTTCTCCAGATGGGCAGTACCTTTTTACAGAGAAAACCCGGAGGATCAGGCTTACTACAAACACCTTGGATTTTATGCATACAGAAAGAACTTTATTCTTGAATTTAATAAACTACCCGGCGGAACACTTGAAAACGCAGAAAAGCTTGAACAGCTCAGAGCCATTGAAAACGGCTATAAAATAAAAGTAATAGAAACTGACAGCGATTCTATTGAAGTTGATGCGCCGGAAGACATAAGGAAGGTTGAGGAAATATTAAATAGTGTTAACCCTGAGACCTGATATTTTTACAAAATTAAAACTCATGTAAAAATTAAAAAAGGAACGTTTACAGGCAGCCGCTATTATATCCGAAATATTATATGGCTAATAAAATCTGGAGACTTTTATCATCTTCAACAGATATAAAAAAAATTGCCAGTGAAACAGATATCTCTCCCATAAAAGCACGGCTGCTTTTCAACCGCGGAATAACCGAAGCCGGGGATATCAATTCATTTCTTCACCCTAAACTGTCAGACCTCATCGACCCGATGCTCCTCAAAGATATGGAGGAAGGTGTAAACCTTATTATATCCGCCTTTGAAAAACAGGAGCAGATTGCGATATACGGAGATTATGATGCTGACGGTATTACTTCCACAGCCCTGCTTGTTAACTTTTTTTCCGAACTGGGAATACCCGCACTTTACTACATACCGGACAGAATATCCGAAGGCTACAGCCTGAACAAAGCGGCAATAGACTCCCTTGCTCAGCAAAATGTTAAACTGCTTATCACTGTTGACTGCGGTATATCCAACCGGGATGAAATAGAATACGCCCACTCACTGGGTATAAAAGTTGTTGTAACAGACCATCACCAGATACCTGAAAATTTTTCACCTGCATGCCCTGTTATCAACCCAAACAGAGAAGACTCGAAGTTTCCCTTCAGAGATCTTGCCGGTGTCGGGGTGGCATTTTTTCTTGCAGCGGGAATACGCTCATGCATAAGGAAAAAAGGATGGTTTGAGCTTGCCGCAGAACCTGACCTGAAGCAGTACCTGGATATAGTGGCGCTCGGTACAATTGCCGATATGGTCCCCCTGGTGGACCAGAACAGAATTATCGTGAGCGCAGGGATCGAGATGATGAAAACTTCCAGGTGGCTCGGTATTGAGGCCATGAAAAAAGTATGCGGGCTCGAAAACCAGGATATATCTTCACTGGATGTTGCATTTAAACTTGCACCCAGGCTGAATGCTGCAGGAAGAATAGGCGACAATAAAACAGGAATAGCATCTCTTGTAACGGAAAACTACTCTGAGGCCATTTATTCTACAAGAGAGCTGAATAACATGAACAGCGAGCGTCAGAAGATTGAAGGCGCAATTGTTGAAGAAATAGAAAGAGACATACTTCCCGGGCTGGACCTTGAAAACAAAAAAATTCTGCTGCTTGCAAAAGAGGGCTGGCATAAAGGTGTGCTTGGAATTGTAGCTTCAAAAATTCTTGAAAAATATCATCGGCCCACCATCGTTCTGACCATAAGAGACGGGGTAGCTACAGGTTCCGGCAGAAGCATAGACGGCTTTAACCTGCATGAATCCATGACCAGCCTTAAACATCTTTTTATACGGTTCGGGGGCCACTATCATGCTGCAGGCTGCACTCTTGAGATGGAAAATATCGAAAAACTCAGTGAAGGGCTTGAAGATATTGCCAGAGGCACATTAAAGGATGAAGACCTTATACCCTGTATAACCGTTGATGACTGTCTCAAACTTTCTGACATTACAATTGATTCAATCAACGACATCCGCTCCATTGAACCATTTGGCTCCGGAAACCCGGAACCTGTTTTTTATTCCGGAGACCTTGAAGTTCTGGACACATGGATAGTGGGAGAAAATCATTTGAAGCTGAGACTCAGACAGGATGAAACCATTACCGAAGCAATCGGCTTTAACCTTGCTGATCAGCAGCCGGAAAGAAGCAGCCTGATAAATGCGGTATACTCCCCGGAAATAAACAAATGGAACGGCAATGAAAAAGTGCAGTTGAGAATTATTGACCTTGAAAAAGCCGGGAACACAGGCAGCCTAAAGCCATTAAACTGAAAGAAATCTAACTGCACCCGTCAGCGTTTACATCCTGAATCTCCTGATCCCTGAAACAGCAATCAAACCTGATCCGAGAAGAAATATACCTGCAGGAACAGGAACTGCCCGAAGCGCTTCAGGCGCAAGTGCCAGGGCATAAAGACCTGTTACATAATAGGAGTCTGTGCCGTAAAAATCCTGAAGAAACCAGGCGTAGAATGTATCTTCCCCGGAGGTAACGGTACCATAAACAATATCATAATATGCAAGAACATCATCTGCATAATCAGAGCTTTTGTCATCATCAGAATCTGTTACATATATCCCTACATAGTTGCCTGCTTCGTCATACTCATATCCCCATACGGAAACCATGTGCCCTGATTCACCGTCTCTGGTAAGTGAGCAGGTAACACCATAACCCATATTAAAAAATCTGTTCAGATCCTCCATAATTTTAGAGGTATTTACAGAATACCTAAAGACCTGTGAAAACAGACGCTGATTATAAAAATCACCTCCGTCTGAGTACTCAACATATGACCATCCATCAGAGTTTTCGGAAACACCATTTCCGGTAAACCACCAGTTCCATGCATAGGCAGAATTACCGCCGTCGTCTGTCCAGTAATACTGATAGTAATTAAAAATATCATCAGCGCTGGAAAAATCTTCTGACGAAACATTTCCCCAGCCTGTCCAGTATAATATGTTGGATGCTGCAGCCGCCCAGCACATTAAATCATCATCAGTGTTACTGTATGTCTTTTCCGCATCAGAATATGTGCCTCCCCATACATCATAAACATAGTAGGACGAGGCAGAAGCAAATGAAGGCAGTAAAAATACAATTGCCAGCAATAGAAAAAGAGAATTTTTAACAATATTTTTCATGTATTCCTCCATAACTCATTATCACTTTTTATCATTCAGCAGCCATTTACGACATCTTATCAGGCGCTTTTTCATTAAATTATCAGCAGTGCTGCGCTCTTATTAATTGCCTGATAAAAGAGCAAATATTATGCCTGAATCAGAAAAAATAAAATAAGAGAGCATCCATTGATTTTCAGCAGCAATTTAAAAAGTTACCAAAATCCAGGGGATGCGATGACGCGGAATGGAGAAAGCTGATAAGAAGACATTTATCCGGGAGTACTCAACTTCAAAAAAATACTAAAATATTAAAAAGAAACATTAATTTTAAAAACCTGTCTTTTTTTAAATTATGTACTTTATTCACCACCTTCAGGTAATCCTTTTCTTAAAACAAGAAATAAAATACATAATCGAACACAGCCTTCCAAAGGAATCGGTAACTACTGTCCGGGCATTACCCCCTTTAACTGAACCGGAGAGATCAGGCCTACAGGCGGATATTGAATTCTTATTTTAAAAGGGTATTGAAAAAAATCAGCAGGCATTATATCAAACAGATCTTAAATTAAAATTTTGGAGCATATAATGGGTAAAAAACAGAAAACGGCAATCACTCCTACCAGAGAAGAAAACTATCCCGAATGGTATCAGCAGGTAATCAAGGCGGCTGATATGGCGCAGAATTCACCGGTGCGCGGCTGTATGGTTATAAAACCATGGGGCTGGGCAATCTGGGAAAACGTACAGAAACACCTTGACCGGATGTTCAAGGAAACAGGCCATGTAAATGCCTATTTCCCTCTTTTTATTCCGCTCAGCTACCTGCAGAAAGAAGCGGATCATGTTGAAGGATTTGCAAAGGAATGCGCGGTTGTCACGCATCACAGGCTTGAAGCAGGGCCCGACGGAAAGCTTCAGCCTTCTGGCCAGCTTGAGGAACCTCTTGTAATAAGACCAACATCAGAGACCATTATCGGTGAGATGTATGCAAACTGGGTTCAGTCATACAGGGATCTTCCTGTACTGATCAACCAGTGGGCAAATGTTGTAAGATGGGAAATGAGGCCCAGAATATTCCTGCGCACAGCAGAATTTTTATGGCAGGAAGGCCATACCGCCCATGCAACAAGTGAGGAAGCTCAGGAAGAAACCATGAAAATGCTCAATGTATATGCGGATTTTGCGCAGAACTATATGGCAATACCTGCTGTAATGGGAGAAAAAAGCGAGGCCGAAAGATTCCCAGGCGCAGTTGCAACATACAGCATAGAAGCAATGATGCAGGACAGAAAAGCACTTCAGGCAGGAACCTCTCACTTTTTAGGCCAGAACTTTGCAAAGGCTTCACAGATTAAATTTTTATCTGATCAGGGCAAAGAAGAATATGCATGGACCACCTCATGGGGAGTATCAACAAGGCTCATAGGCGGTCTTATAATGACCCACAGCGATGACAACGGCCTGGTTGTACCGCCAAGACTGGCACCGGTTCATGTTGTTATAATGCCTGTACTCCACAAGGAAGAAACAAAACAGCAGGTTATGGAGTTCTGCGAAAGCCTTGCCGCCGAACTTAAAGAAAAGGTTTATGACGGAGAAGCCATCCGGGTTGAACTGGACACACGCGATCTGCACGGCGGAGAAAAGGCATGGTCATGGGTTAAAAAAGGTGTACCTGTCACAGTTGAAGTAGGTCCCAAGGAAGTGGAAAACAACAGCGTATTTGCAGGAAGAAGAGATCAGGACAGGAGAGAAAGAAAGGGCGTTTCAAGAGATGAATTCATAAACACCGTTTCCGAAACCCTTACGGATATCCAGAACAGCCTCATGAACAGGGCCCTTGATCACAGAAACGAAAACACTGTAAATATTGACAGCAAAGACGATTTTATCTCCTACTTTACAGCCAAAAATAAAAACCAGCCTGAAATTCACGGCGGTTTTGCACAGGTTCACTGGTGCGGAGAAAGAGAGCTGGAAGAAAAGATTGCAAAGGAATACGGAGTTTCAATAAGAAATATTCCATTTGATCTTGCTGGCGAAGAAGGAGAATGTATTTTTACTGGTAAAAAGAGTAAACAGAGGGTGCTGTTCGCTAAGGCGTATTAGGGGGGGAGCACCGCTATAATTGGTTTTAATAATCGTTATTAGTAATTTGTGATATCCGAATTCTGATACCGGCGCAAGGCTCAAGGCGCACGGCTCAAGGTTTTTCCCTGCGCCCTTAGCCCTGAGCCTTGTGCCCTGTTTCTATTACCCCTCCGCCCACAACCACATCTCCGTCATAAAAAACCGCTGACTGGCCCGGTGTTACTGCGAGCTGGGGTTCATCAAATACTGCCTCTATCTTTCCGCCTCCTATATCTTTTATAACGGCGGAAGCGCCTTTGTGCTGAACTCTTATCTTTACATTCACCTTCATTGGCTTATCAATCTTATCTACTGAAATAAAATTAATATTTTTGGCAATAAGCTTTTTTGACATAAGCTCAGACTGACCGGTTACAACCAGCCTGTTGTTTTTTACATCTATCTCACAAACATAAAGCGGGTTTGGTGCGGCTATTCCAAGGCCTTTCCGCTGGCCCACTGTATAGTAGATAATCCCTTTGTGCCTTCCCAGAACTTTACCCTCTTTATTAACAATATCTCCCTCGTTTATTTCACTGTCATTAAAAAAGGGAGAGTAATCTCCTCCTGAGATAAAATCCTGGCTTTCGGGCCTCTCGGAAGTATCAAGGCCGAATGATCTTGCTATTTCTCTTACTTCCTTTTTGCTGTATCCGCCCAGAGGAAAAAGTATGCTGCCCAGCTGTTCCTGTGAAAGAGAATACAGAAAATAGGTCTGATCCTTTGAGATATCGGCCGGTCTTTTTAATAGATACCTGCCGTTTTTTTCTTCTATTCTTGCGTAATGACCTGTGGCAAATTTATCAAACTTAATGCCGGTGTTTTTTGCCTTTTCTAACAGAAAACCGAACTTTAAAATCCTGTTGCAGACAATGCAGGGGTTGGGTGTTCTTCCTTCAAGATATTCGTTCCTGAAGTATTCTATCACGTGTTCTGTAAATTCCTTTTTAAGATCAACCAGGTTAAAAGGGATATTCAGAGAGTCGCATACAGCCTTTGCAGAATCCATGTCGTTAGCCTTGTTGGGCCCGTAACATGCATTTTTTCCGGCTACATTTATTTTTATATTCTCATCATAAATCTGCATTGAAAGGCCTGATACATCATAGCCTTCCTTTTGTAAAAGCGCGGCAGTTACGGAAGAATCAACACCTCCGCTCATACCCACCGCCGCCGTTATTTTAACGGAACTCATTATTTAAGCCTCTTTATTTCTATTGATAATATCAAATACCTTTGCATGAATTTTTTCCAGGTTATTCCGTCTTATCCGTGAATCTCTGCTTCCGCGCGCATTAATGAGAGCCATATAATACTCAAGATAAGCCCTGCAGTCGTCCATATTGACACCCGCGCTCTCACATTTTTTAATATAGGCCATGGAGCTTAACAGCAGAAAGGCATCAATACTCATGCCGGTGATTCTCCGCAAAAAAAACTCGCTTTGGGTAATTTTTCTGCCGTATACAAAAAGCCCTGCAGCCAGCATAAACCTGACTTTTTTAACCAGTTTAAGAGCAGTCTTTAAGGCCTTTTTAAATAAAGGATCTTCAGGTTTGTCCTTAACAGAAGGAGATTTAAACAGTGCAAACATGGCCTTTATCGGTTTTATAAAACTGCTGCCGGGATACTTTTTTCCCTTTGTCATATTTCTTAAAAGAAAAAGAGGCGGATATATGCTGTGTATTTCGGATGTTCCTTCAAATACTGTTGTAACACGAAAATCCCTCATGCGCTTTTCATATGGAAGGGTCTTAAGATAACCCGATCCGCCGTGAACCTGCAGAGCCTCGTATAAAACATCCCAGCAGTTATTTGTGCTGAACAGCTTTGCATGAGAAGTTTCAATTGCGGCCCTTATCATGGAATCCCCTTCAATCATGCCTGAGGTGGAGGCTGTTACAGACTTTGATAAAAAGGCATACACCTTTGCCTTTACTATCTTTTCCTGAACAAGCTCAAAGCTTGAAATCGGCACCCCAAACTGGATACGCCTGTTTGCCCTTTCAAGCATTTCATCTGCGGACTGATCCATCAGCCCTGTTGATGCGGCAGCAAGCCCAAGCCTTCCGTAATTAAGTATGGTCATGGCTATCTTGAAACCGTCTCCGGGCTCTCCTATCATGTTTTCCACAGGAACCTTTACATTGCTGAACTTCACCATTGTTGTTGAGCTTAAGGCAAGGCCCATCTTGTGCATATCCTTTCCGATGGCAACTCCCTCCCAGCCGGTCTCCACAATAAAAGCCCCCATATAACCGGGTTTATTCTTATCGAGCTGGGCAAACACGGTCATACCGCCCGCATAACCTCCGTTTGTTATGTAGGTTTTTGTACCGTTTAAAATATAGTGCTTTCCGTCTGATGATTTTTCCGCAAAGGTATCTATGTGCTGCGCATCTGATCCTGTTTTGGGCTCGGTTAAAACATAGGCAAAAATCATATCACCTGAAGCCGCAGGTGTAAGATATTTCTGTTTCTGCTCTTCGGAGCCGAATAAAAGAATCCCCTTAAGCCCTATGGAGTGATGAGCAAGAGGAATAATTGCAAGAGCCATATCCTGTGCCGCAGCTCCCTCTATTATCCACAGATAATCCCAGAGGCTTAAGCCCGAGCCCCCGTATTCTTCAGGTATTGTAAGAGCAAACATGCCGGATGACTTTAAACCTGCCCACAATTCAGGAGGAAGGCTGCCGGACTCTTCAAGTTCAACAGGAGAATAGTTTTTTATAACAGCAAGATAATTTTCGAGTATTTCTTTTGCTTTGTCAGAAACATGCGGACCGTGACATGAAGAAAACAGTTTTTCATCAAAAATACCGCTGTACAGTTTTTCCAGAAATCCGGGGTTTTCCATGACATACTCCTTCTGTATTATATTGAAAAAGGCAGGAAACACAGTGTTCCTGCCTTTATTAAAGCATCGTCATTCCGCTTTAAAATTTCCGAAGAGTGCACTTTACTTATCAATAATCGTTTAAAACGGCAGAAACTGAATCTCAACTTCATCCGAGCCTTTTTTCTGACTCATTTTAAACTCACCGCCCTTTGTAATGGTGAATTCTCTTTCTCCTGCAGCGCTGTTCAGTTTCTTTTCAATTTTTTCAGCTTCCTTCTCTTCACAGTCAACATTAAAAAACAATATAAGATTCTTCTGATTTTTATCATCAAACTGGATGATAAACACACTGTGCTCAATAAACACAAGGTCATCGTATGTGTAGGTTATGTCTAACCCCGTTTCCTGTATTATCTCTTTTGCAATTCCCAAAGGTCTGAATGCCATAATATTTATTTCCTTTTTATTTTTTTTCACAAAATAATAGCATATCCTGTTTACTCTTAACAGTAAGCATTATTTATCACTATACCCGTGATTCGTCAAAAAAGAGATGAAAAAAACATTGACCGGAGATATATAATCTGCCAGCATTCAATTTAAATTATCGATAATTTTACATTTCCAGGCATCTTATCAAAATCACTTACAGGCCCGCACAGCACGCACAAAATTTGGGCAGGAGAAACTGAATTGTCTGATTTTAAAAAGATAAAACGCGCCACCAACCTTTACGAAGATGTAGTAAATGAAATTAAAAATGCTATTCTTTCGGGCAAATATAAAACAGGAGATGCCCTGCCCAGTGAGACAGCCCTCGCACAGCAGTTTGGGGTAAGCAGGCCTGTAATTCGTGAAGGCATAAGGGTGCTTCAGTCAAGGGGTTTTCTGGAAATAAGGCGCGGAATTACAGGCGGAGCCTTTGTAAAAGAGTTACACCAGATGCCCTTTATGGAAGATTTTGCAGATCTTATAAGATACAGAAGGGTAAAGGTTGATCACCTGGCAAAGGCAAGGCTTTTACTTGAACCTGAAGTATGCAGGCTGGCGGCTCAGAATGCCTCATCAAAATCACTCAAAGAGATGCAGACACTTCTTGATTCATACGATGTTATAAAAGAGCGGGACAAGCTGGACACTCTTTATTCCATGTTCCACAGACTTGTAGGAAGAGCCTGCGGCAACCCCATATACTCCATCATAATGGAAAACATTATGGATTTTACCGAAAGCTTTATAAGAACCATGAAACCGGTAACCATCATCATCCATAATGACAGCGACCACAATGAAATACTGGAAGCCTTCAGGCAGAGAGATTCCGAAAAAGCCGCCGAAGTGGGAACACGCCATGCCATGGACATATTAAAAGAAATGAAAAAACTTGAAGACACCTATCTTGAACTGCTTGGAGAAAAACACTCCGAAGGTTTTGAGGATGAAGAGTGAAAGACATTATAATAACATCTAAAGTGATAGACTTTACACGGCACCCAATAGACCTTGAGAGAGTTGCTGTTTTCTCCCCCTCCCTTAATCCCTCCCACCAGGGGACATTAGCGACAAGCTAAGGAGAATAACAATCAGAATGTAATAAAACCCAAAAGCATATATCTCTCGCCCGTTCGCTTTGCTCACTAGAGACGCAGAGCACGCAGAGAAAAGCATTTTAATTTTTCTAAAACACAAAACAGTTTTTGCTTTTGTTTTTCTCTGCGCGCTCTGTGAGAGACATGATTTTTTGCCTTTAGTTCAGGTGGTGCATAAAGCACCACCCTGAGCAGAAATAACTCGACAGTTATTTTGAAATGACAATCGGGCATATAACAGCTACTTTAGCAACCCCAGCACATCCGGCAGCCACAGCGAAAGAGCCGGGATATAACTGCAGACCAGCAAAATTATTACCATTGCCGCAAAAAAAGGCAATATCCTTGGAATAATTTTTGTTACCGTTGTATTGGCAATGCCGCATCCTAAAAACAGACACGTCCCTACCGGCGGAGTACATAAACCTATGCACAGGTTCATGATCATAATAATTCCAAAATGCAGGGGATGGACTCCGAGCCTTATAAAAATCGGGAGAAATATCGGGGTAAAAATAAGTATAGCAGGCGTCATGTCCATAAAGGTTCCGACCATCAACAGCATTACGTTTATCATGAGAAGCAGAAGTATTTTATTTTCTGTAAGCGCAAGCAGACCCCGGCTTATATCCTGGGGCACGTTCTCTGCAGCAAGCACCCAGCTCATGGCCATGCTTGTCCCTATAAGCAGAAACACAACAGAGGTTGTAACACCGCACCGGAGCAGAATATCAGGAAGATCTTTTATCTTAACTTCTCTGTACACTATTACTGCAAGGATAAAGGCATAGAGCACCGCAACAGCAGATGCCTCGGTAGCTGTAAAAACACCTAACAGAATCCCGCCAAGTACAATTATAATAAGTAACAGAGACGGCACAGCGCGTAAAAAACTTTTAAGTGTCTCGCTGCTGTTAAAGGTTTTCTCCTTTTCACCATAGTGATTTTTAACCGAAGCAGCAGCCACAACCATAAGGCCCAGCCCTACGAGTATTCCCGGTATTACACCTGCCATAAAAATAGCTGCAATAGAAACAATGCCGCCTGTGGCGAGTGAATAAACAATCATGATATTGCTTGGAGGTATCAGAAGCCCGGTTGTTGCTGCAGTTATGGTTACCGCTGTATTAAAATTATTTTCATAGCCCCGCTTGTTCATTAAGGGGATCATGAACCCGCCGACACTTGATACTGCGGCGGCGGATGAGCCTGATATTGCGCCGAAAAGCATGCAGGTAAGCACATTAACAAGGGCCAGCCCTCCCCTGAACCTTCCAACAAGGACATTTGCAAAATCAATAAGCCTGCGGGCAATTCCGCCGTGGTCCATTAAAAGCCCCGATAAAATAAAAAACGGTATCGCAAGCAGGGAAAAGCTGTCTATACCCGTGGCAATCTTGTGAGCCATAGCCACAAAGGCGGGCAGATCGCCCATTGCCATTATGGAAAGCATTGCGGCTATTCCCATACAGAATGCCACGGGGACATTTAAAACAAGAAGAACAAGGAAGCATACAATTAACACTAGAATAGGAAAACTCATCTTGCGCCTCCCTTCAGCATGACAGACCTTTCAAAAAGACCGATAAGCCCGTAGAGCACCAGAAAGGCGCCGCTTATAGGAATGGCAAGGTACACATAACCCATAGGAATATGCAGGGCCACAGATATCTGGTTAAGAGCCAGTGTCTGTTTTACAAGGCCTATACCGCCGATGATCATAACAAGAAAAGAAAACAGGCTTACCACGAAAAACACAAACAGCTCTGTCTGTACCCGGCAGTGTTCTGTAAGCTTGTGGGTAAAATAATCAATGCCCAGATGTGCACCGCGTCCAAATGCAACAGCCGCCCCTAAAAGAGAAACCCATATTAAAAGAAAGGTGGCCAGTTCTTCTGTCCAGCTGCTGGGGCTTCCCATAACAAACCTGGTAAAAACCTGCCAGAGCACATCAACGACCAGCACCGCAACAGAAATCATAAGGAGCACTTCAAGAAATTTATCCAGTATCCGCTTTAATCCCATTATTTAATCTCCTGAATCTTCAATATCAATTCACCGATTGCTTTATCATTCGGGTTTTCGGCATTGAGAAATTTATTCCACATTGGTTTTACAGCCTCCTGAAAGGGCTTTTTATCAGGATAAGAAACCACAACATCGCCGGCTTCCACAATCTTCATGGACTCTTCTTCTGCTTCAGCCCACAGCTTTCGTTCATAGGCAACTGATTCATCAACTGCCTGAAGAAGCCATTTTTTCTGGCTGTCAGTCAAATCTGCCCACACCTTTGCGCTTATAACAAGCATATCAGGAAGCCTTACATGCTCGTCCAGGCTGTAATATTTGCAGATTTCAAAATGGCGGGATGTATCAAAAGAAGGCGGGTTATTTTCTGCCGCATCCACAACCCCCTGATCAAGAGAGGTATAAAGCTCGCCCCAGCTGATCGGCGTGGGTGATCCGCCCATGGCCTTTATCATATCCATGGACATAACACTGTTCATAACCCGTACCTTTTTACCTGTAAGATCGGAAGGATTATTGATTGGTTCATTTTTGGAATAAAAACTGCGTGCTCCGGCATCATAGTAGCATAAACCGCGCAGCCCCTTTGATTCTCCCGCTGCAAGCAGTTCTTTACCGATAGGGCCGAGGGCTGTTTTCCAGAAATGTTCACTGTCCCGAAACAGGTAGGGTATGCCGAAGATACGGATGCGCGGAACAAAAGCCTCCATAGGTCCGGTGCTGGTCTTGGTCATTGCAAGATAGCCAAGCTGTAAAGACTCAATACATTCTTTTTCATTACCAAGCTGTTCACTTGGAAAAATCTGAACTTCAAGCTCACCGCCGGAAAGCTCACTCGCACGTTCGGCCATATACTCCATGGCCTTGTGGACAGGATGCCGCGTGTTCAAACCATGACCAAGTTTTAAAACCTTTCTGTGTCTGTCTTTACTTCCCTGACTGAAGTATCCGATTATCAGCACGAGCAGCAGCAGTCCAATAAAAATCAACAGGCCTTTTTTCATAGGCTTCTCCTTAACAAGATTTCAGCTTCAAAATTAACATCAACAATCAGCTGCCAGTATCAGCCTCATCAGATACAATCTGCAATATTTTTTGTAAAATATTATTTGTCACCGGTTTTTCCGGCAACAGCACTTTAACAGCATGATCAGCTTCCGAATTAATCCACACAGCAGGAACACCTTCTGCCAGGGCATTATTCACTATCTGCCCTGTTCCGCCTTCTCCATGTTCCCCATGACCGTCCCATACTGCTATTAGCAGATCACTGGCACGTATAACCTCCATACCGGCTTTCATATAGGCATACTCACGTTCATGCACACCGGTATCTTTACAAAGAACATGCACAAAGTCAGCCTCATTAAGGAGCTCATAAAAAATCTCTTTGGATGAATCTTCTATAAAATCCCGGGCATACTCCTCTGGCGGAAAAGGAAGCGGAGAGTACAGAAAAAATCCCAGCTCAAGAGCTTCCATGGCGGCTATGCGGTCTGCGCCTTCGGCAAGGGGAGAAACCAGTGTTGGAAACAATACCTTTATTTCATTTTTAAGAACATCATCTATAACGCTAAGTATTCTGCCTACACTTTTGTGCAGAAGAGATATATCCGCGTTATCAAGCCTGTTGGGCCGATGCCCTGTTATGCCGACACAGAATCTTTCGTTAAGATCAGGCAAATCGCTGCAGCACAGATCATCCTTTTCTTTGTTATCACTGTTCATACACATTATCAAAATCTCCGGCAAAATGACTGGCTTCTATTAACTTTTCACCTGCGGCTGTTCCGATTCGATCCAGCTGTTCAATATTCCTAACGTCACTCATATTCCTCAGGCTCCTGACCTGTTTTTCTGTGTAATTAAGCCCAAGCTCCGAAAGGGACTGCTTATTAAACAGAGGATTATAGCGGAGGTAGGTTATTACCGGTTCCCTGCAGAGGCAGTCTTTTTCAAGAGTGCCTATCTGGCTGTCCATCGTTTTTGCTGTGGGGCTTTTTGAAATCCACTGCAGTATAGTCTGGTTATTTTTTGAAGAATCCTGCATCATCTGGGTTATAAGGTGGGCAAGCCAGTGCAGGTTGGAAAACTTCTGAACCGACTCTTTATCAAGGAGACTTGGCAGTTCTCCTGTCCCGAGAGAGCAGATAAGAAGATTTTTTTCTCCGGTCGGCCAGTCAAGGGCATACCCTTTCATGGTGGCAACCATAAGCATCTGCAGTGCCGGATTTCCATGCATGCTTATTCCGCCGTCCACAAAAATACCGTCTTCGCCCGGACCTACATTTTCGACCATGTGTGGTTTAAAAAAAGTGGGCGCCGCAGTGGAGGCACGGACAAGTTCCCACAGCAGCAGATCCTTGTTCATCTCATAATAGGGGTGTTCGGGCACATTAAACAGCACCCATACAGATCCGGTATCAATACGCTTTGTTATAAATACAAGCCCGCATCTTAAATCACCGGATCCTAAAGTCCTGTTTCCCAGGTGTTTTTTAAGAAGGGCTTCAAAGGGCTTTTCGTCAAACTTGGCGCCGACTACCCGGCCCAGGGGGCCAAACCAGCTTTTCCTGGGCTGAAAGGCCTCTTCACCGAGGTCAAGGTACATTTTACGGATCTCTTCAACGGACCATCCCATACAAAGAAGTGTTCCGATGATTGAACCGGTACTTGTTCCTCCAATAAGATCAAAATACTCGCTTAATACCAGATCAGGACGCCCCAGACGTTCTCTTAATATTTCTTCTACACGCGCAAGAAGCCCCAGGGTAACCAGACCCCGTATGCCTCCTCCATCAAGCGCAAGAATGCGTTTGGGCCCGGGTGAATGAAGTCTCTTTGACAGGTTTTTATTATTATCAGCCATGATGCGCCTGCCTATTGAACGCGTTCGGCCTGGAACCTGGCCTGATACTGAACAGATGAAGATGTGGCAGTGTAGCTTGTCCCGCTGCCGCTGACAGCTCCTGACAGCTTATTACCGTTAAATTGGATTTTTATGGTGACGCCCCTGCTGAATCCGAACATTTCCGAATCACCCCAGGCATCCTTCAGTATATCTCTCATAAGATCTGAAGCCTCGGCAGCGGAAACATTGGGCCCGGTAAATCCGTTGGCCTTTGCTGCGGCAGACTTATGAGTATTTGTAAGTGTTCCCTCAAGCACATTTCCTCTCTGCGTCATTGTAAAATACTGAAGGGTAGCACGGCCGGAGCTGGTATTAAACATCATTGCGCTGATAATATAAAGATAGCCGATATCATCGTTATCACCGGAGCCTATAAACAGATGAAAGGGATTGTTTTCATGAGCCATGGACGGCTTTATCTCCAGAACCACCGGCAGACGAAATGACTTATTATGAACCTTACCCTCTATTACGCCCTTCCAGCGGCTGGGTACAGGAGTCTGCGCCAGTGTTACAGCGGCTGTACATAAGGTAATGCATAAAACCAGGGATATGACCAGAAAAACTTTGAAGCTGTACAATGCTTTCATAGATTCCTCCCTTTTACTTCGGATTACAGATACGCAATTGATACCATTTAAAAATCCATAATACCTGCAGCCAGCACATCATTTTCTATTATTACCTCTTTTTCAGGAAAATGCCCGGTACTGTCCAGATGAAGATAAACAACCCGCACCGGTGATCCCGGTTCCAGGGCAGCCCGTGCAGCAAACAGGTCATCAGGGCTTTCAACCTTCATCCCGCCGTAGGAGACAATAATATCTCCAATGCCAAGGCCTGCCCTGCTGGCTATTCCGTCCGGCATTATTTCATAAATATAGACACCCCCGCTGTATCCTGTTTTATCTTTCTGGAGGGTAAAGGCCTGCACCGCGGTAATGTAGTCATGGGTAGAAGGATAGATATCACCAAACTGGTCTTCATATCTTGAATAGGCTGCAAGAGCTTCCGTTATCTTTCCTCTGTAACGAAGTTTTCTGGCTTCGCTCAGCATCTCTTTCCATAATGGAGCATTATTATTTGAACCCTGCGGATCACTGCCCGTCTCCCCGGTATTAACGTAAATATTCTGCTGTGACAGTTCATCAGAAGTTCTTTCCGGATAACGAAAATAATAAAGCGCAGCAAAGGCCGCCAGGGCGAGGATTACTATAATCATAAAGATTTTAAATGAGCTGCTGCCGGAATTGATACTCTTTAAGCCCCCTTTTTTTCCGGGCATACCGGATTCAAACTCCTTAAGCTTTGCTCCGGTCTCATCATTTAAAAGAGAACTGATTGTCCTTTGAAGGTAGGCAATATGTTTTTCAAGAGGAGCAGTGATTGCATCCAGCCAGTGAGAGGTACTGATAAAATACTCAAGTGATTTTGCAGGAGCAACATCTTCTATCCTGAAGGGGATTATTATCTTACCTTTATGGACGGCGCGCTCCAGCTCCCTCTTTATCTGGTTGGATTCATTTGCATGAGCTGAAAAAATAAGGATCATTACCCTGCATCCTTCAATTGCCTCTACAATGGCTTCTCCCCAGTCCCGGCCGGGCAGTATATCCCGCGGAGCAATCCAGCAGCGGATTCCTTCGGCTTCAAGTTTTGCACACACTGCATCTGCAGTAGTCTTGTCTTTTGCTGAATGGGAAACAAAAACATCGTATTCCATAGACGCTCTCTTTAGCCCTGATCTGGTCAGGATAAAATAGATTTAGGTCTAAACAGGAGGATGCCCCAAATGTCATTAACCTCTGATTTAGTTTGGCATCCCCGCATTCAATTTACTGATTTAAAACGGTAAGATTTTCTGCTTTTTGCCTGAAAATACAGCGCGTCAGCCTTTTGTGTCAAGGTATTATTAACAAAAGGCTTTTCAGGCTTTTTTTCAGATAATGGAGAAATTTGGAGGTTATTCCCGGACAGGCAGCCGGAAGGGATTACTGAAAGGTAAAATAAAAACTTTCTTACCCGGCAAGTCTTTTTAAAATCATGTTCCTGATCAATTCACCTGCTTTACGGCCCTTTTCTGTATCATCTGATTTTTCGGATAATAAATCCATAAGCTCCAGAAGGTAGTCGTCCATCTGATTCATTATGTTTTCGGCAGATTGTCCGTTCTTTTTTCCGGACTCCAGTATTTTTAGAAGTGCATCATCCAGTAAACCGGCGTTGCGTGCATTCTGAGAACTGCCACCGGCCGATACCATAGAGGCTTGACCCTGTTCATAGGAGACAGCTTCGCTAATCTCAATACTGGCGCTAAGGCTTGAAATAGAATCAAGACCGCTGAAACTTTGAGCAATGGACGTTAAATCATCAAGGCTGCCGGAAAAGGCTTTTTCCATTATAGAATCTATGGTTTCAAGGGCAGACATAATATCGTCATATTCCTGTTTGTCCAGATCGCCTGCTATGGAAAGAGAAAAATTACTCTTGAGACGGCTCTGATATTCATACCCTTCAACAGCCATGCTGTTCGATCCCGAACGCAAAAGACCGCTGTAAGAAGAATAACCCGCCTCCATACTGCTGTCCGAAGAAATTGTAACCCTGTCTCCGTCATCAGTAATAATGGTTATATCAGCACTTTCATTTTTGGAATAACCGGCATTCGACCAGTTAAACCGGCCAGCCGAATAGGCTCCGGGATCAGGCCTGTTCATGAAACTGTTTAATAGTCCATGGCTGGTATTCATCATGGCTTCACCCTTTTTTACATAAATTGGTATATTAATTTAATCGGCAGTTTTTTAATTTTCTTTAAAAATAAAGGATCTCTTAATTAGTTGACCTGATATACTAAAATTACGGCACTGATCTTTTCTCAAAGACGCATCTGATCCGCATTGTACAATTGTTTTGATTTTGGGGGAATATAAACTAAAGCTTAGGAATATCAGGACAATTTTAAGCCAAAGAGACTTACAGCATTATCACCCTTGATTCTGCTGATATTACCGGAAGAAATCCCGGCCTTTTCAATCTCTTTAAAATATCGGGAAGGTTTTAACAGAGGGTAATCCGTTCCAAAGAGGATTTTATCATAGCCCATAATATCACCTGCGGTTTTATAAATATCAGCATTATAAAGATAAGGGGACGCCGCAGTATCAAACCATACATTTTTAAGATAATCCTTAACTTCCTTTTTAAGAAGAGAGTAGAAGAAAATTCCACCGCCCCAGTGGGCAAGTATAATTTTATTTTTTTGGTAGGCCTTTATAAAATTTTCAATCTGCTTCAGGGTTATTTCCTGTTTCCCGGGGTATTTGTGCCCGATGGGCTCATTTACATGAATAAGAAGCGGAGCATCATATTCAAGACACACAGACATTACACCGCTTAATTTCAGGATAATCTCATCTGTAAGAGGAGAATCATATACAGCAAGTTCGCCGACACCTGAAAGCCCTGCAGCAAAGCATCTTTCTGCTTCTTTTGCAGCTTCCGGTGAAACAGCATCAAAACAGCTTAACCCGGTTAATCTTTCCGGATAATCATTAACCGCTTGGGCAATATAATCATTATGGCGTCTAAAATAATCTGCTGTTTTCCATGGAAATCCGAACACTACGGATTTATCCACTCCTTCGGAATCCATGACATCAATAAGGTCACGGACTCCGGCCATCTTTGATGACTCAGAACCGTAAAGCATTTCAAATGCAGGTTCTTTTATGAAGAAGTCGGATCTTTTATCTCTGAAAAAAGACGGAAAAATATGTGTATGTGCGTCTACAATCATATCAGCGGTTCTATAATTTCTTCCAGTACACCCGGAGTAAAACCGTTTATAACTTTAACAATCTTTCCATCCCGGTTTATCACCTGCATTACAGGTATGCCGAATTCGGAATCTCCAAAATAGGCTGAGCTTGCAACTCCGTCATCTCTCATTACCGGGTAGTTAATTCCAAACTTGCGTATAAATTTTTTAAGCTGCTCATCATCAGTTCTTGCGGCAGTATCCACAGAAACGCCCAGCACTGTAAGGCCTTTATCCCCGTACTTTTTCTGAATTCTAACCAGCTCGGGAACAGACTGCTTACATGGCCCGCACCAGGTAGCCCAGAAATCAAGGAGCACCACTTTGCCTTTTAAACCTGAGAGGGTAATTTCTTTACCGTCTATTGTGTCCAGGGTAAAATCAGGTGCGTCTACTGGAGTAAATGTTTCAGTTTCGCTGTCAGAAGAACATCCGCAAAGGCTGAGCAGCATGATTGCCAGAACTGCAATTTTTTTAATTAAAAGACTGTGTTTCATTCTATACTCCGGAAGATTATTATGTAACAATGTCTTATGATTATAATGTTAATTAATAATTTTACCAGTAAATAAAAGACATAATTCAATTTTTACACACATGCATGCGCACTTGAGATACAGGAGGCAAGGCCGATGAAAACAATATGCGTAACTGTGTTTCTGTTATCCATGGTTTGTTCTGTAATTTCCGCTTCGGAATCAAAAGAATCAGCATCAGCAAAGAGTATTACTGCAGTCACAGAAGTGTTTGGAGACGGACAGAAAGTAAGTGCTGTTGCGGTTGAATACACTGGTCAGATAGATACCGGAAAATTATCCGTCTCGGATTATTCGGTTGAAGGAAAAACCGTTAAAGCTGTATACGCCAATACTTCAGCTTCAATCAAAGATAAAGGTACCTGCGGAAGATATGTAATTATTGAACTTGATACATCTGTGGCGCCTTTTTCAGGTATGCAGGCAGGCCCTCAGCCCCCATCTGCTTCAGGGTCAAAAAAGCCGCCATCAGGATTTTCAGGACCAAAACTGGGAGAAAAGAGCAATAAACCGGCATCAGGAGTTACACTTTCAGCATCTGTAACTCAGACGGCAGACATATCGGGTACCAAGGGAGAGACATACCCCGCCTGGCTGTCTCCAAAGACCAGTACAAATACTGTAAATCTTGTCGTTCAGGATTTCAGGCAGCTTGTTTTTACTGATCCAGGCCTTCCGGATGAACCTCTTATGTATAATTTATTTATCCCGGAAAACTATGACCCGGACAAAAAATATCCGCTGGTTCTTTTTATTCATGATGCCGGAGCTGTCAGCAATAATCCAACTGAGACACTTACCCAGGGAAACGGTGCGACTGTGTGGGCATCATCGCAGGCTCAGGCAGAACATGAATGTTTTGTGCTTGCCCCTCAATATAACAGTGTTATCGTGGATGATACATCCAGAACAGCGCCTCAAATGGATATTACTATCAGCCTGATCAAAGAGCTGATGAAAAAATACAGCATAGATGCGGACAGACTGTATAACACCGGTCAGTCAATGGGCGGTATGATATCAATTGCAATGGACATTAAATACCCGGATTTTTTTGCGGCATCCCTTCTTGTAGCATGTCAGTGGGATCCTTCACTTGTCGCCCCGATGGCAAAAAAACCTCTGTGGATCGTTGTCTCACAGGGGGATTTCAAGGCAAACCCCGGGCAGGATGCAATCACAAATGAGTTGATAAAACACGGATCGACCGTCAGCAAAGCTATCTGGAATGCAGAAGCATCCAAAACAGAACTCGCAGAGAAAGCCGCTGATATGATTTCAAAAAAAAGAGATATAAATTACACTGTCTTTAAAAACGGGAGCCACAGATACACATGGCAGTATGCCTATTCCATAGAAGGAATCCGAAACTGGCTGTTTGAACAGAAAAAATAATTTACACAGAATATTTATAAATCCTGCCGGCAGCTGGCTGGGCACTGTGCTTTCCATTATATAATCCTGTATGAATGCCTGCAGCAGTACTGTTTCCGCCGGAAACAGTACTGCTGCAGGGATTTTCAGTAACTCTCAGCCTGCCCTTACCTGAATAATCAAACAGCCTTCCAACTTTACATTAGCATTACAATTCAGCGGGTATTTTTAATAATCGCTTTACATTGCAGAGATAGAATCCTTCCTAAAGACTGAATGAATCACAACTTTTAATTATTAATCTGTAAATGGAGGCAACAATGAAAAAACAACTTAAAACAGCAGGTATCGTTCTTATGGCATGTCTATTTATTCTTCCGGCAGCGGCTTTTGCCAGAGGAGGAAAAGACGGATTTCGACCTGAAAGAGGCATGAAAATGACGATGCAGCAGCCGCAGGCACCGGAAAACAACCTTACTCCGGAACAAATCAGCCGGATTGAAGCTCTTCATAAAAAATTCCGCGATGAAAATGCAGATACTCTTAAGCAGCTTATGACAAAAAAATTTGATATGAACCTTGCTCTTGACACTGAAACTCCGGATATTGCAAAGGCCAAAACAATTCAGAAAGATATCAGCTCTCTTGAGGCAAAACTGGCACAGAAACACCTCGATCTTTATGCCGAACTGCTCAAGATAGATCCAAAGGCCAAATTTCACGGCAGAATGGACAAAGGTCCCAGGATGATGGGAATGAAAGGTATGTAAGGCAGTGCCGTCCTTTCAGACTGACTGAAAGCAATTAACCGCAGGCATCGAATCAACCTGACCTGTCATCAGAACGGGCAGGTTGATCAGTCTGTTTATAAAAAAGCCCAACGGGAATCATTGTAAACATCAAATTAATTTCCTGTTTGCTCTTCAAAATATACTGGGATTCCATTAATCCGAAATTACAAAACTGCAGTTTAAGAGGTGTGCAATGATAAAAACTGTTCTGATAAGTACAATTACATTATTAATGATAACATTCGTCTCTTCCAGCATTATGGCAAAAGAAAAAACAAAAAGTGAAGTTGATGATGAAATAAAACACATCGGCAGTATCACTCCCGAATGGTGGGATTCTGTCGAACTCACCTATCCCAAAACACTTGATATGGAGTGGCCTGTACAGCAGGACTCTTTTAAAGGACTCAGTCAGTTCGGCGGCCAGGAAAAGCGTGGAGGACGGGGAGACAGAGGGCACGGATTTCCCGGCGGTCCGGGAAGTTTCGGAAGCCCAGGAGAATTCGGCGATAGGGGAGGATTCAGAGGCCCCGGAGAAGGCAGAGGAGGCGAGTTTGTCACTGATCAGTATTCTCAGAAAATAGTCGATCAGTATCTTATTCAGGTTATATACCCGAATCCTTCACGGCACAAAGAAGGCATCAAGCTCGTCAATCACCTGATGGTTATGCACAGGGATGACAAAGAAAAGCTGAAGCGTTCACTTAATGTTCTTGGCTATATGTTTTTTGACTTATTTGATGATTATGCGAGAGCGGCTTTCTGGTGGCAGAAGTATTCTCAGATGGGAGGTACTCCGGACCAGCTGAAAATGGCCCGCTGCTACTTTGAACTGGGAAGCAGGAAGACCGCAGCAGAACTGTTATCAAATATCAGGGATACAGATAACAAAGAATTAATAAAACTTTGGGCAAAGACAGGAGAGGTTGACAAGGCCCTGAAGCTGATCGACTCATTTTC
This sequence comes from Desulfatiglandales bacterium, assembly GCA_963665715.2. Taxonomy (GTDB): domain Bacteria; phylum Desulfobacterota; class DSM-4660; order Desulfatiglandales; family HGW-15; genus JAAZBV01. The sequence goes on from CAXXPR010000002.1 coordinate 5,721,257, forward strand.
CGGCTCCAAAAAAAATAATGACAGGATGAGATTCGGTGCTCCGGAACGTGATCCGCAAAGCGAGAGATATTTACTCGCCGCCGAAATATGCCGCGGCGCAGGCAGATACGATCAGGCTGCTGCCTACTACAAAAAAGTCCTTGGGCTCCCGGATAGTTATACAAGTCCTATGAATCACCATGAAATCGATGACAAGTTAAAGGCAAAGGTAAATCTCGAAGCTGTAAAACAGCTTGAAAATCTGGACATTAAACAAATACATGAAGGAACCTATTCCGGGACATCCACTGCATACGGCGGCCCGCTTACGGTTCAGGTAGTTATAAAGGATGGAATCATCAACTCGGTCAAAGTAACAGAACACTGGGAAACACCTTCCTACATGGTTATGGCCGAGCCGACAGCCCGACAGATCGTCTCCAGACAGAGTCTGGAAGATGTTGATGTAATTACAGGCGCTACTGTTACATCGGATGCTATTATAAACAGCGCTGTCGCAGCTGTGTTTAAAGCAATGAAGTAACCCCAATTTATATTAAAAAGGTATAACCTGTTGAACAGACAGTTAAAAAAAATATGCCCCACATGGCTGACAACTCCCCGGAGACGTCTTTTTCAGACGCTCTGTTTTATTTTATTTATAATGCTGTTCTTCTACTGCAGCCGGTCCTGCCGGTTTGACTTTAATAATGAAAACGGTCATCTCGGCAACATTGAGCTCTTTCTGACATTGGACCCTCTTGTGGGCATATCCGCTGCTGTTGCATCCAGAACCCTTGTCTGGTCTCTGTCTGCAGCGGCAGCAGTACTTTTTACATGTATATTTTTTCCACGCTGGTTCTGCAGTTATGCCTGTCCCATGGGAACGCTTATAGACCTGTTTGACTGGTCTGTCGGCAGCCGCATAAAACGCTTTCGTATTAAAAGAAGAGGGTGGTGGGTCAACCTGCGGTTTTATCTTCTGACAGCAATACTCATCGCTGCCATGTGCGGAGTATTGCTGTCAGGTTTTGTAGCGGCAATTCCTGTTCTGACAAGAGGTCTGCTGTACATCATTACACCTTTGCAGTATGGCATTTTAAAAAACTGGCACTCTTTACCTCCATTTAACACTGCTCAATATTTTTCTATTATCCTTTTTATTCTTATATTTTTACTAGGGCTTCTTCGACCTCGCTTCTGGTGCGCCTATATCTGCCCAAGCGGAGCCCTGTTATCTCTTGCGGGTATTTTCCGGATGGTGGAGAGAAGAGTCGATAATACATGCACTGGATGTTCACGCTGTCTTAAAGCCTGTCCCTTTGATGTTATTTCCACCGACTTTTCTGCCCGTTTTATTGCATGCACAAGCTGCTTTACCTGCAAAAATATATGCGGGCAAAATTCTATAAAGTTTGTTTTCAGATGGAACAGGCAGAAAAATGAATCTCACAGCAATATTCCCGTCAGCTCATCAGTGACAAGGCGCGGATTTATTATCGGATCTTTTGCATCTCTGGGTGTAAGCACTGCAGCAGCAATGGGAATAACATTGGAGCAGGATCAGTATAATCAGTCATATGTGGTTCGTCCTCCGGGATCTGTTCCCGAAAAATTATTTCTGTCACAATGCATCAGATGCGGGTTGTGTATAAAGGTCTGTCCGGAAAATTCACTTCAGCCCATTGGATTGGAATGCGGGATAAACGGGATCTGGACACCGGCAGTAAAAGCAGATATTGCAGGCTGTAAACCTTTCTGCAGTAATTGCGGTCAGGCCTGTCCTACAGGCGCTATCAGGGAACTTATTCCGGAAGAAAAAAAAGCCGCCAGGATCGGTTTTGCAGTAGTAGACAAAGACAGATGTCTGCCTTATTCCCAAAAGGAACCCTGCGGATTGTGCCTTGAAGCATGTTCTTCCGCTGGCTACAATGCCATTGAATATATCCGCATCGGGCCAGAAAGCCAGGGAATATCTTCTGCCGGTTCAGGTTTTCTTGCTCCTTTTGTTTCACCTCAAAAATGTATCGGCTGCGGACTTTGCCAGGCCAGGTGTTACAGCGTGATGGTAAATGATAAAAAGATACTTGATCGGAGTGCAATACAAATTCAGGCAGGTCCGGGAAAAGAAGATAGATTAACTGCAGGTTCATATCTTGCTGTTCAGGCAGAGCGAAAAAAAACTGCAGATCAGAATCAGATCAAAGCTCCGCAGATTGATTATCTTCCTGATTTCCTGAAGTGATATTGGATAAAAATTCTCAGCCGGCCGGGTTTACAGGGTTACTCCTTTTTGCTTTCTACACCGGCCACCCTGGCGCCAGCCCCCAGAGAAACCTGTAACGTGGCCCAGTCAACAGACATCTCTCTCAATGCATCAGCAAAATCCAGACGCGCTGATGCCAGAGAACGGTCTGTATCAAGTAAATCCAGAAGTGTTGTTACACCTGCTTCATAGGCTTCCAGTGATAATTCAAAGGCCCGCTCATATGATTCCATCGACTGCCTTAAAAGTTTTACTTTTTCCCGGTCACGCAGCCATGCACTGTTGGCTGCCTGAACATCTTCAACAGCATCCAGCACAGTCTGCCTCCATGTAATCTCAGCCTGCTTTGCTTCAGAGATTGCCACATCACGGCTTGCCCTGAGACTGCCCTGATTGAAAACCGGCAGACTTATTGAGGGCCCGAAACTCCACGTATTGGTTCCTGAAGCGGTAATAGATCCGGACAGAGTAATGGACGGGAGCATATTTGCAGTTGCGACACCTATCTCTGCTGTGGCAGCTATCAGAGCCTGTTCGGCTGACCTTACATCCGGCCTGCTGCGCAGCAGATCAGCAGGTATACCCGTATCATACTCAACCTCAAGATCCAGCCCCAGAAGCTTCATTTTCTTCCAGCCTCTGTTCATAAGACCAATGAGTTCGGCTGAAGGCCTGTTCAAAAGTGTTGCCATTGCATATATCTGTGCATAATAGCTTGCCTCAAGGTCCGGGATATTTGCCTGTGCAGCATATAACAGGGCTTTCACCTGTTCGGTATCCATCTCGGTTCCGTTGCCGACTGCCTGCTGTTTTTGTGTTATGATAAGTGTTTTTTTTCTTGTGGCTATGGATCTCTCTGTCAGCTTTATGGAATATTGATAATAGCGTGCATTTATATAAGCACCGATAAGCTCCGAAAGATAGGCAAGACGTGCGGTTTCTATATCATCTATGGCAGCCTGAAGCTGTGCTGCTGCTGCCTGCCGCTCTCTGCGCACGCCTCCGAACAGATCAAGAATAATATAGCCGGAAAGACCGGTAGATCCCTTTGTACTTGTTCTTAAATTCTCACCGCCCGACTCATTATATGAATATTCAAGGTCACCGCTTAAGACTGAATTAATGCCTTTACCCCGCAGTGTGGCCCTTGATGCAATGATCCTCTCTGCTGCTGCGGCAATATCCAGGTTCTGGCTCAGGCCCTCAACAACAAGCCTGTTAAGCATCCGGTCTTCAAAATCTTCCCACCAGGACTTTTGGGCAATATCACCAATAGAAGTATTAATAGATGATTCAGCGTATCTGTTTTCCATATTTATTGCAGGCGGGTTATAATCAGGGCCGACCATAGCGCACCCGGCCTGTAAAAAAAACATGGCAGTATAAATTAAAAACAGTATGTGTTTACCGGTCATTTTTTTTATTATCCGAGGAATATTTAATACGAAATATTTTCTGCACGCAAACCATGAAGGCCGGAATAAAAAATATTCCAAAGGCTGTTGCAGCAATCATTCCGAACAGAACGGCAACGCCTATTGCGTTTTGTGCCCCGGCGCCTGCACCAGAAGCAAAGGCCAGCGGCATCACACCAAGAATAAAAGTAAGAGAGGTCATTATGATAGGACGCAGTCTCTGTCGTGATGCTTCTATAACAGCATCCGTCATTTCCATGCCCTCCCGCTGAAGCTCAACGGCAAACTCAACAATAAGAATAGCATTTTTTGCCGCAAGACCAATGGTTGCAAGCATTCCGACCTTGAAATAAACATCATTTGCCTGACTGAATGCAAGCGCTCCTGCAAGCGCTCCCAGTATTCCGATTGGAACAACAAGCATAATTGCAACCGGCATGCTCCAGCTTTCATACAGGGCTGCAAGGGCCAGAAATACCACCAGAACCGAAACAGCATATAACATAGGCGCCTGTGAACCGGATAACCTCTCCTGATAGGAAAGCCCTGTCCAGGCAACGCCGTATCCGTTTATTTTTTTTACCTGCTCCTCCATGATATCCATTGCAGCGCCGGAACTGACTCCCTGGACAGCAGATCCTGTAAGAGAAAGCGCTCTTGTTGCCCCGAAGCGGTCCAGAGAGCTGGGAAGCTCTTCCCATGTAATCTTCATGAATGAGGCAAAGGGGACCATTTCATTGCTGGAGTTTCTTGCATACCATTCGTGCAGATCATCCGGCTGCATGCGAAACTCCGCATCTCCCTGAACCAGAACAGGACGAAGCTCGTTATCCATCTGAAAGTCATTCACTTCGCTGCCCGAGAAAATAACCGCCAGCATGGAATTGACTTCCGATAATGTTAATCCGAAAGACGCTGCCTTCTGCTGATCAATATCAATACGCATGGCAGTCTTTACAAGCTGTTCATTGCCCTGCAGATTGGTTACACGCCCGTCATCTTCTGCAGCTGCAACCAGCTTGTCGGCTGCTTCCATAAGCTTTTTCTGACCATTTGCCGCCTGATCTATAAGATACATGGAAAAACCGCCTGTATTCCCCATTCCCTGTATGGCCGGCGGCTGCAGAAAATAAACGCTTCCAAGCCTGTTTTTCTGCATAAAGTGCATATTGGCTCGGTGTGCCACTGCACTGGCGGACAGTTCCGGATTTTCAGCCCTTTCTGCAAAATCCTTAAGACGTATGAATATCATGGCTTTATTCTGTGCTGTTCCTCCAAAACTGAACCCCAGTGATACAAAAGTTGCATCCACAGCTTCTGCTTCATCTGTCAGCAGATAATCTTCAATTTCCTTAAGCAGGTTTAATGTCTGTGCGCTGGTGGAACGCTGAGGGAGCGTTAAATTGCACATCAGAACACCCTGATCTTCCTGAGGCAGAAAAGACCCGGGTATCTGTTTAAACAGAATATATACACCGGCACACACTGCAATCAGGATAAAGAGAGACAGAAATGCCCGCTGAAGTATTATTTTATTTGCCGCAACATACGCATTCTGAAGATACCCGAAATACCTGTTAAACAGTCTTGTAAAAAGTTTTTTATCGCCGTCATGTGCTGCAGAATGCAGCATGGAAGCACACATTGTGGGTGACAGAATCAGGGCGATTAAAAGAGAAAAGGCCATTGCAGATACTATGGTGACGGAAAACTGCCGGTAAATAATTCCGGTAGATCCGCTGAAAAAGGCCATAGGAAGAAAGACAGTTATTATCACAAGAGTTGTTCCCACCAGGGCGCCGGTGATCTGCTTCATGCTTTTTTTTGTGGCCGCCATAGGGTCAAGACCTTCGTCCTGAATGAGCCGCTGTACGTTTTCAACCACTACAATGGCATCATCCACGAGCATACCGATTGCAAGAACCATTGCAAACATGGTGAGAGTATTGATTGAGTATCCGGCCAGCGCAAGGATACCGAAGGTGCCCATCAGAACAACAGGAACGGCAATACTGGGTATAACCGTTGCGCGCCAGCTGTGCAGAAAAACAAGAAGCACCAGAAAAACCAGAATTATTGCTTCAACAATTGTTTCCACGACCTTTTCGATGGAACTCTGAACAAAGGGAGAGGTATCATAGGCGTATTCAATGGAAACGCCTTCGGGCAGTGAGGCCTTCAGGTCTTCAATGGTTTTTTTAACGGCATCCGCAGTGTCAACCGCATTTGCCCCGGTTGCCAGATTAACTCCAAAACCTGCGGCGTTTTTCCTGTTGAAACGTGAATCCCTTCCATATGTTTCCTGACCTATTTCACCCCTTGCAACATCGGACAGGAGAACTGCTGCCCCTTCCTCTGTTGTCTTCAGTAAAATATTGCGAAAATCATCAACCGTCTTCAGCTGGCTCTGGGCTGTTACATCTATGGTAAACTGCTGGCCTTTTATATAGGGCACATCACCCAGCGCGCCAACCGCCACTGTAGTGTTCTGCACCTTGATCGCACTGGTTATGTCCGAAGGAGTAAGCGCATATTTTACGAGTTTGTATGGGTCGAGCCATATCCGCATGGCAAAACCGGAACCGAATGTATGGATATCGCCTACACCGCTTGTCCTCTGGATAGGACCGCTGACAGTGTTTTCCAGCATATCGGCAAGTTTGACCGTGGTGTATGTATCATCTTCACTTACAAGGGCGCCTATCATCAGGATAGATGATGTTGAGCGCCTTACGTTGACTCCTTTATCCTGTACTGACTGAGGCAGCTGAGATGTTACACCGGATATTTTGTTCTGGACATCAACCTGCGCATCATTCGGGTCAATATCCTGATCAAATACAACAGTAATGGATGAAGAGCCGCGTGTTGAAGACGATTCCATATAGATCATGCCGTCAAGACCGGTAAGTTCATCTTCAAGCACTTCCGTAACAGAGTTCTGAACAGCCTCTGCAGAAGCTCCGCTGTATGTTGCGCTCACTCGTACTGTTGGTGGAGATACTTCAGGGTACTGGGCAATTGGAAGAGTAAATGCGCCGAGTATTCCGCACAGCACCGTTACAATAGATAAGACCCAGGCAAAAACCGGCCGCTGAATAAAAAACTGTGTCATAGTTTTTTACAATCCGTTTTTTAGATGCCTGTTAAGGCATATATTGATGAGAATATTTTTTATAAGGTCCTGTTTCACTTTATCTCTTTTCCGGCTGAACTGTTATTGACAATATCATGTATAACCCCGTTTTCATCAATCTCTACGGGCACAGGTTCGACTGATGCTCCGTCCCGAAGATTATCGGTATTATCCACCAGAATAACCGTCCCGTCCTCAAGACCATGCGGGATAATCCATGAGGTATCGGTAGAGCCTTCCGGCACAAGAAAAATCTGTTTTGCTTTACTGTCTTTATTCAATGTCCATACACCAATTGTACTGTCTGCCTGGGGTTCAGCTGCAAGCTGCGGAATCAAAAATCCGTCCAGTGTTCCCAGCGTCAATTTTGCACGCAGGAACATTCCGGGCAGGATAAGATGATCCGGATTTTTAAATCTAACCCGGACAGTCAGGGTTCCTGTGCTTGTAGAAACCTTGTTTCCAATGGAAAGGATAACTCCTTCACCTTTATACTCATCGCCGTTTTCAAGTATCAAGACAGCATGAATGGAATCACCCTGGTTGATATCACCGGCATCCACTCTTTTTCTTACATCCAGCAGACGTGAGCTTGTTTCGGCAAGGTCCACCAGAATCGGATCCAGCTGCATGACTGTGGTAAGTGTGTCGGACTGACCAGCCGTAACAAGATCACCAACCGAGATATCGGCAGTAGCTGCAATACCGGCTATCGGGCTTGTGATTGTTGTTCTGCGAAGGTTAATCTCTGCGGTTTTAAGGTCAGCTTCCGCTGATCTGACAGCGGCCTGCGCCTGCTGCAGCTGGGTGCGTGCAGTATCAACCTCGGATTTTGATACGCCTGTTCCAGAAAGTTTTTCGTAGCGTTTAAGATTTTCCGAAGCAGAGGGAACTGCTGCCTTTGCGCTTTCAAGGGCTGCCTTTGCAACATCCAGGGTTGCAATATAACTTTCCTTTTCTATCTGGAAAAGGGGTGCGCCCTTATCTACCTTTCTGCCTGCTTCATACAGGATATCAGTAATAACTCCGCCCACAAGTGGTCTTATCGCGGCATTTTTTTCGGCCACCGCCTGTCCGGACAGTGTCACGGTAAGCGGTAGAGTCTCCCTCGCAACAGTAATTGTCCCGGTCTTTATTATCCTGCCGGCACCGCCATCCTGAGCATGAGAAGATCCTGTCAGCAGGAATAATAAAACTGTTATTCCGGGAAAAAGCCGGCTGAATATAAAATGATTTACATTACGCATGGATAATCTTTCCTTTTGTCCTTTCGTAAATAAAAACATGCAATATCACCATATTAAATACAACGTTCTAGATAAAACCGGTATTCCTGTCAGGTTGAGCAGCAGAATTATTATAGAATTTTCAGGACAGAAGTAATTGGAAAGGCAGATAGAAAATATAAGTAGAATTTGAACTAAGAAACCTGGAAAAACTTAATCATACCATATCGATACAAATCTTTGTCAAGTACAAATATGTAGAATAGAGGACTATTAACTGCCCCGCTGCATGCAGCAGGGCAGCAATGAATAGCTGGCTCTTTTTAATCTTCTAAAACAAGGAAAATCGGACTTTTCGATTTTCAATAAATTTCATTGATAAATTCCGGCAGATGTCCGGTTATTTATGAGTTATCCCCCAAAGGCTTTCAGAATAATATCTACAGCATGATGAATTTTTACATTTGACTCTTCTGCAGCCTGCCCAAGGTTTACAACACAGCCGTGACAGTCAGAAGTTACATCATAAACGCCTGTATCAAGAATCTGTTCCATTTTTCTATTTATATCTGCACTGATATCAGGCTGGCCGTTACCGCATCTTAACATGCTCCCGACACCGCAGCACAGGGAATCGTGCCTGCTGTTTTTTAATTCAACCACATTCATGCCTGCAGCCTTATAAAGCCCCCTCAGGGAATCCATAAAATGATCACCCAGTTCACCGGCATGGCATGAATCGGAAATCACAATATCCTGCTCTGTTTTATTTTTAATCGAGAGCAGCCCTTCCTGATACTTTTCCCATAACCATTCATGCAGAGATATAACTTCAAAGGGGAGTTTAAGCCCATGGCAGTTTGGCCATATATTGCCGAAATAATTGGAGCATGATGCACAGTAACATACCAGGAGGTCAATCTTTAATGAGGATAACTGATTAAAGGCCTTTTCAGCTATTTCACTGAAAGCCTGATAATCACCGAACCTGTATGCAAGATCACCGCAGCAGATATCTCTTGGCCCGTACTTTGGTAAATTTTCAAGGACTTTTGATTTTTCAATGTCCAGAGGGGCTGTACGCCCGGCGCATCCGATAAACAAAAGGTCCTTTGTTTGGGACGGAATTTTACTCCATTTTTTTATGACTGCCTTATGCTCATCAGAAGATTCTTCATACTGCTCATTAAAATATCCCGGCTCATTTCGCCCGTTGATCATATAGGTGACAAAGGGAGGAAGCTCCGCATTACACTTTGAGTTATGTTCAGCCATCCGCTCCATAATCAGGCTATAGGGGTTTAAACCGTTAGGGCAATAATGATTGCAGGTAAAACAGAAACTGCACTCATCAAGTACACGTTCTGTTTTCTCTCCGTTTATCAGCCGTATTATCTCAGCCTTCGCCTCTTCCTGCTCCATTTTCATAACAGGACAGTTTTGAAGGCATATACCGCATTTAATACATTTATCGTGCTCTGCTCCAACAGGGATAAATCCATCCAGGTAAGATTTACTGACCATTTACACCTCCAGTTTTTTATAAAACGCCGGTTTTTAAAAGGGATATATAACCTAATGTTGTTGAGTTAAAAAATATATTTTATCTAAAAAGATAACTGCGAAACTTTTGTTAATATAAAATCTTTTCAAACCTTATCTTTGTGGCTTTGCGGCTTTGTGTGAGACCTATTTTTTTGCTTTTCTCATCAGCAGATTTCAATATTGAATATCAATTTATTTAAAGCTTAAACTTCCAGGCCGATTGACCGCATCAGAGCAATGGCATTGCTCTTCTTAACTACTCCGGAGCGAAGTATGTAGTCGAATATAATTTCTCCGTCTTTGATATGATCCACAAAGTGAACATTGACAACTTTTTTTATCATGGCATCTTCTATTTGAGCAAGGGCAAGATCATGTGTAGTCACAATCCCAATGGCACCAAGATCAATTAAACCTTTTATAATTGCCCCGCCGCCTGCAAGCCTGTCCTGTGAATTTGTACCATGAAGAAGTTCATCAAGCAGAAACAGTAACGGTTCGGGTCCGGCAGCAAGCGTTACAAGCTGTTTTAGACGCTTTATCTCTGCATAAAACCTTGAGGTCCCCTCTTTTAATGAATCCATGGTCCTGATTGATGCACCGATATTCATAAGCGAAAGTTTAAGACTTTTTGCCCGAACCGGGGCACCCATCATTGCAAGCACAGCATTTATACCGACGGTTCGAAGGAGCGTGCTTTTCCCGGACATATTTGATCCGCTTACAACAAACACGCAAGTTTCATGTTCAAAGCATACATCATTGCGAACACACCTGCTCCCGGGCAGCATCGGGTGTCCGAGCCCTTCCCCCTTAAAACAGGGAGACTGTTCGGTAAATTCCGGAAAAGGATCTTCAGGATTTTCATAGGTATAACCGGCCAGCGAAGAGAGGGCTTCAATTTCCGCTGCAGCATCCAGCCAAACCTCAATATTGTTTCCATGTTTTGTTCGCCAGCTCTCTATAAAAAATGCCAGCTGAATCTCCCATAAAAGAATAAAAGCAAAAGGCATAAACAGCTGGTTTTTTCTGGATTCCAGCAAACCCATCAGTCGGTCCAGCCGTGAAATAAGACATGACGGAGGCATCCCGTCGCTGTCCAGATTCTGCCGCAGTCTGTTTAAATGAACCGTTTTAAACTGTTCCTTTTCGAGCCTTGCAAGCACGAGCGATAACAGTTTCAATTGACTGCAGGCCTTTTCCACTCCAAGCACCACAGGCCGTACTGATCGGCGCAGCATAAAATTAAAACCCAGCTCAACCAGGATCATCAGTATAAGCCATAAAGGCTGTGAACAGGAGAACCATATAATAATCGATGCAAATGTGAGAGCTGAAATAAACGCACCTGCAACCTGTATAAAACGGCCGGGAAGTATTTGATCGTTTTTAGCCCATTGTATCAAAGGCTCCGGCTTAACACCTGCATTCATGTCCGGACCAAGAACCGCAAGGTCTTCACGCAGGTCAAGATTTGGACAGAGCTCAAGCACTGCACTCTGCCTGCTCTTAATTTCTTCCATGCCTGCAGGAGATTTCATCCAGCCTGCAAGTTTATCTTCACCTGCATGTGTTCGTGCCCTGCACAATAATTGAAACAAAGAACTTTTACCAAAGATGTCAAGATCCGTGGTATAGGGGTGAGAAGCATCTATAAAACGATCTCCCTGCTCTCCATGGCTGTCCCACTGATCATCCAGCCGCGCGATTCCCTGCATGTAAAAGTCTATAGAACGCCTTACTCGCTTAAGGTTAAGCACGATATTGCCATGCTGAATCACCAGTACAATAAAAGCCGATACAGGAACCAGCAGCCACCATACTGAAAACAGATGATAATGGATCGAAATCCACGCCGCAGCTGCCGCCGCAATAAACACAATCAACCGCAAACTGGAGATACGGGAATATCCGGCATCCAGCTTATCTTCCTCTGCCTTTCGTTCCTTTAATCTTCGTTCGTATTCCTTCCGGGGGGCTGCTTTCATTAACTTTCATCCTGATAAAAAATTTACCAATAATTACACAACTGACCCGTTGTTTCAATATGGAACCATTATGCAGTCACAATACATTCTTTAATCTCTTTCAAAAGCATCTATGCAGAACGGCCAACTGTTTAATTCAGCAAATTTAACAGTTATTCGAAGCTTATTGGTTATAGAATTCTTCAGTAATAACACCTTCTACTTTTTGCCCCATTGCTTCTAAAGCTTCCCTGGCTGCCTTTCGGACAAAATAGACCTGGGTCCATTCTTTGGGATCGTTTGTTTTGTATGATGCGTTGTCATTAAGCATTTCACGGAGTGCCGGGATAGCTTTTGCAAGCTTCTCCTGTCCGCATAGCAGAGCTCCTGTTTTACGTTCTTCAGCATTCTCAGAGTCGAGCATTCGTGTCGCATGTTTAGCAAGCATCATCTGTCGGTACTCCAACAGTTTCGGCCACTCCTTCTCGTGTTTCCTGCTCAGCTCGTCATTATAAAAATTTATTTCCTCTGGATACAGTTTACCGCTATACAGATCCAGAACGATCCATTTTCCCCAGTGCAGGCGAATAAAAAAATATTTATCCTCAGGGCCAAAAAAACTGACTGAATCTTCGTTCCACCAGTAGCTCGAGACTGAAGTATTAATATGCAGAATATCGTCTTTGAGGCCAAGGGAATCAGTACTGTGAACTCTGACAAGTTCCCCATAATCTCCGTAAATCACCACAGGGAGTTCGCCAACACTATGCCATTCGTCCATGGTGATCACATATTCTCCGGAATCAGCAACGAAGATACTAACCGGAGCATGGTTGTTAATAAGATAACGTGACCATACTTTTTTATCACCTTTGTACAATGTTGCCTTGCAATGACCCGGTTTATCGGGCCAGTCAGGGTGAGGCTTAATCCTGAGCATATACTTACGGTTTTCAGAATAAAATTCAGTCCTGGTGACAGATCCCCACTCATCTGCGCACACAGGTAAAATAAAGAGATATATCAGGGCTATTAATGCAAATACTTGTCTTGGCATCATGCTGTCCTCTTGGAAATTGATTGGTATTTTGTTTTATCTCTCTCCTGGGATGAAATGCTATTCCCATATGATTTGTTATCGTCACTTTTATTGGGGAAGTTCAAAAGGGTATTAATAGAACTTTTTCTGCAATCCGCAAACGATCGATTCAGTAAGATAGCAGGCGGTCTTAGCAAACTGTTTGTTAGAATAATTATTTCTCGATACGGCTTCCAAATTTATCCAGTTCAACTAATTGAATTTTGCTTTTTGCAGCAATTTCATCAGCAATCTGATTATGCTTGCGACACGAAGAACTCATAAGACTGTAATAATTATTTCTGGTCGAAATAGTATATACGTATGTTTTATCAATTGATTTTCTACCACGAACATACCCGGGAAAAACTGTTAATATTGCGGAAAAAATGTTTGGCTGTTTTGAAAATTTGGTAATATCGTTAAAGAAAATTTTTCGTCTTCCTATTTTTATATAATCGTCACCTATAATAATGGATCGAAAAAAATATTTGTGCGCATTATATGCAAAAATAATAAAGCAAATAATAAATAAGTATATTAGGAGAAAAAGATCTTCTTTGTAGGGGCTATTGATATTGAAAAGAATAGAAACTCTTAGAAAAATTAAAGGCAGTAAAGTCAGCATTATAATTGATAAACTAGTTGAGCAATATTTTATTTCTATCATTGTTTTCATAAGCATATTGCTAAAAATTAATTTCTAACCCTTTTTTCTTCGGTTATTTTGTTAAATGTCGGTTTTTGTATCTGATATTCCATGTACTTTAAATTTTAGAATACCTAATTGTCTGCAGCTAATTCAGGATGGCCACGGTCCATGAACCATTGCCTTAGTTTCTTTGCTGAATGTCCCGTAAGTATAGCATCATTTATCCACTTTCCATTATGCCATCTCAGTCCCTTCCCATGATGAAGGCTAACTTTAGCCAGCTCCTCTTTTTTATTTTTAAAAATCATATAGGCACTTCCTGTGCAGAAGCACATATTTCCGCTTTCTTCTTCATCAATTTCGATTAGGTCCAATATTTTCTTAACTTTATCTTTACCTTTAACTGAGAATAGCAAGCTGTTCTGTGTGATATAAGGTTCATAAACCTCAATTCGATCAGCATCACTTATTTGATCAATGAACAAATCCCGCCATTTTCCTTTTATTGCCCTTAACTTTTGCCGTTTTTTTTTCAATAATTCATCTACGGTTGGAATTTCAGTGTTATTGTAAGCATACACTAAAACAGTGAATTTATCTTTCATCACGGGAGCCGCATCCATGCGGATGTTCCCTTCTCCAATGGAGTACCCATTTAATGTTGGAGATAATTCTTCAAAGTCTGTTGTTTTTACTGCATCCAGAATACGTGTGTTTATAATCTTTTCAAAATTATCCTTAAACTCTATTTTATCTCGAACCGTTCTTCTTCCAGTCTCTGAAATAACAAAAAGAGGATAATTGTTCATGCCTGAAAGTTTGCTTTTATCTTTCTTTATTACCGCATCTTTAAATTCCGTATAGAATTCATTAAAAGCTTTAATTTCATCATCAGTATATAGTGAACTACTTTTAACGTCATCATTTGCCAAAGTGATTAGCGGGATTAGAATCAGAATACAGATAAGGAACTCTTTCATGCTTTATCCTGAGTATTGATTTTACTTTTAATGTGTTGCTTTGTGGCAGCGCATCTTTTACGCGATCACCTGCAACAGGTGTTAGGATTATTCTGATAAAAATTCATCGATATTGGATCGAATATACTTTATCCGAAGTTCACTTAAATCTTCTCTTAAGTCATAAAATTTGTCATCAATGGTATTCAACTTTGTTTCTTTATATGATTCACTAAAAGCATTTAGTGTTCCTTGATCCTTATATTTTTGCATCTTCTCTTTTTCTTTCTCATGTATCTCATTTGCAGCTTTCATAAGCTCGAAATGTTCTGATGCTCCTATTAATGATAATCCTGCCTCAGCCTCCTTGGCGAATTGTCCGGATGAATTCCAATAAAATTGATTAAATCCACCGTTATTTACTTCGGCTTCAAGTATCCAGGTAGAATAAACAGCTTTAAGGCCTGGAGATAACGAAGTAACGATTTGGTAATCATTACTATAATCTTCATTAAATTTTGATGAAATATAATCAATAATAGTTTGTTCTAATTTGTCATCACTGATGGTTTGTAGTAAGTCAGAATTAAGTTTAGTATAGATCTTCCGATTTCTAAACTCATCCATAGATTTATCAAAGTCGGACATATTACTTTCATCATCTTTTGATTTTTTTTCACAGCCAATAAAGACTGCTGCTATAATGATTGATAATATAATTAACCATTTCATAATATACTCCTAAAACTTAAAAATTTACCGCCCCGCGTGACGACGCGTTCGTGAATCCGGTAGGACGACAGGTTTTGCCATCACTGCTTTTGGGCATAGAATTTACCCCACAAGGCAGCTACTTGCTTACAGTCTCAAAGGTTGTCCAGTAAAAAACCAATATAAAACAGATGCACTGATAGCATGCAGGAATCAGTTGAATTTTAAATACTTTTGATAAATTTTCTTTTTTAGATATTTTTCTATTCATTAATTCTGTAATTCGGCGCGTTTCTGGAACAATGTCTCAACTTAGATTTGCATTACACTACATGCGGAAACAGGTTTACTCAGAATTAAATTCTTCAATTTTTTTGTCAAGACATTTTGCGATACGCGGTTGACCTCCTTTCTGTATGCGCGTTGCTTATTAAGTTTTTTCTTTCGAAGAGAGACTATTCTCTCTCTTAAACCATTATGACATTGATCAGGTGTTACGTAATCAATACCTGAATGCAAATGATCCTTGTTATACCAGAGAAAATATTCTCTAAAGTATTGAACAGCCTCATCACGGTCCAAAAAACTACCGGGGTATTGAGGTGCCCTTTTTAGTGAACCAAACATTGACTCTATAAAGGGATTATCATTGGGGGTTCGCGGCCTGGCAAAAAGCTGAGGCATATGGTGCTCCTCAAACATTGCTTTAATAGGTCGGGCTTTCATCTGGCGCCCTCTGTCATTAATGATCTCCGGACGTTGATCTTCTGGTAAATCGAGTATATTTTCATTGATCAATCCTTCCTCAAGAAGATCCCTGGCTTCATCCGCTGTTTGATGCCAACTTACCAACCAGGAGATGGCTTTACGAGAGTATTCATCTAAAAGTAAATACAGGTAAACAAAAATACCCTTTTCCATGGTAGGTAAATAACTTATATCCCAGCACCATCGCTGATTAGGGTCTGTAAGGTCTTTACGTACAGGAGGAATTGAATGGCCGTTATGTTTATTATTTACTCTCATTGTAGTCATATTTTCCGAACGTAAAATGCGATATACAGAAGAAAAAGAAACAAAGAATATATCCAGATCCCAAGCTGTTACCGCTAATATCCTATGGGATAGATCTGCGTATTCTTCTTTCTTAGCCATTTCCAAAACAGCTGTCCTTTCTGCCGGCAGAAGTCTGTTAACTGGTTCCTGTGGCCCTGGTTTCAGATTATCGAGGCTATGCCCATTATCTCTTTTCCAGCGCCACCGGGTTACTCTGCGACGGCTAATCATCAAAAGCTTACAGGTTCGTTTTACTGAGATACCAGCATCCTCGGCTTCATCTATAACTGACAGGATTTTAACCTTATGCTGCTCACTCAGCCACTGGCCTTTTATCGCTCCCACAAACCCCCATTCGTTTTTTTTCGTAAGGCCATCAGTTCAACAGAAAGATCTGCCAGAGCGCGTTCCTTCTCTTCAAGCTCGCGTTTCAATGCTTCATAATCGTCCTGGGAGACCATCTTCTTTTTTGCTCCGGGACGGGCAGCCAGATGCTCAAGTGCACCTTCTTTCACTTTGTTACGTATTCTGTTTAAATCTGTGGAATACATCCCTTCACGGCGTAAAATCTCACCTACGGGTTTATCGCCTCGTTGGGTTTCCAAATATATTTGAAACTTTTTCTCAGGGGATAAATATTTTCGTTTCTTTTTTTCGTCAGTATTCTTTTTATCCTTTGAACGACTCATGGTATACTCCTTTCAATTTCGCCTCGGACGGGGCAACTCCGGTCGCCCTCCGGTCGCCCTCCGGGCTCCCTACGTTACCCCGTCACGACATATATACCATGTAGTGTAATTACATCCAACTTTTGAGACATAAATTCAGAAACGGCGGGAATTAGAACACTTATGGGGTACAAAAGCGTTAACCACAAAAATGATTTTACCATGAACATATCAAAAGGCGATGAGTGAAAACCACCCTGGGATGTCATACCTGCAGCACCCAAGCCCATAACACTGGCAAGAGCAACAAAAGGGTATATTAAAAGGAGTAACAGTGACTCCGTTCTGAGTGCTAAATATAACAGTTTCATTTTATCTCGACTATCTTACATTAACAGGCCGGCGGAGCATACCTTTGGAGTTACATACCCCACCATTTATTTGGGCACTCACCCATTACAAGAATACTCATATTCATTCTTGTCCAAAAACAATAATGACGCATTATTCAACGATTATTAGAATCGTGATCTTGTTTTCGTCATTCCCGCGCAGGCGGGAAACCATTTTAGTTTTTAAGGCAAAAGCTAATGGATACCCGCCTTCGCGGGTATGACGGTACGCGAGGTCTATTAATTTTAAATCAATATTTTGTTGTTCCACTTTATTTTGGACACTAATAACCCATATTATATTCTCTTAAACACATAGTTTGTTCCCTTCATTAAATAATAAAGATCCATTAAAGGGTTATCAAATATCCGTTTAGCTCATCTATATTTTTTGCTCTATTTTTTTATCTTCTAGATTTTTTCAGTATACAAGTGTTTTCTAACGCTTAATAAGTCCATGACCTAATAGGAGCCCCCTTTATTTTCACGTCTATGAGAAATCATCTACTTTCTAACGCGCTAAATAGCCAGCCGTGCGGTTTAGAATTGTAAGAATTTGCAAACATCAATTGTTTCTATGGCGCACTCAACTTCGATCTGGCAGGATAGTAGCACGATCTGCGTTTATTTTGATGTTAGGTTTCGATTTTTTGCCATGTTTCTTGTTCACTATAAGTATAGTTAACTCCTACATTTCCATTTGGTAATGAATGGCATTGATACTTTATAAACCTTCCGGTTGTAGGCCAATGAACTATAAAGAAGAGGGCATCATCTTTAACTTTTACATCATAAACTTCAGCAACTTCATCATCTGCACTGTCGATAACTGAAACATGATATTCATTAGATTCAATTGAAATTGTGACAATCACATCAGAGAATCCGTCACTTGCTGACCATTTTCCAACTAATGGATCATTTATTTTTATTGGTGTTATTTTTGCCATATTGAAAACCTAACATGTTATTAAGCCGGTTAGAGCGGGTTTAGCAAATGTCTATATTTAGACATTTTTGATTTTCTGGTGATTCGGTGGTATTTCTATATAGATAAACGTTCTAAGAATCTTTATATTCAATAATTAGCTTTAATAAATCAAGTTCTTTTATCTTAAAATATGATTGTCTTTTATCCTTATGAACATAGCCCCTGCCTTAACAGGGATGAGTTATTACACAATGAAATTTAAATTACTGTTCTCCGGAAGTCTCTTACTAATATGCATAGCCCTTCTTTCAAATTACTATATTGGAACTCTTCTTATTTCACCAAACCCGGTTAACATTGGTGCACCGCCTGATAACTTTAACGCAGAAGAAGTATCGTTTACCGGGAAAAACGGCAATGTTATTTCAGGCTGGTTTATTGAAGGAGACAAAGATAAAGGAGGTATCCTGCTGATGCACGACGTGCGGTCAAACAGGCTTCAGATGCTTGACCGTGCAGAATTTTTAAACAGGCACGGCTACTCTGTACTGCTGTTTGATTTTCAGGGACATGGAGAAAGCAGGGGTGATCATATTACCTTCGGGTACCTTGAATCACTTGATGCGGATGCTGCCTTTTTATATCTTGAAAACAGGCTTGCCAATAAATCAATCGGCATAATCGGGGTTTCGCTGGGAGGAGCCGCCGCTCTTATCGGACAGGCCGCACAAAAATCTGATGCAGTCATTTTAGAAAGTGTGTACCCTTCTATTGAAGAAGCTGTTTCTAACAGGCTTGCAATAAGGCTGGGAAATGCAGGAAAATACCTGACACCCCTGCTCACACTGCAGCTTAAACCAAGGCTGGGTTTTGACCCGGATGAACTGAGGCCTGCAGATAAAATAGCTGATGCGGGAGGTTCAGTATTTATTATGTCAGGAACAAAGGACAGACACACAACGCCTGCTGAATCAAAGTATTTATTTAATGCCGCCCATGAGCCGAAGATATTCTGGGAGGTAGAAGGCGCTTCACATGTAAACTTCAGCAGGTATAAGCCCGAAGAATACCTGGAAAAAGTATTATGGTTTTTCAACAGTTATTTAAAGCACTGATGCTTCCCGCTTTTTTTAATTTTGATAATTGCAGTATTTTGTGCTTTGCATACTTATTGCTGCTGGATTCCCCGGTCGAGCCGTGGAATGACACTCTCCCGCCATCGTCATTCCACAATCTGCCTCCCGGGCCATAGCTTGAGCGACGGCTGGATCAGGAAATCCATGAAAAATGATGAGATAATGACAGGAGAATTAAATATGCATAAAAATAACTCGTGGTATGTAGTATGCCTCATTACTCTTTTAATCTGCATCACCTGTGTTGCAGGTTATGCCGAAGAGCAGCAGAATACTCATTTTTATTTTGCACAGATCACGGACACCCACCTTGGAGATGGTGATCATCTGGCTAGAACCGAAAAAGCCGTTGAGCTTATTAACAGCCTGCCGGTAAAAATAGAGTGTGTTGTTCATACCGGAGATATAACCATGAACCTGATTGAAGATAAAAAGATTGTAAATGACGGTTTAGCGGTAATGAAAAAACTTAAAGCCCCGGTTCATTATCTGCCTGGCAATCATGACATCCTGGATAAAAACCTTGAAGCAACACGTAAGGCATACATAAAAAACTATGGCGGACTTGTTACACAGGCTGAATATAACGGCGTTGTATTTATCTTCGTATATACCGAGCCTTTAAGAAGATCATATACACTTAAAGACTACCAGCCTCTTAAAGAGCTTGAAGCATGCCTTAAAGATGCTGACGGCAAGCCCGCGATAATATTTCATCACGCGCCTTCTGCAGAAGATTTTTACAGGAATACATTTCATGACAGCTGGAAAAAAGAGATAAGAGAAAAATGGATTAAGCTGATCAACGCCTACAATGTTAAAGGTGTAATAGCCGGGCATTTTCACAGGGATGAACTTCACTGGCTTGGTGATGTTCCGCTGTATGTATCCGCTTCTATTGCAGGGTACTGGGGACGGCAGGCAACTTACAGAATATATGAATATAAAAACGGCAGGATAGGATACAGAACACAGTATATCGAGTAATGAAAACATTTATGAATTTCAGCAGTGCCGGCAAAACATGTACTTTAATAGAAACACCTGAAATATTTAAAATATTGACAACGTTACGAGTATAAATAAAATGAAAACGTTTTTGGGTTACCTGTAACTTGATAAAGGAGGAGGTACTCTAAAAAGCAGTGCCGTAAAACTGTCAAAAAAATTCAGTTTGACCATAGGACAGTTTTAGGGATTTATTTAGATTTTTTTGTTGCAGCATTAAACCGCCTATAGAACCGAATGCTCTTTTCTGACTCCTGAAACTCTACCTGGTCGATAATCTCACTTACAGCAACACCGGACTGCCTGGGGCAGAGACTTTTTTTTTTAGTATTGCAGGAGTATTATATGGATGATGATTTCAGGTATGTTAAGCATGAAAGTTATGTGGAAGGAATTTATACAGGAGAAAGAACATATGAAGCATTAGCCAGAATAATTGAAAACGGTCTGCCCATATGTCAGGATTTGAAAATCAGTAAAATAATGCTGGATGTAACCGGGGCAACTGGCAAGTGGATAGACATTGACCGTTATCTGATGGGTAAAAAAACAGCAGACTATTTTAGAGCGCCCTATAAAATATTTGTACTGGAAAAAAAGAAACACATTAATAAGTTTACAGAAACAGTTGCCAACATAAGAGGAGTAAACATCCTTATAACCCATGATAAAAAAGAGGGCATGGACTGGCTGCTTAATTGATATAAAACCCGCAGTATTTAGTAATATTTAAAACTTATCGTAACAGCCCGAAATCACCTGTTTTTTCCAGGTTCCCCGCCATAACCATGTAAAACTTTACCAATAAACCAAATAAAACAGCCGGTTTTTCAAGTAAAACTTTACACAGTTTTCCGGTATTATTTTCCCTGAATCAAAACTTATCCGCCTAACATGCTGATTTACTTACAAAATCCATCAAGATCCTGCAGCATAAACATGTGGTATGATATTTGCAAATTAACATATCAAAAGCCTGATGCTTTTCTTATGAAAAAGATAAGGTGAGTGTAATTAACCGATTTTACAACTAAAGGTTTTTTACACAATATACGATGTATATAGTTACGGGCTTATTTTTATTAGCTTTTAAGTTTTACAGGAAGTGTGAATTATGGATACTTTAAAAATAAAATCGAATGTGTTTTTGAGTCTTATCGTGTTAATGCTTGTTTCATCTGCATCAATTTGTAATGCGTTAACTATTAATTCCACCGATTTCCGCTTTACTGCAGGTAATGCCTACCCTATTGCAAATACTAATTTTGATACCGGCGACAATTATGAATACGACTTTGCTACTGATACCGGCGCCAATGAAGTTGGAATATTCTCATTTAATGATGAGGATATCCTGGAAGTTATTAACGGCAATTACTATGCTGTCAGCGCTACTCTTACTTTTACCATGTTCGATGGAGACACTGCACTCTATGATGACGGATCAGACGATATCGACTATGACGACCTGGTCCTTACTCTCGGAAATGCTTCTGATACTGTGACTTTTGAACAGTTTTACCTTAACGGTTTTCCTCATGAAGATACTGCGGCGGTCAGTTATGACTATGAAATCAATGATTATAACCTGGCAGTTTCTCTGGCAGACCTGGTTATAAACTCCGACGGTGAAATTATTTTTTACATAAACGATACTGATGAAGGCGGCAATAAACTCTTTTTTGATGAGACATGGAATGAGAATTTTTCTTTATCCGTAACCTTTGAAACAGTACCGGTTCCGGAACCCGGAACTCTTTTTTTGATAAGCTCAGGGATCTTAAGTTTAATAGGATTTAGAAAAAGAATTATTAAACGTAACCTTTAAAAATTGTCTGCCTGCTGATCCTGTTCCCTTTCTGAATTAAAATCTCACCAGCCAATGATACATGAGGTGTAATTTATAAGTAGCGGCAGGCCCCTGTGCCTGCCAGTTTTTTTTGAGGGGAATGTGCAATTATCCCTGACTTAACAATGATGGTACCAATCCGCGGGCAGACACGGGGGTCTGCACCCTGCAAATATTAATGTGTCACCGCGATGCGGTTAAAAATAAATGCTTAACACTCCCTGAGGAAAATTTGGTACCATATTTCTCTCCCAATTATTACATTCAGATGGTTCTCTTCGCTTGAGTTTATATTTCCTTTAATACCAACTTTAATTTTCACCACGGAGAACACGGAGAAAAGCTTATTATAAAAAAACAAAAATCGCTTTTGTCTTATGTTTTTCTCCGTGAACGCCGTGTCCTCCGTGGTTATCTGCTTTAACTATTGAATTAGCACTAACTCAACAACATTAGCATTTATCTCTGGCCGGTTTTATGCGAAAGCAAGGCGGGTTTTCAACAGAGTGTCAACAAATGAACCATAGCCGGCAAATACAATGACTCTCTTATTTGCCGGTAAAACATTCTGCGACTCCCTCAATATTTATCAACTGCCTGCCGCCTGATACCTGTGAGCGCCTCTAATACCAATACTATAGGAAACACTGTGATCCTGCATATGGCATGGGCTGCACAGTCATCTGAAACAGTTACTCCCTAAACAGATGCGGCATTGTTTTTGCATAAAATTAAATATGAAAATCTGTTTTAACAGCATTTACTGAAACAGAAAGGATCATAAAGGAAAAAGAATTGTGAGAGGTTATTACCCTATATGACGACACGTATTATTGTAAAAAAAACCAGGCATCAGCCTTATATCAGGTCATCAGACCCGGGGCGATGGATTTTAGCAAGGCAGTATATTGTAAATCGCCTTAACCTGTTTTCGCTTCTCTTTTTCCTGCTGTTTCCTGTTTTCTCTTCTTCTGCCGATCAGGCCTCCGAAGTTTCCGATTTCACGAATTTCCTGCTGGACATAAAGACCTCATTTGATCAACTTGAAGCTGATAAAGATACCTCGTACAGAGATATATTCATGCAGTCATGTGATTTCCCGGAGGATGACAGCATACTTGATGCTGACATAATAGAGGAACAAAGAGAATTAAAACTCAGGGACAGAGGGGTTGAACTGCGGGGAGGTCTTTCGAGCGGCAGTTCCTATTCAGGAGATAACGAAGAAAACTCCTTTGAAAACAGCCGGGGCTATCTTGAGCTGTCATGGGATGTTTTAAAGAACGGATATCTTGAAAACAGATCCGAGGCCGAAGCGCTTGATCTTTTAGCCAGGAAAACTGAGCTTGGAGCAGTACAAAAATCCATAAGACAGCAGTTTCAATGCCGGTACCGCAGGATCAACAAAGACTTTGCAGGTTTGAGGCTCAGCGCATTGGGTATTAAGCTCAGGCTCATGGAACAGGTTTTTAAAGTTGAGCGAAGAGCATACTTCAAGCAGTGGAGCTACCTGGAGGACTACCTGGTTTCTGAACAGGACCTTGCCCTGATCAGGCAGGAACTGGATACCCTTGTTAATGATCCATACTATGATAATCCGGTACTGACCGGCCTTCCGCCGATTGTAACGGTGGATCTTCAGGGGCTTTTAGCATCAGTGCGTAACGATGAATATAACGCTGCAGCCTTGAATCTTAATAAGGATTACCTGGAAAAAGAGGCTGATTCCATATTCCACGATTCTTTAAGGTTTTACCTCAGAAAGGATATCGAGGAACTTGACGGTTTTGGAAGTTCGGATAATTTTACAGCAGGCCTGAGTTTCAGGGTACCGATCAAAAAAAGAGAAACCGGCATGCTCGGATTAAAGCTCCAAAAACTGGAGCAGGAAAACCGGGTATATCAGTATGACCGGCTCTACCGCTGCCGTGAAGCATATGACTCGCTTCTTGATCAGCTTAAAAGAACCATCACTCAGCAATACAGACACGAAAGAGCAAAAGAACGGTTGAGAAGGTCCATGATTCTTATTGAGAGCGGGGAAGATCAGTCACTGACAGTCGCTATTACACGCATGAAAACCTGTATAGAAGCATGGATTGAACTGATCGATGCAACAGAAGAACTATACCGCAGGGTCAACAGCATATTTATGGCGGCACAGATACCATATGATTCTTCTCTGGTTTCGAAAATCAACCTGGTACCGGAACTTAAAAGGGCAAGGCCCGGCCAAAGGAGCATATATTTATGGTCCGATGATTTTAACAGGCTTTCTAACATGGATATCATCCGTTTTCTAGAAACCAAGCAGATTACAACAGTACTGCTGTCAGGCAGCAGTAAAACAGATACAGATAAACGTACCGCATTAATAAAACAGCTTTCCGCTAAAAATATAAACGTTGAGCTGATAATCGGAGACAACACCTGGATCTTTGAACATAAACAGAAGCAGGCGGTTGAAAAAACAGTATTAACATCCGAAAACACAGAGACTATCCACTTTGATATAGAACCCCAGGCAATGGAAGGCTACAGGGAAAACAAGGATAAATATATCAGCCTGTACCTTGAACTTTTAGCAAAGGTCAGGGAGGGAATGCTGGACAGAAAATTAACTGCTGCAGTTCCCTTTCACTGGACTGAAAATGTTTATCGTGAGCTTGGTAACTTAACGGATAAAATCTACATCATGGCCTACGGCACTGATAAGCCTGATGTTCTGTTAAGAAGAATCGAGCCTGCATTAAAAGGCGTGGGACCTGATAAACTTGCTGTAGCACTGAGGCCAAAGGACTTTAAGGATGAATGGGCTATGGAGAATGTTATATCCACCATTCAGGAACAGACAGGGATTGAAAATTTTGCATTTCATGACCTGGGACAATTTATAGACCTGGCGGGATCTTCAAATGAAATTAAGAACTAAAACAAGTTATTTTCAAAACCTTCCCGAAGGTGAAGCCCCGAAAAGGTTCTGGCCCGGGGTATTCAAGTATTTATATATTCTGCTGATATTATGCATACTGGCAAGTGTAGGTTATTTTTTTGCAATGCGTCTTATATATTTTGAAGGCACCGGCCAGGTTGAAGTTGAAAAATACACATTAAGCGGGCTTAAATCAGGAAGGGTGACAAGGCTGTATAAAATGCCGGGTGAGTCTTTTAAACCAGGAGAAGCCCTTGCAGTGATAGAGCTCGGGCAGGAATGCAGGATAGATGAACCTGATATGCGCCCCATAAACATGGCATACGACATAAAAAAACTGGAAGCGGATCTTATGGTTTATCGGTCCCAGCGCAGTGCTCTTAAAAAGATTGAAAAGCCGGATATTCTGTACCGCGCACTGGAGGTCGGCATACCTGTATCATCTAAAAAAGAAGATGAAGATTTAATAAAGGAAAAGGATCTTCTGACAAAAAAAATAGAGCTTTTAACCGCTGAAATAAAAGTAAGAAAAAAGGAACTGGCAGAGCTTAAAGACTCGCTGGCCCTGGGAAACTCTTACAGCGGCTGTGAAACCGAAACCGTCTTCGCCCCCTTTGAAGGAACGGTTGATCATATCACCAGAAAACCTAATGAGTTTATCGGAGGAGGAGAGCCTCTTATAACAGTTATGTCCAAAAAGGCTCAGGCTGTAATAGAGGCATATGTTGACTGGGACACAATGAAGTACCTTAAAAGGGGAAAGATACTGACAGTCACCTTTCCGGATGGAACAAAATATAAAACACCGGTGTCCGAACTTACTTCGGCAGCAGCGCCGTCAGCGGAAATAATTAAAAAAAATTATGTCCCCGTTGAGTCAAAACTGAGGATACTGCTGCTGCCTCAAAATGAAGAAGACGGTAATTACTGGAAACACAACGACCGGGTGGAAGTAATTGTAAAAGGTAACAGATTATGAGAGAGCCCATTTGTATATCATCCCAAGGCATGCCGGCCTGTCCGTCAAATGCCTCAGCTGCCGGAATCGAGGATCTGGAAAGCATAGAGCTCGGCGCAGTATCCTTTTTTGCCATAGATATGACAGACTGGCAGGTCGGGTACAGCCAGATCCGGCATATCAGAAGCTCTCAGTTGAGCAGTATTTATTTAAAGCCTGTCCTGTTTCAGGGCGTTTCGGATAATGTTCCCCGTGAAATACTTTATGCTGCGGACGGAATATTAAAAACCGGGGAAACCGATTTTACCCGGGAGTATAATAACTGGTCTTCCCGCTTTGAAGATATCAACAGCCGTATTGATTCTCTTAAAGAAATTACGGAAAAGGGAGACAGCAATATAACTTTTAAGGTACTCCGTTTTATCTACACAAGGGGATCTGCATTCAAGCCTGTTCAGTCATCAAAAAATATCAACGGCTATATTTATCCTTCACTTGAGCCGCTCTTTCCCAAACCGGATACGGGTGTGCTTGAAACACTCGAATATCTTTCGGACCAGAAACTTATATCAGGGGAGTATGTATCCCGTCTTCATAACTGCACACACTGCGGGTGTGCGTTTCTTAATTTTTATGAAACATGCCCGGACTGTTCTTCCAGCGACCTTCGCACAGAAGAGCTGATTCATCATTTCAAATGTGCCAACATAGGAGAAATATCTGATTATAAAAAAGGGGACGCGCTTGTATGCCCCAAATGCGACAAGGTTTTAAGGCACATTGGCGTGGATTACGACAAGGCATCAATAATGTATCACTGCAATAACTGCCAGAATGTTTTTCAGGACCCCGTAGTAATGACCTCCTGCTATAACTGCTGGCGGCAGACTCCGCCCGAAAACCAGGTTATGCGGGACATCAGCACCTATACTATTACCGCGCTGGGCCAGAATGCGGCTCAGCATGGAATGGACTCGCTGCTTGAGGTTATTCTTGAGAAAAAAGTCCATGCAATTCCTTTTAATGTTTTTAAAACTTTTTTCAGCCTGGAGCTCTCCAGAATATTGAGGTACAAGGTGAGCGAAAGCTGCCTTGTTATTTTACGGCTGGATGCAATCAACAAAATATACAGCACTCTGGGTAAGCGCTCCACAGAAGTTTTTAATGAACTCAGTGATACATTTAAGGAAAACATAAGGACGTCGGATATTTTTTCGGTTAAGGATGAAAATATTTTCCTGATAATTTTAACAGAGACTCCGCCTGATAATGCAAAAATTGCTGTAGACAGGCTGGAAAATCAAATTTTATCCCTCCTTAATTCTAATCTGAAAATAGACTGCAGTGTAGCCAGACAGGTGCACCCCTTTGCAAAAGGACTCGATCTGGAGGAGGCTATTGAGCATTTCCTGAAGAGCTATGTTTAATTCAATTATCGATTTTTTTGAAACCCTTACCGTCATGAAGCTTTTGGCCTACTTCTGGCCTTTCTTTCTTCTTGATATGACAAGGTACCTTGTACTTGACGGCATAGTTCTTTTAACCTACATTCCCAGGCGTCGCAGGAAAAAAAAAGAATATAAGGCAGCGCGCAAAATGCTTTTTCACGAACGCCCGCTGGTATCAATCCTTGTGCCTGGAAAAAATGAAGGCAAACACCTGCAGAAACTGGCAGAATCGCTGGCAGCTCAGACCTACCGAAACATTGAATCAATTATAGTTGATGACGGCTCTGATGATAATACTCCTTTTATCGGAAGAAGACTTCAGCGTGAAAATAAAATCTCTCTCTTTATCCGTAATGAAATCAGGGGAGGAAAAGCGTCGGCGGCAAATACCGCCCTGAGGTACGCCAGGGGAAAATTTGTTATTCACCTTGATGCGGATTCCCACCTGGAAAAGAATGCCATTGAAACTATACTCCTGCCTTTTTACATGGACCCGGAAATAGGGGCAGTGGGCGGAGATATTAGAGTAGCCAATGTTGATACCAGCCTTGCTACCAGGTGCCAGACAATTGAATATATCAAGTCTATCTCGACAGGGAGAACAGTTTCATCGGAACTGGGTATTTTGAGAATTATTGCAGGAGCTCACGGCGCTTTCAGGAGAGAAATACTTAACCGCCTGCACGGATGGGATGTGGGCCCGGGACTTGACGGAGATATAACTGTCAAGATAAGAAAACTTGGCTTTAAAGTCATTCATGAACCCTTTGCAATCTGCTATACAAATGTGCCGGATACATTCAGAAAGCTTATCCGCCAGCGTTTCCGCTGGGACCGTTCACTTGTCAGGTTTCGTGTAAGAAAGCATAAGGATATACTTCTTCCGTCCAAGGCATTTTCCATAAAAAACTTTTTAGCATCAGCAGACAATGTTTTCTTTAACCTGATCATGGACGGGAAATGGTGCCTGTATGTTATCCAGATTCTCTTTTTTACCAGGTCAGATATCGGCGTGGTCTTTGTAGTGAATATGATTCTCTATGGACTTGCCAACATTTTTGAATTTTTACTGGCTGTCACCCTTTTAGGAAAGACAATGAGAAAAAAGGATTTAAAAATTGCATTATGGCTGCCGCTGATTCCAATTTATACAGGTATGCTTTTAAGGCTGGTCAGGACATTTGCCTATATTATGGAATTTCTTTTCAAGTCTTCTTTTTTTGACAGATGGAACCCATGGAAGGTTTCGAAAATCTCAAAAACCCAGGAATAAACACGCACTACTTTTTATTTTTAACCGCAGACAGGCGCAGACAAAATCATTTTAAAATCCCTGACTTGCTGAATAATCAGATACCAGGATCTTCATGTGAATTTTTGAAAAAGATTCCTCCTTGAGGTCGAGAAGGTCCTGGGTTTAAAAGTTGTTGCTTTTAAATGTCTGCGGAAGTCTGCGAGTGTCTGCGGTTAAACCAAGCTTTTAATCATTTGTTTCTGCTACACATTTTGTTTATCAGATGTTATTATCCGCACTTTTTAAGGGAACAATATGAAAGATCAGAAAAAATATAATATAATCGAATATCAACTTTCAGGCGGGTGGACTGCCCTTGCAGGAAAGACAGATGCGGATAATGATCATTTGAGCATTAAAATGGCAAACCCCAACGACTACTGGTTTCATGTAAAAGGAATGCCCGGAAGCCATGTTGTTTTACGGGTGGAAGATATAGAACCTGACAAGGACACATTGAAAGAAGCGGCAGCCATTGCTGCATACCACAGCAAGGCGAAAAACGGCGGGGTTACGCCTGTATCATGCACACTGGCAAAGTTTGTTTCAAAACCAAGGGGTGTAAAGCCCGGTACCGTTGCTATTAAAAAAGAATCGGTATTAAAGGTAAGGCCCGCTATACCTGCTGCAGACTGATATTTTTTAGTTATTCCATGATAATCACGTAGAGACGCCCGACCCGGGCGTCTTTTTGTATTTCCGGCACCTGGGGTACTCGTGGGAATATCGGCTTTGGACGCTCTGTTCTATTATGACCATATTCAGATATAACAACCTCACACTTTCTGCAAACTATTCGGTCCGACACGCAGGTCGGCTCCCTACATTAATTTAAAGAGTTTTTCTCTGTGAACTCCGTGCCCTCTGTGGTGAAAATTAAAGCTTTTGTACCGGAACTCAAACCTATTTCCCCTTAAACGCCAGCGCTCCTGTAGGACAGGCATTAACAATCTCATCCACTGTTTTGGAAAGGCCTTCTGCTATGCTCCTGTTAAGAGGAACATCAACCCTTACATCAAACCCTCTCCCTATAAAAGTCAGCCCCAGCTTTTCCTTTTTCTGCTCTGTCAGATGAACGCATATTCCGCAGTTAATACATTTACCCGGTTCATAGACTATTTCCGGGTGTTCATCTATGTATCTGAAAGCTCTGTGAGAACCTTTATAACGGGTCGGTTTTGCTCCGTATTCTTGGGCATATATTCTAAGTCTGCATAAGTCCGCCTTTCTGCAGTCACAGTGCAGGCAGAAGGCAGATTCATAAACTGCCTGATTTTTATCTATTCCATCAGAAAAATCAGATGGTTTATTTCTTTCTTCCTTTTTAACAGCAGCAGGAAACTGCTTAAATTCTTCCGGTTCCAGTTTTCCCATTCTTGTATTAAACGGGGAAATACTTCCTGTAACTTTTTCCCCATTAAGAAACTGAAGGATTGACACTGCAGCTTTTTTGCCGTCAGCCAGGGAGCGGACTGTGAGTTTAAGACCTTTACGAACATCTCCGCCTGCAAATGCACCGGGGATATCTGTTTCCATTGTACCGGAATTTATACTGAACTTCAGGCTGTCATCAGGGGAAGCCTTTCCTGTTCCGATAAACACGGCATCAAACCCTGACTTAAGTTCTTCAAGCGGTATATCTGTGCCTATACACACTCCCTGCTTAAACTCTACCCCGAGTTTTTTTATCTGCTCAATTTCCGCATCCAGCACAGACCGCGGCAGATCGTCTTCCGGCACTCCATATCTCAGCATGCCGCCCGGTTTTTCATTTTTATCAAAAACAGTGCACGACACACCTTCCTGTGCAAGGTAATATGCAGCAGATAAACCGGCAGGACCGGCGCCCACTACAGCAACTTTTTTATCCTGAGCAGGAGAAACATCTGGTTTATATGGTAAGCTCTCTGCCAGATCCAGCTCTGCGGCGCACCTTTTAATAAGACGCACTGCAATTGATTCATCAACATGCCCCCTGCGGCAGGCCTTTTCACAGGGTGCAGGGCATATATAACCTGTAACTGCGGGCAACGCTATATGCTCCTTTATAACCTTGACTGCACCGCTGGAATCGCCTTCAGACATGTATCTTATCATCTGCGGTATATCCATGCCTGCAGGGCACGCGACCTGACACGGCCCCATGCAGTCGCCGGCATGATCGCTGAGTAAAAGCTCAAGGGCTGTGCGTCTGGCAGCAGCAACGGAAGGATCATCATTTATCACAACCATGCCCTCTTCCGCTTTTGTTGCACATGACGGAAGCATGTTTCTTTTTCCTTCCACTTTTACAATACAGAGCATACAGCTTGTAATAGGGAGGATATCCTTGAGGCAGCAGAGTGTTGGTATTTTTATACCAAGTTTTTCTGCAGCCTGAAGGATTGTTGTGCCTTCCGGGATCTGTACCGGTTTGTTGTCAATCGTTATGTTAATCATTTATAATCCTCACTCCACAACCACCGCATCCTCAGGACACACGCCTTTGCATGATCCGCACCGAATGCATTTTTCTATATCTATTTCGTGTTTTTTATAGGGCATGACTTTTATGGCCCCAACCGGGCAATGCTGGGCGCATATGGTGCACCCTATACATGCATCTGTTACTTTGTATTCTATTAATGCCTTGCACTTTCCTGCAGGACACTTTCCGTTAACATGGGCCTCATACTCTTCACGAAAATGCTCAAGGGTTGAAAGCACCGGGTTGGGGGCCGTTCCTCCCAGTGCACAAAGACTTCCCTGTTTTATCTGAAAGGCAAGCTCTTCAAGCTGATCTATATCGCTTTTCTTTCCCTGGCCGTTACAGAGCCTGTCCAGTATCTCAAGCATTCTTCTTGTGCCTACCCGGCAGAAGGTGCACTTTCCGCAGGACTGGTTCTGGGTAAACTCCAGAAAATATCTTGCGATATCAACCATGCAGTCTGTTTCATCCAGAACAACAAGCCCGCCGGAACCCATGATTGCACCGGCGCCTGTAAGAGACTCATAATCAACCGGTATATCGGAAAGATGCGCAGGCACACATCCTCCGCTCGGACCTCCTATCTGTATCGCCTTGAACCTTAATCCATTTGCAATACCTCCGCCTATCTCTTCCACCACCTGCCTTAGGGTTACGCCCATGGGCACTTCTATAAGCCCGCCTCTTGCGATTTTACCTGCAAGTGCAAAAACCTTTGTGCCCTTGCTTTTTTCCGTTCCCATTTCGGCAAAGGCAGCTCCGCCGTTTCTTATAATCCACGGCACAAGTGAGTAAGTCTCCACATTGTTTATAAGCGTGGGTTTTCCCCAGAGGCCTTCCTGGGCAGGATACGGCGGCCGCAGTCTCGGCATTCCCCGCTGACCCATTATGCTTGCTAAAAGCGCAGTCTCTTCTCCGCATACAAAGGCCCCTGCGCCTGCCACTATTTTAAGATCCAGAGACATACTGCTTCCGCAGATATTTTCTCCTAAAAATCCCCGGGCCCGGCACATCTTTATGGCTTCTGTCATACGCTCTATTGCAAGGGGATATTCGGCACGTATATAAAGGTACCCGCGACCGGCTCCGATAGCTCTTGCTGCTATTGCGATTCCTTCGATAACACGGAAGGAGTATGACTCCATAAGCATCCGGTCCATAAATGCACCGGGGTCACCCTCATCTCCGTTTAATACGATAAAACGTTCCTTTTCAGGCTGGCTTCTGAGTGCTTTCCACTTAAAAAAAGTAGGAAAACCCGCACCGCCTCGCCCCTTAAGACCGCTTGTTTCGATCTCTGAGATTATTTCATCTTCGGTTAGATTATTTACTGCCTTTTCCAGCCCCTTGAACCCGCCGTACTCAATATACTCATCTATGTCTACAGGGCTTATACTGCCGCAGTGTTCTGTGGCAATATTTTTCTGCCGGCCTAAAAAATCGGCAACATGCTTTTCCCGTTTATCTATTGCATGACGGGGTATGGAGAGAGGTTCTCCTCCGGTTAAAATAGTATCAAGCCCCTTTGAAATCATGGGCAGGATCTTTCCGGCAAAGCCTTTGGGCTTAAAATGTTTTAACAGAATATCCCTTGCATCTTCAGGTTTTACACCTGCGTACAGATAATGTTTTCCGTTTGATAAAAGGATTTCCATAAGAGGTGTCTGGTAGCACATACCTACGCACCCCACATGCTTAATAACAGCAGGTATGCCTGTTTCATGAATTACCTTTTCTACGGCATCCTTAAGATATCCGCTTCCTCTTGCCTGGCAGCATGAACCAAGCCCTACCCTCACTTCACCGCTGGTAATATCTGATGCTTTCAGCTGTTTTGCAGCCTTTCCTTCATTCTTCTTTTTGGCATCATACCAGGCAAGATATTCCTTTATGGTATTTCCCACAGAATCAGCTGTTACATGACCGTAAATCACATCATCAATCTGAACAACCGGCGCAAGGGTGCAGCACCCGAGGCAGGCCACAGGCTCAACGGTAAACTGTCTTTTACTGTCCGTGTCCTGTTTTTCGGGTATGCCGAGATGCCTTTTAAATGCATCAAACACTGTTTTCGCCCCCTTAACATGACAGGCTGTTCCAAGGCATACACGTATGGTATGTTCGCCCGCGGGTTCAAACCGGAACTGATCATAAAAACTGCTGAACCCGGTAATAGCCGCTGGTGTTATTTCTGTTTTTCTGCAGACCATTTCCAGTGCAGGCTGAGGAAGATAACCGTATTCCTTCTGCATTGCCTGCAGGATCGGAAGAATTTTATCAGGCGTGGTTCCCGCCTGCGCGATAATTTCATCTATTTTTGTAAGATCAGGATTTTTCATAGCCAATACAATATAAGTTTTCTCTTGTGCGAATATAAATTCTTCCCGGCATAAAGGCAGGTGAAGCATAGCAGTCTTCACCCAGTGAACAGGTTGTTTCTGCGGCAAACTCTTTTTCGCCGGGAGTTCCAATAAACATGGTCCCTCCGTAAACGGAAAGGACATACAGTTTACCGTTTACAAGGGTTGGAGAAGAATTAACATTATCTCCAAAATCGTGTTCATAAACCATTTTTCCATCTTCTATATTTACGGCATACAGTGTTCCGTAGGAATCCATGTAATACACATTATGGTCATCCGCAACAGGTGATACAATAGTGGGGCCTACATCATCATTAAGCCATGCAATATGTGTGGATGTCACATCACCGGTTCCTCCGGTACGTATTGCCACATTGTGCATATCAGGAGCTATAGCTATCACCCTGTCCTTTGCCAGGATAGCTGAAGCGCCCACATCACCCTTTACACAGTCAGCACGCCACAGTTCTTTGCCGTCATTCGGATCATAGGCTATTACCCATGGGTCTCCCACGGTTATAAGCTGATAATCATCACCGACTTTTACAACGGCAGGAGTTGTCCAGCTGTTGGGTACAGGACGTTTTGCCTCCCACACAACATTACCGGTTGCCCCGTCAAAGGAATAGATCATTGATTTATTATCTTCAGCGCTTGCCTGGTCAAACTGCACAATTACACGGTTCTGCCACACCTCAAGGCTTGATGCGTACCCGTATAAACTTACTGGGACCCCAAGGCTTTTATGCCACAGCATCCGCCCTTTAAAATCAAAGGCTGCAAGATCTCCGGCTGCAAAAATTGCATACACCCTTACACCGTCAGTTGCCATGGTAGAGGCTGCATAACCGGTGTCTTCCATAACCTGAAAACCGTTGTCACCCATAGGAGCCGTGGGAACATCTCCGGTCCATAAAAGGCTGCCCGAATCTGCATCATAACAGTAGACCTGCCTGATTTTTTCATTTGCCCCGGATAAAAATACACGGTTTTCCCATACCAGCGGTGAATTAAAACCGTGAAGAGGTACAGCCGCCTTCCATAAAATACCCTCGCCGCTTTCCCCGTCCCATTTTGCCGGAATATCTGTAAGAGAAGTTTTACCTGCTCCTTCAAAACCCCTGAACCGGTTCCAGTTTAAAGCGAGTTCTTCAAAAGATGCATAGTCAGGTTTTTCATCAATCCCTGCTTCAAGCTGCTTTACCCAGTTCTCGGGTGTATTGTGCGAGATCAATAAACCAGTTCCTGTCAGCGCAAAAACTAATACAACAAGAGCAAGACGGCCTGCACCGAACCTCCGTCTTTCAAGGGTATCTTCTTTTTCACAGCATGGATCAGGATTAATCCCCTTAAGATAATCCTGCCACTTAAATGCCCCGATAGTTACTGACACGCTTATTAAAAGCAGTATTGATGCAAGGCCTGAAAAATCTATCTGCCTCAGTTTGTCTGTCCTGTAGTCCCGGTCAAGTTCTCTTATACTGTTTATTAGATCTTCGTTATCCGGTTCAGCCAGGAGCTGCTGCTTAAGCTCCGTTATTCTTGAATAATCATCTGCCCCGGTCACATACTGTTTGTAGCTGTTGACAATCAACATTCCCAGGAAGACCAGTGAGAAAACCACTCCAACCGCAGCAGCTGACCGCAGTACTTTTTGAAGATCCATTCTGTTTTCAGGTTCAGGAGAATTTAAATTCATTATAAGCTTACCCCTCCTTTTTCCTGAATTTTCAGCATCCTGCTTTCCTGTTCCTTTGGACAGTATTTAAAACATCTGCCGCATGAAACACACCCTGCTCTTTCAGCTTCATAATCTGCCTGCTTTTTACGAAGACTTAAAAGAATCAGTTTCCCCATGAGTACGAGAGCAAGGAAACCGCCAAAATAATATCCGCCCCTTTTAAAGCCTTTCCTTATTTTTTCTGCATGCTCATATAAGGAGGTTATTGTTTCACCGGATGCCCGGAAAAATACACTTGCATCGGTTGAATCAACCCCGTCCCGATTTTCTTCCATCCAAATCTGTTCGGCAAGAGACACTGCAGGGTGGGTATAGGCTGCCATGGGAGCAAGTCTGCTTCCGGTATAGGCGCCAATCGATAAAACAAATGGAAGCAGTATCAGTAATATAATAAGCCGCTTTTTGTCTTTTTTATAGGTAGCTTCAGGGTATGAAGGAACCGGTGCCTGAATTGCGCCGTAGGGGCAGGCATCTTCACATAATGTACACTGGTTGCAGTCCGTTGGAGTAATCTTTACACGCCATCGTGACAGGCGGGACAACTGTCTTAAAATAACACCGTAGGGACACAGAAAACGGCAGTAGGGTCTCCCGATAAAAAAACCGATCACAAGGAGTATCCCGCCCATGATAAGAATATTCATGTTTGCGTTTCTGCGGAAAATTGCAACATAGGGATCGTACTTGCAGATAATAAAAGAACTTCCCATGACAGCAAGCCATACAGCCAGGGCCAGGTATACATATGCAAGGTATCTTAAAGTATGCTCCAGCCAGGCCGGTACTTTTACCGGCTTTATAAGAGTAATATCCTGCACCGCGCCAAGAGGACACACCGCAGCACAGAAACTTCTGCCGAAAAGAAGGGTCACAACAAGCGGCGCAATAAAAAAGAATATAGTAAGCATGGGTATGGTGTAATCAGCATTGAACAGAAACACGGATATATCCTGAAGCGCACCTATAGAACAGACGCACCCCTTTCTGTAAAACCCGAAATAGGCAAGGGAAAAAACCATAAGAATGAATATGCTTTTTCTGCTCCTCTTTTTATGGATAAGCCAGGATGCAAGCCCCAGTGCAGATAAGAGCAGAGCGGAGTCTATTAAAGGCCATGCCCCTGCGCGCGGCATAGGGTTTGCGTGTTCGGGCCTGACATATTCACCTTCAAACTGGGGAGGAGGAAACCTCTCTATTGTGAATGCATTCATTGAAAAGCTTAAAATCAAAAGCCCTGCAAATATTGTAATAAGAAAATTTATTCTCAAGCCTTATCCCCCTTCTTGTAAAGATAGGGTGAGTTTACAGGAACTTTTTTAAACGCATCGGAAGGACATACAAGTGCTATAGCACACTGGTTGCAGTTAACACAGCGGTCATGCCTTACCTGCATATGAAGAGAACCGTTACCGAAACCGTTGCATGTTTTCACGCACTTTGCACAGCCGATACACAGTGACTCATCTATCGTGTATTCGTAGTAAGGGTCTTCAACATAGTTCCGTTTAATTGCACCCATGGGGCAGATCTGGTTTTCAGCACCTTCATTTATAGCATTGGGCTGAGGCTCAAAAAAACCAAAACATATTTTGCAGTAGCCGCAGACATCATATGAGTGAACACATTTTACTGCCGACTCTTCAAGCACGCAGGCGGTTTCACACTTTCCGCATGTACTGCATCTGTAGGGATCTATCTGCCAGGCGTAGGTTGCGTTTTTTCCGCGGTATAATCCCAGCCCTATAACACCGCCTATTGCCATAAGAGAAGCGCCGCGAAGGGCATCCCGTAAAAATTCCCGCCTGGATTTCTTTTTGTCGTTGTTGTTATTGTCCATATAGAACTCCAAAAAATAAAAATCTATTTCACCACGGAGAGCACGGGGAACACGGAGAAAGACAAAAAAGCTGAACCGCAAAGACGCAAAGGACGCTAAGAAAAACAAAAACGATTTTATGTTTTAAGGCAATAAAAAGCTTTTCTTTCGTGTATTTTGCCTGTTCCGCCATAGTTTGAGCGTTTTTACGAAGGCGGATGTTTTTCGTGGTTAAAAGCCTTTAGTTTTTCTCTGTGTCCTCTGTGCTCTCCGTGGTAATAATATAACTATCTGCTGCTCTTCCGTTTAAAAAACCTTAAAACATTTCTTGCCCTGTCCAGTATATAAACATGGCCGCTATTATCTGCTGCCACATCAAAGCCGTATCGCTGGACTTTTTCCGTCTTTCTCCCGACTGTCTCGGATATATTTGCAAGGTCCTTCGGCTGCGCAACAAAACCCTTAAGTTTACCAAAGGTGTCATATATTTTTACCCTTGCCACTCCCTTTTCACAGGTGACCATGTCTCCGTCCGGCAGCATTGCAAAACTTACAGGGTTGCAGCAGGCTGAAAAATCTTCAAGCCTGTTTCCGAATTTTCCCCATGCAAACTCTCTATTGCCCTCTACAGTGTATAACTCCACCTGATGATTTCCCGGGTTTGCCACCCTGAGCAGTCCGTCCTTTGCCATTGCCAGATCAAAATAAGGGCCCGGCACAGAAAATCCCGGGATGTTTTTGTCGGGATCTTTATCTCCGATCCGCCTTACAAAATTTCCTTCAGTATCATAACACCACACAATCCTCTGACCTGCATCAGCTATAAACACATGGTCTTCAGACACATCCATGCTTGTTATCCATGCCTTTTCACCAAGGCTTTTCCAGGTCTGCTGAATATTTCCCTTTTTATCCGTAACAACAACTCTGTCCTTTGTTCCTATGAAAAAAGATTTTTCAGCAGGGGCCACATAAAAAGGTGTAACTGCTAATGAAACTGTGTTTTTTAATTTTCCCTTTGAATCGAATATTTTTATTGACTGATCCCCTGCAGCATAAAGAGATCCGGAATCATCCACAGTTATTGAGCGTGACTCTTTAAACCCGGTTGATACCGGTTTTGATGCCTCATCATAAAGAATCATTTCAGGATCTATCCGGGTAGATGCAATAATATCATGTGCGCTGGCGACAGCACTTATTTTTGGAGACAGGCCGATACAAACCAGCCCTCCAACTGCAGCGACAGATCCTGTTTTAAGGGCATCACCTATAAACTCACGCCGTGTTTTTTTGTTATCCATAATTCCTAATGCTCCGAGCCCCCAAATTAGGTGGAGATATAAAGCCTAATATTGTTAAAGCACCCAGCCAAACTCCTCTCCCTTGACGGGAGAGGCTGGGAGAGGGTGGCAAAATAGAAACTCAATACAATATTGCTGTTTTCTCCCCCTCCCTTAATCCCTCCCGCCAGGGGAGGGAAACTTCAAAAACCATTTTTCTTAAGTCAACAACATTAGATTTTACACCCGAACTAAAAATATCTTCTGTAAAAAAATAACCGTCACTACTGCTGTGCTACAAAAAATCAAATTTAATTACCCATAATATCCAGACATTTCATACGGGTAAGATCACGCACAATCAACCTGCCCGACACAAACACCATGGGTCCCCATGCATCGTGACCTTCCAGCACCTTTGCATCGGTCAGGGGCTCATACGCATCAGGAGCAGCCTTTGCAACTGTAAGATGCCCGTCATCGTCCATAACAAAAATCATATTATTTATTATTGTATAAGGGCCGATCCCAAACTTGTTAGCTGAAGTACTTGTCCACTTTATGTTTCCGTCCAGGTCCATGCAGGTAAACTGTTCATCAGGCCTTACCCCGTAGATATAGCCTTTGTAGAGGATGGGAGTCTGCTGGTCTGATCCGAACACTTTCGGGTCAAGCCTGTAAATCTGCTCCGGCACATATTTATTATCTCTCTTTTTAACGGCAAGCATCATTGCGCCTGCATTGTATCCGCCGGAAAGAAAGATACGCTCCTTATCTATAACAACAGGGGTTGGTACATTTGCAATATTGATACGCCAGTCCGGATATTCCCAGAGCAGTTTTCCATCGGTTTTTGAAACCCCGACCACTCCTCCGCCCGCACAGTACACATAGGCCTTTTCATCACCCATATCCATTGGGACAATGGATGAATGGGTCATCTTCCAGCCCTTTGGATTTGGTGTTGCCCAGATTATTTCACCTGTCCTGTAATCAAGGGCCATAATAAGGGCGTCTTTACCGCCGACCCCGAGTATGAGTTTATCATCATCCACAAGAGGACACTGCCCTGCATACCAGGCAGGAACTTCTGCACCGTCTTCCTTTACCAGGTCACGCTTCCAGCGGAGTTCACCTGTTATTCTGTCAAGACACACAACATGGCATTTGGGCCCCAGCGTAATCACACAGTCTCCGGCAATAAATGGAACAGTGCGGCTCATACCGTGATTTCTTTTTATTTTAACCTTATAAAAATACCGCCATATCTCACGGCCGTCATCCAGTGAAAGACAGCGTATGGCATCTCCGCCCTTTTCCTGATCATAGTCCAGCACATAAACACGGCCTTCGGCAACTGCTGCTCCTGCATAACCTTCACCCAGGGCAACCTCCCATAAAACCTCAGGCGGATTTGTACGCCACTGGAGATTAAACGGTTTTGAAACATCTTCAGCTACAACAGCATCAAGATTAACACCCCTGAAACCCGGCCAGAAACCAGGCAGTTGGGATGGAACACCATCGGATGTTGTAAGTTCTCCCACAAAGGGAACAGCATCCTTTGATGAATCAGCCCTGTTTTCCGCTATGGGAACACGGAGATCAATATCAGCACCACGCCCCTGTAACAGGAGCAATGACAGGAGTGAAAGAGCACCGGCTATAACAAGTATTACCGGTAAAACAGTTATGAATTTGTTAATTTTCATCATGATCCTTTAATATTAAAAACTGTTTTCACCACAGAGGCACAGAGTCCACAGAGTTTTTTATTTTTTTTAAAATTAATAAAGTTTTTCTCTGTGTTCTCCGTGTCTCTGTGGTGAATATGTCTTTATTCATTCCGTAATGGAGTTAAAATATCACCCCGTAAAACACTCTTTGTTGAAACCACTACCCATATAACACCGCTTGCGGCAGTTAACAGGGTCATTAATGCAATCAGCCCAAATGGAAGCTGCTCCCCGGCACTCTGTATAGACGGCATGACAGATACAGCTGCACATAAAAGCCCGGCTGCAATACCGGCTGCCAGAAGATAAATATGTTCATAACACACCATCTTTAATATTGCGCCCCTCCTGAAACCTACAGCCCTTAACATTGCAAGTTCTCCCTGGCGTTCAAGAAGGTTCCTTGCAACTATCAGCCCCAGGCCGATGCAACCAAGTATAAGGCCTAAACCGCCCAGGATAAGAAATATGGAGAGATACGTGTCTTCCATCCTGGCAAAAAGCTCAAGCCTTTCTATAGTAGTTTCCACTGAAATCCCGGCATCGGACATCCTTTGAGTAATGTGTTCTGAAATTTCGGTTTCCATATTTGGGGGCGTATCAATAAGCCATGCGCCGTAGCCTTCAACTTCGGGGAAATATTTAGCCATGTTTTCATCTGATATTAAAAGGCTTCCCTGCAGTACTGAACTTTTTATCATGCCGGCAATTCTCAGCTTTATCTCCTCACCTTTTCTATTTTGATAGACAAGGATATCACCGGTCTTTTTACCAAGCCCCCAGTAGACAGTCGGGTAATCACCCACAGCAGGAATAATATTCTCGGAACTCTCCTGTTTTAATATTTCCCAGGGATTGTTTTTATATTTTTGATCCTCAATATCCTGAAAGGAAAATGAACCGCGCTCAGTAAACGCTTCCTGAGACACTCCAAGAATTTTCGGTTCCTGTGTGCGGTTAAGATTAAGGCAGCTTGCATCATCTCCATGTCTTACCCTTAAACTAACAAACCTGACTTCATTTAATTTTTCAGTGTCCAGGCCCCATGTTTCTCTTCCCTGTACTGAATTAAGATTCTGCACAACCGGCACAGAAGATTCTGAGTACAGAGAAAAGCCCCCTGTCCCGGATGATGGTATTTCAGCTCCTGCTTCAGGATTTTTTCTATTTGCGCTCACTGCTGCAACCATAAAAACCCCGCAGGCAAGCATTGCAATAACTGCCATGCTTCGCCCGCGCCTTCTGGCGCTGTTTTGCAGTGCAAGTGAGTTTAAGGATGTTAAATGTCCTTTTGAGCCTGAAACTGTTTTTAAAAGAAGTACCCTTATAAAAATCATGATGGATATTAAAAGCAATGCTCCGGCGCCGAAGAACGCACCTGCCATGGCACTGCTTCCAAGAGACTTGCTGCTTATAATCAGGATTAAAGCCCCCAGCAGACAGATTAAGGAAAGAGGCCATCCGAGCCATCCTGGTTTATCTTTCTTTATATTATCTGCTGAATCACTGCCGCTCAATAAACTGTGAGCACTTGATTTCATCTGCTTATGCAGAGTCCTTATCATTGCCATAAATGCAATTAAAAACCCTGCTAAAAATCCTATTATCATTGATTCAAAAGACACGGAATAACGGACGGACATGCCCGCCACTGCTCCCTGCCAGGCATTTGAAAGCCCCCATACTATAACTTTTGTGTAGATAACAGCTATTAAGGACCCTGCAAAAGCTCCGATCAGGGCAATAATTAAACCTTCATACAGGTAAAGCTTTCTGACTCTTTTAACCGGAAACCCTATGGCAAGGAGCATACCGGTCTGATTTTTACGCCCTTCAATGCTGAACACAAAAAGAAGCCAGGTAAGAAGAACAGCAGAAAAAATTAAAAACATGCTTAAGCCTAAAAAGAGCTGGCCAAAATCCGTACCGCCTCTGCTTGCCCTGGCCCCCTGCTCTTTTACAGGTATAACGGATAAACCGACAGATGCAGGATCAACATTCATGCGTATCTTTTCAGCTATGTTTTGTTTTTCTTGAAGGCCGGTCTTAAAACGCACAGCCGTTAAATTTCCGTAAGTGTTGGACCACATTTTCTGACCTGCAGAAAGTGTAATAAAGGCCTTGGGAGTGCCTCGGTAATTATCCCAGTATGCTTCATCCTTATCCCTTATGAGTGTAAGGTTAATGGGAAGTGAAGGATCCCAGTCACTGCAGTTTTCCGGGTCAGACAAGCCCGGAAGGTTCGGCATAAGAGTTCTGTCAGAAGCAATGCCTTTAATGGGGATAATCCTGCAGATCGTAAAAGACCTTTGATTTTCTTCAAGACTCTCCCATCCTCCGGGAACAAAATATTTTAACGTAAGGGTATCTCCGACCTCTGCACCAAGATCATCAGCAAGCCACTGGTTTATTACTATCTGCTCATCAGACATACCGTCTGGAAATATTTCTTTAAAAGCGCCTTTAACTTCTGCGGCTGTAACCATGGAGTATGGTGTAAAAGATTCTTTAACCCGCAGTTCATTGACAAAATAGGTAAGAATACCTGCGGCATCCTTTTGTGCGTTTAAGGCTGCAGTGCTGACTGATGGATCAATAAACACCTTTGAACTTGTGAGTTCAAGAGTACTGTTATTAACCGTTTCAAGATCAACACCTGCATCTTTAAGCCGCCACTCCTGTTTAAGAGCCTTATAGATATTTCTATCACCGCTGTTTTGAGACTCATTAGTGATCAGCATCAGGTTTGCTTTTCCTGCACGGTCGATCTGATCACCAAGCCATGAGATCGGCACAAAAAGGTTTAAGGGCTCCTGCTGATTGGCTTCAAGGCTGAATCTTCCGAAATGGTCGTCATCAGCAATGCCTGAAACAGACAGCCTCATGGAAATGGTGTTATCCTTATTGGGTGCAAGAACAAGATTCCGTGATATTGCAGAGGGTTTATCAAATCGTAATACGACTTCTGTATCTTCACCCTGTCTGATTTTGAGCCGGTAAGCCAGTGCGGAGTTTATAACAGCCTTTTCATTTTCAATATTGCCCGGAGCTTCCCCTGCGAGCGACATTTTAAAAAAGTCATCGTTAACACCGAGGACACGAACCTGGTTTACACGGATGCTTCCATCACCTTTTGTGACCATCCCCTGAAGCTGAAGAACCGGAACCGATTCAATATTTTTTTCTTTTAAACGTTGACTCAGCTCCTGTCTAAAAAAACGCTCCCTGGCGGAGATAACACTGTCAACTTTTCCAAGACGTGAAACAAATGCATATTTAAGGGTAGCCTTTACAGAATCGCCCACAAAAAGCGCACCTGTAAGTGTTGCTGTGGCAATTGCTGCTGCAAGTGCCACGGCAATGTGTATGCGCCTGTAATGGACAAGGCTTTTTATTACCCATTTAAATAGTGTCATTGTTTTTCTTACTATTACCTTCAATAATCAAATCAGCTAGTATGCTGCCTTTACCCTTTGTAGAGACAGGTTTTAAACCTGTCTTCGAATAGCTGTCTGGAACTGGTGCTGAAAACTTCTTGTTCCTACAGTCCCCGTGGGAACACTTTCCTTTAGACGCTCTGAGTCGTTTCTAAATTCTTTCACAACTTACGCTATGATATCTATCATGATCAAAGGAAGACTGTTTTAGCCCCCTCCCCTAACCCCTCCCGCCAGGGGAGGGGAATCTCTCAATCCAAACTTTTTCTCCGGAGTGTCACCTTATTCTGCTCAAATTCACATCTCTTTAGACAGGTTAGAAACCTGTCTCTACAAATTCACAAAACAATTCCTTGAGCTCAGACCAGGCTTCCTCCTGTTAACTTACCCTCACGAAGGGTATAAACCTGCTTAAACTGCTCTGCCAGATCTGCAGCGTGGGTAACAACTATAAGCGTAATATTTTCTGTCCGGTTAAGATCATTCAGCATATTCATAACACTTACCGCTGTTTCATGATCCAGCGATCCTGT
This sequence comes from Desulfatiglandales bacterium, assembly GCA_963665715.2. Lineage (GTDB taxonomy): Bacteria > Desulfobacterota > DSM-4660 > Desulfatiglandales > HGW-15 > JAAZBV01. The sequence continues at coordinate 5,765,239 of CAXXPR010000002.1, forward strand.
TGGTTCATCAGCCAAAAGCAGTTTCGGTGAATTAATTAACGCCCTGGCTACCGCTGCCCTCTGCCTCTGGCCTCCGGACAGTTCTCCGGGCCTGCGGTTCATGCATTCTGAAATCCCCATTTTATCCAGCAGCTCTTTTGCCCTTTTATTAAGAGCTTCACTCTTTTCTTTTTCAGGAAATGCAAGGGTCGGTATCAGAACATTTTCAAGTATGCTCAGGTGAGGAAGCAGATGATGCATCTGAAACACAAAACCGATTTCCCGGTTTCGGATAAAGGCAAGCTTTTGATCATCAAGGGCTGTAAGCTCCTGCCCGTTAAGCTGAACTTTCCCCTGAGACGGTTTATCAAGAGCGCCTATAATATTAAGAAGCGTGCTCTTGCCGCACCCTGACGGACCAAGGACAGCCATTGAGTCACCGGCTGAAAGTGTCAGATCAAGTGAATCAAGGACAGTTACATAACCGGGTTCCCCGGTGTTTCCATAGCCTTTTGAAATGTCAGTTAATTCCAGCATGCTCTACCCCGCAATAACATCACTAAACACCTTAATAAGTTTATCCGAAGTCTTCCTTATATCAAAATGCTCCTCAATTCCTCTTCTCCCCTTTTTTCCAAGCTCATGGGCAGACTGAGGCTCAAGCAGCATTTGAGCCAGCACTTCTGCAAAAAATATTGGAGAATGAAACTCCACAAGTACACCGCCGCCCGTAAGCTCAATCATCTCGGGGAATATTCCGATTTTAGGAACAACAACAGGAACTCCTGCAGCCTTTGCCTCAAGGGCAAAAAGGCCATATGCTGCTTCTTCCCTTTCAGGAACGCACATTACAGACAGTTTCTTCAGCCACTCTTTTCTGCCGTCGCCTAAAAACTCGGGTAAAAACACAACATCGTCCCGGATTCCTTCCTGTCCCAGTTTTCGTTCCAGCTCTTTTACAAAGGGTTCATCTGCCAGGTTCTTTCCGCCGGATATTTCCAGCCTGCATTTTTTAAGCTCGGGCTTCCGCTTTAAAATAACAAAGGCATCTATCAGGGTATCAAGCCCTCTTTCCTTGCACATGCGCGACAGAAACCCTATAACAGGTTCAGCAGGAGGTACCGCGGCAGCCTGGTATTCATCTAAATCTATTCCCAAATAAACGGTATGGAGCTTATCTTTACTGATATTAAGCCTTGGTGCAATACGGTCTGCATATGTTTTACTAACCGATATAAAGGCATCCATTTCTTTCGAGCATTTCTGAAGCAGGCTCCATGCCTCACTGCTGTAAGGCTCTCCAAGACCGTCAACAAATGCCTCTTCATCCTGCAGCAGGCAGATAACCGGCACCTTGAGCCGTTTTTTAAGAGATGAAGCAAGCCCGCCTAAAAGCACATTTGAAAGGATTACCACATCCGGACGTTCCATATCATGGGACAGCCACTCTATAAGCCTGTCCAGTTCCTTTACCTGTTTTCCTTCTTCTCCCCTGAGCATGGAGATGGTTGTTTCACCAAGCTCCTTCGAACTGGTCATGCCGGCCTTTTTTGAAACCTTTGAGAGGAGAGATCTGTTATCCAGCATGCTGTCCACCCAGCGGGGAGTCTTTCGGAAAAGCCCCAGCTTCTGCTGCAGATAGACATTTATACCGCCGTAAAAAATAGGGGAATCTATTGAAACATTCGGAGAATCAAGTTTTATGGGCAGATACAGGGGTACCAAGGTTATATCATGCCCCTTAAGCTTTAATGCCCTTAAAAGCGCCTGATCCCTGAGGCAGTTTTCACAATAAAAATTATCACCTGATCCCGGAGTTATCTGTACTATTTTCATTTGAAACAGTATATCCTCCCGTCATCACACCCGACCACGATCATGCCTCTGGCCACAGCAGGTGAAGAGGTTATTGAACGGCCGGTTTCAAAGGACCATATAAGGCTGCCGTCCTTTAAACTCAGCATGTAAAGCCTTCCGTCATCACTGCCGGCTAATACTCTGCCGCTTACAATCACAGGTGAACTGTTAACTGCATCAAGGGTTTTATATGTCCAGCGGGCCTTCCCTGTTTTAACATCAATACAGTGAACATTCATGTCTCCGCCGCCTATTACCAGGACTTCATCAGTAACAGCAGGGGAAGAAATAAAAGGGGTTTTTCCGGTTGTGTAGCGCCATATAACCTTTTTATCTGTAAGTGATGCCTTAAGCAGTTCACCGTCGTAATTTCCGGAGTACACATAATCATCTTTTATAGCAGCGGAACCGGCTATATAGGCTCCGGTATCAACTGCCCCTGACATTGTTCCGTCAGTAAGTGAAACTATATGAATTACGGCATCACACCCTCCGAACACAGCATATTTTTCATTAACTGCCGGAGATCCGTTTATGTAACTGCCGGACTGATAGGACCACACACTTTTTCCGGTCTGAGCATCAATACAGTAAAGGCTCGAGTCGTAACTGCCCGCAAGGATATTCATCCTGCCTTCTTTATCCTCAAACCAGTTTACGCCGCCTGTAATTTTATCCTCGGTAACAAAGGTCCACAGCTCCGCGCCTGTAACGGCGTTAAGGGCATAAAGCTTTCCGGATAAGGTCCCCACATAAACAACATTATTAATGACAGAAGGAGAAGCTTCTATCCCGTCATCAAGAAGTTTTGACCATGCCTGCTTTCCTGTTTTTAATTCGATGGCATAGATATGTTTATCTAGAGATCCTGTATATACAAAGTTATCTTTGATTACCGGTGATGATTTGATTTCGTCTTCTGCCTTAAACCTCCAGGCAGTGGTTAGTTTGTCCGGGAGTTCACCCGTTACATACCCATCCTGCGCCAAGCTGCCGTGAAACTGAGGCCAGTCGCCGTCAGGATTGGCAGGTATAATATTAATATTTTGAGCATTGCCTCCACCGGGAACATTTTTACTGCTGCGGTAATTTTTTATACCCCAGGCCATGATAAAAACCAGTATGATTACCCCTGTTGCCCAAAAGATTGTTCGCAGTGTGGAATTCATTGATACTTACCCGGATATAAATTGGTATTTATGTTTTATAATATTCAGCCGAAAGCCGGCCGCTGACTGCAAGACAGCTTTCTTATTAAGCTGTTGCTTCTCTTGCAAATGATTCACCCAGAATATTTCTCATCCTTATTGCCTCATCTGCTGGAGTCTGACCAAAATGCCGTTTAAACTCCCGGCTGAACTGAGAGGCACTTTCATAGCCGACTCTTGATGCTGCTTCAGTTGCATTAAGTCCGTCCTGCACCATAAACAGTCTCGCCTTCTGCAGCCTGATCTCCTTGATATACTGAATAGGTGATGTACTGGTAACAGTCTTAAAATTGCTGTGAAAAGATGAAACACTCATATTGACTTCTTCTGCAAGTTTTTCAATATTGAGTTTGCTGTCAAAATTTGTATGAATCCGGTTTAACACCCTGGCAAGCTGACTGAACCTGCCGTGCCTGATGGCGAGCAGCCGGAGGACTTCACCCTGGTCACTGCAAAGAAGCCTGTAAACGATCTCCCTTACGATCTGGGGTCCCAGGACCTTCCCGTCCACCGGATCATTAAGGCATTCGAGCAGCCTGATCACCGCGTCTTTTATCACACCTGTGAATTGTGATGAAAACAGTCCGCGCGGTGTAGAACCTGTCGGAGGTTCTACTGTATCCATCTTTATCAGGAGCTCACTTATCATTACCGGATCAACCTTTATCCACATCCCGAGAAGCGGTTCTTCTGGGCTGGCAATGGTTTCACACTCCAGGGGCAATGGTGTTGCGACCACAAGATAATTTTCCGGATCAAACCTGTAGACTTCTTCACCAAGATAGATATTTTTTCGTCCCTGGGCAATAATCATTATGAATGGTTCATAGATAATCGGATGTCTTGGAAAAGGAGTGCCCGTCCGGACAAACTTCACATTGTCCAGCAGAGATTCTGTAATTCCGTCATTTTTAACCAGCTGCTCAAGTAACTTAATCATGCGCTTTGTGTCTTCACCTGATGTCATTTACCCACCTCTTTGTAAAGTCTATCCGGATTAATAATTATTTTCAGATTAACAGGATATGAATTACAAATAGAATATTCAATGATAATTTTTCGAATTGTAGAATTAGGCAATTATTTCATAGAAATGTGTATTCAAAATTATCTGCAAATAAATTATTTTTCTATTTTATTACAATATGGGATAAGTGACATTTGATTTATTGACCTTATATTTAAATCTTAAGGAGACCAAACCATGAAAAATACCCTCCGTATAATTACATTTGTTTTCATATTTCTTATTGCCGGCTCAGTTTATGCTTCGGACTGGCCCCAGTATCTTGGCCCGGACAGAAATGCAGTGTCTGATGAAACAGGGCTTTTAAGATCATGGCCGGCAGAAGGCCCGAAGGTTTTGTGGACAATCCCTCTGGGTGAAGGCTTTGGCGGAGCTGCCATAGTTGAAGGCAAAGTTTATGTTTATGACAGGGTTGAGGATAAAACAAATATTCTTCGCTGCCTTGATATAAATACAGGCAGAGAAGAATGGACATTCAGCCACGAAGCACCGGGCTCCGTCAGTTATGACGGATCAAGGACTGTGCCCACTATAGATGGAGACCGCATATATATATGTGATCTGTACGGTAACTTTCACTGCCTTGATATAAACACTCACAAAGTATTGTGGAAAAAGAATATCTGGACTGATTTCGGCGGCGGAAATCTTCCCCGCTGGGCAGTTACTCAGAACCCTCTAATTTATAAAGATATGGTAATAGTTGCCGCACAGACTGACAGCACAGGTGTTGTTGCATACAACAAAAAAACAGGAGACATTGCCTGGAAAACAGCAAAACTTGCCGGAAACACGGGATATGTTTCTCCTTCGGTTGTTAAGGTCAACGGAGAAGATCAGCTGATAATGATATCTTCCCAGAACTTTTTCAACAAATCCCAGAGGGGAGCAATAGAAGCTTACAATCCGGACACAGGCGCACCTTTATGGAAATTTGATAAATGGCAGTGCGGAATTCCAATACCAAATGTTACTGCAGTCAGCGATAACAGACTTTTTATTACCGGCGGATACAAGTCCGGCGGAACCATAATGGGAATAACCAAAAGCGGAAGCGGTTATGATATAAAAGAAATTATGCATGAAAGCAGTTTCTCAACCCATGCACATCCTGCAATCCTGTACAAAGGTCATTTTTACGGCCACTGCACAAATAATGAGCAGAGAGACGGTTTTGTATGCATGGACCTTGAGGGCAATGTTAAATGGAGAACAAAGAAAGATCCCCTGTTTGACAAAGGCGGAATGATCCTTGTTGATAATATGATTATCAGCAGTGACGGCGAAAAAATGTTATACCTGATTGATCCGTCACCCGAAGGATTCAAGGTACTGGCTAAAGCGGAACTCCTTGACTCAAAACAGGCATGGGCTCCGCTTGCATTGAGCAACGGGAAGCTTATAATAAGAGACCAGAAACAGATGAAGTGTGTGGCTGTAAAATAAAGGCGCAGGGTGCAGGGCTCAAGGCACAAGGTATAAGGTGTAAAGGCGATACAACATGTCCGGAAACAGCATCATAATTTACTGTAAATGCATTCACAGAAACTTTGTTTCTGCTGAAGCAGGCGACGCTATTTTAAAAGGCCTTGAACAATGCAATGGTGATATTGTTATTGCTGATGATCTTTGCGGCCTGGCAGGCAGCCGTGATCCTTTATTAAAAACCTGGGCAGAATACGATAACATTTTTATTATTGCCTGCTATGACAGGGCAGTCCGCTGGCTGTTCGATATGGCAGGTGCTCCGCTGTCAGGTGACAATAACGCGCAAATACTTAATCCGCGAATTATGTCACCTGATGAAATACGACATAACATAAGATCAGTCGGATCTGACAGATCCGACCGATTTGTGAATAAAACAGCATTTACCGGAAACCAGGAGCCATGGTTTCCGGTAATAGACAGGGACCGCTGCAGGAGCTGCAAACTCTGCTTTAACTTCTGCCTTTTCGGAGTTTACACGGTTGAAGATAATAAGGTTATAGTTTCTCACCCGGAAAACTGTAAAAATAACTGCCCGGCATGCGCCCGGGTCTGCCCTGAACAGGCTGTAATTTTCCCCAAGCTTGATCAGCCGCCTATAAATGGTACTGATGTTGATAAATCCCCGAAAGCAGCTTTGCTCCGGCTGGACCAGCTGCAGAAAACCGATATTTATTCCCTTCTGCGCAGCAGGGGAAAACAGGGACAGAGATTTTCTCCGGAACCCCGTCCTCGGGGCAATATGCTTGAAATGCTGCATAAACAGCTCGATATCCCGATGGATGTGCTGCAGGCATTATCGCCTTCTGACCTGAACCGCATAAAACAAAAGGCTTCCCGGGCCGGTGATACGGATGAAACATAACAGTTTAAAACCCTCTGTTATTCTTGTAGCTGACCGCACATTAAGCGCCCGCTACCGTATTCTGTTTGAGGGTATTTTTGCTACAATGCAGACCAGCCAGGTTCCGGAAGTTTTAATGAAGCATTTTTTAAGCCCGAAGGTTTATACAGATGAACAGGGACGGGCCCATACAGCTCCGCTGGGTTTAAGACGTATTGAATCTTCACTGAGAAATACAGCAGGTCTTGATCCGGACGATGTTGTCTGCACAACACCCGAAGGTCTGCAAGAGCTTTTAGGCCCATGGGTCAAGCTGGTTCTTTTCAGTTCAAGTGCCCCCCTAGGCCACGGAATGAGCAACACCACTACAAGCAGCTTCTGGAGCGGGGAACTTTATACCAGAAGGTGGACAGGAAAAACCCTCCGGCTTTTAAAAGAAGCAAAAAACAGACACGGCTTCAGGGTTGTATTTGGCGGAACAGGAGCATGGCAGCTTGTTTCATACCCTGATGAAACGGCTGAGCTTGGAATAGACATCATATACGAAGGATACTTTGAGGATAGAGGTCCTGAACTTATCATGGACCTTCTTGCAGGCAAAACTGCAGATTCTCACATAACGGCAAAGGGGACCGGTATAGAACGGGTTCAGCCCATATGCGGTGCAAGTTTAATGGGAATCATAGAGCTTTCACGGGGCTGCGGAAGGGGATGCAGATTCTGCTGCATGTCAAAAAATCCTATGAGGCACCTCCCCCCGGACATGATTCTGGCAGACCTTGAAACAAACCTTTCTGCCGGGTTAAAATCCGTTGTAAGCGGCAGTGAAGATTTTTTCAGGTACGGCTCATCCTCAACAAAACCGGATTTTAACGCCATTGAAAATCTGCTCTCACAAATGAAAAGGCTGAAAGGTTTATCCTTCATGCAGATAGACCATGCCAACATCACAAGCGTCCTGCAGCTTGAAGAAAAAGAGCTGGCCGAAATCAGAAGACTTCTTACCTGGGAAAAGGATGTAAAATACCTTTGGGTAAACATGGGTGTTGAAAGTGCAAACGGAAGACTGGTTGCAGCAAACAGCCCCGGCAAAATAGTGCCCTTTTCACCGGACGACTGGACGGACATGGTGCATGACGCTGTAAATAAAATGACAAACACCGGTTTTTTTCCGGTAATAAGCATTATACTGGGGCTTCCGGGAGAAAAACCGTCGGACGTAAAAAAAACACTTAAGCTTGTTAAAGAAATGGAAAACCGTGATATAGTGGTATTTCCTGTTTTTTATGAGCCGATCATTACAGAAGAAATAGAATCGGATAATGGCTTTAGAGTGAACAACATGCGGCCTGATCACCTGGAACTTTACCGCACCTGCTATGAGATAAACTTTAAGCGCATACCCAGGCTTATGTGGGACAATCAGCGGGCAGGCGGTGTCCCCCTTCTTAAACGTTCAGTATTACAGGTAATGGGCCGCGCAGAAATATTCAACTGGCGCAGAGAATTCAACAAAATGGAGAAAAAGATATGAAAAGCTCCAATCTTGCAATGATATACAATACCCGTCCGACTCAGACTGAGGTTCCGGCAACACTGAAAGAACGAGAGGACCTGCGGCAGAAAGTTACTGATTACGTGAATAAGAACCGACTGTGTGCGCCGCTGGCCCTTAATCTACTTAAGCATCATGCAGTACAGGTTCTGGATCAGAACAGACTGTCACAAAAGTATGCTGACTTTGCAGCGGTACTTGTAAATAATATTATCTGGAAAGATACAGTTGCTGCAATCCCATACAATAAAAGACTGCTTCTGATGCCTCAATGCCTGCGCTCCACGGAAAAGTGCAGGGCGCAATGTGACGAAATAGGCCTTTTGTGCGAGCACTGCGGCTCGTGTATTATAAGTGACTTTAAGAGTGAGGCCGAAGATCTCGGCTATGCAGTACTGATTGCCGAGGGTTCTCCTATAGTAATGACACTGATTGAGACCGGCCAGATTGAGGCGGTTGTTGGAGTAAGCTGCCTTGCGACTCTAGAAAAAGTGTTTCCATACATGGATGCAGGGGCTGTACCTGGTATTGCAATACCGCTCTTATATGACGGCTGTAAAGATACTGCAATAGATACGGAATGGCTGTGGGAAGCGGTGTATGAAATATCAGATGACCCTGCGATTCCCCGGCTTGATCTAAAAAAGGAACATGACAGGGTTGATTCATGGTTTTCATGTGAAGCGCTTTTCGCCCTAATAAAACCTGAAGGCACCCGGACCGAAGCCATTGCAATGGAATGGATGGCACTTGAAGGAAAAAGATGGAGACCTTTTTTATCTGCCTGTACTGTATCGGCACTTGCTCCCGGAGAAAAAGTTTCCCGTGATAATATTAAGCGGGTAGCTGCTGCGGTTGAATGTTTTCACAAGGCGTCCCTTATACATGATGATATAGAAGATAACGATAATATAAGATACGGGCAGGAAACACTTCATGCAAAATACGGTATACCGGTTGCTCTTAATGCCGGAGACCTTTTAATAGGTTGGGGATACAGGCTTTTATCCGAACTGGATGTTCCTGATAGTCTTAAAACATCTCTTATCGCCTGCGCAGCGGATGCACACCGTATTATGTGCCTTGGCCAGGGTGAAGAACTTGTATGGTCGCAAAACCCTGCACCTCTTTCATCGGATCAGGTAATAGAAATATTCAGGCGAAAAACCTCTCCGGCCTTTGATGTTGCTTTGACTCTGGGTGCAATGCTTGCGGGTGCAAGTGATTCCGAACTGGAATGCCTTCATGACTACAGCGATGCGATGGGCATAGCCTACCAGATTCGTGACGACCTGGAAGATTTCCTTGTACCGGAAGAGGACAGCCGGCGTCTGCTGGACAGGCCTTCCATTATAATGGCTCTTGCCACAGAGCAGGCCCATGATGAATTCAAAAGCCTGCTGCTTCGTGCATGGAAGGAACCTCAGGTTAGAAATGAAAAGTTTGAAATCATTATAAGCGGGTTAAAAAAACTTGCCATTGATGAAAAGGCGCGCAGCCTTATGGCACAGACAAAAACAAGGGCAATTGATACACTTTCAAAACTCCACAACCCGGCCTTAAAGGGCCTTCTTCGCCGGGTAATAAGCAGGATATTCGGCGACTTTGATTTAATGGGATGCTGCAATGACTCTCAGGCAGGATATGATCAGGACCCTGAAAAGGGCTCCGCAGCTTCTGAATAGCTCTTCGGTTCTTGTTAAAGACTATATATCAGGAAGCATCGGAGAAGACGGAGGTTTTCTGGGCCGTGATAATAAAAGCGATCTTTACTATACCATGTTCGGGATAGAGCTTTTAATAGTTCTTGGCTGTGATGTGCCTGCTGAAAAACTGCAGAGCTACCTTCAATCTTTTAACAGTATGGAAAAACTTGATCTTGTTCATCTTGCCAGCCTTACACGCTGTTATGCAAATCTTGCAGAGATATCATCAAAAACTATTGACCAGGATTTAAATAAAAAACTTGCTGAACGGCTTATTTCTTTAAAGTGTACAGACGGAACCTTCAGCACCAGCCCTTCTGATAAACATGGAAATGCTTACGGGTGTTTTTTAGCACTTGCCATGTGCGAAGACCTTGGTATATCGGCCTATGAAAAAGGTACTATATTAAAAAGCCTTAAGGCTCTTGAGATGGACAACGGGGGCTATGCAAATGAGGCAGCTGGTAAAATTGCCGCAACACCATCCACCGCGGCTGTTTTATGCTGCTATCATATGCTTGATAAACCACTCCCTAAAAAAACCGTCAAATGGCTCATGAAACAGACTCATGTTCATGGAGGATTCTGTGCGGTATCAAATATTGGTCCTCTCGGTATTCCGGACCTGTTAAGCACGGCCACTGCTCTTCAGGCTTTGTCATACAGCAGCGAATCACACACAGAGAACAAAGAAAGCCATCTGGATTTTCTGGACAGCCTGTGGAGCCATGAGGGAGGATTCAGCGGAAGCTGGGCTGATCCTGTTGTTGATTGTGAATATACATACTACGGACTTTTAACCCTTGGGTATCTAATAAATAATGAATGACATAGATTCGGAAATAAATCGGCTTCAGAAAATGCTTCTTAAAGAAAGCAATGAAAACGGTTTCTGGGCCGGTGAACTGAACAGCAGCGCTCTATCGACTGCCACAGCGGTGTTTGCCCTTGCAGCAGTTAATAAAGAAAAATACGCATCAAATATCAGGCAGGGAATGAACTGGCTGATAAAGTATCAGAATCCGGACGGAGGATGGGGTGATACAGAGATAAGTAAAAGTAACCTGAGCACCACCCTTTTAGTGTACAGCGCTATGAGTGCTGCTGATCCGGGCACTGCAGCACTTAATTCATGTAAAAGCTTTATAAAAAAACTCACCGGTTCACTTGAGCCTGAAAATATCGTTAAATCCATATTAAACATTTACGGCTCTGACAGAACATTCTCCATACCTATTCTTACAACATGCGCTCTTGCAGGCAGGCTTGGCAAAGACGGCTGGAAGTATGTTCATCCGCTTCCCTTTGAGCTTGCCGTATTTCCGCAGCAAATGTTCAAACGGCTGCAGCTTCCGGTAGTAAGCTATGCCCTGCCCGCGCTTATTGCAATTGGGCAGGTAGGCTTTTATAAAAGACCGCCGGTAAATCCCGTTTCAAGGATAATCAGGAAACTCGCAAAATCAAAAACACTTAAAGTGCTTACAAAGATACAGCCCGAAAACGGAGGTTTTCTGGAGGCTACACCCTTAACAAGTTTTGTTGTATTGAGCCTCGCAAACTGCGGACACAAAGATCATGTGGTTTCAAAAAATGGGGCTGAGTTTCTTATTAAAAGCCAGAGAAAAGACGGAAGCTGGCCCATAGACACAAACCTTGCCACATGGCTTACAACAATGTCTGTTCAGGCACAGGGAAAGGATTCGATGGGTGATGCCCAAAAAAAGAATATCCTGACATGGCTCATTAATCAGCAGCATCGTAAAGTCCACCCCTACACAAAGGCAGACCCCGGCGGATGGGCATGGACTGATTTACCGGGCGGGGTACCTGATGCAGACGATACACCGGGAGCACTTTTAGCTCTTAAAAAACTTGATCCGAATGGAGAACAGAGTCGAGATGCTGCAGAGGCAGCCGTATCATGGCTTATAAAACTGCAGAACCTGGATGGAGGCATACCGACCTTCTGTAAAGGGTGGGGCAGGCTTCCTTTTGATAAAAGCTGTACAGATTTAACAGCACATGCTCTTTCCGCATGGTCTGCATGGAAGCCTCATATGAAACCGTCACAGCAGAAGGTTATAGACAGGTCTATACAGAAAGGTTTAATATTTTTACACAGTGCACAGCGGGCTGACGGTTCATGGGTTCCGCTGTGGTTCGGCAATGAACATGTAAAAGATATAACCAACCCTGTTTACGGAACAGCAAAGGTACTGATACACACAGCCAGGATGAAACAGGAAGAACTTACACCGATTAAAAAATCCATTAGAGATGGCATAAAATGGCTGATTAAGGTTCAAAAAAAAGACGGCACATGGGGCGGAGATGCAGAAGCTCCTTCATCAATAGAAGAAACAGCCCTTGCACTGGATGCCATGGCTGGCTATGCTGTACCGGGAAGCCTGTTTGAAGATCATGCTGACCAGATACAGGCCTCAATAACAAAAGGAACAGAAGCATTAATAGAAATAATAAAAGAAAAGGATACCCTGCCGGCAGCTCCTATAGGTTTATATTTTGCCAGTCTGTGGTATTATGAAAAATTATATCCCCTGATCTTTTCTCTATCTGCTTTGAGAAAGGTTAAACAGGTAATTAATAAAAGGAGAATATCATGAAAGTAATACTGGTAAACGGCAGCCCCAATAAAAACGGCTGTACAAATGCTGCACTTGAAGAAGTTGCAGGATCATTAAAAAATGAAGGCATTGAGCCTGAAATTTTCTGGATAGGCAATAAACCCATATCAGGATGTCTTGCCTGCCACAAATGCGGTGAAAAGGGAAAGTGCGTTATTGATGATAAAGTGAACGAGTTTGTAGAAATGGCAAAGGATGCAGACGGCTTTATATTCGGTTCCCCGGTTCACTATGCAGCAGCCGGCGGAGCAATTACATCCTTTATGGACAGAGTGTTTTTCTCAGCCGCTCTGAGCAGGCGCAGTTATTTTTATCTTAAGCCTGCCGCCTGTGTTGCCTCTGCAAGAAGAGCGGGAACAACCGCAACATTTGATCAGCTCATGAAATATTTCACAATTTCAGAGATGCCGGTTATTTCATCCCGCTACTGGAACATGGTGCACGGCACTAATGCCGAAGAAGTAAAAAATGATATAGAAGGCTTACAGATCATGAGAGTACTGGGCAGAAACATGGCCTGGTCCTTAAAATGCAAGGAAGCCGGAGAAAAGGCAGGCGTTCCGCTTCCTGAAAGAGAAGATGTTATCTTCACCAATTTTGTTCGATAAGTTTTTTCAATAAATATGCATAGTATGTCTGCTATCTGCAGGTTTACTATGCATATTCGGGTCATTTTTACAGGAACATCAGATTTATTCTGCACCCCCGACACAATATACAGTATTAAAATTACAGAGCGGTGACATATTAACAGTTATCATTAGACCTTAGAATAAAGACCTTACACCATTAAATATATAAAAGGCGACCTGCCCAGAAAACAGGACAAAAACAAAGCTTTTCACTCCTTTTTTGCATGTGTATAATAATACAATATTATACACAATGGAGATTATCATGAGAACAAACATTGTAATTAATGACAGCTTAATGAATGAGGCATTGCAGCTATCTGATTTAAAGTCAAAAAAAGCAGTAGTTGAAGAAGGTTTATCATTACTGATCAGGTTAAAAAAACAGCAAAAAATAAAATCTCTGAAAGGAAAACAATCGATATTATAATAGGCACATACTGCATCAATAATAATGTGCACCTGCTTCACAATGATCAGGATTTTAACCCGATGGAAAAATATCTGGGGCTGAAGACACTATGCATCCCTTCCAAGTGAAATAAAATATTTCTCAGTTTATAATTATATCCCGGGATTGATCTGTTCCGATCATCCTGTCTTTCATGCCGATGATTTTTTTACTTATTAATTTCTGAGGATTTTTTCGGCATCCGGTGCACCAGTATATTGAAGTGACAGTCCTTTTATTGAATGCTGTTTTCGGTTGTAGAGATAACAGTCCACTTTTATTCTTGAAAACAAGCATAGATTTTTCGTATAATTCCAATCCTCTATCATCCTCAAAATTCAACTACATAACACACTAAAATTTGTACATCTCATTATCTACTTATTTTTAGAGATACTCACTTACTTAGCGGATCAGTATTTTTAATAAGAACAGGTACCCATATAAAAAATGGAGGGGTTTTTATGGAAAATATAATTCCCGATTATCTGGACAGAGATGCATTATTACAGTTTACAGTCTCACATGTTAATGATGCTGTAAAAGGAGACGGTTGTTCCATTTTCCTTAAAGATACAAACCAGAACAAATTTATACTGTCCGAATCTACCGAACTGACAGAACATATTGGGATCGACACGATCAATATGGAAGAAAAACGAAAACAGCTCCTGGAAAACGGGGAAGACAATATTGGCTTAACATTTTTTGCACTTCATATTGAAAAACTCCTCAATATTCCTGACGTAAAAAAAGACAAACGATGGCACTGTTTTGACACAAACGAAAATCCTGGCAAAAATTATCACTGTGAACTCTCAAAAGATAAGCTCGTCTCAATGATTCTGGTGCCTTTTCATTACAATGAAAAATGTATCGGTCTTATAAGAGTTGTAAGCAGGTACCCTGATTATTTTGATGAAGCAAAAACACTGCAGCTTGAAAAAATTTCCAGTGAAGTCAGTAAGAGAATCTATAACGCAATATCTTTTTCCGAATTAATAGCAACAGGATCTACACTGTCCAGGGATGACCTTTGCCAAAAAATTGTTGAAGATGTAACTAAACTTACAGGCGCAAAAGGATGCACTATATTCCTTGCCGATAATGAGAAAAATGAAAACCTGACGATCTTCCGAGCAATTGCATCTACCGGGCTCTATGATGGGGCACAGATTTATAATAAAGATCGGGGAAATATCAGAAAAGTATATTACGAAATCAATATGAGCCACTCATTAAAAGCATCCTCATTAACAGAATATGCAATTAAAAATAAAAAACAGATTGTCATAAATGATGTCTATTCCACTGATGACATTATCAAATATGAAGGCCTTGAAAGAAATGCAGGGCATGGTCGTTTTCGTGAATATTTTTCAACAGATAAGCTAACCGAATACGACTCAGGAGCGTTAATTTATTCACCTATTCTTTCAAAAGATAATGATCAGGTTTTTGGTTTAATAAGGACCAACAAACTCCGCGAAGAAGACGAGAACCGGAAAAATAAAAACATCTTCACACCATATGAAAGGAGGATTTTCACCTCATATGTGGCAAAACTAACCCAGATACTAATCAATATAAAATTTTTTGAAATGCTGGATCAACTGTTTACTTTTTCTGATAAGGATGCACTTTACAAGTTCGCAGCGGAAAATGCTACCAAGCTCGTAGGTGGAAGAGGGTGTTCAATTTTAATTATGAATCACCAGACTAGCAAGCTGGAATTCAAAGCATCAGAAGGCTATTTGAAAGACAAGATAAATTCTCTTGCGCCATATCCGATAGGTGAGGGATGGACAGGGTGGGTCGCTAAACATAAAATACGCATGATGTTTAATATGAAGAGTGAGCTGGAGAGTAAAGACTATTCCCTTCATGATAAACCGGTCCATTCAGGAAGATATAATGAATGCGAGACAGGAGATAAAACCTCGGAAAAATTTCTCGCTGTCCCAATACTTGGCAAAGATAATACTCCATTTGGCGTAATCCGCGTACCTAAACTTAAAACTGATAGTGACTTCACAGAAGTTGACGGTATGATGATGCAGTCACTTGCAAATCACATTGGATCATCAATTGAAAACATTGAAATATTCGAGCGCCAAACTGCCACACTGCATAAGGCAAAAAAGCTGTTTGAGCTGGGCACGCTGCTGAATAAAGAAGAGAGTGAAAAAAAGGTTTTTCATATCTTTATGACCGGTTTAACCCATGGAGATACGATTGGGTTTAACCGCGCTATAATTATTGAATTTGATAGAAAATCTCTCAGCCTTGAAGGGCGTATGGCAATAGGCCCCCTGAATATTGAAGAAGGCAAGGCGATGAGAGAAGAAATGGATAATAATAAAGATCATCTAGACCTGAAGGTGTGCTGTGATTTATTTAATCCAGAAAAATATGCAAGTGACAGCCTGAATATCGAGCTAAGGAAATACAGTGAAACTTTAAACGAAAACGAATGGTTTAAAAATATAATTAATAATCTTGAAGGCGATACAACGAAAATTGAAAAAATCACGAAATATCAATATGAAACATTTTTCAGTTCTTCATTTAATGAGTTCAGAAGAACTATTGATCTGGATGATGCCTGGTTTATATCCTTTAACCTGGATGGCTCTAAATCATTAATTATAATCTGTGATAACATTTATGATAACAAAGAACTTGAGTCTGTGCTTGAACCAATACTGTACAATTATGTCAAAATAGCCAAGAATTCCATTAACAGTCTCCGCCAGAATAGACGCATTAAAAACTTGATGAGAGCAAGAGATGAAAGAGATGCCTGGAAAGAGGCTTCTCATAAAGCAGCACATAAAATGGGGAATGCCATATTTGGCCTTAGAGGTCAGATAGACTGGCTGAAAATGCTCACAGCAAAAATGCCCATGAGTGAAGATCTGATAAATGAAATCAGTAAAATTCAGAGAAAATTAAACTCGGCTAATACGATAATAAAAGAATTTAAAAAATATGCTGTAGCTGAAAGGTTAAAGCTGGAGGTTACTGATATTAATAATGTGGTCAAAGATGCTGTATCAGAGGTAAAAAAAGTCAGTTCCAGTGTTTTATTTGAAGAGGATTATGCTCCCGGATTGCCAGATGTGAAAATAGATATCGTTAAATTTACTGAATGCATTAGAGAATTAGTGGAAAATTCATTTAATTTTTTACCTGAAGGCGGGACCATATACATTAAAACCAGATTAACATCAGCCCAGGATTTTGAATTGTTTGAATATACCCTAAAGGGAGAATATGTCTCAGTCATCATAAAAGATTCAGGGATAGGCATTCCAGAGGAGAACAAGAGAAAAGTTTTTCTGCCTTTTTTCAGCACCAGTGCCCATGGTTCAGGCCTTGGGTTATCAATAATTGAGCAATATATCCGAAATCACCATGGTGCAATAAAAGAAATAGGAAAGCCTAGTCAGGGCGCTGAATTTATTATTGCTCTTCCAACCTATAGTCAGGAGGAAAAATAATGCCATTTTCAGGTTCAACAATACTTGTAATTGATGATGATAATGATGCAAGGGAAAATCTGACACGCATTTTTAATGAGCTTGGATATAATGTCAGTGCATGTGAAAGTAAAAATGCGGCACTGCAAATACTGCAAGAAAGATATTATGATATAATAATCACTGATGTTATTATGGAAACAAACAAAGCCGGCCTTGATATATTGAAACTGGTAAATATCTACAGTCCCTCAACAAAAGTCATTATCATTACCGCTCATGAATGCAATGAAGATGCTTTCTTTTCCGGAGAACAAAATGCATTCGCATATATCTCAAAGATTGAAGATGATCCGTATAAAAAGATCAAACAAAAAGTTAAGGAAGCATTGTATTTTGATGCTTTTATTTCATATAAAAATGACGATAAAGACCAGGTCCGATACCTATGTAATATTTTGAAAAGTAACGGACTGCGTATATGGGTTGATTATGAGCAAATCCTTCCAGGCCAGAATTTTATTGAGGCTATCCAGAGAGCTATTCCCTTCTGTAAATCGAGTGTGGTTGTTTTTGGAGAAAAGGGGATAGGAAACTGGCAGAAAGCCGAACTGGATGCATCAATAAAAAGAGCTGTGGAAAATTCCATACCATTCATTCCTGTATTATTGCCGGGAGTTTCAAGCTTTCCGGAAAAACTGATATTCCTTGAAAGTCGTTGCCATATCAAACTCAACACCTGCCTGAACTCGGGGTGTGAGTTGGAAAAACTCATATTCGGAATTTTTGGCGATAATAAACGTATAAAGCGTTATTTAATACGTTAACATAGCTCAGTATGAACGACAGCCCAGCTGTTTACAGCGGGATCTGTCATCACTGAGCTTTGTCATCCAGAAATGCACTGAGCCATGCAAGCGGTGCATTCCAGTTTATAGCCACTTCATTGGTTGAATACGACTCAATATCATCAACAAAACATTTTTGAGGTGCACAGCTTTGTAATCTCTCTGATGCAACAGGGTCCTGGAGTGCGCTGTTGGGGCCTCCTGAGACTGCACCCGGATAGGGGGGAGGAAAACTCTCATCCTTCTGATGTGACCAGAAACGGTGATGGGGATTCGTTAGAGGATTTTCTCCATACCCGCTTACATAACATTTATCCATTGCATTATGACCCAGCACATAATTAAGCGCTTCTGAGGCTCCGTTAAGATACACGGTTTTTTTAGTAAAATCATATGCAAGCGCAAGGATAATTCCGTTATTTAAAACAAAGGAGTTGGAGCCCCATGGGTAACCTGCGGTATGAGAAAAGGGTACACCATACCCCTGTTTATCGGCAATCGCGAGATAGACATCTGCTGCAGTAATAATATTTTTTCTCAGGGCATTAACTTCGGATGCTTCCAGCAGGTTTGGCACTACTGCAAGTGAAATACTCCCAAGGGTTTCAACCGTATTCCATGTCATGGAAGTATTTGCGCCTCTGTCTATATTTTCAGAAAGATCTGTACGGAACTTACCGTGGTGCGGAGATTTCAGGATATATTCCCGATACTGTTTTTCTCCTGTTGAAATATAAAGCTCTGCTGCAGCCCAGTAAAATTCATCAGATACATCCATATCTGCATAGGACCCTCCGCCCTTGCCATCCATGTATGATGCATATACTTCGGGATTTTTAACAGCAGCAGTCCAGGCGGTCTGCGCGGCAGAAAGACACTTTAAAGCAAAAGTATCGTCCAGACCCTTCCATATTCTGGCACTTTGTGCTGCAACAGCCGCAAGGTTTAATGTGGCGGCCGTGCCCGGAGGACGAAGTTCCCGCGGTTTGGGGTCGAGATCCGGACGTGTGGGAAGATCCGACCAGTCGGCATCATGCACTTTATGATGAACCATCCCTGCCATGGGTTCTCCGGCAGGCACCTGCATGCGGAGCATGAATTCAATTTCCCAGCGGGCTTCATCAAGCAGGTCCGAAACCCCGTTTGTATTTTCAGGAATCATCAGACTGCCGTCCTTAAATACTTCGGGTGATCCAAAATATTTTGCACGTTCAAACTGGTTAAGGAGTGTCCATACTGTAATGCCGCCGTTTACCACATATTTCCCCTGATCACCTGCATCATACCATCCGCCGCGTACATCAAGGCTGTAGTCACATCCTGTATCAGGCGCACAGGGCACATCCGCATCTCCCATATTCGGGCTTTTATTCAGATGCCCTGCCGGCCTTGTCCAGCGCGGTTCTCCTGCATAGGGCATTGTAACCGCGATACCGCTTCGGCTATGATAAAAAAAGGCAAGGGCATCATATTTAAGCCTGCTGAAAACAGCGCGATCAATATCAAAGGGATGACTCACACTGCTTCCAGAGTGCAGTGTATATCCTGCCCCCTGTATTTTACAGGAAGTAAAATCAGCAATATGCACATAGTCTCCGCTTGCCTCATCATGTCCAAAAACAACAGTCTTTCCGGACATGACTACTTTACCGCTGCTGTCTTTCAACTGCCACGGCAATGGCGTTACGGAGCCTGTAACAATAGTTGCATGTTTTACAAAGTCAGGAGCATACCCAACCTGGTTAAGACGGATGGGAAAAACCTCTGCATTTATAAAGCCGGATGAGAGTATCAGAAAAACAAGTACCGGAATAACAAGAAAACAAAAGGAGAAAGAACTGCGGATTTTCATAGAAATGCTCCTGCCTGATTTTGATAAATTTATCAGCCTGACCGGCCTTATTTTTTAAAGAACAGATATCCTCCAAGGCAAACAAGGACAATCGCAAACACCTTTTTAAAATTTGCTGTAGATATATGCTCTACAAGCCGTGCACCTATCTGGGCGCCTACAACTCCCCCTATCCCCAGCAAAATTCCCATTTTATAATCAACATTGGAAAGCTTATTATGTGCGATAAGAGCAGATATGGAAATTACCAGGATCGCCATAAAGGATGTACCAACTGCCTTCTGGGATGAAAAGCCTAAAAACAAAAGAAAAGGAACTACCAGAAACCCGCCTCCAAGCCCGGTGAAAGAAGCCCCTATCCCGACAATAATTCCGCCTGCAATCATGTAAATTATGTTAGCATCCATTTTTATTTAAACCTCCTTTAAGCTAAGAGCTTATTACCGGCAAAATGTTCAGTCTATTATACAAAAGAATTTTATTCTGCCGGCCGATTAAAACTACTGATTGAGCATTATGATATATGGAGACGAGTATTTATTGTCAATTTTTTTTGACAGATCACTTTTTCATACCAAAAATCTGCAAATCAGGTTTTGTTAAATGGGTAAAATTGACAAAAAAAATCATCAGTATTACTATTACCAGTATTACTTATTACCGGAGATACATTATGAGAGTCACAACCAAAGGACAGGTTACAATCCCTCAAAATATTAGGGAAAAGCTTGGCATCACGCCTTTCGTTGAAGTAGACTTTGTAGAAGAAAAAGGCAAAGTTTATCTTGTTAAAAAGACTGGTGCATCAAAAAGCACCGGCCGGTTCAGGAAAGTGAGAGGCTCGGCGGATGTTAAGATGTCAACAGATGAAATAATGGCCCTTTCCAGGAAAAATAAATGAACGGCATACTGGTCGATTCAAATGTCATTCTGGATGTTTTTCTGGATGATCCCAAATGGGCTGACTGGTCCGAGAATAAACTGGAAGAGTTCAGCGGCCGGGGCTTACTTTTTATAAATTCAATCATTTATTCTGAAATATCCATCGGGTTTAAAATGATTGAAGATCTGGAATCTGCTGTTAAAAGTTCCGGGTTTCAGTTAATAGACATTCCTAAAGAAGCCCTGTTTTTAGCCGGGAAAGCTTTTGAAAAATACAAAAGAAAAAAAGGAGCAAAAAACACCCCTTTACCCGATTTTTATATTGGCGCGCAGGCAGCAGTGCTAGGGATCGATTTATTAACAAGGGATAAGGGCAGATACAGTACATACTTCCCTACAGTTAAATTAATATCTCCATAATTTATTTTAAAAGGAATCACATGAAAAATACAATCTACTTTGCAGGACCTTTGTTTACACAGGCAGAACGAATGTGGAACCTGAAACTGTCCAAAGCTATAAAAGCAGAAAATAATAATATTGAAATATTTCTTCCTCAAAATGAAGATCATAAGGCGGTAGTTAACGGGGAACTGGACTTTAAAAAGATTTTTCAGATCTGCATAGACGGCATTGATAACTCCGATATTGTGGTAGCGATTCTTGACGGATCTGACAGCGACTCAGGCACATGCTTTGAGTGTGGTTACGCCTACTCTAAAGGCAAACCCATTATAGGAGTCAGGACAGATATAAGAGGCGGTGAGGATAACGGTCTTAACGCCATGCTGAATCAAAGCTGCTGTTCTGTAGTGACTTTCACCTCAGGAAAAGACCTTGAAAAGGATATTGAAAAACTTGCACATCTTATTATCAGTGAAATAGACAAACAGGCATAGTGACGGTAATAACATCATTTTTCAGGATACGATCAAAACAACTGTAAAATGTGGATCAGATACGGCTTTGAGAAAAGTTCAGCGCCGTAATCCAGGGTCATAAAGTCAGCTGACAGAAAAAAGTTATTCCGTTATTACAGCTTCAACAGCTCTTATAGCATCAGCAGCAGAGCTGCTTATCCCGCCAGCATAACCTGCCCCCTCGCCTATGGGTATCAGGTTTTCTATATTCTCGGAAACATACTTTTCATTGCGAAGTATTCTTACAGGAGATGATGTTCTTGTTTCGGGCGCCATTATTACAGCCTCACCTGAAACAAATAACGGCACTTCGTTTTTCCATCTATCAAATGCTGCAAAAAATTCCGTCACAGCAAATTCAGGAAGAATCTCTTTCAGGTCAAAGGGAACCATTCCCATTTTAAACGAGCTTTCACTAAGATCATTTACCGGGCTTTCACCCAAAAAGTTTAACAGGTTCTGAGCAGGTACACTCCACGTGCTCCCGCCTGCCTTAAAAGCCTTTTTTTCTATATCAGCCTGAAACCTTAACCCTGCAAGGGGATCATCATATTTATAATCATCAGTGAAGCAGGTTACTGCAAGGGCTGCATTTGAAAAAGGTGATGACCTGTGCGAGTAGCTCATACCGTTAAGTACCAGCATACCATCGTGTGATGATGCATTAACCACTTCACCGCCCGGGCACATACAGAATGTGTAGACTCCTCTTTTGTTTTTGCGGTTTGTATAATTAATGGAATATGTAGCGGCACCCAGCCCGTCGTACATGCAGTATTTTTTGCCGTACCGCATCAGGTTAATGGTTTCTGCTGAGTGCTCTATCCTAACTCCGATAGATACGGGCCGCTGCTCCATGGCAACTTTTTTATTATGAAGCATCTCAAATGTATCGCGGGCAGAGTGTCCGAGGGCGAGGAAGATATTTGAAGAAAGATATTCCTTTTGATTATTGATAACAACACCGACAGCCTTACTGCCCGAAATAAGGAGATCTGTCATTTTAGAGCTGTAATGTATGTCCCCGCCATTCTCAAGAATATACAGTCTCATATTCCTGACAATCCGGCACAGCACATCTGTCCCGAGGTGGGGTTTACTTATATACTCTATTTCTTCGGGCGCACCGAATCTTATAAATGTTTTTAACACACGGTTAACATAGCTGGTGTTGCTGTTTCTTCTCGAAAAAAGCTTCCCGTCCGAAAAGGACCCTGCCCCGCCTTCACCAAACTGGATATTTGACTCGGTGTTAAGCTCTCTTTTTTCTATAAAGGTCTGAACATCAATAGCACGCTCTTCTATATTTTTTCCTTTTTCAAAAATTACCGGCTTTATTCCGTTATCGATCAGTTCAAGGGCAGCAAACATCCCGGCCGGACCAAAACCTATTATTATGGGCCGGTCCTTTAATGCCCTTATTTTTTTTTCAGGCATTAAAGACTCTTCATACTGCGGATATTTTTTTTTATTTTTAAAGCTGTCAGGAGTATCCACAACCAGGGTCAGTTTATAATAAAACTGATCTTCATCCTTCATATCGAACGATTTACTTAATATTTTGAAGACGGATATATTGCCTCTGTCCAATTCAAGCATCTGTGAAAGGGAGTTTATATAAGCATCAATACCGTCTTCTTCGATCCGTATCCGTAAATTGCTGATAATCAGTTTCAATTCAATCTTCCCGTATTAATCTTCTGCCGGCGGAGGAGGAAATTTATTTTCGTACTCTTCTGTAATTTCTTTCAGGTATTCAGGTATATCAATATGCTGAGGACAGATCTCCGTACATGCGCGGCATTCTATACAGTCGCTTGCCTTTGCATTTTTTGATGCCAGGTTCATGTAATAGACAAACTGCGGAGTACTTACATCAAGCACCGCTCTTTTTGAGTTATTGTACAGAACAAAGTAATCCGGAATAGGAATCCCCTCAGGACATTTATCAACACAGTACCTGCATGCAGTACAGGGAATGGTCGGATTATTAAAGTATATTTCTCTTACTTTTTTAAGGATTTCAAGCTCTTCATCATTTAACGGTTTAAAACCCTTCATGTATGATGTGTTATCCTGAAGCTGCTCCATAGTACTCATTCCGCTCAGTACCATAAAAACGCCTTCAAGCCCTGCGGCAAAACGTATTCCCCAGGATGATATCGACATATCGGGGTTGCAAGCCTTCATCAGCTCTTCGGCTTCAGGCGGCAGATTGGAGAGGTTCCCTCCCTTTAAGGGTTCCATTACAATAACAGGCTTATTGTGTTTTCTTGCTGTTTCATAGCACAGCCTGGACTGAATGCCAGGGTCCTCCCAGTCTATATAATTAAGCTGAAGCTGAACAAACTCCACCTCAGGATGCTCGGTTAAAATCTGATCAAGCAGTTCTGCCCTGTCATGAAAGGAAAAACCGATCTTTTTTATTTTTCCTTCCTTTTTTTTCTGCATCACAAAATCGAACGACTTAAACTCTGTTGCCAGCCTGTAGGTATCGGCCCCCAGATTATGAACAAGGTAATTATCAAAATAATCTACACCGCATTTTTCCAGCTGGGTATTAAATATTTCTTCCTGGTCTTCAGCTGACTGAATCAGAAAAGCAGGAAGTTTTGTTGCAAGCTGAAATGAATTTCTGTCATAGCGGTCCACAAGTGTTTTTTTAACGGCATCTTCGCTTTTAGACAGATGATACATCCATGCCGTATCAAAATAAGTGAACCCTTTATCTATAAAGGTATCCACAAGTTTATTTAAAGTTTCATGGTCAATGGCACCCTGGTCATCCTTATCAAGGAGCGGGAGCCTCATAAATCCAAAGCCTAATTTTTGCATTTCCATATTTTCCCTCATAATATTTTTTCGGTATTATAACCCGTAAAAAATAATGGAGATATTCATTTCCTGCTTATTTATTGCCTGATCCTGCAATTTTCAGGAATAACAGGTAATGCGCAGGTTATTACAATGACACTATTGATAACAGTTATTATTTATAATACAATTTGAAGCTGTATTATCAATATTTTTAAATAAAAGCAGGTTGTTTATCAGGAGTATTAATATGATCGAAAAGAAAGATCAACAGGACTCAAAGACTGCAGCCTCTAAAAAAGAGTGTAAGTACTCGATCAAACTGCACCAGATCCCCATCGAATGGGACCTTGATAATGGCGGGCTGTCCTTTTTCGGGATTGATTCCGCACTGTTCTGGACTGACCCTTCAATGATTCATATGCTCGCACCTATTGCAGAAGAACTTGGCAATGATCTATTCAGACTGCTGGTGTCCTATTCATCCAGTCTTGGAACAAAAGAAGACTACAACAATATGGTTTCAACCCTTGGAGACAATTTTGAAGACGGTTTCCTGGCATGGGGCCGAGGCGTTTCAACCGCAGGCTGGGGCACCTTTGAAATGCCCGAATATGACCCGGATAACCAGCGTGCAACGGTTATTATAAAAAATCCGTGGGAAATTAAAATGCAGTGCGGGCTTCCTCCCGAAAAACGGTGGGGTGCTCCATTTCTGCAGGGAAAAATAATCGGCATATTCAACAATGCCTTTGATATCAGCTGCTGGGCGGATGATATCTGTGATTATGACCCTGAAACGCCCCATGCAAAAATGGTTATTTTTCCATCCAAAAAAACCATAAAATACGAGCTGCATAAACTGCGTTATGAACGGATGCTTGAAAGAGAAAAAACACTGGCAGATGAAGTAAAACAGAAAACAGTTGAACTTCAGAGAGCAAAAGAAAAAATAGAACTTCATTCACTGAAACTCGAAAGACAGGTAGAAAAACGAACCAGAGAACTGCTTGAAATGAACAGGCAGCTTCAGGAGGAAATAGAATCCCGAAAAGAAGCTGAATCGAACCAGGAAAAACTGATATGTGACCTCCAGCAGACTATTAAAGAAGTCAAAACATTAAAGGGCCTGCTTCCAATCTGCACATCCTGTAAAAAGATTCGTGACGATACAGGGTACTGGAATCAGATAGAATCCTACATACTTAAACACTCAGAGGCAGAACTCAGCCACAGCCTCTGCCCCGAATGTGTAAAAAAACTGTACCCGGATTTTGAAGTTCCCGATAATTAAAGCAGATCTTAACCGTAAATAAGATCATTAAACCTGCTGAAAAAACTTCTTGCCAGCTTATAGGATGTGTAATCCTCCCATGGTATGGTCATGCTGAAAAACTTCGGTTTTTTACGGGCCTTTAAAGATTCATCTTTGCATTCCATTTCGCTTTTCATTTTTTTTATCTCGCTGTCATAACCCGCCAGTATTTTTTTCCTGGTATTCAAAAGCCGTTTTTCGTCCAGCTCTTTTTGTGCCTTTGAAAGAAGCTTCATTCCGGCTTTAAACTGTTTTTCTTTAAAATATTCCTGGGCTTCAATAACAAGGGAATGGACATTTATCACTCTTTCCTGCTTAAGCTCATCGAGCATTACCTCCATTTCGGAAGCAGCTTCCTTAAGCACTCTGTGAGTGGATTCCAGCTCCTCATACATTTCCTCAAAAAGCTCAACAGCCCTGTTTGTCTTGACGCTGGGATAAATCTTTTTTTTACCGGCAAATTTTATTGCCTGTTTAATATTTTTGCGGATTTCTTTAATTTTATTTTTTGTTGATTTCCCGTTCTCATAATAGCTGATGATGTCTTTAAGCAGAAACTGATGTATTTTTATCAATCCATAAGGAAGACCATTTCTCTTGTAGTGGGTAAATAAAAACATATGGAATTCTCCTGTACTTTTTAAAAATATTCATATGATTTTTCTACAGTGCATAATCCATTCCTGTTTTAATTTTCAGCTCATAATAAATCTGAAAATCACCTGTTATTACTCATATTCTCAATAGAATTTTTTATATATAAATGAATCATGTCTGAAAAAGCCCTGATTTATGCGGTCTTTGCAGGATAAAAAAACAGAAACAACAGAAATACAATTTTCTTTAAAAAACTTTTTTTTAGATGAACACTGCTCTAGCCCGTATACAATTTAGCAATATTCTATACTTCGTCTAATAAAACGCACTCTCAAGTTATAAAAAAAGTCACACATCAATAATACTGTATCCATGACAGATTGACTCTTTTCATTCAGGCTATATAATGAATCAGATTTCCCCCTGTTTTACATTGAGATTTCATAAGATAAATTCATTTATGCTGTTTTTTCACATACATAATCACGGTGCGATAACCAAATACCTGTCTATTATTAGAAAGTTATCCCGGAAGGAGTATTGATATGAGAATTATCCGATCACTCATGATAATTGCGGTGTTATTTGCAGGCTGTCAGATTTTTGCATCCGACTGGCCGCAATATCTTGGCCCGGACAGAAATTCGGTATCTGAAGAAAAAGGACTTTTAAAAACATGGCCCAAAGAGGGCCCCAGGGTGTTATGGACTGTACCCCTGGGTGAAGGATTCGGCGGTCCGGCAATTTTTGAGGGCATGGTTTATATCTACGACCGAATTGACGACAGGGAGAATGTTTTAAGATGCATTGACCTTGTAACAGGTCAGGAAAAATGGACATTCAGATATGAAGCTCCCGGGTCTGTAAGCTATGACGGGTCAAGATCGGTTCCGGCTGTTGACGGAAACAGGGTCTATGTATGCGATGTGTTTGGTAACTTTCACTGCATTGATATAAATACCCATAAGGCACTCTGGCATAAAAATATCTGGACAGATTTCAGCAGTGAACCACCCCCCAAATGGGCGCTGGCTCAGAATCCGCTTGTATACAAAAACATGGTGATCATAGCTTCACAGACAAAGAATGCAGGACTTGCTGCCTATGATAAAGCTACAGGAAATATTATCTGGAAAACCCCGGCACTTCCGGGGGATGCGGGATATGTTTCCCCGAAAATTATAAAAATCAATAATGAGAATCATTTTATTATGATTTCCGCAAGCAGGTTTAAAGGAAGCAGGGGTGCTGTGTGCGGATTTGATCCCACCACAGGAAAACTTTTATGGACATACGACGGCTGGCAATGCAAGACGCCCATACCAAATGTTACAGAAATAGGCAGCAGCAGAATTTTTGTTACCGGGGGGTACCTGGCAGGCGGTGCTGTTATAGAGATTAAAAAAACCGGTAAAGATTATTATGTAAAAGAGATTATGTTTTCAAAGGAGTTCGGTACGCACGTTCATCCAGCCCTCTTTTACAAAGGCCATCTCTACAGCCAGTGTACAAACAACCAGGTTCGTGAAGGGTTTATGTGCATGGACCTTAAAGGAAACATAAAATGGAAGACCGGAAAAAATCCGGGTTTTGACAAGGGCGGATACATTCTTGCTGACGATATGATTATAAGCAGCGACGGCAGCAAAATGCTGTATCTTATTAAACCTGACCCAAAAGAATTTAAAGTGCTTGCAAAGGCAGAACTGCTTGAAACAAAACAGGCCTGGGCACCGCTTGCACTGAGTGACGGAAAACTTTTAATAAGAGATCAGAAGCAGATGAAGTGTGTGGAGGTAAAGTAAAGGCTCAAGGCGCAAGGTTCAGGGTGTATCCTATCCATGATATCCCGGTAGCGGCGGGCCTTGCGTCCGCCTTTTTCCGTGATGTCTGCTGAAGGTTTATGACTTTTTAGATACCTGGATATATCAAAAGTAGAAACAATATATAGGGGGCCGATTTTGTTAGATAGCTGTCCCATCATTTCATCAATCAACCTGTCGGTTTCTCCAACTTTTTTAAAAACAGGGTGGGCGCAAGGCCCAATGTTGTTGACTTAAGTATAACACCATAAAAAAGATGAACATC
Source organism: Desulfatiglandales bacterium (assembly GCA_963665715.2). Taxonomy (GTDB): domain Bacteria; phylum Desulfobacterota; class DSM-4660; order Desulfatiglandales; family HGW-15; genus JAAZBV01. Next base: position 5,793,429 of record CAXXPR010000002.1, read on the forward strand.
CAACTCTCAACATTCAACATCCAATGTTCAATAAAAGGCAAAATACTTTGTCTTTTAATGGTCTTTAGTCTTTCATTGGAAGTTGGACGTTGGACGTTCGATGTTGGATGTTCATCTTTTAAGATATTTCCTTCTTTATAAGTTGATTTCTAAAAATATTTTCTCAAGTCAACTGTATTGGACGCCCCCCATACAGTTACTGGTCAGTAAAAACACTTTACCAGAAAATTACCTGCATTATTATTCAGGAACAGCCTCAAGCCATGGCATCATGTTCTTAATCCCGCCGTAATATTTATCAAAGGCAGGATAATATGGATTTGAATAAAAAACCCTGATCTGTTCCCTTGAAAGGGATGTTCCGTAAAACACCATGTTTGAAAAATCTACAAGGTTTTGAATCTGTCCGTCGCTCTGCCAGTGTCCGTCACCAAACCCCCATGGATTTTTTTCACCTGTTGTGCGGATATTAAACCCGAGCTTTTTTTCTGCTTTTAAAAATTTAAAAACAGGCTTTGCACCTTCAAGACCTATGGCATCACCCTCGGCATTGTTTGCATAGTCATCATTAGCTGTTGTTACAAGTACTGCCCTTGGTGCAATGGCGGCAATTATCTCGTGATGATCATAGGGAAGTCTTTCACCATAGCCGTATGTACCGGTTTTATATATCCTGGGCCGGTTAAGAAACCTTGAAAGCATCTCGTTTGAATTATGCCCCTGGTGTCTCACCTTATCTGGCAGCACTTCATTACCTGGGGATGTTCCCCATTCATATATATTCCCAAATGACTGATACCTAAAAGCCGCAGCACCTCCGCATCCTGAAGCTCCGGGGCTTACAACACCGAATCTTTTATCAAACAGGCCTGCTGCAAGTGCAGCTTTGCCGCACCGTGAGAACCCTGTTACCACGAGCTTATCCAGATCCATCTTTCCTTTAAACTCAGGATTATTTTCATTAAGATAAAAAAGGGCATCAACACCGCGGCTTGCGCCCCATGCCCAGGCAAGCAGAGTGCCTGCATCATTGCCTGTTGTTACGTCATAGGGATAAAGATCATAGAAGGCACCTTTATGTTCAAAATTATCACTTGCCGCACTTGAATAGGTAATACTTAAAACGGCATAGCCGGCCTTAAGATAAATATCACTGGGCTTCATGGACCAGAAATCAATACTTACTACTACAGGGTATGGACCTTCCTTACCGCACTGCTCTACTGTCGGAAGAGTCAAAAGCCCGGTAATAATACTGCTTTTGCCTTTGTCCTTAACTGTTATGGCAAGCCCTTTCTCATTTACCACTGCAGTAACCGATTCAGGCGGATCAGGCATGTAACCGTATTCATAATACTGGGCCAGGTCTTTTATTTCTTTGCTGCGCTTATCCCAATCAGATACTGCCTTAACTTTTTTACCGTTAAAAAAAGTAAATGGGTCAGGAAGATGTTTTATGTCAGGCAAATCAAGCGGATCGGGATATTTGCCCTTTCTTCTGAGATTATTTAATGCTTTTACAAGAGCATTACTGCACTTATCTATCTCTGCCTGTTTTTTGGATGAACGTATTTTTACAGCCGAGGTCAGGGCTTTATACAGTTCTTTTTCATTTTCCCAGATTCCCTTGGGAAGCTCTTCTGCCTTTTTAATGTTTTTATTAAGCATATAAGTATCAGGAGCCATGGGAGAGTTACCGTCATAGCCAATGAGCTTTGCAATGCCCCACTCCCTGTTGTCATCAACGCCCCTGTTATTTCCGCTGCTCCAGAATATCCTGTTTCTGCATTTCCCTGTTGATGAAGCGGCATCATTTATTCCGAACTCAATACCGATTTCTGTATTGTTTTTTACCGGAATACCGCCGATATAGATTGATACCTCAACTGTATATCCGGTCTGTTTTTCACCGGCACCATAAACAGGAGCAGCAGCATACTCTTTTATTCTTTCAGCATAGTCACCTTTTCCGGTAAGGTGGCCTTCAGGACTGAATCCTGCCATCCAGTCATCCTCCAGGAACTTTGCATTTTTATCATTAAAAAGATCAAAATAGATTTCTGCGCTGTCATTATCTGAAGGCATTTTCCCGCCTGAAAAAATATCAGCATCATTTATTTCAATAAAAAGATATAAGAGTGCGCCGTCCCAGAGAGACCTTACCGTGCCCGAAGCGGCTGCATCAGATGCTGAGCCTTTAAGATCACAGGTCATGGCAATTTTTATATCTGAAGATTCGGCGCGGTCCCACACCTTATCTTTTTTTCCATCAATTTTTATTTCAGAGGAAGTATACTGCGATAACAGGGTGTTATTTTCAGTGGCATAGGCACTACTCAGTAAGTGAAAAAACAAAAGGAAAATCAGCGGAATAATTCCGGTAAACAATTTAATCTTCATAACAGTCAGCTCCTTAGCGAATAAAATAAATACCAGCCTGCATTGGTATGACGGATAACAGACAGTAGAGACAGGTTTTTAACCTGTCTGGTTTGAACAAATATTTATAGGGGATAAAAAAACTGTATCCAGTGTTATATAAAAAAACGCACGAAGAATGTTTATAGCAAAATTCTTCGTGCGTCCAAAATGTTAATTACCTGATTTGTTTAATCAGTCTATATTGTTATTTTTTATAACTTTTAAAGTATTTCATAAATTCGGAATCCGTTGAGAGTACAAGCGAACTGTCTTTCCCCATGCTCTGCTTATATATATCGAGTGTCTTGGTAAATGAATAGAACTCCGGATCTTTCCCAAAGGCCTCTGAATAAATAAGGGTTGCCTCTGCATCAGCACGGCCCTTTATTTCTTCTGCCGTTTTATATGCTTCTGAAGTAATCCTCTTCATTTCCTTTTCCCGGTCACCTTCTATCTTTCTTGCTTCACCCTGACCTTCGGATCTGAATTTTTCCGCAATCTGGTTTCTCTCTGCAATCATTCTGTCAAAAACAGATCTTTGAACCTCATCAGAATAATTAAGTCTTTTTATTTTCACATCAACAAGCTGAATACCAAAATCTTCAAGTTTCGGCTGGGCCTGCTCAAGTATTTTTCTCGCTATTTTTGCCCTTCCTGTAACAACCTTATCAAGGGCGGCTTCCTGTTTGGTGCCGTCCATTCCGGAATCAAAGATATCGACCTCAAGCTGTCGGTCAGTATTCCTGACAGTTTCTATAAGCGAATGGGACGTAATAGCATCCCGGATTGATGAATTTAATATGGAATCAAGTCTTGACTGGGCAGCCCTCTCATTATTGAGAGTCTCAAAATATTTCAGTGGATTAACAATCTTCCACCTGGCAAAAGTGTCTACCCATATAAAAGTTTTGTCCAGTGTCGGATACTGATCAGGATCACCATCCCATTCCAGAAGATTTTTGGGGAATACTGTAGCTGTGTAATAAGGGATCTTAAATTTTAAACCCGGCGTCTGAATTGCATCACCTATGGGTTTTCCAAATTTTGTTATGACCACCTGCTCTGTCTCGTCAACGATATAGACCGGAGAAAAACCGAAAACGCCAAGTATTCCTATAAATATCAGTATAACAACTAAAATAGTTAATGGTTTCACTAGTTACCTCCAGTCGCAGAAGATTGATTACCAAGATTAAGAAGAGGCAGCAGATTCTTCTGGTCGGAATCTACAATATATTTTTTACCAAGTTTCGGAAATACATCCTTTAAAGTTTCAAGGTAAAGCCTTCTCTTTGTAACATCCTTTGCTTTTGTATATTCCTGATACAATGAGTCAAACCTGGCGGCATCACCTTTTGCCCTGTTAACCCTGTCAAGGGCATAACCTTCGGCTTCTTTGATTGTCTGCTCAGCACGGCCCTTTGCCTGGGGAATCACAGTGTTGTACTGCTTCTGTGCCTCATATATCATTTTTTCTTTTTCCTGCTGAGACTGGTTAACTTCATTCCATGAGGGCTGTACACGTTCCGGAACCGTTGTCTTCTGCATTGCGATAGTTGTCACGTTTATTCCTGTTTCGGCTTCATCCAGTTCTTTCTGGAGACGCAGTTTTGCCTGATCAGCTATTTCACTTCTCTTGTTTATAACTTCCGTAATACTTCTGTCTCCAACAACAAGCCTCATGGTAGATTCTGAAAGATCTCTTAATGTGGATTTTTTCTTCCTGACTTTAAAAAGATAATCCTCAGGGTCTTTTATATTGTACTGAACAACCCATTGAACAATTGCAACATTAAGGTCACCAGTTAACATCAGCGATTCTTCCAGATAAGCTGAGTCGGATGAAAACTTGCTTCTGACCCCAGGCTGGATAGTTCGAAAACCGAACTCCTCTGCCTGTTCAGTCTGGACCGGAACTTTAGTAAGAGTTTCAATTCCAAAAGGCCATTTAACGTGAGGGCCCGGATCAGTTGTCCGTACATGCTTTCCAAAACGTTGTATAACACCAAGCTCTTCTGGGTTGATTTTATAAATCATGCTGTAGGCAATAGACACAATAACAAGTAGAGTTATTATTATCCATGCCCCGGGAAATCTTCCCTTCATATTCTTAAACTTTTCAATTACATCATCCACCTGAGGTGGAGAGCCCCCCTGACGGGCGTTCTTCTGCTGCTGCAGTTTTTCCCAATCCCATGCCATAGTTTTCCTCTGTGTATTTAGTTAGATTAGGAAATCATTCTAACGGGAGGTTCCCCTATAGTCAAGGAATATTGGGGGTTGTTTGCCCTTCTATACTTCTAATAACTGCTTATTAAGATTGACTTTATAGGGCATAAAAGCCGGTACAGGGTACAAGGTTCATTGTGCAGGAAAATAAAAAAAACATCCGGCTATAACTTGATTTCAAACTTTATTCGTGATTCTGACTTGATATATTACAGAGTATAGCAACAAAAAACTTGATTTCTGATCTCTTCATAATAAGATCAGGCAACTCTAACAAAACAGGATAATGAATGGCTGAAGAAAAAAAAGACTCAATGACCCCCATAAAGGATATTCTCAAGGGATTACTATCCGACCCCAGTCTTAAGTTTAACCCGGCAGACTCGGAAATATGGGAGATATGGGATGAAGTTGTGGGGCCGGCCATTGCCGAACATGCACAGCCCAACAATGTTCATAAAAAGAAACTGAGAGTACATGTTTCAGAACCGATATGGCTCCAGGAACTTGAATTTGTCGCAGATACAATAAAGGATAAAATCAATGATAAACTCGGGCGGACTGCTGTTGAAAAGGTTATTTTCAGGCTCGGTTCTATATAGAATAGTTTCCCTGACCTAACAGCGGAGGCATAATTGTCAGGCCGCTTTTGCCGCCCATCCATGATTCAAGCATAACCAGCTTTGCACCGGACTCCATATCAGGATAAATAACTCTCAGCTTTTTAGGCTCAAACCCTGCACCCCTTAGTTTATCTATAAGATCTGTCAGCCTTTCGGCAGGGTAAATAAGTGAAAACCTGCCTTTTATACCAAGCAGGAACTTTGCAGCCTTTATTATTTCATCAAGAGAAGTATAAATCTCATGCCTTGCTATTGCCCTCTGCTGATCCGGGTTTATCCTGCCGCTTTCCTTTTTTCTGTAGGGCGGATTGCACACAACAGCATTAACCGATGATGACGGCAGGGGAAGACTCCGCATATCACCCAGTATAACGCTCATCCTGTCATCAAGATTATTAAGCTTTGCATTGCGTGCTGCCTGGCCGGCAAGCTCTGGCTGGATCTCAAGACAATAGGCATGACCGACAGGTTTGGACATGAGAAGGGACAGAGGTATAACCCCGCACCCTGTTCCCAGGTCAACAACCCTGTCGTGCTTTTTTATTGTTACAAAATCAGAGAGCAGAACTGCATCTATTGAAAATCTGTACCCTGTTTTTGACTGAATAAGCCTTAAACGCCCGTCCATAAACGGATCAATGGTTTCACCGGGCAAAGGCTCTATATCAGAAGACCTGGATACTGTCATTCGGATCTATCTTGTTTAAAACAAGCCCTGTTAAAACCTTGGGATAAAAATAAGTCGATTTTCTGGGCATCACCAGAGATTCCCTGGCTATATCCTGAACCTGTTCGATCTTTGTAGGATTAAGAAGAAATGTGATTGCACATTCCCCTGAATCTACCCTGGAAACGGAAGATACAATATTGCTGTCGTACTGAACCAGTCCGTCGTTATCAAGGTCAGCCTTTGTATAGCCAAGCGCCTTCTGAAGTACAAGCCTTGAGAGAACAATTACATCCAGCTTTCTTAATGCCGGGTGCAGGTCTGATTCATATTCATCCATAACCCCGTCTTTTGCACACATAAGGTAAAAACCGCTGTCTTTACCGCAGTAAAAAATAAATGAAGGGTTTAGAGAACCCTTTCCGGCAAGAGCTTCTTTAAGCTCCTTTGCGCGGTCTTTTAAATCCGAAGCAGACAGTGCAAGTTTTTCTATATCAAAAAACTGTTCGGCCTTTTCAAGAAAACCAGCAGGTTCAAAACCCTCCGCCCTGTTTATAAGACGGTGAGAAGGAAGCACGGTAAGACCGTCTTCGCCCATGTCAGTCAGGTACATCATTACATATTCATATGGTCTGGCTGCATTTTCGCCATATGTTTCTCTCATATAATTCCTGAAATTTCTGGATGTCTCATACCTGTGATGACCGTCGGCAATAAATATGGATTTATCCTTCATGGATGCGTGTATTTTTTTAAGGGTATCCGGATCGGTAATACTCCACATCTTATGGCCTGTACCGTCTTTAAAGGTGAAGGATACATCAGGCTCGCCCTTTGCACATGATCTTAAGGCGTCAAGTATGCCTTCTCCGGAATCATCATACAGTCCGAACACCTGACTTAACTGGGTAGAACAGGCCTTTAAAAGTTTAAGCCTGTCATCTTTATGGGCAGAAAATGTTTTTTCATGGGGAAGAATAACGCCAGTACCTTCCTCTTCTATTTTAACAAGAGAAACAAATCCCCATCTCACCTTCTGTCCGCTTCCGTCAGCAGGGTCATATGAGTGAGATGTCAGGTAGACAGTATCATCCTTTGAGCGGGTCAGAATGTCATCGGATTCCCATTCTTTTATATAATCGCAAGCCCTTGTATACTGGTTGTCGAGATCCGAATCACTTTCCTTTTTTTTGCCAAGTTCCAGCCGTATAATATTGTTGGGATGTGCATTATAATACTCATCCTGTTCTTTTGCCGAAATAACGTCATAGGGTGGTGTAATAATATTTTCCGGATCTTTAATTTTGTCAAAATTGTAAGTCAAACCCTTAAAGGGCGCTATAATAGCCATTTATAAAGGACGCCTCCATGTATTTGGTGATTTTTGGGCTCTATTTCCTATCAGATAATGCCTCCTTGTCAACCAAAAACCGCCATCTTAACAAGCTTTTAGCAATTGGACATCTTCGAATCACTTTTAACATTTTGAATCTGATTTGACATTTTAAAAAAAATCTGTAAATTATCCTGAATAACTAACAGTAATTTTATTTTTTGAGGAATACATCTACAAAAAGAACTACCCCAAATTTATACGATATCGGTAGAAACTAACACGTTATTATTGTTAACTAAAAAAAACCGTCACATCTTTATCTTCAAAAAAAAGGACCTATGGCTAAAAATAAAAAATTTATATATTTTCTGACTCTCATACCGCTTGTTATAATTATCATTCTTATAGCACTGTTTTTTTCAAAAGTTCTTGAGGGTGAGAAACCTCTTGTAACAATGTCACCCCTTCCTGAATATATTTCACAAAAACAGGAATTCCAGGTGAATGTAAGTGACATGAAACAGGGATTAAAAACTCTCAGGATTTCATACAGTCAGGGAAACAGTAATGTTGTCCTTTTCGAAAAGAAATTTCCTTTCGAAGGATTTTTAAATAAAAACGGAGTAAGACAGTTCAGCAGCACATTCGAGATTGATCCGCTTAAGCTGAGGCTGGCTCAGGGAAGGCTGGATCTTAATATCCAGGTGTGGGACAACAGCAGGCGAAACGGCGGTGACGGAAACATGAATTTCCTTAAACACACTATGGTCGTTGATACAATACCGCCCGCGATCAGGGCCATCAGCAAGATGCATAATGTAAGTGTAGGCGGAACAGGACTGGTCATTTACAAAACAACATCCGATACAACAGACAGCGGTATCTATGTTAATGACCTGTTTTTCAGGGGATACCCGGTATCTGCAGATTCAAAGGACGGAATGCATCTTGCCTATTTTGCTCTGCCTCATAACGTCGGCAAAGACCCGGAAGTTTACCTCTGGGCAAAGGACAAGGCTGAAAACACTGTCCGGTCCACGTTTTATTATCATATTATAAGAAAACGTTTCAGAAGCGAAAATTTACGTATCAGTGATAATTTTCTGCGCAAGGTTTTACCATACTTTGACTATCTTGCCCTTGATACCGCACTCAGCGACAAGGATAAATACGTATATATCAACAGAGAATTACGGAAAAAAGATAATTCAACGCTTTATCAACTGATTGAAGAAACAACATCTCCGGTAAAACTGTGGGACGGCAAATGGCTGAGAATGAAAAATGCTGCAAGCACAGCACAGTTTGCTGATCACAGGGACTATTACTATAATGGTGAAAAAATAGATGAGCAGGATCATATGGGTGTTGACCTTGCCTCCCTTGCGAACTCGCCGGTTGAAGCAGCCAATAACGGCATTGTAATTTTTGCCCAGAGAAACGGAATCTACGGACTTACAGTTGTGGTGGACCATGGACAGGGTTTGACTTCACTTTACGGACATTTGAGCAGTATGGAGGTAAAAGTCGGAGACAGTGTAACAAAAGGAGATATTGTAGGATATTCCGGCAGTACAGGCCTTGCACTGGGAGATCATCTTCATTTCAGCGTTCTTGTTCACGGAGTTTTTGTAAATCCTGTTGAATGGTGGGACGGCCACTGGATACAGGACAATATCGCCAGGAAACTGGACCTTTTTGTAAATGAGAACTAACACCTGGAGGGCCATTTTTTTTAATGGCCCTTTTTTATGAAATTTCGCTACCTTTTAATCCGCTAAGAATTTGAATAAAACCTCACCACTTATAAAAAGAATCAAAAGACATGTTTCAGGTCCGGTGCAGTATTTTTTTGCAGTAACCCCGCCCGGCCTTGAAAAACTATGCAAAGAAGAAATTGAAAAACTGATACCGGAAGCCGCTGATATAAACCAGACTGATGGAGGTGTAGAATTTAGAGGAAAACTTCACTCCTGCTATCTTGCAAACATGTATCTCCGGACAGCTAACCGCATACTAATGCGTCTTACAGAGTTCAAGTCAACAAACTTCAGAAAACTGGAAAAAAAACTGAATGACTTTCCCTGGGAGCTTTACCTGATGAAAGAAAGCATTCCCTATATACATGTAACCGCAAAACATTCAAGACTTTATCACAGCAGTGCAATCTCGGGACGATTAATAAAGAGCATAGAAGAAAGGAAAAAAAACATTTCTTTTTTGAGCAGTACAGGCACCGGCACCTATCCTCAGAATATTTTTTTCCGTGTAATAGATGACCGCATAACCATCTCACTGGACAGCAGCGGGGAACTGCTCTACAAAAGAGGAATAAAACAGCATACAGGACCGGCACCGCTTCGTGAAACACTTGCAGCCGCTGCATTAATTAAATCAGGCTATAGGGGAGATGTCCTTCTATACGACCCCATGTGCGGGACAGGAACTTTTTCCATAGAGGCTGCAATGATTGCAGGCAATATTCCGCCGGGCCTGAACAGAAATTTCGCATTTGAGTCATGGCCGGCTTTTAAACCTGCGCAATGGGCATATCTAAAAAAAGAAGCATCAAAGGATATAAAACCATGGGACTCTGCGCCTTATATTATTGCCGGTGACAAAGACGCCTCAATGTGCACTGCACTTGAAGAAACCCTTGAAAAATTCGGTATGAATAAGATCATAAAAGTCTTAAACACGGATTTTTTTAATACATCTCCGGATGATATATACAAAAACACAAAGCTGCAAAACCCCGGGCTTATAATAATTAACCCGCCCTATGGTATAAGGCTCGGCACAGAGCAGGAAAGTGTAAAAATGTTTTTTAAAATAACAGAGAGACTTCTTCAATTTTATGCAGGCTGGAAGTTTGCGCTGTTTTTACCCGAAAACTGGCCTCTTGAAAAAAGCGGTATGGCTGGCGATAAACTGCTGATCGATCACGGTGGTATAAAACTGATCCTTTTCACAGGAAAAATAAAGGGATAACAAAACAATGCCAGCCAGCGAATATAACAGAGACCAGCTTAATTCCCTCATTATTGTGAGAGATTTTATTAATAATCAGCCGACCTCTACAGTTGAACACATAAAAGAAATATCAATCCCCTATATTAATTATCGGGCAGGTGTAAAAACATTTCATGACAAATACCTCTCTGATATATGCACAGTAAAATGCTTTGAAGAAAACAAAAGCGCCTGCTGCAACAGGGAGGGAATAGCAACTTTTTTTGCAGATCTTGTCATAAATGCAGTTTACACAGATGAACCGGAACTTGACCGTATGAAAAAAGTCCTTAGCCGTGAAATGACAGGGAATAAGTGCGTGTACCTGACAGAAAAGGGCTGTTTATGGAAATACAAGCCCATTGTATGTGAAATGTTTTTATGTGATCACGCAAAAAAAGCACTCAAAGAAAAGGGAGAACCTCTCCATAAAAAATGGAACGATTTAAGACAGGAAGAAAGAAAATACACATGGCCGGACAAGCCGGTCCTGTTTGATGAAATCGAAAAAATATTCATTGCAGAAAAATTTGAAAGCCCTTTAATGTATTTTCATAAAAGTCCAGGCCTGCTCAAAATCAAATCAGCCTGGGTATCCGATCGTATCTAGACCACAACATGTGGTAGGCCATATCTATTTGATATGACACAAACTTTGCCATAAACTTATGCAGCAGCCCCATGAAAGTAACAATATCTCGATAAAAAAATCGTTATCTGTATTTTTTAGAGATACAATATGTTGTATGAGCTGGATTTATAAAAAAAAAGGCAGCTCAGCACCGCTAACCAGTCAGAATAACTATAAAAATCGACATATTGGATTATTTTCATTTTCACCCACAATATATGGTATTTTTTTCTTGACAAAAAATAACACTTTGTAAGAAAATATCAGCCATTCAGAGTAAATTTTTTTAACTGCCTGACATAACCAAAAAAATTTGAATTGACCACAATTTCACTGAGGTGACAAATGTACGTTGATGTAATTTGTTCATGGTGCAACAAAGTCCTTCGTACAAAATCGATTGGGAAGGATTGCGGCGGCAAAAACCGTGTAACACACACTATTTGCAGAAGCTGCAAGGAAGAAGTAATGAGAGAGTACAAAAAAAGCCTTAAACAGGTAAGGCTGGAACAAAGAATCCATTTGTAATCTTTTTTTTGATTTACTACCCTCCAAAATAACAGATCTTTCTGAAAGAACCTGTATTGATCCTTTTTTTCTGAAATGATAATACAAGGCAATTCGGGCGGTTAGCTCAGCTGGATAGAGCGTTGGTCTCCGGAACCAAAGGCCGTGGGTTCGAATCCCGCATCGCCCATTCAATTTTTCCTTTAATATTCACACCTTAATTCCACCTGACTATTCTTTCTTATAATTTAAAATCACTTTTATCAGCGTCAGGAATTGAAAAATGTTTAAAGTTTTTCAGACTGATGAACGATTATATAGTCGAAATCTTTTTCAAAAACCCTTCTTAATTACTCTGAATAATGCTGCCGGGAGGATTGGATGCATTTTTTTAAAAAGTTACTTACCCTGGCAATAGTATGTACTATTGGCTATTTTATACTGGGATATCACTATATAGTTATTGATAAATCGGTAAAAATGCTTAAAAAATCAGAATTAACCCTTAAGTACACGATTTACAGCACCAAGGGAAAAGAAGTAGAAAAGGTACTGTCTGTTCCTGAGCTCTGGAATGACGGAATAGGAGAACTGCTGGTAGATGCAAAAAAGATAAGCGCAGGATACCTTGAAAAATACAGGGCAAAAAAAGAAGCCGAGGAAGAAGAGGAATATTATGAAGAGTACTGATAAACCTCTTTTAATCCGTCAGCCGGAAAACAGGGCACAGCAACCCTGAATCAAACCTCAAAATCCACTTTTATTTTATACATATTAACCGCGGGCAGGTTAAGTATATCCTTTACCCCGGTTTTTTCTGCGATCTCATTAAGAGACCGTTCTATAAAATCCACACTCGGAGCAATAAAGGTAAACCACACATTGTATCTGTTTTTTCTTAAGTAGTTGTGGGTTACACCCTTATAACTGTTAACAGCCTCAACAAACTGCTCCAGCTTTTCTTCAGGCACCTTTGCCGCACACAGTGTACTGGTAAAATCAAGTTTTCTTGAATTAAAATTTCCGCCTATCCTGCGGATAACACCGTCTTCCTTAAGCCTGTTTATCCGGTCTATAACTTCCTGCTCGGTCAAACCGAGTCTGTTTCCCAGTTCAAGAAAAGGCTGTGGAGTTATGGGGAACCCTGACTGTATTTCATTTAGAAGATCTTTATCTAATTTATCCATGATATTATATATTTAATTTACAACATTAATATGAGAATCTAATACAATTTTATTACTTTGAAAGATTTGCATACCGGCGCAAGGCACAAGGTTGCTTACTTGTCACCTTGCGCCTTTATTTTCCCGGCTGATAGGCACATAAAGGTTCTTCTTCCAGATAATCACCTGTTGCTTCATATGCCCTGGCGCGGCACCCTCCGCAGAATTTCCTGTACTCACACTTACCGCACTTTCCCTTATATGAGTTAAAATCTCTCAGATCATTAAATATCTTTGAATCCCGCCATACTTTATCAAATGAGTCCTTTTTAAGATCACCGCAGTTAAGCTCCAGGTACCCGCATGGCTGAACAATCCCTTCATAGGAAATAAAACAGAATGAGGTACCGCCCAGGCACCCTCTTGTAACGGCATCAAGGCCGTATGTTTCAAAGTCTATTTTTTCACCTTTTTTATGAGCTTCCTGCCTCAGGATACGGTAGTAGTGAGGAGCACATGTAGCTTTAAGGTGCAAAGGAGTTTTATCTCTCTTATTATAAAACCAGTGAAGCAGATCCTCATAACGCCTTGCGTCTATCTCCTGATTTTCCAGATCCTTTGCCCTGCCTGTGGGCACAAGCAGAAAAATATGATGAGCAACCGCACCAAGATCTACCGTCATATTAAGGATATCTTCTATATCATCAGCATTGTGGCGTGTGACAGTGGTATTAATCTGAAATTCTAAGCCGCCTTCCTTAAGATAGGATATGCCTCTCAGCGATGCATCAAATGCCCCCTGAACCTTTCTGAAATTATCATGATCATGCGCATTTTTTCCATCCAGGGAAATGCTCACACGCTGTATTCCCGACTCTTTCATTTTTGTTACAAGTTCAGGGGTAAGAAGAGTGCCGTTTGTGGCCATAACCATTCTTAAGCCGAGCCCTGTGCCGTATTCAGCCAGCTCAAAGATATCATCCCTCATAAGAGGCTCACCGCCTGTAAGAATTATTATGGGGCTTCCTGTAAGGGTTATTTCATCAAGTATCTGTTTTGCTTTTTCGGTATCAAGCTCACCTTCATAGGGGCCTTTTTCTGAAGCAGCCCTGCAGTGAACGCAGCTGAGATTACAGCTCCTGGTCACTTCCCAGGCAACAAGCCTTGGCTGGTTGGGCTGACCCGGTTTTCCGTGGGGATGTCCTTTGTGCATATGTTTATCCATTCAGCAATTTCGCCGCATCTTTTGCGAAATATGTAAAAATAAGTTTTGCGCCTGCTCTTTTTATACAGGTAAGGCTTTCCATCATTATACGGGGGCCGTCGACCCAGCCCTTTTCTTCTGCTGCCTTTATCATGGAATACTCACCGCTCACATGATATGCGGCAAGGGGAAGCAGGCATTCATCCTGAACACGTTTGAGGATATCGAGATAGGGCAGTGCCGGCTTCACCATGATCATATCAGCGCCCTCTTCCATATCAAGTATAGCTTCTCTTAACGCCTCATTGCTGTTTCCCGGATCCATCTGGTACCCGCTTCTGTCACCGAACTCAGGCGCAGAGTCTGCAGCCTCCCTGAATGGACCGTAAAAGGCCGATGCATATTTCACAGCATATGAGATTATTCCGCTGTCACAAAAACCGTTGCTGTCCAGCATATCCCGGATGGCGCCCACTCTTCCGTCCATCATATCGGAAGGCGCAACAAAGTCAGCACCTGCCTTAACATGGCTCAATGCGGTTTTTGCAAGTATTTCAAGAGTGGAATCGTTATGAACACATCCGCCTTCTATAATCCCGCAATGACCGTGATCCGTGTACTCACACAGGCACACATCGGTAATTACAACCATATCGGGATATTTATCTTTTATTTCTCTTATAGAGCGCTGAACAGCCTCATCATCGTCAAAGGCGCTGCTTCCGATTGCATCCTTTGTTTCGGGAAGTCCGAAGAGCAGTATGGATTTCATACCAAGAGACATCATCTCCTCAACCTCAGCAAGAAGAGTATCCACAGAATAATGATACTGCCCGGGCATTGAAGGAATTGGATCTTTTATGCCCTTTCCGTTTTTTACAAAAACAGGATAAACAAGATCAGCGGTCGTAACAATGGTCTCCCTAACCATATCCCGAATTTCACGGGTTCTCCGAAGTCTCCTTGGTCTAATGATCATATGCCTTCCTTTTAAATATTTTTACAGCGAACAAACATACTAGAACTAATCAGCCTTTTACTTAATACATAATGGCGCAGGGCGCAAGGCTCAAGGCGCAAGGTTAAAACCAGTTTTTCCCTGCACCTTGCGCCTTGAGCCCTGCGCCGATTCAATACACACTTAATACTGGCGAAATTGCATTCATCAGGTCAATGAATCACTTGATGCCAATTTCTTCATCCGTCAGGTAACATGCCGGATCAGGCGCCCAAAGGTCTCCCGTTGCGGCCTCGGCCCTTACCCTGAAGTTGCCCGCACATACATCAAGCCATTTACATTTTGCACACCGGCCTGTTACATGGGGCTTTTTATCCTTCAATTTGCTCATGAGAGGATCGGACATGTCGGTCCATATCTCGCTGAACGGTTTATCAAGAACGTTTCCAAAGGTATGATGACGCCAGAACTGATCCGCATGAACGGCACCATCCCAGCTTATGCAGCCTATTCCCCTTCCGGAGCTGTTGCCTTCATTCATCTTTAAAAGCTCAAGCACTTCACCGCTTCTGGGGTGATTTTCCTTAAGCATTCGCAGGTAAACATAGGGACCGTCAGCATGATTATCTACGGTAAGAACCTCTTTCGGCTTGCCCCGGTCATGGAGGTCTCTGGTCCTGTCCATTATCAGATCAACAACTTCTCTTGTTTCTTCATGGTTCAGATCCTGCTCTATCAGCTCAGACCCTCTGCCGGCATATACCAGGTGGTAAAAGCAAACCCTCGGGATTTCCATTTCTTCAAGAAGATCAAATACAGGGTTAACCTGATCTTTATTAAGCTTACTGATGGTAAATCTCAGCCCAACCTTGAGCCCCTCATTAAGACAGTTTTCTATACCATTTAATGCTGCCTTATAAGCACCCTTTACATTCCTGAAGCGGTCATTCACTTCTTCCATTCCGTCAATGCTTACACCAACATAGGAAAGGCCTATCTTTTTAAGCTCCGCGGCTTTCTCTCTGGTAATAAGAGTTCCGTTTGTGGAAATAACAGCTCTCATCCCTTTGCTTACAGCATAGGAAGCCAGCTCCGGAAGATCCTGTCTTACAAGAGGTTCCCCGCCCGAAAAAAGTACAACCGGAGAACCGAACCGGGCAAGGTCATCAAGAACAACCTTTGCCTGATCGGTACTGAGCTCCTTTTCAAGTGCCTTTTCGGTTGCATGGGCATAGCAGTGCACGCATTTAAGATTGCACGCCTTTGTAACATTCCACACAACAACAGGTTTTTTATCCTTTGAAAACTGAAGAAGGTGAGATGGCAGTTTTGATGAGTGTCTTCCATACCTGAGGGCATCGGAAGGTTCCACGGTTCCGCAGTAAAGCTTTGATATTCCAATCATGTTATTCTTCTTTATCCGTAATAGTATCTGTTATTAAATTCTCATTTTCATCAAAATGATGTCTGTAATATTTTTTCAGCAGGGTATTTATATAGTTTTCCATATCAACTATGGCATCTCTGCCGATAATAAAATGCTCAATTCCTGAACGGTCCTTTACAAGCTTAAGTCCGTATTCCAGTTTTTTGGCCACATAATAGGCCAGGGGACCGGGCTCCCGGTTTGATTCCAGCGATTCTCTGATAAGTTCATTAACCGCATCTTCATCAAAGGACATGCTGATATCAAGCTTTTCTGCAAGATTTATCTCTTCTTCCCTTACCTGCTTGTACATGATTTTGTACTCTTCATAGGCAGAGTTTATATCGGTTGTTGTTTTAAGATAAATTTCACCGATCAGCTCACGGCTTATCTGGTTCAGCTCCATACCGGCAACAGCTTTAAACTCATTTTCTCTGTCAGCTATAAAAGCAGCTAAATTCTCAAGCTCCTTTTTCTCCATCCGCTCAAAGCGTTTAATCCTTTCCGGATCATTGTGCCCTGCTTTGACTCTTTCAAGCTCCCCCTTTGGATCAGATACGAGCTCGGGAGTGACAAGAAGACGCCTGATATCAGTTGACGGCAGATGTTTTTCAAATGGAATTAACACATTTTCCACCGCACTCACAAGCCCTCTTGCACCTGTTTTTAATTCAGCGGCTTTTTCAGCTATTTTATCAAGAGCTTCATCTTCAAACTTTATATCAATACCATAGGCCCTGAAATCCTGTCTTTTACTTATAACAACCGGGTTATTAGGGTTTTTCAGGATTTCAGCCAGATCATCCTTTGTGAGCTCATCAAATACCACAACAACGGGAAGTCTGCCAATAAATTCGGACTCAAAACCGAATTCTACAAGATCCTGTGCTGTAACTTCCTTCATTATTTCCCATGGAACTTCTGCAGGCGTTACGTCCGCTTCAAAACCAATCCCCTGTTTCTGAAGCCGTTTTTTAATAATGTCCGTAAGAGCACCAAAGGCTCCGCTCATAATAAAAAGAATATTTTTGGTATTAACAACCCTTTTTTCCTTTTTACCGGTCCGCCTGAAATGCTCGATTGCCTGAATCTGGGAAACCGGATCATGAGCAACTTTCAGGTCTATATCTGTTTCTTCCATGGGCTTTAACAGCGCCCTCTGAACCCCTGTCCTGGACACATCATGCCCTATAAGGTTGCTGGAGGAGGCAATTTTATCAATTTCATCAATATATATGATGCCGTTCTGGGCAAGATCTATATCTTCATCCGCCTCGTATACCAGGTCCCTTACAAGGTCTTCCACATCACCGCCCACATAGCCGGTTTCGCTGAATTTTGTGGCATCTCCCTTTACCATGGGAACACCCAGTTTCTGGGCAAGAAGCTTTATCATATAGGTTTTCCCGACACCCGTAGGGCCGATCATGAGAACATTGTTTTTTATCATTCCCACACCGGTTGTTTTTTTCTTTCCGGCAAGTTTATTAAGGTAGTTAACTCTGTTAAAATGAGTGCATATTTTTGTAGCAAGAACAGCTTTTGCATCGCTCTGTTTTACCACAAATGAATCAAGATGAGCTTCCAGTTCTTCGGGCAGCATATCAAAGGTCGGGACGGTTTTCTTTTCTTCGTATTCAAAGCCGTCGTCAATATCATCCATATCACCCTTCGGCAGCATAACAGGAGAAAGTATCTTTATACGGTTTCCGTATTTTTTAGAAAGGTAATCACTTAACTCTTTTTCAAGCTCCCGCTGATTTGGAAGTTTTTCAAATTCGCCTCTTTCACTGATTAAAATATCATCATTATTAGACATTTGTTCCTCTTATGAATATATTTTAAAAAATATAGGCACTGCGCCTGTTGATTTCAACCTGAATATTGTTTTTATAGCGTATTGACTCATTGAATGATTTTCATTAGAGTCTCCTTTTATTTGATGCTTTATAATACTGATCGGCAGGTATTCAACACACATAAACTTTTTAGAAAGAGGAACCAGGCATGGCCTCCCGGCTTGAGATAAGATTAAAAAAAGAATTGCCTGATGCAGAAGGCAATAACATAAAAAACAAGGCAAATGATTACTTCGGACTTGCTGTTAACAATATCCGGGTCATAAAGGTATTAACCATTGACGCAGACCTGGATAAAAAGCAGCTGGAGGATATCAGATTTGAAATATTTACAAACCCGGTTACAGAAGAGTCATCCTTTAAACCCATGGCAGAAGACTTTGACTGGCTTCTGTGGGTGGGATACCGCCCGGGAGTAAGAGATACAGCAGGAAGTACTGCAGTAGAAGCCATAGAAGATTTCCTTAAGATACGCTTTAATAAAGATGATGCTGTTTACACTTCAAAGCTATATGAGATAAAAGGTGACCTGAGTGAAGAAGATGCATACAAAATAGCATCACAGATACTCTCAAATGACATAATACAGCAATATAAAGTATATTCAAAGGACAGCTGGGACAGTGAAAACGGCATGGGAATTGTTATCCCGAAGGTAAAACTGGACCACATCCCAAAATCCAGTACAATATCAATCGACTCTGACGAAGAACTAAAAAAGATCTCAGGAGAAAGAAACCTTGCCCTCCAGGACACTGATATCCCCACAATAAGAAAATACTTTTTAAGAGACGATATTCTGGAAGATAGAAAAAAGGTTGGACTGGATCTGCCCACAGATGTAGAACTTGAATACATTTCCCAGGCAAGAAGCGACCATTGTAATCACAATACATTCAGGGCTCTCTTTAACTATAAAGACCTTTCTACCGGAAAGCAGAAAAAAATAGATAATCTATTTAAAACATGCATTCAGGCCCCCACTCTTGAGATAAAAGATAAAAAAGACTGGGTAGTATCCGTTTTATGGGACAATGCCGGCGTTGCACGTTTTGATGAGAACAACAACTATACGATCACCGGTGAAACCCATAACAGTCCCTCAAACATGGAGGCATACGGCGGCGCCATTACCGGTATAGTTGGAATATACAGAGACCCCATGGGAACTGGTCTGGGCTCAAAGCTTATACTCGGCATGTACGGCTACTGCGTGGGAGACAGGGACTATGACGGCCCCCTTAAACCTCACCTTCACCCCCGCCGCCTTTTAGACGGAGTAATCGAGGGAGTAAAGGACGGAGGCAACAAGAGCGGCGTCCCCACACCATTCGGACAGGTTGTATTTGACAAAGGCTACATGGGCAAATGCCTGGTATTTGTAACAGCACTGGGAATTATGCCCCACACTGTAAACAATGCCCCCTCACACGAGAAAAAGACCGAACCGGGTGACCTTATAATTATGTCCGGGGGAAGAGTCGGAAAAGACGGAATTCACGGAGTTACCGCTTCATCAGAAGTTTTCAGCGAGCATACTCCTGCAGGGCACGTACAGATAGGCGACCCCTACACCCAGAAAAAGATGCACGACTTCCTGCTTGAAGCAAGGGATGAGAATCTTATCACTTTTATTACAGATAACGGCGGAGGCGGGCTTTCTTCATCAGTAGGCGAGTCTGCAGCAATAAGCAACGGCTGTGTAGTGGACCTCGATAAAGTACCGCTCAAATACGAAGGTATGGACCAGTGGGAGATATGGATATCCGAATCACAGGAAAGAATGACCATTGCTGTTAAGCCTGAAAATCTTGAAAGGTTTATGGAGTTAAGCAGAAAACATGCAGTTGAATCCACCGTAATCGGTGAATACAACGATACAGGCTACCTGAGGCTGGATTACAACGGCAAAACCTGTGCCTATATAAGCATGGACTTTATGGAATCAGACTTCCCCCAGTGGGTATTTGATGCGGAATGGACACCGCCGGAAATGAGAGGACTGAGAGAGCCTGTACTGGGTGAACCAAAAGAACACGGGGAACTGCTTAAAACCATTCTGGCAAGGCCGAACATATGCTCAAAAAACTGGATCGCAAGACAGTACGATCATGAGGTACAGGGCGGAAGCGTAATAAAGCCCCTTACAGGAAGAGGACGGGATATCCCTAGTGATGCAGCAGTTATAAAACCTGTCCTGGACTCCCAGAGCGGAATTGCGGTGTCACAGACAATCAATCCCTTTTACTCAGAGATTGACACATACCATATGACCGCCTGCATAATTGATGAATCAATCAGAAAGATTCTTGCTGTGGGCGGCGATTTCAACCAGATGGGAGGCGTTGATAATTTCTGCTGGCCCACAATCCAGTATCATCCGGAGCAGAACCCGGATGGAAAATACAAGGCAGCCCAGCTTGTAAGGTCCAACCTTGCACTTAAAGAGTGCTGCATGTCATTCGGCATACCGCTTCTTTCCGGCAAGGACAGCATGTACATAGACGGAAACCTTGAAGGCCCCTACGGCGAAAGAAGAAAGTTATCCGGGCTCCCGACGCTGCTCTTTACCGTATCCACGGTTGTCAAAGATACCGAAAAATGCGTAACAATGGAAAGCAAGATACCGGATGACCTTGTTTATATACTGGGTGAAACCAGGGATGAACTCGGCGGAAGCGAATATTACCAGATGATGGAAAATCTCGGTCTTAATGTGCCGAAGGTAGACACAGAAGAAGTTATCCCGCTCTATAAAAGACTCGGCAAAGCAATTGAAGAAGGCCTGATAGCCTCAGCCCACGCTGTATCAAGAGGCGGGCTCGGCGTTCACCTTGCAATGGTTGCCATGGGCGGCCAGCTTGGAATGGATATTGACCTTAAGGCTGTTCCGGCATCAGGGGATCTCACAGATACAAAAATTCTTTACTCCGAGTCAGCAGGCCGTTTTATTGTAACTGTTGATCCGGCTAAAAAAGAAAAATTTGAAGAATTTTTCAATAAATTAAACACAGGTCTTGTCGGTAAAGTTACCGGTTCAAATATATTCCGCATTTCAGGAATGAGCGGAACGGAAATTATGAACGAAGATGTTTTTGAGCTTAAAAACTGCTGGCTCAAGACCTTTGGAGGACTGATATAATGCCTGTAAAAGCACTAATACTTACCGGGTACGGGCTCAACTGCGACTATGAAACTGAATATGCGTTAAAGCTTGCCGGGGCTGATCCTGTCAGGATGCATATAAATGATGTAATAGAAGACTCTGGCAAAATCCTTGAGGAGTGCAGGATACTGGTTTTTGGCGGCGGTTTCAGCTGGGCCGATGACCATGGGGCAGGAGTAATCTTTGCATCCAAAATCAAATTTAATATAGGTGATGCAGTAAAGAGATTTATAGAGAAAGGAAATCTTGTAATAGGCATATGCAACGGCTTTCAGTCACTGGTTAATCTCGGACTGCTTCCCGGTTTTGATAATAATTATACAGAAAGACGTGTTGCCCTTACAAACAACGACAGGGGAAATTTTATAGACTGCTGGGTTAACTTAAAAGTGAATCCGAATTCCAACTGTGTATTTACAAAAGGGATAGATACAATAGAACTTCCTGTGCGCCATGCAGAGGGTAAGTTTGTCGCATCCGAAAAAGATATGGAACGCCTTATCAGCAGCGGCCAGGTTGTAATGCAGTATGCAGACAGAGAAGGAAGTGCTGCTGAAGGTGCATTGCCCTTTAATCCCAACGGCTCTACATTTGACATTGCGGGAATCTGTGATCCGACAGGCAGAATATTCGGACTTATGCCCCATCCTGAAGCATTTAACTCCTATATGAACCATCCCGAATGGACAATAAAAAAGGAACAGCTTTCACGGGAAGGAAAATCAATTGAAAATAAAGAAGGCGACGGCATTAAAATTTTTAGAAACGCTGTAGAATATATTAAAGAAAACAACAATTAATTTTACTTAAAACCCGCAGGTTATTGCCTATAAAGGTATTTTTTTATATAATTACCTTTTTCACAAGCAGAACCTTCGGGTTTTGTTTTTTAATATTAATTATAAAATAAAGTATTATGGCAAAAAGAAAGAAAAACCAGAAAGAACTTCCGGGATTAACTATCAAGCAGAGCAGAAGCCAGAAAACCTATGACGCTTTGATAAAAAAAGGATTTAAATTATTAAAAAAGATGGAGTATGACGACATCACTGTTGCCGAACTTTCCCGTGTGGCAGGGTATTCGGTAGGAGCCTTTTACACAAGGTTCCGAAGCAAGGATGAATATTTTGATGCCCTTGTTGCCCATCATTTAATAAACCGCAGTGAAATTATCGATCATTTGTTTTCCAAATATTCAGGTGTTGAAGTTGTTGATGAACTGGTAAAGGACCTTGTCAGGTATTACTGGATCAATCTCAGATTCTGGCGGGCCGCGCTGGTACGCAGCATGCGTGATCAGGAATTCTGGGAACCCATTAGAAAATCAGGACATGCAACCGCAGACAGGGTTATAGATAAAATAAGCAATCTGGCCGGGCGCCCGTTAACTGATCTGGAACAGACCAATATCCGATTTGCATTTCAGGTCGTTTTTGGAACAATCAACAACACGATAATTAATCAGCCGGGACCAATATACATGGATCAGGAGCTCTTTGAAGAACAGCTGACCAAGGCTTTCCGTCTTGTGTCAGACATAGAAAACATAATTAATTTCTGATAACCCATGTGAGTCGGCCTGTTCGTATTATCAATACAGTTCTCACAAAATAAAATCGCCGGTACATTTCAATGCATCGGCGATTTTAAATACAGCAATTTTATATTGTATGGGAAAAAAACTATCTGACTATAATTTTCTCAATTCGCAATAAGTTTTACTGGCGTGTTAATGTAACCTGCTGTTCAGGCATTGCAAATGTCTGATTTTCACTTACAGTCTTAAAGCTCAGCTTAATTTTATCGCCTTTTATTTTCCCTTTATACCTGATTACCATTTTTGTCTGACCAAAATTTACGTCAACCAGATACCATATTTTATTACCTTTAATTATACCTTCCCTGATGGGGGCCTGAAAATTCATTCCCTGAGGGATAGTGTATCCGGTAAGGACTTCTCCGTCAGCTTTAAAACCGAAAGTGAGCTTTCTGACAGATGCTCCACCTCCAGGGCCGCCGCCCGGGCCGCCCATACCGCCGCCCATGCCGCCAAATCGATTTTGATTTTGCATTTCACCGCTCCATGTACCGTCTACTTCATGTGCAAATGAAACACCGGCAATAAGCAGAATCCCCAGTACAAAAGTACAGATTCTCATAAAACCCTCCTTTTTTGAATATATACTGTAATTTTCCCTTATGATCAGGTCTGGAAGTATAGGGAATATACCGGGATGTGTCAACCTAAAGATCAGGCATTTTTATGAGTATCCTGCATAAATAATGCAGAATACTCATAAAGTTTATTTTTTTAAAGACTCATACATCTGCATTGTTGAACTTTTGTGCATGCCCATCAGATTCATGGGAACCTGCTGTTTCAGCTCGTCAACTGTCCAGCGATTACCGTCTCCGTATTTTATCAGAGAGCTTGTCCATTCAGCTTCGGAATAAAGATGGATACTTGGTCCGCCTACAAAAAAGACAGATCCGCTGATCTCAGATGCATCATCGGTTGAAAGATAACATATAAACGGGGCAAGATCATCCGGGCTCGGAGCCCCGTCAAGAGGCAGTTTAAAATTGTCAAAAACCCATGGCCCCTTTCCTTCTGGCATTGCCTGCTCATAGGCTGACACCTCAAATGAAGCCCGTGTCTGGGCATTTGGAGCAAATGCATTACAGGTAATGCCATACTCAATTACCTCCTGAGCCACGGCAAAGGTAAGTCCGACAACTCCCGCATTGGCAGCAGAATAGTGAGCCTGGCGGATTCCGCCGCCTTTAAAGGCCCCTGATGTACAGTTTACAATTCTTCCGAACTTCTGCTTCATCATATGAGGAAGAGCATGTCTTATACAGTTAAAATGAGCTTTGGGTTTTACATTGCATACTTTGTCCCAGTCCTCTTCGCTCATCTCCCATATGGGGCTGAATGAAAAGGTTCCTACAACGTTTACAAGAATATCGATTCTGCCGAAATTGTCTATCGCGGTCTGAATAAGCTTTCCTGCCGTCTCAAAATTGCTGGTATCACCAAAAAAAGCAACAGCCTCACCGCCTGCATCCCTGATAGCCTGGGCCGTGGTTTCAGCATCGCCCTTTGCTGCTTCGGATTTCTTTTTAAGATCTTCCTTTGCCTCATCACTCAGGTTACCCACAAGGGATTCATCCATTATGGCAAAACCTGTTGAACCGGGTTTGCGGTTATTGGTTACAACCTTCGCCCCTTCTTTTCCCATGGCAATGGCAATGCTCCGGCCAATACCCTGGCCTGAACCTGTAACAACGGCAACCTTGCCCTTTAAATTTTCACTCATTTTGCAATCTCCTCATTTAAAGTTCTAATATAGAATCATTTTTTAAATTATATTGATTTTACAAGATGTTATAAACGGAATTTAGGAAATATAGACATTAGTGTCAAACTAAATGATTTTTTTAAAGCGTTTAAATTCCCCCACATGATCTCAAAAAGGCAAAGAACTTGAAATAATTCAAGACTGTTAAAAGCCCCTTAAAACTCATTTTTTTGCCGGATAGACGTTCCGGCAATACCTTTTCACAAAAATATATCCAATATGCATATTTCAATGGTTTTGATTTTTAAGGATTACAGATTCCCCTTTACCAAGACAGCCTGTACACAATCCTTAAAAATTCAAAACACTGCATAGTATTCAGGTAATTATATGCGGATATTTTTTTGTGAAAAGGCATCACCTCCACTCACTGTTTGGGAAAAAGATATTTTGAGCGAATTAAAGAATAACAGAGCCAAATAAGAAAAGAAATTTTAGTCTGCGACTTTTTAACTGTGAGGCTTAAGTTCTTCACAATTCCTCCGGAAGCAGTCCGCCGTATTGTTTTTTCAGGATGAGCTCGCCTAATATATACCTATCAGGTTCGCAATGTTTTCATTTTTAATGGTCAATTGAACAAACCCTAACGTGCCCCGCTATATTTCGCTGACCATTAAAAATGAAAACATCTCCCGCGGAGTAATTTGAGCTCGTCCTGAAAAAATGATTCGGCGGACGTCATAAAACACCCCAGACCGGATTTACAACATATTTTTTTTGCAGTTTATTTCATCAATGTAACAAGAACAGCACCTGCAACCAGAACAACTGTAGCAGATACTCTTATAAGCAGGTCGGTTTCTTTAAAAAGCTTTCCGCCTGCAATACAGGCAAAAAAAACAGATAAGCGTTTGACAGCCAGTACAAGAGCCACCTTTCCGCCAGCTACCGCAAGTATCTGGGTGTACCTGTAGCCAATGGTAAGGATTCCTACCAGTACCATGAGCATCCATCCTTTTTTAAATGCATCAGTCAGACATTCAAAGGCTCTGTTTCTTCTGACAGCAGCAAAGGCGGCACCGAACATGATAAGGTTAAAAAGGTGCTGAAAAAACATAAAGGCTTCGGGCTTCATTTTAAAATTCCCTACAATCACCTTATCCAGGAGGGATGTAATGGTAAATGCGGCAATGGCGGTCAGTATAAAATTGTGCCCCT
The DNA here is from genome assembly GCA_963665715.2 of Desulfatiglandales bacterium. Taxonomy (GTDB): domain Bacteria; phylum Desulfobacterota; class DSM-4660; order Desulfatiglandales; family HGW-15; genus JAAZBV01. The sequence continues at coordinate 5,819,154 of CAXXPR010000002.1, forward strand.
TTGACTTTATAAAAATGGAGAAAGGCCCTAAAAAAGTGCTCCCTTTTTTCAGGTTGATCAGATATGTGCCGGCTATAAGCAGAATCAGACCTGCCGCCTGCCATAAACTCAGGCTTTCATTTAAAAACAGGAATGCAAGAAAAGCCACAATGCCGGGATTAAGGTCCATCAAAGGAAGAGATCCGCTGATATCCAGCCTTTTTAAGGCAGACATCACCGAATAAAAAGCAAGTGCATTGAATGCGCTCTTTATAAAAAGAAAAAGCATTGCCTGTGAGCTGACCGCTGAATAATCAAAGAGGCCTGCAAAAGGCAATGCAAATAAAAATGAAAAAATTGAAAGAATCACTGAAAATTCAAGGGCATTTACCCTGAACAGTGATTTTTTCTCGCATATGGCAGCGGCTGCCGATAAGACAGCCGAAGCCAGTGCGAGGAAACGCCAGTCCATATAATTTTACCGTTATAACTATTCGGAGAAAGGCTCCATTTCAACGGATGTTGTAAGTTTGAGAAAACTGTTAAGCTCCGACTCATTAACCTGAATTCCGTTTACCCTGATATAGAGACCGTCATCACATTTCTCGCCGTCGTGATGGATCGGTTTGATTGTTATTCCGCGGGTAAGTTTGCGGCGTTCTATCTTCTCTTTCAGTTCCTTGATAAAGTCTCCGACATTGTTTTTAACACACTTCTCACAGACACAAATTTCGATAACCTGTGTTTTAAATACAGAGTCAGCCATCTTACTTGCCTTTACAATCTTGGTCTTTTTGTTCGTGTAAGTAGTATGAAGCAGGTGATGAGCTTTTTCTGAATTCGGTTCACCGTAAAACTCTCTGTAAAGCTTGATAATATCAGGGTTATCCTGGGATTTTCTGAATTTTGAAGTCTTATCAATATTGATAAGAACCTGCTGTCTGTCTTCGAGGCTGCCGATTTTTTCAGGAACAGGATGACCTGCACCTGAAATACAGCCGCCTGGGCAGGTCATAACCTCGATAAGATCATAACCGACTGCATTACCCGCCTTTACACTCTCGATTACCTGCTCTGCATTGTGAAGACCGCTTATAACAGCAACCTTGAGTTTTTTACCCGCAAGGTCAACCGTTGCCTCCTTGATGCCTTCAAAACCTCTTATGGCTTCAAACTCAAGCTGATCAACCCTTAGCTCGCCTGTGAGTTTTTCCGCAGCCATTCTGAGAGCTGCTTCAGCAACACCGCCTGAGGCTCCAAAGAGGACAGCAGCACCCGTTACCTGTTTGTAGGGATCATCAAACTCCGCATATTCCACATCTTTTACATCGGTAAATGTAAGGTCTATCATCTCGATGAGTTCACTTGTTGTAAGAACACAGTCAACATCCCTGATCCCATCAGTTGTAAACTCTTCCCTTGCAGCTTCCGATTTTTTTGCAAGACAGGGAACAATTGAAACAACAAAAAGATCTTCCTTTGCTATGCCTTCAGAATTGGGAAGATGATTCTTTATTGTTGCGCCCATCATCTGCTGGGGAGATTTACATGAAGAAAGATGAGGGATAAGATCCGGATGTCTTTTTTCAACAAAATTTATCCACCCCGGACAGCATGATGTAAACTGGGGCATAACGCCTCCGTTTTCCACCCTGTTTAGGAATTCGGTTGTTTCTTCCAGTATGGTCAGGTCTGCAGCAATATTAAGGTCAAATACCCTGTCAAAACCCATTTTCTTCAACAGGCCTGCCATAAACGGGCCGGCCTCATCAAAGGGAATATTGTATTTGCTGGTAAGAACGCTTCGTACTGCAGGAGCGATAAATCCCATAACTTTCTTTTTAGGATCTCTCATGGCTTTGAATACTTTCCATCTTTCCCTCTTGTAATCAAGGGCTCCGCAGGGACATGAGTTAACGCACTGACCGCAGCTTACACAGTATGTCTGATTGAGAGGTTTGCCTGTTTTAGTACCTATAAGTATTTTACCTTCTTTAAGGTAGTAGGAAAGGATATCAACACCTACGATTTCCGCACATGCAGCAATACACCTTCCGCATGAGATACACTTGTTATGGTCACGGACTATAAATGGGTGGTCATCGGCCTGAGGAAAGAAAGGCCTTTCATGTACAGGCTTCCTGTATTCTATATCATGGGCCTTTGCCTCTTTTTTCAGGTCACATGAATACCTTGCGTTACATCCGCAGCGCAGACATCTTGCGGCTTCAGCCCTTGCGGCTTCTTCATCCAGTCCAAGCTCCACTTCCGCAAAACTGGTTATCCTTTTGTTATGATCTTCAAGAGGCATCGTAGCTACCGGAAGCCTTGGCAGTCCTTCAAACTCCCATTGGGGCAGATCTTCAAAGCTTCCGCGGCTGCAGTTATATTCGGCTTTTTCTTCTTTTACAAAACCTTCCTGTAAATAGCTGTGCATAGCCTCTGCCGCTCTTCGTCCGGCTCCGACAGCCTGTACAACTGTCGCAGGACCGATTACACAGTCACCGCCGGCAAAAATCTTGTCTACAGAGGTCTGCATTGTGTGTCCGTCTATCTTTATATCGCCCCATTTATTAAGCTGCACAGGGAGGTCGTTATAAAGGAACTGGGTATTTGTACTCTGACCGATAGCCCCGATAATATTATCTGCTTCAATGATGTATTCACTGCCGTCAACCGGAACAGGGCGGCGGCGTCCGGATCTGTCGGGTTCACCAAGCTCCATTTTTATACAGTGAAGTTTTTTCTTGTCCACTCCTGAAGAAATCTTCTGAGGTGCGGCAAGAAAAATCATGTCTACACCCTCATGCAGTGCTTCCTGCACCTCATAGTTCTCAGCAGGCATTTCTTCTTTTGTCCTGCGGTATATAAGTTTAACATTCTTTGCACCCATGCGCACAGCAGTACGTGCACAGTCTATTGCAGTGTTACCGCCGCCTATAACAACAACGGTATCGCCAAGGTTAACGTTCTGTCCCTTGCTGACATATTCAAGAAAGTTGATACCAAGCCAAACACCGTCCAGGTTTTCACCTTCAATCTGGAGCGGAGTAGCCCGCCATGAGCCGATTGCAAGATAAACCGCATCAAAACTGTTGTGAAGATCTTCAAGGTGAATATTGGTGCCGAGATTCTTTTCGCAGATTATTTTTACTCCGAGTTTTCTGATAATATCGATTTCTTTGGCAAGGCGTGCCTTGGGAAGACGATACTCGGGAATGCAGTAACGCATCATACCGCCGGGCTCGCTGTGGCGCTCAAAAACCGTAACATCATGCCCGTTTACTGCGCTGTAATATGCTGCGGAAAGACCGGAAGGTCCGGCGCCTACAATGGCAATCTTTTTACCTGTAGGAGCATCTTTTTTGGGGATAAAAGGAGTCTCTCTTTCCATATCCCAGTCAGCAGCAAAACGTTTTACATAATTGATGCCGACAGGAGAATCTACAAGGTTACGTCTGCACTGTGATTCACAGGGATGAGGACATATACGGCCACAGGCAATGGGGAACGGATTTCGGCTTTTGATGACCTTTAAGGCCGCTTCGTAATTTCCGGCTTCAACCTGGATCAGGTATGCCTGTATATCAATATGAGCAGGGCATGTCATTACACATGGAGCAGTACAGTCGGCATTATGGTCGCTTAAAAGCTGTTCAAGCCTGACCCTGCGGTATGCCTCAAGACTGGGACTTGTGGTGACAATACTCATGCCTTCTTTGATGGGAGTCTGGCAGCTTTTAACACTTCTTCCTTCACCATCCAGTTCAACTTCACAAAGACCGCAGTTACCATTTGCTCTTTTAAGACGAAGATCATAGCAAAGGTGAGGGATGTGTATATCCTCCTGAATCAGCGACTGCAGTATTGTAAGCCCCCCGTATACTTCCATCTCTCTTCCGTTTACGGTTACTTTTATTTTCTTTAAATCAGCTCTGCTCTTTACAACCTTGGGCAAATACCAGGCTGCAGTTTTAATTTCATCTTTCAGAGGTGTAAACGCCGCATCTTTACTTATATTTGTATCTATATTTTCATTACTACTCATTAGTATTCTCCTTACTTTATTTTTAGCTGCTCCATTTAATTTAATAAATGGACCTGTCCCACCTTGTAATTCTGTTATTCAGGTACAGGATACAGGTCTGCAACTCTTTCATTTTTTATGAAAGTTATGAACTTTTTAATGTTTGAAATTAATATTGGAAGAAAAAAAATTTAAGGTGGATTAACAATCCAGGAAGTTAATATCAGATGTATAAATCAATAATTCATCAATTAAAGATTAATCAAAAATGAGAAACGGTATTTCCTACCTGCCCGCATAAGAGTTCTTAACAATGCAGCAGTTATCCGTCCAATTGAACAAGACAATCAAAACATAATTTATTCGTACATATTTCCAACACTTTCAAAGAGCTCAACAGCGGCAAAACTTACCCTTAAATGCTTCTTGAAATTTACTCATGAAACTTCTCGATTTATCTTTTTAGGAATATCTACTTTTGTTCTATTCCCGGGCCATTAACAGTATATCCCGCAAAATACTTACTTTTTCACTGTAAGACTATGTGCTTTTAGTCACAATCACATAAATTGTCAACATTTTTGTAGCTTTAAAACAGGCCGGTATTTTTTATTTTCCCAACACCAAAACACTTAACCCATTAAATTTCCAGACTTAATTTAATTATCAAATATTACTCCCGGTACTTTAAAATAAAAAAGAAATATTTATATTAAAAAATTAGGCTTCATTTTACCGTAATGTCTGATATGGTTGCCGGCTTACAGGGGACAGGATCCCCTTAACCGGAAATAAGCATCTGCTTTCACGGAACGCCTCTTTAAAGGGGCATAAGTTAACAGAGTTTCAGTAATAAAAAAGATAATAATCGGAGTTTGTAAATATATGAAAAGTTTTGTCAGTATTGTTTTGCTTTGCCTTGTTTTATCGGGGCAGATTTTTGCAGAAGAAAGCGTCAGCAGCAGTGTCAAAAAGGAAACAGAAAAAAACAGAATAGATCTCGGGAATATACTGGTTTCTGCCAGGGGTTATTCATCCGAAATACAGGACATCCCTGGAGGCACAGGAATAATAACATCAAAAGACCTTGAGTATATCCAGCCGGTAAGCATATCAAATGCATTACAGGTAATACCCGGGGTAACAAAAACCTCGGACTCTGCCTGGGGTTCGGAAGTCAACATAAGAGGAGCATCAAGGTCAATGGTTGTGTTTCTTGTTGACGGTATCAGGCTCAACACGGCTACAGACATAGGCGCACAGTTCGGAACAGTCGATCCGGCTTCGGTTGAACGGGTTGAAATTTTAAAAGGCCCCATATCATCACTTTACGGTTCAGGTTCAACCGGCGGTGTTGTAAATGTCATAACAAAAAACGGACGTTTCAGTGAGCATGAATACACATCAGGCGGTATTAACCTCATGTACAATGAGAACAGTTCAGGTTTCAATACTTACGCATACACATCATACAACAGCGAAAAATATTATATTTTTGTAAGCGGAAGCTACAGGGACCATGACTCATATGAAGACGGCAACGGAAATGAAATGATAAACAGCGGTTTTTCCGACAGACAGGCTGTAATCAACGCAGGTTTTAAACCTGATCTCAGAAACCGTTTTGAGCTTAAAACCCAGTACTATGAAGGCGACGATATAGGAATTCCAGGGGCCGGCAGTGTGGGTTTCCCTGCAGCAGCCACAGTTACATACAAAGAGGTAAACCGCCTCCTTTTAGACTTTAACTACACCTATACCCCAGACTCGGAAATATATAAGGAGTCAAAACTCTCTCTTTCATATCATTCAATTGAACGCTTTGTACGGGTGAATGACATTCCTGCCCCCATGGGGAATTTTTTAAACAGGATAGAACCCGAGGCCGCACACCATACCTATGCCGCAACATTTACAAACAGATTTAATCTGGAAGATCACGATATTGTGGCAGGAATTGATGCATGGAGAAGAGATTATTCGGGCGAAAGAGTACGTACAAAAAACAACGGTGAAACATCCGTTGACACACCTATCCCGGATTCATGGTATCTATCCACAGGGGTTTTTGCCGAGGATAACTGGAAACTCAACGAAAAATTCACTTTAAACCTTGGCGGAAGATTTGACAGGGTTGAAGTTAAAAATGAAGAAGCGGATCTCTACAAAACAGCCTTTGCGACTGCTCCGCCTCCAATGCCGGCAAATACAACATTGTGGGAAAGCCGGAATGTAACCGAATATTCATGGAATGCTCATGGAGGAATAACATATTACATAGATGACAACTGGTCTACAACTCTCCTTGCCGCAAGAGGCTACAGGGCAGCATCACTTGAAGAAAGATATAAATACATTAATCTTGGAAGCGGTGTTGAAAAATGGGGAAATCCGGACCTCAAACCGGAAGAATCCATGTTTTTTGAGTACGGAGTCAACTGGAAAAAAGGCATGTTTGAGGCAGGCGCGTCCGTCTACTACAACAACCTGGACAACCTTATAGCAGAAAATCAGGTAAGCTCAACCCGCATCGAGCTTCAGAACATCGACGAAGCGGAACTTTACGGAAGCGAGTTTGAAGCATCCATGCAGTATAAAGACTGGCTGGCTGTTTCGGGAAATATAGCCTACACAAGAGGAGAAAATACCAGGACAGGTGAAAGTCTTCCTTCTATTCCGCCCTTTAACGGATTTTTACGTGTCAGGGTTTCACCGTTTGAAAGCTTATGGGTACAGCTTGACACTGTATACAATGCCTCTCAGAAAAAAGTGCCGATTGGAGAAAATGTATCACGCAACTGGACAAGGTTTGACCTTACGGCCGGATACAAATTCAGCACACAGAGCATTGATCATGAAATTTACGGAGCAGTCGATAATCTTCTGGACCGTGCATATTCTGATTACCTGACCACTTCGAGGGGATATATTTTTAATGAACCGGGAAGGACATTTCGGATAGGCTACAGGATGGAGTTTTAGGCTGGTTAAAAGCTTTTAACCGCCCGCTTCGCTCAAGACGCCAAGAACGCCAGGTTTTTCATTAAAAAACAACTAATAATTTTGTTTTTTTTAGCGTTCTTTGCGTCTTTGCGGTTCATTCTTTTATTTTAAAAAGTAGTGCCCCCACACAGGAATCTCCGGTGGAGTTTGGCCTTCTTTAAGGGGTTTCGGCTTAAGGTACTCCGGAGGTCTTACAATTTCATACCTCAGGGCATTGGGCTTGCATGTGATAATACACAGCCCGCAGCCTTTGCAGTTTTCCGGTATAACGGATGCCTTAACTTTTTTAGGATTATCAGGATCAGGTGTAAATTTAATTGCTTCAAAATAACAGCGTGATTCACACTTTTTACATCCCGTACACTTTTCATCATCAACTACCGCAGCATAGCGGTTGGGTGTCATCAGGTCATACCGTTTGGCCCTTGTAACAGGAAAAAGATTTTCACAGCAGCTGTCGCAGCAGTAGCAGTCTCCCCAGTGAACAAGTCCTGCTCTTTCTGCTTCCCTGGCTGTCTCAAGGGCTTCTTCAAGGCTTACTTCCTTTAACAGCCTTCCGGGCTGATTAAGATAATATTCACCCCTTGGCCTGTCAAAGGCCGAAAAACAGGTCATAAGAGGCTTGTCGCATTCGGTGCCCCATGAAACCCGGCATCCGCATGGCGACAGTATTCTGCTTTTGGCATTTATGATCTTCTGTTTAAAATTTTCTTCAGGGAGAATATCTTCAGGCTTTATATTAGGGCTCATCTCAAGAGCAATAATCGAGGGAGATATGGGGAGATTTTTACCGAACTTTTCTATCATCTCTTCAGTATGCTTCATGAATTCATGGGACCATTCATTATAAAAGAAATCCCTCCAGAGAGCCTTCTGCTCCTTAGTCATTGCGTAGGGACCTGTATGGGGTGCTACATCGGCGCAGCACTCATGATGAAATGCAAGGAGTGATGTATGAAAAGCATACTGGGTCAGTCCCCTGGTGAGCATTCCTTTATCTGTCAGCACATCAAGATTTTTCTGAATTTCCTTGGGGTCCATTTCAAGGCGGTCTGCCAGCTCAGGACAGGTGGCAGGCTCAAACAGCTCCATGCAGATCTTTGCTTCAAGCGGAGTAAAGGTCGCATCAAGAATTTTTAAAAAGCGTTCCGATTCCCATACTCCCAGTTTATCGGACAGTTCTTTGTACACAGGATCAAAAGCCATATAAATCTCCAGTATTTTTTATCGGGTTAATATTTCTTCAAGCCATAAAAACCAGCTATCCATACCTTCACCGGACTTACCCGAAACCGGAACAACAGAAGCTTCGGGATTTAAGCCCCTGATTACTTCCGGAAAGGTATCCATATTAAAATCAAAATATTCAATAACATCTATCTTGTTCACCAGTACAATATCCGCATCCATAAATATAACCGGATACTTGTACGGCTTGTCATCACCTTCGGGAACACTCAGGATCACGGCATTTTTATGAGCCCCAAGGTCAAAATCTGCCGTGCACACAAGGTTTCCCACATTTTCTATAAACACAAGATCAAGCTGCTCAAGGTCCAGTTTTTCCATTGCCTTCGCAGTCATAAGGGCATCCAGGTGACACCCTCCTCCTGTATTGATCTGAAGCGCCGTTACACCAAGCTTTGATATTCTGTCTGCATCTATGGAAGAAGCAATGTCGCCTTCTATTACAGCAATTTTGCACCGGTCTTTTAAACTGTTTATGGTCCGGGTAATGAGGGTGGTTTTTCCTGAGCCTGGAGAAGACATAATATTTATCATGCGCACATTGTGTTTATCCAGTAGAGCCCTGTTATCATCAGCAGCTTTTCTGTTGGCGCTTAAAATATCTCTTTTAACAGTCAGGGTTTTAGTGTCCACTCAAATGATCTCCATACTTTCAATATAAAGCTCTCTGCCCCCCACCATCTCCACTGCCTTTTTACTGCACTGCGGGCAGTTGAAGAAAAGATCTTTCCTTGGAAAGATAATATCGCACTCCCTGCAGCGCAGCTGAGGCTTGGTGAACTCATATTCAATAGAGGCGCCCTCGGCTATGGTTCCCTTTGACATAAATCCAAAATAAAAATCAACAGCATCCTTCTCAACACCTGTAAGCTCTCCAACAACAAGCTTAATGCTTATGATTCTTTCAGCATTATCCTTTTGGGCATCTTCAAGCGCCGCGGATAACAGGTATGATACTATGCTCTGCTCATGCATATAAAGTGTTCATCCTACACATATGTTGTTACATGTTCTTTTGCCAGGCTCATAAGGAAAAATGCAAAGGGTCTGTCAACATACCTTGTTATTATGGGGTTATGCACAGTCCCTTTGGGAAGCACCACGGCAGTGGGCTTATCAAATACATATCTTTCGCCCTCTTCCCCGAGGTCTATGGATATCTCTGCACCAAGATAATCGATATCACTGGGATCAGTGCCTGCAAACACGAGCACTTCATCATGAGGATGAACATGTCTGCCGTCCGATTTCCCCGGCCCCCTGTGCCATACGCCGGGCTTTTTATGAAATCCCCAGGTAAAATTCAGGTCCATTCCCTCAAGATCTTCACCTGTCATCCAAACCATTTTATCCGGACTTCCCGGACCAGGGCGCATTATTTCACCCTTTAACACTTTTTCTTCATATGCTGCCTTTTCTTCGGGGGACATATCTTTAGCAGGAGATTCAAGCAGCTTTAATGGTTTTACTATGTTGTCATGTTTATTACCGTAGGTAACTGTGGTGTCATCCACATGATATCTCTTTTTAGGAAAGGTGGACACCATGGGAAGTTTCATATCACTGTCAGGCGGAGCCTGCATAGCCTTCATTGCTTCTGCGCTTATACCGTCGCCCAGCCATGCGGTCTTTGGTTCTGCCCCGAGTGAAATGATAAAAAAGCTGTATCCTATAGGGTTAAGCACTTCCTTTGTAACAGAAGGACAATGTAAAACACCGCCCTTTGCTATAACAACGGACGGCTTGTCAAAGTTGTGTATCTCAAGTTCCTTGCCAAGACAGTACTGCATCTCAGCTCCAAGGTAGTCAATATTATCAGGATCAAGACCTACAAAAACCAGTGCCTCGGGGTACGGATGCACATGAGGATCCATGCCCGGATGCCAGTCCCCAAGGCCTGTATAAAAACCCCACGAAAAATTAAGCTCAACACCTTCAAGATGATCACGGCCGTTAAGCCATAAATTGATATCTGCGTTTCCTGTATTTCTAAAGGCCCGTTCAGCACCCGGCATTGCTGCTATGCTCAGGGGTTTAACCAGATGTGCGTATTTTCCTTTTTCCATTTTCGATATTCCTCCCTGCCTGTTTATGCTCTTTTAGTAAAATGAATAATTAACATGAAGCCTGCCCTAAACCAGTATTTCAGGCATTCCGCTTAAGCCGACCTTGTATGCGGCAAAGGGTCTGTCAACCCACCTGGTTACAACAGGTTCATAAGGGAGCCCTGCAGGTATTACCACTGCAGAAGGTTTTTCTATCACGTATCTTTCACGTTCGGGGCCCAGTTCTATTTCTATGGATGCACCAAGATAATCTATATCCTTTGGATTAAGCCCGGCAAAAACAAGAATTTCAGGGGCGGAATTTTTTCGTGTACCAATATTGCGCTGCCATATTCCGGGGCTGCTGTAAAAACCCCAGTTAAAATTCATATCAAGACCGGCAAGATCATTACCGAACATCCATGTAAGATGATCAGCATAGCCGGGGCCTGCAGTTTCTCCTCTCTGCTGCATTGCACTATAATAGGATGCGCATGTATCCGAGACTGTTTTTCTTATATCGCTTCTTTCAATAAAAAAGCCGGAGGAAAGGGGTTTTACAAGGTGGTCATATTTACCTGTAGGCTTTATCGGGTTTTTCTTAATTTTTTTCTTTGAAACAGTGGACTTCATCGGGAGCTTGAGGCCGTTGGCTTCTGCGGCAGCCGCCATCTTATCAAGCATATCCTGTGATATACCTTCTCCCATCCATGTAGTTGCAGGTTCCGCATCAAGGCAGAGGAGAAAAAAGCCGTACCCCTTGGGGCTGAACATCCTCTTGGTCACAAGAGGACAGTGGGGAACGCCTGCCGGGATTATCACAACGGTTGCTTCATCAAAGGTATATGTCTCCTGCTCTTCGCCAATAGAAATTTCAATTTCCGCACCAAGATAATTCAGCTTTGCCGAATCAAGACCTACAAACACAAGACATTCCGCATAGGGGTGAACATGAGGGTCCTGACCCGTGTGCCAGTCGCCAAGCCCGGTGTAGAAACCCCAGGAAAAATTCAGGTCCATTCCTTCAAGATGATCTCTCCCATTAAGCCACCGAATTTTATCGGCATTTCCCGGGCCGTTAAAAGATGCGCTGTCAGACATATCATCGGTTTTGAAATCAGCCATTTCAATTCTGCCGTCACTTAACGGCTTTATCAGTTGTTCGTACTTTCTTTCCGGCATTAAAGGGTCCTCCCTTGTGAAAGATTAGATATTATAAGGGTATGTTTATTTTTTTGAGCCCAAAATATATGGAGCACAGCACTTTAAGTCAAGAATAATCCAGGGCTGCTTTTTTTATACAGACCTCATGCATATTGACACTCATAGAGAGGCAGACATATACTTCAACACTGACCTGTAAAAATAAACAATACATATATCAGGCAAAATTTATTACCTTCAGCATTCAATAAAATACAGGAAAATTCCTATGAAAAACTATTCCAGATATTTATTTATAACTCTTCTTTTATTTCTGCCGCTGTCATTATGCTCATGTTCATACTTTAAAATGACCTTTCAGAATGAAAAGAAAAAGATTCTTAATAAAATTTCTCCCCAGCCCGAATATAAAACCGTTGAAACCGAGGATTTTTATGAATTATCCCCCAGATTTTCAAACTACCATAAAAGCCTGGATGACCTTGTATTTGACCCGGTTAATGGAGAAGTGGGACTTTACTTCCCGAGCAGATTTTTAAAAGATATTAAAAATAATTTTTTCATGCTCGATACAGATCCAGCAGAAAAAATCCCTGTAGTTTTTGTACACGGAGCCGGCGGCACTCCGGATGACTGGATATACATGATCAGTAAAATGGACCGTAAAATTTTTACGCCGATTGTTTATTACTACCCCAGCGGTATAAGGCTTAATAACAGTGCAGAACTGTTATATAAAGGGATCCAGGAAATACATAAAAAATATGGCCCGGCTGTTTTAATTGCACACAGCATGGGTGGTTTAGTTGCCCGCGGGGCCATAAGACTTTTAATACTGGATAAAAAGCAGGATGCCGTCCGGCTGTATATTTCTCTTTCAACCCCATACGGTGGACATGCAGAAGCACAGGATGGAATTGAGCACCTGCCGGAAACAGCTATTGTACCTTCATGGAGAGACATTGCATCAGGCAGTGAATATGTAAAAAAACTATATATGCCGCCTATGGATGCCGGAATAGATTTCAGGTTATTCTTCGGCTACAGAAATCCAAAGAAAATCAGAATCGGATCAAACAGCGACGGATCCATCACAATAAAAAGCCAGCTTGATTTCAGAGCGCAAAATGAAGCAAAAAAAGTGTACGGTTTTGATGATGACCATGAGACTATCCTTAAGGATGATAAAGTAATAACGACAATAAATGGAATACTTACAGAAACGTTAAAGAGGGTTAGTGCATTACCGGAATAATTATGGATTAAGGAGGAGAGGCGGTAATGCCAGATCATCGCAGATCTATTCGCCTTAAAAATTATGATTATTCAGCCAAAGGGGCGTATTTCATAACGGTATGTACATGGAATAAAAAATGCCTGTTTGGAGAAATAACGTCAGGAACAATGAGATTGAGTCAGGCAGGAGAAACAGCAGCAAAATGCTGGGAAGAAATACCGGTCCATTTCCCCCAAGTTACCCCGGACACGTTTGTGATAATGCCGAATCACCTCCACGGTATATTAATAATAAAGGATGTCCACGTAGGGGCGAAAAATTTTTCGCCGAAAAAAGGTCACCGACCAAGAGGCACATCAAAAACCATAGGATCGGTTATAAGAGGATTTAAAACAGGCGTTACAAAATGGGCACGTAATAACACAAACATAGAAAATATCTGGCAGAGAAATTATTATGAGCATGTTATTCGCAATGAATATGAACTGGATAAAATAAGAGAGTATATTGTAACAAACCCCGCGCGATGGGAACGAGATAGAGAAAACCCCGAGGTTGTTAGGTTAATGGAAAATAAAAAATCAATAAATTCATAACGAAAAGCAGTCATCGATCAGCGTATTTTGCGGTTGATAACAACATCAGGGGCATCACACGAAAAACGGCGAAAAATTTTTCGCCCCTACAGATGAACATAGAACTCCGAGAGAACATTATTTGAGCATGATAAATTGCGGTTCAATCTATAAAAAACACCAGCCTATTTACCCGACGTTACCCCGGACACATTTGTGACAATGCCAAATCACCTCCACGGTATATTAATAATAAGAGACATCCCTGTAGGGGCGAAAAATTTTTCGCCAACAAAATGCCACCGACCAAGGGGCACATCAAAAAACACATAATCCAACAGGATTTTATAATGTCGATTTTATTAAAAACATGGTAACAATATTTAACATTAACCCTTTAAACGTAATAAACTTCTTCAAAAAAAGAATTACCCCCGGGAGACAAATTGTGCCCAATATAATAAAAAACACCTTCAGCGTCTGTCCCGAATGCCTGAAAAGAATCCCGGCCTTCATAACAAAACATGACAATGATTACTTCATAGAAAAAAACTGTCCTGAGCATGGTCATTTTAAAGCTGTAACCTGGCGGGGAGAGCACATAACTCTTGAGGAGTGGGGAAATTATCAACCTCCAGAAGAAGAAAATCCGCCTGACTGCCCCAATTCATGCGGGCTTTGTGCCGGACATCTGCAGAAAACCTGCTGTGCACTTGTAGAAATAACGGAACGGTGCAATTTAAACTGCCCGGTATGTTTTGCTGAAAGCGGAAACCTATCCAATGATCCTCCGGTTTCTGAAATTTCAGAATGGTTTAAAAAGCTTGTAGAAAAGGGAAATACGTTTATTCATCTTTCAGGCGGCGAGCCCACTGTAAGAGATGATCTTCCTGAAATTGTAGCCGCAGCAAAAGCTGCAGGGTGTGAAAGCATACAGCTCAATTCAAACGGAATCAGACTCGGGCAGGACAAAGAATTTACAAAGGCTCTTGCTGAAGCAGGTCTGTCTTTTGTATTTATGCAGTTTGACGGCACGGAAGACGCTATATATGAAAAGCTCAGAGGTAAACCGCTTTTTACAGAAAAGCAGGCTGCAATTGAAGCCTGCGCAGATGAACTGATCGGTGTAACCCTTGTCCCTACACTGGTTCCAGGCGTTAATGATCATAACATCGGAGACATACTGAAATTCGGTTTCAAACATTCACCGGCAGTGAGAGGGGTTCATTTTCAGCCTGTAAGTTATTTCGGACGCTACCCTCACCCGCCGGAAGATAAGGACAGGATAACATTGCCTGAAGTTCTTCATCTCATGGAGCGTCAGACAGATGGAAGAGTCAGCAGCTCAGATTTTCTGCCGTCCGCATGCGATCATCCGAGATGCGGATTTCATGGTGACTTTGTAGTCTTACCTGAAGGCCTTATGAAGCTGACACAAAAAACTAACAGTGCTGCATGCTGCAGCAAAGACGGGGCGGAACATTTAAAGAACAGAAAGTTTGTCTCAAGAAGGTGGAAACGAACTGCTGTGCATAACACGGATAATGGGAGCAATGACATAAACGACTTTGACGGTTTCTTAAGGCAGGTTGAAACCCACGGCTTTACAATAACAGCAATGGCCTTTCAGGATGCCTATACTCTCGACATAGAGCGGCTTAGAAGATGCAGCCTGCATGTTTATAAAGATGGAAAAACAATTCCATTTTGCTCGAGGTATCTGACAAATTATGAATAAAATTCATCAAAAAGAAACAACACCTTCTGCAGAAGTTAACTCATGCTGCTGCGCAGACCCGGACAGCACTGACTCCGGCATATTTAAATCAGGCTGCATGGTCTGCGGTGCCCCGCTTATCTATTACTGGAAAGAAAAAGAAAGCACATGCTGTTTCTGCGGACAAACTTTACAGGCAAACGCAGGATGTCCTGCCGGTCATTTTGTCTGTGATAAGTGCCACAGTGCGGATGCAGTAGAAATAATTAAAAATGTCTGCCTGCACAGCCGGGAGAACAGCATGGTAGATCTAATGCAAATCATTCGATCTCACCCTTTATTTGGAATACATGGACCGGAACATCATTCCATGCTGCCGGCTGTAATTCTGACCGCCCTTAAAAACAGCGGAGCACCCATTTCAGAAGGGGAAATAATTACTGCAATTGAGCGGGGTAAAACCGTATGCGGCGGAGCATGCGCCTTTTTAGGTGTATGCGGAGCAGCAGTTGGAGCCGGCATTGCTGTATCAATTCTTATAAAGGCCGACCCCTATGACGGTGAAAAAAGACAGGCCGTCCAGATGATCACACAGAGGGTGCTTGCTGTAATTGCATCATATAAAGCTCCCCGCTGCTGCCAGAGGGACTCATGGCTGGCATTGAGAGAAAGTGCAGCAGTCTTACAGGAACTTACAGGAAAAACGCTCACAGTAGAATCTTTTGAATGCGGACAGTTCAGGGAAAATAAAGAATGTATTTATGAACAGTGTCCGTTGTGGCCGTCCATCGATGATTCCGGTGAGTAATTAAAAGTATCGGATATATTTTGTTTTTTGTAGAGACACCTATGAGAAAGTAAGTCAAGAAAAAATAGGTCTCCCTTAACAGAAAAAAACTGTTTTCTTGCTTACTGTCTCCTTCGGGTCAATCTACCTGCATTGTTTATTAAAAACCTCTTCCGCTTTTCTGTTTTTTTAAAGGGGCTTCTTTATCAATATAGATCAAAAGGATAAATCATTATTCCTTACACGCCTATCTGAGCTCTCTATCATTTGTCAGTAAATTACTGGCAAATGAATGGGCTATGATAAATTTTAGGAATAAGCGGGGGGCTAATCGGGTCAATGAACTATTATCTGATGAACAGAATATGTTACTGTCTCTATTGAGCTCTCTCCCACAACCTATAAGCCTGAATCCAGAAAACTATATATAATAACAATGCTTATAGGCTCGACTACGTTCTGTTTTTATCCTTTTGTTTTTCTCTCCTGTAAGGTTGATATTTTTTGCCGCTTTTAAATACACCTAAGCTCAAGGTTGCTAATCTACGACATGCCTTATTCCTGGCATTATGTGCTGAATATCCTTTTTCCTTGATTAAATACTGATAGTAATCATTGATTGGATTATTACCGCCTATAGCTGCCAGTACTCCTGTTTTATAGACACACTTTAATTGACGGCAGTATCGTGGAGTCCTCTTGCCATAGCTCCTTCCTCCACTCATCTTTTCATGTTTTATTAATCCACAGTAGCTATGGTAATTTCCATATTTTGAAAATCGAAACGGAGTTACCACCCTTGATACTATCTTTACAGCATTTATAAGGCCTATACCTGGCAGACTCATTTGTTTTTTTATTTCAGGATGTTTCTGCGATAATTTTTTAAATTCTTTTTCATACCCTGCTTTTTCTTCTTCATAGCTTGCTATTTGACGATTTAAACTCTCAAACACATATTGTTCCGGTTCAGTAGCAACCCCTGTATGATCTTTATCTTTCCCTCTTTTTCCACAGGCTTTTAACAGAGAAGACTGCTGATTCTTTAAACGAACACCAAGCTTTACAAGATCCTCATATCCACTTACAAGACGCCTGAGATATACAAATTTATCAGCTGAATGAAATACCTCTTTAATAAGAGATGATTTTAAAAGGTGTACCAACTTCCTTGCATCAATCTTATCTGTTTTAGGGCCTTCATTCAGAAGTTTATTCCTATAGGGATCACACACTATCAGTCTGTCCACATAGTCATATAATTCAGTATAGAGCCACTGGGATACTGTTGTTTCTTCCAGTACTAATACTTTTTTCCCTTTTAGATTCTTTAAATAAAACTGTAGTTCTTTAATGTCTGATGGATTATCTATTGCTGTTATTTTATTTGATTTCTTTGTCATCCTGGCAATTGCCATATTTTTTTCTGCCCAATCAATTGCTATGTAATGATCATAAATGATATCATCCAATTTGGTCTCCTCCTGTGTTTAAGTTTTTTGTCGTGATTAACTCATAACACAGTTGTGTTTATTCCTTAAAGGAGACCATCTTTCTCATTTTATCGGGTTTTAACCTGTCTAAAAGGTCGCGAAAACGTGATACTGATTTATACAACAGGTATCGAGATTATAACAACCTTATCAGAAGACAGGTCAGAGACCAGTCTCTACAAACGGTTAATAGAATATTAGAACTTCATTGCAGCACACAGACAGTTTTATTTTTTGTAGAGACAGGTTTTTAACTTGTCTAAAACGTTGCGAAAACGTGATACTGATTTATACAACAGGTATCGAAGTTATAACAACCTTATCAGAAGACAGGTCAGAGACCAGTCTCTACAAACGGTTAATATAATATTAGAACTTCATTGCAGCACACAGACAGTTTTATTTTTTGTAGAGACAGGTTTTTAACCTGTCTAAAACGTTGCGAAAACGTGATACTGATTTATACAACAGGTATCGAAGTTATAACAACCTTATCAGAAGACAGGTCAGAGACCAGTCTCTACAAACGGTTAACACAATATTAGAACTTCATTGCAGCACACAGACAGTTTGATTTTTCGTAGAGACAGGTTTTTAACCTGTCTAAAACGTTGCGAAAACGTGATACTGATTTATACAACAGGTATCGAAGTTGTAACAACTTTAACAATAGACAGGTCAGAGACCTGTCTCGACAAACGGTTAATATAATATTAGAACTTCATTACTGCTCATTCCTAAAGGCGGGAATCCAGGATTTTACGTTTAAGGGTTCCGGTAGTAAAATAACCCACCTCCCCTTCTTCAATATTTAAAAGAAGTTTTTCTCCCTCAAACAGGTAAGAAAGTTCAGCCTTTATTCTTCTGCAAAGAGCATCAGGATCAATCCCTCTGCCATGAGGTACAGCGGTAATGTGCAGGCATTCCTGTCCGTCAAGAGTTTTAAGTTCAGCAGAATAGGAAAGAACAGACTGTTCATTGAATAACACTTCGTCGAGCTGTGTTATGGACACTGTTTTTCCTTCCGCAAGCTTTACGGCTTCTGCAATTCGCCCGGTAACACGGTCCATTCGCCTGAGCACTGTTCCGCAGGGGCAGCTCTCTGTAATAAATCTCGACCTGTCGCCCGTCCTGTAACGCACCAGCGGCATGGCTTCACGCGTAAGGGTAGAAAACACAACCTCGCCATATTCTCCGTCTTTAACCGGCATGCCGCTTTCGGGATTCACGATCTCAAATAACAGATCTGCTTCACGAAGGTGATAGCCATCCAGAGCATCACAGGCAACACCTCCCCCAAGACCGGTTTCCGTCATCCCGTAATGTTCGTAAACAGTAACGTCCCAGACTCTTTTAATAAACTCGGAAGCAGAAACAGGGACGTAGTCGGCGCTGAGCAGAATATTTTTAAGTGATGATTTAAAGGTTCTTTTTTCACTCAAACGGGCAAGGGATAAAATCTGTGAAGGTATCCCGACAATGCATGTGATTTTTTCTTTGATAATTGTATCAAAGGCGTGCTCTTCGTCTTTTATGGGGCCGTAAACAATGCTCCTGCACCCGAAGCGCGAAAGCCCCTGTTTGAGCAGATCGCCTATGCTGCCTTCTGTTGCTCCCGGCATACATATCATGACTATATCCTCAGGGCCTGCCATTGTTGTCATACCGTGATGAAAAAAATCAATGGTAAGTTCCTGATCCTGTTTTGTAAAAAAGATTCTTTTCGGTCTGCCTGTTGTGCCGGATGTTCCAAGGGTAACTATTCGCCCCACCTCCCTTGGCGAGACACACAGAAAACCTTCCGGGTCTGATGCAATATCTTTTGGAGAAGTAAAAGGAAGGTTTGCGATATCTTCCATACAGCGGATGTTTACAGGATCAACTCCGGACAGATGGGTTTTATAAAAGCGGCTGCGGCTTATCACGCATGAAAGCGTTTCACGGAATTTTTCAAGCTGGTATTTTTGCAGTATTTGCAGATCGAGCCTTCCGCCAATGCCGATTTTATCTGCAATCCATTTTTCCAGGGGAGTTTTATTCACAGGTATGTTATCCGTTCCTTATTTTCGGGCAATGATCAGATGGTAACAGTAATCGGATAATTTAAATTTTCCTCTTAACCGGTTACAGAGAAGCCCGCCTGCTTCACAGGTCCCGCCGAAACGTTCGGCCATCTCTGCGGCATATGTGATAAGTGCCGGTGTATGGTCTTCGCTTACCTCTAAATCAAATCCAGCAGATGCAAGCATCTCTTCAAATTCTTTAACCGTGGGAAGCAGGATTGGTTTACCAGTGCCCTGCTTTGAAAAAAGGTCAGATAAAACAAGCTTTCCACCGGGTTTGAGAGCACATATGCATTGGTCAAGTATTTTAAAATCATCGTCCATTACAGAGAGTGTGCACTCAAATAATACCGCATCAAGGCTCTCAGATTTAAACGGCAGTGTTTTACAGTCACGGTGAATAAAGGTAAGATCCGGATATTTTGTCTTCCCTGTATTGATAAGGTGTTCTGAAATATCCGCCCCGGTCATTACAAGCTCGTACTTCCGGGCCAGGAAGGCAGCTGTAGACCCTGCACCGCAGCCTATATCAGCCGCTTCCATACCTTGCTTTAAACCGGCCAACCGGGCAGCCCTATCGGTCAGACGCAGTCCACCCGGATGCATTGAATAATCTTTAAGAAGAGAAAATTCCCCGGATTCATAAATATTGGTCATTTGAATTTATTTATCTTCCAACTGAGCCTCTACCTCAGCCATACGCCCCTCAGCAAGTTCCTTTGGAATAAGACCGTTACCGCATTTGGGGCATCGCATGATTTCATGGGAAAATATGTGACCAAGGTATGAAAACTGCATTTTCTTCAGGACGAGCTCTTTATCACATTTTGTGCATTTCCATTTTTTTTCTGATTCCAAAACCCTAGCCCTCCCTGTCGAATTTCATTCTGTGAATATAGGCGGTCACTATTTCATAGGCGCCTGTTTCAAGCTTTTTATACTGCACCCAGTATGTAAGAACGGATTTAACCATACTGCACTGAAAGACTCCGTCATCACTCATAAACGCCTCGCCCGTTTGTTCTGCGAGCCACAGGGTTTCCTTAAGGTCGTCTTCTATGATGAGCTTTCTGTCCAGCTCCTCCTGCAGTTCCGGACTGATTACAAGTTTAATACCGTCCCATTCATGCTCTTCCGCTGTAAAATCATTTCCGTTTAATTCCTTCATTAGCCTCTTTTTAACCTCCAGAGCATTTTTCTTTTGTGACTGAAGAGTCGGTATACCTTTTCCAGAATCAATATCATATACCATATCGAGTATATGGGTGCACTCTTTGTCTTTCTGTCTAAAAACTTCTCTGCAGTTGGCACAGTATACAATATAGGGTTTATCACTGGCGCTTTTCCGGTTCTCTGTAATTTCATCATACAAATCAGGATTAGCCATCCGCATATGACCTCCGTAACCGCAGCATCTGTTTGGATTTTCCAGTTCTTCTGCCGCAACTCCGGCCCGTTTACTCAAAGCCCGTACACTTTCCTGCATGGTTATATCATCACGAGCTGTGCAGGGATCAAAAACTGCTGCCTCATCAAAATGCTTAGAAGGAACAATAGAGTCATCATCAGCGAGCAGCTTATATAGATTTTCCTGTTTTATTTCAGGCATAAACATTCTGAAAATATTCTCACAGTATGCACAGGCAAATACGAATTGCGGCTGCCCCATCTCTTCCCATAGTAAACGGATGCGTTCCATGTTTTCTGTCAGGCGCTTTGTATCACCTGCCCAGTATGCGGGGGCACCGCAGCACCCTGCCATTATACCTGCATCAAATTTTTCCTGCAGATAGCCAAAGGACTTTAAAACATGGTCAGGTTCTGCTGCACCAAGCTGACAGCCTGGAAAAAAGACATAGTCACAGGTGTCTTTACCCTTTGGAGGTGAAACAAAAAAAGCGTCCGATGTATGAAAATCAAACTGGCGCATCCAGAAATCGTGAAATGCCGGAACGTGTTTATTGATACGAAGCCTGTCCGCCCTGCTGAACTGCAAAAGTGCGCCTATATCTACACCCACCGGGCAGACGCTTTTACATTTACCGCAGATGCTGCAGGAATAGGTTTCACGTCTCAGGGCATGGGCCGAAAGGGATGATCCTGACTGAGAATCGGTATATACCTCAACCCCCAGCTTTGGCGGCATTTTCCTGAACCATTCAATCATCTCGCAGTTTTCGAGACAAAGTTTGCAGTCACACCTGAAACACCTGGCGGCCTCGGCTTTGGCTTCCTCAACCGTATATCCGTCAGAAGACTCCATGACAACAAGCGCTTTTTTCTCTTCTTTGTCGTGATTAAGGTAGTGAACATCAGGAGCTTTTGCCTGATCTGCCGCAGGGCGTGCTGCCTTGCCGCTCTGAAAATATGTTTCCATAATTCTTGAAAGCAAAGCGCCTTCTGCGATGGATTCCATAAGAGAAACTCCGCAGACTGCACCGCCCATGAAGATTCCCGGACGGGAAGTGGTCATAACTTCGGCATCACGGCTCTCTAAAAGACCGAATTCCGTGCCGTTTTCACCTGTGGCAATATAAACGGCATCAAAGCCGTCCAGCTCATCAAGTGATTCTATTTCCCGGTTGAACTGAAAATCCGCTTTTGCTGCAGAAAACTGCAGGGCAATATCTTCATCAAACAGAGAAAACTCAGGATGTTCGCGCAATGCGCCGCCCCATCCTTCATTTTTTTCAAATACTGTAACATTAAATCTTTTCTGTGCAAGGTTAAGCGCACAGGATAAACCTGCAGGACCAGCACCGATAACGGCAACGCTCTGGGGTTTGGGCGGTATAACATAATTTTCCGGATCGCGTTTTTTAGCATGCCTTATACAGGCAGACTCAAGGTCACGCACTGCAAGAGGCTCATCTCCAATGGAGGTTCGCTGGCAGTTATTTTGGCACGGCTGAGGGCAGAGTCTGCTTACTATAAGAGGAAAAACAGCCGCATTCCTGAACATCTTATATGCCGGAATCCACATACCCTTTGTTACCTTTTCCATAAAGGCGCGAATATCAAGACCGAACGGACAGGCGCAGGAGCAGGAAGCCGGCTCCCCGCTAAAGCAGGCATTGACATATGCTTTTGATTCTTCAGGCTTCATATGTATCCATAATCTTATTTTTGTTTAACAGGACCTTCTGTTTCAGACTGTCCCGCATAAATAACGTCAGGTAATTCCCTCACGGAAATTACCTGACCGTTTAAACACAACTTATTTTTTAACCGGGGAAATACCCGGTCTAAAACAGTTTTTACAGAGGATTGGCCTTGATGTTTTCCAGCTCTTCCTCAAAGTCGGTACCAAGATAGTACTTCTGCGGGGTAAGATCTTCACCGCGTTCCTTGGCTTCCAGTGCTGCTTTAACTTTATCAGGTGTTGCAGGCAGAGCATAGATACGGACTCCGCAGGCATTGTTGATACCGTTAATTACAGCCATATGGCCGGAAGACTGGTAACACTCGGAGCAACCGCCGGAACCGTGAGGCCCTGCTTTACGCGGTGTTTCCTGGAAAATCAGCGTAATATCATCCGGAATCACATCGATTGTCGGAATACCGCAGGTAGCCATGTTGCTCTTCTTTGCAAGAGGATCATAATCTTCACTCAGTGCAAAACCGATGCTGTGAGAAAGTCCGCCGTAAGCCTGACCTTCAACGGCAAGCCTGTTTCCGATAATACCTATATCTGAAACGCATGTATATCTGAGCACTTTTGACTTACCGGTTTTAACATCGACCTCTACCAGTGCAACATTTACACAGTACATATATCCGGGGTTTTTCTCACCCATTCCTGTGTTTGGATCAAGACCCGGAGGCAGGCCTATATTGAACTGATCATAGTGGCCGATATATTTGGTCGGAATGTTTTCCGCAACCATTTCATCATAGGTACGGTAAGTACCGTCTTCCTTTTTCATTGCTTCAATGAGCTTTGCTGCTGCATCAATGGTAGCATTACCTGCCATATAATGACAGCGGCTTGCAGCGGCAACGCCTGTATCCGGACAGGTTTTGCTGTCGTTCATAACGAGTCTGATCTGCTCAGGTTTAACGCCAAGGGGCTCAAGTGCTTTAACAGCATGTGTAAGTGCTCCGATATCAGCACCCTGTCCAACATCTTCCCAGGTATTAAAGTGGGTGAATGTTCCGTCAGAGTTCATTTCAAGAGCAACTTCGGCCTGATCAAAGCAGCCGATGGTGTATATGAAACCACCCATGCTCATACCAACACCAACATGCTTCCCTTCTTTTTTGGCAGCTTCGGCCTCTGCCTTATACTGATCGTAATAGGGTTTTGCCTTGTCCAGCAGTTCCGGATAAATGTAATCGTGATAGGGCATGCTGTTTATGGTCAGGTCCCCTTCTCTTGCCGCATTTTTATAACGGAATTCAAAGGGGTCCATACCTATTTTTTCGGCCATCATATCGATGAGAGCTTCTGTGGTTGTATAAACCTGGGGAGCTCCAAAACCGCGGTATGCAGCACAGAAGGCGTTGTTTGTAGAACCGCCCCTGGCAAGGGCCTTAAAGTTAGGAATATTGTAGCCATGGAAACCGACAGAGGCAAGATTGTTGAATATCTTATTTCCCATGGTTCCGTATGCACCGTGATCAAGAGCAATATCATACTCTGCTGCGGTGATCTTGCCGTCCTTGTCACAGGCGATCCTGCCGTTGGCATGGGTTGCGGAACGTTTTCCTGTCATATGGTTGAACTGCTCATAGGTCAGTGTGAGAGTAACCGGCATACGAAGATGCTGAACAGCTGTTGCAACAATTGCAAATGTGTTTGAACTTACGGAGTAGCCGAATGAACCGCCAACAGGGTTCATGATTATACGGAGCTCTTCCATTGGAATACCGCAGGCATTTGATATACTTTCACGGTCTTCACCGATGCCCTGGGATTTACACTGGAGTGTAATCATTCCGTCATCACCTATATAGCCCTGAACAACATCTGGCTCAATGGGCAGATGGGGTTCATGCTGTGAGTAGAAACTGCCCTCTGCAACAAATTCGGCTTCTTCAAAAACCTCGGCTGTATCCTGACCTTTAAATACCGGCTGTTCCATATAGAAATTGGGCAGTCCCTCATGGAGCTGAATAGCATTCGGCATAACAGCTTCCGGGAATGTCATATATGCAGGAAGCACCTCAAGATTCTGTTTAACCTTAAGGGCTGCCTGGCGGGCATGCTCTTCAGAGTCAGCAGCAATAAGCGCAACACAGTCGCCGCGTCTGTTGATTTTTTTATCGGCAAATACAGGGAACGGAGCGATACCGCGGCCCAGAACACGTGGAACAAGCGGAGGAGCATCAAGGTTGTTGGAGCCCTTGACATCCTTGGCAGTGAAAACTCTGATAACACCGGGCATTTCTTCGGCGTCTCCGGTATCTATACTGATAATATTGGCGTGGGGAACCTCAGATATAACAACGGCAAGATGAGCAGTACCTTCAGGCATTTTGTGTTTTACGTCGTCACCGTAATCGGTAAGACCGCAAACTTTTGACAGTGCAGTGGGCCTTGGATGCTTTGAACCGTAGATTTCTTCTTTCTCGCTCTTGAAATCGTAGGTGATATCTTCCATTTTAGCCTCACCGCGCATAACCTTTGCGGCTTCCATTACAGAATCAATTATGGGTTTGAATCCTGTACAGCGGCAGACATTTTTATTTTTCTTGAACCATTCTCTGGCATCTTCACGGGTGGGGTTCGGGTTTTCTTCCAGCAGTTTATATGAGGAGACAATAAAGCCCGGGGTACAGAACCCGCACTGAACAGCGCCGTATGTGATAAAAGCCTGCTGCAGAGGGTGAAGAGTAAGAGGATTACCAATTCCCTCAATTGTGATGATCTCACTGTTTTCAGGAATATTTTTTATCTTTTTGGTACAGGAACGGACGACTTTACCGTTAAGTATAACGGAACAGGCACCACACACTCCGGTACCGCATCCCACTTTGGTTCCGGTCAGGCCTAATCGACGGATAACTGCAGCCAGGGTATCCTTTTCAGGATCACATACTGCAGCTCGCTTCACGCCATTGATTATCAGATTCAGTCTTGTTGTATTCATAGTAATATCCTTTTTTAAATTAGATTTTTCGACGAATGAAAAGGAAATAAAAACAACAGGATTACATATGTCGTTCATTCCAAATCAGACTCTGTCCGGAGGCGTCAAAACCGCCAGAAATCCGGCATTATCTCCTCTTCATAAAAAATGAAAAAATGTCCAGCAGGACCTTATATCATTGCCGACAGATCATAGAAATCTCAGGGCAAGGTGTCAAGAAAGTTATGGCTAAAAAGACAGAAGGAGAGCCTTTTTTTTACAAAAAAAAAGCCGCATAAAATTAAATTCATGCGGCAATCTTAATGTTGGGTTATGTTTATTCTAATCTAACTAGAATAATACTCACTGCTGTAACAGTACAATTCCGAACTTAAAGTCCACAACCGTTCGGGATCCGTTTCAAAAATCCAGGGATAATAACCTCCGCCTTTTGCGTAAGTATCAACACTCTCCCGTACAGATTTTATTATCTCATCATTGGACACAGACATTCCGATTTTATCTTCTACAAAAACGACATTAAAACCGATCCTGTCGCCATAAAGCTCTTTCATTCTGGGGATATCCGTTGCCCTGCTCTGCAGCTGCAGAAAGTCAATTCCCAGATCACAGGCATAGGGGATAAAATTCTCGATATTTCCGCATGAGTGCAGTTCAAAAATGCAGCCTGCCCCCTTGATATGATCTACAATCCTTTTTGTCGGTTCAAAAACCATTTCTTCCATCATATTATTTGAAAAGAATGTTGTCCGCTCCGTTCCCCAGTCATCGTGGTATGTAATCATATCAACGGGATAAAGCTCATTCAGATAATCAAAGAACTCAATCAGAAAATCAGCAAGGCGGTTAAAGTAAGCAACACAGGCCTCAGGCTCCATTCCCATGGCGAGCATGCCTTCGCCGTATCCGCCCACCATAGCCACCAGCAGCTCTGTCAGCCCCTGATGAATGTTGATATGCATAATTTTGTCCGGATCATACTCCTCATTCATGAACTTTTCGGCTGTCTCTTTCATGGTCCACTCATCAAAATCAGGCCATTTAACAACTTTCTCCCAGTCACAGACATCCTCAACAACCTTTGTTCCGGGTGTGAGCATTGCTCCGCCTGCCGATGCCACCCATGTCCATGAATTGCCGTAAGGATCAATAAAGTTACAGTCTTCCTCCGGGGCTCCGCTGTGGTCAGGGCCCAGCTGCTGAGTACCCGGCTTGTGCACACCAAGGTCGTTTATATATATAACCTGTTTGTCCGTGATATGATTTGGAACCCAGAGAGGGTTATCCCGGTTTGCTGCCCGGATAAAATTTTCCTTTGGTGTAATTGGAGTATCAAATAAAGGCACTGTCATCGGAACTCTTCCGAATGAGGACAGGGTTGAATATGTCGGAAAACCCGGCTCCATAAATTCTGGTCTCTTAAACTTCATAACTTTTCCCTTTATATTTGGTTTGAGTTGATACGTTATTTAAACATTTATCTCAGGGTGAAGGTTTTTACTCCGGTATATGATACAGTCATAAACCTGTAACATTAAGACTTAATCGTAAAAAAATGTGGCGCCTTCACTGACATACATCTTTGCCGGCACTTCAAATGGGGGAGGCTCTTCTTTAAGCTCTCCCTTTAACAGCTTTTCAGCTCCGGTTATCAGCTTTGGAATAGAATCCTTTCCAATGGGAAATGTCCCGTGTGACGGATATATGGTGTCAAAGCTGTCACTCATGCCTGAAAGTTTTTCAAGACTTTCTATATATGCTCTTATGCTTCTCACTTTACCAAACATAAAAATCGGGGTATCGGCTATGGTGTCGCCCGATATGAGTATTCTGTTTTCACGATCAAGAAGAGCTATGCTTCCAGGGGTATGTCCGGGAATCAGGAAAACTTCAAACTTCCTTGTTTTAAGATCAATAATCTGTCCTTCCCACAGGGGAGAAACCGGTGCATCGGAGGGGTTGTTTTCGAAATAAAAAGCATATTCTGCAGGATGCATATGGGTTTTACCAAAAAGTTTATTGCAGCCCACATGATCTTCATCGGCGTGTGTATTAACAAGCATTACAGGCTTATCCGTCAGGCCTTCCACTACTTCACGGATGTTGCCGCTGCCGAATCCCGTATCAATAAGAAGGGCTTCATCCGCCCCTTCAAACAAAAAGGATCTGACCATGCCGTCTTCGATACACCAGCTGCTGTCGTCTATTTTTACTACTTCATATGTTTCGTCTGTCATTCTTAACTCCTTATAAAAATCTTGAGCAGCCCGGAATGCTCCGGACCGTTAAAAAGCTAATCAAAATGAAGTTTTACACCCTGGTTAATCAGGCGTCTCTGAAGTTCTGCAATATCAATATCTGCAAAGTTACTGCAGACCGACGCTGCCGTACCGGCTGCCTCACCTGTAACGGCACAGGGAGGAATAACACGTGTGATATCCCACATGCTGTCTGTTACCGAGATATCCCTTCCGGCAGCAAGAAGGTTTTTTATTTTCCGGCAGAACAAGGTTCCAAAGGGTATCTCAAATACAGGCCCGCGCTTGCGCCAGTCTCCTGTCATGCCGATACTGTCTTCCATGTATTTATGGTCTCCGGAATCATCAAGCGTGTAATCGCCTTTAATCCTTCGGGACATACGCACAAGCGGGATAGTGGAGATTGAAACAGGAACATAACTGTCGTTTGCGTCCTTGTGATTCAGGATATCCTCATACATTTTTTCATGAGCCCTTTGAACCGCAATGCTGAGCTCTTCACCATCCACGCCGGAGAACCTGAAACTGTTATCAAGACTTTCAACCATGCTGGCTTCATACTCATCTTCATCATCAGCAGATGCTTTTTTGGTTTTACCCTGTGCTATATCCGCAAGTCCGAACATTCTTAAGGAAACTTCTTTTTCACAAAAGTAGTAATACCAGCTTGCCAGTCCGTTGCCCGCTTTATTAAGCTCGGTTTCGGCACCTGCCATATGGCATATATCAGCATCACCCGTGCAGTCGATTACAGAACCGGTTTCAATTGCGGAACGCCCGGATTTATTTTCTATTATAACCGACGTAATATACCCGTTTTCTGTTGCTGCTCCGCATGCAAGAGTACCGTACAGGATTGTCACACCAAGATCATTCAGCAGTTTTTCAATCCTTAGAGCAAAGAGATTTGGATTGAACTGTGTAAGGTACCTGTAGCGTGACCGTTCTTCCACGCTTCCGCCTTCAATCCAGGCTTTCGGATAATTGGCTTCGGCGCCGTGTTCTATTGAGCGTTTTAAAAGCTCTTCACCAAGCCCGTATACGACCTGCTTCCCGCGCCCGTCACAAAGAGGCAGATATATAGTAACAAGACCAAGGGTTGCCATGCCGCCCAGAGCGTATTCACGCTCAAGAAGTATCACCTTTTTTCCGTTCCTGGCCGCTGCTATTGCAGCAGCCATGCCCGCAATACCGCCGCCTGCGACAAGCACATCGCATGACATGGAAACCTTTGTCTGTCTCTCTTTTTCAACAATAAATTTTTCCATAAAGAAATATTGGCCCCTTATTATTTCTTCGTTATCTCAATATATCCTTCATCTGCGTTAACCAGAACCATATCACCGGTTTCAATCACCTCCAGCGGATCTCTTTCAAAATCAGTCATGGACGGGATGTGCGCTACCATGGCACAGGCCACGGCCAGGGGACATGTCTCCGTGTGCACAAATGCCGCAGGTTTATTAGGACCTACACCATAGGACATAAAACCTCCGGAACCTCTTGGAGAAGGATAAACAAGGACCTTTCCGGCATAGGACACTTTAAAGAGAGGATGGTTTCTTTCTGTTGTGCAGCCCATCTCCGGGCTGCAGTTTGCAAATCCTTCAAGAGGCTTGGGTGAAACAAGGGCTTCAGCCTCCACGCAGCCGCCGAATTCTTTTCTTCCGTATATTCTTATTTTCTCCATAGTTATTTCCACTCCCCGCGCCATTTACCTGTAAGCGCCGCGTCTATACAGTCATCCTGTGTACCGTAACAAACCTGAAGCCTGTAGTCGTCGTCAGGGTATCTGCCGGTTATATAATATGACTGTTTTGCTGAATCCAGAGCAAGGGTCTTTACATTTTCCGGAACACCCCCCATTGCGGCAAGACATGTACCTGTCAAAAGATGAGCACCTGCATCTTCATATGTTTTAAGATATCCCATATTTTTTGCCACATCATAAAGCCATGGTGCTGTCATAATCCATAATGGAACCCTGCACTTTTTTCCTTCAAGCTTACAGGCAATCTTCATCATATCTACTATGGTAAGGTGCGGACATCCGAGATACACAAGGTCAACATCGTCAGATGTGTGATAGTTCAGTGTTTCATATGCCTTTTTCAGCTCTGCTTCACCTATCATGGTTTCACGTTCCGGTTTTTTTCCGTTAAGTGCAAACTCGATCGTGGGAGCTTCGGGAGTGGTTCCGGGTATGTGATACATCCGTACTGCACCGCCGGTATTAAGGGCTGAGTTAAGCTTCATTATCTGGGTAGTGGTTGGTTTTCCTGTACCGGTTAACACAGGTACATGCACGCCCACATCCTCACCTGTAGCAAAGCCGAATACATCCCATTCAATATCCGTTGTTATGGTCCGTTCGGTTTTCACCATTACCGTGGCATACCTGTTTTCCGTAATGTGCATGTCATAATAGGCCGCCTTGCCTAAAAAACATGTGGCAAAACTTCCGTCTATATTGGATCTGGCTCCCAGATTTGCATTACAGTAAGGTACTGCAGAGCTTTCGTTCCAGGAGCAGTGCTGCCCCATGGTTGGCAGATATGTGGACGTAATATAGTTTGCACATGAATGGGTAGTCATCATACCCATACGTCTGTAAAGCTCATACCACTCATCCCGCATTGCCTCTTTATGAAATGCAGGATCATCCTGCGGACAGTTCTTATCACGGTATGCACAGACATTACATTTTTCCCAGCCGTGCACCGGAGGCTGCATAAAAAACGGGGCTTTGTTTGCAAAGGTAGGTATTTTAAACCTTGCACCGGCGTTTACAATCTTTTCAAGCTCCTCAAAGGAGAACTCATAAAAAGGAGACATCGATGTCATAGGTGTATGAAAATCACCTGTACCATCAAGATCTACAAGTTTTTCTGCGCCGGCAACCTCACACAATTCAACAAGATACTCCATACATATCCGGGGAACAAAACCGTCCTCCCCCTGGAGCATCCTTTTTTCATCATCCTTTAACTGGACCATTTTCTTTCCTTTCCTTTTTAAAATCCCCTAGACAGTGGAACCACCGTCCACAATAAGGTTCTGCCCCGAAACAAACAGATTCTCCTGGGCAAAGAAAAGCACTGTACGTGCTATATCAACCGGTTCTGCCACCCGGCCAAGGGGAGTAATGCCTGCCACAAATTCATATTCCTCCGGGGTTGCATCTATTTTCATAGGTGTGTCAACCATGCCCGGAGCAATTGAGTTTACAGTGATATTGTATTTTCCGTATTTTTTCGCAAAGGCCTTTGTCTGACAGATGGCAGCAGCCTTTGATGCAGTATATGCCGGAGTACTATATGCCCCGTTAACACCTGTCACCGAGGTAACATTAACGATTCGGCCAAATTTATTTTTCTGCATATCAGGAATAACCGCCAGGTTCATAAGGTAATGTCCAAGGGCATGTATCTTAAAAAACTTTTCATATTCGAGAGGAGTAAGAGTATCAAAGAGATCATCAAAAAAGGTCTGACCGGGTTTCAGGCGGGATTCAATACCAGCGTTATTTACAAGGATATCCACACTTCCGAATGTTTCTATTACCTTATTGACATTTGACTTTACAGCATTTTCATCACTTACGTCAACAGACAGAGAAATAACACTGTCCGTATATTTAAGGCACTCTTCTTTGACTTTTTCAAGGGGTTCCATTCTGCGCCCGAAAAGAGCAACCTTTGCACCGCCCTTTGCCAGTTCTACAGCACAGGCTTCACCTATACCGGTTCCGGCCCCAGTGATTACGGCTGTTCTCCCTTTGAATCCATAGTCGATGTATTTAATCACGTTAAATTCTCCTTAAAAATTTTCCGGCAATTAAAAAACAAAATAAAGTTTCACCACCCGTTCGCTTCGCTCACTCGAGAACACGGAGGACACAGAGAAAAACTTTTTTATTTTTTAAAAAAAATCATTTTGTTTTTCTTAGCGTTCCTGGCGTCTTTGCGGTTCAGCTTTTTTGTTTTTTCTCCGTGTTCGCCGTGTTCCCTGTAGTAAAAAAACTAATCAAACATCAGGACATTACGGATAACATCACCCTTTTCCATAGAATCAAATGCCTCATTGATTTCTTCAAACTTGAAATGTCCGGACACAAGTTCATCCAGTTTAATAATTCCGTGCTGATAGAGCTCTATGATCCTGGGAATATCAAATCGTGACCTTATTCCGCCCATTGCGCTTCCCGTAATACTCCTTCCGAGGCAGAATTCAACAGGCTCAAAATTTACCATTGGGTCTCCGGCCCCATGTCCGATCACACAGGTTGTACCGCTTACATCAGACATATCCCAGCCCTGTCGCAGAAGCTCAACTCCGGCAACTGCCATTATGGAATAATCAGCTCCGCGTCCGTAAGTCAGCTTAATAACTTCCTCAACAGGATTTACCTTTTTTGCATTAACAGTATGTGTAGCGCCAAATGCCTTTGCTGTTTCAAGCTTGCTGTCAAGGACATCAACGGCAATAATTGGAAAAGCACCCACAAACTTTGCACCCTGAATAGCGTTAAGCCCGACACCGCCGGTGCCGATAACTGCAACACTCTTGTTGGGCTGGACCTTTGCCCGGTAAAGGACGGCTCCAAAGCCGGAAATAACCCCGCATGAAATAAGGGAAGCCACATCATCAGGGAAATCCTGAGGAATTTTCACAATATTTACTTCCGGAACAACCGTATACTCGGCAAAACCGGCCATATAGCTCTGCCACTGGGTAATTCTCTGGCCTTTGCTGTTTGTGTATCTTCCCGGCACAACCAGTTCTATTTTGTTGTTTTCACAGTTGCCCGGGGACCCGATTGTGCAGTAATAGCAGTGTCCGCAGCCAGCAGGCATTATTGTTGAAACAACTTTATCTCCGGGTTTGACGTATGTCACATCTTTGCCGACTTCTTCAATAATTCCGCATATTTCGTGACCGCCTATCCCTGGAAGAGGTCTGTCACCATGTTCTGCATATTTACAGTGAATATCACTGTGGCAGACACCTGTTGCTGTAACCTTTACAAGGACATCCCTGTCTCCGGGAGAATCAATCTCAACCTCTTCAATAACAAGAGGTTCACGGTATGCATAATGAACTGCTGCTTTTACTTTCATATTACTACCCCTTTCCCTAAAAACTTTTTACCATTAATATCTGAAAAATATTTTTCAAGATAACTTTTTAAATTATAAAAATAATTTATTTCGAGCTTAAAATCAATTAGATTTACAGATATTAGATTTTGCTACATATCCCGAATAAAAATAATACTTTAATTTATGTTTAAATTAACACAATATAATTGATACACATAAAACAGTGGTTATATTTAAGGTTTGAGACAGAGTTTTGAAACACTTTTTATTAGCTCAGGCATCTAAAATGATTGCTTAAAGGTATTGACTCATTAGCACATGACACCTATACTCTGGATAAAAAAAAGATTATTTATCAACAGTTTATAATCAGGAGCAGTAAAATGGAAGAAACAAAAAAAATAAACACATACCAGACCGCCGAAAAAATATCCCCTGAAGCAGTAGAACCATTTGATAAAGAATGGGGAGTTGGAATATCCGGAAATACACCTGACCCCTCACCATTTCCGAGAATTAACAGAATACTTAAAAATACCGCGAAAACCACAAACGGATTTGTACCATATGAAAGAGCTCTCCTGGTTACCGAAGCCTATAAAAAAATTCCCGGAGCCCCTCAAATTACTAAATGCGCCGAGGGAATGGCTAATTTATTAAGAAACACACCAATATATATATATGATGATGAGCTTATAGTGGGCGGTCTCGGCTGTGACAAAAAGGGCGCGCCTGTATTCCCGGAATTCGGCCTTAACTGGGTTGTTGATGAAATGCGCGACGGACTCATGGACTACAGCGAAGAGCGTACCCATGACTACTTCAGCTACACAGAAGAATCTCATGAAAAACTTGAATCCATCAGGGATTTCTGGAATGGAAATACAATAGAGGATTATACAAACACGCTGCTCACCGACGATGAACTTAAAGGCTCCCATGCAGGCAAAGGTGTCTTTTTCGCTGATGCTTATATTTTCTGCGGGGCAGGTCATCTTGGTCTTTCCTACAACAGGCTTTTCAAACTTGGTTATAGGGGAATCAGGCAGACAATTATTGACGCCATTGAAAAGATCGATAAAACATCAGCCGACGGACTCAAAAAATTCAATTTTTTAAAGGCCGAACTTCTTGTAAATGAAGCCGCCACAGATCATATAAAACGATATGCAGGCCTTGCATGGGAAAAGGCAAAAAGCGCTTCGGATGAAACAAGAAAAAAAGAACTTCTGCAGATTCATGAGAATCTATTATGGATTTCCGAAAATCCGCCCCGGACCTTCTGGGAGGCAATTCAGCTGGTACATATTGCCAACTGCATGATCCATATGGAGTGCAACGGTCACTCAATATCCTACGGCCGTTTTGATCAGTATATGTATCCCTTCTTTAAAAAGGATATTGAAGACGGAACAGTAACCAGAGAATTCTGCCAGGAACTGATTGAGAATTTTTATATTAAAATATGGGATCTCAATAAACTCAGAAGCCATGTTCTTATAAAAACATTCGGTAACGGCGGTGTCGGAGGCCAGTGTCTTACACTGGGAGGAATTGACAGGGACGGAAAAGATGCAACAAACGAACTTACCTATATGGGAGTTGACGCCCATGCTCATATAAGAATACCTACCCCATGGCTTGCAGTAAGACTTCACGCCGGGAGCCCCTGGGAACTCAAGGTAAAAACGGCAAACGCCATAAGACTCGGAACAGGCGAACCCAAGATATTTAATGATGATGTGGCAATTCCGTCAATGATGTCGTCCAATACAGAGATAAAAGACGCACGTGACTATCAGGTTGTAGGCTGTGTGGAACCTGACGTTACAGGAAAATCATACGGCTGGAAAGACTGCGGCCACATGAACATGGCAAAGGTACTTGAACTGGCCATGAATGACGGAAGATGTATTGACTGCGGTCCTCAGTGCAAACGGTGGGAAAAATGCGGTGCCATAGGTGAAAAGCTCGGTCTTTCAACCGGAAACCTTGAAAACTTTAAAACATTTGATGAAGTTCTCGAAGCCTATGACAAGCAGATGAGATACTGGTGCGATCGCCAGATTTCTGTGCTTAATGCTGTAGATCTGGCGCATCAGGCTCTCAAACCGTTACCATATCTTTCCTCCATGATGGAAGACTGCATTGAAAACGGCAAGGACATAACAGAGGGCGGAGTTAAATATAATTTCAGCGGTCCTCAGTGTGTCGGTATAGGCACTACTGGAGACGGTCTTGCAACTATCAAGCAGCTTGTATTTGAAGATAAAAAGGTAACAGGAAAAGAATTACTTGAAGCTGTAAAGAAAAACTGGGAAGGCTATGAATCTTTATATGCCTATGTAAACAGCGATAAAGTACACCACTACGGAAATGATGATGACTATGCAGATGAACTAACAAAATTTGCAATGGATACATGGTGCAAGCACATAGAAAAACGTCCCAACACAAGAGGCGGATTCTATCAGCCGGGCGCATATTCCGTAACAGTTAACGTTGCATTCGGATTAATGCAGTGGGCATCCTTTGAGGGAAGAAAAGCCTTTGAACCGCTCTCAGACTGTATGGGCGCAGTACATACCCACTGTGCATCCCATGATATTTCAGGTCCTACAGCAATATGTAAATCCGTAACAAAACTGGACCATGCAAGAGCCACTAACGGAACTCTTTTAAACTGGAAATTTTCTCCGTCTTCACTTACAGGAACAACCGGGCGAGACAGTTTTATTGCCCTGCTTGATGAGTATGTTCAGAGAAAAGGCATGCACAGCCAGTTCAGTGTAGTAAACCAGGAAACACTGGTTGAAGCACAGAAAAACCCTGATGAGTACAGGGACCTTTTAATAAGGGTTGCCGGCTACAGCGCCTACTTTGTAGAACTCTCAAAAGAGCTTCAGGATGATATTATAGGAAGAACTGTATTATCCTTTGACTGATAGGAATTAAAAAGCGGAATGAAACTTACAAAAGACGGCGAACCTTACGGTCTTGTAACAAACATACAGAAGTATACAATTCATGACGGCCCTGGAATAAGAACCGAAATCTTTTTCAAGGGCTGTCCTCTCCGCTGTTTATGGTGCAGCAATCCTGAAGGACTCTCACCAAAACAGCAGATAGGCGTATATCCTGCCAAGTGTATCAGCAACAGTAAGTGCTCAATGTGTATAAAGGCATGCCCTGAAGGAGAAAATTCCCCCATCAGGACATGTGACGATCACCTGCTGGAAGTACTTAAAACCCCTGAATGTGATGACTGTTTTATCTGCGCAGATGAATGCCCGGCAAGGGCAATAATGATCTGGGGCAATAAAATGACTGTACCTGAACTGATGAAGATAATACTGCAGGACAGGAGTTTTTATGTAAAAACAGGCGGCGGAGTTACATTATCGGGCGGTGAAGTGATGATGCAGTGGGAATTTGCCCGCCTGCTTTTAAAGGAGTGTAAATCATCTTCAATACACACCTGTGTTGAGTCTTCTCTTCAGTGCAAACCAGAGCATATGGAAGCGGTATATGAATATACGGATCTTGTGATTACCGATATTAAACATATGAACACGGAAAAACACAAAGAATATACAGGCGTGGGCAATGAACAGATACTGGCAAATATAAAAAGAACGGTTGAGCTGAATAAACCTGTTGTTATAAGAATTCCTGTCATACCTGATCATAACAACAGTGAAGAAAATATCCGGGCAACTGGCGAGTTTATCAGTAAAGAGCTTAACAATAATATCCTGCAGCTGCAGCTTCTCCCCTACAGAAAAATGGGAACAGAAAAATATGCAACTCTTTGCATGCCCTATCCTATGGAAAACTTTACTCCGCCTGACAGGTCAGTGTGGGAAAACAACCTTCTGGAACTTACTGAAATTTTAAAGGAGTATGGAGTTCCTGCGGTTGCGGGCTCCACAACAAAGATGTCATAGAGGCGGCCGATCCGGGCGTATCTGCAGCCCCATGTATCATCGGCCCGGACGTCTTCAGAGCCGGTGCATATTCACCGGCCCGAATGTATTTAATTATCTGCTTATTGAAACTTTATTTCTTCCGGTATTTTTTGACGAATAGAGAGCTTTATCCGCTTCTCTTATCAATAAAGTAGGATTATAGCCTGGCATTCCGTCAGTACTTGCTGTACCGGCGCTCAGCGTTATGGGTATGGTGTCGGGATCAACTTCATTCAGGTAAAAGGGCTTGCCTGATATTGCCCTGCAGTATCGCTCGGAGACTGATAACACCTGATCAAGACCGCAGTCATTCAGCACAATTAAAAATTCTTCACCGCCATATCTGCCTATTATATCGCTCTCCCTGCCTGCATCTTTTAATCTGGCGGCAACATCCCTGATTATTTTATCCCCTGTCTGATGCCCGTATGTATCGTTTACAGACTTGAACAGGTCTATATCCCCAATAACAATACTGACCGGAGAGCTTGCTCTCTTTCCGAGGGCCAGTATTGAATCAAGATGCTCAAGAATAGCCCCCCTGTTGAGTATCCCGGTCAGGGCATCACGGGTTGCCTTTTCATGCAGTATCTTTATTGCCCGTTTTTGAAGCATAAGCGACATTATTCTGTCTGCAAGATAGTTACCCATCATCTTAATGAATTTATTATCCATAGGACTGAAAGGTTTATGCCTTGAGCTTATATTAAGTACCGCAATCTGTTTGTTATTTTGAATGATCGGAATGATCTGGATCTGATTAATATTCTTCTCGGTAAGATGCTCGGGCGGGGACTTTCCCTGAACACTGCCTGCCCTGGTGATAAGTTCGGGACGACACCCTTTCCAGTGATATTTATCCCAGTCAGAAAGTTTATCTTCACCTATGAGTTTTACTTTGGCCTGACCTCTATATCCATCTATCACCAGAAAATCATGCTCATCATTTATTACAAAACGCCATCCGGCAACATTTGCAAAATATTTCCATCTCTTTTCCACCTCACCGGCAATAACGGAAATATTTTCTTTGCCCTGAATGTCGTTGAGCAGTGAAAAAAGAGCTTCATAGCACACAAGCTGCTGTGCAGTCAGCTCATGCCACTCTTCTGAACATGCTGAATTTGAAGCTATATGCTTATCAATTAATTCATCATTATTCATATCATAAAATTGCCCGGTAATTAGGATCAAGATGCATATTCAAAGAGCTCGTAAACACATTGAACATTGTGGCCAGATCTATAACAGCAATAATTTCTGTAATTTCTTCAAGACTGAAGCCTTCATCCATTAATTCTTCAAAATGTTCATCTGTAACACTGTTTGCATCACAGGCTACTATTGAGGCAAAATTAACAACGGCTTTATAGCTTTCGGGCATCTGAAAATTAGGATCTTTTTAAGGTAGGCCTGGAGATCTTCAAATTCCAGGGCTTTATCGAGCTTCAATACGGATTGAGCATGACAGGCCGTACAGTACTTTGCACCATGCTGTCCGGAAACAACAAAAACAATCATCTCTTTAAGGGGTAAAGGCAGGCTTCCGCCAAACAGTGTACCTTTTGCTCTTTCCCAGTATGAACGAACAAGGGCCGGTGAATGCCCCAGACTTTTAAGCCATACAGGTGGAGCTGTTTCTCCTGTAGCTCTCATAAAGTCATCATAAACGGCCTGGGTTTCCGGGGATGCGTCATCGTATTCAGTAAGTGTGTACCGTTGCATTATAACGTCCTTTCGTCATAGGGTTTTCAAAGAATCGGTCCGGATAAACATTGTAACAATTTGTATTTTTTAAAATTATTTAATCTTTTTGTCTACTTTTTTCGGCAGAAACAGCCCCTGCCTTTAATTAAATATAACATAACAGAAAACTTCCATTAAAGATAAGGATTGGTCAGCTTTTCACGCCCTATTGTAGATGTCGGGCTGATTCCGTAATCATGACCCGGCCATACCACAGTATCTTCAGGCAGCGTCATCAGTCTGTCATGGATAGACGCCATATACACATCTTCATCTCCCCCGGGAAGATCTGTCCTCCCTATTGCTCCTACAAACAGGGTATCACCTGTAAAGATGCTGCCGTCTGCATAAAAACAGATACCTCCGGGTGTATGCCCGGGAGCATGAATAACCTTTAGCCTGACATTACCGACGGCTATTTCTTCACCGTCTTTCACATGAATATCTGCATCAGGTGACGGGGGAAATCCCAGCTGGGCGGCCCGGGCCCGGCCTTCGGGTGAATTATAGAGCTTATCATCTGTTTCATGCATAATAATGTCTGCACCGGTAAGCTCTTTCATTTTTGCATTACCGCCAATATGATCCGCATGACCATGAGTGTTTACAATGTACTTTAATGTAAGCCCCTTCTGCCTGATTCTTTCGGCTAAAAACTCCTCATCACCCGCCGGGTCGATAATCAGAGCTTCTTTTGTCTCAGGGCATGAAACAAGGTAGGCAAAAACTTCCATAAAGCCGACTTTTATCTGTTCGATATCCATTTTCGTCTCCAACTTTTAAAATTAGTATAGAGAAAAAAGAAAATAGAATAGAGTAAAATCCCTTTCTGATTTCTCTTTCCTAATTACTCATTCCTCTTTCCTGCTGACAAGCAGTGTATACCAGGTCATATCATGGTCCCACTCTTTTTCAATATGCATTTTTTTATCTGAGAGTATTTTTTTCAGATCTCTAGCCTGGCTCCGCATCAGTCCTGAAAAAATCAGAAACTCTCTCCGGATAAAAGACTTTTCCTGCAGCAGAGCTTTAATAACTTCAAAGTGAATATTTGCAATCACAAGATCCGCATCCCCTGCTGTAAAATCTTCAGCCCTTCCTTCATAAACTTTTATATGTCTCTCAAATCCGTTTAAACACACATTATTTCGGGCTGTCTTCACTGCAAGAGGATTAAGATCTACTGCCTCGGAAAACTCGGCACCAAGCAGCAGGGATGCTATCGCAAGAATTCCGGTACCGGTGCCGATATCCAGAACTTTTTTAAAATCATATTTTTTTTTGAGGTGGGAAAGGGCAAGCAGACAGTCTCTTGTTGTCGGATGAAGACCATTTCCAAAAACCACACCAGGATCCAGTACAATTTTATATCTGCCTTCCACGCGGTCTGCACTGTCCCATGGCGGAACAATAAAAAAATCATCTATGCACCTGCGCTCAAAACCGCCGCCCTGCCATTCTTCATATGTGAAATTATATTTATCCAGCAAAGACAAATCAGGCTGAAGCATGATGATTTTTTCAATATCGGACTCAGGTTCTTCCGTAAAAAAAAGGAAGGAATATTTATCTTCTACCCAGTTTCCCAGGTAATTCCTTCCCAGTTTATCTTCATATTTATTATCGAAGATACCATCGACATGAAAAATAACCAGATTTTTGTAAGGGCAGTCTGAAACAGGTCTATCCGGCATCAGATACCCCCTTAAGAATACTAAAGACTGAAATCACATTCTCTTCCGTTCTTTTTAGACCTCATTATCATTACCTTGCAGAGGTCATACATTACCTTAAACGGCTGAATATCGGTAATACTGTATACAAAACGTGCATTATCCATTGCAATGGATTCCACGCTCTCGCCCTTTTCAAGCCTGTCCAGAGTATCGTTGTGATATTTTTCCGTGGCATCCAGAGCCTTCTGCATATAGTCCTTTACATTTTTTTCGACAATATGATTATGGCTGAGGATGGCGCATCTGGCATTAAGTGATGCCATTTTTTTTATGCTGCTGCAGTACTTTTCAAGGGAAACAAAATAATTGGGCCAGAAGGCATCTTTCTGAGGAACATAAAAACCTGTTGAATCACCCACTATCATTGAACCTTCATTCTTTTCAAAAAATGAAAGATGGCAGTAGGAATGACCGGGTGTTTCATACACATCCCATACAACACCCTTTCCAAGATCTATTTTAGATCCTTCCTGAATATATTCATCCACCTGAAAAGAATAATCATCAAGTGCAGGAGGAAGGTCTTCTATATCGCCCTTTGCCCTCATAAGCTGTGCAATACCGGTATCAACCAGAAGAAATTCCCAGAACAGTTCAAGCTTATCAAACACTTTTTCAGCATTGGGGCTTGCGAGCAGTTTTATGTGGGGCCACTCTTTTCTAAAAAAAGGCATGCCGCCTATATGATCCGCATGAGTATGGGTTAATGCGATATATTTAATGGCTTCGGCATCAATACCCAGAGATTTTATCTGCTCAGTAATTATTTTAAATGTAGGCCCGGTTCCGCCTTCAACAAGCAATCCGATTTCGCCCATTGACAGAAATGCCGGAAATTCAGGGGTTCCAAGCTGATACAAATTCTTAGCAATCTCAATCGGGGGATGTGACTTGATATTCATTTATATAAATCCTCCTTCTGGTTTGATGGAATTTACGATTCTAAATATTTTAATTTTACCAGGCTTTGCTAAAAAAGCTGCGCCGTGGTTATTTCATAATGGTCAATACATGAAATAAAAAAACGCCAGAGCGTGTGCCCGGCGTTTTTTTGACCTGTTCTTTTATACACGCTATTTTCTACAGGCCGTCCCCATACAAAAGAAAAAACAGAAAAGAATATTAATAGCGTGATATGTCATATCTTTTTCCTCGTGTGGGATATGTTACATTTCATATCCGCTTTGTCAACATAAAAGTCCTCCAGACAAAACATAAAAAAACTTAAACTTTAACATCTTTACCCAAATTAATAACATTTTACATCTGTTTAAAAAGGTGAAGATAACTTCGGCTAACCGTAAGAACCTCCCCTCTGTTTTTCATTTTAACAATTCCCCGCCCTGTAACCGAATGACTTACTTTATCAATTTTAGAAACATTTACAATGGTGCTGCGATGGATCTGCCAGAAACGGGCAGGATCAAGCTCATCTGCAAGATCCTTTATACTCTTTCTTATGAGCCATTCACCTTCTCCCGTGATTACCCTGATATACTTGTTGTCAGCGCTAAAATAGTCCACTTCTTCAACCGGTATCAGCCTGACTCCGTCCCCATGCTGGGCTTTAATCAAATGAAGATAGCCATTTTCTGCTTTTGGGGTAATTCTTGAAAGGAGCTGTTTCATAACCTCCGTTAACTGAGCCGGGGGAGATGAATCAGCCTTGAGCCGCTCTCTTAGCCTGGTCACTGTTTGTGTAAGCCTTTTTTTTGAAACAGGCTTAAGCAGATAATCCACAGCATCACGCTCAAAAGCCTCCAGGGCAAACCGGTCATAGGCGGTGACAAATACTATATATGTATGCCCTGCTATTTTTTTTGCAGCTTCCATACCTGTAAGTCCGGGCATCTTTATATCCAGAAATGCTATATGTGGATTTTCGGATTCCACAAGATCAAGAACCTCATCTCCATTTGCAGCCTCACCGCAAATTTCAAGATCCGGCCAGACCTGTGACAGTAAAGAACCAAGATATCCCCTTAATTCCTTTTCATCATCAGCTATAATTGCTTTATATTCCAATTTTTCCCCATATGATTTCTCTAAGGACAGTATAAAAGTTAATACTGAGACCTTTTTTATCTGACGGGTTTTACCTTATTGGCAAAATCCCTCCGTCTTTCCTTCAAGGTTTTATTCAGTTTAATATCAAATCCTCCAAATAAAACAAAGCCTTCAACAACTATCATCGGAGCATCAGGAGAGCCATTGGTTCGTATTTTGTTACCAAATCCTCCAAATATGCATGTTGACTTTGCAACAACATTGATACCCTCTGGCACAAATATATCAGCTCCACCGAAGAGGCAAAAAACTTTTACATGTGTTCTCTTTGAGGAAAAAACTGCTTCACTGAAATCAACATCTGCCCCGCCAAAAATAGTACTTATACGAATTTCTTTAGATACTTTCCAAACTCCTCTCCTGTCTGTACCTCCGAAAATGCTCACAATTTCATCAACATCCTCCGCAGGATTTGCATCCATCTGAAAATCAAATTTCTGTCGCTTCCGCTCCTTGAAGTAATTGTCGATTTTAAGATCCAGATCTCCTGTAAGGGCTGTTAACTCTTCGTGTGTTTTGGAGTCTAATGCCTGATCCAAGCGCCGCTCAAATGATTCCATAGATATCTCACCATGACTGTAGTTGAAAGTAATCAGGTCTATTGTTTCTTTTCTCAATAACTCTATCGGTTTGTCACAGGAAGCCACAGGCATGGTTTTTCTCCTCATAAAATTTTACATCTGTTTGGGCACTTCAATAATAGCCTTTGCACCGTTTGGAAAATTCTCTTCAAGGCTGAATTTTCCTTTATCACTGTATATAAGTTTAATGCGTTCCTTTACATTCGAAATTCCTACTCCATTGCTGTTATAGGAGGAAAAGCCCTTACCAGTATCCGTTACAGTTATTCTCATATGCCCGTTATTCTCTATTGCTTTTACTTTAATCTCTCCACCATCAACCGTTGGCTCAAGTCCGTGTTTTACAGCATTCTCAACAAGCGGCTGAAGCAGCATTGGAGGCAACGGCTGATGCTGAAGAATTTCTGGTATATCTATGGTATATTTAAGTCTTTCACCAAGCCTGATCTTCTGGATATTAAGATAGGCTTTAATGGTATCAGCTTCTTCATCCAGGGTTGTCATGTCAGGTCTTGTCGTTTCTAAAGATGTGCGAAGATAGAGATTAAAATCCATGAGCATATTTTTTGCTTTTTCAGGGGCCGTATCAATAAGGCTTAAAATGTTGGATAGAGTATTAAACAAAAAATGA
This sequence comes from Desulfatiglandales bacterium, assembly GCA_963665715.2. GTDB lineage: Bacteria > Desulfobacterota > DSM-4660 > Desulfatiglandales > HGW-15 > JAAZBV01. The sequence goes on from CAXXPR010000002.1 coordinate 5,862,673, forward strand.
GGTTCAATCTGCGCATGGAGGAGTCTAAGGTTCGCTTCAAGAGCCTCCTTTTCAAGGGTAACGCGGTTAAGCCTCTCTTTTTCAACATCCTCTTTTGTTTCTTTAAGTCTGTAATGATAATAGAGGAACGGGACAGTCATACCTGCAAGAATAAACACGAAAATCATACTGCGCATATGGCTGCTGCCGCCTAACTCAGTTGTAACAGAGAAGAAAAAATAGAGGATAAAAACACCAATATGCCATCCGATTATTCCTCCGACTAAACAGATCCCAATAATAACACCCAGCAGTTTAAGAGGAGTTGACCTGTCCGGCCAAAAAAATTCTGCGATAACACCCAGGGTGCAGCAAGTTAAGGAGCATGATAAAAAAACAATACCGGAATAGAATAAGGGGCTTAGCCAACCGATGGCATAGAAAAAAAGTGCAGTACTGACAGACGCAATGACAGTATAAAGATAAGATAAAAGCACTCTTTTTATAACAGAATTATTTTTAGGTTCCGTCACACTTAACCTCTCAGTAATAATTATTAGACGGCAGCCATCTTATAGCATCTGCGACAACAAAATCACCATCAGTTTTATTTGAAAGAATCACGGTAGTCTCTCCTTTTGGGAGAAATATACTTCCCGCAAGGCTCCAGCCCATTGATGCTGCATTTGAATCAAATGTTACTTCATGATTAACCCCGCTGCTGTCAGTTATGATCATAAAGTATGTTCCCCATTTTTTACCGGGCATTATCCTCGGTTTAAATGGCAGATGTATTATGAGATTCCACACCCCGGCCTTACTGATATCCGCCCTGAACACAGCACTCTTGTCACCCTTACCGGATTTTACAACTGCAGCGGTATGCCGGTATTTTCCAAAACTTGTTGTATATACTACACGCGACCAATCAATGGGAACATCAAATTGAGATGTTAGAGGGAGTCCCTGATCAGATGAACTATCCTGTTCCTCTTTTGAGGTAAAGCGCAGTCCATGGTTTTTATTTCTTTCTACTACGCTGAACCCGGCATCAAGATCATCAATGACAACAGATGTTTCAGCAGGTTTCAAATATGGTATTTCCTGAACACCTTCAACGGGCTCTTTTTTTATAATCTTCACTTCATCAACATCATTAAGTGTCAGCTTGAAAGATCTCCGATTAAGAGAAAGATATGGTTTAATATAAACATGCGCTGGTGGAGCAGATACAACATCGCCATATAGAATAATGCTTTTACCTGCCATGCGTATCGGCCTGCTCCGCATGATATTATATCCGCCTTGCTCCTTTGGATAATAACAGATAAATTTAAACAAACCTGAAACAGGCTCATCATTTCTTACAGTATAAAGCATCTGGTAACGCGAGCTCCCGTCTTCTGAATCCTGTATTCTGTAGATTTCAGATTTATCGCAAACAAACCCGGGAAGCTCAGTACCTGATATTCCGGCTTCAAGAATCTCTGAAAAATCATAACCTAGACTTTTTCCAGCTTCCAGCACATCGTTGATTGTATAGTTCTCTCCATTGTATTTTTTTCGAATAGATGCAAGAAACAACCAGGTATTTTCAACACCTAAAGTATCCAGTATAGTTTGGGCAATACCAATTGCTTTAAGATTGAGGACATCAACAGTAAGGGCGGGATCTTTCCATGGATCCATATCCTTTAGCGGAATGCCAAGCGCCTGTTCCCATACTTCGGGCTTCGAAACCGCGTTTTCAGCTGCCTGTCTCACAATGCTGGATGCTGTTACAGGTTCTCTGTTATAGGCATTTATATTCATAAACAATATTTCAATTAAAGTATCACCGCTTAAATAATCATGTGCGGAAAAGTAACTGTTGCTTTCAGTTATAAGGAGATTGGAAAGAGATTCCATTATATAGTTCAGCGCAAGGCCTTCAGGACCTTTAGCTGATGTCTGATACATAAAAAAATTTCTTGATGCCCCGGAAAACAGATTTCCACCTGAAAGATCATTTATAAAAAAAGTCTTAATCCTCTCCCATTTGGCCTTTTTAATTCCGCCTTCGATGGCCATGAACCTTTCCGGATTTCGAAAAGCTGTGTCAAAACGGGCTGTCGGGAATCCGGCTTCTCTCATAAGCAGCATACCGGGAGGAGACATAACAGTATCCATGCGCCATCCTCCTCCATAGGTCCGCATGTAATTGGGGATCTCCACAAGTGTTAAGGCATCATAGGGGTAGGCAATGCCATATTCTTTCGATTCTTTTAAAAGGCTGCCTGCCCACGTACTGAGGTTTTCCTTTACATCATCGAGCTCCTGAATATTTTTTGTATGCTTTTTATCAAGCAGTATTTCCAGAGTAACGCCTTCTATCTCTACTGCCCGGCTTTCAAACCTTGATGCTATTATTGCCACCTCAGGGACTGGCGCCTGAGGATAAAAGCGATAACTTGTGCTGTTACCATCCTCTCCTATTTCATAACGGCGACCAGGACCGGCAATAAGCCAGCCTTTCGGTATATTTACTGTTAAATCGACCTGATAAAAATCAACTGAACGGAAACGGGGATCATCCCGCTTATATTCAGGGCCGGAGGCCGGGAGCCAGCGTAATCCCGGCATTAATGCAACAAAATCTTTATGAAACATTCCGGTATCAGCACCGAACAGACCGATGTCCTGGGAGTCAACACCTCTTAATGTGTTAATATCAAAAGCGCATTCCAGAAATGCAAAGCGATTGTCGGGTACTCCCTCAATTCTTAAATGAATAGTTATTACTTCATCTGCGGTAAGCTCTTCGGGCAGAATAAGTTCAAGCAGACCATTTTCATGTGTATAGTCAATTGAGGCACCTGACTGATCATAAACTTTTATTACCTTTTGCCCGGGGTTGAGTGTAAACATTGCACTATTGATCAATTCATCAGCAGGTGCACCAAATACAATATCAAGTTCAAGTAAAAGGTTTTTACCTGGCAATATCGTTACATTACCTGCTATTTTTTTAAGATCCGGCACGGCTTTTTCAACAGTAACACTATGGGCTTCTTTACACCCATCTCTTGCTTTCACATATTCATCATTCTTATAGTACAAAACACCTGAAAAGAAGAATGCCGCAAAAAGCACCATCAGACTTCCTGTAGCAAGTTTACGACGTGAACCGTGGTCAAGGCGGGGGTGGACAGCTGCGCTGAAACCTATAAGGCTGAATGCTGCAAAAAGTACTGAAGAACGCTGAATCCATCCTCCTAAATATGTAAACCTGGGGACAGTTTCCGAACAGAAGATCGTTGAAGAAACCCCGACAATATCGAAAAGCTCTCCATATACAGCAGGAAGATAGAGCATTGCCCGGTAAAAGACACAGGTAACAGCAAATAAAAGAAGGGCCGCAAAAAAACGATTTTTCACTATAAGAGTAATAAAAAAAGCAAGAGCGATAATAAATGACAGAGCCGGAACCGCCATCATAAAAATAAAAGAAAAAACTGAAATAATCTCCATTGGCTCGCCAAAAGGCAGGCCAAGGTTTTTCATTGAAATCCCCAAAAATTCAATTAGGACTACCAGCACGACTATCGGAACCCATGCACATATAAAAACGCCCAGAAACCTGCCAGAGACAAGTTCAAGATTGCTGTATGGCTTTGAGTCAAGTACATCAGCAAACCCGTCCCTACAGTCACGTGATCTTATTTCAAAAGCAAGGAAGATTGTCCCGAACAAAAAAATTACAAGATAAAAAAGGCCTATTAAACTCAAAAGAAACCTGGGTGATACAGCGCCTATTGTACCGGAGTATGATGAATAAAAGCCATGCAGACTGGTATATAAAAGATACAACAAAAATGCAGTAAGGTATGCAGCACCAAGAAAACTCCAGTAACGCGCCAGGCGTATGTTGATACGTCTTTCAGCACGGGCAATTGCCATAACCTGTTTTAAGCGAATCATTTTTATTCATCCTTTTTGATTTCAGCTAAACATGAAAATTATAGTTTAGACAAACAGGGAATAAAACGCCTGTGAGATAAAGGGGGGTTTTTATAGACTGAAATGTATATTAAGGGAGTAAATGGTTGGGTTTTATGGCTGACTGTTTTTTATATCAATGTGAAATATTCTGAAGCGACAGGCATGTCATTATTAACCATCAGCTCTTTGCCATCCTGGCTTAGTGCTATATGAAAATACTGCAGTGATTTTTTTCCAGGTCCTGCGATTCTTTCGCCTTTTGCGTTAAATTTTGAACCATGACATGGACAGTGGAATTCCGTAACTGATTTTTTGCCGGCGGTTGTACTTGAGTCGCTCTGAACCTTTTTCAAGGTACATCCAAGGTGGGTACATTTTGAAGAAAGAGCTTTAAATTTATTCCCGTCCCGCAGGATAAATACATTTGCGTCTGAAACAAAAGTAATGCCGTTATCAAAATCCTCAGGTTTTCCAATCTTCCATTCATGCTGTTTTTTTCCTGAAGGAGAACCAAGTAAATACTGTACTGCAATCCACAGGTGAGCAGCTATTGCTCCTGCTGCAGCCGCAACAGCAGTTATTTTCAGGAAACCGCGCCTTGTATTTGATTGCTCCTTTTTTATATTTATATTTTCCATATTTATTTTTTTATATTACGGCCAACAGAATTTTTACCAGTATCATGACAGGTATGACAATAAAGAGCTTCCTGTTCATCAGCATTCTGTTTACATGGTGAGCCTTTGACTGTCGGAATATAATATGTATTTCCATTAACCTTTGTAACTATCTGCCATTTACCGTTTACTTTTTTTACCGCAGGACGAAGAGTTCCCTTTTTAGTAACAGCCACAGCGTCTCCTTCTTCAGGGGCAATGTAAGGGTTCTGACCTGTAATAAATGCATCAGGCTGGTCAGGCGATTTTATAATCTCAAAAGCAGGCTCTGAGTCTATTGTACCGTGACAGTCCAGGCATCTGGTTTCTACGGCAGCTTTTTTATCCGGAAATATATCACCGTTTCCCATTATCTCATTATGAGTATGACAGTCCACACAATCAAGCGTCAGTTCACATTTTGCATAAAGGGTCATCGGATGATAATAAACTTTTTTTCGGAAACTTTCCGCAGAATCAGAATCCGAAGCATCACTCTTAAGATCTGTCCTTTTTATAAATTCCATCTGCCTTAAAGAATAAACGCCCCTGTTATGGCAAGAGTTACATGTTGAATAAGGTATTGCTGTTGTGATCCTGTGAAACTCCATATGTCCGGCTTCATTTTTAGAAATTGTTACATCCCTACCTTTATAAAAGCCGTCCTTTGATCTTGGGATATGACAGGAAGCACACCCCTCTGATCTGTGAAAATATTTTTCATGAGGCGCCTCAGAATAAAGATGGCATCCGCTGTTAATACAGTTTGCTTCAAACTTTTTTTCAATGGGATGTGCAGCACCTTTTAATTCATCGCTTTTTATTTTTTCATGAATACTGATCAGTTTATCAGGAAAGCCAAAAGTGCGAACATCATTATCAGTAACATGTTTTACACCATACTTTGTGTCAGGCGGTCTGGGGATATTATAGGTATACTGAACGGCTGCAACAGCACCTGCATCAGTAGCCTGCAGGCTCCGCCTTACTCTGTCCACCATATTTTTCCAGTCGTCTTTAAAACCATTGTGACACGGCACGCCGTCAGGCCCTGTTCCGCAGCTTTTATCTGCAGCACTCAGCTTAGAAGGATTACTGCCTCCGCGCATGAATTTATGAGCCAGATCTTTATCAAGTGTTTCTCCGTTACCGCCATGGCATGCAATACATCCAAAGGTTTCTACTGGATGAGATGGACTGACTTCTTCTATCCCCTGATGACAGGTCAGACACATTTCCGGTTTTCCGGTTAATGTCGGGGTAATGGTGATGACACGAGGTCCATTATCATGAGTATTATTCTGACTGTTATACTGATGCTGATACCTTATCCACTCTTTTTGCTGTCCTTCAACAAATAATAAAACAGTAGATAACAGAAATATCAGGGTGCCGGTCAGAAAACCCCATGGTATTTTTTTAGTCTGTTTTTCTGCTGAAGGCATATTATTTTATTAATGTTTCTGCTATTGAAAGCATACTGATGATCAGTATGGATAAAATAAAAGGCAACCAGAATTTAATCCGTTCTCTCGAAAACCAGACACCCTGCACCTGATCATTTTTATCTATAAGAGGTAATGATATCCAGTACAGTATAGCTATAGCAGGTATTACGATTCCGCCTGAAAAAGGCTGCAGGTATCTCAATAAAAACTGTAACCACAGAACTATCCATGGTGAATTTACACTGGACTCATTAAAATCATTCTGCGCTGAAAGGCCTAATTCGGGAGTATACACTGCAGAAATGATAATGAGTCCGCTTAAGGCAAAAAGAATAAAAACGATTTCTTTTTTTAAAAGAGCTTCTCCTGAAACAGTCTTTTTTATGGAACCTCTTTCATATTCCGAAATACCGCCGTCTTTTCTAATACGGTAAAAATGATATACCATAAATAGAAAAAAGAAAAACGGCAGGCCTGCTATGTGCCAGCCGTAAAGATGAAGCAGTGTATTTTCACTTATATCAGGCCCTCCAAAAAAAAGACCGCATAAAAAATGCCCCAGAACAGGTATATCATTAATTAAGTTAAGGGCGGTTATAAGAGCATAATTTGATTTAACATCCCAGCGTAGAGGATAACCTGTAAAATCCATAAGTATAATAAAAATCAGGAGAATGATTCCTATTATCCAGTTAAAAGCCCTTCCTCTCAGATAACCGCCTGTCAATACGATACGAACCATGTGCAGCAGAGCTGCAACAACCATAATCTGGGCTGCCCAGTAATGGAGGTTTCTGATATACCATCCGTACTCAGACACAGTAGCTATATACTGCAGGGATTGATTTGCAGAATCCGTTGATGGGGAATATTTAAAAACAAGTAAAACACCGGTGACTGCGGTAATGATGAATGCAAACAGCACAAGACCACCCAGGCCGAAAGTATAGGTAAATCTTGCGGATGATTCAGAAATTCTCTTCGGGTGCAGATGAAGAAAAAAATTAATTATGACTGATTTGTTTTTCTTCAAACTTCTACCTTATTATTTTTTAATCCCGGATTCATTATTGGTTTTACTTTCAGTCTTTTCCGGTTCTTTATCAGCTTTTTTCTTCTTTTCTTTTAAAAAAAGTTCATATTTATTTACCCTGGTTTCATAGTCCTTATGGCATGGCGAACATATTTTCTTTGAATTATTTAACGGTTTTGCAATCAGCTCATAATGAGCATCTTCCTTGTATCTTAAATTTATACCTCCGCC